>OY759767.1:310000-5951384 GCA_963662705.2 Paracoccaceae bacterium | reverse complement strand
GGCCTCAGGCCGGAATAATTCCAGACTATTTCGTCACTTGTCACCGGACGCTTCAGGTACTGAGATACGAAGTCGAGCAGATACCGCGTCTCCTCTTCCGTGCAGGTCGGCGGATTCTCCGGCGTGGCGTGCTCCTCTTCGGTGGTGCCGATCAGGGTGAAGTCATCCTCGAATGGGATCAGGAATATGATCCGTCCGTCACCGCCCTGGAAGAAATAACACCGGTCGTGGGTGTAAAGCCGGCGGGTCACGATATGGCTGCCACGAACCAGCCGCACGGTCTTGCAACTGTCCGACCCGAGAATCTCGCGGTTGATCTCGCCAACCCAGGGACCGCCGGCATTGACCAGCAGACGGGCCTGAACCTGCCATTGGAGATCGCCGGATTTGAGGCCGATTTGCCAGAACCCGCCTTCGCGCCGCGCGCTGACAACCCGCGTCCGTGGCATGACTTCCGCTCCCCGGGCAGCGGCGTCACGCGCATTCAGAACCACCAGCCGCGCGTCTTCCACCCAGCAGTCCGAGTACTCGTAGGCTTTCAGGAATCCTGCCTTGAGCGGCTCACCGGCATGGTCCCGTGACAGGTCGAGGGTCCTGGTGCCGGGGAGGATCTTGCGGCCACCGAGGTTATCGTAGAGGAACAGACCCAGCCGGATCACCCAATCCGGCCGTCGGTGGCGCGTCCATGGCATGACAGCACCCAGAAACCGTGAAGCCGGCGTACCGCCCGCAAAATGCATGTCGTTCCGGCAGGGAAGCACGAATCGCATGGGGCGGGCGATGTGCGGGCTCATCCGGAGCAGCACTTCCCGCTCTCGCAGGGATTCCCGTACCAACCGGAACTCGAAGTACTCGAGGTAGCGCAATCCGCCATGGATCAGCTTTGTCGAAGCGCTGGATGTGCCGGACGCCAGGTCGTTCATCTCGGCAAGGCCAACCGAAAGGCCACGGCCGGCGGCGTCCCTCGCGATCCCGCAGCCATTGATGCCGCCACCGATGATAAACAGGTCAAAGCCTGAAGGGTTGCCTGCCATCATCGTCACTCACATCCGCCATCTTCGGGCACGATTATCCGTTCAACCGATCTCGTCAAGATCGCTCTCGGACGATTCGATCCGGGTCAGGGGGCAGCTGTTTTCACTTATTCGTCCTGATGTTTGGACAACTTCGGTTCAATGTTCTTACGGCCAGAAACCGCAACGACGCATGGCAGTCCTTCTGTATATTGGCGGCCCGGGATAGAAGAACGCCGCTGACTACCTGGGCTCTTCCGTTTTCTAGGGAATTCGGCGTCAGTTCAAACAAGAAACCGCCCGTCAATCCATTCAGAAAAACAACTCTGCTAACGCATTCCGTGATTGTTGGGGCTGCTGAAGGGCTCTCAGGATACACTGTGGACGAGAAAGGTAACTGTCCGCCGCGGGTCTTGATTGCACATGCCGGTCTGACCGAGAGCCCCTTCTTGTTCGGGGCCAGTGGCCTCTTGCAACCGGATTGGCGCAGAAACACGATCAATGGCATCACATGCCTTCAACCGCCTTACCCGCGTCCTCGCTCACATCTGGCCAAAGGGCGTCAAGCGGGAAAGCGATGGCATCGAAGGGAGGAAGCGAGACCGTTACATCGTCGGCGAGAGTGGCAAGCAGCAGCCAATGTCCCTCGCGCAACTCGAAGGCTTCGAGCGTCCGTGCATCGGGATCAACGAACCAGAGATGGCGGACGCCCTCGCGTGAATAGAGGTCCCGCTTCTCGCTCAGGTCCAGTTGCCGCGTGGACGGTGAGAGTACCTCGCAGACCCAGTCCGGAGCGATCGTGAAATATGCCGCATCCGGGTATTCGGGCATGGTCTCGCGCCGCCAGCCAGCAAGGTCAGGCACCACGATGTCTACGTTCAGGTGCAGTTCCGGCTCGAAAACAATCCACCAACCACCGGGACCGCCGCTGCCCCGGCTGAACGGATTGACGAGGCTACCCCCGAGGATCGAACTCGCCCAGGCATGGCGGGCTGCTGGCCTTGGATGGGTGTGGAGGGTTCCGGTGATCACCTCGGCAACCTTGTGGGGCGGCGCGTCGAGCACATCCTGATAGGTGGCCTGACGGGTTTTCTTGCGTCTGACTCGTGCCGCCATATTCCTTGATCCTCCCGCTGTTCCCCGACGCCGATCCGCTTGAATTCATCAAATGAGATCTGATTGTCCCGGCGACAAGAATGACGTGTCATCCCCGTGCTGGCGTTTCCGGCCCAATCTTGTACCACCTCGACGTATATCGGAACGCTCCGGAAATACCATGATCCCGGTCGCCTTCGCCATGCCGCATTCGAGCCAGTCTTCGATCCATGCCGTGATGGACACTTTCTGGACGTCGTGGACGTCCACAATGCCACGCACGCCGATTCAGCGAGACAGGGCGTGGGCTTCCCGGGTAAATAAGGACGTCGGGCTAACCCACGCAAAAATTGTCCTTTGCTTGCACTGGGATCCCGTCATTCAGGTTCGCAATCAAGACTCGAAATGAACAAATGACAAAATTGCGCGGGTTCGGGTCATCGCAACATAATGTTTCGGCAATCGGCCGTCGGTCCCACCCTGGGCTTGAAGGTCGACGACGACAATCGCTTCGTTCTCAAGTCCCTAGAACTTGTCAATTCGGGCAAATCCGTCAATCCGTCATTGTCAACCGGCACTTTGCGAATGGAGTACTCTTCCAATCGTCGAATCAGTTTCGCTATTTCTGCAGGTGCATCGGAAACGGATGAATCGAAGTCGTCAAAGGAAGAAAGATTTGTGACTAAACCGGGTGCACAACCCCCGACATCAAAAGGCTCCACGATTTGTCGCGATCCAACAGCCATTGATGCCGCCACCGATGATAAACAGGTCAAAGCCTGAAAGGTCGCTCGCCATCATCGTCACTCACATCCGCCATCTTCGGGCACGATCATCCGTTCAACCGATCTCGATAAGATCGCTCTCGGACAATTCGATCCGGGTCAGGAGGCAGTCGTATTCGCCGATCCGTCCAGGTGTTTGGACAACGCCAACTCAAAGCTCTGACGGCCCGAATTCTCGACGGCGCGCGGGCCGTACTGTTTTCTGGCGATCAGGGATGGACTCCATGGAACCTGACATCAGGAGGAATGGTCTGTATCCGGCGACAAGCATGAAGAGGCAAGTGTTTCGTCGAATGAAATGGACGCAATGAAGCCGTCTAACCAGTGCGTTTTGGCCGAACTCGAAGTCGATCCGAAACCCGCCGGATTGGCAGCTTCGCCGCCATCCGCCCAGGAGCGTCCGAAACCTGCACTTTTTCTGAATCGACTGCCAGAAAGTAGAACTGCCCGGGTAAGGAGAAAACCGCTGGCCGCCTGTGCGAATCCGCATTCCAGGAAATTCGGCGTCAGGACAAACCGGGAAGACCGACCCGCCGCCCGACAATCCATTCAGAAATACACATCTGCTAACACATTCAGTCCGTGTTGAAGCTGCTGAAAGTCTCACCGGATACACCGAGGACAAGAAACGTAACCGTCAGCCGCCGGCCATCAGTGCAAACGCCAGCCTGACCGAGAGACCCTTCGTAATTTGGGCCAGTACGTTTTTTGCAACTGATTTGGCGCAGAAGCAGGACCGATTACATCACGTGCCGCCATCTGCCTTGCCTGCACCTGCGACCGCTTCGGGCCAAAGGGCATCGAGTGGAAAGGTAATGGCATCGAAGGGGGGAAGCGAGACCGGCGCATCATCGATTAGAGTAGCCAACAGCAGCCAATGCCTGTCCCGCAACTCGAAAGCTTCAAGCGTCCGCACATCGGGATCGACGAACCAGAGATGGTTGACGCCTTCGCGGGCATAGAGATTGCGCTTTTCGCCTTGGTCAAGCCGCCTCGTGGAAGGCGAAAGCACCTCGCAGACCCAGTCCGGCGCAACCGTGAAATACGCCGCGTCGGGAAACTCGGGCATCGTCTCGCGCCGCCAGCCGGCAAGGTCCGGCACCACGATGTCTTCGCCCAGGTGAAGTTCAGGCCCGTCGACGATCCACCAGCCGCCCGGACCGTCTCTGCCCCGGCTGAACGGATTGACAAGGCTCCCCCCGAGTACCGAACTCGCCCAGGCGTGACGCATGGCGGGTCTCGGATGCGTATGGAGGAATCCGGCGATCACTTCGGCGACCTTGTGGGTCGGTGCGTCGATTACGTCCTGGTAAGTCGCCCGGCGGGTCTCCGTGCGTCCGGCCTGTACCGTCATGGTCCCAGTTACTCCCGTTGCACCAGATGCCGATCCGCCCGACATCATCACGTGAAACCCTCTCCTCACTGTGGTCGCAAAGACGCGTTGTCTCCGTGCGGACGTGCCCGGCAAGGTACTGCGCGACCTCGACGCGGGCACCAGGATCCTCCAGACATATCATGATGCCGGCCGCATTCGCCATGCGGCATTCGAGCCGGCCTTCAATTAAAACCGTGATGTGAACCTCCGGGACGTCGCGGACGTCCCCAATGCGACGCACGCCGATCCGGCAAGACAGCGCGTAGACCGCCTGGCACAGGAGGCACTAGTGTCGGGGTTACGGACGTAGAAAGCGATGTACAATACCCAGACAAGGCACGCAGCGTCGCCAAGGAGGGCGACCGGGGCGGAGACGGATTCCGTCATTCGCGTGGAATTCAGGGTTGGCGTGGCAACAGAAAGGCCGAAACTCCCCACGGGCGAAAATCGGCTTTTCCCGGGGTGCCTGAGTTCACTTCATGGTTGACTCGGTTTTCCACTTCAGGGCGAAAACAGCGATTTGTACGGTTCGAGACAGATAGGTAAGGAACATTTGCAACGGACAACCGTGCGGAAATGACGAGAGGTCGTAAGCCCATGCAGTCCTGAACGGTGAGAGCCTCATCAATCAACGCCGAAATCACATTGGCTGGGGGAATGGGGAAATTGAACGCGCCACTGCGATCCACCTGACAAAAAGGGGCCGACATGTGTCGAACTCCCGAAACCCAGATCAATCAGGACCTGTTGGGTCACGAGGTCCCGGACACCTGCAACGCGCATGAACTCCTCAAGGAGGATCAATCCAAATGATCGCGAACTTCAACCATTCCTAATGGGTTTGAGTTCTCGTAGAAACCGAGCGTCCGATCGTGACGTCATGCCCCGAAACCCGAGTATTTCGGCAAGGCGTGACATCGGTGCCCCTCTCATCTCAGAGACGATTTACGGTCATTTCAGTAATCGACCCGGAAAAGGGGACGCCAGACATATGCAAGAAAAGTCTTTTGCTTGCGCAGGAACCCCGTCACTCAGGGCCATAGTCAAGACTCGATCTGGACGATGGACAAGACAGCGCGGGCTCGGGTCATGGCAACATAATGACTTGGCAATTCACTGTTGGCCCGATCCGGGGCCGGCAGGTCGACGACGATGATTGCTTCGTTCTCGAGTCCCTTGAATTCGTCAATCCGGGCAAATCCTACCTTATCGACCGGCATTCTACGAATGGAATATTCGTCCAATTGCCCAATCCTAATCGCTGTATCCACTGGCAATTCGGAAACAGATGAATCGAAGTAGTCAAAAGGTGAAAGAATTGTGACTGAACCGGGTGCAAGACCCCCGACATCAATAAGTTCCACGATCTCTCGCGAAACCTGTTCAGCAGACTCCTGCCGGTTGGAAGCCATACAATGCCGGACATCCGGGCCTGCTCCAGCACCACGTGTGCCTATGTCTGCGCCCAGTCTTTCTTGCACGTACTTAAGGATAACCTTGGTATTTCGACAATTTATGTTCAGAGGCATGCAAACTGGATTGATCGCTTCCAGGAATTCCTTGGCACTAGCGTCGAATTTTCCAGAGAGTGCTTGATTGTTGAGATCGTAGAACCAACACCAGCGTCCACTTTCCAAACCACCAGCCAAAACCTGATCCAGGATTTCTATGCTGGCCATGTCAAACAGGTCCTGCCCTTCGTCGACGATCAACGCGTCAAAACGATCCAGCCCTGCCCTGCCGCAATCGAGGCGAATACCATCAATGAGTGATACCGAAAGGCCGGGGATCGGCAACCGCGACGCGAGGTGATGCCTTAACCACGGTGAACGGCACACCAGAGCTACCTGCATACCTTGATCGGTCCATTTTTGGGCCAGCCTTTCAGCCAGATACGTCTTTCCGGTTCCGGCACCACCCGTACACAGCACTCTCGAATTTGCCTGTGCGACATCTGCCATGCGCATCTGGTCTGCGGTCAAGCGCTCAATCCGCCGTACAACCTGACCCACTTGTTGATGTAATGGTACCTTTAGATCGACAGACTCGACGGCGGCATCCACGTCTGGACGAATGAACCGTCGGATTGTCGCCAACGCGTCGTCGTCCAGGAGTTCCCGAGATCCACCTCGATGTCTCCAATACGCGAATAGCTGGCGAAGCCACTGACCGAGGTCGCGGCTACATTGCCTGTCGGCAATCATTTCCCGATCCCATTCCGAACTGTGAGTATCCCATCTGCAATCAGGAAAAATGACCCCAAATCCCGTGGCCATGCCATTGTGGACGTGACCAGGCAGGTTTTCTCTCAAATCCACCGTCAACCCGTGCATGGCCGTCGCCGCCTGGCGAAAAGGATCCTGCATCTGAAACTTTTCGCTGCCATGTCCATCGTGATAGTGCCAGTCGCCGTTTTGTACCGTGACCTTTCCGCCCTTCACTTCCAGCGCAAATAGCCCTTCTGGACCGACAATGACAAAGTCGACCTCGGGAAACTGTTTGTATGGATGCGTCGTTGGTTTCAGCGAATGAAAGGCTGTATAACCATTGTCAAAGGCAAGACGAAGCCGTTCGAAAATTCGTTTTTCTGCGTGGCTTCCCGTTTCGAACGGAGTGCCGGGGATCATTCTCATTCCGGAAAACTGCTAGAGCATTTTGCGAATGGTTGCAGACATTTTGTCGTCTAGGCGCGAGGCGGCAAGAAAATTCAAGAAGTCAGTCCTGTTGATTTCGGGAGTGACTATTGCCTCACCAGGCAACTCAATTTGAACTGACCCTCCCTTCACAGTAAATTTGTATTCGCCTGTGCGCAATGAGACTCGCGTACGGATGCAGTCCCACTTTTCCTTCCGCGCCAGCGCCAACGCCGCCTCTCGCTCTTTGGATCGCCAAGCCGAACCGCCGGAAAAAAGCTCACGTAACGGACGAACTCTGGGCGGGATGTCGCCCAACTCAAATTGGGTGCCAGCAACTTTGTGTGAGAGGCGAGCCATACGATGCGACACTGCGTTCGTGAGATCCTGTCCAAGTCGGAGCCGCGAGGGAAGGTTGATCCAACCATCTCGCACACCGAAGAGGACAGCTGCTGCCAACCAATCTTGTTCGACCAGCCGAACATCCTCGAAGTCGAGAAGGTCGTCACATTTCTCTCGCAAATTAAACAAGATAAAGGCACGATCCAATGTCGCTGGATGCCGATCAAACAGTTCGCCGGGCGTGAATTCCGGGAGTCCCGTCATGGACAAGAGTGTCTCATTGAGCTTCATCACGTGCTCATGCGGTTTCCCATCAAGATCCGAGCAAGCCTCTGAAAGAAAGTCAGTAATCAAACTTTCTGCAGTTCCTGCGAAGTGGGAGCTCCTCCATTTGACCAAACGTTCAATGGCTTGCCAAAACAACTTGGCTTGAACTGCGACTGTAAGTGTGCCCGGACCCGAATCCAGGTTGGTCGTCTCTTGCAATGTGGCCTTTCCGCTACTGATCCATGACTCCAGGCCACGTAGAATCACCTGATCGAGTTCGGCTGACGACAACTCGTCGTCAGGACCGAAGGCAACCTGGCACGCGTGAACCGAACGCTCGCTGAAGTTGGCGAAATTCAACAGCATCGCCATTACCCCACCGGCCGCGAAGGAGACCTGCAGTGGTGGAGAATGTGCGCTAGGCCCTTTTTGGACCGGCCATGAAGTGTCAGATGCCTTTTTTGCAAACAGTCCCTGGTTGCGTCCGCGTTTAAATTCAGTCAACGGAACATTGTTGTAATCTCTTGCATCCGCTTCGATCGCCTTTTTCTCGTCGATTGACCGAAAAATTATCGACTCAATGCTGGAAACTGGCAACGGTGCGGGAAACAACAGTAAGGTGTGAGATTCCTTGAAATCTATAGGAAAGGAGATTTCCTCCAGCCGGCCGTTTCCGAATGCAAACGCACGGCCCGAAAATCCTGACAAGTATACCTTGATAATACACGGTTTCAGGAATCTCTCTTCAGATATAGAGTCTTCGATGGCTTGCTTGGAAGGCCTTTCGATGAACACAGGAATCCAACCAGGAAAAACTTCCAGCGTGTCCTTGTAGTATTTGTTGCCGAAGCCAGCTGGCGGCATTATCAGTCCCGCGGAAAGCATGAACATCAGGTTCATATGATTGGTGACCAACAATCCCGTCTCTGGCACCAATCCTCGGTCAGACGGATTGGCCCCGCCGTGTAAAGGCAGTTCCGCCATTACAGTTCCTTCCGTTGCAGGATACTGGTGTCATTCGGCAATATTTGTTCGATCGCCTTGTTTCCATCACGTTTCATGAACATGAAAACCCCCTCCTTGGCTCTCGCGACCATGACATAGAAACGGCGTTTCGTTGCGTCTGGATCATCACGGCGAAAAAAATGCTCATCGATATCAGCCAAAAGAACGATATCGAATTCGAGGCCTTTGCAAGTCTGTGCGTTAATGACGAGAATACCGCCTTCGTCAAAGGCCACTTCAGTTCGGTTTCGACTATGGTAGGTATTGATAGCGGGAGCCGGGTTGTCGAGTTTCACCTCCGCGGACCGGAGTGCATTGACATAGCGATTTCTGACTTCGTTGTTTGGCGAAATTATGCCGATGAGCTTTCGCGGATCGCGGTCGGCGAGACGCAGGACTCTTGTCGCGACGGTTACCAATCTATCCGGGCCGTAAGTATAGAGTGTCGGTATGGGTCCGGATGAAAAGTCAGGAAGATCCGGAGGTGGGCTTGCGGGATCGCCCGTAAAGAAAGCATTTGCCAGTCTCGCCACCTTGTAGCGATTCCGATAGTTGTGGCGGAGCTCAAAGACATCATGCGTGTCAATCACTAGGCCGTTTTCCAAGTCTATCCGGCTGCTATTGGACTCGGTAATTTGCTGATTCTGATCAGCGAGGACAAAAAATCGGTCAAAACCCAGATTGAGCAGGGAATTATAGAATTCGGGTGGCATGTCTTGACCTTCGTCTATCACGAGAAACGGCCTCCGTTCGTTTCCCCCCGCTGGCATATTTTGAATGATGTTTTCTACATTGTTCCAGTCGATTTTCTGGAAACCGTTATTGTCAGGGTCACAGCGCGGAGTACACTCATTCGTAATTTCCTCGAAGATTTCAATGAACCACGCTATCCATGTCCTTGATTCGAGTTTCGTGCCAAACAGCTGTCTGCTCGCATCATTGAGCAGATGGTTATAGACCAGAAAAATGTAGTCGTCGTTGTCAGTCTGATGACGACGGGACCGGAGAAGCGCAAGCACGGATTTTCCTGTCCCGGGTCCTCCGATGATTAGGTGCCGGTCTTCCTTCGCACACGTGCGCAGCACCCTTTCCTGTTCCTTGCTGAGATCCTGGATGCCAGGCAGTTCGTATTTTCGCTTTCTGAAATTATCGGGCCGACGACCATTGCCTCGGTGGTAGTCTTGGAAGCCAGATTGTTTGTTTTTGCGCTTGGGCATCAGTTGGCCGGCCCGGCAAAGTCCAAAAAGGCCGGAATGCCGGGTTTGCCTCCCGTGACAAAGACCCGATCGAGCAATGCATTGCCAAAGTCACAGCTCGGCTCGGGAACCAGTGTGCAGGCGTGGCAAGCGGCGCGATTGAGCAAATCAGGCCCGTGCCCTTCCTGCTCACAGCACACTGGATCGAGTGAACACCGGGCAGCAGATTCAAACGCTCTGGTGAGAACACGCAAAAATCGATGCGGCTTGGCTAGCTCCATCAGGCCGCCGAGCGAACCCTCCTCGTCAGGAACCGCCACGTAGATCAGTATTCCCGCCATTGGCTCGCTTCCGGTGGCGCAGTAGATGCGTTCCTTGAGTGATGCGGTGGGATATCCAGACCCGGCGTCAAGTTCGCGAATGACAAGGTGAGCCAATGTATGACACAGGAGGAACCGCGGTGACACATCAACCTCCCTCCCCGTCGCATTTGGCCCGGTGCGTTGCTGATACCGCATGCTGAATGCTTCCGCACGCTCCTTAATCACATCAAGGTCCTGCCAAGCCCGCAGCATCGCTTCGTCAAGCGTGAAGAAGATTCCTTCGCCATACATTTCGAGAGCCGGAAGCCACTTGGTCTCGCCTGTGATGTCGGGCGGTATGAGCTCTTCTCCACCACCACGTTGGAACCCGTGCAGCACCAGGATTTCCTTCAACCTGTTGACAGCAACAAGGGTGGGAACAGCCCTGACCACGCGTCGAGCAAAGCCGCTGCTCAACTTCTTTTCGAGCTGACGCCAGTCGTCCGTCTGATGTTCGGTGACGAAGTCCTCATCTTCCCTGAGATCGGGAATTTTCTCCGTAAGCGCATTGAATTCGTCGACTAGAAGATCGGTGTTTGTGATTGACTTGCCAAACAGCGGATAGCCTTCGTTTATTTCCTTGATCGCTGTTTCAATTGTCTCGACTGTACATCGGTACTTGCTTGCAAGCCGTTTGAGGGCAGCCTTGCGTGCCAAGGGGTTTTTAGCGTTCCGGACTGTCTGCTGATCCCTTGTGTTCCCGTAGAGACGGTCCGTGACAGTTCCATTCAGAATTCGCGATTCCGGGGGAATGACCAGTGCGGAACGGGTCACGGGATAATGAACCCTGACGTCGTTGATCTCAACGACCTTGGCCTCGGCTTCCGGTGGAGAGTCGGGAATTTGCCTCACCCAGGGTTGAATCCAGGTTCCCCTCGGGAATTGGACCTGTTCATCGTTTCGGAAGGGATTGAACGATCCGCATTTTGTGCAGCGAAGTTCACGTCTATGTTCGGTCTCCCTCAGAGCCAAGTAGACCGCGGACCAATCGCGTCCGCATTGCTTCTGCGCTGGATGTTGACTGTTCCGGTGGGCCAGGGTGTGCCAAGGCACATCGGCGAGATGGCCATCTTCGTGAATCAAAACCCATGGAACCTGCTCAAGCCTGCTTTTGCAGACGTCGCATGTAAAGTCCGCGCGCGGTGGGGGAGCCGCTAAATCTGCGTTTGACCTTCCTTCACCTTTTCGCCGACGCGTTCTCCAGGGTGCTCGGTGCAAAAGCCCACACTCAGCGTTCGAGCAGCGCATCCAGGTCGGAAACCTCATTGCGGGAATCCATCCGATCGTCTCGCCATTGCGCTCGATCGCGCGTGGCGGTGTGCATAGTGCCTGCTCAATGTCCAACGCACTTCGCACCCGGTCCACATAACGGATTTGGTGATCCCGAGGATCGCTTCCAGGCGGCATCCAAGTTCGCGTGTCCTGAACGACCATCAGGCTTTCAGATCCACGAACGATGGCTCCCACCGAACAGTCACGCAGGAGGTGTGAGAGCCGAACCGAAACAAGTTCCTCAGTCAAGTGTTGTCACCATCTTCGGTTGAGACGCGAATTGTCAGCTTGCATTGTTTTCGGGCGCACTTGGCGGCCAGTCCCGTATTTTCAAAACTCCGTTTCCTTCAACGTTTCGCATGGAGTTCAACGTCGGCCAAAGTCCCGGCCGAGTTTCGCCGCGCGAATAGAGCAGGCGGTCGGAATTTCTGTTTCGTGCGACGTAACAGAGCCTTCTGTTCTCGTACCCACATCGCGTCGCTTCATCGTGCCACTCATCTACACGGCGATCAATATGCGCAAGTGTGGCATTGTACCTGCTTTCCTCAATCTCCGCCTTCTTGCAACGTCGCTTGAGTTCTTCGATTACAGCTTTGACTTGTCCGCATTCCTTGTCGAACTTCCCGGCCGAATTGTTGTCGTGCAGGTCTTTGCAAGCGTGCCGAATCGCGATGACAAGGGCCGCATGAAGTGCACGAGATCGCACAGCTAGGGTTTGTGGGGTAACGCTGCTGGGTTCCACGAAACGGTTAAAGGCTTCATGGTAAGGACGGAAACTCTCGTAATGCGAGAGGCTACGAGCCTGATGCCGAAAATAGTCAACGACGACCAAACCTGGGATGTCAGCGCGACCGACTCGGCTCGTGGCCTGAATGTACTCGGCAGTTGTCAGTGGTTGGCCTACAACGACCATGAGTGCCAGGCGAGCGACATCCAGCCCTACCGACACCATATTCGTAGCAAGAACAGCATCGAGACAAGACTCGTCACGTCGCGCGTTGCCCAGTCGTTGAAAGGTCTCTGCGTTTTGCTGCGCGTTTCGCCGGCTAGTCAATTGGGCGATCCGAGGGCTTTGGAATCGAACGCGGCCGTCAGATAATTCTTTGCCTCTTGGGCGCGACGTTGCGCTCGCGAGCCAGCGGCCAAATTCGCGAACGTCCGTGTAGAATGCATTATGGCTGTTACCAAGGTTTCTGAGGCTGCCGTGGTAAATGACCTGAGTCCACCAAGCATCGAGTAGCGCTTCGCGTTCTGTGTCTTTGCCAAACAATTCCTGTGGTCCGGCAAGTAGCGCAGCGGCTAATGGACCCAGGCAATGCCGCTGATCAAGCATCGGGGCCAGGAATCCGACGTAAAGCCGTCCTGGACGCTCTTTGTCGGACCGCGCAAAATAGGAATCGTTATGTGACAGTCCCGGCGGGGGAAACACGGCCAGATCGCGAGCAAACAACCTTCCCACCTGTTCCTTTGCCATGCGAATGGTCGCGGTCGACGCAACGTATTTCGGTCGCACACCGCGACGAACAAGCACGGTGTCGAGTCCGGCTTCATATAGCCCGGCAACCGAGCCCAAGGGGCCCGTGATGAGATGCAGTTCATCCTGTATGATTAATTCGGGCGGTCGTGATCCTGTACCGACACCGAAAAAGGCTCCTGTCCGCCCCTCCCAGGCAAGGCGTGCGAATTTGTCGATTGTACCGATCAGCAGAGACGGCGGCTGGTCGTAGAGCGCTTCGTCTACGGTGTTGCAAGGCAGAGGGAGGTTTTCCGCGCCGAAGGCACATGAATCATTGGTGCATCGGAACTGAAATCGTTCGTTTTCAGCAACATAACCGTTCACGACATCGAACTGAGTATCGCACCAGGGACAGCGCTCGAGCAGAAGCTCGTACTTCGCATCGCTTTGTCCCGACTTTATCTTTCCGACAATCTCTTTTGCCTTGGTGTAGTTGTTGGGGCTGACTTCACTGCCAACCCAAATGCCAATTCAATTGGAAATCTGGCCAACCGTCCAGGATTGCGGCGGCGAATCAATTCCAGAGCGCAGATCATGCGCGCGGCTCGTGCGAATTGCTGCCGGGTCAACAATCGCAATGTATAACGCATCAATACGGCGGTGCCGCCGCCCGTGCCGCGATAATTCAGCCTCCGCCAAATGATCAGATATGCGATCAGGCCCAGGTATGCCTCGGTCTTGCCTCCTCCCGTAGGAAACCAGATCAGGTCCAGGACATCTCTGAATTTGTCGTTTTCCCGAATCGTCGACTCGATCACGGTCAGCAAGAAGGCCAGTTGGAATGGCCGCCAACGATAATCCTCAGGGAGCCTGGCATCTTTGCCTGAAGCCAGGTCAGCCTGGCGCATCTGATCCAACATTGCCTGGTTTGCAAGTTGAAACGACTCGGCCGCGAGTCGATCCGTGCGCAGCATCTTGATGCAATTCCGCATTCGGACCAAGGCATCGTCCATTCTTTGGCAAATACGGGCCGCGGTTTTCTTTTGATCAGAAGCGGCAAGGCTTGTGCCAATCCGTTTTTGTTCAGAAATCCAGTCGGCATAGCCGTCTACGAAGCGTTCGAGGTCGTCAGGGACTAGCGCGCTAGAGAGGTTCTTGAGACTGAGTGCGGCGTGGCCTTCGCCAATGTTGACCGTCATCAAGGGGACTTCAGTCTCAGGCATGAAATCCGACCAAATCCGCGGTATCTTCCCCGGCCTCGCTTCCCAATTTGCGGACGCGCCATGCCCAATGGCATAGATGTGCTGTTCCCGGTACTGAAGCTCGAGTTCCTGTTCCTCCTGAGTCAACATGCTCGCATCGATCCGGGGATACTCGACCAATTCACCACTTTCTATGCCGCATTCGAGCCGAGTCTCAAACAATGACTTCCTAACCCGTTCGCTGATTTTGAGATTCTGGGGCACATTTGTTTCGACTTTCCCCCGGTTGCACAGAGTAACCGTGAGAATGGTACCGTCACCGTGCGCACGCATCCGGACATCAATGCAAGCACGGCCTTGGAAGACTTCAGTTGCTGAATCGGTGGCAGGCTTGGAACTCGGCCATGTCACAAATTCCTGGGGTAAAAATTCGTGCACGTACTCCTTCCCGTCCCGTTTGTAGACGGCGGCGGAAGCCATGATCGAGAGGCGTACGTCACCACGCACAAAGAAGGAAAATCCCGCAGAAGAGGGCGGAACGTATCTCCTCTTCCGAACTGGTTTCGCTAGAGTCTTGCCTTCAGATTCGTCATCCTTTTCGACCTCGTCGTCGTGGTCGCCCTGCAGCGACGACTTTGCAATTTCATGTAACGCGGAAGCGGGGTCGATTCCCGATACGTCAGGGACAATTGGGTGAAGCACTCCTGTTGGAAACCGGTCCAGCGGGGAAACTTTCATACTGTTGTGATCAGGAGGCCCAATCAGCTGTTTGCGTAGCCAACTGACGAGGCGTTTCCTGGGTTTGACGTACATGATGCCCAGCCGGATAGTGAGACTCAGAAAAAGTCCAGGGGCTCGCGAATTGCCTTGGATTGCGAAGGTCCGGATTTGCCTTTGACTGAATGAAGGTTCATTTCCGATCATCCTTTACCGGGCTGTCGAAGGCGGATCGCTTGTCAATCGTGGCGTTTGGCCAGACAAACGGTGGTCCTTCTATCGACGAGAACCTGGACTCGCTATCGCGACGGCGCAGGCAAACATTTGCCGTGTGAACAGGTGTGGGGTCGAATGCCTCGCCATCTGATATTCTCCACCGGTGCTCAGAAGTAAAGTCAGCTATCACAAGGCGAAAGTGCTAGCAATTGTGGAGGGTGATTGAGCAATAGCCCTAGACTAGACAAACGGGTTGTGTTTGGGTTTGAATGCAAACATGATCTTGGTTTACGTGCCGCCAAGGAATCATACTTGGAGTTAACCGATGGCGAGCCCTGTAAAAGAACTGGAAGCTGCGGGTTTTGAACCACGCCAGGCAGTCGTTCTTGCAACGATGCTGCAGTCGCGACCAACTGGCCTCCGGCCTGAGTGGGTGCTGGGGATCGCCGTAGCAGTGTTGGTCGTCGTGCTCGGCGCGCTGTGGGTGGAAGCGACGGATCATGGCGACCGTCTGGTCAGGCTCGAAACTCAAATGGAAGCAGTACTCCAGCGGCTGGATCACATCGGATTGACGCAAGCACAGATCCTGCAGAAGCTGGACGCCTTCGCCGCAAAATTCGACTGACCCGCGGTTCCGAACTTGACCGGCAAAACGTACCATTCCCTTTGTTCTCATCCGAACCAAAATTACATCCTTCGCTAGCAGTCCCCACCCATTTCGAGTTGAACGGTGAGAGAGCGAATCCGAGGTGCGAACCGCCCGACTTAACAAGTGTCGGGGCTGGGCCGCGAGCTATGAACGGCTCTCGCAAAATCAATCATTTTCGTCCGTTAATCGACGAACTGGAAGGTTCGACCGCACTCCACGCGCCCTGGATGGCAAAGGGCTCTTTTTGGCGTGCCACAGAATTCCTCACATGACTTTCGGTTCGGCCGGACGCGAATCCGGATTACGCAATGCGGACGGCCAATTGATATCGTTGGCCTCGGGCCTTCCGCCGCATCGCGTCCGGCGATCCGGTCAAACCGAAAAAGAACAGAAACCGGCGAATGATCGTTGACCGATGCGGCACTCCGATTGGTTGCTCTGTCAAGGGATTCAGCCCGCCACAGAATGTTGACTTCAAAAGAGGCTGTGCTTACGCAGTCACGACGCATTTTCGGTCGGACTACGCCGACGATTTCCGTGAGAGTGTCCGTCAGGACCGGTGGAACGTCGTTCTCCCGGAATTTGTCGACCGGACATGAACCGCGCTGGAACAGCACCTTCTGGCTCGGCCTGTTCGTTCCGAACCTCCTGGGTGCATCAGATCTCTGCAAGTTTCCGTGTACCACGAACTGCCAGTGTCTGTCCCTGCCCTGATCTGCCAAAAAGCGATAAGATCATTTGCACCGTCAGTGGTTGCGGGACGGAGAACCTTGACTGGAACAGGTCGTGCCTTTCACCAGGAATTCGAGCGGAGCAACATTTCCAGACAATCCGTTCAGGCCAGGGTTCGGCAGGCTACCTCCTTTTCTTGCGGGGCGAGACCGCGAGAAGGACCATCTGCGCACCCTTGTACGCCGGCTCCGGGTCGGAGAGCGGGATTCCGAGGCCGTATTGCTTCACGCCCCGCGGGGAAACGGCAAGACCGCCCTGATCGGGTGGCTGGAGAACGAGGCCACCGAAAGGCTCAACCTCCGGCAAATCAAGGCCCGCTTCGTTTCCGACCCGACGGCGGTCGCGGAAAATCTGCTCGGCAGCCACCAGGACGAAAGCCTCGAGGAGACGACGCACGGACTGATCGGTGGGGGAGTTCCAGGGATCTTGCTGGGTGAAGGCACCCGAAAGCTCACGCGACGGCAAACCGTGTCCCTCTCGCTAGATGACGCCATGAAACGGTCGGCCAGTGAAAAGCCCCTGCTGATGATCATGGACGAGGCGCACACCGCGGACCCGGCGGGAATGGGCGTGTTTCTCAATGCCTTCCAGGACAGCGCGCGGATGGCGCCGATGCGACTGTTGCTCGCAGGCACCGCCAACGTACGAGACGTGCTGTCTGCGGCTGATGCCACCTTTGCGGATCGGATGGGGAAACTCCCGATCGGTCTCCTGACTTCAGAGGCAGGTCGCGCAGCGATCGCGGAGCCTTTCGCCAGTCACGGAATCGACTCCGACGACGAGGTCGCGGAGCGACTATCGGCGTGGGCCGACCACTACCCGTACTTTCTGCAACTGGTTGGAGAGGCGGCCTGGACGGAAGCAGCGAACTTCGGCAGGCTGATACGCGAGGCGGGAGAAGCAGCGATCGAACGCGCGCGTGTTCCCCGTGACGAGTACCATTTGCAACGTTACATGGAATTGCAGGGCGCAAGGTTGACCGCGTTTGCCACCGATATCGACAGGAATGTTCAGGCTGGGAAAATCGGATTCTTAAAAACATCGTCGAAGAGATCGCCCCGGCAGCACTGCGGAAAAGGGTGGAATGCCGCTGTTGATTTCGTCGTCCAGAAAGGTTTTCTCTGGCGGGCGGAAGCCGAACGGGAATACCAGCCCGGCATTCCCAGCCTGATGCGTTACGCCATTCGCGAACATGAAACCGACCTCAAGACCGCACGGCCAATGCCGCGGTCAAATTGAAACTGAATGGATATCGGTACTTGATTGTTGACCGGCGTGGCGCTCCAAACGGGTGCTTTGCCCAGAACGTCAGTCGTCCCGAGAACGCAGTTTCAAGAGAGGTTGTGTTTACGCGGTCACGACACATTTTCGGCCGGGCTTCGCCGACGGTTTAGGATTGGAATTCCGCAAATCTGCCTCTGACTGAAGGAAGAACCAATTCCAACCATCCGTCACAGGACCTTCGAAGTTGGATCGATTGTCGATCAGGGCGTTTGCCGAAAAACCGGCGATCCCCCAACCGATGAGGGCCCGGACTCTCGACCCCATTTTGTCAGCCATTCCCGAAACGATGGAATGGGGCACGCCAAGCGGCCCGCCTCGTTGCGTTGCAAAACACCCTGGTGAACCAGGTGATCGAGGAAACCGGTTGCTGTCATTCCTTCTGGCAGGCAATGACCGGGACGCCCTTTCATTTCCTGGTCCCGGTCAGCCAGAAATCCAATGATAGCCCCGTCAGCGCTGCCTTCCACCGGTATTCCCTCCATCAGGTTTCCGACGAGGCAGTTTGCCTTGTTCATCGCTGGGCTTACGCGGGCGTTGTAGGACGTTTCTCGAAGAAGATGTCCCCTTTCGAAAACGGCTTTGGAATCGACATAATCGAGTCTACCTTCAGCCATGATCAGTTCCTCCGCGAACCCTTGCATCGCGGTGTGCAGATGTTGAGGCCATGAATCGGACCACAGGGCCAGTTTTTCGCTCCACCGTTCTGCGGCCTTGTCGGATGCGGAAACGCGATAATGTGCCAGGAACCGCCTGACGGCGGTGGCGGAGTCTTCCGGTGCAAGCGCACCCAAGGTGAACTCGTGGCCGTGGCTGAAACGCGTAAGCCCACATTCCGCAAGCGTGGCTCGAGAATCTCCGAGGCCAACAAAAATCGGTACAATCGGCAGACCATGGATGCCGCCATGAAGGTTGAGAAGGGCCCGACCATGGATGGATGGATCAACCACTTGTATTTCGTCGACCATCAGGCACAGTGACTTACACCAATCCATTGGTGGATACCTCTCCGCGAGCGCGGCCAGTGACGGGACGGGCGGAGTGGTTACTGTTTCGTGGCCGCGTCTTATCGACGCTATGTAAGCCTCACCTCCATATTCAGTTTTTGTCGTGCGCGTTTGGCGAAATATTTCGTCCGTCTTTTCGCCGACGGCTTTTGCCACCGTCCTGGCAAGATCGTCCGGGCTCGCGAGCGTGTCCTGATCAATCCTCAGGCCCATGGCAGGCGCATCACGCCTGCCCCAACGGTCGGTCAAGTGGGTCAGCAGTGACGTCTTTCCGACTCCGGGTGCGCCCTGAAACAGAAGCGTCATGCTGGATGCCGGCATTCCATTTTGTACTTCTGCAAACGCGTAGGCGGCGGTCTCTTCGACCGCGGCAATCTCAACGTCACGCCCGACAAAAAAGACTGCTTTATCGCGGTCGCGTACCTGGAGGAAGGACTGAAGGCCTTCCAGGTCCGGTCCCGCTGAACTCGATTTGGGGTCTGCCATGGGTGACATCCTAACGAAATGTCAATTTCAACGGAAGGAGGACCCTGACTGGCGATTGGTCGATGACATGGAATACGATGTCGTATTCACCCAGTCACGACGCATTTTCGGTCTGACTCTGCAGGCAAATTTCGTGAGAGCGTTCGGCAGGACCGGTGAAACGTCGTGCTCCCCGGATTTGAGCAGTACTGGAACGGTGCCTTTCGGTACAGCCTGTCCATTCCGGGCCGTTTGGGCGCTTCAGAACGCTTCCAATTTCCGTGTACTGTTGGGTGCCGATCGTGTTCGTGTCCTAACCGCCAAATGGCACCAAGATCACCTTCGCTGTTCGCCTTTTGCGGGACGGAGAGCCTTTGAGTGGAAATGGTTGTGCGTTTCATCGGGATAGCGAGCGCGGCAACATTGCCCGACGATCCGTTCAGGTCGGGGTTCGGCAGGCTACCTCCCTTCCTTGAGGGGCGGGGCAAAGAGAAAGACCATTTGCGCACCCTGATTCGCCGCCTTCGCGCCGGGGAACGGGATTCCGAGGTCGTATTGCTTCACGGCCTGCGGGGAAACGGCAAGACCGCCCTGATCGGATGGCCGGAGAGCGAGGCCGGTGACAGGCTCAACCTGCGGTAAAACAAGGTCCGCTTCATTCCGACCCGACGACGGTTGTGGAAAACCTGCTCGGCAGCCACCAGGACGAGAGCCTTGAGGAGACGACGCACGGAATGATCAGCGGTGGAGTGCCCCGGCATTGATGGCCCTGGCGGATTTCCAGGTAAGTCGAAACGGCCGAGCCCGGAAACGGTACGGCAACGCGGGCGCGCAGGCATGCGACGTGCGCCACGGGCAACGCAAAAACCCGGTCAGGCAGGCGGAGTCCCGTACGTGTGAAAGGACTCGATTGTCTTGAGTCCCCACGCCTGACCCTTTTTCCGTTCAGCCTCGTTCCACGTCACTGTCTCCCAATCGGGCTGCAGGATCAGGCGTGCCCCGGTGTTCGCCAGTTCGACCCGGTTTCCGGCGGGTTCCCAGACGTACAGGAAGAATGTCCCTTGAATCGCATGCTTGTGGGGGCCAGTTTCGATGTAAACGCCGTTCTCCAGGAAGATGTCCGCTGCGCGCAAGACGTCTTCCCGCTGATCGACCACGTAAGTCAGGTGATGAAAACGTCCGTGCCCGCCGGCATGATCTTCCGTACAGGCGAGATCATAGGTCTTGTTGTTGACCGTGAGCCAGCATCCGCCCAGTCGGCCGTCGTCAAACCGTATCTGCTCGGTTACCCGGGAACCGAAACAGGTGATCATGAAATCCCTGAATTCCGAAACGTCGGTGGCCAAGAGGTTCACATGATCGATCCTGCGGGGGCAGCAACCCCGTCCATGGTAGCGCTGGGCGAGGTTCTTGAGCGCCGGGCGTTCATTCCCGAACGCGACGTACTTGCGTGTCTCCCAGTAAAGCTCGAAGGCATGGCCGAACGGATCCTCGAAACGGAATGCCGGACCGTGGCCCAGGTCGCCTTCAACCCAGCCGCAGGTTTTGTAACCCGAGGCCTGGATCGCTGCCACGCGGCGCTCAAGCGCTTCGGGTGACGACACCCGGTATCCGATGTGGCCAACGCCGGTCGCCTGGTGTCTCGTCAGCTTGAGCGTGTGAAACTCGTAGTCGTCGAAAGCGCGGAGGTAGACGCTATCCCCTTCACGGCCGCTTTCCGTCAGCCCATAGACATGCGTGAAGAAGTCGAGACTGTCCTCGAACCTGTTGGTCAGGACCTCAACATGACCCAGATGTGCAACGTCAAAACAGGGTTCCATCGGCTTTCTTCAGGCAAAAGACGTTCCGTCAAAAGGTGTTCGGGCCGTGCGCGGAATCGCGGCTGACGTGACCGCACCTTCCGCCCCGGTCCTGGCAATGACCGCGGCTGTTCCAGGCGAACGCCCGAACCGGGATCATCTCTATCCGTTCGCCGGAGTTGGCTGCAAGACCTTCGGCCGGGGAACCGGGCAACAGGCGCACGGTTCGGCGCCGTCTATCCTTCAGGCCCTGTCGGGATGACCGGCGAACAGGGCACACCTCGCGATGAGCTTCACCGGGCGGCCTTTGTGGCACGCCAATCGGGGCGACGGCCCGTGCTGTTGCTGGTTCGCGCCGACAAACAAGTCGCGCCCCGGCCGGGACATGAGATTTTGGCGTGAAGCGTTCATTCAATCGCCCAAAGATCCCGGTTGGCCAATTCCCGGAACGCGCTCTTCTGCCAGGCCCCGATTGTCTCTCCCAAGCATGCCGCGGTCTTGAGTGGCCGGTGCAGAACCGCTTCGGTCAACGATACCCCGTCATGCACACAACACCTGCTGATCACTGTTGCCGCAAAGGGCAGCCATCCGGGCGAAAACGTCGATGCCAAGCTGGCGGTAGAGATCGAGCATGTCGACCATGACCCAGTTCTCGCGGACCAGGCCATCTTCCATTCGCCAAAAATCCAGGCTTCGGCGGGTGAATGATCTTCCGGTTGGGGCAAGGCCCAGGAATCCGTCGCCCGAATGAGTCGCGGTCCCCGAGGGCCATCCGCAAAAGGCGACGAAATCGTGGTCACCAAAGAAGACACCCTGGTCGAGAGCACGAACATTGTCGCTGAGCCCCCTGCGAAACCCTTTCAGTACCGAGTCGCGGATGCCCCCGTGTCCGCGCGCCGTGCCAATGCCGGTGGGGCCGTACCAGGAGCAATTCGGATGCCAATACCCGGCAAGACCTCGATCGGGATTCTGTGCATCGCCCTGTTTCAGGTCATTGAGCATATCCAACACGGCCTGCACGGATTGCGCGGCCTTGTCCGCATCATGCGGTTCGTTGATCACTCCCAGCCCGTTCGCAGGCCCGGGGCACATCCACTCCACGCCAATCTGGGGCGCCATGGGCCAGACGCCGGCCTGAAGCAACACCTGAGGAATGTCCCAGAGCCCCGTCATTTCCGCGATCCCGTCGCTTTCGATCAGGTAATACTCGTGATAGCGCATGAAGACCGGCCTGTTGATGGCCGGGATGCCAAGCCATGGCTTGACAAGGGTGCCGACCGCGTTGCCCGCGAGGCCGACCCAATTTCCGCTCTGGCCCTCGCCCCACCGGGCACCCGCCATGACGATGAATTCGTTGCGCTCCATATCGGGCATGGCCTCGAAGAGCGGTGCATAAGCGCCATTCCACAAGCCCGTGTAGCCACGCATGTCCTCAAAAGGATAGCCGAGCCGAATCCGGGCATCCTTCCTTACGGTTTTCTCGAGGCTCCACCTGACGCGCGCCGGTTTCCCGCTGCGAAGCGCAGCGCGGAGAGGTTCAAGCAACGCCTTGTTGTCGTCGTGAATGGACATCAGACTGTCACGGTTACGCAAATCCGTTCCATGTCGGACACCTGTTCAAAAGACTCCGGACTTCCGTTCGAGTGCATCGAATTCCGCCCATGTTCAAGGGCAAGTTTGGCTTCAAGAAATGCATGTTGCGGGTGATCAGGAAGCGAATCCGAACTCTGGGTCCCGGTGTCAGCCGCATTTGGCCCGCAGGGCATCGCGTCAACTCGGGCCAGTGACAGGGCCGGAGCACAGGTCCCAACCGATACATCGACACGAATCCAGGACCGATTTCAAATTGCGGACGGCCGAAGGAGCGAAAGTACCGATCCGGGTTCTTCAGTTCGGTCTCAGGGTTTCCTTCGTCGACGACAGGCTGAGTTCGGGATAGTCGCGCCGGACCCTGTCGATGTCCCATGCCAGGCGGACCAGGTAGACGACATCGCCATCATGGTCGACTGCCATGAGTGACGGGTTCTTTTTTCCGAAAGCTTCAACCTGTTCGGCCGGACCCTCCATCCATCGTGCGGAAATGAACTGGGTCGGCTCAAACCTGACCGGGATCCGGTACTCTTCCTGCAGGCGGCTTGCCAGGACGTCAAACTGGAGTTCGCCAACCACGCCGACGATCCAGTTGACACCGACTCGGGGACGGAACAGTTTTGCCGCACCCTCTTCGGCAAACTGCGTGAGGGCCTTTTCAAGGTGCTTCGACATCAGCGGGTCGTTGACCATGACCGTCCGGAGAATTTCCGGGGCAAAGGTCGGGATCCCCGTAAACCGTAACAGCTCGCGTTCCGCGAGCGAATCCCCGATTCGGAGTTGCCCGTGATTGGGGATGCCGATGATGTCGCCCGCCCAGGCTTCCTCCGTCAGGGTTCGGTCGGATGCGAGGAACAAGACCGGACTGGCGATCGAGACCGGTTTCCTTGTTCGGGCATGAACGAGTTTCATTCCCCGACGGAAGTGTCCTGAACACAACCTGAGAAAGGCGACACGGTCCCGGTGCCTTGGATCCATGTTCGCCTGCACCTTAAACACGAACCCGGAGACTTCGGGTTCGTGCGGCGACACCTGGCGCTGGACGGCCGCCCTGTCGCCGGGAGCGGGAGCAAGGGTTCCGATAGCGTCCATGAGTTCCCTGACGCCATGGGAATAGAGCGCGGAGCCAAACCAGATCGGCGTGAGATTGCCCTCGAGGAACGCCTCCCGGTCCATAGACGGGAGAAGCGCCCTTGCCATTTCGACTTCTTCGCCGAGCGCGCTCATTTGCTCATCCAAAAGGATTCCGGCGAGTTCCGGACCGTCGAGGGGGAACGACCCGGTTGGGCGTGCCGCGACATCCCGAGGCGTACGCTCCATGATCTCGACACGATCGGTTGCCAGGTTGTAGCAGCCCTTGAAGTCCCGTCCCGATCCGATCGGCCAGTTTGCGGGAACCACGTCAATCGCAAGGCTGTCCTGGATTTCTTCGATGATTTCGAACGTGTCCCGCGCATCCCGGTCCATCTTGTTACAGAAAGTGAGGATCGGCATGTCTCGCAGGCGGCAGATCTCGAACAGTTTTCGCGTCTGGCTTTCAACTCCTCTGGCGCCATCGATAACCATTATGGCTGCATCGACCGCCGTCAGGGTCCGGTAGGTGTCTTCGGAGAAATCCGCGTGGCCGGGAGTGTCGACCAGGTTGAACCTGAAATCGCCGAAATCGAAAGACATGGCCGAGGCGGAAACCGAGACACCCCGTTCCTTCTCGACCTTCATGAAATCCGACCGGGTGCGCCGGGCATTTCCCTTGGCCCGGACCTGCCCGGCCATGCGAATCGCTCCGCCGTGAAGCAGGAACTGTTCGGTCAGCGTCGTCTTTCCCGCGTCGGGATGCGAAATGATCGCGAATGTTCTCCGCCTGGCGATCTCCGGCGGAACGGAAGGACTGTCATGAGGGGGCTTCTGCATCGGCGTCCTATACGTACCGCCTCAAGGCGAGACAAGAATGTCCGGACGGCCGCGACCGGGACGATGTGTCGCCATTTGTGCTTGCCGAGTGACGGGATCACGCGACATCCAGCGCGCCGATTTCCGTGGCGACTGGAACAGCACGTTGTCGTCCGCCCCGGAATACGAAACGGCTGTTTCGCGGCCGGTCCCTCGATTTGGAACGGGAATCCGGTTTCGGCCTGCCGGGGAACTGACGGAGTTGTTTTTCCTGATGCCCGCGTCCAGGTCAAGTCCCGGTCTGCACATCCAGGCCCGGAAGAGCTTCGGCTTTTCCGCAGGCGCCCAGGCGTTGGATTCTGCAAGCCGTGCCCGTAGGGTGATCATGCGCGCCGGTCGCAGCTACGCAGGTCCCTGGACACCAGCCCCGAGTCTTTCCCGAACTGAGGTATTTTTGAACATCGTTGCATTTTTTTCAAGCACTGCATTGACGTTTCTTCTAGTGGGACCATAGTGGGCAAGCCGGGATTTTCAGGAGAATTCGCTCATGTCTTACAAAGCCTACGCCGCCACGATGCAGAGCGTCTGGTTCAGCGAGGACGAAGGGACAAGCTGGAACCGCCTGCTGACTCCGACCGGTGGCTTCTACAACGAGGCGCGGGTTTGGGCGGTCCACACGCACGCCGACCGCCCGGGCGAGGTGCTGGCGGGCTCGGACCAGGGTCTCTATCGCTACACCGAAGAGGCCGGGCGGTTCGATTACATCCCCTCGCCGATGGACAACCTCCACATCCTGAAGATCGCCCAGTCGCCCGCCGATCCGGATTTCATCGTTTGCGGCACGCGACCGGCAGAGATCTTCATATCCGAGAACAACGGCGCGAGCTGGCGCCGTTCCAATCTCGACGCTTCGACCGAATGCTGGTTCATCAACACATCGCGTGTGACCTCGATCCATTTCGACCCGGCGGACGCCGACACCATCTGGATCACCATCGAGATCGACGGCGTCTTCCGGTCCACCGATCGCGGCCGGACATGGAAGATGATCATCCGGGGGTTGCATGACAACGACACCCACGACCTCGTCTTCCGCGACCGCGATGACGGCAGCCGTACGGTGCTCTGCTCGACCGAGGACGGCGTGCACTGGTCGGACGACAATGGCAAGACATGGCAGCAATTGGAGGTCCCGCAGGCAAAGTGGGACTATTTCCGTTCGCTCAAGCAACCGGAAGAAAACTCCGACACGGTGATCGCCAGTGTCGGCGACAAACCGTCCGGAGAGGCGGGAGAGCTTCTGATCTCCAGGGATTTCGGGATGACCTGGGAGATCTGCGAGATGTCCCATCCGGCCAATTCCACGATCTGGACCATCGGCACGAACGCTGCCGACACCAGCCTGCTTTTTGCCGCCACGATCTTCGGCCAGATCTTCAAGAGCACCGATGGCGGCGAAAGCTGGCAGAAAATGAAACGCGAACTGGGCGAGATCCGAATGATCACCTGGGCGCCGCTCTGAGGAGGACGAGATGTTTCTTTTGAAACCACATGTCGCCGGGCCCGAGGGCCAGGTCACGACGCCCGACGTTATCGTTGATTACCTGGAGGTTGACGGTGAACGGCGTCCCTTGAGGTTCCTGACCCACGAATGCTGGCAGCAGGCGGACAAGGACACCGCGGCGCGGCCCGCCTACTGTGTCATGGCGCTTGGCGGCGGGGCCCTGATCCTGCCGGGTTCGGTTCTTTCGAACGGGTTCGTGGTCGTGGCGCGGCAGGCATGGCGCCTCGGCAATCTCGACGGCCACGTCGGTGACGTGACTCTCAACGGCACGCCGTTCGGGGACCTTGGTCTGCCCGCCGACATGATCGAGGCTGCGGGCGGCACCGGGGACGCGCTTCCGCGCGGGTTCCTGCTTGTGAAGACGGCGGGAGCAACCGGAGACACCGCGGTGCTGTCCGACCTGGTGCTGGGGCGGGAGCTGTCGCACAGGTTGCACCTTGATTCTCTCGAAGGGGACAGGTGGGGCGACGCGCGCCCGCGTCCGCGTTATTCGGTAGGACCGACGCAAAAAGAGGTGCCCCACTACATCTGACGTGCAGCCCGCCATGGTTGACGGTAACTGGGACTTCATCATCGTCGGTGCGGGCGCCGCGGGGTGCGTGCTGGCGAACCGGCTGAGCGCAGATCCCGGGACACGTGTCCTGCTGATCGAGGCGGGCGGGCGCAACCGGAACCCCTGGATCAGGATTCCGGTCGGATACTTCAAGACCATCGGCGACCCCCGCTTCGACTGGCGTTTCAAGACTGAACCGGAACCGTACCTGGGTGGCCGGTGTATCGGACGGCCGCGTACGATTCGAGATCACCGACTTTTTGCCGCGGCCGCGAAAGCATTCGGTCTCCCGTTCAACCCCGACTGCAAAGGGGAGAAACAGGAGGGTGCCGGTTACTACCAGACCGCGTCCTGAAACGGCTTGCGGGTCAGCGGCGCGCATGCCTGCCTCGACCCGACCCCTGGTCGGGCGGATTCGCGGGTGCTGACGGACGCACGGGTTCTCGGTATCGAATTCAACGGTTGCCGGGCGAGCGGGGTCCGAGCCCGTCTCGACTCGGTAAACCGGCGGTTCGCATGCAAGGGCGAGGTGCCTCTTGCCGCGGGCGCGGTTGGGTCGCCACAGTTGCTTATGCATTCCCGCGTTGGACCGGCCGGGGAAATCGCACGGTTCGGGGTCTCGCCGGTTCCGAATGCTTCCGGGATCGGCACGAATTTGCTGACCCACCTTGAGATTCACAACGCCCACAGGGTGCGGAACCCGACGCTGAACCAGCGCCTTGACTCGGTCTGCGTGCGCGTCTGGATGTGGATTCAATTTGCGTTGCGGTGCCGCGGTCCGCTCGCCATGGGAGCGGCGGCGATCTTTGCCTTTCCGGGAAGCGCGCCCGGGGTCGATCGCGCGGACATCCGGTTCAACGTCTTGCCCTGGTCGAGCGACAACCCGGGCAAGGGGTTCCACGAGTTTCCGGGCTTCACGATTTCAATCTGCCCGACCCGCCCGGAGTCCCGTAGCGAGATCCGGCTGAAGTCACCCGATCCGATGGATCCGCCCGCGATCCAGGCCAACTGCCTTTCGACCGAGAGGGACCGCCGGACCACCGTGGCGGGACTACTGAAAGCGCGGGAGATTTGCCGCCGTGCGCCGGTTTCAGATCAGATCGAGGAGGAGCTCTGGCCGGGGCCTGGTCTCGCAGAGGCAGGCAATGCGGCGTTGCTGAAGGGTATCAAGGAACGCGTTACCACAATTTCCCGCCTATGCGGCACGGTTGCGATTGGGGAAGGCAGGCCCCTGGACGAGTGCTGCCGGGTGGGGAGCCGAGGGATTGAGGGTGGTAGATGCTTCGGTCATGCCTTCGATTCTCTCGGGCAACATCAACGCGGCAGTGAACATGATTGCCGGGAAGGCGAGTGACATGAGCCTGGATGATGCGCGGTTGGTGCACCAGGTTGCGCGCCGATCCAACATGTTGAATAGAATTATCTTTTGGGAAACCCCGGATTTCGGCCGGGGGCGGGCGCTTCCTTGGCTCCGGCTGGTTTCGAATGACCTCGGCAATGCGTCCGCACCTTTCCCGGTCACTGCGACAGGTGACGCGTCATCGCCTCAAAAACCGGCGTTCCGGTGGTACCGCACTCGCCGATGACGGCCATGTGGTTCTTGCCGGGGCTTTCGAAATAATCCACCGGGTTTCCGTTCCTTCGAAGCACTTCCGCGAAGTCCCGGGACTGCCGGACAAAGGCTGGCGTCTCGGCCCCGCCACAACAGACCGAGACCGGAAGGTCCGGGGCAGGAAGATGGAGGCACGGACTCATGGAGCGGGCGGTTTCCGGTTCCATCTTCAGCCACGTGTTGGGATCCTCGTCAAGCAGGGGGACCAGGTCGTAAAGCCCCGAGATCAGCGTGAGCGAACGGACGTTTCCCGCGATGGGCCCGGTCGCGATCATGGCAGCAAGATGCGCCCCGGCGGAGTTTCCGACGAGGTGGATCCGGGTCGTGTCGATGCCGAACCCGGCACCGTTCGCCACGACCCATTCGAGCACGGCTCGAGCGTCATTCACGATCTCCGGCAGGGTGAATTCGGGCGCCAGGCGGTAGTTGGGTACGATCCAGGCCACGCCGCGCGGCTGCCATTCGATGGCCGGAAACCACCGGTCCTCCTTCTCTCCGAGCTTCCAGTATCCGCCGCGAAGGAACAGGAGCGCGGGCGCGTTCTTGCCCGCCGGAAAGATGTCGAGGCGCTGGCGGGAATGGGATCCGTAAGCGATGTCGAACGCCGCGCCGGGCAGCGCGGCGGCGGCCCTGGAGCGTTCCGCCATTTCCGCCTGCGCCTCGGCAAAGCCGGCCGTGTCCGGAGGAAGATCGTAGGCACCGGCCATGCGCCTATTCCTTGTAGGTCTCGCGCGCGGCGACGGAAATCGGGCAGGGCTCGACAGTGCAGCTCACTTCGGTCTGGACGTGGCGTTCCACGGTCGGCTTCATCGTTCCGCCGTCGGGTTCGCCCCATGTCAGGCTCACTTCGGTTCCCGGCTCCGCCGCGTCTTCATCCAGCAGCGCCAGTGAGATCCAGCTGCGGACATTCGAGGTATACACCGGGTAGTGGGAAATCCCCACGGTTCGCCCGTTCAACCGAACCTCGTCGTAAGGACAGGTCGCGTAGTGGGACGCCGGCATGTCCATGAACTTGTACCGCTCCCCTTCGCCGAGCTGGGAAGCGAAGATCTTCACCACGTCGTCCTTTGACCAGCGGAGCGTGCGCTTGTGCCGGTGCGGTTCGGAGGCCTTCTTCTCAAGCGCATCGCGGCCGATGAAGTCATGGTCGAACTTCACGATATGGCCATAACCGAGGTCGTAGGGCGTGAGATAGTAGTCTTCGACAGTCGTACCGATGAAGGAGCCGCCGAGTGACAGGTTGGCCTCGAGGCTGTCCGCGGAGAGCCACGAGCGGTAATCGGCAAGGGCGTCGCCCGTGTAGATCGCCGGCAGCGGTGACGGGAACCAGCCGCTTTCATGGGCGACGGTCGAATATGTCCTGGATCCTGCCGCGCGCAGGGCTTCCGGCTCCCCGGCTTCGAGAATCGAATCGCGGATCAGGTCGTAATCGTCAAAGGGCCCGAAAAGTTCCAGCCCGGCCGCGCCTGCCATGCCGTGGCGAAGTGCGCGGACCCTGCGGCCCGCTATGTTGATCTCTCCCATGCCGAAGAACCTGAAGCCCTCGATCGGCCCGCCGTTGAGCTTCTCGAGGATGCTCCAGGCGTTTGGCCCCTGCACCTCGAACCGATAGTTCTTGCGCCGGCCGGTGTTGTCGAGCGCCCGGCTGTCCAGTTCGAATTCCACGTCGAAGCCGTGCCTTTCGCCAAGATACATGACCCAGTTGGCATTCATCGGCTTGTTGACGATGTTCACCATCTCCTCCTCGAGGATGAAGATGATCGCATCGCCGACGATGAAGCCGTCTTCGGTGCAATGGACGAGCTGCTTGGCAATGTCGCGGCGCCAGTTGGCCATGGAGTTGGCGGCGACGAATGCGCACAAGGCCCTGGTGTCCGGCCCCTTGATCAGGAGATCGGTCATGTGGAAGGACTGGTCGAAGAGCACCGCGCCATGGCGCCAGGCCTCCTGCTCGTCGCGCCAGTTGGTGAATTCGGCCTTGATCGGAAACTGGTAGGGACCCGCGGGAGCATTTCTGAGCATCGTCAGCGGGTCACCGGCGGCATCGATCTTGTCCTGGAGCGTCGTGATCGTCATAGTTGATTCCACTTTTTCCTTTTCGTCTTTACTAGTGGGCAGAAAATGGGCAGAGTGCAAGTCAAAACTGGTGTCGGGGAACAGATGGGTCGGATCGAAGCGAAACTTTCTGAACTGGGCATTGTCTTGCCGGAACCACTGGTCCTGCCGAGCCCGAATCGGACATCGGCCGTGAAAGTCGGCGCGATGCTCTATGTTTCGGGTCACGGTGCCGCACTGCTGGAAGACGAGAGCGTGAAGCGCCGGGGAAAGGTCGATGTCGACATGACGGCGGACGAGGCGTATGCAACCGCTCGGGCGGTGGCAGTCAAGATGATCGCGACGGTCAAGCATCATGTGGGCGATCTCGACCGGGTCCGGAAGGTCGTGAAGATCCTTGGAATGATCAATTCGCACCCGGATTTCGAAAAGCCCAATGCCGTGTTGAACGGGGCGAGCGATCTGTTCTACGAGGTCTTCGGGCCGGAGATCGGATGTCACGCCCGTTCTTCCGTCGGAGTCGAAACCCTTGTCGACCGCCAGCCTGTCGAAATCGAGGGAATCTTTCTGATCGGCGACTAGGTTTGGCTGCACTTAACGAAGATATCACGGCACTCGTCGAGGAAGTCAGGAACTTCTGCGTCCGGCACGGGATTGCGGAAAGCACCTTCGGGCGACATGCGGTCAACGATGGAAAGCTGGTCAGCCGGATTTCCAGCGGCAGCTGGATCGAGGAAGAAACGGCACGCCGCGTGCATGACTTCATGGAGCGGGCCGAACGCGGCGAAGTCGCGCTGCGCGGACGCCCGAAACGAAAGAAGGCGGATTCAAACGCCACGAAGATGGCGGAGCTCATTTCCAGCGAAAGCTCGGTTCGAACGCCGGGAAGTTTCGCGTTCCACGAACAGCGGCAGCGGTTTCACATTTTCGCCAACACGACCAACGAAAGCTGGGTCGTGGCCGACCGTGTCGCGGCGGAGCTCGCGGACCTGTCTCCCGGACCTGACGGGTTTCGCCTTCTCTACACGCCGATGGACAACGGGATCATCCTGACCCGGACATTGCGCGCCCTGCACGCGCTTCACCCGGACGTGCCGGTATTGGTGGTGATGAAAGGGCGGGGGCTCGAAGACCTGCGCAACACGATGGGACGGCTTGTCGACCGGATCGCCGAACATCCGCTCTCCGTCTTCGTGATGACGAACATGTACCTTCGCGAAGCAGTCGATCTGACAAAGCATTCAGGGGACAATCCGGAGAATGTGGTCTGGCGGAACCTGGCTCTGGAAGGCCGGCGTTCCTATGACTTTCAAGGCCAGGTTGCAGGACTGTACGGCGAGCTGGCCAGGGAATGGCTGGTCCACCAGGGGGGAAACTCACAACCGGTCTATGCGGTGCCTTCGGTCGTGACGATTTACCGGTTGGACCAGGAAAGTGGGTTACGGTCCATTCTGCCGACACCCGGCGACCCGGATCTTCGTTACAACTACGCACTCCTCAACCACCCATACCTGCACAGCCACACGATGACGTTTCGCCTGGATTACATTCTGAGGCCGGTCTTCGACCGGCTGGCGGCTGGCGGGCGCATGACCGTCATTCAGGGCTATCCACGCGATCCCGCGCATGAACTCGTCGGGCGCATCTGGCCCGATCAGGCGCTCCCGGTCATCAGCCGGTATGATGTCATCCGTGACTTGCGCAAGGAGTTGGCGGGAGAAGGTTTTACCGTTTCAGGGTTGACGGACACCAATTCTCTCTTTCGCTTCGACATGCATACCCTCCCCGTCCTGGAGGGCCACAACCTTGGAACCCAGTCGCTGTCGGCTGCTTTCAACAACGCGGTCTATTTTGCGCAGGTGCGCGAAGATCTGGTCCAGGACGCCATCCGCGAGGGTCGCCGGTATCTTGAAATCACCGAACAGGTGCTTCGGAAGAACGGCGGGCTCTGGTTCGTGAACGAGGCATTCTCGGTTACGAGAAAACACGCATGATCGAACTGGACCGCACCGACGCCGCGAAGCTCGCGAGGTGTTTTGCACCGTCCAGTGCCGCAATCATCGGCGCATCCACCGATCCGATGAAGTTCGGCGGGCGGGCATTGAAGTTCTGCCTGGAACGGGGGTATCGGGGTCGGCTTTACCCGGTGAACGCCAGGAACGACGTGGTCCAGGGTGTGGCGGCCTTTCGGACGGTCGGCGAATTGCCGGAAGCCCCGGATGTCGCTGTCATCGCGGTGCCCGCGCCAAAGGTCAGGGAAAACCTCGTCGCGGCGGGGCAGAAAGGCGCGAAGGTCGCCATCGTCTATGGCGCCCAGTTTGCCGAAGCCGGACCGGATGGCGCCGCTCGCCAGCGGGAGCTCCTGGACATCGCCAGGTCCTTCGGAATGCGGATGATCGGTCCGAATTGCATGGGCGTCATGTCATTGGCTTCGGGCTTCGTCGCGAGTTTTTCCTCGGCACCCGAACATCACGACGGCCACGGCTGGCCTGATATTGGAACGCTTTCCGTTGCGAGCCAGTCCGGTGCGGTGGGCATCCAGATGTTCGCCCAGTTGCGCGACCGGGGCCTCGGGATCGCGAACTGGATTTCGACCGGAAACCAGGCAGATATCGATGTTGCGGATGCCATTGCCTATTTCGCAGCCGACGATGCCACGAAAACCATCGCCGTCTACATGGAAGACGCCAGCCGGGGCCTGAAGCTGCTGCAGGCACTGGAACTGGCGCGGGCTGCACGCAAACCCGTGGTGATCCTGAAGGTGGGAACGACTCCGCTCGGGGGTGCTGCGGCCGCCGGGCACACGGCCGCAATGTATGTGGAGGATCGCGTCGTCGGCGATCTGCTTGCCCAGTACGGCGCGCTGCGGGCAGGATCGATCAGTGAACTGATCGATCTTGCTGCGGCGTGCAATGCAGGGTTGGTACCGGCGTCGAACGAAGTCGCCGCGGTGTCGGTATCGGGCGGCGGGGCAGTCATGATTTCGGATGCCGCCGCCACGGGCGGCCTGGAATTGCCCGGGTATTCGCCTTGCGAACTCAGGGAATTGAAAGAGGCAAATTCCTTCGTCAACGACCGCAATCCGATCGACATCTCGGCCCCGTCGATGAGCAACATGGCGATCACCGGCGGCCACCTGAAATGGGGAACGAAGCGCGGACATCCGACCATGCTCGGCTACATCAGCCACGTACCGCTTGTCCCCCGCACGCGTACGGGAATCCTGCCCCGACTCTTGGATTTGCCGCGCGGCAACCCTGACCAGCTGATTGCCATTGCGGGGAACTTTCACGGAGGCGACCGGCGGGAACTGGTCAGGGCGGGTCTCGCGGTTTTCGACGACCCGACGGTCGCGACCTTGTCGGTTGCAAAGCTGGTCGGTGCCGGCAAGGCATTCTCAAAGGCGCCCGGGTGGCCGGAAGCGCCAGTCCCGGCGACCGCCGACGTCGCAAATGCTTTGGCCGATGCCGGCATCGCCATGCTCGACAACCACCCGGTTTCGGATGAGGCCGATGCACTGGATGCATTGGACGTACATTCGGAAATCGTGCTCAAGCTGACCGCGCCCGGTTTGAGGCACCGAACGGAGCTGGACGGAGTCCGGCTCCGGCTCGGGTCGAAAGCGGATGTCCGCCGAGCCTTCGATGACATGTCGGCCAAGGTTGCGGAACACGGGGCCCGGTTTCCCGGCCTGTCCATCATCGCCCAGGCGATGGTGCATGGAGCCGAGTTCCTGCTCGGCGTTCGGCGCGACCCGCATTTCGGGCCACTGGTCCTGTTGGGATCCGGGGGTACGATGTGCGAACTCTTCGACGATCTCGGTTATCTCAAGTCACCGATTTCGGAGAGGGATGCGGAACTGATGCTTGGCTCCGTCAGGATGTCCAGGATGCTGGACGGCTGGCGCGGTGCGCCCTCGTTGGACCGGAGCGCGCTCCTGGAGGCAGTCAGGGGCCTCGCGTCCGCTGCACCGGGATTGCCGTCGCTGGAAGTCAACCCCTTGATCGTGGCGCAGGAAGGCGCCTTCGGTGTCGACCTGGTCATTGCGGACAAGACTGAATGAAAGAAATCCTGAACCTGATCGGCGGACGGGACGTCGAAGGCGACGGGCCCTTGATCGAGGATATCGATCCTTCGACCGGCAAACCGATCGCGACGTTTCGCGAGGCGGGCGCATCCCTGGTTTGCGAGGCTGTCGATGCCGCCAGGCGCGCCTTCGATGCCGGCGCCTGGTCACGGGCGACGATCCTGGAACGGCAAAAGGTGCTCAGGCGTGCGGCATCGGCCATACGCGAAGCCGTGGACGAAATTACCGAACTGCAAATCGCGGAAGTCGGAATCGTCCCCGCGGCCGTGCGCGGCCAGCTGAAAATTGGCGCGGCCTGGTTTGACTATTTTGCCGATTTCCTGACGACGGTCACCGGGCAGGTCCACGCGCAGACACCCCGGTCCACGGTCATCGTGGAGCAGGAGCCAATCGGGGTTTGCACGATGTTCACTCCATGGAACGTGCCGGTTGCGCTATCAACCGTGAAACTGGCGCCCGCGCTGGCGGCGGGCAATTCGGTCGTTTGGAAGCCTTCGGAACTGGCGCCGCAGGTTACCCGGCGGTTGGCTGAACTGATCCAGGGCGCCGGGCTGCCCGTGGGCGTGCTGAACGTCGTCAACGGGCGCGGCGCCACGACGGGAGCCGCGTTGACGGAAGCAAGCGGAATAGACATGATTTCCTTTACCGGCGGGCATGCCGGCGGTGCCGCCGTTGCCGAGGCCGCCGCGCGCCGGCATTTGCCGTGCGTGACCGAGCTTGGCGGCAAGTCCGCCACCATCGTCTTCGACGATGCGGACATGCAGGCTGCAGTTCGCGGTGCGGTCATGTCGGCTTACGGCAACAACGGCGAAGCCTGCCTCAACGGCACGCGCGTCCTCTTACACGAGGGCATCTCCGACGAATTCCGGGCGGCGTTTTCCGGGGCCGCCCGGGAATTGAATGTCGGGAACCCTCGCGAGGACGGCGTTCACGTCGGACCGATGATATCCGGCCAGCACCGGGACCGGGTCGCGTCGTACTACAATCCCGACAACGGCCGGACCCTCTTCGGCGGTGACTGTTTCGGAGATGGTTTCTTCATAAGGCCGGGCGCCATCGAGGTCACATCGAGCGACTGCCCGCTCTGGAGAGAAGAGGTCTTCGGTCCGGTTGCCGCGTTTCGGACATTTTCGGACGAGGCTGAAGCGATTGCGCTGGCCAACGACAGCGAACACGGACTGGCCGGATATGTCTGGACCAGGGATATCGGCCGGGCGATGCGAGTCGCAAGGGGGGTACGAACCGGTACCATGATGGTGAACTCGGTCTTCCAGCGCGAGCTCAACGCGCCATTCGGAGGCTACAAGTCCTCGGGCGTCGGCCGCGAGGGTGGGGCGCATTCCTGGATGAACTACACGGAAACCAAGACGACCGTGATTCCCCATGGATAAGATGCTCGAGGGCAAGCGGATAATCGTGACCGGCGCGGCCCAGGGGATCGGCGCGGTCCTGGCCGGAGGGTTCGCAACGATGGGCGCCAGGGTCGTGTTGGCCGACATCGACGACCCCGAACCCGCGGCGGCGAAGATCAGGGCTTCCGGTGGGGAGGCGAAATCCGCACGGGTTGACGTAACCCGTCCGGACGACTGTGAAGCGATGGTTGCACGGACCGAGGAGGCGTTCGGCGGCCTGGACGGTCTGGTCAACAATGCCGCCCTTTTCGCGATCCTTCCGATCGCGATGCATGATGAGATCGAACCGGACCTCTGGGACCGGGTCATGGCGGTCAATGTCAAGGGCCCTTGGCTGTGTACGCGTGCCGCCGTTCCCGCGATGGAGCGCGCAGGAGGCGGGTCCGTCGTCATGATTTCGACAAACCGGATTTTTCACGGATACCCGGGCATGCTGCACTACGACGCTTCTAAAGGGGCAGTTCTCGCCATGACCCGGTCCCTGATTCGGGAGTTGGGTCCGAAAAACATCCGCGTGAACACCGTGGCGCCCGGTTTGACGATGAGCGAAGGCGTACTGGCGCGTAACGGGATCGCCGACCGGGCCCCGGCAATCGCCGCGGCACGGTCCATTTCGCGCGATCAGCAACCGGAGGACCTTGTGGGACCCTGCGCATTTTTCCTCAGCGATCACGCGGGTTTCGTAAGCGGCCAGTCGCTCGGGGTCGATGGCGGCGGCGTGATTCACTAATTCACGAGAGGACGAACATGGCGATCGTGAGCGTTACCATCATCGAGGGGCGAGAGCCGGACGTGAAGCGCGCGTTGATGGCGCGATTGACGGATGCAGTCGTCGATGTGCTGGGCGCCGAACCACGGCAAGTGCGGGTTTTTGTCAACGAGGTCAAGGACGGCGACTATGCGGTCGGGGGAATGCCGGTGATCCTGCAGGGTGACGGCCATGGCTGAAACCCAAAGCTTTGTCGACGGGGCCGCCGGGGTGATCCGGTTCGCGCGGCCCGAGGCACGAAATGCGCTCACCGACACGATGCTCTCGGAGACGCGGGCGGCGATGGAGAGGTGGGAACTTGACAGGTCCATTGCGGCCATCGTGCTGACCGGCGACAAGATCGCCTTTTGTGCCGGTGGAGACGTGAAGGGAACCGCGTCGTCCGACATGTCCGCTTTCGACAAGTACCGATATCGCCATAACCAGTCCGTCTGGCATGAATTCATGCGGTTTCTTGCGCGCTTTACCAAGCCGGTCATCGCGGCGGTCGAGGGTTACGCCGTCGGTGGCGGGCTGGAGATCGCTCTGCGCTGCGATTTCATCATCGGGTCGGAGACCGCGAAGCTCGGGATGACCGAGGCAAGGCTCGGGCTTTTTCCCATCCTTGGCGGAGCCTGGTCGCTTGCGCATGCCGTCGGCGAACGCAAGGCCCGGGAGCTTGCCTTCACGGGACGCCGGGTCGGCGCGGACGAGGCCCTGGCGCTCGGGTTGCTGAACCACGTGACGCCTGCGGGCGGTGCGGTTTCAAAGGCCGTTGAAATCGCCGGCGAAATCGCCGCGTCCGCACCGCTGGCGGTGATGGCGATCAAGCAGGCGATCAACCGCGCGGGACACCAGACCTTTGACCAGGCGCTGGCCGAAAGCGGAGACCTGTCCGCGCTCCTCATGTTCTCGGAAGACCGCAAGGAAGGGCTCGAAGCCTTTCTCGAAAAGCGCAAACCGGAGTTCAAGGGCAAATGAGCCATGATGCCATCATCATAGGCGGCGGCCACAACGGCCTGGCTTGCGGTGCCTTTCTGGCGCGGGCGGGGAAAAAGGTCCTGGTGCTGGAACAAAAACCCTATGTGGGAGGAGCCAGCGTCACTGAGGAGTTCTCACCCGGATTCAAGGCCTCGACCTATTCTTTCATCATGGGTCATCTGCACCCGAAAGTGATTGCGGAACTGGAACTGAAAAAATTCGGGCTGAAATATTATCCGCAGCCCAATGTCTTCAACCCGACCGAGGATGACGGGATCATCTTCTCCAAGGACCCGGCCAAGACGCGAGAACAGATCGCGCGATTCTCGCAATCTGACGCCGACAACTACCCGAAGTTCTTCGAGCGCCTGCAGTCAACCATCGAGATCCTGCGAAAGCTGCAATTGGAGACTCCCGTCAATCCGTTCCGGAAAGATCCGGTTGGCCTCTGGAAGACGGCGCGTTTTGCATGGCGCTATCGAAACGCGGAGAAGGAAACCTACAACCTGCTGCACGCGCTCTCGATGAGTGCGCATGACTACGTGGGGCAGTGGTTCGAAAACGACCTGGTCAAGGCCAAGTTCATGTTTTGGGCGACGATCGGCGGCAACGTCGGACCCTACAGTCCTGGCACCGCCTTTTACCTGGTCACGCATCTGATCGGGCAGACCGGAATGAGCTTCTGCAAGGGCGGCATGGGCGCGATCGCCGAGGCGCTGAAGGCGAGCGGCGAGGCGCATGGAATGGAAGTGCGCTGTGACGCGTGGGTGGATGAAGTTCTTGTCCGGGACGGTCGGGCAAAGGGCGTGCGCCTGAGATCGGGAGAGGAGTTGCTGGCGTCGCGAGTCGTCTCCAACGCGAATGCCAAGCGGACTTTTCTCGACATGGTCGATTCCAGGCACCTGCCGGAAGAATTCGTGGATGACATCAAGGGCTTTCGATCGCGCGGCATGAGCTTCAAGTTGCTGTGCGCCGTCGACCGGTTGCCTCGGTACAGTGGATTCTCGACAGACAAGACCGGCGTTGAATACCCGGCCTATGCGCACATCTGCCCGACGCCGGAGTTTCTCGAGCAGGCGTTCCACGATGCGAAGTTCGGGTGGTACTCCGCCGAGCCCTTCCTCAGCCCGAACGTGCCGAGTTACGCCGATCCGACCCTGGCGCCCGAAGACAAGCACGTGGTCGTTTTTCAGGGCGGCGTGACGCCCTGTGAACTGCGCAACTCCGATTGGGATCGCGAAGGGCCGCAACTGGTCGAGAACGCGTTTTCCGTCATGGAGCGGTTCGCGCCTGGTTTTTCCGATAGCGTCATCGATTATCGCCTGCTTACGCCAAGGGATATCGAGGCGGACATCAACCTGCCGGGCGGAAACAGCCAGCACGGAGAACTGACGCTGGACCAGATATTCTTCATGCGGCCGGTGCCCGGGTACGCAGATTACCGCTCGCCGATCCGGGGGCTTTACCAGTGCGGGGCCTCGACCCATCCTGGCGGGGCCGTTTCGGCCGTACCCGGCCACAATGCTGCCCGTGAGATCCTCGGAGACATGCGTTGGGGACGCGGATGATTCAAAAGCTGTTGATTTGAAACGCTAGTGGGACCATAGAGGGCAGCGAATTCGTGAGTCGGGGGGGAAGATGCCGCACAACGTGAAGATACCGGACTACGTGATCGAGCGGATCATGGCCAAGCGTGGCAAGTTGGAAGTCTTCGATGAATTCGAGGCGGCAAAGACTGCGTTCCTGGTCATCGACATGCAGAATTTCTACGTTGCAGAGGTCGATACGGCGATTTCCATCGTACCCAACATCAACCGGATTGCCGCGGTCTGCCGTGAAAAGGGCGTACCGGTGATCTGGGTGATCATGCGCTGTGCCGAAGAAGAAGGCGCACCAAGCCAGTGGCAGCTCTACCACGACTATTTCTTCACCAGTGCCAAGGCGCAGAACCACCTGGCCAAGCTGTCCCCCGGCAATGCCGGTTATGAACTCTATCCCGATCTCGATGTGCAGGACGAGGACCGGATCGTTACGAAGAAACGGTTTTCGCCTTTCATAATCGGTGCATCCGACCTGCAGGACATCCTGCAGGGCCTGGGAGTCGAAAACCTGATCGTGGCAGGAACGGCAACGAACATGTGCAGCGAAAGCACGGCAAGGGATGCGATGATGCTGGACTACAAGGTGGTGATGGTCGAGGACGCCAATGCGGCCCGTTACGACGACGACCATCTTGCGGGATTGACGTCATTCTATCAGAGCTTCGGAGATGTCCGGACAACGGACGATGTGATCGCGATGCTCACGTGATGCCCCATGGGCACAATCAGGACAAAGGGAGGTCCAATATGAAAATCAAAACCATTCTGTTGGCGGGTGCTCTGTCTGTCACCGCCAATTTCGCGGCCGCGCATTGCCACAACGACGTTCCCGTCAAGACCATCTCGAACGCCTTTCCGGCCTATGAGATCATGACGGCCGCGATGCAGGCGTGTGGCAATGTCGAGAGTGAACTGGACAAGGATCATCGTTTGAAGATCGTCGATGCGTTTTCGGCCAATCCATCGCTCTATTCGATGACGTCGCTGACGAACTCGACATCGGTCCCGATGATCGACGCTGACCTTCTTCGCCCGCTCGACGACCTGATCGCGGCGCATGGCGGCTCGCTGAACGAAAACCAGTTCATCAGGATTGACGGCAGGATCATGGCGATTGCCGCCTTCGCGAATACCCAGCACCTGATGTATCGCAAGGACATCCTGAGCGATCTTGGGATCGCCGTCCCGGCGACGTGGGATGAGTACATTTCCGCGGCAGAACAGATACAGGCGGCCGGCGTGGTCGACTATCCGATCGGCCATTATACCAAGGATGGCTGGAATCTCGCATTCGTCTTCGTCAACCACTACCTCGGCGAAGGCGGCGATTTTTTCAATGACGACTGGACCCCGTCGATCAACAACGACAAGGGTCTTGCGGTCCTGGAGCGGATGGCAGAGCTCGCCACGCTGATGGACCCGGAATACCTGGTATCCGACACGACCTTCGTCACCAAGCAGATGCAGCAGGGCAAGATCGCAATGGCAAACCTCTGGGCAAGCCGCGCGGGCGCGGTCAACGATCCCGCTGAATCGTCGGTGTCCGGCAAGGTCGTCATGGCCGCCGGCCTGCGCGGGTCCGAGCGGATTGCATCCACGATCTGGTGGGATGGCTGGGCCGTCGCCAAGAACATCAGTGACGAAGAAGCCGAAGCGGCCTTCAAGCTGATCGTCGCGTCGATGAGCGAGGAGATCATCAAGGAAAACAACGACGACGCCATCTGGCTTGCACCGGGCTTCGTTCCGGGCGACGCCGCGCAAGGCGCCTTTGCGACGGCGGGCGGCGATGCGGTGGCCTATCCGATGAACAAGTACATCGGATCGATGCATGGCGCACTGGGCACCGGGCTTGCCGCATTCATGACCGGTGACAAGGATGCGGCGACAACCCTCGCCGACATCGAGGCGGCCTATGTCTCAGATGCCACGGAAAAGGGCCTGTTGTAACAGGGCCTGTTCTCACCATAACGGGCACCCCGCCTGATCCGGGGCGCCCGCGCAAGCTTCCAGGGCGAGGCGAATGAAAAACAAGACGTTCGTGATGTTCGTCGGGCCATCGGTTTTCATGATGGTTCTTTTCATTGCGGCTCCGCTCCTGTCCGTGCTTTGGCAGAGTTTTCACGTCACCCAGCCGGTATACGAACGGGTCGAGGTCGAGACCTGCACACCCGGTCTTCTCGGTTCCGTTTGCACGACGGACCTGAAAACCCGCCCGATCCTGGACGAATCCGGGAAGATCCTGACCGAGACCACGTTCGTTGGATTCCAGAGCTACCGGAACGTGCTGGAGCCCGGGAAGCTGAAGGCGGCGCTGAAGGCCGGCAGCTGGCACGAACTCATGAATATCAGGTTCTGGTCGGCGCTGCGGTTCACGCTTTTCTTTACCATCCTGACCTTGCCACTGGTGCTGGGAACCGGGCTCCTGATCGCGCTTGCGGTGAACAACACCTTGCAGAGGATCAAGGGGCCGGTGATTTTCGTGTCATTGCTGCCCTTCATAATCACGCCGGTGATTGGCGCCCTGTCGATCCGATGGCTCTTCATCGGCGACGGGATTCTGACGGCGGGGCTCGAGTGGTGGCTTGAGAAGGACATCGCAATGTTCGCCCAGGCCTGGACGATCGAACTGATGATGTACATCTACCGGGTCTGGCACGTGGCGCCGTTTGCCTTCGTGGTTTTCTATGCGGGTTTGCAGACCGTCAACAATGATGCGGTCGAGGCGGCAATCATTGACGGGGCGACTCGCTGGCAAAGGCTGCGGTACGTGATCGTCCCGCACCTGATGCCGCTCGTCATCTTCCTGACGCTGATCCACCTGATGGATGCCTACAGGGTCTTCGAGGAAATCGTTGGCTTCTCGTCGTCCGCCCATGTCATTTCGCTCCAGTGGCTCACGTACGAATTCCTCCTGCAGGACGGAACCGGTGCGCGCGCGATCAGCCGGGCGTCCGCAAGTGCGATCCTGACGATGATCGGAATTGCGGTTCTGCTCGGTCCACCACTTCGCCGCGTCTGGCGCGAGCAAGGCGGCGGGTCAACGCTTGTCTAATCCAGCACTTCGCCAGCCGATCAGCCTCAAGATCCTGTCAAACGGATTCCTGGGGTTCTGGTGCTTCGTCGCGGCCTTCCCGATCCTCTGGATCGGATTCATGAGTTTCAAGACGCCGTTTGACGCCTTTGATTCCAATCCCTTCCGCGTGATCCTCGGCCCACACACGCGGGAGACGACCGGCGGTCTCTCGTTACTGGATTTGGTCGTCGGCGTGGCCGTCGCCTGGATCCTGGTTCGCCAGGCCATTCGCTGGCTGCCACGGAAGGTCGACGAGTTTTCGCCCACCGGGAACACGACCCTCGGCTGGCTGGTCGGCGGCTGCGTTTATGTGCTGGTGACGATCCTGGTTTTCGTCGTGGCGCTACCAGCCGTAATGGGCGTCATCAACCCGGTTGCGGGCCCCCTTGGAGCGAACATCGTTGGCTTGACGACGGAGCACTACGAGGCTGTCTGGATCGACCGCGGGTTCACCCGCAATTTCGCGAATTCAATGATCGTGACGACTGGCGTGGTCACCGTTTCGCTCACGGTCGGAACGCTGGCGGGATACGGCCTCGCGCGTTCCGACTCACTGATCGCATTCTGGCTGCTTGTCGTTGCCTTGGTGTTTCGGGCGCTTCCGCATTCCGTGCTTGTTTCGGGCTACCTGCCCTACTTCATTACCTCTTCCGAATGGCTTGCGCCGATTTTCGGCGAAGCGGCCCCGACGCTCTACGGCAAGCCCTGGGCGATCATCGCGGTGCTCGTGGCCATCAACCAGCCGTTCACGATATGGATGCTGAGGTCGTTCTTCCAGAACATTCCACCCGAGCTCGACGAGGCGGCCCGGGTGGACGGTTGTTCGCATTTCGGCGCATTTCGGCGCGTCATCGTCCCGGTCATGTGGCCGGGCGTCATCACCACGGGGCTTTTCAGTTTTCTCCTCGCATACAATGACTTCCTGGTGACGTCGCTCCTCCTGGACGCACAGAACATGACGATGGTCCCCGCCATCGCGAACATGTTCAACCGCGAGACCACGGCATCGGACGAAGTCCAGGCAATCGCTGCCGCGGTGTCCATCACGGCGCCGCTTTTCTTCCTCGTGCTCGTGTTCCAAAGGCAGATCGTGTCCGGACTGACAGCGGGCGCCGTCAAGGGGTAACGGCCCGGTCCTTCGCAAGGGTTCGGAAGCCACTCCTGGAGGCAACGCCCCGGATTGGTGATCAATAGAGAAATGTTTCCGGTCAATGCCTTCGTTGCGAAGGGCAAGAGGACCTCGTGAAGAGGGCGGCATCTTGGTATTTCGGTTGAAAGGAAGCACCGCCATTATTGCGAAGCGCCCGATCAAATCCGAAGCAGATGAACAGTTCGTCTTCTCTGGCTTTCCGATCCGATTTCGTTCCGGCCCAAGATTTTAGCTTACTTTGTAACTACTCACCCGTTCACGATTGAGATCGGGGTTCTGTGTTTACCTGACCATCTCAGCGGCCCGTCCTGCGAGCGCGATCTGGATGGCGACGAGTGGATTGTAACCCATCGCAGCCATTGATTGCAGGTAACTTGAGATTCGGCACCAGTACTCGGCATAGACGCGGGTTCGGAAGCATCCGGAGACCTTCATCTTGACCTTTGCCATCCTGAGGCCCCTTTCTCCCGCATTGTTCGTAAAGCTGACATCGGGGTCGTGTATGAAGCGCAGCACGGCGTCTTCGTGTTTCTTGAGCCGCTCGTGCAGGTTGTGGGCATCGGACTTTGCGATGCGTCCGCGCTGGCCTTTCTTGCGCTTGGGGATTTCGGGCAGTTCCCCGGCTCCCCGTGTGAGGATGGTTCGGTATCGCTTGCGGATGGCGCGGTATTCGGCCTCGCTCAGGGTCCTGGTTTCGCTTGTGTTGACCCTGTGGCAGGCCTCGCACAGCAGTTTCTTCATCAGGCGTGCCCAGCGGTAACCGTTGGACTCGATAATGAAAGCCAGTTCACGCAGCAAATGAGCGCCACAGAGGCCGTGCCTGCATTTGTCGTAGGAGAAGTATGACGCCCAGCAGTCGTGGATCAGTGTGCCGGTGAAGCGGGGAATGATGCCGATGTCATCGATCGCTTCCGCCCCGCGCTTTCGATGCAGGAACTTCAGGGTCAGCGATCCGTCGGTGATGATATGCAGCCAGTGGTTCTTCCCATCGACCCGCATGCCGGTTTCGTCGGCATGCAGGGCCGGGCGCGTCAGCAGGCGTTCGATGGCGGCCTGTTCCCACGCTTCGAGCGCATCATGGAGGCGCCGGATGTAATTGAGGCAGGTGGCTTCGGATATCCTGAGGCCGGAGATCGCCTGCACCAGCGCGACGGTGCGCCGTAGCGAGAGCATGTGGGCGACCAGCAGGTTGATGATGAAGGCCATGAAGCCGACGCCGTATTGCCGCGGCCCCGGCATGGTGTCGGGGAACTGTCCCCTGGTTCGGGCCCGGCACTCGGGGCAGTCCTTGATCTCGGCATCGACCTTGTGCTCGACGACCTCGAAGATGATATCGAAGCTGATGCGCCGTTCGTGTGCCGTGGGCGTGACGCCGGACAGGTCGGCGCCGCAGGCTTCGCAGGTCTCGACGGTGATCGTCTCACTGGTGGTGACTTTCCGGAGATTGGCTCCGGTCTCATCGCCTGGTTCCTTCGCTCTGGCTCTGCGCCTGGAACGCGCCGCGGTCTCGTCCTTGTCATCCATCTGCGATGGAGGGATGCCGGAGTTCTTGCTGGTTTTCGGGGTGGTCTTTTCCAGCAGGATGGAGATCAGGATGCTCAGCAGGGTCATCAGGACCCGGATTACGGCGTCGACTTCGCCGGACAGCTTGCCGGCCGCACGCAGGGCCTCGACGTCGGCCCGCGCGGCCTCGAACTCGTCGCGCAGCGACTTCCCGTTCACCGTCGCCATGACCCGTCCTCGACCGCCATGACCGCGGCCAGCACCGCCAGGCGCTCGCCCGGGGGCATCGCCGCATAGCGCCGCGCCCAGTTCTCGGCCTTGCGCTTGACCGTCTGGCGATGGGTGAAGTTCCGCCCGGCAAACCGGGCCCAGTGAACCCGGTCGGGCGCGAAGTTGAACCAGATCGACTCGGTGACCACCGCCGCATGGTTGTTGACCTGCAGCGACAGGGACCGCCAGTCGGCAAGATGGGTCTCGTAGAGCCGGCTCGGGTAGCCGGAGATCATGACCTGGCAGTCCAGCGACTTCAGCAAGTCCAGCAGCGCCACATGCGACGCGTCGTCAAGATCGTGACGGTACCGGCGTTCGGAGCGCCGGGTTGCCTGAAGGTAGGGTGGATCGCAGTAAACCAGTTCACGGCCCTGGAAGGGGAAGGCTTCAAGGAAACTGAATGCGCACCCTTGGTGCAACTCTACCGGGTAGTCGCAGGTGAAGCCGTCAATGGCGCGCTGATCAAGATCGATGCCGATGTTGCGCTGTGCGGGAAGCTTCCGCTTCATGATCGCGCCGCCCCCAAGAAATGGCTCGATATACACATCGTGCGGCGGCTGGGACGCTACAATCGCCTGGCAAAGACCAGAGGTCCCCTTCGAACCAAACCACATTGCCATCGACCGAACCAACCCCGCGTCAAAACCGGACGCAGCCTCGATAGGACGTCAAACCTATGTTGTCAACAACGAAAAACCGAAAGTGATCAAAAGGGGTGAGTAGTTACCTTACTTTTTCTATTGCGTGCTTGCCAAGCCGTTCGTTGCGGGCTCATATTGAGCGCATGGCCACGTCGACAAGCGGCGTCATTGGCGTCATTTCCCGTGTGATTCAGTCGTTGATTGTCCCGTTGCATGTGCCGGTTGAATTGGAGTTGGTCGTTGAAAAGGCTGTCCGCGATCCATTCGATACTCGAACGCCTCGAAAACGAGATCGAAAAGCAGCTGCACAAGATCGAGGCACTTCGCCAATCGATTCTGGCGCAAGCCGTTTCCGGTTGGATCGCCGCACGGAATCCGGATGATGAGCATTCGTCCGTGCTTCTTGAACGGATCAAGACCGAAGGGCAGGAGCGATCCCGCGCCAGGATCATCCCTCGGAAGCTTTCTTGTGTTGCCGTGGCCGCATGACCGGAAAACTGCCAATCGCCATTGATCATCTGCTTAGCCAGCGTGCAATTGAAGGCGAGCGGATAGAGTACAAGGCGGGTTGGAATCCGCGAAGCGTGTTGCACACGATCTGCGCTTTCGCCAACGATTTCCACAACCTCGGCGGCGGCTACGTCGTGCTCGGTGTCGAAGGACTCGATGGGCGCCCACAACTCCCTCCAAAAGGAATGGACGCTGATCGAATCGACGCCATGCAGCAGGAGTTGCTGCAACTCGGACATTCCGCCATACAACCCCGATACCATCCCATCACGGCCACCTATGACGTCAACGGCCGAACCATTCTGGTGCTTTGGGCGCCAGGTGGCGAAACGCGCCCCTACAAGGCCAAAGTCGATCTTGCCAAGGGATCCCGACCGCAGTGGGCTTATTTCATTCGCAAGCACAGCAGCACCGTCCGTGCCAGAGACGCTGATGAACGCGAGCTTCTCGGCCTCGCCGCGACCGTTCCATTTGACGATCGATACCACCAAACTGCGTCTCTGGACGACCTGTCGCTTCGGTTGATTCAAACGTTTCTTCGCGATGTGGGCAGCGACCTTGCAGGGGAACAGGCTCTCTCGGCGCGAGCGTTGGGCCGGCGCATGAACATTGTCGGCGGGCCATCCGAGGCTTCATTTCCCAAAAATGTCGGGTTGCTGTTTTTCAACGAGGAGCCCCATCGCTTTTTCCCCGCAACCCAGATCGACGTCGTGTGGTTCCCCGAAGGCGCAGGCGGTGACCGCTTCGAGGAAAAGGTATTCCGGGGGCCCATATCGACGATCCTGCGTGATGCCATCGATTACATCGACCGGAACTTCCTGAAAGAAACCATCGTCAAGCATCCGGATCGACCCCAGGCCGAGCGTTTCCGGAATTTCCCTCTCCCCGCGGTCGAAGAGGCCCTGGTCAACGCCGTCTATCACCGCTCGTACGAGGTGCGGGAACCGGTCGAGGTGCGTATCACGCCACAGGAATTGACAATCCTGAGCTTTCCCGGCGCGGACAGGTCGATCCGCATGGAGGATCTACGGACGGGTCAGGCGATCAGTCGACGTTACCGTAATCGCCGCATTGGCGAGTTCCTCAAGGAACTCGACCTCGCCGAAGGCCGATCCACGGGAATTCCGAAGATATTGAGAGCCATGCGGGAAAACGGCTCGCCGGCTCCGGCCTTTGAGAGTGACGAGGATCGCACCTGGTTCCTGGTCCGTCTCCCGGTACATGAACGAGCGTGCCCGGAACAACCCGGACTGGAAACCGAACAAGATACCGAACAAGATGCCGAACAAGTTACCCGCCATGTCAAGCAATTGATCAATGCCCTTGACGGGGAACTGAGTCGAGCCGAATTGCAGGCCGCCTTGGGACTGGCCCACCGGCCTCACTTCATCTCGGCTTACCTGCGGCCTGCCCTCGAGGCCGGCCTGGTTGAAATGACGCTTCCCGAAATGCCGAACAGCCGGAACCAGCGGTATCGGCGCACGCCATCCGGGCAGATCATGTCACGACGATCAAAGGGCAAGAACACGGCTGCATGAATACTGCCTCGGTTGTCTCAACGGACAGGAGCTTTCACGCAACACTGCTCGATGTCAGCGTCGGCCATGACGATTATCTGAATCAGCTTACCTCCCGGATTCCCTTCAAGCCTAGCCGGTGTCTATTGCCGATGACATATTGAACCGAATGATCCACGATAGGAGCGCACCTGTTTGAAAAACCACCACGCGCATGTGCGGTGGCTTGCGCAACAGACAAAACTCGAAACGTCAGACATTTACTAGATATCTTTCAGGCTATATATCCCGCGAGAATCGACTTCGGATTCCTGTCCCGGTCACCTCGAGCGTGGGCGGCCGGCCAGTATTTCATTGAAGACCAAGGAGGAAAAAACATGAGAACCCTGACGAAGGTCCTTGCGGGCGCCGCGGCGATTGCAGTGACATCAAGTGGCGTGCTGGCGCAGGAGAAGCTGCGGATCCAGACGCATTTCGGCGCGGAGACCACGCCCGGAAAACTCATCCAGAAGTTCATCAGCGACGTCGAGACGATGTCCGGTGGCTCCCTGGAGATCCAGATGCACTACTCGTCCGAGGTGGTTGCGCAGAACGAAGTCATGAGCGCCGCGTCCCAGGGCATCCTGGACTGCGACATGGGCGGCATCACCGGCAACGTCGGCAAGGACGCCGGATGGCAGCTGGCAGGCGACATCATGGGCGGCTACGACACGCCGTACCAGTTCCTGACCTGGTTCTACCATGAGGGCGGCCGGGAAGTGGTGCAGGAGCACCTTTACGGTCCGCAGGAAATGCACGTGATTGGCTTCTGGCTGCAGGGCCACGAGTCGCTGAGCTCGACGGCGCCGCTTGCCGGCTTTGACGACCTGAAGGACTGGAAGTTCCGTTCTCCGCCGGGCCTCGAGACGGAGATCTTTTCTTCCTTCGGTGCCAAGCCGGTGGTCATGGACTTCGGCGAGGTCCCGAACGCGCTGCGTACCGGCATTGTCGATGGTGCGGACGCGTCGACCCTGAACACCAACGTCGCGCTCGGGTTGTTTGACGTTGCGAGCCATGCGACGTTCCCGGGCTTCCACTCGATGCCGGCCGAGCAGCTGTCGTGCAACAAGAATGCCTGGGGCAAGTTGACCGAAGGCCAGCGGAAGGCCATCGAGCTGGCGCTCAAGGGGATTGCGCTTGACCTTGCACTGACCACTGCAGTTCGCGACGGCGAAGCCGCGGTGGCCCTGACGGAACAGGGTGTCACGCTGCATGACTGGTCGACCGAGGATCGCAAGGCGTTCCGCGAGTTTGCGCAAAGCCGCTGGGCGGACTGGGGGGCCAAGTCCCCGGCAGCCCAGGCTGTTCTCGATAGCCACCTCGCCTACATGAAGAAGATCGGTCTCGTGAACTGATCCTCCCCCGGGCCGGGCCTCGAGAGGCCCGGCCCTTTTGTTTTCCGAGCATGACTGTATCCTGCTGCCCAGGGGAGGAGTTCCATGGACCAGCACACGAAGGAGCTGGTGGAGGGCCGCGGCGTGATTGGCGGCATCCGGGCCTTCGTAACCGCACGGCCGGACAACGAGAGGGTGACCGTGGTCGACCGGGTCGTCACGGTGATATCCCGGATCGCGATGTTCCTGATCCTGTTCGGTGTGGCGATCACCTTCTACGAGGTGTTCATGCGCTACATCTTCGCCAGCCCCACGCTCTGGGTCAACGAGATGACGCTCTGGCTCGGGGCGATGATCTACATGGTTGCGGGCGCCTACACGATGCAGCGCCGTTCGCACATCCGGATCACTGCCGTCTATGACGTCGTGTCGCGACGAACCCGCCTGATCTTCGACTACGTGGCGCTGTTCGTTGTCGTGGTCTACGCGGTGCTGATGCTTGTTGGCGGCTACGACGTCGCCTGGGAGGCGTTCATTACCTGGGAGCGGTTCGGAACGGTCTTCGACCCTCCGATCCCTGCCACGATCAAGCCGCTGGTGATCATTGTCACGCTCCTGGTTGCGGGCATGGCCCTGAACAACCTTCTGGTTGACTGGATGGGGATGGGCCGGAGTCGCGACGCCGGCGGTTCGGACGCGGAGCGGGACCAATGAGGAGATCCCCTGTCCTGCCGGTCACGATCTTTGTCGTGGCCGCGCTGGTCGCACTGACCCCGCTGTTCCTGTTCACGGACTACCGCGCCGACCTCGGGGTCGGCACGATGTCGCTGCTTCTGCTGGCGGGCATTTTCGTGCTCCTGGTCGCCGGGGTTCCGCTGGGTTTTGCGACCGGTTTCCTGGGCGCGGTCGTCATCTGGCTCAACTTCGGCGAGCCCGGTCTGGGCCTCGTCATGCAGCGGGTCTACGACCTCGTCATCACCCACGCGATCATTGCGGTGCCCTTCTTCATTGTCATGGCCTCGCTGCTGGAACGCTCCGGCATTGCCAAGGACATGTACGACTCGCTCAACATCGCCATGGGCCGGATGCGCGGCGGTGTGGCGATCGTGACGACGATCATGGCAGTGATCATGGCCGCGATGTCGGGCATCATCGGAGGCGAGATCGTGCTTCTGGGCCTGGTGGCGCTGCCCCAGATGCTGCGGCTTGGATACGACAAGTTCCTTGCCATCGGCACGATCTGCGCGGGCGGCTCGCTTGGAACGATGATCCCCCCTTCGGTGGTGCTGATCATCTACGGCCTCATCACCGAGACATCGATCACCAAGCTCTTCACGGCCTCCTTCATTCCCGGCCTCATGCTGGCGGGAACCTATGTGCTGTACATCATTGTCCGGACGCGCCTGAACCCCGCACTTGCGCCGCTTCCCTCCGAGACCGATTCGACCGACGAGGCTCCCGAGACGCGGGCGCTTCCCGAGTTGTTCCTGAACCTGTTTCCCTTTTTCGTCGGGTTGGTTTTTGCCTTCGCTGCCCGTGGCATGGGAGCGGAGGGCGTCAACCAGGTTGCCGCGTTCATTTTTTCGAGCGCGCTGGTGGCGCTGTTCCTGATCGTCTGGCTGCGCAACAGGGACAGCTACCCGATCGCCAAGGGCCTGCTGCCGCCGCTCGTGGTCGTGGACCTTGTTCTCGGGTCGATCTACGGCGGCGTCACCGGCATCACCGAAGCCGCGGCCATGGGCGTCGTCGCGACGGTCATCCTGATCTTCGTGCGGCGCGAGCTCAACACGCCGATGGTGCTCCAGGGCCTCGAGCAGACCTTCCGGTCGGTCGGCACGATCCTGTGGGTGACGTTTGGCGCCACGGTCCTTGCGGGGGCGTTCAGCCTCAGCGGCGGGAACAGGTTCGTGGCCAATGCGATCCTCGGGCTCGACGTGGCGCCGATCGTGATCATCCTGGTGATGATGGCGATCTTCTTCATCCTGGGCATGTTCATGGACTGGATCGGGATCGTGCTCCTGACGATGCCGGTGTTCATCCCGATCGTTACCCGGCTCGGCTATGATCCGATCTGGTTCGGCATCCTGTTCAGCGTGAACATGCAGATTGCGTTCCTGACGCCTCCTTTCGGTTCGGCCGCCTTCTACCTGAAATCGGTGGTCCCTCCGGAGATCGACCTTGTCACGATCTACCGGTCGTTCGGCCCGTTCATCGTGCTGCAGGCGATCATTCTCGCCATCCTGGTGGCGTTTCCGGGGATATCACTGTTCCTGGTGAGGTAACGGGCATTTCGGGGGCGGTTTCGGCGGCGCATCGGTATTTTCGAAGACGTCTTCGGGTAGGGGTGCGGGATGCAACCACTTCGCGTCGGCCTGGTCGGGACGGGGAGGATCAGCGGCATCTACCTGTCGAACTGTGCGTCGTTCGACGAAGTCGAGATTGTCGCCTGCGGCAGTCTCGATCCGGAGGAAAGCCGGGCGCGAGCCGAAGCTTTCGGCGTACCGCGGGTCATGGCTCCCGCGGAGATCATTGCCTGTCCCGAGATCGACACCGTGCTGAACCTGACCACCCCGGCGGCGCATGCCGGGATCACGCTGGCCGCGCTCCAAGCCGGCAAGCATGTCTACTCTGAAAAGCCCTTCGTTACCGACCTCGACGACGGCCGCCGGGTGCTGGCGCTGGCGGCGGAGAAGGGCCTGGTGGTGGGAAATGCGCCCGACACCTTCCTCGGCGGGCGCTGGCAGACGGTGCGTGCACTGCTCGACAGCGGGGTGATCGGCCATCCCACCGGGGTTGCGGCCTTCGCCCCGACCCACGGGGTGGAACGGCATCACCCGAACCCCGACTACTACTATCAAAGGGGAGGTGGGCCTCTCCTTGACCTCGGGCCATATTACCTGGCGGCCATGGTCTTTCTCCTCGGCCCGATTGCCCGCGTGGCCGGTCTCGGCCGGCGCACCTTCCTGGAACGGATGATCGAGAACGGGCCGCGCAGTGGCGAAATGATGCCGGTCGAGGTCGATACCCATTGCCTGTCGATGTTCGAATTCGAGAACGGCGTGACAGGCCAGATGATGGTAAGCTTCGACGTTTGGGAAAGCGAGACGCCGCGGTTCGAGGTCTACGGCGAAGAGGGCACGATCTGCATCCCCGATCCGGATCCCTGTGACGGCGCGAACGTGTTCCAGGGCCCGGTGTGGTACCGCACGAGGGCGGAATCGCGCTGGACGATGCGGCCCCGGCCGCGGGCGCCTGCCCACTGGCGGGTGGCCGAAAACACCCACGGCTTCAATCATGATGCGCGCGGCGTCGGGCTCCTGGAGATGGCATACGCTGTACGTGACGGACGCACGCCACGCGCCAGCGCCGCGCTTGCATTCCACGTCACCGAGGTCATGGAAGCCATGCTGGCCTCTGCCGCCGGGGCGCGGTTCGTCGATATCGAGAGCACCTGCCGGCGCCCCGACCCCCTGCCCGAAACCTTTCCCGAGAGTGAATGCTGACGCCCCTCGAAACGCTCGACGACATCGCATCGCATGGGTTTTCTTCCTTCGTTCCGGGCAAACCGGATTGTTCGTTCAATCAAGGGTCCAGGATGGGCGGGCGCCAGGCGGGAATTCGTACGACCAAGTTCGTGGCAAGACCTATCGGCTAGTTCAGGCGCAATCCTGTGTCAGGCGCGAAATATGAAACCTTGCCAAGATCGAAGACCAGTTTTTGGGTCTTGCCGGGTCGGGCGGTCGTTTCCGAATGCAATCGCGCCGTGACGCTCTTGCCGCCCAGCTGCATGACGACAAAGGTGTCTGCGCCGGTGGGTTCCACGATGTCGATAATGCATTCCGCCGCCTGAATGTTGCTTCCTCCACGCATTTCCGGATCCGCGATGTCCTCAGGGCGCACACCAAGGATAACATCGCTCGGCAAATCGCGATTTACCTGGTCTGTCAGGACAATTGGTTCCCCGTCCTTGCGCAGAATCTCGACATTCGTGCCATCGCCGTTCGACCGCGTCTTGGCCGGTATCAGGTTCATCGCGGGACTGCCCATGAAGTCCGCCACGAACAGGTTTGCGGGCCGATTGTAGATTTCGGATGACGTTCCAATCTGCTGGATTTCCCCGCCTTTCATGACAACGATCTTGGTGGCCAGCGTCATCGCCTCGATCTGGTCGTGCGTGACGTAAACCATGGATGCACCCAGGTTTTGGTGTAGCGCCTTGATCTCGGTCCGCATCTCGACACGGAGCTTCGCGTCGAGGTTTGAAAGCGGCTCATCGAACAGAAACAGCTTGGGATCCCGAACCAGCGCGCGACCCATGGCGACACGCTGCCGTTGTCCCCCGGAAAGCTGGCCGGGCCGGCGGTTAAGCAATGGCTCGATCTGGAGCTGCTGCGCAACCTGTGCAAGCTTTGCTTCCTGCGTCGACTGATCGACCCCTCGAACCTTCATGCCGAAGGTGATGTTTTTCGCAACACTCATCGTTGGATAGAGTGCGTATGACTGAAACACCATCGCAATGTTGCGGTCCTTTGGGCTGACATTTGTCATGTCCTGACCGCCAATGCTCAGCTTCCCGCCCGAAATCGGCTCCAGGCCGGCAATACAGTTCAAAAGGGTGGACTTGCCACAACCGGAAGGACCGACAAGGACCAGGAAGTCACCGGAGTCAATCGACACGTTGATGTCTTTCAAAATCTCCAATGACCCGTAATTCTTGCAGAGATTCTGGATTTCAAGTATCGGAGCCATCGGAATTATCCTTTCACAGATCCGGCGGTCAAACCGCGTATGAAATACTTGCCGGCTACGACGTAAACGAGCAGCGTCGGAAAGGCGGCAATGATCGCGGCCGCCATGTCGACGTTGTATTCTTTGACCCCGGTGGTCGAATTCACGATGTTGTTGAGGGCCACGGTTACGGGTTGAGTTCCGGCCTGGCTGAACGACACGCCGAACAGGAAATCGTTCCAGATCTGGGTGAATTGCCAGATGACGGTCACAACGATGATCGGCAGTGAGAGCGGGAAGAATATCGACCACAGTATCCGGAAGAAACCTGCCCCGTCGACCTTGGCGGCCTTGGTAAGTTCGACTGGTATCGTGACATAGTAATTGCGAAAGAACAGGGTCGTGAACCCGAGGCCGTAGACGACGTGGACAAAGATCAGGCCCTGGATGGTCCCCGCAATCCCCATGATACCCAGGACGCGTGCCATCGGAAGCAGCACGACCTGAAAGGGGATAAAGCAACCGAAGAGCATGAGCGCGAAAATGATGTTCGCCCCGCGAAATCGCCATTGGGCGACGACATAGCCGTTTATTGCGCCAACAAGCGTTGAGATTGCCACGGCAGGAACCGCAATCAGGACGGAGTTCCAGAAATAGGGTTTCACGCCTTCGCATTTTATGCCCGTGCAGGCGCCGGACCATGCGGTCAACCAGGCGTCAAAGGTTACTTCGCGCGGCAAGGCGACAAGGTCGCCGGTGCGGATTTCCTCAAGGCTTTTCAGCGATGTCGTGATCATCACGAAAAGCGGCATGAGATAAATCAACACGAAGAACCCGAGGGCGAGATAAAGGCCCCATCGAAGGAGAACCCTGATAGCCTGGCTTTGCCCGCGGGCCGGTGAGGTCACAAGATCAGCCATCCTTTTGGGACCTCAATTCAGAATAGAGATAAGGTACGACAATGGCGAAGACGACGGCCATCATGACCATGGCGGAACTCGCCGCCTGCCCGATGTCGCCGCGTGAAAACGCCATCGCGTACATGTAGGTCGCGGGAAGATCCGTGGCGAAACCCGGACCGCCGCCTGTCAGTGCAATCACGAGGTCAAAACTCTTGATTGCCAGGTGTGCCAGCACGATGAATGCGGACAGGAAGATCGGCGCCATCGACGGAATGATGATTGCCGTGTAGATGCGCCAGGTTGGTATTCCATCGACCTGTGCGGCCTTGATGATCTCGCCGTCCACCGATCTCAGTCCGGCGAGAAACAGCGCCATCACGAACCCCGAACTCTGCCAAAGGGCTGCGATCACGACGGTGTAAATGGCCATGTTCGGATCGACGAGCCAGTCGAACGAGAAACCCTCGAAACCCCAACCCTTGACCATCGCCTCCAGGCCAAGGCCAGGGTTGAGTATCCATTTCCAGGCCGTCCCCGTGACGATCATCGAAAGCGCCATCGGGTACAGGTAAATCGTGCGGATTGCGCCTTCGGTTCGGATGTTCTGGTCCAGCAAGATCGCCATCAGAAGCCCGAGCGCCATTGCAATGATGATGAAGAGCGCCCCGAAGATGAAAAGGTTGTTCAGCGCAGTGTCCCAACGCGGGGAGGCAAACAGCCTTTCGTACTGGATGAGCCCTTCGATCTCGTACTTCGGCAGCAGGCGCGACCTGGTCAGCGATACCCAGGCCGTCCATGCAATGAAACCGTACACGAACACGAGAACCGCCACGAATGACGGCGCAAGCATCAGCTTGGGCAGGTGGTCTTCAAGCCACTTGGTCATGAGCCGGTCCCCGAAGGAAGTAAGGGACTCCGCCGCGGGAATACCGCGGCGGAGCCGTCATGCAGTTGATCACATGCTGTTTGCAACACCTGTCGCCAGCTGTTGAACGGCATCTTCAGACGACATGTCAGAGTTGAAGTGGGCAGTTACGACATCGGTGATTGCACCTGCCTGCGCACCGCGCAGTGCCATGCCATGGGCATAGCTTGGCAATAGGGAACCGCCTTCATTGGACGCGGCCATGTCGCTTGCCGACAAGTGGGCGCAGCTGTCAAACTCATCCAGCGCGACATCGATACGGGCCGGGATGGACCCTTTGTTGAGGTTGAACACCTTCTGGAAATTCTTGCCGACGATCAGCTTGGCCAGCAGCTGTTGCCCGGCCTCCTTGTCAGCGCCGTCAACCGCGAACATCGCGAAGCTGTCAACGTTGTAAAGGAAACCGTCACCGGGCGTCGAGGCGCACAGGAAATCTACTCCCGGCGCCTTGCCGGCTGCAAGGAATTCGCCCTTGGCCCAATCGCCCATGATCTGAAACGCAGCTTCGCCATTCATGACCATCGCGGTTGCAAGATTCCAGTCGCGTCCGGGGAAGTTCGGGTCGACATATCCGCGCAGGGTGCGCATTTGGTCAAACACCGCTTTCATCCCGTCAGATTTGAGCGTGGCTTCGTCGAGTTCGACGAAGGCCTTGTGGAACCCGTCCGCGCCGAGAATGCCCAAAGCCACGGCTTCAAATACAGTCGCGTCCTGCCATGCCTGGCCGCCGTGGGCCAGAGGGATGATTCCCGCGGCCTGCAGTTTTTCCGCTGCGGCATTGAACTCGTCCCATGAGGACGGCATGGAAATGCCGTTCGCCTCGAGCACGTCTGCGTTGGCCCATATCCAGTCCACACGGTGGACATTGACCGGTGCCGCGCACCAGGTGCCTTCGCATTTCATGTGTCCCGCAATGGACGCAGGCAAGACATCTGACCAACCTTCGGCTTCTGCGACCGCAGATATGTCGGCAAGGACGCCTTCTTCGTACCACTCCTGGATCGCCGGACCTTTCAGCTGAACGGCTGTCGGGGCATTGCCAGACAAGACGCGCGCCCTGAGTGCGGTCATGGCTGCGTCACCACCGCCCCCGGCAACGGGCATGTCGGTCCAGGTACCGCCATTTGCGGCGAATTCTTCTTGTAGGACGGCTACGGATTTTGCTTCGCCGCCGGATGTCCACCAGTGAAGCACTTCGGCTTCAGGGCCTGCATGAGCCGCGCTTGATGCGACAAGGGCAAGTCCGGAAACAGCGCCGAGAACATAGGATTTCATTTTTTGTTCCTCCCTAAAGGATGCCGCAATCGCGGCCAGGTGGGCCGATTTTCTAGGTGCCAGTCCGGGCGATACAATCTGCGCAAGTCCGCTTTTCCGACCGCGGCGCAAGTTTTTTGCCCGGTCCGTTACACGTTGTTACCAAGCGCTCGATTCTGTTGCATGATGTTACATAAGCCGGCTCAGGCAAGTCACGGATCTGGACCTCGTGGGAGAACTTGGCGTGACGATTCCCAGAATACTGGTCGTTGATGACGATCCCGAAATGCGCAACATGATGACGCAATTCCTCAGGCAGAATGGGGCAATTGCTCTGCCTGCCGCCACCGAAGTCGAGATTTCCCGGCACCTGGAGACCGGGCGGATCGATCTGATCCTGCTCGACGTCATGCTCGGAGATGAAAACGGGCTGGACATCTGCCGAAGACTTCGCACGGAACAGGACGTTCCCGTGATCATGGTCTCGGCGCTTTCGGCCGACAATCAAAGGATGGCCGGTTATGAGGTCGGGGCGGACGACTACATCGTCAAGCCGTTTAATCCGAAACTGCTGCTGGCACGGGTCAAGGCAGTTCTGTCCAGAACTCGCCGGTCGTCATCTCTTGTCCATCGGCGCAAAGCCAAGACATACAGGTTTTCGGGCTGGACCTATGACGCAAAGCGCGATGTCGTTCTTTCCCCGACAGGCGTCCAGGTTGCACTGTCCCGGCGCGAAATGGCACTGCTGCAAACATTGCTGGCCAATCAGCACATTCCACTGACACGCGAGGAAATCGCGGAAGCTTTGGACGTAACGGGCGATGCTGTACAGTCTCAGGACAAGGTCGGGCGTTCAATCGACATGTTGGTCGCCAGGTTGCGTTCAAAGATCGAGGCCGATCCCAAGTATCCAAGAATCCTGAAAACGGAACGGGGCATCGGCTATGTGTTTTCCGTGGATGCAACGGAATCGGAAACTTGAACAGCAGTCTCCGAACATTGGGAACCGGCCTGGTCGTCGCTGCCTTCGCCGCGGGCTTGCTTTCGATGTGGATCTGGATGCAATCGGTCAATGCTTGGCGTGCGCATCAAGGCCGCGCATTCTCGGCCGGCGTCGTCTTGCACGGAGACCTGCTCCGCGGATCGGACACGGAAAATGCCATCTCGATCCGCCAACTTTCGCCCAGCGATCAGCAACTCGCCCTTGCGGGCGAATTCCGCCAGCTATCGGGCGCGCCCAAACCCACCTTCGTCACCAACGTGCCGATCACGACAGGCAGCGAGGAACCGCTAGACAGCAAAAGGCTCGACTTTGTGGTCCTTTCGGCCGATCTTGTGTATCCGCTGGCCAATCTGCCTCCGCAGACCGGGAAGGCGGCACAATCAGCCACCGGTGACATGGCGCGGCTGCTTGCCTCCTACTGTAGCGACCCCCTTGTTCTTGCTCAGGTTGACGAAGCACATTGGGTGGAGATCGACGGGACATCCATTTGGGGATGCGCCGCTGCGCCATCGGACAGAAGAGTTCTGGCTGCGCTCATAGCACTGGTTGCGTTGGCGATTCTGATCTCCACCGCGCTCAACATTTCATCGGCGTTTACGAACTTCGCCGAACGCCTGCGAGGTCGAAGGGCGTTGGGCGGTCCAACAAGCTACGAAGCCGAAGGCCCCGGGGAACTGCAGAAAATCGTGGGCGCATTGAACACCTACCTTGAAGCCGAACGCAGCCATTTGCAGGAGAGAGCAGCCGTGTTGTCTGGTGTAAGCCATGACCTCGGCGCGCCGGCCGCGCGACTGCGCCTCAGGGCGGCCTTGATCCAGGACACCGAGCTTCGCGAAAGGCTTGAGGCCGAAATCGACAAGATGACAGGCATAATCGAAAGTGTCTTGACCTATACACATGCCGAATTGAATGCCGAACAGCCACGTAAACTGTCGCTCAATTCCTTGATCGAGGCGATCGTAGCCGACTACCAGGACATGGAACGCCCGGTGACATTTCGCCAAAGCGAGGATGTTGTCGTGCGCGGTGCAAGCTCTGTTTTCATGTCGCGCCAGGGCAAGGGATTCGTTAGCGGCGATGATCGCCAGATCATCATTACGGCGCGACCGATATCATTGCAGCGGGCCATCACAAACCTGGTGGACAACGCACTCAAGTACGGGCGGAGGGCTACCGTTGGGCTTGATGCGGACGCCAACATCGCGACCGTTACCGTCGATGACGAAGGGGCCGGAATTTCGGCAGAGGAATTGGAGATATTGATGGCCCCCTTTCGCAGAGGAAGCGATGTAACCTCAATCAGTGGTTTCGGATTGGGGCTAACAATCGTCTCCGCAATCGCCAAACTTCACGGTGGATCTCTCACGTTCGAGGACTTTCCGGGTGGACTTCGCGCCCGTCTCACGATCGTCCGAAGTGCTTGACCTTGCAGAAAGGACGCGGCGGCTCGAAGCAAACAAATCGCAAAACTCTCAATCCACGAAACGACATCATCCTCGCCGTGAAGCGTTATGCGGCCGGATAACCATATTGACCCGTTGGCAGACATCAGGGGCTTTCGCAGCGAACGGCGGGTGTCTTCCCGAGACACCCAAGGCTTGGCGCCAACTGAAGACCCATCCTGGGGCGGCACAGGCGGGTTGTCCATGTGATGGAACGGCAACGAAGACGAGCCGGAATGGATCGCGAAGAACGGCGAGTCACTGGATTTCAACCACTTCGGATATGCCGACCGGACCGTCATTCGCGGTCAAGGGCACGCTATCTCGGCCGCGACCGAACGGCTTGCGAACATTGCCAGAAGTGCTCCCCGAAGGGCAGGTCGAAGCCAAGGTAAACCTCGGCAATTTGCCAAGAGCGCCTCAGCACAAAGGGAAGGCATCGAGGTTTCCCATGCATGTCTGCGCTTGCCGCGTGGGGGAGAGTGGACCGGGTCACATTCATTCATCCACGTTACGGTTACGTCCGACCAGGCGGGCGGCGCCCCTGACGGGGGAACCGGGCTCCAGGGAGTCTAACCGCTGCCTGCCAGGCGCCGCAGGGTGTGGTTCAGGCCGTTCATGATATGTTCTTCCAGGGCCGCCCGGGTACCCTTGACGTCGCGTGCCAGCGCCAGTTCGAACACCTTCCTGTGCTCCCGGACCGCCTCTTCACCGCGATAGGTGAGAACAAGCATCTGGTATCTCAGGTACTTGTCAAAGACGATGGAGTGAACGTCGAGAAGGTTCCGCGACCGGCACGCCTGGATCAATGCAAGGTGGAACTCCCAATCGTAGCGCTTCCAGGCCTCCTTTTCCGAGTGGTCGCCCGAAAGCATCTGTCGTTCCGACAGGTCCAGCTTGTGATGGGCCGCAACAAGGTCCCCCTCCCAGTCGACATCGCCGAGGGCGACGGACTGCTCGATCGCGTGGCATTCCAGGAGGATCCGCAAATCCGCGATTTCGGTCAGGTCCTCCGCCGATACCGGTGTGACGAAAAACCCTCTTTGCTCCGGCGCCTCGACGAAACCTTCGCTTGCCAGCCGGCTCAGTGTTTCCCTCAGCGTCGAAAGGCTCGCCGCGTAGCGCGACTTCAGGCCATTGAGCTTGAGATTCGAACCGGGTTCCAGGTCACCGAAAATAATGTCCCGCTTGATCTGCTGGTAAACACTCGTCCCGACGGTGAGGATTTGCTTGCTCATCAAGTTGTGCGCTCAAAATTTCCGATATTTTTCCAAGATTAGCAGTTCGCACAAGCCCTCTCAATCCAATCCTATCACAGGCACAATTTCAAATATCTGATATTAATGCCATGACCCGGTGCTTGAGAAAACACGGGGTTGAATCACGGCCGAAAGACAAACAGAATTGACGCAGCCGCTGCGGGCAAGAAGACCCCCGCTATCCGATTTGGTCTGGGCGCAAGCGGGCTCGTTCGGCACCACCTTGATTTCCGGCAATTCCTTGTGCCGGCCCCAACACTTCCACGGCGCCGGACAGACATCCCGCGGATTGGTCCGAAGGCGACCGCAAGCGCGGACAAATCTTGGTGAAAACCCGGTTCATGCTCAATTGATCCCTTTGCTATCGGGCTCTCGCGGTGCACCGATTATCGCACACTCGATTCCCCGGATGGATGAACGCGAGATCCTTGCTCGGCTGGACATGCCGGTTGAGTCGACCTACTGTCCTTTCCTAACATCCGCGGCTCGAACGGAAAAAAGGTGTGACGCGATGGCCGAGTTGGATATTGCCGATTGCATCAACGAAACCTGCCCCTGGTCAGGCAAGCCAGTGCAGGCCGACTCGCTGATTGAATACGACGGCCATGTTGTCGGGTTCTGCAATACGGGATGCCGGGACAAGTTCGACGCCGCGGTCCGCCACTTCGCGAAAGCAAAGGCTGCAAGAACGGTGCGGTAGTATTCCGCTTGGACTTTCACCTCGTGTTCCGGCTCGCCAAGGACCTCGGTTCGGGCGTCCATACCGCGAGAATCTCGCTTTTCCAAAGCCGGGCGCGTGCTGAAACCCGGGTATCTGTTGGACGATGAACGGGAGTTCCTGTTGTCGGGCAGTACTCCGGACGAATGGAAAAGGACTTTCAGCGTCGATACGTGATCCAGGGGCGCTCAGGTTGGGTGTGTCGTGACGATAAGCCAACAACGGTAGACGGGCGTTTTCGCGTTTCGTCCGGCTCACATCCCGTTCCGCGAATTCGGCGTGGTGTTCGGCCAGCGGAGCTTTTGTGTCGGCCTGGTACGGGAGAGGTCGATTTCGGCGGTTTTCAGAACCCCGAGCAAGCCTTTGCGGGATTGTCGACTGGATTTCACCTTTCGACCAATGCCATCGGAATCTGACCTAAAATTGTTTCTTGCAAAGGCATCTGCTCCACTTTCGACGTGCCAGTTGAGTGTATGCATGGCTTTTCCCGTGCGGAATCATGCAGCGGTGTACTGCAGAATTTTTTTTCTTCTTCCATGACCAAATCCTCGATTCGTCGTTTTCAGGTTTCAGCGATGCCGCAGATAAACAAGAGCCTCAAATTAGAAGTTCGCTCCGAGCGCCAACACAAATTTCTTGATCCCGGTCGCCGGGACCGAGTCCGCCAACACATCCTTTCAGGTTTTTTCGACCGCTGTGCGGTGCCCGGTGGAATGCGCGTAAACTGTATCGAGAAAGCGTGACAACAGCGTCGTTTCTGTGCAAATGCACGGGAAAAACCCGTTTGTAAGCGTTCGGTTAGGGTGTGATGGCCTTACTGGCTGTCATCGATTGAGCGTTCTTTTCCAATCTTTTCTGAGCGGACAGAGCCAGACGTCCTTTTTCGGTTTGGCGAATTTCCTCTTTGTGTCGTACTTCCCGCGTCCCTGCGTGGTTCCGACATGGATCCATCCTGAAGCCTTGTAGGTGATCCCGGAGAAGCGCGGGGTTTCGACGAAGGTTTCCATCAGGACCGGTGTCACCCTGTACTGGATGTACCAGTCCAGCGGCAACTGGCGGCGCACGGTTGAAAGGATGTGGGAGGCCAGGTTCGGAATCCGGACCCATGGCATGATGAGGTAGCGGGAGTTGTCGACCATGAGGGGGAGGTTTCTCTCGCGGGTTTCCGGCGTCCATCCGATGAAGTCGTCGCGCGGCGCGACCTTCCAGGCCGCGGCCGAGAAGCCGAGCATGGCCAGTGGGCAGCCGTCGCGGTCATGCACCGCGTAGCGCATCTGTGCACCGACGAGGGTCTTGTAGCCGAGATAGTGATAGCGGGCGATGAACTCATTCCAGAGGCGGCTGGCCCCACGGCCGGCACCGGTGACCTTGATCAAACGGAGCGGACGGGCGGCCTCCAGTGTGAGCGGCGGTGATGTCGGCGGTTCCGTTTCCGGGCCGAAGCTCGGAGGACGGGGGGGCGAACGTACCCGTCGCGGCGGCGGCAGTGTGATGATCCCGTCCCGGTGCATCTTCAGCATGGTGAGCCGGGCCATCATCGCCTTCAGCCCGCCGTCGGGCTTGACCCAGCCGATGGCGCGGCAGAACGCGCGCGCCAGCCCGGCACGGGTCTGCTGCGGGGAGGATGCGATCACCTCCCGCATCAGCGCCATCTCGCCGGTGGTGAAGTCACGCCCGTGATAACGACACTCGATCGTGTCATCCGTCGTCATCGTGTGGCCTTGAGGTGTCGGCGCCTGTCTTCGTCCATCGACCAGGGCAGCCAGGGTGAGAGGTCGGCCGGAGGCTGGCCACCGTTTCCTGCACAGGCCGAGAGCCAGTCGTCGAGCCACTTGCGGACATCGATCCCGTTCATCCGCAGGGTCTCGAAGATCCCGTACATCATGGCGGAATACCGGGCGCCTTCCAGGCTGTCGGAGCCGAATGACAGCTTCCGTTCGATCACGGGATCCCGGAGGATCCGTTCGATGAGGTTGTTGTCCATGGGCACGTCGGGCCTGTCGACGAACACGCAGAGCCCGTCACGATGCCTCAACAGCGAGCGAAGCGGCTTGCCGCGCCGGTCCGAACCGGCACGCCCCGCCAGTTCCCGTTCGGCGGTCGCGAACAGCTTGTCGAGTGCGCGCTTCAGTTGGCGATGCACGACCCCGAACCGTCGCGACTGCTGGTCCATCCCCACTTCCGGGTCGTAATGCTTCAGCCGGACCGCGTTCAGGTGGTAGATCCGCCCGATCCGCTCCAGCCAGCGATCCTCCCATTTCTCCAGCGCGTCATTGCCGGCCGCAGCCTGGATGAATTTCCGGCGCAGGTGAGCCCAGCACCATGCCAGGATCAGCCCGCCGGCCAGGGAACGCGCCAATTTCTTGTAGGCCGAGTAGGCGTCACACACCAGGATGGTGCCGGCACCGACGTTGGCGAACAGCTTGCCGGCAGCCTCGGCACTGCGCCGCGCGTCAATGTGGAACCACACCGCGTCCCGGGAGACCGCACTCCACAGCCAGGCCCGGCTGGTGCCGCGGATGGCCTTGAGAGACTGAACCCGCCAACCGGTCTCGTCACCGTGCAGCATCGTGGCCGTGTTCAGCTGCGCGAGGATCGCCTGCGACAGCGGTTCGAACAGCGGGATCAGCCGGTGAATGCTGTCACCCAGGGTTCCGGCCGAGATGGGCAGCCCCTGGTCGCGCATCCATGCCGCCACCCGGTTCAGCGGACGGTGGAAGGCGTAACGCTCGAGCAGGAAACAGACCCAGAAGCTGATCCCGAAGAGCGTGTGGGGAAACAACCGGGGAACCGGGGGCGCCACCACTTCCTTCGGTGCCGACGAACAGGTGCAACTGCGCCGCCAACGGTTCCGATTGATGGTGCGGACATGCGCCTTGACCTCGATCTCGATGACCTCGGATTCATGGCTGCCGTTCTTCACGTAAGGAAGGCCGCAGCAGGAACAGACACGCTCCTCCTCCGGCGGGTCGTGAACCTCGGGTTTGCGCTCCATGTCCGCACGCGGCGTCCGGCCGTGCCCGGGCTTGTCCGCCTGCTGGCCACGTTTCCGGCTGCTGCCGGATCCGGACGTCTTGCTGCTCTTCTTCTCGCTGGCGCTCCCGAAACGTGCCTTCTCATGGGTCGCACGCGCCGAGCGGAGCCTTTCGTTCTCGGCCTCGAGTTCCGCCACGGTCTCCGCCTGTTGCGCAATCACAGCTTTCAGACGGGAAATCTCCTTGCGCATGCCCACAATCGTGTGCGGGCCGCTGTCGATACCGGCGGCGTTCAGGAGCCCCTGAAACCGTGCCAGCTTCTTTTCCATCTTGCGCAGGTTCCGCGCACTCTGACTACGGCCAAGCTCCTTCAGCTCCGCGCGCGCCGCGGCAAGCTTCTCGCGGTTGCTCTCGAAGACCCTGCGCAGTCCGTTGAGTTCGCTACGGGCCCGGACCGATTCTTGCCTCCAATCCTCGGCACGGGCTTCCGCTTCGCCGAGCCTGTCTTTCAGTGCCGTGATCTCGGCTTCCGCTGCCTCGGCACGTGCATGCTCCCGTTCGTACACACGTTTCAACTCCTCCGGCGGCAGGGCCGATGGATCGACAACATCGCAAACAGGGCCTCCGGAATCCAACATGCGGCCGGATTAACAGATGTCGGGAACTGTTGCCAGAGTAAAATGAAACCCGGAAAATCAGCCATCAAACGCCGAAAATAAAGGCCATCACACCCTAACCGAACACTTACACCCGTTTCTGAGGCCGCTGTTTTTCCCTAAGTGATTGTTTTCATTGGTCGGAGTGGCAGGATTTGAACCTGCGGCCCCTGCCTCCCGAAGGCAGTGCTCTACCAGGCTGAGCTACACTCCGATATCCCGGTATACGCCGTGGCGTCTAATGCCTCGGTCGCACAAGGGCAAGTCTCCATTTGCGGAGAACGCGCTGTCCCTTGTTGCGAGGGTTCCCACGATGCATGCCATGACGCGGCACCTCGGCATGTCCTGTCATCACGCGTCAGGAACTGCCAGAGAACTCTTCGGGCAAACGGCGAGCGAAGCCGCCGAACGGAGCAGCCTTCTCCTGCCGAAGAGCGCCGACAGATCGACGCGCACGTCGTTTTTGCGTCGCCGATTTTCCTCTTTCCGCAACAATTCGCACCCCCGCCGATCCGGTGGCGTGCGGCGCACTTGGTATTTCCCGAAACCGCCGCATCGCAAAACGGACCGAAACAGGCGGCCACACATCACTCTTGACGGCGTCAGCGCACCGTTCGTGGCGGACATCTCATGCGCATTCGGATGATCGCGCGTCCCTGTCCCGCATCAATCCCTTATTCCGCGTGTTCCCTGCAGGGTGCCCTTGCCCGTTCCGACAGGTCTCCGTGAAACCCTGAACAAGCACCGATCCGGTTCATGAACCGTTATTTGTTCACGCAGCACTTCCCCGTGAAATCCAGATCGTCTTGGTCTGGAGATACTGTTGCATTGCCTCGGTGCCATTGTCCCGCGACAGCGAACCCGATTGCCTGTAGCCACCAAAAGGTGTCTTGATATCCCCTTCCGAGAAACCGTTCACCGAGACCGTCCCGCACGGAAGGCGGTGCGCCATGTGCAGGGCACGGTCGATATCGCGGGTGAAGACGGTGGCGTGCAGCCCGTACTCTGAATCCGATGCAATGTGCAGGGCATCGTCCATTCCCTTGACAGGCAGGACCCCCAGGACAGGGCCGAAGATTTCTTCGCGCGCGATCGTCATGTCCGGCGTCAGCCCGGAAAACACCGTCGGTTCGACGAAATATCCTCTGCCTTCCCGCGCGCCCCCCGTCAGCAGGTTTGCACCCTCTGATGCGCCCTTGTCGATATAGCCGGTCACGCGCTCCATGTGCTCCTCCGTTACCATCGCGCCGATGTCGGTGTCAGGATCAAGCGGGTCGCCGACCTTGTAGGCCTTGGCGCGGTCAACGACCTTTTCCAGGTACGAATCCGCAATTCGGGCATCCACGAGTTGCCGCATGTTGGCCGAACAGTTCTGCCCGCCGTTCCAGAACGCAGAAGTCGCAGCATGTTCGATCAGGTCGTCGTCCAGATCAGCATCGTCCAGGACGATGAAAGGACTCTTGCCGCCCATCTCGAGCCCGATGACCTTGAGATTGCTTTCACCCGCGTAACGCAGGAAGTAACCGCCGACTTCGGTCGAGCCGGTGAACGACACGATGTCGATGTCGGGATGCCGGCCTATGGCCTGCCCGGTTGTCTCGCCCAGTCCGGGAAGCACATTGAGCACGCCGTCAGGCACCCCGGCTTCGCGTGCCAGTTCCGCCAGGCGCAGTGCTGTCAACGGTGTCTGTTCCGCCGGCTTGATGATGCAGGAACACCCGGCGGCAAGGGCAGGTGCAAGTTTCCAGGCCGCCATCAGGAGCGGGAAGTTCCAGGGAAGAACCAACCCAACGACACCTGCGGGTTCCTTTACGATCAAGGCAAGCGCATCTTCACCCGTCGGGGCGATCTTGCCGAAAGACTTGTCCGCAAGTTCGCCGTACCACTGGAAGAAATCCGCGACTTCCCCGCCGATTTCGTCCTGGCAATCCGTTATCGTCTTGCCGCTGTCGAGACTCTCCAGTACCGCAAGATCCGTGGCATTCTCCCGGACCAGGCCGGCCAGCTTCAGGAGAACCTCTTTTCGATGTTCCGGCGCAGCCCGCGACCAGGAACCGTCGTTGAAACTGCGCCGCGCGGCGCGAACCGCAAGGTCCACATCTTCTCCCTTGCAGTGCGAGACCCCGCAGAGCGTTTCTCCCGTCGCCGGATTGACCGTCTCGAAGGTCGATCCGTCCGAGGCGGTACAATACGCCCCGTTGATGAACGCTTCGGTGCCCATGGAGATTGCGGTCGTTCGATCTTGGATCTGTTCTCGTGTCAGGATCATGTCACTCTCCCATCTTGGAATGTTTCGAATGGTTCAGGCCACATTAGTTCGAGTCGCGTGCATCTCCAAGGGCCGCAAGACAGCGTTTCATCCCGTGTTCTCCACTGGTGCAGCGGTCGGGACCCGCCATGTCAAGAATCCACCGCGAGTCCTGGGGCGGCCAGGCGTGCACGGCCTCGTGCGAATTGACGTGGTCTAGCTGTCCGCGGAAGGATTTGCCGGGCAGATCCGGTCCTGTTCGGAAGATGCTGCAGCGACGCCTGCGCCTATACGGTCCTTTCGTCGCCGCGCTCGATGTAAACGGCATCGGTCATCCAGCAATCTACATACGGCGGCTTCGCCTGCCTGGAAAGATAGAACCAGTACGTCATTCTGCCGCCTGCTCCGGTAAGCGTCACGCGTTGCCGCGCCCGTTTGGCCACGATTTCGACCGGGCCGTACCTGGCTTCCCGGAAATCCAGCATCAGCGCATAGGGACCGTTCCTGATCATCGCCGCAAATCGCGGAAACGGTCCCGTATTTGCACGGTTCGCGGGAGATGCGAAGCGAAAGGCAACCGCGATCCCGCGGTCGTGACCGTCATTGTGGCGAAGCGCTTCGAGCTGAATCCTGACGACTTCGCCAGGCTTGAGGGCAGGTTCCGGAACCAGCGCGTCCGATAGCGGGTCCGGATTTTCCTGCCCGATGCCCTGTCCTGGAAAGGGACCCGTCGTGAGCCAGACGGCAAGGACAAGCACGATCGGCAGAACCGGCACGCGAACCGGGAGGCGGCGTGCTACCGGTGTCATCGGGCCGAAAAACCGGTTTGTTTTTGCCATCAGAACCCCGATCGCCGAACGCCGGCCAAATCAGGCGTGCGCCGTGAATTCCCGGACAAGATGGTCGACCACCTCTCGCATCGCCTCTTCGGACGTGGCGCCGGATTCCAGCGCCCCTTTCCTGACCGCACGCTGCCGGTCGGCGGACGTGCCCTCTGCAATGATATTCCGAATGTGCAGCAAGTCCTGGGCACATCCGAGTTTTTCCGCATCTTCATGGAGGATTTCGATGAGTTCCTCCATGAGTTCCGGAAACGGGACGAGCAGGGCCTTGCCGTGGTCGACCATTTCGCCGTTCGTGCCATATCTTTGCGCCCGCCACCGGTTTTCCTCGATCAGCGTCGCCGGATACTGACGCCAGCACTGGTTCCGGCTGCGTAGTCTGAACAGGAACGCCACAAGCGACTGGTACGCCGCGGCGATGCACACGGCATCATCGATCCTGCTGCACACATCCGTAATTCTCTGTTCGAGCGTCGGGAACTTGGCCGACGGTCGAATATCCCACCAGATCTTCGAAGCATCTTCCAGGCATCCCGCACCGACGAGCTGGGCGACCAGGCGTTCGTACTCACCGTAGGACACGAGTTGGTCCGGCAATCCCGAACGCGGCATCGAGCCGAAGACCGACAGCCGATAGGACGCGAGCGACGTATCTTCACCTTCCCAGAATGGCGACGAACACGAAAGGGCCAGGAGATGCGGCAGAAAGTACGTCGCCTGGTTCATGATGTCGATTCTGAGTTCGCGGTTCTCGATCCCCAGGTGAACATGCATTCCGCAGATCAGCATCCTTCGGATCGTATGCCCGAGATCCATGCGCAAGACATCGTAGCGTTCCTTGCGGGTGTGGGTTTGTTCGCGCCACCTGGCAAACGGATGCGTCGATGCAGCGATCGGAGCGTAACCGAATCCGCTGGCGGATTCCGCGACCGCTTTTCGTAGTGTGGCAAGCGACTGGCGGGCTTCGGCAATTGTCCTGACTGGCGGTGTCCCGACCTCGACCTGGCATTGAAGATATTCATTGGTCACGTGGTCTCCCGCCAACTCCCGGCAGACCTCCATGAAACTGGGATCAGGTTCGCGGACGAGGTCGCGGGTCTCGGTGTCGACAATCAGGTACTCTTCCTCGATCCCCAGCGTCAGGTCCGACTTGCCAATGATCTCGCTCATGTCAATTTCCTGGCAATTTCCGGATCCATTTCGAAACTGGCCGGAATCGGGAACACGGTTTCCGCGCGACCTGGACCGGCATGTCCCGACGGTTGTCGTCCAGTCCCCGGTTGTACCTTCCAGAACCTTCCGACCGCAGTGCGACGGAAACGAATCGCGCTGGATTCACGCGAGATCAAGGCTTTGCTCAAGGGCGGCGATAACCGCATCGCCCATGCCTTCAGTCGAAGAGTGCATCTCGCTGTCCGTTCCCTGGAACAGGTCCCTTGTCCGTATCCCTTTCGCCAGCACGGCCTCTATCGCCTGTTCGAGCCGCTCGGCCTCCTGCCCCTGGTCAAAGGAATACCTGAGCGCCATCGCAAAGCTCAACAGGCAGGCCGACGGATTCGCAAGCCCCTGGCCCGCAATGTCGGGCGCCGATCCATGCACCGGTTCATAGAGCGCCTTCGGGCGACCCGATTCTGTCACCGCGCCCAGTGAAGCAGATGGCAGCATTCCAAGCGAACCTGTCAACATCGCCGCACAATCCGACAGGATGTCCCCGAACAGGTTGTCCGTCACGATAACGTCGAACTGCCGCGGGTTGCGAACCAGCTGCATGGCTCCATTGTCCGCATACATGTGCGAGAGTTCCACATCAGGGTATTCGCTGGCGTGAATGGCATCGACCTCTTCACGCCAGAGCACCCCCGACTCCATCACGTTCGCCTTGTCCATCGAACACACGCGGTTGTTCCGCCGGCGTGCCAGTTCGAATGCGGATCGAGCGACTCTCCGGATCTCGCCTGACGTGTACCTCTGGGTATTGATACCGATCCGGCCGCCTTCATTGTCCTCGATGATCCCCCGCGGCTCGCCAAAGTAGACCCCCGACGTCAATTCGCGCACGATCAGGATATCGAGGCCTGCGACGATTTCGCGTTTCAGGGTCGAATGGTCGGCCAGTGCATCGAAACACTGCGCGGGACGGAGATTTGCGTACAGGTCCATCTCCTTGCGCAAGCGCAACAATCCCCGCTCCGGCTTGACGGAGAAATCGAGATCATCATATGCCGGCCCTCCGACCGCCCCGAGCAAGACTGCATCGGCCTGATCCGCCTGCTGCATGACATCTTCGGTCAGCGGGGTTCCGTGGACGTCGTACGAGGCCCCGCCCAGCAGCGCCTCGGATACATCGAATCCGAGCCCCCTGCGCTCCTCGAACCAGGCAATGACGCGCTTGACCTGGTCCATGACTTCCGGCCCGATGCCATCGCCCGCCAGGATCAACAGAGACGGTTTCAACATGCCTTCCTCCTCGTCCAAACCCCGATCAAGCCGGGCAAGCCGGACTTTCCGGGTCGGATTCTCTCGTTTGGCTTTGGCGGCCTGACTGCGCGCAGTCCGGATCGGTTCCCGCTGCCGGACACGTTCGCGCGGTCAGATCCACGGGGTACGTGATCGCGCCTTGCCTTCAAAGGCTTCGATCGCATCCATCTTTTGCATGCTCAGCCCGATATCATCGAGCCCCTCCAGCAGGCAGTGCTTCTTGAATGGGTCGACGTCAAACGAGAATGTGGTTCCATCCGTCGTCGAAACCGTCTGCGCTTCCAGGTCGACCGTGATGCGGGCGTTCTCGCCCTTCCCGGCATCTTTCATCAGAACATCGACCTGCTCCTTCGGCAGAACCACGGGCAGAATTCCGTTCTTGAAACAGTTGTTGTGGAAAATGTCGGCAATGGACGTGCTGATCACCACCTTGATCCCGAAATCCCGCAAGGCCCAGGGCGCATGTTCCCGCGACGACCCGCAGCCGAAATTGTCTCCCGCGACAAGGATTTCCGCGTTTCGATATGCCGGCTTGTTCAGCACGAAGTCCGGGAGCTCGTTCCCGTCTTCGTCGTAACGCATTTCGTCAAACAGGTTGACGCCGAGTCCTGTACGCTTGATCGTTTTCAGGAACTGTTTCGGAATGATCATGTCGGTATCGATGTTGACGAGCGGCATGGGGGCCGCGATTCCCGAGACCGGTTCAAATTTTTCCATGTCTGCCAGACCTTCCTTTTCCGCTCGTCAGTCCAGGTTGCGCACATCGGTAAGACGGCCGGTGACGGCAGCCGCGGCTGCCATCGCCGGCGAGAGCAGATGTGTCCGCCCGCCGCGGCCTTGCCGGCCTTCAAAGTTCCGGTTTGAGGTCGAAGCGCACCGTTCACCCGGGCTCAACTGGTCCGGGTTCATTGCGAGGCACATCGAACACCCGGCCAGCCGCCATTCAAATCCGGCGTCCTGAAGTTCCTGCGCAATTCCCTCTTCCTCCGCCTGCGCCCTGATAAGTCCCGACCCCGGGACGACCATGGCCCGAATTCCCTCCTTGACCCGGCGCCCTTTCATCACTTTCGAAACCTCGCGCAAATCCTCGATCCGCGAATTGGTGCAGGATCCGATAAACACCGTATCTATGCTGATGTCTTCGAGCCGGGTTCCCGGTTCCAGACCCATGTAGTCCAGGGAACGCCGAACGGCACCCGCCTTTCCGGGTTCGAAACTGTCCGGATGCGGAATCGTTCCCGTTATCGGCAGAACATCTTCCGGCGATGTGCCCCAGGTGACGACGGGAGCAATCTCTTCGCCCGCCAGGACGACTTCCTTGTCAAAACTTGCCCCCGTGTCGGTAAACAGCGTCTTCCAGTGCGCCGTCGCAGCTTCCCAAAGAGCTCCCTTGGGCGCGTGTGGACGACCACGAACATATGCGAAGGTCGTCTCGTCCGGGGCGACCAGGCCCGCGCGTGCACCGCCTTCGATCGCCATGTTGCAGACCGTCATTCGACCTTCCATCGACAGCTCGCGGATGGCCTGGCCGCAGTATTCGATGACGTGGCCCGTGCCCCCGGCCGCACCGGTTTCGCCGATGATCGACAGGGTGATGTCCTTGGCCGTTACGCCCGGCGACAGGGACCCGGTGACTTCGACCTTCAAGTTCTTCGATTTTTTCTGAATCAGTGTCTGCGTCGCCAGAACATGCTCGACTTCCGAAGTACCGATCCCGTGGGCGAGAGCCCCGAACGCACCGTGGGTTGCCGTATGCGAATCCCCGCAGACGATTGTCATGCCAGGCAGGGTCCACCCCTGCTCCGGCCCGATGATGTGAACGATCCCCTGGCGAATGTCGTTGACGTCGTAATATTCGATACCAAAATCCCTGGCATTCATTTCGAGCGCCTCGACCTGGATCCGGCTTTCCTCGTTGGCTATTCCGTTCACCCGGTCGACAGTCGTCGGGACGTTGTGATCAGGAACGGCGACCGTCTTCCCGGGCGCCCTGACACGTCGATTGGCCAGGCGCAGCCCTTCGAAAGCCTGGGGGCTGGTCACTTCGTGCACGAGATGCCTGTCGATATAGAGAAGACAGGTACCATCTTCCGCTTCGTCGACCACATGTGCGTCCCAGATCTTGTCGTAAAGCGTTCTTGGTTCTGGCATGGGCGCTCTCCCGGTATTCGATCCATGGTGCCTTTGTGCGCGCAGACACCCCCTTGCCCGACGTTCGGCAGTTGGTCACGAGTTCCGAGCTCTGTGCTTGTCGCCGGATTTCTGGGTCGTGTCATTCCCTATTCAGGAACTGGAGGCGACGCAAGCCTGCGACGGCGCCCTGTCCTCCACCGTCCGGACCTCCTGGGTCCGCCTCAATACGACATCAACCTCGGACCAAATGCCCTCAAGATACCGCAATTGCAAGGTGCTTCCGGCGGGACCAACAACGCCTCATGCATGATCGAAATAATTTGCCATACGGCGTCGCCGCCATCCTGTCAGGTCAGCACGTGGAGCGCGGTTTCCGGCGCCTTGTCGAGCACGCGCAACAGGGCGCGCGCCGCCCCGGTCGGGCAGCGCTTGCCTTGTTCCCAGTTCCGTATTGTCTCGTGCGGCACGTCGATGCGCCGCGCCAACTCGGTCTGGGTGAGGCCCAGCCGCCGGCGGATCCGGCGCGCATACCGCGCCATGTCCTGCATTGCCTCTTTCTCGTCCTCCCGTTCCTGCGCTGCGATCTCCGCCTCGGTGGTGGCGTCCACCCTGACGGCATCGATCCGCCCCTGGGGCAGGGTGGACGGATCATCGGGATTAATCCTGACGCGCGTTGTGCTCATAATCCGTGACCTCCTTGCGGTTGGCCCTGCGGGCCGAGATGATGCGGATGGCCGAACCCCGCACCGTGTTGACGACGACATACGCGCGCCCGTCGACCGTGCCGAGCAGCCGGTACCGGTCCTCGCCATAGTCCCGCCGGCGATCCTGCGAAACGATCCGCTGCGAATCGAGGAACAGGCGCACGGCATAGGCGAAGTCGAAGCCGCGACGCTCAAAACAGGCCGTGTTCTTGTTTTCGTCCCATTCGAACTCCATCACTACTCATATAGGCCAATGGCCTACCATTAACAAGGCGGCAATCCCAGTGACCTCGGCGGCGGCCCGCTCGATCTTACGATCGCAACAAAAGGCGAAAAGCGAAACACCCCGTCGCCACAACCTGAAGACAGTGAAGGAGACGCCGCAGCGCGTGTCCAAATCACCGGCCGCTCCAGACTCAAGACCCAAGGATGTTGAAACACCCGCAGCCAGTGTGTTGCCGTCTCTTTGGACGTCTTGCTAGATCGAGTATTTCGAATTCAGGGGCATGACTTGCCCATCGAGTGATAGGTGCTCTCCTGCAAACGCGATCGCAAAGCCAAAGTCGCTCAACGCTGCGCGTCGGAGCCCGTTTCCCGCGTGTGGACCTCAATCTGCAGGCCGTTTGCGCTCAACGCGAGATCCATGCGATCAAGCCGCGAATTGTGACGCACATCCAGCACACGGTCGACCTGCGGCAAATGCCACCCCAGGCGCCGCGCCAGTTCCGCTTTCCCGATCCCCTGATTCCGCATGCCCTGGTAAAGCAAGGCCTTGATCGCCGTCAGCGTCGGCACCTTCACGCGCTCTTTGCCGGCAGACGGTTCCGGGATGTCCTGCCTTGCAGCGATTCGTCCGGCGATCGCTTCCTCGAGCGCATCAGCAGCCCGGGCGATCGCTTCGTCGCGATCGTCCCCGAACGTTGTGAGTTCCGGAAAATCCGGAGACGTTACGAGCATGGTGCCGTCGTCGTCTTCCAACAACACTGGATATTGCAACATTACTTTAGCCCACGATCCTTCATGATTTTTGTGACCAGCTTCCGGCCCACCTCCTTGCGGGACCCAAGCATCGGAAGCCGTGGCGTCCGGTCACACAACCGAACCGTAAAGTGGCCACTGCCACCCTTGTGTTGCTCAAATGTGCAGCCCTGTTTCTTGAGCCAACGTCGAAGTTCTGTGGATTTCACCGAACCGACACCCGGTTTTCAAATGTTGCTGATGTACCATGTTTTCGTGTCCTTTCCGTGGTCCGGCTTGTCGACTGAACAGATGCCGACCCTTTCCTGTTCCAAGCCCGGCTCAATCTATGACTTTGCCTGCGTAATTTTTGGCACCGCAATCACTACGCCGCAACACTTGTGTTGTGTTCGGACTCGTTCCTATCAACAAGCCTTTCTCCCGCCGCCATGACACTCCCGACACGCCATAGGCGCACTGAGCGACCTCCGACTGCCTGGTTTCCGGACAAGTTGGGCGGCGGCGGCGCGGGTTGGGAATGGCCACTCCTGTGGTCGAATTGTCAAGAGTGCGAAAGCCTGCGGTCAAGAGGCCGCAAACCGTAATTCGCGCGGGCACGGGCCCGTTCGCGTGGTCTTTCCAGCCCCAATCACGGACAAACGCTGCATCTGTCACGATACACGTGCGGCTTGGCGCCATTTGCGAGGAGCCCGGGTCCGCGCGACTTCAACCGATGTACCTGCCGCTGGCCAGGTGCGCCGACCGCAGTGGCCGGATCCGGCGCGGCAGTGGCCAGCTCCTGCTTTGCCGGTTCGTCCCGCGGTGTTCACCGGGCAATCGACGACTTCGACCGTGCCATCCCTTTGCGGAGCGAATTCCTGTTCAGCCAGCGCGGTCTCCGGTGAACAGCAACGGGACGTGATTGATCAGGCCAGGATGCGCGACAGGGTACCCTGTGGAGCGGCAGGAGCGGCCAGGACGAACAGCTTGATGCCCGGGCTGCGGCAGGTTTGCCAACCGCCTCATGACAGGCTGGGTTCAGGATACGGGGATTCGCGCGGCGCCGGGCGCGTGGACCATGCCGCCCCGGCGGAAGGCAAAGGATTGAAGGGGCACTTTACGCGCGTCCGGTCTGCGATTATCGATTCCGGATGACGGCAGCCGGCCGGTCAGGCAGACAGGGAGATTGGCCCACATGATCAGGACAGGCGAGGAATATCGAGAGTCCGTCCGGGACGGGCGCGAGATCTACATGGATGGAGAACGCGTGGACGACGTCACCGTCCACCCGATGTTCAAGCCGCTGGTCGACATTCGGGCACGGATTTACGACCTGCAACACGACCCGGATTCCCGGAACATCCTGACAATCGAGCAGGATGGCGAATCCAACGCAGTCGGAAACGCCCTGCCGTTTACCCGGGACGACTGGTGGATGAAGCGCCGGGCTACCGACTTCGTGCTGGAAGATGCCGGAGGAATCGTCACGCGGGTCGGAGACGAGACCGTGGGAGAGATGTGGTCACTCTACGATGGCCAGGACGTGCTCAACCAGGTCGACCCGCAATTTGCAAGAAACATCGAGAACCACATCTACAAGGTGCTCCGGCAGGACCCGTTCCACGTATCGGCAAATACCGATCCAAAGGGCGACCGGTCCAAGGCCCCGCAGGACCAGGATCCGGACATGCTGCTGCATGTTTCCGGAGAAACCGACGCAGGTATCATCGTGCGCGGAGCCAAGTTCGAGACCGCGGCCGCGTATGCCAACCAGGCGTTCACCAAACCGACGATCGCGAACTGGGCCAACGAGGAACTGTCCGACTACGCCGTCGGGTTCATATGCGACCTCGGTTCACCCGGTCTGAAGTTCATTTGCAGATCGGGGTTCTCGGGAGCCCGGGGCGATGCTCGGGACTACCCGTTGGCCAATCGCCTCGACGAGGTCGACACCCTGCTCATCTTCGACAATGTCCTGGTTCCCTGGGAAAATGTCCTGTTCTACCGCCACACGAAGGCCGCGACGTTCATCCGTGCAACGCTGCACAGATACTCTGCCTTCGCCTTCGTCCAGCGCACGCTCAAGCAGGCCGACATGATGATCGGAGCGGCCCTGTTCAATGCGCGCCAGACGGGCCTCGAGAAACAGCCGGCGGTCCAGGAAAAGCTGGCCCGGATCGCCGTATGGCGCGAGGGCATCAACGCCCACCTGACCGCAGCCGTCGCCCTGGCCGAAAGGTCCCCGGCAAACCTGCTCATGCCCAACCAGTCGCTGCTGTACACAGGCCGGGTCCATGCCATTTCGAATCTTCCCTCCATGATGCACCTGGCGAGGGAGCTTTGCGGCGGGCAGATCTGCGTCACACCCAATACCGCGACGTTTGAAGCCCCCGAAACCGGACCCTGGATGGAAAAATACTACACGATCAACGAGAACTGGGTCGCGGAAGACCGGCGAAAGCTCCTGGCCTTTGCGCGCGATCTTCTCAATTCCGATTACGCCGGGCACCGGCTGACGTTTCAGCTGTTTGCCCAGTCACCGCCGTTCGCCCATCTCGCGGCCGTCTACCGGAACTTCGGTTGGGACGGCCCCCTGAACTTCGTCAAGGATGCCGCCGGCCTGTCCGACAAGGTCCTGACGGGCGTGCGCCCGATGCGAGGCGACAGCGCGGTCGCCCAGAAATTCGCCCATGAGGCAGGAACCGGCACGCCCGCAAGGCCAGGGCAGGAATGACCTCGCCCGACAAACCTGACCGTACGCCAGCGACCAGCGGCGCGGACGCGACGTTCCCCGATTGGTCACAAGCCCTTCGCCAGCAGTTCCTGGCAGGAATGGCCCATGCTGCAAGCGCCGTGAGCGTCGTGACCACGGACGGGACAGCCGGTCGCGCCGGTGTTACCGTTTCAGCGATGACCTCCGTCTCGGCGGACATGGAGAAACCGACGCTTCTCGTCTGCATTCACTACCTGAGCCCGGCCGCGTCCCGAATCCTCGGGAATGGCACGTTCTGCGTCAATATCCTGCGCACCGACCAGTCCCATGTCTCCGACACCTTTGCCGGCCGACTGAGACCGGGCTCCGGCGACAAGTTTGATTGTGCCGATTGGACATCCATGAAGACCGGGTCTCCCCGCATTCTGGATCCACTGGCAGCCTTCGACTGCACGGTCATTCAGAGCGACCGGATCGGTACGCATCACGTCTTTGTCGGGGAAGTGGAGGACATCTTCACGGAAACCGCGGGATCGCCCCTGATCTATTCACATCGAACCTATGGCCGGACAACGGCCATCGACACTGCCGAATCCATTCGCGGAGGTGCAGGACAAACCGAACGCAGCGCCCGGATCGGGTGTTTTCACACGTTCGGGCCCGTTGTCGTGCCCAACCTGGTTGCCCGGATGCAGCCTGGACCGGAAATGGACCTGGTACTCGTCGAAGGCGACCAGATCAGGATTCTGCAGGCCCTCGGATCGGGAGAGATCGACATCGCCCTGATCTACGGGTTCGAGATCGGCGACGCATTCTCAGTGGAACACCTGGCAAGCCTTCAACCCTATGTCCTGCTGGCCGCCGATTCCCCGCTCGCCGGTCATCCATCCCTGTCCCTTGCGCGGCTGGCCGGGGAACCGATGGTGCTGCTGGAAACACCCCCGAGTTCCGAATACTTCCTGTCGTTGTTCACCGCGGCCGGGCTACAGCCAAATGTACGCTTTCGCCTCGCTTCCTTTGAAATGGTCCGGGGACTCGTCGGGCACGGTTTCGGATACTCCCTGCTGTCGACGAGGCCGGCATCGGACATGACCTACGATGGCCGCGAACTGGCGACGCGCCCGCTTGCCGACAACGTCGCCGGAAGCCCGGTCGTTCTCGTTCGCAGGCGCGATGAAAAGCCGGAAGGCCTGGCAGGTGAATTCGCCCACCAGTGCCGCCGGTTTTTCGCCCGCTTCGGATAGCCGCGGAATCGATCACGCGCGTCGCCCGACCGGAATTGGACAAATTGTTTTCGACGATCAGAGGCCTGACTCGAGGACGTCGAGAAGCGAATCCATCATGCGGTCGCAGCGCCTGACCTGGTCCCTGGCGATATACTCGTCCGGCTTGTGGCCCTGTTCCATTGACCCGGGGCCGCAAACGACCGTCGGTACGTTCAATTGTTCCGAAAACAGCCCGCCTTCGGTTCCGAAGTCGACGCGGGTCAGGCCCCCGGTCTCTGAAAGCGCGCGAACGAACCGCACGATTTCGGAATTCGCCGGCGTCTCCAGTCCGGGATAGCCGAACTCGGTCGTGTAGCTGATGCCGCAGCCGGCATGCGCCCCGAAAACCGGAGCGATGCGCTCCCTGACCGCGTTGTCCAGCTCCCGGATGATGCCATCGGGGTCGTCGCCGGGGAGGTTTCGGATCTCGAAATCAAGTGTGCATCGATCCGGTACGATGTTCAGTTGCGTTCCACCGACGATCTTTCCGACATGGAGCGTCGTGCACGGAACGGTGTAGCCGTCATCTCTTCTGCCAGCTTCGGCCAGACCCCGTTGCTTACTTCTGAGAACGGAAACCAGTTCCGTGCCGAGATGGATGGCATTGACGGCCAGTGGCGCGAGCGCCGAGTGCCCGGAAACGCCCCGGGCAACGGCCCGATACGCGGTCTTGCCCTTGTGCCCGGTCGCGACCGCCATCGAAGTCGGCTCGCCGACGATGCAAAACGCGGGTCTGCAAGGCGTAGAGGCGATCGCCGGGATGAGATCCCTGACACCGATACATCCGATTTCCTCGTCATAGGAAAGCGCCAGGTGCAGGGGAGACGCAAGCCGGCGACCTGCAGCACGGCCGGCGGCCGCGAGCGCGCAGGCGACGAATCCCTTCATGTCTGCCGTACCCCTGCCAAAGAAAAGCTCACCCTTTCGGGTTAGCCTGAACGGGTCAACTGTCCAGCCCTCCTGATCGGCAGGGACCACGTCCGTGTGTCCCGACAACATGACTCCCTTGCGCCCCGCCGGTCCGATCGTCGCGAACAGGTTGGTACGTTCGTCGGGAACCGTGGACACGAGGCGGCTTCCGATACCGAACGACGCCAGGTACTCCGAGACAAACTGCATCAAGCCGCGATTTGGCTGGAGGCTGACGGTCGGGAAACCAACCAGCCGTTCAAGAATATCGAGACTGTCCATTCTTCCCGTCCTGCTGGACCCGGCCCGACGGGTCAGTCGAGCCGCGAGACAAATCGATCAAGTTCGTCGGGGTCGACGTCGACAGTTTCGGCATCGGATGGAAACCGGCCATCGACGCAGGCCCGGCGAAATTCGGCTAGAGCCGCGACCCTGGCATCCTGTACCCGGCGTTTCAATTCCAGCAGGTTTCCGAATGCGCGGGCATGCCGCGGACTGTTTTCCTGTTCCCCGCAAATGTCGTTGCAAAACAGGTAATCAACATCACCGCCGGGACCGGAGCCGAGCGATACGGTGATCAACCCGCTTCGCCGGCTGATTTCGGACATGACGGGACCGGCAATGACTTCTGCTTCGACCATCACGGCACCCGCACTCTCGAGGCGCCTGAAGTCTTCGTATAGCCGGAAAGCCTCGTCAGCCGTCCTTCCAACCGCTCTCAGGCCTCCCCGCCAACTGCTCTTGCGCGGGACCAGTCCAAGATGGCCCATGACCGGAATGTCTTCTCCAGCCAGCATTTCAACGATCTTCATGCTCCGCGCGGTCAAGACGGCGTCCGCGCCCAGTTCCATCGCTTTCATCGCCGCCCGCAGTATGTCGTCGGGCAACGGGTAACGAACCAGATCAATCGCGGCGGTCAGAAACAGCCTGCCTGATCCCCGCCTGACCGCCTCGATGTTCCAGGCGTTTCCGATGATCAGGTCGATTCCCGCCGCTTCGGCGGCGGCGGCTTCCTCGGCCGTATTGGCCGTGGTCTGGACCCATTTCCGTTTGCCCTTGCCCGCAAGCAGATCTCCGATCGTACAGTTCCTCTCTGCCGGACTCGCTGCCCAGGTGTAGATTCTCTTCATGATTCCTGCTGCCTCCTTCGAACTCGGGGAACATGCGGCGGTCACGAAGCGACCTGAACGACGGCATGTCACCGGGCATGGCCTGCCGGCGCGAATAATGCGCGCATCCCACGAGACCTGATATGGCCAAATATGTGCCCTGGATCAATCCGTTGCGGGCGAACCGGCATCGTGCCGGAACCGGTATCGGAGCGCCAGTACGGAAGATCGCGGCCCCTGTCTCCCGGCAGCAGCCGGACTCCCCCGCACCGGTTCGCCGTCGAACGGCGAAGGCGATTCCACAGGACGACTTCGACATTCTGGCCTCGCGTCCTGAGCCGCGTACTCGCTTTTGCGAACGTTTCCCGCCATAATGAGCAAAAATCACCAGTCGGCCGGTTAAGGAACAGGACCAATGGTAACGGGAATTCGATCAATGGCGATCATCCCGGCGCGGGACGTCGAATCGTCTGCGCGGTTCTACGCCGAAATGCTGGGTTTCGATGCCAACAGCTTCTTTCGCGATGATGACGGGACCGCCTTTTTTGCGATCGTCGGTCTTGGAACCGTGACGATCGGACTTCAGAAACTGGATGAGTTCGCCGTGCATGCAGGGACGGTCGCCTACATCTACGTCGACGACGCGGAAACTCTCGCGCGGCGCTTCACCGATGCCGGTGGAACGCTCAGGCATCCGCCGCACGAGACCTTCTACGGGATTCTCGAGTTTGACCTGAAGGACCCGGACGGCCACGTCATTGCATTCGGGCAGGACCTGGAGCCGGGACCGGACGGCCCCGGGTTATGAGATGAACGATGGAATCTGAAGCCGAACAGGATGGCACCCTCCCCGGAGGTTCCGGTGGCGCGGAAGACCTGACGCCTCTCGAGACCGTGGCCATTGACACGGTCGTGCTGCTGAATGAAATCCAGCAGTTCATGGCGGGTTTGCTGCTGCCGTCCCGGCTCATCCAGGTCGGGATTACCCTGGTCCTGATCGTCGTCTCGCTTATCCTGTCCAGGTTCGTCACCCGCCGCTTCACCCGGTGGCTTCGGGCCCGTGAAGGGTGGCCCCTCTGGCAAATGCGGTTCATGGCGATCTGCAACCAGCGCTGGCACGCGATTATCTTTGTCGCCCTGATCTGGCTGACCGTAGGAATCATGCAACAGGTCACCTGGCCGAGCCGAAGTTACCTGCTCGGGATACTGGCGACGCTGACAACCGCCTGGCTGTGTATTTCCATCGCGGGACGCCTGATCCGGAACCGGTCGCTCCGCAAACTCACCGTCGGGGTGGCCTGGATCTGGGTGACCCTGCAAATACTCGGTCTCTGGGACTATTTCCAGAATCTCCTCGATGCCGCCGCGCTCAACCTCGGCGCGACGCGGATATCGCTCCTGGTCGTGCTCCAGATCGCCATGGCGATCGCCATCTTTCTCGGAATCGCCAATGTGCTGAGCAAGACGATCGCCCGGAGAATCAACCGAAACGACGACATTTCCCCGTCCCTGAAGGTCCTTTCGATCAAGCTGACCAAACTTGGCCTCTACGGCGCCGCCTTCGTCCTGGGAGTTCAGGCGGTCGGATTTGATCTCACGACGCTGACCGTCCTTTCGGGCGCGATCGGCCTTGGCCTGGGATTCGGGTTGCAGAAGATCGTCTCCAACCTCGTTTCCGGCGTCATTCTCCTGATGGACAAGTCCATCAAGCCCGGTGACGTCATCTCGCTCGACAATACGTTCGGGTGGATTTCGGATCTCGGTGCGCGGTATGCGTCGGTCGTGACCCGCGACGGCAAGGAATACCTGATTCCGAACGAAGACCTGATTACCCAGCAGGTCGTCAACTGGTCCCATTCCGACGAATTCGTCCGCCTCGAGATCAGTTTCGGGGTGAGCTACGACAACGATCCACATGTGGTTCGCCGCGTTGCGACCGAATGCGTGGCCGGCCTCGATCGCGTCATTTCCGATCCGTCTCCTGTCTGCCATATCATCGCTTTCGGCGAAAGTTCGGTGGACTACGTTCTCCGGTTCTGGATTTCCGATCCTTCGAAGGGATTGGCCAATGTCCGTGGCAACGCGTTCCTCGCACTTTGGGACGCGCTCAAGGAAAACGGGATCAGCATCCCGTATCCACACCGCGACATCCGGCTCGTCGACCCTGCTCCCGAATCTACCCGCTCTCCAAGCGAATCACGGCCGGTCCGCGGTCAATCCGCTCTTCAGCACCGGGAGAATCAACGTGCAGATCACGAGCCGGACCGCCGTCGGCCAGAGTCCGGCGCACTGGACAAGGCAGCTCCGCCCCCACAAACGCTCGACAGGTGATCGACCGCGGATTCATCAGGACCCTCCCCTGTCGAAATTGACCGAAATCGATCGTGTGGCACATTTCGCCGACAGTCCTGAAACCGTCGCCGATCAATGATGTCTTCACGGGTCGTGCGTGCTGAACATGCCGCGCCGACAATTCGAAAGCCGGGGAGAGTCATGCTGGACTTGCAAGCAACACCCCCGGTGTGACTTTTCCATTTGCCGTGCCGTCTTCCGCACCGAGGTTCGCGGAGGGTCGCCGCGCTCCCGGCTCGTGCAGGGCCGGGGAAACCGAACCTCATGGGGGCCTGTTTGACTGCCCAAGAAGCCATGAACCCGCACCGAGGGTTCGGGCCGGCCATGCGTCATACTTCATGCGATGTACGCGGCCGACGATGACCGGGGGCTGGCCCTGGCCGCCGCCAGCGGCGATGGCGCGGCATTTGCCGTGCTCCTTGACCGCAACGATGACGGCCTTTTTCGTCTTTGTTTTCGACTGACAGGACGCCGGGAAACAGCCGGAGACCTGACCCGGGACACCTGCCTTGCCCTGCCGGCAACGCTGCAGAACTTCCGGGGCGAGGCCAAATCGACGACCTGGCTCTATCGCGTGGCCGTCAGAACGCCCTTCATTCGTCGGACATCGGGCAGCGGAACCTGACTGCGCTCGCGTTGGTCCGCTCCCGGTCGGTCACCGGGGAATCCTGCCGGATTGCGGGCTCGGTCGGCTCTTCGCGGCCCGTACCCGCAACCTCCACCGAATTGTCCGAGGGAATTAAATTTCCATCCGCACGAAAACGGGATACTCCGGCGTCTCACATCTCTTGCCTGACTCGGCGATTCATGGCAGAGAGGTCAAAAAAAGTGGAGGCAGCAGGAATCCGTCGTGTTTCGTCCTGAACGACTGGCATGCACCGCGATGGTTGTGAGCATGGCCGCGTCACTCGCGTCTGCTCAGGAAGATTCCATCAAGAGTGCCGGGATCTTTCAGAAGTGGGTCGTCTACGTTCATGAAGCGGCAGACCGGAAAATGTGCTTTGCGGCCTCGAGGGCGCAACGCAAACGCAATACCCGCGAAGGAAAACCGGTTAGCGTGAATCGTAGCATCGAGCAGATTTCGGTTATGTTCGAGCCGAGCAAGGGAAGAGACGGGGAAGTCTCGTATACCGGTGGTTACCCGTATGATCCCCAGAAGACGGTGAAATTGACCGTCAGCGGAAACACGTTCACCCTTTACGTGGACGGCGAATGGGCCTGGACCGGCAGTCCGGACGAAGACCGTAAGGTTCATGAGGCTTTCAGGCGTGGAGCCACCGCGATCATCACCGGTGTCAGCGCCAGGGGAACGACGACCTCGGACACGATTTCACTCATAGGATTTACTGATGCGTTCAATCATGCAAAAAAGCTCTGCTCGTGAGTTTCAGGGAAAATTTGAACAATCGTTACTAGACGTTACCTTCGTACTTGACGCTGAATGCCACGGGTCGCCGCCCCCGATCGAAAATTGAATGGTGGTCCTGCTACGTGACTGTTCATGAATTCCCGCCCAACGGTTCCGGACCCGGATTGCCGGGAAATTCCAGGATGCCCGACCTGACGGGAATGCAAAGGGAAGACCTGGCGGACACGCTCCTGTCGGCCGGGGTTCCGAAACCGCTCGTCGCCCGCCGGGCGACCCGGATCAGGACCTGCGCATACCGAAGGGGCATGACCTCCTTCAGGACGATGACCGGCCTGCCCGCATCGCTGCGGTCGCAGCTCGCTGGTCGTTTGACCATTGGCCGGCCCGCGGTTTCGCGTCGCCTGGTCTCGAGGGACGGCACCCGGAAGTACCTCCTTCGCCTTGCTGACGGCCAGGAAATCGAGACGGTTTTCATCCCGGACGAAGACCGTGGAACTCTCTGTGTCTCCAGCCAGGTCGGTTGCACGCTCACGTGCCCGTTCTGCCACACCGGTACGCAACGGCTGGTTCGCAACCTTTCCGCCGCCGAAATCGTCGGCCAGGTTCTTGCGGCACGAGATGACCTTGACGACTGGGAAGACCTGCACAACCGCTCGGGACGCCGGATAACCAATCTCGTGCTCATGGGAATGGGAGAACCCCTGCTCAATCCGGACGCGGTCGTGCAGGCAATGCGGATCGTTCGCGACGATGAGGGCATCGGTCTTTCCCGGCGAAGAATTACCCTGTCGACTTCCGGAATCGTGCCCGGAATTCAACGTGCCGGCCGCGAAATCGGCTGCATGCTCGCGGTCTCCCTGCATGCGACGACCGACGCGTTGCGCGATCACCTCGTACCGATCAACAGGAAATACCCGATTGCCGAATTGCTGGATGCCTGCCGTGCCTATCCGCGGTTGTCCAACGCGGAGAGGATCCTGTTCGAATACGTCATGCTCAGGGATCTGAACGACAGCACGGATGACGCCCATCGACTCGTCCGCCTCATCGACGGGATTCCTGCCAAGATCAACCTGATTCCGTTCAATCCCTGGCCAGGTTCACCTTATCAATGTTCCGGTCCTGACCGAATCGACCGGTTCGCCAGGATTGTCAACGACGCCGGTTACTCGAGTCCGGTTCGAACACCAAGAGGAACGGACATCATGGCCGCCTGCGGCCAACTCAGGACGAAGTCACTGCATCCGAAAACTCCCGTCGTCACGAAACGCGCAGCGAACCGGGTCCCCGGTCAATGACGAGAACCTGCACCTTTCTGGCAATCCTGTTCTTGCTCTCGGGTTGTTTCGGCCCGTTCGCCTCGTTCGGACACGGCAACCGAAACCTTCCCCAGGCCGATCGTATCATTGTCGACAAGTCGGATCGGCGCATGTGGCTCCTGAAGGAGGGAAAGATCATCCGCTCTTATCACGTCAACCTCGGATTTGCCCCGGTCGGGGACAAGAAAGTGAAGGGCGACGGCCGAACACCGGAAGGAGTTTACCGAATTGATCGGCGCAATCCGCGCAGCCGTTTCCACCTCAGCCTCGGGATCTCCTATCCAAGCAGACGGGACATCGCCGAAGCCCGCGCAATGGGCGAGGACCCGGGTGGCGATATCTTCATTCACGGAGGCCCGCGCCTGTGGAAGGACCGGAACCGGCGCGACTGGACAGACGGATGCATCGCCGTCACCGATTGGCAGATGTCTGAAATCTACGCGATGGTGAGACTCGACACGCCAATCTATATCCGCCCCTGACCCTGCAAGGGCATATCCCGTCATGCCCCGACAAGCTGTACCCACCAGAGCCTGCCGTCCTCGTCCTGCTCCCATCCGAATCCGACCCTTCGCGCATCAGGGTGCAGGATCGTGGATCGGGAATTGTGCTCCCGCAGCCAGGCTTCGAGGATCTCCGTGTCACTTTCGAAGGTTTCGGCAATGTTTTCCCCGATGAGACGGCCATCGAACCCGCTGCGCGAGACACGTTCGATCGGAGATGATCCATCGCTGCCGAAATGCCAGACGCGGCGCTGTTTGGACATGTCCCGCGCGTGGGTTCGGGCAGCGACTGCGAGTTGCAGGTTGAGCGAAACTTCCTCGAGCCCCAGGGCACGTCGAGCTTCGTTGATTGCGCCAACATGCCGCATGGGGATCAATCGCGCCTCTTCCGCCGAAATCAGGCGTGGCGAGTCCCCTTGTGTCTCGACCTCGTTTGGCTGGACACACCCTGCCACGACAAGAACTGACAGAACCATCAACAGCAACCGCGGCATCGTCGGGTCGACTCCCGGAAATGAACGTGCGCGCCGAGTGTTACCTGCTCTGCTCGAACCGTTCAACAGCTTCGCCCGCCCGCCTGGGCGTTCGGCCCGGCCCATGCCGCCCGCGGGAGGTCCCGGGCAGGGCGGATCAGCGGGTGAACAGGTGTCGGCTGCGGGTTCCGACTCGCCGGTATCGAGGCGGGAGGCTGTTTCACGAGCGTTTGAATTGATCTCCGGGACCGGCCGGGGTAACGTCCTGCCTGTTTCGGACAGTTGAGGTCTCGATCCGATGCCGGACATGCCCAGCACGAAAATGACCCGGAGAGCCTTTGCGGCAACGGCCCTCACGACATCTCTCGCGGCGAACCCCGCGCTTTCGATGGTTGTCGAGTCGATCTACGAGGTAACGGGCAACAGTGGGCCGAAGGCTCCTCCCCGCATGGTCAAACGAAACGTCTCGAGTTTCAAGACCCGCACCTGGGAGCCCTATTTCCAGAACCTTCGCAACGGCGCGATCCTCGCCGATACGCAAAGTCGCGCGCTGCACTTCTGGTCTGAGGACGGCCAGATCTACCGGCTTTTCCCGACAAGTGTTCCGGCTTCTCCCGAGCTTACGCGGTTGGGTCGAACACGGATCGTGCACAAGAAGGAAGGGCCGGACTGGCGCCCGACGCAGGCGATGCTCGAACGTAATCCGGAGTGGCCGGCCTATGTCCCGCCGGGCCCGGACAACCCCATGGGCTCCCATGCCCTCTACCTGAGCTGGCGGTTTTACCGGATCCATGGCACTCACGATCCGGAAAAGATCGGGCGGCGCTCGTCCAGCGGGTGTATCGGACTCTACAACGAGCATATCGCCGAGCTGTTTGAACTGACGAAAATCGGAACCCAGGTCCAGTTGATCTGACAGCGGCCTCGCGGCCCGTCCAGACGGGCACGATTCCGGCGCGGCTGTCGTCAGCCGGGATCCGCCTGTTGCAAGAGTGCCTCCAGTCCCGACCTGAAGTCGGGGAATTCCAGGGTCACGCCCAGCTCCGTCTTCACCTTTCGGTTGGATACCCTTTTGGATTCCGCGTAGAAACTCCGGGCCATCGGCGACAGCTCGGCCATGTCGAACGGTATGGCCTCCGGAACCGGAACGCCCAGCAACCGCGCCGCGCAGGCGATGACATCTTCAGGCGGTGCAGGCTCATCGTCACAGACATTGTAGATCGTGCCGGGATCGGGCCGCTCCATCGACGCCTTCAGGATTCTCGCGATATCACTCACGTGAATCCTGCTGAACACCTGGCCCGGCTTGATCACTTGCCGAGCCCTTCCATCAAGGACTTTCCGGAATGGCCCGCGCCCCGGGCCATAAATTCCTGCCAGCCGAAAGACATGCACCGGCAGTCCGGTCTTCACCCACGCCGCCTCGGCCAGGACGCGCCTTCGGCCGCGTTCGGTCGATGGAGACGGCGGGGTGGACTCGTCGACCCAGCCGCCACCGTGGTCACCGTAGACCCCGGTCGTGGACAGGTAGCCGACCCATTCGAGTCGCTTGCCATGGGCCAGGAGCTGGTCCCTTTCGCCCTGGAGAACGGGATCACCGTCGACAGCGGGCGGAACGGAAACCAGGACATGCGTCGCCTGCCCGATGGCGTCGCACAGATCCGACCCCGGCCAGACCAGGGCGTCGATCCCCGAAGACAACAGGGTCCCGGCGCTCTCTTCCGACCTGGTCGTGCCGATGACCTGCCATCCTTCGGGCATGATGATCCCTGCAAGCGCGCGCGCCGTGTATCCGTGACCGATGCTGAGGAGTACCCTAGCCATCACCGGGGCCGACCCTGCGTGCGCCACTCTTCAACCGCTCCAGCGCCCAGCGTGCGGCGTCCCTGACGGTCGCGTCGTCATCCTCCAGCCGCGCGGTCGCGACGGGAACGAGTTCGGTCTTCCCCGAATTGCCGATGGCGTAGACGACATTTCGAACGAGCCTGTCTCGGCCGATCCGCTTGACTGGGGATTTCCGGAACAGTCGCCGAAATCCGGCGTCGTCCAGTTCCGCGAGCTCTGCAAGCCGCGCGGTCCCGAGCTCCTCCCGTGGCCGGTAGCCGATCTCTCCCGCCTGGACGGCGAACTTGTTCCACGGGCAGACCGCGAGGCAATCATCGCAACCGAAGACCCGATTTCCCAGCTTCGGCCGCAACATTTCATCCACCGGACCCCTGTGCTCGATGGTCAGGTAGGAAATGCACCTGCGCGCGTCGAGACGATATGGTTCCGGAAACGCACCGGTCGGACAGATGTCGAGACAGGCCCGGCAAGATCCGCAGTGATCAGCGGAGTGTTCGTCAGGCTCGAGTTCGAGCGTCGTGAAAATCGAACCGAGGAAAAACCAGTTGCCGAGCTCCCGCGAAAGCAGGTTCGTGTGCTTCCCCTGCCACCCGAGACCGGCGGCGGCTGCAAGCGGCTTCTCCATGACCGGGGCCGTGTCGACGAACACCTTGATTTCCGTACCGGGAACCTGGGCAATCAGCCACCGTCCCAGCCGTTTCAGGCGCTTCTTGACCAGATCGTGGTAGTCCCTGCCCTGGGCATAGACCGAGATGGCCGCGCGGCCGCGGTTCTCCAGGACGGCAAGCGGATCATGCTCCGGAGTGTATGCCTCTGCCAGCATGACGACCGACCTGGCCTCCGGCCACAGCGCAGCGGGATTCCCGCGCCAGTTGGCCCGCCGGGCCATCCACTCCATTTGGCCGTGGTAGCCCAGGCGAAGGAAACGCGCGAGATTGATGCCGGCTTCGGGTATCGCGTCCGGGCGGCAGATTCCCGCTGCCGAAAACCCCTCCTCGAATGCCCTGGCCTTGAGCGCATCCTTCAGGGATCGCCCGTCGCCCGACATCAGAAATCGAGGTCCGCGTAGTGAGGCGGAGGCGGAAACCCCGGAAGGTGATCACTGAGGATGGACCGGAACGACGGGCGCGACTTGATCGTCGCGTACCAGATCCTGAGTGATTCGCTCCGGTCCCAGTCCACGTCGGAAAGGTAATCGAGACAGGACAACTGGGCAGCTGCCGAGACGTCGGCAAGCGTCATCGAATCGCCTGCAAGCCATCTTCGCCGGTCGAGAAGTTTCGTCATGTAATCGATATGGAACCGGAATTTCCTCAATCCGATCATGACCTTCCTGCTTTCCGGCGCCCCGCCTCCCGTAACCTTTTTCATCAGCCGTTCCCAAAGGAGGTTGTTGGTCACATCGTGGTAGAACTTGTCGTCGAACCAACCGACCAGCCGCCGCACTTCCGCGCGGGCGAGCGGCGAATCGGGCAGCAGCGGCGGCTCCGGGTATTCCTCGTCAAGATACTCGCAAATCGCCGTCGATTCCGCCAGGACGGCCTGCTCGACCTTCAGGACCGGTACCTTGCCGGCGGGGTTGAGCATCAGGAAATCGGCGGATGGATTCCAGAATCGCTCAATGATTTCCTCGCATTGCTGCCGTTTTTCTCCGAGCACAATGCGGACCTTTCGCGAAAACGGCGACAATGGGAACTGGTGAAGGCGAAGAACCTGCGACATCTCGTGTCCGTTTTCATGACCCTGGCCGACCGTTTGCAATGCGCACGGAGAATTTTCAACAGCGTTTCGGAAGTTCCTCCATTCACGCCGTCCGCAGCCGCGCATCCGGAACGAGTGGATGTTCCAGCCGGTCGACCATCTCTAACGGGCAGATTTGAACACATTCCGGCAACCTCCTGCCCCATTTGCGAAGGATATCCGCGGATAAAAGGCAAAACTCCTGGCCCTTTTTACGGGATCGTGAACGACGGGTGAAACAATGACGAAACAATGACAATGCAAATTGTAACTGCTCACCCCTTTTTGTCGGTGGTGTGTTTATAGTGCATTTTGATCATGTCGGCGGCGTTTCCGGCAAGGGCGATCTGGATGGCGACGAGGGGATTGTAGCCGAGCACGGCCATGGAACTCAGGTAGCTTGAGATCCTGCACCAGGCCTCGGCGAAGAACCGGGTGCGGAAGCATCCGGAGACCTTGATCTTGACCTTTGCCATTCTGATTTTCTGTTCTCCAAAATTGTTCGTAAAGCTGACATCCGGGTCGCCCATGAAGCGCAGCACGGATTCCTCGTGCTTCACGAGGCGCTCGTGCAGGTTGTGTGCGTCCGACTTCGCGATCCGCCCGCGTTTTCCTTTCGGTCGCGGCGGGATTTCCGGCAGTTCCTTGCCGCCCTGGGTCAGGATGGTCCGGTATCGCTTGCGCACGGCCAGGCGTTCGGCCTCGCTCAGGGTCTTGGTGGTGCTCTTGTTGACCTTGTGGCAAGCCTCGCGCAGCAGCGTCTTCATCAGGCGCGCCCAGCGGTAGGCGTTGGCCTCGACGATGAAGGTCAGTTCGCGCAAAAGATGCGAGCCACACAACTGATGCCTGCACCGGTCGTAGGCGAAGTAGGTTGCCCAACAATCATGGATCAGGACGCCGGCGTAACGCGGGATGATGCCGATCTCGTCGATGGCCTCCCTGCCGCGCTTGCGGTGCAGGAACTTCAGGGTCAGGAACCCGTCGGTGAGGACGTGGAGCCACTGGGTCTTGCCGTCGACCCGGAAGCCGGTCTCGTCGGCATGCAGGGCCGGGCGCGTCAGCAGGTGTTCGATGGCGGCCTCCTCCCACGCTTCGAGCGCGTCATGGAGGCGCCGGACGTAGCCAAGGCAGGTGGCCTCGGAGAGCCTGAGGCCGGAGATCGCCTGCACCAGCGCAACGGCCCGGCGCAGGGACAGCATGTGGGCGACCAGCAGGTTGATGATAAAGGCTTGCAGGCCGCTGCCGTACTGCAGCGGGCCCGGCATGGTTTCGGGGAACCGCCCCTTGGTCCGGGCCTGGCAGTCGGGGCATTCCTTGATCTCGGCATCCACGCGACGCTCGACGACCTCGAACACGATGTCGTACAGGATGCGACGTTCCCGGTTGACGGGATCGACGCCGGACAGGTCGGCGCCGCAGGCGTCGCAGGCGTCGACGGTGACCGTCTCCTCGACGGTGGTCTTCCGGAGGTTGTCGCCCGTCTTCAGGTTCGGTTTCGCGCCCTTGCCGCTGCTGCCGTCGCGCCGGGCGGTCTCGTCTTTCTCTGTCTGCGACGGCGGGAGGCCGGAGTTCCTGCTGGTCTTGCGGGTCGTCTTCTCGAGGAACACCGCCACCAGGATGTCGAGCAGCAGGAACAGGGCGTCGATCAGCGCGCGCGTTTCCGCACTCGCCTCGCCCGTGCGCTTGATGGCGTCGAACCGGGCCCGGCAGTCGTCCATCTGCGCACGCAGCGAGGCCCCGTTCACCGTCGGCATCACTCCACCTCCACCGCCAGCACTGCCGCCAGCACCGCGAGGCGCTCGCCCGGCGGCATCGCGCGGTAGCGCCGCGCCCAGCTTTCAGCGTGGCGCTTGATGCGCTGGCGGTCGGTGAAGTTCCGGCCCGCACAGGCGTGCCAGTGCACCCGGTCGGGCGCGAAGTTGAACCACAGCTTCTCCGTCACCACGCAGGACTGGTTGTTGACCTGGATCTCCAGCGTGCGCCAGTCGGACAAGTGCTCGTCGTAGAGCCGGGACGGATAGCCGGAAATTATCACCGAACAGGGCAGCGACTTCAGGATGTCGAGGAGCGTGACATGGTCGGCGTCCGTGTAGTCGAAGCGGTAGCGGCGCTGCGACCTGCGCGTCGACTGCACGTAGGGCGGGTCGCTGTAGACCAGTTCGTCGCCCTGGAAGTCGAAGTCCGACAGGAACGCGTGGGCGCAGCCGTGATGGAGTTCGACCGGATAGTCGCAGCTGAAGGTGTCGATGGCCCGGCGGTTGAGATCGATGCCGATGTTGCGCAGCGCCGGCGGCTTGCGCTTCATGATGGCACCGCCCCCAAGATGTGTCTCCAGATATGCGCCATGCGGGGGCGTGAGGCCCACGATGGCCTGCGAGAGACCTGTCGTAGCTTTGGACCCGAACCATGCCCCCATCGAAACGGTCTCCCCCGGAACAGTCAATCCGGAACCGACAGTATAATGCTCGCTCTATGGTGTCAAACGATAATCCTCGGCGGGCTGCTCGGACAACCCGACGGAGCCTGCATGCACCGTCAGGACCCTCGACAGGCACGAATAGACACCCAGCGTTGGCGCGTCCTGTGTGCGGCGTTTCGTGATGACGCCGCAGGCCCGCCGGCAAGTGCAGATGACGAGAAAAGATACTTGACCCGAGCGCCATCAGGCAGGACGGTCAATGGTCAAAGGGGGGCGAGCAGTTACTGCAAATTCAAAAATTCATGGCTTAGAGCCTGACCTTTTTGCATGGTTGCACGGCGAGGCAACACATCTATTGTTGCCGTCGTCATTGCCGGAGACCCAGAATGGCCGTGTTCCACCTGAGCATGCTCGCGTTGATCCAGGGATTGACCGAGTTCCTGCCCGTCTCCTCTTCCGGTCATCTCGTCCTGGTTCCCCACCTGACGGGCCTCCCCGATCACGGTCAGGTCATCGACGTCGCCGTCCACGTGGGTACGCTCGGGGCGGTCATGCTCTATTTTCGCTCCGATGTCTTCCGGGTTGCCAACGGATTCCTGCACTTGCTGTCGGGTGACAGGAATTCGGAGGATGCACGGCTGTTCCTGGGGCTTGCGGTCGCGACGGTCCCGGTTGTCATCGTCGGCCTGCTGTTCCGGATGACCGGCATCGCCGACATGCTCCGTTCGGTTGCCGTCGTGGCCTGGGCCACCATTGTCTTCGCCGTTGTCCTCTTTGTCTGCGACCGGGCCGCGCCACGCCACGAAGAGACCGGGAACTGGACGATCAGGCAGGCCTGTATTCTCGGTCTCTGGCAGGTCCTGGCACTGATCCCCGGGACATCGCGTTCCGGAATCACGATATCGGGTGCGCGCTGGCTGGGGTACGACCGGGAAAGCAGCGTTCGATTCGCCATGCTGATGTCGATCCCGGTGATTTTCGCCTCCGGCACGCTGCTCGGGGTCGAGGTCGTCGCGTTGGCCGATGCGCGTGCAGCCAGGGACGGCGCGATCGCAGCCCTGCTCTCATTCGTCTCCGGTCTCTGCGCCCTGGCTTTCATGATGCGCCTTCTACGGCACACCGGCTTTACCCCTTACGTCATTTACCGCATCTGCCTCGGGTGCCTGCTGTTGTGGATCGCGTACACGTAACCTGCCGATTGCCAAGTTGCGGCGTGAAACACGCCCCGGCCTTCCGCACCCGGCGCCGACGTGAAGAATGCCCCGTGCCGGACGGGGCAATCGTCCTGGCCGTTCCGTCAAGGTTTCTCAGGGGGTCGAATCGAGGTTCTTGGCCGATTCTGTCAGTGACGTGTACTGGCCGTATGGCCGGTAACAATAGAGATAGGTCTCGAGCACGGCATCCATTGCGGTCGGGCTGACGTGAAGGTCGGACAGCGTCCGCGCGTCGGGACCGACGACATTGTCGACCCTCAGCTGGCGCACCTGGTCTTCGGTGAGCAGGTGATTGACGAACAGTCCGCCCGAAAGCAGCTGCAGAATGTCCAGGCACCTGGCATTGATCCCCGCGGCAAAGAACGGAACGTTGATCACCAGGCGCCGACGGCGAATCACTGCCAGCATCCTTTCGATCAGCTCCCGAAACGTTTCAGTCTCCGGCCCGCCGATTTCGTAGATTCCGCCCGGGAAATTTTCCGGCCCTGCGGCGTCCAGAACTGCCGAAACCACCGCGGACGCCATGTCGTCCACGTATACCGGCTGGAATCGTGTGCCGGCTCCGACGAGAGGAATGACGGGAGACAGCCGCGCCATTCGGGCGAACCTGTTGAAGAACTGGTCCTCGGCACCGAAAATGATCGATGGACGCATGATGAAGGCTGTCGGGAAGGCTTCCAGCACACCTTGCTCGCCGCGTGCCTTCGATCGCGCATAGGCGCTGATCGACTCGGCATTTGCGCCCAGCGCCGACACATGGACCAGGGTTCGGATACCCTGTTCTGCCGCGACCCGGGCGATTCTCGCCGCCGCCTCGCCGTGCACGGCCTCGAACCGCTGCGGCCCCTTCTCCACCAGTATGCCGATGCAGTTCACGACCGCATCGGCGCCATCGATGACCTGACGGACAGACTCTTCGAACCGCGCATTGGCGAGCACGGGTTCGACCTGGCCGACGACTCCGTAGGGCCGAACGAAGATGGCCTCGTTCGGACGCCTGCAGGCAACCCTGACGCGCCAGCCTGCCCGGGCAAACCGCCGTGCCACGTAGCGGCCAACGAACCCCGACCCACCGAATATGGTGACGATCCTGTTTTCTGAGGACATGCTTCGACCTTTGCTGGGTATTGACCGGTGAAATACAGCGGCAGGGCGGTGCAGACAAGTCGCCGGTGGCGCTGGGCGGCTCACCTCTTGGCCGTCACCTCGCCTTCGAATCCGTCGATAATCTGTTCAGCAAGACCTGCCATTGCCCGTTGACCGAATCCCCGCCGTCGCGTTGCCCGGGCGAGGCCGGCGCGCACGCCCTTCCTGGGCCGGCACCGCCATCGACCCGGTCCGGAAACACTCACGTCTCAACCGCGAATCGTGGACAGGCGGCGTCTCGCAATGAACCCATTCCCGGCCGGACGGCCCAGGAAAAAACTGCATCGTCACCTGCACATCGTGAACCGCGGAAGTCAGGTCACGCTGTTCGTGGTTGGATCCAGAACATCGCGCAGCCAGTCACCGATGATGCTCATGGACAATGTCGTGAAGAATATTGCGCATCCCGGCACGCCGGCAATCCACCACGCGTTCAGGAGATAGTCCCGCCCGTAACTCAGCAGGTTGCCGAGAGACGTATTGGGGGGCTGGATGCCGACACCCAGGAAACTCATGGATGTTTCCAGGATGACGGTTTCGGGAAAGTTGATGGAAACCTGGACAACCAGTGCGGCCAGGATGTTTGGAAGAATGTGCCTCAGATAGACGCGCAATGTGCCTGCGCCGAGGAGCCGGATCGCGGCCGCGTAGCCATGATTGACTGCCGACAGTGTCATGCCGCGGCAGATTCTCGCGTATCGTTCCCATCCCTGGAATCCGACAAGCAGGATAAAGAGCAGCATGTTGCCGGTGCCCATGACGGCGATCACCGACAGCGCGATAATGACGAATGGCATGGAGGCCTGGAAGTCGACCAGGACCATGATGATGTCGTCCACCCATCCTCGGAACCTCGCCGCGACGAACCCTATGCAACTTCCCACAACCGCACCGAAGAAGGTTCCGAACACCGCCACCAACATCGTGAGCTGAATGGACGAAAACAGCCTGCTGAGAAGGTCCCGCCCGAGGTGGTCGGTTCCAAGGAGATGAAAGTCCCCGGACGGCCCGGTGGCGCCGGGAGGAAGCAGGCGGGACAGAAGGGCTGTCTGCTGGTAGTCATAGGGCATGATCCAGCGAGCCGTCACGGCAATGAACAGGATCATCGCCAGCCACAGTATCGCCAGCTTGACGATGGTTGGTGACGCAATGAAATACGCAAACGCCGCCTGTGCCGCGGTGCGGCGTTCGAATGGGTCACGGGTGGCGGCGATGTCCATCATTGCTCTCCCGTTCCGGACGCGTATCGCCTGCGCGGATCGATCACCAGGTACAGGAGATCCACGGCGAGATTGGCAAACACCATGGAAGCGGCTGTCATCATGACAACAGTCTGCACCACTGCCAGTTCACGCGCTGTAACTGCATCGATGAGCAAACGCCCGATGCCGGGCCACGCGAAGACGGTTTCGGTGACGATCGAGCCTCCGATCAGGGTCCCGACCATGAATCCCATGATGGTGATCGTGGGAATGGCGGCGTTGGGAAGCGCCACGGTCCAGATTATCGCGCGCTCGGTCATGCCTCGCGCACGGCATGCCCGGATATAGGGCGCGTTCAATACCTCGAGCATGGATGAACGCACGAATCGCGCGATGACGGCCGCGCCGGCGGTGCCGAGCGTGATGACCGGCATGATGAGGTTGTACCAGCGGTCGCTGCCGAATGCCGGCAGCAGCCGAAACGTTACCGACAGCAGGAAGATCAGCAGAATCCCGAGAAAGAAGTTCGGCAAACTGAACCCGGTGACCGAAATGGTCATGATTCCCCGGTCGATCGCGGTGCCGCGGTTGACGGCCGCAAATATGCCCAGCGGGAATCCGGCGATCACGATAAACGCAAACGCCGTCAGCGTGAGTTTCAGGGTCGCCGGAATGCGTTCGGCGACGATCTCGAGCGCCGGCCTGCCGTCACGGTAGGCGTTTCCGAAATCTCCCTGGAACAGGTTGATCCAGTATTCGAGGTACTGGACCCCGAGGGGCCGGTCCAGCCCCCACTGCTTGCGAAGCTCGTCCAATATGGCCGGGTCAGTATCGTCCGGCATCATGGCCGATACGGGATCGCCCGTAAGCCGGAGCACGAAAGTCACGACAAGAAACAGTGTAAAGAGCGTGCGAAGCAGCTTTCGGATCACGAAGCCGGTCATTTCATGGTTTCCGGGGAACGGGGAGCCGTCGCCTCGACATCCGGCATCGATGCCAGCAACTCCACGGTGTATGGGTGCTGCGGCGCCTCGAACATGGCCGCGGACTCGCCAAGTTCGACGAGTTGGCCGGACCTCATGACAGCGACATGGCTGCAGAGCGAGCGCGCAAGTCTCAAGTCATGGGTGATGAACACGATGGACAGGTTGTGCGTCCTGTGCAGTTCGCGCAAGAGCTCGATGATCCGCGCCTGGACCGACACGTCCAGCGACGCCGTGGCCTCGTCACAGATCAGCACCTTCGGCCGGAGAGCCAATGCGCGTGCAATCACCGCGCGCTGGCACTGGCCGCCGCTGATTTCGTGGGGATAACGCGTCGCGAGGTCCGGACTGAGCCCGACGGCCTCAAGGAGTTCGCGTTGCCGGTCACGGCGCTCCTGCCTGGTACCGATTCCGTGGATCTCGAGCGGTTCCTCGATCTGGCTGCCGATCGTGGCCCTGGGATCGAGGGACAGGTAGGGATTCTGCGGCACGAGCTGCACGGAACGTGCGAAGGCGACGTGATCAGCGGTGCCGAGAACGGGTACCGGCTTGCCATCGAACGCCGCCGTTCCTTCGCTGGCGGGCTCGATTCCCAGCATGAGCTTGCCGATCGTGGACTTGCCGCTTCCGCTTTCGCCTATGACGGCCAGGCTGTCGCCTTCCTTGAGCGACAGGGTGATGCCGGAAACGGCCCGAAACATGCCGCGACGCGTGGCATAGTCGCAGGCCGCGTCATTCAAAACCAGAAGGGTGTCCGGCCCCGGTACGTCCGCGGGACGGGAGTGAGACGGATGTTCCGCGCGTTCGGTCTGGCCGAGATCGCCGGCCAGCGGAAAGAAACAGGCGACGGAATCGCTGCCTTCGCCTTGATCGCCCTGGGGCAGCTGCAGCCTGCACTTTTCCCGCGCCCTGTGGCACCGGGGCGCGAATGCGCAGCCCTGGGGCCTTCTGCCGGGTGCCGGCACCTGGCCTTCGATACCTTCGGGGATATGTCCGGAGAGGGTCGGCATCGAGTCGATCAGCCCCAGGGTATAGGGATGGCGCGGCGCATGCATGATCCGGTCTACGGAACCGGATTCCACGATTCTGCCGGCGTACATGACAGCGACGGTGTCACACACTTCCTTCACGACGCCGAGGTCATGGGTTACGAACACGACGCCCATTTTCGTCTCGTCCCGCAGAGACTTGATCAGGCCGAGGATCTGGGACTGCACCGTAACGTCGAGCGCCGTGGTGGGTTCGTCGGCAAAGAGCAGCGAAGGGCGCCCCGCCAGTGCCAGAGCAATCATGACCCTCTGGTTCTGGCCTCCTGACAACTGGAAAGGGTAGGAATGAAAGCGTTCTTCCGGGTCCGGCATTTCGACCCGCCTGAGAAGATCCAGCGCGATCTCACGCGCCTCGCCGCGGGAGACGTTTCGCAGCCGCGCAACGGTTCCGGAGAGCTGCTTGCCGATCCTCTGGATCGGATTGAGCGAGGCGCCGGCGTCCTGGAAGATCATTGCGGCTTCCCGGCCGCGCACCGAACTGAGCTGGCCTGCACCTGCCCCGCCGGTGATCCGCGTTTGCGCGAGACGGATGTCGCCCTCCGTCTTCCAGCCGGAGCCCAGGAGCCCGAGCGCCGCGAGGCAGGTCACTGTCTTTCCGCTGCCGCTCTCGCCCACCAGGCCGAGGATCTCGCCTGGCCTTACGCGCAGCGACACGTCCTCGACAACGGCGAATTTCCGGGTCCCGCCGTTCACGCTGACCGTGAGGCCGGATATTTCCAGAGGCGTTGCCCTGTCGGCCTTCCTCTGCTCGGCGGGACCTATCATCCTGTTCTCCGCTACCGTCGACGGTCCCGGGTCTTCATCGGGCGCCGGATGCGGCGCGCCGGATCCCGCCATTCCCGTCAATGCGAACCGTGGAGAATCCGGCGAAAAGGCTTGGATTGTCCAGCACCTGGACCGGTGGTTCGTTCGGGTTCGACAACCGCCAGTTGATCATTGACACGAGGCCCTGGACGACATGTTCCGTCGTGCGTCCAACGGCGGTAAAGCGTGCGTCCGCCGGGAATGACTCGGTATCCACGCGCAGGCTCACGACGCTGACGGCCGCGGGGATCTCGAACCCGGCGGATCGGAAGCCTTCCCTGATCGATTCGGGTTCGAAGCGGCCGGACACGATGAATCCTGTGGGCAACTCGGAGACATTGGCCAGATCCTTCTGCAAGGCGTCGCGGATTTCCGAAGCGAGGATTCCGTCATCCTGGTCGGCATTCGCCCGCACAATCAGAGACTCCGCGTTGCCCGGCAGCGAGGCATGGTTTTGCAGGAAATGGTTTTCGATTTCCGCATAGCCCGCAGCGGCATCCAGCCTCTCGGTGAGAAGGCCGATTCTCGTATGCCCGAGCTCCCTCAAGGAATGCAGCGCCAAGGCCATGCTCTTGGCCCTGTTCCGGACGAACACATCGACGTCGAGGCGTTCGAGTTCCCGACCTTCCACGATCATGTGTTTCGCCTTCGATTTCAGCATCGCAATGACTTCGACCGGGAGGATAGAGCGCCTCGGCTGGAGCACGCACATATCGTAGCGCCCGTCGCCAAGCACATCCCCGAGCTCGATTGCATCGCTGTAGCTGACGGTTATGGCCCTGCATCCGGCCTGGAGGAGTTCGGTCTGGAGGGAATGGGCAACCCTGTAGCCCCGCAGGCTCGGCGTCGAATGGCTCACGATCAGGATCCGCGCCGCACGCGACCGTCCGACGATACTCGACCGGGCGATGTCGCCTCCGGTCACGAAGGAACCACGCCCGACGAAGCTCTGTATCAACCCTTCCTCCTTGAGGACCTCGAAGGCCCGCTGGACCGCGAAGACGCTGACATCATGCCGGCTGGCGATATCGCGCATTGTCGGTACGCGGCTGCCGGCCTCCAGCGTCGCGAACTCCGCACGCAACTGGTCTACCAAAACTGTACTGCTTGAAATGTCGTTCATCGGTGCGCCCCCTGATTCGGCATCATGCCGGAGCCGACTCGCATAGTCAAACATTTTATAATGATTGTAATGCGTCATTCATTCCAGCCGGATTTTCATTTATTAATCTGTAAAATAGTATTTTTTTAACGTTTCTTCACACACCCTCCAGGCTTGTAAATCACACAATCATTTACATTGTAATGTATTGTATTGTCCGATAGAATGAATCCGAATCGAATCTAACATGTTGCTTGACCGACGGGAGGAGACGGAAATGCTGACAATTGCCAGGAGAGAACTCCTTAAGGGTGCCGGCGCCATCGCGGGTCTGACGATGCTGCCACATGCAATCGGCGCCCAGGAGAGGCGCGACATCGTCGTCGGAGTGCAGCGACTGCCGGAGAACATCAGCCCGGGCCGGGATACGGCCGACTATACGGTCCCGATCTCGTACAATGTGTTCGACAAGTTGATCGAGGCCGACTTTCACAACCAGATGCAGCTTGGCCCGGGACTTGCGAGTTCCTGGGAAATCGAGGGTTTCCGGGAAATCGTCTTCACGCTCAGGGAGGGCATCAGGTTTCACAACGGTGACGATTTGACGGCGGAAGACGTTGCGTTCACGTTCTCAAAGGAACGTCGCGAGGGCGACGGACCGGTACGCCTGGCTCAGTTCTTTTCGAACGTCTCGGAAACAAACGTGCTTGACGACAAGACGGTGCAGATCGTGATGGCGGGCGTCGACCCGATCATCGAGCAGCGGTTCGCGATGTGGAGTAGCGAAATCGTCAACAAGCGCGCCTACCTGGATGCCCCAAGTTATGGAGACTGGGCGCTGATGCCGATCGGAACCGGGCCGTTCCGCGTGGCCGATCTCAACACCGACCGGTTTGTTCTGGAGGCGTTTGACGATTACTGGGGTGGATCACCAAACGTGCAGTCGCTCACATTCGTGGAAGTTCCCGAAGTTGCCGGCAGAATTGCCGGTCTCGCATCGGGGGATTTCGATGTCATCACAGTCGTCCCGGTCGACCAGATATCGACGATCGACAACTACGAAGACATCGAGGTCGTCGGCGGTCCCGGGGCAAAACTACGGATCCTCATTTTCAACCAGGGCGACTTTGCCCATCCAATGATGAAGAACGTGCACTTGCGGCGCGCATTGAGCCTTGCGGTCGACCGCCAGTTGTTGGTGGATGCACTGTTCGCCGGGCGCGCCAGCGTCCCGAACGGACTGCAGCTTCCGAGTTTCGGTGAAGTCTTCGATGCCGATTATCCTGTGCCAACATACGATCCGGAACGGGCAAGGGAGGAACTTGCCAAGTCCGACTACAAGGGCGAGGTTATCGATTATCCGCTGTTGCCTAACGTCATCGATACGGAAGTGGCAATTGCCGAAGTTCTGCGGGAAATGTGGAAGGCAGTCGGCATCAATGTCGAGCTTCAGATCCGGGAGAACTGGAAGCAAATCACACGCGGCCACCATTCAATCAGGAACATGTCCGCCACCATGGTCTGGCAGGATCCGGCAACGATTCTCTGGCGCCTGTTCAAACCTTCGGTCATGGAAGGCCGCGGATGGGGCTGGGTGAACGACACGTTCAACGCCAACGGGATCATCCTGGAAAACGAGCCCGACAAGGCGGCCCGCCGGGACGCATTCAGAGCAATGATGACGGAATGGGAAACGGCCGATCCCATGGGAATCGTGCTGTTCCAGGAAGTCTGGCTCTACGGCAAGAAGAAGGATCTCGACTGGCAGCCCTACGTTTTGCCATACATGGACTTCGGACCCAACAACGTGTGAGACGTGCTCCGGACAAATCCGGTTGCCGGGCGAAGGACCGGCAACCGGACTTGTCATGATCTTCCGCACTGCGACAGCCCCGTGCGCCGAATTGCCGGCAAGGAGTCCCGGCCGGCAGGTCCGGGGCCTCCTCAGGGCGCTCCCTGGTTGAGGGGACAGCGTGTTCGGTGCGTTTCGGCCGGTGCCGGCTTTCCCGTCCGGCCCGTCCCCGGCCCGCGACAGCCGCGCGACCGTGGCGTGCATTTCCTCGTCGACCGCCATGAGATCACCCCGGCTTCATCCCGAATGCCGGCGCCCGACCGTTCATCCCGGTACGCGCCTGCCCAGCGGTCCGGCACCGCGCAAACCTGTTCGAGGGCAAACCACATTGACAACGGGACCGTGCAGCCAGGCGGGAGGTCACAAGGCCCATCATCCGGACCGGTACCGGCAATCCGGATGATGCCCGAAAGGGAAAGACCGCGGTCCCTGGATGCCGCGGGAAGTCCGATCGAGACAGTGCCGCGCGTGGTTATGGACCAAACCGCATCAACCGGTCGCAATGATGGGCTCGGTCCGTTGATCGCAGGCTGGTTGCAACTGATCGGAACTCATCCGCACGGAACCGGGTTTGTCACATCGAAAAACGCGCTTGTTCGGCCCCCAAAGCACTCGGCGCCGGGTCCGCAACCTGGTTTTAGTACCTGTCGGTTGTCTTGAAGGTTTTGCGGTGCTAGCGATTCCGGATAACATGCAACGGGTGGTCCAGGACCAGAGATCCGCGTGCAACGACGTGCAATGAAAAGAAGGAGGTTTTCAATGAGTCGAATCAAGAAATTGTCAGGAATCCGGACTGCGGTTTTCACAGCGGCCGCCCTTGCCATCGCGGGGGAAGCGGGCGCAGCCGAATGGAACGTATCGCTCTGGGGCAAACGCAGGGCGTTTACTGAACATGTCGAGAAACTTGCCGAACTGGTCGCAGAAAAGACCGGCGGCGCGTTCACGATGAATATCTCTTACGGCGGGCTGTCGAAGAACCGCGAGAACCTCGACGGAATATCCGTCGGCGCATTCGAAATGGCTCAGTTCTGCGCGGGCTACCACGGCGACAAGAACCCGACCATCACGGTTCTCGAGTTGCCGTTCCTTGGCGTCATGAACCTGGAGGAAGAAGTTGCAGTCAGCAATGCTGTCTATGGGCATCCGGCGACGGTCGCAGATCTTGCCAGATGGAACGCCAGGCTGCTGATGACATCGCCGATGCCACAGTACAATATCGTCGGGACCGGGGAGCCAAAGGACGAACTCGATGAATTCAAGGGAATGCGGGTACGTGCGACCGGCGGGCTCGGCAAGGCGTTCGAGGCGGTTGGCGCGGTTCCGACATCGGTAACCGCGACCGAGGCGCAGCAGGCACTTGAAACCGGTGTCGTCGATACGGTTGCCTTTGCCCAGCACGCCCATCTGTCGTTCCAGACGATCGATCTCGCGGACTGGTGGACCGAAAACCTCAATCCGGGTACGGTCAATTGCCCCGTTGTCGTCAACATCGATGCCTACGAGGCGCTCAGCGACGAACACCGCGCTGCCCTTGACGGCTCCATTGACGAGGCGATCGCCCATTATCTCGCCAACTACGGTGAACTGTTGGCGAAATGGGAGGAAATCCTCGCCGAAAAGAATGTCCAGAAGGTGACGATCAGCGACAGCGAACTGGAACGGTTCCGTGAGGTCGCCGGCCCGGTTCGCGATGCATGGATCGAAGCGATGTCCGCCCAGGGCCTTCCGGCGCAGGAACTCTACGACCTGGTTCAGTCGACCCTGCAGGAAATGCGTTGACGCGCACGCGGCGGAACGCACCGGAGTGTGCGTTCCGCCAACACAGAGACCAGTTCCATGCCAATTTCAGCCGTTTCGGTTGACGACACAAGGCTGTCGCGGATCGACCGCTGGGTCCTCAAGACCGAATCCCGCCTTAATCTTGCCAGCGGGATCGTCATCTTTGCCCTTGTCTGTCTTGCGGCAACCAATGTCCTCGGCCGGAAACTCCTGAATCTGCCGGTCCCGGGATTCATCGACTGGGTCGAGCAGTTCATGGCGTTCTTTGTCTTCGCCGGCCTTGCGTTCTGCCAGCGCGAAGGCGGCCACATTCGCATGGAAATCGCGATTGGCCGCATGCGGGGACGTTCATTGTGGATCGTCGAATTCCTGTCGATCCTGTTCATGATCCTGCTGACCACGGTCCTGATCTACGGGACATGGTCTCACTTTCTCCGCAGTTTCGATTTCGGGTCTCCGAATTGGAGCCGGGACAGTTCGATCGATCTTGGACTGCCGCTTTGGCCGGCCAAGCTGATCGTTCCTGTTGCCATGTCCTTGCTGTGGGCGCGGCTTGCGCTCCAGCTTTGGGGGTTTGGCCGCGCGATTCGCCTCAATCCGGAGGCTCCGGTGGCGGTCCCGCGGATTCAGGATGCTGCCTCACAGGCAGCCCACGAGGCCGGTACGGTTACGGGCGCCGATGGCTGATTTACTGGACATCAAGGCCTTGCTGGCGGGACACGACCCTTTCGAGATCGCCCTGTGGCTGTCGGGACTGCTGCTTGTCCTCGTCGTGCTCGGCGTTCGTGTGGCTTTTGCCGCCGCGTTCATCGGGTTTCTCGGCCTCTGCCTTTTCTTCATGCAGAAACAGGGGTTCGAACGCGGCCTGATAACTGCGACCAAGCTCTCCGGCCAGATTCCCCATTCCAAGTCGACGACCTATGCCCTGTCCCTGATTCCGACATTCATCCTGATCGGATATCTCGCGTATTTCGCCGGACTGACACGCTACCTGTTCGAGGCTGCCAAACGGTGGGTCGGATGGCTTCCCGGAGGCCTCGGTGTTGCAACGGTCTTCGCAACGGCAGGATTTGCCGCCGTATCGGGGGCGTCGGTCGCAACTTCGGCGGTGTTTGCCAGGATAGCCATACCGGAAATGCTGCAGCTCAACTACGACCGGCGCTTTGCCGCTGGTGTCGTGGCGGCTGGCGGGACCCTGGCTTCCCTGATTCCGCCCTCTGCGATTCTCGTCATCTACGCCATCATCGTCGAGGAATCGGTCGGCAAGCTCCTTCTGGCCGGGTTCATACCTGGTGCCGTGTCGGCCCTGATCTATGCAATGCTGGTCGTCGGAATGGCAACCTTTCGCAAGGAAATGGCTCCTCCGGTCACCGGGTTCAACTGGCGCATGCGATTCCAGAGCCTGCCAGGCGCCACGCCGATCCTGCTGGTCGTCCTGATCATCATCTATTCGATCTATTTCGGTTGGGCGACGCCAACCGAAGCGGGCGCCCTCGGCGTCTTCATCGTGCTGCTGATGGCGTTGTGGCAGGGAATGAGATGGCAGCAGCTGAAGGGCGCGCTCATGGAGGCTGCCAAGCTGACGGTCATGATATTCACCATGATCTGGGGCGTATTGATCTACGTGCGGTATCTCGGTTTCGCCGACTTGCCCGGAACATTTGCCGCCTGGATCGACGGCCTGAATCAGCCGCCTCTCCTGACACTTGCGTTCATTCTCCTTTGTTACGTCATTCTTGGCATGTTCATGGATGCGGTCGGAATGCTCATCCTGACACTCCCGGTCGTCTTTCCGGCGGTGATCGCCCTTAACGGAGGTCCGGACGTCACGCGGGAGGCCTCAGGCCTCGGCATGACCGCGGAAGAATGCGGGATCTGGTTCGGAATCATCGTGGTCAAGATGGCGGAGTTGTGTCTGATCACGCCGCCAATCGGCCTGAACTGTTTCGTTGTCGCGGGGGTCAGCCGGGAAAACCGGTTCCCCATTACGGCCCAGGACGTTTTCCGGGGCGCGTCACCATTCTTCGCTGCCGACGTGTTGACGGTGGCTGTATTGATCGCCTTTCCCGGGATTGTCCTCTGGCTCCCGGGTTTGCTCTGATACCCTTGGCGCATGAACCTTCCGGTACACATGTGTGAAGCAAGACACCAGCCGGGACCGGACGGGCGGTGCCGCCTTGCACTGAGTTTTCAGCCCGACATGTCGACCAATCCCGGCTGAAAGGTGACGATGCGGTGTCACGTGGTCTTGTCGACCCGCTCCCCGGGTCACCTGTCCCGATCCGGACCAAAGGCGGTTGTTTTCCGGCAACCGGTGATTCCGAAGATTTGTGACCGGATAAACAAAAATTAATTGCAAAGCGCATTTAGTTGTGGCACGCAGTTAAAAGGGCGGAAAACCGCCCGTAATCCAAGAATATGCGCATCTCGTGCGCACCCCAGTTCATTCAGGGAGGAGAGAATGAGCAAGACAATCCTGAAATCCATTCTCGTGGCGGCTGTCACAATGCCACTTGGCGGTGCCGTCGTTGCCGACGGCCACGCGCGCACCGACTTGGTCATTGCTGACCTTGGTCAACCCGAGACCAACCCTTGGGTCATCAATCGCCACCGGTTCGAACGCTGCGTCGCAAGTGCACTCGCAGTCGACCTGAAGGAGTTTGACGACCAGAACTCGGAAGAGCAGCACGTGGCTCAGGCCGAATCGATTATCGCCAGCCAGCCAGACGGCCTGGTTTTCAACCCTCTGACCTCGCCCGCCGGTATTCAGGTGGCCCGACTTCTGGAAGCGAACGACATCCCGGGCGTTGCCGTGGGTCGACTGGTGGTTTCGAACTACGACACGGATTACGAGGGTGAGGACTTCATCGCGCAGGTCACCCAGAACAACACGACCTGGGGCGAGGCGATCGGCCAGACAACCGTTGATCTCGGGCACAAGAAAGTGGCGATGATCTGGAACCAGAAGGGCGTGACTTCGGCCGAGGAAATCTGGGATGGCGTCAAGAGCGTGCTCGACCAGCATGGCGATGTGGAATTGATCGCCGAAGCCTGGGACCGGCTCAACCGCGAGAACGGTCAGAAGTATGCCGAGCAGTTTATCGCCCGCTTCGCTCCGGGCGAGATCGATGCGATCATCGTGCTTGGCGCCGTGGCGGGGCTTGGCAGCCAATTCGCAGTGGACCAGGCCGGACGGGACGACATCGCCATCATTACGACCGACATCGACGAACAGGTTGCGCAATTCATCAAGGACGGCAAGCTTGACTTCTCGATTGGCGGGCACTGGATGGTCGGAGGATTCGGCCTGATCCAGCTCTACGATTACCTCCACGGCCACCCGGTCGAAAACACCCAGCCGCTCTTCAGCCTGATTCCGGTCACCGCGGCGAACGTGGATACCTACGCCAACGGACTTCTGCAGGGCTGCATCCTGTCGGACGAAGACATCCGCAGCCTCAGCCGCGTGCACAATCCGGATGCAGATCTGCCGGGTTTCATCGACAACTTCTCGAAGAACTGGGAGGATTTCGTTCAGTAAGTAGATCTCCCCAAAGTCCCGCCGGCACAGGGGGGTGCCGGCGGGCGTCCCTTCGGCTGTAACGAGATGATGAGGATTGCGATGAGGCTTTTCGGCTATGCCCCCGAAAACGCCGCCGCCGCGGGCGATACGATGCCGTTCTTCCATGACGGCCACTGGCACCTTTTCTTCTCGCAGCCTCCGTCCGGCGCTTGGGAGTATGTCGAAAGGGCACGGGTCTCGACCGCCTACTTGCGCTCGAACGATCTGGTGCATTGGGAGGTGATGCCGGATGCTTTCGGGCCGGGTGAACCCGGCGAGTGTGACGGCGACGGCATCTGGACAGGTTCGGTGATCGAGCACCAGGGCGTGTTTCACTTTTTCTACACTGGCTACAACCGTCAGTCGCGGTCGCCGCAGTCCATCTGCAAGGCGACGTCGACCGATCTTCTGACTTGGGAAAAGGTCTCGCACAACCCCCTGATTTCGCCTGATCCCCGCTGGTACGAAACCGTCGACTGGCGCGATCCGTTCGTATTCCGCGACACCGGGACAGGCGCGTTCAAGATGCTGATCTCGGCGCGACTGTCGGGAGGGCCACAGTTTCGCCGCGGCTGTGTGGCGACGGCCACGTCGGACGACCTGGATCACTGGGAGGTCGGACCGCCGCTTGCATCGTCGATGCTGACGCATTGTCCGGAGTGCCCCGAGTTGTTTCAACTGGGCGACTGGTGGTACCTGGTGGAAAGCCGGTACTCCGAGCGGATGCAGACCGTCTATCGCGTGGCCCCGACACCAAACGGACCGTGGGAAAGCCGCAAGCTGGACAGCCTTGACGGACGCCGGTTTTACGCGGCGAAATCGGCGAGTGACGGCGAGAGAAGAATAACCTTCGCCTGGATCCCGTTTCGCAAGCATCACGACCCGAAACAGCATTGGGTCTGGGGCGGCGAACTGGGATCGCCGCGCGAGCTCGTTCCACGGTCGGACGGCACGCTGACGTGCAGGCTCGTGCCCGAAGTTGCGGCGAGCTACACCGACCCGGTCGCCCATGAGTTCGATGCGCGGCTCGGCGATTGGCAGGTGGGCGATGGAATCGCCTGCGACGCCGCGGGCACCTGGGCCCATGCCTTTCTCAGTGGGCCGGGCCGCGACGATGTGCTTTTCGAAGCAGTTATCGAGCCCGGTGCTCGGACCGAAGCGGCAGGCGTGCTGATCGAACCTCGGGGCGGCGATAACCTCGACAGTGGCTACGTGCTGGCGATCGAGCCGATGAAGCGCCGGGTCCTGTTCGATCGATGGCCAGCCTCGATGGATCCGCTTTGGGACAGCCTTGTCCTGCGTGAACGCCATGGCATAGAAGTTTCGCCCGAGATCGAATCGCCGCTGGTCGAGCGTCCATTGGCATTCGCTCCCGAGAACGGGCGTTATCGCGTGCAACTGTTGCGCAAGGGTTCGGCAGTGGAATGCTTCGTCGCCGAACAGGTCGTGGCGAGTTTCCGGATCTACGAGACTTCTGACAAGGCTTGGGGACTATTTGTCCAGGAGGGCACTGCCCGGTTCCACGGCGTCGCGTTCCGCTGCTGACCTCGGCAGGACGGCTTTTCTCATGCAACTGATTTCATTGCGGCAGCTACTGGATCACGCTGCCGAGCATGGATACGGCGTGCCGGCTTTCAATATCTCGAACATGGAACAGGGACTTGCAATCATGAACGCGGCGCAGGCTTGTGACGCGCCGGTCATCTTGCAGGCAAGTCTGAACGTCCGCCAGAGCTACGCCGGCGACCGGATGATTGTGAACATCGTGAGGGCACTGGCCGAACAGTACCCGAAAAATCCGATCTGCCTGCACCAGGATCACGGCAACACCGAGGAGGCGTGCCTTTCGGCAGTCAACGCAGGATTTACGTCTGCGATGATGGATGGTTCGCTCGAGGCCAATGCCAGGACGCCCGCCAGCTATGCCTACAACGTCGACGTTACTGAACGCGTGTCTCGAAAGGTGCACAGGGTTGGAGCCTCAGTGGAAGGCGAACTCGGCATCCTGGGTTCGCTGGAAACCGGTTCGGCCGTGGAAGAGGATGGTTCCGGCGCCCGTGGTCGTCTCGCCCGCCATCAGCTCCTGACCGATCCGGATCAGGCTGCCGATTTCGTGATGCGCAGCAAGATTGATGCCCTCGCCATTGCTTGCGGAACCAGCCATGGCGCCTACAAGTTCTCCCGCAAACCCGACAGCGAAATCCTTGCCATCGAGCGAATAGAAGCCATTCATTCACGCCTGCCCGATACCCATCTGGTGATGCACGGTTCGTCATCGGTCCCCCAATACCTGCAGGACCTGATCAACGAAAACGGTGGCGAGATGGCTCAGGCCTGGGGCGTTCCGGTGGACGAGATCGAGCGTGGGATCCGTTCAGGCGTCCGCAAGATCAACATCGATACCGATTGTCGTATGGCCATGTCAGGCGCCATTCGGAAATACATCCGGGAGAACCCGGAAGTCTTCGATCCGCGCAAGTTCATCCTTGCGGCGATGGCGGAACTCGAGACACTGGTTCTCGACCGGTTTCAGCGTTTTGGTGCCGCCGGGCACGGGGACTCCATTCGGGTGATCCCGCTGCCTGAGATGGCGCGGCGCTATCGGGAGGGCGTGCTGGACCCGCGCGTCGCGGTGGCATGAAGCGAGCGCTTTTTGTCGGACGATCGGTGATTGACCTGACCAGCCTTGTCGATGACTTTCCTGCGCCCGATTCCAAGGTCAGGGCAGTTTCCAACGACATTATTCCAGGCGGTTCCGCGCTGAACGCCGCCGTAACATTCGCCCATCTCGGCGGTGACGCGCACCTGGCTTCGGCCTTCGGCGTCGACGGACCCTTTCTTGCCCTGCTCCATGACGATCTTCACCGGTACGGCGTCAAGCCCATCAACATCAGTGCCGATCCCGACTACCGCATCCCGGTCTCCACCGTCGTCTCGACTCGCAGCAACGGGGACCGGATGATCATCAACGCAGCCGACGAAGAATGCGCCCGGCTGCAGGACCTGCCCGGCCTGTTTGAAAATGAGTACGATCTGATTCAAATCGACCAGTACGAACGCCACTTCGTCATGCGCCATGCCGAAGCCATACGGGCTTTCAAAGGACCCGTGATCATGGATGGTGGGAGCTGGAAAGACTGGTCACCCGATTACCTGCGGCTGGCGGATATCCCGATCGTTTCGGAATCGTTTTTCGCCGGTGGACCGGATGCCTTCGGTGCCGAATGCACCGCGCTCGGAATCGAACGCTGGGCCATGACTCGCGGGGCGCGTGGAGTGATCTGGCAGGATGGTCGCCGGAGAGGGGAGATTCCGGCGTTGGAGGTGCCGGTGGTCGATACGCTGGGGGCCGGCGATATCTTTCACGGCGCCTTCTGCCACGCCTATGCGGAGACCGGTGAGTTCGTCACTGCACTTGAACTCGCCAACCGGATTGCCGCACAATCCTGCAACTCGCCCGGGACGCGGAGCCACATGCATGGCTGATGGCGTAACGCCCACATATCCTGACCTGCTGAGCGGAGTGGCTGCACGGGCCAGGGATTCAGAGGGACGTCCGTACCTTCTCGGCATTGCCGGTCCACCGGCAGCAGGCAAATCGACCCTCGCCCAGCGGCTCGTCAATGACCTCTCGCAGGGGCACGGCCTCGTGGCCCGACATTGCCCAATGGACGGTTTCCACCTCCCCAACGAACATCTGGGTGCGTTGGGGTTGCGCGAAGCCAAGGGACGGATCGACACGTTTGACGCTCCGGGACTTCTCGCAACAATGCAGCGGCTATCGGAGAAAACGGCCTTCTGCTGGCCCGTTTATTCCCGCACCCGGCATGATCCGGTTGCAGAAGGCCTTCGGATCACAGGTGACGAGGATGTCTGCGTCGTTGAAGGAAATTACCTGTTTTGCGATGCACCGGTCTGGCGCGACATTCGGTATTTCTTTCGTTTTCGGGTTTTCGTTGACGCCCCTGACGAGGTCTTGCGTCAGCGCCTCCTTGAACGGCATCGGTCCAGCGGCCGCAGCCTGGACGAGGCCGTTGCCAAGATTGCCCGAATCGATCTGCCGAATGCCAGGAGAATCCGTGCCGGAAAACACATCGCTGAAGCCGTGATCAATGACACAGGCTGCCTCTGATCGAGCCAGCAATTTACTTGCGATCTGCAAGGAATTGACTATCCTTTGCTCCCGGTTTGCGACGTGGAGCGGCGGATGAACTTTGTTCAGAAAGGCCTGTCCATCGGGGGCGTGCAGGGGTTCAACCGTCGCGTGATCCTGTCGGCGATGCAGGAACTCGGACCTTGTTCCCGCAAGGATATCAGCGTTGCGACGGGTCTCGACCAGGCGACGGTAACCCGTGCGATTGGTGTCCTCATCGAAGATGGCATCGTGGAAGAGGTGGGTCTCGTCAAGAGTGGCCGGGGACGCCGCTCGATCAACCTGGATTTTGCATGCAGCGGCCGCACAATCATCTGCGTTCGCCTCCAGAGACGCAGCTTTTCGGTGGGACTCTACAGCTTGTCCGGTGTGACACTTGACGAAACCGAAGGGCAGATCATGAAGGGCCAGGCTCCTTCCCAGACTTTCGACCAGATTGCGGAATGCGTCGACCGGCATACGGACGGGCACCCGCAGATTGACGGGATGGGCGTCGCCGTTCCGGGTCCGTTCCTCGAACGTGACGAACGTGTCATCCTGATGACCGAGAGCCCAGACTGGCAGGCTTTCGATCTCGTTCGCGCGCTTCGCGAGCGTTACGGGACCATTCCGGTCTACTCAATCCATGACGCCAAGGCAGCGGCGTTGACCGTCTGGCGGGAGCAGGCGAAACCATCGGGTGCAAAGGTGCTCCTCTATATATCGGCCGGCCAGGGCATTGGATCCGCCCTGGTGACGAACGGCGAGGTCTATCGCGGCAGTCTCGGCCTGGCCGGAGAGCTTGGCCATACATCCATTGATGTGAACGGACCCCGGTGCAAATGCGGCAATCACGGCTGTCTCGAGCTTTTCACATCGCGGATCGCGCTTCTTCGGGACGTGCGGGAATTCGCGGACGGAAACCCCGAGACCGCGCTGACGTCCGAAGCGAATTTTCCCGACGTCGTTGCCGCGTATCATGCCGGCGACTCGCTGGCTGTGGCCGAAGTCGAACGCGTCGCGCGCTGTCTCGCACAGGGAATCACAAACTGCATCAATTTTGTGAATCCGGATATCGTCGTGATCGGCGACGAATACGCTGCTTTCGGGCCGCCGTTCAGAGCGGCGATCGCGAAATACGTGAAAGCGTCGCTGTTGCCGAGCATTTTCCAGAGCATTCGGCTGGAGTTGACGCAGATCGGCGGCGATCTCGTTCTCAAGGGAACATACCTCGACGTGCTGGCGCAGACGTTTCTCACCAATCCCCGCGAAGAGATGATCCCGATCCAGGCTGCCGGCGCGGGACATTGATCCCGGGAAAAGGAGACTTGTCGTGACGGACCCCGGCCCTCACTCCGATCCCCCGCTCCTGGAGGTCGAAAACGTCTCGAAGTCCTTCGGCGGCGTACAGGCGCTGCGTACAGGTTCATTCAGGCTGGACAAGGGCGAGGTGCTCGCTGTCGTGGGCGCCAATGGCGCCGGGAAATCAACGCTGATCAAGACCGTTGCCGGGGTTTATCCACCGGACTCGGGCGAAATCCGGATCAAGGGTGAGCCCATCGACCTGAGCGACCACAGCGTCAGCCGGATGCGGGAGCGCGGTGTCGAGGTCGTCTATCAGGACCTTGCACTGGTCCCAAACATGTCGGCACCATACAACCTGTTTCTTGGACGTACGCCGCGGAAATGGGGCATTTTCGCCGACGTCAGATCCATGCGCGCCAAAACGCGGGAAGTGCTCGATCAGCTCAATGTCAAGACGGTGCAGGACCTTTCGCGGCCGATTTCGGATCTCTCGGGCGGTCAGCAACAGTCCATCGCCATCGGCCGCGCCATCGCCTGGGGCAAGGAGATCGTGATCCTCGACGAACCCACCGCCGCGCTGGGTCCCAACGAGACGGCCGAGGTCGAGCGCATGGTCGAAGAAGTGCGCGACAACCACGACACGTCCTTCATTCTCATCAGTCACAATCTTGACCAGGTGCAGCGTCTGGCCGACCGGATCATTGTCATCCATCATGGCGTCACGTCGCAGGAATTCGAGCGGGGCAGCGTAACCGCCGATCGTCTCGTCAAGGCGATCACGGTAGGCGAGTAAGGAACGGGCACATGACGGACGAGTCCAAAACGATGGCGGGTGGCTTCCTGAGCCCGCGTCAAATGGAAAGGGTTCGCGACTTCGTCCCGTTCATTGCCATCGCCCTGGTGATCCTGCTGTTCTGGTCGATCAGCGGCGACCGGTTCATGTCGATCCGGAACTGGACCTTCATAGCCCAGCAGACCCCCGTCCTGATGCTGTTGGCCTTTGCCCAGCTGATTGTGGTGACGACCGGATCCATTGACATCTCGATCGGCTCGAGCCTCGCTTTCAGTGCCTTCATGGGGGCTCTGGGCATGCTTTGGTTCGGCGGCGCCGGACTCGTGCTTGGCGTCGTTGCGGGTGCCTTCGTGGGTATGGTCAACGGTCTGGTGATTTCGCTTCTGAAGATCCCGTCATTCGTCACGACGCTGGCCATGCTGATCATTGTCCGGGCCCTGGTGATCATCATCTCCGACGGGACATCGATCTACATGACCGACGGCAGCGTCTCGGGCGGCACCAATATTTCTTCCGTCGCCGCGCCCTGGCTGCTGTCGATGGGCAAGTTCCCGGCGATTTTCATCGTCGCCGCGGTGGTCGCGGCATTCATGTGGGTATTCTACGAGAAAACACTGTTCGGCCAGCAGCTCAAGGCGGTCGGGGGCAATGAAAAAGTGCTGCGCCTGGTGGGAATCAACGTGACCGCCTTCAAGATCAAGGTCTTTGCGGCTGCAGGGGTGATGGTCGGCATTGCGTCCTGTGTCAATCTCGCCCGCGCCGGCGCTGCGACACCGCAGGCCGGCCTGATGATCGAACTTGATGCCATCGCAGCCGTCGCCCTGGGCGGGACGCCGTTGACCGGTGGTTACGGCAGTGTCGTCAAGACGATCATCGGCGCGCTGACACTGACCGTCGTGCGCAATGGTCTGACCATTGCGGGGGTCCCGCCATCCTGGAGCCAGGTCGCGCTCGGTGCGTTGCTGATCGCGGCGATCGCAATCTCGCTCAATCGCAGCAAGGTCGACGTCGTAAAGTAGGGACCGGTCCGTGTTCCACCCGGTCGGCCCCCTGGATTCCGTGTCGTTTGAACTGCCAAGGTGCCCGCGGCAGGACGGGACCGATGGACACTGACGACTGCGGAGGAAGCGATACCCTCGGCGTTCCCGACTCGTGCCTTCGGCCCAATTGGCGGATTTGGGGCCGATCGGAAAGATCGGTTCAAGGCCAGGATGGTTCCCGCACGATGGCCGGGCGCCTGCCGTCCGGTGCCTCGACGACAATCCGTGTCCCCTGTGCATCGACGCGCCTGGCGAGCATGGCAATGGCGACATTGGTCACCAGGCTCGACGACCAGGCGGTGGCGGAGACCAGCCGGTCCGGGCGATCACCCTGTCCCTTCTGCAGACCGGCACCCACCGATGCCGGAGGCGACGGAGTGCGACGACATCCTCTCCGAATATCCGGCGGATCAAGGTGTCGGCGAGAAAGCCCGGGGCGGCGAGCGGAGAGACCTCCGGAACGAGGATCCCGACATCCAGGTCGAAACCCGCAGCGAGCCGGATGACGTCGTAGTGCCGGTCGCTGTCGGCGATCGGGACCCGGTAGCGGTTGGCGGCGAGGCGAACGAGGACCGGATCGTTCAGCAGCCGGCCGTGATCGTCGACAACCGGAACGTAGTCGAACTGGTCGTCCCGCATGGGTGAGAGATCGCGGGGCGGCGTCATTTGCAGGAGCGCGAGGGCATCCGGGCTGAGGACGTCCACCTGGCGTACACGGGAGCATCCCAGACATGGACGACGTTCGAACGTGGCGGCAGTCCTCTTCCGGCGCCCGGAAGACTGACGGCAGCCGCGTGTATTTGGAGACGGAACAGGACGGGACGCTGGCGGCTTCGCCGCACTGCGAGAAAGGCGTTCTCCGCAATCATGTCGTCGGTGATACCCGGGGCGACGGCATCGCCTTCCCGCATAATTCGGGGACGTCGGACCGTGGGCGGGACGCGTGCCGACAATTGCCGACCTGCCAAGTGCGACCACCATGCCGCTGAACGGGAGTCACGGGGAGGGGCCCAGTTGCAGGGATCTGGGAGAAAAAGTTTCCGTCGGGCAGGCTGCCATGGGCGGGACCCTATCAAGCACACACACTTAACTCCGGGTTGATTTCGTGCGACTCGCCCGGGCATGCAGATTGGCATGCGACAGGTTTCGTCGGAGACGATAGAGTGGTTCGGGACGGCCTGCAACGGCGGTGCGTTGTCACGGACGGCCTGGCCCACGAGTTCTGTGAGCGGGAGAACTGGTACAACCGTGTTGCCAATCTGTGCCTGGCGTCGGCGCGCAAGCTTCTGCCGGCACTTGCGGAGAAACTGGGTGTGCGTCTTCCGGAAGCGGAAGCTCTGGAATTCGATCCTCATGCCTGTCCCGCGTCGGACTTTCCGAACCGTTCTGTCTCGTGCCCGCTTCGGGACCTCGGTGCCCTGTCGCTTGAGTTGGTGACGGCACCGGAGGACCGCCGCCGCTGGGAAGCGATGATCGAGAGCCATCATCCGGAGGGATGGGCTCGGGCGCGCCCTGTCCCTCGTGTGCGACGTAGCGGTCGAGATGTCCTACATCTGGTTCGACTACAGCGATCATGCTCATTTCGGGCGGCGATTGGACCGTTCTTCGCACGGCATCGGCAGCCGTGAGCTGCCTCCCGAACCGGCACGGATCCCGCGTTGACGGCAGATGGCGTGAAGGAAGCATTCCGGCTTCAACCTCAACTGCGCAACATGCCCAGGAGTGTACATACCGCCTTCGAGTACTGGCTGAAGTCGAAGGCGCGCCGTATCGACCTTGCGGACCGCCTGGTATTCCTCAGGACCGCACTCGAAGCCCTTTTCCTCGACGACGGCAACCGTGCGGAACTGACCTTCCGTCTGGCGACCAACGGCGCTTGGTATACGGGTCGCAACTCGGCGGAAAGGCGGCAACGTTTCGACACCCTCAGGAACGTCTATGCCGCTGCGTCCGGCGCGGTTCATTCCGGTCGCGTCAAGAAGACCGGGGAGAAGCTGCTGTCGGACGGACATGAAATCTGCAGGCTGGCCATCCTGAAGCGGCTCTGCTCCGGGCGGGAGCCCGTCTGGAAGGACATCGTCTTCGGCCGCTGACTCCACGGGCCGAGTCGGTTTTCCGCTGCGCAACCGGCCCGCCGGCGTCCACCTCGGGTTGCGGCACCACCCGCCTTGCCCACCTATGGTGAATTCACTATAGTGCCGAATCGACATTGACATGTTGAAGCCAGTCGAATGGATGGGTTCGAGCAAGGCGGATCTGAAGCGCTTCCCCAACCCGGTGCAGGGCCGCATGGGGTTTGCGATCTACCGCGCCCAACTCGGACGTCGGCACCGCGATGCCGAGCCGCTGAAGGGATTCGGCCCGGGCGTCGTGGAGATCGTCGCGCGTCACGACGGCGACACTTTCCGGGCCGTCTACACGGTCCGCTTCGAGGGCGCCGTCTATGTCCTGCACGCCTTCCAGAAGAAGGCGAAGCGCGGCATTGCGACCCCGAAGCAGGAGTTCGACCTTGTCCGCCGCCGCGTGGCCGCCGCCGCGCGGCACTACCGTGACGCGCAAAATGGGGACTGACGCCATGAAACCCGACGACACCGCCGTGGAGCGCGGCAGCGGCAACGTCTTCGCCGATCTCGGCTTTCCCGACGCCGACGCTCACCTCGTCAAGGCCGATCTCGTCAGCCGCATCGACGACATTGTGCGCGATCGCGGCCTGACCCAGACCGAGGCCGGGCGGCTGATGGGCCTCTCGCAGCCCGACGTGTCGCGGCTGCTGCGGGGCGACTTCCGCGAGTATTCGCTGGATCGCCTGTTCCGTCTGCTCAACGCGCTCGGGCGCGACATCGAAATCGTCATCCGCGAGTCCCGCTCTGCCGACGGCGCAAGGCTGCGCATCGCCGCCGCCGAACCCGCCTGACCGCTCCCCCGGTTGCGCCGGGCCGGCTGCGCGGCGGCCCGGCGTCCGCCGCAATGGCCAAGCCCTTTCCCGCCATGTCCGTGACGTCCAAGCGAGCATCGAGAGAACGCGCATGGCGATGAACGAACCGCATGTCGTGGCCATTGAGGACCGAATCGAGCACGGTCCGGATGTCATCGACTGGTCCCGGGCAGCCCCGCTCGACAAGGAAGAAGACGACTTCCGTGTCCAGGCCGAAAACGGACTGGTCCGCTTTGAGCTCAAGGTGCATTACGCGTCCGAGGAGGCGGCCCGTTTCGCGGTCGAGGCCGACCACATACCCAACTGGGAATTCGTTGTCGGCCTCGAACGAGGCCCGAACGCAATCACGCTCCGCTTCGACCGATCCGAGATCGTTGACCGCAATCCGCCGCCTGGTCCGCCCCCGCTACGCGCTCACGCGAGCCTAGGCGGTCTCACCGCCAGCGCCAATCTCGCGCCGCCCACGCCCCCCGCCTTTCCCGACCCGCCAGCCGCTGCCATCAAGCGCAGTCCAGACGTCGACAGCATGTACCAGCACTACCTCCGCCATCCGGGAGGCGGAGAGCCGCTCCCTGCCATGGCGTACTTCTGCCTGACCAAGCTGGAGCAGATGGCTGGCGGCCGCGACGCCGCCGCGCACTTCGGCATCTCGAAAAGGGTTCTGCGTTGTATTGCCGACCTGAGCACCAACGAGGGCGGGGACTATGCCCGGAAGGCTGTCGGCCACGCCGCGCCCCATACACCCGAGGAAGAGAGCTTCCTCCGATCTGCCATCAAGACGCTCATACACAGGGCGGCAGAAGTCGACTCCGGGCCGCACCCGGCCCTCACCAAGATCTCGCTGGCCGACTTTCGATAGCCTGCCGACCTGTCATTCCCGCCCGCTTCTGCTGCGCGCCGGCCCACCGCACTGGTACGAACTGCGCTGGCGGATCGAACGGTTCTTCCATGCGCTGAAGGTTGGCACCCGCATCGAGGATCGCCGCCTCGACGAGGCCGACGACCTGCGCAAGTGTCTCGCCTTCGACGCAATCACCGCGTTCAGGGTTTAGTAGAGTCGGGGGCTGGCGCGCCAGCTTTAGGGTCCGGTGGCTTCTCCGTCGCTTTCGCTTCGGGCCTCAGTCCGGCTCCCGTGGCCGCGTTTCCAGTCCCCCGCTCTCCGAACCCGGCGTGCGGATTTCCCGCACCGGGCTCTCCAGTGGGATCATGCACCTCGCACACGGACCACCAGAACGGGTCGTGGGAGGGAGGAACCGGTTGGTCCGGTAGCCCGAGGCCGCTGCACGACAGCCATCCTGCCTCCCGCGTCGTTTCCGGTGTGCCGCCGGGCCTGTTCACGCCCCGGCGGCGTCGAACCGTTCGGGTTCGACCCCTTCGCTTCCGCATGTGACGCGTTCCGAAGTCTCTGCCCTCAAGGCGGGGTTATAGGCTGAGCCACTCCCGCAGGCGTTCATCCTTTCCGCGTCCCTCCACACCTGAGGCCCCTTCCCTCGACCGGCATTACCCGGCGTCTCCAGTACTACGGGCCTCTCCGCCACCCCGCCGGCCCGGACTGGTCCTCGCGGATTTCCGGTTGGCGCGTGCACGCCACCGACAGGGCTTCCCGTGTTGCATCGTCTTCCATCTTGCAGACATGCCGACGCCATTACCCCGGCGGGAACGGCCCGGTGCGTCTGTCGCCTGCTCCCGAACCGCCATCGGCCTTCCCCATATCCCAGGAGGGTCGGCTCCCGCGACGCCCGTTTCGAGGCCTGCGCGGCGTTCACTTCGCGTTTCGGCCTGCCTGCTCGCTGAACTGCTCAGCGCAGTCCTTTGACACCGGAGTGCTTCAGTCCATGTCGTTGCCTCCATGTCCCGCTCCGGCTGCTACCAACCGAAAGCGACAATTGTTGGGCGGGGTTCGCACCCGCAAGGAAGACGCGCCTTTCACGGCGCACTGGGAACCAAATGGTTATGTGAACTGTGAATCCCAAGTGTCTGACATGACACTCCTTTTCCACCGATTCGGTTCCCATAAAAATTTAAGCTCAGACGTTCGAAAGCATCGCCAACAGCTCATCCTTCACGCCCGTGAACCGTCCCTTGCCGAGGCCCGGGGAACGCCACTCCGAGAGCATCTCCAGCTTTTCGGCAGGATCCGTACGAAGGTAAATCTCCGTGGTCTGGAGGCTCTGGTGCCCCAGCCACAGTGAGACCTTGCGGATGTCGCCGGTGGCCTCGAGAATCATCAAGGCGCTGGCATGTCGAATGGAATGGGGCGTTACTTTCCGGCGTGTGATCGACGGTTGGGTCTGCGCTGCGGTCGTGACGTGCAGTTCGAGCCGCTTGGCGAATCCGCGCCGGGTCATCCCCTGTCCCATCGCATTCAGGAACAAGTGGCGGTCGGGAACTTCGGGACGGATGGACAGCCACTCACCAAGCGTGCGTCCTGTTTCCCTCCATAGTGGCAGGACACGGGCCCGCCGTCCCTTGCCCATGACCCGGATTTCGTCGAGCTGCGGCATCCTGACATCGTCGAGGCCGAGGCCGACCAGTTCGGAAACGCGGAGCCCGGCGTTGTAGGCGAGGCATAACATCGCCCGGTCCCGGGTTCCGGATTTCGTGGCGGTATCCGGGGAATTGAGCAGCGCATCCACTTCGTCCCGGTCGACATATTCGAGCGCGGGAACATCGCCCTTCTTCTGCGGGATCGCATGCACCCGTGCCGCCAGTTCGAGATGATCCGGGTACCGGAACTCGAGGAAACGGAAGAAGCTCTTGACCGCGGCCAAACGGGTGTTGCGGGTATTGACCCTGTTGCCCCGTTCGGCCTCAAGATGGTCGAGGAAGGCGAGGATGGTGTCGACATCGAGATGGCCGACCTCGAGCGCGCAGGGACGGATGCCGTGCCTGTCCGCGGCGAAGACCGCGAGCAGCCTGAAGCTCGTGATGTAGCTCTCGATGGTATGCCGGCTGGCTCCCCGGTCACGGGGGAGATACTCCTGCAGGAAGGTGGATAGAGGGGGTGCGAGTTTGGTCATGTCTTTTCCTTTTCTGTCATGAGCAGTTTCTCGGTCGCCACCGACACCTGACGCATGAGGACGGGTGTCGCCTCGAGGTACCAGTAGGTGTGCACAGTTCGCGCGTGTCCGAGGTAGGTCGAGAGCGCGAGCATGTGTCGGCCGACATCCTTCCGGCTGGAAGAGATGGAGCCTTCCAGTGCGGCGACGGCGAATCGGTGCCTCAGGTCATGAAGCCTGGGGCCGGGTTCCCCGGCTTTGCCGCGAACCCCTGCCTTGCGAGCGAGCAGGATGAAGGTCTCGGTCAGATATTTCGGGCGCACCGGCCGGCCGGATGCGAGCACGAACAGGTGCTCGCCGGGTCCGCCCTGCCGTTTCCGCACCACGAGGTAGTCGTCGAGGGCGCGGCGGGCACTTTCGTGCAGGGGGACAAGGCGGTCACGGCGGTTCTTGGTGTTCCTGACCAGGAGGCCGTCCGGTCCGAGGTCGCCCAGCAGCAGGCCGGTTGCTTCCGAGCGTCTCAGCCCGGTGCATGCGATGAGACCGATGATGGTGTGGAAGGTCCGCGGGGTGAGCGATCCTTCCGGTCCCAGGGACAACGCCTCCGTCATGATCTTCCGGATCTCCTCCTGCGACGGAATGCGCGGCGGTGGCCGGTGCTGTCTCCGCTTGCCGAGAGCGTCCCGGTGGGGCACCTCGTGACGGTCATCCCCGACATGGAGGAACACGGCCAACCCGCGGACGAAGTGCAATCGCCTTTGTGCCTCGCAGCCCGATTTCGCCGTACCAGCCCAGTCCAGGACACTGTTTATACGTACGAATTCGTCGCCCCTGGCATCGGCATGTTCGGCGTAACGCATCAACACCCACTCCTGTCCCCTGAACGACAGGCCCAGTGCTTTCTTGCGGGTGACGTAATCCTTCACGTGATCCGTCATGGTCATCGGACGTCTCCCTCGAAGGGCCAGGGCTGCACCAGTTCACGGAGCATCCGGACATCGACACGGGCATAGATCGCGGTGGTGTCGGCAGACCTGTGCCTGAGCAGGGTGCCAATGGCTTCCAGGGGCGCTCCGTCGCGCAGGAGATTCGTCGCCGCCGACCGCCTGAACAGGTGTGACGATGTCGGGCCGACGCCCCGGATACCGGCCCGCTTGATCGCACGGCACACGATGGAAGTGCCGATGCTGTTGCGCGCCAGGGGCAGGTACGGTGCCTTGCAACGGAGAAACACCTTCTTCTCATCGCTGCGCGGCCGGGCCTTCAGGATGTAATTCCGCAGCGCGTCGCCCACGTCCTGCGGCAGCGGCAGTTCCGCCTCGCGCCGCGACTTGCCGCAGACCCTGATGACGGCCCTGTCCCAGTCGATGTCGTCGAGATGCAGCCCGGCGACGTCGCCGGCCCGCAACGCAAGACGGGCGAGCAGCAGCAGGGCGGCCCGGTCGCGCATCCCGATCGGCGTCGTCACGTCGCAGGTCGCGATCATGCGTTCGATGTCATCCTGCCCGACATGCCGGGGCAGGTTCTCGCCCCGGAGTCTCGGAATCATCGGGATCGCATGGACGAGTTCCGGCCGGCAGAGGCCGTTCGAGCCGAGGAAACGCAGGTACATCCGGAACGCGCTCGCCTCGTCTCCGGCCTGTCCGCGAGAGGCGGTTTCGAGACGGTCCAGGATCGTGTTCCGGACCCGGGCGGCGTCATACGCCCCCGGTTCGTCGCCGAAAGCCGGAAGCAACGCGCAAATGTGCCGTTCGTACTGTTTGACTGACGTGTCCCTGAGGCCACGGTGCTGTCGAAGCCAGTGCAGGAACGCATCCAGATGCTCCCAGCGTTCCATGTGACGCTGGGGGACGTTCGGCGCCGGGATGACGTTCCTGTCCACCAGGAACGCGGCAAAGAGCCGGAGCGTTGATCCGGAGGCGGCGGAACCGGCAAACCGGCAGGGCCTTTTGTCGAAGAACCCCGGATGAACACAAGTACAGTCGTGGGCAAGAAAGCGATTCCGGATTCGCTCATCTGTCGCCGCCAGGGGAATGTCCGACAGGTAGAGCCAGACAATGAAGTGACGGCACAGGGCCCCGCTCTGAATGATCAACGAACGCGCGTATCCCCGTTCTTCCAGGGAATCCCGGAACTGAGCCACGAGATGTCCGCCGGCCTCGATCTCTGGAGGAACCTCTGCCCGACCGGTCTCGAGCAGGTACCGGAGGAACCTGAGCGCAAACTGCCTGCGCTGCCGACCGGGCTTCCTGCCGGTCCGATATCGGCCTGGGCAGTGGCATTCATGGCGCATGAAACGGCCCACGAGGCGAATGTCGAGCTTGTCAAGATCCAAACCGTTGAGCACCAGCCACACCGCGATGTGTCCGGCCGTACTGATCATTGCGCCAATCCTCCCAGCTGAAAGTCCAAGGCTTTCCAGGTGCTCCGCGTAGCACCGGACAACTCGGGAATCCCGTTCCGGAACTCCATCGGACAGTGGCGGACCAAATTGTTTCGAAGGCATGAACTCTCTCCTGTCAGTGTCAAAAAAACTGACAGGAGTAGAGCATATTTTTATGTGAACCGAATCGGTGGAAAAGGAGTGTCATGTCAGACACTTGGGATTCACAGTTCACATAACCATTTGGTTCCCATAAACCCTGTTGAACTGAGCCGCGTTCCGCGGCGGGTGGCGCCTTGCAGGTGTTGTGTTGTGCGCCCTGAACAACCGTTTTCGCGCGTTTCATCGTCTTCGTTCGGTGCATTGAGGCGTTTCCATCTCTCTCCCGTTTGGTGACAATCGGTTGTGGATGCACCGGCCGCTACAGGTGCCGGTGTTCTCCATGACCAATCACACTTCGAGGGAGAAGACCCATGACACCGTTACGCAAACGAATGATTAACGACATGACCGTTCGCGGCCTGACCGAGAACACGATGCGTTTGTATCTCCACTCCGTCTCTGGGCTCGCATGTCACTACAAGCGCAGCCCCGAGAAGATCTCCGCACAGGAGGTTCAGGACTACCTGCTCCACCTTCACGAGGAGCGCGGACTGACCTGGCAGAGCTGCAACTGTGTGCGGCACGGGATCCGCTTTCTGTACCGCATCACGCTCGGTCGGCCGGACCCGCACTTCTATGTGCCCGGCGCCAAGACGCCTTCGAAGTTGCCCGAGATCCTCAACCACGACGAGTTGGTGCGGCTGTTTTCGGTCACCACCAACATCAGGCATCGTGCCTTGTTGATGACGGCCTATGCCGCGGGGCTCCGCGCCAGCGAGATCTGCCATCTTCAGGTTTCGGACATCGATTCCGGGCGGATGTGCCTGCGCATCGACCAGGGCAAGGGAAACAAGGACCGCTACGTCCCGCTCTCGCAGCGGCTTCTCACGCAATTGCGTGACTACTGGCGTCACCAACGTCCGCAGACCTGGCTGTTCCCCAGCCGGTACAGCGACCGGCCGTTGACCCGTCGCGGAGCAGGACACATCTTTCACCGAGCCAAGGAGAAGGCCGGGATTACCAAGTCAGGAGGCATTCATACCCTTCGACATTGCTATGCCACGGGGCTTCTGGAGGCGGGGGTCGAACTCCCTGTCATTCAGCGCCGTCTCGGTCACAGGTCGATCCGCTCGACCATGCGCTACCTGCATCTCGCCCGCGAGAAGACAAGCGCCACGCCGTCCCCGCTGGATTTGCTGGAGTTCCCGAAGGCCGTTCCGGCCTGAACCATGGCACATGCAGACCATGCAGCGCCGGCCGTGCGGCCGGCGCTGGAGGTGGCCGACATCCTGCGCGCACGCGCCGATGCCTACGGTGCGGCGCATCCGCTGTCGCCTCAACAACACCGGGTCGTGAACGACCTGATACACTGTCGCACCGCCGCGCTCGGCGGCTTCAAGACCCAATGCGACGAATGTGGCATGGTAACGATCCAGTATGCGTCGTGCCGGAACCGGCACTGCCCCAAGTGCCAGTCGCTCGCGCAGACGCAGTGGGTCGAGAAGCAGTGCGCCGACCTGCTCGACATCGGCTACTGGCACGTGGTGTTCACGCTGCCGCACGAACTCAATCCTCTCGCGCAGGCGAATCCCGCTGCCATCTACAAGCTGCTCTTCAAGGCCGCGTCCCGCACCCTGCTCGAATTCGGCCACAATCCCCGCTGGCTCGGCGGTGAACTCGGCATCACCATGGTCCTGCACACCTGGGGACAGAACCTCGGACAGCACATCCATGTCCATTGCATCGTCACCGATGGCGGCCTGAGCCCGGACAAGGAACGCTGGCTCTCCCCGACCCGGAAAGGCTTCCTGTTCCCCACACGGGCACTCTCGAAGGTCTTTCGCGGAAAGTATCTCGACTTCCTCACCACCGCCCGCCGCAATGGCGAGCTCCGCTCCAATCCCGACAGTGACGACGATCACGCCTTCGCGCGGTTGACAGCCGCGCTGAGGTCCAGGGACTGGGTGGTCTATACCAAGGCACCGTTCGCGGACACGGGCCAGGTGCTGGGCTACCTCGGACGCTACACCCACAAGACGGCGATCTCCAATCACCGTCTCGTCGATTTCGACGGCGAGCACGTCCGCTTCCGCTGGCGCGACTACGCGCACGGCAACAAGGTCAAGGTCATGCAGCTCGATGCCGACGAATTCATCCGCCGGTTTCTCCTGCATGTGCTGCCGCACGGTTTCACCCGGCTGCGCCACTACGGGTTGCTTGCCAATCGCTTCCGCGCCACCAAGCTCGCCCGCTGCCGGGAGCTGCTCGGCCAGCCTGAACCCGAACCGTTCGTACCGGAGAACACCCAGGCGATGATGCTGCGCCTGACCGGGAAGGACATCACCGTCTGCGAACACTGCGGGCACGGCCCGCTGCGGCAAGTCCCCATTTCAAAGGCGCCGCCCGAGACCGTGTGGCAAATCCCCAGGCCAAGGCCGCCGCCATGACAATGAAATCTCACAAGGTGATCCGGACCTAATCCCGGTTCGATGCTCGACCCGGGCAGGCTCCTGCTGCGCGCATCGTTCCCGAAGTGGCGAAAGATGCCTTGCCGGGTTACAAAATCAACGAAATCCCCTGCCCGGACCGGATCAGGACCATCGCGGCAGCATCGATGCCGGGAGCGAAGCGCTTCAGACCGGCGCGATAAAGCTCGCTTCGGCGAATAGAAATCCCATAGAAACTCACCGTCAGCGAGCGCGGCTCAGCTCAATGCTTTTATCGAACGTGCTACGCACGATCCATAAAAGCCTATTCATAACAGGAACGTTCCTGTTACAGGGTGTGGGATCTTTCGCTTCTTGCGCGCGAGAGGCCGGACGAACCAGCCAATTGCCACGTCACCGAGGACGACATCTGGGCGCTCTGTGCTGTTGGGTCCCGCCATGGTTTCAAGGTCCCCCGGGGACCGCCGGAGATGACCATCGCGGGCTTCGTCGTGCTGACGGGCGGCCTGGCGGGCTTTCATCCCTCGAAGCGCCAGCCGTTACCCGGCACTCAGAAGCTCTGGGAAGGCGTGAGGTTCCTGTCTCTTGCAGTCATCGCCATCAAGGCCAAGGAAGAATGGGACAGGAAAGACCGAAAAGGAGACCAGAACCCGGAGGTCAGTGTGACAAAGTGATAGGGCGGGACCCCCGTTGGGTTGTTGGGGAGTTACTGACAGCGTCGGGCATTTGCCCGGTCGGTGGCACTCTCTCTGTAACCGCCGGAATCGGGTTTTGCCAAAGCACCACGACCAATTGAACGGCGAAACCAGGGACGAATTCCCGATACGGTCGATCAATCCCTTGCACCCCGCCCTGCAGGAAGGGTATTCGGATGGGCTGGTATCAATGTCTCGTCCCGGGATGGGCTCGGCGGCCAGCGTTCGATCCCGGGCGAAGCATCCGATATCCGGGTTTCGGATGGTGGCTGGTGGGGTCGACCACCCAAAGTCGGGAGACCATACAGGACGATGAGCAAGATGCGGAGCGCGGCCGTGCTGGCGCCGCTGATCGATGCGATCGGCGAGCGCGGCGGCCGCTGTGACCGGCGGCGCCTGACGAGAACCTTCGCCCTGTTACAGGACGCTGCCGAGGTCCCGGTCAGCCTGGAATCGGGCGGTGATCGGGATCCGGCAACCAGCTGCGAACCGGGTTTCTCGGAGCAGTTGACGGCAAAACTTGCGGCCTTGCGAGCCGACGGTCTTTTGACCGCTGCACCCGGAGGACGCTTCCGCGACGAAATCGCCACGACCGACCGCTCCCCGCGGAACCGGGCCCGCTATTCCCGGTAGCCGGAACGGATCGGGCCCGTGTTCTGGAGTATCGCGCGCATGATTGCGGGCCTGTCTGCGACGGAGGCCGGGCCGTTGGCGTCGCAGCTGCTGGCGGTTGACGGAGGGATGGACAGCGAGCCGGACCGCGTCGATCCCCTGACGACCGGAATCCAGGAATTGCGAGCGACGCCAAATGCGGCACGGGACATCCGCGAACAGGGCCAGAAGTCGCAGGCAGCGCTGGCGGCCGGTCGAACGCGGGCCGTGGCACTGTCCGCAGGGCAGATCTTGTGAGTTCGGGATTGTCATCGCGTTACCGGCGCGTGCCCACCATCTGGCGCCGCCGGGCGGTGACCACGGGATATGCCGCTGCCGGTGCGGCGATCGCGGCTGTTCTCGACTTTCCGGTTCCCCTGCTTCTTGGGTCTCTCTTCGCCTGCCTTGTCGCGGCGTTGCTGCAGGTCAGGATGGAGAGTTACGGCATCGTCTCGGATCTCTTTCGGACCTATCTTGCCGTGACCGTTGGTGCCTCGGTGACGCCCGCCGTCATCTTGGGGTTGCCGGCGCTGGCGCCGTCACTGGCGCTCATGGCGGTCTATACCTGCCTGATCGCCGCAGTCGGCTATCCGCTGCTCCGTTGCGTTTTCCGTTATGACAGGGCGACGGCCTATTTTTCGGCGATGCCGGGGGGTCTACAGGAGATGCTTACCTTTGGCGAGGCGGCCGGAGGAAACATGCGCACCCTGTCGCTCATTCATGCCACCCGGGTCATGCTCATTGTCTCGGCCGCCCCCTTTTTCCTCCATCTGTTCTGGGGGCTGGACCTGACACGACCACCCGCTGTTGCCGGTCCGCCGATCGATCCCTGGGAGACAGTCATCATGCTTCTCGCGGGGCCGGTCGGCTGGTGGCTCGCCGAGCGAATCCGCTTGTTTGGAGCGTCGATCATCGGCCCGCTGTTGCTGACCGCCGGCCTCAGCCTTTCGGGCGTCATCACTGGGCGTCCGCCAGCCGAGATGATCTGGGCCATGCAATTCGTGATCGGTCTCTCCGTCGGCGTCAAATACGCCGGGGTGACCCTTCGCGAACTGCGAACCGACGTCGCGGCGGGCGCGGCCTACAGCGTGGTCCTGACGGTGATCAGCGGCAGCGCCGTGCTCCTGGTGGTGTCACTGGGTCTGGCCGCGCCCCTTGACGCCCTTCTGGCTTTCCTGCCGGGTGGGCAGGGTGAAATGGTGATCATCGGAATCATTGCGGGGGCGGACCTTGCCTTCGTCATCTCGCACCACCTGCTCCGGTACTTTCTCGTGACCCTCACGGTGCCATTGGCTGCCCGGCATGTCCGAAACCCCGAGCCATGACGGGGCCGGGGCCATGGGGCGCAGTCCCTTGCGTTTCGGATCCCGGGCCGGACCCGGCCGAACAGAGCCCGGGATCAGGGGACCCGACGGCCATCGGCATTCGACGATTGGAAGTGCCTCTCGGTTGTGGCAGGCACTGCCCGGCGTGGGCACCGGATCGCAACCCCGGATCCCGGCCGCCGGCGGGACGGCAACTGGAAATCGGCAGAAACGCTGACGTGACATCGCATCGCAGAATTCGTCCGTTCAAAACCCGTGAGACCCATCCCGAACGGAATCTCGACAATGACCCCTGCCAGGCGTATCGCGTCCCTGCGACCTGAGCTTCGGAACAAATCCTCAGCCGCAACACCATCCCGCTGCGCTGGACGTGCCGTGACGGGTCCGGGGGGTCGACGGAACACATTTATCGGGTCGTCGCCTATCTGACCGACATTCGCCATCGGGGAGTGGTCGACAGCGAAATCGGGAAGTGGATCCGGGGAGTGCACCCTTGAACCACGGGCATCGTGGTTTCGCCATTGTCGCGAGCAGATTGTGCCGCGCGATCTGGACCGGGTGATTGCCGACGCCAGCCCATTCCGTTGCCTGGACAGGTTGATACGACACGGGCGGGCGTTCTTCTCCTCCCTGGAGCAGCGATGGGCGGGTGCTGGTTTTGCCGGCGAGGTCTGTGACCCGAACGCGCCTGCTCTTGGCAATTCCGTACTCGGATTCGGTGAAGGCGTGCAGGTAGTGCGACGGCAAATTTCGTGATCGGCGAGCACCCGAAACCAACGCAGGTCACGCGGCTTGGGCGCATAAACAGCGTGGAACGCCAAACCACCTGCCAAAACGAGATCGCCGGACACGCGTCCAACGGCAATTCCTTCCCGCTGTTTCAGACCATTGCCAGCTTCAGCGCGTCGTTTTCTCCTCCGCCACCCATCCCCGGGCTGCTGACCGGCACTTGGGTTCGTGTTGGCCACGAACTGGTCTGCATCACCGAACACTGAACCCCAAACGCGGGCAGTGCGGTTGCGCTGAAAGGCTTCGGCGGCGCGCAGTCAATTCCTCGCGTTCTCTGGCCAAACAAATGCTGACTCCGATAGGCAAAGTGATAAATTGGACAGGTGACCATGTCAGCAGGCCAACCATGATAGGAGATAGATGAAATGCCAGTTAACGGAGTTTCCAACAATCGGTCCAAGCTGAACCGGCGCACAGTTCTCAAAGGTGCAGCTGCAGCTTTGGCCGCCCCGAGTGCTTTCGGAATTCGCAGCGCGGCGGCCCAGTCGGGCGGGCGCTCCCTGAAGGTGCTGACGATCGAGCCGCACCATTTCGCGGATGGGTGGCATGCCGCAAGCGAGCCCGAAAGCGGCGACGGAACCTTCAAGCGAGCCATCTGGGGCATTGCGCAGAACTGGAAGGAAAGGCATCCGGACGTTGAAGTCCAGTTCGAGGAAGTGGCCTGGGACCAGGTGACGCCTGCCGTCATTCTCGCGTCTCAAAGCGGTACCGAATCGGATGTGGTACAGGTCAACGACCTCAACATCCCCAAGTTAGCGCGTGGCGGCTTTCTGTTACCAATGGACCAGTTCAGCGACCAGTGGGACGACTATAACCAGCACCTGTTGCGCGGCGTCGCGTCGTATGACGGCGCCATCTATGGCGCACCCTGGACGACCGACTGCCGTCACGAGTTGTACTGGAAGTCGGATTTCGCGGCGGCCGGGCTTTCCGATCCCGCTTCTACTTGGGACGAGTTCGTCGAGCAATTGAAGGCAATCAAGTCGACGGGCGTTGAAAATCCGTACAGTTTCTGGGCCGGCAACTCGGTGCATACGCCGACGCAATCGCTGTTGTCGCAGCTTTGGATGCTGGGCGGCGACGTGCTCGATGCCGACGGACGCGCGGTTCTCAACACGCCGGAGATGCATGAGGTGTTTGGCTTCTACAACCGCCTCATGAACGAGGAGCAGGTGTCGAGTCCTGACCTGATCGCGATTTTCGACGGCGGCGCCTACGCCGACCAGATCCTCAGCCACAAGGTTGCGGTGTCCAAGAACGGCGCGTGGGACTGGTGGCGCGCGGTGGCTGCGGGACACAGCGACAACATCGGTTACTTCCGCACGCCGCGCCCCAACGCGGATGCGCCGGATGCGGCGCTTTCGGGCTTCTGGGGCTTCGAACTTCCGGCCCGCACTGGCATCGACGACGCCCAGCAGGAGCTGGCCGCCGAGTTCGCTCTGCACGTGACAAGCGCGGAGAGCCAGGCCATCGTTGTCGAACACACCGAGGGCCGGCTGCCAACGCGCCCCAGTGTGCTTGATTCCCCGCAGGTTCGGGCCAAGGACGACGCTTGGCGCTTCCAGGGGGCTTATGCGGCCGAAGCGGGACGTGGCATGCCGGCCGCCGCCGACTCTGGATTGCTGTTCGATCAGATGCAGACGGCGTTCCAGCGCTTCCTCACTGGACAGCGATCCGCCGAGGACGCACTGTCCGCCGCGGAGTCGAGATACAACTCACAGGTTACGTAAGACGTGAAATTGGCAACCTCCCGCACGGGTCCGATCGCGTCAGCAGAACTGGCGCGATCGGAAAGAGGTTTTGATATCCTGACCTTCCAGAACAGGTTCTGGAAGTTGGAAGCGGACCTCGGGCCGTACGTCAATCCCCGGCGCCTCATCCATATCGGGACGGGCCATGAAGTAGCCAACGAAAACTACTGCTACGAGATCGATCTGGCTTCGGCCGCGGAAAGCAGGACCGGGTTCAACGGCGGACCGGCCTCCTCGTCCGGGGCAAGGTTGATCGAATGGAGCGTCGACGAAGATGACGCATCGGGAACCGCGATGTTGAAGCTGGTCGGGCGTTTCGATTTCGGCCGCAACGGGCCAACCGATGTCGTGCTCGAACACAGTTTCGTTCTGTTCGCCGACAAGGATCGGTTCGACGAACAGATTTCCCTGAACCACCGCTACGGGCATGACCGGCACGTCGTTTCGAAATACCGGTTCGGATTTCGCAAGCGCCTGTTCGATGCGCGCGCGGCGGCTTGGGTCGACAGTATGGATGAGTTCCGGCTCGGCGCCGTGCCGTTCCGCCGCCGCCGGGGTCAGGCGAAGGACTTCCTTATGGAAGATTACTCGGCCGCCGACCTCATGCCAGCCCGTTGGGAAGGAAACAACCTGCCCAACCGCCAGTCCGAAGCCTGGAGCTGGCAAAACGGCGAGATCGGGTTTTGCTTCGCGAAATACACCCAGGACCACATCGAATTTTCGCTGGCCGATGGCGAGTTCTATACGCGCCCCGATCTGGAGGTGATGGACGGGCTGTCCGAAGGCGTCGCAGCGTCCGATGCCTATTTCCGATTTGCCGGCGCCGGGCATGCCGGTCGCGATCGATGGCGCCAACCGCATCTTCCGGTTCGGCACCATGTCCATCCTGCCGTTCGAGGGCGGCTGGGAAGACGGCCACCGGGCTTACGGTGCCTACCTGCGCGACAAGGGGCATGTGGTGCCCAAGAGCTTCAACCCGCCCGTGCACTGGAACGAGCTCTTCAACCTGGGCTGGCGCGGTGGCAACAATGCGCCGTTGCAGGAACTGCCAGATCTCTGGCGGGAAGCCGATTTCGCGAAGCAAATGGGCGTCGAGGCGTTCTACCTCGATCCTGTCTGGGACATATTCGAGGGCGCTACAGTCTGGGACGAAGCGCGACTCGGACCCCTGCCGGAGTTCGTCTCCAGGTTACGCGATGAGTACGGCCTGAGCCTGTCGCTGCATTTGATGATGCACACACGCTCCGCCGAGGAACACCCGGAAATCTATCGCCGGGGCCCTGACGGCGAAATCGCGATGTGGGACAGCCGGTTCTATACGGGAGGGCATATCTGCGGCGGCTCGAAGGCTTGGCAGGACCACAAGACCGAGCGGCTCCTCAAACTTGCTGGCGACGGCGTGACCTTCTTCATGTTCGACTTCACCGAATACGAACACGGGATCGAGGGCACCGGCGCCGACATTGCCCGAGCGCACGCAACCTGCGTGCCCTGCTACGACCCAACTCACGGCCACAGCGTGCCGATGACTATCGAGGAGCATTCGCGCGGCTTTGTCGAGGTGATGAAGCGGGTCAAGCAGAAGTATCCCGACTTGCTGATCGAGGCGCATGATCGGCTCCGCAGCGGTGCGCAGGACTATCTGCCGCTCTACTACGAGCACGGCGTCGATGTGCCGAGCTTCGACGAGCATTGGGGTTTCGAGTATATGTGGAACCCGTTCACGGACCTGCTCTCGGGCAAGGCATTGTCGACGTATGAGTACAATCTCGCCTACGACATTCCGGTCTATCTGCACATCAATTTGCGGTTTGACAACGACAACTGTCTGGCGTTCTGGTGGTACGCTTCGACTTGCAGACATCTGGGTATTGGCGGGCTCAAGCCGGGCGATGCGACTTGGGACAGCCATGTCGACGCGGTGAAGACCTACATGCGGCTGAAGCCGTTCTTCGCCGAGGGGCGCTTCGTCGGCGTCGACCTGATGCTCCACGGCCATTTGCTAGACGAGCGCAAGTCAGCGGTGTTTGTTGGCTTTAACATGACTTCGAGAGATGGCGCCTTGTCTCAGGAATTCGACTTTGGCGATTTGGGTTTTCCGGCCGGCGCCAAGCCAGCCGGCGAGGGTGTCACGATCGTCGACGGCAAAGTCAGGTTCGATGCCGAAATGCCTGCGCTTTCGCCTCGCGTCTTTGAAGTGAGATGGGCGTAGTGGCCGCGGCAACTGTGGCCGCGGCTGACCGGCTGCCGATCGACAAAAGACCGGGCGATCCGTTCCCCTACCTGTTGGTCGCTCCAGCTGCGGTTCTTGTTGGTAGCTTCACCATCCTGAGCCTGATTTTCACCGGCATCATCAGCCTCACCGACTGGGACGTAGCCAGACGCGGCATATCCTTTATCGGGTTCAACAACTATGTCCGGGCGTTCTTCCATGAGGAACTGACCAGATCTTGGGCGCGCTCCGTCGTGTTCGTGCTGAGCGTCACGGTGCTCTCCGCAATGATCGGCTTTTTGCTGGCTGTTGCGGTCAACCGCAAGTTCCAAGGGCAGGGCATTGTCCGCGCCATGATCGTGGTTCCCTGGGTGATCAGCGAGTTGGCCACCGGCGTGTTCTGGATGATCCTTCTGATGCCCGACGCGCCGCTCGGCGCGGTGACCGGGGGGCCACTGACCACCACCAAAGGCGCCATGTTCGCGCTGATCATGGTCGAGACGTGGCGTAGCATCGGCTTTGCCATGGTTATCGTGCTGGCCAGCCTGCAGGCAATCGACGAGTCGCTCTACGAGGCGGCTCGGATCGACGGCGCCAGCGGATGGCAACAGACCTGGCTGATCACCTTTCCGCTCGTCAGCCCGTCCCTGCTGGTGGTGTCGATCCTGCTCATGATCGGCAATTTCAATCTCGTCACGATCATCATCGCCTTGACCGGCGGTGGGCCCATCGACGCGACGACCACGGTCGCTCTGCACATGTATCAGCACTCCTTCCAGTACTTCCATATCGGCTACGGCTCGACGATCGCCATTTTGATGTCCGTCGTGAACGTGGTGGCCATGCTTGGCTTCATCTGGCTGCAGCGTGGATACGGAGCGCGAAATTGACCGCCGAAGCTGCCCTCCGTCCCAGGCGGATCGATTTCGCGACCGTGCTCACATGGGCAATTGTGCTGATTGTCTTTCTGCTGCCGACGTGCTGGATCGTTTTGAAATCGTTCCAGCCCGAGCACCTGGTCTTTTCGGGTTCGATTGATTTCACGGCGTTTACCTTCGAGAACTTCGGACGCGCCATAGATCATGGATCGCTTGTTTCCTACACGATCAGCAACACCATCATCGCGCTGGCCGTGTGCGTGATCGTGCTGCCCCTGGGTTTTGTTACCGGCTACGCTTTGGCGCGATTCACCTTTCTCGGTCGGGCATCGCTGCTGTTCATGTTCATGTTCTCACTGACCATTCTCGGTCTGGTTAATCTGGTCGCGATATACCAAGTGTTCAGCTATTATCGCATGATTAACAACCCGGTGACCCTGGTTATCGTCTATTCGGCCTCGAACCTGCCTTTGGCGGTGTGGCTGATGCGTGCGTACATCCTGGCGCTGCCCTCCGAACTCGAAGAGGCGGCGCTGATCGACGGTTGCTCTCGCTTCGGCATCCTGTGGAGGATTGTTTTCCCATTGGCGACACCGGGCATCGGCGCCGTTGCGGTGTTGACGGTGGTCAACGTCTTCCACGAATTCATCGTCGCCGAGACCCTGGTCAAGACCGAAGGAATCGGCGTCGTCAACCAGGGTCTGCGTCAGCTGCAGACCGATCAGATATTGGACTATACGGGTCTGGCCGCCGGGTCAGTGTTGGTCAGCATCGTGCCCGTAGCGCTGTTCCTGCTTTTGCAGCGCCAGTTCATCTCGGGAATGACCGCCGGGGCGATCAATTACTGATTCGCACGTCGGGATAAGTGCCGCCCGCTAGAGGCCGAGCCTTCGAGAAGAATTCTGCAGGTGCGCGCGCATGGCTTCGCCGGCGCCGCCCGGATCGCGAGCCTTGATCGCGTCAAAGATCGCCTGGTGCTCCCTGATCGAGACCTCCTTCATGGTGTTGAAGTCGAGCTTCTTGAGCGCCACGAAGATGCTCTCCTGCAGCCTCTGGCCGACGAAGGAAATGAATAACGCGATGAACGCGTTCTTGGTCGCCGCCGCCACCGACCTGTGAAACGCGATATCGCGCTCAACCCAGACGGTATGCGAATCCTCGATCAGCGCCATGTTCGCGATGGAGTCGCCGATTGCCTCGACATCGTCCGCATCGCAATTGCGTGCAGCGAGTTCCGCGGCGCCGCTTTCGAGTACGAGGCGCAACTCGTACAGTTGCCGGAAATCCTTTGGTTGCGCGAGGTTTTGCGGGTCGAGCACCAGCGTCGTCGAATTGTCGGGGGTCGCAACGAAGGCGCCGGCGCCCTGCCTGGATATCACCAGTCCCTGTTGGATCAGTTTGGCGACGGCTTCGCGGATGACTGCCCGGCTGACGCCGTGCTGGCTAGCCATCTCACGCTCCGTGGGAAGCCGGTCGCCGGGGTTCAGCTTGCCCTGGACGATCCGGTCGCGAATGTAGCTGGCGACCTGCGAAGGCAGTCCCTGCCGGGAGAACTTGGTGACCTGTTCGACCTGAGCGGGGCTACGCATGGCAGCACTCGGCATATCGATCCAATTTCATATTCATCAAACCCCCACTTGCGCTCTCAGCCCGCCGTCGATCGCATAGTCGCTGCCAGTGCAGAACCCGGACTGGCTGCCGGCCAGGAACGCCACGAGGTCGGCAACCTCGTCGATCGTGCCGACACGGCCTATAGGATGCGAAGAGCCGAATCCTTTCAACGTTTCCTCCATGTTCCCGCCCGCGGGTGTCAACTCGCGTGCGGCAAACTCCAAAAGCGGCGTACGGATCGATCCTGGCGAGATCGAATTGACTCGGACCCCGTCCGCTGCGCAATCGACCGCCATCGCTCGCGTCAACGCGTGGATGGCACCCTTGGTCGTCGCATAGGCCAGTACGTTCTGCTGATTGCAGTGGCCCTGTACCGAAGCGACGTGAATGATCGAAGCGTCGGAACGGCCCTTCATCAACGGGTAGAAGAAGTGCGATGTCAAATAGCACGACCGCAGGTTGGTTTGCATGACCCGGTCCCAGTCGGCCGGTTCGGTGGTCTCGATTGTTCCGTAAGGCTGAATGGCGGCGGCATTCAGCAGCACATGTACGTCGGAATGCTCGGTTCCCACGGCCTCCGCAAACAACCGGACTTCGGCCTCGTCGCCGACGTCGACGTGATGGACGCTGACGGGCAGGCCGTCGGCCTGCTGCTTGGCCTTTTCGTTCAACTCGATGTCGATGCCGCATAAATGCACCCGCGCGCCCAGACTGGCGAGTTTCAAGGCGCATCCAAGCCCGATCCCGCTAGATCCTGTCACTACGGCGACCTTGTTCGAAAATGCATCGGTCATCGCGTTCCCTTGCTGTTCTGCGATCATCCAGCGCATAGGCTGTCAGCCAACCACCCGCGTGAACGACCGCAAATTCGCAGAATTCAAGCATACTGTGGTTGTTGACACAACTGGAATTAGTTGCATATCATAGGTTCGGTCACCTGACAAATAATTCATGAGGTTTTGCTTGATGGACATATCCACCGGAACAGTTGAATGCTTGCAGCAGGCCAACGCCATTTTAGGAGAGGGTCCCGTCTGGGACGCGCGCACGGGTGAGCTATTCTGGGTCGACATTCGCCGCGGCCAGGTCTTCCGTTTTCACCTGGCGACCGGCGAGCAAACCGGCCAATGGGCCTTTGCCGAACGTGTTGGCTGCGTCGCTCTGACTGACGATCCGGGCATCCTGGTGGTGGCGTCAGGGCTGGTGGTTCATCTCCTCGAATTGGCAACCGGCGAAACTGAGGTTCTGTCGGACCTGAGTGACGGCAGGTCACGCAAACGCTTCAATGATGGCGAGGTCGATGCACGGGGCAGGCTGTGGATCGGCACGATGCTGGACGACTACTTCGATCCGAAGGGTTTCAGCGGTGGCGAACTGCTTCGGATCGATCCCGATGGCTCGGTAGAACCTTTCGGCGAGTACCAGCTGCCTAATGGCATCGGTTGGTCGCTCGACCAGGCGACCATGTACATCAACGATTCCGCCGCGGGCATCACCTATGCGCTGGACTTCGACGCGGAGGCCGGTCGAGCGTGCAACAGGAGGCCGATATTCACCCCTTCTGCCCACCTGGGGGTTCCCGACGGTATGTCCGTCGATGCCGAGGGCAACATCTGGTGCGCGATGTGGGACGGTTGGGCGCTGATTCGCCTCGCGCCGGACGGGACTGTCAAGGAAAGGATTGAGATGCCCGTGCGCCGCCCATCCAGTGCCACGTTCTGCGGGGAAGGTCTGGATCGTCTGGCGATCACTTCGGCGACAGTCAATTTCACCAGCGCCGACTACGCAAAAAGCCCCAAGGCCGGTGGCCTGTTCTTCATGTCTGCGGGCTGCCGCGGACGGAACCCAAATCTTTTCGCCCTGCGCGAACAGGGCGCTGCGGCGTGATGACCGCAGATCCCGAATGGCGTCTCACTTGGAATCGTGGCGAAGCGTCTATTCTGAAGACTGGCGCCATGCTCGGCCCGGCGCGGTTCGACCTCGGCACCGCCGCGCCGGTGCAGCCCTTTGCGGTGGCGCCCTGGTCCAACGACACCGGGCCTGAATTCGACGCGCTTCCCCCACTCCTCAAACGGCTGCGCGGAGAATGGGTCTGCGTGCCGTTCGGCATGCCCGATCCGCCAGGCAACCTGCCCTCGGACTGGCTTGAGGGCCCGCCCTCGACCCACGGCTACGGGGCCCACTTTCACGGGTACTCGTCCAATGCGGTCTGGCGAATGGCGGGCCAGGACGCGGGATCGGTCGAACTTGTGCTGGAGTATCCGGAGAACCATCCCGTCCGCCGCGTATCCCGGATCGTGCGCGGCATACCCGACGCGCCCAGAATAGAGTTCGAACTGACGGTTGACGTCCGGGACAAGGTGCAGTTGCCGATTGGCCTGCATCCCACGTTCCGTCTGCCCGATGCTCCTCATTCCGCCAAACTGAGTTTCGCGGGACAGCCGGAAGTGCACACCTATCCGGTGCAGGCCGAACCAGGCGTTTCAAGGTTCGAGCCGGGTCGGTGGGCGGTACCATTCGATGCAGTGCCCCGCATCGAAGGGTCGCCTGTCGATCTCGGGCTCCATCCACTCGACTTCCCGACCGAGGAACTCGTATTGGTAACCGGCGCCGGTGGTGTCGCCGAACTGTTTGTTCCCGACGAAGGATATACCGTCCGGCTGCAATGGGATCCGGGCGCGTTCCCTGGCTGCATGCTGTGGATCTCAAATCACGGACGCAAGGCATACCCCTGGAACGGGCGGTTCCGGGCGATCGGCATCGAACCGATCGCCGCGCCGTTTGATTTGGGAACCGACGTAGCGGTGAGCGTAACCAACCCGCTCCGGCGACGTGGCTTTGCCACGGCGCACGAATTTGACGCCGGCCAAAGCTGGAGGACACGCTATGCCATCGAAGTTAGCCGGCACGACGTAGCGAGGGGAGCGAAAGTTGCGGGGCGGCCGCGCGCGGATGGTGATTCGACGTGACCGCGATAACCTGCGTCGACGATCTCAGGCGGTTGGCCGCGCGGCGGGTCCCCCGGATGTTCTTCGATTACGTCGACGGCGGCTCGTGGACGGAACAGACCTTGCGTGAGAACCGGCAAGATTTCGGGTTGCTGCACCTTCGTCAGCGCGTCGCCATTGACGTTTCGCATCGGACGACCGTGTCAACCATGTTGGGCCAACCGGTCGCCATGCCGGTCGCCATCGCCCCGACCGGTCTGACCGGGATGGTTCATGCCGACGGTGAAATACTGGCCGCGCGCGCGGCGCAGAAGTTTGGTGTGCCCTACACGCTGTCCACCGTCGCGATCTGCGGCCTGGAGGATCTCGCGGACAATGTCGAGCAGCCCTTCTGGTTTCAGCTTTACGTCATGCGCGACAGGCAATTCGTCAACGACCTCCTCGACCGGGCGGCGGCGGTGGAGTGCTCTGCGCTGGTGCTCACACTCGACATGCCGCTTTCCGGCCATCGGCACAAGGACGCACGAAACGGTCTGACCTCGCCCCCCCGCCCGACCGTCAGGAATCTTGCCGGCATGCTCACCAAACCGCGGTGGTGCGCGCAAATGCTGTTCACGCGTCGGCGCCGCTTCGGAACCCTCGTCGGGCATATCGACGGCCTCGACGATCTGGACGGGCTCGCGCGCTGGACGGACAGCCAGTTCGATCCGAGCATGGATTGGTCCGGCGTGCGGTTCATTCGCGAGCGCTGGAAGGGCAAGCTGATCGTTAAGGGGATCCTTGACAACGCCGACGCCGAGCGCGCCGTCGAATGCGGTGCCGACGCGATCGTGGTCTCAAATCATGGCGGCCGGCAACTCGATGGCGCGATCTCGTCGATCTCGGCTCTGCCGAAAGTGGTCGCGGCCGTGGGCGACCGGGTCGAGGTCCAATTCGACGGTGGAATTCAGTCGGGTCAAGACGTCTTCAAGGCGATCGCGTTGGGCGCAAAGGGAACCTATGTCGGTCGTTCGATGCTATACGGCCTTGGCGCCCTGGGGGAGCGCGGCGTCGCTCACGTCCTCGAAATCATCGGCAATGATCTCGACAAGACGATGGGACTTTGCGGAGTCAATTCAGTCGACGCCATCGGCCCCGACAGCTTGATTTTCGGTAATCCGTTGTCACGGATGCGGCCGAAACCGATGGCATCGCCGGTCGTCACCAAGTAGATCCGCCCGCTGGCGGATTTTCCGATTCCGGATCGTCGCAGGTCGTGAGTCACGTCAGGACCAGGGACCTTTTCAAGAGCTACGGATCTGTGCACGTGCTGCACGGTGTGTCGATCGACATAGCCAGCGGCGAGGGAATCGACCGCGTCCGAATTTACCTGTGGATTCCTTTGCGCCTCTCTTCCGGCGCATCACGCCGGGCGACGCCATCGACAAGAACAAACGCGATGACGCATGGCTCCGTGCCACGGTTTGACCAGGCATGGTTGGTCCCTCGCTGAATCACGACGTCGCCCGCTTTCAACAGCAGGTCATCCTCCTCATCGTCCATCATCATCCTGATCTCTCCGCTCAACACGATTGCGTAGTCCAGCGAGTCGGTCCGATGCATGAACGGATGCCGGGCGTCTTCGACGATGTTGGCGCTCGCTCCCATCTCTCCAAAGGCCGCCCTGCCGTCGAGCGTTTTCATCACCTCGGGGTCTTCGGGAAGAAACTCGACGCAGCGAAACGTGCTTCCCAGGGGCGGCGGATGTAGGACGAAGTCCCCGGTGCAGGTTTCCGTCGGGCCGTCGTATTCGGCGGGGCTGCCGCGTTCGATCCAGAAATTCGTCAACCGGACACCGGGCCTGCTCGGGCGTTCCAGAAACTGCTTCGCAACCGCGTCGCTGATCACGACGGCCCTGCCGTTTTCGTCATGCCCGGTCACGACCCGGCGGAATTCTCGTGCCATCGGAGGACTCCTGTCATTGGCCATTGGCGGCCATGTCATGGGCGTGTTGTCGAATTCCTGTGCGATCGGCCTTCTGGCGCCGCTCTCACACTGTCATTACGAATTACGACCGGCTGAACGCCAGGCGAAAGACCGGCGCGAAACGCGCCGGCACCCGACCGGTTTCGCGGAGTCTTCAGGTGGCGTCCTTAGCGCGCACGGCGTCGACGATGGCACGGAATTCGTCATCGATCAGCATGTCGCGCTTTTCGATTCCCTTGGACTTGACCCGGGCCAGGACTTCGCCGGTTTGCGCATCGTCCAGCTTGCCGAGGCCAAGCTCTTCCATCTTGTAGACGATCGAGGCCTTGCCGCTCTTCTTTCCCAGGACGACTTCGCCCGAACGACCGGTCAGGGACGGATGGGTGCCGAACATCACCAGCGGGTCGTGCATGACGTACTGGATGCCGATGCCGCTTTCCCGGATGAAGTTGCCGTGCCCCAGCACCGGCTTGTTGCGAGCGATGGGAACGTTCGAAAGTTCCGACAGCAAGTCGCCCAACTCTGGCAGCTTGTCAAGCTTGTAGCCCGTCTCATAGCCATACAGCAGGTCGAGACCGAGAATCAGCTCTTCCAGCGCCGCATTGCCGGTACGCTCGCCCAGCCCGTTGCCGCAGGAATGCACGCATTCGGCACCGGCGGTGACGGCGGCCAGTTCGGTGGCAACGCCCATGCCGAAATCATTGTGCGTGTGGATCTCGATCGGCAATCCCGTCATGCCCTTGACCCATTTGACCATGTATTTGATCGCCTCGGGCGTCGCGCAGCCCATCGTATCGACGACACCGATCGCATCCGGCGGCGACTCGTTCATGATGGCCTTGCATAGACTGGTCAGGTCTTCGGGGCGCGCCCGCGTTGTGTCATAGGGGAAAAACACCGCGTGCAACCCGCATTCCCTGGCATAATTGATCACGTCACGGCTTTTCCTGAACACATCCTCCCAGGTCCAGCCGAACTGGGTGACGAGCTTGGGATAGCCGATCGGCACCTCGATGATCACTCCGTGGGCGCCGCATTCCAGCGCCATGTCGATATCCGCCTTCATCGCCCGGGCGAAAGTGTAGATCCTGGAGTCGAGGCCAAGCCTGGCGATTTCCCTGATGGCCTCGGCATCTTGCGCCGACACGGCCGGCATGCCGGCTTCGATCCGGTCGACTCCGATTTCGTCCATCTTGCTGGCGATGCGAATCTTGTCGTCGACCGAGAAAACAACACCCGGTGTCTGCTCGCCGTCGCGCAAGGTTGCGTCATGAATCTCGACCGCTTTTGGCAGGTCCAATTCACTGCGGACTTCGGGAACGAAATTGTAGGGACTGACCCACCATTTGCCGTCTTCGAAGTGAGTTTCTCGCATCGGTTCCCCCTGGATCTGGAATGCCGGCTTTCGTCACCGAACTATACCCATTTTTCTTCTGTTTCTACTAAAAAAACTACTTTTTGCGACGTCGCGCCGGGGGGACCCCGCGGGTCTTCGTGCACGGCATCCGGAAGGTCGTTGCCACGCGAAAGCATCTCCTGAAATCCCGGGCCGACTCGTGCACCGCGGCAGGGCCCGACCCTCCGAAGCCGGATCTGGTGAATTCCCGACGCCTGAAAAAGACGATAATATTGCGTTTTCTCGAATAATGGTGACTAATATCACTGATGAACAAACCCGCAAAAGACGCAGGCTCACCGCAATCCTCGACCCAGCGTGCCTATCTCACGCTCAGGAAAGATATCATCACCGGACGAATTCAGCCGGGCGAACGGCTGAAGATCGATGCGCTCAAGGTCACGCTCGACACCGGGGCGTCACCGGTCCGCGAGGCGCTCAGCCTCCTGACGTCGAATCAGCTTGTCGAACGCCTCGACCAGCGCGGATTTCGCGTGACCGCGACCAGCCGGGCACAGTTCCAGGAGATCCTGAATCTGCGCTGCAATCTCGAAGAACTGGCTCTACGCGACAGTTTGGCCAATGCCGATGCGGCCTGGGAGGATGCGCTGGTGCTGGCGCATCATCGCATGAGCCGGTCGGACCACAACGATCTCGAGACGTTCGAGCTTCATCACAAGAACTTCCACATGGCGCTGCTTGCCGCCTGCGAGTCTCCCATCCTGCTGCGGTTTTGCAGCCAACTCCACGATTTGAACGTGCGCTACCGTTACCTGGCGAGCCGGTCGAAGTCCTATTCGAGCCGTGATGTCGAGGCAGAGCATCTCGCCATATTCGACGCCGCGGTCGACCGGGACACAACGGCCGCCTGCGCCAGCCTGATAGACCATTACCGAAAAACCGGCGCCTTCCTGGCAGAGCAGATCGACTGACCCGTGTCGCCCCCAGGAGGTCAGGTCTCGGCGATCAGCCTGAGATCAAAATCGGCGACGAGGTATGGTTCGGTGACCTTGCCGGACAAGGCGTAACCTTCCGGGAACGTGTCCGCCGCGTGCTCGACATAGGTCATCACCAGGTCCTCGCGGACGCCGAACACCGTGTCCTCGTCCAGGTAGGGGTCGTCGTCGGGGAAGATTTCCGTGACCAGGGGACAAAACCCTGGCGCGGTGACGATGTAATGCAAATGCGACGGCCGCCAGGGATGGCGCCCGGTCGCATTGAGGATACCGCCGACCGGACCATCGGTGGGCACGGTATAGCTCACCGGTTTCACCGTCGTGAAACCGTAGCGGCCGTCCGGACCCGTCGTCTGGATGCCGTGGAAGGAATAGGTGTCCTGTTCCTCGTCCTGACTGGAATAAAGGCCGTTCGGCGCGGTCTGCCAGATGTCGAGCTTCGCGCCTTCGATCGGGTTTCCGTCCTGATCACTGACGATCCCCCGGGCCAGAAGGACCTCGCCATCGTAATGGCGCTTCATGTCATGTCCGAACGGAATGTCCGGCGCGCCGGCGATGTGAAACGGACCGAGGACGCTGGAAGAGGTGCCCTCGGGCACCGAGTTGATCATGTCGACCAGCGACGAGAGTCCCAGAACGTCGCTCAAGAGGACGAATTCGTGCCGCTCGGCGTCGGAAATCCGGCCAGCCCATTCCATGAACTCGATGCCCATTTGCCATTCCTCATGGGTCAACTTCACCTCTTTGGCAAATGCATGCAGGTGTTTGGCCAGGCTCGCCATGACCAGACGCATTCGCGGATCGGTTTCCTCGCCGAAATAGCCAAGGAAGACATCAGTGATGTTGTCTTTGGTGACGGTTCGCATGGGGGCATCTCCTGAACACTGGATTCTATCCACTATATTTCATTTTCATGACGTAACGAAATATTCGGGCCTCTTGCGCCAGCGAAAGGGCCGGGCCGCACTGGTGTCTTGGCGCATGAATTCGGAGCGAACCGTGCCCTCAGGAACCTCTAGTTCAGAACTGCGTGGCTGAGTTCCGGAAAACGGATCAGGACGATCAACACGATGAGCATGACGAATGCGAAAGGCAGGGCGCCGAGAAATACGTCCTTGAGCTTGATGCGATCGTCGTTGAGCGTGGCCTTGATGACGAAGCACGAGATGCCGAGCGGTGGTGTGAGCAGACCGATTTCTGCCCCGACGACGGTGATGATGCCGAACCAGACGAGCGAGAGCCCCATCGGTTCGACGAGCGGCAGGAACAACGGAACCATGATCAGAATGATCGAGGCGGTGTCGAGGAGGGTGCCGAGGAAAATCATCAGTGCGACATAGATCACCATGATCCAGAGAAACCCGAGTTGCGTTTCATCCAGAATATCGCCCAACTCGTTCGGAAGGCCCGCGAGGCCGAGCATGCGGGAATAGATCGAAGCCGCGGTGATCAGGAACAGGATCGCTGCGGTGATATGACCGGTTTCCAGGAGCGCTTCCCAGAACCCCTTGAGAGACATGCGACGCCGAGCCACCGCAATGATCAATCCGAGGAGCGCACCTGCGGCACCCGCCTCCACTGGGGTCAACCAGCCGGTGTAAATTCCACCCAGTACGACGAGGATCAGCCCGAAAATGGGAAGTGTCCTTTCGGCGATCTGGCCCCAGGTCAAGGGATCGAGGTCATCGGACGATCTGCCGCCGACGGCATTCGGCGCGAACCGGCCCATCGCAAAAATCAGGCCGACATAGGCGATAGAGAGGAGAATGCCGGGAATGATGCCTGCGAGGAACATCTCGCCTACGGACTGCTCGGCGACGAAACTGTAGATTATCAGCATCGCCGAGGGCGGAATGATCATGCCAAGAACGCTCGACCCCGCAACGACACCGACGGCAAAGCGCGGGTTGTCGTCGTAATGCAGCATCTGGGGAACGCTGACCTTGGAGAAAACGGAAGCGGAGGCGATTGACGATCCGGTAACCGCCGCGAAGACAGCATTCGCGCCGACCGTCGCCATGCCGATCCCCCCTTTCACCCGGCGGAAACCCGAATTCATGACCTCGTAGATATCCGCACCTAGTCCGGCCTTGCTGACGACGAGTCCCATGAAGGTAAAAAGCGGAACGGTTGCAAAGGTATATTCCAGCACGGAGTCGCCGATGGCGATCTTCAAGAGGTTCATCGCAAGGGTGAAATTGTCCCGCATCAGCCAGATCGAGACGAAGCTGACGACGCCCAGGGCAATCGGAATGTAGAGCCCCAGGTAGACCAGGACGATGATGGCCGCGACGGAAGCGAGGCCGATTTCAATCGGGCTCATACGGCGTCTTCCTGACCCTGTGTGTGGGTGGCCGTGTCAGGCGACATGCCCAGAACCTTCAATGAAAAGATCAACGCGGCGAGCACGGCACTGGCGAAGATCGTCAGCTTCACGGGCCACCATGGCGCCGTAAAGACACCGGGCACACCAAAGAAATCGTTGGTCTCCCACATTTTCAGGAATTCAGGGAAGATCGCGATGGCCACGAGCGTCATGAAGGTCGCCGAGACGAGATTGATCGCGCGGCGGGTCCATTTCGCGAGGTCCGGATAACGGCCGCCGAGGATGACCAGAAAGCCGTCAGACCGCGTCAGGCGATTGACCCGCACCACGTCCGGCAATTGCAGGAAAACGATCAGTACCATGGAAAACTGAACGACTTCGACGGCCCCGTTGAAAGGCGCGTTGAACAGGTTCCGCGCGCCCATGTCGTCGTTCACGACCATTGCCGGGATCAGAACAACGGGCGTACCGACGGCGTTGGCGGCGACTGCCACGCCGTCGGTGAATTTCGTGAAGGCGGCCAGCACCCGTTAAATCGCGCTGCCCGCTCGTATGTCAGTTGGTCATTGCGGCCGACAACCAGTCACGCGCACCTTCTTGGCCAGCCCCTTTCAGCTTGGCAAATAGGCGTTCAGCATTTCGGAGCCAGGCTCGCCCCTGGCGTCGAGATTGGCCGCCCATTCGCCCGCAATATCCGGAATCGCCTTCGCCCAGGCGCCGCATTCGGCGGGGTGGATCTCGACGATGGTACCGCCTCCCGCTAAATAGGCTTGCCGGCTTTCTTCGGCGCGGCCCATGGCGATTCCGGCAACGTGGTCACGGTAGAGAACGGCGACTTCCTTCAAGACGTCCTGAACCTCGCCCGGCAGGCTGACCCAATAGGCCTTGTTCACGGTGATGGTCTTGGAATTCACCGCGCCAAGATCGACGCGCAACACATATTGGGCGCCACTTCGGCGATCTTGAAGGTCTTGGCGGCCTCGGGCCAAAGCATGGCGTGATCCATCAACCCGGTCTGCAGCATGTTGTAGAAATCGGTCAGACCGCCACGCACACCGGCGGCATCCCTGATCCCCTCCAGGTAGCGCAGGTTCATGCCCGCGCCTGCGACCATTCCGCCTACAAGGTCCGAAAGCGAGTTGATCGGTTCTTTCGAAAAGAATTGACAGGTGTCGAGCACCACGCCGGTGGTCAGGTAAACCTGTTTCTGGGCGGCGAATTCGTTCTACATCGTCGGGAATTCCTTGGCGATCTCGTCCAACGCACGTGAATCCGCAGCCACGAATGGCGTCACGGCAGAGATCGCCAGGCTCGGAAGTTTCGAGTTGTGGAAGATCGTCGTGACGATACCGAAATCACCGAGGCCCAACTCGATGCCCTCCAGTACGCCCTTGGGTTTGACGATCGAGCCGCCGCAGCTTTCCTGCCATTCCATGACATAGTTTCCGCATTCGGCCACGCGCTAGTCGACCTCGGGTACAAAGAAGTTGGTGAGTTCCTTCACCCAGAACTCGCGCCAGCTAGCCGTCGATGACCACCGCCTTGATCGTCTCCGCCGCCATTGCGGGCACCGCGACGACGGACAGAGCCACCGTTAATGCGACGTGCCGCGCCAGCCTTGCAATCTTGTGCATTTCTCTCCTTCTGCGGCGCTAGACAGCCTTGCGCCATGTTACGGTCAGGTCGGTGCCTGCCTGTTCGCAGAGTTTCGATATGGGACAGAATTTCCCGGTCTCCGCCGCGACCAGATCGATCCCGGCCTGGCTGGCCGGACCGTGCGCGGTGACGGTGAGGCGGATGGCAGTGAAAAGCACGTCGACTTCTTCCATCAACAATACCCCGCGGCGGTCGAAGTCGACCTCCGTTTCAAAACTCAGCTGCCGACGTCCACACCGAGTTTCCTGGCGCACGTGTTGCCGATCACATTGGTGCACCCGATCAATGCCGAATAGGCAGTTGCGGTCGGCGACGGCCCCTCGTTCGTAATGCCACGGGTGGCTGGCTCGTCGATAACCGTGGTCAGTCGTCGACTTCGACCTCGCTGCGCGCGTGGCTCGTGCCACGTGCCGCCAGCTTGATCGTCATTTGGGATTTCTGTCGGATGGCCATTCTTGCCTCACGCGAACGAGCATATGTCATCGAACGGAAAACGAGGCAGTTTCTGGAACAGCGCGGTTTCGTCGGCGTAGCCGAGGTTGATCAGGAAATTGGATTTGAGCGTTGTGCCGGCGAAAAACTCCTGGTCGACCGATGCGTTGTCAAAACCGGACATTGCGCCGACATCCAGGCCCATGGCCCGCGCCGCGATCATGAAGTAGGCGCCTTGAAGCGTGCCGTTGCGAAACGCCGTCGCCTCGATATGCGCTGTCTTGCCCTCGAACATGGAACGGCGATCCTCTTGCGGGAAGAGAAAAGGCAGACGCGTCCAGAACGCGAGATCAAACGCGACGATCACCGTCACCGGCGCGGTGCGCATCTTGTCGATGTTCTTGTCCCTGAGCGATTTGGCCAACCGATCCTTTCCATCCGGCGACGTTACGAAAACAAACCGCGCCGGACACGAGTTCATGCTGGTCGGTCCGGACGCCGTGATCTCGTAGATCGCCCTTAGTATCTCTTTTGGAACGGGGCGGTCGGACCAGGCGTAATGGCTACGCGCGCCGCGCAGGATCACGTCAATGGAATCATCGTCGAGCACAGACTTGCGGAGACGCAATGCACGGACCGCCGCCTGGGCCTCGCGCCGCATCGTTTCAAGCTGTTCCGGTGCGACCGACATCAGCACTCCAGCCCGCACAAAGCGGACAGATCACGCCCGAATCCCGGAATGATGCATGCATTCGACTTCACACCAGTGACATCCATACGTTAGGGAATCGTTTTCATGCTTCGCTTTTTGCCTACGTTTATTCATCTTGTCAAATAAAATCGATATTTTAAACTTGTCGAAAAATTCAGGATGCGCTGATGGCTGCGCGGGATGACTTCGGAGCAATCACCAAGGACCATGGCGCCCTGGCGCTGAAGCTTTATGTTCTTGAAACCAAACCGGAAAAGTCGCCCGACGACGTAACGCACAACCTGCCGGCGCGCCTGGATTACCAGCGAGATCCCGAGGAACGCGGATCACTGGTTTTTTCGGATCCACGTTCGAATGCCAACGGCGATTCGACGGAAGGTGCCGGGCTGATCATCTACTGTGCCGGTTCGATGACGGAGGTCTGGCAATCGGCAGATGCTGAACCGATGTACAATTCCCGCGCGCGGCAACGCGTTGCGCAAGCGGCGGGTCAACGAGGGCTATACCTCGTTGAACGTAGGCCTGTGCACGGCCAGGGTCCAACTTGACCGGGAAGTTACGGAATGACGGCCAACAAGACACTGGGCGATCTTCTGACGACGCTCTTCAGGCGGCGGGCCTTTGGCCGGAAAACCGAGGACGGGCGCGAAATCAGGGAGATCTGCCTCGACCTCCTGTCGGAGACCGCCGAGACGTCAGAGCAGCAGTTGGCTGCCACCATCCTGGATCGATACCGGGTGTTTGACGCCGATCAAAAGGCAGATTTCTTCGAATTCCTGAACGACGAACTGGACCTCGACGCTGCTGGAATCAAGGCGCTGGCAATGAGCTACGGTGCGGACCCGTCACCGGAGAACTACAAGGCGCTCGCAAAGGCTTGCGAACCGCGAAGACAGGGCTTGTTTCGCCAATTGAACGAAACACCTGGCGCCACGACTGAAATCGTGAAAATGCGCAAGGACCTGCTGGCCTTGCTGAATGAGCGGCCCGAATTCGCCAGGACCGACCATGACCTCCTTCACCTGCTTCGCAGTTGGTTCAACCGCGGATTCCTGGTTATCCGACAGATCAACTGGGAAAGCCCGGCATCGATCCTGGAAAAGATCATCGCCTACGAGGCAGTGCATGAAATTGGTACGTGGGACGACTTGCGCCGCCGTCTCCGGCCGACGGACCGGCGCTGTTTTGCCTTCTTTCATCCCGCGATGCCGGATGAACCGCTCATATTCGTCGAAGTTGCCCTGACCCGCGGAATTCCCGGTTCTATTCAATCCGTCCTGTCCGAAGAGCGCGAGGCAATTGACGAGGAGGAATCTGACACGGCCGTATTCTATTCGATCTCGAACTGCCAAAAGGGGCTGGCGGGCGTTTCTTTCGGCAATTCGCTGATCAAACAGGTCGCCCGGGACCTGTCGCACGAATTGCCGAACATCATGACATTCGTGACGCTGTCGCCGATCCCCGGACTCATGCGCTGGATCCGCAACGAGGGCATCGCCGAAGAAAGCGACGATCTGAAACACATGGAGCGTCTCGCCGCGAAATACCTGCTGGAAGCCAAGGCGCCAGACGGCCTGCCCCTGGATCCGGTTGCTCGCTTTCATCTCGGAAACGGCGCATTTGTGCACGCGATCCATTCCGGTGCAGATCTTTCCGAGACGGGCATCGCCAAGTCGTCTGGCGTGATGGTGAACTATTTGTACGATTTGTCGCGGATCACCCGAAACACGATCCAGTATTCCAGCAAGCAGAAGGTCATGGCGGCATCCTCCGTGAGAAACCTGGCAAAGCGAGCCGCGGCGGCCCCGTAGGACCGGGCAAATCCCGCACAGCGGAATCCCGGTGCACGCGACCCGCCCGAAGCTCTTGGCATGATCTCTGTATCCGGCGAGAGCAGCCTGAAGTTGCATACTGACCGACAGAGAGAACAGCACACGGTCAATTCTTCGCGCACATCGAAGGTGGAACCCAAAAAATGCATGGTTTCCGGCAAGGACCTGATGGCATGACTTTCTCGCAGGCCGTCGCGTGGCGGCGTTTTACGGTTTCACTTACCAAGCTGCGCGTCGAAAGGTCCTGTTGGATGGCGCGGAGATGCTGAATGACCTCGTTGCGTTGCCAGGAAACCGGCAGCAAGCACTGTTTCCAAGGCTGCTTCCGCGAATGTTACCCGCGCAGCGGGCGATGGCGCACGAGATTGGAATCGATCTCTTGTTGCGGACATTTCCGCATGGACGGTTCGCGAGACCGCAGGATTCGCGCAGTACCGTTACCGTCCAGGGGCGCTCCATGACCGGTTTGTACGATTGAAGACCAGGCCAGTCGTATCGGCGGCGTCCGTCAACCCTCCATCTGGGCAACGTGCTGAAGGAAACGTTGGACCGACGTCGGCTTTCCGCTCTTGCATGCATGCCGCCAATGTAGTTACATGACTACATTTACTCTGGAGGCTAATTTGACCATCACGACCGTAACCAGCCGCGGACTCAACCAAGACGTCGCACGCGCGAAGAAGGCGGCGAAGTTTGGACCGGTCTTCATCACCGACCGCGGCAAACCCGCGCATGTTCTGCTTAGCATCGAGGATTACCGGAGGCTCGCGGGACAGGGCCGCAGTCTGGCCGAGGCGTTGTCGATGCCTGGCCTTGCCGACATTGAATTCGATCCTGCTCGAACCCGCATCATAGCCACTGCTCCCGATCTGTCCTGATGTTTCTGCTGGACACAAACGTGATCTCCGAGTTGCGCAGATTTGGGGACGGCAGGGCTGATGCCAACGTCGTCGCATGGGTCTCGGGCAAGGATGCGACAACGTTATACATTTCCGCGCTGACCCTTATGGAGCTGGAGATTGGTATCCTGCGCGTCGAGCGGCGCGACGCCAGGCAGGGGAAACTGCTGCGAACCTGGATGGATCGGCATGTGCTGCCCGAGTTCAGGGAGCGCACGCTGTCCGTCGATTCCGCCGTCGCCTTGAAATGTGCGCGACTGCATGTTCCCGACCCGCGGGCCGAACGGGACGCGCTGATCGCTGCAACGGCCATGGTGCACGGGATGAAAGTCGTCACGGGGAACGTGACCGATTTCGAGCGCACCGGAGCGGAGGTCATCGATCCCTGGGCGCGCAAATGATATCACGGACAGAGTTCGTGTCGGGTTGTCTCGTGCATTGGATGATCTCCATTCAGGTTCGATCTTTGCCCGGCCAAGGTGTCGAAACAATTGTTGTCTGGAAAGGACAGGTGGGAGGTTTGTTGTGCCTTCACCCGGCCACACCGGTTTCAAAGAGAAGCAATTGGTGAGGTTGAAGGAGCCGCTGAGGAAATCGGAGAACAGGTTTTGCCACGCAGTGAATTCCGTGAAGAAATTGACCAAAGGCAGCGTGGCGAGCGCGTCAGATCCGAATATGTTGATTGCATCGCAATCATCCTTGGAATAGTGTACCTGCAGGAGCGAAGGGCAGGACCATGGCAAGCATCACAATCCGAAACCTCGATGACGAGGTGAAAACGCGCCTAAGGGTACGTGCAGCCCGGCATCATCGCTCCATGGAAGAGGAAGCGCGGTTGATCCTGCGTGACGCCGTCGGACGCAAGCCGAGTTCCCGCAATCTCGCGGAGATCACTCGATTCTATTTCGGGCCGGATAAGGGCGTGGATCTGGAATTGCCGCCGCGTGAATCGGGACGCGAGCCTCCAGCCTTCGATTGAGGCTGCGTCATGCCCGTTCTGCTTGATACCAACGTGGTGTCCGAACTGATCCGCAAGGAGCGCGATCCTGCGGTCGTGAACTGGGTGGCCGGCCTGCCTCTGGACGACCTGTATTTTTCGGCGATAGGCGAAGCAGAACTGCGTTTTGGTGCCGCGCTTCTGCCACCGGGCCGACGCCGACGGACGCTTTTGGTGGACATCGAGGGAATGCTGCACGAAGCATTCGGAGAGCGTGTGTTGCCATTCGACAGAGAGGCGGCGCGTGCGTATGCGGACATCGCGGCGACGCGACGATTGGCCGGCCGGCCTTTTGCACCTGCCGATTGTCAGATCGCCGCAATCGCCCTCTCCCGTGGCATGGCCGTGGCAACACGCAACGTTCGGGACTTCGAGAGTATCGGCATCGGGATCGTCAATCCCTGGACTGCGGTGTGAGCGGGAAAACGGAAGCATTTGCGCGGATCAGGATCGACGCACTGCTTCACGACACGGGCCGGAACCTGTCCGACGAAGTGAGCACAGTTCGAGAACGCGATTTCGGACGGATTGCTCGCCGATCATGTGCTCTCAGGCCGCAGGGGAGACGCCGGGTCGTTTCGCGATCGATGATGCGGTGTGGCTCGGATTCATTGCAGGAAAGCGTGGGCGAAAATTCGAAAGTGGGTTGTATCCGATAGCAATCATGAATAGCTGCCGCAGCGTTTTTTTCCTGACAATTTCGTTTGCAGATTCCGACCGGACTTGAACGCCGTCTCCACGGTTTGCGAGAGCCGGTTTCGTGATCGAATGAACCCCTGGCATCGACTGGTCATTGGCCGGCGATGGGGTGGTTCTTCCGCATGGGTTGCGGACATATTCCTCGTCCACTCTCAACACCGGAAGAGGAGCCCGACCCATGGGGAGAACCGATATGAAGACTATCCAATTCATCCTGCAATTTCGATTCGACCATCAGTTGTCGATGGCGGAGACCGCCCGGACCAGCCGGGTCAGCCAGGGAACCGTTCACAACATTCTGTCGCGTGCCCGGGGGGCCCGGGCTCGACCGGTGGCCCCTGCCGGAGGGTCTCGACGACGCGGCGCTGCGCCGGGCGCTGTATCCACCGGTCCCGGTGCCGGACCTATCATTTTATCAATCTTAACACCGGCTTCTCGTCTTCTTTTCGGTTTATCCTGTCCCATTCTTCCTTGGCCTTGATGGCGATGACTGCATGAGACAGGAACTTCGCCCCTCCCAGGACTTCTGAGTGCCGGATAACGGCTGGCGCTTCGAGGGATGAAAGCCCGCCAGGCCGCCCGTCAGCACGACGAAGCCCGCGACGGTCATCACCGGCGGTCCCCGGGGGACCTTGAAACCATGGTGGGAGGCGAGAGCACAGAGCGCCCGGATATCGTCCTCGGTGACGTGGCAATTGGCCGGTTCGTCCGGCCTCCCGCGCGCAAGAGGCGAAAGATCCCATAAACCCTGAATGTCAATAGGCGTCCAAAATTGACCCACCATCGGCGTCCAAAATTGACCCACCTTTTCCCGCCTTCTTTTCCCGGTAGCCTTTTTTCGTCGGACATCGGCGGGAGGGCGCGAGATGGCGGGAAGAGGACGACGGGAGCTTCGGGACCTGGCGGACGCGGTTCGATTGCGGCCACTTGAAGAGGTGGCGCCGTTTCTCGGTTATGTCCGGGATCCAACCGACCGCTCGCGCTGGCGCCGGGAGGGCTCGGTGCTCAGCGTGACAGGCATGAAGTATTTCGATCACCTTCGGTGCCGGGGCGGTGGTGGAGCCATCGACCTGGTGGTTCACGCCCGCGGGTGCAGCCCGGCGGCTGCGATCCGGTGGCTGGCCGGGCTGACGCCCGTTCCGACGCCAACGGCCGAGGCGACGGTTCGGGCCGGGTCGCGACCGACGGCGTTCGTGCCGCCGGTACCGTGTGTGCGGAGCTGGCCACGGGTGCGGGCCTGGCTTGTGGAGGAACGCGGCCTCGAGGCCTTCCGGGTTGACGGGCTCCATGGGACCGGGTTGCTCGGAGCGGATGCGCGGGGCAACGCCGTGTTCCTGTGCCGCGACATGCGGGACCGGGTGACCGGCGCCGAGCTGGTCGGCACCCGGCGGATGGCGGACGGTCGCCGCTTCCGGGGCCTGGCGCCGGGCACGCGTCGATCGGCGGGCGGTTTCCGGATCGGACCCGAAGAGACGGAGCCGCGGCGCGGCGCGGCCTTTCTGGCCGAAAGTGCGATCGACGCGCTGTCGGCCCTGTCCCTTGGCGTCGGCGGTCTGGTGAGCTCTTACGTGTCGGCGGCGGGTATCTGCCGGCGTCTGCCGGATTGGCTGCACGACGCCGACCTCGTGACGATCGTCTGCGGTTTCGACGCGGACGCCGCCGGTGACGCGGCGTCGGCGGCGCTGGCCGCGTCCGACCGCCGGGTGCGCAGGATCCGGCCCGACGGGGCGAAGGACTGGAACGCGCTGTTGCAGCGAGACGGTGTATGGGCGCTGACCGGCGGCTTGCCGCCGCCGGTCTACGGCTCCGGACCCTGATGGCCGGGGCGCGATCCGTTCCGGTTCCGGAAACGCCAACTCTCGTTGCCGGTCTCCAGGATGGTGCAGTGATGGGTCAGGCGGTCGAGCATGGCCGCCGTCATCCGCTCGTCGCCAAAGACGCTGCTCCACTCCCGGAACGGGAGATTGGTGGTGATGATCACCGGCGTGTGCTCGTAAAGGCAGGAGAGCAGGTGGAACAGGACATTGCCGCCGGTTCGCGAGACCGGGAGATACCCGAGTTCGTCGAGGATGACGAAGTCGCGCCGGCGCAGGGCGTCGGCCAGGCGCCCCTGCCGCCCGTCGCTGTGCTCGCGTTCCAGAAGGTTGGCCAGTTCGACGACGTTGAAGAAGCGGCCCCGGGCGCCCTCACGGATGCAGGCCCGCGCCACCGCCACCGCGAGATGCGACTTCCCGGTGCCGGTTCCACCCACGAGGACGCAATTCCGATAGCTCTCGATGAAGTCGCCTCCGGCGAGCCGCCGCACCGCCGCCTCGTCGACCGGGCTGTCCGAGAAGTCGAATTCTGCCAGCTCCTTGGCGTTGGGCAGCCGGGCGACCGTCAACTGGTACTTGATCGATCGGGCCGTCTTGTCGGCCACCTCGGCCTCCAGCAGCGTGCCCAGCACCTAGTCGGCGCCGCGCTTCTGCTTGCGCCCGACGTCGAGAACCTCGTCATACGCGGCCTTCATGCCCCGCAGGCCGAGGGCCGTCATCCGGTCCAGGATCTCGCGACGCTTCATTCGCACCTCCCCAGCAGATCGTCGTAACGGGCGCAGTCGGCCACCGGCTCGGTGCGCAGTTCCAGCCCGGCCGGCGTCGCCACCACTGCCGCCGGGCCGGGATCGCACCGCCGCGACAGGATGTTCAGGATCAGATCGGCGCTGCAGGCGTCGGCTTCCAGCGCTTCGGCGCAGGCCGCGGCCACCGAATCGAGACCACGGTCGCGGGCCTCGAGAAGAATACGCACCATCTGTTTGCCGCCGTCCTCGCGGGAATCCAGGCGCGCTTTCACTTCCGCCACCGCCGGCGGCAGATGTTCGGCCCGGAACGGCGCACCGTTGCGTAGCGCACCCGGCTTGCGTTCCAGGATCGGGATGAAGTGCCGGACATCGTAGATGTGCCGGTTGCGGCCGAAGTGCCGCTCGTGGTCCGCAACAACCTGGCCATCGAGGCGAACCTCGACACGGTCCGCATAGGCGCGGCCCTCGACCGGCCGGCCGGAGGCCCGAGCCTCGACCGAGTACCAGTTCATGTCGAAACGGATCATGCAGGTTCTCGAGGCCTTCGTCACGATGGGGACATGTCCCCGGAACGGCGGCACCGGTGACGCCAGGCACCGTTGCTCCTCGCGCAGGAAGACCTCGAGGATCGACATCTCCGGGAACTCCGGATGCGGATGTGTGCGGGCATGGCGCCGGGCCCGCTCCGCCAGCTGCCCGTTCAGGCACTCCAGGGTCTCGCACTCGGGGAACGGCAGGAAAAAGTTCTGGCGCAGGGTCCCGATCTGCCGCTCCACGCGTCCCTTCTCCCAGCCCGCCTCGGGCGTGCAGAACGACGGGTCGATCAGAAAATGGGAACACATCTGCGCGAAACGGGGGTTGATCGTCCGGTCGCGCCCGACCAGCACCTTGCTCACCGCCGTCGTCATGTTGTCGTAGATTCCCCGCTCAGCCTGGCCGCCGAAGGCCGCAAAGGCCCGGTCGTGCGCGTCGAACACCATCTCCTGCGTCTCGCGCGGATAGCAGTAAATGAACGGCATGCGGCTGTAGCAGAGCGTGAACTGCGCAACCTTCACCACCTGCGGCATCCCCGCGAGCCGGACCCGCTCGTGGCTCCAGTCGAACTGAAAAGCCTCGCCGGGGTCGAAGGCCAGTGGCACGCAGGCCTTCGACAGCCCGCCGCCCTGCCGTGCCTCCCACCGCTGCGCATAACGCCGAACCGCGTCATAGCCCGCGCGGCAGCCCTGATCGCACAGCGTCTCCCAGATTGACTTGAGCGTCTGCTTGTCCCGCTTGCTGCGGTCCTTGTTGGTCTTCAGCAGACCCTCGAGCTCTCCGATGAACCCGTCCAGCTTCGGATAGGGCTGCGCCTCGCCGCGATCGTAGCGATGCTCAGTCGCCCCGCCACGGACCACCTTGCGTACGGTATTCCGGGCCAACCCCAGGTCCCGGGCCACCGACCGGATCGACCGGCCCTCGACCAGGCACTTCCGACGTATCTTCGCAATCGTCTCCACCACCAGCATCCTCTGATTCTCCCGCAAACCGCAAATACGGTCGCGAGACTCTCCGATTCGCTACCGGGAGGGTGGGTCAATTTTGGACGCCGATTCCTCCCAAAGTGGGTCAATTTTGCACGCCGCTCGACACCCTGAATGCGGTGATGGCGTCGAAGGCGAGACACTTGCGCAGGTCGTCGGCTTCGTCGAGGCGGCGATCCTCGATGCGGGTGCCAACCTTCGGCGCATGAAAGAACCGTTCGATCCGCCAGCGCAGTTCGTACCAGTGCAGCACCGTGCAGGCGGTGTCGAGGTCGGCCTGACCCTCGGTGGTCAGCGACATCCAGTGCAGCTGTTGGTTTTTCTTCCCTGTCTTCGATGCCGGCAAGGCCGCCGGCGGGGAGGATCCTCCTCGCGGGCCGAGACCGCGATCATGCGGACCGGCGGTTCGTCCCCCGGTCCTTCGGGGCAAGCAGGTCCACCGGCGTGCAGCGCAATGTCAGCTTCGCCGTGCGGGCCTTCTTGCGGTTCGGTCCCCCGCAGGTCGGAACCTCGATCGTCCGACCACCCACAGGTTCCGTTCCCAGCACATGATCCCACAGGTTCGCGTCCCCCCGAAGCCAGGGCAACCCGACGCTTCGCTCCCCGGCTGGCCCGGACAAGCAATGCCGCCCCGGTCTGATCCGCACCCGCGATCAGCTCCCAGAAGTCGCCCTTGCGGTCGCAGACCGTCACCACCCGGCTGTCCGGGCAGGCGCGCGCGCGTTCCTGTGCGCGGTCAAGGCCGTCCACCCGGCAGACGCTGTCCTTCTCCGCGTCCTGCCGGAAGTCCGTGTCCACAGCTTACATCCCCAGTGGCCGGCCCACCGCATTCACCGCAACGCCGAAACGGGCCAGGGTGACCGGGGTGCCCCTGCCGCACCCGCCAAGGTCGTCGAGGCCCGAAGTCTGTGACGGGTCGTCGTAATTCAGCGTCGTCGTGTCCCGTACGGCAAGTACAAGCCGCTCGGCACCGCAGCGCTCAACCGTCTGCTCGAAATGCGAATCCAGGATATGATCCATCGTCACCGCGTCATTGGACAGCAACCGGTAGGCCGCCGTCTGCTCCACACGCCCCGGGAACATCGACGGCAGATGTTCGCCAAGGCGTTTGATCCAGGCCGCACCCATCAGCGCCGTCCGGCGCCGGACCCGGCCGCTGGTGGCGGTTGGCAACAGGTTCTGCGGCGTGAACCGGAACGGATTACTCTGTTGAAGAAGCGGATACGTAGGCCTGCAAGGCGGCTTCGCAACCCTCTGACCAGATCCGTTCGAGCCAGTGTTCGAACGCATCAACGAAACGGGACGCCCTGGCGAGGTCCCCGTAGAGCGAGCGCTGTTCCAGCCATCGATGCGGACGTTCACGCGCCGCGTTAGCTGCAGCTTGGAGTGTGTTCCAGAGCGGGTCATTCGGCTCGATCACCGTGCCGTCTTCGCGGGTCCCTTGACACATCCGCGCCCAGAGCGCTTCGACCAGAGCCAGCCCTTCGACCGGAGTGCCGGCCTCGTGGCCATCGCGGAGAATCGGCAAAACGAAACCCGTGTGACGCGACGATCCGTCGAAGGCCACCCGCCGGACCGTGTCCACGATCGTGGGATTCGAAAAACGGCGGCCAATGAGTTCGACATATTGCTCCGGCGTGCAACCTGGAATCGGCCGGACATGGGGCACGATCTCCTGGTGCTGAACCTTGCGGAACAGCGCGGAAATCAGGGGATGAGCCATGCATTCCGAGATGGTCTCGATGGATAGGATCTCGCCTGGATTTGCAATGACCTGGTGGCCGGCATTGAGTATGCGGATCTTCATCGTTTCATAGTCGCCGACACGGTCTGAAATCGTTGCACCGACACGGCCCCAGTCCGGGCGTCCTGCGCAGAAGTCATCCTCGATGACCCACTGGCGGAAGTTCTCGTGGGCTACGGGAACAAGGTCGTCAATTCCAAACGTCCGCGCCAGTTCGATTTCTTTCGGGCCGGTCGCCGGCACGATACAGTCGACCATCGAGTCCGGAAACGTGCAATTTGCGTCGATCCACTCGGCATGCTCCGGATCGGACGCCTTGGCGAGCGAAACCACGGTCCGGCGAAGCACGTCGCCATTACCCTGAAGATTGTCGCAACTCTGGCCAGTGAATGGACCGATTCCCCTCTCGCGTCGGATCCTGAGCGCCGCGATCATGGCACCGAATGCCGTTCTCGGACGATCGGGGCGGGCGGCATCATGCAGGATGTCCGGATGCGCCGAATCGAATGCTCTCGTGTCGGGGTCGATGTAGTACCCGCCCTCTGTGACCGTCAGGGTGACAATACGAATCGCGGGATCGGCCATCTGGTGGATGAGAGCGGCATTGCTGTCCTCGACTGGCACGTAGTCGATCATCGCGCCATTCACCTCTGCCGACGTACCGGACGGGTTCAGTTCAATCAACGTCGACAGACAATCCTGCTTCAGGAGTTTCCGACGCTGCCCTGCATCAAACGGACGGACACCCGAACCGATGATCGCCCAATCATGGTCAAGGCCAAGCTGGAAGAGCCGGTGCAAGTACCAGGCCTGATGGGCGCGGTTGAAATTTCCGAGCCCGATATGGATGATCCCCGGTGTCAGGGCTGCCCGGTCATAAGAAGGCTTCAGGATTGTCTCCGGCAGGGCATTCAATGTTGAATTCGACAGTGGAATCATGGCTAGACGAAATTGCCTCGGAACTTCAGGTCAAAAATCTTGGCGTGCGGTTTCCGGAGGACGTTTTCACCGCCCAGGACAAACCGGGCACTGCCTGTAAACGCTGGCGGCCGGTCGAACTCTTCGTCGATCCCAGGATCGGCCGCCGCAGGGTGACCAAATCCGAAGACGCGACATAGCGAAGCTGCACCTTGGCATACGCACCCCTCCTGCCAGGCAAACCGGACCCGAAGGTCCTCGCCTTCGGGAGAAAGAGGATGCTGGCATGGTTTCGATTGCTCAGGACCGGCGGAGTCAAGGGCTTCGGGATCCGGGCCAATGTGAAAAGTGAGCGATCTCGTTGGACAAACTGTCTGGCTTCGTCGTGTCGGCCTGGCCCAGGTAAATCCCGATCCTTTCCGGGTAGAATACGATGCGAGTGGTTCCACCGTCAGGGGGGCGATGACGGGGACCGCAGAAGAACGCAAGCTTTCGAGCGTCAAGCGGATTTGTCATTTCGGCACGAATTGGATTTTCAGGCTTCCAGCGGGTGCGCCTTCGGCAAAGACCTGGGCGACATCTTCAAGCGGAAGCTTGTGGGAAACAACCTGTGTCACATCGCTTCCGAATGCGCGCAGCGCGGCCATGGCGTCGGGAATGTTGTGGTTGAGCGAGTGCGATCCGGCAATCGTGATCTGCCGGCGGAACAATTCGAACGGGCTGATCTGGATCTTGGCATCGGAAGGGCAAACGCCGAAGAACAGGCCCGCTCCACCATCGGCAATGTAACGGATGAGGTTTTCGGCCACTTCGGGCACACCCGTCGCATCGATCGCCAGATCGGCTTCGCGATGCCATGTTTCCAGATCGGGACTGCCGGAATTGATGGCGCGGAACCCGAACTCCTCCGCGAATTCCACGCGAGCCTCGTCGACCTCCACGAAGGTGACTTCCGAGACGCCGCTGACATTCAAACCAACGCCCAGCAGCAGTCCGATGGGACCTGCACCAAAGATCAGCGCGTTTTCGGCCCGGCTCGCCTGGACGGCGCCGAGGCCATTGAGCACACAGCCGAGCGGTTCGGCCAGCGCGGCAATGACATAGGGCATGTCACCGATGGGATGTACGGCCGAGGCGCGCACCAGGCTTCGCTCTGCAAATCCTCCGTTCCGGGTAACTCCATAGGCACCCAGCGTCTCGCAGAGATGTGCCCAGCCTCTCCGGCATGCGCTGCATGTGCCGCACTCGACATTCGGGTCGACCACCACGCGGTCACCGACTTGCAGACCCTCGACCTCCGGACCAAGTTCGACGATCGCACCCGCATATTCATGGCCAGGAACAAGCGGGAACGCCGAAGTACCGTAGTTTCCGCGCAGCACCTCGAGGTCAGTATGACAGATACCGCTGGCATGAACTTCGACGACCACTTGGCCGGGACCGGGAAACGGGTCCGGGAGGGTAGTGGCCTCCACCGTATTCCGGGCCGGAAACTGGATCGCCCGCATGGCCGATCATCCGCTAAATTGGGCGCACACTGGCGCCCCGGGCCCATCGGACCAGATCATTTGCGGCCAGCGTGCGAACCTGGCCCGGAACCCCGGATGATCGGCAAGATTGCCGAAAAACCGGTGCCGGCCCAGCCACGCCAGAGGAGTTTCGCTCGCCCGTACTGCGGTCTTGACAAAATTGTCCGGCTTCGGATCGTTTGGTCCGATGACGGCACCATCCTCGCGTGTTCCCGCGCATGTTCGCGCCGAGAGGGCTTCGGACAGAGCCAAACCGGCAACAAGGCACCCAGCGTTCAGTGCATTTCGCTTGACCTCCAGGACGAGACTCCGATGTCGGGGCGAACCGTCGTAGACGACGCGTCGAATCATATCGACGATCCTTGAGTTCGCGAATGTTTCGCCAGACCCGTTCGGGGCGTCCGGTTCGGGAGTTTTCCTCCACAACGCACCAGCGTAACTCTCTTGGACGCCCCGGGCAGCGGCGTCGATTCCAGGTTGGAATGCAAAGGCCGGTTCCTTTGGTCCGGGCATCGGAACGATGCGGTCGACCAGGGAGTTCGAAAACGAGCAGTTGGCGGTGATCCAGACGGAGAGGGCGAGGCCGGTCGGCCGTTCCAGCGACACGACGGTTCGGCGCGGGCTTGCACCGCCTCCCCGGATGGTGTCGAGGCTTCGCCCGGTGAAAGGCCGATTCGCTCGTCACGCCTGGGCCGCGGGGCAGCCACCTTGGAACCGAAGCCAGTGCGCAGGGTGCCTTGGCTTGCGACATCGTGCAGAACGTCCGCGAACTCTGCGCGGAAACCCAGGGGCTCGGGGTTCAAATCGTATCCGCCTTCGGGAAGCGTGAAGGCCACGCAATTCGGAATGCCGGATCGGCCATCCTTTCGATCAGCCTGCATTGTGAACGTCAACCAGGAAACAGTTGATCATTGAACCGGCGATCCCGGCCAAGAGACTTTCGGCGGCAAATTTGGCCAGCGTTGCCAGATAGTCCTGCGCTTGAAACCCATGACACCGCGCCGCGCCATGGGGCCGAACGCCCGCATTAGGAGTTGCCCCGAGGGAGACTTCACCGCCGATTGGCCGGTCCCTCAATCCGGCTGGCAACCGAAAGAGAATGCTGTTCGAAAAATACAGTGGCATCGCCGTCAACTCATGCAGTTTCCGCCATCGACGTTTAGCGTTTGCGCGGTGATGTAGCGCGCGTCATCGGAAGCGAGAAAGACGCAAGGATCCGCGACATCCGAGGGTACGCCCATGCGGCCGAGCGGCACGGCCTCACCCACTTCCCTTTTCTTCTGACCTATGGGTTTGTGTTCAAATTTCGCGAATTGAGCGTCGACCACGTCCCACATGGGCGTGTCAATCACGCCCGGCGCAACGGAATTGACGCGGATATTGTCTCTTGCGAATTCCAGCGCCAGAGACTGGGTAACCGAAATCACCGCCGCCTTTGTCGAACAATAGATCGAGACGTTCGCTTCGCCGCGCCTCCCGGCCTGGCTTGCGAAGTTTATGATTGCGCCCTTGCCGCGCTCTCTCATTCCCGGTGCCACTGCCTGGCACGCGAAGATCGTGCCGCCGACGTTGACGTCGAACTGGCGGCGGTAATCCTCTTGGGTCACCAAGTCGATCGGGGCCATGTTGAATATGCCGGCGCTGTTGACAAGGATGTCGATCCCGCCCCAATGCGCTTCGACAGCCTTGACGCCCGCACGGATCGAATCGAGATCGGTCACATCCATGGCAACTGCCATGCAGTTGCCGCCAAGCGCGGATACCGTCTGGACCGCTTCTGCTTCCAGCAGGTCCGCCACGGCAACCCTGGCACCTTCGCGGGCATAGGCCTCGCAGACGGCACGCCCGATGCCGCGGGCACCACCGGTTACGAGGGCAACCTTTCCGTCAAGTCGTTTCATGTGATGCGCAAGCCCCTTTCGTCGAACCGATGCAAGTGGTCCAGGTTCGGGGTGAGATGAATGGTATCATTGTAGTGCAGGTCGACTTCACCGCCCGCGCGGACGGTCAGCGGATTCGAAAGGCCTTTGACGGCAACATGAAAGAACGTATCGCTGCCGAGATGCTCGGACACGCCGACAGTGCCCGTCCATGTGCCACTATCGCTGGACACGTCGACATGCTCGGGCCGGACGCCGACGGTGTGGGCATCATGCCTGGCGGCCTCGGGGCCCTCGATGAAATTCATCTTGGGGCTTCCGATGAAGCCCGCAACGAACTTGTTCTGCGGATTTCGATAGAGTTCAAGTGGGCTTCCCACCTGCTCGATCACGCCCGCATTCAGCACGACGATCTTGTCGGCCATTGTCATGGCTTCGACCTGATCGTGGGTCACGTACACCATCGTCGTCTTGAGCCGCGTGTGAAGCTCGCTGATCTCGAGTCGCATGCCGACGCGGAGTGCCGCGTCAAGGTTCGACAGCGGCTCGTCGAAGAGAAATGCTGCCGGCTCCCGCACGATTGCACGGCCGATGGCCACGCGCTGACGCTGGCCGCCGGACAGCTGGCCCGGCCGCCTGTCGAGGTATTCGGTAAGGTTCAACACGCGTGCCGCTTCCTCGAGGCGGCGCGATTGCTCGTCCTTTGGTACGCGTGCCATTCTCATCGGGAAAGCGATGTTCTTCCTCACCGACATATGCGGGTAAAGCGCGTAGGACTGGAACACCATCGCTAACCCGCGCTTGGCCGGCGGAGTTTCGGTTGCATCAGCACCGTCAATTTCGATGGTGCCAGACGTCGTATCTTCCAGCCCCGCAATCAGACGCAGGAGAGTCGATTTTCCGCAGCCTGACGGACCGACGAAAACCACGAACTCCCCGTCTTCTATCTCCAGGTCCAGTGGAGGAATGACCTCGACGTCGCCGAACTTCTTTTGAACCTGCTTGAGCTGTATACGTCCCATACTCCTGTTCCCTACTTTACGGCACCAAAAGTCAGACCCCGGACAAGTTGTTTCTGGCTGAACCAGCCCATGATAAGAATGGGCGCAATCGCCATAACGGAAGCCGCACTCAACTTCGCGTAAAACAGGCCCTCTGGACTCGAGTAGCTGGCAATGAAAGCGGTTAAAGGGGCCGCATCCGCGGCGGTCAGGTTGATCGTCCAGAACGCCTCGTTCCAGGCAAGGATGATGTTCAGAAGGACCGTCGACGCAATGCCGGGAATCGCCATCGGTGTCAGCACGTAAAGGATCTCGTCGCGCAAAGGCGCGCCATCCATTCGCGCGGCTTCAAGGATTTCCCCGGGAATCTCCTTGAAATACGTGTAGAGCATCCAAATGATGATCGGCAGGTTGATCAGCATCAACACGACGGTCAGGCCAATGCGGCTGTCCAGCAACCCGAAATCACGGAAAATCAGGTAAATCGGAACCAGGACGCCGACAGGCGGTAGCATCTTTGTCGACAACATCCACATCAGCACGTTCCTGGTGTGCCTGGAGGGAACAAACGCCATGGACCATGCCGCAGGTACCGCAATCAGGAGACCAAGGAATGTCGACCCGACCGAGATGATGACCGAGTTCGAGAAGTGTTTGAGATAGTCGGATCGGGCCTGGACAGTGCCGAAACTTTCCGTCGTCCAGCCAGAACCGAACAGGATTTCCAAGGGCGCCCTGATCGCATCTTCCTCGGTCTTGAATGCAAGGATGACAATCCAGAGGATCGGAACGAACATGAAAAACCCGAGCGTTCCGGCGATTGCCGTGTTTATGGCTTTTTCCTTGTTCGAGACTGCGCGCGCCATTTCAACACCTCCTCAGGCGTCGAGGTTCTTGCCGATCATCCGCATAAGGAAGATCGCGACAATGTTGGCGAGGATGATGGCGATGACGCCACCGGCACTTCCCATGCCGACGTCGAACTGCAGCAACGACGAAACATAGATCAGGTACGTCAGGTTGGTCGTTGCCACGCCGGGACCACCGTTCGTGGTCACAAGGATTTCGGCGAAAATCGACAGCAGGAAAATTGTCTGGATCAGGATCACCACGGTGATGGCGCGAGCCAGGTGCGGCAACATGATGAACCAAAACCTGTTCCACCAATTGGCCCCATCCATTTCGGCGGCCTCCAATTGCTCCTGGTCAAGCGATTGGAGCGCGGTCAGAAGGATCAACGTCGCGAAGGGCAACCACATCCAGGACACTATGAAGATGATGGACGCCAATGGGATCTGGCCAAAAAAGTCGATGGGTTCGAATCCCAGGCTCGTGGCGAGGCGCCCGAACATGCCGTTAACGGGGTTCATGAACATGTTCTTCCAGATCAGCGCCGAAACGGTTGGCATCACGAAGAAAGGAGCGATGACCATGATGCGAATAACTCCCGTGGCAAACATCGGACGGTCGAGCAAAAGCGCAAAACAAATGCCGCCGATGGTTGTGATGCACAGAATGCCGCCAACCATGACCAGAGTATTTTGGATCGCGGCCGTGAAGCTGGGATCAGTCACAAACCAGTAATAGTTCTCCCACCCGGCGAACGGCGTCGCCCCCGGCTGCAGAAGGTTGTATCGCAAGAATGAAAAGTAGACGGTCATGCACAGCGGCACGAGCATCCAGCCGAGAAGCAACAGAACGGCGGGCGAGATCATCGCTCGTGCGGCAGACCGGGACGATTTAGTGGCCATGCGTTCGCCCTCCCAAAACGAATTGCGTATCAGCACTTGAGAAAAAGCCCGAAAAGGGCCTTTGCCAAAATGCTGGCAGCCACCGTTGAGAATTCGAATGGGCCGGGGCACAAAGGCCCCGGCCCATTCAGGGAGGGGGTTACTTGATGTAACCTGCTTTCGTCATTTCACGCACAGTGAATTGCTGGCTGTTGGCAAGCGCTTGCTCGACCGACTGTTGACCGGCGAGAGCCGCAGCGACCTGCTGACCGACGTAGTTGCCGATGCCCTGAAATTCGGGGATCGCGACAAACTGAACGCCAGTGTACGGAACCGGGTCACGTGTTGGATCCGCAGGGTCCACCGAGAAGATCGCATTCTTGATGGTTTCGGCAAAAGGCGCGGCTTCCAGAAGTCTGGGATCCTCGTGAATCGATGCGCGAGTTCCACTCGGCACAGCGACCCAGCCTTTCGTTTCACCAACCATCTCGAAGTATTCTTTCGACGTTCCCCACTTCAGGAAGTCCTTGGCAATGTCAGCTTTTTGCGAGCTTGCCGGGATGGCAAGTGCCCAGGACCAGAACCAGCCGGTACCTTTGTCCGTTGCCTGTTTCGGTGCTTTGAAGAAGTCCGTTTTGTCGGCAACGGTGGACGTCGCGGGGTTGCGAACATCATTTGCGGCCGATGTGGCGTCAACCCAGGTTGCGCATTTGCCGTCCTTGAACAATGCACGGTTTTCGTTGTGGCCGTTTGCAGAGGCGCCCGGGGGACCGTAGTTGTTCATCAGGTCAACATAGTACGTAATCGCCGCGTTCCACTCGGGGCTGTCCAGCTGGGGATTCCAGTCCATGTCGAACCAGCGAGCACCGAAGGCATTGGCCAATGTGCCAACAAACGCCATGTTCTCGCCCCAGCCAGCCTTACCGCGCTGACAGGTGCCGAAGATTCCGTTATCCGGATCATGAACCTTGGCAACGATGTCCGCGAACTCGGTATAAGTGATCTGCTCTGTCGGCGCTTCGATGCCGGCAGCTTCAAAGACGTCGGTCCGATAGAACGTAAACGACGTCTCGGAATATAGCGGAACCGCATACAGGTTGCCGTCTGCAGACAGGCCATTTCGCACCAACTGGAAGATGTCTTCGAGATCGTAGTCCGGGTCATCGCCGAAATCGTTCAGGGACGTCAGCCAGCCGTTGGCTCCCCAGATCGGAGTCTCATAAGCACCGATGAACATGATATCGAAAGAACCACCGTCCGTGGCGATATCCTGCGTTGTGCGTTGGCGAAGGACGTTTTCCTCCAGGACAACCCAGTTGATCGTGTTGCCGGTTGCTTCTTCCCACTGCGGAGCAAGCTCCTGCATGGTAATCATGTCGGCGTTGTTGACCGTCGCGATTGTGATTTCTTCTGCTGTTGCCGTGGACACGGCTGCGGTGGCGACCGCCAACACAGCTGTCGCACCGAACATTCTACTTTCAAGTTTCATCCAAGTTCCTCCTTGTTGGCTTAATGGATGCGGAAAACGCCCTAGAGTGATTCCTTCTGCGAGTCAATCCTTTCTTTTGCGCACGCAAACTTTCTCGCATGTTCAGTTTCGTCACGCGGACGACCTCAATACCAGCCTGCCCTCAAACAACTCTTCCGGCCGTTCGCCGGTGGGTTCGACACCATCGATGAGCTTGAACAGGATCTCAACGCTGCGTTTGGCTATCGCCCTGTAGTCCTGCGAGACCGTCGTAAGGGGTGGACAGGTGAACTGCGAAAACGGGTGGTCATCGTGCCCGGCGACCCGGAGCGCGCATCCCGGCCCACGCCCTACACGCAACCCTTTCTGGTAGGCTGCCGCGATCAGTCCGATCGCCAGACGGTCGTTGCTGCACAGCACGGTATCGGAGGGTAGCGAGCGTTCTTCGATCAGGCGTATGCCCTCTTCGAACCCGATTCGCTCGAAATCCCAGTCGCTGCCCGCCACCCGTATGATCCTTGGATCGAGAGCCTGGCGTTCCATGGCCTGGACAAAGGCATCACGGCGCTTTGTCGCGTTCGGATTGACCGGCGGCATCTCAAGAAAGCACGGCGGTTCCCCTGTACGGCAAAGGTATTCCACGATCAGCGGGATGCTTTGAAAATTGTTCGATCCCACAAATGCTTTGCCGACCTTCAGGTTGCTGTCAAAGACAACACACGGGACTTCTTCGGTGAAGCGCTGCACGATCTCCGGATCAGAACTTCGCCCTAGCGGCGCGATCAGGGCACCGGCAGGACGAAGCGATTCCAGCGTGGCAAGCGCATTGTTCTCCAGTTCGACCTGGCCATGGGCGCTGAACACGATCGGCCAAAACCCGGCATTGATGCACTGACGCTCGATCAGGCGGACGATTTCGGCAAAAAACGGATCCGCGAGATAGGGCACCAGAATGCCGATCGTCTTTGTAAGCTTCCGATTCTGGTTGATCGCGAATATGTTCGGCCGGTAATCGTACTTCTCGAGTGCGCTCTCGATCCGGGCGCGGGACGATTGCCGAACGCTTTCAGGATCGAAAAAATATTTGGAGATCGTTGGGCGCGAGATTCCGCTGACCTCCGCGAATTCCTCCATGTTCCTGATTTTCCTGCCGGTCATTCGCCCTCATCCAAGTCGGCACAACGCAGCTGCAGAACCATCAGAGCGGTCGAAGCTTCTTTCACAGCGTTGCTTTACGCGCGGCATTGCTTTACATCACGCGCGACAGTTTCTTTGTTGACAGTAGTGCCTTTAAAGGGTGGCGGTCAACAAGATGTTGCGGCCTTTGTACGCGGGACGCCAGATTCAGGCGCAAGCTTGGGGTCACCGAAGGTCCGAAATGCAGGCTTGGGCAAGGAAAACGTGAAGAAAATCGTCGTGATCGGAGAAATCCTCGTCGAGATCGTGGCCGACACGGTCGGCGAAGGATTCCTGCTGCCGCAGTCGCTGAGCGGGCCCTACCCTTCCGGCGCTCCCGCGATCTTTGCCGACCAGGCCGCCAGGATGGGCCAACCCGTCGCCATTGTCTCGGCCGTGGGCAACGATGATTTCGGTCACCTGAACCTGGACCGGCTGGGGCGGGATGGCGTAAACGTCGCTGGCGTAAACGTCGATCCGGACCGTCCGACAGGCAGCGCTTTCGTGCGTTATCGTTCGGATGGATCGCGCGATTTCGTCTTCAACATCAGGCACAGTGCCGCCGGAACCTTGCAGGTCTCCGATGCCGCCACGGATATTCTGGACGTCGCCGACCACATCCACGTGACGGGATCGTCTCTCTCAATTCCGGACTTCGTTGACCTGAACATTGAAGCGGCCGGCGCGATCAAGGCACGCTCCGGCACCGTTTCTTTCGATCCGAACCTGCGCAAGGAAATGCTCTCGAGCCAGGGATTGGCAGATGCCATGACCCGCATCGTCGGGCTTACCGACCTGTTCCTTCCGAGCGGTGATGAACTTACCCTCCTGACCGATGCGCGGGACCCGCCTGGAGCAGTAGCAGAACTTCTGCAACGAGGCGTCACTGCGGTTGTGCACAAGCGCGGCGCCGGCGGCGCTCGATACCATGATCGGGACAGGCAGTTCTCGGTCGACGCATTCGAGGTCAAGGAGTTGGATCCGACCGGAGCGGGAGACTGTTTCAGCGCCACTTTCACCTCGCTGTGGCTGCGGGGGAGACACCCCGAGTCGGCGCTTGAGATCGCTGCGGCCAGCGGCGCATTGGCGGTGACACGGAGAGGACCAATGAAAGGCACCGCCGATCTGCCCACACTTGAGCGATTCGTCCTCGACCACAAGGATAAGGACCGATGAAACACCCGCTCCTGGGCATTCCCGACGCCTGGCACCGGGGCGAGCATTTGGGGATGACCTCGGTTTGCTCCGCCCACCCGTTGGTGATCGAGGCCGCGCTCGGCCTGGCCCGTGAACGGGGCAGGACAGTCCTGATCGAAGCGACCTGCAACCAGGTCAACCAGGATGGCGGCTATACCGGAATGACGCCCGCAGAATTTCGCCAATCTGTCGAGGATATTGCAGCCAAATTACAATTCGACACCACCAAAATCGTTCTGGGCGGCGACCACCTGGGCCCGTACCCCTGGAAACACCTGCCTGCAGGCGAGGCGATGGAAAAAGCGAAGGGAATGATCAGGGCCTATGTGCAGGCCGGATTCAGCAAGCTGCACCTCGACACTTCCATGGGTTGCAGAGGGGAACCGGTGGCCCTGGCAAGTGAAAATGTCGCCAGGCGCGCGGCAAGTTTGGCCGCGGCCGCCGAACGGCACAAGGGGGGGCTTGATCCGGTCTATGTTATCGGAACCGAGGTGCCGGTCCCGGGAGGGGCGAACCACGGGCTTGATCGTCTCGAACCGACGAGGCCGGAGGCTGTCACGGAGACAGTCGAGGTGCACAGGGCCGTTTTTCGGGAACTTGGCTTGCAGGATGCGTTTTCCCGCGTGATTGCGCTTGTCGTCCAGCCCGGCGTCGAGTTCACCAATTCGAACGTCATCCATTTCGATCCCCGGAAAGCGCAGGCGCTTTCTGCCGCATTGAAAGCACACCCCGGCATGGTGTTCGAGGCGCATTCGACGGATTTTCAGACCATCGACGGATTGCGTGGGCTTGTCGAGAACGGCTTCGCGTTTCTGAAGGTCGGACCTTCGCTGACCTTCGCGCTGCGCGAATCCCTTTATTCGCTCGACGGCCTCGCCGACGTTCTCGACGGCCGCGCTCCGAAAGGACGGTTGATTGAGACGATGGAACGGGCGATGCAGGCGGCTCCCGATAACTGGTTGAACTACTGTTCCGGCAGCGAGAGAGATCTCTGGCTCCAGCGGCATTTCGGTCTTTCGGACCGGATCCGTTATTATTGGCCAGTAGAGGCCGCAAGCGAGGCTGTCGCCGCCTTGCTGCAGAGGCTGAAGGACCGACGTGTACCCGTGTCCGTTCGCAACCAGTTTTTTCCCGCTTACGGTCTTGAGAAAGGGCCGGCGACCGGCCACGCACTCCTCATCAACTCGGTCAAGAACGTGCTGCGACTCTACGAGGATGCGACTGGAGGGTGCGGCAAGACTACGCACCTGCGCCACACATCGGGCGGCGTACCAATTCGCGGTCGGTGATGCCTGGCGCCATGTACGGCTTGAACACGAGAAATTCCCAGGGTCCATGGTCCAAACGAGCTCGAAATCCCTGCGTAGGTCAAGGCGCGCGCATGATCTGTTGGACTTCGCTGTGAACCTCACCGACTTGCCATCGTCCGGCAGAGGCAGGGAACCCGCATGACACGGCACAAGAGCATCGGCCTTGCGTCAGTGCAGGATTTTCGCGAGTTTCGCCCGCTGGTCAGCGGTCAGGAAAGATGCCTGTTTGCACATGATTCCGCGAATTCATTGTCTGTTCGTGCCTCGAAATCCGTAAGCCGGCCAGCGAAGCATGTTGACGGCATAACGGAAAATTGACGGCTCCGAGAACATGACCTGCGGGCCGGAGAATGGCGGCGACGGTGCCGCCCGCTGGCGTCGAGTCCGTTGTCAATTGTGCAAACAATCAGCCTGGACAAGCCGTCAGGTTCGCAATGGCCAGCGAAAAGGCTACCGATGACACGATGGGAGAGATTCCAAGTCAATGCGAGACGTCTCCGAGATGCATGAATTCCCGGAACGCCGCAGCCGCACTGTTCAGTTCGACGTTGGCGGCCCAGGCCATTCCGACGTCCATGGTTGGCACATTGTCGGCTAGCGATGTTGCCTCGACTCGCCGGCCGTCAAGCGACCACGGCCGATAGACCATGTCCGACAGAATGGTGACACCCATGCCGCCCGAGACCAATGACCTGACGGCTTCCAGCGATGATGTTCGGAAAATGGTGTTTGGACGGTACGCGGTCTTGTTCCAGTAGCGCTGTGCCGTGTTGCTGGCTTCATCCACGGTGAGCATGATGTAGGGCTCGCGCGATACATCGGCCAGTGTAATCGTGTCTTGCGACAGCAGCGGATGCAGCGTCGGCAACCAGAGCCGTCGGCGCGACTGCATCAGGGTTTCGAATTTCAATCCCTCCTGATCGATGATGTTGGAGGTCAGGAGTACGGCCAGGTCGAATACGTCGGAAACCAGCCCGTCCTCGATCACGTCCCGCGCGGCCTCGGTCAGTTGCAGGCTGACGCTCGGAAATGATCTCTGGAACTTCTCGAGAAAGGGAGGGATGTAATAACCCGCGACAGTGTAGGTCAGCGCCAGCCGGAGCCGCCCCCGAACGTCATCCCGCTTGCGGCGCGGCGCCCGAACCGCCTCGTCAACCGCCACCATGATCCGACGCGAATGATCCAGAAAGATGTTGCCCTCGTAGGTCAATGACACGCCGCCGCTGTGCCGAACAAAAAGTTGAGTTCCGATGGTCTCCTCGAGCTCCTTGATGGCCGTGGTCAACGTGGATTGAGAGACGTTGAGCTCCTTGGCGGCACGGGAGATCTGCCCGGCATTTGCAACGGCAGTGAAATAGCGGATCTGGCGCAGAGATGGTTGTTTCATTTTTCCGATATTCGCGATTATCTTTTTCGATTTTCGATAGTGCAGTATAATTTCTCCCTTGCGGTACCGCAAGCTGAATGCCGCTGATCGGAATCATTAAATCCATTCAATTATAGACACTTGAGGCTTGATCGAAATCCGGGCGCAAACACATTCAAGGAATTGCGTCATGATATCTTTACATCTATTTTTTTGAATTATATTACATGTTATTCGTATTTTACAATTTCAGTGAGCAAATTTACGCTCCCGGCAGATCGCCTTTTGGGCGGCACAAATCTGAAATCTGTCCTTGGGAGAAAGACATGAAAACGTCACATTCACATGCCGTGTCTTCCGCGGTTGCGCTCGCGCTGTGGCTTGGCACGACGGCGCAGGCCGAAAACTGGTATCCCTATACGGTCGAGGTCTGGGATCCGCCTTTCGACATGTCCAGTCCGCGCTCCAGCCTGGACTACGTGCCGCTGGAGAAAGCCGGCCAGAAATGGGATCTCTGCATCTCGTTCCCGCACATGAAAGATGCCTATTGGCTGGGTGTCGACTATGGCGTGGTCGATGAGGCCAGGCGACTTGGCGTGGCGGCCACCGTCGTTGAAGCCGGCGGCTATACCGAGCTCAACACCCAGATATCGCAGATCGAAGACTGCGTTTCGGCAGGGGCCGACGCGGTCATCATCGGTGCAATTTCCTTTGACGGATTGAACAACCTCGTCGGCGAAATCAGGGCAAAGGGAATTCCGGTGATCGACGTGATCAACGGCATGTCATCGAATCAGCTATCGGCCAAGTCACTGGTCTCCTTCGGCGAGATGGGTGCCAAGGTAGGCGAATTCCTCGCCAGCAGACACCCCGCCGGAAGCGGCACTGTCAAGGCCGCATGGTTCCCCGGACCCGCCGGGGCCGGCTGGGTCGAGGCAGGCAATGCAGGCTTCGCGAATGCAATCGAGGCCAGCGCCGTCAACCTGGTCGATACCAGGTACGGAGACACCGGCAAGGAGGTGCAGGCCAAGCTGGTTGAGGATACGCTCGAGACACATCCCGACATCAACTACATCGTCGGCACCGCGGTGACCGCCGAGGCCGCCGTACCGATCTTGCGTTCGCGCGGGTTGAGCGACCAGGTCAAGGTGATCTCCTACTACTACACACCCGGCGTGGACCGCGGCATCGCGCGCGGCCAGATTCTCGCCGCGCCAACCGATTCGACGGTGATCCAGGGCCGGATCGCGGTCGACCAGGCGGTTCGCATTCTCGAAGGCGAAGACTACGTCAGGCACGCGGGCCCCGCGCTCTACGTCGTGACACAGGACAATCATGGCGAATTCGACCCGTCCTCGACCCTCGCTCCGGACGGGTTCCGCCCGGTCTTCACTGTCGAATAGGGTAAGGTCCGGCCATTACCTGTCCTTCCCGAACAACTGCTGCAGATGACACCTCGCCCGTTGCGGGCGAGGTGTTGATGGCGACATGCTCCGTCACCAAGGACTATCCGGGGGTGCGGGCACTTGATTCCGTGGATTTCGATCTTTGCGCGGGTGAGGTGCACATGCTTTTCGGAGAAAACGGCGCCGGCAAATCGACCCTGATCTCGATCCTGGCCGGTGCCGTCCAGCCCACGTCGGGCACGTTCGACTTCAAGGGCCGGCAGGTTTCGCTCCACTCGGTGCACGACGCACGCGAACTGGGGATTTCCGCGGTCTTCCAGGACTTTTCCCTGATTCCGCAGATGACGGTGGAGGAAAACCTCTTTCTCGGCGCGGAACCCCGAAATGGCGCATTCATTGACTGGAGGCGAAGCCGCAGACATGCGCGCGAAATCCTCGATGAACTCGACTTCCGCATCGATCCGGCGGCACGCGTTGATCACCTGACGCGGGCAGAACAGCAGATGGTGGAAATTGCCAAGGCGTTCCGGTCCGACCTTTCGGTGCTGATCCTGGATGAACCGACCGCATCGCTGACCGACCACGAGACAGACCAGCTTTTCAGATTGATCGGTGAATTGACGGCGCGCGGCATCGGCATTGTCTACATCACCCATCGGATGGCGGAAATCTGGCGCATTGGGAGCCGCATCACCGTGCTGCGGGACGGCTGCCATATCGATACGGTGAATGCGCAGGAAGCTTCAGAGAATGTCCTGGTCCAGTTGATGACCGGTCGTGAGGTGGGCAAGATCTTCCCCGAGCGGAGTGCGCGGGCCGCGGGCGCTCCGGTGCTGGAGATCGAAGAACTGACTACGCGCGACGGCACGGTCGAAGGCGTTTCGCTTGACACCCGTGCAGGCGAGATCGTGGGATTGGCCGGCCTGGTCGGCTCCGGAAAATCGGAGTTGTTGCAGGCAGCTTTCGGCGCCCGGACGATTTCAGCGGGACAGGTGCGGTATCTTGGCCGTGAATCCACGGGCCACGGGCCGAAACGGAATATCCGGAACGGTTTCCTCTACCTGCCATCTGACCGGCGTGCCGAAGGTCTGATGATGATGCGTCCGGCGCGCGAGAACATCACTCTGCCAGCACTCGACATCGAGCCGTTTTCACACGGCCCCCTGCTGAACCCGGGAGGTGAGCGGCGCGCGGCCGGCGAACTGGCCGACCGGATGAACCTGCAGCCGCCACGGATCGAGCGGACCACCGATCAATTCTCGGGTGGCAATCAGCAGAAGGTGATGCTCGCCCGAAGCCTCACGCGTGAATTCAGGCTGATCGCCTTTGACGAACCGACCGTCGGGGTTGATGTGGGCACCAGGGCGGCGATCTACGAGTTCATCGTGGAACTCGCAAAGCAGGGCGTGGCGATCGTCCTTGTTTCATCCGACCTTCCGGAGATCCTTCACCTCTCTGACACGGCCGACGTGTTCTATCGCGGTCGGGTGCAGGCGCAACTCGAGGGGGAACGTATCACCGAAGAGGCAGTCCTGGCGCATTTCTTCGAAAGAGAGGGACGCTGATGGCCAGGGACAAATTCGCCGAAAGTGCCGTGACCCTCCTTCTCAAGCGGGCCTTTGTCAAGCTGGGCATCCTGCCATTCCTGCTGCTCGCCGCCCTGGTGATCTTCACGCTGATGTCCGAGAACTTCCTGACCTTGCGCAATCTGACGAATGTGCTCAGGCAATCGGTCTACCTGACCATCGTCTCCATCGGGCAGATGCTGGCGCTGCTGACCGGAGGGTTCGACCTGTCGGTCGGCACAATCCTCGCGCTCGCTTCGGTCACGGGCGCCATGGCCATGGCCGCTGCCTACGCCACGATGCCGGAAGCCGTCTGGCTGTCGATCGCCGTCGGTTGTTTCGCCGGGATCGCGGCAGGCACGTCGATCGGCGTGATGAACGGTTTGGGCGTGGCCTATTTCAATGTCTCGCCCTTCATGATGTCGCTGGGCATGGCATCGGTGGGTTTCGGCATTGCCCTCTATCTGACTGGCGGTGTGCCGGTCTACGGAATGCCCATCCAGTTCGGCGACATGTTCGGCTTCGGCCATCTTCTTGGAATTCCCACGCCGGTGCTGGTTGTCACGGTCCTGGTCCTGATACTCTACGTCTTCCTGTACCGCACGCCCTACGGCCGGTATTTCTACGCCGTGGGCGGCAATCGCAAGGCAGCGTCACTCTCGGGGATCAACACACGAGGCGTGCTCTTCCTGACCTACGTGCTCTGCGCGTTCTTCGCCGCCGTGACGGGAATGCTGCTGACCGCCCGACTTGACACGGGCGAAGCCAATATCGGCGCTTCAATGCCACTGGAATCGATTGCCGCCTGCGTCATTGCAGGGGTCAGTTTGCGCGGGGGCGTCGGACGGCTGGAAAATGTGGTGCTTGGCGCACTCTTCATTGGCCTGGTGCAGAACGGGATGAACCTTGCCCGGATCGAAAGTTACCTTCAGACGGTCGTTCTTGGCGCGTTGCTGATCCTGGCAGTGATTGCCGACCAGCTACGCCTGAAATTCGTGGCGACCTTGAAGGACTAGGGGGATACGCCGTGAAGGTCGACATCAACTGTGACATGGGTGAGAGCTTTGGTGTTTACCGGATGGGCGACGATGCGGGCATCATGCCCTACATCACCCAGGCCAACATCGCCTGCGGCTTTCACGGGTCCGATCCAAACCACATGCGCGGAACTGTCGCCCTGGCCAAACGGTACGGGGTCAAGGTCGGCGCACATGTTTCGCTGCCCGACCTTGCCGGGTTCGGCCGGCGCGAGATGAAAGTCGACCACGATGAGATGGTCAACATCATTCTCTATCAGATCGGTGCGCTCTTTTCTTTCCTGAAACTCGAGGGGATGTTGCTCTGCCATCTGAAGCCGCATGGCGCACTTTACGGCATGGCGGCCCGACAGGAACATATTGCCGAGGCCATCGCCGACGCCGCAGCGGTCTATGGCGTGCCGGTTACCGGCATATCCGGAACATTGCATGAAGAGGTCTACACGCGGCGCGCCGTGGGTTTCATGCCTGAATTCTTTGCAGACCTGAACTACGATGACGAAGGCCAGCTGATCATCACGCGCGAACATGAGGCCGTGGCGCCCGAGCTTGCTGCAAGCCGTGCGGTGGCTGCGGTACGCGACGGAACCCTGACCACGATAGGGGGCAAGACATTGCCAGTGCGCGCCGAAACCGTCTGCATCCATTCCGATACGCCGAATGCGGTCGAAATCGGAAAGGCCGTCAACTCGGCACTCAGCCAGCTTGATGCCATGTAAGCGGCCCCGCAGGAACGAAGGGAGAATGGCCATGGCCAGACACGAAATCAAGTCCCCGATTCCGGGCACGTTCTATCGCAAGCCCGCACCTGAAGAACCGCCGTTCGTGGAAATCGGGAGTACCGTGGAAAAGGGCGATGTGGTGGCACTGGTTGAAGTGATGAAATCCTTTCACCAGATCAAGGCGGATGCCGGCGGCACCGTCTCGGGCTTCCCACTGGAAGATGGCGAACCCGTCACGGTCGGGGCAACCATCGTTGAACTGGACTGACGGTGGGGTGCACCCCAAGTTTGTTGTTTGGAGTAGTTCGGGTGAATTTTCTGGATTGTGGGTTGCGTTGTGCGTGGCATGACGGTTTTGTCCCTTTGGGTCCGACGGGGTGATCAACGGCCGGAGACACGGCCGGGCACCTTGTCGGCAAGAATCGAGCAGGAGGAGTGACGACCCATGGCGAGGGCGCGGAAACGACGGGAATTCCGGCATCCGGATACGGTTGCGTATCTGCGGAGCCTGAGCGCGGACGAGGCGGCGGTTCAACCACCGCTGGTTCGCAAACATGCGGAGGGGTTCACCCGATACTGGCTGGAGGATGATGGCGAGGTGCGCTGCCGCGACATCACGGCTGCGGAGTTGCCGCAGCCGGGTGGTGGTTTGTCGGCTCTGGAGACACTGCTGTCGGCGACACGGGATCGGTTCGAGGACCTACTGCCGCAGCTGGCGGCGGAGGTTGGGCGTCCGGGGCCGGACCTGGACAGCATCGAGCGGGCGCTCCGGGACGGCGCGCACGCGAGCGGCGCCACGGCGCTCAAGGCGATCCTGGAGGATCTGGACAGGGAACTTCCGAGCCCGTTCTGCGCGAACTGTGGTCGGGAGATGGTCCGGCACCGTTTCGATGACAAGAGCTTCATGACGCGCCTTGGTCCGGTGACGATTGAGCGGATCTATTATTACTGCCGCGACTGCGGCTGTGGTCATCATCCGCTGGACCGTGTCCTGGGTCTGGAAGGTGAGAGCCACACGCCGGGTGCGGCGTCCCTGATGGCCGATGTTGTCGGAGACAGCAGTTTCGAGGAGGCACGCCGCAAGCTTGAGAACCTTGCCGGTGTGCGCATCCCGCCGAGCACGCTGCACAGGTGGACCTTGAAGATTGGCGAGCAAGTTCAACGGTTTGAGCAGGAGGTTGTCGAACCCGACGCTCCGGCGGCGCCACGGCTGTACCTTGGCGTGGACGGCACCGGGGTTCCGATGCGCAAGAGCGCGGTCGCGGGGGTCAAGGGCAAGCAGGCGGACGGCAGCGCGAAGACCCGCGAGGCGAAGGTCCTGACCATCTACACGGCCGAGCGTGTTCACCCGAAGAGCGGCGAGCCGGAGAAGGACCCGGGCAGCGAGACCCACAGCGGTCTCATCGACAGTGCCGCCGCCGTTGGCGGCGTCAGCCGGGGGTCGGCCTTTGCCGGGCGTCTGGAGCGGGAGATCACCCGACAGGGGCTGCGTGAAGCCGGGGAGGTTGTGGTGATCTCCGATGCTGCGTCCTGGATCCGCAATGTCTGCGCGGAACTTCTAGCCGGCCAGAAGGTCACGTTCATTCTCGACCTGTGGCACGCAATCGAATACGCAAGCGCCGCCTTGCGGGCGCTCTGTCCGGACACGGCGGAACGAAAGAACCTGCTGCAGGCGGTCAAGGCGGACCTGAAAGCCGGACGGGTCGATGCGGTCATCTCCGCGCTCACGCCGCATCGTCACAAGGATGAAGCGGTGGCGAAGTGCATCGACTATTTCACCGCCAACAAGGCGCAGATGCAGTATGACACATATCGCCAACAAGGCATGCAGATCGGATCCGGTGTCGTCGAGAGTGCCTGCCGGCAGATCGTGGGTCTGCGGATGAAACGGCCCGGAAGTCATTGGAGTATCACAGGCGCAAATGCCGTACTTGCCATCAAGTGCTGTCTCAAGAACCGGCGCTGGGTGGACTTCCTCAACTGGAAAGCACAGGTGGCCGTGGCTGCCTGAAACAACGAATCTGGGATGCACCCCTGACGGTGGGCCAGGCCTTGACGATCAGGAAACTGCTTGTCGCCAATCGCGGTGAAATTGCCTGCCGCGTGATCAGGGCAGCGAAGAAGCTCGGGCTCGGAACCGTTCAGGTGGTGAGCGAAGCCGACACCGAGAGCCTCGCTGCCCGGTTGGCGGACGAGGTTATGGTGATCGGGCCACCACAGGCCTCGAAATCCTACCTTGATGCACATGCCATTCTGTCCGCCGCCCGGGATAGCGGCGCCGATGCAATTCACCCCGGCTACGGATTTCTCTCGGAAAATGCCCGATTTGCCGATGCCGTGGAACAGTCCGGGCTGATTTTCGTCGGACCTTCGGGCGATACGATCCGCCTGATGGGAAACAAGGCTGCGGCCCGTACACGAGCAAGACATGCGGGCGTGCCCACCGTTCCCGGCAGTGACGGCTTGATCGCCCACATGGACGATGGCCTGGAATTGGCCGAGGCGATCGGCTTTCCCGTGATGATCAAGGCCAATGGCGGAGGCGGCGGACGCGGTATCCGCGTGGCCGGGAGCGCCGATGAATTTCGCGAACTGGTGCCGCAAGCCTCGTCCGAGGCGGCAGCGGCCTTTGGCGATAACGGCATCTACATCGAGAAGTTGATCGAGAAGGCCCGCCACGTCGAGGTGCAGCTGCTGGGAGATGGCCTCGATGTTGTACACTTTTTCGAACGCGAATGCTCGCTTCAGCGGCGACGGCAGAAGGTCTGGGAAGAAGCGCCCTCTGCGGCCATCAGCAACGCGGCGCGCACGCGCCTGTGCGCGTCGGCGGTCGATCTGGCGAGATCCGTGAACTATCGCGGAGCCGGGACCGTCGAGTATCTCTACGATGACGCGACCGGGGAGTTCTACTTTATCGAGATGAATACCCGTATCCAGGTCGAACACCCGGTGACGGAGATGATATGCGGAACCGACCTGGTGGCCGACATGATCCGTGTCTGCGCGGGCGAGGCGCTGGGGTTGACGCAAGGCGAGGTCTCCCGGACCGGCCACGCCATCGAGGTCCGCATCAATGCAGAGGATCCGGAAAATGACTTCATGCCCTTCCCGGGCATCGTAGGCGGCCTGCGGATCCCTGAGGGTGACGGCATCCGCTTCGACCACATGCTCTATGACGGGTATGCGGTTCCGCCCTACTACGACTCGCTCCTGGGCAAGCTGATCGTTTGGGCACCCGACAGGGCGCAGGCGATCTCCCGGCTCATGTCTGCACTCGAAGTGCTCGACATCGGCGGACTTCGCACCACCGCTCCGCTCTTCACGGCCCTTGCCAGCAATGAAGACGTGCGGGCCAATGCAATCCATACCCGCTGGATGGAGACATGGCTTGAACAAAACGCCGGGAAATTCGCAAACCACAAGGAGGTGACGGCATGAGTCGATTCACGTTCGGAGGCGACGAGCACATTTTCGTCGATGTCGACGAGGCGATGTCGCTGGAGGCATTCTTTACCTCCCTCTCGATGACCAAGGCCGTGCGTGCGGCCAGGATCGACGGAGTCACGGAAATCTGCCCGGCAAATGCCTCGTTCCAGATCAAGTTCAACCCCGACATCATCCACCCCCGTGCGTTGATGGAAAGACTCAAGCTGTTGGAAACCGAGGCCGAGAAGGCCGAAGCCAAACTGGATACGCGCATTATCGAGGTGCCGGTATTCTACCAGGACCCCTGGACACACGAGACTCTCAAGCGGTTCCGCGAACGCCACCAGGACCCTGACGCAACCGACATCGAATACGCCGCGCGGATCAATGGTTACGGAACGGTCGAGGCCTTTGTCGAAGCGCATTCGGGGGCGCCCTGGTTCGTCTCGATGGTCGGCTTCGTGTCGGGCCTTCCCTTCCTGTACCAAATGGTCGACCGCGCACGGCAGATTCAGGTACCCAAATACCTTCGCCCGCGTACGGACACGCCGAAACAGACCGTGGGCTACGGCGGGTCATTCTCCTGCATATACTCGGTTCGCGGCGCGGGCGGTTACCAGATGTTCGGAATCACACCGATGACGATCTACGACCCCAAACAGGAGGTTCCGTACCTGAAGGATTTCATGGTGTTCTTCCGTCCCGGTGACATCGTCAAGTGGAAGCCAATCGAACGGATGGAATACGACCGGATCCTCGGGGATGTGCAGGCCGGACGGTTCGAGCCCCGCGTCCGGGACGTTGCCTTTTCACTCGAGGACTTCAATGCGGACCCGGACGTCACGAACGCCAAACTGATGGAGGAATTGTATGCCGATTAACGTCGTTTCGGCCGGAATCATGACGACGATCCAGGATCTCGGACGGCCAGGTTATTACCATCTCGGCATCCCCATGGGCGGAGCGATGGACAGGCTCGCGCTGCGCGCAGCGAACCTGCTGGTGGGCAATGATGAAGCTGCAGCCGGTCTCGAAACAGTCTTTCTCGGGCCGGAACTGGAGTTCACAGAGGATGCCGTCGTGGCCGTTTGCGGGGCCGAACTTCCTCCCCGGATCGATGGTGAGGAACAGCCAACCTGGACGGCACTGGGCATCAGGAAAGGCCAGGTCCTGTCATTCGGTTTCCTCGAGTTCGGGGCGCGCGCATATATTGCCGTCTCGGGTGGAATCGTCACGCCACCCGCACTTGGCAGCAGGTCGACCTATCCGATCGGCTCACTGGGCGGCGTCGACGGACGCGCGGTGCAGCCAGATGATTCCCTGCCGATTGGTCAACCTGGCGACGGCGCCAGGCCGGGCACATCGGTACCTGCCGCACTCAGGCGGCTGCCCCGGTCCCAAGCCGAGTTGAGGGTCTTGCCGGGCCTCTACTGGCATCGGATCACCGAGGGCGCGCAGAAAGGGTTCTTCGACGATACCTGGACGGTCGCCAACGAAGCCGATCGGATGGGTTATCGCTTCAGGGGCGGGCGGCAGCTGGAATTCGTCCCGCGTGAACAGCCCTATAGCGCGGGCTCGAACCCCTCCAACATTACCGATGCGTGCTACCCTTACGGATCAATCCAGGTTCCCGATGGCGCCGAGCCCATCGTGCTGCACCGCGACGCGGTTTCGGGTGGCGGCTACTTCATGCTGGGCACCGTAATTTCGGCCGACATGGATCTGATCGGCCAGCTTCAGCCCAACACGCCGACCAAATTCGTCAAGGTGGACATGGATGCGGCGCTTGCCGCACGAAAGAACCGGTCAGGCATTCTCGGCAGGATTCGTGATACAATGGCCTGATGGCGCAGAAACGGGAACAGGGGAAATAGCGGTGAGCGACGTTTCAGATACAAGCGAAGGGACGGCCATCGGTACCGTGCTCATGGAGAACGAACGGACCCGCACGACCGAATGGCGCTTTCCCGCGAAGGGCGACCATACCGGCTGGCATGTTCACGAATATGACTATATGGTCATACCTCTCTCGGACGGGCAACTTCTCCTGCGCGAACCGGACGGCACGACACGGGTTGCCGAACTGCGCCGCGGAGTGCCCTATTTCCGGAGAAAGGGCGTTCACCACGATGTGGTCAACGCCAGCGATTTCGAGATTGCGTTCATCGAAGTGGAGTTTCTTGAAACCGTTGCGGGCTGACTCCGGGTCCTACCGCTCGGTGAGGGCAACCCCGTGGCTGGACCATGAGTAGCCGAAGCGTCACGGATCTTTCCCCGCGTGGACCTGGCTATCGGCCGGGTTTGTTTCCATCGCATCCTCCACCCCGAATGATGCCGGGAAATGCGGCAGGGAACCGGACCGATTCGATGCGTTGCGGGCCATCGTCTTGCGACGGCCGTTTGGAAACGCCGGATCCGGGGGATTCGCAGGCAGGGTGCGCGGACACTCCGCAAATGAACCGGGCAGTGGCGGGACAACCGGGTCGTCCAAGACCTGGTCGAACGACGGCGGATGGGTCCAGTTTAACCCGGGGCAGGAAGGGACGAAACGGGGGGTTAACGCAGAGATACCGATTGGGCAGACAGTTGAGCCGTCAGTGAGATCTGCCCCTCGTTTACCATCCATTTCCGCAATGTGTACGTGCGGGCACCCGAGCTGTGCATTGGGTCATTGCAGGCCAGGTCGCGGGCGTGATCAAAGGATTGAGCACGGTAGATGATCAGACCCATACCGTGCATTTCGGTGCCGGTCTCGTCCGAAAGCGGCCCGGAAAATGCGAGCAGGCCTTTGGCTTCCAATCGATTCTGGTAGGCCAGATGGTCGGGCAGGTTCGCCTTCAGGACCTCCTGCGTTGCCGCCGGTATGGAAAGAACGACATAGAGCTCGAAAGCCAGTGACCCGCGTGCGCGTGCCGATTCCCTGTAGGCGTCCCATGATGGCATCCAAATCCCCCCGTGATCCCATGAAAATCGATTTTTTTGCCGCGTGTCCTCATTATCGTCAAATATCGCGGCAATCAACTCGGAGATAAGAATGTCATTCACCGTCAAACAGACTCGGGACATTTCGACTTGCCATCTTTTCCGGGACACAAGGCATCCGACCTGACGGCAGGGAATACGGAAATCGACAGAAACCAGGCGTCTCACGCTGCCGATCATGAACTTCCGGAAAGCGCGGATTCGCTCACCGGTCCGGAGAAGGAACAGGTCCGGGCAACATCAGGTCGGTGACGCCTTTGGAACAGGACCCACGCTCTTAGCTGATGCTGTGGAGTACGGCATTCAACAGTACGTCGTCCTGTATGTCTTTCTCGCCCGGGGAATGGCCCGATCGCCGGGACGACAACCTGGACGTGCGTGCGTCGTTGTCAGCCTTGCCCGATTCGCTGTCCTTGAGCGCGTCATCAAGCGAGACGCCCATCTGGTCACCGATCTTCTTGCGCAGGGGAAGATGGACTGCCAGCTCCATGATCGAATCGACGACCGAGCCCATGGCATGTCGCGACGCCCAGTCACCGGCAGTACCACGAAATCCACCTGACAGGTTGTTGACGTTGATCGACTTAATCTTCTCCGCTGGCTTAACCACCTCGGCAAGAATTCCCGGCAACGCCTCGAGCCTGGCTCCAGCCGTGTCCGCAGTTGTTTTCTTCGCGGATTCGGCGGCAATGGCCTCACGGACGGCCTCTGCCCGGGCATCGGTTTCGGCCCGTGCCCGGTTTTCATTCTGACTCTTCGTACTGATGGCGATCGACAGCGCCAACTCCCTCTCGACTTCGGCAACCTGAATGCTTCTCTCCATCTCAATTCGCGCGCGCAGCAATGAGTTCGCTTTCGGCGTTTCGTTGCGCCACCTCTGCAATCTGCGCAGCGAAAAGGACCTCGATCCCCTGCTGCTGTGCAATCTCCGCGCATTCCTTCCTGGACTTGGCCACGACCCCGGCCAGCTTGCGCACGCCGACGGCATTGAAGGCGTTATTCTCGTCGAGGGCAGTGAGCGACACGCTGTCCAGCTGCAGTCCGTAACGCGCAAGCGTACCCGCAAGGATCTCCCGTACCTGTTCTGCTTAGGACGTGCGGTTCTCATTCAGCTCATCCATCGTCACCATGGCGGCAACCGACCGCAGCGCGTCGACCCCCTCTTTCCCTCGAACAGGGCGCTCAATTCACCCCGCTGAAACGTTCGTCTGCCAAGGGTTTGAGCAGCCCGGGTTATCGCCTCTTCTTCCGGGAGCACCGAAACATAGAACTCGGCGTCGATATCAACGCGTAGCCGGTCCTGCGTCATCAGCGATGTTTCGTCCCGCTGATCGACATCCAGCCGGAGCATCGCCATGTTGACGCGGCTGACCTCGTGATAATACGGCACAACCAGCAGTTCGGCTTCGATCACAACCTGGCGCCCGCCGATGCCCGTTCGTACAAACGCCTCCTCGTTTGACGTGCGCTGGTAAAACCAGCCGATGACGACAATCACGATCGCCAACTGGGCGAGAAGCAGGACAATCCAGCCAATAGATTCCATTGGTTCGTTCTCCCTACAGCCCGTGCATTTCGCACAGAATGTTCGATGACATGCCCCCGTCGAAGGGGACATTGGTTCCGCGGGTCCAGACGCTGTGGTCACTCAGGAGGAAGGCCACCGCCAGAACGATGTCGGGAGGACCGCCGGGGCGGTCCATCACCCTTGCATCCACTTAGGCACGTGCGTCCAGAGTTTTCAGGAAATCTCCCAGGATCGGTGTCTCCACCGGCCCTGAGCTGACCGAGTTGATGGGGATGCCACGGTCTCGCGAGGTCCAGCGGTTCTGCACTTGATTGAAACCGGTGCCATTGGGAGCGACGATGAAATCGACCTTGTTGTGCTCCGCCAGTCGCTGGGCCAGCTTGATGTGCTCGAACGGGTTGGTCTTGTCGTCATATTCGACAACTTCGATCATCATCTTGCTGTCACCGATCTGGAGGCCGCCAATCGCGTTGACCTGCTTGACCCAGAATTCGACATTGGGCCACTGGGTAACCGAGGCACTACCGGCGAACGGTCCGGTCTTTGGCGCAATCGTGCACACCATGATCATTTCCTGCGCCTGAACCGGCACCCCAAGCATCGTCGTCCCGACCAAGGCAGTGACTGCCGAAAGAAAAAATCGTTCTTCGCATCATTCAGATTTCCCTTTCATCATGTTCTGACTGCGCCAAGCTTCGATTGTCCTCCCGCGTACTCGGGATTTCACCAATGCTCTGTCCCTCGTGCAAGGGCGTTCGGTCGGTCAACGGAATCTCCGGGCGCTCTCGAAGGCGTTCCCAGCCGGAATTGCAGTCTTCAAACATCGCGGGAATGATGGCGCACATTTTCCCACGGCTCTGAACAACACATCCCTGTGGGTCACGCCTTCCCGCGGCTTGACGCAGTTGGCCACCGCGACCCAAGCGTGCGCGCCCCTGGCACTTTACCGGCCACTCCGGCGACACGTTGCCGTCCCCACGCGGTGCTGCTGTCCAGTTTCCGCCGCCTGGCGTTCACTTTCACGTGGACTGCTCGGGCGACACAAAAAGGCGGACGCCCATCTCGCTATGCGCTTCTGGCACTCCTTCGCAGACGCTCGATGTCTTTTCGAAAGGGCTCGCGGCTTTCCGGGTCAAAGTCTTCGGGATGCGCATCCATCCAGTCAATCGTGCGCTTCCAATATTCGATCGCCAGTTCGGCTTCGCCGCGTGCCTCCCAGACCATGGCTTTACGCATAAGCCAATCGTGTGTCTCGGGGTAGCGGATCCTCAATTTTTCGCAGGCTGCGTCAGCTTCATCGAGACGGCCTTCACCGACGAGACGGACAACACTGTTGGAAAGCCGGTCAAGGTCAGTCTCGACGAAGCTGTACCCGTGTGACGATACCGCTGGCGTGGTATCGAGGTGCGCACCGCTGTTGCGATCCCAACAGCAGCGTTTGTACTTCCTGCCGCTGCCACAAGGGCAAGGGTGGTTTCTGCCGACCTTCATCACTCCTGCCTCATTATCGAGAATGCCCGGTTTGCGATTATCCCGAACTGGGCCTGAAGCGAAGACCTATTTTGGAGACCGGCGATTGTACGCCAATGTTGACCGACTACGACCGTCGTTCCTCACGGTTTGCGCAGACAGGTACGGTCAGATGTCACCCAGGGTCCGTCGACCGTGGTTCCCATGGTGGAGTTGCTCGGCGACACGCTCCGCTCCGCCGACCGCGACGAGGCGGTCAACGCGGCGTCCAGGAACCGGGATGCGGTCATCCGGCGAAGGGCGAACGCTGCGGCTTCTCGTTCAGCAGCACCAGGGACATGCGGCAGCGCATTGCCGTCCAGAAGCTGTCCGGCGCGTTCGTCGCGCGGAACTTCGACTTGACCGAACCCATACCCGACGAGACGTGGAGGAAGCTCTGTCATGGACTTCGAAGCGGTCGTTATCGATGGAGCAAATCCGACGGAAGTCAAGTATCGATCAATCACCGAGGTACATGATCAACCGGAGAAAACCGATTTTCAGGGCATGCTCATGCCGAAAGCTGAATCTGGCCAAATGGGCCAGCACGCACGCACGCACGGTCGGTGCCGCTGCGGCCCTAATGAGCGCTGATTACCCGATTGATCAAGACAGGTTGCTTCGGATTGATGCCGCCTTTCGAGTAGCCGTCGCCAAGCCAAATCGCGGCGAATGTCAACTGAGCGACCACTTCTGGCGAGGTGCGGGTTATCTCCGCCAGTGGTCAGTTGGTGACTTAAATCATGACTCACCCGCTCCTGCCGCCGCAGGATGATTGAGGCAAGGGAATAGCCGTTACGGCTGCGGATGAGGATCGAGTGCGTCTCGAGCGCGCAGGAAAACACCATTTCCATGTCACTGGTCGACGGACGCGGATGCGCATCCTGACCCCGTCAACAGAAGGGGGATGCAAGGGATTCCATCAGGTTCATTCGGGGTTGCGAAAATCCGCTTGAAACACCGCAACGAACCAAAGGCACGTTGTCTGATCGCACTCCAGCTCTCGCCGATGAAACGGACTACCCTTCATCGAAGTCCCGACCGACGGTTTCGGCGAACACGTGCCGACCTGGTTACTGGCATCCCCGAAGTCACCGAAAAGGAAAAGCGGGAGAAATGAACCATGCAGGAAGTGTTCGCGGGTTTCCGGGCCGAAATCAGGCCCGTCGCTTCTTGATCGGAGCCCAGAGCCGCTTGTTCGTCAGATACAGCAGGGCAGCCAGGAGAGCCAGGAGGGCAACAGCGACAAAACCGGAACGCTTTCTTTCGGCAAACTTCGGTTCTGCCGCCCACATCAGGAAAGCTGCCACGTCTTCGGCCATGTGATGGACATCGTTGTCATGTCCGTCCCGGAATTCGACGAATCCATCTTCCAGTGGCGGCGCCATGGAAATCCACCCGCCCGGAAAAGCCGTATTTTCATATAATATGGTTCCGTATTCTTCCTTTTCCTTCCCCGTGTATCCCGTCAGGATCGAGGCGATGTACTCGGGACCGCCCGGTCCCCTGAGCAATTGGTTGATTCCAAGACCGTACGGACCGTGAAAGCCTGCGCGCGCCTTCGCCATGAGCGAAAGATCGGGCGCTTCCTCCACTGCCGAACCGGGGAACTTGTCCGCAGGCTTGGCTTCGCGAAAGTCATCGAGCTCGGAATCGAAAATCTCGAACTGCTGGGCAAACGCGACGACCTGCGACACTTCCAGGTGCGGGCCACCGGTATCGCCGAGAGTCCGGAAGGGAACCTGCCGCAACCCGTGGCATGCCGAGCACACCTCGGTATAGATCTGCAGTCCACGTTGCAGCTGGTGCTGGTCGAAGGATCCGAAGGGCCCCTCGAAACTGAACGAAAAGTCCTCGACGTGGCCGCTCCCTCCAGCCGAACCCGCGGCGTTCGCCAAAAACATCGTGGCCGCCAGCGCGGACCAGAAAGCCGCCATGTTCCTGCGCATCGGTTTCATCTCCTCAACGGTCACTCTGCCGGTGAATGCCTGCGTTCGAAGTCGCTCTCGATCGTCTCCGGCCGCGGGTGGGGTTTCTCGAGAACCCCCAGCAGGGGCAGGATGATCAGGAAGTAGGCGAACCAGTAGATCGAACCGATGAGCGAGATCGTCGGTACCAGGCCCTCCGGTTTCTGCGATCCGCACCACATCAGGACAAGGAAATCGAAGACCAGCAGCCAGAACCACCATTTGAAGGTCGGACGATACCGACCTGACCTGACCGCCGAAGTATCCAGCCAGGGGGCAAGGACAATGACGACGATCGAGCCGAACATCATCAGGACACCCAGGAACTTGGCTTCCAGGAACAGGACGTCGAAGGTGATGGCGCGGAGGATTGCGTAGAATGGCAGGAAGTACCATTCGGGCACGATGTGCTCGGGCGTCACGAGCGGATTTGCCTCGATGTAGTTGTCGGGGTGCCCGAGGAAATTCGGCATGAAGCCCACGAACACGGCAAACACGACCAGGATTACCGCAAGTGCGAACAGGTCCTTGATGACGAAATACGGCCAAAACGGAACCGTGTCCTTGCTGGCCACGTCTTTCGACTGCCGCCGGACCTCGACTCCCGTCGGGTTGCTGTTTCCCGTGGTGTGAAACGCCCAGACATGGACGATCACGAGGCCAGCTATCACGAACGGAAGCAGATAGTGCAGGCTGAAAAACCGGGTGAGCGTTGCATTGTCCACGGCTGGTCCGCCGAGCAGCCATTCCTGGATGATCGGGCCTACGCCGGGAATGGCGCCGAAAAGACCCGTGATCACCGTTGCGCCCCAGAACGACATCTGTCCCCACGGCAGTACGTATCCCATGAATGCCGTCGCCATCATCGTGAGATAGATCAGCATGCCGATAATCCAGGTTATCTCCCGCGGAGCCTTGTAGGAACCGTAATAGAGACCCCGAAAGATGTGGGCGTAGACCGCGATGAAGAAGAGCGACGCCCCATTGGCGTGGAGATATCTGAACGCCCATCCTGCATTGACGTTCCGCATGATGTGCTCAACCGAATCGAATGCCATGTTCACGTGCGGCGTGTAGTGCATGACCAGAACGACGCCGGTGACGATCTGGAGCACGAGACAGAATGACAGAACGATTCCCCAGATCCACATCCAGTTCAGGTTCTTGGGTGTGGGGATGGTCAGGGTCGCATGAATGAGCCCGACGATTGGCAGCCTGGCATGGAGCCATTTCTCGATGCGCAACTTCGGTTCGTAGGCGTCGTGAGGAATTCCGGCCATGCTCTTGTCCCCTCAACCGAGTTTCAACGTATTGTCATCGAGAAACCGGGCGACCGGAATCGGAAGGTTCTCCGGGGCAGGTCCTTTACGGATGCGTCCCGACGTATCGTAATGCGAGCCGTGGCAGGGACAGAACCATCCACCGAACTCGCCGGCTCCGTCACCGAGGGGAACACACCCGAGGTGCGTGCACACGCCCATCATGACAAGCCATTCGCCGCTTTCGTCCAGGGCGCGGTTCGTGTCGCTTCCGTCACCCGGGATATTGGCATTCCTGGACTCGTTGTCAGGGAGGTCGGCAGGATCAACGTTTCGCGCTGCGCTGACTTCTTCTTCGGTCCTTCGGCGAATGAAGACGGGTTTACCACGCCATTTCACGGTTATCTGGGTGCCGGGATCGACGCCTGAAACGTCCACCTCGATCGATGACAACGCCTGAACGTCCGCGCTCGGATTCATCTGGTCGATGAGCGGCCACGTGGCGGCACCAGCTGTTATGGCGCCGGTCGCAGCCGTTGCGACGTAAAGGAAATCCCTGCGGTTGCCGGCGGGTTCATCTGCGTGAGCCACGAACTCCTCCCTTATCCTTCCGTTCAGGCGATCAGCCGGACAGGTTCCGGATACAGTTACGTACGCGGAATCCCGCGGTTACTACACTTGCCCGTTCAAACCGTCCAGACAAACCTTGCAGCGATCTGCCAAAGAAACCTTCACCCGAAACCGCTTCGTCAAGGCGAGCCCCTCACCCGCATTTGCCCTGACCTGAATGGCACCCGTTCCTCCAGATTCCGCGTAACCTGTCGATGCTCCAGCGTTGCCTGTTCGCGTGACCGTAGCAGCACGAGATGTCCGGTAATTCCTTGCGCCGGGCAGTTTGTCTCCCGATCAGGCAAATAGCCTCCAGGGTGCCAACGCGGAGCACCGTGCGTGGTTCGGAAGGCCTTGAATGGATCACCACATCCGGGATCGTGCCTTTTGGCCAATCCGCTGATCGTCAAACGGGGTCGGCGGGTTGGGTAGCTGCCATCGATGGTCGTCCGGAGAATTCCGCCAGCCAGGCCGAGAGTCGGCCTCTGGCGGATCGCCAGTCAAGACCCGGGTGTCGAAAGTCCAGATACTCAAGCGCGATTCCGACGCTGATCACCCCCATGTCCAGACGCCCTTCAAGGTGATCCACCCAGTTCGCCTCGATCGCATCAAGCGCACGATTCACCTTTTCCCTCTGGCCATCGAGCCACGTTTCGTAAACCAGGTGCTGGGGACGGCACCGGTGTTCGTAGACCATCAGCACCGCGGCATCGAGCACACCATCGGCCATCGCCTCCAACGTCAGGATCCTCCACAGCGCTGCATCATCCGGATAGAGGCCTCCGCCAGCTCTTGCATCGAGATACCGTGTAATCACCCGGCTATCGTACAAGGCCTGCCCGTCATCAAGGATCAGGCACGGGATTTTTCCGAGCGGGTTATGCTCCGTGGGCATGTTGCCGGCATCGATCGGGGTTCCGATCGCATCGATGAGTTCAACGTCCGCCTCCTGACCCGTTTCGATCAGGCAAACCCGGACTTTTCGCACAAACGGCGATGGGAGCGCAAAGTAGAGCTTCATGCCCTTTCTCCTCCCGGCATCCTCACCTTGACCTGGAATATCGCGGCCGCATCGATTTCGAGCCACCGCCGGAACCCCGTGACACGGTACCGCCTGCACCATCGTCCCGATCCATGAATCCGGTCGGTGCCGCATACGCCCGCCTGAAGTCCCTGAGCCACGTTGTCGAGCCGGTCGGCTTCCTCCCGGCTGAATGAATGAGGGCCGATCTTTCGGTATGCGATCCAGGCAGCCCCGGCAAGGACGGCCGCCTTTGTCAATGGAATGGCTGGAATGAACATGTTCCCGTTCCCGTATTGCTGAATTCAACTCCCGGGGTCCGCTGCCGCCACGGTCGCTCCCATTCTTCCGTCGCCTGTTTCACCCGGGTCCTGCCGTCCCGACCGCCGCACTCCTGAAACTGGCGCGATGCCGATCTTCCCTTACTGAATGATGTGGGCACTCAATCGGTGCCCGTCAACACCCGTGACTGCCGCCAGAATGATCGTTCCGGGGGCAGCGTTTGCGTCAAGCCGGACTTCCGCAAATCCCCCGGTCCGTCCTGTTCGCGCACTTTCCATGAGAACGGCCTGGTGTTGGCCGACCTGGGAATCAAGGTACATGCCAATCCTGGACTTTGCGACCTGGCGCAACCGTCGCGCCCTTGAATTGATGACTTCCCCCTCGTTCTGCGGCATTCTTGCTGCAGGCGTGCCCTGGCGTGCCGAAAACGGGAAGACGTGCAACCAGGTCAGGCCGCACTCCTCGACCAGCGAAACCGAATTGTCGAACATCCCCTGATCCTCGGTGGGGAATCCCGCGATGATGTCTGCGCCGAAGACGACATCCGGCCTGCGGTCGCGGACGTCCGCACAGAATCGAACGGCATCTTCACGGCTGTGCCGGCGTTTCATCCGCTTGAGGATCAGGTTGTCTCCCGACTGCAGCGAAAGATGAAGATGCGGCATCAGCCGCGGTTCGGATTCAATCACGTCAAAAAGGACAGAATCGACTTCGACAGAATCCAGGGACGACAGGCGGAGTCTCTGCAGTTCCGGATTCCGGTCCAGAACGTTTCTCACGAGATCGCCAAGGCGCGGCTTGCCGGGAAGGTCCATGCCCCATGCCGTCAGATCGACCCCGGTCAGAACCACTTCGCCATAACCTCGGTCCACCAGGTGGGCGACCTGCTTGACGACGAACTCCTCGGGCACGGAGCGGCTGTTTCCCCGCCCGAAAGGGATGATGCAAAACGTGCAACGATGATCGCAACCATTCTGGATCTGGACATATGCGCGGGACCGCGTTCCGAGACCATCGACCAGACCAACGTTCGTCGACCGGCATTCCATGATGTCTCCGACCTGAACGCGGCTGGAACCCGGCGAACGTCCCTCGTCCTTGCCGATCTCGTTCCAGATTCCCGGCGCCAGTTTTTCGGCGTTTCCCAGGACCTGGTCGACTTCCGGCATCTTCGCATACATGTCCGGATCCGTCTGCGCCGCGCATCCCGTGACAATCAGCTTGCGGCCGGGATTGTTCCGTCGAAGTCTCCGGATACGCTGCCTTGACCGGCGAACGGCCTCGGCCGTCACCGCACAGCTGTTCACGACGATCGCGTTTTCGACGCCTGCATCTTCAGCGAGCCGGGTCATGGCTTCGGTTTCGTAGGCATTCAGCCGGCAGCCGAAGGTCTCGAACAGGTTGGCGCCCGTCATTCCAGGCTCTCCAGGAGTTCAGGGTCAAGGCGGCCCGAATAGACCTTGTTGGCCGGGCCTTTCATCCAGACTCCGTCGTCACGCCAGTCGATTTCCAGGGTACCGCCATCCAGTTGAACGGTTACCCTTCGCTCCGTGAGCTTCCTGAGGTGCGTCGCCACGGCGGCCGCGCAAGAGCCGGACCCGCTCGCCAGCGTGACACCCGTACCGCGTTCCCAGATTCGGACCCGCATGGCGTTCCTGTTCACGACATGGACGAACTCGACATTCGTTCGCTCGGGAAACAAAGGGTGACGTTCGATTTCGGGCCCGCGTTCCTCGGGTCCCGACAACCCGTGTTCATCGACGATGAAAACACAATGGGGATTGCCCATGCTGACCGCTACCGGCGTGCCATCAATCGGCAGCGCCCCAGGGTCGACATCCTTTGCAAGTGGAATCTCGCTCCAATGCCGCCTGGGCCGACCCATGTTCACGGAGTATTCCCCGTCACCGGTCGCATAAACGCTCAGGACTCCCCGGCCGGTTCGAACATGAACGACGTCACGCCCGTTTTCCGCCATCAGCAGCCGCCCGATGCATCGTGTCGCGTTTCCGCAGGCGTCCGACGGCGATCCGTCGGCATTCCAGAAATCGGCGGCTGCATCGACCGAGCCATCGCGACCATCGTCCCCTTCCGAATCGTCCCGCAGCACGGCCACCTGATCACACCCGATTCCGAGGCGCCGGTCTGCCAACGCCCTAGCCGAACGAGAGCACATGCCCTTGGCGTTCCCCTGGCCCCTTTGGTCGATCACGACGAAGTCGTTCCCAAGCCCCTGCATCTTGAGAAAGGGCAATTCGCCCGGATAGGTTCTCGTCACGGACATTTTCTCGTGCAAACCGTTTCCCGAAGCTCCCGGACAGCCCTATTCGGATTCGGCGTCCGTCATCAGGCCGACGACCGCGCCATCCGGGTCGGCGACGATGGCGATCCGGCCGACGCCCTCGATATCGAAGGGCTCCTGCAGGACCGTGCCGCCGGCGCCTGCAACCTTGGCTGCTGCTACATCGACGTCGTCCACGCTGATGTAGGCCATCCAGTGGCTCGGCATGGCCGGGTTGCCGGTCTTTGACTTGTCCATGATGCCCGCGAGCATCCGGCCGCCGGACTTCGCGACGGTATAGGTGAAATTCGGCATGGGCACATCGTCATAGGTCCAGCCGCAAACCTCGGCAAAAAACGCCTTGGATTTCTCGACATCTCCGGTGAGCAGTTCGTTCCAGTGGAAAGCGCCGTGGTCGGCCATGGGAATCCTCCATCCTCAATTGATCGACGCTGTTTTAGTCTCATGACCGCATCCAGTAAACGGCCTTCCGGGCGAGACATCATCAGCCACGGTCTGCTGGCCCTCCCTGCCCGTGCACGAGGGCAGCAATTCGGTCCGGGCGAGACGAGACTCGCGGCGTTCAATCCTGGTCATCGGAAAGGCGAAAAGCCCGGAAGCGAATCGCGGCCGCGTGGCCGGCCGGTTCCCGCGATCGGTTCCAGATTCGTCGAGCATCCATCACCTACACCGGTTCTTTCGGTGTCGCCGCCGCGCCCGTCCTTTTTGGGCTCGCTGTCCAGCGTCCGTACAAGTACGCCAATCCTCTTCTCCAGCCGGGCGACGTCCTGCCGGAATGGCGCCGCGTTCGTCATCTTCCCGTCAATCCCGTCTCGCCGGGACAGGGCCCCGGACAACACGGCGGTCGCATTGGCCCTTTCGCGGGTCAGGTCGCCGGAGTGCTGAACGATTTCGTCAGTCGCCGGAACAATCCGCTCCTGAATTGCCGATGTTTCCCGAAAGGCCTTATCCGTCGCCGCGGTCCGCTCGAGGAAGCCGTCGACCAGTGGGAGATTCTCCCGAGCAGCGCACTGTCGGCCAGACCCGAAGGGGCGTTTCCCTTGCGGGCAGGCACGGCAGGTGTCCGGGAAATACCGGGCCTGCTGACACGGCCGAGCAAAAGGTCGCGGTCGAAATCCCGGCTCCCCCCTTTCCCGTCTGAATCCCCGGTCAGCCTTGGCCAGCTTCATGTATCCATACGGTCCCGAGGGGAAACGGGAAGTTTGTTTGTTTGAGACATTCTAGTTGACATTTCATGAGTGTGTGTGTGTCATGCTGAATCATGTTTTGCTATAACAACGCGTTAAACGCGTTAGAGGAGAAGATCATGCAAATTGCGAAGAGGATTCTACCGATCGCAGCCGCGTCGGCATTTGTGCTCACCTTGGGAAACGGTGCAGTCAATGCAGAAGAGGCAAATGCCTGCATCGGGAATTCGGGCCCGGTTACCGGACCGGCGGCGTTCGGTGGCAAGGCCATTCGAATGGGCGCTGAACTCGCTGTTGAGGACATCAACGCGGCCGGAGGTGTTCTGGGACAGGAATTGGAATTCATCCAATACGACGACGCTGGCGCACCGCCCAGGGGCGTAGACAACGTGCGTCGTATCGGTTTGTCTGACAACTGCGTGGCCATGATCGGCGGTTACCACTCGACCGTAGCTCTTGCGCAGCGCGATCCAATTCATGAAATCGGCATGCCCTATGTCGGCACCATCGCAGCAAACACGAAAGTGATCGAAAACGGCCGGGACCCGAATTTCATGTTCCGTGTTTCGGCAAAGGATCGCTGGGTCACCAAGTTTCTTGTCGCCGAGGGTATTGAGCGTTCGGCGAATAACAGCATCGGGATCATGTACGAGAATACGGGATGGGGTAAGGGAGCGTATCCGGACCTTCAAAACGCACTTCGGGAACAGGGCCTGGAAGAAGTCGGTGCCGAGACCTTCAATTGGAAAGACACCGACATGACGCCGCAACTCATCCGGTTGCGCGATGCAGGAGCGGAAGTTCTCATCATGTGGGGACTGGACCGCGAAGGAAACCAGATCTTGCGGAGCCTCCAGAAGATCGACTGGTCGCCGGTGGTAATCGGTGCCTGGGGATTTGCCGGCAACCTGGGCGAACTCGCTGGAGAACTTGCCAATTGTGCCCTGATCATGCAGACCTATTCTTGGATGGGCGAACTTGAGCCGAAGGCACAGGACCTCTACGCGCGAATGCAGAATCGTTTCGACATTGGGAGCCAGGAAGAGATTCGCATGGGTTCGGGAGTTGCCAATGCCTATGATGCGGTCCACATCATTGCCAAAGCGATCGAGATCGCAGGAAGCTTCGATCGTGCCAAGGTCTACGACGCCCTCTTCGAAGTGCAGCACGAGGGCCTTGTCACGAATTACAGCCCCGCGTTCGAGCGGACCGAAGAACGGCACGACGCAATTCTTCCGGAAGCCTACAAGCTGACAGCCTGGTACGATGGTAAGTTGCTGCCACTCGACCAGACTCCGTGCAACTGACGCGAAGGCGTTGGAATAACAAAACTCTGCCGGCGACAAAGAGTACTGTCGAAGATACTCCTCTTTCGCCGGCAGGGGCTCGAACATGAGTGCTGTTGTCCAATACCTGCTCGCCGGTCTCGGGATTGGCGGTATCTATGCTTTGGTGGCCATCGGTTTCCACGTCATGTGGTCTTCCGCCAAGGCCGTGAATTTCGCGCATGGCGACACGCTGATGCTTGGTGCAGTACTTACGATCGTATTTCTGGACCTCGCCTTGCCAATGTCGGTGGCAATTCTGCTGGCGATCACCGTCAGCATCGTGTTCGGTGTCGTTCTGGAACGAGTCGCCATCCGTCCGTTCGCCACGCAGGCGCAATCCATCGGATGGATGCTCACCACTATCGCCATCGGAATCATGCTGGAGAGCTATGCGACGATCAGCTTCGGAGCGTTTGCGCGGCCACTGCCATCTCCACTCGTGGAGAAACCCGTCACGATTCTCGGGGCGGGTGTGTTTCCACAGGAACTGCTCATTCCCTGCGCGGCAATTCTCATTGTCATTCTCCTGCATGTCTTTCAACGGCGCACACAACTTGGCCGAGCCATGCGGGCGGTTGCCTTCAATCGTACTGCAGCGGCAATCGTGGGCATAAATGTCAATCAGATTGCCATGATTTCGTTCGGCCTCGCGAGCGCACTCGGTGGTTTGTCGGGCATTCTGGTCGCTCCCGTGATTCAGGCCTCCGCAACCATGGGGCTGCTGCTTGGGATCAAGGGCTTTGCGGTCGCCATCATCGGAGGCATTACGAGCGCTCATGGCGTAGTAATCGCTGGATTGCTGTACGGCGTGATCGAGAAATTTGTTGACGGCTATATCAGTACGGCAGCCCGGGAAGCCGTGGGTTTCAGCATTGTCATCCTTGTACTCATGATCTGGCCTCAGGGATTGTTCGGGCGCAAGGAAATCGTCAAGGTATGATTTGGCTGTTGCGCAACCGAAACTGGGTTTTCGCCTCGGTTGCGGCAATCCTGCTGCTTGCGATGCCCGAGATTGCCGGCAACGAATATGCGTTGCGTTTCTACACGTTGATGCTGATCTACATGATACTCGCGCTTGGCCTCAACGTTCTTGTTGGCTTCACGGGCCTGGTTTCCCTTGGTCAAGCCGGTCTTTACGCGATCGGAGCGTATACGGCAGCAATCCTCGCGACGCGGATTGATTTCGGTTTCGTACCTTGTCTCGTGCTGGGCATGCTGTTCTCTGGCGCCTTTGGCGTGTTGCTTGCCTATCCAACGGTGCGGGTGCGCGGCGTGTACTTGGCGGTCGTCACCATTGCGTTCGGAATAATCGTCGAGAACATCGCCATCGAGTGGGATTCACTGACCGGAAGTTGGGTTGGCATATCCGATGTACCGCAGCCCGGCATTTTCGGATTACCAATCGGTCACCGCACATACTTTTACCTTGTCGGCGGATGTGCGCTGATTGCATTCGCGGTCAACGTGAACATCATGAATTCACGTTTCGGCCGCGCCATGATTGCCACGAGCCAGAGCGAGATCGCGGCCAGTTCACTTGGCATCAATGTCACGGCGGTCCGCACGCTCGCGTTCGTGATTTCCGCCGTTACAGCGGGCGCTGCCGGGGTCTTCTACGTTTTCCTTAACAAGTACATCAGCCCCGACATTTTTTCGTTCGGCGATTCTATCCGCTTCCTGCTGATGGTAATCTTGGGAGGAGCGGGAACCGCCCTAGGTCCGGTCGTCGGAGCCGGCGTTCTGAGCTACTTGCCCGAATTTCTCCAGCAATTCGGGGAATGGCAGGCGTTCGCTTATGGTGCCCTTCTTGCAATTGTCATGTTCTTTCTGCCTCGCGGTATCGTTGGCAGCCTAGCTGATATCCTGCAACGTTTTCTCCCTGTAGCCCCGGCTCAGGCGTTAGCTTCAACAGGCAATCCGCTCGAGGATTTACTGGGAGACGGAAGGAGCGAGAGCGGAATATGTCTTGAGGCCGAGAATGTAAGTTTGCGTTTCGGTGGCCTGAGTGCCCTGGACAAGGTTCAGACACAGGTTGCCACTGGATCGATTCATGGTCTCATTGGTCCGAACGGTGCCGGCAAGTCCACACTTCTCAACGCGGTGTCAGGCATTTACCAGGTGAGCTCCGGGCGAATACTCTTTGAAGGGGAAGACATTACGGCGATGCGGAGCTATCAGCTCGCTCGTCGCGGTTTGGCACGCACGTTCCAGAATACAGAGTTGTTCAAGGAAATGACCGCGCTCGAGAATGTCTGGAACGGTTTCTATTCTCACTACCGCTCCGGCATAGTCTCGGCCATCCTGCGTCTGCCAAACTATCGGACCGACGAGGATCGCTATCGTCAGGCTGCTCTTGCACTGCTGGACTATGTCGGGTTGTCTAGCTTTGCCGAAACCAAGGCCAAGGACTTGCCGTTCGGTTTCCAGCGCAAACTGGAAATTGCCCGGGCGCTCGCCGTAAGTCCAAGGCTGCTCCTGCTGGACGAGCCGGCTGCGGGCCTGACGCATGCGGAAGTAGATGACCTGCGTGACCTGATACTGCAGCTCGCTGAGCACGGAATCACCATCGTTGTCGTGGAGCATCACATGGACCTCGTGATGGCGATCTCTTCGCAGATGACGGTTCTTGACTACGGTGAAGTGATCGCAAGGGGCACCGCCGCCGAGGTCCAGGAAAACGCACGGGTTATCGAAGCGTATTTCGGGAATCCTGACATGCTTGACCACGCGGTATCGGTCTCTGCAGACAAGCAAGTCGTGGACGGCGTGTCATGACCGATCAGCAGCAACCGCTGCTGGAGGTCGAACGCCTCAGCGTGACGTACGGCCAAGTGCAGGCTGTCCGCGAGATTTCGCTTCAGGTTCAGCCGGGCGAATTCGTCTCAATTATCGGCAACAATGGTGCCGGCAAGTCGTCGACCCTCAAGGCAATCGCCGGAGTTGTGAAACCGGCCGGCGGCACCATACGGATCCAGGGAACCGAGGTACAGGGTCTGCCGGCCCACCGGATTGTTCGCATGGGCTTGAGCCTGGTACCGGAAGGGCGCCAGGTCTTTGCAGATCAGACGGTTGACGACAATCTGAGGCTTGGTGCCTATTCCCGAAGGCGGGACCGGGAAAGTGCTGTCGACGCGGATATCGAGCGCATGGTCGAGCTATTCCCGGTACTGGGCGAACGACGTACGCAAGTGGCCGGAAGCCTGTCCGGCGGCGAACAGCAAATGCTGGCACTGGCCCGTGGCCTGCTGTCCCGACCGCGGCTTCTGATGATCGATGAAATGTCACTGGGCCTGGCGCCCCGTGTGCTGGAAACCTTGTTTCCGGTACTGGAACGACTGAATCGCGACGGTCTGGCCATCCTGCTTGTCGAGCAACTTGCAACCATGGCGCTCCGGGTCGCGCACCGGGGCTACGTATTCGAGAATGCCGAGATTTCCATAAGCGGTTCGGCGCGTTCACTCGCTCAAAATCGGCAAGTCATCGAATCCTATCTGGGGCGGAGGGCAGTATGATTGACGTTCGATCTGCTTCCGTACCTGCGGAAAAAAATGTGGAGTTGGGCGCAAGCGATTAATGAAACAACCGCGCCTGGTAAAGGAGGAAAACATGGGACAACGCATCATTGACCTGAGTGTAACCATCGAAGACAACATGCCTGCACACAAGCTGTTTCAGAGTCCGGTCTACCTGACGGCCCTGAACCATGAGAGCACGAAATCTTTCAACCTCGGTGTGCCCGGAGATCCGATGACGTTTCAGACGAACTTTATCGGCATGTTGGACCATGTCGGAACACATGTGGACGGGTTCCGGCACGTAAACCCCAACGGCGCAACCATCGACGAAATGCCGCTTGACCTGTTCATGGGCAAGGCCGTGTGCTTTGACCTGCGACACATACCGGACCTGGGCGATATTGACGCGGCGGAAATGGACAGGGCCGAAGAACAGGCGGGCGTTAAAGTTGACGGACACATTGTCTTGCTCTGTACCGGTTTACACAACCGCCACTATCCGGACCGCAAGGTATGCTGGACCAATCCCGGCCTCACCGTGGATGCGACGCACTGGTTGAATGACCGTGGCTCGAAGATGCATGGGGTCGAAGGTCCATCAACGGACAAGCCGACGGACAATCTCTTCGCGCAACACCGCGCCTGTCGAGATCTCGGCATTTCGCACTTCGAATGGCTGATAAACCTCGAAGAGCTCATCGGCGTCGGCGAGTTCCAGTTTTTCGGCGCGCCGCTCAAGTTCAAGGGCGGCTCCGGGTCCCCGGTTCGGGCATTTGCCATAGTCGAAAGTTGATTGATCCGTCGGCGATTCAGGGCGGAATGCTGCAGAAGAGGATCCTCACATGACCGGAGAACTGCTTTACAAGAGTGCGATCGAATTGCGCGAATTGGTTGTCAGCAAAGCCGTTTCTCCGGTCGAATTGCTGGAACACAGCCTTGCGCGAAGAGACGAAGTGGATCCGGCGCTGAACTGCTTTGTGACCAGGATGGATGACTCCGCGTTCGACCACGCCAAGGCAGCGGAAAAGGCCATAATGGACGGTGAGGAGCCCGGGCTGCTGCACGGATTGCCGATTTCGATCAAGGACCTGATTGCGGTCGGCGGTGTCCGACTCACCTTCGGCTCGAAGCCGATGGAGAACAACATTGCTGCCGTGGATGCGCCTTCCGTCAGGCAGGCGAGGCGGCAGGGAGCGGTTGTGATCGGCAAGTCGACAACCAGCGAGTTTGGCTGCAAACCCGTTGGCGACAGCCTCGTCTCGGGAATAACGAGGAACCCCTGGAACCTGAAAAAGACGCCGGGCGGATCAAGCTGCGGTGCGGTTGCGAGCGTGGCCACCGGCGTGACTCCCTTCGCGCTTGGCACGGATGGGGGAGGATCCGTCCGCATCCCGTGTTCTCTGACGGGTCTTTTCGGCATCAAGGCACATTTTGGCAGGGTTCCGATATTCCCCGTTTCTGCAACGCCGACACTTGCCCATGTTGGCCCAATCGCGCGAACGGTACGGGATGCGGCCCTGCTCCTTTCAGCCGTTTCCGAGTACGACCGGCGCGATCCGTTTGCCGTCGCAGGAGAGATTCCGGACTTTCTTGGGGCCTGTGACCTGCCTGTAAAGGGAATGCGCATCGCATGGAGCCCGACTCTCGGCTACGCCGAGCCACTGCCGGAAATCGTGGGAATCTGCGAAAAGGCGGTCGGTGTGTTCGAAGAGCTTGGATGTATTGTCGACGAAGTCGAGACGGTCATGGACGGTGACCCGAGCGACATGTGGATGGCGGAGTTTTACGCCGGCGTCGGTACGCGGTTGAAGGATGTGCTGACCAATTCGCCGGACCAGCTCGACCCGGCTGTTGCGGACGTTCTGGATGGCGCGCTGGACCAAACGCTGGAGGAGTACTACACGCAGGTCTTCCGGCGCTATGAATTCAGGGAACGACTCCGCCAGTTCCTTGAGAGTTACGACCTGCTTGTCACGCCCACCCTGCCGGTTGCTGCCTTTGATGTCGGACTGAACACTCCGCCGGAACTCCCGGGAGCGAATATTATTTCCTGGGTTGCTTATACCTACCCGTTCAATCTGACCGGCAATCCCGGGGCATCCTTGCCGGTTGGCTTTACCGGGGACGGCTTGCCCGTTGGCTTGCAGGTCATTTCCAGAGCGATCAGCGAGGTCGACATCTTCCGCGCGGCCGCGGCCTTCGAAGCAGCCCGTCCATGGGCGGATCGAATTCCGCCCATCGCATGAGGAGACCGGGTAATTCCAGCTGAAGATACCTGTTTGCCTGAAAGCCGGGCCCCGAAGGATTCGATGCAGAGCCATAATCGGGGCTGCCCGAACTGTTGATCCTTCGGTGCAGATGTCTGAAATAATTTCCTTGCAGCCGAATTCTGCAAGCGTATTTTCCGTTCCCAGACTGACAGGTTCAGGCGAGAAAATTCACATCGACATCGGGTTCGGGCGCCCCGGAAGGTCCTTCCCGTGAAGGCGGAACCGCAAACTCGCCCTGTGGGCGGGCCAAGTCCGAAAAGTGCTTGATGTTTTTGACAGGAGTGTGTCCATCTCTCTTCCCTGAACAGGAGTGTTCTCCTTCTCGTGCTCCTCGTCCCGCTCCTGTCTCAGCGCCTGCATCTGCTGACGCTCGAAGTCCGTCACACGGATCAACTTCCACCATTTCGACGCATGGATCATCGCCTTGAGAATCAGTTTCGGAACCGGTTTCAAGGGACGAGGAAAACGTCAGGGAACGCGCTGACAGACGCCGCATAGCGCCCGTCGTTCGTCCTTGATAATCCGAAACATCGCCAATATGTACGTCCGTATGTGGGGCCCGTAGCTCAGGTGGTAGAGCAACTGACTTTTAATCAGTGGGTCACAGGTTCGAATCCTGTCGGGCTCACCAACCAACCCATTGATTTATTTTTTGATATTGGGATTCTTGTCTTTGGATTTCACGGTCTGGCAAACATTCGAAATTGCAAATTCGGGCAGGCGCCCAAGCACCTGCATACGAGGGTTGGCCGAGGGCCGGTTTGGAGGCGCCGCAAGGTCAAGTCCGGACTTTGATGGACATTTCGAAGGAAAGGCGTTCGGTTATTGACCCTGGCAAGGATGTTCTCCTTTCTTATTCCTCCTCCGGCTCCTGCCAGAACGCGAACGCCTGCACCTACGGGCGCTTCAAATCCGCTAGGCAATCGGCTTTCCGTCGCTCCGACACACGACACAGTTTCAAGACGGTTTCTTACTCCACTGGACGAGATCCTCAACTGACGGCATTCCTCTACGAACGGCAGCTGCAGAAGATTCGTTATCAGCACCATCCGGAGCTGCTTGAAAGACGGCCTGCGCTCGCCCCCAAACTCCAGCCACCGGTGGTTCGGCACCTCGTCCGCTGGATTGCAACTGCGGTGCACGAGGCACCCTTGCCGCGGTGAGCAACGGGAAGGAAGCCTGCACCTGACGGCGTCATACGGGCCGGGAAGAAACCCAAGGCCGATGCGCCCGATCAACGAGGAAGCGTGGGTGACGAGGATTGCCGTGATTGGCATCGACATACCGGTTTTCGACCCGAGTCGTTCCGCCGTTCTTGCCGCCGTGAAATGCCGGAGGACATTGTGTACCCGCGTGCCGCCGGACAACCCGAAATCGGGGAATGAGACTGCATTCGTAGCAGGTTGAATGACAAATTCCTGACCGCCCACGGGCAAGAACTTTTGTGGTGGCACGCAACGCGCCACAGATGCTACTGCCTGGGTGCCATGCCTTTCTTGGCGAGTTCGGCGATCGCCTCGGGCGTCTTTTCGAGATGGGCCATTCCCATACCCTCCAGGACATGATCTGCCTTGGTGAACTGGATGTTCGTATAGGTCGTGAGCTCGACCCTGTTTCCCCATGGATCGAGGAAGTCCGTAAAGGGGCCTTCGAGAAACGCGACCCCCATGTCCTCCAGGCACCTGATGGCAAGCGGTTTGTCGTCGACGGCAATGCCGAAATGGCGTCGTTCGTCCGGCCCCTGACGCCGTCCGGCCGAAAAGTTTATGAACTGGTCGCCAAAGTAGACAAAGGCGGCCGTGTCGCTCCGGGAGGAAATCTCGAAATCCAGGAACCCTGCATAGAAATCCAGCGCTGCCTGGATTTCGCCAACCTCGATTGCAACATGGTTGATACCGACGGGCCTTGCCTTGCGTGTCATTCCTCTCTCCCGGCTTTTCCGCGCATGGAGCTTCTATTCCGGTTCTTCGGCTACGTCGAGAGCCATGACACGACCGTGCGCAACAAAACCACATCGGGCTTCAGCGGACGGCCCTTTCAAGGCCGAAAGAGGAATCGTTGCGGCGGCGCTACAGAGCATCCGTTTGCGCTGGCGCGGCCGACGCGGCGCTTTGACATCCAAACCGGGCAGCCACAGGTTTGCGAGGCGCTGATCAACTGCCATACGGCGACCAATCTTGCGTGAAAAATCAAGTTTAACAACGATATCTCCAAGATCTCCGCGGCATGGAATTCGGGATACATCCTGTAATCGGTGGCCGGATCTCCGGCAACGAGTCACACCGACGGTCCGGATTCCGGCGAGCACCTGCCATCACCGGACCCGGCCGGCTGATCTGGCGCCACACGTTGCTTCGGCCGTGGTCCGGACCGGGTGACATCGGCTTTTGGGAGGAAGGAGCACGTCGACGGTGCCTTCGCGCTCGAATGCGGCGTGCGCAGGTGGACGGACAGGACATCCCGCCTCTCGCGGGCCGAGTTCACCTGCGTGGCATGTTGTCGCGCGCGAACCGCGCGGTCCTGAGCCTCGGCCCGCAACATCATGGCCCAGCGCTGCTGCACGGCAAGGAGCGTTGGCATTGGTCACTCCCAAGACCCGTGAAGCCGATCGGACGGCAGCCTGATCGTGATTGCTCGGCATGTTTCCGAATTTTTCGTTGAAGCTCGTCTGGTCGTTGTCTAACCTGCGATCGGGCACCGGAATACGGAATACTCTGTCGGTCATTCCGGGCCTCTGCGCACCTGTCAGGGGTCGCGACATGCGCGCGATGATTCTATTGGGGCTGACGCCATGACGCAGACTGGCTGTTCGGTACGTCGCTGCACCCCGGGCCGTGACATCCATCGGCACACGGAAATGACGGGCGGGGCGTCATGGCCCTGAGCATCGAACGACTGTTAGGCTGGATCGCGATCATCGGCTTTTTCGTCCTTGGCGTTGCCATCGGCGGTTTTGCAAAGTCCCCAGCGTTCGCGCTTCACGGTTGGTTGATCGCTGCCACCGCGGTCTGGGGCGCCCGGTACCTGTACGAGAACGCATCGGACGGGCCGGACGGGCCGCTCGAATACAATGACGAGGTCATCCGGTTCACGGTGATCGCCGCGGTGATCTGGGCGACTCTCGGGTTTCTCGTCGGCGTCGTCCTGTCGCTGCAACTGGCAGCGCCCGTACTGAATGGCGACATGCCCTGGACGAACTTCGGCCGTTTGCGGCCGGTGCATACGACCGCGGTGGTTCTCGGATTCGGCGGCAACGCGCTCATCGGCACTTCGTTCTACGTTGTCCAGCGCACGTCGCGCGCACGCCTGTCCGGCGAATCGCTGCCGCTCCTCGTCGTTGTCTTCTACAATCTTTTCGTCGTGCTCGCGGTCACGGGTTATCCTCTCGGGATCACCCAGTCCCGCGAATATGCAGAACCTGAGTGGTATGCCGACCTGCTGCTGACCGTAACCTGGCTCGGGTACCTTGCGACCTTCCTGCGCACGCTGGCTCGCCGCGCCGAACCTCATATCTATGTGGCAAACTGGTACTACCTGGCTTTCATCGTCGTCATCGCGATGCTGCACGTGGTCAACAACCTGGCGGTGCCTGTATCGCTGGAGACCCCGAAGAGCTACTCCCTGTTTGCCGGTGTTCAGGACGCGATGACGCAATGGTGGTACGGTCACAATGCGGTCGGTTTCCTGCTGACCGCCGGATTCCTGGGGATGCTCTACTATTTCCTGCCGAAGGCGGCAGGCCGCCCGATCTATTCCTACCGCATGTCGATCGTCGGCTTCTGGGGAATCACTTTCTTCTACCTCTGGGCCGGTTCGCACCACCTGCACTATACCGCGCTCCCCGAATGGGTTCAGGTGCTCGGCATGACGACTTCGGTCATCCTGCTGATCCCGAGTTGGGCGTCGGTGTTCAACGGGATGTTCACGCTGAACGGCGCGTGGGACAAGGTCCGGACCGATCCGGCGGTCAGGTTCATGATGGTCGCCATCCTGTTCTATGCCCTGGCGACCTTCGAGGGGTCGTTTATGGCGATCAAGCCGGTCAATGCGCTCAGCCACTATACCGACTGGACCGTCGGGCACGTCCATGCCGGGGCGCTCGGCTGGGTCGCCTTCATGACCTTTGGCGCGATGTACAAGCTCGTGCCATGGCTGTGGCAGCGGGAAGGGACCTATTCTCTCCGTCTCGAGGCCTGGCATTTCTGGCTCGCGCTCGCCGGAACCCTGGTCTACGTCGGCGCGATGTGGAACAGCGGCATCACCCAGGCGCTGATGTGGCAGGCCTATGATGACGGCGGAAACTTCGCATTCGCATTCATCGACACCGTGGAAGCGATGAAGCCCTATTACTGGCTGCGGGCGCTTGGCGGTCTTCTCTACCTGGCCGGCGCGGTCCTCGGTGCCTACAACATCTACATGACCGTGCGCGGGCCGGTGAAGGCGCGACCTACGCCGGCGATGGTCACAGCCGAGTAGCACTCCATGTCGACGCGCCACCAGAAGCTCGAACGGCATTCGATTGCATTCACCGTGATGATCCTCGTCGTTGCCTCGTTCGGCGGTCTCGTGGAAATTGCGCCGCTGTTCACGATCGAGAATACCGTCGAAAAGGTCGAAGGCATGCGGCCCTACACCCCGCTCGAACTGGCCGGACGCGACATCTACATGCGCGAAGGGTGCTACGCCTGCCACAGCCAGATGATCCGCACGCTGAAATCGGATGTCGACCGCTACGGCCATTTCAGCCTGGCCGCGGAAAGCATGTACGATCACCCGTTCCTCTGGGGGTCGAAACGGACCGGGCCCGACCTCGCCCGCGTTGGCGGCAAGTATTCCGATGCCTGGCATGTCGCCCATCTCAGGGATCCCCGCGCGATCGTCGCGGGTTCGATCATGCCCGGCTACGCGTTCCTGACCGACCGTCTGCTGGAGACCCGCCAGATGCCGCAGGCGCTCCGGGCGCTGGCCCTTGCCGGCGTGCCCTACAGCGAAGAACAGATCGCCAGTGCGGCGAGCGATGCCCATTACCAGGCGGATGCGGAGGCCGAATTCGAGGACGATCTCGCGGAACGTTACGGCGCCAACGTGAATGTTCGAGACTTCGATGGCGATCCCCGAAGGCTTACGGAAATGGACGCGCTCGTCGCCTATCTGCAGGTGCTCGGCACCCTCGTCGATTTCGAGGCCCTGGACCGCGAGGACGTGATCCGATGAGCCATGATGCAGTGCTCGTTTTCGCCAAGAGCTGGGGAGCAGCCTACCTTCTCATCTTCTTCGTCGCGGCGGTGGTCTGGGCTTACTGGCCGTCCCGCCGCAAGCGCTACGATGATGCATCCAAATGGCCGCTCAAGGAGGACGACACACCTTGCCAGTAGAGACGGATCCGACGACCGGCCAGACGACGACCGGCCATGAATGGGATGGCATCAAGGAACTTGACACGCCGCTCCCGCGCCCAGTCGTCTGGTTCTACGCGGCCAGCCTGCTGTTCGCCGCCGGGTGCTTCGTCCTGTTGCCGGCGTTCCCGTATGTGACCGACTACACACGGGGACTTCTCGACCATTCGTCGCGGGCCGCCGTCATGACCGAGGTCGAGGAGGCCGATGAACGGCGGCGTGAAGCTCATGCGGACCTGCTCGCGGCAGTTCCCGCGGCGCTCGAGGCCGGAACAGGCCTTGGCGACCGGGCAGCCGCGGTCCTGTTCGACGACAATTGCGCCGCATGCCATGGCCGCGACCTCGCGGGCCAGCCCGGGTTCCCCGACCTGCGCGACGACGAATGGCTCTGGCCGAACGATCTCGAAGGGATCATCACGACGATACGTTACGGTGTGAACGCCGATCACGACGATACGCGTGCCTCTGAAATGCCGGCCTACGGACGCGACGGGCTGCTCGCCCAGGCCGACATCACCGCAGTCGCCGAATTTGTCCTCGAGATTGCCGGGCTCGACCATGACGCCGCCCTGTCCGCGGCCGGCGCCGTGGTGTTCGCAGAACAGTGCGCATCCTGCCATGGTGATGACGGACGCAGTGGTCTCGCCAACGGCGCTCCAAACCTTACCGACGACAAATGGCTCTACGGCGGCGGACGCGAAGCTGTCCTCGACATACTCTGGACCGGGAAGTCCGGTGTCATGCCGGCCTGGGACGGTCGCCTCGACGAGATCGCCATCCGCGGCCTGGCCCTTTACGTCCACAACATGCAGTGATGCCGGAAAAGACCGATCGGGACCAGCGCTTCCGCAACATGGTGTATGCGCTCATCCTGGGCGCGCTGGTCGCCTATCTCGCGTACAAGTTCCTTCACGTCTCGATCGCCATGGATGCATGGACATCACAGGCGATCGACACCGGGTCACTGCCGGCAGCGCGATGACCGCCCCTGCGCCATCGCTGTTCCTCAGGACTTCCGGCGACGGGCTGCACAGCCTGAACTGCACGGTCGAGGGCATGACCTGCGGCCGTTGCGCGATCACGATCGAATCGGAACTGAACCGTCTCGCCGGCGTTGCGTCTGCACGGGTCAATGCGACGACCCGGCGGCTGCGGGTCGAGATCGACCGGACGGTCACGGAGCCTGAACAGGTTCTCGCCGCCGTTTCCGCCCTCGGCTACGGCATACACCCCTATGCCGACGATGTACCGTCCGGCGCATCCCGTGAGGGAAATCTCCTCGTCCCGCTTGCCGTGGCAGGCTTCGGCACCATGAACGTCATGCTGTTCTCGGTCTCGGTATGGGCCGGACTGGCCAGCGACATGGGGCCCGACACGAGAACTCTTCTGCACTGGGCGTCAGCGGTGGTGGCAATTCCCGTCGTCGCCTATTCGGCTTCGGTGTTCTACCTGCCCGCCGTCGCCGCGCTCCGTAAAGGACGCGTCACCATGGACGCACCGATTTCACTGGCAATTCTCGCAACCCTGGCCGCCAGCCTCTACGAGACGGCACGGGGCGCCGAGCATGCCTACTTCGACGCCGCTGTCTCGCTGACCTTCTTTCTCCTCGTCGGTCGCGTTCTTGACAGGATGCTCCGCAAGCGCTCTTCGGGCGCTGCGGAAAACCTTCGTGCCTTGACCCGGGGCCGGGCATTCAGACTTCGAGCGGGCAGCGAGCCTGAAGAAGTGCTCGCGACGGAACTTTCGGCCAGCGATGTCATTCACGTCCCGGCCGGCGAGTTGATCCCGGCGGACGCCGTCCTGATGGCGCCGGGCGCCGAAATCGACGACAGCACCGTCACCGGGGAATCGATGCCGCGAACTCTCCGTGAGGGTGACACGCTGATGGCCGGCTGCCGCAATGTCGGACCTGCTTTCCGGGCACGGGTGACGGCCGCCGGCACCGAGACCCGCCTGTCGTCCATCGCCGATATCACCGAGGCCGCCGAGACACATCGCGGACGCCACCAGCTGCTCGCGGACAGGTTTTCGCGGGGTTACGCGCCACTCGTCATCGGTTCGGCGCTGCTCGGATTCGCGGCCTGGCTGCTCGTCTTTGGCGCGTCCCTGTCCCAGGCGGCCATGATCGCCGTCGCGGTGCTCGTCGTCACTTGCCCGTGCGCCGCTGGCCTTGCCACCCCGGCGGTAGCGGCACGGGCGGCCAACCTGCTCCTTGCCGGTGGCGTCATCGTCCGCGATGGCGGCGCGCTCGAACGACTGGCGGAGGTCACTGATGTCGTTCTCGACAAGACCGGCACCCTGACCCGTCCGGAATTCGTCCTCGACCCGGACGTCGACGCGGAAATGGCGCGGCAGGCATCGATTCTGGCCGCGACCAGCCGGCACCCGCTCTGCAAGGCGCTGTCAGCCGCATACCCGGCGCGGCCGCTCGACGGCGTGCGGGAGTTTCCCGGGCTCGGTCTCGAGGCGAACGGCGGCGAACGGTTGGGCTCGGCGGTGTTCACGGGCGCCGAAGGGTACGCCTCCCCGAACGGGCTCGCCGAACTCTGGTTCAGGGCGCCCGGGGGACACCTCGCCCGTTTCGGGTTCTCCCAGTCGTTGCGGCCCGGATTGCGGGACCTGGTCGAAGGGCTCAGGCGCCGTGGCCTGCGGCCGTTCATCCTGTCCGGCGATTCGCCGAACGCCGTCGCCGCTGTCGCATGCGCGGCCGGCCTGGATACGTGGCAGGGCGCATGCAGTCCCGAAGACAAGATCGCCCGCATGGAAGCCATGACCGGCGAAGGGCGGCGGGTCGCCATGTTCGGCGACGGGTTGAATGACGCGGCGGCGCTTGCGTGCGCCCATGTCTCGGTCGCACCGGCGTCCGCGACCGGAGCCGCACAGGTTGCGGCCGACGTCATCCTGCTCGGGAACAACCTCGAGTCCCTGCTCGGCGTCATCGACATTGCCCGGAAGAGCCGGCGCCTGATCGCCGAGAACCTGGTCTTTGCCGCGGCCTACAACGTGGTGTCTCTGCCGTTGGCGCTGGCCGGAATGCTGACCCCGTTCATCGCCGCGATTCTCATGTCATCGTCCTCGATCTTGGTGATGCTCAATGCCATGCGGCTCGGCCGCTTACGGGAGATTCGAAGGGAATCTCGATGACGTCGCTGCTCTACCTGGTTCCGGCCTCGCTGATTCTTGCGATCATCGCCCTCGGTGCATTCATCTGGGCGGTCCGATCCCGGCAATACGACGATCCGGAAGGAGACAGGTACCGAATTTTCGAAGACGACGACCGGCCGCTCCGGTAAGGGCAGCACGCGGTGGAATCAGTCCGGCGTCCCGAACATGGACGCATAGGCATGCCAGGTAGCAAAACCCAGAATCGGAAAAATCACGATCATCCCGAACATCAGCGTTGCGAAGCCGAAGACGGCGAGGATGGTAACGACGGCACCCCAGGCAATCGTCAGGCGGGGGTAGCGTGCCGCCTTTGCGAAACTCATGCCCATCGCCGTGAATGCGTCGATTTTCCGGTCGACCAGCATGGGAATCGAATAGATCGAAACGGCGAAGCAGCACGCAGCGAACAGGCCACCAACCGCCGATCCAACCACAAGGAGCGAAATCCCCTCGGTGGTCCTGAACAGCTGAAACAGCAAATCCTGAAGGCCGGGAAACGGCTTCAGGCCGAACAGGAGCGCATAGAGGATCGTTGCCGCCCGAAACCACGCAAGGAGCAGGACCATCAGGATTGCGCCGACAAGCGCGATCTGGCCGGGCGACGCGACTCCGGCCCCTCCGTGTCCCGCGACACGCCGGCTTTCCCGATACAGGCCGACAGCAAGGAGCGGGCCGACGAGCAAGGCGCCTGCCACGGCCGGAAAGATCATCCATTCCAGCCCTGTCAGCCACAGGAAACCGATGACCAGCCAGCTCACAACGAAGAATCCGAAACCGTAGAACAAGGCGGTGATCGGCGCGGCCCTGAAGTCGCCGACTGCGCGCAACAACCAGTGCAACACCGCAGCCGGGTCCGTGTTCGTCGCACCTGTCTCGTCACGGGTTGCCTGCATGGTGTTCATGGCTGCGCTCCGGAACCCGGCAGCCGCCCTGACTCTGCCGCCGACGCTTCCCGTTCCTGATATTCCACTTCCCCGAACCGGGCAAGCCACAAGTGCCGGTTGCAGAGGTTGGCGCCTTGGCTGCCCAATGCACGGCAAGGTACAGAATTCCCCGTCTTATCATACTCGTACGCTGAAGCCGACCTGGTAGGATTTGCTGTATTTTTCTGCATAAGACTCGCTGGTCCGGAGAACAGACTCGGGCATTCCCTTTCGCGCAGGGTGTGCTCCGCATGCAGGTGAAACGGTCAGTCAGATCATCGTCGTGCCAGGCCTTGAAACGCGTTGTTTCCCGGAACGGCTGCCTGTATCACGCGCCAAGGCAGAATTGCTCGAAATCCTGCCCGTCTCGACTTCACTAGCGGAGTTGACTTAATGCCGGCTTCAAGGCTCGACTCGGATATTCCAAGCAAGACGGCGGAGCTCGCGGCGGTGGCTAGAGCTTACCATACACTCCACGAGTCATCGCAGCTCTTCAGGGACGAATTGGCCATTTCAATGTGCGGGCCCGTCTGGCGGACTATCCTGTCGAGTCGGATACTGATCTGGTTCGTGACGCGAGTTCTCATGCGCAGGGTCATGCCGATTGTTCCGATCATCTATACGCGCGCACGGTTCGGAGAGGACTGCCTGAAGGCAGCCCTGGACGACGGTGTCACACAGCTTGTCATCATAGGGGCCGGATACGATACCTTTGCCTTTCGCCGAACGGATCTCGGCGAAAAACTCGTTGTTTACGAACTCGACCATCCCGCGACCCAGGAAATGAAGTTCCAGCGCATGAACGCTGCCGGAATCTCGAAACCTGCCAATGCTCGATACGTAAAATGCGATCTTGCCACAGAGACGGTCCTGAATGCACTCGGCCGTACCGACTACGATGCGGCGAAACCCACCGTGTTTTCGTGGTTCGGCGTGGCCTACTACCTGGACGAGGAAACGGTTCAACGCACGTTGTCCGATCTCGCCAATGGCAGCGTGGCCGGTTCGTCGGTCGTGTTCGACTATCTTGCGGAGGCCGACAGCGTGGCGCCCGAATTCAGGGAACTCAGGAAAAACGTGACCGAATTCGTCGCCCGGCGCGGAGAACCCATGCTTTCGGACATCAATCCCGAAAATGTCCCCGATTTCCTTCGGAAGCTCGGCTTTTCCGAAATCGACAATCTCGAACCTGGCAGGGTCTCGGAAAGATATCCCGACGATCGCCTGGATCTCAAGTTTCCTCCGATCTTTGGCTTGTGCCGCGCCGGGCTGGCGGGCTGACGACCGAAGTCGATCAGACTGCACGAATACGCCGGATTCGATGCCGCGCGACACGTCACGTCGCCATGTGTCCTGCGGGTTTTCCCGGATCAATCAGTGAGATGAATGGAATGAAATTGAAGATCGCGACATGGAACATCAATTCCATCCGGCTCCGGGAAAATCTCGTCATGGAATTCCTGACCAGGGAATCTCCCGATGTGCTCTGCCTTCAGGAGTGCAAGTCGCCGGTTGAATTCATCCCCACCGAAGGGTTCCGGAGCATCGGTTACCCACTGATGCTGGCCAGGGGACAAAAGGGATATAACGGTGTCGTCATCCTTTCCAGGCTTCCGATTGAACCCGTTGAGCACAGGAACTTTTGCGGCAAGGGCGACGCACGCCATGTCGCCGGCCGGCTGTCGAACGGCGTCACGATTCACAATGTCTATGTTCCTTCCGGGGGCGACGTTCCTGACCCGAAAGTGAACGACAAGTTCGCGCACAAGCTGCAATTCCTCGACGAAATGCAGGAATGGTTCGAATCCCGGCCGCCCGTGAAGTCGATCCTCGTCGGTGACCTGAACATTGCACCGCTCGAGGATGATGTCTGGAGTCACAGGGCATTGCTGAAAGTCGTTTCGCACACGCCGATAGAAGTGGAGCGGCTGGAATCCGTTCAAAAAGCCGGGAACTGGTCGGACATCACCCGCCTCCACAATCCCTCCGGCAAGCTCTACAGCTGGTGGTCTTACCGCGCGCGCGACTGGAGTGCATCGGATAGGGGCCGCCGCCTCGACCATATCTGGGCGACCGAAGAACTGGCAGAATGCAGCCTGTCCAGTTCGATCCAGCGGCAGGTACGGGGGTGGGAGAAGCCTTCTGACCACGTACCGGTTGTTGCGACCTTCGAAATCAACTGAAGAACGCGGGTAGAGCGTTCAAGGCGTCAAATTCGGTTCCTTGACGCTCAATGTCCGGCGATAACTTGCCGGTCGCAGGGCGATCACACAACCAATTGAGCACATCCTTTGTCCTTGGAGTCCTGCGCAGTTGCCATTCCAAATCAGGCACCTGTCGATTCCATGCCGCTAACCAATGCGTGAAACGGCAAAGGGAGCCGGAGACGCGCTCCCTGATTGTGCCCCTTTCGGAAATCGTCCGGATCAGGCACTGAGCGTTTCAATGATCGCCCAGCCAGAATGGACAGCGGTGTATTCCCGTCTGGGCGGAGGGCGCAAAGGTGAGGACCGGACCGGACGGATCCTCCGCAATGCCAAGGTGACGGCGCCAAGGGTCCGGATTTGATGACGGCCCGCTCCAGACGCATCACGCAGTGAGGAACGTGGCATAACGGTCTGCTCCCGGCATGGTGCCGGATGGCAACCGGATGAACGTCAGGTGCGCAAAGCCCGCGACCGCATACCCGGGACGTTCCGGTCGGGGCTTCGTCGCTTCAGGCCAAGGCTCTCTCGAACAGGGCCAGCATCCGGCTCCAGGCTCGCTCGGCCTGGGCTTCGTTGTAGACAGCCGAGTCCGGTGGACACCACCCGTGCAATGCTCCCTCGTAAACTTCGATCTCCGCAGGAAGTCCGGCAGCTGCGAATGCCTCCCTCAGTACCGACTTTGCTTCAGGTTCCTTTTCGTCGTCGTTTTCCGCGATCGCGAACAGGTAGTGCGCACGCATCTTGCCGACAAGAAGATGGGGGCTTTCCGGCCCGTCGGTCACCAGCCGGCCGCCATGGAACGACGCGCCGGCACCGATACGGTCAGGAAATGCCGCCGCGGTACGCATGGTCATGGAACCGCCCATGCAGTAGCCCGTCGTCGCCATCTTGCGGTCGTCGGCCACAACGGCCTGGCCGTCAAGGAAACCGACGAAGGCCCGCGCATCCGTCAAGGTGATCTCCGGACTCAACGACCGCATCAGGGGAAAGATCGTATTGCGCGTCGCTTCGTCCCGAAACGATGCGCCCTCCGGCAGAACCGGCGCCTTGACCTTGCGGTAGTACGGATTGACGACAAGAACCGCATACCCTGACTCCGCCAACCGCCGTCCCATCTGTTCAAAGGCGGGCCGCAGACCAAGGGCATCGGGCCAGATCAGCACCCCCGGATGGGTTCCGTCCGACGGGTGGACGAAATGGCAGTCCGCTACGCCGCCAGGCGTTGGCACGTCGACATTTGCAGCCGTTACCTGTTGTGCGTCTGCCGATCGCGGGAGGGCCATGGCGAGACCTGTCCCGAGCGACAGCGCACCGAAGTCACGGCGACTCAGGCTTCCTGAACGGCGCAGGTGGTTTTCCTCGTCACGGAGTGTATTCTCGTCGCACATAACTTTTCCTTTCTCACTGTGGCTTTCGATTCCACCCATCCGCAACGGTATTGTCAATGCGGTGGCTTCACGGCGTTTCGACCTTCCGAAAGATACCGCGGCGGATCAGGCCGGGTTCGGGGCATCGGGTCGGCGTTGCAGGGGAGGGGAAATTGTCTCGGCCCTGAAGCCGCACCAAATGCAAGGGTCCGATTGGGCAATCGCGTGAGGGGCTTGCCCCTCCGGGACCTTGAAGCGGGAACCTTATTTCACTACATCCTTGCGCGGTCGCCACATTCTCCGGCGGCTTCCGGATGTAGGGACGATCATGTTTGGGCTCGGGAAAAGCGGAACTTCAAACGGGGCCGATGGTCTGGTCAAGGACGGGTCCGAAGCGACCTTCATGGCGGATGTTGTCGAGGAATCTGCCAGGACGCCGGTCGTCGTCGATTTCTGGGCTCCCTGGTGCGGTCCTTGCAAGACCCTCGGTCCGGCCCTCGAAAGTGCGGTCAAGGCCGCGGGCGGCCGTGTTCGCATGGTCAAGATCGATATCGACAAGAACCAGAGAATTGCCGCGCAAATGCAGGTTCGGTCGATTCCCGCGGTTTTTGCCTTCGTGGATGGCCGCCCCGTCGACGGGTTCATGGGCGCGCGGCCTCCGTCGGAGGTCAAGGCATTCGTGGACAAGCTCGCAGCACAGGCAGGAGGAACGTCGGAAGACCTGGACGACCTGATCGCCGCTGCCGAAGAACTGCTTGCGAATGGTGCGGCCGTGGATTCGGCACAGGCATTCTCTGTCATCCTGAGCAGTCATCCCGAAAGCGCCGAAGCTTATGCCGGGCTGGTGAAATCCTATCTCGCGCTTGGCGAGACGAGCAAGGCCAAGTCACTTGTCGACCACGCACCCGCTTCCCTTGCAGACAATCCGGTGCTTGCGGGAGTCAGGGCGCGTATCGAGTTGGCGTTGGAAACCTCGGATGCCGGTGAACCCGAGACATTTCTTGCGCAGGTCTTTGCGGACCCCGACGACCACGAAGCACGCTACAATCTCGCCTTCGCCCTCCTCGGCAAGGGCGAGGCGGAGCGCGCGATTTCGGAACTGCTGGAACTCTTTCGCCGGGACAGCGAATGGAATGACGGGGCAGCCAAGAAGCTCCTGTTCAGGATCTTCGAATCGCTCGGGGAAAACGATCCATTGACAGGAAAAAGCCGCCGACAGCTGTCGTCATTGATGTTCACATGAATCATCACCCGAGCATGACCACATCCCGACACACCCGACACGCTCAATTCCGCTTGACGCATCGCGTCGGAAACCGGTTTCCACAGCTGTTCGGAGCACCTGCAGAGACCGACGTTGCCGTCAGTTTTCTTTTGGCGCCGGGGGCACGGTGAAGCCGCCTGAACCCGAAGAAAGGCACTGTGCGCATCGGACGATGCTGGAGGCGCTGGTTTGCCCCCTGACCCATACCTCGCTCCGCTATGACAGGGAGCGGCAGGAACTCGTGTCCCGGAAATCGCGGCTGGCCTTCCCCATTCGTGACGGTATCCCGATCATGCTCATGGACGAAGCCAGACCCCTGGACGATTCCGAACAGGACTGATTTCGCTCCTGCTCCCTGTCGCTTCCCGGGCCGTCACCAGGTAACCGGGCGGGCCGCAGAAAGGCAACCCCGGGTCAACAGCTCACTGCTCAGTGAAGCTATCCAGGCTTCGCCGTTTCGTGCCGAATCGGCAATTGGCCCGAAGAACCGCGGCCTGTGGTTCGAATTTCCTCACCGCCAGGGCGGACCGTTACGCCTTTGCCAAGTATTGGCGCCGGGACGAGCAAACAGGCCGCCGCAATGCACGGCAGGAGCCTTTCCCTGCCATGGCGGAAATAGATCTTCCTTCCGGACATGAGGCATCGGCCAGGAAAGACCCGAAGCGACCTTCACCACGATCGGCTTTTCCGGTTTTCGCCATGGGATCGAAATGGACACACGGCCAGCCGGGAGAACTTCACGGGCCGTCATCGATGATCTCACGGAACACGCGATTCGCATCCTCCAAGAGACCAGGATCGGCAGCACTGGCCGGGGCGGCGGCATCGCCGGCGAATGCGAACTCCGACTCGATGAAACGATCAAGAACGCCAATGCGGGGGCCTTTGCCCAGCTCTGCCATTTCGGCCTTGGCGGCGATCAACCTGTCGAACTCGGCATCCAACACGGGAGCGAGCCGTAGCCCGGCACGCAGTCCTGGAAGATCCATCGGCGGCGGGTCCGGGTGCTTGCGAAGCCAGCGGAGTGCGAGCGCGGGCCGTAACGCGTAGAAATATTTCTTCAACGGGACCGTTTCACGAACGGCAATGTCTTTATTGTACGACGACCGCCCGAGATGCAGGTAATGAAAGCGCGCGGGGCGCCCGAACGCAACGCGCGCAGCGAGTTCCCGCAGCCGTTCCGTGCAGGCCGAGTCCTCCTTGTAGCGGACCGGCGAGGACAGCCATTCCGTGAGCACAGGGTTGGCCTTCAAAAGCAGCCCGAGGGCTTTCCTGATATCCCAACCGTTGATGTCCAGCATGTCCTCGGTGGGACACTCGATCACGTCACGGCGCCTGTCGATCGACAGGTACCAGTCGCGCGGCCGCGCATAAAGGAATCGTACATCGAAATCACTGTCCGGCGACGGGAACCCCCAGGCCCGGCTGCCGGACTCGACGGCGAGCAGTATTCGCACGGACTCCTGCCGTTCGATTTCCGAGAGTTTGTCCCTGATCCGGCTTCGGGCCTCGGGGGCGATGACCGCCTTCCCCGGCTGCGGCACCTTGGCCCCGCCGGGAAGGAATAAATCTGCATAAACCATTTCCATCGGCAGTCCCTCAGAATCCCGCTCGGGCGTCTCCGGCAGGGTCCGCAGGTCCGAGGGTTCCGATGCGGCGGTGATTGCTGCGGCGATTGCATCGACCACATCGTCGCGTGCGACACCACGATCGCGGTGCCGGGCCACCATGTCCTCGATCTCCCGCTCCACGCAGGGGCGGAACCGCCCAAGCACCGCCACCCGTTCCCGGTATCCTTCCGGTTTCTTCTTGTTGAGGGTCATCGGTCGACCGGCGAACCCACGGAAACAGACTTCCGGGTGAACCTCGCGCACGATGCGGCGGGCTTTCGAGGAAGCACGAAGCAGCGTGTCGACCTCCCGGATCTTCGGAATGATGGCGAATGTCTGTTTCGTCAGTTTTCTGCCGGTCTCCTCCTGGTTGCGCTGGCTTGCAGTCGCGTAATCGGGACACCCTATCGCTTCGCGGGCTGGTGCCGGGAAAACGCTCGACGCCCCCGGGTGTCCGAGAAACCTCCTGGCGCTTGCGTCGCACCTTCGGGTTTCCGCCTGCAATCCTATGGGAATGTCCACAAAGATCCGGTCCGTATCCACCGCGCAGTTGACCAGTTCGGCCAGCTCTTCGGCGACACCGCAAAGGACTGTTCCGTCGGGCTTGAGGCCGACCCAGAACCAACCTGCACGGCAACCATCAACGCCGAACGATGTCCCGGTGAATCCTTGGCTCATTTCGATATTCGTCCGTGCCATGTTGGTCATGCCTTATTCCACCAATGATTCATGAACCCTTGCCGGAAAATGCGCTCTTGCGTTCGTCAAAATGTCCCGCCCGTTGAGCTGCCGCCGTAAATTTCGATTTTTTTCGCTATCAGTCAATCGGGAAAAACATGCCGTCCGGAACACGGTCCGTCCGCCGGTACTGCGGGTTCTCGGCATCGGAAAAATTTGATTGCAGAGTTCCGTTTTCCATGCCTGACGGAGCCGTCTTTTGGCCGACATGCGTATTTCCAAGGCAATTTTCGACTGAATACAGATATCGGAGGAAATGAACGGGAATCCGACGGCACTTGAATACACGAAGCGCGAGGACCCGTGCGGGTAGGGTGTTGATGTCTCCTTTCGGTTTCAGGAACCCGGACGAAAACCGGTCCCGACGCGAGCAATCTGGACTGTGCCCGTTGCTCGTGCACGTGCCAGACAGTCGGCGGCCTCAGGTTGCCGCCGGATGGAGACGCCATTGATCCCCGGTGCTGCACGCAAAGGGCTGGAGCTTCCGTGGCGCCACGCTGTTCCTCGACGGCCTGCCGGCCCCTCGCGAACCGAACTGGTCCCATGTCCATCGCCGGATATGCGTGCGGCGCCGGGGCCTCGGTTCCGGCGTTCGGAACACGCAGAGACTGTTGACGGCTGTCCGGGCCGGTCGTCACGTTCACTGCGCTGTTGAAATTCGGGAGGGGTTCGCTTACGCTCCCACAGGGCTGGCTTTGCGGCCAGCCTCCTTGCATTGAAAAGGGAGAAAGAACCCAGGCTTCAGTTCCGGGAGAGACTTGCGCGCTGACCCGCGAACCGGTGCCGTCAAGTGCTGTAGGAATCCGTAGCGAACCACGCATCCCGTACTCAGATCGCCTTGCGAAGGCTCATTGGCCAGGCCGTGGGTTCTGTTGATTTTATTTGGCTGAAAGGAGGAACCCATGCGGCCAATCCATGTGAAAGGAAAGAAAATTGTATCTGCATCAGCGCTAGGGCTGGGAGTGATGCTCGGCGCGATGCTGGTTGATCAATCTGCTCTGGCACAGGACAACCAGATTTGCGTGAGTTGGCGCCATTTCCAGGAGGAACGCTGGCGCATAGATGAGGCCGGGATCAAATCGGTCTTGGAACCGGCGGGCTGGACCTATGTCAGCGCAGACGCGCAGTCGGATCCCCAGAAACAGTTGCGCGATATCGAGGCGATGCTCGCCTCAGGTTGCAATGCACTGATACTTCTGGCTCAGGATTCGAAGGCGGTATTGCCGGCCGTTGCTCAGGCGAATGCGGAAGGAGTGCCGGTGATCGCGTACGATGCTCCGATCGATTCTCCGGATGTCCTGTTTGCGAGTTTCGACAACATCGCAGTCGGCCGGCTGATGGCCGAGGCGATGGTTGATGTTCGTGATGACGGCAATTGGGTTCTGATTGAAGGTGATACGGCGCACCCGATCATCAATATCTTCCGGGAAGGTCAAATGCAGGTTTTGAAACCGCTTATCGACTCGGGACAGATTGAGGTTGTGGCCCAACAGAACATTGAAAACTGGAAGCCTGATCTGGCCCAGTCGACCATGGAGACGATACTCACCCAGCAGGGTGACGAGGTCGACGCTATTTTGGCCATGAACGACGGTATGTCGACGGGTGTCGCGTCAGCGCTTGCCAGCCGGCAGATGCTGGGCATACCCCTATCGGGACAAGACGGGGACCATACCGTTCTGAACCGCATCGCAAAGGGACAGCAGACTGTCACGATCTGGAAGAACTCTAACCTGCTCGGTCAGGCAGCGGCACGGGCGGCCATCGAACTAGCGGAGGGCAAAACCCTGTCGGACGTGATGGGTGCCACGACCTTCATGACTGAGAGCGGCGCCGAGCAGCCTGCGCTTCTACTTGAGCCGATCGCCGTCACCTATGACAACCTTGACCTCGTGGTAGATGCCGGTTGGATCTCAAAGGACGCCCTTTGTAACGGCGTGACCGAGAACCCGCCGACGGCCTGTCAATAGCGTCCAGGCCTCGCTTAGGGTGGTTTCGCGCGAGACTTCGCAACGGGTATCGCAAGCAGTCGGAGTTGACCTCAGGCTGCTTGCGATGATTGTCGTCCTCGCTTGTATTTGGTTGACCTTTAACTTCTTGACTGGCGGCAAGTTTCTCACCGCCAGAAATCTGTTTAACCTCTCCCTTCAGGTGGCTGTCGTAGGAATCATGGCGTGTGGCATGGTTCTGGTCATTGTTTCGCGAAACATCGACCTCTCCGTGGGATCCCAGCTTGGCTTTGTCGGCGTGTTCGGCGCTCTCTTCCAGACCGGCATATTGCCCGTCGACGGCGCTGCTACATGGTGGCTGACCTGCCTGGTCATGCTGGCCACTGGCAGTTTGATTGGATTTACCCAAGGGGCGCTCATCGCATATGCCGGCATCCCGTCTTTCGTGGTCACGCTCGGGGGCTTGCTGTTTTTCCGGAACGCGGCCTGGCTCATCAACCAGGGCCGCACCATCTCGCCGCTGAACGAGACCTATCAGCGGTTGGGTGGCGGGCTCAATGGTACGCTGGGTGCGTTCTGGAGTTGGGTTTTTGCTGCCCTCGCCATCGGGTGCATCGTTCTCATCGTATACCGAGCGCGTCAAAGGCGCTCCAAACTCAGTGTGCGCCAGCGTTCCGGTTTCATTGACGCATCCTTTGTCATTATCTGGTCGGCTGTCGTTATTGGATTCGCGTTGGTGATGAACGCCCACACGTTTCCGAGGACCGACATTCCCATGGGTATCGCCATCCCGGTCCTGATACTCATCCTGGTTGCCGCCGCGACGTCAGTCCTGGCTCGCGTCCACACCTTTGGCCGACACGTCTTTGCAATGGGAGGCAACCCCGATAGTGCCGAACTCGCGGGCATCGACACGAGACGGCTGACCGTTATCGTGTTTGCAGCCATGGGCTTTCTGTGCGGCCTCGCGGCGATTGTCGTCACCGCAAGGCTCAACGCCGGCGCCAGCGTCACCGGAACAATGACGGAGTTGAACGTCATTGCGGCGGCGGTCGTGGGCGGGACGTCGCTGGCCGGTGGCGTGGGTACGATTCTCGGCGGATTGATAGGCGCGTTGATCATGCAGAGCCTTGAGAATGGCATGATCCTCATGGGTGTACCAACTCCGCTGCAGAAGATGCTGCTCGCGCTCGTTCTGATTGGTGCTGTCTGGTTAGACATGATCGTACGGCGGCGCGGGGGGACCTGATGGCACCACTCGTCGAGATTCGCCATATGGTGAAATCATTCGGCGGCGTTAAGGCTGTCGACGACGTTTCGCTCCATCTGGACCCCGGTGAAATACTGGGATTGCTGGGGCACAACGGTGCCGGAAAATCCACCTTGATCAAGGTGCTGTCCGGCGTTCATCAAGCGGAGTCCGGCGAAATACTAATGGACGGGCAACCAGTATCTATTCGAACGACGCGCGATGCCAAGGCACTTGGCATTGAGACAATCTATCAGAATTTGGCTTTATCTGAAAACTTGGACGCAGTTGCCAACCTGTTCCTTGGCCGCGAAATCCGGAACGCATTCGGGATCATGAATGAAGAGGCGATGGAGGCGGCGGCCGAAGCCACGCTGAACCGCATGGAGCTGAAGCTCCCCTCTTACCATGAGCTCGTTGCCAAATTATCGGGCGGTCAACGACAAGCGGTCGCCATCGCAAGAGCTGTCCATTTCGAAGCGCGTGTACTTATCATGGATGAGCCAACTGCCGCCCTCGGCCCCGAGGAAACCGAAAAGGTCGGACGGTTGATCCGCAGGCTGGCGGAACAGGGCATTGGCATCGTCTTGATCAGCCACGACCTGCACGATGTGATCGGCCTCGCCGATCGGCTCGTTGTTATGAAAAACGGTGGCCTCGTCGGTTCGGTCACGGCGTCTGATGCCAAACAGGACGAAGTTCTGGCCATGATCATCGCCGGCAGGAAACCGGCGGCCGCCCGTGATCATTGATTCGCATGTCCACTTCTGGCGCCTTGCGCGAGGAGACAACACCGCCCTGTCGCCCGAGATGAAGTCCATTTACGCCGACCGCGAACCGGCCCATCTGAAACTGCTCATGGATACCGTCGGCGTTAATCGCGCTGTTGCCGTGCAGGCGGCGGAAACCTTGGCAGAAAACTTCTATACGATCGGGCTGTCGAGGCGGTTTGGCTGGATTTCGGGCGTAATTGGCTGGATTGATCTGGCATCGCCCTCGCTGCCTGAGGAAATCGATACGCTTTCCGGCATCTCGGTAGTCAAGGGCGTTCGCCCCGTGCGTGACGACAACCGCTCGGTGCAGTGGATGCTGAGCCCCGAGGCCATGAGGGGTATTGGCAAACTCGAAGGTTCGGGACTGGTTCTTGACTTGCTGGTGCAGAACCCTGACGAGATCCCGGTGGCCGATCAATTGGCGCGGACCTTTCCCGCGCTTACCCTGGTCCTGAACCACTGTGGCAAGCCCGACATCCGGCAGGACCGAAGAGCCGTTTGGGAACGGGATATTCGAAGGCTTGCGTCCAACCGCAATGTTACCTGTAAGTTGTCAGGCTTGTTGAACTGCGCACAACCCGGTGCGACGGCCGACGATATCAGGTCTTATTCGGATATGGTTCTCGATCAGTTCGGACCGGATCGAATAATGTGGGCAAGCGACAGGCCACCGCTTGACCTTGCCTCGTCATACGATTCCTGGAGACAAGTCTGTCGCGAACTCTTGAAAGACGCCAGTCACGATGATCGGGCGGCGATATATGGCAGAACGGCGGCCCGTGTATATCGGCTCGACGTTGTTGGCGGCGACTCCTACGGGTCTGAATTCGCCACTCCATAGGTGCGAGGTTGGCGTGGCTGAATACCCGAAGCGACGACTCGGCAGGACGGACATATGGCTCAGCGAACTCGGTTTTGGCGGCGGACCAGCCGGATGGCTTCGAAGTGAACGTGCCGACGATGATGTTCTTGAGCTCGTTGAAGCCGCGTGGAGCCACGGCATCCGCTACTTCGACACTGCACCCTATTACGGATTCGGCGCGAGCGAACGGCGCCTCGGAGCTTTCCTGCGCGGTCAGGATCGTTCGGCGTTCGTCGTGTCGACCAAGGTGGGCCGGTGCCTGCTGAGGCCATCCGAGCAACGTCGTGCCGACATGCCGTTCGTGTTTGATTACAGTGCGGACGCGACGTTGCGGTCAATCGAAGCGAGTTGCGAACGGCTGGGCCTGCAGCGGATTGATATCGCGCTCATCCACGACATCGATACTTACACACACGGCGATGCGCAGCCTATGCGGTACCGAGAGGCGCTCGAAGGTGCGCACCGGGCGCTGGACGATTTGCGCCGCGAAGGGACCGTACGTGCGATCGGCCTCGGGGTCAACGAATGGGCAGTGTGCGAGTCCTTTGCCCGCGAGGCCGACATCGATTGTATTCTGCTCGCAGGACGGCACACCTTGCTTGAACGTGCTGCACAACGCCGCTTCGTTCCTTTCTGCGAAGAAATGGGCATCGGCCTGATTGCGGGAGGCCCATACAACAGCGGCATCTTGGCGAGCGGCGCAGTCATGGATGCGAAGTACGACTACGCACTCGCCGACCCGGAGATCATGGCTCGCGTACGACGGATCAAGGCGGTCTGCAACGCGTTCGGCAATTCGCTTCCGGGCGCCGGGCTTGCCTACTGTCTCAGGCCATCGGTTGTGAACTCTGTGATTCCCGGGGTCAGCACACTCGCCGAATTCGACACAACCGTGCGCGCAGCGGCGGAAGTCTTGAGTGACAAATTCTGGCAAGCCCTGGAAGATGCCGACCCGCTCGGGAGTTGAAAATGCCGGACGGTGGGATCTGGCCCAGGGATGAGTTTGAGGATTCGTGTCAGAAGCATATGACCATGGTGTCGGCAAACCGTCAAAGCGCGATTGCCGGTCAAATCTGATCGATAGTGACGCAAATTGATAGTGTATTGCTGAGCGCGTCGAAAGTGTCGGAGAACGTTATCCATGCAGGACGAAACCTATCAGACCACTAACTTCATCGCCGGGCACTGGTTGGAAGGTGACGGCGAACCACGGGAAATTATTGACCCTGCCACGGGCGAAGCCTTCGTGGCAGTGCGTGATGCAACGATAGAACAGGCGCATTCTGCCGTTGTCGCTGCAAAAAAGGCCGACGCTCAGTGGGCCGGGTGCACTACGGTTGAGCGAGCCGCGGTCATGCGTATGGTTGCAGATCTGATCCGCCGAGACACGGAAGTGCTCGCTTCGTTAGTGGTCCGGGAGCAGGGCAAACCGATCTTCGCAGCACGCGGCGAGGGCGCCGGCGCGAATGGGTTCTTCGATTACTTTGCCGAGTTCGCACGACGGATGTGCCAGGTGAGCAGATTCGGATCCAGCGCGTTCCGGTTGGCATCGTGGCCGGTATCATCCCGTGGAACTATCCCGTGGCGTTGGTCAGCCGGAAAGTCGCTCCGGCAATGATCACCGGTGATACGATCGTCATCAAGCCGCACGAGATGACGCCTTTATCGGCTCTGCACATGGCCGCGCTCTTTGAGGAGGCTGGCGTTCCTTCGGGCGTAGTGAACGTTGTTACCGGTGACAGACCGTCCGTCGGAGCGGCCCTTACTGCATGTGACGACGTGGCGCTGATATCGATGACCGGGGGTTTCCGAGCAGGGAAACAGATCATGCGCTCGGCTGCCGACAATCTGACGCATCTTTCGCTCGAACTCGGAGGCAAGGCCCCATTCATTGTGCTTGAGGACTCGGATCTCGATCTCGCGGTACGCAGTGCCTTTGCGTCACGGTTCATGAACTGCGGGCAGGTCTTTATCTGCAACGAGCGCACGCTCGTTGCGCAACCACTATTTGAAGAATTCCTGGAACGTTACGTCGAGCTCACCAGGACGCTTCGGGTCGGACACCCCATGCAGGAGATGACGGATATCGGACCCAAGGTGAGCCTGCGGGAACTACAAAAGGTCGAGGCCTTGGTTGACGGAGCGATCGCGCGCGGGCTCGACCCGCGTTGAGGGGAGGGCGACCCGATGAACCGCCGATCGTGGGCGGCTACTGGATGACTCCAACAGTCTTGGTCGACGTTCCCCAAGATGACCAGATCATGCAATCAGAGGTTTTCGTTCCGGTTATCCCCGTCGTGCCATTCACTGACTTCGACGAGGCCGTTGCGATCGCAAACAGTTCACGCTATGGCCTCTCCGCCTACGTTTTCACCAATGACTTCACAAAGGTAATGGACACCGTCACCGATGTTGATTTTGGCGAGGTGTACGTCAACCGCATTTGTCGTGAGTCGTTGCAGGGCTTCCACACCGGGTACCGCCAAAGCGGAATTGGTGGCGACGACGGCGAGTATGGTCTGGAAGCGTATCTTCGAAAAAGGACGGTCTATGTCAATTACGCGCGTCACCCGGTGGGTGCGCTAATGCCTTATGGCAAGGCAGCGACCGAATGAAGCTCATACAGTCGCTGGCCGCAAGAACGTTTGTGAGCAAGATTTTCGAATCCATCGGATCCCTTCCCGAGGAAGCAGGGATCATCGCCGACCACCTCGTGGAGTCAAATCTTGTCGGGCACGAGTCCCATGGGCTCATACGGGTAAAGAAATATGTTGATTGGTGTCGAAACGGAGATGTGCATCCGAATCGACATGCCGAGATTGCGTCCGACCATGGGATGGCTGTTCTCATCGACGGGCAATTCGGCTACGGGCAGGTGATCGGGCTGGAAGCTATGGACCTCCTTCGATCGCGGGTCCGGGAGAAGGGTTTCGCCGCAGTGCTGATTCGTAACTCGGCGCATCTCGGCCGCATTGGCGCATGGCCGGAGTATCTCGCGAAAAGCGGGCTCGTATCTGTGCATTTCGTCAATACTTCGGGTTACGGCATCCTCGTCGCTCCGCACGGTGGGTCGGATCGCCGGCTGTCGGCAAATCCTATCGCCGCAGGTGCCCCGAACGAGTCGGGTGCGCCGCTCGTGCTCGATATCGCAACAGCAGCAATCGCCGAGGGCAAGATACAGGTGATGCGGAATCGAGGAGAACGACTACCGAACGATACCGTCATCGACGGCAAAGGACGACCAACGACCGATCCGGAAGCTTTCTACAGCGATCCGCCTGGAGCAATTTTTCCGTTCGGTGGGCACAAGGGCTCCGGGCTTTCCTTCTTCTGCGAGTTATTGGCCGGGTCCCTTTCAGGAGGATACGCGAGCAATCCCGGCAGTCCCACGGCCAGCCACCTCGTGAATAACATGACATCGATTGCATTCGACCCGGCCGCCTTTGGCGGAGTTGACTTCTTCCGTCAGGATGTCGCAGCGTTTGTTGCCTGGATCAAGGGATCGCCGCCGCTCAATGAGGGCGGTGAGGTTCTGTTACCGGGGGAAATCGAGGCGCGCCGCCGCAGTGAACGCCTTAGAAACGGTCTGCCCATCGACACCGCCACGTACGCGCAACTTGCCGTCGCCGCCCATAGCGTCGGCGTTGAAGTCGGCGACTATATCGAGGAGCTTCGGTGAAGGCGATGCAACAAAATCTGTTAAAGCAGGTGTTGCTGCGCGGCGATGTTGCATGGGGCATTTTCATCACGGAGTTCCTGTCGCCAGGCCTTTGCCGGATCGTTGCCAACGCCAACCTTGATTTCATCGTGCTCGACATGGAACACGGCGGATTCGGGATCGACGAAGTCAAGCAGCAAATCGCCTTCGCAAGGGGTACCAGCGTCACCGCAATCGTACGCGTTCCCATATTGCAGCGACATCTCGTGGCCACCGTATTGGATGCGGGTGCGATGGGTATCATTGCTCCGATGATTGAGAGCCGCGCGCAGGCAGAGCAGCTTGCCGCTTGGTGTCGCTACAGGCCGGACGGTACGCGCGGGATCGGATTTGGCGTTGCGCATGATGGTTATGGGTTAGGCGAGATTGCTCCGCGCATGAAGGTCGCCAACGAAAACATGCTGGCCATTCCGCTTATCGAATCGCTAGCCGGCATCGCGGCAGTGGATAGCATTCTTTCGGTCGACGGCATTGATATGGCGTGGATGGGTCATTTCGACCTAACCGACTCAATGGGAATAATCGAGCAATTCGATTGTCTGGATTTCGTGGCAGCTCTGGATCGCTTCCTCGCGGCCTGCAATCGCTACGAGAAACCAGCAGGGATCATGACAAACTCTCTCGAGGGTGCTCGACAACGGCTTCAGCAGGGCTTTCGATGCTTGAGCTATGGCAGCGACGTGTCCGTTTTCCAGCGAGCGTTGAGCAATGTTACCGAATGTGCCCGCAAAGGAGCCATTTGAACGTTTGGTCCAATCGCACTTCGCCCGGGTCTCGGCAGCGGTGGCGATGAACGTGGCGGATGTCTCGATCCGCGACGGGCGCTGGCACGTCCGGCTGCATGAGAAGGCCGGCAAGGTCCTGGACATTCCGTGCCACTACCGCCTGGAGGAGTACATCCGGGCCTACACGGAAGCCGGAGGGCTCATGGACCGCGAGTGGCGTACCACGCCGCTCTTTCGCGCGGTGGATCGCCGCAAGGGCTCCGTCACGCTGTCGGGCCGCAGGTGGAGCCGACACCGGGCACGGGAAGCGGTCGAGCGCCGGGCCATTTGTGCGGGTGACGAGGGTGTCATCAGCTCGGGATACATCGGCTGTCACAGTCTCCGGGCAACCGGGATCACGGCATACGTGGAGCATCCCGATGCGCGCGTCGAGGTCGCGCAGTACCTTGCCGGGCACGCCCGCACGGAGACGACGCGTCTTTACGACCGCCGCAAGGAGCAGGTTTCGCTTGATGAAGTCGAACGGATCGGCATTTAATAGGGTAGGGGAAGGAACTGGGACCATGACGGCACAGGCCAGACGTACGGAGACCCGCCAGGCGACATACCAGGACGTGCTCGACGCACCGCCCCACAAGGTTGCCGAGGTGATCGCCGGCACGCTTCATACACATCCGAGGCCGGCCATGCGGCATGCGCGGGCGAGCTCGGGGATCGGGGCCAAGATCGCTCCGCCGTTTGATTTCGGTGATGGCGGTCCCGGTGGCTGGTGGATCATATTCGAGCCTGAACTTCACCTGGGTGAAGACATCGTGGTGCCGGATCTTGCCGGCTGGCGGCGCGAGACGATGCCCGAATACCCGGACGCGGCGTATTGCACGATCGCGCCGGACTGGGTCTGCGAAGTGCTTTCGCCGTCCACACGGCGGCTGGACGTGAACGAGAAGCGGGCGCTCTATGCCCGTGAGGGCGTCCGCCATCTCTGGTTCGTCGATCCCGACGCACGGACGCTTGAGGCTTTCGCATTGCGCGAGGGAAAGTGGCTGCTGCTGGCGACGCTCGCCGATGACGCACCAGTCTCGCTTCCCCCTTTCGATGCCATCACATTCCCGCTCGATGCCCTCTGGCCCGAGGTGATCGCAGGTGCGGGAAAAGCCGATGTCGAAACGTGACACAAGCGGTTACGGTAGGAATGTCGGTTGCCCGACGACCTCGCACAGATCTGGCTATTACCCTCTTCTTCAGGTCATGTCCGCTTTCGCAGGGAAATCCCGCATCCTCATGCTCCCGAAAAAACCGAACCGGTTCATTCGACGCCCCGATAGATAAAACCGAGCAGCAACGCGAACAGACTGAACTGTGCGACGAGATACCCGGTTTCCATCGCGATGAAGCCGACTGCGTTTGGCACATTCTGCTTCGCGACCAGAGCCAAGACATGCGACGTCCAGAAAAACAGTCCCATGAGGCCCGCGAATTGAAAAGCCCGAACAAACCCGGCACTGCCCGAATGAAACAGTGGATAGATCAATGCCAATACCACGCCTTGAATGACAACCGTTGCCAAGCCTACAGGGACATTTGGTTTTCCCGCAAAATAACCAAAGGTCTGGTATTGCTGTTTGAAGAGCCCAAGATGCCAAACCAATGCGAGGGGGAACACGATCGCGACATAGCCTGCCGCCGCAAAGAGAATCTTGGTCATCGCTCGCCTCCTGCGGATCGTGTCCCAGCCGGTGCCGTAGTAGCTTGGCGTCCATCTCGGTATCCGGCGGTCAGGGCCGGCGCGTTTGGGCTGCCACGTCGGGCAGCTTGACGGTCGGGTTTCGCACGCGGGTACGATGGAGCCAAGCGTCATGAATCTCCTTGAGACAGCCAATTTGTCATTTTTCTCAAGAAAGAGGCCTCATCGTGTATAATGGGAACCGGATCAGCGGAAAAGGCATGTCATGACAGGCACTTGGGATTCACGGTTCACGTAACCGTTTGATTCCCATACACGTAACACGAACGTTCCTGTTACCTATTGTGGGACATTTGGTCTACTACGACAGATACTGCGCCATCGCCATGAATTCGGTGTGCCACAGATCCAGATTGCAGAGGCCCTGGGCGTCAGCACCGGCGGGGTTCCGAACCTGCTGGCGCGGGTGCGTTCGGCAGGATTGTCTTGGCCGTTGCCCGAGGACCTCGACGATGCGGCTCTGCGGGCGCTGTTGTATCCGCCCCGGGAGCCGCTTTCCGTCTATATACTGCGTCCGAAAAACATCACATGAGTTTTTTGCTTCGCTCCCGGGTTATCAGACGGTTTTCGCAGTTTCAGCCCCAGCGTGACCATAAAATTGTAGAAGGTCCGGAATGCGGTTCAGGCGGGCTGCAAACGACGCAGGCCCGTGGTGATTTCCGGAGCGCGCTGCCTGACCTTGGCGAGGTTGTAGGCGGCTTGGAGCCTTAGCCAATGATCTGCAGTCGAGCCAATCACGGCTTCCAGCCGCAGGGCCATTTCCGGAGAGATCGCGCTCTGTCCGGTCAGCACCCTGTGCACCTGCTGGCGCGTGACTCCGAGTGCCGCTGCTGCTTCGATGGTGCTCAGGCCCAGGGCATGCAGGTCGTCCTTGAGCCCTTCGCCGGGGTGAGGTGGAATCTTCATCATGATTACGCCTCCCGTCAATGATGGTCCTCGAGATCAACGTCCCCCAACTTCCCCGCGTCGTAGGTGAACGTGATGCGCCATTGCGCGTTCACGCTGACAGACCAGTAGCCTTTCCGGGTTCCACCCAACGCGTGAAGGCGCAGGGAAGGGCGCCTCAGGTCATCAAGGCTGTGCGCCTCGTCGAGAATCGCCAGAATGACGCTGACCTTACGAACAAGGTCGGTCCTGATCGCTTTCGACGATCCAGTCTGGTAGAGAGCCCTCAGACCCTTGTGCCTGAATCCAGTGATCATACGCTTTGCGTAGCATGTAACTTCACGCTATACAACACGTCTTCGCTGATCGCCACGATCCGGACTTGGTGTTCGCCAACCAAATGTTGACCTAGTCCGACATAGAGCCGATTCCGCTATATGATTTTGAGTCCCGGCGGATAGAAGAAAGAACTGAGGAGATCCTGGAATGCAATCACATGACGAAACTGCCGTGCCGCGCAGGTTCATCTAACTGCGGCCTGGTGTTGAGGGTCTTCTGTCGCTTTTCTCAAAGATTGAGAAAAAGCCGCCTTGATTTGCGCTTGAGCCGAACGGACCGGGACCAACGTACGCTGATTGAGCGACAGACACCTGTCAAGAATCGTCCTAGCCAAACACACACAGCCACATCATCCGTCGCCTTCGTTCGCCCATTGCTGTTGCCGTTTCCTCAAATCCCGATCCTCTCGATTTCATCCAGCGAGACGCGCTCAGCGCGTCGGTCATAGAGCCTTGTCGTCTTGGGATCCGCGTGGCCGGCCAGGTACTGGGCCACCTCGACCCGAGCCTCCGGATTTTCAAGATATGCCGTGATGCCCGTCGCCCTGAAGCTGTGGTTGCAGACATCCTTCGAAATGCCAGCCGTCCTGGCACGTCGCCGGAGCATTTCCCATGCACGTTGCCCTGTGAGGCGCCGCCCGGACAGCGATCCGTCACGGTCGGGGGCGATTCCGGCGGCTTCAACTTAGTCCCGGAGATAGGTCTCAAGGTTGTGATGGCAGGGAACTTCCAGCACCTTGCCGCCTTTCTCAAGCAGGCGCAGCCAGAGACGGCCGTCGGTGAGAAAGATATCCTTCACGTTCATGGCGAGTGCCGCGGAGACCCTTGCGAAGCTGTTCCCGGCCGCCTCCAGCGCGAATTCCGCGCTTTCCAGTGCCCTCAAAGCGCCGCTTCCCTCTCCGTTCCAGGGTCGCTGCGATCAGGCGGTTGTCGGGGTCGACCTGCCGATAGCGCCGTTCCGCAAGGCCGGCTTCGTAGCGACAGTGCTCAAGCTCCAGCTGCTGATTCGGCAGCGCCGTTTCCGCCCGCTCCGCGACCGCCCGCGCGGCGGCCCGTGCCGCCTCCAACCCGGCGGGCGACACCAGTTCCAGGAACCGGCGGGCAATGACCCTGTCGATCTCGATGCCACCAACCGAGAAGCAGCTTCTCATCTGAGCGGTATCTACCGTGCGCTGGTTGCAGTCGTAGCTTCGCCCCTTGTTGTAGCGGACGAGAAGCGACTTGCCGCAATGGCCGCAGACGGCGAGGCACTGGAGAAGCGCCTTGCGAGCATTCGATTCCGTGCTGTTCCGCTGGAAGTTCCGTCTAACGGGCACTTCCGGAGCTTGCCTCACCGTATCCTGCCGCCATTCTGACGAACTGCCGTTTCAAGCCGGGCATCCGATTCAACGCCCCTATCGCGATCTGGCGAAAAACGGGCAAAACGGGGAGACTGTTGGAATAAAGCCGGTTCAGCCCGTCCGTCACTGCACCAAAGAAACAAGCGTCGAATCGCCGCATTTCCTGGTATCTCACCAGCGTGGTCTCGGCCCCGACGTCCTCCCCGCGCTCGGCCGCGCCTTCCAGTACGCTTGCGAGTGCCGCAACATCACGAAGACCGACGTTCAGGCCTTGCCCGGCGAGCGGATGTATGACATGCGCGGCGTCACCGATCAGCGCGACCCGTTCGACGAAGAACCTTTCCGCAATCGACAGGGCCAGCGGAAAGATCGCCCTGTCGCCTTCAAGCGCGTAATCTCCGAGCAACCCGCCCAGCATCGGCCGCAGGCATTCCAGGTATCCTTCGTCATCCCGCGAATGAACCCATTCCGCGGCCTCGGTGCTTTCCGTCCAGTAAATCGTACTGCGGTTGCCGATCAATGGCAGGACTGCAAAGGGACCGGTCGGCGTAAAGAACTGGTGGGCAACGCCTTGATGAGAAAGCTCATGGCTGATCGAGCACGTCAGGTTGGATTGGGGATATTTCCACCCCAAACGCTGTATTCCTGCCCGCCTGGCAATCTGGCTGTTCGTTCCGTCACAGCCGACGAGCAAGCGGCATTCAGGAGATTCGCCCGTTGACAGCTGGACAGTCGCAAGACCCGGCGCAGCGTCATGGCCGGCAACACGCGCGCCTGTCACGAGGTCGACCCCGCTTGCGTCCTTCAGTCGACCCAGGACCGCCTGGCGAACATGCCTGTCCTCGACCACGTAGCCGAGTTGCCCTTCTTCGCATTCGGACCGATCGAAACGCAGGGCAAACGGCGACGCGCCCTGACCGGGGTGACCCTCGCTGATCACCATGTCCGTTATGGGTTGAACGTGACTTTCGATGTCCGGCCAGATTCCCAGTGATTGCAACAGGGATTTCGAGGACAACGAGAGCGTATATGATCGGCCATCGAATCCCGCTTGATCCAACTCTTCGAGCGACCGGCCCTCGATCAACGCAACGCGTTGACCTGTTCGGGCCAGCGCCAGCCCCATGGCGGATCCGCAAATACCGCCGCCGGCAATGATGACATCATACCTGCTTTCCATGGATCAACTATGTCACCCGACCCAGGGAAGTCCATAATGTCGAGGACGGAATTCAGCGGATTCGAAGCAAATCGCGTTCTCGGGACAGGTATGTCTCGAACCTGGACGCCGGCAGTCGGGAGATTCCGGCATTGTCGTTCCGGGGCTTCAGGCCTATCGTCTTGCATGTGTGTACTGACACGAAACCGGCCATCCCGACGTCGCGGCATTCGGACCTGAAATGAGAATTCTGGACAACGCCGATTGGGGATTCCCCGTTCCCATCCATTACGGCCCTGGCCGAATCCGGGACTTGCCGGCACTGTGCGCGCGACATGGCATCCGGAATCCCCTGATCGTCACGGACCGCGGATCTTCCGGCCTTCCTTTTGTCGACACCGCCAAGCGAGCGCTTGCGCAATCGGGGATCGGGCACGTCATCTATTCGGATTTCAGCCCGGACCCGGTTGATGAGGAGGTCGTCCGGGCCAAGCCTGCCTTCGAACAAGGCGGGCACGACGCCGTCATTGCCGTTGGAGGCGGATCGGGAATGGACGCCGGCAAGGCGACAAGCCTCATGGCCGGCAGGGACATGTCCGTCTGGGACTTCGAATTCGGAGAACGCCCGAAAGCATGCAGCGGCTTCCCGCCACTCATCTGCATCCCGACAACTGCCGGAACCGGAGCCGAAACCGAAAGCACGGCAATGATCACCGATACGCGGCGCGGGATAAAGGGCTGTGTCTGGCATCCCGATCAAAAACCTGTCGCAGCCGTGCTTGACCCGGAACTCACGCTGGAACTGCCGCAAAACCTGACGGCCTGGACCGGATGCGATGCCCTGACCCATGCGATCGAGGCGTATGTCGTGCCGTCATTTGATCCATTGTGCGACGGCGCCGCGCTCGAAGCCCTTCGACTCATTGGCGCCGCGCTCCGGCGTGCCGTCACTGACCCCGGGAACCTCGAAGCCCGTGCCGCCATGCTCGTCGGCTCGTGCCTGGCCGGCGTTTCATTTCTTAAGGGCCTCGGTCTTGTCCATTCGATTTCCCACATGATCGGCGCCGTTCACGGAACGCATCACGGTCTCACCAATGCAATCCTCCTTCCGCCGGTTCTCCGGTTCAACCGGAACGCCATCGAAGACAAGTGCCCCGCCATGACCGCGGCGTTGGGAATGGCTGGCAACAGCGCCGCCGACCTCGAGACCGGTGTCTGCGCGGTTCTCGACAGGCTCGACATTCCGGCCGGACTCGGTGCAATCGGCGTGCCGTGTGACCGGAGCCGCGAAATCGCCCGCAAGGCGAGCAACGACCCGGCGACCGGGACCAACCCCCGCGAGGCAACTGTCGACGAAATCGAGGCGATCTTTCTCGAGGCCCTGGGGACAGCCCGTTAAGTCCGGGCCCATCGACCCATTCCGATTGATCCGGGACACGGTCAGGAATTCCGTCACGTCAGGAATCCTGCTGCTGATCGATCTGGTCTTCGTCTTCCTCGCCATTCGGCGCGACCGCGAACCGTGCGACCACGCTGTCTTCCCGGATTGCGGCGATCGCAGAAGCCGTTCGCCGGGACAGTTCGATACCGTCGGCGGACATGAGCGATTCGGCAGCATCGGTCGTCTTCACGACGGTGCCGTCGGCATCGACATGTGTCTTGTCACCATCCTTTTCGTGTGAAATCGAGCCATCGGAATTGATCCAGATCCAGATGCCGTTGACCAGCACGACGACGTTCTGTTCCTCGACCACGATTCCCTCCCAGCCGGCCCCGGCCTTGCGGCGAAGCAGGATTCTGTCAGGCCGCAACCGGATTGAGACATCGTTCGACCGTTGCCGGTCGGCACCCTCGACAACGACCACGGCCTCGCGATTGGACGGATCAGGGTGAATTGCGACCTGGGCATCCTTGGGCTGAAAAATCCACGGTTTGCTTCTCTGATTCCCGTCCCGGTCACGATGATACCCGATGCAGAGCTTCACCGACCGCCAAACGCGGGAAAGCGGATCAGTTGGTCTTGTCATTTGCATCTCCCGGGAAACGCCCGCTCAAGCAAGCCGTTACAAAGGTGCCCTTCGCGACCGCACAAGGCAAGGCAAGACATGGCATGGCATGAAATCGGTCAGGGTCTTGCGAAGCCGGTCCAGCAACCGGTCGCGCGGAACATGGCACGAAGCCGGCGCGGATCAAGCCAACGCTTTGGCCGGACCGGACCGGCTGGCCGTCAAAATCCCGATCCCAGACAGATAAGGTCGTGGTCGAACGCTCAGGATGCCGCCTGGCGAACCGCAGCCATGATCCGGTCCTGGGCATCTCGTTCAAGATATGCATGCAGCGGCAGACTGACGACTGACTGACACAGCATCTCCGAAACCGGCAGGCCATTTCCCGCAACCGGAAAGTCGAGATAGGCCGTCTGCCGGTGAAGCGGGCGAGGATAGTAGATTGCGGTCGGGACGCCCTGGTCCCGAAGACGATGGCAGAAGGCGTCGCGGTCCACGCCATCAAGCTGCAACGTATACTGGGCCCAGGTCGAAGTCGCGTCGGCGCGCGTACGTGGGGCATTGACGGAGGCAATCGACTCGAAGGCTTCGGTATACCTCTCGGCAATCGCATTGCGCATTTCGATCTCTTCGTCGAAGACCTTGAGTTTTTCCAGGAGTATTGCAGCCTGTATCGTATCGAGTCGGCCGTTGATGCCGATCCGCACATTGTCATACTTGTCCTTGCCCGTTCCATGCGCCAGGACCGAACGGATCGTTTTAGCCAGTTCGTCGTCGTTCGTGAACAGGGCACCGCCGTCTCCGTAGCACCCGAGGGGCTTTGACGGGTAAAAGCTGGTCGTCGTCACATTCCCGAACGTGCCGGTCTTTCGACCCTGGTACATCGACCCGTAGCTTTGGGCGGAATCGCATATCAGCCAAAGATCCAGATCGGCTGCGAGCCGCTCGATCGACGCGTAGTCGGCGGGCTGTCCGAAGAGGTCGACCGCGATGATACCGACGGGGCGACAAGAGAGGTTTCGCGCAGCTGCAACTCCGGCCATGATCGAATCTTCGTCGAGGCAAAACGAATGTCGTTCAACATCGATGAACACCGGCACGGCGCCGAGCAAGGCCACTGCCTCCGCTGTCGCGACGAAGGTGAAACTCGGTATCAGGACCGCATCACCCGACTCGACCTTCAGCGCCATGAGCGCGAGCAGGAGCGCATCCGTACCGCTCGAGCAGCCCACGACGTTTCGGGAACCGCAGTGTTCCGAGAGGCGTTTTTCGAGTTTGTTCACCTCGGGTCCCATGACGAATTGACCGTGATCCAGCACGCGCGAAATCGCCCCATCAATCCCGTTTCCCAGGCGTTTTCTTTGAGCACCGAGATCAACAAACGGCATCAACGGCACCGTGGACCGGTGTTGGAACGGGTTCAGCGGATCCGTGCCCCCACCATCCTGGATGACGCTGAACTGCGTCGGGGAGGACTCATGTGCATGCAAGTAAGGTGCTGAAGACATTCGAATGCCGTCCAATTGGATATGGCCGCTCCACGAGACCGAAGCACCCGGAACAGCACATCCTGCTTACGGATCACTCCCCGGTTGTCAAAGTCGTTGTCATCACCGAATGTTACAACAAGCCATGGCCGGGTCGCGGGAAAGATTCCCGGAATGCCTGCGCCGCGGATGAGCATTCTCCTGCCGAAGTGCAGATACACTAGGGGCTGACTTCACGCATGCCCCGGTGCGGGTTTCTCCGTTCAAGGGGCGGCCTCGACTCACGGCGACAACCGGGCATGAAACATACGGTTGGCTTCGCCGCAGTACACTTTGCCACGAGTCATCGGAAACGCGCCAGCGGCCAACAAAAGCAGTGCTCCGGTCTCGAACCGGACCCGGGCGGCTTCCTCATCCCGCCTTGATGTTGATCAAAGCCCGGTCCCGACCGGTCCGTTCACCTCCATGGACCGGATCATGGACGTCAGCACGCGAATGACTGCAGCTCCTTCGGCCCCGTCCGTCACCGGGCTGCTTCCCTTCCGGATGCACTCGACGAAGTGATCGCATTCGGCGCGCAAGGGTTCGGCCCGGTTGACGACGACGCTGTCGCCGTGTCCGGGCGGGTTTCCTCCGCCGCTTTCGTGCGGGTAGACCACCAGTTTCCTCTCCCATGGCTCGCAGTCATCGAACACGATAACACCCGAGTCTCCGGATACGACGAGCTTCTGCTCCTTGACGTGATTGAACCAGGAAATGAACAGATGCCCTTTGAGCCCCGAAGGGAAATCCAGCGTGGCAAGGGCGATATCCGCCCCACGTCGTCCTGCTGCATGATCGCCATGCGCAAGGACGCCGGCGGGCATTTCGCCGGCCAATGCAAGCATCATCGAAATGTCGTGGGGCGCGAACCCCCAGAGGGCGTTCTCGTTTCTCCTCGACCCGTGGTTCGCTGCCCTGGTCGTGCGCACATACCGAACGCGACCGATACCGCCGGAGCGAACAATCCGGTGGAGTTCAAGAAAGCACGGATGATATCGAAGCACGTGGCCGACCATGAGAATGCGGTCTGCCTTCAGGGATGCCATCACGAGCGTATCCGCTTCCGTGTCGGTCACGGAAATCGGTTTTTCGACGAACACGTGCTTGCCGGAATCGATCGCCCGTATCCCCAGATGAAAATGTTCCTCCGCCGGGGTCGCAATGACGACGGCATCAATCTCGTTTGATGCGAACATCCGATCCGCAGTCAGCGGCGCAACACCGTACGTTCCGCACATCGATTGTGCGGCTTCGGTCCTGATGTCGCTCACGCCGGCCAGAAGGCCCATCTCATGGAAGTTCCGGACCAGGTGGCGCCCCCAGTTGCCGCACCCGATGACTCCAACCCTCGGAACGTTGCTCTTGCCCATCAGTCGCTACTCCGCAGACGATTCCCCGGGCAGACCGTCAACCGCAATCACCCGACAGTTATTTCGGACAGACCCGGATATTGTTCCAGCGTCCGGGAATCTGCGGAACAGCCTGTCCGTACCGACCGGCTTTTACGGAGACCGGTGCGGATTTCCAAGACATTCCGGTTTTTGCCGATAACGCAATATCCGGACACGCACGCGGCTGGGTCGCCCCTACCGAAGCCGTCTGTCAACGACTACGCAGGGCGGCACATGGCACCGGAATAGGGCATTCGGGTGCGCGCGAACGGGATACGTGCAATCAGGCCGAATGGACTGGTCCGTCCGCGGAATTCATCAAGTGACAGGCCGAAAAGTGGCCTGAACCGGCATAGAATGCTGTTGATTGCGTTCGCCGGTCGCAGACTGTAAATCAGAACTGTTCATGTGAATCCGCACCAGGAAATCGGTCGGGCGGAATCCAGTGTATCCAAGGAGGGAACAATGAAACACAAAAAGCTCATTGCTGCCTTGTCGGCAGCTTTTGCGTTGTCGTTCAGCGCCGCGAGCGCCATCGAATTGACCGTGGTGTCGTGGGGTGGCGCATACTCGAAATCGCAGATCAACGCCTATCACAACCCGTTCATGGAGATGAACCCCGACGTCACGATCATTCATGACGAGAGCGCCTATGAAGCTGTCGCCAAGCTGCGGGCGATGAATGAAGCGGGCAACGTCACCTGGGACCTCGTCGATGCCGTTGCTTCCGACGCAATTCGTCTTTGCGACGAAGGGCTGGCAATGGAAATCGATTTTGATTCGATGCTGGAACCGGCGCCGGACGGAACGTCAGCCACCGAGGACTTCGGTGACCTCATCGTGTCAGACTGCTTCGTTCCCCAGATCGTCTATTCCACCACATTCGGCTACCGGACCGACAATGCGGGCTGGGGCGGGAAAGAACCGACCTCTGTCTGCGCCATATTCGACCTGGAGGGGTTCCCTGGGAAACGATCGCTCGAAAAGCGCCCGATCAACAACCTGGAATGGGCACTCTATTGCGACGGCGTCCCCCTGAGCGAAGTCTATGACGTTCTGTCTTCACCAGAAGGAGTCGAACGCGCCCTGGCAAAACTCGACACCATCAAGGACGAAGTCATCTGGTGGTCCGCAGGTGCCGACACGCCACAACTTCTTGCAGACGGGGAAATTGCTATCGGCTCGACCTACAATGGTCGTCTCTTTTCCCTGATCGAAGAGAAAAAGGCGCCGGTCAAGATTCTCTGGGATGCCCAGGCCTTTGACCTCGACGGCTGGATCGTTCCCGTCGGACTTCCCGAGGATCGCCTCGCGAAAACGCTTGAACTCCTGCGTTTCGCCACGGACACCCAGCGGCTTGCCGACCAGGCGAAATACATCTCCTACGGCCCCGCACGCAAGTCGTCCGCTCCGCTCGTGGGCAAGCACCACGAACTCGGCATCGACATGGCGCCTCACATGCCGACGGATCCGGCGAATGCAGCGAACACGCTGATCTATGACTATCGATGGTGGTCAGACTATCGAGATGACATTGACGCCAAATTCCAGGCATGGCTCGCAAAGTGATCTCGAACACTTTTGTTGAAAGGGCAGCTCAGGCTGCCCTTTCCGCCTTACCCGGTCCCCTGGCCAGCCTGAACGGAAGAGAACGGGATGGCGCACGTCGCGTCTTCTGACAGCGACTTCATCGAAGGCGGTGTCGAACTCAGGCGTCGTCTCCGACGATCCCTAAGATGGCAGAAGGCTCGGGCCCTGCTTCTCATCGCGCCCCTGCTCCTGTTCGTCCTCGTGACATTTGTCGCGCCAATCCTCGACATGCTGTTCCGGTCCGTCGAGAATGGGATCGTCTCGGATTCCCTGCCGAACACGGTTGCCGCACTCCGCCAATGGGACGATGGTCCGGAAGACCTGCCCGGACCGGAAATCTACAAGGCACTTTATTTCGACCTCTCGCTCGCGGTCGAACAGAAGATACACACCCGGGTCGGTTCCAGGCTCAATTACGAATCGCCGGGCATCGCTTCCCAGTTCCGCCGGGCCGGAAGGTCGATCGCCTCCTTTGAAACCGGTTCCTACCGGGAACACTTCATCGATGCGGACCCGGCGTGGGAATCGACGGAAGTTCTTACGGGCCTTTTTTCCGATGAAGCAGTCGTGGACCGGCTTCCGGATTCTGCCAATGCCTTCAGTATCTGGGCCGTACGGAACGCCGAGAAAAGGCGTGCTCCGGCAGATTACGTCTACGTCACGCTGGCGAATGAACTCCAGACGAGAGGTTCGGATTCCGACCTGCGGGGAATCTCCAGTGAATACAAGACGTTGTTCGACAACGCTTTGCCTGGTCTCGCGGACATCGAAGAGCCGGACTGGAAAGCCGCCTTCATCGAGTCCGACGACCGCTGGGCTGACCCGGATCTCTGGAAGACACTACAGGTGTTTTCGCCCCAGTTCACGGAAGGCTACTTCCTCAACTCCGTCGACCTGAAAAAAGGGCTGGACGGAATCGAACTGCGTCCGGAGAACGAACGCATCTACATCGTCATATTCTGGCGAACACTTTTCATGTCGCTGACGATTACGATTGCGTGCGTTCTTCTTGGATATCCCGTCGCCTACCTTCTCGCCAACTTGCCGACCTCCAAAGCCAATCTCCTGATGATACTGGTTCTGCTGCCATTCTGGACTTCGCTCCTGGTCCGAACATCCGCCTGGAAGGTCCTGCTTCAGCAACAGGGGGTCATCAACGACATTCTCGTCGCAATCAGGATTATCGGGGACGGTAGTCGCCTAGTCATGATCAACAACCAGTTCGGAACGATCGTGGCAATGACACATATCCTTCTGCCATTCATGATCCTGCCGATGTTCGCGGTCATGAAAACAATTCCTCCTTCATACGTGCGCGCGGGACGATCGCTCGGAGCTACGCCGTGGACGGCGTTCAGGCGCATCTATTTTCCGCTGAGCATGCCCGGAATCGGCGCCGGTTCGATCCTCGTCTTCATTCTCGCGATCGGGTACTACATCACCCCGGAACTCGTCGGAGGAACCAAGGGCACGTTCATTTCGAACCGCATTGCCTATCACATTTCGTCGTCGCTCAACTGGGGACTCGGTGCCGCACTCGGAACGATTCTCCTGGCCGCCGTCCTGATTCTCTACTGGACCTATGACCGGGTCGTCGGCATCGACAACGTCAAACTGGGCTAGTCATGGCGCGCCTGCCACCATACGCGTCGCCTTTCGAGAAGGCCTGGAACATTGCCTTCCGGGTAATCTGCGTTCTGGTGTTCGTGTTCCTGATCTTCCCGATCCTTGTCATCCTGCCTCTCAGCTTCAATGCGGGAGACTATTTCACCTTCTCCCCCGAGATGCTGTCCCTTGATCCTGCCGGCTTCTCTCTGCGGCACTATGACGACTTCTTCACCAATCCCGACTGGCAGGTCGCATTGTACAATTCCTTCCGGATCGCCCCGGTCGCGACGCTGGTCGCGGTGTCCTTCGGAACATTGGCCGCGATCGGCCTGAGCCAGAGCCATGTCCCGTTCAGGCGGGCGATCATGGCCGTACTGATATCACCGATGATCGTGCCACTGATCATTTCGGCAGCGGGGATGTATTTTTTCTATTCGCGCGTCGGCTTGCAGGGTACCTATGTTGGCGTCGTCCTGGCCCACGCCGCTCTCGGGATTCCATTCGTCATCATCACCGTGACGGCAACGCTGGTCGGCTTCGACAGAAGCCTGGTCTACGCCGCGGCCAGTCTCGGGGCGGGACCGGTCCGGACGTTCTTCAAGGTCCAGATGCCGCTCATTCTGCCCGGCGTGATTTCCGGTGCGCTGTTTGCCTTCATCACGTCGTTTGACGAGGTGGTCGTTGTCCTGTTTGTCGGCTCGGCCGGATTGAAGACCCTGCCGTGGGAGATGTTCAACGGGCTTCGTGAACAGATCAGCCCAACCATCCTGGCCGTTGCGACGGTCCTCGTCTCGATCTCGATTCTTCTTCTGACGACGATCGAGCTCTTGCGGCGACGTTCTGAAAGATTGCGCGGCATTTCGCCGGGCTAATCCCGATACAGCCGGGTATTCGCAAATCCCGGGCCGGGAACCGCCCGGTCCCGATCGCACCTTTTTTGGAATAGGGCAGGCAAATCGGGTTCAATTCTCCCGGTCGCACTGCCCCCGGCCGATCCGACGCGACCTGCACGAACAGCGCAAACGCCTGCATTGGCGTCGGGACGGTCCCCATCGCTTGCGGCCGCAAAGACGACCGAAATCTCGCTGTCGCCGCGGCACCGATTCCGCGCTGACCTCGGCCTCGGAACGATTCATGCGCGCGACCTGGTGTTACGCGTGTTGCTGATCGAGTTCGGCAGTGCGGAATCCCGGCTGCCGGGGAGCGGGTTCGCAAACCAACTGCCCGCCGCTGAGGTCGAGGTCATGGCCCCAGCTGCGCATTCCTCAGCCGCATACCCTGTGAACCGAGGGGTCCGGCGATCCTGGCCGCCGAAAGTGACGACCCACCGGGCACCAATCGCGCAGCGTTGCACAAGTGTACCGTGGCCCGCAGCGCGGTGTTTCTGGGACTTCGGGGCAATGTCCGATTCGTTTGAACCGAAACTGCCCTTCGAGGTTGCTCGGTAGCGAGGGAGACGCTGTCTGTCTCCTCATTCCAAAAGGCGTCAGCAGCGTACCGGAAGATCGCGATCCGGTCCGTTAGAACTTTGTACTGGAGGGCATGGGCAGACATCCGCCCGGCCGGGAGCATGCCCTCCGTCACCCTGGGCGATTTCAACTCCCGCCCGGGGCTGCCCGGCGATTCCATGTAACGGACACGCCCTGGCTCCGGGGCGTCACTCGAAGCGCGCCAGCTCCTTCCATGCACCGCCCTCGACCACGGAGAGGATGATCGTTTCGGCCCCCTGATGATCGTCCGCCGAGTACGAGACCCGGGTGTCCAGATACGGATCGTAGTAGTCGAGGCTTTCCATCGCCTTCAGGAAGCTGTCGACGGTAAGGTCTCGACCCGCCTTCTCCAGCGCCATCGTGAAGGTAATCGCGCCGGCATATCCCAGCAGCGCCCCGGTCCCGGGGAATTCCCCGTAAGCCTTCTCGTAGGCTGCGATGAAGGCTGCCGGCTCCTTGCGGTCGGCCCGTGCCGCGAGATCCGACCAGGCCGCGGCGGCGTACATCCCCTCCGTGATGCCTCCCGGCACCTCGGCGACCACGGTGTGAAACGCGCCCGACGATCCGACGAACTTGATGTGGGTCAGACCGAGCTTCTTGGCCGTGCCCATGACGGTGATGGTCTGGCGAATCGTGAGCGCCAGGCCGATCATCCCGCACCCCGCCGCATTCAGCTTTTGCAGGGAGCCGATGAAATCCGCCTCGTCCGGCTTGTGCGCCGTATCCGCGACGTAGGTCATGGCGGCGTTGGCGCCGCCCTCGTCGACCAGGGCGGCCTTTATCTCCTTGCCGAAATCGGTCGGGATGTACATGGCGCAGAGCTTCGACACGCCGTGGTTCCTGGCCATGTAGCGCGCAGCTTGCCGGAGTTCGTCGTAATAGAAGGCGGCGCCGGCGAAACGAAGCCTGGTGGGTTCGCTCAGCATCTGACGGGCCAGCGTCATGGGAAAGACGTTCGGAATATCCTTCGGGGTCGTCAGCTTGAACCCGGCGATGTTCATAGGCGTGCCCAGAGACAGCAGCATCGCGAACACCTTGTCCCGGTTGACGAGCTTGTTGTAGCCCTGCAGCGCTTTCGGCATCTGGTAGCTGCTGTCTTCCACGACGAAGCGGATCTTGCGGCCGTGAATGCCGCCGGTCGCGTTCACCTCGTTGAAATGCATCTGTGCGGCCTTGATGGACGGCGCCCCGAAGGCGGCGAAGGGTCCGGACAGGTCACTGACCGAACCGATGACGACTTCTCCGTCGCCGACGCCCTGATCGGCCAGGGCGGGAGTCGCCGCGAACGCCGCAAGGGCAATTATTTTCCAAACTTTCATTTCGGATCTCCTTTTCCGCTCAATACATTTGCTCGATCAAGGCGCTGTGCTTCCGCTCAACCTGGCCGCGCCGGAGTTTCATCGTAGGCGTCATCTCATCGTCCTCCGCCGTCAGGAGTATGTCGATCAAACGGAAATCCTTGATCTGCTCCGCCGGCGCCAAATCCGCGTTAACCGCCTCGACCTCGCCGCGGATCAGCTCCCGCACCGGTCGCGCCGCGCAGAGCGAGGCGAAGTCGGAGAAGGGTACACGGTTCTCCTGCGCGAATTTCTCCACGTTTTCCGGATTGATCACGACCAGCGCCGTCAGATAGCGCCGCCGGTCGCCTACCACCATCGCGTCCGAGACATGGGGCGAAAATTTCAGCCGGTTCTCGATCGCGGCCGGGCTGACGTTCTTGCCGCCGGCGGTGATGATGATGTCCTTGATGCGTCCGGTGATCCAGAAGAACCCGTCATCGTCGAGGCGCCCGACGTCGCCGGTATGCAGCCAGCCGTCGCGCACGGTCTTTGCGGTCAGCGCCGGCGCCTTCCAGTATCCCTTGAAGACCTGCGGTCCGCGCGCCAGGATTTCACCGTCGGCGCCGATCTTCATCTCCACACCCGGCACCGCCGGACCGATCGAGCCCAGCCTGTTGCGTCCCGGCAGGTTGACCGACACCACGCCCGTGCTCTCGGTCTGGCCGTAGCCTTCGAGCATGACGAGCCCGACCGCCCAGTACCATTTCACCAGTTCGGGCGATATCGGCGCGGCGCCCGAGGCGATGTAGCGGGCGCCGTCGAGGCCGGTCATGCGCCGGAGATTGGCCAGCACCAGGCGGTCCCAGAGCCGGAAACGCGCTTCCAGCAGGGCAGGAACCGGCCGCCCTTCCAGCCTGTATCCGGCACGTTCCATGCCGCAGGCGAGCGCTAGGCGCCAGGCCCAGCGGCCGGCCGGCGTCGCCTCCCCGGCCATCACCGTGACCCGGGAATGGATCTTTTCCCAGATCCGGGGGACAGCGGTGAACGTCGCCGGCGAGACCTCGCGAAGATTGTCGAACACGGTCTCGACGCTCTCGGCGAAGTTCACCACCGTTTTCGCCGCGATCGGGACAAACACCGAGATCAACCTCTCGAGGACGTGACAGAGCGGCAGGAAGCAGAGCTGCTCGTCCCCCTCGCGCGTCGGCAGCGCGCCGAGGACGGTGCTTGCCGAGCAGACGATGTTCTCGTGCGAGATCATCGCGCCTTTCGGCCGGCCGGTGGTGCCCGAGGTATAAATCAGGACCGCGGTGTCGCCGGGGCGCGAGGCTCGCGCCTCGCGCTCGAACCGGCCGGGATCGCGCCGATGCTCCTCATGTCCGATCTCGTAGAGTTCGTCGAGAAACAGGACCTGCTCGTCGGCGAAATCGTGCAGCCCCTCGCGATCGAGCAGTATGCATTTCCGCACTCCGGGAACCCGGTCGCGGATTTGCAGGAATTTTTCCAGTTGTTCGGCGTTCTCGGCGATCAGGAAACGGCTTTCCGCGTTGCCGAGCAGGAACGCCAACTGTTCCGCGCTGTCTGTCGGGTAAATGCCCGAGACGATTCCGCCCATGCACTGGACGCCGAGATCGGCGTAAATCCATTCCTTGTTGTCTTCCGAGAGGATCGAGACCACCGCGCCCCGCTCGAGCCCGAGCGCGGAGAGGCCGACGCCGATCGCCCGCGCGGCCTCGAGAAAGTCCGACCAGGAATGGCTCTTCCAGACGCCGAGCGTCTTCTCCCGGTGGGCGGTGCGCGGCCCGAGAGACCGGCAGCGTTCGAGGAACAGCTTGGCCAGCGTGTCGCAGCCGTCGATGACATGGGGCGCGGTGCCATCCGCGCTTCCCCGCGGCTTGCCGGCTTGCTGCGGCGATGCGCGCTTGGCCAGGTCTACGATCGCCATGTCTTCCTGCGCTTCCAGCGGCGATCGGCGAGCGGGCCCGCCCGCCGCGCGCCGAGATAGAATTCCTGGATGTCCGGGCTCCCGACCAGGCGTTCGGCGGACCCCTCCATGACCACTTGCCCGGTCTCCATCACATAGCCGAAATCGGCGACCTCCAGCGCCATCCTGGCGTTCTGTTCGACCAGCAGCATGGTGACGCCGCGCTCCTGGTTCAGCCGGCGGATGATTGCGAATATGTCGCGCACCATGATGGGCGAAAGGCCCAGCGAAGGCTCGTCGAGCAGCATGATCCTGGGCCGCGCCATCAGCCCGCGGGCGATCGCCAGCATCTGCTGCTCGCCGCCCGACAGCGTACCGGCGGGCTGGCGAAGCTGCCGCTTCAGGATCGGGAAATAGGCGAAGACCGAATCCATGTCGCCGGCCACGTCCGTATCCCGGCGGGTATAGGCGCCCATCGCGAGGTTATCCGCGACGCTCAGCAGCGGGAACACCTCCCGCCCCTCGGGCACGTGGACCAGCCCCTTGCGGACGATGCGGTCGGGCGCGCCGCGGACGATGGGTTCGCCAGCCAACCGGATCTCGCCCATCTCCGGATCAATGATGCCGGAGATGGTGCGCAGCAGCGTCGTCTTGCCGGCCCCGTTGGCGCCGAGCACCGCGACCGTGCTCCCCGCGCGGACATCGAGGCTCACGCCGCGGATCGCCATGATCGGGCCGTAGAAGCATTCCAGGTTGCGAACTTCGAGCATGGCGTCGGTCATGGCACCGCCATGTCCGCGCCGAGATAGGCCTCGACGACGCCCGGTTCCGCCTGCACTTCGGCCGGGGTGCCAAGCGCAATCGGGTGCCCGTCCGCCAGCACCATCACCCGGTCCGACACTGCCGAGACCAGGCTCATGTTGTGCTCGACCATCAGCACCGTCACGCCGATCCGCCGCCGAATGTCGTCGATCCAGAACCGCAGGTCCCCGGCCTCCTCCACCGAGAGCCCGGATGCCGGCTCGTCGAGGAGGATCAACCTTGGCTCCATGGCGAGTGCGCGGCCGATCTCCACCACTTTGCGGACGCCGTAGGGAAGACCCGCGATGATCTTCTCCCGGTAGGGCTGGAGGTCGAGGAAATCGACGATCCGCTCGACGGCGCCGCGATGCGCGATCTCCTCGCGCCGGACAGAGGGGGCGAAGACGAGCTGCGACGGGATGGCCGCGCGGCGGCGCGTGTGGCGCCCGATCAGCAGGTTCTGGAGCACCGTCGAGCGTTCGAAGAGCTCGATGTTCTGAAACGTCCGCGCGATACCGAGCGCGGCGATGCCGGGGGGCGAATGCCCAAGAATGCTCGCACCTTCGAAGAGGACATCGCCGGAGGCGGGTTCGCAGAAGCGCGAGATCAGGTTGAACAGCGTCGACTTGCCGGCGCCGTTGGGGCCGACGATGGCGAAGATCTCGCCTTGCTCCACTGCGCAGGAGACCCCTTCCAGCGCGGTGACGCCGTCGAAACGGACGGTAACGTCGCGGATGTCCAGGAACCTCATCTCAGCCGCTCGGTCTTCAGATAGTTCTTCTGCCGGCGGAACATGTCGCGGCGGTAGAACGGAAAGAGCTCGAAGTAGAGTCTCCACTTGTCGATCCGCCCGTGGATTCCGAGCGGCTCGAAAAGGATGAAGCCTATCAGGATCAGCCCGAAAATTCCGGTCTCAAGGCCGGGTATGGCGACGCCTCCGCCGCCGAAAACCTCCGCGACCCCGTCGCGCGCGACGTTGATCGCCTGCGGGATGATCCCGACCACGGCGGCACCGTAATAGGCGCCCTGTATCGAGCCCAGCCCGCCGATCACGATCATCAGAAGAAGCTGGATCGAGATCACCACGGTGAAGACCTCGTGGTTGAAGGTGTAGAAGAATTGCCCCATCAGCGCGCCGGCCCATCCCGTGACCATGCAGGAAAGCCCGAAGGCGGCGGTCTTGGTCCCGGCGAGGCTCACGCCCATTGCCTGGGCCGAGATCTCGGAATCGCGGACTGCGAGGAAAGCCCGACCGAGCGGAGCGCGCAGGAGGTTGCGGTAGCCCAGCGTCACGGTGACCGCGACGGCGAGGCAGAGCCAGTAGAACAGGCCGGGCGAAGCCAGCCGGTCCACCTCCACCCCGGCGATGGAGATGGTCGGCGCGGTCATGCCCGCGATGCCGCCGGTCCAGGGCTCGGCGAGTACGATGATGTCCTCGGTCAGGATCGAGAGCGCCAGGGTGGCGATGGCGAGATAGATGCCGTGCAGCCGGAGCGCGGGTATGGCGACCAGCACGCCGACCAGCCCCGTGATCAGCCCGGCGAGAGGAAAAGCGAGCAGGAAGGGCAGGTCGAACCGTCCCATCAATATGGCGTTGGCGTAGCAGCCCGCGGCAAGGAAGGCGGCATGGCCCAGGCTCGGCTGCCCGGCATGGCCGGTCAGCACCATCAGCCCCATCCCGGCGATGGCCCAGATCAGGACGTTGGTCGCCTCGCCGAGCAGGAAGTCGTCGAGCAGGAACGGAAGCGCTGCGGCGATGGCGAGAAGCATCGCGTAGCGCAAGGCCTCGCGCGCGTCCGTGAACAGGCGGATGTCCTGGTCATATTCGGTCTTGAACTGGACCCGCACCGTTTCACACCTTCTTCGCGCCGACCTGTGCCATGATGCCGTGCGGGCGGACGATCAACACCAGGATCATCACCGCGTAGGGCGCGATCTGCGCGTATCCGGCAGAGACGTAGCGGCTCGCGAAGGGCTCGATCAGCCCGACGATCAGTCCGCCCGCCAGCGCCCCGGGCAGCGATCCGAAGCCGCCGATCACCGCCGCGGCGAACGCCTTGATGCCCAAGAACCCGGTACTCGGATCGATCGAGCCCTTGGACGCGAACAGGAGCCCCGCCACCGCCGCCGTCGCACCCGCAAGCGCCCAGGTCAGCCCGTGAATCCGCTTCACCGGGATTCCCATGTAATAGGCCGCGAGCTGGTTCTGGCTCGACGCCTGCATGGCGATCCCGAGGCGGGTGCGGGCGAAGAACAGGAAGAGCAGGCCGGTCAGAAGAACCGTGACCGCGATGGTCGCGATCTCGTCGAGCCCGAGGATCAGCCCGCCGAAGCGGAAATTGACCCCGGCGGCCGGGCTTTCCAGTGCCTGCGGGTCGTGACCCCAGACGGCGCCGGCGACGAATCGCAGCACGAAGCCGATGGCGATCGTCAGGATCATCACCGCGATCTGCGGCTGGCCAAAGACGTGGCGCAACACGACCCGTTCGAGAAGCCATCCGATGGCCGCCATGGCGAGAATCGCACCGGCGCAGGCGGCCCAGAACGGCGCGCCGACATGGGAGTCGTTGCCGAGCGCGAGCGCGATGAAGGCGCCCAGCATCACCATGTCTCCCTGAGCGAAATTGACCTGCTCGGTGGCCTTGTAGATCAGCACGAAGCCGAGCGCGATCAGGCCATAGACGCAGCCATTGGCAAGCCCGCTGACGATGAGTTGGAGGATCTCCAAGCGTCCGCTCCGAATCGGTCCGCAAGATTAACCACCATTCGCCGCATTAAATCAAATCTTTCGAATAGAAAGGAAGCCTCCTCCAAACGGCATCGAATCATGCCAAGGTGGAGTTGGCATCAACGTCACGGGCAAGAGGAGAAAGCGTCCATTGAGCAAGTCAGCTTCGTCGGGAGCGACCTGACGAAGCACAGCATTCAGCCCCAGGGCGGCCGAGTTGACGGATCGGCCGGGAGGAGCGGATTGCCGCCGAATTGCGTGCGGGGAGTACACCTTCAAAGTCAATGGCTGGCAAGCCGCCCGGTGGCCAGCAAGACCTCCGACTCAGAACGGGACGCCGACGGCCTCGGACAGGAAGCGGACGAAGGGGCCGCCCGTGCGGGCGATGCCGGCGAATTGATCAAGGAATTCTGGCTTGACGGCCTCGGACTCCCGTAACTCCAAAATTGCGATGAAGTCCTTGCGCTTCAGGTCCTTGATCAGCGGGTGGCCTTCGTCGTAGCCGCGCGGCGGGCGCTTCAGGGATTCTCCGTGCATGGAGAACGTCTTGCCGAAGGCGCCGCCGGTGACGCGCTGCCACACGGCGGGCCGAGCGACCATGGCATCACGGATGCGCCCAACCGCCTCGCCGCCCGGACGCCATACGCCGACGCCGGCGAAACATCGTCCCGGCTCCAGGTGCAGGTAGAAGCCCGGCGCGTGCGCATCCTTGCCGGCAAAATGACGGAAATGCGCACCGACGTTGGTCTTGTAGGGCGTCTTGTCCCGTGAAAAGCGGGTGTCGCGGTAGATGCGGAACAGCGAGCCACCGTTCGGCCTCGGGTCCGCGCGGAAATGCGGGCTGATCGCAGCCAAAGGCTCGGCAAAGGCCGCGATGAAATGCAGCATCGGGTCTCGCACCTCGATCTCATAACGCTCCCGATTCGCTTCGAACCATGCCCGGTCATTGTTTTCCTTGAGCTCAAGCAGGAAACCGAACAGCGCGGGCGGAATCGCTGGTGCCCCCATGGCCTCTCCTCCTCCATTCGTCCGGGTCGAGTACCGTTTCGATGGCGGTCTTGTCCACCTCGATATGCACGCTCCGGCAGCCCCTGACGACGATCAGGTGGAGCTGAACTGGCCGTGAAAACCGAGCGGGATCGGGTACGGTAGCCACGCCGTCGCAATGGGGCCATCGGAGATTCCCCTGGCGTCAAAGACGGTGACGCCGCTGATACCCCGCCTGTGCGCGAGAAACGTTCCGACCAGCCAGCCGTCATCTTCGGCCGACCCCTCGGGAAACGGCACGAAGACATGTTCTTCGGGTACGCGGTCGTCACCGAAGTCGTATGATTCCTTGACACCGGTCCGGTGATCGCGCCGGTCGAGAGTTCGCGGTATCCATTCGAGTCCTTCGCCTGGCCCCAGGGTGAAGACGAAACGATTCCGGAGCCCGACAAGACGCCCGGCGATCTGCGGGAACTCCGCAGGTTCACGACTCTCTTCGATATCTACCCGTCCGTCGGCATGCAGGACAAACTCCGTGTAACGGGGCGCGTCCGCATGGCGGAACTCGCCGCGCATGATGTGGCGAAATGCATCGTCGACAAGGCTCACGTCTTTCGAGATGCAGTGATCGAAATGGATGTTTCCCGAGGAATCCTCCCAGCCATTGCCATGGTGGAACCCGAACCCGGCGGGCAATTGAACCCATCGCCTGTCATCGAAATCATCCTTAGACACCACCAAAGCCCTTGATCCGAGTTCCGGTCTCCAGACATGGGAGTCGAGAAACGACCCTCCCCTCCCGAGGTCGAACTCGAACGGAGGGATCACGAGAACAAGGTGTCGGGAGGTGACCACGAAGTCATGCACCATGCCCAGGTGTCTTTCCGGAATCACCGCGGCCTTGATCAGCCCGCCGGAGCCGGAAACGTGGTAGAGAATGAGAACGGACGACGGATGCATCGCGTACCCGAATGCCCACAGGGTACCATCGGCCTCGACTTTCGGGTGGGCGGTAAACGGCGTCCCCTTCCAGTCGCCTCCCCAGGACTTGAAGTGTTTCCAGTCCAGCGTCTCGCGTTCGAGGACGCTCGCAGAACCACCTTCCCAGAGCGCCATCAGCTCGCCATGGTGATCGATCACGGAAATGTTGGCCGCGTTCATGTCGTCCGGGCCGCGCATGGACGCCATACCTTCGACGGGCGTTGCAAACCCGGGGAAAAGCCTACTGCCGGCAGCATCCTCGCGGACAATCTTGGGTGTCGCGATCATGCGACCGCGGTGCGACAGCCCGGCATCGGAAAACCGGAACTCCTGGATCATGCCATCACCGTCGAACCAGTGCCGGTAGTGGTGTCCGTGCCTGCTGTGGGCGGCCGGCCCGTTGCGCCGGAAGACACCTCTCAGGCCTTCAGGCAAATTGCCTTCGATTTCGAGCGCGATACTTTCGAGCCGATCCGATTGCGGCGTCGACCATCCCAGCAACCGGGAATCACGGGCCAGCTTCTCGCCAAAATCCTTGCCCCAGCCCGATACCTCTTGTCCTGCGGAGCCAGTTGCCGGCGCCCCCAGAATCTGCGCGATACCAGCGGCGGTCGATGCCGCGACGAACTGTCTGCGATTCATGTCGTAACCTCCTCAGTATCTCATGGTCAGCGTGGTCGAACCGGCTTTCTTGCCGACGGTTACCGCCGCCTGGTCAAACTTCGGCGGACCCATGAACCCGGCAGCATCGTTCGAGAACCCGTATCCCTCGGTCGGAATGCCGAGAACATTGAAGTCCAACTCGCCATTGCCATTCTCGTCATGGAACGCGGTAACAGCGTATTTTCCGTCCGGAAGTCCATGATAGGTCACTGCCAGTGTCTTCGTGCTTGCCAGCCGCCATCCGCCGAGGATCATTCCCTCTTCTTCCGGAAACGGCACTCCCTTGTCCGGTGAGAACAGAGCGAGATAGACACGGCCCGACTCGTTGCGAAGACCTTGAAGCTCGATCGTGATGTCGCCAGCCGAGGCGGGCTCCACGCCAGGACCCGAAACCATGACGGCAATTGCCACCGCTGTGATTCCTGCTGTTTTGCTCACGTTGAATCTCCTTTTTCCTGTCGTTAGCATGGCCGCCGGATGCAGGTATCAGGGCGGCGGATTTCCAAGTCCTCTGTGACGCCTGAACAGGCGGCAACCCGGATTTCGCAAACCGGCCGAATCTTTCGCGAATGGACCAGGGCCTGAATTTGACGATACGTGAACTGACACGAAATCCGAGGTTTCGCCGCCATGTTCTTGGCGTCGGGGTAGCCGTGGCGGTGTTTTCCTATCTTGGCCCGTTCGGAACTTCGGGCCGCCTGACGGCAGTCGAGCTTGTCATTTACTGGACACTGGCGATCGTCCCCAACTGGGCGCTTGCAGTGATTGTCTTTCCCTACAGTCTTGGTGACAGGTTTCGTACGCTGAGGGGGTATCTGCCGGCCGCGGCCGTCGCGACGCTGGCTTGTGCAGTGCCGGGCACCGGTCTCATCCTCGCACTCGAAGCCTGGATGGCCGAACCGATCGAATCCGCGAGAAGCGTCGCCTACGTGTATTCGTGCGTCGTTCTTGTCTTTTTCGTCCTCGCATTCCTGTCCTACCGCCTGCTCGAGGATCCGTATCGGGCTCCCGAGCCATCGGGCCCCGGCGCTTCGGCAGCCATTTCAGACGCGCTGCCCGGCGGTGAGCCGCACGCACATCCCGAGTTTCTTTCCCGTTTGCCAAGCCATCTGGGGAAGGAAATCCTGCACTTGCGCATGCAGGATCATTATGTCGAGGTTCATACCGATCGCGGGAAAGACATGGTCCTGTTGCGTTTTCGCGACGCGATGAGAGAGCTTGACGGCGCGGACGGCCGCCAGGTCCACCGGTCGCATTGGGTCGCCCGTCGCGCGGTAACCGGGACCATGCGGAAGGGTGGCCGGCTCTTTCTCAAATTGTCGAACGATTCGATCGTACCCGTAAGCCGGACCTTCATGCGTGACCTGAAAGGCGAAGGCTGGTTATGACACCAATCCAGCGGGGCACCATGGCCGGGGACCGGCCGGATCGTCAGTCGCAGAAGCTCTCGTCCCGTGGTTTCGCCACGGAGCCGGTTCGTGATGGCCGCAGCCCTGCCCGTTGCCAAACGAGGATATTCAACCGATGAACGACGACAACTATCCCGCCCGCCTCGAGGTCGACTACCCCGAACAACTTGATCGGATCACGACCCTGTTTCGGCCGATCCTGGTCATTCCGATTGCGATTGTCTTTGCCTTGCTCGTAAGCCCGGACGATGCTTCCGGCGCGATGGCAGGATCGTTCGGCGGGCTTTTCGCCGCAACCGTTCTGATGATTGTCTTTCGACAGCGTTATCCGCGCTGGTGGTTCGAATTCCTGCGGGAGCTCGTTCGATTTGGTGGTCGAATAGCGTGCTACGCGCTTCTCCTGACCGACCGCTACCCTTCGACTGTTGACGAACAGACCTATCATCTCGAGATCGACTATCCGGATGCGGCAAACGGCCTCAACCGCTGGATGCCGCTGGTCAAGTGGTTCCTTGCCATACCGCACTTCCTGGTCCTGGTGGTCCTGATGGTCGGGGTGATTGTCGTGTTCGTGATCGCATGGTTCGCGATCCTGTTTACCGGCCGTTTTCCCAGGCCGCTGTTCGATTACGTCGTCGGTGTCTTGCGGTGGTGGGTTCGGGTTTCGGCCTATGCAATCTGGCTGGTTACCGACCGTTATCCGCCTTTCCGTCTCGATTAGGCTGTCCGGGAAAACGGGGATTCACGCGAACCAGGCGGCTACCGGTCCACTGCCGTCGCGGCGGACCGGTGACCGGACAGATTCGGGCCGGGCCCGATGTATGACCCGGATCTGTCCGTAACCGTCTCCGACGGAGACGTGTCAGGACGCGACGAATTCCGGAAACAGGCGTGCAAGCCCCGTTCTGGTCGCTTCGCAAACTCCACGCTCGGTAATCAGCCCCGAAACCAGCCTGCCGGGCGTCACATCGAAGGCAGGGTTGGCGCTTTCGGCGCCTTTGGGCGACACCTGCACCGAGCCCAGTGAACCGTCTGCGCTCAGGCCCATGACATGGGTGGCCTCGGAGCCATCACGCTCCTCGATCGGAATCTCCTGCACTCCGTCGCGTGCGGTCCAGTCGATCGTGGGGGACGGGAGCGCGACATAAAACGGGACTCCGTTGTCGTGTGCTGCCAGCGCCTTGAGATAGGTTCCGATCTTGTTGCAGACATCTCCGTCGGCAGTCGTCCTGTCGGTCCCAGTGACGACCAGGTCAACGAGTCCGCGCTGCATCAGGTGTCCCCCGGCATTGTCCACGATGTAGCTGTGGCTGATTCCGTGGCTTCCGAGTTCCCATGACGTCAGTGCACCCTGGTTTCGGGGCCGGGTTTCGTCGACCCAGACATGCACCGGTATGCCGGCATCGTGCGCCTGGTACATCGGGCTTGTCGCGGTACCCCAGTCCACCGTCGCAATCCAGCCGGCGTTACAGTGGGTCAGCACGCGCACGGGTTCGCCGTCAGGCCGCGTGCGGGCAATCTGCCTGATGATCTCAAGTCCGTGCACGCCGATCTTTCGATTGATTTCGATGTCCTCGTCGGCAATCTCGTCAGCGAGCTGCATTGCCGCCCCGGCACGCTCACGTTCCGGCAGCGGCTCGAGTGTCGTGGCACACCGATCGAGTGCCCAGCGAAGGTTGACCGCGGTCGGCCGGGTTTCGAACAGGACTTTCCCCGCTTCCTCGAGGGCCGCGTCGCGCGCATCGGAGGTCATGTGCACAGCGATTCCATAAGCCGCAGTGGCACCGATCAGCGGTGCGCCCCGAACCCACATGTCACGAATCGCGGTAGCAAACGCGTCGAGGGAGTCGAGCTCGGCAATTCGAAACTCGTGCGGAAGCCACCTCTGGTCGATGATCCTCACGCGGTCCGTCTCCTGGTCGCGCCAGATTGACCGGTAATGCCGTCCGTCGACTTTCATGCGGTGAGATCCTCAGGTCCAGGAGAGGTCACAAACCTGCGCCGTTGCGCATTGCCGTGCCGAACTTGTTCGCCATTGCCGTCCGTGGAGCGCCCATGATCAGTCTCCGTCGATTCGATGATTCAAGCATAGCCTCAAACCGAATCAGTGTCCTGTGCCAGTTCCGAATTCGCAGTCCATGTCGCAGCTTCTTCCGCAACGACGCCTGATACATCGCCTGCAACTGCACGGTCAGTTTCGATCCTTGCTGGTCAGGCGCCACCGCCGGCTGCCGTATCCCGTACTTGCGTCTACCGGTCAGTATGGCCATCGGCACGGTCTCGGGAAAATGAACGGGTTCCGTGCGAGATCGACGGTGTGCCGGATTCCGTATCCCCGCGTCCGGCTTCGCTTTCGAGAATCGCCTGCGTTGGCCTGCAAAGCAGGGACATCAGTCCCGTCACGTGGCTCCTGCAGGATTCACCTCCCAGCCGTCAGGGAAAACGTGATCGGGAAGCGTCGGCGCTTTCAGGATCAGCCTCCTCCATCTGTGCACGATCGACACCCTCAATGTCGCCGTCTGCAGCGGTGACAGGGCTTCCGGGCCGGTAATCATGGATCGCAGCTCCGCCAGGCGCCCAGGGAAACCGCGCCCAATCCGCCGGTGCTGCGGAAAGGCAATTGCGGCTGCTGAACTCATTACGCTACGTTTTCTGATGCTCGCACAGGAACGGCTTTCAGGGATTCCGGCGCGAAGAACGTCGGCGAGCGTGCACCCATTTTTCAACTTCGCAAGTCTTTGACCTTCGGGCAGTGTCGGTTCGAAAGTTGCAAACCGAGGCTTTACCCCGTCCCGCCATTGTTCCGACCGGACTTCTTTTCGGGTTCACCAAAGCTTCGGTTCGACGATCGCACGGGCTTCGAATGCGCCCGCACGCTATCGCGTGATCTCGCCCCCGAGAATTGTCGCGATAACGGGCACCGAATCCAGTTCGCCTGGATCGACTTCAAGCGGGTCGGCACCGAGCACACAGAAATCCGCCTGTTTACCGCATTGGATCGAACCGACACGATCGTCGAGTTTGAGGACATATGCCGCACCCATCGTGATGCAGTGGAGAGCCTGCGGGACGGTGAGTTGTTGTGAATTTCCCAGTCTCCTGCCCGACTCTGTCTGCCGATTGACCGCGCACCACGCCGTCTTGAGCGGCGCGAGCGGCGTTACCGGAGCGTCGGAGTGAATGGCAAAATCCCCGTCGAAAACCCGCCACGCATCAGCACAGGCATTCATCCTTCGGGCCCTGTCCGGGCCAACGGTGCCGGTCCAGTGAACATCACCGAAATAATGCAAATGATTGGCAAAGAGATTCACGGTCAGGCCAAGGGCCCGCATTCGCTTGAACTGGTCGATACCGGCAAGCTGGGCGTGCTCGAGCGTGTGGCGGAGGTCCGGATTCGGGCAGGCAAGCATGGCCGCCTCGAACGCCCGAATCGACTCTTCGGTTGCCTCGTCCCCGTTGGCATGAATATGGATCTTGACCCCTGCTTCATGGAGGACTCGGACCGATCTCCGAAAGTCGTCCATGTCCATGTTCCAGATGCCGTTGTCGCGCCCGGTCATGTAGCCGGGCGGCTTGAGTTTCGCTGTCCTGCCCTGGATGGTGCCGTCGGTGAACAGCTTGGCACTGCCCAGGAACAGTCTGGACGTCGACCTCTTCCCGAGCGCCTTTGCCCTCGCCGCAGCTTCTTCGGGATCAATATCGGTCGCTTCCATCACCGGGGCATACCGGATCGGAAACTCCGGTTCCGAGGTGACCCCGAGGAGCATCCGGACTTCCTCCTCGAACAGGTCCGAGCTGAGATCGGCGATCGTTGTGACCCCGCAACTGCGCGCAAGTCGACCGTAGTCACGAACCGAACGTTCATCGGAGAGTCCGGAGACGGAGAGTCCCGCCATGTCCATGACCGGTGTCATTGCCTTGAATTCCTGCAGTTCTCCCGTGAGCGTGCCATCCGCGGCCACGCACAAGCCCTCGATATCGGCACCGGCTTCCAGTCTCGCCAGTTCAAGGGCCTTGGTATTGGCGGTCAGGACATGAAAATTCGAATGGAAGAGAACCACCGGCTGTTCGCGCGAAACCTTGTCGAGGAGGTTGCGATCCAGCCTCGGTCCTTCAACGAAGGAAGGGTCAAATCCCCAGCCCACAACCGGCGCGTTCGTGGACGTCGACACCGCCACCTCCCGAAGTTTCTCGACGATGGCATCGTTGGAATTTGCGCCCTCCCAGACACCGCCCTCGACACTGGTTCTCGGGTAATGCCCGACATAACAGTAGCGGGAAACGCCACCCGCCATGACATGGGCATGGGCTTCGATCAGACCCGGCATGAAAACACGGTCGGCAAATCTGTCATCGAGCCTTGTCTCTTCGCCCCAACCGTCGGCACAGTCAGGACCGCCGACTGCGAGCACCAGCCCGCCGTGAACCGCAACATGCGTCGCTTCCGGCATGTTGCGGTCCATCGTGATGATTTTCTTCGCCGCGTAAACGGTGATCATGTCTTTCCTCCATTCAAATCCGCAGCCGTATAGCTGTTTTCACTGCCGCCTCTCCAGGTGTGTCGGTCCGTCAGTCCTGACGTCACCAGCAGTTCCCTGAACCCGAGGCGTACGGTTGGCCAGTCGATCGTGGTAGGCCCGATGTATGTCGGCGTTCAGTTCGAGGAGGCTTGGAAGCGGGCAGCGGCAACAGGGCGGGTCCAGTCGTCGGCCTGACCGTATCGGGCGCCTGTCGGCGCCCTCTGTGTCAATCTGAAACGAGTGGGTCGATCGGCCCTGTCGGCAGGTTCAGCCGTTCTTCCACCGCGCGGGCCACCTGCAGCAATCTCGCTTCTCCTCTTGGCGGTCCGATCAACTGAATGCCGACCGGCAGACCCCGCGGGGTGAATCCTGCCGGCATCGCGATGGACGGCAGCCCGGTTGTGGTTGAAAGAAAGGAGAAGCGCAGCCACTCGACATAGTCTCCCATTTCGACGCCGTCGATGGACGGGGGATACTCGACTTCGACCGGGCCTGGCGCGATTCCCGTGACCGGCAGGGCCAGAACGTCATGGATTTCCAGGAACCGCCTCATGATCTCGTAGAGCGCCGTCTTGTTTCTCAAGGCCCGGAAGATGTCCGCCGCCTGGAGGTTACGGCCGAATTCGGCGTTGTCCCGGAGCGTTCGCTTGAAGTACGCCTTTGCTTCATCCGGGAGGTAGTCGGCCACCGCACCGTAGTGCATTCCCCTCAGCGTCAAATAGGTATCGTTGAGCTCAGGCAGGTCCGGACATGCTTCCTCCACGACAAAGTCTCGATCGGCAACGTTTTCGAGGGATGTTCGCAAGACCTCCCGTATCTCGCCTTCAACTGGAGCGAATCCGCCGAGATCTTCCGCAAAGGCAATGCGAATTCGGCCCGGGTTTTCCCTGACGGCAGCCTGGAAGGGGACGTCTGGCGCCTCCAGGCTTATGGGATGCCGCGGGTCGTAACCGCACATCGCATCCAGGAGAAGTGCCGTATCCAGGACGTCCCTGGCCATCGGACCGTCGACAGCTTCGGGCGCGAACGCAAGGTCCTTCGGGCCTCCGCCGCATCGACCCGGAGAAGGCCGAAACCCGATGACGCCGCAGAACGCTGCCGGCGTTCGCAACGAACCCGCCAGATCCGAGCCGTGGCAAAGCCAGAACTCCCCGGTAGCCAGCGCGACCGCCGAGCCTCCGGACGAGCCTCCGGCATTCATCGCGGTGTTCCAGGGATTGCGGGTGAAACCAAAGACGTCATTGAACGTGTTGCCGCCGGCACCGAACTCGGGAGTGTTCGTCTTGCCCGCGATGACTGCACCTCTTGCTTCAAGCCGGTCGATGAGAGCGTCGCTGCAATCGGGAACGTTGTCTTTCAACGCCGGGCTGCCGCAGGTGTTGGGAAGGCCGGCCACATCGATCAGGTCCTTGATTCCCACAGGCAGGCCCGCGAGCCAGCCGGGCTCGCGCACAGCGGCCAGGCCTCGCTCGTCGAGCCGCGCAATCGACTCCCGTGCACGTCCTTCGCAGTGAATGACGGTGGCATTGACCGCCGGATTGACCTGTTCGATTCGTTCGAGTGATGCTTCCAGAAGCTCATCGGGCCTGATCTCCCGGGCCTTGAGGAGCCTGACAGCTTCCCGGGCGGACAAGGTGCACAGTACAGGGCCCGTATACACCGTCTCCGGTCTGTTCATGGCCATTCTCCTGAATTTCGACTTACATGGGCGCAATCCTGCACGGGTGTTCGACCTGAAATCGCCCACGCGTCCGTCCTCAACATACTCAGCCGGTGACTTGCCATGCTGAAATCGACTTTGTAACAAAGTTTGATTTTCGCGGTTGAACCTCGCCGTTGGCGTTCAAATCGTTGGTGCGCGTCAAGGGTCTATTCGAAATTGGGCATGTTGCAAACACAATGACCTTGATCAACCGATACTGGAGGTCCTTGTGGGAAGAGGTTTCTTCGGAAACCGGGGACGACCGTCAGAAAGAAGTCGAATCGGCAACAGAAAAGGTCGTGCCGATGATATGGCTCCTCGGAAAGACGGCAGCGGGCAAGTCGTCAATTGTCAAATGTGTCACCGGTGCTTCCGAAATCGAGATCGGAAACGGCTATCGTCCCTGCACCCGGACTGCCGACATTTTCGTGTATCCTCCAGACCAACCCTTGTTGAAATTCCTGGATACACGCGGGCTTGGTGAAACCGGATATGATCCTGCCGAAGACATTCGCGAATGCATGGAACATAGTCACGTCGTCGTGGCGGTCGCGAAACTGGATGATCCTAACCAGCAAGAACTTTGTGACGTATTGAGGACGGTGAGCAGAAAGGCCCGCGGCACGGAAATCCTGCTGGTCCATACCGGAAAGGGCTGCGTTCCCGACGAGGGTGAGCGTTCGCGCGCGCGCGCGCAGGTCCAGGAAATGGTCAAAGAAGCGTTCGGTCGGGAAGTCCCGTGGATCGAACTCGAACTCGCCGGCCCGACGACCACGAGGAAAGAAACCGCGGAGGATCGCGACAGACTGGTCGATGCTCTCAGTGACCTGCTCAAGGTTCCGGCATTTGTTCTCGCAAGACGCGAACGCAGTTCGGCCGAGGGAAAGGAGTTTTCCAACCACCGGAATACGGTGCTCTGGTACGCCGCCAGTGCCGGCGCGAGCGACACTTTGCCCATCGTTGGAGCGGGCTCGGTCATCGCCGCACAAAGTGCCATGCTCGTGGCGCTCGGTCGGCGTTACGAGGTTGAGTGGACATTGCCTCTTCTCCTGCAGTTGCAGGCATGCCTCGGGACCACCTTGTTGCTCCGTTACGGGCTGAATCTCGGATTGCGCCAATTCGGGAAGCTGATTCCCGTTTACGGCCAGACCGTCGGAGCCCTCGCCGCCGGAACGATAAGTTTCACCGCAACTTACGCCTTGGGCCGTGCTGCGGCTTATTTCCTTTTTCAGATCCGGGAAGGCCGTGAAGTGTCTCCCGAGGAACTTCGTGCCCTGTACAAACAGGCGTTTCGGACAGGAAAGAATACCGGCAATGGCCGGCGCTAGGGGATGGTTCGGCTGGTTCCTGCGCCTGGACATTCTCCTGGGCGTCCTGGTTTTCGCCGCTCCGTTCATCGTGCTCATGTTGGTGGGCGTCCTTTGGTTGTTCCAGAACAACTGGCTGGTTCCCTGGCTGGCAAGCCTCGGATTTGTCATCGTTTTGTTGTTGATTCACCGCATCATCCTCGGCCGGGCTCGAAGAAATCGGAAACGGCGGGATGTGCCTCCGCTCGAAAACGTCGAGGAAAACCTCGAGTGGACCGACCGCGAACGAGAAATTTATCGCGCGACATGCGATGACATCGAAACGAAAACGAAAGAACCGGTTCCCTGGCCGGAAATGCAGGACCGGGCTATGGACGTGGTCAAGGGAGTAGCGAACAGGTTCTCAGACAATGGCAATGATGTCCTGAACTTCACGGTTCCCGAAGCCTTGCTACTGACCGAGAGAGCCGCGAATCGCTATCGCAAGTTCATACGTGACAACATTCCGCTTTCCGACAGCGTCTCTGTCGGCACTCTTTATTGGGTCTGGGAACACGGAGACGAAATCAGGGGCGGATTCAGCGTTTTGGACAAGGTCCGCCGGGCCGTCAGAGCCATTGCCGATCCTCATGTTGCAGTCATTCGAGAGATCGAAGGCTGGATTTCCGGTGATCACTGGAACTATGTCGGTGTCCAGTTTCAGTCGGAACTGCAACGCCGCCTATTGAAGGAAATCGCCAGCGCCGCGGTGGATCTTTATTCCGGTCGGCTCAAGTATTCCGATGCGGAACTCCTGGAGAAAAGGCTGAACGAAACTCTGGAGGACCTGATGCGAACCGCCGCGCTGCTGGATCCCCTGCGGATCCTGGTGGTCGGCCAAACGAGTACCGGCAAGTCTTCCATCGTTGACATCCTGACGACCGGCAGGGTCCCTCCCGAAATTGACGCACCCCCCACGACCGAAGGCTTGGCCACATACGAATTTTCTATCGATGACCTCCAGTGTCACTTAATCGACACTCCCGGATTCGATACAACAAGGAAAAGACACCATGACTTGATGTCGGAGCTCACGCAATGTGACCTTGTCATCTGGGCTTTGCGCGCGAACCGGCCAGCGCGCAAGCCGGACTACGAGCTATTCAGACTTTTGAACGAATGGTTCGCCAAACACAAGAAACGGAGAAAACCGCCTGTTCTCGCCGTCGCGACGGGAGTTGACCTGCTACCATTTCAATCGGAGTGGCCGTCGGACAACCGTATTTCCGGTGATCACGAAACCACGATTGAAAAAGCCATGCACGCGATCGCCGATGAAATCGGCGTGGAAAAGCCGATACCGGTCTGTGCCAGGAAACCTGTTTGGAACATCGACGCAGTCAGGTCCGGTATCGAATCCAGGTTGCCGGATGCCGTCCAGACACAACTGAACCGCCGTCGACTGCAAGAGACGGGAGTATGGGACTATGTCCTTCATCCCGTACGCCGCGTGAAAAAAGTGTTCGTATCCTGATTTTGGCATGGCTGGATCTATCCGCAGGCAAACGAACCGATCTTTGATGACGGACCAGAAAGGGATGCACCGTTTGCAATCACGCTGCTGCTGGCACTCCACCTGGCAGTAAACACGCATTCCCTTCCTGCCTGGAGATACGGTTCACCACCTTTACGCTGATTCGATTGATGGTAAGGGGTTCGGTAAGACGTACTTTCCCAGCCGGTGCAAGGAATGACCATGCGATGACGATCTGTCCGGAACGCACTGGGACCGGAACGACCTTTCGGGCGAAGGAAACCGCCCGCTTGACCGGAGATCTTGCGGGAGCCGTTCATCGTGTCTGACGGGAAAACAGCGACTCGACTGGGGGTCGATATCGGGGGCACGTTCACCGATGTCGTGCTTGAACGGCATGGCGAGATGTTCTCGGCCAAGGTGCTGACCACTCATTCAGCGCCAGAAGACGCAATTGTCGAAGGAATTCACCTGGCCTGTTCCAGGGCCGGCGTCGCGCCCGCGTCGATCGGCCAGGCCATTCACGGAACGACATTGGCCACTAATGCACTCATCGAACGGCGCGGAGCCCGGACAGCCCTGATCACCACGCGGGGATTCCGGGACGTGATCGAGATGCGAACCGAAAGCCGGTTCGAGCAATACGACCTGAATCTCGTCCTGCCCGAACCGCTTCTGCCCCGGCAGATGCGCTTTACTGTCACCGAACGCATCGACGCGCGGGGCGAGGTCATGGTCCCGCTTGACCGCGGCGAAGTGGAAGAGGTGGTTGACCGGATCGGCGAGGCCGGTTTCGAAAGCGTCGCGGTCGGACTGATCCACTCCTATCTCAACCCTTCGCACGAGGAGGCCGTGCGGGAGGTCCTGTACAGGAAGCTGCCGAAGGCGTCCGTTTCGATCTCGTCGGAAGTCTCTCCGCAAATGCGGGAATACGAACGGTTCAATACCGTCGTCGCAAATGCCTATATCAAGCCGATGATGGCCTCCTATCTCGGCAGGCTCGAGAGAAGGCTGCGTGCAGAAGGCATGAATTGCCGGACCTTCCTGATTCACTCCGGTGGCGGCATCATGTCGATTGAAGACGGCGCCGCGTTTCCGGTACGCCTAGTTGAAAGCGGACCCGCCGGAGGGGCTGTCTTTGCAGCCAATATCGCGGCGCGTTACGGTCTCGATAAGGCGTTATCTTGCGATATGGGTGGAACAACCGCGAAAATCTGCCTGATCAGGAACCAGGCACCGGGTACGTCACGCGTGTTCGAGGTCGCCAGAACCTACAGGTTCAAGAAGGGCTCCGGCATGCCGGTCTCGATCCCGGTGATCGACATGGTGGAGATCGGAGCAGGCGGCGGTTCGCTGGCCCGTGTTGACGCAATGCAGCAGATCCGTGTTGGGCCGGAGAGCGCCGGGTCCGAACCAGGTCCCGCCTGCTATGGCCGTGGCGGCAACCACCCGGGCGTCACCGACGCGGATCTCGTGCTCGGGAGACTTGATCCGGGGAACTTTGCCGGAGGAGCGATCCGGCTGCATCCCGATCTGGCCCACTCTGCGCTTGAGAAACATGTGGGCCGGAAGCTGAAGATGGACACGGTCGAGGCAGCCTTTGGCGTCACAGAGGTCGTTGACGAGAACATGGCCAATGCGGCTCGCGTCCACGCCGTGGAAAAAGGGGAAGACATCGGCGATTACACCATGATCGCTTTCGGTGGAGCGGCACCGCTTCACGCCGGAAGGCTGTGCGAGAAACTCGGCATCCGCAGTTTCGTCGTGCCGCCTGGAGCCAGTGTCGGATCGGCGATCGGCTTTCTGCGTGCTCCGTTCAGTTTCGAGGCCAATCGTTCGGTCTACATGAAACTGAGTGAATTCGACGCCGAGCGGGCCCGCAAGCTCTTCGAGGGACTGAGGGAAGAAGCCACGAACTTCGTGCGCAGTTGTGACCGAGACAGCGAAATCCGGAGTACGTTCAAGGCCTACATGCGTTACACCGGCCAGGGCTGGGAAATCCCGGTCGTCCTGACCGGGGGACAGGCGATGAATCCCGATGACGGGACTTTCCGGGCGCGCTTTGAGGATGACTACACCAGGCTGTTCGGCCGTCCTGTCGCCGGGCTGGACATCGAGATCACCGTCTGGTCGGTCAATGCGTCGACACCGCCCGAGCCGGTCGATCAAATCGAGACGACTCCCGGAGAAAGCGCGGCAAAGACCGATGGTGAACGGATGTTGTTCGATCCGGTTTCCGCCAGTTTCGTCGATGCGGCCGTTATTCACCGCGAGACGCTGGCAACCGGCCGGCAGGCGGAGGGGCCGGCAGCCGTGACCGAAGCCGAAACCACGACCGTCGTTCCTTCAGGCGGCATCGCGGTTCGCCAGCCGGACGGCTGCATCGTTGTTTCCAGGAAAGGGTAAGGCGTGGCTGGAAAGGAGCACTCCCGGGTCGCGTACCAGGTCATGTGGAACCGCCTGATTTCGGTTGTCGAGGAGCAGGCCCAGGCCTTGGTACGCACCGCATTTTCCACTTCTGTCCGGGAGGCTGGAGACCTTTCCGCCGGCGTCTACGACATACGCGGCAACATGCTCGCCCAGGCGGTAACCGGCACGCCGGGGCACGTGAACGCAATGGCCGACTCCGTCGGTCACTTCATTCGCCGCATCGGGCGGCAGAACATGTTCGAAGGCGACATATACATCACGAACGACCCGTGGGAAGGAACGGGCCACCTGCACGACATCACGATGGTAACGCCGTCGTTTCACGGCGGCGCCCTGGCGGGCTTCCTCGCCTGCACGGCGCATGTCGTTGACATCGGGGGCCGGGGTTTCGGGGCGGATGCGCAAAGCGTGTACGAGGAAGGCCTCTACATACCGATCATGAAGTTCGCCAACCGCGGCGCGGTCGACGAAACCCTCGTCAGGGTCATCCGGGGCAATGTCAGGGAACCTGACCAGCTGATCGGCGACATCTTCGCCCTCGCGACCTGCAACGAATTCGGCCACCGGCGGCTCGGCGACATGATGGAGGAGTACGGCCTCGCCGACCTGGACGGGATCGCTGAATTCATTCTCGAGAATTCGCGACGGGCCACGATCGAGCGCATCGCGGCCCTGCCGCGCCGAAACGCGGCCGGCGAAATGACGGTTGACGGATTTGACGTGCCGATAACGCTCAGGGTCAATGTGACCATCCATGAAGACCGGATCGTCACCGACTTCGCCGGTTCCTCGGGGGTGGACAAAAAGGGGATCAATTGCCCGCTGGTCTACACCAAGGCCTATTGTTGCTACGCCCTGAAATGCGCCATTGCGCCGGAAATCCCGAACAATGCGGCATCGCTTGCCCCGTTCGAGGTCACCGCGCCGGAAAACACGATTGTCAACGCGCCGCATCCTGCACCTGTCGCGCTGCGCCACATTATCGGGCATTTCGTTCCGGACACGGTTTACGACGCCCTGGACAAGATCATCCCGGGAGTGGTTCCGGCCGAAGGGGCAGGATGCCTGTGCAATTTTCAGCTGTCCTTGCGTCCACGCACCGACGCACCCCCTCCACCAGGAGCGCGGCGGTCCGAAGTGTTGACGTTCAATTCCGGCGGCTCCGGAGCACGGCCGGGGCAAGATGGACTCAATGCCACCGCGTTCCCGTCCGGTGTCATGACCATGCCGATTGAAGCGACCGAACATGCCGGGCCCGTCATCATCTGGCGCAAGGAACTCAGGCCGGACAGCGGCGGTGCAGGCCGAACGCGTGGTGGCCTCGGCCAATACATGGAAGTGGGGGCGGTTGAGGGCCACGAATTCGACATCCAGGCAATGTTTGACCGCGGCCGGCACCCTGCACGCGGCCGGCGTGGCGGAAAGAGCGGCGCACCGACGACAATTGCGCAGGACGATGGAACGCCGATGCGGGTCAAGGGCAAACAATTCGTACCGCACGGGCGAATGGTGGTGATGGCTTTCCCGGGAGGAGGGGGTTACGGCGACCCTCGGGACCGCGACCCGGCCCAGGTCAAGCGTGATCTCGCCGGAGGCTATATTTCGGCCGAGGCCGCACGGGAGCTCTACGGCCTGTCGGAGGCGGAAATCTCTGCCGTGGATGAGTCCGTGAGGAAAAGGGAAACCGTATGAACGGCATGTGTTCCCATGCCGTCCGTGACATCCGTGCGCGATTGGACCGAACGGCGGTCCAGGTTGCCGGAACCCGACAAGGGCCGCTGACGAGGCAACCCGGGAACCCGCCCGGTGACGGTCCGCGGAACGATACTGGACAGGACCAGCATTGCCATGGCTTCCGTGGCCCGACTCCGCCGTTGCCTCTGTTCAAATCCTGATCATTTATCCTACACTGACAGGAATTCCGCGAAATTGCGGCGCGAAATCAGAAATGACCAGATTAGGAGGATCAAGGATGACGAGATGTATCGCTGTCATCGGCCCGTCAGCAGCTGGCAAGTCCGAACTCATTGACCAGATGGCCATGCTCGAAGGCAAGAGGCCGCCTGCCGCACCGCCTGTCGACCTGCGCTGTGCGGAGTTTTCCTACCTCGGTGAAGACTGGGTCGCATTGGACTGCCCGGGATCGCTCGAGTTTGCTCAAACTGCGCTTGATTCCGTTCTCTGTGCCGATGCGGTCGTCATCGTTGCATCTCCGGACCCCGACCAGGCTGTCCTTGCTGCTCCCTGGATTCGCCTCGCCGAGGCCGGAAACGTTCCCCGCTTTTTATTCGTGAACCGTATCGACGAGTGCCGCCATGACGCCCGCGGCATCATGTCTGCCATTCAATCCTATTCTGACCGTCCGATCATCCTGAGGCAGGTTCCCATTCGTGACGGTGAACGTGTCGTCGGCGCGGTCGATCTCGTGTCCGACCGGGCCTGGCGTTATCGCGATGGTGAACCGTCCGAACTCATCGAGGTGCCGGATGACCTTCGGGACAGGCAGGCAGAGGGTCGCGAAGAACTGCTTGAGAGCCTTTCGGAACATGATGACTGGCTTCTCGAGGAAATCATCGAAGATCGGACGCCCGCAACGGGTGCGGTCTACGGGATCTGCGCCCGGACGCTTGCCGAGAACCTGACGGTCCCGGCCTTTTTCGGATCCGCCGCGACCGGAAACGGCATCCGCCGGTTGATGAAAGCCCTCCGCCACGAGGCTCCCCAGCCCGGTGACACCCGGTCCCGCCTGAACGACGTTGTTGCATCCGCATTCATGAGCCGTACCCGGAAACACGTCGGCAAGCTTGTCTGGTTGCGCAGTTTCGCCGACGAATTGAGTTCGGGGGCAACGGTCGGTGGAAATTCGATAGGCGGGCTGGTCGAGCCGTTCGGGGAGAGGCCCGCTGCGAAAACATCCATCGATGCCGGCGGGGTCGCGTCGGCCGTGAAATCGGACCATCTGAATGCCGGATGCCTGTATTCCGAGACCGGTCAGATCGAATCCCCCGAATGGTACAAGGCGTATCCCGCGCTCTGGAACCGGACGATTTCCGCGTTGAACGACCGGGACGACGCCAAGCTTTCGGAAGCCCTGCACAAGATTGCCGCGGAAGACATGTCGCTGACCGTAATTCATGACCAGGAAAGCGGCCAGGTCATTCTCGGCACCCAGGGATCGCAGCATCTTCGAAGAATCCAGCAGACACTGTCCGATGTCTTCGGTGTCGAAACGGACACCGGACCATTCGTTGCCCACTACCGGGAAACGATTACCCAAAAGACCGACATACATTTCCGTCACAAGAAACAGTCAGGGGGCGCGGGACAGTTTGCCGACGTCAAGCTGACGGTTGGGCCTGCCAAGCGTGGAGACGGTTTTGCCTTTTCCGAGACGATTCATGGTGGATCGGTCCCCAGGAATTACATTCCCGCCGTTCAGTTGGGTGCCGAAGAGGCCATGGCGCGAGGACCACTTGGATTCCCTGTCATTGATGTGCTGGTCAACCTGTACGACGGCCAGCACCATTCGGTCGATTCGTCGGACATGGCTTTCAGGATCGCCGGCCGCGGCGGAGTCTCCGAAGGATTAAGCAAGGCACAACCGGTGTTGCTGGAACCGATTTTCGAGGTCCGGTTCCGGGCGCCATCTGTCTTTACCGGTGCCCTCAATCCGATGATCTCGTCCATGCGCGGCCAGATTCTCGGATTTGATCGTGAAGCCGATGCAGAGGGCTGGGATGTTGTTCGCGCACTCATGCCCGGCACATCCCTTGAAGGCCTGATCAACAATCTCCGGTCGGCAACCCAGGGTGTTGGCAGGTACGAAGCTGACTTTGCGCATTTTCAGGAATTGTACGGCCGCGAGGCCGATGGAATCGTCGAGAGGCGCGCCGAGGAAAATGCACGCCGGTAATTGAACGATTCACCGGGGCGGTCCTTCGGCACCGGGCGGTGGCGAAAGCTGTCCCCTCTCGTCCGTTTTCGCCGCCCGATTCGGTGGAACGGGGCGCTGGCGTTGCGGTCGACTTGTGGATCCGGCGTGATAAATTGGCACGACCCGGATTCAATCCGTCCGCATTATCCATGATTTCATGGCAGAAAAGCCGTATGCGAAACACCATTCGATGACAATTTGCATTTTGGCGCCTGCTGTAGCAAATTGGTCGGGTTGGCTGGCACGTACCGGCCCGCCTTGACAATGATCCGCAGCGTCGCAGCTGACAAACCAGGAAAACGGATAGTCAAAATGAGATTCAGTGTTTTCGCCGTCCTCGGCGGTTCGGCCGCTACGGCCGCGTTCTTGCTCCACCCGTCCAACGCCTTGGCAGCTCTCGACGCGGAGGCATCCTATGTCCTGAACAGTTTCTCCTTCCTGATCTGGGGAGCACTGGTCATGTGGATGTGTGCCGGCTTCACAATGCTCGAGTCGGGGTCCGTCCGGACGAAGAACGCCTCCGTCATCTGTCTCAAGAACATCGGCCTCTATTCGATTGCCGGATTGATGTTCTACTTGGTCGGTTACAACCTGATGTATGTCGATGTCAGCGGATGGATCGGGTCGCTCAAGTTGACCTATGGCGTCACGACCGACGAAATTGCGCTTCTGGGTGGTGATTCTTCGGTTGCGCCTGCGGTGCTCGACAAGGGCTATTCGACGATGTCGGACTGGTTCTTCCAGATGGTCTTCGTCGCGACGACGGCGTCAATCGTTTCCGGTACGTTGGCCGAGAGAGTCAATCTCTGGTCTTTCTTTGTCTTCATCATTGCATTGACCGGATTCATTTACCCGGTGGTCGGCGCCTGGACCTGGGGCGGAGGCTGGTTGTCGGAAATGGGTTTTCAGGATTTTGCCGGTTCGACGATCGTTCATTCGACCGGGGGTTGGGCGGCGCTGGCAGGTGCGATCATCGTCGGTGCGCGTACAGGAAAATTCAGGGCCGACGGCAGCGTCAAGACGACCCCGCCGTCGAACGTTCCGGTCGTAACGCTCGGGGTTTTCATTCTCTGGCTCGGCTGGTTCGGATTCAACGGGGGGTCGCAACTCGCGCTTGCGGGCGCCACGGACGCCATCGCGATCAGTATCATTCTTTCGAACACCAACCTGGCCGCCGCTGCAGGTGTCCTTTTTGCGATAATCCTTTCGCGCCCGGTTCTCGGCCGGGTTGACCTTCTCGCCGGCCTGAACGGGGCGATCGCCGGTCTCGTCGCCATCACCGCAGGCCCGGATATCGTCAACCATAACTGGGCGATCATTATCGGTGGCGTTGGCGGCGTCGTGTGCCTGCTCGGCATGAAGTTCATGGAGATAATCAAGGTCGATGACGTCGTTGGCGCCGTACCCGCACACCTGTTCGCCGGGATCTGGGGAACATTGGCCGTCTGCATCGCGGCTGGGGGAAACCTGTTCGTGCAGATTGTCGGCATTTTCGCCATCGGTGTGTTCGTATTCGGTATTTCCACGGCTGTCTGGTACATCATCAGCAAGACAATGGGAGCTCGCGTGGCGCCGATGATCGAAGAACTTGGCCAGGACGCGGGAGAACTCGGAATTGAAGCTTATCCCGAATTCGTATTGATGCCCGAAGATGACTGAATCTCGGGACAACCGGCGTCGACATCCAGCAGAGTGTTTTGGCGACGGGCCGTCAGTATGGTCGGTCCTCGCCCGCTTTTTCAGCGATTGGGCCTTCAATTGTCGTGTGCAGAAGAGTATTGGCAATTTGTCTTGCAATTGACCAAGTCACCTGAAAACAGCACGGTTACAGAATTCGAGGAAAAAAATGGACGTTCAGTTCGCAAGAGAGGGCAACATACTCATAGCAGCTGTTTCGGGCCGCATTGACGGTGGCAATGCCCATGAATTCGCAGCATCCGTCGAAAGGTCATCCCTGCAAGATGACGAGGCCATGATCATGGACTTTGCCGAAGTGGATTACATTAGCAGTGCGGGTCTCCGTGCAATTCTCGTGACGGCAAAAAGGTGCAAGTCCGTGAATTCCAAGTTTGCCCTGTGTTCCCTGTCAGAACAAATCATGACCGTGTTTCAGGTCAGCGGATTTGACAGGATCATCTCGATTTTTCCGGACCGGAAAGACGCCCTTGCCTCCATCACGTTGTAACCCGTGCAGGGTTCGATCCTGAACCCTGATCCTGCATGGGAGGAACAAACGCCCGCCAGTTTCACGACCGTGACAAACCGACTCCTGGAGACAGGCGTTCGTCAACGCCGGCACATATTACCAGCATCCCTGAATTCCTGACGTGTCCGCGATACCGGAGTGCCTGCACACGCTGCTTGCACGAGCTGCTTGCGGGCGTCCTCATTCATGATCTCTTCGCTGTTTGCACGACGGGCAAACGGCGTCGGGTGGCAGCCCGGTTCATTCGGGCGCTCGTAAGCTATCGGGTTCCGTAAATCCGGTCGCCCGCGTCGCCCAGCCCCGGCACAATGTAGCCATGGTCGTTCAAACGTTCGTCGATTGCCGCAGTGATGACGGGTACGTCAGGATGAATTTCGTGAAAGGCCCGGATGCCCTCGGGCGCAGCGAGCAAACAGGCCATCGTCAATTTCCGTGCTCCGGTCGACTTGATCTTTTCGACTGCGGCAATTGCCGTGTTGGCGGTCGCCAGCATGGGATCGAGAACGATGACAGGCCTTTCACCGAGATCTTCGGGAACCTTGAAATAGTACTCCACTGCCTTGAGCGTATCGGGGTCGCGGTAGATCCCGATATGTCCGACCCGCGCAGAGGGGACGAGGTCCAGCATGCCATCAAGAAGTCCGTTCCCGGCCCTGAGAATCGAGACCAGGACGAGTTTCTTTCCGCTCAGGAACGGCGCCGACACACTCGCCAGGGGCGTTTCGATCGCGCGAGCCTCAAGTTCGAGGTCGCGCGTGATTTCGTATCCCAGGAGCAGAGAGACTTCCCTGAGGAGAGTCCGGAACTTCACGGTCGTCGTTTCCTTCTGCCTCATCAACGAGAGCTTGTGTTGAACGAGCGGATGCCTGACGACCTGGACAAAGGCTTCACTCACGACAGGTCACCTGCATAAACGAATGGAATCAGCTGCATATTCGTAACCCGTTTTTTCAGTCGGTTTCGGACTGCCAGAAGCGGTTTTCGCCAGCGTTGCCCAACCTCCAGAAACAGGGTGAACCTCGAACACCGAATTGTCAATCTGGCATTCCGCGACCTTTGGCGCGGCTCGTTTTCTGCGTGGTGATTCGCGCGTTTCATCATCGACCAGATGAATTCTTGGCGGATCCGGGTTCCTTTCGTTGCAACCGCCGCCGCGAGAAAGATGTACTGCAAGTCGACGTCACTTGATCTATTCCGCTACGAGCGCAACATCTGCGCCCGCCGCCAGGAAACGGCCCAAGTTGCCGTAAGGCGCACGAAGCAGGATGCCTCGTGCACCGTTCATGTCCCGGTCAACGATGATCGTGCCGACCGAGACCGTCTTCGAGCCACCAAGCTCCTGCTCGGCAAAGCCGTCCCATGAACGCGTCCTGATTGTGTAGGTCTCGTTTGCGATGATGAACCGCTTGCCGTACTTCCGACACATCCAGGCCAGCTTCTGCCTGAACCGGCAATGGGCCAGGCCCGAGCAAACGCGTCGAACAGCCTTTCAGGGTATTCTCCGGTTCCGTTGACGGAGGTGCCGAATTTGGAAACTCCGGCTTCGTAAAAACTCAGATGCACCGAGGCAGCGTAATGTTTCAGGGTTGATGGCGTTAGTGAATCGTTGAATGTTCAAGGAACGGCATGGGATATCGCAGGCCAACCAATCAATGTTCGCGCATGACTTCAAGTCGGAACCCTATTGGTGGGACCGAACCCCACGTCCGGAGCTTGCCATCGGCGACCTCCCGCCTTCGGTCGAAGTCGCAATCGTGGGCTCAGGCTATACCGGTTTGAACACAGCTATCGTGACCGCGCGAGGCGGACGCTCAACACTCGTCCTTGACTCGGAGGACGCCGGTTTCGGATGCAGTACGCGAAATGGCGGGCAGATCAGCACCAGCGTCAAGCCTTCGCTGGGCGAACTTACCAGGAGATACGGGCCGCAAACTGCATTCGACATCTTGAAAGAAGGGCAGACCGCGCTGTCCTGGATTGGAGACTTCATCGAGCGCGAAGTAATAGATTGCGACTTCATGGTTCCAGGCCGATTTCACGCGGCTCACAGCCCTAGCGCATTCGATAGACTGGTGGGGCAGGTCACAAGTCAGCCGCGCGGACTGGAGGTTCCATACCAGATCGTGGAACGCGGCGACCAACAGGCAGAGATCGGAACCGACCGTTACCATGGCGGCATCGTGTTCGAGAAACACGCGAGCCTGGACCCGGCGCGGTATCATCAGGCGCTGTTAGACCTTGCCGTCGCTGCGGGTGCACAGGTTGCCGCCCGTACCAGGGTCACTTCGATTGAACGGACCGGGCAGGGGTTCGTTTTGCAGGCCAGTCGCGGTGAAGTTTGCGCACGGGATGTCGTGATAGCGACAAATGGCTACACGTCTGGCTTGACCCCCTGGTTGCGGCGGCGTGTCGTTCCAATAGGCAGTTATTTGATCGCAACGGAACCGATTGAAAAGGGCCTGATGGACCGGCTCATGCCAAGGAACCGGATCGTCAGCGACAGCCGCAAGGTCGTCTTTTACTATCGCCCGTCACCGGATCGTCAGAGGATCGTCTTTGGGGGGCGCGTTTCGAGCGCCGAGACGAATACGAGACAAAGTGCGGTCCGACTCAAGCACGATCTTGACAGACTTTTCCCGGAATTGCGTGATGCCAAGGTCAGCCACAGTTGGATGGGGTTCGTTGCGTATACCTTCGACACGTTGGCCAATTCCGGCAAACACGACGGCGTGCATTATGCCATGGGATATTGCGGGGCCGGCGTCTCGATGGCGAGTTACCTGGGAATGCGGATCGGGCAACAGGTCCTGGGCCTTAGGGACGGGCGGACCGCATTTGATGGCATTCCCATGACGACAAGGCCGCTTTATTTTGGCAGGCCCTGGTTCCTGCCCGCTTCGGTCGCGTGGTTCCGGTTCATGGATTGCCTTAAATTATAGCCCGCAAGACACGGGTCAGCAAACTTCCGTTCTTGCCTAAACGCCAACAAGGAGTTGCACGCGAGCTTTTCAAATCGACCTGGACATGAATCCGAAGGATTCGTAACGCCGAATTCAATACGAAAGGACTACAAATTGGCCAGGATTACCGCGATTAATCACATCGCCTTTGCCGTCAAGGACCTTCCCGCGGCATTGGACAATGCCATCAACGTGCTTGGAGGTGAGATGATGATGGAGTTCGAGTCCATTGAGGACAAATACCGAGGCGCCTGTGTGCGGTTCGGCGCCAGCATCATGAGTTTCATCTCCAGCGACGACCCGGACAGCTTCATCTCGAAATACGTGGAAAGGCACGGCAACGGGATCCAGCACATCGGGTTGGAGATCGACGATATCGAGGAATATGTGGCCGAACTCGAGGCCAAGGGCGTGAAGATCGACAAGACCGAGATGGAAGACGAAAACCACCAGGAGGCGCTTGTGGGACCCAAGATCGGCAATGGCGTGGTGTTGCAATTGACCGGTTGGAAGGCGGGGCCGTTCGACGCGACGTACGAGGGTTGCGAGCGGCTGTGCCAAAAATACGCTCAGAATTCCAAGCTGAACCTGTTGGCAGGGAACCAGTTGCGCAGGGAATAGGCGCGGAACGGCGATGATGCAGAACCGCCATTTTGCGGTCTGGCCCAGCGGGCTGCCGTACAGCCTGCCGCCGTCGGAGCATTCGGTTCTGCATAATTTGAACCAAGCCGTCAGCGCGGCCCCGGATCGGACGTCCATCTGGTATTATGGCCGCCGCATCACCTTTTGCGAACTCGCCACAGAGGTCCGAAACCTCGCGGGTTTTCTGCATCACCGGCTAGGCATCCGCACAGACGACCGCGTCGCGATCTACATGCAGAACGCGCCGCAGTTTGTGGCGGCCTACTACGCCATTCTCGCCGCGAATGCAGTGATCGTTCCGGTGAACCCGATGTGCCGGCGCGCAGAGCTTCGCTACATCGTCCAGGATTCCGGAGCCCGGGCGATCATCTATGGCGCCGAGTTGGTCGACGAGGTCATGGCAGTTCAAGACGACTGCGGGCAACCCGGGCTGGTCCATGCGCGATACGGTGACTACGCCATGGACGGCTGGGATTTCCCCCCGGAGCTCGCAGAGTCCGCGACCGCGCCCATTGGCACGGCTTGGGCCGACGCGTTGGCAATTGAGTGCGAGGCGCCCACCCACGACCGGCGCCCCGAAGATTGGTGCATCATTCCGTACAGCTCCGGGACCACGGGTCAACCGAAGGGCTGTCTGCATACCCATGCCAGCGTGAACGCCGTTATTTTCGGCTATTCACGATGGGTCGGAGTCACGCCCGGGTCGCGCATTCTTGCCACGCTGCCGCTATGCCACGTGACGGGCATGCAAAATTCGATGAACCTGCCGATCCTGACGAGATCGACGACCTACCTGATGACTCGCTGGAATGCTGCGCTGGCCGCGAAAATCATCCAACGGGAGCGGATCGAACACTGGCGCTCGATCACCACGATGATGATCGACTTCCTGTCGCTGCCGTCGATCAAGGGCGTCGATGTCTCGTCACTCAAGGCAATCGGCGGCGGCGGGGCGCAGATGCCCGCAGGCGTCGCGCGGAAGATGTCGGAACTGATCGGGCTCGACTATATCGAGGCCTACGGCCTTTCGGAGACCATCGCGCCCACGCACATCAATCCACCGCAAGCACCCAAGCAGCAATGCCTTGGCATTCCGGTCTTTGACGTGGATTGCCGAATAGTCGACCCGGAAACGCTGGAAGAGCTTGGATCCAACGAACCTGGCGAAATTGTCACCCACGCTCCTCAAGTCTTTCTCGGGTACTGGCAGCGCCCGGAAGAGACCGAGGCCGCGTTTCTGACACTCGACGGCAAGCGGTTCCTGCGCACGGGCGACATCGGCTACGTGGATGACGAGGGCTATTTTTATTTCGTCGACAGGCTGAAGCGGATGGTCAATGTCTCTGGCCTCAAGGTCTGGCCCGCGGAAATCGAGGCGATCCTCCACGACCATCCGGATGTAAAGGAGGCCTGCATCATCGGCGATCCAGACCCGCGTACGGGCGAGGTCGTGCGTGCCGTGATCGTGCCGCGCAAGGACACGCTGAATGCACACTGTCTGATTGACTGGTGCCGCCGGAACATGGCTGCCTACAAAGTTCCCAAGCGATTTGAGTTCCGCGACGATCTTCCCCGCTCGGGCGCCGGCAAGGTTCTTTGGAAAGACCTCTAGAACCGCCAAAAAAGCAACGACTCCCGTACCGTTTCCAGCATGATGTGCGTTCACACCATTTTCCGGAGCATTGCTGGGTGCAGAATACTACGACATCTGACGGCGATTACTGCGGCACTTGACGGTTTCGTCCGGGTTGCAGGCATGTCCCTGGCAGACTTTGCACGGTAACGAAATCCACGCGGGAGATGCCCCCGTGGTTTCTCTCCCGGCACGGTCTCATCATCGATCCATCGATCGGAATGTCGTAGCCTGGGGCGGTGAAGAGAATCAACATGATCAACGTCCGGACCGAATTGCGCCCGCATCACGGCCAGGAACCGGGGCACGGGTCCCCCCCAGGTGCTCATGGCGCAGGGGGCGCTTGGTTGCTCCCGATCCCTTGGCCCGACCCGTCCACAAGGGACGAGACGTCCATGACGGCAGGAAGTCCCTCGGAGCCGAATTCACCTCACCGCGACCTGAGCCTTGGAACAAGACCTCAACCACAACGCTACCCCGCCGCACTGGACGTGCCGTGATGGGTGCCGGGGGGGCTGATGACGTCTTGCCCCCTTTGACAGCAGGCAACTCCGGTCGACTCGAGGGTTTCTTCCGGATATTCATCACGACTGATGAGCGCAGCACGCTTCAAGTCGGAAAAGCAGGTTTGAGAATCCGCGCTGCGTCGCAAACCGCTTCAGGAACCGTTGAGGGATTCAGGATGCCTCACACGAGACCTTCCGCTCGTTGGACACCCGGATTGTCGAAATGGCCATGAAAACGCCCGCGGCCGATCCTTCGGTATTCTTTGGAAGGACGGTGGCCATGACAAGCCACTGAATCCCGTTGAAAAATAATCAAAACAACCGCCGCGTGGGTTCTGCCGTAACCCGGGAAGCCAAGTCCGGTTTCGCCGATCCTCGACGGCCAGGAAATTTGACCGAGCCGGACAGCAAGAGGGCGATCGCAGCGGCCGGAGCGGACTTTCGCTTCGGCGAGGCTCCGGTTCCGTTCAGCACCTCTTCGTACCCCGTGTCCGAATTCAGATCCACGACGACGCCCGCAATGTTTCATTCGGGGGCGCGGTCGACACGACGATTCAACGTTGCCGATCTCTTCGAATTCAAGCGAAAACACGGGGATTTCCCGTTTTCCCTGTTCATGTTTGCGCTTGTCCTGTTCCTGCTCTGGCAATTCGGAGCCGAAAGCGGATGGAACGAACGCGACCTGCCGCAGAAACGGGTCGGAAAGATCCTCAAGCAGCCCTGGATCGGCCCATTCATATGCATGACCCTGCTCGTGCCGTCCGCACTGTTCAATGTATGGTCGTCTTGGCGCACAACGAGGCGAAACATCCGGCTTCTCAGGCCTGACAGGACGGGATTCGAACTCCGGCAATGGCTGCGGTCTTTTGAGTATATCGCGTATTTCATTGCCTACACAGCGCTCATGCCGATCTTCGGGTATCTCCTTTCGACGGTTACATTCGCAGTGTACCTGACCTGGCGTCTGGGATACCGGAGTTGGCGCTGGCTCGGGATCGGTTTCGTCTCCGCCCTGACGGTTGTCATCATGTTTCGCACCATCCTGCAGATCAAGACACCGGTGAACATCTGGCTGTACAACCAGCTCCCGCCAGCCATGGAAACCTTCATGAAGATCTATTTCTGAATCCATGGACGCGTTTTTTACCGGCCTCGACAACCTCTTGCAGGCCCCGGTGCTCATTGCCATGGCGATCGGCGCCCTTGGGGGCGTGGCCATCGGTGCGGTACCCGGAATCGGGCCGGCCATCGCCATCGCGATACTCTTGCCCGCGACAGTGTTTCTCGACGACCTCGTCAGCCTGGTCCTGCTGCTTGGCGTTTACGGCTCCAGCATGTATGGCGGCGCAATTCCGGCAATCCTGATCAATACGCCGGGAACGCCCGTCAACGCCCTGACGACCTATGACGGCTATTCCATGACCCGCCGCGGCGAGGCAGCGCGGGCCTTGTCGCTGGCCTATTCATCATCGTTTTTCGGTGGCTGTTTCTCGATTCTCACGGCCCTCGTCTGCCTCATCGCCTTCGGGCCCTACCTGAAGGACTTCGGTGCCCTGTTCGGGCAAAGGGATATCCTCATGGCGGCGGTCCTCGGTTCCGTCCTTCTCATTCTCGCACACAGACGGACCATGGCGATCGCTGCCCTGCTCTTCGGCATCGGCTTTCTGATTTCCATGGTTGGCCGTCAGTCAACGCGCGGGTTTGCCCGTTACACCTTCGATTTCGAATACCTCGCCGCGGGCTTCAACCTCATCGTTGTCATCGTCGGAATCTTCGCGCTGAGCCAGGCTTTAAATCTCCTGACCGGAAAGGACGCGGACCCGCCGGAAGCCAGGTTGAAGGGCGGGCTGTTTCGAGGCCTGGCCGAACTTCGAAACTATCCCGGTGTCGCGACTGCTTCCGCTGCCTACGGGACGGTCATGGGGATAATCCCGGGTGTCGGCGAATTCGTGGCCCAGTTCTTCAGCTACGCGACCGCAAGAAGCCTTTCGAAAAACCCGGAACAGTTCGGCCACGGCGCACCCGCGGGGCTAATCGCTTCGGAAACGGCAAACAATGCCGTGCCGGCGGCCGCAATGCTGCCCTTGCTGGCCCTGGGAGTTCCCGGTGAAGCGCTCACTGCCATGATGATGGTCGTGTTCTTTGATGCCGGAATCAAGCCCGGGCCCGACATATTCGAGAAGACACCGGATTTCCTTTTCAGCCTCTTCATCGCGCTCCTCTGTGTCAATATGCTTGTTGTCGCCGCGCTGATGGTATCGACCCGGGCCATTTCACGCATGGTTCACATTCCGAACCGTTTTCTCGGCGCCTTCATCCTGATACTCGCGTTTGTCGGTGTCTTTTCCATCCGGAACAGTTTTGTCGATTGCGCGTTTGCCGCGGGCTTCGGGTTCCTGGGATTCGTCTTGCGCCGCCTCGACTGGCCGTTGGTACCGATGGTTCTCGGAATGGTCCTGGGCTCGATCATTGTCGAAAAACTGACCGCCGGGGCCGGAAAGATTCGCGACTGGTCGGACCTGGTCGATCGTCCGGTCTCTGGATTCCTCGCGATTGTCATTGTATTGGTGATCCTTGCGACCGCGGCTTCACTGGTGCGGGAACGAAAACGTAGTCTTTCCTGACCAGACGGTCCCGGAAACCCCTTGAACGAAGGAAAACATGATGCGTTCCATGATCAAACACCTTGCGATCACAACCGCGGCGGCAGCCACGCTTTGCCTGTCCGGGATGGCGTCGGCGCAGACCTATCCGGACGGACCGGTTCAATTCATCGTCCCGTGGCCTCCCGGTGACTTCGAGGACATCCTGACGAGGATGATGGCCGAAGACATGCAAGCCGAAACCGGCGTGCCGGTATCGGTGGTCAACAGGCCAGGCGGTGGCGACGGGCCGTTTCCAGGCGCACTGGAAGTTCTGGCCGCGCCGGCAGATGGTTCGGTCGTTGGGTCTTTCGTCATCGGCGTGCCTGTCATCGGCCCGATGCTTGACATCGGAATCGAAGACGACAGCTTTGAGGCCATCGGCATTTTCCTGACATATCCTTTCGTGCTGGCGGCTTCCGGCGATGCTCCGTATTCGGACATGTCCGAACTTGCAGAGCACGCTCGACAAAACGATGTCGTTCTTGGCCATTTCGGAGCGGGGCTGGCTCCGACCCAGGCCAGCCTTGCCGCGGCGAAACTGATGGACTTCGAATTCGCCGACGACTCCGCTTTCGACATGCTTGATTGCAATTCGCTCAATTCGGGCGATGCCGACGTCATCAATACCACCCTTGCGCTCATTGAACCCTGCATCGACGAGATCAACATTCTTGCCAACATTGGCGAAGAACGGATCGGCAGGCTCCCGGGTGTCGCCACTCTTTCCGAACAAAGCGGTATCAACGATCTCGAACTGTGGAACGGATTGTTCGTGAGGAAAGGAACACCGCAGCACGTCAAGGACGCGCTTTCGGCCTTTGCGGAAAAATCGATGATGAGCGACCGTGCCCAACAGCTCATGCACGAAACCGGAGCGCGAGTTTACTGGCAAGGTGCCGAGGAGTCGGAACAGCGAATCAAGGCAGACCGTATGAAGAGCGCGGAAATTGCCGGGATCATTTCGAACTGATCGTCTGTTTCCCCGAAACGCCGACCGGGGGCGACCAGATGTCGGCCCCGGTTGCGGCCTGTTGCCACTGTCCCGGTGCGGCGTCCGGCCATGAATTCCGTTCGACTGGGAATCCTGCAGGTCAACCACGACAAGAGCGAAACCATCGGTGACCGCTTCCCCGACGATGCCCACCGCTTCCGCGACCTGTTCGACTGTCTCCCGCAGAGATTTCGCTACCGCGTCTACATGACGATCGGGGGCGTTCTTCCCGATCGCGTGGATGAACAGGACGCCTACCTGATTACAGGGTCGCCGCTGTCGGTGAATTCGAACGCACGGTTTCTGCCAGACCTGTTCGAATTCATCAGGCGATGCGACGATGCGCGAAAGCCGCTCGTTGGCGTGTGTTTCGGTCACCAGGCCATTGCGGCGGCACTTGGCGGGCGCGTGGAGAAATCCGGGGCGGGCTGGAACGTCGGAGTCGAGACGACCCGGTATACGGAGACCCGCCCCTGGATGTGTCCGCGCACAGACCTCGACCTCTATGTCTTTCATCAGGACGAGGTCGTGGAGCTCCCTGACGGGTGCAGCCTCCTGGGCTCCAGTTCCCGAAATGCCTGCGCGAGTTTCGCGCGCGGAGACCACATCTTTACAACCCAGTCGCATCCCGAGTTCGGCTTCGAATTCATGTGGGCATTACTTGAGGACGAGCGATCCCTGATCGGTGAATCCCTGTACGCAACGGCGGCATCGGCCATGAGTCGGCAGACCGACGGCTCAGTGTTTTCCGAATGGTGCGGAAGGCTGTTCGAACCGGGCGGCACTGACGGGGCCAACGCGGCCGGATGACCGCTCCGGGCACGCACCCTGCCGCTGGTCCGGACAGGTTTGGCGCGCGGACTTCATCCACCAACGATCCTTCTCGTCGCCGACGAGAAAACCGCATCGCGTGTACAGGTTGACAGGGTAGTCGTTTTCGGACCGGAGTTCAGACATGGCAACGATCAATCGAACACGAGTACTGTATTGCGACCTTCACGGCCTGCCGCGCGGGAAATATGTCCGGCCTGCATTTGCGGAAGGAGGAAGCATCGGGTTTTCGCGGGACGTATTCGCCGTCACCCTTGACCGCGATCTCATCATGGTTCCGGGGACGGGCGTTGAAGAAGGCATGCCTAACATGAATCTCGTGCCGGACGACACGTTCCGGAAGAGCTGGCAGGAAGGAACGAACATCGCGCTCGGAGACCTCTACTCTGGCGGTGAACCATTTGGCCTGTGTGCGCGAACATCCCTGAAGCGTGCGATCGCGGATTTCGAGAGTTCCCTGGGGCTGACTCCGAAGGTCGGAATCGAGTTCGAGGCTTACGCCTATCAACAGGATGAGGACGGGGTCTGGCGGCCATATGATACTCCTGGCGCCTTCGTTTACGGAACGGGACCGTACAACGACCCGCGGGGCCTGATGGATGCGCTCTGGAACACGGCCCTGGAAGCCGACATCCCCCTGGAAAGCCTCAACGGCGAGTACGACAATGGCCAGTTCGAGATGACATTGTGTTTCGATAACGCTCTCAAGGCGTGCGACGATGCGTTCCTGTTCCGGACCATGGCACGGGAGGTTGCCGCCAGGCTGGGCCTCATGCTGACCTTTCTTCCGAAACCCGTCCCCGACAGGGGTGGGTCCGGTCTGCATGTCAATTTCAGCTTCCTCGACAAGGACGGAACCAACGTCATCTGCCAGGACGGCAAGCTGAGCGACCTGGCCAGGCGCTGTATCGCCGGGCTGATTCATCATCACGAGTCCCTGTCTGGCCTGCTGGCGACAACGGTCAACAGCTACGAGCGCCTCGCTCCCGCGTCCATGGCCGGCTACTGGGCGAACTGGGCAGAGGATCACCGTCTTGTGGCGGTTCGCACATCGACCTCATCCACGCATTCCGCCCGGCTCGAGCACCGGATGGCTGACGCGGCAACGAACCCGTATCTCGCGGTTGCAACGGTCCTGCATACGGCGCGGCTTGGCATCGGGAACGACTACGACCTGCCGCCGGAAGAAGACCTTGACGGGTTGGAACAAACCCGCGCGACACGCCATGTTCCTTCAAGCCTTCCAAGAGCACTTGATGCCCTGGCCGGAAATCGGCTTGTGCAGCAAACGGTCGGTGAATTGCTGTGCGCGGCCCTGATCGAACTCAAACGCGATGAGGCCAAGAGGCTGTCCGGGAAATCAGCGGATGAAATCCGGGATTACTATATGCCTTTCATCTGAAAGCCATGGGCCAACACCACCACGCTCACACCTCCCCATTCATCTGTTCTGGCCCTTGCTGGCCGACATTGAGGGCACCGCCGAACCGGTCATACCGAACCCCGGCCCGTCCGCGCCGCACGGCGGAACAGGCAAAACCGTACCAACGCCCAGTGCACGCGCGCGTACGAGCGTTCCATGACCTCCCGGACAAAACGGGGAATGAGCCTGGCAGCAGATTGGTAATCGGACAAGATCGGCCAGGTAATCGGCCAAAAGATCGATAAGTGTCGTTCAAAGCATTGTTTTTCCGTTGTCTCCTACCCCATCGGAATCGGCCATTGCAGTGATCGAAGTCGAACGGTAGGATCGGCCAGATAATCGGCCAAATTTGTGGTGGTTCTATCGTAACCAACGGAGAATCAGGAGTTTTAAACTTCATGATATCGGCCAATAATGCCATCGAATCACCAACCCGGATCGAGCCGGCTCGGCTGTCGGAGGCACCGGAAGCGATCGCCGACGTGATCGCGGAACTCTATTCGGCCAGCGCCGTCCTGGGCGCCCGGCTGCATCCCGCTACGACCGCGAACCTCTGCAGTGTCGTGCGCCAGATGAACTGCTACTACAGCAATCTCATCGAGGGCCACAACACCCGGCCCCGGGATATCGAGCGCGCGCTCGCCGGCGACCTTGACAGTGACGAGGAACGGTGCAACCTCCAGATCGAGGCGGCCGCCCATGTCCGTGTCCAGGAGGAGATCGATCGCCTGGCTGCCGGCGGCCGGCTGCCCGAGCCGGCATCGTCCGGATTCATCCGCTGGCTGCACGCCGAGTTCTACCGCGACGCACCCGAGGCTATGCTGATCGTCAAGTCCGACCATGCCGAATTCCGCATGACGCCAGGTGAATGGCGCTCGGCGCCCGAGCACGATGTCGCCGTTGGCCGCCATATCCCCCCGTCGTACCTCGCGATCGAACCGTTCATGGCACATTTCGAAAGGCGCTATCGCTTCAAAGGGATGGGGCCTGCGACGCGTGTCCTGGCCATGGCGGCGGCTCATCACCGGTTGAACTACATCCATCCCTTCCCGGACGGGAACGGCAGGGTGAGCCGTCTCATGAGCCACGCCATGGCGCTGAGCGCCGGAATCGGAGCCCACAGTCTCTGGTCGGTTTCGCGCGGTCTCGCCCGAGGCCTCGAGAGCCGCAAGGATTACAAGATGCGGATGGATCACGCCGATACGCCGCGTCAGGGCGATCTGGACGGGCGCGGCTATCTCTCGCAGAAAGCGCTTGTCGACTTCACGCTCTGGTTCCTGAAGGTATGCCTCGACCAGGTGACATTCATGGCGGAACTTTTCGATCTCGACAATCTGGATGACCGCCTGACGCGTTACGTCGAGCGTAGTGACAGCCTGAGGCCCGAAGCCGCGCGCCTCTTGAAAGAGGCCCTGATCCATGGCCAGATCGAACGCGGCGAAGCGTCCCGCATCACGGGCTTGCCAGAGCGGACCGCCCGGCGCGTCCTCGGCAGTGTCGTCGACGAAGGCCTGCTTGCATCGGCAACACCGAAGGGCCCCGTCTCCCTGCGTTTTCCGGTCGATGCCTTGGAGCGGCTTTTCCCGCGTCTCTACCCGGAGACCTGAGCGGACCGCTAATCCGTGTTGTTTGGGTAGTCTGTTCAGTTGGCCGCTGTTTGCGGGCGTGGAGTCCGGCAATTCCGGCGGGATCGATGGCAAAGGTCTGAACGTCGTCAAAACCCGGCTGCAGCCGGGCACGTCCAGCATCGAGCGACTTGGGCCGGACGTACGGGATGAAGCTCTCGTCTGATGTCGAATCGATTGCCTCAGATTACCGCTTTGCCGACAGGGTCAGCTCAGGCTGCCAGTCCAACCGAACTTCGAGAGCATTCAGATGTGTCCATGCAAGAAGCCCTTTGTACTGGAGCATGCCGACGACAATGCCCGGGCCAATACCCTGTTCTTCAGCATACACTCTGACGACGCGCTCGCGACGTGGCGACAAACTCTTCCCACGCCGTCTTGGGAACGGGAAAATTGGATGCCCATTCATTGGCGTCTATCTCTTGCTCGGCGTCGTTTCCGTTGGCTTCGTCGACAAAGATGGCTTTCTTGCTGTGAAACACGATATGCGCTGCTCCATGGAAGAAGCTGAACCACACGTGTTGATCGGAACTGTGTCGGGCGGTCAGCTGGATGACGGCCTTCCTCGGCGACAGCCACCAAGCCGCGCCACTGAACGCTGTCTTTTGCAAAGGCTGCACCAACGCCAGTGCAATACCTGCCTCGTTGCATAGTCTTGCAGTCTACTGCAATGCCTCCACGATCTCGTCTCCTGTCAGGCTTCGGATAGTTCGAACCGCATGCCTGAATCGGCTCCCATCGTAGTCCGCGCACTCCTGATGCTCAGCCTCAATCTCTCCAGGCCTGAGCCAAGTTGCCAGAGCGGCCTCATTGCCCTTGAAGCTCCCGGAGTGGCGATAGGTGAAATTGGCGAGGCCGTCACGAGCAGTCCAGGCATCGAGTGAACCCAAACGAAAGATCGCAAGCAGTTTGATCAGGTGTCGGAATCGGACACCGGTCGCTGGAAACGGCCTCGCTTTACCAGGTCCCGTACCGGGAATCGTTGGCCCACTCTGCTGAAGCCTCCGCTTCGCCAAGCTCAAATTCCCGTGCCCGGCAAAGACGATAATCGGACTCGATTCCGAGCCAAATGCCGGCATCGACACCAAGGACTTTTTCGAATTGCAGTGCAGTCGCCGGCTCGAGCGGAGCCTTGCCCGAGACGGTCTCGCAAATCAGCTTGGCAGAGCGACCGCATCGACGCGCGAATTCAGCATGCGAGGTTCTCTCGGCCTCGAGGCGTTCCCGGAGGACCCATCCGGGCGGAACCGCATAGTCCGGGTTGTATTGGTTCGTCATTATCGACATCTGTCCTTCCTCCGTCAGTCATAACCGATCACATCGAGAATCGTGGTCGCGGTTACCTGTTCCGTGCCGATCCCGCCATCTTCCTCACGTGGAATTGTTTCGCGGTTGGCTTCAAACACAAGCCGATAGGGTTGGACGAGATCCAAAGCGAACTGCTCATCATGCAAACATCATGTTGCGGAAATTCCAGCGATGCCACGGTCAAAATCTGACCCTTTTGAGCCACCGCAACATAACGGTCGCACCGGCGAACGGGAATGCAGCCGATTGGCCGTTTCCGGTTCTTGACGAGAGAGAGAGAGAAGTTTTTTGATTCCGACTTTTGTGGACTCACCAACACCAAAGGTGCGTTACAGGGTGTTTCCGGATTTTGAACCCCATCCGCCACCTGTCGCGGTTTGGATGACCAGTTCGTCACCTTCCTCGACCTGGAGGTCGCTGACAAAACCGTATTCCTCCCGACCCCCGTTTTTCCGGATGACCGTGAGGCCGTTGGTGCCGCCCTGCTGTCCTCCGGCCAACCCCCAGACCGGCTGCCGGTGACGGCTGAACCCGACGGCAACGGTCGCAGTTGATCGCGGCCTGTAGCAGGCGCTCAATCCCTTGCCACCGGAATATCGGCCCCCACCGGCCTGGTCATCTCTCAATGTTCTCCAACCGACATCCAGGCCGTAACGCGCCTCGCAGATCTCGACCGGGCAGTTGAACGTCTCGCCGTGACTCGTCGAAAACATGCAATCGATCCCGTCGCGGTATGAAGTCGCCCCCCATCCTCCCATCTGCGGTTCGACCATCGTGAACTGGCGTCCCGTATCAGGGTGGACGCCCGCGATCACCGTTCCCCCGATCGATCCGAAATGCCCGGCCGGGAGGCGATCCGGAAACGCTTCGGCCATGCAGCGCCAAAGCATGTCGTAAAGCCGGATCCTGGTTTCGAAATAGAACCCGTGCGGAACCGTCCCGCGCGCATCGAAGATCGTGCCCGGATCCGTGATCACGTCCAGCGGTCTGAACGAACCTTCGGAAGCCGGAAACTCCGGACTGGTCAAAGCCTTGAACAGCATTTGCGACGCGATGACGGCACCGTCGCGGCTCGTATTGTGAGGTTCCTTTCGCTGTGCCGGATTGTCCCTGAGGTCGATACGGAACCGGCCATCGCCGATATGGATCCGTGACCGCCAGATTGCACCGTCATCCTGCTCTTCCTCGATTTCGAAATCGCCTTCCGGCAATGCCTCCAGTCCCCGGCGAGCCTGTTCCTCGCTATCGTCGAACAACTTCTCCAGCGCCTCGAAATATGCGTCCTTTCCATAGGTTTCGATCATGTCTGCTATCTGTCCGGCTGCACGACGCCCGGCAGCAATCTGGGCCCACAAGTCCCCTGTCGCAAACTCGGGCAGCCGGGTGTTGGCCGCGATGATTGCGAATACGGACTCAACGGGCCGCCCGGCATTGAACAGCCGAATTGCCGGAAGGCGCAGCCCCTCCTGGAAGATTTCGTTGGCTCTCGTCGACATCGATCCCGGCGTCATTCCGCCGATGTCGCTCCAGTGGCCGATCGACGCCACCCAGGCGACCGATCCTCCGTCATGAAACACCGGCTGTGCAACCACCACGTCGTTCAGATGCGTTACGCCCCCGAAAGCCGGGTCGTTCGTGATGAAGACATCACCTTCGCGAACCGCGTCGCCGCCACGTTCAGATATTTCCAGGATCCGCTTGACCGCCTTGTCGAGCACGCCGACGAACGACGGGATCCCTGCACCCGAACTGACAAGATTGCCGTTCCGGTCGGTGACTCCAGTGCCGACATCGAGCACTTCGTGGATGATCGGGCTCATTGCCGTCCGCTTGAGCACGGCGAACATCTCGTCTGCGGCGGACGTCAGTCCGGACTGGATCACGGCGACCGTAATCGGGTCACCGGAACACGATCCATGTCTCGCGTTCACGAGCACTCACCCGGTCCCGGGACCGGGTTCCCCGCCCACCCGCGCACATCAGGGACTCGCGCGTCGCTCAGGATGGCCTGGCATCCAGGACGATCCTGCTGCCGAAGACATCGTCGCCGTCGAAGACTCCGATCTCGGCGAGCTCCTCTTCCGGCGGCGGTTCGCACGACCATTTCCGGCTTGGCTTCCAGCCGTGCTGCCTTTTCAGCAACGCGCCGTATTCCGCACGGTGGTAGGCCGCGAGTGCCGGATCGATAACCGGGACTCCCAGCTGCTCCGAAAGGGCCACGTGAAACCCGAGTTCAAGGGTGCACCCCAGGATAATGGCCTCGGCGCAGTCCTCCTCGACCGCCCGGCGGCCTGCTTTCTCCAGCAAGGCGTTTGTCCGCGCGTGATCGCGTTGAAACTCGTTGACCCCGAGGCCGACGCTGTAAAACCCGGCGAGTTTTTCTCCCATGCCGTTCGCAACGACCGTATCGTGCATCTGGTTGACCCATTTCTGGCGGCCGACGATGATCCCGAAACGATTGGACAGGCTCGCGGCGATATCCAGAGCCGCCGTACAGGGCGCTGTCACCACCATGTCGCCGGACAGTTCGCGCGCGTCATGGAGTGCCGTGTCGTAGAAGCACCCGATCGCCAACGCATCGAATCCTTCGCATCCGGCAACGCGCGCCGCCCGAATGATTCCCGATGTGACCATCGCTTCGTAGGATCGAAATTCGATATGCCTGAATCGACCGAGTTCCGGGGACAAGGACGTGACATGCACCTCCGTACCTGCTGAACGCACCGCGTCAATCGCATCGGCAAAAACCTTGTCGTAACCATCCCAGCCGACAGGGCTCAAATACATCACCCGCAATGGATTGTTCGTGCCTTGGTCCATCATTGTCTCGTTCCTTCTCTTGTCAGTGTCGGGGCCTGGATCGCGGCAGAGACGCGCCGGCCCTGCGACCCGGCCCAAGGTGCCTTCCGTGGTCACACGTCCACGCCGAATACTGCTTTCGCGCGCTCACTGGTCAAAAGCCCGTTTCGGACATCCTCCCGCACCTGGTCCGGGTCACGTTCAGCCGGATTCCCGAGTCCGCCTCCGCTCCCGGTGACGACCCGGATGATGTCGTCCTTCGAGGTCGGCAGACCCGAAGTGAACGCGAACCTCTTGCGCTCTCCGGATTTCGGAATGAACTCGATATAGTTCGGTGACCCGTCGTTGCCGCCATCGAGTCCCCATGCCGGGAATTTGGAGCGCGTGTATCCGGCAGTCAGGAACCCGTCGTCGGCGCGAATTCGGTAATCGAGCACGATGCCGCGGCCTCCCGTGTGCCTGCCTTCGCCGCCTGGTTCGAGATTGAGCTGCATTCGGTCGACGTACAGGCCGTTGCGTGCCTCGTTGATCTCGGCAGGACAGTTGTAGGTTTCGCCATGAAAACCGCAGAACATCGCGGTGTTCCCGTCACGCCCGCGGCTCGCCCCCCAACCGCCAAGCTGGGGTTCGATAATCGTGTACTGGCGTCCGGTGTCGGGATGAATGCCGCCGATGAAGGTTCCGCAAACTGATGCGAAGTGACCGGCGGCAAGCCGTTCCGGCATGTGCGGCGCGAGGCAGCGCCACATGATATCGTAAACCCTGAGCTCGATTTCGTAGTAAAACCCGATCGGCGCCGGCTCGCTCGCGTGAAATACAGATCCCGGTCGTGTCAACAGTTCGAGGGGACGAAACGATCCCCCGTTCGCGGGAGAGTAGGGATCGGTGAGCGACTTGAATATCATTTGCGCCGCTACCATGACTCCATCGCGGCTGGTGTTGACCGGACTTTTGCCTTGGTCCGGATTGTCCCGGAGATCGACAGTGAAGGTGTCGTCCGAAACCGTGATGCTGACATTGAAGACCTGCCCGTCATCCTGTTCTTCCGACAAGGAAAACGTGCCTTTCGGCAATCCTTTCAGTTCGCGCCGGGAAACCCGTTCACCGAAATCCATGAAACTGGACATCGCCGCGGAAAACACGTCGACACCGTATTTCCGTGCGAGTTCCTCGAGGCGGCGTGCACCGATGCGAACGGACGCGATCGCCGCCCAGAGATCTCCCTCCAGCACATCCGGCATTCGCGAGTTGATCCGGATGATGTCCATGACCGGCTTGATCGGCTCACCCCGTTCGATGATCTTGATGGCCGGCAAGCGCAATCCTTCCTGGTAGATCTCCGTTGCCTCGCCGGTCAGGGAACCGGGAGCCATTCCGCCGACATCCGAATGATGGGCTATGTTCGCGGTCCACGCGATCAGTCGGTCATTCACGAAGACTGGCATGATGACGACGATGTCGTTCAAATGCGTGACACCGCCGAAATACGGGTCATTCGTGGCAAAAACATCACCGGGCTGTACGGCCCCAGGCTGATCGAATCTTCGGATGATGACCTTGGTCGCCTTGTCCAGCACACCAATGAATGCGGGTATTCCCGCGCCGGAGGACGCGATTTCGCCCTCGGCGTCCATGATTCCCGTGCCCATGTCGAGGACCTCGTAGATTATCGAACTCATCGCGGTCTTCTTCATGGCGGCAAACATTTCATCCGCCGCTGCCTGCAAGGAGTTCTGGATGATCTCCAGGGTGATCGGATCGTGATCCCGAACTGTCATGTCACTCGCCCTCCCCGTCGCCTACCTGAATGACGACATTTCGAAAGCGGTCGATCCCGACCCGGTCATCCGGATGGACGACAATCGTCGTACCGGGTGACTCGATGATCGCGGGACCGGCCAGATTCATGCCGGGAATCAAGCGACCGCCATCATAGATCCGGGCCTCATGTACTCCTTCGACCGCATAGTCGACTGGCCGTATTGCCTTGAGCGCGATCTCCGCCGATTCCCCGGTCAGCTCTTGCGGGGTCATCTTCAGCTTGCCGACTTCCGCGGTTGCCACCAGGTGGATGCCAACCATTTCAACGGGAGCTTCCAGCCGGTACCTGTATTCCCGCTCGTAGGATTCATGGAACGCCGCCGCGATCGTCGCGACCGTGTCCGGGGTTACCCGGTCATCGCTCAGCTCGACTTCCGTCGTGTGTTCCTGGTTCCGGTACCTGAACTTTCCGAACCGCCTGCAGGATACGCGCCCCGCATCCACACCTTCAGATCCAAAATCCGCTTTCGCGCGGGATTCCGTCTCCGCGAATGCTGCCTCGATTCCTTCCGCCTGATCGGGCGACAGGTCGGCAAGCCGGGTGACAAAGTAGTCGCGGCGCAAATCGGACATCATCATGCCCCAGGCGGAAAACACCGATGCGCTCTCGGGGATGACGGCCTTGCGAACACCGAGTTCCCTGGCCAGCGAAACGGCGTGCATGCCACCACCACCGCCGAAAGCGATCAGCGTGAAGTCCCGCGGGTCGAAGCCCCTGTTGAGTGAAACCAGTTTCAGGGCATTGACCATGTTGTTGTTGGCGATCCGGACGATGCCGCGCGCCGCCTCGTCTGCGCTCACGCCAAGGCGTTTACCAACTCCGGTGATGGCCTGTTCGACCGCATCCATGTCGGCGTCGATCTCCCCGTCGCAAAAGTAGTCGCGGTTGATCCTGCCAAGCCAGAGATTTGCATCCGTCGTGGTCGCATCACGCCCACCCCTGCCGTACGCGGCCGGCCCTGGCTGCGCGCCGGCGGAGCGCGGACCGACGTGCAGCTTGCCGAAATCGTCGACCCATGCGATCGAGCCGCCACCGTTGCCGATCTCCACCAGGTCGACGACTGGAACCATGATCGGATATCCGGCGGACTTTCGATCGCGTTCGATCCAGTAATCGGTCATGATCCTGACATTGCCGCCCTCGATCAGGGCGCATTTCGCGGTTGTCCCACCGATATCCAGGGCGAGGACATTCGGCTCGTCGATCAGTCGTCCGAGCTCGGCGGCGCCCCAGACACCGGATGCCGGTCCCGACTCGACCATCGTGATCGGAATCCTGGAAACGGCTTCCATGGAGTCGACGCCGCAATTCGATTGCATCACGTAAAGGCTGCCGCGAAACCCCCGGCTTTCGAGGCCGTTCCTAAGACGGTCAAGGTAACGTTCCGCAACCGGCTGGACATAGGCCGACAACACCGCCGTGTTGCACCGTTCGTATTCACGCCATTCCCTGGCGATCCGGTGCGAGGAAACCGTGGACACACCCGGCCAGAGCGATCTCACGGCTGCTTCCGCCGCGCGTTCGTGTTCCGGATTGGCATAGGAATGCAAAAAGCAGATCGCGACCGCCTGAACGCCCTCTCGCTGGAAATCGCCGATGATGTCTTCAAGTCCGGAGAGGTCGAGCGGCGCCATTTCCTCGCCTCGGTTGTTCATTCGGCCAGGCAATTCGCGCCTCAGGCGGCGGGGCACGAAAGGTCGGGGCTTTTCGTAATGAAGATTGAAGAAGTCAGGCCTGTTGCCGCGGGCGATTTCAAGCGTGTCGCGAAACCCTTGTGTGGTGATCAGGCCGACACGAACGCCCCGGCGTTCTGTCAGCGCATTGATGACCACCGTCGTTCCGTGAACGAGGAAACCGATTCCTGCAGGATCCGTTCCGGTCTTTTCGATGACATTCAGGACTCCGACATCGAAATCCGGAGGCGTCGTATCCGTCTTTGCCGTCCTGACGGTCGACAGGCCGGAGTATTCATCGGTTTCGAAAAACACGAGGTCGGTAAAGGTTCCGCCAACATCCGTCGCGGATCGGATCGTTTTTCCGGTCAACGGTCTTCTCTCCTCCTGGTCAATCACTCATCCTGTTCCGGACCGGTCCTTGACGAGTCGGCTCCGGGTGCGAATTCTTCCACTCGATCTCGTCCTCTTCAGACCACGAGCCGGCCCTGATGCGTTCGCGAAATTCGATCTCGCCGGGTTCGATAACCGGAACTGCGCCGATCAGGCGCCGCGTGCAGATGTGGCGTGGATTTCTGAACAGGCTTACCGTCTCTTCGGTCTCGACGATGCGACCCTTCTCCATGACCATGATCCGGTCCGCAATGTTGCGAACAACCGAGAGATCATGGGTGATGAACGCGTATGTCAGCTTTCTGCGTGCCCGCAGGTCCGCCAGCAGGGCAAGCACGCGCGCCTGAACCAGGACGTCCAGCGCGGATGTCGGTTCATCGAGCACGACCAGTTCGGACTCGCATGCCAACGCGCGCGCAATGGCGACCCGCTGCCGCTGGCCGCCGGACAACGCGGATGGCGGACGTGGCGCAAGTTCAGCGGAGAGACCGACCTCCTCCAGCAGCGCCCGCACCTGCGCCAGCCTTTCAGACCTGGGACCGATGCGGTGTGTATCCAGCGCCAACCGAATGGAAGCCCCGATCGATCGTTTCGGATTGAGGGACGACAACGGGTTCTGTTGAACCAGCTGCATCGCACGGCGATGCCCATGCTTGCGTCGAACGGGCAACACCTCATCCTTGAATCGGATTTCACCGCCTGGATCCGGTGGCAGGATTCCCAGGATCATGTTGGCGATCGTGCTTTTCCCGGATCCGGATTCGCCGACGATCGCGAGGCATTCACCGCGGATGATATCGACCGAGACGCCATCGACGGCCCGAACACTGTGTGTGCCGAGACGAAATGTCTTCGACAGGTTTCGGAGCTGCAGCAAAGGATCAACCATCTCGAACAGCACCCGTTTCGGCAGGCAATTCGTTTCCATGGCTCTCATGATCAGCCAGAAATGCCTCCTGGTCGTCCGCAATATCGGGAATTCCCCCGCCGGTAATCCTTGGCGCCACTGCCATCAGGGCTCGCGTGTAGGGGTGCCGGGGTTCACGGAACACGGACGCCACCGGTCCGTCTTCGACGATCCGGCCCTTGTAAATGACGTAGACACTGTCCGCGAACTCCCGGACCACGCCGAGGTTGTGGGAAATGAACATGACCGAGGTCCGGTGGTCGTTGACGAGGCGATGCATCAACCTCAGGGTCTGGTCCTGTACCGTGACATCGAGCGCAGTCCCGGGTTCGTCGGCAATCAACAGGGCTGGTTCATTGGCCAATGCCATGGCGATCATGACTCTCTGGTTCATTCCGCCGGAAAGCTGGAAAGGGTAGGAATCGAGTACCCGGTCAGGGTCTTCAATTGAGACCTCGCGAAGAATTGCCGCCGCGCGATCTTTCGATTCCGCCGCACTCATGCCGGCATCATCCCGCTTGTGGACCTCGTGAAACTGCACGCCGATCGTATAGACCGGATTCAGGGACGACGTCGGATCCTGAAAAATCATCGACATGCGCGTCCCCCGAAACCGGCGCCATTCCGCCGGTGGCATCCGGCTCAGGTCCTGACCTTCGAACCTGATATCACCGGTTATGATCGACGTCGGCAACGACTGGAGAAGTCCGAGCACGATGCGTGCGATGACCGTCTTGCCCGAACCCGATTCTCCGACGAGCGCAACTTTTTCTTCCGGAGCGATGTTGAGCGACACGCCGTGCAGGACGTCCGTTGTCCCGGTATAGCCGCGAAATCCCAGCTTGAGATTCCGGATGTCGAGGGTGGCGGTTTCCCCGTTCATCACTGGTCGGCACCCAGTATGTCCCTGAGAGCATCGCCGACGAGATTGAACCCGAAGACGGCCACCAGGATGGCCAGGCCGGGAAACACCGTGAGCCACCATGAATCGGGGAGGTACTTGGCCCCTTCTGCAACCATCGATCCGAGGTCAGGTGTCGGTGGCTGTACACCGAGCCCGAGAAACGACAGTGACGATGCGATGAGGATGACGAACCCGATGTCGAGAGTCATCTTGGTCAGGACTGCGGGAACGCAGTTCGGCAGGATTTCCCGGAACATGATATGTGCGGAGGATGCACCGATGACCTCGGCCGCGAGGACATAACCTTCTTCCCGCTCCGCAAGCGTAATGTTGTAAACCAGCCTGGCGTACCAAGGCCACCACATCACGGTGACCGCCATCATGCCATTGAGAAGCGTTGGCTCCAGAACCCCCATGATCGACATCGCAAGAACGAGCGGCGGGATCGACAGGAACACGTCGGTCAGTCTCATCAGGACGTAGCGACGCCAGCCGCCGAAATATCCCGCGAGCAATCCGACGGTGACGCCCACCGGCATGGCAAGGGCCAGCACGACGACCGCAAGAATCAGGGAAATCCTGTAGGCATAGATAATCCGGCTGAAGATGTCGCGGCCGACAAGATCGGTCCCCATGATGTTCGGCCAGTCAGGTGGCTGGTTGAAATTGCTGAAATCGACAACGGCGCCGCGGTGTTCGGGAAAAGGCGCAATGATATCCGCGGAGATTGCGGACAGCACCACCACCGCGACAAGGGCCACGCCTGTTACGGACAGGGGGCTCGCCCGAATGATGGCGATGGCCCGTCTCATGTGTTTTCCCGTCCGTAACGAACGCGCGGATTCAGCCACGCGATCAGGAGGTCCACGATCAGGTTTGCGATCAGGAACGTCGCGGAAATGATCAGGACCGTGCCGACGATGGCATTCAGGTCCTTCCTGAGGATGACCGCAACGCCGTAACGCGACAGGCCGGGCCACGCGAAGATCGCCTCGACCAGGAATGCGTTCCCGAGCATGGCGGCAAAGTCCAGTCCGAGAATCGTCAGCGAAGGAATCAGCGACGGGCGAAAGGCGTAGCGACCGGCTATCCGCCATTCGGGAAACCCGTAGGATCTGGCCATCTCGATGTAGGGGCGGTCGTAGGTCTCGACCATGTTTGCCCGGGTCAGCCGTGCGGCCTGCCCGATTCCTGACAATGCAAGGGCGAATGCGGGGAGAAAAATGTGCCTGAGCGCGTTGCCGAACGCGTCGATGTTGCCGGCGAGCAATGTATCGACCAGCAGAAAACCGGTCGGGCGTTCGATCTGGAATTCGGTCGCCAGGCGTCCCGCGATCGGGAACAGCGGCAGGAAGAACGCGAACAGCAGCATGAGAATGACGGCCCAGACAAAACTCGGCGCCGAAACCCCGAGGAGGGAAATCACCCGGACGACATTGTCGATCACACCCCCCCGGTACCTTGCGGACAGGATGCCGAGTGGCAGCCCAAGCCCGATCATCAAAATGCCTGCGGCGAAAACAAGCTCGAGTGTCGCCGGGAGAAACTGTGCGATGTCGGTGGTTACGGGCCGATTGGTATAAAGGGAAACACCGAGGTCACCCCGGGACAGATCTCGAACAAAATAACCGTATTGTATCCAGATCGGCTCATCGAGATGCAGTGCATCGCGTAACTTGAGGACCTGTTCCTGGGTCGCGTTCGGGCCGAGCGCGATCCGGGCCGGATCGCCCGGGATGACCCGGGCGATCAGAAAGATCAGAACGGACACACCAATGAGAACAAGCACGGACATGCCTGTCCTGCGCAAGAGAAGATGCAGAACAGGGTGCTGCAATCTTCTTGTTCTTCGTGCCCTTGCAGAACGAATTCCGCTATTCTTCGACCGACATCAGCCTGAAGCTGAATCCCATTCCGTCGAGCCCGAACGCATGGTCCGGATCACTCAGTGCCGGCGCCGTGACCTTCGGACTCGCTGCAAAAATCGACTGGCGGTCATAGCCGTAGATCGACGGCGCAATGGATACCAGCCTGGAATTCAGGGCAGCATAGGCCGCTTCCCTGGCTTCATCGGTCGCGCCCGTTCGCCCCTCTTCGAGCAGCCGGTCGACTTCCGCGTCGCTCAGGTGTTCCGGGGACTGCCAGGTACCTGCAGAGGTCGAATGGTACATGCCGTACAGCAGCGTGTCCGGGTCGCCGGTCACGGCATTGACGAACAGTTGCGAGATGTGCGGGGTATTTTCCGCACTGTTCACCATGCTCGAAAACAGTGCCCATGGTACCTTGGTGATCGTCGACTTGATGCCGATTTCAGCAAGGTTTGCCTGGAAGAGCAAGGCAAAGCGCTCTTCAACCGGAACTTCGGCGATCCAGGTGATCTCTATGGTGAAGTCGGCCGGGCCGTGCGCGCATTGTTCAAGATGCGCCCTGGCAGCATCGAGATCGCGTGAAGTTGTCATGCCGGCCGGGTTCGATCCAAACATGCCCACGGGAATGGCGCCGGTCGACGCCGACCCTTGCGACAGATCATCGGTGACCGCGATCAGTTTCAGGGCGGCTTCGTAGTCGAACGCGTTGGCGAGCGCCAGGCGGCAGCGGACATCATCAAGCGGTGATTTTGTCGTGTTCATCTTGAAATAGAACGCGCCCGTTCCGCTCTCGGTGAGCAACTGCATGCCCTCGCCAGCCAGGGCCTTCATCACCTCGGGCGGCAGCCACTGCGACGAGATCTCGTGCTCTCCCTGTGCAAGGAGTGTTCTGACCGTCGCCGCCTCGAGTCCATAGCGCAACCTGACGGTATCCGGTGCAGAGTCGTCAATTCCCAGGAAATAGTCGGCGTTCTTGCTCATGACGGTCTCTTCCTGAGGATTGTGCGACACCACCATGTAGGCGCCGCTTCCCGCGCCGTTGGCAGACAGATAGGCTTGTCCCCAATCCTTCATGGCGCCGTCGCCATCGCCAAGATTGGCCATGACGGTCTTCTTGTCGACGATCGGCAGTCGCACGAGAGATGCCACGAACGGTGCGTAGGCAACGCCAAGATTGAATCGTACCGTACGATCGTCGAGTGCTTCGGCGCTTTCGACGTTTCCGAAAAGGTAGGACAAGCCCAGCCCCAACGCCTTCATGCGATCAAGCGAGAAGACGACGTCTTCCGCAGTGACCGGGTTCCCGCCCTGAAAACGGGCATCGTCTCTCAGGGTGAAGGTATAGCTGGTGCCTTCGCCTTCCCAGCTATCCGCCAAATGCGGGACATGGCCCGGCCCTCCCTGCCGAGGCAGGACCAGCGTGTCGTAGACGTTGAACATGAGAATTGAATCCGCGTAGTCGGACGCTTTCGCCGGGTCGAGTTCGCCGACGGCAACCTCGTCAAGCCTGAGTACCCGCTCCGCGGCGGCCGATTGGGCAAAGGACATCAGGGCGGTACCGACCAGCGCAAGGCCAAACGCCCAGAGACGTGCACATGTTGCGTGTTTCATCGTGTTTTTCTCCCCTTTTCTTTCGTTGGGTTCTCTCCGGACGCGGCCGACCGCTTCCTGCCGCCGCGGGCATCCGGATTCTGCTGGACCGGCTGATGCGGGTCCGGACCTTCCGAACCGGTTCCCTTTTCGGCCGGGCCGCCAGCATCGCCAAACACATCCATCGTACAGACGTGAAGGAATTTCGCCGCCCTGGTCGTGTGATTCCAGGTCGAGTGCCTGAGCATGGAACTGAAGTGCATCGAGTCTCCGGGCCTGAGCACCGTGCAGTCCCCGTCGACCTCGACGGTTATGGATCCTTCCAGCATGTAAAAGAGCTCTTCGCCTTCATGGCGGATCGGTTCGCTCCTGTGGCCCGGTGTTTCGTGAATGATCACGCTGCTCAGCACGTGCCCGGGAAAATTCGCCGAGATCCGCTCGTATCCGAATGCGGCAGGGTTGGGTCCATAAACCTGGCGGCGCGACTGACGCGTCGACGGCGAACTTCCTTCCGGCGCGACGAGAAAGTCGGCCACGCTCCTGCCGAGTACCCGGGAAATCCCAACAAGGGATGACAGGGACGGAGATGTCAGGTCCCTTTCGACCTGTGAAATGAACCCAACGGAAAGCCTGGCCCCGTCCGCAACATCCTGGAGCGTCAAGCCAAGCTTCAGACGGCGGTTCCTGAGCCGTTGCCCCAACGGCTGGTTGTCGGGAAATTCCTTTGTCTTCGGGTCAGAATCCGGCTGCATGCGACATTCCAAATTTTAGTTATACTAAAAATTAGAACGAACCGGTTGTGCGTGTCAACCGTCTTTCACGGGGGGATGCTGCGTGTGGGGATGCTTGATCCGGGTCGGGTCGCGTTTCACTCCGCGTTTACTGAATCGATGGATACCACGCCGCTGCTCCCACGGTGGTCCGCTCAATTCTCCAGCGGGAACGTTGCCTCGGTCGGCCAGGAAGGTCATTGGAATAGTCTGCCAACCGCGCCAGCCGTCATCGCGTCCGGAAGATCTCAATAATACCAAAGCCTGTCCGGAGGCCCGACTGTGACCGTAACCCTGTACTCGGTCGCCAGGAACTCCGCGCCTGCAACGCGACCGGACACGAAACTCCCGCCATCGAGGTTTATCTTCCCGCCATTCAACAGGTGCGGAAGGACGATCTCGTCCGTGGTTTCGGATAGGCCGTCGAAGCGGACCGGCGTGTGGCCATGCACGACCACGAGCCCTCTTGCCGGTTCGGGATGCCGAAGAAACGAGTTGCGGATCCAGGCCCAGTGGTAATTGTTCACCATGTACCATGGCAGCGCCAGGAAGGCTTCGATCTCTTCGTTCGGATCAACTCCCGCGTGCACGAAAAGCAATCGGCCCTGCCGGACGTGCGAACGCAGCTGTTCCAGGAATCTCACCCGTCGTTCCCCAAGCGCAGACACCATGCGTTCGCTGAAGCGTCGATTGATCTGATCCTGGGGAGGGACGGAATCCAGGCGCCATGCGCCCTGGCGCGAAAAAACATCCTGGGGAACATCGCACCCGAGTTGCTCTGCGACCTTGACCCCGCCATTGTCCAACCAGATCCACGGGTCGAAATCCGGAACACCCTCAAGCGTCACGCGCATCATTTGCTCGTGATTCCCCATCAGTGGCACGACCTGGTCGAATCCGCGGGATTCAGGATCATCGACCACGTCGATCGCGGTATCGAGCGCCCCCAGGCTGTCCCTGCCGCGATCGACAAGATCGCCGAGCAGGATCAGCAGGTTTCGATCATAACCAGGGCATCCGGCCGCAAAGTGATCCAGCAGGCACCGGAATTCTGCCGAGCGTCCGTGAACGTCCCCGATCACGCAAATGCGCGTCCCGGCAGGAATGCCGGTGTCCAGCTTACCGGGACGTGCCGAGTGAACAACCGGGGCCGACATTCGGGTTGCCTCTCTTCCGAGATCGGATGTGCGCATTTCGTGTCGCGGTCAGCGTACATCCGCGTTGAGGGCGAATGAAAGGGGGATTATATCGATTACTTGACATTGATGCTGCCAGTTTCCGACCGATTTCACGGGTCATTGCGATTGCCGACACCTGATCGTGACCTTGGGGACCTTGGATGATTCATGATCATGATTCCTTGACATTTCGGGCAGATCGTGTCATATACGCGTGACGGGAAACCAGCCTTTCCCGCACCAGACGAACCTTGTGCCGAAGGCCAGACCGCGTGAGCGAAACGTCCTCATACCGCAACATCATCTACCGGCTTCTGCCAGGCTCCAGGGCCAACGCACGGCGCCTGGCCGGACAGGCGGGCGCCTGCCGCTTCGTCTGGAACACGATACTGGGGCAACACAACGACGCCCATGAAGACGCGAAGGCCAACGGGGAGAAACCTCCGTCGGTTTCGTTCTTCTCGCTCGGCAAGGAGTTCACCAGTCTCCGCAACGAAATCCCGTGGCTTTCGGAATACTCCTTCAGCATCACCCGGTACGCACTCAAGTACCAGGCCGATGCGTGGAAGGCGTTCTTCAGGGGCGAGGCAGGACATCCACGCTTCAAGTCCCGCCACGGGTCGACGCCGTCCTTCACCATTCCCCAGGCCGTCACCGTCAGGGACGACATGATCACCATCCCGCGGGTTGGTCCCATGCGCATCCGGCGCAAGGGCGGGAACCCGTATCCCGAGGGCAAGCCGGTCAAGGCCGTGATCAGGAAGATCGCCGGCAAGTGGTATGTCACCGTCTGCTACGAGGTCGAGGTTGAGGAGCGTCCCGACACCGGGGTCTTGGCGGGCGTGGACATGAACGTCCGGCAGGTGGCGGTGGTGGACACGACCGGAGAGGCCGAGATCATCCCCGCGCCCGATACGGGCCGGATCGATGCGAAGATCGGGCGCAACCAGCGCCGGCTTGCCCGCCAGCGCAAGGGATCACGGCGGCGCATGAGAACCAGGCTCAGGCTGCAGAGGCTCCAGCGAAAGCGGGCCAACAGACGCAGGAACTGGCAACACAAGGTCAGCCGCCGGATCGCGAACCGGGCGAGCACGGTAATTGTCGAGAAGCTCAACACGGCGGGGATGACGCGATCGGCCAAGGGCACGCTCGAGAACCCCGGCACGAAGGTGAAGGCCAAGTCCGGTCTCAACCGGGAGATCCTGAGCACCGGCTGGCATGGCATGAAGGAGAAACTCGCCTACAAGTGCGTGGTGGTTGAGATCGATCCTGCCTTTACATCGCAGACCTGCAACGTGTGTGGATGGGTGGACAAGGCCTCCCGCCATTCGCAGGCTGAATTCACCTGCGTGGCCTGTGGCCACGCGGATCATGCGGACCTGAACGCGGCCCGCAACATCATGGCGTTCGGGATTGGCGCTTCTGCACGGCGAGGGGCGTTTGCGTTGGCAACCCCTGTGACCCGTGAAATCGATCGAAAGCGGGCAGCGTGATGCGTTGTCAAGTAATCGATATAATTCCCCAAGATGATGTCGCGTGCTTTTGCGACAATTCCATTTGATGTCACGTCGTGCGCGACGCAAGGGTTCCGTGACGAATTGAGGCCTGCCACCGTAGCCGGCCACTTCGACTTCGAAAACAACCAAAAGAACAATGTCGCTTTCGGACATACCTTACACGGTCGTGGTACAATCGACCCATACCCTGTCACGGTCCCGGACGCGTACAACTGCCCGAGACGCTTATACGTGACCTGGAATCGAAATGACCTGTCCGATCTTGTCAGCATCGGGAGCGGCAGTTTCGCGGACCGACGATTATTGCGTATTGAGTCCTCGATGCCCGACTCGGCATGGAGATCACGCATGCGGCTGGAGATTCCACGGCCTGCCAGTCTTGCACAGCATCTCGACACGCCGGAAGGGTGCAACCGCTTTGGTGGATCAACCGGCGAATCCCAGCTGAAGCAGCCACCCGAATCTGATACGCCGATCGACGGTGAAACAAGATAATCAGCGCCCTCGAAGGACTGGCTGACGCTCGGTTCTAAAATGCAACGCTAGCCGGTCCGACGCATTCTGGCGCGACCGACAACAAGACAAGCTGAACTTTCCTGTGCTGCTGTGCTGTCTGTTCGAGCGCGTCTTGACAGGAAGACGTCGTGCCGCACGTGGCGCCGCCTCCCGATCGATTGTGTGCCGCACTGCGCGTCCGGCCACGTCCAGATCGTAAAGGGTTTGCAGGTTGATCCTAAACTCCGGAGTTGTCCCGAAATACAGTGCCAATCGGAGCGCAGTATCGGTCGTTGCAGCGCGGCGTCCAAACGCGATTTCGTTCAGCCGCGGGCGCGAAACCTCGAGGCCCCGTGCCAGCCGATGGACGCCGAGTTCCATCGTCTGCACGGATTCATCGCGCAGAAACGCACCTGGATGCACCGGAGGCAGCAGCCGTCCCGACGCGACGTCTGAATAATCAAACCTGCGCAGGTCTACTCGTTCTCGATCGATGGCCACATTCAATGTGGCTCATCGTGATCGTCGCCAATCTCGACCTCCCAAGCGTCTCCTTCACGCCGGACGAAACAAATGCGCCATTGCTCGTTGACGCGTACGCCATGTTCGCCCAAATCGGTCGCACTGAACCCTGAAATTACCACTGTTCCCTGTAGCCGGCACCGCTCAGGTACTCGGAAAAGAACGCCGCGGTTTTGGGTGCTGCAACATTGGGGACCGTTTCCAAGGGGACCCATTGCAATTCCGCGATTTCACGGGGATCCATTATGGTTGCGGTACCTTCGAATGATTTTACGAGGTAGAATATTGGGAAATCCGTTACGCCCCGATAACTATGAACAAAAACGTGCAATAGTTCTGGCGTACCAATTGCTTCAAGACCGGTTTCCTCACGTAACTCTCGTTTCAGGGCAGCTATCGGACTCTCGCATGGCTTAACTCCCCCTCCCGGAGTCTGCCAACCATCCTGGTATCTGTGTCTGACCAGTAGAACGTTCCTGTCCCTTCCAATCACAATTGCACGCACGCCTACCGTTGACCCGCCAAAGAACGAAACCACTCTCCGACGAAGTCTGTCCAATTGCGCGATGCCGGAGTCCCGGATGGTGCTCAACATTTGATCCTCATTTTTTGACGGGCGGTTTCCTCCATACGGCCATTCTATCCTGAAAGGCACGAGTTCAATGAGTCATGATATCATCTCCGTCTGCTGCCTCCCGGCAAACGGTAAACCCACCATGCTCCTGCGATGCCCCCGTTCCTTGACGCGAACGCCATGCTGCCCGAGTCGGTCGCCACCCCGCGAGGGATTCACCGTTCAGCCTCCAGGATAGAAGTCGGACAATCGTTCGGCAGTGTCGCTCCCGTGCATGAGGCGAAGATGATCCAGCACCATGCGCGTGATGGAGTCGACGCATTCAATGGACCCTGCAAATCTGTGCTGTAGTGCGGCAGCCGGTTCGATGAGGCCCAGCATGTTTCCTGCAATCGCGCCGGTCGAGTCGCTGTCGCCGCTGTGAAAAACAGCGATCTGCAGTCCTTCTTCGAAACTCCCGGCACAGAGGCAGGCATAGAGCGCGATCGAGAGTGCTTCTTCTGCCGTCCATCCGCCACCGAGGGTTTCGACCGTTTCGGGTTTGCCGTCGCGAGGTGCATCAAGTGCGGCGCGAATTGCCGTGGCTGTCTCGTCCCCGCCATCGATGCGTGCGTAGGCATCTGCCATCGCACCTGCACTTTCCCCGGGGGCGATGCCGTTCGCCGCGTCTGCGAGCATTTCTGCCCATGCGGCGGCGGCGAGCTGGCCTGTAGGATGACCGTGGGTCAACCCGGATGTCTCCACGGCAAGCGAACGCACCTGATCACGCTCAGCCATAAGGGCCACGGGTGCGACTCGCATGATCGTGCCGCAACCCTTGCTGTCGTTGCGCGCAGGCGCCCCGTAGCGATCGCTCCCCGCCAGTGCGGACAGGCAGGTATTGCCGGGTGCGCGGCGTGCCCAGAGACGCGGATCGGAGATCAGGCCGACATCATCAGTCTCGACACGCGGTTTGCCTCCCTGGGTTCGATACCAGCGCAACAGCGCATGATGGACCACGCTCGGCGGGTGGCAGATGCCTTTCAGGGCACCGCGAACATGCACCCTGATCATCCCCTCGGCGGTGAAGAGGGTCATCTGGGTGTCGTCGGTGATGGCGCCGCGCAGGCCCCGGTGCGGCGGCAAATCCGAAATACCATCTGGAAAGCGCCGCCGTAGTTCGTCGAGCGACAGGAACTCGATCTCCGCGCCAAGACTGTCGCCGATTGCTCCTCCAATCAGGCTTCCATGTAGCCGAAAGCCCGGCCGACCGTAGTGTTGCGCATAGCATTCCAGCCAGCGCTCCTGTTCAACCGTCTCGACGGCACCGCGGCGTACTGAACGAACTTCCTGAATCGCATCTGACGCAGACCGGCCGCGTTCGATGAGAATCAGCGCGGCAAGCGTACCCGCACGCCCCAACCCACCCCGGCAATGCACAAGAACCTTGCCCCCGCACTCAAGGATCTGATGCAGCCGTGGGGATAGGGTTTGCCAACAAGCCATGGTTTCCGGCGTCGGATAGTTGAGGTCGCGGATGGGGAGGTGATGCCATTCGATGCCGCGCGCCATCACGGCTTCCCCGAGGGGCCGCACGGATAGCATCTCGAACTCATGGTCTTCGATGAGAGTCACGACCGCCGCCGCTCCCCAGACCTCGATAGAGTCCATATCGAGATCAAGATCGCGCGCCCAGGGAGCACCATGAGCGCTATCGCCCTTCTTGCCGGGGCAAAAGGTGATGCCAAGGCTGCCGTTTCCAACAGGCAGGGTGTCAATACGGAGGGGGTGTGTAATGCTGGTTCTGGCCAATTGTTCTCCTTCTTCTCTTGCGATTCACCTGCGTGCACTCCGATGCCGCTTCAATCGAGACCGTTTGGCTTCAAGGCGTGGCACGCAAGCCATCCCTTTTCTTTAGGGAATCGAAGCCGGGAGCAGTGTGGCACGGAATTTCGGCCCGGTGGAACTGGTGAATGTAATCCCGGCAAGGATATGGGCGCATTCGCTGCCGGGTCGGTTCATTGAGCCCGTGGCGCTGTGGAGTCGACCAAAAGAACTCTTTCGGGTCGAAAACGAGTTGTCTCACCCTTGTTGTGAATTCACGCCAGTTCACTGACGGCAATTTGCAGAAGCGCGGCAGCAATTGCCGAAACCGCCATGTCAATTTGGAAACTCAGGCCTCGTGGCCCAATCGCTTTGCCGCTCGCGCCGCACCGGCGAGAAACGCCTCGGCGTCTTCGTGCGAAAAAAGAATGCCCACATCGTTGAAATTCAGGAAAAGACGGTCACCGTCCCCGGCAAATCCCGTAGTTCCTATGCTGATCGTCGCACGTCCTTCGAGATTGGCGAAATCCGCTACAAGGCGCTTGAAATCCACGTGCGTAGCCAATGTACCCTCCATTTTTTGCAGCGCGGCCGCCCTCCTACCCAAGCGTTGTTGTCACGTCTACAGCGGGCACCTGGGTTCTGATTCCGCCTACCCCGAGTCTTCGTACATGACGCCACGTCAGCCTTTCCGTGATTCCCGCATGCAACGCCAGGTGCCTGCGCAACGGGAGAGTCACGAGGTCGTTCAAAAGATCGGTGCGGGCAAGTTTACCAATTTCCGGGTCTATGGATGCCCGTACCGGGAATCGGAGTTGGCGCGAGGGTGCCTTCGTCCCCGGTGTCACCAAGCCGATCCGCTTGCCGTGATGTTACCTCGCAAGGCGCATCGCCTCGGCGATGTCACTGTCGTTGCTCACCACGACCGCGCAGTCGCAGAGGTCCAGCCAGCCGTCGTTCAGGAGATGAACGGCAAGGTTGACATCCGAACCCTTCTCCTCGGTCCTGACGACCTCAACTGTGCGGCGGTTTCCTTCCGGCCTGGCCAAAGGCATGCGGACCGCATGGCTCAGGAAATGCCCGAAGTACACCTCCACCTCAGGTCGGAAACGTTGCACGGCGCGGAGATACACGTCCTGACGTTGCGGCTTCGACGGATCGCCAGGCGTTTCTGAAACCCTCGCCGTGAAGTACTTCAGAGCAACGATTTCGTGTTGTGGCTGCAACACCTTCTTCAGCAAAGCGACCGGATCCAGCCACCGCCAGGGCCTTCCCTTCAGGGCACCGTAGTTGAGATTGAACCCGTCCACATAGACGAAAGTGCGCATCGGAAATCACCAAAAAAGCAGGGGCCTCCGAAAAGGCCCCGCACCCTGAGGTCGAAACCGCAAGGGGTGTTGCTGCCTGTCTACGCTTGTCAGACGGGAATATCTAGTACTCAACCGGCAAAAATCCAGTTCAATGTTCAATCTCGAACGTTCGGCACTCCAACCAACAGACAACCAGGACTCCGCAACGCCGGTCTCTGGAATCTGCTGAAGCGGATTCTCCGGCCAGAATCCTCGGCCGCTTGCCGTGCCATTCTCGCGTCGGCCGGGAAATCACCGTTCCAGATCTTCTTCAAGGATGGCCGCCTCAACAATCGACAAGGCACGGTCCAGATCATCTCTTCCGATAACCAGTGGCGGCGACAGCGTCAGGACGTTTCCCTGGGAAATCTTGAAGCTCAGGCCTGCATCAAGACAAGAGTAAAGGATGCGCTCCGCACGGCCAGGGTCAGGAGCCCTGCTTCCGGTTCCCTCGACGATCTCGACACCGAAATGCAGGCCGCGTCCCCGGACATCTCCGACAATCGGCCGCCCGGGCCCCGCCGCGAATTCCCGGAGTCGACCCATGGCATGATCACCGAGTACGCGCGCCCGTTCCACAAGGCCTTCGGAATCAATGATGTCGAGCGTTGCGACGGCTGCGCAGGCGGTGACGGGGTTTTTTTCGTGCGTGTAGTGGCCGATGGCAAAATCCCCGGCGACATCAAGGTCCTCGCGCGAAATCACCGCAGCGATTGGCAGTACGCCCCCGCCAAGCGCCTTGCCCAGGACCAGGATGTCAGGATCCACTTGGTCGTGTTCGCAGGCCAGAAACCGCCCCGTCTTGCCCAGGCCAGTCGGAATCTCGTCGAATACCAACAGAACTCCGAATTCGTCACAGGCCTGCCTCACCGACTTCCAGAATCCCCGCGGCGGAACGTACGGGATGGCTCTCATCGGTTCGGCTATGAACGCCGCAACGTCACCCTCCCGGCCAAGGACGTACCGGATCATTTCGGCACAGGCGAGGCCACAGGTCTCGGGTTCGCGGTGTCCGTACGGGCACCGATAACACGCAAATGGAGCCACATGCTCCGTTCCCGGCAGCAACGGGCCGGCAATGTGCGAGCGAAAGGTCGATTCGCCGCCGACCGAAGCGGCCCCGAACCCGGCACCATGAAACGAGTCCCAGAACGACAGTGTCTTGAATCGACCGGTTGCGGCTCTCGCAATCTTGAGCGCAACTTCGATTGCATCCGAGCCGCCCGTCGTGAACAGGACTTTCCCTTCGTCCCATGGAGATCGTTCGATCAGCTTTTCGGCAAGCCGAACCGCGGTCTCATTGGTAAACCGGCGAGGAGCAAAACTCAGTTCCTCGAGCTGGTTCCGTATAGCCGAAATGACGGCCGGATGCCCGTAGCCGACGTGATGCACGGAGTTGCCATGGAAATCCATGTACCGGCGACCTTCCAGGTCCTCGATCCAGATTCCCTCCGCCCGCCTGATGGTCCCGAGGCATGGCGTCGAGATACTCTGGTGTAGGAACGCTTCCGAGTCGCGCAGAAGCAGGTCTTTGGAAGCCTTGCCCAGAGATGCTTCCTGCCATGACCTGCGGGCAGGCGACTGGCCGGATTCACCTTCCGTATGAATCATCTTCCGGTTCAAGACTTCGCCACCTTGTTCCTGGTCGCAGGTCTTTCAGAGCATTGGGCGCGCATTCGACGATTCCTGATCGCGGCGGGCGCGGTCGTTATGGCATTCGGGCCATGGTTCAATTCCAGGGCAGTGAATACGTCTTGACGTTTGTGTAACATTTCATAGCCTCCAGGACACCTTCCTTGTACCCGAGACCACTGTCCTTGATTCCCCCGAACGGGGACATCTCGATACGGTAACCCGGCACCTCCCAGATGTTGACTGTCCCGACATTGAGTCCGCTGACGTATTACTGCATGCGCCTGAAATCATTCGTGCATATACTGGACGACAGTCCGTACGCGGTGGAATTCGATATGTTCATGACGTCTTCGTCATCATCGGGAACCCGAATGACCGGGATGACCGGCCCAAATGTCTCTTCCACCACGAGTTCACAGTCTTTAAGCACCCGATCCAGGACGACCGGCAGCTGCCAAGCCGTTCGTCTCAAAGGTCGTGTCGGCAGAGCGTTCGGCGGAAAAACAGACTGCAGTGCCTACCCCGCAATCCAGGCCTGCTCCCAACAGCGTTTGGAGCTTGTCCTTCGCGGTGACGACCGCAACCCTGGCTCCGGATCTCTGGAAAGCCCCGAACACGGTCTCGGCTCTCAGGAACGACACGTCGTTCGTCATCACTTCTTCACCGGATTCCCGGCCGAGGAACGTGTTCCCCGATATTTCGTGGACGGCAGGAGGAACCCCCGTGGCGATCGACAAGTTGTTCGGATTCGTGAAGGATGGGATTGCCGAATACGCAAGTCAAGAGGTTCCAGACCTCCGGATCCTTTGGAAACTCGGCATGAGTCCGGCTGAAACCGCCACGTCGAGATACGCGGGTTCGCATCCGTCGATACAGATCACGATCGCCGGAACGAGGGGCGTTCCGTATTTCCGCCCGTTGACCGTGACGGGCGCTTCCATCACCGGTTTCCCGACTGGCTTGCGGGTGCCTCCGGGTGGTTATCGACCTCGGGGTCGCCGTCGGGAATGCCCAGTTCTGTCAGTGTTTCGGCCACGGCCTTCACCGCAAGTTTCATGACACCTGCATCGAGCCTGCCGATGCAACCCATTCGAAAACTGTCCGCAGCCGTCAGTTTCCCCGGATAGAGGACGAATCCCTTGTCCTTCATCGCCGCGTAGAACCGTTCGAAGTCAAAACCTTCGTAACCAGGACACAGGAAGGTCACGATGATCGGCGAGAGCCAGGCATCCGGAAGCAATGTCCGGAACCCGAGTTCGCGCATACCGTTGACCAGCGTGTCCCTGTTCATTTCATAGCGGCGCCGCCGTCCTTCGACACCACCTTCGCATCGATGATCCTCCAGAGCTTGGATCAAGGCGGCCACCACATGCGTCGGCGGGGTGAATCGCCATTGGCCGGTTCGGTTCAAACCTGTCCATTGCGCATGCAGGTCCAGGCTGAGGGACCTGCTGTTTCCTTCCGCCGCCTCAATGACAGGCGTACTGGCGATCACGAAACCGATTCCCGGAACGCTTTCCAGGCACTTGTTGGACGAGGCAGCCAATGCGTCGAACCGGATCGTGTCCCGATCGACGGGCAACGCACCAAATGCGCTCATGGAATCGACGAGCAAGGTCCGTCCTCGCCCTTTCACCATTGCCGAAATCCCGGTAAGCGGGTTCAGGATTCCGGTACTGGTTTCGCAGTGAACGACGGCCACGTGAGAGATCTCGGGGTGTTCATCCAGTGCGGCAGCCACATCCTCGATGGTCACTGGCAGACTGTCTCCCTTGTCAACGGAGTGGTATGCACGCCCGAGGCGGCGAAGGATTTCAGCCATGCGGTGGCCGTAAGCGCCGTTGATCAACACGAGAGTTGTTGCATCGGGCGGAATCAATGAGCCGAGCATGGCCTCGACCGCGAATGTCCCGCTGCCCTGGACGGGCACACATTCGAGACCGCCGTCCTGCCCCCCGGCAATTTCAAGCAACCTGGCCCGGAGCGTGGCCGTCATGCTACGGAAATCCAGGTCCCGCGACCCCCAGTCCTTCAACATCGCGGCTTTGACATTCGCTGACGTGTTGAGCGGTCCGGGCGTCAACAAATAAGGCGGGTCTGCGACATCGAGGTCGAAAGAGGGGAAATCGACTGCCATTCCAGGCCCTCCCGTATGCCCGGCAGATTCCGGATGCAATCGGGTCATGCTATTCCTTGCGCGCCCGGACGTAAACACCCGGATTCCTTATCCCGTCATGCTGTCGAAGGTTGTCATTGACCCCTGCCTCGCCTGGCTATCAGTTCGGCAAAGCAATCAGGATGCCGGAATGACGCTGGAAATTTTTTGCCGTGCTTGGCGTTAGAATTGCATTGGCCGGTCTGATCCTGAACGGCCAGCGGAATGTCACCGCACGCATGGATCGATAGGAATCCGAATGGACAAGCTCGAAGCCGTCCAGGTGGAACTCCGCGAGAGGATGGCGCGCCCGTAAGGTCTGCTCGAAGGCCTCCGTCAAGCCAGGAACAGGCCGACAAGCGAAGGCACAACCGTCCCGCCACGGAACTGCTGCGAAGCAGCCTCGTTCCATGTCTGTAATCTCGTGCAAGACATTAGCTGCACGGCGCCGCCATGGCGTTGCTGCACGACGGTGTCGGCTGCACGGTGATCGCTCTCTGGCTCGGTCATCAGTCGGTGGAGACGACGCGGGTCTACCTGCACGCAGATCTCCGCATCAAGGAAAAGGCCATGGAGAAGACCCGCCCCGTCGGGGTCGCACCCGGGAGGTTCAAGCCGGACAATACCCTGCTGGGCTTCCTGAAATCGCTGTGATTTTGCCGACAATTCCAGCAAAAAAGTCCGGGGATTCAATGCCCCGGGCCACAAAACTGGTTCGTCACCAGTCGCCAAGGGTAGCAATATTACTTTGGCATTGACACCAAACAGTACTTGGACAAAACCAATCGGCAACAGAAGGAATCAGGAGCCTTGGACATGAGCAGAGATCCACTCATCAAACGCAAGACCGCACTTTCCTACAAGACCCGGGAAAAGACGGTGATGCGCGGCTACAACCTGAGCGACCTGGCCGAGGAGGGTTATTCCTTCAGTGACGCCATGTTCGTGCTCTTCCAAGGCCGCATCCCTACCGAAGCCGAGGAGAAGATGCTCACCTACGAGATGGGCAGCTTCCTCGAACACTCCATGTCACCCTCGGCAGGCTCTGCCATCGCGGTCACCGCCGGGCGCCCCAACCTGCCCACCGCGGTGGCGGCGGGAGTTATGACCTTTGGCGGAGTGCACGGTCCCGGGGCCGCCCACGGCTACATGATGAATAAATACCTGGAGCGGGGTCAGAAGGAAGGCAAGAGCGTCGACGAGATCGCCAAGGAACTGGTGGACGACTACATGGACGCAGAGATGCCGGTGATGGGCATGGGTCAGCCCCAGCACCGCGACGGCGACCCGCGGGCCGAGCCGATTCACCTCAAGCAGGAAGAGCTCGGCACAAACGGCATCTACCACGAGCTGCAGCGCAGCATCGAGAAGCACTTTCACGCCAGGCGCAAGAAGGAAGGCAAGTCCTACGTCGGCGTGAACGTGGTGGGCGCGGGCAACGCGGCCCTCTCGGATCTCGGGTTCGCGCCCAACGCCGCCTGGTGCATCGGCAGTGTCTCGCGGGGCTATAGCTGTGCTGCTCACGCGGTGTTCCAGATGAAGAAGGGCCGGGCTTGGGCAGCGTCGAGGAGCGAGCCCATGGTGCAGATGCTCGATCTCTCCATGATCAAGTACGCGGGTCCGAAGGACCGCACGGTACCCACTCAGGAGGAACGGCAGGAATATGCCAAGGCCCAAAAGGAATCCGGCGAATACAGGAAATGGGTGATCTGATGAACGACGAATCCGGGAAAAGGAACTTGATCGGGAATCTCGGCAGCCCCAAGCTGCCCTACGACTACATGCAGCGCGAACACGGCACCGTGTCCATGGACGGCGATCGCGCGCCGTTCCAGTGGCTTTCGGAGGTGGCGTACAAGAACGTCCACCGCATCGTGGCCAGGGGCTACGACACGACGGAGCTCATGGAGCAGGGCTACGGCATGACCGACATGGTGTTTGTCAACTTCCAGGCCCGCATCCCCACCGTGGAAGAGGATCAGATGCTGAACTACGTGATGATCCTCGCGCTCGAGGACGGGCTCTCGCTGCCCGCCCTGATGTCGCGCATGGTCGCCCGCTCCAAGACCTTTCTCACCCAGGCCGCCGGCACGTCGATTCTCGCGTTCGGACACGCCTACGCCGCGTTCTCCGCCTTCGGCAACATGGTGCTGGAGAAGATGCAGCAGGCAGAGGCCTCGGGACAGTCCATCGAGGCCGCGGCGAGAGAGCTGGTGGCGGAGAATCTCGACGATCCCGCGCTCGGGATCTCGGATCTGTATCTGGAAGATCCGGCCGCAAAGCGGATGCTGGCGCGGGCGAAGAAGCTCGGGGTGGCCGGACCCTACATCGCGTTCCTGGAAGCGATGGCGGAGGCTGCCAACGACTTGAGCGATAAACCGGTGGACGTGGATCTCCTGGGCGCGATGGCCGCGACCATGATGGACCTGGGATTCACCCCGGAGGCGACCTGGGCGATCATCGCGGTGACGCGTTCGTTTGGGGCCGGTGCCCATTACATCGAGGAGGTGGAGCGCGAGGGTTACACCCGGCTCGGCGAGCACCTTACGCCGAAGGAACACTACGACGGGCCGGAGGACCGGCCGGTGCCGCCGCTCGGCGACCGGCCTAAGCACGCCAGGCCTGCGAAAGTCGGCTCTCCCGACGAGTGGCTTGCGGCGTTCAAGGAGCGGCAAAAGCTGCGCGGGAGCGGCGCCGCCATCGTCGAGGAGATCCACGACCCGAGCAAGAAGACCGGCATCAAGACCGTCGGGAAGAAAATTTGAACCGAGACAATTCGGGTGAACGACAGGCGGGACAAATGAACATGGAACGCACGGCTACCAGCGCCAACGACCCAAACGACGACATCAACGCGCTCTATCGCCGCGCCCGGGCGGCGTTCGAGGAGTGCCGATCCTGGCCCCAGGAGAAAGTGGACCTGGTGTGTCAGGCGGTCGGGTACGAGCTTTCCAAGCCCGAGACGGCCGAGGCCCTGGCACGCCTCGCGGTGGACGAATCCGGCATCGGCGTCTTCGAGGACAAGTTCCACAAAGTCCAGAACAAGACCAAGGGCACCATGCGCGACCAGCTGGACGCCAAGACCTGCGACCTGGTCGAGGACGACCGGGAGAAGGGCATCCGCAAGTTCGCCAAGCCCCTCGGGGTGGTGGCCAACGTCGTGCCCTGCACCAATCCGGAGTCGACGGTGTGCTGCATCGGGCTCGCGCTGCTGAAGACGCGCAATGCCATGATCGTCTCGCCGCACCCGCGCACACCGGGGAGCACCAACCTCACGGTGGAGCACATCCGAAAGGCGCTCGCGAAGGTGGGCGCACCGGAAGACCTCGCGCTCTGCATTCGGGAACCGAGCCACGACAAGACTCGCGAGCTCATGGCGCACTGCGACTTCGCGGTGGCCACGGGCGGCGCGGCGCTGGTCAAGGTCGTCTACGAGGCGGCGACCCCCTGCCACACCGTGGGGTCCGGGAACGTGGTGTCGATCATCGACGAGACCGCGGACCTGCAAGCCACGGCCGAGAAGATCGTCAAGTCAAAGTGCGCCAACAACTCGGCATCGTGCTCGTCGGAGAACGCGGTCGCGGTCGAGGAGAGCGTCTACGACCGGATGATCGAAGAGCTGGAAGGGGTCGGCGGCTATCTCTGCTCGACGGAAGAGCGCGAGAAACTCCGCAGCTTTTACTGGCCCGACGGCAAGCACCTGAACCGGGCGCTAGTGGCGAAGTCCGCCACCTGGATCGCCGAGAGGGCGGGGCTCGACGTCCCGGAGGACACCCGCTTCCTGATGGTCGTCGGCGAGAAGATCGGGCCCGAGGATCGCTTCTCGGGGGAGAAGATCTCCCCGACGCTGACACTTTGGAGGTGGAACGACTTCTCCGAGATGTGCGCCCGCCTGAACCGGATTCTCGAGTTCTCCGGCGCCGGCCACTCCGCCTCGTTGCACAGTGAACGCGACGAGCGTCGCGTCGAGCTCGCCCACCGGGCCAACGTGGGGCGCCTCAACTGCAACATGCCTCACGCGGCGGCCAACAGCGGGAGCTGGTTCAACGGGCAGCCGACGACTGATTCCCTGGGATGCGGGAGCTGGGCCGGCAACATGACCAGCGACAACATCGACTGGCGTCATTTTCTCAACTACACGTGGCTGTCGGTGCCGATCCCCGAGCACATACCCTCCGACGAGGAGCTCTTCGGCGACTACCTCGCCACGTACGGCAACAGCTGAGATGGAATTCGGAAGGGCAGAGGCCTGCAAGCGGACGGTCGATGGTGAAGGCGGTCGTCTTTGACTTCGGCCAGACGCTGGTGGATTCCGCCGAAGGCTTTCGTGCCGCAGAAAGAGAGGCGCAGGACAGGATCTTCACGGCATTGGAAGGGATCGAGTGGGATCGCTTCATGGACGTCTATCGCCGTGTGCGCAAGGCGCACCACGAGCGCTCGCGTCTGTCCCGCCGCGAAATCTGGCGCTCGGTCTGCGGCGCGCTCGAGCGAAGCATCGACGAGCCGCGGCTCGTCGCATGGGAAGGCGAGTACTGGCAGCGGGTCAACGCACTCACCCGGGTGTTTCCCGAGGCGCCGGACACCCTCAGGGCGCTACGGACGACCCACCGCCTCGCCCTCGTCTCCAATACCCAGGGTCAGGCGGTTGGCGGCGCACACCGGCTGGGCGGGTTTCCCGACCTGGAGCGCGCGTTTGAATTCATCGTCATCGCGGGCGAAGACGGAATAGCGGCCAAGCCCGACGCAGAACCATTTCTGCGCTGCCTCCGGCAGATGAAGCTCGACCCCTGCGAGTGCGTCTACGTGGGCGACGACTACCGCATCGACGTGTGCGGCTCGCGCGATGTCGGAATGCGGCCGGTGTGGCTCAAGCACCGATCCGTCCGCCGCAACTGGCCCGACGTCGACACCGACGTTCCGGTGATCACTTGCCTCGACGAGCTGACCGGTCTGTGCGCTGCCATGTGAGCACGATACAAAATCGAGCCGGGAACGGCTTCCTCCGCGGCCGGAAGCCTCGCGTCCGCTCCGTCCCGGAATCGCGTCTTGTCCGCGGTGAGTCCAGTTAGCTTGAATCAGAGGCGCGAGGCCATGGCTGATCGCTTCCCCTCTCGTGTCGGAATCACAACACGCCACTCGCACTGACAATTTGTGCGGGGAGCCTCCCGTAAAAAACCATCTTCGGCACCATCGCACTGCCTCTCAACACGTGTGCGGGAGCCTCGGCGTTGAACACTACCTTCGCAAGCGAAGACGACCAGCCAACGTTCGCGGTCATCAGATCGGAGGGGATATCGACACTCGCCGAGCGTTGAGAAACTGCAACCAACTAATTGATGGCGTACGGGAACATGGTCATCATAATCGTTTTTCCCGATCGGATCCGAAGCCGCCTCGCATTTCCTGAGGCATCGCTTTCAATAGCCAGCCCTGCCCGCGCGGAGCCGCCACTGGACGCTGCACAGGTGTCCGGCCGCCTCCCGCCAGCGGGGCTCAGCGATTCGAACGCACCGGCAAATTGCTCGGCGCATCGAGATCGAGCGGGTAGATCAGACGGCGTACACGCTCTCAGGGGTAGAGGCTGTAGTCCGACGCAGTGATGCCCGGCCGGCAACCATCACCACGTGACTGATGATGGGTTCGAACCCGGCGCAAAAATGCTGGCGAGACTTGATCAGGATGTAGCGCTTGCGCGCCGGGTTGATGCCGGCGTGGGTAAAGCAACCGGTGTCGAACGGCTCGTGGCGGCTCTCGCTGACGACAACCTCAACTCGGCCGGTGTCGCGCACCGCTCGACGATTGCGGCTCACATCGCCTGATCTACCAGGACCCTGCCGACACGATGCAGCCATTCGTCGCGGACGAAATGGAAACATTCAAGAGTGCGCACAGGCCGGTGGCGGTCTCCAACACCCAGGCAGTAGTCAAACGCCTCCTGCTTCGGGGCGTCGGGATTGCATTCTATACGCGCCTGGGGTTTTCCGAGGAACAGCCGCTAACACCGCGGGGCAACTCGTTGCCGTTCCGCTGGAAGGCGAGCGATTGTCCAAATTGCGTCTCTGCCTGATCACCTCATCCGACCGGATGCCGACCGTGGCCGGGCATGCGATGGCAGGTCATCTCCAGGAAGCGCTCGCCAGTTTCGGCACGGGCCTCGATCAACATGAAGAATGATGAGGGCATCGCTTGCGGTTCCGCTTGTTTCCTGGCTATGGCCCTGGTCAGTTTTCCAAGTTCAATGACAGAGTGAAAGGAGGCGAGAAGCATGTCCGTCGCAGCAGATCAGGAAGGCGGCTGTCAGTGTGGAGCGATCCGGTTCCGGCTCCTGCGCACGCCGATCGCGCTCTACGCCTGCCACTGCATGGATTGCCAGAAACAGTCCTCGAGCGCGTTCGGGCTCTCCATGTGGATGGAAACCGATGCAGTCGAATTCACCGGCGCCAGGCCGCACATCTACCGGACGTGCGGCGAATCGGGGCGCGAGAAGGTCTGTGCTTTCTGCGGTGCATGCGGAACCCGGCTCTATCATGCGGGTGGCAACATGCGGGCGGAAGGGGGTACGATACTCAGCATGAAGGCCGGCACCCTGGATGACACCTCGGTCGTCTCGCCCTCCTGTCACATCTGGACGAAGCGGGCACAGCCCTGGCTCAAACCGTTGCTCGAACGAAACGTCTGCTTCGAAACGCACGCCAACTCCCGTTCGGTCTGCAGTCATTGTCGCTGACGCCGCGGGCCGGTATTGCGACGAAACGCCGGTTTGTCCAGATTTCTGGAAACCGTCCCAAACGGGAGAACCAGAGTTTCCATGACGATCAAAAACCGTTCTCCGGAGGTCCACATCGACTTCCTAAACCGGTTCGATGTCGAACAGGCAGCGCTTGACGACAAGGAAATCCTCACTGCCGTCGAAACCGGCCTTTTCATGCAGGGGCAGGGAGAAACCGCGATCGAGCCGAGAACCCATATTCGTCCCCGGGCGGGTGTCGATGGTCACTTCAACGTGCTCCGGGGCTGGATCGGAGGCGACATCGACAGTGCGGGAACCAAGGTCGTTGGGGATTTTGTCGACAACTACCGGGGTGGTCGCCCGTCCGAGTACGGGATCCTGACACTCTTCGATCCCCGTAACGGCGCCCCGAAAGCGATCATTGACGCCACGGGCATAACGGAAATGCGAACCGGCGCGATGACCGCCATCGGCGCGCGCTACCTGGCGCCGCCCGAGCCGAAGGTCCTCGGCCATGTCGGTGCCCGCGGGACCGCATACTGGAATGTCCGCCTGCTTGCCCATTTTTTCGACTTCGAGGAAATCCGGGTCCATTCGCGGCGCCCGGAAAGCCGCGAATGTTTCGCGGATCGGCTCGAATCCGACCTCGGCAGGAAAGTCATCGCGACCAAAGACTGGAAAAGTTGCCTTGAAGGCGCCGACATCATGGTAGAGGCCTCCAGGCTCAGGGCGCCGGAACCGTTGTTTCGGACTGAATGGATCAGACGCGGTTCACTGGTCATACCCTATGGAACCATGTCGGCCGTGGAGCTTTCCCTGACCGACGTCATGGACAAGATCGTCATGGACGATTGGGGGCAGGCCCATGGCCAGTTCGGCGCACTTCGGGATCATGTCGACCAAGGTTTGCTGACGGCGAAAACCCTGCATGCGGAGCTATCCGAGATCGTTGCCGGCAAGCGGCCGGGCCGCGAGAAGGAAAACGAGACGATCCTGTTCTGGCACCGCGGATTGTCACTCTCGGACATTGCCCTCGGTCACGCGATCCTCGAAAAGGCAAAGCGGCTTGGCCTCGGCCGTCGGATTCGGTTCCACTGATGATTTCCGTTGGCCATGGATCCAGCCCGTTCCGCATTCAGGAATTCATCGCGATTGCCAGGGAGGCAAGCACGCTCGGCCTGAACCCGGATACCCGTGTGCGGATCGAGCGAGACCATTCGATTGTTCTCGACCATGCCGCCGGAGACCGACCTGTCTACGGCCTGAACACCGGGCTGGGCGCCAATCTTTCTCACCGGATCGCCCCGGACGAGATTTCCGGGTTCCAGCTTCGTCTTCTCCGCGGACGCGCCGCGGCGGTTGGCGAACACTTGTCGGAAGAGGTGTGCCGGGGAGTCCTGCTCGCCCGGATTCTCGGCGCCGCACGGGGGGCAAGCGGGATTTCGCCGGCGCTCCTTGATCACCTGATTGCCGTGTTCAACGCCGGATTCGCGCCAGTCATACCTGAAACAGGTTCGATCGGAGCCGGAGATCTCGTGCAGAACGCCCACTTCGGCCTTGCTCTCGTCGGCGAAGGCGAGCTCTGGCGAAACGGAGCGAGGATCGACGCGGCCACGGCCCTCGGCGAAGCCGGCCTGAACCCGCCGGACCTGGCGCCGGGTGACGCCATGGTTCTTGCAAATCACTCCGCCGTAACAACGACGCTTTCAGCGTTCGCGTTTGACCGCTACGCCCTGAACCTGACCATGAGCCAATGCGCCATCGTCCTGTCGTTCGAAGGATTCGCCGCAAACCGGAATATCCTTGATCCGGAAGTCATCGCACTGTCACCTGCCCCGGGGTACGATCGTGCCGCAAAATGGTTCCGGGAAGCGCTCGGGGACACTGCAGATCACCCGCGCCGCGTTCAGGATCCGGTCAGTTTCCGGGGTGCGGCCCAGGTGACGGGCGCTGGATTACACGGCCTGGATCACGTCGGAACCATGGTTGAAACCGCTCTGAACAGCGTTTCGGACAGCCCGGTCGTCACTCCTGATGGCCGCCTTCTTTCGACCCCGAATTTCCAGTCGCCGGCGTTGGCGCTGGGCCTCGAGTCGCTGTCGCTGACCCTGTCGATGATGGCCAACTGCGCCGTTCAGCGGATCCAGAGAATGATGTCTCCAGCGACGTCCGGGCTGCCGCGGTTCCTGTCTACCGCTGGAGGCGATTCCGCAGGCATGGTGCCGCTGCAAAAGACGGCCGTTTCCCTGGCCGCGCACATCCGGCACCGGGCTGAACCGGTCGTTCTTGATCAGGTCCCCGTATCCGAGGGAGTCGAGGATATGGCTGTCCTGACACCGTTAGCGGCCGGCAAGCTCACGGAGCAGGCGGAAATGTCTAGGCTGCTGTCGGGACTTGAGGCGCTGGTCGGAGCTCAGGCTATGGATCTTCGGAAGCCATCGACGACGGGCCCGCTCGCGGGTCGCATTCACAGGACCATACGTGAACGCGTTGCGCCGCTCGACGACGACCGGTCACTTTCCACAGACATCGGGGATGCAGCGGACGTGATCGAAGCCGTGGCGCAACAGGTCATGCTTGAAGATCATATCGGACAATCCGGCACCTGACGGGATTAGCCGGGTCATGGCACCGATTCATTCGTCACGAATGCAGGCTGGTCATTGCAGCGGCTATTTCCGGTGCCAGGAATGGCGATCGGATGAATCGCTCGATACGAGGCGCGCGCCGTGCCTTCTGCTCCATCTCGCGTGGATCGAAAATGTGTTTGTACTGGGCGGAACTTCATTGAGAAAAAAACGGAATCAATTGACGAAAATCGTCAAAATTGAGTCTATTGTCCGGTTTTGCAACATTGAACCCCCGGTCATTTGTTCCCAGTACGAATCCATTCTAGTTCCAACCAGGTTGTTGTTGGAAAACAGCAAATCCCAAAATCCGGCCGTGAAGATTCGACCAGGCCGACTATGCGCACCGCCAATTCAATAAGACCCGGTAACGAAACCGAACCATGCAAGACACCATGAATTCAGAAGAACCGAAAACCCGGAACGCGGCGCGTTTCCCGCCACCGGGAGCGGATTGCCATTGGTGGCGCCCGGCGTGTCGCGATCACGGTTCTTTCTCGCGGTGTGTCTCACGACAAGGCGGTCGCTGGTGCTCTAAGTTCGGATGGAAAGGAAGCCGAACACATTCGCCAGCCACTGCAGCCGGTGCCGAGCTCGTCGGAGATCATTTGAATTTCGCGGGTTTTCGCGGGTTACGCCAGCATCATCACCCAACCCTTCGCCGGGAAGATCATGCCCTCAGCGGCCCAGGGCGGTTCGACGATGAACCCCGCCATCGATTGAGCGCCCTGGCCGACCCGTGACCTTCCGAGCCAACGAATGACAATCGCATCGTGCGCCGGTTCGAGTTTTTCCATCCTTGCGACGCAGCTTTTAAGCGGCTCGATAGGTGAAAGCAGTCTTGCACCGATTGCCGCAGGGGCGTCGACGGTAGAGGGATTAAAGGGTTCACAGATGTTGTCTTCCCGTTCCGAGTTCGTCCGTGATCAGCCTTACGGCTTTCTCCAGCCCCTCTGACAGCGGCGCGCCATCGATGTTGATCGGCGGTACGAACATGAGCGAGTTTCCGCAACGGCCGCCCAGGTAAATCAGGATCCGCCGGGAATGCACCGCGCTTTGCAGGTGAAGGGCGGTTTCCCGATCGGGTTTGCCATCCCTGTCCACGATATCGACGGCCGCCTGTGCACCAGCGACGCGTACGCCGCAGATGCGTTCGAGTGCGTCAAGAGGGCGCAGGACGCGTTCGAGAACGGGCTCGACCGTTTGCTCGACATGCGCAAGCAGGTCGTCCCCGCGGATCGTCCGTATGGTCGCGACGGCCATGTTGCAGGCGAGAGGATTGCCCTGGAACGTGCTGGTGTGCATGCCGGGCGGCCAGGCCTTGAGAACCTCGGGCGGGGCGGCCACGGCCGACAACGGCAATCCCCCGGACATGGCCTTGCCCATGGTGACCATGTCGGGGACGACACCGGTGTTTTCGAAGGAAAACCAGGATCCCGCGCGTCCGAACCCGCACCAGATTTCATCGCATACCATCAGGACCCCGTGCCGGCGCGCCAAGTCCCTGATGCCGGACAGGAACTCCGCGGGCGGAGACAGGACACCGCTGACACCCTGGATTGCTTCCACCACCATGGCGGCGGGAAGGTCGCCGGTTCTCCCAAGCTCTTCCAGGCGGTCTGACAAACGGCGGAGACAGGTGTCGGCCTCGTCGCTTCCGGTCCCGGGTGAACCGGGATACGGCAAGAGGTCGACAAGTCCGTGCAGCACGGAGAAGGGTTCACGAATACTGCCACCGTCAGTCAGCGAAAGTGAACCGATGGTTCGACCGTGGTAACCGCCCTCGAAAGAAATCAGACGCTTGCGCCCGGTCGCGTATTGTGCGGCCTTGATCGCGGCCTCGACGGCTTCGGCACCGGAATTCGCCAGCTGGATGCAGGACAATTCCTCGGGCAAAATCGAGACCAGTTCTTCATAGAGTTGGGCCCGGAATGGCGAAGGAAGCCGGGTACCGGTGTGCAGGATTCCAGTCGCAAGTGTTTCCTGCAAGGCCGCAATGTGGGCAGGGTGGTTGTGGCCGATGTTGCTCGTGGCGGAACCGCATACGAGGTCGAGCCATTTCCGGCCCCGGTCATCGAAAAGCCACGGTCCGTCGCCCCGGAGGAAAACGGGTGGGTCCGCCGTGAACCGAAAGGTATTGGCCGCGCGCGACTCGTGAACGCGCGTAATGCCAAGGACCGTTTCGGTCCCCGTCACGTCAGGAATCCCCGTTTCGGGCTGGCCGCCGCAGCACGGTCAGGTCCGGCTCGCTCCATTCCGCGAAAACCTTGTCACCTGGCCCCGGCGGCGTCCGGTCGCCCAGGGTGCTGCGTCCAAGTTCGATATCCAGCATGTTTCCGCCAGGAGACGCTCCCTGTATTTTCAGTGTCGCTCCGGTAAATGCGACATCCCTGACCTCGAGCGCCGTTCCGTTCCGCTCCGGCGCGCGCGCCTCGTCGTCAGGCCTGATCGAAATGGCCTCGGGCCGCAACGCCAGGGCGATCCGCTCCCCTTCGCCATAGACGTCCCCGCCATGCGCTCGCGGCGCGACCAGGGTCGCAAGGCCGTCAACGTCACATTCAATTCCCGAATCCGTCGCCCTGCGCACCCGCCCAACAATGACGTTGCAGGCACCGATGAACCGCGCAACGAATTCGGTTTCCGGACGGTCATAAATGTTGACCGGGTCGCCCAGTTGTTCGATGAGGCCATCCCGCATGACGGCTACCCGGTCACTCATGGCAAGTGCCTCCTGCTGATCATGAGTGACATAAATGAAAGTCAGTCCAACGTCCCGGTGCATGCGGCGCAGTTCATGCTGCATCTGGTGCCGGAGGTTCGCATCCAGTGCACCGAGAGGCTCGTCCAGGAGGAGAACCCCGGGCTCGACAATCAATGACCGTGCGAGCGCAACCCGCTGCCGCTGTCCTCCGGAAAGCTGGTGCGGGAGGCGTTGCTCGAAACCGGCCAGGCCGATCGTTTCGAGCCAGGACCGGGCGCGGCTCTCGCGGGCCGTGCGGGCGATGCCGCGCATCTTCAGGCCGTAACCCACGTTTTCCAGGAGGGTCTTGTGCGGAAACAGCGCGTAGTCCTGAAACATGATGCTGGTATCCCGCCGGTTCGGCGGATGGTCGGTCACGTCTTCCCCGCCGACCCTGATCGTTCCGCCGGACACCTGTTCCAGACCCGCGATCAACCGCAACATGGTCGATTTTCCGCAGCCGGACGGGCCAAGCAGTGTCAGGAACTCACCGGCGCGGACATGCAGCGACAGGGGCCGGACTGCCTGGATGGTGCCGAACGATTTCGAGACACCGTCCAGTTCAACGTCCTTCGCCACGCTCACGATGCGCTTGTCCCGGGTGCGTGCCACAAGTTATTCTGAGTCCGTATCGTCGAGGGGAGTTGGATCAGACAATCGTGTATTATGAAAACGACAGCCTTCCGCAGACGCTGTCCTATTTCATCCTGAACAAGCTGCGCTGGCGGATCATCACCGGGGACCTCGCGCCAGGCCAGGCGCTGCGGGAGCAGGAACTGGAGGCCGACTACGGCAGCAGCAGGGGACCGGTGCGGGAGAGCCTGCGCCTTCTCTTGCGCAACGGGCTCGTGGAGCACCTGCCGCGGCGCGGGTTCCGGGTCCGGAAAGAGACGCGGGACGACGTCCGTAACATCTACCAGCTGCGCGCCACGCTCGAGGGTATGGTGATCGCCGCCCTGGCGGACCTCGACATCGATCCTCTGTGCGAGGCGCTTCGGGGACGATGCGCGATCATGGAGGGCTACTACAAGGCGAAAGACATCGAGGGCTATTTCCGCGAAAACAGCACCTATCATCAGTGCATTATCGATTACACCGGCAACCGTCCGATCGCGCAGGTCCTGTATTATGTGAACGAGATTTCGCTTCCGATTCGCTACAAGCTTCTGAAAGAGGCGTTCCCGACCCACCGCTCCCTCGACTATCACGAAGAAATCCTGCACCAACTCGAAGCCGGGAACATCCCCGAGGCGAAACGGCTTACGCAAGAGCACATCCTGGAAAACCTGGACCGGGCGATGGCATTCTTTGACGAACACGAGGATGCTGTTTCGAACTGAAGGCTTCATTCCAGCGCGATCACGCCGACTTCGACGATTGCATCCTCACCGATCGCGCTCACTTCCACAAGATTCCTCGCCGGGGCACTGTTACCGAAGACTTCCGCGAAGGCCTCGTTGACCGCGTCCTTTGCGGAGAGGTCGGTCACATAGACGATGGCCAACATGATCTTTTCCGCCCCGCTCCCCGCCGCTTCCAGTACGGTGACGCAGTGTTCAAGGGATAGCCGGGCCTGCGCCGCCGCACCTGCGACGATCCGCCCCGTTGCCAGGTCACGCGGCATCTGCCCGCCGACAAAGACGAATCCTCCGCCCTTTACGCCCTGCGAGACCGGCGAGGTCGACGCCGGCACGTCAGGGTGTTCAATTGTTTCTCTCATCCTCCCCTCCTTCGGTGCCAGCGCATGAAACTACGCGCCGAGCCTGTAATTCACCGTGGTCAAGTACTCGCGCAAGCCCCAGACGCCGCCTTCGCGACCCAATCCCGCGTCCCTGAATCCTCCGGTCGGAACATCCGCGCCCTGTATGGCCGTCGAGTTGATCCCAATGCTGCCGAAGCGTAATTCACCGAGATGAGGTCGAAGCGCCTCCGGCGTACCAGTGTAGAAATAGGCGGCCAGTGCATGACGCTCGCGTGACAGGCGCTCCAGCAGGTCCCCACGACGGGAAAAGGGACGGATCGACAACAGTGGCCCGAATGTCTCGTACCGGTCGAAGAAGCTGTTGCCGCCGCTTTCGACCACGGTCAGGGGAAACACGAACGGACTGTCGTTCCCGACCTTGTGCGGCTCGGGCGTCAGCAGGCGCTCGCCGTCCTCCCTGACACGGAACACGACATCGACAAATGCGTCCGCTGCCTCCCGCGTCCGAACCGGGCCGAGGTCCACGCCGCCATCAGAGGGACCCGCCGTCACCGCCTCGACGCGTTCCATCAGCCTTTGCCTGAAAACAGGGTAGATTCCTTCTTCGACGAAAACGCGGTTGACGGAAGAACATGCCTGGCCGGCAGCCTTGAGCTTGCGTTCGAGGAGATCCGCAACCGCGCGGTCCACGTCGGCATCGCTGAAGACGGCGAAGGGACAGTTTCCCCCAAGTTCCATGACCGCCTTCTTGCCGCTTGCGGCGCATGCAGCTGCCAGCTCACGCCCGACGGCGGTCGACCCGGTAAAGCTGACGATGTCGATTTCGTCGTGCCTGAGAACCCGGCCCGCAAGCTCGGGGTCACCGGTCGCAAGCAGCTGGATCTCGTTGCCGACGCCTGCCTGCCGGAATGCGCTGAACATTGCACGCGCGCAGAGCATCGCAAGAGAGGAGGGCTTGACGATAACCGGGCATCCGGCGGCGATCGCTGGTGCGATCTTTCGCGTCAGACCTGCCACGGGGTCGTTGAACGGACAGATCAGGAAAGCGCCGCCCAAACCGACATCCGTCACCTGGCGGCCCGGTTCAATGGTCTGCTCGAATTCAACACCGTCCAGCAAGACGCGGCAATGGTCCAGGAACGAGATCGCGTAATCGATCTCGGCGTCGGCTTCCCCGGGCTTCTTTCCCACTTCCCGGACCACGAGTGCTGCCAGTTCCGAACGTGCGGACTGCAATCCCTCGATACAGCCTTCGAGGATCTGCCGCCTTAGCTGGTGATCGCCGACCAGGGCCCGGCGGCCGGCGGCGAGGCGCTGCAGCTGCCGTTCGGCTTCGGCTGATGCATCCGGGCGCCAGTGCGCGAAGACACGCCCGTCATTCGGCGAGACCACCGCGCGCTGTGTGTCAGTGCCCATGGGACCTCCCCGGCAGCCCGCCCGCCACCTCTTCGAGAATTCCCAGCATCGCGCGAATCTCGGAAACCGGTTTTCCGAAGCAGACCCTCAGGTGGTCGCGATATCCTCTGCCGAAGGTCTCGCCGGGCAAGGACAGGACCTGGCGGACCTCCAGCTTCCGGCGAAACGACTCCGTGTTTTCCACGTGTGGAAACAGGTAAAATCCACCCTCCGTCGCCGCATGTGGCCAGCCCCGCGCCGCTGCAAAGTCGAGCATGAGCCGCCGCTGCTCGGAGTAGTCTTCGGGAATAGCCCCCGGTGCGTTGATGATCCGCAGTGCGATGTTCTGGCTCGGTGTCGGTGCTGCGCTGAGAAGGGTCTGGTGGGCGGCGATCACGGGTGCGGTCCAGTCGCGGTGAACGAGGCATGCGCCCAGTCTCAAGCCCTGGAGATGGTAGTTTTTCGAAAACGAACCGACGACGAAGACATGACTCTCGGCAGAGCACACTGAATCGTGCCATTTCGGGACGTCGAAGACAATGTTCGAGAAACTCTCGTCGAGCAGCAGGATGGCCCCCGCATCTGCGCTCTCCCGGCAAAGCGTGTCGACTTCACGTTTCCCAAGTATGCGTCCGGTCGGATTGCCGGGATTGCTGCATATGACGGCACCGGCACCGGATTCCTGCAAGGACTTTCGCAAACGCGACGCGTCGATTTCGAAACCGTCGGCGACGCGGGTCTCGTGAAAAACCGGCTGGAGATGTGCCAGTCTGATGAGATCCTCGTAGCTCGGCCAGTGCGGCGACACGACGAGCACCTTTCCTCCGGCAGGCAGCATGGTGCGCATAATGCAGAAGATCGAGGACTTCGCACCTCCGACGATGATGCATTCGTGCTCGGTAAGGTTCCACTTTTCGAACAGGTCCGTTCGCGCCAGGTCGCGTAGCTCCGCGAGGCCTCTGCCGGACGTCAGCGTGGTCCCGAACCGGATGTCGGCGGGTATCGCGGCGGTGCGATCCGGGAACGTCGGCGTACTGAGCGAATAGACCGTCTCGCCGGTGAGGCGCGCCGTTGCGATGGCCCCGGCCAGTGCAAGGGTCGGGGACCTGCGAAGAAGGTGGTTCATCTCCGCCGGTCCCTCCGCATGAAGAGGGCCTGGGCCGCGATACCAAGCGCCATCGAAAAGCCGAACACCATGACACCGATGGCGTTGATTGCCGGATCGAATCCGGTCACGAGGGTCGTCCAGATCTTGATGGGGAGCGTGATGGAGAAGTTGGTCAGGAAATAGGCAATGACAAACTCGTCAAAGGCAAAGGTAAAGGTGATGATCAGTGTCGCGATAATGGCGAAGCGGCACGATGGCAGAACGATTTCGAGAATGGCGCGTAGCCGCGAGGCGCCGAGAGCCCAGGCAGCTTCCTCATGGCTCTTCGGGATCTGCGCGATCCGGTTGCGAAGGTTCAGTACCGCAAGCGGCAGCACGTAGAGGACCTGCCCGGCATAAACCAGCCCCAGCGAGGGCTCGAAGCCGATGGAGACGAAATACAGCCGCAAACCGATGCCGATGAGGATCAGTGGTACGGCAAGCGGCGCCAGCACGAACAGCGTGACCGCCGTTTTTCCGGGGAAGCGCGCGTTGACGAGCGAGTACGCACACAGGAACGCGATGGCAGTTGCGGAAACGCTGACAGCCGATGCGACCGTGACACTGTTCATCAGTCCGGCGAAATACTGTGCATCGCGGAAAACACGCCCGAACCAGACCAGCGTGAACTCCCGAAACGGCATGACCTGGTACCGGCCACTGTTGAAAGAGAACACGGCCATGACGATGATCGGAAGATAAATTGTCGCAGTGACCGCAGAGAACAGAAGTATGAACCAGCGGCCGTATGCTTGCTTGCGGACCTTCCCCACAATGTCATTCCTGCAGGCGGACCTGGCGGCGAACCAGCGCAAGCGGCATGGCGGAAACCAGCACCACGCCCATCAGGACCGCGGCAAATGTCGCGGCCATCGGCAGATCGTAGGTCCCCTTCAGCGTGCTCAGCATCAGTTGTGCGAGGACTGGTTTGAATCCGCCGCCGAGGAGGGTCGGCACGGCGTAGTCTCCAACGCAAATGATGAATGTCAGCACGGCACCGATGATCCAGCCGGGAAAGCTCAGGGGCAGGACGATCTCGAGGAAGCCGCGCCATTCACTGCCTCCAAGATCCCGATTCGCTTCGAGGAGGCGCGGATCAATGGTGACCATGACGCTGAATATCGTCAGTGTTATCAGCATGATGCCGAACAATGCCAAACCGAAGACCGAGGCTGACATGGTATAGAGAAACCCGAGTGCGACGGGTTGGCCGAGGATCTTGGCAAGTGCGAATGCGATGACGCCGCTGTCGGACAGCACGAGCTGCCAGGAAAACGCGCGAATCGTGAAACTTGTCCAGAAAGGAGCGATCAGCAGGAAGAGCAACAGGAGCCGGCGTCGCGGGTGTGCCGCATATGTCAGGAACCACGCCAGCGGGTAGGCGATGACGGACGCGAGCGCGACCGCAGCAGATGCCAACATGACGCTGCGTATGAGTGCGTCCGTGAATCGGTCATTCGTAAAGAAGGTCACATAGTTGGACAGCGTCAGCCCACCGTGATCGGTACCGGTGAAACTGAGGCCGATGGTGTAACCGATGGGTACGACGAAAAACCCGGCCATGAGGATCACGGCAGGAAGGATTCCGTACCACAGGTTTGCCACGGGCGCACGCCGGCGGACGGATGAATCTCGCACGGTTTCGCCGATACCTACCATTCGAGCGCTACGGCGCGCATTGGAGCACCGTCCACGCAGGTCGACTTCAATGGCACGGCCATGAGAAAGGGGCGATCCGCGTGCAGGCGGCCCAGGTCCCTCAGGTCCTCAACGAACGGAATGCCGGCGGCGAAGACCGCGTGGTGGGTGACGAATTCCTCGTTGTAGACATGCCGAACCGGCATTTCACGCGCAATGTAGTCTTGCGGGAAATCGATGCAGACTGCCGAGGGTTCCCGGGACGTGATCCACTTGGCCGCCTCCGGTTCAAGATTCGGGGCCTTGAGGTGCCATTCCCGGCTTTCGTAGCCGAGCCTGTTGGTCAGGTCGCTGCGCAGGACCACGCGGTCGCCCGGGCGGAGGCGGTCACCGAGCCTCTCGGCCAGCATCGACTGCGTAATCGGGAAAGGCAGTTCCAGGTCCGAAAAATCTGCGATGACCGCTTCGCCGACGAACAGGTCGAGCCCTTCGTTCGGAAGATCCTGGATTGTCGCGCCGCCTTTCCGCATGTGGCAGGGCGCGTCGCAATGGGTAAAACCGTGCCCGGTGATCAGGAAATGAGTCTCGTCCGCGCCGTCACCCGCGGCAAGACTCCTGCCCTGGCGGACATCGATTTTCCATCGCCAGTGATTGAGGAGCGGGACCGACAGGTCGACGATGCGCGGCGTGTCCGACGGCCATGAACTCATCGCGATCGGCCGGCAGGGCGCGGTTGCACTCTCAGGGAGGGAAATCGGCAATGCGGCAAAGAAGACCTCTTCGTTCTCGATGGCTCCGAGATTCGTGCAGTTCTCCGTCAGCAGCAGCCCTTCGGCGTGGAGCGCGGAACGGAAGGCTTGGTTGTGGTTCCGGTATCCCCCCTCGCCTCCCGGACGGCTCGCCGGGATGTCGTCGCAGGACAGGTCCACTGCAACATGCGTGAATCCGGCATTCGAAATCGCTGCCGCGCAACCGGGTGAAATCCGGGGGGCATTCCGCCAGTATTCCGGCTTGCGATTGTGAACCGACTCCGCGTGTCCGCTCCTCACGACGAGGATGTTCCGCCCGGGCCGGGCGGAACACTTTTCTGCGATCACCGCCTCATCGATCGTTCCGGAGGCGGAGACGTCAAGGACGTGCGCGACACCGGCGAACATGTGCAAGGGATAGTCTTCGAGCCGTCTTCCTCCGCGTGTTCGCCATCCCGGGGCAGACGTGAAGCTGAACCCGCTGCCGCGCCACTTGTAACCGAACTCCTGGAACTCGTCGCCGCGATAGTAGGACTGGGACACGAACGGATAGCTCGGCCAAAGCCAGTGCGGCTCCATGCACTGGGAACAGTCAATGATTGCCATGCCCGGTTCTCTTCTCCGAGAATTGATCATGAACGGGAGACCGAACGCCCCGCTCGTGACAGGCTGAGGCGTTCGGCCGGATTCCGCAAGCCTCAGAGGTTCTTGAAGTTCTCCCAGGCGTCGAGCCATTCCTGCCTGTTGTCAGGATCTTTCCTGGGTGACAGGTTGGCCATGAACACCTCGTCGAACCGGTCGAGATCCACCAGGTTCAGCAATTCCCGCTTGTCGTCAGGCAGAAGTTCCGCCGCTTTCTTGTTCGGGACCATGCTGTAATAGGTCTTGGCGATCGCCAGCATGGACTGGAACCCTGGCCCGGCCACGTACTGCACGAACTTGACGGCGTTTTCCATGCGCGGCGTGTTCGCCGCGATACAAACGGCCTGGTCCCAGGTCACGCCGCCTTCCACTGGCACGCGCGCCTTGAAAGGAAGGCCGTCGTCGTACATTCCGGCCTGGACCCATTCCCCGGCGATTGCGAGGTCGTAACTGCCCCCGGCCATCGCCTGGATGACCTGCGACGTGTTGCCGACCAGCCCGACCTGCGGACGCAGGCTCGTCAGACGATCGACGAGTGCTCCGAAGGCATCGGCGTCAAGGTCGTAGGGCTGCGGATTGCCGTTGTACTTCGAAAGGCAGCCCATGTTTGGCAGGAACCAGTCGAAGAGCGCGACCCGTCCCGATACGGCGCTGTCCCACAGGACCGAGTAGCTGGCGACATCGTCCTCGGAAAACTTTTCGTGGTTGTAGGTGATGCCGTAGTAACCGAAACGGTTCACGAGACCGTACATCTTGCCGTCGACATAGCACGGCGGCCAGTTTGCAATGATCTCGAAGTAGTCATCCAGGGGATAGTCGCCCGGATCGAGTTCAAGCAGCAGGCCGTCCCGCGCCGCCCGCGGAACGTAGGCGCTTGTCGGCGTGATGATGTCAAACGTTCCTGCCGGAGAGGAGCCGACGAGGGCAACCATTTCCTCGTCCGATCCGTCGTGAATCTTGAGGTTGACCTTGATCCCGGTGTTTTCCTGGAACGCGTCGAGCATTCCGGGTTCTTCGTATCCCCCGAACGCGAGTACGTTCACTTCGCCTGCCTGCGCGGAGGCGCGGCCGGGCAGCAGCCAGGGTGCAGCCAGTGCCGTGCTGCCGAGCGCGATCCCTTTGCCGGCAGTGTCGAGGACTTTCCGGCGTGTCCATCGCCTGGCGCCCGGAGTGTTGAGTTTCGTGGGGTCAGACATGTCTGGTTCCTCCTTTCCGATTGGAATTCTGGCGTCTGCGGTGCGGCGCCGGTTTCGTGAATTGTATTTTGTCTACAATTTCATGGCGAAAATGGGGGATTCCGGGCCACCTGTCAAGAACAATAGATGGTTTTGGACATTCCTGATCCACCGGAATCCGAAACCGGCTTCCAACCGCTTCTCCCGGCGCATGTTGACGACCATCGTCACTGGTACCTATACGAAAGCCCTGCGGGCAGGCCACCCGGGTTGCCCGGGATCGGAACACGCCCTTGGCGTTTTCAAACCAGTTTACGGGATTTGACCACTTTCACGTCGGGGGGCTTCGTGCCGAACAGAGAACTGGCAGTTACACCGATGATGGCCCAGTATCACCAGATCAAGGCCGAACATCCGGGGACCCTGCTGTTCTACCGCATGGGCGATTTCTACGAGATGTTCTTCGACGACGCCGTTGCCGCGTCCGAAGCCCTGGATATCGCGCTCACCCAGCGCGGTATGCATCGTGGTCAGGCTGTCCCGATGTGCGGCGTGCCGTATCACTCCGCTGACGGTTACCTTCAGACCCTTGTCCGCAAGGGGTTTCGCATCGCCATCTGCGAACAACTCGAAAGCCCGGCCGACGCGAAGGCACGCGGACACAAGGCAGTGGTCAAACGTGGTGTGACGCGGCTTGTCAGCCCCGGCACGGTGACTGAAGACAATCTCCTTGATGCCAGGAAGCACAGTTTCCTCGGCGCGTTTTCCGAAATCAGGGGGAGTTCGGCCATCGCCTGGACCGACATTACCACCGGCGATTTCATGGTCCAGAACTGTCCTCACGTGATGATTTCTCCATTGCTGGCGGAATTGTCCCTTAAGGAAATCCTGATCTCGGATTCACTCGATGAATCCCTTGACGAGATCTTCCGCGAGGCCGGATCGACCGTCACCGTCCTGCCCAGGGCCTGCTTCGACAGTTCCCTGGCCAGGGACCGTCTCCTGAAACTTTACGAGATCGGTTCCCTCGACGCATTCGGCCAGTTCGGCAAACCGGAAATCTCCGCAATGGGCGCCGTCGCCGATTACCTGGAAATGACCCAGAAGGGGCAGCGACCAAATCTCCTCCCCCCCGTCATCAAGGACAGGAGCAAGGTCCTGCAGATCGACACGGCAACCCGGCGCAATCTGGAGTTGACGGCAAGCCTTGAAGGCGAACGCGCCGGGTCGTTGCTGGGGACAATCGACCGAACCATTACCGGAGCGGGAGCCCGGCTTCTCGAACGCCGGCTTGCCAGTCCTTCCACGGAACTTCCGATCATCGAAAGCCGTCTCGATTCAATCGCATTCCTGAAGGAATCTCCTGAGTTGACGGAATCATGCAGGAAGATCCTGCGATCGGTTCCCGACATGGCACGCGCATTGGGTCGGTTGGCCTTGGGACATGGAGGGCCGCGCGACCTCGCCGCCATACGCGACGGACTGGAGCATGCGCGCCAAATTGCGGCCACGTTCCACAGCAAAGCTCACGGCCAAAGGCCGACGGAACTCGACGACGCCGTCGCCGCGCTGGCCGGCTGCGACGATCATCCTTGCGAACTGCTCGCGGCTCTCGTCGACAATCCACCGGTCCTTGCCCGAGACGGTGGATTCATCGCGCCTGATTACGACACGGAACTCGACCGGACCAGGGACCTTCGTGACGAGAGCAGAAAGGTCATTGCCAAACTGCAGGCAGAATACCGCGAGTTGTCCGGCATCGCGTCACTCAAGATCCGCCATAACAACGTGCTTGGATACTTTGTCGAAACCCACTCGCGCCATTCGGAACGAATGTTCTCCGAAGAAGTCGCCGCCACGTTCATCCACCGCCAGACAATGGCCAATTCCCTGCGGTTTACCACGGTGGAACTGTCGAAGCTCGAAGCCGAAATCCTGTCCGCGGCGGCGAGGGCAATCGAGATCGAGCTCGCGATACTTGACCGTCTGGCGGAACAGGTGCTCGCGATGTCAAGCCCGATTGGCGCCGCGGCCGCAGCGGTCGCGACCATAGACGTCACCGCGGCCCTTTCCGATCTTGCCCGCGGTGAAAATTGGTCTCGTCCGGCGGTTTTCGAAGACCGCCGGTTTCACATCGAGGCTGGCCGTCACCCGGTCGTTGAAGCCGCCCTCCAGAAAAACGGAAGCGGTTCATTCGTCGCAAACGACTGTACATTGTCGGTCGGCGACAACGGCCAACCCCTGATCTGGCTGCTCACGGGGCCGAACATGGCCGGCAAGTCCACGTTTCTCAGGCAGAACGCCTTGATCCTGTTGCTCGCGCAAGCCGGGAGTTTTGTACCCGCCCGGAAGGCCGAGATCGGGATTGCGTCCCAGTTGTTTTCGCGGGTCGGGGCGGCCGACGACCTGGCGCGCGGCCGGTCGACCTTCATGGTCGAGATGGTCGAGACGGCGGCGATCCTGAATCGCGCCGATGCCAATGCTTTCGTGATCCTCGACGAGATCGGCCGGGGGACCGCAACATTCGACGGCTTGTCGATCGCCTGGGCAACGCTCGAATACCTGCATGATGTTTCCGGTTGCCGCACGATTTTCGCCACGCACTACCACGAGTTGACCCTGCTTTCCGGAATGCTCGCGAACATGGTCAATGCCACGGTTGCCGTGCAGGAGTGGCAGGGAGAAATCCGGTTCCTTTACGAGGTGAAACCCGGTGCCGCCGACCGTTCATACGGCGTTCAGGTCGCCAGGCTTGCTGGCCTGCCGGCCAGCGTGATCGAAAGAGCCGGGGAGGTGCTCGACACGCTTGAAAGAGGGGAAAACCGGACCGGCGGAAAGGTCGACAACCTTCTCGACGGCCTGCCGCTCTTCGAACATCGTCCTTCGGCGCCCCTCCGACCGAAACAGGACGCTTCACCGGTACTGGCCAGGCTGAGGGACATTCACCCGGACGACCTGTCCCCACGGGACGCCCTGGATGCGCTTTACGAACTCAAATCCCTGATCAAGAGCAGATGAAATCCGGCCGGTTCAGCCGTCTTCCCCGTTCGGGGCGGGAGGCGGTCCGGCGGACACACCGACCTGAGCGGCGCGCAGCAGCCGCTCGCCGATACTGAAGCCTGTCTCGATGACTATAATGATGCTCCCGGCCGGCACTTCGGGGTGCGGCGCATTGAACATCGCCTCGTGGCGCTTCGGATCGAACCTGTCACCGATTTCCGGAGCGACCGGAACGATGCCATTCCTGGAGAATGCCGCGACCAGTTCCTTCAGTGTCAGCTCGACTCCCTCGATCAGCGCACGTGCTGCCTCCCGCTGGTCGTCGTCGACCGACGACAACGCGCGATTCAGGTTGTCATGGACCGAAAGTAGGTCCCGCGCCAACCGGCGCCCCCCGTAGGCTTCCGCGTCTCGACGGTCCCTCTCCGCCCGCTTGCGGGTGTTTTCGAGTTCGGCCACCGCGCGGATCCAGCGATCCCGAAATTCCGCGGTTTCGGCCTGGGCCCTGGCAAGTTCGTCTTCAACGGGAACCTCGGCGCCGTCCTCACCGGTTTCATCCCCGGACTCGTCCTCCTCCTTTTTTCCGGCGGCCGCGTCGGCGTCACCATCGTCAAGGGATTCCGGTTCTGCGTCCGTCGACTCGACTTCGTCCGGCCCTGCAGGCGTGTCAACCTGCTCGTCCTGGCCTGCCCCTGGCTCCGGCGCATCCTGCTGGCCGCCAACCTGGTTCGACGCCTCGCCTTCTGCCGTGCCCGTTGTTTCAGTCTTTGTCGTCATGCATGCCCGTCCTCTACCGACATCGACACAGCAGCTATCCCCTTTCCGACACCAGCCGGCCAATGAGTTGAGCCGTGTAATCGACGATCGGCACGATCCGTCCATAGTTCAAACGCGTCGGTCCGATCACGCCAACTGCACCGACGATCCTGTGTTCGGAATTGATATAGGGCGAAATCACCAAAGATGAACCCGAAAGCGAAAATAGTTTGTTCTCCGACCCGATGAAGATCCTGACCCCTGATCCCTGTTCCGCAAGTTCCAGCAGTTCGACGATTTCCTTTTTTCTCTCGAGGTCGTCGAACAGTGTTCGAATCCGTTCGAGGTCTTCTTCCCTGACCGTCTCGTCCAGCAGGTTCGACCGTCCGCGAACGATCAGTCGGGATTCGGGCGAGCTTCCTTCCGCCCAGGTGGCGAGACCTTTCTCGATCAACTGTTTCGACAGGTCATCGATTTCCTGTTTTCGTTTGGGAATCTCTTCCTTGACGGCCGCGACCAGGTCCTCGACCGTCTGACCGCTGCAAATGGAATTCAGGAAATTGGCTGCCTCCCTCATCGAAGACGGCGTCAACCCCGGCGGTGGGCGGAAAACCCGGTTTTCCACTTTCCCGTCGGCAGTAACGAGAACCGCCAGTGCCCGGTCCGAGGACAGCGAGACGAATTCGATGTGCTTCACGGGCGCGTCCGACTTGGGAACCAGGACGATGCTCGCTGCCCTGGTCAGGTGGGACAGCAGTGATCCCGCCGACTCGAGCATCGCGGCCCGGTCCCTGGCCTCGCCTTCGAGCGAATGTTCGATGCGCGCCAGTTCGTGCTTTTCGAGGTCCTCGACCTCCAGAATTCCGTCGACGAACATGCGAAGTCCCAGTTCGGTCGGAACCCGACCGGCCGAAACGTGAGGACTCTCGAGAAGACCCAGAAACTCCAGGTCCTGCATGACGTTCCGGATCGTGGCGGCGGAAATGCTTTCGGTAATACTGCGCGCCAGTGTTCGGGAGCCGACGGGTTCACCCTGGTCCAGGTAGGTCTCGACGAGCGCGCGGAAGACATCCTGTCCCCTGGAATCGAGCATATCGAACGTTTTGATCGGAGGGTGAACCACGACAGTCGGTACTTCTGGTCTGATGACACAAACGCCGGCTGAAACTAGTGCTGGTGCGCGCTTCGGTCAATTGGCTTGCATGACCTTCGGCTGGCCAGTATTCGATCCGGATCCGTTGCGTGCGCCGTTCTGCGCGACACGTTCTTTCCGGCCAAGATCAACCGAGGACACGAGACATGAGACATTCCGGACGCGGGCCGAGCGATTTGAGAGAGGTTTCGATCGAACCCAATGTCAGCCTGCACGCAGAGGGTTCCTGCATGATTCGGTTTGGAAACACGCACGTCCTGTGCACTGCCAGTCTTGAAGACCGCGTCCCGCCGTTCATCAGGAACACGGGCCTGGGATGGGTGACCGCCGAGTACGGCATGCTGCCGAGGGCCACCGACAGGAGGAACCGGCGCGAGGCGACCGCGGGTCGGCCATCGGGAAGAACTGCCGAAATCCAGCGCCTGATCGGCCGTTCCCTCAGGGCCTGCATCGACCGGGTCCGGCTCGGTGAACGCCAGTTGACCATAGATTGTGACGTCATTCAGGCAGACGGCGGCACGCGCTGTGCTTCCGTTACCGGCGGTTGGGTCGCACTCAGGCTGGCCATCGAACATATGCTGTCTTCGGGCATTCTCAGGGAAAACCCCGTCACGGATCATGTCGCCGCAGTGAGTTGCGGCATCGTTTACGGCCAACCGGTCCTGGATCTCGACTTTGCCGAGGACAGCGAGGCCGAAACCGACGCGAATTTCGTGTTGACGGGTTCAGGAGACATGGTCGAAGTCCAGTGTACGGCAGAGGCCGCTCCGTTTTCCCGGCAGCAACTGGATTCCATGCTGGTCCTCGCCACAAAAGGAATCGACGAGCTGGTTGAATTGCAGAAATCAGCCGTGGGCTGACCGGCCCGATGCGGCAGTTGACCGAAAAATCCGTCGTCCTCGCGACCCACAATTCCGGCAAGCTGCAGGAATTCAGGAAATTACTGGCGCCCTTCGGCAAGCTGGTCATTCCAGCCCGGGAATTCGGACTCGAAGAACCGGCCGAATCCGAAGCGTCCTTCGCCGGAAACGCGCGGATCAAGGCGGCTTTCGCGGCGCGGTCGACGGGGGTTCCGTCGCTCGCCGACGACAGCGGAATCGAGGTCGACGCCCTTGCCGGCCAGCCGGGGATTCACACTGCCGACTGGGCTGAAACACCAGGGGGAAGGAATTTCAGAATCATGATGGCCAGGACCTGGCGCATGCTGGAAGACGCGGGCGCCACGGAACCCTGGAGCGCGCGATTCAGGTGTTCCCTTTGCGTCGCATGGCCGGACGGGCACGACGCCATTTTCGAGGGATCGGTCGCGGGGCGTTTCGTATGGCCGATGCGTGGCGGGAACGGCTTTGGTTTCGATCCCATCTTTCAGCCCGACGGGCACGAACTGACCTTCGGGGAAATGGATCCGGGCAAGAAACAGGGCATGAGCCCCAGGACGGCAGCCTTTGAGAAGTTCGTCGACGCGTGCCTTAATGACGCCTGACAGGCGCGGCGCAGATGCCCTGAGGGACGCGGGTTTCGGCGTTTACGTTCATTGGCCGTACTGCGAATCCATTTGCCCGTACTGCGACTTCAACGTCCACCTTTACAAATCGGTCGACGAGAGCACCTGGATCAAGGCCTTCCGCTCGGAAATCAGTCATCACGCAAGGCTGCTTCCGGGGCGGAACGTGGACTCCATATTCTTCGGCGGGGGAACCCCGAGCCTGATGAGTCCCGAAATGGTTCACGCCGTCATTACCGACGTGGCCAACGCGTGGACCGTAACTCCCCGAACCGAAATCACGCTGGAGGCCAATCCGACGTCCGTGGAGGCCGGTCGCTTTGCCGGGTATTCGGAAGCCGGGGTCAACCGGATTTCGATCGGGGTCCAATCGCTGGTCGATCCAGACCTGAAAAGGCTCGGGCGCAGGCACACTGCCGCCATGGCCCGGCAGGCCATCGAGATAGCTCGGCAACACTTTCCGTCCGTCAGTATCGACATGATCTATGCGCGCCAGCACCAGAGCGTCGAGGCGTGGGCCGGCGAACTCCGGGACGCCCTGTGTTCCGGGGTCGACCACCTTTCGCTCTACCAGTTGACTATCAAGCCGGGAACGCGTTTCGGTTCCCTCGCCAAGCGGGGAAAACTGAGGGGGCTACCCGGAGAGGGCCTGGAGGCCGACTTGCTGGAAGTTACCGACGAACTCTGTTCGCGGTCCGGGTTTCCCGGATACGAGACCTCGAGCTATGCACGGCCCGGGTACGCGTGCGTGCACAACCTGATTTACTGGCGGTATGGCGAATTCGTCGGGATCGGGCCCGGTGCTGACGGTCGAATCGTCTACAACGGGAGTGCGCACAGAACCCGTGGAATTGCCATGCCAGCGGACTGGCTTCGGTCGACCGAAACGACAGGGACGGGTGTTCGCAATGTGGAATTCCTATCTCCGGATGTCCTTTGCGAAGAGTACCTCATCGCCTCACTTCGCCTCCGGGAAGGGGCGGACCTGGATCGCTATTCGGCCATTGCGGACCGAGAGAACGCCATTCCCGAATACCAGGGTCTCGTCACCGACGGATTCCTTGACGTCGACGGACGGCGGCTGCGCGCGACGCCTGACGGTCGCCCGCTTCTCGATTCGGTCCTGCGCGAACTCTGCCCGGATCCCCCGCTGCCAGGCCTCATGGGCCGCGAGTGCGCATCGCCGGGTTTGCACGGCGACGAATCGTTCCCACGGGCATTTTCAGCTGGGCGGAACAGCAGCTGATCGCACGTCGAATCCTCAGAGCGCCGCCGCAACCCAGCGGAGACAGCTTTCGATCGAAAAGACCGGCAGCCCTGTCGCTTCGCGGACCTGCCGGCTGTAGGGGGGCATGTTGGTGCATTCGAAGAGGATCGCGCCCAGGTCGTGGCGATTCTCGACGAAGGAAACCGCCGCATCCACCACGTCCTGACCCGCTTGCTCAACATCGAGTTCGCTGTCGTCGTCGAGGAGCGCGCGCTGAAACTCGCAGCCAGTTCCGACACCCCAGATCGGAGTTCCCTCCGGCACGCCGACTGCATCGAGATGTGCATCGGTGAGAGTCTCCCTGCAAATCGTCAGAATCCCGACACGGCGATCCGGCGGCAACATGGCCTGAATCTGCGCCGCCTGCATCATGGCCGAAGTGACGACCGGCACATCCAGCACCTCCGACAGTTCCATCTGGAAAATGGACAGAAACCCGCAATTCGTCGTGATGACCTCAACGCCGTCATCGACCAGTTCCCGGCCCGCTTCGATGAACGCCGGAAGCAGCCCCTCGGCGGAACACCGAACAACGTGATCCGGCGATGCTCCACGGACGACCTTGTATCTCACCGGAAACGGCCATGTCCTTGCATTGCCCATGTCACCCGGAATCCTTGGAAATCGGGCCTCGAGCATAAGAATGCCGATCGGAGCTCCGTAGACAGCCTTGCCCCCCACGATCTTCGTCATCGATCTCTCCTCAAGCATTGCGTTCCAAGCCTCACTCCCGCATTGCGTCGCCCGCAATGAAGGGACTCGGAATCTTTCGTGTTTGGGGGCCGACAAGATGCAAGGCAACAGGAAAATCGGCATGGAACTACCTGTCGGTCTGCTGAAGGGCCGCGGCGCACGGTGGACTTGCGTTCGTTGTGGAGACAGAGACCTGCCGTTCCATGGCGCGCTTGCCTGCCTTGGCCACGGAGTTTTTCGAGTGTTGGTTCGGGACGTGTGCCCCTCCGCTTACACGGCTGATGCCTACGGCCGGGTGACCGGAAAGGTCTGGTCCTGCAGAACAGCGACGCCGGTCTAAGAATGGGTGGCGCAGGAACCGCCCGGGAGCACATCTGATTCCCGTCTCCGAATTGACAACCTGTTCGACCACGACATCTGCCCTGCCCGCCCTGGACAAATTCTATGGCCGAATTCGTGTTGATAGCCACATGGATTCGGTTAGATTCGCCGCCGAAACAAGGAGGCCATGATCGAGAATCTCGGCTTCAACGGTGCCGGGCCATTCGGAGATTCCCATGCACGTTGCTGTCATAGGCGCCGGGATCGTCGGCGTCTCTGCTGCCATATGGCTGCAACGCGAGGGCCATCAGGTTACGCTGATCGACCGGGTCGGACCTGCCGCCGGCACATCCCACGGGAATGCCGGGGTTCTCGCCGCCGGATCGGTCGTGCCGGTTCCTGTTCCGGGGCTGATTCCGAAGATCCCCAGGCTGCTATTGGACCGGAATCAACCGCTGTTCCTGCGCTGGTCGCATCTTCCCCGGCTGCTTGCCTTCCTCCTGCCCTATCTCGCAAACGGTCGCCACGCTCCGGTCGAAAGGATTTCCGCCGCCCTGTCCGAACTTCTTAGGGACAGCCCCGATCAGCATCTCGCGCTTGCAGCGGGAACCGGGGCCGAGCGTTTTGTCAAGAAAAGCGACTATCTCTTCGCCTATGCCGACCGCAGTGCCTATGAATCCGAAAGGTTTGGGTGGGAACTTCGGCGAAGACATCGATTTCACTTCGAGGAAATGGATGAAGACCGTCTCGCCGAATACGATCCGGCTCTTGCCGGACGTTTCGGTTTCGCCGTTCGTTGCGTCAACCACGGATTCATCACCGACCCTGGAAAGTACGTGGGCGCCCTTGCCAGGCACGTCGAGGAGAATGGGGGCGAACTCAGAATTGCCGAGGTACATCGTGTCACCGAGGACGCGGTCGTCGAAACCGCCGAGGGAGAAATTTCAGCGGACCGTGCCATCGTAACGGCCGGAATCTGGTCGAAACCCCTGGTCGCCGGACTGGGGCTGAAAGTTCCGATTGAATCGGAGCGAGGTTACCACGTGGAATTCCACAACCCGTCTATCCGTTTACGTGCCCCCGTCATGGTGGCATCGCTCAAGGCCGTTTTCACTCCGATGGAAAACCGGTTACGTTGCGCCGGACTGGTGGAATTCGGCAGCCTCGAAGCGCCGCCTTCTTCTGCTCCGATCGACCTGATCACCCGCGGAGTCGAGGGGCTCTTCCCGGACCTGACCTATGACCGGCTCCAGACCTGGATGGGTCACCGGCCCTCTACAACGGACTCGCTTCCGGTAATCGGAGCCATAAGCAGCAATGGGCGTGTTCTTGCCGGCTTCGGTCATCAGCACATCGGCCTGACGGCGGGACCGAGGACAGGGAAATGGCTCTCGGGAATCGTGTCGGGTAACGCACCGAATGAAGATCTGTCGGCCTTCTCGCCGGCACGGTTCCGTTGAACCGGTACTCCGGTGTGTCCGAGCCGGAATTCTCCAACGTGCCGCCTTCGGGTTCAGAAGCAACGAACCGGCCCCGTTCAACCTGGGGTTCCTTACGAACTTCAACCAAGTCCCTGTGCCGCTGTTTCTTTCCGGCCCCGGCGTCCGGCCGCGGCGCACATCGTCGCCGTTTTCACACACCCCGATGGTCCGAGGGAGGCTGTCGAAGGCCTCAGATCGAACATGGGCAAGAGCCAGCGCCGGAAATTCGTTGTGTTGACCCCGCTCGGCAGGATCGAGGGACATGTGCCGGCTGAAGTACCGGCGCATCCACTCGGCGGAACGGTCGCGTTCGAGCCACCCCTCGAGAAAGACCGCCCGTTGCCGGGAATCGGCAGGTGAACGTCTGGATCGACAGTGACGCCGGGTTCGACAACCTCCGGGGCATCCTGTTGGCACGTGCGCACGGGCTGGAAATCGTTGGCTTGTCGCTGGTCTTCGGAAACTCGTCAACGTCGCGTGCTTCCAGAAACGCGAACACCAAATCGGTGGTTTTCGGCTGGAATTTTCCGATCTTGGAAGGCGCCGTGTTCTTTTTCCAACCAAGCGGGTATTTTACATTCATTCTGCCGGTCTGGCGGGGCTGAAGCCAAATCAAGAGATCATTCCATCCAGCCCGAATATCATGCGCAATGACCAACCAGCGGCACGAGAGGACGTCCTGTTCCAGACCCCTGCCAAGTCCGCCTGAGAAACGCACAGGAACGCAAAACGGCTTTTCCGCACCTTCAGTTATCCGGAGGGCGTTCTGCGCTGAATTTGCACGGCGCCCTCAGGGACCCGGTTGCGGTCGTCAAAATCAGCTAAGGTAATGTGCATTACCGCAGCTGATCCATCGCCGGTCCCTGCCCTCACCGGCGTTATGACCACGTGAACATCACCTGATCTCAATCGTGAACGAGTGAGTAGTTACGACTTTTCCATAGTCAAAGTCGTCGATTTACATGAACTTTTCGCGATGGAAATCCCGACTTCCAACTTGAGTGCTTTCACAAACCTACTGTTCTCTGCCATGAGATTTCTCCTTTCCGGCGGCGTGGTACGGACGCGCATGGATCAGGGCGATGCCGAGTGTTAGTGGCTGAACTAATGCGCGGCATTCTGGGTGGTTTGCCGCGTTTTTTTCCCTATTGCGGCGATCCTGTTGTGTCGACCCTATCGTAGCGCCCCCGTTGTTTCCGTCCTTTTGTATCGGAGCCCTGTTGCCGCCGGTCCGGGATGACGGTTCGGCCTTTAGCGGGATAACCGCGGCGCCGGCCCTGACGCCTGGCACCGGGAACGGGTGACGCTCCTCCGCCCGGACCGGGCGGCCCTGTTGTCAGTCCTGTTGTGTAACGGGTCCGGATCCGGGGTCGCGGTTTCCGGCCGGAGGGTGCAGAAGCGGCGTCGGAGAGAGCGATGCGGCACCGGCCAAAGTTCACGGAAAGAACACCGGCGCCGCACCCGGAGAACCGGTCATGGTGACCGGGTTCCTGCCTATTATCAGGCAGTTCGGTGTCCGGGTCCACCCCGCTCTGACGGCGGCGGATGTGTTCACAGGGCCGGGTTTTCATCTGCAAGCGGTGCCGCGCCCAGGTCATTCTCTGCGCGCGCTGCGATCACGGTCATCAGTATTGTTCGAAGTCCTGCAGTGCGGAAGGCCGCCGCGCGCGTCGCCGCGAGGCCAACCGCCGGCACGCGAACACCGAAACGGGACGGAGGCTGAACCGGGAGCGCCAGAAGCGCTTCCGGATACGCCGGGCGGAGGAGGAACGCCGGCGCCGGATGCACCCTGTTGAAGCGGATGTCGCCACCGTCCCGGAGCGGACTTCGAAAGATTCCGTAACGGACCATGGTTCCCCGGCCCCGAAACTCCCGGTTATCGGGTCGAAACCACCGTGGTGGCGTGATTCGGCGCCCCGGTGCTCACGATGCGGGCGGGCCTGCACGGGCCTGGTGCGTGCAGACGCATGGCCACGGCCCTCGAGACGGCGAAAGGAGTGACAGTTCCATGGCAATCGACCAACAGACCCGCAGCGAGATCCTGCGCCTGCACCGGGCCGAAGGCTGGCCCGTCGGGACCATCGCGCGGCATCTCGGCATCCATCACAGCACGGTGAGACGTGCGCTCGGCGGCGCCGGTGTGCCGCGCCGTTCGCGGACGAAGATGATCGACCCCTACATCCCGTTCATCACGGAACAGTTCGAGAAGGAACCGGGCCTCTCGGCCAGGGTTCTCCACGAGCAGGTCCGGCAGCGGGGCTACACCGGCGGGCTGGACCACTTCCGCCACCTCCTGCGCGACCTCGGACTGAGGCCGCAGAAGAAACCCGAGGCGTCGATGCGGCTCAACTTCCTCCCGGCCGAGCAGGCCCAGGTCGACTGGGTCGATCTCGGGCGGGTCACCATCGGCCGGGCCGAGCGCAAGCTGATGGGCTTCGTCATGACCTTGAGCTATTCACGGTGCAGCTACCTGCGCCTGTCCTACACCGCGGACATGAGCGCCTTCCTCGCCGGCCATGTCGCCGCCTTCGAAGCCTTTGGCGGTGTTCCCCGTTCCCTGCTCTACGACAACCTCAAGAGCGTGGTGACCGCGCGGCGCGGCCCGGCCATCACCTACAACCCGACATTCCTCGCCTTCGCCGGCCATTATGCCTTCGAGGCACCGGTCACCTGGCCGCGCCGGCCACAGGAGAAGGGACGCGTCGAGCGGAATATCCGCTATGTCCGCTCGGCATTCATGGCCGGGCGCGACATCAACACCCCGCTCGACCAACTCAACGCCGACGCCCTGGAATGGTGCTTCGGCCCGGCCCTCGAGCGCCCGTGGCCGCAGGATGACGATATCACGGTCGGGGACGCCTTCGCCCGGGAGCGCGAGCTGCTGGTCCCGCTGCCCGATGTACCCTTCCCGACCGACGAAATCTGCCCGGTGCGGATCGGAAAGACCCCCTATGCCCGCTTCGACACCAACGATTACAGCGTACCGCACAAACATGTCGGCGCCACCCTCACGGTCGTGGCCTCTCCCGAGCGGGTCCGCATCCTCGACGGGGAGCGCGAGGTCGCGGCCCACAAGCGCTCATGGGACAGCAAGCGGCAGATCGACGATCCCGAACATGTCAAGGCGCTCATCGCCAGCAAGCGGCACGGACGGGCCATGGGGACCCGGGACCGGCTGATCCGCGCCGTCCCCCGTGCACAGGACCTCCTCGCCGCCGCAGGCGCGCGCAACGACAACGTCGCGACGATCGCGCGAACCCTGACACGCCTGCTCGACAGTCATGGCGCCGATGAACTCGACCGCGCCATCGCCCGCGCGCTGGAGCGCGGCTCGCCCCATCCCAACACCGTCATCCGCATTCTCGAGACCGACCGCGGCGCCGGCAGGCTGCCGCCGGAACTCGGAGCCGATGCCGCCGACCCCGGCATCACCACCCCGCGCGCGACCGGCCTCGAAGCCTATGAACGCGCCATGAAGAACAGGAAGAAAGGAAAACCGGAATGATCACCCTCGAGGACCGTGCCCGCGCTCTCGGCCTGCATGGACTGCTCGCCCGCTGGGGAGAGGTCGCCGAGGCCGACTGGCTCGAGGACCTCATCACCAACGAGGAGCACGAGCGACGCGCCCGCAGCTTCGAACGACGACGCGCCGCCGCCCGGCTCCCGGCCTTCTCCCCACTGGCCGACTTCGACTGGACATGGCCGCGCGACATCGACCGCGAAGCCATCGGTGAACTGATGACCCTCGCCTTCATCAGCCGTGCAGACAACGCCGTGCTCGTCGGCGGGCAGGGAACCGGAAAGACCATGATCGCCGCCAACATCGCCCACCAGGCGCTCCTGCGCGGACACACCGTGCGGTTCGAGGCCGCGCCAAACCTGCTCGCAGACCTCGCCGCCCTCGACAGCAGGCAGGCGCTCCTGCACCGCCTCACCGTGCTCGCGCGCCCGCGCCTCCTCGTCCTCGACGAAATCGGCTACATCAGGCTCGACAGCCGCCTCGCCGACATCCTCTACACCATCATCGCCCGGCGCTACCGCAGACGCTCCACCATGATCACAACATCCCTCGGCTTCGCACAGTGGGACCGGGTCTTCCCCGGCGCCGCCGGAATCGCCGCCGCCGTCGACCGCCTGACACACAAGGCGACAATCGTCGCCATCGACAGCGACTCCTGGAGGTTGCGCCATTCCGGGAACTGACCGCCCGCGCGTCGACTTCGACGCCCTCAAGCGCAGGCCCTTCGAAGACATCGCCGCACAGTGGGGATATGCCCGGGACCTCAAGGCCTCGACACGCAACTGTCCCGTGTTGCGGGCCGACGGACAGCCAAAGCTCGTCCTCGGGAAACGCGGCAACGGACACTGGGTCTACTTCAACACACAGGACAACACCGACAACGGAACCATCATCGACTTCATGGTCAACAGGGGCCTGACCTTCGCCGATATCCGGGACCGGTTCGCACCGTCCCAAACCACCGCCCCGCAGGCCGCGGCATCCTTCCGCGACACCTGGAAGGCCGCGAAACCCCATCCCGCGCCGCCATGGCTGATCAGCCGCGGCATCACGGCGCACACGCTGAAAACCACACGCCCGACCATCCGCTGCGACCGGAACGGACGGGTCCTGTTCGCCCACCGGGACCGGCACCGCTCTCTCACCGGCTTCGAGATCGCGCCCCCCGACGGGCCACGCCGCTTCGCAACCGGCGGAACACGGGCCCTCTGTGCCATCCACGCCGCAACACAAGCCGCATCCCTGCGGGCGCTCGTCGTCACCGAAAGCGGCCTTGATGCTCTCAGCATCGCTCAACTCGAACACTGCCCGCCCGACCATGCCTTCCTCTCCACCGCAGGCGCGCCGTCACGATCCCAGTGCGCCCAGATCCAGCATGCCGCCAATATCCTTCCAAACCTCGAGGCCCTCGTGCTCGCACAGGACGGCGACGAGGCCGGGGACCGACAGGGCGAAGCCATCCGCAAAGCCGTCGTCCTGCCCGATCACGTCAGGCTCGAAAGACGCAGACCTCCCGACAGCATGGACTGGAATGACATCGTCAGGGAATGAGCGGCAACGCTCCCGAGCAAGGCCGCGGCACCGGGCCGAAACCCCGAAAAGCCCGATGAAAGAAGTTCCCCGCTCGCATGGCACGTCAACCGACGCCCGAATCAAACCTCCGAAAACACCCTGCCGAACAGGCCGACGGGAAAGAAAACCGTCCAGTGCAGGCCAACCACGCACAACGAAAACATCCCCGATGGCCCAGATTCGATCGCCAGGACAGACCGACTAAACCAGAAAACGCGCAATACCACCCAAAATCCCGCGCTTCTCAAAAACCGTTAACACCGAGACGGGCGCAGACGAGATCGAGGCGCCGCGAACGGTACGCACTTCCGTTGTCGACGAAGAGTTTTTTGGGAATTCCACGAAGCAGGAGAGCCTGCCTGAACACCGGGAGGAAGTCGTTGATGCCCTCGGAAAAGGCGAAGGCCGACCATGGCACGATGCGGGTCGCGTCGTCGATCATGACGATCATGTAGGTCTTGCGCCGGCGGCGCCCGTCGCCGCACTTCGGGCCGTGCATGATATCCGATTGCCAGAGGTCGCCGGCATGGGCATGGGCGAAGCGCCTGAGGTCCGGCGGCGCCCGTTCCGGGGTCATCAACCCCTCGGCGTGGAACAGGCGGTAGGCGGCCGAGAGCGAGACCGGGTCCGAGAACCCGTCCGTCTGTTCGGCGCGTGCGACCACGTCGCGGACGGAAAGTTCGGGATGGTCCCTGCGGATGGAGATCAGCAGCTCCGCGGCTTCGACCGTGAGACGCCGGGACCTGCCGCGGTCGCTGCGCGGCCCGGGCTTGAGGGCGTCGAGACCGCCACGCCGCCAGGCCCGCTGCCAGTGCAGGATGGTACCCTCCGCAACCCGGGTGCGGCTGGTGCCGGGAATCACCCACGGCTTGCCGGCGAGACGGCGCACTTCGGCCATCCGCGCCGGTCCGGCGAGGTCGATGAGGGGGGCGATGACGCGATAGCGGAACATCGCCACGTCAAGTCGATGTTTTTCGGTGTTCTGGCTCATGCCTGGTCTCCCTTTCGGTTGGATCGGGCAGGCATAGCGCCGCTCAGGCCGGCGGATCAGGCCCCATCATGTGTTGGTTGACCGGATTCGAAATCGGCGCCGGATCAATCCGCACGCCGAAGCCCAGTGGAGGAACCAGATTCCGGAGATGTGGCGCCGCTTGGCCGCGCAGTTCGACGAGAAGCCGCGTGGTTCCGAGATGGCCCCTGAGCGCCGTCACCGTCGCCGCGCAACCGGCGAACAGCTCCGGCAGCAGGGTGATCACCGTCACCAGGCAGGCAACGACCAGGTCGCGCCGGCCCTTGAGCCAGCGGCGGTTCGCCGCCTCCGTCACCACATGGCCGGGACGGGCGCGCTCGGCCGCCGCCCGCAGGCTCGGTTCCGTCTCCGCAGCCAGAGCCGCCGCCTCGAGCTCGTCCAGGGTGCCCGGCAGTCGTGCCGCGAAGCAGCGCGCCAGCAGTGACCATGTCTTGTGAGCGTCCCGGCAGTACCAGCGGGGAATATGGGCATCCCCCCAGCGGGTCTTGCGCCGGTAGGTGCCATGGCGGGCGAAACGACAGCCGCCACCGGGGTGTTCGGGGCAGCAATCAAGCTTTGCGTCCCGCCAGGCTTGCGTGGTAACGTAGTCCTCGCCGGACAGCGACAAATTCCAATCGAGTTGCACAGACGGCTACTGGCCCGGCGGCGGGTACCGCACGGGCCACCTCTTCTCAAACACTTCACACCATGCGCGGAATCCGGCCCGCGCCGCCGGGAAGGCGGAACGCCTCCCGCGGATGTAATCAACCACCCGGCACGGGCGATCAATCCCGGAAATCGGCAATCCCGCCACCCAGGGCGACCGCATCCGTGACGCTACCGGGAAATTGCCGCCGGGGAATTCGTCCAGGCCATGACGGAAGCAACGCTACCGGGAAAACCCGCGACCGCCACGTTCCGGAAAGAAAGCACTACTGAAAGGGCCGCCGGGAAGGAGAAAAGATGTTGCGGACTATTCCGGCTGCCGCTCGATCAGGCATCAATCCAATCCGTGACAAACCGGCCACTCAACACCGAATCATCCTGCAACCCAACAGACGCGAGGGCATGAGCCACGAGCGGCAGGTCCGGTGTCATCAAGGCGTAAACAGGCTCCCCTTGAATGCCCAACCCGCTGTCATGCCCCGGAAGATCCCCGGGATGAAGGCAGCGCAGCCGAAATGTCGGTCCGGGCAAAATCACCGCCCTTGTACAGGAGCATCTCGCCAGTCACGTGGGCGAGCGCATAGGCGAAGCAGTCGCCGAAGTTCAGTGCCGCCGGGTGCCTGCCCTTGCCGAAGCGCCGCCAGGCAACACGCGCCGCGGCCAGGTGTTCGGCGGTTACCGGCGTCGGTTCGATCCCCGCGTGCCCGAGGAATGCGTCAAGTTCATGGCCCGCCTCCGCACCGCCCCGGCTTTCGACCACGATCGCAGCCTCCAACACGTTCGCGACCGACATGCGGCAAGGCGCTGCCGCCAGGACCGCTGTCACGTAGCGGTCCGCATCGGGCTCGCGGTTCAGAACGGCCAGGAGGGCCGAGGTATCAACGATCACCTGGGCAGGCCCTGCTTGTCATAGAGCATGTCGCCGTGTTCCACGGCGGATGGTCCCGGCCCCATGAGCCTGGCACAACGCTCCGCGATGGCACGCAGTTCCCGGGCGCGGGTCTCGGCGCCCTGCCGGCGTTTCTCGCGTTCCAGGCGTTCGCGCAGTGCCACGGTGATCGCACCGGTCTTGGTCTCACCCGTCAGGATCGCCAGCTCTCCCGCCAGGCGGCACGTCTCGTCGTTCTTGATGTTCAGGCCCATCACCTTCTCCGGTAGATACAACGGCGGGTTTCTACCCTATCCACGGCAGGGAATGAAGGCAATGCTGACCTGAAGCCCGGGTTTCATACAAGCAGAAATCTATCGGGCATTGCCTGGGGTTCGGGGGCGGCGAGCACTCCGAAAACAGTCACAACGGCGGCTGTCAATCCACGCTGCAGAGCGCCACAGGACGTGAAACAGACCTCCTAGCGGATCACTTCATTCCCGAGGGAACGTATCGCTTTCAACGACGGCCCTCGTCGCGGCGGGTGTCCGGCCCCAGGACAAAGTATTCCCGTAATGACGGCACTTTGAATGTTCGTCGGGCACCCGAGAGACTCAGCCCTATCTCATACTTCCGGCATGTCGGCGATTTGCGCCGGGATCGCCGCCGCGGCCGCCGGCACGGTGGAATCCGGCGTTGCCGACAAACCGGGGCTGCGAATGATGTCCATGTGTCAGGTGTCCTGCTGTTCTGCCTGAAGTGGGAAGTTGGAACGACCAATCCTCGAACAGGCGGGGAAGTCAGTAGACGACATCGGGATCCAAGCCGTTGATGAAGTCTTCGAGCGGCGCTTGATCGCGTTTTTCAATGCACTCTTTCATAGTTGGATACTGGTCTGGTCCGATTTCAAAGCCCATGGGCATGCTCTCGCCGAATGTCTCCTCCCACGCGTGACGAAGGCTCATCAAATCTTCCCAGTCATATGCCATCGTATGCTGTCCTGCTCTGTGAATAGCCTTACATAAACGCCGTTTTGTTGGGGTCAGGCTGGAAAGGCAAGCAGGAACGACCCACGTCCTTAAGATGCGAGATTGGTCGTTCGCAGGTCAATGCCATGAGCACGGGACACTCAGGTTGTTGGCTTTCGCCGTCCGCCAACTTGACCCGTGGCGCCTGCCAAGCGTTGGTGCGCTCGCGGGTGATGCGGAGAATCGGGTTGGCGGTGGCATCGTTTACGAGGGTGGGAAGCAGAATCGGGACCGCGCTTCGGCACCACTCAATGCAGCCATGAATCTCGACAATCTCTTTTCCTCGAAGTGCGTACAGAGATACATGGATTGCCGTTGACCAACGATGTATCCCCTCGTTCTCGTGTCAATCGGTCATCAGTGAGTGGCCCAACCGAGATCAAATTCGCGAGCAAGGAGCGAAAATGGGTATTCGCATACGGCCTCTCGAGATCGCAATTCCTGCAGACAAACCCTTCACGCATGACCTGCTGGACCGGCAAGGAAGCCGCGGATACGCAAACGCATCTCATTAGTAATCTAGAAGGGCCGTGCGTCCTTGCGGTCGACGCGGCGTGGGGCTTCGGCAAGACTACTTTTTTCGGAATGTGGTCTCAGCACCTGTGCAACAAGGGGTTTCCCGTTGTCGCACTCAACGCCTGGGAGACCGATTTTTCCGAGGATCCGTTTTTCACCCTCTCCAGCGAGCTGACAGAGGACCTCCAATCGAGCAACACGAAGCTTCCCGGGGAGACGATCGAGAAGCTCATGAATGCCTCACAGGCGGTCATTCGCTGGGTGGGGCCTAGAGCCGTTCGATTTGCAGCAGGCCAGGTTTAGCTCGTCGGTACCGAACTCGCGGATGGCGCAGCGGCCTTCGTCGAAGAAAAACTGTTTCGTCATTCTGAAGCCCGTACATCGGTCGAGAAATTCCGGCAGGTTCTTCAGGACATGGCCGCTTCGTTGTCGGAGATGAACGAAAACCGTCCGTTGATGGTGATGATCGATGAGCTGGATCGATGCCGGCCTTCGTATGCGGTGGAACTCCTGAAAGTGGCCAAACACCTGTTTTCGGTAGATCGCATCGTGTTTGTCCTCGCCGTCAACTGCGATCAGTTCGCTCATTCGGTCAAGGCGCTCTACGGCAACGACTTCGACGCAGAGGGATATCTCCGTCGATTCTTCGATGTAGACTTCAAATTGCCCGGGCCCGAGAGACAGGCGTTCATCGCCGCACAACTCCGGGCAACGGTAATCAATGATTATTTTGACCTCGTGACGGAAAACGCTTCACCCCACCACGCAATCCACTTACCGCACGCAGCGGAACTGAAAGTGGTAGGCGAAACCCTACGGGCGATGCTGTTCCTGTTTTTCGGAGCCTCCGACCTCAGTCTGAAAACTGTGGGTCAGGCCATTCACCGGCTGGGCTTGTTGTACGCCTCCCTGGGCAAATTTCAAAAAAATAATGGAGTGGCGACCACCGTCGCTCTGATCCTCCGGACTATGGAACCAAGGCTCTATAGTCGTTTCGTCGCTGGCGACGTTTCTGATGCCGAAATTGTCGACGCTATCTTCGGTCGACCTAGCCTCAAGACCTTCCGATACGACAAGCGGGGCGCAATATTCGAGGCCGCGGTGATCCTGGCCAGGCTAGAGGATGCATTGCCCCACCGGTTGCCGGGGGAACCACTCTCGTCTCCTCTTCTGGACCGATACAAAAATTGGGCCCGCACAGATCGCGAGACATTCGAGAACGAGGAGTTAGATGATACCGCGCGCAGGGAAACCGACTATGCAAATACCGTAACAAGGATGATCAACAATGTGTTGTTTAGTTGGGAAGATGCACGGATCGGTTTCAACGATGCTGTTCGCCGCCTCGAATTGCTCAGCAATACTCTGACCGACAATCATGTGAGTTCGTCGGTCGAAAGTTCCTGAGCCCGGTCGCCGATGGCACAGTTTCGGAAACAGGCCAGTGAGGCGCGGACCGCGCACTTGTTCGCCCTGCGGCATCCGGGGAAGCGTCGCGTGGACTGCTCAGGCACGCGCTCGTGCAGCTGACGGACAATGACACGGGTTTTGATGCTCAGGAACATCTGAAGGGCCTTCCACATCTCACATTGAATTGAAAACAAGTCAAATTGGCGGTCCGCGACCCGGGTCGCAAATGACGCCCTGTCTGCTGTGCAGCGCTCATTCCTCCCCCTCCGCCGCCATGTTCTCTCAAGATGCGGAATTCAATGCCTACGCCGATCCGGAGGCGCTCGCGGCACTTCTCACGCGGCCGGTACCGATCACCATGGTGGTGAAGTCTAGAATCTGCTGGATAATTTGGGAGGGGCGTGCTTCCGTTGATTTGATTGAAACCGCCGGCATTTCGCTGGCCTCAACGGAAGGACACGCCCCATGGAAAAGAGAATACCCGGTTCGATGCACACACGCGAGACCCTATCGCAGTTGATCGAAGGCCGCCTGTCGGCGCCGGATGCCCGCAGCGAGCTGGTGCGTCTGGCGACCCGTCTGATCATTGAGGAGGCCCTGGAGGCGGAGAGCCGCGATGCGCTCGGACGTGGCTACTACGAGCACGGCGGCGATCCTGAGCGTGGTTACCGCAACGGCAATCGTACCGGCCGGCTCAAGACGGCCGAAGGTGCGGTGGACTACACGGCGCCGCAGATCGCGGGCCGCGACGAGCCGTTCCGCTCGGAGATCCGGCCGCAGCTGAAGGGCCGGAGCGAGGCTCTGGAGGATCTTGCGGTGGAGATGCTGGCCCGCGGCCTCAGCGTGCGCGACATCGAGGACACATTCCGCAAGGACGATGGTTCTCTGCTGATCTCCCGCACCGCGGTTTCCGAGATCGGAGAGCGGCTGTGGCAGGACTACCAGGCGTTCGCCACTCGCGACCTTGGCGGCTACGACATCGCCTACCTGTTCGTCGACGGCATCGCGGAGCGGATCCGCCCGGGCCAGCGGCGCGAGCCGGTTCTGGCCGCCTGGGGCATGACCCACGAAGGACGAAAGGTCCTGCTCCATCTCATGTCGGGCTCGAAGGAGGACTACGAGACTGTCTCCGCCTTCTTCCAGGACATGCGGGGCCGCGGCCTCGGCGATCCTCTTCTGGTGGTCTGCGACGGCGCTCCCGGCATCATCAAGGCGATCGAGACCTGCTTTCCGCGCTCGGAGCGCCAGCGCTGCCTGTTCCACCGCATGAGCAACCTGGCGGCCAAGGTCTCCCGCGCGGAGGCCTGGCCCGAGTTCCGCGAGCAGGCCCGTGCCGCCTACCAGGCGCCGTCCCGGGCCATCGCCCGCGATCTCGCTGCCGATCTGGTCCGGCAATGGGAGAGCGAGTTCCCCAGCGCGGTGGCCTGTTTCCAGGATGACTTCGAGGCGTGCATCGCGCATCTGCGGATGCCGGTGCGGCACCGCAAGGCGATCCGGACCACCAACCTGCTGGAGCGCCTGTTCGGCGAGGAGCGTCGCCGCATGAAGGTGATTCCCAACGCCTGGGGGGAAAAGGCCGTGCTCAAGCTGATGTTTGCGGCGATGACCCGGGCTTCGGAGAAGTGGCGCTCGATCGGGGTGACCGCCTTCGAGCGGCGTCAAATGGAGCAGGTGAGGACGGACCTGGACGAAGAGTACGAACAGGCCAACGGGCCGGTCAAAAGCCCGAAAACGGAAGCACGCCCCTCCAAATTATCCAGCAGAATCGGGACTTGACCCACCATGGTTGAACTCGAAACTTGCCGCAAGGTGCGTTTCGCCGAGGCAGGCCTGCGGCCTCTTGTCCGCAGGCTCGAAAGGAATGCCGTCCTGTTCGGGGACCTGGTGGGCGGCTAACTCGATATCGCTCTGGAACGAGACCGCGATTCGATGGCAATCTACGATCCGGTCACGGCCACCGTTCCGGCCTTGCCGGAATTTTTCAGCATCAACGATGCAGGTGTCGATGTTGTGCTTTCCGTTTCCGAGCGTGGCTGAACTGTCGTGGATTTCCAGGCCGCAGGCGAGGCCTGCAATGCGAAGATCGTGACAATCCCCGGCACGCGGCGGTGAAGCAGGCCTGCATGGACGCTTTGTCGGGAGGGTGTGAAGGATGAGGCCGGAAGAACCGCGAGACCTGGATGCGAGCGATGTCCGCGCAAGGGCCATTGACTCGGCAAGGGGTAAGGAGCCGTTTGACCTATTGCTGCACGGGGGATGCATCGCCGACGTGATTACCGGGCAAGTTCGGCCAGCGGATGTCGGGATTGCCGGACCCCTGATCGCGAGCGTTCATCCGCATGGGGCGCGACGCGACGCGCACGCAATGCTCAATGCTGCCGGCAAGATCGTCGCGCCCGGCCTGATCGATGTCCATCTCCACATCGAGAGCTCCATGGTCACGCCACGGACTTACGGCGAGGCGGTGCTGGCTCGGGGCGTGACCACCGTCGTATGGGACCCGCATGAATTCGGAAATGTCTGCGGAGTCGACGGCCTGAGATGGGCCGTCGAGCAGGCAGGCAACGCACCGCTCAGAGTTCTCACGCTTGCACCTTCCTGCGTGCCCTCAGCCCCGGGTCTCGAGACTTCCGGGGCAGACTTCCATGCCGGCACGCTGCGGGATGTGCTCGCATGGCCGGACATCGAGGGCCTCGCGGAGGTCATGGACATGCACGGCGTCATTGAGCGCAAACCCCGCATGACGAGAATCGTCCAGGAAGGCCTGGCCTCCGGCAAGCCGGTCTTCGGCCACGCGCGCGGATTGTCAGGTCCGGACCTCAATGCCTACGCTGCGGCCGGAATCTCTTCGGATCACGAGATTACATCAGCGGAAGATCTCGGAAGCAAGCTCGAAGCGGGGCTGTTCATCGAACTCCGGGGCTCGCACGACCACCTCCTTCCTGACTTCGTCGAGGCCATTGCGGCATATCCCCGGGTGCCCCAAACCCTGAGCCTCTGTACAGACGACGTTTTCCCGGACGACCTGTGGAACTCGGGCGGTCTCGACGATGTACTGCGCCGCATCACGCGCTACGGCATGCCGGCCATCGAAGCGCTTCGGGCTGCCACGCTGAATGCGGCGTTTCGGCTCGGCCGCCACGATCTCGGCGCCGTGGTGCCTGGCCGGCGGGCCGACCTCGCCGTATTCTCGGACCTGTGCAGCTATCGGGCCGAGGCGGTAATCTTCAATGGAGTCGAGGTTTGCGTCCGGCCCCGCTGGCCCGATCAATCCGGCGATCAACTGGCACGGGGGCTCGGCCTGCGATCATTCAGCCCCGAGGACTTTCTCGTCCAGTCCGGACCGGGTCCGGTCCGTATCGCCACAATCGATGAGCCACGTTTCACGCGATGGGGAGAGACCGTGGCCTCGGTGGCGGACGGCTACGTGCGTCCGCCGGAGGGATCGATCAGCATGGCGGTCGTCAATCGTCATGGTGAAGGAACTGCGCCCAGGATCGCATTCCTGCGTGGCTGGGGCGCGTGGCGTGGTGCATTCTGCACCACGGTTTCCCATGATTCCCACAATCTGACGGTCTTCGGATCCAATGCAACCGACATGGCGGTTGCTGCCAATGCCGTACGCACAGCAGGCGGTGGCCTGGCCGCCGCCTCTGACGGCCAGGTCAAGGCCATTCTGCCGCTGCCCATCGCAGGCCTGATTTCCGGGCGGCCACTGCCGGAGGTGGCAGGTGCATTCATGGCCGTGAAAGAAGCCATGGACGAGATCGCGACCTGGAAGCCTCCCTACCGCGTCTTTAAAGCCTGTTTTGGTGCTTCGCTCGCCTGCAATCCCGGCCCCCATCTCACTGATCTGGGCATCGCCGACGCGGCGACGGGCAACGTCCTGGCGTCGCCGGTTCTCGGCAGCGCGTGAAGAGTGTGGCGCCAGAGAGCAATGACGTTTTATCCCGGCTGGCAACCTGGTCGCCCTGATCACCGGGCAAGGCCGGCATCTCAACGACCCACTCTTTGAATCTTGTCCAAATCTGCCTGTGGCTTATCGAAGCCAACAAGCAGCAATGCTGTTCGGTTCCTGCTTCGCAGAGGCCCGTTTAACGCCTCATGAAATGCTGACACCATGGAGCTTGCGGCCAGATGCTGGAGATTACGGGCCGCGTTGGCATCGCGCACGGCCTCGAATTGTCATTCGTCGCATTTTGAGTTCGCCGCGACAGCCCCGGTTCGGCCGTGAGCGAATCACAGCCCGAGCGAGTCTTGCTTGAAGAAAGCGGCCTGTCTGCGACCACGACGGTCGCGCCATACATCCCGACCTTGTACTCAAGCTGGTGGCGGAATTCGAAGAAGCCGCCATCCATGATCGAGCGGGCGACACGCCGGTTGCGCGTTAGTCTGAGCAGGTCAAGGCTCTCGATGCCGACCCCTTCTTCTCGCGCAACAGGACCCGACTCTTTTGTCGCAGGTGTTTGAGCAGCGCTTTGCGGGCTTCCGGCCCCTCAATGGTACTGACCCTTGAAAGTTGGCCCGACGGAAAACCTGCATATCAGGGATGCCCTCGGTACTTTCGGTGAGTTTGGCTACGAACTCTCCAAGGCCGGAAGTGCGTGCTTGGATCGAACCAGTAATCAGCGTGACGCAGAACGTGACAATCGCCAATATTGAGACCGGCAGGATGAACGCCCTCGTCCCATCGCATATAGGCTTCAGATACGATTTCGGCGACGCGTTTTGTAACGGCAGCGATTTCAACATCCAACCCTTCCACCAATGCCCGCATTTCCGACCCTAAACCACGCTGGTCGGCAACGACGAGCGCCTCGGCCAGCGTTCCGGCCGACATCACCAACATGTCTTGCCCAATCAAGATTTCCGAACATTCATCCGCCTCAGGCTCGATTAGCAGCACGGCCATCAGGGCAGACGTATCAACAACTATCATTCAGGGTGGCCCAGATCGTTGTAGAGGAAGTCTTGAGAACGCGCCGCTTCAGACCCAGGTTTTGCTTTCTTCGCGCCAAGGGCACGAAGGTCATTGAGAATGCGGCGGCGTTGCTTCCGGCTCTGGCGAATCTTGACCGGCGTCAGGCGCACTACCGGGTGTCCGTGTCTTGTCAGTACGATGTCATCACCCGCCTCCGCCCGGCACACGAGTTCGGTCAATTGCGCCTTGGCGTCCGTCAATGCAACATTCATTATTTTCTCCTGTTCACTCACCAACCATAAATGGTCCGTTATCTCGTCCATGACAACAAAATTGCGTGACGCGATGGCGAGTGTTTACGACGCTTTTGACGGCCGAAAACGCGGCAACTGCTACACTCCGCGCCGAAACCCATGCCCGGCTGCGCCTACAAGGCGACATCAAATGCCTGCCCAAGCTGACCGAGCCAAGGACGGAGTTAGAAACAACATCGCCAACGGCCTTTTCACGCACCCATGGTGTGAAAAAGCTCCTGGCCTTCCTCGCGCTGGTGTGAACTGACAGGTCGACCCTGGCTTCACGCAACTGGTTTTCGGATTTCACCACGTTCCCGGGATTCCAGCCGCCGCTCCGGGTCAGTGCGTGCGAGGCCCCGTTTGAACTCGCTGGTGATTGCGACTGGGTCGACACCTTGTTTCATTAGCATTCAGACGATGTCTGGATTGCTCTTGCAGGCCGCCGCAAGCAGAGGGGATCAGGTTTCGTGCCTTGATCCCAGGATCGGATTTGCGCCGTGCTCCAGCAGGACGCGCATGGTTTCAGGCCTTCGCCTTGACTGATTGCCTCGATGAGCGGGGTAATTCTTCGCGAACGACGACACTTTCCTCGTCCCAACTCCGGACTTTCACGGCAAGGATCACGCAATTGGGGTAGCCGAATTTCTGTTTTGTCGTGAGGACCTTCTGGTTCCGCCAGGGGACGGGCCACCGAACGCTGATTGCTTCGTTGAGAAGGATCTCCTTGAGCTTCCGCCTGACGTTCGAGTCGGTACCGGGTTTGAGAAAGGCTCGGTTTGCCCACGCATTGGGGGCCGGGGACTCCTGGGAAGTCGATTAGTGCCGCCTCGTGGAACAATGTTCGTACGTGTATGTCGGATTCCAACCCGCGCATGTTGTCCGACTCGACGAGCGGGAACCGCCATCCATGTCGAGCCCTGTGAGCGTTCCCCGAACGGAAGTCGCGGCGGCACGGAATTTGGACCTATCTTCGTTGGCGGTGGCCGTCCGGGCCGTCTGGTCAAACGGTGCCATCCGCCAAAAACCGCTCACCAAGCGTAAATTTCCTTGCAAATCTGGCAAACTATACCATAATTGCAAGGATGGTTTCGCGGCGAAAATCTCAACTCGTTGACGCTCGGCTGGCCCAATTCCCGGCCGTGGCATTGCTCGGTCCCCGCCAAGTGGGCAAGACCACGCTGGCCGAGTTCATTGCCCAGAATCGACCAGCCGTCTATCTCGACCTCGAGAAAGCGTCGGACCGGGAGAAGCTGGGCGATGCCGCCCTATATTTGTCCGCGCACGAAGACAAGCTGGTGATCCTCGACGAAGTGCAGCGCGTGCCGGAACTGTTCCAAACGCTTCGCGGCCTCATTGACAAAGGACGCGCCCGCGGTTTCCGGGCGGGCCAATTCCTTCTGCTGGGTTCTGCGTCGATCGACCTGCTCAAGCAGTCGGGTGAATCTCTGGCGGGTCGCATTGCCTATGTCGAGTTGGAACCATTCAACATTCTTGAGGTCAAAGGCGACAAGCGCGAAGATCTCTGGATTCGAGGCGGATTCCCGGACAGCTTTCTCGCCGAAAGCGACGAAGCCAGTGTGGTCTGGAGGGAGAATTTTGTCCGCACGTATCTGGAGCGTGACATTCCACAGCTCGGGCCACGCGTGCCCTCAGAAACGCTGCGCCGTTTCTGGACAATGCTGGCCCATGTGCAAGGTGGTACACTCAACGCCGCTCAACTCGCGCGCGCCCTTGCAGTCGACGGAAAGACAATCGCACGTTATCTCGACCTTCTTGTCGACCTCCTGCTGGTGCGGCGGCTGTCGCCCTTCCACGCCAATGTCGGAAAGCGCCTTGTGAAATCTCCGAAGGTTTACGTGCGCGACAGTGGAATCGTCCACGCGCTGCTCGGCCTCGACGACCGGGAAGCAGTGCTCGGTCATCCGGTGGCCGGCGGGAGCTGGGAGGGTTTCGTCATTGAAAACCTGCTTGGCGCGGCGCCGGAGCGGGTAAAACCATGGGTTTACCGAACAGCAGCGGGTGCCGAAATCGACCTGATTCTGGAAATGCCCGGTGGAAAGCTGTGGGCAGTTGAAATCAAACGCGGTCTCGCACCAAGGCTCGAAAAGGGATTCCACCACGCACGGGAAGATCTCGAGCCAGAGCGTTCGTTCGTCGTTTATTCAGGCAACGATCGGTACACCAAGGGCGAAGGAGTCGAGATGATCGGCTTGGGCGAATTTGCCTTGCTCCTCGCGAACTCATGAAAATTGTCCGAATTCCGGACATTCGCGATGACTGAGATGGTGGAACACATCCGGACACGAGAATTCTGGGGGCGTCGGGAAGGGCTTGAGCGGCGTCATGAACCGGGCCGACTCGCCATCGGTCCGCCCAAAAGGGAAGGCAACCATGAAGCCTGGACAGTTGTAGGTGGCGGGATGGCTGCGATTGGCAATGAGCGTCGTTGCCGGCTTCCTGTTCATCGGCAACGAGGCTGCGTGGTGGATGATCGGAGTTTCGTGCGGGTTGTGGTGTTGGCCGGCGGGCTCGCTGGCGAGGAAGGGTTGCACACAAGCCGGGCCTCAAAGAATCTGACCGTCAAAACTCGTCGTGTTCATGATTTCAGCGGAAGGGAACTCGACGCGCGGCCCGGGAAACCGGTCACGTCTATTCGAGTGGGATTCATCGTGGCCGCAGGATAGCTGGCCACGGGAATCATCTTCTGAAGCGGTCGAGGTATTCTGAAGAGATCACGAAGAACACTGCATGCATGAAAAATCGGGGAGCATCGCTTTCTACGTATATGCGGTGACTTTCTTGCGCCTGACGGTTGGCAAATCGAAGGGGAGAAAAGACTCTTGGTCATGGAGTATGTAGCGATCCCGCCACGGCGGATCGACCGAAAGATGCGGAACTGCATGGTGCCGGCTGAACTTGCCGTCCTTTCCTTCCTCGGGTTTCTCGCTGGCAAATCAAGTGAATGCTCCAGGAAGACGCGTTCGGGACCAGGTATTCGGCTTTTTCCTGTAATCGTGGCGATGTGCACGGCCATGATCCTGCCTCTTGGCGTGGTCCACGGGACCGAGGATCCGGTCGAGTTACAACCCGCACTTGTTGTCCATCTCGACGAGTGGGAACCGCCGCCCGTATCGGAAGCCGAGGCACTCGCATTGCGGATATTGCGGCGCGAGAGCGGCGCGTATCCGTCGGACAGCGCGTTCGGCGGCGAAGTCACGCAAGAAATCGCGGGCGCGTTGTCTACGATTCGAGGCCATTATCCAGTGGCTGCCAACGTGGAGGCGCGAGAAGCGTATGCGGGTCGCAAAGGATTAATCCTCGAATTGGAGCGGGAGGTGTTCGCCTCGTTGTCGCGTGTCGTCGGGAGCGGGGCGGGCCAATTCGCACTGCGCACGGGGCACACACGATTCGATGCACTCAATGCACAACTCGGAGTTCGGGCGGTGAGAGTGTTTCCAGGCTTCAACTCTGTTGTCTTCCACTTCGACCCGACCGTCGATCTCGACATCGTGGCGCTACAGTATTCGGGCCTCAACGAGGTTCACTCGGCGGAACGCGATGCGCTGCTGTCTGATGGCCCGGATATCGAAGTGTCGAGATCGAAGGGAGCCTGGTACTTCGTCCTCCGTGATGCATGGGGAGACTGTCCGTCCGGCTGCATCAATGTCGATCTCTATTTCTTTGTCGTCCAGGATAGTGACGTCAAAAGGATCGATCCGGCATCCGCGGATAGCATTCCCGAGTTTGCCGAGATCCGCGAAAACAGGGGGTGGTTTCGTCGAGGAAGATCCAGGAATTCGGATTGACCGGATTTTCATTCCGGCCAGGACCGGACCCGATGGCAACCTTCGAAGGGATGCGGTTCCGCGGATCGGCCAGGTTGATCGAGGATTGCTTGCAAAACAGGCTTTCACTGTCCACCGGCATGCCGAGTCGCGGCGGGGCAACGCGAATATTCGAAAAGCGAAATCACTGGCAGGAAACCATTGCTTTCGTCGCATCGGGTGAACCATCCTGACCGTGCCGAATGAGGTCGAGGCCATCGTTCTCTTGACCATGGCTGACTTCCGTGGGTCCCGGCGTGTCATCGTCACCGATGGACGCGGGCACAGGCGGTGCATCGCCATGCGGGAACCGGCCAGAAGCGTCTCTCGGATTTGACATGATCTGGTTCGGCACATTTCCCGTCGTGGTTGTTGAAATGGCCCAGATCACACCGCTGGTGGGATTCGATCTTTTCGTCCTCCAGGGCATGACCTCACATGAGATGGGTTATATTTCCCGCACGGCCTTGCCTATGTTCCTGATCATGGTCCTCATGGTAGGAGTCCTGGTCCTGTTCCCCGAACGCGCAACCTGGCTTCCCGAAACGCTCCGGGCGCGCTCGTAACGCACCATCGGCAAAACGCGGGCCCGTTCATCCTTGCTGCGAAAGAGTCGGGAAACGAATGGTCAACAGGCCAATGGCGTACGGTCCTCTGCATTGCTTGCGCATAGGACCCGTCGGAATCATTCGGAAACCAGCGCCGCCTTGCCTGCTTCAAACCGAAATGTCGGTCGTTTTTCGGGATTCGCGCCAACCGGGGAAACACGCCCTTCCGGGGCGCGTTGCTTGAATCGGGTTGGTTACAGCCCGGATTCGATCCAGTTGGCGATGGCCGCCTTCGGTCTCGCGCCGGTCAGGTTCGACACGACCTCGCCGTCCTTGAACAGGAAAAGGGCAGGAATGCCACGAACTCCTAGGCGGGCGGGCGAATTCGGATTCTGGTCGATGTCGACCTTGACGACCTTCACGCGACCCTTGAGTTCGTCGGACAGTTCTTCCAGGGCCGGACCAATCTGCTTGCAGGGACCGCACCACTCCGCCCAGAAATCCACCACGACCGGGATGCTCGAATTCCGCACCTCGGTATCGAATTGATCGTCCGTGACTGCCACTGTTGCCACTGTATTCTCCCCTTCCGGATTCCCGCTGATCCGGCCCCTAGTAGAAAGTGCCCGGGCCCGGGTCAAGCCGACGGCCGGGCTTCGCCTGCCTGCGCCGATCCCTGGGTGTCGCCCGCTCCAGGCAATCCCGGAAGAATCGTCCGAACCCCGCTTTCCGCCAGTTCGGCGGTTGCCTTCCTGGTGTGATACGCAACCAGTTCACGTCCCAACGTCATGAGCGATCCGTTCGCGGTCCACAGGATTGCCATGGAGATTTCGCGCCCCGGATAGACCTTTTCGAGGGCCGCGGCGTATGCGCCCATTTGACGGAGCAGACCGTCCGGAATGTCGTCTGCCGTCTCCGGCACGTCGGCATTCGTCTTGTAGTCAACCGCGAGAACCTGGTCACCCGCCACGACGAGGCGGTCGATGATCCCGTAGATTCGCCTTCCGTCCAACTCGTCCAGTTCCGCCGAAATCGGCACCTCTGCAAGGCTTCCGGGGCCGAACAGGTGTTCGAGTTCAGGCTTGAGGAGGATATTGATGGAAAGCTCGAATGCGCTTTCGATTTCGGCCCAGTCTTCGGCACGGCGAATGCGCTCGGCAACCCGCTCCCATTCCTCTTTTGGATGCCTGGGCAGATGTTCCAGGAGGGCATGGACCTGAAGCCCGAATTCCATTCCGCCGCCCCGGGAACTCTCGCCGGAATCCGGCGAGGTTATCACCTTGTCGCCCCCCAGGCCCGAAGGATTCACCGCCGGCCTCCCTGGCCAATCCGGCCTTGCTCGTTCAAACAGCCATGACGGTGCGGTGTCGACGGATTCCGATTTCGCGGGTCCGGAAGATCCGGACGCAAGCGGCCAGGCTTCGCAGCCAAGCCGCAATCCGGGACTGTCCCGAACCGGTGATCCGACGGCCCGGGCATCGAGACCCTCCATCGCCCGTTCAATTTGTCCGTGCCAACTTCGCTCTCTCGCCTTCCCGCCCGCTCCGGCGCCGCAAACCAGCAGCCACTGGCTCGCACGCGTGATCGCGACATAGAGCAACCGGTTTCGTTCCTTTTCCTCGAATTCCCTGTTGGCGTTGTCGGCCAGCCTCTGGGCCTTGATCGCCTCGTCCTGCCTCGACCTCCAGATCAGGCTTCCGTCGTCGAGGACGAGAGTCTGGCTTCCCCGCCCCGATGGTCGTGCGTCCGTATCGGGAAGAATGACAAACGGTGCCTCCAGTCCCTTGGCGCCATGCACGGTCATCACCCTGATCTGGTCGAGATCAGCTTGTGTCCGTCGTTTGACATCGACGTCCCCGAACTCGAACCAGTTCAGAAAACCCGTCACCGAAGGCGGTTCCGACTGTTCATATTTCAGCGCCTCGTTGACCAGTTCGTCAATTCCGTCCTCTGCCTCCGGCCCCAACCGCGCAAGGATCCGTTGCCTGCCTCCATGCCGGTTCAGGATCCGCTCGACAAGTTCGTAGGGCCGAAGCAGATGAGCCTGTTCGACACAATCAGCCAGAATCGAACAGGCGTTCGGGTAATGATTATGCCGCGATGCCATCTCCTTCCACAGGCTCCCCTTCCGAACACTGGCAATATCGAACAGATCGGCCTCCGACAGCCCGATCAGGGGAGAACGAAGCGCCTCTGCCAAGGCCAGGTCGTCGCCCGGAGTTGCTGCAAACCGCAAAAGGGAGAGGATGTCGCGCACGGCCAGTTCCGCACCGACCTCCATGCGGTCGGCCCCGGCGACAGGCAGGTTCCGGGCTTTCAGTTCCCGAATCAGCGCGTGAAACATGACGGAACGTGTCTGGACCAGAATCAGGACATCGCCGGGGGACAACGGCCTGGTTTTTTCCCGCGGCGAAAGAACCGGCGGATCCACGAGCACGCTTTCCAGGTATCGGGCGACAATCCCTGCCAGTTCGACCCGCACGTCCCGATCGGAGGACAGCGGTTGCCCCGGCTCGTGCCACGTGTAAGCAAAATCCCGTCTTTCCCTTTCGATGTACGGCCACAGGTCGATGCGTCCAGGCAAGTCCCCGTGAAACGCGCGATGGATGACGGGAGCGGAACCGCCCGTCATCTGGTTTTGCTCGCAAACCGCGTCGGTCAACTCGAGAATCGGAGAGGCCGATCGAAACGAATAGAGGAGGCTCCTCTCCGCCAGCTCCTTCTGCACGCGAACCTGGCGTTGGGCGAAGTAGTCCCGCATGTCCACGAAGTAATCAGGATCGGCGCCTTGAAAGGAAAATATCGACTGCTTTTCATCACCGACGACAAAAAGCGTCCGCTCCCCCGCCCGCCCGCTCTCACCTGCCGTGAACTCGGCTTCGACGCTCTTGACGATGTCCCATTGCCTTCGGCTCGTGTCCTGGGCTTCATCGATCAGGATATGGTCCACGCCACCGTCGAGGCGGTAAAGAATCCAGTCGGAGATGCCCGGTCTGGATAGCAGCCAGATCGTCTTGCGAATGAGGTCGTCATAGGTCAGGTATCCGCCAAGCAGCTTGCGCCTGTCGTATTCGCGAAAATAGCACGCTGCAAAGTCATGGAGCGCGCGGGTTCTTGAAAATGCCTTGCACCTGATCCTGTGCTCGCGCGCCCTGGCCACGATCTCCATCAGGCCAACCAGTTGAGCGTGCCGTTTCGGCTCGGACTCACGCAGTTTCTTTGTCGGAAAGGAATCGAACTTGGGAGCAAATGGCGACTTGGCGGTCCGTCCGAACAGCAAGACGGACTCGAGCGTTTTCAACCCGTCCTCGGTTCCCGCCATCTCGACGGCAGACGCCAGTCTGTCAGCGCCTTTCCGGTCTGAACTGCTGCCGCATTTCCGCATCAGCTCCGCCCAGAACATCACCAGCCCTGTTTTCGCGGGAGCAAAGACTGCCCCGACGGTCTCTTCAAGCGGCTCGGGCTCGGGGCACAGCGCTTTCGGAAATCCCCTGTCGAACGCTTCCCGTTGTTCGACGATCTCGTCGAGGAACCCGTCGAGATCGAAGTCGGTGAAATGCAGCAGCAGGTTCCTGACCATATCCCGGGTCGAATCCCGCTCCGCAAGCGTGTCAAGAATATTCTGCCGCATCACGCCGGCATGGCGCTCATCGATGATTTCGAACTGTCCGCTGACTTCCGCTTCGAGCGGAAATCTCCGGAGCAGCGTGTCGCAGAATGAATGAATCGTCTGGATCTTGAGGCCGCCTGGCGTCTCGAGAGCGTTGGCAAACAGCCGCCGCGCAATGTTCAGGCTGTCACCGGTCAGGTTTTCTTCGGTCTCTCCCAGGTTGCGAAGGGCCTCGAAAAGATCGTCGTCCGGCATCATCGCCCAACCGCCGAGACGGGCGAAGAGCCTGTTCTGCATCTCGGCGGCGGCAGCCTTCGTATACGTCAGGCACAGGATCTTTTCCGGATCGTTCCCCCTGAACAACAACCGGCTGACGCGATCGATCAGGACCCTGGTCTTGCCTGATCCGGCATTTGCCGGAACCCAGGTCGACAATTCCGGGTCGGCCGCCCGAACCTGGGCGAACGTGGCATCGTCAAACCTTTTCACGGCGCGAGACCGATCTTGACGGGCAGGTCCACCTCGCTCCACTCGCCGTAACGGGACAGGTGATCGTATTCCGACCCATGGTCTCGTTCCGTCATTCGACTTCGCGCCGGATACCCCATCCCGGGATCCGTATAGGCGAGCAGAAGTTCAACGAGACCTGTCCACGTGTCGGTGAGAAGCCCGTCCTCCGTTTCGACACCCTCGGATTTCCGGGCAGCACTCATGCCGATGTATTCGAGCCTGGCGATCCCGGCTGCCGGAATCCCCTCGAAGCCTCCCCGTGCCGCCATTCCACCGGCCAATTGCAACTGCTTGTCGTAATCCTCGATTGCGCGCCTTGTCGGTGTTGGGCCGGATTTGTAGTCGAAGATCCGGAGCTGTCCGTCCTCGCCCCCGTCGATGCGGTCGGCTCTCGCCGTCAGGGAAAAATCAAAATCGGGAAATTTCCATTTCCCCGCAACTTCCAGCCCCAGCGTCTCCGCTCCTTCCCTGCGCTTTGCCTCCTCGATCATCAGCCATTCGGCAATGCGATGCAGGCGTGCGTACCAGCTCATGCGCAAGGAGGGCGACGCGACCTCGTCCGCGAGAATGCGCTCGGCGCACTTCAGGAATGAGCCGGCCTCGGGCGTGACCCGGCCGTCGGCGAGATCGCCGACAAAGGCTTCCATGATCCGGTGAAAAACGGCTCCGCGCTCTCGTGCATCCGGGTCGCGGCCGAGATGATCAAGCGGACGCAAACGCAGGACATGGCGCGCGTAGATCGCGTAAGGATTCTGGATCAGCGTCCGGATCTCCGTCACGCTCAGTTTCGTCGGCCGCACTCTTACTGGCGGGACCGGCTCCGGTCGCGGCTCCGGCGATACGGGCTCGTCCGGCTGACCGATCCGGCAGCCGAGCCTGATCAATCGCTCGCCCCGGTCCGTCATGGCTTTCATCGCCGCCTCTCCGGCCGGGCCCATGCCCGAGACGAGATTCTGGAACCGGATCAGCCATCGCGAAGCAACCGTCGGCTGCTCCCCGTCCCTGAGCGATCGGGACAGGACGATTTCCGGGGCTGCCACAGCCTGTTGGAAGTCGTGCGCGGCAAGCCCGTTCTGCCGCTCGGGCAAACCCAGTCCGATCTGCCTGCGCATCGCCCGGTTGAGCCAGACGTCGCCTCTCCGCGCGGGCGGCCACACGCCCTCGTTCAGGCTGCCGAGAATGACCAGGTCCATGATTCTGTCGCGAACCTGGTATCCGCCCCAGATGACCACGTCCTTCTGGTTGATCGTCTGCTCGTAGGGATTGCTCTCCATCGTCAGTTTCCGGAAAATTGCCCTGTATTCCGCCACGTCCATGGTCCCGGCGACATCTGCCTCGTTGGCCAGGCGCAACATGACGGCCGACAAGTCCTGTCCGGCGCGGGATTCCCAGAAAGCGCCGGCAGGCTCTTCGTCCATGTTCGGCGAAACGGCTTCAGGGCTTGATCCCGAAACAAGTGCGTTTGCCACCTGAACATGCCGCCCGATCAGGCCGTCGAGAGATTCCGAACCGCGGGCCGAAGCGAACCGGAGCACGCCCGCAAGCCACTCCGCCCATTGCCTTTCCCGGTCTCCGCCGCCGTCAGCCCAGAGCTCGATGATCCGATGATCGATGATCGGGGACGGTTGTTGTCTCAGGGCACGCTCCAGGGAGGTCGTCAATGAAACGTGAGTCCCGCGGTCTCCAGCATTGGTCAACGGATGCTTGAGTACCGATATCAGTATGTGTGGAGCCAACGGCGGATCGAACAATTCGAGTGCAAGACGCAGGAACACGCCTTCACCCGTCAGCCGCAGGGATTCACCGATCCGGTCGTCAGGTTCGATTTCCCAGAACTGCAGCGCCGCCTTGACCCTTTTTGCCAGTTCGAGGTTCTGGGTAACCAGTGCAACCCGCTTGCGCGCCTCGACGGCTTCCCGGATCGCCACCGCGATCGCCTGCGCTTCTTCCTTCATGGTTGCCGCCAGAATCAGCCCGATCCTGTTCGTGGCAACGTCGAGCTCAGGGACGAGGCCCGGGCTTTCCTCCATCCAACGATCCGTAAACGGCGCCGGACGAAGCGCCAGAGAGATCAGCCGGTTCCGTTGCGGGTTGGCAGGAGGCGTATCCGACCAGTCCGGCAAATCCGGCGGCGAGACTTCGGCGAACCTGCAAAATCTCGCCAGAACCGACTGTGGGTGTTCCGGGCATTCGTCGTGGTTTTCCAGAAGAGCCCAGTCCTCCAGGGACAACTCCCTGTCGACGCCGGGCAGGACTACGGCGCCCTGTCGAAGCCCTGCAACCGCCCGCATGAGATGCATCATCGGCGCGGTGAAGCCCGTGGAGCCGGCAATGATCACCGGATGATTCGGCGGGTGTTTCGACCAGGTATCAACCATGGCATTGACGGCGGCCCGGAACCTTGACCGACGGTCAAGCATGCCGTCGTCGCCAAAGACACCGGCCAGAATCCCGAGGAATTGCAGACTGCGTTCCCAGTGTCCCGACTGATCGTCGACCTCCACTTCGAGGAGTCGGTCCAGATTGATTCCCTCGTCCTGGAGCTCGGAAAAAATCCCGAGAAGTGAATCTGCAAGATCAATTGCGGCCGTGCCGGGCGCCAGGTCAGGTTCCTGCTCGAGGAGAGCGCCGATGAGTCGCCGCAAGGCCAGCAACGCACCGACGGTTGTCATCGGAGGAGGCAGGGCATCCATGGGCAGCGACAGGTCGTTGACCAGGGCGGTGGCAGGGCGGATCCGCGGCAAGAGCATTGCCGGCCCGGATTCCATGGATTGTCTCAGCTCCTGTGCACTGTTGACGGAACCGGTGTAGATCACGACCTTCGCCAGGTCTTCCGGCGAGCCTGTTCCCAGGCGCCGGAGCAGGCCATCAACGAATGACCGGGTGAAGTCGCAACCAACCGGCACCGCGTAGACTCGGGGACGACCGACGTCGTCAAACACGGTTGTCCGATTCCCCGGTGACCCGGTTTTCTTCCAGCATGGCTTCAGCGAGTTCCGTGGCCTCCGGGTAACCGACCTCCGCCCAGGTGCCCGTGTAGACAACTCCGAACAGCCGATTCCTGGCCGACATCCGTGACCACAAGAGGCTGACGGAAAAAACCTCATCCCGGATTTCCGTCAACCCCTCTGTCCTGATGATCTGTGCGCCCGCATAAACCAGGGCCGGCTGGCCGTTTTTGCCCGGCGGTTCGAGCCGGCCATCCCGCGCGAGGCACAAGTCGCCCGGACCACGGTATCCCGTCGCCCGGTTCGCGGGCAGCATCAGCATCAATCCATCCATTCGCGCCGGGTCCCAGGCTTCGCCGAGCTGGCGGAGCGGATTCGCCCCCGACCACACGTAATCGGAGTTCATCGTATACACCGGGCCCGTTCCCAGTAACGGCAGGGCGTTGCGAAGGCCTCCACCCGTGTCGAGGATCCGCGGCCACTCCCGGACCAGCCTGACGTCCGCCATCCCTGATACGTGCGCTTCGACCTGATCGGCAAGGTGGTGGGCATTGACCACGATTTTCGTCAGCCCGGCATCACGTGCCTGGTCGAGTGCATGATCGAGCAGGGGCTTTCCTGCGATCCGGATCATCGGCTTCGGAACACGATCGGTCATCGGGCGCATTCGTTTCCCGAAGCCGGCGGCAAAAACCATGATGCCGTCAGGAGCCATGGGCGCGGTTCCGGATTCGCGAGAGGATCCCCTCCCCGGGATGCGGCACTTCCCGCTCAATCCACTCGGCCAGTTCGGCCAGGGCCGGATGTTTCAGATCCTTTTGGAGGTGTCGCCAGACCCTGGGAATCAGATCGACATAGGTGAATTTTCCGTCGCGAATGCTCAATCTCGAAAAGACCCCCAGAATCCGCAGGTTGCGCTGGGCGCCAAGCACGGCATATGCCGCTTCGAATGCTCTTGTCTCTTCACGGAAAGCGTCTGTTTCCGGCCGCCCGAAAACCGCGCCGAGATATCTGCCTTTCACGAATTCCTGCAGGGATTCGGACGTGTCCCTGCGCGCATCCTCCAGCAGTGACACGAGATCGTATGCCGGATGGCCTGCGGCGGCGTCCTGGAAATCCAGGATTCCCGCCCGGCGCTCGTCATCCCGGTCGCTCAGCCACATGATGTTTTCGGCATGATAGTCTCGAAGCACGATCACCTGGTCAGCCTCCGCGATGCTGCACGTGTCGTCGAAGGCCTTGATAACCAGTGACAGGAATTCGTCTTCCGTTCCGGCCGCCACTGGCCGGCCCGTCGCGGCAGGAAGAAACCAGGAAGTGAACAGCCGGGACTCGCTCCTGCAGGTTTCGCGATCGTAGGGCTCGAGACCGGAGGGCGAGTGCCGGTGCAGGCGGACCAGCACGTCGGCGGCGGCCGCGTAGAGTTCATACTCCATTTCCGGATGACCCGAACAGACATTCGCGAACTGGGCGTCTCCGAAATCCTCGAGCAAAAGGAATCCGGCCTTTTCGTCGGCCTCCCAGGTTTCCGGCGCGCTCAGGCCGCATCTCCTGAGCATGGCCGCGACCTTGACAAAAGGCCGGATGTCTTCCCCTGCCTCCGGGGGCGCATCCATGACCATAGCGGACAGTCCGGTAACCGGGCTCCAAACCCGATGATACAGGCGCTTGGAAGCGTCGGAGCCAAGTGTCTCGACGCTCGCCTCTGCCCATCCTGTCCGCGACAGGAACGCGTCCAGTTGACCCCTCCTGTGTTCAGGCACGGACCAGTTCATGGCGATGTTCATGCCACCCGTGGCAGACGACCCGATCAAGGATGCCGTCCCAGCCGGATTCGTGCCATTCCAGTGAAATTCGCCGGCTGCGATCTCCAGTGACCTTGAACTTGAGGCTCAGGCCGCCCTTTCCGTAAAGGTCACCAAGGATTTCTGGCCACTCGATCAGGCAGACGGAGGTCCGAAACGCGTCCTCCAAACCGAGTTCTGCCAACTCGGACGCACAGTCGATCCGATAGAAGTCCGCATGCAGGAGACTGCAGGATGCGACTTCGTATGTCTGCACGAGCGTGAAGGTCGGAGACGGCACGTCTTCAACCGGCAGCCCGTCCAGCGCCTGCCTGGACTGGATAAGTTCCCTGCAGAAAACACTCTTTCCCGCGCCTATAGGGCCGGACAGGAGCAACACGTGCCCGGCGTTCAGGCAAGGGGCGAAATTTCTCGCCAACTCCCGGCACGAAGACTCCGATTCCACGTCAACCGCGAGTTTCTTCATGACGGGACAGTCTTGTGCCTCTGGCGGCGGAGCCGAACGTAAAGGGCTCCCTTGCCCCCGTGCCGCTCGTGAGACTCGCTGAAACTCTGGACAAGATGCGACAGCGGCGGCCGCGCCAACAGGTCGGGAACACGGCGGCGCAACACGCCCCCTTTCGGTCGATCGAACTCGTCCAGGCCGGACCTGTTTCCCTTTCCGGTGATGACGAGCAGGTTCCTGACTCCGCGCCCGTGCGCCGTCTGAACAAACGTGGTCAACCTGAGCTCGGCCCGCTTCTCTGTCAGCCCGTGAAGGTCCAGGGTTGCTTCGACCTTTTGCTGGCCCCTGGCCAGCCGCGCATACAATTTCCTGTCAAATCGATCCGGTAACGGTGTGGGCCTGCCCTGCGGGCCACGCGTCCTCGGCTGTCCTTTCGCGGCTGAACGCGAATCCTCGCTTTCCGGAAGCGGCATGCCCGAACCTTTCCCGCTATCCGGATTGCCCGGGAGATCTTCCGTTTCCGCGCGCCAAGCCTCCATGTCGGCGTCGGAAATCAGGCCTCTTCTTGTCCGTCGACCCCGTCGGCTCCGCCCTCCCTGCATCGCGGGTTTTCGGACGGATCCCGCGTTTGCGGCATCCTGATCACCCGAGGCCGGCTTCGGTTCCGCGGCACCTTTTTCCGTGGCACCTTTTCGAGAAACATCCCGGGTTTCGGAAATCCACAAAGCCCGATCGTCGTCCGTCAGACCTTTCGGACCCCTGTCGTCCATGGCTCCTACTCGGCAGTGTCAACCAGGAACCAGTTCGGGTCTTCATCCCCCATGACTCGTGAAAAGGTCCAGACGTTCTTCTGCTTCCTGATTGTCCTGGGATCGCCTTCGACGATTTCACCGTCGGGAAGCCGTACGACCGACGTCAGTTCCCCCACGAAGCTGACCGTGATTTCGGCGTCTTCCGTCCGCTTGTCGAAGGTCGCCGATTCCAGTTTTGCCTCCCTGACGCCAATGAAATTCGCTTCAACCTGATATCCCTTCCTCTGCCGGTCGAGGACGACGGCTTCGAAACTCGCGTAGACATCCTGCGAAAGCAGCCGCTTCAGCGTGTCGAGATCGTCGCCCTCGAAAGCCATCAAGATGATTTCATAGGCGTATCGTGCGCCATTCATGAACTCGGAAACGGAGAAGTCAGGCTCGACGACCTTCATTGCCGCGAGCGCCTTGCCGCTCGGGCTGTCGAGGGGGACATGGTCGGCGATATCCTGGTCGAGTTCAGGAGAATCACCTCGCGATTTCGACTGAGGCGTCGGCTGGATGACGACCCGATTCCTTTCGATTTCAGGCTCGAATCCGTCACGCGTCCCCAGTGTCTTTCTCAATCTCATGATGAGAAACAGGGCAATGGCCGCCAAAACCAGTAGGTGGAGATAGCCTGAACCCATGAACTCGCCCTTTCAGAACGGCTGCCGCAGACCCTTTGCATTCGGTCTTTCCAGAACCTATGTATGATACCGACCGGTTCGAGTCCACCGGTTCGCGCAGACTTCCGGAGGTTTCCGTGATCTGGCTATTCCTTCTTTTCCTGACGGTTCCGTTGCTGGAAATCGCGCTGTTCATCAGTATCGGCCAGGCAATCGGCCTCGTGCCAACCCTGGCCACTGTCATCCTGACGGCAATTGTCGGCACATGGCTGGTTCGCTCGCAAGGCCTCTCGGAACTCGGGAAGCTGCGGAATTCACTGGCCGGATCGGGTGACCCCCTCAATTCGATTGCCCATGGCGCGATGATTCTGGTGGCGGGCCTGCTGCTTCTCACACCGGGGTTTTTCACTGACGGAGTCGGGTTCCTGCTGCTTGTACCGGCCGTGAGAGTGCTGGTAACGCGCGCGATTGCCATCCGGATTCAGGAATCCGCCGTTTTTGTTTCGACGAGTCCGGGCGAAGGCCGGACAGGGAAAGGGTCAGACGACATCATCGACGCCGAGTACGACGTGATTCACGATTCCGACGTTCGTGGCGATGGGCCATCACGAACCGGCGGCCGCGGGAATTGAGACCCGTTGCGCCAATTGTCACTGAATCCATTTGCTGTTACCACGCGGCGACACAAGATCTGAGAGTGCAACGATGGCGACAGAGCCCTCGGGAAAGAGCAACGGAGCCGGCCCGGTAGAGCCAACAGCTTCCGCCGACACGCCTCCTCAGCCGCGTTTCGAACTGATCACGCAGTACATTCGCGATCTCTCATTCGAGAATTTTGCCGCGCAGAAATACATCACCGGTCAGATCGACCAGCAGCTTTCGGTCGACCTCAACATCGACGCCAAGACGAGGGCGGAAAACCGTTTCGAAGTCATCCTGAAACTTTCGGTATCGGCCAAACGCGACAAGGAATCCGTGTTTCTGCTCGAAGTCGATTACGGCGGGCAATTCCTGATCGAGAACATTCCCGACGACCAGTTGCATCCGATGCTCATGGTCGAATGCCCCCGGCTGCTGTTTCCGTTCCTCCGTCAACTGGCCCGCAACCTCACCGCGGAAGGCGGGTTTCCGCCTCTCAATATCGAAAACATCGATTTCCTGCGCCTGTACAAGCAGCGGCTAGCGCAGGGTTCTGGCTGATCAGGGTTCGGTCGAATCCGATCCCTCGGCAGGGGCAGGATATCCGTATCGTTTTTTCCAGACGGTATCGTCTCCCATGCCGACGACGAATTCCTTGTGGGCTTCCAGTTCTTCCCTTGACAATAACACCGGCCGCTTTCCCGGCCGTTTTCTGGCAACACCAAGCTCCGGTCCTGCCATTCCCGGCGCCGGCGCAACTCCTGCGTCGAAGACAAGCTCCAGGTCCGGCTGACGGCCTCCGACAAGTTCCAGGTAAACTGCCGCGAGGAGCTCGGCGTCGATCAATGCGCCGTGCGCATCTGCTCTCGTGGAATTGTCGATTCCGAACCGCCGGCAGAGTGCATCCAGGGAATTCGAAACCCCCGGGAACCGCGCGCGCGCCATCTCAAGGGTATCCACGGCCCGGTCTCCTGCAATGGGACGGGCACCGGCGGCCACGAGCTCCGCATTCAGAAAACCCATGTCGAACGGAGCATTATGCATGATCAGGCGGGAATCCCCGACGAACTCGATCAACTGGCCGCAAATTTCCGGGAACCGCGGCTGACCGGAAAGAAACGCCTCGCCGAGCTTGTGGATCCGTTGCGCATCCTCGGGAATGTCCCGTTCAGGATTGACAAACTGGTGGTATGTCCTGCCGGTCGGAACGTGGTTGGACAGCTCGACACAACCGATCTCCACGATTCGATGGCCTTCTTCCGGATTCAGCCCGGTCGTTTCGGTGTCAAGCACGATTTCCCGGTTCAATCGTGGTCCCCCTTTTCGAACTCCAGGCCCACAAGCCGATACCGGTACCCTTACCAAAGAACGCTCCGCAGTTTGAACCTTGAAAATGACGAACTTCGCGGTCTCTTGCGTGTTGACGTCCGGGACATTCCGGATCTGTCCGGTTTCAGTGCCGGCGGGATACCTGGCTGCCTGTCCTGGACCCGTTCTCTTGCCTAGCCCGCAACGCGGTGCGTGATCCTGTCGATGAGTGCCCCGACTTCCCTTTTCACGGAGGAAAACGACCCGGATTCGATGACGAAATCCGCCCGTGACAGCCTTTCCTCGTCCGAAATCTGCCGCCCGAGCAGCACATTCAGGGTTTCTTCCGACATTCCCGGTCGGGCAAGTACCCGGCGACGCATTTCTTCGGGTGTCGTCACCATGGCGAGAACACCGTCACATGACGTCTCCGCGCCGGTTTCGAAAAGCAGCGGGATCTCGCACACGACGAGACGGCTCCCGGATTCTGCCGCCTTCTCGATGAACGCAACCCTGTCGGCGCGAACGAGCGGATGGACGATCGCTTCAATCTTCCCAAGCAGGGACGGCGTGGTCTGGATGCACCGGCGCAGGACATCCCGATCGATTGCCCCTTCCCTGGCGGCTCCCGGACAGATCTCCGAAACCCGGGAAACGGCTTCACGATTCCGCGCGTAAATCCCTGCGACGGCTGTATCCGCATCCCAAACAGGGACACCGGCAGACCTGAAGTAGCTGGCAGCGGTCGATTTCCCGGACGCGATCGATCCGGTCAAGCCAAGCACGTAAACCGATTCCGTCATCGAAGTTTCCGCGCAATCGTATCGTGGAGTTCGCTGTCGACTTCCGGAGATACGCCAAACCAGCGCTCGAATCCGGGTGCTGCCTGATGGAGCAGCATTCCGAGACCGGTCACGATCCTGTTCCCATTCCTTTCCGCGGCCTTGAGGAATCCTGTCTTCAACGGATTGTAAACGATATCGACCACGGTCGCCGATCGCATTCCGGGTTCGAATTCGACCGCGAGATCCGGCTGCCCTTTCATTCCGAGCGACGTCGTGTTGACGATCATCGTTGCTTTCCTGCCAATTCCTGGCAATTCGCCCGGGCTGGCGACTTCGAGCCTGCTTCCAAATTGCTCGCACAGGGTCTCAGCCTTTGAGACTGTTCGGTTGACGATGAAAACTCTCGGCACCTTTTCGGCCAACAGGGACCAGACGACTGCCCGGGCGGCACCTCCTGCTCCCATGACGACGACAGGCCCGTCACGGCCCTTCCAGTCTGGTGCCGCGGACCTAACAAGCCTTGTGAATCCGGCGATATCGGTGTTGTCGGCATGGATTGTTCCGTCTTTCCTGAATGTCAGTGTATTTGCTGCACCCGTGTCCCTGGCAGCAGGCGTGATCTCGGCCGCATGCTCGAGGACTCTCTCCTTGAATGGAATCGTCACGTTGACACCGACAAATCCTTTTTCGCGCAGAGCCGAGAATTCCCTGTCAAAGTCACCTGGCCTTATCCCGACAGCGGCATAGCTGCCCGACAGCTGGTACTTTTCCAGCCAGAATCCGTGAATGGCTGGCGACAGGCTATGGCTGATTGGCCAGCCGACGACTCCGGCTTTTGCATCGCGGGATTTGTCCGCGTTCGTCATCGCGGCACGACTCCGCGAACCCTGAGGTACTCCAGGAGTTCGATCAATGGCATTCCCATGATCGCGAAGAGGTCGCCCCTGACCCGCGCCATGAGTTGCACGCCTTCTTCTTCGAGCCGGTAGCACCCGACAGAACCCTTTATACGCGGCCAATTTCGGGCCAGGTAGGATTCAAGAAACGAATCCGAAAAGTCCCGCATGACGAGTTCGGCGCGACTGATTGCGTGCCACGTGCGCGCTCCGCCAATGACGGCGACGGCGGCCGAAACCAGGCTGTGTGACCGACCCCGCAACTCCAGGAGGACATTTCTGGCTTCGTCGATGCTGCCGGCCTTGTGAAACATGCGGCCGCCCGACCAAAGAACCTGGTCACACCCGACAACAACATGTTCGGGCTCCCGCGACCCGACCCTGAGAGCCTTCAGTTCCGCAAGGCGGACGGCTATGTCTTCCGGCTTCACCTGGTCGCGAATAAGCGATTCCGTGACCACGGCCTCGTCGATGCCGGGAACCCTGACATCGACGTCAACACCTGATCGCTCGAGAAGACCCTTGCGAGTTGCGGACCCGGATGCAAGGACAACAGATGGTAGGTTCATCGTCGATCCTTTCGTTGATCCTCCGGTTGGTCACCGCGAAATACATTCCCGACCAAAGACTGACAATTCGCACATGTTACTGTGCACGACATTGTGGATATCTTCTCGGGAAACCTGAGGATAAGTCTGCCTTTTCCACAACTTTCGAGAACTTGCCCGGGTTTTCCGCCATGGCGCACATGATTTCCCTGAGAATTTTCCTGTGGACAATAGTTTTCAACAGGTGTGAATAACGGGGAAAACTTACTCCCTTTTCAAACTCTGTCGATCAGACCGAGATCAATTTCCCTTTATTCCCCGGGATTATATGACTTAATTCAGAATTCCCTCCGGCGCTCAAGCAAATACGCTGTCTGTCTCCAGTTCGGTGAACTGTTGACAATTCAGTAATTCATGTTTTCCACAACCCCTACAACAACTACATATAATATATAAAATCATTAAATTGATTAGTGACACCGCTGAGAAACGGATTGGTGCGCCATGCTGAGTTCGCTGTATCCCTGGTTGAAGGCATTTCACATCGTATCCGTAATTTCCTGGATGGCAGGCCTCTTGTACCTCCCCCGGCTTTTCGTCAACCACGCGGAGTCCGCTCCCCCTGGAAGCGAACTTTCCTCGGTATTTGCAGGAATGGAGCGGCGGCTCCTGAAGCGCATCATGAATCCGGCGATGATTGCCACCTGGGGATTCGGGCTGGCGCTTTTCATGTCAGCGGGATCGGGTGCCGTCCAATCAGTGTGGATGTGGGCCAAGATCATCTTGGTCATTTGCCTGACCTGGTACCATCTCTGGCTGGCGCAACGACTCCGTGACTTCGCGGCCGACAGGAATCGGATTTCCGCGCGAAGGTTTCGTTTCATGAATGAAGTTCCGGCCGTCCTGATGGTCGTCATCGTCATTCTGGTTGTCGTCAGGCCATTTTGAATTGCGGATGTTGTCAAGGCTTGACCGAATCCACCCATGTTGCCTGACCGGAATCACGACAGGATTGCTGGACGGATCGCAATTGGCCGACGTCACAAAGGCAGATGGCCGATGCGGCAGTACCGCGTTCGATCGGAAACTCCGACTTCAGTCGTCCATGACGCTCACGATTGACTCGGCAAGCCTGTCGAGACCCGGATCCGGCAATCCTGCCACGTTTATTCGACTGTCACCGACCATGTAGACGGCTTTTTCGGAGCGAAGCCGCGCAACCTGTTCGGGCGACAGTCCAAGTCGCGAGAACATGCCGCGGTGCGACGCAAGAAAGTCAAAACGCCCGGTTCCGGATTCTTTCCGGAGGGCATCCGCGAGCCCTGTCCGCAGTCTGAGCATTCTGGTCCGCATCCCATCGAGTTCGTCATGCCATTCCGACCGAAGTCCCGAATCCTCGAGAATCGTGAAGACCGCTGCGGCCGCGTGATTGGGTGGCATCGAATAGTTTCGCCTGGCCAGTGATTTCAACTGGCCAAAGGCCGTGTCGGTTTGCCTGGAATTCCGGCCAATGAGAATGGCCGCTCCGACCCGGTCGCAATACACCCCGAAGTTCTTCGAACAGCTGATTGCCGCGACCAGTTCCGGCACCGCGTCGGCAAGGCACCGCAAGCCACCAGCGTCAACGTCGAGCCCGTCGCCAAATCCCTGATAAGCCATGTCCACGAACGGCATCAGGTGTTTTTCAACCAGGAATTCGGCCAGTACCGGCCACTGCTGAGGAGTGATATTGGCGCCGGTCGGATTGTGACAGCACCCATGTAGAACGACAATATCTCCGGGCGATGCCGTACTCAGTGACTCGAGCATTGCATCAAAACGCACGCCGCCGGTTGACGGGTCGAAATACCGGTACGTCTTTGTGTTCAGGCCGGCTGCGGTCATCGTGGGAAGATGGTTTGGCCACGTCGGGTCAGACAGGTAAACCACGGCGTCCGGTTGCGCGGATGCCAGGAGTTCGGCAAGGATGCGTATGGCACCGGATCCTCCCGGCGCCTGGATCGTCCGGGTTCGTGCAGGATCCAGGTGATCGCCGAGAGCCAGCCGGGTAATCGCGGCGTTGAAACCGGTGTGGCCTTCGAGCCCAAGGTAGGATTTCGAGACTTGAGACTCGATAAACTGCAGTTCGGCTTTGCGAACAGCTGCCATGACCGGCGTCTGGCGAGCGGGATCCTTGTAGACACCGACCCCGAGATCGAGTTTCCCAGGTCTCGGGTCTTCTCTGAAGAGTCCGATGAGCTGCAGGATCTTGTCGGGTTCGGCTGGTGCCAGCGTTTGAAACATGTCGACCTCCATTCAGGGCCATCTGTACGCTTTTCGAATCGAGACATCCAGAACCTCCAGGCAAAGGTCCAGTCAGTCGGTCCGGATACGACCGCCTTCAACTGCCACCGGTCTCGGTGAGAGCGGCATCGATCGTCGCCAGGAACGCCTCGGCGAATTGCTCCAGCTTGGCCGCCCCGACGCCGTTCACTTCGGCGAATTCGGCCTCGCTGCGCGGTTGGCGGCGCGCCATGTCGATCAGCGTGCGGTCCGGAAACACGACGTATGCCGGCACTCCGCGTTCCCGCGCGATCTCCAGACGCAGTGCCTTGAGGGTCGCCAGAAGAGCTGCTTCTTTCTCGGACTGGGGACGTTCCATCCGGTCGCGGTGCGATACCCGGGTCACAAGGCCTTTTGCCTGAGCAGGGACCATCACCGTTTCTTCCCGGTACAGGAACACGCCCGTTCCCCGTAACAGGGCCATGCCCCTTTCAGTGATGCCAAGGCCACCATAACCCCCGATATCGAGGCGCAGGAACCCGGTCGCCACCATCTGCCTGATCAGTGAGCGCCACTCGTTCTTGCCCCGCGACATACCCACCCCGAAAGTCGGAAGCCGATGATGGCCGAAGCGCACGATTTTCGCGGTCTCTTTTCCCTGGAGGATATCGATCAGGTGCGCCGCACCGAAACGCTGGCCCGAACGATAGGCGGCCGACAGGATCTTCTGGGCATCCTCGGTCCCATCGAGGCGCTCCGACGGATCGAGGCAAACATCGCAGTTGCCGCAGGCCTTGATCCGTTCCCCGAAGTAATCGAGCAACGTCACCCGCCTGCATTCAGGCGCCTCGCAGTATCCCAATAGTGCATCCAGGCGCTTGTGCTCGCGCCGCTTGCGTTCCGGTCCTGCATCCTCGTTCTCCACGAATTGGCGGCGCATGCGGATGTCCTCGAGTCCGTAGAGCATGTGTGCCTCGGCGGGCGCGCCGTCGCGGCCCGCGCGGCCGATCTCCTGGTAGTAGGCCTCGACGCTCCCCGGCAGGTCGGCGTGGAAGACGTAGCGCACGTCCGCCTTGTCGATCCCCATGCCGAACGCAATCGTGGCCACGATGACCACTCCGGGTTTTGTCATGAAGACGTTCTGGTATGCGTCCCGTTCGGCGGAATCCATCCCTGCGTGGTAGGGCAGCGCGCGGACCCCTTCCGCTGACAGGAACGCAGCGGTCTCTTCGGTCTTCCTGCGCGAGAGGCAGTAGACTATCCCGCTCTCTCCCTCGTGCCGTGCGACGAAGCCTCGAAGCTGCCGCTTCCAGTCCTGTTTCGTCTCCACGGTGAGACGGATGTTGGGGCGGTCGAAGCCGAGCACGAACTGTTCGACGTCGCCACCGAAGAGTTGCCCGGCGATGTCATTTCGGGTGACTTCGTCCGCTGTTGCCGTCAACGCCACGATCGGGATTTCCGGAAACAGCTCCCTCAACCGCCGAAGATCGGCATATTCCGGCCTGAAAGCAGGGCCCCATTGCGATATGCAGTGTGCCTCGTCGATGGCGAAGAGCCGAACCGGCAATCGCGCCAAGGCGGTCAGCATGCGATCGGTCATCAGCCGCTCGGGGGCCATGTAGAGGAGACGTGTCTCGCCCGCCGCCGCCCGTCGCCAGGCCAGGACGTTCTCGTCCCGGCTGTTGCCCGAGTTGATACAGTCCGCCGCGACGCCGGCGAGCCTGAGCGCCTTTACCTGATCCTGCATCAGCGCAACCAGCGGCGATACCACCACCGTCAGGCCATCCATTGCGAGTGCCGGGATCTGGAAGCACAGGGATTTGCCCGAGCCCGTGGGCATCACTGCGAGCGCGTCATGGCCCGCAAGCAACGCCTCGATCACTGCTTCCTGCCCGGGACGGAACTCCGCGAACCCGAACACCTCGCGCAACACCGTGCCCGCCGCCCCGCCAGCACTCCCTTTGCTGTATTCTGGATGTCCGGAGCGACGCATCGCCCCCAGGGGCAGGTCGTCCAATCCGGCGGCGAATGCTCTTTCCGTGCGTGCCACCGTGTTCCGGTTCGAGCGGCCCGTCACCCGCGGACTCGGTTGTCGGGCTGTGCCACCGGGATTTCGGGTGCCAGGGGATCCCCCCGATGCCTGGGTCGGCGCCGTTCCTTCGGTGAAATCGCAGCCGCGTGCCGGTCGCCATGACTGCTGCACGTGCCTGTTCGATGTTCGGAAGGGCTCATATGCATTCCGTATCACGAATTGGCCCGCCGTCACAGCACGGGAATGGGAATGACAGGCCGGGTTTCGATGGGCGGATCGGCAAGATACAACGGACACTCCCTGTTGCAGGCATCGCCGTTCTGCTTCTCGCGATCTCCGCGGCCTTGTCGGCCAGGAAATTGCGCCATCGCACGCCATTGCACGGTTTTCCTGGAGGTACCAAAGTCCTCTTCACCGTTCATGCCGGATCGAGAAGTCAAGATTGTCGTGTCCGACGCCAGAATCTCCGCCATCCAGAGTTCGATTCCTGGAAAAATTGCGCACTGGTTCTGCGAATGCACCGGCCCCGGCCTCGTGGGAAGGAGCCGTGGTTTGCCAACGAAATCCCGCTCCAACTCAACGGATGCTACTCCTCGGGAATCCTCCCTATTCCGATCCGCATGCAATCGGAATTCGCGACAATTCCGACGAAGTTCTCGAGTAGCCTGAAGCCGTCGTTGCAATTCGATGCGCTGGACTCCAGACCGGACAGTGTCATGCCTGCGGCGTCGAATTGGCCCCTATTGTCGCTGAACCAAACCCGGAGACCGTCACCGTCGAACTCGAAATGGGGTTGAACACCCCAGACGGGACCCCGTGCCCAACGCCAGATCTGGTTACCGCATCCTGTGCTCCTGGCGATGACGACGATGTCCGGGTGAGGCGCCGCAACTTCGTCGCCGTGCCAGTGAAAGGCCGGAATGTTGTCAGGCAAACCATGCATCAGAGGATCATCCCGGGCTGCCTCTGTCAGGGAAATCTCGCCCCATCCTGTTTCCCGGCTGTCACGAATGAAAACCTGTTCGCGTCCGACCAGTGCGGAGGCAAGGATCTGGCTGCCAAAGCAGAGGCCAAGCATCGGGATGCTGCGCGCCGCGAGCGATCGGAGGATTTCGTGGAGTCGGTGAACCCATGGCAGGTCGTCATAGGCCCCGTCGAAGCTTGGGCTGACGAAAACACCGCAATAGTCGGAATCGCGGGGAAGCTGCCCGGCATTTGTCCGGACAGTTTCGATTTGTAATCCGGAAGAATGCAGAAGATCATCGAACCGCGAAACGGCCTGCGGAGCATGCCAGTTGTCGAGATAGAGGAATGGCTTCATGACCGCGAATGCTCCGCGCGCCGGCGGCGGGTCGCCCGCTCGTCGATCTCGAGGGAATCCGTCAGCACCACCCCGTAGTCGGCTTCCGCGGCCTCGACCGATACAAGGCCGTCGATCACGTCTTCACGTACAAGTTCGGCCTCGCGATCGCCGGGCGGGCCGTAGCCGCCGCCTCCCGGGAGCTCGAGGACTATTCGGTCGCCTCGGGGGATCAGTTGCCGACCCTTGCTCCTGAGGGACACGCCCGAAGCCAGGCCCACCTTGCCAGGCAATCCGTTCTTGCCGCCATGGCGGCCTTCGGGCGCCCTCCATGTCCGGTCGAACATGGCCGCAACCGAGAGTGGCCTCTCCCGGGCGCCCCCGATTTCGAGAACCTGGCCCAGGCCGCCCCGATATCGCCCGGCGCCGCCGGAACCGTCGCGGATTTCCTTGCGCCAGACGATCAGGGGAAAGGACGCCTCGACCGCTTCTACCGGTGGTGTCCTGACGCCGCTCGGGAATGCCGTGGTTGTCAGCCCGTCCATGGTCGGCCGTCCGCCGGTCCCGCCGGTATTGAACAGGATGACATCGAAGTCGGGTCCCAGGTCGGACGAACTTGCGGCTGCTGCCGGGTCGATCGCCGTGGGGCCGCCGCGGAACATGGGATTCCACATCGAACCTGCGCCCTCGGCCGGCACCATCTCCGGTACCGCCTGTGCGAGGCAACCGAACACGACATCCGGGAGCATCTGCCCGATGACGTGGCGGGCCGACACCGGCATCGGTCGGCAGGCGTTCAGAATGCAGCCTTCCGGTGCGGTCACTTCGACAACGCCGATCGATCCGGCATTGCATGGAATGTTCGGACCGATGATGCAGTTCACGCCGAAAACCGTATATGCCTGACAGAAGTTCGAAACGACATTGATCCCGTAGGGGCTGGCAGGTGACGAACCCGCGTAGTCGACCAGGAGATCGCTTCCGTTGACGGTGACCAAGGCCTCGATCCGGATTGGCGCTTCGAATCCGTCCAGTTCGGTTGCGTGGCGGTAGTCACCGTCCGGCAGTCGTTCGATGGCCCGGCGAATGCTGTCGCGTGACTGGGCAATGATGTAGTCGCCGATTGACTCGATGTCATCCAGCCCGAATTCCCGGAGAATGGAGACAAACCGACGTGCTCCGTCGTCATTACAGTTCATCATGGCATAGAAGTCGCCCTCCATGTCCGCCGGGTTCCGCACGTTTGTCCGGAGGATCTCCATGAGATCCTCGTTGATGACGCCTTCACGTGCGAGGTGCATCACGGGGATGTTGATTCCTTCCTCGTAGACCTGGCGTGCGTCTGGACCAAAGCCCCGGCCGCCCATATCGACAATATGGCATGTGTTCGCGAGCAGGCCGACCGCCCTGCCCTTGTGGAATGCCGGGGTGACCACGGTGACGTCATGGTAATGCCCCACGGACAGCCATGGATCGTTGGTACAGAACACGTCACCAGGCCGCATGCTGTCGATCGGAAACTTCTCCAGGAAATGCGTGATGCAGATGGCCATGGAGTTCACGTGGCCGGGGGTGCCGGTGATGGCCTGGGCAACCATCTCGCCGCGGCGATTGAACAATCCGGCCGAGAGGTCGCCACATTCCCTGACCGATTGGCTGAAAGCAGTGCGAATGACGGTCTGGGCCTGCTCTTCGATCGCTGAAATCAACCGGTGCCAGACGAGCTGCTTTCGGATCGTATCGCGTTCGCTCATGTGTCCTCCCCCCTTGTATCGGGCGTCATGCGGCGGAGTTCGACGTCACCGGTCGGGAGAAGGCGGGCCTCAAATCCGGCGGCGACGACGACAGAGGTCTGCCGTTCGACAATGATCGCTGGTCCGTCCAGGACCGCATTCGTATCAAGATGCGCGCGGCCGATTACCTTGACGGACCGGAAATCACCGAGTTGCCCGTCGTAGACCGGCCGCAGGCCGGCATGCCCGTTCCCGGTCGAGGCGGCAGGAGGAACCTCCCTGTCGATGGCCGTGTCGGGATAACGGTGCCCGGAGACCGCCAGGCTCCACGTAACCACCTCACCGGGTGCAATGCCGCCGACATTGCGGCCGAACGCCTTCAGGTAGGCGGCGTCGAAACGAGCCTGCAGAGCAGTACCGGACTCAGGCCCGAGGGGTTCCCAGGGAACCTCGACGGCCAGTTCATGCCCCTGGCCGCGATAGCGCATGTAGGCGTGGCGCCGGACCGATAGTGGTGCATCAGCACCGACACTGGCCCGGACATGCCGGGTCGCCTCGTCATGCATCGCGTCGCAAATTGCGTTTGTCGTCCCGAAGTCGAAATCTCCCAGCGGCTGGTAGACCGTGCGCACCAGTTCGAACGAGATCGGTGCCCGCAGGAATCCGACCGATGAGCCAACCCCGGCGTCCGCCGGAATGATCACGTGATCGACTCCAAGCCGATCCGCCATCTGGCAGGCGAGCATGGGCGCGGCACCGCCGAATGCTATCAAGGTCCGGCCCATGGTGTTCTTGCCGCTCTCAATGGCATGAACCCGGCTGGCGCCCGCCATGGCTTCGCAGACGACTTCGGACATTCCGTAGGCGGCGGCCACGGTGCCGAGTCCCATGGGATGCGCAACGTGGTTTCGAATGGCAGTTTTCGCAGCCTCGGGATCGAGAACCATCTCGCCGCCGGCGAAGTTCGCAGGATCGATCAGGCCGAGCGCGAGACATGCATCGGTGACGGTCGGATGCATGCCGCCACGCATGTAACATGCAGGGCCGGGTTCCGATCCCGAGCTCTCGGGTCCAACGACAAGCCGTTCAAGTTCGTCGAGACGCGCAATCGAGCCGCCTCCTGCGCCGATCTCGACCATGTCGATGACCGGAATCCTGAGCGGGAGCCCGCTGTCCTTGCGAAACCGGTAGACCCGGGCAACCTCGAAACGTCGGCTGGTCTGGAGTTCGGCCCCGTCGAGCATGCAGATCTTTGCGGTGGTTCCGCCCATGTCGAAGGAAATCGCCTGGTCGATGCCGCAGCGCCGGGATACCTCGGCGGCGAAGATCGCGCCACCGGCCGGCCCCGATTCGATCAACCGGACAGGAAACCGCCGCGCCGTGTCGACCGAGGTGAGTCCGCCGCTGGAGAGCATGAGCAGCAGCGGGCACGCGAATCCCCGTTCGCGCAATTCGCGTTCGAAATCTTCCAGGTACCCGGATACCAGGGGCTGGACGTAGGCATTGGCGCAGGTTGTCGAGAATCGCTCGAATTCCCGGAATTCGGGCGAAATCTCCGACGACAGCGAAATGGTCCAGGAAGGCCGTCGTCGCGACAGGAAATCCCTGGTACGCTGCTCGTGGTCCGGGTTGACGTAGGCATGGATGAATCCGATGGCCAGCGATTCGGTGCCGCACGCGTCCAGCGCCGGGAGCAGCGCCTCCAGGTCCGAATCCATGAGCGGGCGCAGGACATTTCCGTCCCGGTCAAGCCTTTCGCGAACCACGAAACGGCGCCTGCGCGGCACCAGCGGTTCCGGCTTCAGAATGTTGATGTCGTATTGCTCCGGCCGCCCCTCCGTGCCGATCTCGATGACGTCGCGGAAGCCTTCCGTTGTCACGAGTGACGTGATGGCGCCCTTGCGCTCGATGATTGCGTTGGTCGCGAGGGTCGTACCATGAATCAGGACGCTGATGTCCCTGGGCGCGGCATTCGCGATTCCCATCACGCGATTGATGCCTTCAAGACAAGCCGTGGCAGGATTGTCGTGTGTCGTCAGTACCTTGTGCGTCAGCCGCCGGCCCCGGATCTCCAGAACGACATCGGTGAATGTTCCGCCGATATCGACTCCGATTCGACCGGATCCCTTGCCGTCATCCAATGTCATGCGCGCCTCCTGCCTGCACGCCTCCTGCCTGCACGCCTGTCCCGTGGCATGGTTTCCTTCGGTGTCAACGGCGAACTAGCGTTTGTCGAGTGTCGAGGGCAACCAGGTTGCGATCTCCGGAAAGACCGTGATCAGGACAATTCCCACCAGGAGCAGGAGGAAAAAGGGCAACGTCGCCCCTGCCACGCGGAAAATGTTCTGTCCGGTGAGTCCCTGGATGACGAAAAGGTTGAACCCGAGAGGCGGTGTGATCTGGGCGGTTTCGACCACCATGATGATGAAGATCCCAAACCAAAGCAGGTCGAATCCGGCCTGGCTGACGAGCGGAAGAACCACGGTCGCCGTCAGGACAATCATGGAAATTCCCTCGATGAAGCAGCCGAGAATAACGTAGAGCAGGCAAAGCGCTGCGATCAGGGCGTAGGGGTTCAGTTCGAGCGATGCCACCCAGTTGGCAATGGCGGCCGGAATCCCGGCATAGGCCAGCGATGTCGTCAGGAATGCGGCACCGGAAAGGATCAGGAATATCATGCAGGAAAGGCGCGTTGCGGCCAGCAGGCTTTCCTTGAACATCTCGAGGCTCAGGGAGCGCGAAAATGCTGACAGGATGAGGGCACCGATCACGCCGCCAGCCGCTGCCTCGGTTGCCGTCGCGATGCCGGAGTAAATCGAACCGATCACGCCGCCGATGAGCAGAGCAACGGGGATAAGCCCCCTGGACCGGCGAATGCGTTCAAGGAAAGACATGGTCTCGGCTTCCACCGGTGCAACGCCGCGCCTCAGCAGTGCTGAGATGACGATATATCCCATGAACAGGCACATCATCATGATTCCCGGCAGGATTCCGGCCATGAACAGGCGTACGATGGAGACATCCGCAGAGACGCCGTAGACGATGATGATGATCGAAGGTGGAATCAGAAGGCCGAGCGTGCCGGAACCTGCGAGGCTGCCGATGGCAAGATTGCGGTTGTACCCGCGCGCCAGCAATTCCGGCAGGGACATGCGGCCGATGGTCGCCGTGGTTGCGGCCGACGAACCGCAAACGGCGGCGAAGATACCGCATCCGGCGACATTGACGTGGAGAAGCCGGCCGGGGAGCCAGCCGAGCCAGGGAGCCAGGCCCCGGAAAAGGATTTCGGACAATCGCGCCCGGAAAAGGATTTCACCCATCCAGATGAACAGCGGAAGCGCAGCAAGCGTCCAGGAAGCGTTGGTCTGCCAGATCGAAGTTGCCATGGCCTTTTCGACCGGAACACTGCTGAAAAACGTCAACCCGATCCATCCGACACCGAGTAGAGAGAGCGCGATCCACAGGCCCGAGCCCAGGAACAGGAACATGAAAAGAAGCAGGACGACAGCGACTTGGGCAAGATCCGGGGACATGTCCTACCAGGCTCCTCGGCCAGCCGTCACCGCATCACCCGCCGCCGGAACGATCGGAAATCTCGCGATCATGCTGCTCGCTGGCCGCAACGGCCGCGGTCACGTAGGAAGGGGTCCTGCCCAGCATTGTTGAAATGACATCGTCAATGATGGCGATAACCAGGACAAGGGTGCCGGTGCCGATCGAAATCTGCGGAATCCATAAGGGTATCACGATCAGCCCTTGGGAAAGATCCCCGAACCGAAAGGAATCCCACGCCATGTCGAATGCCGAGAAACACAGGTAACCGACAAAGAACAGGGCCACTGAGAGTACCAGGAGTTCGAGCACCCTTCGCGGAAACCCGGAAAACCGCTCGATCAGCAGCGTAACCCGGATCTGGCCATTCATTCTGTAGGTATGGGCAAGAGGAAGGAAGCCGGCAGCCACAACGCTCCATGCAGTTATGTCGTCGGCTCCCTTGACCTGCACGCCGATCTCGCGGCCCAGCACCTGCGAAGTGATCAGCAGGCCGATTCCGATTATGAAGACTGCCCCGGCGTAGGCTGTCCAGCGGTATAGCGCCTCAAGGGCCGTTCGGACGACCGACATGGCCCACTCCGGTCGATACCCCTAGTTCAGTTGGCTGTAGGCTTCCAGGAAGGCTTCGCCTGCCTCACCGGCCTTCGCCCTCCATTCCTCGACCATGGTGGCTCCGATTGCCTTCAGCTCGGCGAGAAGTTCCGGACTGGGTGCCTCCACCGTCATGCCGTTGGCTGCAAGGTTTCCTGTCGTTTCTGCCTGGGCATGGTTGCTCATGATCCATCCACGCGCCTCCGCCTTGGCTGCTGCCGCGAGAATCGCGTCCTGTACGGCCGGGTCCAGCACTTCGAAGGCTTCCCGATTGACGATGACCATGTTCTTGTTGTTCATCGCGCTCACGTCATAGTAGTGGCTCGTGAAATCCCACGCCTTTGTATAGTTTCCGGTCGCGGCCGAGGTGATCATGGCGCTCACCACGCCGGTGGCAAAGGCCTGAGGAACTTCTGCCGACTGGACGGTTGTCGGTATTGCGCCCATCAGTTCGGCAAGGCGGGCGGTCAGGGCGTTGTACGCCCTGAATTTCACGCCGTCATAATCCGAGGTCGACATGATCGGCTTCTGGGCATAGAGCCCCTGTCCCGGCCAGGGAACGGAGAACAGCGGCATGAGTCCCTGGGATTCGAGGCGGTCACTGATGAACGGCAAGGTCAGTTCGTACACCTTCCAGGCTGTCAGATAGCCCTGCGAGAGGAACGGAATGCCATCGACCTCGAAGAACGGGTCTTCGGCACCGTAAGCCGAGAGCAGGATTTCGCCTGCCTGGACCTGGCCAGTCTGAATGCCGCGCTTGATTTCCGGCATCTTGAGCAATGATGCGCCCGTGTGAAGGGTGATGACAAGCGCGCCGTCGGTCATTTCGGCCACGTCTTCGGCGAACATGGCAATATTTTGCGTGTGGAAGTTCTCGTCCTGGTAAGCTGTTGCCAGGTTCCACTGGGTCTGAGCCATGGCAGTTTGGCCCGTCAATGCAATTGCTGCGAATGCGGCAGTCGCTGCGCCCGGAGGAAGTATACGCATTTCTTTCACCTTTCTCTGGTTGGGTCTGGGTCACGCGAGGAGCTGCCCAGATCACGTTTGCTTGGCAATTCCGGTCGCCACTGATGCCCTCCGGGTCGTCTGACCGCATTCGCGCGACGGGGGTTCTCCGGCTACCGTGCACGGAGACTCCAAGTGGTGTAACGATATTTCCTTCGGTGTTGGCTTGCCAGCAGATTTTCCAGGAATTTCCAATCGCCAGGCAAAGGTGCGAAATATGGTGGAAACGGCCGGAAGCATAACGGAAGACGAGGTTCCCGCGCAGGAGTTCCTGGCCATCCCCAGGGGGAAGAACGTTCGATCCGGAACGGGTGATTGGCGTGTCCGAACCGGCACGTTTTTCCGATGTCCGGGCCGGTGGAGAGTTCCCTGGACTGAGCCACATCGGTCCGGAACCAATCCGATCCGATCGGAAACGGTACTAGCGATCAGTCCTGCGTGTCTCGATCACCGGAACCGGTCGCCGAGCTTTCTCTTCCAGATTGCCAGCGTCTCCTCGAGATTACCCTTGACCTGTGAAAATTGCGGTTATGCGGAACCGGCACGGACCGGGCGAGGGTATCGCCGTTCCTGTCAGGCAGCGCGAAACCGACTGCACAGATCCCCCGGTGTGCTCGTTTTCGTTGAACGCCAGTCCTTGGGACCGTACCTTTTCGACGTCTTCCAGGATCTCGGCCATTCGCTAGGGCGAGGATTCAGGATTTCCCAGCTCTGCCACGATCAGGTCGACGGCCTCTTGTCTCTCCAGGCATGCCAGCGCCACCTTTCCATTGGCGGTATCGGTCAATGTAATGGTCTCCCCGATGCTGGAAACCGCTCGTAACCCGTGAGTGCCGACAACCCGGTCGATAAACGGCTTTTTGCTTCCTCTCAGGATTGCCAGGTCAACCGTGTCCCCGGTTTCATTCGAAACCGTCCCTATGGCCTGCAGCAATCGGTCGGTAAGGCCAAATGGCGGATGATTCTTTGGCGTACAGGTACGAATCCAGCGCCGATAAACCGTCGCCAGACGGCGGTGACTGAGCAGCCGTGACGTCGCGGCAGTGAGCCTCGCCATCCTCAAGCCGGTATCGGGTTAAACCGACTTCGTGTTCGCGAAACTTCGGCGAAAGCCGCGATGCCTCCTCTTCGCTCAGACCTCGCAAGTAGGTGACTGTGTCCGAATTCCGGCTCTTTTCCGCGCTTGGACAAGGATCCTCGATTCCTGCTGCTCGATTCGGTCCAACGCCGCGCCCGACCGCGTTCCCCGGTCGTCGACCGTCCGTCGGTCCCGTATTGAGGCGACCGTCATGCCACCCAAATCGCAATCCTCGATGAAAGCGATTTTATCGAATCACTCAATACAGGGAATTTTTTGTGCAACCTTTCCAAGCGGTCGGTTATAGTGTTCACGAGCGCGATGGACCATCGGCTCTCTCCACGCATCCCGCGCGGCTCGGGGACGCAGTTCATGCCATCGAGTGCACGATCTGGTGGAACTGGAATATTCAAAATTTTTTGTGAAATGGAGCGTGACTGGGTCTATCTTGGAGGAAACGACCAAACAATGCGGGGGGAGCGCTCGACACGAAGCTGCGTAAGTGAAATGTGGCGCGAGAGGCAGCGCCTGCCTTTGAAATCCGGTCGTACTTCGCACTTTTCCGAATCGGGGAAACGCGCATTCGCCGCCAATCCCGTGGGACGTTGCACCAACTACACTGCGGTTTCCAGGCGTTACGGCAACGGAGCCGGAGCGAACGGGGTGTGCATCCCCGGACTGCCTGGTGGGATGCTGAACGAACCGGGAATCTACGACCGGCATCACCTGCGCAACCAGCTGAAGAGCCAAAACGTCGTTCCTGAATTCAGGTTTGGCGGGAATTTCGTTCTGCGCATCATGCCGTTCATGCCTCGGGACGAACTCGAAGCCTCGATTCCAGGCCGCGTCCGGGCGGAGGCGAAGGGTGTAAAGGCGATCCTACACGACAGCGGTGACACGTTGATCGACGAAGATTCGCAGGTCTTCATAGAGGACGAAATCGTACGTCAGGCTGATCCGACCTCCGGCGAAAACAGGCTTGTGGCCAACCCCCGGCGGCGCGGTTATCTGGCTGCACTCGTTGCGGATTGGCTCGATAAGAGCTTCGAGAACGTTCACAAGGCGTTGGTGTTCTTGGATCTTTATTACGCCTACACAGTATTCGAGACTTTCGGTGCCTGCAAACCGGACTGGCGCGTCTTCGGTGCCGCAACGCCGGCGCTCGGACTGACCGAGGACGACTATTCCGGCTGCATCATGTTCGGCAACAACCTGGAACGCGGCACTGCTGGCGCGAACCGGCTCGGCATGCGATCTGTGTGGACCAGCCGGAGCAGCAACTATCCGGCCGAACCCACGAACGAGGATCAACGCCCGGACGTCGAGATCAAGCTGTCGCATGAAGGCTTCGATGTACTCGATGAAATCAATGCCAACGGCTGATCGGAAGAACGCCCTCTCGGAGGAGGACTGACCGTGTCACCGTCAAAAGCTATCCGGATTGGTGTGATCGGCTGTGGCCACATCGCGACGGAGCAAGTCACGAAATGGCAGGGGGCCGGAAAGGTCCGTGTCATCGCGGGGGTCGAATTGGATGACGCACAGTTCGCGCGGTTTGCATCCGGTTTCGAGCCGGGTCCGAGCCGGGCCGGATCGGTTGAGGAACTGGTATCGGAAAATCCCAGATCGCTGGATGCGGTTTACATCGCGACACCGCATGTGTTTCACGCGGCACAGGCCGTGGCCGCCCTGGGTGCAGGGCTGGATGTTCTTCTGGAAAAGCCGATGGCGTTCACCGTGGAAGATGCACGAATGATCGAGCGTGCCGTTGCCGATACGGGCAGGACACTGGTTGTGTCGTTCAATGGATCACTGTCACCCAGAGTACGGGCGGCATCGGATGCAGTGGCGAACGGAGACTTTGGAAAACTCCGTTGCATCTCCGGCACGGCGTCGGAAAACTGGGCCACGCTCAATTCGGGTCACTGGAAACAGGATCCAAAACTCTCGGGTGGCGGTTTCCTGCTCGACTGTGGAAGCCACCTTCTGAACGCGGTTCTCGACATCGCCGGTTGCGGTCTCGAGACGGTGTCAGCCCGGTTTGCGGAAATCGGTCCAGGTATCGAGGTTGCTGCAGTGCTTTCGGGGAAAATGCAGAACGGGGCACTTGTGTCTCTGGTTGCCTGCGGAAACACTGCTCCGCCTTGCGTGGGCGAACTCGTGTTCTTTTTTGAAAGGGCTGTCCTTCGGGTAGATCCATGGGGAGTGCGTCCAGCTATGGTACGCGAAGGCCCGGACCTCGTGGAGAAGGAAATCGACTGCGGCAATGAACGGCATTTGATCGATCTCTTTCGTGAAGTTTGTACGGGACGGATCGCCAATCCGTCGCCCGCTTCCCGAAACGTGGAATTCGCACGTCTTTGGGCTGCCACCCGGAAATCCGCCGAACAGGGTGGTCAACCGATACTTACCAAAGACATTGAGGGTTGATGAAATGCGAAGGCTCAAAGTCCTGATCTGGAACGAAAATGAACACGAGAGAACCCGCCCCGAAGTTGCAGCAGTATATCCGTCGGGCATTCACGGGACGCTTGCAGGCGGATTGGCAGCCGACGACCTGCACATTTCGGTTGCGACCATGGATATGCCCCAGCAGGGCCTGCCTTCCGGCGCACTGAATGATGTGGACGTTCTGGTCTGGTGGGGACACATCCTGCACGACAGGGTCGAACAACGGATTGTCGAGGCGATCATCACACGGGTAAACGCGGGCATGGGTTTCGTGGCACTGCATTCCGCCCATCACAGCCTGGCGTTTCAGCGGTTGATGGGTACGAACTGCAATCTGGCCTGGCGAGAATCCGAAGGTGGCGAAAGAGTGCGATTGTGGTGTGTCTTGCCCTCCCATCCGATCGCGCGCGGAGTTGCGATGCATATCGAAATCCCGGCCGACGAAATGTATGGCGAGCCCTTCAATGTGCCAAGACCCGACGATGTGGTTTTCATCAACTGGTACCAAGGCGGAGAAGTCTTCCGCGGCGGTTGCACCTGGACGCGCGGTCGCGGCAGGATATTTCATTTCAGTCCCGGTCACGAGACCTATCCGGTTTTCCATCAGGCGGAAATTCTCAAGGTGATTGGCAATGGTGTTCGTTGGGCCGCAGAACCCCATAGTGACGGGCATGACATGTCGAACCTCCATCGACCGGTTTCGCCTGAAAGCCATCGCCTGTCCCAGGGTCTCGACCGCGCAGCAGCCGCGCAGGTGGCGAGTGCCTCGTCATGCTCGAATATGCCCGCAAGCACGGCTTCCGGAAATACGGCTTCATCCAGGCAACAACACTTGGGCAAGGCACGGCGAAGCACTGCCGGCTCGATGGGCTGATCTGTGTTCTCAATCGCGGAGACCGCCTTGTTGTGGGCGAACTTTACAGGCCCGGGTGCTCGCTCGGATGGATCGTCGCCGTCCTTGACGGCCTCGCACAGGCGGCTGTCGCTTTCATCGCGATCAAGGAAACCATTCATGCCGAATTCAAGCGGAACGTCCGGATCAAGATCGTGACCGCGTTGTTTGCGATGTTCGCCGAATTCAAGCGTGACCTCATCTCTGAACAAACCCGCGAAGGGCTTGCGAAAACCAGCGCCTCCGGCAAGACGCTCGGACCCCCGAAAGGATCACCGGGTGTGTTGTGTCCGGATGGTAAGGAAGACAAAATTCGCCAGATCATCGAACGCGGCGTTTACAAGAGCACAGTCGCCAGGATTACCAGCGTTTCCAGGCAAACCCTCCATGACGCCATCCGCGCAAATTGAAACCTCGTTCTCAAGCGAGCGTCCAGCCATCCATTTCCATCTGCAGGAGGAGACCGGAAAAAGGCAATCCACGCGCATGTCTGGAACACAGGGGTCAGCGCTGCCTTTCATGGGCCGCTGCAGGGGCTGGAGGCGGCTCTTCGCAACATGATGAATCGAAAGCTTGCCAAACGGTATGGCGATGCGTGGCAAGACAAAAGTAAGGCGGATTTCGACAAGGGCGCTCTGGACCGAGTTGGCAGAGCAAGAGCCGGACTGGCACGCGACGGGTGCCGAGTCGACCCGCACCGGATCATTGCGGCGTTTTCGCGAGGGTTCCGGGATTCGTTGCTGGGCTCAGGCGGGCGTCGGATGGACGGAAATGGGCCAACGACGAGATGTCTCTCAGGCGGCCGGCATCGCGCGGAGCGTTTGCACATCGCCAGAGCCTGGATCGCATGCAGGCCCACCGGCCCTTGCACGAACCGCGGACATTGCGCAACAGGGCCCCTCATCATGGGCCGTTTTCACGCCAGATCTGGCAAGGGACTATGACTCAATCGTCGAAGTGGCAGGATGAATTTCTCCAGCAATCCGGGCGTGGATCGAGCACGACGGCCGGGTTCCCGGGATGCTTGGAACGCGGCGGGACGACGGAGCAATCCAATTTTGAATCTTTTCCGTTCACTCCGAAGGGGTGCGGCTCATGAACGCGATCCTCACGGGCACGACGAAACAGACCGAAATGATTCCGCCGCGCATCGAAGCAATTGGACGGTTCGCTCAGCACCGACCAACCGATCATCGCATCGCGCGGTGCCAGCCCCCGGCCGGAAATGGCACTGAAGATCAGTTCAGGGCGTCCCAATCACTGGAACCGGTCGCCGAGTTTTCTTTTCCAGATTGCCAGGGTCTCCTCGAGATCACCCTTGACCTGAAAATAGCGATTATGCGGAACCGGTACGGACAGGGCCAGGATATCGCCATTCCTGTCAGGCAGCGCGAACCCGACTGCACAGATCCCCTCGGTATGCTCGTTTTCGTCAAACGCCAATCCGCGGGATCGCACCTTTTCGATGTCTTCCAGGATCTCGGCCATTCGCGAGGACGGGGAATCAGGGTTTCCCAGCTCTGCTGAAATCAGGTTGGCAGTCTCTTGTCTCTCCAGGCATGCCAGAGCCGCCTTTCCATTGGCGGTATCGGTCAATGGAAAGGTCTCCCCGATACTGGAAACCGCACGTAACCTGTGGGTGCCGACGACCTGGTCGATGAACAGCATTCTGCCACCTCTCAGGATTGCCAGGTCGACTGTCTCACCAGTTTCATTGGAAATCGTCCTCATGGCCTGCCGCAGCCGGTCGGTAAGGCCAAAACGCGAAGCATTCGCCAGGCTCTGGATTCCCGGACCGAGTCGAAATCCACCGTTCGCCCTTTCGGGAGAGACGAACCCTTCCAGGGTCAGGGCGCCGACAATTCGTTGTACGGTAGACCGCGGCAATTCGACCTGGCGGGCAATCTGGGCGAGACTTTGGCCCTCGGGACTCCGGCCGAGGTGACGGAGAATGTCGGCTGCTCGGGATATCACCTGGACCCCAGGGGTTTTCCGGTTTTCGTTCATTTTCTCTCGCCCGACATGTCGGTCACTGCTGGAACCGAACCGATATGCACTTAGCATTCGGATTCCCTTGAATCAATACTTGACTGTATCGCGATACAGTTGTATCATGATACGAAACAACATGGCCTGATATTCCGGAGGAGATGATGTCGATTGCCATCCGCGGCATAAAATTCCAGGAGAACACCAGCAATGACATGGGGCTCGAGTTCTACAATCTCAGTCACCGCTACGGGTTTCAGTGTCCGAACTGGCCGTATTTCCGCGATGTCCAGATCGAGCGGAAACATTACATGGCGAAGTCCGGCGTCCTGTCGCAGACGATCACGACCACGATGCATGTCACCACGCATATCGACGCCCCGGCCCACGTTGTTCAGGGCACTCCCTTTATCGACGAAGTTCCATTGCCGCATTTCTTTGGCTCCGGGATCGTCGTTTCCGTACCCAAACAGAAATGGGAATCGATCACGGGCGACGATCTCGAAGAAGCCTGTGGCCACGCCATCCGCAGGAATGACGTCCTGATCATCAACACGGGCTGGCACCTGCAATACGACGACGGAGACTACTTCCCGTATTGCCCTGGCCTCGTGCCGTCAGCAGCTGACTGGATGGTCGAGAAAGGGATCAAGGTCGTCGGTCACGACACGCAGGCAAACGACCATCCCCTGGCGACGGCGATCGGCCCGCAACGCAACGGACCGATACTCCCGCATCTCGAGGCGGAATACCGCGAATGGTCTGGCGGACGCGACTGGAAAGTGGACTTCCCTGACTGGGAACCTGTCCATAACAAGCTGTTTTCAAACGGGATACTCGGAATTGAAAATGTCGGGGGAGACCTTGACGCCGTGACCGGAAGGAGGTGCACCTTCGCCTTTTTTCCGTGGAACTGGGATCGAGGCGACGGATGCATCATCAGGCTCGTCGCAATTGTCGACAAGGGGCAGACTTACCGGATCGAACCCGGCGAGGCATTCTGATGCTGGTCAGGCGATTCAGGGATGCGGCCGCCTACGAGGCCCCCAACCATCGCGGTGTGTCGGGATTGCGCCTGCAGGGGTTCGAGGATGGTGGCCCGGAGAACCAGTGGGTGGGGTTTTCGCAGTTCCTGCCGGGTGGCGGGGCCGGCCCCGACAGCACGCCTTTCGAGAAGATCTATGTCGTGCTGGAAGGTGAAATGACTGTCGTAATTGGCGGAGAGGAGGCCGTCCTCGGCGCGATGGACAGCTGCACAATTGCACCGAACGAAGTTCGTCTGATCGAAAACCGCTCCAACAATGTCTGCAAGATGCTCGTTGTCATGCCCTATCCGGGCGGCAAGAGGCCGGGGTCAGGCTGATGCAGTCCGAGAACCCTCTCTCGCTTTTCGATATTTCCGGAAAAGCGGCATTGATTACCGGCGCATCCGGCGCATTCGGGGCGGTGGCGGCACGATGCCTGTCCGGATCAGGATGCAAGGTTGCCCTTGCGGGCGGGAACCTCGCGAAGGTCGAGGAGATATCCGCCGCGTGCACGGGACCAGCCATCGAGATCAATGCCCGGCCGGATTCCGAGGAGTCCTGCGCCGGGATGGTTGAACGGACGGTGGCGGAATTCGGACAACTCGACATACTCGTCGTTGCGTCCGGAATGAACAAGGTTGCCTTGATCGACGAAATGCAGGCAGAAACCTTTGGCGCGATCATCGATGCCAACGTCACACAATGCTGGCTGATCGCCCGTGCGGCGACCAGGCAAATGAAAGCCCAGGGGCGCGGAGGCAAGATCGTCCTGATGTCATCTGCCAGGGGTCTGCTGGGCCATCCGGCAGGATACACGGCCTATTGTGCATCGAAGGCGGCGGTTGACGGAATAACAAGGGCTCTCGGCTGCGAACTTGGCGCGACCGGGATAACGGTCAATGCGATTGCGCCGACGGTGTTTCGATCGCCGCTGACGGCATGGATGTTCGAGAATTCCGAAAACGCGAAAAAGGTGCGTGAAGGGTTCCTCACGCGCGTCCCGAAAGGCAGACTGGGAGAGCCGGACGACCTGGCCGGGCCGCTCCTTTTCCTGTGTTCAAGGGCGTCCGATTTTTACACCGGACACATTCTTTACGCAGATGGCGGATACACGGCCGGCTGAGCAATGACGGAGGCACGGCAAATCGCTGTGATCGGCGCCGGCCTCATGGGCCACGGGATCGCGCTTGCCTTCGCCGATGCCGGCCACGAGGTTCGGGTAACCGATCCGTCGTCCGATGCACGTGACAGTGCCCGGGACCGGATTGCCGAAAGCCACATGCTCATGGGGGTGAGCGAGGACGAGATCGAAAGAACGGTCAGCCGAGTTGAAATCTGCAAGACTGTCGACGCAACGGTTGCGGATGCGGCGTTTGTGTTCGAGGCGGCGCCGGAACAGCTCGAACTGAAACAGGCGCTTTTCGCCGAGATCGAGATGCACGCCCCGCCCGATGCAATCCTGGCATCGAATACTTCGGTCATCCGGATTTCCAGCATCATGGAGCGCGTTTCGGGGCGCCACCGGGCGCTCGGCACTCACTGGTGGAACCCTCCCCATATGCTGCCGCTGGTGGAGATCGTGAAAACCAGGTGGACCAGTTCCAATGCGGCGGACTCCATGTTCGCGTTGCTTGTTTTCTCGGGCAAGTCTCCGGTCATGGTCGAAAGGGATGTGCCAGGATTCATCGGGAACCGGCTGCAGCATGCGCTCTGGCGAGAATCCATTGCCCTCGTCGAAAAGGGAATTTGTACTGCCGAGGCTATCGACACGGTCGTCAAGGAGAGCTTTGGCCGTCGTCTGGCCGTGCTCGGGCCAATGGAAAACGCCGACCTCGTCGGCATCGAATTGACCCAGGCCATTCACGAACAGCTGCTTTTCGATCTCGACAGGTCCGAAAGTCCGTCACCACGCCTGCAATCGCTCCTCGACGAAGGGCGAACCGGGATGGCTGCCGGTGCCGGGTTCAGGAGGTGGGAAGCCGGGGACCTGGGCGCCACCAAGCGCCGAATAGCGGTGCATCTCAGGAAACTGGATGCCATACTCAATCAATAGTGACCCGACTCAGAGGAGGAACGACCATGAAACCAGTTTCGACGCGACGCCAGGTTCTCGGAGGAATGGCTGCTACGATTGCCGCGCCGTCACTGCTTGCATCCGGCCGGGCGTACGCCGCCAACCCGACGATTCGCGTGGGTCATGTCAGCCCGCGTACCGGACCCCTGGCCGGATTCGCCGAAGCCGACGAATTCGTGCTGAAGGGCATCGGCGAAGCTTTCGCAGCCGGAATCGAAAACAATGGCAAGTCCTACGGTGTCGAGATCATCTCGAAGGACAGCCAATCGAATCCGAACCGCGCCGCCGAAGTTGCAGCCGACCTGATTCTCGGAGAAGAGGTCGACATCATCGTGGCTGCCTCGACGCCGGATACAACGAATCCCGTCGCGGACCAGGCCGAGATCAACGAGGTCCCCTGCATAACGACCGACTGCCCGTGGCAGCCTTATTTCTTCGGGCGCAATGGCAACCCGGCAGAGGGTTTCCAGTTCACCTACCATTTCTTCTGGGGGCTTGAGGATGTCATCGCCAACTTTCTCGATCTCTGGGAAAATTCCGGCGCGGCAAAGAACGTTGCCGGTCTTTTTCCGAACGACGCTGACGGAAATGCCTGGGGGCATCCCGAACTTGGCTTTCCGAAGCCGCTTGCGGAGCAGGGATTCGTGTTGACCGATCCCGGCCGTTACCAGCCGCTCAACGACGACTTTTCCAACTACATAGCCGAGTTCAAGGAAGCGGGCTGCGAAATCGTCACCGGCAACATGATTCCTCCGGATTTTGCCACTTTCTGGGCCCAGGCCGCGCAGCAGGATTTTCGGCCGAAAGTCGTCACGATCGGCAAGGCGCTGCTGTTCCCGTCAGTCATCGAGTCTCTCGGTGACCGGGGCGACGGGCTGAGCTCCGAAATCTGGTGGACTCCGTCGCACCCGTTCAACTCGTCCCTGACCGGTGAAAGCGCGCAGGTGCTTGCCGACGGTTACTCGAGTGCAACCAGACGACCCTGGACGCAACCGATCGGCTTCAAGCATGCGCTGTTCGAAGTTGTCGCGGATGTCATCGGCAGGTCTGCCGACCTCGAGGATCCTGCGGCGATCCTGGAGGCGATCAGGACGACGTCACTTGCAACCATCGTCGGTGGCGTTGACTGGGCCCACGGTCCGGTGCCGAACGTGACCAAGACGCCGCTCGTGGCCGGGCAATGGCAGAAACAGGGCGACCGGTTCGAGCTCGTCGTAACGACCAATACCTTCGCGCCGCAGATACCGGTCGGCGGTTCGCTCAAGCTGCTGAGCTGACGGAAGTCAGGGGCGTTGTCCGCGCTTTTCTCGGTTTCGGAACTGAGGAAGTCATTTGGCGCCGTCGTGGTTGCCGATGGGACGAGCTTTGATGTCGTCGCAGGCGAAGCGGTTGGCATCATCGGGCCGAATGGTGCAGGCAAGACATCGCTTTTCAACCTGATAACCGGCGTGATTCGGCCCGATTCGGGCCGGATCACGTTCGGTGGAGACGATATCACCGAAATCCCCGCCGCTGCGCGGTGCCGGTTGGGTATCGCGAGGTCCTTTCAGATTCCACAACCATTCGACGGCATGACGGTTTTTGAAAACGCCCTGGTCGGGGCGACTCAGGGGGCCGGCCTTCCCGACGGGGATGCACGGGAGCAGGCCTTGGGCGTCCTCGGTAAAACCGATCTGCTGGCGAAGGCGAATCAGCGGGCCGGTTCCCTGACCTTGCTTGAAAGAAAACGCCTCGAATTGGCCCGCGCGCTCGCGGCGCGCCCGCGGTTGCTCCTGCTTGACGAGATCGCCGGCGGGCTCACCGAAGCGGAATGCGGCACACTTATCGACACGATCCGGAAAATCCATGTTTCGGGGACGACCATCGTCTGGATCGAACATGTCGTCCATGCGCTGATCGCGGTCGTGGAACGGCTCATCGTGATCGATTTCGGCAAGATAATCGCCGATGGCAGTCCGCGGCCGATCATGGACAGCAAGGAGGTCCGGGAAATCTACCTGGGGATTGAGGCAGATGCCTGACGCATTCCTGTCATTGCGCGGGCTTGATGCCCACTACGGGGATTTCCACGCTCTCTTCGGCATCGACATGGAGATCTTTCAAGGTGAAGCCGTTGCAATCATCGGGGCGAATGGCGCAGGCAAGACTACGTTGATGCGCTCGATCTCCGGCCTGGTCAGGAACCGGCCCGATCAGGTCTGGTACCGCGGCCGGCAGATCGGTGCGCTTCGCGCCGACCAGGTCGCGCGGATGGGGATTGCTCTTGTGCCCGAGGGGCGCCAGCTTTTCCCGTCCCTTTCGGTCGAGGAAAATCTTCTTCTCGGTGCGCGATTTGGCCAGGACGGCCCGTGGATGCTGGATACGGTGTATGAACTGTTTCCAGTGCTCCGTGACCGGAGAAAACAGTCGTCCACATCCCTGTCCGGCGGCCAGCAGCAGATGGCGGCAATCGGTCGGGCCCTGATCGCGAATCCCGATCTCATTCTGCTCGACGAGATCAGCCTGGGACTTGCACCGGTTGTCATCGAGTCGATCTATCGTGCGCTGCCAGGCATCCTGGGCCAGGGCATGACGGCGATGATCGTCGAACAGGACATTACACGAGCCCTGTCGGTCTGTTCCCGCGTCTATTGCCTGCAGGAAGGCCGCGTTTCGCTTGAGGCAGAGACCGACCGTGTCGACCGGAAGGACGTCACGGCGGCCTATTTCGGAGTCGCCCAATGATCGAATGGGTCGGGGCGGTGGTTCAGGGAACGCTCCTCGGCGGTCTCTATGCCCTGTTTGCGGCAGGACTGTCGCTGATTTTCGGGGTCATGCGCCTGGTCAATATCGCGCATGGCGACCTGATCGTCCTCTCCGCCTACATTGGTCTGAGCACGACGATGATGCTCGGGGTTCACCCGTTTGCAGCGCTTCTGGTCGTGGTCCCGGCCATGGCAGGTTTCGGTTACGCATTGCAACGGGGATTGCTCAACCGGACCCTTGGCCAGGACATCCTGCCCCCGCTTCTGGTTACGTTCGGGCTTTCGGTCATCATTCAGAATGCCTTGCTGGAAACCTATACGGCCGATCCCCGAAAGCTGCCCGGCGGAGCCGTGGAAACGGCCAGTGTAACGGTCGGTGGAATCGCGGTCGGCGTTCTGCCCCTGCTGACCTTCGGGATCGCTGTCGCCGTGATCGCCAGCCTGCAATGGACGTTTTACCGAACAAGCCTGGGCCGAGAGTTCCGGGCCGTGTCCGACAACCAGGACATTGCCCAGTTGATGGGACTCAACAAGGCGCATGTCTTTGCGCTCGCCATGGCGCTGTCGTTGGCGGTGACAGCCATCGCCGGCATTCTTCTCGGTGTGCGCACCAGCTTCGATCCCGCGATAGGCGGAGGCCGCCTCATCTTCGGGTTCGAAGCCGTCATCATCGGGGGGCTGGGAAATCTCTGGGGCACGCTCGCCGGAGGTGTCATTCTCGGGGTCGCCCAGACGCTGGGCGCGAAAATCAATCCAGGTTGGCAGTTACTGGCAGGGCATGTCGCATTTCTGCTGGTCCTTGCCATCCGGCCCAACGGCCTGTTTCCGAGGGTCGAGCATTGAACGGGGTTGCCGTAACACGAACTTCGGGTGTTGCCCGGACCTCCCTGCTCCTGACTGCCGTCGCGATCCTGCTCCTGGCTGCGGCACCATGGTGGGCCGGGCGCGCCGACATGCGCCTGATGAGCGAAATCTTCCTCTATCTGTCCTTGGCGAGCCTCTGGAACCTGATGGCTGGATACGCCGGTCTCGTTTCGGTTGGCCAACAGGCGTATGTCGGATTCGGCGGTTACATGCTGTTCGCCCTGACGCAATTCGGAGGATTCCACCCGGTCACGGCGATTTTCCTGGCAGGAATGTTGGCGGCGGTGCTCTCGGTCCCGGTTGCAACCCTGATCTTCAGGCTGAAAGGCGCCTATTTTGCCATCGGTACATGGGTCATTGCCGAGGTGTTCCGGCTCGGATTTGCCCAGGTCTCCGCGCTTGGCGGCGGTTCCGGGTCATCGCTTCCGGTCGGCATTGTCAGGTCGCTTGCCGGCACCCGATCCGGACGGGAGGCGTTGAGTTACTGGCTTGCGCTCGGAGCGACGGTCATCGTGCTGGCATCGATATATCTTTTCCTGCGCTCGCGCCGTGGCCTGGCGCTGAAAGCGATCAGGGACAACGAGACCGCGGCGGCCGGATTTGGCGTCGACATCTGGAGAACCAAGCTCGAGGTCTACGTCGTGACCGCGGCACTGACTTCGATCGTTGGCGGGCTGATCTTCCTTCAGAAGCTCCGGATTTCGCCCGATGCGGCGTTTTCGGTCAACGACTGGACCGCGTTCGTCATCTTCATCGTTGTCATCGGGGGGATTGGAACCCTCGAGGGCCCGATCATCGGAACCCTGGTCTACTTTGTCCTGCGCGAGACCCTTTCCGACTTTGGCACGTTCTACCTGATGATAATGGGTCTCGTGGCGATTGCCGTCATGCTGAAAGCTCCGAAGGGGATCTGGGGACTGGTCCGCGACCACTTTGACCTGGAGTTGTTTCCTCTCAGCTTTCGCGTGACATTTTCCACATCCCAAAAGAGATCATGAACTTGGCGCACTGCCGAAACATCTGCACAGCCCGTACCGTTATCCTTTTCACGATCATGCATGCAGTTCCCGGATCGGATCGAGGATGCGGGTCCCCGGAAAGGACCGCAAGTGAATTCGAGGGTGCCGACCCATGAATGTTCTCTGGATCATGGCTGACCAGCTGCGCTGGGATTACCTGGGTTGCTATGGCGCCAGGCATATCAAGACACCGAACATCGACCGCCTTGCGTCGATGGGGGTTCGTTTCAACCGGGCCTATGTGCAATCGCCAATCTGCGGCCCCAGCCGCATGAGTTATTACACGGGACGATATGTACGCAGCCATGGTTCTACCTGGAACGGATTTCCGCTCCGGGTCGGGGAGCCGACAATCGGCGAGCATTTGCGCGAGATCGGGGTGAAGTGTGCCCTTGTTGGCAAGACCCACATGACCCCTGACCGCGAGGGCATGTCGCGTTTGGGGATCGATCCCGAAAGCGTGATCGGCGCGCTGGTCAGCGAATGCGGCTTCGAAGTCTTCGTTCGCGACGATGGCACCAACCATTCGGACTATCCGGGCCGGCACGCGGAGGATTACGACATGTACCTGCGCACGCACGGAATGGACGGAGACAATCCGTGGGAAGAATGGGCGAATACGGCCGTCGGGCCTGACGGGGAGTTCCGTTCGGGATGGCTGCTCGAAAACGCCGGATTGCCGGCCAGGGTGCCGAAAGAACACTCGGAAACAGCCTGGCTCACGACCCGGGGGATCGAATTCATCGAACAGCAGGGCAAAACGCCCTGGCTTTGCCATCTCAGCTACATCAAGCCGCATTGGCCGTATCTTGCACCGGCCCCCTATCATTCCATTTACTCGGCCGGCGACGTGCCCCCGCCCAACCGGCGTGAATCCGAGAAACGATCGAGCCATCCGCTCATGCGTGCCTGGATGGACATGAGGGTCTCGAAGAGCTTTTCGCGTGACGAAGTCAGAAATGCCGTCGCGCCGACCTACATGGGGCTGATCTCCGAGCTCGATGACCAACTTGGCCGGCTGTTCGATTACCTGGAGGAGTCCGGCCGGTTCAACGACACTATGGTCGTGTTTTGCTCCGATCATGGCGACAATCTAGGAGATCACTGGATCGGCGAGAAGGACCTGTTTTACGATTGCTCCGCCCGGGTGCCGCTGATCGTATTCGACCCGAGAAAGGAAGCCGACACAAGGCGGGGCAGCGTATCCGAACAGCTCGTGGAAGCGATTGATCTCGCGCCGACGTTTCTCGAGTTCTTCGGCGGCCCGGAAAAGCCGCATATTCTCGAAGGCCGTTCACTGGCGCCGCTTCTGCACGGAACCAGCACCGAATGGCGTGGTTTCGTGTTTTCCGAGTACGACTACGCGACGCGCGAATCGAGGCGGGAGATCGGCGTCGATCAGCGTGACGCCCGTCTCGTCATGGTTTTCGACGGCCGTTGGAAATACATCCACGTGGAAGGGTTTCGCCCGATGCTGTTCGACCTGGCGAGCGATCCGGGCGAACTGGCCGACCTCGGGGAGGCCCCTGAACATGCAGGACAGGTTAACAGGTTGAAGGAAATACATTTCTGCTGGTCCCGGAAACACCACGCAAGAATTACCTGCTCGCCTGACACGGTCGAAGCGATGACGGATGACGTGGAGCCGCCCGGCATCATGATCGGATACTGGAATCAGGATGAACTCGAGAAAGGCGGTTACACGGTTCCAGGCCACATCAAGACGCCGTCGCGAGGAACTTCGGATCAGTGAAATCGTGAAATCGCGTGCCAGGACCGTGATCTCCAGGGCGCACTGTTGATGTCCTGGCAGCGCCCATGGGCATTCATCATGGGGCTCGGACGACTTTTTGGGCAATCCGGATTGCAGGTAACCGTGACGCCGATACGTATTCGAAAAGGACATGTGAGCTTCCACCAGCAGATCGTGGCATTGGCCTCCGAACCGCAAATTGGATTGTATGGACCCAGTGCTGTTGTCAGATTACTCCCGATTCAGTGGTGTGCACTCCCATACCATCGGCAGAAAGGGTCAGATGTATTTTTTTCGCCAGCATGTCCGGCGCTGGGTAGATGCCATGAAATCCTCGTCCACCATGCCTGCGTCTACTGCTGCCTGTATCCAAGCCAGGGTCTGGTGGCCGATCCGCATCGGGCTGCCCAGCTCTTCTGACAGGGACACGGCCATGCCGACATTCTTGTGCAGGTTGTGGATCTGCGAGCGGCCGTCCCAGGTTTCAAACAGGATGTGATCGGGTAAGCGGCGTTCCGAGATGAAGCTGCGGGCATTGCCTGCGTTGAACACCCTGATCATGTCGGAGAGGTTAATCCCGGCAGCTTCGGCAAGGTGGCCGGCTTCCGAACAGGCCAGGAAGTTTGTGTGCGTGATCAGGTTTCCCGCGCAGGCTTCGGGGACGGGCCGCGACCGGTCGAGCACGTCAGGGTCACCGCCGATCATCAGGGTCATCGTGCTCTCGTCGGCGCCCTTGGCGCCACCGCCGGTCATGCCCGCATCCATGTAGGGAATGCTGGCGTCGGCTGCCCGGGCGGCAAGCCGTCTCGTGTGGACAGGGTCGGAGGTGGTGAGGTCCCAGATGATCAGGTCCGGTCCGGCTTTCGCCAGCATGGCGTCGAGGACTTCGTCAATCTGCCCGGATTCGGGGACGACGAAGATCACGAGCGGCGAGAAGTCGAAACGGGCGCGGGTGCTTGTTGCACAAGCGGCTGCATCCATCCATGCATCATCGCCGAGCACTGCGCACGATCTGTGGTTATGCCTGGGGACAATTCACGGCTCGAATTCCTGGAGATGTTCCCCAAGCTGCTCCGAGAAATGCAGGAATTCCATGCGATGCTGCTCGTTCTTGCGAACCCAAAGCGCGATATCTCTACGGATCTCTGGAAACTCTGACTGGACAATTCGTGCGTCGCCGAGGTCGCCAAGCAATCCGATGAGTCTTTCCGGCAATGCGACCAAGGCATCAGTCGTTTTCAGCAAATGCAGGGGAATCATCAAGTCGCCGGAAATCGAAATGTTCTGTTTCCTGGGTTCGATCCCCAGGAAACGGAAAAGCTCGGACTCCGTTCCATGGATACCGGCGCGCGCGCCAGCGATCACCCATCGCGCCTTTTCGAGTTTTTCCTTGGTTACGGCCACTCCTTCTTGAGCAAGTTCAGATCGGGCGCCGGCGACTATGACCAGTCTGTCAGGGAAGATCACCTTTTGAGTGAGGCTCCCCTCGTGAAGCCGCAACTGTGATGGCGCGAGAACGACATCCAGACGGTTGTCGATCAGCCGCCTGATCAAGGGAGCAGCTGAAGCACTGAAGACGAGAAGAGCGTAAGGCCATGTACCGCGGAGCGACTTCTCAACGAGGCCGGGGACGATCGTGGCTGCCAAAAAGGGGCCAACCCCAAGGCGCAATTCCGAGATAATCCCCTCTCGCCATTGCCTGAGGGCGTCATCCGCGGCTTCGGCTTCCGCCAGTATCGCTCGTCCTCGTTCTGCCAGTCGTTCGCCGACGTCCGTGGCGATGACACCGTGGCTTTCGCGGACGAGGACGGGTGCTCCGACACGATCTTCGATGATTTTCATACTGCGGCTGAGTGTCGGCTGCGTGACATTGAGCCGCTTTGCGGCCCTGTTGATCGAGCCAAGGTCGATTGCGACTGCAAGTTGGGTCAAAAGGCGTGGATCCATGGGTATACAGAATCCTATAACGGGGTTCGATTTTCTGATTTTACTTTTATCTCCCGGTCCTGCAAGCAGGGCTTACAGACAACTGGGAGGACTCCATGAAAACGCTTCGAATGGCGGCGATTGCCGCCGCATTTGCAACAGCATCGCTGACACTTGCACAGGCCGATACTCTTAAAGCCGAAGGTGGCTCGGCGGCGGGTCTGAGTGCGCTCGTTCCTCAACTTCTCTCGAAATACGCGGCAGCTGACCATGAAATCCGGGTCAACGTTGACCAGACCCTTACACGGGCCGCACTCAAGGTTGCGACGGGTGCAATTGATATGGCCAGCACGCCTGCTGGCGCTTTCTCACGCATGCGGGTCGGCAAGGGTCCCTACAAGGACCTTGGACAAGAAGCGATCGATGCCTCGGAGAACATCCGCTCTCTGTTCTCCTTCCTTGGCGGGCACATCCACGTCATGACCTATGAAGACAGCGGTATCGAAAGTTGGGAAGACATCAAAGGCAAGCGCGTGTTCGTTGGGCCTCCAGCGGGATCAGCTTCGGCTCAAACGATAAAATTGATCGACTCGATCACCGGGTTGAAGGCCAATGAGGATTATGAAGCGATCAAACTCGCATGGTCTGCGGCAAGCCAGGCGTTCGAGGATGGAAAGTTCGACGTCTTCATGCGCACGGGAACCATGGGCTCGGCGGCGGTTGACCAGTACGGTGCGGCCAAGAAATTCCGCCTCCTCGGCATTCCAGAAGAGGTCATCGGTACCGATGCCTGGAATGATTACCTGAGCACCCCGGGTTACGCCGCTGATACGCTTCCGGCCGGGTCGTATTCCAACCAGGTCAACAACGATGAAGATCTTCTTGCCACGGCCTATGTGATGTTCCTGAGCGTCAACAAGGAAATGGATGACGACATAGCTTACCAGTTAACCAAGGCGATGTTCGAGAACCTCGACGACGCGCATTCGGTCAATCAGGGCCTGATACCGTTGACGTTGGAAAATGCGTTTGTCTCACTTGGTGCGCCCCTGCATCCGGGTGCGATTCGCTACTATGAAGAAATGGGCGTGTCGATCCCCGACAATCTTCGCGGCGGTTCGTAAGGCAAGCACGCGTCGGGCCGGGCCAAGTTCCCGGCCCCTTTCTCATTTCGCCCGACCCCAAACTCCTGGAGTCTCGTCATGGCCTCGGCGAACAATCCTGCACGTCCGCTCAGGGAACGCATTCTGTTGATTGTCGGCTTTTGCTTCGCGGTCTTGGGTTTTCTCAATGCCGTTCCGGACCTGGGACCATTGCCGTCGATTGGCGTTATTCCCGCAGCTGACCTTCATCCAACGGTCTTTGCCTGCGGGTTCGTCATTTCCTTTCTTGCCATCTCGCGATTTTCAGGTGGATCAGGAATGATTCTGACGACCGCCTTCAACGCTATTCTGGTGTGTGTCGGTCTCTATGCACTTTGGTCCTACAATGTCGCCGTCTCGCGGATCGAGGATGTCGGCCTCTTCTTCTTCGAGGATTACCATGCCTGGATGACGGTGATCGGTTGCGTGATCATACTGTATTTCTGCTGGCGGATTTGGGGGCTGCCACTTGCTGTCGTAGGCACTCTGGCCTTCTTCTATTTTTTCTTCGGCGAACACCTTCCCGGAATACTCGGTCATGCGGGTATGGACTTTATCCAGGATACGCCAGCTGAACTCTGGTACAACACAGGCGACGGGGTCATGGGAAATATCCTGGCGATCCTCGTGAACACCGTCTTTCCATTCATCATCATGGGCGCGGTACTTGAGGGAACCGGTGGCGGGTCCTCGATGATCAAATTGAGTTTCCACGCCATGCGGCGATTTCGCGGTGGCCCCGCGCATGCGGCCATCATGGCGTCGTCGCTCTTCGGCACAGTTTCCGGTTCGGCCGTGGCAAACGTGGTCGGAACGGGGGTCATCACGATCCCAATGATCAAAAAACGCGGTTTTCGCCCGACATTCGCCGGTGGCGTCGAGGCAACGGCGTCGACGGGCGGTCAGATCATGCCGCCAATCATGGGTGCCGCTGCCCTCGTAATGGCGGATTTTATTGCGATCGACTATCTCATCATCATTTTTGCGGCGATTGTGCCTGCCGCTGCATATTATGCATCTCTCTTCACGACAGTGGTGTTCGAAGCCCGCTCTCTCGGTGTCGAGCCGACCGCCGATTCCGACATGGACCCAATCACGCTCCAGGACTGGATCAGCCTCATTCTGGTCATCGTTCCGATCTCGATTGTCGTCATAGCGCTCATTCTGGGCTTCTCGGCGGCGGGCTCTGCGATGATCGCGCTGAGTGTGCTTCTCGTCCTGAGTTTTCTGAACCCCGAGATGCGCAGAAAACCGATTTTGGTTGCCGAGAGCTTTGCGAAGGGCGGTGTGACCTTTGGTCGGCTGCTGATGGCCATCGGCACTGTCAGCATCATCATTGCCGTGCTCGGGTCCACGGGATTGCCGCTGGAGTTTGCAAAGGTCATTAGCAGCAACGCTGGCCAAAACTTGCTTCTTGCCCTGATCTTTGCCGCGGTTGCGGCGCTTATATTGGGTATGGGGATGCCCACGCTACCGGCCTACCTTACGATCATCATCATCCTTGGACCGTCGCTCACCAGCCTTGGGTTGACCGACCTGACGGCGCACTTCTTCGTGTTCTATTTCGGGGTCGCTTCGGCGATCACGCCGCCGGTCGCCATGGCCGCCTTTGCCGCGGCCTCGATCTCAGGCGGAGGCGCCATCGGGACAGCGGTTCAGGCGACTCGAATTGGCATCGTCATCTTCGCGATCCCGTTCTTCTTCGCCTTCAACCCCCAAATGCTGATCGTGACTGCGGCCGGAGGCCTCTTTACTGTTGGCGGGTTTGTGTTCCTTCTGCTTCGCTTGGCGCTGCTCATCTACATGCTTGCGTCCGCCGCCTCGCGCTTTGACCGGGGCAAGATGCCCGCCCTGGAGGTCATCGCGCGGGCCGCGGCCGGACTCTTGCTGATCCACCCATCCGCGATGGTCAGCGGCATTGCGGTCTTAGCCTCGCTTGCCTTGATCTCATTGCACTACGGTGTTTTAAACCGGAAAGGAGCCGCAATTTGAGCGGAAGGCCCAACATCCTCTATTTCATGACGGACCAGCACCGGGCGGATTGGCTCGGATGTGCTGGTCATCCCATTGTGAAGACGCCCAATATCGACAGCATCGCGGCGCGGGGAACCCGGTTCACCAACTTCTATGTGACTTCGCCGGTCTGCATGCCAAACCGGGGCGCCATCTTCACCGGCAGGTACCCGTCGGTGAACGGCCTCCGGCACAATGGCCTGCCCCTTCCGGCAGATGCCAATACTTTCGTCGATGTATTGCGTGCCGGGGGGTACCACACCGCCTCGATCGGAAAGAGCCATCTCCAGCCGTTCACGGACCGGCCTGTCAAGCGCGAAGATGAAAGCCAAGTCGCAAATCCCGATGTCCCCGAAGCGCACAAGCCGAACGGCATCCGTTACGAACACGAACATCCGAATTCATACGAAGGAACCGAGTATCACGTGTTGCCGGTCCCTTACTACGGGTTTGACCATGTCCGGATGGTAACCAACCATAGCGACGAGTGCGGTGGACATTACCTGCAATGGCTTAGGCGCCAGACCAGTGAATGGGCCTTTCACAGAGATCGCAAGAACCAGTTCTCGCATGACTACACGAATCCGCAGGCTTTTCGCACGCGAATACCCGAGGAACTTTATTCGACGTTCTACATTCGCAATGAGGCACAATCCTTCCTCGAATCGCGCGAGGGAGAAGACGATCCTTTCTTTGCTTTCATCTCGTTTCCGGATCCACACCACCCGTTCACCCCGCCGGGAAAATACTGGGACATGTATGATCCCGACGATTTCCGGATCGATCTGACCTATGGCGCACACAAAAACCCGCCGCCGCAGCTTCGCGAATGGAAGCGGCTCATGGACGAGGGCATCACTCCGTCGAATTTGCAGCAGGCATTCATGGCGTCCGAGCGGCAACTCAGGGAAGCCATGGCACTTACCGCAGGGATGATCACGATGATTGACGATGCGGTAGGAGATATCCTTGGAACGCTTGAGGCCTCCGGTCTTGCCGAGGACACCATCGTGATCTTCAATTCGGATCATGGCGATTACATGGGGGCGTTTTCGCTCTTGCTGAAAGGCCCGTTCTCGCATCATTCGGTCAATCGCGTACCGTTCATCTGGGCTGATCCACGACGGGCCGGTGGAAAGTTGGCCGACGGATTGGCCGCCTCAATCGACATCGGGCCGACATTGCTCGAACGCTGCGGGATGCTTCCCTATTACGGGATACAGGGCAGGTCGTTCCTGAAGCAACTGAACGGTGGCCCGTCCACGCGCAACGCCGTTCTAATCGAGCATGAGGAAAACAAGGTCTACCCGGGCTTCAAGAAACGCCCGAACCTGCGGAACCTTGTCACGCCCTCGCATCGGATGACGGTCTACAAGGGGCTCGATTTCGGAGAACTTTACGACCTTCGTGTCGACCCTGACGAGACTCGGAACCTCTGGGACGCCCCTCAAGCGGCAGCCGACAAGGCCCAGTTGATGATCGCCCTGAACCAGGCCATGCTCGACGCCATCGCGCATGGCCCGTGGCCCAAGAGGATTGCGTGAGCAAGGACCTGAAGAATTTCGTCGCGGGGCAATGGATCGGCTCGGACAAGACTTTTGACAAAATCAGCCCGTTCGACGGCACTCACGTGGCGGTTGTCCACGAAGCGAGCGCAGCCATGGTTGAAGAGGCGGTCACTCGCGGCCACGATGTCTCCATCGGCTGCAACGCCTCCCGTTGGGGCGGCCTTCCAATGAAGCAGCGGCTGGCCGTAATCCATGACCTCGCTGACAAGTTAATGGCACATGTCGAAGATCTGGTCGAAGCGGAGGTCGCCGACACAGGCCGCAGCTATTGGCAGGCCTCGATCTTCGACGGCGCGCGCGCCGCACGGCTGTTCCGGGCATATGCCGATGCCGCCGCATCGTTGGAAAACCGCAGCATGCAGTTTTCCGGCGAGATGGGTTTCCGTGGCATGTGGTATACGACGCGGCGTCCCAAGGGGGTGATCGCTTGCATCTGCCCTTGGAACGTACCGCTTCTCATGGCGTGCATGAAGGTTGCGCCCGCGTTGGTGATGGGCAATTCGGCCATCTTGAAGCCGTCCGAAGAGACTCTGTCTTCCGCGACAATCCTGGCCGAAGTGATCGCCGCCTCGGACGTCCCCGAGGGCGCATTCAGCCTTCTGCACGGCTTCGGGGCCGGCACGGCGGGCGAATTTCTGACATCGCATCCGAAAGTGGACGCCATCACCTTTACAGGTGAAAGCCGCACGGGCTCGGCCATCATGACGGCGGCGGCGAACGGTTTGCGAGAAGTCTCGTTGGAGCTTGGCGGAAAGAACGCGGCCCTTGTCTTCGAGGACGCACGCATGGACGCAGTGGCCGAGGGTATGACGAGGTCCGCCTTTTTCAATTGCGGACAGATCTGTTTCTGTACCGAACGCGCCTATGTCCACCGCTCGCGTTTCGACGAATACGTAGAGATGATGGCGGGGATCGCAAACGGGATTGTCATCGGGGAAAAGAACCACAACGGGTTCAATATCGGTCCGCTGATCAGCCACGGGCACCGTGACAAGGTCAAGGCGCTAATGAAACCGTACCGACTCATGGCGGCGGGTTCGTTGCCGGCGGCGGAATTCCGTCGTTCGGAGATGAACGCGACAACGGGGCCTTTATCCAACCGGCCGTCGCCGTCGGATCGCCCGAGGATTCGCCCTTTGTAGAACAGGAAGCTTTCGGCCCGGTTTTGCATGTCGCACCCTTCGATGACGACGACGAAGCCATCGCCCTTGCCAATGACACCCAATACGGGCTCGCCACCTGTATCTGGACCGAGAACCTCAGTCGCGCCCATCGCGTCGCCCCGAGGGTTCGCGTCGGTCACGCCTGGATCAACTCTTGGCAAATCCGCGATCTGTTGAGCCCGCTCACCTGCGCAAAGGCTTCCGGCGTCGGCGATCAAGGCGGACGGCAGAGCCTCGAGTTTTCATCGCTGCCGCAGACCGTAACCACCCGAATCTTTGAAGAGAATCCCGCATGTCCGTGAAGGCATCGGCCGGAGAAACAATTCCGCGTTCGCCGAAATCGAATAGGGTGAATACGCTCTTCATCATTCGCGGCTCGGACTTCGCGCCGATTATCGAAACCTATGCCAAGACCGGTGGGGCCGATATACCTGAAGCCATAACCGCGGCGCACGAAAACGTCGTGGTGACGATGGCGCACGGCTACGTCCTTGCGACCGGGAAAATGACAGCGGCCGCAGTGCATGTGAACGTGGGACTCGCGAACGCGGCGATGGGGCTCTTGAATGCGCACTCCGATGATGTACCGATCTTTATGATCTCTGGTCGCAATCCCTTGACCGGGGGAAGCCGCATGGGCAGCCGCCATACTCCTATCCAATACGGAAAAGAGATGTTCGATCAGACCGGTATCGTGCGCGAAGCGGTGAAATGGGACCATGTACTGCGTTATGCCGAAAACGCCGCCGATCTGGTCTCGCGAGGCTATTCGGTTGCCATGACAGAGCCCAAGGGCGCGGTTTACATGTCGCTGCCGCGCGAACCGCTTTGTAAACAAACAGAGGTGCCGGGTCCCCCTGCCAGGTAGCGCCGGCCGTGGCTCATCCCGACCTGCAGGCCATCGCAGAATCAGCAGCCAAACTAGCAGCGGCCAAAAACCCGCCCATCATCTTTTCGCGCGGCGATGTAGACGGGGAAGTCAGCGCCGGGCTGATGGCGATGGCCGAAGAGAACTCGATTGCGGTGAGTGAAGATTTCGTCACGCGCAACGTATTGCCAACACATTGGAAAAACGGAGTTGGCGGCAATATCGCGGCGCATCTTCCAGATGCGGACGTGGTGCTGGAGGTCGATGTTTCGGTCGACTGGATCGAAGCCAAGGCCAGCCTGGCTTCGGACGCCAAAGTGATCCATCTTGGACCCGATCCTTTGTTTGCCCGCATTCCCGTTCGCGGCTACAAGACGACGCAAGCTATCCAATGCAATACGGCCCGGGAGATCAAGGCGCTACCGGCCGCTCTTCCCGGTACGCCCAATCCGGCGCGGCAATGGTGCATCGAGGCACGCCATGCGAAGTTCCGCGCCCGCATGACGTCGAAGGATGAAGATGGCTCCAGCGGGCTCGCCAACAAGCCATGGATTGCCAAATGCATTTCCGAGGTCCCGGGCGACGGAGTGGTGTTTGCCGAGCGGGGCGGACCGCGGCCTTTGTACAACGGCACCGGTCCGAACCAGTGGTTTGGCAACACGTAAGCCGGGGGCTCGGTTGGGGGCTGCCAGCTGCGATCGGCTACCAGCTTGGAAATCATGACAAACTGGCAATGTGCGTGATCGGCGATGGGTCTTATACGTTCGCAAACCCGATCGCGTGTCATCAGGTGGCAACTGCCCAACAAATGCCGGGAGGCAGTCGGTGCTATCGGCGAGTCCTTCGTTTCCGACGATATCGAGGATTACGACGTCGATCCGTTTGAGCTCGGATACGGTTTCCATGTCGGCTGGAAAAAGAGCGACTTTATCGGCAAGGATGCGATAGTATCGATGAAAGATGCGCCCACCAATCGCAAAAAGGTCACGTTCGAGTGGAATCGCGAGGATGTCTTCAATGTGTTCGCATCGGTTGTCGAGGGCAGGGCACCTTACAAATGGATTGATTTCCCGATGCTGAACTATCCCTCGTCCAGCGCGGACATGCTTTACCTGGACGATGAAATGGTCGGGATGAACATGTTCACCAGCTTCAGCTGGAACGAACGCTGTGTGCTGTCTCTGGTTGTGGTCGATCAGGATATCGAGGTGGGAGATGTCCTGACCTTAAAGTGGGGCGAGCCGGAACCGATGAAAATGACTTCGACCGAGGCGCATCGACAGGCCGATTTCCGGGTGCGGGTGTCGCTGACTCCCTTTGCCAATGAGGCGCGTGAGAACTACGCGGAAAGCTGGCGGACCAGATGGGCCTGAAGCCTTGGATAGCAAGACCCATGCCGAGCATGCAACACGCTCGGCACGGGCGCGTTCCGGTTAGGGAAAGTTCCGCGACGACCAGCAGGTTTCGGTCGGGGATCGGCAAGGCGTTATGGGTGCCGCCACCAAAAGGCGGCGACCTGGTGCGATGGACGATCAGTTCGGGATCCTACAGGCCCGAGACGCCGGTAATGACCAGATCGCCGTCGTGCCAGGCATCGTTGGCGGCATCCCCATGCACGACTGCATGGTGCAGGTCCTTGCGCGCCAATCTTCTGACAACTCTTCGTACGCCCCGGCGTTCATGTCCGGTAACCAGAAGCGTCGGCTTCCTTGGGGTTGGCTGGGTCCCCCACGTCGGAGGTGGCAAAGATGTCATTATCGAACCGGCGAGCGGCCCGGAGGCAGTGGCCCACCACCCGCCCACATACAACAGGCGGTGAATTCCGCCGCCTTCGGCGTCCACGAAGCCAATCTGCCGGAGTTCCGCGGGATTCGAGATATCCAAGATTGCCGAGCCCGTTGTTAAGTTCCGTGACTTCGAAAGCATCTTGGCGGCCCTGCCGACCTTCTTGCCCAGCGTGCATTCGTAATGCCTGGCTTCGACCTGAAACCCCTCGGCCGCGAACATGTGCTTGGCGTTGATCACCATGAGCAGGTCTTCGTGGCCCAGAAGGTGAATGTTCCAGATGTTGAACGGAGCAGGGACACAGGCCACTGGCTTGGGATTGCGCTGGTCTTGGCAACTTACGACACTGAACCCGTCCGGGAACATGTTCCCGATGATCACATGTCCCATGTTCACCATGAACTGCACCCCGCATTGCCGCCCGCACTGACCCGAATAGCCGAGCGGTTTCATGTTTCTGGAGGGTTCCTCCGGTGCGGGATGATCGTGCATGTCAGGCTGCGCGCAGCTCCTTGTCGAATAGCTCCCGTAACGCGGGCGAAAGCCGGCTGCGGGTGATTTCCACTTCGGCGCGCACCGTTCGGGCAAAGATCTCGCGGGCGGCGTCGTCGAGTTCGGTGATTTCGACCCCCTGGCGGTGCAATTCGGCGCGGCAGATCACGTCCTCCTCCTCGGCAAACCGCCTTTGCGCTTCCGACGACCGGTCTACGGCGCGCTGAAGACCGGCGCGGGTCGCGGGGTCGAGACCCCCGAGGCGTTGGGCGTTGAAAAGAACAAGCGTTACGCCAAGCAAGTGCCGCGTCAAGAGGACGTGACGGTGGGTCTTGTGGATCCCGAAATTCAGGATGTTCGTGAGCGGGTTCTCCTGCGCGTCGACCCGGCCTGTCATCACGGCCTCGGGCAGGTCGCGCACGTCGATAAACACAGGATCAAAGCCAAGGGCGCGGAAGACGCGTTGATGATCTTCGTTGGCAAGTGTGCGGATCTTCAGGTTCGCGCAATCGCCCGGGCTCTTGATCGGGACCGCGCTCGAGATGTGGCGGAGGCCGTTGTCCCAGTAGCCCAACACTTCGTACCCGGTGGCTGCCGCCACTTTGCACCGCAACCGATCCCCGAGTGCCCCGTCGAGCAGCGCGTAGGCGCGACGGCGGTCGGGGACGACGAAATGCTGGTCGAAAAGGCCGAGTTCGGGAACGCGTCTGGCCAGGTAGCTCGACCAAAAATAACACCCGTCCAGATCGCCGTTTTCGGTCAGCGACAGCAAGTCGGCGGCCTTTTGACCGCGCGCGGCGATGTTTTCGTCGAAAACGAGCGAGACCGCGCCTTTGGTTTCCTCGGCAACCGCATCGACCAGAACGCGCGCGCCACGGGTGTGGACGGACCTGTTCCCCTGGTAACCGCCGAATTTCAATTCGAGCGCCAAGGCATCCTCACGCGATCCCGTTCATCGGTTCCGGTGGAACAGGCGGTGGCGGGACAGCCGCACCGCGCCCGGCGGGCAGGTCCATCGCCTTGGACAACGGCAGATTTCGATGGTCTTCCCCTGCCGTGGCACGGGGGTCGTCTCGCATGGTGTAAAGTCCCTGATACCGAGAACCAGCCCCACCGGCGAGGCCTGCCCAAATACGGTTCAGGGCAGGGGGACATTGTTCACATGCTTTGGAATCTGATAGCCGCGCTGCACGGCGGGCCGTTCGGCGATGCGCACGTACCAGTCGCGGACATTGGGAAATTCGTGCAGATCGATTTTCTGCCAGTCGTAGCGGGACACCCACGGCCAGGTGGCCATATCCGCAATCGAATACACTCCGCGGCCCGTGCCCGCGATGAAGTTGCGCCCTTCCAGCCGTTTGTTCAGAACACCGTAGAGGCGCGCTGCCTCGTTCGCGTAGCGCTCTTCCGAATAGGCTGATTTGCCGGGATTGAACTTGACGAAATGGTGAACCTGTCCGAACATCGGGCCGACACCGCCCATCTGCCACATCAGCCATTCGATCGTGGTCCAGCGCTCGTCGCCCCCAGGCAGGAACCGGTCGTATCTTTCGGCGAGGTAGAGCATGATCGCGCCGGACTCCATCATCTGGACGCCGGTGTCGTGATCGACGATGGCCGGAATGCGGTTGTTGGGGGCGACTCTCAGGAATTCGGGAGCGAACTGCTCGCCCTTCGAGATGTCGATGGCGTGCACGGTGTAGTCGATGCCAAGCTCTTCGAGCATGATCGAGACCTTGCGGCCGTTCGGAGTGGTCCATGTGTAGAGGTCGATCACGGTTCAGTCATCCTTCAGAATCGTCGCGAGGACAGATTTCAAGTGGCTGCGCATAGCCGCATGGGCGGCCCGGAGATCACGGCTTTCGATCGCCGCGACGATTGCGTCGTGCTCGGCGCAGAAATGATAATCGGCACGCGGTCCATCCTGCGGAAGTTCCCGCCTGGGCGACAAGCCCGAAACCCGGACCGCATTCAGCTTCCGGTGCAACTCGGTCAGAAGCGGATTGCCCGGGTCCACGGCGACCAACTCATGCAGCCGCGAATCGAGTTGCCCGTAATCCGCCCGGTTGGCGATCGATCGCATGCCTTCGACAATACCTTCTGCCTCCAGGGTTGTCAGCGCCTTGCCGCGTCGTGCCGTTCGGTGCAACCATCAAACAGGGCAAGGGGCGCGATGGCGTCATGCCAGTTCGGCGATCTCGACGGTGCGCCGATCCTCGGCCGAGCGGGCGATGGCTTCGAGCACTTCGATATTGTGGACCATTTGTCCTGGCGTGAACGGGTACTCTGCGGTGCCCGCGATTGCGGCGGCGAAAGCCTCGAGGTTGCGGACCACCGTGTCCTCCCACGGGAATTCCCGGCGCACCATGTTCTGGCCCGTCTCCGATACCAGATAGTCCACCTTGCCGCCGGGCGTGTCAGGGTGGCTCTCGTTCAGGACCTCGATCCACTGCTTGGTCCCGAAAACGTGCATCCGGATGAAATGGGGGGTGTGCAAAATGGCCGACAGCGTTGCCGTCATCCCGGCCTCGAAACCAAGCTGGGCAGTGACGACATCGCCTGTTTCCCATCCCAGAGAACGACTCGTGGTCATGGCCTGGACTGTCTCGACCAACCCGAAGAACGAGATCAGGAGATCGGTCAGGTGAATACCCATCCCGGTCATGCCCGCGGCTGGAGCAGTGGCCCTGGATGTGCGCCAGTCGCCTTTGGGCACGCCGATCAGCTTGTCATGCGAAAAGGCCGACTCGGCGTGCATGATCGTGCCAGGCGCGCCTGTCTCGATAGCCGTCTTCAACGCGACCATCGCGGGTTCAAAGCGGCGCTCATGCCCGATGCCGAGTTGAACGCCTGCCTGCTCGACCGCCGCTACCGAGCGGCGTGCGCTCGCCGCCGTCAGGCCCAGGGGCTTTTCGCAGAAGACATGCTTGCCGGCGCTGGCGCAGGCGATCACCTGCTCCTCGTGGACGGGATTCGGCGAGGTCAGCACAACTGCATCCACATCGCTTCGCGCCAGTACGGCGTCCAGGCCCTCCAGGGGTTCCAGTCCCTGCGCACGGATGTCGGCATGCACCTCCACGACCGGCTCGACCACGGAGATAACAATGATGCCGGAATGTTCCTTCAGCCGCTTCGCGATATGGCGGCCCCACCAGCCGAAACCGGCGATGGCGATCCGGAGCGGGCGGTTCCGGAAAGACGTGGTCAAACCGTCGCACCCAAAGACGTGAACCGGCCGCGGAAGAACACCAGCGGGTTGCCGTCACGGCTGTCGATGGCCCGGACGGAACCCACGATTATGCGGTGATCGCCGCAGGGGATCATCTGTTTGATGTCGCATTCCAATGTCGCGATTGCGCTGTCCAGAACTGGAACTTCGCACCGACCCCGCCGCCAGGAAACGCCGTCGAACTTGTTGTCCGAGGGGCGTGCGAATTGCAGGATCCGGTCCTTGTCCTCTTCCGGCATGACATTGACCGCGAAGGCGCCATGGCGCTCGAAAGCGGTACGCGAGGGTGCGGTTGAGGCGATGCTCCACAGGATCTCGGGTGGGTCAAGAGACACCGATGAAAAAGAGTTCACCGCCAGCCCCACCGGCCTGGAATCGTTGCCGCAGGTCGTCACCACCGCAACGCCGGTCGCGAAATGTCCAAGGACATCCCGAAGCTCGCGCCGGGCAAAGGGGACCGGAAATGTGACGAGCGTGTTTATCGGCGAGTCCTCCGTGCAGATTCAAGGATAGCGATCCGTGGGTGTTGAAAAACTAATAATTGATGATGGTCTCGATCTGATTTTCTGATATCGACACGGATCTGGAAGGGGTCGTCGGTGAAACTGCAGCATCTGAAATATTTCGTCGCCGTGTTCGAGGAAGGGTCCTTCTCGGCCGGGGCGCAGCGTGTGAACGCGACTCAGTCGGGCATGTCGATGCATGTGCGGCAGCTCGAGGACCGGTACCAGGTGCAATTGCTGTACCGCAGTTCCAAGGGCGTCACCCCGACCGAGGCAGGCAAACGGTTTTATCGCGACGCGGTGCGGGTCATGCGCACGGCGACCGAGGCGGAAGTCAACCTGCGCGCCCTGTCCGGCGCGGTGACGGGGCATGTGACGGTGGGGCTGATGCCGACCTTTACGCGCGCCGTTCTGGGGCCGGCGCTGATGCGGTTCGCCAAGGATTTCCCCAATGTGAAAATCACGGTGCGCGAGGCCTATTCGGCCGAACTGTTCCGCCAGGTCCTCGCGGGCGAACTGGACTTCGCGATCGTGCCCGCGTTCGATGCCGACATGCGGCTGCGCGCGAGCCTGATGGGGACAGATCGGGAGTACCTCGTTGTCTCCTGCGAGAGCGGCATCGTGGCGGATCGTCCCGTGCGGCTGGCAGATCTTCCCCCCCTGGACCTGGTGCTGCCCACCCGCGAGAATGTCAGGCGGCGCAAGATCGATCAGTACTTTGCCACCCATGGGATCGAGACCGGACGTCTGATTGAACTCGATTCCATGTTCACGACGCTCGATCTCGTGGCGCGCTCCGATTGGGCAACGATCCTGCCCGGGATCCTGTGCCTGCCCGATCTGGCTGGCGACCGGCGCCGGGTGATTGCGATCACCGGGCCGGAACTGACTGTCGATTACCTGCGGATCGAGCCGGTTTCGGTGCCGCTCGGCGAGGCGGGCCGGGCGTTCTGCGGAGTTCTCGATGGCGAACTCGCGACCGCTCTGGACGAGTTCGATTAGGAAATGTCCGCGCCACGTCCCCTCTATCGGGAAACCTGATGGCGGCCATGAGCAACCATCATTTTCCGCCGGACCGGCGGTGATGGATAATCCCGCCGGAAAGAGCCGCTCGGAGGGCGAGATGGAGCTGTCGTTTTTCACCATGCCGATCCACCCGCTGGACAAGCCGGTCGCGCAATCCATCGCGGAGGATCGCGAGGCGTTCCTCCTGGCGGAGGAGCTGGGCTTTGCCGAGGCCTATTGCGGTGAGCACGCGACCGATCATGCGGAGATCATCACCTCGACGGTGGCTTTCCTGGCGAGCCTTGCCTATGAGACCAGTACGATCCGCCTCGGCACGGGCACCGTGAACCTGCCGAACGCGCACCCCGCCCGGGTGGCGGCCGAGGTGGCGATGCTCGACCACATGCTGGAGGGCCGCTTGATCTTCGGGATCTCGCCCGGCGGGCTGATGTCGGATGCGGAGGTGTTCGGCAATTTCGGCCGCGACCGCAACGCCATGTTCGTCGAATGCATCGACATGGTGCTCGACATCTGGGCGGGCGAGGCGCCCTACAACCTGTCGGGCGCGTTCTACGAGGTCTCGACCGCGCGCACCATGATCCCCGAGATTGGCCAGGGCATGATCCTCAGGCCCTACCAGGATCCGCACCCGCCGATCGTCGGCACTGCGGTGGCGCCGTTCTCCCGGGGTGTCACGGCGATGGCTGCGCGGGGCTGGGATCCGATTTCCGCCAACTTCCTGCTGCCGCGATGGGTTGCCACGCATTGGCCGAACTATGTCGCGGGCTGCGAGCAGGGCGGGCGGGCGGCCGATGCCAGGAACTGGCGGGTGGCCAAGAACATCTGCGTTGCGGACGACATGGCGAGCGCGCGCGCCTATGCCCGCGACCCCGGCAGCCCGTATGTCTACTATTACGCGCAGCTTCTGACCAAGCTGGGGGCGGCCGGGCGCATGAACCTGTTCAAGCAGGACCAGGACATGCCCGACAGCGCGGTGACGCTCGAGGATGTGGTGGAGCAGCTGGTGATCCATGGCGACCCGCCCGCGGTCGCGGACCAGCTTCTCGCGTTCCGCGAGCAGGTGGGCGATTTCGGCAACCTGGTCTATGCGGGCCACGACTGGACGGACCGCGAGCTGGGCCGCCGGTCGATGATCCTGATGGCCGAAGAGGTGATGCCGCGGATCAACGCCGCAATCGGTGCCGCCTCGTGAGCAGGGCAGGCAGCCTCCGGGTTCGGGACGGCACCCGGATTTCCTGGTCGGTGGCGGGGCGGGGACCCTGGCTGGTCCTGTCGAATTCGCTGGCGTCGGATCGCGGCATGTGGCGGCCGCAGCTTGCGGCACTGCAGGCGCAATTCACGGTGCTTGGCTACGACACGCGCGGCCACGGGCAGAGCAGCGTCAGCGAGGACGGGTTCGGCTTCGACACGCTTGCAGCGGATGTCATCGCCATGATGGACCATCTCGGCGTCGACCGGGCGAGCTGCATGGGGCTGTCGATGGGCGGAATGACCGGGCTTGCGCTCGCGCTCGCACATCCCGACAGGGTCGAGCGCGTGGTCTGCTGCGACGCGCGGGCCGACGCGCCCGACGGTTTCAGGGCGATGTGGGACGACAACATCGCGCTCCTGGACTCCAGCGGCATGGATGCGGTTGCGGAACGCACGTTACTGCGGTGGTTCTCGCCGGCATTCCGGGCCGATCCCGCGAATGCATCGGTGCTGGCCTCGGTTCGGGAGATGATCCTGCGAACGCCTCCCGAGGGCTACCGCAAGGCGGCGCGCTGCCTGCAGACGCTCGACCTGTTGCGGTCGCTCGACCAAATCAGGCTGCCCGTGCACTTCATCGTGGGCGAACTGGACCCCGGGGCTCCGTTGCCGGTGGTCCAGGACATGGCCGCCCGCGTATCCGGGGCAGAGGTGCGCATCATTCCGGGTGCCGCGCATCTGTCCAACCTGGAAAACCCCGATGCGTTTCTTGCGGCGGCACTGACGCAGCTGGCCTGATCGTCGCGGCGGGTGCCGAGTGAAACGACCCGATCGGGTGTGGGGGCGAAGCCATCCCGGACTCCTCGACCCGCGCCATGTACCTGACCGGGCATGTGGTGACAGGTTGCGCGGCACCGAGTTCAAAGCAGTCAACGAGTTCGAGACGCTATTCGAATATTTCCACGCGGTTGGAGATGCGGTCCACTCGCACGGCCGGTGTTGCCATTTGCCGATCGCGCCGTTCCCGGATCTGTTCGGCCAAGGCGGCGCGCATTGTCTTCATGTGCTCGAGCAGAAGTCCGTTTGAGACATTCTCAACCATGTCCCGAACGCGCGCGTGTTGCGCTGGCGGTCAAGCGCGGCAAACAGGCAGGATCCCGGGGAAAGGATTCCCGGTTAGAAAATGGTGGAAAGAGATGCGGGCAGTACGCATTGATTGTGTTTCGCGGCGCAAACCGCCGAACTCGGCCTGTTTTCGGGGTAGAGGGCGGTCCTGAAGGCCTCTCGGACGTTCCGGAGCACCGAAACCGTGCCGTCGTCCACCAGTAGTACGAGCGTACACCCGAAATGCCCTGCGTGGGCCGAATTGACTTCCGGAAAGGGTTCGTTCCCTCGAAGCCGAATCCAGTTTCGCACGCTCAGCGGCTCCAAGTGTGCGTTCCATGCCTCCCCACACCCTGGCACCGGCCACTCAAGGACGATGGGACGATTTCTTGAGTTGGAACGTTCGACAAGCATTTGAAACCCGAACCCAACACATGAAACTGGGATGCACTTGGGGACGACAAGCGTTTGACAGCTACCGCGAGCCTGATGTAAGAATCGTCAAGCTCGGTTTCCCAACCATCGCAAGAGCTTTCCTCACGTTTTGGTCAAACGTGCCGTACGTCGGCACATCATGCATGGTTCTCCGATGACCCCAGATACCGCTACCCCCAAGGAATCCCTGACACTTTCCGATCTCAAGGCAAAAAGCCCGGCGGATCTGCTGAAGATGGCCAAGGAACTCGATCTCGAGAGCACGTCACCCATGCGCAAGGGTGAAATGATGTTCGCCATCCTGAAGGAAAAGGCGGACGACGGGGCCGAGATTTCGGGCGATGGCGTTCTCGAAGTGATGCAGGACGGATTCGGATTCCTGCGTTCACCGGAAGCCAACTACCTCCCCGGACAGGAAGACATCTATGTCAGCCCGAGCCAGATCCGGAAATACTCCCTGAGAACGGGAGACACGGTGGAAGGAGTGATCCGGGCACCGCTCGAGAATGAACGCTACTTCGGCCTCGTCAGGGTAACCTCGATCAATTTCAGCGAACCGGGAGCTTCCAGGCACAAGGTTCATTTCGACAACCTGACCCCGCTGTACCCGGATACGCGGCTGAAAATGGAAATTCCCGAGTTGGACGCCAAGGACAAGTCCGCGCGGGTCATCGACCTCGTGGCACCGATCGGCAAGGGCCAGCGTTCGCTGATCGTTGCGCAACCAAGGACCGGGAAGACAGTCATACTTCAGAACATCGCTCATTCCATCGAGCAAAACCACCCGGAGTGCTACCTGATTGTCCTGCTGATCGATGAAAGGCCGGAAGAAGTCACCGACATGCAGCGCTCGGTCAAGGGCGAGGTCGTTTCATCGACCTTTGACGAACCTGCCACGCGCCATGTCGCCGTATCCGAGATGGTGATCGAAAAGGCCAAGCGACTCGTCGAACACAAGCGCGATGTGGTCATCCTGCTGGACTCCATTACCCGACTCGGGCGCGCGTACAACACGGTTGTCCCGTCTTCGGGAAAGGTGTTGACCGGGGGCGTCGACGCCAATGCCTTGCAGCGACCGAAAAGGTTCTTTGGCGCCGCGAGGAATATCGAGGAAGGCGGTTCGTTGACGATCATTGCCACGGCCCTGATCGACACCGGGTCACGCATGGACGAGGTGATCTTCGAGGAATTCAAGGGTACGGGTAACTCCGAGATCGTGCTGGACAGAAAAGTCGCGGACAAGCGTGTCTTCCCTTCAATCGACATTCTGAAATCCGGCACCCGGAAAGAAGACCTCCTTGTCGACAAGTCCGAGCTCACGAAAACTTTCGTGCTTCGGCGAATCCTGAACCCGATGGGGACGACCGATGCGATCGAATTCCTGTTGGACAAGCTCAGAAAGACGAAAACCAACTCGGAGTTCTTCGATTCGATGAACACCTGAGAACAGGGATCGCCCTGCCCGCCGTTGACACCACCTGGAGGGTCTCAGGTCCGGGACGTCAGACATGTCTGCAGACACGATCTTTGCCCTGGCCTCCGCAAGAGGAAAGGCCGGGATTTCCGTCGTCAGGATCTCGGGTCCGAATGCCTTTGCCGCGGCCGGCAGCCTGGGCGCAAAAGGCCTGGCCCCGAGGCATGCCGCGCTGCGGCAACTCCAGACGAGAGACGGAATTGCCCTTGACGAGGCCATCGTGATCGCATTCGAAGCTCCTGGCAGCTTTACGGGCGAAAATATCTTGGAAATACAAATACATGGAAGCATGGCGACGATTAACGCCCTGCTCGGTGACCTGGCGCTGATGGACGGATTGCGCATGGCGGAACCCGGCGAGTTCACGCGACGAGCAATGGAGAACGGGCGGCTGGATCTCAGCCAGGTCGAAGGGCTGGCAGACCTCATCGACGCCGAAACGGAATATCAGCGCGTGCAGGCGCTGCATGTTCTTCAAGGGGGTCTCACCGGGTTGGTGACCGGATGGCGACACGGTCTCGTCCGTGCCATGGCGCTCCTGGATGCAACCATCGATTTCCCGGACGAGGAGGACGCGCCACCGGATCCTTCGGAAGAGGTTGCGGCAATCCTGGATCGGCTCGAAAAGGAATTCGGGCGCGAAATCGCGGGGTCGCGTGCCGCGGAAAGACTGCGGGACGGATTCGAAGTCGCGATAGTCGGTCCGCCCAATGTGGGAAAGTCAACCTTGCTCAATGCTCTCGCCGGGCGCGAAGCGGCCTTGACCTCTTCGCGTGCAGGAACGACCCGTGACGTGATCGAGGTCCGAATGGATGTCAGCGGAATTCCGGTCACAATCCTGGATACGGCGGGATTGCGAGATTCGGGAGATGAGTTGGAGGCGCTCGGAATCGAGCGGGCCCGACGCCGCGCGGAGGAAGCGGATATCCGGATTTTTCTTACCTTCGACGGCAAACCCGCTGATCTGGGCGTCTCGTGCGGGCCTGAAGACATCGTTTGCCGGGGAAAATGCGACGTCGTCGCCACCGGCCAGGGCTTGGCAGTATCAGGAAAATCAGGAGACGGCCTCGACGGCCTGATTCACAGGATCGAGGCTGTCCTCTCTCCAAGAATCGGCATTTCCCGGGCAGCAATTCGCGCGCGTCACCGGAACGCGATTTCGAGGGGATTGAAATCCCTGGTGATAGCCCGGGCCATGCTGTCCGACGGGCCCTTCGAGCCGGAACTTGTCCACGAACAACTGCGCGCCTGTGTCCACGCATTGAATTCACTTCTCGGAAAAGTTGATGTAGAGGAGGTCCTCGACGAGATCTTCTCCAGTTTTTGCATGGGAAAGTGAGCAGCCCCGGAATTGAAATGTTTCACGTGAAACATCGAAACGCCAACAGCCGCGACCTCCGGCTGGACATGACTCCTGCCGATGTGATCGTTGTCGGCGGTGGTCATGCCGGTGCGGAAGCCGCCCATGCAGCCTGGCGAACAGGCGCCCGCACGATAATGGTAACGCACCGCTTTGACCGGATCGGGGAGATGTCCTGCAACCCTGCAATCGGTGGACTTGGCAAGGGACACCTGGTCCGGGAAATCGATGCCCTCGACGGCGTCATGGGACGGGTGGCGGACAAGGCGGGGATCCAGTTCCGGCTTTTGAACCGGAGCAAGGGGCCGGCAGTTCAGGGTCCGAGAGCCCAGGCGGACCGCGCCCTGTACAGGTCAGCGATGCAGGCAGAATTCCGCAATCGCCCCGGAATGTCGGTTGTCGAGGGGGAGGTAGCCGATTTCTGCATGGCCGGTCCGGGAGTCGCAGGAGTGGTTCTGGCCGATGGCACTGAAATTAGGGCAAGATCGGTCGTCCTGACAACTGGAACCTTCCTGAGGGGAGTCATCCATTTCGGCGACGAGTCACGGCCGGGCGGGCGCATCGGGGACAAACCGGCCTCTCGACTGGCGGAACGAATGGAGTCCTTTGGTTTTTCGCTCGGAAGGCTGAAAACCGGTACACCGCCGCGGCTGGACGGAACGACGATCGACTGGAACCGTGCCGGAAATCAGCCGGGTGACCAGGACCCGGTCATGTTCTCATTTCTGTCGGCAGCTCCGACGGCGCGGCAAGTCCCTTGCGGCGTGACGGAGACCAATGCCGGGACCCACGAGATCATCAGGGAGAACCTGGAAAGATCGGCAATGTACGGGGGCCGGATCGACGGCATTGGCCCAAGGTACTGCCCGTCGATCGAGGACAAGGTCGTTCGTTTTCCTGAACGATCATCCCACCAGGTCTTTCTCGAGCCCGAAGGTCTCGAGGATGATACCGTTTATCCCAACGGTATTTCGACATCGATGCCGTTTGATGTCCAGCTTGCGTATGTCCGGACCATTCGCAGCCTGGAAAAGGCCGTCATCAAGCAGCCGGGCTACGCGATCGAATATGACTACGTTGATCCGCGGTCCCTTCGCCCGACACTCGAGGTGAAGGAAGTTCCGGGCCTGTACCTGGCCGGGCAGATCAATGGAACAACCGGATACGAGGAAGCGGCGGCGCAAGGTCTGGTCGCCGGTTTGAATGCGGCTGCGGTGTGCAGGGATCGTGAACCGGTCGTTTTTGGCCGGGCGGATGCTTACATCGGCGTGATGATAGATGATCTTGTGACGCGTGGAGTCGCCGAACCGTACCGAATGTTTACCTCGAGGGCCGAATACCGTCTCTCGCTCAGGGCCGACAATGCCGATCAAAGGCTGACACGGACGGGAATCGACATTGGCTGTGTCGGGGAGCGGCGGCGCCTGGCCTTCGAGCAAAAGATGGAACGCCTTGAGAAGTATCGCGCAATCCTCGAAAACTGCTCGATGACGCCGAATGAAGCCGTGCACGCGGGAATTGCGGTCAACCAGGACGGGATTCGCCGCAACGGAATGGAATTCCTTTCGCGGAAAGATGTTTCTTTTGCGGGTCTTGCCGAAATCTGGCCAGAACTGGAGGGGGCACCGAAAGAAATCTCGGACCAGCTTGAACGCGACGCCGTGTACGTTCACTACATAGAATCTCAGAAACGGGACATTGCGGCATTGCGGCGCGATGAAGCGATCCCGATACCGGATGACTTGTGCTACCGCGGCATCAACGGCCTTTCGAACGAACTCAAGGACAAGCTGACCAGGATTCGCCCGGCGAATATCGGTCAGGCCGGGCGGATCGATGGAATGACACCAGCAGCGCTGATGTTGCTGTTGGCCCGGTTACGCCGGAACAGGGATGTCATTGACGGCCGAAAGAGAGCATGAGGCCGAACAGGGAGGCCCGGTCGCTGCTGGAATCCCGTTTCGATGTTTCACGTGAAACAATGGCGCGACTCGATCGATTTGCGCAAATCCTTGAAAGATGGAATTCGCGCCTGAACCTGGTTTCGGCGGAAAGCCTGGGCCAGGTTTGGGATCGCCATATTCTTGACTCCGCCCAGGTGCTTGACCCGGTCCGTTTCCGGCAGCAACTGCGTTGGGCAGACCTGGGCAGCGGGGCAGGGTTTCCGGGAATGGTCGTTGCCATCGTGGGGCCGGACCTGATTGCCGACCTGAGCGTGACGCTTGTCGAAAGCAATGCCAGGAAATGCGCCTTTCTGGCCAATGTTTCACGTGAAACATCGACCCCGGTCAGGATCGTCAATGCACGGGTCGAGGAGGTTTCGGAAGGGGGTGTCGACCAGGGGGACGGCAAATTCGACGTGGTTTCGGCCCGGGCGTTGGCCGCGTTGCCGGATTTGCTTCGTCTGGCCTCCGGAATGCTTGCACATGACGGCGTATGCCTGTTCCCGAAGGGACGCGGGTGTGATAGGGAAATCAGTGTTGCCCGGAAGCACTGGAGGTTTTCCCTGTCCCGGTGGCCCAGCCTGACGGATTCTGACGCGCGGATTCTTGAAATCGGAGACATATTCCGTGCCACTTCGACCTGAAGGCCATGCTGAAACGAAAATCATCGCGGTCGCCAACCAGAAAGGCGGTGTCGGCAAGACCACAACCGCGATCAACCTGGCTGCATCTCTGTCTCTTGCCGGAAAAACGGTCGTCCTGGTTGATCTCGATCCCCAATGCAACGCAACGACCGGGCTCGGTATCGAACCGGAAGACCAGGGAACCTCGATGTACGAGGTCATCCTCAGGCAGGCCCGGCTGGAGACAGCGATCGTCAAGACAAGTGTCTCGGGGCTTGACCTGGTTCCATCATCCCCGGACCTGAGCTCCGCCGATGTCGAATTGTCCGTGCGTGACAGCCCGGCCCTGGCATTGCGATCGGCCCTGGCAGGATTGGATAAGCTGAATCCCCCTCCCGATTTCGTCTTTATCGATTGTCCGCCTGCACTGAACATGCTGACGGTCAATGCGCTTGCGGCCAGCAACTCGGTCCTGGTACCCCTTCAGTGCGAGTATTACGCGCTTGAAGGACTTTCCAGGCTCATTCTGACAATTCGGCAAATCAGGGAAAACCTCAACCCCGGGCTCCGGGTTCAGGGCGTTGTACTGAGTATGCATGACCGGCGCATTCGCCTGTCCCAGCAGGTCGAAAGGGATGCGCGGGAAAACCTTGGGACGCTGGTATACGAGACGGTGATTCCCAGGAATGTGCGGTTGAGCGAAGCGCCATCATTCGGTTTGCCAGTCTCGCGATACGACGCCAAAAGTACCGGCAACATCGCCTACCAATGCCTTGCGAAGGAATTCCTCGAAGGATTCCGGGTGTGAGCAGAGTGGCCGGGTCGGGGAGACAGGGCACGGAAACGGGGCCTCCAGGAGGATAGAATGGCAGAAACTGACAACTCCAGGGCGAAGGCAAAAAGAGGCCTTGGCCGCGGATTATCGGTCTTGATGGGAAATCTCGGTGTTGACGCGGCAAGCGCGACGGAAACGGAAAATCCGGAAAGGCGGCTTGACGATGTCGAGCGGGCAGTCGAATCCGGGGAATCCACGCCGAACCATCCGGGCGGCAGCGGCATGTCGGTTCCAATCGAGTCGATACGGGTCAATCCGGGGCAGCCAAGGGAAGACTTCGGTGACGAAGACCTTGAGGAACTTGCCAAGTCCATCAGGCGGAATGGAATAATCCAGCCGCTCATCGTTCGTCCGGACCCGTCGGAGAAGGCAAGCTTCCAGATTATCGCCGGTGAACGCCGCTGGCGGGCCGCCCAAAGAGCCAGGATGCACGAAGTTCCTGTCGTGGTCAGGGAGACGAACGAGCAACACATGCTGGAGATCGCCCTGGTCGAAAACATCCAGCGAACCGATCTCAACCCGATTGAGGAAGCGAGGGGATTTCGGCAGCTGATCGACGAATTCGAACACACCCAGGCAAGCCTTGCGGAGGTTGTCGGCAAGAGCCGAAGCCACATCGCCAATAGCGTGCGGCTTCTGGCGTTGCCCGGTGACGTGCAGGCGCTGCTCCGGGAAGGACAAATCTCTGCCGGACACGCCCGTGCACTATTGGGCTGCAATGATCCGTCAGGTCTCGCGCGGCGAATCGTTGCGGAGGGGTTGAACGTTCGACAGACAGAAGCCTTGGCGGCACGGGCTTCCGGCGAGAAAAAAAGGAATCATCGCCGGCCGAAAGATGCGGACACGCGAGCGCTTGAGGCGGAACTTTCTGCTTCTCTGAAGCTACGGGTAGCCATACAGCATAAGTCGAAAGGCAAGGGCGGAGCCCTCAGGATCTCGTATCGGTCTCTCGACGAACTCGATGCATTGTGCCGAATCCTGCGAAAGCCGCGTGAAATCGACGAGGCGGACAGTCGTCAACGGTACCGTATGAATTCTTAAGGTAAAACAAAGAGTTAAATCTGAACGGGTGCTTTAGGAGCGCCACCCGTTTACGTCGGTGACGACAGGATGCTCAACAGGTGCGCCAACGGCTTCCGCATGGCAGGACGTAGATCAACCACTTGCGGCAAATGCAAGCCAGGCCCCTAGCACGACCGCGACAAGCGAGGCATACCTGACGGCACCGGCGGAGAGCTCCAAGCCCCGCCGGGCGAGTGCGTCGAAACGAGATCGCGGAAGCAACAGAAGTATCAATCCGATAACGACGAAAAGTCCGCCCAGTACCGCGACCGCCATCGAATGGCGGGCCGTTCCGGCACCGGCAAGAAGGAGGGCACCGAATGTCAGCCGGATACCGCCTGCGATCACCTTTGCATCATGACGCGTCATCAGTGCTTCGGCGAGGGACACGTATCGGGCAGGGAACAGGCCGAAAGCTATTCCCGCGATGGCAATGAGCACGCCGGGAACGAGGATTGCAAGACTCATCGATTCAATTCAACCGACTCTGCGATGGCGAAAACGGAGCCGTCCGCTCTTCCTCGGAACGCCATTTCAAGTATGAGGAAATAGACGCGCTTCCGGTCTGTTTCCGTTGGCCTGCCTTTCCTTACGCTGCTTCGGTTGGGCCTGTCCACCGAGGTGTAGACCGGCACCCTGAATCAAGCCAAAGCCAGTCACCGCGAGGGGGGTGCTACCTTGGTGAAATCGGGTGGCTATCTTCGTGAAATTTTGCAGGGTGAGGCAGCGCGCACCGTGCATCGGTGACGAGAAGATTGCCCGTCGCCACCCGTTGCCCTCCGACCCGGGAACTGGTTCGGCACCGGGCCGTGCCCTGCCCAGGAGTCAAATTCCCGATGAGGATTCCAACCCGGAGCGAGGACCAGGCCAAGACCTGACCGGATTTCCCTGGTTTAGTTCCAGGGAGACCAGACTGCACAACCGTTCTGAAAACCATCGCGAGGCGGCGTTTCCTCGAAACCGTTGTTTCGGCGCGAGTGACGGCCCCTATTCAGAAACAGGCTCACGGATATCGTTGTTCTTTGTATACGGCGAAATCATGCGAAAAATGATCGAATAACATTCATATTTGGGAAATAATTGACATCTAATGTTCGATAAGCGAAATTGGCGCTGATGCGAGGACAGAACGTCGCATCGTACCGGGCATTGAACGTGAGGCGGCGATGAACGCAGTGGATCTGGGAGCGCGGCTACGCGCAGCGCGAAAATCACGACACATGAAACAGCAAGACGTTGCCCAGGCCCTGAACATTTCTCGAACTGCTGTTTCCCAACTGGAAGCCGGGAACCGGTCGGTATCGACTCTCGAGCTCAGGCAGCTTTCCGAAACCTATTGTTTTCCCGTCGCCGATCTCCTGAACGAGGAACCAGGGGACGAAGAGCGGGACGTCACGGCCGACCTGTTCCGCTCGGCACCGGAACTGGGGGCAGACCCGACCACGCGCCTGCAGGTTTCCCTGTGCCTGCACCTCTGTCGCGAAGGTGTCGTGCTCAGGCAGCTGATCGGCGTCGAGCCGCCTGGATCTGGTCCTCCCGTTTACGAGATGCGGCTTCCCGGCACGCCTGGAGAGGCAGTCATGCAGGGAGAGCAGGTAGCCGAACAGGAACGCAACAGGCTTGGACTTGGCAACGCGCCCGTTTCTGACGTTTCCGAGCTCATTCTTTCCCAGGGGATCTGGGCGTCCGGCGTTACCCTCCCCGGTGACGCGTCGGGCCTCTTTCTTCGACACCCGAGTATCGGTCTTGCGACACTCGTGGACTCGTCTCGCTCCAAAGGCCGGATGCGGCTCTCCTTTGCGCACGAGTACGCACACGCACTGCTGGACCGCAGCCGCGGCATCTCGATATCTAGCACTGAAAATTCTTCGGAATTGGTCGAACGGCGCGCGAACGCTTTCGCCTCGGCTTTTCTCATGCCGGGAGATGGCGTTCAGGCATATTTGCGCAGCCTCGGTAAAGGCCGGCCGAGCAGACAGGACCATACCATCTTCGATACGGCTGGCGGCGAGTGTTTCGAGGCGACACAGCGTCCTCCGGCCCGGTCACAGCGTATCACCTACAAGGATTGCGCCATGATCGCGAACCATTTCGGGGTGACCTATCGCGCCGCGATTTTCCGTCTGAAAAGCCTCCAGCATATTTCCGACCGCGAATGCGACGTCATCCTCGACCGTGAGCGATTCGGACGCATGTATCTCAAGACGCTCGGTATTTTCAGCGACGTCGGAAAGCGAGAACAGCAACAGTACCGGGATCGGGAACTTCGCAACGAGATCGCTCATCTTGCCATCGAGGCTCGGCGTCGTGACAAGGTTTCAGGCGCCAGGATACTGGAGTTGGGCAAATCCCTCCGGATTCCCGGCGACACCCTGCTCAACCTTGCCGAAACCGCTCGCGGAGAATGATGCTTACCCAGAGAGGCGTTCGGGAACGGTTTCGACCGATGCGACCATCCTCATTGATCCAGCGGGGATCGATCCGCCAGATCACGGATTGGGCCTTTCTGCGCAATTCACCGATTCCGGGCAGTTCGTTGGAGATGTCGTCCTGGATCACCTCGATCGAAAACGTCCTGCCTGAAAACTCCGGGCAGCCGGGGCCGCGTTGACATCGCCGATGGGGACTCGACGAATTTCGATCTGCCCGCATACCTGCCTGCCGGACAACCGGCCGACCATCCCCGGCGAGACGGTTGACGACTTTGGCGCGGGGATGCCGAGCACGGTGCAGGAGGATGTACCCTGGAGCGTTCGGTTGCGGGTCGTCGTGTGAGGTGCAGCGAGAGTCAGTCGACAGCTGGCGGCTCGAACGACGCCAACAACGCGCCTGCCAGGTACAGGGAGCCGCAGATCAATACCCGGGCGCCCGGTGTCCGGGTCGTGATCGCCTTGATTGCATCGGGGATTCCGGCAGCCGTGCTTGCCCGAATGCCAAGTTCTTGAGAGGCCAGGGCAATGTCGTCGGCCGGCCTGCTGGCGGTTTCGCCGGGAATGACCACACCGGTCACCGAATCGACCAGGCCGACAAATGGTTCAAGAAACGATGCCGGGTCCTTTGAATTCATCATCCCGCAAACGAGATGAGTCGATTGGCAAGGCAGTTCTTCGAGCGTCCGCGCCAGGGCAAGTCCAGCCGCGGGATTATGTCCGCCATCTAGCCAGATCTGGGCTTCCGGGGCATGGATGGAAAGATCACCATCACGCACCCGTTGCATGCGGGCAGGCCATTCCCTCGAGCACACGCCACCGATTGCCGCAGCGACCGAATTCCCGTCCAGCCTGAGAATCCGCAGCACCGCGGCGGCACATCCGGCATTGCCGAGTTGATGCCGGCCGGGGAGGCTCGGGCGTGGCAGATCAAGGAATCCGTATTCGTCCTGAAAACCGGTGTTCCCGTCATCGCTTTCCCACACGTGCCAATGGTGACCCTCGACTTTCAGGGTTGCGCCGACCGATGCCGCGACCTCCTGGATGACCTCGAGAGCTTCAGGGCTTTGACGGGCAACGACACCAAGAGAGTTGCGCTTGAGAATGCCAGCCTTTTCCCAGGCGATCTCACGCAAGGAGTTGCCAAGGAACTGCTGATGATCGAGCGATACCGGCGTGATGACTGAAACGGCCGGTGACGCGATGACATTGGTTGCATCCAGCCGACCGCCGAGCCCGACTTCCAGGATCGTGTAGTCCGCCGCCGTGCGAGAAAACGCCAGGAAGGCGGCACAGGTGGTGATTTCGAAAACCGTAATGGGGTCATCTCCGTTGGCGTCTTCACATTCTTCAAGAAGCGCGGTGAGATCTTGCTCGGGAATCAAACTCCCCGCGATCCTGATCCGTTCGTGAAACCTGACAAGATGGGGAGAGGTATAGACATGTACCGTTTTACCAGCGGTTTCGAGACCTTTTCGGATCATTGCTGCCGTCGAACCCTTGCCGTTTGTGCCGGCAATGTGGACGACAGGTGGTAGGCTCAACTCCGGGTGCCCCAGTGCCGCGAGAAGTCTGTTCATGCGCTCAAGATTCAGGTCGATGAGTTTGGGGTGCAGTCCGGTCAGTCTGTCGAGAATGACATCGCTACGTGAACCGGTCATGCAGTCTTTGCCCCGGCCGCGCGCCGCCTGGTTTCGGCCTTGTCCTGAAGCGGGCCGTCATATGGGGGCGGGAGCTGCCCCTTTATGGGCGGCGACATCTTCATCAGCATTCGAACAATGGAGATGAGCTCATCGCGGATGTCTTTCCTGTGCGTTACCCGGTCGAGCATGCCCTGCTCCAGCAGGTATTCGGCACGCTGGAATCCATCCGGGAGTTTTTCGCGGATGGTCTGCTCAATGACTCGAGGGCCGGCAAATCCGATCAGGGCGCCGGGCTCCGCCAGGTGAATGTCACCAAGCATGGCATAGCTCGCAGTCACTCCGCCGGTCGTCGGATGGGTCAGCACGACGATAAAGGGCAGCTTCGACTCCCGCAGGATCTGAACGGCAGCGGTTGTCTTCGGCATCTGCATGAGCGAGAAGATTCCTTCCTGCATGCGCGCTCCGCCGGCCGCCGAGAATAGCACCAGCGGCGCCATGCGTCTTGCGGCTTCCCTGCATGCGGCAAGGACAGCATTCCCGACGGCAATTCCCATGGAACCGCCCATGAACGAAAAGTCCTGACCAGCCGCGACGATGGGAGCGTCTCCGATTTTCCCGGCCGCCAGGAGCATGGCGTCGTCTTCACCGGTTGCGTTTCGGGCCGCCTTGACCCGCTCGGCGTATTTTTTCTGGTCACGGAATCCCAACGGATCCTGGAGACAGGCCGGAACCGGGATTTCTTCGAAAACGCCGTCATCGAAAAGGGATTCGAACCTTTGCCGCGGCGCAATCGGCATATGGTGATCGCAATTCGGACACACCTGGAGCGCCTGGGCAAGCTCGCGATGATACAGGAGCGCACCGCAGTCGTCACACTTGTACCAGAGATTGGACGGGACGTCGCGACGGGTGAAAAAGGAACGGAGCTTTGGCCTGACGAAATTCGAAATCCAGTTCATTGAACCAAACCTGCGCCTTTTCGCTGACTTGCGGCCCGGTGCACTCTAGTTCGCCCGCTTCACGATGGCAATCTCGGCCCGTTCCGGCCCAAGGCAAATCCGTTCTCTGGAATTTTCTCTTTTCCTTCATTGATATGACTATCGGAGGTGGACTCTCCCGCAGCACCGGTTTACAGTCAGCCGCGGGTGATTCGCGGCAAGGCGGTATGGATCGAAAGCGTGGTGGATCTTTCCCAAGTGTCATTGGACATGGTGACGAAGGTGGACGAGGCCCGCTTTCGCGCCTTGATGCAGGAGCATCATTTCCTCGGCGACGCCCAGCCGAGAGGCGAGACCATACGCTATGTCGCCCACTGTGGGGGACGCTGGCTGGCGCTGGCGATGTTTTCGGCATCAGCGTTGCTCTGCGCGGCGCGCGATGACTGGATCGGCTGGGAGCGTGGCAGCCAGTTCAGCCGCCTTCACCTTGTCACCAACAATTCGCGGTTCCTGGTTCTGCCCGGCGGGGTGCCGAACCTCGGCTCGCGGGTGCTGTCGCTGTGCGCGCGGCGCCTGGTGCGGGACTGGCCGCTCCGCTTCGGCCACGAAATCCTGCTCCTGGAGACGTTCGTGGACCCTGTGCGCCATCGGGGCACGGTCTACCGCGCGGCCAACTGGCTCTGTGTCGGGCACACCCGGGGCTTCGGCCGCTTGGGCAGTGGCTATATCACCCACGACCGGCCCAAGCTTGTCTTTCTCTATCCACTGTGCCGGGATGCGCGCCGCCGGCTGCGGACGGCACACCTTGATCCCGGCCTGCACAAGGGAGTTCCGAAGATGACACTCACCGCTGCGCAGATGCGCTCCCTGCCCGATTACTTCAAGCAGGTGGAGGATCCGCGACGCCGGCAGGGGCGGCGGCACAACCTGCCATCGGTGCTCTCGCTCGCCACCGCCGCGACCCTTGCCGGCATGCGCGGCTACAAGGAGATCTCGGAGTGGGTCGAGGACCAGAGCCAGGCGGTTCTGGCGTATTTCAGGCCGCGCTTCGACCAGGGCCGGTACATCCCGCCGAGCAGGACGATCATCCGCGACGTGCTGGTCCGGGTGTGCCCGGACGAGTTCGACGCCGCCCTGCGGCAGTGGAACGAAGACCATGGCGGCCCGGACAGCGCCCTGGCCGTCGACGGCAAGACCATGCGCGGCGCCGTCGATGCCGATGGCGTGCAGACCCATGTCATGGGTGTTGTCGGCCACGACAGCAGGAAATCCTACGCCAAAAAAAAGTCGGAATGAGGCCGGGGGCGGACGACGAGGAAAAACGCACCAACGAAATCGGCACAGTCATCCCCCTGCTCGACATGCTGCCCGACATCAGCGGCCGCACCGTCACCGCCGATGCCATGTTGGCGCAGCGGAAACTGGCCACCTACCTCCTCGACCGCGGTGCCGACTACGCCTTCACCGTCAAGGGCAACCAGAAGACCCTGCTCTGCGATATCAGCCTGACGCTCGACGAGATCATGGCCAGCCGTGCGCCGGACTTCGTCGAACCCGAGTGCAAGCCCGACCACGGGCGCAAGGAGAAACGCTCCATATGGGTCTCCAGTGAATTGAACGATTACGCCGACTTTCCCGGCACAGGCCAGGTCTTCGCCGTCCACCGCGAAACCCTCGAGGTCAAGACTGGGGAACAGTCCAAAGAAACGGCTTACTGCATCACCAGCCTGACCGAGGACAGGGCAACACCCGAGCGCCTGCTCTGCCTCAATCGCGGGCACTGGGGGATCGAGGCCAACCACCACATCCTCGACATGACCTTCGATGAGGACCGAAGCCGCATCCGCACCGGCCACGGCCCGGCGAACGCCACCCTGCTCCGGCGCTTCGCCATCGGCCTGATCAAGACTCACAGCGACAATGTCGCCGAGACCACGCGCAGACTGGCCCGAAAACCCAGGCGGGTCCTGGACATGCTGAAACTGACAGGCAACACCCGCCCGCGCATGGCGTTCGGCTGAAGACCCACCACACTCGCGCCTGAGTTGCCAATCCTGTCTCCACCCTCGAAGACGGGGGTGAACAGGCATGTCCGGCAATCGCCAAATCGCCGGAAACGCCGCCGGGAAACAGCCCCGGGCGCAGAATCATGTGCCGTGGGGCCTTGTCCGGGGTCGATGTGACGTCACCTCACGTGGCAAAAGGCGCATCGGTGAAATGCGAAAGACAATCGCGTCAAACCCGTGTGCCGGCAAAAAAACAGAACAGATTCACCCTGCGTTCCGGCCACCCGACCCCGGCGAACGTGCGGTGATGGCGACGACGGCGAGAAACACAACGTAGGCGAAGCAGATGCCGACGAAATCGAGAATTGACAAAAGGCCGAACTCCGCTGCTTGCCGCGCCGGGTCGGGCAAAACGTACAGGCTTAGGCCGGAAAGGTGGTTGTCCAGTCCGAAAAGACACAGCGAAAATATGTTGTTGGCAAAATGGAGGCCGACTGCGACGCCGATACTCCCGGTACGTGCGGTAACATCACCGGCGATCAGGCCGAAGACCATGGTCGCAAGCGCAACAAGGGGCGCATTCCTGCCGAATGTTTCCGGATCGAAATGCAGCGCTCCGAACACGAAGGACGGCAGAAACCACCACATCCAGCGGCTGGAAAAACGGGCCGCCAACTGCTGTTGGAGATAACCCCGGAACAACAACTCTTCCGAGAAAGCCTGGAGCAGTACCAGGGGCAGGGCCGGAATCATCCACAGGGCCCAGATGGAGACCTGCATGTTTCGTGATGGTTCAAACCACAGGAGTACCACCAGCGCCCCCGGCACAAGGACGGCAATCGCGGCAAGAACCCCGACACAGAATTGCCGGGCGACAGGGCGGCCGGGAGCACAAATGAGGGTCCTTGGCGAACGCCCGTGCAAGATCCGGGCCGCAATGGCCATGCCGAGTGACAGGCCGCCGAATCCGAACAGCAGCCACAACACCCAGATTGGATTGGTGAGCGAAGGAACCTGAAACGCCTCGAGAGTATCGAAGGCAGAAGGGTTGCCGGTGGCAGCCAGGACCAGGTGCAGTGTCCCGATCAGCGTGGCGGCGAAGCAGGAGGCGCCAAGGATGACGCCGACAAAAAGGCGCCAAACCTCGGGTGATTGTCGCGCAGGCCCGATAAATCCAAGGAATGCAGGACCCAAGCCGGGAAGCGGGATTCGGAAAGGCATCACAAGTAGGCGAGCTCGCAGTCTGTGTCCGCTTCAAACACCCCTCAAGACAAAGAGCGATTGCCCTGACGCGTCCATCATTCGGAATCCGCGTTTTTCGGTGTCACGGAGTCTCGCCGCAAGGCCTGGCAGAGGCAATGCACGCCTCCGCCGCCGAGCGTAAACATGGACATGTCAGGATCGTGGACTTCGAATCCCAGCGCACGCATCTCCGCGTTCAGTTTCGTGCTGCCCTTCATGGACAGCACCCGGTCGTTGCCCAATGCCACGAGGTTGACGCCAAGGTCCTTCGCTTCCGCATAGCCCACATCGATGAATTCGAACTCCCTGGCTCGCAACCAGTCAACGAGCCAGGACTCGAGAGCGTCCAAACAGGCTACGAGCAGCTTTGGCGCCAGCGGTACCACCAGCCCGTCCATATGCACGAACTCGCGGGAAATCGGGGCCACAATGGCCTCCCAGCCTTTTTCACGCACCCAGGCCGCGACCTGTTCTGCCCCGGCTTCCTCCGAACGTTCGCCACTGTAACCGATCAGGACCGTGCCCGGTTCCAGGATGACGAAATCGCCACCTTCAAAGTGGCCGGCAGTCGCGTATTTCCAGATTGGAATCCGGTTTTCCTGGTAGAACCGGATTGCCGTGACATAGTCCGCACGGCGGCATTTCAGCTGCATGTGGCAGATCAGCGCGCCCCAGGGGGTCATGGCGCTGGAGTCCCGGGCGAAAAAGTTCCGGTGCAGCACTTCGTCCGGCGCCAGGTAATGGCAGGAAACGCCTGCGGCCTCGTAAATGCGGACCATCTCGGCGTGCTGGGCCATGGCGGTCTGCAGGTTGAAGCGGACCCCGCTCTTCGCCTGGTTCTCCAGGGTACGGCGGGTAATCGGCCCGGCATCCACCCAGCGGTAGAAATCAGGCCGGCCCAGGAGCACATCGCGCAAAGGGCCATAATCGTTGTCGATCCCCCAGCCGGACGAGGAAGAGGACGAAGTTGTTCCGTTGTTACGGCTCAATTTGACATGGACTCCTTCAGCTTTCCCACATGCTCCCCGCAATCCTCGCGAGCCCGGCAATCAGGTTATGACCTGCCCGGCATTTCGCGCAACAACGCCTTGACCACCTCGGTTGCATTGAACGCCGCGAGGTCCAGAAAAACCTCGATCTGGTTCGCTCCTTCTCCACCGCCGGCGAGATCTGCGAGGCTGCGGATGGCGATGAAAGGCACGTCATTGGCATAGGCGACATGGGCAACGGCGGCGCTTTCCATGTCCAGAACACGCGCGCCGAAAGTCTCGAAAGCCCATGCGCGGAAGGCCGTATTGTCGATAAAGGCGGAGCCCGAGATCCCGGAGCCGCCGACGACGATCCTGGGAATTTCGTCCAGGCAGCGGTCTTCCGCAGTGCAGTGCGAAAGCTTGACATCCGCTGCTGCGCGGCGCGCGCCGGCCAGCATTTCATCGTCTGTCTGGAACCAGAACCGGGTCTCAGGCTCACCGGCATCGGAACGGAGGACCGTGACCGAACGCGGGAACATCATGCCGAAATTCGCGTATGGGTATTCGAAGAACGGCACCGTCACCCATCCTTCGTCGACCTCACGGGCGAAGAGCATTTCGAGATACTGCCCCCAGCGACCGGCGATAACAACGTCACCAATGTTCAATCCGGGGTCCACGCCTCCCGCAATGCCCGAAAACACGATACGCTCGACGCGGAAGTGATCGAGTGCAAGCTGCACGGTCATCGCAGCATTGACGACGCTGATCCCGCTGAGGAAGAGGACGACCTGCCGCGCTTCGAGTGTACCGGTCGCGAAGATGACGCCGTTCAGCGAATGCTCCGATGCGTCCGTGAGTTCCTGCCTCAGGATTGCCATCTCTGGAGCGAAGGCGGAAACCACGGCAACGCGCGGTGTTTCGTCCTTCCGGTCGTGTGCCTGCGATGGTGAAAGCGCAGTCACCGACAACATGAGGGCTGTGGCCAAGCCTGCGACCAGGGTTCGAATCGCGATTGGTGCGAATGTTGGGTGCGGCATGGCCGGTCACGCTCTCTTCGTACGTATTGATTATCCCTTAACGGGTCGGGTGATGATCCTGCCAGTGGCACCGGTCATTAAACTGCGGCTGCGGTCCACTTGTCCTTCTCGCGATGCTCACCGAAGACATACAAATCTGCGCAACGGCGCAATGTTGCGGCAGAACGGATGGTCTTGCCGTTTATTGCCGATTGCAAGGATTTTTTTCGAAACGCCTTGGTGTTTGCGGTTAGGCACGCCGCTCCGAACGGTTGCGGTCTGCTGCAGTCGACGTCACAACTGAGTTCAAAGACTGTGGAAGCCTGGGAGATATGGTCGGCCAGCGGAGCTCAATTCTCACTGGCCAGATTCTTGATCAAACAGTGCCGGGATACGGTCTCTGGTTCAGCACCACGCAACTGGCGGCCGCACGAGCGCTCTTGACGATGACCCATTCAGGCGATTCCTGTCATCTTTGCGTCGGACCTTGCATCCCACGAAGGATGGCGCGATCGCGTCTGTATGCTTGACGTAGTTCGTCAAAATCATATGGGTTCCCTGATGATTCTCGGTTACGGAGACGAGAAGACGGAGAGGATTGCCAAAGGCCTCGTGGTCCGCGAATTCCGCGGTTTCGAGCAGCAGGCCGTCAAACGACTTGCGATCCTGACTGCCGCGCCTTCCCTCCGGACGCTGCGTGAACTGCCGAGTAACCGGCTGGAGACGCGCGGGGACAATCGGAAAGGGCAATATTCCATCCGCGTAAACAGGAAATGGCGCATCTGCTTCGAGTGGCCTGAAGGGCAATCGGGTCCAGACAATGTCGAACTTGCGGAAATCTGAGTTACACCAACCGGGTTCGCACGACAGATCAATGTGCCTGCAAACCGAATAAACCGAATAATCAATGGCAAGCGTTCGATCACTGGAGACACGGCGCTTCGCTTCGGACATTGGTTCGGTATCGAGCCGGAATTCTGGCTCAACCTGCAAGTGCATTTCGATCTCGTCAACGCCGAAAGGAAGTCGGGCAGTGTAATCCGGCTACTGCCGACACGGACCCCTGATCTGCCCAGCGTCCTGTGGTAGGGAGACGGGTCCGAAAACGGTTCTCGGCCGGTATCGTTGCTTGTCGCCATGGGTGTGAACACGCATGGCGTACACGGCAGTTGCTGATCGTGTCAGATGCGGGTACTCCCATTGGTTTTGCGTAGCACCCGGCGCCAGGTTTCTGATTGGTTCGTCTCGGCAGACAGAAGTTTTTCCGGATTGCTGCCGATTCCGACAGGGCTCGGATCGGGGCAGATCTGATACGCCCCGAGAAAATATAGAAACGCCCCGCATTGCGGGGCGTTTCCGTACGATACGAAGGAGGAAAAATCAGGCCATCCACCAACGTTCGCAAATGCGTGACCCGTCGAGTTGCCACAGGTTTCCGAGGTCGGGACCATGAGTGACCCGAGTCGAGTTGGCGTCCACGAAATTCGCGTACATCGGAACGATCGTTCCACCTTCGGCAGACATCAATGCCTGCATTTCATGGTAGATTTCACGGCGCCTGTCGGAATCAAGCTCGGTGCGCCCCTCGAAGAGCAACATCTGGAACCGTTCGTTGTGCCAGTGGTTGTCATTCCACGGGACCCCGATCTCATAAGCCGTCGAGAACATCCAGTCCTCGGTGGCCCGGCCACTCCAGTAACAGGCGCACCATGGTTTTTTCAGCCAGACATTTGACCAGTAACCGTCAGCCGCTTCCTGGATGACATTGATGTTGATCCCTGCTGCCTGTGCAGACGCCTGGTAGAGTTGCGCGGCATCAACGGCACCGACAAAGGCGGCGTCCGATGCGGACAAGTCGATCGACAGCGAATCCATCCCGGCTTCCTTGAGATAGAATTTCGCCTTGTCCGGATCGTACTCAAGCTGTTCGAGCTCGGCATGATAGTACTGGTTTGCGGGTCCGATCGGGTGATCATTGCCTGCCTTGCCGTGTCCGAGAAGGATCTTGTCGACCATTTCCTGGCGGTTGACGGCATACTTGATCGCCTTGCGGACGTTGACATCGTCGAAAGGAGCGACATTGGTCAGCATCGGGAAGGTGAAGTGCTGGTTGCCGGTAACTTCGAAGACCTCGATGTCCGGATTGGCTCTCAGCAACGGCTCGATCTTGAAATCCACGCGGTTAACGACATCAACCTGTCCGGTCGACAGCGCGTTCATCCGCGCCGATGCGTCGTTGATGGCGATGGATTCGATGCTGTCGAACCAACCCCCGGTTCCGTCCTTGTAATGGCTGTCAACCCTGACACCAACAAAGCGCACGCCGGGGTCGAAATTCTCGACGCGATACAGGCCGGTTCCGATACCGTTGGCAATCGCTTCCTCGATCATTCCTGCCGGATACATCAGGATATGATAGTCGGACATGAGATACGGGAAGTCGGCATTGCCCGACTGGAGCGTCAGTTGAACCTGGTGATCCGTCAGCTTTTTCATCTCGACGATCGGTGCAACAATCGGCCTTGCCGCCGATTTCGCGCCTTCGGCCGTATGCATCTGGAGAGACGCGAGCACATCATCGGCACCGAAAGGTTTCCCGTTGTGGAACGTTACGCCCTGTCGAAGGTTGAATGTCCAGACTTTTGCATCAGGCGTCGATTCCCAGCTCTCCGCCAGTTCACCGACGAGTTCGCCGCTGGCGTTCACTTCCGTCAGGGTGTCGAACACGCAACCATGCCCATGAACGATCATGAAGCTGTCCGAATGCGTTCGACCGTCCCAATTGTCGGACGTGTTTGCGCCGGCAATTCCCATACGCAGGTCGCCTCCGCGAGACGGGCTTGCCATGGCTCCCGTCGACAGGGGCGTCAGCGCCGTGGCGGCTACTGTTGCCGCACCCGTTTTCAGAACGCTGCGGCGGTTCAGGTGTGTCATCATATCGATCTCCAGTTCTGGTTCATCTCACGTTCCTGGCGCGACGGCTATCTTACGTATCAATGGTCGAATAATCAAGGTATTCGCGCCGCGGCGGCATCGCCGATGTTTTCGACGCCACGGGCCTTGAGAAGACCGGTAAGCCAGTCCGGATTCATCTCGGGAACCGAACTGAGCAGCAAGTCGGTGTAGGGGTGATGGGGAGGCGTGAACATCTCCTCCTTGGGTCCGGCCTCGACCACGTTTCCGTCCTTCATGACCACGACAGAATCGGCAATCGCACGAACGGTTGCAAGATCATGCGTGATGAACATGTAGGCGAGATTCAGGCTGTCCTGCAGGCTGGCGAGAAGCTTGAGAATTCCCTCCGCAACCAGCTGGTCGAGGGCCGACGTGACTTCGTCGCAGATGATGAATCTTGGCTCTGCCGCCAGAGCCCGCGCGATTCCGATACGCTGTTTCTGGCCGCCGGACAATTCGGAAGGCAAACGGTCAATGTAAAGGTCAGGTTCCATTTCGATCTGTTCAAGCAGCTGTTCGACCCGTTTGCGTTTTTCGGCACCCCTCAGACCAAGGTAGAATTCCACCGGCCGGCCGACGATTTCCGATATCCGTTTTCGGGGATTCAGTGCCGTGTCCGCCATCTGGTAGATCATTTGCGCCTGGCGAAGCTGATCCTTGCTGCGCTTGCGATAATCGCTGGGCAGCGGGTTGCCTTCGAACTCGATCGTCCCTTTGATCGGCGGAAGAAGGCCGGTGATGCATCGCGCCGCCGTCGATTTGCCCGATCCGGATTCGCCGACGACGGCAACCGTCCGGCCGGCGTGGATTTCGAAGCTGACATCATGCAGGACCGGAACCGTGCCGTAGGATGCAGTGACTTTTCTGATGGCGACGACGGGGACCTCGTCCCTGGCGGCAGGAGGCTTCTGGTCACGCCGAAAGCTGCGGACTGCCCACAGCGACTTGGTGTAGTCATCCTTGGGGTCGTCGAGCATGACGCGCGTCGTCGCTTCTTCGACTTCGTCCCCTTTCAGCAGGACCTTGATCCGGTCAGCCATCTGGGCCACGACGGCAAGATCATGGGTAATGTAAATCGCCGCGGTGTCGAACTGATCCACGATATCCCTGATTGCGGCGAGGACTTCGATCTGGGTCGTCACGTCGAGAGCGGTGGTCGGCTCGTCGAAAATGATCAGATCCGGACGGCAGGACATTGCCATTGCCGTCATCGCGCGCTGCAACTGGCCGCCCGAGACCTGGTGAGGATACCGGAATCCGATTTCCGCCGGATTGGGCAATCGCAGGCGTTCGTAAAGCTCGATCGCATCGGACTGGGATTGCGCTGACGAGAAGACCCTGTGCTGGACCGGTGCCTCCGTATGCTGGTCGATGATCCGGTGTGCCGGGTTGAAACTCGCCGCTGCCGATTGCGCCACATAGGCGATTCTGCGTCCGAGCAGCGATCGTTTGGTTGCGGCGTCGGCATTGACAAGGTCGATCCCGTCAAACTCGACACTTCCGCCGGAAATCCTGCAGCCGTCGCGCGTAAACCCCATCGCGGCGAGTCCGATCGTGGACTTGCCGGCTCCGGATTCCCCGATCAGGCCCAGCACTTCACCCGCCTTGAGGTCAAGATCGACGCCGTTGACGATCTGGATCCAGGTTTCGTCCGATTTGCCTTCGATCTTCAGGTCCCTGATTCGGACAAGCGGGGTCGGCTCTGCCATGATGTTATTCCTTGAGGCCCGAACTCTTGTGCAGCATCCAGTCCACAACGAAATTCACCGCCACCGTCAGAAGCGCAATTGCACCGGCGGCCATGAGCGGCAGGGCCGCCGTGAGCGGGCTGAACGCTGCGAAATTGATGAATTGGGACAGGTCACGAACCATCGTGCCCCAGTCAGCCAATGGCGGCTGAATCCCGATGCCGAGGAAAGACAGGGCGGCAATGGTCAGGAAGACGAAACAGAACCGCAGCCCGAATTCGGCGAGCAACGGGGCGGTCGCGTTCGGAAGAATCTCCCTGAAGATCAGGTAGGTGAGGTTTTCACCCCTGATCCGGGCGGCCTCGATGTAGTCCATGACAACGATGTTGAGTCCGACGGCGCGCGACAGGCGATAGACCCGGGTGCTGTCTAGAAAGGCAATGATGACAACCATGTAAACCATGATCAGCGCCTTGTCGGACCCGGCCCAGGCCGTTGCGATGGTCATCAGCAGCAGGGCGAAGATCAGCTGCGGGATGGCCATGAGCGCATCAACGATTCTGGATGTGATCTGATCGACCCATCCGCCGAGAGCCGCAGCCAGGAAACCGAAGGTCGCGCCGATCAGGAAGGCAAGGCAGGTGGTCACGAACGCAATCCCGACCGTGTTCTGGGCACCGTATATCAGGCGGGACAGGAGGTCCCGGCCGAGTTGGTCCGTTCCGAGCAGAAAATTCGGGTTGCCGCCAAGTTCGGGATTGCCGCCCGGCAGAACATTGATCGAATCAAAGACTTCCGCCTGACCGTAGGGAGCAATCAGGTCGGCAAAGATGGCAAGAATGGCGTAGACCAGAATGGTCAGGATGCCGAATGCGGCCGTAATCGGCATGTCGCGAAAGATTTTCCTGGACATCTCTGTTCCGACATGGCGGCCAAGAAGGCGAAAGAGGAATCCCGATACCGAGAAAAAAATCAGGCCGTTCGCGGCCCAAATGAAAAACGTGATTTCCCGGAAAAAATAGAGAATGACCGACCAGTACAATGCAACGAAGGCCAGCACGAAACCGAACGCGACCATGTAATTCATGTCGCGGAAGTAAACGTACAGTGCTTCCCGTCTCCACGGGACCCGCTGGCCGGCGAAGCGAAACACCCATGCCGCAATGAACATTGCAACCAGCCAGGCCAGCAACTGCACCAGGAATGTCATGAACCGGTCCTCATTTCGGGTGGCGGAGGCGTGGATTCGATATGATCGACAGGACATCCGCCAGCAAATTGAGGAGTATATAGGCTGACGCGAAGATGAGGCAGCATGCCTGAACGACCGGGATGTCCCGGATCTTGACACTGTCGACGAACAGCTGGCCGATCCCCGGGTAGACAAAGACGACTTCGACAACCACGACTCCTGTCACCAGGTAGGCAAGGTTGAGCGCGATCACGTTGATGATCGGCGCCAGCGCGTTGGGCAGCGCGTGCACCACGATAACCCGGAAAGGGCTGATCCCCTTGAGCTGCGCCATTTCGATGTAGGGAGACGCGAGCAGGTTGATGATTGCCGCCCGTGTCATCCGCATCATGTGCGCAGTTACGACGAGCGTCAGCGTCAGGGCCGGAAGCATGGTCCGCTCGAGACGATCACCGAATGACATGTCTGCGTAGATGTTCGACAGGGACGGGAAGACCGGGGTCAGGACGGCCAGGAAAAGGATGAGGATGTAGGCAAGAAAGAATTCCGGCGATGAAATCGATGACAGCGTGCCGATATTGACTGCCCTGTCGTAGGCCGAATTCCTGAACAGGGCGGCGAGGATTCCGAGGATAAGTGACAGGGGCACAGAAATGATGGCCGAAACCATGGCCAGGAACAGGGTGTTCTTGAATCGCGGCTCCAGTTGCGCGGCAACGGAACCTATACCGCCTTTTCCGGCCGCTTCGCCTGCATACACGTTAAAGTTCGCCTGGGCGAAACTCGTGCCGAAATCCCCTGTCAGAACGCCGGACAGCCAGTCGAAGTACCGGACAACGGCAGGTTTGTTGAGGCCGAGGTCTTCCCGGATCGAGGCGACCGCCTCGGGTGTTGCTCCCTGTCCAAGGATGGCTTCGGCAAAGTCCCCCGGAAGAAGATTCACGGAAAGGAAGATCAGCACCGAAACGACAAAGAGGGTAATGACACCCAGGCCCAGCCGCTGAAGAATAATGACCGCGACCGACTTCATACATCAATTCCCAACATGGTTCGGTCAATACCGCCTTCTGAACAGATTGCCAAATACTGATATGCCTGCACGTGGCGGGTCGCCAGCCGGTATGACCGTCACCGTTCAGCAGCCTGCGCGATCATGTCCATCGTGTGCAGCAATCGAGACGCAATCCCGGGTTCGGTTATCGAATGACCTGCGTCCTGAACCACGAAGAGCTGTGAGCGGGGCCACGCAGCGTGCAGCGTGAAGGCCGCCGACGGCGGACAGATCATGTCATAACGACCTTGAACGATCGTTCCGGGGATGTGCTGAATCGCCGCCATGTTCCCGAGAATATGGTCGTCGCTCTCGAGAAATCCCTTGTGCGTGAAATAGTGGTTTTCAAGCCGGGCAAAGGCGAGGGCGTAGTTGCCCGGCACTGACGCCGACTCGTCGGCCGCTCCCATTGACGCGAGGGCGTTCTCCCAACCTGTCCAGGCAGCCGCGTACTTTGCCTGGATCTCAGGGTCGGGGCCGAAAAGGCCGCGATGGAACCCGGCGATCACGTCGTCCCGCTCGCCTTCCGGGAGAACCTCGACGAATCGTTGCCACTGGTCGGGAAAAAAGGTCGCGGCGCCACCCCCGTAGAACCATTCGAGTTCCCGGCGGGTGAACAGGAATGGTCCCCTCAGCACCAGTTGCCGAACCCGGTCGGGGTGTTTCTGGGCATAGAGGATTCCAAGCGTCGCGCCCCAGGAGCCGCCAAACACGATCCAGACAGCGACCCCGAGAAGGGACCGGATTGCCTCGATGTCCTCGATAAGATGCCAGGTCGTGTTGTTCTCGACCGAGGCGTGGGGCAGGGACTTGCCGCATCCGCGCTGGTCAAAAAGCGTCACGTGAAAGATCCGGGGATCGAAGAACCTTCGGATGTTCGGGTGAATCCCCCCTCCCGGACCGCCATGCAGGACCACGACAGGAATTCCGCCGGGGGATCCGTACTGCTCGACATAGATTCGGTGTCCGCCGGAAACCTCGACCATGCGGCAATCGAAGGGATGGCCCGGTGGGTAGAGCCGGGTCGGAACGGAGCGATGGTCCAAGTGTTCGGCGCGATGCATGTTCGACTTGTTGTCCTGAGCCCGCGTTCGCTAAGATGTCTTCGGGTGCAAGTTTCCCCGGTGCAGCAATGCACGTATTCGTGGCCGGATGGAAGTGCAAGAATGACGAGGCCCGGAAGTTCCGCCGATCCGCAGGAAGTCGCGAAATTCGACGCCATGGCCTCGGAGTGGTGGTCTGCCGACGGAAAGTTCCGTCCCCTTCACATGTTGAACCCATGTCGGCTGGATTACATTCTCGATCAGGTTTGCGCCGAGTTCCAGCGTGTCCGGCGCGAAGCGAAGCCGCTCCGGGAGCTGAAACTCGTTGACATCGGCTGTGGCGGAGGATTGATCTGCGAGCCCATGGCCCGGCTCGGCGCCGATGTGACGGGTGTCGATGCATCCGAGACAAGTATCGGTGTGGCGAAGGCGCATGCGGAACAATCGGGACTCTGCATCCGGTACCTGAGTTCGACGGCGGAATCTCTTGTTGAACGCAGCGAGAGCTTTGACGTCGTTCTTGCCATGGAGGTCATCGAACATGTCCAGGACCCGGGCGCCTTTGTTGATGCGTGCGCCGCACTCCTGAGGCCAGGGGGGCTGATGATCTGTTCGACGATCAACCGGACGGCCCGGAGTTTCGTCATGGCGATCATCGGTGCGGAATACGTGCTTCGGTGGCTGCCGCGAGGCACGCATGACTGGCGCCGTTTCCTGGCGCCAGCGGAACTCGACGAGCTGATGGTTACAGCCGGGCTGGAGCCGTTGGACTGCAAGGGCCTTGTCTTCAGCCCGATCTCGAGGTCGTGGTCCATCTCGTTTTGGGACACGAGCGTGAATTACGTCTCGGCCTGCATTCGGCCTCTATAGGTAATTGAGACGACCGTGCGGTCGCGTCGGCGGTGCAAGCCGAAACCGATCTGCATTTCCTCCGGGAATGTGCTGGTGAGGAAAAACGCGAAGATCGCCGCGGGTTGGCCGTGGCAATGCCAGCGCACCGTGCCCGGCGAGCGCCAGTTCGACGCCCCTTGGCAGGTTCAGGGGACACGCGAGATGTCCAAAAAGACTTCCGCCGGAAGCAGTGGACACCCATGCGCTGCCTGCATGTTCCCGGTCGGACGACGAAGGCTGAGACTTGGTACACGCGAGACCAGATCGGGAATCGGCAAATTTTGTGCTGAAAAGAACGTCAAGGACCCGGCGCAATGCCTCTTGTCCGGATGAAGTGATCGAGGGATTGCCTGGAGATGCTCATTCGATTTGCCATCAAGAATACATCCGAATCGGCAACCGATTCCGGGGGCAATTCGTCGTGGAAAGGTTTGGTCAACTAAGCGGGATGGCGGAATCGCCTTTCGATTCTTGGTAGACTTCAGAGAGTGCCTCGTAGAGTTTGTCAATTCGCGCCGCCCGCTCGATCAGGGGCCGGCGTAGGGAATCGGTGAGACGATCGATCTCATCCCTGATGCTCCAGCACGACCAATAAGCATTCCTTCGATTGTACTGACCGTCTTCCAGGCGGAAGACTTCACCGAGGATCCTCAGGTCATGCGGGATCGCAAAGCTGTCGCGGCTGTTCTCATGGCTGAAGAAGTAAAAGAAGTTGTCGAAACCGGCCCATGTGATCGCAGAGAGGCACAACGAACACGGCTCGTGCGTCGACAGGAAGATCAGCTCATCCGTCCGGGGGCGCTCCTCCAACTCGTAGAAACTTTTCAGGCACTGGATTTCACCGTGCCAGAGCGGATTGGCAATCTCGTTGTTCGTGTCCGCCAGGACGAGGCTCAGGTCCGATTTCTTCAGAAGTGCGGCGCCGAAAACCTTGTTGCCGGCGGCAACACCACGCGTCGTCAGCGGCAAGATACCGGTTTCAATCGTCTCCAGGAGCCGGGACAGAAAGTGAGCCCGGTCTCCGGGAAGTTTGAAAGATTTGCTTTCAGTCATTCGGGGTTCGTCCTTGGTCGCGGAGAAGTCGAGGCATGACCACCTTCCAGGATTTCGAACGGGCTCTAAAATCGCATCTATGTACATTCCTTGCCGTCGGCCCGGCGGACGATGATTCCCTGCACCGCCGCGTGAGCAATGGCCATACCGTGCGGAAGGGTCCGACTCTTCGCCATGCGGCTACCCTGGTGTCCCTCGCGACCGAGGATCTTCCATTGGCCATCCGCATACAACATGAACAACGGGTCTCCGGGCGACCGCGCGGCGGCAATCGCGCTGCGCCGTTCTCCATCCAGCGAAAGACAGGACGACACCCTTCATGGTGCACTTGGGGATCCGGATGTCAAACCGCCGGTCGGGGATGGCGGAACGCAGAAACACGCGTTCCAATACCGATGGGTCGTTCCTGAACGAAGCGGCGGATGAGGCGCACCGACGCGCCTTTCCACGCGCAGATGTTCTGATTTGGTCTCCCGCCGCGAACAGGTTCAGCTTCGTGTCGTCCTCGGCGGGGGGTTTCCAGCGCGCGCGCCAATTGGCGCGTATTCGTCGACGTTCTTGTTTTCGTCGCCCGGAATCCGGTTGAGGTGCACCGGCATCTGTTCCTCGAACGCCGAAATGTCGCCGGGCCCCCGCTCGCACCAGGCAGTGCCGCGCGACGAACTGGATGACAGCCCCGATGACGACAGCCGTTTCCGCCATCATCAGGTTCGGTCGGGCGCCTCCGGTATCCGGATCCTGTCGGTCCAACAAATCGGAAATTTCAGCCAGATCTATCAGGGACAAAACCGACTCCCTTCAGAACCGATGCAATCCCCGACAAGCTGCACAAATCAAGAGCAAGATCAGGATTTCAATCGCATGTCAGTTTCAGTTGTAGCGGGTCGTCGGTCCATGGCATGAATCCGGCTGGAAAGGATCTCTGATCAGATGACCGCTTTTTCAATGAAAGGCTCGTTTCGGGCAATTCGTTCGTAGTTGAACGGGGTGAGGTCGAGGCTGCGGTATTTCCCGTAGGTCAGGTATTCCGCGGTTGCGCGACCCATCGCCGGCGACTGTTGCAGGCCGTGCCCGGAAAACCCGTTCACGAAAAGGAAATTTTCGACTTCCGTGTGCGGGCCGATGATCGCGTTCTGATCGAACGTGTTGAACGCGTAGTGGCCCACCCATGAATTGACCAGCCGGATTGCCTCGAAACGTGGGATGCGTTTAGCCAGGACCGGCCACACCTTTTCTTCCCAAAGGCCGTGATCCATGGTGAAGTCATCCGGCTCGACCGCAGGGTCCATGTCGGGACCGCAACCCGCCAGGTAATGCCCGACTCCTTCCTGGCGCACGTGCACTCCCGAAGGATCGATGGTGAGCGGAAGGTCGCGTTCGAGGGGCCGTTCCGCAGTGAACACGTAACTGTACCGCTTGCGCGGCTCGACAGGGATGTCGATTCCAGCCATGAGTGCAACGTAGGCGGCGCGCGGCCCGGCGGCATTGACAACATGGCCGCACGACACCCGGTCCCCCGAGGCGAGCTCAATACTCTCGACTCGCCTGCCAGCGGGGTCGTGGGTCATCGAGACGACTTCATTTTCCAGGTATTCGATGCCGCGGGATCGTGCAGAACGGCGCCACCAGTCGAAAACGGCCGGTCCGTCCCAGAATCCCTCGTCGCGTGTGTTGTGACTGCCAAGCAGAATATCGTCGAGGACGTAGAACGGGTATTCCGCAAGGATTTCGTCCGGAGTCATCAGGCGGGTCCCGGCTCCGGCGGCGAGTTGGACCTGGTGACTTTCCTTGAGGGTTTCGGCAGAAGCTTCGTCGCCGGCGAGGTACATGTAGCCGAAGTTGTGGATCGACAGTTCCGGGACGCGCGTATCTCCTCCCATGTAGGTCCGGAAATTCTTGACGAATTCCGCCGCGAACTGGGAACAGCGGATATTGATTTCGGTCGAAAACTGCTGGCGCATGCAGCTGTTCGTATGCGCCGTCGAGGCGAATTCATAAGTGGGGTCGCGCTCGACCACCAGGACGCGGCCGTCGAAATCGTCATTGTCGGAGAGGAACCAGGCGACAGACGACCCGAGCATTGCTCCCCCGACGATGACGACGTCATAGGAGGCATGAAGCGGGGAATCGCGGAAATGTCCGACGTCCATCGAAGTTCATCCTCGCGAGCAGGACGGCGGCGCACCACCGACCGCGCCATTGGAGCCGCACTCCCGAGACGGGTGAAGCCGATGCAGGCGCCCGTTCTGGTTCGGGCGCGCGCGCTTTCGATCAGTGGTCGGCATTGAGGCGGCAGAAACACGATGCCTTGACGGGCACATCTGCCCGCGCGCGTGCAAGCTCGAGTCTTTGGCGAACGATGGCGGCGAGATCGCGTTTCCCGAGCCGCTCGAGACATTCGTGGTACCCGCTCAGACTCCAGACATTGTCCGGATGCTGACAGGCCCGGCGAAGCGTACGGTCAAAACCGAGGTCGGCGCGGTACACGGCTTCGGCTTCCTTGACCCGCCCCTGTTCGAGCAGCAGTGCGCCGAGGGCATGGCGCACCGGTTGCATCCATCCCCAGGGTTCATCGTAGGGAAGGCCGTCATCGAGTTCGACGGCGGCGCGAAGATGGGCGAACCCTTCATCGATATCACCCAGCCGGTACTGGATCTCACCGAGCATCATTTCGCGGGCGACGGCAAGAATGTCCCGGCAGGAGTTGTTGAATAGGTACCGGGAGTCGGGGACCGCGGCCAGGGCGGCGTCAAAGGCTTCCGCCTCCCGCTCGGCCTCGCCGGTCTGGCGGAGGGAAGCGTGGGCAACTGCCCGGGCATATCTCATCGTTGCGGTCGTCACGCAGTAGAGCTCCTGGTCACGCGGCAGGTCCTGCTTGATGATGTCGGTCCACTTGCCGAAACGGACGAGCACATGCTGCTTGATCGGAACGAATCCCTCGAGCCAGTCCGCCATGGGTGGAGACTGTGTTCGCAAGAGTTCTTCGGGCAGCGTGCCGTTCATCTCCTCGGAGGTGGTGATCGCCGCTTCGTAATGGCCGAGAAACATCGCGCCGTAGACCTTGAAGTGATAGTTATGGCACCTGTACAGAGTGTAGAAATTGATCGGACCCGAAGACTCCAGGAACCGCCTGTCCGCTTCGATCGCCTCCTCGTTCGACGTGATCACCGACATGTAGTCACCGCACAGGACGTCAATGTGCGTCGGCATGTGCTGCAGGTGACCGGCATCCGGAACCAGGCCGCGGAGCTGGTCGCAGGCGGGAAGCGCCTTTTCGGGAAAAGGCGACATCTCCATCAGGTGAATAAACATGTGCAGCAGGCCCGGGTGCGGGCTTTCACCTGAATCCGCGATCCGCCCCATGGCGCGTTCGAGAACGTCCCGCGCCTCGGCCGTGTCGGCATCCGCAGGGATTTCACCGGTTTTCAGGTCCCACAATGCCCAGGGTGTCCGGTTCATCAGTGCTTCGGCGAAAAGGGCCCCGACGTCGGCGTCGTTAGGGTTCCTGGCGTTGACGCTTCTCATCGCAGCAGCATAGGCGTCGTTCCATGGGCACATGTCCTCCGCGGGCGCGTCCGACGGGTAGCGCTGCTGAAGTGCGTCGATCAGGTCTTGCTCCACCGATGTGCAGCCGGGAGCGAGTTCCAGCGCTCGACGCGCGGTCCGATGCGCCTCTGCAACCGCTTCGGCGGCTTCGTCCGCATCGAAAGCCTCCCAGGGCTTGTTGTAGTTGGGACCCGCCGCGTAGGAGATTCCCCAATAGGCCATTGCGCAGTTCGGGTCCGCAGAAGCAGCCCTTCGAAAACACGCGATGGCCTCTTCGTGATTGAATCCGTAGGTCCAGGCGAGCCCCCTGTCGAACCATGCCTGGGCTTCGGGCGAGGATGTGGTTATCGGGCGCCCCAACGTCCCGAGATCGAACTCATATTCCATCGGAATCCCCCTTGTTCCGGGTGGTGTTGGCAGAGCCGCCGAAATACGCCTTCCTGACATGCGCATTGTCACGCAGCTGGTCCGCCGTTCCGCTCAGCCGGATTTCGCCCGTCTCCAGCACGTGGATGGTCCGGGCGAGATGCAGCGCGAAATTGACATTCTGTTCGGTCAGGAGAATTGTCAGGTCATAGGTCCTATTCATGCGGACGAGTGCGTCCGAGATGTCCTGGCACACCTTCGGCGCCAGGATCGTCGGCTCGTCGACAATGAGGAGCCGCGGGCTCGGCATGAGGGCACGGCCGAGCGAGACCATTTGCCGCTCGCCACCACTCTGCGTACGCGTTTCCCGGGTTTGCCGGTTCCTGAGTACCGGAAACAGGTCGTAAACGATTTCGAGGATTCGCTCGGCGTCGCCCGGTGCCGTGTAGGCACCCACCAGAAGGTTGTCGCGGACGCCGAGATACGGGAACAGGTGTCCGCGTTCAGGTGCATGGCCAATGCCCGCCCGGACCCGGGCCTGCGGTGGCTTGCCGCAAAGGTCTTCCTGATCGAATCGAATTCCCCCGCGAATACCGACGAGTCCGGGAATGGCGTCGAGTAGCGTGGACTTCCCGGCGCCGTTCGGCCCGATGATCGCGGTGGTCGACCCGGGCTCGACGGTGAGCGAAACGCCACGGAGCGAGCAAGCCTTGCCGTAATAGGCTTCGAGATCGCTGATTTCGAGCAACGCCATTCCGATGATCCCGCCCCGCTATCCGAGATAGGCGTCCCTGACACGTTCGTCCGACAGAACGCCATCGAAAGACCCTTCAGCGATCACTTCGCCGAATGACATGACGACAAGGCGGTCAACGAGCGGACGAAGCGACTTCAGGTCATGGCTGACGATCAGGAAACTGATGCCATTTTCCCGTTTTCGGAGAAGCAGTTCGGTCAACTGTGCGATTTCCCCGTAAGTCAGGCCGGCGAAGACCTCGTCGAAAAGCGCACCCGTATTCCCAGGGAACGGCCCGAACCGGGGAAGCCGGGAACAGGTGCATGCCGGTATACCCGTTGTCCATGTTCACATACGGATTATCCCAGACGTCGCTGACCGTGTCGCAGGCAAACACGGCGATCGAAGCGGCGACGCCGGATTCCTTTGCACGCTTCCAGTTCTCGGCGGTTACGCGTTTCCCGCGCATGTTTCCGTTCAGGTCGCCAATGCCAATGGCAACAGTCTTGATCCCTGCCGGGAGTTCCGTTGTCGTCGTGTTCATCCTGTCATCATTCCTTGTCCCTCCCTGCATCCTCGCCGGGTACAGTGTTCGCTGTATCAAATGCCGTTCCGCCGGGGCGGAACAACGCAGCCGGTTTATCGAACCAGGCCCATCCGCGCGTTGACGCGCATTGTCACCACGGACATTTGTCAGGTCGTTGAAAACCCTTGCGCCGTGCAGCGGTATTCGAAATCTTTCCGATTGACGACCGGAGATATCAGCGTCCATTCATGACCTTGAGTGACAGGCAATGGATACCGAACGGCAGTGCATTACAAGCGGAATCTGTAATGAAGCGGCAGCGGACAGGACCGAGCGACAGACCTGAAGCCGTTGTTGTCGGGGCCGGCATTGCCGGAGCGATGACCGCGCTGGCGCTGCTCAGGAAGGGCTGTTCGACGACACTGATCGACCGGTGGGAACCGGGGCATGTGCGGGCGTCTTCATCGGACGTGACAAGAATCCTGCGCATGATTCACGGGCGGGATGAATTTTATACCGGATGGGCCCGGGAGGCCCGGCTCAGATGGTTGGAACTCCAGGAGGAAATGAACTGCACCCTGTTCGTTCAGTGCGGCGCCCTGATTCTGGCAGGAAGGAATCACACGGCCTGGGAAGACGAAACGCTGGTCACCTTCGAAAAGATGGGCGTCCCTCATTTCCGGCTTGGTTCCGGTGAATTGGAGAAGCGTTTTCCGCAGTTTTGCTGCCACGATATCGAATATGGCATCCTGGAGACCGAGTCAGGCCTCCTGATGGCCAAGAGAGGGCTCGTTCAGACGGTTGGGCTGTTCCAGAGAGAAGGCGGGCGACTTGTTCGGGGGCGGGTCGAGACCGACACTGACGAGCAACTGTTTCTCGACGGAAAACCGCTCGAGGCAGACATTGTCGTGGTCGCCGCAGGTCCTTGGCTGGGTGGGTTATTCCCGCGGTCGGTCAAGCCGATCGTCAAGGTCGTCAGGCAGGACATTGTCTATACGTCGACACCTGACTGTGAAACGGAGTTCGATGCTTCCAGGATGCCTTGCTGGGTTGATCACGGGTACGGCGGTTACGGGACGCCATCGGTCGAAGGCTCCGGTGTCAAGGCGGCAATCGCATGGGCGGATACGGTGATTGACCTCGATGATGATGAGCGTGTCGTCGACGATTCGGCATTTCACCGGACGCGCCAGTACGTCAGGCACCGTTTCCCCGGATTGGTCGGACAACGGGCCGTCGACCAGAAGGCATGCCAGATCACGGCGACGCCTGACACGCATTTTATCCTGGATTTTCATCCCTGGCACAGTGACGTTCTCGTGGTCGGCGGGTGCTCTGGGCACCTGTACAAGCACGGACCGGTTGTCGGGGAGTTTGCTGCCGGTGTGGCAATGCGGGAGTGCGGCACCCCGAAACGTTTCAAGGTTGGCAAAAGGTCGGAACTGTCGGTGGCGGATTCGCCTTCGGGCCGGTGACCACGGCAGGGCATCCCGAATCCGGCGTTTACAATATCGTCAAGTCAAACGGATTGTACCGCAATCCCGACGGCCGGTCCTGATCTGTCACCAGGAGAAGGGCCTGTCAAATCCCGCGAGCAGCATTCCAGTGAATGCCGATGCCTCGAGTGACAGCGCCCGCAAGTCTTTGACTTCAAGATTCTCGACCTTGGATTCTCCGCAGGATTTTCCGAGCAAGGTGATTTCCATGGTCGTGGCCGTCAAAAAGCGGTCCACCCGCTCGGCCGCTCCGGGGACGCCAACCGGGTCTCGAGATCAGGGTCCCGCGCGGTGATTCCGACCGAACAAAGCCCCGTGTGACAATGATGGCACCGTTCGAAGAGCCTTGAGATACCGGACAACGTGTCGCTGTTGCGCCTGCCGCCGTACAGTCCGGAACTGAACCCGGTCGAGACCGTGTTCCAGTTCCTCAAGCAGGGCAATTTTGCCAACCAGGTCTTCGCCACGACCGAGGTCGTGAAAGACAGGGTCGAGGAGGTTTGATGTGAATGACTTCGCCCGCACGCCAGGCCGGATCGCTTCACTCGGCAAGCGAAGCTGGGCAAAACTGGTCACCACACCGACGGCTCGACCCGTCCAGCACGCCGCGCCGGGTGTGTGATTATTTTCCGGTTTTTGTATGAGTATGTATCTGGCCATTATGGACAATGGCCACATCGGGGAACGGGCGCACCCAGAAAGGATGGCCGGCGGTCGGCACGAAAGAGGATTTCGTTGCGAGCCGTGCGTCGCCCAGGCCGTGGGTTCCGAGAAACTCCCGTACACCGTGTTTCCTGGCCACGTCTTCCGCGGTTCCGGTATCCTTGACGATTTCGAGCGATCTTCCGACCACGAGGCGACGTCGTCGATTTCCCTGACCTCGAACCTGACGGAAACATGCCGGCTGCGCGCATCGTCATATGTCGGGTCTTCGACGATATCGGATCCGAAGTCCCGCACGATCGTGATCGAGCCGTCGAGGTCACGTCCGAGCCGTGACCGGTCGAACCCGACAGCGCGAACGACATATTCGGACTCCAGTGACGGTCCGTAGAGCGCGAATCCGGTCGAGTCCGCGCCCCGGTGCGCCTGGGCATCCATCAATTCGACCAGGTCATGACCGATCCTGCCCGGCTCGGCAAGAATCCTGCCTGCAATTCCACACATGAAGCGCATCCCTGTTGGCGATTTCGGTTAGCCTGTCCCCAAAGGACATTCAACAAGCCTGTCGCTGTCGCGCCTGCCATTCTGCGAACAATTCACTTGACCATTCGGGCGCCTGAAATGAAGCCGTTCCTTCGCGTTGAGCCGCAAGAGAACGGGCAATTGGCCCGCGTGGCATTTCTTGCATCCCTGCAAATGTCCAGGAATACGCGGCCAATGTTGCGTCTGGTCGCCTCCACGAGAACCTTTGGCGACGCCGCGTCGACCTGGTTGCCCAAACCAATAAACTAATCCAGCAATTTGCATATTTGGAATTTTCGTGTATTTGCGCGACTGCGTTACCAAGTCGATGTACCTGACCTATGTGTCCGCGCGAGCGGGCGGCCAGGTTTCTTCCCCGACATTGAAAACGTCATCAGGGAATGCCGCATAGGGCGGTGTTTCAACCGAAATGCCGCAAAAGGAAGTGATCATGCCCACCGGTACAGTCAAGTGGTTCAACCAAGCCAAGGGATACGGTTTCATTCAGCCAGAGGATGGCTCCAGGGACGCATTCGTCCACATCAGCGCCGTCGAGCGGGCCGGCCTGTCCACGTTGAACGAAGGACAGAAGGTGTCCTACGAACTCGTTCCCGGAAGGAACGGAAAGATGTCCGCCGAGAACCTCACTCTCGCTGAATAGCGCCACGACTTCTCCGGCTGGCTGCGCTGCCCGGGAGAACGGAGGTCAAATCTCGAAGAGTTTGAACTTTTCGAGAGGCGTCCGATCCCCGGGTCATGCCCCGGTTGGCTCGCCATGCACCCGAAATTCGGCGGTGGCGATACCTTTTCGGAATATTGATGAATCCGGGGCACTTGAAACCGCAAGTGCCGCCGCGCCGCCCGTCAATGCCGTTGCAACCATCCGGAAAAGGCCTGGGCAAACAGGATGACGAGCAGCATCCGCAGGATGTGGTGGGTTGCCACGAACGCGATGTCGGCACCGGCGGCGAGTGCAATGACTGCCATCTCCGGTTGTCCGCCGGGCAGGAACGAAAGCAACGCGTCCAGCGGCTCCAGGCCCAGTGTGCGAACAACAATGAAAACCAATGTCACGCTCAGGACACTGATGATCGCGGTGTATGCGACGCCGGCCACCACGTATTTCCGCAACTCTTGGGCCGTTATTCCCGAATACCTGGCCCCGACTGCCAATCCGATGACGAACTGGGCGATCAGGATCATTTCGGCCGGAGGCCGCGAGTTGATCAATCCGGCCAGCGTACAGCACGCAGTGAGAATCAACGGGCCGATAAACGAAGATCCGGGAATACCGATGCGGGCAGCGATCTGCCAGCCTCCGATCCCGGCAAGGATCATGATCGCGATTTCGTGAAATGGAATGTCAATGGCCGGTTTGCCCGGCGGGCGGTTCAGGTCCAGTCCCCAGAACAACGTGATCGCAAACGGTACCAGGGAGAAGATCACCAGGACCCGCGTCGCGTGAATGAGCGACATCGCCCGCACGTTTCCGCCCGCCTGCTCGCCAAGAATCAGCATGTCCTGGAGGCCTCCCGGCATCGCGGCGTAGAAAGCCGTTTGCCGATCGAACCCGATTCGCCTGAAAAGCAGATACCCGGTTAGACCGATCACCAGGATGAATGGCGGGATGAGAACGAGTGACCTTGCCATGTCCGGAATGTCGGCGACAATTTCCGGCGTAAAGGTTGTTCCGATTACGACGCCCAGAAACGTACGGATAAAAATGCCGAACTGACCGAAATCCTTCAGGCGCAATCCGGCCAGTGACACGACGAGGCAGCCGGCCATCGGCCCCAGCAGGAGAGGCAACGGCATTCCGAGAACCAGGAAGGTCGCTGCGCCCGCGGCAGATGCAAGCAGCGCCCGCAGGCGTTGGCGAGTCAACAAGATGTGCTCCCTTCCCGGTTTGGCAGCGCAGTCAATATGCCGACAAGGTCCCCGGCGCAAACGCTCTTGTGCCGGCGAAGCGGTTTCCCGATGCGCCGGTGCCCGCGGTTCAGACGCCGGCCACGGCACAACGAAAAAGGCTGAGGGTAAAACGGGTGCGGCAAAACGGTGCAGCAATGCGGCGGGCCGGTGCCACGAATTGCGCCTGCGGGTTCTTGTCTTCTGCGCGGCTTTCATGGAACGGACGGACAATTCGCCGGCCGGGGGAGATTCCGCGGCTGGCTGCGGAAAAACCTGCTGGTCTGGTACGTTGCCGGGCATCGAAACGATTGCCCCGTGCGGGTCTAATCGTGCGGGACCGGCAGGCTATTGCTTGACAATCCCCGCAACAGGCACAAGGGAGACAGGGAAATGGACTTGCGAGTCGGTCTGCCGTCGTGTCGGTCAGGTGTATACGTGCATATATCAGGCGAGACAGAATCAGAAATTTGCGGGCAATCCTGAAGGATGGCCGATCACCACCGCGCGCGGTGACCGAATTCGTGAAACAATGATACGATGATACAGGGATGCCTTGCACAAGCGTCACGGGTGCATCAACCGGAGGGATCGGTGATCGGGAATCCCTTTGCCGGGGACTGCCGATCCGCGTTCAGGGAATTGAATTAGGGAATAAGGCATCCGAAAGGGGCAATTGACGGCGTTCGCCGGCGGAAGAACCGATCCGCGGAAGCCGAAGCAGCGATCCCGCCCCTTTATGTTCGGGAGAAAGACCATGATGCGAATTGGCTTGTTTTACGACGGGAGTTATTTTGCGCGTGTCAGCAACTTCTATCGTTATCACCATCAGCGAAGAGCCCGGATCTCGATCGCGGGATTTCACGACTTTCTTCGCCACGAGGTGGCCCGTCAAACCGGAGTCGCACCCCGGTTTTGCCAGATCGTGGAAGCGCACTACTATCGCGGCCGGTTTTCAGCTGAAGAAGTCGAAAAGCGCGGAAAGCTCCTCGGGGAACGAAAATTCGAAGATGCGCTGATGAAGGCGAGAGTGATGACGCACTTCATTCCCGTGGCGACCTTTGAAGACGGTAGGGCGCGTGCACGCGGCGTTGACATCCTGCTGGCCCTCGATGCCTACGGGGCGGCCGTTTCCGGAAAGACCAACTTCATCGTGTTGATTACCGGAGACGGCGACTTCGTTCACCTGGTCGAAAGGCTGAACGCTCTGGATTGCCAGGTGATGGTCACGGCATGGGACATGCAGTCCGCGGACGGGATGCTGACCCTGCGCACTTCGCAGGCTCTCCTGGACGCGGTTCCCTATCCGGTCATGATGCAATCCCTGGTCGATGATGAAGCCCGGAAAGATGACGGGTTGATCAACCAGATTTTCATGGAAGAACAGCCGAGGGTCAGTTTCGAAAATCCTCAGGGTGTTGCAGACGGTCACGGTCGAACGGAACCACATGTCCTGGACGACGGGGATGGCGAGGAAACCGAGGCCGAATGGGCTACGGGCATCGTCGTCAACCTTCCGGCCGGGCGCGACTTTGGTTTCATCAAGCCCGACTATGGTGACGAGAACCTCTTTTTTCACGCGACCTGGATGGAATTCGACGGGGTTGTCGACGCCCGCGAAAAATTCAACGACCTGAGGGTTGGCGACAGGGTGGAATTTGACATTGGACGAAATCCCAAGACGGGCCAGCCCACCGCGACCAACGTGACCGTCGTCAGTTGAGACCGGGCAGGACGATTTGCGGCCTGCGCCGACAGCAGACCGGCAGGGATCACGATGCCGCGTGTCATATGGCTGCCTGGACACCTTCGGGGAATTGACCAAGACTGGGTTCCAGTGAATCGGGGCAGGTATGGCTTCGCCACCGTCGCTTTTCGACATGCGAAAACTGGCAATGCAACGTGCCAGGACAGCGAAGTCCCCGGAATCGGCGTGGTTTCTTCACGAATACGCCGCGAAGCAAATTGCCGACCGGCTGGAAGCGATCAACCGGGACTTCCTCCGTCCGGCGATCGTGGGATGGAGAGCAGGCGATTGGCGGAGCCGGATCGGTCTTTCCCACCGATGCAAATGCGTACCCGACGGCCAGGATCTTTCGTTGAATGATGACGAACATGATCTGGTCATACTGGCGCTGTCGCTGCACTGGTCGAACGATCCGGTCGGGCAATTGATCCAGGCACGGCGGGCCCTGGAACCCGACGGGCTGTTTCTCGCGGTCCTGTTCGGAGGACGGACTTTGGTCGAACTGAGGACTGCACTGGCCCACGGCGAAAGCCGGATCGAGGGAGGGATCAGCCCCCGCGTCGCGCCGATGGGAGACATTCGGGATCTCGGCGACCTGTTGGCGCGCGCGGGTCTTGCCCTGCCGGTTGCCGACAGTGACGACCTGCAGGTCACCTACGAATCGCCGCTTGTGTTGATGAGGGACCTGCGCGCCATGGGCGAGACAAACGCCATGGCAGATCGTCGAAAAACCTGCTTTCGGCGGGACACCCTCGCAGCGGCGATCGGCCACTACGAGGATCAATTTGGTGACGGTTCGGGTCGTGTCATGGCAACGTTCGAAATGATCTTTCTATCGGGTTGGGCACCCCATGAAAGTCAGCCCCGGCCACTTCGGCCGGGAAGTGCGGCGACCCGCCTGGCTGATGCCCTGGGCACGGAGGAAAATCGTGCACCGGATGGCCCGCGGCGGGACCGGGATGCCTTGCAGGGATGCGCGATTGGCGGTGTTGATGCGTGATCGGGAAGAGCCAGGACGGGAGCCGGAAATGAGCCCGGGTTCGTTCACGCGTCCAATTCGAGGAGGAATCGATCATCCGCCTGTCCGGACGGGAAAGATCGGGGTCGTGATCGCCAATCTCGGAACTCCCGACGCAACCGGTTACTGGCCCATGCGGAGATACCTGGGCGAGTTTCTCTCTGACCGGCGGGTTATCGACTATTCACCATGGTTCTGGCAGCCACTCCTGCAACTCGTCATCCTGACAAGGAGACCGTTTTCGTCCGGAAATGCCTACAGGCTGATCTGGAACCGGGAACTGGATGAAAGCCCGTTGCTCACGACCACGCGAAACCAGGCGCGCAAGCTGGCCGAGGCTTTCGCCGGCGATGACAGGATCCTGGTCGATTTCTGCATGCGATACGGGAATCCATCGACGGAAAACGTGCTCCGTTCCATGTGCGAACGGGGATGCACGAGGATTCTGTTCTTTCCGCTCTACCCTCAGTATTCGGCGACGACGACCGCAACGGCAATTGACCAGGCCTTCCGGGCGCTGATGAAGATGAAATGGCAGCCCGCATTTCGGACGGCTCCACCTTACCACGACCACCCGCTATACATAAATGCACTGGCCAACTCGGTCAGGACATCCCTGGGTGACGAGCTTCCCGACGCCCTGGTGTTGTCTTATCACGGGCTTCCCGAACGGTATCTGAGCGAAGGCGACCCATACCATTGCCACTGCCAGAAGACTTCCAGGCTTCTGACGGAAAGCCTTGGGTGGCCGCCCGAGATCGTGCAAACCTGCTTCCAGTCGCGTTTCGGCAGCGAGGAGTGGCTGAAACCTTACACGGCGGACGAAGTTTCACGGCTTGCAAAAGGCGAAAGAAAGAGGATTGCGGTACTTGCGCCGGGATTTGCCGCTGACTGCGTGGAAACCCTGGAAGAAATCGACAGCGAAGTCCGCGAGATATTTCAGGACGCGGGCGGGACGGGGTTTTCCTACATTCCCTGCTTGAACGATTCCCCGGATCACATTCGATTACTGGCCGATATCGTGGCGACCGAGCTTTCGGGCTGGATTTGAACCGGAAGACTCAGAGCCAGTCCCTGAGGATGGGAACCAGCGGCCGGTCTGCCGGTGGCATCTGATAGTTGCCCAGCTCCGCTTTCCCGACCCACGAAAGTTGCTGTCCTTCACGCGGGTTGGCCACGCCTTCCCATTTTCGGCAGGCAAAAAGGGGCATCAGCAGGTGAAACGACTCATATGAATGCGACGCAAAGGTCAGGGGCGCGAGACAACTCTTCCACGTATGAATTCCCAGTTCTTCCTTAAGTTCACGAACAAGTGCCTGCTCCGGCGTTTCGCCGGCCTCGAGCTTCCCTCCCGGGAATTCCCAAAGGCCCGCCAGAAACCCGCCCTCCGGCCGGCGGCCCAGCAGGACACGGTTATCGCGGTCGATGAGAGCAACGGCCGAAACGATGACAAGTTTCATGACCGGTAATCGGCGTTGATTTCGACATACCTCTTGGAAAGGTCACAGGTCCAGACGGTGGCTGCCGAAGACCCAACGCCGACATCCGCCACGATCCTGAGTTCGGACTGCCTCATGTAGGCGGCCATGACCCTTTCGATCTCGTCGGGCGGGCATGCCGACTCACCACCCGATGCGACGAGCGTGTCGCCCATGCTGATGGTCAGGCGGTCCGGGTCCACGGCCTCGCCCGATTTTCCGATCGCCATGACAATTCGGCCCCAGTTCGGATCTTCGCCGGAAATGGCCGTCTTGACCAACGGCGAGTTGGCGATGGCCATCGCCACGCGTTTTGCCGACTCGGGCGACGCGCCGCCGCGAACCTCGACTTCGACGAATTTCGTTGCTCCTTCACCATCGCGGATCACCTGCTGGGCAAGATCAAGCATGACGCATTTGAGACCGGCGCCGAATGAATCCAGGACTGCAGGGTCCCGTTCCGAAACCTCGACTCCGCTTCGTCCGGTTGCCGCGACGATCAGAGTGTCGGACGTCGATGTGTCGCCATCGACCGTCGTGCTGTTGAATGTCGCCCGGTTGGCGGTCCCCACCAGCCTTTGCAGCAGATCCTGGTCGACCTGTGCATCCGAAAAGACAAAGGCCAGCATGGTCGCCATGTCCGGTGCGATCATCCCCGAACCCTTGGCGATTCCGGCGATGCAGATTTCACGGTCGCCGAGCGGAATTCTGCGGCCGGCACCCTTCGGAAACGTATCTGTCGTCGTGATCGCGGCGGCGGCCCTTTCGAACCCGTCCGCGCGTCGGTCGGGACCTTGCGCGAGGTCGAGCCCGTCAAGAGTCGCGAGAACGCGTTCAACCGGCAAACGCTCGCCGATGACACCGGTAAACGCCGTAAACACGCGTTCAGCCGAAGTCCCGAGTTTCCTCCCGAGTGCAGATGCCGTCAGCTCGACGCAATCGCGACCGTGCTTGCCGGTGAACGTGTTGGCGTTTCCGGCACAGGCCAGAAGTCCGAACGGTCCGCTTTGGCCTGTCCGGGCGGCGAGGGCGAGTTTCCTCTCGCAGTCGCGAACCGATTCCGAACGTGTTGAAGACCGGGTGAATACCCCGGCCACGCTGCTGCCCGGTGCGATCGATGCGACCATGACATCGTCACGTCCGTGATAACGGACCCCGCTGGCGCCGGTCGCGATCGTGATTCCGTCAATGGCAGGCAATTCGGGAAACCCGCCGGCCGGAGCAAGTGGCGAAACGGCGGCTGGTTGGTCTGCCGGAATCGCCGCCGGAATTTCCTTGGTCATGATTCCCTCCTGTCAGCCCGCAGCATGTGCCTGCGGGCCAACCGGTCAGTTTGGCTGCAGGATTTCCAGGTTTCTGACCAGCCCGTGGTCGATTGACTGGTCGAGACGTTCGATTTCCGCGCCGGTCGTGAGCTCGATGAGAACAGTCTCAACCGCTTTCCCGGCGATAAACTGTTCGATCTCCTGGCGTGCATCCTCGAGGGAGGGAATCGGGCGATCACGTTTGCCTTCGAGCAGGATGATGTGCCACCCGAACTGGGACTGGACCGGAGCTGAAATCTCTCCCACGGACAGGACTTTCACGGCTTGCTCGAACGCCTTGACCATCTGGCCTTCGGCAAACCATCCAAGGTTTCCGCCGTCAGGTCCTGAAGGTCCGGTCGACCGTGCCTTGGCGGTCTCCGCAAAGTCCGCTCCTGCACGCAATTCGCCGAGAATTTCCCCGGCTTCTTCGGCGGTTGCGACAAGTATGTGCGACGCCTTGAACTCCTGCTGTGGATCGGAAAGAACATACCGGTCTTCGTAGACTGCCCTGACCCGTTCCTCGGTGACCATTCCGGCCGAGATTGCCGAGATCGTTTCTTCGGCCTTTCCCGACCGCGCCAGGTTTTCACCCAGAAATTTCAGTGCCGGCAGTCGGCTCTCGCCGTAGTTGGCAAGAAGGCTGTGGTGGATCAACTGTTCGAGAATACTGTTGTAGAGACTCCGGTGTTCGACCTGGTCGTACCGCGGGGGCAGTTGGCTGGCAAAAGCGATGATGTGGCCGAGGAGTATCTCATCTCCGTTCACACGTGCCACGACCATATCGCCTCCCGGGGCCGGCGACCCATCGTCAGGAGCCTGGCCGAGGAGCGTTGCAGGAACCATGACCAGGCCGGAAATTACGGCCAACTTCGACAGGACCTTTTGGATCATCATCATTTCCTCCGGCCATCCGGCAATTTCGAATTCGCTTACAAGCCGTTCAAATGCCACGCCTTGCCGCGGCGTTGACAGGGTGAGGCGCCGTCCTTACATGCGTGTCACGTATCAGAACGAAACCATCCGGCGCCCGAGGGCCTCTTAAGGTGTCGCAGGAATTCAGGCAATAGAGCGCTGACGTTTATCTGTTTCATTGCTGCGTCACTGTCGGCCGATGGACCGGTCCGCGGGTAGCCATTCGAGGTGCCGATGATAGGAATTCAATCCGTTACGCGAAAGCTGTTCGGAACCGCCAACGACCGCAAGCTCCGGAGCGTACGATCAATCGTGGACCGGGTCAGCGCCCTCGAGTCCGAATTCGGCCTTCTTGCCGACGGCGAGATCATTGCCCGTACCGAGACTTTCCGGGACCGCTTCAACCAGGGTGAGTCGCTGGATGAACTGTTGCCGGAGGCTTTTGCCAACGTTCGCGAGGCATCGAAGCGCGCACTGGGATTGCGTCCTTTCGATGTCCAGGTCGTGGGGGGCATTTTCCTGCATCGCGGTGACATCGCCGAGATGAAGACCGGCGAAGGCAAGACGCTGGTCGCAACCATGCCTGTTTATCTCAACGCGCTGACCGGGCGTGGCGTTCACGTGGTGACCGTCAACGACTACCTGGCCAGGCGGGACGCCGAATGGATGGGCAAGATCTACAGCGCGCTTGGCCTGAAGACCGGTGTTGTCTACCCGGGAATGGAAGAAGCGGACAAGCAGACGGCCTATCGGGCCGATGTGACCTACGCGACCAACAACGAGTTGGGATTCGACTATCTCAGGGACAACATGAAGTCCGAGCTCGCGCAGATGGTTCAGCGCGATCTCCATTTCGCGATCGTGGACGAAGTCGACTCGATCCTGATCGACGAGGCGAGGACGCCATTGATCATCTCGGGGGCTTCGGAGGACCGGTCCGACCTCTACGTGTCGGTCAACAAGCTGATCCCTGATCTCGATGAAAGCTGCTATGCGATTGACGAGAAAACACGGTCGGTCACCTTGACGGACGAGGGCAACGAACAGGTCGAGGCCCTGTTGCATGACAAGGGACTCCTGCCCGCCGAACAGTCGCTTTACGATCCCGAAAGCACGACGCTCGTCCACCACATCAACCAGGCCCTGAGGGCCCGGTTGCTGTTCCGGAAGGAGAAGGACTACATCGTCCGCAACGGCGAAGTCATGCTGATCGACGAATTTACCGGCCGCATGATGCCGGGCCGGAGGCTTTCGGACGGACTGCACCAGGCGATCGAAGCAAAGGAAGGCGTTTCCATCCGCGCCGAGAATGTCACCCTCGCCTCTGTGACATTCCAGAACTACTTCCGGCTTTACGACAAGCTCGCAGGCATGACCGGCACGGCCATGACCGAGGCCGAGGAATTCGCCGAGATCTACGGGCTTGGCGTTGTGGAAGTTCCGACAAACAAGGAAGTTGTCAGGACCGACGAAAACGATGCGGTGTACCGCACGACCGAAGAGAAATACCGCGCCATCGTCGCGGAAATTGCCCGTGCGCACGCCAACGGGCAACCCATCCTCGTCGGCACCACGTCGATCGAGAAGTCCGAATACCTGTCTTCCTTGCTGACGGACGGCCGTTACCTCAAGGATCTCGCAAAACGGTTCGACGGACTGGCGGAGTCAACCAAGGACAACGATGTCGCGGAGGAGTACCGGGCGGACGCGTCGGCATTGACAAATTTGGCGGGACGAAAGGACAAGATACCCCATAACGTTCTGAACGCCCGGTTTCACGAGGAGGAAGCCAATATCATCGCTGACGCGGGGGTGGCGGGGGCAGTGACGATCGCCACGAACATGGCCGGAAGAGGGACCGACATCCAGCTAGGCGGGAATTTCGAGATCCGCCTGCAGCGCGCGATGGATGCGAAGGGCGAAGGCGAAACGGATGCGGGCGTTCGTGCAGGCGTGGAGTCGGAAATCGCGGTCGGCCGCGAGGTGGCGCTTGCGAACGGCGGTTTGTACGTCCTGGCCACGGAACGCCACGAGAGCCGTCGGATCGACAACCAGTTGCGTGGCCGGTCGGGAAGACAGGGTGATCCGGGACGAACGGCTTTCTTCCTGTCTCTCGAGGATGACCTGATGCGGATCTTCGGGTCCGAGCGGCTGGACAAGGTTCTGAAGTCACTCGGCATGGAAGAAGGCGAAGCCATCGTTCACCCCTGGGTCAACAAGTCGCTCGAGAAGGCGCAGGCAAAAGTCGAAGCCCGGAACTTCGACATCCGCAAGCAACTGCTTCGATTCGACGACGTGATGAACGATCAGCGCAAGGCGATCTTCGAACAACGCCGTGAAGTCATGCAATCGGCAGATGTTTCGGAAGTCGTCCAGGACATGAGGCACCAGGTGGTCGATGACCTTGTCACGACCCACATTCCACCGAAATCGTATTCCGACCAATGGAACGGCGCGGGCCTGGAAGCGGACGTGAAGCGAATTGCCGGACTGGAGCTCCCGGTCGCCGAGTGGTGTTCAGAGGATGGAGTCGACGATGAAGTCCTTCGGGAACGGCTCTACGACGCCAGCGATGAATTCATGGAGCGGAAGGCCTCCGAATTCGGCGGTGACGGAATCCGCAATGTTGAAAAGCAGGTCCTGTTGCAGACTATTGACCGGAAATGGAGGGAACACCTGACGACACTCGAGCATCTTCGATCGGTAATCGGGTTCAGGGGCTACGCGCAGCGCGATCCCCTGAACGAGTACAAGACCGAGGCCTTCGAATTGTTCGGCGGGTTGCTCGACAGCCTCAGGGTCGATGTCACCACCCAGCTTGCCCACGTGCGTGTGCTCACGCCCGAGGAACGGGAAATGATTCTCGCGCGAATCATGAAAGAGAGACAGCGCACCAGTGAAGCCAGCGGGCCCGGCGAACGTCCCCCGCCCAGGGTCGTCAACCGGCCGCCCCCGGTGATGGCGAAAGCGATGGCAGGACTGGACGGGAACCAGTCCCGGGAGGGATTCGTGGAAAGCGATCCCTCGACCTGGGGCCGGCCGGGCCGGAATGCCCCCTGCCCGTGCGGTTCCGGCAAGAAATTCAAGCATTGTCACGGCAGATTCTGAGACCGTGCATACCCGGCATCCCGAGTATTTCAAGACATTCGCCAAAGGTTCCTGGCGCTGCCGGCTGCGCCGAAAAGCGAAAAGGGATGACGGAATCATGGCTCGCCGGCCTACCGGGATTTCCGTGTCTTGCGGTGACCCGAATCCGATTCGGCAGGTCAATCGGAATGAGAAAAACATGAAACGGAATTCGGCATGACGGGATCTGTTGAGTCGCGCCTGATCGTTCACGATTCCAGGCGCTGCCAGCTCGGCGAAGGCCCACTGTGGCATCCCGAACGAAAACAGCTGTACTGGTTTGACATTCTCGGGAAACGGTTGTTGAGCCGGACGGAATCCGGTGAGCTGAGCTGGCAGTTCGACGAGCACGTATCGGCCGCCGGATGGATCGATCGGGACACGCTCCTGATCGCTTCCGAATCCGCGCTGTTCACATTTGACCTGAATGCCGGGGTGCGTGTCTCGACGGTTTGCGACCTGGAAGCCGACAACAACGCTACGCGGTCTAATGACGGGCGGGCTGATCCCTGGGGCGGCTTCTGGATCGGAACGATGGGAAAGGGCCACGAGGCAGCAGCCGGCGCCATCTATCGGTGGTACGGGGAAAAACTCCAGCGGTTGTACGCCGATATCACCGTATCGAATGCCATCTGCTTCTCGCCTGATCGGGCCTGCGCGTATTTTGCGGATACGCGTGACGGACGGATCATGCGGCAGGAACTCGAATCCGAAGAGGGGTGGCCGGTCGGAGAACCACGGGTATTGATCGACGTAAGCTGCGAATCTTTCGGGGCCGACGGGATGGTGGTCGATTCTGAAGGCTGTCTATGGAATGCCCGCTGGGGTGATCACCGGGTCGCACGTTATGCGCCGAACGGCGTTCTCGAAATGACAGTCGTGTTTCCCACACCGCAGGTGTCGTGCCCGGCCTTTGGCGGCGATGATTATGGCACGCTGTACGTGACGACTGCTGCAACCGGGCTTGACGACCCGGACGGCCATGCGGGACAGACCTATGGGGTCGAGGGCGTTTTCGGTATTGTGGGCCTTCCGGAGCACCGGGTGAATCTTTGATGCACTCGATTGCGTTTCGGGCCAGTGCGCGAGCGACTCGATGATCCCGAATTCGAGATCTCGAACACATCGCACATCACCGATCTTCGGACCCAAACCGAACGCTGTGGGCTTGCGTGAGAAAAGAAAAAGGCGACGGAGCGCCTTAGCGCCCAAAGTCTCCACAGGGAGCATTCCAAGTTCCTTGTATTGAGTGCTTCGGGTAAATTGTTTGCAACGGGGTCGTGTACCACGAGGTGTGACAGAAGAGACAGATGATTCCTTTTGGATCCGATTGGTTGGGCAACGGCCGGGGAACACGGTCAGGCGCGGCGTTGGAAGGAACTGAGCGGCAGGAGTTGAGGAGTCATGGCCGCACGCCAGAAAATTGCGGCGAAAGCGGCGGAAATGGAGTCAACCATGCCCAATCGAATTCACGCATATGCAGCACACATTTGCAAAAGGAGAAAACGCAATGACGGACTGGACGGCATGCCCAGCGGTGGAACGAACTCCGGGAAAGGTCAGTGGCGCGTGGGTGTTTGCCGGCACGCGGGTCCCACTGTCCGCACTGTACGAGAACCTCGCGTGCGGCGCCACGATCAACGATTTTGTGGAGTGGTTTCCTGGTGTCGAAGAAGAACAGGTTCGCGCCGTTCTTGAACACGAGGCCAAGGTTTTAAGGACGGCGTTGGCGCATTGAAGGTTCTGTTCGATCAAGGAACACCTGCGCCGTTACGAAATCACCTTCCGGAACACTCCGTCGATACGTTGGCGGAGAAAGGATGGTCGGACAAGGATAACGGCGCCTTGCTCGATCTGTCGGAGGAAGAGGGATACGAGGTTTTCGTGACGACGGATCAGAGCCTCCGTTACCAACAGAATTTGGCAGGAAAGAGTATCGGTATCGTCGTCTTGCTTGCTAATGCCTGGCCCGCAGTTCGCCTTCGCGCAAGGGAGATCCGACAGGCGATTTCATTGGTGCAGCCCGGCGAAGTCATTGAAGTGCCCATCCTGAACCAATGACATGACCACTGACACATCCGAACAAGGTCTTGAGGAACTGATCTGCAAGGTGTTGACCGGCAAGGCCTGCGTCCCGTCGGCCGCCGGCGAAATCTCCGTGCCGGCGGCCAACTACTTTGGCGTCGGCTGGAGTTGCAACAGCTACCGCGACTACGGCGTAGACAGGTCACAGCTCGCTGCTTTTCTGAGCACCACGCAGCCCGAGTTGTCCGAAGCCTTCGCACTTGATGAAGATGGTCCGACCCGGCGAAAGTTTCTTGCCCGGCTGCAGGGCGAATTTTCGAAATGGGGTATCGTCGATGTGCTAAGGAAGGGTATCCGTCACGGCCCTCACGAGCTTGCGCTTTTCTACGGCACACCTTCGCCGAGAAACGTTGAGGCCCGTGAGCGCTTCAAGCAAAACCGCTTCACCGTTACGCGGCAACTTCGCGACAGTCATGCCGAGGCGTAGCGTGCGCTGGACATAGTCCTTTTCATCAACGGCCTGCCGGTCATCACATTCGAGTTAAAGAACAATCCCACTAAGCAGACCGTCGGCGACGCTGTAGAGCAGTATAGGAAGGATCGAAACCCGCTCGAGAAACTGTTCGAACTCGGACGCTGTGCCGCCCTCTTCGCAGTGGATGAGTCAGAAGTCCGGTTCTTTACCGAGTTAATGGGCAAGGCGTCATGGTTTCTGCCGTTCAACCGGGGCTGGAACGACGGAGCCGGTAATCCGCCCAACCCGGACGGAATCAAAACCGATTACCTGTGGTGCGATGTGCTCACCCGCGCTTACCCGTGAGAACCTCACCGACATTCTCGAAAACTACGCACAGTTGGTGGAGTTCAAGGACAAGAAAACGGGCCGAAAGGTGCGCAAACAGATCTGGCCTCGATGCCATCAGCGTGACGTCGTTCGCCAACCGCTCGCAGACACCGCCGAGCACGGCGAGGGGCACCGCTACCTCATTCAGCACTCAGCCGGAAGTGGCAAGAGCAACTCCATCGCCTGGTTGGCGCATCAGTTGATCGGGCTCAACCATAGGGGTGCCTCGATCTTCGATTCTGTCATCGTCTCAACAGAACGCCTCATCCTCGACGATCAGATCAACGCAACCATCCGGCAGTACGCCCAGGTTGGTGCCACTGTGGGTCACGCCGAGAAGTCAGGCGATCTTCGCCGATTCATCGATTTTGGCAAGAAGATCATCATCTCGACGGTGCAGAAGTTCCCTTTCATTATCGATGAGATCGGAAACGATCGGCGCGGGCGGCGCTTCGCGATTATCATTGACGAGGCCCATTCCAGCCAGGGCGGACAGACCAGCGCCGCGATGGCGCAGGCGCTATCCGAAGCGGGTACCGAAGAAGAGGACGAGACCTTCGAGGACCAGATCGACCACCTAATGCAGTCGCGCAAGTTTCTGCCGAACGCCAGCACTTCGCTTTCACCGCCGCGCCCAAGAACAAGACGCTTGAGATTTTCGGCGCGCCTGACCCGCAACCCGACGGTACTATCAAGCACCGGGCCTTCCACAACTACACCATGAAGCAGGCAATTCAGGAAGGTTTTATCCTCGATGTGTTGGCGCACTACACCCCGGTCAAGAGCTGCCAAAAGCTCGCCAGAACCATCGAGGAAGATACTGAGTTTGACACGAGGAAGGCGCGGAAGAAGCTGCGGCGTTTCGTCGAGGGCCACGACTACGCCATCCGCCTGAAAGGCGAGATCATGGTGGATCATTTCCAAGACCAGGTGTTGGCGCGGCGCAGGATTGGCGGTAAAGCGCGGGCCATGGTGGTCACAAACGGGATCCAGCGCGCTGTCCAGTATTTTCACGCCATCCGCGATTATCTCCAGGCACGGAAGAACCCGTACCGTGCCATTGCGGCCTTTTCCGGTGAGCACGAATTCGGTGGCGCAAAGGTGAGCGAAACGACGCTTAACGGGTTCCCTTCCCGCGTGATCGCGGAAAGGATTCGCAAGGACCCCCGTCGAGTTCTTGTTTGTACCGACAAGTTCCAGACCGGTAATGACGAACCTTTGCTGCACACCATGTACGTGGACAAGACGCTATCCGGCATCAAGGCGGTTCAGACCTTATCGCGCCTGAACCGCGTGCATCCGAAGAAGCACGATGTCTTCGTGCTTGACTTCCTGAACGATGCGAAGACGATCAGCGATACGATTGCAGGCTTCTACCGCGCGACCATTCTCTCCGATGAAACCGATCCCAACAAGCTGCACGACTTGCAGGCCGATCTCGACAGTGCGCAGGTGTACGCACCAGAGCAAGTGGAAGACTTTGTTTTGCGATATCTCGAGAGCGAAGAACGCGACCGCCTTGATCCGATTCTCGATGCTTGCGTTGCGATCTACCGGCAAGATCTTGACGAGGATGGACAGGTTGACTTCAAGAGCAAGGCCAAGGGTTTCGTGCGAACATACAACTTTCTGTCCTGCGTTTTGCCCTGGAACAATACAGCATGGGAAATACATTCGATCTTCCTCAATTTCCTGATTCCCAAGCTTCCGGCTCCGCGGGAAGAGGATCTGTCCAAGGGCATTCTCGATGCCATCGACATGGTTAGGTACCGGACAGAAAAACAGGCTGTGAAGAGAATCCTGCTGCCCTATGAAGACGCCGAGATTGATCCCGTAACTGAAGGCGGCAGCGGACATCGGCCCGAACCAGAGTTTGACCGAATCTCGAACATAAAAAGCCAGTTCAATGATTTCTTCGGTGATATCGCTAGGGAGGATAGCGATCGTGTAAGGCTACCCATCACGGAGGAAATCCCTGCGGGAGTGGCCGATGACACCGCATTCAGGAACGCACAACAATATTCGGGCCTGCAGAACACGCGCATTGAACACGACAAGGCTCTTTTGCGGGCTATGACTTCGAAGATGACGGACGACAATCAGTTTTTCAAACAATTCATGGACAATGACGGTTTCAAACGCTGGATGACGGACGCGGTGTTCGAGTTGACATCGGAGCAGGTGACGGCTGCGTAACCTATGACTGCCCATGGCGCACCGAAATATCGATGAGTCAAATTGCCGACATAGACAACTTCGCACCGTGGTCTAAAGGCACTTCAGAATTTTCTTGACTGCATATGCTGCGCAGGCACGGATATGAAGATTCAGGAAACCCGGTTTCAGAGCAGGTTGAGTTCCCGTTCAAGCGATGGGCCTTCCTGACAGGAGTCATGGATTGATGGTCAGATTTCAGCGCGTCATGGCACAGGCGCCAAAAAGGAGAAGCGACTGCATCACTACCAAGCAACATACGCGACATCTGGGCTTGAGTCCACCGGGATTGTTGCGTATGTTGCAGTATGTGGATGACGACGACACGCCTTGCGAGACGCGAGAAGGTCACCACGCAAACCGTCCGCCGCTGGATCGAGGGAGGGCGATATCGACGATTTGAGCGGACACCTGGAGGACATTACAGGGTCTGGGTTCCTGTCGATCCCGACACCATCCTCTACGCTCGCGTGTCCAGCGCCAAGCAGGGGTCATCCCTTGACACGCAGGAGCGACTCTTGCGTGATCGATATCCCGATGGACAGGTTGTCCGTGACACTGGATCCGGATTCAATTTCAAGCGACGAGGCTTTGTCGCCCTACTGGAACGAGCTTTGCGCGGAGAGGCAGTCCATGTGGTGGCTGCCACATCGGACCGCATCACCCGCTCGGGCTACCCACTCATCAGGCACGTCATCGAACTTTCGGGAGGAAGCATCGAACTTCTGGAAGAGGACGATCTTTCCGACCGGTTCGACGTCCGTTGCCTCGTTGCGTCTATCACTTCCTTCTGCAACTCCCGCCATGGGAAGCGTTCTGGTCAAGGGCACAAGGAAGATCAGGGCCTACCCGAAGGACCCTGAGCTGCTGCATGAGCTGGTCCGCCAGCAGCGCCGCGCTTACAACCTTGCCATCGCCTGCTTCATCGAGGCCGACCGCGGCCTCGTGGATCCCGGGGGGCCGGATCTGAAGCAGACCGCGCTGCGCGCCACGATCCGCGCCTTCGTGCGCTCCGAGGTTGAGGAGCGCGGCGGCACGTTCCGCTCCGCCGACTGCGACGAGGCGGTCAATGGGGCATTCCGAACCCGCGACGCCGTGATCCGGAGACGGAAGGACGGAGAACGCTGTGGCTTTTCCTTTCGCAGCATCAAGGACATACGGCAGCGCATTGCCGTCCAGAAGCTGTCAGGCGCGTTCGTCGCGCATAACTTCGACCTGGCGGAACCCATGCCCGACGAGGCATGGGGGAAGCTGACGACCATCGTGCTTGAGCGGGGGCAGTGGTTCATTTGCGCTCAGAAGCACATTGTCACGGTTGGGCAGGACGAAATCCAAGTCCGCTCCGTCGTGGCCCTCGACCCCGGCGTGCGGACATTCGTGACCGCATACTCGGTGAACCACGCCGCCAGCTACGGCGCCGGCTTCTATGCCGAAAAGGTGTTTCCGCTCCTGCTGAAGCTCGACCGCCTGGTCGGGCTCCGCGCGAAGGCAAGGCACGGGGAATGGAAGCGCCACTTCGAGAAGCGGATCGACAGGCTCGCGATCCGCGTCCGCAACCTGGTCGACGACCTGCACCGCCGGGTTGCCTATGACCTCGTGCAGGCGTTCGACGTGATCCTGCTGCCGTCCTTCGAGACGAAGGACATGAGTGCAAAGGAGGATCGCCGGATCAGGACGAAGACCGTGCGCTCGATGCTGGGCCTTGGCCACTACCGGTTCAGGCAGAAGCTGGCCTGGATGTGCCGGAAATACGGCAAACGGCTGATCGTCGTGAACGAGGCGTACACGAGTAAGACACGCTCATGGGACGGCTTCGTGAACGAGCACCTTGGCGGCGCGAAGACGGTTTCGGACGGCATCATCGTCGTCGACCGGGACATGAACGGCGCACGGGGCATCATGCTTCGTGCGCTCTACGGCAACCTGGGCCGTTTCCAGGCGGCGGGCGTGGATGTTGCGCTCGTCGCGGAATAAATCAAGTGATGACAGATCACCCGATATTTCCGGACCTCAAGGGACAATCCGTATTCGTGACCGGCGGAGGATCCGGGATTGGTGCGGCCCTCGTCGAGGGCTTTCTGCAGCAAGGGGCCAGGACCGCGTTCATCCAGAGGTCCGACGCAGAGGATTTCTGCGACCGGATGGAGGATGCCTGCGGGTCGCGCCCGATGTTCATCCGTTGCGACGTTACCGACATCGGGGCACTGCAGAAGGCGATCGCGGAAACTTCCGCGGCCCAGGGGCCGATTACGGTCCTGGTCAATAATGCCGCAAACGATCAGCGGCACAGGACAGAGGACGTGACCGAGAAATTCTGGGATGCGTCCCAGGCTGTCAATCTCAAGCCCTATTTCTTCACCTGCCAGGCGGTCATACCGGAAATGCGTGAGGCGGGAGGCGGTTCCATCATCAATTTCTCATCGATTTCCTACATGATCGGAAACGGCGGATACCCGAGCTACGTGGCGGCCAATTCGGGAATAACCGGGCTGACGCGCGGCCTGGCGCGCGACTTCGGAAGTGCGGGGATTCGGGTCAATGCCATCGCCCCTGGCTGGGTGTTGACAGACAGGCAAAAACGGCTTTGGGCGACCCCGGAGTCGCTCGCCAGCCATCTTGCGCGGCAGTGCATCAAGGAACATCTGGTCGAGACCGACATCGTCGGAGGCGTGCTGTTCCTGGCGTCATCCGCAAGCCGGATGATGACCGGCCAGGTCTTGGCAATTGACGGGGGCGTTGTCGCGACCGGCTGATCTCCAGGCGGCGTGATCCTGGAAATCGCGTGGCAACGGATCACGATCCGCGGACCCCGTGGTGAGGCCCTTGAATCACGGGGGAACGCGAATGCCGCCTGTCGACAACGTCGGAATGGGCCACGACGGGAGTCCAAAATGGATTGTCCGGTGACGCAGAGTTTCGGAGTTCTCGGGAACGGTGACTCCGTCAGGCGCGCATTCATAGGTACGGACTGCATTTCCGCGTCGATCATCACCCTTGGTGCAGCCGTTCAGGACCTTCGTCTTTCGGCTGTGGACCATCCGGTGGTTCTCGGCTTTCCGGAACTTGACGGATACATCGAGAATCCGTCCTGTTTCGGAGCGACGGTCGGGCGATACGCCAACCGGATATCGAACGGGCAGGTACGGGTTGACGGGCGATTGATCCACCTCGACCGCAATGAACATGGGCGTCAGACGGTGCACGGAGGACGGGAGGGCTCTGCGACCCGCAACTGGCGGATCATCGACCACGGCAGGACACATGTTTCGCTCGCGGACCGGCTTCCGGACGGTCACATGGGATTCCCCGGGACGCTCGATGTCACGCTGACCTACAGGGTGATCCCGCCAATGGTCCTGGAACTGGAATTCCACGCGGTTACGACTTCGGCGACGCCGTGCAGCTTCGCCCATCACAGCTATTTCAACCTGGACGGATCGCAAACGGTCCTGGATCACGAGCTTCGGGTCGATGCGGAGCATTACCTGGAGTTGGACACCGACAAGATTCCGACCGGCGCCGTCTTGCCGGTTGAATCGACGCCATTCGATTTTCGCTCGCTTCGCCCGCTCGCTGAGGGCGGGATTCCGTTTCCCCATGACCACAATTTCTGCCTGTCCCGGGACCAGCAACCGATCCGGCCGGTCGCCTTGCTCAAGGGACCCGGTTCCGGCCTTGAAATGGAAATCGAAACCACGGAACCCGGCCTGCAGCTTTGCCACGGAGCCATGACATCCACGCGGCGTCCCGGCCTTGAAGGATCGCCGTATGGTCCACACGCCGGTGTTGCCCTCGAGCCGCAATGCTGGCCTGACAGCCCGAACAGGCCCGATTTTCCGCCTGCAATTCTTGTGCCCGAAAGCGAATACCGTCAGACGACGCGGTTTCGATTTCAGAGGTTCGGGCTCCCGGATTCGGGTTCGTGACGTAATCGGGTCTTCCGCATTCCCGGGCCGGTAAAACACGAGCGCCCGCAAATGGCAGGCGAACTCGCGCCGTTCGCCGGGATGATCGCGATCCGGTTCCCGTCCGAGACCGTCTGCACGTGCCTCGCCTGAAGGAAAAGAACAATGACGAACTGGTACACGGCAGACATCCACTTCGGACATGAGAACATCATCCGTTTCTGTGACCGGCCGTTCCGCGATTCAGGTCACATGGACACGGTATTGATCGAGAACCTGTGGTCCAGGGTTGGATCCATGGACGATCTCTGGATCGTCGGTGATTTCGCGTTCGGACCAAAGGCCAAAGACGCACCATATCTTGAAAGCCTATTCGGCCAACTCCCCGGCGCGCGAAAACACCTGGTCATCGGGAACCACGACCTGGAACAAACACTGGACCTCCCCTGGGACAGCGTTTCGCATCTCGCCGAGGTCCGGGACGGACCAAAAAAACGGGCACAAACGCTCTGCCACTATCCCATGATCACCTGGAACCGCGCACGCCAGGGTGCGCTCCAGATTTTCGGACACGTCCACAATAACTGGCTCGGGTCGCGCAACTCGGTCAATGTTGGTGTCGATGTCTGGGACTTCAAGCCGATGCGTTTTGAGGACATCGAAAGACGGGCCAGATCGTTGCCTGTTAACAAGCACTGGGTAGATGTCGAGCACAATGCAAGGGGGCCATGAGTCATGTCAGCAAAGCGACGGCAAGCTGCCGCTGCCTGGACCAAAGTCTCAAGATCGATTGGTCTGCAGTTGCGGCAACGTAGAACGGATCTACATTCGGCAGGGCCAACACAGTTCGGTTGTGGCTTCCCAAAGATGCGGACGAGCATTTCCAACGCACTGGCGATACCAGCCGTCAATCTCGAGGAGATCATCCAGGAGCAGACTGCGGAATTTGCTGGCACCACCGGGTGCATGGCGGAATCTATCCTCGTGGCCCGGGCGCGGATTTTATCGGGACGGTCGTTCCCGCGTTCGTCAAGAAAACCGGTCGGGAAGAGGGATCGGATGCGAATGTAGACCACGGGAGCACATGCTGATTCCCAAAAAAAATGCGAGGAGGTCCCGAAGTATCCGCGCAACCACAAACTCGATTGCGAAGTTTATCAGAGCTTCCGTGCTTACGGATGCTCCAAGACATTGGCCAATCTCGCTGATTCCCGTATGCCCGAAATCCGCCGCGTCCTCAAGGGAATGCTGGTCGCCGAGAGAATCGGCGAACTCGCTACCACCGTGCAAAAGGCGGGATCGCCCAAATGACACTCGAACCGGAAAGACACTTGTCTTTGGGCACCTACAGGAAGTCCGGAAAGTGTCCCGGGTACGGCGCATCCCGTATTGATCTTTTCGAAATTGAAGTGGGCTCTGCCCGATGACTGCAGGTCGCTACAGCTATCCCGTGATTTCCCGCGCCTCCACGACCAACCGCTTCCCGATGGCACCTAGCGCCTTGTCCATCCGGTCAAGCCGTGAGTGATGTTCTACATCCAGTGCTCGGTCCACCTGTGGAAGGTGCCAGCCAAGTCGCCGTGCCAACTCGGTCTTGCCGATTTTCTGTTCCCGCATTCCCTGATACAGAATAACCTTCACAGCCGTGAGCGTTGGCAACGCCACACAGACATCGCCCGCCGAAGGATCCGGCACATCCTGGTTGCCGTGCATGCGCGCGGCTATGGCTTCCTCAAGAGCTGATACAGATCGGGCTAGCGTTTCGCGCCGGTCATCGCCGAAGGTCGTGAGTTCCGGAAAATCCGGCGATGTCGCCAAAACCCTGCCGTCATCATCCTGGAGATTGATCGTAAAGGACAGCACGGCATCACTCCAGTTTCAAGTCTTCTTTGATCTTGGCGATTAGCCCACGGCCAAGTTCTTTTCTCGAGCCATGCATGGGTAATTGCGAAACTAGGTTTCCTCGTCGGACGGTGAGGTGGCCGCTTCCTTTCCATGCGTCTCGAACGAGCATCCCTGGCGCTTCAGCCTCCTCTTGAATTGGTTTGCGTTCATCGGTCACTCCCTTGAACCGAAATATTTGTTCAGCAAATCCGTACATCTTTGATTTTCCAGTGAATCTCTTGGACAATTTGAATAACCGATGACCTACAGCACCCCGCAGAGTCGGTGGCATCAGTACTGAACAAACATATGCTTCACGAAAGAAAAGGCAACACTTTTGTTGTGCTATCTTGGAGGACCAACGAGGGGTCAGCTTCAGTTGAGTGCAAAAGGACACTCAAAGGACTGTCCTGCTTGTTCAACGTTTGATATCGCCCGGATCGTCGATGATGTGTGCCGGACGCATGGCTTACAGTAACGAATTGAAATGCTACGACCCGCCTTCCTGTCACGCCGGTTTCGACAAAACGGGGCCAGAAACTGGCCTTCCACCAAGGCCGATACAAGGATCAACCTCGAGCCTCCCGCCGAAGTTGATATACAGGGACGATTCCGTGTCGCTCAGCTGACCGTGAAACAGATAGTTCTTGATCTCGACCGAAACCGGTTGGTCGGAAATAACCCGGCACAACCTTGAGCATCTGGATTCTCGGCACTGATGGGCCAGGCATTCAAGATCACTGTGACACGATGCTGGTTGTTTTTGACGAAGGTTGTCCGTCTTCCTATAATTTCACAATCCGGGCTGCGCCCGAATTGGCAACAGGCTTCAGGAAACAGTGTTATGACTGCGACGGTTACGAAAAGTTATGCACTCGTCGGTGATGCCGACAACATTCGCTCGCTCGAGGACGACCAGTTCGAGGACGAGGTCGAAGACCAATGGTTCTCGGCGACCATTCCGAGAAAGCAGATGAAGGCCTTGATGCGGCGCACGGACAGGGAGGCCGCGATTCACTTTGGCATCTGGGGTGTTCTGCTGATCGGGTCGGGTACCGGCGCGGTGCTGACATGGGGCACATGGTGGACTGTTCCGTTTCTCCTCATCTACGGGGTGATGTACTCGATGTCGGATCATCAGGCCCACGAGGCGAGTCACGGCACGCCATTCAGGACCAAATGGCTCAACGATGCGCTCTACTGGCTCAACGGGTTCATGACGCTTCATGAAACCTATTACTGGCGGTGGAGCCATACGCGGCACCACACCGATACGCTTCACGTTGGGCGCGACCCCGAAATTGCGGTGATGGCGCCTGCCGACGTGGCCAAGCTCTTTCTCGACTTCTTTTTTGTTGTTTCGGGTTGGGTGCAGATCAGAAACATCGTCAAGCATGCATTTGGCCGGATCGAAGGCGACGGCGCGCACTTCATTCCCGATGGAGAACGCTGGAAGGTGGTATGGAACTCGCGTGCCTATGTGATGGTCTTCGTGGCAACGGTCTGTGCAGCGGTGATCTGGCAGTCGTGGCTTCCGATCCTCTTGGTGGTGACTCCTCGCTTCTACGGCGGGTTTTTTCCGCAGTTCTTCAACATCACGCAACACGCGGGGCTGAGGGAAGACTGCATGGATCACCGTCAGAATTGCCGCACGTTCCACACCAACCGGGTCTTCCGGTTCCTGTACATGAACATGAACTACCACGTTGAACACCACATGTTTCCGATGGTGCCGTTTCATCGGCTTCCCGCGATGCACGAGGCGATAAAGGATCAATGCCCACCGTCGTATCCCAGTGTCTGGGCCTGCTATGCGGAGATGATCCCGGCCATTCGCAAGCAGCTGACCGACCCCGATTATTTCGTCAAGCGTCCACTTCCCGGGGACATGATCAGCGCGAAGTAATGCGATACCGGCCGATCCGGTGGACGAGTCCGCGGATTCCGGAGACCTGTTGAGCGGCCGAAAAGCGAGATGACGGCATCCCGTTTCGGATACTGTTTCAGCATCCGCATCCGGCCACCCGTTCCACGGGCTTGATGAAATCCTGCGGGCCGGCGCGGTCGCGGGGCCCGGGTAAGGAGGTACGGTGCCGTCGACCGGACAGTGTCGGCCCGGCCCGGTTTCCCGTGAGCGATCCCCGGTGGCCAGCGCAATGACGGAGACGCTCGACGCGCCTCCACTGGGTTCAACGCCGGCCGGACAGGTTCAGCATGCCGGGTTTTCCGCAAACGAGTCTCGTCTCCGAAAGCACGTGCCGCCAGGCAGACCGAATTCGTTTCCGTGCGTCAGGGTCTTCGGATTCATGAGCGTGAATTCCCTGAGGCGGAGTCAGCCCAGGTCGGGAAAAACAGTTCCTTTGGCGAGAGGGTAAAGATCTCGCATCCATCGGCGGTGACCCCGACACTGTGTTCGAACTGTGCGGACAGGGATCGGTCGCGCGTAACCGCGGTCCAGGCGTCGGACAGGATCTTTGTCTGCGGGCGCCCTGCGTTGATCATCGGCTCGACGGTGAAGAACATTCCTTCTTCGAGAATGTCCCCGGTGCCTTTCCTGCCGAAATGGAGAACATTGGGCGGTGCGTGGAAGACCCGCCCGAGGCCGTGCCCGCAGAAGTCGCGAACGACAGAGCATCGGTTGGATTCGGCGTGTGACTGAATCGCCGCTCCGATGTCTCCGAAGGTGTTGCCTGGTCGAATCTGCTCGAGTCCCAGCATCAGCGAATCATGTGTGACCTCGATCAACCTGAGCGCCTTCCTTCCGGCTTTTCCGGCGATGTACATGCGTGAACTGTCGCCGTGCCAGCCATCGAGGATGCAGGTAACATCGATGTTGAGAATGTCGCCATTGCGGAGCCGCCTTTCGGAGGGGATTCCGTGGCAGACGACGTGATTGATCGAGATGCAGGACGACTTCGGATAGTCGCGGTAGCCGAGCGTTGCAGGCACGGCTCCGCGTTCCAGCATGAAGTTCTTGCACAGCGTGTCCAGGTAATCGGTCCGTACTCCGGGTCGCACGTGCCCGGCGATCATGTCGAGGACCTCGGCAGCCAACCGCCCCGCCCTGCGCATGCCCGCGAAATCATCAGGGACATGTATGGGGATGCCCGAGCGGGTGACTCGCGGTCTCGGAGTTTCGCGTTGTCCCGGTTCCTTCACCTCGGCCACCCTACTTGAAGCGTTTTCGGCAATCGGATCAGTCCTTGCACTGTGGTTCAGGATCAGTCCTTGCACTGTGGTTCAGGATCAATCCACAGGCGCGGGCCGAGCGATATAGCCCGAGTCGAGATGTCCGTTCCATAGCAGAGCATGTCGACTCCTGCCGTTCGTGCCGCGTCGTAGGCCCGGGCGTAGGCCGGATCAATATCCGCCGCCAGCCGAAACCACCGGCAGTCCATTCGCTGCACGATGTAAACCATGACGGAACGATATTCACGTGCCACCGCCGACAACTCACCGAGGTGGCGGGTTCCACGCGCCGTGACACTGTCAGGGAACTCGGCCAGGCCGGGTTCGCGGCAAAGATGCACGTTCTTGATTTCGACATAAGCGTCGGGCAGGCCAGGTTCGCTCAGCAGAAAATCCACCCTGCTCGAAGTTCCGTATCTGACTTCGGGCCTGACGGAACCGTAGGCAGACAGTTCCGGGAGCTTCCGGTTCCCGAGCACATGGGCCATCAACCGGTTCGGCAACGATGTATCGATGCCAACGAGTTGCCCGTCACCGAGCTCGATGATCTTCCAGCTGAAACGGAGCTTTCGCCAAGGATCGTCATTGGGTTCGAGCCAGACCCTTGAACCCGGTTCAGCCAGTCCAAGCATCGAGCCGGGATTGGGGCAGTGCGCGGTCACGCTCGTGCCGTCTTCGAGGGTGACGTCCGCGAGAAACCGTTTATACCTGCGCTCGAGAACACCAGGTATCAGTGATCTCTGGAATTTCATCCGGTGATCATAGAAACCGATTCGATGGGTGACAACCGCGTGCCCCGCGGTTGGCACGGCCCCGTGCCGGAGAGGCGTTATCACTGCCCTGGAGGTGGAACCGATGCCGAATCCGACTGCCGCGATGCTGGTAATCGGCGATGAAATCCTGTCAGGAAGAACGCGGGACAGCAACCTGCACGTGCTTTCCAGACGATTGTCCGAAGTGGGGATCGACCTCCGCGAAGCTCGCGTTGTGCCCGATACGGTGGCGAGCATTTCGGAGGCAGTCAACCAGCTGCGCAGTCGCTACGATCACGTGTTTACAAGTGGCGGAATCGGACCAACCCACGATGATATCACGAGCGATGCGATTGCACGTGCATTCGGCGTTGCGCTTGACGTCCGGGAGGACGCTCTTCAGGCATTGATTACAGCGTATCCCGGAGGAAGAAAGGATCTCAATCCCGAGAGGCGCCGCATGGCGCGCATCCCTGATGGTGCCGATCTCATCGCGAACCCGGTTTCCGGTGCTCCGGGATATTCCATCGAAAACGTTCACGTCATGGCAGGCGTTCCCGCCGTGTTCGAGGCCATGCTCGGAGGTCTGCTCGCCGGTCTTGATGGCGGACAACCGCTCCTCGCTAAGTCAGTCCGGATCGAACGTCCGGAAGGTGAAATCGCGAACGACCTCGGCAAGATTGCACGTGATTTTCCGCAGGTATCGATTGGCTCCTATCCCTACTACGGGGACGGAATTCCCGGCAGCAACGTTGTCGTTCGCGGAACCGATCAGGCGAGCGTCCGCCAGGCGAGTGCCAGGGTCCGCAGGCTTGCCGTTCCCCGGGAACAATGACGGAAAACGTACCTCCGGCCGAAGCGTTGTTCCGGACACTCGAATCCAGCTGGCCGGCAGCGGCCAGGTACACCCGCGATGGCTGGATTATTCGTGAAGGCCGGGGTGGGGGCAAGCGCGCGTCGGCAGCAACCTCCGTGGTTCCGGATGGCCGGCGCCTGCCGGATATCGGGGCGGCCGAAGAAGAAATGGGCCGGCTGGGGCAACCGCCCCTGTTCATGGTCCGACAGGGCGAGGCAGGGCTGGACGACGCGCTTTGCGACAGGGGATACGAAATCGTGGACCCGGTGATTTTCTATTCGGGGAATCCGGGCGAACTTGCGATCGGGGAACCCAACGGACCTGATGCCGTTTTTGGCGATCTGCCCCTGGCAATTCAGGCACGCATCTGGGCCGAGGGTGGAATCGGACCGTCACGACTGGCAGTGATGAAGCGCGTAAATGGTGCCAGGACCTGGATTCTCGGCCGAAAGGACGATCAACCGGCAGGAACCGTATTCGTTGCGATTCACGACGGAATCGCGATGGTGCACGCCCTGTACGTCCTGCCGCGATTCCGCGAGAAGGGAATGGGGCGGCAACTGATGGCCGCCGCCGCCGGCTGGTCCTGCCGGCGGTCCGCCCGGTTCCTGACCCTTTCCGTGACGAGGGCGAACGTGACTGCCGGAAAACTGTATCGCTCCCTTGGAATGATCCAGGGAGGAAATTATCACTACCGGATGCGGCCGGGTTGAACGGGAGAAAGGCAATGGAAGAAGACAACATAACCGCACTTGAACTTCCGGCGGTCGATCCGTTGCCGGAGGCGACCCGGAAGTATTTCGATCTCTGCCGCGAGAAGATCGGGTTCGTTCCGAATGTCCTCAAGGCGTATGCGCACGACATCGACAAGCTGAACGGCTTTACCGGTATGTACAATCAGCTGATGCTGGCAGACTCGGGATTGAGCAAGCTGGAACGGGAAATGATTGCCGTCGTCGTGTCGTCGCTCAACCGGTGTTACTATTGCCTCGTTGCGCACGGCGCGGCCGTCCGCCAACTTTCCGGGAATCCCGAGCTCGGTGAGATGCTCGTCATGAACTACAAGGTGGCTCCCTTGTCCCCGAGGGAGCGTGCAATGCTTGACTTCGCGGCGAAGGTGACCATCGAGAGCCACAAGATCGAGGAAGCCGACCGGCAGGCTCTTCGGGATGCCGGCTTCTCGGACGTCGACATCTGGGATATCGCCGCCGTAGTTGGCTTTTTCAACATGTCGAACCGGATATCATCAGCGACCGACAAGCGTCCGAACCCCGAGTACCACGATTCGTTCCGCTGACTGTCGATCCGGGGAAAAGCGGCCGGAGATCATTCCCTGCACCCCGCCAACTCCTCCGGATTGAGAGCCGATTCCGGCTTGACAGTGAAAGCGGGGAGTCGATAAACGACAACAACAGCGGTTGACCGGCGTCCAAACCCGGACTTCCAGAGAAAGAGATTCCAACGGGCCGCGGCCCGTTTTTTGTTGTCTGGGCACGATGGCGGATTTTGAACTGGTTGCCAGCAATGCGGCCGAACGGCGCATCGCCGGAATCGTTGCGCCGGCAGTGGAACACATGGGATTCGAACTTGTCCGCATCCGGCTCATGAGCGGAAGTGCGACGAGGCTTCAGGTCATGGCGGATCGACCGAATGGCGGAATCGACGTCAATGACTGCGCCAGGATCTCGAACGCGATATCGACGCTGCTGGACGTCGAAGACCCGGTGGCAGGAGAATACACGCTCGAGGTGTCCAGCCCGGGAATTGACCGCCCGCTCACCCGTCTCAGGGATTTCGACACCTGGTCCGGTTACGACGCCAGGATCGAGACAACGGAATTGATCGACGGACAACGAAGATTCAGGGGGGTTCTCCGGGGCGTTCGGGGAAACGAGATCCTCTTCGAGATACCGCAAGGGACGATCGGGCTCGACTTCAACATGGTGGCGCGTGCGAGCCTGCGCCAGGGAGACGACGGCATTCGGAACGCGCTGAAGCCCGGTGAAACCGGCCCGCGTGCATCCCGCGGACGGTCAGGCGAACTCCAGTATGGCGGCAACGCCGGTGACAGGAAGAAGGAAAAATGAACACGACGAGTGCGAACAGGCTTGAATTGCTGCAGATCGTTGATGCGGTTGCGCGCGAAAAGCTCATCGATCCCGAAGAAGTCTTCAGGGCGATCGAGGAATCGAAGATTCGCGAGGCCAGGGCGCGATATGGCGCCGAGCTCGACATTCGCTCGGAAATCGATCGTAGAACGGGTGAGTCGTCGCTGACGCGTGCCCGTACCGTGGTGGAACATGTTGAAGACCGTTTTCTCGAGATCAGCGTCAGCGATGCCGGGAATTTTCTCGACGACCCGAAGCCCGGCGATATCGTGACCGAGGAGTTGCCGCAGCTTCGCCCGGGGCGAATTGCAGCCCAGGCGTCCAAGCAGGTAATCCTGCAGCTTGTCCGGGAAGCGGAACGAAAACGGCAGTACGAGGAATTCAAGGACCGCAAGGGCCAGATCATCAATGGAATCGTCAAGCGGGAAGAATACGGGAACGTCGTCGTCGACATCGGCCGGGGAGAAGCCGTCCTCCGCCGCGACCAGCTGATCAACCGGGAAGTCTACCGGATCGGCGACCGGATCAGGGCGTACATTCGCGACGTGAGGGCCGAAACCCGCGGTCCGCAGATTTTCCTGTCACGAACCGCAAATGAGTTCATGGCGGAGCTCTTTCGCATGGAAGTGCCTGAAATCTATGACGGAATCATCGAGATCATGGCGGTGGCACGCGACCCGGGATCACGCGCCAAGATCGGTGTCGTTTCGTACGACAGTTCCATCGATCCCGTCGGCGCCTGTGTCGGGATGAGGGGGTCGCGGGTCCAGGCCGTGGTGAATGAACTCCAGGGGGAAAAGATCGACATCATTCCCTGGAACGGCGACGCAGCGACATTCCTCGTCAATGCGCTTCAGCCGGCCATCGTGACCAAGGTCGTCATGGAAGAAGGATCGAAGCGGGTGGAGGTTGTCGTTCCGGACGATCAACTGTCGTTCGCGATCGGGCGCTGGGGCCAAAACGTGCGACTCGCGTCAAAACTCACCGGGCTGGACATCGATATCATGACCGAGGGCCAGGAATCGGAACGGCGCCAGGCAGAGTTCGTGGAACGTACAAGGATGTTCATGGACGCGCTGAATATCGACGAGGTGGTCGCCCAGCTGCTTGTTTCGGAAGAATTCAATTCGGTCGATGAGGTTGCGTATGTTTCGGTTGAAGAACTCGTGGCGATCGAGGGATTCGACCAGGACACGGCCGAAGAGTTGCAGGCGAGGGCTGTGGAATACCTCGAAGAGGTCAACCGGAAAGCCCTGGAGGAAGCGGTCGCGCTCGGGGTTGAGCAGGACCTGATCGAATTTGGCGGGCTGACACCTCAGATGTTGATCACGCTCGCCCGGAACGGGGTCAAGACCCTCAGGGAATTCGCCACGTTTGCCGACTGGGAACTCGCGGGCGAAACGGCCGGACCAGGTGACAATGGCGAACGGGAAGAGGGTCTGCTGGAAGATTTCAACGTGACGATGCTCGAGGCGCGCAGGCTCGTGATGGGAGCCAGGTATCAGCTTGGAATCGTCACCGGCGAGGACTACCACGCCGCCATGGCCATGGACGATGTCCAGGATGACGAACCCGGCTCGCCCGAGCCCGGCTGAAGATTCGGACCGTGGCGCAATGGAGAAACTGCCGGCATGTCCCGCGGTGGAAGAAAGAAACATCGAGAATGCCCCAGGCGGCGGTGTATCGTCACCGGAATCTTGGCGCCGCGATCGTCACTGATCAGATTCGTCGTTGGTCCGGACCGCACGATCATCCCGGATGTACGGGGAAATCTGCCAGGGCGGGGAATCTGGGTTTCCCCGGACGCGGCAGCAGTGGAACGGGCGGCAGGTCGAAGGCTGTTTTCGCGGGCGGCACGGATGGCGGTCGAAGCATCGCCATCACTGGTGAATGACGTCGACGCGATACTCTCCGCCCGTGTCATCGAACTGATCGCCCTGGCGAGGAAGGCGGGGAAAGCCGTGTCCGGTTTCGAAAAGACCCGCGCGCTGGTCAGATCCGGACATGCCGCGATCCTGTTTCAGGCGACGGATGGCTCGGCGCGTGAACGGTCCAGGCTTCCGGGATCACGCGGACATGCCGCTGCGGGAACCTTGTTCGGATGTCTCTCGGGAGCCGAAATGGGTTTGGCATTCGGGCGCGAACGTGTGATACATGCCGCCATGGCGAAGGGTGGACTTTCTGACAGGATCGTTACAGATGCGCGCCGCCTGAGTCGTTTTCGCGGAGCCGAACCTGCGAGTGTGCCGGATAAACAGGAAGAGACTGAATCGACGCATGACCGATAATGACAAGACTGGCTCCAGGCCCAGACGACCGCTGACGCTGAGAAGCGGCTCCGAGAAAAGCCACGTGAAGCAGAGCTTTTCTCACGGCCGCACGAAATCGGTTGTCGTCGAGACCAAGCGGCGGCGCCAGATCAACAAGCCGGGCTCCCGCCCCCCGCAGCCTGTTCCCCCGGCACCTCCTCCTCCGCCCGCTCCTCCGCCTGCACCCTCGCCCGTGGCGGAAGTGCAGCAGACGATTCCGGATCCTCCCGCCCCTGCCGTCGATGAACTTCCGGACACCGAGCGGAGGCAGAAGGAAGAATACATGCGGGCGCTGGCGGCCGAGAAGTTGAAGGAACAGGAGCGGAAACGCTCCGAGGCCGAAGACGAGCAAAAGAGGGAGGTTGAGCGGGAACTCAGGAAGCAGGAGAAGATCGCGAAGGATCGCGAAAACGAGGAAGTTCAACGCAGGATCCGGGAACGGAAGGAAGAATCGCGAAGAGCGAGGGAAAAGCCCGCGCGTCCGCAAAAACCCCAGCGCACGCCGGCAACGCCCCCTGTCGCCCCGGTCCAGACCGAGGGCACGGCAGAAGCACGCGGAACGCCTCGCCGAAGCGAGAAACCGGACGATGAAATGCGCAGGCGCCAGGCTCGCGGCCGGGGGCAGGACAAACCGCGCAGATCGGGAAAGCTCACCATTGCTCAGGCACTTTCTGGCGATGGAGGCAGGGAACGTTCGCTTGCGTCAATTCGCCGTGCGCAGGCGCGGGAGCGCCGCAAGACCATGGGATCGGAACACAAGGAACGTGAAAAGATCGTTCGAGATGTCCAGATTCCGGAAGCCATCACGGTTCAGGAACTCGCCAATCGCATGGCGGAGAGGTCGGCGTCGGTGATCAAGGCCTTGATGGCAAACGGAATCATGGCGACCCAGAACCAGGCGATCGATGCCGATACTGCCGAACTGATCGTCGAGGAATTCGGACACACCCCCACACGGGTTTCGGATGCAGATGTCGAAGATGCGATCGAGACGGCGGTTGACGCACCGGAATCCCTGGTTTCCCGTCCGCCGGTCGTGACCGTCATGGGCCATGTCGATCACGGGAAAACGTCGATCCTGGACGCAATCCGGAATGCCAACGTCGTCTCGGGCGAGGCAGGGGGAATTACCCAGCACATCGGCGCTTACCAGGTCTCGGATTCCGATGGTTCCAGAATCACGTTTCTCGACACACCTGGCCACGCCGCCTTTACCTCGATGCGCGCACGCGGTGCCCAGGTCACCGACATTGTCGTCCTGGTTGTTGCCGCGGACGATGCAGTGATGCCGCAGACGGTGGAAGCGATCGATCATACCAAGGCCGCAAGCGTGCCAATGATCGTCGCCATCAACAAGATCGACCGGGAGGCAGCCGACCCTGAAAAGGTCCGCTCCGAACTCCTGCGCCATGGCGTCGTCGTCGAATCAATGTCGGGCGATGTCCTTGATGTCGAGGTTTCGGCAATAACGGGCGTGGGGCTCGACCGCCTGCTTGAGGCGATTTCCCTCCAGGCCGAAATTCTCGAACTCAAGGCCAATCCGGACCGGCGCGCAGAAGGCGCGGTCATCGAGGCGAAGCTGGACACGAACCGGGGCAATGTCGCGACTGTGCTGGTTCAGAAAGGGACGCTTCGACTGAAAGATATCATCGTTGTCGGCGAGCAGTGGGGAAAGGTCCGTGCACTTGTCAATGATCGTGGAGAGCAGGTGGACAGTGCCGGGCCGTCGGTGCCGGTCGAAGTCCTTGGGCTGAACGGTACGCCGGTAGCCGGTGACACGTTGCATGTATTGTCCAGCGAGTCGGAAGCGCGAGGAATCGTCAATTACCGTATCCAGCAGGCGAAAGACCGGAGATTTGCTGCCGGTACCGTTGTTTCGATCGATCAGCTTCTCGCCCGTGCCAGGGAAGGGACGGAAATCCGCGAACTTCCACTGGTGATCAAGGCGGACGCGCAAGGGTCCGCCGAGGCCATTTCCCAGGCAGTTGAAAAGATTGGCAACGAAGAAGTCCACGTGCGCGTGCTGCATTCAGGGGTCGGTGCGATCACCGAATCCGACGTTGCGCTGGCGGAAGGATCGGACGCGCACATTGTCGGTTTCAACGTCCGGGCAAACGCGCAAGCCCGAAATCGCGCCACCCAGAGGTCTGTCGAAATCAGGTATTACTCGATCATCTATGACCTGATCGACGATGTGCGGGACCGGGCATCCGGTCTTCTCTCTGCCGAGGTTCGGGAACAGTTCATCGGCTACGCGGCGATCAAGGAGGTCTTCAGGATCACCGGTGTCGGCCGCGTGGCGGGGTGCATTGTCAATGAGGGGACCGCGCGCCGCAGTGCCGGAGTCAGGCTTCTCAGGGACAATGTGGTTATTCACGAAGGCAGGTTGAAGACGCTCAAACGCTTCAAGGACGAGGTCAGGGAGGTTCAGGCCGGCCAGGAATGCGGCATGGCTTTCGAGAACTACGAAGACATTCGTGAAGGCGATGTCATCGAAATCTTCGAGTCCGAGGAAATCGAACGCTCGCTGGCGTGATTCCGAAACAATGGAACTTTCTCACAGTCGACGGTCCGGTTGGCACGGCACCACGATCATAGGAATCCGGAAAGACGGGCAGGTTGCCGTCGCCGGCGATGGCCAGGTCAGCCTTGGCCAGACAGTCATCAAGGGCTCTGCCCGGAAAATCCGGCGTATCAGAACCGGCGGACAGGAAGTCATCTGCGGATTCGCCGGCTCCACGGCCGATGCCTTCACACTTGTCGAGCGCCTGGAAACCAAGCTTGAAGCCAGCCCTGGCCAGTTGACCCGGGCGGCGGTCGAGCTTGCGAAGGACTGGCGCACGGACAAGTACCTGCGGAATCTCGAGGCCATGCTGATCGTGACGGATGGACGGGAACTCCTGGTCGTGACGGGTGCGGGGGATGTGCTTGAGCCCGAGCACGGCATCGCGGCGATCGGCTCCGGCGGAAATTACGCGCTCGCGGCGGCAAGGGCAATGATTTCGGGCAGCGACGACGCCGAGACAATCGCCCGGAAAGCCATGGAAATCGCCGCTGATATCTGCGTCTACACGAATTCCGAGTTGTGTGTTGAGTTGATCGAGGGCCGCCGATAGTCGAGCCGCGCATTCCGGGCACTCGCCGGAAAATGAAATTGCTGGCGATGTCCGCAGGGCAAACCGGTTGAAGGGATTGATGTGTGACCAACTTGACCCCACGTGAGATCGTCTCCGAGCTCGACCGATACATAATCGGCCAAAGGGATGCGAAACGGGCCGTTGCCGTTGCCCTCAGGAGCCGCTGGCGAAGGAAACAGCTGGACGATGCGATCCGGGACGAAGTCTATCCCAAGAATATCCTGATGATCGGGCCCACGGGGGTCGGGAAGACCGAGATTTCACGCCGGCTGGCGCGGCTGGCCAAGGCGCCGTTCATCAAGGTCGAGGCAACCAAGTTTACCGAGGTCGGATATGTCGGTCGTGATGTCGACCAGATCGTCAGGGACCTCGTCGACAGTGCAATCATCATGGTTCGTGGACACATGAGGGAGGAAGTCCTCGAACTGGCCAGGGAGGCCGCGGAAGAGCGTATCATCGACATATTTGCCGGTACGGACTCGCGGGAACAGACCCGCGAGCGATTTCGCATGATGCTGCGTAGCGGCCAGCTGGATGACAAGACGATCGAGATCGAGGTTTCGGACACGTCCAATCCGCTGGAGACCTTCGAGATTCCCGGGCAGCCGGGCACCAACGTCGGCATGGTCAATCTTGGCGAGATCCTGGGCAAGGCATTTTCCGGGAGGACGGTTCAACGGCGGATGACCGTTGCCGAATCCCATGATGTGCTCGTCAGCGAGGAAGCGGACAAGCTCGTCGATTCCGAGTCCGTCACAAGCGAGGCGATATGCGCGGTCGAGGAGCACGGGATCGTGTTCATCGACGAAATCGACAAGGTATGCGCCCGGTCGGACATACGGGGCGCGGATGTATCCCGCGAGGGCGTCCAGAGAGACCTGCTTCCCCTGATCGAGGGAACGACCGTTTCAACCCGGTACGGCCCGGTGCAGACCGATCATATCCTGTTCATCGCTTCCGGGGCTTTTCACATCGCCAAGCCTTCGGACCTGCTGCCCGAGTTGCAGGGCCGGTTGCCGATCCGGGTCGAACTCCGGGCGCTGACGGAAGAGGACTTCGTCCGGATACTCACCGAAACCGACAATGCCCTGACCAGGCAGTACAGTGCCTTGATGGAGACGGAAGGGGTCGAGGTCGAGTTTTCAGAGGACGGCGTGGGCGAAATCGCCAGGATTTCCGCCGAGGTCAATCGCTCGATCGAGAACATCGGCGCGAGGCGCCTGTACACCGTCATGGAGCGGGTTTTCGAAGACCTCAGCTTCAATGCGCCCGACAGGCCGGGTTTCAAGGTGACAGTTGATGCCAAGTTCGTCGATGACAATCTTGGTGACCTGGCAGAGAGGACCGATTTGACACGTTTCGTCCTCTAGGCATTGGCGCAAAACGAATAAACCTTCATGATCGCCGTGTGTCACGCGCTCCTTTGGATATGACCGGAAATGGTAGGCAACCCATTGCCATGGCCTGGATATTCGGATGCCAGATGATTGAGCCAAACCACTGTTATGTCCAGCGATCTCGATGAAGAAAACCACTGCGAAGTCTTCGAGTCCGGTTCCCCGAAATGACAGAGTTTGCCCGCATTGGCCAACCCGGACTGGATCGGCTTGTGCCGACCGGGCAGGTTGCCAACACATGGCATCCCGGGCGGTATGCGGCTAAGCTGATCAGCACGAGATCGAACTGTAACTGACGTGATCAACATGCCGTGCCGAACAATCAATCTGACCTTAGCGTTGGCGCTTGCGTTCTTCGGCGTTCAACCGTTCCCGTCACAAGCCCTGCCTGCCGATGTCTTGAAGTCCGTTGTTTCGGTTCTGCCTGCCTGGCCCGGGCGTACCCGGGGAGGAACCCAAAGCCGACCGGGCACCGCACCGGAAGGAAGCGGAATCATCCTGAAACCTGGCTATGTCGTGACCGCCTGGCACGTGGTCGAACCGGCGAGGCGCATCGATATCAGGCTTTCCGACGGCCGCATTTTCCCGGCGCAGCTAATCGCGAAGGACGCAGCAAGCGACATCGCCGTTCTCGGCGTGGAAGCCGAACTCGTGCCGATCGAAATCGCCCCCCCTCCGCAACTTGCCGAACCGGTTTGCGCCATCGGGAATGCATATGGACTGGGTCTTTCCGTGACCTGCGGAGTTGTTTCCGCTCTGCGCGTTACGAATGCCGGATTCAATGCCGTGGAGGATTTCGTTCAGACGGACGCTGCGGCGAATCCCGGCAGTTCTGGCGGCGCACTGGTGGACGATCAGGGCCGCCTGGTCGGTATGGTGTCAGCGATCTTCGCGTCCGACAGCGACAACAATATCGGAATCAATTTCGCCGTTTCGGTTGAGCTCCTCCAGAGGGTTTTCAGGGACCTGGTTGCCGATGGAGAGGTCAGGTATCCATCACTGGGCTGGCGGTTGGGTACCGCGGACAGGGCAAGCCGGGCGTCGGTCGCCGCACCGGTGGTTATCGCAATCGAGGCGAACGGTCCCGCCGCCGATGCAGGTCTCTCGCCCGGTGACCTGGTCCTGAAGATCGGGTCGCGCCGTATTCAGACACCGCGGGATGCGGTTTCGGCACTCGCCGTAATTCCCGACCCGGGAACCCCGGTCGACATAACGGTGGTACGGGAAGGTCGAGAGCTTGTCGCTGCCCTTCTCCTGGACGTTGAACCTGAGCCGCCTGACCGGGTTGAGCCGGAAGTGTCGCAAACGGACTGCCCTCACCCGCGACCTGTGTGCCGGGTTCGGCAGGCGGTTTTCCCTGTTTCAGGCTTCGATCCGATTGCCAGTGGAACAAGGATCGGGGACGAGCTGGTGGTCACGAACCGGCATGTCATCGCAGGCCGGCCGGACGCGATCGTTCACACGCCGGATGGCCCGAGAAACGCCCGCGTGATCCCTTCGGCCTACGAGGGCGATCTTGTCCTGCTTGAAGTGTCCGGTCTGCCTGCATACGGGTTGATTCTTGATCCCGCCAACCATCCTCTGGACAACGACGCCACCTATTTTGCCATTGGCGCCGATGTCGCCCGGAGGCAGGTGCGGGTATTCGAACCCGGTGCGTTGATCGCGGGCCCGGCCGTAGGTGCGGATTTGGGGCGGCTTCACGTGAGTTCACGCATGCAGCCCGGCGTGAGTGGCGGCGCCCTGGTCAACGAACGCGGGGTGTTTGCGGGAATCGCGGTGGGCGGCGGCGATGAACGGTTCGAAGCCATTCCGGTCGATGACGTCGTTGATCTCCTTGCGTTGCGTACTGAAGAGTCGGCCACAGACGTGACCCGCCGACTGGGCATGGCCTTTTCAGACTGTGCGGGGTTGATGGAAGCCTTCGCGGGACGATCGGCATCGGACATGGCACGGACCCGCCTCCAGGAAACCTGCGCTGCGGCAGGAAATCATGGCCAGTTGCTTGAAGCCGGGCGCCTTATGGCTCATGCCGGTGAATTTGACGGCGCCATCGCGCTTCATGGCCAGGCGGCGGAACAGGTTCCCAATTCGATCAACGCACGGATGTCGTTGCTGGTCTCGCTTCAACTTTCAGGGCGCTTTGACGAGATGACGGGCCACGCGCGGTGGTTGATGGAGATGGCGCCGGAGGATCCGCAGTCCTTGCGGTTCGCGATTCAATCCGGCGTTTGGGGAGGCGAACCGGAACTTGCCGAAAAAGCGTACCGGTTGCTCGAGAGGGTCAATCCGCGTCAGGCCGAGGCGGCACGGCGATTCATCGAAAACGCTCCCCCCGCTCCGGTTCGTCGGTAGATTGTTCAATCGGACAAGGGGTCAGGAATCCAGCCGGCCCTTACGACGGCTTCGCGTTCGTAAGGAGATTGCGTTGCGCGGGCAAAAATTCGATTTCTGAGTTCGCCAATGCCGAGACCGGGATTCTGTTCGAGGATCCTCGCCGCAAGCGCCGCCAGACGCGGGACAGCATAGCTTGAGCCCGAAGCATTTCCCTTTGCCCCCCTGAAATCGAGGACATCCAGGTTTTCGGCCGGCAGCATGATGTCGACACTCTCGGCTCCCCAGTTCGAACCCTCCGCGAGGCGTCCGAAACTGTCAGCTGAAGTTACGGTCACGATGTTTTCATGGGTGAAAACGGCAGGAAAAACCGGGTCATTGTCAATGTTTATGCCGTCGTTGCCGGCGGAAACGATCACGAGAACGTCATGCTGGCGAAGTGCGTTCTCTAACGCCATCCAGTCATCGGGTTTTCCACTTCCCAGGGGTAAAGCGAGAATGCGAGCGCCCGCACCAACTGCGTGGCTGACAAGGTCGCTCATCCGGTTCATGTCGGGGCGAGGGTACCGAAGAGGTATCAATGCGGCGTCGGGCGCTTCTCTCGCAAGCACTGATGCGACAGCGGTGCCGTGGCGTATGGGAAGAAACGGTCCGCGTGACGTGTCTCCGTCGTAGGGCCAGGGGTCAAGATCCCAGAAGTCATATCCGAGTGGCGTACCCTCGCCGTCGCGGGCCAGGCGGTTTCGAAACTGTGGCAGGTCGTAGGCCAGCCCGGAATCCACCAAGGCAACCCGAACTCCCCCAGGATCGCGCCCGTCCGGCCAGGGTGCCTGCAGGGTCTCGGTCCAGCGCAATGTCTCGAGATCGCTTTCCAGGTGGTCGAGAAACCTCCACCCGCCGTCCGCCTCGCGGATCGACCGACCCGACCGAGTTGTGCAATTCCCGTCGGCAATCGCCTGAACCGATGGCTGGGGGGGCCCATCGGCATACGCGGCAAAGGCAACCTGGAACTGGCGAAGCCTGCCGTTGAATTGCCGCCGTTCGATGGTGAGTTCGTCCAGTCCGGGAAGCAGAAGGTTGACGATGACCTTGTAGGGTGTCCGGTCTGACGGAAGGCGGGTTTCTTCAAGAAGCCAGCTGCCCGGAATCGCTGTTTGCGCATTGATTCCGGTCAGTTCCGGCAGGGGACAAACCGACTCGATCGCAAGGCGCAACCAGTCCGTGGCGTCGTTGCCGGCGACGACGCTGCGGCCGGACGGTACGGCAAAAACCAGGGCAAGAACGAGCGTGACAAAAAGGTTCCGCATCAGCGTCGGACGGCACGGCCTGATGTTTCCACCTTGTATGACAACATTCATGAAAAGAATTGAATCAAGTTTTCCACAGCTGTTGTTGGCGCGGACCTGTGGAAAAGTGCAGCGTTGCAATGATCATCTTCAGTTGAATTGGAATATTCCTGTTGCGTGCTTGCATGGGACAGGGATCGCGGGGAAGGTGGCCACCTTCCCCGCCGGGGAGGGGTCGGACCGAGAAACCACCATGGATAAAGATCCGTGAGGGAGCCTGGTCGCCCCTCCCCACCATGTCCCGGTCGTCCTGAACATATGCGGGGGTGCAAGGCCCGAATGATACGCAAGGACAGGAGTATCGGGACACAAACGATGAGACGAGGACCATGAACCAGAAATCACAGAATATCAATCAGGAAAAGGTGGTCGAGGTGGTCGCCGGTATCGATGTCGGCAAGGCCCATCTCGACGTCCACATCGAACCGACGGGTGAAACGCGGCAGTTCCCGAATGACGCCGGCGGGCGCCGCGGTTTGCGCACGATGCTGCACAAGGCCGGTGTCGAGCTTGTCGTCGTCGAGGCGACCGGCCGCTATCACCGGGCACTGCACCAGAGCCTGCACGCCTGCGGTCTCCCGGTGGCGGTGGTCAGTCCGCTGAGAGCCCGGCGCTTCGCCCAGGCCGCGGGCCAGATGGCAAAGACCGATCCCCTCGATGCATCCCTGCTGGCATGGCTGGGCCAGGTCATGGGTCCGGAGGTGACGGAACCGCTCGGCGAGGAACAACTCCAGCTCGCCGACCTGTGCCGGGCACGCGCGAAGCTGGCCGCGGACAAGGCCGCGTACCTCAATGCAAACCGGGAATACGAGGCCTCCGAAGCGGTCGCAGCGACGGCCCACATGATCGAGCAGTTCGAGCAATAGATCGCCCGGCTCGAGGACGCGATCCGTACCCTGATTGCGAACAATCCCGAATTCGCCCGCCGCGCCAGGATCCTGCAGTCGATCAAGGGCTTCGGCGCGGTCACCGCCGCCGTGCTTTGTGCCGAGATCCCGGAACTCGGCACCATCGACCGGCACGCTGCCGCTGCCCTGGCCGGCCTCGCACCGTATCCCGATGACAGCGGGAAGCGAAAGGGACAGAGATACATCAAGGGCGGGCGCATGCTCCCGCGCAATACCCTCTACATGGCCGCAACCTCCGCGATCCAGTTCAACCCCGACATGACGAGCTTCTACGACGGGCTGATCGGCGAAGGCAAAGCGCACAAGGTTGCCCTGACAGTGGTCATGCGCAAGTTGGTCATTCTCGCCAACGTGCTCGTACGCGATGACCGAAACTGGACGGTCATTGCTCCGGAACCGGGTGTCGGTTGACAGTCAGACCTGTGGATAAGTCAGGGACAACTTTCCGATGACAGATCGAAAATCATGGATTTGGACCTAAATCGACATTGACGCCAAACACAGATGCTCCCGCCACGGGAGACCCCATTGTGAACGCGTACGTACGGTGAGCCAGGCGAAGGGTGGTTTTCGGCGACGCGATCGAAATCGGTTCATTTGCCTTGAACCCTTCAGTATCGGATGTCGAAATCGTTCGCGAACAGCAGGAGACACTTGGGACTGATGGAGCGTGGTCCGTTTTTCCTTATCCAGGTGTCTTGACATGAGCTCACCTAAGCTCGCCGCCGACAGAGACGATATGGGCGGGGATCATATACCTGATTGCATGATGGCTGGGAATTGCAACCAACGCATTCACGCGGCAAAAGTCGTGCCACAAAGCCTGAACTTGACGAATGATACTGAATGAGGCGTTTGGAGTCGGCGTATCTGCACGGCGAAGGGCATTTGCACCGGCAACCCCGATGACTCGTGAAATCGATCGTATGGCTGGAACGTTCGCGTTCAAGTCATCAAATTTGGACCCATGGAAAAAACAGCAATGGCGGGCATGACATTTGGCGCAGATGTCCACCGCTCACGTCGTCCAGTGGCGGCAATTAAGGAGAGAATGGGATCGGCGCTGTCGGTTCTGCACGAGACGAGGCAGGCCCCTTTTGACCATGGGGAAATCTCAAGATTCAAAAGGTACTTGTTGCAATTGCTGTCGAGGAACCCGGGAGACATCGTCAAGCGAGCTTTCGGATATCAATTTCGGCTTCATGGGCTTTAGCCGTCGAACACCTGGTTGAACGTCGCAAGAAACATGGCCTTGACCTCGGTTGGAGGACGCGGCTGGAGCTTCCTGTCCTGAAAGTCTGCCGAAAGGGGTTTGCCAAACAAGCGGTCCGCCTCCCCTTTTGAAAACCCGGCCAGCTGTTCAGCCTCCAGTCGGGCGGAATGCTTGTCAACCCGCTTGATCGCGCGCTTCATTTCGGCCGGAAGCTTGGCAGGCAAGCCGAATCGCTGATGAATGGCGGTTGTCAGGCGCTCGTCCATTTCGGCGTAGCCAGGCCCCACTGAAGACTTGGCCGGGCCCACCATGTCCCCGATCACATATTCCGGCGCGTCGTGGAGAAGTGCCGCGAGACGCCAGCGATTGTCAGCCCGTGGCCGAAACAGCGTGAGCATCTCTGCGACGAAGACAGAATGCTCCGCGACCGAGTAAGGAAAGTCGCCGACTGTCTGGCCGTTCCACCGCGCAACGAAGGACAGGCCATGCGCGATGTCCTCGATCTCGATGTCGAAAGGTGATGGATTGAACAGGTCCAGCCGGCGCCCCGAGAGCATTCGTTGCCAAACCCTTGCCTGCGGCCTTGCTGCCATTGTCCTTCTGTTCTCCGCTCTCGGCCCATCCGGGGATTGAATCGGTGGAGGATACCGAAAGCCCCGATGTCTTGTCGACCGAAATTGGCTTTGTTAAACGCCATCGGCCTGCTTGGTGGCCGGTACTGGAGGATGAGGCGTGCCCAAGGATTACATTGTACACGATGTCGGCCTGGCCGAGCACGGCCGCCGCGAGATCGAAATCGCCGAGACCGAAATGCCCGGCCTGATGGCGCTCAGGGAGGAGTATTCGGGCAAGGCTCCTCTCGCGGGAGCGAAAATCGCCGGGTCACTCCATATGACCATACAGACGGCCGTGTTGATCGAAACGCTGAAGGCCCTCGGAGCAGAGGTTCGCTGGGCTTCATGCAACATCTTTTCGACACAGGACCATGCTGCTGCGGCGATCGCTGAAACCGGAACGCCGGTTTTCGCGTTCAAGGGCGAAACGCTGGAGGAATACTGGTCGTTCACCGACCGGATATTCGCCTTCGGGACCGGACCTGCAAACATGATCCTGGATGATGGAGGTGATGCAACGCTCTACGTTCTTCTTGGTTCACGGGTCGAGGAAGGTGAGACCGATCTGATCGAAACCCCGGGTTCGGAAGAGGAAGAGTGCCTCTTTGCCCAGATCAGGAGTCGCCTGAAAGAGTCGCAAGGATGGTTCGTACGCCAAAGAGACTGCATCCGGGGCGTCAGCGAGGAAACGACCACCGGTGTGAACCGGCTTTACCAACTCCACGAGCAGGGGCGCCTGCCGTTTCCCGCGATCAACGTCAATGACTCAGTGACAAAGTCGAAATTCGACAACAAGTACGGCTGCAAGGAATCGCTGGTCGACGGCATTCGCCGTGCAACCGACACGATGATCGCGGGTAAAGTTGCGGTTGTCTGCGGCTATGGAGACGTGGGGAAAGGCTGCGCCGCATCGCTTCGGGGCGCCGGTGCGCGGGTAAAGATAACGGAAATCGACCCGATCTGTGCCTTGCAGGCCGCAATGGATGGTTACGACGTCACGACGGTCGAAGACGAAGTCGGGGCCGCGGACATTTTCGTGACAGCAACGGGCAACCGCGATGTCATTCGCCTTGAGCACATGCGGGACATGAAGGACATGGCAATCGTCGGAAACATCGGACATTTCGACAACGAGATCCAGGTCTCGGCGCTGAGGAACCATCGATGGATCAATGTCAAGGAACAGGTCGACATGATCGAGATGCCTGGCGGAAACCGGATTATCCTGTTGTCGGAGGGGCGGCTTCTGAACCTCGGCAACGCCACGGGACACCCGTCCTTTGTCATGTCCGCTTCATTCACCAACCAGGTGCTCGCACAGATCGAATTGTGGAGTCGGGGAGACACGTACGAAAGAGGCGTTCATGTTCTTCCTAAACATCTCGACGAGATGGTCGCCACGATGCATCTTGAAAAGATCGGGGCACGACTTTCGCGGCTTACGGATGAGCAGGCGAAATACATTGGCGTTGACGTGGGCGGACCATACAAACCTGATCACTACCGGTACTGACCTGCGACATTCGGCTAGGTGAAGTCAACGGAGGCGGTCGCGCCACCGGATCACATTCGTGCGACCCGGCAACGAAGTACTCGCGGTTCGTTCCCGTCACGATTTTCAGGAACCAGTACGACATGTCGGAAATGGCGATATGGACAACAAGGCGCAAAGGTTCTCCGGGTAGCCGCTTTTCCGATTGTTCGACAACCAAAATTCGGCTCGTGCTCCGAAGGAGGAATTTGGACGGTTTTCAGTCTGTGCCGGTACATTCGATCAAACAGGTTCGTCACCTGAAGATTCCGGAGCCCAAATTCACAGCGTCAAATTAAATTGCTGTGCACCAGGGTCGGTATTGATAGCCGGCAGGCAGTCTACGGCCAAAATCGTTGCGTCGACCACGGTCTGGTTTCTGCTGGCGATTATGGCAGGTTGGCCGGAGGACGCTCAGACCTGTCTGCGAAAGCATCTGTAGCTCACCGAATCCAATGCGCAGAGAGTGGAAAATCGGTTAAGCACGTCCGTGGCCACAGCTGCTCGACCCAAAGGGTGTAAACGAGCATGGCGGACGAGCCGGCCGACGTTGGTAACGTTTTCTTGACTAACGGCGCATCTTGGTAAAGAATTCGTGCTTAACAGAAAACGAAAGAACGTGACCGGACCTTGCGAACAGGAAAAGGCAACGCATGGGGGTAAGGGAAACAGGACGATTCGAATGCATCGACGCTGTCGATGAGGAGGTCTTCGCCTTCGTGCCGCATCCTCTACCGCCGAGGGAACCTCCGCTAATCCTGGAGGGTCCGCTGGCGGAGCGGCTGCGCTGCGCCGAACAGGCCCTTGCCCGACTGGACCTTGTGGGAGAGTTAGTGCCGTCTCTGGACTGGTTCGTCTATGCCTTCGTGCGCAAGGAGGCAGTGGTTTCCTCGCAGATCGAGGGCACGCAGGCTTCCCTGATCGACCTGCTGAACTACGATGCTGGCGAAGAAACCGAGCCATCTCCCGCCTTGGAGGAAATCTGCAACCACATTGATGCCCTGGCCTATGCGCGGCGGCAACTCGCTGACGTAAACGGACTGCCACTTTCCATGCGGCTTCTGAACGAAACCCACCGGCTGCTGATGAAAGGGGTTCGGGGGGCCGGCAAATGGCCGGGTGAAGTGCGTCGCAGCCAGAACTGGGTTGGTGGCAGCCGACCCGGCAACGCGGTCTTCGTACCGCCGCCACACCACCAGCTACCCGCCCTACTCGGCGAATTCGAGAAATACATGCACGGCGAGGACGCGCTGCCCCGCCTGATCCGGACCGGTCTGCTGCACGTTCAGTTCGAGACCATCCATCCTTATCTCGACGGCAATGGCCGCATTGGCCGTCTACTGATCACCCTGCTGCTGGAACACTGGGGCCTTCAAGAGAGGCCGCTCCTCTATCTCAGCCTGTTCTTCAAGCGAAACCAGGCAGAATATTATCGCCGCCTGAATGCCGTCCGCGCCGAAGGAGATTGGGAAGGATGGCTCGACTACTTTCTGGAAGGGGTGGCGATCATTTCCGAGGAAGCCATCGCATCGGTACGCGGCCTGTTCGCAATCGCTTCCGCAGATCGGAACCGGGTTCTTGCGAATAAATCGGCAACGGTACCCGCCTTACGGTTATTGGAACTTTTGCCACGCCATCCGATCGTGACCGTGGCCGCCACGATGAATTTGGTGGATGTGAGCAAGCCCACGGCGACGCGTGCGATCGGCATCCTGGTTGAGGTCGGCATCCTTGCCGAGACCACGGGCCGAAGGCGAGACCGTTCTTTCGCCTATAAGGCCTACCTCGATCGGTTAAGGGTCGGAACCGACCTGGACGGAAGGGTACGATGATGCTGCCGACACGACATCCGGAAGTGTTCGGAACGGTCAGCCTGTCGCCCTGACAATCTCATCGGTTGCGTCGACAACACCATCGCCGTTCCAGATGTCGCCCGTCAGAATGAAATGCAGGCTATCGGTGGCAATAACGCAGAAAGTTCGCTCGGACACCTCTGCCACACGACTGAGCAACAAATGCAACATTTCAGTCTTGCCGCCTTGAACAAACCACGAACATCCCGTAAGGCGCAAGACGTGGATGACCATGACATGCCTTGCGGGACGCGAGAAGTTCACCACCCAAACCATCCGACGCTGGAACGAGGGGCGCCATCAACGATGCGAGCGGACACCCGGCGGACATGACCGGGTCCGGGTTCCCGTCGAACCCGACACGATCCTCCATGCCCGTGCTTCCAGCGCCAGGCAGTTCTCCTCCCTCGACACCGGGGAACGGCTCCCGCGCGCCCGGCATCCCGACGGGCGCGTTGTCCGTGACACTGGATCCGGAGTCGATTTCAGGCGACGAGGCCTTGTCGCCCTACTGGAACGCGCATTGCGCGGAGAGGCAGTCCATGTGGTGGCTGCCACACCGGACCGCATCACCCGCTCGGGCTACCCCTACCATGTTATGAAAGATTGTGCTGGACGGCGCGGTTTCGATGGTGTAGGCCAGCGCCATTATGGCCCAGTCCCAGATCAGCCGCACGCTTGGCGGCCCTGCGGCGCGTGCGCGCATTGTCGCGATCCTGGCGCAGGAACATTTCGACAGCCGGCGAGCCCTGGGTCGCCGTGTCTGTGAGGAATTCTCTTTCGTCGACGCGATCGGTCGGCATCAGGTGTCAGGATGCCTGCATGCGCTTGCGACCCTTGCCGGGCGCGATCCCGATATCATGCTGCCGGCTCCGAAGTCGGGGGGCGTCGACATCACTCCACGCCTGCTCGACGCTCCGGTGCCGGATCCGGTCGACGTTCCCACGGCCCTGTCCCGGGTTGAGGGTCTTGCGATTGTCGAGGTCGTCACGTCCGATGACCGGGCGCTGTGGAACACGCTGATCGCCCATGAGCATCCCCATGGCATGACCACCTTTGCCGGGCGCCAGCTCCGCTATCTGGTGGGCTCGGCCCATGGCTGGCTGGGGGCGGCGGGGTTCTCGGCTGCGGCGCTCAAGGTTGCGGCCCGCGACCGCTGGATCGCATGGACGCACAGCCAGCGGAGCGGCCAACTTGATCGGATCCTGTGTCTGAACCGTTTCCTGATCCGGCCTTCGGTCCGGTGTCCGCACCTGGCCAGTCACGTCCTGGGGCGCATCCTGCGGCGCCTGCCCCGGGACTTCGCGGCCCGCTACGGTTTCCGCCCGCTGCTGGTGGAGAGTTTCGCCGATGAGGGCTATGATGGCACCTGCCTGAGGGCGGCCAATTTCCTCTGCGTGGGCCGGACGGCGGGCCGTGGCCGGCAGGACCGCGAGAGGCGGCGCGCCAAGACGGTGAAGACGGTGTTCATGTTCCCGCTCGACCGGCGCTGGCGTCGGGAACTCGGGGTCCCGCATGTGGAGCTCCGGCCGGCTCTCGAGCCGGGGGAAGGCCTGTCGGCTTCGGACTGGGCGGAGAATGAATTCGGAGGGGCTCCCTTGGGTGATCGGCGACTGTCTGCGCGGCTTGTGAAGAGTGCCGGGCTTCTGGCGGCGTATCCGGGCCACAAGATCAATGCCAGCCCGGACAGCGACAGCACGGCGATCAATGCCTTCTACCGGCTGGTCGAGAAGCCGGCGGAATCGGCGGTCACGGTAGAGAACATCCTGGCGCCGCACCGTGAGCGCACCGTCTGCCGCATCCGTGGCCAGCGCACGGTTCTGGCCATCCAGGACGGCACCGACCTGAACTTCGCCACCCGGCCGGGCTGTGACGGTCTCGAGGTGATCGGACGGAACCAGACCAGCGCGAAGACCCTGGGCCTGCACCTGCACGCGACACTGGCGGTGAGTGACACCGGCCTTCCTCTCGGCGTGCTGCGCCTGGGGTTCGACGCGGCGGTGAAGCGCACGCCGGAAGCCGAGAAGCGGAAGAAGAGCGAACGCTGGCTTGACGCCTTCGCCGACATCGGTGCTGCGGTGCGGGAGGTCGGGGGCAAGACGCGGGTGCTCAGCGTCTGTGACCGGGAGGCGGACTTCTACGAACTGTTCGATGCCCAGCGCAGGAACCCGCGTGTCGGATTGCTGGTCCGGGCGAAGCATGACCGTGTGCTGGGGAAGGCGCGTCCGAAGCTGTTCGAGACCTTGGGCGGGGGCGCGGCCGACGGCCGTATCGCGGTCGAGATTGCGGGACTGACGGCACGTCCCAAGTCCAGCAAGAAGAAGGCGCGCCCGATGCGCCGGAAGCGTCTGGCGCAGTGTGAACTGCGGTTCCGTCGCGTGGTCCTGCCGGCAACGATCCCCGGCGGTGAACCGGTCACGGTGTCGGGGGTGCACATCGTTGAGACCGACCCGCCGGAGGACGAGGCCCCGGTGCAGTGGTACCTGTTGAGCACGCTCAAGGTCGGCTCGGCCAAGGAAGCGGCGGAGATCGTGGGCTACTACCTCCAGAGGTGGCGGATCGAAGATTATTTTCGCGTCCTGAAATCCGGTTGCCGGGTGGAACACCTGCTGTTCCGCACCGCAGACCGGCTGCAACGGGCCATCGCCATCAATGCGGTGATCGCATGGCGCATCATGCTGATGACCCTGCTCGGACGCCAGGTGCCGGACTGTGATCCCGACCTGATGTTCACCGATGCGGAACTGAACTTCCTCGGTGACTATGCACGAAAACATGCCATGGCCACACCGCAGCGGCTCGGCGACGCGGTCGCCGTGGTGGCGCATCTCGGCGGATATCGCGACCGCAAGCATGACCCGGACCCCGGCAACCAGATCATGTGGACCGGCTACAACCGCCTGACCAGCGCCGTGATCGGCCACGAAATCGGCAGTGAAACCGGTTATGAAACCGGCTTCGAGGCTGGCAAGAGACATGCCTTGCGGGAAAGCAGATGACCTGTGGTCATCCACCATTTATCATGACTCGGTAGGGCTACCCCCTCGCCAGGCACGTCATCGAACTATCGGGAGGAGGCATCGAGCTTCTGGAAGAGGACGATCTCACCGGGCAGTTCGTCGTCCGTTGCCTCGTTGCATGGATCACTTCCTTCTGCAACGCCCGCCATGGGAAGCGTTCTGGTCAAGGGCACGAGGAAGATCAGGGCCTACCCGAAGGACCCTGGGCTGCTGCACGAACTGGTCCGCCAGCAGCGCCGCGCCGACAACCTTGCCATCGCCTGCTTCATCGAGGCCGACCGCGCCTTCGTGCTCGGAGGTTGAGGAGCGCGGCGGCGCGTTCCGCTCCGCCGACTGCGACGAGGCGGTCAACGCGGCGTTCAGGACCCGGGATGCGGTGATCCGGCGGCGGAAGGACGGCGAACGTTGCGGCTTCTGGTTCCGCAGCATCAGGGACATACGGCAGCGCATTGCCGTCCAGAAGCTGTCCGGCGCTTTCGTCGCGCGGAACTTCGACCTGGCCGAAGCCATGCCCGACGAGGCGTGGGGGAAGCTGACGACCATCGTGCTCGAGCGGGGGCAGTGGTTCATCTGCGCTCGGAAGCACATCACCACGGTCGGGCAGGACGAAATCCAGGTCCGCTCCATCGTGGCCCTCGACCCCGGCGTGCGGACCTTCGTGACCGCATACGCGGTGAACCACGCTGCCAGCTACGGCGACGGCTTCCATGCCGACAAGGTGTTTCCGCTCCTGCTGAGGCTCGACCGCCTGGTCGGCCAACGCGCGAAGGCGAGGCACGGGGACTGGAAGCGCCACTATCAGAAGCGGATCGACAAGCTCGCGATCCGCATCCGCAACCTGGTCGACGACCTGCACAGGCGGGTTGCCTACGATCTCGTTCGGGCTTTCGATGTGATCCTGCTTCCGTCCTTCGAGACGAAGGACATGAGCGCGAAGTCCGAGCGCAAGATCAGGACGAGGACCGTGCGCTCGATGCTGGGCCTGGCGCATTATCGGTTCAGGCAGAAGCTGGCCTGGATGTGCCGGAAATACGGCAAGAGGCTCATCATCGCCAACGAGGCCTATACCAGCCGGACGCGTTCATGGGACGGCTTTGTCGCGCAGGAGCCTGGCGGCTCGAAGACGGTCTCGGATGGCACAATCATCGTTGACCGGGACATGAACGGCGCACGGGGCATCATGCTTCGTGCGCTTTACGGCAACCTGGGCCGTTTCCAGGCGGCGGGAGCGGATGCCGCGCTCGTTGCGGAATAAATCAAGTGTACGTGGCACGCAGAGCAGAGGAGTTCTTCCTGAGCTGCGCACCGGGCTGACGGTCCAACCCGAAAACAGCGCCGGATCCAGTGCCACGCGCCCCCCGTCGGCATTCATGCAGACCCGATTTTCGGCCCGGTGAGATCCCGTTCTTTACTATCGCGGATGCCACGCCATGTGGCGAAAACGGTATACCTTGATATTCCCCTATCATCCCGATGTGGTAGAGAAACCCGCGCCGGGCTCGCGTATGGCTCGGAATGCCCGATGAGCGGTTGACCGGTTTCGGGCGAAGAAAAAAATTCGGTCGGTGCGGGATGATGGCGAACGGTGTTTCGTCTCGGACTCGCGTTGGGGGAGAGTCATGGCCTTGAGCAGCTGTGTTTTGCATGGCGGTTGGGTTCCTGCCGGGATTGGCGGGAGTTTCGTGATCTGGGCGGAGGGTTTCGGGACCGAAAACAGCGCGGAACCGGGATGTCATCCTTTCCAGTTGGATCTTGGCGCCCTTCTCGACGTGATGAAGACAGCGTTCCCGTGCTCACCAGCGGATCTGCGGCTGATGTCATTGCACGCGCTTTTGCCTGGCCCCGGAGATTCGCAAAAGCCGGCACCGTCACTGGAATGGCGAGCCGAGCGCGATGTGGATGCCGCAGAGCCCGAGGCGTGGCGTTGGTGGGCCATCGAGGGGCTTTCGGTTGCGAACCCGGCAGCCGTACTCGATTCGATCGATTTTCTGCGTGACTTCCCCGAAATCCGGGTCGGAAGCGATCTCCGTTTCTGGGCCGGACTCTCGACCCGGCTCGACGATGCAATCCGGCGTCACGAATACCTTCCCGCGATATTTCCCGAGGCGCCGCCGCCTAAATCCGGCCGGAAGACGCGTGCGAAGCGGAAGACACAGCCCATTACGTTTCACACCGGATGGGAGCTGACCGGAGAGTCCGCTGCAGCCCTCGTCGAGTCATTTTCGTCAGCCATCCCAGGTGTCGGCAGAGCACTCCGAACAGAAAGGCCTGCGGTGGCGGACGCCGATCCGTGCCTTCATGACGCCAGGGGTTTGGTTCGCCAGTTTGTCTCGGTGGAACTGCAGCGGCGTATCCTGTCCACGCGGTTTCCGGCCTCGGCCCTCAAGCGATTCCGGGATCCGTTCCCCGGGCAGGCCCTGCCGGATCCGGTCTCGCGCTACGGAGCGAGAGAGAAGGCCAGATACGCCGATGCCGTCGTAACCGAAACCGAATGGCGGCAATGGCGCCGTTGGCGCGACAAGATCAACCGGTCCGCGGCAGAGGCGGATGAGCGGGTCTGTTTCCGGCTGTCGGATCCGGAGCCTGGCGCACCGGACCTGTGGCGCCTGGAATGGCTCCTCGCATCGCGTAGCGACCCCTCGCTCATGATTCCGCTCTCGGAATTCTGGACGTCCGGCCGGTCTGCCCGGAGCATCGCCGAGGTACTGCTGCAACTTGGCCAGGCGGCGCGGCTGTACGTGAAGCTCTGGGAGGGCATGGAATCCAGCACCCCCGATTCCGTTCTTCTCGACAGGGATGAGGCGTTGGCGTTCCTTCGTGAGGACGCCCCCATCCTGCAGGGGGCGGGATTCCGGGTCATCGTCCCCTCGTGGTGGACGGTGACGGGCCAGCAGCGGCTCCGGATTCGGATGTCGGCCCGATCCGCGAAAAGTGACGAGGGTGCGGGAACCGAATCGAGCGGGCTCCTCGGATTGGACACGGTGGTCGAGTGGCGACCGACGGTGGTCCTCGACGGCATCGCCATGACCCGGGAAGAATGGGAAGCCATCGTGCGGGCCAAGGAAGGCCTGGTTTACATGCGGGGCCAATGGATGGAACTCAGCGCCGGGGAAGTCGCGCGGCTCGAGGAATTCTGGCAGGCCGACGCCCGGTTGGAAGAGGCCAGCCTCTCTGACCTGCTGCGGGCTTCTGCTGACCCGGAAACGGAAGTGGTCTTCGAGGATGGTCTTGCTCAAGCCATGGATACGCTTCGGGAGCCTGGCACGCTCAAGGTTCAGGGCCAGCCGGAATCGCTGACCGGTTCCCTTCGGAATTATCAACTGCGCGGATTTTCATGGCTCACCTATCTGGAAGGCCTCGGTTTCGGTGCGTGCCTGGCCGACGACATGGGACTCGGCAAGACCGTACAGGTCCTGGCCACCCTGCTTCGGGACCGCGCGACCCATCCCGGTGCCGGTCCGACCCTCCTGGTCGCGCCCACGTCCGTTCTGGGCAACTGGCAGCGCGAAGCGGGCCGCTTCGCGCCGACGCTGAAAACCCGCATCCATCATGGAAGCCGACGCCCGAAAACCCTTGAGGAATTGAAGGATTCGATTGCCGGAATCGATCTTGTGATCCTTTCGTTCGGCGTTGCCCGGCTGGACGGCAAACTGCTCAAGAAGATCCGATGGCGGCGCCTCGTGGTCGATGAGGCACAGAACGTCAAGAATCCGGCAGCCGCCATCACCAAGGCTCTCTCCGCGATTCCGTCGAATCGACGGGTTGCACTGACCGGGACGCCGGTCGAGAACCGGCTCCTTGATCTCTGGTCACTGTTTAGCGTCGTCAACCCGGGACTCCTCGGAAACGTGACGCAATTCCGGAGGGAATTCGAGCGGCCGATCATGCGAAACGGCGACCAAAAGGCCCTCGCGCGCCTCAAGGAGCTGGTTCAACCTTTCATCCTGCGGCGGCTGAAGAGCGACAAGTCGATCATCAGCGACCTCCCGGACAAGGTCGAACAGAACACCCACTGCAGCCTCACCGGCGAGCAGGCGACGCTATACGAGGCTGTCGTCCGGGACATCGATGCGCGGCTGACCGAAGAGGACGGAATCGGCCGCCAGGGCCTGATGCTCTCGGCGCTCACGCGGCTGAAGCAGATCTGCAACCATCCGGCCCAGTATCTTCAGGACGGCAGCGAATTTTCGGAATCGCGATCGCACAAGCTTGCCCGGGTCTGCGAGATGCTCGAGGAAATTCATGCTGAAGGCGAGAGCGTCCTCCTGTTCACGCAATTCACCGAGGTCGGCCGGGCCCTGGAAGCACTGATCCGGAGCCGGATCGGCGGTTCTGTCCATTATCTCCATGGAGGGACACCGATCGGCCTGCGCCAGCACATGGTGGACCAGTTCCAGGACCCGGAATCGGAACCGTCGGTCTTTGTCCTGTCGCTGCGGGCAGCCGGAGTGGGCTTGACGTTGACCCGGGCCAATCACGTGATTCACTTTGACAGGTGGTGGAATCCGGCGGTCGAGAACCAGGCAACCGATCGGGCCTACAGGATCGGGCAGACCAAGGTGGTCATGGTTCACAAGATGGTCACGCTCGGCACCCTCGAGGAACGAATCGACGACCTGATCGAGTCCAAGCGAAAACTTGCCGAAGAAGTGGTGGGCACCGGTGAATCATGGCTCGCGGACATGGGGAATGACGCCTTCCGGGACCTGATCCGGCTTGACAGGCATGACGCGGTAATCGCCTGACGAACGAAACGGCAGGAACGACGAAGATGAGGATGTTGGCGTTGGGACCGGCACAGGCGTTGACGCCAACGGGACCGGACCGGCCGGGGAGGATTTGGGAGCAGGTGTGATGGCCAATCGAAGCAAGACCTGGTGGGGACGTGAATTCCTGGCCGCTCTCGAGAGTTTCATGGATCCTGGCCGGCTGGCCCGGGGCCGAAGTTATTCCGGACCCAGCCGGATCGTGAAGTTCGCCATTACGGGAAATCGCGTGACCGCGACCCTCGAAGGAAATATCAACCACTACTTCGGCGTCTATGAAACGCCCTACTACAAGGTTGAGGTCACGCTCACCCGGATCGCGCAGAAACACTGGAAGGCGGCCCTCGAACGCCTCGGTGACAATGCCAACTGGGTCACCCACCTGATTCTCGGCGAAATGCCCCCGACCATCGAAAGGGCGCTGACCGAAGCGCCGGTTGGACTGTTGCCCGCAAGCGGAAAGGAAATCCGGTCGACCTGCAGCTGCCCGGACTGGGCCAATCCGTGCAAGCATGTCGCCGGCGTGTACTATCGGGTTGCAAGGATGATCGATTACGATCCCTTCCTGTTGTTCGAACTCCGGGGCCTCGATAGGAAAAGACTCTTCGAAGCTGTCCGAAAATCCGAATTTGGTGCGGCGTTGGGCAGCGAAGTGTCTCCCTCCGAACCTGATCTCGCGGATACTTTCGGGGAGTCCCGGATCCCGGTCGTGGACAGCGTTCCGCCCGACCTCGGCCCCGGCGAACAACGGGACTTCTGGCTCGGGAATCCCTTGCCCCGGGATCCGGCGGCGGGCCGGCCGCCACCGCCGGTCTCGGTCCTGCCCATGCGACGGGCCGGGGATTATCCCGAATTCTGGCAGAGCGATGCTTCTTTCCTCGAGGCCATGGGCGATGCCTACGAGCGGATCGCGAAGTCCCTGCCACCCCCCCGGAACCGTGACCTGGACTTGCAGCTGTTCAACCGGCAGAGAAAGTAGACGATCCCGCACCCTTCATTGGGGATCGCAAACTTGTTCGAGAAAAGGTTTCGGGAGTCTTTGCAGTTGTCATTGGAACACAGGGAAACCAGGTGGCCACCGATTGGTGCGGTTGAGCCGTGATGGTGGACCTGTATTCGGGCGTCGGACTGCGGTCTCGTGGGCTGGCTCGAAGCCAGGCTCGACGGTTCTAAAGCCCGCCCATTCTGCAGATGATCTTCCATTCGTTTTCGGTAACGGGTTGAACGGAAAGCCTGGTGTTGTTGACAAGCACCATGGCCGAAAGTTCTGGAGTCTCCCTGCATTGAGCCAGGGTTACCGGGACCGGAAGTGGTTCGACAGCCTTGACGTCGACGCATTCCCAACGAGGATCATCGGTCGTGCTGTCAGGATGGGCTTCCGCCGTGACCTCGACGATACCGACAATCCTCTTTTCACCTACCGAGTGATAGAAGAAACCCCGATCCCCGACATTCATTTCCCTCATGTTGTTGCGGGCCTGGTAATTTCGGATTCCGTCCCACTCCTCGCCGTCGGGATTCGAACTCGAGACCTGGTCGTCCCAACTCCATTCGCCGGGTTCTGATTTGAACAGCCAATATGCCATCGCCAAAATCTCCTTTCATTCAGGATTCGTGCCGCCACTCGCTACGCAAAGGACGCGACATGAGTGAATCGAGGGCATCCCCAATCGATTCCCCGCCGGCCAGGACTCTGACGACGGCATCGATTACCGGTGTATCGATTCCGAGCTTGCGGGCAAGTCCGGTTGCCGAGCGGGCGGTATTGACACCTTCAACGGTCGTGCCTGTTGCCGGCCGCAAGCCGCTGCCCAGGGCCAGTCCCAGAGAGTAGTTTCGCGATCGGCGTGATGTGCAAGTGAGAACAAGATCTCCGAACCCTGACAGCCCCGCCAGCGTTTGATGATGCGCGCCAAGAGCGACCCCGATGCGTACGACTTCTGTCCAGCCCCGGGTGACCAGCGCCGCCCGGGCACTCTCTCCGAGGCCCGATCCGATCGCCAGGCCACACGCAATCGCGACAACATTCTTCAGCGCACCGCCCAATTGTGCACCCGTGATGTCCTCCGACAGGTACAATCTGAATGCCGGTGTCGACAGCGCGTTCTGCAAGAGAAGGCCTTCGTCCGGATTCTGGCACGCGAGGGTCATTGCGGCAGGTTTTCCGGAGGCCAGGTCATCCGCGAAGCCTGGCCCGGTGAGAACGGCCGCTGCCCTTTCTGGCGCGAACGTATCGAGGATTTCGGTTTGCAGCCTGAAACCGTTCGGGTCGATTCCCTTGGCGCACAGGACAATCGGACATCGATCGGCCGGAAGCCCGTGCCGGGACAGGAAGGCGGTGAGCGCGTGCGATGGCAAGACCATCAGGAGCCGGGAGACACCGGAAAGGTCATCGAGACGTGATGTCGCCCGAACTCCGGGAGGTATGCGATGGTTCGGAAGATATTTTGCGTTGTTTCGGCTGGTACGGATTTCGGCCATTGCCCGACGGTCGCGTCCCCAGAGGACGACGTCATGGTTGTTGCGCGCCAGGACGCAGGCAAGGGCCGATCCGAAGGCGCCGGCACCGACGATTCCGGTTGCGTTCACGCCTTGGCCATTCGTTTTCCGGAACCCAGCATCGGCGGCGCGTCGGGATCGAGCGGCCAACGCGGGCGAGCCTCCAGATCGAGTCCGTCCCGTTGACCCCGATCGAAGAGTTCAAGGCCGGTCCAGGCAATCATGGCTGCATTATCCGTACAATACTCCTGAGGAGGGGCGACAAACGAGAATCCGGTGTCTTCGGCAACCCGTGAAAGCATGTTCCGCACGACCGAGTTGGCCGCAACGCCTCCGGCGACCGCCAGCAGTGGCCGGCGATCGGTTGACCGGGCGAAACCGGATTCCATGAAGTGGTTACATGCACGTGAGGTCTTGCCTGCAAGGCATTCGGCGACCGCCAGCTGAAAGCTGGCACAGAGGTCATCGCGATCGGAATCACTGATGGCTTCGCATGTTCCGTTTGCCAGCCTGTCCCGGGTCCGGAGCACGGCCGTCTTGAGCCCGGAAAACGAGAGGTTCATGTCTTCGCGATCAAGTAGAGGCCGGGGAAGTTCGAATCCATGGGGGTCTCCGCGGGCAGCGGCATTTTCGACCGCAGGCCCTCCCGGAAAGCCGAGTCCGAGCATCCTGGCGACCTTGTCGAACGCTTCGCCCGGCGCATCGTCGATGGTTCCACCGAGTCGCTGGAACCGGTCGGGCGCGCGGACCACGATAAACTGGCAATGACCGCCCGAAGCCAGCAACACGAGATACGGATACCCTGCATTATCGGTCATCCGCGGAGTCAACGCATGACCAGCGAGATGATTGACGCCTATGAGCGGTTTCCCGGCTCCGGCGGCAAGGCCTTTCGCGCACATGACACCGCTCAGCAGTCCGCCGATCAATCCGGGTCCCGCAGTAACCGCAACGGCGTCCATGTCCCGAATTGCAAGTCCTGTTTCATCGAATGCTCTCTCGACGGCAATATCCAGTTTTCCCGCATGTGCTCGTGCAGCAATCTCGGGAACGACGCCTCCGTAGGCGTCGTGGAGCCCTGCCTGGTCCAGCACGATTGAGACGAGAACCTGAGCTTCACCGGAATCGGTGCGTCTGACAATGGAAGCAGCGGTTTCATCGCAACTGCTTTCAAGACCAAGGACGGTTAATGTGCCGGTCATTGTCAAGCGACCCCTGTCGTGGTCTTCTGGCCGGTGACCTATCACCGGTTAGCCGGCGAAAGCAACGACGTAGCATGCGCAGGATCGGAAACAGAAGAACGATCAGGAACCGGGATGTCGTGTTGATCCGCCCGATCGGTCAGGGCCGCCGCCTTCGCAGGCAACTCGAGGACCGGGTACGATCAACAGACCTGCCTCTCAGGATATGTTCGAGCCCCCTTTCCATTATCGAAGAGGCTCCGGGAGAAATCGATACGCGGGGTAGGGCCGGAATCCTGTTCACGTCGGCGAATGCGGTCAGGATCTTCTCCAGGCGTTCGAACGAGCGAAACCTGAAGGCGCTGTGTGTCGGAAAGAACACGGCCCTTGCCGCGATGCAGGCCGGGTTGGTGGCGGACCCGCAGGCATCCGTTTCCGAGACTTCCCTGGAACTGGTCGAGCGCGTCGTCTGCGACTACCGTTCCGGGGGAGGGCCCTACCTGTACGTACGTGGTTCGCCCATCGCACGGGACCTGGTATCCTTGCTCGGCGCCGAAGGTGTACCTGTCGACGAGATCGTCGTTTACAGGCAGTTCCCGGCGTCTTTGACGCTTGAAGCAAAGGACGTCATTCAAGGCGGCGCTGCCTGCGTGCCCGTGTATTCAGCTTTTTCCGCCCGCCGTCTGGCAGATGAGATTGCCAATCTTGAGATTGCCAATCTGGTTTGCCCCTGTATCAGCGCGCCGGTGGGAGAAGCGCTGGAAGGAATCGCACGGGTTTCGGTCAGGATCGCTGCCCGTCCCGACGGTGATGTCATGCAGGAATTGATTTTGAGTTGCTGCCGATTGGAGTAAATTCGGATAGTAGATTGTCAAAATTTATCGGGTGAGGCCGATCACGCGGTAGAATCGGCCGCAGAGGGAAAGGACGGCTTTCGCAATGGGTTCAGGTGACAAGGCTGTCGGGAACAAACCTCCGGTGGGCAAGGAGTCCGGGGAATCCCCGGAGCGGGAAGACACGCACCGATCCGAAGAGAGCGAGTCCCCGTCAGCTGACCAGCCGAAAGAGGAAAGCACCAGGCGCAGCGGTTTCTTGCGGGGACCGGGAACGGTATCCGGGAAATTTCTCTTCGTCATCGTGGCTTTCGTTGCTGCCGCCGTGTTGACGCTCTGGGCGGCTCCAAGAATTGCCCGCGTTCTGCCGTCCGGCCTGGAACCCGTGGCGGTCTGGCTTTCGCCGGGCCAAAGCGAGGCAACCGCCAGGATCGATTCCCTCGAGAAAGACGTTCGCGACCGGTTGACAGAAATCGAGAAGCGCCTCGCGGCGATCGAAGGTTCGACCGGGCAGCTTGTTTCGGACGCCGAAGCTGCACTCATGCTGTCTGGCTACGATGACTTTGTCGAATCACGACTCGAGAGCGTTCGGGACATGCTTTCGGCCGAAAGGAGTGACGATCTCGCGGCGCAGATTGATTCGGTGGAATCACGCCTTGACGTGATCGTTTCCGATCAGTCAATCCTGCGGGAACTGGTCGAAGTTGGCGGAGGACCGGAATCTTCGGCGGTGTCTTCTGAGGTCCTTGGGCGAATTGCCGGGTACCAGACCGAGCTGGCAGGTCTCAGGAACGACCTTGCGGAGGTCGCGTCCCGCCAGGGAGACGCGATGAATCATGTCGAGGACCTGGCCAGCCGTCTTGATGACATGGAAGATACCCTGGGCGCGCTGGAATCGGGGACATCCGGAGTTGGTTCGGTTCAATTGGCCGAACTTGATGACATCAGGCTGGCGCTAGCGTCAGGGGACGCGTTTTCGCATGCCGCAAATTCGCTTGCCGGACGGCCCGGCATCGAGGTCCCGCCAGCTCTTTCGGACATAGCGGCTTCCGGAACGCCTCCGGTGGCGGAGTTGAGGCACCGATTTCCCGAAGTCGCTTACGGCGCAATCCAGGCCACCGTCCTGGCGGAAACGGGAGATGGCCTGGCGGAACGGTCCATTGCCTTTTTCAGGTCCCTGGTTGTGACACGTTCCCTCGAACCACGTGAGGGAAACTACGTGGATGCCATCCTTTCGCGCATGGAGGCGCAACTGGATTTGGGAGACCTGGAAGGGGTGCTCAGGGAAGGTCTTTCCTTGCCCGAGGATGCATCGGCGTCGATGGCGGACTGGCTGGCGGATGTGCGCCGCCTGAACGCCGCGTTCGTCGCCCTCGACGGTTTTGCAGGATCTGGCCGCGCAAAGGTCAACAACTGACGATATGTGTGGCATGAAATGATCTGGCAAGCGACAAAGATCGCGCTCTTCCTGCTGGTGGTTGTCGGCATCGCATTCGCGGCCGACGTCTTCATCGGTACGGGCGAAATCGTCCGGCTGTCTTTCCGTGGTCGCGAAATCAGCATGACGACGCCCGTGCTCGCGCTCGGTGTCGTTGCCGCGCTGGTCGGCGTCTGGCTCCTGCTTTACCTGGCCGGCCTGGCTGTTGCGGTCATCGCGTTCTTCAGCGGCGACGAGACGGCAATATCACGGTATCTGGATCGCAATCGTGAACGACGCGGATTCGATGCCCTTGCGCGCGGAATGGTCGCCCTGGCCGTCGGTGAGGCACGCGAAGCATCGGTACAGGCAGGTCGCGCAGAGCGTGATCTCAAGCGGCCGGAATTGACCAATCTCATCAACGCCCAGGCAGCAGAACTGAGCGGTAATCGAACACGTGCGGAGGAGTACTACAAGCAGCTCCTTGGAGACGGCGCGACCCGGGTCATCGGTGTTCGCGGACTCATGAAACAGAAGCTTGAGGATGGGGACACGGAAACGGCCCTAAAGCTTGCCGAAAAGGCGCTGGAATTGCGGCCCAGGCATGGAGAGACCATCTCGACCTTGCTGAAACTGCAACTGGAACAGGAAGATTGGGCCGGTGCCCGGAAGACGCTTCTCGCGAGCGTTCGGGCAAAAAACCTCCCCAGGGCCATTGCCAAACGCCGTGAAGCTGTCGTTGCGCTGGCAGATGCGCGACGGCGCCTGGAATCGGATGATACATCCGGTGCGTCCAAGGCTGCGGCCGAAGCCAATCGTTTGTCGCCGTCCCTGATCCCGGCAGCGGTGCTGGCAGCAAGGTTCGAAAAGACAAAGGGAAACGCACGAAAGGCGGAGGCAATCCTGCGAAAGGCCTGGTCTGCGAATCCACATCCGGACCTGGCAACTGCTTTTGCTGCCATCCGTCCCGACGAGACGCCGACCGAAAGGCTGAGAAGGTTTCAGCAATTGCTGAAGCTCAACCCGTCGTTCGAGGAAACGCGTCTCCTGAAAGCGGAGTTGTTGCTGGCAGCGGAAGATCTGAACGGCGCGCGGAAGGCACTGGGATCGATGGCGGAAGAGGAGCCGACGGTCAGGTCATTGGCGATCATGGGCGCAATTGCAAAGAGTGAAGGATCCAGCGAACAGGTTGTACGCGGCTGGTTGACACGGGCCCTGAGTGCGCCTGGCGGTGCCAGGTGGATTTGCGAGAGTTGCAGCCACGTCCACTCATCCTGGGCAGCAGTTTGCGAAAACTGCAAGGCCTTCGACGCCATGAGTTGGAAAACCCCGAAAGCCGGTTCCGACTCCGGCGATTCGACGCCGGTCCTGGCTTTACAATCGATCGACCTGTGATGGACCTCGCCATGAATGGCGAGGCTTCCTGCTTCGCGGGCTGCCGCGGAAAGAGTGTCCGTCTTACAAAGAAGCCACCACAGGCAGGCACGGGCATCCTTCCGTGCGTGCGCCACTTGGTTCTCGTAACGCAAGTGTCTGTATGCATGAGCGGCAGCGTCACGTCGACGGGCAGGACGCCTTGTATCCCCGCCCTGAAGTAAGGGGCTTCACGGCGGATTCGGTAAGCACCTCTCCGTTGGAGGAATGCATCCATGTGAATCTTCCACGCACCGGCGAGTCATTTCTGTCGAATTCGACAACAACGTCCCCTCTGCCTCGTCTCGTTGTTGCGAGGTATGTCCTTCACACAGTTTCGCGACGGGTCAATCGTGAACGGAAATCTCCCTGGAACCTGGCCAGTATTGCAGGGGATACAACGACATCAAGCGATTCAGGTGTTCAAACGAAGCACGATGCTTGCGTTTGCTGCCCACGGATATAGTTTCCGCGAGGGTATTGGCATGGAGACCAACCCTTGGGCCGTCGCGAGTCGATTTGCGGACGTTGATGTCATGACGAGGGTCAAGGCAGCGCTCCAGGGACGTGTTCAGACCTTGAGTGACCTTTGCAAGCACTCATCGTGGGTTCCGTGCCTAAACCTTGAAGGAACGAAGCACTGCAAATGAAGTCCTGCCCGGCAGGGTAGATCGGAGGTGGGGAATGTATCTGAAGAACGCATGGTACGTCGCTGGATGGAGCAGGGATTACGCACGCGGCCTGAAACCGGAGACGTTTTTGGGCGAGAACATCGTGTTTTTCAGAAAGGAAGACGGGCAGGCCGTCGCGCTTGAAGATGCATGTCCCCACAGGAAACTGCCGTTGTCGAAAGGTCGCCTGCAAGGAGACCTCGTCGAGTGCGGCTATCACGGCCTGACATTCGATTGCCGGGGGACTTGCGTGGCTGCCCCTACCCAACCCGATCATGTTCCCCGACGCGCCCGGGTCAAAACCTACCCGGTCGTCGAACGGTACCGGCTGCTCTGGATCTGGATGGGCGATCCTCAAGAGGCGGATCCCGACCAGATCTTTCCGATCGAGAATTACGGGAGTCCGAATTGGGGCTCAACCGACGGCGGCGCCATGGACATTGACTGCAACTACCTGTGGGTTGCCGACAACCTGCTTGACCCCAGCCACGTCGCATGGGTCCACGTCACGTCATTCGCTGGCGCGGGTACCGATGACCAGCCGCTCAAGGTGGAGAAAACCGAACGCGGCGTCCTTGTTTCCCGCTGGATCATGGGGCAATTGCCGTCGCCGTATTACGCCGATCTCGTGAAGTTTCAGGGGCCTTGCGACAGGCTGCAGCACTATGAGATGTGTTTTCCCGCGATTGCCCTCAACAAGTCGGTCTACACTCCGGCAGGAACCGGGGGACCCGGCAAGCCGCAGGTAAGCGAGACCTATGTCAACATTTCGTACAATTTCATGACCCCGATAGACGAAAACCGGACCCGGTATTTCTGGTTCCAGCATCGCAATACCGATCCGGACGACAAGGAGATTTCGGACCGGATGAACGCGGGTGCGCGCGCTGCGTTCGAAGAGGACCGGGACATTCTGGTCGCGGTTCACAGGGGAATGGCGAACATGGCGACACCCAACATTGATCTTGGCCTGGATGCGGGAGCCAAGCTGTTCAGGCGTGGACTTCAGCAGCGCATAGACGCCCAGCACACGGCTTGATGAGCCATGATGGATCCGGCCTCGATGCCTTGAGGAAGTCCGGACGGGCGTTCAAAAACGGCAATTCGGCGGCAGCACTTGCCGCCTGGCGAACATCGACGGACGTGTTGCGTTTATCCGGCCAATGCGTCGCCGGAAACCGGGTGATCGACATCTTCATGTTCCATTCGCCCCGATTTTCGCGTTGTCGACATGATGTGAGACCCGTGTCGTGGTGCGTGGTGCCGTTCAATCGGATACATGCCGCGATCCGGGTCCGTTCATATCGTCCAGGCGGTGGATGCGGATCGGGAAGGCGTTGCTGAATTGCCAGATGGAAGTATTTCCTCAAGGAGCAATGGATATTCCGGTCCCCGTTACACCAAGGCAAGAAGGAAACCGCCAGGTGCCAGGAGTAGAGACCTCCCGTCGGATTTTCCGCATCGATGGCTGAACCGACGCCACCAAAGAAGGCTGAACGAGCCCTGCAACTGGACCTGTTCGATGAACGCCGCCCGGCGGATATCGGTCCTCAAAAACAAACGGGAGGCGAGTCGGCATCTCTGGCACTCAAGGCTCTCCCTGATTCTGAACTGGTCGAACGGGTCGCGCATGCCGACCTGGCAACCGTTGACACGCTCGCCGAGGAAATCGTCGCGAGGTCCCTGACGGTGGCGGTCCCAGCGCTTGAACGGCTGTGGCGCCGCTTCCACGGCTTTGGCATCAATCGCCCTTTCCGGGAGCAGAACGCGGTGCTGGAGACACTTTCACGGCTGAACGGTCCTGAAGCGCGTTCCGCGTTGAGGCGAATCGCGCTCGGGCCAGGCGTGCCGGATTCTTTGTTGCCGGCTGTCCTTCGCGCCGCCGCCGACAAAAGGCTCGACCTGCCTGCCTCGTTCGTTTCCGGATTTCTTGATCACCAGGACTCGGAGATTCGCAAGCCAGCCTTCGCGCTTGCGCATGCGGCGAATGTGTCCGTGCTCCGCCTGCGTGAAGGCCTGTCTGACCGGCTGGCCTCCATCCGGCGCGATGCGGCGGTTGCGCTTGCCTTCCGGGGCGATGCATCTGGCCGTGACATGCTGATCTCCGTGCTCGCACATGCGCCTTCCGTCGAATTGATCGACGCCCTGGGCGTGATCTGCGACGACGAGGTGATCGTCGAACTCGGACGCTGCGCCATGCGTTTTCCCGATTTTGCGCCACGCGTCGTCGCCATCCTTCGCGAATTGGAAAGTCCGAAGGCAGAAAGGCTCGTTGTCCGACTGGAAACGGACTTGGAGGATCAGGTCACCGACGAGGCGTGAAGTACGCGGTCCCGGCGGATTCGAAACCCGGCAATCCAGGCCCTGCTTCGCGGAATCCATGGTGCTATCGGAGCCTTTCGGGGGGTGCTTTGCCGTCTCCAGGTGGTTGCACGAGCCGCCGTCGTTCGAAAAGCGGCTTCTGTTGATCCTGGAAACGGGTCAGTCCCTGGATGCGGTGCAGCCCTGTTTGGCGTCTGGCTCCAGCCACGCTACCAGTTCGGCTACGGAGGTGAACATCGGCGAATGCGAGAAGCGTGCGGTTTCAAGCCGCAGATGGGGAAATCTCGCCGCGAGCAGGGCAACTGTCTCCTCGACCTCCACGGTAACGACGAAACGCCCGATGCACGAAAACGCGCCGCCGCCGAAATTCAGATGCAAGGGTTCGTCCTTGCGATCGATGTCAAAGACTTCGGGCGCGTGATAATGGTCCGCATTCCAATGGGTTGCCCCGATGTTCGCGAAGACCGGTGTTCCCACCGGCAGGACAACTCCGGCAACCTCCGTTTTCGACAGAACCTCACGCGACGTGGAGATCGTTCGCGGGTGATATCGCATGACCTCCTGCACCGCGCGCGCAGCCAAATCCGTGTTGGCGCCAAGGCGGGCCCAGATGTCGGGGCGGCGGGTCAGTTCGATGATTGCAATCGCAATCTGGTGCGATGAGTTGTCCGTGTTGGCTTCCGCCAGCTTGATGACCCAGTTGCGAAGGTCATCTGCGTCCAGTTGCCCGGCCTTCTCGGCGCGGATCAAATCGGAAAGGAGGTCGTCGCCTGGATGATTCCGGCGATCGGCAATGCGTTCATCGACAAAGTCGATGAGTGCTTCGAACGCCGCGATAACGGCCGGAGCGTGTTTCGGGTCGCACGTGTGGACCTGTTGGACCGCGTGCGATGTCCTTGCCACGAAGTCAGCATCGCTGGCCGGAGCACCGACCCAGTGACAATAGACGGCGGAAGGAATTCTGTCGCACAACGTGGATACCAGATCGACGGGCCGGTTTGCCGGAATTGCGTTCACGATTTCGGTCACCACATTGCGGATGTTGGGCCGAAACGCTTCCGCCGTTTCCTCGCTCAGCAATTTTGTAATCGGTCGCCTGAGTTCGGTGCGACGACGACCGCGATTGAAAAAAGAGATCGACTTGCGCTTGTATTCGAGGGGGCGTCCCTCGGGCAGACCGAGGATCTCGATCAGCTTGGGGTGGCCCGTCCCGAAATTCCGTTCGATGATCGCCTTTCGGCACAGGTCGTAATCCAGCAATTCGACGCCGCGCTCGCTCCGTGCGATCTTCCATTTCCGCGCCCATCCCGAAAGAACCGGAAACGGTGAGGCCTGGTAGTCGGCTCTCGAAAAATCGAGGACCGGAAGATCCGACACGGCTCTCGGCTTCGTCATGTCATCGCCCCGATAAATCGCTCCCGTGTGTTCTCCCCTTCAATTGCGCGATCGAGCATCGGGAGGAATTGGTAGGAATCGGCGCCAAGGCCAAGGTCAATGTCCGGGGTCTTCCCGTGCTTGATGCCCGGGCGCACTTTCTCAGCCACCATGCGATCCTCTTTCAGCATTGTTCGGGCGCCGCCGCTCATGACCTCCGAAATATCCTGATTGTCAAGATGCAGGTTGCGAAGCTGGAAGCAGGAACAGGGCGTGCAGTCATCGTCTGACCGTGTCATGGCCAATTTCGAGATATAGGTGAACGTGTCTTCCAACGGATACCGGTCGTATCCGCCCACACCCACCAGCGTATGGATCGACTTGCTGAGGCCGATTGCCGACGGAGGAATTTCGTCGTTCTGAAAATTGTCGCAATCCCCTCCAGAAGGTGCTCAGCCTTGCGAAATGGGGCAACGGCTGCACGTCACTGATCCCGCGCATGACCATCGTGCCCCGGCCTGTCTCTCCGCGTCCGACGGTTCGTTATCCGTACCGGGTAAAGCCTCCTGCCCATAAGCTGGCGTGATAGAAACGGCCGGGAGCGACTGAACCAGGTTGAACCGCAACAGCTTGGGAAAGAGCCAGGCAAACCCTCCAATTATTCGGGGATTGCATCGGCAAGCCGCTTGCCTTCCGGCGCTGGCCCCGACCTGCGCGCATCTCGAAGGCGCAGATCCTGGACCAAATGTTCCTCGGGGTCTTGACGTTCTGACGTGTCGCGCCTCGAGCGACTCTGAATTCGGCGGCAGCGGCCGCGAATCTGGAAACCGGGCCACGGCCTCGAACGCGCTCAAGGAACAAAGCAGTTCGGTGGTCAAATTCGCCGCAACAAATTTATGGCACAACGCCTTTCAAATGACGTAGGATCGGATCGATCACGAAGATCGACGCACGTGAATTCGGGTTGTGCGAGATGACGGAAATGACACCTGCACTCGGTGCCAGAAACCTCCTTCTGAACTGCGCCGGGGCGCAGCCAGGGGACCGATTGCTCATCGCCTTCGAGCCGCCGGAATTCGGCTACTTCGATGACGATGCCTGTGAATGCGTGACCAGGGAAGCCGAACGCCTCGGGCTGGTGGTCGACGCTGTCAATGTCGGGTTCGACGCTGAAAATCCTCACCTGCCGGAACCGCTGCTGCGCAGGATGGAGCGTTTTGACATCATTCTCTTTCTCGCGAGGCTTGGCGACCAGCTCCGCTTTTCCGACATGCCTCAGGGAAAGAAAATCATCGTCAGCTTTGCCCTCAACGCCTCCCTTTTCGGGACGGGATTCGGAAACGCCCACCATGCGGCGTTCGAGGAGCTCAAGTCCGCGGTCAACACGGTTCTTTCGAATGCACGGGAAATCCGCATAACCTGTCCGGCCGGCACGGAAATCTCCGGAACGACCGAAGTCGATCTCACCCCGGAATGCGACACATCGATCATGCGCTTCCCGATGTCCATTTTCACACCCGTACCCGCGGCGGGATTCACGGGCCGGGCCGCGCTCCCCGGTTTCCTCACCGGTACCGGTTCGCGGTACTATGACGATTACACCGTGGAGTTCGAAGGCCAGGTCTTTGCGAGACTAAACGAGGGTCGGTTGACCGGGTTCGAAGGCAGCCGCGCGGATGTCGACCGCGCGAATGCCCACTATGACCGGGTCGCTGCACTGTTCGGGATCGACAGGAACTTCGTCCATTCATGGCACGCGGGTATTCATCCGGGTTGCGGCTTTCCTTGGGACGCCCGGGACAACTACGAACGCTGGGGAGGTGCCGCCTTTGGCAATCCCCGCCTTCTCCACTTCCATACCTGCGGCGCATATGCGCCTGGCGAGATTTCCTGGAACGTGATCGATCCAACCATTGCGGTTAATGGCGTAAGGTACTGGGAAAACGGGACGTTCATGGCCGATCTTCTTCCCCGGGGAGCCGAAATACTACGGCGCTATCATTGTACTGCCAACCTCTTCAGGCATCCGGATCGCGAAATCGGACTGGCGGTCGCGGCTTGACCGCATCTTGGCAGCGGCGAAGAAATGCAATAGGATGATTGCCACTGCGCCCGGATGATCCGGTCGCTTGGTGCGGAGCACTCCCGTCTCCGGAGCCGGACCTGAGAGGTGAAAAGGACACCCCGGCCGGCAAATCACGAGGAAACCCATGACAAGACCGATTGTCACACCCCTCACCCAGGCGCTGGCTGAGGGCAAACTCACACGCGAAGAATTGAAACAACTCATGCAGCGATCGGACGGGCCTGCGTTTCGCCGCCTGATCCTCTGGATCGGGCTGATTGCCGTGACCACCACGCTTGTTTCGCTGGCATGGGACAGCTGGCTGATCTGGCCCGCGATGCTGTTGCAGGGAACCGTGCTTGTTCATCACTTTTCGCTCCAGCACGAATGCGTGCACTACACGGCTTTCCGTACCCGGTGGATCAATGACCTGGTCGGGCAAATCTGCGGAGCCATCATCATCCTTCCACACCGGTTCTTTCGTTACGAGCACTGCGATCATCACACCTACACTCAGTTGCACGGCGAGGATCCCGAACTGGTCTCGATGCCCAAGTCGTTCGGGGAGTACCTTTGGTACCTGAGCGCCATTCCCTATTGGCGAGGCAAGTTCACCGAGGTCGTGCGGCACGCCGCGGGTCGACTGAACGAGGCGGAGAAACGGTTCATTCCGACGGTGGAACACAAGGCGGTTTTCACCGATGCCCGACGGATGCTGGCAGTCTACGCTGCAGTCTTCCTTGGTATGGCATTGACCGGCTGGTGGGGATTGATCTGGTACTGGATTATCCCGTTGTTCCTCGGTGAACCTGTCATGCGCTTTATCAGGATGACCGAACATGTGGGGCGTCCGACCGTTCCCCAGATGCGTGAGAACACCCGGACTAACCTGGTTTCCGCGCCGTGGCGCTTTCTGTGCTGGAACATGAACTATCACGCCGAGCATCACTATGTGGCGTCCGTTCCGTTTCACGCGCTCCCGAAATTGCACGAGAAGCTGAAAGACCACATCCATGTTGAAAAACATGGCTATCTTGGCGCGCATCGAGACATCCTTCGCCAACTCTTCAGCCGCAGTTCCGCGGCGACGGTGGAGCAGACGTGAAACGAGTGAAACGGTCCTGGACGGACCTGGTCGCTGTCGATGCACTCGAACCAAACTGGGTAACCCGGGTATCGCTCGGCCGGCGGCTGATCGCCGTTTACGATGCACCCTCGGGCATCTATGCATCGCTGGCCTTGTGCAATCATGGCGGTTCCGACCTGTGCGACGGGTACTTTGACGGTCACGTCATCGAATGCCCATTACACCAGGGCGCGTTCGACGTCCGGGACGGGAAACCCGTTTGCGCACCTGCGACGCGCCCGATGAGAGTGTTTGAAACGCGCGTGGAAAACGGGATGGTTCAGATCAGGGTCTGACACTCGAGGGAAGAATTCCCCCTGTTCGGCGGTCTTTCGGGAAACGCATCCCGGACAGGCCTCTGACGCGCCGTTCCCTCCGACGATCGGCATTGCCGCGAGATGCGCATCGATTGGTCCATGACTTCCCGGCCCATCGGAAGGTGGTTTTTCTCGGCTGACCAATTTGCCATGAAGCGACCAACCGTTTCGCGGTGCGCGTCTTGAACCAGTTTGTGCGGCAGGGCGGCCTTGGCAGAAAGATGCCGGAGTTCATCTTCCGTGTAGCCTGAGAATTTCCTCGTTCGGCTGAAGTTCAGCGCAGACTGGTCGTCGGGAATGTAGGGGACTGTCGATACCGAATCATAAGCGGGTGACAAACGGGCGTGTCGGTCATCGGGATATGTCAGGGACCAATTCTTGAGGTTCATGTCGCCATTGGCTAAGAGCGTATTGAAGGTCAGGCACCGGATGAACTCCGCAACGTCCTCATGACCGGACTTGGCTGCAATGACCGTAGCAATGCGTCGAAAACGCGCGCGCTCGTACTTATTGTCGGCGTAGACATCGAAGACCTGGGCGAAGTCCTTGGCGTGCATGCGCGAACCGTCGTCGCTCCGGTCGAAACGGTCGACAGTGAAAGCCTTGTCTCCGCGACTGGCGGTACCAGCGGGCAGATTGCCGACCGCGTCGACATCGACAAGGCCAAAGGCCGGAACGCGAATGCAACCATGCGGGTCGGTGTCATCGTGGAGAACTTGTTCTCAGCAATGCCACGATACGCTTGTGATGGCAGCTTCACGATCCAGTTGCCACCGATTCCGCTTGCGGGGACCGTCAGCCTTCCCTCGGCGTTCATCACCGCAGGGAGTTTCAGCTGAACACCCGCAAGTGAGAAACGCAGTCCGCCATCGCGCGGCTTCTCGTCGAACTTTATAAAACCGTGTGTCGATAGCCACGGGTTTCCTTCGACATGTTCAACCGTCCCGCCACGGAGCTGCTGCGAAGCAGCTTCGTTCTTTGTGATGTAATCTAATCTGAATCACTGCATCACTATCAAGCAACATACGTAACATCAGGGCTTGAGTCCACCGGGATTGTTGCGTATGTTGCAGTATGTGGATGACGACGACACGCCTTGCGAGACGCGAGAAGGTCACCACGCAAACCGTCCGCCGCTGGATCGAGGGAGGGCGATATCGACGATTTGAGCGGACACCTGGAGGACATTACAGGGTCTGGGTTCCTGTCGATCCCGACACCATCCTCTACGCTCGCGTGTCCAGCGCCAAGCAGGGGTCATCCCTTGACACGCAGGAGCGACTCTTGCGTGATCGATATCCCGATGGACAGGTTGTCCGTGACACTGGATCCGGATTCAATTTCAAGCGACGAGGCTTTGTCGCCCTACTGGAACGAGCTTTGCGCGGAGAGGCAGTCCATGTGGTGGCTGCCACATCGGACCGCATCACCCGCTCGGGCTACCCACTCATCAGGCACGTCATCGAACTTTCGGGAGGAAGCATCGAACTTCTGGAAGAGGACGATCTTTCCGACCGGTTCGACGTCCGTTGCCTCGTTGCGTCTATCACTTCCTTCTGCAACTCCCACCATGGGAAGCGTTCTGGTCAAGGGCACAAGAAAGATCAGGGCCTACCCGAAGGACCCTGAGCTGCTGCATGAGCTGGTTCGCCAGCAGCGCCGCGCCTACAACCTTGCCATCGCCTGCTTCATCGAGGCCGACCGCGGCCTCGTGGATCCCGGGGGGCCGGATCTGAAGCAGACCGCGCTGCGCGCCACGATCCGCGCCTTCGTGCGCTCCGAGGTTGAGGAGCGCGGCGGCACGTTCCGCTCCGCCGACTGCGACGAGGCGGTCAATGCGGCATTCCGAACCCGCGACGCCGTGATCCGGAGACGGAAGGACGGAGAACGCTGCGACTTTTCCTTTCGCAGCATCAAGGACATACGGCAGCGCATTGCCGTCCAGAAGCTGTCAGGCGCGTTCGTCGCGCATAACTTCGACCTGGCGGAACCCATGACCGACGAGGCATGGGGGAAGCTGACGACCATCGTGCTTGAGCGGGGGCAGTGGTTCATTTGCGCTCAGAAGCACATTGTCACGGTTGGGCAGGACGAAATCCAGGTCCGCTCCGTCGTGGCCCTCGACCCCGGCGTGCGGACATTCGTGACCGCATACTCGGTGAACCACGCCGCCAGCTACGGCGCCGGCTTCTATGCCGAAAAGGTGTTTCCGCTCCTGCTGAAGCTCGACCGCCTGGTCGGGCTCCGCGCGAAGGCAAGGCACGGGGAATGGAAGCGCCACTTCGAGAAGCGGATCGACAGGCTCGCGATCCGCGTCCGCAACCTGGTCGACGACCTGCACCGCCGGGTTGCCTATGACCTCGTGCAGGCGTTCGACGTGATCCTGCTGCCGTCCTTCGAGACGAAGGACATGAGTGCAAAGGAGGATCGCCGGATCAGGACGAAGACCGTGCGCTCGATGCTGGGCCTTGCCCACTTGTATGACACCTTTCACCAAAAGAATTGAATCAAGTTATCCACAGCTGTTGTTGGCGCGGATCTGTGGAAAAGTGCAGCGTTGCAATGATCATCTTCAGTTGAATCGGAATATTCCTGTTGCGTGCTTGCATGGGACAGGGATTGCGGGGAAGGTGGCCACCTTCCCCGCAGGGGAGGGGTCGGACCGATGAAGCCCCCATGGATAAAGTTCCGTCCGGTAGCCTGGTCGCCCTTCCCCATCATGTCCCGGACGTCCTGAACAGATGCGGGGGTGCAAGGCCCGAATGATACGCAAGGACAGGAGTGTCGGGACACAACCAGTGAGACGAGGACCATGAACCAGGAAGTACAGAATGACAATCAGGAAAAGGTGGTCGCCGGTATCGATGTCGGCAAGGCCCATCTCGACGTCCACATCGCACCGACGGGTGAAGCGCGGCAGTTCCCGAATGACGCCGGCGGGCGCCGCGGTTTGCGCACGATGCTGCACAAGGCCGGTGTCGAGCTTGTCGTTGTCGAGGCGACCGGCCGCTATCACCGGGCACTGCACCAGAGCCTGCACGCCTGCGGTCTCCCGGTGGCGGTGGTCAGTCCGCTGAGGGCCCGGCGCTTCGCCCAGGCCGCGGGCCAGATGGCAAAGACCGATCCCCTCGATGCATCTCTGCTGGCATGGCTGGGACAGGTCATGGGTCCGGAGGTGACGGAACCGCTCGGCGAGGAACAACTCCAGCTCGCCGACCTGTGCCGGGCACGCGCGAAGCTGGCCGTGGACAAGGCCGCGTACGTCAATGCCAGCCGGGAATACGAGGCCTCCGAAGTGGTCGCAGTGACGGCTCACATGATCGAGCAGTTCGAGCAACAGATCGCCCGGCTCGAGGACGCGATCCGTACGTTGATTGCGAACAATCCCGAATTCGCCCGCCGCGCCAGGATCCTGCAGTCGATCAAGGGCTTCGGCGCGGTCACCGCCGCCGTGCTCTGTGCCGAGATCCCGGAACTCGGCACCGTCGACCGGCACGCTGCCGCTGCCCTGGCCGGCCTGGCGCCGTATCCCGATGACAGCGGGAAGCGAAAGGGACAGAGATACATCAAGGGCGGGCGCATGCTCCCGCGCAATACCCTCTTCATGGCCGCAACCTCCGCAATCAAGTTCAACCCCGACATGAAGAGCTTCTACGACCGGCTGATCGGCAGGGGAAAAGCGCACAAGGTTGCTCTGACAGCGGTCATGCGCAAGTTGGTCATTCTCGCCAACGTGCTCGTACGCGATGACCGGAACTGGACGGCCAGTGCTCCGGAACCGGGTGTCGGTTGAAAATCAGACCTGTGGACAAGTCAGGGATAACTTTCCGATGACAGATCGAAAATCATGGATTTGGACCTGAATCGGCATTGAAACCAAACACAGATGCTACCGGTTCAGGCAGAAGCTGGCCTGGATGTGCCGGAAATACGGCAAACGGCTGATCGTCGTGAACGAGGCGTACACGAGTAAGACACGCTCATGGGACGGCTTCGTGAACGAGCACCTTGGCGGCGCGAAGACGGTTTCGGACGGCATCATCGTCGTCGACCGGGACATGAACGGCGCACGGGGCATCATGCTTCGTGCGCTCTACGGCAACCTGGGCCGTTTCCAGGCGGCGGGCGTGGATGTTGCGCTCGTTGCGGAATAAATCAAGTGTACTTTCATGCCCGCAGAACTGCTCCAGCCACAAGTGTCACGCCAACCGGTGCCGATGGAAGGCCCTGACAGTGAACTCAGGTACTGCGGCTGCACGTGCGCACAGACGGAATTCGGCTTCGGGACCCAACTGCGAAAGCACGGCGCGGATCAGTCGCCAAATCCCGAGGTCAGCGGAGTGCGCGGGTCAGGAAATCCTCGATCATGTCACCGAAACTCGTTTCAACCGATACGTCGAACCCGCCCTCGCAACGCCTTACCAGCGCTTTCTGGCCGAAGAATTCGGTGAATGTAACGGCATCTTCGGCGAAGACGCTTTCGTGCAGATCAAGCGGGCAGCCGATGGCCATGACATGAACCGCATCGTCTCCAGTGATGCGAAACGTTGCCATCGTATCCGAGATACGAACGATACTGACTTCCGGCGGTGCCTCGCTTGGGCGGAGCGCTGCGGCGAGGTCGTCTTCCCGGTCGATATCCGCCTGCAGCAGCCAGTTTTGAGGCCCGACATGACCGAGCCACATGCCATTTGCCAAGGACAGCCGGTTAGGCACCTCGGGGAACTCCGGAACCGCGCCCGCACCTATCCATTTGCTGAGCGCTCCTTCCGGCCCCTTCAGGTCGAAACAGGCGCTGACCGGAAGTCTTTCGAACGATGCGGAATATCCCATTTCAGGACCTCAGCTTCCGCCCATCGGGGTCATGGAAGACCGGCGCCGTGACTACCGAAGGTATATTCGCGTGCCTCAGCCGTGCGTGCACGGTTTCGCCAATCCGTGATGTACCATTCTCCAGCAGCGCCAGCGCCATCCAGCGATTCATCACGACGCTCCAGACACAGGCGGTGACGAGTCCCTCGGTCGGGCGTTTTTCGCCGCCGGGGGTCAGCGGAGCGCCTTCAGGAATCTGCTCGTTCGGGTCGACCGGCAAGAGGCCCACGAGCTCTCGCCGGAGCGTGTCCCCCCCGCGCCGCAATTCGACGGACCGCTTGCCGACGTAGTCCGCCTTCTTCTTCGACATGATCCAGCCCATGCCGAGGTCGTAGGCATCCACTGTGCCATCCACCTCGTGGCCCAGCGAAAGAAAGCCCTTTTCAACGCGCAGCACATGGCTGGCCTCCGATCCCACCGGCTCGATCCCGAACGGTTCGCCTGCTTCCATGATTCGGTGCCAGAGGGTACGCATGTGACGCGGCGCTACGTTGATCTCAAAAGACAGTTCGCCCGTGAAACTTACCCGCACGATTCGCGCTGGCAGCCCGGCGACCTGCCCGTCGGCAAACGACATGAACGGAAGAGCATCGGGCGAAAGGTCGATGTCGGTGCCTAGCGCGGCCATGACCTGGCGCGCCTTGGGGCCGCAGAGGGTCGCGTTGTTCCACTGGCCGGTCACGACAGTGAGGAAGACGTTCCAGTCGGGGAACTGCGTCTGCAGCAACTCCTGCATATGCCCGTTCACGGTGTCCGCGTGACCGGTGGATGTCGAGACCAGCCAACGGTGTTCTGCCAGACGCATCGCGACGCCATCATCGAGGATCAGCCCGTCATCCGTCAACATGAGCCCGTAGCGGCACCGGCCGGGCTTCAGCGTGGACATGATGTTCGTGTAGATGTGGTCCAGGAACCTTCCCGCGTCGCGGCCCTTCAACTCGAACTTTCCGAGCGGCGAGCCGTCATAAACGCCCACGCATTCGCGCACGGCGCGGCATTCGCGGTTGACGGCTTCCTGGAACCCTTCGTCCCCGTGCGGGAAATACCCCGGGCGCCTCCAGCGGGCGCCGGCCTCGTACATGAAAGCGCGCTGGTCGAGATTCCAGCGCGTGATCGGCGTATGCCGATAAGGAAATACGACCGTGTCCTCGCGAATGCCTCCGATCGCCCCGAACGACACCGGCGTATACGGCGGGCGGAATGTCGTTGCACCGATTTCCTGAAGGGAAACGCCTTTCTTCATCGCCACCGTGCCGATGATATTGATGTTGCCTGTCTTTCCCTGATCGAAACCCATACCGCCGGTGGTGTAGCGCTTGACATGCTCGACATTGTCATACCCTTCGCGGAGCGCGAGATGAACGTCATGCACCGTGACGTCATTTTGAATATCCAGAAACGCCTTGCCCTCAGCGCCGGACGCGTCGACGTGCCAAAGGGGTTCTATCGCGAAGGCTTCTTCCGTCACATTGGGCAGATCGGGCACTGCCGCCCCGACGATACTCGCTGCCGCGTCGGTGCCGGATTTCAGCGCCGCCGCGCACGTCATCTTGCCCGCCGCGCCACCCGCCGAAGTGCAGGGCTGTGCGGCCTTGCCGGGAACAAATGTCGCGAGATCCTCGTCATAATGGAGACTGCCGCGTGACTGGGAAAACAGGTGAACCGCGGGATTCCAGCCGCCCGAGTGCAACAGGAGGTCGCATGCGATAACCTCGCTTGCAGTCCCGTCACGCCCGGCAACGGCAGCGCCGTTGACTGACCGCCTGCCCCGGGCGCTGACGATGACCGAACCCGCCTTGAGCGGGATGTTGCCGAGCAGTGTCCGCGTGCTCTTGGGCACGTCGTTCCGGCTGTCCACGACAGCGGCGACATGGATGCCCGCTGCATCGAGATCCGCCGCGACCGCATAAGCGCTGTCGTTGTTGGTGAAGATCACGGCTTTCTTGCCGGGCTGCACGGCAAACCGGTTCACGTAGGCTTGCGCGGCCGATGCCAGCATCACCCCCGGACGGTCGTTGTTGGGAAAGACGAGGCTCCGTTCGATGGCTCCCGTTGCAAGGATCACGTGCCCCGCCCGAACGCGCCAATTCCTTTCCAGCACGTCGGCGTTCGCCGGAGACCGTTCGTTCGCCATCAGGAAGTTGTGTTCGCGATAGGCCCAGACCGTCGTGTCCTGAAGGTGACTTACGTTTGGCATGGACGCCAGTTCGGCAACCGCGTCACCAACCCATTCCATGGCGGGACGGCCGCCGATCTCGAGACGCCGGTCAAGCAGGCTCCCGCCCGCCTCTGTCCGTTCATCTGCCAGCATCACCCGGCGCCCGGCACGGCCCGCGACCAGCGCGGCCATCAGACCCGCTGGCCCCGCCCCGACGATCAGCGCATCCGCATGTGCGTTCACCGCCTCGAAATGACCTTCTGCCGGTGGCGCGTCGGGCGCACCGGCAAGGCCCGCTGCCTTCCGGATCGCCGGTTCGTAGAGGCGCCAGCCCGGCCACTTGAATGTCTTGTAGTAGAAGCCCGCCGGAATCAGCCGTGCGAAAAACTGGTTGACCGCGCCGAGGTCGAAGCGCGGCGAAGGCCAGCAGTTCACCGATCGTGCCGCCATCCCATCTTCCAGGCGAATTGTCGTCGCCGCGCGATTGGCAGAAGCATGGCGCCCCTCCAACTCGACCAACGTCGCCGGCTCCTCGGGACCGGCCCCGACGATTCCCCGCGGGCGATGATACTTGAAACTTCGCGCCGTCAGTCGAACGTCATTTGCAAGCAGAGCGGACGCTAGGGTGTCGCCTTCGAAACCCCGATAGTCACGTCCGTTGAATCGGAATCCGAGCAGATGGTTCCGGTCGATCCTTCCGCCCGAAGGGAGCCGCCTAGGTTGCATCGCCGGGCTCCTCGACGATGTCATGGGTCCGCGTATCACGCCATATGGTCAGCCACGTGCCGCAGCCCTTCACATGCCACCAGCGCTCCTGGACCGGACCCAGCGGATTCGGCACGACCGTCAGGTATTCAACCCAGTCCTCGTCGGTCGTATTATGAGGATCCGGTCGGTCAGGCCTCACCGGTCCACCGAAAGAGAACTCGCTTTCGTTTCGAGGACCGCAAAAGGGACAGGGAATCTGCAGCATGAATTTGGCTTGCTATCGCGCGGTGGTCGTTCCGGATTCCATCACGTAATCCAGTCGCTTGAAACGTTTCAGCGCAAAGGGCGCCATCAGGGGATGGGGCGTTCCTTTGGCAATGTGGTGTGCAAATGTCAGCCCGCCAGCCGGGATCGCCTTGTAGCCGCCCCACCAACCGGCAGTCACGAAGAGCCCCGGAACTTCCGTCTCATCCATGATGGGTGAAGCGTCGGGGGCGACGTCCACGTGACCACCCCATTGGCGCAGAAGCTTCAGCTTCCCAAATGACGGGAACAATGACAGCATGGCCGTCACGGTATCTTCGAACACATGCTGCTTGATGTCCCGGCGGAAACTCTGTCCCATGTCCGGCGCGCCCCCGATCACCATTTCGCCCTTGTCCGACTGACTGAAATAGAAGCCGCTGTCGGGGCAGTTGACGACCACGTCGACCAGCGGTTTGACCGGCTCGGAAACGAACGCCGTCAGGTTCATGGTTCGCAATGGCAGCTTGAGGCCGATCGTTTCCGTCAGCGTGGTCGTATGTCCAGATACCGCGACTGCAACCCTGGATGCCCGAACCGTTCCCCGCGGCGTCTCGACGCCTTCGACGGTCCCGTCCCTGCGCCGCAGAAGTTTCGTGACGGGCGTTTGCTGATGCAATTGGACGCCCTGCGCGTCGGCACCGCGTGCATATCCCCATGCCACGGCATCGTGCCGGTTCACGCCCGCATCCGTGTGGACCATCCCACCGATGACAGGCAGCCGCGCGTCCGGCCCGCCCCCGGTAAGCGCCGGGATGCGCCGCCGCAATTCCTCCGTGGATATCTGTTCATAGTTCGATCCGTAGATATCCATCGTCAACTGGCGCCGCCTCAAATCACGCATCCTCGGGAAGGTCTGCACCACGTCGATCATGGTGCGCTTGGACTGCATGATGTTGAAGTTCAGATCGTCGGTCAGATCGTCGTACAGGGCCACCGATTTCACGTAGAACGGAATCGAGGCATCACGCAGGTAATTCGACCGAACGGTCACCGTGTTTCGCGCGACGTTACCGCCGCCGAGCCAACCCCGCTCCAGCACGGCGACATTGGTGATGCCGAACTCCTTTGCAAGGTAGTAGGCAGTGGCCAGCCCGTGCCCGCCGGCGCCTATGACGATGACATCATAGCTTTCCTTCAAAGGCGGGCTGCGCCATGCAGGTGCCCAGGTCGTGTGCCTGTTGAGCGCGTGGCGCAAGAGCGAGAAAATGGAATATCTTTGCATACTGGTAATATTTTTTACTTTTGATAATCTCCTGTCAAGCAGTGCAAATGAAGGAGGTCGCGCTGCCTGGGAAAGCTGAAATCGACATTGCTGTGGGGCGTTCCGTCAACCGGCTACGGCTCGATCGCGGCATGACCGTCACGACACTTGCGAAAGGAGCAGGACTTTCCGGCGGCATGATCAGCCGTCTGGAGAACGGGCAAGTCTCACCGTCGCTTGGCACACTAGCGGCGATTGCCGATGCTTTGTCGGTTCCGGTCATGGCATTGCTCGCGCAAACAGCTGGCAAGGCCGATGTCTATCACGTGAAGGCCGGCAAGGGGATCCAGGCGCACCGGATCACGGCAAACCACACCCATCAATACATGCTTCTCGGCAAACACAGCGGCCCAAGTGGCGATTTCGAAGCAGCCCGTGTCCGGATCAGCCGGGAAAACGCCGGTGAATTACCAAGGTATATCCACGACGGGTATGTCTTCCTGACAATGACATCCGGCAAGGCACGCTACATTTGTGGTGGGTCAGAATTCGAACTCGCGCCAGGCGATACGTTGAGCTTCGACGCAAAGCTCGAACACGGTATTTCGGAAATCCTGAGCCGTGAAATCGAATTCATCACGGTGTTTTTCCGGCGGGACTGATGACGACAGGAACTTGCATGCAGGAAGCAAGTGCATCCGTCGGCTCCGATGACAATCACGTCCGACAGATCGACGCCTTCCGCATGGTCATCTCGACTGAAACCGTGAAGCAGGCGGTATTGGGACTGGATCTCTCACGGCCAGCGGTCAGCCGTGTCATCACAGACCTGGAGCGGGAAGTCGGTTTCAAGCTCTTCGACCGCTCCGGCAAGGAACATTCGTCCCAACAAAGGAAGCGCGTTTGCACGTGCAGAAGGTGCGTCAGGCCGTCAGCGGCATAGAGCGAATCAAGAGGGCTGCTCAACGCATCGCCGTATTCGAACATAACCGGCGGAAGTTCCACCTCCGACGGGCGGAACTTTGTGATACCCACGATACCGAACCGGGACGGCGACCATGGAAGCGGGAGATGTCGATGCTGTTCGATGGGACATTCGGGACTGAAGACATTGTCGAGATTCTCGACCGGATGCAGCTCAACTGTCCGTGCCCTTCTTCGAATTCCCGGCGGCTCTGGAAGCTTCGTCGCGCGAAGAAGGTGGCAAGCCATAACAAGTCCAAAGAGACCTTGCTCGAGAGGGCCGTCGCGACACTGGCCTGCAACGGGCACATGCCGGGATGGTTCAATCAGTGTCCGGCCGCCTCCGGTATCGGCGACTCCGCCAGAAACAGGCATAGCAGCATCGATCTCGTTCACTGGCGCGCCGCGGGAGCAAGGTTGTCGCTGGTCGAACTGAAATGGGATAGCGACACTCCCTCCGAGGCGGTACGCCAGATCCTCCGCTACGCTCCGATATTATGATGACGATAGACTTCGAGATTGCTTGTCTCGGGCGCGGGAAAGCTTGCGGGCGACCGGCAGCCAACCGGAAATGCGGGAGCTGTCGATGTCGCTGGACGCGTTGGCCTTCCCCGAGTGGTTCGACCGCGTGCCGTTCGGCGACGGTGCAGAGGTTCGAGATTCCTGTGACAGGCAGGAGTCGACGGAGACCGGCCGCGAAATCGTCGATGCCTTTGCAGGCCTGACATCCGTAAATCCCGACCGCAAGGGGACGAAAGGGTGAGCGAGAGATTCCTGCCAGGCGTGCCAGGAGCGGAGATCGAGTCAATTCTCAACGCAGCCTCCGGCAACGAGATCGCGATCGGAAAGTTCGACAGCCCGGAATCATCGGCGGCGCTGGCCGTCAATGTATTCGGTTTCTTTCTTCGCCGGGACGATGCAATCATCGACGGCAGCGACGGCTACCATTTAGGTAAATGCGTGGCGTGCTCCGCCGGCGTGGTGACTTTCCTTTTGTGGCGATGGCAGGGACGTTACAGTTGCGGTCCGTGACCCGGGTGCAGCCTGTCGGAAATCCTGCTTTTGAACAATCCGGACGGCAACCGATTGACGGCTGTGAAGTTGAACATACACTGTCGGGACAAAGAGGAGAGGTGCCGTCGTGTTGAACTTCAGTGATGTCTCAGCGTCCCCGGATGAGAGAGCGACCGATAACATCGAGATGCGGATTAAGCCGAGCGACAAGGCGCGTATTTCACGGGCGGCCGAACTGAGCGGCGTCAAGCTCACGACTTTCGTCCGTGCATCGGCGACCAGGGAGGCCGAACGCATCCTGCGCGGGCATCAGGTCACGACGCTATCGGAGCGAGAAAGGCAGACGCTGTTGGAGGTGCTGGACAATCCACCACCGCCGACGCGGGCGGCCGGGGATGCGGTTTGCGACTACCGGTCCCGGATTGCCAATGCCTGGTGACGACGATAGTCAGAGCGTCCCCCGAATCGTCATCGAGCCATTAGATCCCGACAGGTATGACCGGTCGGGCTTTTCCTGCGGAACCGATCAACTCAACATTTTTCTGAGGCTCAGCGCCAGGAACCAGAAAAAGGACAACGTTACGCGGGTATTTGTCGCAGTGGCCGAAGGATCGTCGGAAGTTCTCGGTTACTATGCGCAGAACGTTCATGCGGTGGCGACGGAGGAACTCGGAGAGTATAGCCCAAAACGAGCGCCCAGAACCGGTTGCATTCCGGCGCTTTACCTCTCGATGATAGCGGGGGACGGACGGCGCCGGGGCATGGGGCTCGGGTCGGATCTTGCTGTTGACGCACTGGGACGGGAGCTGAATGTCGCCAGCGAGGTCGGTCTCAAACTGGTCGTTCTGGATGTCATCGACGACGGTGGCGAGGAAATCTTCGCGCGCCGCATGGAATTCTGCCGACGCCTTGGATTCCGGAGCCTTGAAGGCCGGCCGGGGCGGATGTGCATCACGATCGACACGATACGGATCTTGTTCACCGAAGGATGATCGGTGCCGATCCTGTGCCGCGCGGACCCGGCGGGCGTAAGGAGCACTGGACCTGACTTGCAAACGGTTGAGAGACCACCGGAACTGGCGGAGGTTGGCGATTGGCGTCAGCTGCGCGGACAATGAATGCGACAAAGATGCACTGGTGGTACTTGCTGAAAGGAAACTCGATGTGCCCGCGGCCGCGTGGGCCAGGAAGCGTTTCCGAAACGAGACGGCGCGCCACTTGAGGGATCTGTGGTGGGTTTCGGGACGCGGAACAAGGCCGTGCTCGACTCGCTGTCGCCAGGGTTTGCGGGCTGTTTGAGATGACCCGGGCTGTGGTTCGACTATCTCGGGCGATTCCGGCATGAGCTCAAACATCATGTTTCGCCCTGCGTGCGTGGAAACGTGGTTCCGGAAAGGGAATTGCCGGAATACGGATGCGCGAACGGATCGCTTGGTCAGAGAGCACCTTGCCGATCTGCACAGGTGCCACGTCATTCCCTTCGATGCGTCACTTTCCTTTTGCGCCGTTCTGATTTGGTCGCGGGGACAACCGAATTCGGTGGCTGCGGAGGACTTCCTCGAAATCGCGCGCGGACACACCCAACCCGCGCCATAGGCATGGCAAACGACCCATTTCGGCTTATAGTCGATTAACAAAAAGTGGACGGGAGCAATGGAATGCCGGGTATCTCGGATCTTCCCATCATTGATTACAGCGATCCCGACTATCAGTCCGAGCCCTTCCGGTGGCTTGCCGAGAAAGCCAGGCAGTTCCCCCTGGCCCGCAGCGAACGGGGCGTCGAGATTCTGGAATTCCAGATGTGCCGGCGGTTTCTCGTCGATCGGTCGTTTGGCACGGACCACGGCAATCTCGTCGAGAAGATGGGACTGCCACCCGGTCGTGCGCTCGATTTCAAACGGCGAATGATCCTGACACAGAACCGGGGCGAGACACGCAAGAGGCTGCGCGGCATCCTGACCAACCTGATCGGTCCAGCTTACGCCAGGGCCATGCGCCGTGACATTTCCGGCGTCGTTTCAGACCTCCTGAAAGGTCTGCCGGACGATGTGCTCGACCTGAAATACGGATTCACCGATCTGGTGCCCGCGGGCGTCTACTGCACCTGGGTCGACACACCCCTCGGCGACGCCCGGTTTGTCGCGGACAGGTCCGAGGACGTGCTGGCGATCTTCAGGCGCGATCCGGACCTTACGCCGAGCATTGTCGCTGCCTATGACCAGCTCTTCGACTACGTGAAGGCCCAACTTGCGAGGCGGCGCGAGAACATGGGCGACGACTTTCTTTCACGGCTCATCCGCGTCCGCGAAGCCGGGAACCTGAGCGAAGGCGAGCTCGAGGATTTCGCCGTCATGCTGATCGAGGCGAGTACCGATAACACGTCCAACCAGATTTCCATCGCCGTCGACCGCCTGACCGCGATGCCGGACGTCTGGAAGGCGATCGGGCACGACGCATCGCTCGCATCCGCGGCAATACGTGAATGCATGCGCCTTTGGCCGCGATCGATCTCAACTTCACGAACGGCGCTGACCGACACGGAAATAGACGGGGTCAGCATCCCGGCGAACACGTCGGTGTTCGCCAGCTTCGGCGCGGCGCATCGACAGCCGGACAAATTCAACGACCCGCACCGGTTCGACCTGACACGTCCGGTCCAGCCGCCACATTTGAACTTTGGTGGGGGTGCTTTTTCTTGCCTCGGCCAGTTCGTCGCGACGATCGAGGTCGAGGAGGCCGTATCGCAACTCGCCCGGCGCTATCCGAACCTCTCGATGCGCCGTGTCGTACGGGAGTTCACTGCGATGTTTCAGACAATCACGGTCATTGAAGCGGACTTGCGCGAGCACGCAGTTGCCATGGTCTAGGCTTGCCCGACCCGCCTGCGCTCCAGGCGCGAAAACAGCCGGCTCAGCCCGAAGCAAACGATAAAGTAGAAAGCGGCGGTCGTGATCCAGGCCTCGAAGATCATGCGCGACGAGGCAACCATCTCGACCGTCTTGTACGTCAGTTCCTGTACCGAGATCAGCGAAATGATCGAGCTGTCCTTGATGAGGGAAATGAACTGGTTGGCCAAGGGCGGAACGACCCTCTTCATCGCCTGAGGCAGCACGATATACCATAATTCCTGGAATCGGTTCATGCCGATGGACCGGGCTGCTTCCCGCTGACCTTTCGAAATGGACTGGATTCCTGCGCGAACAATCTCCCCGACAAACGCGCTCTCGAACAATGCAAGCACGATCACGCCTGAAATGATCGAGGGAAAGCGGCGCATGTCGCCGAAGAACAACTCCCAGAGCCAGATGTCATCCTGACGGGCAATCCCGCGGGACCACCTCGCCAGGTCAAGTGCATCGATCAGCTGCTGCGACAGGAAAAAGAAAAAAATGAAGACGACGACAACCGGCGGGATGTTGCGCAGGAGTTCCAGGTAGGTCCGCGCCAGCATCCGTATCGTCAGGTTTTTCGAACATCGCGCGACACCGAGAATGGTGCCGAAGATCAGGGCCAGGATGCTCGCGTAAATGCTGATGCGTATCGTGGCGGCAAGGCCCTGGAGCAGGATATTGGCAAAATACTCTTCACGTCCGGTGTGATAGCCGACAATGTAGCTCGGGATCAGCTCCCAGCGCCACTTGTAGTTGAGCGTTCCTTCGATGGTGACCCAGATATACCCGAAAAAGGCGAAGAGAATCGCCAGAAGGAGGTAGTCGGGCCACCGCATCTTTTTGACGAATGCGCGCAGTTGTCAGCACCCCTTGGCCCGGAAACCGTGATTTCCGGGCCTTGGTGTCATTGGCTTATTGGGCGACCTGGTCAGCCCATTCCTCGGTCGCGAACCAGTAGTTGTGTCGCGATTCGAGCCAACCGCTCCGCCACTGCTGTGCGATCCAGTTGTTGAAGTAGTTGATGGCGTCCGGATCGCCCTTGCGAAGCGCAAAAGCCTCGCCACGCGGATCATAGAGTTCGCCCTCCATGACCATCAGCGTTTCGGGGTTCCGGCCCGCCTCGCGGTTTGGCGTCGGCTGCGCCGCCATCGTCGCGTGGGCGTTGCCGTTCAGGACTTCCTGGGTCGAGGCGCCGTCCTCGTCAAAGAGCAGAAGCTGCGCTTGCGGGAACTTCTCGGCAACCACGACGGCCGGGGTCGCCCCCCGCCGCGTTGCGAAGATCACATCCGGCGAGTTCAGGTCCTCGATGCTCATGCCCGCGGTCAACTCCTTGTTCGCGAGGATCGCGAGTCCCGAATAGGCGTACGGATCGGTAAAGTTCACAGTGAGATTCCGCTGTGCCGTCACCGACATACCCGAGATAATGACATCGAAGTTGCCTGCAACGAGCGCCGGGATTATTCCGTCCCAGGACGTCGGCACGAACTCCACTTCGACGCCCATGTCTTCGGCAAGCTTGCGCCCGACATCGAGTTCATAACCGATGAGTTCGCCATTCTTGTCGCGCATCGACCAGGGCACGAACAGCGAAAGTCCGATCCGGATCACGCCGTCCTGCTTGATCTGTTCGATTACGCTTTCCGAAGTCAATGCTTGCGTGGCCTGCTGTGCTGTTGCAGGCAGTGCAAGGCCCACAGCCGCGGTCGCGGCCAGAGCATAACCGAGCTTTCTGCGTGTAAGTTTCATTTGCTATCCTCCTTGTTGTTGGATCAGTTTCCTCGTTTGGTCATTGATCAACGGCGTATCTTTTCTCGAGGAACGACACGCCGACCGACAAAATCAGGGTCACCACCATATAGACAATCGCGACGGTGAACCAGATTTCGAAGCTCATGTATGTATCCGCGATGATGTTGCGCCCGATGGTTGTCAACTCTGCAACGGCAATGACGCTCACGATTGCAGACGACTTGATGAGATGCACCATTTCGCCCGTCATGGGCGGCAACATGAAGCGGATGGATTGCGGCAATATGATGTATCGGTAGGCCTGCCAGGTGGACATCCCGATGGACTTTGCCGCTTCCCATTGTCCGATGGAGACCGCGTTTATTCCGGCCCGGAAAATCTCCGAGATCAACGCGGAATGAAAGACCGCGAGTGTCAGGATACTGGCAGTATAGCGGTCAAACTTGAATATCGGTCCGAGCACATAGTAGAAAAGGTATAACAGCACCAGAAGCGGGATGTTGCGGATCAACTCCAGGAATCCTACGGCGACGGCGGTACCCACGACGAGGCCGGAAAGGCGCAGTAGCGCAACGATGAGCCCGAGAAGCGTGGCTAGCGCGAACGACAGGATGCAAAGCTCGATGGTGGCCGCAAGACCGACCATGATCTCTCCCCACTGAAATCCATCGTCCGTGAAGCTGTAAAGGTACTGCGGTATGCGGTACCATTGCCAGTTGTAGCCCATGTTCTGCGCACCGGTGAACGACCCGTAGACGATCAACCCGACAACGATGACGTAGATCAGAACGGCAACCGGGACCGAATTCAGCAGTTGTTGATGCAGCGGAGGTTTGGGAATCGGACTAACGCCGGGGCTGGCTGTTTCGCTCAGCACCATCTCAGTGCTCCAGGATCTGCGCCAGGAACATCCGGCAGCGGTCGCTTGTTGGTGCTGTAAAAAACTTCTCGGGCGGGGCAACTTCGACGATCCGCCCCTCCTCCATGAACACCATGGTATCGGCCACTTTGCGCGCGAAACCCATTTCATGGGTTACGACCACCATGGTCATGCCGGTTGCGGCAAGCTCAACCATGACGTCGAGAACCTCATTGATCATCTCCGGATCAAGCGCGGATGTCGGTTCGTCAAACAGCATGATCCGGGTTTCCATGCAGAGCGACCGGGCGATCGCGACCCGCTGTTGCTGGCCACCGGAGAGCTGGGCAGGGTACTTCTCCGCCTGCTCAGGAATATGGACCCGGTCCAGGTATTTTCGCGCTGTTTCTTCGGCCTGATCCCGCGGAATCTTGCGGACCTTCATCGGTCCGATCATGAGGTTTTCCAGCACGGTCAGATGCGGAAACAGGTTGAACTGCTGGAAGACCATGCCGACTTCCTGTCGCAGCTTCCGGATGTCCTTCGACCCTTCGAAGACCTCGATTCCGTCGACTTTCAGCGAGCCGGAGCTGTGATTCTCCAGCGCGTTGAAACATCGGATCAGCGTCGACTTTCCGGATCCCGACGGTCCGCAGACAACGACGCGTTCGCCCTGGTGGACCGTGATGGTGACGTCCTTGAGCGCCTGGAAGGTCCCGTAGAACTTGTCGAGGTTACGGACTTCGATGATCGGTTGGCGATTCAAGCGTCCCGCCCTCCCACAGCAGCGGGCGAACCTAACGGTAAGCCAGTGCAGAAAAGGCCGCCAACCGGCAACGGTTTTCTTCTGCGCTCATTTTGATCAACTGCTCTCCTGCCATGGAAGGTCCTCGATCGCATGACCTTGCGGCGCATTGTGATTGGATTTCGGTCCGGCCATTGGCAGCGACAGCGCAAAATCAGGCGATCCCCTATTCTTGTATTCCGGTCAATGAGTTAATTTGTAGCCTTGCATGATGGTGGGCGCAAGGCAAGGGCTACGGGTTGCCCGGACATCGCCCGCGGCAAAGCATTGAGGAGGCGCGATGTCGGCATGGACCAGGAAAATTCCCGTCGAGAACATCGACGAGGCGCTTTCGGAGGCCTTGAGCGTTGCGCGGTTGTTTTGCCTTGACGGCCGCGTCAACCTTGGGATGGCCATAGCCAAATTGATGAACCGAATTGCCGGGAAAGTTCATGCATTGTCGACCGCCCTTGTCTGCGATCATGATTGCCTCCGCCTAGGCGATGGTCAATTCGCAAGGGTTCGACAGGCTCTGGTACAGGAACACTCTGGAATTCCGATCCGGGAGCGGTGCCGAACTTGGTCCGATTGACGTCTTCAGCCAGGCTTATTTCGTGGCGGGTGTATTGGATTAACCCTCGGTGTGGACGAATTGTGCTGCCATTGACTCTTTCCGATACAGGCAAGGCACCATCCAGACGCCGTCGCGGTTACCGGGGAATCATCGCCCGTGTAGTAGGCCGCCAGGGCAAAATCGCGCCAAGAATCCGAAACCTTTCCCGGAATCTGAATACATCCACTTTCCGCGCTCCCGCATGTCGGTGGGCGTTTTGCTCGAAACAACGGCCCTGTAGTTCTACGTTCTTCGTGCACCTGCAACAGGTCCGCCGGCACTCGCGACAGCCAAACGCAACTTCTTGTGCCGAACCCGAAACCGGTGCCCCCTCTCATCGATACGAACCCGTCGTCAGCTTCCAGGAACATGGTAAGCGCGGTCAAATTGACCTCCCGCCTTGATTCCCTTCTATCGCTGACGCCAAGCTTGCGTCCTGGCCACGACTCCTCGCGACAGGAACAGATGAATGACCCGCGCTGCAACATTCGTGTAGAATATCATCATCCCCATCGCCGCAGCGGGGGCAATGTCGCCGGCGTCGTCCATGTTGAGAACGGCGACGGAAGCAAGCGTGGTCTTGGGCGAGTACAGGAAGACGACTGCCGATACCGTCGTCATGGCGTTTACAAAGAGATAGATCGATATGTCCAGGGCGGCTGGCAGACAGACGGGGACGGTAACGCGTGCGAAGAGCTTCATGGTTGGTTGCTTTAGCGAGGCGGATACCGCTTCGAACTCACGGTCCATTTGCTTGAGTGCCGTCACTGCGGTCAAGTGTGACACCGTGTAAAAATGTGTCACCGTACAGATAACCAGGATCAGCATGGTGCCATAGATCACGTTCAATGGATTGGCCGGTTCGTTGAAGAAAAATATGTACGCGAGCCCCAGAACCATCCCTGGAATCGCCATGGGCAGCATTGCAAACATTTGAAACAGGTTGCGGCCGGTGTGAAAACCGTTCGACTTTTCCACGAGATAGGCGCCGAAGAATACCACTGCTGTACCTATCGCGGCGGTAAGAAGACCCAGCTTGATCGAATTGAAGTAGCTTGCCCAACCTCCGCCGTCCATCAGGTCGAACTGGTAGTTGTTCAAGCTCAAGCTGAGGTCGTATGGCCAGAACTTGATCAGTGCCGCGAACTGGCAAACCGCTAGAATGCCGATGATGAAAACCGCAACAATCGAACAATAAGCAAACCAGGCCCGGTCTGCCTGAATATTCGGATTGGGCTGGAAAGGTACTGAGCGCGCAGATAGCTGCGCGACCTGGCGACGCTGCACAATCCGGTCTACGGCAAAAGCCAGAACCGCCGGGATCAGAAGGACAACAGAGACAACCGCTCCCATTTCGAAATTCTGTTGTCCGATCACCTGCTTGTATATGTCTACGGCCAGCACGTTGAATTGCCCGCCGATGACTTTCGGCAATCCGAAATCTGTGATGACCAGGTTGAAAACCACGAAGGCGGCAGAAACAAGGCCATATCGGGCACCGGGTATCGTAACGGTCCAGAATGTTTTCCAGGACGAAGTCTTGAGGCTTGCCGCTGCCTCGAACAAACGGGCATCCGAGATCGAGAGTGCCGTGGAAATAATCAGAAACGCATGTGGGAAAGTAAAGAACACGGACCCGATCACGATACCGATCGGTCCATAAATGCTTGCACCGAACAGTAATTCCTTGATCATTCCCTGGTTGCCAAACAGGTAGACGAGTGCGATTCCCGGAAGCAATGACGGCACGAGTATTGGTGCCATCGCGATCAATCTGAATACTCCCTTGTAACGCATACAGCTTCGGTTGAGTGCGTAGGCAAACCCAAAAGCCAGCGTAACGGTGATAATCGTGCTTACGACGGCGATGAAGAGTGAATTCTGTATCGACCGGAAAAGAGCCGGTGTGGAAAAATAGGTGACGAAGTTCTCGAGACCCCTCGCTGACTGGGGACGGAGTTGGACACGCCGGAATTCATTCGATGACAACTCGGTCCACTCGGTACCCGTGGTGAGTGTCGAGCCGACCAGGTAGCTGGCCTCCCCGCTCGTCCCCCGAACACGGTACATGACCGGGCTTCGAAAGCTGAATTCGGGAAAGAACTTCGTAGCGGCAAGCCGGCCATCCGAACTGGTCGATAGTTCCCTGGCAGAAACCGTTTCATGTTCTTCATTCAAGTCCAGTGCGGAAACCGGCGCATCGACAAATTCACCAGCCTCATTGCTGACCTGGAACTCAAACTGAGCGAGATCAAAGGAATACGTCGATACGGACTTGGACAACATCGCGTAGAGCGGGAACACGAGGGAAATAATCAGGTAGACCGCAATCACGATCATCCAGAATCGCATCAACAAGTCGTCTCGGCTTAGCTTTTGCCGAATGATACGACCGGCAGGAAGACTCACTGCATGGTATTCACTCATCGGCAACTGTCACCGATTCACGAGCAAAAGCCATTAGGCCCGCCTCGGGCACACCCACTGAAATTGTTTGGCCAACCTCGAGTGACAGGCGCCTCACGGCATTAACGGAAAAGTCGGCAATCAAGTCCGTACGTTGAAAATCTTCGCTTTCCAGGTGGCAACGCCAGAACGAGCCCAGGAACTCCATGTCCGCCAGGAGAACCTCGATGCAGTTGCCGTCCTCGGACTGCTCGACGAACCCCGAACCATATGGGATGACGTCATCCGGACGTATTGCGGCGAGAACTGATTCTCCTTGAGCGAAATCATGGGCCCGGCACTGATAGGTTTTCCCGCCAATCGTCAATGAGGTACTTGACGCAGCCGTGGCATCGACCTGGTTCATTTCGCCGATAAACCCGGCTACGAAAAGCGACGCAGGATTTCGATAAATCTCTGTCGGTGCACCCACCTGTTCAATAACACCATGGTTCATGACCACGATACGGTCAGCCATGGAGAGCGCCTCTTCCTGATCATGTGTCACCATGACGGTGGTAACACCGAGTTCGCGTTGGAGTTCCTTGATTTCATGTCGCAGACGTACGCGGACCTTGGCGTCAAGCGCAGAGAGAGGCTCATCGAGAAGCAACAGTCCGGGCGAGGTCGCGATCGCACGCGCCAGGGCAATGCGTTGCTGCTGACCACCTGACAGTTGAGCTGGATACTTGTCTCTCTGATCAGGTAACCCAACCAATTCCAGGAGTTCATTCACCCGCGACGCAATCTTGTCACGGCCGAGGCCCAGGTTCTCCAGCCCGTACGCTACGTTTCGTCGGACCGTCAGGTTTGGAAAAAGGGCATAGGATTGAAACACAATTCCGAAATCTCGTCCTGACGGCGGCAACCTGGATATATCCGCGCCATTTTGGACAATTTTTCCACGCGATTGCGGATCCAGGCCTGCAATCGCCCGCAATAACGTGGTCTTTCCGCACCCGGACGGTCCAAGGAAGCAGACAAACTCACCCTCTTTGATATCAAGCGAAATGTCCCGCAAGGCGATGAATTCACCGAAAGCCTTCCAGACTCCCCTGATGCGAAGATAACAGCTTGAGTGAGCTTCTTTATCCAATGTCCCCTCATCCATGCCAGATAGGTAAACCGTCGCGGTGGTTCAGCGATCGCTTTTCATGAAGTTCATTTGGATGGCGGGGCGCGTTAACGCCCCGCCAAGTTGTTTCAGCCTTTTGGTTCAGACTTGGCGTCGTATCGAGATTGCCATTCTTCGAGGATAGCCCTGCGGTTGTTGGCTGCCCATTCGAAGTCATTCTGAATCATGCCGTCCTGAAGTCCCTCCGGAAAGTGCTCCACGGGTTGCGCAAGTTCGGGAATGGCCAGTACTGCGTAGCCCACGTTATACGCAGCCATCGCCTTGTCGGTAACGGACCAGTCGAGGAGAGCCTTGGCTGCCTCGAGGTCATCGGTACCAGCAATGATGCCAGCTGCCTCCATGTCCCAGCCGACGCCTTCGCTCGGCACGATCAACTCCAGTGGCGCACCTGCCGCCTTTGACTTGGCGCCGCGAAATGCGAACGAAATGCCGATCGGAATTTCTCCCGCTGCAGCAAGTTTGCACGGTTTTGACCCCGAATGCGTGTATCGTGCGATGTTCTTGTGCAGACCGTCCATGAATTCCCATCCGCCCTGTTCGCCGAACATTTGAAGCCAGCTGGATACATCAAGAAAACCTGTTCCCGAGGAGTTCGGGTTTGGCATGATGACGTGCCCTTCGTAGGCCGGATCCAGAAGATCATTCCAGGACGAAGGAACAGGCAAGTTGTGCTTCCCGGCCTCAACCGTATTGTAACAAATCGTGGCCACCCATGCATCAAGGCCAACCCAAGACGGCGGATCGTCACTGTCGACGAATTTTGAATCCAGGCGCTCCACTCCAACCGGTGCGTAGGGCTCCAACATACCTTCGCTCTTCATCAGAAGAAGCGAGGTCGCTGCCAATCCCCAGATTACATCGGCCTGCGGGTTGTTTTTCTCCGCCAAGAGTTTTGCGGTCACGATACCAGTCGAGTCCCGGACCCAGTTGATATTGATGTCGGGATAATCTTCATTGAATTGGTCTGCGTATCGCTTCAGATCTTCGGCTTCAAACGCCGTATAAACAGTCAGCTCCGTCTGGGCGAACGCCATGCTGGATGCGACCATACTTGCCGCAACCGACATTACTGCGGTTTTGAATTTCACTTCACTGTCCTCCTTTGGTTGATTTGAGTTGGAGGTTCGGTCGAAACGCTTCAACTACGATTGCGAAAATGTTGCGAAAAGAATGCCCAAACGTCAAGTCCGGCTTGCTAGATCCTGATTGTCCGTCGGATTCGCGCGAAATTGCCCGGATTTGTCAGTGAATTGAACCCAGGAGGTCTCGAAACGGTTCAGGAATATCTTGAAATTCAGTCCGACCAAGTCCAAGAGCCGCAGGGGCCGATTTGGCAACGCGTCGAACCAATACATCGATTGGCTTGGTCATGGCTTGAGGGTGATACCGCGTGAAGATCATCAGAACCATTTTGCGCATTCACGGGTTGTCGGTTCCCGCGTGTCCAAAATGCTGAACGAAAGTGCCCACTACCACGCAAATCACCGGGTGAACGCCAAAAATCCCCTTGGTGACATCAAGCGGGAGGGCCAGACCGAAACTGCGCTGGCGGAATGTCTTCCGGATCATGTGCTTGAAGGACGCGAGTTTGTGGCATTTCAATATGCCGAAGTTCTGACATTCCGCCTGGGCGCTATCGGAGAGTGCCGTGCACGCTTGCCTCGCGCAACCGGCCGGGACGACGGTGAATTCCCGGTGATCAGCCGCATCATCTGTTACCTCGGCTACGAGACCGAGTGCCCAACGGACGCGGCTGGTTCGAAAAGGCACGCCGCCGCGCCATGGCATGGAAAAGGCCCGGCATGGAGTTCGATCGGACCAAAGGGCGATCCAAGACAAAGCGACGGCGCAAATGCCGCCAGTCCGCCCGGCCGCCGGCGGTACGTGCGCGCGTTTCCGCCGTGAAGGAATCCGGAACCGTACGCGGCCACGGTTTCGCTCGGCTGCAGACCCCCGGTTTCGTGTTTCCGACCGTCCTGCTTGAACGCCCCCGAATGATCGCAGATGGCTCGTGAACTCACCAGCGATCTGACGGCGGGTCCGATCAGTTCACACCTTCGCTCGCTTGCCATCCCCGCCGCAATCGGGATGCTCTTCAACACGCTTTACAACGTCGTCGACATGTTCTTCGCCGGCCTCCTTTCGACCAGCGCACAGGCCGGTATCTCGCTCGGTTTTCAGGCCTTCTACATTGCGCTGTCTGTCGGGTTCGGCCTCGGTGCTGCAATGGGAGCCATCGTGGGAGTCGCACTTGGCCGGAAGGACCGGCGCACCGCCCGCCGCCTCTCGGCACAGGGCATCACGTTCGGAACCGTGGCCGCACTGGTCTTCCTGGTCATCGGCGCCTTATATGGCCCGGCACTGATCGGGCTTGTCTCGGAGCCCGGTCACTACCGCGATGCCGGGACGCGTTATTATCTGCTCCTGTCCCTGGCGCTGCCCGGATTCATGGTCGCCTATGCATGCCACGGCGTCCTTCAGGCGCACGGTGACGGGCGCTCGATGCAACGCGCCCTGATTGCCGCGTTCTTTGCCAACATCGTTCTGAACCCGCTGCTGATTTTCGGCATTCCGGGACTATGGCGCGGAATCGGTTTCGACGGACTGGCTGCATCCACGGTACTGAGCCAGACCGGCGTCATGGCCTACCTGCTCTGGAAATTGCTGAAGCTCGCCACGCTTTCGCAAATACGGCAGCGACACTTCCGGCCGCGCACCGCCGAGTTTCGGGAAATCTTCACCCAGACGCTGCCATCCGCATTCGCCATCCTGATCATGATGCTGTCGGGTTTCGTCGTACAGTTCGTCCTCAAGGGCTTTGGCGAACATGCGATTGCCGGTTTCGGAATCGCCATCAGACTCGAACAGATCCTGCTGTTGCCGGTTCTCGGCATCACCGGTGCATTGCTGCCGATCGCGGCGCAGGCCTTTGGTGCCGGTGACCATGACCGGGTGCGCGCATCGCTCTTTTACTGCTGGAAGATCGGCTTCATCATGACGGCTGCCGCATTTCCGGTCATCTGGATTCTGGGACGTCCGGTGCTTGGGCAATTCACGGACGATCCGGAGGTGATCCGGGTCGGTCTTGCGTATCTGAGGGTCGAGAGTTTCATTCTTCCGGTCTACATGATGCTCTTCGCAATCAACGCATTCCTTCAGGCACTCAAACGCCCCGTCTGGACCGTCTGGATCGGACTCTACCGGCAGGCGTTCGGCATTGCATTCTTTGTCTGGCTGTTCGTCGGGGTGCTTCAGTTCGACGAGACCGGCGTTTGGTACGGTGTCGCGGCCGCCGTCACGACAGGATTGTTGATTTCGCTCCTCATCGCCTCGCGAGTGGCGACGCAGAGTATCGGCGGACTCTGGCGCCGCCACGGGATTCCGGGAAAAAATCGATAGACTATGTCGCAGTTTATGGTAATTTCGGCCTTGCGGTCGGACCTTCGGCACAAGGTTCGTTTGGTGACGGGAAAAGCTGGTTTCCCGTCACACGCACATCACGACAACCACCTGAACTGCCCTGGAACCATGCGACGCGCCGGTGACGTGCCGGCAGCGGGGAGGCGGCAGTTCGACATGATTCGCAATCAAAATTCCTTGTGTGCCGCAGCATGTAGCAATCCGCGCCGAATGGCGATGCCGATGTCCAGGATTGGCCGGGGTGGAAGGCGGCTGGCGCCGGGAATTCCCAACTGCAGGCTCAAAAGGTCGCTGTCTTCTCCTTCCATGAAATCGGCCAGCAGGCGTCCCGCGGCGGCGGCACGGGTCATGGGAGAAACGTCGTTGGTCAGCACGGCAAAAAGACCCGGGGCGTATTCGCCGAAAATCGCGCCATCATTCCAGGTAAACGCCATGGTCCCGCCCCAGCTGTGTGCAAAGGCTGTTTCCTTCAGGTCCGGCCAGCGATTGAGCATGCCTTTGCGGTGCAATTTGCCGATCTCGGAAACCCTGGGGGCAGGGGTCGGAGCGTTCGGGGCAAATTCAAAAAGGTTGCGGAAAAAGAGGCGGTTGTCGTTGGTCAGCCGAATCGTCGCGCCGTATTCCGAACTGGCCAGCAGGCCAAAGGGTTCGCTCGTCCCCAGCACCGCAAGTTTTTCGTCCGAAAGGGGGCCCGTGAGGCTGGCATAGGTCGCCATCGATACATAGCGGCCCGCGGCAATTCCGAACTGGCGGAGGAAAACGCCTGCGGCAAGGACCAGGCGGTCCGCGACAACCTGTCCGGTCCCGGTCTCGACGACATAGGCGTCACCATCGGTCTCGAACCCGACGACCGGGCTGACTTCGAAAAGCGAGACGTTAACCGGCAAGTTCCGGGCGAGGCCGCGCATCAGCGCCGCGGGGTTCACCAAGGCGCTGCCCGTCGCATGGAGCCCGCGCCGGTAGAACCGGGTGCCGATTCGGGCTTCCATATCGTCACGAGTCATCCAGTCGCGTTCCAATCCGAGCCGGTCGAGCGTTTCGGCGATCTCGTCGATGTGCTTTTCGCCGTCGGGTCCGGCCGAGCCGTAGATGCGGCCGAAATCGTGCCAGTCGCAGCCGATCTGAAATTCACGTACCATGCGCCGCAGATCAGACAGCCCGCTTTCCCACAGCCGCATGTTGCGGCGCAGGATGTCAATGCGCTTGGGCGGCCCATGCGAATGGACGTTCAGCATGAAACCCGCGTTGCGGCCCGACGCGCCAAAGCCCGCGCGTTCAGCTTCGATCAGGGCGATTTCGTCGTCGGGGCAGAGCAGGCCCAGCCGGAGCGCCACGGCAAGCCCGCAGGCTCCGGCGCCGACGATTGCAGTCTGAACGCGGTGGCTGCCGGCCAGGAGTTTGGCGGGCGGCGGCGGCGGCAGGGCTTCCCACCAGCCGTTGCTGTCGTCGTGGCGCGGGATAATTGCGGGACGCGGCACGGGCTCAGTATCCACGCTCCAGGTCGACGATGGGAGCGGGCCTGCCGCCGTCCATGGCCAGGCGAATCTGCGCGGCGATGAATTCCGCGGCAGAGCGTTCATTGGTTGGCGCGGCCGCGTGCGGTGTCACCGAGACGGCGGGATGATCCCAAAAAGGGCTGTCCTTCGGCAGAGGCTCTTCGCGGAAGACATCAAGCGCGGCGCCTTCGATCCTGCCGCTATCCAACGCGGCAAGGAGGTCGGCGTCGTTGACAATGGAGCCGCGACCACAGTTGATGATGAAGCTGCCCTCCGGCATCTGGCCGAAGACAGAGGCGTCCAGGATACCGGTCGTGGCGTCGGTCAGCGGAAGCAGGTTCACCAGGATGTCCGTCTCGCTGACGACGGTTTCGAACGCCTCGTCGCCGGCGAGGCAGCGGACGCCCTCGATGGATTTGGGGCTGCGCGCCCAGCCAGTGACCGGGAAGCCCAGATCGCGCAGCCGGATGCAGGCATCCCGTCCGGTCTGTCCGAGTCCGAGGATCGAAACGCGCCGTTCGGCGTTCTCGGGATAGCGGTGACGCAGCCAACGCGCTGCCGTTTGCTGGCGCGCGTAACGGGCGTAGAACCGGTGGAAATGCAAGACCCAGTGAATAATGTGGCAGGACATGTCCAGGACCAGCAAACGGTCCTGCAGACGCACGACGGGCACATGGGCGGGCCAATCCGGATCGAGCGTGATATGGGTGACGCCGGCGCCGATAGAGAAGATGTATTTGAGGTCGGGAAAGGCCTTCAGCCTTCCGGCTGGCGGCGCCCAGACGACAGCGAAGTCGACGTCGGCATGGTCGCCCGGCGCGTCGAAAGTCCGGATATCGGTCCCGCACCCGGCGGCTTCGAAAGCGTCGCGCCAAAGCTCGGGAGTTGCGCCGTCCCAATGGAAAAGAATGGCCATGTCGGGCGGTCTCCGGCTGTCGAGAAGGCCGTGCGGCCCGCCCTGGAGGGCGGGCCGCATGTCGTCGAGCCTATTCGGCCGCCATCGCAGTTGCGATCAGTGCGTCCCAGTCGGCCTGGTTGGCCGCGATCCAGTCCTTGGCGATCTGCTCAAGCTGATGCGGCTCTTTTTCGCCCTCGTTCATGCGCAACATCATTGCGCTGAGGTCGGGGACCGAGATGCGCAGGCCATCGAAAAATGCCATCGCCTTGGGATTGGCCTCGGCAAACTCCCTGTTGACCAGAACATGATTGTCATTGACCCCGAAACCAGGATTGCGTCCGTCAGGCCATTCCGTATCGGATCCCTGGTCGCCGGGCAGAGACGAGAAAGGCGCGTTCAGCCACACCACGTCGCGACCCTCTTGCAGAACGCCCATGATCCAGTTCGGCGCCCAGGTGGTGTAGAAGATCGGCTGACCGGCCTTGTAACGCTCGATCGTGTCGGCCATGAGCGCGAAATATTCGCCCTTGTCATTGTTGACGTGGTCGCGCAGCTCATAGGCGTCGAGATGGTGTTCGATCACCTTCTCGCATCCCCAGCCCGGATTGCAGCCGGTCAGGTTTGCCATGCCGTCGCCGTCAGTGTCGAACAGTGCCTTGGTCGCGTCTTCCTTCATCTGCTCCAGCGCCGTGATGCCGTGGGCTTCAGACGTCTTGACGTCGATGAAATAGCCCTGCATGGCGTTCGTGTACATCGGCTTGGCGCGCACCAGCGCGTCGTCGCCTCCGGAATTTGCATAGAATTCGTTGTGCAGCGGTTTCCAGTGCACGGCCGTGTAGTGGGCGTCGCCCTGGCCGATGGAGAGATGAATGGCCGGGTAGTTGCCCGTCAACATTTCTGCGTTCTCGTAGCCGAGCGCGGCGAGGCCTTCCTCGATGACTTCGTAGATCAGCTGGTGGTCGGTCCGCCCCGTGCCGATCGCCGTGATTTCGGTGGCGAAGGCGGCGCCAGCCATGACGCTGCCGGCGAGCGCGGTGACGCCTAGCTTGATTGCAAGAGTTTTCATCATGTCCTCCCTGATTGGATTAGGAACCGGATTGGGCCTTGGCGCCGAAAAGTCGGGCGCTCAGCCATCCGACCGGGCCCTGCTCCCAGAGCCCGAAGTTGCCGCGATCGCGGCGGGTGAAACCAAAGCCTTGCGTGATACGGTCGAAGACGACGGCCAGAAGTACGATGCCCAGGCCGCCGACAGAGGCGCGGGCGAGGTCGAGTTGGCTGATGCCCACCAGAACCAGTCGCCCCAACCCGGCAACCGAGATCATCGAGGCAATGACGCTCATCGCCAGCGACAGCATCACGGTCTGGTTGATGCCTGCCATGATCGTCGGGCGCGCCAGTGGCAGCTCGATTGACCAGAGCCGTCTGAAGGGTGATACGCCGAAAGCGTCAGCCGCCTCGACCAGGTCGGCGCGCACCTCACGCAGGCCAAGATTGGTCAGTCGAACCAGCGGTGGCGTGGCGAAGAAGGCGGTGACGATGACGCCGGGCACATTGCCTATGCCGAATAGCAGGATGACGGGGACGAGGTAGGTAAAGGACGGGATCGTCTGCATGAAGTCCAAAACCGGACGAACGATGGCCCAGATCCAGTTGACGCGTGAACAGAGAATTCCAAGAGGAAGACCCACCAGAGCCGAGATCGAGACGGCAGTAACAAGTACGGCCAGGCTGGTCATCGCCGCGTCCCAGGCGCCGATGATGCCGATTGCCGCCATCGCGCAAAATGTCAGAATCGCGGTTGACCTGTTCACGATCTGCCACGCAAACAGGGTGAAAAAAGTCAGGAGCAGCGTCTGCGGCGTGTCGCGCAGCCCATCTTCGACCAGGTCCAGCGTCCATTTGACCGGGACCTTGATCGCCTGGAAAACGCCGCGGTAGTTCGAGGTCAGCCAGCGCATCCCGTCATTGGCCCAATCCGCCAGCGGCATACTGACCGTTACGAACGGATCAAGGAGAGTGGCCCAGTCCACGGCTCAGGCCCCCCTTCTGGTACGCGACCGGGCGGCACCCAGTGCCTGGACGTAGCGGTCAACCGTGATCGCGGCGAGCACGATGCCGAGGCCGCCCACGGTGGCCGACCCGAAATCGAGCCGCCCGATCCCTTCCAGCACGATTCGCCCCAGCCCGGGGACGGAGATCATTGATGCGACCACTGCCATGGAAAGCGACAGCAGAACGGTCTGGTTCAATCCTGCCAGGATCGTGGGCCGCGCCAGGGGAAGCTGAATGCCGAAGAGCACCCGCGCCTCGCCGGCTCCGAAAGCACGGGCGGCCTCGACGAGGTCCTCGCGCACCTCGCGGATACCGAGATTGGTCAGGCGGATGAGCGGGGTGATGGCGAAGAAACAGGTCACGATCACGCCCGGCGTGTCACCGATGCCAAAGAGCATCACGACGGGCACAAGATAAACGAAGCTGGGGATGGTCTGCATCAGGTCGAGTATGGGACGCAGGCAGAAGAAAAACCGGTCGCTGCGCGCGGCGAGAATGCCAATGGGCAGGCCGACGGCCACGCAGATCGAAACGGCGGCGATGACGATGGAGAGTGTCGTCATCGCGGGTTGCCAGGCGCCCATCAACCCGATCAACGCCAGGCAAACGAAACCGGTCAATGCCAACCGACGACCGTCCAGGAGCCAACCGACAATAATCGCACCGATGATCCCGATGAGCGGCGGGATCGCTTCGAGACTGCCCTGCACGAATTCCAGGAATCCCTGCACTGGAACCTTTGCGGCCAGCAGTGTGGCGCGGCTATGGCCGACGATCCAGTTCAACGCGCTTTCGGCCCAAACCCCGAACGGTATGGAGAAGTGGTCGAAGGGATTCAGGAACTGGTCCATCGCCTCACCTCCGCGCCAGATCGCGGCCGACGGCGGCAAGGATCTCGGACCGCCCGATCCGTCCGATCAGCCTGTCGCCGTCTCTTACCGCCAGATGATCGGCGCCATTGGCAAGTTGCCCGATCAGTACCGGCAGGGATGCATCCGGGCCGATGGCAGGAGCGTCGGCGGCCACCTCTCCGGCAGCCGCGATTTCCGAGGCGGAAATGAATTTCAGTGTCGAGATCGAACTGACGAACCGCGCCACGTAGTCGGTTTCCGGGCACAGCACGATGGCTTCGGGCGTGCCAATCTGGTCGATGCGCCCGTCTTTCATCACAGCGATTCGGTGGCCCACGCGCATCGCCTCGTCGAGATCGTGGGTGATGAAGAGGGTGGTCTTGTGAGCCTTCTCGGAAAGCGCGAGGAATTCATCCTGCAGATCCCGGCGGATCAGGGGGTCGAGCGCACTGAAGGGTTCGTCCATCAGCAGGAAATCGGGATCGGCGGCAAGTGCGCGGGCGAGGCCAACTCTCTGCTGCATGCCCCCGGACAATTCATCCGGATAGCGGTGCCCCCAGCCTCCGAGCCCGACTTTTTCGAGGGCCTCCTCGGCGGCATCACGACAGGTCTTCTTTTCGGCGCCCTGTACTTCCAGCCCGAAGGCCACGTTGCCGGCGATCGTCTTATGCGGCCATAGCGCCATGTGCTGAAACACCATGCCGATCTTGCGGGCTCTCAGTGTGCGCAGTTCCTTGTCGGACAGGCTCATCACGTCCTGCCCGTTGACATGGACTGAACCGGCGGTCGGTTCGATCAGCCGATTGACGTGCCGCAGGATCGTGGACTTGCCCGAGCCCGACAATCCCATGATGCAGAAGATCTCGCCCTTTCGTACACTGAAACTGGCATCCGCGACTCCGATGACGCAGCCGAATTCCTTCAACGCCTCGTCCTTGCCAACCTTGCCCTCACGGGCTGCGGCCAACACTTCGTCTGCGCGCTGGCCGAAGATCTTCCACAGATTGCGGCATTCGATTGGGCATGAATCAGGCGATCGATCGTCCATTTGTCTTCTTTGCAGCTTCTCCGCCGCGAACAGTCTGGCACACATACCGCCCGATGCGATATTGCAAAAAACTGACCCTGTGAGTAACGTGACGTTACGCCCTTGACCCGGTCCGGGCCGCGGCGCATGGCATAAGGGGCTAGATGGAAAGCTGGCACAGGGTCTCCGGAAACTCCCGCCACCCAAGGCGCTGATGGCGTTCGAAGCCTCGGCACGCAACCTCAGTTTCACCGAGGCAGCCAAGGAGCTGAACGTCACGCGCGTGGCCGTGTCGCGTCAGGTGCGCCAGCTGGAACAATTCCTGGGTTTCGAACTTTTTGCCCGGGGCCAGAGCAGCATCGAACTGACCCGCGTTGGGCGCCGCCTGTCGCGCACCGTGCACCAGGGATTCCAGTCGATCATCGATGAGATCGAATCGATCGAGAACACCAAGGAAGACAGCCTGATCACGATTGCGACCACCTCCGGAGTATCGACTTACTGGTTGATGCCCAACATCGGCCGCTACCGGCGCATCGACCCAAAGGCCGATTTCCGGCTGCTGGTGTCCCACGGTCTGGTCAATCTGGTGCAGCACGACGTGGATATCGCGATAAGGTACGGAACCGGGAACTGGCCGGGCGCCACGAGTGTGCTTTTGCAGCGGCAGCAGATCCTGCCGCTCTGCAATCAGGCCTTTTTCGGCAAGTACGGGCCGTTCGAGACGATTGACGACCTCGCGAAAGTGCCGCTGCTGGAGTTTGAATCGGCATTCGATCCGTCGTCGATCTGGACCAACTACTTTCGCGACAAGGGCACGGTGCTCGGCAGACGGGTCCGCATGAGTTCCTACGACTCGTATATCAATTTCGTGCAAGCGGTCCTGGACGGACAGGGCATCGGCTTGCTCGGCGCACCGCTGATGCAGCAGTTTCTCGAAAGCGGTGTGCTGGTGCCTGCCATCGATACCGAGACGCTGCCCCAGCACGGCTACTACCTGTGCCAGCCGGAAGGCGCTTCGCCTACGCGCACCGTATCGAAATTCCGTGACTGGCTGCGAAATGAACTCAGTTCCGACGCGGAGACAGGCAACGATTCAGCTCACCAGTACGTCCCGGCGTAATCTGACATTTCGCAGATGGGCAAGAATTAGCGCCATTGTGCGGACCTTACCGCGGGCGAATAATGCACGGTAAGGAGGCCCCATGAAACAGGACACGGAAACCGCCCCGATCCGGCGGCGGCACCGCAGCGGCGGCGCGGCCGGGCGCCGCAAGGCGCGGCTCAAGGCGCCACTGGTCTATCCCTCCGCCACGATCCGCAACATTCCTGCCTACGATGTCTTGCCGGTCGACGGGCTGGAGGCCATCGACGACCATGCAATGCGGATTCTCGAGACCATAGGGGTCGAATTCCGTGATGACGTGACGGCATCGATCTGGACCGATGCCGGGGCAGACGTGGACGGCCACCGCGTCCGCATCCCGCGCGCGCTGGTCCGCAAGCTGATTGCCACGATTCCCGAAGTGTTCGACTATCACGGCCGCAATCCCGACCGCACCGTCCGTGTCGGTGGCCGCCACATGATCTTCGGCCCCGCTTACGGCACGCCCAACCTGATCGACCTTGACGGCGTGCGCCGGAAGGCCACGGCGGCCGACATGGCGATGCTGATGCGCCTGCACCAGGTGAACCCGGCGCTGCAATACAACGGCGGTTATACGCTGGAACCGATGGACATCGCCGTGCCGCACCGCCACCTGCACATGGTCGAGCAGAGTTTTTTGAACACCGACAAGCCCGTCATGGGCTCGCCGCAATCGGACTACCAGGCGCGCGACAGCATCGAGATGGCGCGGATCGTGTTCGGGTCCGGAACGATGGATGAAGAGGTGGTGATGACCGCAATCTTCAATTGCAACTCGCCGCTCGTCTGGGACAAGACTCAACTCGACGCCGCCCGTGTCTATGCCGCCGGGAACCAGGCGCTTCTCATGTCGCCCTTCGTGCTCTACGGTGCCTCCACACCGGTGCACACGCTGGCCGCCACGGCCCAGATCATCGCCGAGGTGTTGGCGGGAATCGCCTTTACCCAGATCATCCGCCCCGGTTGCCGCGCAGTCATGGGCGTGGCTCCGATGGGGGTGTACATGAAGAGCGGCGCGCCGGTCTTCGGATCGCCCGAGGTGTCGTTGTTCATGTACATCTTTGGCCAGATGGCCCGCTACTACGGTGTACCCTGGCGGACAAACGGCGCAAAATCCGGCTCGAAACAGGACGACCTCTATGCAGGTTTCGACTCCATATTGAAAGTCTACCCGGCGGTCCTCGGCGGCTGCAACCTGCTGACACATTGCGGTGGCACCATTGAAGGCTCGCTCTGTATCTCCATGGGCAAGCTTGCCGCCGATGCACAGCAGATCCTGAGCTTTCAGACTCTCCTGAACGGTGCCTCGTTCGACGACATCGACATCGCGCTCGACGGCCTCGCCAGGATTGGTCCCGGAGGGCATTTCTTTGATGAAGACTACACTCGCGAACACCTGCCCTTCCTCGACGAGGTCCAGGACAACGAACGCTACGAAAGCTGGGTTGCCGGCGGGGCCAAGTCGGTCAGCGAGCGCGGCCGCGACTGGTGCAGGCGGATGCTGGAGCGCTTCGAGGACGAGCCGCCAAAACTGGACGAAGGCATCCGTGAAGCCCTGCGCGATTACGTCGAGCGGCGGGAGCGCGAGATCCCGGAATCACTGACGTGACGCCATCCCCGGGCAAGGTATTGATCACCGGCTGGCCGCTCCTGCCGCCCGCCGAGGCGTATCTAGAAGACGCGGGATTCACCATCGTTCAATCCGGCCCGAATCCGGGTCGGGCCGAACTGATGGCCCTTTTTGCCGAAAACCGCCCTGTAGGCCTGGTCGTCCGTTCCGGCATCATCGACCGCGCCTGTTTCGACGCCGCTCCGGACCTGAAGGTCATCGCGAGTCACGGCGCGGGTTACGACGATATCGACGTGGCGGAAGCCACGCGACGGGGCATTCCTGTCTTCGCAGCCCCGGGAAGGAATGCCGTGTCGGTCGCCGAGCATGTCTTCGCTCTACTACTGGCTGTCAGAAAGCGCACTCTTCACCATGACGCGCTGGTTCGTAGCGGCAACTGGCGCCCTGCGGTTCCGCAAACCGCCGAAGTCTCCGGGCGGACGATGGGCATTGTCGGCTTCGGGGCAATTGGTGAACGCGTGGCCGCACTCGCTGCCGCTTTCGGAATGCGCGTCATCGTGGTCGATCCGGAACGCACTCGCCCGTTTCCGCGGCAGATCGTGCAAAGCGCCACCTTGGGCGAACTGCTGGAAGAAAGCGATGTCGTGAGCCTTCACATTCCGTTGACGGACGCCACGCGGAACATGATCGACGCGGCGGCGCTTGCGCGCATGAAACAGGGCGCCATCCTGATCAATGCCGCCCGTGGCGGGATTGTCGACGAAGACGCGCTGGTTGACGCAATCGATTCGGGTCACCTCCTCGGGGCAGGCCTCGACACATTTGCCGAAGAACCGCCTGGAGAATCCTCTGTCGTGGCGCGCTGCAAAGGTATCGTGCTGTCTCCGCACATTGCGGGCGTAACACCTGAAAGCGCGCTGCGTTTGTCAATGTGCTGTGCGGAAAACGTTGTGCAATTCCTGGTGGATGGGACGTGCAGTGATGATCTGGTGAACGATTCCCGGGACGTTCTTCGCCGAATTTGACTACCGCAAGCAAAGGTTCGAAACGCCGGAAGCCGACTCGCCCGACGCCGTTTGGAACAGGAAGGATCCGGCGCGAACCACGGTTGAACAGACCTGAATTTCGGACCATGCCGCGCTCACGGCAACACGACACAAAATGATGCGCGGCCCGGAATTCGCGTCAGTTGTATAGAGTCGGATTCACTGGTAATGATTTCCGCCAATCATCGACATTCGGACAGAAAGGGAAGATGGAACAGGAGGTCCTGACACCAATCACGCAGGCATTGAAGGAAGGCGCGCTCAGCCGGCGCGAACTCAAGCTGCTCATGCGGCGTTCCAATCTTCCTGGCTTGCTGCACCTTGCAATGTTCATCGCCGTCCTCCTGTGTACGGGAATCCTGGTCTGGTTCTCGATGGGGAGTTGGTGGGTGATCCCCGCAATGTTCCTGCATGGCGTGGTCTGGGTCCATCTTTTTGCTTTGCAGCATGAGTGTGTTCATTACACGGCCTTCAGGACCCGATCACTGAACGAGATACTCGGGAATATCTGCGGTTTCGCCATCATACTGCCGAACAGGTTCTTCCGGTACGAACATTGCGACCATCACACGTACACCCAGTTGCATGGCAAGGACCCCGAACTGATTGAACTTCCGATATCACTGGGAACCTATCTGTCGTTCGTGTCTTCAGTGCCGTTTTGGGGCTTTAGGTTCCTTGAATTCGGCCGGCACATTCTTGGCCGGTTTTCGGAAGCCGAAAAGAAGTTCATTCCCAGGGAAGACCGAGTCTCGGTCGTTGTCGAGGCCAGGGTGATGGCGATGGCCTATGCAGCCATCCTGGCATTGAGCGCCTTCCTCGGTTTCTGGGGCGTCCTCTGGTACTGGTGGCTACCGTTGTTCATGGGTGAACCGGTGATGCGCGCCATCAGGATGACCGAGCATGTCGGACGGCCCAATGTCAGGGACATGAAGGTGAACACGCGCACCAACCTGGTTTCGCGCCCGATGCGTTTCCTGTGCTGGAACATGAACTATCATGCCGAGCACCACTATGCCTCATCGGTGCCGTTCCATGCGCTCCCCGAACTCCACAGGAAATTGCAGGGATACGTGCATGTGGAGGAACGCGGATACCTGGGCGCCCACATCGACATAGTTTCGCAGATCATTGGCCGGAAACCTCGGCTCGGCACGAGGGCGGTCGACGAAGCGTGAACAGGCAACGCAGTTGGACGGACATCATTGCCGTCGCCGAACTGGAAACAGGAGACGTCACGCCCGTACGATTAGGCTCCCGGGAGCTTGCCGTTTACGACACTGTGGACGGGATTTTTGTCAGCCTCGCCCGATGTACGCACGGAGCCGCGAATCTCTGCGACGGTTATTTCGACGGGAAATACATCGAATGTCCGTTACACCAGGGCCTGTTCGACGCCCGAACGGGGGAGGCCAAGGCGCTTCCCGCCCGGCGAAACCTGCGAATGATCGAAGCGCGCGTGCGGGATGGCATCGTCCAGGTCCTCATCTGAATGATCCGGTGCGAAGAGGATCCGGCGACCTACCGGCTTCGCATCTGTCCGGCGCGGTTCGTGTCAGTGCAGTGCATGGCACGTGGTGGCTGGCTCCGGAGGATCCTGGAAATGTCTTCGATCATTATGTCCTGGTTCCGTGCACAGGATGCATCGAGTCCACCGGCGAAATGGGCCGTGAACAGCACATTCGGAGTGGTTCGTGTGACCGAAGATGATGGAACCGGCTCCTCCGGAAGGACATCGATCGCTGCACGAAATCGTCCGGCCGCCGCGAGTGCGAGAAGCGCGCCGAAATCCGCGATCTTCTTCCGACTCGCGAGAACAACACTGGCATCATCATGAATTCGGGACTTGGCCTCTCGATCCGGGAATCCCGTGTTTTCCGTTATCACGCCGGCGGGCAGGAACAGGAATCGGCTTTAACTGATGACGTCACTCTACGAAGCCGGATGAAACGAATGCTTCCGGAGTTCAGATTTCGGCAACCACGGATCATAGGCCGAGATGGTGCTACCGAATGGCCCGAGCAGCGGTACCAGTGATCGCCCGAGATAGCCGAACCCGAACGGTCCGACAGCAATTCCGAAGAGCGTGTCGGCGCGACGACTTCCTGCGATCCCCTACGCCCCGCGATGCTCGCGAAACATGCGGTCCGCGTCTGAGAAGCCGCGACCGAGGTTGATCGCCTGGGAAAGACAATACTCCGCAACCGCCAGCGCCATTCCCGGCGGGCGCATTGGTGCCGAACACCTGGATGGATATCTGGCGCTTCCGGATCCATTTCAGGTCACAAGCATCTGCGACATTGATTCCGGATTCGCAAACCGGCTTGCGGCACGTGCACCCGGCACGCGTCGGACAGGTGACCTCGCATCTGTTCTGGCCGACCCCGCAATCGATATCGTCGATATCTATCTGCTGCCGGCGCTGCATGATTCCGTCGCGCTTGACGCGGTCGCTGATCGACTCGACGGAATCGATTGCGCGCTGCCGTCTCCCGGTGCCGGTGTGCGTTCAATTGAACTCGCAAGCGCAACCTACGAGGCTGCACGCACCGGTCGTCGAGGCACCTCGTCGATTGATCGGGACCCTCCGGTCTGCAGGAACCTGGCGCCGAACCCGCCTCCCTGACAGGAGATTCGATGGCCAATCACCCACACAGGTTGAGCATGACGACAGGAACCGGGTAGAAATCAACGTCTTCCAGGTGCCGATGCCGTGCTGTCGGTGAATCGGAGTTAGCGGCGCGGACCCGACGACTTGATGTAGACTTGGGACATGTAATCGGGGTCGCTCACCGCCCCGCCCTTGGCGGAATTTCCCTTCTTGATCTGGTCGACGACATCCATGCCGGAAATGACACGGCCAAAGACCGTGTATTGACCGTTCAGGTGCGGAGCATCCGCAAACATGATGAAGAACTGCGAATTGGCGCTGTCCGGATGGGCCGCGCGCGCCATGCCGACCACCCCGCGCGTGTATGGCACGTTGGAGAATTCGGCTTCGAGGTTCGGTTCCGCCGAACCGCCGCGTCCGGCGAGAGAGCCATCGTTGCCGCCCCGCACGCCGAACTTCACGTCACCAGTCTGGGCCATGAACCCTTCTATGACGCGGTGGAAGACGACATTGTCGTATTGGCCTCCGCTTGCCAGGTACTTGATACGGGAGACGTGATTCGGAGCATGCTCCGGCAGGAGTTCCACTTCGACGGTTCCAGTGGTTGCACCGGCAACCTCGATGACAAGCACGTTCTCGTCATCGGCCGCCCCGGACATCGTGGCGGCTGCTCCAATAGCTGTAGCCATGACCAATTGCACAATTCCTTGTTTCACGTGCCTACCTCCTGCCAAACCTCTGGCGACCACGTTCGACAGAACGTTGGGACATCTGCAACCCGGATGCGAAAAAGTCAATTCCGCCAACTATCCGGGATCGCGTACGGGCTTGCCGGGGCCGAAGTCCTGCCGACGAACCCGGCAACTGCCGGGCAGAGATTCTAGAAAAACTGCAACTTCAATGCAAACCGGCGCCGAATTCGCCGGAGTCGCGGGCCGTAACAGCCGATGTTCATCGATTCCCAAACCGGCATCGCTCCATTCATGTCCACGACGATGACGGCCGAATCAGCGTGCCGCAATCGGCAGGTCGTCTTCAATGTAAGCCTGGATGATCTGGCGAAAATCGTCCTCGGCCCTAAATCCGAGACTGTCTGCGCGCTCGGTCGAGAATTCAGTAGCCCAGTTGGAGACGATCGATTCGATGAACGGATCGGGCACCTCCCGAATCAATTCGACGATATCATTGCCGGCAATGTCTCGAAGCGCCTCGATCTGATCACCGATGGAGCAGGACAGCGACGGCATGTTCAGAACGCGCCTGCCCTCCAGCCTTGCGAGATCCAGTTCAGCGGCATGGACGAAGAACCCAGCAGCCGAACGCGGCGATGCGAGCATGTGCCTGACGGTTCTTGAGATTGGCAAGACGGCCTCTCGACCGTTGAGTGGTTCTCGAATGATGTCGGAGAAGCAGGACGACGCGGCGGCGTTCGGCAAGCCGGGCCTGACGCAGATCGTCGGCAATCGTAGCGACACACCGTCAACGAATCCCTTTCTGGCGAAATCGCTGACGATCAGTTCTGCTGCGACTTTCTGTGCACCGTAGGATGTTCGGGGCTCGCAAATGAACCGGTCGCTGACGGGCCCGTCAAATGGAGGGCCGAACGCTGCGGCGGAAGAAGCAAAAATCAGCCTGGGTCGATATCGGCCGGCACTTGCCACATGTTCGATTCTGAGTGAGTCCAGCAGGGTCCACAAGGCGAAGAGGTTGACCTGCCACCCCTTGTGAAAATTCCGCTCGGCGTCGCTGGAAACGATTGCGGCGAGGTGCATGATGACGTCGGGTCGCTTCGCCATCAGGGAATCGATGGAATCCCTGTCGGACAGGTTGCCGACGATGCGATGCGTACACTGCGCCCCGTCAGCCGGAAACCGAAGGTCAAAAAGCGTCAGATCGGTTACGGGCCGACCAACCAGGCCTTTTTCGTTCAGGCGGTGTGCAACCTTCTGGCCGATCATGCCACCGCCACCAAAAATCAACACTCGTGTCATCGCGATTCCCGTTTGCCGGACGGGACCTTTCGTCCTTGACTACAGTTTGCACGCATTTCGAGAGGAACTGTACCTGCCTGCGTCAAAAATGGGAACCGGCAGACCAGCGCAGCACGTCGGCGAGAATGCGGTGGGTGCGAAGCGGCGACCGTTTGCATGTGCGTACCAGGCAAACTACGGGACCGCCGTCAGTTGGTCGTTTCATGCCGGGATGCAAGCCGGCGTCGCCAATCGGAACCAGGAGGAATCGGGAATGGCCCAGCTCACGCTGATAATCGGCAACAAGAACTATTCAACCTGGTCGCTCCGTCCCTGGCTGGCATTGAAACATGCGGGACTTCCCTTTGATGAACGACTGGTCCGACTCGACGACGAGAACTATCAACAGATTGTCGCGGATGTTTCTCCTTCGCGGCGGGTTCCGGTTCTGGTTCACGGGGAAACGACCGTCTGGGAGAGCATGGCAATTCTCGAGTACATCCATGAACTCGCCCCCGGTGCAGGACTGTGGCCGCCGGATCGTGAAACCCGTGCCATGGCGCGTTCGGTATCGAACGAAATGCACGCCGGTTTTTCGGCGATTCGCAATTCCATGCCCATGAACCTCCGCCGGCAGGACCTCAAGGGGAAGGGAAGAGGCCCGGGAGTTGACGGGGACGTTGCCAGAATATGCGAAATCTGGGGTGATTGCCGCTACCGGTTTGGGTCCGGAGGGGACTTTCTCTTTGGCGCGTTCGGGGCCGCGGACGCCATGTTTGCCCCCGTGGTGACACGGTTCGACACCTACGGGCGCACCTTCGGTGCTAATGCTATGATATAGCGTCCTTTTTTTCCTCCTCAACCTGCAGATGCGATCGGGTTTCAAGCCTGTTTTTCCCGCATCTGCAACTGAATGCGGGGAGGAAACCATGGCGACAGCACGGCTTACAGACACACGAATCAAGGCGCTCAAACCCGGAAAGGCAGCCCGGGATGTCCGTGACGCGGCCCTGAAAGGCTTCGGCGTACGGGTCATGCCCTCAGGCCGAAAACGGTTCTTCATCCACACACAGTCTGAAGGAAAGCGTACTTGGAAACTCATTGGTGATTCGGACAACATGAGTCTGGCGGAAGCGCGCGATGCGGCAAAGGCTGCCCTAGTCGCCGTTCGGAAGGGCCAGCCGGCAGTGGCATCGCAGGACGAAACCCTTTTCGAAGTCATCGCGGAGGAAGTCTTTCGCCGCTACGCCCGCCACTGGAAAGCTTCGACCCAAAAGGTTAACAGGGGGTATCTCCGCAATCATATCCTCCCCTGGTTCAGCGGACGGCAGGTTGCTGAAATCACCCGCAAGGATGTTCGTGACTGGTTCAAGTCCCTCTACGCAACGCCGGTAGCCGCAGACCGTTCGGCACCGGTCCTGTCCGTCATCATGACCCAGGCCGAGGTTTATGGTTACCGTCCTGAAAACACCAACCCGTGCACGGGAATCAAACGCTACCGGCGGAAAGGCCGTGAGCGTTTCCTGTCCGAAACCGAGCTCCGGTACCTTGGAGGTGTTCTCGCGCGATATGAGAGGGACCGGCCGTTGCCGACGGCGGTCGTCAAGCTGCTGTTCCTGACCGGTTGCCGGGTCAGCGAGATCCGGACCCTCCAGTGGCGGGATTTCCGGGACGGGAGACTGTATCTTCGCGACAGCAAGACGGGCCCCCGAACCGTGTGGTTGTCATCACCGGCCCGAGACGTGCTGACGAGCCTGCCGAGGACATCCTGCTGGATCTTTCCGTCGTCCCAAGCCGACAAGCCTGTATCCATGAACCTGATCCAAAGTTTCTGGCGGCGTGCACGGTCCGATGCGGGACTGGAGGATGTGCGGCTGCATGACGCTCGTCACACCTACGCCAGCGTCGCCATCGCGCAGGGCGAAACCGTTCCCGTCGTCGGGCGCCTGCTCGGTCACAATGATCCAGCCACCACGCTCAAGTACACGCACCTTGCCGAGACCGTGGTGCGCGATGCGGCGGACACCATGGGGGCTATTCTCTGGGATGCGGGGAAATGAACAGGATTCGTCTCACCGATGCAGGCGTTCGAAGGCTCAGGCCCGGTGTTCGCGAGTACACTGTTCGCGACACTCTGGTTCCGTCGTTGTGTGTTCGGGTGTACCCTTCCGGAACCCGGACCTTCGTCTACCAGTTCGGGGAATGGAAGCAATCACTCGGTCCGGCCATGCTGCTGACGATTGACGAGGCACGCCAGGAATGCCTGAGGTTGCAGTCCGAAGCCAGGGACCGGACGACCCGAGCGCCGGTGTTTGCAGCATTTGCCAAAAGAGAGTGGCGTGAATCCTGGTTCCATCGCTGCAAGCCCTCGACGATTCTCGGGCGGGATTACACTCTGGAGACCCAACTTCTTCCCGCTTTTGGCGAACTCCGCATGGACAGGATCAAGCCGTCTGACATTCACCGCTGGTTCGACGACTACAGTCGGACATCGCCCGGGGCGGCCAATCATGCGTTGAAACTTCTGCGTCATGGCTTCAATCACGCCATCAAGTTGGAATACATCGCAGTCAATCCGGCCAAGGGCGTCAAGCCGAACCCGCGACCGAAACGCACGCGGTTCCTGTCGCTTGAGGAGGTCGAGCGCCTGCACGAAGTCCTCGACCGCCGTGCCGGTGGACGGTATGGCCAACAGGTTGACATCATTCGCCTGCTGCTCCTGACTGGATGTCGCAAGAACGAGGTCGTCCGACTGAGGCGGCGGGAAGTTGAAAACGGTTGCCTGAAACTGGAGGACAGCAAGACGGGTCCACGAACGGTCTTGCTGAACCGGAGGGCAAGGGACATTATCGAACGCCATATGGCAACGACTTCCGGTGAGTTCCTGTTTCCTTCTCCGAGAGACCCGGCCAGGCCGATTTCGGACGAACTGTCCCTCTGGCACACGGTGCGCAGGGATGCCGGGATCGAAGATGTCCGGCTTCATGACTGTCGTCACACGTACGCCAGTCTGGCTGTCATGCACGGCATTCCCTTGCCCGTCGTTGCGCAGCTGCTCGGGCACCAGGACGTAACGATGACCCTTCGTTACGCCCACACCCGCGACCAGGAAATCGAAGCCGCGGCTGAGCGGGTCGGAGCCACGATTTCGGAACGACTTGGGTGTTCCACCGAGTCTTGAGTCTGGCTCGAGGCTGCCGAGGACGTGTCCTGCAACCCGAGGATACCGTTCCGTTACGTTCGACGAGTCGGTGCTGAGCAGTTGGGGCACGATCACATCGAGTTAACCGCTGAGGTGCGAAGGAGGGAGGGAAGGTCACTTCTTCTGACCGGTCCAGAAACGGCCGACGTGATTTTGGGAAGCGCGCACGGATGCGCATTCACATGCGGCCGAGGGTTCCCGATTATGGTAAACGTCACGGGTTCTGCAATCGTTGCATTCCGTACGCCTTCCATACGACATGAAACAACAATGCGGAACAACCCAGGCTAAACATATGGGGTAACTGCTCACCCCCTGTGCGTTGTGTTTGAGGTTTGTGAGACTTTTGGGGATGGTACAATCATTGTGTTAAGCACTTTCGCCGGTGTGTCCGCGGCACACGGAACGGTGCGCACGGCATCCGCAAAATTGACTTCGCGCCTGGATTGCCACATGAAAACCGGGCTCGATCCGGCCGGAACCCCGACGAACGGTGCCTTCAGCACGTCATCGTGGCCGCCAGCCGCGAAAATACCGCAAAACGGATCTCACCGTGGGATTGGTGAACTATGCGGGCTAGGTGCCGCGTAGCGCCAGTGCCCAGGACATCATCCGCAAGAAACGGATTCTATAAGGTTGACAAGCCAACATATACTGTGCAATTACTATAGTCGCACGATTCGTATAGGTTACGAGATATGGCGAGAAAACCGACAATCCATGAACTTGAGGCGATTTTGGACGAGGAGGAAGACTCCCCGATCGAAATCTTGCCCAACGGCGAGGTGAGGGCGCTCCACGGAAGCGATGTCACGGAAAGCGGCTACCGCAAGCCGATCACGATGAGAGAAGACCTTGGAGGAGAATACACCGCCTGTGGAGGCTCACGGTGAATCTGACGAGAATCCAACGGGATATTTTGAACGCGCAGCAGCACTTCGACTACGTCGAGGCGCATCCGACCAGCACAGGCGGATTGATGGCGTTGGTCGCGCTACAGACTTCGCTCCGCGTCTACACCTTGGCAGTTACATTTCCCCATTCGTACCCGAATTCAATGCCAGAAGTGTTCGTCCGGAAACCTGCGTTAGAGCCCTCCCCTCATCGATATGCAGACAATCAGCTTTGCTACTTGCATCCAAGCTTTTGGAACCCAGGACGTCATGACCTCCGCTTCGTCATTGCGCGAGCGGCCAAGTGGTTGGCCAAGTACGAAGTCTACAGCGTTCAGCGTCGTTGGCCCGGTGCCGGCATTGCCCATTGATCTGCCATGCACATTGACTTCCAACCTCTGTCCATGATGGACCTCCGGAGCCGACCCGGAGAAATTCTGGATGACGTTTCGGTACGCGGTCGTGCCTATGTTGTAGAGAGAAGCGGTCAACAAAAGGCATGTCTGGTGCCCATTTCCGTCTTCCTGCCTGATATCTCCCCGAACAGGATATCGCAGGAACTTGATGGTCTTGCCACGGAAAATGAACTGTTTCGCGTATCCATAACTGAGAATAGGGAAATACAATTGGTCCTTACTGAACCAGGACAAGAGAAGGATATCCGTTTATGCATCACGCTGCCCCACGGGTATCCGAACAAGTCCCCTGTGGTTACAGCCGACCCGATAGACCCATCATCCCCTCATCTCTGGCTTGACGGCTCTCTTTGCATTTTTGGCGCCATGGAAACCTGGAATCCCGGACGACACAATGTGGTTCATACCTTGAAACTGTGTCGGCGGTGGCTAAGCGGCTATGCGATGTGGTCCACAACCGGCAATTGGCCCGAGCGGGAGGGCATCTGAATTGCACGAAAACCTGTTTGCCAGAATTGAAGGTTTGTTTGACGTAGAAGCCTTCGCCGAATCCCGTGTACTGATCGCAGGTTGCGGGTCTGGCGGGGGTCAGGTGGCGCTCCAACTTGTCATGTCAGGCGTCAAACATTTCACATTGATCGATAAGGACGTGATGAAATCCCAAAATGTGATTCGGCATGTTTGCGGACTTCGATTTGTCGGTCGCAAGAAGGTTGATGCGCTGGAAGAAGTACTCAAGGACCGAAACCCAAATATTTCTGTACTGAAAGTCGAAGAGGATCTGTTGCAATGGAATGGCTTGGAGTGTGAGGTTCAACGCTCTCACATCGTCGTACTTGCTACCGACAATGACCCGACACGATATCAAATGAACGAATTGTGTGTTCGAACTGAAACACCATTCGTTGTCGGAAAAGTGTTCACGCGCGGAATTGGTGGAGAGGTGTTTGGTTATCGTCCGGGCGAGAGTGGGTGTCTTGCTTGTCTGGAGGGTGTTCTCGAACGAACCAAATTTCGACACGGTGTCAGGGAGATTGACCTCGCTTCCGAAGAAGATCGGGAGAAGATGTATGGTTTGAATCCTCAAGAGATTAAGGATTCCCCAGGCCTGGCGGTGGATATCGGTTTCATCACGCTCTTTCATGTGCGCTATGTGATGGACGCTTTGGCTCGTCTGGCTCCACAACGGCCGGCGTTTCTGCCCGCCATCTCGGAAAATTACGTGGTTTGGGGAAATCGACCGATACATCCATTCAGCAAGAGCTTCGAACTGCAAAGAATCACCCTGCATCGGCAAGAGGGTTGCCTGGTTTGTGGAGGTGCCAATGAATAGCGACCTGAAGGATGCCAATGCTACGGTTTCGATCCCTTCGCTGGTACTGGAGTCGATCTTCGATGACTGCGATCATTATGACCATGACGAAACGGGTGGGCGGATCGTTGGAGGGTTTCGGCGCGGCGCCGATGGCTCATTGGAAGTCACGATTACCGGTGTCATCGAGGCAGGGCCGAATGCGCGGAGATCCAGCACAAGTTTCTTCCAGGATGGTGAATACCAGTCCGAAATATTTCGTCAGATCGAGCGCGCACACCCTGAAGTTGAACATCTTGGCAATTGGCACTCACATCATGTGAACGGATTACCAAACCTCAGCGGCGGAGACATTGCAACCTACAGAAGGATAGTGAATCACGAAAAGCACAACCTCGATTTCTTTTATGCACTTCTCGTCGTCTCCCGACTGTCTGGTGGAGAGACCGTGCCACGCTACAGCGTCAGGCACTACATACTCTTACGGGGTGACGATGCCGTTTACGAGGTCGATCCGGCCAACGTCGTCCTAACGAGAGACGCGCCCGTTTGGCCCCTTGGATCGAGGCCGGAACCGAGCAACACAGGTTCGCGGCACAGCAGAGAGATCCGGATCAGGGATAGTACGACCATTCCAGACCTCTTCCCGTCGCTTCGCCCATACTGGTCGAAACGCGCCGGCACGCTGTATTGGAAGGGAGAGCTCGAACTTGTCGACGGTTCTTCGATAGATGTCACGGTCCCCGAAATAGACACATCGGACGGCGGAGAGGCCTCCCGTTACCAAGTTCTGGCCAAGAATGTGCCAAGCAACTGCGCGGGGCTCTACCAGGAATTCAGCGGACGGCAATTCAGGTCTGCGGCTCAGGCGGTGAGTGTGTTCGAAAGGGAGTTGAACCGGTCTCTGTATCGGGCCATGAGCGAGCGGGGCGGAAGGTAGCAATGCAGACGCTCACGGTATACGTAGAGCAGGGTGAGTTGATCGGCATCCGCCACCGCGGAGAAGCCGTGATCGTGGATTCGCGCTGGCCCGACGAACACGAAAAGGCGATCGAGAAGCAACTACGGGTGTTTCTCCACAATCAGGTCTTAGCGGGCCTCGTGTTGACGGGTTTCGATAACGACCATGCAGATCCGTATGGGGTCGACAATATTCTGGGGAAGTACAAACCCAATTGGATCATGTATCCGAAGTATTACAAGGATACCGAAAACGCGACCGAAGTATTCAAAGTCATCCGCAAGCATGAACGCCGTCGTAGGAAAACAGCAACGCCCCTAAGGATGCTATCGGTACGCGTGGACCTCCACTCGCGAATACTGAATGGGCTTTCCAAGTTTTTTTCCTACGAGTTGTTTTCGCCGCATTACGAGGACATGGATAATTCCAATAACTGCAGCATTGTTCTCAAGCTCACTGGAGCAGGCGCGGGCGGATTCGCCTACCTAATAACGGGAGACACCGAAAATGAGCGTTGGGAAACCATTACCAGGTTGTTCAGAAAGAGCCTTTCTTCCGACGTCTTGAGTGCCCCGCATCACGGCTCGAAGAATGCAGCTCACCCCAAGATGACTCTCCTTGTAGACCCGGACACGGTCTTGATTAGCGCCGGGGTCGGCAACCAATACGGGCATCCAGACGCAAAGGCAGTCAAGCTGTATAGCAAAGTAGCCCGGCAAGTCTTTCAAACCAATATCGAAGACGGCGTGTCTTTGCTTACAACACGCCGCGGCGGAGAATTTGTCACGCGGTGTGTACGATGAAGGTCTTTGCTTGCCAGAGCGCTTAGACCGCGCTCAAGACAAGACTGCATCGATCATGCCGAGCACCAACACGAAATCCAAAAGGAGCACGACTCATGGCCTTCGAACTTCCTGATCGCGGACTGGTCTTCTGGCCGGTGGGAAACGGTGACAGTACATCTATTGCTGTCGACTCACAGACGTATCTGCAGATCGATCTGAACCATCTGGAGAAGTCCAACGACGACGACGATGCCAGCTGGGCCGTTGTCGATGAGCTCGCTAAACGGTTGCCCAAAATCAACGGACGGCCGTATTTGGCCGTTTTCGCTTTGACTCACCCGGATCAGGACCATAGCCGGGGTTTCTCGGAGCTGCTAGACAAGGTCGATATTGGCGAGCTGTGGTTCACGCCCAGGATTTTCGCCGAGTACAACAAAGATCTTTGCGACGACGCAGAGGATTTCAAGAAGGAAGCGGAACGGCGCGTCAAGAAAACGATCGAGGCCAAGGGCGATCCAGGCGCCGGGGACCGCGTGCGCATTTTCGGATACTCGGAATTGCTGGAAGAGGACGATTACAAGGATTTTCCAGAGGATCGGTTGACGATACCGGGTAACGAAGTAACCACGGTTGACGAAAAGGACGTGTCTGACAAATTCCGAGCATTTGTCCATGCCCCGTTCAAGGACGATGACGCCGGCGAGCGGAACGACACGAGCCTCGGCATGCAGGTCACGCTCTACGACGGAGACAAAAAACTGCGTGCATTGCTCCTCGGTGATCTTTCCTACCCGATCATCAAGAGAATATTTGAGGTCAGCGAAGACGACGACCTCGCTTGGAATGTGCTGCTGGCACCTCACCACTGCTCAAAGGCCGCGATGTACTGGAAGGAGGAAGGGGATGACGAGGAAAAGCTCAAGAAGCACATCGTCGAGGATATGGACAATGCGTCTTTGGACCCCAATCGGGTGATATCCAGCTCCAATACGGTGCCGTCCTCTAACAAGGCCGGTGACAATCCTCCTCATGCCAAGGCAAAGACGCAGTACGAGTCGATCACCGAGTCTTTTCTTTGCACAATGGATCAGGACGAGCCTATTGAGGCAGAACTTAAAGATGGCAAGATCGTACTCGCTGGCGTGACGACTGCCGCCATGACCGCTTCGGAAGCCGCCGATGCAGCGAAGGGCACAAACGAAGCTCCAGAAAGCGCTCACACGTACGGCCGGGCCTGATGGCCGATGCCTTCGAACTCGCCGGCGAACAGCTTAGGGAGATTGCGGATGCCTCGGACGGCACCGTACAGCTTTGCGAAAGCACCCAGCTTGCCGGCATCTACTGCCAGTTCGAGATAAGCATTCGATTCGACGGCTTGAAGAGCCTCGAGGATGGGCTACCAGTGCGAGCACGCGAGGCCTTTCGCGTGTTCGTACCTCCAACCTTCCCGTTCGAGCATCCCTTAGTCCAGACATCGCATGTTCGCTTCTCCGGCTTCGATCATGTGCAGTGGCGAAGGCAACTCTGCCTCTACAGAAGTTCCGCCGACTGGCACCCGGAAAACGGGATGTACGGTTTTGTCAAGCGGTTAGACTCCTGGATACGTGACGCAGCGATCAACAATCTCGATGCGGACGACGCGCCACTACATCCGCCGGTCGCCTATCCTACCGTTAACCGCTTATTTGTGCCGAGAGCAGATACTCCTAGGGTCGCCGACTCGCCATGGTTCGGGTTGGCGGAACTACTTGAACGAAACAATCGCACCGAAATCGTTGGTTGGCGGGAGCACGGTCAAGAACTGTCGGCCAACCTCGCTCCCGCAATTCTGTTGCATAGGAATCTTCCTTTCGAGTACCCGAGGACTGTCAGAGCTCTTTTGCAAGAGCTGGAATCTCATGGTCTCGACTTTGCCCCGTTTATCATACTGCTCGGGTTGTTCGCCCAAAACAGCACCGCAGGAACACCGCTAACGGTGGTGCTCGGAACTCCAATGCGCCGAATAGATCCCGGCGGACGCCCCCTTCAGCATCTCGCCATATGGGAAATTGCCACATCCGATGCAGACAAGCTGCGAACGCTGAGTGTCTCGTCGTCGGCCGATGATCCAGCGCAAAGGACTGCGGCGATAGCAGAGGTCGTGGAATGGTCCGTCTCGGCCGATGTGGGTTGGTGCAGGGTCAGGGAGAAGCGTCCTGAGGTCACCAGGAGGCGGGATCAAGCATCTCCCATGGCTTGGTTTTCCGGCAAGCGTGTGGCGATTTGGGGATGCGGCGCTGTAGGGACCCACGTGGCAGAAAGCGTCGTGCGGGCCGGTGCCAGAACGGTAGAACTCGCCGACAACAAGTCGGTTGCTCCCGGCATCCTGGTACGGCAAGGTTTTGAAGACGCCGATATCGGAAGGTCCAAAGCCCACGCGCTGGCCGATCGCTTGAAAAGGATAGATCCCGATCTGGATGCGGTCGCTTCGGCCGGTGATCTAATTCAACGAATAACGGGCGCCGATCCACTTCCGATGGTCGACGTCCTGATCGATTGCACAGCCTCAGTGGCCGTTCGGATGGCCCTGGAGCATGCGCTGCGGGACGCCTCGTACACGCGACCTCCAATTGCATCCATCGCCATCGACAGCCAGGCTGCCAATGGCATTGCTACCCTTTCAAGAGGGAACCATAGCGGTGGCACGCTCGACCTGACCCGGCGGCTTAAACTCGAGGCGTGTCGAGGTGCGCAGCTCGCGAAACCACTTGAGGCTTTCTGGCCGAGATCGACGCCAGAAGAGGAATTTCTACCAGAACCGGGCTGTTCGGAGCCGACGTTCATCGGCTCCAACGCCGATCTCGCGGGACTGTCAGCGCGCATGCTGAATTCTATCGCTCGTGCGATCCGACGGATCGATGATTGCAACACGGGCTTTGGGTGGATTTGCGAAGAATCCGGACCTGTCCATGAGTTTTCGTGGACCCCGGAACATACCCTCAGGGACGGGGGACGGGGCTATTCGGTCCGGGTATCTGCGACTGCTGCGCGAGAAATGCGCGGATGGGCGAGACGGTCTGGGCGGACTGTGGGGCCAAGGATTGAGACCGGTGGGCTCGTATTCGGTGAGTTGAACGAAGCCGCAGGCGTTCTATGGGTCACGGAAGTGGAGGGACCACCGCCGGACAGCGACGCGAGTGAGAAGCATTTTACCTGCGGAGTCCGAGGCATGATGGAAGCTGCCGAAAGCAAGCGCCGCAGGTTCCGCGGATCGGTCGATTGCGTCGGTAGCTGGCATACGCACCCCTCGTCGTCGCCGCATCCAAGCAATATCGACATAGGTGCGGTCGCGCAGCTTTTGGCCGACCCGGTCTCCACGCGAAGAACTTGCTTGATACTGATCCTCTCCGGCAATCCCGACGATCCGATTCTTGGCGCGCATGCATTCAGGACAACGCTGTCCGTCAAGAATTTCATTCGATTTGAGCAAAACACAGCAGCGACAACACGGCTTGGGCCGCGCCTCGAGAAGCAGAGAAATGTGGGCCTCGCGCTATCCGGCGGGGGTTCGCGCGCCATCGCGTTTCACCTGGGATGTCTGCGTGCCCTGCACGACCTGGATCTGCTTGATCGCCTTCAGGTGATTTCGAGTGTATCTGGCGGCTCTGTGATCTCAGCAATGTATGCCTATTCCGACGATCCATTCCCGGTGTTTGAAGCGCACGCATTGCAGCTACTGGATCAAGGGCTTCACAGAGACATCTTCCGTCAGGCGTTCCGACCAAGCTCCATCCGCAAGGCTGTCAGAGTTCAATTTGTCGCGAGTGTGTGCTTCATCGCCCGCACACTTCATCGCCTGGCTCGGTTCGCCATCCCATCGAGCAACCCTGATCGCTTGAGTCAGCCGGTGGAGCGGACGTTCAGCCGCACTGAAGCGTTCAAGGAAGTCATCGCCAAGTCCATGTTCGGCGATACCATTGTGCGCGACGTCTCCCGGGAATCGCTCGATACGGTAATCAATTCCACTGATTTGCGATCCGGATCAGCATTCCGGTTTGGAAGTCGGCAGAGCGGCTGCTGGCGTTTCGGGACGATTGCCTCCGAAGACGCCCTGGTCGCCGACGCCGTGGCCGCCTCGGCAGCCTATCCGGTCTGTCTGCCCGCACTTGAACGGAAGTACCGCTTTCTCAAGAACGGTCAGACCAGTTCGCCAACTCGCGTTCTGCTCACCGATGGTGGAGTGTTCGAGAACCTGGGCGTAAGTCCCATGGAGCCCGGACGGACAGCTGCAATAAGTACAAACGTCTTCGATCCCGAATACATCATTTGTTGCGACGCTGGCGCGGGCCTATTCGACGCCGACAGCTACCCGACGCGCTGGCCTACCAGGATGTATCGGTCCTTTCTCACAGTCTTTCGCAAGGTCCAAGACGCTACTCGAAAACGCCTGCACTACTTTGCTGACGACGGAAAAATCTCGGGTTTCACGTTGTCGTACCTAGGACAGAAGGACTGTGCATTGCCCTGGATTCCAGCCGACCTCCCAACCCGCGACGAGGTCCGGCACTACCCAACCGACTTCGCAGCCATGCCAAGAGAGGATGTTGATCGTTTGGCGCTCCGTGGCGAAATCCTCACGAGATTGCTCGTCGCCTACTACCTCCCAGACCTCTAACGATCAGCCTTCCCGCTCAGGACCGTTGGCTGATATATGAAGTCACAAGGCCGGTAACTGACAAGCCATTGTCAGTGCAACCGGTCCATTTTGGAGCAGGAACGGCGTCGGTAGCAACCGATGGTCGATATTGCGGATGGCGTGTACTCACGGGTGTTGTCGCACGTGGCGTCCTTGGACGATCTCCTTGCCACATATGCAACGCCGCATCCTGCCCGGTAGCGGCCCAGATTTCAACCACATCTGGCCGATCGCTTCGAAGCGCGTACCAACGGTGATCAGCGCGCTCACCAGTAGTAATACCAAAACGGGATTTTTGTCAGCGAGGCGTGCTGGACGGGTTGAGCCGTCGGTGTGGTGACCAGTTTTGCCCAGCTTCGCAATTGTTGCGATTCAGCCTCAAGGCCGTTACCACGCTGACCCGCTGTCACTGCGTTGGTTCCAGAATGTTGCAGCAATCACACCGGTCCGTCGCTACGGGGACTCAACCGAGGATGCCAATTGACCGGCTACACCGAGCCGGCATTCTTGGCATAGTTCTGGACGCATTGAATGTAGGAATTTCGAGTGTCGTCCTGACCAACGATGGCGTTTCCCTTCATGGTCGAATTCCGGTCGCGTTGAAGTTCGGGGATCTCGCCACAGAACTGTCTGTTCGGAAGAGGTTCGGATTTTCGTTTCTCTCGCTGGCCAGGTCCGATGGATCAACCATCCAGGTAGGTCCGTTGAAGGCACGACACGCGATCGCTTTCGCATCGCGCGCCAACGAGGCATGGAGAACATTCTATAAGGGCTTTTTGGAAGCCCGGCGTTCCGAGATCACCGAACTCGCGGGGATAGCAACGCGCCTGGAGAACCCCAGGCGCTATCCTTCGGCATGCCTGCTCCAACCGTTTATCGTTCGTGCTCGGCTACTAACCTCACGGTTGCCGAGGTCAGTCCCGGAGCAGCTGATTGACCAAACGCTAAAGCGGGAAATCGACCTGGTCAGGCAACTGTCAGACGAACCGTCCGATCTCAGGGCGCGGTCGATCAGGACCTTTCTCGCGCGTGAACTGGAGGACATGGCTTCGTTCTTCGACAGCATCGAAAGCAATCCCCTCACCCCCGAACAGAGGCTGGCCGTCGTCACGGACGAAGACGCGGTCCTGGTGCTTGCGGGAGCCGGATCGGGAAAGACAAGCGTCATCACGGCCAAGGCGGCAAACCTGATCCAGCGTGGAACTCGACGCCCGGACGAAATCCTGCTCATGGCTTTCGCCAGAGATGCGGCCGAGGAGATGGCCGAGAGGATCAGGAGTCGCTGTGGCGCAGCCGTCAATGCGACAACGTTTCACGCATTGGGAAACGCCATCCTGCGGGAGGTGGAAGGACAGGCGCCCGCACTCGCCGCTCACGCGGGCGACGAGGCCCAGTTCAGAAACCTGCTGCGCGACATCCTGCTGAACGAGGTGGCGAAGCTTCCAGGACTCGCCGACGTGCTACGGGTCTGGTTCGGGGAACTGTATTGCCCATACCGGAGCGAGTGGGATTTCAGAACCAGGGACGATTACTATCGTTACGTCGAAGAACATGAACTCCGCTCATTGAAGGGAGATCGGGTCCGGAGCTTCGAGGAGTTGCAGATCGCGAACTGGCTTTTCCTGAACGGTATCGATTACGAGTACGAACCGGACTACGAACACGAGCTTCGCGACAATGACCGAACCGCCTACACGCCGGATTTCCGGCTGGTCGGGAGTGGAGTCTACATCGAGCACTTCGGTGTTCGCAGGACAACCGGTCCTGATGGCCGGGAAACGCTTACCACGGCTCCGTATGTGAATCGCATGCAGTACCTGGAAGGAATGGAATGGAAGCGCCGGGTTCACCGAGAGAAAGGCACCGTCCTGATAGAGACATACAGTTACGAACGGGTTGAAGGGAGCCTGACCGAATCCCTGGCGAGGAAGCTGGAACCATATGCAACGCCCCAGCCGATCCCGGACGAACGCATGTTCGAGACGATTGCGGAACTGGGCCAGATCGATGGCTTCACCCAGATGCTGGCAGCATTCCTGCGCCACTTCAAGAGCGGGTCGTATTCGGTCAACGCGTGTCGGAAGCGAGGAGCGACATCGGCAGACCCTGTCCGCAGCGCAGCGTTTCTCGAGATCTTCGAGCCGCTCTTCAGGGCGTATCAGGAGCGACTGGGCAAGCGCATCGATTTCGAGGACATGATCCTGCGGGCGACCGAACACGTGCGAACCGGTCGTTACAGGAGCCCGTACCGGCATCTGCTGGTCGACGAATTCCAGGATATTTCCGACGCTCGCGCAGAACTGCTTCTGGCGCTTAAGGAGCAGCATGAAGACGCCCGGATCTTTGCTGTCGGCGATGACTGGCAGTCGATCTTCAGGTTTACCGGCTCCGACATCCACCTGATGCGGAACTTCGGCAAGAAGTTTGGCGGTACGTTTGACGGCCAGACGGGCATCCACAGTTCGGTGGACCTCGGCCGCACGTTCCGAAGCGTGGATCGGATTGCACTTCCTGCGCGAAGATTCGTGCTCAAGAATCCTGCCCAGATCGAAAAACAGGTGATTCCGGCCGGGAAAACGGACGCCCCGGCAATCACGATTTCGTACTTCTCAAGAGGCCGAATGGGCGATGCGCTGTCTGAGGCGCTTCGCCGCATCGAGGACCTGCATTCCGGTGGGAAGAAGACCTCGGTCCTTCTGCTGGGTCGTTACCGACATGTGAAGCCTGAGAATATCCACGCACTGACCAGGACCCATGCCAATCTGGACCTGCGTTTCATGACGGTTCACGGTTCCAAGGGTCTGGAGGCCGATCACGTCATCGTTCTTGATGTCTCATCCGGGCGCATGGGCTTTCCTTCAGAAATCGAGGATGATCCTCTTCTGGACCTCGTCTTGCCGGAAGCCGAGGTGTTCGATCACGCCGAAGAGCGGAGATTGTTTTACGTCGCGCTGACCCGGCCATTTCATACGGTGACGATACTCGCGGACCGCGAGAAGCCCTCATCGTTTGCACGCGAACTGGCGTCGGAAAAGGAATACGGCGCCGTGGTGACCGGTGACGCCAACATCGCCAGACGCGCCTGTGGGAAATGCGGCGGCCGGATGCTCTCAAATACAGGGAAATCGGGGCAAACAAACTTCAGATGCGAGCATCGCTTCCTGTGTGGCAACACTCTCAGCCCGTGCAAGGCATGCGGAAGCGACCTGCCGGTTGCCGAAAGAACCGAACCGGACCGGATGAAATGCAGTTGCGGCAAGGTTTACCCCGCCTGTCCGTTGTGCGCGGATGGTTGGCTTGTCGAGCGTTCCGGTCGTTTCGGTGCTTTCCTCGGCTGTGTTCGATTTCCCGAGTGCAAGGGAAAGGCGAAACGCTCGCGTGGACCCGCTTGAGAAGGTCCGCCGTTTCGCCGAAAATTCCGTTTTTTTCAGGATGAGGTCTGGTTTTCCACCCGAGGCGGGAATGCATGAGATTGTGCGGGGTCGTTGGGTTGCCAGCGTCCGTACTGCAAATGCGTTCAACGGTTGGTCTACCCTATTCGCCCTCCTTGATTATTCTGATTAGCCGTGCAATCTGGTCAGGATCAATGCCGTCCAATTCACTGGATGTGAGCAAAGTTCCGTTTTCGCCACCGCCCTCTTCCACTGGAAGGACATTGTTTTTCCGGTACCATTTCAACTTTGCCTTCCACTTCTTTTCATACTCTTCGAGGCCGAGCATCCCGAGATGTTCCCAATACCACGTGATGCCAGTATCAGCGTCCTCAATCGTGAAATCAGGGTACCGTGGTGTTCCATCTGTCCCGACGAACTCTCGTTCATACTCATAGACAATTCCCGCTGTCGCAAGCTCGTTTGCGATGATGACTTCCGACTTCGAGATCATCAATTCGCCGGCGCGAGAGCGATGAATATGCTTGTTGTCATATATCCGCTGTCCGACCCGGACTGGCTCCGGGGCTTCGAACAAATTCGTAAAGCGGCGCGATGTGTCGGACAGATGGCGATAGTCCAGGAAATTTCGCGCTTCACCTTGGCAAAACAGCACAAGCCGGGCGTTCTGGCGAGTCAATGCGGTGTAGAGGAGTTCCCGAGAGAGAATGCGACAAGGATTGGGTAGCACAGCAAATACTGTCTTGTATTCACTCCCTTGTGCCTTGTGGACCGTGAGTGCATAGGCCAATTCAAGCAGTCTTTGGTCTTCGTCCAGATCACTCGGCCAGTAGGTGTACTCGTACCCCGGTTGCGAAGACAGTGTCACCCTGAGCTGGTCTAAACTGACATTACTGCCTCGTCTCTTGAAAGGCCCGGTAACAATGCCGATCTCGCCGTTGGCCACGTAATTTAGCGGCTGTGAACCGTCCTCTGGATTTTCAGGGAACACCCAACGGCGACGGTGGTTGCGTAGATTAATGACCTTGTCGCCGTAGACAATCGTATCGGCACCCATTGGTTTCGGGATCTTGGCATATTGGCGATCCTCAGGGGTTGCGAACTTGCGCATTTCCGATCGGAACCCTCGCTGAATCAATCGGTTCAGGGTGACGATTCCGGCGGCCTCGCCTTTGATTGGAGAAAGTACTTGCCACCCGTCTGCCGCCGGGCCCGAAGACCAGAAGTTGAAATAGACATGATCCCCACTCTTGGTGCCGCCCAAGGCAGTCAGGGCAAACGATTCCTCAAGGTTGGCCAGATCCAGATTGAGTTCTTCAGCGATTACCTGTGGTAGTAACGTCACCAATTCCCCGGGCGAAGACCATGAGCATATTCGCAGATGCCGCCCACAATCTTCTTGGTCCAGCAATCCGATGATTCCATCATCAGCCGCACCGACCGCACGACCACTGAACTGTTCCGCATATTCCAGATCGTGCCGGTCCGCCCCTTTCTGGCGGCTGCCGATCGTCAATTCCGCATAGCTTGCGGCAACACGTGGCTCCCCGACCGGAAATTTCGGTGGTGTAAGGAATTTCACAATGTCAACGAAGGGACGGCCGGCACCGATTGGAGGGAGTTGACTCGGGTCTCCAACGAGTACGACTCGGTCCACAGCACCAAGAGCGTCAATCAGTGCTGCTAGCTGCTCCTCTGTCAGCATTGATGCCTCGTCCACGATGACAGTCTTGTAGTTGGACAAGCGTTCGACGTTGCCGACCACTCTGTATCTCTGCGTTGCTTCGACGTATCGCATTGGCCGCAGAAATTGAGCGATCGTTCTGGCATTTATGCCGGTGGCTCTCTGAAGGCGAACGCGCGCCTTGCCGGTCGGTGCGAGGAGGCACACGCCCCGCCTTTTGATGGGTGCCGCGTTGCACAAGAACTTCAGAAGTGTCGTCTTGCCGGTTCCGGCGGCGCCGATCAGTACCGAAAATCGCGCAGCCGAGAGTTCTCGCAGAGCGGCGGCTTTCTCGTCACGACCTTGGTCTTCAAGTGAATCCTTGGGTGCCTGTACATCCTCGAACTCGCGGTCCAGTCGCTTGCGCCAATTGATGTCAACGCTCAAACGCTTACCCATACTCACGCGTTTGCGAACCATGGGCGCAATCACGTTCCGGGTTACATCAAGACGGTCGAGTTGATAGGCTGGCTTTCCATCCTCCAGATTGCACGGCACAAGGACGGGGGCCATTCGATCACAGTGGATCTCATACAGATCATCTGTAGCGGGTAAGGTCGGGCTCAGGTTCAGATCGCGAATTTTCGCAATTAGATCTTCACGTCCGAGCACGGTATGGCCTTCGTCCGCTGCGCACTCAAGAATGGCAGCTGTCGCCGCCCGTAGCCGTCGGCCATCGACGGGCCCCTTCATTGCTGAAGGTTCGGCGAGAGGATGAACCGTCACGACCGCTCTGTCCGGAAAAATCCCTTGGTCAACTGTACGGAAGGCAATCGGCGCAATCTGGAGTCTGTCGCACTCGTAAATCACATAGGGATTCTTCAGGATCGCCTGGTCAGTGACTCCATCTTCGCCCATATGAAGCTGTGAGCGATTCCGCGCGGCTTGATCCCACCAACGCGTCGCCTGCTGTTCATCAATATCTAGTCTCGCCAACACCTTTGCCAGCGCGAATCTCGTGCGGGCCCGCTCACTCGCGAGGTATTTCCATGTGTCGGCGAATCCGCGAACCTGCGTCTTCAAATTCGTTGGCAGTAAACCAGGATCCTTTACCAATGCCGCAAGGACTTTCCACGGGTCCCCGTTTTCGCCGGCAAAATTCCAGCAATGATATGCAAGTTGATGGCCGTATTCGACACCCATGGCGCACAAGACGGATCCAAGGCCGGGATAGGGTCCACGCAACTTCCAAAGCTTACCCAGATGTCGATCGATCCACTTCTGTTGTCGTGTCCACTCACCTCCGAATCGATTACTGTACTTTGAGAGGGCGGACTTTATTGAAAGCAGCGCAGCAATTGCGGTGGCTGTCGATACGTGCTCGCTGGCATACGAGAATTCCCGGCGGTACTCCTGTGGCACAACCGCGACGTACTCCATCGGTTCTATGGTCGCATCACTTTCGCAACGGTTGAGAAGTTCGTGATACGGCAACAGGACGCCGTTGTCGCCATCTGGTCTGATGCTGTGGCAGACTGACCGTTCCCAGAGATAGGAGTGCAGTCCACGGTGATTCTGCGGATCGTAATCCCACTCTTGAAGGTCGCCAATTTCGTTTACGTTTCCGACGCCGACAATTGTCCATTGATCATCATCTGTAAGCGGCGTGCGCTTCGCATAGACGAAGATCAGGCTACGCTCGGGCTCAAGCGCGTCAAAAAACGCATTGAGTAACGCTTTCTGATTCTTGGCGCCTTGAATCCATGGTCTGTTTTTCAACCAAGCGGGTTCATCCGGTTCGTACTCTGGAAGCGCTTCGATACCATATCGTTGAGCGATTGAGTTGCTGTCGATATCGCCTTTCGCCCATCTCTTTCCCCAGGCCCTCTCCTTAAGCAGCCAGCCGTACGGTGTCGCCGCCGCGGAATTAGGTGGATGTCTGAACACTGTATCGGATATGTGGCTGTGGTGTTCACTGGTATCCGAATAGGCGTGATGCGCGAGCCGAAGCTGCGCGCGCGGAGAGAGGAAATTTACTCTTTCTGCAAAGCAGGGCGGCGTTTCGCCCGTCGGGACCTCATCGAGTCGTGTGCCCGCATGTCGCTCGTCGAGAGAATCGTTTTTCGTTGCTCCGATCCTGTTCAGCGCCAAGCAACTGACATTGGTTTTGGGAAATCTGCAGACGGTGCCGTCCCAGCCTGCATCGTGCCACGGGACGCGGATTGAAAGGTGGCGGAGGGGAATGCGCGCTGCTGTGTCTTTCGGAGCGACGGTTTTCTTCATCTTACTCTGTTTCATGGTTCGGGATTCGTACTATTGGAGCAAATTCCGTTTTGGTGTGTTCAGGTTCTTCTCTGACCGCTGATTTCTCTGCTAGTTTCGACACTTTCTTCGGCCCGATCATCTGATGGTTCATCGCCACCCTTGAGGAAATAAAGGTTTTCTTCTGCTCAAAGTGAAGTTCATTCGGCAATCGTCTGGTGGGCATGCCAAAGTACATTGGCATCGGGACCTTCCAGACGAAACATCACATGGACGGTCGAATTCCTTTCCCGTGTATCTTCCGATTGCGTGAGCCCAGCACGTTTTGCCGGAGGGCCAAGCTTCATGACTAATCGTCGGGGCCGTCGCCCACAATCGCGTGCAATCTGTCGCATTGCTCCCTGATCCATTGCGCGGCGTCAAGCCATCCTTCCTCGTCGTCGCATGCCCACGGCCTCCGAACCGCAATGCTCATGCCATTCGTGCTGTTCCGGTCCAGGTTATTTCCATGTCGCTGGTCACTCATTTGTTCAAGAATCGTCCAGGAATAACGGCGCATTTGAGCCGCTCTCTCTTTGGACGGCCGGCTCTCGCCCGATTTGATATAAAGCCAAAGCAACTCTGCGTTGCCGATATAGATTCCCACATGGTCGACCGCCTCGCCCTCTCTAACCGACCACTGCGATGGACCCCTCCATGTATCCTTCTGTCCCGGGACGCCGCCACCTTGGTCCTTGAGGAATCTCCAGAATTCCTGGCTTGTGCTGCCCTCGTCGAATTCGACCGCCACCTTGACCCCGCACAGGGAAATCCTCGCCCACAGTCCCGACGCCCCCCTGTGGAAGGGACACCGCATCTTCGCCGTCGACGGATCGAAGATCAACCTGCCGCGGGAAATGCTGCGCTCGGGTTACCGGATCCCGAACGACGGTGCCCACTATCCCCAGGGCATGATCAGCACCTTCTACCGGCTGCACAGCCGCATGCCCGTCGACGTCGACCTCTTCAGCCACGAGAACGAGCGCGCGGCCGCCTTCGCCCATTTCGACCATGCCGCCGAAGGCGATGTCATCGTCTACGACCGGGGATACTGGTCCTTCGAGATGGCCCTGGTCCACAACCTGCGCAGGCTGAACTTCGTCTTCCGCATCAAGAACAATGCCAACCCCGTCTTCGACGCCTTCATCGCCGCACGGGAGCGTGACCGCATCATCACCCTCAAGGCGCCCAGAGACTCAACCGAACTGCGCGGACGGAGCCTGCACATCCGCCTGGTCGAATACACCGCCGCCGACACCGAATACTATCTTGCAACATCCCTGCACGACAGCCGTTACACCGTTCAGGCGCTCTCGGACCTCTACCACGGGCGCTGGCAGGCCGAGGATGGATACAAGACCGGAAAGGACGTAATCGAGAGCTTCCATGCAAAGTCCGAACGCGGCGTGCGCCAGGAACTCTATGCCGCCTGCACGCTGGTCGCCCTCGCACGCCTGTTCGCCAACCGCTGCGACCATGACATCAACCACGATGCCAATGATGACCTGCCGGCCATGCGCACCAACTTCAAGAACGGGATGAGACTGCTGGGGCGCGAGATCGAGGCCATGCTCCTCAGGCAGAGCCAGATGGTCGCCCAATCCGTCAAGCGGATCATGACCGGCCGCTCACGATGCATCCAGCGCGAGAGGCCGGGGCGAAGCTACAACCGGGAATCACGGCAACCACGGAGCAAGTGGCAGAAGCGAAGACCAGCCTGACAGAACCAGACCGTAACCAGGCCCCCGGCTTCCGGCCAAACGCCCGAAGCACGGGGGTTTCCTTATCCGAACGGTCAAAATCCTTATCTGAATGCCATTGCGCGACGGGCGGGCGCGGAAACGGGCAACCGAATTGTCGTACGTCGCCGTTTACCCGCTTACTGGGCCTCGACCGTGCACGCCTTCCAGAGCCGGACCGTCGAAAACGTGATCGCCGCGATGGAGGCGAGGCGTCCGCATCACACCACAAAAAGAGCTTCTATGTCGAAATCCGCCGCGCTCGCGACCGGGCCGAGCTGGTCACCGACGACGAGGTCGAGTTCCGCGCCCAGCTCCAGGCCGTCACCGGCGAGCGCATCGCGACGCTCGAAAGCATGGGCGAGATGAAGCGAGAGGCGCCGGAGAAGGTAGGTGAGGCCGCACGGACTCCCGAATCCGGTCACGGGCGCGGACTCGGCGATGGTGCTGGAACGGTGCGCGAAGGCAAGAAGACGTAGGAACCGCCAGTGCACGACCGCGGGAAGGGAGGCATGGATCTTGGATTGTGAGGGCAATGGCACGCGCGAGAGCGGGACGGCAGCCGAAAGGCCGGAGGATGCGCAAAGAAACCGGACCATCTGCTTCTCGGATCCGAGTGGGAAGAGGTCAGATGCGCCGCCGTCCTGAACGAGACGGCGCCCGCCAAGTTTGCCCGCGAGACGACTCTGTTGCTCGTGCGGAATCCGGAAAGCGGGGTATCTGGCGCCGTTGCGCCATCGCTGGAACCGCTGGTCGAGCGGATGTTCCGCTACATCTGGTTCCTCGCGACCGAGAAAAGGGACGCAATGGTCCTCAATGGGCGCAAAGAAGAGGTCGACGCGCTGGGTTGCCGAGGCCCGCGCCCTGCATGGCGAGCTGCGGCGGGGCACTTTCGAGCCAGCCGGACCGGCGCTTCCAGGAACGGGTCGCAGCGCCCTAGTGTTGTTTTCGTTTTCGGGAATTCCGTTTTTCCATGAAGTATGACTCACCCGCTCTCGGCAAAATCCGTACAGTTTTCATACGGGAGCAGAACCAGGATGGCAAAGAGCAGGAGAACCCGGATCGTCCTCAGCGAGGAAGACCGGGAGCGTCTCGAGAGGATCAAAGCCGATCCCCATTCGATTCTCAAGCATGTACAGAGGGCGACCATCATCCTTCACCTCGGCGACGGTCTCACCCTGTCGCAGACAACGAGGGCCACCGGCATGTCGAAGCCGACGGTCTGGCGCTGGTGGGACCGCTTCCTCGTGGAAGGTGTTGACGTCCTTCTGTGCGACATCCCACGGAGATGGGGCCGCAAGCCGATTTCCGAGGACAAGGTCAGCGAACTGATCTAGCTTGCGATGCCGCCGCCACCGGAGCACGCCAGTCACTGGACACTGCGGGCGCTGGCGACGAAGGTGGGGACCACCGTCTCGACGGTGTTCGGCATCCTGAAGAGCCATGGCCTCAAGCCCCACAGGATCAATACATTCAAGGTCTCCCGCGACCCGAGGTTCCTTTCATCCAGGTTCAGCGCACACCCGTCGGAGAAGGACCGGTGTTCGTGACCGCCTTTTTGGCGGCAGGAGAATTCCAGGCCGTGAATTTGCTCACAGCGTCATGTGCGTTTGCGGGTGACCGGGTGCCAAGAGAAAACTGGAATGCGGTGGCGATGCTGTTCGCGAACCGGATTCCCCGACGGCTGCCGTGGTTGCCGAGCGATGCTGAGGGTGTTATCGGACAGCCTCCATGAAATCGACCGAATCATCTACCGTTAACGGCCATTTGTGCATGAGGGAGCTTTATGGCGATTTCGACATTCGATAAATACCGCCAAGACAATATCCGTAGGCTTCCAGTAAAGTATTACAACAACGACGAAATCCGATTACTTGACAACACTCATGGCGTAAGAGAATTTGAGGATGCTCCTTCGCAGATAGGACCCGAAAATATTATTCAAGCTGCTGCGGGCCTGGATACTGGGAGAAAGTTCTTATGGGTAATTCGTGAGTGCGACGTTCCCTTCGTCCTTGAACAGGCAAATGTAGCTCAGGAACTTGAGTCCAAGCGTTGTATCCATACAAATCTAACTGGAGGAAGCGAAGCATACTGTGGCGGAGAGGTTTGGTTTGCCGCCCAGGATCGGTTAATATTAAATGGGGGATCCGGGCGATATCCGCCGAGCGACAGTCAGGAACTCGCGGCAGTCGTGTTGTCTTTCAAGTGCGCGGGTTACGAAGTGTGTTCTATGGGCTGGGATGAGGGAATCGATGGTCCGGCCAGGGTCTTGAAAGGGGATCTACCATGGGACAGGTAACACCAAATCTATCGTCGAAAGATCGTGACGCATTGTTTGGCGGATCCAGTAGCGGTTCGGTTGACGAGCAAGCGAAAAAATCATCGCGACTTTTTGTCAGAAGTCAGGACCATTTGGCGTTTTTCACGCCTAAAGCCAAAGGACAACAACTCACTGCGTTTGAAACTCTTAGAAATTTTGGAGAGCAGAGGCTCATTGAAATCCTAAATTATGGCTCGGCCATTTTGGTTTCCGACCCTGAGGCAAACGGACAACAACCTGGAAAGCGTATTCGGTGGTGGCGGGAGCATCTTGGTATTTCAGTTTCTGCTCTTGCCAAACGGACAGGTATCAGCGCTAGTGAGATTGAGAGACTAGAAAAAAATGTGTCACGAATTTCTGCAAGTAACGTTGCCAGAATTTGCACGGCCCTGTCTCTAGACGAATATAAAGTGGGTCTGGAGGAGATAACGCAACAAGAAAGGGATCGTGGTTATAGATTTAAGGAACTTCAATCCGACCATGACGAATTTGGGTCGCGCCTTACTGCATCTTCAGCGTTGTCCCTCTTGGAAGATGCGTGGTTGGTTTCGAAGCAGAATAAGTTGAGGAAGATGCTGGGACGGGCGCATTGCTATAGATCAAAATTCGATCCCGATCCGAACTACGGAAGCCCAAATTTCCCTGCCTGGAGAGTCGGGTATGAACTCGCAGTTCGTACGCGAGAAATTCTCGGTATACCCGAGGACCGCCCGATCGAGAATTTGCGGGATTTGGTGGAAAAGCGTTTGGAGATACCGCTTATTCAAGATGAGTTGTCTCCTGGCATTTCTGGCGCGACTGTTCAGTTGGGACAAGATCGCGGGATCGTCGTCAATGTCAAAGGAAATCAACATAACCCTTTGTCCGCGCGACTGACGATCGCGCACGAGTTAGGGCATCTGCTGTGGGACCCTGACCAGGAACTCAAGACACTGGTTGTGGATAGAAACGCAATGTTTTCCATAGCACCTTGGTCGGAGAAAAGCACGTATGTGGAGCAGAGGGCAAATGCATTTGCCGTTGAATTTCTCGCACCACGAGCAGTGGTCAAGAGGCGATACCCAATTCAGGAAGGACCACCTGAGAACATTTATGAATTTTTGAACGAATTTGGCGTTAGCTTTACTGCGGCACGTTATCACATATGGAACGCAACCGGTCGGGTTTGGGAACTGAAAGACATTAAGACAGAAGAAGTGGATGCTTCAGGGGATTGGGCTGGACGGGAGAACTTTCTAGCGACCTTTGTCCCATATCTGGAAGTGAAGAATGGAATGTTCCCTACCAATCGGCGTGGGCAGTTCTTGACTTATGTCATCGATGCGGAACGCGAGAAGTTGATCTCGGAGGATACAGCTGCGCTATATTTGGGAATTGAAAAAAAACTGTTGCAAGTCGCTCGAAGATTGCGGGATGAATTATTCGACTAGATACCGTTTTTTTTGATTCCCCCCGTTCCACTGTGAAGTGCAACACTAGAAGTGGTGGGAATCCGTGTCTTCGACACAAGGTGTTGCAATTCGGTCAGATGGCGGCGACAGTCCCTGTTGCGAAAAAGGGAGACTGTCATGCCAAAAGGCTACCACCACCTGACCTATGAAGAGAGATGCCAGATTTATGCACTGAGAAAAAGCGGCCTTTCGGGTCTGGCCATCGCCCGGCAGCTGGGCCGTGACCGGACGACGGTCTGGCGCGAGGTGCGCCGGAACAGCGGCGGGCGCGGATATCGGCACAAGCAGGCGCAGCACACGGCGTCGGCACGGCGTCGGGCGGCCTCGTCGGTTCCGAGGAAGATGACGCCGGAGCGGTGGAGACTGGTTGCGGACAAGCTGGCGGAGGGCTGGAGCCCCGAGCAGATCGCCGGCCGCTTTCGGAAGGACGGTGTCCCGATGGCTGGCCGTCAGTGGATCTACACGCACGTCCGTGCCGATCGGAAGGCGGGCGGCGGGCTCTACCGGTTCCTCCGCCGCCGCGGCAAGAAGCCGAACTGGAAGGGCGGCCGTCACGCCGGCCGCGGGCACATTCCGGACCGTGTGGACATTTCCGAGCGTCCGGCGGTTGTGGAGGCGAAGGAGCGGACCGGCGACTGGGAGGTGGACACGATCGTCGGGAAGGGCCACAGCGGCGCCCTGGTGTCGCTGGTGGACCGGGCGTCGAAATATACGCTGCTTCAGAGGGTTGAAAGACGGACGGCGGACGCGGTCGGCGCTGCCCTGCTGCTGATGCTGCTGCCGTTGCAGGCCCTTGTCCACACCATCACGGCGGACAACGGCAAGGAGTTCGCGGGGCACGCATGGGTGACGCAGGCCCTCGGCGCCGGGTTCTTCTTCGCCACGCCGTACCACGCCTGGGAGCGCGGCCTGAACGAGCACGTGAATGGCCTTGTGCGGGAGTACTTCCCGAAGGGCACGGACTTTCGCAGGATTACCGACGCCCAGGTGAAGGCGGTCCAGGACCGGCTGAACGCGCGTCCAAGGAAGTCGCTGCGCTACCGGACCCCGGCCGAGGCGTTCCGCGAGGCCCAGCCTCCCTGACGGACGCCGTCCCGGACCGTCCTTCGGAAGGATCGGTTCGAGGGAAACTCGAACAACTCCGGCCCGCCGGCCTCCGGTCGGGCTACGCCTACCGAGTCATGATAAATGGTGGATGACCACAGGTCATCTGCTTTCCCGCAAGGCATGTCTCTTGCCAGCCTCGAAGCCGGTTTCATAACCGGTTTCACTGCCGATTTCGTGGCCGATCACGGCGCTGGTCAGGCGGTTGTAGCCGGTCCACATGATCTGGTTGCCGGGGTCCGGGTCATGCTTGCGGTCGCGATATCCGCCGAGATGCGCCACCACGGCGACCGCGTCGCCGAGCCGCTGCGGTGTGGCCATGGCATGTTTTCGTGCATAGTCACCGAGGAAGTTCAGTTCCGCATCGGTGAACATCAGGTCGGGATCACAGTCCGGCACCTGGCGTCCGAGCAGGGTCATCAGCATGATGCGCCATGCGATCACCGCATTGATGGCGATGGCCCGTTGCAGCCGGTCTGCGGTGCGGAACAGCAGGTGTTCCACCCGGCAACCGGATTTCAGGACGCGAAAATAATCTTCGATCCGCCACCTCTGGAGGTAGTAGCCCACGATCTCCGCCGCTTCCTTGGCCGAGCCGACCTTGAGCGTGCTCAACAGGTACCACTGCACCGGGGCCTCGTCCTCCGGCGGGTCGGTCTCAACGATGTGCACCCCCGACACCGTGACCGGTTCACCGCCGGGGATCGTTGCCGGCAGGACCACGCGACGGAACCGCAGTTCACACTGCGCCAGACGCTTCCGGCGCATCGGGCGCGCCTTCTTCTTGCTGGACTTGGGACGTGCCGTCAGTCCCGCAATCTCGACCGCGATACGGCCGTCGGCCGCGCCCCCGCCCAAGGTCTCGAACAGCTTCGGACGCGCCTTCCCCAGCACACGGTCATGCTTCGCCCGGACCAGCAATCCGACACGCGGGTTCCTGCGCTGGGCATCGAACAGTTCGTAGAAGTCCGCCTCCCGGTCACAGACGCTGAGCACCCGCGTCTTGCCCCCGACCTCCCGCACCGCAGCACCGATGTCGGCGAAGGCGTCAAGCCAGCGTTCGCTCTTCTTCCGCTTCTCGGCTTCCGGCGTGCGCTTCACCGCCGCGTCGAACCCCAGGCGCAGCACGCCGAGAGGAAGGCCGGTGTCACTCACCGCCAGTGTCGCGTGCAGGTGCAGGCCCAGGGTCTTCGCGCTGGTCTGGTTCCGTCCGATCACCTCGAGACCGTCACAGCCCGGCCGGGTGGCGAAGTTCAGGTCGGTGCCGTCCTGGATGGCCAGAACCGTGCGCTGGCCACGGATGCGGCAGACGGTGCGCTCACGGTGCGGCGCCAGGATGTTCTCTACCGTGACCGCCGATTCCGCCGGCTTCTCGACCAGCCGGTAGAAGGCATTGATCGCCGTGCTGTCGCTGTCCGGGCTGGCATTGATCTTGTGGCCCGGATACGCCGCCAGAAGCCCGGCACTCTTCACAAGCCGCGCAGACAGTCGCCGATCACCCAAGGGAGCCCCTCCGAATTCATTCTCCGCCCAGTCCGAAGCCGACAGGCCTTCCCCCGGCTCGAGAGCCGGCCGGAGCTCCACATGCGGGACCCCGAGTTCCCGACGCCAGCGCCGGTCGAGCGGGAACATGAACACCGTCTTCACCGTCTTGGCGCGCCGCCTCTCGCGGTCCTGCCGGCCACGGCCCGCCGTCCGGCCCACGCAGAGGAAATTGGCCGCCCTCAGGCAGGTGCCATCATAGCCCTCATCGGCGAAACTCTCCACCAGCAGCGGGCGGAAACCGTAGCGGGCCGCGAAGTCCCGGGGCAGGCGCCGCAGGATGCGCCCCAGGACGTGACTGGCCAGGTGCGGACACCGGACCGAAGGCCGGATCAGGAAACGGTTCAGACACAGGATCCGGTCAAGTTGGCCGCTCCGCTGGCTGTGCGTCCATGCGATCCAGCGGTCGCGGGCCGCAACCTTGAGCGCCGCAGCCGAGAACCCCGCCGCCCCCAGCCAGCCATGGGCCGAGCCCACCAGATAGCGGAGCTGGCGCCCGGCAAAGGTGGTCATGCCATGGGGATGCTCATGGGCGATCAGCGTGTTCCACAGCGCCCGGTCATCGGACGTGACGACCTCGACAATCGCAAGACCCTCAACCCGGGACAGGGCCGTGGGAACGTCGACCGGATCCGGCACCGGAGCGTCGAGCAGGCGTGGAGTGATGTCGACGCCCCCCGACTTCGGAGCCGGCAGCATGATATCGGGATCGCGCCCGGCAAGGGTCGCAAGCGCATGCAGGCATCCTGACACCTGATGCCGACCGATCGCGTCGACGAAAGAGAATTCCTCACAGACACGGCGACCCAGGGCTCGCCGGCTGTCGAAATGTTCCTGCGCCAGGATCGCGACAATGCGCGCACGCGCCGCAGGGCCGCCAAGCGTGCGGCTGATCTGGGACTGGGCCATAATGGCGCTGGCCTACACCATCGAAACCGCGCCGTCCAGCACAATCTTTCATAACATGGTAGGGCTACGCCCTTCCTTCGTCTGGCGGGCCGGAGTTGCCCCCTCGCCGGGGCTTGCGCCGTCCGGAGAGCGCGGCTACGCTCGTCTGGAAGGGATTTCAGCCGTCACCGAACCGGATTGCCGGTGCCCCGGGGACCAAAATTCCCGTCACGTGGCCATTTCCTCCGCTCGGGCTACGCCCTCGCTCCGGAAATGGCCACGTTGCGCTTCGGACTGGAAGTGGTGTTCCAATTCTTGCAACTTCGGGTGCCTTTTTTTCCATGCCACCCCGAGACCATCGGGTTCGTGCTCCAGCGGACCGGGCGGGCGCCATTGGCGTTTTGAGGAACAATGAAATTCCTTGATCGCCGCGATGCACTCGTCGAGCGAATTGAAGATCGCATGTTTGAGTTTCTGTCTCGCGAGCTTCGAGAGGAAGTCCTCGATGGCATTCATCCACGAGGCGCGGTCGGGGTGAAGTGTAACGTAAATTTTGCGGCGAGGATTTTGTTGCTTGCGGTGGTTCGAAAAGGCCGGTTTTTTGCAGCGGCAGCGACATTGCTGGAATCTAAGCAACATGGTCTTTTGATGCCACAAGTATTCGGCTGTCGGGCGGTAAAGGGTGCCGCCGGGAGCGGCTGAATCATATTTCGTAGAAGAGTAGAAAAACGGAAACTCCGAAAACGAACAAGACACTAGCCTGAATATCCAAGTCACCCGGTGATGTGACAAATTGGTTTGTTATCCGAATGCGAGGCGCAATGTCCGGCTTCCGAGCCAGGGGATGGTGCATTCCTTTTCGGCGAAACCGTTCTTGACCAGGAACGGATTGTTGGCGCGGCGCCCGATGCTGACGGTGATGTCGGCATCGTTGATGGCGACCTCGGCCGCCGCATGGATGAACTTGCGGAAAAGGGTCCGGGGCGTTTGCTTCTCGTGCCCGTGGGCGATGGTCTGCGCGAGCATGCGGTAGAGGGTTGCGGCCATGACGGTGAGTTGGAGGTCGACATCGACCTTGAGCGGGACGGCGGCCGAGAGTGCATCCATGTGGAACATGTCGATGGCCTCGGCGATGGCGTTCTCGATGACCATGCGCCGGGCATAGCGGTCGATCAGTCGGGTCGGTGTTTCCTTCTCCTGGTTGGTGATCAGCAGGGTCGGCTTCTCATGGCCGAGGTCGGTGATCGCGATCTGGCGCACGGTGCCCGGATAGCCGGAAAGGGTGACGGAGCGCTCGAGGATGCGCGGGTTCCGGTAGGCCCTGCCGACATTGTCGAGGGTGATCCGTTTCCATTCGGCGCGGGGGGCGGCCTGAACGGCGTCCATGACCCCGGGGGTGCGGCGCCTGAGCGTGATGAAGTGAATGCCGTGGTGGTCGAGCCTGGCGAGGTTGGCATAGGTGGTCAGCGTGGAGTCGAAGATCAGTTCGCGGGGCCAGTCGCCGGTGTGCTGCTTCCAGTCTTCGGCGAAGCGCAGGATCTCGTCGCTCTGGGTGGCCTTCCTGACCGTGGCGTTGACATGGCAGAACAGGCGGGCCTCGTCGTCGCGGACGATGAAGGCGAGGATCCCCTTCTGCCGCCGCGACCGCTTCGAGACATAGTGTTTCTCGGCCAGCGCGTCATCGCCGTGATAGGGAATGGTATGAAAGTCGAGATCGAAACTGGTCCCGCGGGGGATGCCGGCGTCGCGTGCGGCATCGGACCAGCCGCGCATCAGCCCGGGCAGGGACCGGGGATCGATGCGGCAACTGTACTCGGTCAGCGTGGCGCGCTTGGGAAAGGCATTGAGGCCGGCAAACAGCGCCAGGCCCTCGTCGAACACTTCCGGCATCGCCAGTGACGGGCGGCCGATCCCCCACAGCTTGAGGGCCAGGAGGGCGCGGAAGGCCGCGGCGGCGGGGATCATCCTGCTGCCCGGCATGCCGGCATCGGCGAGCAGCCTGTCGAGGCCAAGGGTTTCAAGGAACGGCAGGAAGAGGAACAATCCGCCGAAAGGCGTGCGAAAGCGGCGCGGCGTGAGGTCAAGCTTCCGGACATCGGACATCTCCGCCACGTCGGGCCGAACGATGTCGGCCATCAGGTGCGCGGGCCGGCGGGTCAGGCGTTCACGTCCGGCCCGGCGCAGGACATTGGCGACGGTCGAAACACTGACGTCGATGCCCTCGTCCTTGAGAACCCCGGCAATGTGCTGGACCGACAGCGCGCGCTGGTCGCGCAATTCGAGAATGCGGCCGTCGCGCAGCGCCTTCGCGGGCCGGGGCGGGCTCTCGTCGGGGTCCGGTTGGCGGGGTTCGAAGAAACCCCAGTCCGGATTGTCGAGAAAGGCCGAGCAGAGATTGCGGAAGCTCCCGTGGGAGTAGCCGAAGCGCCTGGCGGCCTCCGCGGTCGAGCAGCCATCGACGTACCGGGCGCGCAGCGCCTCGTAGCGGCGCATCTTGGGCGTGGCCGGATTGAGGAATACGTTCCGCGGGTTTGTCACAACATCCTCTGCACATGGATAATACATCACTATATTTATATGCCCAGCTGCTGTCAAGCGCCTGGATGGCAGTCCTTGGCGGGATGGCGTCATGGGGGCCCAAGATGTTGTGGTGCCGGATCAAATGCGGGCTCTGAGCTCGACTTTGTACATTTATGCGGCGAAGCACAGGGCTTCGACCATGCGCTGGATCCTTTTGGGCGGGACGTTTTTGACGGTGTATTCTGGAAATGAGCTGTCGCCGTCGTAGTGGTCGCAATTGAACGGCATGATTTTCTGCCGCTTCCGGTCTGATGCGGAGCGTTGCAAAATGCAGTCGAGCCAGAGTTGCGCGCGCACTGCGGCGATGGCGTCGGAGAAAGTGAAGCTGGATTTCCAGTACCATGCGGCCCGATAGGGATGTGGTGTTTTGGCGAGGAATTCTCCCGCCCACAGGCAGACGAGGCTGTACAATCCCAACAGCACCGGCGTTGTCCGTTCGATCGCGTCATCGGACCACTGGCGCTGGGTTTCGACGCCGAGATGGGCGCGGACTTCCTGGAAGGTGACCTCGACCTGCCAGCGGCGCACGAAGATGGCGATGATCTCGGCCGGGTCCATGTTCGGGTCGGTGCTGAAGAAGGCCTGGGGGTCCTGCTGGCCGGCCGGGTCGCGCACGAGGACCCATCGGATGGCTTTGGGCGGCGTTCCGGGACGATACCAGAGTGCTGTTTCGGAGAGGATTTCGAGTGCCTTGTCCTTCACGCCTCCGTACCAGCGCGGGAGGGTGATCGGTATCCAGCGGGTGGCGGGGTCGTCGAGACGTGTCTGGAGCTTGGGCCTGGGCTTGCCCTTCTGCCGGGGCCGCCCCCGTTGGCCCGGGGCCCGCGGTTCGGGCGGCGCGAAGAGGCTGGCGTCGAGCCTGAGCCGGCTGATGAGGGTGGCGTGCCGCGCGATGCCATGGGCGAGTTCGTGGGTTCCGAAACTGCCGTCGCCGACGAAGATGATCGCGCGTTTCGGGAACCAGCGAATGATCTGGAGCATGCCCTGTCGCGCCCAGTCGGTGAGTGGTTTGTGACGCCGCCCCTGCTGTTTGGCCCATCGTTCCGACGGGGCGAGGATGGTCAGGATCGGCAGGGCCTGGATGCCCGGCAGCCAGGGCAGCGGCGTCAGCAGCATGAAGCTGAGCCACCGCAGTCCGCTGGTCTTGACGAAGTGGCCGCGGCTGGAGCGCACGGGGTCGCGGTAGATGCCACGGGCGCGGATGCGGGCTCCCCAGCGCCGCTCGATGGTGTCGTCCAGGCCGATGATGATGGGTTTCCCCTGTGCGACCAGGCGCGCCACCGATTGCCGGGCGAGTTGTTTCGCGAGATCCCGGGGGTTCCAGCGGGCCCGGTTGAGGACCTGGTGATAGGACGCGAAGTTTTCGACCATCGCCCGCCCGGTGATGCGCAGGCAGGCGGTGACGGTCCGTTTGCCCGGCGCCAGCAGGGCGCCCATGACGAGTACGAGCACGAAACGCCAGGTCGGGGCCGTGAACGCATCCCGGAATGGTTCGAGCCACATCTCGAGGATATCCGGAACCGGATCGCCCGTGGTCATTGGATCCTCTTCCGGCAGTTCTGTATCAGAGTGCATTGATTTCACCGGTATTTCATTGTGGATCGAACACGCGATGGGGTGCCGGTGGGGACGGCGTACCGGCGTGAACCCGTCACGGGTTTTCGTCGGCTTCGGCGGCCATCATGGCGGCCAGCACGGCCAGGCGTTCGCCCGCCGGCATGGCCGCGTAGCGCCGGCCCCAGTTGGCGGCCTTGCGCTTGATGCGCTGGCGGTCGGTGAAGTTCCGACCGGCGCAGCTCGCCCAGTGCACCCGGTCGGGCGCGAAGTTGAACCACACGACCTCGGTCCGGACGATACCCTGGGTCATCACCTGCAGCGCCAGTCGGCGCCAGCCCGCCAACCGCTCGTCGTAGAGCGCCGAGGGATGGCCCGAAACCATCACCTGGCAGGGCAGGGCCGTGAGCAGGTCCAGGAGCGCGATGTGGTCGGCCTCCGCGTAGTCGAAGCGGTAGCGCCGCCGCGACCGGCGGGTCGCGTGCAGATACGGCGGATCGCTGTAGACCAGTTCCGGACCCCGGAACGGAAACGCGGCCAGGACGTCGTGGGCACAACCGTGCACCAACTCGACCGGATAATCGCAGGCGAAGGCTTCGAGCGCCCGTGCGTCGCGGTCGATGCCGATCGAGCGCTCAGCAGGCGGCTTGCGCTTCATGATCGCACCTCCCCCAAGATGCGTCTCCAAAAATACGTCATGCGGGGGCATGAGGCTTACGATGGCCTGACACAGACCGGGTGTCGCTTTCGATCCGAAGCATTTCATGGGCCGCTCGCTCAGCAAGAGAGCCCAATCCATAGAGACCCGATTCTATGGAGTCAACACACCATCAGGGACGGACCGGACGGAGGCGACACGGCGATACCCGTCCAGTCGCCAACAACAGGGAACGGGGTGTCACGCCGGTCAGTCGAAGCAATGCCGGGCTTGCAAGCATGGGCCGCCGAATGCGAAACATCCAACCCCGGCACCACAGCAACAGGACGCTCCCGAGCCTCACCGCCCCATGACCGACCCCGACCCCATTCTGGCGCGAATAGAGGCCTTCGACAGAAAGAATGGCGGGGGCGTGACCGTCTGCAAGAACCGTGGCGGCTATACGCTCACTCTGACGGCCACGGAGGCCCCCATCGCACGGCTCAAACCGGAAGGTTCAGGTGACACCATGCGTGTCTTTTATTGGTCCTGGCAAAACCGATGGAAAGATGTCGGTGACATGGGCGGCCTCGTGCTCCCGCTCGACGAAGCCCTCGACGCAATCGCAAACACCGAAATCTTTTGGACATGGACCTGAGGAAAAATGTACAAAGTCGAGCTGAGCTTTCCGTGCGAGACCCGGCGTGTAGGGTCATGAGGGAGGTGTGGCGCTGACAAAACGTGGTTACCCATGCAATATCCAAAATATTTATGACATCTCGGTCGGGAAATGTGCTGATCATGCCCTTGCGGCAAAGGCATCAGATCGCCAGAATGTCATGGCTTCGAATGAATTGGTAATTCAGGCTAGGCAGCTATAGGCGCCGCCTTCATGCAGTACGCGAGCTACTCGATGGTTCGACGGCGGTGGTCTGAATTACCGGCCCCGTGCCGCTCAAATGGTCCTTGACCTCTGGGACCTCCGAGTCCACTGCATGTCCACATTCACCCGGCTCGTCTCGGGCGAGCGCAGCTCTAGAGGAGTCCAGTGAGCGCAACGGACATGATGGCAAAGTCCACCGTGCGCATCGAATGCTCGGATGCCGGACGCATGAGTGTCGGTTCGAGTTTCTATTGCGTGTTTCCCCTCCGATCACTCGGAAATGTCCCGGTCCTGGTCACCAACCGACATGTCGTCGAGGGATTTCGCGAGATTCGAATCGTCCTTTCGACCGCACCCGATCCGCGCCAGGCAACGCCAGAACGGCGCAGGGTCCTTGCGTACGATCAACTGGACGAGGTCGTACGTTTCCATGACAACCCGGACATTGATCTGGCTGCCATTCTGTTGCGCCCAATTCTTGACAGAAACGTCGATGACGGAAGCACAGTCTACCTCGACGATATCAACCTGAAGGACTTTGCCGCCGAAGGCATCGAGAGCCGGTTGCGCTTCGTCGAGGACGTGCTTGTCGTCGGATATCCGCAAGGTCTGTGGGATGAAACGCGAAACCTTCCCCTTTTCCGACGCGGCATCACTGCCTCACCTGCCATGCTGGACTACAACGGAGAATCCAAGTTTCTAATCGACTGCTCGATCTTCCCAGGGTCCAGCGGCTCACCGGTGTTCCTCTATAACTTCCCTGCCTATGTCGAGGATGGAAAGGTGAACTTCGGAGAGCGCTGTGCTTTGCTGGGCGTCGTCTCGTCCGTACTGGTCCACAACGTTGAGGGAAGCGTGGAAGAAGTCGACATTCCTACCTCCACGGCGGTCACGATATCGCCAATGCCGAGCAACCTCGGCGTCGTGATCAAGGCACGAGAGATCCTGAAACTCGCCGAGGTTATCGCTCGGGAAGGTTCGGCAGCGTAATCCGATACCGACTTTGGGCTGGTCTCCGCTGATTCAACGACTCACGATAAACTCCATGTCCACGCCTTCCACCCCTTCAATAACTTCGGCACGCCTCCGCACCGTCATCGAGGACCTCTGGCGGCTCTCGATGTACTCGGAAAAACGCGTCCATCGTTCAGGCGCGTTTCGGACCTTGGAAGAGACATGCCGATCGGATTATCTCAACCTTGAGGCGTCGCGCCTCCATCGGACGCCTTCTGTCAAGGTCACCCCCAGCGTACTTAGCCGGGCGCTGCAAAATTTTTTCCGTTGGAACGGCGCGCCGTGGTTCGGAGATCGGACTCCCGAGGCCGCAGAAACCGCCGAATCGCTGCACCGTGCGTTCCTGCGCAAGTCCGTCCGCCGCACCTATCTCGTTCCGCTCGATCGCCTTTCACTCGAGGATCGCTCAGGCGACCGCACGGAAGAAGTTACCAGCATTCGCTTCGGCCCCAACGAAATTGTACGCCTCGACGACGATGACCTCACCCGACGCGTGCCCGTCGACGCGCTCGCAAGGTTCGGAACCCGTTATCAGTTCCCCACCGCAGAGCTCTCCGGTTTCATGTGGCTCGCCACCGGTCTGACCGAGCCGGCCGGTCCCATCGAGAGACGGACCTGGCTCGGTCGGCTCAATGCTGCCTGGGTCGAGCTCGACACCGTCGAGCTCTTCCGTTCCACCTACCCAACGCCGGTGGAAAATGCGCTATGCGTCCTGCTGCTGATTTTTCTCAAAGACCCCCGAGACACACCCTGGCAGCCGTTTCACATTCCCTGGACGTTCTCTTTCACCGACGACCCGTTCTCGGATCCCGTCGCACCGCCCAATCCGTCATCACTGTCGCGTCAAGTTGTGGGAGACGAATACGACCATTTCGAAGTCCCGGACCAGTCAGAAATCTTCGAGTTCGGCACCTGCCAGCATGATGCCCTCCAGCAGCGATGGAACGACCTTGAGACGATCCTCGCGAGAACGGACACCGCCAGCACGAGCTTCCACCCCCTGACGAGACACTTCTTCGTCAAGGCTCTCTCGGAATACGGCGTGGACGAAATCATTTCAAACCTGAGTTGCCTAGAGGCGACGCTACAATTCGAACAAGAAAAACAACGCACGAAGCTGACCCAGCGCTTCGCACATCTCGTCGGCGACGAGCAAGCGGCTCAATGGCTAGAGTCCACATACCGGCTCAGGAACGACTATCTGCACAGTCTGGCTGACCCACACCAAAGGCTGACGTGGACCGTTCTCGCCCGAGCCAGATGGATTGTCGCAACGGCGGTGAAAAATTACCTTGATTTCGCCACCGACCACCCCGAACTCAATCGATCGCAGCTGTTGAAGCTACTGGATAGTTTGCCGCAAATCGCGCATGGCGTGCGAAATGCGCCGGAGTAGTTCGCGCATTGCGCGGCGGACAAGCTGGGACACCCGACCCCTTACCGATGACGATCCGCGCATGGCGCTCGCTCCAACAATCTCAAGGCCCCGGGTAATTCTCACCGGGTCATTGAATACCATGGTCTGGAGGTAGCTCGATTTCAGGCAATAGGCGTGAACGAACGCGGCGGTTCGGAAGCAGCCGGAGACCTTCTGCTTGACCTTGGCCATACAGAAGTCGCGCTCTGCCACACTATGCCGTTCAATGTGACATGGCGAGGTATTCGGCTTCTTCCAGGGCCTTGGTTTCGCCTTTGTTGATCCTGTGGCAGGCCTCGCACAGAAGTTTCTTCAACAAGCGTGCCCACAACGTTAACTGTTGGGTTCGAATTTATGGGTCAGCTCGCGCAGCAATTTCGGGACTTGACCATCACTCTGTAACAAGTGATGACAAACAACCCCTCTCCCACTGCTGACAGGTGTCAAGCCTAACTCTGCGGTGCGGAGTAAGTGCCGTGTGATGCTCGCTAAGTGCCAACAAAATGCCTCCATGCAAATGGCTGGTATCCGAAGAAAATGGAGCATAGGGAAACCGTATAATGCAGTGTTAACGGAATCTTTGTAAGCGTCGGAGCAAAGTTCATGGTAAGACGTAAGGCATATACGAGAGTAGAGAAGTCGGGCCAGAAACGTCCAGATCATGTCAAAGGCATGGGTGACGTTGTGTTCAAGGGTTTTCAATGCCTGCAGCCAAGTTGCAAGGAGTTTATTTTTGTTCGCAAGGATAACATCAGTGAGTTTTTCGAAATCCCATGCCCTGAATGCGGCCATCTTCACGAGTTTGGCGAGGAAACCAAGTTTTTCGACTACAAATTGCTAAACACAGGCGAAAACACTGTAATCGATGAAGGGGAGTTTTCATTATTGCATGATGACTATGTCGATGAAGCAAGAGAATTCAAGTACTGCATTATCTGTTGTACGCTTAAACCTCTCAATTGCTTTGACAAACATTCGGCACGAAAATCTAAGCGTCAGGGTGAGTGTCGCTTGTGCAAAGCAGTTTACAACGAGTTAAAGAACCCGACACGTACAACTGACCAACACCGTGAGGCCTCACAAAAAAGGCGTTTGTACATGGAACTCACTTGTGGTGAGAAGATCGACAGTAAAAAAATTTATGAACGATTTTCGTACAAATGCTTTAAATGCGGTCAAGACTTAAGCCAAGATATACAAGGCAAGTCAGTTAAACGAGGCGGAAACCTTGATCATACCTTACCTGCGAAATTCCTGTGGCCGCTCACAACCCATAATGCTACACTGCTTTGCCAGCGCCACAATGGCGAGAAGGCCGAAAAATGGCCTTCGGAATTCTACACCGAGCAGGAAATCAAGCGTCTTGTGCCACTTACAGGCATCTCTTATGACACAATGTCTGGTGATCCACACTTCAATCCAGAGGCAATCATGCGTCTGCATGATCCTGAATTCGTGGACAAGTTGCTTGAAAAATATGCCGCCTACATGGATGAGATGCTCACAATCCGAAACCGAATATTGAAAGACACTGGTTTTGACATGTTCAGCGTAACACAGACCTTATCGAGATCTTGGACCAACAAAGCAGATAAACAATTGTGCTCCTAAACACTTCTATTGAAGCACTAGATACTGATGGCTCACCACAGTTCCCTTATCGCGAATGCCGTGACTCTCGCAATGGGTCACACATTCGGTATAAGTGTCGACTACGCGGAACCATGATTTCGCAATCTTGGCCAACTCTTTCGCCATATCGCACTTTTTGCTTGCTCCCAAATGAAACACTGCCACGCCATCTGATTTCAGTCTCTCCCGACATTGACGCAGAATCGGATAGTAAACTGTGAAGCTGCGCTTCTGACGTTCATCAACGAAGGCTAACGGACGTTTCCGAAAGTCATCCGCCTCCCATCCGCAGAACCATAATCGCATCCAGTTCCCCAAATGGAATCGTGTGCTATCGAAAAATGGCGGCGAAGAAATTACAGCGTCAATTTCGTCAATTTCAGCTGGCCACCATTCAGTAGCATCCTGAAAAATCGACCTTCCATGTGCGAAATTGTCAGGCAAGGGCGTTGCCAAACTACGCATCAACTTCTTGTGAAGTCGCGGAATTAGCGGCCGGTATTCGCTACTTCCGGTCGGCGCAAACGGTGTAATCGGATGTGACCGTCGACTGAGAGCATAAGGACGATTGCCGTGAAGGATATGGAGTAAGCAGGAAAATACGAGCGACTGTGATGGGGTCGTGGGAGGATTTTCGAGAAAGTACCTTCGAGTAAGTAGGATTTCGTTTAGTGTTTTCTCGTGAAAATAAGTTGCAATTGAGCCGTTGAACCCGATCGTCTCTGCAGACTTTCGTTCCTCCGCCCACACTTCGTTATCCCTTAGATAGTCTTCAACCCGTTCAAATTCCTTCGCACATTCAGCGGAATTGAATTTCCCGATTTTTCCGGCTGAAATGTGAACGGCTGGCGGGCTGATATCAAATGCCCAGCTTTCAACGCCGTGCATACCTGCCTCGAATGGAATTGTGCCAACGCCTGAGAATGGGTCGAGAATTCGATCTCCGGGCTTTGTGAAAGTCTTTACAAGATGTGCCGCCAAAGACGGTTTCATCTTACCTTGGTACGAACAAAGCGAGTGAAGCGGATGTCCCCAGTTACGTTTGGCAAACTCATCTTTCTGGTGGGGTAACCGTTTCTTGAAGTTTGCCCAAGCCGGCCACCAACCATTTGTCTTTTTCGCCACAGGACGGATTCTTGATCGCCTTCCGATTTTCGATCCAAATACTAGCAACTTCTGTGTCAGCTTCATCTGACTCCGCGAATACCGCTGGCGCAATATGTGTTCGTTTTTGAGTTCAAAGCCAGCAGCATCCAGCGATTGTGAAATAAACTTGTCCGTGGGGACATGTATTCCCGCATAAGCCGAGTCGCCGATATCGATGACAATCGTACCGTCTTTTCGGGTATGCATTGCCAGTGCCTTCAGAAAAGCGTGCATTTCTGATGCAAAACACGCAACCATGCGCGGTATTCGCACGTCGTAGGCGACGGCTTCGAGAGCCTTTACGATTGGTGCAGCGTCCGGCGGCAATTCACCGATAGGTTTGTTCATAGTCACGTCATTGATGCCTACAGTCATTGAGCCGAAACGAAATCTCGCCAGTTCTGACCGTCGCTTTAAACAGCGCAAGAACCAAAGTTCGACTTTTGTGTTCCTGAAATAATTTGTGCCGTTAAGGTAAGGTGGACTCGTGATAACCGCATCGACTGACAACGCAGGGACCCGGTTAAGATTCTTGGCATTCTCCAGGAGCAGAATCGGCGCATGATTAATCACTGAGAGACTCTTGATGTCGCGGGACATCATGCGTAGCGCGTCGCGAATTTCCTCGCGAAACTTGATGTCTCCACGTGCTTCCTCCTCTTTGGTCTTGAACCGTAGATCCCCCCGACGAATTAACCGCGAAGCTGGGATCAATGCACGCAAGGTCGCAATAGTAAGGAATTGAGCCGTGAGCGGACTGACGCATCCAATGTCGTCGATCAACGTCCGGCAACGCAAGACTTCGGCAAATGCATTTTCTTCAAAAAACACACTTTTTCCGAATATGTCGCCGTAGGACTTTCGCAATTGCGTATCCTGCAGTGACGCATCGATTCGATCATCTAAGCTGTCTGCGAGCGCCATTAACTCGTCTACGGTTTTACAACGTTCTGTATCGCGCATTTGAAGAGCGGTCACTTTCGAAGCGATCAAGAACTGTAGAACCGGATTGATTTCGCTGAAATAAGCCTTCTTCGAGAGACGGGACGCAGTTAGAGGCGTAGTACCCGTGCCTCCGAACGGATCGAAAATGCATTTCGCGTCCGGGCAGTAACTGCCGATGACCGCCTCGACGAATGCCGGGGAATAGCCCTCAAGCCAAGGATACCATTCATGTAACGGCTCATGACGACCGCCAACGAACGTCGCTTGGATCGGACTGAAGGCTATCGGGCTTTCCGCCTCAAAGCCCGGCAGCCAAGCAATACCGGAATTTCTGTTGGCTTCGAGGTGACCGCGAAAAATCGATAGGCAGAATGCATTGAGAGACCTGTTTTCTGCCTGAGCGTCCTTCTGAAGCGACAAATAGCTTTCGTAACCCAGCGCATTTCGCAACGTGGCGCTGGAAAGATGGCGAACCGCCTCGAAGACGTCATTGTCGCTCTTGCCGAAGGCGAGAGTCAGGCTTGACCGCCTTGACGCAGTTTCCGGATAGTCCCTGAAATAGACATTTTTGTAAGACTGCGCGTTGGCCATTTGTTCCAAATTGCTCCTGAAATGCGATCGTGGAATTAACTACCATAATATGGTAGTTAATATCAAGTCCTTTGAAAACAAGTATGTCGAACTTTCCAAACGAACGACGAACGATCTTCCCGTTTCCCTCAGGACCGTTGGGGTATATGAAGCCGACCATGGCTGATCGGAATTCGGACGGGAAAGGTGTGAGCCGGAATTCCGACCGCGACCTTCTGCTCGGCCGCGTCAGCAGGCCCGGCGCTTCCCGGAAACCTGCCGCACCTTCCGGCAAGGGAAATACCCCTTCGGGCCAGGCCGACGGTGCGCTGCTCCGGGAGAATATTCAGCGGGTCGACGGCCTCCTCGAGCGAACCGCGGCGTTGGAAGAAGCCCTTCGGGAATCATTGGCGGTGCTGGAGCGGATTGCTCCGGCCATCGACGAAATCGTCCAGCACTCCGGCGACCTGTCCCGCCAACTGTCTGAAGCGACCGCCGCGTTGTCCGGGGTCGTGTCCCGGTTCGACGCGATTGACGGGAAGATGACGGACGCGGCGGAGGCCATGGCGCCGTTCCGGCAGGACGTGGCCCGGCTGGAGGAGAGGATTGGTGAACTTGCCCGGGCATTGAACAGCCGGGAGCCCGGAGGGGACGGGCACGACGGCGACGTCACAGACCAGGTCCGGCTTCTCGGAGAGATGTTGACAGTCAGGATGGATGAGGTTGGCAGGAATCTGGACGGTATCAGGACCAAAATCAGTTCCGCCGATCCCGACGTTTCCACGCCGAGAGGCATTTCCAGACAAGACAAGGAGATTCCCCCGCCGGTTCCCGCCCTTGCGGTTCCGGACCCGGCCGACCCCGATGCGATGGAGCGGGCCGTCGGCGTTCTCGGCGACCTGCACAGCAGAATCGGTATCGGCCTTTTCGTCCTGGAGCAGGCGCTTCCGCGGGCAGACCGGGAACGTGCGATCGCCGAATTCCGGCGCACGCATCGCGACGGCCCTCGCCGGCGCTGGTTGCGGAGGCTCCTTGCCGTGGCCGCCCTGGTCATCGTTACCGCCTGGATCGAGGCGACCTGGCATCCGGTGGAAACCCTCCTGGCCTGGGCCCGGTTCGTGATCGACGGTATCGGCTGGATCAGGTTCCTGACCGGGTGGCTGCCCTGACCGTTTCCGCCGAAACGCCAACCGAACCCGGCGCTGCCTGATGCTTTCCGGTCCCCGGCAACTGGTCAGCGCCGAGCAGACCTTCGGCTACTTCCTTCACGAGTACCTCGCCCGGAACGATTCCTCCCACCGGACGGCCAACCGCTGGCACGGGCGCGGAGCCGAAGCCCTCGGTCTGCCGCAGCGCGTGGGCAAGCGGAAGTTCATCTCCATCCTGTCCGGCCATGTGCCGGGAACGGACATCCGGCTCGGACGGGTGGTCGCGGGCGAGCACCAGCACCGCCCGGGATGGGACATGACCTTCTCCGCGCCGAAGTCGGTCTCGCTGGAGGCGCTGCTTCAGGGCGACAAAAGGGTGATGCGCGCCCATGACAAGGCAGTCCGCGCGACGCTCGACTGGGTGGAGGCGGAGTTCCTCCAGACGCGGGGCTACGATCCCGCGACCGGGCGAAGACCGCGGGAAGCTGCCGACGGCATGATCGCGGCCACCTTCCGCCACGTGGCGAGCCGCAACAACGATCCCCAGCTTCACACCCACGCGGTGATCGCCAACATGACGAGGAACAAGGACGGGGCGTGGCGGAGCGTCGAGCCGACGCTGCTCAATCGCAACCGCAGGCTGATCGGCGCCTGGTACCGGAACGAGCTCGCGCGGGAATTGACGGAACTCGGCTACGTGCTGACGCCGACGACGGTGGGCGGCTTGCCGGGGTTCGAGCTTGCCGGGTATTCGCACGCCTTCCTCGACGCCTTCTCGACCCGACGGCAGGACATCCTCCGCTACATGGAGACGGAGGGCATCGACTACACGGCTGAGAATGCCGGAAGGGCGGCGCTGGCCACGCGGAAGAAGAAGGACGAACCCGGCCGGGAGGTGCTCTCGGAGATGTGGCAGCGGAAGGCGGAGGCGCTCGGGATCACGCGTGATCCCGGCGCCGTACGGCTCGACCGGAAGGAGCGGAAGCTGACGCGGCCGCCGCCGCGCTTCTCGCCGCTCGAGGCGGCCTGGCAGGCCCTGTACCACCTGGAAGAGCGTGACTGCGTGTTCCGGCCCTCCGACCTGCTGGCGGCAGCATTGGGCCGTGATCCGGGACGTCATTCGCATGTTGAGCTGAGAGCGGCGATCGGACGCCTGGAGAAGGACGGCCACCTGGTCAGGACCAGGACCGGGGACTTCACCACGCGGCGGACGCTCCGGGCCGAGAAGGAAATCATCGCCCGGATGCGGAAAGGCCGTGGCCGGGCGAAGGTCCTGGCCGACCCCGCGACGGTCGCCAGGCATCTCGATGCAACGTCGCTCACCGAGGGGCAGAAGGACGCCGTTGGCCGGATCATGCTGTCCGGGGATTCCGTCATCGGCGTGCAGGGCTTCGCCGGCACCGGCAAGACCCGGATGCTGAACGAGATCGTCCGGCTCGCGGGCGACCGGCCGGTGTTCGGACTGGCGCCGTCTTCGGCAGCGGCCCGGGTGCTGGAGGTCGGGATCGGGATCGGAACCACCACCCTGCAATGGCTGCTGGCCCGCTACGGAGCGATCGCGGAGGGAACGGCGTCGGAAGCCGAGCTTAGCCGGGCGCGGGAACAGTTTGCGGGCGCCGTCATGGTCGTCGACGAATCCTCCATGATTGGCACTGTGCAGATGCAGTCGCTCATGAGGATCGCCGACGCGCTGAATCTCGGGCGCCTCGTCCTCGTCGGCGACACCATGCAGCTGAAATCCGTCGAGGCGGGACAGCCGTTCCGGCTGCTGCAACGGGCCGGAATGGAGACCGCGCGGATGGACGACATCCTCAGGCAGCGCTCGGTAGATCTCAAGGCAGCGGTCGCCCACATGGTCGCCGGGGACCCGGACCTTGCCCTCGCCAGCCTCGGGGGCGATGTCAGGGAGCTTCCCGCTGACGCACTGGCGGAAACGGCAGCAAGGCTGTGGCTGGCGCTGCCGCCGGAAGCGCGGGAGGGGACCGCGATCCTGGCGCCGACCCACGAACTGCGGGAGGGGATCAACGCGGTGCTCCGTCACGGTCTCGCCGAGGAGGGCGTTCTCAGGGGGCGTAGCCTGGAGATCATGCGCCTGGTCGACAGGCGGCTGACCCGTGTCCTCGCCGCCGATCCCGAAAGCTACCGCCCAGGTGATGTCGTCGTCGCCAACCGCGACGTCTACGGCGTCCGGGAGGGCGAAGCCTGGACCGTTACCGGCAGCAGCCGGGAGCGTGTCGAACTCACAAGGAAAGGTACCGACGGCGGTTTTCGTCCTTCCGGGAACGCGTCACGGAACCTCTCGGTGTTCGAGACCCGCCCCCTCTCGCTCAGGGCAGGTGACGAGATCGTCTTCACCCGCAACCTGAAGAAGAGGAAGATCATCAACGGCGAACGGGCGACCATCGAGAAAATCGGCAGCGGCCGGATCCGCATCCGCCTGGCATCGGGACGGGGGCTTTCGATCGGGACAGGCGACGACGATCTCCGTCACATCGACCATGCATGGAGTTCAACCGTCCATCGGGCCCAGGGGATGACGAAGGACAACGTCATCGCGGTTCTCGACGCGTCGAGCATGATGAGCGACCGTGCAATGCTCTACGTGGAGATGAGCCGGGCGCGTGACGGTTTCGTGCTGCTGACGGACGACACGGAGCAGCTGGTCCACCGCCTCGAACAGGAGCATGGCCGGGCACCCTCGGCCCTCGAGGAGACGGGATACGAGAGCTGGCTGGCGCCCGGGCGGACCGGGGCGGACCTGGAGAAGGGGCCGATCGTTCCGGCGCTCCATGACTGGCGGGTGCTCGAGGAAGCGGCCCGGGACGCGGGCGTCCCGGCGTTTCATATGGACGGTTGTGACGCACTGATGGCGCGGGTTCGCCGGAGGGCGGAACGTGACCCGGACATGCCGGATGAACTGAAACGGGTGCTTGCGGATCACGAACCCTTCGTCCGCGACCGGAAACGGGTCACGAACTGGGCTGGCAGGATGGAGATGGCCATCGGCGAGAGGACCCGGCTGCTCGCCATTTCTGAAAGCACGAACACCGGCCTTCAGGAAATGGACGGACACGGGCGCTGGCGACGGGACGCGGAGCGCGTGCTGGCGGAAGGCAAAGAGCTTCTCGACGACGTAACCCGTTACGGCTTTCATCTTGCGAAGGCCGGGCAGCCCCGGAAGCGGATGTTCGAACTGGAACGGGCCCGCCGCATCGATGACCGGGCGGCAGAACTGCTGGTGGCCTGGCAGGAAAGAGGACGCCGTCTCGACGACGCGCTGGCGTACGATGTCTCGAAACTTACCGGAGATGCGCAGAAGGGCGAGATACCACCCGAACTGGCCGTGGCACTCGGCGAATACGAATCAAGGTGGGAAGCGGAACATGTGAGCGAACGGTACCTCGCGTCCCTTTCCGCGCTCACGGGCGAACGGCAGGCGTTCCTGGCCGAAACCGATGAGCCCATCGCCGCACATCCCGGCTATGCCGGCTGGCGCAGCCGAATCGAAACTGCCCTCGACCGGGCTCCGGAGGTTTCCGTTGGCGAGTTCCGTGACGCGGTGACGAAACGGACGGACGAGGTTCGGTCGTTGGTCAGGCTGGACAGCGATGTCGCCCGGCTCCATGAGCGCTGGCAGAGACACGCGAAGGAGGCGGAACGAAGAGGACTCCATCCCTTTGCGCGCGTCGGCGCCGAAAAGCTGATCGCCGAAATCTCCGGGATACCGGCGGCTGCCCTGCCACGATCGATGAACCGACTGGCGGCAGGGTTCGGACAATTCCTGGAAGACGGGAGCCGGGTCTGGCAGCTGGTGGATGTCACCGACTACCTTGCGGAACGGCGTGCAGACCTGCTGGAACACGCGCTGGTGGCCCGCCTGCCGCTTTCGGAAGTTCGGGGGCATGACGCCTGGACCCTGGAGGCGGAACGGTTGACCGAAGATGGCCGTGCGGTTCTTTCCGATCCCGGCCGCTTCGGACCGCACATGGGCGACGCGGACCGGAAAGAATTCGGAACGGAAGTCGCGATACTCGAACGCGCGCTCGACATTGATCGCCGCGCGGCGCAACTGCTGCGGGACCTTGGCGACGGGCAGCCCGACGACAGCCTCGTCGACCGCATCCGGAGGATGGAAGCGGAAGTCCGGACTGGCGAGATGCCGCCAGCGCTTGCAAAGATTCTCCGGGACCACGAGGAACAGAAACGGGCCGAGGCTGCACGCAAGTCCCGTGCATTCCTTGAACAGCGCCTGGAAGAGCGGCAGCGCATGCTGGCTGAATCGGCGGAACCGATCTCAGGGACCGAAGAATACAGGGACTGGCAGCAACGGGTGGAAGCGGCGCTTGCCGGGTTCGAGGAGGTGGAACCGGATGCCGGCGACAGTCGTCTCGCAAGGGAAGTCCGTAGTGTCTTCGATCGTGACGAAATGGCGGCCCGTGCCTGGGCCGACTGGCGGGCGCACGAGGCGGCGGCGAAACGCGAAGACCGGCATCCGATGTTCATGCCCGGCCATGATCGGCTCATTGAGCGGATCGAAGGACTGGGTCCGGATCGCCCTGCCGTCCTCGCACAGGCGCTTTCCGGGAGTCGCGTGCTTGAACGGTCCATCGACCGGCTTCACATCGTCCGCGAGGACCTTCAGCGCCTTGCGGGGACAGACGCGGAAAATGAACACGGCGACGATGCCGTCAGACTGACCGTTGGCGAGGCACGGCACCTTCTTGCTGACGAGGGCGTCGAGCGGGCGTTCCTGCGGCATCACCCCGAAATCCGCAGGGAGGTGGCCCGTGCCTGCGACGGGGTCGATGAGAAGCTGAATGCCAGGGAGCGCGTTCGGACCATGCCTGGGGACTGGCAGGCGCTCCGGGCGGAAGCCGCAAAGGCCGGGCTTCATCCGTACCTAATGCCCGGATACGGCCCCCTCATGGAACGGATCCGCAAACACCGGGGACGGCTGCCGGAGGAACTGGCTCGGGCGAAGCGGGAGCACCCGGTGTTCGAGAAGGCAAACCGGCGGGCCGAGCGGCTTGCGGAGACGATCTGCTCATGCCGCGACCGGCGGCAGGAACTTCTGGAGAGGGCAGCCGGAAAACTCGACCACGGCGAACCCTTCCTCAACATCGGACGGAGGCACAGGAACTGGACGCGCCAGGCCGCGCGGGCCATCGAGGCCGGGAAGGAACTGCGGGAAAGTACCGAACCGCCGCTCCTGCATCCGGATCGGATGGCGGATGTCGGCGCGGCTCTCGAGCGCATCCGGAAGGCCGCCGTGCTCGACGGATTGCCGCCACGCATGGTCCAGGACTGGGAGGCTTTCACCGACCGTGCGGCCGAAGCGGGCGGTCACAGGTTCTTCGTCCCTGGCTACGAAGACCTCTGCGACCGGATGGACGAGTTCAGTCCGGGCAACGCCGCGACCGGAATGTTCATGTCCCGTGAAGCCTCGACCTGCCGGGAGATGCGAAACAGGCAGGACGCACTGAACAGGGAGGAGAGGACGGGCGCCAAACTCAGACAGGAACGGGAAGACGGCGGCCCGGACTTCGTCGGGTCGGTCCACTACCGGACCTGGCGGGACAACGCCGAATACTGGGTGAAGACCGCCGGGACCACCCTGGAAAAGAGCCCGGACCTTGAGCCGTTCCTTGTCCGGGACCCTGCACTGAAGGAAAGCCTGGAACGAAACATCAGGTCTCTTTCGGAACGGCTGGAGATCGACACTCCCGCCTGGAACGAAATCGAGGAACGCCGGGCGCAAAAAATCATGCAGGAAATGGAACTGCGCAAGGCCAGGGAGAAGGACCTTGGTTATGACATCGGATGGTAGCGGATCAGTCGAGCAGACCGTCCCTGAGCGAACGGGCCACGAACTTCTCCGCGATCCGCTCTCCCTCCTCCGGGCCGAACAGGTCCGTGAGGATCAGGGTCAGCTCCCGTGTGCGGCCGTTCCGCGCTATGTCGAGCATGGTCGCCCTGAGGATGAAACCCACCCGCTTCCTCAGCTTGCCGAGATCGGTGAGATCCTCCGCGTTCGCCATCCGCTCCGCGATCGCCGCAACCCGGTCACGGATTTGCGCCTGCTCTTCTTCGGTGAGAACGAGGCGAGGCGGAAAGCGCGGCCTGTCGTCGGCTCCCACGGTCAATTCGACACTCAACGCCTTCGAGACCACGTACTGGGACATCGACATTTCGGCAGCATCGGCCCGCTTGCGTACCCGCTCCCAATCCGAATCCGGGCAGGAAATGGCCCGGACCATCGACGGCCCGGTGCGTCTCTTTCGCCTCATTTTCCGTCCTCCCCGCCATGGATCCGGCTGAGAACGGCCAGGGCCCCGAACACCGACATGTCGATCCCGGGAAGTTGCTCATGAAGCGCACGGCCGCAGCGGTCGAGCAACGCGACTCTGTCGAAAAGGAGTCTCTGCTCTTCGGCGGTGAGCGCAAGAAGGGTATCCGGACGTTCCGGTTCATCGTCCTGGAGCGCGCAGGCGATGACGAAGGCCGACGTGTTCATTCCCACCGACCGGGCCCGGTCGACGATGTCGGCCCAGTCGACCGGGTCGCAGTAGATGCTGCGGCGGCGCGACCGGCTCACGGCTGTTCCCCTTCCTCCGGGTCGCCGGAATCGGGCCGCTCCGTCCGGAGGCGGAATCTTACTTTCCGGAGCACCGCTTCCCATTCTTCGGCCTCCCCGCGTTCGGCGAGTCTCCGGCGCTCGATCTCCGCAAGGGTCAGTACGGCGGTCTCGATCCGTTCGAGCCTTGCGGCGATGGCCTGTGGCGTCGGACCGGGAGGACGTTTCCGGTCGGGACCCGTGGTGCGCAGGCAGATGAACGAGGAGATCGACATTCCGGACGCGCTTGCCCGTTCTCGGATGCGTTCCCACTCGCTGTCGGAGGCCATGACCGAGCGGGGCCGCCTCCGGGGGTCGGGATCGCTGCTCTCGGAATACATAGTCATGGTACCTCGATATGTAAATTTGCGCTTGAGGGTTTATAGTATGTCAAAAACTGCCTTGAACATACATGTGTATCGTTATGCATGGATGTGGGAACTCCCATATGTCTCTCCGGTTTCCTCAATCTGACACTGGAGAATCGACACTTCCTTGGACGAGAATAACTATGCACGGAATTCCCCGAAAATGCAACTTTTTTGGTGATCAACTTTCGGAAAGGGACATGATCAGTCATGGAAAATGGTGCTTGCTATGCTTCGTAACCTGTTGTAAAAGCTTCAAGAAAGGGAGGAAAAGTAGACGCTAGTCGTAAGGCTATGCAAGGCGTTTTTTTCGGGAGGTGAGTTCACACCTACGGGGTTGAAGTCGACGGGACCTGTGAATCCTATTGCAGGGCCGTCCTGACGCATCCGGCGTTTGTCGAATGGCGCGAAGCGGCGCTCAAGGAGCCCTGGATCGTGCGTGAGGACGAAATCCCTGCGACCGGTTCCAGCTCGCTGGCGCGTTCTCCCGATCATGCCGAAGGGGCAGGGTAGTTACGTGCCGGGGTTAAACCTGCCTGGCGAAGTGATGCGTAACATGCTCACGGCCGACCTCCGGTTTTCCTAAACTCCCGGGACTGGAAAGAACCAGCCCCGAAATCCAGGGGTTGATGCTCGCCGCCCCGTGATCGCCGTTATCGACAACTGCATCCGTTTCCTCCCGGAGTCTTTGGCGCCGCGGCCGTTCCGCCCGGCATGTCTGGCGTGGTCGGGCGAATTCGGACAGCGCGTTCGGGATAAAGACTCGGTCGAGGTCTGACGACGAGAGCACTGCGGACGAGGCGAACCGCCTGGCGTCTCCCGAGAATGACAGTATCAATTTGGCATGAAGACTGGGACTGGGGCGAGTAGTGCGACTGGGAAGCCTAATGATCATGACGCGGTTCAGGAAATATATTGCGAAGCACTTCATTGCGTCGGATCACCCGGATTTCGAGACCACTTTCCGATGCAGCCCCCGGAAGCTTCCGAGTCTGTGAGGGCGATGGAACCAGGATAATCACTACCAACCGTCCGGTGACTTATCGCCGGAATCTTCCAGAGGGTACAGGACCTGACAAGGCCGTTCGCAATGAAACAGCGGCAATGCGCGTTCGGGCAGGCAAAGTCTCCACCGTGTCCGCGCAATTTGACCGAACGTCGGAACATTTGACGGTCTGTGAACCATGGTTTACATACGGTTAATGATAGACATCATTGAGAGTTCCGTATTCAAGCGCTGGCTTCATGGTTTGCGCGATCGTGGTGCGGTGGCCAGGATCAATGCGCGTCTGCGCAATGTTTCGCTGGGCAATCTCGGTGACACGAAAGTGGTGGACGACGGGATGTTCGAGATGCGCATCCATCTCGGGCCCGGTTACCGACTGTACTGTCTCCGAGAAGGGTCGGCAGTTGTCGTGCTCTGCGGTGGCGACAAGGGTAGCCAGAGGCGAGATATCACGCGCGCGAGGCGGCTGGCGAAGGACTGGAGGCAGACATGACCGAAAAATTCACGCGCTGGGATGCCGTAACGCATCTGCGTAGCCGGGAAGACATGCGCCTGTACCTGGAAGCGTGTGCCGAGGAGGATCCGGGTGACGGCAGCCTGATCCGTGCGGCCCTTAACGACATCGCGCGTGCGGGAAATATGAGCGGGTTGGCTCGTGAGGCCGGCATGACCCGCGAAGGGCTTTACAAGGCATTGTCCGAGAACGGCAATCCGACCTTTGCCACGGTCATGCGGATTACGCGGGCGCTGGGGATGCAAGTACGGATCACGGTACAAGTATAGGTGCCGCGGTTCGATTTCCTGCACCTTTGTGTCCGTCTCGGAATGCATGGCTGGAACTGCTCCCAATGAACCAGACCATCGCGGCAACAACCGAGCAGTTTGTCGATGACAACGACAAAACACCGTCGAGTTTGAAAACAAGGCTCGGCTTGACAAAACTCTGCTGACGCATCCCATGGTCGATATCAAGAACACCGAACTCTTTGATAGTGACCAGAGAATGGATGGGTGCTTTTACACATTTCTCCGGTAGCGAGGGGAACGACAGCACGCCAGAATGGTTCGAATGTCGGAAAAATAGTGCTGTTGCCAACGAAATGATGCGGCATTTCACGTCTCCTGCCAAATTGCAATTTGGTCTCCACCTTGCCGGTATCACGGTCTGTCTCAATGCCAACGCATTCTAGCATTTCGACTTCTCCGCAGTGTGTTCGCGGTAGAACAACTCTGAATTCGAAGTCGACAGATCGAAGGAGACGGGTCGCCCCGACATCCCTGCGACATCACCAGTTCACAACCACAATCGGAACAGTTGATTGCCCGGGATCCCTGGCTTCAAATTCAAATCTCTACAACCTGATGCTGTTCGGCCGAAAGTTGCGCGGCGTGGCCGATCTTCTCGGCTTCGATCCCGTCGGTCATGGTGACTTCCGGTTCGTGCCCCGACAGCACGGTCTCCAGGAACAGGCAATGCCGAATGTAGGTTGCCCCGTTGTGGTCACCAGACTTGAGAAGGACCGGATCGACCGGAATGTCAAATTCTTCCTGATCCTGCCGTGATCCCGGGTTGATGACGATTTTCGAAACCGGTGGCGGCCCCAAGTGGTGGCCGGGCCAGAAACGCGTCGGGCCGGGAATGAAGACGTCGATACGCCCTTCGGGGCCGCCCGCAGCGATTTCCTCTTGGAATCGCGACCCTTCGGAAAACATGCACAGGTCAAGCATCGCGCGGACATCGCCGGCGAATTCAACGATGACAAATGCGTTGTCGAAGATGTCTGACGGGGAGCAACCGGCGGAATGGATCAAATGATCGACGTCCTGCCCGGCGGAGGCCATGACGCGGACCGGCCGGTCGCCGGTGGCGTGGCGCATCAGATCGAAGAAATGGCAGCATTTCTCGACCGGCATTCCTCCGGCCAGGCAGGAAAGCCAGTTCCAGTTTCCCACCTTGGTCAGAAATGGAAACCTGTGCTCACGAATGCTCAGCATTTTCACGCCACCGGTCGTGGCGTTCATCCTTTTGAGGAACTTGGCAATCGGAGGCATGTAGCGGCATTTCATCGCGACCCAGACCGGGGATGCGGTTCTCGCCGAGACCCACCGTGCCCTGGCCTGCTGCTCCGGAGGGGTGAACAGCGGTTTCTCGCCGATCACCAATTCGAGCTGATCCAGATTCAGGTGGTTCGGGGATGCGATCAGAATGGCGTCGAGCGCAGGGTGCCCGATCGACGTCGCCAGTGATCCGGCGATCGCCGCATTTGGCACCAGTGCTTCCGTTCTGGCCGACATTGCCGGTTCCGGGCCAAGACCACGGCAATTTCAGCCCGGTGTAATGGGGAAACGTTTCAGATGTGATCCTGTCCCATCATTCCTCAGCCAATGATTCCGTATCGAACGGTATTCTTCATTCGCGATTCTGGTCCAGCGTCGGGCGGTTAATTTGCCCATGGGCCGTTGCGCCGTCACCAACACACCCGGGTCGAATTGCCGGGCGCGTCATTCTGGTTGCAATGGAAATCTTCTGCAAAACTCGATTGACGTCGAGAGGGGTCATGGCGAGCCATTGATTGCGTGCAAGGCAACGGAAACGTCATGGCCAAACACGATTTCAATGCCGCTGTCGACGCGACCAGGACACTGTTGGGAAAGGCGATCGGGTCATTTGCGAGATCCTGAAAGGTATCCGCTGGAAGTCCTGAAGTCCGGCGCCCTTGAGAGAACGCATCGGTTGCGAAGGGCGGTTTTCGTGGCCTGCATGAAGGAGTTGGACCGTGGTATCTCCCCAGGAGTCGGGACGGGTTGTCCTCATGCGGTGCGGTCGAGCGTTTCCACCGCTCGGAGCAGGCCTGGTTCCGGCGTTCTCGGAGATGTGCGTGAAGGTGGGTTTCGAGCCGCAATGTAGAGTTCGCCGCTGACGGGCGTGTGGTCACGGCTTTTTCGATCCTGACGATTTCGAAGGGAGCGGCAGCCTGTTCCCGGCATTGTCGACCTGGCTCACCTCTTGAGCAACGAATGTCCTTCCTTGAACAGGTGGATCTTGTCTCGAGGGGCTGACAGTTTGACAATTTCGCCCCGGATTTCGCGGTGAATGCCCGGCAATTTCGCAATAATCGGTTCGTCGCGTTCCTTTTGCTCAAAATACAGCAGGGTTACCTCTCCCAGCGCTTCCGTGATCGCGACCTTGCCCGAATAACAATGTTCGTCTTCAGTCAGCTCGAAATCTTCCGGTCGAATCCCGACATTGACGTCCGCGCCCTGCAGGTCGTCTCCCGTCGAAACGGATGAACGCGCCTTGCCTCCGCCATCCAGCTCGACAACGGTTTCCGTTCCCGTGGAAACGATTTTTCCGGGCATCAGGTTCATTGAAGGGGAACCTATGAATTGCGCCACGAATTCGTTCTCGGGCCTCTCATAGAGTTCCAGCGGGGTCCCGACCTGGGCGATGCCGCGATTTGCAAGCACGACGATACGACTGGCGAGCGTCATTGCCTCGACCTGGTCATGCGTTACGTAAATCATGGTGGAATCGGGCATGCTTTCCTTGAGCTGGGCAATCTCGATCCGCGTTGCAACGCGGAGCCCTGCATCGAGGTTCGACAACGGCTCGTCGAAAAGATAGACTTTCGGGTCGCGCACGATGGACCGGCCAATGGCGACACGCTGGCGCTGGCCGCCCGACAAGGCTTTTGGCAGGCGATCCAGGTAGGGTTCAAGCTGAAGAATCCGGGCCGCATTTTCGATTGTCGCATCGATTTCCTGCCTGGATTTCTTTGCGATTTTCAGTGCGAAGGCCATATTGTCGCGCACGGTCATATGCGGGTAAAGCGCATAGGATTGAAACACCATCGCGATACCACGCTGGGCCGGCGGTACGTCATTGACGACCTGACCGTCAATTTCCAAGGTCCCGCCGGTGATTTTTTCAAGCCCGGCGATCATGCGTAGGAGTGTGGATTTCCCGCAACCCGAAGGCCCGACAAAGACGATCAATTCGCCTTTTTCGATTTCGAGATTGATATCTTTCAGGACGTTGACACTGGCGCCGTAGGTCTTGTCGATATTCGTCAGTTTGAGATCAGCCATCTGTCCAATCCTCAGGGCTTTGCCGCTATCACGAGTTGCCAGGGCCCAAGGGCCAGGCGCTTTCCGGAAAGTTCTGAAACCGCGCCGAGTTCAGCGCCGAGAGGGATCCATTCCCCTTCAGGAAGTTCAACCGGGTTCGTTTCGTTCGCAAGGTTGAATGCGCAGAAGATTTCCTTTCCGCTCCCGACGCGCGTGAAGGACAAAACGCCGTCCGTCACTGCCATTCCAACCTGCTTGCCCGTTTTCAGGGTCGGGTAATTCCGGCGGAATGCGATGGCGTGCCGGTAGTGGTGCAGAATGGCCTCTGGATCTTCTTCCTGCCTGTCCACCGCCTTTTCAATTTGCGCCGGGCTGACCGGCAACCAGGGTTTGGTGGTGCCGAAGCCCGCAAATTCATCCCGTATTTCCCAGACCATGGGGGTTCGGCAACCATCGCGTCCCTTGAAGCCCGGCCAGAATTCGATGCCATAGGGGTCTTTCAGATCTTCGAACGCCACATCAGCTTCCGTCAGACCCAGTTCCTCGCCCTGGTAAATGCAGGCCGATCCACGCCAGCACATCATCAGCGTGGCCATGGTCTTCAGTCCCCCCAGAGGCAGATCCCAGCGGGTCGCGTGGCGCACCGTGTCGTGGTTGGAAAAAGCCCAGCAGGGCCAACTGTCCGATGCCACGTTGTCCAACCTTGTCATGATCGACACAACGTCTTCCGCCGTGGGACAATCGTTGGCCAGGAGTTCGAATGCATAGCACATGTGCATGAGGTCGTCGCCGGTAGTGTACTGGGCCATGATTTCCAGCCCCCTTCGGGCATCGCCGACCTCGCCGACCGCGGCTGCTCCGTACGGTTCCATGACTGCGCGAAGCCTTCGCAGAAAGGCCAGGTTGTCGGGGTGATTCTTGTCGTAGAGGTGGTCCTGGTGGTTGTATGGGTTCACCTGCGGCGCGATGATGGCGTTTCGCAGATCAGGTGACAGCGGCGGGTTGTCGCGCAGGGCTTCGTCGTGCATGTAAAAATTGATGGTATCCAGCCGGAAACCATCGACGCCCCGATCAAGCCAGAAGCGGGTTATGTCGAGCAGTTCGTTCTGAACATCCGTGCTGTGAAGATTAAGGTCTGGCTGTGTGGTCAGGAAATTGTGCAGGTAGTACTGCTGACGCCGGCTTTCCCAATGCCAGGCCGAGCCTCCGAATACCGACAGCCAGTTGTTGGGCGGGGTACCGTCAGGTTTCGGGTCGGCCCAGACGTACCAGTCGGATTTCGGGTTTGACGCGTTCTTTCGGCTTTCCGCAAACCACAGGTGCTGGTCGGAAGTGTGCGACAGCACCAGGTCGATCATGACGCGTAAGCCCGATTCATGCGCATGGGTCAACAACCTGTCGAAATCGCCCAAGGTCCCGAACATCGGATCGACGTCACGATAGTTGCTGACGTCATAGCCGAAGTCCTTCATTGGCGACGCGAAGAACGGCGAGATCCAAAGCGCGTCGACCCCGAGCGAAGCGATGTAGGGAAGGCGTTCGGTTATGCCGGCCAGGTCGCCGATACCGTCACCGTTGGAATCCCGGAATGAGCGCGGATAGACTTGGTAGATGACCGCGCCGCGCCACCAGTCGGGATCGGACTTGTTGTCGAAGGTACCGGATGTCTGGATCTGCACGTTCATCGGTCGGGACGTCTATTTCACTGAACCGGCGAGCAAACCGCGCACCAGGTAGCGTTGCATCGCGAAGAAAACGACCAACGGAATGGCGATCGAAACGAATGCGGCCGTTGCGAGGATTTCCCAGTTTCCTCCACGGGTGCCAAGCAGCTCCACGATCTGGTTTGTCATCACCGTGGTTTCGCCGGTCGCGTCAATCAGGAACACTTTCGCGACCAGCAAGTCGTTCCAGGTCCAAAGGAACTGGAAGATCGCGAAGGACGCGAGCGCTGGAAAACTGAGCGGGAGGATGATCTTGGTGAAGATCTGGAAGTCCGTGGCGCCGTCAACCTTTGCATTCTCGATGATGTCCTTGGGAAGGCCGACCATGTAGTTCCTGAGCAAATAGACCGCCAATGGCAGCCCGAAGCCGGTATGTGCGAGCCAGATCCCGAGATAGCCCTTGCCGATCCCGATATTCAGATGGAGTTTCAGCAACGGGATCAGGGCCAGTTGAAGCGGCACCACCAGGAGTCCCACGACCATGGCAATCAGGAGTGCACGGCCCGGGAATTCCATCCACGCCAGGGCGTAGGCCGCGAAGGCTGCGATGACGATGGGGATGACGGTTGCCGGAATCGTCACGGTCAGCGTGTTGAAGAAGGCCTTGGCCATGCCTTCGATGTTTTTTTCGTCGAAGAGCATCTTGTCGTAGTTTGCCAGCGTGAAATCCGGGGGCGTGGTGGCCGTTGTGAAGACACGCGGTAAGCGCTTGCCTTCCTGGCTTTCGGTGGCGGTGAAGCGAAAATCCCCGTTCACTTCCAGGGTGACGGTGCGGTCCCTGGAAAGTTCCGAGGTTTCCCCGGGACTGAAAGCCTGTGGTGCCCTAGATGAAGTGCCCCACAGGCTGACGGTGGCTTCGGAACCGCCAAAAAGATTGCCGGAGATGACGAACAGTTCGCCCTCCTGCACTTCTTCTCCGCCCAGGCGGACGGCGGGGTTTTGCCGTTCCTGGGCAAACATCGACGACCACCAGCCGCTACCGGAAATCTGGTCCGCGGTCCGGAAGGAGGACACGAACAGGCCAACCGTCGGAAAAAGCCAGAGGACGACGAGGAGCACGACCGAGATGTGGACGGCCCAGGTGAGTGTCGACTTGGTACCAGCGATATTGTCCATCGGCCTACCTCATCTCTTTCCGGGCGTTGGCCACGTTCCAGATCAGGATCGGCGATACCAGCAGCATGATGATGATCGCGCTGGCTGATCCGACTCCCCAGTCATTGGCGCGGAACAGCTTGTCGAACATGTAATTTGCCAGGACCTGCGTTTGCCACTGACCGTTGGTCATGGCGAAAACGATGTCGAACACCTTGAGAACCGTCAGCGTGATCGTCGTCCAGACAACGACGATGGTTGACACGATTTGCGGCACCTTGATCTGGAAGAAGACCTGGAAAGGATTGGCCCCGTCAACGATAGCGGCTTCAACCGTTTCTTCCGGGATACCGCGCAGCGCCGCCGATAGGATCACCATCGCAAAGCCGGTCTGGATCCAGATCAGCACCACCATCAGGAAGAAGTTGTTCCAGAAAGGCAGAGTCAGCCATTGCTGCGGCTTGCCATAGGCGTATTCCACCGAAAAGACCTGGACAGAATTGATCAGCGCCAGGACAACGAGCCAGGCACCGAAAATCGAAAGGCCAATCTGGACGAGTGGCGCGAACCAGCCCTTTTGACGTCGATCGGAGATCAACCGCGAGGCGACGACATAGATCGCGTAGGCCACAATGGCCGCAAAGCTCAAGAGCATGATTGCCGGCAGGAGACGGAGAAAGAGAAACGACCCGGGACCTCCCTCGAATTGCAGCCACACTGCGTTCAGAATGCCGATCTGGGCCTGTTCGACAGGACGTGCATCGTAGATCAGCTTGAAGATCACCGAGGCGCCGACAAAGGATATCGCCATCGGCATGAAGATCACCGACTTCGCAGCGCTGCCCCAGGCGATGCGGTCGGTCAGCTGGGCGACCAGAAGGCCGAACGCGGTCGAGGTCGCCGGCACGACGATCAACCAGAACATGTTGTTGCGCAGGGCTTCCCAGAACTTTGGCTCGCCGAACATCTGGCCATAGTTGGCGAGGCCCACGAATGCCCCGTCCTGGAAACGGTCCGTCAGCGAGAGGCGCAGCGTCTCGAACACCGGGTAGGCAAGGTAAAGGCCCAGCGCGAATATCGCGGGAAACAGGAACAGCCAGGGACGAACCATATTGGCGCGGTTGATGTTGCGCCCGGCATCGTCGCCACGAGGCGGGAAAATGAACCTGTCAAGGATCTGGTTCGAAAAATAGAAGTAGCCGACGCAGCCGCCAACACCGATGACGATCGTGATCAGGCCTTGAACTGCTGGGTGCATGGGGTCCTCCCTTGGCTACATTGGGACCAACAGCCGGCCGATGATGGACAGGACACGTTCGAGGGCGCCCCGGGGTTCCGGAGCGCCCTAAAGCGTTCAGACTACTTCAGCGCATCCCAGGATGCCTGGACTTCGGCAGCGACGTCCGCAGCGGACTTGCCGCCGGCATAGTCAACCATGCCCGTCCAGAACGACCCCGCGCCAACTCCACCCGGCATCAGGTCGGATCCGTCGAAACGGAACGTGGTTGCGTTGAGCAGGATGTCGTTCATCTTTCTGAGCGTCGGGTCGCCGAACGCGTCAGGATTGACACCCTTGTGCGGTGTCAGGAAGCCCTTGCGCGCCATCCAGATCTCGTGTGAGCGCGGGTCCTGCAGGTACGCGATCAGGTCATGAGCAGCCTGGTTTTCATTCGTGATGGTCCATACCGTACCGGCGCCGAGAACAGGCCTGCCCAGATCCTTGCCTTCGTATGCCGGGAAGTAGAAGAAGTCCACGTCTTCACCGACAACGGTGCCTTCCGGGAAGAATGCCGGAATGAACGATGCCTGGCGGTGCATGTAGCATTGTGGCGGCGAAGTGAAGAGGCCCTTTGGCGAGTCGCGAAAGTCGGTCGAGGCAACTGTACCTGCACCACCGGCGACATAGGCGTCGTTTCGCGCAAAGGCGCCAAATTCCTCGATCGCGCCGACAACTTTGGCGTCGGTGAACTTCAGGTCGTTTGAAACCCAGGCGTCATAGTCGGCAGGGGACTGGGTGCGCAGCATCATGTCTTCGACCCAGTCGGTGGCCGGCCAGCCGGTTGCGCCGCCTGAACCCAGACCGATGCACCAGGGCGTGCCGCCATCTGCAACGATCTGGTCGTTCAGGTCCTTGAGGCCCTCCATGGTGGACGGCACTTCGTAGCCTGCGTCTTCGAAGTTCTCGGGAATGTACCAGACCAGGGACTTCACATCGACCTTGTAGAAAAAGCCGTACAAGTGGTCATTGCCGTCTGCGCCTGCATAGGTGCCCAGGTCAACCCATGACTGGCCGGCGGCGTAGTTTTCGCGGATCCAGTCGCCCGTTCCGTCCTGCAACGGGACCAGGAAGCCGCGGGAAGCCATGTCAGACGCCAGGCCAGGCTGCGGGAACACGGCAATGTTCGGCGCAGAGCCCGCTTCGGCGTCGACAAGGATCTGTTGCTCGAAGCTGTCCGAACCGACGTAGCTGACGTCGTGTCCGGACTGCGCGGCAAAGTCCGCCAGGACGGCCTCGACCGAATCCTGGTCCGGCCCGAGCCATGGACCGAAGACTGTGAGTTTTTCAGCGGTGGCAGCACCCGCGCCAAGCGCCAGAACAGCTGCGCTCGCAAATAGAACATTTTTCATCAGGTATCCTCCATTGATGCGCTCTTCAGGATCCGGAACAGACCGCAAGCCTATTCAAAGCGTTTTGAATTTCCCTCATGATTTACAGAAATTGATGGGAGTCAATGCCCAAAATAGCTGTATTTCAGCTAATTCGACCCTGTATTGACCTGACAAGCGGGTCAGGAGTATCGTTGAAGGAATTGAAAGCGGTTACAAATCAGATGACATGAACCTGAAAGAATTCTCGAATTTCCTGGGCTTGTCCCCGACAACCGTGAGCAGGGCGCTGAGCGGCTATCCCGAGGTCAGCGAAAAAACACGTCGGAAAGTCAGCGAGGCCGCGCGAATTCACGGATACCAGCCCAACCTGCGCGCGCGCGCCCTGGCTTTGGGCAGGTCCTACAGCATTGGCCATGTTCTTTCGTCGAGCAACGGGAATGAACTGGTCAATCCGATTTTCGGGGATTTCATTTCAGGGGCGGCCGAAGCCGGGGCCGCGAAAGGATACAGTATCAACCTGACGATTGCGGACCAGAGCAGCGAGGAGAGCGTTTTCAGGAAATTGAAGGCGCAGGGCAGCGTCGCCGGCATCATATTGCAAAGCCCCAAGGTGCATGACCAGAGAATCGAACTGCTCAAAGAACTGGGGCTGAAATTCGTCGTGCACGGACGTTCATCGGGCGTGTCCATTCCGTATTCGTGGGTTGACGTGAACAACCATCGCGCCTTCGAGCAGGCAACCACGTTCCTCGCGCATATGGGGCATCGGCGAATCGGACTGATCAACGGCTGCCAGGACTTTGATTTCGCCCACCGCAGGTTAAACGGTTATCTCCGGGCGCTGCGCGCGGCCCGGATCGAGCCGCATTCCGACCTGCAAACCAGCGGCGACATGACCGAAGCCAACGGCTACGCGGCTGCGAAAGCAATGCTGGGGTTGGAAAGCCCGGCGACGGCTTTTCTGGCGGCATCGGTGATGTCGGCGATCGGGGCCCGGCGTGCAATACACGACAGCGGCCTGGAATTGCCGGGAGACGTGTCCCTGATCGCGTACGACGATGACTTGTCCTACCTTTCGAACCGGCAATCACCTCCCATATTCACGGCGGTTCGTTCCTCGGTCCGCGAAGCCGGCGAGAAAGCCGTCAACTTGCTGATGAGCCAGATCGAAGGCAAGCAGGTCAGGAATGACCAGGTGTTGCTGGAGACGGAACTGGTTGTGGGAACGTCGACCGGACCGAGGAAACGCGTTGGATAATTCGGGGGCCCGGCACGCGTCTCAAAGGCATGCGTTGGCGTCGGGCGGCACACGCGCAGCGTGAGCGGCGGCATGCCGGTGCCTCTGTATAACCCGGAACCGTTTGTCGAGAGGCAGAAGAACGATAACGCGGACGTGGAGGAGCGATGGCGCCGGTGCCGCACGCCAGACCTTCCGGAAGGTTGATTGAGGCTGGCGCCTCTACGCGCCGGCTGCCGTGCTCATCCTCGTTCTTTCCGCGATCATGGCGATCATTTCGAACATTATGGATGCTGCGACCATCGCGGTGATCTGGTTTGGACTGTCCTTGGTCGGCATCAGGCACACCACGTCTCCCCCGACGATGTTCATGCCCCTGACCGAATGAAGAAGCTCGACGGCTTCGTCGATCGAGAAACCCCTGACGCCTGGCTCGATGTTGGCGACGCCTGGGGCAACGGAAGGATCGAGGCAATCGAGGTCGAACGTCACGTAGACCGGGTGACCGTCCAGGCAGTCCCGGATCTCGGAGGCGACGTCGGCGATGCCGCGCGTGCGCGCTTCTGCCATCGTGACGATGTTGTACCCGTAGTCGTACGCCGGTTGCAGCCAGTCGAGTGTTCTCGGATGGCCGCGAAGGCCAACCTGCATGGAACGGTCCGGTGCCACCTGGCCCTGGTCGGCGAGATAGGCCGCCCAGTGCGCGGCCGATTTCCGGGCACCGAGAAAGTGGTCGACCTTCGTGAAGACATCCGTGTGGGCGTCAAGGTGCAGGAGAGAGACCGGCTGTCCCTCCGCGACCTGTCCTTCGCCGAGCGCCTGGAGTATTCCGCCGGTTATCGAGTGGTCGCCGCCAATCGATACCGGGCGGGCCCCCGCCCGGTCGATCCGCTCGAAAAAGGACGTGATCCTCTCGATACAGTCTTCGTTGTCGTTCGCTCTCGGCAGGGGCACGTCCCCGGCGTCGCAGATCCGTGCCGACGACCAGGGGTCGATCCCGAAGGAGCCGTGAACCCTCCGCTGGAGGGCAGAGACGTTCCTGACGGCCCGGGGGCCCAGGTGCTGGTCCCTTTCCGTGGTCCCGTTCCCCGTCGAATGGGGGACACCGGCGAGAACGATGTCGTGTCCTTCCGGTTCGGCGGCCGCACACCGGAACAGTGTCGGAATCCCCCACCAGTAGAGGTTGTTCATCATGCTCGCGTCGTGCTCTGTTGCCATGCGTCCGTCCCCTGCTGTTCGAACGGATGCCCGGGCTGCCGTCCCGAACGGATTCCGGCCTCACGTTCCGCAGAATGTCTGGTGAACCATTTCGTCCTTTCGCGCCGGTCGCTCCAGGTCCGAATATTCCGGCTGTTCCCGGTAGGGCGATTTCAGGGCGTCAACAAGCCGGTGAAACCCCTCGAAATCGCCGGTCGAGGCGTCACGAATCGCTTCCTCCACCCGGTGATTTCGCGGAATGAGAACCGGGTTAACGCGTTGCATGGCGACGGTCCTCGGGGCAGCGGACGAGGATTCCGGCGCGAAGACGGTTTTCCAGTCGTCAAACCATGAATCGCCAGCCGACGGTTCGGCGAAAAGCTCACGAAATGTGTCCGGCAGGTCATGGTTGACGGGACTCTGGGCACGGATCAGCCTGTCCGCGACCCGGGTCAATTCCCTGAAGAAGCAGGTAAAGTCGACCTTTTGCGTCGCCATGACCGAAAACGTCGAATCGATGAATTGCTTGATGCCATCATCGTCCCGAGCGTCGTCGAGTCCCAGTTTTCTTCGGAAAACGGCAGACAGTTCAGCCGAAAACGCCACCCCGAATTCCGAAAGGGCCCCGCGGGCCTCCGCCAGGGCCGATTCCTGGTCCGTGGCATCAAGAAGCGGCAGCAGTGTTTCCGCGAATCGCGCGAGATTCCACTCCCCGATGGCTGGCTGGTTGACCCAGGAGTAGCGGCCCCCGTGATCTATCGAACTGAAGACCGTTCCGGGATGGAATGCCTCCATGAATGCGCAGGGCCCGTAGTCGATCGTCTCGCCGGCAATCTGCATGTTGTCGGTGTTCATGACGCCGTGGATGAAGCCAAGCCCCATCCAGCGGGCAATCAACGTCGCTTGGCGCCGGATGACTTCGTCGAGGAGCCGCCGGTAGGGCTGCCCGGTGTCTCCCGCGCAGGGAAAATGCCGCTCGAGAGCGTAGTCGGCCAGCTCCCTGACGCCGTCCCGGTCATTTCGGGCGTGGAAATACTGGAATGTTCCGACACGGACGTGGCTTTGGGCAACCCGGGTGAGAACCGCCCCGGGGAGCGGCCGTTCCCGGTAGACGGTTTCGCCGGTGGCGACGGCAGCCAGCGATCGCGACGTGGGGACTCCCAGCGCGGCCATGGCTTCGCTGACGATGTATTCCCGGAGCACGGGCCCGAGCGGGGCCTTGCCGTCGCCCATGCGCGAAAACGGAGTGCGGCCGGATCCCTTGAGCTGGATGTCGCGGCGGATTTCGTCCGGCCCGACGACTTCACCGAGCAGCAGGGCCCGGCCGTCCCCGAGTTGCGGAACCCAGCCGCCGAACTGGTGACCCGCATAGGCCATCGCAATCGACTCCACCTCGGTGGGAAGGTCCCGGCCGGAAAGCATCGCAAGGCCCGCAGCCGATTGCAGCCAGCCGGGATCAAGACCGATCTCCGCCGCCAGTTCGCGGTTCAGCCGGATCAGGTGTGGATCGGGCGCCTGGTCCGGTTGCACGCGCGCGAAGAACCGCGGCGGCAGCCGGGAATAACTGTTGTCAAAGGGAAGGTGCTGCATTTGTCCGCCTGACCGGCCGGAAGCCTCGCTGCAGCCGGCTGGTGGAGGCGATCTCCTGCCGGCATGTCCCGCTTTCACGTTTTCTCGGCTCTCCAGATGACCGGAAACCAGTCCTCCCTGAGTTGCTCTCCTTCGGTCATACCATGACCAGGGAACGGCGGCGATGTTCGACCCGGGCGGGAAACAAAACGCGCGTCGTCGCCGAACCAGCGCAATGAAAGAACCCGTCGCCGATGACTGCCCGGATTCCCCCGGGCACCGTGCAATGTCCGGAAGTGAAACAGAACGGCATCACCGGGTTCCATTCGCCATTCTAGTATACGCATGTCCTCGGGGGAAACATCAGGGTTCGGCACGGGAATCCAGTCCCCGGCGTTACCCTGGTCATAGAAGTCGCTGTCGTCTGCCCAGCTGACCGGCTTGACCATGCGTTTCCACCGGTGAGACCCTGCGATGAGGCGAAGGCTGGCCGAGTACACCGCATCGACCGGGATCCACATGCTGACGGTCTGGGCGCTGTCGACGAAATAATAGGGCGCGTCCTGATGCCAGGGGGTCGCCATGAACGTTCCGGATTCCTTGACCAGCACGTGGTCATGGAAGAAACGTGCCGTGCCCGAACCCATCACGCGGGCGGCGATTTCACCTGCGCAACTGTCCCTGACCATCCTTTCGAACTCCGGGATACGGGTCCAGTTGCAATAATCGTCGAAGAAACGACCTTCACCGTCCTTGACAGCGTTTTCCGAGGCGTAGGGACCGGGGTCTTCAAGATTCCTGGCTATCCCGGCTTCAATCGTCTCGATCCAGTCGTCGAAGACTCCTCTCAAAATAATGGCGCCGTCGCGGTCATAGGCCCTGATCAATTCGTCAGTTATCATCTCGAGCGCCTGCATTCCGGCGGACCGACGTCCATTTGTCGAGCAGGTGGCGTGCCGTCATCAGGTCAAGATGCGCACCGCCGCCATTCTTGTAGAGCGTGATCTCTTCACGGGAGGTGCGTCCGATCCTGCCCGCGACGAGATCGTAAAGATCGCCCAGAATCCGGTCTCGCGTAATGACCCCGGTCTCCAGCGGAATGATGATCTCGCCAGCCTTTCCGAGCGCTGTCTCGAGACTGTTGACGAACAGGCTGGAGCGCAGGATCGCGTCGTCGTCGACTTCACGCGTGTCGGGGCGGAAGGATCCGATCAGATCGAGATGCTGCCCTGGTTTCAACCATCGGCCTGACAGGACCGGTTTCGCCGACATGGTTGCGCAACAGATGATGTCGGCCTCGCCAGCCGCGGCCTCGATGTTCGTGACAACTTCGATGTCCGCCAGCGGCGAGCACTCGGCCTTCATGTCTTCGGCCCGGGCAATCGTCCGGTTCCACACCATGAAACGGATTCCCTGAAAGCGACTCGCGTACGCGGGAACGAGAGACCTCGCGACCGTGCCTGCGCCGATAATCAGGACTGACCGCGAGTCCTTTCGGGCCAGCAGTTGGGCGCCGAGAAGGGAATCCGCGGCAGTTTTCCACCTGGTGACCTGGTGGAAATCAAGGAATGCCTCCGGTACGCCCGTCCTGTCGTCAAAAAGGGTGACACTGCCGTGAATCGTTGGAATGCCGCGGTCGTCGTTCCCCGGGAAGACGGTGGCGCACTTGACCACCGAGCCGAGGCCGTCAATCCAGGCTGAACGCAACAGCAGGCCGTCGCGTCCCCGCTGAACCAGGTTGTCCGCGATGCTTGCCCGTGGCAGGGCATGCCCGCTCCTGATCGCATCGACGACTTCGCTCCACTCGAGATGCGGTTCGATCGAGCCGGGGTCGACCAGGGCAACATCCATCTCAAGACCCGCCTTCATCGGGAAAGGCTTCCTCCCTGTCGAGGAGTCCATGGTTCACCAGGCATTCGGCGAATCCGGAAGGAGTTTCAAACACATGCCCCTGCCACCCGCGACGTGTGGCTCCAAGGATGTTCTCGTCCCGATCGTCCGTGAAGAGCAGCCGTTCGGGGGCGTGCCCGCATTCCCGTTCGACGATCCGGTAGATCTCGGGTTCCGGCTTGAGCCACCCCAGTTCGCCGGAAATGAACCGTTGGTCGAACTCCGTGAGAAAAGGCATTTCCGCCTCCGCGATCCCGATTGTGTCCTTGCCGAAGTTGGACAGGGCGAAGACCGGTACGCAGCGGCTCTTGAGCGCGCGGAGCAAGTGAACGGAATGTCGATGGACCGGCCTGAACATTTCAATCCAGCGATCGTGCCAGAGACGGATTTCGCGGGCGAACTCCGGATGAGCCTCTGCGGTCCGGTAGACGGTCTCCCGGAACGGTGCGCCACGATCCATGCTGGTATTCATCGCTTCGATATCGACGCGGTCGAACAGCTGCCTGCGCCGCTCGGAACCGATAACGCGATCAAACATCGCTTCCGGCTCCCACCCGACAAGCACGTTCCCGATGTCGAAAACGACGGCCGACACGCTGGTCTGGTCGCTGTTCAGGGCCATGGTCAGGTTTCGTCAATCGGTGCCGGCATGCGAGTCCGTGGATCCGGCCCGGCAAGCCCTTTGCCGAAAACGATGAGGTCCCGGCGGCGCACGCTATTCCGCGTGAAGTCGTTCGGCGTGATGGCGGACATGGTCTTCCATGAATGAGGCGACAAAGAAATAGCTGTGGTCGTAGCGTTTGTGCATCCGGAACTCAGCATCCTGGCCGACCGACGAGATGGCGTCGGCCAACGCCGAAGGCGCGAGGTGTTCCAGGAACGGGTCAGCTTCACCCTGATCGATAAGTATAGGTCCAGGATAACCTTTCTTCCGCATCAGCACGGTTGAATCGTGCAGGGACCACCGGTCGGGATCATGACCGAGGTAGGCGGCGAATTGCTTGCGGCCCATGGCTGTTCGAGTCGGGTTGGCGATCGGCGCCAGGGCCGAAACCGATCGATATGTATCGGGGCGTGTCATGGCGATGGTAAGCGCGCCGTGACCTCCCATGGAGTGACCGGTAATGCCCTGGGAACCCTGGTCGAGCCTGAATTCGCTGAACACCAGTTCGGGCAACTCCCTGGTAACGTATTCCCACATCCTGAAGTGAGGCGACCACGGAGACTCGGTGGCATCGACGTAGAAGCCGGCTCCCTGTCCGAGATCGTATTCCTCGTCGTCTGCAACTCCGTCGCCCCTGGGTGAGGTGTCCGGGAAGATCACCGCGATTCCGTGCCTTGCTGCCCAGCCTTGCGCGCCAGCCTTGATCATCGCGTTTTCGTGGGTACAGGTCAGGCCGGAGAGATACCAGAGGACCGGGACGTCTTTCTGCCCGGCGGCAGGCGGCAGATAGAGCCCGAACGTCATCGCGCAATTGCACGCGGCGGATTCGTGGCGATAGACGCCTTGCACGCCTCCGAAACAGACGTTTTCCGAAACCGTTTCCATTGACATCACTCGCCCTCTTTCCGCGCCGGTTGATCCTTTGGCCGGGGCCAGGCCGGGTCAGGCGCCCGGTTGCCCCGTTCGCTTCTGAATACGGCATTCACTGGTTGGGAACCAGAGAGATCGCAAGGCTCAGCGTGACCATGCTGGCACAGGTCGAAAAGAGGATGACGGACGAAACCCGGGCTTCGGCGACGCGGTAATGATTAGCCAGCAGAAAGATGTTGCCTGCCGTCGGCATGGCTGCCGCGGCAATCATGACACCGGCCGCGAAAGGATCGACGGAAAACACAAGGAGGGCGAAGGCTGCGACCAGCAGCGGATGCAGCACCAGCTTGGCACCCGCCAACCACAGGGAAATCCCGATTCGACCCGCCTTGTGAAACGCGAGCGAAGCGCCGATGGCGAACAGGGCCGCGGGTGTCGCCGCGCCTGCGAGCAATTCAAGGAATGCATCGAAGGGACCGATGAGAGGCAGGCGAAATGCGGACCAGATGATCCCTGCGGAAATCGAGACGACCATGGGATTCCGGATGACACCGCCGAGGACGCGGAGGACCGATGTCAGGCTGAACCGGCCTTCGCGCGAAACCGTGATGATCATGACCACGAGGCTGCTGAAGATGATGAGATCAATTGCAAGGGTCAGGAGTACCGGGCCGGCCGCCGCGTTTCCGAGGAGAGCCACGAGCATTGGAAGGCCGAGGAACCCGGTGTTGCCGATGATCGCGCACTGGGATTCGAGAGCGGCAACCGCCAATCCTTCTCGCCGGGCGAGGCCGACGGCGATGACCAGGACGTACAGGATTACGCATGCGGACAGATAGGCCAGGGCAAAACGGGAATCGAAGATGTCAGGCAGCGGCAGCGTTGCCGCAAACCGGAACAACATTGCCGAGAGGGCGAAATAGAAGACGAACCGGGACAACCAGTCGGTCGCTTCCGAACTGAAAAAACGAAATGCGGCTGCCAGGTATCCGCATCCGATGACGAGGAAAAACGGCAAGATTCGGAGAAAGATGTCACTCATGTCCGGCGGGGTCTCCCGCCAACTCCTGCGGTTGCGATGGTGGTCTGGCGCGGTCTTCGAATTTCAGGCGCGCCGAAATGGTTCAGTACAACGTTGGCGGGTGTTGAATTCATGCTTGAAGGAAGGTCTGATCGGGTTACGATTTTTACGTGTATCTGCAAGTCGATTGGCGCCGAACCCCGAAATCTCATCTTGGATCTTGCGCAATTTACCCCCGGATTTCTACGGAACAGGCATTTCGAAATCTGAAATTCGCGTCCCGATATAACGCATGAGGGGGAATGATAGCTATGTTCATTGGCGGGGCACGCCGGATCGGAAGGCGTGCGATCATGCCTGTGCTCGGAGATTTAACCACAACATTCGTCTTTTGGCGCAAGATTCATGTCGAGAACAAACTCGGCAATCAAGTCCCCTGCCGGCAATGCCTGATCGGATTCGCCTGGAAGCAAAATGCCCCGATGGTCACTGGGTCAGGCGGCACAAGTGCCAAACGTCGACCGCACAATGGTTCTTCTCCTGCATGAACGCCTCAAGCGAATTGGCCGACAAGTCCGGCATCATTCGGACGACCGGGACGCGGTCGGAAATCCGATCCATTCGGGTGTGGGTCGTCGTGAACCATGCCTGGCTTGGCGCGGCGGAAAATCCGAGCGTCGTCAGGCAGATTGCTGCGCTTCATTCGCAGACCAGCGAATCCAATTCAAATGAGCAGATCTGACGTTTCAAACCTTCGAAGGAATCGCGCCCGTTAACCCGAGAGACGGAAAGGGTTCGCGCCTGTCGCCTGAAGATCACGAACTGCACTATTCCGTCGCCAAGGAATTGCAGGGACAAGCAGGTCCCTTTTCCATTCTTCCAAACTGCGCGCAGGTTTCCGTTGTCCATCAATACCAGGTCGCCTCTGCGCCAGCGAGACTCCAATTCCAGAAAGCGCAGAAAGTCGGACTCGGAAGCAGGAATCAAGCCGTACCCATCCTGTGATGCGAAATCGCGCAACAACGTGATTTTCGCCGAAATGGCCTGAATTTTTGCCCGCCCTGGAACATCCGAAGCGAGAACAGCAGCGGAGTTGCCGAATTCGAAGAAATCTACGCCACTGGTGTCGCAGGATGTTGTGTTTCCCGCGTTTCCCTTTTGCAAGTGCTGCATGCGGAATTCCCGGACGGACTTGACGGACAACGGCTTCCCGACAATTGAGCAGTGCGGCAAAACTGCCGGAACGACATTCGGGTCAACTCGGCAGTTTTGCCTTTCGGCCTAGAACTCGACGACGGTTCTGATCGATTCACCCGCATGCATGAGGTCGAAGCCCTTGTTGATGTCCTCGAGCGACAGCTTGTGGGTGATCATCGGATCGATTTCGATCTTCGAGTTCATGTACCAGTCAACGATTCTTGGCACTTCCGTTCGACCGCGCGTGCCGCCGAAAGCGGTCCCGCGCCAGACCCTGCCCGTGACCAGCTGGAACGGACGCGTGCTGATTTCGGCTCCTGCCGGCGCCACGCCGATGATGACGCTCTCGCCCCAGCCCTTGTGGGCGGATTCGAGTGCAGCGCGCATGACGGAGACGTTCCCGGTGGCATCGAAGGTGTAATCCCCGCCGCCACCGGTCAAATCGACGAGATGGGCAACAAGGTCTCCGTCGACTTCGTCCGGGTTGACGAAGTCCGTCATGCCGAAATGGCGGCCCATTTCCGCCTTGGACGGGTTGATGTCGACCCCGACGATCTGGTCGGCCCCGGCGAGGCGGAGTCCCTGAATGACGTTGAGTCCGATTCCGCCCAGTCCGAAGACGATCGCGTTGCTGCCTTCTTCGACCCTGGCGGTGTTGATCACCGCGCCGATCCCGGTGGATACACCGCAACCGATGTAACAGATCTTGTCGAACGGGGCGTCCTTGCGCACCCTGGCGACGGCGATCTCCGGCAATACCGTATGGTTGGAGAATGTCGAGCATCCCATGTAGTGAAGGATTGGCGTTCCGTCGGTCATGGAGAATCGGGAGGTCCCGTCGGGCATGAGGCCCTGGCCCTGGGTTGCCCTGATCGCCTGGCAGAGGTTGGTCTTGGGGTTCAGGCAGTATTCGCATTCGCGACATTCGGGCGTGTAAAGCGGAATGACGTGATCCCCGGGTTTGACCGAGGTTACGCCGTCGCCGACCTCGACGACGACTCCTGCCCCTTCGTGCCCGAGTATGGCCGGGAACAGGCCTTCGGGGTCCGCGCCCGACAGGGTGAATTCGTCCGTGTGGCAGATTCCGGTCGCCTTAATCTCTACCATGACTTCGCCAGCCCTTGGTCCATCGAGATTCACATCCATGATCTCGAGTGGTTTTCCTGCTTCAACGGCGACTGCTGCCCGGGTTTTCATGATATCCCTCCCTGTTTCGGGTTACGGTGGCCTGCCCCGGCCTGCATAACCGGGGCAGGCGAAGTACTGATACGGTGTTATCGCAAGGAAGCCCGGGTTTCGCAATATCAACGCCGGTCCCTGCAACCCGACATGGTATTGGCCTGGCCGCGGGATACCCGTGACAGGCGGAATACCCGTGGCTGGATGTGTTTTCGGATGACGGACGTAAACGGGAAACATGGGGCTCCGTTCCCCGGAAGCTGCCATTCCTCGTGTCTCGGTCCAGGCTGCATGTACAGATGACTCGCGTTGATGACGCGCCCTATGGCGATGCGTCAACAGGATTGAGGTATCGGCCGGGGATCGATCGGGCAAAGGCGCCCGGCCGGGCGTACCCGAATGATGCCTGCTCCTCCGTGAACTTCGTGCAGGAGCAGAAAGCGTCATTCATGGCCTTTGCGTTGATCGCGCAATCCTCCAGTCTGCATTCATGGTCTGGCTCCTTGCGCCGCACCTCCCCGGGCTCGTCCAGGTCAATACGGAGAATTCCGGCAGGCGTATGACAAGGTTCGTCGCGTTGAGCATTTCTTCCGCCGACGACCATCGCAGGTTGTTGCTCGAACCGGCCACAAGGCGTTCGCTGCGCTGTCGTTGATCTGTCCGGGTTTGCCCAAAGTCGACGAGGTCGACGACATCAGGACAAAGTGGTCGGGGTCGAGCCACGATCAAGCAAGTTGATGCGTTCCCCTGAAAACCGGCGCGAAAGGACCGGGTCGCTGACTAACGGGCGATCCAGGTGGATGGCCGCAAAGCGCAGGTTCCGGGCCTCGCCTTTTTTCGACAAAACCCCATTAAATCCGCCGCTTGCCATGACGACTCGGAATTCGCGGAACACTCCCAATTGGCAGTTGAATTTATTCCCTGTTTTATGGGACACAAATGTAATCAAGTAACAATTGATTATATTCAATCATTGCTTGGTTTTGGAGGTGAAAGAACAATGTGATAACCGTTGGAATCAAGCCGAGCCGAGCCGCTACCTGTGCTGGTCGTTCGGGTTGTGTTCCCCAACGCCGACCGCAATGCGCAACAGGCGGCTTGGGCCGCGTCGGTCGCTGTCCTCGGGGACCTTGACGGTCCTTCCATGATGTCCAGGCAGGAAGAAAGATGTCACAACAATCGACAATCCCGGAAAATCCTTCAGATTCACGGCGCTGGCTCGGAATTGCGCAGACTGGCCTGATTGTCCTCGCCATCGCGATTGCACTGTATTTCGCCCGGGCTCCCGAGCGGGCCGGGTTGGAGCCGGTCACCGCATCCGGAGATACGGTTCCCGTGGTGTACACAATCGCACCGTCGCCCCAGGAACATGTGCGGCACGTCGACCTTACCGGAACGGTCACCCTCGACAGGAAACTGACGGTTGTCTCGCGAGTCGTTGGGCATGTGGTCTGGGTTTCGCCGGAATTCGTCAACGGCGGTACAATTCCAGCGAATGATGTGTTTGTACGGGTCGACCCGCGCGATTACGAAATCGAGGTCAGGGCGGCCGAGATGATGGTCGCATCATCGGATGCCGTGCTTCAACAGGCGCGCCAAGGCGCCAAACCGGATACTGACCTGTCAATCGAAGAGGCGGAAGCCCGGCTCGGGCAAGCGGAGGCCGCGCTCGACCTCGCGCGGTTGCGCCTGGAGCAAACCGAGATCAGCCTTCCCTTCGAGGTCCGGGTCATTTCATCCGAACTGGAGATAGGCGATCTTGTCGGTCCGCCGGAAGCCGTCGGCAAGCTGTCGGTACTGGGTGTCGTGTACCGTCCGGATGCGCTCCAGGTTCGGGTTCCGATCACGGTGGAGGATCTTGCTTCCCTGGACCCGGCGATCGGCCGGATTGCGGAAGTCGATACGGTCAACGGCATGTTTGATGCCGAGTTGGCACGGGTATCGTCGGTCGTTGCTCTTGAGAGCCGCCTCGCGCACGTCTTCCTCAAGTTCTCGAGCGAGATCCCCCTTGAGGAGTTGCCCGTTCCGGGAACATTTGCGGAGGTCCGGATCGTTGGACAGCGGCTAAGCGATGTCTTCATGTTGCCTGAGGCGGCAGAGCGGGAAAACGACAGTGTATGGATCGTTGCAGGCGGCGCACTGAGCAAGTTCCAGCCGGTTACCCTGGGCCGTACGCCGGACAACTGGATCGTCGAGGCATTTGATCCGGGCGACGGCGTCGTGGTGAGTGCCCTGGCGGGCGCCAGCGAAGGCTTGAAAGTCACACCAAACCCGGCACCGTCGCCGCAATAGCCTGCCATGGTGAACGTGCGTTTTCGGGACGCCTGGGACTGATCGCAGCAGCAGGGGGAAATCGTGACCAAGGGGCCCATTGCATATTTCGTAGGAAACCTACCTGCCGCCAAGCTGCTGATGGTCTTTCTGTTCCTGGGCGGCATCATTGCAGGTTCTCAGCTGGCCGTTCGGCCGTTGCCCGAGATCGACCTGCGCACGATTGTGATTACGGTCAAGTCCCCGGAATCCTCGCCGCGCGAGATCGCGGACGACATCAATCGAAGAGTGGAAGAGAGCCTGGTCGGACTGGATGGCGTTGCTCGAGTGGTTAGCGAGGCATCAGAAGGTCTCGCCTTGATCGAGGTCGAACTCGAGACCTTTGCCGACACGAACAAGATGCTTGCCGATGTCAATAACGCCGTGGGCAGCATCGACAACTTCCCGCCGGCCCACGCTGAGTTGCCAAGGGTCGAAGTCAAGAAGCTGAGCTACGAACTCTTGACCCTGGCAGTGTCTTCGGACGTGCTCTCCGAGGATGATCTGCGCGTTGCTGCAGAGGATACCTACAATGCTCTTCTGGCACTGCCCTCGATTTCGAAGATCCTGCTGAGGGGGACCCGCGACCGGGAAATCGCAATCGAGTTGAACGAGGAGGACCTGCGACGCCACAGCCTGTCGATCGGGGAGGTGGCCAGAAAGGTACGAAGGGAATCACTCAATATCTCGTTCGGTGAGTTGCAGACCGATGCGGGCGACGTCGTGCTGAATGTGATCGGCAAGAAGGAGTACGGGCCGGAATTCGAGGATATACCCCTGATAACCCGCAGGGACGGGACAATCCTGAAACTTGGAGAAGTGGCGACGATCCGGGACGGTTTCGTCGGAGAAAAGATACTGTCCGAAGTCGATGGAATTCCAACCGTATTTCTCAGGGTGGAGGTGGCGGAAGGCCAGTCCTTCACCAAGGCCGCAGGCACGATCAAGGGTTGGCTGGAGAACCACAAGCCACCTCCGTTCGTGACCGTTTCCATCTGGAATGACAATGCAGCGCCGATTTCCGGCAGGTTCGCCGAAATCGTGAAGAATGCTGCCATAGGCATCGTGCTGGTTTTTGCCTGCCTTGTGCTTGTCTTCGATCTCCGGACCGCAACCTGGGTGTCGGTCGGAATTCCACTCTCATTTGCCGGCTCGCTGATGTTGTTCCACGCGTGGGACCTGACGCTCAACATGGGTACATTGTTGGCGTTTTTCGTGTTGATCGGTATCGTTGTCGATGATGCTCTCGTGGTTGGCGAGAGTATTGCGGCGGAACAGGAAAGGGGAAAGCGCGGGATCGACGCAGCGATCTCGGGCGCGCGTGCCGTCGCCGGTCCGGTGACGGTCGGCGTGATCACCACCCTCCTCGCATTTGTGCCTTTCCTGTTTGTCACGGTGGAGAATTACCAGATCATCCAGGTCTTCTTCTACGTGGCGTTGTTCGTCCTGTTGATTTCACTCCTCGAAGCGTTTTGGATTCTGCCCGCGCACCTGTCGCATGACAAACAATGGAGCCTATACCCACTGCAGGACGCCAAGGACTGGGTATGTGCCCGGCTCGATGTGCTCCGGGATTTCATCGTTGTTCCGGCAGTGTCCTGGTCGGTGCGAAATGTTCTGTTGACGTTCGTCATTTCCGTCGCTTTTGTGGCCGCGGCGATTGCACTCGTTCGATCCGAATATGTGAAGGTCGTGGTGTTCGACAGCACCGCCAGCATCACCAACGCGATTCACGCAGACCTGCGCCTCCCGGCCGGTGCCTCAATCGAGGCCAGCGCATCCGCGGCTCGGCGCTTCCTCGCGGCGGCGCAACCGCTCAATGAACAACTGGAAGGCACTTCGATCAGGTCGATCACCTTGAAGGTGGGACAGTTGAGCGATGCCCCTGCATCGAGGGCCAGGGAAACGGACCTGAACCGCAACAACCATGCCTCGGTGACACTCGGGCTCCATGATCGGCCGATACGGCAGGTTTCGCCGAAAGACATCGAACTGGCATGGCGCCGGAACGTCGGAGCCTCGCCCGACCTCGAAGACCTGTCCATCCAGACAACTCGCGTCCGGATCAAACCTTCGGTTGCATATGCGCTGATTCACGACGACCCGGAGATTCTCGGGCAGGCGGTAACGGAATTGAAGTCGTACATGGAGACGATTCCGGGTCTCTATGCGTTGACGGACAACCTGTCACCGGGAAAGCGGAATTTCGAGATTGAACTGACCCCGGCAGGAATGGCCGCCGGCGTTACCCCGGCACTGGTAAGCAAGCAGTTGCGGGCGAGGTTCTACGGACTCGAAGTCCAGAGAATCCAGCGCGGCCGAGATGAGATCAGGGTTGTGGTTCGCTTTCCGCCCGAGCGGCGGGATAGTCTGCAGGAGCTCTCAAGGGTGCGGATCCGCCTGTCAAAGGGTCAGGAAATACCCCTCTCGACCGTTGCGCGCGTTAGTGAACGGAATGAGCCTGCCAGCCTTACGCGAATTGACGGACGGCAGGCGGCACTTGTCAACGCCCATGCGGACCTGACTGCGGTGACACCTGTCCAGGCGAGGCGCAAGATTACCGAAGAGTTCCTGCCGGAGCTTCTTGGCAGGTATCCCGGGCTTGTCATTTCACGTGATGCAGGCGCCCGAGACGAGCGGAACATGTTGGAGACGTTGACTGTGGTCGTTCCATGGGTGCTGATCTTCATATACGGGCTGATGGCGTCGTTTCTGCGCAGCTACTGGAAACCCTTGGTTGTGGTGACCGGCGTACCGATCGCCGCGGCCGGGGCGGTATTTGGTCATTGGATTCTGGGCTGGCATCTGACGGCAGTCTCCATATTCGGAATGATCGGCGTCGCCGGAGTCATTGTGAATGATGCGCTGGTCCTGCTCGACCGATACAACAAGATCCGGCGCGAAAATGAATTGATTCCGGCTATCGCCGCGGCATCCGCTGCGACACGTGATCGATTCCGCGCCGTGTTCCTGACTTCGCTGACGACTGTGCTCGCATTGTCTCCGTTGCTCTACGAACGAAGCGACGACTTGTTGTTCATCGTGCCGTTTGCCGTCAGCATGCTCGGCGGACTTGTCGCATCGACGGCTTTCACACTGTTTGTACTCCCCGCACTGTTCATGTTCGTCGAAGGGCGTAGAGAAGCTTGAGGGAACGATACGGACTGGCTTCGGAACCGGGTGTTTGTCGGAAAAAAACACGTGACGAGGCGTCACACGAACCGGTGCGACGATTGGTATCCGTCACCAGCACCGATGATTGGAGCTGAATTCGGCGGCAATCAGGCTGGCAAGACGCGGCTTTCATGCGTTCGACGGTTGGATGTGTTGGATGATGTACCGCATGGATGGCGCAACTCCACCCGGGGGAGACAGTGAAATGGCCAACTGGCGCCAGCCGCAGATACCTTTAGCCGTCGTCGGATACAGTTACCGCCTGCCCGGGGGAATACGGACCGACCGGGAATTCTGGCGGCTGCTGAGCGAACGCGAGATCATCCAGGAACCCGTCACCGACCGCTACGGAAAGGGTTACAAGCCAGTTGGCGGATACTCCGGACCCGGTCGATTCGCCAGCCCTTACGAAGGTCTGATCCGTGAGGACGGGGAGAAGCTCTTCGACCGCAGCCTGTTCGGTTTGTCACAGAACGAAATGATCCTGATGGACCCGCAGATGCGGATGCTGCTCTCCTGCTCCTGGGAGTCTTGCGAGCGCTCGGGCTGGGATCTCCATTCATTGCACAACAGTCCAACCGGCGTGTTCATCGGCGCGCAGATCCCGTCGATGGCAAGCTGGCGGCCAATGCATGGTGCGTCCCAGTTCGATGTCACGAGCATCAGCCTGGCCATGCTTGCCAACCGCATTTCTTACCATTTCAACCTGATGGGCCCGTCGACGACTTACTGCACCGCGTGTTCGGCAAGCCTGACCGCATTGCACGCGGCGATGAATTCATTCCAGTGTGGCGATTGCGAGCAGGCTATCGTCGGTTCCGTCAATTATCTCGGAGCACCAAGACTGAGTGCCTCTTTCAATGCCCTGGGCGTGATCAGCCCTGATGGGAAGTGTCATTCATTTGATGCCGACGCCAATGGCTACATGCGCTCGGAAGGAGCATTCGTTTTTGCAATCAAGCCGCTGGAGGCAGCCGAAAGGGACGGAGACCGCATTCAAGCTGTCATCGAAGCGACTGCCGTGAACGCCGCGGGCGCTGTGGACGGAAGTGAGAGCCTTGCCCAGGGCCGTTACATAACTGCGCCAACCCGCCACGCCCAGGCGAAACTGATGAGGGATGCCCGCAACCGGGCAGGACGCTCTGCACATGAATTCGACTATGTTGAAGCGCACGCAACCGGAACAGTGGTTGGTGACCGTGTCGAGGGGAACGCAATTATCGACGCGTACGGGGGCGTTGAGCGGAAAGTACCGCTGCGAATCTCCAGCGTGAAGAGCAATGTCGGCCACATGGAAGCAGCGGCATTCCACTGCGCGCTGCTCAAGGTCATCCTGATGATGCGCTATCGCACTTTTGCACCAACTTCCAAGAATTACCTCGTGCCGAACCCTGACATCGATTTCGACAGGTGTCCGATGAGAGTCCAAACCGACAGCGAACCGTTTCCGGAACGCCCTGTTGTCGTAGGTATCAACTCGTTCGGTTTCGGCGGCGCAAATGGGCACTGCGTGGTCCGGGAATACCGTCCGGCGCTGCCGCAGGCCTGGTCGCTACCGCCTGCCCCGAAGGCGGGATTCATGGTTCCGCTGTCGGCCCGCAACTCCCGGGCCCTGGCACGGAGTGCGCAACAATTGCACGATGTTCTGGAACAGCGTGAATTCGACCTCCATACGCTGGCAGGCAACCTCGCCCGCCGCCGCACTCATTTCACTGTACGCACTTCCTTTGCGGTGCGCGACCTGAAGGAATTGTCCAGGTCTCTCGCCGAATTCGCTGCGGAACCCTCGACTGTTGCCACGATCGAAGAGGGCACCAAGAGGGTGGCCATGGTGTTTTCGGGCCAGGGGACGCAGTGGCCGGGTTGCGGACGCGCACTCTACGAAGCCGATCCGGTCTTTCGCCGGACTGTCGACGCAATCGAGACACACTGGCGCGAGCATTCGAGCATCTCGCTGCGCGAGGCGTGGTTTTCTGCAACCCAGGAGGAGTTCGACGAGGTCCGGCTGGCACAGCCCGCAATATTCATGGTTCAGTGCGCGCTGGTCGAACTGCTCAAGACCTGGGGAGTCTATCCTGATAGCGTGATCGGCCACAGTTCGGGGGAGGTCGCGGCTGCCTACGCCTGCGGGGCGCTTTCACTGGCCGAGGCCACCCGCCTGGTATTCCATCGTGCCACCCTGCAGCAGCGCAGGGCCGGCTCCGGGCGCATGCTTGCGGTCGGACTCGACCGAACGGGCGTCGAAGAATTGCTGGAAAGCGGAACCGGAGCGGGCAGTCTCGCGATTGCCTGTGTAAACGCACCGGCAAATACCGTCGTCTGCGGTCCCCTGGATGACCTTCAGCCGCTGATTGCCGAACTCGAGAGGCGCCAGTTCCAGAACGTGCTCCTGCCGGGCAATATCGCATTCCATTCAGCCCATATGGATCAAATCGAGGACGACGCCCGGGAGGCGTTTTCCTTCCTCGACGAACGCGGGTTCGACGCCGACGCCCCCTTCGTTTCTTCGGTCACCGGTGCGATCACGGATCGCCTGGACAGCGCCTACTGGTGGTCGAACATCCGGCAGCCCGTACTGTTTGCCGAAGCCATGGAAACCACCCTGAGTGAATTCCAGCCCGACATCATTCTGGAAGTCGCGCCACACTGCGCCCTGCAACCGACGATCAGGCAATGCCTGGATAACAGCAGCCGGGCGCCGGCCTGCATACCCACACTGATGAGGGATGGCGATGCCTGCCTCGACTTCCAGGAGGCCCTCGGCGCGCTGTTCAGGAAAGGGGCAGAACTCGATTTTGCCGCCCAGTACCCGCGGCCCGAACCCATTTCCTGCTTGCTTCCTGGTCATCCGAGAGATGACCAGGCAACGATGGATATCCTGGTTGACGACGAGATGTTCGTCCGCCAGGGCGAATACTCCCATGGCCCCATCGTGGGGCACAAGGTTCCTGCCGAGCACCTCCTGTTCGAGGCACGGCTATCGGAAAGAGACTTTCCGTGGCTGTCCGACCACCGCGTTCACCACGCGGCAATCATGCCGGCAGCCGGATATATCGAGCTTGTCCTGGAGGCCCTGGAAGGCGAACCGGTTTACTTCGAGGTTCTCGAGTTCCTGCAACCATGCCCGGTTCCGAAAACGCCCGTGCGATTGCAGACGGCACTATGGCCCGTCGCCTCGGCACCTGGTCAATACACCTTCTCGATCTCGTCCCGTTCCTACGAGATCGACTCCACGAGCGAACTTCACTGTCGCGGAAAGGTTCGCCTCACGGGAGAAAGAGGAGTTGCAGGTGTACCCGGCCGACTCGCGGACATCGAATCGGAAAATTTCGAAGCTTCGTTTCTTGCGGACGATCGCGATTTCTACGAACGGCTTGAGGCAGTTCTCAGCGACACGTTCCAATACGGTCCTTTTTTCAGGACCGTCAAACGAGTCCGGGTGGACACGATAACCAGGGCCTACCTGTTCGACGTGGAGATGGACGAGAGCCTCTGGAGCACGGGACGGGACGAAGGCTATATCGCAATTCCCCCGCTGCTTGACGGCGGCCTGCAGATATTCCTCTATCACTTGCTGACCGCTGCTGACCTGTTTGCAATTCCCCAGCGGGCCGAGGGCATGACGTTTCTCCGGGCACCCACGGGGCCCAGGATCACCTGCCACGTCACCAGACCCGGGGACGACTGGATGAACGCCAATGAAAGGGGACAGTATTCCGTCCGCCGAGGCGAAAGGTCAGGCGGGAGCATCAGCTTCTACGACAGCGACACCGGAGAGCTAATTGCCCATATCGCCGAGTATACCTATTTCACATCGAATCCGCGCTGGAATGACCTGACCAGAAGCAAGCACATGATTTCCTGGCAACCGAAATATCTTCCCAGGGGCCGGGAGCTGGAGGACTGGTTGCCGGATGGAGACATCACTCCGGCCGTGATGGTCTCGGCCCCGGGACGCGCCGGCCGGGGCAAGCAACCTGTCACATGCCATTTCGTCGAGCTCGCGGGCAACCGGGAGTCCTCCCGCACGGTCCTGCAGCAGTGCATTGACGACCTTGAGCAGGCTGGCGAACCTTCAGAATACTGGCTCGTTGGAGACAGCGAGGAGTCTACCCGTGAACACTACGATGCCTTCCATCAGCATGCCGCCGCCCTGCGATTTGCGAGCATCGATCCGGACGCCGACCGCGAGCCCGGACACGGATTGTTGAGGGCCGGCGCGGCCGAAATCCTGTTCCTGCACGGCGATCGGGAATCCATCGGGCCCGAACGTTGGCAACTGGCCAACCGGCTGACAGTCGAAGGCGGGCTTGCCCTGGTCGTTCACGGCGAAGGGTACGATGTCGAGCCGGGAAACGGCTGGACGATAATCCGCTCCGGGCGTTCAGGAACCCTCCTGCAGGCGCCGCGTTCCGGGGCGGGCGCAACTGGCCTGGGCGGACTCCCGGGCCCGCGGTGGGTTCTGGGGGAACAGGATAGCCTGGCTGCGGACTGGATTACCCGGCTCGGCGAACCCGAAAGCATTCATGCGATTTCAGAAGCGGACCTCGCAGCCGCAACATTCCAGTCGCTCAACGAATGGCCGGATGCGGGCGATGTGCAGGCTGTTGACTTCTTTTGCGGCACCGGTCCGGATGATCCGACGGGCGAGAAGATCACGTCTCGATTCATTTCGTTCGCCCAGGCTCTTGTTTCACACAGGATCGAGCACGGGCAAGGTTGGGTCCGCCTGACCGTGGTGACCCGCGGGGCCGTCCATGGCGTGAAGAACCCGCGCGGAAGCGCGATTTGGGGGGCTGTCCGGAGCATGGCGCTCGAGATCGGTGAAGAGGCCGGGATCGACTTTCGCCTCGTTGATCTGGGTGATTCCGGAGACCTGGAAACCCTCACGGAAATTGCCCGGTCAGACCTGCGCGAGCGCGAACTCGCGATTCGCAACGAACGCCTGTGGGCGCCGCGGACCATCAGCATGCAAGAGCGATACCTGCGGGTTCCCGACGATGAGAAATCCGTATTCCGGCTTGTCCTGGACAACCCGGGCCAGGTTTCCGGCCTCGAGATGAAGACTTGTGAACTTCCCGAACTCGGGCCGGAGGATGTCGAGATCGAAGTCTCGGCAGCGGCACTCAATTTCCGTGACGTCATGGTGACTCTCGGGCTCCTTCCGGCACTGGCCTATGAACGATCCGCCCTGGGGCACGAAGTCGGAATGGAGGCCAGCGGCATTGTTCGGCGCGTCGGAGCGAGGGTGGAGCATTGCCGGGCGGGAGAGGAAGTCGCCTTTGTCGCGGGCGGGTGCATCGGGAATCGCCTGGTGGTTAACCAGGGGCTCGTGTTTTCCAAGCCCGATCGCCTCAGCATGGAAGAAGCTGCCTCGGTCCTTTCGGTCTACGTCACGTCGTACTACGCCCTGATCCACCTTGCCCGCCTGCGCAAGGGTCAACGCGTTCTCATCCATTCCGCGCTGGGCGGCGTTGGTCAGGCTGCGATCGCCCATGCCAAACACGCCGGGGCCGAGATCTATGCCACGGCAGGCAGCGAATCCAGGCGCGAGCAATTGCAGAAACTCGGCGTCAAGGCTGCATTCGATTCACACAGCTTCGACTGGTACGACGACTTGATGAAGACGACGGGCGGCGAGGGCGTTGATGTCGTGTTGAATTCACTTTCCGGCCATCACATCGAACTTTGCCTGCAAGCCCTGCGCGCAGGTGGCTGGCATTGTGAAATCGGCAAGGTCGACGTCTATGCGGACAGCAAGCTGGGCATGCGCGTATTTCGCAAGAATCTCCGTTTTGCGGCAATTGAAGTGGATCGCCTGATGGCCGATGACCCGCTGCTCGCGCGGGAACTGTCGCAGACCTGTCTCGACCTGCTGGAGCAGGGAGTGTTGCCGCCGCTGCCCGTTACCGTTTTTCCATACTCGGACTACGCAAGGGCATTGCGCCTCATGACGACCGGGCAGCATCAGGGCAAGATTGTCCTTAAGGCTCCAGAGCGTTCCGAGGATCCCGGGTTCCCGATCGCCGATGTTCGGCCAATCTTCGATCCGGAAGCGACCTATCTTGTCACCGGGGGCCTGGGCGGGTTCGGCCTGAGATTGCTGCCCTATCTCGTGGCGGCAGGTGCCCGTCACCTGACCCTGATGGACCGGGATCCAGAGCTGCGCCGCGACCCGGACTGGATACGCCGTTCGAGCGCCCTGGCTTACATGGACGAGAATGTCGCGATAGACATCGTGGCTGGCGACGTGGCGATGGAAGAGGATGTCGTGCGGTGCATCAGGGGTTTGCACCGCCCGTTGAAGGGGGTCTTCCACCTCGCCGGTGCGCTCGATGACCGTTTGCTGGATGCGCTGTCACCGGAATCGGTTTCCCGGGTCTTCGCAGCCAAGGCACGGGGCGCCCTCAATCTCGATCGGGCCACTCGCTGTTGTCGTCTTGACCACTTTGTCCTTCTGTCCTCGACCGCCTCGGTTTTTGGTAATCCCGGGCAGATCAACTACAGCGCAGCCAACGGCTTTCTCGACGGGCTGGCAAGCCGCCGCCGGTGCCAGGGACTGCCCGGACTGTCGTACAATATGGCCGCTGTTGCCGATGCCGGAATGGCCGCGCGCAGCCTCCCGGTGCTGCGCATCATGCGGGCGGCCGGTCTGCCTCCGGTCAGCAGCGATTTTGCCATCGCCAATCTCGACTATGCGCTACGCGCCATGCCTGACAGCGACCACCTGGTCACGGCGCTTTTCGAGCGTCCACCGTGGACGGTCGACCATCCAGACTACATGCGAATAGGACGGTTGATGCGCAATGAGGATGCATTTGAGACAGGCATTTCCAGTGAACTGACGGTCGAAGCTGTCGTTGCCCAGATCGCAGAAAAGGTGGCTGACTTGTGCGGCCACGACGAAGGTGGTGTGGAAGAACCATTGTCCAGTTTCGGGCTTACATCAATCTCGGTGGCAGAACTTGGAACTTTCATTCAGGCGCAGTTCAACCACAGGGTAAACGCGCTTGAACTCATGACGACGGCATCTGCCCTGTCGCTCGCAGAAGGCATCGTCCATGGAGGCGACGACATCGAGGAAGAGACCGAGGCCGATCCGGAAGGACGGAGTGGCCCCGTTTCCGCGGCCACGCCCTGTGCGCGCCGCGCGCCATCTCCATTTGCCAATGCGCCAGGGGATCATTTTCCGCAGGAAGGCAGTGTGCCTGGCGTCACGCACGCAAGCCAACAGTTCGTATTTTCGGAATTCGAGGGGGCATCGCCATGACAAATGCGCTCCTGGTCTACCCCGAGCACCCGCCGACCTATTGGGGCGCGAATTTCGCTCTTGAGATCGTCGGGATCAGGGCGGCCTTCCCGCCGTTGGGCCTGCTCACGGTCGCGGCGATGTTTCCCCGGAACTATGTCCTGCGCGTCATCGACATGAATACCGGCCCACTGGCGGATTCCGATCTGGAATGGGCTGACATCGTCTTCACCTCGACCATGATCGTCCAGCGTGTTTCCCTTCAGGACGTCATTGACAGGTGCAACCGCGCGGGTGTTCCGGTCGTTGCCGGCGGGCCTCACCCGACCACGTTCCACAGCGAAATCCGGGGCGTGGACCACTTTGTGCTGGATGAGGTCGAGGAGACCTTTGCCACGTTTCTCCGAGACCTTGAAAGCGGGGCCGCAAGGGGCATCTACCGGGCAAGGCGAAAGCCTGACGTCTCAAAAACGCCGATTCCGCGATTCGACCTGATCGACCTGGACAATTACCACTCGATGGGCGTCCAGTTTTCCCGCGGGTGCCCGTTCGACTGCGAGTTCTGCGACATCACGAAACTCTACGGCCGGATTCCCCGAACCAAGTCGCCGTCCCAAATGGTTGCTGAATTCGACGCCTTGTATCGGTTGGGTTGGCGCGGCCAGGTTTTCCTTGTCGATGACAACTTCATCGGCAACAAGCGCGACGCCATGAATGTGCTTCCGGCGCTTACCGAGTGGCAGAAATCCCACGGGTACCCGTTTACCCTTTGCACGGAGGCGACCATCAACCTTGCCCGCATGGATGCGCTGATGGACGCGATGGTCGATGCCGGATTTGACACCGTGTTCATCGGAATCGAGACCACCAATCCGAAAGCCCTGGTCAAGACCAAGAAGCAACAGAACACCAGCAAGAAAGAGGACAACTTCCTCTTCAATGCCATCCGCAAGATCCAGCGGAAGGGGATGCAGGTTCAGGGCGGATTCATACTTGGCCTGGACGAGGACGACGAGAGCGTGTTCGATGCCCAGATCGATTTCATCCGGGATACCGGAATTCCGGTGGCGCCCATCTACCTGCTGACTGCTCTCAAGGGCACGGACATGTACAAGCGGCTCGAGTCGGAGGGCCGCCTGCTGGAGGTTCCGATCGGAACCAGCTCGATGACCCTGAATTTCAGGACCGAAATGGATCCCAGCGTCCTGATCGAGGGATACAAGCGCGTAACCGCAACGCTGTATGATCCGACTCTCGAGAACTACCTTGAACGCTGCCTGACCTTGCTGGACCATCTCGAGCCCGTTCCACACCTGTACAAACCGAAGAGCAAGAACGCCAGCTTCGCCGAACTGATGGGGGTGCGCTCACGTTTGTCTGCCATACAGGTGCCGGCATATACGAAGTTCATCGCCAGGGTCTCGAAAGACCATCCCCGGATGCTGCCGATGGCAATCCGGCTCGCCGGAATGGGTTACCATTTCGAGAAGGTCACGCGCAGCCAGATTGCGCTGAACGATTTCAAGGAATTCCTGGCGGCCGAATTGCGTTTGCTCGAGGATGGCGAACCGCGGCGAAACCCGATTGCCGAGAAACATGATCAAAGGAGAGAGGCAATTCTCGCGCGCGCCAACGCCCGGTTTGCCGCGCTTCCCGACGAATTCAGGTATCTCGGCGACGGAGTCGATGAATGCCTGGATTCATTCCATTCAGCGGTGAATGAACGATTCCGGCAGCCTTTTCCGGCAACCGTGTCCTGAGCGCAACCATGTCGCTCGGAATTCCGGAGACCGGGTTCGCCGCTGATGAACCGGACAGCCGTTGGTCAATGCCTGTCCTTTCCGGATCGTTGCCGCCTGAATGCCGCAAGGACGTGGAATCACTGCGAAGGTTCATTCGCGAGTGCATTGACCGCGGCTCACTGGCGGGTCCCGTATTTCCCGATGCTTTCCGCGAGGTCCTGCTGACCGGGGCAACCGGGTTCATTGGCCGTTTCTTCCTGAGTGAGCTGCTGCGGCAGAATCCCGGACTGAGGGTGCACTGCGTTGTCCGCGCCAATGACGTTGCCCATGGACTTGAACGCATTTGCGCCGCCCTGCGGCAGGCGGAAATCTGGGACGACTCCTTCACAGCGCGCATCGTTGTCGTGGTTGGCGACGTCTCCAGGGCCGGGTTCGGCCTGACCGCCGGACAATTTGCCGACCTGTGTCGCCGCATTGATGCCGTCTATCACCTGGCGGCCGACATCAGTGTCCAGGCATCATACCAGGACATTCGCAAGCTCAACACCTTCGGTGTTCGCAACGTGCTCGAACTTTGCCTGAGCAATCGATTCAAGCATCTGTTCTTTGCGTCCACGCTGGGCGTGTTTCCCCAGTACTTCTACGGTTTCGCAAACGAATTCAGGGGCGAACGCATTTTCGACGGAATGCAGCCGGATCCGGCGAAAATGAAGGAGAAGTTTCCGATCGGCATGCTCGGTTATCCGTGGAGCAAGCTGACATCCGAACAGGGGCTGTTCTTCGCGCGGCAGGTCGGCATGCCACTGGTGATCTTTCGCCTGCCGCAAACCAATCAATCCAGTTCGGGTTTCAGCCCCCCGGAGGATCTTGCCGTCAGGATTTTTGCCGCAGTTGCCGAATGCGAAGCCGTGCCGAAAGGGTTCACGTTCCGAAGCAGCAACGAGGCCGTCGATACGCTGAGCCGGATCTGTGTGGCCATTTCCCTGAATCCGGACAGGCGGTTCGGGATCTATCACTGTTGCAACCCTCAACTGGATCCGTACGAACTGGAACCCGCCGATTTCGGATTCTATTGGCCAAGAGTGCCTTACGACTCGTTCAAACGCATATGCCAGGCTCGGGGCGAGGCTTCTCCATTGCACGGCCGCTGGTCAGTGCTCGATCAGTTCGAACGATACTGGTTCAGCAGTGACAAACCGCGAGACCGCTTGCCGGTCGAGGATCGTGCCATTCGCGAAGACTGCCCGCTTCCAGTCAAGTGGCCGGGAACCTTCACAAAACTCAGGCGTACTCACGACTGGGTCCAGCGCAACCGTCAGGATTGGCCATACACGATTCCTCGAAGCCGTCTGGACTTCGACTGCCTGATGGACCGGGCCGCGCGCTTCGCCCGGGAGTTTGGCGTTGAGTTCGATCTGGCCTATCCGAACTGGATGCGCCAGTCGCTGCAAAGACTGGTCGGCGAGCTGAACGAGCCGGGGTCGGGGCTCATCAAGGACAGGCTTGGCAATGTCGTATTCGAACTGAGTCGTTTCCTGCGTCAGCACGCCGAAGTGGCCGGCGAGCGGCGGCGATACGCGGAGATCGGGAAGGAGGAGATCGTCAGGCCCGTGTTCATCGTCGGGATCAACCGAAGCGGCACGACCCTGCTGCACCGCCTGATGGCGCAGGACCGGAGGTTCTGGGCGTTGCGGCTGTTCGAACTGATCAAACCTGTCCTGTCCTCGGGTCGTTATGACACTGTCGCGGGCACGCCCGAAGATCTCCGGTGGTCACAGGCGGAGGAAGCGTCTAGCGCGATTGAAGTCTTCGATGCGCTGAAAGGTATTCACCCCGTTGAATTCGACGAGCCGGAAGAAGATTTTCCGATCTTCAAATTCTGCTTCAAGAGCTGGACCTATGCTTCGCAGTTCCGTGTGCCCGGCTTTGCCCGCTGGCTTGCCGAGAGCGGTCTTGGCGATGCCTATTCCTTCCACCGCCAGATGCTGCAGCAATACACCTGGCAGCGCCGGCAGGCTCAACCCGGGCACGAAGGACAGTGGCTGCTGAAGATGCCGTTTCATCTCAAGGAGATGAAGGCCTTGATGGCGAACTATCCCGACGCGTTGTTCATCCAGACCCACCGGGCTCCCACCGAGGCGCTGGCGTCGTGGTGCAGCCTGGTGGACCGGGCGCGCTCTGTCGTCCTGGAACCGATCCCGGCACATGAGACCGGTGCCGAACAACTGGATTTCATGAGCAGGATGCTGAATGGTGCGGCGAGGTTTCGCCTCGAGAATCCTGGCCTGGAATACCGTTGGTTCGACCTGGCATACGCCGATTTGATCCATGACCCCATGGCGGTCATTCGTAATGCCTATGGCCATTTCGGCTGGGAGTTGGACCCGTCATCTGCCGATGGCATGAAGTTGTGGCTGCAACGACAGGAAGAGCGGCGGAGCCATGAGCGCCGGCACAGCTACGCCCTTGATGATTATGGCCTCACACGAGGCGAGGTTTCGGGTGCATTCGCACCTTACCTGGAGTTTTCGGCAAGTCGTGGAATTCGCATGTAGTTGTCCTGGAGGTTCCGGAATCTCCGGGTCAGTAACGCGGCGCGCGCTTCATCAACAACTGGATCGAACGGAGTTTCGCCGGTCCGCGTGCGGCGTTCCGGACCCACGGGGAAAGTGCTGCATGGCGTGGCCATGCAGAGGGTACGAAGTCTGCAGCGTGTCGCGGCGGCGTGGTCATGGCGACGATCCGACCCCTGGATCAACCCCGAAAAGTCCGCCTTTCGGCCCCGGGCCGGATGAAGGAACCAGGATCTCGAAAAGCACGGTGAAAACATCAGGCTGCAAACGCAGAAACATGCTTTGACCGCTTCTTGCACTTCCGGGCCAATGCCCTAATCTCTTCTGCAGTTTCGCCGGTCTTCGTGATCTCGATGCCGGTGCAGTCGCAAAAGTATCGGAAAAATTTGTGTGGGGTGCGTTCCCTGTTGAGAGTGAAATTTTCCAATTGCCAAATCGACGGTTCCTTTGCCAAGGGGGCTATGAGATGGCAGGGACAATGGCAGCACATCAAGAAGAACTGGTTGTTGTTTCGAACACCTGTCACGCGCACCAGCCGGCAGCCATGCCGGGACAGTTAGATACGGACGGCAGAAACCGGGCGGGAGTCAACCGCGTGTTCTCCCACGGTCCATGAAGGCAGATTCATGACACATATTCTCGCGATAGATCAGGGGACGACATCGAGCCGGGCAATTGTCTTCGACCGGTCCCTGAATCCGGTGGCCGTCTCCCAGAAGGAGTTTCCTCAGATCTTTCCTGCTTCGGGGTGGGTTGAACACGATCCCGAAACCATCTGGACGAGTGTCGTCGAGACGTGCCGCGAGGCGATATCCAAGGCGGGTGACGCCAGGGTCTCTGCGATCGGAATCACCAATCAGCGTGAAACGGTGGTCGTCTGGGACAAGGTCACAGGCGCGGCAGTCGGGAATGCCATTGTCTGGCAGGACCGCAGGACCTCCGAACTCTGTGCCCGTCTCAAGGCGGAAGGGCATGAGCCTGATGTCACGGCACGGACCGGACTCCTGCTTGACCCGTACTTCTCGGGAACCAAGCTCAAGTGGCTGCTGGAGTCGGATTCTTCGCTTCGCGGCCGGGCCGAAGCGGGCGAATTGCTGTTCGGCACCATCGACAGTTTCCTGATCTGGCGGCTGACGAAAGGCGCCGTACATGCGACCGATGCAACCAACGCCTCACGAACGCTTCTGTATAACATTCGGGAAGGTTCCTGGGACGCCGGCATGCTGGACATGCTTGGAATTCCCGCGGCCATGCTGCCCGAGGTCAGGGACTGTTCTGCCGAATATGGGGTTTGCCCGGCCGAATTTTTCGGCCAGGAGATTCCGATCGCCGGTGTTGCCGGAGACCAGCAGGCAGCGACGATCGGGCAGGCCTGTTTCGAGCCGGGGATGCTGAAATCGACCTACGGCACCGGCTGTTTCGCCCTTCTGAATACCGGTCAGGATGCAGTTCACTCGCAGAACCGGTTGTTGACGACGATTGCCTTCCGCTTCGGAGGCGAGGTCACCTACGCGCTCGAAGGGTCGATCTTCATTGCCGGCGCCGTTGTCCAATGGCTGCGGGACGGCCTCGGGATCATCGAATCGGCTGCGGAAACCGGAGAAATGGCGCAGGTGGCGGATCCGGCGCAGGAAGTGACCCTGGTTCCCGCGTTCACCGGCATGGGCGCGCCGTATTGGGATCCCGACTGCCGGGGCAGCATTTTCGGCCTGACCCGCAACACCGGGCCGGCGGAAATCGCGAAGGCCGCGCTCGAAAGCGTGGCCTTTCAGACACGGGATCTTCTCGAGGCAATGAAGACGGATTGGTCCGGTCGGGATTCGCGGTCGCCGGGCACCATCCTCAGGGTTGACGGCGGCATGACAGGAAATGACTGGGTCATGCAGGCGCTGGCCGACCAGTTGGGTGCACCGGTCGACCGGCCGAGGATCACCGAGACGACAGCCCTGGGAGCAGCCTGGCTTGCAGGATGGCATATCGGGTTATATGGTGGCCCGCAGTCATTCTCGAACAGCTGGTCGCTTGACCGGCGTTTCGAGCCGGAATTGTCCGAATCCAGCAGGAACAAGGCGTACGACAGATGGCGAGACGCGATCCGGCGTACTGTTTCGTGTTAGCGCTGACCTGCGCGTGCCTGGCCTTTTCGGGATGCCAGGAAGTCCAGCCGCCCGAAGAACCTGCAGATCCTGTCGCCGCTCCGGCCGCTCCGGCCTGCGATCTCGAAACCTACCGGGAACTGATCGGAATGACGGAGGCGATGCTCGATTTCGTGCATCTTCCGGAGGGACACCGTGTCATGCGTACCGATACGGCCGCGACAACCGATTACGTGCCGACCAGGTTGAACATTTCGGTTTCCGAAGATCGAACGGTCACGAGAGTCGCTTGCGGATAACGATCGGTGGTCGCTCCTTGCGACCCTTGGATCCCCGCACGTTGCCGCCGGCCAGGGACGCACCCGGTCGCATGCCCGGCATTGCCGCCGGAAGCAAAGGCACAGGATCAGCTGGTCAGACCAGCGACGGACCGGATCGTGTCGGCTTTGCATCCTTCGGAAAATGGTCTCCGAATTCCTCGATCACGCGGGCGTAGGCGTCCCGCTTGAACGGTACGATTCTTCCGATGAGTTCCGACACCGGCAGCCAGGCCCACCGGTTGAATTCGGGTTCTTCGGTGGCGATGTCTACCATGGCATCATCGCCCAGGAACCGCATGAGATACCAGGATTGCAGCTGCCCCCGGAACTGCCCGCCCCACAAGCTGCCGATCAATTCGGGCGGCAGGTCGTAGGCCACCAGTTCCCGGGCCTCGGCCAGGACCTCGACCGCTTCAGGAGGGATGCCCGTCTCTTCATGGAGTTCCCTGAGCGCAGCTCCCTCGTGCGTTTCACCGGGATCGATTCCTCCCTGGGGCATCTGCCATGCGTCGGAAGGTCCATCGATCCGCTGGCCGGCAAAGACCAGGTACGAAGGGTTGACAAGCATGATGCCGACGCAGGGCCGGTAAGGGAGATGGTGGAACGACCGATCGATCACGAAGTCATCGCCCGTTCACGTCCTGCCTGACCGGGAGAGGAAGATCAGTCGTTCGAGATGACCGACAATCCGTGCAGGATGTCGAGGGCATAGGCGAGTTGATTGTCCTGGTTTCTGATCACTTCCATTTCCTGCTGGCGCGCGGTCTCGCTCTCCAGGTCATCACTGGTTTCGTCTTCCACGTCTTCGTTTGCCAGCGCACCCCGAAGGTCGGATTCGAACCGCGTGAATCGGCTGTCTATCTCTTCCTCGGGTTGTTCGACGGGCGGCTCCGGTTCCACGTAGACATCGGGATAGATCCCGAGGGCCTGGATGGAGCGGCCAGAGGGCGTGTAATAGCGCGAGATTGTCAGGCGAACGGCGCCTTCGTCTTCGAGTGGAAGAATCGACTGAACCGAACCCTTTCCGAAGCTCTTGGTCCCGACCAGGACCGCGCGGCGATGGTCCTGCAAGGCACCCGCGACGATTTCCGATGCCGAGGCGGAACCGCGGTTTATGAGTAAGACGATCGGCTTGCCCTGGGCCAGATCGCCGGGCTCGGCGTTGTGACGACTGGCGACATCGGCAAGGCGTCCACGCGTGGAGACGATTTCGCCCTGTTCCAGGAAAGCATCCGACACCTTGATCGCCTGGTCGAGCAGGCCGCCGGGATTGTTGCGGAGGTCAATGATGTATCCTTCGACTGCATCGATTCCGCCAATCTCCTCCGTCGTTTTTTGGATTTCTTCCTCGAGATTGTCGTACGTCTGCTCGGTAAAGGAAGATACCCGCAGAATGGCGGAGTTGCCCACGACGCGTGATCGAACGGCCCGGATCTTGATGATGTCGCGAATGATCGTGACGTCGAACGGATTTTCCTCCCCTTCGCGGCTGATGGTCACGACGACTTCCTTGCCGACCGGCCCGCGAAGGTTTTCGACGATTTCATTCAGGGTGAGGCCATAGGTCTGTTTCCCGTCCACGAAGATGATCAGATCGCCTGCTTCGATCCCGGCTTCCGCCGCAGGGGTTCCGTCGATCGGCGAAACGACCTTCAGGATTCCGTTTTCCAGGGTGATCTCGATTCCGACCCCGCCAAATTCACCCTTTGACTGGACCTGCATTTTCTCGAAGTCCTTTGGCGGCATGTATCCCGAATGCGGGTCCAGCGCCGTCAACATTCCATCAATGGCGCTCCTGATCAGTTCCGTGTCATCGACATCTTCGACATACTTCGAACGAACGGTTTCGAAGACTTTGCCAAAGAGGTCGAGTTGCTCGAAGGTGGATTCGGAAAGCTCTTTCTCCTGCGCATGGCCCGGCCCTGCCAGGCACAACGAGATGGCTATACCCACGAGGCTAAGTCGCACAAACAGTAGAGGCCGATTCTTCATCTCAGTTTCCATATGTTTCGAAAGCCCCGTCGTGCCGGACGCACAATCAGGCCACACGGGCGGAATCGCTCTGATCGCGGCGCCGAATTCCAAGGATTTGCGCGCCTGTCATGCAACTTCGGAAAGGATTTGCCAAGGGTTATCCGGCGCGATCGTGTCCTGTTCAGCAAATTTTGATGCGCAGATGATCATGGCGTGAACCGTTCCCGCCCGAGATGCATTTTGGCAGGGGCGGTCCGCACGCCACTTGCATCAGGTTCCCGCCCGTCATGTCCGGATGAGCAAGGAGAGCCCGGTCATTCCGGCTGCCGGCTCCAGCCCTCCAAGCTCAAGCAGCGTTGGCGCGATGTCGGCGAGGCGGCCACCGCACCTGAGTTCAATGCCGGATCGATTGCCGATGACCGCCAGTGGCACGGGATTGGTCGTGTGAGCCGTGTGGGGACCTCCGGTTGCCGGATCGATCATGACCTCGCAGTTCCCGTGATCCGCGGTCAGGATCATCACGCCTCCTGCACCGGCGAGTGAGCGGACGATGTCTCCGAGGCCCCGGTCGACCGCGGCGCAGGCGTGGATGGCCGCATCGAGGTTCCCGGTATGTCCGACCATGTCAGGATTGGCATAGTTGACGACCAGGAATTCGTGACTGCGGGCCGAAAGGACGTCGACGACCGCCGCAGTTACTTCCCTGGCCGACATTTCAGGCTGCAAGTCGTAGGTGGGAATCCGCGGACTCGGGATCAACCTCCTGTCCTCCCCCGGAAAGGGGATCTCTTCGCCACCGTTCAGGAAATAGGTCACGTGCGGATATTTTTCGGTCTCCGCGATACGGACCTGCCTGAGCCCCGCCTCGGAAATCCGCTGTCCCAGGGTTCCGGGCAACGCGTCCTTCTCGAAAACACTGTCCATGAATTCGTCATGGGCGTCCGAATAGGAAACGAAACCGGTCATGGCCGAGAGCTCGGGCCGGATTCCGGTTTCGAAATGGTCGAAGGTACGCGCACCGATCGACGCCAGCAACTGTCTCACCCTGTCAGCACGAAAGTTCACGCAGATAAGCCCGTCGCCGCTTGCCATCCCGCCGAAGTTCCCGACAACTGCCGGTCGGATGAACTCATCGGTCACGCCATCAGAATAGGCGCCTGCGATGACGGAATCGGGCGTCTCGTGACGCGGGGCTTCACCGTGGACCATGGCCCTGAAGGCCTTCCGGGTCCTTTCCCATCGATGATCGCGGTCCATTGCAAAATACCGCCCGGAAATCGTGGCGACCCCGGGGCTGCCCGGAAGATCGTCCAGGGGCGGCTCGCCCGGTAACCCGGACAGGCATGTCGAAAGGCGTTCCAGGCTTTTCCCGGCAGACATCGGCGCGACATCACGGCCGTCCGTAAAGGCGTGGACAACCGCTGGTATATCGGCTTCCGACAGAACCTCCACGGTTGCAATCATGTGATCCACGTGCGCATGAACGCCACCTTCGGAGAGGACGCCGAGAACATGGGCGGTTCCGCCCGACCGCCCGACCGCCTCGACAAATCGCCTGATGCCCGCCTGTTTGCCAAGTTCTCCGGAGGAACAGATGCGATTGATCTTCTGGAGCTCCATTTCGACGATTCGCCCTGCGCCGATATTGAGATGCCCGACCTCCGAGTTTCCGATCTGGCCGTCCGGCAGCCCGACCTCCTGGCCGTGGGCCGTGAGCCTGGTCGTCGGATATCTTGACATGACGAAGTCGTAATTCGGCGTCCTGGCGAGCCGGACCGCGTTTCCCCCGGTTTCGTCCCGAAGACCCCAGCCATCAAGAATGCAGAGAACGACGGGAAATCGGGTCATATCGGTTTACCTTGCTCCCGGCCGGCGCCCGGTATCCGGTCATCCGCGGTGGTAGGCGTGTCCCGCGAGTATGGATGCCGCCCTGTACAGTTGCTCCATGACCATGACGCGCGCAAGCAGGTGCGGCCAGACCATCTTGCCCATCGAGACCACGACTCCTGCACTCTTCCTAAGATCCGGGTGGAGTCCTTCAACACCCCCGATCAGGATCGAGGCATGGGCGCACCCCTCGTGGTTCCATCTGGACAGGAGTTCGGCAAACTCAGGGGATGTCATCGACCGCCCGCGCTCGTCCATGGCGATGCTGCGCGCCAATCCGGGGATGATGCGTCTCAATCGTCGTGCTTCCTGCAATGGATCCGGCGTTTTCCCCGTCTCGACCTCGAAGACTTCCGCCGGGCCGATGCCCTGTCCCCTGCCGAGACGGTTGAACCTGTCGAGGTAATCGTGAAAGAGACTTGCTTCCGGTCCCTGACGCATGCGCCCGACGACGCAAAGCCGGATCTTCATCACCGGACCGGACCGTTCAGGCGCGTGTCGCCCTGCTTTCGGGCAGCCACATTTTTTCCAGCTGGTAGAATTCTCTCACTTCCGGTCGGAAGATGTGGACGATGACGTCGCCGCAATCCATCAGTACCCAGTCGCTTGCCTGTTTGCCTTCCATCCTGCACAACAGTCCCAGGTCCTGCTTGAGCCGCAGGGCCAGTTTTTCCGAGATCGCGGAAACCCGCCGTGATGACCGGCCTGACGCAACCACCATGTAGTCGGCCATCTCGGACTTGTCGCGCAAGTCGATCGAGATGATATCGTCTGCCTTGTCACCTTGGAGGGAATTCAGGATGAAATCGAGCATCTGTTCGCTCGGCATGGAGCTGGCGGTATCGTCTTCCGCCATGTCAACATGTCTGTTCAGAACGGTTTCCTCCGTTGGTTCACCCGGTCATGCCTTCCCTTCGGCGCCGGTTCCCGAATCCTAGCAAAAGCACGAGTCGCTGCCAAGGTTGAACGGTTCCATGTTCACATGCGAACAAAGCGTTCATAGTCATCGGCAATTGCGCGCGCCAATTCACCGACCTCGAAGCTGTAATCCCCGATCTTTCCGACCGGCGTGACCTCGGCCGCAGTGCCCGTCAGCCAGCACTGCTGAAAATTCTCGAGTTCCGATGGAAGGATGTGGCGTTCTTCCACCTTGATCTGCCGTTCTTTCAGCAGCGAAATGACAGTCTGCCGGGTCAGGCCGTTGAGGAAACAGTCGGGCAAGGGCGTGTGCACGATACCGTCACGGACAAAAAAGATATTTGCGCCGGTAGCTTCTGCAACGAATCCCCTGTGATCGAGCATCATTGCATCCGAGCAACCCTTCGCTTCGGCGGCATGTTTCGACAGCGTGCAGATCATGTAGAGCCCCGATGCCTTGGCGAAGCAGGGAATGGTTTCCGGCGACGGACGCTTCCAGCGCGAAATATCGAGGCGCGCACCCTTGTCCTTGGCGTCTCCGTAGTAGGCGCCCCAACTCCAGGCCGCCACGGCCATTCTGACGGGATTGGCGGACGCAGTGACTCCCATGTCTTCTCCCGAACCCCGCCAGCACACTGCGCGAACGTAGGCATCGCTGAGGCCGTTGGCCTCCATCGCCTGGTACTTGGCCGCCTCGATCTCGTCGACCGTGTACGGGATGGGTAGATCGATATCCCGGCCGGACTTCAGCAGACGTTCCGAATGTTCCCGGCTCTTGAAAATCTTGCCATTGTAGGCGCGTTCACCCTCGAACACCGACGAAGCGTAGTGAAGCGCATGGGTAAGGACGTGTATATTGGCCTCGCACCATGGAACGAGTTCTCCATCCAGCCAGATGACACCTTCGCGATCGTCGTATGCTGCACCAGCCATTCTTCCCAATCCTGTTCGATTTCCGCTGCCTGCGCGACAACCGGAAGGGCGCCGGCTCAAGAAATTCCGGCGCGCATGCGCGACCGGGAATCATGCACACCATTACCGAATACCTCTGGCTATGTCAACATTTCTGACATATTATGGCAAGCGATTTCGGGCTATCCGAAATGAGTGCCGATGCCGCGGGATTGGGTATGCAGGACCAACAGTCACTTCAGAATCAGACGAGTCGGGATCCACGGCTTTTTCTGACCGATGATCAGCTGCTGCAGGGCATTGAACTGATGTTTTTTGCCTACAGGGGATTCACCTCGGATCCGGACCGAATTCTCGAGCAGTACGGCTATGGGCGCGCGCATCATCGGGCAATTCACTTCATCAACAGGAGCCCGGGCATCACGGTCAACCGATTGCTGGAAATCCTGGGTGTGACCAAGCAGTCGCTGACCAGGGTTCGAAGGCAGTTGTCCAATGATGGAATGATGGAAAGCCGGATCGACAAATTTGACCGGAGAAAACGGAATCTCTACCTGACCGACCGTGGCAGGGCCCTCGAGCGCCAACTCTCCAAGGCCCAGCGCAAGCGCATGCACGATGCGTACAGGGATGCGGGACCTGATGCCGTGCACGGATTCCGCCGGGTTCTCGAAAACATCATGGACCACCACTTGCGGCAACTTGCCCGAAACCTCGGCGAGGATTGATGTGTCCGCCAGAACGGAAGCCCACATCCTGGTCGTCGACGATGACGAACGCCTCAGGGACCTGCTGCAGAAATTCCTCGTCACGAACGGCTACCGGGCGAGCGTGGCAAGGAACGCGATGCACGCCGGGGTTCTCATGGAGGGACTCGAGTTCGATCTGATCGTTCTGGATGTCATGATGCCCGGTGAAGATGGAATCACGTTTGCCGCGGGCCTTCGTGATAACCGGGTCGAGACGCCGATTCTGATGCTCACGGCACGGAGCGAATCGAATCAACGAATCATGGGACTTGAGGCCGGTGCTGACGATTTCCTCGGCAAACCGTTCGAACCAAGGGAGCTGTTGCTGCGAATCAACGCCATATTGAGGCGTGTTCCGGAGAAGGAGACAGGGGAGGCGCAACCGAAGACCCTGTACCTGGGAAGCCGCCATTACGACATCATGCGCGGCGAATTGTGGCACGATGGCCAGCCGGTCAGGCTGACGGCGACGGAAGCGGTGCTGATGCGGGTTTTTTCGTCACGGCCGGGAGAGGCGTTTTCGCGTACGGACCTGGTCGAGATCCTGAGACGAACGGGCAGCAAGGCGCAGAGGCGGGCAGTCGATGTCCAGATCACACGTTTGCGCAAGAAGATCGAGGATGAACCGAGGTCGCCGCGTTACCTCCAGACTGTCCGCGGCTCCGGGTACATGCTGGTTCCCGACTGATCCGGGCCGCAGCCTGCCGGTCCCCACCCGTTTGGTTGGTCTCGGACGGCCCTGATCATCAACAGTCCGTGACGACTCCTGATTGGAAAAGGAATTCGCAACGTGCGATGCGGCATTACAGGAGAAGCCCGGCAGAACCGGCAGAAAAGGGAGGTCGGAATGACAAGATTGATTCAAACGCTGTTCGCCCCGACGGTCGTATTCGCGCTCGCGTCTTCGCCTGCGTGGTCGAATCCGTCGCGTTGGGCACACGAGTGGCCCAACACCGACTTCACGGTCCATTCGGTCGACCTGGCCGAAATCAGGAGCGGAGGGCCGCCGAAGGACGGAATACCCGCGATTGACAACCCTGCATTCGTTTCGGTTGCGGACGAAAACGGGCTTCACGACAGGGAACCGGTCATGACGGTTGAAATCGCGGGCCAGGTCCCGCGCGCCTATCCCGTCCGGTACCTGATCTGGCACGAAATCGTCAACGACATCATCGGCGAAACGCCCGTGGCGGTGACCTTTTGCCCATTGTGCAATTCGGGACTGATTTTTGACCGGCGCCTCGGTAACGAGCAGTTTTCCTTTGGCGTATCGGGCAAACTCCGCAAGTCCGACATGGTGATGTATGATCGCGAGACCGAGAGCTGGTGGCAACAGTTCGAAGGTGTCGCCATTGTCGGCGAAATGACCGGTGCCGTTCTGGGTCAGGTTCCCGGGTGGGTCGAAAGCTGGCTCGACTTCCGGACACGCAATCCCGGAGGCCTGGTCATGGTACAGCCAAGCCATCGCAGGCCGTACGGGGCCAATCCCTACGTGGGGTACGATTCGTCGATTTCCCCGTTCCTTTACAGCGGGGAAAATCCTCCACATGACATTCCGCCGCTTTCCCGTGTGGTCGTGGTCGGCGACCGGGCATGGCCATTGACCCGGGTGAGAGAGGCCGGCGAGATCATCGAGGACGGGGTCCGGATCAAATGGAAGGAAGGGACCGCGTCAGCCCTTGATACGAATGCCATCGCCGAGGGACGGGATGTCGGTTCAATCCGGGTCAGGGATGCCGCAACAGGGGCCGACATACCGCACGACGTGGCGTTCGCCTTCGCATTCCATGCCTTCACGCCGCAAGGGCAGTGGATGATCGAATAGGGAGCCGCAGGCAAGGCACAGCACCGGCCTTCACTGGCAGGAAATGGCTCATGCCCTGCACGTCAACGCGAGAACCCGGACCCTTGGGGGAACAGCCGAAGGTGGCCTGTTTTCGTCATGCCTTCGGGCGAATGGCAAACAGGGCAGCCGCTCTTTCGAATACTGCTGGCGCCTCTACCGCGTCGAGGTGCTCCCAGAATGCTTAGGATGAAAGAGTAGTTTCCGAGATCTTTGTGGCATTCCGGTAGAGGCTGACCTGCGGCCTTTTCGGTTATCAATCAATCCGAGATCCGGTGTGATGCACTGCTCATACGGCCTCAACGGTCTATTGAGAAAAACGATTCGGCCAAACGTGCCGATCCGTGTTTCCGAAGACGAAAACCTTGATGATTCCCTTCACCGTTATGCCGCTACAGCCGCAGTGTCTACACCGGCCGCTTCAAGCCGTGCGCGCGCGGCCGACACAACGAATTGTTCGAACTTGTCGGGGTGACGCAAAATGATTGCTTCTCCGGCCAACTCGGGCATGTTCCGCTCCAAGGGCATGAGGAATCCGTCTGTCTGCTTTGTATCCTGAGCCCAGTCGATCAATGTCTGAACCACGCCGACTCGCTGGACCTTTTGCCGCGTTCGGGACAGTTTCGTCGTTCTCCCGCGTTCTTCCGTGAGAACATGCTCGAAACTATGAATCGTACGCCAGAAATCGAACTCGACAGTCCCCGGACGCTCCGACGGAAGAACCGACACCAGCTTGCGGAGCGCGGCATCAGCAAGCGCATCGGCTTCGCGTTTACGAGCGTTTTCGATAATCCTGCGCAGTTTCTCGGGATCGTCGCAAGATGAAACAAACTCGATCATTCTTGGTATGTCCGCTTTCACCATGTTTGGCTTCTTTTCTCGCTCGTTCCTCGAAAAGCACCGGCACGCAGCACGAACGCAACGCGCCATGTCGCAATTTACGTTGCAGCCACGAACGCAAGGCCGAACTCCGACCAGGTGCGAGTGAATCTCTGACCTTAACTCCGACCTAGCACCATCGCGTCGCCGACCGGTTCATCATGTCGGCAACAAGCCCACGACACGGGCAATCAGCGAATACCTTCAAATAGAATTCTCTCGCTAGAAGAGTCATTGCAAGGCCGGTAGATTCGCAATTTCCAATCGCTTTACGGCGATTGCAACCAAGCGTTCGTCGAAAATCCTAACCTTACGCTGACCGGCCTGAAAGCCACCAGCCCAGTTCTTGAGACCTTCCATCACCCCATTGACGCTTAGCTCGATGCCATCTTGCTGTATCAACCAGTCGACAGTAGCGAGAAGTTCCATCCCGAGTGGTGACTCGAATCCGTCGATAGTTGCCGACGCCCATTCGAGAACGCTCAGGTATTCCCTACCCTCGTCCGAGTGAATGTATGCTTGAACACGGCCGCGCTTTTTTTCGTTGAACCAAATCAAATCTGTTGGATCCGCGTCCGCTATCCTTCTGTCACAGCGAAGGTAACTACCATCGAGATTGTTCAGCAAATGCATCAGATTATGCGAGTAGGGGCCATACTTATCGGCCCGGAAATCAAATTCGAGTGGTTCGTTCACCTGAAGCCTTCGAATCCCTCGGTCGATGAACCAAGCAAGCTTCTGTACTTCGAGGATTGAACAGTCGATTCCAAGAATGGAGTAACGACGCACCATCTCCGCCATAAGGGCTCCTGCGGGGGTTAGTTCTTCCACCCCGGTCCGCTTGTCAATGTTCTGATAGCTGACGGTAGGTTCGTAGATGATTGCATCGATGTCATCTAGTGCCTCAAGTGCAGAGTGCATCAGCGGACGAACATCATCCCAATGCAGCCCTCCATTTCCGCAACCAAGTGACGGAATTGCAATTGACCGTATGTTCTTCTCACGAATGACACGTACAAGATCCTCAAGCCCTTCTACCACCCATTCAGTCTTCGTCTTGACGCGCCAATGGGTTTTTGTTGGAAAATTGATGATCCAGCGAGGTCCAAGTAATTCGACATTTTCTGTAACGAACATTTTCCCAATTCGCACCTCACCGGCTTCGCACGCGCGCGCATAGCTTTCAAAGTTGCGAGGAAATCTCCCCTTGAACATCAAGGCGATCCCCTTTCCCATGATCCCGACAGTGTTGACAGTGTTGACGACCGCTTCGACGTCGGCTGCGAGAAGGTTGCCTTTCGTGTACGTAATCATCGGAAATACCAATTTGGTCGCGAAACGATCTTCATTGTGAGGCCGACCTCCTCACGTTGCTCCTCAATCGTTCGTTTTTTGTTCTCATTCAGGCACACTATGCCCGCCAGATGTTCCGCTGGCAAGTGCCTGTAGACAAGGGCCTCGGCCTGATATCGATCGGTTTTCTCAAGATCGTTGACATCCTTTTGGAAGTCACGTCGCTGAAGAACATCCCAGTCAATTTCGTCAAGATCGCCGATCGATGTGAAGAATTGGGCCGTCTGGAGATAAGCATGGCGGTCAGAAAAAACGAACTCTCGACCTGCTGTGGAGAGTCTTTGTAGCGACGAGACCAGAATGACGATCTCGGAATTCGGGAATTGGCGATTTCCACCGTATCCAGTCGTGATGTTGTACATCATCATGGAGAACGGAGTGAAATAGAATGGCACATAATCAGAAAGCGTGCCGCCGGGCGGGACTGGAATGCGCCTCGTTGCACGTCGTTGAATTAGTTCCGGGTTGCCAATACGTACGAAGTTCGGATCCCGGACGCCCGAATTTCTGGAATGCAGTCCGTTCCGAAAAACCCACGGTACATTCGCTATGTGCGTGATTCGAAAAATCAGGGCTCTTGTCGCGTTCAATTGGATAGCCATGGAACTCTATCGGATACCAAGTACCTGCCGGAAAAGATTCATGAGTTTGCTTTGAGCAGGCAGATCAAATGCCCGACCATTTCGCCACACTACAATGAACATTTCAGTTCCGCAGTTGCTCTTCTTCTATGCCGTCGAACCAGAAAATTCCGCCAATGGTTTCCTGTTACGTGAAAATGCAACAGTTCATCCGCATTTCCCGTTACAGGACCAATCCGAGAGTCGCGGGGCGTCATTTTCTGGGAAGTCGAGAAGACCTGGGGATGTTGAAGTCCGCCAGGGCAACACGTCCGCGGCCAGAGCATGTCGTTCAAGGCATGACGAAGCCGTTTGACAAGCAGAAAGAGGAGGACTCGATTGCAAACCGAATAAAGGCGTCAGGCAACCGGCACCACGGTGTTTGTACCTTGTCCTACTTGTATCAGGTATTGAGAAGTCACCGTGGTATGTCCATGGAGCGGAACAACAAGATGTTCGTGAGGCGCCTGAAAAGAGATGGTTTCCAGTTGGGTTCAGTTCCTGGTTCGCACGACAAGTTCCGCAAGGCGCAGATTACGGAGATTGTCCCGAATCCGATGAAAGACCTGCCCATTGGCACTTCGAGGTCTATTGCGAGACAGGTCGAATGGCTGAAAGAGGAGGACAGATGAAGCAATTCGTGGCTGTCGTTCACAAGGACAGCGACAGCACTTTCGGTGTGCATGTTCCGGATGTTCCGGGCTGCTTTTCGGCGGCTGATTGCTGGAATGATGTCCATGTCAACGCGGTCGCGGCATTGAATTTCTGGTTCGAGGACGCTGCTCCGGTTGATCCGCGAGGACTTGAAGAAATCCGCGAACTGGCAGCCGCCGACCTCGCCGCCGGAGCGTCGCTCATGGTTGTACCATTGATCGAGGTTGCAGACTGAAAGGTCAGGGCAAATGTCAGCATTGACCGGGGCGTACCGAGTGCAATCGATTCCGAAGCGAGGTGCCTCGGGCAGACACGGCGGCTTTCATGGCCGAAGCCGCAAAGCGGGCAATCGAGGGCTCCCACTGATCTGACCCAGAAATCGGGTGCCCGTTGCAGCGCCTGCCGGCAAGGATCACCAGCATCCGCCGCCAGCTTCGGCAACTGATCACTGACTCGCTTCCGCGTCGCCGAGCGTAATCCAGCGTACAAGTCATGTGATGACGCCTTGCTGAACTCACCACACGCGGGGCGACGGCGTGATTCGGGCGAAGCGTCAATTCGGAACCGTGACTCCCTCTACAGCTTACCTGGAAGCCACAGGGCTATTTCTGGGAATGCCACGAGCAGAACAGTACCAAGGCACAACAGGAGAAAGAACGGCAGCGTGGCGAGAACCGTACGCCCCATGTCTGCCGAGGTCAGGCCCTGAAGGATGTAGAGGTTGAGACCAACGGGCGGCGTGAGCGCGCTCAATTCGATCATGATGACGAGGAATACGCCGAACCAGAGTGGGTCGTATCCGGCCTGGACGATCAGCGGGACGGCTATCGGAACGGTCATGACGGTCATGGATGTGCCGTCGATGAACATGCCCAGGACGATGTAGAGCGCTGCCAGAATTGCAAGGACGCCGTAAGGGGAAAGTTGCAGGAGCTCAATTCCCCTCGTGATCTCCTGCGGAAGGTGCAGGTAGGCAATTGATGCCGACAGGAATGCCGAGGCCGCAATCAGGATACAGATCATCGAGGAAATCCGGATGGTTGCCATCAGGGATGCCGCGATCATCCCCACCGAGAACTGGCGTGTAATGATCGTGATGGCAATGGCGCAGGCTACGCCCACGGCCGCCGCCTCGGAAGGCGTCGCCAGTCCGGAGTAGATGGATCCCAGGACAATGACCATCAGCACGCCGATCGGAAGGAGTTCCAGGATGCCGCGCAAGACATCCGTGAACCTGACGCGCTCATGTCCTTTCGGCTCGACCGTCGGCCGGAACAAGGCCACGATGATGATGTACCCGGAATAGAGACAGGCCATCATCAGACCCGGAAACAATCCGGCCGCAAACAGCTTCGCTATCGAGACTTCCGCGAGCACGCCGTATATGATCATTGCGATCGACGGAGGAATGAGCAGGCCGAAACTTCCGGCGCCCGCCAGCGAACCCGACGCCAGTCCCAGATCGTAGCCGCGCCGCATCAGTTCCGGGATCGTGATCTTTCCGACCGTTGCAGTCGTTGCGGTGCTCGACCCGCTGATGGCCGCAAAGATGGTACAGCCGAACACATTGGTGTGCAGGAGGCCGCCTGGCACGCGGGCAACCATCGGTGAAAGGCCGCGGAACAGCCGTAGCGAGATGTCGGTCCTGAAAATGATGTCGCCCATCCATATGAAAATCGGAATTGCCGCAAGTTCCCAGGATATCGCGCTCGACGAAATGACCTTGGTCGCGATCGTACCGATTCGAAATATGCTGAAATCGAGAACGATATAGAGGGCCCCGACCCCGACAAGGGTCAGTCCGGCGAATATCCACATCCCGGCACCCAGAAGGACCGCGACGAGGGCAAGGAGAACGCCGGATGCTGCCAATGTCGACATTGGGGACCTTTCCTGATCAGATTGTCAGGGTTTCGTCCTTCTCCACTCCAACAACGCCCAGTCGGCAAAGCCTGACCAGGAGTTGAAGCGCCAGAAGAACAAGGCCAATGAAAAAGATTGCCTCCGGAATCCAGAGCGGGATCGGAAAATAGTGCTGGCTGACCGATCCTCGGATCCACAGTTTGGAGACGGCGCGCCACTGGTAGTACATCAGGCAGAGTATCAGGATCTCGGTCGCGACGATCGTGAACGCTTCGGCGGCAAAGCGCGGTGACGGTCGCAGCCGCCGGGTCACGACGCTGATGCGAATCATGCTCCCCCGTTCCAGCGCCCAACCCAGAGCAAGGAAGGTCGTGGCTGCGACACCGTGCCCCACCAGCGCATCTGCCATGAAGGTCGAGCGTGAAAAGTAGCGCAGAACGATCTCAAGCAGAATCAGCAGGACCATCATGACCAGCAGGGCCGCGGCCACCGTCGCCGCAGTCTTGTTCAGTGTCGAGGAAATCCCGCCGATGAGCCTGAGCCACGCAGGCTCCTGGATGGAGTGTCGCTGAACCACGATTTCAGGATGTGCTGCAATGCCGGGCGGAGGCCGCCCGGCAGTATATTGATCCAATCAGTTCCGGACCGCGTCGAATTCTTCCAGGATACTGGCGCCGCGTTCTCCGGCTTCCTCGATCCAGGCCGCGCGTACCTGTTCCCCGGCATCTCCGAGGAGATCGAAGACGGATTGCGGGACATCGTCATCCAGGGTCACGTTCATGCCGTTTTCCATCATCGCGTCATACGAGACCTGGATCGCGTTCTGCATGAGTTCCCAGTTGAAAGCGTCGCAAATCGGAATCGCATCCATCAGCGCCTGTTGCCCCTCTGCAGGCAACGCATCGAATTCGTCCTTGTTTACATGCGCGACAAACAGGGCCATCGCGTAGTTCAGTTCCGTGAAGTCAGATACATAGTCCCAGATGGACAACTGCTTGCCGCCATCGGCCGATGTCAAGACGGCATCAACTCCTCCGGTGGACAGCTGTGGGACGAGGTCGGCCCAGGCAATTTGCAACGGTGCGGCCCCGGCGGCCTTGAGCGTCTTGGTGCCGTTCACATCGTAGGTACGGATCCGCAGTCCCGCCAGTGTCTCAGGATCGTTGATCGGTGCCTTTGCATGAATGCCGCTCGGGGGGTTCGGCATGGCCCAGAGCAGCACCATGTTGTTCGCCTCGAACACCTTTGCGTATTCGGGCCGGGCAATCTGCCAAAGCTGGTAGACCTGTTCCGCAGTGTTGGCAATGAACGGCAGCGAACTCAGGTTGAACAAGGGGTCAATGCCGCCAAGCTGGGTCAGCAGCGTATACGCTGACTGAACGCCTCCGTCCTGCACTGCGTCGAAATGGTCGACGGACTTGTAACCCAGGGCGCCACCGCCCTGATAGGTGATTTCGAGCGTACCCTCGGCCATTCGATTGATTTCGCCGAGACAGTACTTTGCCGACTGTCCCGTGAGGGCGTTTTCGCCGTATTCGTCGGCCATGTCCCACTTGATTGGTTCGGCATTGGCCATGCACGCAAACGCCGCCGCGGCCATCGCCCCGGATGTGGCAACCAAGAAATGTTTCATTGTGTACGTCAAATTCGATCCTCCCCATTGCACGTACGTAGGTCCGCGACCTGCATCTGCAAAAAGCTCCGCGGCATGTATCTCGAGAGATCCTCCCGATCGCCGCAGGGCCGTGCGATACCCTGATGCGACCGGGAGATTCATGGTGAATGAATCCCCCTGTGTCAAGTTGGCGAGGATCCGAAAAGGGATGGACGAAGGCAAATCCGGAAGCGCGAACATCGTCCCGGTCTGAAGCTCGCAACCCCGGCCAGCAACCGCTTGAATTCCGGTTCAACTCACGTACAAGTCGCGTGAGCCCGGATCTTGGGGACATCGTGTGACCAATGGTGTCCGGTTAGTGCGGGCCGGAAACTGGGTGATCGAATGCCGGATGGATCTGTCGTGCTGGTATCAGGAGCGAACCGCGGCATCGGTGCCGCGGTGGTTTCCGAACTGCTTGCAAACGGATACCGGGTCAGCATGGGAGCGCGCCGACCGGGGTCACTGGTTGATGTTCACGGGCCCGAGGCCCGGAATCAGCATCATGCGGAATTCGATGCATTCAGGGCAAACACGGCGGCGCGATGGGTGTCGGCGGCCTTGGACCGCTTTGGTCGGATTGATGCACTTGTCAACAATGCCGGTTCCGCGGAACGAGTCTCGCTCCACGATGACGACGAGGAAGCGCTCGATCGGCTGTGGACGGTCAACGCGAAAGCGCCCTTGCGCCTGACCCGCTTGTGTCTCCCGCATCTTGAGCGAGTTGGACGGGGCCGGATCATCAACATCGCGTCGCTGTCGGGCAAGCGGGTGAGGAACGAATTTGTCGGATACAACATGACGAAATTCGCCATGATGGGCCTGACCCATACAACGCGCCACGTCGCGTGGGACAAGGGTGTCCGGGCAACCGTGATCTGTCCCGGCTTCGTAAGGACAGACATGAGTGCCTATACGGACAGGGTGAAACCGGAAGACATGATTCAACCCGAGACCATTGCGCAGATGGTTCGAACGGCAATTGAATTGCCGAACAATGCAGCCGTTGCCGAAATTCTGGTCAACTGCCGCCTTGAGGACATGCTTTGAGCGAGGCGTGGCATTGCCGCGATCGCCTATTGCCACCCTTGCGACAGTGCCCTGCGACACAGGGAGGCCATCTGATGTCGATGTTGTTGTGGTTGGCAAGGGGGGATTCGTGAGCGCTTCGGCGACGCTGTTTCCTGCGGAAAGAAATGTTCGGGTTTGCCATTGTGAAAAAGGAGTGCGTTTTCGGTGGGCAATTCTCCCGTAACCGGGAATGGGTGCGTCAGAAGGGACGCGACCCTGCCGAAATGCCGCTTGCGATCGAGAGTCTGAAGATTTGGCGCTCGCTTGAGCGCAGTCACGGGATTGAAACCGCGTTTCGCCGTACCGGGACAACGTACCTGTGCAGAACGGCGGGAGAGACAATCAAGGTCGAGAAGCGGGAAGGGACGGGAGAGGCGCCCGGCCTGCTCACACCTTCGGTCGGCCGTGCCGAACCATCGCCCGCCGCGCCTGCTCTGGCCAGCAAGGCTCGGAAGTTCGGGGCGGCACTGCCGGAAGTCTGCACTGTCAGGGGATTCGAGACCGCCGGCGGCATGGTTTCCGGCGCTGTTACGGGGTTCGGGAACATCGGTGCGGTGCCATCGTGGTTGCGGGAAGTGCCAGGACGCGCTCGTTCCCGGGGACTGTCGGTGCACGAATTCCGCGGTTGCGGATACCCGCAACGTCGGCGCGGGTGGACAGGGCGGAAAACGCAGCGGAAATGCCTGTCGGCGGTCGTGGCAACGCGTTTCGCCGGATACTCGATGTCGGACAGACCCTTGCCCTCGGAAACACCAACATCGCACTTCTCGTTCCGGTCAGCATGAGACAGTTTGCCGATTTCCTGCCAGCGGCAAAAAGGCACTGGCGTGAATTTCGCCTTGAGCCAGGCAGTGAATTCGTGACCGAACTCGGGACGCCCTCCCTTTGGCCGACTGACGAACGTTCGCCATTTGCAATGCGCCGAACGACTGATCCGACTCGCCGAGGCTCCTTCAATCGAGGGGCTCCCGTTCCCCTGCGCCGGGCGTGTCCGTCATTGGCGTCGGCTGGCATCACGCACGGTTGGGCAGGCCTGATCGACACGGCACCGGATGAATTGCCGGTTTTCGACAGAGTCGAACGGAATCCCGGACCATTCGCTGCATCCGGCTTTGCCGGTCATGGATTCGGTACCGGTCCTGCAGCAGGGTTGCTGCTGGCCCAACTGGTCACCCGCGAAACGCCTCGTGTTGCCCCGAAATCTCTTCGCCTGTCACGGTCAGGACCTTCTCGCAGGGAAGCGGCAGAATGACAAATACCAAACCCCCGGGATGGCGGGCCGGAGTGGATTCGGGTGGGACTTTTACCGACATTTGCCTGTACGACGAACGCACCGGTCGGATGGACATATGGAAAACTGCCTCCACGCCGGACGATCCATCCCGGGGCATCCTTGATGCAATGTCCGAAATTTTCGAGCGGGTCGGAGTCCGCATGAGCGATCTGTCGTATTTCGGTCATGGAACAACTGTCGCAACCAACGCGCTGATAGAACTCGAAGGCGCAAGAACGGGGCTGATCACGACGGCAGGCTTTCGAGACCTTCTCGAGATCGGGAGACAGAAACGCCCGAGCCTTTACGACATGATGGCCGACAAACCGAAGCCCCTCGTTCCTCGGGACCGTCGGATCGAGGTGCCGGAACGTCTGCGTTCGGACGGCAGCATCGAGTGTCACCTTGATGTTGGTTCCGTGAGAATCGCTGCGCGGAAGCTGGCTGGCAAGGATGTGGACGCGGTTGCGGTTTGCTTTCTCTACAGCTTTCTTGACTCGAGTCACGAACTGGCGGCGGCGGATGCGCTGGCAGACGAGATCGACGAAGCCTTTATCACCGTTTCAAGCGATGTCGCCCCCGAATTCAGGGAGTTTGAACGATTGTCAACGACAGTTGTCAACGCGTTTCTCGGACCGGTGATGAAGCAGTTCGTCACCCGTCTCGATACCCGCCTGAGAGAGGCTGGAATTCCGGTCCCTGTCCACCTCACGCAATCCAATGGGGGTGTCATCGGGGTGGAAACCGCAGCAGCGCACCCGGTGCGAACACTGCTGTCGGGACCCTCAACAGGCGTCGTTGCGGCACAGGAAATCGCGCGACGGGCCGGATTCGAAAACGTGATCACCCTCGATGCCGGTGGCACCTCGTCTGATGTCGCCTTGCTTGAGAACGGTGTTTGCAGGAGATCTGCCGAAGGCGAGGTGCATGGCTATCCCATCAAGCTTCCGATGCTCGATATTCATACGGTTGGCGCTGGAGGCGGATCGATTGCGTGGGTGGACAGCGGAGGCCTGCTCAAGGTTGGTCCCCGGAGTGCCGGTGCCCTTCCCGGGCCCGCCTGTTACGGAAGAGGTGGACAGGAGCCAACTGTAACCGATGCCAACGTCGTGCTGCAAACTCTCAATCCTGTCTCCATTCTGGATGGACGAATGAGGATCGACAGGGAACTGGCCGCCGCCGCCGTTTCGGGACTGGCCGAGCGTCTCGAAATGGGTCTCGACCGGACCGCCCAAGGGATAATCTCCGTTGCCACCGCGAACATGGCAAGAGCCATCCGCGTGATTTCGGTGCAAAAGGGCCATGACCCCCGGGACTATGCGCTGATGGCATTTGGCGGGGCCGGTCCGCTTCATGCAGCGCGCCTGGCCCGTGAGCTCGAAATCTCGCGGGTCATTGTTCCACCTGCACCGGGCGCCCTATGCGCACTCGGGCTTCTGGTAACCGATCTCAAGGCGGATTTTTCCCGGACCCGCCGGATTTCGCTGTCCCCCGACGCAGCCTCCTTAGTTTCAGACATCTTCGATGTGCTGGCGGACCGGGCCATGCGCTGGCTCGACCGCGAGTCCATTCCGTCAACGAGGCGCATGCTCATCCGCACGGCCGACATGCGCTATACGGGCCAGAACCATGAATTGCAGGTAACGGTCCCCGCGGGTCCGATTGCCGCTGCCAGCATTGACCGCGTCGCGGACAATTTCGAGGCAGCACATCGCCAGCGCTTCGGGTTTGCAGTGGAGGGCGAATCCATCGAATTCGTCACCTTGAGAATTGAGGCTCTCGGGCATGTCGACAAGGCGGAATCAACAAGGGCGCCATTTCGAGAACAAAGCGGCCCCCCCGAACCGCGGGACAGGCGGAACGTTTGGCTGCCGGAACCGGGCGGGCCTGTCGACTGTCCCGTCTATTCCAGGTCGGATCTTCTGCCCGGACAAACGATTCCTGGTCCGGCAATCGTTGAACAGATGGACACGACCACGCTGGTCCTGCCGGAAATGCTGGTCCAGGTCGATGAATGGCAGAACCTGATCATGGAGACGGCCTGATGCCAGGCATGGACCCGATAACGGTCGAAGTCATCGGCTCTGCGCTTTCCTCGATCGTGGAGGAGATGGGCGAGGCCCTCGTTCGGGCATCGTATTCCACCAACATCAAGGAACGGCGTGACTGTTCGACCGCCTTGTTTGACCGAAATGGCAAGACCTTGTGCCAGGCCGAACACATCCCGATGCATCTGGGAAGCTTCATTGGCGTGATCAGCCACATTTGCGGCCATTTTGACGCGGACGCGTTTCGCACCGGAGACGTGTTCATGGCCAACGATGCCTATACGGGCGGTGGAACCCATTTGCCGGACATCGTGCTGGCCGCGCCCGTGTTCGTTGACGGGATTCTGGTCGCCTGGACCGTGAATACGGCGCACCATGCAGATTTCGTCGACCGAGGCCACGATCACATATACCAGGAAGGATTGCGCATACCTCCGGTCCGGCTCTACCGGGAAGGCAAGCTGCAGGACGATTTGCTGGCAATGTTTCTTCTCAACTGTCAGGTGCCTGACGAGCGGATGTCCGACATCCGCGCGCAGATGGCAGCCAACCGGCTGGGGGCCCAACGCCTACTAGACCTTTGCACCAAGTATGGAGTGGAAACCGTGATGGCGGCCGGAGATGCCCTTCTGGACTATGCAGAGCGGAAAATGCGTGCCGGAATTGCATCGATTCCCGACGGAACCTATCGATTCGAGGATGTGTTTGACAGCAACCAGTTTCCCGAGGTGCTGCCGCTGTCCGTCGAGATCACGATTGCGGGTTCAGACATTTCACTCGAGTTCGACGGTCCGCCCCAGGTCCGGGCCGGATTGAACATGGTATACACGGCGCTTCTTGCGACAAGCTACTATGCGGTCAAGTCCGTCGTCGATCCCACCATTCTGCCCAATGCAGGCCTTGCACGTCCGATTTCGGTCTCGGCACCAAGTGGAACCATCCTGAATTGCCGACATCCGGCCGCAGTGGATGGAAGGGTTGCAACCTGTCAGCGGGTTGCCGACCTCGTTTTCGGGGCGCTGGCCAAGGCCCTTCCGGGGAAGGTCGCCGCGGCAGGCAACGGGTGTTGCACGAGCGCGGTGTTCAGCGGAACCCGCAGCGATGGATCGATTTGGGTCTATCTCGAAACCATTGGCGGCGGCGGCGGTGCCCGGCCATCGGCGGATGGTCTTTCGGGCATTCACGTTCATTTGACGAACACGTCGAACCTGCCGGTGGAGGCGCTTGAGCCCGAATACCCCCTGTCGCTTCTGCGTTACGAGCTTGCGAACGGGTCGGCAGGTATCGGAGAATATCGCGGAGGCCTCGGGATTTGCCGGGTATACCGGGCGGACCGGGAATGCAGGCTCACGATTGAGGGATCAAGGTTGGTTTCTAGACCCTGGGGGCTGGAAGGAGGTGGTGACGGCGCGAACACGAAATTTTGCTCTGGAGAGGTGAGCGGTGAATTCTCCGGCACACTCGACCTCTCGCCCGGGCAGATCGTGTCGATTACAATTGCTGGCGGTGGAGGATACGGTCAACCGGAAAGGCGGTCCGCTGCAGCGGTTGCCCGGGACGTGAGAGAAGACATCTTTACCGCAGCCTTTGCCGAGACGGCATACGGTTGCTCACACATTGACTGATAAGACGGTTTCCTCGTTTCCCGACTTTCGTGGTTTTCTTGGCAAATTGGAGGAACCTGCGGTGACCGATTTCCAATCGGGAAACCAATGTTGGCACGGCAACTCTGACTCCTTGAATTCCGATTCAGAAGCTTCGGGTCTGGAGCGGGTTTTCACCAATTCGTCTCTGGCATATTGGCGCTGCATCCGGCACCAACTCAAAGCTCGACCTACACCCTCGAAAAAGGGAGAAGATCCTGCATCTGTTTGCCATGTCTTCGTCGGGCGAACAGAATCCCGTCGACCGACCCAAGTTGCCATATCTGTCTCCAAGGGTAACCGTGGCCTTCTTTCGAAAAAGGAAACCTTGAATGACAGGCCGGTCCGGTTGACTTGCCCGGCCGGTCTACAAATCGGGAATGCCTGGAGTGTCGAAAGCTGTACGGGCATGATGTCTACCTGGACCCGGATGACTTGCAACCTCGGCCATGTTCAATCAAAGAGACCTTGTCACCGGATTCGTCCGGGCCGCCGGGCACAGGTCATGCAGGTGCCAAACCCGCAAACCTGAGCGGTTCCGCCCACAGCCGACATGAAAAGGTCAAGCCTGATGAAACTATTGCCATTTGTGAAGCGGAAACCGTTCGTTGCAGTCCTGTTGCTGGAAGGAGTCATTCAATCGGGGGGCAGAATGCGGACGACCGGGCTCAGCGACTCGAGCCTGGCGCCGATTATCGAAAAGGCGTTCGGAAAAGGAAAGCCGAGTGCCGTTGCTATCAAGATCAACTCGCCCGGCGGTTCGCCCGTTCAGTCGTCCCTGATCGCGGCGCGAATCCGGCGGCTCGCCGAATCGAAAGACATTCCTGTCTACGCGTTTGTCGAAGACCTGGCCGCATCGGGAGGGTACTGGCTGGCGGCGGCGGCCGATGAAATCTACGTGGACGCGAACTCGATCGTCGGATCGATCGGGGTCATTCATTCTTCGTTCGGTTTTCACGGTCTCCTGAAGCGTTCGGGGATCGAAAGAAGGGTGCACACGGCGGGAAAGGACAAGAGCATTCTCGACCCATTTCTTCCCGAAGACCCTGAACACGTCACCCGCCTGAGAGAGATCCAGGACCAGATGCACAGTGAATTCATCAGCCACGTTCGTTCCCGGCGCAAGGATCACCTGAACGGTGATGACCTCTTTACCGGCCGGTTCTGGGTCGGCCGGGCTGCGGTGGAACTCGGCCTCGCAAACGGTGTCGGCCATCTCGTCCCGAAGATGCAGGAGATCTACGGAGACAAGGTTCGTTTCAAGCACTACGGAAAACGCCGCCACTTCTTCGGAAGTATCGGTGCCGGAGTCGTACAGGCGGCACTTGATCATATCGAAGACCGGTTCATGATGTCGCGTTATGGCCTGTGACCGGTTTGGAACACGGTTCCCGGCAACAAGAATGCGCTTTCCTGATTCGAGGTCTCACGCCGGTTCCGAGCTTGTTGTCGATGTTTGACGCCGATAGACAGCGGTCATGGCAACTGCACTGATCACACACAAGGATTGCCTGGGTCACGAGAATCTTCCCGGCCATCCCGAGCGTCCCGAACGGCTCGAAGCCATCCTCGCGCGGCTGGAAGCTCCGGAATTTTCCGAACTTCGGCGTTTTGAAGCTCCGCTCGGGACCGATGAACTGGTTCTCCTCGCGCACCCGAAGACCTATCTTGATTCCATCAGGGCGTCGGCTCCTGCACGGGGACTTGTTTCGCTGGACCAGGACACGCAAATGAATCCCGGAAGCCTTGCGGCGGCCATGAGGGGGGTCGGAGCGATCGCGCTGGCCGTCGACCTCGTCTGCGGGGGAGACGCGCGCAACGCGTTCTCCGCGGTTCGCCCGCCGGGACATCACGCCGAGCGGCAAAGGGCCATGGGATTTTGCCTGTTCGGCAACGCGGTGATTGGCGCGAGGCACGCAATGACCAGCCATGGCGTCGGCAAGGTGGCGATCGTTGACTTTGACGTTCATCACGGCAACGGAACACAGGACCTGGTGTGGGACGACGAACGGGTTTTTTTCGCATCGACCCACCAGATGCCGTTGTATCCGGGAACCGGCCATTCAAGCGAAATCGGCGCTTCCGGAAACATCCTGAACGTACCATTCGCTCCGGGACTCGATGGCAGGTCCCTGATCAATGCCCTCGAGGCAAGAATCCTGCCGGCCATTCGCCGGCACCGGCCCGGTCTCCTCATCATATCGGCGGGGTTTGATGCCCACCGGGCAGATCCACTGGCGAATCTGAATTTTACCGAGGACGATTTTGCCGAAGCGACCCGGCGGCTGTGCTCGGTCGCGGACGAACTGTGCAATGGCAGGGTTGTTTCGACGCTTGAGGGAGGTTACGACCTCGACGCCCTCGCGGAATCGGTGGCCGCCCATGTCAGTGTCCTCATGGAGAACGGAAAATGAGCAAACCAGCCGACCGACCGGTTGACGAAATGACATTCGAGGACGCGATGTCCGAACTGGAGGATGTCGTCGCGCAGCTTGAACAGGGAAAGGTTGCCCTGGAGGATTCGATCAAGCTGTACGAACGGGGGTCCCAGCTGAAGGCGCATTGCCAGGAAAAGCTCAAGGCGGCGGAAGAAAAGGTCAGAATGATCACACTTGGCGACGACGGGAGCGCTGTCGGCACGGAACCGCTCGATCCTGACTGACGGACCGCTCGCTTCCGGACGGGAGCAGGCGTAAAGCGCCCGGGGAATTTCAGGAAGGTCCTCCGCCGGGATCGGCGGTGCATCGTGAAGCGCATCACGTGTCTGCGCCGACAGGTTGTTTCTGTTTCTTCGGTACGGGATCGATCCCGAGAAATCCTCCCGACTGGCTCCTCCAGAATCGGGCGTAGATTCTTCCCTTTGCGAGAAGTTCGTCATGGGTTCCGGCCTCCGCGATCTTCTGTCGGTCGAGCACGACGATCCTGTCCATCCGCGCGATGGTTGAAAGTCGGTGGGCAATGGCGATCACCGTTTTCCCTTCCATGATTCCGTAAAGGGTTTCCTGGATGCTGGCCTCGATCTCGGAATCGAGGGCCGATGTCGCTTCATCGAGAACGAGGATCGGTGCGTTCTTGAGGATCACCCGCGCCAATGCGATGCGTTGCCTTTGTCCTCCGGAGAGCTTGACTCCCCGTTCGCCGACGAAAGCATCGTACCCGGTCCTTCCCTCCATATCGCGCAAACCGTCGATGAAACGGTCTGCCTCGGCCTTGCGTGCGGCCTCCCGGATCTCGGTGTCGGTGGCATCGGGTCGCCCGTAGGCGATATTGTCGCGAACTGACCGGTGGAGAAGCGAATTGTCCTGGGTGATCATCCCGATTCGCGATCTCAGGGACATCTGTGACAGCTGCGAGATGTCCTGCCCGTCGATCGAGATGACACCGGACTCGGTATCGTAAAAACGGAGCAGAAGCTTGACGAGCGTCGACTTGCCTGCTCCTGACCTGCCGACGACTCCAACTTTTTCTCCCGCCCGCACGGTGAGCGTGATGCCCGAAAGCCCGCCGTAGAGCTTTCCGTAGTGATGAACGACGTTTTCGAAATGAACTTCGCCTCCCGCGAGGTCGAGTTCGACGGCATCCTCGGAATCGGTCAGGTCGATCGGCTGCGCAATCGTCATCATTCCCTCCGACACGACACCGAGGTTTTCGAAGAGCGATGACATCGCCCACATGATCCACCCGGTCATGGTGTGCAGGCGAAGCGTCAGGGCTGCCGATGCTGCAACCGCGCCGACAGTGGCGTTTCCGATACTCCAGAGATAGATGGTAAGGCCGACAACCGAGACGATCAGGAACATGTTGAGCGCATTCAACATCGTCTGCGTCAGCGTGATCAGCCGCATCTGCCGCTGGAACGCCTTGCGGGAGTTTTCGATGACTTCCCTGGCGTATTCTTCTTCAATGCCACTGTGGGCAAAGAGCTTGACCGACTCGATGTTGGTATAACTGTCGACGATGCGGCCTGTGATCGCCGAACGGGCGTCCGAAAATGCCCGTGACGCGCGCCCGATCCGTGGAATGAACATGATCATGAGCAAGATGTAGAATGCTGCCCAGGCCAGGAGCGGCAATACCAGCCACCCGTCTGAGTCGATCAGGAGAAAACTGGCTGCAATGACATAAGTCACGGCATAGGTTCCAGCGTCGAGCACCTGGTAGACAGCTTCCCCGGCCGCCGGAGCCGTCTGCATGATCCGATTCGTGATCCGGCCGGCGAAGTCGTTTTCGAACCAGCCCACCGACTGCCGGATGACGTGACGGTGCGACCGCCAGCGAATCAATGTCCCAAGATTGGGAAACACGGTCTGGTTCATGAACAGGGCGTGGAGGAGCACGACCACGGGCCACACGAGGACCAGGCACGCGGCGATTGCCAGGACAGGAATCCAGTACGTGGCGAAGAACACGTCGGGTTCGGCGCCCGAGAGAAAGTCGACGATCTGTCCCGCGAGATAGATGAGCAGGATTTCGCCGATACCGACCAGGGCGGTAAGCAAGACACAGGCCACGAGCACCCAGCGGAACGGCTTGAGGAAGGACTGCAGGAACGGCCATAGGCGTGCGGGCGGCACGTCATTCTCGTCGTAGGGGCCGTACGGGTCGATGCTGTTTTCGAATTGGCGAAAGATCGTTTGCATGTGCGGGGACCTGATCGCGTTCTCCCAGACGCTAAATGAATACCATAGCGGCAGAGGCCGCCAGCAGAAACGCCATGATCGCCGTGAACCACCGCCAGGTCCTTTCTGATCTCAGGAACTGACCAAGAAATGATCCCGCCGCTGTCCAGGAGGAGCAGACGAACAGGTTGACGCAGGAAAACGCGACTCCGAACCTCGCTGCTTCGTCGACGGGTGGCATCCCTTTCGAGAATCCGGCCGTTGCCGCGACGGCAATGGCCCAGATTTTCGGATTCACCCACTGAAAGAGAACCGCCTCGACGAAGGTCATGGGCCGAATCCGGTGGGGATGGCCCAGTTTCCGTTCGGCATCGAAGAGGGACAAGGCCATCCACAGTATCCAGGATGCGGAGGCGACCTTGGCGACGAGCGTCAGTTCCGGGACGGAATTGAGCAGTGAACCGATTCCGACACCGGTCGCGGCTCCGATGATTCCGACGCCGACGACGATGCCGAACAAGGGAGTGACGCTCGCCCGAAACCCGAACCTTGCTCCGTACGTGGTGAGGAGAATGATATTCGGCCCCGGGCTCGCCATCGCGACCAAGAGGAAGAGATAGAGCGGGTCAAATGAAGATGGGGTCAAACGGTCTCTCCGAAGCGGCTGTTTGCCGCCCTGCCGTGAACATGGTCGGGAAAGGCGGTCATCCTGCTTGACCGGATCCTAGGATTCGCGATGGCGATGGCGCGTCGACAGGACGGATCCGATACCCGGAAAACAATCATTGGTCGAGAAGTTGATTCCTGGACAGGATGAAGCCGGATTCGATCCAGCGTGATTCCAGTTCCCGGAGACGATCCCCGAGCGCTTTACCCCTGAGTGCCGGTTGAAGGTCGGCAGCACGGAGCGGGAAACGGGCAACGCTGCCCCGCGCGACCTCCCGCAAAAAGGCCGGATCGGCACTTCTCCCGGTTCGTGCGGTGCGGAGCAATGCCGCGCCCGTCGCGGTTTCACGACCGAACCGGTAAGCCGCTTCGGCGGGCGAAATATTGCTCTTGGCCAGTTTCCGGATGGCTTCGATTTTCCGGGATTCACTGCGGCTGAGGCGAATGCGCGTGCGCTTTCCCCCAAGGGCAACAAGTCTCGACAGCCAGTCGGGCGACAATGCGAGCGTGCTTTCCATTGCGACAACGCGTTCGAATTCGGTGCAGCCGGCGCCGGGCAGGCAGCGCTCCAATACGCCGGCCTCTTCCATGGCACGAACTGAAGGAACAGGGCTGGCGATCGAAAGGAGTTTTTCAAGCTCGGCCGTAATCCTTTCCCGTGACAGGCGATCAATCCCTGCAGACAATGCGGCTGATGCGGCGACTGCGTCTGCGTCAATCGGGAGATCAGGATGCCCGTAGGCAGCGTGAAAGCGAAAGAACCGAAGGACCCTGAGATAATCCTCGCGGATCCGATCCCCCGGGTCCCCTATGAAACGGACTCGGCCTTCGTGGAGGTCTGCCAGTGCGCCGAGCGGATCGACAACCGTCCCGTCCGCCTGGGCATACAAAGCGTTGATGGAGAAATCTCTCCGCGCGGCGTCCTCGCTGATCTGCGTTCGAAACGAGACGGTCGCGTGCCGACCGTTGGTCTCGATGTCGCTTCGGAAGGTCGTTATGTCGACGGGCTTCCCTGAAACGACGAGACGGACGGTGCCATGTTCGATGCCGAGCGGAACAGCCGTGATTCCGGCCATGCCCGCGATTGCGAGAACATCGTCCGGAAGGACATCGGTCGCCATGTCGATGTCGGTTGCCGCCTTGCCGAGGAGCGCATCGCGGACGCACCCGCCAACCAGCAATACGTCTCTTCCCGCAACGTGAAACGCCTTGAATACCGTGCGAACGGTTTCGGAATGTATCCAGTCTGCTTCAATTTTCGCCATGGTCCCGAAAACATGACGAGAGCATTTGGAGAATACGGGCCGTGGCTCCCCAGATGTAATGGGGCCCATAGGGAACGATGAAGTACCGGCGCAACTGGCCCTGCCAGATACGTTCCTGAACACTGTAGTTTTCCGGGTCGATGACATGCGCCAACGGAACCTCGAAGACTTCGTCGACTTCGCCGTCCCGCGGAACGGGTTCGAACGCATTCGCAACGACGCCGACTATGGGCGTCACCCTGAACCCAGTAACGGTGACGTGGTCCGGGACAGGGCCGATGATGTCGACGCAACCGGCCTGGAGGCCGATCTCTTCCCATGATTCTCTCAAGGCAGCTTCGACCGGGCCGGCGTCGAACGCCTCGACCTTGCCCCCCGGAAACGCAATCTGGCCAGGATGGTGTTTCATCGCTTCATGGCGCTTGGTGAGAATGATCGTGGTGCCTGCCGCCCTGAATACGACCGGAATCAGAACGGCGGCCCGGCGCAACCGCACGGATGACGGATGACGGCGGCCCGGGCTGAGATCGAAATCGCTCGAAGGCGGGTGACGGCACTGGTTGGCGATTGCAATACGCAAGATTTCAGGAGTCACCGCCAGGTCATCAAGGGCCGCCGAATCGAGGGTCCGTGAGCCGGGCATCGGCCCGGCTGTCCTGTCTTCGGTCCCGCCAGGACCGGCCCGGAGATGGGTTCCGGCCGTCACGTTCGTGCCTCGAATCCGAGGGTGCCCGGCTCGAACTCGTAACGTGCGCCGCAGAACTGGCAATCTGCCGTGACCTTGCCGTCGCTGTTTGTCATCGTCCTGATGTCACGAGCCGAATAGATCGATAGGGATTGGCGGACCCGTTCGGGGCTGCAGTTGCAACCGAACGCAACCGGAAACGCCTCGGAAATCTGCGGGTTCTCGGAATGGAAGAGCCTGACGATCAGTTGCTCGGGCGAAATTTCCGGACCGATCAACTCATCATGTGTTGCCGAATCGAGAAGAATTCTCATGCGCTCCCATGCATCCCCATGATCAGAATCGGCGGTGTCCCCTGTTCCGGACGGCAACCGCTGCATCATGAGGCCGCCTCCATGCCAGGTCATTCTGGCATCATCGCCGGTCCTGCGTGAAATGGCGATTCTGAACAGGCTCGGCAACTGCTCCGACTGGAAAAAGAACGTCTCGGCGCATTCGGCCAGTGTCTTGCCGGCCAGCGGGGTGATTCCCTGGTATGGACGCAGGTCCTTTCCCTGGTCGATGATCACGGCAAAATACCCCTCGCCAAGCAGTTCAATGCCTGATCCTGCATCCGGTTGGCGCAGGATGTCGTTGAATCCTGCATATGCCCGGAGGCGTCCGGGTGCACCCTTGCGGCTCGGTGCGTGGAAGTCCGTCGCGATCAGGCGTACCGGGCCGTTGCCCCGGATCTGGAGCGAGAGTTTCCACCGGAGCTTGATTGCCTGGCCGATCAGGGCAGTCAGCAGCACCGCCTCGGCCACCAGCTCCGCAACGGCCATGGGGTAGTCATGTTGAGCGAACACAGCGTCGAGGGTCGGGCCAAGTCGAACGAGGCGTCCCCGGGTTCCGGTGAGCTCAAGCCTGAACGCCTGAACCCGATCCTTCAGCATGATCGCGGAGTTTTCGTTATGGTTGGCCAGGTGCGGCATTCGGGTGAACCTTGGGCAAATGACAAAAGTATTGAGTTTGGCATGCTGGATCAATGCCGGCGTTCGATCTTCGATCCTTGGCCGGAAAACATGCCACTCGCGCCGCAAGAACTTCCTGCCGATTGGATTTCTTGAGCGGAAACGCGGGTGACGGTGCGGAAGATCATGCATCGCCTGATCCGGATACGTGAGACCGTATGGGATCATGGAGTAGCGAGAATCATGCGCGCGCCTGGCGACAATGCTGGCGTACAACGCGTTCGTCAGACGCTGGCCGACGGTCTCCGAACGCGCTCCGTAGAATCCGTGCAAGGGGATTTGCTGATGTCAGGAGGCAAGGTAGCCGCGTCATTATCCGTGATAGGAATTTTCCCGTTAAGGCTCCTTACGTAACATCCGAAGACGAATGAACTACGGCCACGTTGCCGATGCAGGATGTATGACCGGATCCAGTGCAGTCGATGTGGTGAGCAGGGTTCTTGTCACCAAATGCTTGAAGAGTCCGGGCGAGCATCAGTGGCGTGACTGTGGCCAAGGTGTCCCGATGTTTCGGGCGCTACTCATTTCCGGTCGATTTGACCGGGTATGGCCCACGCCCGTCTGGAATGTTGCGTGCAAAATTTCCGGCGAAAACGGGCTGAATTCAGTCGATCTTCTCGGCGACCTGCTCCACTTGTGTCAATATCTGCGCCTGGGTTGTCTGTATTTGTTCGAGCTGCGTCTCGACGCGCGCCAGTCGCTCGCCATGTTCCGAGCGAATGGAAGCCACTTCCACCCAAAGTGCCCCGATCGCGGCCGCGATAATTGCCGCGGCGATCCCCAACACCCATTCCGGGTGCAACCCGGACGGGCGGCGATTCAGCTTCCGCTCAATACGATTGTCAACGGCATCCGCGATCGCGGCCGCGAGACGTGGCTCCGCGCCGGCTGCTTCCAGTTCACGTGTAATGTTTGCCATCAACAACTCTCCTGCAACCGTCAAGATACACCCCAAATTCACGGCCGAAAAGTGGGTCGTGATGGTCGAGCATCCCGATTTGGTCGCTTGGGCCGGTATTCTCGCTCCAAATGGCCTGACTGTCCACGGCATAGATACTGGCCAGCGACCGACCACTGCGCAAAGGACCTATTGAGGAACCCGTACTCCGTTATGGATTGACCTCGTCAAATTTCGGATTTCCTTTCATTCTTGGCCTTTTTCCGGCAAGGCGGGAGCGGGATGCTGCCTTCGACGGTACCGTCAGTCAGAAATGTGAGAATGGTGTTGATCGGTTGTTCGGATTTCTCCGGTCATTTCGTGCCCGTACTGTGTCGGCCCGGTCGGCAGGATTTTGAGTGTGACTATGCCGCGGCCAGTATGGAGGTCACCGGAGGACGCTACAGGAACCATCCCAATACCTGGTCGCCGGTTCGCCTTTGGCAGGTACGATTGTCGTGTTCGCAATTGCCGCAAGGATGGCAAATGGTCCGATCATGGTAGCTGGATCGGACATGAAGGATAGAGGATTTATCCGCCACGCCCGTGCGCCGAATTCACCTTCAGATTGGACGGTCATGTTTTCGGTCAAACCTTTCCGGTCATTGCCGCACCGACGCCATTCTGGGCATATCTCCCACTGCAATTCCTGTCACTGCCACATGTCGGTTTGACCATTACCGTTTCACGGTTTTGGTTTTCCTGTCCTGCACGGGGTGGGTTTTATCTGACGATTCCTTTATTTCACGCGAATTCGCCTGAAACAGGGGATCGCCGATGCCGAATTCGTTCCGGTTCCTTCATGCTGCCGATATCCACCTCGACAGTCCCATGAAAGGCATTAAGGGATTGTCCACGCAATCTGGCGATATCGCTCACCAGGTTCGGTCTGCAACCCGCGGGGCTCTTCGGCGTCTTGTCAGCCTTGCACTTGAAGAAGATGTCGATTTTGTCGTCATCGCCGGGGATCTCTACGACGGAGACTGGCGTGACTATCGGACAGGATTGTTCTTTGTCGAGCAGATGGGACGGCTCAATGCCAAGGATATTCCTCTTTACTTGCTGTATGGGAACCACGATGCGGAAAGCCAGATCACGAAACGCCTCGAACTGCCGGGCAATGTCCATGTCTTCGGTTCACGGGTCCCGCAATCGTTTCAGTTGACCGGCCCCCGGGTTGCACTTCACGGCCAGAGTTTCAGGCAGCGCGATATCAGCGAAAACCTTGTTCCGGGGTATCCCGAGCCCGTGCCTGGGATTTTCAATGTCGGCGTCTTGCATACGGGACTCGGTGGTGCCTCCGGTCATGCAAACTATGCACCGTGCTCACTCCATGACCTGGTCAACAAGGGTTACGATTATTGGGCATTGGGACACGTTCATCACGCCGCGGAACTGCACCGAGACCCTCACGTCGTGTTTCCGGGCAACCTCCAGGGCCGCAGTGTAAGGGAAACAGGTCCCAAGGGCGCCTGCCTGGTTACTGTCGAGGAAGGCGAGGTCTCGGAACTCGTCCCCGTTTCATGTGATGTCGTGCGTTGGTCGGTTTTGCATGTGCCGGTGGAAGGTATTTCGGGTTTGGTGGATGTCACCGACCGGATTCGAACGGCACTTGGCGATTCGGTCGCAAAGGAGGCAGAGGGAAGATTGCTGGTCTGCCGGGTTGTGCTTGAAGGTCAAACCGAATTCCGCGACCAGATCGTTTCATCGGCGGAGCAGATACAAGCCGAGGCGCAGAGCGCCACCTATGATCTCGGCGATGATATCGCCTGCATTGAAAAGGTAGTCGATTGCACCTCGCCCGGGCTCTCCCCGGACGAGAATGACGTGGGCGAAGGTGTTCTCGGGGAGATTCACCGATGGTTTCAGGATGCCAGGGGGGACGAGGAACTTCGCAAAGAAATCATCGATGACGTTTCCGTGTTGGTACGCCGGCTTCCTCATGACGTTCGTGTCGGCATGGACGAACCGATGCTCACTCTCGCGGCCGATGAAGATTACGATGCTCTCATTGGGGAAGTTGTTCCGTATCTGGGCGCGCGATTGTCAACAGAGAAGATCTGAACATGCGTTTTCGGCGGCTGGGTCTGATACGTTACGGTCATTTCACGGACATCGGGCTGGAATTCCCTGGAAGCCCCGCCGATTTTCATGTCATCTTCGGTGGGAACGAAGCCGGAAAATCCACTGCGCTGGCCGCGATCGAGGATTTGTTGTTCGGAATTCCCGTGCACTCGCCATACGGATTTCTCCACGACTACCAGCACATGCGCATTGGCGGCCATGTCGAAAACCGGAACGACAGTCTCGAGGTCATTCGCCGCAAGGGCAACACGAACGTGCTGCTCGCTTCCGACGGTTCACCGATTGAAGGCGGAGAAAACGCGCTGACCCGTTATGTGCCTGTTGACCGATCAACCTTTACCCGAATGTTCTGCCTTGATCACGGCCGGCTCAGGGCTGGAGGGCAGGAGCTCCTCGACGCCAGGGACGATACAGGTCAGATCCTTTTTGCTGCCGCCGCAGGTGTTTCCGGATTGCGCAAACGGGTTGAGAAACTATCCAACGAGGCTGCTGAACAATGGTCGCCCAGAAAAAGCAACAAGAGAAAATTCTACATTGCGAAGGAAAAATACGATGAAGCACGGAAGGACTTGAGGGAGCATCTGGTTTCTGCAGAAAAATGGCGCGAGAAGAAGAACGTGTTAGAAAATGCCAAGGCCGCTCACGCGTCTGTCAATGACAGGTTCAAACGACTGGAAATCGAACGCAACAGACAACAGCGCATTCGCCTCGTTCTTCACGAAGTGCACAAGACACAGAATCTCGACCGCGAGATCGCCAACCTTGGTGATGTTGTCTGGTTACCTGATGATGCCGCCGAGAAAGTAAGGAAGGCCGAGGAAGCGGGGATCAGGGCAGAGGCAAGTATCACCGCGATTCAGAAACAGAAGTCCGATGCCGAAGAAATCCTGAATGAATTCAGCATCGATGAAGACCTTGTCGCGCGGGAAGACGATATCCGTCGCCTCCACGAACGCCGAATCGAGGTGCGCAACGAACAACAGGATCTTCCCAAGCGAAAGGCGGAACTGAACGCCGAGGTCATTTCCTTGCTTGCGAATGCGCGCGAACTCGGATGGGTGGAGTCCGATGCGGAAGCACTGATCGAAAAACTGCCGGCGCGGAGCGATGTTGCAGTCCTGCGGTCACTCCTCGACAAGTTGGGGGGGATCAACGCCGATATGAGGAACAGCGAGCAGGCCTACCGCGAATCCGTTGACATGACGGAGCAACGAACCCGCGAACTTGAGCGACTGCCAAATCCGGTTGAAGTCACCCGTCTGTCCCGGGCTACCGAGGCGGTACGCGAACAGGGAGACCTCGGGGAAAGAGTCACCGCAGCCGAAGAGGTGCTGAAATCGGCTCAGGTACGGGTTGACCGTCGAATGGATGACCTCAATCCGGGTGGAACCAACGAATCGTCGCTTGCGACAGCGGATATTCCCTTACGGGCCGAAATCGCGGATTTTCGTGAACGATTCAGGGACCAGAAATTACGCTCCCGCGATTTGTCACGATCCGAGACCGAGACCCGCCAGGAACTGGAGCGCTTCGAAGTTGATCTCCGGCAGATGAAGCAGGACGAGAACATCGGCTCCAGGGACGTACTGATTTCTGCTCGAAGCCATCGGGACCGACTGTGGCGCATGATCGATCCCCGGGCCGAATTGGGCCTGCCGGATGTGGTTGATGGCGGATTGCCGAGCGACCTGGACCCTGAAGACCTGCCGGGATCATTCGAAGCTGCCATGAAACACGCGGATGCTTTGGCCGACCGGATGTTCGACCACGCCGAGGTCGTGGCCCGCATGGTGGAACTCGCACGCAAGATTGAAAAACTTAAGCTGGTCTCGAACCAAATTCAGGACATCCGAAAATCAACCGACGCAGAGAGCAGGCGGCTGGACGAAGAATGGAAAGCGACGTGGCGTACTCTTCCGTTCGATGCTTCTTCCCCTGACGGCATGCTGGAATGGTGTACGGCAAGGGATCATGTCCTGGATGCAATCGCCGCCCGCGAGGAAGCCCGGCGCAATCTTGAAGCTTGTCGGGACGACGAGCGAAAGGCACGGGAACGCCTGCTCATGGAACTCGAGGCAACCGGAGTCGACGTCAAGGAACATGGACTGGAGACCCTTGCCGAAATCGTTCGGCTTTGCCGGCAGCAATGTGATCGTCAGGAAGGGACTGCACAAGCCAGGTCCAGGATTAAGGATGATCTGGAGGATTCGAGGCGTGATGTTGTCCGCAGGGAACGCGATCTTCGTCGAGCAAAGGAAAGCCTGGACACGTGGCAAAAAAAATGGGTCCGTGCCCTCGGAAACCTGGGTCTCCCTGGCGGTACGGAACCGGAAGCCGCGAATACCTTTCTTGAAATCCTCGATCGGATGAGGGAGTCGGCAAGCAGAATTCATTCGCTTCGGCATGACAGGATCAACAAGATCGAAGCCAACATCGCCGATTTCGGCAGGTCTGTCGACGATCTCGCGACCGAAATCGCGCCGGATCTGAAAGTGTTGAAACCGGACACAGCTGTCCTTGAACTTGAAAGACGCCTTGATCGGGCCAGGAACGACAAGAAGGACCGGGACGGGAGGAAGGCCGAAATCGAAACGCTTCAGGAACAGATCGCCGAAATCAGGAACGAGCAGCAAGTCAGCGCCGATTCGATCTCTCCCCTCATGGCGACGGCGCAGGTCGAATCGCGCGAGGCGTTGAAGGAAGCGATCGATTTGTCTGACCGGAAACGATTACTCGAAAATGACCGACGGGAAACGGTTGAACGACTCTCGAAGAGCTCGGGCGGCATTCCGTTCGAACAGCTTGCGTCGGAATGCGAAGGCGTGAATATCGACGAGGTCGTTGCACGTGAGGAAGAGATCAAGTCCGAGCTTGAGGATCTCCGGCGCCAACTGACTGACAAAGCGACACTTCTAGCCCATGCTAGCACTGAATTTGAAGTTGTCGGAGGTGATGACAGGGTCGCGGTCGCGGCTGCAAAAAAGGAGGAAGCTGCCGCCGAAATGCGGGATGCTGCAGATCAGTACATCCGCTTGAGGACGGCCGAACGATTGTTGCGATGGGCGATTGACCGCTACAGGCGCGAAAAACAGGCTCCCTTGCTCGGCCGGGCCGGAGAACTGTTCGGAATCGCGACGCTGGGTTCGTTCGAGTCCTTGCGCGTGGAGTTTGACCAACAGGACAGGGCAGTCCTGGCGGGCGCGCGCCCCGGAGGCGGGCGCGTAGTCGTCTCAGGCATGAGTGACGGGACGGTTGACCAACTCTACATGGCCCTGAGGATCGCGGCGGTCGAGGATTATCTCGAGCAATCGGACGAAATGCCATTTGTCGCCGATGACCTGTTCATCAATTTCGACGACGAGCGTTCGGCCGCAGGGTTCAGGCTACTCGGAGAATTGAGCAAAAAGACCCAGGTCCTGTTTTTTACCCACCATGAACACCTGGTCGGTATTGCGCAGGACGCTCTGGGTGCGTCGCTCAACCTGATCACGCTCGAGAGTCTCGCGCAACAGTCTAGCCAGGCTGCCTGAATGGCTCGGCGCGGTTGACGGACGGGCGGCCGCGATTCGAAGAGGAGTGAACCGTTCAATTCAGCCGAGACCACAACTGCCGGAGGTCGATCATTTGATAGGTCGCGGATGATCTAGGAACGGATTTCTGCCGTGCCGCCGCTGAACGTGGGGTTAGTGGCAGGATCGGGAGGTTTGACATGTCTTTCAATACTTTCGGCTGGTTGTTCAGGGTGTCGACCTGGGGCGAAAGCCACGGACCTGCGATCGGCGCGGTGGTCGATGGATGTCCGCCGGGAATCTCCCTGGACAAGAACATGATCCAGGTGTGGATGGAACGGCGCAAACCCGGGCGGAACAGGTTCACCTCCCAGCGCCGGGAACCTGACACCGTGGAAATCCTGTCGGGGGTCTTCGAAGGTCGAACGACGGGGACCCCCATACACTTGCTTATCCGGAACCGGGACCAGAAACCCAGGGATTACACGGACATCGTTGACAAGTTTCGGCCGGGCCACGCGGATTTCACCTACTTGCAGAAATACGGAATTAGGGACCACCGGGGCGGAGGACGATCGTCGGCGAGGGAGACGGCATCACGCGTCGCGGCAGGCGGCGTCGCGCGGGCAGTGCTCCGGGAACTCGCGCCGGAGATTTCCATCAAGGGATACATGACCCGGATGGGAACCCTGACTGCCGTTCGTGATCGCTTCGACGAGAGCGAGATCGAACGCAACCCGTTCTGGGTGCCGGACGCCGAGGTTGTCGGAGAATGGGCCGAGTATCTCGACGGCCTGCGCAAGTCCGGCAACAGCGTCGGTGCGGTCATCGAGGTGGTTGCCCGAAAGGCACCTGCTGGTCTCGGCTGTCCGATCTACCGCAAGCTCGATGCGGACCTTGCCGCGGCAATGATGTCCATCAACGCGGTCAAGGGTGTCGAGATCGGTGCGGGAATGGGCGCAGCGGCCCTGACGGGCATCGAGAATGCCGATGAAATGCGCATGGGACACGACGGTCCCGAGTTCATGTCCAATAATGCGGGCGGTATTCTCGGGGGGATCTCGTCCGGCCAGGACATCGTTTGCCGATTCGCGGTGAAACCGACGTCATCGATCCTTTCGCCGCGACGGACGGTAACGCGGAACGGAGACAACACGGAGATTGTCACGAAGGGGCGCCATGACCCGTGTGTTGGCATCCGGGCCGTTCCGGTTGGTGAAGCGATGATGGCCTGCGTTCTGGCCGACCACCTATTGCTGAATCGGGGACAGGTCGGAACCGGCGGCACCACCTGATACAGCTCCCGGCAACCGGCACGCGAGGGCCGAATCCGGCCGGAAAGGCAGGCCGCATGGTCGAGGTGAACATCGATCGCATGGGAAACCACGCATGACGACGGCTGAGGCGGTGCCTGGTTTCAGGTCTTCGGACGTGGCAGGCTTGCCTCGATGTGTGCCATCGTTGCTTGTCGAAATACCATTCCCCGCATGTGCGCCGGTTTTGATAACGCCAAGACCGTCTGTGAATTGGAGGCCGCCGGCCTGAAACGCGAACGGGCCGGAGCAATTGGGGAGGCATGTCACAAGGCGGCGGATGTGGCCGGGCCGGTCACGCGATCCCAACCGGACGCGGCCATGGCGAAATCGGGTGCAGGGCTGATGCCGTGGATTTTCGGTGCCATGTCTGGGGCGGCGGCGATGATGTTTGCTAAGCTGAAACTCGCCATGCGATGAATGCAAGACACACGTCCGGTTTTCGGCTATGCTTGGACCGGATCGACGGAGACCGACCATGAACGCTTCGCGGACGGCAACGGCGGACAAGATCAGCAGGGCAACATACCAGGACGTGCTGGACGCCCCTGAGCACATGGTTGCAGAGATCATTGCAGGAACCCTTTACACACAACCGAGGCCGGCCATGCCGCACGCGCGCGCGAGTTCGGCCATTGGCGGCGAGATTTATGGCCCATTCGACAGGGGACGTGGCGGCCCGGGTGGCTGGTGGATCATCGACGAACCCGAACTGCACCTGGGCGAGGACATCCTCGTCCCGGACTTGGCTGGCTGGCGGCGCGAGACCATGCCCGAAATTCCCGATGCGGCTTACTGCACCGTTGTGCCGGACTGGGTATGCGAGGTGCTCTCGCCCTCGACCCGAAGGATTGATTTGCACGAAAAACGCCCGATCTATGCGCGCGAGAATGTCCGGCACCTTTGGTTTGTCGACCCCGTGGCGCGGGATCTCGAAGCCTTCGAGCTCCGCAAAGGCGAATGGGTCCTGATCGCCACGGCCAAGGACGACGATCCGGTGTCTGTCCCGCCTTTCGATGCCATTACCTTCAATCTCGGAGACCTGTGGCCCTGAGCATGCGGACAGGCCGCATATCGAGCCAGGCGGGAGTCGGATCATATGGGCGCCCGGTGGACCGGACGACTGGTCACGACCGCAAGAATTCCGATCATGATCGTCACGACACCGACGACGTCGAGCAGTGAAAGGGACTCTCCCAGCAGCACGGCCGCCGTCACCACCCCGAAAAACGGATGAAGGAAGTGGAACGTGGCTGCCCGGGTGGCGCCGGCTCTCTCGACCAGTGAAAACCAGATCCACGTGGCCAGCAAACCCGGCACCAGGGTCGTGTAGGTGAAGGCCAGGACCAGGGGAACCGACCAGGTCACGGACAGCGGCTCCAGTGCGACGCCGAAGGGAAACAGGACGGCGCTGCCGACCAGCATTTGCAGGCCGATGACCTGGAACATGTTCCTGCCGGCATCCAGCGACCGGATGGTCATCGTCGCGATCGACAGCGACAGTACGCTGACGATGCAAAGAAGAAGCCCCCACATGGTTGCCTGCCCGGTAATTCGGGATGCCAGTACGAGTGATACGCCGAGGAAACCGACCAGAACCCCGAAAACGCCTTTCCGCTCCAGGCCCTGGTTCAACAGAACGAGCGAAGCGAGTGCCACGACCAGGGGCATCGTGCTCGCGATGATCGCCGCGATCGAAGCTTCAACCACCTGGACCGCAACGAAAACCAGCCCGAGATACAGGCCATTCTGGCAGATGCCGAACAAGACGATTGCGCGCCAGCGAACAAGGGGTACCGGTTGCAGCCTTCCGCTTAACCAGGCGATTGCCAGCGCGATCAATCCGGAAATGAGGAATCTGATGCTCAACGCGGTCAGGGGCGGAGCATCCTGAACGATGATGCGCGCCGAGGAAAAGGCACTTCCCCAGAAAGCGGCGAAGGCCAGGCCCATGGCCAGCGTCCGAAAATCCGTCAAGCGGAATTCCATCGAGTGACTGCCTCCTTGATGCAGTGAATTGGCGGGACTTGACGCCTGCGTGGGGAGCAGAACCGAAAACGGTGTTCCGATTGATTGGCCCGGGCGATGCCTCCAGTGTCAATGTTCCTGCGTTGATTGGACGGTGGCAATCAATGGTGTTTTCACGACAAGGGGCCGCGACAACACCTTCAGCTTCAAGACCGCACCCGATCAGGTCTCGCAACCCACAGACTTCCTGCGCCGGGCACAGGCAGTAATCGTAAAATCCGGGAGAAGACCATCGCAAGCCTTCCGGGTTTCCCGCCCGAAGCGATCCCGGGCTCCGATTCGGCCTCGAGCGACTCAAGGCGCCGTCTGTGCGATATCGATCCGGTTTTCCGCCGTGCTGCCGATACCATCGAAAAGCACGGGGTGGAGCCACGGGATGTTTTGTTGCAGGAAGCCAGCTTTTTTGCCCCGAAAGACGAACTGAGCGAAGCCTGGCTGGCCCAGCACGCCCCCCTTCATGATCCGGTGTACGCCGGTCGAATTGTCCTAGAACCGGGGCGTCCATTCCGATCGCGGTTGACCACGGTTCGGGCAAAGCCGCCGCCTGCGCCTGCGGTGCCCCGGGATCCGAGCACCGAACAGGTTCGCGGAATTCAATGTACCGGACAGGTCAGGAATGCACGCTGACCTGTCCGGTCAAGGGGACGCGCCCACTCGTGCGGGTTCAGTTGAGATTCTTGCTAAAGGATTTCGACAATTTGACCTTTGCCACGCGATCGGCAGGTTTTGAAATCGTTGTTCCATCAAATGGATTTCTGACTTCCCGCGCGGGACGTTCCTGAACAGAAAATTTTGCAAATCCGGGAACCGAAACGCTTCCTCCACGGCTCAGTTCTTCGGCGATTTCGTCGATCATGGCATCAAAGGCATCGCGCGCAGACGACTGGGAGATACCCGATCTTTTGGCAACTGCCTTGATCAATTGCGACTTGGTCATGGAAGATTGAGACATGAATTGCTCCTTCGAGTCTTGAAAAAACACTTCCGGCATGCGTACATGAGATACGGCTGGCGCTCAAACAAAATTCTGCCCGCCGGCATGACTTCGCTCAAGACAAACATGACAATATCCAAGGCGCCAGGCCAGGCCCTGCCCAGTCCGGCGAGAATTTTCCGATGGCCCGGGCGAGCACAGGACAGTCTTGTTGATTTGTCGCGCCTGCAATTCCCGATCACACTCTTTTGCGCTTCCCCGACAAACGGAAAGTCGATCCCGGAAATGCTTCCTTGTCGTTTCACAAGCGTGCGAGCGGCAGTGCATGGAATTCTCCGGTCACGAATTCTGAAAGGCATCCGGTCCGCGCCAGTCCGAGCGCCGGGTGGATCCCTGCAACCTGCAACTTACAGGAATGCGGTTTCGTCGAAGCTGCGAAGTTTCCGGGAATGAAGCCGTTCCAGCGGCATTTCCCGGATGATTTCCATCGCCCTGATCCCGATCTTGAGATGCTGGTTTACCTGGCGTTGGTAAAAGGCGGTTGCCATTCCCGGTAGCTTGAGCTCTCCGTGGAGAGGCTTGTCCGACACGCAGAGAAGGGTCCCGTAGGGTACGCGAAACCGGAAACCGTTGGCCGCGACCGTTGCGCTCTCCATGTCGAGCGCGATAGCTCTCGATTGCGACAGGCGCTGCACCGGGCCGCTCACGTGGCGAAGCTCCCAGTTTCGATTGTCGATCGTCGCGACGGTGCCGGTGCGCATGACCCGCTTGAATTCGAACCCGGGCAGTTCGGTGACCTGTTCAACGGCTGATTCGAGCGCGATCTGGACTTCTGCCAATGCCGGAACAGGGACCCAGACAGGAAGGTCCGCGTCGAGGACATGGTCTTCCCGCACGTAGGCATGAGCCAGCACGTAATCCCCGATGTTCTGGCTGCTTCTCAATCCTGCGCAATGACCCAGCATCAACCAGGCACGTGGTCGCAGGACGGCAATGTGATCCGTTGCAGTCTTGGCGTTCGAAGGACCGACGCCGATGTTGACGAGGGAAATCCCCGACGCGTTGGCCCGTTTCAGGTGGTAGGCCGGCATCTGCGGCTGCGGAATCGACCCGTCGAAAGCCCTGGCGTCGTCAGGATCGGTCACGATTTGGTTTCCCGGCAGGACGAGCGCGCTGTAACCCGAGTCCTTCCCTACGGCCTCCAGGGATAAGCGCACGAACTCATCCACATAGAACTGGTAGTTCGTAAACAGGACATGATTCTGGAAATGGACCGGGTCGGTCGAGGTGTAGTGCGAAAGCCGCGCCAGGGAATAATCGACTCGTTGCGCGGAGAAGGGCGCCAGTGGTTTGACATCGAGGCCGGAAACATCCGCCGTGCAATTGATGATTTCATCGGAAATCGTTGCCAGGTCAGGGACGTCGAAATAGTCACGAAGCGGAAAGGAATCATCGTCATGCTCCGGCTCGTCGGAAAAACCGGGTGAACGATCCATGGCCACAGGGCTGTCACCGAAGTCGCTGGCGTCTTCGAGAGACAGGTAACTGCCGACGGCAAAGTGCACCGGGATCGGTTTTCCGGAAACGCCGACGGTGATCGGCGCCCCGTGATTCCTGAGCAACAGGGAAACCTGTTGGTGGAGATAACGACCGAAAAGCCGTGGCCGGGTCAGGGTCGTTGCGTAGTTTCCCGGAGCAACCACGAACCCGTAGGCGAACCGGCTGTCAACCCGCGAATGCCGCGTGGTCGTTATGGAAATCTCGGGATAGTAGGCGCGGTAACGCCCGGCGGGTTGCCTGCCCGCAAGCGCGTCTTCGAGGTGGCGACAGAGGAACCGCACTGAACCGGAATAAATGTCCTGGACCGCAGCGATGACGCTCTGCGGATCCTCGAATTCCTGTTTCCCGATTGTTCTCGGCTCGATCAGGGGGAGTTCTTTCATGACTCGTTCCGTTCACCTTCCCCTGCGCCGTCACCGGCAAAAAGATCGGTGAAAGCAAATCCGACCGAATCCACAAGGCCGAGATCCGAAATCCTCAATTCCGGAATAACGACGAGGGCCATCAATGAATGCTGCATGAACGCGTTGTTCATCGTGCAGCCGCACTCCTCCATTACGTCAACGAGCCGTTGTGCCTGGCGGGCGACTTCCGGCGCCGGAGCGTCGGACATCAGCCCCGCGACGGGCAGGTGGACGAATGCCAGTTCGGTCCCGTCGCGGAAAAGCGCGATGCCGCCTCCCGCTTCCGCCAGCCGATTAACCGCGCCGGCCATCGATGTTCGACACGTCCCGGCCACGACGATGTGATGGCAGTCATGAGCGACGGTCGACGCCAGGGCGCAGCGGCCCCGATAGCCGAACCCGGATACAAACCCGTTCTCAACACGACCCGACGCACGGTGGCGTTCGACAACGGCAACGTGGCTGATGTCCCGGTCCGGGTCGGCGTCGAGCAAGCCTTCGGGAGATGCCCGGAGGTCCATTTCCATTGCCTTCGTCGGGGCCTGGTTCTCGACGACCCCGATGACACGGACCCGGGCGGCCCTGGCGCCGGCCGGCGCTGCAACCTCGAAGTCCGCCGGCGTCAGTTTCCTGCCGATCCGGACCGTGTTCCGGCTTTCCCGAGGCCAGGTAAATCGAAGGTGAAACGGGTCCTTGGTCCCGTCTTTCGCTTCAACAGCGAGTCCCGCCACATCGACGAGAACCTGGCCCCGCGAGATCACGGTTTCGACCGGAAAGCTCTCGAGATCGCCTGTCAGGACGACGTCGGCACGCCGGCCCGGCGCGATGGAGCCGATTTCGCGCTCGAGGCCGAAATGTGTTGCCGTGTTGATGGTTGCCATTTGCAGGGCGACCAGCGGCGGGCATCCGCACGCAATCGCATGCCGGAGCACACGATCCATGTGGCCGTCGTGGACAAGGGTGCCCGAATGGCAATCGTCGGTACAGAGGGTGAAATTCCTGGGATCGAGGCCAAGACGGGTGACTGCGGTGATCTGGGCCTCGACATCGTACCAGGCAGACCCGAGACGCAGCATCGCCCGCATGCCCTGCCGCGCACGTGAGACCGCGTCAATCTCGCGGGTGCCTTCATGATCGTCGGCCGGGCCTCCTGCTGCATAGGCATGGAACGCCGGCCCGAGGTCGCGCGAAGCATAATGACCGCCAACGGTCTTCCCGGCTCTTTGGGTGGCGGCGATTTCGGAGAGCATCTTGTGATCACAATTGATCACTCCCGGGAAATTCATCATTTCGCCCAGGCCGATGATATTGGGCCATGTCATCGCTTCCGCGACATCATCGGGAGTGATCTCTTTTCCCGTCGTTTCCAGCCCCGGGGCCGACGGCGCGCAGGACGGCATCTGAACGAACACGTTAATCGGCTGGATCAGGGCTTCGTCATGCACAAGGCGGACGCCGTCAATTCCAAGGACATTTGCGATTTCGTGGGGGTCGACGAACATTGACGTCGTGCCGTGTGGTGCGACTGCTTCGACGAAGCGGCTGACGGTCAGCATGCCGCTCTCGATATGCATGTGACTGTCACAGAGGCCGGGAACCATGAACCGGCCGCCTGCATCGATGACAACGGTATCCGGACCGATGGCGTGGGTCGCGTCAGGGCCGCAATAGGCAAAACGACCACGCACAATCGCAAGATCGTGGCGATCGATGATCTCGCGGCTCTGGACATTGACCCATCGCCCGTTGCGAATGACGAGGTCCGCCGGCTTGCGGCCTGCTGCAACCGCGATGAGAGCCGGAGCGGCATCGGCCCACGAGTCCGGCATTCCCGTTCGCGTGTTCGAAACGTTCATGGAATGATGTGTCATGACCAGCACGGATGGTTCAACCGAAATCTTGCAGGGATTTCGAACTGCGTGCCGGGAATTGCTCCTCCCTGCCGCCGCCGGTTGTGCAGGGAGCCAGCCTGTCCGGGGCAAGGCGGTGCGTGCCTGCTGAATTCCGGTACTCGTTACTCGTCAGCCGTCTTGCGGAGTTCCTCAATCCCTTTCGACGGCGATTGCCGTGGCTTCCCCGCCACCGATGCAGATCGCGGCAATTCCACGCTTGCCTTGAACCTTTTCCAGTGCCGCGAGCAGCGTCACGAGAATGCGCGCCCCGGAAGCCCCGATCGGGTGCCCGAGCGAGCAGGCGCCGCCGTGAATATTCAGCCGGTCGCGAGGGATTCCCATTTCCCGTTCGAACGCCATCGGGACGACGGCGAACGCTTCGTTGACTTCCCAGAGGTCGACATCCGACACGTCCCAATCGAGTTTTTCGAGCAACGCGTGCGCGGCCGGAATCGGTGCGGTCGTAAACCATCCGGGCGCCTGGGCATGTGTCGCGTGGCCGGCAATCCGGGCCAGAGTGCGGAATTTCCCGTCACCGCGCGATTTCACGAACCTTTCGCCGGCGAGAATCAATGCCGCCGCACCGTCGGAAATCGAGGACGAGTTCGCCGCGGTCACGCTTCCATTCCTGCGAAAGGCAGGCTTGAGGCCCGGGATTCTCTCCGGACGCGCATTCCCGGGTTGTTCGTCTGCGTCACAGCGGAAGCTGGTCTTCCTGCCCTGGACGTCAACGGGCGCGATTTCCCGCGTGAAGGCGCCTTCCGACTGCGCCTTCAGTGCCCTGTCGAGAGATGACAGCGCGTAGCCATCCTGTTGTTCGCGGGAGAACTGGAATGCCTCCGCGCAATCCTCGGCATAGGTTCCCATGAGCCGTCCCGGTTCATAGGCGTCCTCCAGGCCGTCGAGAAACATGTGGTCGGTGGCCTGGCTGTGGCCAAGCCGCGCGCCACCGCGCATCCTGGTCAAGAGGTACGGCGCCCGGGACATGCTTTCCATTCCGCCCGCGGCAATGACGTCATTCCGCCCGAGGGAAATCTGATCGTGCGCGCACATCACGGTTTTCATTCCCGACCCGCACATCTTGTTGACCGTCGTCGCCGGTACATCTTCGCCGAGTCCGGCGTGAAATCCCGCCTGGCGGGCCGGAGCCTGCCCCTGGCCGGCCGAAAGGACGCAACCCATGATGATCTCTTCGACTTCGCCTGGCCCGATTCCAGCGTCTTCGAGGGCGGACGCGGTTGCAATGCCGCCGAGTTCGGCGGCAGGAATATCCGAGAGCGCACCCTGGAACCCGCCAATGGGCGTACGGCGTGCGCCGATCACGTAAACATCCTGCATATTTACCTTCCCCCGTTTCAGTACGCCGGGCGTGACTTTCCCGAGAAGAACGACGCCGCAACCCGCCAGCGTCCTTCGATGACCCGATCCTGTACATGCCACGTTTTCTGATTGCACGGGCAAATTCGACGGACACGGGTGAATCGCAGTACCAAGGCACGTTTGCCCCGGCCGGGCAACGAGCGATCCGATCGATCGCGGGCGTGTCGCCGCGCCGCGCCGCGGCGCAGTCCAGGACGCTCGGGGAAATTCCTCGCCGGGCACGGCCAAATTCCTTGACTTTCCCGGCACACGACACGAAAATCCGCGGCAGGACAGAGAAATCCACGCCGGGCACCGTTGGTGTGTTGCACAACGTGAATACACGCTAAGGATGTTCCGGATCGGTCTGTGTTTGCCTGTCCGCTCCTTCCCCTGCGGCAGTTGAACGTGACCATCCGTCACGACGCTGAGCGGAACTTCGGCGGGCCTCCGGACGAGGGCGAACCAGGTGGAGAGAATGGAAATGGGTGATCGGTTTCGGCCGGAGGAGCAGACCAGGGCACTCGGTCTGGCAACGCTGGCCTTTACAGTCTGTTTCGCCGTCTGGACGATCTTTTCGATCATCGGGGTCAAGATCAAGACGGACCTCGGCCTGTCGGATACCGAGTTCGGCCTGCTCGTGGCCACGCCGGTGCTGACCGGTTCCGTCAGCCGGATATTTCTCGGCGTATGGACCGAACAGTATGGCGGCCGAATCGTGTTCCCGCTCCAGATGGTCCTGACAGCGGTCGCCGTATGGTTGCTGACGACCGTGGAAACCTACCCGATGTTCCTGTTGGCGGCGCTGGGACTGGGACTGGCCGGGGGGTCTTTCATCGTCGGCGTTTCATACGTCTCGCGATGGTTCGAATCCAAGAGCCAGGGAACCGCACTGGGGATTTTCGGGGTTGGCAACGTCGGCGCCGCAATTACGAATTTTGCCGCACCATTCCTGGTCGTTGCCTTTGGCTGGGAAGTTACCGCCCAGGTATACGCCGGCGTTCTCCTGTTGACGGCGGTCGGGTTCTACCTGCTTGCGAAAACGGATCCGGTGGAGGCCGAGCGGAAGAGAATTGGTGGCCGGATCATCCCCGCTTCCGCCCAGCTGGAGCCGCTCAAGTACATCCAGGTCTGGCGTTTTTCGACGTATTACTTTTTCGTATTCGGGGGCTTCGTCGCGTTGGCCTCGTTTCTGCCGAGGTATTATACCGGCGCATATGGTCTCGAACTGACGACGGCCGGTGTCCTGGCAGGCCTCTACTCGTTGCCCGGTTCCGTCTTCCGGGCGCTCGGCGGCTGGATGTCGGACCGGTGGGGCGCGCGATTCGTCATGTACCTGACGTTCATCGTATCCCTGGTCTGCCTGTTCATCATGAGTTACCCGAAAACCAGCTATTCGGTGAGCGGAATTCACGGGCCGATCACGTTCGAAATCGGCGTATCGCTGGGCGCCTTCGTTGTTCTGTCGGCGATACTTGGATTCGTCATGAGCCTGGGCAAGGCGGCGGTCTACAAGCATGTGCCCGTCTATTATCCCAATCATGTCGGTTCCGTCGGCGGGCTTGTCGGAATGATCGGCGGACTGGGCGGTTTCGTCCTGCCGATCATGTTCGGAGTCCTGCTTGATGTCACGGGGATCTGGACCGTTCCCTTCATGTTGCTATTCGCGATTGTCGGAGTATCCACCGTGTGGATGCATGCCGCGATCAGGCTGATGGAACTCAGGCGCTATCCGGCGCTTGCAGAAGAACGGTACCTGTCTGACGTACCCGAGGAGCCTCATCCATGAACACCGAAGCGAAGCCAGGCCGCACGCTGACCGACTGGCGGCCCGACGATCCCGAATTCTGGCAATCCACGGGAAAGGCTGTCGCAAACCGGAACCTGTGGATATCGATCCCGTGCCTGCTGCTGGCCTTCAGTGTCTGGCTGGTCTGGTCGATCGTCGTCGCCAAGCTTCCGGCGATCGGCTTCGACTACTCGACCGGCAAGTTGTTCTGGCTCGCGGCCGTTCCCGGACTGTCCGGCGCGACTCTCCGGATTTTCTACAGTTTCATGATCCCCTTGTTCGGGGGCAGGAGATGGACGACGTTGTCGACGGCGTCGCTGCTGCTCCCTTCACTGGGAATCGGGGTGGCGGTGCAGAATCCCGAAACACCTTATGCCGTTTTCCTCCTGCTTGCCCTGCTGTGCGGACTGGGTGGCGGGAATTTCGCTTCGTCGATGGCGAATATCGCCTATTTCTTTCCGAGGGCAACCAAGGGAAACGCGCTCGCCCTGAACGCCGGGCTCGGAAACCTTGGCGTATCGGTCATGCAGTTCGTCGTGCCGCTGGTCATCGTGACCGGAATCTTCGGGGCCATTGGCGGCGGTCCGCAGGCCCTGCCTGACGGCGACACCATCTGGATCCAGAATGCCGGGTTCATCTGGGTTCCCTTCATCGTGGTTTCGACCGTGGCGGCGTGGTTCGGAATGAACGACATTGCCGATGCGAAAGCGTCGTTCCGCGAGCAGTCCGTCATTTTCCGGCGCAAGCACAACTGGGTGATGTGTATTCTGTATACCGGCACATTCGGTTCGTTCATCGGTTATTCGGCCGGATTTCCGCTGCTCATGAAGACCCAGTTTCCGGCAGCGGATGCCTTGTCCTACGCGTTTCTCGGACCGCTGGTCGGAGCGCTCAGCCGCGCCGCGACCGGGTGGGTTTCGGACCGCTACGGCGGTGGACGGGTGACGTTCTGGACCTTTCTCGGCATGATCGTCGCTGTCCTTGGCGTCCTCTATTTTCTCCCGGAAAATGGTGCAGGAGGAAATTTCGCGGGATTCTTCGCGTGTTTCATGGCACTGTTCTTCCTGACGGGTGTCGGCAACGCGTCGACGTTCCAGATGATTCCGACGATCGTCCGGCAGGAGATTGCCCGGCTCAAGCCGCAACTCGGGGACAGGGACGCACGACGGGAGTCGGAACGGGAAAGCGCGGCAATCATTGCCTTCACTTCGGCTATTGCCGCCTATGGCGCGTTCTTCATTCCGAAATCCTACGGAACCTCGATCGGATTGACGGGCGGCCCGGATGCGGCACTCTGGGTTTTCGGTATGTTCTACGCCGTTTGCCTCGCCATCACCTGGGGTTACTATTCGCGAAAAGGAGCGCCGGTGCCGTGCTGAGCCACTGACGGTTCCCCGGATCCGACGCTTCTGAAGCAGGAGGAAACCAGCAATGAGCCACTTGCTCGACAGGATGAACTTTCTCCAGCCCAAGCGACTCGAGACATTCGCCGGAGGCAGTGGCGAGGTCACGCGCGAAAGCCGGGACTGGGAAGACGTCTATCGAAGCCGTTGGCAACACGACAAGGTCGTACGTTCGACCCATGGAGTCAACTGTACGGGATCCTGCTCGTGGAACATCTACGTCAAGTCCGGAATCGTCACCTGGGAAACCCAGGTGACGGATTACCCGAGGACCCGTCCGGATCTCCCTAACCACGAGCCGCGGGGATGCTCTCGCGGGGCGAGTTACAGCTGGTACCTGTACTCGGGCAATCGGGTCAAGACGCCGCTCGTCCGGAGTTCCCTGCTGAAAAGGTGGCGCCTCCTTCGCGATTCCCTGAGCCCTGCAAAGGCCTGGGCGGCGATCCAGGACGATCCCGGCACGCGCAAGGCCTATGTCTCGGGAAGGGGCAAGGGCGGCTTCGTCCGCGCCAGTTGGGATGAGGCGGTCGAAATGATCGCGGCGGCGAATGCATGGACCGCCCGCAATTACGGACCTGACCGTGTTTTCGGATTCTCGCCGATCCCCGCGATGTCGATGGTCTCCTATGCCGCGGGATCACGCTACCTGAGCCTCCTCGGCGGCGTATGCATGAGCTTCTACGACTGGTACTGCGACCTTCCCCCTGCCTCGCCGATGACCTGGGGTGAACAGACGGATGTCCCCGAAAGCGCGGACTGGTACAACTCCGGATTCCTGATGATCTGGGGATCAAATGTCCCGCAGACGCGAACGCCCGACGCCCATTTCTACACGGAGGCCCGGTACAAGGGTACGAAGTCCGTGGTCGTCTGCCCGGACTACTCGGAAGCTGCAAAGTTCAGCGATGTCTGGATGGCGCCGAAACAGGGTACGGATTGCGCGCTGGCGATGGCCATGGGCCATGTCATTCTGAAGGAGTTCCACCTTGATCGCCAGGTTCCCTATTTCGACGACTACTGCAGGCGCTTCACCGATTTTCCGATGCTTGTCCGGCTCGAGGGGCAAGACGGAAAGCACGTTCCCGGGCGTTTCCTGAGAGCCGGCGATTTTGAGGACGATCTCGGCGAAAGCAACAATCCGGAATGGAAGACATTGGCAGTCGAGGCCGCATCGGGCGACATCGTTGCACCCAATGGCTCGATAGGATTCCGCTGGGGTGAAAGCGGGACGTGGAACCTCGAAAACCTGGCGGGAGGCCGGAAGGTCGACCTGGCGAAGACGCTGGCCGCCGAAGGCGATCACGACGCCGTTGTCGAAGTGGGATTCCCGTATTTCGGCGAGGAGAGCGATTCCGTGCCGTCGGTTCTCTGCCGGAACATCCCCGCGCGACGCCTGCGCATTGGCGGTGAGGACGTCCTCGTGGCCACCGTATTCGACCTGCTCTGCGCGAATTACGGGCTCGACCGGGGCCTGGGCGGCGAATGGACGGCAGGCGAATACACGGACGACATCCCGTTCACGCCGTGCTGGGCCGAAAGAATCACCGGGGTGGACCAGAAACTCATCGAAATGGTCGCACGGGAGTTTGCCCTGAACGCCGAGCAGACCGAGGGCCGTTCCATGGTGATTCTCGGTGCCGGGCTCAACCATTGGTACCACATGGACATGCACTACAGGGGCATCATCAACATGCTGGTGATGTGCGGGTGCATCGGGAAGTCCGGAGGCGGGTGGAGCCACTATGTCGGCCAGGAAAAACTGCGTCCGCAAACGGGATGGCTGCCGCTCGCATTCGCGCTCGACTGGAACCGTCCCCCGCGCCAGATGAATTCGACCTCGGCCTGGTACGCCCATACGGACCAGTGGCGCTATGAATCGCTCGACGTCTCGGAAATCCTGTCGCCGACTGCTCCCGACGGGGACTGGAACGTCAGCCTCATCGACTACAACATCAGGGCCGAGAGAATGGGCTGGCTGCCGTCGGCGCCCCAGCTCCGAACCAACCCCCTGGACGTCGCCAGGGCGGCGAAGGCCGCCGGGAAGGAGATCGGCCCGTTTGTCAGCGAGCGGCTCCGGTCGGGCGAACTCGAAATGTCGTGCCAGGATCCCGATGCACCGGAGAATTGGCCGCGCAACCTGTTCGTGTGGCGGTCGAACCTGCTCGGTTCTTCCGGCAAGGGGCATGAGTATTTCCTGAAACACCTGCTCGGCACCGATCACGGCCTCATGAACGATGACTTGCGCGCCGAGGGAAAACCGCTGCCGAAAGAGGCCAGGTGGCGGGACGAGGCGCCGCAGGGCAAACTCGACCTGCTCGTGTGTATCGACTTCAGGATGTCGACGACGGCGGTCTACTCGGACATCGTCCTGCCAACGGCGAGCTGGTACGAGAAGAACGATCTCAATACCAGCGACATGCACCCGTTCATCCACCCCCTTCAAGCCGCTGTCGATCCTGCCTACGAGTCCAGGTCCGACTGGGAGATATTCAAGTCGATCGCCCGGAAATTCTCCGAGGTCGCGCCCGAGATACTCGGGCAGGAAACCGATGTCGTCGCCGTGCCGATTCTTCATGACACGCCGGGCGAACTCGCACAGAACAATCCGCTCGACTGGAAGAAAGGCGAGTGCGAAGTCATTCCGGGAAAGACGGCTCCAGGATTCGTCGCGGTGGAACGGGACTATCCGGCGCTCTACGAGCGGTTCGTTTCGCTTGGACCGCTGCTCGAAAGTATCGGGAACGGTGGCAAGGGAATTTCCTGGAACACGAACGATGAAGTCGACCGGCTGAGGGAGATGAACGGAGTGTGGAAGGGCGGAACGACCGCCGGATGCCCCAGGATCGTTTCCGATATTGACGCCGCCGAGACCATCCTTGCCCTTGCGCCGGAAACCAACGGCCATGTTGCCGTCAAGGCATGGGAGTCGCTCGGCAAGGTCACCGGCAAGGACCATGTTCACCTTGCCTCATCGGTCGAACACCGCCGGATCACCTTCCGCGACGTCGCTGCCCAGCCGCGCAAGATCATTTCGTCGCCGACATGGTCGGGCATCGAGAGCGAGGATGTCAGCTACAATGCCGGGTACACGAATGTGCACGAGTTGATCCCGTGGAGAACACTGACAGGCCGGCAGCAGCTGTACCAGGATCACCCGTGGATGCTCGCTTTCGGCGAAGCCCTGTGCACGCACCGTCCGCCCGTCGACCTGAAGACGATCACCTCGGCGGAAGACGCGACCAGGAAGGATGGCCTGCCTTACGTGATCCTGAACTTCATCACGCCGCACCAGAAATGGGGGATTCACTCGACCTATTCGGACAACCTGTTGATGCTGACGCTGAACCGGGGAGGCCCCGTTGCCTGGATCTCGGAGACCGATGCCAGGGCGGCGCACATTCAGGACAACGACTGGGTGGAATGCTACAATGTGAACGGTTCACTGACGGCCCGTGCGGTCGTTTCCCAGCGAATCCGGCAGGGGACCGTGTTCATGTACCACGCCCAGGAAAAGATCGTGAACACGCCGGGGTCGGAGATGACCGGGAAACGGGGCGGAATCCATAACTCCGTGACCCGGGCGACCGTCAAGCCCACGCACATGATCGGCGGATATGCCCAGCAGAGTTACGGTTTCAACTATTACGGTACGGTTGGCTCGAACCGCGATGAATTCGTGGTCGTCAGAAAGATCCGGAACATCGATTGGCTGGATCGTCCCGTTTCGGCGAAGGAGGCCGCGGCATGAAAATTCGCGCGCAAATCGGTAAGGTTCTGAATCTCGACAAGTGCATCGGGTGCCATACGTGCTCGGTCACCTGCAAGAACGTGTGGACGACGCGTGAAGGCGTGGAATACGCCTGGTTCAACAATGTCGAGACCAAGCCGGGAATCGGTTATCCGAAGAACTGGGAGGACCAGTCGAAATGGAAAGGCGGCTGGGTACGAACGAAATCGGGGAAGCTCCACCCGCGCCAGGGCGCGAAATGGAGAATTCTCGCCAATATCTTCGGCAATCCGGATCTTCCTGAAATCGACGACTACTACGAACCGTTCGATTTCGACTACAGCCATCTTCAATCCGCGCCGGAAATGGAAGCCTTCCCCACGGCAAGGCCGCGTTCGGTCGTGTCGGGAGAACGCATGGACAAGATCGAATGGGGTCCGAACTGGGAGGAAATTCTCGGCGGCGAATTCGAGAAACGCGGCCAGGACAGCAATTTCGAGGGAATCCAGAAGGAAATCTACGGCCAGTACGAAAACACCTTCATGATGTACCTGCCGAGGTTATGCGAACATTGCCTGAACCCGTCATGCGTCGCGAGTTGCCCGTCGGGTGCGATCTACAAGCGCGAGGAAGACGGGATCGTCCTGATCGACCAGGAAAAGTGCCGGGGATGGCGCATGTGCGTTTCCGGCTGTCCCTACAAGAAGGTGTATTACAACTGGAGTACCGGGAAGTCCGAGAAGTGCACGTTCTGCTACCCGAGGATCGAGTCGGGGAATCCTACGGTCTGCTCGGAGACCTGCGTCGGCAGGATCCGCTATCTCGGCGTGATCCTCTACGATGCCGACCGCATCCACGAGGCCGCGTCGGTCGAAAACGAGGCTGATCTTTACCAGGCCCAACTGGACATCTTTCTCGATCCGAACGATCCGGACGTCCAGAGGACCGCGCTCGCCGACGGGGTGCCGCCCGAATGGCTTGAAGCGGCGAAGCGGTCTCCCGTCTGGAAAATGGCCATGGACTGGAAGGTCGCGTTTCCGCTGCACCCGGAATACCGCACTCTGCCCATGGTCTGGTACATCCCGCCGCTGAGTCCGATCCAGAACGCGGCAGAAACGGGAATGATCGGTTTTGACGGCGATCTGCCCGACGTGCATGCGCTCAGAATACCCGTTCGCTACCTGGCGAACCTGCTGACGGCGGGGGATGAAGCGCCGATCGTCAGCGCGCTCGAGCGCATGCTGGCGATGCGCGCGTACATGCGTGCCCGGACGGTCGAAGACGTGATCGACGAGGGAATTGCCGAGCGGGTCGGGCTGACGGGCGCGGTTATTGAAGACATGTATGCAACCATGGCGATCGCGAATTTCGAGGACAGGTTCGTGATTCCGACCACGCATCGGGAGACCGTGGAGGATGCACATCAACTCAGGGGAGGTTGCGGTTTTACCGACGGCAACCGCTGTTCGACCGGAATGACGATCGGCTCTCTCTTCGGTGGGAAGGGAACCCAACCGCTCGTGCTGCCCCAGGACGCGCGCTGATGGACCTGACGCTCAAGTCATTCTCGCTGTTGCTCAGCTATCCGACGACCGAACTCCAGGAAGCGGTTGGAAAGATCCGCGAGGTCGTGGGTGGCGACCGGCGGCTGGGCCGGAGAGAATTCGGGCGAATCGACAGATTGCTGTCGGTCATGCAGACCTCCGATGTCTGGGTGCTGCAGGAACAGTTCGTTGACCTGTTCGACCGCTCCCGGTCACTCTCGTTGAACCTGTTCGAGCATGTCCACGGCGAGAGCCGCGATCGCGGCAGTGCGATGGTCAGCCTGCTGGAATCGTACCGCTCGGCCGGATTTGAACCATCGACGAACGAACTTCCGGATCACCTGCCGGTGTTGCTGGAATACCTGTCGACACGTCCGGCCTCCGAGGCTCGAGACGTGCTTGCCGATGCGGCTTACATTTTCGAGGCCCTGGCCAGGAGGCTTTCACGACGTTCGAGTCCCTATGCCTCGGTGTTCTCGGCCCTGGTCAAGCTGTCGGGACAGTCCGTGAGCAGGAAAATGGTTGCAGACCTGATCGCCGCGCCGGACCCGGACGGAAACGACCTGGAGGCCCTTGATCGCGCCTGGGAGGAGAGCGAAGTGACGTTCGGACCCGACCCGAACGCCGGCTGCCCGGAGGTTCGCAACATTCTCGCCCGGATGGACCCGCCGGCAAAGCCCGGCTCCCACGGGTCTGGCCCGAGCCCGGAGGATCTGAACAATGCATGAGTTCGTATTCGGGATTTATCCGTATATCTGCCTGTCCGTTCTCCTGGTCGGGAGTATCGTCCGCTACGAGCGGGACCCGTTCACGTGGAAGTCGTTTTCCAGCCAACTCCTGCGGCGGCGCCAGCTCGTGCTTGGATCCGTCCTGTTCCATGTCGGCGTCATCATCGTCTTCTTCGGGCACCTGGTCGGACTTCTCACGCCAATCGAGGTTTTCGACGCGATCGGTATCGGCCACGGCGCCAAGCAGATCCTCGCAATGGTCGTGGGCGGCGTGGCTGGAGTCATCGCGTTCATCGGCGGGGCGATCCTGCTTCACCGCAGGTTGTCGGATCCGAGGATTCGGAGGAATTCCAGTTTTGCCGACATTGGCGTTCTCGTGATTCTCCTGGTCCAGCTGGCATTGGGGCTCGCGACGATCCCCGTTTCCGGGCAACACCTGGACGGGAGCGAAATGGTCAAGTTCATGGCCTGGTCCCAGGGAATATTCACCTTCGACCTGGCTGCGGCGGACTACATCTCCGGCGCCCACTGGATCTTCAAGCTGCACCTGTTCCTGGGCCTGACCATATTCCTGCTGTTCCCCTTTACCAGGCTGGTTCACATGCTTTCGGTTCCGGTCCGATACCTGTTCAGGCCGGGTTACCAGGTCGTGCGGTCCCGACGGAGCGGTGCCGAAAGATAGGGCGACGGAAAAACCCGGGCATCCCGGCGGTCGTGGCCGCGTGCCGGAATGACCGGACGGACGGGCCGACACATGCCGAATGCCTTGGTGAGCGATGTTACCGTTGACGGGCAGGTTATCACGCAAGCGGAAATTGCCGCTGAAGCCCAGCATCATTCGGCGCCCGCGGGAAAACCCGGTACGGCATGGCGAAAGGCGGCGAGAGCCCTGGTCGTGCGGAAACTCCTGCTGGCGGAGGCCGATCGCAGGGGAATTCGGGCCGTTCCCGGGAGCATGGGTCCGGGGCGGCGGGAATCGGACGCCGAGGCCCGAATCCGGGCGCTGATCGAGGATTGCGTCTGCCCCGAGGAGCCGACCGAGGACAGGATACGCGACGTTTACGAATCCGAACCGGATCGTTTCCGGGCGCCGACGTTGTACAAGGCGGCCCATATCCTGTTTGCCGCCGAGCCCGAAGATTCCGACAAGCGTCGCGATGCTTCCCGCCGCGCGGATTCCGCCATGAAAACCCTGAAGGAAGCTCCCGAGCGATTCGGCGAGTTGGCGCGTGAAATGAGTTCCTGTCCTTCCGGCAGGTCAGGCGGAGACCTCGGGCAGATTTCGTCAGGCGACACGGTGAGCGAGTTCGAAGCCGTACTTGAGGAACTGAGTCCCGGGGAAATGACCGGGAAGCCGGTTGAATCCCGGTACGGCTATCACATCATCCGGCTGGAAGATCGCGTTCGGGGCCGAAAGCTCCCCTTCGACGTCGTACGTCCCAGGATCGCCGAAGCTCTCGAGAAGGCGTCCTGGACCCGCGAGGCCCGGCGGTTTGTCAGGGGCCTTGTTTCATCGGCAAATGTCTCGGGCGTCGACATCGAATCGATCTGAGCGAAACGGAGCGGGTAAACTTTGGCGTTCCGTTCGGATTCTCAAGTTGCCGGCCGAAGCGAGCGGAATCCCGTGGGGACCGGAAGGCGTCCGCACGACACGAGATCGGTCGCAGGCATTCCGGTGAGAGCCCCGCTCATGCGCGGCGAGCGACTGCCACTGTCCGGACAGCCGGTGCGTCGTGCCGCCTCCCAGCCTTACGGCCGGAACAGGTCCGGATGGGCATCGCGGAAGGCCGGGTGGGTCTCGAGGCGCTCCGAAATCCGCGAAACCGAAGGATAGCGGTCGAGATCGAGCTTCCAGCGCCGCGCATTGTAGACTTGCGGAACCAGGCAGACATCGGCCATCGTGATCCGGTCCCCGAAACAATGGCCGCCCGATTCAGCCACCATGGCTTCGAGCGCTTCAAGACTTCGCGGAATGAATCTTTCCATCCAGTCCTTCATCGCGATGTGACCTCCGGAGGAATCCTCGGCGTGTTTCGCGACAGAGAGGTTGCAGACCGGATGCGTCTCCATTGCGATCACGTAGCTGATCGCCCTCACCCGCGCGCGTCCCAGGAGGTCCTCGGGCAAGAAGGGGAAATGCCCGGCCTCATCCAGGTATTCGATGATGGCAAGCGACTGGGTGAATACATGCCCGTCTATTTCCGCGACAGGAACAAGGCCCTGCGGATTGCGTTCCAGATGCCCGGGACTCCGGTGCTCGCCCGCGAGAAGATCGAGGTGCACGGATTGGTATGGCAAGCCGGCCAGGTTGAACGCGATCCGGACGCGGTATGCTGCGGATGATCGCCAGTAATCGTACAGGACAATATTCAATTCGATGCCTCCATGCTCCTGAGAAGGGACCTGATCAGGTCCTTGGCCTCCCGTTTTCCCGAGACCCGGGCCAGCAGTTCCTTTTCGTACTCGAGTGCCAGCGGGATGATCTCGTTCACCATCGCCCGTCCTTTCGGAGTCAGGGACAACTCGACCAGGCGCCGGTCGGTTCTTCCCGTTCGCTTGCGGATATATCCGCGCGATTCGAGGCGTTGGGCCGCGCGCGAGACCTGCCACTTTCCCATCCTGACGCGGGCATGAATTTCCCTGACACTGACCTTTTCGGCCTGGCTGAGATGAGCGACAACGCGCCACTCGGCCACCGAGATTCTGAACTTATCCCGGTAGAGGCCGGAGAGGCCGCGGCTCACCCGATCCGCCAACTCCGCCAGTTGCCAGGGCAAGAAGTCATCAAGTCGAAAGTCAGCCACGGAGCCGGCCTTTCCATGCGTCCCGTCCGGTGTGCGACAACCCGAACGGAGTCGATTTACCTTGACTTCGTTGCAATTGCAACGATATGCATGCGCCGAACCCGTCGGGGTCCAATCGTGCATATCCTGTTGGGGAGTGTGACGCCATGAACAGGCAATCCACCATCGAGTCCGGGGTTTTTCGGGATACGTCATCCATGGGGACCGTCCCCTGGTACATGCCCGGGTTCGGAAATGACTTCGAAACGGAGTCCTTGCCCGGGGCCTTGCCGCAGGGCAGGAACAGCCCCCAGCGGGTGAACTACGGCCTGTATGCCGAACAGTTGTCGGGGTCGCCGTTCACGGCGCCGCGCGGGAAGAACGAGCGGAGCTGGCTTTATCGAATCCGTCCGTCCGTCCGCCATGTCGGGCGGTTCAGGAAGGTCGGCATCCCGTTCTGGAAGACCGCGCCGCACGTGGTCGAGGACGTGATTTCCCTGGGACAGTATCGCTGGGACCCGGTCGAGTTTCCGGGCGAGCCGGTCAATTTCCTGACCGGGATGCGGACGGTCACGACGGCCGGCGACGTGCATACCCAGGTCGGGATGGCGAGCCATGTCTATCTCGCCAACGAGTCCATGGACGACGATTACATGTACTCTGCCGACAGCGAGCTGCTGGTGGTTCCGCAGGATGGCCGTGTGGAGATCTTCACCGAGTTCGGCATCATTGAACTTGAGCCGCTCGAAGTCTGCATTCTGCCGAGGGGCATGGTATTCAAGGTCGGCCTCCTGGACGACACTGCCCGCGGATTCGTCTGCGAGAACTACGGGGCGAGGTTTACCCTTCCAGGGAGAGGCCCGATCGGGGCGAATTGCCTGGCCAATCCTCGTGACTTCAAGACGCCTGTCGCTGCGTTCGAGGACAAGGAGTCACCGTGCAGGATCTGGATCAAGTGGTGCGGCGCGTTCCACGTTTCGGAAATCGACCATTCACCGCTCGATGTCGTGGCGTGGCACGGGAACTACGCGCCCTTCAAGTATGATCTCAGGACCTACTCGCCGGTTGGCGCGATCAGTTTCGATCACCCGGATCCATCCATCTACACGGTCTTGACGGCACCTACGGCCGAAGAAGGCACGGCCAACATCGATTTCGTGATCTTCCCTGAACGATGGCTGCCCCAGGAGGACACCTTTCGGCCTCCATGGTATCACAAGAACATCATGTCGGAATTCATGGGCAACATTTACGGTGTCTATGATGCAAAGCCCGAAGGATTCGTGCCGGGAGGAATCAGCCTGCACAACTGCATGCTGCCCCACGGACCCGACCGGGACGCATTCGAAAAGGCGACCACCGAGAGTTGGGACCCGGTCAAACTGACCAACACAATGAGCTTCATGTTCGAAACCCGGTTTCCGCAACAGCTGACCCGGTTTGCCGCCGAGACGGCGGCCCTGCAAAAGGATTACGCGGACTGCTGGTCAGGGCTGGAGCGAAAGTTTGACGGAACACCGGGCCTCAAGTAAGCCCCGGCCGCGTGACGCCAAAGGATGGAGAGGGCAGGACATCCGGTTGCGTCCGGAATTGATGCCGCGGGAACCTGTCCCTGATCCTTGATCACTGGCCGATCACGGAATCCGCTGAACATGGAGATGGCGAGATGATTGAACTGTCCTGGGTCGAAAGCGCAAACCAGGAAAATTCGGACTTCCCGCTCAACAACCTTCCGCACGGAGTGTTTTCCCGCCGGAATGCGCCGGGATCCGGGCGAAGACTCGGGATTGCCATAGGCGATGCTGTCCTGGACATCACCGCGCTGGCGCAAGAGCAGGTAGTCAAGGCACCGGCTGGCGCGGAGAATGCCCTGGTGCAACCCGCGTGGAACCACTTCATGGCGTGCGGTCCCCGGGCCTGGCAGGACTTTCGGTCGCGTCTCCGCGAGTTGTTGGCGGCCGATGGACCGGAAACCGATCGTGCGGCCGCCTCCCGGGCCATGTTTCCGCTGGCGGATGTTGATCTCCACCTGCCGTTTGTCGTCGCCGAGTACACAGACTTTTATTCCGGGCGGCACCATGCGACGAATGTCGGAACGATGTTCAGAGGGGCCGAAAACGCCTTGCCTCCCAGTTGGCTGCACATGCCCATCGGATACAATGGCCGTGCCTCGACCGTCGTGGTTTCCGGCACACCGGTTCGCCGCCCCTGGGGACAGCTCAAACCGCCTGGACGTGATGCGCCGGAGTTTGCCCCCTGTCGCCGGTTCGACTTCGAACTGGAAATGGGTGCCGTCGTCGGATTGCCGTCGGCCATGGGCCGACCGGTCAGCGTGGCGGAGGCGGAGACGATGATCTTCGGATACGTCTTGCTGAATGACTGGTCCGCGCGCGATATCCAGACCTGGGAATACCGGCCCCTGGGCCCGTTCCAGGCCAAGGCGACGGCAACCACGATCAGCCCCTGGATCGTCACCCCGGCCGCGCTGGAACCGTTCAGGGTTTCGGGGCCGGAACGCGACCGGGAACTCCTGCCATATCTCCGTGAACCCGGACCGATGATGTTCGACATCGACCTGGAGGTGACCCTTCGCCCGGATGGTGCCGCCGCCGACACGACGCTTACGCGAACCAATTTCCGGGAACTCTACTTTTCACCTGCCCAGCAGATCTGCCACCACAGTTCGAGTGGATGCCGGATGAGCACGGGCGACCTGATCGGCTCCGGCACGATTTCCGGACCCAACCCCGAAAACAGGGGGAGTTTTCTTGAACTGGCCTGGGGCGGCAAGGAACGCGTCGGCCTCGCGGAAGGCGGGACCCGGGTTTTTCTCGAGGACGGCGATCGCGTGAGCATGACGGGCCGGGCACAGGGGAAGGGCTTCAGAGTGGGTTTCGGCTCCTGCGACGGAACCGTATTGCCTGCCATCGAATATCCCGGTCTCGGCAACTAACTCGCCACGACTTCGGCCCCCTGACCGGAGATGACCTTGACCACGTAGAAGAGAGCAACAGGACGGAAAGAGAATGGCCAAAGCATTTGCGTCGCAAGGAGACCTCGGAGCCAAGACCATCAGCTTTACGGAGGTCGGCCGGGACCTCTGGGCATTTACGGCGGAAGGCGACCCAAACTCCGGCGTCATCATCGGCGATGACGCGGTCATGGTCGTGGAGGCCCAGGCGACCCCCAGGCTGGCGGAAATGGTCATTGACCGGATCCGGAGCGTGACCGACAAGCCGATAACCCATCTCGTGCTCACCCATTACCATGCCGTCAGGGTACTCGGCGCCTCGGCTTACCAGGCCAGGCAAGTGATCATGTCGGACACGGCACGGGCCATGGTTGTCGAACGCGGGCAGGAAGACTGGGACAGCGAGTTCCAGCGATTTCCGCGGCTGTTCGAAGGGCATGAGTCGATTCCCGGATTGACGTGGCCGACGACGACATTTTCGCACGCGATGACCGTTTTCCTCGGCAACCGCCGGGTCGAACTCATGCATCTCGGGCGGGCGCACACGGCCGGGGACATCGTGATCTGGGTTCCCGATGAGCAGGTCATGTTCACGGGCGACATCGTGGAGTTCAAGTCGGCCTGTTACTGCGGGGATGGACATTTCAGCGACTGGGGCGGCACGCTGGCGGCCGTTGACGCCTACAGGCCGCTTTCCGTTGCGCCCGGCCGGGGCGCGGCGCTTGTCGGACGTGACCAGGTCCGGGCCGGGATCGAGAGCACCGGCGAATTCCTTCGCTCGACCTACCTGCCGGCGGCCCGAGTGGCGGCGCGGGGCGGGTCCCTGAAGGATGCCTGGGACGCGGTTCGCGAAGAATGCGATTCGAAATTCGCCGATTACGCGATCTACGAACACTGTCTGCCGTTCAACGTGTCGCGCGCATTCGACGAAGCGCGCGGGATCGACACGCCGCGAATCTGGACGGCGGCGCGGGATCTCGAAATGTGGGAAGCCCTGCAGGGCTGAAGCCTTCGGAATCGGTACGGTCGGGAATGATCGATCGGGGAACACGGCCGTGAAGCGACCCGGCTACGAAATCGCGTTCACGCTTTACCCATACCGGCGGTCTCCGGACCAGGACGCTCCGCATCCTCGTCGGCATCCGGTCATCGTTGTCGGAGGAGGTCCCGTCGGCCTGGCGCTCGCACTCGACCTCGGCCTCAGGGGAGTTCCGGTACTCGTTCTGGACGAGTCCGACGGGGTTGGCGCCGGGTCGCGCGCCATCTGCTTTTCCAAGCGCACGCTCGAGATCATGGACCGGCTCGGTGCCGGGGACCCTATGGTCGAAAAGGGTGTTGTCTGGAGCGTCGGCAGGGTGTTCCGCGATACGAGGCAGATCTACGAATTCAACCTGTTGCCGGAGGAAGGCCACAAGCGTCCCGCGTTCATCAATCTCCAGCAACCCTTATTCGAAAAGTTCCTGTTCGAGCGAATCCGGGAGGCGATTTCGGAAGGATGCCCGATCGAAATCCGCGGCAGGAACCAGGTTGTTGCCATTGACGCCGGCGAAGGCAGCGTGGCCGTTGAAATCGAAACTCCCGATGGCCGCTACGCGCTCGAAGCCGACTGGCTGGTCGCCTGCGACGGGTACCGGTCGTCGGTCCGGTCAATGCTGGGGCTCGGATTCGAGGGCCGCGTATTCGAGGACAATTTTCTCATCGTTGATGTCACCATGGACGCCGGGTTTCCGACCGAACGCTGGTTCTGGTTTGATCCGCCATTCAACCGCGGACATTCGGCGTTGCTGCACAAGCAACCTGACGGAATGTGGCGGATCGACTTTCAGCTTGGCTGGGACATCGACCGTGCCGAGGTGGTCAAGCCGGAGAACGTGGTCCCGAGGGTTCGCGCGATGCTGGGCCCGGACACGGAATTCGAGATCGAATGGGTCAGCGTCTACACGTTCCAGTGCTGCGGCATGGCGTCCTATCGACACGGGCGTGTATTCTTCGCCGGCGATTCTGCCCATCTCGTGTCTCCGTTCGGTGCAAGGGGGTGCAACGGAGGCATCCAGGACGCGGAGAACCTCGCCTGGAAACTCGCGCTCGTGACTGATGGTGTCGCCGATGACGCGCTTCTCGACAGCTACGATGTCGAGCGTCGGCTGGCCGCGAGCGAGAACATCATGAATTCGACCCGCTCGACCGATTTCATGACCCCGAAGTCGACCATCAGCCGTTTGTTCCGGGAATCGGTGCTCGATCTCGTCGAACATGTTCCGTTTGCGAGGACCCTGGTGAATTCGGGGCGATTATCCGTCCCCGCAATCTATGATGGCTCTCCCCTGAGTTCCCGGGACGGGAGTGGTCTGCCATTGCGGATCCGGCCTGGCGCACCGGTCGTGGATGCTCCGACCGGCGTGGGTTGGATGACCGAGGTGTTGACCGGAGGCTTCCAACTTCTTGCGTTCAACAGCGATGTGCCGGAGTCACGAATAAGGCGGGTGGCGAACTCCCGGGGGATAGATCTTGTGATTACGCGACTTGAATGCGCGCACGGGACGTTGCTTGCGGAACGATACGTTGGAGATGCGGACCAAGCTGTATATCTTTTTCGCCCGGATCAGCATGTCGCCGCGCGCTGGCTCAATGCTTCGTCCGACGAGATCATTGCCGCGCTGGAAAAAGTTCTCTCTGCCAGTTGTGCCGAGGAACCCGGTGATGCCATTCTGCCTTCGAAACGTGGTTGCAGATGATGTTAACGGCGGCCCATGTCCGGGGCAGGGATTCATTTCGCCCTTATCGACCTGATCAATCGGGTTTTATCTGGCGTTATGACGGTTGCCTCGTAGGCAGGAGAAAAAGATGGCAAGCCCGGCCGCTCTGAACACGTTCGGCAACATCGATGATCCGGACGGATTCTATGATGAACTCATTCGTCTGCACGACGGTCTGTCGGAAGAACAGAGCAACGCGCTCAATGCGCGATTGATTCTCATACTCTGCAACCACATTGGCGATCGGAATGTAATTCGGGAAGCATTTGGTGTCGCAATGAAAAGCGGTCGAAAGGAATCGTGAAAACAACTGAATTCGGGAAAGGTTCCCGCACGAGGCGCTAACGTGACCGAAAACTTCTTGTCGGGATTAAGCCCGAAATTCCGGTGCGTATTGTGCTCGACAACATCTCTTCCCGCAAGTCCTTTGAGGTCAACGCATGGCTTAGGGACAACCCTACTGGACATTCCACTTCACCCCGACCTCAGCCTTTTGGGTGAATGCCGTCGTAGGCTTTTTCTCCAAGCTCCCAAGGGTGAGGCTCAAAGACGTGATCATTAATTCGCTCGACAGGTGCTTTACGGCGATTGACGACTACATCGAGCATCACAACGCCAATGACGCCGCCCGTTCAGATGGAGCAAGAAGTCCGAAGATTTCGGGGAGGCATGGAAAAAGGGAATCAGAAGCTGCAAAAAAGGAAATCGTTATTATGAATGTCTAACCGAACAGTCTTTCATCCCACCAGATCGGCGTCTCGAGACCGATCTTGATTTGTGAAACATTGGGATGCTCTGCATTGAAAACGATGTTGCGCTCCATCCGTGCAACGACAGACGGAACGATCAGGATCGCGGAACGCGCCTCTCGATACCAATCCCGCCCGTATCTCCGGGTGGTTTCCCCCGCAGGGTCGGCCCAGCTTGGGATCAGATCGACATTTGCGACTTCGTAAGAAGTGCCTGCTGGGATCGTGATCTCGAGAAAATGCTGGTTCGGGGGCATTTCGCCGTCGTAATGCACCAGCTTTTCGAGCATGGCCGTCGAATAATGCTCGGACGCATAAATGACGCTCGCGCCAGCTTCGTGCCACCGTCCGGAACAGGTCCGTGCGCCCCCATCGCTCCAGATCGGATATTCGCCGTTTGGATCGCCAATCCGAAACGCAGTGATCGATTCGGGTAGCGTCCGATGTGCGGTCATACGGCGAATCCGGCCTCCGCCCGCCGCAGCATATTGATGACGGCCTCTGTTCCGGCGGAACTGGACTGCGCCATCTCAAGTGGTGTGTGCCCGCCCAAAAGCCTGTGTGGTTTTTCAAGAAAGCGGGCGATTGCCGCCTTATCCCCGTGATAGGTCCGACTCACCGCATCCAGGACTCGGCTCACCTCGTAAAGTCGCTCGCTCATCTCGCGAGAGAGGGCTTTTCGGTTCTTTTTTGCACGCCTCAGCGTTGCTTCCGGAATCAGGGGGCCGACAACATGCATCCGCCCCACTAGACTGGCCAGGGATTCCGCAGAGGCCACGCGCAACCCGTTCGAGACACGTTCGGCGAGGCCGATGTCGTCAATTTGTTGCGGCGCTTTCAGCCCAAGCAGCATACCAATCCTGCCGGCCTCGGAGCCCGGCAATGCGGAGGGATCACTGTAGAGGTCGAGCGCAGTCATCGGACTCTCCTTGTTTCGCCAGATGACGTCAATATATGCGTCATTTGACGGTCGCTCAAGTTTCGTATGCCCGGTTTGAAAAGTGCATACCGGAGATAGGACCGGGACACAAAAAGCACGAGTCGCATGTCGACGTATCCATCCATAGTTCCGAAAGAATGGTTACAACATACCCATAACTTACCCACACCGAACGTGCTCGTCCGGTGACTTAGATCAGGACGACGCCTCCGATTGCGATGACAAGCGCTATCCAGCATCGCCAAAGTACGCGCACCGCGGCGTCAATGTCCTTCGGGCAAGCGTCCTTGCGCCCGGCGTCATACACGTAAGGGGAATCCAGGAACTCGCCTCCGTAGTACCGGGGGCCCGAAAGCGAAACCCCGATCACCGCTGCCATTGCTGCTTCAGGCCAGCCGGCGTTTGGCGAACGATGTCGGGACGCGTCCTGAAGCATGCACGAGACGGCGCTTCCGGAGACATGAACCAAGGCGATCAACCCGCCGGACAATCGTGCTGGTATCCAGTTCATGACATCATCCAGCCGGGCGGCAGCCCAGCCGAAATCCGCAAGAGAATCGGTCTTGTAGCCGATCATGCTGTCTGCGGTATTAACCGCCTTATAAAGCAGCAGTCCCGGGAGCCCGGCAATCGCGAACCAGCAGACCGGGGCTATCAACCCGTCGGATAGGTTTTCGGCGGCGCTTTCGATTGCCGCACGGGCAATTCCCTCTGTCGTCAGTTCGTCCGTGTCCCTGCCGACTATGCGGGCGACCTGGATTCGGCCTACCACGACAGATTTACGCAGTGCTGAGGCAACGCCTTTCACTTCATCGACCAGGTTCCGATGGGCGAGAAAAACCGAAACGACGAGCACTTCAACGATCCCGTAGTCCGGCAGCCAGTGAATTGCCTCACCGACGAGCATTGCCGAAATTCCGATCGAGGCCACACTGCCGATGCCTCGCAAACGCCGGCGCTGACCCGTGTTCAATGTCGACTCGAGATATGAAACCAGGCGGCCGATGATAACGACAGGATGAGAAATTCGTCTCCAAATCCAAGCCGGGTCGCCAATGGCAGCGTCAAGCAGCAAGGCAAGCAGCAGGACTTCGAACCCGTTCAGTTCAAACAAGCGACCGCCCCTTCAAGGCGGGACCAATCCTCCTCCGTCCCCGGGAGACCGAACCGAATCCAGGTGCCTGCGTGATCGAATTTGCGAACCAGGATGCGATAGCGTGCCAGTGACTCATGGACGGCGGTGGCGTTCGGAACACGGTACAGGCGAAACAGGTCGGTTCCGCCCACCGATTGAAACCCATGGCGCGAAAGGAGCGAATCGAGACGTGCGGCATCGCGCCGGAGTCGCTCGCGTGAATCAATGACCCAGTCCTCGTCGCTGAGTGATCCCAAGCCGATCTGAACGGCGGGACCTGACACGGGCCACGGTCCCAGCAGCTTCCGAATCCTGCCCGCCAGCGGACGAAGGCAGACAGCGAACCCGAGGCGGACCCCGGCGAGTCCCCAGAAAATTCCGATTCCCTTGAGAACGACAATTCCATCGTGCGAAGAAAGTTCAGCATGTGACAGATCCGGACAGGTATCGCAAAAACTCTCGTCAATGATCGTTAGTTGGCCGTGCCCTGCCTGAATCGTTTCACGGTCGCTCAACCGCCCGTCCGGGTTGTTCGGATGAACGATGATCTGGGTGTCTCCATTCTCGCGACAGGTCCACCCCGCGTTTGTGAAGGCAAACGCATATTCCCCATACGTCGGTCGCCGGATAGTGACCGTTCCGGGCGGCTTGATGAACGGCAGCCGTGCGATCAGGGATGACACTCCGGGGGCGAGGACATCGTCGCTTTGCCGGGGGAATCCCAAGTGCCGGCGGGCCGCCTCGATCAATCGGTCCGAATCATCTTTATCCGGGAGGCTGGTCCAGTACTCGGGGGCGAGTGTCGGGATCGGCCAGGCGCGGGGATTGATTCCGGTCGACAGGTCGATCCAGTCCTCCCGGTGCCCACCGTGTCGTGCGATTGCTGCGTCCGGTCCACCGCCGTGAAAAACCCGGACATACCTGCCCTTGTCGCAAGAATTCTGCAGGGTCAATTGTCTTGCCGCGAGGTAAGCAAGTGTATCGGGCTCAACGGTGCGCGGGTCCAGGATGTTGGCCACGGCCACATGTCTAGAACCCTGGCCCATGGCGAAAACGGCCCGAGGTCAGAAACTGGCATTGCCAAAGAAGAGATTGCTGCCATGGCAACCCTGTTGGAGGTAACGGGAACGGCGGTGGAACAGAAGTTCGCTGCGCCCGGACAGTTCCCGCGTCGGCTTCCGAACGAAGCGCGAACTGGAATAATGGTTGGACAGCCCTTCGAAAGCCACGACCCAATAGCGATGTTGCTCCAAGGCGCGAACCTGGCCTTTCGACAGAGGCAATCGCCGCCCTCATTGCCTTAATGCCTCTTGCCCGAATTCGCTTCCACGCGCCCGGCAATTTGCACTTTGGTGCAGCCAACTTGCCAGGCGCTCCCCGATAGGACAGATACAGCATCCACCATCCGCGAAACCAGTAGCTTCCGTCTCGTGTTCTCTCAGCCGGTTCACTTGTTTTCTCTGTCAACCGCATCTTTGCACTCTTTCCGATGCATGCCGCCCGTTTTCGAAGAGCGGCACTAACGAAGTAGTGCGAGTGCCCCACGAGCCAAGGCGGTGATGGTCTAAACCGGCCGGCCGAACTGAACAATGATCGGCAGCAAAAGAAAAACGCACAGCGTGTGTTTCATGTTGTTTGTTTCACGCAACACTTCGGCTTTCGGGTTGGTCTTTGAACCTTCGACGAAATTCCCGCAAGCCGGGAAAGTGACAATCCGAGCTGCATTCAGAAGCGGCTGAACCACCAGGGACTCAAGACGACATAAGACCAAGCCGATGAAAGAGTGCAGAAGGCGACAAACAACATCCAATCGTAGCCGATGTGCGAATCGACGCAAGCGAGGAACGAGGGGACGAATTCGACCGTCGGAGGCGACGTCAAGAGCCGATTGCTTGCACGGGCAGAGGTCAGTACCCGCGCACCTGACCTTGTATTTGGATTGCGGAGAAGCTTAATTGACGATGAATTGACAATTTGGCAACTGCGCGAGATTCGGGAGGTGAAAGCACTGGCACTATGGCAGAATATTGAGGCCCGTCTGGACTCTTCTCTCAAGGACTGGCGCAACCGGGTTGTCAGTCTCGGTCAGGTTGCCGCGGTCGAAGCCAGGGCGGCTGGCCGGGAATGGAGCGACGACGAAACCTTCAAGGGACTCCTGATGGCCGTGTTGTCGAATAACACGGACTGGTCGAAGATCGAACGGGTTCAGTCGGACCTCCCAAAGCTGTTCTCGGAATTCAGCCTGAAGGCGTATGCGGAATTGCGGGCCCGGGAAATCGGCGACCGCATTTTGCCTTGGTTCCTCGACCGCAAGGCGGGTTCCATGACCCTGGAGAAAGACCTCGTCAATCTCATCGGCTCAGCTCGACTGTTGACCGAACACAGCCGTGTTCACGGCACGGCGGAGAGTTACTTTACTTCACTCGTTCGCGATCTCGAAGGAGACGCGAAACAGGCGGCGCTTTGCCTGGGGTCCCGGGGAAAATACAAGCTCCCGGCCTTCGGGGTGACCCTGGCGGCCGAGGCCTTGAAGAACCTGGGCTTCGACGTGGCCAAGCCCGACCGCCACCTTACAAGGGCCGTGGCTTCCTTCGGGCTTGTTGCCTTCCGGAACTGGCCCGATAGAAGCGGTCGAACCCCACCCAAGGACTCTTCCGCAACGTCGTGTCTGGCCGTCATGGGGGCAGTACAGGACATTGCGACGGTCGCCGACATGCCCGTTGTTTTCGTCGACAACGCGATCTGGTTGCTCTGCGCAAAGGGCGGCCTATACCTCAAGAATCCGGAACTCGCCAATCTGGCCCGCGAGGGGGGAGCTTCGCGGGAACGCGCCGAGGCCGTTAGCGCGCTGATCCGCACTTGGGTAGACAAGCATGATGGTGGCGAACAAAGGGAAACCATCGACAGTCTCGTTAAAGGCTTGGACAGGGAAAGGCTATCGGCCCGGAAACTCTTTCCCGAGGAGTTGAAGGGCCGGAGTTGGTGAGCCGTACGATTCTGCTCGACAGTGGACCTTTCGGCTTGATCACGAATCCGAAGGCGTCGCCGGCGACCGCTGCCTGCGGACGTTGGCTCGTGGGTGCACTCGATCAGGGCGCGGCCGTGCTTGTCCCCGAAATCGCGGACTACGAGGTGCGTCGCGAACTGATCAGGGCGCGTCGAGTCGCGGGCATTTCACGGCTCGACGCATTCATCGAACACGTCGAATTCCTGCCCATAGAAACCAAGGCGATGCGCCGGGCCGCTGCCTTCTGGGCTGAAGCGCGTCGGCAGGGTCGGCCGACAGCACCTGATCCCGCGCTCGACGGCGACGTGATTTTGGCCGCGCAGGCAGCAACCCTGGAGCGGGCCGACGTGATCATCGCCACGACCAATCCGAAACATCTGTCACGGTACGTCCCTGCAGCTCTCTGGACTGATATCGTCTGACCATCGTTTCTGGCCAGCTGAACGCAACTTCCCTTCGTGCGAATCACGACTGTGTGGCCACGCGTTGAAATACTGTGCGCGAAAGCCTTGGTTTCCTGCATTACGGTCAAAAGGAGAAAATACGTTCCTAAGACTTCGGGTCCCGGGTAGGTCCAGACGAAAAGGGGGGAATCCGCGAGACGAAATGTCCCTTGATTGGCAATGGCCAGTCCCGAAACGGAACCTGTCCGGATCCGCTCTCGGAATGGAGCACGGCATATTCGACGATGCCGCTTGCGGCGTCGTCCGTCGGTTCGAACCGCCCGAGGACGTAGGAGAACTTCCCTTCGGCCTGGATCGCGATGTTGCATCCGTGCGTGCAACCCATCAGGCATGAATGCCGGCGCGTGCGAACGGAAGATTGCCCTCGAGCCTTTTTCTCGATCTTTCCGGCGAGGCGCTCTCCATCAGTGACCGTGTCGATTTCCGGATCCCAGCCGTCTCGCTTGCAGGTATCACAGATGGTGATCACGGTTGTCGGCATGTGAGATCGTCCCGGCTGGTTTGCACGAACGAATGCATGGGGTATCGGCAATTGGATTCTTTTCTCGTCCGGGTGCCTGGTCTGCTGTGTCTGGGCGGGTCGGGATCGCCTGATCGCGTTGTAGAGGTTGGCGTTGGGGTTTCAAAGGCCAATCCCGCCCTTCGCGAGAAGACGGGACGCGCCGGGACTCGATTGTTGCCGCTTGTTTGCCTGGTCCAGGGAGTTCCGGCAATTCGAAAGACCATCCACCCGCCTTGGCGGCTGTCAGCTCATTAGGGTGCCTTGAACGGCCAGGCGACCGAGATTCCGATTGCTCTTTGTCGTGGCAGAACATAGTCAGCCCCTGACGATGTTCTTCGGGGCCGGAATGGGGCACTGAGTCGCGCTGACCCAACCAGGGAGCGTAACCAGTGGTTGTCACCGTGGCAGGACCGCTCCGCCCCATTTTGAATCAAAACGGGGCGACATGACGAACTGCCAGGAACGGCCTCGGAAAACCACGAATCCCGGTCTCCCGGTGACGGCACGCCGCGCGTCCGGCGCTCCGAGAGATGATCGAGGCATGGGAACGTGACGGTCGGCGTCATGCTTTGCGGGCACGGGTCCCGTAGCCAGGCAGCTGTCGACGAATTCGCCGTGCTCGCAAAACGCCTTCCTTCTTACCTTCCTTCCGGGTGGGATCTTGAGTTCGGATACCTGGAATTTGCGAACCCCGTGATTCGAAAGGGCCTTGACCGCTTGCGGGAGCGGGGGTGTCGGCGGGTTCTCGCGGTACCGGGCATGTTGTTCGCCGCAATGCACGCGAAGAACGACATTCCTTCGGTACTCGACGCATACGCAAGAGAACACGGACTCGAGATCCGATACGGACGAGAGCTCGGGGTCGACCCCAAGATGATGTTGGCCGCGGGCGACCGGATTCGGGAGACAATCGAAGATGCAGATCTTCGTTTCGGCTCCGTACCGATTGCCGAGACAGCGCTCGTTGTCATCGGTCGCGGAGCATCGGATCCGGACGCAAACGGTAATGTCGCCAAGATCGCGCGAATGCTCTGGGAGGGCATGGGGTTCGGCTGGTGCGAGGTCGGGTATTCCGGGGTGACGTTTCCCCTGGTCAAGCCATGCCTGGAGCATGTCACCCGGTTGGGTTACCGGCGGGTGGTCGTTTTCCCGTACTTTCTGTTTACCGGAATCCTTGTCGATCGTATCTATGGTTTTACGAAGCTGTGCGCACGCGATCACCCGGACATCCAGTTTGTCAGGGCCGGGTACCTGAACGACCATCCAAAGGTCCTGGAGACGTTTGCCGAACGGGCAACCGAACAGGTGGGAGAGGTTCCGCCGCCGAATTGCGCGACGTGCAAGTATCGAACCCCGGTCCTGGGATTCGAGGCCGAAGTCGGGCTGCCGCAAGAGAGTCATCATCACCATGTCGAGGGTCAGGGCGCATCGGCGCCCGGCTCGGACGTGGAAGCGTGCCATCTCTGCGATGACTTTTGTACCGGCGCATGTCGCCTCGCGAACCATGATCACGATGGCCATCACCACCACCACGGTCACGAAGATCACCACCATCATCCCTATCCGCAAGCAAGTCATCCTCATGGCCCGGAGAGCGCGAGGAACGTTTTGAGGGAGCAGAAGTGACGCGAACCGACATGTCCCGATCGGCAGATTTTGGTCCCGAAAATGACGTCAATGATCACCGCGGCTGGCGCGATTACGAGCGTGTTCCTGCTGAAATCTACGCCAGGAGCTATGCGGCAATCCGACGTGAAGTCGACCTGGCCCGATTCCATCGGCAGTTGAGGCCTGTCGTCACGCGACTGATCCATGCATGCGGCGAACCCGGGATTGCCGAATCGGTCTGCTGCTCGGAAGGATTTGTCACCGCGACGAGAAATGCCCTCGCTGCCGGTGCCCCGGTTTTCTGCGATTCAGCGATGGTCGCTGCCGGTATCATGAGAAGGCTCATGCCGGCGAAAAACGATGTCGTGATGACCCTGAACGAAAGCCGGGTACGCGCCATCGCGGAGGAAATCGGCAATACGCGTTCAGCATCGGCCGTCAGGTTGTGGGCCGGCCGGATCGGGTCGGGAGTTGTCGTTATCGGGAATGCACCAACGGCTCTCTTCCATCTTCTCGAGCTCCTTGACGAAGGCTGGCCAAGGCCGGCGAGCATACTGGCGTTCCCGGTCGGATTCGTGGGTGCTGCCGAAAGCAAGGCAGAACTCGTGCGAAATCCCCGAGGGTGCGAATACATCACGCTCGAAGGCCGCCGAGGCGGTTCCGCCATGGCCGCTGCCGCGGTGAATTCCATTCTTTCGGACGTCGGGACAGGGTCAGGTTAGTCAGAAAGCAGGAATGGTCGCATCATGACGTCTCCATGGTTACATGTTGTCGGCATCGGCGAAGACGGCCTGGACGGCCTGAACCCGTTGACCCGGGCGGTTGTCGAATCGGCCGAGGTCATCATCGGCGGCGATCGTCACCATGTGTTTTCCGCGGTTCCGGGCGTCGAACGAATCGCCTGGCCGTCGCCTTTCGACCCGCTCATCGAACGGATACGCTCCCTGAAGGGCCGCCGGGTCGTGGTCCTCGTGACCGGCGACCCTCTCTGGTATTCCGCCGGCGCACGAATCGGTCGCGAGATCGATTCGTCGGAATTGACTTTTCATCCGCACCTGTCTGCCTTTCAGTTGGCAGCGGTTCGCATGGGTTGGTCCATGGCTGATGTCGAGACGCTGACCGTGCACGGGAGGCCGGTCGAGCAGATGATCGCGTTCATCCAGCCCGGCCAGCGCCTCTTGATCCTGACGACCGGGGCGGAAACGCCTTCGAAGATCGCGGCTTTCCTGGCGGAACGCGGCTTCGGACGCAGCCGGATGACGGTTCTCGCCGAGATGGGCGGGCAACGGGAACAGAGATTCGAGGGACTGGCCTCGGGTTGGGATCAAATCGTTCCCGATTTCAATACACTGGCAGTCGAATGCGTGGCGGCGTCGGATGCAGCCTTGCTCCCGCGGGTTCCCGGTCTTTCGGATGACATGTTCTCCAGTGATGGAACCATGACGAAAAGCGAGGTTCGCGCGGTCACCCTTGCCCGGTTGATGCCGATGAGAGGGGCGCTTCTCTGGGACATCGGTTGCGGTTGCGGGTCGGTCGCCATTGAATGGATGCGGGCCGCGCGACATAGCCGGGCGATTGGAATCGAGCCGCGTGCCGACAGGCGGTTGCTCGCCGCCCGGAATGCCCTGGCACTGGGCACTCCTGGCCTGCAGCTCGTGGACGGAACTGCACCGGCGGCGCTTGACGGGCTCGAGAAACCCGACGCGATCTTCATTGGTGGTGGTTTGACCCCGGAGATCGTTTCGTCGTGCCTGGAAACGCTCCGCCCACTTGGCCGCCTGGTCTGCAATGCGGTGACCCTTGAGACGGAAGCCCGGTTGAACCGGATTCACAGGGAATGTGGTGGCGAACTGGCAAGAATCCAGGTCAGCCGGGCGCGGCCTGTCGGAAGCCGGCACGGCTGGAATCCGCATATGTCAGTGACCCAGTGGAGCATGATCAAGCGATGACCGGAACCGTCCACGGCGTCGGGGTCGGTCCAGGTGATCCTGAACTGATGACTCTGAAAGCGTTCCGGCTGATCTCCGGTGCCGAGGTCGTTGCTTACCCGATCCTGGAGGCATCGGAGAGCTTTGCCCGTTCGGTCGCCGCCAAGGTCATGTCGCCCGCAGTGAGGGAAATTCCGATCACGGTCCCGATGACGACGAGGCGAGCACCGGCCCAGGCAGCATTTGATCGGGGCTCCGACGCCATTGCGACCGAACTTGAGGCCGACAGGGATGTCGTCGTTCTGTGTGAAGGCGATCCGTTGTTTTACGGCTCGTTCATGTACCTGCACTCCAGGTTGTCCGGTCGATTCCGGGTTGAGGTCGTCCCGGGCGTGAACTCTGTGACGGCATGCGCCGCGGCGCTCGGCCGGCCGCTGGTCGCACGGAACGAAGCCCTCACGATCATTCCCGGAACGCTACCGGAAGCCGATCTCGAACATCGAATCGCCGGTGCCGAAGCCGTCGCAATCATGAAGGTCGGCCGTCACCTGGAAAAGATCAGGAGGGTACTGGCACGCCTGGGGCGTGCCGAAACCGCAGGCTATATTGAACGTGCAACGCTGGCCAACCAGAAGGTCCTGCCGCTCGGTGAGGCCCCCGGGCCGGCGCCCTATTTTTCGATGATTCTGGTCGGAAGAAAGGTCGACCCGTGGCTCTAGCACCTGTAGTTGTCTGCCTGTCGCGGACGGGTGAGGAAACGGCCCGGAAAATCGCCGATATCCTGGACTGCAGCATTCACGGTCTTGCCAGGCGTACGGAAAGTGCGGACGTCATGTTCGACAATGCGGCGGATCATCTTCAATCGCTGTTCGTGGCGGGGACTCCGATCATCGGCGTCTGCGCTACCGGTATACTCGTCAGGGTCCTGTCGCCCTTCCTGGCCAACAAATCGACGGAGCCGCCGGTTCTCGCCGTTGCCGAGGATGGTTCAGCCGTCATTCCCCTGCTCGGCGGGCACCGGGGAGCAAATCGCATTGCACGTCAGCTGGCCGAAAAACTCGGTTGCCATGCGGCAGTGACCACCGCGGGTGACGTTTCCCTTGGCGTCGCGCTCGACGAGCCTCCTCCCGGCTGGCGACTGGCGAACCCGGAGCACGCAGGTGCTGCCATGGCCGACCTGCTTGCAGGCGCGGGCGCCAGGATCGAAGGAGAGAATGTCTTTGGCCTGGAGTCCCGACCCGATGGCAGGATTTCCCTGGTCGCAACCGAACGGGCAGAGCCGGCGGACAAGGGGAAACTGGTCTACCACCCTGTTCAGTTCGCGCTTGGGGTTGGATGTTCGCGCGGCTGCGAAGCCGGAGAATTGGCGGCACTCGCTGATTCCGTTCTGGCGCGTTCCGGGATCGCGGCGGGTTCGATTGCCTCCGTCGCGTCGCTGGACCTCAAGGCGGACGAGCCTGCTGTATTCGAGTTGGCGGACTCGCTCGATGTCCCCCTGTCACTGTTTTCCGCCGCGGAACTGGAGGCGGAATCCCATCGTCTCGCCAATCCGTCGGAGGTCGTGTTCAGGGAGGTCGGGTGTCACGGGGTGGCCGAAGCCGCGGCACTTGCCGTGAGCGGCGAGGCAGGACGACTCGTTGTCGAAAAGACCAGGTCGAAGAACGCAACCTGCGCGCTCGCACGATCACGGACGCCAATAATCTCCGTTCCGGGCCGCCGACGCGGGTCGCTTGCAATTGTCGGCCTCGGACCTGGGCGTGCCGAGTGGCGCACGCCGGAAGCGACCCGGATGATCGCGCGATCCGACGAGATCGTCGGCTACGATTCCTATATCGACCTCCTGGGCCCGCTGGCGGCCGGGTGCACGCGCACCGGTTTTTCGCTGGGCCAGGAGCAGGAACGATGCCGCTACGCACTGGAACAGGCCGGGGCAGGGCGCCAGGTAGTCCTCGTATCTTCAGGGGATGCAGGAATCTACGCGATGGCGTCACTCGTTCACGAGTTGCTCGACCGCGCCGCGGAGTGCAATGGATTGAGCGATGCCGCACGCCGAGTCGAAGTCGTCTGCTCGCCGGGCGTGTCGGCAATGCAGGCGGCGGCGGCCAGCGCCGGCGCGCTACTCGGCCATGATTTTTGTGCGATTTCGCTGTCCGACCTGTTGACGCCGAGGGATGTGATCCTGCGGCGAATTCGTGCGGCGGCGGAAGGCGACTTTGTCATTGCGTTCTACAATCCGTCGTCGAGGCAACGTCGCGGCCTGGTCGGTACCGCAAGGGACATCCTGTTGGATTACCGGCCGGCGAATACCCCGGTCGTTCTTGCGCGTTCACTGGGCCGGCCAGGTGAACGGCTGGCTTACGCGACCCTTGACGATCTCGATGTCGGCGGCACGGACATGTTGACGACAGTGCTGGTCGGGTCGAGTCGGAGCAGGAGTTTTCAAATGGGTGGACGCACGAGAGTCTACACCCCGCGCGGTTACGAAACCCGTGGAGAGGCATGTTCTCCATGAATTTGGACGGGCACGAGCCAAGGGTGAATCAACGAATCGGTCCGTCGGAGTGCGTATCCGACGGGCGGGATTCATGGCGGGATCGGAACGGTCCGAGCGGGTATGAACAGGAATCTCTTGTTCCCGGAAGATCGTCCGGAAACCGTCGGGACACGATAACATGACCGTCTTTTTTGTCGGTGCCGGTCCGGGGGATCCGGATCTCATTACCGTAAAGGGCGCACGTGTCATCGGTCGATGCCGGACCTGCCTCTTTGCCGGCTCACTCGTGCCCGAGGAAATCATCCAGTCGGCGCCGTCGGGGGCCACGGTCATGGACACGTCGAAGATGACGCTGGACGAAACCCACGAAGCGATCATGAGAGCTCTTTGCCGCGGCGACGACGTGTCCCGGGTGCATTCGGGAGATCCTTCGCTCTACGGAGCGATTGCCGAGCAGATCAGGAAGCTGAAGTCGGAGGGCGTCGATTACGAAATCATTCCGGGCGTCCCGGCCTATGCGGCCACGGCCGCCGCGCTCGGGCAGGAGCTGACAATTCCCGGCCTTGCGCAGTCGATTGTCCTGACCCGGATGTCGATGCAATCGACGGCAATGCCACCCGGTGAGACACTCGAGAATTTTGCACGTTGCGGCACGACGCTGGTCATCCATCTCGCGGTCAGAAACATGCGCGAGATCGAACGCCGTCTGACTCCGTTCTACGGAGCTGACTGCCCGGTGGTTGTCGCCTACAGGGTCGGGTGGCCGGATCAAGCGATCGTGACTGGTACGCTTTCCGACATTCGCAAAAAAGTGCGGGAGGCGCGGATCACGCGAACGGCGTTGATTCTGGTGGGCCCGGTTCTTGGAGACGTGACGGAGTTTCCGGATTCTGCACTCTACGATCCACGGAAACCTCATGTTCTGCGCCCTGTCACAGGGGTCAAGCTTGATGAAACATACAACACGTGAGAACCGGGATGGGCACGTGCGCGCGTTTCGAAATGTAACAGCGGCAACCATGCGGTTTTCCAGGCTGCCGGCTGCTTCGATAACCGTCTTCCTGGCCGTGTTCGGCGTCGGAACGGCGGAAGCAGCAGAACGCCAGGCTGCTGGCGGTACGGTTTCAGTCACGAAGGTCGTGGGCGAACTCGATGTTCCATGGGCGCTCGCCTTTCTTCCTGACGGCGGGTTTCTGGTCACCGAGCGTGGTGGCAGGCTCCTTCATTTTGACAGCAGCCTCCGACGAACCGAAGTCTCGGGTGTTCCGGACGTTCTTGACAAGGGGCAGGGCGGGCTCCTCGATCTCGCCGTGGCAAGGGACTTCTCCCGAAGCCGCGAAATCTTCCTGACATTCTCGAAACCCTACCGAAACGGCCGCAGGGGAGGGACTGCACTTGCCTCGGCCACACTTTCCGATGACAGCACCCGCCTTTTCGATGTTGAGCTTCTCTTCGAAATGGGCAGGCCGACGACCGGTGGAAGGCATTACGGATCCCGTGTCGTCGAGGCGCCGGACGGCACGCTGTTTGTGACGATCGGAGATCGGGGCAAGAGTGACACCGCCCAGGACATTTCCGTGCACAACGGCAAGATCGTCCGCCTGGGACGCGACGGGTCAGTGCCGAGGGACAACCCGTTTGTCGGAGTCGCCAACGCCCGTTCGGAAATCTGGTCTCTCGGCCACAGAAACCCCCAGAGCCTTGCGCTCGATGACCTGGGGACGATCTGGGCGGTGGAACACGGCCCCATGGGCGGCGACGAGATCAACCGGATTGGAAAGGGTCTCAATTACGGCTGGCCGACCATCGGCTACGGTCGACACTATTCCGGCGCGAAGGTCGGTGTCGGGCATTCGAAGGAAGGGCTGGAGCAGCCTGCCTTCTATTGGGATCCTTCGATTGCTCCGAGCGGGCTGATGATCTACTCGGGCCGACTTTGGCCGGAATGGCGCGGACATTTTTTCGTCGGCTCACTCAAGCTTGACCACATTTCGCGGCTGAAACCGGGTTCCCGTTTCGCAGAGGAAGAGCGGCTGGCGTTTCCCGAGACCGACCGGGTCAGGGACGTCCGTGAAGCGCCCGACGGCTCGATTTGGTTTCTGTCGGAAGGCCACGGCGCGATATTCAGGATCGCTCCTGTTCCGTAGACGCGGCTGATTTCGGAAACCGTTCTCGACACGTGGTCGACCGGTGGTAGCGGGATCCTTCAGGCCGCAGCTTTCCACTTGATGGAACAGCCCATCGAGGGAATCTGGTCTCGGGGTCCCTGCCCGGTGTCGGCGATCAACTTCATGGCATCGAACAGGTCGCGGCTCATGTCCGGCGTGGGGGCATTGCGTCCGGCGCTGTCGAGACGGCCCCGATACTGGAGCTGGAGTTTCGAATTGAACCCGAAGAAATCCGGCGTGCACTCGGCAGCATATGCTCGCGCGACCGACTGGTCCTCGTCATGCAGGTACGGGAACGGGAACCCGGAGTCCCTGGCGAATTTAACCATGTTGGGGAAGGAGTCGTCCGGGTAGCTGCGGGCATCGTTCGAACAGATGGCAGCCACCCCGATGCCGATGTCCCCGAGCGCCAGGGCTTCTTTGGCGAGGCGATCGCGAACCGAAACGACGAACGGGCAGTGATTGCAGATGAACATGATCAGTGTTCCGTTTTCCCCCGCGACATTACCAAGCGAAACGGTCTCGCCTTCGGTTGACGGAAGGGTGAAATCGGGGGCGTCCCAGCCGAAATCACAAACTGGCGGGCGCATTGCAGGCATTGATGACTCCTCAAAATGGTTGGTTCCTGGTGATCGTATTTTGGTTCAACCTGTATAGCAGGCGACCTGCCCGAGGAAAACGCCAATAGCTGCTGTCTTGCCATTGCATTCGTCCTGGTTGCGCCTGGCTATCCCCTGCATTCGCAGGAGAGGGCCTCTTGGTACGGTTAAAATGCAGGAGTTCGTGCGTGACGCAGGACTTTGGAGATGCTGGCCGCCTGGTCGGCTCTTTCACGGCGATTCAAGGCTGGCCCGAGGTTCGAAACGAGTCAGGCGGAGCCATAGGTTTAGCCGCGTGATCCGAGCACCGCACGTAACTTGTCTATAGACATGCCCGAAAATGGGCAGATCGAATGAATGGTCGCACAAACAGGTCATGCAAGCTTTCCCGGATGAAGCGGGACCCACATCGAACCCCAAGACGGATGGTCGGATCCCTGGCTTTCACCTGGGAACGGAAACAATCAACGGTTCCCGTGGTGGCACCATCGTCGGTCCGTGCTTCCGATAGTTCTGCGCCCGTTCACCGGGTCAGGGGACAAGGCTTAGCATACTCAGGCAACCCGTCGGTCGAACGGAACACGTTCGATTTCGAGGCCCTGCATGCGGACCTGGGCAATGTCATAGCTGGTCGGCATCCGCACTAGCGAATCCATTGATACGCCAAATGCCTTTTCGATTCTCAGGGCCATTTCCGGCGAAAGACTGGCGCGCTCGTTGAGCAGCGCGGACCGTGCCGGTCGAGTTAATCCTAGCATTCGCGCGGTTTCGGTCACCGTCAAGCCGAACGCCTCGACGATTTCGCTTTTCACGAACCCGCCCGGGTGAGCCGGGTTCCTCATCCGAATCCCTTGTGACGTGCTCATCTTTACCCCCTGGTGATGATCCTCGTGGTCCGGATCGACAAATTCGTCCCCTGGCCGGTCGATCCGAAATGTGATTCGCGAGTCCTTAGTGACCAACAGACTCCATACTTCCTTGCATTTGCGTTTGCCCAAGACCGGTGTGCCTTCCAGGCGGGAACCGCCGGCAACTCTTCCCCGCTTTCCATGTCCTGGAGGAAGGACAGGATGCGCCGCCACTCGGGTACAATGGCAGGTTGGAGCGCGGCGGTGCTGTCATCCTCCACAAACCGACGAAGACCCTTGTGGCGCACGTTGCGAATTCTCATGGCATTTTCAATCCGGAGTTCATTTTAAGCGTCAAGCGACGCTTAACGGCAGAGTCGCCAATGCTTGAATTTCAGGGCCTTTTTCGTTGATTCCGAGGCCTGGAAAGTCGAAATTTGTCAACACCTGCAAGAAAGGAGCGCCTGCAGTCTTTCGTGGTCAAAAGCGTACTGGGGACATGGTCGGCTGGTTTGTTACGGGTGTGAAAACAGTAACTGGACGAGCGGAAACGGAAACGGGTCGTCTCCACCAGTCGAACGTGGAAAGGTGCAAGCAGGCGGAAGGAAAAAGGTCGTGTCGTTGAGTCCAGTGCGCAGAAACGTGGTTCTGCAAGCACTTGATTTATTCCGCAACGAGCGCGACATCCGCGCCCGCCGCCTGGAAACGGCCCAGGTTGCCGTAGAGCGCACGAAGCATGATGCCCCGTGCGCCGTTCATGTCCCGGTCGACGACGATGCTGCCATCCGAGACCGTCTTCGAGCCGCCAGGCTCCTGCGCGACAAAACCGTCCCATGAACGGGTCCGGCTGGTATAGCCTCGTTGGCGATGACGAGCCGTTTGCCGTACTTCCGGCACATCCAGGCCAGCTTCTGCCTGAACCGGTAATGCGCCAGGCCCGGCATCGAGCGCACGGTCCTCGTCCTGATCCTGCGCTCGGACCTCGCGCTCATTTCCTTCGTCTCGAAGGACGGAAGCAGGATCACATCGAAAGCCCGAACGAGATCGTAGGCAACCCGCCTGTGCAGGTCGTCGACCAGGTTGCGGACGCGGATCGCGAGCTTGTCGATCCGCTTCTGATAGTGGCGCTTCCAGTCCCCGTGCCTCGCCTTCGCGCGTTGGCCGACCAGGCGGTCGAGCTTCAGCAGGAGCGGAAACACCTTGTCGGCATGGAAGCCGTCGCCGTAGCTGGCAGCGTGGTTCACCGCGTATGCGGTCACGAAGGTCCGCACGCCGGGGTCGAGGGCCACGATGGAGCGGACCTGGATGTGGAATCGCGTTCAAAATTGACCCACTTTTGGGGTGATTCGCGTTCAAAATTGACCCACCCCCCTGATCCGATGGAAACGACTGCCTCGCAACATTTTCAGCGAGGCAGAAGAGATGGTGTCAGTGGAGACAATCGGCAAGATTCGGCGTGCGTGGCACGTTCAAGGGAAGTCCATTCGCTCGATTGCGAAGTCGATGGGCGTGTCGCGCAACACGGTTCGCAAGGTGTTGCGCTCCGGGGAGTCGGCACCGAAGTACCGGCGTCCGGACCAGCCTCATCCGAAGCTCGGTGACTTCATTCCGGAGCTCGAGCGGAAGCTGGAGGCCAACACCGACAAGGAGACAAAGCGGCGTGACCGCCTGAGCATGAAGCGGATCTGGGGGCAGCTCGCGGACCAGGGATGCGATGCGAGTTACAGTGCCGTCTGCCGCTACGCGGCCGCGTGGAAACGGCGCCAGGGCGGCGGCGTGTCGGGCGCCCACGTTCCTCTGGCGTTCGATCCGGGCGAGGCCTACCAGTTCGACTGGAGCCATGAATGGGCGGTCATCGGCGGCACGACGGTGCGGCTCAGGGTGGCGCACATGCGTCTGTGCTACAGCCGCATGAGCTTCGTGCGTGCGTATCCGCGCGAGACCCAGGAGATGGTTTTCGACGCCCACAACCGGGCGTTCCAGTTGTTCGGAGGTTCCTGCCAGCGCGGCATCTACGACAACATGAAGACGGTGGTCGACGTCATCTTCGCGGGGCGGACGCGCAAGTTCAACGCCCGTTTCCTGGAGATGTGCGGGCACTTCCTCGTGGATCCGGTGGCATGCACGCCGAACGCGGCGTGGGAGAAGGGCCAGGTCGAGAACCAGGTCCGCGACATTCGCGAGCGGCTGTTCTGTGAGCCACCGCGCTTCGACAGCCTCGACGACCTGAACGACTGGCTCGAGGAGAGCTGTCGCAGGCATGCGCGGGAGCATCCGCATCCCGACGACCCCGAGTTGACGATCCGGGAGGTGTTCGCGCGCGAGGAGCGCCGCTGCCTGATTCCCTTTCCGGGGCCCTTCGACGGCCACCGCCCGCTGAGCCGGGGCGTCTCCAGGACCTGCCTCGTGCACTTCGACGGCAACCGCTACAGCGCCGAGGCGCGGGCGGCCCAGAAGGCGGCGGAAGTGTTCGCCTATGCGGACCGTGTCGATGTCCGCCTTGACGGCGAACTGGTCGGCAGCCACCCGCGCAGCTTCGATCGCGGCAGGACGGTCTACGACTGGCTCCACTACGTGCCCGTGCTCGCGCGCAAGCCCGGCGCGCTGCGCAACGGTGCCCCGTTCCGCAACGGGGCTCTGCCGGAAGCGCTCGGGGCGGTGAAGGACAGGCTTGGCGCCTTCGACGACGGTGATCGGCAGATGGCACGGATCCTTGCCGCGGTGCTCGAGGACGGGCTCGACGAGGTGTGCGCGGCCTGCGGCGACGCGCTGGAAGGCGGCGCCGTCTCCGCCGACGTGGTCTTGAACATCCTGTCGCGACGGCGCGACCCCGGTCCGGCACCACGGATCGAACTTCCCGAGCGGCTTCGCCTGAGCGTCGAGCCGGAAGCCGACTGCGGCCGCTATGACAGCCTGAGGGAGATCCCCGAATGAGACGCAAGGACATCCTGGAACTGATGGGCACGCTCGGCCTGAAAGGCATGAAGGCCGTCTACGACGAGGTGCTCGCCGACGCGGCCAGACGCGGCCATCCCCCGGAGCGGATCCTCGGTACGCTGCTGAAGGCGGAGGTTGCGGACAAGAAGGCGCGCTCGATCAAGTATCAGCTGTCGGTCGCCAAGTTGCCTGCGGCGAAGGAACTCGACGGTTTCGACTTCACGCAGAGCCTTGTCGAGGAGCGGCAGTTGCGCCAGCTCGCGGACGGTTCCTTCCTCGATCCGCCGCGCAACGTCGTGGCGATCGGCGGAACCGGCACCGGAAAGTCGCATCTCGCGGTGGCGGTGGCGCGGGCCTGCATCCGCCGCGGCGCCCGAGGCCGGTTCTTCAACGCCGTCGGGCTGGTCAATCTCCTGGAGGAGGAACAGCGCGACGGCCGCCAGGGCCGTCTCGCCGAGGCCATGCGCCGTCGGGACTTCATCATTCTGGATGAACTCGGCTACCTGCCTTTCGCCCGCGCCGGCGGGCACCTCCTGTTCCACTTCGTCTCCTGCCTCTACGAGCACACGCCCCTGATCATCACCACCAACCTCCCCTTCAAGGAATGGGCCGAGGTGTTCGGGGACCCGAGGATGACCACGGCGCTGCTCGACCGCCTCACCCATCACTGCGATATCATCGAAACCGGGAACGAGAGCTGGCGGTTCCGGCACCGCAGCTGAACACTCGCCGCAGGCTCGCGGGCAGGGCAGCGTCGTGGTCGCAGAGGATCCGACGCAGGCGCCAGCTGTCCAGCCAGCGCGGAACCGACGTCGCGACGCCGGCGGCGGACACCGCCGTGAAACTCCGCAGCGTCAGCACCGACAGCGCGGCGAAATGACCTTGAGCGCGGCTTCCACGGCCCTGGAGGCCGATTACCGGAAAGCGGGCCGCATGGCCCGGGAGGGCCGTCTGCCGACCAGTGAATACAGGGCGAAACACACAGGGGGAGAGATCGTCATGGCGTTGACACCGGCACAAAAGCAGCGGCGCTACCGGGAACGGGTGAAGGAGAGGCTCCGGGCCGAAGGCAGGCAGGTCGTCGTCCATTACCGCAAGCCGAAGGAAGAGCGCAGCATGCGGAAGCGGTGGCGCAGGCATGTCGCCGCCCTGGTCGAGATCCAGGAGCAGGTCCGGGATCGCCGCGACAGGGTGCCGCCAAACCTTGAAGACAGCCCCTATGCCCGGGCGGCCGACGCCTTTCTCTCGATCGACCTGTCGGAGCTCGAGGCCAACGATCCACCGCTCGGCTTCGGCCGGGACTGATGGTCCGGCATGCCTCCGGCCGCGCGGTAACGTTACCATGCATAGAGGAATCCTCCGTATCGATGCACCGCAATACGCCGGCCGGGAAACGGGTGGCGCGGGTCATGCGCCACGGCGCGCCAGGCGGCGTGACCGGGCGTCCGTGGAACAGGATCCGGCAAGGAACGCATCAGATGACGGCGGTGTCATCGCCCATACCATGCCAGAAAGTGCGGGAGGGGGCGAAAAACCTTCTTTCGGCGGCCGTCAACTCGTGCCTCTCATCCTGATTGTCGCGCTGCAGGGGCCACCTCTTCCAGTCGTCGCAGGCGAACTGCGTCCGCCAGATCCCCGTGGATCGCTGGCCACAGGAGATCGCAGAGCCCACGATCGCGGACGCGGTCCTCGACCGCATCGTCCACAACGCCTATCGCATCGAACTCAAGGGCGAGTCCCAGCGCAAGCGCAACAGACAGCCGCCGTTGAACGGCGGCTGAGGCTGAGGGAGCGCCTGCCTTGCCGTGCCGCCCTGCATCGATCGGGGAGCGTCCTGTGGAGTTGTGGACGAGCCCTTCGGGCCAGCCCGCGCCCTGCGGGACGTGTGGACAAGCCGTGGACGAGGCTGGCGCCTCGCCCACCGCGTTGACCACACTCGCGTGCTTCTCGCCCACAGGCACCACAGGACAACCACAACACCGATTCTTTCACTATTTTGATTCCTCCGGCCTGACGGCCGGAGAGAAGGGGGCGCCTGCGGCGCCGGGGCCTCGCGAACGGGTCAGTCGTCGCGTTCACTGCGGTGTTGAAATCCGGGTGGGGCTCGCTTGCGCTCGCAGCGGGCTGGCCTGCGGCCAGTTCCCGCCATCACCCGCCCTCCTGCCGATGTCCGACGACACCAGGCAGCCGGGAAAGGGTGGGTCAATTTTGAACGCGAATCCTGGGTCAGTTTTGAACTGGACTTGACAGACCTGGATTTCGTCCTGCCCGACCGTGGTGATGTGCTTCTGAGCGCAGATGAACCACTGCCCCCGCTCAAGCACGATGGTCGTCAGCTTCCCCCACGCCTCGTCGGGCATGGCTTCGGCCAGGTCGAAGTTCCGGGCGACGAACGCGCCGGACAGTTTCTGGACGGCAATGCGCTGCCGTATGTCCCTGATGCTGCGGAACGAGAAGCCGCAACGTTCGCCGTCCTTCCGCCGCCGGATCACCGCATCCCGGGTCCTGAACGCCGCGTTGACCGCCTCGTCGCAGTCGGCGGAGCGGAACGCACCGCCGCGCTCCTCAACCTCCGAACGCACGAAGGCGCGGATCGTGGATCGTGGACCGCAGGACAGTCTGCCCGAGGTCCGGGCCATTCGGGTCCACGAGGCCGCGGTCGGCCTCGATGAAGCAGGCGATGGCAAGGTTGTCGGCGCGGCGCTGCTGGCGGACCAGTTCGTGCAGCAGCCCAGGGTCCTTCGGGTAGGCCCTGATCTTCCTCGTGCCCTTGACCACAACGCTTCCCATGGCGGGCGTTGCAGAAGGAAGTGATCCATGCAACGAGGCAACGCACGACGAACTGGTCGGTGAGATCGTCCTCTTCCAGAAGCTCGATGCCTCCTCCCGAAAGTTCGACGACATGCCTGGCGAGGGGGTAGCCCGAGCGGGTGATGCGGTCCGGTGTGGCAGCCACCACATGGACTGCCTCTCCGCGCAATGCGCGTTCCAGTAGGGCGACAAGGCCTCGTCGCCTGAAATCGACTCCGGATCCAGTGTCACGGACAACGCGCCCGTCGGGATACCGGGCGCGCGGGAGCCGTTCCTCGGTGTCGAGGGAGGAGAGCCGCCTGGCGCTGGAAGCACGGGCATGGAGGATCGTGTCGGGTTCGACGGGAACCCGGACCCAGTCATGTCCGTCGAATGTCCGCTCGCATCGTTGATGGCGCCCTCCCTTGATCCGGTGTCGGATGGTTTGCGTCGTGACTTTCTCGCGTCTCGACAGGTGTGTCGCCGTCATCCACGCATCGCGGTTTACGGGATGTTCTTGGTTTGTTCTAGGAGGAAAGACTGAAATGCTGCGTTTGTTGCTCAATCGTGAGGCAGCAGCGTCGGCCAGGTGAGACCAGTGATGGATCGCTGACCACGTACATCTTCATTTTCCGCTTGTGGGAGTTACAACGGTTGAAAACCAGGTCGAACCGGCGATCCGGACGATTTTATAATGGCAGGAATTCATGCCTGATCTCCCGGTTCGTGGAACCGAACACAAAAGGACACAAGTCATGGTGTATGCGAGAAAGGTGGCCGGTATGGCAATCATACTCATGGCCGGCGTGGTGGCCTGGTTGTTGCTACGGCCGGACCCGGAGCCGAATCAGGTGGAACCGGCGGTCGATTCAGTTGCCTTGGCTGACGTCACCGTTCCGGAATTTCTGTCAGCCAGGGCGCGGGCAGGGGAGCGGATTTTCGTCGAGAACTGCGTGACATGTCACGGGATCAATGCTGCCGGAAAGGACGGGATTGGACCACCACTCGTTCACATATTTTACGAACCCTCCCATCATGGCGATGAAGCCATCCAGAGGGCGGTGGCGGTTGGTGTCACAAGTCACCACTGGTCCTTCGGCGACATGGCGCCAATAGAAGGCCTGACAAGGAGCGACGTGGGATTGGTGATTGCCTATATACGCGAGCTTCAGCGAGCGAACGGGATAAGGTGATCAATGAGCTCAAGTTCGATTTTTTGAGCACCGGGCCAACTGCCGTTCAGCGAGCACGGTTGTGGCCGGTTTCTTTCGCTTTTACTCATGGCAACGTTTCGCCCGACGACACGCCAGACTGCGGCGGAGCCTGTTGCAGCCAAACAAGCGTTCTGCTTGGACCATCGAGATTCCAAATTCGAATCAGAACCCAACCACTCGAAGCCGAATGGAAACCCGTGTTGAGGTCCAATCACCTGATGGGGTTAACCGGTGGGCTTCACCCGGCTTGACGTCAGTCAGGGCCAGGAACATTCGATCGGGCCTGCATAGGCTGCTTGCACTGCAGGCTAGACGTGCAGATGCCGGCTTGGCTGCCGTGTGTTCCGGGACGACAGGTTCCAGATCACGTTCGTGGCCGTTATCCGGACCATCGCCTGGGAACGGCGCTGTGCGGTAGAGGTCGGACGCGAACCCCCGCGCCATTTGCATCACCGCTTGCCCGGAAACCCCGACACGCGGGTGGAGGTCGCCCGGAACCTGGCCGGTCGTGCGAAAACGGAGACGACACGCCTTTATGGCCGCCGCGCCGAGACAATCTTGCTGGACGAAATCGGGTGAATCGGTATCTAGAGGCAGGGAAGGAACCTGGACCATGAAAACACGGGCCGAACGCAAGGAAACCCGCCGGGCCACCTACCAGGACGTGCTCGACGCTCCTCCCAACAGGGTCGCCGAGGTGATCGCCGGAACACTTCACACTCATCCGAGGCCCGCCATGCGTCATGCCTGGGCGAGTTCTGGAATAGGTGCCAAGATCAATCCTCCATTCAACTATGGCGATGGCGGTCCCGGCGGGTGGTGGATCGTTTTCGAGCCGGAACTGCACCTGGGAGACGACATCGTGGTCCCGGACCTCGCGGGCTGGCGGCGCGAGACGATGCCGGAGTATCCGGACGCGGCATATTGCACAGTCGTGCCAGACTGGGTCTGCGAGGTGCTCTCGCCATCCACGCGGCGGCTGGACCAGGGCGAGAAGCGGGATCTCTATGCTCGTGAGGGCGTCCGCCATCTCTGGTTTGTGGATCCTGATGCACGGACGCTCGAGGCCTTCGAGTTGCGCGAGGGGCACTGGCTGCTTCTGGAGACGCTCGTCGATGACGTACCGGTTTCGCTTTCTCCGTTCGATGCCATCACCTTCCCGCTTGATGCCCTCTGGCCCGAGGTGACCGCAGGTGCGGGAAATGGAGAGAAATCATGACCGAGACTCCGAGATTCGAAAGGCGCGCGATTGTCGTCGATCGGCTTGTTGCGGACTGGCAAATGCCGGCCTCGTGAAGTCCGCGAATGTCTAGCGGTCCGGTAGCGCTATGCCGAAAAACACACGATTGGAGCCCAGAGATCTGCCGTTTTTCCACATGAGGAACAGCACCCAGAAATCATGCGGCCATTTCATGCGAGCGAAAAGGACCGTCACGGTGAGGCACATTCTTATGGATAATTCTGCTCGTTTCTGTAAGTTTGTTGCAATGGAGTGCCGTCCGGCTGGCTTCCGTTTTGCACGCTGCCGAATGCGTCTGTGAACAGCGTCGGGATTGAAGCGAGTTCCTGGATATAGCGGGACGAGGAATTCATGCAGGGATCGTTCTCACGTCGGCGAATCCTTGATCCATCGGAACTTCGCGCCCTCAACGCACGATCCGATCTGATGGGAACGCTGCAGATGGCCAGCCATCTCCTGGCGATCGCCGGAGCGGCATGGCTTCACACGCTGGCGCTCGGGAGCTGGTGGGTGTTGGCGAGCGGGTTCCTTCTGGGCGTCCTGGTGAATTTCCTGTACGCGGCCCAACACGAACTGTCCCATTCAACCGTGTTCAAGACACGTGGCCTCAATGAACTGTTCGGCCGCGCGATCGGGTTCATTCAGCTCTTTCCGCGCGACTTCGACCAGATCATGCACTTTGCCCATCACCAGTGGACACAGGACTGGGAACGCGACGGGGAGCTGGTTCGGGAGCCTTACACACTCGGCAGTTACCTGCTGTGGTTGCTTGGCGTGACGTACTGGCGAAATCGCGCCCGGGGAATGTGCCGCCACGCGGCCGGCATGGTTCACGAACCGTATGTCCGGAAGGAAGAGGAGGCGAAGGTCGTCCTCGAGGCGCGCCTCCATCTTGCCGGTTACGCATTCATTCTCGTGGTATCCGTCATCGTCGGGAGTTGGGTGGCGTTAACGTTCTGGATCCTTCCCATGATCCTGACCAAGCCGGTGCACCAACTGCAAAACACCATCGAACATCTCGGGCTATCGCACGAGAACGATGTGATCGAGAATACCCGTTCGACGCGTACCAATGCCGTGCTTCGCTGGTTGTGCTGGCAGATGCCGTACCACACTGCACACCACACGTTCCCGTCAGTGCCATTCTGGAGTCTCAAGAAGCTGAACGAAAAACTCGAGCGAAAAGTCGGACGAGTCCATCAGATGGGTTATCTCGAATTCCAGTTCGAAGTCGTCAGGAAACTGGCGAGGAAGGACGAAAGCCAGTATCCAATGAACGAGGTCTGGATCGTTTCACGCCCCGGCGGGCGCGACATTCGTATCCCCGTCGATTAATCGCGTGAACCCGTCCGGGTTCAGGTGTCGACTCCGGCAGGCACAACGCCATGTTCGTCGCGTCCGAGCGTGACCGCGGCAGCATGGAAAGCACGCCGAACACGCCAGTACGCGGCGAAACGATTACCTTTCAGTTGCCGATTGACTTTCGCGGTGAATAGGTCGCAATTGGCGCGCACAGGAGTGGACGCCTGCGCGCGCCGGGCGAAGACTAGGGTGGCAGGACCATTTCAAGGGTGCGACAAGCGACCTGGCGGAGTGAGACGAAACCGATGATCAGGAAACCCTACCTGCTCTTTCTTGGAGACGCTCCGGATTCCCTTGCAGCAAAGGTCGCACAGGGAGTCCGCGACTGGAGTCCCGATGCCGCTATCGGCCAGTACCGCATGGAGGGGTGCCGGGCTAACGTCGGCCTGCCTGATCTGTCGATCAAGGATGCTCGGGCTGCCGGCGTCCGGACCCTGGTGATCGGCGTTGCCAATCGTGGCGGCGTCATTTCGCAGGCGTGGAAGTCCGTTCTGACCGACGCGCTTGCGAACGGCATGGATGTCGCGAGCGGCCTGCACAATCTGCTCAGGGACGAAGCGGACCTCGTTTCGGCGGCAGAAAGTCACGGGTGTGTCCTTCGCGATGTCCGCGTCCCGACGGTACAGTATCCGATCGGCAACGGGCAAAAACGGCGCGGACGACGCTGCCTCGGTGTCGGAACCGATGTTTCGGTCGGAAAGATGTACACCGCTCTTGCCATGGACAGGGAAATGCAGGATCGGGGCATGAAATCGACGTTTCGGGCGACGGGTCAGACCGGAATCCTGATCACCGGCGGCGGCGTGCCCCTGGATGCCGTCGTCGCCGACTTCATGTCGGGTTCGATCGAGTACCTGTCGCCGGACAATGATGATGACCACTGGGACCTGATCGAGGGCCAGGGGTCGCTTTTTCATGCGTCGTATTCGGGTGTGACGATGGCGCTCGTCCATGGCGGTCAACCGGACGCCCTGGTTCTTTGCCATGACGCATCGCGGAAACGGATGCGCGGGCTTCCCGGCTACGTGCCCCCTTCACTGGCGGAACTCCGGGACCTTGCACTCAGGTTGGCACGGATCGTCAATCCAAATTGCCAGGTTTCGGCCGTATCCGTGAACACCAAGGACATGAGCGATGCGGAAGCCCGCGCGCATTTGGCGCAAATCGAAGCCGAAACCGGCCTGCCGACCGTTGATCCGTTTCGATTTGGCGCCGGACGCCTCGTCGACGCACTGCCGGATTGAGCTGCTTTCGATCGGAGTCGGTCGCCGCATGAAGATGGCGGGACAACAGGACAGGACGATTGACCTGTCGTGTGGTGCATGAAACTGCGTGTCAGGGCGGAGAAGTTTCCGCTGGCCCGAACGTTTTCGATTTCGCGCGGGTCAAGGACGATTGCGGATGTGGTTACCGTGTCCGTGGAAGCAGGCGGGGATACCGGCTTTGGAGAATGCGTTCCGTATCCGCGTTACGATGAGTCGATCGAGTCAGTAATAGGAACAATTCGGTCCCTGCGTCTCCCGGTCGACCGAAGCAAACTTCAACAATGCCTGCCACCCGGAGCTGCCCGCAATGCCGTCGACTGCGCGTTGTGGGATCTGGAAGCGAAGCAGGCCGGATTGCGGGTATGGGAACTGGCGGGCCTGGCGAGGCCTGGATCGGTCGTGACCGCGTACACGCTTTCGCTGGATGATCCTTCCGAAATGGCTCACCAAGCCGCGAGGCATGCCAGCCGGCCTTTGCTCAAGGTCAAGCTTGGCGGCCCTGGCGACCTGGAGCGGCTCGAAGCGGTCCGCACGGGAGCGCCGGCTTCACGAATCATTGTCGATGCGAACGAGGGATGGACGGTTTCGGCCTACGAGCATCTGATTCCGGCGTTCCTGGATCTCGGGATCGAGATGGTCGAACAACCGTTTCCGGCCGGCGAAGATGCGGTCCTCGACGGGATGGAGAGGCCGATACCTGTTTGTGCCGACGAGAGTTGCCACGACCGGGCGTCGCTGGCTCGGCTTGCCGGACGTTATGACATGATCAACATCAAGCTGGACAAGGCGGGAGGATTGACCGAAGCGTTGGCACTCCGGGACCTGGCGCGCGAACGGGGGTTCGAAATCATGGTCGGCTGCATGGTTGGCACGTCATTGGCCATGGCGCCAGCCGTGCTTGTCGCCCAGGGTGCGGCGGTGACCGACCTCGACGGTCCCCTTCTCCTGGCGGCAGACAGGGAGACGGCACTCAGGTATGAAGGGTCCGATGTATTCCCGCCGGAAAGCGGGCTTTGGGGATAGGGACAGGACCAGGGACGAATCCAGGCAGCAACGGAAAGACAGATGAGCAGGATTGTTTATGTGAACGGCGACTACGTGCCGGAATCCGCCGCGCGGGTGTCCGTTTTTGACAGGGGATTCCTCATGTCGGACGCCGTGTACGAGGTCACGGCCGTCCTTGACGGAAAACTGGTCGATTTCGACGGACATCTGGAACGGCTGGCCCGATCGCTTGGCGAACTCGACATGGAAAATCCGTTGGATCCTGCCAGCCTTCTTGAAATCCATCGGGAACTGGTTCGGCTCAACGGACTTGATGAAGGATTGGTCTATCTCCAGGTCACGCGGGGGGTCGCCGACAGGGACTTTGCCTATCCAGAGGACGCGACCCCGACTGTTGTTCTTTTCACGCAGGTCAAGTCGCTGGCGGAAAGCGCACAGGCAGACACAGGCATCCGGGTCGTTTTCGTGGACGACCTTCGCTGGGGCCGAAGGGACATCAAGACCGTTCAACTGCTCTATCCGTCCATGTCAAAAATGGAGGCGAAGTCCAGGGGAGCTGACGATGCCTGGCTCGTTCAGGACGGTTTCGTGACGGAAGGAACGTCGAACAATGCGTACATCGTGAAAGACGACAGGATCATCACCCGGGAACTTTCAAACGATATCCTGCATGGCATAACACGGGCGGCAGTGCTCAGGTATGCCCGGGAGCGGCAGGTTCAAATCGAAGAACGCGCCTTTACGCCGGACGAGGCCAGGGCGGCGGACGAAGCATTCATCACGGCGGCATCGACATTTGTTATGCCTGTCGTTTCGATTGATGGCGCAAAGATCGGTGACGGAAAGCCGGGACCGGTGGCCCGGCGGCTCCGGGAAATCTACCTGGAGGAAAGTCGAAAATCAGCGGTTTGAGTGGCATTTCCACCGGACAATGGCGCGTTCACGAATCTTCTGCCGCGAACTGAAACAGCCCAGCCACTGCGGAGCGCTTTTCCCGCGGACTTTCGCTGGTCCACGGGAAGAGAGCGTCAATCGTGCGTTTCCCTGAACTGCGCCAACTGATCTTCGGTCGCGTCGGTTTGATACGATGCGCGCCATTCGGAAAACGGCATTCCGTAGAAGATCTCGCGGCCCTCGTCCTTGGACATGGCAATGCCACGTTCATTTGCCGCTTCCTGGTACCACCTTGACAGGCAGTTGCGACAGAATCCGGCGAGATTCATCAGGTCGATGTTCTGCACGTCCGTCCGGCGCATGAGGTGTTCCTGTAGTCGCCGGAAGGCCGCGGCTTCAAGTTCCAGTCTGGTCTGATCGTCCATCACGTCCTCCTTTGGCCGTCAACGGAGCCCGTGACACAATCGACGACCCGGCGCAACATCGGTGCGATGAAATCCGCCCATTCACGTTGGGAGGATTCGGTCTCGATCTGATCATTGCGAATCTCGATCAATGCATGGGGGCGTCCAAATTGAAACGCATGGCGATCGATCGTGTCGCCCGGCAGTCGCCCGGCATACGGGCGATTGTCCCCGACAACGAGGCCGCCCTGATCGTTGAGCAACGCAAGAAGCGGATCCGCGATCCTGCGATCGGTCGACGACAGGACCCCGATATTCCAGGGCCGCGTCGGACCGGTCCACATCCTGGGCGTAAACGAGTGAATGGACAGGACGACCGGTTCATCGATCTCATCCAGCACGGATGATATCGTTTCGTGATAGGGACGATGGCATCGGTTCAATCGGCGCTCCCGGTCCCGGGGGCTGATCGACCTGTTTGCCGGCACGACGATGCCATCGCAGATCTGCATGATCAGGGTCGGGTCGGTTTCTCCGCGGTTTGGATCAATGACCAGTCGCGAAAAATTTGACAGAACGGCAGTTGCGTCGAGGGTGTCCGCGAGGTGGCGGGTAACGCCGGCCGCCCCGATGTCCAGGGCGACATGGCGCCCCATGTCACTGCCGTCGAGGCCAAGCGAACCACCGTTCAACCATCGGGGGACATGATTGGTCGCATGATCGCAGATCAGGACAATTCGCGAGGAACGGTTTCTGTTGCAGACGTTGAATGGCAGGGGCAATTTGGATCCGGTAACCGATTCGAGAACGAGGGACATCGTTTAACGGATTTGTCGTGCATCGCCACCCTGACTGACGACCTTCATGACCTTCCTTGGTGACATTTCGGACCTGACCATGTAGCCAATGCGGGTCAGAAAACAGTTTTGCCGGTCGGGATTTGGCGGGAGGATGAGTTCTTGAGGCGACATCGCAATGTAAAAATTGTTGCGACGCTAGGCCCTGCGTCGGATTCGCACGACGTGTTGATGGCGATGTTCAAGGCCGGGGCCGATGTTTTCCGGTTGAACATGAGCCACGGAACCCACGATGACATCGCGGCGCGCCACCGCCGGGTGCGCCGGATCGAAAGGGAAACCGGACGCCCGATCTGCATCCTGGCGGATCTTCAGGGTCCCAAGATCCGCTGCGGTACATTTCGAGAAGGTGAGGTCGAACTCAAGGCCGGAGAGCCGTTCAGATTCGAGCTGAACGATGCGGAAGGGGATGAGGCCCGGGTTTCGCTTCCCCACGAGGAGGTGTTTTCCGTGCTGTCGCCAGGGTCGCGGCTTCTCGTCAATGACGGGAGGGTCCATCTGACGGTCGAAGATTGCGGCGCTGACTTTGCGAACTGCCGGGTCGTCGTGGGTGGCGAGGTATCGGACCGGAAAGGGGTCCACGTACCGGATGCCGTTCTTCCGGTGCCGGCGTTGTCCGAAAAGGACAGGAACGATCTTGAATTCGCCTGTTCGCTGGGCATCGACTGGATGGCGCTTTCTTTTGTTCAACGCCCCGAGGACGTGCTTGAAGCCCAACGCCTGGTTGGCGGTCGTGCCGCGGTCATGGCGAAGATCGAAAAGCCGGCGGCCGTGAAGGCCTTTGACCGGATTCTGGATTGCGTTGATGGCGTCATGGTCGCACGGGGCGACCTCGGGGTCGAAATGCCGGTACAGAATGTGCCCCCGATCCAGAAACGGCTCGTTCGCGCATGCCGGCGCGTCGGCAAGCCGGTCGTTGTGGCGACGCAGATGCTTGAAAGCATGACCTCGGCGCCGGTTCCGACCCGTGCGGAGGTCTCAGACGTCGCGACCGCGATCTACGAGGGGGCGGACGCCATCATGCTGTCGGCAGAGTCGGCGGTTGGCATGTTCCCGGTTGAAGCCGTCCAAACGATGAATGACGTCGCGGTCGAAGTCGAACAGGACGCGATCTATCGGCAGGTGATCGAAGCCTCGAGGTCGGCGGCGGAATGTTCGGTCGCGGATGCAATTACGGTTTCGGCGCGCCAGGTGGCGGAGACGACCGATGTCAAGGCAATTTGCTGTTTCACGCATTCCGGAACAACGTCGATGCTCGCCGCACGTGAACGTCCGCGAGTCCCTATCCTGGCGTTGACGCCTCTGGCGGCAACGGCGCGCCGCCTGGCGATCGTCTGGGGACTGCATTGTGTCCTTTCGGAAGAAATATCGCGATTCAAGCACGCGGTAGTCGGGGCCGCCAAGGCCGCCCGCGACAGCGGGTTTGCCGGAGAAACAGACCACATTGTCGTCACGGCCGGCATTCCATTCAACGTGTCCGGGTCAACCAATATTCTGCGTGTGACTCTCGCAGACGAAGAATTGATCCTGCAGGGCGAGATGTAATCGCCTTTCGTGAAACAGCCCCTGCGATGCACTTCGATCGGCGGACACGTCAAGAGATGTCGAAGGTGTTGTCGATCGCGTTGTTCAGAATGCTCTCGCATGGGCGCCTGGCATGCCGGAGCGATTGTATGTGCGGTAGGCCCTCCAGTTCGCCCACAGTATCTTGGGCGTGCTGCAGTCAGCCCCGGACGTCTTCGAAATCACGGTTCTTTTCCTCCACGACAGGTCTTGGTTGCGGTGGTTCGGCTGGGGAATTCGCTGGATCAGGCGAGATCTCGCGGAGGCCTTTGGGGAGCGTTCGCAGTGCCCTGTTGACTGTGTTCCTCCAGGCAAGCCCCGGTCTCATGACTTTTTTTCCCTGCGTCGACGGCGTCCAGACCGTCATCGTGAGATGCAGCGGTGGGGAGCGTATTCGCGCGGGCCGTTTGGCGTCTTGGGTCACCATGCCGAGAGGTACTTGCGGGAACCCGGGAAGCCTCCGGAAAGTGGAACAATCGTGAGCCGCGCGAGGCATTGTTGGAACAAGGGTTACAGATGGCCCAGGGGGTCACGTTTCTGACCGACGATCAAGAGGAAGCGGAAGAAAATGACCGGGCGCCGGGCCGGCAGACTCGGGGTGAGGTCGCGTGCTATCACGGCACACAGAATGACGACAAATCATGCTGATTCAACATTTGATTTTGAAATGGCCTAAATTTCCAAAACGCATGGACAGGCGCGTTTTTCCCGGTGATGCCCCACTTCGCCTAGCGTGTCGCGTCAGTTGTTGGCAGCCGGGGCTGCTACAGAAGTAACGATTCTGACCGAAGATCCTTGGTGGCAAAGATTTTCCTGGGCGGTGCAGTGAGCAGAGGGTGGAGAAAGGCACCTTGCCTGTATCAGGAGGTTTGTTGGGAATAGCCTTGTACGAAATCGCGGCGGCACGATTCCAAGCAATTCGATGACGTCCCGACCAACCCGGAAGAACGGTCCGGCGTTTGGTCCGTGGACTCTGTTCATCCGTTGTCCGTATTTCACTGGCGATACCTTTGCAGGATGTTGCCGCCGAATGGTAACGCTGGAAAACGGAGCATCATGGCATTGAATTCCATAATATTCTGTGCGTGATTAGCGGATTTGAACCGGCAAACAGAGGGCGAGGCGATGAGCAACCCGCTTTACGACCAACTGTTCGGAAAGCATGGCGGGCAGACAACGCCTTTCCTTGTCCTTGAAGACGGCGCAGTTGTGACACATGCGGATTTTTTGGACGTGGCGGCCCGGTTTGCGCATGTGTTGAATCGGGCCGGAATGTCCCCTGGCGACCGGCTGGCCGCACAGGTCGAGAAATCGTCCTGGGCACTGGCACTCTATGCAGCCTGTGTCCAGTCCGGGATCGTCTTTTTGCCTCTCAATACGGCCTACACGATCGATGAGCTCAACTATTTCATTGAAGACAGCGGCGCCAGTACCGTGGTTAGTGACGCAAGCAGGAAGGCTGCACTTGCCGCGATCGGAAACTGGCAGGATGTGCGACTCGAGACATTGAATTCGGACGGTAGTGGAAGTCTCGCAGATCAAGCCGAACCCATGCCGACCACCTATTCGACGATTGACCGGGAAGAAAACGATCTCGCCGCACTGCTCTATACGTCGGGCACGACCGGGCGTTCGAAAGGTGCGATGCTCACGCAGGGAAACTTGCTTTCGAATGCCCTGATCCTTGCAGAGTCGTGGCGTTTCGATGCGAGCGACGTACTACTTCACGCCCTGCCGATCTTTCATACCCACGGGCTATTCGTGGCTACGAATGTCACCTTGATCGCTGGCGGGTCGATGATCTTCCTTCCGAGGTTTGATCTCGACCAGGTCATCGCGCGATTGCCGGATGCCACCACCCTGATGGGCGTTCCGACATTCTATACGCGCCTTCTGGATGCTCCGGAGTTCACCGCAGACCTGACGTGCAACATGCGCCTCTTCATTTCAGGAAGCGCACCGCTTCTGGCCGAGACCCATGCGCGATTTGAAAAACGTACCGGCCACCGCATCCTTGAGCGATACGGTTTGACCGAGACCAACATGAACACCTCGAACCCCTATGACGGAGAGCGGCGCGCCGGGGCGGCCGGATTCCCACTGCCGGGCGTGGAGCTCAGGATCACGGACCCGGCGACCGGTGAGGATGTGGCGGCAGGCGACATTGGGCAAATCGAGGTTCGCGGCCCGAACATTTTCAAGGGCTACTGGCAAATGCCGGAAAAAACCGCCGCCGAACTGCGCCCGAACGGTTTCTTCGTCACCGGAGACCTCGGGAAAGTCGATGAGGACGGCTACTTACACATCGTAGGGCGGAACAAGGACCTGATCATTTCAGGGGGATACAACATTTATCCAAAGGAGATCGAACTCGTCCTCGACGAACAGCCTGGCGTGCTTGAAAGCGCGGTGATCGGCGTGCCACACGCAGACTTCGGAGAAACTGTCCTGGGGCTGATCGTTCCGGACTCGGATGTCGATCCGGATCTCGAAGCAATCGCTGCCGCTGCCGCTGCGTCGCTTGCGCGTTTCAAGCGTCCTCGCAAACTGCTGGTCGTCGACGAGTTGCCCCGAAATACCATGGGCAAGGTTCAGAAGAACCTGTTGCGCGAAAAATACGGGGACTCGTTCACGTCTGCATAGGCGGTCGGTCCCAGGTCGACCTGTGGTTCAATCGGTCCGGGACCTGACCGCTTCAATTGAACGGGAGACTGCCAGCATCGAGTCGGGAAGGCGTTGGTAGACCGTCCTGTCGAGACGCAGGTACGTACCTGCGCGGCCCGATCACGTCGAAAGTTCAGAGAGTATTCCCTGCCGGCTATTTCTCCGATCCCTGCCAGGCAGTCCTGACCGGACGCATTCGTCCGCCGCGGTCCCGATGAAATCGTCGCCCAGTGGTGAGCGGTCCCGTCGTACCTCGATTGGAAGTCCGTCCGAACTGCCTATTCGCCCGGGAAATTGGGGCGATCGGGGCCGTAATGTTCCGCGAGATAGTCGACGATAACCGTGCGGAGAGTTGTGTCTACCGGCTCCATTTCCTGCTCTTCCACCATCCAGTCCAGAAGTTCATCCCACTGGTCCCGTGGCAGGCCCTGCTGTGCAACGATCCGTTCCGAATGGCAGGGTGTGCAGGCATCAAATGTCTCGGATGCGCCTGGCGCCACGACCATGACGCCGAAGTCTTCCGGCTCCTGTGCCAGGGGAGCCACCGGTTCTGTCGGCGCCGACCCGAAATTGGCGGGATCGTCACTCATACGGTTCAGGAAGGCGATGACGTCGACGCGGTCGTGCTCGTCCTTGAGGCCGACGAAGATCATGGAGGTGCCCTTCACGAGCACGCGCGGTTTCTTCAGATAGGCGTCGAGTCGCTCCAGTGTCCAGTTGCCGCCAAATGCCGTTATGGCCTTTGAATAGGAGAATCCTTCCCTGGCAGCTACGGGAGCTCCGACGATTCCCCAAAGATTGGGTCCGAGCTTCTTCCCGCCGTCCTTTTCGACCGTGTGGCAGAGGACGCATTTGCGGAAGACCTTCTTCCCCCGGTCGGGATCTGCTGTGGCAAGGGCGGACTCCAGATCGTCCGCACCCGCGGTTGCAGCCGCCATACAGGCGAAAAGTAACGCCGCGATCCCGGTTCTCATAGTCCGGAGCGTTTCCCCGTTGACCGTCAGGCCACGCGTAACGACACCCGATGCATCGTGTTGTTGAGATAGCCTTTCGGATTCCAGTCGATGGCGAATGGCTGCATTTCGCCGGCACTATCGGTCGCGCGCGCCCAGACCTCGTAATATCCGGCTTCGGGGAACGACAGGGTGCGGCGCCAGTTCTGCCATGCCCCGACATTTGCGGGGCTGTCCAGTTCTGCGGTCATCCAGGTCTTGCCGAAGTCGATGGTGACGTCGACGGCAACGATGGTCCGGTCGCCCGACCAGGCGTGGCCGCGCACCTCGACCTCGCGCTCCGCCCTGCTGTTGTGCCCTGGCGATGTCACAAGGGATTTCACCGGCATGCGCTCGATAATGACGAGATCCTCTTCCGGAACCTTGTCTCCGGGGGCGACCGGATAGCGAGGTACCCGGTAGGACGTGCCGGTCATCTTCGGTCCGTCATGTACGACGTCGCGGAGCTGGATGCGTGTCAGCCATTTCTGCGAGCAGGAACCCGGCCAACCTGGCACCACGAGGCGGAGTGGCGCGCCGTTCTGCCTGTGGAGCGGCCCTCCGTTCATCGCAAATGCGATGAGGACATTGTCGGTCATTGCCTTGGCCACCGGAACGCCGCGGGAAATCGGTTGCTTGTCCTTCTTTCCGGAGAGATGGGTGTCGGCACCGTAATGGGCGGTATAGACCACACCCGGCTTCACGCCGGCCTCTTTCAGTACATCGGCAAGCCGCACGCCGGTCCATTCCGCGCAGCCGACAGCGCCGACCGTCCACTGGTTGCCCCTTGCCGGAGGATCGAAAAAGGCCCGGCCGTTTCCACCGCATTCGATGGTGAGCGCCATCGTCGTCACCTCGAACCCGGAGCGCAGGTCGTCGATGGAGTACATCGCCGGATTCTCAACCAGCCCGTCGACAGCCAGCGTCCAGCCTTCCGCGTCGACATCCTCGGGTGGCAGGCCGTTATTTCGGATGAAGTGCCGGGCAGTGGGCGTGATTGCATCGTCAAGCAGATGCGCGGGCGTCTCGGCATTGATGGGCCTGTCGTTCAGCAGTGTCAGGCCGTCCTTGCCGACGAGCACGTCCTCTGCGGCAAAGGCGGCCGGCACCAGTCCGTGCGGCATGTCGGCATAGAATGGAATCGTCATGCCGAGCAGGCTGCCAGCAGTCACCGCCCCTGCACCGGTGAAAAAGCCGCGGCGGCTCATCCCCGACGCGGGCTTGAAGAACTGGCGGTGTGCCTCTTCGGGGTTCTCCCTGAAAAAGGCGTAAAGCCCCTTGGTTTCGCGCGAATCCTTCGGCATGGCATTTTCTCCGTTCGTTCGCCCGCGTTCCATTGTGCGAATCGCAGCGTGTTCGCCTTCCCAGTATGATCCGCGTTTGGTGTCGTGTGAAGTTCCGAACCTTTCGTATTCCGGACAGAGCCGCAGTCCGGTCGGGAACGCGCAACCACTCGGCGGTTGCCGCCGATACGAACATGGCGGACCAGCGTAAAGGCACGCCGCGACGAAAAGCGCGCTGATCCTGCAAAGCAATGGCGGGCACCTGCTCACGCCCTTGGAGACTGTTCTTCCGTTCCAAACGGATCGGTCGCTTCCCGATGGTCGGCGGACCGGCTGTCGAGGGCCGGTTCAATGGCTGGCAGAACAAATCTCCAGACTTCTCGCGAGTTGGCGAGTGGATCAGGTCGACGGTGTTCGGATGATCCTTCACTCTTGTGAACTTCTTCGCCAGATCCACAATTCTCTCTCAGCGAAAATCGAAACGGGTTGCGTCTCCCGATCTCCTGAACCAACCGCCGCAACTCTCCCTTCATGTTCATCCCGGGCATGGAACGTCTCGCCGAGTCCCTTGCGTGGCCTTGCCCCTCACGACAGGATCGCGAAACACCTTCATTCCCGGTTTCTCCGGGGGTTCGAGGCATCCGTTTCCCTGTTTCGGCTTGCAACCCGAATGGACCACAATTATACGGCGCGCTTCAGACGCGCCGCCGGCCAAAAGGGCTGCCGAGCGGCGTGGTTGACCCTTCCGGGAAACAGGAGGCGGAAATGCCCAAGATGAAAACGAAATCCAGCGCCAAGAAACGCTTCAGGATGACGGCAACTGGCAAGATCAGGTCCTGCCAGGCTGGCAAGCGCCACGGCATGATCAAGCGCACCAGGAAATTCATCCGAAACGCGCGCGGAACAACCATACTTGGCCGGTCCGCGTCGCGAATCGTGAAATCCTACATGCCCTATTCCAGGTAAGGACGGGAGAGCAGGACCATGACCCGCGTCAGAAACCGCGTTCAAACCCACCGTCGCCACAGGAAAGTCGTCAAGGCGGCAAAAGGTTACTACGGCAGGCGAAAAAACACGTTTCGAACCGCGAAACAGGCCGTGGACCGCGCGCACCAGTACGCGACCCGCGACCGGAAAAACAGGAAGCGAAATTTCCGGGCACTCTGGATTCAGCGTATCAATGCGGCCGTCCGGGAACTCGACGAATCCCTGACATACAGCCGATTCGTGAACGGCCTTACGATGGCCGGCATTGAGGTCGACAGAAAACTCCTGGCAGACTTGGCGGTACACGACCCGAAGGTTTTCGAAACCGTCGTCGATCGCGCCAGGGATGCTCTCGCCGCGAAGTCCTGAGCCCGAATCCCGTGCTATCCCGCCGGGACCTGTCCCCTCCTGCCGGAAATTGCTTCGGTCCAGCCGAATGATACACTTGAAATAGTCTTGACCGACCGCATCGCGCGTTGCGGTCCCGGCGCCCCGATCCGGGCATGACCTTCCCCGTTGGAGAAAGAGGCGAAGGAAAGACAATGCAAGACACGGATGCATTGAAGGATCGCCTCATCGCGGCGATTTCAGGCGCCGGGGACGTGGAGTCTCTTGAGCAGATCCGGGTTTCTTCGGTAGGACGCAAGGGCGATGTGTCTCTCCTGATGAGGGAACTCGGCCGTATGACTCCGGAAGAAAGAAAGGTCCGCGGTCCAGAGTTGAACGCGCTCAAGGATGAAGTCAACCTGGCTATTTCAAAGCGGAGGGACGAACTGGCGGAAGCAGCATTGCAGCTTCGCCTGGGTGACGAGCAGTTGGATGTCACGATGCCTGGTCGAACCAGGCGGGCCGGAACCCTGCACCCCGTGTCACAGGTTACCGAAGAGGTGGTCGCGATCTTTGGAGGTCTTGGTTTTTCCGTTGCCGAAGGACCCCAGATCGAAACGGACTGGCATAACTTCGATGCTCTCAACATGCCTCCTGAACATCCGGCACGCCAGGAGCATGACACGTTCTACATGCACAGTGACGGAAACAGCGGGCGCCCACCGCATGTCCTGCGAACCCACACCTCGCCCGTGCAGATCCGCTACATGAAATCTCACGGGGTTCCGTGCAGGGTGATTGCGCCCGGACGAGTCTACCGGGCCGATTACGACCAGACCCACACACCGATGTTCCACCAGTACGAAGGGCTGTGCCTCGATCGGGACGTTTCGATGGCCAACCTGAAGTGGACGCTGGAGGAGTTCTGCCGGAGTTTTTTCGAGGTGGACGGAGTCGAATTGCGATTCCGGGCTTCGCATTTCCCTTTCACGGAGCCTTCCGCCGAGGTCGACATTCGCTGCAGTTGGGCAGACGGCCAGCTGAAAATCGGCACGGGTGATGACTGGCTGGAAATCCTCGGCTGCGGAATGGTGCATCCGAAGGTCCTGGAGGCCGGCGGAGTCGATCCGGACCAATGGCAGGGATTCGCCTTCGGGATGGGAATCGACCGGCTGGCGATGCTCAAATACGGAATACCGGATCTCAGGGCATTCTTTGACAGCCATGTGCCTTGGCTAAGGCACTACGGCTTTCCGCCACTGGATGTGCCGACCCTTCATGCCGGGCTCAGCCGGACCGGCTTATAGGGACGGGTTCGGCCATGAAATTCACGCTATCGTGGTTGCAGGACCACCTGGACACTGACGTCCCGCTCTCCGAAATCTGCGAGGCGCTGACTGACATGGGCCTGGAGGTCGAGGAAATCAGCGATCCGTCCAGGACTCTTGGCGTCTTCCGGATTTGCCGCGTCATCGAGGCGGAGCAACACCCGAACGCCGATCATTTGAAGCTCTGCCAGGTCGAGACCTGGCCGGACGGTCCGGAAGGAAAGACCACGATCGTGCAAGTCGTGTGCGGAGCACCGAATGCACGAACGGGCCTCGTCGGTGTGTTTGCACCTGTCGGCACGCATATTCCCGGAACGGGTCTCGATCTCAAGCGCGGAAGCATTCGCGGCGTTGATTCCTGCGGAATGCTCTGCTCCGGCCTCGAGCTGATGATCAATGATGACCACGACGGCATCATCGAGTTGCCCGACGATGCGCCGCTCGGCGAGCGTTACATTGATTACGCGGACCTCGCCGACCCCGTTGTCGACATCGCCGTGACACCGAATCGTCCCGATGCCCTGGGTGTACGCGGCATCGCGAGAGACCTTGCCGCCCGCGGTCTCGGGTCACTCAGGACGGAACAACTCGTGCCGGTATCCGGTGGATTCCGGTCTTCGATCCGGGTGCGCATCGACGATGACGTTCAGGTTCGCGGGTGTCCTGCCTTTCTTGGCCGGACCATCCGGGGCGTCAGGAACCGCCCGTCTCCCGAATGGCTTCAATCGCGTTTGCGTGCCGTGGGGCTGAGGCCGATTTCCGCCGTCGTCGACGTGACGAACTTTGTCACATACGACCGAAACCGGCCCTTGCATGCTTTCGATGCCGACCTGGTCGAGGGCGACCTGCGGGTGCATTTTGCCGCGGGCGGCGAAATGATCACGGCCCTGGACGACAAGGAGTACGTGCTGCGGCCGGGAATGATGGTGATCAGTGACTCCAGGGGCCCGGAAAGCATCGCCGGCGTCATTGGCGGCAGGTCGACCGGGTGCACTGAATCCACCACGAACGTGTTCCTCGAGAGCGCCTTGTGGGATCCGGTCATGATTGCGTCGACAGGCCGCCGGTTGAAAGTCAATTCGGACGCGCGCTACCGTTTCGAACGCGGTGTCGATCCGGAATTCACCGAAAAGGGTCTGGACCTCGCGACCCGGCTGATTGTCGAAATGTGCGGTGGCGAAGCCTCCGAACTGGTCGTGGCAGGGCGGATTCCGGACACATCCAGAAGCTATGCACACGACCCGAATCGGGTGAGATCCCTGACGGGAATGGATGTCTCGGAAGGCGATCAGACGGAAATTCTCGAAACGCTCGGATTCCGGATTGCGGATGGCGAGGCTCATGTCCCGTCATGGAGGCCCGACGTGCAGGGGGAGGCCGACCTGGTCGAAGAAATCGCCCGAATTCGGTCGCTTGGGAAGTTACGCGGCATCAGCCTGCCCAGGCATGAGCAGGGCGTCGGAAGCCCGGTCCTGTCCAGGACGCAGAGACGGGAGAGCATGGCCCGACGCGCCGTGGCCATGTGCGGTTACAATGAATGCGTGACCTATTCTTTCATCGACCGGGAAATGGCATTGCAGTTCGGCGGCACGGATCAGGCACGGCTTGCCAACCCGATCGCGAGTGACCTGAGTCACATGCGGCCGGACCTGATCCCGGGCCTGCTCAAGGCGGCCTCTCGAAACCAGTCCAGGGGTCACATGGACCTGGCCCTGTTCGAAGTCGGGCCGGTCTTCAGCGGGGGTGAACCCGGTGAACAGGAGACGGTGATTGCAGGGTTGCTCACCGGGCACACTGGCCCCCGGGACCCGTACGGTGATCGGCGGCCTGTCGATATCAGGGACGCCCGGGCCGATCTGGATACGGTTCTCTTCGCGCTCGGGGCTCCCGATCGGTTGATGACGGACCGGGCCGGCAACCAGTGGTGGCACCCGGGCCGATCGGCGAATCTGAAGCTCGGTCCCAAGATCGTTCTCGCGACCTTTGGAGAACTCCATCCGACGATCCTGCAAAATGCAGACGTAACCGGACCGGCAGTTGCCTTCGTCATACGCCTGGATTCAATGCCTGTCTCGAAAGCCAGGTCGACGGGACGCGCAGCGTTCCAGCTCGACGAACTGCAGGCTGTCGAACGGGATTTTGCCTTTGTCGTCGATCGTGATGTCGAAGTTGCGCACATCGTCCGGGCTGTGCAGGGCACAGACCGGGCACTGATCGCGGATGTTTCTGTCTTCGATGAATTCACCGGCGAGAAGGCGGAAGCGCAGGTCGGCACCGGAAAGAAATCCGTGGCAATCAACGTACGTTTGCAGCCGAGGCTTCAGACACTGACCGACGAGGAAATCGAGCAGATCTCTTCCAGGATCGTCGACAAGGTTGCGAAGGCGACCGGGGCTGCCCTCAGGCAGTAACGGCCGGCGCGACCGGAGTTCCGGAACTCCCGCTACCTTTCAACCTGGGCGAAGCCGGAACGATGTCCCGTGACGTTGCGCAGGCGGTTGCCATCGCCGCACATCGGCTGCTTGCGGAAATCCACGAACGCAGGTTGGCCTGAAAGAGGCTGAACGGAGACGTGGCCTATTTCCGGCATTGAATTCCCGATTGGCTCGACGTCTATTCCCGCGGCGGAACCTCGAGGCCCCTTTGCACGCCCGGCCGTTCAAGGAACCGTTCCAGCGCGCCCGGGACATGTGCAAGACCATCCCATCCGACGATGCCGGCGGCCTTGTAGACTGTGACCACCGAGCGGACCCAGGGAAAAACGGCAATATCGGCAATTGTCAGTTCTTCTCCCGTGATCCATTCCCGGCCCTCGAGGCGCGCGTCAAGCACCCTGAGCAGCCGCGCCGTTTCTTCAGCGTATCGTTTTCCGGGCCGGGGGTCCTCGATGTCCTTGCCGGCAAATGCATGAAAGAAACCGAGTTGGCCGAACATCGGCCCGACGCCCCCCATCTGGAACATCAGCCATTGCAGTGTCTCGTAGTATCGCGGAGGCTCTTTCGGTAACAGCTTCCCGGACTTTTCGGCCAGATAGATCAGGATCGCACCCGATTCCCAGAGCGGCATCGGTTCGCCACCGGGACCATCGGGATCGATGATCGCCGGTATCTTGTTGTTCGGATTGAGTGACAGGAACTCCGGGCTCATTTGGTCGTTCGTGGAAAAACTGACCCTGTGCGCTTCGTAGGGCAACCCGGTCTCTTCGAGCATGATGGATGCCTTGAGACCGTTCGGTGTTGGCAGCGAATAGAGCTGCAAGCGGTCGGGGTGGCTGGGCGGCCACTTTCCGGTGATCGGGAAATCGGTAATCTTCATGAATTTTTCCTGAATGCCTGGAATCTTCAAGCCGGCCCGATCGGACTGCGGCAGCGCCTGATCACGTGGGCCTGGCATGTCCGGGCGTCTGTAGTTCCGCAATTGCAATCAATCAAGTCGATGGGAATTGTATCGATTACTTGACAACGCATCACGCTGCCTGCTTTCGATCAATTTCACGGGTCACAGGGGTTGCCAACGCAAACGCCCCTCGCCGTGCAGAAGTGCCAATCCCGAACGCCATGATGTTGCGGGCCGCGTTCAGGTCCGCATGATCCGCGTGGCCACAGGCCACGCACGTGAATTCAGCCTGCGAATGGCGGGAGGCCTTGTCCACCCATCCACACACGTTGCAGGTCTGCGATGTAAAGGCAGGATCGATCTCAACCACCACGCACTTGTAGGCGAGTTTCTCCTTCATGCCATGCCAGCCGGTGCTCAGGATCTCCCGGTGGAGACCGGACTTGGCCTTCACCTTCGTGCCGGGGTTCTCGAGCGTGCCCTTGGCCGATCGCGTCATCCCCGCCGTGTTGAGCTTCTCGACAATCACCGTGCTCGCCCGGTTCGCGATCCGGCGACTGACCCGGTGTTGCCAGTTCTTGCGTCTGTTGGCCCGCTTTCGCTGGAGCCTCTGCAGCCTGAGCCTGGTTCTCATGCGCCGCCGTGACCCCTTGCGCTGGCGGGCAAGCCTGCGCTGGTTGCGCCTGATCTTCGCATCAAGCCGGCCCGTATCGGGCGCGGGGATGATCTCGGCCTCTCCGGTCGTGTCCACCACCGCCACCTGGCGGACGTTCATGTCCACGCCCGCCAAGACCCCGGTGTCGGCACGCTCCTCAGCCTCGACCTCGTAGCAGACGGTGACATACCACTTGCCGGCGATCTTCCTGATCACGGCTTTCACCGGCTTGCCCTCGGGATACGGGTTCCCGCCCGCCGGATGCGCAGATGCCCGATCCTCGGAATGGAGATCATGTCGTCCCTGATGGTGACGGCTTCGGGTATGGTGAAGGACGGCGTCGACCCGTGGCGGGACTTGAAGCGTGGATGTCCTGCCTCGCCCCTGAAGAACGCCTTCCACGCATCGGCCTGGTACTTGAGCACGTACCGGGTGATGCTGAAGGAGTATTCGCAAAGCCACGGGATTTCGTTGCGGAGCACGGTGAACTCCTTGCCGAGCGAGAAGAACGAAACCGACGGAGGCTTCTCCCCGTTGGCCTTCGCGTCCTCACAGGCGTCATTGTGCTGCCCCGGTATCGTGTTCCAGACGAAGCGGCAGGCGCCCGCCTGTCCGGCCAGGCGCCGTGCGTTTGCCCTGGAGCCGGGCAGAAGCCGGTAGATGATGTTGCGGTATGTGGGAGTTTCGCTCACGCGGTCTGGCTTTCGGCACAAGGTTCGTCAGGTGACGGGAAAGGCTGGCTTCCCGTCACGCGATCACGACACGATCTGCCCGAAATGTCAAGGAATCATGATCATGAATCATCCAAGGTTCCCAAGGTCACGATCAGGTGTCGGCAATCGCAATGACCTATGAATTCGATCGGAAACTGGCAGCATGAATGTGAAGTTATCGATATAATCCCCAAGTCAATCGCTGTTCTCGTTCCCGGTTTTGCGACCGCGTCTGGCGCGTATGTCGAGGCGGCATGTCGTCGTGCTCGAATGCGCCATTACGAGGATTCAGTGCCGGTAATGGAAGGAAAAAGGCCATCGTGGATTGCTCATTGGCGGCGGAATCCGAAAACACCACCACATCGATGTCGGCGAACTCGATAGCGACACCGTCCGCGAATGTCGCTGCCCCGCCATCCCGCTTGGTTCGAGAAACAGACGGTTCTGTCAGCGGGTTCGGGTCGGACAAATCATCCCTCGCGCAAAAAGTGGTGTCTGTCGAAACCTCGAAATCTATTGTCCATCGGGTGCTTTGACCGCCACGACCGAATGGATGCGATACTATACACACTCAGGCACCGGAGCGATGAGGGATTGGCCTGAAAAAACGCGGTGAGGTTTTCGCGCTGAAGCGCGCCCATTCTGGTACGTGCTTCGACCGTGCCCGAGGAATGGTGCGGTTGCGGAAGGACATTGTTCAGCATCAGAAAGCACGGATCGATATCGGGTTCATTAACAAAAACATCAAGTTCTGCTCCCGCGATGGTTTTCGTTTCGAGCGCTTCCAGGAGCGCTTTTTCGTCCACGGCTGCACCGCGTGAAACGTTGACCAACAATCCGGTCGGTCCAAGTGAGCGGATGGCATCTGGACCGACAATGCCCACGGTGGAGGGATCGCCAGAGATACAGACAAACAGCACATCCACGTCAGCCGCCAAGGCGGCAATGTCGTTGCATTAGGTCCAGTCAGGCGTCTCTCTGGGCGCACGCGCGATATAGGTGACGTCGATGTTGAACCTCACCAAACGTTCGGCGACAGCGCGTCCGATGCGACCCGGGCCGACAATCCCGGCTTTCTTGCCCGATACCCGGCGTTGCAGGCAGTTTTCACCGTGCTTTGCCCAATCGCCGGATTTAATCCAAGCATGTGCGACCGGAATTTTTTACGACCGTCCGATCGTCATACCAATGCTCAGATCCGCGACGTCTTCGGCTAGAACGTCGGGTGGGTTCGAGACCAGGATGGCGCGAGGCACGGCATGCGCGACGTCGATGGTGTCATAACCCGCACCAAGGTTGGGGAATTGATCCATGATCTTCCCGCCGAGAAGCGAATGCCAACGAAAAGCGATGGCGCGGGACGCGTCCCGGACCTTGGACGGCAAGTGGTCCGGCGCGCCGCATTCAGTCATGGACCGGGCCTGATACGCGGCCTCCAGCGGCGCTCTATCGAAATCGTCGTATTTCCCTACGACGAGGATGTTTGGCTTGGTCATTGGATGCTCCTGCCGGTCTCACCCACGCAGCAAGTTCCTGAGATTGATCGATGGGTCCTCCAAGGCCTCGGCGGGCGGTTTGATCCGAACTTCCATCAGCTTAATCGCAAATCGAATGTCCCTGGCAATTCTTGTGCCCGGCGCGATGCCCGCAGCAAGCCCAAGTTGGCCATCCGGTTCAAGCCCGAACGAGATGTGGTGGTCGGGCGCATAGGCCCTCTCGACCATGACTTGCGATGGGTTTGGGTGACCGGCAACCTGCAAGACGTGGTCATATTGATCGGACCAGACAAAAGGCGTCAGACGGCAATGAAGCGGTTCGGACGCAACCATGTTCTGCCCGGCAATGTCGCCTTGTTGACCGGCGGTGGTCCAGGCCTCCAGTCGAACAAGCGGATGATCTTCGCCGAAAATGGGTGCAGCACAGCAATCGCCAGCGGCGAAAATGCCTGGGCTCGACGTGCGAAAATGGGCGTCGACGCGAATGCCGTTGTCTATGTCCAGCCCCGCGGCCTGCGCCAGTTCGACGTTCGGTTCCGCACCTATGCCGGCCACGACGAGATCGACCGACGCGAGGTCGCCAGGCGTGACGGAGACTCCGGTCTGGAACGACACGCCGTTATTCTCGTGGAGGATTTGGACTATTTCAGCGATCCGTGACGGCACGCCGCGCCCAAGGATACGCGGTGCGGCCTCCAGCACACGAACAGGCAGGCCCAGCCTGCGAAAACTGGCGGCAAGCTCGAGCCCAATGAAGCCGCCGCCAACGATTGCAGCGGATTTTGCCGATCGGGCACGGGCGAAAATGGCGTCTGCATCAGCCTTGCTGCGCAGGGTTGCAATCAGCCCCACACCGTCGAGCGCAAATGGCCGCGCACGCGCACCGGTGGCAATCAGGAGTTTGTCGTAGGACAACTCCGTACCGTCACCCAGCGTCAGACTGTGGGCGGCCGGATCGATACGGGCGATGGTTTGATGCAAGACTGTCAGGTTAGCTTGCTCGATCCGGTCTTTCGGCAGAATGGGAACGGTCGCGACTTCGTCGTCCTTCCACTTCGAAAGGGGAGGACGCTCGTAGGGCGGAAAAGCGTGATCGCGATCGATCATGGTGATCGCACCGACAAACCCATGCGCCCTGGCAGCAAGGGCCGCGCGTAGACCGGCATGGCCGCTGCCGATCACGGTCAGCCCGGTCATTGTGTTTGCGGCGCGCTGCTCCGTTTTACCCGTTCGGTATGGCGTTTGCGGAAGTACTCGTCCGCCTCAGGTGAGCCATCGTGCAGGCTGCCGAACCACTTGTCCAACGGCACGTTGCTCTCGCCAAAGTTCACGTTGTGATAGCGGTGGTGCAGGTAGTGCAGGTAGCGATCGGTCCTGAGGGCAAGTTCGTCGCCGAAGACGATTTCGTCAAAGCCGGAATGGCTGATTGCCGGGCCGAGGCCAGATTGGAATCCATTGAACATCATGTGCAAGGGATGGGAGGGGACGACGACGTGGATCAGTATGCTGGAGAAATAAATGATGTGTTCGACCGGGTGCATTGCAATGCCGGACCAGGGGCCGACGTTGACGTTCTTGTGGTGGATGTAGTGCACGTAATCATAGAGTGGTTTCCAATGGATCAGGCGGTGAATCCAGTAGAAATGGAAATTCCGCCAATAAGGTATTGCCATCATCAGGAGGCAGAACAGGATCGGGTGTTCGGCCGGATCAAGGTAAGGCATCCAACCGTTGGCATAGCCCCACCACAAGCCACATTCGTAAAGCGTCCAGATCAGGGTGCCGATTTGGGCCCAGAAGATATTGTCCCAAACCTGATCGCTGAAAAGGAAGGTCGGATTGTTCCTTGACAGCCAGTTGCCGTCATACTTTTTCAGACGCCCCTGCATTTTCTTCCCGCAGAACCACATGTGGAACGCACCGGTCCAAACCCAGACAAGCACAAGGTTTCGCAGAAGAATTTCACTCATCCAGCCGATCTGGAAGGTTTCCATTCGCGCAAGTTCCGGGGTGAACCAGACATAAGACGCGCCGATCAGCACCATGTAGATGGCGAACCATGGAAAGAAAAAGCCGGGGAAACCGAAAAATGATTTGAAGATCTTCGGGAAATTCAGGGGATCATCGAACAGGGGTTCAAGAAGAACGGGGCGACCTGACCACCATTCGCCGCGACGGTTCCGTTCCTGGCCGTGTTCGTCGATCGTGACTTTTGGCTTTCTGGCCATTTGTTGTCTTTCCCGCCGCCCCCGCGGACCGTGCGGTTTTCCCGAATTCAGCCTGCGTCATCCGCGGCTGTTCATTCAATGATCGTTAGCATCGCGACCGGTTCAAAGTCAATGAAATTTCGATATTTTTCATATTCTCGAAAGATACGGCTTTTATAAAAAATCTTTATGCGGGCAATGTGGCGGCTTAGGCAAATGTCATACAGATGCCGCCTTCTCCGAAATCGGTCAAAGACCCTTACGATGCGTTGCGCGACGGGTTGATTTGGGGACGATGGAAATCGGGCGAGCGGTTGAAGCCGCAACATCTGAAAGAAGAGCTTGGCTGCACATCGGCTGCTTTGCGGGATGTGCCGGGGGCGCATTCAATTTGATGCGTGATCAGGACCCGCGAGGCGGGCGCATTATCAACAGCGGATCGATCTCGGCCGCTGTACCGCGCCCTGGTTCGTCACCTTATACGAGTTCGAAACATGCGATTACGGGGTTGACGCGTTCGATCTCCCTGGATGGGCGGCCCTTCAACAGCGCCTGCGGACAGATAGACATCGGCAACACCGCCTCGGGCATGATGTCAAGAATGCCAGAAGGTGTTCTTCAGGCGGATGGATCAATGAAGCCCGAACCTGTCATGGGGGTGGAAGATGTCGCCGATGCGGTGCCACACATGGCCGATTTGCCGCTTGAGGCGAATGTTCAGTTCATGACGATCATGGCGACCACAATGCCCTTTATCGGGCGCGGCTGATTATCGTTGGCGGGTGGTCTGACCTGGCATGAACTTTGGTTTGATTTTCGTGACGCGCGGCACCTCGACTCCATGCAGGCGGGCGACGAGGTGTTGGGCGGCAATGCGCCAAAATGTTGCGCGCAACATTTTGGGGTGTCTGCACGGCGAGGGGCGTTGGCGCTGGCCACCCCCGTGACCCGTGAAACCGATCGAAAGCTGGCGGCGTGACGCGCCGTCAACTCATCGATATAAGTCCCCAATCAAGATGACCGAGCGTGCGACGACCGATGACATCTTGCGCGAGGCGTCCGCGCACTGCAGGCGGGCGCCGATGCAATCATCACGCCGCGCAGTTTTCAGGTGGTCGAAACGCTTGCCCGGGAAGGCATTCCGGTGATGGGGCACCTTGGTTTGGTGCCGCGAAAGTCGGTCTCGATTGGCGGGATGCGCGCGGTCGGCAAGACGGCTGAAGAGGCGTTGGAGTTGTTCCGTGACTACAGGCGCCTGGAATGTGCAGGAGCTTTCGCTGTGGAATCCGAGGTAATCGCGGCCCAGACCATGGCCGAAATCGCAAGGCGTACGCCGCTGATCTGCGTCTCGCTTGGTTCAGGCAAAGGCGGGGATGTGAACTTTCTATTCCAGACAGATCTGACTGGTGAGAACCCAAATCCGCCAAGGCACGTTCAGGTCTTCGGTAATTTGTCGTCGCTGCACCAAAAGATTCATGACGCACGCATCGCAGCCTTGACGGCGTTTCGCGAGGCCGCCACATCGGGTGCCTTTCCGCCGGATCACATCACACCGACCATGTCCGCGGCCGAACACGAAAAGCTATTGCACAGCATCGACAATATCTAAGGAATGCAACAAATGGCTGAAAAAGTTCGCGTCTGCTCGGTAGGCGACATAGAAGAAGAAGACGTCATTCGATTTGATCACGGCGACAAGAGCCTGATCATCATCCACGGACCGGACGGAAACTTCTATGCGGCCGACGGGTATTGTACCCACGAGTATCAGCATTTGTCCGAAGGGATTGTGGACGAATTTGAAATCGAGTGTCCGCTGCATTTCGGTGCATATGACTATCGAACCGGGGATCCGACGGTTCCGCCGGTGTGCGAAGCCTTGAATACCTATCCCGTTTCCGTGGTTGGCGATGACGTCTTTGTGGAACTTTGAACGAGGCTGTTTGATCTTTGCGTGCAATCCACCATTTTCACCTGGTCTTCTCAGGGAATCGGGTTCGCGCTGGCGCGTGGGTTGGGGTAGGATCGGGATACATGTAAAAGGCTGTCATAGCGTAGATGCGGTACAGGCGCAGGTCGCTACACCTACAGGCAGCGACCACACGGAAGGAATGCTGTATATGCGAGGGGGGATAGATCGAATCGGCAGCCGAACCGGCCCGCGATCATGGAGTTCCGCCGAAGGCTTTCCGCGCCGTTTTTCGGAAGGCGAAATGAAGCGGCAGGCTTCCGTGGTGCGTCGATGGCTTTGGCGGTCGACGTAGATTACTCATCCTCCTGCTTTCGTGCCAGAATCCGACCGCCGTACGCATCTCGTTTCTGATCTCGGGAGCACAAAAAGCCAGTGGGTCAAGCGGCGGCCATCTCAACGGTAGCGTGAATTCCCATAACCACGTCAGCCGAGCTCCGCATAACGGCGCAAAAACAACGCCTTGTGAACTTTCGATTCCGTTTTGTTCCGCATGAAGGTACCGGGTCCACCGGTTTTTCGCTGAACCATCCGGTCGCTGCAAGTGTGGTGGCCCCACGTGCTCGGCATCGCCTTGCCAGGCCAGGTCCTCGCTGATTTCGACGTCAAGCCCGGGCGTGTCAGGAACAATGTGGTCAAGGCCATCCAGTTCGATCTGCGCCGGAAAGTTGCCGCCGTCTTGGGACCCAAGCGTTTCATCCGTCGTTCGCCGTTCCTCAAGCCAGCTGGAATTTCAAACCGCTACCGAAATGCCTGTGGTTGTTCGAGGCGCGGGCTTCCGGGATTCGCCGCGCCTTTGAGGTCCATAACCGGTTGGTGACGGCGCCGATTTTGGTTTTTGGTCCGGTTCTGCATGTTCCGAGGCCGTGCAACCCGAACCACCGGTTCATGCGGCATGACGTCGACATGATGCCGTTCCCTCCAGCCCGCCGACAACATCACCTCCCTGAACCGCAAGATTCATTCGATCGCGGTGACGGACGCGACCGGATTACCCAGGATAGGGATTTGGAGTTCCGTCGCCCGGGCGGGGCGGCCTTGTTTTCTTTTTCCAGGCCGTCCAAACACTTTGGGCGGCCGTCCGGGCCGTTCCGTGCAGCCGGGGAGGACCGTCATCGGAATCGTCGCCCCGTCGAAAACGACCCCTGCGGACAGCGGGCAAACCATGTTGAGAGGAGCACTCCGGCTCAACACGAAAGGACGGGAACGACCCGAAGCAAACCCGAATACCACGCTCGACGTTTTTCGGAACGCCGACCTGCCGACCTGTGTTGGCGCGAACCGACTTGCCTGCCTCGTTCCGCCCCCGTTGAGGGGGTGTCGGGCCCGCGAGCGGGGGGCGCCGCCAAGTTACGTGACGGGATACCGTGGCATGGCCCGGCGGCGCCCGACAATTCCACGGTGGCGGACTCGTTCGGGTCCGTGCTGACCGGGGAAGATTGGATTCGGAGGTCGGAACGATTAAGGAGCGTGATGTGGACGAGATTGTCGACATGGCTGGTGATCGTGAAACGGCCGATGATGGCATGTCAGGGCCCAAAAACTCGGGTTTGTTGCCTGTCCTGGACGCCTTCCGGACATTTTCGGCAAGGCGCCGGGAGATTTGCGATGGCGACAGAACTCGTCGGACCGGCTATACTTCCAGATCAATTGGTGCGGGACGGGGTCTTTTCAATTCAACCGGCAATGCATTCTGGGCGGTCCGTCGACCTCCTGAATGTCGGCGCGTCAATGGATTTCGCGTTCTGAATATCGGCGGCGGCACGGGAGACATGGCACACGCGCGTGTGACGACAGCGACAGGTAAGGCATGTGGTTCGAATGCGTAATGACTACCTGATCGCACCGACCCCGGAGAACGCCGCGTTGACCCGCATCGTCGCGGGAATGGATCACGACGGGGGTGCCTGCGAGATCGCGGTGGTCGAGGAACGTCCGCTGACGATCTTCCTGAACAGCCAGGAAATCGTCACGGTCATGACCATTGGGGATTTCCCCGAATACCTTGCGACCGGGTTCCTCCGGAATCAGGGCATGCTGCAGGCCGGGGAACGGCCGGATGCCGTCGACTACGATGAAGAACTGCAAACTGTCGTTGTGCGTACGCGCCGCGCAACGGACTATGAAGCCAAATTGCAGAAGAAGACCCGCACATCGGGGTGTGCAGTCGGGACCGTATTCGGCGACATCATGGAGTCCCTGGACGGGCTCGTGCTCCCTGACGCGACAGTCAGAACGTCATGGCTGTATCGGCTGGCCCACAAGATCAACACGACCCCGAGTCTCTACCTGGCGGCAGGCGCCATCCACGGAACCGTACTCTGCAAGGCCGACCGTCCGCTGGTCTATATGGAGGATGTCGGGCGGCACAATGCCGTGGACAAGGTCGCAGGCTGGATGGTCAGCAACAACGTCGGTCCCGACGACAAGATTCTCTACACGACCGGCCGGCTTACCTCGGAAATGGTCATCAAGACGGCAACCATGGGCATCCCGGTCCTCGCGTCCCGTTCGGGGTTCACGGCGTGGGGGGTTGAACTCGCCCGCGAACTCGGCTTGACCCTGATCGGTCGCATGCGCGGCAAGAGATATGTCTGCCTGAGCGGCGACGACCGGTTGGTACGGGATGCCGATGCCGCCGGAATTGCGGACGAGGACAGGCGCCTGCACAGGAAAGGCGCGCTCGATGACTGACATTCCCGGGGTGATCCTGGCTGGCGGGAGGTCATCCCGCATGGGCGGTGGCGACAAATGCCTTCTCGAGCTGGGAGGAATGCCGATCCTCGATCGGGTTCTCGTTCGATTGAGAACGCAGGCGTGCCCGATCGCGATTAATGCGAATGGCAACGTCGACCGTTTTGCGGCATATGGCCTGCCCGTACTCTCGGACTCGATCGAAGGCTTCGCCGGTCCTCTCGCGGGTGTGCTCGCCGGAATGGACTGGGCGCACGGTATCGGCGCGGACAGGATCGTGACAGTTGCAGCCGACACTCCTTTTTTTCCTGAAGACCTGGCCACGCGATTGTCGGCAGGCGCGCGTGAATCGGGTTCGCCGCTGGCAATGGCGGTTACCTGCCCGGCGGAATCAGGGCGTGCGGTTAGACATCCGACATTCGGAATCTGGAGCGTGGCACTGCGCGATGACTTGCGTCGAAGCATACAGGCTGGAGTGCGAAAAGTCGTCGAATGGACAATGCCGCACGGATGTGAACGTGTCGAATTTCCGTCCGGGGAATCCGATCCTTTCTTCAACGTGAACACGCCAGATGATATGGCGACGGCAGAATTGCTTCTCCGGGGTCAGGAAGCGTGAACATTTACGGAATTGTCGGTTGGAAAGACTCGGGCAAGACGGGTCTGGTCGAACGGCTGATCATGGAATTCTGCGCCCTGGGCCTGAGGGTCTCGACGATCAAGCATGCACATCACAATTTTGAGGTCGACAAGCCCGGCAAGGACAGTTGGCGGCATCGTAAGGCAGGAGCCGGCGAAATCCTGATTTCTTCGCAAAGGCGCTGGGTCCTCATGTGCGAACTCGGCGATGCCGAAGAGCCCGGGATCGGCTCACTGCTCGAGAAACTGTCTCCTGCCGACGTGGTCCTGGTCGAGGGATACAAGCGTGAGGCGCACAGGAAAATCGAGTGCCACAGGCAGGCAACAGGCCAGCCGCTGCTCGCGTGTTCCGATCCCGGTGTACGTGCGGTCGCGAGTGACGTGCCGGATGACTGCGAGACGGACCGGCCGGTATTTCATCTTGACGACAGTGCAGGGATCGCGCGGTTCATCCTGGACGATCTTCAGATTTTCCGATGAAGCCGCCCCCCCTCAGGAACGACTGTTTTGCAATGCCCAGGGGTGTCGAGTGGACGCCCGTCGATCAGGCTTTGGCGACGTTGAGGGAAGGGATGGCAACGGTCGTCGGCACAGAAGACACGGACGTCATGGCGGCCGGAGGCCGGGTACTTGCATCCGATATCAGCGCACGGTGCTCCAACCCACCGTTTTCGAATTCCGCCGTTGACGGCTACGGGTTCGCGTTTTCATCCCTATCCCCGGCAACGGAAGGAGATACGATCGCGCTGCCGCTCGTCTCCGGTCGCGCGGCCGCCGGCGAGCCGTTCTCGGGAACTGTCCCACCCGGAAACGCCGTGCGCATCCTGACCGGCGCCCCGATCCCTCGCGGGGTCGACACCGTTGTTCTCGAGGAGGACGTATCGACAGACGGCGCGAGGATCATGTTCAGGTCCGGGGTGAAACCGGAAGCGAATACGCGGGACTCGGGCGAGGATGTTGTTGCGGGAACCAGGTTGTTCGAACGCGGTCACCGGCTTCGGTCCCAGGATCTCGCATTGCTGACTGCCTGCGGCCATTCGCGGGTCCCGGTTCACCGGTCGTTGTCTGTCGCGGTTCTCTCCACTGGAGATGAAATCTCGGAGGCGGGCACGGAGAGGGTCGCGGCCGGTGTGACCGGCGCGGTTTACGATTCAAATCGACCGATGTTGCTCGATCTGGTCAGGCGATGGGGTTTTGTCGATTGCGATCTCGGACGCGTGCCGGATGATCCCGGTCAAATCCGGGCGGCGCTGGATCGAGGGGCCGGGACGGCGGATGCAATCATCGCGACCGGTGGCGCCTCTGCGGGTGATGAAGACCATGTCTCCCGCATGCTCCGGGACGAAGGAACCCTGCAGACCTGGCGCGTCGCGATCAAGCCCGGCCGCCCGCTCGCAATGGCGATCTGGCGGGACCGCCCGGTATTCGGTCTTCCCGGCAACCCGGTCGCAGCCTTCGTTTGTGCATTGATCTTTGCCCTTCCGGCACTCCGGGTACTCGCCGGGGAGAACTGGAGCGATCCCCTCGGTTTCCTTGTTCCTTCCGGATTTGCAAAACACAAGAAGCCCGGTCGCCGGGAATACCTGCGCGCCCGAATCGATGCCAGCGGCAGGGCAATTCCGTTCGCATCCGAGGGATCGGGGCGGATTTCGGGTCTTTCCTGGTCGGACGGACTGATCGAGCTTGAACACGGGGCATTGAGCGTTCGTGAAGAAGACCCGGTCAAGTATCTGCCATACTCGGTGTTCGGACTCTGATGCGACATGGAGGCGCGGGTTGCCCGCGCACTGCGAAACCATCCAAATCGATATCCCGTTGCATTGCACCGGCGACGCGGCTTCGTTGCCGTGACGCTTTCCTGTTCGCCGGGCCGGGCAGTCAATCCGGTTCCCGTCAAATGTAGCGAATGCTTCGGATTGTGTAGTCCCGCTCGCCACCTGGCGTGGTGACTTCCACGTCGTCGCCTTCCGATTTCCCGATCAGTGCGCGGCCAATCGGCGAACTTGTGCTGATCCTGCCTTTCCGGATATCGGCTTCCGGTTCGCCGACGACCTGGTAGGTGGTCTCCTTGCCGGAGTTCTCATCCTTGAGGACCACGGTTGCGCCGAACTTGACCGGCCCCGACAAACGGGTCACGTCGATGACCTCGGCACTTCCGACCAGGGCTTCGAGTTCCCTAATCCTGCGCTCGACCAGACCCTGCTGTTCCTTTGCGGCGTGGTACTCCGCGTTTTCCGACAGGTCGCCATGTTCCCGCGCCTCGGCTATGGCCTTGATGATCGCGGGACGCTTGTCGGACTTCAGGGATTTCAGTTCAGCATCCAGGGTTTTGAAGCCGGACTCGGTCAAGAGGGTCTTTCGCATCACGAATTCCGTTTCGGCGATTCGGGGGAACGGTCCACAAATAGGTTAAGTCGCCGGAACGGTGCAAGGACCTGTTTCCCGGGCTGCGTCCGCCGCGCCGAAATCTGCGATTGGCGTTGCCGGTACGGGTATTGACCCCTAATGTGCTTCGAACGGACGCAGGGCAGAGACGGGAGCAGGTTCAGGATGACAGAAGTCGCCAGGGAATCCATGGATTACGATGTCGTTATCGTCGGGGCGGGCCCTGCCGGGCTTTCTGCCGCAATCCGTCTCAAGCAGCGCAATCCGAACCTGCAGGTCGTCGTTCTTGAAAAGGGATCTGAAGTCGGAGCCCATATCCTTTCGGGCGCGGTACTGGACCCGGCGGGGCTGTCCACCCTCATTCCCGACTGGAAGGAAAGGGGTGCCCCGATCACGGTTGCAGTCCGAAGGGACAGGTTCCTGATTCTCGGAGAAGGGGGGTCATTGCGGATTCCCAATTTCCCGATGCCGCCATTGCTGAGCAATCACGGCAACTACATCGTTTCCATGGGTAACGTATGCAGGTGGATGGCGGAACAGGCGGAAGATCTGGGTGTCGAGATATTCCCCGGAATGGCCTGTTCGGAACTCGTCTTCGATGAAACCGGAACGGTCCGTGGCGTTGTCGCAGGCGAATTCGGATTGCAACGGGACGGGATTCCGGGTCCGCACTACGAGCCGGGAATGGAGTTGCGGGGTCGGTATGTCTTTCTGGCCGAAGGAGTCCGTGGCTCCCTCTCGAAGCAGGTCATCGCCAGGTTCGGCCTGGCGGAAGATCGCGACGTGCCGAAATTCGGGATCGGCATGAAGGAAATCTGGGAGATTGATCCCGAAATGCACCGCGAAGGCACGGTCATGCACACGATGGGATGGCCGCTCGGAAAGAGTGCCGGCGGCGGGTCCTTCGTCTACCACGCGGACGGCAATCAGCTGTTTATCGGTTTCGTCGTTCATCTGAACTACAGGAACCCGCACCTATTTCCGTACATGGAGTTTCAGCGGTTCAAGCATCACCCCGAAATCAGTGCATTGCTCGAAGGAGGCAAGAGAATTGCCTATGGCGCCCGGGCGATCACCGAAGGCGGGTGGCAATCGATTCCAAGGCTCGTATTTCCGGGCGGCGCGCTACTTGGTTGTTCGGCCGGGTTGGTCAATGTTCCGAGGATCAAGGGAAACCATAACGCCATGCTGTCCGGAATCGCCGCTGCCAATGCCGCGGCTGATGCGATCGCGGCTGGCCGCGCCGGGGACGTGCTGGACGAGTATGAAACCGATGTCAGAAGCGGTCCGATCGCCAAGGATCTCCGGCCAGTGCGCAACGTCAAGCCCCTTTGGTCGAGGTACGGCCTGATTTCATCGCTTGTTGCCGGCGGTTTCGACATGTGGGTCGCCAACTTGACCGGGTGGAACCCGCTGGGAACCCTCAGGCACGGAAAAACCGATTCCGAGTCGACCGAACGTGCGGCCGAACACAGTCCGATCGCCTATCCCGTACCCGACCGTGTCGTCAGCTTCGACCGCTTGACGAACGTCAGCTTTTCCGGGACCAACCACGAAGAGGACCAGCCTTGCCACCTGCAACTCCGCGATGAGGACATTCCGATTCGAGTCAATCTGCCGGAGTACGGGGAACCTGCGGAGCGGTACTGCCCCGCCGGTGTCTATGAGGTCCTTCCCGGTGCGCAGGAAGGTGGCGAAGCGAGGTTTCAGATCAATCCCGGAAACTGCGTGCACTGCAAGACATGCGATATCAAGGACCCGAGCCAGAACATTGTCTGGGCGACGCCGCAAGGCGGAGACGGTCCGAACTATCCGAACATGTGAATGCGGAGACGGATCCGCAGCCTGAAAGGTTACAGCCGGTGCATCCGTGAACTGCGATAACGGGGTAACATCTTCGCAACCGGGCCGAGCATTGACATGTGATCGCGAATCCAGCTTTTTGGGCTCGTACCGTTGATCCGCCAGCAAGAGGGATGACCGCATTGTATGCCTCACGGAACATTCGCGCGCTCGTTCAGGCGCTCGTTATACTCGTCGCGTCGATCAATGCTGCAAACGCGGCCCAGATGAGCTTGTCCAGTGCTTTCCTGGGAGCAGGAAGTGCCCTGAGGGTGGGTGACTACGCCAAGGCCGGGCAATTCTACGAAAGGATCTTCGAGTCCGGGAGTGAACACGTCTCAATCTTGCAGGATTCGCTCATCTCCTATGTGGGCGCTGGAGACATGGCCAACGCGGTAGAGGTCGCCGCGAAACTGGATGTGCTCGAACCGGCCGACTGGCTGACACACCTCTGTCTGTTGGTCGAATCGGCCAGGGCCGGGAATTACGAAAGCGCCGAACACCATTTGGCCGAATACCTTTACCTGACCGACCCGGAGCGGCAGATCGACGGCGAGGTCCCATTCCTGACCAGGGAAGGGTACCTATGGACCAGGGCAAACCTGCGCACGCTACAGCTGTTGCACAGAATCACTGGTGGCCTGCTGAGAGGCTGGACGGAATTGGGTCAAGGTTCGATGAACCGGGCCACCGAAACGTTTGACAGCCTTGCCGAGACCGAAACCGAAATGGTCATCGGGAGTTTCCACAAGATGCTCGCCCTCGCACATGTCGGAGACTACGAGAGTGCCCATGAGATCAACGAAGAGATTTCGGGAACGAACGCTTTCCGGATGAACCGAGGCTACATTGATGCGCATGTTCAGACCCTGCTGCAGGCGGGCCATGTCGATGCCGCCAGGACGCTTCTCATGGAAACGCTGGACTCCTATCCGGCCTCCGGTCTCACAAATCTCACGGCATTGATTGAGCGGGTCGAGGCCGGACCCCCATTTGAGTTCGACTTCATTCGCAGCCCTGCGGATGGAATTACCGAGGTTCTCTACCTCGTGGCAACGCAATTCCCGAGTCGACGCTCGAACCATTTCGAAATGGCGCATGCCAGGCTCGCCGAATACATGAGACCGGACTTTACCGAATCAACCCTTAGAGTGGGGACTATCTTTCTGGATTTCGGGCAGTACGAGCAGGCCGCCAGGGCCTTTGAAAGCATCGGTGAAGACGACCCGCTATTCCTTGATGCCCAGATAGGTATTTCAGACGTCATGCTGGAATCCGGCGATGCCGAGGGCGCAATCGCGGCACTCCGGAAAATGGCTGAAATGTACCCGGACACCAGGCGTGTCCACGCAACGCTCGGAGATGCGCTTCGAAGCGAAGAACGATACGGTGAAGCGACACATGCCTACAATGCAGCGGCCGACCTGATCCGGAACCCGGGACAAAACAGCTGGTTTTTGTATTACGCCCGCGGAATTACCTATGAACGCGCCGGTCGCTGGGAAGAGGCCGAGGCCGACTTCCGGTTTTCGTTGTCACTGTCGCCGGAACAACCTCTCGTGCTCAATTACCTGGGCTACAGCCTTGCCGACATGGGTGTCAAACTCGACGAAGCCCGCACGATGGTCGAGAGCGCGGTGGAGCGACGGCCGAATGACGGTTTCATCCTGGATAGCCTGGGATGGGTATTCTACCGTCAGGGATTGTACGAAGAAGCGGTCACCACCCTCGAACGCGCCGCTGAACTCGATCCTGCCGAACCGGTCATCAATGACCACCTTGGAGACGCGTACTGGATGGTCGATCGCAGGAGGGAGGCCGAGGCCCAATGGAGGCGTGCGCTGACTTTCGGAGCCGAAGAAAAGGACGCGAACAGAATCCGCCGTAAACTGGTTGTCGGGCTGGACATGGTTCTTCAGGAGGAACAGGCCTCCACTTTGGCTGGCAATGGCGATCAGTGAGCGGGCGCTTGCCAAGATCAACCTGTCCTTGCATGTCGTTGGGCGCCGGCACGACGGATACCACCTGCTCGACAGCCTGGTCTCATTTGCAGATATAGGCGATTCACTCGATTTCAGGCACGCAAGGGAATTGTCCCTGGTCGCGTGCGGCCGTTTCTCTTTAGCGCTACCGGATGACCGGGACGACAATCTTGTCGTTCGCGCGGCTCGATGGTTCAAGCGATCGGCAGGTGCGGCGATTACGCTCGAAAAGTCACTCCCTGTTGCGTCAGGCATGGGTGGTGGATCAGCCGACGCGGCTGCCACGATCCGGGGGCTTGCGCGTCTCTGGAACGTACCTGTCCCTCCGGCGGCGGAAACGGAATTCCTCGGAGCCGATGTTCCGGTGTGCATGGAGAGCGTGACCGCACGGGTTCGCGGAACAGGAGAGATCATCGAGCCCGTGACTTGCCTTCCGCCGTTTCCGATCGTCCTGGTCAACCCCGGACGGCGTGTCCATACGTCACTGGTTTTCGGGGCAAACGATGTTTGCGGTTCCGCCGGCGATCGGGTTGTTCCACCTTCCCGGAACCTGAATCTAGCGGACGCCGTCGAATGGCTGGGCTGCCTCCGGAACGACCTGGAGACCATTGCCGCACGGCTGGAGCCGTCAATCATTGAAGTCAGGCGGGCGTTGCGTGCGACAGGTGCCGGCCTCGTTCGAATGACGGGGTCGGGCGCGACCTGTTTCGGTGTCTACACCGACCGGAAAGCGGCCAGGACTGCCCGGTCAGTGATCCAGAAAGGGCAGGCGGATTGGTGGGTCCGTGCCACCGTCGTCAACGGACCCGGATCGTGAGAACGGTGCCCGTACGGCCCGTACCCCGGAACATGCCGCTGCAACCTCCTGCCTGAAAAGGGGAATGTGTTTGAGCGCACTGGACGGCGACCGGTGCGAGAGTCATGCGCCGGAGACACGAAGGGCGATCAGTACAGGCGCGAAACAGAGCTTTCGGCGAGACCCATGAGCAGGCCGCGGATGCCGAATTCCGACTCCGGGACTGACGACAGCGCGAGCCTTGCCTTGTCGGACCACTCCACGGCATCGGAACGTGCGTGACCGAGGCTGCCGCGGAGTTCCAGAATCTGCAGTGCCTTGGCGAAATCGCCATCGCCGGGCTGACCGAGTTCGATGACCCGTTTCCAGAAAGTGATTTCTTCAGGGGTCCCCTCTGCAACCGCCTTGATCACCGGGAGCGTAAGCTTGCTTTCGCGAAAGTCGTCGCCAACGTTCTTTCGAAAACCGCCGGAATGTCCACGGTAGTCGAGAATATCGTCGGTGATCTGGAAACTGATGCCGAATGCAAGCCCGAAGTCGCGAAGCCCGGCGACGATGTCATCGGAGGCTCCGGCTATGATGGCGCCGACTTCAGCCGCGGCAGAAAACAGGGCGGCGGTCTTTCCCCGGATGACCTTCAGGTAGGTTGCTTCGTCCGTGGCCAGGCTACGGCTCGCGGTCAGTTGGAGGACCTCGCCCTCGGCTATGGTCGCAGCAGCATTGGCGAGGACATCAAGGACCCGAATCGACCCGGTCTCGACCATGAGCTGGAACGAGCGCGAAAAAAGATAATCACCGACCAGAACCGAGGACTTGTTGTCCCACAGCAGGTTGGCGGTCGGGCGGCCGCGCCGGCGCTGGCTTTCATCGACCACGTCGTCGTGCAGAAGCGTGGCCGTGTGAATCAACTCGACCGTCGCTGCCAGCCCGATGTGGGAATTGCCCGTGTAGCCGCACATTCGTGCCGCAGCCAGGGTAAGCAACGGCCTCAACCGTTTTCCGCCGCCCTCGAACAAATGGGCGGCCACGTCTTCGACCCGAGGCGCGTTCCGGGACTTCATCCGGTCGCGGATGATCTGGTCGACCGCGGCAAGATCGTCGGCAAGGATCAATCCCAGGCGCTCGACCGGTTCAGGGCTGGCTTCAGTCCGCAACATGCTTGGTATCGACATTGGCGAACCCAATCTGACCTACCCGGTAGAGCAATCGCGACAGTCTCGACAAATCCCGTGCCAGTCCGGTATTGCTCCGGCATGCGAGAGTTGCTGCGTACCAATGATCCGACAATCATCGCCTTTTCAGAGGCGCTTCTGACCGGCGAAGGTATAGAATGCTTCACGATGGACGTCCACATGAGCATTCTCGAGGGTTCGATCGGAATCATGCCTCGGCGGATCATGGTTAGCGACCGGGACTATTTCCTTGCGAGGGCAATTCTTCGAGATAACGATATCGACGTACCCGCCGACTAGATGGCTGGTCGCATGGCAACCAGCACGGACGCCTTTCTTGACGGGCGCATTCGGGTCCTGCAACCCGTGTCGGGTTATCGTGCATCTCCTGATTCCGTTTTCCTTGCGGCAGCCGTACCCGCCAGTGCCGGCGAATCAATACTTGATCTCGGCTGTGGGACAGGTGTCGCCAGCCTGTGTCTTGGCAGGCGAGTCCGCGGATTGGAGATACTTGGCCTCGAGGTGCAACCGGCCTACGCAGCCTTGGCCAGGGAGAACGCCCGTCTAAACGCAATTTCCATTTCGGTCACGACCGGCGATGTGGGTGCGATGCCCGCCGAACTCGTGGCCCGGAGCTTCGACCACGTCATGTCGAACCCGCCGTATTTTGAGACAGGGACCGCGTCGTCCCCGGCAGACGCTGGCAAGGACATCGCAGTCATCGAGGGCTTGAACCTGGCCGACTGGCTTTCATGCGGTGCCCGAAGGCTGAAACCAGGGGGATACATGACGGTCGTTCACCGGGCCGCACGGCTGAGCGGAGTTCTTGCGGCACTGAGCGGGTTTGCCGGTGACATTCGGATTCTGCCGATCGCTTCGCGTGAGGGCCGCCTGGCCAACCGGGTCCTGGTTCGTGCCCGGAAAGGCGCGAAATCACCCGACAGGTTGCTCCCTCCGTTGATCGTCCATCAGGGTCGCGCACATGTGGACGACAGGGAGTCTCATTCCGCCGAGGCCAGCCTAATCCTGCGTGAAGGCCGCGAGATCAACCTGTAGTCACGCCCGTCCCCCGTCCCGTTGACGAGTTCGCGCTGGTCTGGATTCCTTACATTTGACCCGAAAGGACCGAGAGCACGCTCGCCGTCACGTGACTATCGATCATCCTGGAGGTCGATGCGTCGTGCGGCGTTCGTTGCCTGGTCCGTGACGATCGAAACCGGAATGCCTCCACATTGCGGCCATCGAGCGGTCCTGCTCGGCAATTCCCCGTTGTGCCGGGCTGCCGTGGCATTGGAACGTTTGGTCAAGGCGCGGTTTTGATTCCGGATTGGCGCGTTTGCGGCTGGTCCCGACTTCGGCGATCGGATGCAGGCCTGAATACGGCCAATGACGTGTTCGCCGAGTCACAACCCGCGACGCAATTGAGTGCGGGTTCGATTCCGTATCATCAGTTTGAGGAAATGTCAGGATGTCCGGCAAGGTCGCGGTCGCGGGGTTCGCCCAGTCAATCTGGCATGTCACCAAATGCATGGCCGAAACCTGCCGATTTGAACCATGAACCCCTGCGCATGAGTCGGGAGACGTGATCCTTGGCGTCACGTGGTGCGGTCTTTCTCGATTTCCAGCCAAAGTCGGAGTGCGAGATCGAATTCTCCGTCTGCGAGTGCGACCAGCGCGCGGATGGTCATGGACGTATCGGAACGGTGAAGTCTGCAAGCCTTTTCCGCGAAGGCCCTTGCCTTGTGGCGGTGGCCCCTTGCGAGTGCGCGGGAGGCCTGTTTTCGCGCTCGAACCGCAGCTTGCTCAACGCCAACCACTTGCTGCAAGTCTGTTCGACAGCGACGGCAGCAAGGTCCGTCGATGTGCTTTGCACCGCAGGTTGGACAGCGGCGCATGCGGCTACTCCAGGAAGAAGAGGACTTCGTCCAGGTTGCGCCTGATCATGGCGACATCTTCGTCGCGACCTTCGGTTGACGCAGCGGACAATTGCTCGACCAGCGACTGAATCTCATCCTTGTCTTCTTCCGGGGCAATTTCGAGGGTTCGCCTGGCCCTGGCCAGCGTGTCTCGGATCTCTGTGGGAACAGCCTGTGAAATCGCGACGCCGTCCGGTGCGTCAGGAGCGGGTATGCCGACAGTTTCACTTCCTTTCCAGAGCTCCTGGACCCGCGCCTTCGAGGCAGCGAGATTCTCGGCGGTGACATGTCCCATGGCGTTCTCGATGACGCCGCGAATCTCGCGCCCGGTGGCCCGTTCCACTGCATGGACCTTGAGCATGCCGTCGAGGTCCAGATGATAGGTGAAAAGCAGTCCCTGATCGTAGGCTTCCTCGGTTCGGTTCAGGCCGTCGATGCGGAACGAACCGATCTTCACGTTTTTCAGCGCGTCCCGGTCTTCGCCCTGATAGACCCTGATCTCGATCGCCTCCTGAACTTCGGACATGGCGAAAAATGCTTCAGTCCGGGTTGCCGGGAGCTTGGTATTTCGCCGGATGATCGGAATGAACTCGTGTGCGTATGGCATGCCGTAGAGTTCGCCCACCGAACTGGTCCCGAACGTGTATGGCGTGATGTCGACCAGCACGGCACGCATGTCCTGACCCATTTCGATTCCGGCCTGGACACCGGCTCCGAGTGCGACACACAGGTCCGGATCGACCTCTCCATGGGGCTCCTGCCCCAGTCTTTCCGACAGCAATCGCGCGATGTACGGAATATGCGTCGAGCCGCCCACCAAAAGGATGCGATCGAGTTGGCTCGGGCGCACATCGGCGTCATTCAGGGCCGTGGTCACCGCCTTCATCGTCCGCGCGAGCAACTCTTCCAGGTCATCCTCGAAATCGGAGCGGCTCAACTCGCAGGAGAGATGCCTGGCCTCTCCGGCTACCTTCGCGATATGGTCCTCCTCAACCATGACGTAGGGTTGGTCAGAGAGTTCGATCTTCGCTGCTTCGGCCGCGCGCCGCAACCGCGCCTGCAGGACACTGTCCTCGCGACCGCCTTCGATCCCGAGTTCGTTCGTGATGTGGTCATTGAGGCGATCGGCAATGATCTTGTCGAAGTCGTCTCCGCCCAGGTGATTGTCGCCGGTAGAGGCAAGAACCTCGACCACGCCGTCCTCTATGGATACCACCGAAACGTCAAAGGTTCCTCCACCAAGGTCGTAAACCAGAATCGTGCTTTGGCCTTCGTTCTCGTAACCGAGCGCAGCCGCCGTCGGTTCGTTGATGATTCGCACGACTTCCAGCCCCGCGATCTCGCCGGCTTCCCGGGTCGCCTGCCGCTGTGCGTCAGTGAAGTATGCAGGTACGGTGATGACGGCCTTCTCGACGTCATGACCCAGGGCACGTTCCGCCCGCGCCTTCAACGCCTTGAGGATGAAGGCCGAAATCTCTTGCGGCGAATACTGTTCCGAGCCCATGGATACGCGTTCATCGGAACCCATCAACCGCTTGATTGAGAGTACGGTCCGTTCAGGAGCGATGGCCCACTGATTGCGGGCCTGACGCCCGACGATGACTGTGCCCGATTCATCAACTCCGACGCAGGAAGGCAAACGGGCGTCGCCGTCCTCCAGCACGACCTCAGGTATTCCGTCCTGGAGTATGGCAACCTCGGAGTTTGTCGTACCGAGGTCGATCCCGATGACCGTATCTGATTCCATTCATTTCACTCCTGTGTCTCGGTTTGGTTTACTGCCACGTCGGCGAGCCGCAAGACCTCGCCATCACGGACAAATCCGCTGAGCAATTCCCCGACCACGACTCCGCTTTCGGCCGCCCTGTCGTGGCGAGTCTCCATCGCCCGCATGGTGCGCGCATCGAAGGGCTGGCCCGTGGTCCGGAGTCGCTGCACACCGAATTGCGACAGCATGCGGTCGAATTTCCGGATCGCAATCTCATAACCTTCCGTGACACCACGAATGCCTCGTGGCGGGCGTCGGAACAGTCCGTGTCGATTGCGCAACTCCATCGCGGCCTCGAGGCCACGGTCCAGAGCGTCGCGAACTTCGAGAAAGGTGCGCAGGCATGTGTTCTCGGATTGTCGCGAAATCCGCATTTCAAATGCCGCCAGTTCTTCGGAGTGGCGCTTCATCAGTACGAACATGGTGTCGTAGCGGTCCGCTGCCTGCGCGAGCTCGCGCCCGGCCTTCGATTGTTCGCGGTTCTGTATCCGAACTTCCTGGCGCAATGCCGCCATTTCGGCAAAGATGTCCCGCAGATCGGGGTCCGGTTGGTCGACCTCCCCACTGTCCCCCGGCCCCTCAGGCAGTTCATCGAGCCATCGACTGAAATCTGCGAGGATCCGGGCTCTTCGATCATCGCTCCGTTCATTCATCGTCGGCGCCTTCTGCCGCGATGAGCTTTTCCAAACCCGGAGACAATCGCTTTTGAGGTCGAGCCCGCACCAATTCATCGAGTGCCAACTCAAAATCGCCGCTCCGCGCCAACCCGAACAACGCCGTATCGATGCGCGAACGATTGTCCTTCAGTGCCTCATAGGCCGCGACGATCTTTTGGCTGTACTCCGGCTCCCGGCTCGGAGGATGCGCTCGGATCAAAGCCAGGTAGCGTTGGCGAACATCCTGCGCAGAGGCGGAGGGTGAGAGTCCCAAAGTCTGATAGTGAGCCAGCATCGAAAGGATTCCTCAGAAAAGTCGGCGCTGCGGATGCCCGTATGGGCGGGGAAACAGGAAGATACGCGCCTCATGCGACATCTCTCCGCGCAGGCCGGCCTCTTCGCATTTCCGGGCTGTCTGTTCCAGATTGTTCCGGATCTCCGGAACCTCTCTCAGAATCTCGGCCATTTTCCGGAGTGAAGAATTCGGATGGTCGCGCAGTCTCGTTTGGTCGATCAGTGACTCCAGTGCGTTCAGTTCCTGCTGCGCTTCGCCATCAAACTGGGAAACCTGCCGCGACTCCCACGGCAATCCCGCGCCCAACCCTTCATGCAGAGCGCCCATGAGCATGATCAATGACACCTCGTCCTGTGCCATTTGATCGAGATCCGGCCAATCTTCGGACGGGTCCGGATCAAGGTCGTGCCCCTCTTCCAGCATTTCCTGCAGAAAAGGCGGCGGCCCGTCGGGATCGAAATCCGGCAAGGGAAGGTCAAGACGGCTGAAGTCAAACGTATGCAGTGCTTCCCGCACCATTCCCGTCGTGTGGGGCGCAAGCCGCGCCGCGCCGGCCCGCATCCTCTCACGGTCAGACGCTGGGGCCGTTTCGACTGCGTCAACGATTCGCCTTGTGTCGAAGTCGTCACCTTCCTCGTAGCGAATGACCGCCAGGTACAGGAGAAGCAGCGGATCCCGCTTGTCACTTTCTGCACCGGAGAATCGGCGATTGATCTCCGCTCGCACGGAGTCCCACTTTTTGCATTCCATCAAAATGTCGAGGACACCCGGAAGCCTCTCATCGTCCTGCTTGTCCAGGATCATGCCCAACCAGTCGGACAGGAACGGAGCAATATGGAGATCGTCATAGAAGATACCGAGATCGCCGGGCAGCGGTGCGATCAGGCTGGCGGCCTCGTCCGCATCAAGTGTCTCGATTTCGGGAGCCTTGAGAGCCAGAAATTCACGCGCGGCGTCGCGCATTTCGTCCGTCACGTTCTTGATTTGACGGTTGGCGTCAAATTCGTTCATCAACAGGGCCAGGGTCCTGATTTGCACGGTTAGGGGAAGACCATCCATGAAGGCGGCGGTGGCTACGTCCGGTTCCCGGCCAGACGACACGATCGTCAAAAGAAGCCGTTTCGCGATCAGGATTCCCCTGAATTCGGGGCGGTCCAATGCTTCGGCAAGTTTGAGATCCCGGTCCGCGATCTCGAAACGGTTGTTCTTGCGGCTTTGGTCCGACGACTTGAGAAACCCCGCCGCCTGAAGATCGATAATGCGCTCGTCGTGGGGCGCGAGTCGGCGAGCTTCGGCCAGGGTCTTTTCTGCCTGCCGGTAAGCATTCCGGGAGAAGTGAAGCGTGGTCAGATCCAGCCAGGGCTCGGCGTCATCGGGGAACTGTGTCGCCATTGCATAGAGGATGCGCCGCTGCCGGTCCTTTGGCTCCCGGCGTTGCCTCAACAACTCCAGAAGGAAACGATAGCCCTCCCGATTGGCGGGATCGGCCTCCAGACTCGCCTCCATCACGTCGGCCAACGTCGTCTCCTTCCCGGCATTCCGGCCATTCAGGAGATTGGTCAGCCTGCTTCCCATCAATGGAGGCAGGTAATCCGAGTAACCGTTTCGCTTGCCTTTCCGCGCCACGGCCTCGAGAATTCGGCCCCGGGCCAGCCGCTGATCGTCAGCCGCCGGGAACTCCGTCGACAGGTGTTGGAGGAGGATTGTCGCCACACCGGGATCCCAACGGTCCGGCCCATATTCCTGGAGGTTGAGCCTGATCCTGGCGAGCAGGCCAGAAACGCGTTTTCTGGGAACGAGTTTCTTGGCGAGAACTGCGACGTCGTACATTTCGAGAAGGAAGCGGTCGGTGGCAAGACCCGCGATCTGGACGAGATCAACCAGGGCGGGAAGAGGATCGTCTGGAGAGACGGCATTCGCCAGGCGGGTCATGGCTCTTTCGATGACACGTGGGTGCGCACGGTCGAGAATGGCCTTGCGCAGCTCCTCGCCAAGCCTGACGATCTTCGCTCGTTCGGTCCCAAGCGTCCATTGCACCTTGGCCGGGCCACCCTTGTCGCAGGCCCCGCACGCATATTTCAGTTCGGAGACAGTGTCGGAAAGAACGAAGTCGTCCGGCATGAATGCCAGAACCCGGAGCAGACCCTTGTCATCGCCGGCGCCGAAACACGCCATGGCCGTGCAGAACACGCGCCACGCAGCATACGGCGATCGACGATTCAGACCGCCCAGACCGTCGCTGGCGCGTTTCCACTCCCCGGCTTCCATTGCCTCGATGTTGGCCATGACGAGGTCAGCGTCTCGCCGAAGCGCGTGGCTGCCGTCGAGACATTCAAGCGAGACCCAGCATTGCCGGACAATCAACCGATCCGCCAACATCCTTTCGGCACGTGCAATCGGTGGCCCGGTTGTCGCGTAGGCCGCATAGGTCGCTACGGCCTCGGATGTATCGAGGTGCCGGAGAAATCGTAACAGGTCTTCTTCATCCAAGGCCTCGATAGAAACGGATTCCCGGTGTTGATCGGCCCGTGCGCGCATGCTGGCCGCTTGCCTGGCCTGACCGCTGTCGGCCAATTCACGTGCACGGTGTTTCAGGGCAGCGAAGAAGAGTATCGACCTCTCAACCGAATGGCTGCCTCCTTCCGGCACCTGCTTCAGGCGTTCGATGGCACTACGGGCGTCCCTGGACTCGAGGAACCGTCTTGCCTGCGCCAGCAGCTTGTCAGGCGGCGTCTTGCCAAACGGCTTCGGTTTGCGTCGCTTCCGGTCGCGTCTTTTCCGGGCCATGACCGTTTCCTTACCCGATCCTCAATGGCTGATGCCCTCGCATGAACTCTTTCGGGACCGGCGAAAGGCAACCCATCCGCAGGAAGAGGGAATCTGCGGGACCGAGGCATTTCCCGGTCATGCCGAATCGCCGGAATCACGCGAATTCGCAATTCCTTCCATCCCATTATTGCACGGTTTCCCCGTCCACAAGAGGTTGGCTGCGCATCCGGCCGACATTTTTCGTTTTAACAAGATCATGTATGAATTCAGACCGATCATGCGCCATAATGTGCATGTAGGCACCGGTTAAGACGTCGTGTGCTGCGCAAATCGCACCCGGATGTCGAGTGGATCGCCGCCGGTTCCAAAGGAGCCGACAACGTCCGCTTGAGGGCGTTGATGCAAGTGACGAGAGAGACGAAATCGCACCCGGATGCCAGTTCGGTTCAGCCCCAAACAATGGCACCGGCGACGGCTTCGGCATGCTGGAGTCCTGTTCCCGCCGGTTGCCTTGTCCTAGACGATGAGATCAGGGTTTGCCAAAGTCATGGCCGGTGTTTCGGGCAAGACGGATGGAAGTCCCGACCTGACATGCGAGGAGCGCATGATCATGCGCGAACTGAAATCACGGTGCTGGCTCGGCCGATCGGACGCCGACGCGCGTGTTCCAGATCGGCACCGCACTGTCCGATGCGCGAGGACCACGGCATCCGGCGGCACCGGCCGGGGCGGCTGGCGAGGCATGCCCCGGACTTGGTTGCCGGCGAACAGGGAAATTGTGCCGCGTAACGGGTGACATCGAATTGAATATATGATGGAATACTGAAGCCAAACGCGACCCTGATCTTTGGAGAAACCCGATGAAAACGAGTCCTGATCTCGCCGAACTCAAGAAACGACACGAAGAACTGTCGCGTGAAATCGAAGCCCTCGAACGGCGACCGGGATACGAACATTTGGAGATCGTGGCACTGAAGAAACAAAAACTGCGGATCAAGGAAGAAATCGCGCGGCTGTCCAACGCGAATACGGATAGGTCTTGATTCCGTTCGAGGGCGGTTCCCGTCGACGGGAAACCGGTTTCCATCCACTTCTTCTTCCCGCCTGCCCTTGAGAAAACCGCGCACGCACATTAGAGGGACGCTTTAGCAGTTGATGTCACTTCGGTGCTCCTCGCGAGCGTAACCGTAGCGACTGATGACAAGGGGGGTATGTGCCATTGGTCGAATCCAGTGCATCCGACACCACCCTTGACACGATCCCGAAACTGTTGGCGCGCAACGCAGCACGAATTCCGGACGCTCCGGCCTATCGGGAAAAGGAGTTTGGAATCTGGCAGACCTGGAGTTGGGCCGAAACCGCTGAATCGGTGAACGCGCTGGCGCGCGGGCTGATACAGATCGGACTGGAAGAGGGCAATCATGTCGCCATTGCCGGCCGCAACCGACCCAGGTTGTACATGGCGATGGTGGCAATCCAGTCGGCCGGAGCCGTACCCGTACCGGTGTACCAGGATTCAGTCGCTGACGAGATGGCCTATGTGCTTTCGCATTGTTCGGCCAGGTTCGCCATTGCGGGCGACCAGGAACAGGTCGACAAGATTCTTCAGTCTCAAGACAGCCTGCCTGACCTGGAGCAGGTGATCTATCTCGACCCGAGAGGATTGAGAAAGTACGACAGGTCCCGCTTGCATGAATATAGAGAGGTTGAGGAAATCGGCCGTTCAAGCGGAAGCGAGGTTTCATCGGAGCTTGCGCGGCGCTTGTCATGCCAGGGCAGCGACGACGCATGCGTGATGCTGTATACCTCGGGCACAACGGGTCGTCCCAAGGGAGTCGTCCTTTCGAACCGCAACATCATCGAAACATCGCGGAACACATGTGCGTTTGACGGGCTGAGTTCATCTGATTCGGTACTTGCCTACCTGCCGATGGCCTGGGTGGGGGACTTCATTTTCTCTATCGGACAGGCCTACTGGAGCGGTTTCTGTGTTGCCTGCCCTGAAAGCGACGAAACGATGCACCAGGATCTCAGGGAAGTCGGCCCGAGCTACTTCTTTGCGCCGCCGCGGATTTTCGAGCAGATGCTGACCAACGTCATGATCCGGATGGAGGATGCGAGCCGGCTGAAGCGGCGCATGTTCCGGTATTTCATGGAACTCGCGCGCCAGGTCGGTGCGGACCTTCTGGAAGGACGCCAGACCTCGGCCTGGCAGAGGATTCTGTACTGGCTCGGAGGTTTGCTCGTGTACGGACCGCTCAAGAACAACCTCGGACTGTCCCGCGTGCGCGTCGGATACACGGCAGGTGAAGCGATCGGTCCCGAGATTTTCGTCTTCTACCGGGCGCTGGGGATCAATCTCAAGCAGCTCTACGGCCAGACCGAGGCCAGTGTGTTCATTACCCAGCAACCGGATGGCGAGGTCAAGCCCGACACGGTCGGCATTCCATCCCCGGGTGTCGAAATCAGGATCGACGATGCTGGCGAGGTTCATTACCGGTCACCCGGCGTTTTCGTCGAGTATTACCGCAACGAGGAAAGCACCCGGGAAACCAAACGGGACGGGGGCTGGGTCGCAACCGGAGATGCCGGGGTTCTCGAGAAAGACACCGGGCACCTCAGGATCATCGACAGGGCCAAGGATGTCGGGAAAACTGCCGACGGCAGGATGTTTGCCCCGAAGTATGTTGAAAACAAACTGAAGTTCTATCCAAACATCCTCGAAGCCGTGATCTTCGGCGCTGGCCGGGAAACATGCGCTGCCTTCATCAATATCGACCTGGCAGCGGTGGGCAACTGGGCGGAACGGAACAACGTCGCGTATGCGTCCTACCAGGACCTTGCAGCTCATCCGCAAGTCTACGAGATGATCCAGCGCCATATCGAAGAGGTGAATGATTCACTCGGCCGGGACGAGTCGCTGGCGGGGTGCCAGATCAGCCGGTTCCTGATCCTTCACAAGGAGCTTGACGCCGACGACGGCGAGTTGACCCGAACACGAAAGGTCCGCCGCCGCATCATCGAGGACAAGTATGGCCCTCTGATCACCGCGCTGTACGACGGATCCAAGAGTGTTTTCGTGGAGACGGAGGTCACTTACGAGGACGGCCGCAAGGGGGTGATTGCCGCGACGCTCGAGATCCGGGGCGTCCGTCAGGGAACAGGTGGCGCCAATATGCGGAGGGCGGCATGAACCCGACCGTTTCCCGTCCGGGAGAGTCCCTGAATCCAGCTCCGGTCGCTCCCGGCACCCCCGGGTTCGGAAGGAATGCGGACCCGGCAGACCCGGTTACCGTCATGGAATTCCGAAACATCACGCTCAGGTTCGGGGGTGTTGTCGCGATCAGGGACATGTCATTTGATATCCGAGAAGGTGAAATCAGGGCGATCATCGGGCCAAACGGCGCCGGAAAGTCGTCGATGCTGAACGTGATCAACGGATTCTATCATCCTCAGGAGGGCGAGGTCTGGTTTCGGGGCAGGAGGCGCGGTGAACTCAAACCCCATCAGATCGCTCACCAGGGAATCGCCCGCACGTTCCAGAACATTGCGCTGTTCCGGGGAATGACAACGCTCGACAACCTCATGACCGGCCGGCTGACCCGGATGAAGTCCGGGTTGCTGAGCCAGTTGGCGTGGTGGGGAACAGCGGAACGGGAAGAGGTTGAGCATAGGGAGGCCGTCGAGAAAATCATCGACTTTCTGGAAATCCAGTCGATACGGAAGACGCCGGTCGGAAGACTGCCTTACGGTCTGCAAAAACGGGTTGAACTCGGACGTGCCCTTGCGGCCGAGCCGACACTTCTCCTTCTGGACGAACCCATGGCCGGGATGAACGTCGAGGAAAAGGAGGACATGTCGCGGTTTGTTCTCGATGTGAACGACGAGTTCGGGACGACGATTGCACTGATAGAACATGACATGAGCGTGGTCATGGATCTCGCGGACAGGGTCGTCGTGATGGATTATGGCAGGAAGATCGGCGATGGATCGCCGGACGAAGTTCGAAACGACAAGGCCGTGATTGATGCCTATCTTGGCGTTGCTCATGACTAGGGCACAAGCCATGCACGGGAATTCCAGCCGGCGCCTGCGGCGCGTCGGTTCGGTTGCTGTCACGGCGGACGGGCCCGCCGTAGGGGTCGGTTGAATGTCGGCCGGGTTCTATTTCGGAGTCGAGGTTTTTCTGAACGGGCTGATGACCGGGGTCATGTACTCGCTGGTCGCGCTCGGTTTCGTGCTGATTTTCAAGGCCTCGGGGATTTTCAACTACGCGCAGGGCGTCATGGCGCTGTTTGCCGCCCTGACCCTTGTCGGGTTCAAGGACGGCCAGATCCCGTTCGCCCATTTGTTCAATGCCGTCTTCGGAACCGACATTCACCACTTTGGCTGGCACTTGCCTGCCATCCTTGCCGTGCTCCTGGCCCTCGTCATCATGATCCTTTTTGCCTGGCTGGTCGAAAAGCTGATCCTGAAGCACCTGGTCAACCAGGAGCCCATCATTCTCTTCATGGCAACGATCGGTCTCGCCTATTTCATGGAGGGCTTCGGGGACCTGATGTGGGGAGCCGACATCAAGAAACTGGATATCGGCATTCCGCAGGGTGGCAACTTCTGGATCGAGGAATCGACAGCCTTTCTGGGCGGTGACGACTTCTACGGATTCTATCTCGACAACCTGGATATCTGGGCGAGTGTCGTTGCGGCGGTTCTCGTGACCGGCCTGGTCATGTTCTCCCAGTACACCAAGACGGGACGGGCATTGCGCGCTGTCGCGGATGATCACCAGGCGGCGCTGTCCGTCGGTATCTCGTTGCGCGTCATCTGGGTCATCGTCTGGTCGATTGCCGGTTTTGTCGCGCTGGTCGCGGGGATCATGTGGGGCTCCAAGTCGGGTGTGCAGTTCTCGCTTTCGCTGATCGCACTGAAAGCGCTTCCGGTGCTGATTCTCGGCGGGTTTACCTCGATTCCCGGTGCCATCATCGGCGGGCTGATCATCGGAGTCGGTGAGAAACTGTTCGAATTCCTGGTCGGAGCGCCCTTCCTGGGCGGTGCGACCGAGAACTGGTTCGCATATATGCTTGCGCTCGTGTTCCTCGTGTTCCGGCCACAGGGACTCTTCGGCGAGAAGATCATCGAGAGGGTCTGACGATGCTCTACCGTGAAGTCGGCGACTACAAGACGTCCTACGCGGCGGATCAGGCGACCTTTTCGATAACTTTCGACCGTTGGTTCTACCATGCGGTCGTGGCCGCCGCAGTTCTTGTCGTTCCATTCGTCATCAATGACTATTGGGCCAATGCGGTGGTTCTCCCGTTCCTCATCTATTCGATCGCAGCAATCGGCCTGAACATCCTGACCGGTTATTGCGGGCAGGTGTCACTCGGTACCGGCGGCTTCATGGCTGTCGGGGCTTACGCCTGTTACAAGCTGATGACCGCCTTTCCCGAGTTGAACATCTTTTTCTGCGTGCTGCTTTCCGGGGGCGTCACCGCGCTCGTCGGAATGATCTTCGGGCTGCCGTCCCTCCGCATCAAGGGGTTCTATCTCGCTGTCGCGACGCTGGCCGCGCAGTTTTTCCTTGTCTGGCTGTTCAACAAGGTCGCCTGGTTCTACAATTATTCCGCATCGGGCCAGATCAGCGCGCCCGAGCGGACGGTTTTGGGATTCGAGATCACGGGACCGGAAGCCCTGCCGGCTTCTGCCTACCTGTTCTGCCTGGTCTTTGTCCTCGGCCTTGCGTGGATTGCCAGGAACATGACGCGCGGGAGCAATGGCCGCAGGTGGATGGCCATCCGGGACATGGACATTGCGGCAGAGATTATCGGGGTCGATCCGTTGAGTGCGAAACTCAGCGCATTCGCGGTCAGTTCCTTTTATGTCGGGATAGCGGGCGCCCTGTTCTTCAGCGTTTATCTCGGCGCCGTCGAAGTCACGGAGGCATTCGGGATTCAAAAATCCTTCATTGTCCTGTTCATGATCATCATCGGGGGCCTGGGGTCGGTCTTTGGCTCCTTTGCCGGAGCGGCTTTCATGGTTCTGTTGCCCGTGCTACTGAAGAATGTCATGGTGGGCCAACTGGGCTGGGCAACGGACCTGGCGGCTCATTTCGAGTTTGCCATCGTGGGGGCGCTGATCGTGTTTTTCCTCATCGTGGAACCGCATGGCCTTGCCATGTTATGGAGAATCATCAAGGAAAAACTGCGGCTCTGGCCCTTTCCGCACTAGGGGCCCGTCGAACCTGCCGTTCGGGCAGCAGAGTGCAACCGTCCAAACAAGGGAGGAAAAAGACATGAAACTAACGGGATTCACGACACTTGCCATCATCACGGCACTGGCAGCCGGGTCGGCGCCTGCGGCCGAACTGGTATTTCCGTCTCTCAGCTACCGGACCGGGCCGTATGCGCCGAACGGTATTCCGTTCGCCGACGGATACGCGGACTATTTCACCCTGGTCAACGAACGCGACGGCGGCATTGGCGGGATCAAGGTGCGGGTCGTGGAATGCGAAACTGCCTACAACACGGAAAAGGGCGTCGAGTGCTATGAAGCGACCAAGGGTGAAGGCGCACTCGTCTATCAGCCCCTTTCAACGGGTATCACCTACCAGCTGATTCCAAAGGTCACCGCGGACGACATTCCGATGCATTCCTTGGGATATGGACGAACTTCAGCTGCCAACGGCAAGATTTTCAGCCATATCTTCAATTATCCCGCCAACTACTGGGATGGCGCGAGCCATGCGATCAATCACGTTCTCGATCTCAACGGCGGCGACATCGAAGGCATGAACATCACCCTGCTGTATCACAATTCGGCCTACGGCAAGGAGCCGATCCGGACTCTTCAGGAGTTGACCAAGAAGCACGGATTCGAATTGACCCTGCTGCCGGTTGACCATCCCGGCCAGGAACAGAAGTCGCACTGGCTGCAGATTCGCCGGGAGAAGCCCGACTACGTCCTGATGTGGGGGTGGGGCGTCATGAATCAGGTTGCTATCCAGGAAGCGGCGAATATCCGTTACCCGATGGAGAATTTCATCGGAGTCTGGTGGTCCGGATCCGAAAACGACACCTTGCCGGCGGGCGAAGCCGCCCATGGTTACAAGGCGCTGGCGATTCACAACACCGGAACCGACTACCCGGTGTATGACGACCTGCAGACCCATGTCCTGGACAAGGGACTCGCTGCGGGCGCCGGTGACCAGATCGGACGGGTTCTCTACAATCGCGGTTTCTATGCCGGCATGCTCGCTGTCGAAGCCGCAAAGACGGCGCAGGAAATCCACGGTGTTGCCGAAATAACCCCTGCGATGATGCGGGACGGGATGGAAGCCCTTGTCATCGACGAGGAAAAGATGACTGCTCTCGGCATGCCGAACTTCGGCCCGAGTTTCGCCGTGTCTTGTGAAAACCACGGCGGCCCGGGCCTCGGCGCCGTCCAGCAGTGGGATGCCCATGCGCAAACATGGTCGTTGATCACTGACTTTGGCGTGTCCGACAAGGCGGTCGTTGATGCCCTCATTGAAGAGGATTCAGCTGCCTACGCGGCCGAAAACAACATCACGGCGCGTTGCAACTGAACCCCTGCCGCTGTTCCCTACGGGTAACGGCACGCGATTTCCGTCCGTCTCCCCGGCTGCATGGCAGCCGGGGAGTTCCGGGTTTTCGGCCGTGCCGGCGGTTTGATCCGCGGGCGTTGTCCCCGGAAACCACACGACACCCACGATCGGGTTGATGCATGTCCCAAACTGCTGATTCCGCCGGTTCCCGGGAGGTGCTCCTCGAAGTCAACAACATCGAGGTCATCTACAATCACGTCATCCTGGTTCTGAAGGGGATCAGCCTTTCGGTTCCCAAGGGGGGAATCACAGCGCTTCTCGGGGGCAACGGCGCCGGGAAGACGACGACACTCAAGGCCATTTCGAATCTCCTGCATTCGGAACGTGGCGAAGTGACAAAGGGTTCGATCCTGTACCGGGGGCAGTCCGTCGCCGACCTCAGTCCATCGGAACTTGTTCGCCGCGGAGTCATCCAGGTGATGGAGGGCCGTCATTGTTTCGAGCACCTGACGGTAGAGGAGAACCTGTACACCGGGGCCTACACGAGGACTGATGGACGTACCGCGGTCCAGGCAGATCTCGACATGGTCTACCAGTATTTCCCGAGGCTGAAGGATCGCCGGAAAAGCCAGGCCGGGTACACTTCGGGCGGCGAACAACAAATGTGCGCCATTGGCCGGGCATTGATGTCCCGACCGGAAACCGTACTTCTCGACGAGCCTTCGATGGGGCTCGCTCCACAGCTTGTCGAGGAAATCTTCTGTATCGTGCGGGACCTAAACGAAAAGGAGGGTGTTTCCTTCCTTCTGGCGGAGCAGAATACGAACGTGGCACTCAGGTTCGCCGGGTATGGTTACATCCTCGAGAATGGCCGGGTGGTCATGGACGGGCCGGCATCGGACCTCAGGGAGAATCCGGACGTCAAGGAATTCTACCTTGGAATGTCGGAACAGGGACGAAAAAGCTACCGGGATGTGCGGTCGTACAGGCGCCGCAAGCGATGGCTGAGCTGATCGCAAGGAAGTGACGCAACGATGCATGCGATTCGTTGGTGTGCCGATGGGTCAATGACCGGTGCCGCGGGAGGCCGAAGTGAGTCCTGACAAGCTCGAAGCACGATCGTCCGATGAGCGGGCTGCCGATCTGGCGCGCGAGTTGCCGCTTCTGGTCGCGCATGCGCGAGACCATGCCGATGCTTATGGGACCCTTCTGAAGGATGTCGATCCGGCGCGAATCGCGTCCCGCGAGGCCCTTGCCTTGCTCCCGGTCACCAGGAAGTCCGATCTCATGCGCGCCCAGTCACCGGGTGACCCTCTCGGGGGATACGCCGCGCTCCCTGCCAATCGAATGGAACTCCTGTTCCAGTCGCCTGGCCCGATTTACGAGCCGGGGCGGCGGACGGGTGACTGGTGGCGAATCGGCAGGTTTCTTCGCGCCTGCGGGATCGGCCCGGACGACATCATCCAGAATTGCCTGTCGTACCACCTGACTCCCGCGGGGATGATGATCGAATCCGCGGCGGCGGAACTCGGTGCCACGGTGGTCCCGGCCGGGACCGGACAGAGCGAACTCCAGGCAAGGGCTGCGGCCTGTATCGGTGTCACTGCCTATGCGGGAACCCCTGACTTCCTGAAGGTGATCCTGGACAAGGGCGATGAACTCGGCCTGGATCTCGGGCGAATTCGCCGTGCCGCCGTCGGCGGTGGCGCCCTGTTCGCAAGCCTGCGCCAGGAATACGCCGACCGGGGAATTCTCTGTCTTCAATTCTACGGAACCGCAGATCTCGGGAACGTCGCCTACGAGAGCCCGGCGATGGAGGGCCTGATCGTCGATGAAGGGGTCGTTGTCGAAATCGTGACGCCGGGGACAGGGAATCCGGTGGCGGACGGCGAAGTCGGCGAAGTCGTGGTCACGACGCTCAACCGGGACTATCCCCTGATCCGGCTTGCGACCGGAGACCTGTCTTCGGTCATGCCCGGCGAAAGCCCCTGCGGTCGAACCAACATGCGGATCAGCGGCTGGAAAGGGCGCGCCGACCAGACGACCAAGGTCAGGGGCCTGTTCGTCCGGCCGGAACAGGTGGCGCGGCTGGTCGAAAGCCATCCGGAAATCATCCGTGCCCGGGTGGTGGTCGGGCGGGTTGACGAGCGGGATACGCTGGATGTCCACATCGAGTCCGAAGCCGGCAACGTCGATACGGAGCGGGTTTCCGCGACCGTCCGCCAGACATTGAAACTGCGCGGGCGGATTCATGTTGAGCCCGCGGGAAGCCTGCCCAACGACGGAAAGGTCATCGACGATCAAAGGCACTACGACGGGGCGTGATAACGGCCGACCGGCACGTCCAGCCGGACGGTGCCGTCGCACCTCTGCTGCCGTCGAACGGGTTCCGGCTCAAATCCTGCAAAAATCGCGATACAGGTCCCGGCAGGCGGCAAGTTGCCCCATGATGACGTCAGTTCTGGCGGAGGCCAGGCTCATGTTCGGCGGGATTGTCCGGCTCCATTCGGGATCCCGCCTCAGGCGCGCGAGCACCGATTTTGTCCCGGAAACCGTGTCTGCGTTTGCAATGATCGTACGGACCCGTTCAATCTGATCATCGAGCCCGGCCTGGTCGCCGGCGTCTCGTGCGCCCAGACGTTCCGCAACGAGCGGAGCGGAGACGTTTGTCGTCGCCGAAATACATCCCCAACCACCGGCCGCGAGGTTGGAGACTGCCAATGGCTCGCTTCCGGAGAACGCTTCGAAATCGTCGAACTCCCGGATGAACGATCGTGTGTGGCTGAAATCGCCTCCGCTGTCCTTGATTCCCACGAATACTCCGGGAAACGCCTCGCGCAGACGTGCTGCGAGCGTCACGGTGATCGAGACCAAGGACATCTGGGGTATGTGGTACAGGAATATCCTGGGTTTCCGAGGCAGGAGCCGCTCGGCCACATGGGAATAATAGGCGAAAAGGCCGTCTTCTCCGGCATGGCGGTAGTAGAAAGGCGGAAGCATGAGCAGACCGTTGGCGCCGGCATCAAGGGCGGCCCTCGACACGGTGACCGTGTCGCCGAGGGACGTTGATCCGGTGCCGAAGATGACCCGTTCCATGGGAAGACCGGCTTCAGCCAACCCGGCAATCAGGCTTGTCCGGTCGGACAGCGAGAGCGAGTTGGCTTCCCCTGTCGTTCCGAGCGGCGCCAGTCCGTCGCACCCGTTGGCGAGAAGCCATCGACAGTGAGCGACAAGCCTCGGCAAGTCAGGTTTGAAGTCGGGCGTTACAGGTGTCGCAACCGCGGAGAATACGCCTTTGGGCGCCGGTCGTTGTGTCATGTTCGTATTTCGCTTCCCCAATTGGCAGATTCCGGTGCGACTCGCCGGCGTCCTCGGTCACGGTCGGAACACCGTCTCCGTGGCAGTTCAACGGTCGCGTCAGCCTGGCGGCATTGCACCGCTCGGGCAGGACATGCATTATTGCACCACGAGTTCGAAAACAATTCGCGGCTGCGGAAACCGTGCCGCACCCGATGAATACGAGGAAGGCATGCAAACTGAGACGGCGGCATTTTTCGACGACGCGACCAACACGGTTTCCTACCTCGTCCGCGATGGTGAAACGGATTCATGCGCGGTTGTCGACAGCGTGCTTGACTTCGATTTCGCATCCGGCCGCACGTCGACCGCGTCAGCAGACAGGATCGTGGAGGCGGTCACTTCGCGCCGGCTGAAGCTGGAGTGGATCCTCGAGAGTCACGTTCACGCCGATCACTTGTCGGCAGCCCCTTACATCCAGCAGCAACTGGGTGGGCAAATCGGAATTGGCGGAAACGTCACGGTTGTGCAGGACAAGTTCGGAAAGATCTTCAATGAGGGAACCGAGTTCGAACGCGATGGCAGCCAGTTCGATCGACTGTTTCGGGAAGGGGACAGGTTCCGGATCGGAAAGCTGGATTGCTCGGTCCTGGAAACCCCCGGGCATACCCCGGCGTGCCTGACATATGTGATCGGGGATGCGGCCTTCGTGGGTGATACGATGTTCATGCCAGACTTCGGGTCGGCTCGGGCGGATTTTCCCGGGGGCTCGGCCGGGGATCTCTTCGATTCGATTCAGAAGATCCTTTCGCTGCCCGATGACACGCGGATTTTCGTCGGGCACGATTACAAGGCGCCGGGACGGAACGAATTTGCCTGGGAAACGACCGTGGGCGAGCAAAAGGAAAAGAACGTGCACTTCGGCGGCGGTCGTTCGCGAGAGGAGTTCGTCAGGCTTCGCACCGAGCGCGACCGGACTTTGTCAATGCCTGAACTGATCATTCCGTCAATCCAGGTCAACATGCGGGCCGGGAACATGCCGGAAAAGGATGAGCATGGCAGGACATTCCTGAAAGTCCCGGTTGACAGCCTGTAGTCATGAGAGCTTCTCGCGCTGGCTCCCCCGGCATTCAGGCCTGAGCGGAAAACGCGCTTCCTTGTTGCCTGACATCGGACCATCCGGTTCCTGCTTCCCCGAGGCGACTTTTTCATGGCTTTACCTGCCCGCTTCGACCGACTCAGGGGCAGGATGGCCTGATGGTCCAGGCCGCCGGGATTTGCCGCCTCGTCCGGAACCTTGACCTTGAGCAATGCCACGACCCTGGTGGCGCACGGGCAGCATCAAGAATGTCGTTTTTCAGTTGGTCGCGCACCTGTCGTCAGCATTTCGTCGGGTCGTGATGCCAGTTCGTTGATGGAAAATCTTTGCCCTGCTATGGAACCGCGCGATTAATCGCGCTAAATTATGTGATGAACCATGAGGAAACGCCATGCAGTTTCAGGAATTCGTGGAAGATCACGTTTTTTCCCCGGTGCTCATCGCGGATGCGCTGCGCACGAACAAGTCGGAAATTGCCGGTACGCTCGGTCTCGGAAAGGACGCGTTTTCGCGTGCATCGCGGATCCGGGCGCGCAAGACCCAGGTCCGCCTCAGGCAGATGCTGGAAATCCTGAATCGCGTCGAAGCCGTGACCGGGTCAACGCTAGCAGCCTATGCATGGTTCCGCGGGGAACCGCTACCGGGATTCGGCGGCGCCACGCCCGACCTGCTGGTCCGCGACGGCAAGGCAGACCAGGTCCATGCCTATCTCGACCGGGTCATGGCCGGAGGCTATGCCTGAGCTTCCTGTTTCGTGATGCGGTTCCGCGGGACGGTTTACCGGGCACACAATCCGCAGTGGTCCTGGGACCCGCTCTCCAGCGAAGGCGCACGGCGTCATGGCGGCCGATTCAACCGGCCCGGAATCGCGGCGTTCTACACCTCGCTCTCGCCTCCGGCAGCCATACGGGAAGCTGAACCTCTTGGCCGGCCCATGCAACCGCTCGTGCTATGCGCCTACGAGGTCGACGCAGAGCCCGTTTTTGATGCGCGGAACAGGACTTCCCGTGATGCCATGAGCGTGAACCCTGCGGAAAGTGCATGTCCCGCCTGGGAAGCGGAAATGCATGCTGGTGCGGTTCCTGCCTCCCAAGCCCTGGCCGATCGTCTGGTCAAGGCGGGTTACGTTGGAATGCTGGTCCGAAGCTTTGCGGCCGGGTCCGGGACCGATGACAAAAATCTCGTGTTTTGGAACTGGGGCCCTGGTTACCCGTCCCGGGTCATCCTGATCGACGATGAAGGCCGACTGTCACGGGATTGACCTACAGCCCGAACGTGAAGTCATCCCCGATTCTGGATGGACAGGGAGGACTTGGGCGCGATTGTCGGGTCAATCCGGGATGTCCTGGTTTCGATTTGATTCCTGGCTTGCCTTGCACGTGATTTTCCGGCGAGCTTTTTTTGCCAAGGTCAGCGCCAGCGCCCGGGTGTTTCTGCCGAACGGCGCAGGAACCGTACGGGCTACCTGGAACGGACTGTTTCTCCGAACCGGGGAATTCGGTGGGGTGGGGGACTTTAGCCCTGACGCGCCTTGAAACGGCGCTGCGTCTTGTTGATCACGTAGACGCGTCCTTTGCGCCTGACGACCCGGCAATCACGATGGCGCGATTTACTCGATCTCAGGGAATTCCTGACTTTCATCGGTGTTCTCCTGTTTTCGCGCCGATCGCCAAGGGCAGGCCCGGGAAATGGTGGGCGTAACTGGGATTGAACCAGTGACCCCTTCGATGTCAACGAAGTGCTCTCCCGCTGAGCTATACGCCCCTTTGTCCCACAAGCCGTAGGCAGGGAATGAAACAGCCCTATAGGCGGTGGCAGGCACGGAATCAAGCGATTCGAAGTGTGTAGCGCGTAATTAACATTTTGGCAGGTCCGTCGCTTGATTCCCTGATCGGGTCTGCTTTCGGGTTTCAGCTTCGCCTTCTCCATGCGTGCGTGGTCGAAATGGTGCTCGAGGTGATTGCCATGATTCCCGGGCATCAGGAGTGCCTCGCCCTCCTTCCAGCGGTCCTGGCCATAGCTTCCCGCCTGATCGTGTCCTCAAGACCAAAAGACGTTCTCGGTGAGCGCTTGTTGGAGCCGGTCAGTGGACCATACGTCGATTCCGTCGCCTGTCCGGAAAGACCGCTCGCCGCCATAGATGAGCACCCGTCGCGCCAACCCCGGGAGTTCCGTGATCGCTCTCAGTCCCTGCAACATGCCCGTGTGATAGCGGGGCTGGGACTTGACCTCGATCGCCGCCAGTTTGCCGCCCCGGCGGAGCAGGAAATCGACCTCGGTCTGGTTGGCGGGATGCGGTGCCCAGTAGTGCACCTCGTCGAACAACCCGCCTTCTTCGCCGTGCGCCCTCAGGAGATGCAGGATCCAGCCTTCCAGCAGTGCGCCGCGTTCCTCGGGCGCGATCGGTCCGTGGAGCTTCTTCACCGCGCGAACCAGGCCCGGGTCGACCCAGTAAAGCTTCGGATGATGGCGTTCGCGTGCCCTCAGCCGTGGCTGAAATGCCGGGAGGCGGAATGCAAGCAAGGTGTCTTCGAGGATGTCCAGGAATCCCTGCACCGTCATGCGCGCGACGCCGCAATCGCGCGCGATGCCCGAAATGTTGACGACCTGGCCGTGATAGAGGGCTGCAATCGGCAGGAAGCGTGCGAATCCCGGAAGGTTGCGGACCAGCCCCTCCGCCCGGATCTCTTCGTGAAGGTAGAGGCGAACGTAGCTCTCGAGCACAAGGCGGCGGTCTTCCGCGACCCAGACCAGGGGGATGGTTCCGGTATCGAGGGCGGATTCGAGATCGAAGTCGTCGCGGAGTTCACCCGGGGTCATGGGATGCATTGTCTTGTGCAGCGCGCGGCCGGCAAGCAGGTTGACGCCTGCCGCTTTGAGCTTTCGCGCACTCGACCCGAGCAGGGCGAATTTGAGCTGGCGATCCTCGATGTGCCGGTGCACTTCGTTGAGCAAATTGGGAAGACGCTGGATCTCGTCGACCACCACCCAGCTTCCCGGCGGCGCCGTCTGGAGATCGGCTGCAAAGAGGGACGGGTCGGCAAGGTAGTCCTGGTAGCGGGCCTCGTCGAGAAGGTCGATTCGCGGCGCGTCCGGGAACTGCTGCCGCGCCCAGGTACTCTTGCCCACCCCCCGAACACCGAGGAGAAAGAAGCTCTGCCGGGGAGGCCGGGTCAGACGGGGAAATGTGCGTTTTGCCATGTCGTCGTCATATTTCGATGAATATTGACGACTACATGGCAGGGAAGTGCTGGAAAGTCAACGGAACCCTGAAGCATCTGTGTTTGGCTTCATCAGACTACGGGGCGGTTCTCGTCATCAAGAACCTGCCCACCGTCGACTGGACATTTTCGCTGTCAGTCGCATGACACGCCCGGATGACCAGGGCCTCGCTTTCATCCTGGCGGCAACGAAAGTCCCGTCCCAAGGCCCGAACCGGAAGTCCCGCGCGACACGATATGTCCGTGCGACCGGCCATGTCATGCCCGATGGAAGGATTTCGATGACGAGACGGCCCCCCGTGCTTCCCCGTGATGAAGACCTCGATCAGATCAGATCGCCGATACCGGTATCTTCCGGACCTGCACCGGGCAGAAAAACGTTCAAGGCCGAGCCCGGGAGTGTTGCTCCCTGCAGCCGACGGTCAATTGGTCGGTCGTCTCAGCGAAGTCGCCTTTCGTTTTCCGTGTCGAAGAAGAAGGCACTCGCCGGATCAAACTCGATGGCAACACCGGTACCCGACACTATTGCCTCGTCGCCCTTGGTCTCAACGACAATCTGTTCCCCGGTCGGGGTCGTTAGGTAGTCGTAGGCAACTCCTCCAAGACGCTCCCGGATGTCAATCCTTATGGGAGAATCGGCAGGGCATACAGACAGGTCCTGGGGTCGCAGACCCACGGTCACCGTATCGCCGTCGTTGGGCAGGTCCACGCCGGTTGCGATCTCGGCATTGTCGAGTGCTGGAATCGTGACCTTCCCGGACCGGACCGTACCCGCCAGGAAATTCATGCTCGGCGAACCGATGAAACCGGCAACAAACTTGTTGCCCGGATCCTGGTAAAGATCCATTGGGCTACCGATCTGCTCGATATATCCGGCGCGAAGGACAACGATCTTGTCGGCAAGGGTCATTGCTTCGACCTGATCGTGGGTCACATAGATCATCGTGGCCCCGATTTCGCCGTGTAGCCGTGCGATCTCGACCCGCATTTCGACACGAAGCTCGGCGTCGAGGTTGGAAAGCGGTTCGTCGAACAGGAAAACCTCCGGGCCCCGTACGATGGCCCGGCCGATGGCCACGCGCTGGCGTTGGCCGCCGGAAAGAGCCTTCGGCTTGCGGCTGAGGTATTCGTCGAGCTTGAGAATTCCGCTGGCTTCGGCGACCTTGGACTTGATGGTTGACTTGTCAACGCCGTTCATCTTCAAGCCGAAGCCCATGTTCTCCTGCACAGTCATGTGCGGATACAGGGCGTATGTCTGGAACACCATGGCAACACCGCGGTCGGCTGGATCGACGTGAGTGACGTCACGTCCGCCAATCTGGATTGTACCTTCCGACGTTTCCTCGAGCCCGGCGATCATCCTCAGCAGGGTGGACTTGCCGCAACCCGAGGGGCCAACGAAGACACAGAATTCACCTTCTCCGATTTCAAGGTCAACGCCGTGAATGACCTGTATGTTTCCGAAGCGCTTGACGGCATTCTTTAGTGTTACACCCGACATTCAGCATTCCTTTCCGAATTCAAGGCTGGAGCTGCAGGAACTTGGCCTCTTCTCCGATCCTCCTTGAGGTTTCCAAAAGGGATGGACGAAATTCGTCCAGCCCGGTCAATGATCGTCGCGTCGTCGACGTCGCGATCGAGATCGCGCCGAGGAGTCGACCAGTTGGTACGAGAATCGGTGTGGCAATCGAAATGATTCCCTCTTCGTGTTCTTCACGATCATAGGCCACTCCGCATTTGCGGATGACCTTCAATTCCTGTTTCACGCTCCTGACTGACCTTTTCGTGTTCGGCGTGTAGCCGAAAAAGGACTGTTTCTGGAGAGCCAGCTCCAACTGCCTGGGAGCCATGAACGCAAGCATCGCCTTGCCGACACCGGTGCAATATGCAGGCGCCACCATACCGACTCGTGCCAGCGTTTCGACGCGGGGATTGGCCTTGAGCTTGTCGACAAAGAGGACATGGCCGTTATCGATCTGCGCCAGGTGAACGGTTTCCCCTGTCTCCGTGGCCAATGCTTCCGTGTGTTTCTTGGCAAGCGGGGCCAGCGAAGCACTCAATGACGCAACATGTGCAAGACGCACCAGCCGTCCGCCAAGGCTGTATGTTCCCAACTCCGGATCGTACTGGAGCATGTTCTGTTTGGTCAAAGTCTGAAGAAATCGATAAAGCGTGGCCTTGGGATACGGGCTGAGTTTGAATATTTCCTTGAATCTGACCGGTTTCTCGAAGTCTGCAACCAGGTCAAGAATCACCAGCGCCTTCCCCACAGTGCTGCCGCTGCCGACCTGCTTGTTCATTTCAGTGCTTTCCAGTCTCGCAAATTATTTTGATGAGGCTGTTGACAATGTAATGAATTCTGATCATAGTTTCAACTAGTGAAATTCTGTTTCACATTTTGCAGTTTCAGTTGACAGAACTTGAGAGGATCCAGATGTCAAAAACTCTACGTGCTTCGTTTGCTGCCGCGGCAATGATTGCCGGTGTTGCAAGCGGTGCCTGGGCAGAAGGACTGTCCGGCACTCTTCGCATAATCTCGGATATGTCCAACCCGGGGCCCCGAGCCGTCATGAACAGGCTTGCGTCAGACTTTGACGCGCTGCACCCGGACCTGGCCGTCGAGCTGGAAGTGGTCGACCGCGAGGCCTGGAAGAGCCAGATCCGCAATGCCCTTTCGGCGAACCCGCCGGATGTCGTGAACTGGTACGCGGCCAACCGAATGGCGCCTTATGTCAATGCCGGCCTCTTCATGGACATCTCGGACATGTACGCCAATGGCGACCTGCCGGGTCTGGACGCGGTCAAGGGTGCGATGACCATTGACGGCAAGCAGTGGGGCGTCCCCTACACCTACTACCAGTGGGGCATCTACTACCGCGAAGACATTTTCAACGAGTTGGGCTTGAGCGAGCCAGCGACTTTCGAAGAAGAAATCGCCAACTGTGAAAAGGTCATTGCCACAGGCCGCAATTGTTACGCAATTGGCTCGAAATTCCTTTGGACTGCTGGTGGCTGGTTTGACTACCTGAACATGCGGACCAACGGTTTCGATTTCCACATGCAGTTGGCCCGTGGAGAAATTGCCTGGACAGACGAACGCGTTCGCGAAACGTTTGCCAACTGGCGCCGGCTGATCGACATGGGAGCCTATATCGATGATCACCAGTCATATAACTGGCAGGACGCGTTGACCTTCGTGGTCAACGGCGAGGCAACAGCCTACCTGATCGGAAACTTCGCAATTCCGCATTTGCGCAGTGCGGGTGTTACCGATGACCAGCTGGACTTCTACCAGTTCCCGAAAATCGCCGATGTCGCGATGGGGGAAGATGCGCCGACGGACACGTTCCATATCGCCTCCGGCGCCGAAAACGTGGAAGCCGCGAAGGCGTTCCTTCAGTACGTGACCTCAGCGGATGTCCAGACCGACATCAACGGTCCGGATGGCTTGGGGCAGCTGCCGATCAACGCCAGCGCTTCCGTTGCGGATGACGAGTTCATCGTTCAGGGCTTCGACATGCTTTCCAACAACGCGACCGGCGGGATTGCACAGTTCTTCGACCGTGATTTTCCGGCTGAAATGGCGGCCATTGGAATGGAAGGCCTGCAGGAGTTCATGGTATTCCCCGATCATCTGGAAGATATCCTGAACCGCTTGGAATCCGCGCGTGAACGGATTTACAAGTGACAAGACCCATGTGCCCCGCGAAGGCGGGGCACATGTCTGCCGGGCCAGGAATATTTTTGGGTCGGCACCGCGACAACAAGCCGACATTTCTTGAATCACAGGGAGAAGCACCATGAATGCGGCGGTGGATTCCCGAGGATGGATTGCCCGCAACCGGATGACAATCACCCCGTTGCTGTTTCTTTTGCCTGGCGTGCTGTTTTTCGTCGTCTACGTGATCATACCGATCGTGCAGAGCTTTCACATTTCCGCATTCGAGTGGAACGGGCTCGGCGAATTGTCGGAACAGGGCGTATTCGTGGGCATGCGAAACTACCAGGAACTGTTTTCCGATCGCGCATTCGAGGTGTCACTCTGGAACAATGTGAAATGGCTGGTGCTTTACCTGCTTGCCATTCCCGCCGGCCTGTTTATCGCGCTCTTTCTCAACCAGACGGTTGTCGGCATTCGAATTTACAAGTCGCTTTTCTTTTTCCCTTTCGTTCTCAGCCAGGTTGTCGTCGGTCTCGTGTTTTCCTGGTTCTACCTGCCCCGCGAAGGACTTCTCAATGCAATCATAACCTTCTTCGGCTTTGAATCGGTCAACATACTCGGTGACCCGACCCTCGCCACATACGGCATCATCGCCGCCGGCTTGTGGCCACAGACCGCCTATTGCATGATTCTTTATCTCACCGGTCTTAATGCTGTGGATCCCGAACAGGTCGAGGCCGGGCGGCTGGACCGTGCCAAGGGTTGGCGGATGCTTTGGTATGTCATCTTGCCGCAGCTTCGTCCGGCGACATTCATCGCATTTGTTGTTACGATCATCGGGGCCTTGAGGTCCTTCGACATGATCTCGGTCATGACCAACGGCGGTCCGTTCGGTTCAACCAGGGTGCTCAGCTTCTACATGTTCGAAAAGGCCCTGTCCGAGTACGGATTCCGGATGGGCTACGGTTCAGCCATCGCAGTCGTCCTGTTCCTCATCATGCTGGTCTTCATCGCCTACTTCCTGTGGTCGATGTACCAGGACGAGCGCGGAGCACGGCATTAGGTAAAGAGGCGCCACCATGTTCCCGACACCTATCGAAAAACGATCCCGCGCGGCACAGATCACCTATCAATCCCTGGTGCCGCTGGCGCTCGTCATGTGGCTCCTGCCGCTGATCGCGGTTGCCCTGTTTTCAATTCGGCCTCTGGCCGACTTTACCAGCGGCAATTACTGGGGTGTCCCGTCCTCGTTCGAGATGTTCACGAACTACAGCCGGGTTTTCTTCGATTCCGACATGCCGCGCTACATGCTGAACTCGGTACTCATCACGGTCCCGACCGTGGTGGGCGCCGTGGCGCTTTCCTGCATGACCGGGTTTGCGCTGGGAATCTACCGTTTCCGGGGCAACCTGCTGATTTTCTTCATGTTCATTGCCGGTAATTTTGTTCCGTTCCAGATCCTGATGGTGCCCGTGCGCGACCTGACTGTAAGTGCCGGCCTGTATGACACGAAGCTGGGCCTCGTCCTGTTTCACATCGCGTTCCAGACCGGCTTTTGCACGCTGTTCATGCGAAATTTCATTCGGGCATTGCCCTTTGCGTTGATTGAAGCCGCCCGTGTTGAAGGCGTCAAGGAATGGCGCATATTCTGGTATGTGGTCCTGCCGCTGATGAAGCCGGCGATTGCGGCCCTTGCCGTTCTGATTTTCACCTTCATCTGGAACGATTACTTCTGGGCGATCGTTCTCACGCAAGGACCCGATGCCCAGCCGGTGACCGCCGGAATCACCTCTTTCAACTCGCAGTTCATAGCCCAGTATCACCTGATGAGTGCGGGCAGCATCGTAGCCGCCATTCCACCGGTCCTGATGTTCTTCCTGATGCAACGGCACTTCATTGCCGGTCTGACGCTCGGCGCCGTCAAGTGATTCGAACCTGGCGTCTCGACGACTCCCGTCAGACGCTGGTTCCCGGAAAGACCAACTGGCAGAGGTGGTCTACTGGGGATCGTGCCTTCCAGACGACGAAGACCTGGAAACGGTCTATTGCTCCCATGCCATTGATGTCGCCGGAGGGATGCTGGATATCAACCCGGAACTGTCCATCTGCCCGGAGGCGACGCGTACCTTTCCGGGTCAACCGGGGCTGATGATTCGCGATAGCGACGGGCGGCCGTTCCTGCCGAAGTTCTGCTACGCTTCAGACCAGGCCAGCGGGAACAGCCTTGAACTCGTCTTCGCCGATCAGACCGGCACGCTCACCTATGTCGCCAGTAACTTGATTGACCCGAATACCCATTTGATCGAAGCGCGTGCATCGCTCGTGAGTTCCAGGCCCATGTATCTGGACTGGCTGTCCGCGCCGGTCTTTCCTGCTCCGCAGGCCAGCGACGAAATGATCGACTTTTCAGGGCGTTGGTGCGCAGAGTTCCGGATGAACCGCACACCCTGGTCTGCGGGCATCCGCTATCGCGAAAACCGGACAGGGCGGACAGGACACGAGCACTTTCCGGGCCTTGTCGTACCTTGCCAGGGGGCGACGAATGCGCAGGGCCATGCATACGGCTTTCACTAGGACTGGTCGGGCGGACACCGGATGGTGGCCGAGGAAATGCCGGACGGACGCCGCCAGATCCAGTTTTGCCACGCAACCCGGCTGGAAAACGAGCCGGCCACACGGTTCGAAACGGCAAGACTCCATTCCGTGTTTTCAAATGACGGTATCAACGGCTGTGCGGTCGCGTTTCAGCGTCACCTCAGGGACCGGATCGTGCATTTCCCGAATCCGGCCCGTCCCCGTTCTGTACATTTCAATTGCTGGGAAGCGGTCTATTTCGATCACAACCTGCCGGAACTGAAGGAGATCGCAACCCGTGCCGCCGATCTCGGAGCCGAAAGGTTCGTGCTGGATGATGGCTGGTTCGGCAGCCGGGACGACGATTCGCAGGCTCTTTCGGACTGGGGAGGTGAACCCTCGAAAATACCCCGACGGCCGTGCCTCGCTCATCCGGCATGTCCGCACGCGGGGCATGGAATTCGGAATCTGGTTCGAGCCGGAAATGATCAACCCGAATAGCAACATCTTCCGAATGCACCCTGACTGGACGTTGGGCGGCGAGGACCAGATCCTTGGACGCCAGCAGATGGTGCTGAACATGGCCCTACTGGTCGTGCGCGATTTCCTTTTCGACCGGATCAGTTCCGTTCTGTCGGACAACGAGATCGAATACATCAAATGGGACCAAAACCGCGTCCTGCCCATGCCGGATGCGGCGCAGACACGCGGATCAGACGCCCTGATCGACCGGTTGCGGGAGGCGTACCCGGACGTCGAGATTGAAAGCTGCGCCTCCGGCGGTGGCCGCATCGATTTCGGCATCGTTGGCAGGACCCATCGCGTCTGGTTATCGGGCAGCAACGACGCGCTCGAACGACTGACCTGCAGCACAATGCGGCGAGACCGGCTGTTGAAGGGTGGGTAAGAACTCGGCTGTCAGGTTCCAGTTTTGCGCCGTAGTCATTTCCCGCGGGCTATGGGGTGCCTTGCTGATCGGTTGGGAAGCGACGTCAGCTTTGGCGAACCTTGACGAGGCGTCGAAACCCAGGTGGGCCAAACCTGCGATCACCCGCCCTGACTGGCCTTCGCAAAGCGACTTCAGGACCGGCGAGCAGGTTTTGAGGAAAAACGTTTTGATTTTTCACTTTCGCATTCCCAAGTCTCCCAGCATGCAAAAGAACGTGTCAATCAGTTGTCAAGTTAAAGGTTGAAATTATATTATAGTATTGATTATTAGATAAAATAGTTGTCAAATAGGGTGTCAAATAGGGTGTCAAATATGGATTGGGATGATTTTACATTTGAGTACAAGTTAAACACCGATGGCATCCTCTCGGATATCATATCAATCGAGGCCCACAGGCAATCGGCCCAGAATTTGATCCTGCCTCCCGATTGGCGGAATCAACTGGATCAGCTTAACCGTGTACGGGCAGTTCACGGGACAACCGCTTTGGAAGGAAATCCATTGTCCGAGGCTGAGGTGTCACGACAGATTGAAATCGCCGAACAGCCATTCGAAACCTCTGGGCTGCGAGCCACGAAAGAGCAGCAGCAAATCCGAAACGCGGGGCTTGCCCAGGAGTGGATTCGAACCAGGTTTGTACCAGGCCGTGCGCCGTTGAATGTCGAAGATATCCTTCGGATGCACAAGATGCTAACCAAAAGCTCGGACGAAATTCACAATTCACCGGGCAAATTCAGAAATTTCTCCGTTGTCGTTGGATCTCCTGATCTTGGAGGCGTTCACCGCGGTGCGCCGCACGGGGATGTCCCTCGGCTGATAGATGAATATGTCGAGTTCATCAATTCAAGAGCCGTGAAAATTCTCCACCCGGTAATACGGGCACTAATTGCGCATTTTTTCCTCGTCACAATTCACCCATTTGGCGATGGAAATGGGCGTGTTTCACGCTTGGTTGAGGCCGGAATTTTGTTTCAAGGTGGTTATAACATCTTTGGATTTTACGGACTTTCGAACTACTTCTATCGAAATGAAACGGAGTACAAGACTACGTTGCAGGAATGCAGGCAATCTCAGCCATTCGATGTAAACAGTTTTGTCAAATTCGGACTGCGCGGATTCTCCGAAGAGCTTAGGGGAATCAATAATTTTATCAAAGCCAAACTGAATAGAGTTGTTTATCGAGCGATGCTTGTTCGAGCATTCAATACAAAAGTTGGAGAACGGAGAAGAGCTCTCAATCAGAGAGAATACAATCTGCTTGACTATTTGATTGTCCAAACAGAACCACTTGACCCTTTTTCCGAAAATCCGTCCCGTCAAATCAAATTTTCGGAACTACGCGAATCTCCATATGTCAACCAAGCATACAGGAATGTGACCGACAGAACATTTTGGCGGGAATTGATGCGTCTGTCGGATATGAGTTTCATAAAATTCATCAGAACAGAAGATGGTTGGGGCGACCCGCTAGTAGAATTGGATTTCAGCGCAATCGGGAACTACTAGCATTTATTTTCTCCTCCTACGAGCGGATGCGCCATTCCTCTCCCGCTAAAACGTTCCTCACGCGATCGTCCCTGAGCTGCTGATTCCGGTATTCTTCAACTCTGAATTCATCCCTTTCTTGCCGCCCATTTGCCCCATTGCGAAGCTATGAGGAGTATTTCGCCGCGCCCCTGTCGAATTCTTCCTCCTCTGAACCAGAAGCAATCAATCGCCATGATTCCGCGTTTTTCCTTAGCCAGCGAAAATGGCGCCTATGGACCTGTGTCCCTTCGGGCATGACGGATCCCCAGATCCTTAGGCTGACACTGAATAACGGGGCGGGCATCAAACTGATGCGCGGCCAGGAAAGTACGGTGACCGATCGGGACCCATGCGGCCGACCGGAAAGAAATTGGCTGAATGGCCGTGAATCAAGAACTGGTCTGCAGTCGGGTCATTGGAGAGAACGCCCCTTGAGGATGGCCCGTTTCCCGAACTTTTTCCTGATAAGGTCCGAAGCCTTTTCAGCCTTCAGCCTTTTTGCCGTCTCATCTTCCTGGAAGACCTCGAGGTTCTCCGTCGCGGCATCATGGCAGAGGTTCCTGATTCCAACGCCGATCAGGCGAAACGGCGCGTTCTCGACCACCTGGTCGAGAAGCGCGCGCGCGGTCTGGTAAATCCGGTTCGCCGACTGTGTCGGACCTGACAGCCGCCTTTGACGAGTCAGGATTCGGTGATTCGCTTTCTTGACCTTCAGAACGACCGTGCGTCCGGAGATTCCCTTGGCCTTCGCCCGGTCGGAAACCTGTTCCGACAACCGCCACAGGTGGCCGTCCAGCTTGAATATATCCTTGATATCATCGGGAAACGTCGTCTCCTTGGAAAGGCCTTTCGCTGCCTCGCCCGTTATGACCGTTCGGCTGTCCTTGCCATGAGCGAGTGACCACAGCCTGTCACCCATGGTCCCGGTCCGGCGGACCAGTTCATTACGGTCGAATTCCCGGAGATCGCCAAGGTTCCGGATTCCCATACTCCGAAGAACTCGCGCCGTTTCCTTCCCGACGCCCCAGATCAGCGAAACAGGCTTGTCAGCCAGAAACGACATGGTTTCGGCCTCGCCAATGATCGAGAACCCGCGGGGTTTGTCGAGGTCGGAAGCAACCTTTGCAAGGAACTTGTTATGCGACAGCCCGATGGAAACGGTTACGCCGGCCCGGCGTTCGACTTCATGTGCGAGGCGGGCAAGTTGCGACGCGGGCGGCTCACCATGGAGGCGCTCCGTGCCGGAAAGATCGAGAAACGCCTCGTCCAGGGACAATGGCTCGACCAGGGGCGTCATCGCTTCCATCATTTCGCGAATCTGTCTTGAAACCCTGACATAGACCTTCATACGGGGCCGGATTACGACCGCTTGCGGACACAGTCGCCTGGCCTGGAACATCGGCATCGCGGAATGCACTCCAAAGCGCCTGGCGACATAACAGGCCGTTGACACGACGCCGCGACGGCCTCCGCCGACGATTACGGGTTTGCGCTGAAGTTCGGGGTTGTCCCGTTTCTCGACGCTGGCATAGAAAGCATCGCAATCAACATGCGCAATCGAGAGTTGGCGCAATTCCTCGTGCCACAACAGTTTTTGACTGTTGCACTGGACGCAGTGGCGCGCGCGCGCAGTCCAGGTCAGGCAATCTCGGCAAAATGCGTCCATGTCCACCAGACCCACCGCGCGGCCTCATTTTGACAGTTTCCGAGGACTCGGCGGGCTCTCATCTGCATCACGTCATTTTTGTCGGTTCACCGGTCCCCGACATCTTCCAAGACGCGCCGGACGGCATCGGCCGGGTTTCTTGATTGAGTAATCTGACGACCGACGACGACGTGGCTTGCACCGGCCCGCAACGCTGCACCAGGTGTCGCGATACGTTTCTGGTCATCGACCGCTCCCCCTTTCAGCCTGATTCCCGGGGTGACGATCAGGAGTTTCGGTTCGGGAATCCTTTCCCGGAGCAACCGGGCTTCGAGTGGTGAAGCAATCACACCGTCCGCTCCCGCGTCGATCGCCCGTTGGGCGCGTTCGACGACGAGACCCTCGAGGCCGCCGCTCCTGATCAGGCAGTTATCGAGGTCGCCCCTGTCGACGGACGTGAGAAACGTGACCGCCAGTATCTTCGTTCGGGAATCGGCCCGCCCGGCGACGGCGGCCGAGACGACATTTGGATCACCGTGGACCGTCAGGAACGTCGGCCCCAGCCTTCCGAGCCCGGATGCTGCCATCTCGACGGTGGCACCGATGTCGAAAAGCTTGAGGTCCAGGAATACCTGTTTTCCCCTGGCCCTGAGTTCTTGAACCAATTCCAGCCCGCCTCCGGCGAGCATTCCGAGACCGACCTTGTAGAACGAGACGAGTCCGTCCAGTCGATCGACCAGGAACAGCGCGTCTCTACCGGTTGGAAAATCGAGAGCGACGATCAACCGGTCATCAGCTTCGGGCAATCCGGATTCTGCCGTCATCAAGGCACCTGTTTCCCTGTTTGCTGCCCCATGTCAAGACGGCGATAACCCAACCGCCTGCCCTTGTTGATTGCGAGGTCGGTTCCTATCTGTAGATCATCCGCCCACCTTGCCGTGTTCGCAAGCGATCCCGGAATCCCTGATATTGCTGCGAACGGCCGGACCGGGCCCGGAGCACGCCTCCGGTCCGGTCGATCTCAAGGCGGGGCGGCTGGAGTTTGACAGAAGTTTTCGGTTGAAGAAACGAACCGGTGCGCAGGGAGCGCGGTATGGAAGACAAGAAGCTGACCGAACGGTCTCGGAGCCTCATTCATTCTGCCCAGATTCTGGCGCAGGAACGAAGTCACCAGAGATTCCTGCCCGATCACTTGCTCAGGGCAATGCTCGAGGACGAAACAGGCCTCGTCCCGAACCTGATCAGGCAATCCGGTGGCGACCTGTCCGGTGTCCTTCGGGAATGCGAAGCGAATCTCGGCAGGCAGCCCAGGGTTTCGGGTTCAGGTGACCGGATCTATCTCGATCCGCAAATGCAGAAGGTATTCGCCGAAGCGGAGCGCGTCGCCAAATCTGGGGGCGACCGGTTCGTACCTGTCGAGGCTTTGTTGATGGCGCTTGCCACGGTCAAGTCGGAAGCGAGGTCGGCATTGCGGGCGGGAAACGTCACCGGTGAAGGTCTGAAATCTGCAGTCGAAAGGGTCCGCGTTGGCCGGACCGTCGATACGGAATCCGCGGAAGAGGGGTATGACGCCCTGAATCGTTTTGCACGCGACCTGACCGCTGAAGCCGGGGACGGAAAAATCGATCCCATAATCGGTCGCGACGATGAAATCCGCAGAACCATGCAGGTTCTGACCCGGCGAACGAAGAACAATCCGGTCCTGATCGGAGAGCCGGGCGTCGGAAAGACGGCGATTGCGGAAGGGCTGGCGCTTCGGATTGTTAACGGTGATGTTCCGGATAACCTTCGGGACAAGAAGCTCATGTCGCTCGACATGGGTTCTCTCGTCGCAGGCGCCAAGTACCGGGGAGAATTCGAGGAACGATTGAAGTCGGTACTGTCCGAGGTGACGGCGAGCGACGGCAGAATCCTGTTGTTCATCGACGAAATGCATACCCTTATCGGGGCTGGCAAGGCTGACGGTGCGATGGACGCTTCGAACCTGCTGAAACCGGCACTGGCCCGGGGAGACCTGCATTGCATCGGTGCGACCACCCTCGACGAGTACCGGAATCACGTCGAGAAGGATGCAGCACTGGCGCGGAGGTTTCAGCCGGTTCACGTGAGCGAGCCATCGCTTGAGGACACGGTTTCGATTCTCCGCGGAATCAAGGAACGCTACGAACTCCACCACGGAATCCGGATATCCGATACAGCCCTGGTCACTGCGGCGCAGATGGGCCATCGTTATATCTCGGACCGGTTTTTACCTGACAAGGCAATCGATCTCATGGACGAGGCGGCAAGCCGCCTGCGCATGGAGGTCGACTCGAAACCGGAAGAGCTTGACGCCCTCGACCGTGAACTGCTGCAGAAACGGATCGAAGCAACCGCCCTGGCAAAGGAGTCGGACACCGCATCTCGGGACCGATTGGCCAAGCTGGAAGTCGAACTCGCCGAACTCCAGGAACAGTCGCGCGAGTTGACCTCCCGCTGGCAAGTCGAGCGCGACAGCTTGGCCTCTGCCCGGGACATCAAGGAACAGCTCGACAGCGCCCGCGTGGAATACGAGGCGGCACGCCGTGTCGGAGACCTCGCACGGCTCGGCGAATTGCAGTACGGCATCATTCCCGGCCTGGAGAAACAGTTGAGCGAAGCCGAGCGCAACGAGCGAAACCTCATGGTCGAGGAAGCTGTCCGGCCAACCCATATCGCCGCGGTCGTCGAACGCTGGACTGGGATTCCGGTCGACAAGCTGCTCGAAGGCGAACGCGACAAACTGCTTCGGATGGAAGAGGCACTGGGCAAGCGCGTTGTCGGTCAGCGTGATGCACTGGTTGCCATTTCGAACGCGGTTCGCCGGGCGCGGACAGGATTGAACGACCCGAATCGCCCGATCGGATCATTCCTGTTTCTCGGTCCGACCGGTGTCGGCAAGACCGAGCTGACCAAGGCTCTGGCCGAGTTCGTCTTTGACGACGAAAACTCGATGGTTCGGATCGACATGTCCGAATTCATGGAGAAACACTCCGTTTCCCGGTTGATCGGTGCGCCTCCGGGGTATGTGGGTTTCGATCAGGGCGGCGTGCTTACGGAAGCGATACGGCGCAGACCGTACCAGGTCATCCTGTTCGACGAGGTCGAAAAGGCACATCATGATGTCTTCAACGTCCTTTTGCAGGTATTGGACGACGGAATCCTGACAGACGGGCATGGACGAACGGTCAATTTCAAGCATTCGATCATCATCCTGACGTCGAATCTCGGTACCGAGGTCCTGAGTTCGTCACCGGAGGAGGCTGTCGATGCCGCGAGGGATAAGGTCATGGACGCGGTGCGGATGCATTTCAGGCCCGAGTTTCTCAATCGCCTTGACGAGATCATCCTGTTTGACCGGCTGAGCAGGAGCGACATGGATGGCATCGTGAATATCCAGATCGGAATTCTCTCGAAACGCCTCGAGGCACGGAAGATCGCCCTGGACATCGACGACAAGGCCCGGCGATGGCTCGCAGAAAAAGGATTCGACCCGGTTTACGGGGCGAGGCCGCTGAAGCGAGTCATCCAGAACGAATTGCAGAATGCCGTGGCCGAACAGATCCTGGGAGGAGAGATCGACGAAGGGTCGGAAATCGCGGTATCGACCGATGGCATCGGACTCGTCGTCAACGGCAAGCACAAGTTGGGCGCAAAACCGGCCGACGCGACATTGCACTGACGCGCTGGCCGGTGCGGTTTGCGAACGTGCCGGGAGGAAGCCGAGCCACCCGGGCGCGTACGGGCAAGACGAAAAAAAGGGATCTGCGCTTAGGCGTTCGCAGCGGGATTTCGTGCGACACTTCCGAGCGAACGGATGCCAGAGCGGGCGGCGAAAGCGTCGGCACCGGTAGAGATTGCGAGCAGTGAAGAACACGACCGGCGCGTCCGCCAACAACGCTGGCAGAAGCGATTGGAATTGGTGCATCGCGACGGATGAGGCTGCGAATTTCCTCGCGTTCCCCCTTGTAACTTTGAAATGCGACACGAATGGGTCTTGAGTTCATGTGCCGCCTCAACGGGTGACCCGGAATCATCGCTCTGGAAAGGATCTTGGCATCACGCCGGGCGCGCCCGGAACGCGTGCGGTGCGGCGCGCTCCGTCAACGGCCGGTAGTAGATCCGGCGATCAATGGCCTCAAGGACGACGGCCCTGACCAGGTTTTCGCGCGCGGTGCAGAGGGCTTCGCCGGCGTGGTCGTCCTGAATTTCGCCGCATCGTGCTGCTGTACCGTCAGGCGCGATTGATGTCGTTCGGCCTGGCTGTTGGATACCGATAAGTCCGCAACAAGTTGCGACCATTAAGAATCGAAGGATCGGAAGGCCGCGCAGAACAACAGCCGAGAACTAGAGGGGCGGCGTCCCGCCTGTCGCCATGCGGTGCCAGGCTGAGGGTGTCCCGCCGGTCACGTGCCGGAACTCGCAGTTGAAATTGCTCTTGGTGTTGAAACCCGAGGCCAGCATCGCTTCAGTGACGCTCGCTCCCGCCTCTAGCTTGCGGCAGGCTTCGCGGATGCGGTAGCTGTTGACATGGCGGGTGTTAGTGGCTGAACTAATGCGCGGCATTCTGGGTGGTTTGCCGCGTTTTTTTCCCTATTGCGGCGATCCTGTTGTGTCGACCCTATCGTAGCGCCCCCGTTGTTTCCGTCCTTTTGTATCGGAGCCCTGTTGCCGCCGGTCCGGGATGACGGTTCGGCCTTTAGCGGGATAACCGCGGCGCCGGCCCTGACGCCTGGCACCGGGAACGGGTGACGCTCCTCCGCCCGGACCGGGCGGCCCTGTTGTCAGTCCTGTTGTGTAACGGGTCCGGATCCGGGGTCGCGGTTTCCGGCCGGAGGGTGCAGAAGCGGCGTCGGAGAGAGCGATGCGGCACCGGCCAAAGTTCACGGAAAGAACACCGGCGCCGCACCCGGAGAACCGGTCATGGTGACCGGGTTCCTGCCTATTATCAGGCAGTTCGGTGTCCGGGTCCACCCCGCTCTGACGGCGGCGGATGTGTTCACAGGGCCGGGTTTTCATCTGCAAGCGGTGCCGCGCCCAGGTCATTCTCTGCGCGCGCTGCGATCACGGTCATCAGTATTGTTCGAAGTCCTGCAGTGCGGAAGGCCGCCGCGCGCGTCGCCGCGAGGCCAACCGCCGGCACGCGAACACCGAAACGGGACGGAGGCTGAACCGGGAGCGCCAGAAGCGCTTCCGGATACGCCGGGCGGAGGAGGAACGCCGGCGCCGGATGCACCCTGTTGAAGCGGATGTCGCCACCGTCCCGGAGCGGACTTCGAAAGATTCCGTAACGGACCATGGTTCCCCGGCCCCGAAACTCCCGGTTATCGGGTCGAAACCACCGTGGTGGCGTGATTCGGCGCCCCGGTGCTCACGATGCGGGCGGGCCTGCACGGGCCTGGTGCGTGCAGACGCATGGCCACGGCCCTCGAGACGGCGAAAGGAGTGACAGTTCCATGGCAATCGACCAACAGACCCGCAGCGAGATCCTGCGCCTGCACCGGGCCGAAGGCTGGCCCGTCGGGACCATCGCGCGGCATCTCGGCATCCATCACAGCACGGTGAGACGTGCGCTCGGCGGCGCCGGTGTGCCGCGCCGTTCGCGGACGAAGATGATCGACCCCTACATCCCGTTCATCACGGAACAGTTCGAGAAGGAACCGGGCCTCTCGGCCAGGGTTCTCCACGAGCAGGTCCGGCAGCGGGGCTACACCGGCGGGCTGGACCACTTCCGCCACCTCCTGCGCGACCTCGGACTGAGGCCGCAGAAGAAACCCGAGGCGTCGATGCGGCTCAACTTCCTCCCGGCCGAGCAGGCCCAGGTCGACTGGGTCGATCTCGGGCGGGTCACCATCGGCCGGGCCGAGCGCAAGCTGATGGGCTTCGTCATGACGTTGAGCTATTCACGGTGCAGCTACCTGCGCCTGTCCTACACCGCGGACATGAGCGCCTTCCTCGCCGGCCATGTCGCCGCCTTCGAAGCCTTTGGCGGTGTTCCCCGTTCCCTGCTCTACGACAACCTCAAGAGCGTGGTGACCGCGCGGCGCGGCCCGGCCATCACCTACAACCCGACATTCCTCGCCTTCGCCGGCCATTATGCCTTCGAGGCACCGGTCACCTGGCCGCGCCGGCCACAGGAGAAGGGACGCGTCGAGCGGAATATCCGCTATGTCCGCTCGGCATTCATGGCCGGGCGCGACATCAACACCCCGCTCGACCAACTCAACGCCGACGCCCTGGAATGGTGCTTCGGCCCGGCCCTCGAGCGCCCGTGGCCGCAGGATGACGATATCACGGTCGGGGACGCCTTCGCCCGGGAGCGCGAGCTGCTGGTCCCGCTGCCCGATGTACCCTTCCCGACCGACGAAATCTGCCCGGTGCGGATCGGAAAGACCCCCTATGCCCGCTTCGACACCAACGATTACAGCGTACCGCACAAACATGTCGGCGCCACCCTCACGGTCGTGGCCTCTCCCGAGCGGGTCCGCATCCTCGACGGGGAGCGCGAGGTCGCGGCCCACAAGCGCTCATGGGACAGCAAGCGGCAGATCGACGATCCCGAACATGTCAAGGCGCTCATCGCCAGCAAGCGGCACGGACGGGCCATGGGGACCCGGGACCGGCTGATCCGCGCCGTCCCCCGTGCACAGGACCTCCTCGCCGCCGCAGGCGCGCGCAACGACAACGTCGCGACGATCGCGCGAACCCTGACACGCCTGCTCGACAGTCATGGCGCCGATGAACTCGACCGCGCCATCGCCCGCGCGCTGGAGCGCGGCTCGCCCCATCCCAACACCGTCATCCGCATTCTCGAGACCGACCGCGGCGCCGGCAGGCTGCCGCCGGAACTCGGAGCCGATGCCGCCGACCCCGGCATCACCACCCCGCGCGCGACCGGCCTCGAAGCCTATGAACGCGCCATGAAGAACAGGAAGAAAGGAAAACCGGAATGATCACCCTCGAGGACCGTGCCCGCGCTCTCGGCCTGCATGGACTGCTCGCCCGCTGGGGAGAGGTCGCCGAGGCCGACTGGCTCGAGGACCTCATCACCAACGAGGAGCACGAGCGACGCGCCCGCAGCTTCGAACGACGACGCGCCGCCGCCCGGCTCCCGGCCTTCTCCCCACTGGCCGACTTCGACTGGACATGGCCGCGCGACATCGACCGCGAAGCCATCGGTGAACTGATGACCCTCGCCTTCATCAGCCGTGCAGACAACGCCGTGCTCGTCGGCGGGCAGGGAACCGGAAAGACCATGATCGCCGCCAACATCGCCCACCAGGCGCTCCTGCGCGGACACACCGTGCGGTTCGAGGCCGCGCCAAACCTGCTCGCAGACCTCGCCGCCCTCGACAGCAGGCAGGCGCTCCTGCACCGCCTCACCGTGCTCGCGCGCCCGCGCCTCCTCGTCCTCGACGAAATCGGCTACATCAGGCTCGACAGCCGCCTCGCCGACATCCTCTACACCATCATCGCCCGGCGCTACCGCAGACGCTCCACCATGATCACAACATCCCTCGGCTTCGCACAGTGGGACCGGGCCTTCCCCGGCGCCGCCGGAATCGCCGCCGCCGTCGACCGCCTGACACACAAGGCGACAATCGTCGCCATCGACAGCGACTCCTGGAGGTTGCGCCATTCCGGGAACTGACCGCCCGCGCGTCGACTTCGACGCCCTCAAGCGCAGGCCCTTCGAAGACATCGCCGCACAGTGGGGATATGCCCGGGACCTCAAGGCCTCGACACGCAACTGTCCCGTGTTGCGGGCCGACGGACAGCCAAAGCTCGTCCTCGGGAAACGCGGCAACGGACACTGGGTCTACTTCAACACACAGGACAACACCGACAACGGAACCATCATCGACTTCATGGTCAACAGGGGCCTGACCTTCGCCGATATCCGGGACCGGTTCGCACCGTCCCAAACCACCGCCCCGCAGGCCGCGGCATCCTTCCGCGACACCTGGAAGGCCGCGAAACCCCATCCCGCGCCGCCATGGCTGATCAGCCGCGGCATCACGGCGCACACGCTGAAAACCACACGCCCGACCATCCGCTGCGACCGGAACGGACGGGTCCTGTTCGCCCACCGGGACCGGCACCGCTCTCTCACCGGCTTCGAGATCGCGCCCCCCGACGGGCCACGCCGCTTCGCAACCGGCGGAACACGGGCCCTCTGTGCCATCCACGCCGCAACACAAGCCGCATCCCTGCGGGCGCTCGTCGTCACCGAAAGCGGCCTTGATGCTCTCAGCATCGCTCAACTCGAACACTGCCCGCCCGACCATGCCTTCCTCTCCACCGCAGGCGCGCCGTCACGATCCCAGTGCGCCCAGATCCAGCATGCCGCCAATATCCTTCCAAACCTCGAGGCCCTCGTGCTCGCACAGGACGGCGACGAGGCCGGGGACCGACAGGGCGAAGCCATCCGCAAAGCCGTCGTCCTGCCCGATCACGTCAGGCTCGAAAGACGCAGACCTCCCGACAGCATGGACTGGAATGACATCGTCAGGGAATGAGCGGCAACGCTCCCGAGCAAGGCCGCGGCACCGGGCCGAAACCCCGAAAAGCCCGATGAAAGAAGTTCCCCGCTCGCATGGCACGTCAACCGACGCCCGAATCAAACCTCCGAAAACACCCTGCCGAACAGGCCGACGGGAAAGAAAACCGTCCAGTGCAGGCCAACCACGCACAACGAAAACATCCCCGATGGCCCAGATTCGATCGCCAGGACAGACCGACTAAACCAGAAAACGCGCAATACCACCCAAAATCCCGCGCTTCTCAAAAACCGTTAACAGCGGGAGACGTTGACGCCGGTTTTCCGGTTGATCGCGGCGGAAAGCTGCTTGACCGGCACATGCAGCGCGCGGGCCAACCGGCCAAGCGACATCTCGGGGTCGAGATAGAGCTTCCGGCCCTTGAGGAGTTCGTCGAGGCGGGCCACAAGCTCTTTGTCAGCTTTTGAGTCGTGGGGAATGGAGGTAACTCGTTGGGCCGGGTCGCGTTTGCTTGTTCCGAGGTTTCGCATGAGCACGACGACGCCGACCGCGAGCAGCGTGAGCGAAGACCACAAGACGACGACGATCCAGGGCAGCCAGTCCGACCGTCCGCTGAGTCCCGCCGCCGTGAACAGCACGTCCCCGAGCGCTGAGACCATTAGCGACACTTGATTTATTCCGCAACGAGCGTGACATCTGCGCCCGCCGCCTGGAAACGGCCCAGGTTGCCGTAGAGCGCACGAAGCATGATGCCCCGTGCGCCGTTAATGTCCCGGTCAACGATAATGGTGCCATCCGAGACCGTCTTCGAGCCGCCAAGCTCCTGCGCGACAAAGCCGTCCCATGAACGCGTCCGGCTGGTATAGGCCTCGTTGGCGATGATGAGCCTCTTGCCGTATTTCCGGCACATCCACGCCAGCTTCTGCCTGAACCGATAATGCGCCAGGCCCGGCATCGAGCGCACGGTCTTCGTCCTGATCTTGCGCTCGGACTTCGCGCTCATGTCCTTCGTCTCGAAGGACGGAAGCAGGATCACATCGAAAGCCCGAACGAGATCGTAGGCAACCCGCCTGTGCAGGTCGTCGACCAGGTTGCGGACGCGGATCGCGAGCTTGTCGATCCGCTTCTGATAGTGGCGCTTCCAGTCCCCGTGCCTCGCCTTCGCGCGTTGGCCGACCAGGCGGTCGAGCTTCAGCAGGAGCGGAAACACCTTGTCGGCATGGAAGCCGTCGCCGTAGCTGGCAGCGTGGTTCACCGCGTATGCGGTCACGAAGGTCCGCACGCCGGGGTCGAGGGCCACGATGGAGCGGACCTGGATTTCGTCCTGCCCGACCGTGGTGATGTGCTTCTGAGCGCAGATGAACCACTGCCCCCGCTCAAGCACGATGGTCGTCAGCTTCCCCCACGCCTCGTCGGGCATGGCTTCGGCCAGGTCGAAGTTCCGGGCGACGAACGCGCCGGACAGTTTCTGGACGGCAATGCGCTGCCGTATGTCCCTGATGCTGCGGAACGAGAAGCCGCAACGTTCGCCGTCCTTCCGCCGCCGGATCACCGCATCCCGGGTCCTGAACGCCGCGTTGACCGCCTCGTCGCAGTCGGCGGAGCGGAACGCACCGCCGCGCTCCTCAACCTCCGAACGCACGAAGGCGCGGATCGTGGATCGTGGACCGCAGGACAGTCTGCCCGAGGTCCGGGCCATTCGGGTCCACGAGGCCGCGGTCGGCCTCGATGAAGCAGGCGATGGCAAGGTTGTCGGCGCGGCGCTGCTGGCGGACCAGTTCGTGCAGCAGCCCAGGGTCCTTCGGGTAGGCCCTGATCTTCCTCGTGCCCTTGACCACAACGCTTCCCATGGCGGGCGTTGCAGAAGGAAGTGATCCATGCAACGAGGCAACGCACGACGAACTGGTCGGTGAGATCGTCCTCTTCCAGAAGCTCGATGCCTCCTCCCGAAAGTTCGACGACATGCCTGGCGAGGGGGTAGCCCGAGCGGGTGATGCGGTCCGGTGTGGCAGCCACCACATGGACTGCCTCTCCGCGCAATGCGCGTTCCAGTAGGGCGACAAGGCCTCGTCGCCTGAAATCGACTCCGGATCCAGTGTCACGGACAACGCGCCCGTCGGGATACCGGGCGCGCGGGAGCCGTTCCTCGGTGTCGAGGCAGGAGAACTGCCTGGCGCTGGAGACACGGGCGTCGAGGACCCTGTCATGTCCGCCGGATGTCCGCTCGCATCGTTGATGGCGTCCTCCCTCGATCCAGTGTCGGATGGTTTGCGTCGTGACTTTCTCGCGTCTCGACAGGTGTGTCGCCGTCATCCACGCATCGCGGTTTACGGGATGTTCTTGGTTTGTTCAAGGCGGAAAGACTGAAATATCGCGTTTGTTGCTCAATCATGTGGCAGCGCCACGACCTTCCACAGGCCAGACCCGGTGTGTGTCTCCGGCCGTGAACGGCCAGCGCGTCAGTGCGTCGGTACCGCGCCATGCCGCAAGAAGGATTGCTCCGCCAAAGCCCAGGAAGAGCGCCGGAATCAGCGCGTCGAGAAGCGTCGGCAGGATCAGGGATGCAGCCAGCGCCAGCAGGGGACCAGCGAGATGGGCAAGATCGCGTCGAAGGCGGGGACGCCTGATGACACTGAACTGAAAGGCCAACCAGGCGAGCGGCGCTATCGCCGTGGCCGTGATCGGCTGCAACGACCTGAAAGCGGCAATTCCATAATGTTGCGCGAGCGCGGCCACGGCCGCCTGCAGGGCGCAAAGCCCGACCAGGGCTGCGAACGGGCTCAGCAGGAGCACGGCAAGCAGGAACGCCAGGACGAGGGCGGAAATGAGCGGCAGGGGCAGGCTCGGCATCTTGGCACCCTTTATGGCCCAAAACCGGATCTCGGACGACCTGAAACCGGTTCGAGGACGCGCATGCCTGTTCCGGCTTCCATAGTCCCTCCCAATCTGATCAACACGGGAGACAAACGATGAAACAACTGTAGGCAAACACGAATTTGTTTCTGGCACTCCATGCCGCCGCGGCGGAACCTTTTGCGGGGATTCAGAGCGTGAGCATCCCCGCGGAGCACCATGGCAACATGATGTCGGGCGTGCTCTGGTATCCCGCCACCGGCGGTGGTGAGGCGATTTCCTGCGGCGAAAACGGCGTCTTTTTCGGCACTCCGGTTCTCGCCGACGCCCGAATGGCTGAGAGTCCATTCCCGGTGATTCTCGCGAGCCACGGCCTTGGCGGCAATGTCGGCACGTTCAGCTGGCTGACCGCTGGCCTTGCCGAGGCGGGCGCACTTGTCATTTCGGCCAACCACCCGAACAGCACGACGCGGGACTTCAACCTCCATGAAGGCCTCAAGCACTGGACCCGGACGCAGGATCTCCGGGCCGCGCTCGATTGGGTTGCTGCCCAGCCTGAACTTGCGGCACAAGCGTAATTCTCCCGGGTCTACGCGGTGGGGTTCTCCGCCGGCGGCTGGACAGCGCTTGCCCTGGGCGGCCTGCGCGCTGACCTTGAGGGCTATGCCGCTCATTGCGAGGTCGCGTCTCCATCGCTCTGGCACTGCGCCGACTTGACCTGGCGCGGGGCCGACCTTGGTGCCTACTTGCCAGGGGAATGGAATGCCAGCCGCAAGGACGACCGAATTCGCGCCGTTGCCGCCATCGACCCTGCCCTGACCTACGGTCTCGGAATGACTCATGCGCGCGACCTGGTGAAAAGAGTGTTGCTGATCGGGCTCGGCGGTGTGGAGTCCCGGCTGCCGGCGACCGATTTCAGCGCAACGGGGAGCGGGTTCGCAGACCAACTGCCGGCCGCCGAAATCGAGATCATGGCCCCGGCGGCGCATTTCTCAGCCCTCCTGCCCTGCAAACCGAGGGGCCCGGCGATCCTGGCCGCAGAAGGCGACGATCCGCTCTGCGAAGACCCTCCGGGCACGGACCGCGCGGCGTTGCACAAAAGCATCGTGTCCCGCGTCGCTGTGTTTTTTGGCCTTTAGGGAGATGTCCGAATCGCTTGAACCAAATCCGTCCTTCGATGTTATTCGGATCGAGAGAGACGTTGCCTGCCACCCGAGTCCGAATAGCCGCATAAGCGGCGTACCGGGATATCGTATTCGCGATCCCGTCAGGTAGAACCTTGTGCAGGAGGGCATGGACGGGCGTCCGTGCAGCAGGGAGCATACCCTCCGCCACTACGGGCAATTTCAACTGCTGCCTGACGTCACTCTTGAACCATCGGCTCATGGACCCGGCCGGAGCGGGAACGGTGACCTATGTGCCGAAGGTTGATTGGCGTCCCGGGGTGAGGCAAGCGCCGTCGCGGACTCGGAATCCGAGCAACGAGAATCGCAGTCCGCCATCTCCGAAAGAGACTTTTCCGCCAGGCACTGGTTCAGGTGAAAAGCCGTAACGGGTCATTTCCGAAAAAGAGTAGCTTCCGGGCAAATCGTACGACTACTGTATCGCCGCCAGACGTGATATGGTGCCATATGGTCAAGATTGCGACATTCTTCCTTGTTGCTTTGGCGATTCTTGCCTTGCTGGGCCGCCTCCGCCTTCCGAGGCTGGGTGAATTCGGCAAGCGCAGGAAAACCATCAAGGCAGTCAAATGCAAGAAGTGCGGGACCTTTCTATTCGGCAAGGACCGCTGCCCATGCGAGTCGAAACGATTGTGACGCCGACCACTGGCGGTGGCCGGGGTACTGGGCGGAATTTCACAACGGTTTCGATCATTGCTCCTCGTGCCGAAGCATTCATTTCGGTTGTCTTGCCAATCGGATGTTCCGGATGAACGTACGCGCCGCGCTCGTGACCGGGGGTGCCCGGCGTCTCGGGAAGGCCATGGCTCTTGGTTTGGCAAAGAGAGGCGCAGCTGTTGCCGTGCACTTCTCCTCGAGCAGCGACGAAGCGGCCGCAACGGTCGCATTGATTCGGGATGCCGGTGGACACTCTGTCCCGGTCAAGGCAGACCTTCTTGATGAGGCCGCGTGCAGCGGGCTTGTTGCCCGCGCGGCAGAGGGTCTCGGCCAATCGCTCGACGTGTTGATCAACAACGCGTCGATTTTCGAACACGATTCAATTGAAACCGCGACGGCGGACAGCTGGAATCGGCACATGATGTCGAACCTTCGGGCTCCTTTCGTATTGATGCAGGAATTTGCCCTGCAGGCTCCGAAAGCGGACCAGGACCTGTTCGGGGAATTGCATCCGAAAGCCGCGGTCATCAATATGGTCGACCAGCGCGTGCGAAAGCCGACCCCCGAATTCATGACCTATACGCTTGCAAAGATGGGTCTCTGGAACCTGACCCGGATAGGCGCCATGGCACTCGCGCCCGATATCCGGGTCAACGCCATCGGACCCGGTCCGACGGTTCGTGCGGAACGGCAATCGGAAAAGCATTTCCGCAGCCAGCGCAGCGCGACGCCACTTCAAAGAGGGGCCTCCCGGGACGAGATTGTTGCCGCAATGAATTTTTTGCTGGATTCCCCGTCGGTTACCGGGCAACTCATCTGTCCTGACGGAGGGCAGCGCCTCGCCTGGCAGACGCCGGACATCCTCATGAGTCGGGCATGATACCTCCTGTTCTTCAAAATGATCGCGGAAAAGGTTTTGTCAAAAGGATTTTTCCACCGGTTGATTCCCTGAACCGCAAGACCGATGCTTTTTTGGTGCAGAATTGGAACAGCTGCGGGCAGAGCGAAAAAATCATATGTAAAAACAATAGTTTAACGTTTTGCCCACATTTTGTGCACATTTGTCCAAGCCGCGATAATCAAACACATTTTTTAATATTCCAAAGAGTTATCCAGATACTTATCCACAGGCCGTTACGATGGAACTTTCCAGGTCGTGTGCAGGCAAGGGGCACGGTTGGCGCGGATTTTCGGATGGCCTGACGATGACCGCTCGATCGCATACGTCGGCCAAGTCTGCCCCTGGTGCGCCGAGAGAAAGTTCCGTCACGAACGGAGAGGCGGCATCCGCCGACGGTCTGTCCGGCCACGAGATCATCAGGAGTTACCTGGGAACCCTCGACGGGAGTCCGGGCGTTTACCGCATGCTCGATGCCGCGGGAGCGGTTCTCTACGTGGGCAAGGCGCGAAACCTGAAGAAAAGGGTCGCGTCATACGCCAAGCCGGCCGGGCACAGTGTTCGTATAGCCCGGATGGTTGCGGCAACCTCCTCGATGATGTTCCTGACAACCAGGACCGAGACCGAGGCGCTCCTGCTCGAACAGAACCTGATCAAGCAGCTGAAACCCCGTTTCAACGTGTTGTTGCGGGACGACAAGAGTTTTCCCGGAATCGTCATCACGTCGTCACACCCGTATCCCAGGATCGGCAAGCATCGTGGCCGGAGGTCTGGCAAGGATGATCACTTCGGACCGTTCGCGTCGGCCGGCGCGGTCAACCGGACACTGAACCAGCTGCAAAAGGCCTTTCTCATTCGAAACTGTTCCGACAGCATGTTCTCTTCGCGGTCGCGCCCATGCCTGCAGTACCAGATCGCCCGCTGTTCTGCTCCTTGTGTCGGCCGCGTCACGGAAACGGAGTATGGACAGCAAGTCTCGGACGCCAGGAGGTTCCTGGAAGGCAAGAGTCAATCGGTCCAGAAGTCGCTCGCGCGCAAAATGACGGCTGCAAGCGAGATGCTGGAATTCGAACTTGCTGCAGCGCTCAGGGACCGAATTCAGGCGCTCAGCCAGCTCCAGCTGTCACAGAGCGTCAATCCCCATACGGTTCGGGAAGCCGACGTCATTTCGCTCTATCGCGAAGGCGGGCAGGCGTGCGTTCAGGTCTTTTTCATCAGGATCAACCAGAATTGGGGCAACCGGGCCTACTTCCCGAGAATGGGGTCGGGAGCCGAGGAGCCGGAGGCGCTCGAGGCCTTTATCGGTCAGTTCTACAGCAACAAGCCGGCGCCCCGGCTGTTGTTGCTGTCGCATGAGATCGAGAATGCCGACCTCGTGGAAAACGCGTTGAGCGAGAGGTCGGGGCGGCGGGTCCGGCTTGCGGTGCCCCGCCGTGGAGAGAAGCTCGAACTGGTCACCAATGCATTGAGAAACGCGCGCGAGGCGCTGGCGAGCCGCCTGACGGAAAACGCGGCCCAAACGTCGCTGCTGGCGGAATTGGCGAAAAGGCTGGATCTTGACGAACCTCTGTCGCGGATCGAGGTCTACGACAACTCGCACTTGCAGGGTTCACATGCTGTCGGCGCGATGATTGTCGCTTCGGCCGACGGATTTCGGAAATCCGATTACCGGAAGTTTAACATCCGTTCAGAAACACTGACGCCCGGAGACGATTTTTCAATGGTTCGCGAGGTTCTCGGCAGGCGGTTTCGACGGTTGGTCAACGAGGACCCGAACCGTGAAGCCGTCAGCTGGCCGAACCTGATCATTATCGATGGAGGCGTTGGTCACGTCTCTGCCGCACACGGAATCCTGGCCGAGTTTGGCCTCGACGACCTTCCGGTCCTCGGAGTTTCGAAGGGACCGGACCGCAACGCGGGTAACGAGGAACTTCACCGGTTCGGTTGTCCTCCCTTTGTCCTGCAGCGAAACGACAAGGTCCTTTACCTGATCCAGAGGTTGCGGGACGAAGCCCACAGATTCGCAATCGGAAGCCACCGCCAAAGACGGGCCCGTGCGATCGGTGCGACTTCGCTCGACGAGGTGCCGGGCGTCGGTGCGGCGCGCAAGAGGGCGTTGCTGTCGCACTTCGGTTCCGCAAAGGCCGTCAGCCGCGCCGGGTTGCAGGATCTCAAGGTTGTCGAAGGGATATCGGATGCGTTGGCGGTAACCATCCGTGACTTCTTCCATGACAAGGGCTGACAGTTTGGGTACAGAATCTGCTCGTAGAATCGTGGCGGGATACAGGATGCGACTGGGTCAATGAACTGGACGATTCCCAATTCACTGACGGTGTGCCGGCTGGCAGTCACCCCTGCCGTTGCAATGGTATTCCTGATATTGCCGCGCCCGCTCGCGGACTGGATTGCACTGGTGATGTTCATTCTGGCAGCCGTGACCGACTTTCTGGATGGATACCTGGCGCGACTATGGAAGCAGGAAAGCCGTTTCGGGAAGATGCTGGATCCGGTTGCGGACAAGGCCATGGTGGTGATCGCGCTTCTGGTTCTGGTTGCACTGGCAGAGTTGAGCGTTTGGATCACGATTCCTGCGGTCTTGATCATATTCCGTGAAATCCTGGTCTCGGGACTGCGCGAATTCGCCGGAGGGCAATCGCAGTCGCTGTCCGTGACAGGAGCGGCAAGGTGGAAAACGACCGTTCAGATGGTGGCGGTCGCGGGCCTGTTCCTGTCGACCGGCATGGGACAGTTGCAGGATCCGGAAACGGCTGAAGGCGTTGCGGGCATGGTGGCGGTTGCGACCTCGACGGTGGAAGTCGTGGCCCTGGCGTTGCTGTGGGTAGCTGCAATCATGACGCTGACGACGGGTTGGGGGTATTTCATGAAGGCGATTTCCAGAAGTCCGGATGAAGGATAATGGCGAGCGCTGCCAGGAAGAAAATCCGTGTCATGTATTTCGCGTGGATGCGCGAGCGAATCGGGATTCCGGCCGAAATGGTCGAGACGTCGGCCCTGACAGTCGGCGAGTTGGTCCGCGAATTGTCGACGCGGGACGATCGTTACGCGCTTGCGTTCTCCGATCTTGCTTCGATACGGGTGGCAGTCGACCAGGAATTGTCCGGTTTCGGGCACGCTTTGGACGACGTGGAGGAGCTGGCATTCTTTCCTCCGATGACAGGTGGATAGTTGGGCGAAATGGGCGCAATTACGGAAACATTGCATGCAGTTGACCGATAATCGATTGGTCGGCGAGGGCCCTGGACGCCGCCGGAAATCTCGTGGCCCCGGTCGGGATTGTGACTGATGACCGTCAGGCTACAGGAAGAAGATTTCGATGTTTCGGTCGAGGCCGAAGCCCTGCTCGGGGGGCGCGACGATGTGGGAGCATTGGTAACGTTTGTCGGAATCGTGCGAAACCGCGACGATGGGTCACTCCTTTCCCTGGAACTGGAGCACTATCCGGGAATGACTGAGAAGGCGCTCGGCTCGATCGAACAGGAAGCGATTTCGAGGTGGTCACTGAATGCCAGCCTGATCGTCCACCGTTACGGAAAAATGATCCCGGGTGAGAGGATCATGATGGTCGCCACGGCCGCTGGCCACCGCCGTGACGCGTTTGCTGCCGCTGAATTCCTGATGGACTATCTGAAGTCGAGGGCGCCGTTCTGGAAAAAGGAACATACGACGACAGGATCGGACTGGGTCGATGCGCTTCCCGAAGATGAACGTGCGCTCGGTCGCTGGGCCGACGATGCCTGATCCCTGGCCCATTCCAGGAACAGAAGGACCGGCAAAACGGAATTGACGCACGCGAGGCAGGCAGGTCCCGACCCTCACATGTTCCTGTCTTCCGGGTCCGCGTTCCCGACGTATTGCTGCCTGTAATACTCCGACTCGCGACGCGCCCGGCCAAGTTCATCCAGTGCTGCTTCAAGATCCGCCGCAGACTGCCGCGCCTGACTGTCGAAGGCAGCCTGCGTTTCATACAATCGTTCCACCGCGGCGTCTCTTTCCTGTTCGGCTTCAAAGATCCTCTTTTCCAGTTCCATCTCTATCGAGTCGCCGTCCCTTGCCCAGACGTACTTCATGTAGAGCCAGTGCGCGGTCCAGCCGATCGCAAAGGTGACATAGATCAGGATCGTCAGGGTTAGGACGAGGACAAGGTTTGACATCGGCCATACGGGAACAAACCCCAACAGGGCAAAGACGCCCAATGCGGCAAACATGCCCACGAGAATACCGTATCTTCCGTTAGTCATCGTCGTCTGTCCCGCCATCTGCCGTGGTCAGGAGGCGAAAGGCAATGCGCCGGTTCTTCTGCTGCCCTTCCGGGGTCGAATTGTCCGCAATCGGAAACTCCTCGCCGTAGCCTTTGGCCGAAAGCCCGGACGTGATGATGCCGCGCTCGATCAGGGCGCCAATCACGAACTCGGCGCGAATCAGGCTCAGGTTCCGGTTCATTTCGGCGTTTCCGGAGCTGTCAGTGTGGCCTTCAACTTCAAATCGGGCATCCGGACACTCGGCCAGGACCGCTGCGACCGCATCGATCACATTTGCGCTTTCGGGTTCGATGGAAGTCCTGCCAGGCGAGAAAATGATCTGCTCGCCGGCAAGGATCGCGGAAATCCGGGCTTCACATTCTCTGGGGTCGAGTCCTGCATCCTGATCAGCGTCCGCTTCCGGTTCGGCCTCCTCTTCAGAATAGGTAACCGAAACCACATGGTCTCCCCAGTCGCGTGCCTGCGTCGACAGGAGCCGTGCAACCTGTTCCGGCGAATCCTCGCCCAACCCGGTTCCGGTGATCGATATACTGTCTTCGGTTACGGTCAAGGTGCCGGTACGAAGCAGTTCAAGGGCCTCGAGTCCGGAGAATACGGCCACGGGCCAACCACCGGGCAATTCGCCGCCGATTTCGATCCGGTTATCAACCTTGTCTGTTCCAAACAGGACCTGGGCATATGTCTGGATCATTTCCGTCGACCTGTCATCGGCAATGTCCCCTTCAAGCAGCACGGTTCCGTCTGCGTTCAGAGTCACACGGAGACTCCCGGGGAAAGAATCACCTTCGGCAAGGCCAATAACGTCACCAGGCGATTGAACGACCTGCAGCGAAAAGAGATCGGGAAGCGTTGCCTCGAATTCCTGTTTCACGACCGGCAACCGATCCGATTCGCTGTCTACCACGAGAACGATGCCGGTATTGGCAATTCTCAGGAGTCGACCGTCGGTTTCGGCCATGGCCTCGATACCGGCGATGACGACATCGGCCCACTCCGGATGCGGTGAACCGAGAGCGACTTTGCACTCGGACGATTCCATGGATCCGGTTCGTTCAACGGCATCAAGAATCCGGCGCGCATCTTCGCTCGAGGCGGCCATACAGCCGTCCACGAACATAATTCCGTCGCGTCTCGTCGCCCGGAACTCGAAGGTCGGCACCATGGTCGCCGGTGCGCGCAAGTCCAGGGTCGCCAGGACATCTTCGGGCCGACGTTCGGCAAGCTGAAGCTCTATGGTGTTCAGTTCGTCTTCGGAATCGAGCGCTGCAGTGACCGTCACGCGGTCTGCTTCGATCATGACGGAGGATCGCGGAAGCAGTTCCAGGCTGGTCAGCCCATACCTCAGGGCCTCGCTCGAAAAAGCCGATGCTGAATTCTGCACATCGATCAACATGTCGGTGATCAGCACTGCGTCGAGGGAATCCCGAACGGTATCGTGAATGATCCTCCGTTGCTCGTCGCTTCCTATCAGGCCTCCGAGCGAAACCTGATCACCGTCTCTCAAGGCCAATACGATGAACCTTGACTTCTCAAGCTCGCCCTTGACGTCCTCGGGCGCAACCGTGAATTCGTGAACGATCCTGTCAGGAGATACAACGCTTCCGATCAACGTGGCCAGCCGCCGGCTTGCCTCCTGGTCCGGCGCTTCGCCCGAAATACGGATCAGAATGCCATCAGGATTGATTCGCGCCCAGGTTTCACCTGATGCAATGACAATAGGTTCGAGGGAATCAGCGGTTCGCTTCTCGATTCGGGCTACGGTAACGGCAGCAACAGCGGCGGACGCCATCAGGGCGATGACGAATACAAGGATCGGAACGATCTCGACCTTGAAACGGGGAAACTGAAATCGGGCTGCCATCAAGATGAAAAGTTTGCTGATTTGAAAAAAAATATCAACCGCCAGACAATGAAACCAGGCGACTGCCGCCGCGAATTGTGAGCCAGGTCACGGATTTCGTCAATCCACGTCGCCCGACCGTCAGACCATGGCGGCCAATAGAAAAAAACACCCCGGAATCAGGCCGGCATCCCGGTTCGAGCGAAACAGGGCCAGGCAGCCACCGGCATCGTTGATGTCGAGGACCCGCAACTGGTAAGCTAGGTGTGACGCGAAGCCGATGATCCCGAATGCGGCAAGGATCTGCGTCGATCGATCCGTAACGGGGATGATCGCAATCGCCACGGCCAATGCCATCAATACTGTCGCCAGCAGCGCGAATACGAGCAACCACGCCCGGGTACCGGCGCCAAATAGCAGCGCGGTCGACCGATTCCCCGCCGGTACGTCGTCCCTGCGATCCTGATGGGCGTAGATCGTATCGTAAAACAGGGTCCAGGAGATCCCCGCGAGGTAAAGCAGGATCGGGGGCAACCCGAGACTGCCCGTGTGAGCGGCCCAACCCAGGAGCGCACCCCAGTTGAAGGCGATTCCGAGGAAGACCTGCGGCCACCATGTAAACCGCTTCGCGAACGGATAGACGACTGCCGGGACCAGCGCCGCAACGGCCAGAGCCATGGCGAACGGGTTGAAGACAAACAGTATTCCGGCGGCCGCGACCGCCTGCAGTGTCATCCAGACGGCTGCCCTCGTCACGGAAACCTGACCGGACGGGATCGGGCGTGTGCGGGTTCTCGCGACCTGCGCGTCGAGATGCCTGTCCGTAATGTCGTTCCAGGTGCAGCCGGCACCGCGCATCAGGAACGCTCCCGCGGCGAATGCCGCTGCCAGGAGGCCGTCATGCCAACCGCCGCTCCCGGGGTCCGAGAGAAGGGCCAGCAGCAGGCCCCACCAGCAGGGAATCAGCAACAGCCACGTACCGATCGGACGATCCGCCCGTGACAACCGAAGGAAAGGACGCGCCCGGTAGGGGGCATACCGGTCGACCCAGTTTCCTCTCGGCGCGTCGGGAATCCGGTTTCCTGCGCTTGTGTCTGGAGAGTTCCGCCTTTCGGCCATATTGTTTCGCCCATGTCGGATCGAACCGGAAAGGCACGCCTGTTTGTCGATGCGCCCCTCGGCGCCGAGGAACGGATTTCCCTGGCGCCACCCCAGGCACATTACCTCAATTCCGTCATGCGTTGCCAACCCGGCGATTCCGTCAGCGTATTCAACGGATCGGATGGAGACTGGGCTGCAACGGTTGTCGCCGGGAACCGGCGGTCAATCACCCTTCTTTGCCAGGTTCAAACCGCGCCGCAGCGAACGCCCCCGGACCTGTGGCTCTTGTTCGCACCGCTCAGGAAGTCGCGGACGGATTTTGTCGTTGAAAAGGCAACCGAACTTGGCGTGAGGAGGATTTTTCCGGTTCGAACCGAATTCACGGTGGCGGGTCGCGTTTCGGAGCGACGCCTCCAGTCCCATGCAATCGAAGCGGCCCAACAGTGTGGAGAAAACCATGTTCCGCCTGTCTCGGGGTTGCAGGGAATCGAGACAGTGCTCGACACCTGGCCCGCGGATCGACAGCTCCTGTTTTGCGACGAGGCCAGGGCAGGCAGGCCGGTCACCGACCTGGCGCGGTTCCGGGCGCGCAAGTGGGCGATTCTCATCGGCCCCGTCGGCGGTTTTTCGAAACCCGAAGCCTCGCGAATCGGGGCGATGCCCCAAAGCGTGCCGATGAGCCTGGGGCCGAGAATCCTGAGAGCCGATACAGCTGCAGTGGCGGCCATCGCATTGTGGCAGGCCAGTCTTGGCGACTGGCAATGCCAATCGGAGTCCACCGGATGAGTTTTTTCAGAAAGGATGCCGTCGCCGTGCTTTCCCGTTGGCAGGGCAGCATCCTTGCAAGCGCCGTGGCGCTGGTTTCCGCCTCGGCCGCAGCGAGCGGCATCAGGACCGGCGACATGGTCCAGGCCGGGATCGGGGGACTTGTGGCCCTCGGTTCGGTCATGGCCGGCTTTGCCATGTTTCAACGGGCGCGGTTGCGGCAGCAAGGGGAGCACTTCGGCGAGGTCGAGGTCGACGAAGGCGAAATCCGGGTTTTCGGGCCCGAAGGCCAGGCGATCCTGTCGCTCGACATGCTCGAGCGCGTCGAGGTTCGCAGCAGCGAGGGTCTCGGTGTCTGCTGGGTTCTCCACGGGGCCAGTTCAGGGTTCTTGCCGATCATCATACCCGTGTCTGCAAGAGGCAGTGAATCCTTGTTCGACGCGCTGTCTTCACTTCCGGGAATCGATCTCTCCAAACTGGTCGAAATGTCCGTGAGCCCGCCGGCGAGAACCGTTTCAATCTGGAAACGGAATCGATCCGTTCGGCGAGGCTGGTGATTGAGCCTGACCCCGGAATTGCCGAACGTCGCACGTTCCCTAATCCGGATTGCATCCTCGCAGGCGACCTGCGTTGATTCCCCCGGATTCGGGGCTGTTTTCAAATGCGATCAACACGGGATGGAACACCGGCACGTCGCGATCCTGTTGTCTCGCACCTGCCAAACCGCCACAGGAACAGACTTGCTCCCCGGTCGCGTTGACAATACGGGCCAAACCTGAACTGTTTGCATGCCGATGCCTTTCTCGCGGAGACTTCCCTGATGTCCATTCCCCAGTCAGGAGGCGGTGTGATCGAACGTTTCGATCAACTCGCCGGTTACCTGGAGTCGGGCTGCAAGCCGGCCGAGGACTGGCGAATTGGAACCGAACACGAAAAATTCGGTTTCGTGAAATCCACGCTCGAGCCCCTTCCGTATGACGGTGACTGTTCCATTCGCGCCATGCTGGAGGGGCTGAGGGACGGGTTCGGCTGGTCGGCCGTCAACGAAGGCGGCAGCATCATCGGGCTGGAACGCGATGGAGCACATGTTTCGCTTGAACCCGGAGGTCAGCTGGAACTGTCCGGTGCGCAACTTCGAACGATTCACGAGACCTGCGACGAGGCCAACACGCATCTTGAGGAAGTTCGGGCTGTTGCTGACCGGATGGGGGCAGGATTCATCGGGCTGGGCGCGTCGCCCGACTGGAACCATGGCCAGATGCCGATGATGCCCAAGGGCAGGTACAGGTTGATGACCGACTACATGGATCGGGTTGGAAAACTCGGCACCCAGATGATGTACAGGACCTGCACCATACAGGTGAACCTGGATTTCAGTTCCGAAGCCGACATGGTCCGGAAACTCCGGGTCGGCCTGTCGCTTCAACCGGTTGCCACGGCCCTGTTTGCAAGTTCGGCGGTATTCGAGGGCAGGCCATCGGGGCACCAGAGCTGGAGATCAAGGGTCTGGCGCGACCTTGACGCCGATCGCACCGGCATGCTGCCGTTCGTCTTCGAGGACGGCATGGGATTCGAACGCTGGGTCGATTACGCACTCGATGTGCCCATGTATTTTGTCTATCGGGACGGGAGGTATATCGATGCTCTCGGGCAGTCGTTCCGCGACTTCCTGGACGGGCGCCTGCCGGCCCTTCCGGGTGAAATGCCGACGCTTTCGGATTGGGCCGATCACCTGACCACGCTGTTCCCCGAAGCCCGTGTGAAGAAATTCATCGAAATGCGCGGCGCCGATGGCGGGCCGTGGCGGCGGATCTGTGCATTGCCGGCCCTGTGGGTCGGACTGCTCTACGACGAAACGTCTCTCGATGCGGCCGCCGATCTCTGCAAGGACTGGGATGCTGAATCCCGGGAAGAACTACGCGTAGCGGCCTCGGTCGACGGGATGAACGCGCGGGTCGGGGACATCTTCATGCGTGATCTCGCGAGGGAGGTTCTCGCAATCAGCGAGGCGGGTCTCAAGTCCAGGGCGCGCCCTGGCGCCCTTGGGCTGATCGCTGACGAGACACACTTCCTTAACGCGCTCCACGATGTCGTTGACTCCGGATGCACCCTGGCGGATGAAGTGCTTGAGAAATTTCTCGGCGAATACGACCGGGATCCGGCCAGGATCTATGCTGACTACAGCTACTGACTCTGCTCTTCGTGCTCAGGGAAACCGTTTCCGCCGGGGCTCAAGCGCATCGTTGGGGAAATATATCGATTACTTGACAACGCATCACGCTGCCCGCTTTCGATCGATTTCACGGGTCACAGGGGTTGCCAACGCAAACGCCCCTCGCCGTGCAGAAGCGCCAATCCCGAACGCCATGATGTTGCGGGCCGCGTTCAGGTCCGCATGATCCGCGTGGCCGCAGGCCACGCAGGTGAATTCAGCCTGCGAATGGCGGGAGGCCTTGTCCACCCATCCACACACGTTGCAGGTCTGCGATGTAAAGGCAGGATCGATCTCAACCATCGCGCACTTGTAGGCGAGCTTCTCCTTCATGCCTTGCCAGCCGGTGCTCAGGATCTCCCGGTTGAGACCGGACTTGGCTTTCACCTTCGTGCCGGGGTTTTCGACGGTGCCCCTTGCCGATTTGGTCATGCCCGCCGTGTTGAGCTTCTCGACAATCACCGTGCTCGCCCGGTTCGCGATCCGGCGACTGACCTGGTGGTGCCAGTTCTTGCGTCTGTTGGCCCGCTTTCGCTGGAGCCTCCGCAGCCTGAGCCTGGTTCTCATGCGCCGCCGTGACCCCTTGCGCTGGCGGGCAAGCCTGCGCTGGTTGCGCCTGATCTTCGCATCAAGCCGGCCCGTACCGGGCGCGGGGATGATCTCGGCCTCTCCGGTCGTGTCCACCACCGCCACCTGGCGGACGTTCATGTCCACGCCCGCCAAGACCCCGGTGTCGGGACGCTCCTCAGCCTCGACCTCGTAGCAGACGGTGACATACCACTTGCCGGTGATCTTCCTGATCACGGCCTTGACCGGCTTGCCCTCGGGATACGGGTTCCCGTCCTTCCGCCGGATGCGCATGGGACCAACCTTCGGGACATTGATCATGTCGTCCCTGATGGTGACGGCCTGGGGAATGGTGAAGGACGTCGTCGACCCGTGGCGGGACTTGAAGCGTGGATGTCCTGCCTCGCCCCTGAAGAACGCCTTCCACGCATCGGCCTGGTACTTGAGCACGTACCGGGTGATGCTGAAGGAGTATTCGCAAAGCCACGGGATTTCGTTGCGGAGCACGGTGAACTCCTTGCCGAGCGAGAAGAACGAAACCGACGGAGGCTTCTCCCCGTTGGCCTTCGCGTCCTCATAGGCGTCATTGTGCTGCCCCAGTATCGTGTTCCAGACGAAGCGGCAGGCGCCCGCCTGTCCGGCCAGGCGCCGTGCGTTGGCCCTGGAGCCGGGCAGAAGCCGGTAGATGATGTTGCGGTATGTGGAAGTTTCGCTCACGCGGTCGGGCCTCCGGCACAAGGTTCGTCTGGTGACGGGAAAGGCTGGCTTCCCATCACGCGATCACGACACGATCTGCCTGAATTGTCAAGGAATCATGATCATGAATCATCCAAGGTTCCCAAGGTCACGATCAGGTGTCGGCAATCGCAATGACCTGTGAATTCGATCGGAAACTGGCAGCATCAATGTCAAGTAATCGATATAATCCCCCATCGTTGCCAGGCTAAAACGGCTTCAGCGGCTTCCGATTCGCGGTTCCTCACCATTCCACAGCCTCCCTATGTTGGCGGCGTGGCGAACCCACAGAACGACCGCGAGGCCGGACAAGATGATTCCGGTTTCGATACCGACCGCAAGATATGCGGCGCCGGGCGCAACGATTGCCGCCGCCAGCGCAGAAAGTGACGAATAGCGAAACGCGGCAGCACACGCCAGCCATGTGGCACATGCCAATGCACATGTGAGAATGTCGTAAGCCAAGGTTACCCCGAGAAATGTCGCGAAACCCTTGCCGCCCCGGAATCTGGTCCAGACCGGAAACAGATGACCGAGGAACGCGGCCGGGCCGGCTACCCATGCGCCAGGAACACCGGCAAGGCCTGCTCCGACAAGGACAGCGAGCGTGCCCTTCCCGGCATCGACGACGAGGGTAAGGCCCGCCGCGAGGCGGCTCCCGGTTCTCAGGACATTCGTGGCACCCATGTTCCCCGAGCCAAAGGTCCGAGGATCCGTGAGGCCCATCATCCGGGTGATGACCAACCCGCCAGGAATCGATCCGGCCAAGTAGGCGAACAGGATAACCGGAACGATTTCGGCGACAGGCAGTTGAAGGTCAGCTGTCATGGATGAATGCGGTCTTTCCGCCAACGAACGTACGGAGCACGCGGCCCTGCATCCTGTGACCGTCGAAAGGTGTGTTCTTGGATTTCGACCGCAAGGTCGTGCGATCGAGGACGAACGGTTTGTCCGGATCGAACAGCACCAGGTCGGCCGGCGCGCCCGCTTCGAGCCGGCCTCCGTCAATACCGAGCCTCCTTGCAGGATTGAGTGACAGGCATCGCCAGAGATGCGGCATGGTCATGGACCGGTTGTGGACGAGTCGAAGGGCCGCAGGCAAGAGGGTCTCCAGCCCGATGGCTCCGGACGCGGCTTCCTCGTACGGCAGGCGTTTTGACTCTTCGTCCTGGGGCGTGTGCATGGAGCTGATGATGTCGATCTGACCGTCGGCGACGGCCTCGACAATCGCCATGCGGTCGGCTTCGTTTCTGAGGGGCGGCTTGACCTTGAAAAACGTCCGGTATCCGTCAACGTCGAGTTCGTTCAGTGTCAGGTGATGGATCGATGTCCCAAAGGTGACATCGAGACCGGCATCTCGGGCTCTTGCAAGGGCGGGAAGCGCCGCAGCCGTGGTCAACTGGTCGACATGGTAGCGCGCACCGGTCAATTCCACGAGCGCCATGTCGCGCTCCAGCTGGATCCGCTCAGCGATCGGCGAAACCGCAGGCAGCCCGAGCTTCGAGGCAAAGGCGCCGGATGTCGCCGCGGTTCCCGTGCTGAGATCAGGATTCTGGACATGTCCGATCACGAGTGCGTTGCAGCCGGCCGCGTATGAAAGACACCGGCCGAGAACACGCGAATCGCGGACGACATTGTCAGCATCGCTGAAGGCGGCCGCACCTGCATCCATCAGGAAGCCGATTTCGGTCATTTCGCGGCCATTCCGCCCCCGGGTCAGCGCCGCCATGGGCAGAACCCGCGCCTGGCTGTCCTGGACCGCCCGACGATGCACGAATTCAAGGATCTCCGGAGAATCGATTGCCGGGACTGTGTCCGGGCGGACGACGATGGTCGTCACGCCGCCCGCGACGGCGGCAGCGCCTGCGGTACGAAAGCTCTCCTTGTGCCGCTCTCCCGGTTCGCAGACCTTGGCTCCGATATCGATGATTCCGGGTGCCAGGCAGTGGCCCGCGCAGTCGAAGATGCTGGCATCAGCATGCGGTTTCCCGGAACGGAACGACCCGTTGGTCGAGCCATGCGGGTCATCCAGGACTTCTGAAATGACCCCGCCTTCGATCGTGAGCGAACCAGGGGAGTCCGTACCATTGTACGGATCGATCAGTCTCGCATTGGTGAGTGTCAGCATTCGGACCGGGACTCCGCCAGAAGAGTCATGGCAGCCATCCGGACCGCGACGCCCATTTCAACCTGATCCCGAATTACGGAGCGGTTGATGTCGTCGGCGATTTCGCTGTCGATTTCGACGCCGCGGTTCATCGGCCCGGGATGCATCACGATGGCGTCAGTGCGTGCTCGGGCAAGCTGCCGCAGACCAAGGCCCCAGCGGTGGAAATACTCGCGCTCGGAAGGAATGAAGCCGCCGTTCATCCGCTCCCGCTGCAGGCGAAGCATCATGATCACATGGCAGTCCTCCAGACCCGCCTCCATGTTGTCGTGGACTTCGACTCCGAGCCGTTCGATTCCGGCCGGAATCAGGGTGCGCGGCCCGACCAGCCGAATCCGGTTGTCGAATTTCGACAGCAGGAAAATGTTCGATCTGGCGACCCGGCTGTGGGCGATATCGCCGCAGATCGCGACCGTAAGGCCATTCATCCGCTCCCGTGCACGCCGGATGGTCAGCGCGTCGAGCAAGGCCTGTGTCGGATGTTCATGGCGTCCGTCGCCGGCATTGAGCACGGCGCATTCGACTTTCTCCGCAAGAAGGTCGGCCGCTCCGGAACTCGGATGCCTGATGACCAGCAAGTCGGGATTCATGGCGTTCAGGGTCAACGCCGTGTCGATGAGCGTCTCGCCCTTTCTGACCGAACTCGCCCTCAGGTTCATGTTCATGACGTCGGCCCCGAGACGCTTGCCCGCGAGCTCGAAGCTCGATTGCGTCCTGGTCGAGTCCTCGAAAAACATGTTGATCTGGGTCAGGCCGGCGAGGACGTCGGAGTGTTTCGTCGACCTTCGGTTGAAGTCGACGTATGTGTCGGCGAGATCGAGAATGGCTTCGATATCGGGTTTCGAGAGATGTTCAATTCCCAAAAGGTGCCGAGCTGAAAACCCCATGAACATCGCTCATTTGACCGCTGAGACACCATTAATTCATGCGGCCCGGTCAAACAAGGCGTCCTGACGAAACCAGCGACCGTTCTTTTTCCGACTAATGTTTGTCGCTGCCGGGGCAACAATATTGAACATTGGAACTCTTTGGGATTAGATCGTGATCTCTGCGGACGTGGCGGAGAGGGACTGGAAACAGGAATTCGGCATCCAGGCCGTCATCCCGTCGATGACTGGCCTCGGCGGTGCATACTGGCGTTGCGGCGAGGGACGAACATGGCAACTGAAGACAGGGCCGAATTGCTCGCGGCGCTCGAATGGCAATTCGAAATGGGGGTCGACGAAGCCATCGGGGAAAAGCCCGTGGATCGGGCCCGCCTGGCGCCGGAACCGCGCCGAAGTCAGCATGTCCAGGTGGCGCCGAAACGGGCATCTGCCCAGGCGGAGCCTCTCCCAGTGATGCCGACCCGATCAACGAGCCCTGTGCCGGTCAGTGCCGGAAACACATCGCGCGGAGAGAACGAACCGGCCCGGGCCATCGCGAAGGCCATGGCCGAGAGATGCGACGATCTCGAGGCTCTTCGCGCGGCAATGGACGCGTTCGAGTTCTGTGACCTCAAGAAAGGAGCCCGCAATTTCGTGTTTTCGGACGGCAATCCGGACGCCCGACTGATGATCGTGGGCGAGGCTCCGGGCAGGGAAGAGGATCGGAAGGGATTTCCTTTCGTCGGAAGGGCCGGTCGGCTGCTCGACCGGATGTTCGAATCCATTGGCCTGGCCCGATCGTCTCCGAACCCGGAGTCGGCACTCTACATAACCAATGTTATTCCGTGGCGTCCGCCGAACAACCGTGATCCGACCACCGAAGAAGTGAGGATGTTGATGCCGTTTGTCGAAAGACACGTGGAACTGGCCGATCCGGAGGTCATTGTGCTCATGGGGAACACGGCGTGCGGTGCCATCCTCGGCCGAAAGGGAATCACGCGACTCCGCGGCCACTGGACAGAGGCGATGGGAAAACCGGTGATGCCGATGTTCCACCCGGCGGCGCTGCTCAGGGATGGACTCAAGAAACGTGAATCCTGGTCTGACCTGCTGGCAATCAGGGAAAGGTTGTCGCCATGACCGAGGTCGATCGGCCGTTCGTAAGGGTCCGTATCGCCGTTCTGGCGGTCTCGGACACGCGAACGCTCGAGGATGATCGTTCCGGCGCGCTCCTTGCCGATCGGATTCGCGACTCGGGTCATCATCTGGCAGACCGGAAGATCCTCCCCGACGATCGTGTCCGCATCGCGTCCCAGTTGCGCCGCTGGTGCGATGACCCGGCAGTCGATGCAGTGATCACGACGGGCGGAACCGGTCTTACCGGCCGGGACGTGACGGTCGAGTCGCATCGGGATGTCTACGAAAAGGAAATCGACGCGTTCCAGACGATGTTCACCCTGGTTTCCACGAAAAAGATCGGAACTTCCGCGGTTCAGTCACGCGCCTGCGCCGGCGTGGCCGGGGGGACATATCTCTTTGCGCTCCCGGGCAGTCCGGGCGCATGCAAGGACGGCTGGGATGAGATCCTGGTTCATCAGCTGGACTACCGTCACCGGCCATGCAACTTCGTCGAAATCATGCCCCGGCTCGAAGAAAACATGCGCAGAAAATGAAATGCGTTTCGGCGATTGCCCCGGGTCTTGCCGCCGGGGAGGCCGTGAAGCTGGAAATGCGACGGAAATTTGCCGTAATTTCGTATAAACTCTGGAGTATGACTGTACGGTTCGCTTGAATAGGCTCGGAGGATTCGATGAGATTCCTGATCCGGGCGTTGGTTGGCTTGGGCCTGTTGGCAGCAACTTCGGGGTTGCTGATCATGGCCGTGAGCACGCTTCACTCGGCGTTCGAGGCCAAACAGGATTCGGGCAACCGGCCGCGAATGGCCCGGGAGAGGTCTTTCTCTGCCAATGTCGCGAAATTAGCGTTGCAGGACATTCGGCCGGTCATCGAAACATTCGGGGAGGTACGAAGTGGTCGGACCATGGAATTGCGCGCTGCGTCAAGCGGCGCGATCGTCGAACTCTCCGACAATTTTCGCGAAGGCGGCGTTGTCGATTCAGGGGAGCTCCTCTTTCGAACCGACCCGGCTGCGGCGCAGGCCCGTTTTCGACTTGCCGAAGCTGCAGTGGCCGAGGCGAACGCGGAACTCAAGGATGCTGGGATTGCGCTCGGGCTCGCGGGGCATGATCTTGAGGCGGCCGAAACCCAGCTTGATCTGCGCCTCAGCGCTCTGGAACGTCAGAACGCCCTGAACGAGCGGGGCGTCGGCACCGAGTCGGCACTCGAAACGGCCCGGCTGGCGGCCACTGCGGCCGAACAAAGCGTGGTCGGCAAACGGATCAGCCTGTCACAGGCCAGTGCCCGGATCGAACGTGCCCGCCTCGGGTTGGCACGGCAGGAAATCTCCCTGTCTGAAGCCGGGCGGCAACTTGAAGACACGCGGATGACGGCGGAATTTGCGGGGGTTCTGACGGGCATCACGAATGTTCTCGGGGAACTCGTCAACGCAAACGAGAACCTCGGGCAGCTGATTGATCCGACCGCGCTCGAAGTTGTGTTTCGGGTTTCCAGCCGGGAATTCGAGCGGCTTGTCACAGCGAATGGCGGACTCGAGGCGGTCGGGATCGAGGTCTTGTTCGGCCCGGCGGAAACCGGGGTCAAGACGCGGATCAGCCGGGCCGGAGCATCGGTTGGCGAGGGTCAGACGGGTCGTGAGCTCTATGCAAGCCTGGGAGAGGCGGCAGCGGCCTTCCTGCGGCCGGGGGATTTCGTCACCGTGTTGATCCAGGAACCCGAACTGAAGAACGTTGCGGTCATTCCTGCAACTGCGGTCTCGTCAACGAATGAAGTCCTTGCGCTCGGTGAAGGTAATCGACTCCGGTCCCTGGCGGTCGCAGTGCTTCGCAAGCAGCGCGACTCGTTCGTGGTCGAAGGAGAAGGACTCGATGGCGAGACCATCGTGCTGGAACGCGTTCCGCAACTTGGTGCGGGAATCAGGATCCAGCCGAGACAGCCCGACGCGCCGGAATTCGAGGAAGTGGTGGTCGTGGAGCTGTCGGCCGAAGAACAGAATGCCATGGTCGCTGCCATCCAGGCCAACACCCGGATGCCGAGGGAAGTCAGGGATCGTCTCCTGGCCCAGGTCCGGGAAGGGAAAGTTCCCGCCCAGACGGCTGGACGCCTGCGGGGGATGGCCGCACGCTTTTCCGGCAACCGGGGATCAGATCGGGGAAGTCCGGGAGGGCGGTCCGGTCAGGACGCGGTTCCGGTGGCTTCCGGTACCGCGAGCGATGAACCGGAGACGATCGCGATTTCCGACGAAGAGCGGCAAGCGATGGTCGCATTCGTCGAAGGAAACACGAGGATGCCGGATGACAGGAAGACCAGCATCCTGAGGGCGCTTGCCGAGCCGAAAGTTCCCCGGGATCTCGTTGATCGGCTTCGATCCCGTATCGGAGGCTGAGGACCAGGCATGGCCACGACAACACTGGCAGGTTGGCGGGGCGTGATCGCTTATTTTGCCAGGCACCGAACCGCGGCAAATCTCGTGCTGTTGGCGATGGTCGTTCTTGGCCTTGCGTCGATGACCCAGATCCGTTCGCAGTTCTTCCCGGACGTGGTCATCGACAGCGTTCGCGTGTCGGTCCAGTGGGACGGGGCCGGACCCGAAGACATGGACCAGGCCGTTGTTTCACTGCTCGAGCCGGCGCTTCTCGATATCGAGGGCATCGAGGGAACGAGCAGCACGGCGCGTGAAGGGTCGGCGACGATCAGGCTCGACTTCGAACCGGGCTGGGACATGGGCAGGGCGGCAGACGATGTCAAGGTCGCGGTCGAAGGGGTGACCGGTTTTCCGGACGGGGTCGAGGAGCCGGCCGTCCGCCGCAACGCCTGGCGCGACAGGGTTACCGATGTCATCATTTCGGGGCCAGTATCGGGCGAACAGTTACAGCGTTTTGCCGATGAATTCGTGGCAGAACTGTTTCGGCGGGGAATAACGCGAACGACAATCCGGGGTGTCGATGAACCGGAAATCGTCGTCAATGTTTCGGAGATATCGCTGATCCGGAACGACATCACGCTCAGGGAAATCGCGGCAGCGATTTCCGAGGAAACGTCGGCGGACCCGGCCGGTGACGTGGCCGGAGGCGCGACCCGGGTTCGGACGGGGATCGAGAAACGGACCGCGGACGAGATCCGGAACGTCATACTCAGGCTGTTGCCGGACGGGTCGATGCTGATGGTTGGGGACATCGCCGAGGTCAATGATTCCGGGTCCGGGCAGGGGCGCAGTTATTTCGTCGGAAAGAACCCGGCGGTGTCGATTCGCGTCGACCGTGCCGACTTTGGTGACGCCATTCGCATGCAGGAACAGGTCGAGGACGCTGCACGTGAATTGCAATTGACCCTGCCGGACGGTGTCACGATCGAATTGATTCGAACCCGGGCTGAAGCGATTTCGGAGCGGCTCGGTGTTCTGCTGGACAACGGGCTGCTCGGCCTGGTCCTGGTCGTCTGCCTGCTGTTTCTTTTCCTGAACGCCCGCACCGCATTCTGGGTCGCGGCCGGGATTCCGGTCGCCATGCTCTCGGCCGTGGCGGTGATGTTTGCCGCCGGCCTGACGATCAACATGGTCTCGCTGTTCGCACTGATCATCTGCCTCGGTTTCGTGGTCGATGACGCCATCGTCGTTGGCGAACACGCGGATTTCCGTCACCGGCACCTGGGCGAAACTCCGGCGACCGCGGCTGAAAATGCGGCAATCCGCATGGCTCCCCTGGTGTTTTCCGCGACCGTCACGACGATCATCGCCTTTTTCGGCCTGACGGCGATTGGCGGGCGTTTCGGCAACCTGATCGTCGACCTTCCGTTCACGGTGATTGCGGTACTTGCCGCATCGCTGGTGGAGTGTTTTTTCATTCTTCCCAGGCACATGAGCCATGCGCTGGTCAGCGTTTCCAGGCGGCACTGGTACGACTGGCCGAATGTCTTGTTCAACCGGGTATTCGTCTGGTTCCGGAGTACGGTTTTCCGGCGGTTCATGACCTGGGTGCTCTTCCTGCGGTACCCTGTCCTGGCCGGCTGCATCTTCCTGCTGGCGTCGCAGGCGGCACTGCTGGTCAGGGGGGATGTTGTCTTCAGGTTCTTCAATGCTCCCGAAACCGGGTCGGTTTCAGGGAATTTCGCCATGCTGCCCGGCGCGACAAGGGAGGATACCCGCTCCGTGGTCGAGGAACTGCAGCGCGCCGTCGACGTGACCGCCCGGGAATTCGAGAACCGGTACGGCACCAACCCGGTGACGTTCTCCATTGCGGAGATCGGGGGCACGACGGGCAGGGGCCTCGCCGGCGCTGATACCAAGGACCAGGACCAACTCGGATCAATAGCCGTCGAGCTGATCGACGCCGATTCCAGGCCCTATACGTCCTTTGCCTTCGTGTCCGCCCTGCAGGAAGAGGTCAGGCGGCATCCCCTGTTGGAGACCCTCAGTTTCCGGGGCTGGCGCTCCGGACCGGGTGGCGACGCGCTGTCCGTGGACCTCAGGGGCGGTGACTCCGAGGCCTTGAAGGCGGCTTCCGAGTCGGTGCAGCAAGCGCTTCTCACGTTTCCGGCGGTATCGGGGCTGGAGGATAATCTTGCCTATGACAAGGAAGAACTCATCCTCGACCTGACCCCGCAAGGTCGTGCCCTCGGCTTCACGATCGACTCCATAGGCGCGGAATTGCGGAACCGGTTGAACGGAATCATGGCGGCCCGGTTTCCCGTAGGGTCCCGAACCACGGAAGTTATCGTGCGGTTGCCCGAATCCGAACTTACCGCGGATTTCCTGGATCGCACCCGTCTTCGGACGATGACGGGAGATTATGTTCCCCTGTCGGACATCGTGTCCGTTTCGACGCGCCTCGGGTTCTCTGCGGTGCGCCGGGAGGACGGTCACCGGGTTGTCACCGTAACCGGAGACATTTCGGAGGATGATCCCGCGCACGCGGAGGAGATCCGGATCGAGCTTGAAGACCGAATTCTTCCCGGGGTCGCAAGCGAATACGGGATTACCTACGCTCTGTCGGGCCTGGCCGAACAGGAGTCCCGATTCCTGGGCGAAGCGTCTTACGGATACGCACTCTGTCTCCTGGGGATCTACCTGACGCTTGTCTGGATATTCGCGAGCTGGATTCGTCCACTCCTCGTACTGGCGATCATTCCCTTCGGTCTTGTCGGGGCCATCTTTGGCCATCACCATTGGGAGGTGCCGTTTTCCATATTCTCGATTGTCGGGCTGATCGGACTGTCCGGAATCATCATCAATGACTCGATTGTCCTGATTTCCACTGTCGACGACTACAGCAGGTCACGGGCGTTGTTCCCTGCAATTGTCGATGCTGCATGCGACCGGTTTCGCCCGATACTTCTGACGACCCTGACGACGGTTCTCGGGCTGCTTCCGCTCCTGTTCGAGTCCTCGCGGCAGGCCCTGTTCCTCAAACCGACGGTGATCACGCTGAGTTATGGCCTTGGGTTCGGCATGGTCATCCTGCTTTTCCTGGTTCCTGCACTCCTGGCCGTACAGAAGGACATTGCGGGGTTCATGCTGGCTTTCAGGCGCGGGCTGGGTGACAGGCGGATCGGAATGGCTGGCCGGTTCGTGCTTGTCGCGGCCACCGCCCTTTCCGCGGCCGTCGTTGTCGGAACGACCGGCTACCTGGCGGTGACCAGTGAACTCCACCCATGGTTGCAGCCGTATTCGCCGGTCGACCTGCCGGACCGAATCACGGCGCTCCTCGCGATGTTCAGCGGCATCGCCGGAGTCCTGGTCGTGTCACTTCTGGCAGCGGTGGCTATCTTTGGGTTGAGGCCCCGGCGCAATTGACCTCATCGATGTTGTGGCGTCACCTGTCGGTGGGTTCGGTACAACCGGAAAACTCGACCGCACGTTCGCCTCCCAGCACGGTCATAACGATTCTTGAACGATCCAGGATGAACCCGTCCATCTGGTAAGGCACGATTCCCGCGTTGGCGACAATCCGGGAGCCGGAGACCACGGTCTCGCCGGGTTCGATCCAGGCGGCCTGTCCATCGCCAAGTTCGAATATCGCCTCGACCGGGTTTCCGAGGTTGGCGCCGACGCCGATGTGCGAAGTAACAACGAAGCTCCGATCGACTTTTCTGACGTGGCATCCCAGGTGCCGAAATCCCGCCCGATGCGGTGCGACCGCGGTTTTCCCCAGCGCTTCCTCGATGGTTCGCCTGTGACTGGTTCGCAGGTCGCTGAGCAGGTTCGCGACTCGCGACTTGACCGGAATGCAAATGTCCCTGCAGACGCCGAACTCGATCACGAGATCGAGATGAATGTCGTCTCCGGAATGCGCCGGGGACAATTCGACCGGCAGGATCAGTTCGTTGTCATATCCGACGACGCGCAGTCCGTAAGAGTCGAATACCCGGGGAGTCGGCCAATGAAACCTGAGGGCCTCGAGGTTCATCGAGTCGGCCCAGTCGAATTGAGGAGGAAAGCCGAACTGGCCCGGAGAACGCCAATATGTTTTCCACTCCTTCGCCAGCTTGAACCTGATGGCCGCCATGTGGCGCCCCGACGGCTCCCGCCATCCGTGAAGCAGGTCCAGTGAAACTATTCCTGAATGTCCTTGTTCCCTATCCAGATCGGATGCACGACTGTTTTCGGTCGGCGCCGACGTGGCAACAAGGACCGCTGCAATCGCAAGACCTGCAAGCCCCAGGTTTATGGATGCGTTTCTCATGAGATTGAATACTATTATTGAAGTTCCGGGCCGAAAAGTCACGCCGGGTCAATATCGTGTCAGTCGAAACCCTGGACCGCAGCATTGTTGCCGGTGTTTTGAGCGGACCCGCAATTCCGAAAAGCGATGTTGGTCGTTTTGACCTTTGCCCTACCCGCTGCGCAGGCGACCAGGCAGGCCAGGATCTCCGGCCACCAGTTGCCGTCCGGGTTGCGGACTGCAAGCGACATTCCGGTGAAATCCGTCTGGGATATCGTTGCCGGAAATGGCTACGACGGGTTGGCATCGTGGTGCTGTCTACACGGCCGAAACGGTGCTTATTTGATGTGCCAGGCGTTTCGGCGATCGGTGACGGTGACAACACGGCCGCGTCACGATGGCGAAGAAAATCGGTTAGCTTGGTCGCGCTGATTCTCCTCCCTGTTGTCGGACAATAGGCCGTCAGGAGGGTCGGTTCTGCTCGGTTCAGGGTATCCGACGGGCTCACCCCACGCCGTTGTCCGAAGTCCACCTTTAGCATCCGCGGTCGACGCAAACGCCGGAGTGCGGAAGGAGTTTCGGCGGAACTCAGGACAACAGCATCCGACGGGACCCTTCCGGGCGCCGAAAAGCTTACGATCAAGGTTGGGCAGGTGTCTGAACAATTTTGGACGACCATTCGGACGCCGTTGGATTATGCAGTGCCGAAGTGATTCGAATCCATTCGTGAGCGGTGCCCTGGAAACGCTTACATGCACACGGAAAGGCAAAGCGTGCGACGACGTGCGCTTCCGATGAATATCACGGTGCATTACGTCACCGGGTTGGCGATGCTGGGGCCGGCGCCGACACGTGAAATCCTGCCTCGCCTTGATCAGGTCCAAGGATTTCACGTTCACATGGAGCCCTCGATCAAGGTTCCAGGTTCATGCCGGTTCCCGGATTCGGCACTGCGTCTTCATGCTGACCCCGCTCAAATCAAGGTAGTCATGGGCACGATCGGCTGTTAACCTGCCGAATGATCCAAATGTGCCGGGCATGGAACACAAATCCGACCTGATGCCATCGAAGTATTCTTCACAAGACGAGACCATCTCTCGCACGGGGATGCGCCGAAGTTCCCGTCTGAGCTACCACGTCAAGGTCGGATGGAGGGAACCCACGGCCATTATCGGCGCGTTGATGGTCGTGCTTTTCGCGTACCTGGTGATTGTCCCGATTGTCACGCTCCTGCACGACGCAGTCGAAGTGCAATTCGGCGATGCGCGTCGAGCGAAGTCCGAGGTTGGCACCTGGACACTCTATTACCTGAACAGAACCCTTTCATCGCCGATTGCCCAAATCCTGTTCTGGGAACCGCTCGCGCACACGCTGTCCGTCGCGACCGGGGTCATCGTGGTTTCCCTTTCCATAGGCGTTCCGCTTGCATGGTTGCTGAGCCGTTCGGACATGTTCGGGCGACGATGGTTTGCCACTGCCTTGATCGTACCATACATGCTGCCGTCCTGGACGTTTGCGCTCGCGTGGCGCACATTGTTCCGCAATCGAACCGTTGGCGGACAGCAGGGTTGGTTTGAAAACCTCGGATTCACGCCTCCGGACTGGCTGGCATACGGCCAGGTCCCGATCACGATCATCCTCGCGTTGCATTACGCGCCGTTTGTCATCTTGCTTTTCGGCAATGCCCTGAGGAACTTTGATTCCCAGTTGGAGGAAAGTGCACGTATTCTCGGCGCGAAGTCGGGGACCGTGGCATTGCAAATCATATTCCCGCTCATGTTGCCCTCTCTTTTGTCGGCAACCATCCTGATTTTTGCAAAGTGCATTGGTGAATTCGGGGTCAACTACCTCCTGGGCTTGCCGGTCGACTACAACGTGCTTGCAACGTCGCTTTATCGCAGCATCTCGTCCCGGCAGAGCGGTGTCGCGGCGGTCTTGGCCGGGGCGATCATGTTGATTGGCATCATTTCCCTGTTGGTCGATGCCCGCCTTGTTCGTGAATCCCGCAGGTTCGTGACTGTCGGGGGCAAGGGCGCAATGAGCCGCAAGTCTCCGTTGGGGATTTACAGGTTGCCAGCGACCGTCTTCGCGGCACTGATCTTCCTGATTTCCGTGGGATTCCCGCTGCTCGTGCTGGTGCTTTCGACCGTCATGAAGGTCCCGGCTGATTTTTCCCTGGAGAACTTTACCCTGGATTATTGGATTGGCCGGAATCTCGAAACGGTCGCCTTGCGGACCGGTATCCTCCTGACACCGGATCTTTGGATGGCGGCATGGAATACGCTTCGAATTGTCGGTTTCGCATCGATATGCTCCGGTCTACTGGGACTGCTCGTCGGCTACGTGGTCGTGAGGTCACGGGTGCGTTGGATATCGAGCTTCCTTCGGCATGTGACTTTCTTTCCCTATCTCGTGCCCGGGATCGCGTTTGCGGTCGCATACCTGTCGTTGTTTGCCGTCCAGCGCGGGCCGATACCTGCGCTTTACGGCACCGGCCTGATCCTTGTTCTGGCATTGACCGCGGACCAGATGCCCTACTCTTCGAGGGCAGGGATCTCCGCGATGATGCAGCTGGGAAAGGATCCCGAAGAAGCGGCACAAATGACCGGCGCCGGTTGGCTGCGTCGCATGACGAGCATCGTGATTCCGATCCAGAAAGGCGCACTCGTCACCGGAACGCTTTTGCCATTCATTTCGGGGATCAAGGGGTTGAGCCTGTTTGTGGTCCTGGCGGTACCCACAACCGATGTGTTGACGACATATTCCCTGCGGCTGATCGACAACAATTACACTCAAGCCGCAAATGCAGTCGTGCTGATCATTGCGGCCATGGCCTATTTCGGGACACTGGCAGTCCAAAACGTGACAAAGACGAATCTCGCCGAAGGACTGGGAGGATAGATTGCCCACCATCACACTCAGCCATGTCAGCAAGTCATACGACAGCCTGGCCCCGGCAATATCGGATCTCGACCTTGTGGTCCGGGACGGCGAGTTCATGTGCCTGCTCGGGCCTTCGGGTTGCGGAAAATCAACCACCCTGCGGGTGATCGCGGGGTTGGAAAACCTCAGCACCGGGGAAATCACGATCGGCGGCCGGGTGCTGGATTCAGTTGACCAGGGTATCTTCGTTCCGCCTGAACAGCGTGGTGCGGGACTGGTTTTCCAGAGCTACGCACTATGGCCGCATCTCACCGTCGAGCGAAATGTCAGTTTCGGCCTGCGTTTGCGCAAGGTTCCGACAGAGGAACGTGAAGAACGAGTCGGATTTGTCATGGAAACGCTGGGCATCGAGCAGTTTCGGGATCGGTACCCGTCGCAACTGTCCGGTGGTCAGCAGCAACGGGTTGCGCTTGCCCGGATGTTGGTCATCGAACCAGATGTCCTTTTGCTGGATGAACCATTGTCGAACCTGGATGCCAAGCTCCGCCTGAAGATGCGTGCCGAGTTGAAACGAATTCATGGTGAATTCGGTACGACCATCGTTTTCGTGACCCATGACCAGTGGGAAGCAATGACACTTTCGACACGAATTGCCGTGATGAACGAAGGGTCCTTGCAACAGGTGGGCAGCCCTGACGAGATTTACAATTCTCCGGCCAATCTTTTTGTCGCAGAATTCGTCGGCAATCCACCGATAAACATGGTACCGGTGGCAGCCGATCAAGACATGGAATTGTCTCTGGCCTTGGGGGAATACATGGCCGGGTCTTTTCCCGGGATCGACAATGTCGGTTCCTTGGGTCTTCGCCCGGAATCAATCCGGCTTTCGGTGAGCAAACCATCGGGCGACTCCCGTTGCCTGACAAGCCATGCAAATGTTGCAGGAATCCTTCCGACAGGAGGAAACTGGATCGTCGAATTGGACAAGGGCGGTTCACCGCTCTTCGTCTCGACAAACATAGCGCCTGAATTCAGTGTTGGAGAAATGCTGTATTTTCAGGTGGATCACTCCCGGATTCATTTGTTCGATCTTGACGGGATACGCATTTCATACAAGAATGACTGAGCGAGCAGGCCACGTTGTCAAAAAAGGCCCGCGCAATTTGTGACGTTCGGTCGAGGCAATGTGCGACGAGGCATCAGTCCGAGAGTTCAACTAGACAATATGGGAGTGTCTGACATGTCCAGACTAGTAAACGGTTTCATTGGTGCGTTCGCCCTCTTGGTGCTCGCTGCACCGCTGTCGGCGGGGGAATTCGACCTGGATGCATTGATCGAAGCCGCCCGGGGCGAGGCAGCGATAACGGCCTATGCAAGTACCGGGAAAATCAAGACATCAGCTGCGGCATTCACGGAAAAGTACGGGATTGAAGTCACTGGTTCCAAGGTGCCGTCATCGGCCCAGATCGAAATGGTAATCAGGGAGGCGCAGTCGGGGAATATCGTGGGCGACGTGATCGTGTCCGCAGATGCCGCCGCAACGCTGGCTGAAGTCGTCCCGAGCGGAATCGTGATGAGCTGGGTGCCTCCCGATCTGGCGGATACAATTCCGGAAGATTCCCGGGATCCTCTGGTCGTTTACCGGGATCCTGCAGTCTGGACCTACAACAGCGACAAATACGACAGTTGTCCGGTGGATAACATCTGGGCACTTACGGATCCCGAATGGAACCGCAAGGTTGCCTTGAGCGATCCGCTCAACAAGCCGGGTTATCTTGACTGGTTCAACCAGATGGAAACCCATTGGGATCAGTCCGTTGCAGACGCATACGAGATGCACTACGGCAAGGCATTGGACACCAGTACCCAGAGCGCGACCGCGAGTTGGGTCCAGGCCTTTGCTTCCAATTCACCGCTCTTGACAGACTCGGATTCTGCCGCGTCCGAGGCCATTGGTACGCCGGGCCAGGATGAGCCTTTCATGGGGCTGATTTCCACCGCAAAGTACCGTGACACACTCACTGGAAAGCTCACCATGGAGATCTGCGCGGATATCAAGCCCTACATCGGTTACGCCAACCCAAATTTCGGGCTGATCGCTGTCGGCACAAAGAGCCCGAACCTGGCCAAACTGTTTCTGCGTTTCATGATGACGGAGGAAGGCATCTCGCCGATGACCAGGGACGGCAAGGTGTCGGGCAACAATGCCGTGCCACGACACGCCGAGGAGGCATCGGGCGTCAACCCGTTTTCCGACCGTTTGACACCGCACAATGCTTCGACGGGGGATGACGACTTCGACAAGCGGCAGGATTGGCAGGACTTCTGGCGGTTGAGCTACAAGCGGTAACGCCGCAGGCAACCGGATCAGGTGTCGCCAGCGATGCCTCTTCCGGGGCGAAATCGGTGAAGTGACAGCCGTTCGCCAATAGCCGGCGGAGCCGGACTGGCTGGAAATGACTTCGGGATTCCGGATGGAAGTGTTTCGGTCCATGCCGGGTACCGACGCCGGAATCACCACGCGGGCGGGTATGACTTCCTGTTTCGAATTGTCGAAATGGCGAAGTCAACCGGTCCGTGCCCGGGCGCGTATCGGAAGTTGTGAACCAGCTTTGAATACAGGGCACGTGTCGTGCATTTGAAAGGTCATGAATGTTCAAGGACGATGAATCCGGCCCCGGTTCAACCGGCGATCTTGCTTTCAGACACGAGATTATCAGCCTGATAGAGACTGGATTGGGTCCGGACAAGTGTAGCATCTACATTGGCGGGACGGCAGCCGCCAGTGATCTCGGACTGCTGCGAAAGCATGACATCACCATTGTCGTCAATTGTGCGATCAACCTGGATATCAACTACGTTTCGGATCCAGTCGAGCCCGGCGGCGGAAACAGATGTCCCCATGGCGTCGGACCCGTGCGTGTATTCAAGCTCGGATTGGTGGACGGGGACGGGAATGCCGAAAGCATGATGTTTGCTGCCTATCTCCTGCTTGATGGCGCCATTCGCCAGACCATTCCGGAAAAGCCCAGTTATCCTCGACGTGCCAAGGGGAATGTCCTCGTCCATTGCCGTGGCGGTCGGAGTCGGTCGACTGCACTTGTCGCACTCTACCTTCATCTGAACCGGCCGGAGATGTTCCCAACTCTGGATAATGCATTGGCACACGTCCGGGAAAAACGAGGCCTGCATCCCGATGAATGGGCAACGGCGCCGAAATCGGTGCTCATCGAGTCGGCGCGATCGGCTGCCGAAATGGCAAAGGTGCTGAGGAAACTGCCCGAAACGATCTGATCGGAAAAGCTCCAATCCCGTCGGGACTGACCGAGACCCCGCAAACGGGAGATAACAACAGCGACACGGGACGGATACCGCGGCACGTGTGAACGGAACTTGCCGTGAGTCATGCCCTGTGCGACGCATGAGTTTCTCCCGAAAAAATCCCGCCAATCCGGAATCGGGGCAAAGTCGGGAACATTGCCCTTGAATTCGGCGGGCAGAACGCACAATCATGGACTCATGACAATTGAAGCGGTCGCAGACGATTTGACTGGACGGATGCTGATCGCGATGCCTGGGATGCTTGATCCGAGGTTTCGACGAGCGGTCATTTGCATGTGTGCGCATTCCGAAAACGGCGCCATGGGCCTGATCGTTAATATGCCGACCCGTGAAATCCGGTTTTGCGACCTTCTCAAGCAACTGGATATCGATTGCGAAGGCGATCCGGTCGACATGCCGGTCCATTACGGCGGCCCGGTTGATTACGGACGAGGGTTTGTGCTGCATTCAGGGGACTACGGTTCTGAATCCTCGACGCTCGAGGTCAACAGCCAGTTCTCGATGACGGCGACCGTAGACATCCTGCAGGACATTTCCGTGGGCAAGGGACCGGCTTCCTGCATGCTGGCGCTCGGTTACTCGGGGTGGGGGCCAGGCCAGGTCGAGCAGGAAATCCGCGAAAACGGTTGGCTGATTTGTGAAGCCAGTGCGGACCTTGTGTTTCAATCGGACCATGCTGGTATTTGGCAGGCGGCGCTCGACAAGATTGGAATTGACCCTCGGTTGCTTTCGTCATCGGGAGGCCGCGCCTGAGGACGGCCCCTCCTGCAGGTTTGCAGGTTGTTCGGGTTCGTACATTACATGACCGGAAGCGGGATCTGCCGAAATCGGGAATCAGTCCAGCGGGACCCGGGGCATTGTCCCGAGAGGCGTGCGGGATTGTCTGCAGAAACTCAGGCGTGAAGACCACTGTTCAGGTCAGATCCGGATCACGCCCGGTTGCCGTTCGGTGGTATGTTCGACCTCGACCGCAGCCGGTTTTCGGACCGGGAGCGGGGTTTCCGGCTCCTGCCCGAGATGAGGCCCTTGTTGCCGCGTCGGCGGCTGGCGAAGATCCTTGTCGAATCTTTGGACTCACGTGCGTCTTCGAACGGAGACGATCACGCCCGGGATGCGCGCGCCAGGCGGTCATTGATGGCAGCCCCTATGCCATGGGATGGGACCGGGGCCACGGCGATTGACTTTCCGCATGACTGGGCTTCCGCGTCGAGTCGTCGCAACATCGAGAACAGGCGGGAGGCGGCCTCTTCGAGATCACCGGATCGGGACAGATTGTCCCTCTCGCGACCATATGTATCCCCAAATCCGAGAAAGAGTTCATTCGCTTCGGGTGCGTCGACATTCATGCGGAGCCGGACGGCGGGAGCGTAGTGTGACTTCAACTGGCCAGGGGACAACAGAAGACCGGACGGAGAGTGGCGGCCGACACGAATTTCGACAAGGCGTTCGATCGTTTCGCGTGGAATTGCGCCCGGCCTGAGCAACTCGATGGCGCGGCCGTTCGACGAAGTCCTTACAACCGTTGATTCCAGCCCGAATGCCGTTGGTCCACCATCGATGACTGCGTCGATTCTCGAATCGAGTTCTTCAAGCACGTCTGCCGAGGAAGTCGGGCTGATTTTCCCCGACCTGTTTGCAGACGGTGCAACCACGGGATGACCGCACTCGGTAAGAAGGCCAGCAGCAATGTCGTGATCAGGGACGCGTATCGCAATCGTGGGGAGCCCTGCGGCGACGGATTTCGACAAGACGGGGTTTTGGCGAAATGGCAGCACCAGTGTCAGCGGTCCGGGCCAGAACGTTTCGGCAAGCCGCTCTGCAACCGGGCCGAAACGAACCAGGGCCAGAGCATCTTCGGCGTTTGCCACATGCACGATCAGGGGATTGGACCTTGGGCGGTTCTTGGCCGAATAAACCCGCGCGACCGCGTCGGGGTTCCGCGCGTCGGCACCAAGTCCGTAGACGGTCTCAGTGGGAAAGGCGACAAGCCTGCCGTCACTGAGCAATTCCGCGGCGCGCGACAGGCCAGCGGGATCGGGGGAGAGGATTTCCGTCCTGCTTCGGGGCAACGAGTTTCGTCCCGGGTTGTTGTTCCACAGGTGCGCGACTAAGTTCCGGCGGGATGGACCGTCACATAAACTGATGGTCGGAAGGATGCAAAGCGCGTTTCGAGGGGCACGACGTGGGTTACAGGACACCTGTTTCCGAAATCATGTTTCTGTTGCGTTCCGTTCTCGGTTACGGCCAGGTCTCTGCGACCGAACGGTTCGGCGAGGCCTCCGACGAGATCGCCGAGGCGATTCTCACAGAGGCCGCGAAGCTTTCCGAGGAAATCCTTGCGCCCCTTAACCCGGTCGGTGACCGGCAGCCCGCGACGCTCGAAAACGGGGCCGTGACCTGCTCGCCGGGCTTCAGGGAAGGCTATCGGGCCATTGCCGATGGAGGCTGGATCGGGATATCGGCACCGCAGGAGTATGGCGGCATGGAGCTGCCGGTTACGTTGCAGATGGCCGTCGGAGAATCGATGTCTTCGGCGTGCCTGGCCCTGGCGCTCAATCCCCTGATGTCCCAAGGACATATCCTGGCCCTTGTCAATCATGCGGATGAAGAGATCTGCACCACCTATGTTCCCAGGCTGGTCTCCGGGGAGTGGACGGGCACGATGAACCTGACCGAGCCCCAGGCCGGTTCGGATGTCGGTGCGATCCGTTGCCAGGCACGGCCGAACGGAGACGGATCCTACGCCATTACCGGGACCAAGGTGTTCATCAGCTGGGGCGATCACGATCTTGCCGACAACATTTGCCACCTCGTGCTTGCCCGTCTTCCCGGGTCGGATCCGGGCACGCGCGGAATTTCGATGTTCATCGTTCCGAAGTACATCCCCGGCCCGGATGGCGAACCCGGAGAAACCAACAAACTGCGGCCGGTCTCGCTCGAATGCAAGCTGGGCATGCACGGCTCGCCAACTGCGGTCATGGCCTACGAAGGGGCGGTCGGCTGGCTTGTCGGCCAGCCGGGGAAAGGCCTGGCGGCGATGTTCACCATGATGAACAACGCGAGGCTTGGGGTCGCGGTCCAGGGTGTCGGAGTCGCCGAGGCCGCGACCCAGGCCGCGATCGCCTACGCACGTGACCGCGTGCAGGGCAAGCCGCCCACGGCCGACGGTGCCGGCCCCATCATCGAACATCCCGACGTGCGGCGAATGATCATGCAGATGATGGCATTGACGACAGCGGCTCGAGCCCTCTGCCTCGATACGGCCATCAGCTGTGACATGGCCAGGGCGACCGATGATGCAGGCTGGGCAGAACGCGAGGCGTTCCTGACGCCGATCGCAAAGGCATTCAGCACTGATGTGGCGGCGGAGGTTGCAGACCTCGGCATCCAGGTTCATGGCGGGGCCGGCTACATCGAAGAAACCGGTGCTGCACAGTTCTGGAGAGATGTCCGCGTTACACGGATTTACGAAGGAACGAACGGGATTCAGGCCAATGATCTCGTTGGCCGGAAACTGGCCGACGGCGGGGAGATGGCCCGAAGCCTGATAGCGGAAGTCGGTGAGACCGTCTCACGGGCGAGCCGTGGTTCGACCACGGCGAACCGGCAACGGGCAGCCTTGCTGAATCGGGCCGCAAATGCGGTCACCGAAGCGACCGAAATCCTGGCGGGATTCAACAGCCGGGCTGACCGGCAGGCAGGCGCGGCGGAATACCTGAGATCGTTCGCTGTTGCCCTCGGCGGCCACTATCTTCTGCGCGCGTCGCTGGCTCGGGAGGCGAGCCCGGCAACCGGGAGTCTGGCGGAATTCTATTTCAGGCGGGTACTTCCCGCAGCGATCACCTCGGCCGAGATCTCGAAGCTCGGGTCACGCGACCTCTACGCGATGCCGCAATCGGACTTTCAGAAATAGGCATGGATTCCCGTTGTTTCGATCCCATGCGGTTTCCATTCGAACATCCGCCGGAAGAAGGGTGTTGTACGGAGATTGCCGACGGCGTCCTCTGGATCCGCCTGCCGCTGCCGATGGCGCTCGACCATGTCAACGTCTACGCGCTCCGCGACGGAGGCGGTTGGACGCTTGTGGACACGGGCGTGCTGTCCCGGCGGGGAATCGGGATCTGGGAATCGCTTCTGCGGGGACCGCTGGAGGGGAAATCCGTCAATGTCATCGTGACTCACCATCATCCGGACCATGTCGGAATGGCCGGGTGGTTCCAGGCGAACCGCGGTTCCAGGCTGACGGCGACGCGGACATCATGGCTATATGCCAGAATGCTCACGCTTGATGTCCAGGAGGCCTGGCCGTCCGAGACCCTGGCATTCTATCGGAAGGCCGGGATGGTGCCGCGGATACTCGAGCGCCGCCTGTCTTCAAGGCCATACAATTTCGCGGATTCCGTTCATCCCATGCCCCTTGGATTCAAACGCATCAGGGACGGCGATGTTCTCGACATCGGAGGGAGAAGCTGGCGGGTGGTCGTTGGCGACGGTCATTCGCCCGAGCAGGCGACCCTGTGGTCGGAAGATGACGGCCTGGTCATTGCCGGCGACCAGGTCCTCCCCGGGATTTCGCCGAACCTGGGAGTCTATCCGACAGAACCGGATGCCGACCCTGTGGGCGAATGGCTGGAGAGTTGCGAGAAATTCGCGCGGCTTGCGCGCGAAGACCATCTCGTGCTCCCCGGGCACAAGCTGCCGTTCACCGGCTTGCCGGCCCGACTGAACCAGTTGATCGAACACCATCACCTGGCGCTCGGCAGGCTTTTGAAGCATCTCTCGGAACCATCGACCGCGCATGACTGTTTCCAGCCATTGTACAAGCGCGAAGTCGGTGACGGTGAATACGGGCTAGCCCTTGTCGAAGCCGTCGCCCATCTGAATCACCTTTTTCAGGCTGGCCGGATCAGGAGGCAGGAAAGGAGCCCCGACGGCGCCTGGGTCTGGACTCGCGTTGATTGACCCGCCACCGCGACCACGTCGCGTGGAACCATTCCAAATGGATGTGGGACGATTTGTCGGACGCAGTAAATCATGCCCTCGTGAAAAGGCCAGAAGACGCAGGTGAATGTGGGTATCAAGAGTCTTATGATAGACAGAAATCCTATATAAATTCAGTTTACATTGCAAAAAATTGACGCGGACCATGAAAACCGTCGACGCGATGAAGGCCCTCCTGGAGAGGGACACGCGGGGCAGGGCGGTTTTCTCTGTCAAGGACCTGCGCGCGATCATGCCGGAGCGGTCCGGGAAGACTTTCTCCGAGGGCCTCCGGCGTCTGGTCCGGCAGGGTGTCCTCGAACGCGACGCCCGCGGCGTCTCCGTGAACCCGCTCGCCCCGTCGAGAACGCACGTGCTGGAGGCGATCGCGGTGACGTTGCGGCGCGGCGCGTGGAACTACGCAAGTCTCGAGACGGGGCTCTCGGAGTACGGCATCATTTCTCAACAGACGGTTACCTGCGTGACGGCGATGACGACCGGCCGGAAGCGCCGGTTCGACACGCCCTAAGGCACGGTTTCGTTCAGCCACACCAGGCGACCCGTCGGCGAGCCGAAAGCCCGAGCGCACGGAGGCGTCCGTGTCTGGCATTGGTGGATCCGTGTCGAGACGGAGCCTGAGCATTCGGATGTGCCCTGGCAGCGGATCAGGCTGGAAGTCGCCGAGGTCCCGTCGCGAACGAACGAACCGCGTTCGCTTCTGCGGAACCACGACGTCATTCCTGACGGATATGTGGCCAACGTGGTCAGGGTCGAGACAAAGGAGGAAGTTCTCGTGGACAAGCTGGTTGCCATTCCGGCGGCGTCGCCGACCTATGTGCGGTGGCAGGACATCTGGGACATGCACTGGCTGCGCGGCCGGCGGGTCGCCGTCGATGCCGCACTGGTCAGTGCAAAAGCGCGGGACTACCGGATCGACGACCATGTCCGGCTTCTTGCCGACGCGGTTGAGCAGTTGCCCGGGCTTGTCCGTTCAGGAAGGCTTGCAGTGAAACTGGGGGATTTCGTACCGACAGACGTGGCCGCGCGGACCGTCCGAAACCAGGCGTGGCTGGATGCCGTTCCGACCGAAATCCATGAGTTGCTGGGAGGTCTGCACCACGACCTGATGACGAATTCAGAATCGAATTGACCGGAGAATTCCGGATTTCCTGGCGTGCGCTAGGAACACGTAGACCAAGGTAAAGATCCGGAATTCCGAGGGCGCATGGTTTGGCGGCAGCGAAGGAAAGGTGCAAGCGCCCCGGACACCATGGGTCGCCTTGAGAATCCGCAGTCGGCCGACGTGCGCGGGTCGCACAATTCGTGGGTGAGAAGGCAATGTGATCGACCGCCCGTGGGCGCCGTGGGCGATTTTTCAGGGGATGATTCGGTTGTCGATGATGGCCGAACCATTCGTCGATGACGACACCGGAATTAGGCTTGTCATGCTGATTCCGGTGTGTCTGCCTGTCGATTTGACGAACTCGGCTGATTCCTCAAGAAAGACCCGGCATTTCGCAGGTGTTTGACAGCGAAACGCAATCCGATTAGACGGCATTCAGGCGTAAGCGGGGCAGGGACGATGGCTGAACACGAGCACGGAACAATGAACATCTCAGCACATGAAGCGACCTTTGTCGGGTTCGTTCGCTGGACCGTCAGGGTCATCGTTGCCAGTTTGCTTGTCCTGGTTTTCCTGGCGATTTTCAACTCCTGATTGGACCCGGTCTCGGGAGAGGCGGCCCGTTTCGGGCCTGCGATGACAATCCTCGATCGATTGACGATTCCCGGGTAACCGTTCCCGGGGGAGTCGATGCCGCTGAACTGCGCTCTAGTGTTGCTTGGACTGCTGCAGAGAATTGCCGCTGGTCCTGACTCGCATGCGTCACCTATGCGATAATTCGGTTCAGTTCGTGCCAGATTGGCGGCGTCGGGGTCACAAAGACGCCGTGATGTTGAATTTCGCCGACAAGGTCCGGCTTCCCGGCACTGCCCTTGCCGTCTTCTCTTTTTTTTGCACACGACCAGTATTTCTGGCGATACGCAGGTCGTGGGACGTGTCCCGGACACGCTTCGGCGACGGGTCCCGTGCGGCGCGGTGCGGAAACCGGATGTCCGGGCCAGGCACGTGCATGAACACCACTTGCAACGGATTCGCGAATGGAGAACGGAAACTGCGTGCATGCCTGATCACGCACGGCACATGAACCGGTTTTGCGGCGGCTACGTCAGTCCCAGAATTTCCGCCAGGTCCCCTTCCTGCGGTTTGGGGGCCGAAAAATTCAGGCCTCCCCTAATCCGGTTCAGGTGTTCGATCATCATGGCTTCAGCGTCGTCGGGCTCTCCGCACTCGATCGCGGCGAGTATGTTCGAGTGTTCATTCTCCGGACACACCATGTGATTCGATGCCCCGAAAAGGCCGACAATGAGCGATGACCTCGTGACAAGTTCGCGAACGACGCGCCACAGGATGGTGTTGCCGGATGCCTGGGCGAGCTTCACGTGAAATTCGCCGGAAAGCCGAATCAGATCGACACCCTTGTTGTTGTCACGTGCCACGCTCTCCAGCGATATGTGCTGCCTCAGCATGGCGAGGTCCCCGGGTCTGATATCTGCGACGACATGGCGCGCGATCGACGACTCAAGCAGTGTGCGGGCCTCGAAGACCTCGTTCGCTTCCGCCGGGCTCGGACTGGCCACGAACGCACCCCTGTTCGTTTCGAGATCGACGATTCCCTGGTTGGACAACAGCAAGAGCGCGCGCCTGACGCGCATGCGTCCGACACCGAACGTGTCGCAGAGCTTGAGTTCACTCAGTTTCGTGGAAGGAGCGAGGCGGTGCTCCATGACCGCGTTGTAGATGCACTCGACGATGAAATTTTCGTCGACCCGTTCCGGACCGGCGGGCCTCGTCATCTCGTTCGAACCGGATTCCACCGGTGCGCTCATTCGGATAACTCCCCTCGTATCAAGCACCGCTTTAGTCTTTCAAGCGATCCCGCCATGATTCGTCAACGTTTCGCAACTGATTGTTAACAATAATTGTTGACAATATATGGATTCTGTGGTCGATCTGGATGCGGAGTCGAAGGGGGCGTCCGGCACAAGACGAGCCGTCGCCCGAAACTCACCTTGGAGGAAGACATGAAACGCAGAAGCATCTTAACGACCCTGTCCGTGGCACTCGTTCTGGCGGCGGCCCAGGGAACGGTTGGCTTGGCCGCGAATCCGGTACTCAAAGTCGGTTTCGTTGGCGTCACGAGCGGGCCGGCTGCTGCATGGGGCATTTCGAACCAGCGTTCGATGGAAACCCGTGCGGCCTGGATCAATGAAACCGGCGGTTACAAGATCGGGGATGTCATGTACGACATCGAGATCGTTTCGTTCGATGACCAGAAGGACCCGAAACGGGCGATCGCCGGAATGGAGAAGATGGCCCAGGAGGGAATTCACTACGTGGTTGGTCCAAACGTCGACAACGGCGCGGCGGCGGTCCGCCCCGTGGCCGAGGCGAACGGGATCATGTATTTCCCGTATGCTTTTCCGAAGGAACTGTATACGGCCCCGGCGTCAAACGCGGTCCTCGGAATGGTTGCCAACTACCAGTCCGGTCCTGCCATCTACAAGTACCTGATCGAAGAGAAGGGCGTGAAAACCGTGGCATTCATAGCTGCCAACGAGTCCGACCCCCTCAGCCAGCGCGACAGCGGTCTTGTGGCGGCAGAGGCACTGGGGCTCGAGGCGGTTTCCGCCAACGTTACCTACCAGGTGGACACCACGGATTTCACGCCTGTGCTGACCCCGGTCATCCGCACGAATCCCGATCTCCTCGTCCTTTCCGGCGTATCGCCGGCCAACGCGCCGCAACTCATCCGTTCCGCGCGTGAACTGGGATTTCAGGGACTGATTTCCACGGAAACTGCGCAGGATGCCCAGGTTCTGCGCGAAGGCGCGGGCGATCTTGCGAACGGGTTCATTTCCGTCGGAGGCGCATCCACGCCGGAAATTGCTTCCGACATGATGAGCGAATTCGTCGCGAGGTACACTGAGATGTTCGGCGAATACAACGACGAATCGAACACCAAAGTCTATGCGCTGGAGTACATCCTGGCGACGCTGGCTGTGAATCCGGCAGCGATCGACGACGTCGAGGCTTTCCAGCAGACGATGGATACGTTCGAAGCGCCCAACCCCTACATGAAGGGTGACGCCATGATGCGTTACGTCGGCGTGTCATCGTTCGGGCAACGCCGCCAGATCGCGGTTCCCCTGGTTGTGAACGTCTTTCAAGACGGGGAGTTCGAAACCCTCTTTGTTGCCGAAGTCGACTAGATAATTTTGCGGCTTAAATAAAATGCTCCGGGCCGGTACCCCGGTCCGGAGCATTTGCGGTATAGGGTTTCTCCCATGGAACAGGTTATCGCAAACGGCGTTTATCTCGGTTCCCAATACGCAATGATTGCTCTTGGGCTGACCCTCATATTCGCCCTCATGAACGTACTGAATTTTGCCCATGGCCAGATGTATGTCATTGGCGGGTTCGTGACCTACACGTTCTACGGCCAGTTCGGAGTGCCGTTTCCACTTGCACTCTTGATGTCGTGCGTGACGCTCGCCGTCCTCGGGGCATTGATAGAAAAATTCCTGTTTGGCCCCGTAATCAGGCGGTCAGCGAGAGAAGAGAGCACCATGCTGCTCGCGGCCGGGATCGCCTTTCTTCTCGACGCGGTCATTCTGCTGCTCTTTGGGGAAAAGCAGCGCGGTGTCCCTAAGATCGTGGACGGCGTGTTCAACTGGGACTTCAGGATCATCATGCCGTACGACAGGATACTGATCTGCGGCCTCGCCATTCTCTCGATCGTCGCATTCATCACGTTCATGCATTTCAGCAAGACAGGCAGGGCACTCAGGGCCCTCGCCCAGGACCGTGTCGCGGCCCAGTTGATGGGCGTCAACGTGAACCGGTACTCGATGATCGGATTTGCCTTAGGTGCCATGTTGGCCGGCCTCGTCGGAGGCCTGCTGGTTACGATCACGGGCGTGAATCTCGGCATGGGCGGCCCGACGTCCATCAAGGCATTCATGATGGTCATGATCGGAGGTGCGGGCGTGATATCCGGCGCAATTGTCGGCGGTTTCATACTCGGGATGCTCGAAGCGGTGGGCCTTGCCGTACTTTCTCAGTACGGGGACATCACCTACCTCGCAATTTTCATCGCCCTCATGGTTTTCCTTGCAATTCGCCCGCAAGGTCTCATGGGAAAGCCTTGGGGATAAGGGAATGGCGCGCAACGGCACGTACCGGATCCTGGCTCTCGTGGTCTTCCTTGTATCGGTTTTCTGGCTCATTCCATTCCTGATTTCGGTCACGGGACGCTGGAACTTTTACTTCACGTTGACATCCGTGGCGCTGCTGTCCGTTGCAAGCGCCGGGGTTTGGCTCACATTCTATATCGGCCGGATCAACATCGGGCAGGGCGCATTCGCGCTGATTGGCGCCTATGTTTCGGCCATTCTGGTCACCAAGGCGGGCATGTCCTTCTGGATCTCCCTTCCGATCGCGGGCCTCTTCGCAGGCCTGGTCGCGATCCTGATCGGCCTTCCAATCCTGCGGCTGCGCGGCGTGTACTTTGCGATGATTACACTGGTGTTGACCGAAGTCGTCCGCCTCGCCGCTCTTGCGCTGCCAATCACGAACGGCGCAAAGGGCATTGTATCCATCCCGTTGCCAAGCGAACTTTCGATCTTTGCCTTCACAATCATTCCCGACTTCTCGACGCTCGAAAACCCCAAGCTTGCATTCTACTACACGGCCTGCATCCTCATGGTCATGTGTTACGCGGCATTGTACCGGATCGTGAATTCCCGTCTCGGTCATCTGTGCCGGTCAATGCAGCAGAACGAGGAACTTGCGTCGTCGGTCGGCGTCAACATCGCCTACCTGCGCGTGGTCATCTTCGCGATTTCCTCGTTTTTCGGCGGCGTCGGTGGCGCCATGTTCGGAGCTATTGCCCAGTCCGTCTATCCATCGAGTTTCGTGGTCAAGGACTCGATCGACTTCATGCTGAACTGTTTTCTGGGTGGACTCGGATACGTGTTCGGTCCGATGCTCGGGACCCTGACGCTGTACTTCGGTTGGGACCTGCTGTTCGAACTCGGCAAGTACCAGCTCCTGGTGTACTCGTGCGTGTTGATCCTGGTTATTCTCGTTCTTCCCAACGGCCTTCTCAGCATCCGGCTGGGCCCGATTCGGCGGCTGAGGCAATGACCCCGCTGCTCCAGGTCCGCGAACTGACCCGGAAATTCGGGGGGCTGACTGCAACCAACGCGGTTTCTTTCGATGTGGGGGAAAACGAAATCCTGTCGGTGATCGGGCCGAACGGCGCGGGAAAATCAACATTGTTCAAGATGATCACGTCGTTCCTGCCGACGACGTCCGGCGACGTGCTGTTCCGGGGGGAGCGGATTTCCGACTTGAAACCCCATGTCGTGGCGCGAAAGGGTATCGTGCGCACCTTCCAGGAAACCACCATATTCAAGAACATGACGGTCAGGGAAAGCGTGATCGTTGCGCAGCACCTCCGATCCTCGGCCTCGCTTGCCGGATACTTCTTCGGAACCCGTACTGCGCGGTCGGACGAAGCCGACTTCGGCCGGAGGGCAGACGAGGTCCTGTCCTTCCTCGGGATGTCGGGGATCGCCGATGAACGCGCGAGCAATCTGCCGCAGGGCCATCTGCGGGCTCTGGGAATCGCCATCGGTCTGTCAACCGATCCGGTCGTTCTTCTGCTGGACGAGCCGTTTGCCGGGATGAATCATGACGAGACGATGAACATGGTCTCGCTTGTGAAGTCCGTACGGAATCGGGGCGTGACGGTCTTGCTGGTCGAACACGACATGGCGGCCGTGATGTCGATCTCCGACCGGATCGTCGTTCTGAATTTCGGCGAAAAAATCGCCGAAGGCACGCCCTCCCGAATCCAGAACGACGAGAAGGTCATTGAGGCCTACCTAGGCAGCGCCGATGACGAGATCGGGGTCTAGGCCATGACATCACCCATATTGCAGTTTCAAGATGTCGAACTTTACTATGATCGCGTCTATGCACTGCGTGGCGTGACGCTCGAGTTGACCGAGGGTGAAACGGTCGCGCTCATCGGCGCCAACGGTGCCGGAAAGTCGTCGATCCTTCGCGCGATCACCGGGCTGTCCAAAATCGACAGCGGGTCGATCATGTTTCGGGGTGAACGCATCGATGGCCGCGATACGGCCAGCATAGTCAACATGGGGATCGCCATGGTCCCGGAGGGTCGCCGGGTGTTTCCCTTCATGTCAGTCAAGGATAACCTCTTGATGGGCGCGTTCACCCGCAGGAAAAAGGCGGAGATCTGGCAATCTCTCGAGAACGTTCTGGAACGCTTTCCCCGCTTGAAGGAGCGTTTTCGGCAGACAGCGGGGACGCTCTCCGGCGGAGAACAGCAGATGCTCGTGATCGGTCGGGCACTGATGGCGCGGCCGCGACTCCTGCTCCTGGATGAACCGTCACTCGGCATCGCTCCGAAACTTGTCCAGGACATTGCGCGGTCGATCGTCAGGATCAATCGCGACGACGGCGTTTCGGTCCTGCTTGTTGAACAAAACTCGCGCATGGCGTTGAGCATTTCCCACCGGGCCTACGCGGTCACGACCGGGAGCGTCGTGATTTCAGGAAATTCCCGTGAACTGTTGAACGACGAACGCATCAAGGCCGCGTATCTGGGTGGAGTGGTCTAGGTTACCCATGAAAGTACTCGTCGCAAATCCCAACAGCACGGCGTCGATGACCAGGAAAATTGCGCGTGCCGCACGGCGGGTCGCCCGGCCCGGCACCGAAATCGTGGCCGCCGGTTCCGCGTCAGGACCGGCCAGCATACAGGGGTTCTATGACGGTGCCGTTTGCCTGTCGGGGCTCCTCCAAATGGTTGAAAGTCACCGACACGTCGACGGCGTCGTCATCGCGTGTTTCGACGATACCGGGCTGGATGCGGTGAGATGCATGGTCGAGGCGCCGGTGGTTGGTATCGGCGAATCCGCCTATTACGCTGCCAGCATGCTCAGCAACAAGTTCACCGTGATCACGACCCTTTCCCGCTCCGTTCCGGTTTTGGAATCCAACCTGGCCAGATATGGCCTGGCGTCCCGATGTGCCAGGATCAGGGCGACCGACATTCCGGTGCTGGAACTCGGAAACATCGATACCGCTACGATGGATACCATTCGCCGTGCTGTCGAGTCGGCGATCGGGGAGGACCGGTCGGACGCCATCGTTCTCGGTTGCTCTGGGATGACCGATCTGGCAGAAAATCTGACGGGAGAATTCGGACTTCCGGTTGTAGACGGACTGAGTTGCGCCGTGACGTTCGTGGAGGCGCTGGTTGCGGCAAACCTGCGCACATCGAAGGTGGGAGCCTATGGATTCCCGACGGCCCCGAAGGTTGGAACGGGCGAGAGTCACTGAATCGGCTATGCTTCAGACCCCCGTAAGCGGAGCGTGACGTCTGTTGCAGAATGCACTGGAGGTACGTCATTCAGTGCAGGCAACTCCGCCTAAGGCGCTGTCCAGAGTTGCGTGCGCGCATGCAGGACCGGACGAGGAGACAATGATACCTGAAACATACAAAGTGCTGATCCTGGGTGCCTCATATGGTTCACTCCTGGGTGTAAAGCTGGCCATGGCCAAACATGCAGTGCAACTCGTGTGCCTGCCCGAGGAGGCGGACCTGATCAATTCCGAAGGAGCAATCGTCAGTTTCCCCATCCGGGGCCGGGACGGGCTGATCGAGATTTGCTCCCGCGACCTTGCGGGGTCGGTTTCGGCGATTGGTCCGGAACAGGCATGTCCCGAAGATTTCGACCTTGTCGTGCTGGCGATGCAGGAACCCCAGTATCGACACCCCAGCATCCGGAATCTTCTCGATCGCATCAGCGATTCGGCACGGCCATGCATGTCGATCATGAACATGCCCCCCCTGCCATACCTGGAAAGGATTTCCGGGCTGGATACCGAAGCTTGTCGAGACTGTTATGCCGATGCGACCGTTTGGGACACACTCGGTTCGCATCTCATGACCCTGTGCAGCCCCGACCCGCAGGCGTTCCGGCCTCCCGACCAACCGGTCAACGTGCTCCAGGTGCGCCTTCCGACGAATTTCAAGGCCGCGCGTTTCGAGTCCGCGGAACATACGAGAATGCTCCGCCGACTGGAATCTGACATCCAGGACGCCCGTTACGAACTTCCCGACGAAGCCATCGAGGTTCCGGTCAAGCTCAGGGTGCATGATTCCGTCTTTGTTCCAATGGCCAAGTGGAGCATGCTGCTGGCAGGAAACTACCGTTGTATCGGACCGGACGGGATGCGCCCAATCCGCGATGCCGTTCACCAGGACCTCGATGAGTCACGCGAGATCTATGAGTGGGTGTCGCGGTTGTGCATCTCCCTCGGAGCGGACGCGACGGACATGGTGCCGTTCGACAAGTACGCAAGCGCAGCGCAATTCCTCGTCACGCCATCCTCCGCGGCCCGCGCGCTCGCGGCCGGAGCTCCCGAAATCGAAAGAGTGGACCGTCTCGTCCAGACGGTCAGCGCGCAACATGACCTGCGTCACGCGGCAGTCGATAGAATTGTCGCGCTGGTCGACGCCTGGCTTGTGCGGAACAGGGATCAGTAAAGGTGGATATGCCGGGGCGGTGCAGTGAGGCGGCCCCGCATGTGCACATTTGAGGTGGTGGGGACGAATTCCGCTGTATTCTTTTGAAAGGTTCATCGCCGTCAACCGGCCCGTATTCTGTCGGCATGATTCGCCGGTCGATTCATGGGATTTCGGTGAAGGGCCGGCCAGCAGCTTGCCGCAGGGTTTTCGCGAAACCGTTTCTGCCATTCCTGGTTGCCATTGAAAAATCCTTCAACTTTTGCCGGGGCAAACGGGACCGGGGAACCGCTGACAACCGGTTCAAGGGCGTGCATTCCGATGATTCGGCACTATGGCCGACTTTGGATCGGGGACATTCTCGGTCGATAGCGGTGCTTGAGAATTTCCCGGGTCCTCGAGCCCGTTTCCGGTATCAGTGGAACGCGCTCGAGGTCACCAGGATCTGCTGACAACCGGATTACGGTTGGGGGTGTTTGGCTGCCAATATTGCCTCCGTGGCCGCCAGGATGGCGGCACGGGAAACATGAGCAGAGATGAATCCAGCGCGTTCAGGCCACGCCACGGCAGGTTCAGTACTTCTGCGTACAGCGATCAGGCCACCGGGATCGCACGCAGTCAGAGAAGATCCTCGCGCTGCGCCCTTTTTCGTGCGAGCTTTCGTGCACGGCGAAGTGCCTCGGCTCGCTGGCGTGCACGTTTTTCGGATGGCTTTTCATAATGCTGCCGGAGTTTCATTTCGCGAAATACTCCTTCGCGCTGCAATTTCTTTTTCAACGCGCGAAGTGCCTGATCAACGTTGTTGTCGCGAACTTGTACCTGCATCGATGTCGTCATCCCTTGTTGCCGGGTATTCATGGAAATCCCGAAAAAAGCGGCAGTTAACGCATGCCCGCGGACCTGTCCAGACACAACGCTGTCGGCAAACACGCCACTCACGTCCTGCGTGTGATTTGCGGCCACGTGAACTATCGATCATTCGAGGAGATTCCGCAACCGCATTCTGCCTGTAACGAAGGTGGATGACGAATGCGCGACCGACCGAATTCCTCTTCGTGCCATGCAATTGCTGCCCGTTTGCAGGATCAAACACGCCAGGGGCGAACTGTCAGTTTGACGGTTCAAGTTCAATTACGTGGTCCTTGAGGATCGTGGCCAGGTTGATTGCGACCGATCAGTGTTCGTCGTAAAAGGGTCGCGCCGGTTCTGGTTTTCGGACCGGATTGCCGTGAGGCATTTGCCTGGCCCGGGACCTGATGACGGGAGAAGTTGGGAAATGACCACGAATTGCGACACACGCGCAGCCAAGGCCCGTATTCTCGATGCGGCACTCCCACTGGTCCCGTTCAGTGGATGGGGACACGCCACCTGGGAAGGCGCCGTCAAGGAGTCGGGCCTCGACATCCGCGAAGCGCGCCGGGTGTTTCCACGCGCCAGCCTGGACCTTGCGCTCGAGTATGAAGCCGCCCTTGATCGCGACATGGTACGAAAACTCGAGGAGTCGGCGTCGGAACTGGAGTCATTGCGTTTCCGTGATCGCGTCGTCCGCGCTGTCAGGACACGGTTCGAATTGGCGGACCGGGAGGTTCTGCGGAAGAGTACGGCCTCGTTTGCACTGCCGCATCATGCTGCCCCAGGCGCGCATGCCCTGTGGAAAACGGCCGATACCATCTGGAATGCGCTGAACGACACGTCGAGAGATGTGAACTGGTACACCAAGCGGATGCTTCTGTCGGGGATACTGGCCTCGACGAATCTGTTCTGGGTTGGCGACGAGTCGCAGGGTCAGTCGGAAACCTGGGAGTTTCTCGACCGGCGCATCGAAGACGTGATGCGGATTGAGCGGGGAAAGGCCAGGCTGCGTGACCTGCCAGGTTACCAGGCATTCATGGCCGGGCCTGGCAGGATCCTCAAATCGATTTCCGCTCCGCCAGGGGTTTCACCTCCCGATCTGCCCGGATTCATGCCGGGGGATTCGTCGAAGCCCTGAGCATCCCTCTGCCAAGGTTGTAACGACTGTCAGCATTGTCTATGAGCGGCGGCGAATACTGGCGGGAGAGAAACCTTGGCGATTGGACGCAAGGCCGCGACCTGGTTCGACGGAACCTGGTACGATGGCAATGTCCCCATTATGGGATCCGCTGACCACGGGCTGTGGCTCGGTACGCTCGTGTTCGATGGTGCGCGGCAGTTTGACGGCGTGCGACCGGACCTGGATCTGCATTGTGATCGAATCGTCGCCTCCGCGCGAACGATGGGAATGACCCCTCCGGTCACGTCCGAGGAGATCCACGGCCTTATCGAGGAGGGTTGCCGCCGATTTGACAGGAACGAGGCGCTTTACCTGCGGCCGATGATGTGGTCCCGAGAGGGTGGCCCCGGCGTCGTCGAAATCGACCCGGACAGCACCTGTTTCGCGATTTGCATCGAGACGTATCCCATGCCGGCGGTCGGGCAGTTCTCGCTGACGGTATCTCCTTACCGGCGCCCCATGCCCGACATGGCTCTGACGACAGCCAAGGCCGCGTCGCTCTATGCCAATAACGGACGAATTATCGCTGAAGCGCGCAGTCGCGGATTTTCCAACGCTCTTTCGCTGGATATCAATGATCATGTGGCGGAAACGGCTTCGACCAACGTGTTCATGGTGCGGGATCAGGAGATCCTGACGCCGGTTCCGAACGGGATGTTTCTGAATGGACTGACTCGCCAGCGTATCATCAAGCTGCTTGCGGAAAACGGAAATGCCGTTAACGAGACCACACTGACGGTCGAGGATTTTCGCGGGGCCGACGAGATTTTCGTGACGGGAAACATCGGAAAGGTCGTGCCCGTAACGCGGTTTGACGACCGCGATCTCAATGTCGGACGGACCGCAATGAAGGTCCGCGAAATGTACTGGGATTTCGCCCACTCGTTGTCCGGAAGCGACGCCGGGGACCTGAAGTCATGAAATTGCCGGAGACGATGCGCGCGGTCGAGATCAGGGAACCTGGCGGACCCGAGGTCCTGACCGAAATCTCCCGGCCGGTTCCCGCCCCGGGGGAGGGCCAGGTTCTGATCAGGATCGAGGCTGCCGGGGTCAATCGGCCCGATTGCCTGCAAAGGGCCGGCCTGTACGCGCCGCCGCCGACGGCTTCGGATCTTCCCGGGCTGGAAGCGGCCGGGACCATCGTCGCAACCGGGTCAGGCGCGACGCGATGGCAGGTCGGCGACCAGGTCACGGCCTTGCTGCCCGGGGGAGGATACGCTGAATTCGCCGCAACCCACGAGGATCACGCACTGCCAGTTCCTTCGGGACTTGGCATGCAGGCGGCGGCGGCCCTGTGCGAGACCTTTTTCACGGTCTGGAGCAACGTCTTCACGCGCGGGGGGCTCAAGGAGGGAGAGTCCTTTCTTGTCCACGGCGGCACGTCAGGGATCGGCACGACGGCAATCCAGCTGGCGCATGAGTTCGGAGCGAAGGTATTCACCACTGCCGGGTCGGCGGAAAAATGCGAACGATGCCTCGAATTGGGCGCAGACGTAGCGATCAACTATCGGGAACAGGACTTCGTGGACCGCATTGCTGACGAAACGAAAGGCGGTGGGGTCGATCTCATCCTCGATATGGTCGGTGGGGACTATATCCCGCGAAACCTTGCGGCACTGGCCGAAGATGGTCGTCTGGTGCAGATCGCCTTCCTGCGCGGGCCGAAGCAAACGCTCAACCTTGCACGTCTCATGACACGCAGGCTGACCATGACGGGGTCGACCCTGCGACCGCAAAGCGATCGGGCAAAGGCCCGGATCGCCCGTGACCTTTCTGAAAAAGTGTGGCCGTTGCTGGATTCAGGCCGGGTGCACCCGGTCATGGATTCTGTCTTTGACCTGGGAGAGGCGGCTGGGGCTCACCGCTACATGGAGAGTTCCGCGCACATCGGAAAGATCGTCCTCGCGGTTTCCTGATTCACTGTCTCCGTCCCGCCGGACTGGTATCCTGAGGAGCTCTCCACCTGTTGTTGCAGCAAATGCTGCCGTCGGGGTTACGGTTTCACTACGGACGTCGGACATCGCCCCATTTCGTTTCGAGCAATGCGTTCCCGATCGGCCTCGGTTGGCGGATGCCGGCGTGTTCACGGCCAGCGAAAGATCCCTGGACTCGATCACTATACCAGACCAACATCGGTTCCGCGGCAAAACGCGCGGCATCCTGAATGGAGTGCTGGACAAGGACCATGAAATATCGGGACACGATCCCGCAACGATCGGGAGGTGTCCATCAAACGAATGCGGTGGCTTGAAATACCCCATTGGAGCACTAAACTACCCATTATGGGTACGAAAGCATCGACACCTGTTGCGACAGTGACTCTCAGAAGGAACGACTACAGCACCTCGGCACTTGCCGATGCGTTATTCACGTCGACACAGCAGCGAGTTCTTGCTCTTCTTTTCGGGCAGCCGGACCGGGAATTCTTCGTCACCGAGATCATCGCCCTGGCAGGTTCGGGACGCGGCGCGGTGCAGAGAGAGTTAGCCCGACTCGCCGGAAGCGGCCTTGCGGTCGTCTCGCACGTCGGCAACCGCAAGCACTACCAGGCCAATCGCGAATCGCCTTTGTTCGACGAGATTTGCAGCATTGTCCGCAAGACGACTGGTCTGGAAGAGTCCATTCGGGGAGCGCTCAAACCGTTCGCAAACAAGCTGATTTTGGCCCTGTTGTTCGGATCGGTTGCCAGGCGCAGCGACACGGCGGCGAGCGACATCGATCTCCTGCTCGTTTCCGACGATCTGACGCTGGAAGCGATCTATACTGCCGTGGGTCCGGTCGAGGACCGACTCGGTCGACGCGTGAACCCGATGCTCTACACATCGGATGAGTATCTGAAGCGACGCAAGGCCAAGGCCGGGTTTTTGACCCGTATCCTGCAAGGGCCTCACGTGGTTCTGGAGGGGAGCCTGAATGGCGAATGAGTACCCGGACAATCTCGTGGCGAGACATGCCTAAGGCGGAAGCGCCCTCAACCTACGAGGTTTCGGGGTTGTTCCGCTCGGGAGCCGCTCGGCTCAAGGATGCGAAGAACGATGGTCTCAACCTCGAGTCCCGGTTCGATCTTGCATGAAATGCCGCACACGCCTTCTCCTTGGCCGCGTTACGGATTGCCGGCTATCGCTCGATCAATCGATATCTTGTTTTGGGACTTATAAAGATGGGTTGACGGCGCGTCACGCCGCCAGCTTTCGATCAGTTTCACGGGTCACAGGGGTGGCCAGCGCCAACGCCCCTCGCCGTGCAGACACCCCAGTCCCCGAGGTCAAGATGTTGCGGGCCGCATTCAGGTCCGCGTGATCGGCATGGCCGCACGCCACGCATTCGAATTTCCGGTCGTTCCGGTTTTCCGGGTCAGTGAACCCGCAGGCGTTGCACGACTGGCTGGTGTATGCAGGGTTGACCTCAATCAGATTTGAGCACTTGTAGCCGAGCTTCCCCTTCATGCCATGCCAGCCGGTGTTGAGGATCTCCCGGTTGAGACCGGACTTGGCCTTCACCTTCGTGCCTGGGTTGTCGAGCGTGCCCTTTGCTGATCGCGTCATGCCCCGGGTGTTGAGCTTCTCGACAATCACCGTGCTCGCCCGGTTCGCGATCCGGCGGCTAACCCGGTGTTGCCAGTTCCTGCGTCTGTTGGCCCGCTTTCGCTGGAGCCTCTGTAGTCTGAGCCTGGTTCTCGTGCGCCGCCGTGACCCCTTGCGCTGGCGGGCAAGCCGGCGCTGGTTGCGCCTGATCTTCGCATCAAGCCGGCCCGTGTCGGGCGCGGGGATGATCTCGGCCCCTCCGGTCGTGTCCACCACCGCCACCTGCCGGACGTTCATGTCCACGCCCGCCAAGACCCCGGTGTCGGGACGTTCCTCCGCCTCGACCTCGTAGCAGACGGTGACGTACCACTTGCCGGCGATCTTCCTGACCACGGCCTTGACCGGCTTGCCCTCGGGATACGGGTTGCCTCCCTTCCGACGGATGCGCATGGGACCAACCCGCGGGATGGAGATCATGTCCCCGTCGATGCGGACATCCCAGGGGATGGTGAAGGACGGCGTCGACCCGTGGCGGGACTTGAAGCGTGGATGTCCTGCCTCGCCCCTGAAGAACGCCTTCCACGCATCGGCCTGGTACTTGAGCACGTACCGGGTGATGGCGAAGGAGTATTCCGAAAGCCACGGGATTTCGTTGCGGAGACCGGTGAACTCCTTGCCGAGCGAGAAGAACGAAACCGACGGAGGTTTCTCCCCGTTGGCCTTCGCCTCCTCAAAGGCGTCATTGTGCTGCCCCAGCATGGTGTGAGAAAAAAATTTTCCTTTTCTCACCTACAAAACACCTATAGGCCAGCTTTCTCTCCCGTCGTTATAGCCATGAATACAACATGTTAAGCCATATATCAAGTTTGGTTTTCCAGACGAAGCGGCAGGCGCCCGCCTGTCCGGCCAGGCGCCGTGCGTTGGCCCTGGAGCCTGGCAGAAGCCGGTAGATGATGTTGCGGTATGTGGAGGTCTCGCTCATGCGGTCGGGCCTTCGGCACAAGGTTCGTCTGGTGACGGGAAAATCAGCACCTTCCCGTCACACGCGCATCGCACGACTTGCCTGATTTGTCAAGGAATCATCCAGGGTCCGAATCAGATGTTCCCAATCCCTGCGACCAGTGAAATCGATCGGAAACTGGCAGCGTAATCGCACTGTCAACCCATCTATATATGCCCCCTTGTTTTCCAATGCCTTGAGCATACGCTTGGCCTTCAGAGCGAGAACTGGCGCGTACTCGACCAAGCGCATCGCAAGCGAAACATCGCTGAATTCGAAGGTGTCATTGATGTCGACAAAGTTTAGTCGAGGCGGTGATTCGGGTAACGGACAAAACGGCAATTCGAGTCTCGAAGATCGCCGGGATTGAGTTGTAGGGAGTCTATGCACGGACACCATGAACTTCCTGAACTCTCCATAACCCTTCATGAATCCATTCACGAACCCCCTGTGCCGTTGGAACCGGATACCCTTTCTCCGGAAAGCGCCAGGCTCGACAACTTCCTCTTCACGTTCGATGTTGCGATCCGGTGGAACAAGTTATCGGGGCAAACGGGAGTTTCATGCAAGCCGGCCTCCACGATGAGGGAAAAACAGTGCTCCTCAGCGAAGTCGGACGTAATGCCCAGAAGCATGGCACCATAACCGGACAATCTCAGCCGCACCGTTCTGGACTTGGCGATCACTGGCGGCGGCCTGAACCGGAACTACGACAATACTCCCGAGAACGCGGCCCCCTGGCGACGGTTCCCTTTTCGGGAGTCCGGATTATGCTTTTCGGCATCGAGCGGTACGAGTATAGAGTTGGTTAAACCGGTAGGGATTTGCATCGTTGGAAAATCCGGCGAGGCTGACCGGGGAATTGCTTCCGGTTCAAGCGAGGTACGAGAATGGCGACTCCGATCATGGCGACGGCCACCGCCGTTTGGCTTGTCGACAACACGTCGCTGACGTTCAGGCAGATCGCCGATTTCTGCGGCTTGCATGAACTCGAGGTCAATGGCATCGCCGATGGCGAATTCGCAATCGGAATCAAGGGACTGGATCCGGTCGCGAGCAACCAGTTGGACGCCGAGGAAATCGAGAAGGGTCAAGGCGATCCCGAATACAGCCTGAAACTCAAACAGGACCTGTTGACGCAGAGCAGGTCGAAGCGACGGGAAACCCGCTATACACCGCTGTCCAAACGCCAGGACAAACCGGCTGCAATCAATTGGCTGGTCAGGTTCCACCCGGAACTGTCTGACAGCCAGATCGCCCGCTTGATCGGCACGACGAGGCCGACGATCAAGTCCGTACGCGAGCGTACGCACTGGAACATGGCCAATATCCAGCCGACGGATCCGGTCGCGCTCGGGCTGTGCAAGCAGACCGAACTCGATGCCGCGATCGGCCTGGCGATGAAAAAGAAGGAAAAAGTCGGCGAAGCCATGACAATGGAGCAGAGGAAAACGCTGGTATCGACCGAGCAGTCCCTGCACATGGAAACCGAGTACCGCATGCCATCGTCGATCAGCGGACTTGAAAACTTCACTCTTTCCGACACGGCACGTGAAACGGATGCGGACGAGAACCCACTGAGCGATGCGGAAAAACTGTTCAACCTGCCGTCCAAGGACAGTAACGGCGCGTAACCCGACCCGGGGCCGTGATCGGACGCCACTTTGCCCGTGACGACAGCCAGATCAGAATTCGGCCGATCACCAGAATGGGACCGATGCAGGCATGGAATTTGACGACATTTTTCGGCACCACGTCAATGCCCTGAAAGAAGAGGGCAATTACCGGATCTTTGCGGAAATTGAACGCCGAAGGGGCAGCTTTCCGGATGCTACCAGCCATGAACATGACGGTAAAAGCGACATCACGGTTTGGTGTTCGAACGATTACCTCGGCATGGCGCAGCACGAATCCGTCATCCGGGCCGCGAAGGATGCAATTTCCCGCTATGGGGTCGGTTCGGGTGGGACCCGCAACATCTCGGGAACCAATCACTGCCATGTGCTTCTGGAACGGGAACTTGCCGATCTCCACAACAAGGAAGCGGCACTCCTGTTCACATCCGGATATGTCGCCAACTGGAGCACGCTTTCAACCATAGCGTCGCGGATTCCCGGCACTGTCATCTTTTCGGATTCGGCCAATCACGCGTCGATGATCGAGGGCATGCGCCACTCTCGTGCCACGAAATTGATCTGGCGGCACAATGACGTGGAGGACCTTGACCGAAAACTGGGCGAGAATCCGCCGGATGTTCCGAAAATCGTCGCGTTCGAGTCCTTGTACTCGATGGACGGTGACATCGCACCGATCGGCGAGATCTGTGATGTTGCCGAACGGTACGGGGCGATGACCTACCTGGATGAAGTCCACGCCGTCGGTCTCTACGGCCGTCGCGGCGCTGGAATTGCGGAACGGGACGGGATTGAAGACAGGATCACCATCGTTGAAGGAACGCTTGCAAAGGCCTTCGGATGTCAGGGGGGATACATCGCGGCCTCCCGGGCCTGCTGCGATTTCGTCAGATCGTTCGCCAGCGGATTCATCTTCACGACCTCGCTGCCCCCGGCGATTGCGGCTGCAAGCCTGGCGGCAGTGCGCCATCTGAAGACCAGCGACCAGGAACGAATGCAGCAGAGGCGCCAGGTCGAGCGCCTTCGCCGACGTCTTGACGCAGTCGGCGTCCCGCACATTGGACACGGCAGCCATATCGTCGCGGTCCTGATCAAGGATCCGGAAAAATGCCGCCAGATCAGCGAGATTCTGCGCAGGGACTACGGGATCTATGTTGCTCCGATCAATTACCCGACGGTGCCACGTGGAACTGAACGCCTGCGGATCACTCCTTCACCCCTGCACAATGACGCCGACATAGACAAGCTTGTCGGAGCGCTGTCAGCGCTCTGGAACCAGTGCGCCCTGGCGCGTGCGGCTGCTTGACGGTTTGGGCGCCGGGCAACCCGGGGTGACGCCATGCGCGCACCGGCACGTCCTGATCTGAACGTCCGCGGGTTTCCACTCCGTTTACGGGCCGGGACGAGTCGCCGGGTAGGTGGCGGCGTGCAGCGCGCAACAAGGGGTTCTTTGTTGGAGAAAGAGATTGGCACCCGGCGACAGCGCGTTGCGAACTGGTTTCGGTCGCTGCGCGACGAGATTCGTGCGCTTTGCGAGTCGCTTGAAGACCGGCATGAAACCGGACCGCTCGCCGACCGCGAACCGGGAAGGTTCGAAGTCCGAACCACCGCGCGCCGGGGGACGGGCGAACCCGGCGGCGGCGTCATGTCGGTCATGCGGGACGGCCGGGTGTTCGAAAAGGTCGGGGTCAACGTGTCGACTGTCCATGGAGGACTCGACTCCAGGATGCTCACGTCCCTGACTGCGCGCCGCGACATTCCGGGGTTGAAGGAAGCCCCGCGGTTCTGGGCTTCGGGGATCTCCCTCGTTGCGCACATGAACAGCCCGAGGGTCCCCGCGGTCCACATGAATACGCGAATGTTCTGGACGCCCGTTGCGACATGGTTCGGAGGAGGGATCGACCTGAATCCCGTCCTCGAAAACGCGGACGATACGAACAGGTTCCACCGCGCAATCCAGGAAATCTGCGAACGACACGACCCGGAATACTATGCGCAATTCAGGGACTGGGCAGACAGGTATTTCTGGATCCCGCATCGCCAGGAAGCACGAGGGGCGGGCGGGATTTTTTTCGATGATCTCGATTCCGGTGACGGTGACGCCGACTTCGCATTCGTGCAGAGCGTCGGGCGCGCTTTCGGCGAAGCCTGGCTGCCGATCGCCGAACAGAGGCGTCGCGAGACCTGGACAGAAGCGGAGCGGGAAATCCAGTTGGCCAGACGCGGGCGGTACGCCGAGTTCAACCTGCTCTACGACAGGGGTACGCGATTCGGCCTGGAATCAGGACATGATGTCGACGCCGTACTGATGAGCATGCCTCCCGTCGCCATGTGGAAGTGAAGGGTTGCGCCGAAGGTAGCTACCTGTCCCGCCGGATACTCAGCGGCACAAGGGATTCTCCCGAACCGCATCGAGCATTTTCAGGACATTGTCGGGATCACCGTCCGGCGTGATGCCATGCCCCAGGTTGAATATGTGCGGGCCATTCGCAAATGCCCCGACAATTCTCCTGGTCTCGGATACGAGTTTCCTGCCGCCGGTAACCATGAGACGCGGATCGAGGTTTCCCTGCACGCAAGCTGCGGGCTGAAGATGTTTCGCTGCCCAGTCGACGTCGACGCCGGTGTCGAGGGCCAGTCCGGATACGCCAGTACGGGTTGCGTAGTCCCGATAATGCCGACCCGCTCCCCTCGGGAATCCGATGACGGGAACATCCGGACAGCTCGCGTTGAGCGCCTTGACAATTCGTTCATGGATCCGCGTGCAATAACGATCGAACAGGCCTTCGCCTCGGGTCAGGCTTCCCGACCAGCTGTCGAAGATCTTCAGGACTTCCGCACCGGCCCTGACCTGCTGCTCAAGGTAGCGGATTGTCGCGTCGGTGAGCAGTTCCATCAGCTGATCGAACAGGGGGCGGTTCTCACGGAGCATCGCGTGCGCGGGTTCCTGTCCCGGGGTTCCACGGCCGGCGATCATATAGGTCGCAACTGTCCATGGTGCGCCGGCAAATCCGATCAATGCCACATTGCCGGGCAACGCGTCCCCGAGAATCCGGACCGTTCGGTAGACGGGCTCGAGCTTTCGGTGGATGTCACCAGCCGAAGCCAACCTCCCCAGGTCTTCGGATTTCCGGATGACGGACAATTGCGGCCCCCGCCCTTCCGGAAAGTCAAGCTCGCAACCCAGCGCATGGGGAAGAAGCAGGATGTCGGCGAACAGGATCGCCGCGTCGAATCCGAAACGCCGTATCGGTTGCATGGTCACCTCGGCGGCGAGTTCCGGCGTATAACACAGATTGAGGAAACTCCCGGCACGAGCTCTGGTTTTCATGTATTCAGGCAGGTATCGACCGGCTTGCCTCATCATCCAGACAGGCGGCGTCGGCAGGATCTCACGGTTCAATGCCTTGAGAAGGGATTTTCGAGATGTATCCAGTTGACAGTTCTCCCTGGTTTCAACGGCCGGCGACCGCGGACGGCAATACCATTTCCGGACTCGGGCATGAAGCCTCAAGCCGGTCCGTCGTTTTTCCCCGGACGCCATATGGAATCGAATGGCAAGGGTCGCGATGGAACTGAATTTGCCACATGGCCGACTGAGGATCGGAACGCGGGGATCCCGGCTCGCGCGTGTCCAGGCCGAAAAGTTCCGCCGGCTATTGATCGGGCGCTTCGATATCGAACCGGCCGCGTTGGAAGTCGTGACCATCAGGACGACCGGCGATGCCGTCCAGGATCGGCCCCTGTACGAAATCGGTGGCAAGGGTCTGTTTGTCCGTGAACTCGATGATGCCCTGCTGGCAGGGAAAATCGATGTCGCCGTTCATTCGATGAAGGACCGGCCAGGTCACGCGGTCAGCGGAATCCGGACCTGCTGCTATCTCGAGCGCGAAGATGTACGGGACACGCTGGTCTCCTTGTCCCATGCGAACCTTGAATCAATGCCGAAAGGATCCCGGGTCGGAACGAGCAGCCCGCGCAGGCGCAGCCAGATCATGGCCTTGCGGCAGGACCTGGAGGTTGTTGCGTTCAGGGGTAACGTGGAATCCCGGTTACGAAAGCTTGGCCGCGGGGACGCAGACGCGACAATTCTTGCGATGGCCGGATTGCGGAGGCTCGACCTCGTCGAGTACGCAACTGCGCCGTTTGATCCGGGCGAAATGCTTCCGGCTCTTTGCCAGGGCGCAATCGGCATTGATGCCAGGGAGGATGATTACGAACTCGTGGAATCACTGTCTTCGGCAACGGACCAGGCGACCGCGGTCAGGATGATGGCAGAACGAGCGTTTCTCGAAAGCCTTGGCGGTTCGTGCCGGAGTGCGATCGCCGGGCTCGCCGAGTTGACGGATTCCGAAATCCGTTTGCGTTGCGAGATTCTGCATCCATCAGGATCGTCGCGAATACAGGGGGAAATCAATGGTCCGTCCGACGGCGCGGGAAAACTCGGGGTGGAGTTGGCGGACCGGTTGCGCAGCGATCCGCGTGCAAACCGATGGCTGAAAGGCTGACCGCGTTCGTGGAGCTTGAGGTTATCAGGTGGCGGAAAGCGTACCTGCCAGGTCATCGGGGTTCGATCGATCCGGCGGGGACGTCATCCGAGGGTCCTGTCAGGACGCGTTTTCAATGCGGCCGGCGGCGCTCGTTCGATCCCGGCCGCCGGGCCCGACCACGACATCGGCAGCCGAGTGAATATCGCAGCGCTCAGCCAGGTCGAACCCGCGATCTCGGTTTACGCGCCTGGATAACCTTGAATCCGTCGGCCTCGCTTACGGTTTGCCATGACCGGAAACAGGACTTCACTGTCTCCTCGTAGGGCAGGTGGCGATTTGCCACCAAGTGAAGCGATCCTGATGGATGAAGAACTGCGGCCGCACGACGAACAAATCCGATTCCGAGGCCGGGATCGGGCATGGTCATTCGATGGAACGGGGGATTCATCAATACGAAGTCGAGTTTCCGGTCGAATGCGCAGTTCATGACGTCCGCCCAGGTAAACCGGGCGCGGTTGTCGCGTACGTTCAGCCGGGCGCACCGAATCGCTTCGGATTCGCAGTCGATCAGGGACAGGCTCGCGATTCCCGGGTTGTTGTCGAGGGCTTGAGCCGAAAGCCATCCCCACCCGGATCCGAAATCTGCGCCATGACCCCGAAGATTGGAAAGGGCGTCCGCCAGGAGTGCAGATCCCGGATCGACCATTTCCGAACTGAACAGGTTCGGGACGGTAAAGAACCCGTCGCCGTTCCGGCGGGGTTCGAGAAGGCGTTTCCATTGCCGGAAATCCCCGGGCACGTTCGCATGGCGTGTCAACCAGAACACGCGACCGTGCTGCTTTGAAATCGATCCATTCACGGGATGCCTCGAGCGGACCGCGTTGAGAATCCCGTCTATGCCCATGTCACGATTGCCGTCGATAACCAGCGTGCCGCCTGTCTCGAGACCGGAATAGGCGATCCCGATCAGGCCAAGCGTTGCCTTCCTTGACCGGTTGATCTCGACGATCGCCAGGGAGGCGCGTCCGGTGTTCGTCGTACCGGTACGAAATCCGTCCCTTGAAAATCGCTGCGACCTTAGCCAGTCACCTTGAACGAAATAGACGCGCTCCCGAGGGAGCGATCCGTAAAATGGTCGGGGACTCCCGTTCCAGACAACGGTTGATCCAGCTTCGGGCACCGCGAGTTGCCCGTCCCGGAAGGGAAGACCGAGGCGGTCGCGGACGCTCATGTGACCGGACGGTCCGAACCGGAGCCTACTGTTCCTTTTCCATGGTGCATTGCAGCGGATGGCCGTGGTGCCGGGCGTATTCCATGACCTGGGAAACCTTTGTCTCGGCAACCTCTCTGGAAAATACCCCGATGATCGCGTGGCCGGTTTGATGAACCGTCAGCATGAGCGCCACTGCCCGTGGATATTCCATGCTGAAAACCATCTCGAGAACGTGGACCACAAAATCCATGGGCGTGTAGTCGTCGTTGATCAGGAGCACCTTGTAGAGCGGAGGCCTCTCGGTCTTCGGCTTCACATCGGTCAGGACGCCGGAATCCGGCTCCTGACCCTGATTTGCCGACGTGGCATGCGTAAAAGGTGTCACCATGGATGCAGACAAACATATGGTTTCGCGGACCGGTTCAGCATCGGAATTCAGCCGGAAATGTCAAGTCCCGGCGCGCTTTGCCGGATGGGCGGCAGGCCCATTCGGAAACGTCCGGTCCATGGTGGATCGTATACGCATGGTCATGCCTCCATGACCTGTATCGGCTGGAAAAAGGACAACCGGCAAGGGATTTGACAGGGCGGCGTTTTTCTGCGGCCGAAGCCGAAATCGGTCTCGTGTTCGAAGAGCGTCCCTGGAATTGCGCGGATCTGGTTCCGGAACACCGGACTGTCGGGGATCGGCGTCAATCGAATTCGGTTCGCCAGCCGCCAGGGAATCGCCGGTTGAATGCCGAGATGTTCGTGAAATGTTCTTTTCGCTCCCGAACGGTCCGAACTGGCCGGTGAATTATCGCATGCCTTCAAGCAGAACGCCGTCATGCGCAAAATCCATGGCCAATTACGCGATATTGTGGAAACTTGGGATTACCCCACATTGACTCGTGGTTTTGCTTGCACAAAAAGGCTTTGTTGACCACTATTCTTCCGAAATGGCACCGCCAAGACAGCAGATTGTTGTATTGGACCGGCTTTACTCATGCTTGCCCCGTGCTAGTCTGTGTCCAAGACCGTGGCAAACGGCGAAATCAAATGGGCAGTTTGAGGCAAGTGAGCGTTTTTTGATGATGTCGATGACTCGTGTGGCGGCAACGGCCGCACTTCTTTTGATTCTTTCAGTATTGGCTGCCGGAGCCGCACCATACGCGGCAATGGTCATGGACGCGCGAACCGGAAAGGTCCTGCATTCCCGGAACGCCGACACCCGGTTGCATCCTGCTTCCCTCACCAAGATGATGACGCTTTACGTGACGTTTCAGGCTGTCGAAGGCGGTGAGATCGGCCTCGATACCAAGGTCAGGATTTCGCGCCACGCGGCGAGTGAACCACCGTCGAAACTCGGGCTGAGAGCCGGACAAAGGATATCGATCCGGCACTTGATCCGGGCAGCGGCAATCAGGTCGGCCAACGACGCCGCAACTGCCTTGGGCGAGGCGATTTCCGGCAGTGAAGCGGCTTTCGCCCGCAGGATGACGGCGACGGCCAGGCAGATGGGCATGGGCAAGACGGTTTTCAAGAATGCCCATGGCTTGACCCAGAACGGACATCTGTCGACCGCCCGGGACATGACCATCCTCGGACGCAGGATCATTTATGATTTCCCTGAATATTACCACCTGTTTTCCCGGAGAACCGTTGATGCCGGAGTCGCCACGATCAGGAACACGAATCGCAGGCTGCTGACGTCGTTCACGGGAACCGATGGAATCAAGACCGGATATACACGGGCGGCGGGATTCAACCTCGTTGCGTCAGCCCATCGCGGTCGGAAGCGTGTTATCGCGACCGTATTTGGTGGCAAGTCCGCGAAACGCCGCGACGACCGCATCGCGGAGCTCCTTAACATGGGATTTGACCGGTCTCCCCAACACGCCGAGGTCAAGCCATTGCCAGGCATTATCTGGAATGGGGAAGCCGGAGTCATGCTGGCCGACGGTCTCAGGGGACTGTTGCCTCCGTCGCGACCGGAGCGGTTGTCGCGTCAAATCGCCGAACAGACAGGGACCGCGGAAATCGATGACGCCGTTCAGGTCGCAGTACTCGAATCGGTCGAGGCGGTTGAGGCCCAGGGCGCGGCCGACGTGGAAGTTGTCAGTCCGGAACCATCGCCGGTCGCGCTGACGACCGTGGTCATCGGATTTCCTCCACCGACGCCTGATCGGGTAAAGGAAGACTATCGCCAGTCGCGTCTGATTGTCCGTGCGGATGCCAGCGGGCCGCGCAACTGGAGCGTGGTCGTTGGGTATTTCTGGAATTCCTACGAAGCCGATAAGCATCTCTTGGCAGTTGCCCTGAGAATCCCGAAATCCGGGTCCTCCGTGGGTCGGTCGGTCGAATTGGTTTCCCACGAGGGAAGCCAACGTTTCAGGGCGAGCTTTAACAATCTCAGTGAAACGGAAGCAAACAATGCGTGCAGGCGCTTGCATTCCGAGAACGAGTATTGCGAACCTGTCGTTCTGACGAAAACGTCGTGAATTCGAATATGCCGAACGCCTGTGCGTTCGCCTTTTTCTGCCGAAACCTGGAGTTCACTCGGGAACGGGAACCGGGAATTCAGGCCTGTCCGCGGACGCGTTTGATGTCGCGGGCGAGCGCGAGACCTGCACAGGGGAAAGAAGACGCGACGATCAGATCAAGTGACCCGGTTTCCCGGGCCGAAATCGGATCAGAACCCGAGACCTTCGTATCTTTTCTTGAACCGGGAAACCCGGCCGCCGGAATCAACGAGTTTCAACCCGCCGCCGGTCCACGCCGGATGAGCCGACGGGTCAATCTCGAGGGTCAGTGTATCGCCTTCCGAACCGTAGGTTGATCGTGTCTCGTAGGTTGTGCCGTCAAGCAGCTTGACCTCGATCTTGTGGTAGTCGGGATGCAGGCCCTTTTTCATCAGTCCTGTTCCTCCGTCTTCGAACCGGACCTTGGCCGGTAGTTGGTCTTTTCGGCGATACGTGCGGACTTCCCGCGCCGGGAGCGCAGGTAGTACAGCTTCGCGCGGCGCACGCGACCGCGGCGAATGACCGTGATACTTTCGATATTTGTCGAATGAAGCGGGAAGACCCTTTCGACTCCCTCGCCGAAGGAGATCTTTCGAACGGTAAACGAAGCCCCGATGCCGTCGCCACCCTTGCGAGAAATACAGACGCCTTCGTAGTTCTGGACACGCGACCGGGTTCCTTCGACGATCTTGTATCCGACACGAATTGAATCACCGGCCTTGAAATCCGGAATCCGGGTTGCAAGTTCACGGACCTGTTCTGCCTCGAGCTGTTCAATCATGTTCATGTCGTTTTCCTCGCGGCCGCGGATCAGGTCCGCGGGCATTCACATTCACTACCGGTCCCGGCAGCGTGTCGTGACCCTCATCCCTTTTCGGCCGGGCCTGGAGGAGATCCGGCCTCCGCGCCCGGGTCAGGTCTTCCGATCTTGCGCGACGCCACCTGGCGATCTCGGCGTGATGGCCTGAGAGCAAGACTTCCGGAATCCCGCGACCACGCCACGTTGCGGGCCGCGTATACTGCGGATATTCCAACAGTCCAGCGGCAAATGATTCTTCTTCGATCGAGTCGGGGTTACCGAGAACGCGCGGTATAAGGCGAACCGTGGCATCGATCAAGACCTGGGCTGCAACTTCTCCGCAGGTCAGGACGAAGTCGCCGATCGAGATTTCCTCCAGCTCGTACTCTTCAATGACGCGCTCGTCGATCCCTTCGAAACGGCCGCAAAGCAGCGTGACACCACGTGCTTGCGACCAGCGTCGCGCAATGTCGTGGCGGAAGAGGGTTCCGCGCGGCGAAAGGCAGACGACAGGCCACTCCCGCCGGTCTGGCGGAGTATTGGAGGTGGCATGGTCGAGTGCGTTTGCGACAACATCGGCGCGCATGACCATGCCGGCGCCTCCGCCGGCTGGCGTGTCGTCGACAGACCGGTGCCGCCCGAGTCCGAATTCGCGAAGATTGACTGTCTGCAGGTCCCATAGGCCTTTCTCGAACGCTGAACCCGTGAGCGCGTGGGAAAGGATGCCGGGAAATGATTCCGGCATCAGGGTAATGACCCGCGCAGTCCAGATACTGGGTTCGGGAAGCGCGGCCGGCCCGGTCAAGTTTCCGGTCGTGCAGTCATGCACATTGGACTCGCTCGTCATCGATTCTCCCTCCGGCGAAGCCGTCGGCCCGGTGTCGCCGGTCGCCGCTGAGCGGCGCTTACCGCGGGCCGATAATCAAATGACCCCGTCGGGTGGATCAATGACGATCCGTCCTGCGCAATGATCGATTGAAAGAACCGTATCCTTGGTGAACGGAAGCAGAATCGTCTCCGTCGATGACGGCTTTTCGACTTCCAGGATGTCGCCTGCACCATAGTTCTGAACGGCCACGACGGTTCCGAGTTCATGCATCGACCCGTCAACCGCCCTGAGCCCGATGAGATCTGCCACATAGTGTTCTTCCGTTTCCGGTTCGGGGAACCGGTTGCGTTCGACATAAAGGAAAACATCCTTCAGCGCATCCGCCTGCTCCCGCGTATCCACGCCCGCGATCGTTGCGACAAGCCTGCTGCCGACGGATTTCCTGATACCGAGAACGAGTTCCGTGCAGCCGTTCCCTGTCACCAGTGGGCCGTAGCTCGCCAGCGAAGCAGGGTCGGCACAGTAACTGTCGACACGGACTTCGCCTTTGACTCCATGAGCGCCGAGAATCCGGCCAAGACAAATCAGACCGGACTTGTTCATCGAACCGGCGTCTGGCCGGATTGACGCTCCAGGTAACGGGAACCGCGAGGCGGATCGGTATCATCGGTAAGCCGCCAGGCGACGGACGTGCCCCGGACATTGGCCATGGCGTTCAACCCGGGATTCTTCCTGGCTTCAGGCATCTTCTCCCGGGCTTTCCGCTTCGGAGCGCTCCCGGGCCTTCTTCCGCAACTGGCCCTTGATCGGGTTGTTGCGCTGCTTCTTGTCGAGGACTTCCGCGGTCTCGAGAAATCGCGAAATGCGGTCGGTTGGTGTCGCACCCTGTTCCAGCCAGTAGCGGATTCGTTCGAGATTCAGCGACACGCGGTCGTTGTTGTCCTTCGGAAGGAGAGGATTGTAGGTTCCAAGCTTTTCAACGAATCGGCCGTCGCGCGGCATGCGGCTGTCCGCTGCGACGATTCTGTAGAACGGACGTTTCTTGGAACCTCCGCGCGCAAGTCGGATCTTCATGGCCATGTGTCTTTCTCCCAGGTCAAGGCGTTGATGGTTCGGTCAATTCCGGTCACTTTGCGAGGTGTTTGTGATGCTGAATGACTTCCTTGATGATGAAGTTCAAAAATTTCTTAGCGAAATCGGGATCCAGACCCGCATCGCGGGCCAGTTTTTCCAGCCGGCTGATCTGCCGGGCTTCCCTTTCGGGATCTGCCGGGGGCAGCTTGTTCGCTGCCTTGAGTTCACCGACGGCCTTCGTGTGCCGAAACCTTTCACTGAGCGTGTAGACGAGAATCGCGTCAAGCCGATCGATACTGTCCCGGTGATCCTTGAGGGTCCGGTCAACGTCAGGAGGTATCTTCATGGTTTGCACTCCTCAACTCGGTATCGATAGACCAGGTCGTACGGCTCCGGACCGTCAGCGTCCGGGTCAATTCGGCCGCCGATACGCTTCGCAAGGGCGATCGAGCGGGCGTTTTCGCGGCTGATGTAACTGACAAGCGTCGGCCAGCCGAGCGTTTCGAAGGCATACGACTTCAGGCACGTCGCGGCTTCGGTCATGTAGCCGTTTCCTTCGAACTCTTCGTAGACCATCCAGCCAAGTTCCCGTTCGGGAAACCCGGGCAGGCGGTTCAGGACCACCTGGCCGACGCAAACGCCGGATTTGTTTTCCACGACCGCAAGTCCGCCGTGGCCAAAAAAACGCCACTGCACGATATCGGAAGCAAACCAGAGCCAGGCAGTCGTGTGGTCATGCGGGCCACCCATGAATCGGCACCGGTCGGATGTCAGGAGTTCCGAGTAGGCTTCGAAGTCATCAAGTCGTTGCGGGCGCAGCGTCAACCGATCCGTCGTCAGCGTCGGGGTCACGACGTCGGGCCAGCCGGTGGTGTCCGCCTTCGATGTGGATGGCGGGGTCATCGTTTCTTGCGGCGCCTCCGGCCGCGGCCAGCAAACATGCCCGGACCCGGGCGCGGCATGGCCAGTCCCGGAATTCCACCGGGAAGTCCTGTTCCGCCAAGCTGACCCGGCAGGTTTGCCAGCCCAGGAATATCCAGATCGTCCGCCTTGAAGTCCGGCTCTTCCTGATCCCCCTTGGACTTGGCGAACATCTCCGCCGCTGCCTTGAGCATTCCCCGCCGCCCCATTTTCTTCACCGTACCGTTCATGGTCCGATGCATTTTGAGAAGCTGGTTGAGGTCGCTGACCTCGAGCCCGGCACCCCGGGCGATCCGGCGTTTTCGGCTGGCCTTCAGCAGTACCGGGTTGGCCCGTTCGCGGGGGGTCATCGACTGAATGAGGGCGATGCCTCGAGAGGCATGCTTGTCGAGTCCGCCGGGGTCGCCGCGCCGTTGCAGGAGCTTCCCGGCACCCGGAACCATTCCGGCCATGGCCGAGAGGCCCCCGAGCCTGTTGATCTGCTCGAAGTAGGACATCATGTCGTTCATGGACAGCTGGCCTTTTCGAAGGCGCTTGAGCAGGCGTTGTGCCTCCTGTTTTTCCGCTACCTGCTGCGCCTTTTCCACCAGGGTGACGATGTCGCCCATTCCGAGTATCCGACCGGCAATCCGTTCCGGGTGGAAGACTTCGAGCGCGTCCATCTGTTCGCCCAGGCCGACGAACAGTATCGGCTTGCCGGTGACCGCTTTCATCGACAACGCGGCTCCCCCCCGCCCGTCGCCGTCCATGCGCGTCAGGATGACGCCGCTCACACCGATTCTTGAATCGAATGCGCGGGCGACATTGACCGCGTCCTGGCCGGTCAGCCCATCGGCGACCAGGAGAGTCTCGCGCGGATTCGAGGCGTCACGAACGGCTTCCGCCTCGGCCATGAGATCGTCGTCTGCATGCAAACGGCCGGCCGTGTCGAGCAGAAGCACGTCATATCCGTTGATTGCGGCAAACTGGCTTGCCCGCCTGGTTATCCCGACGGCGTCTTCGCCGGACATGATCGGGAGCGTATCAACCCCTGTCTGGGTTCCGAGAATTGCGAGCTGTTCCATGGCGGCCGGGCGCCGGACATCGAGCGAGGCCATCAACACCCGCTTGCCTTCGGATTCCCGAAGTCGCTTGGCCAGCTTCGCGGTCGTTGTCGTCTTGCCCGACCCTTGCAGGCCGACGACAAGGATCGTGGCAGGCGGATTGTCGATTCGGAGGCTCTCGCGACCTTCGGTACCACCGGTCAGGACATTGACGAGTTCGTCGTGGACGATCTTCACGACCTGCTGACCCGGGGCGATGGACCTGATGACATCCTGGCCGCGTGCCTTTTCCCGAACGTCGGCGACGAAACCGCGCACGACCGGGAGCGCGACATCGGCTTCGAGAAGCGCGATCCGGACTTCCCGGAGCGCGGAGTCGATATCTTCGTCGCGGAGTACGCCCTTGGTGGTCAGTTTGCCGAAAACGCTGTTTATGCGTTCGGAAAGGTTTTCGAACATGTCGGTGCTCCGGTTCGCGCCAATCTCGCCGTTCGGAAAACGGCGGTTTTCGGGTATTTCCCATAGCAGTTTGTCATCCGCGGGCGAAACTCGCTGACGGATGGAGATCCCCGGACGCCTCCGAGGGACCGGAAGTCGATGACCTTCCGAAATCAGGGAGGCAGATAAACCGTGCCCGCCGTCACGTCAATGCCGATCAATGCCGCAGTCCGGTTCGAACGGGAGTTTCCCCAGTGATCCGCTGAGGAACAGCAGTGCCCGGGAACCGGCAAGATCACCTGTCGGGGGCCGTCAGGATTACGGGTCAAGCGATCGATGCCCTGGTCGCGGCCCGACTATTCCGAATGAAGCCATGCATGTTGTTGCGACCACGCGGGGTTTCCACAGGATTATCTGCGAATCCCCGAGATCCGTTGCCGCCTGAAAATGCAAATTCCCGGCACGGTTCACTCCGGCACCTCGCGAACGAATCTTGCAGTTGTCGAACAGTTGCATATTTGTGCGTGCATGAATGTTGGACCCATGACGATGACTGAAACGCGAACGATCCGGCAATTCGATCGATTTCACGGGTCAATGGGGTTGCCGGTGCAACCGCTCCCCGCCATGGGGATACGCCGGTCCCGGACGCCTCGTTCCGTATCGCCCGTTGAGTTCGGGCTTCGAAGCGCGGCCTTGGCCGCGCGCATGCGTCCGCTTCAATTTCCGGCCGTCGTGCAGTCAAGCACGTAATCCCGATGAATTCATCTTCCGAGGCCCGTGGCCATCTCGCCATGTTCGCATTCTCGATGCTGATTGCCGGTTCCTTCAGCATCGGGAGCCGGATTTCGAACCTGGTGGAACCGACGGCGATCATGGCGCTCAGGTTCTTCATATCGGGCGTCATAATCGGGATTTGGGCAGCGATGGGTCCGGGAATCAGGCGCGCGCATTTTCGTGCCCCGTGGCGTTACGCCGTGCTGGGCGCTCTGTTCGCGACCTACTTTGTCCTGATGTTTGAAGGGCTGAAAACCGCGCCGGCCGTTTCGGCCTCTGCGGTGTTCACGCTAACCCCCATCATGTCCGCGATCGCGGCATACTTCCTGTTGCGCCAGGTTCTGACCGGGCGGATTGCCCTCGCCCTCGCCGTGGGCGCCTGCGGTGCTGTTTGGGTGATCTTTCGCGCGGACCCGGTCGCGATCCTGCGGTTTGACATCGGGCGCGGTGAAGCGATCTACCTGGTCGGATGCGTATGCCACGCCGTCTACGTACCGCTGGTCGCCCGGCTGGTACGAGGTGAACCGATCCTGGTATCCACTTTCGGAATGTCGGTTGCCGGCTGGCTGTTGCTGACGGCCATCAGCCTGCCTGAACTGCTTCGGACCGAGTGGAACGCCCTGCCAGTCATTTTCTGGCTGGGACTCGCGTACCTGTCGGTTGCCGCGAGCGTCTTGAGCTTTTTCTTGCTCCAATACGGGTCCCTACGATTGCCATCGGCGAAAGTCATGGCCTACACCTATTTGACTCCGACCTGGGTTACAGCCTGGGAAGTGATGCTGACCGGTCATTTTCCGCCGGCCCTTGTCCTTGCGGGCGTTGCAGCCACTGTCGTCGCGTTATTCATGCTGGTCCGGACCGGATGAATGTCCCGCTCGGGCTGGACACGGGATTGAGCTCCGGGGATGAGTCCGGACGAGCCTTGCTTGCGATGGCCGGAGACGGACCGGCGGGGTCAGGTCACGACGCTGCGTTCCCGGCTGGTACGGGCGGCGTCCGCTGGCAGGATGCACGCAAACACGGTGGCGTTGTCCGCCGGTCGGTCAATCAAGGGGTTCTGCCCCTTCCCTGAGAACGAATGAGCGGAGGCTGAGTCGATTCCATGGAAAAAGTGATGCATTTCAACCCGGTGACATGGGCTCCGTTCGGTGACTTCAATCTTGACATCAGAAGGGACGGTACCTAGTTTCCGTCCGCCCGGTGGTTCAGGCTGCCGGCGTACCGGCGAAATCCGTTGACCACATGCCCGATACGCGCGAACGGGACGAATTGGCTGCTCTCGAACGAAAAATCGAGGCGGCAAAGCTTGCCGACAGACCGGAGCCTCGGGAACAAAGCCACGTATCCGCCGCACAATTGGCGTGGCGCATGGTGCTCGAGTTGGTTATTGGCCTCGTGTTCGGATTCGGAATTGGGTTCGGGTTGGATCGGTTGTTCGGGACGCTGCCGCTGTTCCTTGTCGTGTTCACCTTGCTGGGTTTCGCCGCAGGCGTGCGCACGATGATGAGAACGGCTGAAGAGGTCAGAAGCAGGAACGCCGGGTTGCCCCGGTCTTCCGCGACGGAAGACAGGGGCGAAAACTAGGAGGGTATCGCGAGTGGCTGCGGAATCGGAAACCGGCGGCTTCAATATTCATCCCATGGACCAGTTTCTGGTGCGGCCATTGTTTGGAGGCACGGAAACCGGAATCTTCACGCCGACCAATGTCACGCTGTGGATGGGCCTGACGGTCCTTGTCATCATCGGGCTGATGGTCCTGGCCCCGCGTCGCCGCATGCTCGTGCCGGGCCGCATGCAGTCGATTGCCGAGGTGCTTTACAGCTTCGTGCACAAGATGGTCGAGGACATTGCCGGCAGGGAAGGACTCCGGTATTTCCCCTATATCCTGACGATTTTCTTGTTCGTGCTGGTGGCGAATGTTCTGGGCTTGCTCCCGATGTCCTTCACCACGACGTCCCATATCGCCGTGACCGCGACCATGGCCCTGGTCATTTTCTTCACCGTCACGATTTTGGGGTTCGTCAAGAACGGCATGCAATTCCTCGGCCTGTTCTGGATATCCAGCGCGCCGCTCGCGCTGCGACCGGTCCTTGCGATCATCGAGGTGATTTCCTATTTCGTCCGCCCGGTCAGCCATTCCATTCGCCTGGCCGGTAACATGATGGCGGGGCATGCTGTCATCAAGGTTTTCGCCGGTTTCGCCGGCGTGCTCGGCATCGGATCGGTGGCACCCGTCGTGGCGATCATGGCCGTTTACGGCCTGGAAAGCCTGGTCGTCTGCATCCAGGCCTATGTCTTTACAATACTGACATGCGTGTATCTTAAAGATGCGCTGCATCCACATCACTGAACACCACCCGGTCTGATCGGAGCCATTTCAATTCTGAAGGAGCAATCAAAATGGCAGTAGAAGGCAATCTTGTCGAAATGGGCGCCCTTGTCGGCGCCGGACTTGCGTGTACCGGCATGGGAGGCGCCGCCGTCGGTGTCGGCCATGTCGTCGGCAACTATCTTTCAGGTGCATTACGCAATCCGGCCGCTGCGGGTGGGCAGACGGCGACGATGTTCATCGGTATTGCCTTTGCGGAAGCGCTCGGGATCTTCTCGTTTCTGGTCGCCTTGCTCCTCATGTACGCGCAGTAGCCGCTGCCGGGTTGGGACCGGGCATGTGCGCCGGTCCCGGCATGCCCGTATTACGTGGCGGTGATCCGTGAGCACCGGGTCGACGACCGGGACCTGAGGGAAAGGGGGGAAGGATGGCGGTAGAAACCGATGCCGTCGGGACTCAGCATGCGGAAGGCATGCCGCAGCTTGATTTCAGCACGTTCCCCAACCAGATTTTCTGGTTGGTCGTTACGCTCGTCATCATTTACCTCATCCTGAACGGGATCGCGATTCCGAGGATCCGGGAGATCCTGGCCGAGCGGAAAAGAACGAGAGAGCACGATATTGAACTCGCCGAGACCTTCAGGGCGAAGGCGGTTGAATGCGAGGAGCAGTACGAACAGGCGTTGAAAGAGGCTCGCAGCAAGGCCCGGGAAGTCCTGGATTCGGCGAAGGCCGAATTCGCGAAGGATCTTGAATCCGCCACGGCCGAGGCTGACGAACGGATCGCCGTGAAGCTCGCGGAATCCGAAGAGCGGATCAGTGATATCAGGGACAACGCCATCAGGTCGATCGAAAACGTGGCGGGTGAGGTCGCCGAAGACATCGTCCGGGTGATCATGCCCGGAGCACATGATCAGGAAGCGATACGATCGGCTGTTTCGGCCCGAATGAACTCCCTTTCCAGTTGACGGAGGCAAGAGTGGTCCGTTTTTCTGTCCCGTTCCTGTTCCCGTTTCTCGTCACGGTACTGTTTCCTCAATCGGCCGCCGCGGCAAGCGGCCCGTTTTTCAGCCTGAACAATACCGACTTTGTCGTTTCGATTTCGTTTCTGCTGTTTGTCGCCCTCCTCGTCTGGCTGAGGGTCCCGGGGAGGGTTGCCGGACTGCTGGACCGGCGTGCGGACGGAATCAGGAAGGATCTTGATGAGGCCCGCGAGCTTCGGGAGGAAGCGAAGGCCCTTCTCGATGCCAGCGAGAAAAAGAGAAAGGAAGTCGACGAACAGACGGAGACAATCATTCGCCGGGCACATGAGGAAGCCGAGGCGGCAGCCGAACAGGCCAGGACGGACTTGCATGCTGCCGTCGCAAGGCGGATCCAGGCTGCCGAGGACAGGATCGCATCGGCGGAAGCGGACGCCATCAGGGAAGTTCAGGACGCCGCGGCCAACGTTGCCGTTGCCGTCGCGGCAGACGTCATCAGCAGGGGCATGTCAGATGAGGATGCGGATGACCTGATCGAAGAGGCGATCGAGAACGCCGGGAAACGCCTGGGAGCAGGTGCGCCGGCAGCATGATATGTGAGAGCGCTGGGTCGCGTCCTGAAAGGATTTCGTCAAACGACGTAATCAAACTTGCTGGCTGGAAGGAGTTCGATTTGAAATACAGGATTTTTTCGTTGCTCCCGGCGGACCTTTGAAATTCCGAGCTGAATGTCCGGGCTTCTGGTGAAGCGATCGGGATGTCTTGTTCTGCCACGTAGCGCACAGCCGGTTTCATGCGGATTTCCGCCAGCTTACTGGGGCAATCATCTCCTTTTTTTCCAATCCCTTTCTCAGGAGTGGGAGAGAATTGTGAAAGGTGTCACAGTGAATTTCAGGGTCATCGCACATGACTACCGGGTAAATTGTCTGCGGGAGTGAGTGCCTTTACATCTGGCCTAATTGAAACTCATATGGGTTGGTCACAGAGACCTTTGCGACGGATCCGAGAATTTCCAGGATTTGATCATCTCGAAGGGAGCGGTTGATCATCTCTTTGCGCATATCCTCACGGTTAAGTGGGGGAATGCGAATTGAAAAGAATGGCCAGAGGTACTTAGACCTGTATTCCTTGCCCACATCGGGAAACGCGAAAATCGGTTCTCCAACGAAGTCCGCGTCATATCGGAATACATACTCATCTTCTTCACACGTCAGACGCCCCACCAAAACCAAATCATTGGGTAGTTTTTTGTAAACTTCCAATGTCATTTCTTGAGGTTTCGAAGTTGTGCCGTCAGGCTTCGTCCCGATATTTTTCGTCAGGCCGAGAAGCGAAAAGATGTCGATCTTCATGTCACAAACTCCTCCGAATCCGCTCTATTCGAAGCAGGAGTAAGTCTAAAATCAACTCTAAACGAAATTGAGTAATGATGCGTCGAAAATTTCGCTGAAGCATATGCTCTATGGAGTTTACATCGACGGCATCGAAAACCGTACGCATGGCTTCGCAATCGTGACCATCAGAATTGTCTAGAATCCATTCGATCAACCCGAAGTGGTTTTGCGGACTTTCATTGCCCGAACTGAAAATTGGAAAGGAACGTTCGGCGTATTTCGCGAGAAACTGCTTTTTGCCGTGTTTATCTACCCGTTTGTGCAAGTCAGCATCTGAATATTCCCGAAACAGCCCCCTTGCCGTATCGAAAATGGGAGAAAAACGTACAGGCTCAGATTTCGAAGTAAGTGGAGCCAACACTCCCCAATTCATCGCGTGCCGGTCAGGAGCTCCGACAATTGCATCAAATGCAAGCATTTTGAAGAGTCCCTGTTTCAAAGAAGTATAGTGGTCGGGAAATAGAGATTCAATAATGGTTAAGATATTCTCAATCGTATAGAATTCCTTCTCGGCTTTCTTGTCCTTCAAGTCGAATGCAGCTTCCACCTCATGTGGGTTGGTTTCGAAATACCGCGCCACAAGTTCGATTCCATGAAGTAATTCATGCTGACCAGAATTAACGAAATTCTGTGACAAAAAACGAACATCTGTCTTTGAAAGCCTTACAAGCATTGAGTTCGCTATCTCCAAAGGCAACATTGCACCAATCTTTGAGATAATCTCTTCGGTAACACATTCTCGTGGACCATTGCTTGTGCGCCCCTTTTTCGCAAAATAACCGCGAACATTACGCTTGTGAGGATCCCCGTATGAAAGATAGTTTTTGGGGACCGTACCGACAGTCGGAAATTCTTCGACGCTCCAAATCTTCCATCCGTCAGGTTTAAGGGGGCGGATTGCGCGCACGTTTATCTCAACGTGGCTAGGGGTCGCTGTGTATCTCCTCGTTTTTGAAATTTTAGCCAAGTCTTTTCCGATTGCCGAATATGTGGATAACTGGAGGAAGTAGCGAACCTGTCTCTTCCTCAACGGACCGGAAGGGATAATAGTGAATCCAAGACAATCTATACTGTTCCGGGCAAATTGGTGCGGATACTGGCAGGCGCAAATTTAGCAATTCCCGCCAAGAGTATGCTTGAAATCTCCGGAGCCACATTGCTTATGATTTACCCGGCGGATCTTAGGAGTGCTGAACTGAGCCCCCAAGTTTCGAATGTAGCAATAATGGTCCATTCGCGGCTCTTTTGCGTACCGGAAAACGAATATCCATTGTGGGCGGGTTGCCATGAGAGAATGTCGGCAAGGAAGGTTCTACAACCGCAATTTCATTTTTTTGCTAATGCGGTCTAGGTCTGCGCAACCGGACGGATGATGATCTCTACCCGCCGGTTCTTGGCACGCCCACTCTCGGTAAAGTTCGATGCAACCGGCTCAGTGGCGCCTTTTCCATATGCGACGATGCGGCGCGGCGAGATCCCTTCATCGATCAACACCTGGGAGACGGCGAGGGCGCGGCTTCGCGACAGGTCCATGTTGTAGGCATCGCTTTCGGCATCGTCTGTATGCCCCACGACCTCGACGTCCGAACGTGGGTAACGGGCGAGACTGTCGGCCACGGCGTAGATGTCAGGCAGGGCAGTCGCCCTGATTTCGGAACTGCCGGAGGCGAACGTGATGGACTCTGGTATGGTCACGATCAGTTCGGACCCCGTGTTTGCGACCTCTATGCCACGGTCCCCCAGGGCCCGGCGAATCTCTTCTTCCTGGTGATCCAGCGTGAGGCCGATTGCGCCCCCAAGGACAGCTCCTGCAACGGCGCCCTGAAAGGCATCGTCGCTGTCGTCGCCAAACACTTCGCCCGCGATTGCGCCAAGGCCGGCCCCGATGATCGCTCCCGATACGGCATTGTCCGGGCCTTCCCCGGTCGAGGGATTGCAGGCCGACAGGGCGGTTGCGCCAATCAGGCTCAATATCGACAGTGTTCGCGTTGGCATCATGTCATCACCTGTGCAGGTCTTCTCGTTGAATTCTTGCGGTGATTCTATTTCAGTTCGATGTGCTCAACAACCAACCTCAGTCCGGAAATCGTTGATTCCCGAAGAGGCACACGGACGTGTGAATCAGTGTCAGTGCGACCCCCCCTGTATATTACCGAAACGGAAAGTATTTGCCGGTAATAATCCGAATCGGAAACACGGTTAGTTTCATTTGCAACGGGAGGTGCCTGTGAGCCAGCAGATTGACGATCTAGACCGGGAAATAATTGAGCATCTCACGGTTGATGGGCGTGCTTCTGCTTCGGAAATCGCCCAGCGAATCGGCAAGGTCTCCGAGCGGACGATCCGCAACCGCATTTCGGCGCTCCTGCAGTCCAGGCAGATCGTCATCGGCGCGATACCCGACCCGGTCATTGCCGAACCGGGTGTACACGCGGAAGTGCTGATCGATGTGGAACCCGGCCTGATTGACAAGGTTGCAGCTACGCTCGCCGAGTTTGACCAGGTCGGTTACCTGGCGGCAATGACCGGCGAATACAGTCTCAACGCATCAATATCCGCCAAAACCAACGCCGAATTGCTGGATTTTGTGGAAAGGCATATCGCGAAGTCCGATGGGGTTCGGCGGATCAACATCAGCCTGATCATGCGACTGTACAAGGTGTTCAACACGCGCACCACGGCACTCAGCCGCGATTCGCATGGACATCGGGCAACCGGTTGACCTGTGCAGTCCGGATAGGCGTGGACGTCGGTGGCACCAATGCCGACGCGGCCGCGCTGGTCGGACGGCAGTACTGGCGACGATCAAACGGTCGACCACCGCAAATGTCACCGGTGGGATCATAACCTCGGTTCGCGCGGTCATGTCTGAAGCGGGTGTTGAACCCGAAAACGTCGCTGCCGTGATGATCGGCACCACCCAGTTTGTAAATGCGGCGGTCGAACGGCGTCATCTTCGAAAGGTTGGAATCCTGCGCCTGTGTGGTCCCGCGACACGTTAATGTTGAGATTCCATGGAGGATGCACGACAGGATCTTGATCGACTACATTTGGCGTTGGCCGCACTCTCTTGCATGACAATATGGGCGCGAAAGGGCTTAAAGTTTATCGCGCGTGATAATTTGCGATCTAATTTGTTGTCCCGAATTCAAATTTATCTCCAGAGCTAAATTTTGTTTGATCAGGTGGTAAATTCACCTATTTTATTTTATATGATAAAGGGGAATACCATGACCTGGGGGCCAGACGTCGCGAACTGGAACATAGTCATCGGCAATCGAATACGAAAACGCCGCAAGGAACTCGGCCTGAGTCTCGAGGAACTGTCGGTGCTTTCGGGTTCCACCGTACCTACACTCTCCATCATCGAACGCGGAAAGCGTGACGTTAAGCTCTCCACCCTGATCGCCTTGACCGCCGCACTACGGATCGAGCTGCCGATCCTTTTCGCAAGAAAGGATGGGTCAGAAAAGAATACGGTGCCTTCCAGTACGTCGGAAGGTTACGATCTGGGCGACGATTGATGACAATTTTCGACAAGGTCGGTGTTTTCTACGAGCAATTCGTTGTCGGGCAGATTTCGGTCCACGCCACCGGTCGCCTGAGCTTTGCATATGACGCACGCTGGTTGGCTACCGATGGAAGCTTCCCGCTTTCGGTGACGCTCCCGCTTGTTGCGGACGACTTCGAAGACGAGGTCATCGCACCATGGTTGGCCAACCTGCTCCCCGAAGAGCAGCACCTCCTTTTAATGTCGCGGGCGCTGGGCCTGTCTTCTTCAGATGCCTTGGCAATCCTGAAAGAGGTTGGGGGTGATACGGCAGGGGCCGTTTCCTTCGGGGAACCGAGCGTCCGGGACCGGTGGGGTTACGAGGCGCTTCAGGATCATTACGGCTTCGGAACTGACGGCGAGGCCTTGAGCCGCCACTTTGATGACCTGGGACAGCGTCCGTTCCTCGTGGGTGAAGACGGAGTGAGGCTTTCTCTCGCTGGAGGGCAGAAGAAGACGACCCTGTCAGTCCTTGGCGATGATGGACAACCAAAACTCGGATTTCCTGGTCCGACTGATAGACTGGCCATTCCGAAAACCGGGGCACCGTCGACGGTCATCATCAAGCCGGACAACCCGAGGTTACCGGGTATCGTCGAGAACGAGGCTTACTGCCATTCGCTCGCACGCCTGGTCGGCATACCGGTTGTCGATTGCGCCGTGATGGTTGCCGGTAATCGAAGAGCTCTTGCCGTTGCCCGATACGATCGTTGCCTGCGCAGGGACGGGTCAGTGAAACGGCTGCATCAGGAAGACCTCGCCCAGGCCAACGGGCTCTATCCCGGTCAGAAATATGAGCGGGGGACAAGGCCGGGCATTGACCTCAAAGGTCTCTTGCTGACGGGTAACCACCTTTCTTCCGTCGATGCCCTGAAACTGATCGACCAGGTCATTTTCAATATCCTGGTCGCCAACACCGACGCGCATGCGAAGAATTATTCCATGATTGTGAGTGCCGGACCAACCCTGGCACCATTGTATGACGTTTCGTCCGTGCTGCAGTGGAACCATGTGAACCAGTATCACGCCCAGAAAATCGCCGGGAAGAAACGCAAACCAGGTGATACTGCCAGGCGGCACTGGGATCGTATCGCCACTGACGCAGGACTCAATGCGCGTCAGGTTCGGCTCCGGGTCCAGGAATTGGTCGATGCGATGGTTGGGGCCAGGGGAGAGGCGACTCAAAGTGTCGCCGACCAGGCCGGGGCGTCAACGAAGATCGTCCAACACGTTGCGGAACTCGTTGAGGGCAACGCCCTCCGAATCGCAGGACGGCTTCGAAATATGAATTGACGGTGGACCTGTTCCCGAGACGACAAGCGGAAACTGGTCGTCTGCACATCGATCACGATGGTGACAGTGATTGTCACGTACCGGAGGAACGGGCGGACACAACAGGCTCGTCACGTCAAAGGCTTGCAGGACGCTATTCTGTCCCACGCTTGAATTTGCCAAAGACAAGGTTTCGGGGGAAGGATGACTCCCACGCCGTGGACGGGGATCTAAAGCGTTCTGCACTCTGGCTGCCCAAGGCCACCGATAAGTTAGATCGCCTTGGATTGTCGCTCGTAAACCTCTTTTGAATTCGGACATGCACTCGGCGGATCAAACGGGACCTTTGATCCGATGTCGGTCTCGCGGAAACAAGCTGACGAGGTCCGGATACGATTTCGTTCGCTATGTCGCTCGTAAGCCGCACTCACCTCTGGTCAGTGAAAACCGACCAGGTTCACATCCACGGCATCGCGCGGACACGAAGCAGACCACTCTTGCCGAATTTTCCAGCAAATACACTATATCACCCCGTGTGGACGCATGAGTCCGTCCAGGTGGTCCGGGCGGCCTCCCTCGTCTGCATTGCTTGCTTGATCGACAAACCCCTGTGATAGCCACCGAGTTGTTCGGTTAGCCCGATGACTCGGTGGCAGGAGGTCAGCCAGCTCGCGGGACTTTTCTGACTACGGTCCGACGGCACGTGCCGCGCGTGGATTTCCGATGTGGGTTGCGGTGCAGGAATAGGTTGTGACATGCCCGGATCCCCCTGAATCCTGCCGACATGTTAGGCCGACGGGCCAGGATCCCGGACGATCGTTTCTTCGGGCTAGTCACCGGTAAGATCGCCAAAGTTCAAGCCGGGACCGATCTGCGGTGCACGGTCCAGCCGAATACCCTCCGCGTCCATGCACTGGCGGCGCAGCGGCAAGTGCCAGAAGAGCGTGCCGACCGGAAATCCGGTAAAAAGAAAAAATCGGCGCAGTTCCCCTGAAGAACTGCAGGCGGTTCGGAATGGGTCGCGAATGCGCTCGCTGCCAGCCGCTTGTAAACCCGGCTGACATAGGGGAAACCGTTCAGAGGCACGGTCGTGTACGCTCGTCGGCTTTGCCGCCCCAATTCCCGAAAGACCGAAAAAGCGCATGCGAGTGTCATGATCGAAGCCGGATTCAGTATCGTACGAACGAACGCAACTTAATCGGGCCGGAAGGCATTAACGGCTTATGATGGCAGTCCTCGACCCGGTTCTGCATCGGCGAGAAATGCTCGATCGACCTGCACCGCGCGGTTTCCTCCGCCGTGTGCCGGACGACAATCAGCAACGGAACAATCCGGATGCGGCCGGCTGCGCGGCGTCAAGAGCGGACAGCGGACAACACGGAGGCGAAAATCTCACGCGATGTTCATCGATTCGCGCAATGTGTCCGCGAGCAACCGGAACTCATCCGCCCTCAGCGACGTCTTGCGCCAGGCCAATCCGATCCGCCGCGACGCAGGTGTGGCAAGACGTGAGAGTGAAATATCCGTACCCAGGGCGATTTGAGCGTCGACCGCGAGCTGCGGAACCAGGGTGACTCCGATTCCCGCTGCGACCATTTGCACCAGCGTGTGCAAACTGCTCGCCTCGAACTGCGTTCGCGCGCCCCGGTCGCCGATGCGGCAAACGTCGAGTGCGTGGCCGCGCAGGCAATGGCCTTCCTCGAGCAGCAGCAGGTGTTCACCGGCAAGCGCCTTGAGCGGCACCACGCCGGCGTCGGCGAGCGGGTGAGTCCGGTCGCATGCGAACAGGAACTCGTCTTCAAGGATGTCCTCGACGGCAAGGTCGCCGGTCTCCCATGGCAGCGCGATCAGCACGGTGTCCAATTCTCCGTCTTCCAGGCGGACGAGCATCGGGGCCGTCTGCTCCTCTCTCAGGTATATGGTCAACTCCGGAAACTTCTCTCTCAGCGTCGGCAGGATGCGTGGCAGGAAAAACGGGCTGATCGTCGGGATGACGCCCAAGTGGATTTCCCCTGTCATCGGGGAGCGGCCAGCGCTGGCCACGTCCATGATCTTTTCGGCGTCGCGCAGCAAAGCCTTCGCCTTTTCGGCGATCTCAACACCAACACGCGTAATCAACACGCGCCTGTTCGAACGCTCTGCAACCGGGGTGCCGAGTACCGACTCGAGATCGCGGATTCCTGCACTCAGCGTCGACTGTGTGACATTGCATCGCTTGGCCGCGCGCCCGAAGTGCCGTGTGTCGGCGAGCGCCGTAAGATACTCAAGTTGCTTCATTGTGGGCAGGCGTTTCATCTAATGGCTCCGGACACGAATGTTCGTCAAATACGATTGTAATAACAAATAATAATCGTTGTACACGAAGAAACGAAACGCCTACGCTCGCCCTTGCAGCCGAACGGGCTGCTTCCGGAACGTGAGGCCTTCCGATGATCCAGCGGATCGATACGGAAAAGCGGGGTGAAAGGTACCATGCGGGTGCAGACTTCCCCAACTCCGCACGACGGGCGTCAACGGATCCAGCGCTCTGGATGCAGCCTGCGACAATCGGCCGGCGGTGCTCCCGACCAGCAAAGTCAGGTGCGGCTGCTGCTGTGCGTTTTCACGCTTCGAACGTTGTCACCCGATGCCGGAACCGGCATGCGCCCTGGCGCGATCGCCAGTGCCGCCTGGAGGCAACACATCACACGCAAAGGAGGACATCATGAACGAAGGGAGATGCCCTGTCACGCAGGGGACCCGGGAAAACGCCGCCGGTGCCGGTACGTCGAACCGGGACTGGTGGCCGAACGAGCTGAAGCTCAACGTTTTGCGTCAGCATTCTGCCCTGGCCAATCCGATGGGTGGGGACTTCGACTACGGGAAGGAATTCGAGAGCCTCGACCTCGATTCGGTCAAGAGGGATATTTTCGAACTGATGACCACGTCGCAGGACTGGTGGCCGGCCGACTACGGTCACTACGGGCCGCTCTTCATCCGGATGGCGTGGCATAGTGCCGGCACCTACCGGACCGGTGACGGCCGCGGAGGCGCACGTACCGGCACGCAGCGCTTCGCGCCGCTCAACAGCTGGCCAGACAACGGCAACCTCGACAAGGCGCGCATGCTGCTCTGGCCTGTCAAGCGGAAGTATGGCCGGAAGATCTCCTGGGCCGACCTCATGATCCTGGCCGGCAACTGTGCGCTGGAATCGATGGGGTTCAAGACGTTCGGGTTCGCCGGCGGGCGCGAGGACGTCTGGGAACCCGAAGAGGACATCTACTGGGGCACCGAGGACATTTGGCTCGGGGATAAGCGCTATACCGGCGACCGGGAGCTTGAGATTCCTCTGGCTGCCGTCCAGATGGGCCTGATCTACGTCAATCCGGAAGGGCCGAACGGCAAACCTGACCCGGTCGCCTCGGGCCGCGATATCCGCGAGACTTTTGCCCGGATGGCGATGAACGACGAGGAAACCGTCGCGCTCACCGCTGGCGGCCACACCTTCGGCAAAGCTCATGGCGCCGGCGACCCTGCCCATGTCGGTCCCGAACCCGAGGGTGCCCCCATCGAGGCTCAGGGACTCGGCTGGCAGAACAGCTTCGGCAGCGGCAAGGGCAGCGATACGATCACGAGTGGCATCGAGGGCGCGTGGACGTCCACGCCGACAACTTGGGACAACAGCTATTTCGACACCCTGTTCGGCTACGAGTGGGAAGTGACGAAGAGCCCTGCCGGCGCCTGGCAATGGGTGCCGAAAGACGGCGCGGGCGCGGACACCGTTCCGGATGCCCACGATCCGTCGCAGCGGCATGCACCGATGATGACCACGGCGGACATGGCCATGCGGATGGACCCGATTTACGAGCCGATCGCGCGGCGCTTCCACGAGAACCCGGACGCGTTTGCGGATGCCTTCGCGCGGGCGTGGTTCAAGCTAACCCACCGCGACATGGGTCCGCGCGTGCGCTATCTCGGCCCGGAAGTTCCCGAGGAGGAGCTGATCTGGCAGGACCCCATCCCGGCCGCACCGCACAAGTTGATCGACGAGCGGGATATCTCCGAACTGAAGGGCAGCATTCTTGCTTCCGGGCTTTCTGTCTCCGAACTGGTTTCGACCGCCTGGGCTTCTGCTTCGACCTTCCGCGGCTCCGACCTTCGCGGCGGAGCGAACGGCGCGCGAATTCGCCTCGCGCCGCAGAAGGACTGGGAGGTCAACCAGCCCGCCCGTTTGGCATCCGTTCTGGAAACCCTCGAGGGAATCCAGCGGGAATTTAACGGCTCGCGGGCCAATGGAAAGGGGGTGTCGTTGGCCGACGTCATCGTGCTGGGCGGTTGCGCGGCTGTCGAGCAGGCTGCGAACAGCGCCGGGTATGCCGTGACGGTCCCGTTCACCCCGGGTCGCGCGGATGCATCGCAAGAGGAAACCGATGTCGAATCCTTCGCGGCGCTCGAACCCGAAGCGGACGGGTTCAGGAACTACCTCAACGGCGGGTACGTCGTGTCAGCGGAAGAACTCCTGGTCGACCGGGCCCAGCTGCTGGGACTGACGGCACCCGAGATGACGGTACTCGTCGGCGGAATGCGCGTCCTGGACACGAACGTTGGACAGACCCGGGACGGCGTCTTTACCGAGCGGGCGGAAATGCTCACCAACGACTTCTTCGTCAACCTGCTCGACATGAGTACGACGTGGCAGGCAGCGTCCGAGTCGGAGGACGTGTTCGAGGGCCGCGATCGTGCAACGGACGAACTCAGGTGGACGGGCACCCGGGTCGACCTCATCTTCGGGTCGAACTCGCAGCTCCGGGCGATCGCGGAAGTGTATGGATCGGAGGACTCCAGTCAGCGGTTTGTGGACGACTTCGTGGCCGCCTGGGACAAGGTGATGAACCTCGACCGTTTCGATCTGACCTGAGCGAGGGGAAGCCCGCGGCATGAATCGCCGCAGGCCTTCCTCCGGACATGGAAACGCCACGATTCCGAACAACGTGGGGCAGACCTCTGTGGTCTGCCCCTCTTCCAGTCCAGGCCTACGCATCCACTATTGATGTTGCTGGTAGAGCCGTTCTCACCCATTGCCTCTTTTTGCGTGACTCATGGCCAGTGGACGATACCCGGCACACATTCGGGCGAGGGTTGTGGACCCGAGCCACGTGACGTTCGCCCCCGGGGGCGCCTCGAATCGATGGTTCCGCTGTCCCGGGGCGCGATCAGAATCGCCGTGGCCACGGTGTCATGAGGGGGCCGCGACCCCCGTGGTCGATGGAGGTCGCCAGAACGGGGATCTTCGCGTCGATGAACAGGACATCAGGCGGCAGACCGAGGCGGTCCCTCCCGAGCAGGGTCACGGCAAGGTTTCGCCAGACGATGGCACCGAAGATTGTGGCCACCCGTTCGATGCGCCCGGCTGTGCACTCGGCACCGTCCTCGACCTCCATGGTCTCTTGCCGGCGCGTAACCGCCTTCCATCCGCCGAGGCCCTGAAGCTGCTCGACCAGGTCCACGTCCGCAGCATCATCGCGCGAGAGGCGGAACACCCCCAAAAAGAATCCTGCGGATATACAGTGTCACCCCGCGTGGACATATGAGCGTTCGTCCGGGTTGTCCCGGGCTGCTTCCCTCGCCAGCATTGCCCGCTTGATCGACATACCCCAATGATAACCGCCGAGTTGGCCGGTTTGCCTGATGACCCGGTGACAGGGGATCAGCCAGCTCACGGGATTTCTCCCGACCGCGGTCCCGACCGCGCGCGCTGCTCGAGGTGACCCGATGTGGTTCGCGACACAGGAATACGTCGTGACACGCCCGGATGGTATGTTCAGGAGCGCTTCCCAGACCTTGATCTGAAACGGTGCTCCGAGAAGGTGCAGGCCAACGTGCCCGGACCCATCGAGAATCCTGTCGGCATGTCCGGCCAACGCGCCGGGATCCTTGATGATCCTTGCGTCGGGCCAGCGTCCGGCAAGGTCGTTGAAGACCGCGTCGGGACCGGTTTCGGCAGAAAATCCGACCCCGCAGATCCCGCGATCGGTGGCCATGACGAGCATGTCATCGAAAGGAGAATCGAACCAGCCGTAGCGAATGGTCAACCCCGATCCGCGGTTCGCGAATTCGCCTGGACTCATGGCTTCCCATGTCAGGAAAAGATCGTGGAGTCGCCCGGATCCGGTCAGGCCCGAAGCAAGTGCCGTCTCGAGCATGGTATGCCGATTCAACAGCAGCGCCTTGGCGTTTCCGAGCGTCACGAACTGCTGGAATCTCTTTGGACTGACCCCGGCCCAACGGCTGAAGACACGCTGGAAATGCGCAGGAGACAGCCCTACCGCTTCCGCCACGTCATCAAGCCTTGGCTGTTCGTCAACCGTTCGGGCGATATGGTCGATGGCGCGGGCCATGAGCCGGTAGTGATACGAGTGTTCCGACATCAGTTCTGACTCCATGTTAATTCGTACTGTTCCTGATCGTACGCCTCATAGAGGGAAATGGCGTAATTCACGTCCCGTATCGACCCGAATCCTGCGCATTCGAACCCGATGTGAATCCGGAGTTCATTCGGACTTGGAACCTGACCTTTCGCGTGTCAAACAGACCGAATGTCGCGTCAACTCGACTATCATGGAATGCACGAAGTTTTCACCCGGTTCCGGACGCATCGTACGGAGCCAAAGGGTGAACTTGAGCACGTGAATGCATTTACGCTGCTGGTCGCCGTCGTTCTGTCGGCACAGGCGACAGACGCTGGCGTCAACAAGGCCACCCGGTCACTGTTTCAGATCGCCGATTCACCGGACAAGATGGTGCAACTCGGCGAAAGCGGTTTGATCGAATACATTCGAACCATCGGGTTGTATCAGCAGAAAGCAAAGAACGTCATCCGGCTCAGCCAGATCCTGATCAAGGAGTACGGAGGTGAAGTTCCTTCTTCACGGGCCGCGCTGGTCGGGCTTCCGGGTGTCGGACGAAAGACCGCGAATGTCGTTCTGAACATGTGGTTTTCCCTCCCTGCGCAAGCGGTTGATACGCATATTTTCCGCTTCGGAAATCGCTCGGGCGTTGCAGTAGGCAAGGATGTGGCCGCGGTCGAAAGGGCGATCGAGGACCATGTTCCCGCCGAGTTTCAACAACATGCGCATCACTGGATGATCTTGCACGGCCGCTACGTTTGCAAGGCGCGCAAACCCGAATGCCCGGATTGCATGATCCATGACCTGTGTCGTTTCCAGGACAAGACCGCGTGACCCGGCAAATCCAAGTTGTCGGAATCGGGAACGCGATGGTGGACATTCTTGCCCACTGCAAAGAGTCGTTCCTTGTCGAACACGGTGTCCGGAAAGGCGTGATGCAACTGATCGACGGGCAGCGGGCTGCCGACATCCGGCGCGTCATGGTATCGCCAAGCGAAGTATCGGGTGGGTCGGCGGCCAATACGATCGCGGGACTGGCGGACATGGGATGTTGTACCGCCTATGTCGGCAAGGTCGTTGACGATCGTCTAGGGCATGTTTTTGCCGATGATATCAGGAGTCTCGGAGTGAAATACGAGACTCCGATGACACCGTCCGGGCAGGGAACGGATACCGGATGCTGCATGGTGTTGGTCACTCCCGACGGTGAGCGTTCCATGAATACCTATCTCGGTGCCTCCGAGACTCTAGGTTCCCGCGACATCAACCGATCGCTGATGGAACGGACGGGCTGGATTTATCTTGAGGGATACCGGTTCGATGGCCCTGACGGCCACGCCGCGTTTGCAAGAGCCATCGAGTACTGCAAGGCTGGAGGGGGATGCGTTTCGCTGACGCTTTCCGACCCTTACTGCGTTTCACGTCATCTTTCCTCCTTCAGAAGGATGGTCAGGGAGGACGTGGATCTCCTGTTCTGCAACCAGCACGAATTGAAGGCTCTCTACGGAATCGACGATCTGGAACGGGCCGTCGAGAAGGCGAGGAAAGAGGTGGCGATCCTTGCCTGCACCCTGGGAAGCGAGGGCGCCGTTGTCGTTTCAGGGAAGCAATTGCGCCGGGTGCCGGCCCGGCCTGGTCCCGTTGTCGACGTGACCGGCGCCGGTGACCTGTTCGCAGCGGGATTTCTGTACGGTTTGACTGAAGGGTTCGAACCGGAGCTGTGCGCCCGCTTGGGTTGCCTGTCGGCGGGAGAGGTGATCAGGCATGTCGGGGCACGGCCAAGGACGGATCTCGGGGAACTTGTTCACCGCGAACTGAATTCGTGATTTGGGAATTGCATGAACCGCACCGACAAAACGCGCCTTCCGGAATCGTCGTTCGGCGCGTTTTCACGGACCCGGAAATCCCGAAATTACCCGTTCCCGGGATTCCGAAATCCGGGGGGGGGGATATCGGGTCATGCGGATGAAGCGAGCGGGATTTTAGCTGAGCCCGTCACGTGATTTCCAGAAACCAGGTGTCAGGAGTACAACCAATGGCTTACGATTATGACAATGACAATATCTTCGCCAAGATCCTGCGCGGAGAGATTCCGAACCGGACTGTTCTCGATACCGGGCACGCGCTCGCATTCGAGGACATTTCTCCACGAGCACCCGTCCATGTTCTGGTCATTCCAAAGGGTCCGTACGTCTGTTTCGACCACTTCCAGTCAGCCGCCACGAATGAAGAGATTGTCGGCTTTTTTGAGACTGTTCGGGGTGTGTGCGAAAAACTGAATCTCTCGCCGGGCGAAGGCGGGAAGGGATATCGGATGATTGCAAACACCGGCAGGGACGGCGTACAGGAAGTTCCGCACTTTCACGTCCACATACTTGCTGGCCGCCCAATCGGCCCGATGGTCATGGCTGTTTGAACCACGCTGAGGAGGAACATCGCCCAAACACCCGAAATTTTTTCTGGCGGGTTTTTGAATGATCTTTCGGTTTGCTCCGGTCACGGGGTGCCGCGACAACTAAAATCATTTCTCATGAGGCGGTAGCCTGGTTCCCATGGTCATCACTTTGACTGATGCGCCCGCATATACGCGGTCAAAACTGCTGCCATCCGAGCGGTATAACCATTTGGATTATTGGCTTTGAAGAAAGCCACAACCTCCTCATCCACTCTTAGGCTGATGTTGGGCTTGGTGCGTGGTGGCTCCACCGTCGCGTTCGCCCAAAATCCCACTCCCAATTCCGGTATGTCATCTGTGTTTATGTCACCATCCGGGATCGCCGCGATCTCCTCCAGGGTTAAGGCTTTGTCGTACCGCTTCGTCATATCGTTCCTTCTCGGATTTTTTGGCGGGCCGCGCAGAGATGATCCTGCTCCCCGGCGCTCTGTGCGTGCAACTGCCAAGACTACGACACCGCCCGCAATGCCAAGGCTGATGACCCGCTCTTCGCCGTAGTCATAGCGATCATCGACAACATCAAGGGTGAAGCACTCAAAGATGCGTTTTTTGCGTCGACAAGGCTCACACCATGCATGGCGATGTTGCTTTGGTTTTTTCTTCATCCCACTCAAATTCCATAAACCAGTGTAATGCATTGCCAGAGTAACCGTGGTGTTTTCATAAAAACCAGATTCCGACGGAACTCGAACATGCGGCAGGATCGGTACGTCACGGGTCTCGCTAACTGAATGGAGGAACCGACACCGTGAGACACGAACCCCCACGAAGTAGGGTTCGACAAGTCGGGCCGGCAATTGATGTGTGGTGCACGCCGACAACGGCTCTGCAAAGGATCATGTCGACGGGAGTGAATGACACTCTTCTGTTAGGATGGGCGCGTGCTGCCAGCCAAGTTCGCTAGCGCCCCGGTTTCGAAATCGCGGCCCGCAGGTTGCCCCGGTCCCTTGCGACGAACGCAATGCTTCGAAGCACCTCCACCCCGTCTCAGAGGACGGTCCTCAGCTTTTCCTCGAAGAACTCCGCCGAAAGTCGCCCCGCCGCGAGGCGGACCGTGGTGGAATCGGGGTACGCGGTTCCGAATTATTTCAGGTGATCAATTGTTGGCGGCACGGGTTCAGGCGGGTTGCGGTTGGACGGTCTCATGCGTCTGGGCCGAGAGATAGGCGGCTTCCACAAGTGCAAACGTCTTCAGGTTATCGGCGCCTGAGGTCGCTGCTGGCCGGCCGGCACGAAAGGCTTCGAGGAAATGGGCATTGGCATTGAGGACCGCCTCCTGCGAGCCGTGCCAGGGCCGGCTGGTCCATGGCAGGAGCGGCGAGCCGACGTGTTCGCTCCGCACCTGACCCTCCGATGTCACCGTCATGTTGTCCTCGTGGTCGAGAAGGATAGAGCCTTTCGATCCTTCGATCTCGACGATGGTGGCGGGGAAGGGGTCGGGGACGCGGTGCGCCTCGTACGTGGTTTCGACCACGGACACGGCTCCCGACTCATGCCGCAGCAGCATGGTCGCGGTATCGTCGCCTGCCACCCGCGGGTTCCGGCGCTGGGTTTCGCAGGTGATTCGCTCGACCTCGCCCAGAAAGAAACGCGCGAGGTCCAGGATGTGAATGCCGTTGTCGAGGATCACAAACCGCTCCTCCTTCAAGAGATAAGGCTGGCCGGTGTAGATGTCGTAGTCGGTCCGGAAGGACAGGCGTGCCCAACCCGGTGCGCCTATGGCGCCCGAGTCGAGAAGTGACTTGATTCGGAGCATGACGGTGCTGAAGCGAAAATTCTCGTGCACTGCCAGCCAGGCATTGCAGTTGGCGGCGTGGCGGACGATCGCCGCTGCCTCCTCGCCATCCGGCGCCAGCGGTTTCTGGACGATTGCGGCGATTCCCCTGTCGGCTGCCCGTGCCGCAAGGGCGCGGTGGCTGCGCATCTGTGTCGGGATGTCGAGGAGATCGATATGCTCCCGTGAGAGCATGTCGTCGATGTCAGTGTACCAGCGTGCGCAGAAGGTCTCGCCTGCGGCCCGCGCCTTCCCGGCGTCAAGATCGCAGACGGCGGACAGTTTGGCGCCCACCCGGGCAAGGTCCTTCCAGGCGTGGAGGTGGTTCTGGCCGTAGAATCCGCAGCCTACGACCGCGACAATCGTGTCCTGCTGTTCGTCCTGCATGCTGTCCCCCTTGTGTTCGGCAGTAATGAAACGACAATCCGATCATCAGATTAACATGCGAACATGCTGCCACAAGTGCCCTCTTGTGGCAGCCAGGACTATCCCACGTCGCGAAGTTGCGAATGAATGAGGCCGGGGCCTTTGGCCCGGTTTTATTCCGGCGTTTTCGGTTTGATTATTCGACCGGTGTTGACGGTTTGAATTCCCCTGGAAAGCGCGAACCGGTTGGGATTCCCGTTATCGCTGATGCTGCGACCCACGACGCGCTGTCTGCCCCGGACAAGGATGCCACCTGCCAAAAAGGAGTTTTGCGACGGACTATCCGCCCAAATGCGTATAAGTTCAAAACGGATATCAAGAATGTAATCGAGGGACACATGCACCGCTTACAAGAATTCGCGTCTGCGGCGGCGATATCGCTTGTCGCAGCCACTGCGGCAAGTGCCGCTCCTCCTGACCTCCGAACACCGCCACCTGTCATATTCCTGGCGGACAACCTGGACGAGGTTGATGGCCTCGGATGGTGCATCGATACAATTGGACGCGGGTTGTCCGACCGCCTGCATGCCCACTCGTGCAAGCCACGGGGCGGAGACGTGCAGTTTCGTTTTTCCGAGACCACTGGCCAAATCAGATCGGTCGCCTTCGAAGGAAAATGCATGGCTAACCTGCATCCGGACGATCCGTCCGAACCTCTCGGTCTGGTTGATTGCGATGCGGCGGCCAGCGCACAAAGGTTCATCTACGAGCCCGGTTCCATGACAATCCGTCCGTCGCTTGACGAAACACAGTGTCTGAGCGTCGGAGTCGACAGCCGTTCTGCAGGTCCCTTCATGTCACGCGATCTCGGATTTTCCGGGTGTTCAGAAGCAGACATGCGGTTCCAGCAGTGGATTGTGAGGCCGTGATTCTGGTCCCTTCTCGGCGTTCGATGTTGTGAGGCACTGCCCCGTCTGGTGCGACATCGGTGCAACATGCTGGCCAAGGGACCGTTGCAGTTATGGATGACCGGGCCGCAGGCAGGACGGATCCGATCCTGAGAGTGGTTCGGAAACTCCAATTTTCGGGGAGGGGATTTACTGAATCGGAATCTCGGGAACACGTGCTCGCAGGAAAGCGCAGTAAACGACACGCTTGAATTGAGAGGCAAAATGGATTCGAAGCGAGGACTCAGGGCCGTAGCAGCCTCGCTCAGGGTCATTTCGCTGCGCTCCTGCCGCTCGCCTTCCCGGTAGACCGGGATGCCGCGCTCGTTGTGGAAACCGCGGACATTCGCCTCCCTTGAGCTGTTGCCCTTGCCGGTGCGCCATCCCGGCCGGTTCGGCAGCGCCGCGATCGCCCAATCCGGCATTTGTCGCGCCAGTGCCGTGATCGGGGCTCCGGTCCCGGCATCGGTCACATAGCGATGCTGCCCGGACGCTCTCCAGGCAACGAACAGTTCCGTATGGCCGCCGCCGCGCCAGTGCAGCAGCAGCCGGGCTCGCCGGTCTTCGACCCGGGCCATGACTTCCTCAACCGCGGCGCGGAGTCTGCGTTTGCGGGTTTCCGCCGTGACACCTTCATGGTTTCATGCCCGCTCAAGATCGGCACCGAGCTCCAGGCAGGCGTCGCGATCCTCCCGGCACATCCTCATGTCCGCATGGGCCGCGCGCGCATGCTCCAGGGCGGACTCGACTGCCTGCGCCGCAATCAGGCGTTCGTTCCACCAGCGCTCCAGTTCGCCCGCCACCTGCCGGTTCCCCGGATCGACGGCATCATACTGCTGACACGCGCGATGGGCTTCGTAACGCGCGCGCTCGAGCGCGATCTCATGCTGGCGAACCGCCTCCGACCCGGTGTTGGCATCGTCTTCGATGACGCGGAGTGCGGCCTCCATGCCGATCAGCTCGAGAACGCGGACAATCTCCCGGCCGACGAACAGAAAATCAGGGCGGCGAAGGTCATACAATGGTCTCGGGATGCTTCCGAAACCGGTTCTGCGCCGAGGCCTGGTGCAGAATCTCAAGCTACCTGAGTTCAATGGCCGCGCTCGGATACAATCCCCTCGTGGACCTCCAGATCGCCCTCGCCGAAAAGGCCGCCGACATGATCAAGATGCACGACCCGCAGACCACAGGGAAAAAGAGGTGAGCAGTTACCAATTCTTGCAGCATTCCGGAATCGATGCCAGCAATGGTTTCCACATACGGAGCCTCGCTGTTTGCGCTCATGCACTACGCTCCGACGATGGCGCAGGGTCTTTCGTTGGAAATTATTTTCTGTGCCTGCTCATACACATAAGAGATTTTCGGGAGCGGGGGCCGTCGCACCATCCGTTAGGGCTGCGCCATCGTTTCGGTAACACACGTGCGGAAACCGTCGCATGCGGAATCTCACATGTGTGTGCGCAGGTACAATCCGGCCGATGCCACTTGTGTGACGTTTGCGGCGGCCAGCCCCGTCGTCAGCTTTCTCCACAGGGAAGGGGAACGACCCGTTGCCGGCCAGTATAGTCGTGGCCGCGCAGCATCGCCACTTTGCGTAATTCATCAGGCGCGTCGCGGGCCCGGTCGGCCCAGTCGCCGCCGGCGTAGCGCGGATTGCCGGTCACTCGGACAAATGGCACGCTGATGCGTGGCGTCAGCCCGATACGTGGTTGCGACGTATGATTGGGGCCCGAGGAGTGCACGGTGTTCTCGTTGAACAGCACGAATTCCCCGGGACGCATGACGAACGCGCGTACCGAGTTGTGGTCGATCGCGTCTTCCGGAATCGAGCGTTCGAATTCGTACTTCCCCGGGTCTATGTCGTGATCGAATGTCTGCAAGTGCGAACCAGCGACCACCTTCAAACAGCCATTTTCCTCGGTCGATTCCGTGATGGCGATCCAGGCAGACACCAAAACATGCGGCTGGAGGTCGTAGTATGCGCCGTCCTGGTGCCACGGCACCCTCGTGTATTTCTTTGCATCCCCGACCGCTACCGCGGCCGGTTTCTTCACTTGAAAGTTGGAACGCCAGATCAACACATCCGGGCCCAGCAAAGACGATACCCTCTCGACGAGTTCCGGGCGCCGGCAGATCCTGCAAACGGATTCATGGTCGAGGTGGCGGTCGTGATAATGCATATCGGGGTCGTCGTCGTTCCCGGCCGGCGCCACGATTTCGCGATCTATGATGAACCGTTCCTCCTCCATCTCCTCCGGCGACATCAGCGTGAACGGGCCGATTATCCCGTCACGGTGATAGGCACCCACCTCGGTGTCGCTTAACGCATAGCGAAGATCACTTACGGTCTGTCGGGTGTCCATGGCTCAATCCCAAGTTTGTGAATCATCTCGCCAGATTCGAACGTTGACATGAACCCGGCAAATCAGTCAAGGATGCGTCCGGATTTCGGATGTTCGGCATTTGGCGCCGCTTGCCCCGAAACCGCAAAGACAAACAATACCTTCATGTTCACGCGTTCAGTTCTCATTGCTTCGCTGTTTCAATCATTGACCATGAAACAGCGGACGGATCCGCCGAGTCTGTTGGCGTATGCGTGTGCGGGAGCAGGTCACGATCGGTCATAGTTCGCGTTGCAGCATTGGCAAAGGAAATCGACGAACATGCCGTTTGATGGACTGGTTGGTCTGCCTGCGCTGCCCAACCTACGGAAAGTGCCTCAGCCCGTTGCAGGATAGTCTGTGCGGCGGCGTCCTGGTGGCCGCGCGGATAGCCGCGTTTGCGAAGGATGCGCTTGACCAGAACGCGCATTCGGACGCACAGGTTCGCGGCGCTGCCAGTCGGCTGAGGCGTTGCCTTTCAGCTTGTCGAGCAACTCATGGGTGATGACGCGAAGACTTGGCGGCGGTTGCGCGCGGCGGACAACGGATGGTCTATAGAAGAGGAGGCATGGCTCATTTTGCGCGATGCCGTCGGGCGCAGGAGGTTCCCCGGTATCTCGCGAGCGCCGTTCGCGCCCGGATCATAGCGGGTGAGTCGGGTGACTCTGCGGGAAAAGGCTGGTTGTGGACGCCGCATTGGACGGCAGGCGCTCTGCATTTTGCAAGCCGCGTCCCGCCAGAAACCCGCGGGCCCCACGGCCCAGGCAAACAGTTCGGAATCACGATGTCAGGTCAGTGCCGCGAAAGTGCAGTCGCTGTGTGTGCAGTGACCCGCCAGTCAATCACCGCGCAGTCCCGGCATGACCAACCGGGCGGGAAGGGGCAGCAACGTCACCCGCTGCTGCCCGATCCATTCTACTGGCTGTCCAGGACGTAGCCGGGATGCTCGAGACTGGCCGGAGCTCCGGGCCGGACCGAGACTGTCCCCGTCGCGCCCTCGCACATGTAGATGTTGTTTTCGTTCAGGTACGCGAAATGCTGGTCGGAAAACTGCTCGACAACACCGCAGAACTGCGGTTTCACCAGAACGAAAGTGGTGATGTTCCAAATCGGTATCCCGGGCAGCTCTACGTTGAAGATCTCCTGTATTTTCATAAAGATCTGCCGCTGTTCCTCTCCGCCGGCGCGGCCTGCCGACCTCAAGAGTTCTTCATACTCGGGATTGTTGTACTCGCCGTAATTCCACGCGCCGCCAGTGCCGAAATATTCCTCGAACACGAATGGGCCAGTGCCCACTCTCATCTCGGGCGACCACCAGTCCTCCGTCAGCACATCCTCTATTGGCCTGCCTTCAAAAAGATATGCCAGGTGATTGCTGACCACATCTTTCGAATACCCGGTGAGCCACAGCTCAAGCTCGCCCGCCTCGCCGGCTTTTTCCATGTCCGGCCATTTCATCGCCCGAATAGTGGTCTTCATGCCCACATCGCCAAGCTGCTTCTGGATGAAAGCCAGCCAGTCAAGAGTGTCCTGGTGCTCGTAGTATGTCGCCAGCTCCACGGACTGGTTCGGATCCCAGTTCGCCTCGGCCAGAAGTTCCCTCGCCCGGTCCGGGTCGAAAGGATAGGCCGCGGCATCGGGATTGAACAGGTGATGGTCTTCAGGCAACACGGAATAAATGGCAGCCCTCATCCCGTAGGGAATCAGGAGATCGATCAGCTGCTGACGGTTGATGGCAAATGAAATCGCCTGGCGGACCCTTTTGTCCTTCAGGGCAGGATGGTCGGCGACGTTGATGTAGTTGGCGGACAGGGGGTTTCCGCGCAGGAAAACATAGCCCTCGGGATTCGTCTCGGCATATCGCGTAACATCCTGGGAAGTGAGACCATCCAGCTGGTCCGCCTCCCCCTTTTCAAAAGCAAGAGATCCGGTTTCATACTCATCAAAAAACCGCAGCACGATCCGGTCCAGATACGGCCGGCCGGCCCAGTAATCCTCATTCGCGGTCACGGATGCGAACTGTCCCTCGGAATATTCCTCGAACACGAATGGGCCAGTGCCCACTCTCATCTCGGGCGACCACCAGTCCTCCGTCAGCACATCCTCTATTGGCCTGCCTTCAAAAAGATGCGCCGGAAGGATGTAGACCTTGCCAACCCTGTCAAAGAAATTTCCGTTCGGGACTGCCGTTTCAAAGACGATCGTATGGTCGTCGACCACCGTGATGCCTTCGACTCTCTCCGCCGTGCCGTCGATGTAGGCCTGGGCGCCTTTCAGTTCGGTCAGACTGGCATCCTGCATCAGGAAGTCCGCGCCTTCCGCCCGGGGATTCATGGTCAGCAAGTAGCTCCATTCCACATGCTTCGCGGTCAGCGGCGTGCCGTCATGGAATTGCCGCCCGCGGTCCAGTTTACGATGATGATGATGACGAATATCTGGATGTATACGCCAGGGTCCAGGCCCTGGAAGCGTTTCACCGCCTGAAACTCGACCGCAACTTGATCCGCATCATGGAGGATCTTTTCCAGGAGCGTGTCGTGCCGTTTCCGAGGACGATCGCGCGCATATCGTTTCCCGACACCGCCGAACATATCACGCAGCCGCACCAGGACTGGATATTTGTGGGAGGCTCCACGGAGACCATCAGTTGCTGGATACCGTTGGGTGACGTGCCGGAGGCCGTCGGCGGCTTGAGAGTTCTGGCGGGAAGCCACAAGGCCGGTTTCCTCGAACCGCGGCCGGCTGGAGGGTCCGGGGGAAGGACTGTCGACGTCGATCCCACGCTGGAGTGGCACCATTCCGGTTTTCGGTGCGGCGACATCCTGTTGTTCAAGATGTTCACAGTGCACGCTGCGGCCGCCAATCGGACGCCTGATAAAATTCGGCTCTCGATCGATGTTCGCTATACCGGCACAAGCCACGCCATCGGTGAAAGATGGCTTCGCGCCGACCCCCCCGATGTGGGCGAGCCATTTACCTGGGACACCCTGGACAAGGAATGGCGGGACAGTCCGGTTGCGCGCTATTGGGAACAGGGGTATGATCTAAAGATCGTGCGCCATGACTGGTTCTGGGAGAATGACGGGGCCTCCTAGGGGCCGACGCGGCCACAGCGCGCACGGGGAGGATCGGGCTGCCGGCACTTTCACCGGGGACAGACGCGCCTGCGCCGGCGCTTGGGATGACTCGTGACAATTTTGACCTGGCCCGGAGGTGTGCCGTCAGGTCCACAACCGCGATGGGGACACACGGTTGTTGACGATCAGCGGGATGGAAGTGGATTTTGCTCGAAGTAAGTAATCTGCAGACGATCTTCACGACGGAAGACGGCGTGGTCCAGGCAGTCAACGGCATATCATATTCGCTTCAGCGCGGAGAAGCGCTCGGAATCGTTGGGGAGAGCGGCTGCGGCAAGAGCGTCGGCGCGTTGTCCCTGATGCGGCTGATCCCGGAACCGCCTGGGAAAATCGTGGCGGGAGAGGTGCTGTTCCAGGGGCGCGACGTCCTCAGGATGGACATCAAAGATCTCAGAAGTCTTCGCGGCAACCAGATCGCGATGATCTTCCAGGATCCCCTGACGTCACTCAATCCGGTGCTGACGATTGGCCGTCAAATCGTGGAAACGGTGCTGCTGCATACCGACAGGAACAGGGAGCAGGCCCGCCAGCACGCGATTGACCTGCTGGACATGGTCGGCATTCCGGACGCCGGCAACCGGCTGAACAACTATCCGCACCAGTTTTCCGGCGGAATGCGGCAGCGCGTCATGATTGCCATGGCCCTGTCCTGCGATCCGCTGCTCCTCATCGCCGACGAGCCCACGACAGCGCTTGATGTCACCACGCAGGCACAGATCATCGACCTCGTCATGCGTCTGCGCAAGGAACTTGGCATGGCGGTCATATGGATCACGCACGATCTGGGAGTGGTGGCGGGATGCGTCGACAAAGTCATTGTTATGTATGCCGGGCAAATCGTTGAATCGGCGCCGGTCCGGGAGTTCTATGCCAACCCCAGCCATCCCTACAGCAGAGGCCTGCTCGGCTCATTGCCAAAACTGGACTCGACAACCCGTGAGAGGCTCACCTCCATACAGGGTCTGCCGCCGAACCTGATTGACATGCCGGACCGCTGCCCTTTTCTTGATCGTTGCCGGCACAGGATACCGGACTGCCGGACCAGGAATCCGTTATTGAGGAGCATTGCGGCCGATCATGAAATTGCGTGCTGGGTGAATGTCAATGATTGAGCCGACATGAGTATGGAAAAGCCGGTCCTAATCGAAGTCAGAAACCTGAAAATGCATTTTCCGGTTGGCACCGGATTTGGTATCGGAAACCTGGGCGCTGTGAAGGCCGTCGACGGCGTGAGCTTTGATGTTCACGAGGGCGAAACCCTGGGCCTGCTGGGCGAAAGCGGCTGCGGCAAGACAACAGCAGGGCGGGCAATTCTGCGATTGTACCGGCCCACTTCAGGGGAAGTGATCTTCGCCGGAAAGGATCTGGCGAAGCTCCGCAAAAGGGAGTTGCGGACCCTGCGTTGCCGGCTCCAGATGGTGTTCCAAGACCCCTATTCCTCCCTGAATCCAAGGGCTTCCGTCCACGAAATCGTCAGTGAACCGATGAGGATTCACAAATTATGCCCGCGCGCCGAGGTATCGGAAAGAGTGAGCGACCTGCTCAACAGGGTCGGTCTCAATCCACACTATGCCAACCGTTTTCCCCATGAGTTCTCAGGCGGTCAGCGCCAGCGCATCGCGATCGCGCGGGCGCTGGCGGTCAATCCGGACTTTATTGTCTGCGACGAGCCGATTTCCGCCCTGGATGTGTCGATACAGGCCCAGATCATCAACCTGCTAGAGGACCTCCAGGATGAATTCAGCCTGACCTACCTGTTCATTTCACATGATTTGAGCATGGTCCGGCACATTTCCCACCGTGTGGGCGTCATGTATCTGGGTAAGATCGTGGAACTCACGGACCGCAATCAACTGTACGGCAATCCCCTGCATCCCTACACCCAAGCACTGTTGTCGGCGATCCCGGTGCATGACCCCGAGATAGAAGCCAATAGGAACCGGACGATCCTAGAAGGCGATGTTCCCAGCCCGGCCAATCCGCCGCACGGCTGCAATTTCAACACCAGATGCCCGCTGGCGAAACCGAGATGCTTCGAAGAAGAGCCCGAACTCCGACAGGTTTCGTCAAACGCGTGGTGCGCGTGCCATTTTGTGTGAGTCGGCAAGGCGCGCGCAGGCCGCGGCTGGCCCGGGCACCCCGGTCTGTGGGTTTGTTCCCACGGTCCGGTCCGGCGCGAATGCCATTGGCTGCGGCAAGCCGCCATATTTCATGGCCCGGTCGGCACCGCCGGCAATTGACATCAGTCCAGTCTGATGTTCAGAATCCCCCAGTGTTTTCCCTCTTTCCGGCCGGCCGCCGGTCGGGCAGATCGCATTGCCTGTAAGTTGAACAGAATAGTGCAGCCACGTCATTTGAACAGAACCTGCCCCGGCCGATTCATGGGATTCGCTGTTCAGGGTCAACCTATGGGTCCCGGCAGGCATAGTCCCCGGACCGGACATCGATGATCAAGTACATACTTCGCCGGTTTCTCATCTCCATACCCGTGGTGTGGCTGATAACGGTTGCGAGTTTTACATTCATCGAACTGGCTCCGGGTGATGCCGTTTCGGCCATGATCATGCAAACCTCCTCTACCTCCCTCGGCAACATATCGGCCGCACAGCTGGAGCGGCTGCGCGAGATGCATGGTTTCAACGACCCGGCGTACGTTCGATATTTCAAATGGCTGAAAGGCCTCAGCGAAGGCAATTTCGGCTACCGGTTCAGGGACCGGAAACCTGTCGCCAAACTGCTGGTCGAGCGAATACCGATGACGCTTGAACTGATGGCGGTGAGTCTCGTTATCGCGTGTTTTCTCGGCATATCCCTAGGGGTGATTTCGGCACTGAAACAGAACACATCGATCGATTACATCCTTACGGTGCTGGCCTTCTCGGGAGTCTCGGTGCCGGTTTTCTTCATTGCGATGCTGGCGATCTTCGTCTTTTCGCTCAATCTGGACATGTTTCCGACCAGCGGGGCAAGAACGCCTGCTGTGCCGTTCACCTATGGGGACCATATCAGGCATCTGGTGCTGCCGTCACTCGTGATGGCGCTTGTAGTCATGAGCGACATCATGCGCTATGCAAGGGCCAGCATGCTGGAAGTGATCAGGGAGGATTACATCACGACCGCCCGCGCCAAGGGGTTGTCGGGCTGGCATGTCCTGATGGGACATGCATTCAGAAATGCGCTGTTGCCCCTGATCACGATCATTGCCCTGAAGCTTCCCTGGATCTTCGGCGGGTCCGCCATTCTGGAAACTGTGTTCCAGTGGCCTGGGCTGGGATCGCTCTTTGTGGATGCGGCGATCGCACGGGACTACTACATCATCATGGCGCAGCTGGTCGTTTACGGTGTCGCCGTTCTGGCTGCCGGTCTGCTGGCGGATATTCTTTACGCCGTGGCGGATCCCCGCATCAGGTACGAGTAGACCCTGGCATGTCTGAGACCGTCGATCCTACGGTGGAATTTGAAGCGTCCGAAGTCGACGTAAGGACCGGTGGGCACAGGGCGTGGCGCAGGTTCAAGCGGCATAAGCTGGCCGTCTTCTGCGCGTGCATATTGGCCGTCCTGTTTGTGATCGTTCTTTTTGCCCCATGGATCGCTCCGTATCATCCCCACGACATCAATATTGAATCCGGCATTTTTAAGCCGCCCAGCGCACAGCACTGGCTGGGAACGGATTCGGTGGCGCGGGATATCTTGAGCAGGCTGATTTACGGCGGCCGGATTTCCATTCTCGTTGGCGTAACCGCCATTTCGATCAGTCTCGTCATCGGCACCGTGATAGGCGGGATTTCTGGCTACTATGGCGGAATCGTGGACAGTGTTCTGATGCGCATCACGGATGTTTTCCTGTCGCTTCCCACCCTGATCATCGTACTGGCAAGCGTTGCATTGCTCGGTCCCAGCATTCGCAACCTGATCCTGATTATCGGTTTCCTCGGGTGGGCGACGATTGCCCGCCTCGTGCGCGGCCAGTTTCTTTCGCTCAGGGAAAAAGAATATGTCATGGCTGCGCACTGCATCGGAGCAGCGGATGTTCGAATCATGATGAGGCACCTGCTTCCGAACCTTGTTGGCCCGCTCACCGTTGCGGCGACCTTTGGCGTCGCCGAGGCAATCCTTCTCGAGGCTGCCCTGAGCTATCTGGGATTGGGGGTCCAGGTGCCGACACCCAGCTGGGGAAATATGCTGGAAGGAGCCAAGACGGTATCAGTCCTGAAAAACATGCCGTGGATATGGATCCCTCCGGGCTTCATGATCGCCATCACGGTGCTGAGCATCAACATCATGGGTGACGGACTCAGAGACGCCCTCGACCCGCGCTCAACCCATTAGCATTTCCTCTGACACCGGCAGCGCCTGGCCGGCGATTGTCGCGCATTGGTCTTCGGTCACCGCGCATGGAGTAAGCGATCGCCGCAGATAGGGAAAGACTTGTTCGTGCTGGAGCGTCTCCCCGCAAGCGCCGGCGACATTTGGTGCACTGCCGGATACGGGAACAGCAGACCGGCGCGGGGAGCTTCGGGTCCACGCCCAACGCGGGCGCGATTCGCACACCCGGTACCTGGATGATATGATTGATTCCGGCGATGGAGGCCCGGACGGGCGGCTGTTTCGGCCAATTGCCGACTGGCCGCTTGATGGTCGATTTGGCGGCGCGACGACACCGATCGATCTGTCCGCAAACTTCTAATCGATGCCCGGGCGGCGGCCCCTCGGGGGCGCAGTCGAAAAACCTACGGCTGGAAATTGACGGTCCCGCTGCGTGTGACTTTCATATCGGACAACGTATGGTCGGCATGGCGCATGCGATGATCCAGCATCGTCCTGGTCAGGCGCAGAACCTCGCCGGCATAATCCTGATCGTCCGCGAGGTTTCGGAATTCGCCGTCGGCCGACCGCGTGTCAAACAGCAGCGGCGGCAGGCCGCCATTGAAATGCGCGAACCGGTAGCGGTCCTCCTGAATGACCGCATAATTGGCCTCGCGCAGGCCAAGCCCCAATTCCCGCTGGCAGTGGGTGTGGCCCAGCCATTCCCGCGGGCAACGGGTATGGCATTCAGGATCGCCAAACTCCATCTCGGCGTAGGCATAGTCCCGCCAGCCGGACGGCGCATTTCCCTCCAGCCACGGCAACAGCGATGCGCCGTTCATCGCAACCGGCACCTCGCCCGCGAGCCAGTCGAGAATCGTCGGTGACACATCCACGGATTCCGTAAAGGCATCGAACTGGCTGCCGTTGCAGGACCGGCGCCGCGGGTCGCGGATTATCAACGGTACGTGCGTTGCGGCATCGTAGAACGACCCATTGCCCCACTGCCGGCGCTCCCCGAGCATCTCGCCATGATCGGAGGTGAATATGATCAGTGTGTCGTCGTACTGCCCGGTGTCTTTCAGGAACCGGATCAGGCGGCCAACATGATGATCAACTTCACTGGCCAGCCCGAAATAGACCGCGCGCAAGGTTGCCACATCGCGCGGATCTTCATTGTCGAGGTGGCAGTTGAACACGTCATGATAGGCGTTGATCATATCAAGCCCCGCCAGATCGGCGGCAAGAAACGGATGAACCGCCGCCTCGGCGTCCGGGGTCGGCATACGCGCCGGCGGCGGAATTTCATCCGCGCGGTACATCCGGTTATAGGGTTCCGGGGCGATGAATGGGTCGTGCGGCCGGATATAGCACACGTGCGCCAGCCACGCCTGGTCGGTACGGACGGCAAGCTGCCTCAGGCATGCATCCGTCAGAAACGCAGTGTCGCTGTCCTCGGCGCGGTAGAATGCGGGATCATCCGGGCGCGGACCGGTTGCCGGATCGAAATCCTGCGGTGCGTAGAAACGGCTGTAATCATTTGGCAGGTCATAGCCCTTGGCTTTCAGATGCGCCTTCCACGCATAGCAGTCGTATCCGAGCTGCAGGGCCACGATTTCCTTGAAGCCCGGCATCGGGCTCTCGGGGTTCCTGACCGCAGGATCATTGGTGTGCATGAATCGGGGATCGCCGCTGGTATCGGTATAACCGAACAGCAATGGCTCATAGCCCGATCTCCGCGCTTCGAGCGCGAGGTTTGAAATGTCCGCGCGCAGCGGCGTGCCATTGCGCACGGACCGGTGATTCATCGCATAGAGGCCGGTCAGGAGACTGGCCCGGGCCGGGCCGCAGGGAACGGTGACCGTATAGTGCCTGCGGAATGTGACGGCATCCTCCATGAACTCCCGCAGATTCGGCAGCACCGCCTGACCGTTGATGGCCAGTTGCAGGCAGTCCGCCCGAAGGTCGTCCGAAACGATGAACAGGACATTTCCGTTATTCTTGTCGATCAATGCTCTTTTCCTTGTGACCGGGAAATCGGTTGTTCGCAGGCGTCCGCCACCGTCAGGTTCAGCAAAAGAACCACGCAACGACGATCCTATGAAAATATTTCAAGTCGAGTAAAGAGTTTGGATGGACCCCTCAGCAGAAATTGGAATAGCGATGTACAGACTGTTCTATGCCCGCAAAAGCGCGTCGATGGGCGTCCGGGTGTTGCTGGAAGAGATTGGCGTACCTTACGAACTCGTCCAGACGACTATCGACATGGACAAGCCGCGTCCGCCAGAACAACTGGCGATCAATCCGAATGGATGGGTGCCGGTCCTGGTTTGGGATGGCGGCTCGATGTACGAATGTGCCGCGATTACCGTTTTCCTTTGCGACAGGCACCAGGAAGCTGGATTGGCTCCTGCTCTCGATGACACGGCACGAGCACTATATTTGCAGACGCTGGTGTACTTTTCGAACTCCGTTCAGAATGCATTTCAATTGACATATTATCCGGATCGCTTCGCCGATACTGCGACCGCCGAACGGAGTGCGCAGCGACGCGGCAACCGGAGGCTCAGGGAAACCTGGACTGTTGTTGACGACCAGATCGGCGTCAATGAATGGATGCTCGGAAAACGGTTCAGCGCCGTCGATATCTACCTGTTCATGCTGACCACCTGGCTGAGGTCTGCGAAGGGACACCCGGCCATCAATGAATTTCCCAACGTCAAACGTATTGCCGACGCGGTTGTGCAGCGGCCAAGCGTTCAACTCGTCTACGATACATGGATCGCGAATCCGGAGTACTGAACACGGCGTTCATCCGCTTCGTCTGGACGTGCGTTTCCGATATCCACGTTGGCCAGTCCGGCAGGGCCACCATTGCGAGGTGCGTGGCGTTCGTCGCCCTACCAGTGCGTCGTGAGAAACAACCCGACGGCGGGGGCGTGCTTCTGGGGCAAGGTCAGGCGATCTGGCGAGAATGTGCAGCGTGTTCTCTGTGTCGTCATGCTTCCAGGTTTCCAATTTGGTCTGGAACAAATTCCGCGTCCCGATGATTTTTGATGTGGTTGAGACCCGGTTATTTCAGCCGTTATCCAAGTACGTCCGGAATGCGCTCAACGCCATGAATGGCCCCTCCATTGTCAGTAATTTCAAGTTCGACCATTTCGCCACGATGCTTCGCAGCTTTTCGGAACAACAGGATTTCCGGAAAATATTTCGGCATTTTCTCTGGTCAACCGGGGGCCTTATTGTCAGTTCCTTAACCTGCGTGGGCACTAAAAAAAATGACAACCGAGACCCATGCATGGCATCGGGCAATACCTCCGGATACAAGCCGTTTCCGATGAAACTGGCCTCTGCAGCCTCATCGAAACTCGTGCGTTTGAGAGTCGATCGGATTTCAATGATGTCAAAAATGCATGACGAATGAAGCAGGTTGCCATGTTGTTACTCCGCCTCCCTCCCGACATTGAATCCCGTCTTGAAATCCTGGCCAGGCAAACGGGCAGAACGAAGTGTTATTGCGCCCGCAAGGCCATTGTCGAGAAGATCGATGATCTGGAGGATGCGCACCTCGGCGGACAGGTCCTTGAAAGCATTCGCAAGGGCGAGGAGACGGTTCTGGGCCCGGAAGAAATGTGGCGTGACCTGGAAGATTGAATACGCCGATGCGTCAAGAAAAGGTTCGCAAACCGGATCGACGGGTCCAGCACCGCACGCCGGATTTCCTTGAGTTGAGATTGGTGAAAATGGAAATCCACCGCAATTCGGCGTGCCGCCAAGTGGGACACGGAACCGGAAGCTCGGGCCGTACCGTGTCAGCACTAACCGAATCATACCGAAATCAGCGACAGGGAAAGTCGTATCCTGATCGTCCGGGCCGCCCACCGCCGCGAGGCATACAAACCCTGACAGGGATGATCAGACACGGCCGCGCGCGCCGACGGGAAAATGCCGATGATGTGGGTCGGGCCACCTGGGATCACGTTGAAATTTCCCATCCGCGATATCTCGAAAGTCTGTTTCGGGGCACCTGGGAACGGTTCCGGGTTCACCGGATGCGGTTGGCGATCGCGCTTGCCAACGAGGATCAGCCTGCACGAAATTCAACACGGACCAGAAGAAACAGCTTGGATTACGTGATGGTTGATGGCCCGATTGATGCTGGCTCCAACTCCCCAGAAGTCGAGACGTCACCTGCCAACGAGGGCGGTTTTTACGACGGATTAACCAACCACATGCGTATAAGTTCAAAACGGCCGACACGAGTGCATTTGAGGGACGCATGCACCGCTTGCCAAACTTTACGCCTTCGACGGCGAAATTGCTTGTCGCTGCCACCGCGGCAAATGCCGTTCCGCCTGATCTCAGAACACCGGTGCCTGTAATTCACTTCGCAGACAACCTGGACGAGGCTAATGGTCTCGGATTGTGCATCGATACAATTGGTCGCGGGCTGTCCGACGGCCTGCATGCGTACTCGTGCAAGCCATCTGGCGGAGACGTTCAGTTTCACTATTCCGAAACCACTGGCCAAATCACATGGGTTGCCTTCAAAGGAAAATGCATGGCGCATCTGCATCAGGACGATCCGTCCGAACCGCTCGGGCTGGTTGATCGCGACGCGGCGGCCAGTGCCCAAAGGTTCATCCATGATCCCGGATCCATGACAATCCGTCCAACGGTTGACGAAACAAAGTGCCTGAGCGTCGATGCCAACAGTCGCTCTGCAGGTCCCTCTATGGCGCGCTATCTCCGATTCTCTCCGTGTTCAGAAGCAAATATGCAGTTCCGGCAGTGGATTGTCAGGCCGTGACCCTGGTCATTTCCCGGCGTTCGATGTTGCGAGGCACTGCCGCGTATGGCGCGACATCGTTGCTATGTGCTGGTCTTGGGACGGTTGCAGAATCGGAAGACCGGGCCGCGAGGAGGACGGATCTGACCCTGAGGGTGCAAGAGGTAAACGGTCGACCAACCTACAATGGGGTTTCGCCTGGGCCAACCATAGTGGCTGACCCGGGCGATACAATTGATGTGCACCTGATCAACGATCTGCCCGCCTTGCATGACGACTGCGCTGACAACCACAATACGTTCCATGGGCTCAATACAACCAACCTGCACACGCATGGGCTGCATGTCTCTCCGACGACAGATTCTTCAGGTCGATTTGATTCCGACAATGTTTTCGTCAGCGTCGTGCCGAAGGACCAGGTCGTGCCCTGCGCCGAAGTCAATGGCAATAGTGTCAAATCGTTCAGGTGGCACCAAAACAGGTTCCGCTTCGAAACGGGCGCGGATCATCCTTCCGGCACATTCTGGTACCACGCGCACAAGCACGGTTCGACTTTTCAACAGGTTGCGGCGGGTTTGGCGGGACCTCTGGTTATCCGTGACCGCCCCGGGGCGATGCCAGAATATATCGCTCGGGCCAGCGAGAAGATTCTGATGATCATGAATCGCGGCCTCGTGCTGACCAATCCGGCGGGAGGCGGCACCGTAGACCCCACGATCACGATGCGCCCGGGCGAAGTACAGCGATGGAGAATCATCAACGCACAAGCGATCGGCAATTCCTTTGCCTACCTTCGCACCAACGTGCCGGGGCTGGAGATCTATCAAATTGCCTTCGACGGCCTGACGCTGCACAGACGTATCAAGATCGATCAGGGAAACGACGACGAACCCTGGCTGAATCCTGCTGCGCTCGCGCCGGGTAACCGGACCGATTTTATCGTACGCGCACCGCCTGGCGCAAAAGACAGCATTTTCTCCATTCCTATCATTCGCGAAGTACGGGAAGTCCTCGGCCTGAGCGGTGCAATCGCATCCGAAATAAAGATCGAAATTGCTGGGAAACCGGTGGATTCGGCCTGGTCGGACGATGACACTCTGCCCGGTCCGGGACTGGAACCGTTTGTCGAAGCACCGCGACCCAGACGCGAGATCATGTTTTCACCCCAGTTCAGGATCGCTGGTCAGGCGTACGACGGGGAAGTCAAACACAGCATTCCGCTTGGTGCCAAGGAAGAGTGGACAATCTACAATAACACGGGTGGGGTCCACGCCTTCCACATCCATGTCAATCCGTTTTTCGTTACGCACATCGATGGCATCGAACTGTCTGGAGACGATCCTTTGCGCCGCTGGCAGGATACGGTCGGGCTGCCATACAATGACGACGGTCCCGGCTCGATCACATTTCGCACACGATTCGAAACTTTCACCGGCAAGTTCGTCATCCATTGCCATATCCTGCGCCACGAAGACCTGGGAATGATGCAGACGGTCGAGGTCACAGGATGACGTCCCTCCGAAACCTTTGGGCATTTGCAATCCAGAACCTGCTTCTGGTCGGCAGCGCAATCATCTCCCTGGCAGTCGTTTTCTGGATCGTCGGTTCGCTGGCCCTGGATTTTATCCATTTCAACGACCCCCGACACCAGGATCGGGCGCTCAAGGGCTGGATGACGCCGCGTTACGTGGTGATGTCTTACGACCTGCCGCGCCCTCTGGTTCTGGAACTCTTGCAACTGGAACGGGGCGAGCGAAAAATGATGCGCGACATCGCCGACGAGATGGGCCTGACCCTTGACGAACTCACCCGGATCGTCCGCGACGCTGCGGCCCTGTATCGCGAAACCAAGCGATGACCGAGACGTTATTCGGCCTTATCCCCAGCTTCGGCCTCATCGTCGTCTTCGCCGTCGTGGCTCTCGCCTGCCTGGCGATACCGCTTCCGGCTTCGGCGCTGGTTCTTGCAACGGGCGGTTTTGCCGCGGCGGGTGATCTCTCCTTGCCGGCCGTTTTCGGCATCGTTTTTTCCGCCTTTGTTCTGGGCGATCAACTCGCTTTCGGGCTTGCGAACATGTTTGGTCCTCGACTGTTGGGCTGGCTGGCGGAGCAGTCGAAACCTCGATCGGTCCTGGAGAAGGGCCAAGAGATGGTTGAACAGCATGGAGTCCTCGCGGTTTTTCTAAGCCACACGATCCTCAGCCCGAGCTGCCCCTATATCAGCTATGCGTGCGGTGCGGGCGGTATGCGGTGGTCATCGTTTACGATCGCTGCAACGATCGGGGCTGCCATCTGGACCGCCGCATACATGGGACTGGGTTATGCCTTTGCTCGTCAGTTGTCACAGGTTTCGGAGATACTGGGACAACTGTTCATCCTCGCAGGAGCGCTCCTGGCATTGATAGTCTTCTGGAAGATGATCCGCCGAAGATGGAGAATGATTCAATTGGCAAGTCTTCCGGCCGATGCCTGAGCTCGATTTTTCTTGGGAACCAATTCGCCGCGAATCCCCTCTCTACATTCGGGATCCCGCCTGGAGCGGCACTCCGGTGATCTGATCGGGTACAGGGACACGGCGTTGCCGAATCCACGCGACCAAGCTAGTGTTTCGTCAGGTGCTTTTACGGAGGATTGCGCGTGGTAACCGAGGTTCCTGAAGTCAGGGAGGTCACCGAGTACCGCGTGGCCTGTGATGGTGGCGAAGGAGGACACCCCCGGGTCTGGTTGCAGATTCCCCCGGAGACAGGGTGGACGGAGTGCCCTTACTGCGACTGCAGGTTTGTCTTGAAGGACGGGATACGTGACCGGCACTGAGGCAAGGGGAGGACCAGTGGACGTGGTCCAGTCGTGGTTGCCGTGACGATGGAGGGGGTTGGCGCAGGGCATCACCTGCAGCTCATTGACGGATCGGGCTTCATTTTCCGCGCCTTCCATGCATTGCCGCCTCTGACGCGAAAATCCGACAAACTGCCGGTTGGCGCGGTCAGCGGATTCTGCGCGATGCTGTTCAGGTATCTCGAGCAATGGCAGGCGGCCGATGCACCGACACATCTCGCGGTCGTTTTCGACCACAAGGGTCCGACATTCAGGTCGGGTATTTTCCCCGAATACAAGATGAACCGGCCTCCGCTGCCGGAAGACCTGGTCCCGCAGATGCCGTTGACCCGCGAAGCCACCAGGGCGTTCAACATCGTCTGCCTGGAGAAGCAGGGTTACGAGGCCGACGACATCATCGCGACCCTCGCCGTCAGGGCGCGTTCTGCAGGTGCCCGGGTGACCATCGTGTCGTCCGACAAGGATCTCATGCAGGTCGTCGGCGATGGCGTCGAGATGCTGGATGCCATGAACGATCGGAGGATCGGGCCGGAAGAGGTGTTCGCGAAATTCGGCGTCGGCCCCGACCAGGTCATCGATGTCCAGTCGCTTGCCGGGGATTCGGTCGACAATATTCCGGGAGCGCCGGGAATCGGCGTCAAGATCGCCGCGCAGCTGATCAACGAGTATGGCGACCTTGACACGCTTCTTGAACGGGCGGCCGAAATCAGGCAGCCGAAACGGCGGCAGACTCTGCTTGAAAAGGCCGGCCAGATCCGGGTGAGCCGGGAACTGGTGACCCTGAAGACCGATGTCCCGATCGAGACGGGGTTCGGCGAACTGGAACTCAGGGAGCCGGACCCAGGGGAATTGCTCGGGTTTCTTGCCAGGATGGAATTCCGGACACTGAGCAGGCGGGTTGCAGCCAGGCTCGGTGTCGAGGCCCCGACGATTGCCGACCCTGCAAGTACCTCCGGCGGCCCGGAAGGAACAGACCCGGAATCGTCTTCTGCGCGGATCAGGAACCTGCCCTTTGATCCAGAGAAGTACGAGACGGTCAGGACGATGACTGAACTCGAATCCTGGATCGAGAGGATTCGAAGGCGCGGACGCGTGGCCATCGATACCGAGACCACGGGTCTCGACGAGATGCAGGTCGGCCTGGTCGGAGTAAGCCTGGCGGTAGAACCCGGACAGGCTGCCTATGTTCCCCTCGCCCATACATCGGGCGAAGACGATCTTTTCGGCAATGCGGAACTGGTTGCCGGGCAGCTTTCGCTCAAGGATGCCCTCGCGGTCCTGAAACCCGTCCTCGAAGACCAGTCGATCCTGAAGATCGGGCACAACATCAAGTTCGATTCCAAGATTCTGGCGCAACCCCGCTACGGAATCCTCATGGACCCGATCGATGACACCATGCTGATTTCCTACGCGTTGCACGGTGGGCTGCACAATCACGGCATGGACTTGCTGTCGGAGCGGTATCTCGATCACAGGCCGACACCGATCAAGAGTCTCATCGGATCAGGCCGGAAGCAGCTGACATTCGACCAGGTCGACATCGAAAAGGCGACCGCCTATGCGGCGGAAGATGCCGACATCACCCTGCGCCTGTGGAGTGAATTCAAGCCGAGGCTTCATTCGGCAGGCGTATCGACGGTCTACGAAACACTCGAGCGTCCCCTGGTTCCCGTGCTCAGGGATCTGGAGCGAACGGGTATCCGGGTCGACAGGGAACAGCTGGCGCGCCTCTCGAATTCCTTTGCGGCGGACATGGCTGCGCTGCAGTCGGAGATTCACGGCCTGGCCGGTGCCGAGTTCAACGTCGGCTCGCCCAAGCAGTTGGGCGAAATCCTGTTCGAACGCCTTGGATTGCCCGGCGGGCGCCAGGGCAAGTCGGGCGCCTATTCGACGGGCCAGGATGTGCTCGAGGATCTTGCCTCCGAAGGGCATGAATTGCCGTCACGGGTGCTGGACTGGCGACAGGTGGCAAAGCTGAAGAGCACGTATACGGATGCACTTCAGGACCACATCAATCCCGAGACCGGCAGGGTCCATACTTCGTACTCGATCGCGGGAGCCAATACAGGGCGCCTGGCGTCGACTGACCCGAATCTTCAGAACATCCCGGTGAGAACCGAAGCTGGCAGGAAGATCCGCAAGGCCTTTGTCCCGAAAGACGGGCATGTGCTTCTTTCCGTGGACTACAGCCAGATTGAGCTCCGCATTCTCGCGCATATCGCCGGAATCGAGAGTCTCAAGCAGGCGTTCAGGGATGGCCACGACATCCACGCCATGACGGCCAGCGAAATCTTCGGCGTCCCTGTCGAGAACATGGACCCGATGGTCCGGCGCCAGGCAAAGGCGATCAATTTCGGGGTGATCTACGGGATCTCCGGTTTCGGCCTTGCCCGGAATCTGCGTATCCCCCGCAAGGAAGCGCAGGCCTTCATCAACACGTATTTCGAACGATTCCCACAGATTCGGGAGTACATGGACTCGACGGTCGCGTCGGCGAAGAAGAACCTCTACGTCGAGACGCTGTTCGGCCGCAGGATTCACACCCCCGAAATCGTCAGCGCCAAGGGACCTCATGCCGGTTTTGCGCGCCGTGCGGCGATCAATGCTCCGATCCAGGGAACGGCGGCGGACATTATCCGCCGCGCCATGATCCGGATGCCCGCCGCCATCCGGGACCTGCCTGCCAGCATGCTCTTGCAGGTCCACGACGAGTTGCTGTTCGAGGTTCGGGAATCAGCTGTTGACGAGACACTGGCCGTTGTCTCGAATGTCATGGAACAGGCGACCTTGCCGGTCATCAAGCTTGATGTGCCCTTGACGGTCGACGGGGGAATCGGGGGCAGTTGGGCTGAAGCCCATTGAGGGATTGCGAGATCAGGCTGAACCGACCGTCTGCCGCAGCCCGGAGACCGGCTGGCAGCGACTCCCACCCGGGATCGGTGGAGCCTCCGGGCTTCGGATGGTCCGGAGAACCGGTCAGAGTTCGGCGGAAGGGATGATCGGGAAGAACACCCCTCCCGACCAGACTCCAAACCATTTTTCGCCGCCCTGGACCGCATGGCTTCCAATGTCGACCAGCCGGTAGAAACTCTTGCGGTCGATCAGCGCCTCGAGGCCGGCGCGAACCATCACGTATGGAGAAGGTTCACCCGTTTCCGGGTCCCGAGCAACACGGATGGGGTTGGTGGCGCCCGCGGCAACCACGTCATCCACATGTGTCAGGAACCGCACGACCTGGTCATCCCCGGATCCCTCGACCTCGAAATCGACCGCGACAAACGGGGCATCGTCAACCGTGATTCCGACCTTCTCGACGGGCGTGACGAGATAATATGCGTCTCCATCCTTCCGCAGTATGGACGAAAACAGTTTGACGAGCCGTTTTCGGCCGATCGGGGTCCCGAGATAGAACCAGGTTCCGTCCCGCGCGATCCGCATGTCCAGCTCCCCGCAATACGGCGGGTTCCAGAGATGAACAGGTGGCAGGCCCTTTTTTGAGGCTTTCTTTGCGGCGGCGGCCAGGCCGTCGGCGCTGACCCGGGCTTGAGTGTCTGATTCCACGTCGGTTTTCATCGAAGGACAGCCTTGTCTTCTTCCGTCGGCAATCACGGCTGGTCGCGGCCGACTGAGGGTACCGGGTTTCCCAATCGCGTTTTGGCGCGTATGTTCCTGCCAGGAACATGGGTCCTGATGCTGGCGGGGAATCGTAGTTGCGATGACGGATAAAGCAAGTGGATTGATTGACGAGATCAACGCGGTCGGGGAATTGTTGTCCCGCGCACTGGAAAACGTCACGCGGAGAGTCATTGGTCAGGACCAGGTCGTGGAGACGGCATTGATCACGATGCTGTGCGGCGGGCACGCCCTGCTTGTCGGAGCGCCGGGTCTCGCCAAGACACGGCTGGTGGAAACCCTTGGCACGGTGATGGGTCTCGATGCCAATCGCGTACAGTTCACGCCCGATCTCATGCCTGCGGACATTCTCGGTTCCGAGGTGCTGGAGACCGCCACGGGAGGAACAAGGCATTTCAGATTCCTCGAGGGTCCCGTCTTTTGCCAGTTGCTGATGGCTGACGAAATCAACCGGGCAAGTCCGAGAACCCAGTCCGCGCTGCTCCAGGCCATGCAGGAACATCACGTTACGATTGCCGGCCAGGAACGGGCTCTTCCGGTTCCGTTCCATGTGCTCGCCACCCAGAATCCGATCGAACAGGAAGGAACATATCCGTTGCCTGAAGCGCAGCTGGACAGGTTCCTGCTTCAGATCGATGTCGGTTATCCCTCCCGGGACAAGGAACGCGATATCCTCCTGGCGACAACCGGAGTTGTCAACGTCGAGGCGGAAACCGTGTTCTCCCCGGAACTGCTGTTGAGTGCCCAGGAACTGGTTCGCCGCATGCCGGTCGGCGAATCGGTGGTCGAGGCCATTCTGGACCTCGTCCGTTCGGCCCGTCCGGATTCGCCCGAGGCAGGGGACCAGGTCAAGGAAACGGTTCGGTGGGGGCCAGGACCTCGCGCTGCCCAGGCGCTCATGCTGGCCACCAGGGCGCGCGCGCTGGTGCAAGGCCGGCTTGCGCCTTCCATTGACGATGTCCTGGCGCTGGCCCGTCCCGTGCTGATTCATCGAATGGCGCTCGGGTTCGCGGCGCGAACCGGCGGTCAGACACTTGACGACCTGATTACCCAGCTGGGTCGTGACATCGGGCTCAAAGAGGCTGCGGCATGATTCATCGCGGATTGGGAATTCGCGAACGGACGATCCTCTCTGATCGCCGCGAGGCAGAGGGTCTTGCGGAAGGCCTGCCGCCTTTGCTCGCAAAGGCGAGGCAGCTCGCTGCAACGCTTTCACTCGGGATACACGGACGTCGTCGATCGGGCCCGGGCGAGGACTTCTGGCAATACCGGCCCGCGGTCGCCGGTGACCGGCTCGGCGAGATCGACTGGCGCAAGTCGGCCCGGTCGGACGAGCATTTCCTGCGGCAGAAGGAATGGCAGACGTCGCAGTCGGTTACCTTCTGGATCGATCTCAGCCAGTCCATGCAATACCTGGGCAGATCGGCCGACGAACGGAAATCCGACCGGGCCCGGTTGCTCGGTCTTGCCCTTTGCGTCCTCCTGTCGCGTGCGGGCGAGCGGATCGGATTGCTTGACGATCCCGCGCCACCAAGGACGGGAGATGCCCAGTTGACCAGGATGGGCCTGATGCTCCTCGAGCCCGGCGCTGACGACTACGGCATACCCACGGAGAGGGAATTGCAGCAAGGTGGCGTCGCGGTATTTCTTTCCGATTTCCTTGGAGATTGGGATCGGCTGGAAAGAGCGCTCGAGAAGGTCGCGAGCCAAAGGGTTTCAGGCTGCCTGATGCAGATTCTTGACCCGACGGAAGTGGAATTCCCGTTCGATGGCAGGAGAATTTTCGAAAGCATGGGCGGGACGCTCGAGTTCGAGACGCTTCGAGCGGCCGCACTGCAAAAGGACTACAGCCGCCGTCTTGCTGAGCGGCAATCGCTGCTCGGGAAGCTGGCAAAGCGCCTCGGCCTGCATGTTTCGTTCCACAGCACCGGGGAGTCGCCCCTTCCGGCGCTGCTTTGGCTTTACATGGCCCTGGAGACCGGAACTTGATCGAACTCGCGGGTTTCGGGTTTGTCCAGCCGTTTCTCCTGGCCGGCCTTTTGTCCCTGCCGATTCTCTGGTGGTTGCTTCGCGCAACACCGCCCGCGCCGATGCGGTCCAGGTTTCCACCAGTCGTCCTCTTGCTGGGACTCCGCGACGAGGAGACGACGCCCGACCGAACCCCGTGGTGGCTCCTGCTGCTGCGGATGCTTGCGCTGGCGGCAGTCATCGTCGGTTTCGCCGGCCCGGTCAAGGATCCGAATACCGAGTTCCGGGCCGATGCAGCCCTCCTGGTTTCGCTTGACGGGAGCTGGGCTAGTGCGGGCGACTGGGAGAACCGGAAACAGAAGGTCGAGGAATTCCTGCGCCGCGCCCAGGCAAACGCACGCCCGGTTGCGGTGGTCCAGTGGACAGATGCTCCTCGCGCCCGCGATCCGATCGTTTTCGGGACCGGTCAGGGCGAACTTGAACGGGTTCAGGGTCTCGAACCGCAAGCATGGGATCCGCTTTATTCCGAATGGGCCGACGTTCTGGAGGACCTTGATGGTGCGTTCGATTCGGTCTGGCTTTCAGACGGGCTGACCCATGAAGCGGCGGAGAGGGAACGTCTCGTCTCGCTGCTCCGGTCGAAGGGGCGAATGAGCGTCATTACCAGTGACGAGGTCACGACGGCTCTTCGGGACCCGAGAATCGATAATGGAAAACTGACTGTGACCGTACTTCGCGAAGAAGGCTCCGGCGGCGATGACCATCGCCTGGTTGCGGTCGGACCCGGGCCCAGGGGAATCAACCGGGTTCTCGGGCGTGAACAGGCGTTGATGGAAGACGGCGCCGTCTCGCTGGATGTCGCTCTCGACCTGCCGACGGAAATCAGCAATCGCGTACAATACATCTCGCTTGAATCGGCCAAGTCCGCCGGAGAGATCGTGATCATGGACGACGCGGTCCGGCGGCATCGCGTTGCCCTGATCGGCGGAGCGACCGAGCAGGAAGGGAATCTCCTGCTTTCACCGCTCCACTACCTGAGGCAGGCATTTGCACCGACTGCAGAAATCATCGAGTCAGAACTGGCTGACGCTCTCTCCGTCGATCCCGATGTCCTGGTTTTTGCCGACGTTGGCCGGTTGACACCTGACGAGACGGCAAGGGTCGAAAGATGGGTTGATGCCGGCGGATTGTTGCTGCGGTTCGCGGGGCCGCAGTTGGCTGCGCTCGGAAGCGATCCGCAGGAATCCGATCCCCTGTTGCCTGTTCGCCTGCGTGCAGGCGGTCGCCACGTCGGTGGGGCGCTTTCGTGGGGAGACCCGAAACGCCTCGGCGCATTTCCGAAACAAGGACCATTTGCAGGCCTTCCGATTCCGGACGACGTGCGTGTCAGGAGGCAGGTCATGGCGCAACCGGGTCCGAACCTGTCGGAACGGACGCTGGCCGAACTCCAGGACGGGACACCGCTGATCACCGCGCGTGACCTTGGTCTCGGACGGCTTATCCTGTTTCACGTCAGCGCCGATTCCGGTTGGTCGAGCCTGCCGCTTTCGGGGCTGTTTGTGGATATGCTTGACAGGCTTGCCATCTCGGCACGGCGAAAAGGCGCAGCGCCTGAGTTGCTTGTCGGATTGAACTGGACACCGGTGCGTGTCATGGACGCGTTCGGGACGCTCCGCGACGAAGACTCGTTAGCGGCGGTTCCGGGTGAACAACTGGCGAGCGCCCGCCCAAGGGGCGATATGCCGCCAGGCATTTACGAGAGCGGGAATCGCCGGATCGCCCTGAACGTGATCGGTCCCGACCGGGAGCTGGTTACCGCTTCCTGGCCGGCGGATGTCGATGTCAGTTCTCTTTCGGCTGCCGGCGAACGCGATCTCAAGCCGTGGTTCCTCGCGGCAGCCATTCTTCTTCTTATCGTCGACCTGATCGCCACGCTGTGGCTTTCCGGGAGGATTACCGGAACGGTGCGGCCAAGGGGCGCCGGGCCGACTGTTGCGGCTTTCGCCGGTGGAGTGGCCGCGCTCGTCACCCTGTCCCTGATGGCGGGCACGGTCGGGGCAGAGGCACAGGAGGCGAGCCGGGCTAGCGGGTTGCGGCAATCATACGCCGCAAACAACACGGTTCTTGCCTATGTCCTGACCGGAAACCAGAGGCAGGACGCCGTATCGGCAGCGGGGCTTCTGGGCCTGTCGACGGTTCTTTTCCAGCGGACATCCGTTGAACCGGTCGAACCGGTAGGCATAGACCCGGCAGTTGACGACCTGAGTGTCTATCCATTCCTCTACTGGCCTGTCGTCGCAAACCAGGCGCTGCCGGGGGATGATGCGGTCCGCAGGTTGAACACGTTCTTGCGTACCGGAGGCGTCGTCCTGTTCGATACGCTTGACGGGGACTTGGGTTCGTATGGAGGTGAAAGCCCGAACACCCTGCGTTTCAGGCAGATCGTCGAAGGGCTGAGTGTCCCCCCCCTGGAGCCCGTTCCCCCGGATCACGTCCTGACGCGTTCGTTCTACTTGATCCAGGACTTCCCGGGTCGTCATCGGGGCACCGACATCTGGGTGGAGGCTGCGCCGGACGAGGCGGAGCAAATGGCCGGGGTCCCGTTCAGGCACCTGAACGACGGGGTCACCCCGGTGGTGATCGGCAGCAATGACTGGGCGTCCGCCTGGGCCATCGATGACGACGGAAGGTTTCTCCTGCCCGTCGGACACGGCGCCAGCGGAATGCGCCAGCGGGAACGTGCTTTCCGGTTTGGCATCAACCTGATCATGTATGTCCTCACCGGCAACTACAAGTCCGACCAGGTCCACGTCCCCGCGCTCCTGGAGCGCCTGGGACAATAGAGGCCTGACCCAGTGGAGGCCGAACTCTCACTATTGCCGCTGTTGCCGGTTTCGATTGCCGCAATCGTCGCCGTAATTGCGGCCGCGGCGGCGGCAATTGCGCTCTGGCGCGGACTGTCCGGATGGTGGCTCAGGGCGCTGGCAACGGGAGTCCTTGTTGTCGCCCTGATTGAACCCGTCCTGCGACAGGAGGAACACGAGGGCCTGTCGGACGTTGTTTTCCTGGTTCACGATCAAACCGAGAGCCAGGCAATCGCCGATCGTTCGCAACTGTCCGCAGTCGCGCTTGCGGAATTGTCTGAAGAGCTCTCGGCGCTGGAATCAGGCGGTGTCGAGACCGTGAGGGTCGATGTCCGGAACAATCCCGGAGACGGCGACAGCGGTTCGATGGTTCTCTCCGCCCTCGCCGCGGCGGCCGCGGACGTGGCGCCGGATCGAATCGCGGGAGCCATTATCGTCTCGGACGGGCAAGTCCATGACGGGGGCGTTCTCGATGATTTCCCGGCGCCCGTTCACCTGGTCTTGTCGGGGAGGGCTGACGAGTGGGACAGGCGGGTCGTGGTCCGAAGGGCGCCGTCATTCGCCATCGTTGACGAGGAATTCCGGCTGGCCTTCCGCATCGAGGACAAGGGCGAGGTCCCGGCGGGAATCTCGGGCGCGGCAGAAGTCACGATTTCGATCAACGGTGGAGACAGCAGGAGGGCCCGCGTTCCCGTCGGCCAGGAAGTTGAACTCTCGGTAACGCTTTCGCGCGGCGGGCTTAATCACCTGCAGGTCGAGGTGACGCCGATTGCCGGGGAGTTGACCGACCGCAACAACGTATCCGTCATCTCCGTTAACGGGGTTCGCGATCGGCTGCGGGTCCTGCTGGTTTCGGGACTCCCTTATGCGGGTGAACGGTCCTGGAGAAACCTGCTGAAATCCGATGGTTCGGTCGATCTCGTGCATTTCACGATTCTCCGGCCGCCGACAAAGACGGACAGTGTTCCGGTTCAGGAACTCGCCCTGATCGAGTTTCCGGTGCGCGAATTGTTCCTGAACAAGATCGATGAATTCGACCTGATCATCTTCGACCGTTACGAGGTTCGCGGGATTCTGCCCGGAATATACCTGGCGAACGTCGTCGAATATGTTCGGGGCGGTGGAGCATTGCTTGTCGCTGCCGGGCCGGCCATGGCGGGGCCTGGAGGCCTCTACCGAACCGCCTTGTCGGAGGTCCTTCCCGCGCGCCCGACCGGAAAACTGGTTCAACGTGCCTATCTGCCGGAAGTCACCGATCTCGGCAGCATACATCCGGTGACCGAAGACCTGGCAAGTGTTCCCGCGCCCGGGCTGAGCGGTCCGGACGACCCCGGCGAAGGACAGGTGTGGGGCAGCTGGTACCGCCTGGTGGAAGCGATCGCCGAACATGGCCAGACCATCATGAATGGTCCGGACGCGCGTCCCCTGCTGATTCTCGACCGGTTCGGCGAGGGTCGAATTGCCATGCTTCTTTCCGATCAGGCCTGGCTGTGGACACGCGGCCACGACGGAGGGGGACCGCAACTCGAGTTGCTGCGCCGACTCGCACATTGGGCGATGAAGGAACCCGAACTGGAAGAGGAACGGCTCGAAGCGGAATCGTCGGGAAGCGGAATCGTCGTGACACGGCGGACCATGACGGACCGGGTTCCCCGGCTTTCGATGACGACCCCGGGCGGCGAACGGATCGAAAGTGACATGGAGCCGGTTTCGCGAGGGCGTTGGCGGGCAGGGATCGAAGGACTTGAAAGCGGCGTGCATGTCTTGAGGGAGGGTGATCTGGTGCGGGTCGCCGTCGTCGGGTCTCCAGCGCCACGCGAGTTTGAAAACCCGCTGGCGACATCGGCCCTTTTGTCCGGACTGGTGGAGTCGACGGGAGGTGCGGTCGTTCGCCTCGACCGGGACAGGACTCCCGATATCCGGCACGTACGCGAGGGGAGGGTAGCCGCAGGGCGCGACTGGGTCGGTGTCGCACGCCGGGATGCGGTCCTGGTCACCGACGTTCGGCAGCAACCGCTGTTTCCGTCCTGGCTCCTCTTGCTCGCCGCCCTGGCCGCGTGCGTTGCCGCATGGAGGCTAGAGGGTCGTTGAGCAGCCATTGGCGCCATGGCGGCGCATCCCGAGTGGCCCTGGCGGCGGATCGAGGATTCGCCGTACCGGGCTTTGATGTCACCATGAATGTGGATGGCTTGCGCAGCCGCGAGAGAAGCGGTCCGGAGAACCTCGCCGTCATCCGCTGCCCTGCCCTCAGTCCGGTTCGCATAGCGCATAGCGCATAGCGCATGGCAGGCAGATCAAACAATGCATGGTAAATTCAAGGCAGGAGGCTGAAGCCAAAACATCCCGTTGAAGCTCGTCAAATCGGTCACATTCCCGGCAATCACCGAACTGCAGCTTGAATTGAAAGGCGATTGTCCTGACGCAAGCCCATTGTCCGGGTGTGTTTTCCCGAGTACAGAATTCTTACGGTCATCCGGTTTGTTCCGGTCAATTGGCGCAAGAGGCCGCTCATGAACATCCGGGCACCTGAATTGACGGAGACGTGACGATGGACATGCCGGTCCCGAGTGCTGCTGTCCTGGCGAAAAGGAGCCAGGTCATCGCGCGGTTGAAGGAGGTCTTGCCTTACGAATCCGTGATCGACGGCGAAAACGAACTCAGGGCCTACGAATGCGACGGCCTGACAGCCTACCGGTGCCCGCCGCTTGCCGCTGTGCTCCCCGCCTCAACGGAAGAGGTTGTTTCCGTGCTGAAGATCTGCGCGGAGATGAGCGTGCCGGTCGTGCCGAGAGGATCTGGGACTTCGCTTGCGGGAGGGTCCCTCCCGACTGCGGACAGCGTTGTCCTCGGAGTGTCGAAGATGAATTCGGTCCTCGAGATCGACTACGGGAACCGGTTCATCCGCGTCCAGGCCGGGATCACGAATCTCGGCGTCACCGACGCCGTGGAGACCAACGGGTTTTTCTATGCGCCGGATCCTTCGAGCCAGCTCGCTTGCGCCATCGGCGGCAACATCGGGATGAATGCGGGCGGCGCACACTGCCTCAAGTACGGCGTCACGACGAACAACCTGCTGGGCGTCCGGATGGTGATGATGGATGGTGAAGTCGTCGACATCGGCGGGGCGAACCTGGATGCACCCGGACTCGATTACCTCGGGGTCATCTGCGGCTCGGAGGGCCAGCTTGGTGTGGTGACGGAAGCGACACTCCGGATCCTGAGGAAACCGGAAGGCGCTCGCCCGGTACTGGTTGGATTTGACAGCAGCGAAACCGCCGGTGCCTGCGTGGCGGACGTGATCCGGTCCGGGGTGCTCCCGGTCGCGATCGAGTTCATGGACCGGCCGTGCATTCGGGCCTGCGAAGCCTTTGCCGGCGCGGGATATCCGGATGTCGAGGCTCTGCTGATCATCGAAGTCGAAGGCTCGGATGAGGAAATCACCGAACAGCTTTCGAGGATCATCGGCATCGCCCGCAGACACGAACCGGCCGAGCTTCGCGAGAGTCGCAGCGGGGCGGAATCGGCAAGGATCTGGGCGGGGCGCAAGTCCGCATTCGGCGCGATGGGCCAGATCGCCGACTACATGTGCCTGGACGGGACGATTCCGGTATCCGAGCTGGCCAACGTGCTGAAAAGGATCGGCGAGCTCTCGGGGGAGTACGGCCTCGAAGTTGCAAATGTGTTTCATGCGGGCGACGGGAACCTGCATCCGTTGATCCTGTTCGATGCGAATGGACCCGGGCAGATTGAGCTCGCGGAGGCACTCGGGGCTGAAATCCTCCGCCTGTGCGTCCGATCCGGTGGATGCCTGACCGGAGAGCACGGCGTCGGGGTCGAAAAGCGTGACCTGATGCCGGACCAGTTCACCGAGGACGACCTCAAGGCGCAGGTTCGCGTGAAGGATGTCTTCGATCCGGACTGGCTGCTGAATCCGGCGAAGGTATTCCCGCTGGCAGTATCGGAGAAAAGACCGGGGCCGTGAAACCGAAGACGACAGCCGAACTCGCGGAGATCATTACATCAGCCCGGTCAGGCCTGCGGATTCACGGCGGGGGAACCCGGCAGGAGCTCGGCAACCCGGTTGCTGCCGACGACACGGTCCTCACCGGCGGTATCACGGGGATCAGACTCTATGAACCCGGCGCATTGACGCTCAGTGCCGGAGCCGGAACGCCTCTTTCGGAGATCGAGGCGGCGCTGGACGAGCATGGCCAGCAGCTCGCCTTCGAGCCGATGGACCACCGTGGCCTCCTCGCCTCGGCCGGAGAGCCGTCGATCGGGGGAGTTGTCGCGTGCAATGCTTCCGGGCCGCGGAGGATCCAGGCGGGCGCCTGCCGCGACTCCGTGATCGGCATCACCTTCGTCGACGGTACCGGAAAGGTCGTCCGGAACGGTGGGCGCGTGATGAAGAACGTGACCGGCTACGACCTGGTGAAGCTCCTTGCGGGAAGCTACGGGACCCTCGGCGTTCTGACGGAGGTCACGTTCAAGCTCTTGCCCCGGGCGGAAGCACGGGCGGTTGTGCTGATCGAGGGACTGACCGATGAGCAGGCGATGGCGGCCATGTCGCGGGCGGTCACGTCGCCCTTCGGCGTGACCGGTGCCGCACACACTCCGCGCGGGATCGACGGAGATCCCGTGACCATGATCAGGATCGAAGGATTTGCCGGGTCGGTCCGATACCGGTCGGAACGATTGGCCAGGCAGCTGTCAGACCTCGGGACGGCAGAAATTGAAACCGATCCTGCGCGGACGGCCGCGGGATGGAGGTGGGTCCGGGACGCGGAATCGTTTCACGGGAAACCGGGCGACGTTTGGCGCGTCTCGGTTCGGCCTGGCGATGGCGCCCGGGTTGCGCGGTCGGCACGAAACGGATTCTCGGAGGACATCGGGGTCCTGTACGACTGGTGCGGTGGACTGGTCTGGCTGCTGGTGCCGGAACAAAGCGACGTCCGGAACTGCCTGGGCGAGGTTTCGGGGCATGCGACGATCGTTCGCGGAGGGGTCGAAACACGCAACGCCCTTGGCGCATTCCACCCCGAACCGGCGCCCCTCGCGAGGGTCGCCGGCGCGCTCAGGAGAAAATTCGATCCGCGGCAGATTCTGAACCCGGGATTGATGGGAGCTCAGCCGGACTTGCCATGAAGACGGAATTCACCGAAGCCCAACTGCAGGATGCCGCGACGCGGCGGTCGAACGCCATCCTGCGTTCCTGTGTCCATTGCGGTTTCTGTACCGCGACATGCCCGACCTACAGGGTCCTTGGCGACGAGTGCGACAGCCCGCGCGGGCGCATCTACATGATCAAGAACATGCTGGAGCGCGGCGATCCCCCGGACAGCAAGACAGTCACGCACATCGACCGTTGCCTTTCGTGCCTCGGATGCATGACCACGTGCCCTTCGGGCGTCAACTACATGCATCTTGTCGATCATGCCCGGGAATTCATCGAAGACAATTTCCGCCGCCCGGTGGCCGACCGGGTCGTTCGCTGGTTCCTGCGGAAGACGCTGCCGTATCCGACCAGGTTTCGTCTTGTCCTCCTGCTTGCCCGTCTCGGCCGGCCCTTTCGGTTCCTGGTACCGGACGGCCGGTTACGCGGCATGATGAACCTTGCGCCCGGTGCGATCCCTCCCGTGAGCCGGAACGACGACCCGCAAGTCTTCCCGGCGCTCGGTCGCCGGGACCTGAGGGTCGTGCTGATGACGGGCTGTGCCCAGAGGGCGCTGGATACCGACATCAACGATGCGTCGATCCGCTTTCTGAGGCGGCATGGATGCGAGGTGGTCATCCCGGGCGGCAGCGGATGCTGCGGTGCGCTCGAGCACCACATGGGACGAGTCGCCGACGGCCGGAAAAAGGCCGCGCGAAATATCCGAAGCTGGATTGCCGAGTTCACGGCCGGGGGTCTCGATGCGATCGTCATCAACGCTTCCGGATGCGGAACGACGATCAAGGATTACGGCCATCTGTTCCATGACACCGAGTTCGCTGGAGACGCCGCCCGTGTTGGTGCGCTCGCAAAGGACATATCCGAGTTCGCGACGGAGCATGACCTTCTCTCGCGGGCGGCCCCGCGGCGCAGGGGTATGCGTGTTGCGTATCACTCCGCCTGTTCGCTCCAGCATGGCCAGAGGATCAGGGAAGAACCGAAGGCCCTGCTCGCGTCCGCGGGCTTCGAGGTCTGTGAACCTGCGAATGCCCACATGTGCTGCGGGTCGGCCGGAACCTACAACCTGTTGCAACCGGAGATTTCCCGAAAGCTCAGGGATCTCAAGGTCGACGCCCTGGCGGCAACCAACCCGGAAGTCATCGCTGCCGGAAACGTTGGATGCATGGTTCAGATCGGGTCCGGGCTTCCCGTCCCGGTCGTCCATACGGTTGAACTCCTCGACTGGGCAACAGGGGGACCGAGACCGCAAAAGATGTCCGACCGGGCGCAGAATCTTCCCGTTTGATTTTTCTTTCGCCGGAAGTTGAAATTCTCCTGCCACCTACCCAAATAATGCGTGCCGGAAGCCTGGATTGGGATCCGGCATCAACCCCGGCCCGTCCCAAGCGAGGGCCACAACGATCATATTGCTTCATGAGGAGGATGTGTGAAATGCGTACGTTTGACTTCGCACCACTTTACCGCTCGACGGTCGGCTTCGACCGCATGGCGAACATACTGGATCGGGCGATGGCCACCGGCGAAAGCTCGAACGGCTATCCACCGTACAACATCGAGAAGTCCGGTGAGGACAGCTACCGGATTACCGTCGCGGTCGCCGGGTTCAGTGATGCTGAACTGTCGGTCGAAACGCGCGACGGTCAGTTGGTGATTGCCGGCAAGAAGCCCGAATCCAAACCGGATGGAGAAACCAGTTATCTTCACCGGGGAATTGCCACCCGGGCATTCGAACGGCGGTTCCAGCTCGCGGATCACATTCGTGCCGTGGGGGCGACAACCGAGAACGGACTGCTCCACGTGGAAATCGTCCGCGAGGTTCCGGAGGCGCTCAAGCCACGACGGATCGAGATCGCCTCTCCGGTCCGGACCATCGACGGTTCTGCAAAGGAATCGAAGTAGGACCGTCTGCAGGACGACAAGTCAAACGGCCCGCATTGCGGGCCGTTTTCGTTCGGAACAGGATCGCGTCGGGAAACCGCCGGGTGTATCCGGGCGTCAAATCCCGACGCAGACGTATTTCATCTCGAGATAGTCATCGATTCCGTGGCGGGATCCCTCGCGGCCAATGCCGGACTGTTTGAAACCGCCGAACGGCGCCACTTCGGTCGATATGATCCCCGTATTGACGCCAATGATCCCGTATTCCAGCGCTTCGGCAACGCGGTGCACCCGGGAGAGGTCGCGGGCGTAGAAATACGCGGCCAGGCCGAAGATGGTGTCGTTCGCCTGTTCGATGACGTCAGCTTCGTCGTCGAATCGGAACAGGGGTGCGACGGGCCCGAATGTCTCGTCGTTCGTAACCATCATTTCGCGGGTCACCCCGGTCAGTACGGTCGGCTGAAAGAACGTCCCGCCAAGAGCATGACGGTTGCCGCCGGTCACGACCTCGGCGCCCTTTGTCTTCGCGTCCGAGATGTGTTCCTCGACCTTGAGAACGGCGTCCCGATTGATCAGGGGGCCGGTCGTGACCGATGCGTCGAACCCGTCACCGATTGTCAGCCTGTCCGCTGCAGCCGCCAGTTTTTCGGCAAAGGCATCGTATATGCCTGCCTGCACGTAAATCCGGTTGGCGCAGACGCAGGTCTGGCCGTTGTTCCGGTACTTGCAGATCATGGCGCCCTCGATCGCGGCCTCGATGTCGGCATCGTCGAAGACGATGAATGGCGCGTTGCCGCCAAGTTCCATGGACATTTTCATGATCTGGTCGGCACCCTGGCGCATCAGGATCCTTCCCACTTCCGTTGACCCCGTAAAGGAGAGCTTGCGAACGATGGGGTTCTCACAGAACTCGCGCCCGACCGCCGCAGACCTCGTGGATGGAACGACGCTGAAAACCCCGGCAGGAATCCCGGCGCGTTCGGCAAGAACGGCCAGGGCGAGCGCGGAAAGCGGCGTCTCCTTTGCCGGTCTCGAAATCATGGCGCAGCCAACCGCGAGGGCCGGAGCAGCCTTTCTCGTGATCATGGCGTTTGGGAAGTTCCACGGAGTGATCGAAGCCGTAACGCCGACCGGTTGGCGAATCACCTGGATTCGCTTGTCCGCCTGGGTCGGGGGAACGATCTCGCCGTAGACACGCTTGCCCTCTTCGGCGAACCATTCGATGAAACTCGCGCCGTAGATGATCTCGCCCTTTGCTTCGGCGAGGGGCTTGCCCATTTCAGCGGTCAGGATGGCCGCCAGATCGTCCGCGTTTTCCATGAGCAGGTCATACCAGCAGCGCAAAACGGCGGCGCGTTCCTTGCCGGTCCGGGCGGCCCAGGCCTTCTGCGCGTCTTCGGCAGCCGCGATGGCCCGCCGGGTTTCGTCGATTCCCAGGTCCGGAAGCTCGACGATGACATCGCCCCTGGCCGGGTTGATGACCGGAAATCGGCTGCCATCGTCCGCCTCGATCCATTCTCCGGCAACATAGGCCTTTGTCGCGAGAAGTTCGGAATCGTTGAGCAGGAGTGTCAGGTTCGTTTGGTCGAGCATGGTCAGGTCCGGGTTGAAACAGTGAAACTGTACAGGTCGCACAATATGCGGCCACTGGCAAGTTCCACGTTCGGTTCTTCGGTTCAAGAAAATGTCACCATGGCAAATTTACACCCATCGGTTGGGCATTGTTCCTGCCTGTACCACAACGATTCTGAAACCGTTTCCGCGCCAGAAGCCGTCCGGTTCCAGGCTTCCACGGTAGATGCCATTCGCCTTCAACCTGTTGCTTGAGAAGCACCCGCCTCTCAGAACCCTCCTGAACGAGGGACCGGCATCGAGGTCTTCACGACCGTCGTCACGATAGGGATATGTAAAGGATGGTGTCCCCATGTCCTTGCCCCAAAGCGTCGTTGTCCACTCCCATACCTGCCCAGCCATATCCATGCATCCAAATGGCGACCCGCCTTCGGGAAAAAGGCCAACAGAACAGACTTCGTTGAATCCCGTTTCTTCTCCATTTGCATGCCCCGTGGCCCAATCCTTCCCCCATGGATAATGCCATCCTTGAAAACCACGCGCGGCCACCTCCCATTCGGGTTCAGATGGCAAACGTACAATCTCCTGAGTGCCGATTCGGTCTGCGGACCGCCATTCTGATGTCAACCAGGCGCAATAGGCCATCGCGTCATGCCACGTCAGGTCGACAGCAGGGGCGTTGGCCAATTCGGGTTGTATCGCATCGGCCGAACGCCATGGCCGCTTTGTGGCTGTCGCAAACTTCCGGTAAGCGGAATTGGTGACAGGATAAGCGCCAATGCGGTAAGCCTTGACACAACAGTTATGCTCTGGCCGGGAATTCGGATGGATGTCACCGCCTATCCGAAATGTACCTGCAGGCACCTTGACCAGTTTGTCAAGTTCGCGTGGATCTCCGAGCAACGCCAGGGCTTGTCCGAATTTCCTGCGGAGGCCTGTCGGTAGGCCGCCACGTTCGATTCCGGCTGCTAGGGCTTTGCGAATGATTTCCGAGCTTGGCTTTCCGGTTTGAACGAGACGTGAGGCAAGCAGCAGTATCCGGGGATCCGGATTTGCCGTCGCCAACTCCTGGGCCAACGCCGTTGCCTTTTCCGAACCTACCGGCAAATCAAGCACGAAACGGGTTATGGAACCAATCGACCTATCGCTGTGAAACGAAATACGGGAGATAATCTGGTCAATTGGCTCGGAAGCCAGGTGGCGGGCTGCCAGGACGTCTCTCAGCCAACGTTGCTGTAACACGCGGTCCAAGGAGATATGATTGGAAGCAAACGAAAAAGCCTGCCGGCCATTGCTTCCGATTTCCCGCGCGGCACTTTTCGCCAACTGTCGCGTTTCGTCCGTTCCGACCAGCGAACGAACTTGTTCCCAAGGTGACGCATCAATCCCGGAGACCGCCCAAAGTGCAAACGGACCCGGCCACCGCGCCACATTCCGTTCCGGTTCCTTGAACCCTAATCGTTCGCACAATGCCCTGATTTCCATGCCTGGCACCGGAATTAGATCGTGGATGGCGAGTTGGGGCGGCAAATCTAACGCTGCAACTGTATCAGTTTCTCCCGTCAGCAGAAGTCGGGAATCCGGATTGCGACATAGCCAAGTCATGGCTCGTTCAAGCAGACGCCGGGCCTGATCCACCGCTAGTTGGTCGAGCCCGTCGAGAATTGCCATGACAGCAGGATGGTCCCTGCCACGTTCGAATTGAAACCCGGACTGGCTATCATCGCTGAGATCGACCGAAATGACAGTCGGCAGTTGCACACTCCAACATTCACACAGGAACAGGCCCTCATCATTGCGGCATACAGGGCGGTTCAATCGGCCCAAGTTGAAAACCGGATCGTTGCTGGCTTCTCCTTTCAGGCACGCTTCAAGCTCCTGGACGAATACTGTCTTGCCACCGCCGCACGGCGCACGAAGCAGCATTGCTCGGTTCTTCGCAACCATTTCCACTGCACCGAACCGGATCGTTGGTCTGTCGCGGCCAGGATTGTTCTTGAGAGAACGCAGGCCCTTCGCGGCTTCATCTTCGTGGCTGAAGGACACTATCCTCGGCAAGTATCCGACAGCGTGCCCTACCGCCCCGAGCGACGGGTGATCGAAGAGAATCCTGCCGGAGAGATTCATTTGAACAGGGCTGCGACCAACGGGTCATGAAACCGCTGGATTTCGATTGCATAGCCTCCCGGATCCTCAAAAAAAAAGTGTTCGCAAAAGCGGCCGCGCATGATTTCCGAGAGACCCGGTACATTCGCGGCGATCATTCGCGCGTGCCAGTCGGCTATATCTTCCGAAACGATAGTCAACAGGGCTGCGCTTTTTTCCTGGTGAACAAGATGTCCGCTGTTACCATCAACAATTCCGAAGTAGGCGGTACCAGCCACCCTGTAGATTCGGGCCATGCCCTGGTCCAGCACAAGATCGAATCCCAGCGTGTCTTCATAAAAGGGAGCGACTGCGTGAACATCTTGGTAATAGTAAAATGTAATTGCGCATTCAGCATTCATCGTGTGTCCTTTGGGTGCAGCTTCAGCAAACCTGGATTGTGCCGCTGTGATCGAGCGAAAGTCCCTTGAGTTCGGTTGCATGAGCCATGCAGACCTTGGGACAAAAAAGGTACAGCCAGTGCGGATGGCGGCCCAGGTGCGCAAGGCATTCCCCGTACGCCCGTTTGCGCATCCCGGTATCAAGAGTCTTTCGTGCCGAATTGAAAAGGTCGTTTGCGCGCGAATCGTCCACGCCCTGCCACCATACCGACGCCGTCTCAGAGCTGATCTTGTCGTCCAAGACGCGGAAAGTGCTTCGCGGGGAGGAATCGAAGATTGCAAGATCTCCCATTTCCTTGCGTCCGAGCTGACGGGCGTATTCGGGCCTGTCCGGTTCGATATGAACGTCGACCTGGAACCCGATTTCTCCCAACGCTTCTGCTAAGAAATTGGCGATTTCCGGCGCACGTTCTGGCATATACTCAGGGCTTCTCAAGACAATCTCGGTGGGCGCACCGGAATCCAGCAGTACTCTCCGCGCGCGAGCAGGATCATGGCCGATTGGCTCGAGCCCCGCTTCCCGGTAACCGAGGTGAAATGGGCTGACCACTGTCGTTGCCGGGCTTGCCAGGCCCCCCATGACTTCCGAGACCAGAGCATCTCGATCAACGGCCAGATTCGCGGCCAGCCGCGCCTCGGGACACGCAAACGGGCCAGAGCGACCGTTCATGAACGCAATGACGGAGAGGTGCCCGTCGGATTCAATCCAGTTGAATCCATCAAGGTCTCTGTGCGGAACGGCTAGTTTTTCCAGTTGCATCGCGCAATCCACGGTTCCGTCCTGAAGAGAGGTCAACCTGCCTTCTGCACTGCGTATCGACAAAAAATCCACTCGCATCCCGGTCCCGGACGCGGGTATCAGGCGCACGCGGACGCCTGGTTCGTATTCGACGACTTTCCAACCTCCCGTCCCCAGTGTAGGCAAACCGGACCCGTCGAGTGCAGAAACGTGAAATTCGGAAAAGACGTCGACCAGATCTGGAAACGGTGTTGCCGTCCTGACTAGGAGAATGTCACTGGCAGGTGTCTCGATTGCCGCGCCGTCGAGATACCGGGCATAGGACCACTTCATTCCGAACATGTCGACGGAATTCAGGATGTTGTCGATGAAGTCCGCGATGCATGAAGATGTGCAGGAGGTACCGTCGTGAAATTTCGCACCGGGTCGAATCTGGAACTGCCAACATAGGCCGTCAGGCGACAACTGCCACTTTTCGAGCAGGCCTGGGAGGACTTTTCCGGACTGCCAACGCAGCAGCGGATCACAGACCCAGTTTTTCAGGGTGAGAATGCTGGCATCGTCGGTCACGCGGTCCTGAGAAAGAAACTCAACCCGCTCCATGGCGATAGACGTTCTTGTTGCACTTAGCATCAGACGGTCACAGTTCGCTCCGTCTGCGCGGGTTGAACCAGTCGGCGAGCGCATCCCCGATCAGGTTGAAGCACAAAACGGTTACCAGGATGGCGAACCCAGGGCCAAGCGCCGTCCAGGGGCTGGAACGGACAAATTGCAGATTGGCTGAAACGTCGGCTCCCCATTCCGCTAGAGGTGGCTGCGCTCCGAGTCCCAGGAATCCGAGGCTCGCCGTTTGCAGGATGGCGCTGCCGACGCTGAGGGAAGCCTGCACCAGCAAGGGTCCGATGGCGTTGACAAGGACATGGCGCCAGAGAATCCTGTATCTGGGCAACCCTAGGGACACAGCAGCCTCGACATATGGTTTGACTGAAACGCCCAACGCCTGGCTGCGTGCCAAACGTGCAAACTGCGGCGCCAGCGTAATTGCCACCGCCAGCATGGCATTCTGCAGGCTTGGGCCGAATGCGGCAGCCAGGGCAATTGCCAGTACAAGAGCAGGAAAAGAGAGGATGGCATCGACAATCCGCATGATGACCATGTCTGCGATGCCGCCCAGAAATCCCGCCAGAGTCCCGAAAAAAACGCCTACGATGAAGGCAACGACAACAACTCCCAATCCGATCGCCAATGTATATCGGCCGCCGTGGATGATCCGTGCTAGCATGTCGCGCCCAAAGCTGTCGGTACCGGCCCAGTGGTCCGGACTCGGCGGCCGCAGCCTTTCAGCCATGTTGAGTTCCAACGGCGAGGAAAGCCCGACAAACGGGCCAAAAAGAATTGCCAAGAGCAGGCATGCAAGGACAGATGTCCCAACCGTTGCAAGTGTGTTGATCCTGAAAAACCGAATCAGGTCATTCATCGGTTCTTACCTAATCTTGCTGCGGACCCGCGGATCCAGCATCGCATGGATGATATCGACAATCACCGAGGTCAGCATGAACAGGAGCGCAAAAACCAAGGTCGTTCCCTGGATAACTGGATAATCCCGATTTCGGATTGCCTCGAACATGAACCGCCCGATTCCGGGCCAGGCAAAAATTGTCTCTGTCAGGATGGCACCCCCGAGCATCTCGGCAAACTTGAGTCCGACCACGGTGATCGCAGGCAACAGCGAGTTTTGCAGCGCGTGGCCGTAAATCACCGTGTGCCAAGTCATGCCCTTGGCGCGTGCAGTCCGGATATAGTCCTCGGTCATGACCTCCAGCATGGTCGTCCGCACAAACCGTCCAAGCGTCGCGGCCAGGAACGCCGCCAGAACCGAGGTTGGGAGCACCAAGTGGACGAGCACGCTTCGAATGGCGCCGGACTCGCCGCTGAGCCAAGCGTCAATCAACGCGAAACCGGTTACGGGTTCGACGAAGAGATACGCGCTCATCCGCCCCGAAACAGGCAAGATCCCCAGCCAGGTTGCAAAGATCAACTGGAGGAGCAGAGCAAGCAGGAAGGCTGGAATCGATACACCCACAAGGGAAATGACCCTGACGAGGTGATCGAACCCGGAATTTGGTCGTGTCGCGGAGAGGACACCGATCGGGATGCCAACAACAATGGCGATCAGCACGGCAAGAACTGAAATCTCCAACGTTGCAGGCAGACGGGCCAATATTTCATCTGCCACCGGCTTGCCGGACTTGAGCGACCTGCCCATGTCGCCCTGAATCAGGCCGGTAAGGTATTCAAGGAATTGCTGCAGCAGCGGGGCATCGAGATTCAGCTGCACGCGCAATGCGGCAACCTGGCTTTCGGTGGCGCCCGGACCGAGCAACGTGACCGCCGGGTCCCCTGGAATAAAACGAACCAGGGAGAAAACAATCACCAGAACCACGAACAGCACAGGAATCAGCGCCAGCAACCTCCGAACCATGAAGTCGAACATTGAGGCGGGGGCAGTTTCGTGGATCGAAGGAGCCAGCCCTCTTGGAGGGCTGGCTCAACAATCTACAGACTCAGTTTTTCGTTACGCTCCAATATTCATTCAACGGTGGTGCGCTGTTTACGACCAGCCCGTCGACATTGGATCGCGCGAAGACAATCAGCTTCGGACTGAACAGATACGCGCCCGGCACCCGGTTTACGAGATGTTCCTGAATCTCGAAATAATGGCCCCGGCGCTTATCCATGTCTGCCTCCTGCTGAGCTGAGAGGATCAGTTCATCAAGAGCCTCGTCAGCCGGCATCCGGAACGTCATGGCGCTGTCCGCTAGTCCAGAATAGTAGCCAATCGTGATATGGGCGTCCGGGTCGTTGTACCAGGGTTGTCTTCCATCAAGAGCGATCTTGTGTTCACCGCTGGTATGAAGCGCCCGGTAGGTCGGAAACTCGGTCTGCGCGATCTCGACGTCGATGCCCACATCCGCGAGATTGGCCTGTACAAAGGTGGCTAATGCACCCCATAGCGATCCCTGAAAGCTGTAGAGCTTCAGGTTCCAGTCGGCGGGATTGACGCCAGCTTCCGCAAGCAGTGCCTTGGCCTTTTCCGGATCGTAACCGGGTGCCATTTCCGCAACTTTTGGATTGAAGGCCCAGCTATTTGACGTCAATGGCCCGTAAACCCGGCTTGCGGTTCCACCGAAGATGCCGGAAAGCAGCCCATCGTAGTCGATTGCGTGAGCAACCGCGCGGCGGACCCTCACATCGTTGAACGGACTGTCGGGATGCGAATTGTTGAATTCCAGCTGCCGAATGATCTGGCTAGGACTCTCCAGAATCTGGATATCCGGGTTTTCCGCAAAAGCTGCCATTTCTTCGAGTGGAACCGCGGAAAGCTGTCCCGACTGCTGGATGACGTCAATGCCGCCGTTTTCCAATTCCAGGCGTCGGGTCGACGCTTCGGGAATCACACTGTAAATCAAGCGCGAAAGTTTCGGAGCACCGCGGAAATAGTCCGGGTTCGCATCCAGAACAACACGGGTGTCTGCCTGATAGTCGCGGAACTTGAACGGTCCGGTACCAACCGGGTTATTGGTGAAATCGTCGCCGTGCTCCGCAACTGCCGACGGGCTTACGATTGCCGACTGCGGCTGTGCAAGGATTGACATGAATGCGGGATAAGGCCGGGAGAGCGAAATCGTCAGGTCAGTCGGGGAGTTGACTTCAATACTCTCGATGAGGCCAAGTGTGGCCTTCACGTAGGCGTTTAACTCCATGGTCCGTTCAAACGAGAACTTGACGGACGCAGCATCAAACGGCGTTCCGTCATGGAAAATCACATCGTCTCGAAGGACGAACTTGAAGGTCTTGCCGTCATCGGATATCGTCCAGCTCTTGGCCAGGCGGCCTTCCAGTTCACTGAACTCCGGAGGCGTCCAGGCAACCAGAGTGTCGAAAACATTCAGGATGATTTCGCTGCCAATCGGCCAGGCCCGGTTTGTGCCCGGCTCAAGTCCTCTTGGGTCTGACGGAACGGCGACAACCAGTGTTGATGCCTCCTGTGCGTCGGTGGCGCCCACTGCCAGGCAGGATGAGACAAGAGCGCTGGCCAAGATTTGTCTGAGTTTCATTGTTACCTCCTAGGTGCTGTTTGAAGATCGCCGCCTGTAGAGCAATATTCGGTTAATAATATATTCAGTCTAGCGAAGTGTTTACCGCGGCTCAAGCCCGGACGGAGCAAGGATCCCTTCCCCAACTTGCCTGCAAGAACCGTTCCAGCGAAGGTTGTCCTGCGAGCGGAATCTCCAGGCGAGATTCGCTGACGCTAGGGATTTGCTCCGCGCCGTACCCGTCTCTTGGGGTCGGTAATCCATTGCGACCAGGACCCGGGATACATGGCGGCGTCGATGCCGATTGCGGCCAATGCCAGAACGGTATGGGCTGCCGACATCCCTGCCCCGCAATAAACCCCAACGGGCCGATTTCCGTCAATGCCAAACCCCAGGTACATCTCCCGGAGCGTTTCGCTGTCTGCGAAATATCCGTAGTCGGTTACGTTGTCATGAGCAGGGGCGCTGACTGCGCCGGGAATGTGACCGCGTTTTGGATCCCCGCCTGTCCGGGCGCCGCCAATGTAGTTCGGGCGGATTCGGGCATCAAGCAAGACCCCATCACTGACGAAAGAGTTCGCCTCGTCCGCACCGAACTCGGGCATGTTCCCCGTTCCAAGAAAAATTGAACTGCAAGGGGGGCTCGCTCTTTCCCGTGAAACGGGAAGATCTTCCGCCAGCCAACCCGACAACCCGCCGTCCAGGACGCGGACATCAGAGAGACCTGCCCACTTCAGCACCCACCATCCTCTCGCGGCGGTCAAGCTGCGGTCCCTGTCATAAAGTACAACAGCCCGGTCATGGGACAACCCCCAGGAGCGGGCCGCCTTTTGCAGACTGTCAATTCCCGGCAACGGGCGGTCCCCGCTGGTGGCGGTGGCCTTGGCAGCAAAATCGGAATAGGCTTCGGCATCGACGGCACCCGGAAGCCACCGGCCGCATTGCGAATTCTTGCCTGTGTAGGGGCAAATGGATTGTACAGCCAGAATAGACGGCGGACTGTCACTCTGCATCATTTTCATTAGATCAGACGGTGCGACCAACGCGCTTTTCCGCAATTCACCCAAATCTTGCTTGCTCATGGCGCACCCTTGCCTTCATTATGCCAAGTATCACCAGAACATGGAAATTGCCAATTGCATGCACTGAAACAGCAATTGCGCCGAGTTACGAAGGGGAACCCGGCAGGTTGAGTGTCCTCTCGGTCAGAGACCTGGTCGCGTCCTTTAGGCAGGCTAGTGGATGGAACACGGTTGTCGACGGTGTGAATTTTGATATCGGGATTGGCGAAACCGTAGCCTTGGTTGGTGAATCCGGCTCTGGAAAGAGTGTTACCGCTTTGTCAATCATGGGGCTGCTACCCCGGAAATCCACTCGTATAACGGGTCAGGCCGTCCTTGACGGAACTGACCTGCTTCGCCTTTCCGACAAGGAAATGGAACAGTTTCGCGGAAATCGAATAGCCATGATCTTTCAGGAGCCGATGACCAGCCTCAATCCAGTATATTCCGTAGGCATGCAAATTGCAGAGTCGCTGGTACGGCATCAGGGAATGGCAAAACGAGAGGCTCTGGGAGAGGCTGTCCGATTGATGGACAAGGTCCGGATTCCTGCCGCGGCATCCCGGGCGCGCGAATATCCGCACGAAATGTCCGGTGGCATGTTGCAGCGCGTGATGATTGCGACCGCTCTTGCCTGCCGCCCACGGCTGCTGATCGCGGATGAACCTACAACAGCGCTTGACGTAACGATCCAGGCCCAGATTCTTCAGCTCATCAAGGAACTGCAGGATGAACAGGAAATGGGCGTCCTGTTCATTACTCACGACATGGGTGTGGTCGCGGAAACCGCTGACCGGACAGTTGTCATGTTCCGATCCAAGATGCTGGAACAGGGGAGTACAAGCGAAGTCTTCACGAATCCCCGAACGAGCTATACGCGAACATTGTTGGCTGCTGCCCCGCGCCTGGGCGAAATGGCGCACACATCTTCGCCTCAACCCTATTGTTTGCCTGGCTGTTCCACGAAATCCAAACCTGTTCACCGACGCGACACCGTAAACCGCCAGGCGCTTCCATTGCTGAGTGTCCGGAACCTGTCGGCACGGTTCGATATTCGCAAAGGCCTGTTCGGGCGGGTCGTGGGACGCATCCATGCGGTCGAAAACGTATCATTCGACCTGGCGCAAGGCGAAACACTGGCATTGGTTGGAGAGTCAGGTTGCGGAAAATCAACCACGGGACGTTCCATTCTCCGCCTAGTCGAACCATGTGGCGGAAAGGTCGTCATGTCGGGTCAGAATCTAGGCACGCTTTCCGTATCGGCCATGAACCGGCAACGCCAGTCGATGCAAATGATATTCCAGGATCCGTTCTCCAGCCTGAACCCTAGAATGCGGGTTGGTGCAGCAATCATGGAGCCGATGATATACCACGGGATTGCAACCCGCCGAGAGGCGGGCAAAAGAGTTTCTGCCCTTCTCGAACAGGTCGGGCTGTCACCGGGAATGGCCAATCTCTGGCCTCACGAATTCTCAGGTGGCCAGCGTCAACGTATTGCGATCGCGCGCACGTTGGCTCTCAATCCTGCGCTGATTGTCGCCGATGAGTCTGTATCGGCGCTCGACGCGACCATAAAGGCGCAGGTTGTGAACCTGATGATGGAATTGCAAGAGAGACTTGGCCTTTCATACCTTTTCATCTCGCACGACATGGCTGTCGTGGAGCGTGTCAGTCACCGTGTTGCGGTGATGCTGCTCGGCGAAATTGTTGAAATCGGCCCCCGCGACATGGTCTTCAGTTCACCCCAACACCCCTATACCAGACGCTTGTTGTCGTCAGTGCCAATCCCCGACCCGGCGAGAAGGCTGCATCGACAGGATATCCCTCCAACCGAGTTGAAAAGCCCGATCCGGCCGCCCGGATATGTGCCTCCAAGACGTGACTACCGGCGAGTTGGCCCGGGTCATCTTGTAATGGCAGGCAGCTAGCCCTACCATGTCGTGATCGTTTTGACTGAATGGCGCAAATTTGTTGCAAAGTGTCGGCCCGATCATGGCACAGTCGCAGATCAGCCTCCCGTTGCGGGACGACGTGGCAGTTTCGCGCACAGAAGCGCATCTGTCGCAAGAGGAGTTCGACAGCCGCCGCACCCTGGGCGGACGCATTTGCGCGGAATTCTCCTTTGACGAAGTGAACGGCCGCACGCAGGTTGCCCGTTGCATGAAGGCATTGATGACATTGGCCGATAAAGTTTCGTGCATCGTGATGCGGCTGCTCCGAACGCGCGCGGCGAAAACCAGGCCGCGCCAACTTGACGCCGACATACCGAAACCGGTCGGGGTTCCTCGGCACCCTGCCGGAATTGGCGATCTGGATGTGCAGGTGGATCACGTCCCCGGACCGCGCGTTGTGCAACACGTTGATCGCGCGCTCATCCTCAAGGGATCACGATCTTTGCTGGCAGTCAGGTCCGCTACCTCGTGGGCTCTACCCATGGCTGGCCGGGTGCCGCGGGCTTCGGTGCCACCGCCCTGCGTGTTTCGGCGGGATCGCTGGATCGGGTGGTACGATGGCGGGCGCGGGGATCATCTTCACCGCGTGATTTACCCGAGCCGGTTCGTGATCGGGTCCTCCGTGCGCTGCGGTACCTGGCAAGCCGTGTCCTTGCCCGAATCCTGCGCCGGCTGCAACGGGACTGCTGGGCGCGCTATGGTTACCGTCCGTTTCTCGTCGAGAGCGCACCTCCCGGGGGCGAAGACCCGGTGCAGTGGTACCCGTTGAGCACGCCCAAGATCGGCTCCGCAAAGGCGGCGGCGAAGTTCGTGGGGTTCTACCTCCAGTGCCGGAGAATCGAGGGTTACTTCCGGGAGCCGAAATCCGGTTGCCGGACGGGGATCCTGCTGTTCCGCACGGCCGGTGGGCGGCTGCAGGCCATCCTGATCAACGCAGTAATCGCATGGCGTTTCGTGGTCATGACCCTTGTTGGCCGTCGGGTCCCAGTTTGCGACCTGAACCTGGTATTCGCCGGCAACGAGATCGATTTCTTGCGTGACTTTGCGCGGGAGTACATCAAGAAGGCATCGGAACGGCACGACAACGTGGTGCGCCTGGTGCCCCATCTCGGCTGCTACCGGGACCACAAGAAAGATCTGGAACCCGGAAACCGGATCATGGGACACTTCCGGCCGCGGCGTTTGAGCGCTGCACTGGGCAATCGGATCGTGTTCCGGATCGGCCAGAGGCATGCATTGCGGAAGGAAGAATGACTTGTTGCAACGCAAATCTGTCATGACGCGGTAGCGCTAGCCTGCAGTCGCTGCGCGTTCGAAGGACACCCCATGCGAGAGATCTTCGTCCTCAATCCGAACGGATCGGCCCGTGTGACAGCCTCCATCGACAGGTGCGTTCATCCGCTCCGCGCCGTCACAAGGCACAGGATCACGTGCGGTTACATTCCGACGGCCCCGGTAGGGATCGAGTCGGATGCCCACGTCGAAGAAGTGGTGCCAATGGTTTTGGACCATGTCCAGCATTGTAGTGCCGACGCAGTTGTTGTCGCCTGTTTTTCAGATCCCGGCGTAGAGGCAGCGAGGAACCTTGTCTCTGTTCCTGTAATCGGGATCGCCGAAGCCGCTTACTACGCAGCCCTTCTGCTTGGCAGGCGTTTTGGCGTGATCTCCCTCAGCCCGACCTCGATTTCGAGACACGCGCGCCATATCGAGAAACTCGAGATAGTGCGGCGACTTGCCGGTGACAGGCCGGTAAACATGAGCGTATCGGAAGCAAGTACCGAAGGGGGCATCACACGGGCGGTCATTGAAACAGGGACGGTGTTAAGGGACCGGGATGGCGCGGACGTGGTTATACTCGGTTGCGCCGGAATGGGAATGCAACGCGGTCGCCTCCAGACAGTTCTTGGCGTGCCGGTAGTCGATCCTGTTCAAGCCGCTGTCGCAACCGCCGCGGCGCAGCTGGACATGGGTTATTTCGGGGAAGGCTGTTAGGATGGACTTGGTTCTTTGCGGACAGATCGTGGCAGGGGGCGATCTGATCGAGAATGGGTGGGTTGCCGTCAAGGACGGAAGGATTGCCGAAATCGGCTCCGGAAAACCACCTGGCGCAACCGAGGTACATGACGCAGGCGATGCCCTTGTCTTGCCTGGCGTAGTCGACGGTCAAACCCACTCGTGCAGCTACAAAGGTCTGAAAGGTCTGGGCGACACGACTCGCTCTGCGATAGCCGGCGGCGTAACAACGCTCGTGGACATGCCCTATGACAACCCGTTGCCGCTGGATCGGGCGAGTCGCCTGAACGCCAAGATTGATGCGATCAAGAACTACGCTCACGCTGACGTGGCTCTATACGGAACGGCAACGTCGGACACCGGCACAGCTAACCTGGACGCGTTGATTGATGGTGGTGTCGTTGGATTCAAGATTTCCTCTTTTGAAAGCAGTCCGACCAGATTCCCGCGGATTTCCTCTGACCTGAGGCTCGACCTGCTGGAAGTACTTGCTGACGGTGGCCTCCCTCTTTGCCTGCACAATGAAGACCAAGAAATCGTGCTCGCGCGGATTGAACGGGCGCGTGCCAATAGTCTGAGCGGAATCTCTGCCCATTCGGAGAGCCGACCGACCGCGGCCGAATTGGCTGCAACCAGCCATTTTCTTGCGCTCGGCCTGGCAACCGGAGCACACGTGCACATCGTTCACCTGTCGACGCGTGCCGGATTTGATCTCGTGGAGAGTTTCTCCGCACTCGGGGCGCGGGCCACCGGCGAACTCTGCGTCCACTACCTGTGGTTCGATCCAGAGAGCGATGGAAAAGCCTTGGGGGCCAGGATGAAGGTGAACCCGCCCATTAGACCAGGTCAGATCGAACCGCTTTGGGAAGCAATCGAGTCCGGCAAGGTTGGCTTCATCTCGTCCGACCATTCCAGTTGGCCAATCGACAACAAGCTGACCGGAACCATCTTTGATGCAGGTGCCGGCATTCCCGGAGTTGAAACCTTGCTGCCTGCCTTTTTCACAAGCGCCGAAAGGCGCGGGCTTGATGCAGTGCGCCTGACAGTTGAACAATTGTGCAAACGCCCGGCCTGTTTCTTTGGATTGGATGATCGGAAAGGCCAAATCGCCGTTGGGCTTGACGCTGACTTGACAGTTCTCGAGAGGGGGCAATTCAGTTGGGACGAGGCCATGGCCCATGACGGCTTGCACTGGAGTCCCTTTCACGGCCGGGAATTCTCTGTTCGTGTAGCACGAAGCTATCTTCGTGGGGGACTTGGATGGGACGGCAAGGAGATTTGCAATCAACCAGGGGTCGGCCGGTATGTTCCACGCCATACGAAAGGCTGGTTCAAGGGTCCTCACGTGGAGGCAAGGCAATTTACTGGAAGCAGTTGAAGTCAGGAGAGTCCCGGCAACTGCAATCACTCCATTCGCCTGAATTCATGACGTCGGTTGCGCGATCTTGGCCCGTCCAAGAGTTTCTGCCTGTAGACAACTGCAAATTGCCTTGTTCCTGACGATCGACGAAGCAATCCAACCTGAACATGGCAAAGAAAAGACCGTCCCCAGACGCTTCATCAAACGGGCAGGCGACCGCCTTGGTCAATGCTGACCGTCGCGGACAACCTGTTCTCGCCCGGTACCGTCTGCGTTGGTCCGGCCCGCTTGGCCCGTACCGGACTTCAGAGTTTCCCGCCCCCATCGTATGCTGCCATTGTCCGTTCCAGAGTTGATGTGCATAGCGTTGGGAAACCAAACGGAAACATCCAGATCGAGGAAAGTGTGCGAGCCGGTTCTGAACTGGAGGAAAGATGGTGCCCCTGGGGAAACAGACGCGGATAACAAACACGCGGGTCCCCGCGAAGTTTTCGCACCAGCCCTGTGCTATCCCGACCACCATCGCTATGATAGAACCCAATTGCTTGCCCGAATGGCTCGAACAACATTGGAAGTGGATCACACGGTTGGCCGTGGGCAGGCCAACAAGATCGTCGTAGTACTATTTCCTGTTTCCTGTTGGTCCACAAGTTGTGTAACGGAACCCCGTGCCCAAGTCGATGTCGACATGATCCGAGGCAAATGGAATTGATGGCGATTGATTTCGAGACCGTAATTGAAAGGCTTGGAACGGGGAGTTCCAAATGGTCACGCTACGCGCCTGATGTGACGCCGATGTGGGTAGCGGACATGGATTTCGCTCCAGACCCCGGAATTATTGCGGCGATCAGAGAAAGGCTCGATCATCCGATGCTGGGTTACGGAATTCCCACCGACGATCTCCGGGGCGCCCTTGTGGACGCGATGTTTCGCGACTACGGCTGGAGAATCGAACCTGATGCGCTAGTGTTCCTTCCCGGGGTGGAGCCCGGTTTCAACATGGCTCTTCGTGCTTTTCTGGAGCCCGGCGACGGGGTAATTCTCGAAACGCCGGTATACAAGCCCTTGCTGGACGCGCCTGATTTCTGGCAACTCCGGCGGCTCGATGTTCCACTCCAGCCCGATGGTCAGGGTCGTTGGCGTTCGGAACCGGCGCAGCTGGAGCGTGCCGCGGTCCAGGCGAATGCTCTGCTGTTGTGCAATCCGCAAAACCCAACCGGGCGGGTGATGACCCGGAGCGAAATCGAGGACCTTGCAGATACCTGTCTCCGAAACAACTTGGTCGTCATTTCCGATGAAATCCACTGCGGACTTACATTGGATGGCCGTGAACATGTTCCGATTGCATCCTTGTCACGAGAAATCGAAAACAAAACCATAACCTTGATGGCCGCAAGCAAGATCTGGAACATTGCGGGCCTAAAGGCCGCCTTCGCAATCATTCCCGATGCCGAGATGCGCTCGCAGTTTGTTGCTGCCCGATCCGGGATGGTCGACAGCGTGAACATATTGGGACTTGTTGCCATGAAGTATGCTTATGCCAACGGCGAAAAATGGCGGAAGGCCGTCACACGACAACTCGAGAAAAACAGGGATTTGCTCCGGTCATTTGTTGGGAAGCTCATGCCCGAAACCCGTATGTTTCCGGTAGAAGGGAGTTACCTTGGCTGGGCAGATTTTGGCCGGTATGACTTGCCGACGCCGCCCCACAAGTTTTTTCTCGAAAACGCAAAAGTTGCACTGAGTGACGGCGCGGATTTCGGAGCCGGATACGAAAACTGGGCGCGAATGAACTTCGGTTGTCCGCCTGCAATATTGCGGGGTAGTCTCGACAGGATGGCAAAAGCCGTTGACAGGATCAATCCGTATGATGGTGGGAAGCAGCGATGAATGCCTTTCCCACATCGACGAGCGCGTAATTCCAGCTTTATCCCGACCGGGAAACACAAGCCGATTCGTTTGCTATCGGCAATCCTCATTATGGCTTGGCCTGTCTGTCTTTTCGGGTCCTCCTCGTAATCCCTGTGGGGACGAGGCCTCAGCTGGTTGCCCGCCACTGGGGCAGGGTGGGATTTTGGCCTTGTCGGCGACAACATCGGGCAGCGACTTCCAAGTTTCGAAGACAATTCTGGCTGTGAGCACCTGCAACTGACGGAACATCCGGTCCCGGCTGCCGGCCCCTTTCCGGGCCACCAAGATGAAGGTCGGACTGGGGCCGAGGGCAGATGGGAATCTTTGCGAATCGGTCGCGGCGGGCGTGGCCGGCAAGGGGAGTTTCATGGTCGATGCCAATCGCTGCTACACGACTTCAGATGCGTTCTATGTCGGGCGAGCGTTGGTGGAACTCGGCGCCTATTGGTTCGAAGAACCGGTCGCGCCGGAGGATCTCGAGGGCTACCGGGAACTGCGTGCCGGGCTCAAGGCCAACATCGCGGGAGGAGAGGCCGAGTTCAATCGCTGGGGCTGGCGGCGGATCCTCGAGTATCGAGGGCTCGACATTGCCCAGCCGGAAGTCTGTGCCCTAGGCGGAATCAGCGAGTACTTGCGGGTTCTGGCACTCGCGCATGCACATTTCACCCCGGTAATCAATCATGTCTGGGGCTCGGCCATCGCCGTGGCTGCAAACCTGCACCTGTTGGCCGCCATGCCAGCCCTGCCCGGCGGGCTCAATCCGTGCGAGCAGATGCTGGAATTTGACACGACGCACAACGTGTTCCGCGACGACTTGCTGCCTGAGCCATTGAACATTCAGGGCCAAGTCAAGTCTCGGGGCGGGTACGTGTTCGTCCCCGGTCGTCCGGGGCTTGGGGTCGAGCCTGACCCTGACATCATCCGACGCTATGAAATCACGGGTTGACGCCCGGAGCACAGCACGTGCGACCCCAATCCCGCAATCAGTCTATTCGGGCGCGATCTGTCGCATTCCGCCATAGACATAGACCTCACCTGTCCGCCACCTACGCTTCGCAAGAGGCGTTACCTATGATCCACAGAGGCCTTGATGCCGTTGCATCGGACTCAGCCCGGGAAATCCGATCCAATCCGCCTTGAGCATCCGCAGAACAACGGCGAATTCAAAATTGACAGGATTGTCGAATGCTAAATTCGTCTGTTTCGGTGTTCGGAGGCGGCGCCTGAGAACGAACTTGACCCTTCGAACAGGGACCAGCAACGCGGTCTGCTTGCAGGTCAGGACTCCAGAATCAGACCTGGTTCCAGCACGGGAGTATGTCGCCAGGTTCGGGTTTTGCGTATCGGATGGCCCGGCCAACAGCCCTCGCCAGGCACAGCGACGAGGCGTGGCAGAGGGAAAGGAGATCGGTCGGCGTGATCAGTCTCGACCGCGTCGAAGTCGCTGCCGCGAAAACCAGGTCACCGTCGAAAGGAGTATGGGAAGGAACGATGGCGCGTGCCATTCCGTCATGGGCGGAAACGGCCACGCGTTCTGCCTGGCCCCGGGTCAGATCGGCGTTCGTGGCAACAATCGCGATCGTCGTATTCGCCATTTCATCCGGAATGGTGTGCTTGCCCAGGAATGTCTGCTCGGGAAGCGGTGCGGTCCGAGGCAGGCCGGCATCCCCGAACTCACCATCGATCTCGAACGGCGCGGCCCAGAACCGGCTGCTGCCGGGGACCGTGACCGCGCCGACCGGATTGGCGGCCACCAGGGCTCCGACCACGAGACCGTCGTCAAGCTCAAGCGATGCGGATCCAAGGCCCCCTTTCAGGTTTGCCGTCGTCGCGCCGGTGCCTGCTCCGACCGACCCAAGACTGAACTGTTCCTTCGCTTGGTTGAATGCTTGCCAGCCGAGGTCGCGGTACGGGTTCGAGGTCCAGTCCTTGTCCCCTCCGTTCAGGAGGTCAAAGAGAATGGCGGCGGGGACGATCGGGACCCTGATGTCTCCGACCGGATACCCCCGGCCGACTTCGATCAGGGCATCAGCTACGCCGGATGCCGCGTCGAGACCGAATGCGGATCCTCCGGAGAGGACGAGTGCATCAACCTGTTCCACCAGCCGCGACGGATGGAGCAGATCGGTTTCACGGGTTCCCGGAGCGCCACCCATGACATGGACCGCCGCAGTGAACGGTCGGTCCGACGTGAGGACCGTGACCCCGGACTTGAGCGTTGCGTCCGATGCGTTTCCGACAAGAATTCCGTCGACATCGGTGATCAAATTGTGCGGCCCCGGCTTCACGTGACCACCCAGGGGCCAGAACCTGCGTCTCCGAATCGAATCAGGGAAGCCGGGTTTCGTGCCATCGATCCGTGATCCCGCTCCATTGCATGGTTGCCAACCCGCGTTTCGACATGCCGCACTATCGACCATGACGCCAAACGTGTAAACAACCAGCCCCGGTCAGTGCCTGTCAGGCGCATCACGTCAGAGGAGTTCGAATCATGCGGTACCTGGTGCGGTTCATTCCCCATGCCGTCCTGTTCGCAATCCTTGCGGCGTTCCTGCACTATACGCTTCCCCAAAAGGACATCGCCAGGATCATCGATGGCTACGAGCGCCGGGTCGATTTCGGCCTGACCAGCATTTTCTGGGCGAAATCCCCCGCCGGAACCGCCAACCTCGAAACGCGCGATGTGTTTTTCATCGATGCGGCGATGCCCGACGGCAGCCTGATGGTCTATCGCAATGAGGACACCGGATTTGGCTGGCCGCCATACTTAAAGGTTGACAGCGCCAACCTGAATGCGGAGGCAAAGACCCTCGCGAGCACGGAAGAGGATCCTGTCTGGTTAGCCATTACACATTATGGCTGGCGTAGCGAATTCCTGACGATCTACCCGAACGCCATATCCATCGAAAAGGTGTCCGGCCCCGACGTATCGACGATTCCGTGGTTCAGCCTCATCCTGCTGGCGGTTCTTGCGGTGCTGTTTTTCATTCTGTACCGGGTCACGCGGCGGTTCTATGTTCGCCGGATTGCACCGGTTCTGGAACGGCTGGGATCGATGTTCCGGTACGGTGCGGGAATGGTCGGTTCGCTTTGGCGGAGCCTTGCTTCCCTGTTTCGCCGGTCCGGCGGGTGACACGCGCGGTGGTCGCGCATGCGGCGCAGGCAGCGGATTCGAATTCCTGCGCATTTGTTGTATACCAATGGCAACCTTGTGCAGGTGCCGGTGATTGAACGCAATCGGAGACAGTGGTCATGGCTATGATACCTTATCGATCTCGCACAACGACCCACGGGCGCAACATGGCCGGGGCGCGCGGACTGTGGCGGGCGACCGGAATGAAGGACGGAGACTTCGGAAAACCGATCATCGCCGTCGTAAACTCCTTTACCCAGTTCGTGCCGGGCCATGTTCACCTGAAGGACCTGGGACAGCTCGTCGCCCGTGAAATCGAGAACGCGGGAGGCGTCGCCAAGGAATTCAACACCATCGCGGTGGATGACGGCATCGCCATGGGACACGATGGAATGCTGTATTCATTGCCGTCCCGCGAAGTCATCGCCGACAGCGTGGAATACATGGTCAACGCCCATTGTGCCGACGCCATGGTCTGCATTTCCAATTGCGACAAGATCACACCGGGCATGCTGATGGCGGCAATGCGCCTCAACGTACCGGCGATCTTTGTCTCGGGCGGGCCCATGGAGGCAGGGAAGGTCGTCGTCAAGGGCAAGGAACGGGCCGTCGATCTCGTCGATGCCATGGTTCAGGCGGCAAACCCCGACCTGTCGGACGAGGAAGTCGCCGAATACGAGCGGAATGCCTGTCCGACCTGCGGCTCCTGTTCGGGGATGTTTACCGCCAATTCCATGAATTGCCTGGCGGAAGCCCTGGGGGTTGCATTTCCCGGCAACGGCTCGGTCCTTGCGACCCATGCCGACCGCGAGTCTCTCTTTCGCCAGGCAGGCCAGCGAATCGTGGCGCTGGCACGGCGTCGCTACGAAGACGGTGATGCCAGTGCGACGCCCCGCGGAATCGCGACGAAATCCGCGTTCAGGAACGCGATGTCGCTCGATATCGCGATGGGCGGCTCGACGAACACGATCCTCCACCTTCTTGCCATTGCCCATGAAGGCGAGGTGGACTTTACCCTCGAAGACATTGACGCCCTCTCGCGTCACACGCCTTGCCTGTGCAAGGTCGCGCCGGCCGTCTCCAATGTGCACATGGAAGACGTGCATCGCGCTGGCGGGATCTTTGCCATCCTTGGAGAGCTCGACAGGGCCGGCCTCATCGACCGGTCGGTGTCGACGATTCATTCCGCCAGCCTGGGCGAGGCCCTCGATACCTGGGACATCGCGAACTCGCGGGATTCGGCGGTCTGCAACCTGTTTCTGGCCGCCCCGGGCGGTGTTCCGACCCAGACCGCGTTTTCGCAGAACCGGAGGTATACGGACCTGGACCTGGACCGGGAGAATGGCGTCATCCGGAGCGCGGCGCATGCGTTTTCACGGGACGGCGGACTCGCGGTGTTGTTCGGAAACATAGCCAATGAAGGTTGCGTCGTGAAAACGGCCGGGGTGGATGAAAACATCCTGAAGTTTTCCGGGCCGGCAATTGTCTGCGAGTCGCAGGATGAGGCGGTCAAACGGATTCTGGGCGGAGACGTCGCGGCAGGAGATGTCGTGGTGATCCGCTACGAAGGTCCCCGGGGCGGCCCGGGCATGCAGGAAATGCTGTATCCGACCAGTTACCTGAAATCGATGAAGCTGGGGGCGGCCTGTGCCCTCGTTACCGACGGCCGGTTCTCCGGAGGGACGTCGGGCCTGTCCATCGGGCATGTGTCTCCCGAAGCGGCGGAGGGAGGCACCATCGGACTGATCCGGGAAGGCGACATGATCGACATCGACATCCCGAATCGCGAAATCAATGTTCGCCTGACCACGGAAGAACTTGCCGAACGCCGGGCGGCAAAGGACGCCGCGTGCCCTTCCGGCTGGCGGCCCGAAAAACCGCGCAAGCGCAAGGTGTCGAAGGCGCTGAGGGCGTATGCGGCACTGGTTGGAAATGCCAGCCAGGGTGCAATTCGCCTGGACCCGCAAGGTTGACGAAGCGCAAGACTTGAAACCGTTCGCTCCACCTGCCGGGATTTCGAATCGACAACGGCGGGCCGGATGTTTCTTCCTGGCCCTGGTTCTGGTCATTGGGGGGACGATTTCGGCGGGCGCCGGAGACGCGTCGGGGCCGGTCCGCGCAGTTACCGGGCCACCCGGGTCTTCGACCGACCAGGTGATGGCGTTCCTGCTGTCCTTCGCGGAGATCGATTCCGGCCGGGCCCGCGTGAGCGTTTCTCATGGCACGAACGCGGCGATACACATGGTCGAGGCCGCAAGAGGGCAACGCGACGTCGTCCTGTCCTCGCCGGAAATCCTGCTTCAAATGATCGAAGGGCAGGGGGTGTTCGGCTGGCTCCGGAATGCACCCGATCTCAGCCGCAACCTCGGCCTGGTATTCTGGTTCCCCGCCGCTGCGTGGCATCTCGTCGTTCACGCTGACAGCGACATCAGGCGGTTGCCGGATTTGCGGAGGAGCCGGGTCTATCCGGGCCCGCCTGGCTCGGTTGTCAGGAACATGGCGCTTGAATGGATCGAGGCCGTAACCGGTCTCGTTCCAGGGATCGACTTCGTGATCCACAAGGCGGATCCTGCTTCGGCAAGACGATCGTTCCGCAACCGCGAAATCGAAGTCTATGTCACGGCAGGTATTCCGCCGTTTCCGGAGGTCGAACGGATCGCCCGGAGAACCCGTGTGCGATTGCTCGGGCTTTCACCGGAGGAAACCGGGCCGCTTCCCGTACGGGCAAGCGAGATCGTCAACTCGGTCGGGGGCAGGCTTAGGGAAATTCCGGAGAACGTGTACTCGAGACGCGTCGTCAATTCGGAACCGGTCTACACGGTTGCGACGAATGCCGGTGTTTTCGCGCGAATGGATTTCAGCGAAGAGCTTGTCTACGAAATGACACGGTCTTTCTGGGAAAACATCGAGCGGTTTCGTTCGGAGGCGCCATACATGGATTGGGTCACGCTGGAAGGTGCGTTTGATGGCCCGGGTGTTCAATTGCATCCGGGTGCGCTCAGGTTCTACACCGAAATCGGTCTCGACCTCCCGCGCGTGCGCGCGGAGCAGACAGCCGCACGGACGGCCGACCCGGGTTAACAGGGGGGGGCTCGATGCCGGGACGCGCCAGGAATATCCTGTTCATCATGTATGACCAGTTGCGGTTCGACTACCTGTCGTGTGCCGGGCATCCATTCCTGGAAACACCGAACATGGACCGGCTTGCAGAGACGGGCGTGAGATTCAGCCGATGTTACGTCCAGTCACCGATCTGCGGCGCCTCCAGGATGTCGTTCTACACCGGCCGCTATGCCCATAGCCACGGAGCGCAATGGAACGGGTTCCCCCTCAAGGTGGGGGAATTGACCCTTGGCGACCACTTGCGCCGGATCGGGATGGACTGCTGGCTCGTCGGCCGCACCCACATGAGGGCTGATGCCGAGGGCATGCGGCGTCTGGGGCTCGAACCGGACAGCATTGTCGGTGCGAGAGTGTCGGAGTGCGGGTTCGACGTCTTTGTCAGGGACGATGGTCTCTGGGCCCATGGTCCCGACGGTTACTACGATGACGGCCGGTCGCCGTACAACGCCTACCTGAATTCGAAGGGCTATGCCGGTGAAAACCCCTGGCATGATTACGCCAATGCCGGCATTGACGAGGACTCCAACATGGCGAGCGGGTTTCTGCTCATGAACGCGGACCGGGAAGCCAATGTCGAGGAGCCGGACTCGGAAACACCCTGGCTGACATCACGCGCGATCGAGTTCCTGGACAAGCACGTCGGCGGGACGTCGAAACCCTGGCTTTGCCACCTGTCCTACATCAAGCCGCATTGGCCTTACATCGCGCCGGCTCCATACCATGACATGTACGGCGGGAACCAGATCGTTCCGGTTCACCGGAGTCATGCGGAACTCGAAAACGCGCACCCCGTTTACGCCGCATTTACCCGGAACCCGATCAGCAAGGCGCTGAGCCAGAAGGAAGTCCGGGAAAGGGTCATTTCCGCGTACATGGGGTTGATCAAGCAATGCGACGACCAGCTCGGCCGGTTGCTGGACCACATGGAAGTGTCGGGTCGAATGGAAGACACCATGATCGTTCTCACCTCCGACCACGGCGATTACCTGGGTGATCATTGGCTTGGGGAAAAAAACCTGTTCCACGAGGCGTCGGTCAAGGTCCCCCTGATCATTTATGATCCGGATCGAGAGGCGGACTCCACGCGCGGCAGCATCTGCGATGCACTCGTGGAGTCGATCGATACGGTCGCGACTTTCGTCGAGGCCGGAGGAGGTGCCGTTCCGGACCACATCGTCGAAGGTCGATCCCTGTTGCCATTCGTTCGCGGGAAAGCACTGGATTCGTGGAGGGATTACGTGATCAGCGAGTAAGATTACTCGGTATCGCCGATCGCGGCGAGACTCGGACTTTCTCCCCGCGATGCCAGGCTGTTCATGGTCGCGGACAAACGCTGGAAGTTCGTTCACGCGGAGGGCGGCATGCGGTCGATGCTGTTCGATCTTGAGACCGACCCGGACGAGTTCGTGGACCTTGGCGAGTGTCCGCACCATGCGAAGGTCAGGGATATGATGTATGAGCGGCTGGGGCAGTGGGCGCGACGAATGTCCCAACGCACGACGCGCTCCGATGATGAAGTCGAGGCGATGCGGGGGAAGTCGGAGAGACGCGGCATCGTCCTCGGTGCGCGCGATGCAACGGATGTTGAGCAGGAGCTGATCTCGAAATATGTAGGGTCTCCCGGCAGAGGTGCAGGTTAAAGTCGCGTTCGCCCGACAGACATGACGCGGCATGAGAACGAGGACAGCATCGGACCACCTCGGCGATTGACCGAGCGCGGGAACGAATCCAGTCAGACGACGGGGGACGCGTTGAAACCAGGCAAGGGAGGGCAAGGATGACCAAGGCGGCAGATGCAGTCATCATCGGGGCTGGCGTCATCGGCACGGCGATTGCGCTCGAGTTGAACAGGCGCGGATTCAGGACGATCTCGATCGACAAGAACCTGGCGGCCGGCCACGGGCCGACCAGCGGATCATGCGCCATAATCCGGGTTCACTATTCGACCCATGACGGCACGGCCTTCGCCTTCGAGGGATACCATTACTGGCGCGACTGGACAGACTACCTGGGCGCCGAGGATCCTCGCGGCACGGCCGAGTTCCGCGAAACGGGCTGCATGGTCATGCGGACCGGGCAGAACGGAAACCTGAACAAGCACGTCGCTATCTGCGATGAACTGGGGATTCCGTACGAAGAATGGGATTCCGGACACATCGTTGACAGGCTGCCAATCTACGATCTTCAGAGTTTTGCGCCGGCACGTCGCATGGACGATCCGGATTTCGGCCAGCCGAACGGCGACCGTATCGAAGGCGCGATCTTTTGGCCGACGGCCGGTTATGTCACGGACCCGGCGTTATCGGCTCAAAACCTGCAGTACGCGTCGGAGATGAATGGCGGGCAGTTCGTTTTCGGCCGCAGGGTGACCGGAATTCTCACCCGGGCGGGGCGCGTGAGCGGAGTGAGCCTCGATGACGGCAGCGAAATCGACACCCCGGTCGTTGTCAATGTCGCGGGCCCGTATTCGGCCGAAGTCAACGCGATGGCAGGCGTCCTGGAGGAGATGACGATTTCCACCAGGGCGCTCAAGCAAGAGGTGGCGCACGTGCCGGCGCCGGACGGATTCGACTTCTACAATGGCGGAATCGTGATTTCAGACAGTGACATCGGATGTTACGTCAGGCCCGAGAAGGGCAACTTCATCCTGATCGGGTCCGAGGACCCGGAATGCGACCCGCGCGAATGGGTGGATCCCGAAACCTACGACCGCAACTTTACGGACCAGTGGACCCACCAGGCTCTACGCTATGCCCAGCGCGTACCGTCCCTCGGAATTCCGAGTCGCATGAGGGGTGTCGTGGACCTGTACGACGTGTCCGACGACTGGATTCCCATATACGACTGTTCGTCACTTCCCGGATTCTACATGGCGATCGGGTCCAGTGGAAACCAGTACAAGAACGCTCCGATCGCGGGAAAAATGATGGCGGAACTGATTTCCTGGTGCGAAAACGGGAACGATCACGACAGCAATCCGTTGCAGTTCGAACTACCCTACATCGGCAAGAGGATGGATGTCGGATTCTATTCGCGCAAGCGCGAGATCAATATGGAGAGCAGCTTTTCCGTTCTTGGATAAAAGACCTGGCGTTTTTCGCCGGGCGATGGGAACGGCCGCGTTTTCACGTCGCTGATGTATTGACTGAATTGTTCAGAATTCGCGGTCGTGGCGAAACCTTCAATTACGTACCGAAGCTTCCGCGCGATCATCTTGCCTGGCGTTTCACGACAAATTCATGAAGCATCGCCATGGCGGTCGGGCAATACCGCCTGGTCAACAAAAAAGATATCCGTCAGCAGAGCTCGCAGTGCGATAAGCCCGTTCGTATTGTCGATCATGTCGGACGAGATCGAGGGTCGGGAAAGAAGCATTTCAAGGACCGAGCGGATCACCCTGACATCGCGCCGGAAACGGGCGCTGAATTCCGACCCCGGCGGACCGCCGATGCCTTCGCTCAGCGCGTCGTCGAGATCGGACAAGGCAGCGAGAAATCGCTTGAGGTATTGTCGTATCTGGCTTTCGCCACCGCCCTCTCCGAGTTCGCGCTTTCGCCCCTGTGCGGCATATGCCAGCATGAATTCGTAGGATTCCTCGATGACATCGAATGCGTCACGCATTTTTGCGGCCTGTTGGACAGTATCGTTCATCTGGAATCCTTCCGGGCGTGTTCCGGCCCCTCACCTTGAAGCATGGAGATCAGGTATGCGCGGTGCTCTGGTCGGAACGCGAAGTAAACATGGATAATGAAAAGGAAAAGGAGCAACATCGCCGAAGCCCCGTGGAGGACGTACACGATGCCCCATGCCTGGTCGGAAAGAATCGATGGATCGCGACGCCAGAATGTCGTGTCGATCTTTGCCAGCATGAGCAGTCCGGTCGCAACCGCCACCAGGACCGTTACCGATGCCGCGGCGTGATATCCCTTTTGAAGTGCGTCGAACTTCGCTTCGGACAGCCCGGAATGGTCTCTCCCGCGAAAATCCCGCCCGATCTCGCGGACATCATCGGTACCGGGCATCATGTTGCCCAGTCCGTGAACGAAAAAAACCCTGTAGAGGTGAAACAGCACCGCGAGCGTCAGGACGACCCCTGCCATCCAGTGCATGGGCACCCATTCGAATCGGATCCCGATAATCGGAAGGAATGCGGTGACACCGAGCACGATCACCGAAAATGCCATGACCCAATGAAACAAACGGTCCGGAAGCCGGTGCCTGACACCTGCGTGCCGGGCACTTCCGCCAGATCTTTCATCCGCCATACGGTGTGCTATTTCACAAACCTGCCTGCCGGGCCTGGTGACTAGCCCGGCTGGCGTAGAGCCCGGAAAAGAAGATGCAGGAGAATGGCCGCCGCCGCCGCGGCGACCGGTACCCAAAGGAACTCCCAGTTCATTCCCACAAGCATCTTCTGTCCGAAGACATCCTGCGAGTAGCGCAGCACCTCCATGCGTCAGCCAAGTGAGCGAACCGCACGCGCCGCGAGGTTCTGCATCATCGGGATCTTGAAATGGTTGAAGTTCAGCGGTTGCGCGCCGCTTGCGGCCACGCGTTTCACCAGCGCTTCGAGGTCGCCTCCGGGCGACTCACCTCGGATCAGGTCCTCGACCTCACCGAGGCGCCTTGGCGTACACTGCACTGCGCCGCAGACCATCGAGGCATCGGCGATCGTTCCGCCGTCCATTCGTGCCGCCATCGCAATGTTCACCAGCGCAAAGTCCCAGACGTTTCGGTCGGACACCTTTTCGAAGTACTGTTTCGAACCAGCCCATTTCCCGGGAACGCGGATTCCCAGCAAGATCTCACCTTTTTCGAGCGAGGTCATGCGGGTGATGTCGATTTCCGGTCCGATGAAGAACTCATCGGCAGAGACCTCCCGCTGTTCCTTCCGACCCTGGATGACGAAGGTTGCCTCGAGGGCAGCCAATGCCGGGGCCGTGTCGGACGGTGTAACCGCAACGCAGCGGCTGGCTTCAAACAAGGCATGTTCGCGGTTCATCGCCGTGGGCGTGTTCGCGTAACAGGTGTTGCCGCCAGCGCGGTAGCACGGAAATCCATCACGATAATACCCGCAACGGGTATCCTGCATGACATTGCCGCCGATTGTTCCGACGTTCCGGATTTGCGGTGAAGCCACATGCGCCGCAGCGTCGGCAAGGGACGGGAAGCGGCTCCTGACCGCCGCGTTTCCCACGACGTCGGTCAGCGTGGTCATGGCTCCGATCCACAATCCACCTCCGTCCTCTTCCCGGATTCCGTGCAACTCCTCGATGCCGGCGATGTCCACGAGTGCCGAAGGCTGCAGGACCCGATCCTTGAACCAACCAAGGCTGTCCTTGCCGCCCGCGATGATCCAGGTGTCGTCCTGCTCCTCCAATATGCCCTGCGCGTCCGCCACGCTGGCAGGCTGGTAGAGCTCGAAGTTGTGCATTACGTCAGTCATGTTCGTTTCCTCCCGGGCCCGTCACACCGTGTTGGTGGCGAGCGGTTTGTGGGATTGTGGACGTCCTTCAGCCGCGTTCAGGACCATGTCGGTGGTAACCGGGGTCCGGTTGAAAAGGTGTCCGCCCAGTGCGTCCGAAATGGCGTTGATCAGGGCCGCCGAGGCCGCGCCTTGCAAGGGTTCGCCGATTCCTTTCATTCCCATGGGATTCTGGGGATCCGGCTGGTCAACGGCCGCCCAGTCCATCTTGACCGGGACATCCAGAATCGTCGGGGGTTTCGAAAGATAGAACGACCTCGCATTCGGCCGGGCATAGGCGGGATCGTAGATGTGGCGCTCCGTTGTCGCCAAACCGAACCCCATCACCGCACCACCGCTGACCTGCGCCGCAAGACCGGTCGGATGGATCACCGTGCCACAGTCGGCAACGCCGATGTAGTCCAGGATCTCGACCTTCCCGGTTTCCACGTCGACGTCCACCTCGATGAACCCCACCGCGAGTGCGGGAACCGTGCCTTCTTTCGGGAGGTTGTCCTTGGCGACACCGATCAGCCCGGATCCGGCGATTGCCATCGCGGATGTCCGGGTCATGTCGTGGATGTCCTCGGGCAACACGTGACCGGCGTACTTGCCGCCCATGTCGATGGCTCTCTGAGCCGCTTCAGCGAAGCTGAGCCCCACGGACGCATCGGATATCTTGACCACATGCTCGTTTTCGAGCTTGTAGTCGTCAGGCGATCCACCAAGATCGGCAGCCGCGATTTCCTTCAGTTTCGTGGCCGCGTCCATGGCTGCGACGTAGTTCGAGCGCGTCATGGTGAAATTGGTGTTGGATCCGAACTGACCCAGGTTCCAGGGAATGTGCTTCCGGGTCCCGCCCCTTTCGATCACCACGCGATCCCAGTCGTATCCGAGCGCTTCGGCCACCACCCGGCTTGTCGACGCATAGGAATAGGTTCCAAGGTTGCCGACACCGGAATGGACATGAAGGATGCCGTCTGGCGTAATCCTCATCAGCCCGTCGAAACCGTTCGAGCCCGCCGAATGGTAAGCCTGGCCGATACCGTAGCCCCGTACTCTCGAACCCGAACGCATCCCCGAGTTCGCGGAACGCTCGGCCCACTTGAAGGCCTCGGCACCCTTGTCGAGGGCTTCTTTCAGGTAGGCGGACGTCACCGGACCCTGTTTCGGTCCGATGGTCGCGTCCGCACCCCCGTCACCCGGTGCGTTGATGTGCCGGATTGCCAGCCGGTCGATGCCGAGCATCCCCGCCGCCTTGTCGAACAGGGGCTCCACCATGTTGGCTGCCTGGTTCTCGCCGGGGCCGCGCTGTGCGCCTTTCGGAGTGGTATTCGTCAGCACCGGAACCGCCCGGAACCGCATGGCGCCCGGTTGGTAGACGATCGACGACGCGTTGCCGACGTTGTTGTAATCCCTGAAGCCGCTCGTCGGCCCGAGATCCTGAACCATGAACATGTCGGCCGCCAGGAGTTTCCCGTCCTTGGCAAACCCGAGCTTGATCCAGCCCTGGAACCCGCCACGGGCCATCCCGTTGTCGTACTCTTCAACGCGGGAAACCCGCAAGAGACACGGCCGTCCGCCAAGTTTCCTTGACACGAGCGCGGGAAGCGCCATCAGCGGGTAGGACGTTGCCTTCCCTCCGAACCCGCCTCCGCAAAACTCGGCCACGAGGACGAGATCCGTAAGTTCGATTCCGATCATTCTTGCGAGGCCGGGCTGGGCAAATGACGTGGACTGGGTCGATCCCCAGACGTGACATTTGCCGTTCTCCCAGTACGCCGCAGCGGAACGCGGTTCCATCGCCTGGTGTGCGTTCGTCGCATGTACCATGCTTTCCTCGACGATGACCTCCGAACCGGCGAAACCGGCCTCGAGATCGCCGAACGCCCACTCGATCACGGCCGAGCCGCGTGGCAGTTCACCTTCCCCGACCGATGCGAAGTCCTTCCCCGTCCATTTCACGGTCTGGAAGTCGATACCGCGGCTTGCGATGTTGCCACCCTCCAGAGCATCGGGACCTCCCGGCTTGAGGCTCTCGAGCGGGTCGACGACAAACGGGAGCAGGTCCATGTCGACTTTTACGGCGGCAACCGCATCGGCGGCCGCCTGCTCCGTCTCTGCCGCGATCGCCAGGATCGGTTGGCCGAAGTAGGTCGCGGTGCCGGTCAGGATCGGAAATCCGGCCGGACCCGGCTGCTTGACCTCTTCCGGCAGCAGCGCCGCCAGGAATCCGGGTACTTTTTCCGCATCACCGATGTCGATGCTTTTCACTTGGCCATGCGGCATCGGGGAACCGAATACCTTCACATGCGCCATGCCGTCGGCCCGGAAATCCTCGGCGTATTTCGCCGCGCCCGTGACCTTGGCCTCAAGATCGGGAGGCGTGAAGTCTTTGCCGATGAGTCTGTATGTCATGGCCTATATCCTCTCTGCGGCTTTCATCGTGCCGCGCAAGTAGTGGTCGTACGCCCCGCAGCGGCAAACATTCCCGGACAGAGCCATCTTGGCCTCGTCGATCGTGGGATTCGGGTTCGCATTCAGCAGCGCCACCGCGGCCACGACCTGGCCGGGTGTACAGAAGCCGCACTGAGGTGCGATCTCGTCCATGAATGCCTGCTGCACAGGATGCAGCGTGCCGTCAGGCGACGCGATACCTTCGACGGTGACGATCGCCTTGCCCCGGACCCGGTGGGTCAGCGTGGAGCAGGAATAGATCGTGGTCCCATCCGCCATGACCGTGCAGGCGCCGCATTCCGCCTGGTTGCACCCGATCTTGGTACCGGTCAGGCCAAGGCGGTATCGCAACGTGGTCGCAAGCGTCTCGTTGGGCGGGACATCGAGCCGACGGGTCCTGCCGTTGACATTGAGGCTGACCAGGCGTTCGACCGCGCGCGTGTCCGCGCGGCTTGGCGTCGCAGCCGAAAACAGGTAACCCGAGCCCGCAATGACCGTCCCGGAACACACGACACTCCGGAGAAAGTTCCTCCGCGACATGTGCAGCGGTTTCCAGGGGCGGATGTTATCCGCGCCGGCCGCGACATCCTTCGTCGCCGGACCCGGCGCGTAGTCCAGGGTCGGATCGTATGGCCCATAGTTTTCCATGCAGGGATCCTCCTTCTCGCGCGAACGGATGAAATCACACGAAAATTTTAAACGGGATTCGCCGCTCGCACATCGTATGCTTGCATTGACGTTAGGTGGCGCCAGCATATGCGTCAAGCCAAATGCGCAAAAAAGAAGTTTGCGCCGAATGTATTTGCTTGCGAGGACCGATCGACCGGATGTCCGGATGGTGACCTTGACGACGACGGGCCGATTTTCCGCCGATTTCAGGTCATGTCCGGATGATCAAGGTGGACGGCCGGTGCCCGTAACTTGGTGATTCAGCGACTGGCGAATCCGGTTTCCGGACGGGACCGTCGCCGCAACGGGACATGACTCATGACCCGATCAGATGTGCGGCGCCGGGCGACCACGAAATCCAGAACACTTCACCGTGTGACGGCGCCAGCAGGTCGAGCGTCACCTCGTCCACCTGCGCCTTGATCGTGGCGCCGTCGGTGCCCTCGAAATAGCAGAGAATGCTGGCTCCGGCGAACTCTTCCGAGAGGAAACGGCCTTTGACCGAAGGCCCCTTTCGGGGGCGGTCGCGACTGACGCTGACCCTGTCGGCGGCAACGGACATGACGACCGGGCCGAATGCCGGACCCGGCAGCGGCAGGGTTCCGTGCGGAGAGAGGAGAGATTCCCCCCGGGCCTCTCCCTCGAAGATGTTGTTGCGGCCGACGAATTCGGCGACAAACCGGGTGGCGGGCCGACGGTAGATTTCCCTCGGCGCACCGATCTGCGCGATCTCGCCATCCCCCATGATCACGACGCGGTCGGCCATGGAAAAGGCTTCGGACTGGGAATGCGTGACGTACACGAACGTGATTCCCAGTTCCCGCTGCAGGCTGGAAAGAACGCCCTGCATGCGGATCACCAGGTGCGCATCGAGTGCCGACAGCGGCTCGTCGAGAAGCAGCATTTCGGGTTCGGTCACCAACGACCTCGCCAGGGCAACGCGTTGCTTCTGTCCGCCTGACAACTGTTCGATGCCCCGGCCGCTGAATTCCGACATGCCCAGCCGGTCGAGCCATTCCTCCGCTTTTTCCCTGCGTTCCGCCCTGGCCACGCCGCGCATTTTCAAACCGAATTCGACGTTCTCGCGGACATTCAGGAAAGGGAAAAGTGCCAGCGACTGCCAGACCATGGGCGTGTCGCGTTCATGTGCGGCAATGCCGTTCATGACCCGGCCGCCGATCGAGACCGTGCCTTCCGTGGGTTCGTCCAGGCCGGCCAGCATTCTCAGTGTCGTCGTCTTTCCGCATCCCGACGGACCCATCAGCGCCACGAATTCCCCGCGATTAATGGTGAGGTCAAGCGACTTGACAGCCCAGACCTGGCCGAATCGTTTCGAGACGCCCGTGAAGCTGACAAGCGGGTTATCCATTTCTGTTCCGGCGCATGAAGATGATCTGTGCAATGACGACGAGGGTCATCGAGGTGATGAACACGACGGTTCCGATTGCGTTGATCTGGGGATCGACGTTTCCCTGAAGGATTTCCAGGATCGCCACCGGTACCGTGCGGTTGAGGCCGGAGACGAACCAGGCAACCGCAAACTCGTCGAAGCTGACGGCCGCGGTCAGGCAGAAGGCGGATATCAGGGCGGGTGCCGAAAACGGCAGGACGACATGCCGCATGGCGGCCCATTCGGACGCGCCAAGGTTCCACGCCGCCGCCTCGAGCGAGCGGTCCATCTGGTGCAAACGCAGACGGCATACCGCCATTGCAAACGGTGCTCCGAGAACGGTATGGGCGGCAATGATCCCGAACAGCGTTCCGGACAGGCCGATCTGGCTCAACCAGGCGAGCATCGCCAGCCCCATGATGACCAAGGGGATTGTCGGCGGAAGGAGCGCGAGGGCCAGGTACGCCGCCTTGAACCGGAAACCGTAGCGGAAATCGGTATACGCGGTGGAAAAACCGATGAACGTCGACATCGCGGCCGCCGCCAGGGAAACCACGACCGAATTGCGGAACGCATCCCAGATCTTGTCGTCGGAAAAGGCCTTTGCGTACCACTCGACCGTGAAATCCGCGAGAGGCAACGTCGGAAACCTGTCCGAGTTGAAGGAAAACACGACGCTCGCTCCGATCGGAAGGAACACGAAGAAGAAAACCGCTGCCAGGTAGAGGCGGAATGCGAACGCCGCGATGCTCATCGGACGGGTTTCCGGTACGCGGCACTGACAGCGGCAAAAGCCGCGAATAAAAGTGTGGCGATCATGATGAGGGCCACGACCGCCGCGCGCGGCCATTGCTGGCCCGACTTGGTCGTGTCGATGATCAGTATGGAAAGGGTCGGGGGTTTGGACCCGCCAAGATAGAACGGACTGACGAAGTCGCCGAAGGTCAGGATGAAACAGAACACCGCCCCGATGATGAGTCCGACACGCGCGGAGGGCACGATGACCTGGACTATGGTCCGGAAGGGAGAGCAACCGAGATTCCACGCCGCCTCGATCTGGTTCCGGTCAACACCAGCAAGGCTGAAGGTCTGCAGGACCACCACGAGTGGCAATGTCAGCGTCATGTATCCGATCATTGCGCCGAAACCGGTATTGAGCATCGTGAACGGCCCAAGCCCGACCTGTCCAAGAACTGCGTTCACGACGCCGTTTTCGGCGAGTATGACCTGCCATGCGTAGGTCCGCACGAGGTAAGACGTGAAGAAGGGGACAATCAGGAAAAACACGGCCCATCGGCGCGCGGTTTCGCTGACCTTGTAGGCGAGGGCGTAGGATGCCGGAAATGCGATGAAGCTGATGACCACGGCCGCCAGGGATGCACGCCAGAGCGTGATCCAGTACGCGTCCCAGAAAAACCCGCGGCCGAGCATCTTCGACCAGTTCTTCAGGATGAAGTCCGGCTCCATCCGGTAGTTCTTGACGAGCCAGAAACTGATTGCCGCCATGAAAGCGAGCGGTACGACGAAGAATGCCGCCTGCCAGATGAGCATCGGAAGGCGCCATGTGAAGGCATATCGGCTGCTTGTCGCCATTGGCCGGGAACTGCCTTTCAAAAGGATGGCCCCGGGATTTACCCGGGGCTATCCATGTCCGCAATCCCGGACTCAGGCATTCTTGTATTCAGACCAGAAGTCGTTCCAATCCTCCAGGCTCTGCTGGCGTGGAATGTCGCGGTAGTGGATCCGCCCTTCCCGCTTCAACCGGATCGGGTCGTTCGCCGCGCCCTCGATCAGGCCCGAGCGTCTGGCCTCGTCCGGGTTAACCTCCTGTATCGCCGTCCATCCCGATTTGGTCGGAGACAGGGCGGGATAAGCGGCCATCTGGATCGATCTCACCTGCCCGGCCGGGGACAGCATGTACTGGATGAACTTCTTCGCGATCTCACCCTTTTCCGTCCCGATGCCGATCGAATAGCTCTCGGTCCACTGGATGCCTCCTTCTTCGGGAATGACGCTGTCAACGGGTGCGCCGTCCTTTTGCAGGACGCCCGTGATCCAGTCGCCGATTCCGCACATCGCGTGCATCTCGCCCGTCTTCAACGACGAAAACGTCCCGCCGTAATCGAAATACCCGCCGACCTGGGGTTTGAGCGACAAGGTCTTCTCCTGTACCGCTTCCCACGCGGCGCCGTCGATGTCGAATGGCGAGGGATCGTCGTTGCCGTTGAGCAGGGACATCTGGCCGAGGCTTGGCAGGTGCCAGTCAAAGTGACCGACCTTGCCTGTCAGGCGGCTGTCCCAGAAGACATTGTAGCTCATCGCCTCTTCGTGGGTGATGACATCGGTGTTGAACGAGACGCCGAGCAATCCGTATCGGACCATCACTGACCAGAGCTGGTCGCCGGTCCAGTGTCCGGGAAACTTCTGGAACTCCGGAAAATAGTCGTCGAACGGATAGTCGGCAGGATCGAGTTCCTCGATGTATCCTGCCGCATTGAGCTGCTGGACGAACTCCGCGTCGGAGAGGATGATGTCGTAGGTTCCCGGGGGAGACTGCGCGATCAAAGCGAGCATGTTGTCGCCCCCCGCGTAGTATTTCGGCACGAACTTGACGTTGTGCAGCGCCTCGAATTCTTCAACGATGTCCGGCTCTGCATGACCGTACCACGCCAGCATGTTGATCTCGACGGGATCGGCAGCCCATGCCCGGTTCAACATGGGCGTGGCGAGAACGACTCCCGTGGCGCCGGCCGTCTTCAGCAGTGTCCTGCGGCTGAAATTTCTGGATGACTGATCGGACATTCTGTAACTCCTTTTCTTGTTGCCGCGTTCACCCAAGTATTAAGAGTTGCAGGAGTATTATGGAAATTTAGTCGAGAAATGTTGGCATAAAAATAATTTATGATTGGAATGGCCGTCCAACGTGATCGATTTGTCGAATGATCCATTCCGTCAGAGTGTGCAGCGCCCGGTCCTGCTGGAGGTTTTTTCCGAAGATCCCGATTGTCAGGGGAGCAAGCGGCGGGAATCCCTCGTCCTCGCGGCCGATGCGCATCCCCTCCGATAACGTCGCGGGCGTGAGCGCCGTCGCGCCAATGTCGGCCCGCACGGCGGCTTGCAGTCCCTCGACGTTCGTTGCGACCAGGGCCGTTCTCCAACTGCGGCCGGAAGTGCGAAGCGCCAATTTCATGCGCTCGACGTATTCGCAGGGGTCGGGGTGGCAAACGATCGGCAGGGGATCGCCCGGGTTGGACGAGTAGGACTCGGCGACGACCCAGAAAGGCGTGACACTCGTCCGTTCGATCAGGAACGGGGCGTCCGGTTCAGGTGCGATTGCCACTGCAAGCTGGAGTCGGTCGGCGTAGACCCTTTCGCGAAGCACGCTCGAAAGATTGCTCTCGACGTCCACCCGCACATCGGGGTTCCCGCTGACGAACTGGGCGACTGCTTCGAGAAGGAAGGCGTTGGAGAAATCGGTTGGCAGGCCGACCTTCAGCCAGCCCGACATCGATTCACGGCTGAAATGGTTCACGATTTCGTCGTTAATGCGCAGCATCTGGCGCGCACGGGCTCCGAGGGCCTGCCCGGCATCGGTGACCACGAGCCGCCGCCTGTCCGATTTCAGCAATTTCGTTCCGAGCAGGTCTTCGAGACGCTTGACCTGTAGGCTGATTGCCGGTTGCGTCCGTCCGAGAACCCGGGCGGCCTTGGTATGGCTGCGGAGGTCGACCACGGTTATGAAGGTTCGGAGCAGGTCGGTCGGGATGTTCTTCGGCATGAGTCTAGATAACTGGTGATAATGTGAAGATTAACGATATAAATTTCTTAAATCAATTGGCATGACCTATCATTGCATGGATTCATGCCGGGATAGCCAATGACGCGAGCGGAGTTCCATCGAATGTTCGAGTGCCGGGGCCCGGTGGTGACGCCGGTTATCCATGTCCTGGACCGGGAGCAGGTGCTGAGGAACATCCGGGTCGCCGTGAGATCGGACGTTCCCGGCGTATTCCTCATCAACCATGATTTTCCGGTCGGAGATTTCATTCCGATCATCACGGACGTACGAAAGTCCACTCCGAATCTCTGGATCGGCGTGAACTTCCTTGCGATGCCGGGGAGGGACGCGTTTCCAATTCTCAGTCGGCTGTGTGCAAATGATTGTTCCATCGACGCCTATTGGGCCGACGATGCGCGTATCGACGAAAGGCTCGAGCACCAGGCCGAGGCCAAGGCGGCGCGAAGGGTCTATTCCGCTTGCGGATGGAACGGCCTCTACTTCGGTGGCGTTGCCTTCAAGAAACAGCGCGAAGTCCGTCGTGAAGATTTCAAAGGCGCCGCGCGGACCGCAGCACCTTACATGGACGTGGTCACGACCTCCGGCGCCGCGACGGGTCATGCGGCGGACGTCAGCAAGGTCTCAGATTTCCGCAACGGTGTCGGTGACCGGCCGCTTGCCCTGGCGTCGGGCGTGACCCCGGAAAACGTTTCCGATTACGCGACGCTGGTCGACTGTTTCCTGGTTGCGACCGGAATCAACTACGCGGGCGACTTTTACAATATCGACCCCGGCCGCCTTGACGAGCTGATGGCAATCGCATGCAGATACGGAGAAGAATCTTGAACGAACAGAAAGGGCCGCGCGGCGATCGCTGGTACCTGCCCCTCATGTCGCCGAACACCAAGGGGCCGCAGTTCGCCTGGCTGGACCCAACGTCGATCTACATAAACTCCGCGGCCTTCGGCGATCTCCTGGACGATCTCACTTCGGAACTCGACGGTGACGGGATTGACGTTGTTGCCGGGATTGACGCGATGGGCTTCGTGCTTGCGGCCGCGATCGCGTCGCGGCTGAACAGAGGGATTCTCCCGATCAGGAAGGCCGGCAAGCTCTGCGTCGAAACCGACACCGTGACGTTCACGAACTATTCCCGCCGCACGCAGGAACTCGAGATGCGGATTCCCGCATTCGATGCGGGTACACGGGTGCTTCTCGTAGACCAGTGGGTCGAGACCGGAGGTACCATGGACGGTGCGATCCGCCTGGTCGAACGGCAGGGGGGAACAGTTGCTGGCCTGGTGGCGATCGCGATCGAGGACAACGAGAAAACGGCCGCTCTCCGGAGTAAGTATCCTTGCGTTTCCGCCGTGCTGCCCGGAACCAGCTGGCAGATGCAATGCAACCGGCAGAAGCTGGACAGTTTCGCCTCTTACGCATGCGAAAGGACGTTTCCCACGGCGGGGCGAACATCGTCATGAAATGCCGGGCCGGCGAGGAATACGCACCGGGAATCCAGCAGAAATCACGGACAGTCTGAAGCTGGGCTGTCAGCAAAGTCGGTCGAAGGCGGCAAAAAAAAAGGGCTTTGGTCAAGACCTTTGTCGTTTGCTTGCCGGAAAAGTAGCTCGGCACATGTGGCTGGCCATAAAACGGAAACCGACCGTGAAAACTGCCGTTCGACAAAGGGTGACCAGGAATTACCGTGCACGTCTGGCGCAGCGTGGAATCAAGCGGTTCGAGATTGACGGTTCTCGAAACCGACCGGGAACTGCCGCGTGCTCTTGTGCGCCGCCTGGCCGAAGAAGGGCCTGAAGCGGACCGGCGCGGACCGTAGTCATGGCGCTGGTTGCGGGCGATCCGCCAAAGCCGCGCGGGATTCTCGAGGCACTGCGTTGCTCTCCGCTGGTCGGGGATGATCTCGACCTATCGCGTCCGGGTATCGAAGGACGAAGGGTCGACCTATGACGCACGCTCTCCTCGGATTGTCGACGCGCTGCCCAGCGGTGGCAGGCTCGCACTGACACATGCGGGAGGTCACCGTGGGGGCCGAGCCTTCGTCAAGCACCACATCAAGGTGGTGGACCGATTGCTCGGCAAACGTCACCTGCATCGGGAACAAGACGGCGTCAATGGCGCCTTGGCGAGGACGGTACTGGGTGGTGTCGCGCGTCCTGTAATTTCGTCGATTGGGCCGACAGCGCGCGGACCCACAAGCCACTCATCCTCAAAGCGGCGGTGCCGGTGAAGGGACGAGCGATTTCGATCTACGAAGAAGTGCATCCGATTCGGTCGTACAACAATGCCAGGACCCACCGGCGATTCCTGCATCAATTGCAATCCGTTCTGCCGAGGGCTGCCGGCCCATCGTAGCGACCGATGCGGGATTCCGCGATCCGTGAATTCGCGATGTCGAGGAGCTTGGATGGGACTGGGTAGGGCGGATTCGAAATCGCATCAAGTACTTGCGACCGGAAACGGGGCGCTGGTGCTTCATCCATTCGCTGTACCGAGAGGCCTCGGCGCGTGTGCGCCGTATCGGCATGCGGTGTCTGTCGCGCCGTCAACGGTACTGGGGCCGGTTGTATCTGGTGCGCGCCTTTCGTTGTCGGCCGGGCCGACCTCGCAAGCGCCGAACCTGTCGCGCGAAGTATCGAAAGATGCACCAAACCCCGTGGTTGCTCGCCACGCCGCTGCCGCATCACCTTGGCGCCGGTACCCGGATCAAACGCATCTACGCCCAGCGTATGCAGATCGAGGAGACCATTCGCGACCTCAAGAGCCACCAATTCGGGTTCGCGCAGCGGTATGCGCGAACGAAGCGTCCCGAGCACTTCGTGGTTCTGCTGCTCGTCGCTGCACTGGCTTCGTTCATTCTGTGGGTGCTGGGTCTTGCCGCCGCCGACCGGCAATGGGCTCGGCATTTTCAGGTCAACACCGAACGGCGCCGGCCGTTCCGTCGACGGTGTTTCTCGATAAGGATCTCCGAGGTCTGTGCTATGTACCGAGCCCAGTGAATCGAGGCGCGACCGCCTCCGGGCGATGACATTTCACATGGCAAATCTGCATGAAAAAAGCCTCCGATATCTCATTATCAGGCAGATTTGCCTGCTAATCATCGGTTAGGCCATGTAGAACGCTACCGCTCTTCGGACAAATTAAGACAGGGAAGGGGGCACTCGTGTTTGATCACATAAAGTTTGGCGTTCGCGACTTTGCGCTGAGCAGAGCCTTCTACCTGCAGGCGCTTGAGCCAATTGGAGTGACTGTAGTCACGGATTGGCCGCCAAACGGTGCTGAACTTAGTCAACCAACAGGCACGAGTTCCCTATGCCTGTACCAAACGGAAGAGAAGCCCGCGCACCTACACATCGCATTTGTAGCCAAGAGCCGACATCAGGTCGACGCGTTCCATTGCGCCGCTCTTGGTGCTGGAGGACAGGACAATGGACCGCCTGGACTACGTCCTCAGTATAGCGGGCGGTACTATGCGGCCTTTGTTCTCGACCCCGACGGACACAATATCGAAGTGGTGTGCCATGAGACCGAGGCCTGACGCGGGCGTTACGACACAGGGAAGGAATTCGGAAAACCGGTAAAGGCCATCTGGGTCCGTCCGCTCAGAAAAGACTGGAAAAGTACACTCAATCAGTGAAATCGAGTAAGGCCATCACACTGTCGCTGAACGGTTACGAACCGCCCAATCCAGGCTTGCGGGTCTGCGGTCAATACGCAGCCTGAAGACCCTGCCCCGGAAGGCTGCCCAGAAGCAAATTCGTGTACTCGTGCTCGGGACCAGAGAATATCTGCTTTGTCGCGCCTTTCTCGACGATCTCGCCGTCTTTCAAAACCCAAAGGTAATCACTCGCTTCGTGAATCACGTTCAAATCATGGGAAATGAAGAGCGTTGTCAGATTGAGTTCTCGCTGAAGGTCCTCAAAAAGATCAAGGACTTCCGCCTGAATGGAGACATCGAGCGCGGATACCGGTTCATCTGCAACCAGAACGTCGGGTTCAACGGATAGCGCGCGCGCGATATTTACGCGCTGGCGCTGGCCTCCGGAGACCTGGTGCGGGAACCGATCGGCGAATTCCTGAGGTAGTCCAACCGTCTCCAGTAGCATCGCAATTCTGTCGGATCGCTGGCTCGATTTGCAAATATTATGAATTTCCAGGCCTTCGCCCAAAGACTTGCCGATCGTCAGCCTGGGATTAAAGGCAGCAAGACTGTCCTGGAAAACCAGTTGCACCCGACGACGGAATTCGTGCCTCTCAGACTTGGACAGCGCAAAGGGATTGAACCCAGCCACCGAAACGGATCCATGGCTTGGCCTTTCCAGACCGAGAATAACCCTGCCGAGGGTACTCTTTCCGGAACCGGACTCTCCGACCAAACCGTGGCGTTCCCCCTGATTCAAGTGGATTGATACGCCCCGAAGCGCGTCGACTTTCGGTGCGCGATGCAAGAGACCGCCACTGTAACTCACCTTCACGTCGCTGAGTTCAACAAACGATTTCATCTCTTCAGACTTGCATGCTTGTGCAACCGCGTGCAACCGCGTGTTTCTTTATCCTATCAGGCATCTAAGCGGTGGCCACCCTGGCCTTGCGCTTGCGTGTGGGGCCTGGACGATTCTCAAGTAGAGACTTCGTATAGGCATGCTGCGGGTCACGGAAAACCTGCGAGACATTTCCCAACTCCACGATTCGGCCCGCGCACATAACGGCCACTCTTTCGGCGACATCATGAACCACTCCGAGATCATGGGTTATGAATAACATGGACATGTTCGAGGAAGCTTGTACCCGCTTAAGCAAACTCAATATCTGCGCCTGAACTGTTACATCCAACGCGGTGGTTGGCTCATCCGCGATAAGCAAGTTCGGGGTCCGGACAGCTGCGATTGCGATCATCGCCCTTTGACGCTGGCCGCCAGACAGCTGGTGGGGAAACGAGCGGGCATACCGCTTTCCCCCCAATCCCACTTCATCAAGAATTCCAGAGACCTTGAGCCAGCGACTGGATGGGTCAATCGGGACATAGGAAAGGGCCTCGTAGACTTGCTTGCCAAGCCTGATGACGGGGTTGAGCGAGGACATAGCGTCCTGAAAGATCATCCCGATCTCTTTTTCTCGTACCGCGCGCATTGTCTTGCCATCTGCACCGACAAGCTGGAGAACACCTGACGCACGATGGTATTCAATGTCTCCCTGGATCACGCATCTCCGGCGTGTGAATGGGGGCTGATGCATGTCCAGAATTGACTTGGCAAACGCAGACTTGCCTGATCCGGACTCCCCGACCAAAGCCAGAGTCTCTCCAGCGAAGATGTCCAGGTTCAAATCTCGAACGGCCTCGACAATTCCATTTGATACTTCGAAGCTGACGTTCACGTCCCGCGCGGACAGGAGCAATCTCCCTTTACCGTTCGGGTCAGCCATCGAGGCGTACATCCAACTTGTCGCGAAGTCCGTCGCCGATCAGCTGGAACAGCATGGTGATGGATACGATGACGATGGAAGGCATCCCGGAAATCCACCAGGCGTCCAGAAGATAGTCCCTGCCGGAGCCAATCATGCGTCCTAGCGAGGGCGTTGGGGGTTGCACCCCGACGCCCAAAAAGGAAAGTCCCGCTTCCATCAAGAGTACTGATGGAAAACTCAAGGTCAGGATGACGGTAAGGGGAGATATCAGGTTTGGAAGGACATGCGTTACCGCGATCCTCAATCGGGATCCCCCAAGGACATGGCTCGCCTCAATGAAACCCAATTCGCGCAAGGCCATAACCTGCCCACGAACAATCCTTGCATAGGCTTCCCAGCGGATGAGCCCAATCATCACGATCAGGACCCAAATCTCGGTTCCCAACAAAACGATTCCCGCCAGGAGCAAGAGAAGGTTGGGTATGGTGATAAAAACATCCGTAATGAACATCAGGAATTCATCGGTATAGCCGCCAAGCAATCCCGCAATAATCCCGATGGAAACTCCCAGGATCGCGCTAAAAATGAGCCCTAGGGTCGCTATGGCAAAGCTCGTTCGGATACCATGCAAACAACGAGACAGCATGTCACGGCCCAAATTGTCTGTTCCCAGAGGATAGGTCCAACTGCCGCCTTCATACCACACCGGCGGTTTGGACCTTTCCAGCAGATTGACTGTGGTTGGTTCGATATGAGAGATGACTGGCGCAAGAATACCAAGAAGCACAATTCCCAAGAGAAAAACGCTGCAGACCCATACCCGGTCTGGCTTGATGTTTTGGAGATATTTCCAAAAAGAACTGCTGACAGGAAATGGTGAAATGAGGCTCATCTATTTTTCCAGTCGAATTCTGGGATCAGCGACAACATAGAGCAAATCGACAATAAGGTTTACCGTAACCACAATCAGTGAGTATGCGATCAAGCCGAATTGCAGGACTGGATAGTCTCTTTGCTCGACAGCGCCGATCAATATTCTTCCTACGCCGGGCAACGAAAAAACTGTTTCGACAAAAATGGTGCCGTTCAGCAAACCCGCAATCTCCAGGCCCACGACTGATATAATGGGAACAAGGGCATTGCGAAAAATGTGATTCCTGGCGATGTGCGCGTCGGTCAAACCCTTGGAAGTGGCGGTTGAAACATAGTCTTGCCCGATCGCGTCCAGCATTGCAGCTCGCATGAAGCGCGCCAATACAGCAATCATCGGAATGGCTAGAGTGATGGTTGGGAGGGCGAAATGACGCCAGGTGTCAAGGCCCGTGGCCGGCAAGATCTGCAAGATGTATCCAAACAGCAGTATCAGGCCTATGCCGATCACGAAATGCGGCACGGCATAACCCAGAAACACCAGGAGCAGAGCCCCTGTGACTCCGATATTTTTCCGGTAGAGCGCCGATAGAGCTCCCAAAGGCAGGCCAATAATGATCGCAACGAGCAGGGCAAGGCTGCCGACCGCCAAGGTGGCCGGCATGCGAATGGCGTACATTGCCCAGACTTTTTCTCCGGTATACAGAGACCGGCCAAAATCGCCCTTGAAAATCTGTGTGACATACAGTCTGAACTGCTCATGCATGGGCAAGTCCAGCTTGAACTTCTTTTCCAATGCAATTTGGTGTTCGACGGTCAGGCCGTCAGGAAACATGATCTCGAAGGGAGTTCCTGAAAGTCGTCCGACTATGAAAGAAATCAGCAGGACGACGAACATTGTCAGGAATGCTCTAACTATTCGTCCTGATATATATCCAGCTATTCCCCCACTAACGGCAAGGCGGGCCATGCTTAGACGACCCGCCCTGTGCCTCGATTTTCCAGGTACCGGATACTAGTTTTCGAACGTGAATTCGCCGGCCCGCAGAGGCAAGACATATGGTCGCTGAGCGATCGGAATTTCAAAATCCAATCCCTCTACCATGCCGTACAGTTCATGCGGCTCATACATCAAGAGCCAGCCGGACTCGTCCTCGCTGATTTCCAGCAATCTCAGGTAGGCATCCTTTCGCGCCTGCACATCGGTCGAGAAGCGCGCCGTTTCGTACGTAGGCGCCCAGTCCGGGTGAGTGGGCGTCCAAAGATTGCGTTGCCCGACCCATGAGTAAATTGACCAGTGTGTGTCCATCGCTCCCAGTGGATCCGGGTAATACATCGGGTTGGACCATGCGCGCACGTTGACGATATCGTAGTCGATGCTGTCCACTTCTTCCAATTCGAGGTTTACCCCGCATTCAGCCCATTGCTGCTGAATGACCTGAGCGGCGAGATCACCATAGAGATAGTAAGATCTCGGGAATTGCGCGAGCACCGTTTCACCGTTGTAGCCTGCTTCCGCCAACAGCGCCTTGCCCTGCTCTGGATCGAATTTTATCAAGTCCAGCCCCGGCATGTAGTAAGGCTCGCCGTATTCCGAAAACTGGTGAGCCATCGGGACGTGCGCTTTGCCTCCCCACAAGCCATCGACAAGAGCCTGCCTGTCGGTGCACAACCGCAGCGCTTTCCGCACTCTGGGGTCATCGGTTGGCTCGTTGTTTTGCGCGATGATCCAAACATGGAACATGGGCCAAGTCACGCCCTTTATCTTGAGGCCAGGCTGTTGCATCGCGGCTTCCTGGTCCGGCGGAATGTTGGTGACCAGGTCGAACTCTCCGTTGACCAAACCGGTGACCCGGCTCGCGACCTCTTTCACATACTTGAAGGTGATCTTGTCCAACGGTGCCGGTTCGCCCCAGTAATCGTCAAACCGCTCCATCACGGCGAGATCTCTTGCGACGAATTCCGTGACCCTGTACTGCCCCGTCCCAATGGCGATTTGAGAAGCATCCTCCCAGGTCATGGAATCATAGTGTTCCTTCGAGGTAATTCCGGACGTCCGGGCCGACATCATGACTTCAAACAGCGGATCTTCCTTGATCGTGTGAATTCGCACGGTCATCGGATCGACGACTTCCGCGTCCTTGAAATTGTAGAACCAACGACCCCAGGCGCTTGCAAACTCCGGCTCCTTGTTAAAGACGCGGTCCAGTGAGAATTCCACATCGTAGGCATCCATCGTCGTCCCGTCGTGCATTTTCACGTTTTCGCGAAGCTTGAGTTCCCAAACCGTCGGTTCGATCTGCGTCCACTCGGTCGCCAAACCCGGTTTGAACGTCAAGGGGCTGGAAAAGCTGTCGCGCTCAATCAATGTCTCATATGGTTGATACATCATGGGCGCACCGTTGTTACCGGTTTGATCCTGCACATCCATATTCGAAATATGCGTCGACACGGCAATCCTGAGTTCTTTTGCTGCGACGGTCGAGGTCAGCAAGCCAAGCCCCAACGCCGTCGCGATCAGCATTCTGTACATTTGTATTCCTCCTGGAAACGTCGGCGAGACTCACCTGGCGTGCGTCAGGTGTCTCACCCAAACCAATGTGGATTTGACCAGGCCCTGCGCCCGGATTTGTCCACAACAACGGCCCGGCACCACTCGTTCACGAAATCCTTGAACGCCAGCTTCGCTGACGTCAGATTGCGGCCATGAACGCGCACGTTCTTTGACACGGGCCCAAGAAGCATTACGGTTTCGGCGGGAGAGCATCGGATGACGACATGATCATCTTCAAACGCGATTTGGTGAATTTCGGGTCCCTGGCTGGAATAAAACGCTCCCGCCTTGAGAGCTGCCAAAATTGCTTCCGGTGTGTTCTGTTCCGATTTGACCATCACCCAGCCGCCAAACGTGTCGTCGACTTTGATGTGACTGTCGTCGACCGCGATACAGTGCAGGCGGTGCCCACGACTGAGCATCGCATCATAAAAGACGAGCCCATCGCCGCGGTCCGCATTCACCTGGTTGGTATGATTGTACACTTCGACGGCATTTGCAACCTGCAACGCCTCTCCATCCTCGATCTGAAGCTGGTACCAGTGGGGGTGTGCGATGGCCACATATGCGCCGGCATCAGACGCACGCCGAGCCAATTCCGGCCCTTGCTCGGTTTCGTCGGGCGGCGGGAAATCCAGCGGCAGACCGACAGCCAAAATGTGCCAAATTACGCCTCTCGACGTGCACGGTGCATGCAGTTCCGCACCCAATATCGTGGTAAAATCCTCGTCCCGATACGCCCGCGTATCCGTGACCGGATAGCCGTAGACCTCGCGGAAGTGGTCGGTGACCGAAATGAAGTCATATCCCTGGTCTCGGTACAGCTTGCACACTGCCTCGGGATGCAGCGCGCCGTCAGAGTTGTTCGAATGGCCGTGCAGATTGCCTCGCCAAAACACACCCTCAGCCCGGAATGCCTTATCCAATGCGTTGTCTCCCTTAGAGCCAATATTTGGCCCCTGTGTTTTTCACGCGGACCAGATTCGATATCCAAAAAATTTATCTATTTGATCAATATTTCTCCAATCGATTGATTCAATGTTAACAGTCATTAAATCAATACTGACATCGCGTGCGTTCTGGCCGTCCCTGCCTGTGGAGGCTTCTGCGCAAGACGGGCACAACCGCCCATAGTGACCTGAGAAGCAGGAAGCCCCATCCTTCAGGGTCGGGTGCAATCACACGCGCATCGCCTTTCCGGCCGGGTCATGAGGCGACCTCGCTATGATCCGTGCGGGAAACCTCTCAGCGACGACATGGGCCGAGACCTCGGTTCCGGTTTCGGCAAACGCGGGCTCGATCAGGGCCATGGCGAGGCTCTTTCCGACCACGTGACCGTATCCGCCTGACGTGATGAAGCCGATCCTCCGGTTGCCGTGCCAGACCGGCTCGAAGCCCGACGCATCAGCGTCACGCGTGTCGATTTCGAGCGTAACCAGCCGTTCCGGTGGGGCGTTTTTCTCCCTTTCCCCGAGCGCGGCGGCCTTGCCGATGAAGTCCGGCTTGGAATGGTCGATCCAGCGATCGAGACCGGTCATGCCGGCGGTGTACCTCTGCGTGTATTCAGCGGACCAGATTCCGAAGCTTTTCTCCAGCCGAAGTGAATTCAGTGCGTAGTACCCGATTTCCCTGAGCCCGAATTCGGCGCCCGCCGCCAGGAGAATGCGCCTGAGTTCGATATGCTCCGAGGCGTGGCAGTTGATTTCGTACCCGAGTTCACCGCAGACCGACAATCGGCCGACGCGCGCCCGGACCAGGCCGACATCGAGACTCCGGCATGACATGAACGGCATGCCGGCATTCGTGATGTCTTCATGCGTGAGCAATGCGAGAACCTGTCGGGAATTGGGGCCGGACAGTGAAAACCCGACGATTGAATCCGAAATGTCCGCGATGCGGACGTCTTCCTCTTCCGGGTTCACGTGGTCGGTGAACCAGCGCATGTGCCATTCCCGAAGGTAGTAGGAGCCCATGATCCACCAGGCGCCATCGCCCCAGTTGAACACGGTCAGATCACCCTTGAGCCGGCCGTCCGGTCCCAGCATCGGTGCGAGCGCAACGCGGCCGGGCGACGGCAATCGGCCCGCCGTGACCCGGTCGAGCCAGGCCCGCGCATCGCGTCCTGTGACTTCGAACCGGGAGAACCCGGAAATATCCAGGAGTCCGACCTGTTCGCGAACCGCGCGGCATTCTTCCGCGACGATCGAGAACGCATTCGATCGCCTGAGGGTGGGGGTTTCGACGAAACCGGGAGGGGCAAATACGAGCGGCACTTCGAGACCCCAGCTGCATCCCCACACGGCGCCGGTTCCGTTCATTCCTTCGTAGGCAGGCGCCTTGCGAAGCGGCCGCCCCGCCGGCAGCTGCTCGTTCGGATACGTCATGACGAACCGCCGCGAGTAGAACTGCCCGGTCGTCTGGCGAATGTACTCCCTGTTCGATGTGAACGAGCCGTAGCGGGCGATATCCATCGACCAGGCGTCGCTTTCCGGCTCGCCGTGAATGATCCATTCCGCAAGTGTCTTGCCCACGCCTCCGCCTTGGAGGAATCCGGCCATGACGCCGCATGCCAGCCAGTAGTTTTTCAGGCCGCGCACCGGGCCGACAAGAGGATTGCCGTCGGGTGAGAAGGTGAACGCGCCATTGACCCAGTTCCGGATTCCGGTTCTCTCGAGAACGGGATAGCGCCGGTTGGCCATGATCAGTTCGTCTTCGATCCGGTCGAGGTCTTCCTGGATGAGGTCAAATCCGTAATCCCAGGGTGCGCCGTCGATATTCCAGTGCTGGTGGTCGATCTCGTAGATCCCGATCAGGATGCCGTTCTGATCCTGGCGCATGTAGGTGAAGCCTTCGAGATCGATGGTCATCGGCAACTCGAAATCGAGTGCGGCGACTTCAGGGATCTCTTCAGTGACCAGGTAGTGGTGAGCGAGCGGGGACAACGGCAAGTCCAGTCCCGCCATCCGGCCGACCTGCTTCGCCCACAGGCCGGCTGCATTGACGACATGCTCCGCGTGGACGGTTCCCAGTTCCGTGATCACGTTCCAGCTGCCGTCCGGTCTCTGCTCGAGTTCGACGACGCGGTTGTGCTCGATGACGTCCGCGCCGTGCTTGCGCGCAGCGCCCGCGTAGGCGTGGACGGTTCCGGTCGTGTCGATATATCCCTCCCGGTCCGCCCACAGCCCACCGATGACTCCGTCGATGTCGATGATCGGGCATCGTTCGCGAACATCTTCCGGGGACATCAGGTAACAGTCTTCGATGCCGATCGTCTGAAATATCCGGTAGGTAGCCTGCAACCATTCCCAGCGGGGCTCGGCAGAAGCGAAAGTTACGCCGCCCGTCATGTGAAGACCGATATCCTGGCCCGATTCCCTTTCGATCTCGGACAAGAGGTCGATCGTATAGGCCTGAAGGGCCGCCATGTTCGGATCGGCGTTCAGGGCATGGATTCCGCCCGCTGCATGCCAGGACGAACCGGCCGTCAAGACCGATCGCTCAATGACCGCGACGTCCCGCCACCCGAATTTCGCCAGGTGATAGAGCACGGAAGCGCCAACGACGCCTCCTCCTATGACAACAACGCGATAACCTGATTTCATGTGAATGCTTCTCCTGCCAGTGACGCCGGGGTCTGCCTTCCCGCCGCCTGAGCGAACAGGCCGTCGTTCGAACGCGATCTGGCGGAATCGACGTTTCTCGCCCCGAAACGGGGTTCAGGCGCAACAGCCAAATTACCTGTCCGGTCAAGAAAAAATCCTGCTGAACGGTGACATACTTGACGGAGTCATGCGAGGCAATTCCCGTGAAGAGGACAGCAATCGAAATGCCATACCGCGGCGCAATCCTGTTACGCCCGGGTGCTCGGTGACATGACGTCACGCTTTGCCCGAAGCCTGTCCTGTTACCTTGCCGCGGAAATCATCGTGGGATTCCCTGAAGCGCCCGAGTCAGGCGATCGATGAATCCCGGAAGCCAATGAAATGTCGCCTCGATTTCACGGCGTCCCTGTTCAACCATTTCGGAATAACTTGCGATGCCGGCCTCCAGCGCCGGAAGATGTTCGCTGATCACCGGTCCGTGCCTGTAAACCAGGGCCAGCAAGCAAGCGCAAAAAACCGACAGGGCGAACCCGAGCCTGAACCATCCCCTGGACCGCAATGAACCCGTGTCTTCGGTTTTGGGGCTCTTGCCGGTGTCGATCCGATCCGGATCCTCGCCCGGAAAATTGGCCCCCGAAAATTTGGCCTCCTGTCGAAGGATGTTCTTGATGTCTTCGGGAAGTCGACGGTAGACACGGTCGTGGACATGATCGCCGGCGGTCATGTCGTTACGCTCATGCACGACCTCGGAACCCTGGTTCGGTTCGGGTCCCGCGCCTTCAGGATTTATAGTCTTTTTCACGAGTTCTCGACTTTCGGGTCCGTTTGCCCTGGCGTGTTTGATGGCGGATCAAACTGCGACAGTTCTTGTCGCGATCTGACTTTTTCGGTTTCACCTCGCGATACGAGAGTAAATGTGTTCGAAAGTCTTTCCAAGTGATGTCGAACCGCTAACAGCAGATCCCGGGAGGAGTTGTCGACCGGGTCTCCGAAAAATGTGCCATTTTCTTCATGGTATCCCGATGCGACGGGCGTGCTCAACGCAAAGCTCGTCTCCGACGATATCGGGCGGGTGAAGCACGACATCGAGAAGCAAATCCAAGGTCTCGGGGGCGATCTTTGCCGCCATTTCGGCGAGGCGGTCGAGCGGGTTTCTGACCGTTTGCAGGCGAACGGGAGCGACGATTCGTGGCCATTGAAGACGGGGACAACTGATGCGGTCGACCGCCCGGGATGGCGCGCGGCGCCTGCGCGTTTGCCCGGCCTGTTGACCGTATTCAGAAAAACTGATGGGTTTTCGGGCGTTTTTGCCCGGATTATTTGATGTTCGGGGTCTGGTGCCCCTCAATATCTAATATCTTGGCAAACCCCTGACCATGGGTGCCTGCGGGTGGCGCCAGTTCACTGCCTGTACGCCTGAAAGAGTTGGAAAAACCTGGCCACGAGCCGCAGATCGTCAGTCATTCGACGAGGGCCCGGTGCCGATCTTGGTCTTTATACAGCAATTCCCGCTAGAAATTCTTTTTGTTTATTATCAATTGGTTGCATGACGGTCACGGATTTTCTTTCGTAGACTTTTCGCGCGGAACCGGGCATCCTGCGGCAAAACACGCAAAGCCGAGCAGTAAAATGTCCAGAAAATCCTTCCGCAGGCATCTGTCGATGCCCGGCATGCTTGCCGCCATGCGCGCATTCTTCGACCGCGTTCCCGACCCTCTCCGCACCCGCGGCATCAGCCTTTCCGACTGCCTGATGTCGGGGCTCGCGGTGTTCTCGTTCAAGATGCCGTCCCTGCTGCAGTTCGATACGCGGGTGCGCGGCGGCGAGGATCCGGTCCAGGCGCGCAACCTGCGCACGCTTTTCGGCGTGGCACGGGCACCATCGGACACCTGGATGCGGGAGCGCCTTGACGAGGTGGACCCCCGCGACCTGCGGCGCTGCTTCACGCGGATCCATTCCGCCTTGCAGCGCGGAAAGGTGCTGGAGGACTGGAGCGTGCTCGACGGCCATCTCCTGATCTCCGTCGACGGCACCGGCCACCATTCCTCCCACAAGGTCAGCTGCAGGAACTGCTGCGTGAAGAACCACCGCGACGGGTCGAAGACCTACTCCCATCAGGCTCTCGGCGCGGCGGTGGTCCACCCCGACCACGCCGAGGTGCTGGCTCTGGCGCCGGAGCCGATCCGCAAGGAGGACGGTGCGCGGAAGAACGACTGCGAGAGGAACGCGGCGAAGCGGCTCCTGAACGACCTGCGCCGGGAGCATCCGCACATGAAGGCGATCATCGTCGAGGATGCGCTGGCATCCAACGGCCCGCACATCAAGCTTCTGAAAGAGACGGATTTCCGCTTCATCCTCGGGGCGAAGCCGGGCGACCACGAACTGCTGTTCAGCTGGTTCGAGGCCAGCGACACGAAACAGACATGGGAGAAGCGCGACAGGAAGACCGGCACCGTGCGCCGCTTCGCGTGGGACCACGGGTTGCCGCTCAACGACGCGAACTTCGAGCTGAAGATCGACATGCTGCACGACGAGGAGACCGACACGAACGGAAACAGGAAAAGGTTCTCGTGGGTCACCGACCTCCCGCTCGACCGGGACACGGTGATGCCCGTCATGCGCGCCGCGCGGAGCAGATGGGCAATCGAGAACGAGACGTTCCAGACACTGAAGGCGCGGGACGCATACAGGTTCGAGCACAACTTCGGGCACGGCAACAACCGGCTGGCGGACGTCTTCGCGACGCTCGCCATGCTCGCCTTCCTGATCGACCAGGTGCAGCAGCACTGCTGCCAGGTGTTCCGGAAGGCACGCGAACACCAGGGGCGCAACCTCTACTTCTGGAACAGGCTTCGGGAACTGGTCAGGACATTCGCCTTCCCGGGCTGGAAGGTCCTCTACCGCGCGATCGCGGGGGAACTGGGCAAGGAAGACTACGTTGCCCTGATCCGCGCCGGGCCGTAGCCGCTCCGGCCATGCTCGACCGGCCCCGATCCCGCCCCACAACGAATTTCAGAACTCCGGGCAGCCGCCCGGCCGATTGCCGTGCGCGTTCGAAACCATCGGTCCATTCCGCACGCCCGAACCAGTCACAGACGAGCCGGCGACGAACTTACCGGGAATAGCTGCACATCAATTCCGGTGGTTGGACATCGGGGCTAGTTCCGGGCAAATTCAACATTCGCTCCCTGCGCGTGCAGCAATTCACCGATCTCGTGATGACAGGCAATGTCGTGATTTTGAGAGTTTTTCCGGACCACGGGCGTCTGCGTATTGCATACACCGTCTATGGCCATCGGACACCGACTGACAAATGGACAGCCAACGGCTGTCACCGCAACATCTTGTGCGATACCGCTGATTGCCTCGCGTGTTTGCATGACATCTTCGAGCCAGCCCTGCCGCAGTTCGGGAACTGAAGACAAAAGCAATTTCGTGTAGGGATGATAAGGCGGGGAAAGAACGCTTGCTGTCGGCCCTTGCTCAACCACTCTCCCTGAATAAAGTACGACGATACGCGCGGCGAAAGCAGCCACAGTCGACAGATCATGGCTGATAAACACATAGGACACGCCAAGCTTTTCCTGAAGGTTCTCCAACAGTTTGATAACCGATGCTGCAACCACTGTGTCGAGCGCCGATGTTACCTCATCGCAAAGAATGACATCGGGTTCGGCAGCCAGCGCACGGGCAAGGTTGACCCGTTGCTTCTGGCCACCGGAAAGCTCGCCTGGATAGCGGCTGGCAAACTCTCTGGGAAGTTCGACAAGTTCCAGCAGTTCGCCAACTCTCTCCTTGCGCTCTTTGGCATCCATGTCGTGATAAAACTTGAGTGGCCGCCCCAAGATTCCGTCAATGGTCTGACGTGGATTGAGCGCAACATCCGCCATCTGAAACACAATCTGCACACGCTTGAGATCTTCGATTGTTCGTCCCTTCACGCCGCCCGTTAAAGATTTACCACGTAGCTCCACGGCACCCGATACCGGTGGAAGCAAGCCTGAGATTACCCGTGCCAACGTGCTCTTCCCGCAACCCGATTCGCCGATCACACCGACGGTTTCCTTGCTTTCAATGGAAACGTTAACATCGTGTAGAACCATCAGATTCTTGAGCCGACCATAGGCTGCTGTCAGTTCACTGACCCTTAGCAAGGACGGCATTCCATTCCCGGAAGACTGCTCCACGCGCGCTGCATCGTCACCGTCTGCGGCTTCGTCTTTCGGCGGTTTGCGGACAGCATCCATCAATGTTTTGGTGTATTCATGCTTTGGCCGATTAACGATTTCGTCGGTGGTACCGTGCTCCATCACTTCGCCGCCGTTAAGAACGACGATTCGATCAGCGACCTGCGCCACGACGGCAAGATCGTGTGTGACATAAATAGCCGCTGACTGTTGCCGCCGGATGATGTCTTTGAAGGCCTTCAAAACTTCAATTTGTGTGGTGACATCCAGCGCTGTCGTCGGTTCGTCAAGGATCAGCAGCTCCGGCGAACATGACAATGCCATCGCAGCCATCAGTCTCTGCAGCTGCCCGCCACTGACCTGATGGGGATAGCGCGAGCCAATTGTTTCCGGAGAAGGCAGATCGAGCCTGCCATACAAATCCACCGCCTGGTCGTGCGCCTGCGCTTGTGGCATCGTTCCGTGAATGCGCGGCCCTTCCGTTACCTGATATTCGATGGTCTTTGACGGATTGAAAGCCGCCGCCGCGCTCTGTGCGATATAGGCTACGCGCCGCCCACGGAACCGACGCCTTTCCTCCATATCGAATACTAGGATGTTTTGCCCATCGAAATTGACTTCTCCTCCGGTAATACGGCAGCCCGGTCGGGTGTACCCCATCGTTGCGAGCGAAATCGTGGATTTGCCGGACCCGGATTCTCCGATCAGGGCCAGAACTTCACCTCGTTCGATCTCAAAGCTCACGTCCTTTACAATGGGCAACGCCGGACCGTTCGGGCGTTGTCCGTCGATCTTCAGGTTCTTGACTTTGAGAAGTGCGCTCAATTTATTATCTCCGACGGGATTTGGTGGTCTGATTGTTGTAGGTACCAGTCGACAAGAAAATTCACGCCAATTGTGACCGTGGCGATGCATGCCGCAGGAATCAGTGCCGCGGGCGCACTATAGAGAATGCCTTGAATGTTTTCCTTCACCATAACGCCCCAGTCCGCACCCGGCGGCTGTACGCCCAGTCCAAGAAAACTGAGTGCGCTGATGAAAAGGATCGCGAAAGTGAACCGAATGCCGAATTCGGCGGCCAGCGGCGTGACCGTGTTGGGAAGGATCTCACGTAACATGATCCAGCCCGAGTTCTCGCCGCGCGCGCGCGCAACATCGACATATTCCATGACTGAAGCGTCCAGCGCCAAGGCGCGCGACAGCCTGAACACACGCGTTGTGTCAATCAAAGCAACCGTTAGAATTACAACCGGGATAGAAGATCCAACACCGCCAATTATAATGAGGGCAAGCATGATCGATGGGAACGCCATGATCGCATCGACGAACCGGCTCAGGATCTGGTCCACCCATCCGCCGCTGACGGCGGCGAGAAATCCGAGAACAATTCCCGTCGAAAACGAAAGCAAAGTTGCAATTGCGGCGAGCCCAAGTGTCGTGCGCGACCCGTAGATAACGCGCGAAAGCAGATCCCGACCAAGATAATCCGTGCCCATCCAACTCGCTTCCTCAGTCAAGGTGAAGCTTTGCGTCGACATGATGGCGCCTTCATCGTGTGGCGCGAGAATTGGCGCAAAGCAGGCCACGAGAAGCCAGAAACTCAATATGCAGACGCCGATCCAGGCGGTGGGCGTGAAGGTGGCGATCACGCTCGAAAACTTGCTCCTGTTGGGTCCCACGGAATTCGCCGGGTCAACGTTTTCTGTCGCAGCACTTGTCATCTTGGCAGCCTCAGTCGTGGATTGCACAGTGTCGACAGAATGTCGGCCAGAAGATTGAGCAATACGTAAGTAATACAAAATATCATGCCGCAGACCTGGATCAGCGGGATGTCACGTGTTGCGACGGCATCAATCATGAGTCGGCCGAGGCCCGGATAGCTGAAAACGGTTTCGATGATGACGACACCCGCGACGAGGTAGGCAAGGTTGAGAGCCACCACGTTGATGATCGGGGACAGCGCGTTGGGGAAAGCGTGATGCAAAATGATAGCCCGCCGGGGCACGCCCTTGAGAATAGCCGTCTCAATATATGCCGAGGACAGCACGCCGATCACTGCATTGCGTGTCATTCGGGCCATGTGGGCGAGCACAGCAAATGTCAGGGTAAGAATGGGCAAAGCCAAAGCATAAAGCGTCGCCCCAAAGGACTGGCCCGAGCGGATCACGGGGATCGCCGGGAACCACCGTAACTGGACAGCGAAAATAAAAACAAGCAGCGCGGCTAGGAAAAACTCAGGCAGTGAAATGAGGCAAAGCGTAATGATGGAAATCGACCGGTCCGTGCGCGTCTGTGCCCGCGTGGCAGCATAAAGCCCCAGGCCGACCGCAGAAGGTACAGCTATCAGCGATGTGATCAAAGCCAACCTGGCCGTGTTCCAGAGCCGGTGTTCCAAGAGATCCGCGATAGGACGCCCGCTCCCCAGTGAATTGCCGAGATCGCCTTGCAGCAATCCCCATAACCAGTCGCCATAGCGGACGATGGCCGGGCGGTTCAGTCCGAGGCGCTCGCGCATTTGCTCCTTCATTTCTTCCGGCACATCACGGCCTAGTATGGATTCGGCAACGTCGCCAGGAAGAATTTCAGTGCTCGCGAACACCAGCAGTGAGACGACCCACATAGTCAAAAGGCCAAGAGCCAAACGGCGCGCGATCAGTAGCCCCATCCAGCTTCGCCTTTCGCGTCAATACGTGTGTAATACCGGGAGGAAATACCCCGGAACGGAACCCGGCTGCGGGCGCGCCGGAAACGACGCCCGCAGCCGGAATTGTCGCAACGAGATCGTCAGGCGTCGAGCCACACAGACTCAGCACTGAACTGGTCACTGAGACCGCCCATCGGATGTGGGTACATGCCCTTGAGGTTCGAGGCACGGCCGTGCAGATAATCAGCGAAGCAGGGGACCATGTCTCCGCCTTCCTCGTGGATGATCTTCTGCAAATCGCACCAAATCTCTTTCCGCCGACCCTCGTCCAATGTAGCGCGGGCCTCAAAGATGAGCTTGTCGATATTCTCGTTGAAGTACATGGATTCGTTGGCGGGCGAATTCGTCATATGGATAGTGGTGTACATGAGATCCGCAGTCGGGCGGGCATTCCAGTGTGAACCCCAAATCGGGAACTTCCCGCCCGTGTGGTTCCAGTAACCCTCTGGCGGAGTCTGACGAACCTGCACCGTGAGACCAGCGGCCGCCGCCGTCTGTTGGAAAAGGAGCGTTTGCTCCACATTGCCAGGACCGGCTGTCGTCGAGTTATATATTTCGACTGTGGCCCCCTCCATGCCGGCTTTTTTGAGGTGGAACTTCGCTTTGTCGGGATCGTATGGGCGAACCGGAAGATCCGCGCAATACATCGGATCCGAGGGTGCAATCGGATGGTCGTTTCCTATCTGGGCGTAGCCCTTATAGACAACGTTCACGATCTTCTCGCGATCCTGCAGGTACTTCAGCGCAAGCCGGAAGTCGACATTTTCGGTCGGAGGTCGATCGCACATTAGCACTTGGTAAACCATCTGGCCGCCCTTCGCCGCCACCAACTCGACGTTGGGGGCAAGATCAATCAGCGGTACCGAATTTGCGTCAAGCGAGTTTCCGGCCTCGATCTCGCCGGACAGCAATGCGTTCATGCGCGCCACCGGGTCCGGGATCGAGAACGTTTCGACAGCCTCCACATAGGGCTTACTGTCCTGCCAATAGTTCTCATGGCGGGCGAAAACAGACCGGATACCGGGCTGGAACTCCCGAACCTTAAACGGACCTGTGCCGACCGCGTTTTCGAAATCCGTGTGGCCCTCGGGGATGATTCCGGCGCGCGCACTGGAGAACAAGATCGGAAATTCGGAATTTGGACTGGCGATCTTGATTTTGATTACATGGTCGCCGTCAGCGGATATTTCGGCGATCTGGGCCATGTAGGCCTTGATGCGTGATTCAGTGTTCTCGCCGAGGTGCCGCTTGACCGAATAGACGACGTCGGCAGCAGTCAACTTCTTGCCATTGTGAAACTCAATACCCTCGCGCAGCTCGAACGTCCATTCCGTGGCTTCCGAATTTGCCTCCCAATAGTTGGCTAGCGCCGGCTGTGGGCTCAGGTCTGCCCCCATTCTCACAAGGTTATTGTAAAGCTGGAAGCACCGAGTGGCGTCAATGTTGCTCGTGACCTTGATCGGGTCCAGCGTATCATTCGGGCTTGAACTTTCCAGCGCATAGCGGACTGTTCCGCCCCTTTTTGGGGTGTCCGCTCTCGCTTTCGAAACGTTGAACACCCCGCTGCTGGTCGCATAGGCGCTGGCGCCAACCGCTAGTGCGCCCTTGGCAAACTGCCGGCGCGAAATTTCATTTTTCGATTTCAAATGACTCATTTGGTCACCTCCCAAGATCGTGGCCGAGAGTAGCATTGCCAATCTCAAAACCACCTATTCCGGCAAAGCCGGCAAAAAGCCTTTGATGAGCTTGCCACATTTCGATTGCAAGTGCAACATCTTTTTTGGGTGTGAATCCGGCATGGCGACATGATTTGGCGAGGACCGAGGGAATTTGCCGTTGCGAATCACCCGGATTTGGGGTTTCGACGCGTTCCGGCCGATCGAGGTGACAAAAATCCAGATCGGCACAGAATATTGTCACCATCGGGGGATCTTGCGAATGTTCCTTCCGCAAGACATCGCTGTTGCGCGGCCTGGTTGTTCAGGCCGTTTCGGCTATGCACGGATTGCTCTGGCAGTGATGACAACGCCGCACCAACCCACCAATCTTTGCAGTATGAAGCCAAGAAAATGTCACCATGGCAAATTTGCACCCCCATTTTTTGGGGCAACTACCATAAATTATGTTTGCATTGCAAACAATCTGTGTCATTGTCTTCACCAACAGCGAGTAGACCGCACAGGACGGCTCTTTGATCGACGTTGTTCGAAAAAAGGAGGAGGCAGTGGATTTCATTTTCATGCTGACGGAACACGACAAAACCGTCCCTAACTGCCTGGAAGTAATGGATGAAATTAAGGATGTTGGGTTAACCCACATCGGCTGCAAGGAAGTGGGCGTTGAGCGCGAAACGCTACGTGAACTTGTGCGAAGAATCAAGGAATCGGGCGCAATTAGCTATCTGGAGTTGGTGGGTACCAACTTTCATGACTGCGTAAAGGCTGTGGAAATGGCGGCGGATGTCGGAATAGAGCGACTTCTGGGTGGCCTAAATCCGGAAGAGTTGCAGAAAATCTCTGATGGTCGGGTGGAGTATTATCCGTTCCCGGGCTTCCCGGAAGGTCACCCGACGAAGCTGCGGGGCAAGCCCGCAGATGTGGCGGAGCACTGCCGGCGGTTCGCTCAAATTGGCTGCCCTGGCGCCGATCTTCTGGCCTATCGTGCGGTCGACGCCGATCCGCTCGATCTTGTACGCGCGGCGCGCTCGGCGATGGACGGATACATCATCTGCGCCGGCAGCGTGGATACGCCCGAACGAATTCGAGCGCTGGCCAAGGCCGGTGCCGATGCGTTCACGATCGGATCGGCCATTTTCGACGGTTCCTTCGCACCCGATGCCGCTTGCACTAGCGAACGGTTAAAATGTGCGCTCAGCGCGGCATTGAGCTAACAGCAATCACTGACAAAGTGAGATCGGCATGAAAATCCGATGAGCGAGCTTGCGTGAAGGCGGTCGGATTCAATGTGGCCGCCTCGCTCGTTATCGGCGCCGGGGTTGGTGGAAGCTTACTCGCCCGAGATCACAGCCCCGTAGCCAGAATGAGACCATGACATTGAAAGAGAACCTGAGACGCCTGCGGGGAATCATCATCGATATGGATGGTACGATCTTCATTGGCGAACAGCTGTTTCCTTGGACGTTGGACTTCCTGGACGCCCTTGAGGATGCCGGTGTAAAGCGTCTGTTCATGACCAACAATTCCGCGGAGAGCACCACCGAATATGCCGACAAGCTTCGCCGGCTGGGCATTGCCGTAGATGAATGCGAAGTCTTGACCGCCGGCTGGGCGACGATCCACTATCTCAAGACGGAAACGCCCTATCGCCGCATCTATTTGGTCGGAACGCCGGGCCTACGCCGAGAGTTCGAGGACAGCGGGTTGACGGTCGTGAACGGGGATGGCGCCGACACAGACGGTAGCATGCCGGATGCAGTTGTTCTGGGCTTCGACATGACGATCACGTATTCACGCATCCGTATGGCAGCCGAACTTATTCAAAAGGGAATCTCGTATATCGCGACACATCCTGACCAGATCTGCCCTAAGGAGAACGGTCTTGTTCCCGACTGCGGTTCGATGATCGAACTCCTGGCACCTGCAACGGGGGAACGCCCTTTGGTTATCGGCAAGCCGCATAGCCGGATGGTGCGTGCGGCGCTGTCGCGTCTCGGCACGACTGCAAGTCAGACAGCCGTGATTGGCGACCTGCTGCCAACGGATATGAGAATGGCCGAGGAGAATGGTCTGACGGGAATTCTGGTCTTGTCGGGCGAAACCGCACGGGAAGACTTAGAATACAGTCCTGTCACACCAAGCCTTGTGCTCGAAAATGTTGGGGAGTTGGCTAACCTCCTTTAGTCCGACAGGCAGGGATGATCAGCAAAGGTCCTGCCCGAAGTTGTTGGCTTCGTATGCCCACGTTCGCGGCTGGCGCATTGTTCTTGTTGCATGACGCCATAGCGGTTGCTGAAACGTAAGGGCCATGTACCTGTGGTAAATGGCCCTTTTAGATCGGTACCATCATTGTTTGCTGCCTCTTCGCGGCGGGCAAACTGTTTATGTTATGCAGACATCGCAGCCTGTTCGGCCACAAATCCATGCACGACTTCAACTGCGTGCGGAGCATTCTCGCCGTAGCCATCGGCACCAATGTGATCGGCAAAGGACCCGGTCACCGGCGCACCGCCAACGATGACCGGATATTTGGACAGCTTGCTCTTAAACAACGCGACAGTCTTCTGCATCGACGGCATGGAGGTGGTCAGCAGCGCGGAGAGTCCGACCACATTCGGGTCAAGCTCGTTGGCCATGTCGAGGATCTCCTCGGGTGTCTTGTTCACTCCCATATCGGTGACTTCATAGCCCGCGCCCTCCAGCATCATTCCAACCAGGTTCTTGCCAATATCGTGCACGTCACCCTGGACCGTGGCCAGCAGCACCTTGCCCTTGGGTGGCGCGCCAGTGTTAGTCAGGATCGGGCGGACAACCTCCAGACCAGCCTTCATCGCGCGTGCGGCCATCAGCATTTCAGGCACGAAAATCTTGCCTTGGGAGAATTCTTCGCCCACTTCGTCCATCGCGGCGATCAGTGCCTCATCAAGGATGTCGTGCAAGGGAATCTCTTTGTCGATGGCCTGCTGTACCAGGTTGGCCGTTTCGCCGTCCTGATGATCTAGAACTGCATCAAAAATGGCATCGAGCAATTTGTCGTGTGGTGACACTTCAGCCTCAGCAGCCGCTACGATGGCCGCTTGATCGATCGCGACCCTGGTCGATCCGGCCTCTTCGGCCTCACCGCGAGCCTCTGGCGTGCCCGAACGGCGCTCACCGGCCCAAGGGCGGTCGCCGGCGCGGAACTGGTGCACGGCGTCGATGGCAATCTCGATATTTTCGCGCGGGGTCACCGCGGAAAGTGAACAGAAATAGACGCAACCTCTTCCTCCCGCCTGTTCGATCGCCTCCATGTATTCGTGCACGCGTTGGCGGATTTCGACCTCGGCCCCGCTCTGAAACAGGTTGTTGTCAATGCCGAATATGACCGGTTTGTCATGACGCTGCGCGAATTCCAGGGGTCCGTCGACACCCACTATCCACAGATCAGGATCCTGAACTTTCAGATAGGGTGGTGTTGCGCGCAACTTGAGGGTCCAAAACCGTTCCTTCTCGTCGGTCGAGGAATCGCCCCACCAGTTGTCGCAGAGCGCCGGTCTGTCACATTGTTGCTGAACCCGTTCGATGTACTGGAGTGAAAACTCCTCCAGCATGTCCTGTGTGATGAACGGCAGAGAGGCCACCGCGTCAGAGCCATCGGCCGCTTCCGCCTCGGGAAACTCCTTGATGCAGGTGTTCATGTAGGGAACGATGACCTCATCCACGAGGAAGGTCATTACGTTGTGGACGAACCTTGGGTTGTCCCGAATTTGATAGATCAGGTTCTCGAAGGTCATGACATGCGATGCCAGCGTGAATGGTGCGCAATAGCACGGCATCGGCTTGCGTCCTGTTAGCTCCCTATACTCGCCAAGAGCCTCCAGTATCATCGGCATGCGCCCTGACTTGTAAGGGTCGGGAGCTCTCAGCCTGGCCAAGTCCCTTTCGTTCTTGACCAGCGGATCGACATTGTCGATGGCGGGGGCCATGTCATCGAACAGGACCAACTTGCAGCCCAGCGCCTCGGCCTCGATATTGTAGCCATCCCAAATGAGCGAAGGGACGTCAAACCCGAAATCCCGTGAGACCTCGGCAATCCCTCGCACCAGCGTCTTGGCATCGGTATAGAATTCGCGGCCGGAAACACCCTTTTCGCGCATGGCGAATTCATGCATTTGCGCAATGAAAGGAACCTGATCGGCTCCCGATCCGAACGCCGCATCCAAGCGCGCGAATCCTTGCGAAAAATTAAAACCTGTCATCACGTTTGTCATCTGATTAACGGGGCTTTGTCCATGGCCTCAAGTGATGGCAGTGCCTCAACGGCGGCGCGGATGATGACACCCTAGTTGGGCTTGGCGGCCTCGTCCAGGTTGCATGAACGGGCCACCGCGCTGGCGAAGAAAACGACAGCCGCAGCAACTGCGAGCGCGCCTGAGCAAGCTCCCTTAATGCTCTGCGGCGATGGTTGGAACTTCATCTCCGCCATCCATTTCACTGGCCGACATGCCTTACGCGGAAGGACCCGACTAAGCGCCATGCGGCGTTTAGCTTCCGGCTCCCTGAGTGGCCAACAGCATGTCCCCTTGCATAGCCGGTGGGAATCAGGCTATACGGAAAATATTGGACTTGCAATATATTTTTGCTAGTACAACATTATGATCCATCTGCAACCGAACGTTTGGTGCGATTCGGAGGCGGGGATCGCGTGTTTCATCTTTGTGCCGAAGCAGGACGACGGAATGGTTATCGATTGCGCAGAACCCTATGAAAAAATTGGTGAGACCGACGTATCCAATTACTGCTTCAAGGAACCCGGCGCGGACGGCTCGGTCATGGCGAAGTTGGTGAAGCGCATCGAAGCAACCGGCCTCACATCTTGTCTTGATGTGGTAAGCACCACAATCTTTGACGACGTGCGAACCTCAATTTGTTTCGCTGCGGAGATCGGTGTCGATCGTGTGCATGGCGGTGGGGATGTGACGCTTGCGTTCTATGCGTTTGCCAGGACCAGTCGACCACTTTCCGTTTCCGAGTCACCGAGTCGACCATTCGACATTGCTCGGACGGTTCCAAGCCAGGTTTAAAACCGACCTCCCGCGGTTCCGGTTGAATTGAGGAGTTGTCCCTGTCCATGAACAAGTCATTCGACCTCTTCGTCATTGGCGGTGGCATTAACGGAGCGGCCATTGCGCGCGACGCCGTAGGCCGCGGGCTCTCCGTCCAGCTCGCCGAGATGGGCGATTATGCGCGCGGCACGTCTTCGGCTTCTTCAAAACTGATCCATGGAGGTCTGCGTTATCTGGAGACCTATGAATTCGGGCTGGTTCGAACCTCGCTGAGGGCGCGCGAAGTTATGATGCGGATCGCCCCCCACGTGGTGTTTCCGCTGCGTTTCTTGATACCCATCACCCGGACCCAGCCGCGCCCAGCCTTCGTCGTCCGCCTCGGTCTGTGGCTTTATGACACTCTGTCGGAGCGCAAGGTATTGGCGCCTTCTGGCCGCCTTTCGGCAGCGCAGGTCAGGGCGTTACCCCGGTTGCGCAAGGAGGGGGTTCGCTCCATCCTGCACTATCCCGATGTTTTGGCGGATGACGCGCGGCTGACGCTGGAAACGTTGCTCGACGCACGCGGGCGTGGCGCCGATGTCGGCAATTATCGGGAAGTTACCGCAGTGCGTTTGTACAGTGATGGTTATTTGGTGGAGTACCGCGACAACTCCGGCCTTCACACCACCCAAGCCCGTTTTGTCGTAAACGCTGCCGGCCCATGGGCGACGCGGGTGCTCCAACGTGTGGAGAATATGGAACGCTGCCGCAAGCTCCGACTTGTGCGCGGCAGCCACATTGTCGTCGACATGCCGGAACCAGCCCACACCGACGCCTATACGCTGCAAATCGACGACAAACGGGTGGTCTTCGTGCTGCCCTGGCTGAAGTGCTACATGATCATCGGCACCACCGATGCCGATCACGAGGGTGATCCGGGGAACGTGCAATGCAGCCATGCGGAACGCGACTATCTGATCGCCGCTTACAATCAGTTCTTCAATCCGGCGATAAACGTGGACGATGTCGTATGGTCATACGCTGGCGTGCGGCCGCTGATCGACGACGACAATACCAATTTGAGCCAGATCACTCGCGACTATGTGCTTGAAGTGGAGCCCTACGGTCGGGGTGGGCTTGTCACCGTCTATGGCGGCAAACTCACTACGCACCAAAACCTCGCCAACGATGTCCTGGCCAAGATAGCCGGTCTTGGCGCCGCTATGGGCCCTGCGTGGACTAACGATGTCCCGTTGCATGGCGGCGCCATGGATCGGCGGCAACTTGCCGAATTGGCGGCGTCGGAAACCGTACTCACGCCGCAGATTCGCGAACGTTGGGTTTCTACATACGGTTCCGAGGCGGCCGGCTTGTTCGAGGCGGTGCGTAATGATCCGGCGCTTGGCAGGGAAATCGTACCAGGCGTTCCTGTAGCCGAATTGGTCCACGCCATCAAGGTTGAGGACGCGCGCACGTGCGAAGATTTCCTCTATCGCAGGACCAAACTGTTTCTCAACCTGAATCTGGAACAGACAACCCGCATCCAGACTTGGTTCAAGTCCCGTTTGTGCGCCAAGGAAGACACCAATGAGCATGGATACAGTCGAAAGGTTGGTTAACGGCGAATTGCCCGACCCTGACGGTGATCAGCCGCTTACGGTGCCGACACGCCGCGTGGTGATCGCAGATAGCCTTGCCGGCGAAGAGGCCGAACTCGTCGCCGAGCTCGACTTCGAACCTCCCTTTGTCGTTGTTAGCGACAACAACACTCATATGGTTCTAGGTGCCCGCGTGGAGATGGCGTTGGCTTCGATCGGCACGGTCGTCAATGTCCACCTGGGGGACCGACCGCATCCCGACATGGATACGGCCGAGGCGCTCATGACCAAGACCGCAAAAGCCGGTTCAATCATCGCGGTCGGCTCCGGCACGATCAACGACTTGTGCAAGTATGCTGCGGCCCGGCAGGATAAGCGCTGCGCGGTGTTCGCCACGGCGCCTTCGATGAACGGCTATACCTCGGTCAACGCGTCGATCACCGACCGGGGCCTCAAGAAGACACTCCCGGCGGTCGCGCAAGACGCCGTGTTCATGGACCTAAAGGTGCTTGCCGACGCGCCGGTACGCATGATCCGTTCGGGGCTTGGCGATTCGGTGTGCCGGCCAACCGCACAGTCCGACTGGTTGCTCTCCCACCTTCTGCTCGACGGTCCGTATCGAGACGTGCCTTATCTATTGCTTAGCGACGACGAGACCGCACTGTTCGCCGAACCCGAAGCGCTGGTTTCTGGTGATCTGGAAGCCATGGCGCGGCTTGCCCGCACTCTCGTTTTGTCCGGCTTTGGCATGACCGTTTGCGGCGGCAGTCACCCTGCGAGCCAGGGAGAGCATCTGATCAGCCACTATGTGGAGATGATGGCCCCGCCGGACTGGCAGGGAGTGTTCCATGGCGAGCAGATCGCGGTCACCACATGCGTGATGGCGCGACTACAAGAACGGATGCTCAACGGCGCGCCAATCGAACTCAAGCCGACCATGGTCACGAAAAAATCCATTGAGGCGCATTTCGGATCCGAGACTGGGGCTAGTTGTTGGGCCGAGTTTGACAGGAAGCGGATCGACACGGATCAGGCGGACAAGCTCAATGAGCGGATTTGCGAGTGCTGGCCATCCATCCGCGAGGCAATCTCCGCAATCGCGCTACCGGCGGAACGCATCCAGTCAATTCTGACCCGTGCCGGCGTGCCCGTCACATATGACGGCATCGGGCTTGACCGGGATTTCTTCGCCGATGCTGTCGTCCATTCGCGGGAAATCCGCGACCGCTACACCTTCCTCGATTTGGCCGCGGATGCCGGCCGCCTGGACATTGACTCCCTGATATGAAATCACTTGTGGAATGGCCAATCGAACGCCTCAAAGGACTTAAGGCCGTATTGTGCGATATCGACGACACACTTACCTGGGAAGGCCATTTGCCTGCAGTTGCCTATCAGGCGCTGGAGCGGCTGCGTGAGGCGGGTTTGATCGTCGTGCCGATTACCGGTCGGCCCGGCGGATGGTGCGACCATATCGCCCGCATGTGGCCCGTGGACGGCGTGGTCGGCGAAAACGGTGCGTTCTATTTCTGCTATGATGTCAAGGCACGACGAATGATCCGGCGCTACTGGCGAAGTGATGCCGAACGCTCCGGTGACGCCGAGAAACTCGGGGCGATCAAACGCCAGGTCCTTGCGGAGGTGCCCGGTGCTGCGGTGGCCTCGGACCAGTCCTATCGCGAGGCTGACTTGGCGATTGATTTCTGCGAGGATGTGAAACCGCTGCCAAAAAAACACGTCGCCCGGATCGTCGAGATCTTCGAAGAAGCCGGAGCCATCGCAAAGGTCAGTTCCATCCATGTCAATGGCTGGTTCGGGGACTATGACAAGCTGGCCATGACCGCGCGCATGTTTGACGAAGTGTTTTCGATTGACATCGACCGCGAAGCCGAAACCATTACGTTTGCAGGCGATTCCCCCAACGATGTGCCCATGTTTGCGCACTTCCCCGATGCCGTCGGCGTCGCCAATGTTTTGGAATTCGAGGACCAGCTGGCATCCCGGCCACGCTGGGTGACGGAGGCATGTGGTGGATTTGGATTTGCGGAGTTGGCCGACAGGATCATCACGGCAAAGGGCTGACATGGGATCGGTGTCGAAGCGGCGGCCAAAAAATTTGGCAACCTCCGCCAGAATGAGCAGGCGGTATGATCATCGGCATTGATATCGGCACGCAGAGCCTTAAAGTGGTCGTGCTCGATGACCACCTGAAGGTCTGCGGGTCGGCGTCAAGCACCTACCAGCCAACTTTCCCGAAGTCGGGCTGGGCCGAGCAGGATCCCGAATTTTGGACAGCGGCACTCGCTCCCACCATAGCCCGGGCGCTTAGCGCTTCCGGCGCCCAGCCAGGCAACATTTGTGGGCTTGGTGTCGGTGGCCAGCTCGACGGCTGTATCGCGGTCGATCGTGCGTGCAAACCGGTCCACTCTTGTCTTATCTGGATGGACCGGCGAGCGGAGAAGGAAATCCTCGGACTCCCACTCGACGAAATACGCGCCAAATCCGGCGTTGTTCCGGATGCCACCCATATGGCGGCTAAGATTCGATGGCTCAAGGCAAACGTACCAGCTGCCGACGGCTGCTTGTTTCACCAGCCGACGTCCTATGTCGTGCACCGCCTGACCGGCAGGGCGGTCATGGATCACGGACTTGCCTCGACAACCATGCTTTACGGGTTGGCATCGCGAGCCTTTGACGAACAGCTGCTTGAACTGTTTGGCATAGACAAAGCGGTCCTTCCGGCGCTCGCCGACGCGACCGACCGCGCCGGAACATTGAACGCGGAAGGCGCACGGCTCACGGGCCTTGCCGAAGGCATCCCCGTGGCGGTTGGGACCGGTGACGATTTTTCGACACCACTCGGCGGAGGCATCGTCGAGCCAGGGCGGCTTGCCTGTGTACTCGGCACAGCGGAGGTGGTCGGTGCGGTTCACAGCGAGCCGGTAATTGATACGCGTGACTTGGTCCAGACCCATGCCTTTGTCGGGAACCGTTTCTTTATCGAGAACCCGGGTTGGTTGAGCGGAGGCGCGCTCGCTTGGTTCAAAGACACATTTCGGCTGAGCAATTTTGCCGAACTCGACGCGCTTGCCGAAGCCGTTTCACCGGGCGCGGAGGGCATTACATTTCTTCCGGCCTTGAGCGGCACCATGGCGCCGGAATGGGTCGCTTCGGCGCGCGGTTGTTTCTATGGATTAGCCTCGGCACATGGTACCGGCCATATGGCGCGTGCTGTGCTGGAAGGCACTGCTTTTGCGATGCGCGACGTACTCGAACGACTGATCGAGATGGGGCTCGAGATTGAAGCCATCCGTCTGCTCGGCGGCGGTGCCAAGAGCCGAACTTGGGCGCGAATACGCGCAGATCTCACCAGCTTACCTGTCGAGATTTCCGAAGCAATCGACACTGCACCGATCGGCAGCGCTCTACTCGCTGCAGTAGCCGTCGGCGTTCAGCCGGACCTGTTGACAGCGGCCAGCCGTGTTGGTGGCGTCGCCGAAACCATCGAACCGACACTACAACATAAGACGGCATACGAGGATGGGTTTGCGAACTACCGTAAGTTGTTTGAAACGCTCAAGCCGATCTTCTAAACGGAACTTCAGTGCGCCGTGCTAAGGCGCTTCTCTCTGGTGGGTGCGAACCCCACCCAACACCTGTCGACATGCCGACATGCCGACAACCGGATTATGCCGCGTTTGTGGCCCGGGGCATTGAATCCCCGGACTTTTTTGCCGGAATTATCGGCATAATCACAACGATTTCAGGAAGGCCAGCAGGGTATTGGCCGGCTTGAACCCCCCGGGTGCGACCCCGACGGGACGGGTCTTTTCCATGCCTTTTCCTTGATGCGGAGATCTGCGTGCAGGTAGACCTGCGTCGTCTCGGCCGATTCATGACCGAGCCAGAGAGCGATCACCGTGCAGGTGATGCCCTCGTTCAGCAACCCATTGCAGCGCTGTGTCGCTAATATCGTGCACGACATTATCGACACACATGTGCCTTGACCATTCTCGAGGCCACCGGCGACATCCGCAAGGTCTCGCTGTGGCTGGGGCACCAGAGCCTCCAGACCACGGAGATGTACCTGAGCACGGATCCGGCCGAGAAGCTGGACATGCTCTCGGATTGGCATTCCCCTTGTGGGAGGAATGGTGGCCGGTGCCGTCGACGGAGATCAGGAGATGGCCGTCGAGCACGCTCCAGTCCTCCAGCACCTTTCCGCGCTGCAAGGCGGAATGGATCCGCGTGAAGCAGCGCCGCAGGTCGCGGGGGTCCACCTCGTCAAGGCGCTCCCGCATCCAGGTGTCCGATGGTGCCCGTGCCACGCCGAAAAGCGTGCGCAGGTTGCGCGCCTGGACCGGATCCTCGCCGCCGCGCACCCGCGTATCGAACTGCAGCAGGGACGGCATCTTGAACGAGAACACCGCGAGCCCCGACATCAGGCAGTCGGAAAGGCTGATGCCGCGGGTGCGGAGAGGGTCGGGAACGCGGTCGAAGAATGCGCGCATGGCGGCAAGCATGCCGGGCATCGACAGATGCCTGCGGAAGGATTTTCTGGACATTTTACTGCTCGGCTTTGCGTGTTTTGCCGCAGGATGCCCGGTTCCGCGCGAAAAGTCTACGAAAGAAAATCCGTGACCGTCATGCAACCAATTGATAATAAACAAAAAGAATTTCTAGCGGGAATTGCTGCACGAACCATAGGTGGGTCGACTTCCTGCACTGGAAAGCTCAACAGGCCGTGGCCGCCTGAAACAAAGAAATTGGGATGCACCCAAGATTCAGACGCTTGACGCGTCAACTGGTACTTTTGTATATAATCCCCAAATAAAAAAGTACGTCATTTGTGTTACAACATCAGTTATGTGCCACTGTCGGTGCCGAAAGGCGGAGACAGCTGACGAAGGACTCGACTAATCAATGCTGAGGAAGGCGGAACGACACCAACGCATACTGTCGGAATTGAAATCCCGGCCGACAGTGCGAATCTCGGAGCTCGCTGAGGAATTTGGCGTCACCACTGAGACCGTGCGTCGCGATGTCGACGAGCTTACGCAAAAAGGGCTGGTCGATCGCACCTATGGCGGTGCGGCTGTTACATCTTTGGGGTCAGAACCGACAATTGATGTTCGCGCTTCTATTCACAGGGAAGAGCGTACACGGATCGCCAACCATGCACGGTCGCTTGTGCAGAACGATGAAGTCCTCATGATCGATGCGGGATCGACAACAACAGGATTTGCCACTCGGCTCGTCGTCTCGACGCCGGACGCCGCGTCTACGGCATTAACCGTTATCACAAACAGTATCAGCGTTGCGCGAACCTTGGGTGCAAAGACGTCGATTCGGACTGTGCTATGCCCAGGAGACTATGATGCCCGTGAGGCAGCGGTGTTTGGGGCCCCAACGCTCGATTTTCTTCGGCGGTTTCGTGCCAACACTGCGGTAATCGGTGCAGGTGGAATTACGTGCGAGGGGGTCAGCGAAGTGTATTCAGAAGCCAGCTGGGTAAAGCGTGAAATGCTGGAACGCGTGAATCGACGAATTTTGCTCATCGATAGCAGTAAATTTGGTGTCAACCATCTCGAGCAAGTTTGCGGTTTTGCTCAATTGACCGATTTGGTTACAGATCAACAACCTCCCGATGCACTGTCCAATGCACTTCGGCAATGTGACGTGACTTTACACGTTGCCGGTTAGCAACGTGTTTACTGATCGTCCGGGAGTCTCCGCATAATTGGCAAACAGGCAGCTTCTTTTTTTTTGTGTTGTTCAATTGTCTAGACGGGCCGTGGCTGAAGGTTTCTCTGGAACAAACGTTTCAGGTTCTAAGCTGGGCGGTCAACAGACCTGTCCAAGTGCAGGTGCTGAATCCGGTCGGACTTGAAAGTGAATCCGGTCGGATATGAAACCGAATCCGGAAACACTTGAAACCGAATCCGGTCTTATTTGAAACCCTTTTCCGATGCCTGTGACGGCCACGGGATCCGTGGTTCCGGTCCGGGTCTGACCTGAACGGGGCATTGTCCGGCCGCCGATCTGGCGGTTGTCGCGGACGCCCCCTGGTCCGGTCCGATCCGACGGGGGGTGCATCCTGTGTCACGGTGTCGGTTCCCTTCTCCGGCGAATGTCGCAATCTTCCTGCTGTGTTCAAAAGCCAGCAAGGAGACATCCGGATGCAGAGAACCGACATGAAGACACTACGACAGATATTGCGCTATCGCCACGAATTCGGCGTGCCACAGATCCGGATTGCTGATGCCCTGGGCATCAGCACCGGCGGGGTTTCGAACCTGCTGGCGCGGGTGCGTTCGGCAGGGTTGTCGTGGCCGTTGCCCGAGGAGCTCGACGATGCGGCCCTGCGGGCGCTGTTGTATCCGCCCCGGGAGCCGCTCCCGTCCGATCGCCATGAGCCGGACTGGGGATCGCTGGCGGGCCAGGTGGGCAGGAAACGCAAGAAACGGGCGCCGCGGGTGACCCGCCAGCTGCTGTGGAGGGAACATCTCGAGGAAGCGGAGCGGGCCGGGAAGACCCCCTACGGCCGCAGCCGCTGTTTCGAGCGGCTGTCCGAGGAACGGGCGCGGACCGTGTCGCCGGACCAGGTGGACATGCGGTTCGATTACGAACCCGGGGATCACAGTTTCACGGATTTTGCCGGCAAGACGGTGCCCGTCACGACACGGACCGGTATCGTGATGCCGGAGATCTTCGTCGGCTGCCTCGGCCTGTCGCACCTGACCTATGCGGAGGCGGTGCCGGACCAGTCGCTGCGGAGTTGGACAGGCGCGCACCGGCGCATATTCGAGGCCTGGGGCGGGGTGACCCGCTGCCTGACGATCGACAATCTGAAGGCCGGGGTCTCCGCGTTCCGGGACGGGGAGCCGGTCATCACGGAGGCCTTCGCCGAGTTCGGCCGCCATTACGGGGTGGACGTGGTGCCGGCACGACGGAATCGCCCGAAGGACAAGGCCAAAGTCGAGAAGAGCGTCGACATGGTTTCCACCCAGATTCTGGCCGCGTTGCGCGACCAGACCTTCTTCTCGCTGGAGGCGCTGAACGCGGCGATCCGGCAGCGCCTTGTGCAGCTCAACGCAACTCCGATGGCACGGACCGGGAAGAGCAGGACGGAGGTCTTCGACGCCTGCGAACGGGCGGCGTTGCGGCCGCTGCCGAGGACGCCGTGGGAGTATCGCGACCGGACCGCCGCCAGGGTCGGACCCGACGGCCATGTCCATTTCCGCCGCAACCTGTATTCGGTGCACTGGAAGCATCTCGGTGCTGCCGTTGATGTCAAATCCGGCGAGCGGTCGCTGGACATCCATCTCGAGAGCACGGGCGAGCGGATCGCAACCCACCCGCTCCTGTCGGGTCGCAATCAGTATCGGACCAGGCCGGAGCACATGACGTCGGCGCACCGGGCGGTGCGGGACATCCGTTCGCCAGGCTACGGCCAGACCCTGCGTCGCCGGATGGCCGCGGTCGGACCCCATGCCCTGGCCTGGGCCGAACAGGCTTTTGCGTCGCGGGACTTCGAGGAGCAGGCTTACCGCTCCGTGCGCGGGGTCGTGGAACTCGCCGCGAGCGGCTGCAACCCGTACAGCCGGGACGACATCGATGCGGCGTGCCGGCATGCGAGCGCACTCGGACGCTTCACCTACGGCTTCATCCGCAGTCATCTGAAGACCGTGCAGGCGCTACGGCCCACGATCGCGGCGTCGGAAACGGCGGAGCCGGTGGAGCCGATCGCGCCGCACGGCAACATTCGTGGCGCCGAGTATTACCGCGGAGTTGCTGACGGACAGGCCGGAGGCGACCGGACGCGGTCTTCCGCAGACATCACCACGGAGGAGGAACCATGACCATCAATTCGATTGTCGGCCAGTTGCAACGGCTCAAGCTCACCGGCATGGCGGAGGCCCTGGAGCAGCAGGCGATGCTGCCGGGCGTCCATGACCTCGCCTTCGAGGACCGTCTCGCGATGCTGCTCGACCGCGAGCAGGAAGAGCGGGACAACCGCAGCTGCACCGCCCGGCTGCGCCGGGCGCGGCTGCGGTTGCGGGCCAGCGTCGAAGACGTGTCCTGCAAGGCCGGTCGCGGGATCAGCCATCGGACGCTGATGCAGTTGGCCGAGGGCCACTGGATCCGGGCCGGAGCCAACCTCACGATTGTCGGTGCGTCCGGCACGGGCAAGACATTTCTCGCCTGCGCTCTCGCCCATCAGGCCTGCCGCCAGGACCATGCGGTGCTCTACCGGAGGGTGCCGGAACTGTTCGACGAATTCGCCGTCGCCCGGGCGACCGGGCAGCGCCAGAAGCTGATGCGTCGGCTGGGTCGTGTCGCGCTGCTGGTCCTGGACGACCGGCCGGCCAGCAGGACCCCCAGGCCTTCTTCAGCACCGACCCGAACATGGACCCGGCCGAGATCATCGGCATCTTCGTGCGCCGCTGGCAGGTCGAGGTCACCTTCCAGGAAGTCCGCGCCCATCTCGGCGTCGAAACCCAGCGCCAGTGGTCCGATGCCGCGATCGAACGGACAACGCCGGTGCTGTTGGGATTGTACAGCCTGGTCTGCTTGTGGGCGGGCGAAATCCTCGCCAAAACACCGCATCCCTATCGGGCCGCATGGTACTGGAAATCCAGCTTCACCTTCTCCGACGCCATCGCCGCAGTGCGCGCGCAACTCTGGCTCGACTGCATTTTGCAACGCTCCGCACCAGACCGGAAGCGGCAGAAAATCCTGCCGTTCAATCGCGACCAAAACGACAGCGACAGCTCAAATCCAGACTACACCGTGAAAAACGTCCCGCCCGAAAGGGTCCAACGCATGATCGAGGCCCTGTGCTTCGCCGCATAATCGTACAAACTCGAGCTCAGCACCGACAGCGCGGCGACATGACCTTGAGCGCGGCTTCCACGGCCCTGGAGGCCGATTACCGGAAAGCGGGCCGCATGGCCCGGGAGGGCCGTCTGCCGACCAGTGAATACAGGGCGAAACACTCAAGGGGGGAGACATTGTCATGGCGTTGACACCGGCACAAAAGCAGCGGCGCTACCGGGAACGGGTGAAGGAGAGGCTCCGGGCCGAAGGCAGGCAGGTCGTCGTCCATGACCGCAAGCCGAAGGAAGAGCGCAGCATGCGGAAGCGGTGGCGCAGCCATGTCGCCGCCCTGGTCGAGATCCAGGAGCAGGTCCGGGATCGCCGCGAACGGGTGCCGCCAAACCTTGAAGACAGCCCCTATGCCCGGGCGGCCGACGCCTTTCTCTCGATCGACCTGTCGGAACTCGAGGCCAACGATCCACCGCTCGGCTACGGCCGTGACTGACGGCCCGGCATGCCTCCGGCCGCACGGTAACGTTACCATGCAGAGTGGAATCCTCCGTATCGATGCACCGCAATACGCTGGCCGGGAAACGGGTGGCGCGGGTCATGCGCCACGGCGCGCTAGGCGGCGTGACCGGGCGTCCGTGGAACAGGATCCGGCAAGGAACGCATCAGATGGCGGCGGTGCCATCGCCCATACCATGCCAGGAGGTGCGGGAGGGCGCGAAAAAATTCGTTCCGGCGGCCGGATCCGCCCCCAAACTCATGACTCTCATCCTGATCGTCGCGCCGCAGCGGCCACCTCTTCCAGTCGTCGCAGGCGAACTGCGTCCGCCAGATCCCCGTGGATCGCTGGCCAAAGGTGATCGCAGAGCCCACGGTCGCGGACGCGGTCCTCGACCGCATTGTCCACAACGCCTGTCGCATCGAACTCAAGGGCGAGTCCCGGCGCAAGCGCAACGTGCCGTCGCCGTTGAACGGCGGCTGAGGCTGAGGGAGCGCCTGCCTTGCCGTGCCACCCTGCATCGATCGGGGAGCGTTCTGTGGAGTTGTGGACGAGCCCTTCGGGCCAGCCCGCGCCCTGCGGGACGTGTGGACAAGCCGTGGACGAGGCTGGCGCCTCGCCCACCGCGTTGACCACACTCGCGTGCTTCTCGTCCACAGGCACCACAGAACAACCACAACAATGATTCTTTCACTATTTTGATTCCTCCGGCCTGACGGCCGGAGAGAAAGGGCGCCTGCGGCGCCGGGGCCTCGCGAACGGGTCAGTCGTCGCGTTCACTGCGGTGTTGAAATCCGGGAAGGGCTCGCTTGCGCGCGCAGTGGGCTGGCCTGCGGCCAGCCTGCCGGCATCAAAAAGGAGGACAGAACCCAGGCTTCAGTCCGGGAGAGACTTGCGCGCTGACGCGCGAACCGGTCCGTCAGATGTCACAGGAATCCCCGTCAAATACATAGGAATCTGCAACCGACAGCGTTTCATGCTCGCGAGCGAAACGGGGCCGGGCTGCCTATCCCTTCGCCACGCGCAGTTTGCGTTGCTGGCGTCGGGAGAGTTGGGTTGACGCTGTGCTCCGCTTCTCGGCCACTTCGCGCGCGACGGGCAGCGCGACGGTCCGTGCAAGATTGGGGAATGCTGCCTCCATGTGCGGGATGGCGATGGCTTTCATGAAATGATCCTGAAATTGTGGCTCGACAGCAGTTTCGATTTTCTCAATACGCCGGACCAGTTGTTCGACTTCGTCGCGCGCCTTGGTATTCAAGAGGGCGATCCGCGCACCGGTCCCAGCTGCATTTCCAGCAGCACTGACCTTGTCGAGCGGACAGTCAGGGATCATGCCAAGCAACATGGCGTATTTGGTATCGATGTGGCTGCCAAACGCGCCAGCCAAGGCAATCCGGTCAATTTTGTTGATGCCCATGTGGTCCATAAGCAATCGGGCACCGGCATAAAGGGCCGCTTTGGCGAGTTGGATGGCCCGCACATCAGCTTGGATGATGCGAATTTCCGGTTCGCCCTCGCGGATGAGGTATGAAAAAGTGCTGCCAACGGCTTGGACGCGACTACTGCGTTCAGTGAACGATCCGTCGATAACACCGTCCGGTTTCAAAATTCCGGCAAGGTACATCTCGCCCAGAGCTTCGACAATGCCCGACCCGCATATTCCAGTTACGCCGATCGCGAAAACAGACTCCTCAAATCCTTCCTCGTCCGACCATAGCTCGGAACCAATGATCTTGAACCGGGGCTCAAGGGTCTCCTTGTCTATGCGAAACCGTTCAATTGCGCCGGGAGCCGCGCGCTGGCCACAGGAGATTTCAGCTCCCTCGAAGGCCGGCCCGGTCGGCGAGGATGCAGCCAGTAGACGTTCACCGTGACCGAGGATGATCTCGGCATTTGTACCAACATCGACGATCAGTGTGACTTCATCTGCTGAATGCGGGCTTTCCGAAAGCACTACCGCGGCGGCGTCCGCGCCAACATGCCCAGCAATGCAGGGAAGGAAATAGGCCCTCGCACCGAGACAGACATCCAATCCGATGTCATCTTCTGCATAAATCTTGACCGATTCATTGGTTACTAAAGCAAATGGTGCGGCGCCGAGTTCCGACGGACTCAATCCCAAGGCCAGATGATGCATCACAGGATTGCCAACCAGCACGATTTCGATGATGTCGCCCTTGTCGACGCCGGCTTGCCCACTCGTCTCTGCGATTAACCCATTAATGCAGTCGCGAAGCGCTGCTGCCAATTCGCTAACGCTATCCGGCTTGCTCATCACGTAAGACACTCGACTCATGAGATCTTCGCCGAACCGAATCTGAGGATTCATGGCGCCAGCGACGGCAAGCACCTCGCCTGACGACATGTCGACCAGTTGACAAGAGACAGTCGTCGTGCCCACGTCGATTGCCAAGCCAAAAAGACGGTCTTTAAGGCCAGGCCAGAATCCGACAATCTCGTCATAGCGGCCCAAAGTGTGACGGACAGCGGCAGTCACCCTCCAGTCGCCATCACGCAGAACGTTCTGCAGTCGGCGTAGTACATAAATATCCGTATCATGCAGCTCGATTCCCCAGTCCCGCTGCAGGGCGGAGTTCAGCCTTTGGAAGTCGCCAGATGGATGATGTAAGTCCGGCTTATCGACCTCGACATAATAGGGTTTGACCACTGGATCGATTGTAATAACACGTGCCTCGGCCCGCTTGCGCACAACCTGGCGATACACCTGGCTCTCCGGTGGCACATCAATGACCACGTCTGCTAGGAGTCGTGCATTGCAACTCAGGCGGCGGCCATTCTTTAGCCCACGGATTTCCGCGTACTTTTCTTCCGCCGCCGAGAACCGGCTCACGCAGCCTGGTGAACTCTTGATGTTGTGTTTGGCAAAATCACCTTCGGCGACGGTCACCTGGCAGCGCCCGCACATGCCGCGGCCACCGCAAACGGAATCCAGATCAACGCCCAACCGCCTGGCACATTCCAGAATTGGCGTGCCAACCTCAAATCGCCCGCGCCGACCAGAAGGCGTAAAGACGATATGTGCGTCGTTCTCTATCATCACCTTTTGTGTAGACTCTAAGTGTTCAGTTTGCGACCTGCGCAGTGCGCAATTTGCGCATCATACGCCGGCTGACTTTCGGTGCCTCAACCGCACTAGCCGGCTCGGCGGAGGATGGTTCCGGCCGTATTGAAGGCCGTGCGGCAGGTTTTGACAAATCCCAACTCTTGCAGGCCTTAATCCAGCGTGCGCAGCTTGGGTCATGGGCCATCACCGCATCGGCTCCCTTGACTGCTTCCATCTCCGGTTGGTGAAGCGGATTTGTGATCGCAGACGTCAACCCGGCACCGATTGCCATTGACAGGAAGGACGCGTTCAAACCGTGCCGGTTGGGGAGACCGAAACTGAAATTCGAAGCACCGCACGTCGTGTTCACCTTCAGTTCTTCACGCAAACGGTGGATCAGATGCAGCACCGATCGGCCGGCCGTATCCACGGCGCCGACCGGCATGACCAGGGGATCAACTACAATATCACGGTAGGAGATGCCGTGGTCTGCGGCACGCTCGACAATTTTCTTTGCCACGTCGAAACGGACATCGGGGTCGTGAGAGATTCCGGACTCATCATTGGAAATCGCTACAACAGCGGAATCGTATTTCTTTACCAGCGGCAGGACCGTTTCAAGTCTTTCTTCTTCCCCGGTGACCGAGTTCACAAGCGGCTTGCCCTCATAGACGGCAAGTCCGGCCTCGAGCGCGGCAACAACCGACGAATCTATGCACAGTGGAACATCGACCAAGCCTTGAACAAGCCTGATGCAATCGGCCAGGATGGCGGCCTCATCCGCCATGGGGATGCCGGCGTTAATGTCCAGCATGTGCGCACCGGCGGCAACCTGTGTGAGCGCATCCTGTTCGACGCGCGAATAGTCGCCGGCCTTCATTTCCTCCGCCAGTTTCTTGCGCCCTGTCGGATTGATGCGCTCACCAATGATGACGAAAGGATCCTCGAAGCCGATAGCAACCTCGGAATTCGACGATGAAATAATGGTTCGTGTCATGTTACTGCCTCGTCAACACGGCCCGTAGGTTTCGTTGGTCAGGACGGGCTCGCGCCAGCTTCTCGAAGTTGTTATGCATCAAGGGAAAAGACCCACTCCGAAGCGCCAGTGTGCCGCCGGCACCGGAATCGCCGCGCGGTCCCACGGATCCCAAAGCGATCCTCCACACTAGTGGTCTGGCCCAAAACGGATTGTACCCATCCGTTTGGATAAGTCAGCCCACAAGTCGTTGATCCGGTGGGGCGATTTGTCCTGACAGATGGGTGCCATCTGTCAGAATTGCACCACGGGTGTAAATTTACCATGGTGACATTTTCTTGGCTTCATACTGCAAAGATTGGTGGGTTGGTGCGGCGTTGTAATCACCGCCAGAGCAATCCGTGCATAGCCGAAACGGCCTGAACAACCAGGCCGCGCAACAGCGATGTCTTGCGGAAGGATCATTCGCAAGATCCCCCGATGGTGACAATATTCTGTGCCGATCTGGATTTTTGTCACCTCGGTCGGCCGGAACGCGTCGAAACCCCAAATCCGGGTGATTCGCAGCGGCAAAATCCCTCGGTCCTCGCCAAATCATGTCGCCATGCCGGATTCACACCCCTCGAACGATTGACTTGCTGATTAGTTACCGGCATCGTAGTACCATACATGCAAACCTACGTTATCCGCAGACTGCTCCAAAGCATTGTCGTAATCATCTTGGTTTCGATGGTTATCTTTGCCTCCCTTCATCTCCTTCCGGGAGATCCGTTTCTGGCCAAACAAGGTATCCAAATTGGACTTACAGGAGAAGACATCGCGAATCTCAGGGCGGCAGCAGGTCTCGATAAACCAATTTATTTGCAGTATGTAATTTGGGCCGGCAATGCGCTTCGCGGCGACTTTGGCGTCTCTTACTACGACCAGGTGGAAGTGTCGTCTCTGATCGCCCTTCGGTTACCGGCAACCCTGCAATTAACAGTCTTCGCGATGACCTTTGCATTGCTTATCGCGATTCCACTTGGGATCGCCGCCGCGAACCGCCAAAACACGATCGTCGATTACATTGTGACGGCAATTGGCACGATCGGCATGTCGGTACCGAGTTTCTGGCTCGGCATCATGCTCATCTTGGTCTTTTCAGTCCAGCTGGGCTGGCTGCCGGCGGTCGGATACGTCCCATTCTTCGACGATCCCATCACCAATCTCAAACATATCGTCCTACCCTGCGTGACACTTGGACTGGTATTGATAGCGCCGACCATGCGGTTCCTACGCTCCAGCATTCTGGAAGTAAAACGTCAGGACTATGTGCAGACCGCACATGCAAAGGGCCTCTCAGAACGAAATGTGGTTTTTGGTCACATCTTGAAGAACGCCATGATTCCTACACTGACGGTCGTCGGGCTGCAAATGGGCTATCTCCTCGGCGGCAGCGTCGTGATCGAATGGGTCTTCGGTTATCCGGGACTGGGTCAACTTGTGATCGATGCCATTCGCCTGCGAGACTATGGAGTGGTCCAAGCCACCGTGATGTTGTTTGCGACGGGATTTATTCTGATCAATCTCTTGGTCGACATCCTCTATGGTGCGCTGGATCCGAGAATTCGATATGCCTAACCATGGGAGCGGGTTATGACCCCTCAGGCGGGCAATCGAACTGTCACCGGAGCCTGAGTTCTGACGCCAGAACAGACCTCCGGATGGCTGAAAGCCGGCAACGAGCGCCGCCTGCGGGCCCTTGGGCTGCGAGACTGTCTATGCCTTCATCTATCGTGCCCGCCAGAAGAGCGAGGAGCATTGGCGTTATCTCACCCGGCGCCACAAACGCCGAAGACCACGCCGGGCACGGCCCTCGCGTGACACGATCAGGGACCGCGTCTGCTGAGTTCCAGCGTGAAGTGCAACACCCCCGACCTGATATGATGTCGGGTTGGTTATCCGGACCACAGGGAGTGTTGCGCAGGCGGCGTCACGCGGCCATCGAACAGGACGAGGGGCTCGGTCGCTTTGTCCGCGATCGTCTGGCTGAAGGCTGGTCGCCGGAACAGATCGCCGGATGGCTGAAGGCGGCAAACGAGTCAGGCCTGCGTGATGTATGCACCGAGACGATCTACGCCTTCCTCTACCGCTCCAGGCAGAAGGCGGAGGAGCTGTGGCGTTATCTGACTCGCCGGCGCAGAACACGCAGGCCCATGCGGGCGCGACAATCCCGCGTCACCATCAACAACAGAGCTTCCATTCACGATCGGCCCGATGCGGTGGCAAACCGAGAGGAAACCGGCCATTGGGAAGCCGATCTGACCATCTGCAAGCGCACCCGCCCGGTGCTGGTCCTGCATGAACGCAAATCACGGGTGACACTGGCTGCTCGACTGACCGGCAAAACCGCCGCCGAAACCGTCTCCGTCATGGTGAGCGTGTTCCGGCGGCTCGATCCGGCAGTGCGCAAGTCGGTAACCTTCGACAACGATACCACCTTCGCCCAGCATAGCCTGCTCAGATCCATGTTCAACATGACGACCTGGTTCTATGACGCCTATGCGTCCTGGCAAAAGGGTGGTATCGAGAACGCCAACAGTCGATTGCGCCGCTGGCTACCCCGGCATCTGGACATCGATGCCCTCGATGACGAGGACATGCAGGATATCGTCTTCACCGCCAACCTCACGCCACGCAAATGCGTCGGCTACAAAACCCCATTCCTGACAATGCTTGCCGACCTCGGAAAAAGCGTCCAAATCAGATTTGCTTAAGCCCGTTGCACTTCACGATGGAATCCAGGGAACCCATGCTGAGAGATAAACCTCGTACCAGCCCTACGGGTTTCAAGAGCCTTGCACAAACGCTGCGTCGTCGGCGACCAGCGGCCATCGCGGCATTGGTTCTGACACTGATCGCGTTGGCAGCACTCCTCGCTCCGGTGATTGCGCCCCACGACCCACTGGCGATAAATGCGAAGGACCGGTTTGCCGGACCAAGCGCGAGCTACTGGCTTGGATCCGACGAGCTTGGCCGTGATCTATTCAGCCGGATTCTTTTCGGGACGCGAGTCACCATCGTTGTGGGACTCAGCGCCGTGGCGATCACGTTCCTTATCGGAGTGCCACTGGGGCTGATCGCCGGTTACAGGGGCCGTCTCACCGGCGATCTGATCATGCGGTTGATGGACGTCCTGTTGGCCATCCCCGGATTGTTGCTCGCGCTGACACTGGTCGCAACGTTCGGACCCAGCACCGTCAATGCCACTCTGGCCATTGGAGTCATGGGAGTGCCCAGCGTCGCGCGGTTGACGCGAGCCGTCGTTCTCGTTGAGGGAGGCCTCGATTATGTATTGGCGGCTCGCGCAACGGGTGCTACCGACATGCGTATCGCGCTTCGCACGATCCTGCCGAATTGTCTACCACCGCTGATCGTCCAGGCCTCCCTCACCATGGCACAGGCCATCTTGATCGAAGCAGCGCTGAGCTATATTGGTCTTGGAGTGCAGCCACCCTGGTCGTCGTTGGGTTCACTGCTCCGTTCGGGATATGGTTTCATTTCACGCTCCTTCTCGTACATCACGTTTCCCGGGTTGACGATCTTCTTGATTGTTTGGTCGCTCAATCTCCTTGGCGACGGGCTGCGCGATGCGCTCGACCCGCGGTTACGTCAAATGTAGCGAGGGACGAGCGAAGTCCGTTTTCGCGCGCGGTTGGCACTTGGAAGGATTCCTTCAATCCGGCAAGCGCTAGCATCAACCTACGGAGGAGAAGTGACAATGTCGAATACGGTAATGACGGTGCTTGGTCCGGTGGAAGCGAACCGGCTCGGCTCAACACTGATGCACGAGCATCTTATTATCGACCTCTGCCGGGTGACGCGAATCCCCGACGGCGTGCTCAACGAGATTCCCCTGGCGGTTCACGAAATTAACTTCTTCAAAGCCGCGGGCGGTTCAACGGTTGTCGATGTGACCAACCGTATCCTCGGGCAGAACCCAGAGGGACTTGTCACGATCGCTCAACAGGCCGATCTCAATATCATCATGGGCTGCGGTTGGTACCGGGAGCCGTTTTACGATGAGAGCGTCTACCTGCGCACGACCAATCAGATTGCCGACGAGATGGTGCGCGATATCGAGGTGGGCGTCGATGGCACGGGAATCCGTGCCGGGATCATTGGTGAAATTGGTACCGATCTCTACCACGTCTCACCGGCCGAAGAGCGCGTGTTCCGTGCGGCTGCGCGGGCGCATAAGCGCACCGGACTGACCATAACCACGCACGCCGTGCGGTCACCGGTCGGTCTAGATCAATTGGATATTCTCGAAGAAGAGGGGGTCGATCCGCGCCGGATCGTGATCGGTCACTGCGACTTCTATCCCCACATGGACTACCACGAAGCGGTCGCCCGCCGTGGCGCCTACGTTGAATTCGATTCAATCGGTCGGGGTTTCATCGAGTGGGAAATTCAGCGTCGCCTAGAGTGGATCAAAAACCTAATCGACAAAGGATATCTCCGCCAGATCCTCCTTTCGCATGATGTATGTTTAAAGTCTCATTTGCGAACCTTCGGCGGGCAGGGCTACGACTACGTGTTGAGCGGATTCGTGCCGCGAATGCTCGAAGCGGGCATCAGCGAGGAACAGATTGAAATCATGATGGTCACCAATCCTCGTGCGGCGCTCACTGGTGTCATCGACTAGACTAGTTTCTTTGCACAGTGATTATGACTCTTTGAATGTTGTTTTGGGATAGGCAAGGGCCATTTTGGTTCGGGCTTTTTCGGTTGAGAACATCCAGTTGATGCGAGCGCCGCTTTGGTTGCGTTGGTGTTCCCAGGCTGCGATCTCGGCGATGAGCCGCTCGCGGTTTTCGATGCGGCGCGGTCGAGGCATTGGCCACGCAAGACACCGATCTCGATCTCGGCCAAATGCCGATATCGGCATTTGGCGGAGAATGCCGACAACCTTATTATGCCGCGTTTGTGGCCCGGGGCATTGAATCCCCGGGCTTTTTCGCTGGAATTGTCGGCATAATCACAGCGATTTCAGGAAGCCCAGCAGGGTATTGTCCGGCGTGAACCTCCCGGGTGCGACCCCGACGGGACGGGTCTTCTCCATGGCCTTTTCCTTGATGCGGAGATCTGCGTGCAGGTAGACCTGCGTCGTCTCGGCCGATTCATGCCCGAGCCAGAGAGCGATCACCGTGCAGGTGATGCCCTCGTTCAGCAACGCCATTGCGGCGCTGTGACGAAGACTGTGCGGGGTTACCTTCTTCTCTCCGAGTGAGGGACAGGTTTCGGAAGCGGTACGACAATGTTTGGCGACGATACGCTCGACCGCATCACGACTGAGTGGGCCGCCGCGGTTGCTGGGGAACAGCGGAGCGTTCGCCACATTGCCCTGTTCATTGATCCAGGGTTCGATGACCATCACCGTATCGCTCCGCAGGGGTGTCGCACGGTCCTTGCGCCCCTTGCCATGGCACCGCACATGGGCACCGCGTCCGAGTTCGACGTCCCGGATCCTGAGGCCGACCAGTTCCGACACCCGAAGGCCGGTCTGTGCGGCGAGTGCCTCGACCTCGTCTTCCGTGAGCCAGTTCACGGTGCCCCTTTTGTGCCGCTTTGCCGGCAGTTGCAGGATCTTCTGGCAATGGTGCAGGACCTGGGGTTCGTTGACCGCGACATAACGAATGAAGGAACGGATGGCGGCAAGACGGACATTGCGGCTCTGCGCGCTGTTGCCGCGTTCGGTCTCGAGATGTTCGAGAAAGTTCCCGACAAGGTCGGCATCGATGTCCGAGATGGTCAAGTCCCGATTCTGCTGGATAATTTGGAGGGGCGTGCTTCCGTTTTCGGGCTTTTGACCGGCCCGTTGGCCTGTTCGTACTCTTCGTCCAGGTCCGTCCTCACCTGCTCCATTTGACGCCGCTCGAAGGCGGTCACCCCGATCGAGCGCCACTTCTCCGAAGCCCGGGTCATCGCCGCAAACATCAGCTTGAGCACGGCCTTTTCCCCCCAGGCGTTGGGAATCACCTTCATGCGGCGACGCTCCTCGCCGAACAGGCGCTCCAGCAGGTTGGTGGTCCGGATCGCCTTGCGGTGCCGCACCGGCATCCGCAGATGCGCGATGCACGCCTCGAAGTCATCCTGGAAACAGGCCACCGCGCTGGGGAACTCGCTCTCCCATTGCCGGACCAGATCGGCAGCGAGATCGCGGGCGATGGCCCGGGACGGCGCCTGGTAGGCGGCACGGGCCTGCTCGCGGAACTCGGGCCAGGCCTCCGCGCGGGAGACCTTGGCCGCCAGGTTGCTCATGCGGTGGAACAGGCAGCGCTGGCGCTCCGAGCGCGGAAAGCAGGTCTCGATCGCCTTGATGATGCCGGGAGCGCCGTCGCAGACCACCAGAAGAGGATCGCCGAGGCCGCGGCCCCGCATGTCCTGGAAGAAGGCGGAGACAGTCTCGTAGTCCTCCTTCGAGCCCGACATGAGATGGAGCAGGACCTTTCGTCCTTCGTGGGTCATGCCCCAGGCGGCCAGAACCGGCTCGCGCCGCTGGCCCGGGCGGATCCGCTCCGCGATGCCGTCGACGAACAGGTAGGCGATGTCGTAGCCGCCAAGGTCGCGAGTGGCGAACGCCTGGTAGTCCTGCCACAGCCGCTCTCCGATCTCGGAAACCGCGGTGCGGGAGATCAGCAGAGAACCATCGTCCTTGCGGAATGTGTCCTCGATGTCGCGCACGCTGAGGCCGCGGGCCAGCATCTCCACCGCAAGATCCTCCAGAGCCTCGCTCCGGCCCTTCAGCTGCGGCCGGATCTCCGAGCGGAACGGCTCGTCGCGGCCCGCGATCTGCGGCGCCGTGTAGTCCACCGCACCTTCGGCCGTCTTGAGCCGGCCGGTACGATTGCCGTTGCGGTAACCACGCTCAGGATCGCCGCCGTGCTCGTAGTAGCCACGTCCGAGCGCATCGCGGCTCTCCGCCTCCAGGGCCTCCTCAATGATCAGACGGGTCGCCAGACGCACCAGCTCGCTGCGGGCATCCGGCGCCGACAGGCGGCCTTCGATCAACTGCGATAGGGTCTCGCGTGTGTGCATCGAACCGGGTATTCTCTTTTCCATGGGGCGTGTCCTTCCGTTGAGGCCAGCGAAATGCCGGCGGTTTCAATCAAATCAACGGAAGCACGCCCCTCCCAAATTATCCAGCAGATTCTAGACTTCACCGTCCGAGATGTCCATGTCCGTTGACGCCAGTCCGCACCGCGCCTCGGCAAATTCAAGGAGTAGCCGGAAGGTATCACGATAGCTTGCGATCGTGTTCGCACTGGCCCCGAGTTGACTGATGAGCCGCTCGGTGAAGAACTTCTGCACCAGGGGCGCCAGCGGTGTCGGCACGGTTCCGGTCATGACGCGCCTCCATCCCCGAGAGTTCGCAGGCCGCGTTCGCTCGCCAGGGCCAGCAACTCCGGCACGGCCTCGATGTACCACCAAGTACCGGACGGACCAGCGTGTCCCAGGTATGCGCTGAGCTTGTACATCTCCGCATCAACGTCACGTCCCTGCCGGAACCAATCGAGGACTGTCAGGGTGGCCATCGTGTGCCGAAGATCGTGGATCCGCGGCCCGCGGCCCTTTCCGGGCGAGGGTTGGCGCAGCCCGATGGCTTGGCCGACCTTGGCGAAGTTTCGTTCTGCGTTGCCGACTTTTGTGCGCCTGCCACTTTCCGCCTGAAAGAGCGCACCGCTGCCGGCATGGGCAACGACATGGTCACGGAATTGCTGGTAAGCCTGCAGCTTTGCGACCACGCACCGGGTGACCGGAATGACGCGGCTCCTACCGTTCTTGCCGTGCCTGACGGACAGCGTGGCATCCCCGGCATCGACATCCCGATCATCGAGCCCGAGGGCTTCGCCAATCCGGAGGCCGGTTACCGCGATCAGGCCGAACAGGGTCGAGAAGGTCGCGCCACGCAGCCCTGATCGCGAGGGCAATGCTGCCGCGGTGACCACGATCCGCTCGATCTCCGCTTCGCTGTAGATCCATGGCCGCGGACGTGCCCCGCGCCATGGAATCAATCCCTTGGGCGGCACTTCGTGGCGGTCGTCGATGCCGTGCAGCCAGCTTGCAAAGCTGCGCACGACAGGAAACCGCGTGCCCCATGCGTTCGGGCCTGCCGACCCGAACGTCTCCTTCCAGCGCAGGAACAGTTCAGTCGTGATCCATTCGGCGCCCTCTGCATCGGCAAAGGCGGCGAACGGCTTGAGGACGAAACCGACCGACGTCATGTCCGCCCCGAAGCGGCGGCGATGGTCAAGATACTCGGAGAGCCGGGCGGAGATCGACGTCATGATGTGGCCTCCGATACTGGTTGCGGCACGGGCCAGGGACGCGCGAGCGGGCGCAATGCCTGGATGTCGTGCCGGGCATAGATTGTCGTTGTCTCTGCCGAGTTGTGACGCAGAAGGTTGCCGATGTCGTCCAGCGGCGTTCCGGTCTGCAGCAGGGCCATGGCCAGGGAATGCCGGAACACATGGCAGCGAACCATGCCCCCGGGCGGTGCGACGCCGGATGCCGCATAGGCCCTGTGGAGCGACTTCCTGATCGGGCCCGATTGCGTGAAGGGCAGGAAGGGCGGCCAGACGCTGACAAAGAGATGCCGGGAGCTCCCCTGCCGCCCGTGCCGGATCCAATCCACCATGGCTTCGCCCACGTCGACCGGAAGCGGCATGGTCGCCTGTTGTCCGAACTTGCCGCGGACCAGGATCTCGCCAGCCTGCCAGTCGATGTCGTCGAGCCGGATGGCGATGATCTCCCGGCCGCGCAGGCCGAGCCGGGCCATTGTCAGCAGCATCGCATGGTTGCGGCGGGCGATGGCACTGTCTCCCCTGGCGGCCGCCAAAACCCGCTCGACCTCATCCTGCGAGAGATGCCGGACCGGAGCGGGTGATCGTGGCCGGGATGTGCTTGGGACGCACAGGGCCAGGTTCCGGTCGATCCGACCGGTCGCGAAGAGGAAGCGGAACAGGGAGCGCAGAGACTTGGCCCTCGAGGTGTAGCCAGCGAGGCCTGTCTCGGCCGTGCCTCCCAGGTAGGAAACGATGTCGGCACGGGTGATCGCATTGAGCTCGCCAGGAGCTGCATCGCCAAATCTGAAGACCAGGAAGTTGCGGAGCCCGCCTTGATATCCTTTGATGGTTCCGGTCGCCAGCCCGCGACGAATGCGCAGCCACGTGCCGTAGTCCGTGCACAATGCCTCGAGATCCGTCGGCGACGGTTGCGGCGGCGGCGCCGCGGTCATGATTTCCTCCTTGACGAGCCAGGCAGTGAACCGGTCCAGGGCGGATGCCCACGTCCGCCGACCTTGAGCCGAAAGCCTTGTCGGCAGCGTATCCCGGATTTGCGCAAGAATTGACTCGTCAACGCCGTCCGGCTCCGTCAGCCCTCGACGCCCCGCTTCTGCGCAGAGCCAGTCGATTGCCGGGACATAATGCCTGACTGTGCCGATCTTCAGGCCAAGCGACAGAAGCGAGGCCAGGAATGCGTGGCGCAGGGGAAGCAACCAGCTCGGCATCTGCTCCCTCGGCAACGGGATTCCAACTGAGTCGATTTGCATCTTTTCGTTCCTTTGTTGATGACAAGTGGAACGAACAGGATTGCACGATCCGGGAACGAAACTGCGGGGCAGGCGCTCGCCAGACCGTCAGGGCAGTCTGAAAACCCATCCGACTGCGTATTGAGCAAGTAAAACCGCCCGGCTTGCCAAGGCTGCGCAACAGCCCCGTTCAAGCATCGGCATTACCGGAACACAGGTTCCAGACGAAAGTGATTATGCCGACAGTTCCAGAAAAAAAGCCCGGGGATTCAATGCCCCGGGCTCCAAACGCGGCATAATCAGGTTGTCGGCATTCTCGACCATGTTGAGCCAGCTGGCGTGCTTAGGCGTGTAGTGGAACTCCAGCCGGCGCAGCACGCGTCGCGCCTCTGCAGGCGGCAAGGTTGCGTGGAGGGCGCCGGGCAAGTGGGTCGACAGATTGTCGAGCACGACCCGGATGCGCTCTGCTTCGGGGAAGTGAACATCGGCAAGCTCGCGCATGCACGGGGCGAAGTCCTCCGCGGTGCGCCGGTCGGCGACCTTGACCTTGCGCCAGGGCCGGTGCGCGTCGAGGAAGATGAAGAGGTTGACCGTACCGTTGCGTCGATACTCGAAGTCGGTGCGCTCAAGCTGTCCCGGCGCCGCTGGGATCGGCTGACGCACCTCGCCGATGAGCTGGGTTGGGCTCTCGTCGAAGCAGATCACCGGCCGCTTTTGATCGGGCGCCTCGCCATAGAGGTCGAGCACATCCTCCATGCGCACCAACTTCAGGAACGGGATGAGACTGCTGGGGCGCGAGATCGAGACCATGTTCCTCAGGCAGAGCCAGATGGTCGCCCAATCCGTCAAGCGGATCATGATCGGCCTCTCACGATGCATCCAGCGCGAGAGGTCGGGGCGAAGCTACAACCGCGAATCCAGGCAACCACGGAGCAAGTGGCAGAACCGAAGACCAGCCTGACAGAACCAGACCGTAACCAGGCCCCGGCTTCCGGCCAAACGCCCGAAGCACGGGGGCTTCCTTATCCGAATGCCATTGCCGCGCGCATAGCCCCACGCCACGGCATCATGCCGAACGGATCCGGCGCCGCTGGAGGAAGGCCCCGTGGAGCGGAAACCGGGCGCGCTCGTCGTCGGCGAGCAGAGGCAGCATTCGCCGCACTTCGTCAGGGCCGATTAACTCGCCGTGGACGCCGTTGCACGTTGCAGGCCAGCCAGTTGGCTTTGTGCCGCGCCGACTCCATCTGGTGCTGGCTGTTGACGAGCGTGAGCCAGCCGCGTTGGGACAGCATGATATTGAAGTTGAGCTCGCGGGCTAGCCCTTCATAGAGGCGAAGGCCAAGGTCGTCGTAGACGGCGGCGTTCTCGGGGCACATGTAGTCTGACCGCACATTGGTCGTGTTGCGCCCGGTACCGCCGCCGCCGATCCAGCCCTTTTCGAGCACGGCGACATTCGTGATCTCGTGCTCGCGCGCGAGGTAATAAGCCGTGGCGAGCCCATGACCACCGCCGCAGATGACGACGACGTCGTAGCGGTTCTTCGGCTCCGCCGACCGCCAGGCTTCGGTCCAGCCACGCTGTCCCTTGAATCCCTGAACGATGAGGCTCTTCAATGAGTACCTCAGCGCCCAGTCCCCCCGTTCCGGACAACGTCCGCTTCGGTACGCTAGCGTTGGATTGGTTGTGCCGCGCTCCACCTGCGCTCCACCTGCGACAGGACCGATTTCGACACCCCTGACGCTTTCGCCAACTCTACCAGCGTGACGCGTTTCTTTCTGCGCGCGTCGCGAACCGTCTTGCCGAGTTGGTGGAGATCGGCGCCATCGTGCCTTCCACTCATGCAGCGAATTCTCAGCTCAGATTTCCTCGGGGCACGCACCGTTCGGCGGATGCCGGAAATGATCACAGTTGCGGGCGCTTGGGAAGGTGCTTGACGGTTTCAATACACAGTGCATAATTCTTGCCGACCGTCGCCCGAACCGGGGGAACGCCTTCCGGTGCGATGAGATCGGATGAGCAGCACCGAATTCCGACAAGGGGGCGCCGTGCCTTCAGACCATCAAGTCATACTCGTGACCGGCGCAGCGGGCCAAATCGGAACAGACCTGGTTGCGTCGCTGCGGACGATCCACGGCAACGATCGCGTGATCGCAGGCTGCCGCAAGACACAGCCCGACGCCTCGATCGCAGAAACCGGTCCAGTCGAATATCTAGACGCCATCAAACGCGACCAGGTCGAAGCGGTGGTCGCCAAGTATGGCGTCACAACGATCTACAATCTGGCGTCCATATTGTCCGGTGAAGCCGAACAGAATCCCGATCTGGCTTGGAAGATCAATCTCGGTTCGCACAAAACGATCCTGGATGTTGCTGTTGCGGGCAAGCTGTCACAGGTCTTTTGGCCAAGCTCGATTGCCGTCTTCGGCGGCAACACACCGCAGGACAACACGCCCCAGCGCACGATCCTGGAACCCGAGTCGATGTACGGCGTCACAAAGGTCGCTGGAGAGAACCTTTCCCACTACTACTTCGACAAGTTCAACCTTGATGTCCGCAGCTTGCGTTATCCGGGGCTGATTACCGTGAAAAAATTTTCCGGCGGCGGAACGTCGGACTACACTGTAGAGATGTTGCTCAGTGCCCTTGCGGGCAAACCGTACAAGTGCTTCGTTCGCCCCGATACGGTCATGCCGCTGATGGCAATGGAAGATGCGGTCGACGCCACCATCGCCGTCATGCAGGCGCCCGCCGCGCGTATATCAATACGTACCAGCTACAATCTGGCAGCTTTGTCTTTCACCGCCGCAGCGCTCGAAGCGGAGATCAAGAAACACGTTCCGGATTTCTCGTGCACCTATGATCCGGATTTTCGACAGACGATCGCGGATTCCTGGCCCAATTCGATAGACGACTCCGCGGCGCGAGAGGATTGGAACTGGCGCGAGCGGATCAGCCTTGACCGGCTGGTCGCCGATATTCTGCAGACGGGTCGCGCGCCATAGCCGAAAACTGGCCAGCGGCCCTGTCCGGCCGACGCTTTACCCCACAATGCGGCGGCAGATTTCGCCTCGATCCTGAAGACCAACCTCGATCGCAAACGGCCCGCACCCGCCACGGACGGGCCGGCGATAGCGCACGACAACATCGGTGGCCCCCGTTACTTCCACAAAGGAGAAGGCACGCAATGCTGACCTATCCCACCATCGACCAGCTCAGAGCGCTCAAGCTCGATGGCGCCTTCGTCGAGCTCCAGGCTTAGGATAATGCGGCCGATCTGGCGCACGCCGAATGGCTGGCACTGCTGCTCAACCGCGAGGCGGCAACCGCAACACCAAGCGCTTCCACAGCCGGCTGCGCAGCGCCAGGCTGCGTCACGGTCAGGCGTCGATCGAGGACGTCGACTACCGAACTCCGCGCCGTCTCGACAATGCGCTGTTCCAGCAGCTCGCCGCCGGCCGCTGGATCGCTGAGCACCGCAACCTGCTCGTCACCGGGCCGTGCGGCGTCGGCAAGTCATGGTTGTCATGCGCGCTGACCCACAAGGCGTGCCGCGACGGTTACACCGTGCACTACGCCCGCGTGCCGCGGCTGTTCGCCGACCTCGAGCTTGCCCACGACGATGGCCGCTTCGCGCGCCTGTTCGGCACCCTGGTCAAGGCCGATCTCTTGGTCCTCGTCGACTGGGGTCCGGATTGGCTCACCGCCGGTCAGCGGCGCGATCTGATGGAGATCGTCGAGGATCGTTACGGCCAGGGCTCGACACTCATCACCAGCCAGCTGCCGACCGACACGTGGCACTAGGTCATCGGTGAGCCCACTTTCGCCGACGCCATCCTCGATCGCATCGTTAACGACGTCTACCGGCTCGCGCTCGACGGCCCGTCAATGCGCAAGATCCAGGCTGGTGAGACGGAAACGGCGCTGCCGGTCGCCGACCTGAAGGACCAACCCCATGCTTGACGAGGCCCGCCACAATACTGACATCAGCAAAACCATCCAACGGCGCCCTCATGCACCCGCGCCACACTGGTCGCGATCAATCGGAATAGGTGGTCGCAATGCGTTGGAACGAGTGGTCGCGACCGTCGGAATGCGCAGTCATAGATCGCCGCAAGGGCGAGAGGCCGACGAGTCTGGGGTGCGTCCTTCGATTTGCGGGCAATCGCACGCAACCGAAACGCATCAAAATCACTGCGCTATGGAACGGGCATGGCGAACCTTCTTTGTTCGCCACGGTGAATCACATCAACGCTGATTTGAGAACCGCCCGAGAGTCAGCCTCTCAGGGACTTAGTACCGAATCTCATTGCGCAGCGGTCAGGGAAATACCTTCTGCTGGAGGTCGCCAGCGACCACTGGTCCGTGATTGGCGAGAAGGACACCGGTGTGGCTCGGCGCCTTTTTGCGGATGAGCGGCGCGACATCGGAACAACAAAACCAGGAAGATCCCAGACATTGGATCTCCCTGGTTTACCAATTGCAAGTTGACTCAATGCGTTTGATTGTCAGGCTCCGGAGCCAGGGTACAAATGGCACGCGACGAAATGGCCGCCGCCCTGATCAGCAAAGTGCGGATCGATCTGTTTGCAGACGTTCATCACATACGCACAACGAGTGCGGAAACGGCAGCCGCATGGCGGATTGATCGGGCTCGGGACATCACCTGTGAGGATGATGCGCTCACGACCTTTCTCCACCAATGGGTCAGGAATTGGCACCGCTGAGAGCAGTGCCTTCGTGTATGGGTGAAGAGGATCGGCATAGAGTTCGTTCGAACCGGCCATCTCGACGATTTTGCCGAGATACATGACCGCCACCCGGTCGGAAATATGCTTCACGACCGAGAGGTCGTGCGCGATGAAGAGGTATGTCAGACCGAACTGTTCCTGAAGGTTTTCGAGCAAGTTCACGATCTGCGCTTGAATCGACACGTCTAGCGCTGAAACCGGTTCGTCAGCGACGATAAAATCCGGGTTGGCCACGAGGGCCCGAGCGATTCCGATGCGTTGACGCTCACCGCCGGAGAACTCGTGCGGGTAGCGACTCGCGAAATATGGATTCAAACCCACGGTCTGGAGCAGTTCCTGGACCCGCTGACTACGCTCGTTCTTGGCAACCAGATTATGGATCTGCATCGGCTCGGAGATGATGTTCCCGACCGTCATACGTGGGTTGAGCGACGCATATGGATCCTGAAAGATTATCTGAAGGTGGCGCCGCATCCGGCGCATGTCACCACTATCGAGCTTGGTCAGATCCTTGCCCTGGAAAATGACCTCGCCGGAGGTTGGGCTGTAGAGTTGGAGGATGGCACGCCCGGTCGTGGACTTGCCGCACCCGGATTCACCCACGAGTCCGAGCGTTTCACCCGGTTTGATCTCGAACGAGACATCGTCGACAGCGTGAACTACTCCGACCTTGCGTTGGAAAATGATGCCTTGCGTCACCTGGAAGTGCATTATCAGGTTATTGACGATAAGCAGTGCATCCCCGCTGCCATCGCCCGGCGTCGCAGGTGTTTCTGCCGCAGTGGTGGCGGTCATTAGCTGACTGCTCCCTGGCTCGCCGCCGGTGCCGCAGCCCTGTCCTGCATTCCGACCGCGATTGGCGCGTCCGATTCCTTCGATACCTCTTCCCAGAACCAGCAGGCTGAGAAGTGCCCTTGCGCAACTTGGAGAAGCGGCGGACGTTTCTGTTCGCACTGCTCCCGAGCGAAGTTACACCGCGTAAGGAACGGACACATGTCAGGCAGATCGATGAGATCCGGTGGAAGTCCTCGGATTGGCTCGAGCTTCTCCTTCTGGTCCGAGTCAAGTCGAGGAATCGACTTCATCAGGCCGACGGTGTATGGGTGGCGCGGATTTCCGAAGATTTCTTCAGTCTCGGCGGCCTCGACGATACGGCCTGCGTACATAACTTGAACCCGGTCCGCCATACCGGCCACGACACCCATGGAGTGCGTGATCATAATGACGCCGGCGTCGCGCTCACTTTGCAGCGTGCGCATGAGATCGAGAATCTGCGCCTGAACGGTTACATCGAGTGCTGTGGTAGGTTCGTCCGCGATGATTAGTTTCGGGTTGCAGGACAGCGCGATCGCGATCATCACGCGCTGGCGCATACCTCCGGAGAACTGGTGGGGATACTGATCGACTCGCTCTTCAGGGTTTGGGATACCCACTATTTTCAACAACTCGATCGACTGGGTCTTGGCCTGAACCTGATTCATCCCGAGGTGGCGTTGTAGAACTTCGCTTAACTGGCGGTTGATGGTGAGCACCGGGTTGAGCGAGGTCATCGGGTCCTGGAAGATCATGGCGATTTCGTGACCGCGGATCTTCCGGATATCGTCATCCGACATCTGGAGGATGTCGTTCCCGTTGAAGACAATATCGCCTTGGACTATTTTACCGGGCGGGCTGGGAATCAAGCGCATGATGGAGAGTCCTGTCACGCTCTTGCCACAACCGGATTCGCCCACGACGCCCAATGTTTCCCCGGGCATCACATAGAAGGAGACATCATCGACGGCGCGGACAATACCATCCTGCGTGAAGAACTGGGTGCTGAGGTTTTTGACCTCGAGAAGTGGGCGACTGCCGGTTTTTGGCGAGGTTGTCCCTCTGGTAGCCAGTTGAACGTCTGCCGTCATGCGACCCCCCTTTTCGGACAGTGTCACTTCTGGTTCGTTATACAGCAAAACTGAAACACGGTCGTTGTCTCACGTTATCGGCTGTCGCGAATGTATACTCGGGGTACGGTGTGATGCACCGCAAGTGGAACCGACGCAGGAATTCTGAGTTTGTGGTGAGCAAGAACGTCTGTGATATCGATCGTGTCTTCGCCCTGCCGTCCGATGATCACAATCTCATCGCCGACCAATGCATTGGCACCAGTCAGGTCGATCCTGGTGTGTTCCAACGAAACGTCGAGCACCGGACAACGGCATTCGTTCACAAGGACGGAGCCACTATGCAATGACAACATCCCATCGACGACGCCGATTGGGAGGACGCCGATTCGCATGCCGCGCCTCACCGGGAAGGGCGCTAGATCCATGTACTCAGTTCGCTGAACGACGTGAATGTGCACAAGTTCGCTCTTGAGACTCGCCATGACGGGGCGAATATCCAGGCGTTCCACCTCCGGTCCACCGGGTCTTAGTCCAAAGAGCAGGTGTCCAGGATCGACCGCGTTCAAGTTCATCGTCCCGGTCATGCTGAGCGATCCGCTTGATGCCGCCATTTTGACCGGGACGAGCTCACCATCGGATTCGACCTGGCGAACCGCGTCTTCGAAACGTTGGAATTGCCGCAGCAAGTACGGCGCTACCTCGCTGGCATCGCGACGAGGCACATGGAGATGTGTGCTGAGACCGTACAGTTCGATGTTGGGCATCGACCTGACGATTTTCGCGAACGCCTGCACGTCCTCGACTGCGATGCCAAATCGTTCGAGACCCACTTCGACCTTGATGAAGACGCGTATCGATTTTGTGGCGGCTTGCGAGACCGCCGTCGCGTCCTCGATACGAAGAATTGTGGGCATGAGGTCGAAATCGGAGATGTATCGTGCGACCTCAGACGTGATCAATATGCCGCCAAACAGATGTATGGGCGCATCGATTCCCGCATTGCGTAAGAGAACCGTGTCGCGCAAATCGACAACTGCCAGACCATCAGCGCCTGATTTCAGGACTGCGTGCGCAATCTCGACCACGCCGAATCCGTAGGCATTTGCCTTTAGTGCGGCAAAGATCAAGACTTTCGGGCCGACCATTCGTCTGATCTCGTCCACGTTGTGATCGAGCGCATCGAGATCGACATGGAATGCATTCATGCGGCCGGGTGGACAATCGATCAGGGGCGCATCACGGTCGGAGGACATCACATCTCACCCGCGTCATGAGCCAAAGTTGGATCGGGCGCAATCAGAAGATTCCCTAGTTTGTCGACTGTTGCTCGAAATCCAGGATGGAGAACAACCGTGGCATCGATCTCTTCGATGACGGCGGGACCACAGATTTCTGAACCACTACCCAAGGAGTAACGAAGATGAACAGAGGTGTCGATGAACCCTCCGGACTCCGAAAAGTAGACCGGCCGCCGGGCACTTGGCACCGGATGTTCACCGCCTGTCGCGGCGGGAACTTGGCGCATCTGAGGCTTCTGAATTATCCCAACCGCGGCCAATCTCAGGTTGACGAACTCGGTTGGAGCGCCAGGCGTGCTATGTCCATATGCGCGCTTGTGTTCGTTGTGGAATTGCCCGACCGCACAATCAATCGCCTGTTGATCGAGCGTACCCTCCGGTAATGGGATGCTCAATTCCCAGGACTGCCCCACGTACCGCATATCCAGATGGCGTGGGAAGGACATCACCTCATCTGCAACGCCTTCTCGCAACAAGAGCGTTCTGCCCTGATCAGCCATTGTCGAGAAGACGCCGGAGATTTCAGAGACGTCGAGTTGATCGGTTCGACGGATTCTCGTGGTGGAATACTCGTGCTTGAGATCGGTGACGAGCAGCCCGAATGCGCTGAAGACGCCGGGTGCTGGCGGAACGATTGTCAAGGGAATTTGAAGCTCCGCCGCCAGGCGATTGGCATGGACGCCGCCAGCGCCGCCAAACGGCACCAGAACGAAATCTCGCGGGTCGTATCCGCGTTGGACGGAAACAAGTCGAAGCGCGTTGATCATCGCGGTATTCGCGATTTCAACGATTCCATTCGCGGCTGTCGTGACATCGAGACCGAGCGGACCCGCGCAAAACTTTTCGATCGCCTCGCGGGCAGCCTCAATATCAAGCAAAATTTCGCCGCCCAAGAAGTACTCGGGATTGAGCCGCCCAAGAATGAGATTCGCATCAGTTATGGTCGGTTTTGTTCCGCCTTGTCCGTAACACGCGGGACCTGGATCGGCGCCCGAGGACTTCGGACCGACCCGGAGAACGCCACCTGAGTCGACCCAGGCGATGCTCCCCCCACCTGCGCCAATCTCGACCAGATCGATAACCGGTGTTTTGATCGGATAACCCGACCCACGATTACCACCGACATCGGCAGATGCGTGGACACCTACTTCATACTCCTTGGTTACCTTCGGCTGACTATCTTGGATAAGGCCGGTTTTCGCGGTGGTACCGCCCATGTCGAAAGACATGACCTCCCGTTGGCCGAGCAGACTACCCAGATGCGCCGCGGCAATCACCCCAGCAGCGGGACCTGATTCGATGAGGAATACTGGCTTCTCGATTGCTGCCGCGAACGTGTAGACGCCACCGTTCGATTGCATGACCAGCAGCTCGGCGCTTACTCCCATAGCACGAAGTCGGCCTTCAATCGATTGGAGATATCGTTTGACGACGGGTTGGACCAAAGCATTGATGACCGTGGTGGACGCGCGGAAGTACTCTCTAATCTCCGGTGCGACGTCCGAGGAGAGGGAGAGACCAACCTCAGGCAACTCTTCGCGGATGATCTCTCCTGTGCGCCGTTCATGGGAGCCATTCAGATATCCATGTAAGAAGCAGACGGCGATCGCTTCGACTTCCTCGCCTTTCAGAGCGCGCACGGTTGCTCGTACAGCGTCTTCGTCAAGCGGAACAACAACAGCTCCGTTCGCATCGAGGCGCTCAGGAACTTCGAATGCAAGATTCCGCGGAATCAAGGCGGCTGGCTTAGTGAATCGGAGGTCATAGAGTGAGGGCCGCATTTGGCGCTGCATCTCAAGGATGTCGCGGAATCCCTGCGTCGTGATGAAGCCGGTCTTTGCTCCATTGCCTTCGATGATTGCATTGGTGGCAATCGTCGTGCCGTGGACGATGTACGACACTGCCTCGACGGAAACGCTGGCGTCGCGAAACACAAGCTCGGTAACGTCGATAAAACCGACCGATGGGTCGCGCGGGGTCGTCGGGACTTTCCGTGACCAGGTTTCTCCGGTGCCTTCGTCGACGAGCATTGCATCTGTAAACGTACCACCAATGTCGACGCCGAGCCGAAAGCGGTGTTGAGTCTGAGTCATTTCTTATTTCTCGCAGTCACCTGAGATCGGAGGTGCTGTGTCTCAACAGGATCGACAGCGCCAGAGGCCGGATCGATGGCGACGTGGTACTCACTTCTAGCGCGCTCCATGCTGATCTTCTTGTGGAGCACGTCGATGCGGACGAGTTCCGGATCGCGAGCCGAGGCAGGTCCGTATCCGCCGCCTCCAGCCGTTCGGTAGCTGACGACATCGCCGCCTTTGAGCTGGACAGTGCCTTTACTTGGCAATTCACGAGCATCACCTGAGGGATTCAAGATGTAGTGCGCGGTGGCACCCGGTCCTCCACCGAACAATCCCCAGGGTGCCTGCTTTACTCGATCGGCCAAGACGGTAAACGTTGGGTCGTGATCGAGGAACAGGTAGTCCCGTCGAACACCCAAGCCGCCCCGCCACTGCCCCGGGCCATCGGAATCTTCCACAAGTCCGTATCTCAGAATCCGGACTGGGTAGTTACTCTCGGTCTCTTCAATTGGAGCGTTTTCGGTATTTTGTATGTGGACTTGGACCGCGTTGGGACCGTCCAACCCTTGCCGCCCACCGTAACCACCCGCGAGCGTCTCCAGGAAACAGTAGTACTCACCCGTGCGCGGATCATTTCCACCAAATCCAGCATGACAGATCATTCCCTTCGTCCCGGCTGGAACCGCGTTCGGCACGAGTTGAGAAAAAGCCTTTAGGAGCGTCTCGACCAACCTGACGGCCACCTCCCACCCACCGACAACCGCGGAGGGATGGGTCGCGTTCACGACGGTTCCCTTCGGCGCGTTGATGGAAACGACCTGGAAGAAGCCTTCGTTCAAGGGGACATCAGGATCGATTAGACATTTCAGCGCATAGGTACAAGCCGCGAATGTCTGCGCGATGGTGGCATTCACGGGTGCTCGCCGCTGGGTATCAGAACCCGTAAGGTCGAAGTGAACCCCGTCTTCTCCGAACGTGATTTTTGCCTGAAGCTTTACCGGCGTGTCGGAAAACCCATCGTCGTCAAGATATCCGATGGCCTCGCACATACCCTGCGGCAACCGCGCGACTTCCGCTCGAGCGCGACGTTCGGTATAGGCGATAAGTTCATCGATGTATGAAAGAACATCATTTTCTCCGAGCCGGTCTAGGAGTTCGCCGAACCGCTTAATGCCGGTGTTGTTGGCGGCGATTTGTGCGCGGAAGTCGCCCCTCGTTTCTCGCTTTGCGCGGACCTGGGCAATGATCAGGTTGAAGACATCCTCGACGATCTCGCCACCTTGTATGAGTTTGACCGCAGGAATCTGCACGCCCTCTTGATAGATCTCTTGAAATGCACCGATCGATGTGGCGGCGCCTCCGCCGACATCGACGTGGTGAACGAGGTTGGCGACGAATCCGACAAGCGCATCACGATGGTAAATGGGTGAGATAAGGGTGATGTCGTTGAGGTGGCTTCCGCTACTGAAGGGGTCATTGACAAGAATTCCGTCGCCGGATCCTAATCGATCGATTCCGTATGCACGGACGTTTCGTGCGACAAGCGTGGCGAGCAATCCCAGATGCGCGGGTTGGCTGAATGACTGAGCGACGATCCGCAGATCTCGATCGAACAACCCACAGGAAAAATCGCATCGTGTCTTGACGTTTGTGGAATAGGCGGAACGCCTCAAGGCGACCGCCATTTCCTCGGCGGCAAACATAAGGGCATTGCGAACCACTTCAAATCTGATGGGGTCAGTCATCAATCGCTCTCTAGCAAACGTACTGAACGAAAACCGGTTGGGCCTTTGGCGAAGAGAATTTCCATCGCGAACAGCCTCAACCCAACCGGTTGGGTGAATAAGCGTCGGCCTCGTCGGCGAAGCGGTCCGCGTCGAATATGACGCATCCGCATGCGCCCCTTTGTGCAGTATCCCGGGCCTTTTATGTCGAGCGTCCTTGCGGGCAACCCGGTGAGACGATGGATGGCATCTTCGGGCGTGAGAATATTCCATTCCCGCACCATGAACCGGTAGAACCAGGCAGCCCAACTGTATGCGCCGTGGAATACGGATCTCGAGAGGGGGCCATCGGGGGCAAGGGTGGTTGTGTCCGATCCCGGCATGCAGAGCGGATGGGCGAATACGTCGCGTTGCTGCTCTTCCGTGTAGCAGCGCAGTATCACCATGAGATCGGCGAACTTCTCTGCCCCGAGCAACAAGTCGTAGACGGTGTCCAACGGCGACTGTTGCCGCTCGACAGCGATGTCATGGACGCTGCGCCGCGAGTACTGTGGCCATGAGTCATTGTCCAGAAGGACAATGCGCTGCCAGTCGCCGCTTGCGCTGAGGATACTTTCATGCCGCATCATTTCAGCTCGCATCTCGCGGTCGCGTAGCCGCTCGATAGTCTTCTCTGAGCCACCCTCTTTCGCCCAGGCAGGGAGCGCAGCGTGAAGGTACGTTGTCCCGAACAGGGGAGTATGCATGTCGAAAGCAACGTCGATTCCGTTTCCGTGGGCATTCTCCACCACCGCGATGCACTGCTCTCCTTCCGCTGCACCGCTGCGCGGGAGCTGATGGGACACTTTCAGCCGGACTCCGGTACGAGCGGCTGTGCGGATTGCTTCGCCGACGGCGTCGCTTGCCCCTTTGTCACGCCGGCGGGTGTGGGTGGTGTACAGGCCGCCTGCTCTCGCGACGGACTTGCAGAGGACCGTGATCTCCTCGTCGGTCGCGCCCATCTCGGTCGCGTACCCTAGGCCGGTAGATAGCCCCCATGCACCTTGCTCGAGCGCGGCTTCCAGATGTGAGACCATATCGCGCAACTCTTCTGGCGCCGCCGGTCGATCTGCTAGTCCGGCGGTAGCGAGGCGAAGCTGACCGTTCGGAACGAGGGAACACACGTTGACCGCCGGCTGGGCGGCGTCCAGTTGTTCGAAGTAGCCTGACACGTCTCTCCACGTTAGCTCGGTCGAGTCGGTGACGCCGTAGATGCTCTGCTTGGCAAGAATCGGGTCGGAGATCGGGAAACATCCGCGGCCGCAATTGCCGATCACTTCGGTTGTTACGCCCTGGTGGATCGCGCTCACCGCACGCGGGTCGACAAGCAGCGTGAAATCGGAATGGCTATCGATATCTATGAACCCGGGAGCGACCGAAAGGCCCGCAGCATCTATCTCGTCCCGGCCCCGTTCCTTGATGCGGCCGATTTCAGCGATTTGCCCCGCCGCCACACCAACGTCAGCCTTGATGGGCGTTGCCCCTGTCCCGTCGAACACCAATCCGTCGCGGATGACCAGATCGAGTTGCATCTTCCCAGCGTCCCGGGGCGCCTTTTGCCTGCGGCAATAAATCAGCCCGTTGGCAAAACACTGACGTGGCAGGCTTCGCTCATCCGGCCACTAGGTCTAGTAGCGGGACCACCGACGGCTTGTCGTCGATGCCTGCGACGAACTCAATTGCCCTGAGCGCACGTTCCTCGCCGATCACAGGCGTGGCCGACGAAAGGAACTTTCCTGCCACCGCCTCCCAGGTAGGGGGGCGTCGAGGCGACCACATGACCTGATCAATGCGCTTATTGCGGACTTCACCGTCCTTCAGCCGAATCTCGACCTCCACCGGCCATTCGTGGGGAAACAGTTGGCTCATCTCCTCGACCGGAACAACCGTCACTCGGGATGCTAGGTCGTGCAACGCCGAGTCTATGAGTCGTGTGCGGGCGAGTTGGCGTAGCGTCATCTCCCCGTCAATGAGGGTCGCCGCTACCGTGAACGGCAAGGATAAGTGGGAGTCCACGTAGTTGCTCTCAATCGAGGTGTACTTCTGGCCGGTGAACTTCCAGGCATCGTGAAAGGTGCGAACCTTGACGGACTCGATGCGGGAGACTTCGATGGGCCGTTCCGCCATCAGATCCAGGCAGATCTCAACCGGCCCGATGTTGAGGTGGCCAATGGGGAAGGGCTTGAAGCCGACTTCCAGCGAGTGCCATATCGTGCCGATTCCGCGAACCGCCTCTTCAAGATTGGGGTCGTCAGTACCCAGGATACGCAGGGGCGCATGATAGCGCGGCGCCTCGCCCTCGAGTGGTCCAGAGCGGTATCCGGCATGGGCAAGGTACGCCGCGGAGACCCCCGACGTAGCGGACTGGCCGCCGTGGATCGGTTTCGCCGAGTGTCCCTTAAAAATATTGTCGCCATGGCTTATCGGAAGGACGAAGCCAGCGATGCTGAGCGCCGCCACCATGTCCTCGATGCCGAATCCCAAAAGCCGGCCGGCCGCCGTTGCGGCGCCGCACGTATTGTAGGTGCCGGTGGCCTGAAACCCGGAATACCAATGTGCCGGCTGGGTCGCCATACCGAGGCGGCATGCAACCTCGTAGCCCGCGACAACAGCGGCGAGCAGTTCGCGGCCCCTGCACGCCGACGTTTCACTGACAGCGAGAGTCGCCGGTATGTTAGCAGTGCCCGGATGAAGCTTGGCAGCAAGATTGGAGTCCTGGTAGTCAAGCACCTCGGAAAGTAGGCCATTGGCGAAGGACGCCATCATGGGTGTCGTCTTGCGCTTCATGCCGACAATCGTGGCCGGGCCCGGCGGTGCAGCAGCGTCCAGGTAGTGCTTGAGGCAGTGGTCGTCATCGCGCGCGGCGAAGTCCACGGCCGCCAACATGACGCTGATGCCATCGAGTACAAACAGTCGGGACCGTTTGCGCACCTCTTCGGGCAGGTTCTCGAAGTCGATCCCCGCAGCGAATTCTGCAAGCAAGCGGGTGACTTCGATGCGCGATGCGTCCTGCACTTTATGTTTCCCCCATCTTAACGCCAGCCTTGGCCAACGTTTCGCGTTTCGGCATCGTGCCTGTGAAAGGCGACTCTCAATTCGCCGGGCCTCGGCCTCGAGGACTTCGTCGGAGTCAAATCGGCAACAGCTTCGTGTGCCCGGCCTCTTTCTCGTACGCGTGGCCGAGATTGAGAAGGAGTTGTTCGGCGAACGGCCGCCCGACGAGCTGGAAGGCTACGGGCAGCCCGTCGTCTGAGACGCCGCAGGGAACACTGAGTGCAGGCAGGCCGAGGTAATTGATCGGCCGCGTGCAGTGACCAATGTCGAAAGAAAGGTCGGACTTGATCCTGAGGCTTGACTCGATGTCGGCGATCTTGGGTACAGCGGCAAGCGTCATCGGAGTGTGGAGCGCATCTACTCCGGCGAATGCGGTGGCCAACGTTTCGGCGAGTATCCTCCCGCGCAGGCTCAAAGCCTCGACGTATTTGGTTGCAGTGAAGCTGAAGCCAAAGGAGATACGCTCGCGCACCACAGGCGTGTAGTCGTCGCCGCGCTGCGCCAGCCATTGCGCGTGGATGGTTGCCGCCTCGGACAGAATGATTGTAGTGGCGAGGGCCTCCATCGCCGACGGATCGGGCACGTCGACGTCGACCAGTTCGACACCCATCGACTGGAAGACCTCAAGGCTCCCGTCGATCCGCTGGCGGATATCGTCGGCGATGCCTTCTCTGAAATAGTTCCTTGGAATTCCAAGCCGACAGCCCGCGACCGGCGAATCGAGGGTCGCCTCATAGTCGAAGACTGGAGCCATTGCGGAGGTCGGATCGAGCGTGTCGTGGCCCGCTACGGCTCTAAGGAGCCGCGCAAGGTCCTGCACCGAGCGCGCGATGACACCCGCGTTGTCGAGTGAGAAGCTGAGTTTCATCATGCCGTGACGACTGATGCGGCCGTCGGTCGGCTTTAGTCCGGGAACGCCACATATCGCTGCCGGAAATCTTACTGACCCGCCGGTGTCAGAGCCAAGCGACCCGAAGACGATGCCGGCAGCAACTGCCACTGCTGAGCCCGACGATGAGCCGCCTGCGATGTACTCGGGGTTCCACGGATTTCTGGCGGGGCCGACCAAGACGTTGAATCCGAAAGGGTTGCAGGCGAACTCCGACATATTGAGCCCACCCAGGTCGATTGCGCCGGCGGAGTCGAGGCGGTCGAGTGCGGTTGCAGTGAACCCGGGAAAGAATCCCTGGCGGAGGCGGGAGCCGCACGTCACCGCTCTCCCTCGGCGGTAGAACATGTCCTTATGCGCCACGGGAACCCCGTGCAGAGGCCCAGTGGCTTTGCCTTCGGCTGCAAGGCGGTCTGCGCGCCGTGCCTGATCCTCAGATCCGGCTCGGTCAAGCGAGATAAAGCAGTTCAGCTTGTCTTGTAGGCGTTCGGCCCTGGCAACGCACGCTTGCGTCACCTCCAGCGCCGAAAGCTGCTTGGTCGCGATGGCCTTGGCGGTCTCGACAAGACTAAGGCTAGATAGTTCCTGGCTCATGCTTCTTCGTCTTGTTTGGCCGCCAAGACCTTAGAGAAATGAGAGGGCTCATCGTCGAACTGGAGCAGCGCGGCGAAAGCCTCGGCACGAGCTAGGTAGCTGGCAAGTTCGGCGGCCATGACCTCGGCAACCGCCTGAGACAGGGCTACCCCATTCGAGGCCTGCGCCTGGTTTATGATCGTCTCGGGCCTGGTTTTCATCGCGCTGCTGCCGGTAAGCCTTCTCCTCCGCACGCAGGCTGTCAACGTCTTCGATCAGACCCGGTCGGAAGAACCCTTCTTCCTGCAGCTTCAGGCCTGTGGCGCAACCACTTCACTGATTCGCTTGATTTTCGATTACTTCTCGGTCCAGACCCCGTCGAGGTGCAACTGCCCGCGGCCATCTACATAGAATCCCTTGATGTAGCTAAATGCCGCATGGTCTGGCGTGTAATGTATGTTCACGATCCATGGAACCTCGTCGTAGAGAATCTCCTGGATTTTGTAGTAGATCGCTTTGCGCTCTTCTTGATCGAACGTTGCCCTGCCCTTTTCCATCAGTGCGTCGACCTCTTCGTTGCAGTACGAGATGAGGGCCTGCTCGTCGTTACATTGGAGTCCTGCCAGCAGGAGCGAAGGGTCCCATCCCCGGACCTGGCCTTTGAACGACACGGTATTCGGCCAAGGCTTTTCGAATACAGCTCGCCAGCCGGGGATATCCGTCAGGACGATTTCCAGCTTAATGCCGACTTCGTTCAAACTCCGCTCCAAGATTTCAGCCTGTGTTCGAACGTCCTGACGGTCATACCCATTGAACGTCAAGGTGTATCCCTCTTCGATACCCGCTTCTCTGAAAAGGGCCCTGGCCGTCTCGATGTCGTACTCGCGCGGCGGAAGATTCGGATGGTACGCCCAGTGGTTTTCTACCAAGTTGCTGTTGGTAGGCGACGGGTATCCGATGCCAAAATAGGCGGCTTCGATGATGGCCTGCTTGTCGGTCGCGTACATGAGCGCCTGGCGGGCAATTTTGTTGTCGAACGGCGGCTGGGAGGCGTCAACGCCGAACATGAGGCTGGTGCTCGTCACTTGCGGCACGATCAGCGTCATATCTGGGTTGTTTTTAACTTCTTCGACTATCGAGAAGTCCATCTGCCAAATGAGGTCGAACTGCCCCGATTTAAATGCGTTATAGGCGGTAATAGGGTCCTTTGCGATTTGAACGATGAACTCGTCCGGATAGGGCTTGGGTTGGTCCCAGTAGTCTTCGAAACGGGCGAGCGTGAGACGATCACCCGACACATATTTCACGAACTTGAACGGCCCTGTCCCGATCGGATTCTGGTTCGCATCGGCAAAGTTCTCTGGCGGTTGAATCTTGATAGGAGCGAGAGAGGCAGGAATGGTGACGTCGGGGCTGGAGAGATTGATCTGGATCGTGACGTCATCGACCTGGTCGATTGTGGCGATCGATTTAAGCGAGTCACGGTAAGGCGAGGCGGTTTCTGGATCGAGCACTCGCATGATCGACGCGATCACATCCGCGGGCAGCACCTCCCGGCCATTGTGAAACTTCACCCCTTTGCGGAGGTGAAATACAATCGTATGCGTATCGATCACGTCCCAGCCTACCGCGAGGTCTGGTAAGACATTGTTCTGCTCGTCATATCGGGTCAGGCCATTCCACAGCAAAGAGTGGAGATTGTCGCCGTTCCCGAGTGAGGTGAGCACGGGATCCAAACCCGGAAAACCTTGAGGTGTGACTAGCGTGACGGTGCCACCGCGCTTCGCCTCCTGCGCGCCGGCGGGGAGAAAGGTCAACGCGGTCGCAGCTAGGAATGCAACTGCCGCAGTGGCCGCAGCCTGAAGCAATCTGCGTTGCAAGATCGAGGTTTCGGAATTGCCTTTTCGGGTCATCTAGAATGTCCTTATCTGCGAATACAGCGCCGGTTCGGGCCCCCGAAGACCGGCGTCAAGAACCGGTCGAACGACGACATCCGCCGCGAGCCGTTTCAAAGTTCTGGCACCACTGTTGCATAATGACGGTATCAGGTATTGACGGCGATGTCCAGCGCTGAACTTGAACTCGGCGGTGATCATGATTCCTTGACAAAACAGGTAGATCGTGTCGTGATCGCGTGACGGGAAACCAGCCTTTCCCGCACCAGACGAACCTCGTGCCGGAGGCCCGACCGCGTGAGCGAAACTTCCACATACCGCAACATCATCTACCGGCTCCTGCCAGGCTCCAGGGCCAACGCACGGCGCCTGGCCGGACAGGCGGGCGCCTGCCGCTTCGTCTGGAACACGATACCGGGGCAGCACAACGACGCCTATGAGGACGCGAAGGCCAACGGGGAGAAACCTCCGTCGGTTTCGTTCTTCTCGCTCGGCAAGGAGTTCACCGTGCTCCGCAACGAAATCCCGTGGCTTTCGGAATACTCCTTCAGCATCACCCGGTACGTGCTCAAGTACCAGGCCGATGCGTGGAAGGCGTTCTTCAGGGGCGAGGCGGGACATCCACGCTTCAAGTCCCGCCACGGGTCGACGCCGTCCTTCACCATTCCCCAGGCCGTCAGCATCAGGGACGACATGATCAGCATTCCGAGGATCGGGCACCTGCGCATCCGTCGGAAGGGCGGGAACCCGTATCCCGAGGGCAAGCCGGTGAAAGCCGTGATCAGGAAGATCGCCGGCAAGTGGTACGTCACCGTCTGCTACGAGGTCGAGGCTGAGGAGCGTCCCGACACCGGGGTCACGGCGGGCGTGGACATGAACGTCCGGCAGGTGGCGGTGGTGGACACGACCGGAGAGGCGGAGACCATCCCCGCGCCCGATACGGGCCGGCTTGATGCGAAGATCAGGCGCAACCAGCGCAGGCTTGCCCGCCAGCGCAAGGGGTCACGGCGGCGCACGAAAACCAGGCTCAGGCTGCAGAGGCTCCAGCGAAAGCGGGCCAACAGACGCAAGAACTGGCAACACCGGGTCAGCCGCCGGATCGCGAACCGGGCGAGTACGGTGATTGTCGAGAAGCTCAACACGGCGGGGATGACCAAATCGGCCAAGGGCACGCTCGAGAACCCCGGCACGAAGGTGAAGGCCAAGTCCGGTCTCAACCGGGAGATCCTGAGCACCGGCTGGCATGGCATGAAGGGGAAGCTCTCCTACTGAATAGGCTTTTATGGATCGTGCGTAGCACGTTCGATAAAAGCCTATTCATAATGGGAACCAAATGCTTATGTGAATCTTGAATCGCAAGTGCCTGTCATGACACGCCTTTTCCACCGATTCGGTTCCCATAAAAATTCAAGCTCAGACGTTCGAAAGCATCGCCAACAGCTCATCCTTCACGCCCGTGAACCGTCCCTTGCCGAGACCCGGTGAACGCCACTCCGAGAGCATGTCAAGCTTTTCGGCAGGATCCGTACGAAGGTAAATCTCCGTGGTCTGGAGGCTCTGGTGCCCCAGCCACAGCGAGACCTTGCGGATGTCGCCGGTGGCCTCGAGAATCATCAAGGCACAAACGTGCCTCAGCACATGGGGCGTTACCTTCCGGCGTGTGATCGACGGTTGGGTCTGCGCTGCCGTCATGACGTGCAGCTCAAGCCGCTTGGCGAAGCCGCGTCGGGTCATCCCCCGTCCCATCGCATTCAGGAACCCGCTCTTCCAGGGAATCCCGGAACTGCATCGCGAGATGTCCGCCGGCCTCGATCTCCGGAGGAACATCTGCCCGCCCGGTCTCGAGCATGTACCGGAGGAACCTGAGCGCAAATCGTCTGCAGTGCTGCCCGGGCTTCCTGCCGTTCCGATGCCGTCCTGGACAGTGGCATTCATGGCCCATGAAACGGTCAAGAAGGTGGACGTCGAGCTTGTCGAGACCCGAACCGTTGAGCGCCAGCCAGACCGCGATGTGCGAGGCTGTACTGAACAGATCGCTGGTCATCCCAGCCGAAAGGCCAAGGCCTTCCAGGTGCTCCGCGTAGCACCGGACCACACGGGAATCCCGTTCCGGAACTCCATCGGGAAGTAACGGACTGAATTGTTTCGAAGGCATGATCTCTCTCCTGTCAGTGTCAAAACCGACAGGAGTAGAGCAGATTTTTATGGGAACCGGATCAGCGGAAAAGGCGCGTCATGACAGGCACTTGGGATTCACGGTTCACATAAGCATTTGGTTCCCATTAAAGTGCGTGGTGGTTGAGATCGATCCTGCCTTTACATCGCAGACCTGCAACGTGTGTGGATGGGTGGACAAGGCCTCCCGCCATTCGCAGGCTGAATTCACGTGCGTGGCCTGTGGCCACGCGGATCATGCGGACCTGAACGCGGCCCGCAACATCATGGCGTTCGGGATTGGCGCTTCTGCACGGCGAGGGGCGTTTGCGTTGGCAACCCCCGTGACCCGTGAAATTGATCGAAAGCAGGCAGCGTGATACGTGGTCAAGTAATCGATATAATTCCTATAACTTGTGCAAGGCGTTGAATGTGGGCCGATGAAATGCATAAACCATTATTTCATTGCAATGAGGCCAATGACAGAAATCTCGTGATGAATTGTCCAGGTGGCGGTCCCCCGGGCCCAAAAGATGTTTCGGGCGACGGGGGTGTTTTCTGAAATGAGCCAGGCTTTTCTCCTGGTGAAGTCCCTGCTCTTTATCACCATCATGTATTCGTGGATGCTGGTTCTCGGGATCATCGCGGCCCCGGCCGCTGCCGTGTCCAGGGATGCGACCTATTGGTTCGTCAAGCTGTATTGCCGCCAAATCCTCTGGTTGCTGCGATTCCTTTGCGGGATCGATTATGAAGTCCGGGGTGGGATTCCGACCGGTGACGTGGCTGTCGTTTCCAAGCACCAGTCTTTCCTTGATGTCATTCTGCACGTCGTCAGCCTCGACCGGCCCCAATTCATCATGAAACGGGAACTGTCATGGATTCCGGTGTTCGGGTTTTACGCCATGCGGATCGGCTGCACGCCGATTCATCGGGAGAACCGTGCACGCGCCACTGACCAGATGTCCAAAGGTGTCGAGAAGGAAGCCGGCGCCGACGCGCAGTTGGTCATCTATCCGCAAGGAACACGTGTTAGTCCCGGTGACAAGAAACCCTACAAGGCCGGCGCCTTCATACTTTATCATCGCCATGAAAAGCCGTGCGTACTGGCGGCGACAAATGTCGGGCATTTCTGGCCTCGACTGTCTTTGTTGCGGAGGCCCGGGCTTGCAGTTGTCGAGTACCTGTCGGTCGTTCCGCCGGGGTTATTTCGGGACGAATTCATGGTCAGGGTCGAAAGGGAAATCGAGCAGGCATCGGACCGGCTTTCGGAGGAAACCTTGAGCCATTCAGCGAAACAATGATGGCCGCTTCCTTGCGTTTTTAATTTGTGCAAGACCGGATCCTACCGGCCGCATTTAACTGTCCATCGTTTTCAGCGTTATAGACGCTGAAATAGCATTCTTTCCAAAGAGATCTCATTGCAGTTTCTTTAAGTTTTCAATTTTGGTCGTCATGAACACTGTACGGTCAGAAAAACTAAAGAGCCTCTTGCAAAATTATCGAGTTGACCGGCCGCTGAACAGTGCCGGGCATCCGGTGCGGGCTTGCGCGCGACCGCACGCCCCGGAATCCCGGGATTTTCGGCATTCCCCCCCGATTCGCGGGAAAAACAGGCGAAAAAGCCGGAACGCAGGCCAAGTTTAACCGTTCGCCGGCTTTTTCAGGGCTTTTTCAGAGGAAATCGAGGACGCCGGAACCGTCCCGAAGGACGGGGAGGCGCGTTAGGGAGGCACAGCGAGGCGCATCAACTGGTCAACCGTCAGCGCAAGCACCCCGAACATCAAGTGGCAGAATACTTTCGCGTGTCCCCGGACACGCACATGGCGGGCGCCGAACTCGTCCTTGAGGCGGGCATTGCTCCGCTCGACCCCGGAACGGATCCGGTAGCGAACACTCTCAGGCATGACGAGACCGCACACGCGCCGTGCCCGGGCCTCGCGCTTCAGGTCCCGCTTGAGCTCCGTGTCACGACGCGGGTTGACATCGATGATCGGGACGTGGCCAAGGCGTTCGCTCATCTCGTGGATCTCTGTCGCGTCATAGGCCGAGTCCATGAGATCGTAGAAGTTGGTCACGCGTCCGGCGCTCATCGTCGCAAGGGGGATCGCCACCTGGCTGTCATGGACCGATGCCGAGGTCAGGATGGCACTCACCGGCACGCCGCAATCGGCCGTGTCGAGGTGCAGCTTGTAACCTCTCCAACTGACCAGGAAGCCTTTGGCGTTCCTCTTCGCGCCATGGTCACACGCGCTCGGCAGGTCATCGAGCATCTCCTCGAGGCTCATGCCATTCGACTGACGTTCGAGACGCCCGGGTTCCTTCTCGACGTCCTCGCCCTTGCGGGGACGACCGCGCTTGCGCTTCGGCTTCTTCCCGGTTGCCGGTTTCGGTGCCGGCTTCTCACGCCCCTCGATCGCCGTCGAGTCCCGCGAGACATGGCCGATCAGTTCCGCCCCCAGGGCATCCTTCACCAGTGCTTCGTGCATGCGCTCCGCAAGGCGGGCTTCGGAGAACTCGGCAAACGCCCGCGAAAAGGTCGCCTCGCTCGGGATCGCGCTGACGCGCGACCAACCGCACAGCCGGCGTAGCGGCGCGTCAACCATGAGCCTGTCAATCAAATCTCGGGTTGTCGGCAAATCCCATATCGCCTTGGCAATGAAGGCCCGCGCCAGGGACCGACGATTCTGCTGCGGCCGTCCGGGGCCGCGCCAGTACAGATCGACGAAGCGCTCGACCTCGACCAGGTCGAGGACCTGGACCAGATGTTTGTGCTTCTCCATGAGGGGGCCGATTTCTTCGGCAAGTTCGGGAAAAAGTTCCCCTTGAAACCGGGTCCAGAGATTGGATAGAGTGGAGTTCAAGGACATCGGGGTCGCCTCCCTTGGTAGTGTTTTTCGACAACTACACTATACCTTGTGGCGGCTCCGATTTCCAGGATCATCCAAACAAAATCGTCGAAATCGGCGGGAAATTCACCCGTCTAAGGGGTTTTGCAAGAGGCTCTAAAGAAAGTCCTTAATGCGGTGCCCGCGGGATTTCTCGTCGATGCCACCTGGCTCACCTCGCACGGTGTCGCTTACGCAACCTTTCGCGACTACGTCAAGCGAGGCTGGCTTGAGCGCGTTCACCTCGGCGTATTCCGTCGCCCGACACCGAGTGAATCCGCATCGAACACACTTGGCTGGAACAGTTGCCTGCTCTCAATGCAGCACATCATGCGCTACCACGTCCACGTGGGTGGCAGGACTGCACTCTCACAGCAAGGTCACGATCACTATCTGCGCCTGAGCGGCAACGCCCCCATCTGGGTTTATGGCGAGGCCATGCCAAATTGGCTCAGCAGATTGCCGCTGGACGCGCCAATCAAGACGCGCAAGACGTCGTTGTTCGCGGATTCGTCTCTCGGCATCACCATGGACGACAGAGATCCAGGAAGCACCCTGCCTTGGGACTGGCGACTGCGGATGTCGGCACCCGAACGGGCTGTCATGGAAGCCATGGACGAATTGCCGGGCCATGAGAGTTTCCATAACCTCGACATGGTGTTCGAGAGCTTGACGACACTTCGCCCGAAGACACTCACGGAGCTGTTGCATAGTTGCAAGAAGATCAAGGTCAAGCGCCTCTTCTTCGTGTTTGCGGAACGCCACAATCACGCCTGGCGCAAGCGGTTGAACCCTAAAGACTTCAACCTCGGGAGTGGCGATCGCGCTTTGGTCAAAGGCGGGAATATACATCCGCGTTATCGCATCATGGTGCCGGAGGAATTTGCAAGAACGGAGGGCGGTGATGGCGTTTGAGGCCTACAAAGCCCAGGTCGCACTATTGGTGCGTTTGTTCCCCTGTGTCGCGAGCAAAGAGGTATTCGCACTCAAGGGCGGTACCGCGATCAGCCTCTTCTATCGTGATTTGCCCCGCCTGTCGGTTGATATCGACCTGACGTACCTGCCAATCAAAGAGCGCGCAGAGAGCCTAGCCGAGATCAACGAAGCGATGGATCGGATTGTGTACTCTGTCGAACGTGGCATCAAGGGCGCAAAGGCGCGACAAATCAGGGGCGTCGTCGTCGTCGCCACCCGCGTTCTTGCCCGTCTTGATGGTGTCGAGATCAAGATCGAGACCTCGCCTGTTCCATTCTAACGGAACCGGCCCGCCCGCCCCGACGCCCCCCATTTCGAGAATGGCTTGGCTGATCGGGAGGGGAGCGGGCCGGAACCGGTCCACAAGGATGGAAAATGCTCTATTCGCTCACGTGCACCAGGTGGTAGCGGACGGCGTCGCTGATTACTGGCTCCAGGCCCGAAACCCGCGCGCTCATGACAACGATCTGATTGACGTGGAAGGGAATGAACGATCCGCCCTCCTCGTAAAGGATCCTCTGCAGCTCATGGAACAGAGCCGTGCGTTTCTCGCGGTCGAGCTCCTGGCGTGCGTTGTCCAGCTTCTTATCGAATTCGGGACGGTTCCAGTAGGTCTCGTTCCAGGCCGCGCCGCTGCGGTAAGCTTCGTTGAGGATCTGATCGGCGGGTCTCTGGCCCCAGCTGGTCGTCGATGCTGGCACCTGCATCCAAACGTCCGTCCAATAGCCGTCTGACGGGGCCTTCACCAGATTGACCTTGATGCCGGCCTGAGCGACCTGTTCCTGGTAGACCTGCACAAAATCGATCCAGAAGGGTAAAAGATTGCTGGTGTGGACTTCGATTTCGATGCCGTCGGGATAACCGGCCTCGGCGAGCAGCCGCTTGGCCTCGTCGATCTGCTGCGGGCAGTCGATGTTCGCGCGATATTGATCGCCCGTCCACACCGGGTGATCACAGGTAACGACGCCGCCATCAGGGCCAAGAACGATATCGATCATGGCCTGACGATCGGTTGCTATGCGCAGCGCCTTACGGACGCGGGCATCGGTGAAAGGCTCCGTGTCGGTTCGGAAGGCGATAGACCCCCGCCAATTGCCCGAGGGCACGTGCTGCAGCTTGAACTTCGGGTTGTTTTCGAAAAGCGCCGTCTCTTTTTGGGTAACATGGCGAACCATGTCGATTTGGCCGCTCAGCAACGCTTGCACGCGCGCCTGCGCATCTGGGATCGAGATGATCTCGACGGTCTCGATGCCCGGTGGTCCCTCCCAATAGTCGGGGTTCGCCTTCAGGACCGTCGTGCCTTCAGGATCAAGCGTTTCCAGAATAAACGGCCCGGTCCCTATGCCCGTCTGCCCGATTGTGTCGCCCGAGCCTTCCGGAGTCATCCGAATGCGATAATCCATTATCAGCATCGGGAAATCCGCATGGGGTGCGGACAGCGAGATCCTCACGGTTGATGGATCGACGGCCTCGACAGCTCGACTGGGATACGGAGACCCTGTGGCGGACCTATTCCATGCTGACGGATGTGGAATCGGTGTTCCGTTCGCTCAAGTCGGAACTGGGTCTGCGTCCCGTGTATCACCGCAAGCAGGTCCGGTCCGACGGTCACCTGTTCATCAGCGTCCTGGCCTACCAGCTGGTCCAGGTCATTCGCAGCCGTCTTCGGGCTCATGGCGAGACGGCGAGCTGGAGAACGCTGCGGGACATTCTCTCGGGCCAGATCCGGGTCACCGCCTGTTTCCGTCGTGCCGACGGGCGGGTCATTCACATCCGCAAGGCGACCCGGGCGGAGCCTCGGCAACGGGAGATCTACCGGGCACTCGGTCTTGACCCCGAACCGGGGAAGACGCGGAGGATGGTTGCATGACAGGTCGGTGACATCATGTCCGGGCACGGGATTGTAGTGCCATAACCGCCGTTTCAGTCGGCACAAGCCACTGAAAAACAATCAACTTATTTCGCGTATGTCAAACATGGGTAACCAATTGATAAAGCTAAGCCATTCAACAAGAAACTTGGATGCATTATTGAAGGTTCACGAAACCAATGGACCGTTGATCACGTCTTTTGATGGTATGTGTGTGGTTGAGGGCCCGGGTTTCCGGGGGTGCAATTGGCGGTTCCGGTGCTTTGCTTGGAGGGAACTGGAAACCACAGGCGAGGATTCTTGCGCGTTCCTGTGCGTTCCTGCGTTCAAGTTCATGGGTAAACCGCGGTCGGAGCAGCGATGCCGGAATACGACGATGATCGTATGTGGCCGTTCTCAGACTGACCCGATCTTGAGAAACTTCTCGCGCCTTGCCTTGAGCAGAGTTTGAGGTTTCTTTGATTTCAGTTGCCGTAGCGTACTGGACAACCAGGCACCGACGCTTTCGATCGTCTCTTTTTTCCCGCGCTGGGCACCACCCAGAGGTTCCGGAATAACCTTGTCAATGATTCCCAATTTTCCGAGATCCTGGGCAGTGAGTTTCAATGCGGCGGCAGCTTCCCGCATCTTGTCCGCATCTTTCCAGAGGATGGACGCGCATCCTTCGGGGGAAATGACGGAGTAGATCGAATGTTCGAGCATCGCGATCCGGTCCGCGGTCGCAATTGCCACTGCGCCTCCGGATCCACCCTCGCCGATGATTACCGACAGGATCGGGACATTGACCCGAAGGCACGTCTCGGTGCAACGGGCGATGGCTTCGGACTGGCCCCGTTCTTCCGCGCCCTTTCCCGGATAAGCGCCCGGCGTATCCACAAGCGTGATGACCGGGATCGAAAAGGCATCCGCAAGTTGCATCAGGCGGGTTGCCTTGCGGTAGCCCTCCGGCCTCGCCATGCCGAAATTGTGTTCAAGACGTGTATGGGTATCGTGGCCCTTTTCGTGACCGATGACGACAACCGGCTCGTCTTCGAACCGTGCAAGTCCGCCAATCATCGCGCGATCATCGGCGAATTTGCGATCGCCGGCAAGCGACGTGAACTCGTTGAACAGATTGCTGACGTATTCGAGGCAATGGGGGCGTTCCGGGTGCCGGGCAACCTGGCATTTTTGCCAGGGATCGAGTGATGCGTAGGTTTCTTTCAGTAACTTTCCCGCGCGCTTGTTGAGCTTTTCCACCTCTCCCGACAGGTCGAGGTCTGAAGTCTCGCGGGTCATGGATTGAAGCTCGGAAGCCTTTGCCTCGATCTCGGCTATCGGCTTTTCGAATTCGAGATAGTGCTGCATGATCAATCAACAAACGCTCAGGATCGATCCCGAGCCGAGTGACGGAACGAACGACCTGCGCCGGTGTGGCGTTCCCTGAGCGGTGCATGATGTCCTCAACCTGATCATGATGCGAATCGTTCCGCGCCCTTGCCTCGATACGCCCGGTCTGGGCCGGTCATCCGGCTTCCGTCAAGAGCCGGGCCTTTTCGGGACGGGTTTCCGGCCGGGCCCTCGGCTTCAACACTGATCTGGTCACCGGAAGCCATTTCAGAAACCGATCATTTCGGCCTGGCGCACGATGACCTGGGCCTGTTTGATCGAGGCGATGTCCACAAGCTTTCCCTTGTAGGTCGCAGCTCCCTGGCCTTCACGTTCGGCCTGGGCCATGACCTCAAGGATTTCCCGCGCTTCGGCGACGGACTCTTCCGAAGGCGTGAAGACCGAATTCGCCAGTTTGATCTGCGATGGATGAATGGCCCATTTGCCGACCATTCCAAGGGTTGCCACCCTTTTTGCCTGGGCCACAAACCCGTCCGGGTCGGAAAAATCTCCGAATGGACCGTCCACGGGCAACAGGCCGTGCGTGCGACATGCCCCGACAACCGCGACTGTCGCGGCGTGCCAGGGATCGGGCCAGTGAAACGTGCGCGGCGAATCGTCCCCGGAATTCGAAATCATGTAATAGTTGGATTGCGTCCCACCGATCCCGGTGGTTTGCATCCCCATCGAAGCCGCGAAATCCGCCGCCCCCAGGCTGATCGCCTGCAGCCTCGGGCTGGCAGCCGCAATTTCGTTAACATTCATCAGGCCCGCGGCCGTCTCGATGATGGCTTCAAACCCGATTTTCCGCCTTCGGGAGGTTGCCGTCTCGATCGAGGACACGAGGGCGTCCACGGCATAGATGTCCGAGGCGGTCCCGGCTTTCGGTATCATGAGGAGATCCAGCCTGTCGCCGGTTTTTTCGAGGACATCGACGACATCACGGTACCAGAAAGGTGAATCGAGGCCATTGATTCGAACGCTGAGCGTTTTCGAACCCCAATCGATCGAGCCGATCGCATCGATGGCGAGTGTTCGCGCGGAGGGTTTGTCGGCGGGCGCGACGCTGTCCTCGAGATCGATGTTGACGACATCCGCATCGGATCGGGCCATCTTTTCGAACAGCTCCGGTCTCGAACCGGGGCCGAACAGCTGACAGCGATTGAGCCGCGCAGGTGCGGCCGGTTGGACCATGAAACTCATCTGCAATCTCCAGCTTCGTTGACAAATGTCGGTGAAGATTGGGCGATAGGCAAGCCCGGAAACAACTGCAAGGGACCCTGTTGCGGCCGGCGATCCGATTTGATCCTTCTCGCGATGACTAATCGGGCTGCTAACTGGTCAGATGCCGTTTCGCTGTACCTCTCGCTCTTGCCGGCCACGCAAAACGAAGGCTGACAAGCTCTACGGCAAAAGGGACGACACCCGACCGGATCAAGAGGACCGGAATCCGGGTAAGGTGGGGACCTCCGGAAAGTGATCCGCACACCGGTATCGCCCATGCCGGCTCTGTGCCCCGGTCGTTCGACCGGATTGTCGAACACGATTCAAAGACATCCGGGAGATCCGGTCATCTACCCACTTGCTTCAGGAACAGATCGAATTCGTCGTCTTTGATCTGCACGACGTGTTCGAGCGCGGGATAGAACCCTGAGTCTACATCGTCAATGAACTCTTTGAAGGCGGCGATGCGTTCGCTTTGGAGCCGCTCGAATTCGGCCTTGAAGTTTCGGTAGACCTTGCCGTGGCGCGGCTTGTGATTGACACCGTGACCAAGAACGTCTTCGGCAAAGAGGTATTGAGCATCCGCCCCGGGTCCCGCGCCCATGCCGAGCATGATCACAGAGGTGTTTTTCGAAATCCACTCTCCGATCCGGTCTGGCACGACCTCGAGCTCGGCACCGAAACAGCCGATGGCCTCCAGTCGCCGAACGTGTTCCCAAAGCTTAACCGCCTCATCGACCGTCTTGCCCACGGCGCGCCAACCGGTCCAGGTGATGTAGCTGGGGATGAGGCCGACATGGGCCACGATCGGCACGTGGTTGCCGCACAGCACCTTCTGGATGTCGTAGGACGCTGCGCAGTAGAAGCAGTCGCCGCCCATTGCGGTGAAATGGTAAGCCGCACGTAGGTAATCTTCGGCGGTGGCGAGGTGGCGCCCTTCGAACTGGCCCCAACCGCCATACGGCAGCCCGACCTGGACAAAGCAGCTGCCTGCTGCTTCTCGCATCTCGGGGCTGAAAAATCGTCCCTCGATGGACAGCATATGGATACCTGCGACATCAGCCGCCGCGGCCTCATCCAGGGTGGTTACGTAGAGCATCGAGATCTTCTCGCCACATTTCTTCATGTTGCGGATGTCTTCAACATGGGGTCGGTTATGGTACATGCCCATCAGTTCCTCCTTGGATCAGGTCTTGAATTCAGTGCGAAGGCATCGAACGCGAGCGGCATTCGAGATTGTCGTTGATGGTCGTGAACATCGGATCATCCTACGCGAACGCACCAATGTCATGACGGGGCAGTTTCCAGAAACCCGCGCCAAATCACCACTTGGTCAACATGCTCACACACCGGCCATAAGGATTGTCCAGCCACGGATTCTTGGTGCAGGCGGTCGGTCGGAGGGCTCCGTCTTGGTCTACAGCTCGATCAGCACACGACCGCCTTCAACCCTGGTCGGATAAGTTTGAAGGTTTTCGCACGCGGGTGGGGCTTCCACCTCGCCGGTCTGGACATCGTAGATTGAGGCGTGCTTCGGGCATTCGATGGTGTTTTCGATTACCAGGCCGTCGGACAGGTGTACGTCCTCGTGAGTGCAGAGCCCGTCCGTACAATAGTAATTGTCCTCGTGATCGCGCACGATGATGAAAGTCCGTCCGCCATGGTCGAAGCGGATCACGTCTTCGGCATCGATGTCACCGGCAGCACAGGCGTCGATCCATTCAGCCATGAGAGATTCCTCAGATGTCTTGTGGTTTGAAGTCGAACGGGGCAACCGGCATGACGCTCTTGAGAAGCGTCACTGACTTTTCGAGGCCTTCAAGGGAGTTCAGAAGCACATCTTCGTGCTCGATCGAAAGCCAGCCGTCGTAACCGCACATCCTGAGGCGATAGCAAAACTGTCGCCACCATTGTTCGTCATGGCCAATCCCGAGCGTGACATAGCTCCACGACCGGGAGGGAATGTCCATGAGATCACCGTTCTCCAGGAGGCTTGATGTCGCCTGCACCGGTGCGTTCAACAACGTGTCCTTTGCGTGAACATGGTATATCGCGCTTCCAATGGCCTCGGCGGCGATCAGCGGGTCTGCACCCATCCAAAAAAGATGGCTGGGATCGAGGTTGGCGCCTATGACGGGACCTATCGCCTCGCGGAGTTTCAGCAGAGAAGGCACGTTGTAGACACACTGGTTGCCGTTGAGCTCCAGCGCGATCCTTTCGATGCCGTTTTCGCGGGCGTACGTCGTGATCTCTTCCCAGAAGGGGATTAGCTTTTCTTCCCACTGGAAGCGCAGGATCTCCTGCGTCTCCGGCGGCCAGGAGGAGACGATCCAGTTCGGCATCGTGTCGGTCGCATTGCCCGCCGGAAGGCCGGACATGGTGCAGACAGTGGATATTCCCATCTCGCCCGCCACGCGAATGGTATCCTTCAGACCTTCCCCCTGGGAGAGGTCGGTCGGATGCAGCGGGTTGCCGTTGGCATTGAGGCAAATGATCTCGAGGCCCCGGGCCTCGAACGCCTCCCGATACGATTCCTGGGCCGCAGCATTGCCGAGCATCCCCTTGAGGTCGAAATGCGGTGCGGTGGACCAACCGCAGGTATTGACCTCGATGCCCGAGACGCCCATGCGAACGGCATTGTCGAGCATGTCTTCAAAGGACATGCCGCTCAGGCTGTCGGAAACAAATCCAAGTTTCATGTGCCGCGCCCTCGCCATGCGGCCGAAATGAGAAAAACGACAAGAGCCATGGGCACAAACATGCGGGGCACCTGACCTCGTTCATTCATAAATCGCCGGACGATCGATCAAATCGACCGCAATCCGGCGTTTTTCATCGAGAGCGGCCACACCTGCTTCGGCCACCTTGGCAACGCAGTAACCATCCCAGCTGCTCGCGGCCGTGGCCGGGAACAAGCCGGTTTCGACGAATCGCAAGAATTCGCAATTCTGCCGACGATAGGCTTCCGCGAAACGCCCGCGCCAGTCCACTTCGTAGGCGGTACTGCTGGCCAACTCCATGTCGCTGCGGACGCAGGCAACGTTATTCATCGAAACCGCGCCCTTCTCGCCGACAAGTTCGGCGCGGACGTCATAACCGTAGGCCGCGTTGTTATTGACCTCGATGTTCACGAGCTGGTCGTCCGTGGTCTCGAGCACCATCATGACGGGCGCGACGAGCGCATCCGTGCGTTTCGGCTGGTAGGCCGAGATCGCCCGGTATTCGGAGCCAAGAACGTAGCGCCCTGCGTCGAACTCGTGCGGGGCTGAGTTGGTGATCGCCATGGCGCCAGTGAAATCGGAGGCAGGCGTTTTCACGTTGCGATGGAAGTTGTGCATCATGAGCGCGCGGCCGAGCGTGCCGTCGGTGACTGCCCGTTTCATTTCGACGTAGGACCGGTCATAACGGCGCATGAAGCCAAGCTGCACGAATTTGTTGCCCGTGGCCTGTTCGGCCTCCATGACCTCGAGGCATTCGGTCGAGGATTGCGACAATGGCTTTTCGCAGAGAACTCTCTTGCCGGCTGCAATGCAAGCCTTGCAGAGTGATGCGTGGGTGAAGTCAGGGCTGGCAACGATTACTGCATCGACATCGTTGCGGGTGATTGTCATTTCCGGGACAGTGGCGGCATGTGCCGCGCCCAGTGTTTCAGCCACGTGACGTGCGCGCCTCGCGTCAATGTCGCAGACCACCTGCAGCGTGGTTCCCGGTAATTCCTCCGCGACAATCCGGGCGTGGTCCGAACCCATGACGCCCGCGCCGATGACCGCCAGTCTTGTCGTCATGTCGTTACCCTTGCGGCACCGTGGGTCATCCGGTCGGACGGGTTGGTGGCGGGTGCCCTTCGTGGATTTCCATATAGCCCTCGACGCTGGCTTCCAGATCGGCCATGGATTCACCGCCTGCCATCAGGTCGGTGATTTCCTCACGGGTTTTTTCGTTCTTGCGAAAGTCGGCGGCGACGGCGCCGCGGATCAGGACCGCGAAGTGGTCGCCGACGGCGAGCGCATGCATGACCTGGTGCGTGATGAAGATCACCGCGAGTCCGCGACGCTTGGCCTCGTTCACGATTCGAAGTGCGTGGGCCGCCTGTTTCACGCCGAGAGCAGCGGTTGGTTCGTCCAGGATCAATACGCGGGCGCCAAAGTACACGGCCCGGGCAATGGCAAGCGACTGACGCTCGCCGCCCGAAAGCCCGCCGACGAGCCGGTCGCCGTCGTCGATCCGGGTAATGCCGAAGTCTTGGATCGCCTTTACCGCGATCTCGTTGGCCTTTTTCCGATCGAAGACCGTGAAAGGCCCCCAATTCCTTGTTGGCTCGACTCCGACGAAAAACGACCGGCCGATCGACATCAGCGGGAAAGTGCCGCCGAACTGGTGCACGGTGGCGATGCCACGGTCGGCGGCATCGCGGGGACGGTCGAACTCGACTTTCTCACCGTCCATCAGGATCGTGCCCGCCGTCGGTTTATGCACACCCGCAAGTATCTTGATGAGCGTCGACTTGCCGGCGCCGTTGTCGCCCAGCAGGCAGAGTACCTCGCCCTCGTGCACCTTGAGAGAAATCTGATGGAGGACATCAATCGGACCGAAGCTCTTGTCCAAGTCGCGAAGTTCCAGAATCGGGGGTTTCTTCGTCATCGGATCAGGCTTTCTTTTTTTTCGGCACGTAACTTAGCGCCTTTGCCCGGAACGTTTCGTTCATGCCGACTGCGACCAGAAGTATCACGCCGATGATGAGGTTCGACCAGTTGCGGTCAATCTGCGTGAAATAGATGCCCTGGTTCACGATTGCGAATGTCAGCGTGCCGAAGAAGATACCGGCTACGGACCCAAAACCTCCGGTCAGAAGCACCCCGCCGACGACGACGCTGACAATTGCGTTGAAGATGAAGTTCATGCCGCCCGAAACCTGCGCCGAATTGAACAGGATGGCCTGGCACATGCCAACGAAGGCCGCGGCGGTCGCTGACAGAACGAACAGGATGATCGTGACTTTGGTTGTCGGAACGCCCAGATTGCGTGCGCTGTTCCGGTCGCCCCCCATGGCGAAAACCCAGTTTCCGTAACGGGTCCGGTGGACGACGAATGCAAAGATGGCTGCCAGGATGACCCACCAGACGATGATGATCTGATGGCTACCTCCGATCAACTGTCCAAAGACGAACTTGGCCCAGGCCGGCGCGTTCAACGGTACACTTGCGTTGCCTGTCAGTAGAACCGACGCGCTCAGGATAATGCCCTGCATCGCAACGAGTGTGCCGAGTGTGATGATGAGCGATGGAACCGTTGTCCGTACGGTCAGCAGGCCGTTGACGCAGCCGACCAATACGCCGACTCCGAGCGCGCCCAGCATTCCGACTGCGATCGGAAATTCGTAGTAACCGGAGAGAATCGCGGTGGTCATCGATCCTGCCGGGATCATCGCACCAATGGAGATGTCCAGTTCGCCCGAGATCATCAGGAGTCCGACCGGGATTGCAACGATGCCGAGATTGGCCGCAAAGTTCAACCAGCTGGCTGCGCCAAAAAGCTTGCCCAGGTTTACGCCGCCGAAAATCACGTAAAAGGCGATCACTGCCAGAAGGCTGATAATCGATGCGGCTTCCGGGCGGCGCAGGAAATGACCAAATGCGTTTATGTTGGCGGTCATCAAGGCTTTTTCTTCGCCGCGTAGTTCAGCGCCATTTGCCTGAAAGTGTCATTTGTGAGGACAGCGATTAAAAGGAGCGCACCAATGATTACACTGCCGATGTTCGGGTCGAGGCCGCTGAAGAATATGCCCTGGTTCACGATCGAAAACGTAAGTGTCCCGAAGACGATCCCGATAACCGAACCCGCGCCTCCCGTCAGAAGTACGCCGCCGATCACGACGCACATGATCGAGTTGAAGATGAAGGCCTGCCCTGTCAACACCTGAGCGCTCTGATAGGTCAACACCTGGCTGACGCCGACAAACGCAGCCGCGAATCCGCTGAGCATGAAGAGTCCAATCGTCAACTTGCGTGTCGGAATCCCGGCGTTCCGCGCGCTTTCCCGGTCACCTCCGACGGCATAGATCCAGTTGCCGTAGTGCGAGATGTGCAGGAGATAGTAGATGACGACGATGAACGCTGCCCACCAGAACATCGTCACTTGAAACATGCCGCCGACGAATTGTCCCAGGAGCGCCTTGGTCACCGGATCAGGTACAATGAAAACCCCGGTGCTGCCGGCGATCATGACGGTAAAACCAAGCGTTAACCCCATGACTCCGAACATCGTGCCAATGGTGATGATGAGCGATGGAATGGCGGTGCGCGTGGCGAGGTAGCCATTCACGAATCCGACAAATAGGCCGACGCCGAGCCCTGAAAGGATACCGATGAATTCAGGTGCGTCATAGTGACCCGAAACAATCGCCACCGTCAAAGACGCGGCCGGTATCACCGACCCCACGGAAAGATCCAGTTCTCCCGCGATCATCAGGAGCCCGACCGGTAGCGCAATGATGCCCACTTCGGCGGCGGTGTTCAGCCAGCTGGAAAATCCGGGTGCACCGAGGAACACTTTGCCGCCAAGAGCTGCAAAGAACAGGTATACGATGATCATTCCCATGAATGAGCCGGATTCGGGTCGTCGTGCAAGACGACCGAATGCGCTGGACACACTTTGCTTGTCTTCGGCTTCCGTCGACATCTTCACTTTCCGGATCGCCGATGCATGGAATAGATGCGTGCCCCGGTCAAGTCGAGATGGCTTGTTGAGGCCGCCCGAACGGGTCGCGCGGCCTCCATTTCAGAAGCTCAGCGGGTGCCCGCTTTCACGCCGGCCAGCGTGGCGTCGACGGTGGAGGCGTCGATGACGCCCGGGCCGGTCAGGATTTCACGAGTCGGAACCGTCAGGCCGTAGTTGACGAAACCATTCAAAATCGAGACCGCGAGATAACCCTGGTGGTAGCCCTGCTGGTCGATCGCGCAGGCCTGGGTACCGTTCTTGATGTTGTTCAGGATCGACTCATCGAAGTTCATGCCGCAAACCTTGACTTGGCCGGTCTTTCCGGCCTGGGCGATGCCGCTGACGGCAGAGTTGGAATCAACATTGCCGATCGTGAAGACGGCGTTGATTTCCGGGTTTTGCAGCAGGTGCGCGCGTACGGCCTGCGCAACGGCGGTAGCCGAGCCGAAAGAGGTTGCGGGCAATGGCAGAACCGAGCCCTCGCCGCCGACATTGGTGATGCCCTCGATGAAGCCATTGCAAAAGGCTTCGATGTTGGCGGCACCCGGCAGCGTGTTGATGCAGACGCCATTCAGGTTGCCCGCGTTGCCGAGGTATTCGCCTGCCGCGACACCGCCCTTGTAGTCGTTCGAACCGACATAATTCATCGCGCCCAGCCGATCGGCGGCCTCGATTCCGCCAGCGTTGTAGATGACCAGCGGGAGGCCCGCGTCAACAACGGCCTGGAAAGCCGGGTCCATGGCCTCGGGAACCCAGTTCGGGCCGACGACTGCGTCCGCACCCTGGTCGATGGCCTGACGGATAAGTTCCGCAGCATCGACGCCAAGGTTGTCGTAGTTCTGCGGACCAAGCCAGGTAACCGAACCGCCCTGCGCTTCAGCCACGATACCCGCGTCTTCGGCTCCGCGTTTCACGATCGACCAAAACGGATCGTCCGGTTTGCCGCCGATCACGAAAATGTCGGCCGCCATCGCGGTGCCTGCCACAAGGGTCGCCGTTGCCGCGGCGACGAAGATATTGGTCAGTTTCATGGTTTGTTTTCCTTCCCGTTTTTGATTACCCCCGATCGGGTGGCGCTCGGTTGAACTTGCTGGATGAATGTCCTTCATGGTCGGTTTCCCTCCTGTTGGTAAATGGCCCCGGTCGGCGGCGCCTGGTTGAATTTGCTGGATGATCATTTGGCCGGGATGCCTGCCCCTTTTCTGGCATTGACCCGGGCCTTCTTGCGGCGGAAGCGTTCTTTCATCTGCTCGTCGGCTTCCCTGGATCCGTCGTGCCAGTAGCCAAACCACTTATCGAGTGGCACCAGACCGTCGGCGCCATAGTTCACCTCAAAATACTTGTGGTGCAGGTAGTGGGCGTAGGCGTGGCTATCGAGTGCATTCTCGTCGGTCAGCTCAAGCTTGTCGAAGCCGATGTGCCCGTTGATCGCGCCATAGCCGACGACGTGGCTGTTGAAGAGCATCACGATCGGGTTTGACGGGATGATCAGGTGCCAGACGATTTCGCCGAAGTAGAGCAAGTGCTCGACTGGATGCATGCTGAGCGATGACCAGGGGCTTGGATTGATCGAGTTATGGTGCACTGAATGGACGTGCTTGTAGAGCCAAGGCGTGTGGATGAGGCGGTGGATGAAGAAAAAATGGACCTCGTGGATCGCGGGCACGAGAACGACGAGTACACCGAGCCAGAGCCAGTTGTCCTGCCAATCGAGCCAGAAGCCAATGCCGTTGGCATAGCACCAGAGCATGCCGACCTCGACTGCCGTCCAGATCGGGATTCCCACGAAAATAGACCGGAGGAAGTTGTCGAGGTTCTGGCTCTTGAACCAGAATACATCCGAAGGATTTTCGGACGGAAACTTGTGATTGTATTTGAACCGCGTGCCCTGAATGCGCTTGGCGTAGTAGAATAGTTCAATGGCGCCGTACATCAGGAAGATGCCGACAGCGTTCGCCGCAAGGAGCCAGAGAGCCCAGCCCCACGTGATCGTCTTCATGGTCTCGACATCGGGGATGACGAAGATCCAGTAGAGCAGCGCCGTGGCCATATGGAAGGCGTTCCAGGGCCAGATGAAGTCGACCAGGAATCGGCCCATCTTGTTGAACTTGCCAAGCCAGAATGGCGCGATCTCCAGCCGGGCGTCCGGCGTCCAGTTGCCGCGCTTGTCGCGCGTCCCGTACATGAGATCGTCCATCGGGTTTCCCCTGCCGAAATAGTGGGCGGCCCTTGGCAGACCGCTGCCGATGTCCGATACGGATGCCAGAATGATGCATTTCAAATCAAGATTTATGAACTATTGAAGACCACTTTATTTCAAAAAAGTTCATTACGGCTTGCGTTGATGAAACAAAATGGTATAAGTCCGAGGATGCCATGAGACCGACGATCAAAGATCTTGCGCAAGCCGCCGGAGTGTCCATTTCGACCGTCAACCGGGTGATTAACAATCCCGGCACGGTGCGGGAATCCACCCAGGAGATTGTTCTCCACGCCGCTGAAAAAATTGGATTCTATGGACTTGGTTCAATCAGGCATGCACTGGACATGAACCGGGAAGTCCAACGGCTCGGGATTCTGCTGCAACAGGGTAACCGCGTGTTTTACCGAGATCTCGGTGAGGCCCTTCGACAAGCCGCGCAGGAATACGCCGAGGGAAAAATCGACCTGAACCTGGAGTTCATGGATGATCTTTCGCCGGACCACGTTTCAGCGCGATTGCGGGCAATTGGGGACAAGTGCGATTCGGTAGCTCTTGTCGCTGCCGAACATCCGCTGGTCTCGGACGCAATCGACGCCGTGCTTGAAAACGGCGTCCCGGTTTCCGGCCTCATTGCGCCGCTTACGGCCCGCGGAAACGTCGGCTACATCGGTCTGGACAATTGGAAGGTCGGCAGAACTGCCGCCTGGGCTTTCGACAAAATTTGCACGACACCGGGCAAGATAGGAATACTCGTGGGAAATCATCGCTATCGAAACCAGGATTTGAACGAGAGCGGTTTCCGCTCCTATTTTCGCGAACACAATCTGGATTTCACCCTTCTCGAGCCCCGGTCCACTTACGAAAGCGCTGCGGTCGCACGAGAGATGACGGAACGCCTGGTCGCCGAGCACCCCGACATTTGCGGGCTTTTCATCTCGGGCGGCGGCATTACGGGGGCACTGGCGGCATTGCGGGACGCAAACCTGCCGAAGGATTTCGTGAGTGTGGGGTACGAGTTGATGGAACCGACCAGAAAGGGCCTTATTGACGGCACGCTCACCTTGGTCATCTCGCATCCTTTGAAAGCCTTTGCCGGTGCGACAATCGACGGACTGGCGAAGGCGATCAATGCTGGTCACCCGGCAAGCGCGCCGAACATTCGCCTGGGCTTTGAAATCCACACCTCCGAGAACATCTAGGGCGTGTGCTTGAATAATTGGTGTTGTTGGCGTTATCTGTCATTTTTGCCGAATACGATCCGCAAGGAGTTTGAGGCACGGGCGGTGACCGGCACGACATGAGCGAGGTGGAGTGGGAAATCCTCCACTCGGTCCTTCCTCGCAAGCACCAGGGCCCGGAACGGGTGCATGACCGAAGGGTGATGAACGGGGTCTTCTTTGTGCTGCGCACCGGCACGCCGTGGCGTGACCTCCCGGAGCGTTTCGGTCCGCGCGCGACCTGCTGCAACCGCGACAACCGGTGGAGCAGGAACGGCATCTGGGCGTCGATCATGGAGGAACTTCAAAGGCTTGCGGGGGATGACGGCTGGAGGGACGACGGTTCGGCCGGTTGGGTTCGCCTGCACATGGTGGACTCCCCGTCGGTACGCTTTCACAGGCAAGGTGCTGGAGCGCCTCGCGACGGTGAGCCCCTCGGATCGGGTCGAGCCGCGGCGGACGGACGACGAAGGTCCATCTCGGCATCGATGGCAACGCGATGGTGAAGACCGTGTTTCTGCCCCGGGTCAGGCAGCCGACAGCACGCAGGCCATACGTGCTATCGTGTCTGCCGCCGCCGCTGCCGCCACGTTGCAGCCATGTTCACGCGGTGCCGCTGATCCGGTTTCCTTCATCTTGATCAGGCCAACCGGACAACACGTTCGGACTGACGCGTCGCGCGGCAGCTGAGGTGGGGGCCCCGGACAGTCTTGCATGGCGCGGGAGGGAGCTTCGATACGGCCATCCGCCGTACCGGTCGATGCCGGGAACTGTTCCTGCATCGCGGCGGGGAGCATCGAGCCGTCGCGTGCCGCGTGACGGGACCAGAGAACATGCCTCGAACATTCGGCACATGGATGACTCTGTGGTTGTCGCGCAGATGCAAATGGTGGTGAATTTGCATGCCGATTTGTTGAAGGTCTTCAATGGTCGGAAAACACCGATTGCAGGCGGTCCAGTGCTTCCTCGAGAACGGATCTCTGGCAGGCAAAATTGAAACGCATGAACTGCTCGCCACCGCTGCCGAAGGTATGACCATGGCTCGGCGCAACGGCTGCGCGTTTCTGGATGCGCTCGACAAGCTCCGTGTAGCCAAGACCCGTGCCCGAAAAATCAACCCAGGCGAGATAGGTCGCCTCAAGCGGCATCGACGCGGCCCCGGGGATGGCATTGATCGTCTTGTCGAAGAGCTTTCGGTTGCCGTCCAGGTAGGTGAGCAGCTCCTCCAGCCAAGGCTCTCCGTCATTGTATGCCGCCTCAACCATGTTGGGACCGAAGCTGCCCGGAGAAATTCCGTGGCCCATCATGCGCGTGCCGAATCGCTGGTGTAGATCCCTGTCCGAGATGATCACGTTTCCCGTATGGCACCCGGCAATGTTAAAGGTCTTGGTTGCGGCGGTCAGCGTCATCAGGCGGTCCGAAGACCGGGGCGCGGCGACGGCAGTCGGAATGTGGCGGTTTCCGTCGAAGACGAGATCCTGGTGGATTTCATCCGACACCAGGAACATGTCGTGACGTTCACAAAACCGGACCAGTTCCCCGAGTTCGTCCCCGGTCCAGACGCGCCCCCCGGGATTATGGGGCGAACAGAGAATGGCCATGGATTCCCGCCCGGTCATCAGGGAATCGTAAGCCTCGAAATCCATGACATAGCGACCGTCACGGTTGACCAGCTCGCACTCGACGATTTCACGGGACAACCCCCGGATGACCCGCGAGAATGCGTGGTAGACCGGCGTAAAGATGACGATTCCGTCACCCGGTTCAGTGAATGCGTCGATGCAGAGGGCGGTTCCGTTTACCAGGCCGTGCGCCGTGAAGATCCAATCGGTCTCGATCTCCCAGTCATGCCGACGGCGCAGCCAGTTCCTGATGGCGACGAGATAGGAACGATCGTCCCCGTAGTACCCGAAGACACCGTGTTCGGCCATTTCCAGGACTGCCCGTTGAACCGATTCAGGGGGCTTGAATTCCATGTCCGCGATCCACATCGGGATCCCGTCATCGGGGGAAAGCCCGTACAGCGATTGCAACATGTCCCACTTGAGCGAGTGCGTCTGGCGGCGCTCGATGATCTGGTCAAAATCCATGAACCCCGATTCTCCGGTTGCATGCAGACACCCAGACCCGTTGGAAACCCGGTTGGGAGGGATCTCTGCGAATGATGACAGGGACCTGAGCGCAATTGACTTGCGGTGTGGTCCCTCCCGGACGCATAGCGCGCCCGGGATCAAAGTGCAATTTCGGCTGGTTGACAGGCCGCGCGGTACGGTGATGTGATGGATCCCGTCGGTGGTTCGATCCAGGGAAATTGTCATTCCCGTGAACTGGGCGGGATGGTGATCGTCGACGCGACGTAATCGACGTGCGAGCTTCCGAACAAAACCCTAAGTTGAGATCCGGCAGGCCTCCGACGTGCCGTGACCGAAACGGGCAACTGACGAACCCGGGCAAAGCTCGAAGTCGGTCCCTGAATGTCCCGAGTTCCCTCGATTTGCGAACCGGGAACGGATTCGCGCGATGAACATCAGACGATTGAGCACTGCATGAAGATGCGCATGGCCCGTGGTCTCGCGGGTTGCCGTCTGAATGGGAATTGACTATGGGCGCGCCATGTCCGTCTTGCAAATCCTGATCTTTCCGGACGCCCGCCTGAGAAGGAAGTGCACACCGGTTGTCAAGGTAAACGCCTCGGTTCGGAGGCTTGCGGATGACATGATCGAGACCATGTACGCCGCCCCGGGCATCGGACTGGCAGCGCCGCAGGTTGGCAAGCTGATCCGGCTTTTCGTGATGGACAGGACCGAAGGTGAGGAAGACGACCCGGTTTCCGAAGTCCTGATCAATCCGGAAGTGATCTCGGTATCGGACGAGACGGTCACGCGGGAAGAAGGGTGCCTGTCACTTCCCGGGCATTTCGAGGACATCACGCGGCCGGCCGGGGTACGGGTCAAGTACACGGGTCTCGACGAATGCGAACATGTGCAGACGTTAGAAGGTGTTCAGGCCGTGTGCGCGCAACATGAAATCGATCACCTGAACGGCAAGCTGTTCATAGACCACCTGTCTCTCGTGAAGCGTTCGATTATCTCGAGGAAGATGCGGAAGCAGAAAAAGGAACTGCTGAAGAACGAGAAATCCGGGAATGTCTGAAAGGATCGCCGGCTTCATTCCCCGTCAAGTTCGTCGCTTTCGTGAAGGTCCGGAAGACACGTCTCATGGCGCCCCCATGCCCGCCGGTTTCGGTCAATGCGCATAGTTTTCATGGGAACTCCGGATTTTGCAGTCCCGACGCTCTCGGGTCTCGCGGCGCATGGCCACGAAATTCTTGCCGTCTACTGCCGCCCGCCGCGTCCTGCCGGCCGGGGAAAAAGACCAAGGCCATGCGCAGTTCAGGTCGTGGCAGGCGATCTCGAGATCCCCGTGCGGTGCCTGGACCGGTTCTCGGTCCAGGAACAGGAACACTTCAGAAATCTCAACGCGGATGTCGCCGTCGTCGTTGCCTACGGCCTCATCCTTCCGAAAGCGCTCCTGCACGCAACCGAACAGGGCTGCATCAACGTTCATCCGTCGCTCTTGCCCCGCTGGCGCGGTGCAGCCCCGGTCAATCGTGCGATCATGGCAGGTGATCCCGTTACCGGGATATCGATCATGAGGATCGGTGACGGAATCGATTCGGGACCGGTTTTTTGCCAGAAGGAAATCCCGATCCGGGCACGCGATACAACCGACACGCTTCGGGACCGGCTTGCACGGGAAGGGGCCGCCCTGCTTTGCGACATCCTGCCCCGTATCGCCACGCTTGCCCCGATTGACCAGGACGACTCCGTCGCGGTGTACGCGCCAAAGATCACCAAGAGCGAAACCTGCATCGACTGGTCCCGTCCGGGACCCGAGGTCGACCGAATGATCCGGGGACTGTCGAGTTCACCCGGCGCATGGACCCGAGTCGGCACTGAACGGATCAGGGTCCTTCACTCGGAACTCGTCACAGGGATCCCCGGCGACGATACGGCCTGTCCCGGAACGGTTCTCGATGATAAACTTGCCATCCGTTGTGGAACCGGTGCCGTCAGGCTGTTGTCACTTCAAAGGGGTGGCCGGAAGGTTCTCGGGGCCAGGGAGTTCTGTCGCGGGTTTCCCGTTCCGAAAGGGTCGCGCCTCTGAATTGGTCGAACGCGGCGGATGGCGTCTCCCGGAGCGGTCACGACATTGCGGCAAATGCTGCTGCGCCTTCGAGGCCGGACGAATCCCTGGTGAGTACGAACACTGGAATCATCGCGAGGATTTCCTGGTAACGCCATCGTGCCTCAAAGATCTCCCTGAAGCGTACGGGATCGAGCAGGGCGAGATTGCGCCTGGTCATCCCGCCGCTGATGAAAATTCCTCCTGTCGGCAGGCCGGCCAATGCAAGGTCGGCACCCATTCCCGCGAGCGCGTCGAAAAAATGCGAGAAAGTCCTTTTTGCCCGGCTTTCACCCGCGTGAGCCCTTTCCGAAATGTCTACCGCGGTCAGCCTTTCGTCAAACAGTGCGAAGTGCAGGTTCTCGAGGCCGTTGCCGGAAAGAATGTCCTCCTGGCGCGGTTTCATCGTCGGATCGGGGTTTTCGGGCCTGCGTCTTTCAACCTCGCCGACGACCCGGTCGCGCAGCCGCGCAAGGTCTTCGGTTGATGGCCCGAATGCAACATTGCCTCCTTCTCCCGCAACAACGCGGGGAGATCCACCTTCCAGGATCAATTGCGCAACGCCGAGCCCGGTTCCTGGTCCATAGATGACCCTGTTTCCGGGCGGCCAATTGCCGTCAAACGCCTGCAAGGGTTTGACATCGCCAGGTTTCAGGGCGAGCAGACAATAGGCCTGTGCGGCAAAGTCATTCATGATGGTGATCTTGGCGCCGGGAACGACGGCGGCGAGTTCCTCGCGAGTAAAGGAAACCGGGATATTGGTGAACTGGTAGAAACCTTCGACCGGAATTGCCGGCCCTGCAAATGCAATCACGAGTTGCGACACGGTTCGGGGGTCGACCGAACTGTCCCGCAGGAAAACCCGAAGAGCGGTCGAGAGCGTTGGCGTGGATTTCCAGTTGAGCGAACCGATCGAATCCTGGACAATGCCGGACGTATCAGCGCAGGCGAAGCGGATGTTGCTCCCCCCGACATCGGCGACAACCCATGAACTCATGACTGTGGTCCGCGGTTTATTGCGGTGTCGTGACGGGCACCCGGGCCGGTTTCACGTAGGCAGACCGAGCGGAATTCGTCGGGGGCCGGAGGTTCACGGGATTCCGTTGGAGGCGTACGCACCGGGAATACGTCCCGGCAAGAGGTCATGAGTGAACCGGGCTTCGGCCTCACGTGGCGGTCTTTTCTTGTCCTGGTGTTGCGAACCGGGCGGACTTCGCGACGGCATAGGGCTGCATGCCTTTCCTCGCGAGCTCGTCTGACCGTTCGTTTTCAGGATGGCCACGGTGCCCCTTGACCCATTTCCACGTGACGCTGTGTTGATTCCGCATCTTGTCAAGGCGTTCCCAAAGGTCGCGATTCTTGACCGGATGGTGCGACGCCGTCTTCCAGCCGCGGCGTTTCCAGTTCCTGATCCAATTCGTGATTCCGTTCCTGAGATACTGGCTGTCAGTTACGATGGTGATGCGGGTGGAACGTGAAAGCGCCTCGAGCGCCCGGATTGCGGCCAGCAGTTCCATCCGGTTGTTTGTCGTGTCGGCCTCTCCTCCGCAGAGTTCCTTCTCGCGGATGACATCACTGCCGTTTTTCGCAATGAGAAGAACGCCCCAACCGCCCGGGCCGGGGTTTCCGGAACATGCGCCGTCAGTATAGGCAATGATGTCAGGCAATTCGTTTCGCCTCGAGGTTGAGAAGCTCGCACCGGCTTCCGTCATAGCCTGTACCAACCGCGACTTCGCTTGTGAATTCCCCGAAACCGGCGTTTGAAAGCATTGCCTCTAGGTCATCCGTTCGATGATGGCAGTAGAGTCGGCCCAGACGGTCCCGTCGTGTGTCCCCGCCTTTCTGAACTCCGATATACAGCCAACCTGCCGGTTTCAATGCCCGGGAGATGTTGCCGATTACCGCGGGCAGACCTGCCCGCGGAACGTGTTGCAGGGAATAACTCGCCCAGATCCCGTCAAATGCGTCGGTTTCACGGATTTGATCAAATGACATGACCCTGACATCGAGCCCGTGAGTTTTTCGTGCTTCCCGGGCGAGTTCCCTGGAAGCGTCGACGGCAACCACATGAAATCCTGCCGCGACGAAGGCGGCGGAATCCCATCCCGCGCCGCAGCCGAGGTCCAGGACCGACCCCCCTTCCGGAAGGCGGCCGATCATCCTGTCACGAAAACGTGTATCCCGGTCATTCCCTGTCCACGCCGCATACGCGGCGGCGTTCGAATCGTAGAAGGCGACGGTCGCCTCGTCGACCGGGCGCGGATTCGTCGATGGCATCAGGGTCTAACCGCGAGCCCGTTCTTCAGTGACGCATATCGGCGTCGTCACGGCCCGAACTCTCGTGGCCGTCGTGCCGCGGTGGACGGCCGATCACTTCGCGGAGCTCGTCGAGTTCGATGAAGTTGTCAGCCTGGCGCCGGAGCTCATCGGCGATCATTGGAGGCTGGGTCCGTATGGTGGAGACGACCGAAACCCTGACCCCCTGTCGCTGGAGCGAGCCGACGAGGGGTTTGAAGTCGCCATCGCCGGAGAACAGGACGATGTGATCGACATGGGGCGCGAGTTCCATGGCGTTGATGGTCAGCTCGATGTCCATGTTGCCCTTGACCTTCCGCCGTCCCGTGGAATCAGTGTATTCCTTGGCGGGCTTGGTCACCATGGCAAATCCGTTATAATTCAGCCAGTCGATGAGCGGCCGGATCGGAGAATAGTCGTCGTGTTCGAGAAGGGCGGTGTAGTAGAATGCGCGCAGGAGTTTTCCCCGTCTCATGAACTCGGCGCGCAGGAGCTTGTAGTCGATGTCAAATCCGAGAGTCTTGGCAGCTGAATAGAGATTCGAACCATCAATGAACAGTGCGAGGCGTTCGTCGCGGTAAAACATCGGGTATGCCTTTCACGTTCGATTCCACGTCCGGCAACGGCGCAGGCATCGACATCGGTCGGCAATTTCCTGTACAGCGCACGACCGGCGCCTTGGCCAACGAAAGGCGTCGCGGAATCGCGAGGTGATCGGGATTGAATGCGCTGAAGACATGCCTCGTTTCTCTCGGGTCCAACTTGCCATTCCGTGGACGAGACAAGACTGATACAATCAAATTTGCCTTAAATACTATATTTTCAGAGTCGGACGAGCCTGTCAAGGCGAGCGGCCTCTATCGAACACCGGCGTGGCCGCCCGGGTCCGGGCCGGAATTCATCAACGCGGTGGCGATGATCAGGACGCGGAAATCGCCCGAGGGCTGCATTCGCTGGCTGCTCACGATCGAGAAACGTCTCGGTCGACATCGTGAGCCGGACGGCCGGAATACGCGATGGTTGCCCCGCGTTATCGACCTCGATCTCCTGGACGTGAATGGCGAGGTCTTGCCTGACCTCGAGACATGGAGGCAGTGGAGGGATTTGCCGATTTCGCGCCAGCGCACGGACACGCCGAACCGGTTGATCCTGCCGCATCCCCGGATTGAAGACAGGGCGTTCGTCGTTGTTCCATTGTGTGATGTGGCTCCTGACTGGAGACATCCCGTATCAGGGATCCCCGCAAAGACAATACGGGAGTCGTTTTCCGAAGAGGTCCTCGCGGAGATAAGGCCGCTCGGAAATCGGTCCGCGTAGCGGACGTCAGCCCCGATCGATTCCTGTTTATTTTTCACCTAAGTTGTATTCACGATATGTTCTTGAAGTGAAGTCCCTGAGCGTCAAATTGGTAAAGACAAAATCGAAACCGGGAGCGAGCATGGAATTTGCAATCCGCGAGGCGAAAGCGCGCCTGTCCGAACTTGTAGCTGCGGCCCGCAACGGCGAGCGTGTCGTCATCACGAAGCACGGAATCCCGGCCGTCGAGTTGGTTCGCTGCGAACGGCGGCACGGCGGGTTCGACTTCGAGAAGCTGGAGGCGGCACGCCGGCGGCTTGGAATCGACGGTGACGGCGAAGGCTGGCCGGAGGAATTCAATGATCCGGCCTTCAGCCGCCAGGTACTTGGCGGCAACGACGAATGAACGGGCCGACGGTGCGCATCCTCATTCGATGCGTCCTACCTGTTCGACATCATGGACAGGCCGGGGAAATTCCTGAATTCCGAGCGAAAGGTCTTGGCGGCGCGCGAGACGGAGTTCTTCGTGAGCGCCGTGTCGATCTTGGAAATGCGGCTCAAGTACAGTTCCCGCCATACGTCCGGGGCTCGCAAGAGCTGTTTTTCTCCGGAAGATGTGATCGACGCGCTGGAAGACCAGAACTTGACATTTCTGCCGATGACTATGCTCCATGCCGCGCGGGGACTTGAGATCCCGCTTGACCACAAGGACCCATTCGACGAGTTGCTGCTCGTGCAAGCTCAAGAGGAAGGTCTCAGGCTGCTGACCGTGGACAGGCGTCTTGTCGGCCACCCGCTCGCGGTCGCGGTGCACGAGCTTGGTTGAGAAGTATGTCTGCCTCCCGCGCTGTTCCGAACATATCATTGCAGAGGCGGCATGAGGTGACAACGTCATGATAATATGTAATAAATTCTATACGCGAAGCATTTGATGCCAGTTGAACGGCGGTTTGAATCCCGACTTTCGAACAGGACTCCTTGGAAAGTTAAGGCGATGCGGAAAGGGAGGGGACGGCCGGGATTCTGGATGGTGGCGCAGCATGACAATTGAACACCTGATCGCATTCAATTTCGCGCTGATTGCCGCAATCGTCAGCCCGGGACCCGCTCTTCTCGTTGCCATACAAACGACGCTGAGCGCCGGCCGAACGGCCGGCATTGCGACGGGTTACGGATTGGGTCTGATGGCGGCCACCTGGACGATGCTGGCGTTGTTCGGGCTGGAAGCGATCTTCCGCGTGGTGCCGTGGGCCTACACGACGACGAAGGCCATCGGCATGATCTACCTGTTTTATATTGCCTGGGGCATGTGGGCGGGCGCACGCGAACAAGTGGTTCCAACCAGCATGACAGCACGAAACTCGTTCGTACGCGGAGTCCTGGTCAATGCCCTGAACCCGAAGTCGGTGCTGTTTGCCGGGGCCGTGCTTGTCGTCATCTTCCCAGAAGACATGACGATCTCCGAAAACGCCACAATCGTGCTCAACCACCTTGTGGTCGAATTCATCTTCTACAGTATTCTGGCGATTTGCATGGGAAGCCAGATTGCCGGGGACGCGTATCTCGGAGCGAAAGTCTTTATTGATCGCACGGCGTCACTGATTCTGGGAGCCCTGGGATTGCAGTTGTTGGTCGGTGAGTAAGAGGCAGAAGCTGTCATCGGTCCTCCGCGGCAAAAGAAGAGAACAATCGTGATCGACTGCCCGGCGCTGCCGTTCGCGCTGCCGTACAGGCTTTTCATGTCGAAACCCGCGTGACGTGGCGGCGCTCCCTGCGTCGTGACCACCCTGCCTTGCCCGACCACTCCCGTGCACGAAGTTTATCCCGCAGATCGTTGGCGCCGGAACCCGGCAGTCATCGAGAACCGGGATACGGTTGACGCCTGCGTGGTGCTGCCAGTCGTTCGGCCGTGGCGTACATGTCGAAAACCGGAATTGGGGACGGCATCTCGCCTGCACGACCTTGTTGGCCGGTTGATCAGCCCGAATTGCCTGCAACCAGGGACACCGGAGACGACAGGCGTTGAGGAATCGGAGGTTACCGAGTCGGATTAACGGTGTCGCAAAGATCACAAGCGCCGGGCCGAACCTGGCCATTCACGTCCTGGCGGGCAGTCCGCGCTGCACGGGTTTAAGGCGCAAAGCAAAATGCGAAAGCGATTGACATCCGTCATTCTGCCAGGGCGCCAGGGGCCAGCGAAGGGCGAACATGCTTCTTGTCTGCATTTTCACGCTTCGGTACGGTGGATTTTCATTTTTGAATCGTATCAAGGAGAAAACGATGCACAAACGGAACTTTCTGAAGGCAGGGGTCGCGGCAGGAGCTTTGGTACTCGCTCCACATTCCGCACTTGCCGAAGATATCCCTTACAACCTGCTTGAAGGCAAGCCATTTGACGGCACCAAGCTGAACATACTCAGCGTTGTCACTCCGCAGTTCGACGGGCTGATGCTGAGGGACGAAGAATTTACCGAGCTCACGGGCATCGAAACCGAGTGGACCTTCATTCCCTTTGGTTCTCTCCAGGAGAAAATCAATACCGAGGGCATCGCAGCGAGCGGCACATTTGACGTGGTCAATTACCTCGATAGCTGGGGCCCGCCGAATGCTCACTGGCTCATGCCAATCGACGACTTGATGGCGCGGGACGGCATTTCGATGGATCGTTACCCGGAAGCCTTTGCACGCTCGGCCCAGTTTGAAGGCAGGACGCTTGGATTTCCGTTGCGCGCCCACCCCCAGGTCCTGTTCTATCGCAAGGACCTGATCCCCAATCCTCCAACGTCATGGGAAGATGTTGCTGCCATGGGGGAGGCCTGGGAGCATGAAGGGATTTCTCCGGTCGCGCTCTACTACAACAATGACGGAAACCGCCAGGCCCTGTTCATCTGGTTGAACTTCCTGTGGGGCGTGGGCGAGGACGTGTTCAATGAAGACGGTTCGGCGGGATGGACCACCGATGCCGCTTTGAAAGCGACCGAAGACTATGTCGCCATGCTGACGGAGCACGGCGTTGCAAACCCGAACTCCGTGGCGTTTGTCGAACAGGACGCCCGGCAGTCATTCAGCCAGGGCAAGTCTGCAATGATTCCCGGATGGTGGTGGTTCTACTCGGCATTCCTGAACCCCGAAACCTCGACATTGACCAAGGACGAGGTCGGATTCGTGGGCATGCCTTCCTACAGCGGCACGACCAAGACCTATGCCATTTCCATGCCGTTCGCGATCTCTGAATATTCGGAGAACAAGGATGCAGCCTGGGAATTCCTGAAGTGGCTGTCGAATCCCGAGATGGACAAGGCCAACGCAACGGTTCGCGAGGTCAAGGGAAAAAGGATCGTCAACAACGTCGTCACCCACATCTCGTCGCTCACGGACCCGGATGTCAATGCCGCCAATGACAATATCCAGATGGCGGCCTGGGAGTCGCTCAAGGAGTCGGACATCATGCCGCAAATCGCGGAGTGGCCGGAAGTCGGCGACCTTTTGTCGGCAGCCATCGCCGAGGCCGCGGCAGGCGGAGACACGCGTCAGCTCATGCTTGATGCTGCCGAACAGGCCAACAGGGTGCTGCGTCGCGCCGGGCGCATCCAGTAACCCGACTTTCACTGGCGCCCCGTTCGACGGGGCGCACCTGTCCTGCCCCCCGTATTCGCGGGGCGGGACATTCCGGGGGGTATCGACATTCGGGACCGCACGCTCAAATACCTGCTGGTCTTGCCTGCAGTGGTGGTGGTCTTCGCCACGGCGATCTGGCCACTGATCGAAGCGCTTCGCCTGTCCTTTACCGTGGGGCGGCTCAATCGCCCGGGTTCTCTCGATCAATACCTGGGCTGGGAGAATTTCACCTGGGCAATAGCCAATGAGCCGGCGTTCTGGAATTCGGTCGAAGTCACCGCGATCTACACGGTTCTGACGGTCGGGCTGACAACGATATGTGCGCTCGGCCTGGCATTGCTACTGGCCCCGGGCGGGAGGTTTCGATCCGGGGTGCAAACCCTGCTGATCCTGCCGTTCGCCATGAGCCCGGCACTGATCGGCGTATCGTTCCGTTTCATGTTCAACCCGGAATTCGGCCTTTTTGACGCTTTCTTCGGGGTCCTGATTCCGCCTCTGGCCGATGTCAGCTGGCTGGCGGACCCGGTCCTGGCTTTCGCGGTTTGCGTGATGGCCGATGTCTGGGGCTGGATCCCGTTTCTTACCCTGGTGCTGATCGGCGGCCTGGCGAGCATTCCACGGGACACGATCGAGGCGGCCCAGGTCGACGGTGCCTCGGGTTGGCGCGTCTTTCGCGACGTCACCCTGCCACAACTGGCCCCTGTCCTTGCGGTCGTGATTATCCTCAAGTCGATCTTCAGCCTGAAGACCTTTGACCAGATTTTCATGCTGACAAATGGAGGGCCTGGAACGGCAACCCAGACGCTTTCCCATTACATCTATTTCAACGGGATGAAATACGGACAGATCGGGTATGCGGCGTCGGTAGCCTGGCTGATGGTCATCCCGATGATTTTCCTCACCTACGCGTACACGAAGTTCGTCTTTCGAAAAGGATGAACGCCATGACCGGGAAACAGAAAAAGCGACTCGTGAATGCAATCCAGGTGGCCCTGATCCTGGTTGCCACCTTTTTCATGCTGGTTCCGATCCTGTGGATATTCATGGCCGCCTTCAAGAACCACATCGATGTATTCCAGTTGAAGCTGTTTTTCAGACCGACCCTGGCGAATTTCGTTGCAGTGTTCGAGTTGCCCTACGACCTCGGGAACAAGCTGCTGAACTCCACGATCGTGGCTTTCGTTACCGTCGTGTTCGCGATCCCGATCGCCACGATGGCGGCATATTCGTTCAGCCGCTTCCGTTTGAAGGGTGAAACCGCGATGCTCGTGACCATACTTGCGACGCAATTCGTGCCCGCCGTCGTGATCATCCTGCCGTTCTTCGTGATGTTCCGGAACATTGGCCTGCTCGACACAAGGCTGGGCCTCATTCTAGTCAACCTGGCAATCGTCATGCCCTTCGCGATCTGGATGATCAAGGGATTCATCGACGGTATTCCTCTCGACACCGAGGAAGCGGCAATGGTTGACGGTTCTTCGCGCCTGCAGGTGATTCGCAACATCGTTCTGCCGATGGCGGCGCCCGGTCTGCTGACCGCGGGCATATTCTGCTTCATCATCGCCTGGAACGAGTTCCTGTTCGCGTTGATCCTGACCAACAAGTATGCAGTGACCCTGCCGATCGGACTGGCGCTGTTCAAGGCCGAGGAAGGTGATCTCTGGAACCTTTTGAGCGCTGCCGGCATCATCATAATGGTTCCGATGTTCGTCCTCGCGCTGATCATCCGAAAGTACTTCGTGCAGGGCATGACGATGGGGGCGGTACGGTAATGGCCAGGGTTGTCCTCAAGGATCTCACCAAGCGCTGGGGCGAATTTGTCGGTGTCGACAACCAGTCGCTCGAAATCAGGGACAGGGAGTTCCTGGTGTTGCTCGGGCCCTCGGGGTGCGGGAAGACAACCACGATGCGGATGATCGCGGGATTGGAGGAACCGACCGAAGGCGAAGTCTGGATCGGCGATCGCATGGTCAATGACGACCTGCCAAAGGATCGAGACGTGGCGATGGTGTTCCAGAACTACGGTCTCTACCCTCACATGACCGTGTTCGAGAACATTGCCTATCCTCTCAGGGTACGCGGGGTCCGAAAACCTGAAATCGAACCTCGCGTGGAAAGGGCGGCCGGGCAGGTGGAGTTGACCCAGTTCCTGAGCCGCAGGCCCAGGGAACTTTCGGGCGGACAGCGCCAGCGTGTCGCCCTGGCCCGCGCGATCGTGCGCACGCCCATGGTCTTTCTCATGGACGAGCCGTTGTCGAATCTCGACGCCAAGCTCCGCGTATCGATGCGGGCCGAACTCAAGCACCTCAGCCGGGAACTCAAGATCACGACCATCTATGTTACGCACGATCAGATCGAGGCGATGACGCTCGCGGACCGCGTGGCAGTCATGAACAACGGCGTTATCCAGCAGCTCGGCACGCCTGACGAGATCTATAATGATCCCGCCAATCTTTTCGTGGCGGGGTTTATCGGCTCACCGGCGATGAATCTCATCGATGGTTCGATTCGGGACGGCATGTTCGTGACTGCCGGCGGCAACCAGCTCGTCGGAGTCGATTCCGCGGATCGCGCGCAGGTTGTACTGGGTGTTCGCGCCGATGACATGCGCGTGCAGGAAATGGGCCGGGGCGACGTTGACGTCAGGATTTATGCATTCGAAAACACGGGCGAAGCGACGTTGCTGACGATCCAGTGGGGTCAACAGCGTGTGATCGCCAAAGGTGACAGGCATTTGCGGAAAGATCAGGACGACATCGTGGGCATATCCCTGAACAGCGAACATCTCTACCTGTTTGATCCTGAAAGCGGCGGCCGCATCCGGAATTGAGGCGTGTGTCGTCGCACGTATCGCGATCCACCGGCCATCGGGGCGTCCTTGTCCCCGCTGCGTTCGATGTCGCTGGTTTCCGGTCATTGGAACGGTTCCCTCGGGAGTGCAGTCGTGACAGGCATCGGGCGGCGAACGGCACGGTCAGGAATTGCGGCAGGGCGGGGCAGTCGCCGGGTCCGGGCGACCCGGGTCCGCAAGGCCTGATCTGGCGATTGTCCCACCATCGGAAAATGTGTGTTCGCAGGGAAGTCACGGGGCGGATCGACTGATGCGTGAACCTCTCGTATTCCTTCCGGGCATGATGTGCGACGTGCGGCTCTTCGCCCCGCAAATTGCGGCCTTTTCGCTCGATCGTTCGGTCATGTTCGTTCCGCTGAAAGGCGAGGCCACGATCGCCGGACTGGCACGTCGGGTTCTCGAGCAGTCGCCACCGCGATTTGCCCTTGCCGGCCTGTCCATGGGTGGAATCGTGGCAATGGAGGTCATCCGACAGGCCCCTGACCGTGTTCAACGCCTGGCGCTGATGGACACGAACCCTTTCGCTGATCCGCCCGAGATGGTTACCGTTCGCGCTCTGCAGGCAGACAGGGTTCGGAACGGAGAACTGCGTGCGGTCATGCGTGATGAAATGAAGCCGAAATACCTGGCAAACGGGTCGGAGAAGGGAAGGATACTCGGGCTGTGCATGGACATGGCCGAGGAACTTGGGAGCGACGTGTTCAGGGATCAGTCCCATGCCATTCGACACCGCCCTGATCAATGCGGTACGCTGAGTGAAATCGCTGTCCCTTCGCTCGTGCTCTGCGGTGAAGAGGATCGCCTGTGCCCGGTCGAGCGCCATGAATTGATGCACGACCTGATCACGGGTTCGCGGCTGGCGATCATTGCCGGAGCCGGCCACATGCCGACACTGGAGCAACCGGAAAGAACGAACGAGGAATTGAGGCATTGGCTCAGAATGTAGTTCCCGAAGACCTGCTCGCGCTCCTCCGCTCGGTCGATACGCCGACAGTATGCAACGCGATCGAGGTCGCCCGGGGAGAGCGGGGATTCGACCGCCATACGCGCGGTACGATGCAGCACACCGCTCCCGAAGCTCCGGCCATCGTCGGGATTGCGCGAACTGCAAGGATCGCCGGTCTCCTGCCACCGGTTGAATCACCCGACGTCCTGCGTGCCCGACGCATGGAATACTTTCGTTCGATGGCTTCGGGGACCGGCCCGTCCGTCGCGGTCATTGAGGACACGGATTACCCGGGATGTGCCGCGGCATGGTGGGGGGAGGTTCACGTCGCCGTCCACAAGGGGCTCGGACTCGCCGGCGCCATCACGAATGGCGTGATGCGCGATCTAGGCGCGATCGACGACGGCTTCCCGATCCTGGCGGGTTCCATCGGGGTAAGCCACGGTTTCGTTCATGTTGTCGAATTCGGCACCCCGGTCAAGATCATGGGAATGGATGTCGAGCAGGGTGAACTCATCCATGCCGATCGGCACGGTGCGCTGGTCATTCCCCGGGACGTCATTCCTGTCCTGAAGGGTGCCATCGAAACCATGGTTGCACGCGAGTCAATCGTGCTCGGGCCCGCCCGTGAGCCGGGGTTCGACATCGACAGGCTTGAGGAGGTCTGGGCGGAGTTTGAAGCGAAGAGGGTGTGAAGCGCGGATTCCCGAACAGTCCATCGTTCAGGCGGGGGCACGAACGAACCCGGGTGTTCCCGCGCCGGCGATCGGCTAGACAATCCCCGAACGGGATCGTCGAGGCACGTCCGCGGGCTCAATGGCAGTGTCCCGGGCATCGTTCGAGAATGCAGGTCGCGGCGACGTTCAGGCGCTGCACGAGCCGGTGCGTCGATTAGTCGATGACGTTTTCCCCGCCGTCATCGAGTTGTTCCGGGCGCGTCCAGTAGCGAAACTGGGGAGTCCATGCGTCGCCGCCAAGGCCGGCAAGACCCAACAGGTTCCACATGGAGCAGTACAGGTCACCAGGTCCGAACACTGCGCTGCTCCAGCGAAAAACCCGGTCGCCGGAGCGCTTGTAGACGACCGCTCCCGGCATGTTGTCGACGCCTGACATGACCGTCTGCTCGCTGATGTAGTCTCCGCCGCCATGTGATGCGAGGCGGAATCGCCAGTTGCGTGATCCGGCAAAATCACGCTGGAGCGCAGGTGGATCCCTGGACAGAAGCACGACAGCCATGGCCGACTCCAGATGAGGGAGCAACCCATTGAAGCCGTCGGCCCACAACGTGCAGTACCTGCATCCCTGGCCCATGTTGTGAATAGCAAGCAGCACGTCCCGCCCGCCGAACAGGTCGAGAAGCGAAACTTCACCCTCCAGCGTCTGGAAACTGTAGTCGGGTACGGGTACTGGTGTCAGCTTGCTGCGCGCCTCGTTCAGGGTCGTGGTAAGTTCAGCGATCTGTTTTTCGAGATCCGTGATGTCCTGGTCGGTCATGGCGATTGCTTTCTGGTTGAGCGCAGTGGCCGGTCACTTGGCGCCACATGCCGTGCAGGACAGGAAATTCCGAACCGCTTCCCAAGTCAAGCGGTTCCGCGATTCCGCAGACAGCCGTGCAGGTGACCGGGCGAGTTCCTGGCCGAAACGAGACAGGCCGCCCGGCACGTTGCCTTGACCTGTGATTGTTCATCGGTACGACCGATTGACATTTCACCTCTCACCATGCAATGGGGTCGTGACCGGACTGTGGCGCCCATGCCGGGCGCACCAACAGCCAGTCCCCGCGGGCCGGGATCTTGTTTTTTCGCGCGAAGGGCACGTGAGCGCGGACCAAAACAGGAGGACGACCATGGGTCCGTTTCCACATGATGCACCAACAGCCAGGATTGACGCGGTCAATGTCGCGGGTACGGACGGGTTCGAGTTCGTGGAGTTCGCCCATCCGGACGCGGCCCGGCTTCACGAGTTGTTCACGATGATGGGTTACGTCGAGGTTGCCCGGCACAGGTCAAAGGACATCAGTCTCTACCGGCAGGGCGACATCAATTTCACCATCAACAACGAACCCGATTGCCACGCTGCGGGCTTTGTCAAAACTCATGGACCCTGTGCGCCGGCGATGGCCTGGCGAGTCGTCGACGCCCGGCATGCAATGAATTGCGCACTCGACTGCGGAGCCGAAGAATATACTGGCAGGGACAAGTCTCTTGACGTCCCGGCCGTAATCGGAATCGGCGGGTCTTTGCTGTATTTCGTCGAGACCTACGGCGAGCGCGGGTCGTGTTACGAGGCGGAATTCGAATGGACAGGCGTACGCGACCCCAGACCGCGCGGCGCCGGTTTCTACTATCTCGATCACTTGACGCACAACGTCGTGCGCGGAAACATGAGCACCTGGTACGACTTCTATGCCAGGGCATTCAACTTCCGCGAAATCCGCTTTTTCGACATCAAGGGCAAACAGACCGGCCTCTTCTCGCGCGCGCTGACATCGCCCGACGGCAAGATCCGCATTCCGATCAACGAAAGCGCGGACGATCACAGCCAGATCGAGGAATATCTGCGTGAATACAAGGGCGAAGGCATCCAGCACATTGCCGTGGCCACGGAAGACATCTACGAGTCGATTGACCGGATCTCCGGCAACGGGATCGAGTTCATGCCTCCCCCGCCCGGGACCTACTATGACATGTCACACGCCCGCGTCGAGCGGCATGAAGAGCCGATCGACCGGATGATGAAACACGGGGTCCTGATAGACGGCGAAGGCGTCGTGAATGGCGGCGAAACCCGGGTACTCCTGCAGATCTTCTCGAAAACCCTGGTCGGACCGATCTTTTTCGAGTTCATCCAGCGCAAGGGCGACGATGGATTCGGCGAAGGCAATTTCAGGGCACTGTTCGAATCAATCGAGGCGGACCAGATCGAACGGGGCGTCCTCGGCACCGATCAGTAAGCCGGCCGTCGAAAACGGCCGTCAATGTCAGCGTGCCGATCGTGGAGACCGGGCATCCGGCAAGCGGGACGGCGGCCTGTCTCACGGTTTCCGCCCGGCGGCTTCAATGGCTGAATTGCCGGATTCCCGTGAACATCATTGCGATCCCGGCGTCGTTCGCCGCCTGAATGACCTCGGAATCGCCACGGGAGCCGCCGGGTTGAATGAGCGCGGTGACACCGGCAGCCGTCATTTGGGAGATTGCGTCGGGGAATGGCAGGAAAGCGTCCGACGCCGCCACCAGCCCCCGACCGGTACCGTCGCCCTCTCCCGTTGAGAACCGGTCCCTGGACTTCAAGCCGGCGATCCGGGCGCTGTCCACGCGGCTCATCTGGCCTGCTCCAATCCCCAAGGTTGTCCGGTCCCGGCAATAGATGACGGCATTGGACGTGACATGTTTGACCACCCGCCAGGCAAACAACATGTCCCTGACCTCGTCATCGGACGGATGCCTTTCGGTGACTGTCGTGACGTCGTCAAGACCAGGGGAATCCCCGCCGGAGTCCTGCAGGAGGAAGCCGCCCACGATCGGCCGTATCACCTCGCGCGGGCGCAAGTGGTCGGGAATCGGATCAACTTCCAGGAGCCTGAGGTTGGTCCTGTTCTCGAGGGTCTTTGCCGCGCGGCGGTCGATGGACGGGGCGGAAACGACCTCGGTAAACACGCTGGAAATCGCCTTGGAGACGTCCTTCGTCAGCCTGGCATTGAAACAGACAATTCCGCCAAAGGCGGAGTCGGGATCACAGTCCAGCGCGGCAAGATACGCATCCAGGACCGTTGACCTGCACGCGACCCCGCATGGATTGCCGTGCTTGATAATGACGCAGGCCGCACCGTCGACATCCGGGCGAAACTCCGAAATCAGTCCGAGGCCGGCGTCGAGGTCACAGTAATTGTTGTATGAAAGCTCCTTGCCCTGGAGCTGTCTGGCGGAGACCGGCCCGGGTCGTCCCGAGCCGTCCGAATAGAGGGTCGCTCCCTGGTGCGGGTTTTCCCCGTAACGGAGTGTTCGCACGAAATGGCCGGCTACGGTCCGCGTCCGGCGCGGCGTCGTCACGCCGGTCCGCGAGGCCATCCAGTCTGCGACGGCCGCGTCATATGAAGCCGTTCTCGAAAAGGCGATCTCGGCCATTTCGCGGCGGAACGCGAGGCGGGTCCCCCCACCGGTCAGCTCCATTTCCTCGATCAGTTTACGATAGTCGTCGATGTTGGCGATCGCGCATACATGCGCATGGTTCTTTGCTGCCGCACGGATCATTGCCGGTCCGCCAATGTCGATGTCCTCGATGCAGGACTCGGGGCCCGCGCCGTCGGCAACGGTCGATTCAAAAGGGTAGAGATTCACGACCAGGAGTTGCACGGACTCGATACCGTGCTCCGCCATCGCCCGCACGTGTGTGTTGTCGCCCGGGTCGGCAAGCAAACCGCCATGGACCCCCGGATGAAGTGTCTTGACCCGTCCATCCATGATTTCCGGGTGCCCGGTCAGATCCGAAACCTCCCGGACTTCCGCCCCGGTCTGCCGAATCGCCGAAGCCGTTGCGCCGGTCGAGACGATTTCGACACCGAACCGTCCGAGGATCGGGACAAGGTCGTCAAGTCCCGACTTGTCTGAAACCGAAATCAACGCCCGGCGTATACGGACAACGTCGTTCTGGGTTTTTCTTGCCCGTGACCTCGTTCTCGTCGCCATGTGTCGCCTTCCGCCCATTGTTGTCCACCAGCCTCGAAACGGCATGTCGGTGTCATTGCAATCTTGCCGCCGGTGCAACTGTTGTCGCCAGCAGGAGAAATTCTGGTCGTGCAATCAGATCAGGGTCCTGCCCCTGTCAACGCACACGAACGACCACCGGATGAGGCTTTCAGGATGCTGAATCCGTGATGACACCACGATTCGGGTCGTGGAGACCAGTTCATTGCGATCCAATTCCATCACCGTTGCGGGAAGGAGTGCCAGGGCGCCACTGCTTATCCCGAATTCCCATGTCTCGCCATTCGGCAGCACGAGATGAACGACACTGTCATCGCTGTCAACGCGGACCGTGACGTCTGGATGGACACAGAACCCGATCAGAACGGTAATTCCCGGCTCTCCCTTCGGGCGAGTCCCTGACCTTCGTCCGCTCCCACTCACGGGCATGTCCGGATGAAGCCGATCCTCGCCCCGGAAAGCAAATCCGTTTTCCGTCAATTCGACCCGCCGGGAATGGACGACACCAAATCTGCCCGCGTATCCGTCGTGGTGTGCTTGAAGTGCCGATCCGTGGTGATTGAACCCGGTTTTCGCGGTGACGGTTCTCGGCGGATCAGGCCTGATTGGAGGTGCGTCGAGAGGGTAGAGGCCTTCTGCAATCCAGAGCGTATTGTGTGCCGCCGGCGACCTGGCGAATTCCTCGCTATCGGCGTCATCCAGTATGGCCGGCCCTGCATTGATCAGCAGGGGACTCCGGCCGGATGTGAACTCGAATGCCAGCGTCGAGGAAAAAGCCGCCTCCCGGTGCACCGATTCCGGCCAGGTTCCGGTGTCCATTACGAGGACCGCAGCGCCATTGGTCATCCTGGTGAATCCCATTGACGAAGTCTTGTCATCAGCCGGGTCATGACCGAGTTCCGCGATGGTGTGGTCGATCAGGGCAGTGGACCCCGCATCCCCTCCGTGAAACCGCGCGAGCGCACCATTCCCGAGCCGAAGTTTCCTCACGGCGCCTGCTGCCCGGTGCATCGCATCGAGATGCAGTTGCGAAGGTTCAAGGCCGCAGGCCCTGATCGCGTCGGCCGCCCAGGACATGAAAATGAGTGCTTGGGAGAGCTGCTGCGGATTCCTTGATCGCAGACCGCCGTCCGGGCCCATGTTTCGCGAAATCCAGGAAGTGACCCAACCCGATGCACGGACCGCCAGCGTCGGGCGAAGGTCGATCGCGGCGATTCCGTAGATCAAGCCCGTCAACGCCTCGAGGGCGGGCAGGCCGTCCGGCGAAGAACGTGCCCGCCTGTTCAGGAACCAGATCTGGCGGGTCAGCGATGACTCGAATCCGTCGATTTCCTCGGGGTCCATCGTTGCAGTGAGAAAGTCGAAATGATTCAGCCAGCGCACGATTCGCTGCCCGGTCATCGCCGGCGTCCAGTTCCAGACATGGTCTCCCTGCCCGAATCGTTCGATCCACTCGAGCGTCCAGTCCAATGCAAGCGATCGTGAGCGGATCGATCCTTCCGAGGCGAAATCATCAAGCCAGCCAAAGCCGTGCAGGAGATCGAAACGCGGTGACGACGCGAATTTCAGGTTCCAGATCGAATTGTCCGGAATCAGGACTTCCCGGCCCGAGAGAAAGAACCGGCCTGAAACCAGTTCGGTGCCGAGAACCGGGTTCCCCGCAGGCTTGGGCGTGGGGCGAAAACGTGTGACGGATGCGGGCGGATAGCGTCGGGACTTGCGGATTGCTCCTCTGTCGCCTGCTGCACGGAGCCGGTTCCCCAGTCTTGTCAGAAATGATGCCATTCAGGCCGGACCATGAATTGGTTCGAGTTGAGAAAGGATTTGGCGGCTGAACCTGGCGGGTGCATCCCGTTTTCGCGATTTCGGCGGACTTGCAGGGGGTTGACTCGCTTCGCCGGTTTCCATCCATCCCGTGTGGAATTGTCGAATGTTTTCCTTTTTTACGATATTCGGCAAGCGGAACTGGTTCCCTGTGCAAGACTGCGTCAAACTGCGCACTGAGGTTGTCCGGGTGTCAAGGGGCACCAGATGGAGATTTGATGCCGGGTTGCAGTCGGATCTGCTGACGGCGACCCAACCGGGGACGACTGGTGATGACATGGATTTTTTTCCGGCGCCGCCAAATTCGCATGAATGTTCGCTTTTTACTCCGGATGAGAATTCAGTAACTTGGGTCGGCTCGGACCCGAGAACAGGAAGAATCGTGATGAGATCGACCAAAGTTTCTGCAACCATTCTTTCGCAACCTGTCGTTGCGACCGGGCGCGGGGGCAGCGGGACCCGGCTTTTGTCCATGCTGCTGCAAGAACACGGTGTGTTTCTGGGAAACCGTTTGAATGGCTCCGAAGATTCCATTGAATGGATCGGAGTACAATATGAATCCGCCGCCAGGAAGCTCACGGATGGCGCACCCGAGCGCGGGTGTTGGAACGAGGCATTGTCAGGGTGCGCAGAGAAGATTCTCAAAAGGGGTCGATGGAAGGAAGGCCAGCTCTGGGGATGGAAGCTTCCGGAGACGATGTTGATACTGCCGGAAGTCGTCCAGGCTTTTCCGAACGCCAGGATCGTCCACCTGGTGCGCCATCCGGTAGATACCTGCCTAAGGAGCACTCATGTGACATCGCGAACAGACATCCCTGTCGGTGCGGCGACGCTTCATGCCGCCTACTCGTGGCTGGGTTGGCGCAGGGATCCAGGCAATGATGACGATTACATCCGCAATGCGGCCTCTTGGGTTTTTCAGGTACAAGGGGCCATTCAGTTTGGCAGGGAACTGGGCTCAAGTCGATACCTGGAAATTCGGTTCGAGGATCTGTGCGCTGACGCACAAGCCGTATCGGATGCAATTGCCCGTTTTCTCGACATTCCTGAAACCGAAAGCGCTGTCGGGGGGATCATTGATAGCACGCGTCGTCGCTATTGGGCGGAAGGCGACAAAAGAGCCCTCGAAGTTTGGTCAATTTGCGGCGAAATCGGGAAAACGTTGGGCTACGACCTGAAGTGGACCGGATAAAGAAATGTCAAAGCGGGTAAAGCGTCACAGCCCTGTCGGCAATGGACGGAACCGCCGGCCCGGCGGCTTCGGCACGTATCTCGAGGCGCTTGGCAAATCCGCGCCGTGTCATCGCAGTACCGGATGCGTTGATGAACAGGTGCGGATTGACCGCGTCCTCCGGCCGCGCAACGCGTCGCTCGTTTTCTCCCGCAGTGGTTGGTTCTGACCACCCTCCAAGAACATCAGTTCCAGATCATGGGCAACCGCCGTCGTATTCGTTCGCTCGCCCCGGGGAAGCGCCAAAAGAGAGAAAGTCGCCCGGAACGCGGTTGTCATGCGAGATCATTGACAACCCGGCCAGGGTCTTGCCGCGTGGCCTTGCGCTTGCGTTTCCGTTTCAGCGAAGACGGCGAAATCTCGCGATGAAAAACCCGTCCATTCCACCGCGTTTCTCCCAGTAATCAGGCCGTGTACGCAGCGCGCCGGTCGGGAGCATCCAATCCTCCGGGACTCCTGGCAGGGTGTCAAACGGGGATTCGATGACCCAGCCGGCATGGCGGTGAAGAAATCGGTCCGCCTGCTCCTCGCCTTCGGCGGAAAACAGCGAGCACGTGCTCATGACCAGCCGCCCGCCGGGGCTGACCCAGCCTGCGGCCCGATCCAGGAGTTCGGCTTGCAGGGAGACCAGGTCGTCGATCCGGTCAAGATCGCGGATGAATTGAAGTTCGGGGTGACGGCGCATGGTTCCCGTTGCCGTGCATGGCGGATCGATCAGGACCACGTCGAATTGCGAGTCCGGATCCCATGTCAGCGCGTCTGCGGCAATGGTTCTGGCCGCGAGACCGGTGCGGCGAAGATTGGACTCGAGCCTGCGAAGCCTGGACGGCGACTTGTCAACTGCGGTCAGTATCGCGCCGGCCGCGGCAAGCTGCATGGTCTTGCCGCCCGGAGCCGCGCAGACGTCAAGTACCCTGTTGCCGCGAACCGGTCCGAGGCAGGGGACGGCAAGTGCGGCAGCGGCGTCCTGAACCCACCAGAGACCTTCATCGTATCCGGGAAGTCCGGAAACCTGTCCCTGTGGCGAACTGATGCGCAGTGTCCCGGTCGGGAGAACCACGGCACCCAGGCTTTCGGCCAGGTCGGGCCGGGCATCGCGGTCGCGCGGTGTCAGGTCGAGTGGCGCGGGCCGGGCATGGGCGCGTTCTATTCTCGAGACCGCGTCCTGGCCCAGCCTGTCGTCAATCTCACGGAAGAGAGGGCTGGGAAGCGCGTTTGGCCGAAGCCGGCCCGTCGGTGCGATCACGTCTCGGTCCCTGGCCATTCTCCTCCCGACGGCATTGACCATGCCGTGATGACCGGAGACGGCGGAAACCCTTCGCGACAACTCGACGCCGCAGTCCACGGCAGCGTACCCTTGGGTCTTGCCGAGGAGAATTTCGGCAGCGACGATCTTGAGGATGAGATGGATCTTCAACGGGGGCCTGCGCTTGAGATATGGGGAAAGGACCTCGTCCAGCGAATCGCTACGGCGGAGAACCGAGTGGGCAAGGCGTTTGGCCGCGGCCCTTTCGGCCGGGTCAAGGTTCCGCCCGGCCCGCGCCTGCGAGTCGTCTGCCAGCATCCGCCTGTCCCTAAACACGCGAAGCAGATGGTCGAGGGCCGCGGCGCGTTCGGCAATTCCGGGTTTCACAGGGTGTCCGGTCATTGGTAAACCTTGCTGACGCGATCGGTGCGGTAAAGAAACCGGCAGCAGCGTGTTTCCGCTCTTTCCGCCAGGTCAAGCCGCATCGTTGACGCTGACACCGGGAGTCCTTGCATGGTGCGTGATGTGAACGGCAACAACAGGGAATCCGCAAGAGCGCGGCGGATTCGGGAAGCCGGAAAACGTGCGATCGCCGAGACCGAGAAACGCCGGAAATCGGAGGTCCGGAACAAGCCGCCCGTCGAGGTCGGTGGACGCGACGGCCCGGAACCGACCCGGTTTGGCGACTGGGAAAAAGACGGAATCGTGACCGATTTCTGATCCCCGGCCGGACTTGCCCGTACAGGTCTTCTCGCCGGAGACGGACATTCCTCCCTCGAACGGAACGCCAGCCCGGCAACCGGTCATTGTTGCGACCCTCTCAGGCATGGGCCCTCGGCAGATTCCTGATTCCGACCAGGGCGTTTCCGGCGATGGCGCTCATGAGGATAGCACCGCCGGCAAGGGTCCAGAACCCGGCAGATTCCCCGAGCACCAACCAGACCCAGACAGGGGCCAGCAGGACTTCCGTCATGGCCAGCAACGCGAGTTCGGCGGCTGGGACAGTTCGGCTCCCGATCGTGTAAATCGTGAGGCCGCAACCGAGAAGCCCTGCACCCATCAGAAACGATATGGCAGTGTCATGGGCGCTTATCACGAGGGATTGCCGCAACAGGAGGCACATGGCGACGGAAACGGCAAGTGACAGGACTCCGGCGAGGAGGACCGACGATGCCATGTCGGAAAACCGTCCCCAACGAAGCGAAAGAGTGAAGATCGCAAACCCTATGGCCGAAATCACGGCGGCCAGGTTTCCGAGAAATGCACCTCGTGCGATCCCGTCGTTTACCATGACGATGACGCCGACCAGCCCTGCGCCGACAGCGATCCAGGTTCTCTTCCCGACTCGTTCACCGAGAACCGGCCAGGCAAGGACAGCGGTGAAAAGGGGAGCCGTGGCAAAGAGGAAGACCGCGTTTGCCACCGTAGTTTCCTGGATCGAAAAAATCCCCCCGGAAAACGCGGCGACCAGCCCCGTAGCGCCAACCACGGCGGGAAGTCCGGCCTCCCGGATTGTCCTGACGGGCGAACGTCCGGTTCGGATGGCGATGAACAGGAAGAGAACCGGGATCAGTCCAAGTGACCTGTACAGGACGATCTGCCAGGTCGCGGCCGAGTCGATCAACTTGATGGCGAGACCCATGAGCGACCAGAAGGTGCCCGCAAGCATGACGCACAGTATTCCGCTGCCGTATCCGAGTCTGCCCGACATGGCCGTCGCTGCCCGAACCGGTTCAGAAAACCTGACGGGAATACACGGCCGGGACCCGGGCCCGACCGAAAGGAACGGCCATTCTGATCATCCCTGCGTATACCGCTCCTCGAGGCCGCCGGAAAACAGGGGAAACCGGGGGGTGTTCCATTCCGTTCATGTCCGTGATGGCATGGCCTGCCAGGTTTGCAGTGGCCGGGCGTAGCCGACATAGAGAGGATGACGGGGTTGTCCCGTCGCTGTCAGTCCGAGGTGATGGAGACACGCGCCGGTCCGGCGCAAAAGTCGCTCGACGGTGCGGCCGCGGTTCCGAAGCTCTCCGTGGTTGCCCCAGGCGCAGATAACGCGCCCGTCCGCGTTCTGCCGGGCCCATTCGCACCCTTCGAGGATGGCCTGGTCGTTGCCGGGTCCGACAGGGTCGGCGAGGCGCGCGAGCGCACGCGGGTCGGTGCTCCTCCACGCGAAAATGTTGCAGACACGAAACGCACCGAAACCGAGCTTCCGGGCACGCCGCTCGCAGCGTTCGACCGTCGGATCATTCGCGATTTCGGTTGCCGTCGATGGATTCAGCATGATGAATACCGCGTGCGGGCCACCGGGCTTCCAGACCCGGGTCAGGCTGTACCGATAGCCCTCGCAGTTCGAGTAGACCGCGACCGATTCGGTTCCCGGCTTACTGTACCGCCTGGAAATCACGATCCGGCCTTTGCAAAGACGCGGGAAGGATGAAGGCGGCTGTCGCGGACCGCGGCAATCGCGACCAGGTGACCTTCGCTGGCAATCCATACCTTGGCCCCTGCCATCGCTGGCGGGCCTCGATACGGAATCGGTAAACCGTTTCTGATGCGGGCGGCCTCTTCGGGCCGGCAGTCGACACGGGGCACTTCGGCGAGGCCGGTTTCAGGTTTGAGGAGACATCCGGCCAGTTTTTTCCCGTCAGACGACGAGAGGGTGTCGAGCGACATGGCGTCCGCCAGCGAAAAAGGCCCGGTCCTGGTACGCCTAATTTCGCAAGCATGTCCGAGACAGGCGAGCGCGCGCCCGAGGTCCCGTGCCAGTGCACGGACGTAAACGCCTTTCCCGCATGTCATTTCGAAAACCGCATGATCGGGGTCCGGGCGCGACACAAGTTCGATTCGATCGATCCTGACCTTCCTCGCCGGAAGTTCCGGCAAGGTACCGGACCGGGCCAATGCATGGGCGCGTTTCCCGTCGACCTTGATTGCCGAATACGACGGGGGCGCCTGGTCGATCTCGCCGGTAAAGCCGGACGCCGCTGTCTTCAGTTCGTCATCTGACGGGCGTTCGGATGTTTCGGCCAGGATCTTTCCCTCTGCATCGTCCGTGTCCGTTGCCTGCCCGATGCGCATGGTGAACCGGTAGGCCTTGACCGTGTCCACAACGTGAGGGACTGTCTTGGTCGCCTCGCCCAGCGCGACCGCAAGAACACCTGACGCGGCAGGGTCCAGCGTTCCCGCGTGCCCGGCCTTGCGCGCGCCGTAGGCGCGCCTGACGATACTGACGGCACGCGTCGATGGAAGGCCGACAGGCTTGTCAAGGATGAACCAACCGTTGGCACTCATGGTGCTGCGGACATCCATGTGGACCCGTGTCCCTGTCAGGCGATGATATCGCGGCGAACCGTTTCCAGATCCAGCAGCCGGCGGGTCTCGTCCATCATGTCGAAGGACAAGTCGGGGACAAACCGCAGACTCGGGGAGAATTTCAACTTGACTGCCCGATTGACGATTCGTCTCAACTCGGATCGGTTGCGGTTGAGCGCGTCGACAACCTCATCGACCTGTCCTCCCCCGAGCGGAAGCACATAGACGCGTGCCTTACGCAAATCCGGCGACAGGCGAACTTCACTGACCGTGACCGACGCTCCCGAGAGTTCCGGTTCGTACAGGGTCTCCCGGGCAAGGGTTTCCGCAATCGCCCGCCTGAGCAATTCACCGACGCGAAGCTGCCTCTGGCTTTGAACTGCGGGCCGGAAAGCCCCTCTTGCGTGCTTAGCCATGCTGGCCTCCCAAGTTGCCGGCAATTTAACCTGTCGAACGAATCACGCAAGCCTTGTCGACGGCATCAATTTGCTCCATGGCTGTACCGTGTGCCAGCGATGAAGCCGGAGGATCGAGATGTCCGAGCGAACAACAGTAACCGTCGTCGGTGCGGCAGGCCGGATGGGGCAGATGTTGATCGAGACGATCCTCGCCGACGAACGGGTTGTTCTGGCCGGGGCAACGGAACGCCCGGGGCATCCGTGGATCGGTCGTGATCTCGGAACATGCATGGGTGGATCGACGCATGGAATTGAGGTTACCGACGACCCGCTCAAGGTCTTCGCGCGGTCGCACGCCATCGTGGATTTCACGACACCGGCCTCAACAGTCATGCATGCGGAACTCGCAGCCCAGGCGCGCGCGGTTCACGTCATCGGAACCACCGGCCTGTCCGCAAGCGATCATGAGAGAATCGCGGCGGCCGCGTTTCATACGCCTGTCATCCGGGCCGGCAACATGAGCCTCGGGGTCAACCTGCTCGTCCAGATTACCAGGCAGGTCGCGGCAGCCCTCGATGAGGACTTTGACATCGAGATCGTCGAGACCCATCACCGGCACAAGATCGATGCCCCTTCGGGAACCGCGCTCATGCTTGGCGAGGCTGCTGCTGATGGCCGAGGTCGGCGGCTGGAGGATGTCGAAGTCCGGGCACGGGACGGAATTACCGGACCAAGGCGGCGCGGAGGCGTCGGGTTCAGCGTCGTACGGGGTGGTGATGTCGTTGGCGAGCACGATGTCATTTTTGCCGCTGACGGAGAACGCGTCGTCCTCCGTCACCTTGCGAGTGATCGCCGCATCTTCGCCAGGGGAGCGCTCAAGGCGGCCTTGTGGGGCCAGGGCCAGCCCTCGGGGGCGTATGACATGACCCATGTTCTCGGGCTCGCGGAACCGGACGGCGCTTCCGACTGACAATCCCGACATGGCCGGATGTTGTCCTGTCGGCTGCATGAGCGGCGGACCGATCCCGGGAACGTTCGGTTGACGAAGGATGTCAGCGCGGGTTCGCCTGCTTGCCATGTGGCGATTGGTCTCGTTTCACCGGCACGTCGACATGATGCGACCATGGGGTCGACATGTCCGGAAAGGGTGTCGTTAGATGCAGGATGCATCGACAAGACGCCAGGCCCCGATCGATCCTTCAATGGCCTTCCGGAATTCCGGGAGATGCCGCTGGATCGGGAACGGAGACAAGAACCGTTCATCGCTGCCGCGTTGCCGCGCCAATTCGCGTTCCAATGCCGACGGGGGCTTCGAGACAGACGGCCTGGAAAGGAGCAATTCCGGTGTCGGGGAATTGTCGCATGCATGTGCATGTGCGCGGAACACCTCCATGTTTTTTCTCTTTCACCTCCGATCAATCAGGACTATAGGCCCGAAACTGACGGTTAGCGGATTGTCCGCGCGCCCGCTATTCTCCACAGGCCTTGCTGGACGACATCCCGGCTCGTGCCGTTATTTCTCGTGAAAGAGGAGGCCCCGATGTCGATTTCCCCGGAACTCAAGACGGAATTGATCAAGGAATACGCGACAAAGGACGGAGACACCGGTTCACCGGAAGTCCAGGTGGCCATCCTTACGTCCCGAATCTCGACGCTTACCGAGCATTTCAAGATCCACAAGAAAGACAATCACTCTCGCCGGGGGCTTCTCCGACTCGTTGCGAAACGAAGGAAACTCCTCGATTACGTCAAGAACCATGATGACGAACGGTACCGGACGCTGATCAAACGCCTCGGAATCCGTCGTTGACCCCGGTTCGTGGCGGGGCGGAAGAATCCCGTAACAGCCCGGGAGCGGACGCCGGGGTCCTTTTGTGGTCGCAGTCGCTTTGTTGAACGGTTGCGCAATCGAGCAAGATGCAGAATGACTGCGCGAATTTCGTCCCTGGCTCACGAAGTGGCGTGGACCGGCATGCCGGTCTGGCGACGTGTCGAGCTTCTTCAGGCCGGAAATTGCGACTTGGCGCAAACGACCGGATTCAGGCAAGACGTGCCTGGCAGGAAATCCACTTGCGGTGCCTGGGGCGGCGAAACCGACCGGGCACCGATGAATGAAACGAATGAAACTTGGTAAAACAGATGTTCAATGAAATCAGAAAGTCAATTGAATGGGGGAGTGAAACCCTTGTTCTCGAAACAGGAAAGATCGCGCGCCAGGCAGACGCCTGTGTCGTTGCGACCCTTGGCGAGACCACGGTCATGGCCGCTGTCGTCTTTGCGAAATCGGCACGGGATGACCTGGATTTCTTCCCCCTGACGGTCAATTATCAGGAAAAGTACTACGCCGCCGGCAAGGTGCCAGGCGGTTTCTTCAAGCGCGAGGCGAGACCGACCGAAAAGGAAACGCTGACCGCCCGGCTGATCGACCGCCCGATCCGCCCCTTGTTTGCCCAGGGATTCAAGAATGAAACCCAGGTCACGCTGACCGTCTTGTCCCATGATCTCCAGAACGATCCGGACATCGTCGCGATGATCGCCGCCTCTGCCGCATTGACCCTGTCCGGTGTTCCGTTCCTTGGGCCGATCGGGGGCTGCCGCGTGGGATTTGCAGATGGAGAGTATTTTCTCAATCCGACGGTAGACAACATGCACGACCTTCGCGAGGATTCGGACCAGCGCCTTGATCTCGTTGTCGCCGGAACGCGCGATGCCGTGATGATGGTCGAGTCGGAGGCGTATGAATTGTCGGAAGCGGAAATGCTGGGCGCCGTCACCTTTGGGCACAAGGCGATGCAACCGGTCATCGACATGATCATCGAACTGGCCGAGGCCACGGCCAAGGATCCGTTCGAATTTGAAACACCGGATCATTCCGACCTGTTTGCGAGGATCAAGGCCGTCGGCGAAAACGACGTGCGTGCGGCATTCGCCCTGACCGACAAACGGGAGCGCGGCAACGCGATTTCCACGGCGCGAAAGCAGATTGCGGAATCCCTGCACGAAGAAGGGGAAGACCAGCCTTCCGGCCTCGGTGCTTGCATGAAACGCCTTGAATCCGAGGTCGTCCGCGGTGACATTCTGACGTCCGGTCGCCGGATTGACGGGCGCGGATTGGACGAAGTCCGCTCGATTGCGGCCGAGACCGGGTTCCTGCCGCGCACGCACGGTTCCGCGTTGTTCACCCGTGGAGAGACCCAGAGCCTCGTCGTCACGACCCTCGGAACTGGCGAGGATGAGCAACTGATCGATGCCTTGCACGGAACCTTCCGTTCGAAGTTCCTGCTTCACTACAATTTTCCGCACTATTCGGTCGGTGAGTACGGCCGGGCTATGGGTCCGGGGCGCCGCGAAATCGGTCACGGCAAGCTTGCCTGGCGCGCGCTGCAGGCGGTGCTGCCATCGGCCGCCGATTTTCCGTACACGATCCGGGTCGTTTCGGACATCACGGAGTCCAACGGCTCGTCGTCGATGGCCACGGTCTGTGGCGGTTCCCTTTCCATGATGGATGCAGGTGTGCCTCTCAGGGCGGCCGTTGCCGGCGTTGCAATGGGATTGATTCTCGAGAAAAACGGCGACTTTGCCGTTCTGACCGATATCCTCGGAGACGAGGATCATCTTGGCGACATGGATTTCAAGGTCGCGGGAACCGAGAACGGAATCACGTCGTTGCAGATGGACATCAAGGTTGCCGGAATTACGCCGGAAATCATGAAACAGGCGCTTGAACAGGCGCGTCGCGGCCGGCTGCACATTCTGGCGGAGATGGGCAAGGCGCTGAGCGAAGCCGGCGATTTCTCGATTCACGCGCCGCGCATCGAGTCAATCCAGATCAACCCCGAAAAGATCCGCGAGGTCATCGGGTCCGGCGGCAAGGTCATTCGCGAAATCGTCGAAACGTCCGGGGCAAAGGTCGATGTCAACGACGACGGCTTGATCAAGATCGCCAGCTCCGATCTTGCGCAGATCGAAAAGGCCCGTGAAATGATCATGGCGATTGCGGCTGATCCCGAACCGGGAAAGGTCTACTCCGGAAAGGTCGTCAAACTGATGGATTTCGGCGCCTTCGTGAACTTTTTCGGCAAGCGCGATGGCCTTGTTCACATCAGCCAGATCGCCAACCGCCGCTTGGGACATCCATCGGAAGTCCTCAGGGAAGGCCAGGAGGTCAAGGTCAAGTTACTCGGGATGGACGATCGCGGAAAGGTACGCCTTTCCATGAAGGTCGTCGACCAGAGCACCGGAGCTGAAGTGGAAGAAAGCGGGGGCCGCCGGCAACGCCGACGAAGATGATCCGAACCGAATCGACACGGGCTGCACCGGGCGGCACGGCCGCTGAACACGGAAGCGGCAGAAGGTGCAAAACCGTTCTTGTCCCTTGCCCGAATCTCCGCGCGCGATTGGCAGGCGTGACAATACGGTTTTGCTGATTGGTCCCTGGTCCATGGGATCGTCGGCAGGTTGACATCGATCGCCCTGTCTCGTCCTCGCAGCCGGTGCAATTCCCACTTCCTGTGCTTGCGTGGAACAAGGTCAGGCAAGGCTTGGACCCGTGTCTTTTCCTGAACCCGGCGTCGCCGGGGAGTCCCGGGCCCGGTCCCTCTTGACCACGCGAAAGCCCCTGTCCGAACCATGCCCGGGCCTGAGGCCGCTCGGGTTCGATCAAATGTTTGACCGGGTGCGAATTCGGACATGTTGAGCAAGCAACCTCCCGCCTTTGGTGCCGGTGGCAACGGATGAAACAGGCATCGCCCGATACATCAGGGGCGCGCGCGGCTGTACAGGCGGGCCTGGACCATTCGCTCCTGCCCGGAACTCGCGGGCAAATCCCGCGGCTTGGCACGGCGCAATGTCGCCATCGACAGCAAGGTCCGTATTTTTCTCGAGTGCGCCGTTCCGCTCAGAGAGATCGGTCAGGCAAGTCAGCAGTTCTTTGAGCAAGGAAGCATTGGCGATTTGAAACGGCGCTTTCGGGTCGGCTGGATTCCCGATCCGATATGGCCCTCGGTTCAGCGAGGAATCCATTCCGGACTTGTCAGTAAGGCCGAAATCTCTCATTCCCGTCGTGTTTGCAGGAGGAAAAGCGTCCTTGGAGCGCCAGTCTATTGCTGGCAAGACGATCGCTTGGCACGGGAGGGGGCCGCTCTTGAGTAGTGAAGACGGCAAACCGGTCACGTTTGGAAGGCGCGTCTCGGATCTTGTGGCGTTTGCCTTTGTCATTGTCATTCTCGTGTATGCAGCCTCGGGACCGATGAACGACTTTGTGCGTTGGGTAATCGAGAGTACGACGCAAGGTTGGGAAGAGCTTTCGCGACGCCAGCAGCGTCTGGCTTTTCGAGACCATTGGCTTGGCTCGACCTTCAAGAGTTTCGAACGGAGTTTCATTCTGCCAACCGGGCTGATCCTGGGACTTCCGCTGATCTTGTCCTTCGCCATCATCTTTCTGACGCTGCATCGGGCACAGTGGCTGAACTGGTTGCTGACCGCGCTGACAGTCTCGGTTTTCCTGTCCTGGATCCTCAGCCTGTTTGCCATCGACGACGGTCTTTTGCCCGTGGCGCGACCCGTGGATTTCGTGCTCTTCCCGATCGCCACTTTGCTGACGCTCTACCTTACCTGGCGGATTTTCGGCGGGTTCATTGTCGGCTTCTGCGTGTTCTGGATCGCCTATTTCTTCCTGCGGGGGGTTCTGCCCGAATGGGCCGGGGTTTTTGCCGGTTCGGATTCCACCTTCGACCAGTCGATCCGGGCAATGGTTTTGAATTTTTGGTCGCAAACCGGCGGGATGTTCGGGACGCCACTCCAGGTCGTGTCCGGGAATGTCCTGATCTTCATTGTGTTTGGTTCTGTATTGATGGCTTCAGGCGCGGGCGATCTCTTGCTGAAAGTGGCCAACCGCCTGACCGGCGGCCTGGTTGGCGGCGCGGCACATGCAGCGGTGGCGAGTTCGGCTCTTTTTGGGACGCTGAGCGGTGCCGCGGTTTCCAACGTCGTCTCGACCGGAGTCATGACGATCCCGGTTGTCAAGCGGTCGGGGTTTCGACCGGCATTCGCCGGAGCGGTTGAGGCGGCGGCCTCCACTGGTGGACAGATCATGCCACCGGTCATGGGTGTCGTGGCTTTCTTCGTCGCCGGACAAATCGGGCTTGAATACCGGTACATCGTCATCGCTGCCATCGTTCCGGCCATCTTCTACTATCTGGGCACATTTCTTACGGTCTATTTTGAGGCGCGCCGCCAGGGGATAGGGGCACTGCCAGCGGAGGATCGGCCAAGGCTCAGCCAGCGCGAACTTGTGCAGTGCCTTGTCTTTGCTTTGCCGCTTGGGACACTCAGCTACCACCTGTTTGTGCAGCCATCGGTGCCGAAGGCCGGCTTTTTCGGTTTCGTCGTCGCCTTGGCGGCGGCGCTTGTTCTTTTCAACAGGTTCCGCTCCTGGCGGAAACTCTACCAGGCTTTCGTTCAGGCTGGGCGCATGTCGGCGACGATCATCATCATCGTGGCCGCCATTGGTCTGATCGTTGGTCTGATCCAGGTTTCGGGCTTTTCCGGTCGCTTGTCGCTGTTGTTGGCGCAACTCGCCGAAGGGCCGCTTTTCCTGACGCTCGTCGTCGTGGCGCTCGGGTCGATCGTGCTGGGCATGGGATTGCCGCCGGGGGCCACCTATTTCGTGATTGTGATTGCGCTTAGTTCAGGGATCGAAGCAGTCGGGATCGCGCTCCTGACCCTGCATCTCTTTGTGGTCTACTTCGCGGTGATTTCAACGGTTACGCCGCCGGTGGCACTCGCCGCCTTTGCTGCTGCGCCAATCGCGGGCGCCGACCCGATGCGGACGGGTCTGCAAGCCGCACGACTGTCGCTTGCGGGCTTCCTGATCCCGTTTGTCTTCGTCTATCACCCCGAAGTGCTTTATAAGTTGCAAGTGCTCTTCGAGTTCTTCGGTACGGACCGGCCGAATTCGCAAGCCATGATGGACATTTCGCTCTTTAGCTGGGTGGATTTGGGATGGATTATGCTCGCGTTCGTGGTGTCCATGTGGCTGTTGACATCAGCGCTTGCCGGCTTCGAAAAAAACCGGCTGTTGGGCGCGGAGCGCATACTGAGGGCGGTTGTCGGCTTGGTGCTGTTGAGCCCCAGCATGACCATTGCGGTCCCGGCGCTTGTTGCGGCGATCGTTTTGATTGTCGGGCACCGTTTCTTGAATGGAGAACCTTCTGCGGTCGATAGGTCCAGAGAGGGAAAACGCGCATAAACAACAGGGAGGACGACATGCGTAAAATTTTACCGGCAACTGTTGCTGCGCTGGGCCTTGCGGCTTCGGCAGCAGCAGCAGAAACGCTTCGTATGGCGACGATCGCACCGAGCCTGAGTGCGGCCATCACGATGGCGACATTCGCAAATATTGCAAATGACAATCTGGAAGATATCACGATTGAAGTCGCCGCTGGAGGCGCCGCCACGCTTCACATGGTCGAGGTCGCTCGCGGCAATCTCGAACTCTCGATGACCAGCCCGGTGGTCTACAACCTGATGAAAGCAGGCAAGGCAATGTATGCCAAGACACCGGAAGCACCGGAACTGTCTGAAAACCTTCAGCTCTTGATGTGGTACCCCTACGGCGCCTACCACTTTGCAGTTCGTGCTGACAGCGACATTCAGATGCTCGATGACCTTGAAGGCGCCGTGGTGTTCCTCGGGCCTCAAGGTGGCGGTGCCTACAACGGCGCGCGTGGCTGGATTGAAGCCTCGACCGGGCTGAAGGTCGGGGAAGACTACGAAGCGATCAAGGCAAACTGGCAAACAGGTTTCCAGGCGTTCCTGGATGGTAAGGTCGACGTCTATATCAACGGTTGTTTGGATCCGTGCCAGCAGTTTATCCTGTTCACCGAAACCGAAGCTGTCCGGTTCATCGGGCCAGAGGAATATGAAACCGATGACGTCACGAAATTCCTCGGGAACTTCCGCTTCCTGCGCGAGATTCCGGCAGGGCTCTACGAAAACCAGGTGAATGACGCTGCCGTGATGTCTTGGGACACCTCGGTTGGCATCGGTGCGCGCGCCGATGTGGACGAAGAAACGGTCTATCAGATCACAAAGGCGTTTTGGGACAATATCGGACAAATCAGTTCCGATGCCCCTTGGGCTGCTGGCCTGGATGTGAACTATGCCCCCGTTCAGCGTGGTCACATACAATTGCATCCCGGTGCCGAACGGTACTACCGCGAGGTCGGCGCCTTGAAGTAAAATTTGGCGACGCATCGGGGTGAATTGAATGAACCCCGATGCGTACGACCAAACGTGCCGGGTGCGAATGCCCCTTGCTCGAATCTCCGTGCAGTATCGGGCACGGCCCGCACACCATTCATTACATGGCAAAGCTGCAACCGCACGTGCCCGGAAACCTGCGACCCCGCGAAAGGGCTCTTGCGCATGGTGCAAACCGGGTGGATGATGGCCATTCCAGCTGCGTTTCGGCGTCATCGATCGCAGCATGGCACGTGGCGGAATTCCGCCGAGCGTATGCGGCAAGAATTCCCGTGGCCGGATTGGGCTCCGGGGTGTCGTTCCCTGCGATGCAAACGAACGTCTGCCTGATGACCGGGACAGCTTGGCCCGCGATCAGACAGTCGTTCAGTGCGTCGTTCCAGGTTGCTTCTCCCTGGCGGGTGCGAACCCCATCCAAGACACCGTCGACATTCCGATAACCGGATGATACCGCATCAGCGGCCCGGGGCATTGAATCCCCCGGGTTCGCCTCTGGCGAAGCGGGTTTTCTCCATGGCCTTTTCCGGGATGCGAAGATCCTTGCGATTCCGCTGTCAAACCTGATTCTTTCGAACCGCCGCAACATAAAATCGACCGCAACATTTCAGCCGGAAATGGCGCGCCGACTTCCGCGGCAACAGGAATGACACGTAGCTGCCTGTTCCCGGGACCTTGGCGGTAATTTGGGTCACAAGCCCCGGGTGGAATCCCCGGAGGTGGACGGTGCATCGGCCATTCGTTGACTTGGTCCGACACGGTGTCGAGAAACACACGGACGTCTCGCCCGGACTCCCGTGCCGCGGCCAATCGATCGAGGAAAACACCAAAGTCCACGCTCCGGTGACGCCGGTTGTTCACCGGGCACGCTTTTCGATTCCGGCGAAAACTGAGCCGCTGCAGAATCAAGTGCCCGACCTCCCGGGCAGTGACCCGGCAAGGGATCTTGGCACGCAACGGTCGGGCAGAATTGGCGAAATTCAGGCGAAATCGGCCGGAACCCCTTCAGCCTTGCGCTGGAAGCTCCGTCTGGATTCGCCGACTCCGGTCATCCTGTCCCGGTGCACCGATCATGGATTTCGCGGCGGAGTTTCAGCCGGGTTGGGCGGTCTTGCGCAAGTAGGGAAGAACGGCGTCGAAGTCCCCGAAACGGTTCTTGGCGTCCTCATTCGAAACCGCGGGCGTGATAATGACGTCTTCGCCCCGCTTCCAGTTCGCCGGGGTTGCGACCTGATGGTCGGCCGTCAATTGAATGGAATCCAGCGCCCGGAGAATTTCATCGAAATTCCTGCCCGTCGTCATCGGATAGGTCAGCGAAAGCTTCACCTTCTTGTCCGGACCGATGATGAACACCGAACGCACCGTCGCATTGTCGGCGGGAGTCCGGCCCTCGGAACTCGACCCTGCCGACGCCGGCAACATGTCGTAAAGCTTGGCCACGCTCAGATGACCGTCGCCGATCATGGGATAGTTGACCGTGTTGCCGGACACGGTTTCGATGTCGGATTTCCATCGATGGTGGTCTTCAACCGGATCGACGGAGATTCCGATGATCTTGGCGTTTCGCTTTGCGAACTCTTCGGTCATCCCGGCCATGACCCCGAGCTCGGTGGTGCAGACCGGAGTGAAGTCCTTCGGATGAGAGAACAGTACCGCGTATCCGTCGCCGATCCATTCGTGGAAATCGATTCTCCCTTCGGTCGTGTCGGCGGTAAAGTCTGGCGCCGTGTCGTTGATGCGTAAGGCCATGATGGTTCTCCCTTGCCCGGTATCATCCGTGTATCGCGGGATCATGTGGCGACGAAGCCCGGGAATTGCAAGACCGCAACGCCGCAGAATCAAGGACACCGACCGGATCCTGGCGCGGCTCGCCGGCACCCTGGAACATCACGCCCTCGAAACCTGCCGAAAAAACTGATTGGCGGTCAATCGGGCCCGGTTACATGTTCAGGCCGCGGCGAACCAGGTTCAGGCCCAACAGGAGAAACAGGATCAACAGGACGGTCTGAAATCGCCTGGCATTCAACCTGTTGCGCAGCCACTCTCCAGCGATGAAACCCGCGATCGAAGGAAAGATCATGATTGTGGAAACGACGGCAATCTCGTTGTTGAATCGATCGGCTTGCCAAAAACTGAACAGGAGAGGCAGGCTTCCGATCGCGAACAACACCCCGATGGCCCGAACGAAGTCGTCCTTTTCGATGCGCCGCGCCATGAGAAAGATGATCAGCGGCGGCCCCCAGATGGCCGTGATACCGCCAAGCACTCCTGCAGCGCTCCCGCAAATGAGCTGACCGGGCCGGTCCCACGCTTCGGGTAGTGTCGGGAGGCGGAAACCCAGGCCAAGGACCGAAAAGGCGATGACGGCGCCGCCGATGATCAGGGTCAGGACCGAAGTCGAAATGCTGTGGGCGACATTGGCCGACAGGTAGATGAAGGCCACCAGGCAGACCGCCATGAGGGCGTATCGTCGGAACGTCTCCAGGAACTGTCCTGCCCTCATGCATTGCCATAAGTTCGAGACCAGGATCGGCAGCAGGGTCAGTGAAATCGCCAGCCTCGGGTCCAGGAACTGGCTCAGAAGCGAAATGGAAACGGTCGGTAAGCCGATCCCGACCGTCCCCTTGACGAATCCGGCCAGCAGAAACACGAGGACCGAGACGGCTGCGATTTCGACCGTCAGGTTCGGCACTGGAACGGCAATGCGGACTCGGGTTTTCCGGCTGCCGGGGCAGGACTGCCGGCTCGCGGGAACCGGAATTCAGCCCACAACAAGGTCTTCGGCCCGGCTCAGGTCGACAGAAACCAGCTGGCTGACGCCCTTCTCCGCCATCGTCACACCGAACAGCCGGTCCATGCGGGCCATTGTGATGGCGTGGTGCGTGATGATCAGGAACCGGGTATCCGTGCGTTGCGTCATTTCGGCCAGAAGCCTGCAGAACCGGTCGACGTTTGCGTCATCAAGCGGCGCATCGACCTCGTCGAGAACGCATACGGGCGACGGATTGGTCGCGAAGACCGAAAAAACCAGGGCGATGGCCGTCAATGTTTGTTCGCCGCCCGACAGGAGTGACAGGGTCGACAGTTTTTTCCCCGGCGGCTGACAGATGATTTCGAGGCCGGCTTCCAGCGGGTCATCGCTTTCGACCAACTCCAGCCGGGCGCGACCGCCCTCGAACAGGTGCCTGAACAGGCCGTTGAAATTTGAATTGACCTCGTTGAATGCATCGAGCAGTCGCGCGCGCCCGTCCTTGTTCAGCGAAGCGATCCCGGATCTGAGGCGCGCGACCGCGGTTACGAGTTCATCCCTTTCGCTGGCAAGGGAGTCGCGTTCGGATGCCAGTGCGCTGGCATCCTCTTCTGCTCTCAGGTTGATCGCTCCGAGCGCATCGCGCTGGCGCCGGAGATATGCGATTTCCGCCTCGATCGAAGAAATGTCTTGCCGCTCGTTTCCGCCCGCGGAAATTTCGAGAGTCCGGGCGAGATCATCCGGACTGCCGCCGGTCTCTGCCGTGATCGTCGCGCTCGCCGCGCGTTCCTGTTCGGTGGCGGTCTCGAGCATGACGTCTGCACGTGCGCGCTGTTCGCGCACGTCCGAAGCTGCCCGTTCGCAATCGCGTTCCCGCTGTTCCGCTTCCCGCAACGCGTTTTCTGCCGCCTTGAGGAGGTCCGAGGCCGAATTGCGTCGGTGTTCCGCCCGGCTGACCTCGGTCTTCAATTCGTCACGTCGAACCGAAATCTCGTCCGGAAGGCTGTTCGCCTCGGACAAAGCGATGGCCGCCCTGTCCCGGCGCAGTTCCAGGTCCTGAATCCGTAGGGCCGCGGTTCGCGCGCGGAGGGACCAGTCTTTCCTTTCGGCCTCGATCTCCGTGAGCCGTTCCTGTCTTGCAACCTGATCGCGGAGGAGCGCGTCGTGTTCGAGGTTGCGCGAAATCATTTCGTCGCGGGTACCGGACAGTTTCTGCCGCGCTGCATCGACATCGGATTGCATGTCCACGAGTTTGCCCGACTCGTGCAATCCGCTTTCGGCCTCCGAAATCGTGGTGGCAGCGGACGCAATGTCTTCGATCAACTGCTCGCGCGCAAGTGACAAGGCCTCCAGGTTTCCCGACAGCTTGTCGCGTTCGGCCTCGAAACGGGAATGGCGTCTCGATATTTCCGTCAGGAGTTCTTCTGTCCTTTTTCGGCGATCCCGCGCCATGTCCTCGGCAGTGACGGCTGCGGACAGCCTTTCCCTTGCGGCCGCCAGGATTCGTGCAGACTCTGCCGACCTGCCATCCGCGTCCTGCAGCGCATCGCGCAGGCTGTCCAACCGGTTGATCTGCCGGAGCCGCTCGGCTGATCGGGACGGGGCATCCGAGGCGGATGTCCTCAACCCATCCCAGCGCCACAGGTCACCTTCGATGCTCACCAGGCGTTGCCCGGGCTTGAGACTCCCCTGCAATCGTGAACCTTCGGAGGCGGCAACCAGCCCGGTCTGGCTCATTCTTCGCCCAAGCTCCGGAGGAGACACCACGTGGACGTCGAGTGGCCTGGCCTCCCCTGGCATGGCTCGCGGCCCAGTGTAGCCGGGGAGCGACACCCATCCGGAACCCGACTCATCGTCCGTGCCGGGAAGTGTCAGGTCGTCGCCGAGGGCTGCACCGAAGGCGGCTTCATAGCCGACGTCGACCCGAACAGCGTCCATGAGCTGGTTGCCATCCTTCCGGGATTCGTCGAGCACCTTCTCCAATGCGCCGATTTCGGACCTGAGAGCGGAAGCCGTGCCCTCCGCTTCGGAATGGGCGTTCCAGGCAGCGCCTTGCTCGGCCTGGGCCCGGGCTGTCGCCGCCGCGGAATTCGTGAGTTCCGTCTCGGCCGAATCAGCCTTGGACTTGGCAGCGGTCGCGTCTTCCAGCGCGGTGGCAACGGACCTGTTCGTTTCATCCAGGCGTTTCCTGGCTTTTTCGATGCGGGAGGCTGTTTCCTCTGCCCGCGCCGTTCTGCGAACGAGCATCGACTCCGCTTCGGCACGCCGCTTTTCCGATGATTGCCTGCTCGCCGTCAGCTGGGCCAATTCACGCGACAGCGCTTCGAAAACCGTTTCGGCTTCGCGCAACTGTTCGCGCGCGGCCTCCGCATTTTTTCTCGCGACCTCGACACGGGCTTCATGATCGCGACTGGCTTCGCTCAAATCGTCCTGTTCGCCATCGAGACGAGAGACCGCATTGGCGGCATCTACGCCAAGCGACGATTCACGATCCAGGTCGACTTCGAGTTGCCGCACCTGTGCCTGCTGGCGTTCGATCGCCTGCCTTGCCTGCGCCTCTTCGGCGGCAAGGCCGGCGAGTTGCATCCTGAGCTTCTCCAGTGCGGTCGAAGCCGCGGCGTCACCGCTTCGGGCCGTGCCCAGGCTTTCGGCCACCCGCAGCCTCTTTTCCTGCGCGGCGTGAATGGCGGTTTCTGTTTTCTCCAACGCTTCCTTGGCCTCGATGACGGCGTTGGACGCCTCTGCTCGCGCCTCGCTTGCACCTTGCCACCGTTGGTACAGCAACAATTGCCCGGATCTTCGCAGCCTCGCGCCGAATTCGCGGTAACGGGCCGCCTGCCGAACCTGGTGTTCCAGGGATTTCAGTTGCGATTCAAGCGAGGCGATCACGTCCGCGACACGATCGAGGTTGGCTTCGGCATTCTGGAGTTTGAGTTCGGCTTCCCGGCGCCGCTGGTGCAATCCGGAAATCCCGGCGGCTTCCTCAAGGATACGACGCCGGGAGGCAGGCTTCGCATTGACCAGTTCCGCGATCTGCCCCTGGCGTACGAGTGACGGGGAGTTGGCCCCGATCGAGGCATCCGCAAACATTCGCCTGATGTCGCGGGCCCGGACCTGCTTGCCGTTCACACGATAGGCGGAACCTATTTCCCTGTTGATCCGCCGTACGACCTCGAGGGTGTTCGCGGGCTCGACGCCGCCCACCTCGACGTCGGCGCTGTTCCCGATCGTGAGCACGACTTCGGCGAAGTCCCGAGGCGGACGGCCTTCGGTGCCACCGAAGATCACGTCGTCCATTCCTCCTCCACGGACCGATGTCGGGCGACTTTCTCCCATGACCCAGCGCAACGCTTCAAGAAGGTTCGATTTGCCGCAACCATTGGGTCCAACGAGCCCTGACAGCCCGTCGGCTATGATCATCTCCGTTGGATCCGCAAAACTCTTGAATCCGGTCAGACGAATCTTGTCGAAATGCACCGAACCACCTGCTGTTACACTCAATGCAGGGAATTGCCCGCCAATACCAAGTGTTGTCAACCTGTACCATCAGTCAACCACTTATTGACACGACATATCTGATTTTCCGCGATCCCGGTGGGAAACGCGGCTCGCCAGGGATAAGCGACCACGTGTGCAGGTCCGGATCAGTCGTGTACGCCGCACCGTGAACGAAAGGTCTTGACCACGATCAGATGCCGGGTAACAAGGGCTCTGCATGGTTCCCCGCGCGGATGCAAAGCATCCGGGGATGAAACGGGAATGCGGAAGAGGTTGACCGATATCCGAGGGACCTCCAGCCGCAGCCGCCCCCGCGACTGTAGCGGTGAGCGCGCGTCCAGTTCCACTGGCGACTGCCGGGAAGGAGGGCGCGGCGCACTGACCCGCAAGCCAGGAGACCTGCCATGCGCCAGTGCAATTGCGCTGACCAACAGCGACGGACGGGGTGTTCCGTGATGGTGAAGACGGTGTTTCGGTCAATCCATGACCCGCGGATCCTCCCCACGGACTGAACCGAGGAGGAGATTCGATGAACAACCCGCCGAAGGTTTTTTCGATACCTGCCTGTGCGTTGAGTGTCTTGCCGGGCGTTGCGTTCGCCCCCCACCCGCTGGCCGGCAAGGCGTATTCCGCGCCAGCCGCATATGTCGTCGCCATGCCCGGCGGCACGATTCTGGCTTCGACCGGCATGGACCTGCCGACTGTCGAGACGGTGATTCCGCTCTCGTTAGTGTGCCTGGGCGGGCTGCTCGCCCGGGGCCGAAAAGCCCGGCTCGGGACAACCCATGGATTATTCATCGGTTTCGGCTTGTTACATGGCCCAGCTTCCGGGGACAGTCCCGCCGCCCGGGAGGCTGAGGACCGATTGGACGTGTTGACCGGATTGTCGTCGGGTCTGGCCATCGTCCGGTTTCTCGTCAGCGCGGCCAGTGCGCGTTTGGCACGGGGTTGGGCGGCCGGGGACCGGGTCGGTGTCTTGGAATCACGGCTCGCGGGAACGGCCATCGCAGGAATCGGCCTGTTCCCGGTTCTCGAGAGGGTGGAAGACGCCGCCTTTGCAACTGTGGGATTCGGCTGACCGCTCCCGCCGGCGACGACCCGTCCGGGCTCGGTTCCGTCAACTGTTTTCGGAGGAATCATGGCTTCACGCATTCCAGTGACGATCCTCACCGGCTTTCTCGGCGCGGGCAAGACGACCCTGATCCGTCACCTTCTGGGCAATGCGTGCGGTCGGCGGATTGCGCTGGTGATCAACGAATTCGGCGATCTCGGGGTCGATGGCGCGCTCATCGAAGGCTGTGGCGAATCCGCGTGCGGCGCCGGCGAGATCGTTGAACTGACCAACGGCTGTATTTGCTGTACCGTCTCCGACGACTTCGTTCCCGCGATGGAATCCATCCTCGCCCGCGATGTCCTGCCGGATCACGTTGTCGTCGAAACATCGGGCCTGGCCCTTCCACAACCCCTCGTCAGGGCGTTCAACTGGCCGCGACTGCGCAACCGTTTGACCATTGACGGCATCATTGTCGTTGTTGACGGCAAGGCCGTTGTCGAGGGCCGATTTGCCAGCGATCCGGTTGCGGTCGATGTCCAGAGGCAGGCAGATGCAAATCTTGACCACGAGTCGCCATTGGCGGAATTGTTCGAAGATCAGCTTGTCTCGGCCGACATTGTCGTGGTGAACAAGTCCGACCTGCTCGACCCGGATGAAGTTGACGGGTTGATTGCCCGTCTCCGTCACGAATCCCGGGAAGGAACACGGGTCGTGGCTGCGCGAAACGGGGAACTGCCGGCCGATGTCGTTCTTGGCGTCCGGGCTGCTGCCGAAAACGGAGCCGATACCCGGCAGGCGAGGCATCACCACGATGACGAGGATCACGACCACGACCACGATGAGTTCGAGTCGTTCGTTGTCGAATTCGGATCCGTGGCTGAGCCCGAAACACTGTCTGCCAGGATTGAGGAGACTGTCCGCAAACATGACATCCTCAGAATCAAGGGATTTGCCACTGTATCCGGGCGCCCCATGCGATTGGCGGTACAGGCCGTTGGTCCCCGGGTCGAGCACTATTTCGACCGGCCGTTCCGGCCCGACGAAGAGCGCGCGACAAGGCTCGTCGTGATTGGTTTGGCCGGGCTCGATCGAACGGGAATCAGAACCGGGTTGACGGCTGCAGCATGTTGAAAATCGCTTCCGAGAGCCCGGTTACGACGGAAGGCAGACTCTTGATCGAGGGCAGCGAAGCCGCGTTGCGGGAGCACTATCCTCCCGAGGCCTGTTTTTCGTTCAGTCCGGACGAATTGAATGACTCCGATTCAACGTTTCTGGTCGCGCGAGAACTCGACGAACCGGTTGGATGCGTGGCTCTTGTCGACTGCGGCAGTTACGGCGAGATCAAGCGGCTGTATGTTCGCCCGGAATGGCGCGGCCGTGGAATCGCCGAAGCGCTGATGGACCGTCTTGAAGCGGATGCAGGGAATTTGGGCCTCGGTGTTGTCAGGCTCGAGACCGGATCCAGGCTGGCCGCTGCGGTTCGGTTGTATGAACGCCGGGGATACGATCGCTGCGGGAGGTTCGGATGCTATCGCGAACATCCGGCAAGCCTCTTCATGGAAAAGCGCCTCGACTGATGCATTTGCTGCAGGCCCGACCTGGCCAGATTGACGACGGCTCCAGCGCCGTTGACCTTGACCAGTCGCCGGGCGATCTGGTTTTTGTCTCGGCAGCCGACACGGAACTCGCAGCGCTCGCGGCGGCCCGTGCCGGACTCGGTGACGCCGTCGGTTCGCTGAGGTTGGCAAATCTCGCCCATCTCGCCCATCCGATGTCGGTCGATTCTCACATCTCGACCTGTGCATCGAGATCCCGCCTCGTGATCGCACGCATACTTGGGGGAATCGACTACTGGCCGTATGGCACGGAGCAGTATTCTGCCAGGCTTGCCCGGGCCGGCGTTCGGTTCGCTGCCCTGCCGGGCGATGACAAGCCCGACGAGGGGCTGTGGAGGTTGTCAACAGTCGCCCGCGCGGACTGGGAGAACCTGTGGGCCTACCTGGTCGAGGGCGGTGCCGAGAACGCGCGCAATTTCCTGCTGTATGCCCATGCAATGCTGGAATCCGTCGACCGGCCACCCGCGGCGCGCCCCCTTTTGCGTGCCGGGATTTACTGGCCGGGAGAAGGTGTCACCGACCTGGTTCGCATTCGGGAACAATGGATCACGGACGCACCGGTCGTTCCGATTGTCTTTTACCGCGCCCTGGTTCAGGGAGCAGGCCTGCACCCCATCAACCGCCTGGTCCGGTCCCTGCTTCGCAGGGGCCTGAACCCGATGCCGATCTTCGTCGTGTCGCTCAGGGACCGGGTTTCCGCTGCGACCCTGGAATCACTGTTCGACAAGGCACCGCCATCGCTGATCCTGAACTGCACGTCCTTTGCTGCAAGATCTCCCGATCCCGGGGCGGGGAACCCGGACGCTGCCAGCCCGTTGACAGCGCCCGGGGCGCGGCATGCGCTGGTCATGCAGGTCGTTCTGGCCGGGTCCTCGGAAGAGGACTGGCAGATTGGGCTGGCTGGCCTCCGCCCCCGGGACATCGCGATGAACGTCGCGCTGCCCGAGGTAGACGGACGCGTGCTGACGCGTGCGGTTTCCTTCAAGGACGAGGCGTATTTCGACGAGGCGACGGAATGCCCGGTCGCCACGTACAAGGCGCGCGGGGACCGTATCGACTTCGTGTCGAGACTGGCGGCGAACTGGGTTCGGCTCCGGGATACTCCGGCAGAAGAACGCCGGGTCGGGCTGGTCCTCGCGAACTATCCGAACCGGGACGGGCGAATTGCGAATGGCGTCGGTCTCGATACGCCTGCGTCGGCGATGAGGATCATCCGGTTGCTCAAGGAGAACGGCTACGAAATCCGGGACGAACCGGAAGACGCGGCCGCGTTGATGAAGACCCTGCTTTCGGGGCCCACGAATGCCCACGACAAGCGTTCCGGAAACCGGGACGCCTGCATCCGCCTGTCGCTTGACGATTACCTTTGCGCATACCGGGAGCTGCCATGGGAGACGCGCGACCTTATCGAGTCGCGCTGGGGCGAAGCTGCAGGAGATCCGTTCCTGGAGGGCGGCGGATTCCTGTTGCCTGTTTGTCGTTACGGCAAGCTGGCCCTGGGGATTCAACCGGCGCGCGGCTACAATATTGATCCCAAGGAAACCTACCATTCTCCCGACCTGCCACCGCCGCACAATTACCTGGCATTCTATATCTGGCTTCGGGAGGAGTTCGGCTGCCATGCGGTTATCCACCTGGGCAAGCACGGGAACCTGGAATGGCTGCCGGGCAAGGCGATCGCGCTTTCCGAATGCTGTTTCCCCGAAGCGGTCTTCGGCGCGATTCCCCAGGTTTATCCGTTCATCGTGAACGACCCGGGGGAGGGAACACAGGCCAAGCGGCGGACAAGCGCGGTCATCATCGATCACCTGACGCCGCCGCTCACCCGGGCAGAGACGTATGGTCCGCTCAGGGACCTCGAGGCCCTGCTCGACGAATATTATGGTGCTGTCGGGCTAGACCCGCAGCGGCAGGAGATTCTTCATCGGGAGATCCTGTCTTTTTCGTCTGCCACCGGGCTCGACATCGATGCCGGTCTCACCGGAAACGATGGCGACGATGACCTGGCCACGCTTGACGCGTGGCTATGCGACGTCAAGGAAGCACAGATCAGGGACGGGTTGCACGTATTCGGGCAATCACCGCACGGCACGCTCGAGCGGAACCTGGTCCAGGCCCTTGTCAGGCTGCCGCGAGGTGACGGAAAGGGAGCCGATGCCTCGCTGCACCGGGCATTGGCTGACGATCTCGAACTCGGGTTTGATCCCCTCGGTTGCGACATGTCGGCCAGGTGGCGTGGACCGACTCCGCCCGTGCTTGCCAAGGCGTCGGGGGATCGGTGGCGTTCCGCGGGCGACACCGTCGAAAGGATCGAGGCGTTGGCCTCGGATCTTCTTGACGGCGTGACAACACCACCGGGGACGCGCAGCCGGGAGGTCCTGGACAACGTCCAGGCCCATGTCGGGCCGCTGGTACGTTCGTCGGGCCCGGCCGAGGAGACCGGATTGCTGTTCGCTCTCGACGGGAAATTCGTGCAACCCGGGCCGTCCGGAGCTCCGACATCGGGGAGGCTTGACGTACTGCCGACGGGGCGGAATTTTTTCAGCGTCGACAGTCGTTCAATCCCCACAGCCACGGCATGGACTCTCGGCTGGAAGTCGGCGGCCTTGTTGATCGAGCGCCACATGCAGGACCACGGCGACTGGCCGAAGGCCTTGCTGCTGACGGCCTGGGGCACGGCGAACATGCGAACCGGAGGTGCGGATGTTGCCCAGGCGCTCGCGCTGATGGGAGTCCGGCCGACCTGGAGCCAGGCAAGCCGACGCGTGACCGGTTTCGAGGTCATGCCCCTCTCTGTCCTGGGGCGCCCGAGGGTCGACGTGACACTGAGGATCTCGGGGTTCTTCAGGGACGCGTTCCCTCAACAGGTTGACCTCGTGGATTCTGCGGCCAGGGCCGTCATGGCGCTGGATGAACCGAATGACATGAATCCCGCGGCCGCCCTGTTCAGGGACGAGAAGACGGATGAAGCGGGATTCCGGGTGTTCGGCTCGAAGCCCGGCGCCTATGGAGCAGGCCTGCAGGCAATGATCGATGAACGCCTGTGGTCGAGCCGCGAAGATCTTGGCGAAGTGTGGCTCGAATGGGGAAGTTACGCCTATGGCAGGGGTAGAGAAGGATCATTTGCCCGCCGTTCGCTCGAGCAACGCATTCGCCACGTCGAGGCGATCGTTCAGAACCAGGACAATCGCGAACACGATCTTCTTGACAGCGATGACTACTACCAGTTTGAGGGCGGGGCATTCGCGGCGGTCGCCAGCCTGCAGGGCCGGGATCGGCCCGTCTACCACAATGATCTGTCCCGCCCCGAGAGTCCGGTCATTCGGACCCTGGAGGAAGAGATCGGCCGGGTCGTCCGATCGCGGGTCGTCAATCCGAAATGGATCAAGGGCGTCATGCGCCACGGATACAAGGGCGCCTTCGAAATCGCGGCGACAATTGATTACCTGTTCGCGTTCGCCGCGACGACCGGAGCTGTGCGAAATCACCATTTCGACCTCGTCTACGATGCGTGCCTTGACGACGACAAGGTTCGCGGTTTCCTCGCGGAACACAACCTGCCAGCACTGCGGGAAATCGCGGAGCGATTGAACGAAGCGCTCGACCGAAACCTGTGGAAACCGAGATCGAACTCGGCGCGGGCACGGGTGGCGGGCTTGAGCGCGGGGGATTCGTCACGGTAATCGCTCAGTCCGCAATACGCGCGGCCGTAAGCCGGGGAGATCGAACCCGTCCAAAGGCTTCAGCGAGACCCCGCAAACAAATCTGGTGAAATGCATTGTCCTGATCGTGCGCGGCGGATCTGCCGCCGCATCCCGACGCCGGCGCCAGCCCCGAACTATGACAGGAGATCGAGCAATTCGCGTGTCGGCCAGGCATCGGCAGGCAATCCGAGACGGACCTGTTCGGCCTGCACCGCTCTTCGGGTCCTGCTTCCGACGATACCGTCCACGGCGCCGACGTCATGGCCCCGGGACTGGAGGTTCTCCTGCAATCTCCTGACCTCGTTCTCGGCAAGCGGCGGCGGCGCGCTGCCGTCGAGGTACATCGGGCTTCCGGACAGGAGCGTCGCGAAGAATGCGGAAGTCGTGGCGTAGACGAAAGAACGGTTCCATTCGAAGTAGAGCCTGAAATTGTCGAACGCGAAGAATGCGGGGCCCAACCTGCCGTGGGGAAGCAGGATCGACGCCGTGAGCGAGCCTTCGAGCCGCTGGTCCGTGCGGAGCCCGACCCCGAGATCCATCCATTCCGCCACCGTCTTTTCGTGGTCGAGGCCGGTCTCGCTCCAGTCGAGAGACCGGGGCACGATGACCTCAACGAGCCAGGGCCGGTTGGGCTCCCAGCCCAGCTCGTGCAGGACCCTGCCGGCAGTCATCAGCGCATCCCAGGTCGACGACTTGAGGTCGACCCGCCCGTCACCGTCACCGTCCTGGCCGTATGCGAGAATGTCGGAGGGAAGCATCTGGATCATTCCGATCTCGCCGGCCCAGGCGCCGACCGTGCCTGCCGGGTCGAAATCGCCCCGCCGGTAGAGCTCGAGTGCCGCGAATATGTGCGGCCGGAAGAGCCCGGGGCGCCGGCAGTCATGGGAAAGGGTGACCAGGGAATTGAGGGTGTTGTGATCGCCCTGGACCTGGCCGAAATCGGTCTCGAGCGCCAGAAACGACAGGAGAACGCCGCGCTGCACGCCGTAGACATCCTCGACCCGGTCGAAGACCGACGAATGGTCCTTCCCGAATTTCGCCCCTTGCACGATGCGGTATTCGGCCATGACCAGCTTGGAGAACTCGATAAAGGACTTCCGGAAGATTCCCTGGGCGCGGTCCCGCCGGATGGTGTCGGGATCATGGACAACACCGGCAAAGAACTCCTCCACCGCCGGTCGGTCAAAACCGCCGGCGAGCGCTTCCGCCTTCAACCCGTCGACAAAGGCCGGAAAGGGACCGCCGCAGGGAACGTTTTCATCGCCGGTGACCGGTAGCGGTATTGCCAGTCCGAAAACCGCTACGGCTGGGGCAACGAGCCTGCGAACATGCGGGGGAAACCCGACGAAAAACCGCTGCAAGGAAAGGGTCCGGTCGATCATGAGAAATTACCGTTGCTATCGTGTGATGAACTGTTGAAGGATCCCGTGAAGCCGGGCGGGGAATGGCTGAACGCAGATGAAATACACATGCCGGATTTCCAAGGACAGTGGAAAATCTCGGTCCTCCTTCTGATGCATGAACATGAATGCCCCTGAGATGGACCCGCAGAGCCTCCCGCTCACCGGCAGGATCGTCTCGCTGCCGGCTACAGGGTCTTCAGGTGTAAGAAAAAGACTGGTCAGCTGCTCCGCGGCTGCAAACGAACTTTGCAGCGTTGGTTTCGCAAAATCCGGTCGATTGTCGCAATTCCGGTACGGTGACGGAAACTTTCACATTGCACGTCGTTGCAATTCAAAGATTCGTTTCGAATTCCATGACTTCCGGGAATCGACTCGTTCCACGGACGACCCTGCCCAGGCGGGGTTGATTGTTGTTGTAGACCTCGACTGCATCCGCATCGGCGTAGCGTATGAAGAGTATGCGCCGGTCCCGGTCCTTCGAGTTGTTGCCGTCGGACCGGTGATAGGTCCAGCAGCTGAACAACAGGCATTGTCCTGGCTCCATCGGCATGGGAATGGCATTGCTGTCGTCCGGCTTGAGTTCGATCTCGATCAGCGCGGTTCTTTCTTCCTCCGTGAAACCGGCGCGCCGCTGACCATCCTTGTGGCTTCCGGGCGCAATCCACAGGCAGCCATTGGCTTCGTCGCTCTTGTCCAGAGCGGTCAGGCAGGTGATGGCGTTGTAGGGCGCCAACTCGCCATAGACGTTGTCCTGATGCCAGTGGACACGTTTTGTATTCCCGCGCAACTTGAAGGTAAGCTGTGCCGTCACACCCTTGACATTCGGCCCGATCAACTGCTCCGCAAAATTCACCAGCGGACCCTCGAAATAGTAATCGCGGACAATGGGGGCATGGTGGTGCGCATCGTCCAGGAGCATGTTCTTCAACCAGCTTCCGTCGGGATCATAACCCTCTTTTTGCGCGGACCAGTAACTCATGCACTGGTCCCTCATCTCTGCCACACCCTGTTCCGTCAGCACATCATCCAGAACGAGAAATCCCTGATCGGCGTAGGCCTCCAGTTCTTCCGGGGAAAGATGGCGGTAATTGAAGTGGGCCTCATGCCGGTCCTTTGCATGTTGCACCGAGTGTTTCATCGTCTCGTTCCTTCATTTGCGAAAACGGGAGTCATGTTGTCCAGCGCCTCCGCATTGCTGGTATCAATTGCTAACATGTTAAATTCCTGATTTTCAACCGATACTGCGATCTGAAGGCAAATCCTTTTTTTGACGACCTGTCATCTGTGGAATGCCGTTGACGATCGTGTCCGGCGGCGTTGTCCATGACGCGGAGGTCCTCTGGCAGGTGGCCGGTCGCCCTTGATTGATGACGCGGGCTTTGCCCCTGCAACCATGCGCACCCTCTGCTACGGATTCTCGAATGGGTTGACGGTGCCGCGCAGGTAAAATGTATGGAGATCGGGCACTGGCGGCACGTTGGCGTGGCCGTCCTTGTCATTCCTGATGTTCGCGCCGGGTGGTGCGCATGATGCGCGGGAACGCGGAAGGCCTTGCCCAAGCGCGACCAGCGGCCGGGACAACGGGTGGAACATTTCCCGACCGACATGCCGTCTACGGCGATTTCGGTAACGAGACCGCAGCGGCAGTAATCCCGATCCACGCTTTCTGTCGATTCATGCAATCAACACCCGCATCACCCAATGGTCGGCGTCATCAGGAGCATGTTGAAACCGTGATCCTGAACCGGCGAGCGTCGTCGTCCATTTTCGTTTCCCGGACTCGAAACCGTCGTGGCAACCGTTGCGTTTAGATGCAGGCGGAAAACATCATGAATCTTGACGAATGCCCTACGGTGCATTGAAGGCTTGGCGGCGAACGGGTCGGATGACTTGCGTCGTGGCCTTCTTGCGTCTCGACAGGCGTGTCGTCGATATCGACGGATCGCGCCTTACGGGATGTTCTTGGTTTGTTTAAGCCGGAAAGGCTGAAAATTGCGATCGTCGCTCGGTCATGAAGTAGCGCTGCGAGCGAAGCGGAGACTTTCGTCCGCCTTGGCGCCTTGCGAATGCTCTGGATTTACGACTGCTTCCCGGTTTCCCAGAACCAAGGATGGTCCTTTGTCTTCAGACGAGGCAGTCGTTCCCAATAGTCGGCGATCGGGCTGTCCCGCCACTCCTTTTCCAGCGTGCTCCAGGTAAAGGGTTCGCCCACGTCATCGAAATGGGGTCTAAGCCATTTCTCTGCAATCGTATGGCTTTCACCGGCATAGCGAAAATCAACCGAAAGCCGAAGCTCATCAGCCGTCAGATTAGAGGCCGCGGCATGTACGGTGAGAGCCTTGAACAGAAGAACATCTCCGCTTCGATAGCTGGATTGGTGCCACTCCAGCCCGGGATCGACATCGACAATCCTGGATCCGGGGCCGATCGCCGGTCGCGGCTCGAGGAAACCGGACTTGTGGCTCCCTGCAAGTATTCTCAGTCCTCCGACATCCAGCGACACGTCACCAAGCGGTGCCCAGCAACTGATGGTCTCCATCGAACCGCCGACGAATATCCAGTCTTGATGTGGCTTGGTGCCACGATCGTTGTCCCGCGGAAACGCGATGCGCGCGATTGTCTTCGGCAAGGGAATTACGGGCTCCTGGAAAAGGTCCTCCATGATGCGGATGATGTTTGCGTCGAACTTCAGCCGGTGAAAGGCTTCCAGGGCTTGGACCCGTGCGTATACCTCAAGGTATTCGTCGTCGTCTTCCGAGATCGGGTTGCGGTCGGCCAAACCGTCCATCACGTTTGCCTCAGGCCTCAACCAGCCGGCCTGTGCACAGAATTCGAGGACTTGTCGTCTCAGGTCGAGCACCTCGTCCGTCGGGAGGATGCCCCTGAGGAACAGGTAACCGTCATCGCGCAATCGCTTGCGAAGCCCCGGCGGATCATCGAGAAGGCCGTTAGATTCTACGAATGGTTGCATTTTACCTCCATCAGGACACTGCTCCCCAGAAGGGAGTGTGCGTTGGTTCGCACCCGGTCACAAACCGTCGCATGCATTTGGGAGAGCATGCCGAATGCTCAAGAAAATTCAATTTTGGCAAACCTTGTCGGAATGTTCCGGCGACACGAAGCCAGGTTTGGTGGAAAAGAAACAAACAGGTACCCCCACTACCTACCCGGATGATTGGGCAGATGCGGATCGGCAACCAGGCTCCAGGATGCTGTCCTTCCACCCGTACACAACCAGTTAACTCCCCCGTTGCTTCAATGCTTTTACCGATCAACCTGATGCAGCCGTTCACGTCCTTGGGTTCGACCGGACTTTCAGAAACATCAGGTGCCGGAGCAGAATTCGATGCTGCTTCCGTCAACCAGCCGTCTTGCAACCGGGTCGAGACGGGAGTCGATGATGATCGGATTTGGTCGTTTGCTATCGGACGCCGCAGGCCTGCAGGCAGGCCTGCATGTGGCCACGCGCCTCGGCTGCGATCGTGCAGCACCGCTCGAGGTCGTATTCCCTCGCTCCGATGATCTCGAGATTGAGGGCACCAGAATAGCCGTGCTCGTGCAGCACCCGGATGAATCGCAACAGGTCGATGTCACCTCGTCCGTTGGCCTGGTCCTCCGGGCGGCCGGGGTCCTCCTGGCGGCCCTTGCAGTCCCGTATATGCACGTGCTTGACTCGCGACATCACCTGCACGATTGCCTCTGAGGGGTCTTCACCTGCCCTGTGAATGTGAGATGGGTCCATGTCGATGCCGAATGCGGGCGATGAAATCGCCTCCATTGCCAGCAGAGTGGTGGGCGTGTCGAAAATGCTGCAACCTACATGGGCCTTGACGCACAGCGAGACACCATGTGCCTCCGCGACCTCCGCAAACGCGGCCAAACGCTTTAACGAAGCCTCCAAGCTGTCCGCATCGCCGCTCTGCCCCCCGGGGCCGCAGTTGATGACCGGAATTCCCAGCGCCGATGCCGCGTGGCAGGTGCGGTCCATCTTCTCCGCGTCGTGGGACGTCTGCTCGATGGCCGTCAGTTCCAGTCCATGCTCTTCCGAGAGTTCCTTGATGCGGGGTACAAGATCCTGCCAGCGTTCCACCACGAGGTGATCGCTCATCGAGTCGATGGCGGAGAGTTCGACTGCATCGTAGCCCGCCATGGATATGCATCGGAAAGCCGTCTCCATGCTGTGGCCTCCGAAGAGGACAGTGTTTGCACCTAGTTTCATGGCTATACTTTCTCCACTTCCACGACCTGGCCTGTTTCCCAGGACTCGATGGCGGCCTCGATCACCAGCTGGGCCTTGAGGGCGTCCATCGCGGAGCCATCGATTTCGTCCGGATCGACGCCCTCCGCGTTCTGGTCGATCCATCGGGTGATGCGGCTCCGGAAGGTTTCACTGAATCCCATCATGTCACCCAAATAGGCGTAAGTCTCGACCTGCCTGGAACGCCGGGGGTAGAACTCGAGGTGCTCGCATGCCTCTCTCAGCAGGAACCTGGCGTCGGAGCCCACGACCTCGAGGCTCTCGAGGCCGTAGCTTCCCCCGGCATCGTAGCTGCCGGTCAGATGGCCGATGATGCCATTCTCGAACAGCATATTGGCCTGGACATTGGACCAAATCTTCCGTCCCGAGCCCCGTTTAAAGAATGCATGGACCTTCGTGACGTCACCGCAGAAATGACGCATGACGTCGATCGAGTGTGGATGGAGCGCCCTCATGTGAAAATGGGGCGACGACTCAATGGGATTGTCGATCCACATCGTCATGTTGATGATGTTCACCTCACCCAGGCGTCCGTCGTCGACCCACTTCCTGGCCCGGATCGCGGCCGGCGTGAAGCGGTGATTGAGGTTGATTCCGTATCGGAGGCCCTTTTCCTCGGCCAGGGCGACCATTTCCCTCGCCTTGGGGATTTCGTTTGAGATCGGCTTTTCTCCGAGGATCGCGATTCCGGCGTTGAGCAGGGTCATTGTGGGTTCGTAGTGATCACCGCCGTTCTCCTTGCCGGCAGTGCACACGCTGGCAATATCGATCCGGGTTCGGGCGACCATCTCATCTACGGATGTGAAGGAAGGACACCCGAAGCGCTGGCCTGCCGCCGCCGCCTTGTCCTTGTGGATATCGCAGGCCGCCACGACCTGGCAGCGTGCGTCCGCGTCGTAAACCCCGGCGTGGATGTCGCCAATACCACCCATCCCCACAATTGCTACGCGTAGACTCATGTCTTTCCAACTCCCACTCGAAATCGGGCGCTGTCCCGTTCTCAGGATCCCGAGGAAATACGCAACGCCTCCGATGAATCGCCGATGTGCAGAGTGTCGTACGCCTGCTGGGAGGACTTGAAGGCGCCGATCCCCTCGTGACCGTGCCAGTCACCGCCTTGGTGGAATATCGGGTTCGGCAGACCGGTCGCGCTTTCCCGTGCTGCAATCCAGCGCTCCATCCTTTCGGTCAACACGTCGACGACGTCGGCTCGCTCTGCTGCCACATCGATCGTCTCGCAGGGGTCCTCGATCAGGTTGTACAGTTCCACCGGCGGCTTGAAATGAAAGTCGGGCTCCAGGGCCCGTATCAGCTTCCACTGCGGCGTCCGCCAGCCGTGCTTTCGCATCCAGGTACACTCGGTGATGTACATCTCCGCCTCGTGGGAGGCCACATCGCCGCGAACCATGCCCATCAAGCTCCTGCCATCAAAACGGATGTCGCACTCGATTTCCGCGAGTTCCAGCAATGTGGGCACAAAGTCCTTGAGTTGACTGTAACCCGAGAGCCGCAGCCCGGCGAGAATCTTCGACGGGTAGCGGATGATGAGAGGGACATGGAGGTTCGAGTCGTAGAGGCCGTGGTGGTCGAACCAGCATTCATGCTCGTAAAGCGTCTCGCCGTGGTCGGAGATCAGCACAACGATCATGTCATCCAGAACACCGCGGGTTTCGAGGAGCTTCAGAATGGTCTGGATACAGGAGTCCATGTATGCGATGGCCCCGTCGTACTGGGCGATCACGTAGTCCTTGTCGGTAATCCCGGGCGGCATCCAGCTGGCAAAAAAGTCCCGAAAGGGCTTGAAGGCGAAGACGGGCTCCATCGAATTGTTGTTCGGGTCGCACTCATCGCCGTGATAGAACATGCGCTGGAAGGGGTCCGGGGGCAGGTAGGGCGTGTGCGGGTCCATGTGCCGCAGCAACATGAAGAATGGCCGGTCCTGATCGAGGAGACGTTCGAGTTCTGGGACAGCCACGCGGTTGAGGTCCTGGGCCTTGTCGAGGGGCCTTTCGTCCCAGTTGCACCAAGCCCTGTAGTCAAGGTAGGTGTCGAAGCCCCTTGAACTGGGATTGCCGCTGAAACCCACGCAAGTCGTATCATAGCCCCGATCCCTCAGAAGCTCCGACAGCATCGTCACTTCAGGCCTGATACCCCCCGTGTGTTGCAGCGCAACCACCTGGGTACCGAATACGTCGAGGCCGCTCAACATCGACGTGAAACCGCTCGTTGTCGGGATATGCGGGCTGAAAGTGTTCTCGAAGAGGGCGCCCTGAGAGGCAAACCGGTCAATGCGGGGCGATGTCAGCCGGCGATAGCCGTAGCAACTCAAGTGGTCGGCCCTAAGGGAATCGACGCCAAAGACAAGAATACTGGGTGTCGTCATTGGCGAGGTGTTCTCGAAGCGGGTCGTGAGATGTCGCGTTCGACCCTTGATCCCTCAATGGTCCGATGGATACAGGCGCATGTGGAATTGGGTGTCAGCGTACATAATCCTTGTCGAGACTTTGCCAAGCCAAGGCGGACGCTAGGCTGGATTTCACGCATCGTCAATACGGAATGCCGTGTCGTCCAGGACAATTCCATTCAGTTTTTTTGCGGTACGCGGGTTTGACGCAATAGTTTTGCGTATTTCACCGACGCGCCTTTTTTTGCCACGCGAGGTAAGGTCGCGTCGACCCTGGACAAAGCCCCACGGCGAATGATTCTGCGCCTGGTGGCGTTTCCGGCGAACTGGGGATGTCCGGACATGCCTGCTCACCCCGTCTTCTCGGGTGGAGGCTGGATTGGCAGTCCAGGCGCGGGTGAAGTGCGGGAAATCGCCCGTATTGGCCGAAACATCGAAACCCCAACACATCTTCAGTGCCTTCGACGCGGATGACGCCGGCGACTCGGCTACAAGACCCTGGTTGGCGCCGAGATGCGCTACGCGGTGCCTGATCGCGACGGGTGGCCCATGGCCATGCTCGGTTTCCCGACTGCGACTTGGAAGACCCCGCCCCGCGAAGCCTTCATCGACAGGTCGGCTGCCGCCCGGGAGAGGAACCTGTATCGCATGGTCGACAATACCCGCTTCCTCGTTCTGTCTTGGATACACATCCCGAACCTGGCCTCGCACATCTTCGCGGTGGTGCGGTGCCGACTGCCGCGCGACAGGCACCGGCGGCATAACGCCGCCCCAGTGCTGATGGAAACCTCCGCCGAGATTCCGCGCGTCGCGGGGCCAGCTGCCAGGCAACCGGCTGGGTCCACGCCGGAACAACGCAGGGATGCGGATGCGACGACAAGACCGGGACGACGGAAAACCAGGGAAGGACGTCTGGCACTGCCCGCTCCGGAAGAATCGGAAAGGAACGTTCAATCGCCGACTCGAGTTCGGGTCGTCACGCCCTCGCCGAACGATTACGATCCGATTGGTGGTCCGGTTGTTTCCGGTATCCGGCGGATGATGGGGCGGCAGCGCATTTGCATGGCCGCGAGCACAGCCGCGCATTCCCAAGGATAGTTACGGGATGTGGCTGCGCGCAACGGTGGTCGGGCGTGCGTGCGGCAAATGCTTCCGACCGGATGGGCGGGAAGTCCGCCAAGTTGCCCCGTTTATCCAGGGGATACGTGAATCCTGTCCACCGAGACCGATCCGTCGGCGACGAGAAGACCGATCCCGCCCGCGGCAAATCCGGATTCCGGGCCATCTTCGGTGGTGAGAACCGTGTCACCGGCGCTGGCGGAAACACGGTTGCCGCGCAGAGACATGGACAGGGGAACGGTTTGGTCGAGGCACCACGGGAATCCTGTCGCGGCGAGAACCGTGCGCTCATCGTCGCGGACGCGGAGTATCTGGAATTGCCCGTCGCGACACAGCCGCGCGGCATAGAATCGGCGGAGCCCGCCAACACGAGCCGCCAACCCGGCGTACCGGCCGAGGTGAACAGTTACGCCGGCGTCAACCCTGTAGTCGGTCCATTGCTGCGTCCCATGGATGATCAGGCCTTCGCCGCGGTCCTGGGAAATACGGATTCCGGCCTCGTATCCCCTGAAGTTGTCGGCCGAATTCACCCACGCGCGCTGCCAGAATTCGCCCCGCTCGTCCGGCGGACGCAAAACCAGATCGGGAACTCCGGTCCAGCCCATGCGGTCAAGCAGGATTCTGCCGCCGACATCCGTCCCGGTGGCCGTGACGGAGAAACCGACCTCGGCGATTGGCTGGGACTCACAATCAGGGAGGATCCAGGAGAACTCACCGGATTGTCCGGGGCCGAGCGTCCGTGCAGGTCCGCCGACATCGACGAGACCGTCCGCGTCCCCGTAGCGGCGAATGAGCAAACGGACCGTGACCTCTCCGGAATTCTCCGCGGCGCTCGCGAAGGCAGCCGTCAGGACCTGACCGGGGTAGACGAGGGGCGATGCCATCAGGTCGTAGGTTCGCATGCGAACGACATCCCTGGGTGCAAAGGTCGGCGATGTCACCACCACGGGCCGGTCGCTCCCCAGGGATTCGAAGTCGACCGACAGCACGTGATTTCCGTCATGGGTTGCACCCGCGACCGTGGCACCGGCGGAAGGATCAGACCCGCTGGCGATGCGGAATCCCTGTGTTGACCCCGGCAGCGAGAAGTGAAACTGCGCGCCGCCCTTGGGTGCGGCGGGCGGCGGTGTGCCGTCTACCGCGTGGCCGAGACCGGCAATGTAGCCCGCCATTCTTGCGGCATCGTTGATCGCGAAGCCGCCATCCGCGGACGAAACCAGCATGCGATCAGCGAGCGGACCGCGCCAGTCCGGTCCTGCGGTCAAGCCGTCAAGCCCGTGCATGAGTCCGAGGAGGCAGCCGACATTCCCGGCATTGCAGTCGGTGTCCCAGCCGGAGGTGTTGACGATTTTCTGCGCGCGGCTGAAGTCGTCCGGTGCGTACAGGACGGCCATGATCATCAACGCGTGATTGGGCATCACATGGCAATTCCCGGGATACTTGTCATAACCATGGAACTCCGCGATTTTCCTGCGTGTATCCCGCCAGTCCACGTATGCCCCGTGCCAGCCCCTGATTTCCGCGATGAGTCGCGCGACCCGGCAGTCGTCCGGGATGACTGACAATCCGGTGTCGATCAGGGCATCGATGTCCGTCGTCTGGAAAGCCTTCGCCTCCATCGCTGCCCAGAGCATCGCCGCGTGGACGGCCTCTCCGTCGTGGCTGACGCGGGCGGCTTCACGCGCCAAACTAGCGGCAAGCTTCGGATTCCCCGGCGCAACCATCGCCCATCCGTCTATGAAAATTTGCGCGCCAATCTGTTCGGCGACGGTTTTCCCGTTGGTCTTGATCGAACCGCTTTCCGGTGCGGCGATGCCGTTTTTCAGGTTACGCCATGCCGTGTGTTCGGAGTATACGCCGTACCCGCCCCAACAGAGGATGGCACGTTTCTCGACGATGTAGTTCAGCCAGATCTTTCCGATCGTTTCCGACGAAATGTCGGCCGGACGGGGGCAGCCCTCGAGGGCGCGGACGAAGGTGAATGTTCCCGAGACATCGTCGTCGGTCACGACGAGCGGATCGCCCAGCCGATCGTGGACATAGTATTCGATTTCCCCGAGTTCGCGCATGATCCGCTCATAGGTCCAGCCTTCGAACGGGCGGCCGAGGTAGACACCGATCAGCTTGCCGAGGATACCGGCGTAGACCCGCTCAGTGTAATCGGGTGGCAGTGACATTGTCGTTCCATGCTAGGTTTCGGCAGACTCGCGAATGTTATGCTCATCCCGAAATCCTGTAAACGCCGATTCGCCTTTGGTTTCGGCAACCAGTGGAAACCTGTGCAAGACGGTACTGTCGACGGACTGCCGCCGGCTGGGACTTCGCACCGTGCCTGAGCCGCTGGCCCTGGCGAGCGAACGTGGATTGCGAACCCTCGGGGATGGAGGACCGCTTGACCCAAACCGAGCCGACACCACTGGTGCCGCTGGTGCAGAAGCCTTCACCAATCGGCTCATCAGCCGACTCGGGGCCGGTACGAACACGATTACAAGCTACCGCGCTGCCCGGTGACTTAATTTGAGAAACAACACCGCATGGCCGCTCTCCAAGATCGGATGATTGATCTCCACGAGAAGCTCCGGACGCAGTAGGGTCACATTGTCCAAAACAGCCTCTGTTAGCTGTAGTGAAAATCGTTCCAGGCAGACGCATGGCCAAGGAAACGGCGCAATGCCTTGTGTTCGTTCACCGGCTCGTGGAGACGGTCGGATTCGCAACCGAGTCCCTGCCAGATCACTCCCGACACGAGGATCCGCCACACCTCCATGCCCGCCGGTCGAACATCCTGTCGATGCCCGGAAGAATGTCCTCGCCCAGAAGGGCGAACAGCCGGGAGCGGAAATGCTCGTAGGCGTAGAGACGCTGTCGTCACAGCAGCAGGGCCGGGATGTCGTCCCTTTAGTTGGAGTTCAATTCGATGTCTTCGATGTGAACCTCGCCGGGTTCCATCTGCGGATAGCGTACCTGTCTCAAGTCTGCCTCGCGAGGACGTGCGCAAATCGGCCCGAATTGGGTCCAAACAGGCTGAAAACGGCTTTTCAGTCTCGATCCTTGCGGCGAGAAGATCACGATTTATCGCATAGAATCAATAAGCTCATGTGCCTTCGGGCAAGCACTAGCCTGATCCGCGCGCCTGCTGCCCGGGCGGGCTCAGGGTCTGCCTGAGCTTGACCCGGTCAGGCTGGCGGTTGATGTCCGGTGGCTCGACGGTTCCCCGGTAGTCCGGGATCAACGGCCGAATCTTGTCCAACGCCTCCGGCGGCCACTGCGCGTGCCGGCGGTGGAATGCGTGATGGATCCAGCTCTTCGTCGGTTCCTGCAATTCGTCGAACAGCGGGTGAAACCAGATCGTGATCAACGTCCGAAACTCACGGGTCGTGTTTGCGTGCGTGGCGTGAAACAGCCGGGCGTCACCCACCACCAGGTCTCCCGCCCGGACCGGCACGTCGATCTCGCCCGGAAAATCGGCGAAGCGCCCGTCGTGCTCGTTGTCCATCCGGTTGATGTCCCTCGTGTGCGCGTCCCCCATCTCGTGGAGCCGGTGCCACCTGCGGTGGGTACCCGGCAGCAGCCGCAGGCAGCCGTTTTCGCGCGACGTGTCGTCGAGATAATACATCAGGAAGATCATCGGGGAGTAGTCGCCGTAGGCGCGCGGGTCGTCCCACCACATGCAGTCCTGGTGCCAGTAGAGTCGCGGACTGGGCCCGGGTTTGCTGATGATGACCGCTTTCCAGAACTTGCTGCCGCCGAACCCCATTGCCTCCAGCGCAGCCAACGCCCTGGGATTGCCGATGCACTCAGCCAGGCCCGGATGGCTATCCGAGTCGATCAAGGTTCCTGGCGCGCGGGTGGCCTCGAGCTGCCTCGCGGACAGATCGCGGACTGCCTTCATGGCGACCGAGCGGGTGTGCCGGAGGGTGTCGGCGTCGAGCATGTCCTCGAGGACGCAGAAGCCGTCCTTGATCAGCAGGCGCGCCTTGCGGCCCAAATCGGTGACGGTCGGTGCGTTATCGGTGTTCGAGGATTTCATTGCTCGCCCCTTGCCGTATCGGAGGCTTCAAGCAGGCGGCGCGTATAAGGATGCTCGGGAGCGGTGAGCACAGCATCTCGAGTGCCGAATTCCCGCATGGTGCCGTTCTCCAGCACCGCGATTTGATGTGACACGCGGCCAATGACCGCGAGATTATGGGAAATGAAAATGAAGCTGGTTCCCCGCATGTCTTGCAAGCGCAGTAACAGGTCCAGAACACCAGCCTGAATTGTTAGAGCTTGAATCATAGAGCGCCGAGCTAACTGGCGCTGGGGTAGCCGGTGCAAGTCCGGCAGGAAGGAAAGGCTAGCCACCACTTCCACCGCGAGCCGTGCGCGTGCACTCGCGAGGGTGCACGTGAAGCGTCGGTAGCGGCGCGTGTGGCCGGGATGATTGAGCAGCGAAAAGGCTGTTATCCGGAGTGCCGAGGTTCTTATGATGACCGAAGGCAACACCTGCAGAACCGCCATGGTGAGGGACTGCCGGGCTCCGCGCTGTCTGAGGAATCCAGGGACGCACGTACACCCCACGCCGGGACTCGGGAGGGCTTCAATTCGCCCCGGCAGTCGTGCCGGGGCCGCTGAAGAAAGGAGATAGTCTGAATCGATGACGAACGGATTGAAGCAGTCGGATGCGGTCATAGTACCGGTGAAGTCGGCGAACAAGGGAACGACCGTTCCTGCGGAGCCGATGGAGGGAAGGACTGCAACCAAGGGGAATCTGCGAGGCCAAAGCACGCACCGGACACAGGGCCGGGATCGCATGTCACAGGCGGCGGAGCGGATACGGCAAGCAGCCACGAGGAAACCGAAGGAGAAACTCACTGCGCTTTTGCACCACATCACGACGGACGTGCTCGAAGCGGCCTACTTCATGTTGAAGCCGGACGCAACAGCGGGCGTGGACGGTGTGACGTGGGAGGAATACGGGGATGGACTGGCCATGCGTCTGCTTGGCCTGCACGACCGTGTTCACAGCGGGGCGTACCGGGCGCTCCCGTCCCGGCGGGTAGAGATACCAAAACCGGACGGGGGAACACGACCGCTCGGCATCGCGGCACTGGAGGACAAGCTCGTCCAGACGGCGGTGGCGGAGACCATCCTGACGCCGATATTCGAGCCGGAATTCCTCGGGTTCAGCTATGGGTTCCGACCCGGTCGCGGGGCGCATGACGCGCTCGACGCACTGGCGTACGGGATTGAACGGCGCAAGGTCAACTGGGTTGTTGACGCGGACATTCGGGCCTTTTTGGAGTCATCGTCATACTGCCCCCCGGTTCATTCAAGCTGTTCGAACAGACTTGGATGATTGTCTACGACTTTGATACGTAATGCTTTTTTCTTGCCTGCACGAATATGCACCGCCTCCAGCGCCCCGCGCTTTACACGCTGCAATACGGTCTGGCGGGATACGCCGAGACGGCGGGTAGCCTCGCGCATTGGCACGTAATCCGGTGGCGCCTGCTCCATGAGTTGGGGGCGGAAGGCCTCCGTAATGCGAATGCGCCATGGTGCTCCCGGCGTGGTCTGCTCACCATCGATGAATCCGTCATTGAGCCATCGATGAACTGTCGAGGTTGCGACGTCAAGGATCTCGGCAGCCCGCTTGATGGTCACTAGCTCGGCGTCGGCAGCCCGTATTTTCGGGTCGAAGCGCGGGATTTTCCAGTGGTTTCGGAGATTCCGGACACGTGTCTTGTTGAAGCGATGTCCGTAGGCTGTGGTCTTGCCCTGACGGTTGAGGATGCCGGCAATGATGTCATCGGGATGGAATTGCGCGAGGCGGCGGATCAAGTCGATCGTGTCGTCGTCCGTGCGGATCGTTGCCTGCCGCTTGCGGGGGCGCTCGACTTCGGCTTCGGTGAACAGGCCTCCACACCAGCGTAGCGTCAGGTGAGCCCGACAGTCTCCGCGAGGCGCGGTAATGATGACTTCTTCCAGCACCGTGCGTACCAGTTCCTTCTTGTCCCTTATGGTGGTTCCGGGGGCATTCCAGGCGCGTTGCAGGTCGTTTCCCAGGGCCAGGATCGCGGCGCGCTCGGCCTCGGTGAGCTGGCGCGGCCGATCCCGTACCCGGCGCTTGAGTTCCCTCTGTGCGTCTTCGAGCGCGACCAGGCTGCGTTCCCATTCCGTCTCGAGGTTGCGCCCGACAAGGCGGTTCTCCGGTTCCACGGCCCGATAGCGGCGTTCCGCCCGCTCGGCATCGTAGCGAGCCCGCTCGACAGCCAACCGCCACTGTTCAAGCCCCCGCTCGTAGCCGGTTTCGATCTGTTCGGCAGCCAGGATCGCGGCGTCAAGGCTTGCCGGCCGGATCGCCTCAAGCACTGCCATGGCGACAGCCTGATCGATCTGCACGGCGCCGATGGACATGCAGGACTTGTGTCGCCCCTCAACCAGTGTCTTGCCATGGCAATGATAGCCGGGCGAGGAGGTCCGGCCCCTGTAGTGGGTTCTCAGCCGGCGACCGCACTGGCCACAGGTGGCGATGCCCTGCAGCAATGCAGTGCCCTCACGGACAGCCCCGCCGCCCCCGTGCGGTCGTGGCCTCGTGTTGCTGGCTATGCGCTCGAGTATCGCCTCGTGGGTTTGCCAGTCGATATAGCCGGGATGATGATCATGGATCAGGACGTTCCATTCCGATCTGGGCAACGTGCGGTTGCGGGTCCGCATCGTTCCGTTGGCATCGACGTAGCGTTCGCGCCGGGTCTTGCCATAGACGTAGGCACCGGCATAGACCGGATTGGTCAACACTTGGTGGATCGTGGCATATGATGTCGGGATCCAGACGACATCGGCTCCAAGGTGTCGGCGATTCGGGAAGTTGAGACCCTCGGACATGAACCAGAACCAGACGCGGCGCACCGATCCGAGCTCGGCAAAACGTTCAAAGACGGAGCGTATTGCCGCCTGTATCGCCTCGTCGGGATCGATCAGGATCTCGGCATTCGCGTCGCCCCGGACATACCCGATCGGCTGTCCCCGGTAGAGTTCGCCGCGGGCCGCCTTGTTGCGGATCCCGCCATCGAGGCGGGCCTGCAGAATGTGAAGCTCGGCCTCCGAGAATGTTCCTTTTAGTCCCAACAGTAGCCTGTCATTGAACAGTTTGGGGTGGTAGATGCCGTCGGCATCGCCGATCAGCGTATCAGTATATCCGCACAGGTCGAGCAATTTGTACCAGTCGGTATTGTTTCTGGCGAGCCTTGAGACTTCGAGCCCGAGAAGGATGCCGACGCCGCCGAGAGCGACCTCGGCTGTCATGTGGGCGAATCCGCTGCGCCCGTCGGCGACAGCACCGGACAAACCGAGATCGTCGTCGATGACCGTGATCAGATCGGGGTGCCACCCGAAATCACGGGCACGCTCGGCAAGGGCATACTGACGACGGGTTGATTCGCGATGGTTTTCGACTTGAGTGGGTGTCGATTGGCGAATGTAGACCATGGCGCGGCGCTGGAGATGAAAAGCCGTGATTTTGCTGTCAGTCATTGCTCTTGCTCCCGGTCTCCGGGTGAATGGGCGCGGCCTGCATGATCAGTTTTGCCAGCTGTGCGATCACCGTGCGGCGTGTTTCCTCGTCGAGGTGTTCCCACAACTGGTCGTACGGTTTCGGGATCTCCGGATAGTCCAGGTGCAGTTGCATGATGCTCCTCCGTTTCAGAACGTCGAAGCAGAGCATTCACCACGAATCGCATGCGCAACAGGGCGTGCGGCTCGGCCACCAGTTCACGATTGGCGGTCGGGACGAACTCGTCCGTTGCCGCGTCCGTCCACTCCAGGGGAACAATGCGACGGCTGCCGTCGGGAAACAGCAACAGGAGCTGAAGGCGCCCCTCGCGATAGAGCTGCTTCAGAACCGGAACGGCCTCCCCTTCGAGGACATGCGCCTTGCGGGTGATCCTGACCGTCACAGGAAGTTCGCGGAGGTGGGTAGTGTGTCGTACGGTCTTTCGATCAGTTGGATCGAAGATGGCTTCTACAGTTCGTGGAGCACCGGATCGGGGATCGGCGGGTTATCCGGCTGATCTCCAAGTGGCTTGGCGCCGGCGTCATGGAAGAGGGCGAATGGCGGGACACCCTATGGGGTGTTCCTCAAGGTTCGAGTGTGTCGCCGATACTGGCGAACATCTACCTGCATTTCGTCCTCGATCTCTGGTACCAGAGGAAGTGGCGCTCCCGGATTGCCAATGGCGAGACGATCATCGTGCGCTACGCCGACGACTTCGTGGTCGGGTTCCAACACAAGCGGGATGCAGAACGGTTCCTGTGCGACCTTAAGGACAGGCTGGCCGACTTCTCACTCGACTTGCATCCAGAGAAGACCCGTCTCATCGAGTTCGGACGGTTCGCGATGGCGAACCGCCGGGCCCGGGGAGAGCGGCGTCCCGAGACCTTCGACTTCCTCGGGTTCACGCATTACTGCCGGACCACGCGGAAGGGACGTTTCGGACTGGGGCGCAAGCCGATCGGGAAGCGTGTCACCCGGACCCTGAAGCGCATTGAGGCCGAACTGCGTCGGCGGATGCACGAAAACGTTTACGAGGTCGCCATATGGCTTGGTCGGGTTGTGGGCGGATGGCTGCGTTACTACGCGGTCCCGACCAGCTTCCGATCCCTCAGAAAGTTTGTGCTCCGCCTCAAGCGGCTATGGCTGCGCGTCTTGCGACGCCGGTCGCAGAAGGACCGCTCTACGTGGGACAAGGTCGGCTTGTTGGCGGCGGTCTTCTGGCCTCCGCTACGGATCGTGCACCCATGGCCAGCCAGGCGATTTGCCGTCAATCACCCGAGGTAGGAGCCTCGTGCCTTAACGGGCATGCGGGGATCTGTGCGGGGGGCGTCGGGCAACCGACGTTCCTACCGCGACAGTCGATTCCTCAGTTTTGCTCGTTTTGTTTCAATGGGATGCCTCACGTGCCACCCGCCGCATCATGAAACGGCAAGCCGCCAGCTGACACCATGCCAGTGAACTCGCCAGACTCCGCTCAAAATCCTTCGCAAGACGCCGGCATCGCGACATCCAGCCAAACGTCCGCTCCACAACCCAGCGACCACGGTACACGACTCACTGGATTTCGCCCGCAATAATAGCGCATAACTGCTTGAAGCAAAAAAACCTTTTACGTTTTATGGCAGGCACGACTTAGTAAGCGAGGATGCAGAGGAAGAAATGTGCGCAGACCCGGTCCGTGGCGCGCTGGTGGATGGGACGGATCCACAGGCTCACGGTCCTGATCGATCGGAAGGCGCGCCCCACGCGTGTCAAGGCATTGAATCAGTCAATGAGTGGTCCGCTCTATCTGGATCAAATTGCCCTTGCGGGCGGTGTCAGAGCAAATTGGCTTGAGCCGAAGATGGGCGACCCTCAGATCGTCTCCTGGGATGCTACGCGGGGCGTTGAGAATCTGACCTTCGAGAACCCTGGCCGGCAACCACCAGCCGCCGGCTTCGCCCTTGGGCGCTTCATGGACGGCATTGCCTTCTTCCGGCTCACCCCTTGTCCTGATCAGATTCGTCAGCTCAACTCGGAACTGTCGGCATGCTTGAGAGCAACCGACGCGTGTAGGCGTGTTCCGGCGTTTTGAGAATCCTGTTGCGGGGTCCTACTTCGCGCAGTTCACCGTCCTGCAGGACGGCAATCTTGTGTGAGACCCGGCCAATCACCCCAAGGTCATGGGAAATAAACAGACATGTCAATCGCCGGTCGCTTTGCACCCGCATCAGGAGGTCCAAGACCCGCGCCTGGATGGTGACATCAAGAGCGGAGGTCACCTCGTCGCAGATCAAGAGATCAGGTTCAGCGGCCAAAGCCCGGCCGATGGCGATACGCTGCTGTTCCCCCCCTGACAATTGCCGCGGGAAACGCTTCAAAAGCTCTGGGCTAAGCTCAAGGTCTTTTATCAACTGGACGGCTGCTTCGTGGCACTCGGGAGCGCTTTTCCCAAAATAAAGCCGCATCGGCCGAGTCAGGATATCTTCGATCGTATGTGTAGGATTCAGCGATGACAAAGGATCCTGAAACACCAACTGGACACGGCGCCTTAGATCGCGCGGACGGGTGCGCGCGCTACCCTGCAGTTGCTTCTCGCCTATCATGATCTTGCCCGTGTTGCCCGAAAACACGCCCGCGATCAGCGCCGCAAGTGTGGATTTTCCTGATCCGCTTTCACCAACCACGCCCAGAGTCTGACCCTCAGGGATATTTACAGTTAGATCCTTGACCGCCAGAGGGGGCGGTTGGCGCAGCCAGGAAAAGAACGAAGGTTGGACATATGCGAAGTTCAGTCCATCCACGCTCAGCGCGGGTGCAGGTGAAGCCCCTGTGGCGTGCTTCGGCTCCGGGCCTTGTTCGTCCAGACCGGGGATTGCGGCAATGAGATCCCGTGCGTAGTCCGTTTTCGGTGACGAAAAGAGTTCCTTAACATCACCCTGTTCAACAATCCGGCATGATTTCATAATCACGACCCGACTGCACATCGCCGAAATCACATTGAGATCGTGACTGACATAGATCATCGAAGCGTTGAGTTCGGACTGTATCTCTTTGATAAGCTGCAGCACTTCAGTCTCAACAGTCTTGTCGAGGGCAGTCGTGGGTTCATCCAAAACCAACAATTCCGACCGCCCAATCAGTGCCGCTGCAATCACCACCCTCTGTCGCTGGCCGCCCGAAATTTCATGCGGATACCGAGATGCTATTACCTTTGGCTCGGGCAGGCCGGTTCTCTCCAGGAGCCAGAAAATACGATCCACAATCTCCGAGCCTTTCAGGTCGGTGTGGCGACGCACTATTTCAGCTAACTGGTTTCCGATCGTTAAATGTGGCGTCAATGACGACAGCGGGTTCTGGTGAACCATTGCAGCACGACCGCCGCGGAACCGGCGCAGAGCTACCCTGTCCATAGACAGGACATTCGTTCCACCGACGGTGACGCTTCCCGCTGCAAATCGCCCACCGGGCCTGGTATATCCCAGAAGCGCACGGGCCAGAGTCGATTTTCCGGAGCCACTCTCGCCGGCAATGCCGAGCGTTTCGCCACGTTCCAGCGACAGACTGGCCCCGCATACGGCAGAAGTATCGTTTCCCTTATCATCACGGTAAGTAATGTCGAGTCTGTCGATCACAATGTGAGGTGCGGTCAAGATCACGCCTCTGTAGCAGAGACGCCATAGGCACGGGCTATGCCGTCAACGGCGAAGTTGATGCCGATGATCAGCGAAGACAGGGAAATGGCGGGCAAGATCAGAAACCACGGATCGGTAAATACCACCGACATCGCTTCCTGCACCATCAAGCCCCAATCCGGAGTCGGCTGGCTGACGCCGAGACCAAGAAAAGAGAGGGCGCTAATCCTCAGGATGGCGGCCGATGAACGTATCGCCAGTTCCACCGCCAAGAGGCCCAGCAGGTTTGGCGCAAGCTCGCGTAACAGGATGAACGAATTCTTTTCTCCCCGCAGTTCGGCAGCCCGTATGAAGTCCAAAGCGGCCAAGCTGATCGTCCTGGCACGAACGACGCGCACGACACCCGGCGTATATACAATGGCCACGATGACCGCCAGCGCCCAGATTTCCTTGCCAAAAGTCAGAACCAGTATGGCGATCAGAAGGAGTTCGGGAATGGACATCAAGGCATCGACCAGCCGCATTACGGCATCGTCGACCCAGCCACCAACATACCCCGCAATCAGGCCCAGGACCGTCCCCACAACGACCGCCGCTGATGCGCCGGTTATCGCCACAAATAACGCCACGCGCCCGCCCGACATGATGCGCGACAGATAGTCTCGGCCAATCTGATCGGTTCCCATCCAATGATCGGCGTTCGGTGCGGTCAGGCCCTCGGTCAGGATTGCCGAAACGGAATAGGGCGCAATCACCGGTGCCATGAGCGCCAGAAACAGATGCGTTGCGACCAATATGATACCGATAACCGTAATTGGCGATCGCATCGCTCGACGCAGTGGTGATCTTTGTGGCGGGATTCCCGCCGGAACCGAAACTGCCTCACTTGCCATGAGTTGACCTCCGCACTCGGGGGTCGAGGGCTATTACGGCGATATCGGCCAGCAGATTGCTGAGGATCACGGAAGAGGCGGCAAGAAAAGCGATAGCCTGCACAATCGGAACCTCCCTCTGAGCGATTGCTCGGATCATTTCCAATCCGATACCCGGGAACTTGAACACTGCCTCAATCACAACAGCGCCGGAGATGATTCCCGCAACGAACTGCGCGGTACCGTTCAGCATGGGGATGACGGCAACCGGCAGCGCGTGGACCAACACCAGACGCCATTCCGGAATGCCTGAAAGCCGCGCACGTTCGATGAACTCGCTTTCAAGTGCGTCGAGCATTCCAGCGCGCAAGAGTCTGAACTGATAGGCGACGCCGGATACAATCAGAGCGAGCACCGGTAGGAAGGACGAGATCAGAATCGTTTTCGCAGGCGCATTTTCGCCTATCAACAATACTGCCGGAGCCCAAGCCAGCTGAAGCGCGAATATCATGATGAAAACGTTGCCGACGACAAAATCCGGCATCGAATACGTAAAGAGTGTGCCGCTTGAAACAAATCCATCAAGCCGTCCACCAGGTTTGAGCGCGGCCGTTACTCCAAGCGCAATCGCGATGAGCGGCGTGATGATGATCGCGATTGATGCCATAATCATGGTGTTGATCATTGGGTGCCAGATGTATTCGATCACTGGCTCCTTGGTCAAAAGCGTATCGCCAAAATCAAATGTCACCAGGTCGACAAACATTTGTGCAAAACGCTCCGACGCGGGGCGGTCCAATCCCAAGTCGGCGCGAATCCGTGCAAAATCCTCTTCTGTATAGAAAACCAGCTCGTCCTGGGGAATCATGGAGTCAAGCGCATCGCCGGGCAGAATTTCCGTGCCCACAAACACAAGCACTGCAACTAGTAGGAGGATCAACCCGGACAAAGCGAGCCGGCGCAATATTAACACAACAATCAGGCGCATCCCGGCCTCCCCTTAGCTCCCCTACGAGAACCCAGGAAATTTCACGGGAGCCCCGAGACTCTTGAACACAAACACAAAAGAGTGGTTGGCCTGAACCATCTGGTTCAAGCCAACCAACCACGTATTGCCTTACTGGCTGTCAATCCAGGTATATTCGAACCGGCTTGACCAGTTTTGAGTGTGGCTCCGGGCGTTTTTCACGTTGGCAGCATGGGCGACCATATTGCGGCGGGCGCCAAGCATGATGCCTGGAACCTCTTCCTGCAGGATGCGCTGCGCATCTGCATAGAGCTCAGCACGCTTGTCTGCATCGTTTAGGCCAACCGCCATACTGATCAACTCGGAGTATCTTTCCGCACCTTCACCGGTCCAGGCACCATTCTCGGCTGAGGCCCCATTAATATTGGCACGGTTGAGATTGATGAACGGGTTGCGTGGCCCGACAAGGTTGCGGCGAGGCCGTCCCCACGGCTTGTTCACCGAGTAGGAGGCGTAAGGGCCAAAACCATCACAGGGGCGCTCTGGAAACTCGATTAAGATCCCCGCTTCGGCCAAACTTTCCTGGACGATTGGATAAACACGGGGCTCTTCGGGGAAGGATGGGCAAAAGACGATCGCTGGCAACTTGACGCCCTCGCCATACCCTGCATCGGCAAGCAGAGCCTTTGCTCGCGCCACATCGCGCTCTACCGGTCTCGGAACGAACTCGGCGTTAACGCCATTCATGTGGGAGTCATTACCCGTCCAACCGTCGGGATCATTGAATACAATCGTGTTGACCTTCTTACGGTCAATCGCCAAGGACATTGCCTGGCGAACGCGCTTATCGTTCCACGGAAAGTCAAGGTTTTTCGGCAGGACGAACCAGTACTGATCGCCCGAGAGCGAGCGATGTATCTCGCCGCCCGCGTCCTCGTACTGCCCGATCTGACCGGGATCTATGTTCCAAACAGCATTCAATTGCCCGGCTCGGAAGCCATTAATTGCCGCATTTCCAATGGTGATGACTCCCTGCAGCTCATCCAGATACGGGCCTTCACCAAACCAGTAGTTCTCATTGCGAACGGCCCGGAACTGGCGAGCATTGTCGATCTCTACCAGTTTGAACGGCCCCGTACCAATTCCATCGAACCCCATCTCTTCAACATCGTCAGTTGCCTTCAAAATCATGGCGCGATATTCGGCCAGTGCGTAGGGAAACTCGGCATTTGGCTGTTTGAGGTGGAAGCGGACAGAATACTTGCCGGTTTTCTCCGTTCGCGCCACAGAACCTTTTATCAAGCCTATGTTCAACGAGTGAATATCAGTCGAAGCGACGACGTCATCAGCGGTCATTTCCGTACCGTCGTGGAACATCACGCCTTCATGCAGTTCGGCTTCCCATACATCCAATGCATCGTTCGGCACGAGAGACTTGGCGAGTTCAAGCTGAACGTTCAAATCCTCATCGACCCACGTCAGCGCGTTCCAGACCGAACGAGTCAACAGGTCGAGCCAGTAGTACGGGTGCTCGCCACGATTCGACACTCCAAGCGCCCAATTCGGGTAGGTCTGGCCATAGACCAACTTGCCGCCGGTCTTGGGCACCTGCCCCGCAAGCACTTCCGCTACCAGATCCTGCGTGTTTGCAATCGCCTTTGTCGGATCCAGCAGATGCGCCAAACCGAAGACGGTAGCACCTGCTGAAACGTGTGCAACAAATTGGCGTCGTGATAGAGTATACATGCTTTTCTCTCCTTGAATGTCATCATCAGTTGCGGTTCGGGCCGCAACTCGCTTTGCATATCGATTTCAGCATCGATTTCAGCATAGACTCACGCCCCCATTCGTCAAGTGGAATTGCATGGGTGCATTCGCCGAGCCGGAGACTCGACAGGGGCGCCTTCTTGGGGCACTTTACAGACGAACGGACGCCTCGAAACAATCAACATCGTATATTTCATGGTGCAATCTGAAATTCATTTTGCCTCGCAAGGCCCGGAGACTTGCGACATTCAGCTTGGCGAGCCCGGCCTTTGCATGACGTGTTCAGCGGCTTGCTCGATCATGCCTTTGGGAAGGGCATCCCGCAATCGGCTTTTCCTTTGGCATGTGCTGACTGGAACTGTGCTGCTGCCGGACCGGATTGAAGTCGGATCGCGCGGAGCAGTCTTCGTGGGTGCGGCCGGCCGCGGCGCCTGGAGCAATCCCCATGTGGCCGCAGAAATCCTCCAGGCCCGCAACCAGTGAGCAACGAAGCTGTAACCTTGCCCGACATTCGCGGTGTCGTCTCCGACCTGGACGGCGTCGTCTATCGCGGGGACACGCCGATCGACGACGCGGTCACCGCAATTTGCGACTGGATGGAGCACGGTGTGCGGGTGGCCTATGTCACGAACAACTCCACCGGCACGAGCGCGGACTTCGCCGCCAAGCTGGGCCGCATGGGAATTCCCGCCGCAGCTGAAGATGTGGTCACGAGCGGGGAGGCAGCGGCCGACTTTGTGCGCGGTCGCTGGCCGAACGGTGCCACGGTGCACGTGGTGGGGTCGGACGCCCTGCGCGATACGCTGCGTGGGATCGGCTGCAGAGTGACGACCGGTGAGGCGGACGCTGTTGTCGTCGGCCTGGATCGAGCCTTCCACTACGTCAAGCTGGCGAAAGCGGCCGACGCAGTCCGCTCCGGCGCGTTTCTGATCGGCACCAATCCCGACCGTATGTACCCGGTTCCAGGCGGCTTCATCCCCGGCGCCGGCAGCCTCCTCGCCGCGGTCACCGCGGCCGCGGGTCTCGATACGCCGCACGTCGTTGTCGGCAAGCCGGAGCCAACGCTGGTCGAGATCGCGCGCTGGAAGCTGGGTACGGACGCCGAGCGCACGATCATGATCGGTGACCAGCTCGAGACCGATGTTGCGGCCGGCCGAAATGCCGGCCTCAAGACAGTCCTCGTCAAGACCGGGGTTCTCAACCGCTCGGAACCCGGCAAAGCGGCCGACTTCGAGGTCGACAGCCTCGCCGACCTGCGTCTCGGAGGATCGTAGCGGTCGCGCTATTCTCGTCGATTCCTCCCATGGGAGCGCGACCGAGTCCCCTTGGCTTCCACGGTGGCCCAACCTGAAGCGGGAAACGACCGTGGATGACGAGCTTGGCAGCAGGCTTGCCGGTCTTTCCAGGAAAACTCCGCGCGCCCATCACGCGTCCTTCGCCTCGACCCATGGTGCCGGTCCGGACTGGCCGACCGCATTCCGGAGCCGCTCGGGGCGTTGGGCGAGAGGTTCGCCAGGAGCGAACGGCCCATACATGTCTGGTCCTGTGACTTCGCCCGGGACCGAACCTGCGATGGATGTGCCTACCGTATGTTCAACATCCTCGATGAGTTCGCCCGCGAAGCCCTGATGATCCGGGTCATGGCCCTCGCGGAATTGCAGTCAACCGGATTGAACGCTGCCGCACCGTTGCCGCCGGCGGCATGCGGCAGGATCTGCTGCACGCCTGTCGATGGCCTGTCAGAGAAATTCGCTCTCAATGAGCTCCGGCAGCTCTGCGACACTGGGGATTACGTGTGTGTGCCAGTACCGTCCCCAAGCCTCGACGGGTCTGGGCCCGCTGAGCACGCCAATGATGCCGCGGCAGCCTGCGTTATGGCCTTCCAGCATATCAGCCGGCGTGTCCCCGACCTTGATCACTTCGTGCACATTCTGGACATCCAGTTCGCTCATGGCGTAGTAGATCATGAAGGGTGCCGGCCGACCTCGTTCGCCGGGCACATGTTCGACATCGACAGCGACATCAACGAGTCCGTCCTTCACCCAGCCCAGCCCGTCCATGATGGCAGTCGTGACGTCTCGATGAAAGCCGGTGTCGGTGGCGACCAGGATGCCGTGGTCGTGACACCACTTGAACGTATCGACAGCCCCGGGCACTTCCCTGACCTCGTTGCGGTAGTGATTGATCATGATTTCCGTGTACCGGTCGAAAATCGTCGTGGCTTCCTCAAGCGTTTCGGGATCTTTGGTCTTTTCGAAATCCTCTATCTTGAGGTCCTTGCCCTGTGCCCTGGAAATCAGGAACTGGTAGAGATGAATCTTGTTGGTGCCCATATTGAGCAGTATCTCGTCGGGTGTGGTGTCCAGGTTGAACTCCACGGCTGCCTTGTACAGGCAATCCCGTACACCGGTATCGTCGTGGACGGTCGTACCGGAAAGATCGAACATCACCATGCTTACTTTGCCCATCAGGGGTCTCCTTTTGCAGCTTGAGGTCTTACTATCGGCCGGATAGCAGTACGGTTCTCTAATGCCTCGAGCGCCGATGTCACGCCCTCGGCTGTCAGCGGAAAACTGGGGCCTGAGAGTTTCTCATAGGGGTACCTCGATCGGCTCTTGTGAACCAGGTCCATCGCGCGTCCGAGGTATTTCGAATGATAGTTGTGAAGCCCCTTGATGGTCAGACACTTGATGATCACGTCACATGAATCAAGGGTAAAGCTGTCGTTCGGATAGACCGCCCCCTGCATCAGGTACTTGCCGCCGGTGCGCAGCAATTTTGCGCCCAGCGGTACAACCTTGGCATAGCCGCTGACCTCGACCACGAGGTCGGCGCCGATGCCGCGGGTGAGGTCATGGACGTTTTCAATCAACGTCTCATCCGTGCACCCGTCGGCGTTGATGCACACATCGGCGCCGAATTCCCTTGCCAGTTCGAGGCGCTTGTCCAGGATGTCGATCATGACGACCTGTCTGGCGCCCTGTTCCTTGGCGAATGCGGCGGCGTAAAGGCCGAGCATCCCGGCTCCCTGGATGACAACGGTGTCGCCGGTTTGCATGTCGATTCTGTCAAGGCCGCCGGTTACCGTCGCTGCCGCGCACATCAGGGGCGACGCTTCCTCATCCGTCATGTCGTCCGGGACCTTGAACACACCGGTGCCCGGCTTGAGATAGACGTACTCGCCAAATGTGCCCAGGAAATACGGGGGCACGTCGCTTTTGTCGTGTCCGTACTTGAAGAGATTCTGGCACTTCTGCGGCAGGTCCGTCATCCTGCAGTAATAGCAGTTGCCGCAGTTGGCCATGATGGACCAGGTGATACGGTCTCCAACGGACAGCAGGTTGCCGGCGGCATCTCCAGTGATACCGCGCCCGAGCCGCTCGATGATGCCGAGCCCTTCATGGCCGAGCACGGATGGGGTCGGAAAAGGCCTGCGTCCGCGCCAGCTGTGCATGTCCGAGCCGCACACGGTCGCAATGCTGGTGCGGACAAGAATCGCACCCGGCTCCAGTTCTTCCGGTAATGGGAACTCTGCTGCCTCCAGCGGTACGCCAACGCCCATGAAGAGCACAACCTTGCCTGTTTGTGATGACATTCTGCCTCCGATTCCGTCAGTTCGTTCTCGACGCCCGCTCATGGCGCGAGAGCGGCACTGCCTTTTGTGGGGCGAAACCTCGACGTCGCATAATGCATGTCTCCGTTCCGCGCACGGGTTGGAGTGACGCTCGGAGCGGCGAACCCGCCCCCGACCGCGCCCGGCAGCGTGTGACGGGCGGACGCCGCGACTGGGCCAATGGCCTCGTGGCTGTTGGCACAAGTTGTTTTCGCGGAATTCATTGAATTCGCACCGACTCGACAGGCCTACCTGGTATGGCGCGTCGCGACCGCAGTACATCTTCCAGCGTCACGTGTACGGCCGGCGGGTCGCCCAGTTCCGGGTAAACGGCGTCTGCCTCGGAAAAGTCTTCGTCGCCAGTATATCCGCTGATCGTGATGACGCAACGCATCCCGGCCCCCTTCGCTGCCAGCAGCCCGTTGCGGCTGTCTTCGATCACCACGCATTCTGCGGCGGCCAGCCCCAATCGCTGCGCCGCGAGTTCGTAAATCTCGGGGTCCGGTTTCTTTCGCGACACGACGTCACCGGCGAAGATTGCGGCGAACCGTCTGTGACGCGCTTCACCGAGCAAACGCTCGACAATCAGCGTTACCGAGCGTTCATTCGAAGTGGAGCAGACGGCCAGTGTCAATCCCGTCGCGATTGCTTCATCGACCAGCCGGGCAATTCCGGACCGCAGGGGCAACTGTCCGTCCCTGATAATCCGAATGAAGATGTCGGTTTTGGACCTGTGCAGATCCGTGATGAATGCATCGCGGTCATCGATGCCAACGGGCCAGTCCGTATTGTCGAAGAAGAAGCGCATGCGCTCCTTGCCGCCCGCGACCTGCAACAGCTCACCATACGACTCGATACACCACTCGATCCCCAGGTCTCTAGCGGCGAACGCGCGATTGAACGCCACACGGTGGCCGTCACGTTCGGTGTCGACGAGAACGCCGTCGCAGTCGAATAGAAGTGCCTTGATTATGATTCGCTCCCCAAAATCCGCCTGGCTGCCGGCATCACGCGGCCAGTATCAACGAGCCCTGCCCACCACCGCCGAACTGCTCGATCCGGTCCATGAAAACAGCCAGGAGTGCCTCGTACTGCGCCGCGATTACCCGAAGCGGTTCGTAGTCGTCCGGGTTGTCCCGGTGATAGGCGGCGAACCCGTCGATGAAGGCGTGTTTGAGCTGTGTCGAAATATTGATCTTGGCACAGCCGCGGGCGATCGATTTCGCGAAAACGTCGTTGGCCAGCCCGGTGCCTCCATGCAAGGCCAGCGGCTTGCCCGTGCGCCGATGAATTTCCTCGATCCGGTCAAATGCAACGTTCGGTTCACCCGAGTAGTAGCCGTGTGCCGTGCCGATGGCAGGCGCGAACACCGCCAGGTCCAGATCGCGGCAAAAACGCACGGCCTCATCGACTTCCGTGAGATGGGCATCGCGCGCATCCACAAAAATGTCGTCCTCAACACCGACGATCCGGCCCAGTTCCGCCTCCACGCCCATCCCGGCTTCCGCCGCCATTGTCACGACTTCGCGGGACATGGCCAGGTTCTCTTCGAAAGGCAGGGCCGAGGCATCGATCATCACGTCGGTCCAGCCATAATCGATGCAGCCGCGAATGACGTCGAGATCCTGACAGTGGTCGAGGTGCAATGAAATCGGCACGCTCGTGTCGGCAACCAGTTCCTTGATCCAACCGGCGCAGGCCGCGTGGCCCCAGTACTTGACCGTCTTCACCGAGGTCTGCAGAATCACCGGCGCGTCCAGCGCTGCTGCGGCGTCAACCATGGCCTTTGCGGAATTGTAGTCAACCGGATTGAACGCTGCCACACCATAGCCGCCGGCGACGGCATGCGGCAGGATCTGCTTCATACCTGTCAGTGGCATGGTAACAACCGGACCCGTCGTTATCGGTGAACGTTACCGGAGAATCCGACAACCGGATTTTTCGGATTGTCAGCGCCAGTCCGGTGCATTGTTTTGTGCGGCAAGATGATACCGTTCAGTTCGGCTTGGTTGCTGCCCATCTTCACGCCGCCAGTTCAATGTCGTTGCAGGTCTCGAGTTCAATTAGACTAGCATTCGGCTTGGTATCTGGTAAAATTGGAAAACGTGAGCAATCCATCGATCTGATCAATGTATCAAAAGTGGCTTGAAGCGTTCCATTATGTCGCGACCGAGGGCAGCTTCACCCGTGCGGCGCAGAAACTTAACGTGGGGCAGCCGACCATTTCATCCCACGTGGGCAACCTGGAAGCGCGGTTCGGCGTCGAACTGTTCCACCGCAAGGGCCGATCCATCAGGCTGACTTCGGCGGGTCGGACCCTGCATCGCATCACCCACGACCTCCACGGCCACACACAGGAAGCCATCGCCTTTCTCGATGCAGCCAGGAATCTCGAGATTGGCGAACTCAGATTCAGTGCGGTCGGTCCTTACGACGTCATGGAACTTCTCGTAGCCTTTCGCGAGCAACGCCCCAGCATCAAGTGCTCCGTTCGCCTTGGGCTGATCGAGGACGTCTTGAACGATCTGGAGGAGTTCAAGGCCGACATCGGATTTGTCGGACGCGACTGCGCCAGCAACACCATTCATTCGGTGTTCTACAACCGGCACAGGATATTCGTGGTCGTGAACCGGCGACACAGGCTGGCGCGGAGACGCAGTATTCGCCTGGAGGAACTGGAGGGCGAGGACATGATCGTCCGAACCGCCAGTTCGACCACCCAGGCGGCCTTCAACGGCGCCGCAACCACGCGGGGCGTGACGCCGGAACCGGTCTTCGAGATCGAGAGCCGCGAGGGTCTGCGTGAAGCGATCATCCGCGGGCTCGGCATCGGCGTCATTTCCGAGACGGAATTCGCGCCGCATCCAGAACTGCGACCGCTATTGGTCACGGATTCCGAGATGTTCACGCGCGCCTATATCATCTGCCTGAAATCGCGTCGCAACCGGCCACTGATCCAGGATTTCCTGCAGCTTGCCACTTCGATCGTAGACGGTTGGGAGAAGTAGCCGCGCGGCGTCCGTGCCTATTTGGGCTCGGCAACCCACGGCTCGCGTCCGGGCGGATACGCCTTCGGCAATCCGGGCCAAGTCAACGATGGAGTGCAGGATCGCCTTTGACCGGCCTTCGGCAGGTGGTCCAGTTTGATCGTTGGTGGATGACCGGCCTGCGGTCGGTTGGCAAAGCTTTCTGGGCCGGGCGGTCGGTATCCCGGGGCCCTATGTGGCCTGACGGTGTTGTCATGGCGCCGCCATTCTTCGATGATGATCCAGGCCTCTTTCAGGGAGTAGAAGATCTCACCGTTGAGGAATACGTCCCGGAAGCGGGCGTTGAAGCTTTCGCGGTAGCCGATTTCCCGGGGTGAGCCTGGCTCGATGTTGGCTGTCTTTGCACCGACGGCGGTAATCCAGTCTCGAACATTTCGAGCGATGAACTCGGGGCCGTAACACCTTCGGAATGACGCGCTGACGGAGGCCGTGATCGCTAGCGCGGCCTTGACGAACGCAGCTGGCGGTCGTCCACCACGTCAGTCGAGTTCAGTTCCGGTCCAAGCAGATCACCAGCGCCTCACTGGTAAACTCATCGATGATATTGAGCGTTCGAAAAGCTCGCCCATCATGGGTGCAATCCTGGACGAAGTCGTAGGACCTGACATGGTTCGCCCGCTCCGGTTTGAGCCGGACACATGATCCGTTATTGAGCCAGGGCCGCCCCTTCTTCTCGTGCTTCCGAGGAACCATGAGCCCCTCCCGCACGTCGGAGAGCCTTCCCCCTACAGTCTCGTCAGGTCCTGCTCGTATTATGATCGCTATCGGGGATTCCATTTCCCTGTGGCGAATGATTCAACCGCTGCCTGCGAAAGCCGCGCAGTTTCAAGGTGGGAGCGGAACCGGATTGGAAAAAGGAGCAGGAGACCCCGGATCGTTCCGAGCGAGTAAGACTTGGCAAGTCTTGGGGCGGATCGGGACCGATCCGCATCGGTCCGCAAGCATGAGCAGGGGGCGACCATCATCCTTCACCTCGGTGCCGGCTTCACCCTGTCGCAGACATTGCGGGTCACCGGCATGCCGAAGCCGACGGCGCACGCCAGTCACCGGAGGCTGTGGGCGGTGGCGAAGAAACCGGGGATTGCCGTCTTGACGATGTTCCGCATTCTGAAGCACAGAAGCACAACGGCCAGAAACCGCACAGGGTCACGACATTCAAGGTTTCCCGCGCCCCCAGGTTCGCGCCAAAGCGCTGCGACGTCGTCGGCCTCTACGTCAACCCGCCCGACCACGCTGTGGTCATCTCGGTGGAGGCGAAGACGCGGATCCAGGCGCTGGGGCAGACGCGGAAACCCTTGCCGATGAAGCCCGGCCGTCCCGAGACCCGCACCCAATATCACAAGCGCAACGGCACCACCTGCCTGATGGCGGCCGTCGATGTCGCGACCGCAAAGGTCACCGGCCAGATGCGCGAGCATCACTGCTTGGCGGAATTCCTCGCCTTCCTCGACCGCGTCGCCGCGGGGACCGAGACCTGCATCGAGCACAACAACACCAATGATGCCCGCCCGTTCCGCCGGAGCAAGTAGCCCGAAGATTTCGTGGAGGCATGGAGAACGGGACACCAGAGGCTGCAGGAATCGGCATCGTGAAAAAGATTAATGCCATTGGGAGGCGGGCGGTTTCGAGGTATGGAAGACAATTAATTTTCCAATTTGGCAGAGGCGCCGAAGAAAATTGAGAGCGAGTTTCTCTAACCTGGCCTGCATTTGAACGTGTTTGCCGGTGGCCATTGCGCGTCAAACGGCCAGCCGAACCCGCTGGCCCAGGGGAGCAGCGGATCAATACCAGCGGCGGCATCCACCGGGGTATTGTCTTCCGATGATGCGTGGCAGGCTCCGAGGGAATGTAGGGCCGGCGATCCTGTCAGCCAGTTCGCGGCTCACGATGCCCGCATTGATAAAGTGACAGTTTGCATTGAATCAATCGATTGGTGAAATACTGGAGGAACAACTAGATTTTTTGGTGCCGAATCTACTCGGTGCAGAAAGGAAAAGAGACGACATGAAGAAATTATTCGTCACCGCTGCACTGGCAGCGATAACCGCTTTTGGCGCTGGGGCGCAGGAGTTGCGCATCGCGTTTCCCTCCTTCGAAAAAGGCCTGGACCCCCAAGACAACACCGGCAACTCCGGGGCGCCGATGCTCTACCAGATCTATGACACGCTGATCGAGCGCGACAGCTTTTCCACCCCGTTATCGTTCAAGGCTGGCCTTGCCACAGAGTGGGTCCAACTTGAGCCAACCGTGTGGGAACTGAAACTGCGTGAAGGCGTGGTGTTCCACAACGGCGATACATTAGACGCGGATGACGTCGCGTTCTCGCTCAACCGTATGTATCATCATGAGGACCCTGAGTTCTTCAGTGCCTGGGGCCGCTGGCATTACAATTTCTCGAACGTGGAAGTGGTCGACAACCATACGGTTCGCATCCACACTCTTCGTGAAGAGCCCGCCTTTCTGACCTTGATCTCGGCCCGCTCGGCCGGCATCGCCTCGAAAGAGTACCATGAGAAAGTGGGCTTCGACGAGGCCAGACTCAACCCGGTCGGAACCGGCCCTTATCAAGTGACTGAGTTTGATCCGGGCCGAAGCCTGGTCCTCGAACGCTTCGACGACCATTGGGGTGAACCGTCCGCGCTGGAAAAGGTCACCATGCTCCATGTGCCCGAAGTGGCCAGCCGCGTTACTGGTCTCGTGAACGGCGAATTCGACATTATCGCCCAGATTCCACCCGACCAGGCGTCGGCGATCCCCGACGAGGGCTTCCGCACCCAGGGCGTTACCTGGCCCATGTTCCACGTGTGGCTCATCCACCAGACCAATCCGCCCACCGACAACCCACTGGTCCGCAAGGCAGTTCGCCTCTGCACTGATCGTCAGGCGCTGGTCGACGGCTTGTGGGGCGGCCTGGCCGAGCGCCCAACCGCCCACCAGTTCCCCGAGTACGGCGCACCGCTCTACATCGAGGGGTTTGAGCACATCAGGCACGACCCTGAGGAAGCGCGCCGATTGCTCGCGGAGGCGGGCTATGACGGCGAGGAGATGGTGATTTCGCATCCCGGCAATTACTACCTGTATGGCGATCTCGCCGCGCAGGTGATCCAGCAGCAGTGGGCCGCGTGCGGCTTGAACCTGCGCCTGCAGGAGGAGGATTGGGCCACCTTCCACTCGAAGAAGCCCGACCACGACGACGTCAACTTCCGCGCCTGGTCAAACCCCATGTACTACCCGGACCCGATGGGCGCGTTTGACACCCACTGGTCGCCAAAATCGTGGGCGGCACAGCGCAATCTCTGGGTCCCCTCGCATCCCGAATGGGATTCCACCTACGAACAGGCGCGTTATGCAACCGACCCGACAGAGCGCCGCGACGCCTACCAGCGCCTGCTGGAACTGTCGGAGGAGGAGTCGGGCTGGCTCCTGCTTTACAAGCCGCACGAGCTTTACGCTATGCGCGACGGCGTTTCCTTCGACATTCCGATCGCACAGCGGCCCTACGTGATTCCGCTTCGCGGTGGTGAAATCCAGGTTGACCAGTGAACCCAGCCCGGCTCCGGGCGGGTGAAGTCACGATCGATGCGAATTTCTAGGTCGGGACGGGTCCCCGGAACTCTCCGGGGACCCGTCCCGTCTGTTCCCGGTCCGCAACGCCATTATTCCGAGGCAGGGCCTGGCCAATTGGCTATGGTTCAATTCAAGTAACTGCTCGCCCCCCCTTTGACCATCGACCGTCCTGCCTAATGGCGCTCGGATCAAGTATCTTCTCTCGTCATCTGCACTTGTCGGCGGCCCTGCGGCGTCATCACGAAACGCCGCACACAGGGCGCGCCAAGTACTGTCGGTTCCGGATTGAATGTTCCGGGGGAGACCGTTTCGATGGGGACATGGTTCGGGTTGAAGGCAACGACAGGTCTCTCGCAGGCCATCGTGAGCCTCATGCCCCCGCATTTCTAAGTCGATTCATAATGCCCACCTCGGTATGTCGTTGAAATCACGGTTGATTTTTTCCCGAACATTTTGATAACGCCTCCCTCTCGCTGCATCTGACCGTTTCCTTGACCATCCTGTTCCGGCTTTTGGTGCTCTCCCGGCACCGGATCCCGGCATTCGGATCTTGTTCCCGGATCCTGTTGCGTACTGTTCGTGCCCCTTCGACCCGACAATGTTGCAGCGCGACAATCAAGATGAGAGTCACGGGTTTGACGGCCGCCGGAACGAATTTTTTTCACCCCCTCCCTCCTGGGTCTTTTTTGGTGCCTGCGGCTGGCTGGGTAAGACCTTGCAAATTCTCGAGCAGAGGAGGGCAAGGTGCCGGGTCACCATATAAAGGACAACCAGATGAGGTCTTTCATGAAACACAGGAAATCACATTCAACGGAAGCCGCCTCTGCGAAGGCCGGCTTCAGTGCCGCCACGGGCTACCGGATCAACCAGAATCCGACGCTTCCCTCGCAGAAAAAGGCCCCACGGGGGCGGCGGCGCCCGGACCCGCTGGCCGGGATATTCGAAGAAGAAGTCGTGCCGATGCTGGAAGAAGATTCGGGCATTCGCGCGTTCGGTGTGTTCGAGGAACTGATGCGGCGGCACCGCGATCTAAACCCGGGCGTCCGGCGTACCCTCGAGCGCCGCATCCGTGAATGGCGGGCACGCCATGGCCCCGAACGGGAGGTGATCTTCCCACAGACGCACACGCCCGGCCGGCTCGGCTTTTCGGACTTCACTCGCATGAACGCTCTCGGCATCACCATTGCCGGACAGCCGCTGGATCACATGCTGTATCACTTCCGGCTCCCCTGGTCGGGGTTCCGGCATGCGGAGGTGGTTCTCGGCGGCGAGAGCTTCACGGCCCTGGCAACGGGGCTGCAGGCGGCGCTCTGGTCCCTGGGCGGCGCACCGGGCGACCACCGCACCGACAGCCAGTCGGCGGGGTTCCGAAACCGCTGCAAGGACGATGCCGAGGACATGACCGAGCGCTATCGCCTGCTCTGTCGGCACTATGGGATGGAACCAACCCGCAACAACCGCGGCATCGCCCATGAGAACGGTGCGATCGAAAGCGCTCACGGCCACCTCAAGCGCGAGATCGCTGACGCACTTGCGCTGCGCGGGTCGGCGGACTTTGCCGATGTCACGGCCTATCGCGCCTTCATCGCGGAGATCGTCGGACGCGGCAATGCGCGCCGGTCCGGGCGCATCAAGGCCGAACGCGGCGCGCTCCAGGACCTGCCGCTGATGCGCACGACGGATTACGAGGAAACCAGCGTCGACATCACATCGTCCAGCGGCTTCATCCTGAAGCGGGTGTTCTACACCGTGCCCTCGCAGTTGATCGGCCACCGGCTCGGGGTCCGGCTCTACGATGACCGCCTCGAACTCTATGTCGGCGCCGTCCATCACCTGAACTTCCACGCAAGTACAAGGGTGCATCAACCAAGGCCGTGCATGTGGTCAATTACCGCCACGTCATCCACTCCCTGAAGGCGAAGCCGATGGCGCTCCTGAACCTGGTCTACCGCGACGAACTGTTCCCGCGCGAGAGGCCTACCGCCGTTGCTTCGAGACGGCATTGTCGCAGCTGGACGAACGCGCTGCCTGCCGATTGACGGTGCGGCTGCTGGCGCTGGCCCATGAGGAGAACTGCGAGGCGGCGCTGGCAACCGAGATCGATGACTGCCTCGCCGCCGGGAAGCTGCCGGACCTCGACAGCCTCAAGGCACGGTTCGCACCGGAGCCCGGCGCGCTGCCCGAGGTTCACATCATGCGGGCGCCGCTCGCCGGCTACGGCAACCTGCTCGGCATGGGAGGCGCGTCATGACACGGATACCCGATGATTCCACCGCCACCGTCGATGGGGTCAAGCTCGCCCTGATGCTCTCGGAACTGCGTCTGCCGACCATGCGGGCGTTCTGGGAACGCTTCGCCGAGCGCTCCGACGCCGAAGGATGGTCCGCGGCCCGGTTCCTCGCCGTCTTCGCCGAGCACGAACTGGCGGAGCGGGGCAGACGGCGGATCCAGCGTCACCTGAGCGAGGCGCGGCTGTTGCCCGGCAAGAGCCTGGCCAACTTCGACTTCAACGTGGTGCCGACAATCTCGAAGGCCCAGGTCATGGCGCTCGCCGCCGGCGACGCATGGCTCAACCAGGGCACCTGCTGCCTGATCTTCGGCCCGCCGGGGACCGGGAAATCCCACATTGCCTCGGCGATCGGGCTGGCGCTGGTGGAGAATGGTTACTGGGTGCTCTTCACCCGCACCACCGATCTGGTGCAACGCCTGTAGGTGGCGCGTCGCGACCTGACGCTGGAAAACCTGCTGGCGCGGCTGGACCGCTATCAACTCGTGATCCTCGAAGACTTCGCCTATGTCAGAAAGGATCAGGCCGAGACCAGCGTGCTCTTCGAGCTCATCTCGGCCAGGTACGAGCGTCGCTCGCTCCTGATCACCGCAAACCAGCCGTTCTCCGACTGGCACAGGATCTTCCCGGACGAAACCACCGCCGTCGCTGCCGTCGACCGCTCGGTGCACCGGGCCACCATTTTGGAAATGAACGTCGAGAGCTACTGCCGGCGCGAAACACTCGAGACAAGCAAGCGAAAGCGGGGCAGACCAGCGAAAAAGGCAACCGAAAAGAATACAGCCACAAGTTGAACCGGCCGCCCGCGGGCATCCAGCCCGCGGGTCGAAATCGTCGGCAACCCCGCAAAAAGGGGCACGACAATCAAGGCACCAAAATCCTCTTGCAATCGACAGAATAGGGCGAAATTATCAACGCGGCCGCGACGTCAAAACTGTCATCCTGATTGACGTGCTATAAATGCGCCTCTCCGGTGAGGCAGGACCAACAAGATACCCGGCTTTGCGACTGAATTCACTGCTTTTCCGGGCTTCGGATGACTTCCGGGGCAGCAGCACCGACCTTGTGAGAACGCTGCTTTCGTGGAGCCGATTGACCCAGCCCGAACGTCTGGAGAGGTCGGCACCACGGGGTCGAGCCCGTCCGGCGTCGTCGCGGGCCGAAACCCTGGGCCGTACCTGCAACCCAACAGGGGACCGCGGAACGTCTCGGCAACCCGGCACCGGGTCATTCCCGATACCATCGAACCCTGCGCTCCCTAGGCAGTCCCTCCGTGGCCATTTCGCGATTGCCGGCATCCTCCTGGCAAGGTGCGGGCGATGAAACCGCCATCATCCGATGCGGTCCCTACCGGACCCTTTTCCACGGTTGCCCGATCACGCTGGCTGATGCGTCGTGGCGCATGACCCACACCAACCAGTGTTGTTTCCCGACGCGCGTTCCGAGGTGCGTCGACATGTGGGATTCCACTGTGCATGGTAACGTTACCGCACGACCGGAAGCATGCCGGGCCGTCAGTCCCGGCCATAGCCGAGCGGCGGATCGTTGGCCTCGAGCTCCGACAGGTCGATCGAGAGAAAGGCGTCGGCCGCCCGGGCATAGGAGCTGTCTTCAAGGTTTGGCGGCACCCGTTCGCGGCGATCCCGGACCTGCTCCTGGATCTCGACCAGGGCGGCGACATGCCTGCGCGACCGCTTCCGCATGCTGCGCTCTTCCTTCGGCTTGCGGTAATGGACGACGACCTGCCTGCCTTCGGCCCGGAGCCTCTCCTTCACCCGCGTTCTGCTGGAGCAAGTAGCCCGAAGATTTCGTGGAGGCATGGAGAACGGGACACCAGAGGCTGCAGGAATCGGCATCGTGAAAAAGATTAATGCCATTGGGAGGCGGGCGGTTTCGAGGTATGGAAGACAATTAATTTTCCAATTTGGCAGAGGCGCCGAAGAAAATTGAGAGCGAGTTTCTCTAACCTGACCTGTATTTGAACGTGTTTGCCGGTGGCCATTGCGCGTCAAACGGACACAGCCTAACCCGCTGGCCCAGGGGAGCAGCCGGTCAATACCAGCGGCGGCATCCACCGGGGTATTGTCTTCCGATGATGCGTGGCAGGCTCCGAGGGAATGTAGGGCCGGCGATCCTGTCAGCCAGTTCGCGGCTCACGATGCCCGCATTGATAAAGTGACAGTTTGCATTGAATCAATCGATTGGTGAAATACTGGAGGAACAACTAGATTTTTTGGTGCCGAATCTACTCGGTGCAGAAAGGAAAAGAGACGACATGAAGAAATTATTCGTCACCGCTGCACTGGCAGCGATAACCGCTTTTGGCGCTGGGGCGCAGGAGTTGCGCATCGCGTTTCCCTCCTTCGAAAAAGGCCTGGACCCCCAAGACAACACCGGCAACTCCGGGGCGCCGATGCTCTACCAGATCTATGACACGCTGATCGAGCGCGACAGCTTTTCCACCCCGTTATCGTTCAAGGCTGGCCTTGCCACAGAGTGGGTCCAACTTGAGCCAACCGTGTGGGAACTGAAACTGCGTGAAGGCGTGGTGTTCCACAACGGCGATACATTAGACGCGGATGACGTCGCGTTCTCGCTCAACCGTATGTATCATCATGAGGACCCTGAGTTCTTCAGTGCCTGGGGCCGCTGGCATTACAATTTCTCGAACGTGGAAGTGGTCGACAACCATACGGTTCGCATCCACACTCTTCGTGAAGAGCCCGCCTTTCTGACCTTGATCTCGGCCCGCTCGGCCGGCATCGCCTCGAAAGAGTACCATGAGAAAGTGGGCTTCGACGAGGCCAGACTCAACCCGGTCGGAACCGGCCCTTATCAAGTGACTGAGTTTGATCCGGGCCGAAGCCTGGTCCTCGAACGCTTCGACGACCATTGGGGTGAACCGTCCGCGCTGGAAAAGGTCACCATGCTCCATGTGCCCGAAGTGGCCAGCCGCGTTACTGGTCTCGTGAACGGCGAATTCGACATTATCGCCCAAATTCCACCCGACCAGGCGTCGGCGATCCCCGACGAGGGCTTCCGCACCCAGGGCGTTACCTGGCCCATGTTCCACGTGTGGCTCATCCACCAGAACAATCCGCCCACCGACAACCCACTGGTCCGCAAGGCAGTGCGTCTCTGCACTGATCGTCAGGCGCTGGTCGACGGCTTGTGGAGCGGCCTGGCCGAGCGCCCAACCGCCCACCAGTTCCCAGAGTACGGCGCACCGCTCTACATTGAGGGGTTGGAACTCATCAAGCACGACCCTGAGGAAGCGCGTCGACTGCTCGCGGAGGCGGGCTATGACGGCGAGGAGATGGTGATTTCGCATCCCGGCAATTACTACCTGTATGGCGATCTCGCCGCGCAGGTGATCCAGCAGCAGTGGGCCGCGTGCGGCTTGAACCTGCGCCTGCAGGAGGAGGATTGGGCCACCTTCGGCGCGAAAACCGACTTCGACGACTTCCATTTCCGCGCTTGGTCAAACCCCATGTACTACCCGGACCCGATGGGCGCGATGGACACCCACTGGTCGCCAAAATCGTGGGTGGTACAGCGCAATCTCTGGACCCCCTCGCATCCCGAATGGGATTCCACCTTCGAAAAGGCGCGTTACGCAACCGACCCGACAGAGCGCCGCGACGCTTACCAACGCGTGCTGGAACTGTCGGAGGAGGAGTCGGGCTGGCTCCTGCTTTACAAGCCGCACGAGCTTTACGGTATGCGCGACGGCGTTTCCTTCGACATTCCGATCGCACAGCGGCCCTATGTGATTCCGCTTCGCGGTGGTGAAATCCAGGTTGACCAGTGAACCCAGCCCGGCTCCGGGCGACGGGTAAAGTCATGATCGAAGCGAATTTCTAGGACGGGACGGGTCCCCGGAACTGCCCGGGGACCCGTCCCGTCGTTTCGCTGCCCGCGACGCCATTCCGAAACAGGCCCTGGCCAACCCGCCATGGTTCAATCCAAGAATAGAGATACCCCGCCAGCGAAGTAGCCTTCGGTAACAAACCACTGACACCGGACCAACGGTACAAACCGCGCGGGGCATGTTGAATACCCCACGCTAGTGTGTGAGAACATTGCATGCTGCGTTTCATGGCGATCCGATTTGGCCGTGCGCTTATCACGATGTTCATGGTGCTGGTGATTGCCTTTATCACCCTGCGCTTATCGGGCACGCCCTTCGCAATGATGTTCCCCGAGGGGATCACCGACGAGCACCAGGCGGCTCTGGAGGCGAAGTACGGCTTCGACCGTCCGATTTGGGAGCAGTTCATTGTTTACCTGGGCGACATCGCCTCCGGAAATTTCGGGCGTTCGCTCTACACCTCGCAACCTGTGTGGATGATGTATGCGGTGCGCATGCCCGCTACCCTTATGGTCGGCGGGCTTGCGCTGCTTCTCGCGATTGCCATTGGCATACCGCTTGGCGCGGCCGCGGCGCTCTATCGTGGCCGGGCATCGACGAGCGCGGGTATGGGGCTCGCATTTCTCGGTTATGCCGTGCCACATTTTGTCATCGGCATCGGCCTGATCCTGTTCTTCGGCTACTATTTGGCGCTGCTGCCGGCAACGGGTCTCGAGACGCCGAACCATTACATCCTGCCAGTGGTGACGTTGGCTATTCCAATGATCGCGGCGATTGCCCGCTTCATGCGTGCCGCCATGCTCGATGCCATCGGCCACGACTACGTGACCACCGCCCTTTCGAAGGGGCTGACCGACCGGCGCATTGCCCGCATCCACATTCTTCGCAACGCGATGATCCCGCTGATCACCGTGTTGGGTCTGGAGATTGCCGGACTGCTCAATGGTTCGATTTTCGTCGAGGCGGTCTTCTCGCTCCCCGGCGTTGGCCGGGTCCTGATCGATGCAGTCCAGGGGCGCGACTATCCCGTGTTGCAGTTCGGCGTCATTGCCTATGCCGCCATAGTCGTTTCGGTCAATCTGCTCGTTGACCTTGCCTATGTCGTCGCTGACCCTCGCGTTCGGCTGGAGAAGTAAGTCGTGACGGACACAGCCCTTGTTCATCGCGGTACAGGCCGCTGGTCCTTCGGCGTATTGCACCTATCAGGCCTCGCTTTGGCACTCATCATCGCGCTTGGCTTCATGGCGCCGCTCATCGCACCGTACGATCCGAACGCGGTCAACCTGCTCAACCGCCTGAAGCCGCCGGTCTGGCTTGACGGCGGGAGCTGGGCACATCCGTTGGGCACCGACAGTATCGGCCGAGACCTTCTTACCCGCTGCCTCTATGGCGTCCGAACCAGCTTTGGAATCGCCGTCTTCGGGTTGATCTTCAGCGCGGTCCTTGGCGTGGCGCTTGGTCTCCTGTCCGGCCTCGGCGGCAGGTGGGTCGACCGCTCCGTGATGACCGTTACAGATGTGTTCATCACCCTGCCGAATCTGCTGCTCCTGCTTTGCGGCATTACCCTGCTTGGCACGGAAATCTGGGTCTTGGTCCTGATGATCGGCCTCGTCCGCTGGGAGGCTTACGCGCGGCTGGTACGCGGCCAGGTCCTGACCCTTCGCGAACAGGGCTATGTCGAGGCGAGCCGAGCCCTAGGCAGCAGCCGGATGCGGATCGCGCTGGAGCACATTCTGCCCAATCTGGCTTCACCGCTGGTCGTGATCCTCACCCTGAGTTTTCCGGGCGTATTGCTGATGGAGGCGGGGCTTTCCTTCCTCGGGGTCGGCGTCCAGCCACCAACACCGTCGATCGGGCGCATGATCGGGGACGGCCGCGACTACCTGGTCAACGCGTGGTGGGTTTCCGGCGTGCCCTCGATCGTCATCGCCACGATCACATTGTTGTTCCAGCTCATCGGCGACAGCCTGCGTGATCGCATCGATGTTAGAGCCGATGGCTGAACCGATCCTTGCCGCGCGCGGCGTCCACGTCCGTTTCGACACCGCGGCTGGCCCGATCCACGCGGTGCGCGGCGTCGACCTGGACATTCACGCCAGCGAGACGGTTGCCCTGGTCGGCGAGAGCGGCAGCGGCAAATCGGCATTCGCCAAGAGCTTTCTTCGCCTGCACCAGCCGCCATTCACAACGCCACGCACGCATATTGAGGGCACGATCGTGCTGAATCGACCCGACGGGCCCATCGATCTAATCGCCCTCAGCGACGCTGAGATGCGAACAGCGCGGGCCCGCGATATCGGCATCATTTTTCAGGACGCTTTGTCTGCACTGAATCCGACGAAGCGCGTCGGCGAGCAAATTGCAGAAGCGCTGGGCGAGGCGAGACCCGACATCCGCCCCAAAGAGGCGAATGCGATGGCGGTCGACATCCTCGACCGAGTTGGCATTCCAGACGCCGGGACGAGGTCGCGCGCCTATCCCCACCAGTTGTCCGGCGGACAGCGCCAGCGGGTGATGATCGCCATCGCGGCCATTCGATCGCCGCAACTGCTGATTGCCGACGAACCCACCACGGCCCTTGACGTTACGGTACAGGCTCGGCTGCTGCGGATCCTGAAGGACATTCAGGTCGAATCCCGCATGGCGATGCTGTTTATCACCCACGATCTCACCATTGTCGCGGAAATCGCCGACCGGGTGGCGGTCATGAATCAGGGACAAATCGTTGAAATCGCGCCAACCCGCGAAATCTTTGGTGCGCCCCAACACGATTACACGAAACACCTGCTCGCAAGCCTCCCCGGCCGCCGTCTGCGCCCCGCGCGCGGGCCGAAGGCGACGCGGCTATCGGACAATCCCCTCATCCGGGCCAGCGGTATCTCCGTGACGTTCGGTGGCGCCATGTTCCGCAAAACCCCACCCGTGTACGCGCTCCGGTCGGTCGATCTTTCCGTATATCCGGGAGAGCGGCTCGGCATCGTCGGGGAGTCGGGTTCGGGCAAGACAACCCTTGGCCGTGTGATCCTCGGGCTGCAGAGCCCGACCGCGGGGACACTACGCGTTGGTGGCCGGAACCCGTTTCGGCTCAACCGTGACGAGGCCATACGATTCCGGCGCAAAGTACAGGTGGTGTTTCAGGATACCGCTGCTTCGCTCGATCCGCGCATGGCCGTCGGACGGTCCGTGTGGGAAGGACTGGACGTCCATCGCATTGGCAAACCCGATGACCGCGATGCGCGCGTGCGCGCGGCACTCGAGCAGGTGGGTCTGAATCCCGAGTTCGCAAGTCGCTTTCCGCACATGCTGTCGGGTGGCGAGCGCCAGCGCGTCAACATTGCGCGCAGCCTCGTGATTGAACCTGAGATTCTCATCGCCGACGAACCTGTTTCGGCGCTGGATGTTTCCATTCAGGCGCAGATCCTCGATCTGTTGAATGCGCTGCACGACGACCTCGGTTTGACGATGGTGTTCATCTCCCATGACCTCTGGGTGGTGCGGGAGCTTTGTGAACGCGTCGCCGTCATGAAGGACGGGGAGATCGTCGAAACCGGGCAGACCGAACAACTGTTTGAAGCGCCGAGGCATCCTTATACGCGCGATCTCTTGGGAAGCGTCTCCTCGCTTCCAGAGATCGGCGGGAACATCAACCGTCTCTGAGAGGGCTTCTGCTTCCACCACCCAGGCGGCCTTCAACAGCGCCGCGACCACGCAGGCGCGACGCGGGAACCGGTCTTTGAGATCGAGAGCCGCGAGGGTCTGCGTGAAGCGATCATCCGCGGGCTCGGCATCGGCGTCATTTCCGAGGCGGAATTCGCGCCGCACCCGGAACTGCGACCGCTATTGGTCACGGATTCCGAAATGTTCACGCGCGCCTAAAGCACCTGCCTGAAATCGCGCCGCAACCGGCCACTGATCCAGGATTTCCAGCAGCTTGCCACTTCGATCGTAGAGGGTTGGGAGAAGTCGCTGCGCGGCGTCCGTGCCTATTTGGGCTTGGCAACTGCGGCTCGCGTCCAGGCGGGTACGCCTTCGTCAATCCGGGCCAGGTCAACGATTGAGAGCAGGGTTGCCTTCGATCGGCCCCGTCCCCGTCCACCACGCGGTGATCACGGGACATTGCCATGTGCATCTTCGAGGGTCGCACTCGGTCGCCGGGCACAGGCCGTGAATACACCTTCCCGCATTTCTTGAAAACGAGTCCATGCCGTTTCAGGCGACTGAGCCCATGGCGGCAGAGAACCATGTGGATCGTGTCATCCGCGAAACGCAATCCGAACCGTTGGCGTCACCCGTTTCGCAACCGCTTGATCCCGCGTTTCCGGCTTCGTCGGAGCGTGACAATCTGCTCCTCCTCGGCCTCACATACATTCCATCCATGCGATCGGTAAAGGCGATGGCCGCGATCCCGCGGGCCTGCGATACCCGCCTGTTGATACCGTAGCCGCCATTTGCGGAGCGCCGGTTTCAAGCCACCACACCTAGGGTAGGCCCGTCCTGTATCTACCGTCCATCCGGCGACAATAAGGATGACGCCTCAAGAAGACTGTTGCGGAGATGGTCGCCGAGGCGCGCTCCAGGATCGAGGAAATCGATACGGAAGCGCTCTTGTCGATTTACGACGACCCCGAAGTGGTCGTTGTCGACATCCGCGACATCCGCGAACGCCAGCGAAGCGGGTGGATTCCGGGCAGTTTCCATGCACCGCGTGGCATGGTCGAGTTCTGGATTGATCCCGGTAGTCCGTATTTCAGGCCGATCTTCGGAGAAGACCGCAAGTTCATCTTCCACTGCGCGAGCGGCTGGAGGTCATCGCTCACGGTGGCGACACTGCAGGACATGGGATTCGAAGCCGCGCATTTGACGGATAGGCACTCCGACTGGGTTCGAATAGACGGTCCGGTCGAGCATGTCGAAGACGGGGAACATGACAAAGGCGCGGAAGGCAGGACAGTTCGGGAAAACGGCTGAAGGCCCGCATGACGGACCACCCTCATCCCGAAAGGACGGCACCGGTCCGTCAAGGCGGACGCGCCCTGCTAACGCAACTGATTCAATACGGAGCAAAGAGCGTTCCGAAGGCGGGCACCGATCCGTTCCAACCCGCTTTCCCGAGATTGATATCCGGCACCGACACCCCAGCGCGCCGTTGGTCTCGCCGATCGGCAGCATGATGCCGCTCCAGAGACGGTAGAAAAGTTCGCGGAATTCTCCCCGATCGACCGCATGACCGCGTCGACTGGTCCTCTCCATGTCTTACTCCAACCGGGCAACCGAGGTGATCGTCATCTCGGTTGAACACGCAGGGCGATTTCTCACCTGCCCGACCAGCCAGGTCCGGAGCATGGCACCGCAGACGCTGTTCGGAGTCCGTTTCGCGCAACCAGGTTTCGTCAGCATCTGCAGCAGGCGGTGAAAATTCCAACCCGTCATTCCGGGATCGCGGAAAAGTACCGGGAACCCCGGCGTCGACGAAGATACCGGAAGGGCTTCGAGATCAAAGGGCCCTTCGACAGGGTTGAATCAACCTGTGCGATCCTGCCTTCGGGAACTCGGGTCAAGGGAATCCCCGTGCTTGCTTGACCGCATGACAAAAGGTGGCGGCAGGTGCGCCTCGACTCCGGGCAGTTCCCCTTCAAACTTCCGCATGTCCACCATCGCCGAATGAGCTGCCGGGCTCTGGCTGAACTCGGATGTCCGGAGATCATGGGTCAGGACATTGGGATTTCCATGCCGGTCACGATGTTCGGGGTGATCGAGATCCGGATCGTACCAGGCACCGGTCCACAGAAACACGACCCCTTTCCTGACGTCCCCGCTCACGCGGGCACCCGCAAGGCAGCGGCCACGATCGTTGAAAAGCTCGACGACGTCCCCGTCAGCGATCCCGCGTGCTCCTGCATCGTCCGGATGGACCAGGACAGGCTCCCGCCCGGCAATCTTTCGAGACATGCTGAGAGCACCGTTGTCATGCTGGCTGTGAAGCCTGGTGCCGGGTTGACCGGAGATCAAGGCCAGTGGAAACTCATCCCCGGCCGTCACGGACCCCCGGGAGCACGGCTGGTTCCAGAACGCGTGCCCGGGGCAATCCGGAAGGTCGAATCCAGCGACGGTCTCCGAAAAAAGCTCGATCCTGCCGCTCGGCGTCGGACGCGGGCAGGCCTCGGGATCCGCCCTGAACTCCGAGAGAAAGACCCTGTCCGGCGAAGGATCGGGCAGTTCGACGATGTCGCCGGCCATGAAGGCTTTCCAGTCCGGAAGTTCGACTCCCGCGTTCCGTCCCGCGTCGCGGGTTTCCTCCCAAAGACGCCCGAGCCAGCCATCGGCCGACAGGCCGCCGGTGAATTCGTCCCGCGAACCGAGCCGTTCCGACAACTCGGCGTAGATCTCGAATTCAACCCGCGCGTTTCCGGGAGGCCGGGTGATCCGGGGCATCGGAACGAGGATGTTGTCGGACTGGCCGGCACCGAAATCGGACCGCTCGAGCGGGGCCGCAACGGGCAGGACGATGTCCGCGTGCCGGGCGGTCGCGGTCCAGTTGACCTCGTTGACGATGATGGTCTCCGGTTTCTGGAACGCCCTGCGCAGGCGATTCAGATCCTGGTGATGGTGGAACGGGTTGCCGCCAGCCCACCAGACCATGCGAATGTCCGGAAACCGGAGTGTCCTGCCTTCGTAGCGATAACTGGCCAGAGGGTTGAGCAGCATCTCCGAGATCATCGCGACCGGAATGAAGGTCTCGACACGGTTTTCGCCTTGGGGGAACGATCCCCATCGAAAAGGTCGACCGATATTGCCGATGTGCCCATTGACACCGTAGCCAATCGTGTACCCGCCTCCGGGAAGCCCGATTTGGCCCAGGATCGCCGCGACGGTCACGGTCATCCACAACGGTTGCTCGCCATGGTCGGCGCGTTGAAGGCCGGCGGCGCAACCGATCATCGTGCGCCCGCCAGCCATTTCCCGGGCCAGTCGACGGATCCTTTCGGCATCGATCCCCGACAGCCGCGAGGCCCATTCGGCATCCTTGGGCACGCCATCGGATTCCCCGCAGAGATAGGCTGAAACCTTCTCGAAGCCGACCGTGTAGCGATCGAGGAATTCCCGATCGTGCAGGCCTTCGGTGACCAGGGTATGCGCGACTCCCATCATGATCGCGGTATCGGTGCCCGGGCGTGGAGGAAGCCACTCGGCATCAAGCCGGGAATCGACATCGCTCCTGAGCGGGCTGATGTTGACGAACCGGACGCCGTTCCGGACGCAGTCGTCGAGATTGCCCGCCATCCTGTGCCTCGACGCGCCCCCGTCGCAGATCTGCATGTTTCGCATCGGCAATCCGCCGAACAGCACCACGAGGTCGCAATGCCTGGAGATCACCGACCACCGGGTGGCGTCGGCAACATGCTGCCGAAAACCGTCACCGACGATGTGCGGAAGAGCGACCAGCGCTGCATTGAAGCTGTAGTTCCCTTTCGAGCTGACGAAACCGCCCTGGACATTCAGGAATCGCTTGAGCTGGGACTGGGCATGATGAAAGCGTCCGGCGCTCGCCCACCCGTACGAGCCCGCGAAGATGGCCTCGTTGCCGTGCTGCGACCGGACACGTTCCAGCTCTCCGGCAATCAGGTCAATGACTTCGTCCCACGAGACCTCGACGAAAGGGTCGCGCCCGCGCTCTCCGCCCCGGCCTTCCAGCCAACCGGCACGGACCGCGGGGTTGAGTATCCGCGCGGTCCCGTTCAGGCTGCCGGCGATGTTGTCGTTCAGCGGGGACGGATCCGGGTCGGACGGATGTCCCCGGACCGACGTCACCCGGCCATCGACCGTTGTGACAAGCCCGATTCCCCAATGGCTCGATGTGAGCGCCCGTTCAACTGTTCCGTCCACGTCGGTCATCCCCGGTTTGCCCGTCGACGAAAACGCATGGCATATCGCACGCGAATTGTCATTGGCCCTGCCTGCCAGGACATGGCTGGCCATGACGGCTTTCCCGGCCGGCTGCCACCCGGCTGGCCGTGGGAAGACGGCCAGGCCCGGCCACACGCGCGCGTCGCAACGGTGGCTGGGGAAATCCGCGAACCGGGGATCTGCAGCTCACATCCGAGTTCCCGCCGCCGCCTCGCCTCTGTCCTGCGGCACCACGTTGAGCCGGCGCCCGGATACCCTCCATACTGCCCGTGCGAAAATTTGAACGCCCGGTCAGAAGAGGGTTACGAAGCCCGGGGCCGTCATTTCCTGCGGCGGGCTTGATCGCAGGCCGAGTTCCGTATCACGGCCCATTGTCCAGCCCGTCACCTTGAAGATCGGTTGAAAATCAGGCTTGCGCCTTGTCCGAAGCCAGTTCCCTGGGTGCCAGGTCACCTATCGAGGATTCTCCGGCCTCCGCCCTCCCGCGCCTCTCGGTCTGCGCCGTGGCCGGCAGGGGCGTGTCGAAAGTGTAATCCGGATCGAACTTCTGGCGCTCCCATATGTCGAGCATCTCGCGCCAGGCTCCACGCAGACTGCGCGGTTCGGGCATGTCGTCCTTGATCTCGGCTGCCAGTGCGGGAAGATTGTAGCAGGGGATGCCGGCATACATGTGATGCTCGGTGTGCCAGTTCATGTGCCAGTAGAGGAATTCCACGAACCTGGGCAGGTGCATCGACCGCGTGCTCTTGCGGAAGTCGGTCGTGTGCTCCATCAGCCCGCAATGCTGGGGCAGGCCGACGAAGTAACTGAGCCAAATCGCGATAAAGCTGGGAATGGTGATGATGAGCGGCACGACCCAGAAGCCGGTCGGGATCGACACGACGAGCACCGCCCCGTGGAACGCCAGTTGCGTGCGCGACCACCACCTCGAGCGGCGGTGCTGGTCCGGCTGGTCGTCGTGGAGCGCCTGCCGCCACTCGTTGGCCGGGATCTCGGTCGAACCGACCTTGCCGACCGCATCGAGTATCGTGACCCAGATCGCCGACAGAATCCCGCCCTTGCTGAATGTGCGTCCCGGCTGGGTCAGGAGGTTGACCGTGAAAAGCTGCAGAAGGAAGGTTCGGCCCACGTTGGGGTGCAGAGGCAGCAGGACTTCACGGTCGCCCTCCGGATGCAACGTGTAGCGGTGGTGATGGGTGTGACTGGCCGCATAGTCGAACGGGTTCCACCAGCTGATCAGGCTGAAGAGATACAGGAAAAACCCGTTGAGCCGCTTGGTTTTGAACACCGTTCCGTGGCCGAGTTCGTGGACAGCGGTGCCGCTGAAGAAGCTTGCGACCGTACCGTGGGCGAACAGCGCCAACAGAAAGGCGATCCAGAGGCCTTGCGCCCAGGTCAGATAAACCGCCGCACCCGTGAGGCAGAAGAGGCCGAAGTGCCCGCCGGCCTGCATCCAGCCCTGCCGGTCGCTACGCTTTGAAAGCTCGCGAAACCGCGCCGGAGCCAGCCTGGAACGGTACCATTGGACTTTCAGGTTTTCCCGAACTTCAGAAAGCGGTTCGTATTCCATGTCTCACCGTTCAGTTTTGGCCGAAAAAACCGCTCATATTCCGGATGTCAATTGCGTGTACAGCCGATGAAGCGGCCAGGTTAACCACCAGAAAAGTGAAACGATTTTTCCGAATGTCACTCCTAATCGGCAAGCCCGACCTCCGCCAACCATTTTGCGGATGGCAATAAATCCGCCGCCTCCCTAAGCTCCAGCAGAAGCCTTGGCATGTCCGGCAACTCCGCCAGGGCACCGAAAACCGAGTGCCACATGATGGAACCGCGGCCAATCTGCCAGTGCCGATCGGCGAAACCGTCGCTGTCCTGAAGGTGCACATGGGACAGCATCGCGCCGGCGGCCCGAACATAGTGATCCACCGGCGGCGCTCCAGTTGCACCGTGAGCATAGTGGGCATGGCCGGTGTCCAGTGACACTTTGACGGCCGGGCTATCGAATGAGCGGGCCAGCGCAACGCGGTCGCGCGGGTCCTTGTCTTCAACATTCTCGATCACGATCACGACGCCTTCGTCTTCGGCCCGCTTGACAACCTCCCTCAGCGTTTCGTGAACGCGCTCGACCTTGTTCGCACGTTCACCCGGGCCGCGGTCCAAATTGTGCCAATCCCACGTCCTGTAAGGACTGTGGACCACCATATGGCCGGTCCCGGAGCTCCCCGTAACCGCCAGGCATGCATCGAGACCCGCATGAAGGCGCGCCTGGGCGATAGCGCGAATGTCGGGATCGTGGGCGTCCAGTTGGAATCCCTTGCCCGGTCCGTGGATGCCGACACGGCCGCGATGACCATCAAGCTTAACCCGCACCGTCTCGACGAGCTGCGACCAATCGGTGCGCAGGGCGTCAACCAGGTAGAAATCCCGGATTTCCACGTCACGGTCGCTGTCCATGAGAAATGCTGGCAGACCGTCGATAAGCTCCAAATCATCCGCCCACACGGCGGCACCGACGACCGGCCGGCTGTTCGAGCCTTCAGTCATAACGCACTCCATATCCAACCAGGCTGTACACCGATCGCAGAGCCGATTGCGACCTGGACATCACGGCTTCTCGCCGTATGCCAGACGAGCATGGATGTCCTCGATCACCGCTGGCAACCCTGTCTCACAATCTGAACTCTCCCGGCCGACGACCGCTCGTTCAGGCACTGAGGTCTTCGGCCACAAACATCTCTTCGCGCGTCCCGTGGAACCGCCGGCGGATCGCCGAGATCCCGGTAAACGGAATCCGCCTCGGTACCGCGATATGCAAGTCATGCTCAATGAGAAACCATTTGAACAATGCTGAACGTTGCCTCGGAGTGGCCTTTGCCTTTGGTAAGAATTATACATCATCCTAGGCATTTGCCTGCAAAATCCACCATTTCGTCGGTCGCTTTTGAGAATTGCTCGGCGGTTCGCTGAAGTGCGGGAATAGTATTGTATTCATCACGGGTATAGCCATCTTCAGCATATCCTCGTTCAAAATACGGTACCCGCATGAGCTTTTCCATGAGTTTGCCCGGGATGTCTTCAAGAATTCGGTCTTTATCGAACGATATCTTTTCAACGCCAGGCAAAAAAAGAACCTTGTCAATAAACGTGGGCGGACATGTCACGACAACATTGGCGCCGGCCTTTTCTTCGAGGTGCCAGACACGGTTTTCCCCGTCTACGGTCGGCCCAACGATTAGAGAGCATGCAAGCATTTTGCTCGATCGATCATTGTCTAGCAAATACTTGTAAGCCTTCTTGAAAACCGCCAGTTCTGCCAATCGGATTTCGCCATCGGTCAGTTCCACGCCTTCTTCTTGGGCAAGGTCTTTGAGTCCGCCGAGATTCCCGAATCTCCCCTCCATGTGGGTGATGACCGACCGCCACCGGCCCAGGTCCACACCGTTCCTTCTGGCGGTTTCCAGACCGCGTTCGACGCTGTCGGTACAGTCAACCAACTGGGTCAGGACAAAGCTCAGGGTATTATTGGTGGGAATGCCTTTGGACGTCAGATACTCGATCACTTCATAACCCTGCTTGGAACCAGGGATTTTTACCATCACGTTGGGATTGATAGCCGCGATTTCTTCGGCCTGCCTGATCATCGCATCCTTGTCGAACACACTGCGCGGATCGACCTGCCCGGAAAGGTAGCCTTCCTTGTATCCACTGGCCTCAAACAGCGGCAGGTACATCTCCGAGCCAGCTTTCACGACCGTTTTGTAGAGCTTCCAAAAAAGGCCCTCTCTGTCCAGTCCCGGATTTTCGGATACGATATCCTTGGCGACCCCTATCCAATATGCAGGATTGGTTTGAATCGCCTGCAGCGAAAGCGGCGGATTGGTGGTCACACCCCGAAACAACTGATTTTGGGGATTGTCTTTGTCGTACATTCGGCTGAATTGCGTTTGCAGCAGATCACGGTCCGCCGGATCTGCCTTGTCGAGCATTTTCTTGCACCAATTCCCGAAAACGACGGGAGAAGAATCCCACCAGATTTCCATCCCCGGGCTGATGTCTACCAGCCGTTCGAAAAAGTTTCTTTCTTCCATCACTGATCCTGCTGTGTAACCAGACTGTTTAGAGGAGGTTTCCTGACCCAAGGCAACATGCTCGAACCCTGAGCGTTGTTCTTGTGCGACTGGCGGGATGTATCGGCCAAATGCAGAGCCCCCGCCGTCCATCCGCGAAGCTCGGCGTCGATGGTTCCTTTGAACGAAGCGCTTTTACGAACGCGTCCAGTTCCGCCGCACATTTGCGCCGCACATGTTCGCCGAACAAAGGATAGGGCAGCCCCAAAGCGGTCATCCTGTCAAAAAGCCTCGATGTCTTCGTCGAGTACGAACAGCGCCAGCTCTTCGAATTACATGTCAAACAGCGGCTGGCCGCGGAAATCCAGCCCGTCTTCAATCCCGTTCTCCTCCATCGTGCACCTGTCCGCAATTTGGGACGAGAAGCACACATGGCACTTGGAAAAGTCGAGGTCGTTGCCGAACTGTTTGCACAGCTTGTCCGTGGCGGTGACCACAACCACTTTGGCGCCTGCCTTCGCCGGCACGTCAAAATGTTACGCGAGCGCATCATCTCCGGCTTTCGTTATCGCCACGCCCAGCACCGACAAGGCGACATTCACTTGCATGCCATGGATCAGGCACGAGAAATTTTCCTGCACAAGCTTGTCGCCGTACACGAAATGATCGGGATCGCCGCCCGCAATCCGGCCCGCCACATCCATCGAGCTCAGGTTGCCCGACATGTTCGGATTGCAGGGCACGATCCAAGGATCATCTGAAAGGCCCGTTCCGAGTATCGCGTTGGCAAAGGCAGCCGGGCGGGTGGCAGGACCCGCCCAAGCCATTGCAGCGTTACTCGCCGACAGTGATTTGACCCGCGCGCAGCGGCAGCGTGAACGGGCGCAGCGCGGTTGGGATCTCAAAGTCGATATCCGCACGCATCGCGTAAGAGTCCGCAGGCTGGTAGAGCGCGATGAGCGGCGCGAGGTCGCTGAAGACGTCGTGCAGCTTAGCGTAGGCCTCTTTGCGCTCTTCTACGGTCTGGCCGAAGCGGGCGACCTCGTAGTATTCCAGCCAGCGCGGATCGGCATAGGGGTCGAAATACCCGCGCTTCGAGGCCCAGCCGTCTTCCGTCAGCGCATTGTCCATCACACCCATGATGTCGCCGTACAACATCGGTATCGACCAATTGCGCACCATGGTGCCGGGGTCCTTGTCGACCGTAAGCCCACCGACCGGGATATGAACGAGCTTTACGTTGACGCCGATGTCCTGCCACATATCCTGGATCGCCTGGGCAGCAAGCTCACCGTAGAGATAGTAGTTGGGGTAGATGGTGATTTCGACATCCTCGCCGCCGTAGTCCGACTCGGCCAGCAGTTCGCGAGCGCGTTCGAGATCGTAGTTGAAGATGTCGAGATCGGGGTTGTACGTCTCGCCCACCTGCTTGTACTGCATCCCCCCCGGGGCCATGCCCTGACCGCTAAACAGCGCCTCGACCAGGCCTTCATAGTCGATCGCGTGGGTGAGCGCCTGGCGCAGTTTCACGTCCGAGGTCACCGGGTGGGCGTTGTTGAAGAGGTACACGTGGTACATCGGATAGGTGACTTCAACGCGCTTCAGCCCCGTTTCGTTGTCGATCAGCGCGTACTGATCCGGAGGGATTTCCGAGACAATGTCCACTTCGCCGTTTACCAGCGCGGTGATGCGGGTCGAGACTTCCGGGATGCGCGTGAAGGTCACCTTGTCGAAGGGCGCCGGCTCACCCCAGTAATCGTCAAAGCGCTCGAGCATCACGCTCTCGCCCGGCACGATGCTGGCGACCTTGTAAGGGCCAGCGCCGATCGGATGCAGGCCGTGCTGATCTTCCTGGCCGTCATTGATCCGGTCCAACGAGCGGATGCCGGCATTGCGCACGGACAGAAGCGTCTCCATCAGCGCGTCGGGGCGCTTGGTGTGGATGCGAACGGTCATGTCGTCCACCACTTCAACATCCTCGAAGTTGTAGAACATTTTGCCGTGCGGGTTGCGGTAGCGCTTGTTTTCCAGCTTGATGATCGGATCGAGCGAGGCTTCGACGTCGTAGGCATCCATGGTGTCGCCGTTGTGGAAGGTCACGCCTTCCCGCAGCTTCAGCTCCATGGTGTCGTCGTCGATCATCTCCCATTCGGTCGCAAGACCGGGGATGAACACGCCCGGCTGGAACGCATCGCGTTCGATCAGCGCCTCGTGGATGGCATAGAAGATGCCAGTGGACGCGTTCGACGTTTCGGTGCGGTTGTCGTGCCCTTTTCGAACCGACGCAACGCCGATCACGATCTCCGCGGCGGCGACTGGCAGCGGGGCGGCCATAACCAGCGCAACCAGTGCGCCAGTTGATATTTTTCCAAATTTCCTCATGGGTTCATTCCTCCACGTTGACTTGTTGCGTCCGGTGGCTAAACCCTCCGCAAGTCGTTGCTGGTTAAAACGGCGGGCCGCCCTGTTCGCCCTGTTCTGATACGTGCGTCTGACAGGACCGCGCTTCACGAGGAGGCAATGGTCCCGGAAGTTGTTGACACGGACCAGATTCGACGTCCAAGAAAGGCTAACTATTTCTTCGGTATTTCTCCAATCGATTGACTCAATGCAAACTGTCATTAAATCAATACTGACATCGTGAGCCACGACTTGGCTGACAGGGTCGCCGTCCCTTCATTCCCTCCGAGCCCGCCACGCATCATCGAGGACAAGGCCCCGGTGGATTGCATGTGCGCCGATGGGGTTGACCGGCTGCTCCCCCCCGGAGCCAGCGGGTTGGGCCGTGTGCATTTGACGTGCAATAGCCACCGGCAAACCCGTAAAAAAAAGGACCAGGTTGGCGAAACTCGCTCTCAAGATGATCCCGGCAGCTCTGCTACACTGGAAATCTCGTGTTTATTCCAGAACCGCCCCAGGCTTCGCCAGGTTAGGGCTCGCTGAGCACGCCAATGATTTTGTGGCAGACCACGTCATGACCTTCCGGCAAATCAGTGGAGCGGGTGTGTCGCCAACCCTGGTCAAACGCCACCAGGTCGCGATCCTTGCCCTTGCACGCGTGTTTGACACAGGTGCAGTTCCGACCACGCCTCAATATCAGAAAAGAGATCCATAATCCCGGTCTAGCTTCGAGCGACACCTTTGTGTTTAGTCCCCGAATGAACTCGTTCGCGACAATGTGTTTGACAAACTACCCACGACACTTCGAACTTTTTTCTTAGCCGTCGGGCTTTTGTCCTCACTGGGCAAGGCCCAGCTGCACCAGATACTCGGCCGAGCGGAGCACATCGGTCCTGTCGCGGATCTCGATGATCAGGCGGGGATTGAACGACAGCCGGCCCAACTCTTCGAAGACGGCACGCCACGGCACGGTGCCGTCGCCAATTGCCCAGTGCCGGTCTGCGAGCCCGTCTGCGTCTTGTAGATGCAGATGCGCCAGGTCTTCGCCCGCCGCGCGCACGAACAATTCCACCGACGGCGCCGCGCCCATCCGGTTCGCGTAATACGCGTGGCCGGTATCGACGGAGAGCCTGAGCGCCGCGCTGTCGAAATGGCGGACGATGTCGCGGCGGATCGCCGGGTCGCGGTCTTCGACGTTTTCGACCACCATCTCCACGCCAAGGGCCTCAACGCGTGGCATCACGGGCTCAATCGTGGCGATGAAGTCGGCAAGCTTTTCCGCGCGATACCCGGGCAGGCGATAGAGGTTCTCCTGGTCCCAGTGGATGTAGGGGCTGTGGATGACCATCTGCGTCAGCCCCAGCTCTTCACACACATCGAGACATTGGCCCAGGCGCTCTTGTGCCAAAGCGCGCATCCCTGGATCTTCCGAGGCCAGCGGCACCGAGTGCGGGCCATGCATGCCCTGGCGGCCCTTGTGGTTTTCCAGGAGCTTGCGCACCTCGGCGGCGCGAGGTTTCCAATCGCCGGCAACCAGCACGTCGGGATAGTGAAAACCCTGAAGCTCCAGGTCGCGGGCGCCATCGACCAGCCAGTCGATATGGGGGGGCAATTCTTCGGGGCGCAAGGCGGCGCCGAGCGTGGGTAGTTTGGACATGCGTGAACTCCTTGATTGCTTATGACCCAGCCGTCTCCGGACAACCCATGTGACCGACCCTTGAGTTTCCGTGCAGCCGAAAATATCTTTCTCAAGTTTACTGCTACGCGGCCAAAGAATGCTTCCTCGCAAATGAATGGTTCAGCAGCGTGATTTCAGTTCATCACTGATCACTCACCTCGGGGTCCAACACGTCGCGCAGCCAATCCCCGACAAGGCTCATGGCCAAGGTGATCAGGAAGATCGTCACGCCGGGAATGACGGCGACCCACCATGCCAGAAGGAGGTGATCGCGCCCCGATCCAAGCATTTCCCCGAGGCTTGTGAGCGGCGCTTGAATGCCGAGTCCGAGAAAGCTGAGAGCGGTTTCGAGCAGGATGGTCGAGGGGAAATTCAGACTGAGCTGCACGATCAGGATACTTGCGACATTGGGCAAGACGTGCTTTGCGTAAAGCCGCCATGGCCCCGCGCCCAGTGCGCTGAGCGCCGAGACATACCCTTCCTGTTGAGCGGCGAGCACGGATCCCCGAACCAGCCGGGCATAGGTCTCCCATCCGGCAAGGCCGACGAGCCCGATAAACAGCCACAGCTCGTTTCCGAAAAGCGCTAGCGCACCCAGCACCAGGATCTGGAACGGCAGCGCCGCCTGTGCGTCGACGAGCGCCATGATCAGCCCCCCCAGCCAGCCATGCGCATGGGCCGCGACGAAGCCAAGGAACGTTCCCAGGACCGCGCCAATCAGGGTTCCGAGAAGGGCGATGCCGAGACTGACGCGGATCGCGAAAAAGAGCCGGCTGAGCACGTCGCGCCCCAATGCATCCGTCCCCAACGGATGCGCCCAATCCCCGCCGAGGCCGACAGGCGGGACGAAGCGATTGCGCAGGTTCTGGTCCACGAAATCGTAAGGCGCCAGCAGACTTGCGAAAACACCGCACAGGCACATCACCAACAGCAGGCCAAGTGCCAGGCGGACGGTTTTGGGCGGTCGCGGGAGGGTCAGAAAACCCGGCTGGCGCAGGAGCGAGGTTTCAGGATCCATCACGCGCGCTCCGGCTGCGTTGGCGTGGGTCGAGCCAGCCATAAAGCAGGTCGACCAGAAAATTCGCCGTGACCATGGTTAGCGTGACAAGCACGATGATGGCCTGCACGATCGCCAGCTCTCGCGCCGTGACGGCGTTGACGAGCAGGCGGCCGACACCCGGCCAGGCAAAGACCGCCTCGACCACCACGGAACCCGCGATCATGTCGCCCAGCCGAAAGCCCAACAGCGTGACCACCGGAATGGCCGCATTTGGGACCGCATGCCAGGCAATGCGCCGGGCGCGCCTAAGGCCTTTGGATTGCGCTGTCCGCATATAGGGCCGATTGAGCACGTCGAGCATGGACGAGCGGGCAAATCGGGCAATGCTTCCGGCACCTGCCGTGCCGAGTGTGATGACGGGCATTATGAAATGCGCCGGTGTGAGCATCCCAGAGCTGGGAAGAAGGCGCCAGGTCAGCGAAAACAGCAGGATAAGAAGTATCCCCATGAAGAAATTCGGCAGCGCAAAGCCGAGAACCGAAAAGCCCATGGCAAAGCGGTCCAGCAACGAGTTACGGTATAGCGCGGCCAAAATGCCCAGCGGAATCCCGAGACACAGGCTGAACACAAAGGCCGCAAAGCCAAGCTGCAGCGTGGCAGGCACCCGCTCCAGCACGACCTCGAGCGCATCGCGGCCATCGCGGAACGACGTGCCCCAATCTCCCTGCAGCAATCCGGCGAAGTAGCGCAAATACTGCTCCCAAATGGGCCGATCGAGACCGTAGAGCGCCGTGTAGTAATCCACCAGGTCGGGCGGAGCATCATCGCCAAGAAGCGCGTCAAGCGGGTCGCCCGAAAGGCGCAGCATGACAAAGACGAAGGTCAGCAGGCCCCAGACTGTCAGCAAACCCCGCAGCGCTCGCATCAACAGAAAGTTCGGCATCATTTCGTCTCCTCGACCGGAGCGGGATTGTGACAGGCCGCGAAATGAGCGCCCGCGACTTTCAGTTGCGGGGCCTCTTGCGTGCAGACCGGCAGGCGCCTGGAGCACCGCGGGGCAAAGGCGCAGCCATGGTCTGACGCGGAGGGCTCTGAGGCCAGCCCCTGCGCCCGGGCGCGCCGCTTGCGCCGCCGCGGGTCGGCGACCGGAACCGAGTCGATCAGCAAGCGGGTATAGGGATGGCGCGGATGGCGAAACAGGTCGTCCGTCGCGGCTTTCTCGACGATGCGGCCGGCATAGACGACGCACACCCGGTTGACGAGGCTGCGCACCAGCGACAGGTCGTGCGACACGACCAAGAGGCTCATCCCATGCTGGCGTTGCACCGTCGCGAGCAATTCGACGATCTGGGCGCCGACGCTGACGTCCAGGGCTGAGACCGGCTCGTCGCATACGAGGAAGCGAGGGCGCAGCACAAGCGCCCGGGCGATGACCACGCGCTGTTTCTGTCCGCCGCTGAGCGCAGATGGGAACTGATCCAACACTGCCGTGTTCAGACCAACCTCGGCAAGCGCGTCGGCAGCGCGCTCCCTGCGGCTTTCAGGCGCTCCGATGTCGAAGATGTCGAGCGGTTCCGCGACCTGATCGAGAATGCGCGCGCGCGGGTCAAGCGCGCTGTGCGGGTCCTGAAAGATCATCTGGATGTCGCGGCGCAGGCTCCGCCATTGTGGCGCGTGCCGCGGGGGCATCGCCGTCCCATCGACCCGGACCGTACCCACATCCGGCGCCTCCAACCCAAGGAGCAGACGCCCGATCGTGCTTTTGCCCGACCCGCTCTCGCCGATCAGGCCGACAATCTCTCCTGCGTTGATGCGAATGTCGACGCCGTCGACCGCCCGGGTCTCGGCGCGGCTCCCCCACGGCCACTGGCGCGGCGTCGCGTAGCGTCGGACGAGACCGCTTCCCTCGATCACTCTGACCGTCATGACAGCGCATCCAGAGGGTTATGGCAGGCGAAGCGCCGTCCATTTCGGATTTGAGCCGGCGGAACGGTTGTTCGGCATACCGCGCTCGCCCGCAAACAGCGCGGTGCGAAGGCGCAGCCCGCGCCGCGCCCGTCGAGGCCCGGCGTTTCACCGGAAGTCGGTTTCTGGCGCTGGCCAGTCTCAAAGGACGGCCGCGCGGCCAAAAGCGCCTGACTGTAGGGATGCAGGGGCATGTCGAAAAGCGCCTCAACCGGCGCGATCTCGACAATACGCCCCGCATACATCACCGCGACCCTGTCAGCCATTTCGGCAACCACGCCCATATCATGGCTGATCAGCAGCATCGCGAGGCCGTGGGAGGCGCGAAGCGCCTGCAGCAGGTCGAGGATCTGCGCCTGGATCGTGACATCAAGCGCCGTGGTCGGCTCGTCCGCGATCAGCAGCACGGGACTTGCCGCCAGAGCCATGGCGATCATCGCGCGCTGAGCCATGCCGCCCGAAAGCGCGTGCGGATAGCTCCGCAAGCACCGCGCGGGCTGCCGGATGCCGACGGAGGCAAGAAGCTGGGCCGCCTGTTCGAGAGCTGCCCGTTTCGACCCGGAACGGTGGGACCTGATCGCCTCGACCAACTGGCGCCCGACGGTTTGCACCGGGTTCAATGCCGGGATCGCTTCCTGAAAGATCATCGCGATCTCACGGCCGCGCACAGCGGCAAACTCGGCATCGCTCAACCCCAAAAGGGATCGTCCGCGCAGCGTGATCTCGCCGACCGCCTGCACCAACTCGCCATGCAATCCGAGGATGCTCAGCGCGGTCAGGCTCTTTCCCGAGGCACTCTCGCCGACAAGGCACAGGGTTTCGCCCTCGGCGATGTCGAAACTCACGTCCTCGACGGCAGGAAGCCGCCCTTTCGGTGTGTGAACAAAGACCGACAGCCCGGCGACTTGCAAAAGGGGGACTGTCGGAAGTTTTGTGCTTGAGGCCGTTTTCGTCATTGGCTGACGAGCCGTTCGCCGAAGTTGACGGCGAACTGTGTTCTGGCCTTGAACCATTCGCGCGGTGGTCGCTTCCATTCCTCGGCCGCGTGGTTCAAGACCAGATATAGCAGCTTCATCGCCGCATCGTCAGTGGGGAAGTGACCCCTGGTACGAACGGCACGCCGCAGTTTGGAGTTCAGCGCCTCGATGGCATTCGTGGTGTAGATGATCCGGCGGACGCCTTCGGGGAAAGCGAAGAACGGCACGACGTGCTCCCAGTTGCGCCGCCAGCTCAGGGCGATCGCCGGATATCGCTGTCCCCACGGGCCGGCCTCCTCGAACGCCTCCAGGGCCTTCATCCCTGCCTCGGCATCCTTGGCCCGGTAGATGGCTCTGAGCGCCGGCACGACGGGCTTGCGATCCTTCCACGACACGAACCGCAGCGAATGGCGGATCAGGTGCACGATACAGGTCTGGACGACCGTATCGGGGAACACGGCGGTAATCGCCTCGGGGAAACCCTTCAGGCCGTCGACGACGGCGATCAGGATGTCACTGAGGTCGCGGTTCTTCAGCTCGTTCATGACGCGCAGCCAGAACTTGGCGCCCTCGGTCTGCTCGATCCAGATACCGAGGATCTCTTTCGTCCCATCAGCAAGGATACCGAGCGCGATGTAGACGGCCTTGTTACGCACAAAGCCCTCGTCCCGGATCTTGAGCCGGATCGCGTCGAAGAACACCAGTGGAAAGCAGGCGTCGAGCGGGCGGTTCTGCCATTCCGCCACTTCCTCCAGCACCGCATCGGTGACCACCGAGATCAGGTCTGGAGATACGTCGATGCCGTCGAGTTCCTCCAGATGGCCGCGGATCTCGCGCACCGTTATGCCGCGGAGATGATCTTGTCGTCGAAGTCGGGGAAGCGGCGCTGGTATTTGGCGATCAGCTTCGGATCAAAGGTGCCGGCCCGGTCGCGCGGTATCGACAGCCTCATCTTCGACGTACTGGTCAGAACCGACTTCTTCGAATGACCGTTGCGGCGATTGGCGTTGCCTTGCGCGCGCTCATCCTCAACATGCTCGTCGAGTTCGGCACTGAGAATGCGCTCGGAAAGCGCCTTCTTCAGATCGTCGAGCAACCCGTCCTTGGCAAACACCTCATCGGGATCGCGGCCAGCGACCGGTCCAATACGTCCTTGTCGATAGCCATGTGATAATTCCTCTTGTTCCATCATCATGGCCTCAAGCACAGAATTCCTGACAGTCCCCAAAAGGGGCGCTGATGCGCCCCTTTCCGGAATGCCCTCATCGGGCATTACTTGGGTTTCATGCAGCGCCAACGGTTACTTGGAAGCGCTGATCTTCAGGTTGTCCGGGCGAAAGTCTTCCATGAACTGCGGCGTGGGCGTGTACTCAAGACCTGCACGGATGGCATAGATATCAGCCGCGTTGTACAGGAAGGTGCTCGGAATTTCTGTCATGTAGATCTCGGCGGCCTCGCGGAAGGCCACGCGGCGTTCTTCTAAATCCACCGAGGTTACCAGCACATTCATCAGCTCGTCGAAGCGGTCGTTGGACCAGTATTTGTAGCGTTTCTGAATAGCCGAATTCGGCCCGAAGAACCAGTCCAGCTGAGCCAGCGGATCCGGGAAGCGCCAGGAGTTCGACCACGCGTAGATCATCACGTCTTCGGTCCGTACCGCCGTCCAGCTCTCCTTAGGCGTCAGCTCGATATTGACGCCAATATCGGCCCACATCTCCTGCAGGATCTGCATCGCCTCGTTGCCCAAGGTGTAGTAGAAGGGGACATAGCTCAGGGTGATCGTCCCGCCGTCATATCCGGCCTCGGCCAACAGGGCGCGGGCGCGCTCGGGGTCGTAGGCGAACCCGGGCAGGTCATCGAGATACATCTCGTTGTACGCCTTGAGTTGCGGGCCCTGCTGGGTTTCGGTCGTGCCGCGCCAGATGGTCTCGACCAGTTCGGCCCGGTTGATGCCGAGGCTCAGGGCTTCGCGCAGGCGTTGGTCCGACAGCATCGGATGGGCCGTGTTAAACGCCAACACGTGGGTGTTTTCGCGCGTCACGGATTTGACCTGGATCTCGTCATAACGCTCAAGAACCGGCAGTTGGTCCGGGGTGAGATCGGCAGCGATGTCGAACTCGCCGCTGACCAGACCGGCAATCCGGCTCGAGATCTCGGGGACTTCGACAAAGGTGATCGAGGCTGCTGCAGGCGCGCCCATGAAGTAGTTATCGTTCGACACGAGGCGGATCGATTCACCGGCCTTGAAATCGTCAAAGATATAGGGGCCCGTGCCCGTAGGGTTCCACGTCACCGCGTCAACCGCTTCGCCCATCCAGGCCTTGTCCTCTACGCCGTCCTTTTCAAATTCCTTGTAGGCGTCGGCCTGCACGATCCAGGAGCTGTTGGTCAGACGGTGCGGCATAAGGGATTCCGCGACAACTGCCGCCCAGGTCAGCTTGACCTCGTAGGGGCCGAGGGCCTCGACGCTCTCAAGCTGGCCAACCATCCGCGCGGCGGTGCGCGCTGGCGCGCCGTCGCCGTACACGCGCTCCTGGCCGAAGGAAAAGACCACATCTTCTGCGGTGAACTCGGTGCCGTCATGCCAGGTCACACCTTCGCGCAGCTTCAGGACCATCTCGGTCGGGCTGATCTGCTCCCACGAGGTGGCAAGCCCCGGGATCAAGACGGCTGCGCCGGTCTCGGCCTGGGCCACGAAATCGCGGCGGATCAGCGTATCAAAAACCGAATGGGCCACGCGAACATCCACGTTGCCCGTGAAGATGCCCGGCTCGAGTCCCCTGGCAAGCTTTGGGACTGCCACAACCAGATCCGGGCGGTCATCGGCCAGCGCTGCGCCGCCCAACGTCGATGCTGCAAACGAAGCGAGCACCGCAAGTGTTAGTCTTCGATTCAGTTGCATTGTAGCCTCCTCGTAGATTGTACAATCCTCGCCCGGGGCAACTTCCCATGCGCCCTGACGCGGATCAGATTCGAAGTCCAAGAAAGACTAGCCATTTCTTCGGTATTTCTCCAATCGATTGGCTCAATGAAAACTGTCATTAAATCAATACTGACATCGTGAGCCACGACTTGGCTGACAGGATCACCGGCCCTTCATTCCCTCCGAGCCCGCCACGCATCATCGAGGACAAGGCCCCGGTGGATTGCATGTGCGCCGATGGGGTTGACCGGCTGCTCCCCCTCGGAGTCAGCGGGTTGGGCCGTGTGCATTTGACGTGCAATAGCCACCGGTAAACCCGTACAAAAAAGGACCAGGTTGGCGAAACTCGCTCTCAAGATGATCCCGGCGGCCCTGCGACACCGGAATTTTCGTGTTTATTCCAGAACCGCCTCAGGCTTCGCCAGGTTAGGGCTCGCTGAGCACGCCAATGATTTTGTGGCAGACCGCGTCATGACCTTCCGGCAAATCAGTGGAGCGGGTGTGTCGCCAACCCTGGTCAAACGCCACCAGGTCGCGATCCTTGCCCTCGCACGCGTGTTTGACACAGGTGCAGTTCCGACCACGCCTCAATATCAGAAAAGAGATCCATAATCCCGGTCTAGCTTCGAGCGACACCTTTGTGTTTAGTCCCCGATTGAACTCGTTCGCGACAATGTGTTTGACAAACGACCCACGACACTTCGAACTTTTTTCTTAGCCGTCGGGCTTTTGTCCTCACTGGGCAAGGCCCAGCTGGGCCAGATACTCGGCCGAGCGGAGCACATCGGTCCTGTCGCGGATCTCGATGATCAGGCGGGGATTGAACGACAGCCGGCCCAACTCTTCGAAGACGGCACGCCACGGCACGGTGCCGTCGCCAATTGCCCAGTGCCGGTCTGCGAGCCCGTCCGCGTCTTGTAGATGCAGATGCGCCAGGTCTTCGCCCGCCGCGCGCACGAACAATTCCACCGACGGCGCCGCGCCCATCCGGTTCGCGTAATACGCGTGGCCGGTATCGACGGAGAGCCTGAGCGCCGCGCTGTCGAAATGGCGGACGATGTCGCGGCGGATCGCCGGGTCGCGGTCTTCGACGTTTTCGATCACCATCTCCACGCCAAGGGCCTCAACGCGTGGCATCACGGGCTCAATCGTGGCGATGAAGTCGGCAAGCTTTTCCGCGCGACGCCCGGGCAGGCGATAGAGGTTCTCCTGGTCCCAGTGGATGTAGGGGCTGTGGATGACCATCTGCGTCAGCCCCAGCTCTTCACACACATCGAGAGCTTGGCCCAGGCGCTCTTGCGCCAAAGCGCGCATCCCTGGATCTTTCGAGGCCAGCGGCACCGAGTGCGGGCCATGCATGCCCTGGCGGCCCTTGTGGTTTTCCAGGAGCTTGCGCACCTCGGCGGCGCGAGGTTTCCAATCGCCGGCAACCAGCACGTCGGGATCGTGAAAACCCTGAAGCTCCAGGTCGCGGGCGCCATCGACCAGCCAGTCGATATGGGCCGGCAATTCTTCGGGGCGCAAGGCGGCGCCGAGTGTGGGTAGTTTGGACATGCGTGAACTCCTTGATTGCTTATGACGCAGCCGTCTCCGGACAACGCATGCGTGACCGACCCTTGGCTGCGGTCAAAACTTCGGGCGGGTGGACGGCGCGGCCCCGGAGCAGGATCGCAACACCGTCATTGGCCGTCGAGACCGCGACCGTAGATCGCAATTCACACATCCGCGGTCTGCTCCACGAGATGACCAGGGCCCGCTTCCACGTAGTTCGGCGCGCGTGGCGCGGTCCCCAAAGGATGCACCGGGCTTTTCATGGAATGCGCAACAACCCGCTGCCTCCGTTCCCCGCGGCATGAAGGATCGGCGATCGGCACAGCCTCCAGCAATTGCCGTGTATAAGGATGCTGAGGGTTCTCCAACACTGCCCGGCGTGGCCCGATTTCCACAACTCGACCTTGCTTCATCACGGCGATGCAGTGGGCGACGCGCTCGACGATCGCCATGTCATGTGAAATGAAAAGGTAGGTGACCCCCTGCCGCTCTTGCAGGTCGAGCAAAAGGTCGACGACCTGCGCCTGGATCGAGACGTCGAGGGCCGAGACCGGCTCATCGGCGACGATTAGCGCGGGCGTGAGCGACATCGCGCGCGCAATGCACAGGCGCTGCCGTTGCCCGCCGGAAAACTCGTGCGGATAGCGCTCGAGGCTGTCGGCAGGCAGATCGACCTCGCGGATCAGGTTTTCCAGCCGTGCGCGGAGTTCGGCTTCGTCGGGAGTATCGTGGATGCGAACCGGGTCTGCGATCTGGTCGTAGATACGGCGCCTTGGGTTCATCGATGCGTAAGGGTCCTGGAAGACTATCTGCATCTTGGTGCGCATTTTTCGAAGTTCGCCAGGCGCGAGCGCGGTCAGTTCGGTGCCGTCTAGAGACACGGTACCGGAGTCCGGCTCGACCAATCGCAGGACCGACCGCGCCAGCGTCGACTTGCCGGACCCGCTTTCGCCCACGAGGGCCAGCGTCTGTCCGGCCGCGATATCGAAGGATACCATGTCGACGGCATGCACCTCCGCAGTCTTGCGCCGCAACAGGCCCGTCCGCACCGGGAACCGCGTGACAAGGTCGCGGACACTGATCAGCAGATTTTTCTGACTGTCGGCGCGACGCGGCGCGTCTTGTTTGACAGCGGCAAATCGCCGCGGGTCATCCGTCCCCGTCAGGGCGCCCAGGCGCGGTACCGCGGCCAGGAGGGCTTGGCTGTACGGGTGGCGCGGGGAGGCAAAGATCGCTTCGACAGACCCGTCCTCAACCTTTTCGCCGGCCTTCATCACGACGACCCGGTCGGCGATCTCGGCAACGACCGCCATGTCATGGGTGATGAACAACAGTGCCGCACCAATCTCGCTCTGCATCTCACGCAAAAGGTCCAGGATCTGCGCCTGGATCGTCACATCGAGCGCCGTTGTCGGCTCGTCCGCGATCAAGAGTTTCGGCGCACAGGCCAGAGCCATGGCGAGCATTACGCGTTGGCGCTGCCCTCCCGACAATTCATGGGGATAACGCTGGATCTGGCGTGCCGGATCCGGCAGAAGGACCTTTTCCAGCAAAGTCGTCGCCCGTTCGCGCGCTTCTGCACCTGACACGCCCCGATGCAGGCGCAATGATTCCATGATTTGCTCGCCAACCGAGTATATCGGGTTGAGCGAGGTCATCGGCTCTTGGAAAATCATGGCCATCGCGTTGCCGCGCAATTTTGTCATGGCGCTGCCGTCCAAAGCCGCCAGGTCCACGGGCCCGTCGCCGGAATCGAACATCAACCGTCCGTTCAGGATGCGTCCTCCGTCATACTCCACCAGCCGCATGATGCTGAGCGCGGTTACCGACTTGCCCGACCCGCTTTCGCCCACAAGCGCCAGGACCTCGCCCGGCGCGATCCCGAAGCTCATGTCCTGCACCGCCAGCTTCGGGTCAGGGTCGCCCCCGAAACCAACCTGCAGGTTTTCAACCGACAAAAGCTGCGTCATTGCCGGCGTCCCTCTCGCAGGCGCACATCAAACACGTCGCGCAGCCAGTCACCGATCAACTGGATCATCAGCGTCATGATCATGATGACGAACACGGGGCTCAGCGCTGTCCACCAGACCAGCGCGAGATCGTTTCGGTTATCGCTCACCATGCGCCCCAGCGACGGCGTCGGTGGCTGCACCCCCAGTCCGAGGAAGGAAAGCGACGCTTCGAGCAGTACGATGCCCGGAAAATTCAGCGTGAACAGTACGGTGAGAATTGCAACGAGGTTGGGCAGGACCTCGCGCACCGCAACCCGCATATGGGTCGCACCCGCGGCATAGGCGGCCTCCACGAAAGGGCGCGCCCGAATGGCGATTACCTGGGCGCGGACTACGCGGGCATAGGTTTCCCAGCCCGCAATGCCCAGAAGCGCGATCAGCACCCAAATGTCGGTCCCCAGAGCGGCGATCGCCACCAGCGTCATGAGAAGGAACGGAATGGCGATCTGGATATCGATCATGCTCGACACCAGCCGGTCCCAGAACCCGCCGACAAAGCCCGCCAGCATGCCGAGTACCGTGCCCAGAACTCCGCCAATCACGACGCCCAGCACCGACAAGCCGACGCTCACCCGTATGCCATAGATCAGGCGGGAGAACATGTCCCGCCCAAGCTTGTCTGTACCCATGAGGTGATCTGGATCGCCGCCCGCGATCCAGCTTGGCGCCTTCAGCGAGTTCAGGATGTTCGTATCGTTCGGATCGTAAGGCGCAATCCAAGGCGCAAAAATTGCTACGGCAAACACCGTAAACATGCCAAGCAGAGACAGCTTGACGACAAATGGCGCCGCCCGGATCGTGAAAAACAGGCGGTGCCACTCGGTGCGGGCGCGGATGGACGCGGTGCCGTTGGACGGGTTCAGAGTCGTGGTCACGGTCAGCTTGGCACCCGCACCCTTGGGTCGAGCACGGCATAAAGCACGTCGACCAGCAGGTTGATCAGAATGACAGCGAGCCCGAAAAAGATCACGCCGCATTGCAGAACCGGAAAATCGGCATCGCGCACCGATCCAACGAGAAGCTGGCCGACTCCGCGGAAGGCAAAAACCTCTTCGACGATCAGCGAGCCTGAGACGAGGCTTGTGAGCTGCAACCCAAGCACTGTGACCACAGGGATCAATGCGTTGGGCAGCGCATGTTTGAAGTGAACGAGTTGGTCGCTCAGGCCTTTGGAGCGGGCGGTGCGGACATAATCTTCGCTCAGCACATCGAGCAGAACTGAACGGGTGTAGCGCGCGATCGCAGCGGTGAGTCCTGCAGCCAGCACAATTGCCGGCAAAACGTAGTGGTAAGGGGTGGAATTGCCGACAGTCGGCAGGGTGCGGAGCACATAGCCAAAAAGGAAGATCAGCAGGATCGCCAGCACGAAATGCGGCACCGAATAGCCCAAGAAGGCCACCGTCATGGCCAGGCGGCCGGAGGGTGCGTCTCGCCGCAACGCACCGATTAGCCCCAGACCGATTCCCATGAAGATTGACAGCACGAAGGCCAGCGACGCCAGCGTCAGCGTAGCAGGCAGGCGGTCCAGGTACATGTCAATGACGGATTCCCGCGAATGGATTGAATTGCCGAACTCGCCCTGAGCAAGGTCGAGCAGGTAATAGGAGAACTGCACAGGGATGGGTTTGTCGAGACCGAACTGCGCCTCGAACGCTGCCTGTGTCTCCGCATCGATGCCGTCAGGGAACATGATCGAAACCGGATCACCTCCAATCCGCGCGGCAACGAAAACCAGCACCAAAATCAAGAACACGGTCATGGCCGCGTTCAGGGTGCGTCTGAAAAGGAATTGTGCCATTTTGCGTCCTTGCGTGCAGTGCGACATCCGCGGGCCGATTTGGTATCGGCTTGCTTAACCTGTCAAGCCCGTGCGCGAATCGACCGGTTCCGCGCAGTGGCTGCGGGTTGGCCGGAGATCATTTTCGCCAACCGCGGTCGGATCAGCCGCTTCGAGGCGCAAGACGGCGCCAAGGCGGGTCCTTCGGTTGCACAGAAGCACCGATGACGGCGTCCGAACTGATCGATCCACCGTCGGAGCCTGCCTCGACCTGCCGCCGCGGGTGGTAGTCCGCACGGCCAATTGCGCATATCAAACGCGTAGTAACTTCACCATTATTTATCGCCTGTTCGGCAATGATTTCAGGTTTCACGGAATTTCGCGAAAAATCCCCGCACGGGCCGTCGATTTTCCACCACTTGTCGGCCGTTTCGGCTGCATGCCCGGCCCCGGGGAAGTGGGCGTGCAGTTCCATGACGGAACGCCTTTTACGGCCAGGCATGTCGAGTGGAGCTACAAGCTTACCATGAAGCCCGAGGCGGAAGGCGCGGGCTTTCTCATGAATGCAGCCCGCCTGACGGAACTGAAAGGTGCCCAGGCATTCATCGACGGTACGTCGGAAGACATCGAAGGTCTCACGGTCGTGGACGATCATACGGTCGTCTTTGAAACGGCAGTCCCGAACGGAAATTTCTTCGAAACCGTGGGCAGGGTCTACATACTTCCGGAGCATCTCTTCCGGGATAAATCGTGGGTGGAGGTGCTGACGACGGACTGGATGTCCCCCGATGTGAGGGTCGGTACGGGACCGTTCAAACTGGAAGAATTCGTCGAGGGAAACTCCTTCGCGAGGAACGACAACTATTGGGCCGGGAAGCCATACCTGGACCGGTACGTGGTCAGGTTCTTCGATGAGAGCATGAAACCGGAACAATTGCCTTCGAAAAAGGGGAAGTGGATTTGGTGGAATTCCTCACCGCCCAGGAGGTCTACCAGTTTGCCGAGGATCCCCAGGGCAATGTCTTCCTGCGTGGAACGCCGTTGAGTCCAAATTATATCAACGCCGCCGACCAGCCCTTCCTGCAGGACAAAAGGATCCGCCAGGCGATCTCCTATGCGATCAACCGGCAGCAGCTGATCGACACCCTGATCCCCAACGGACTTCGGGACCCTATGTATACCATGTTTCCCGAAGATCACATCATGTTCAATGCCGATGCGTCGGCTTTTCCGTACGACCCTGACAAGGCGAGAGCGTTGCTGGCCGAAGCAAACTGGGATCCCGACCAGGTCGTGGAGCTTGCGACGTATTACAACTCGCAGGAGGCACTTGACTGGTTGGCCTTCATACAGATGTACCTGACTCGTGTGGGCATGAAGGTGACCGTGCGGCAGATGCCCTGGCCGGACATGGAGAAAGCCGGACAGGCGGGCGAGCTGGAGCTGTGGTTTACCGGTTATTCGAGCGATTTGATCGGCGACCACCTGGCCTGTTTTTCCACTGACGGTTCATGGAACTACGGGAAGTATGACAATTCCAGGTACAATGAACTCTTGACCGCTGGCGGTCGCAGCGGCGGGGAAGAACTCCGGAAGATTTATCATGAAATGCAGGAAATCTTCAACGACGAGTTGCCTGGAATACCAATATGGAACAGGACCAAGTTCAGCATAGTCAAACCCCATGTCTGCGGTGTGACCGAGCAGTACACGCACCAGCACTTCATCTACTTGAACGTCGAGAACATCTATATCTGCGAAGGCGCGACGGGAACGACCTCTGTCAAGCCCGGAACGCCTTCTGATCTCGGGCACCCGGGCTACATTCTCGGTCAGTAGGGTTCAGCGGGCAGCAATGTAAGACATTGCTGCCCCTATCCTCCGACCGGCCACGCGGATAACGGCATTCGAGAGGCTGGCCGTCGAGTACATGCGTCAGACCCGAGGTCTGGCGCGTCGGATGCCATAAGGACGGCACGTACCGGAATGCGAACTTGCGCCTGTCTGAATGACGATGAGATGTCGTCGCCGCCGTTGCCGTGCGTGTTTACCGGGTCGCCGAGCAGCGATTCCAGTTCCGACGTTCTTGATCCGTAACGCATTGAATGTAAGCAATATTTTTGGTCACCTGGAAAGGTCGTGACATCGCCGCCCAGGAGGGATCCGGTGCCGGGGGACGATTTCGTGGCGTCTTCGGTCGTATTTTCGCACATGTCTCCCGTTTTCTGCGTTTTGAGATGCACCGCGACCACTCCCATTCCGTGACTCATGTAGGCCCGTGAAGCGGTTCAGGCGATGTCCGGACGTGGCGCGGGAAGAACGCACGGCATGCCCGACCGGCGCAAAGGCTAGACCTGATGTACCGGATCGACGATATCTGCATGGTCGCGCCCGCCTGCTTTTTCATGCTGCCGTCGACCTTTCCTGCCCACCTACGCATGCTCAGGGGCGGCAACCCCCAACGTTGCCGGCTGATCGACGGGCGTCACGCATGCATCGATTTCGTGCGCGACCGATCGGTCGGCTATGGTATTTCGCGGATCGAAAATACCCGCCGATGGCGGCTGGCCGAGGGAGCAGATCGATAAGTTGAAGCCCCCAAATATAGCCAGTTGTGAAGATGCTTCCCGGTTTGTTTCGGACCTTCCGCGGAAGGACATGATCGTCGGTTCTTGACGCGTCGCGGCGCGTGACACCAATACGGACGACACGTTGCCAACCGCCGCGTTTTATCCGCACGGCGGTCTCCGAGATTGCCAGGTCAACAGGTCGGAAGGCAAGAAATCATGCCAAGACGGGCAATTCGACGACCTGAAGGAAATGGCCCCGCCATCCCTTTCCGCGCCCTCAGAAGAAAACCTCCTTTAAAGGCAGGCTTGCAGCTCCGATCGCGGCCGTTTCCCCATGGATCTCGGAGGCGTGAAGCCGCGGCATCTTGCGGTGGACACCGTGCCGTGGCGTTTCGTAAAACATGGTTCGTTCCATCAATTCCTCGGCAAGTTGGCGTGGGATTTGTCCGCCAAGCACGATGACTTCGGGATCGACAACGGCGCTCAACACGTTGATCACGCGACTATAGTGGGCCGACACGCGGTCGAGCCAGTCCGCAACACCAGGCCAGGCCATGTCAAATCGCTGCGTCAGATCGTCGATTGTGCGGACGTCGACACCGCTTTCCTGGAGCATTTTGAGAAGACTGCGCAGCCTGGGCCGGTCCCCCATCTCCTCAGCGGTAAACATGCCGCTCAACTCGCCGGCATTTCCGAAGCCGCCGCGGGCGAGTTCGCCGTTGAGGATGATCCCGCCGCCGAAGCCGTAATTGAACGACAGGTACACGAAGTTGTCGACGCTTCGTCCCACGCCAAGCATCCGTTCGCACAGCGCGCTCGTGTTGGCGCCGTTCTCCGTCCAGACCGGTTTTTCGAACCGGTTGGCAAGCAATGGGCCGAGGTGGACCGCCGACCACTCCGACAGCGGTTCGGGGGCATTGAACCGCGTGCCCTCGACAAGGAAACCGGTAATTGCAAATCCGATACCGAATACATCCTCCCATCGGAAACCTCTTGCCTCCAGAAGGCCACTGATTTCACTTTCGGTGACGTCAATCGCTTCGTCCATGGTCAATGCGTCAATGGACACCGAACGGGATGTGAAACCTCCCGAGAAATCCATCACGCATATGCCGGCGCTGTCCGTGTTGATCGAGACGCCAACCGAACACGCAAAGCGCGGATTGAGATGAAGCCGGGGACTGGGTTTGCCCTTGTTCGCGGGCGGCACCAATTCACCCAACTGGACCATTCCACGTTCTTCCAGTTGGGTGACGATGCGATGAATCGACTGTTGTGCAAGATTCAACCGGGTTCTGAATGCCGCGCGCGACCTCCCAGGAGTTTGCCAGACTTCGGCAAGGACCCGCCTCTCGTTGCTGGACACAACCCGGGAATCGCCGTCCCCGCGCAAATAGAGCGGATCGATTCGAGAAAGCGGATCATAAGGATGCGAATTCATGGCAGAACCCTACCGAAAACAGAACAAAACGGAACGGGTCAACTCCGAAAAGTATTCCGAAATTTTGGCGCGACATTATTACACTTTATGTGTAATAATGGGATTCGGACATGTGGTCCACTGTTACGAAACCCTAGGAGGCTCCCATGAAAACCAAATTTTTCGCCGCGCTCGCTCTTGCTCTGAGTGCTGCGGTGCCGGCGGCAAACGCCGCCGAAATCGAGTTTTGGTATGGAAATACCGGCCGGGTCGAAGAAGCCATCCAAAACGCCTGCGACGCCTTCAATGCCGCTCAGGACGCCCATGGCATCACCTGTGTCGGTCAAGGTGGCTACGAAGCGGGCATGCAGAAAGCCATTGCCGCTTACCGGACCAGTGAGCACCCGGTGCTCATCCAGTTCTTCGACGCAGGAACGCTGGACCTGATGCTTTCGGGCGCCGTCCTGTCGGTCGAGGCGATCATGCCGGACGTGGCATGGGACGACTATATTGGCGGCGCGCGGTCTTATTATGAGACCTCGACCGGTGAACTCTACTCTCAGCCCTATAACGGTTCGACCATGATCTTTTATGCGAACATGGAGATGCTCGGCGAAGTGGGCGTCACAGAGATTCCGGAGACTTACGCGGGCGTCGTGGAGGTTGCGCGCAAGCTGAAAGACAATGGTCACGCCTGCCCGGTACTGCAACGCGTGCATCCCTGGTTCTCGCTTGAGCAGTTCTCGGCCCGTCATGGCGAAGCAATCGCTTCGAACAACAACGGTTATGGTGGACTGGATGCCGAGTACACGTTCAACACCGGTCTCGTCGCGGAGCATCTGGTCAATATCGCCGCCTGGCGGGACGAGGGCCTGTTTCGCCTTCCCGCCGACACACCGGCTGGCAGAAATGGATTCAATGCTGGCGAATGCGCGATGCTTGAAACCTCTTCTGCCGCATATGGTGGCGCACTGGCCGCGCTTGGCGACGCCGTCGGCATCGGCTTCGCCCCGATATACGAAGGTTACGAGCGTCGAAACACGCTGATAGGCGGGGCTTCGATCTGGGTCATGAAGGACCATGATGATGCCAGCTACGACGCAGCCCGCGCGTTTCTGAACTTCATCCGGGAGCATGACCAGCAGATTGCGTTTACCCGACACACCGGCTACGTGCCGGTGACCAAAGCGGCCCTCGAAACCCTCAAGGCCAGCGAGATGGCCGGCGAGCCCGAATTCGCAACCGCCGACGTTGGCGTTGCTTCGCTCAACATGCCGGGCGACGCCAACAGCCGCGGCATTCGTCTCGGGTTCTACGTCCAGTTCCGCGACATCTTCATTCAGGAAGTGACCACGGCATTGAACGGTGAGCAAGAAATGCAGGCTGCGCTGGACAATGCCGCGGCCCGTGGAAACGAACTTCTACGCCGCTTCGAGCAGACCTATCAGGGTGCCGAACTTCCCTGATGGACAATCATCGTACCGGCGGGCATGGTCCGCCGGTACTTGCAAGGCAGGCTAGATGCGACAAGGCTTCTATGTCGGGCGCATGACCTACGCAATGTTGGTCGCGCCAATCCTGATTCTGATTTTCCTGTTTTTCTACGTCCCCGTAGGTCTCGCCTTCTTCTGGTCGTTCTTCCTCGAACGTCCATTCGGGGGAGGCTCGCAATTTGTGGGAATGCAGAACTTTTCGCGCGTGTTGTCCGACCCGGTGTATTGGGAGGCCCTGCGGCGCACGGTCGTTTTCATGGTCATCGCGCCGGGGCTCGCGATCGGCATTTCGCTCGCCCTCGCCCTTGCTGCCGATCGTGAATTGCGCCTGTCTCAAGCCGCGCGCAACATCATCATCTGGCCAAAGGCCGTGGCAGGCGCCTCGATCGGTGTTGTCTTCGTGTTCATTTTCAACCCGTTCCTGGGGATCTTCTCGCCAATCAACGATGTGTTTCCCGGGCTCTGGAACCCACGGATCGACGGGAACGATGCCTTTGCGACGATCGTGGTGGCGCAGGTCTGGAACGGCATTCCCTTCAATTTCGTCATTCTGCTGTCGGGTCTGCAGGCCATTCCCGATACGCTGACCAAGTCGGCGGCGATGGACGGGGCAGGGTCCTGGCGGAGAATCCTCGACATTCAATTGCCGCTCCTCACCCCCCAGCTATTCCTGACTTTCGTGCTGGAATTCGTGGGTACGGTGGTCGAAGCCTTCGGGCTGATCGACACGATGACCCAAGGCGGGCCGGGTGAGGCGACGACGCTCTTGATCTACAAGATCTACGTTGATGGCTTCAAAGCCTATGACCTGTCCGGTGCGGCTACGCAGACCGTTTTGCTCATGATTTTCGTGATCGCCATGGTTCTCCTCCAGTTTCGGCTCGAGAAACACGTCAAGTACGAACGGTAGTCGGGGTGATCGAGAAGGCCACTGCAATAGATCGCACCGCGACCGTGCTTCTCCTCTTGGGGATGGCTTTTGTCCTTGCTCCGCTCGTCATCGCGTTCGTTACAGCGACACAGTCTTACCAGCAATTCGTCCAGGCGGGCGGGATCCGGTTCCGGATCAGTGGGCATTTTCTCGACAACATCCGACTGATCGTCACCGAAACCCAGCTCCCGAAGCAGTTATGGAACTCCTTTGTGATTTCGCTTCTCGTCGCCGCGATCAAATGCGCCTTTGCCTTCGCCGCGACATTCGCACTGGTTTTCTTCGAAAACCGGATGAACCGGGTTATCTTCGCGGTAACCATCGCCACGGTGATGCTCCCGCTGGAACTGGTTGTCATCACGACCTACCAGATCGTCGCCAATGTCCTCATGCCGGTGAACTGGATCGTAAAGTCGACGGGAATCGACTGGCTTGCCGACAGGGTCGCGGGCGTTCGCGTGCCGGAACTGCGCCTGAGTCTGCTCGACACATATATCGGTGTCGCCGCGCCGATCGCCACTTCCTGCACGTCCGTCTTCATCTACCGACAGTTCTTCCTGACCTTGCCACGCGACCTGCCGAGGGCTGCGGCAATGGACGGAGCCGGTCCACTCCGCTTCATGGTCGACATCCTGCTGCCGCTGTCCTGGACGCCACTGATCGCCACCTTCATGTTCTGGTTCATCGGCGGTTGGACTTCCTACCTGTGGCCCCTGATCGCGGCTTCAACTCCGGACGCGCAACCTGCAGTCGTGGGCCTTGCGAAGCTGGCCACGACGGATCCCGAGCGTATCCCAGAAGTGCCATTGCTCATGACCGGGGCATTGTTTGTCTCCATCATCCCCGTCACTCTGATCGCCGTCATGCAGCGTCAGATTGTGCGGGGCATGAACCTTTCGGAGAAATGATCCTTTGACCGCCAATGAAATCCGCCTTGACTGCGTGAAGAAGAGCTTCGGCAAGATTGAGGTCATCCCCGAATTGACTGCGGAGATTGCCGCCGGCGAGTTCACCGTGATCCTCGGACCATCCGGCTGCGGCAAATCCACGTTGCTCAACATGATCGCAGGACTGGAACGGGTGAGCGGGGGGAGGATTTTCATTGGCGAGCGAGAAGTGCAGGACGTGGAACCCAAGGACCGGGGGTGCGCCATGGTGTTCCAGAATTACGCCCTCTACCCGCATATGAGCGTGGCCGCCAACATCGGCTACTCGCTGAAAGTTGCGCGCGTTCCCAGGCCCGATCGCAAACGCAGGGTGCATGCAGCGGCGGATTTCGTCGGACTTTCAGGGTTTCTGGAACGGAGACCGTCGGAACTATCCGGCGGCCAGCGCCAGCGTGTCGCCATTGCCCGCGCCATTGTGCGCGAGCCGCAGGTGCTCCTGTTCGACGAACCGCTCTCGAACCTCGACGCGCAGCTTCGCCACGACATGCGCATGGAGTTGAGCGAACTTCACGAGCGCATCGGGGCAACGACCGTGTTCGTCACCCATGACCAAGTCGAGGCCATGACCTTGGCGGACCGGGTTCTGATCCTGAACAACGGACGGGTCGAGCAGTTCGCCTCGCCGCATGAGATATACCACCGACCGGCGACAACCTTCGTTGCCGGCTTTGTCGGTACGCCCGCGATGAACCTGATCGAGGTCATCGGAGATGGCAGTCATTTGCGGCTGGCGGACGGTACGGGGATTGCACCCCACGGGCGAACCGGCCCGGTGGTTCTCGGCATTCGTCCGGAGAGAATCGGGATCGGTGAAGGCGTGATCGCCTCTGAGGTGATCTATCGCGAGGATCTCGGGTCGCACACCTCTTTCGTGGTGCGCCTCAATGGCGGACAGGAAGTCAACGTCGCCACACCAATTGGGACGGAACTGGCGGGTCTCGATCAACTCAATCTCACGTTCCCCGAGAAAGACCTTCACCTGTTTGATTCTGCGAATGGTCTGCGGTTGTGATCGACAAGGAAAAGATGGCTCCGAGGCGTCCTGATGAAATCAAATATCTCACCGGCCGTTTGTCGGGTGCTCCGCTCCCGCCCTGGGTTTCACTTGAGGGCGGTGGCGGGAAGTTCACGACCGATGGACGCGTACAGAATTGGCCCGGAAACACCTTCATCTGCCATGTTGATCGCAACTCGAAGGCGTTTGAGGCCATTTGTGCTCTTCAGGCAGAGTTGAAGGCGAGTGCATTTCGGAAGTTCTTTACCTTCCTGCCGACTGCAAGCTTTCACATGACAGTGTTCCAGGGCGTCTCGCCCGTGCCCAAACTTGGCACAAGATGGCCCACAGGCCTGCCTCGAGATTTTTCGCGTGATGACGCAACCAATGCCTTGCTTGGCCGCATCGACGGGATCGCGCTACCCCAGCGCCACCGAATACGCGTTGCCGGGCTCTTTGGCGGGTGCAGCCTGACCATGGTGGGCGCCACCGAAGACGAGGAGCAAACCCTGCGCGAAACCCGGATCGCGCTTCGGGATGCAACCGGGATAGAATTTGAGGATTTTGACGACTACGTGTTTCACATCACATTGGCGTATTTGCTTGAGTGGGTGCCGGAGGCGACTGCGCGGGGGATCGTGGCTCTTGGCGCGGAGATGGCCGAAAGATACATGGATGAGATTGGTCTCGTCGACCTTGGTCCCGTCGAGTTCTGCAACTTTGACGACATGCATCATTTCGAGCCGGTAAAGCTTCTGACATAAGGATTTGGAGTGATGGGAAAACGAACACGATGCCGGTGACGGAAAGCGTCGTCGAAGGATTGATCCAGGCTGTGCGCTTCGCTGCCCGTGCCCAGATCATGCCCCGGTTTCGCGACACGGCCAGTGAGGAGATCGACACGAAATCCGGCCCAGATGATCTTGTGACCATTGCTGACCGTGCCGCCGAACGGGTCATTTCGGAGGCGGCCGCGAAGCTGCTCCCGGGTGCATTGGTCATAGGTGAAGAGGCGGTGGATGAAGACGCGGGCATTCTGGGTGCGCTTCCCGAAGCAAGTCTCGCAGTGATCATCGACCCAATTGACGGTACATGGAATTTTGCAAATGGCTTGCCGCTCTTCGGCGTCATCCTGGCCGTTGTCGAAAACGAACAGACGACATTCGGACTCCTGTACGACCCGATTTCGGATGAATGGATTCGGGCCAGTTCCGGAGGGGGTGCGTTCTATTGTTCCTCAAGCGGCGCCAAACGCAGGCTTTTGATAGACAGGACGGGATGCGGAACCGTCGGCCTCGTGCCGCTGCATTTGTTCCCATCCGCGGCGCGGAAAAAACTGGCGCTCCGGCTTGTTGAATTCGATCGGACGATGTCCCTCCGTTGTTCGTGTTTTGAGTACTGGCTCCTTGCCATGGGTGCCTGTGATTTCGGCATTTCGGGCCTGATGAAACCGTGGGACCACGCCGCCGGCGAACTGGTTTACCGCGAGGCCGGCGGATTTGCCGCGATGCTGGCGGATGGAAGCCGCTACCGGGCGAGCAGAACAACCGGCCAACTTCTGGTTGCTCGAAACCGCACGCGCTGGGCAGCACTACAAGAGGTTTTCGCCGCACTGGCTTCGTGATGCCCGCCCGCCCGCCGTTTTTTCGGGCATCGCGGAAATTGAGAGGTCTCCTGCCAGGATCCGTAACGATGAAAGACGCAAAGTCGTGATGAAACCTGGCGTTTCGCGACCGACTCAACGACATCTCCTGCTCGGCCCTGCGATTCCGTTGAAAAGATCACAATCATGGCGTGTCCCCGGATGTCGGGGGCGAGACCTGTAGGACGGCCGAAGCCTCGACCGGCCATGCGCTGACGCTGTTCGGTCCGGTCGCATGCGACCGCTCGCGCTACCGTCCTTCGGGCGGTTGTGAAACCTCGTTCCCGACCGGGAGCGTACTCGGGTGCCTCTCCCGCGCCCCGGTTCAACCGAAACCAGCCCCCTTACTCCTCAGGAATCCGATAACGTCATCCGCGGCTTCGTCGGCCGTCACCTTCGTCGTGTTGATGCGCAAGTCCGGTCTCTCGGGTGGTTCATACGGAGAGTCGATTCCGGTGAAATTGGCGAGAATGCCTTGCCGGGCCTTGGCGTACAAACCTTTCGGATCCCGTTCCTCGCAAACTTCGAGAGGCGTATCGACAAAAATTTCGAAGAACTCGCCGTCTTCCACCATCGATCGCGCCATCTGGCGCTCCGAACGGAACGGCGAGATGAAGGAGACGATGACGATGAGACCCGCGTCAACCATCAGCCGCGCGACTTCGGCAATCCGGCGGATGTTTTCCACCCGATCTTCTTCGGTAAAGCCGAGGTCCTTGTTGAGGCCGTGGCGGACATTGTCGCCGTCCAGAAGATAGGTGAACCGGCCGAGTGACTGGAGCTTCTGTTCCAGGCGGTCGGCAATGGTCGACTTGCCTGCCCCCGACAATCCGGTCAACCACAGGATGCATGGTCTCTGAGCGGTCGCGCGTGCCCGCGTCGCCTTGTCGACCTTCATCTCCTGCCAGGAAATATTGCTCGCGCGACGGAGCGCGAAATCGATCACTCCAGCGCCAACGGTGGCATTGGAAAACCTGTCGATCAGCACGAAACTGCCCGTTCGGCGGTTTACCGAATAGGGATCGAATGGAATGGCATGGTCCAGCGTGATCTTGCAGTAGCCGATTTCGTTCAGCTCAAGCGTCTTGGCCGCCAGTCGGTTCCGGGTATTGACGTCAATTCGGTGGGTGAGATCCGTGATCTGCGCGATTCCGGAGGCGCTGGCAAAACGGGCCGAATAGGAACGTTCCGGCAGCATGGGCTGCGAATCCGTCCAAATCAGGTGCACCGCAAATTGATCGGCGAACTCGGGCGGGCTGTCGGTGCCCGCAATCATTTCACCGCGGCTGACATCGATCTCGTCGGCCAGCACGATGGTTATAGACTGGCCGGCGATCGCCTTTTCGAGGTCGCCCGACGGCCCGAGAATGCGCTCAACCGTAGATTGCCTGCCCGACGGGCTGGCGACGACACTCATGCCGCGCTCGACATGCCCGGAAGCGACGGTTCCGCTGTAGCCGCGAAATTCGGGATTTGGCCGATTGACCCATTGGACCGGCAGGCGAAATGCAGCCGCCAATTCGTCACGCCTCACTTCGACATTCTCTAGCAGTTCAAGCAAGGTCGGGCCGCCATGCCACGGCGTGTTCCCGCAAGCTGTAAAGACATTCTCGCCGGTCAGTGCCGACACCGGAACCGCATTGATCTCTTCGGTCCCGAGGTCGCGGGCAACGGCCTGGTATTCCCGGACGATGTCGGAATAGACACGCCGGTCGTAGTCGACGAGGTCTATCTTGTTGACCGCAAGGATGACGCGGCGGATCCCCATCAACGCGATGATATGACTGTGTCGGCGGGTTTGCGTCACAACGCCGTTTCGTGCATCGACGAGAACCAGCGCGACATCGGCATTCGACGCTCCTGTCGCCATGTTTCTCGTGTACTGTTCGTGGCCCGGCGCATCGATCGCGATGAACTTGCGTTTGGGGGTTTCAAAGTAACGGTAGGCAACGTCGATGGTGATACCCTGTTCACGTTCCGCCTGCAGGCCGTCCAGCAGCAGGGCGAGATCGACCGAGTCTCCCTGGGTGCCGTATACCCGGCTTTCCGACTCGGCGGCCGAAATCTGGTCGTCGAAAATGTTCCTCGAATCGTAAAGCAATCGGCCGAGGAGAGTCGATTTGCCGTCATCGACCGAACCACAAATGATGAACCGAAGCTGGTCCTTGACGTCCTGTCTTGCCAGAACAGTGCCGATTTCCTGCGTAGCGGCGCCGGGTCCAGCGTTCGAAGACATCAGAAATATCCCTCCTGCTTCTTCTTTTCCATGGAACCAACCCGGTCGTTGTCGATGGCGCGGACCTCGCGTTCCGAGGAGCGGCTCTGCGTCAACTCCAATATGATGTCCTGAACGGTACCAGCCTTGGATTCGATTGCCCCGGTAAGCGGATAACACCCGAGGGTTCGAAACCGTACCTGCAGCTCGGCCGGCTCTTCGCCCGGCTCGAGCACCAGCCGGTCGTCGTCAACCATGATCAGCAGGCCGTTCCGCCTGACGATCGGTCTCGGGGCAGAAAAGTAAAGTGAAACCAGCGGAATGTTCTCCCGCTCGATGTAGTGCCAGACATCGAGTTCGGTCCAGTTTGACAGGGGAAACACGCGTACGCCTTCTCCCGGAGCGATGCGCGTGTTGTAGAGGTTCCAGAACTCGGGGCGCTGGTTCTTTGGGTCCCAGCGGTGCGAAGCTCCCCTGAAGGAAAAAACCCGTTCCTTGGCGCGAGACCTTTCCTCGTCTCGCCGCGCACCACCGAAGGCCGCGTCGAAGCCATGCAGATCCAGCGCCTGTTTCAATGCCTCGGTTTTCATGATGTCCGTGTGCACCCGAGACCCGTGGCTGATCGGGCCGACCTTGCGGGCCAGGCCGTCCTGGTTGACATGAACGATCATCTCGAGGCCAAGCCTTGCCGCGGTCTCGTCACGAAACCGGATCATTTCCCGAAACTTCCACGTGGTGTCCACGTGCAGGAGCGGGAAAGGCAACTTGCCCGGCGCGAATGCCTTGAGGGCCAGGTGCAGCAGGACCGCCGAGTCCTTGCCGATCGAATACAGCAGGACCGGATGACGGAATTCCGCCACCACTTCCCGAATGATGTGGATACTTTCGGATTCCAGGTGGTCGAGGTGGTTCAGCACCGGCACGGTTTTCCTTTCCGTTTGCACGTGACGTACTCCGTGCACAATCCGCGGTATCCCGCAAGCCTTCTCGATATTGATCCGTCCCGGATAGACCGCGAGGGACCGAAATCACGTATTGAACGTCAATCCGGATGATTGGCGACGAACCAGCGGGCGCAGGAGCGGCAGGTGCGATTCCGGCGGGAAGAATCGGCCATACCTGCCATGATCAAGGTATGCCAAGGCCATGAACTCCGCCGATTTCAGGATTGCGCAAAAACCCGCTGCAACCGTTTTCGAAGTCCCGGCAGACATCGTGAAGGAAGAACGGGAATCGGAAGTCCGATCCTCACCCCGGCCGGGGCTCGGGTCATCCCTTCAGCGATTGGTTGGCCGTAACCCATGCCGATCTCGTCAATTCGGCCGCTGGCGTGCAGGTTCCGGAAAACACGCGGACCTCCGGCACTGGCATGGGCGCCGCGCCGCGGGAAGGATGTCAAGCCGATGGCGCGGGAGCGTTGGGACCGCCACTGCTCAATCCGCCACTCCCTCCGTCAATCTCCGCCAACATCTCCTTCACCCGCCCGGCCGCCGCCCGGCCCCGTGTCGTGAGCAATTCGATGTTCTCCGGGTCGTACCAGCTGAGCACGGCAGCAACACTGTCCCGCTCCCTGAGTTGCGCATACCAGTCCCCGACGGCAGGGCATGCCTGCCAGAAATGATCGAGTCCGAGAAGGTCGAGCCGAATCAGGTAGGGGGTGAATGCCACATCCGCGATCGAATAGGCTTCACCCGCCAGCCACGACGCCGACGCAAGCCGGGCCTCAAGATCGGCGAACAACCTGTCGAACCGGAAGAGCGCCTCGCGAAAGGCGGCGGATTCGATGCCCCGGAAGACCGCGTCCTGCAGCCAGGAGCGGCTCTTCGGATTCATGCTGGATTTGATGGCCGCCAGGAGTGGTCCCCGGTCCGTGCTGCCGGCCCTGGCGATCAAATGGTGCCGGTAGGCGATGGCGTAGGTGGCGACCGAGGCGGCGTGATGGATGCCGCCGTCGCCGTCGAGCATCGCCATCCACTGGCGGGCACCGGCACGGGAATGAGGATCGGCAGGACGGAGCGGCGGTGTGGGAAACGCGTCCTCCAGGTATTCGAGGATGATGTTCGATTCGATGACGGTCCGGCCGCGATGGACCAGCGTCGGAACGACGGCATTCGGGTTCAGCGCGAGGTATTCGGGGTGGAATTGGTCGCCATCGAGGCGGAGAAGGCGGCTGTCGAAATCCAGGGCTTTCTCGGCCAGCGCGACACGAATCTTCGCCGCGCAGACCGAAGAGTTGTGGTGATAGAGAATGAGGCCATCTTTAGTCATCGATTCATGAGTGATGGCAAGTAGAGCGCCGTGTCGGGCTCGGCCACCATCAGCACGAAGAGCAACAGCCCGCAGCCCAGGTACGGCAGGCCGGACTTCGCCACTTCGGCCATTGTTGTCCCTTTGGGCGCAACACCGAGCATGACGAAAAGATTCAAACCGAAGGGAGGTGTGACGCCGCTCATTTCCAGCGCCAGCAACATGACGATACCGAACCAGATCAGGTCGAATCCTTGCGCCTGGGCAATGGGAAAGAAGATCGGAATGGTGAGCATCATGATCGAGGCCTGGTCCATGAACATGCCCATGAACAGAAGGATGGCGAACATCACCACGACGACCATGACGGGAGAGAATTCCACCGCGCTGACCGCCCGGATCATGCCGGACGTCGCGCCTGAAAAGGCCAGGACCTGGGAAAAGGTCGAAGAGGCGGCGACGATCAGCAGGATCATGGTCGTGACCTTCACGGTCCCGTTGAGAGATTTGAGAATCGCGGACCAGGTGAGGCCGCCGAAGGCCCAGGCGATGATCAGCACGCCCAGCACGCCAAAGGCGGCGCTTTCCGTGGGTGTTGCGATACCCAGGAGAATCAGGCCGATCACCATGAATATGATCACCGATAACGGCAGGATATGGGTAACGATGACCCGGAGCTTGGTTTTGAGCGAGTGGTGCACCGGTGTGTCTTCCGGCACCGATGCCGGGTCGAGCCGGATCATCACCCAGATTAGGACCAGGTATAGAAGCGCCAGCAGCAACCCGGGAAGGACGCCGGCGATCAGCAGCCGGCCGATGTCGATCTTGGCAAGACTGCCCAGGAGTACGCCGAGACCCGATGGCGGGATCAGGATCGCCAGCCCGCCCACGCCAAGAATGGGACCCATTGCCATGTGCTTCTTATAACCGCGGCGGCTCATCTCGGGCACGAGCAGGGAACCGAGCATCGCGGTGTTGCCCATTGAGGTGCCCGTGAGCGCGGCGAATGTCGTGCCGCCGAAAATCGTCACATAAGACAACCGTCCACGCATGCGCCCGATTAGCGTGTCGACGGCATCGAACACCCTTTGCGCGACCCCGGCGTTGAAGAACAACTCGCCCATGAGCAGGAACAGCGGGATCGGCAGGAAGACGAAATGGGTGATCGAGACGCTGGCATTGGCAATCACCTGGCTCACGCCCGGCATTCCGGCCAGCCAGTACATTCCACCGAGGCTGACCAGCAGAAAGGCAAAGGCCACCGGCATGGACAGGAACATCAGGAACAGGATCGCTCCCAATGCGATACCGCCCGAGACGTACCATTCAGGCAAAGCCGTGGCCCCTCGGTACGGCGCCCATCAGATTTCGCCCTCGAAAGGGGACTGACCGTCACCGCCGGGCGCGGAGAGCGACTCCCCGATCAGCAACAGGCGCGCGAATTCGACGGCGCAAAGGAAAAACCCGATTACCATCGGCACGAAAAGCAGCGCGCGCGGGATTTCGATGGAGCGGATGTCGATCTCTCCTTTTCGCCAAAAATCAATGGCGAAATCAGCGCTGAGCCAGGTCGCCGTCAGGCAGAGCGCAATGCAGACCACGATGAGGGCGCGTTCGAGAAATAGCCTGGCTGAGCCCGGCAGGAAGGTCAGGAAACTGTCGATCCGCACATGGCCGCGCTCCCTGACCAGCCAGGGCGCGGCCATCATCGTAACGTACAGTAGCGAATATTCCGAAACGGCGCTCGAGAATACGGGAGGGCGCAAGCCGGCCGTGCGCATGCTGACATCGACGACGATCAGGACAAAGATTGCGCCGATGATGATGCTCGCGGCGAGCGCGAGCATCACGATCATTCGGTCATAGAGGCGGATGACCTCGGCCATGCCTCGCGGGGTCCTATTCAGCAGGCAGCGTGGCGCGCAGCTGATCCCAATAAGGCGAGTTCGCCTCCTGCAGCTTGTCCCACTGCACCGATCGGGCATGCGCCACGAAGGCGGCTTCGGCTTCCGGGCTCATCCTGAAGGATTTCACGCCCGCGGCAGCCACCTCGACATCCTCCTCTTTACGCAGGTCTGCGTAATATTCATGTGCAACCGGCTCATAGGTGACAACCGCTTCGGAAAGTGCGGCACGTTGAGCATCGGTGAGGCTCATCCACTTGTCCTTGTTGACCCAGAACAGGTTGTCGAACTGCCAAACCGGCGGGTCGATACGGTATCCGACGAACTTCTCCCAGCCGTAGTCCGTGATCCCGAGACCCGGCCACGCTGCACCGTCGACCACTCCGCGCTCCAGGGCGTTGTAGATATCCGGGGCGGGCACGGTTACAGTGGTGGCGCCGTACTTCCCGAGCCAGGCATTATAGAAGCCCGAAGAGCGGATTTTCACGTTGTCGAGTACCGGCAGGCCGTTCTCGTCGAGTTTCGGTTCATCGCGCAGCCAGATGTGATAACCGACGCCGGCCGCCACCCAGCCCAGCACATGCGCATTTGCCTTGTCTTCGTAAATCGTGTTGAGAAGTTCGGTCGCGCCGGTCTCGCGCGCCTGCATCGGCGTGATCGCCGTGCCGTAAAGCGCCCGGGATTCCGGAACCGTGCCGACATAGTATCCTGCTGCGCCAAAGAGCATGTCGAACACGCCGTTGGTCAATGCCGTAAGCTGTTCGGTGGCAGGCGTCACCTCGGGACCGCCCAAATGGACGATCTGGATATCGGCCGCCTTGGCCGCCTCGCTGGCATTGAAATCCTCGACGAATTGCAGAGTGCGCGCCACGGAGTACGAACTGGTACTCCAGTTGGTCACCAGGCGCAGCGTTTCGGCAACAGCCGATGTGAGGGGCAGCATCGCCAGCATTGTGACGATGGCTGATCTTCCGAGTATCTTGCTTGGTTTCATCGGTTTATTTCCTGTGTGTCGATCTTCTGATGCCCGATGGATTTCGCCTGTACGTGTTTTTCTTGCCATCGTTCCTGGTCTTGCGCAGTTCTCGTCGCGTCGCCATGTCACGTGCCGAAGTTCTCGCACGTTTTCTTTGCAATTCCTGAACACGGATCTGGGCATTGACACACCCATCCGCGCGCGAGTTCCGAGCCCAAGAACGACTAGTGGGCCGATTGTGGGCAAAAATCAAGAAAATTCGCTCCGTATCGCTCGAATGAAGCGATCGGAACCGTTCAAGAGCAAATCGGTGCACAGCAGGCGCAACGCGAATGGACAGGCCCCCGTCTTGACTCGGACGCCTGCCGAACAACGTCGCGTGTTTCAGCGACAAGGGCCCCGAGCATCGAAGGCCGCTGCCGGCAAGCCGGTTTGGTGCATCAAACGATAGGCGCGCAAGTCGCAATTTGCCGGGGAGAAGCTCAAGAACGCCTTCCCGATCCGACTCAGGCGGCGCGCGCGCCCCTGGCGACTTCACTGGATCTGTCTTCGATCAGGAGTGCCTGGCGCCACCGGGGTCGGCAGCCGGGTGCGCCGACCTGAAGCAGTACCATGTCACCGGGTGATGGGCCAGCCGCATGCCCCGGACCGTAGACGCGATCACCGTTCCGGCTGGAGTGGCAATACAGGCGGTGAACGATTTCCGGCAAAAGGCCGAACGCCCGAACGGGCGCTGGCGGGGGGGATTCACTTGTCAAAAGGCACAAACGGGGGTTCAAAGGCCACATGACCACGAACTACGATGCCATCATCGTTGGCGGAGGCCACAACGGGCTGACTTGCGGTGCCTATCTGGCCAAAGCCGGACTAAAGACACTGGTCCTGGAGCGCCGCCACATCGTCGGCGGCGCGGCGGCGACCGAGGAATTCCACCCTGGTTTCCGTGCCTCGACGTTCAGTTACATCATGGGGCACATGCACCCCAAGGTGATCCGCGAGCTTGAACTGGAACGTCATGGTCTCGAACACCTGAAAGTCCCGGAAGTCGTGCACCCGCTGGACGGCGATGACAGCATAATCTGGTCGACGGACGTCAAGGTCGCCCAGTCCGAGATCGCGCGTTTCTCGAGGAAAGACGCGGAGGTGTACCCAAGATTCTTCGAGGACATGTCGCGCACAATCCAGATCATGCGCCGGCTGCTTCTTGAAACGCCGATTGACCCGGGCGACCGTAGTTTGGCGGGCCTGAAAGACCTGGCACGGTTCGCCTGGCGTTACCGGGGCGTCCATCGAGAGTTTTACGAGATCTTCGACTCCCTCACGATGAGTGCCCATGATTTTCTGTCGCGCTGGTTTGAAAGCGAAGAGGTGAAGGTCCTTTTCGGCTACTGGGCCGCGATCGGTTTCTTCAAGGGAGTTCACACGCCGGGCACCGCGTATTCGATCATGTTCCACCTTTGCGGCGAAAACGGGCTCGGGTTTTCCAGGGGCGGGATGGGGGCAATTTCCGAGGCCATCGCGGCATCAGGCCGCAATCACGGCATGGAGATTCTCACCGGGGCAGCCGTCGAGAAGATCGTGACCAGGGATGGCCGCGCGACCGGGGTCGTCACCACAGATGGACGCGAGTTCGGCGCCCGGCTGGTCGCTTCCAATGTTGCCGCCCCCGTCACTTTCGGTCGAATGGTGCCCCGCGATCAACTGCCTGAAGAGTTCATGGCCGCAATCGACGGCTGGCACGGCAACGGCGAGGCCTTCAAGATCAACGTGGCGGTCGACCGCCTGCCGGTCTATCGCGGTTTCACTCCGGGGCAGGCCGGTGTGGAATACCCCTCCTATGCCCATGTCTGCCCGTCCATCGACTACATGGAACGCGCCTTCGATGATTCCCGAAGGGGTTGGTATTCGGAAAGACCCTTCGTCTCTCCCATCGTTCCAAGCTACATCGACAACACCCTTGCGCCGGAAGGGAAACACGTGGTCCTGCTGTCTGGAGGACACGCACCGTACGAGTTGAAAGGCGGCGACTGGGCACGGGAACGTGACAACGTGGTCAAAAACGTATTTGCCGTCATGGACGAGTTCGCGCCGGGATTCAGCGACAGCGTGCTCGGATACTCGCTCTACCTGCCCACCGACTTCGAGGAGGTGCTGGGCATGCCGCGAGGGCACGAACTGCACGGCGATGTTTCGCTTGACCAACTTTTCTTCAAGCGGCCGGCACCGCATTTTGCCAACTACCGCAGCCCGGTCCGCGGGCTCTATCAATGTGGTTCCTCCACGCACCCGGGTGGTTCGGTCTCTGCAGTTCCCGGCCACAATGCGGCGCGGGAGATACTGAAGGACCACAAACGGCTGAAATGAGCGCAATACGCAAAATCAATGCCATCATGGCCGGGAACGGGCATACCGGACTGGGGCGCTGCACCGGTCCGGGGCGAAGTGGCCGGAGAATGCCGGTCTTGTGAACCGAACGGGTCGTTACGGGAGATGGCGGGCGCCTTCGAGCCTTGCAGTATTGGCGATACGCTTTCCGGCCCCGTATCGGCGTGACGGGTCCGTTCCGTTCCTTTCACCCCGAGCGATTTGGATTGAAGGGATCAATGCGAACGGGGTGAATCCGGGCCAGCGACAAACGGGTACGCGTCAAGCACTATGCGAACCTGAAGGCCCCGCGTTGCGCGCGCAGCCGGGGGTCATCTGATTTTATCGTGACCGGGCGTCCCTCGAGCAATTCACGGCAACGTTCCAACACCTCTATTTCAAGACGTTCCATGGCCTGCCTGGTGTAAAATGCCAGGTGCGGAGTCAAAATCACGTTAGGCATGTCGTAGAGTGCAGCGAGCGGGTGTTCCGTGCGATCAAGCGGTTCCAATCCGAAAACGTCCAGGCCCGCACCTGCAATGCTTCCGTCCTCCAATGCAGACAATAACGCGTGTTCGTCGACGATTGCGCCCCGCGACACATTGATGAGTGAGGCGGATTCCTTCATTTGCGCGAGTTCGTTCTTGCCAACAAGGTGGCGGGTTTCGTCGTTCAGAACGGCGTGGATGGACACAAAGTGGGACTTATAAAGATGGGTTGACGGCGCGTCACGCCGCCAGCTTTCGATCAGTTTCACGGGTCACAGGGGTGGCCAGCGCCAACGCCCCTCGCCGTGCAGAATCCCCAGTCCCCGAGGTCAAGATGTTGCGGGCCGCATTCAGGTCCGCGTGATCGGCATGGCCGCAGGCCACGCATTCGAATTTCCGGTCGTTCCGGTTCCCCGGATCAGTGAACCCGCAGGCGTTGCACGACTGGCTGGTATATGCAGGGTTGACCTCGATCAGATTTGAGCACTTGTAGCCGAGCTTCCCCTTCATGCCATGCCAGCCGGTGTTCAGGATCTCCCGGTTGAGACCGGACTTGGCCTTCACCTTCGTGCCTGGGTTCTCGAGCGTGCCCCTGGCCGATTTGGTCATCCCCCGGGTGTTGAGCTTCTCGACAATCACCGTGCTTGCCCGGTTCGCGATCCGGCGGCTAACTTGGTGTTGCCAGTTCTTGCGCCTGTTGGCCCGCTTTCGCTGGAGCCTCTGCAACCTGAGCCTGGTTCTCATGCGCCGCCGTGACCCCTTGCGCTGGCGGGCAAGCCTGCGCTGGTTGCGCCCGATCTTCGCATCAAGCTGGCCCGTATCGGGCGCGGGGATGATCTCCGCCCCTCCGGTCGTGTCCACCACCGCCACCTGGCGGACGTTCATGTCCACACCCGCCGTGACCCCGGTGTCGGGACGTTCCTCAGCCTCGACCTCGTAGCAGACGGTGACATACCACTTGCCGGCGGTCTTCCTGATCACGGCCTTGACCGGCTTGCCCTCGGGATACGGGTTGCCGCCCTCCCGCCGGATGCGCATGGGGCCAACCCGCGGGACATTGATCATGTCGTCCCTGATGGTGACGGCTTCGGGAATGGTGAAGGACGGCGTCGACCCGTGGCGGGACTTGAAGCGTGGATGTCCTGCCTCGCCCCTGAAGAACGCCTTCCACGCATCGGCCTGGTACTTGAGCACGTACCGGGTGATGCTGAAGGAGTATTCGCAAAGCCACGGGATTTCGTTGCGGAGCACGGTGAACTCCTTGCCGAGCGAGAAGAACGAAACCGACGGAGGTTTCTCTCCGTTGGCCTTCGCCTCCTCATAGGCGTCGTTGTGCTGCCCCAGCATGGTATTCCAGACGAAGCGGCAGGCACCCGCCTGTCCGGCCAGGCGCCGTGCGTTGGCCCTGGAGCCTGGCAGAAGCCGGTAGATGATGTTGCGGTATGTGGAGGTCTCGCTCATGCGGTCGGGCCTTCGGCACAAGGTTCGTCTGGTGACGGGAAAATCAGCACCTTCCCGTCACACGCGCATCGCACGAATTGCCTGATTTGTCAAGGAATCATCCAGGGTCCGAATCAGATGTTCCCAATCCCTGCGACCAGTGAAATCGATCGGAAACTGGCAACGTAATCGCACTGTCAACCCATCTATATAAGCCCTTGCGCCAGGCAAAGCTCTGGCTGGGAGGAGGTGGAGATGTAGATCGAAACTGAAACCCAACATCGCGGTCCAGCGGGTGTAACCCCCGCCCGGTAAAGGCCAGCCAGCCAGCCGGAAGCGAGTGTTGCATGGCGTACGGCAACGTGCGTCGTGAAGCGTACACAGCGGGCAGCGAAGCAACGCTATTGAGCCTCGAAAATTACAACGATGGTGCCTTTGTTGTGGGCTTTGCAGGGGCAGCACCGGAAGCGCCGCCATGGCGAGGCGTGACGGGCCGTCCGGGGTCGCGGGAACGTTGCAGAGCTGTAGATGGACCGCCAGGGAACCTGGGAGACCCGGTTCCGTCCGTGCGTGGAACAGGCTGGAAAGGGAATGCCAGCGAGATCAATCCAGACCCCGGCCCGGCATCGGGCCTGCACGATGCCGGGAGCGTTAAGAGCGGGAACGAACCCCAGCAGGATACGCACGGTACCGGACGGCGAAACAATAAGCCCAAGGGATGCGGGATCGGGAGTCGTAGCGCTCTGATAGTACCTGTGAAGGCGGGGAACCGAGGCCATCGGGACCCGGTGAAGGAAAGCGGAGCGTCGCATGAACAGAACCGGAGGAGGGAAACACATGGAGACGTCGAGCTTCGACATCGTGTCAACGAAACAAACCCGGATAGCCGAACTGGCGAGGACGTGCCCGGACATGGTGTTCACGACCTTGCACCACCACATTGACCTTGACTGGATGATCGTGGCCCTGAACCTCACACGAGTGGACGGGGCAGCGGGCATCGACGGGGTGACGGCGATGGACTACGAAACCCACGCGGAGGCCAACCTGCTTGACCTTCTGGGGCGTATGAAGTCTGGCCGCTATCGTGCCCCGCCGGTACGCCGGCACTACATCCCGAAAGCGGATGGAGGGCAGCGACCGCTGGGCATCCCGACCTACGAGGACAAGGTGGCGCAGCGAGCCATACTGATGCTGCTGGAGCCGATCTACGAGGCGGACTTTCTGCCGTGCTCGTACGGCTTCAGGCCCGGCCATTCTGCCCACGGAGCGTTGAAAGACCTCCGGACGGGACTGGCCGTGGAAGGCCTCAGATGGGTGATTGATGCCGACATTTCGAAATACTTCGATAGCATCGATCACAAGCACCTGCGGGGGTTCCTTGACCAGAGGATCAACGACGGCGTCGTTCGACGGATGATCGACAAATGGCTGGCAGCAGGAGTGCTCGACAATGGCGTCCTGCAACGCACCGAAGAAGGCACGCCTCAGGGTGGGGTAGTTAGTCCGATCCTCGCCAATATTTTCCTGCACCATGTGCTGGATGTATGGATGAGAGAGGATGTGGCACCACGCGTTGGGGCGCACCGACTGGTGCGGTACGCGGATGACTTTGTCATTGCATTCAGGAACCGCCGGGATGGCGAGCGGGTGCTCGCGGTCCTTGGCAAGCGGCTTGCGCGGTATGGGCTCACGCTCCATGACGGCAAGACGCGCTTTGTGGATTTCCGGCCCATGCACAGGCAGGGCGGCGGACATGACGGACAGGGCAAGTTCGACTTCCTCGGCTTCACCCACTTGTGGGGCAAGTCACGGCGAGGTCGGCTGGTCGTACGTCAGTTCACGGCCCGCGACCGGTTTGCACGGGCTGCCAAGTCCATACGGGACTGGTGCAGGAACAACCGGCATCTCCCGCTCCAGGAGCAACACCGGCACCTTGGTCGGGTAATCCGGGGGCATTGCGGCTACTACGGTCTGACCGGCAACAGCAAACAGATAAGCCGCTTTCGTAAAGCGGTGATACGTAGCTGGCATTGCGGGCTTGGCCGTCGACACCGCGACGGGAAACTGTCATGGACGAGGATGAAAGATATCCTGGTACTGTTCCCGCTGCCACAGGCCAAGGTCGTCCATTCGATCTACGCCAAATGAGCGAAACTGACATGCGAGGAACCGGATGCTCTAATGCGGGCACGTCCGGGACTGCGGGGGAAGGGGCACCGCAAGGTCCCCTTCTACCCAGCCCACAAAATCGGCTTGTGGCAAGAGATCCTCGAGGCGATCAATCTTCATGACGCCCAGCCGGTTCATTCCTTCGCGGCTCACGTAGGGATCATAGGCCAGAACGCGCGCCTGGAATCCCGCGCCCGCAATCTGTGCAAAGCTTTTCCCTATACGACCCAGCCCGATGATCCCGACCGTCTGACCGGCTATGTCGGAACCCATCCACGAAGGTTCCGGCCAGGCCCAACCTTCCCTGCCCATTTGCTCAAGCAGGGGCGGCAGTTTCCTGGCCAGAACCATCATCAACGCAAACGCACCTTCAGCCACGCTTCTTTCCGCATATTCGGGAATATTCACGACGGGAATGCCGCGTTCGCTTGCGGCCGGGATGTCAATTGCATCCACCCCGACTCCGTATTTTATTACGCCCTTCAGCCTGGTCGCGGCCTCTATGACTGCTCGTGTGACGGGCTGATAGCACATGAGCAAAAGGTCAGCGTCCCGGACATGTGAAATGAGTTCCTTTTCCGGTGCGCCGTCCGGCAGGAGGACCAGTTCATGCCCCGCCTCTCGGAGAGTGGCGTCGACCGTTGGCGCCAGGAGTTCACGATCCGTCCGGATGATTTTCATGGGTCTCGTTGTACCGAAATCCCACGGAGCAACCAACGGGTCTTTTCACGGCCGGCGATTCCTGGCGAACTGTGAAACAGGTCCGGCACAGACGGCATTCCGCATTGCTGGAATGACTATCCTTGGTGACAACATGGGTGTATCGCGTCGCCTCCATGGAGGGGCTGGCGAAGCCGTCAACGCCTGTTCAAATGCGTCAGGCGACCGCCCCGCGTGTCATGGGAACAAAACTGGCAGGACTGGCGCCAGTTGGTCGCGTTCGCTCGCTTCAACGGCAGCAAAAAGCCGCCGTCGAGACCGATGCGCACAATTGACGGACCCGCCGGGACGGCGGGTGCCCGAAACCCGGACGATACCGTCAGTTGCCTGGCTCCACCCCGGGTCACCAGAGCGGCATCTCGACCCTACGGCCCGTACTTCCCGAAGTCTCGGCCGCGAGGGCGAAGCGCAGTACGCTGCGGGCATCGCCGGCCGAGAGATCCGCGGCGCGTCCTTCGGCCAGCCTGTCCAGGAAGTGATGCGACGCCATGACGAAGCTCTGTTCCCATCCCGACGGCATGTCGGCATGAATGGTCAGTTTACCGTCCCTGTAGACGACGACCGGCGGCACATCTCCCAACTGGCCGTGGCCGCAATTGATCCAGATGACGCCGCTGGTCCCGGTGATTTCCACCCGGTCGTCCTGGGCGTAGTGGCGCGTGGAGATTTCCAGTTCGGGTGAGTGCACGACCTCGAAACTGCCGATACGGTTGCCCGGAAACCGGAACGAGATGATCGCGGGGGCATCCAGTACGACTCCGTCCTCCTTGGGGGTTCTGCCGATGAACGCATGAACGGATTCAGGTTCGCCCATGAAATGCCGGGCGAGGGCGAACTTGTGGTGGCCGTCGTCGAACACGAGCGGTCCGCCGCCGGAATGGTCACGCATCTGTCTCCAGCGCGTGGCCCCTTCCGGCACTTCCCATGCCGTCTTGCTGGTTCCGGAATTGCTCTTGATCCTGATCGCGAGCAGGTCGCCGATGGCGCCCGAATCCACCAGTTGCCGTGCCCGGACGACCGGCGGGAAGAAAATGAAGTTCTCGAAGACGCGGAACGGCTGCCCGGATGCCTCCACCGCCTCGACGAGGCGGTCGGCCTCATCGAGAGTTGTGCACATCGGTTTCTGCAACGATACGGCCTTTCCGGAGGCGATGGCCTTCATTGCGACCGGGAAGTGCAAGTGGTGCGGCAGCAGGATCTCGACGAGGTCGATGCCGGGTCGCGCCAGCAGCATGTCGACGTCGTCCGTAACGAAGATGTCCTCGAGTCCCCACTCCGCAGCCCGGTGCCGGGCAAGCCCGGTGTCCTTGTCGCAGAGGGCAACGATCCGCGCTCGCGTGTTGTCGCGGTAGGCAAGCGCGTGGAGGTCGGAGATTCTGCCGGTCCCGATGAAGCAGACCCCCAGGGGAGAAGCCCTGCCATTCATGGCGCATGGGCCGCGCCGCTGCGCGACAAGGCAAGAATGATTTCGCCGAGTTCAAGAAGACGGGCGTCGTCAATGCGAACCGTTGGCCCGGAAACTCCGATGGCGGCGATCATCTGGTTCTGACTGTTGAGAACCGGTCCGGCCACGCAGCGGATTCCGGTGGCGAATTCCTCGTCGTCGATTGCGTAGCCGCGTTCGACGGTCCGTTGAACCTCGCGGCGAAGCCCTTCGCGGGTGGTGATCGTCGACGGCGTGTATGCTGTCAGCGGCTCTTCCGGTTGCGTATCAGAAAACGCAAGGAATGCCTTGCCAAGCGCCGTGCAGTGCAGCGGGGCAAGCGACCCGATCGGGTGGTCGACCTTGAGCGGCAGGCGGGAGTCCACCTTGTCGACGTACCAGACACCGGAACGCACCAGTACCGCGAAATGCGCGCATTCACCGGTCTTGTCGACGATCGCTTCAAGCGTCGGCCGCCAGGAATCACGGCACGCGATGATGTCGTCGAGTACGCGCTGCCGGCTGTCCCCCGACCGGTGCTTCCAGGTGGTCCGGTAACGGCGCGAGGCGTCCTGTTCCGCGTACCCCATGGCGACGAGGGTTTTCATGATGTGCGAGGCGTTGGACTTCTCCACGCCGAGCGCCGATGCCATGTCGGTAAGGCGTACCGGCCCGCCTGCGGTTGCGAGAATGTCAAGCGCCTGAAGCCCCCGCGTCAGCGATTTCAGTACCGGCATGGAACCATCTGGCAGGGAGGTCCCCGGTAATGGATCCGGGGGCTTGAGTGCCGCTTTGTGTTGACAAATATCATATCTTTGTACTCTTATCGATTCGTACGGAGATTCCGCATCAAAGTTCAAGATTCGTAAACTCAAACCTTGGGAGGAACATATGTCAATACCTGTCAGTGGCCGCGGACGAATCGCCGCGGTGATTCTGCCGTTCTTGCTAGCTGCGTCACCGTCCTTTTCGCAGGGCGATGTCACCATCACGCACTACTTCACCGGCGAACTGGGGAAGAAATCCTTCGACGAGCAAGTGGAGAAGTTCGAGGCCGCAACCGGCTATTCCGTCAAGGACAGCCCGATCGGGCATGAAGACTTCAAGGCCGGGATTCTTGTACGGGCTGCCGGTCAAAGCCTTCCCGACGTCTTCAGCTATTGGGCAGGCGCACGGGTTCAGTTCGTGGTCGATTCCGGAAGCCTGCATCCGATCGACGAAATGTGGAATGAGAAGGGCCTTGACGACGTCGTGGCCAAGTCGGTCGCCGACAGTGCCACCATGTACAACGGCAACCGCTACCTGGTGCCGCTCAACTACCATTACTCCGGAATGTTCTACAACACGAAGGTCATGGCCGACGCGGGCGTCACCGAGTTCCCGACGACCTGGGACGGACTTCTCGCGCTCTGCGAGAAGCTCAAGGGCATGGGCGTGACCCCGATTGCGTTGGGGTCAATGAACCGTTGGCCGGCGCAGTTCTGGTTCGACTACCTGCTGCTCAACACGGCCGGGCCGGAGTATCGGGCTTCCCTGATGAACGGTTCCGCTTCCTACGATGACCCGGAGGTTGCGCGGGCAATGGAGATGTGGGCAAGCCTGGTCGATGCCGGGTATTTCGTGCCGAACGCAAATGCCGACAACTGGACCGACGCGTCCGACCGGGTTGCCAGGGGCGAAGCGGCGATGACCCTCATGGGAACCTGGATCACCGGTTACTGGAACGGCCTCGGGCTCATGGCCGGGGATGACTACGACTTCTTCCCGTTCCCGGCGATAGACGACGGGTTGCCCGTGTCGGTTGTCGGGCCGGTTGACGGGCTCGTCATCTCGTCCAATGTCCAGAATCCGGAGGGCGCCGAGGAATTCCTCGCGTTCATGGTATCGGATCCCGGTGTTCAGGCAGGTTGGACAAAGGGACAGGGAGCGCTTTCGGCCAACATGATGGTCGATCCCTCCGAGTACAATTCGGTCATGCAGAAGGCCAATGCCACGGTGGCGGCGGCGGGCCATTTCGCTTTCAACTACGATCTGGCGACACCTCCACCGGTCGCCGAGGTCGGACTGTCGATGTTCGCCGAATTCATGGACGATCCTTCGCGCTCGGGTGAAATCCTGGCGGCCGCGGCTGTTGCGGCCGCTGAAGCCTTTACCCAATAGGCTTCCGAGAACACATTGGCGGGCCGCCGGTTGCGACCGGGCGGCCCGTCATGCGCGGAGTGGCCTGATTGGAACGTGAAAACCGATTCTGGCGCATCGTTCTCCTGGCCCTTCCGCTGGCGGTCTTCACCATTCTCGTTGTCTGGCCGCTTGTCAGTTCCTTCTATTACAGCTTTACGAACTGGAACGGATTCGACTCCCGCTACGAATTCGTGGGGTTCCGGAACTTTGCCCGGATTTACACCGACAAGCTGTTCCTGAACGCTGCGATCAATACGGCGATCTGGATGATTGCTGCCATCCTGCTGCCGACGCTTCTGGGACTTTGCCTGGCCTTGCTGATTGACAGCCGGGTTCCCGGCGGCAGCGTCTTCAAGTCGATCTTCTACCTGCCGATCTGCCTGTCGGCGGTCGTGGTCGGCCAGATCTGGGTGTGGATCTACCAGCAGGACTGGGGCTTGCTGAACACCGTCATCTGGGCGGTGACCGGGGAACGGCCGGCGATCGCCTGGCTGGCCAAGCCAGCGACCGCGCTCGGGTCCGTGATCGTTGCCTGGTCCTGGCAGCAGACCGGCCTGTCCATGGTCATCTATCTCGCCGGGCTCGTGTCCATCCAGGAAGAGCTCCTCGAAGTCTGCGAAATCGAGGGGGCGTCGACCTGGCAGCGGATCCGGCTGGTCATCATCCCGCTGCTGACGCCCGCGACCATCGTCGTCATCGCGCTCAGCGTGATCAATTCACTGAAGGGATTCGACATCCTGTTCATCATGACGGGCGGTGGGCCGTTCCACAGCTCCGACACGCTGGCGATGCACATGTACAATGAATCATTCCGGAAATACCTGATGGGTTACGGCAGCGCGATCTCCGTGGTTCTGTTCCTGATCGCGCTCACCATCATCCGCATCTATTTCCGGCAGCTGCGCAAGCTGGACGAGATCCATGGCTGAGTTCGGAGGGACAGGCAGACCGGGTCACGGGTCCGGAACCGTGGCGCACGCGCCGAAACCGTTCGATCCCTGGCCGGCCGCCATCTTCGTGATGCTTCTCTGCCTCGCGGTGCTCTTCCTTGCGCCGACGCTTGGTGTTCTCCTGTCCTCGGTGAAGACCACGAGGGAAATCGCCTTTGGCGAGCTCTGGTCGATTCCGGCGCGAATCTATCTCGGGAATTTCGCCGAGGTCATCTCGAACCCCGCGGTTCACCGGTACTTCCTCAATACGTTCCTCGTGACGGTGCCGGCGACGACGCTTTCCATCGCGTTCGGCGTGCTCGCCGGATACGTTTTCGCAAAACTCCCGTTCCGGGGTGGAAACCTCCTGTTTCTCGCCATCGTCTCCGGGATGTTCTTCCCGCCGCAGGTGATCCTGATCCCGCTCTTCCGCCTGTTCAACGGCCTCGGCCTCATCGACACGCTCTGGCCGATCATCTTCATTCACACGGCCATGGGCATCCCGATTTGCACGCTTCTGATGCGGAATTTCTTCGCCACGGTGCCGGGTGCGCTCAGGGAGGCTGCGATTCTGGAGGGAGCAAACGAGTGGCAAGTGCTCACGCGGATTGCATTGCCGCTCAGCCTGCCGGCGCTCGCCGTGCTTGCGACGCTCCAGTTCACGTGGATCTGGAACGACTTTCTCTGGCCGCTCATCTTCACCCAGTCGGACGAGAAGCGCACCATCATGCTTGGAATCGTCAACCTCAAGGGTCAGTATTCCGTGGCATGGGGGGTACAGGGCGCACTTTCGCTGATCGCCAGCGTTCCGACGCTGATCGTGTTCCTTTTCTTTCAGCGCTACTTCATCAAGGGCATGACCATGGGGGCGGTCAAGGGATAACGGCGCGGGGCAAGGATGCACGGGCCCGCGAGAGGGCAACGGGAAAGGTGGCCGATATGGCGGGAGTCCGACTGGAGCGTGTGGCTAAGTCCTTTGGATCGGTGAGGGTTATCGATGGGCTGGACCTTTCGGTCGAAAACGGCGAACTACTGGTTCTGGTCGGACCCTCCGGTTGCGGCAAGTCGACCGTGCTCAGGATGATCTCGGGCCTGGAGGATGTAACGGAAGGCCGTATCGTCATCGGAGAACAGGATGTCACCCACGTGGCGCCGTCGAAACGGCAAGTCGCGATGGTGTTCCAATCCTACGCCCTGTTCCCGCACATGACGGTTGCGGAGAACATCGGTTTCGGCCTGACGCTTGCCAGGACGCCGCGGGACGAGATCGGGCAACGCGTGGAGGATGTTGCCAGGGTGCTCCAGATCGAGGCTCTCCTCGACCGCAAGCCCCGGCAACTTTCCGGCGGGCAGCGTCAACGCGTGGCGATCGGGCGTTCGATCATTCGCAATCCGAAGGTGTTCCTGTTCGACGAGCCGCTCTCGAACCTCGACGCGGCGCTCCGAATCCGGATGCGGCTGGAGATCGCGCGGCTTCACCAGCGGCTCGGGGCGACGATGATCTACGTCACCCATGACCAGACCGAAGCGATGACGCTCGCGGACCGGATCGCCGTCGTCAACGCCGGTTCGATCGAACAGCTCGGCACGCCGATGGAACTCTACGAGCGGCCCGCGAACATGTTCGTCGCCGGGTTTATCGGGGCGCCATCGATGAACTTTGTGCCCGCGGCCCCGGATTTCAGCGGGGCAGAGCCTGTTGCCGTGTGCGGCGATGCCCGGATTCGCCTCGGCGCGGCCTCGACTCCGGCCGACCTGGCGACGCTGGGCATTAGGCCGGAACATCTCTCGCCGTCCCGCGTGGAGGACGGTGACTTCCGGGCGCGGGTCGAAATCGTGGAGGAGCTGGGTGCCGAATCGCTCGTGTACCTCCAGACCGGGCTCATGGAGGACGCGCTGACCATGCGTGTCATCGCAGGAACCGACCTGAACCCGGGAGATTCCTTCGGAGTCAGGATCGACCGAAACTGCCTCCATCAATTCGACTCGGGCGGGAAAGTCATACGTGGGCCGTCACGACACTGACGCCTCATCGAGTACCGCCGGAACGGAAGCGCAAGGATCATCGTTTGCCGGACATGATGAACAGGTGTTGACGTGGAAGCCGGTGATCGTTTCGCCCCGAAGGCCCATGAGTGAACCGCCGGGACCCTCGAGGGCCAGGCAGCGCGGGTGGGTCTTTCCACGACATGCCGTGGAGCCAACGCCCAAGCGCGATCCCGTCCACGCCGAAATCCGGACCTGGCGGGGACTTTGCAAAGTGAGGCCACCCGGTTTCCGAAGGGCGAAGCCTCTTGAAGTGCGATTCGGGTGGGGCTAAATTCCGTTGGAGAAACCGCCGGCGGCGCGTTGCCACTTACCCGGAGAACACGTGAGAACGCGAATCCATGCGGATGGCTTCAACTTGAATTGCGAGGCGGACAAGGGGGTTCCGTTCGAACACCCCGATCCTGGACTTCCGAGGACGCTGCCGCTTTTCCCGGCCGCAACGATCAGCCCGCCATGATCGGGGACCGCGGCAGTCGAACAGGACGGGCAGGCGGGCGGGACTGCCGGCACGAGACGTCAGGGTTGTCGGCGGCGGCGTCACTGCAATGAGGTCACATCATGGGTAAGACCGGGCCGGTTTCCGGACAACAGGCAGGACCAACATCCGCGACGCCGGCCTCGACGGCTCCCTGGGGTTACGGGCCGAACGACGGACCCTGTTGCTGGGGAACGCTCGACCCGGCGTTCAGCGTATGCGCCCTCGGCAAGGCGCAGTCTCCCATCGATCTGACCGGCGGCCAGTGGGCCGATCTGACGCCGATCGAGTTCGATTACGGCAGGACACGCATCGTTGTCGAGAACACTGGTCACACGATCCAGATGACCCCGGAACCCGGAAACGGCATCGTCGTCGACGGCGCGTATCACGAGCTGTTGCAGTTCCATTTCCACCACCGCAGTGAACACCTGTTCGACGGCACCGGGTTTCCGCTGGAATTGCACCTGGTGCATCGCAATGACGATGGCGGCCTCGCCGTGATCGGGATCCTGGTCGCGCAAGGCGAGGCGAACAACGCGCTGGCGCCATCCTGGGCGCAATTTCCGGCAGATTCCGGGACGCCGCGCGCGGTTGCCGAGGAGCTCGACCTGGCGTCACTGCTGCCCTCTTTCGGCACGACGTGGCGCTACATGGGCTCTCTGACCACGCCTCCATGCACCGAGGGTGTCGCCTGGATCATACCGTTCGAAACGCTCTCGATGTCGGCGGCGCAGATCGACGCCTTCGCGGCAATCCACCCACACAACTGCCGGCCGGTGCAGCCGCTTGGCGAACGCATCCTTTATCGCGGATGACCTCCTTGCCCTGATCGAGAATGAGAAAGGGAGCAGGACGGATCGCTTCCGCGCGAACGACGGCCTGGACACTCTCAGCAGTGTCGTTGCAAGCGCCGGATCGATTGAACGGCCTGGCTCGTCGAAGGAACTTTACGAGCGGCCCGCGAACGCATTTGTCGCGGAACTTATCGGGATGCCGTCAATGATCTCTTGGCCGGCAACCTTGGACGTCGGGGATGCGACGCCGGACATCGTATGTTGAGACGCGAGGACTCGGTTCGGCGGGGCACCCGTCCCGGTCGACCCGGCCACGCCGGGCATTCGTCCGGAGCATGTTTCGCCGTTCCCGGTGGATGAAGGCGATTTCCGGGCACGAGTCGACATCGTCGGGGAGTTGGGTGCCGGGTCTCTCGTGCACGTTCGGAACGTGCTCGCGGAAGACGCACTCACGATGCGTATCATCGCGGGAGCCGACTTGAGCCCGGGAGATCGCGTCGGTGCGAGGATTGACCAGACCGTCTTCCACCTGTTTGGCTCCGGTGGTAATGTCATGCGTCTGACGTCACCAGGATGTCGTATCGAACCGTGAACCGTAAACCCGGGAGTCGGAACGACGGACATCATCAGGTGTTCCCTCCAGACGCCTGCGGGCGAATCAGCACGGTCGCGGCTTTCCTGATTTCCCGGTGCCGGTGAATGCCATGGCATGCGAAGCACGTGCAGGAGCCGCGCGAAACCCTCGCCAGTTCGTGTGGGAATGCGATCGGCAGGGTTTTGTCAATTCTTTACGAATTGTTCTCTGGTAAAGAAATGACTACAATTCACGCAAACCGGCCATGTCAGGAAAGAAGGCCCATGCCGCGAGTGAGCGCAAAACGCCAGATTACGCTGCCGATCGACCAGTGCAGGGAAATCGGGATCGGGCCCGGGGACGAGTGCCGCAGCTATGTCGCCGATGGCCGCATCACTATCGTGCGGAAAATTCCCGGCGCCGCCAAAGGGTTCCTGCGCAACGTGACCGGGAATCCCTCGGTCAGTGATGAGGAATCAGTGCAGGATGCGTTGGACGAGGCGGCGCCTTGATCGCCGTCGATACCAGCGTTCTGCTCCGGTATCTGCTGTACGATGACGAGCTTCGGGCGGTGCGTACAGAAGCCGTCTTCGATGCAGCGGGGACCGTTCTGATTACCGATGCGGTTCTGGTCGAGACCGTATGGACGCTCTCGGGTCGCAAGTACCGGTTGAACGGAACCCGGCTGGTCGCTGCCCTCGAGCGGCTGTTTGGCGAGCCAAACGTTCGTTTCGAGAACGATCAGGTCGTCTGGCGTGCGTTGCAGGCATGCAAGAACACCGCGTTGGCGGATGAAGCCGGGACTGCGAAGGGTGCCGGTTTTGCCGACGCACTGATCGTTTTCAAGGCGTGGCAGACCGCGTCTGACGCGGGCGATGAGTTGACCGGTGTTTACACCTTCGATACTGCCATGCAAAAACTCCCGCAAACCGTACAGCCTTGAAATGATGCTGACAAAATTTGGCTGTTGTGCCGGGTGCAAAACCCATCAGTTGCCAGGCAACACCATGTTGCATCAAACCCTGGAACCAGAATGCATACGCTCAAGCGACAAAGACATCATCGTTGGCGCGTCGGCACCGGATCACCCAAGATGTCCAACGATCCCGCGAACGATGATCTCAATGTCGGCAAGAAAGGTCGGAGCCGAACATGAACGAAACCAGTGAAGCCCAACGTCACGCGCAGAAGATGGTCAAAAAGAAGGCCGCCAGGGACAAGATCATGGCAACCAAGACCGGCCAAAAGGGGCTGATCATTGTCCATACCGGCAAGGGAAAGGGCAAATCGACAGCCGCGTTTGGCATGATCATCCGGCATATCGCGCATGGAATGAAATGCGCGGTCGTTCAGTTCATCAAGGGCGGCATGGCAACCGGCGAACGTGATCTGATCGTTGAGAAGTTCAGCGATCTCTGCGCGTTTCACACGATGGGCGAAGGGTTTACCTGGGAAACCCAGGACAGGGTCCGTGATACGGAAATGGCCGGGGCCGCCTGGGAAAAGGCCAAGTCGCTCATTCGCGACGCGTCGAACTCTATGGTTCTGCTCGACGAGGTCAACATCGCGATCCGGTATGGCTATCTCGATGTCGAGGACGTCGTCCGTTTCCTCGAGAACGAAAAGCCGGAGATGACCCATGTGGTCCTTACCGGTCGCAACGCTCGGGAGGAAATCATCGAAATCGCCGATCTCGTAACCGAAATGGAACTCGTGAAGCATCCCTTCCGGTCCGGGATCAAGGCGCAGCAGGGAATCGAATTCTGACTGTTGGTGCCGCGGTCTCGGTGGCGCAAATAATTCGCGAGTCGGGCCACGCGGGAAATACCGTTGCCGACTTGCTTGTCCTGGCGGTAGCCGAAAACTCCCGCGGTGCCGGGCCGGGGAACAATCTGCGGTTGCACAAGGATCCCGGACCGGGCAGTCAGTCTGACCTGAACCCTGTACAGCGAGCAGGATCCGAGGCAGTGTTCGAGGCCGCAAAACGTGCGGAGACCACGCAACACGTCCGTGAGCCACGACCGATCGACCTCCGATGAGTCGGGCTTGCTGAACGGCCGGAAGACGAGTTTGAACCCGACCTCCGTGAATCATGTCATGTCCAAGTCAATTGTCGCGACATTCTACAGGTTCGTCCGGTTTTCCGACCCGGCAGCCGTGCGCGAATCCATCCGGCGCTCAACGAAGGAAGCAGGAACCAGGGGAACCGTGCTGGTCGCAGAAGAGGGGATCAATGGAACCGTATCGGGCAGCCGCGACGCGATCGATCGGGTCCTCTCGGCTGTTCGTTCCCTGCCGGGCTGCGCGGGGATCAGGCACAGGGAGAGCCTGGCGGAAGAAGATCCGTTTCGGAGGATGAAAGTCAGGCTCAAGCGGGAAATCGTGACGATGGGGCGGCCGGACGTGGAGCCGCTCGTATCGACGGGACAGCGGGTCTCTCCTTGCGACTGGAACGAGGTCATCGAAGACGACGGCGTGGTCATCGTCGACACACGGAACACGTACGAGGTCGAGGTCGGAACCTTTCCCGGTGCGATCAGTCCGGGCATCGAGAGCTTCAGCGAGTTTCCCGCGTGGTGGAAGGCCAACCGGGACCGTTTCGAAGGCAAACGTATCGCGATGTTCTGTACCGGTGGAATTCGATGCGAGAAGTCGACCAGCCTTGTCCTGGGGGACGGCTTTGGCGACGCCTGCCAGCTCGATGGAGGCATTCTCGGCTATCTCGAGGCAACGCCTCCCGAAGACAACCTCTGGCGCGGCGAATGTTTCGTATTCGATCACCGCGTATCCGTAGGTCCCGGTTTGGAGCGCGGGTCCTACGAACTCTGTTTTTCCTGCCGCCGCCCGGTGTCGGCGGCCGAGCGCGCGAGCCCGCATTACGAGGAAGGGGTATCCTGTCCTTCGTGTATCGGAAGCAGCGATAACGTGCGCCTTGAGGGACTCCGGGAACGCCAGCGCCAGGTCGAACTCGCACGAAATCGGGGATACGCCCACTTCGGGTCTGAATCCCAGCCCGCAAGGGCCGGTGGCAAACGGCAAAAAAAGGTGCAACCGTAGTTCGAGCGCGGTGCGCAAATCCGGCGTGAGACGGGCCTCGAGGAAGCAGGAAGCGGACAGCAGGACGGCTGCATGACTTGAGAAGGTCGTACACGGTCTTGAGCAGGTCCAGGGAAGTCCCGACACTCCGATCCGGTGACCTGTCCGGGTTCAGCGCCCGCCGCGACCTCCAGGTCTGGGGTGAAGGCAAAAAAATACCGGCGGCCCTCGGAGGGCAACGGCAAAGCCTCCTCCAGCATCGTTCGCAAATCAGGGTGTCGCTTGACACGTGTTCGCGGACCGCTGCTTGTCGAACCTGTTCGGCGCCAACGCGCTGCGGCTGCTGGAGCTTGGCGCAAGGGTGAGAATGTCGATCCGGTGCATCCACTTCGCCCTGTCCGGCGTCTGCCCGGGCCGGGAGGCCTTCGCCGCCATCTGGATGAACCACGCCCCCGGCTGACCGCCGGACAGCCCGCCCCGCCGAAGGGGAGGCCCGGCATCGCACTTTCACCGGAAATACAATCGGGCGTCCGGAGACGCCTGAACCGGCCTCCCGGCGGCCAAAAAAGACCGCAATACGCCTTCGCCGGCCGCCGATGTGGGCGACGGCCCCAGAAACCGCCGGAAACCCGTCCCGCAGAGGTTTTCAATTCTTGATATGAGAGATGCCGGCTAAGTCGCCGAGGCACTGTCCGTGAATGTGAATCTGATCACATACATTTGAGGCTTTCCGAGGCGGGAGCCGGGGACCGCCGGCTCAGCATGGCAGCCGCCGCATGCCGACGCAGTCCATGCTGATCGAATCGACTTCCGTGCCGGGCATTCCCATGCGCATTTTGCATGCCGCGATCCGGCGACAGCCCGCGGCCTTGAAGACTGACCGGGTTCGCTGTGGCAGGTCAGCGCTGTGGAATTGGTTTCGCAGTTTTTGTGTAGCTGTCCGCAGGTCAGTCATCGCCAGTCCGGTAATCAGCGAGCAACCTCAGAGACCGTCCGGTCCGGGATGACCAACCGGCGGGAAGGGGCGGCAAAGTCACCTTTGCCGCCCGATCCATTCTACTGGCCTTCCACGACGTAGCCGGGATGCGCGAGACTGGCCGGAGTTCCAGGCTTGACGGAGACCGTGCCCGTCGCGCCCTCGCACATGTAGATGTTGTTTTCATTCAGGTACGAGAAATGCTGGTCAGACCACTGTTCGGTAACACCGCAGAAAGTCGGTTTGACCAGACTGAACTTGGTCCGGTTCCATATCGGTATCCCGGGCAGCTCTTGGTTGAAGATCTCCTGCATTCTCATATAGATCTGCCGGAGTTCATCTCCACCACTGCGACTTGCCGCGGTCATGAGTTCATCATACTCGGGATTGTTGTACTCGCCGTAATTCCACGCGCCGCCGGCGCCGAAATAGGCCAGGTGATCGCCGACCACATCATTCGAATACCCTGTGAACCACAGGTTCAGCTCTCCCGCCTCGCCTGCCTTTTCCATGTCCGGCCAGTCCATCTGCCGAACATCGACCTTCAAGCCCGCAGCGGCCAGCTGCTGCTGGATGAAGACCAGCCAGTCAAGAGCTTCCTGGGAGTTGTAGTATGTCGCCAGCTCGACAACCACGTCCGGGTCCCAGTTCGCCTCGGCCAACAGTTCTTTCGCCCGTTCAGGGTCGAACGGATAGGCCGCAGCATCGGGATTGAACATGACATGGTCAGCGGGAAACAGGGTGTACATGGGATCCCTCAGCCCGTTGGGAATCAGGACATCGATCAACTGCTGACGGTTGATTGCGAAGGAAATCGCCTGTCGGACCCTTTCATCCTCCAGGGCAGGATGGTCGGCGATGTTGATGTAGTTGGGACTCAGGGGCTGGCCGCGCAGGAAAACAAATCCTTGGGGATCCGCGCCATATCGCGAAACGTCCTGGGCTGAGAGAAATTCCAGCAAGTCCGCTTCCCCTTTTTCAAAGGCAAGCGTTCCGGTTTCATACTCTTCAAAAAACCTCATCACGACCCGGTCCAGATACGGCCGGCCGGCCCAGTAATTCTCATTCGCGGCCCCGGCTACGTATTGTCCCTCGACATACTCCTCGAACACGAATGGGCCAGTGCCAATTCTCACATCGGTCGACATCCAGTCGATCGACGGCAGATTCTCCATTGGCGTATCTTCGAAAAGATGCGCCGGAAGGATGTAGACCTTGCCAACCCTTTCAAAGAAATTGCCGTTCGGGACCGCCGTTTCAAAGACGATCGTATGGTCGTCGACCACCGTGATGCCTTCGACTCTGTCCGCCGTGCCGTCGATGTAGGCCTGGGCGCCTTTCAGTTCGGTCAGGCGGGCCGCCTGCATCAGAAAGTCCGCGCCTTCCGCCCGTGGATTCATGGTCAGCAGGTAGCTCCATTCCACATGCCTTGCGGTCAGCGGCGTGCCGTCATGGAACTGCACGCCCTCGCGCAGATGAAATGTCCCCTTGGTCAGGTCATCGGAAACCTCCCAATGCGTCGCAAGGTCGGGGAGCAGTGCGTTGTTGAAGGGATCCAGAACAAACAGGTTCCCGAAATTGAGCCTCGTGAACTGGTGGTTTTCCGACGATTTCCACGGAAACGGCAATATTGATCCGCGGGCGGCAATGGTGAAGGTTCCGCCGTCAGCCGGCTCGCAGGTCGCGGGGCACATTGTAACGCTTCCGGCTTCCGTCGGACCCTGCATCTCTGCGGCCGCGCCTGCGGAGACAAACAGCAATGGCACCAGGGCCAGGCATTTCAATACGGTTCTCATCATCCTTTCCTTTCTCATTCTCTACTCACGAAAATTAGGACCAACAGGCTATCATTTAGTTGTCAGACGGTCCAGTCGTACGTTTCTCTCCTTTCTTTTTTCTTTTTGCCCGATGCCGATTCCCGCAGCTTCTGGTGGCCCTTTTTCCACGCCTCCACGAGATCTTCGGGCGCCTTGCTCCAGCGGAACGGGCGGGCATCATTGGCGTTGTGGTGCTCGATGTAGTCCTCGACCGCCGCGATGCACTCGTCGAGCGAGTTGAAAGTCGCGTGCTCGAGCCTTTGCCTCGAGAGCTTGGAGAAGAAGCCCTCGACCGCATTCATCCACGAAGCCGAAGTCGGGGTGGAACATCCAATTGCCGTTGTCCTTCAGCCATTGGTTGACCTCGGCCGACTTGTGAGAGAGGAGATGTTGTCGAGGATGACATGAACCTCTGGGTTCCGGTCTCGATCCCCTCGGAGACAAGCTCGAGGAAGGCGAGGAATTCCTCCGAGCGGTGACGCGCGGCCATCTGGCCGGTGACCGTGCCGGTGGCCACAGCGAGGGCCGCCATCAGGCAGGTGGTGCCGCTGCGCTTGCCGTCGTGGGTGCGGGTCTCGGGATGGCCGGGCTTCATCGGCAGGGGCGCCTGCGTCCGTCCCAGCGCCTGGATCTGCGTCTTCCCGTCCACCGGGATGACCACGGCGTGGTCGTGCGGGTTGATCAGAGGCCGACGATGTTGCGGACCTTCAACGCGAACCTCGGGTCGCGGGAGACCTTGAATGTCCTGACCCTGTGGGGCTTGAGGCCATGGCTCTTCAGGATGCCGAATACCGTCGAGACAGCGGTCCCCACCTTCGTCGCCAGCGCCCGCAGCGTCCAGTGACCGGCATGTTCCGGCGGCGGCGGCATCGCAAGCGCGATCAGTTCGCTGACCTTCTCTTCCGAAACCGGCTTGCGGCCCCTTTTCCGTGGGTTGTCGTACAGCAGGCCGTCAACACCCTGCTTGAGGAAGCTGTCCCACCAGCGCCAGACCGTCGGCTTCGACATGCCGGTGGCCCTGATCGTCCGCGACAGGGTGAGGCCATCGCCAAGGTGGAAGATGATGGTTGCCCTCATGACATGCCTGGGGATTGAATGGGGATCGGTTTTGATCTTTTCAAGACGCTCCCGGTCATGCTCGCTGAGGACGATCCGGGGTCTCCTGCTCTTTGCCATCCTGGTTCTGCTTTCTTTTCGAAAACCTTGCGGCTTTCGCCGGGAGCGGTTGACGCATACTTCACCGAAAAAAGGAATCCCCATAATCGATCATGCGACTAGGCAGGCGCTGCCTGTAGGGCTTCCGCACTCATGCAAAGGCGGCCGTCTGGGCCGCGTACCCAAAGGGTAAGCCGGTCTGAATCCTCTCGCGCACATGCTTCCACGATCTCGTTGTGCATTACCGGCGATATCGCCCTGAACCGGAAACTTGAAAGCTTGCCCAGGATTCTTTCGGCGAATTGCGTCAACAGCAGCGCGAGCAGGGGTCCATGAACGACAAGGCCGGGATAGCCTTCATGTGATTTGGCAAATCCAGGATCATAATGAATGCGGTGACCGTTGAACGTGACTGCCGAATACCGGAACAGCATGACCGTCGAAAACCGGTGAGACCTCGAATGGGTCTCGTCGGTGGGCGCAGGATCCGGTTCCCGGCGTTGCCGCATTCTCTCGGCCCTGTAGATCAGGTCCTGGGTCTCCACGATGCATTTGCGTCCGTTCTGTCGAATTTCGTGCCTCAGCGTCACGATGGCAAACGCACCGGACCTGCCGGTCTTGTTTTCGCACCGGGTTACGGTCGAGGATTTTTCTGCCTCGAGGCCGATGACGGCAGGCGAATACCAGTTGACGGTTCCGCCGGCCCACATCCGGTGCGGGAAGCCGGTGTCCGGAATGAGGCCACCTGTCCGCGGATGCCCGTCGCGTCCGAGCCCCCGTTCAGGTACGCAGTCCCAGAAATAGATGTGATGCCAGAATGGCGGCAGATGCATCCCCACCCGGGGGGCCTCGCCACCGGCGCCAAGCGTTGCATGCAGGGCATCTGCACGGGCGGGATCAATGACATCGCGCACAATTCGTGCAGGTCCGGATTCCGATTCCATTGGAGACAACTCCCCGGTTCACTGCGATTCAACCCGTGGCAACTTGGGTGCGATACTATCCGCAATCGCTCGGAACTGCATCTCCGTACGACCGGGCCGGGCGGGGCGCCACCGCGTCCGTCCGGACTGTCAAGATTCCCTATCCAAGAGCCGGGATTTGACATGATGTGGCATGGTGATCGGTCCGCTGATGCCGGCGACATTTGACATTGAGAGGGTACCATACGCGGTTTAGACTGCGTCACCCCGGGACTGGTTCCGAGCCGTCCCTGCAAATGTTTCACGGGAAGGACACGACACCGGCCTCGACCTGCACGACCAAATGCGCTTTTTCGTCCGCCGGCGCGGAAATCGGGCCATGGCCAGCGGGAATCGGGCATTTCGAGCAATACGAGGCCTGACATGCAGGAAGATTCCGATGACGCGTTCCAAAGATACCGCCCTGATCATGATCGACATCCAGAACGATTTTTGCCCCGGAGGTGCACTCGCGGTCCCTGACGGCGCATCCATCATCGAAAGGGTGAACGCGTTACAGGAAGAATATCCGCTTCGCGTGCTGACACAGGATTGGCATCCGCCGGACCACGCATCCTTTGCCTCCAATCACGCCTCTGCGGAGCCGTTTTCGGCCATCGAAATGCCGTACGGCCCCCAGGTGCTCTGGCCGGATCATTGCGTGGCAGGTTCGGGCGGCGCGCACTTTCATCCGAACCTGAATACCGACTCGGCGGACCTCGTCATCCGCAAGGGATTTCGTCGTACGATCGACAGTTATTCGGCGTTCTTCGAGAACGATCACGAGACCAGGACCGGATTGGAAGGCTATCTTCGGGAACGGGGAGTCTCGCGCCTGGTACTTGTCGGCCTCGCGTTCGATTATTGCGTTCGGTTTTCGGCCGTCGATGCCGCCGGACTGGGATTTGACGTCACCGTCATGGAGGCGGCCTGCCGCGCGATCGATCTCGGCGGTTCGCGCGACGAGGCCCGCGCGGACATGGAATCGCACGGGGTCAGGATCATTCCCTGACCCACGGACCGGATTCCTGTCACACGGCTCGTAACGGCAGTGGGTTTCTACGCGGAAGTTTGATTCATGGTCGACATCGCAACACGAGTCCACAATCACAAGTGGAAGATCGATCCGATCGTCAGGTCCCTGATCGACACGGACTTCTACAAGCTGCTCATGTGCCAGTTCGTGTTCAGGCGGTACCCCGAGACCAGGGTGACCTACAAGCTGATCAACAGGTCAAAATCATTGCCACTGGCCGATCTCGTTGACGAGGGGGAACTCAGGGAACAGCTCGATCACATTCGCTCGCTGTCGCTCTCCCGTGGCGAAAGCACCTGGCTCCGGGGCAACACCTTTTACGGAAAGAGGCAGATGTTCAGCCACGCCTTTCTCGAGTGGTTCGAGCAGTTGAAACTCCCCGCCTACAGTCTCGAGAGGCGGGGCGACCAGTACGAATTGACCTTCGAAGGCCGCTGGCCGGAAGCCATGCTTTGGGAAATCACGGCCCTCTCCGTCATCATGGAACTGCGTTCACGTGCGGTGCTCGAACTCCTCGGCAAGTTCGAACTGCAGGTACTCTACGCCCGCGCCATGACCAAGATCTGGGAAAAGATCGATAGGTTGCGCCCGATCGAACCCCTTGCGGTGGCCGATTTCGGAACCAGGAGGCGCCATTCCTTCCTCTGGCAGGACTGGTGCGTCCAGGCCATGATCGAAGGGCTGGGGGAGAAGTTCTCGGGGACGTCAAACTGCCTGATCGCCATGCGGCGTGAAGTCGAGGCCATCGGGACGAACGCCCATGAAATCCCCATGGTCTATGCCGCGCTTGCAAAGTCGGATGCCAAACTTGAACAGGCACCCTATGCCGTGCTGTCCGACTGGCAGCAGGAGCATGACGGAAACCTGCTCATCATGCTCCCCGACACCTTCGGGAGCGAAGGATTCTTCAAGAATGCCCCGGAATGGGCGGCACGGTGGAAAGGTGTCCGCGTGGACAGCGGGTTACCCGAAATCGGCGCCGAGAGAGCATTGCGATGGTGGCACGAGCACGGCGAGGACCCTGCCGAGAAGCTGATCATCTTTTCGGATGGCCTGGATGTCGACGACATCGATCGTCTGGCGCGCGGGTTTTCGGAGCGCACCAACGTGGCCTTCGGTTGGGGCACGCTCTTGACCAACGATTTCAGGGGGCTGGTTTCCGACGGCGCCCTGGACCCGTTCTCCCTTGTGTGCAAGCTCGTCGAGGTCGAAGGGAGACCCACGGTCAAGTTGAGCGACGATGCAAACAAGACCGTGGGACAGGACCGGGAGGTCTCGAGGTACCGGAGCATTTTCGGTGCGACACCGTCCCGATACCGCGATATCATTGTCTGAAAACACCGGAGGACCGGCCCGGTGACTCAGGCCATGTACTGACCGCCGTTGGCCGACAGTGTCGATCCCGTGATGAATGCGGCCTCGTCGGATGCGAGAAACACGACGCAGCGTGCAACCTCGTCGGCTTCGCCAAGTCGCCCGACCGGAATCTGGGCGATAATGGCGTCACGGATCTTCTCGGAGACAGCCATGACCATTTCAGTGGCGATATAACCCGGGCAGATCGCGTTCACGGTGATTCCCTTGAACGCACCTTCCTGGGCCAGCGCCTTGGTAAAGCCGATGTCTCCCGCCTTGGCCGCCGAATAGTTGGCCTGGCCCAACTGGCCCTTTTGGCCGTTCACCGACGAAATGTTGATGACGCGGCCAAACCCGCGGTTGCGCATGCCACCCCAGACCGGATGGGTCATGTTGAACAACCCCGTGAGATTGGTGTCGATCACCGCATTCCACGACTCCGGGGTCATCTTGTGGAACATCCCGTCCCTGGCGATTCCGGCGTTGTTGACCAGGACCTCCACCGGTCCCAGGTCGGCTTCGACCCGGCCGATCCCCTCGACGCAGGCATCGTAGTCGGCGACTGACCACTTGTAGGCGGCAATACCGGTCTCGGTCGTGAACGCCGCCGCCGCCTCTTCGTTTCCCGCGTAACTGGCAGCAACGGAATAACCGCTATCCCGCAGCGCGATGGATATTGCCTTGCCGATTCCCCGGGTTCCCCCCGTTACGAGCGCGACTCTTCCCACCGTTCGTCTCCTTTCCAATCAAGTGTTCGGGCTGTATTCGGTTGACGGCGACCCGTCAGTCCCTTTCGACGCACATGGCCACGCCCATGCCCCCGCCAATGCAAAGCGTCGCAAGTCCGCGACGGGCGCCGCGCCGCTTCATCTCGAACAGCAACGTGTTCAGAATGCGGCACCCGGATGCACCGATCGGGTGGCCGATCGCGATGGCGCCGCCATTGACGTTGACGATGTCCGGATCCCAACCCATGTCCTTGTTGACCGCACAGGCCTGGGCGGCGAAGGCTTCGTTCGCTTCCACGAGATCAAGCTGATCGACCGACCAGCCGGCCTTTTCGAGGGCCTTCCTGGATGCACCGATGGGGCCGACTCCCATGATGCTGGGGTCTAGGCCGACCGTGGCGTATGACACGATGCGCGCGAGAGGCTCGATGTTTCGGCGTTCGGCATCCTCTGCACGCATGAGAAGGACCGCGGCTGCACCATCGTTTATGCCGGACGCATTTCCCGCGGTCACTGACCCGTCACGCGAGAACGCCGGCCTCAGTTTCTGGAGGGATTCGACATTTGCGCCCTTGCGGATGTACTCGTCGGAATCGACGACGACATCACCCTTTCGGTGGCGGACGGTCACCGGCGTGATCTCATCGGTGAACTTGCCGGCTTCCTGGGCTGCTTCGGCCTTGTTCTGCGACCTGACGGCGAATTCATCCTGCGTGTCCCTCGAAATCTGCCATTTCTCGGCGACATTCTCGGCGGTTATCCCCATGTGATAGCCTTTGAACGCATCGATCAGCCCGTCCTTGATCATCGAGTCCTCGAATTTCGCGGCACCCATCTTGGTCCCCGATCTCAGGTGGGCCACGTGAGGACTGAGGCTCATGTTTTCCTGACCGCCGGCGACGACGACATCGGCATCCGCCAACTGGATATGCTGCGCGCCGATTGCAACGGACCGCAGTCCGGATCCGCAAACCTGGTTGACGGTCCAGGCGGCGCTTTCCTTCGGAAGTCCCGCGTTTATGTGGGCCTGGCGGGCCGGATTCTGTCCTTGACCGGCGGGGAGAACCTGTCCGAGAATCGTCTCGGATATCTCGCCCTTGTCGACTCCCGCTCTCTCGACCACGGCTTCGATCGCAACCGCTCCAAGATCGTGGGCAGGGGTATTTGCGAAACTGCCATTGAAACTGCCAACGGCAGTTCGAGCTGCAGATGCAATCACGACATTCGTCATTCTGTTTCCTCTTTTGCTGGTCAGGATTCGATTCTGGGCACGTTCTTACATCAACCGTCGTCCGGCCATAACCGGGAAACGCATGCGATCGGTGCGATTCCGCTCAGAGATCCTGCTGCACAAATCGAAAGCGCCGAACTGCCCGGAGTGGACACCGGCATTTGCCGCCTGACCCGGGCGTGGCCGCTCAGGTTTCTCGACCTGACTTACCTTTGAACCTTTCGCCGGAAAATCGGAACGGGCAACCGTGCCGCGGCAACTCCCCCGACCCCTCGAGTCGACCCGGCGCTCACGAGGCAGGCTGCATGCCGATGATCGCCTGAACGATGGCCCGCGCACTTTCGGAGTTCCAGTCCGCATCACCGGACAGTCGCGCGATGACGCCGCCTGATCGGTCCAGGATAAGTGTCGTCGGAATTCCGAATACGCCAAAACTGCCCGCGACATCCATGTCCGGATCCCGCAGTATGGGGAGACCCGACACGTCGATGTCCTCGAAAAACGCCAGGATATCGTCGACCGAATTCTTGCCGGTCGCAACCGGCAGGACCGCGAAGTCCCGGCTCGGGAATGAGGCGGCGAGTGAATCGAGCGACGGCATCTCCTTGCGGCAGGGTGCGCACCACGTGGCCCAGAAGTTGATCAGGACCGCCCGGCCGGCCAACAGCGCCTCAAACCGGATTTCATTTCCGTTTTCGTCGAGCACGATCTTGCCGACGAGGTCGGAAGGGAAAGGCGCGTTGCCAGTAAAGACCAGCTTTCTCATGTCGCCGGAACGCAACGACTCCAGGTGCGAGAAGTTCTTCTCTTCGGCGGCCGCCTGATTTGCGCCGATTGCGATCGCGGTATATAGCAGGGCCGCCGTGAATGTCGTGACGATGTTCATGCGATCGACCTTTCCTGAATTCGGGTGCGCCAATGCCAGATTGTCCCGCTTCAAACGCCATGTGGGGCGGACGGTTTCGAACCAACCCGGATGCGCTGATGGAAGAAATCAACGCGTCGATCGCGTTTGACCGGCGTCTGGCACGCCAGGATGTCGTCGCATCGAGGGCGCATGCAGCCATGCTGGCCGCGACCGGGATCATTGACAATAAGGACGCCGAAGCGATCAGGGAAGGGCTGCTCACGGTAATGTCAGAGATCGAAAACGGCACATTCGATTTCTCGACTGCGCTCGAGGACATCCACATGAACGTGGAAGCGCGACTGGGCGAACTCATCGGCGAAGCCGCAGGACGACTGCACACGGCGCGCTCCCGGAACGATCAGGTCGCCACCGATTTCCGCATGTGGGTGCGGGACGCGATCGACCTGCAAACGGCGGCCCTCCATGACCTGATCGAGTCACTACTGGAACAGGCGGAAGCAGGCGCCGAATGGACGATGCCGGGCTTTACCCATTTGCAGGCGGCGCAGCCCGTGACCTGGGGACATCACCTGATGGCATACGTCGAGATGCTGGCCCGTGACATCGGGCGCCTTGCCGATGCGCGGCGGCGCCTCAACGAATGTCCTCTTGGTGCGGTCGCGCTTGCCGGGACCTCGTTCCCCATCGATCGCGACATGACCGCCGGCGCTCTCGGGTTTGACAGCCCGGCAGCAAATTCGATGGACACGGTCAGCGACCGCGACTTCGCGCTGGAATTCCTGTCTTCGGTCTCGATTTGCGCCATGCACCTGAGCCGGCTGGCCGAAGAGATCGTCATCTGGGCGTCGCCGGGATACCGTTTCGTCATCCTGTCGGACAGGTTTTCGACCGGGTCGTCGATCATGCCGCAGAAACGCAACCCGGACGCGGCCGAACTGGTCAGGGCGAAGACCGGCCGCATCACGGGTGCGTCTGTCGCCCTGTCAATTGTCATGAAAGGACTTCCCCTTGCCTATTCGAAAGACATGCAGGAAGACAAGGAACAGGTCTTCGACGCTGCGGACAGCCTGATGCTGGCAACCACCGCGACCGCCGCCATGGTTTCGACCATGAAACCGGATCGCGAGAGAATGCGGGAGATGGCAGTCCGGGGATTCCCGACTGCAACCGATCTTGCGGATTGGCTCGTCCGCGAACTCGGCGTAGCGTTTCGGGACGCCCACCACATGACGGGGCGGCTCGTCAAGCTGGCGGAAGACCGTGAATGCGCGCTGGACGAGCTTTCGCTCGAGGACATAAGGGCCATTTGCGGCCAGGATGTGAGCAAGGATGTGTTTTCAGCCTTGTCGGTCGAGGAATCCGTCGCAAGTCGACGGAGTTACGGTGGAACAGCACCTGAACGTGTCCGGGAACAGGTCTTGCGATGGCGCGAACAGTTGGCCTCGATGAGAGACCGGGACAGATGACGCTCCGTGGCTGCATTGCGATCGGTCTCGTCCTGCTGCTCTTCGGCACCGTGTCCTGCGGGCGCAAGGCGCCCTTGTTGCCCTTTCCCGACGATTTGGGCGAAAGCCGGTTTGCGGCGTATTCCGGCCAGGGCGCCGGCAATTGAGCAATTGATTCTCTCCCGGTTTCGGAAGCCGCCCGGGAAGGCCGCACCGGCCCGGTGACTGGTCGCCGTGCCGGGATCTGCAAGGGGGTTGGCGTGACCGACGAATTCCAGTACCGGGACGGAATCCTCCACGCCGAAGATGTTCCGATTCCGGAGATCGCTAAAGCGGTCGGCACTCCCTTCTACCTGTACTCGTCCAGGATGTTCGCGGCGAACCTCGGAGCATTCCAGTCGGCGCTCTCCGGCATCGATCATCTGGTTTGCTATTCGGTCAAGGCGAACTCGAACGTTGCGGTATTGCGGCTTCTGGGGAATCTCGGCGCGGGCATGGACGTGGTATCGGGCGGCGAGTACATGCGGGCGAGGGCTGCCGGGATTCCCGGTGATCGCATCGTTTTCTCGGGCGTGGGAAAGACACGCGACGAAATGGCTGCCGCGCTCAGGGGAGGGATTCGTCATTTCAATGTCGAATCCGAACCCGAACTCAGGCTGCTTTCCGAGGTTGCCGAGAGCCTCGGAACGGTAGCCCCGATCGCAATCCGGATCAATCCGGACGTCGATCCGGGCACGCACGAAAAGATTTCCACGGGCAAGTCGGGAGACAAGTTCGGAATACCGGTTTCGCGCGTTCGGGTTGCCTACCGGGAGGCGGGGCAGCTGCCTGGAATCAGGGTCGTGGGGATCGACGTCCATATCGGCTCCCAGGTCATGGACCTCGCTCCCTTTCGCCGCGTATTCCGGCTTCTCGCTGAGCTGACGCAGGTCCTGCGCGATGACGGCCACGAAATACGACGTATCGATGCCGGGGGCGGACTTGGTATCAATTACCGTCCGGCGGAAGCTCCGGCACCGTCTCCAGCCGAATACTGTGCCCTGCTTGCCGACACCCTCGGTCACCTGGGAGTCGAGGTTGACGTCGAACCGGGCAGGTTCATTGCCGGCAACGCCGGAGTCATGGTCAGTTCCGTTCTCTACCGCAAGACGGGGGAGGCCCGGGATATCCTGGTTCTCGACAGCGCCATGAACGATCTTCTTCGTCCCGCGATGTATGGCGCCCATCACGAGATCGAGCCCGTCATCGCGCCCGCCGAAAATGCCAGCACCAGTGCCGTCGACATCGTCGGTCCGATCTGCGAGAGCGGAGACACGTTCGCACGCGAGCGGGAATTGCCTCAGCTGTCCGATGGTGACCTTCTGGTGTTTCGGTCGACCGGCGCCTATGGTGCCGTCATGGCATCCGGGTACAACTCGCGTCCGCTCATACCCGAGGTCCTGGTGAACGGAGAAGGGTTTTTCGTGATCCGCGCACGCATCCCGGTTGAAGATTCGATCAATAGGGATATTGTACCCGAATGGTTGACGGCGCCATGAATGGCGCCGGAGACAAAGGAAAATTGAAGGCGCCGGCTGCGGCGGAATAACCCGTGCCCATGAACCGACAGGCCGAGGACGTTCGATTGAGAGCCCTCGACGCGCTGCGCCGACCGATCAGGCTCACGTTCGCTGCCATGCTGCTTGAACAGGCCCTGAGGGCGTTCTGGCCGCTGGCAAGCCTGGGACTGGCTGGCTTTGCGGCCTGGCGATGGGGAGTCGTGGCCACGATCCCGCCTGGCGCCATGCCGGTGGTCGTGCCCGCCTTTATTCTGGTCATGGCGTTCCTGTTCTGGCGGGGATTGCGGAAGGTGTCGTGGCCCGATGCCAACTCGGTGACCGACCGACTCGACAATTCGGTTTCAGGGCAACCCATCGCGACTCTCAAGGACCGGATTGCGCTCGGGCAGGGTCAGCCGGAGGCAGAGGAGTTGTGGGCGATCCACATGGAGGAGATGGCCGAACGCAGCCGGAATGTCAGGGTGGCAGGTCCGGATATGCGCTTGGCCCGTTTCGATCCATTGGGCCTGCGCCTTGTCGCGCTCCTGGCATTTTCCTCTGCGCTCCTGTTTGCGGGCGGCAACGAGCCGGAATGGGTATCTGCCGAACCTGGCACGGAGCCGGTAGTTGCCATTCCGGTGTTTGAAGGTTGGGCCGAACCACCGATCTATACGGGCCGGCCAACAGTCTACCTCGGCGATCACGAGGGCGGAGATGAACTTCACCTTCCGGTCGGGACCATACTAACGCTCAGGGTATACGGTTCGTCAGGCGGCCTCGCGCTGTCGGAAAGTATCTCCGGGGAAGCGGTCGCACAGCATCCCGGCACGTCGGACGGTACCTGGCAGAGGCAGCTGGTGGTCCGGCGAAGCGGAACGGTAGAGCTTGCCTCGGCCGATCGGGAGATCTGGAGCAGGTCCTTCACCATCATCCCGGACGAGCCGCCGTTCGTTGAAATGCTGGGCAGAATCGAAACCACTGTCAATGGTGGCATGGTGCTGAGGTATCGTGCGGGAGACGATTACGGGGTTACCTCCAGCCAGGCGAAAATCGCGCTGGACCCTGAGCGTATCGAGCGGCAATTCGGATTGGCAGTCGAACCCGAGCCACGCGACGAACTGGCACTGGATCTGCCGTTGCCATTCTTCGGGGGAACGGACGAATTCGAAGAAGAACTGACCGAAAACCTGGCGGAACATCCGTTCGCCGGATTGCCGGTCACGGTTACGCTCGAAGTCAGCGACGCGGCGGGGAATACCGGCGCGACCGAACCATACCGGACCAGGATGCCGAGCAGGCGTTTCTTCAACAATGTGGCCGCGAGCCTGGCTGAACAAAAGCAGGACCTGGACTGGTCGCGTGAAAACGCTCTCCGGGTGACGCGGATACTGCGCGCGTTAACCTATCGGCCGGCAGAGCTCTTCGACGATGCGTCTTCGTATCTGCTGACGCGGACCGCTCTCAGGCGGCTCGACCGCGGCCGGTCGGCGCCTGCCGGCCTGACTCATGCGACGCGGGACGAAGTTGCATCGATTCTCTGGCGGACCGCCCTCCTGATCGAGGACGGCGACCTTGCAAATGCGCGCGAGAGATTGGAACGGGCTCGCGACAGGCTGGAGGCAGCGATCGAGCAGGGCGCATCGCAAAGTGAAATTGCCGAACTGATGCAGGAACTGCGTAACGCCCTCAACGACTACCTCAGGGAATTGGCCGAAAATGCGCTTGAGAACGCGGACAGGGAGTTTGCGGAGCGTCCTCAGGGCGAGATGATCACCAGCGACGACTTGCATGAAATGCTTGACCGCCTCCAGGAGCTGATGGAGCAGGGGAGAATGGCCGAGGCCCAGGAATTACTGCGCCAGCTTCAGGGTCTGATGGAAAACATGCAGGCGTCGCTCGAAAGCGGCGTCATGCGCCCGGGGTCGGGCGGAGACCCGACCCTCGACGGGCTAAGGGACACGCTCCAGCAGCAGCAGGGCCTCGCGGACGACACGTTCCGCCAGTTGCAGGGAAATCCGGGACCTGGCACGATCGGACCGGAGGGTTTGCGGCCCCCGCCGGACGGCATGTCTTCCAGGCAAGACAGAGGTGACCCTTACGGTGGAACCGGATTGAGCGGTCCGCCGGGCACCGGCAGCGAACTGTCGGAACAGGATCTCGCGGCGAGACAGGAAGCGCTACGCCAGATGTTGGCCCGGCAACGGCAGAACCTGCCGTTCGATGACGGTGCTGCGGGCGGTGCTCCACTCGAAGAGGCAGAGGACGCGATGTCGAGCGCGCGGGAAAACCTCGAACGCGGCGACAACAACAGGGCGCTGGACGACCAGGCACGGGCAATCGAGGCGCTTCGCCAGGGATTGCGCGAGATCCAGGAAGCCCGACGCAGCCGCGCCCAGGGCGAAAACGTCGGCGACAACGGGGGTCAGCAGAACGGCGGGGACTTTCGGGCCAGGGATCCCCTGGGGCGCCAGACCGGGGCTGACGGTTCAGCCGTGTCAGGTGGAAGGGCATTGCCTGATGGCGAATACTACGACCGGTCGCGCGAGGTTCTCGAGGAAATCCGGCGCCGTTCGAACGATCGGACCCGGCCGGAGTCCGAACTTGATTACCTTCGCCGCCTGCTCAACCGTTACTGAGTTGTCACTCGAACCCGGCGATGATCGAGCGAAGACGATCGATCCCGTAACCCGTAACCGCTGATGTCGGGATGATTTCGGGGAAGGCTGCCGGATGATGCTCGAGGGCACGGGCGGTCTTCACGAACGCGGACTCCTGTCCCTCCTGGGAGACCTTGTCGGTCTTGGTCAGGATGACCTGGAACGTCACCGCCGTACGGTCGAGGAGGTCCATGATCTCGATGTCCGGGGGTTTGGGACCATGCCGGGCATCGATCAACAGGAATACGCGGCGAAGGGACACCCGCCCGGCGAGGTAGGCCCTGAGCAGGCTCTGCCATTTCTTCACCGAGCGAAGAGGGGCCCGCGCAAATCCGTATCCGGGCACATCGACAAGGTAGTGCCTGTCCCCGAGGGAAAAAAAGTTGATCTGCTGGGTACGACCAGGCGTGCCCGAAATCCGGGCGAGCGATTTTCTCGAAGTCAACGCATTGACAAGACGTGATTTTCCGACATTCGAGCGGCCGGCAAAACAAACCTCGATCCTGTCGGGAGAGGGAAAGCCGTCGTGGTCGGCCGCACCGGTCAGGAATGCCACCGGCCCTGAAAACAGCCGTGCCCCGCGTTCGCGTTCTTCCCCGGCGGGTTCGGATGCGAGCCTGAACCGCATTACCGGATCGGCCATTATCCCGCGATCGTGACCGTATCGCCGACCGACACGGCCCCCGCCCTGGTGACCCTGGCATAGATTCCGAAATCCCTGTGCCCCCAGTTGCGCTCGAGCAGGTCCAGCGTGGCGAGATTTCTTTGTCCGGTCTCGGGATCGGCGGCGGTGGCTTCGCATCGCTGGATGGTGTCGACGACATCGAGTTCCGCCTTCCCGATCCTGATCGACCTCCCGACCCAGGCAAACTCTTCCCGGGGCGGGAATCCCTCAACCCATATGTTCCCGCGCCAACGGTGCAACGAGATGTCCTGCCCGGCGATTTCGGAAAGCTCCGACAGCGAGTTGCGCGAATTGATGGAAACCGAGGGGAACTCGGTATCGGTCAGGCCCCGGCTGCCCGCCCGATAGATCCCGACCGGCTGTGCGCGGCCACGCGGCACCAGCGGCCTGATCCAGTCGACCAGCCGCTTCCCGTCAAGTTCGTCATCGGGATCGATGTCCAGTTTTCCAAGTTCGCGATGGCCGAGCCTGACCCGGCCGCTTGACACGTCCACCGAGGCTTCGATCACGGCGAGTCCCGGTGTTCTCGCGGTCACGGTAAAATTCTGGAGGGGCCGCCAGCCCCGGGTTTCCCGGCAGATTCCCGATGCTTCGTGGACGATGGCCCAGGTCCGGTCCCAGGGCATCGTCCGGCCTTCCTCGAGGCGCACCGACCGGAGGAGTTCGCGGCCAATGGACTTGATGGGGTGACGAATGAGCTCCGTGACCGTTCCGGTCATCGCGAGACCGGGCCCTGGTTCTCGGTTTTGTTGCGCCGGAATCCCGCGATGATATTGCCGAAAACGTCCGGTTTGACGCCCTGGCTGCGCATGATGGCATATTGCTGGACAAAGGTGATGATGTTGTTGGCAACCCAGTAAATGACCAGCCCGCTGGCAAAGCTCCCGAGCAGGAACATGAACATCCACGGCATCCACGCGAAGACCATCGCCTGGGTCTTGTCGGTCGGCGCAGGGTTGAGCTTCTGCTGCATCCACATGCTGACCCCCATCAGGACCGGATAGACACCGATCGACACGAGATAGAAGATGTTCTCGGGTCCCGGCGTTCCCCACGGCAGCAACCCGAACAGGTTGAGAATCGATGTCGGGTCTGGAGCGGACAGGTCCTCGATCCAGCCGATGAATGGTGCGTGCCGGATTTCGATCGTGACGAACAGCACCTTGTAGAGGGAGAAAAATATCGGAATCTGGGGCAGAATCGGCAGGCAGCCGGAAGCCGGATTGACCTTCCTGTCCCGATACAGCGCCATCATCTCCTTTTGCATCTTCTGCCGGTCGTCCCCGACGCGCTCCTTGATCTTCTCCATTTCGGGCTGGAGTTCCTTCATCCGTGCGAGCGAAACGTAGGACTTGTAGGCCAGCGGGAACAGCAGCGCCTTGATGACGAACGTCAGGCAGATGATCGACCATCCCATGTTGCCGACGATTCCGTTCAGCCAGAGCAACAGCTGGAAAATCGGTTTGGTCAGGAAAAAGAACCACCCCCAGTCGATGGAATCGATGAACTGGTTGATTCCGAGATCCCGCTCATACGTGATGATCGTGGTGTATTCCTTGGCCCCGGCGAACAGCATCGTCGTCATCCGGGCTGTCGTGCCGGCCGGGATTTCCTGTGCCGGCAATCGCATGTCGGTCTGGTAGGTATCGGTCCTGGCGGTGTATTTCGAAACGGAGGTGAATGACTGGCCCGGTTGCGGGATCAGCGTTGTCATCCAGTACTTGTCGGTGAATCCGACCCACCCGTTTTCTTCGACGGCGATGCTGTCGACAGCGGCCGCCTCGCGGCGGTCGATTTCCTGGTCAGGCATGTCGTCATAATCGATTTCCTGAATCGTTCCATCGGACGACCGCACGACACCTTCATGCAGGATATAGAAGCCGATGACCTCCGGCTCCCCATGGCGGGCGACGATTCCGTACGGCGCCAGCCGAACGGCACTGTTACCGCTGTTCTCCACCGATTGCGTGATCGTGAACAGGTAGTTCTCGTCGATCGCGATCTGGCGACGGAAGACGAGCCCCCGACCGTTGTCCCAGCGAAGGGTCACCGGGGTTGATTCACTCAAGCTGGTGCCGGACTCGATCTCCCAGCGCGTATTCGCCCCGGGCACGTCCTCGAAATCAAGGTCGCCTCCGGGGGACCAGCCATAAAGGACATAGTAGGGGTCGACGCTGTCTGCCGGGCTCAACAGGACGACCTTTTCGGAGGGGTCGTTGAGACGCACGTTGTAGTCGGAGAGTGCGAGATCGTCGATCCTGCCGCCGACGATGGACATCGATCCGTCCAGGCGCCCGGTCCGGATCGGGATTCGCGCAGCCTGGGCAGTATCGGGAGCGGCGACGGTGCCGGGAACCGTGTCGTCCGCCGGCGGGGCCGTTGCCGTTCCGGCGCCAGCGTCGGTCGATCCTGCCGGTGCGTCGGTGACCTGCTGATCGGGCTCGGGCTCGGGCTCGTAGGGCTCGGGGGGGAAGAGCAGGAACCAGGCAAAGATGACCAGGAAACTGAGCGCCGTCGCGAGGAGAAGGTTCTTGTTGTTGTCCTGCATGGCCTATGCTGCCCACTGTCCTGTCAACCCGGAGGGTTCAATAGAATCAACCCTGAAAGGTCAAGGTGCAGTACAAGCAAAATGCCGTTATCGGCCGTTTCCCGTGATTGTCGAAATGATCTGGCAGTCAAGGGCGCCCACGGAAGGAACTCTGGCTGACAAACTGAAGCGCGGCGGCGCGACGTTGGTTTTCCGGTCGACAGAAGAAAGACGCCCATGCGAGCGGCCTATCCGACAGCACGAACGCCAACGGTTGGATGGTTGCCGCGTACGTGCTCCGTGCGAATTGTCAACATCACGCTCGCCGCACCGTCGCTTGCCTCAGGCGGCGGCGGCCTCCCTGTAGCCGGAAATTTCACAGGCGATGGAAGGCGCGAGCCATCGCTTCCGCCAATCTCGGTGACGCGCGCGAAGACGCGCACGACGGGCTGCCCTCGCCACGCCACCAGACATCGAAAGCCCGACCACGTTCACGCGGGAAATGTCTTGACCTCTGCATGGACAGAGAGACTGGCCCAGGCCTCGCAAATGACTGCAAGCACACGGTCCATGGACCTTGTCGCGGTCTGCTTGCCCCATTGAGCGGGCCGAATTCGGGGTCTCCTGGCGCTGCAATCCTTTGACCTGCGTTGTCTGATAGCATAATTTGATGGCAGAAATGCCTGCAATTGGATGCCGGCCGAACGGGAGACGCTAACATGAGCACCAGCATTACCGTCCGCGATATCGATCCCGGGGACAAGTCCTGGCTCAGGCGCGAAGCTCGGCAGATCGGTGTGTCGATGGAAGAACTCGTCCGCCGCCTGATCCACGAGGGCCGCACGAAAGCCGAGCGGAGACCCAAGCCTTCCGAAGCGTTCGCACGGCATTTCGGAGAAAAGCACGGTGTCGAGCTGCCGCCTTCTCCGCGGTGCGGATACAGACCAATGTCATTCTCCGGTGAAAAGGGGGAATGACCGTGCCCCTTGCATGGCTGATAGACACTAATGTCGTCTCCGAGATGATGCGCCCGCAGCCGGAAACACGCGTCGCTGCATTCCTCGATTCGATTTCCGACGAGGGCATCGGGCTCGCATCGATCACCGTCTGGGAGGTCCTTGATGGTATTGGTCGCCTCGCTCCCGGCCGACGCCGGACCGATCTTGCCCAACGCTTTCGCGACATTCTTGGCGAACTGTTCGAGGACCGGATCATCGATTGGACTCTGGCCGATGCACAGGCTTGCGCACAAATCATGGAGGACAAGCGTCGGCGCGGCGAAGCTCTCGACGACCATGTACCTGACGCCTTCCTCGCCGCGGCGGCGGCAACGCGCGGGCTTGCCATCCTGACCAGGAACACGGGTGAATTTCGCAACACCGGCGTGGACGTGGTTGATCCATGGACGGCCGTGCCGCGATGAGCGTCGCACCCGGTACGGAATTCCCGCGCCCGGACAAGACCGCGGCACTCAAAGTTGCCCAGGGCAGTCTGGAGTGATCCATCCGCGGCTGCTCAGGCAATTGCCGGTTCGTCGCATGGCGTTCCGGCTGTCTGACCTGTTGACCTGATCAATCCATCGGTCGATAACCCGTCATCGTCACAGACAGCCAGGAACCGCAGCATGGGAATTTCCGAATTTACTCCGCGTGTGTTTTCCGGAATTCAGCCAAGCGGCAATCTGACGCTCGGGAACTACCTGGGCGCGGTGAAACGATTCGTCGAAATGCAGGACGACGGGATCGAAACCGTCTATTGCATGGTGGACCTGCACGCGATCACCGTTTGGCAGGACCCGGCCGAGCTGGCGCACAACACGCGGGAACTGGCTGCGGCGTTCATGGCCTGCGGCCTGGATCCCGAACGATCGATTCTGTTCAACCAGAGCCAGGTGTCGGCCCATGCCGAACTCGGCTGGATCTTCAATTGCGTCGCCCGTCTTGGCTGGATGAACCGGATGACGCAATTCAAGGACAAGGCGGGCAAGAATTCCGAACGGGTAAGCCTCGGGCTCTTTGCCTATCCGTCCCTGATGGCGGCAGACATTCTCGTATACCATGCGACGCATGTCCCGGTCGGAGAAGATCAGAAACAGCATGTGGAACTCGCGCGCGACATTGCAGCGAAATTCAATCATGATTTCGGGGTCGCGTTCTTTCCCGAGCCGGAGCCGGTGATCGAAGGTTCGGCGACGCGGATCATGAGTCTCAGGGACGGTAGCCGAAAAATGTCGAAGTCGGACCCGTCCGACATGAGCCGCATCAATCTCACCGATGGCCCGGACACGATCAGCCGGAAAATCCGCAAGGCCAGGACAGACCCGTTTCCGCTTCCGGAAACCCCTGGAGAGCTTGACGGCCGGCCGGAAGCGGGGAACCTCGTTCGAATCTACGCCTCGCTGGCGGATATGGCGGAGTCGGACGTGCTTCGGCAGTTTGCCGGCAAGCCGTTTTCCGAATTCAAGCCCGCATTGGCCGAACTGGCGGTCTCATGCCTGCGCCCGATTTCGGAAGCCATGGGCCGGATGCTTGACGACCCGGCCGAGGTCGACCGGATTCTGGCCGAAGGCGGCGACCGGGCTGCTGCCATAGCCGACCCGATCCTCGACCGGACATTTGAAATCTTGGGCATGATACGGAGTCGGACTCGGAAACGCTGACATTCTGCCGGCCCGTATCTCCCTTGTTTTTTCCGGGTCAGGGACCCATTTCGTTGCCGGGCGTGGCTTCCGCGCGGAGGCATGCTCCGGAGATGCTCTGAAGCCGCCGCCCCTGAACGTCTCCTTGCCATCGTTCGCGGAAGCGCCCGATCGGATTGTGGTCACTCGTCCTGAAGGCAGTTTCCGGATTTTGGCAGCGACACGCGAAATATGGAACCGCTTTCGCTGGTCTCGAGCAGTTCAAGCACGCCACCGTGACCGCGGACCAGTTCCCGTGAGATCGCCAGCCCCAGCCCCGTGCCGTCCTTGCTCCGACCTCGGCTGATGAACGGGACGAACAGTCTTTCCCTGACAGATGAAGGTATTCCCGGGCCGTCGTCGGAAAAGGTCAGCGACCAGGAATCCTGTCGCTCCGTCACTCCGATCGCGATGCGTCCCGGATGTCCGGTCCCGGCAAGTGCCTCGCGCGCGTTTCGGATCAGGTTGGCCGCCACCCGGTGAATCCTTTCCCTGTCAATCCTGGCAAACGCCGATTTCGGGCCGTCAAGAACGATCTTGACCATGGCCGTTCCGGCCGCGAGCCGTTCCCCTTCAACCACGTCTTCCAGCAGATCCATGAGGTCGATGTCTTGCAGTTGAAGGGGCGGTTCCTCGCCCTTGGCGTACTGGAGCATGCTCTCGCAGAATCTCTCCGCGCGCGAAAGCGAGCGCACGAGTCTCGGCGCATTCCTGCTGACATCGGGGTCGGAACTTTCCTTCAGCGGATCGACCAGCAAGGTTGCGATTCCGAGGATTCCGCGCAGATCGTGGTTGATGTCGGAGACCGCCTGCCCGAGATTGGCCAGCCGGTCCTTCTGAAGCAGGGAATCCTTCAGTTGGGTCTGCATGGACTGCAGTGCGCGTTCCGCTTCATGGAGCTCTGTTACGCCCTCCCGGGGCGTAATCACGCGGCTGGCGTCCTCCGGTTGTTCCGCGTAGAGGAGCATGCCCCGCGTCAATCGGTTGATCGGACGGACCATGAGGTACTGAACCGCGAGAAAGAGAAGCAGGGAAGTCGCGATTGAAATCACTGCGGACAACACCAGAATATTGCGTCCGAAGTTGAGCATCGCCGTACGTAGCGTCGACTCGTCCATGATCACGTCGATCATTTCGCCGGCGTTCCTGACCGGTTCTCCGACGACGCGGATGATCCTCGTCCCGTCCAGCCAGAGGACTTTCATGGCGTCCCAGGTGAGCTGCGGCCATGAACTGATTCGCATGTCGAAGGTTTCTTCGATTGGCCCCGGAACCGGGCTCGAGAGAAAAAGTTCCCGGGTTTGATCCCGCTTGAGGGCGACGTTCAGAACGCCCGCGTTTGCAAGCAGCTCGGCTTCGAGATTGTCATCGATCATGACCGTAGGCGTCGTCAGCAGCGCGAGCGACGCCATTTGTGAGCGCTCCAGCCTGTCCTGAAGGAAATCCACGCGAAACCGGGCCAGTGACGGAACCAGAATCAGGACCTCCGCCAGAACAACGAATGCCAGAGTCAGGAGAAGAAATCGCCCGGAAAGAGTCCTGAAGACCATCAATGACCCTTTACCACGTCGTCCGGCCCCTGGGGAACGTGCCTCCATGTCGACCCGGCGGCCGGTGCTGAAAACAAACTGGTCAATTCCGTCATGTCGCTACCCGACGCGTTGGACGGTCCTCACGACCCGCTTGACCAGCGCGCTTTCAAACAGCCGGGGGGCAAAGTACTGCCCGGCGACCCGCTTGTTGATTTCCCCCAGGGTCGGATACGGAGATATCATCCCCGCGACGGCAGACATCTTGAGCCTGCTCGCGATGGCGAGCGCCCAGACCTGGATCAATTCACCAGCCTGTCTCCCGACGATGGATGCTCCGACCGGCCGTCCGCGGTGAATCACGACCTTGACCATGCCCTCGGTCGCGCGTTCCGCCCGGGCACGATCATTTTCCAGGTACGGAAACCGGACAACCTCGATACCCGTCCCGAACCGTTCTGTCGCGTCGGCCTCGCCGAGACCGACATGGGCGAGTTCCGGATCCGTATAGGTTGCCCACGGAATGTGGTTGACGCGGGTTCGCGACGGCAGGCCGAACAGGGCAGACCTGATGATGATGCCAGCGTGATAGGCAGCGACGTGCGTGAACTGGTAACTACCGGCGACATCACCGATTGCGTAGGCTCTCTTGTTGCTGGTCCGTAACGACGAGTCGACCTGAACCGCATTTCCGGACATCCCGATACCGGCCTTGTCGAGATCGAGGCGCTCCGTATTGGGTTTCCGGCCGACGGCAACCAGGAGATGTGTACCCTCGAATTCCGTGCCGTCAGCGGACTTGATCCGGATATCGCCCTCGGTTCCTTCAACTTCGGCTACGAATGTGCCTTCAAGAAGTTCGACGCCTTCGGCCCGGATACGGTCGATCACCGTCGATGTCAGCTCCGGGTCGTCATTGCCGAGCGCGACCAGGCCCTCGAGCACCGTGACGCGGCAGCCCAGGCGCCGGTGCGCCTGGGCCAGTTCCAGGCCGATCGGTCCTGCGCCAATGACAATCAGGTGCTCCGGTTTTTCGCGGTTGGAAAAGATGGTTTCATTCGTCAGGTGTGGAGTTTCGCTCAGGCCCGGAATGGGAGGGACCAATGGGGAAGATCCCGTCGCGATCACGAAGCGGCGTGCGCGAATCCGATGGTCACCTGCCGCGACTTCACGGGGAGAGATAAAACGGCCGTATTCCGTAATGACCTTGACGCCGAGCCCCTGGAATCGCTCGACACTGTCATGTGGTTCTATGCCCCGGATCACATCGGCGACATGTTCCATGACTGCCGCATAATCGACTTCTGGTGTGGAAGTGCCGACGCCAAAGGGCCTTCCTGTGGTCATTTCATGGGCGTGTTTTGCGGCGGCAATCAGTGCCTTGGACGGCACGCATCCGTAGTTGAGGCAATCGCCTCCCATCCTGTGGCCTTCCAGGAGCACGACCCCGGCGCCCATCTGGACAGCGCCCGCGGCGAACGACAGCCCGCCGGAGCCTCCGCCGATGACGCATACGTCGGTCTTGATCTCGGAATTCAAGACGCACCTGCGGGCTTGTTGCGATCCCGGAAGTAATTGATCACGATCGGCATCGCCGCGAGGGCACAGAGGCCGAGGATCGGACCGAGGATATGCCATTCGAAGATGATGCCGAGATTCGGGGTTTCGCCGCGGGCGAACACCTCTCCCAATCCGGCGCCGACGGAACTGTAGACCACGGTGCCGGGGATGATGCCAAAGAAAGTCGTCAGGACGAAGTTCCGGAGTCGGACGCCGAGGAAAGCGGGGGCGATGTTCGCCAGAAAGAACGGAATTGCGGGGACCAGCCGCATGAGCAGGAGATAGCTGACCTCGTTCTTGCGGAGGCCGTCCTCGATCTTGTTCAGCATCCCCGGATCGTCCGCCTTTTTCTGCAGTCTCGCGTAGAGGATGTCTCCGAGTCCGGTCTTGGCAGCAAGAAAGATCGCCGTTGCGCCCAGGGTGGCGGCGATGACGGTCAGGGGAGCGCCGACGACGATCCCGAAAACGAACCCGCCCGCGAGAGTCATGATGGCGCCGCCCGGAAGAGAAAACGCGACGACAACGGCATAGAACAGGACGTAGGAGGCGGCTGCGAGCGGGTAGTTCGAATCTCTCCATGACGTCAGGCGTTCGCTGTTGTCGCGAAGCGTCTCGAACGTCAGCAAGTCACGGAGCGTAAAGAACCCGATTATTGCAACGACCACGATCACTGCAAGCGGCATCAGCTTGCCTGGTTGCAACCCACCCTTTGGTTTTTCGTCCATCGTGTTTTTCTCCGTCATATGTGCGCCCGGTTCCGGGTTGGACCGCGCCGCCCGACCCCTTTGACGCTCGATACAATACTACCCCGCTGAACCCCTCAGTCATACCCCAATTCGAATTCGGGCCCCGACCGGAACGACACCTGAGGATTGGCTGCTATCAACGGCTGACCCGGTAATGCCGCGTGGTGTCCTTTCCCGATCCGTCTTGCTCCGCCTGTACGGAGTGTTTCCCCTTTGTCAAAAAATTCCCCAATTCTGCCGGCCTGGATGGGGTGCCCGGGCCCGAACAGTTCGAGGAAACCAACGTCCCGCGTGGCCAGGCAAGGGAGCTGGCCTGTCCGGCACGGTTCCGGCAGCCCGATGCAGAGTGCGACCGAACCTCCATGTTTGCTGTTTTTGCCAGCGAACCCCGGATATATCTGTCTGTGTTCTTCGCGTGTGAACTCGAGATGGTCGGTGCACGGGTCTATGGACGGAGGGATTTCGACGGGGCGGTCGGAAGGCTCGCCTCCGGAATCGACGTGGGACTGTCGATCACGAGTGTTCAACCGATGTCGGATATCGCCGACGCGCTCCAAGAACTCCCGGAGATTCCGGGTTCGATGAAGACACTGATCAGGCGGAACTGAAATGAACGACGTGGCCAAACTGTTCGATCTATCCGGGAAGACCGCGCTCGTCACCGGAGCCCGTCGCGGCATTGGCCGCGGCATGGCGGAGGCTCTTGCCGGTGCCGGCGCGGACATCATCGGCGTGAGCGCCTCGATGGAGGATCACGGCGGGGATGCAGGAGATGCAATCAGGCGCATGGGACGGCAGTTTCTTGCCTATCGATGCGACTTCGCCGACCGAAACGCGGTTCACGCATTCGCGAGGCAGGTGCGCGCCGATCGCCCGGCTATCGACATCCTCGTCAACAATGCCGGCATGATCCGGCGCCACCCGGCTGCCGAGCATCCTGACGAGTATTGGGACGAGGTGATCGAGGTGAATCTGTCGTCCCAGTTCGTCCTGACGCGGGAGATCGGCAGATCCATGGTCACGAGAGGTTCGGGAAAGATCATCTTCACGGCATCGGTGTTGGCGTTTCAGGGCGGAATCAATGTCCCGGGGTACGCGGCGTCAAAGGGCGGGATCGGTCAACTGACCATGGCGTTCGCAAATGAATGGGCAGGCAAGGGCGTCAACGTGAATGCCATCGCCCCCGGCTACACTGCCACGGACAATACGGAGGCGCTCCGGGACGACACGGACCGTTACCTGGCAATTCTCGACCGTATTCCTGCCAAACGCTGGGGAACACCCGAGGATTTCGGCGGACCCGTGGTGTTTCTGGCTTCGGCGGCATCGGACTACGTCCATGGAACCATCCTCACCGTGGACGGCGGATGGATGGGCCGTTGATGAGTGGAATCGGCACCGTTGACGCGATTCCTCCTCGATGCGTCGACACGCATTTGGTTCTTGCCATAATCCAACAAGGTTTCGACGAGAGGAATTCGGAGACTTACGGTCTGTCGTCACGAGGAGTACTGTCGAACCTGCAATTTTATCATTCATCGACAAAGTATGACATTTTCATCAATTCCTTTCGCCAGTACCAGTTCTGAGACGCTCGAAGCCGGGAGGAATTCAGGATGCCTGAGATCGAACCGATCGATCAGGCGCTCAAGTCGCTCAAGGGGATACACCTATGGCATGCGCCGGTGTCCAGTTGTTCTCAGCGCGTTCGGATCGCGCTGGCCGAATGCGGCAAGGATTATGACGGTCACCTCGTCGATCTGGAAAAAGATGAACACGCGACGCCGGAATACCAGCGAATCCACCCCAAGGGTCTGGTTCCGGCGTTGATTGACGATGGGCGCCTCTACATCGAATCGATCGATATCATGGGGGATTATATCGATTACTTGACATTGATGCTGCCAGTTTCCGATCGAATTCACAGGTCATTGCGATTGCCGACACCTGATCGTGACCTTGGGGACCTTGGATGATTCATGATCATGATTCCTTGACAATTCTGGCAGATCGTGTAGTGAGCGCGTGACGGGAAACCAGCCTTTCCCGTCACCAGACACGAACCTTGTGCCGGAGGCCCGACCGCGTGAGCGAAACGTCCACGTACCGCAACGTCATCTACCGGCTTCTGCCAGGCTCCAGGGCCAACGCACGGCGCCTGGCCGGACAGGCGGGCGCCTGCCGCTTCGTCTGGAACACGATACTGGGGCAGCACAACGACGCCTATGAAGACGCGAAGGCCAACGGAGAGAAACCTCCGCCGGTTTCGTTCTTCTCGCTCGGCAAGGAGTTCACCAGCCTGCGCAACGAAATCCCGTGGCTTTCGGAATACTCCTTCAGCATCACCCGGTACGTGCTCAAGTACCAGGCCGATGCGTGGAAGGCGTTCTTCAGGGGCGAGGCTGGACATCCACGCTTCAAGTCCCGCCACGGGTCGACGCCGTCCTTCACCATTCCCCAGGCCGTCACCATCAGGGACGACATGATCAATGTCCCGAGGGTTGGTCCCATGCGCATCCGGCGGAAGGGCGGGAACCCGTATCCCGAGGGGACGCCGGTGAAAGCCGTGGTCAAGAAGACCGCCGGCAAGTGGTATGTCACCGTCTGCTACGAGGTCGAGGTTGAGGAGCGTCCCGACACCGGGGTCTCGGCGGGCGTGGACATGAACGTCCGCCAGGTGGCGGTGGTGGACACGACCGGAGGGGCGGAGATCATCCCCGCGCCCGATACGGGCCGGCTCGATGCGAAGATCGGGCGCAACCAGCGCCGGCTTGCCCGCCAGCGCAAGGGGTCACGGCGGCGCACGAGAACCAGGCTCAGGTTGCAGAGGCTCCAGCGAAAGCGGGCCAACAGACGCAAGAACTGGCAACACAAGGTTAGTCGCCGGATCGCGAACCGGGCGAGCACGGTGATTGTCGAGAAGCTCAACACGGCGGGGATGACGCGATCGGCCAGGGGCACCGTCGAGAACCCCGGCACGAAGGTGAAGGCCAAGTCCGGTCTCAACCGGGAGATCCTGAGCACCGGCTGGCATGGCATGAAGGAGAAGCTCGCCTACAAGTGCGCGATGGTTGAGATCGATCCTGCCTTTACATCGCAGACCTGCAACGTGTGTGGATGGGTGGACAAGGCCTCCCGCCATTCGCAGGCTGAATTCACGTGCGTGGCCTGCGGCCACGCGGATCATGCGGACCTGAACGCGGCCCGCAACATCATGGCGTTCGGGATTGGCGCTTCTGCACGGCGAGGGGCGTTTGCGTTGGCAACCCCTGTGACCCGTGAAATCGATCGAAAGCGGGCAGCGTGATGCGTTGTCAAGTAATCGATATAATTCCCATATCATCGGCCATGTCGCGGGGGACGACAGCCCGCTGGCACGAACCGGCTCGGGAAAGCTCCTGGCCATGGCAGACGCCGCGCAAGCGGATCTGAAACTGTTGACGTTCGAGTTCCTGTTCCGCGCCGGTCCGCCACCGTCGTCCGAGGCCGCCGAGGCGTTCCAGAAGTCACATCAGAACGCATGGCTGCGACAGTTCCGGATCGATTTCGCGAACGGCTTTGACCCTGGCCGGCTTGACGATGCGATTGCCGGAACCGACGAAGGGTTTCGATGTCTCGACCGGCTCCTGTCCGACGGTCGGGCCTGTCTGGAAGGCCCCGAGTTTACGCTGAGTGATATTGCATGGATGCCCAACGTCCACCGGTTCGGGCTGATGGACTGGCCGTTTGAAAGAACACCGCACCTCCAGGCCTGGTTCCGGCGTATTTCCGAACGGCCGAGCTATCGCCTTGCGCTCCTGGACTGGCAGCCCGCGCCGGTCGCCGAAACCTTCAAGCAATACACCAGGCTGCGTCAGGCCGAACGCACAGATGTCCGGTCGTTTCCACATTTTGGGAGTCATGCCGATTAGTCACAATTGATCGCCATGACCCGGATGGATGAGGAGGCGCGCAATCTGGCGCCGTAATACCGCGTCCGTACCGATTGTCGATCTCGCGGCCGCTTGCTCCGGATCTCGCGGAGCCGATCAGTAACGAGGTGCGCGATGGCCCTGCCGCGACGGGTGAAAGCCGTCTTCCGGCCTGCCCCCACCAGGTCCAGGAATGCGCCGAGGCGCGTTCAAGGCTGGACCAGACTGACTGGCTGCAACAATGACGAAGACACGTGATTGTGCGGCTGGTCACGTCTTGGCCGGTTCGTGAGACAGGCCACGGCATCCCGGGAGAGCTCAGCCGCGACGAGTCACGCCGGACATAACGGGCAGACGACTCCACGCAATGGGGGCACCTCGCCATGCGGCGGTCATTTTGAACGTTCAGTCGTTTGCGCACGGGAAGTTTGCGGGATTGGCAGGGAACGGGACGAGTCCTCGCTGAATGCGAACCGGAAAACCGTCATGGGACTTCGTTCCTGGCCCGTCGTTCGCTTTCCGGTCCGGATGATTTCGCAATCTCCGTTGACAAGGACAATCCCGAAAGCTAGAGGCGGGGCCTTGTAGCGACGGGCTCGGGACTTTCTGCTCGACGGCCAGGCTGAACGGGGAATTGCAATGAAACGGACATTTCAACCGAGCAACCGTGTTCGTAAGCGCCGCCATGGATTTCGCTCGCGCATGGCGACCCGGGCAGGGCGCCACATCATCAACAGGCGAAGGGCAAAGGGCCGCCGCAAGGTCTCTGCATGATCAGGATCAGCGATCGCGCCGGTTGATCCCGGGATCCGTATCGCCACCCTTTCCGTTCCGCTCCCCGACTGATTGGTCTGTCGCATGCTGGCAGGAGAACCGGTGCGTTCATTGGTTACCATCCGCCATCGACGTGACTTTCGGGCCGCGGGCCGGGCACGATGGTTTCAGACAAAGAGCGTCATCGTTCAGGCGCGCGACAGGCGTGACGGGCTGCCGGATGTCAGGCTGGGCCTCACATGTTCGCGCAAGGTCGGAAATGCCGTTGCCAGGAATCGTTCCCGGCGGCGATTGAGGGAAGCTGCGCGCATTGTTCTCGGCGACGTCGGCCGGCCCGGCTGGGACTATGTTCTGATCGGAAAACCGGGGACAACCGCAACCTGCCGCTTCGACCAACTGCTTGCGGACCTGCGCCATGCCGTCGAAAAGGTGCACCTTGGCCGGGAGCGGTCGCGGTGAGCCCGCTCGCAAGGGTGCTGTGCATCCCGATCCACGCTTATCGCCTCGTGCTCAGCCCATATGTCGGCTGGAACTGCCGATTCCAGCCGAGCTGCTCGGTTTACGCCCTTGAAGCACTCCGCAAACACGGAGGGATTCGCGGAAGCTGGCTGGCCATTCGGCGCATCCTGCGATGCCATCCCCTGGGCGGAAGCGGCGTCGATGAAGTTCCCGACTGAGGGCACCGTTGGTGCGGGACGCCAGGAAGGCCAGACGGCCGAACCGGACCGGACCGAAATTCATGCACCGTTTCGGAGTTCGGACGTCCGGCAGGCAGCGCCCCGCCCGCGGCACTCTCGCCGGGCGGGGAGGCATGCGCCCGGGCGCCGGCATCTTCAACTCGTCTGTGACAGCAGGCTGGCGTTACCACCGGCAGCGGTCGTATCGATACAGACATGCCTTTCGAGGCGAAAATGCTCAGCGGTCGCTCCGGTAATCAGTGGAACAAGCGGGCCGGGCCTCGCGGCAAGGTGTATCCGTGCAGTCCGCTGGAGTCGTTTGTCGCCCGAGAGGACGACTGCGTCGATTCCGGATAGCCTTTCGAGTGCCGACAGGTCCAGGACACCGTTAAGCCCGAGTTTTTCGCCGGTACCGGGCGCAACGACAACCGCAGGACATCCATTGTCCTCTGCGAGCCTCGCCTGCTGCCTTGCGATCGACGCCGTTGGCCCGAGACAGAGGACAACGCCGCGTCCCACGACGGACAGGCGATTGGATTCTCCGGTGGGGCCGGGAAGGAGCATGGAATCCAGTTCCGCCTCGGAGATGCCGGCACGGGCACGGGCGGCATGGATGCGGTCCTGCACGGCTCCGGTGCGAACTGCGGTCCCTGTCGCCGAAACCGCCTCGGGCCCGGGCGGCTTCGTCAGCCGGCGGACATATGCGGGTCCGCCGGCCTTTGGCCCGGTTCCCGAAAGCCCGTGCCCTCCGAACGGCTGCGATCCGACGACGGCACCGATCTGGTTTCGGTTGACGTAGATGTTGCCGACCTTCATCCGGGAAAGGATGTGGTTGATCCTGGCGTCAATTCTCGAGTGGACCCCGAAGGTCAGCCCGTAACCGGTCGCGTTGATGTCCTCGACGATGGAATCGATTTCATCGAGTTCAAAAACGGCGTAGTGCAAGACGGGACCGAAGATCTCCTTTTCAAGGTCGAGAATCCCGTCGACTTCGATCAGGGTCGGCCCGACGAACGTTCCGATGTCCGGAACTGCAAGCGACTTGCGGACGCGTCCGGCAGATCGCGCTTCGTCGATGTAGGCGAGAATCCCTGCCCGTGCGTTGCAATCGATCACCGGGCCGACATCCGTGTCGAACTCCCAAGGATTTCCCACGACGAGTTCGTCCATCGCACCTTGGAGCATGTCCAGGAACGGTTCGGAGACTTCCCGCTGAAAGTAGACCATCCGCACAGCGGAACACCGCTGGCCTGCCGACCGGAATGCCGATGTCACGATGTCGCGGATTGCCTGTTCCGGCAAGGCCGTACTGTCGACGATCATTGCGTTCAGTCCGCCCGTCTCCGCGATCAGCGGCGCCTCCGGGTCGAGGCACGTGCTCATCTGCCGGTTTATGGCCCGCGCGGTCATGGTTGACCCGGTGAAACAGACACCGTCAATCCGGGACGCCGAACACAACCTCGTTCCGACAGTCCTGCCTTCGCCGGGCAGCAGTTGAAGGACATTCCGCGGGACACCGGCCTTGTGCATCAGGCCGACCGCAAGAGCCGCGATGATCCCGGCCGTTTCCGCCGGCTTGGCCAGAACGCCATTGCCGGCGGCGAGCGCCGCCGCGACCTGGCCTGTGAAGATGGCGAGGGGAAAATTCCAGGGCGAGATGCAGGCGATGATCCCGCGGGGTGGATCGACAAGCTCAAGGCTCCTTGCCGCGTAATAGCGCAGGAAATCGACCGCCTCCCTCAATTCGGCAACGGCGTCGAGGGGTGTCTTCCCGGCCTCCCGCGCGAGGATCGAAAACACCTCGCCGAAGTTCTCTTCGTAGAGTTCCGAAGCCCGCACCAGGATCTGCGCGCGTCTTTCGGCCGGGATGTCCCAGGTTTCTGCCGCGGCCAGCGCTGCGTCCACATCCGTCCCGGTGCACATCAGGACCCGGCCGACGACCTCGTCCGGAAGCGAGGGATTCCGGACCTCGCGCCATTTGGTGCCCTTGGGTTCGCTGGCCAAGGCAGGCCCGACTTTCCAGGTTGCCGTCACGAACGGTTCCCGCCCGTTCGCGATTCGGGCCAGTTCATCGAAATCGGCCAGGTCCCACCCTTTCGAGTTCGATCGCTCGGGCGCGTAGATCGCGGGAGGATCGATCACGGCCTCATGCGTTGCGGCGAAATCAAGTTCCGAGAACGGGTCTGACGCGATCGTCGTTGACGCGATGGCCTGGTCAACGATCTGGTTGACGAAGGAGCTGTTTGCGCCGTTCTCGAGCAGGCGTCGAACGAGGTAGGCGAGAAGGTCCCGATGCTTGCCGACGGGTGCGTAAATTCGGCATCGCGTACCCTCTCGTGAACGAACGAGGTCGTGCAATGCCTCTCCCATTCCATGGAGCCGCTGGAATTCGAAATCGTCGGCGCCTGTCGCCATTTCCAGAATTGCCGCGATCGTGCCGGCGTTGTGGGTGGCGAATTGCGGGTAGACCCGATCGGTCAGCCGCATGAGCTTTGCAGCGCAACACAGATAGCTGACGTCGGTTGCCGCCTTGCGGGTAAAGACGGGAAAACTGGACAGGCCGTCAACCTGGGTGCGCTTGATCTCCGTATCCCAGTACGCGCCCTTGACCAATCGAACCATCAACCTGCAATCACGGTCGTTGGCAAGTGAAGCGACCCAGTCGATAACCGGACCGGCCCGCTTGCCGTACGCCTGGACAACCATTCCGAACCCGTCCCATCCCCTGAAGTACGGATCCCTCAGAACGGCTTCGGCCACGTCGAGGGTCAATTCCAGGCGATCCGCCTCTTCGGCATCGACGTTCAATCCCATCCCGGAATCGCAAGCCTGCCGGGCAAGCAAGGCAACCGTTTCCACGAGTTCGCCCGCGACGCGGCCACGCTGTGACACTTCGAACCTGGGGTGGAGGGCCGAGAGCTTGATGGAGATGCCCGGATTGCGGGCAGGATTGGACCCGTGACAGGCAGACGCGATACGGGAGATGGCACTGGAATAGGACGTGAAGTACGTTTCGGCATCCGTCGCCGTCAGTGCAGCTTCCCCGAGCATGTCGAAGGAGTAGGTAAACCCTTGGCCGGTCTTCGTCCTGCCGCGTGACAGGGCCTGGTCTATGTCCTGTCCGAGGACGAACTGGCGGCCCATTTCCCGCATGGCCCGCCTGATTGCGGAGCGTATGACCGGTTCGCCAAGGCGTTTCAGTACCGCACGCAACGTGGCGGCGATTCCGTGACCGTCGTCCGCGAGTGTCTTGCCGGTGAGCATGAGGCCCCAGGTTGATGCGTTGACCAATGCCGAACTGGATTTGCCGAGATGCTCGCTCCATTTCGACGGCGCGATCTTGTCTTCGATCAAGGCATCGACCGTCGCCGCATCCGGGACGCGCAGCATGGCTTCCGCAAGACACATCAGCGCGATGCCTTCGTCGGTCGAAAGCCCGTACTCCGCGAGAAAATCATCCATGAACCCGTGTTGCCCGTCGCGCCGGATCGACTCGATGAGGTTCACCGCGCGTTCGAACGCCCTGGCGCGAAGGATTTCGGGAATACCGGCTTCTTCGATGAGAGCCTTGATGAGGGTTTCTTCCGGCTGGTGCCGGGCGCGACGGATTGACTGGCGGATGGGATCAGGTATCGGCATCGCGCGTCTCTTTCGCTTGAGCGAGGAAGCACATGGCCCACGTTTCGACCCCCGCATTCGGCAGGTTTCCAGAACCGCGGACCGTCGCACTGTTGCAGCATGCCCGGTGGATGTCAAAACCGGTGGTTTCGCCGAAATTGCAGGAACACATGGGGCCGGTGTGCGCAGTCGCGCCTCACGTTCGGTCCGCGAATGCCACGCGGTCACACCGCGATTTGCTCCCCGGCAAACCAGCCCAGCGCCACCAGTGCTGTCCGTTCCTCGTCGCTCAGCGCATTCAGCATGCCTTTGACACGCGCATGGAACGCCAATTCGAAATCCCTCGCGATGTCGGCGGACGACCGGGTCCGCAGCCCTCTGCCTTTGGACCCGCTGCTGTAGTTGGCATGCGCCTCGACATTGCTCTCCCGCGCCACGTAGGCATGGCTTAGATCCTCGACCTTGGCCCGGGATATTTCTGGCTTCGGATCGCGCTTCGCTTCGGTCTCCTCGATCCATTCCGCCGTGCGTTTCCGTTCTTCACAGCCGCTGACAAGGTCGCCGTCATCCGGGCGGGCCTCCTTCATGGTCAGCGGCCACAACGGAAACGGCCAGTGCGAGACGACGAACCGTGCGGGCGCCTCTTCAACGGGGCCGTAGCGTAGTGCGAGACGGTCGAGCGTTTCGATAATCAGGCCGCGCATTTGCCCGCGATCGGTGTACATCGCCGGCGCGAGGCTTCTCCAGGAATCGGCGGTTTCGGTGAGGCCGCCGACCGAAAGGGCGACTGCTTCGGCGAGGGGCTGGACGAGCCTGACGCAGTCCGATTCTGCGTATTCCGACAGGAAACGGAACTGATGGGACGGGGCAGTCCAGTAGCACTCGCCGGCGGCGCCCGTCACGTCCAATACATAATCGACGTAGAGGTCGTGTTCGCGCTTTCCCAAAAGCGAGTTTGGGATGATCCAGTCAACTCCGTTCGGCCCATCGAAATACCAAGGGCGACACTCGCTCTCGACTAGATCCGAGAGTTCTCCGAAAGAAGCAATCCTCGGATACTTGCATGCCATGGCATGAATGCGCTTGGCGACATGGCCGTAGAAGCGTTTCAGCACTGGCACCCTTTGTTCCGAGTTGTCTGGACACCGTACATTGTCGATGCGGATCAGGACCTTTGCGTCCTCTTACTCCGTGAAGCCGCGCATGATTTTCGAAACGCGGAATTCCTTGGTCCGGTATAAATCGCGGGCAGTTTCGTCGAAGGCCTCCGCATTGTCGACGATGAGCGACATGCCTTCAGGCAAGGTCTCGAAGAGGACGTTATCGGAAAGCTGCTCCAGATTGAGTATTGCCCGCCTCATTCCTTGCGGGCTTTCCGATCCGGTCCTTTGTTCTTCGTCTCGGTCATCACCCCGTGCGCCATGGCGACAACGTCGTTCAGTTCGTTTTCGAGTCCGACGTATAGTGTTCGCGCCCGGCTGAGGGCGGCTAGCTCATAGGCCATGCGCTAGGTCGTCAGACTTTGATCCCACTATGACGGCTGACGCGATTGACATGTTTTCCAAAGCGCTCCAGAAACACGTCGTATTCAGGGTAGTCCGCCGGGGCAGCCCAAAACGCTCCGAAACGCCCCACCAACCTGGCAATCCAATCGGCCGCCTGGAGCGTCTGATAACGGTGGCTTTCCAAATGGAAGGGCGGCTCAATGAGATGTCGCCGACGTCGAGTCCTCCGATACATGCTTTTCGTGGCCTCTGTTAGCCGGAACTTCATCGCGAAATTTTTGAAAAATCCTTAATCGTCAGCGAGATAGCTGATTTCGGGCGGGACTCGACATGTAACAGCCCCGACGGGCCTGGTCACGAGAGGAATTTGGCGGGTTCGATCTCCAGAAGTTTGAAGGCCCGGCTCTGCAACGGCGTCGGCTGCGTAAACACCGGAAAATGGTGGTCGGGATTGGATGGAACCGTCGCCTCGTTCAGCGTCAGCGTGGCCAGGTCGGCGAGAAGCGTCGTCAGGCTGTGAACCGGCAGCCCGTCGGAGGTCAGTTTGGTGTCGGCCTTGAGCTTGGCACTCTCCGAGACCCTTGCAGGCGCCACCGGTGACGTGCGTTGTGCCCGGGCGCCCTCGCGGTCGTCATCCTCGAACAGGAGCGGCGCCAGGCGACGGCGGAGATGCCATTCAACGTAGAAGGCCAGCACGCACAGGAACACATGCGCCCGGACATGGTCCTCGGAATAGACGTGGACCGGCCGGATCTCCAGCCGCGATGCCTTGAGTACTCGAAACGCCCGCTCCACTTGCGCGAGGGACTTGTACGCCTCCACCGCCGCCTCCGGCCCGATGGCTTCGGCGTCAAGGCTGGTGCGGATCACGTAGACACCGTCAAGCCGGCCCTCGGCGGCAATCCGTTCCTGACGCCGGCTCCAGGTGATGGCGCCGTCGGTGACGGTGATCTCGAAATGCTTCTCCACCTTCCGGCGGTTGGCCTCCCGTCCCACCCTGCGGTTGATGGCCTCCCGGCCCTTCAGCCGCCCCGCGCGCACCGCCGCCGCAATCGTCTCCAGCGTCTCCTCCGTCGCCAGCAGCAGGTCCTCCCGCTTGCGGGCCCGTTCCTCCCGCAACCGCGGGTTCAGGCAGACCATCAGCCGCTCGCCGGGAAAGTCCGGGCCGGTGACCTCCGCAACCGCGTCGGGAACCAGGGCCTCGGGGATGAGCGGGGGCGGCTCGTCCTCACCCGCCGGACGCAGGAGCTTGCGGATGTCCCTGGTCTTGAGAGCCGAGATCCAGTCGAGATCCGCCGGCTCGAGATCCTCGTGGATGCGGGCCGTGGTGATCATCCCCCGGTCGCCCACCAGCGCCACATGGTCGACGCCGAAGCGGGTGCGCACCCGATCCACCTGGGACGCCACCGTGGAGGGATCCCCGGTGTTGCCGGCAAAGACCTCCACCGCCACCGGACAGCCGTTCGCGGCACAGAGCAGTCCGTAGGTGATCTGCTGCTTGCCCGTCTTGCCGTCGCGGTTGTGGCCGAAGGCCGCCAGGGGGCAGCACCGTCCCTCCAGGAAAGAGCTGGAAACATCGTACGAGTTGCCATCTGACTGATCACCTCCATGTTGCAATTCAGGACGGATTCCGGAAGCGCCCCGCAACCCGTTGACATGATGCTGTTTTCTTCATGTTGCCGCGCTTGAGCGTGAATCGCCGGATCCCGGTTTACAACGTGCAACTGCCGGAATGCCCGCGATTGGCTCACATGTTCGCCGGGTCCGGACCCGCCGACCCGGTGCGTCCCCCTCGCTTGAACGCCGGATCCTTGCCGAAAGCCCGCACGACAGGGGATCCGACGGCGATTCCGCACAGGCAGAGTCGCAAAATCAGCCCCGCAGGCGGGGTTTACGTCATGCAACTCCGGGGCCGCAGCCGTGATCGCCGGGTCAGCCATCGCCTGCCTCCGGGGTCTCGAAGAGGGGAAGCCGGTCTTCGCCAAGCTGAACATACAGTCCCTTGACCGAACCGCGGCGGATGTGCCGGGCCTTCAGCGCACCGGACCGGATCCGCTGCCAGATCACCTGACGGGACACGCCAAGACGTTTCATCGCCCTGTGAAGCGACACGAAGCCGGCCGGCGGTTCGTCACAGAACTGGCTGCGCAACTCCGGCGTCATGCGGATCCGATAGGGCGCCCCGGATGCCGGTTGTTCGGCCGGCACGATCCCTGCCCGGATCCAGCGGTAGAGCGTGCCGTCAGTTGTTTGCAGTTCACGGGCCGCTTCGGCCACGCTGAGCAGGGGGGCGTCGGGATCCCGCCTTTCGGCGCGCCAGGCCGGAATGTCGTTGCGCACCCTCAACTGCCGGACGAGATACGCCGTAAACGCAAGCCCCTTGGCGGTGCGCCGCCCCTGGCGGTTGAGAATGGTCGCCGTCCGGGCGTCCGGGTAATGCGCGGCCAGCCGGCGGACGAGCGCCACCGTGTCGATATCGTCACGGACCACCGCCGGAGCCTGGTGCGACGGCAGCTCAAACTCATCCGTCGCGCCCCCGTGCCAACGCACGAGGATCCGAATGACTTTCGCCGTCCCGTCGCGCCAGAGCATGACCTCCTCCACCAGGCAGGCCAGAAGACGCTTGCGGTCCCGGGCGGTGACAACGGGAGACTCCCAAAGCCGGGAAAGACGCATGCCCAGGGCATTCAGCCGCGTCAGGGGCGGCGGCTCGGGACTGTCCCGCTGCGCCTGCTCCAGGGCGTCCCGGGCCGCGGCCAGGGCCTCCAGGGCCCGGTTCCAGTCGCGTTCGAGCGTATCGGCGACCAGGCGATTGTCGGGGTCCACCTTCCAATAGCGGCGTTCCGCAAGCGAGGCTTCATAGTTGCAGCGGTCAACGTCCAGCTGCAGCGTCCGATGCGCCTCCTGGTCTTTTTGCTGCTGCTGCCTGAACGCTTCGGCCGCCGCCTCGATACCGGATGCCGAAACCGCTTCAAGGAATGTGTCGCCAATCAGGGCATCGATGCGCTTGCCGCCGACCGTCATGCACGACCGTCGGCCGGAGTCTCCGTTGCGTGGCGCGCAGATATAGGACCACGCCTTGCCGTAGGCAACGCTCATGGCGCGGCCGCAGTGACCGCAGACCACGCGACCCTGCAGCAGCGCCTTGCCTTCCCGCTCCGCGCCCCCTGTTCCCGATGTCGTCGAGTTCGCCGTAAGCTGGTCCTGGATCTCAAGCCAGACCGGCCAGGGGACGTAACCCTCGTGATGATCCTTGATCAGGACATGCCAGTCCTCCGGTCCGACTCGTATAAACCCTCCCATGATACCCATGTCTATAGAGTTATGCACAGGTTGGAATCGCGCGACCTGTGGAAAACTTAAACCTGCCGCGCATGCGCAGGTGGGGTATCCTGTCGCTGGGGTCCCCTCCCCGAGCTCGGGGAGGGGACAGTGGAGCTTTGCTCCGCAGGGCGGGTCGGACCGATTCCGACTGGGTTCACGGGAACCGTCCGCAAGCGTGGTCGGCCCGTCCTCCCTTCGTCCCCTCGCGTCCTGAATGGATGCCTGGGTCAAGAACCGGATCATCACGAGAGTAGGAGCGAGAGGACAATGACGATGGTAATCGCAGGTGTGGATGTCAGCAAGGCCGTCCTGGATGTTCATGTGGACGGCGTCGACAGGACGTTCGCGAATGACAGGACGGGCTTCTGTGCCCTCGCCAACTGGCTGCGGCGATGCGCGGTCACGCGGGTGGTCATGGAGGCAACAGGGCGGATTCACCGCGGGGTGCACCGGTCGCTGCATGATCGGGGCTTCGCGGTCTTTGTGATCAATCCGCGGCAGAGCCGGGACTTTGCCAAGGCTCTCGGCGAGCTTGCGAAGACCGACCGGGTCGATGCGCGGATCCTTGCGGCCTATGGCCGGATCCTGTCCGACGCGGCTGCGCCCACCGCGCCGCTCAGCGCGTTCGTGGACGAACTCTCCGACCTTTTGGTCATGCGGGAGCAGCTTGTCGATGCCCGGACGGCACTGAACGGTACCGGACGCGAGGTCACCCACAGGGAGGCGGTCGCAGCCGGTGCCGAGGCCGTGGGCGCCGTCACGGTGGCGATTGACGCACTCGAAGACCGGATCCGGGCCCGGATCGAGGACGATCCGGAGCCCCGGAGGATTTTCGAGATCCTGACCTCGATCGCCGGTGTCGGCCCGATCACCGCTGCCGCCTTCATGTGCTGGATGCCCGAACTGGGGACCCTGGAGAACCGCCAGGCGGCGGCGCTCATCGGTGTGGCACCCTATGCGCAGGAGAGTGGCCAGTCGTCCAAATCCCGGCATATCCGGGGCGGGCGCCGCCGGCCGCGCGATGTCCTGTACATGGCGGCCTTGGCAGCGACGAAGTACAATCCGGAGTTGAAGGCCTTGTATGACCGGCTGAAGGCTCGGGGGAAACACCACAAGGTGGCGCTCGTTGCGGTCATGCGCAAACTCGTGATCCTCGCCAACGTCTTGCTTCGCGACGATCGAACGTGGACGGTTGAACTGTCCCCGGCACCGACCGGCTGAGGCGGTCGGAAGGAGGTCGACGAACACACGGGCCAAGCTGGGCTGTGCCGCCGGCGCGATCGCCGGACCTGGCGCGGGATGGGGCCTCGGGTTGTCGCCAACGGGGCCGATTCACGCTGTGGAAAACCCGGGGAAACGCTCGGAATGAGGCATGAAAAAATGCCTTTCAGCCTCAAAAAAACCGTTGACTCCAAACATGGATGCTTGCGGATGATGCGCCGGACCTGGTTGTCGTCACCCAATACCCGCTCCGTCCGCTGGCGCCCGTAGACATAGGCGCCCCCCATGGCCGGATTGCGGAGAATCGAATAAACGCGCTCGTAGCGGGTTTCGCTCCACACGACGGTGTCGCTGCCCGATTTACGGCTGGGAAGCCGGACCCCCTCATCCCGAAGCGCCTGAATCGCCTGGTGTGCCGAGCCGTGCGCCAGGAAACCGGAAAACACCCGGTCGATCGCATGCCGGACCTGCAGGTCCGGATCCTTGAGCAGCGAAGTCCCCTCCAGCACGTATCCGATCGGAATGTGGTGATACAATTCGCCGCGGGCGGCCTTGTTCCGGATGCCGCCCTGCAGGCGCGTCCGGATCAGGAAGGCTTCCGATTCCGAAAGCGTGCCCTTGATCGAGAGAACGAGATTGTCGTCATGACGCGCCGGGGAATACACCTGTTCCCCTTCAACCAGCAGCGTGTCCGTCATCCGGCACCAGTCGAGCAATTGAAACCACTCCACCGGATTCCGTGCCAGGCGGCTGACTTCAAGACCGAAGACCGCCCCCACACGACCGCGCGCGACCGCATCGGCAAGCCGCGAAAAACCGTCGCGTTCGCCCGCAAACGAACCCGAACGGCCCTGGTCCGCATCCACGGTCTCAATCAGGTCGTCGTGCCAGCCCAGGGCGCGCGCCTCGTTGGCCAGCGCGTACTGGCGCTCCGTGGATTCCCGGTTCGCGATGACCTGCGTCGGCGTCGATTGCCGGATGTAAATCAGGGCACGGCGCTCAAGGTGGCGGGCCGTGATCTTCTCGCCTGCGCTCATCGTCCATCTCCGCTGCGGCAACCTTCGTCATCAGCCGCGACAGTTGCGTCACAAACGCCGCACGGTTCTCCTGCGGAATCCTTTGCCACCGCGCCAGACGTTCCTCCCAGGCCAGAAGCGCCAGAAGCGGCGGTTCCCGATCGTGGCCCTGTGATCCCAACCCGATCCTCCAGTGTCCTGATCCGTTCAAGCAGGGCGAAAAATGCGTCAAGCGTGCCGCGGGTGCAAGCCACCGGGGTCGCGCATCCACCCAGCGTCGTCCAATCCGACGGAATCCGGAAACGCTGACCGTCCGGCATCTCCACATCCAGGAACATGCGGCCGCAGGCGTGCCTGCGAACCTTGCGGATCTTCAGTTCCAGGGTATCGTACGGGTGCTTGAAACGCTTGAGAAAAACCGGCTCCGACGGCAGGCGCCGGGAAAGCCTTCGAAGTGTATTAGTCTGTTGCCCCTTCGTAAAGGACAAGAGAATTGCCGCCCCCGAGGTGGCGGTTGGCGAGGCTCTTCTCGATCCAGGGCTGGCGCTTCAGCAGCCAGTCGAGCATGGCCAGCATCTCGTTGCCGGTGACGGGGCCGAGCCCGAGCACGGCCCCGAGGCTGGTGGATGCGGTCTCCGGCGACAGCGCCCGGGCGGTGGCGAGCTTGGAGGCGGGATCGACGATGCGCGCGACGATGGCGGCGACGGCGAGATCCCGCATGCGGTCCGCCTTGCGGCCGAGGATGCGGACCAGGCCGATCCGGCGCAGGGTGCCGAGGACGGCGGCGACGTGGCCGTGGGGCCGTGACCGGCGGATGGTGAAGATGTCCTCGGGGCGGGCGACGGTGACGCCGCCCTCGAACAGGGCCTTGATCCCCTGGATGATGTGGGGCGGGAGCTGTGTGAGGTTGGCGAGTGTCTTCTTCTTGAGGCGTCCGTTCTCGCGCCAGGCCTTTCTGATGAGGATAGTTGGCCTGCTCTGGCGGTTTGGGATGGATTCGTAATGGAAGGACATGGAACCCGGTTATCTTGTGTTTGCGGGTTATATTTGCACAAGATCGGGCAGTCTGTCAATTTACATGTAACATCAATCCCCAAATCCGCATCCGCAGGGGTCCAAAAAACGACTCTAAATCAACGACTTGTGGACGTTTGATTCCGTTTTGTTCCGCTGGAAGTTCCGGTTAGCAGTGCCGAGCGTTGGTTGTGTTCATCGAAAAATAGGACGAAATTCTCTGGTGGGTTGCAGAAACCGTCAATTCGCTTGATCGCTTCAAGAAAGATCCTCGCGTAAAGTCGATTCGGATTGTGTGTGTTGGGTGAGGCGGTCTTTTTAATCCCAACATAAAACACAAAGCCATTCAGCCTCTCGATCTTGTTGAACAAACGGTTCGTGAATCTTAAGAGTTCTGGATATCGCGTTACGTTGGCAACCGTATACAGGCTCGAACCTTTTTTCTCCCAAAGGGCGGGGTGTTCTCCCGAGCGAATTATTTCAAATTGGAGAAGCTCGCATTTACGCTGAAAGAACCACGTCCCAAAACTGCGTACTTCGTCTGCCGGAAGGACAAAACCTGCAAGACCAAATACCGGGCTTTCCTTGTATTTTGAGTTTGTGCGGCTGACGTAGGGACCGATATGTCCAAACTCGTCAAGATAAGCGAAATACGTCATCCGGCACCTCCTGAAACACGAAGGCCCGCGCTAACGCAACGGGCCTCGGAAAGGGGGCAATGATAAATTTTACTCTAAAACGGCGCCCCGCAGATGAAAATAAACCCCCGCCACCACGAAGTCAAGCCGCCGCCAGGGATTTGGCAGGGTCTTCCCACGTTAATTTCTCTTGACATTTTCCGATTCCATGATCGGGTGCGCGCCGATTTTGGCCGGTGCGTTTTTCGCTGGCTTTCCCGCGCTGGATGTGCGACACGGTTCGCATGTGCATCAAGCCGCTCTCGCGAGAGCCCATCTGGCAGGAAATGCCGGCAGGCTTCCAGCTTGCCGATATCGAGGTTCGCCTTGTGGAGCCCACCGAGCGCCCGTTGTGGGACGACCTGATGGACACCCATCACTATCTCGGGTTCCGCCGCTTCGCGGGCCGGGGGTTGCGTTATGCCGCGACCTGGCAAGGCCGGTGGCTGGCGCTGGCAGGCTGGCAGGGCGGCGCCTTCAAGTGCCGGCCGCGCGACCTCTGGATCGGGTGGAAGCCGGCGCAGCATTTCGACCGCCTCGGCATGATCGTCAACAATACCCGGTTCCTGGTGCTGGCCGAACCCGGCGTGTTCCCCAACCTTGCCTCTTTCTTCCTTGCCGGGATGACCCGCCGGATTGCCGACGACTGGCTGTCGGCGTATGGCCATCGCGTGTTGATCGCGGAGACGTTCTGTGATCCGGCGAGGTTTGCGGGGACCATGTACAAGGCTGCCGGTTGGCAGGCGTTGGGCAGGACCCGGGGCTTCGCCCGCTGCAACGGCAAATACACCGACCCGCACGACGAACCGAAGCTGATCCTGGTCCGGAGCCTGCACCGCGACGCGCATCAGCTCCTGGCCCGCCCGGACCCCTTGCCGCTGTCGGTGATGCCCCCGGCCGGCCCCGAACTGGCGCCCCGCGATCCCGAGGTCATGCGCTCGCTCCATGACGAACTGGCCGCCGTTCCCGACTATCGCCGGGCGCAGGGATGCAAGCACACGGTCGCCTGCGTGCTCAGCGTTCACATCCTTGCCGCCATGGCCAACATGAGGGGATGCCTTGCCGCGGCACAGTTCGCCAGGGCCTTGTCGCAGGAGCAACTCGCGGCCATCGGCGCCTGGAAGAACCCGAAGACCGGCCTGCATGAGCCGGTCGCCAAGTCGACGCTGCACAGGGTTGTCCAGTCCCTCGATCCCGAGGCGTTGGAGGACGTGCTTCATCGCTGGTCTCACCCCCGCCTGCCGCTTGCCCGGGCGATCGCGGCCGACGGCAAGCGCATCAGGGGCGCCAACCGCAACGGCGATGGCCACCACGAGACCGTGACCCTGGTCGATCATGTGACCGGCGCGCCCTTCGCCATCCTCGGATACAACGACGACGGCGGCGAAATCGCCGCCCTCAACGATCTCCTGCTGCGCTGCGACATCCGTGGCCGGATCATCACCGTCGACGCGCTGCACACGGCGCGGGAAACGGCGCGTCTGATCACCGAACGCTGCGGCGCCGACTATGTGTTGAACGTGAAAGGCAATGCCTCGGAGACCTTCGCGCTGCTCGACAGCATCGACTGGGAACGTGACCGCGACCAGTCCCATGTGGGGGACTACGAAAAACAGCACGGGCGGATCGAACAGCGCAGCATCGATGTCCTGATCCCGCTCAAGGGCATGGTCAATTTCCCCGGCGTCCGCCAGGTCGCGCGGGTGACGCGCTACAGGGAGGTCCTGAAGGACGGCAAGGAACCGGGCAACGAGACCGTCTATCTCATCACCTCGCTCGACAGCCGGACCGCCTCCGCCGCCGACCTGCTGGCATTGAACCGCGGACATTGGGAAGTGGAAAACAACAACCATCGCCAGCGCGATTGCAACTTCGGGGAAGACACCTGCCTGGCCCGTACCGGGAACGGCCCGCTGAACCGCGCCTGCCTCAACACCATCGCACTGGCCGTGATCTTCGCCAACCGTCACAAGGGTGCCGGCGTCATCGACACCATGCGAAGGTTCGCGCTCGACCGGGACGATGCGATCCGGGTGGTCTGCGAACCGCCGCCGGCATCCGAGGCCTGACCCTCCGCACCCCTCCTCATTTCAGCAAAACCGTTCGGACGCCCGCCGCAGTGTCCGGCTCTCGCCGTTCGGCCAGAAACGCGGCAATAAGGCGCCGAATCATGAGGTGATTCGGGCGGCCCGCCACAAGAGCAGGGGGCGCAGGAGCGCGAAAACCCACGAAATCATGCCCGACAACGCCAATATCGCACCAATCCGCTCAGCGTGGGAAAGTCCTGAGGGATTTGGCAGGGCAATCGCGTTTGAAAATGTTTCCTCCTGGCTTCTGAGTGACTGCATGATTCCCCGTTGAAAAACAAAACCTGAGGCAGGGATGAAGCAGGACAATGGAGAACTTCGCACCAATCCTCGACGGGGTGGAAGACCCCCGCACCAGCAACGCGACCCGTCACGATCTCCATGAAATGCTGATGATCGCGCTTCCGTGCGTGATTTGCGGTGGCCAGACATGCACCGACATGGGACCATTCGGCCGTTCGAAAGAACAATCCCTGCGCCGCTTCATGACGCTCGAACACGGCATCCCGGGCCACGGCGCCGTCTCGGCGCTGTCCAGGGTTCTCGACCCTGGCTGCCTGGGCAGGGCGCCCCTCCGCCTCGCCACGGACTGGGCCGAACGGCTCGGTCCGGACCTGATCGCGATCGACGGCAAGATCCTGCGGCGCTCCTTCGAGGACGCCGCGAAGCGCGCGCCGCTGCACGTGGTCAACGCCTTCGCCACAGACGCACGCCTGACGCGCGGACAGGTCAGGGTTGACGGCAAGTCCGACGAGATGCCTGCGATTCTTGCGATGCCGGCGCTTCCGGCGCTTCTCGGCATCGAAGGCAGCACGGTGAGCGTCGACGCCATGCACACGCAGCGGGCGACCGCGGAGACGATCACGGCCAAGGGCAACCAGGAGACGCTTCACGACGATGTCCGGCTCCACATGGCGGAGCCGGAGAACGCGGAAAAGGATGATTCGTTTCGATGACGTGGACAAGGGTCACGGGCGCATCGAGATCCGCGAGGCCACCGCCTGCCACGACATCGACACGCTGGTGGACCTGCATCACTGTCCCGGCCTGCAGGCCGTCGGGAAGCTCACCGCGACACGGGAGACCAAGGGGGAACGGAGCACCGGGACCCGCTATTTTCCTCTCAGCGAAAGGCTCGAACCGGAGCGGTTTCCCAGGACGGCGCGCGCGCATTGGGCCGCGGGAAACTCCCTCCACCAGGTCCCGGACGCGACCATGGGAGAGGACAGCCTGCGTAACCGGAAGGACAAGGGTCCCGAGAACCTGGCGCTGATGCGGAAACTGGCGCCGAACCTGGCGCGGGTCACGCCAACAGCCGGGAAGCAATCGATGGGCGGCAAGCTGAAGAGGGCCGGCCGGGACAACGATTTCCTTCTGAAACTCGTCAGCTTCGCATCAAGCCTCGCAAAGGATGTTGAACCCGGAAAAGTCCAAACGCGATTGCCTTGGCAGATTCGGGACTTGACCTTGCAGATGCCGCGGCCATTGAGGTCGGGTCGTTTCAGGCCGCCAGCGGAACGTTCGGCGGGATTTCGGTTACGGCCGAATTGCGGGAGATCGTGAGCGCGGGCTGCGGGCATTCATGGTCAATGCACGGCATTCGCGGGTGTCGGGGCCTGCCCGAATGGAGAACCCGAGGCCGTGAAACCGGTTCATGCCGGGCCTGTTGTCAACAGGACGATCCAGAGGCGATCCGGGCACCGTCGGCCAGCGATTGCAGCTTGGCAAAGGCGATTTCTGGATCGACGGCGCCGAAGCCCGCGAACGTACCAAACCCGCAGTCGGATCCGGCAATTACCCGTTCGGTGCCGACAATATCGACGAACCGCTCGATCCTCTGGGCCACGAGCCTGGGATGCTCGACGAAATTCGTTGTACTGTCGATGACGCCGGGGACGAGGACCTTGTCGTCGGGAATCTCCGAATTCCGCTCGACGAACACCTCCCATTCGTGGGCATGCCTGGGGTTCGATGTCTCGAAGAGAACAAACCGCGACCGTGTTTTCATCAGCGTCGCGAAAACCGCGTCCATCGAGATGTCGCAGACATGGGGCCCCTCGTAATTCCCCCAGCAAATGTGGACGCGAATTCGCTCCGGGGGCAAATCGGCAAGCGCGTGGTTCAGGGCCTCGACATTGGTTTCCGCGACACGCACGAATTCTTCGTCCGTGAGGTCCTGGAACTGCATGTGCCGCGACAACGCGAGATCCGGACAATCCAGTTGAAGCAACAGTCCGGACTCGATGATGATCCGGTATTCCTCACGCATGGCTTCGGCAAGGGCGGAGAGATAAGCGTCACGAGTCGGATAGTAGTCATTCGGCAGGAACAGGGACACGACGCCGGGCGAGGCGGCATTCATGAAGCCGTCGCGGGCACAGTGTGCGGACATCGCGGCCTTCAGATTGGCGATATCCTTGTGCAGGTCCCTGTGATCCCCGGCAACCACCGGACCAGTACAACGCGGCCTCGAATATTTCGCGGTCGCTCCGGAATCCGCAAGCCGCTTGAGGAACTGCGGAAACCGCTTGAGGTCCTCCGGTGGCTGGCGCGGAGTGTCGCCCGAAAATCCCGAGTATCGGTCCTTGACGTAAGTGGAATAGGAGATCTTGGAAGTTTCGCCATCGGAAACGATGTCGATTCCAGCTTCGACCTGACGGCGAACCGTCTCCGAACACGCCGCCTCCATGCATTGATCAAACGCCCGCGAATCGAATTCTTCGCCATGTTCGCGAGCAAAAAGGTAGTCGACCACGTCCTGGGACCGTGGAAGCGAGCCAACATGTGTCGTCAGGATCGAAGCCATGACAAGGTCTCCTCGATGTGGTGAATTGGCGACGGGAGCCGACCGGTTACAGCCAATGTGTAGGGCCAGCCGGGTCGTCTGTACTCCTGACCCTGAACAGGCTGGACTCGCCCGACATCGACGGTGCGAGGCCTCGCGTCACACCCGGTGATACCGCACAGGTATCGCCCGGGGCGAGAATTGTCTCGGTATCGTCCCAGGTAAGGCACCAGTGTCCGCGCATGACCATCAGGACTTCGTGGCGGTCAGTCAGCGCGGGCGCGACGATCCCGGATTGACGGGAGAGAAAATCGACCTCGAAACCGGGTCGGTCGCGAAGCATGGCGTCCGGACCGATGATCCTGGCCGGTTCCCGGTCGGAAAGCGCCACCATGTCCCAATACCTGGCAACAAATCGTGGAACGACCTCGCTTGTCGTGTATTCCGGAAAGTCCGCCAACTCGCTGTCGGTCAGAAGCTTCATCGGAGCAATGCCGTCCGGCAAGGATTTGCCTTTCCTCGTGTCGTACAGGCGGCCCGTTTCAGCCAGCACCAGGCCGTGACTGGCTGCGTCCTCGATGACCTGGGGTGCCCAGATCACGCCTCCGCCGGCATCGTCACCGCCGAGTATCGCCTTGAGCATTCCGTAGTCAGTGCCGATGTTTTCGAATCCCCGGAAGATCCCGGTCGGAATGTTGAAGATATCCCCTTCCTCGAGCGTGACTTCACCCGCGGTTCCCCAACGTCCCCAGAAAAACCGCCAGCGTCCCTTGAGGACAAAAAACACCTCTGCCGTTCGATGCGAATGGAGTGAATTCCGGCACTTCGGCGGTTGCCCGGCCGCACCGATATTGAAGCCAGGCGTGTCGATGATATGCACGTGCTGGTCGGGGTTCTCCGATACACCGCCGCCCACGATGGCAAAATTCTCCTTCTTGTCGGAACCCGGCGTGTGTGCATCAATGAATGCTGTCCGGCACGGCTTGAGCGTACCGTACCTTACGGTCCGGGTTTCAACGTCGACTGGTCCCATGGTGTCTCCCGTCATATTCATGTCCTGGTCCTGCAAGGTTCTTGAAGTGAAAGAGCCATTGCCGAAGCATGTCTCCAACCCGCCTTCCGACCGCCTGAATTCCCGAACGGTCAGAGCCGTTTCATGCCCGGCATTTTACCCGATCGGCGCTTTAATGACAGTGTCCGCCATGCACCGGCAGAGACAGCTTCCGAACCGTCGCACGGTTTCAGCGCGGCACTATATGAAGCGCGACGCAACAAGGCAATGCGCGAGGTTAGGCACATGTGCACAAGCGCATTTCAGGCCAACGCGATGGAGTTGCACGGAATCCCCTGCTGACCGTTCCGCATGGACGTATCCCAATCCAGCCAGGCCACCCGTTCCGGGAACCATGGCCGCGTTGTTGGCACGGATGATCGTAGACGGCATCCGGAATTCCCAGGCCACTTTCCCGCCAGCCTACTCTAAGCCGAACCGTATCGCCGCCAATCGCGGCCGGTCACCGTGGAGAAGAACACGCCAATCCGTTTCGCGGCGATTTCTCGTCCGTTGGCGGTCAAGGGGTCTGGCCGGATCCCAAGCGGGCGGCGCGGCCCGCATGAGGCGACACAACCATGGGCTCAAGGCCTGCCCAGGACGTTTTTGCATGGTCGCATGGCCAAATTACCGGAAACGGGAAACCACGGGGCACGTACCTGCACGGCCGGTTTGTGGCATCCCGTTGCGCTCATTCTCTTTCCGAGGAAATGAGAATCTGTTTCCAGATCGCCACTTCGTCTATGAGCACGTACTCCCTGCGGAGGCCCCACGGGCCGAACTCCGCATGGCATGCACCCATGACGTGAACGGTCACGCCCGTCGGGTGCCCGAAAGCACCGGTTCCGCTGTGGGTGCCGACCAGGCTCCACCGCAATGCCGCCCGGGGCGGCATGTTGTCGTCGTGCCGACCAATCTGGTGCTCGATGCGAAACACGGCATCCGGAAAACTGCTTCGAACTCCCATCCAGAACCTGTCGGCATCACCGTGGGAGTGGCCCGTGATTCCACCGGCGTATTCGAGATGGCATGCGCGGTCGTATTCCCTGGGGATGACCGCGAAGCTTCCGTCCATGATCTCGCCCAGGACGTCCGCGTAGTGTTTTCCGAAGGGATTGTCGTTTCCCTTGCCACTGTACTTGGTGCCCAGGGTATCCTGATGCTGGACAGGGCGGGTTGCCTTGCCGGGACCACCCTCCAGAACGATCTGCTCTCGCGCGAATTCCTCCGGTGTCTTGCCAAGTTGGCGGATGATGGCCCCGTGGTCGCGAATGAGCCATTCCTCGTCGATGCACCACTTCCCGGCCATGACGTGGCAATCGGCGATGACTCGATAGGCGAATCGCTTCCCGGTCGATTTCCCGTAGAATCCCTGCCCCAGATGCGTGGCCGTGGACAACAGCCGGTGCGAGGACAGAAAGCCGGACCCGCGTTCCCCGCTCCAAATCACGTCCTCACCGAGAAGGGACCGGTCGGGAAACTCGGCCAGCGTCGCCATGGTCGCGTTTATGACCGCCTCGTTCCCACGAACGATCGACGCCGGCGAACACATGACGACATCGGGCGCGTATAACTCGCGGAGAGAGGAAATATTCCGGTTCTCCCAGATGTCCCGTGTAATTCCGATAATGAATTCGGGGAGATCCCGGTACTCGCGCTTGTGACGGCTCAATACGTGTGTCCTTTCCTTGAAATCAGGGCGACGGGGGAACGGCAGCTGGGCCGTTACGGTCAAACACTCGGGCTCGAAGTCCGGGAATCGGGGCCACGCCCGGAGCACGCGCCCGGATGCTTCGTGTCTTTCGACCTCACCCTGCTGTCCACCCGCCGTCGACGGTCAGCGCAGAGCCGGTAACCAGTGCCGACGCGTCCGACGCCAGGAACACGACGGCACCCATGACATCCTCGATCTGCCCGACGCGACCGAGCTTGATCTTTTCCTCGATCCACGAAACCCGGTTCGGGTCCAGGAAGGTCGACTCCGTCAATGGCGTACGTACGAAGGTCGGGCAGATCGTATTCACCCTGATTCCGTGTTGACCCCATTCGATTGCCATGGTCTTGGTGAAGCCCTCGACCGCATGTTTGGAGGCGCAATAGACCGATCGGTCGACACCACCGACATGACCCATCTGGGACGAAATCGTGATCAGGGAACCGGAACGGTTTGACTCGATCAGCCCCTTCGCGACAGCCTGGGCAAGGAAGAAAGCTCCCCGGAGATTGACTGCCATGACCTGGTCAAAACTCTCGGCAGTCACGCTGATCGCCGAAGCGTGGCGGGCGATTCCCGCCGAGTTGACCAGAATATCGAAGGGTCCGGCCTCGCCGACCATTCTTTCGATTGCTTCGACATCGGCAAGGTCAAGTTCCATGGTTCTCACGACAAGCCCGTGCTTGATCATCGCGTCATGGGTTTCCGCGAGGCCGGCAGTCGATCGCGCGGCGACGGTGACGTCGGCGCCGAATTCTGCCAATGCGGACGCAGCGCCACGGCCAATCCCGGAGGTGCCTCCGGCAACAAGTGCCGTCCTGCCATCAAGGCGAAATGACGGAGTTTTCGAAATGCCGTTCATGGAAGTAGACCTGCTTGCACGCGCCGATAGTCGAGGCCGCACATCGTAGTTCCTTGCACCAAAGGTGCAATGCCCAGCCAGGATATTCGAGGGGTTTCAGTGTGGAATCCGCTGTGCCCGACCCTGCCATCACATTGCGGTCCGGCAAAGACGATGGCGACTTGCGGTACGAGGCCGGGAACTTCCATGTGCAGCTTGTGAAAGGTCAAGCCGATGAACTCCTCGCCGTTTGCGGGATTCCAAACGGATGGCAAGGGAGAGCTGGTGCATGCGCGTCCGAATGGAACCGATCGCGGATGACGGGGATGCGTATGGGCCACTCCGAAACGGGTTTCCGGACACTGCGGCACGGTTCCGGAATCCGCCGATCGGGAACATTCCGGTTGTACGCCTTTCCGGAGATCATTCAGCGGCGGCTCCATACGGAATATTCCGGCCGCCATAACGGCGAACGCGGACGTTGGCCTGTTCCGCGTGTCCGACGAAACCTTCCAGGATGCAAAGGCGGGAGCACACGGCACCGACATCCGCTGCCGCAGCATCCGTCATGATCTTCTGGTAGCTGTGCGTTTTCAGGAATTTGCCGACCCAGAGTCCGCCCGTATAACGTCCGGCGCGGCGGGTCGGTAGCGTATGATTGGTCCCGATCACCTTGTCCCCATTGGATACATTGGTGCGTGGGCCCAGGAACAGTGCACCGTAACATGACAGGTTGTCCAGGAACCATTGGTCGCGATCGGTCATGACCTGAACATGTTCGAATGCAAGGTCATTGGCGACCTCGAGCATCTCTTCATAACCACTGCAGACGATAACCTGTCCGTAATCGTTCCAACTGACCGCGGCGGTTTCCGCAGTGGGCAGGATTTCCAGGATACGATCGATTTCCGCCATTGTCCGCATTGCGAGTTCCCGGTCATTCGTGATCAGGACGGCTGGGGAATCGTAGCCGTGTTCCGCCTGGCCAAGCAGATCGGTCGCACAGAGTTCAGCATCAACGGTCCTGTCGGCGATGATCATTGTCTCGGTGGGACCTGCAAAGAGATCGATCCCCACGCGGCCGAACAACTGGCGTTTGGCTTCGGCAACGAACGCGTTACCCGGGCCGACCAGCATGTGAACCGGATCGATGCTTTCCGTTCCGAGCGCCATGGCCCCGACGGCCTGGATCCCGCCGAGGCAATAGATCTCGTGCGCGCCTCCGAGGTGCATTGCGGCCACGATGGCCGGATGCGGACTGCCATCGCGGGGCGGGGCCGACGCGACGATTCTCGGAACACCGGCGACGCTCGCCGTCAGCACCGACATGTGGGCCGACGCCACCATCGGAAATTTCCCGCCGGGGACGTAACAGCCGACGGACTGGACGGGAATGTTGCGGTGACCAAGAATGACGCCGGGAAGCGTTTCGACTTCGATATCGGTAATCGACGCGCGTTGTGCCTCGGCAAACCGACGGATCTGCGCTTGGGCAAAGCGGATGTCTTCCATGTCCCTGGCAGAAACCTTCTGCACCGCCGCCTCGATATCGGAGGAAGAAAGCCGGAATGATGCCGGATCGTAGTTGTCGAATTTCCTGCTGAGTTCCCTGACGGCCGCATCTCCGCGATGCTCAATATCCTTGAGCGTGTTTTCAACGACCGTACGGACCCGGAAATCGTCCTCCGATCGCTGTTTCTCGGAGCGTCCTGTCTTGAGAAATTCAATTGCCATTTGCCTGGTCCCTTCGTGGCGGAATGCGGTCGCCCGTATCGAACGCCTCCCAGCCTTCTCCGTCGAAAATGTCGACACCGAGTTGCGCAAGGACGTGAGGAAAATCGACCATCACCCAGTTCTCCACGATCTTTCCGTCCTGGACCTTCCAGAAGTCCATGTACCGGATCTCGACCCGCTTGCCGGTCGGCGCCACGCCCATGAACTCGCCGGTGTGGGTTGCTTCCTGTCGACCGAATGCGGCTGCCCATTCCCCCATGAACAACCGGGCTTCGTCAATGCATACCTTGTCGGAGAATGCAGCCTGGAAAGGATGTTGCCAGTTGTCCTGGAATTGCTTGACTCCGCGTTTCGTTCCACATCCGTAGTTGCCGCGCCATCGAAAGTCCGCGGCAAAAAACTCGCCGATGTCGTCAATCCGATGGTCGTTCAACCCGTTGATCATTGCGTCAATGACGCGCCGCGTGTCCTCGGTCCGCGTCATGTCAGCTTCCCGGGTCAGCAGCGCCTGTTCGGGCCGTGATCCTTTCATCGTTCTTGCCCCGCACGATCGACATGCCTGCATGGACAGGAGCGAAGGCATGAGTCCCAGGGCTGCCGACGGGGGTTGGTCACACTCGGTGCCGGTCGAAAACGGCACCGTCGGATTCGCCCGGGCAGGGCGGCCGCCAGGCGCAAATGTCGCACCAACATCGAAATCCCTCTTCCGTGTGCGATGGATGGAGAGAACGAGCCAAGAAGCGGGAATGAAAGGCGTCGTCGGGGTTGCACCGGTTCCATAAGGGTCGCAAATTCGGCAATCAGTTTTTCAACCGTATGCCTGCGTCCTTGTCGAAGAGATGGCAAATTTCTGTGGGAATGGAGACCGAAACTGTGTCTCCGATCTCGACACGAACGTCCTTTGCCGCCTTGACCGACACCAGTGACCTTCCGGCCCTGAGCGTGATCATGGTGGCGTCACCCAGCAATTCCTGGGTGTAGGCGGGGGCCGTGATCTGGGACGGCCCGTCAGGGCCGATGACCGATGCGTCCTCCGCGCGAAATCCGAGCACGACGTTTCCATCCCGTCCATCGAGCCCTTCGATGCTCACGTTCTCGGACCTGAACCGGCCGCCTTCGAGTTTGCCATCCAGCAGGTTCATTGCGGGAGAACCGATGAATCCCGCGACAAACGTATTGGCCGGGTGGTCATAGATTTCAGTCGGGGTTCCCACCTGTTGAACTACACCGGCATTCATGACGACAACCCGGTCAGCCAGGGTCATTGCCTCGATCTGGTCATGGGTGACGTAGATCGTGGTGACCTTGAGTTCATGGCTGAGGTTCTTGATCTGGGCTCGCGTGGACACGCGGAGTTTCGCGTCCAGGTTTGACAAGGGCTCGTCCATGAGAAAGACGTTGGGCTCGCGAACAATGGCGCGTGCGAGCGCAACCCGTTGTCTCTGGCCACCCGAGAGCTCCGCGGGTCTCCGGTGAAGAAACTCTGTCAGTTCGACCATTTCCGCAGCCCGCATGACCCGGTCCTGGTGGGTTGCGGGATCCACTTTTCTGACCTTGAGCGGAAACCGGATATTCTCGAAAGCGTCCATGTTCGGGTAGAGGGCGTAGGATTGAAAGACCATGGCGACATCCCGGTCCTTGGGGTCGAGTTCGTTGACCCGTATCCCATCGATCGAGATCTCGCCTTCGGTTACCTCTTCGAGGCCGGCAATCATGCGCATGGTCGTTGTCTTGCCGCATCCTGACGGACCAAGAAGCACCAGGAACTCCTGGTCCCGTATTGTCAGGTTGAGATCGCTGACGCCGACAAATGAACCCCAGCGTTTGGAGAGATTCTCGAGTCGGATTTCAGCCATTTCGATATTCCATCAGGACCATGACCAGAACGGTGACAGTGAGCTACACGTTTGGAACGGGGTTTGGCAAGTGTCACTTGTCTCCGGCCGCGGCTCCACGGCGTTTGTTGCCTGTTTGGATTCACGGACCGTAAGCCGGTCTCTGGAGCGCTGCGTTCCGGAGACTTCCGAAACTGCGCCGCATTGTTTCTCCACTCAAATTCGGTCCAGTCTCAAGCCTGGAAGCAGTTTTCGTCCGGACGCTTCGAGCTGCTGCCCCCCGCGCGGTGCGGTACAGCTCGTTGCTCCCAATCCTTCGGTAACATGATTTCATCCACAATCTGACCCGGGTCGAGCAGGCCGGGAATTCCAGCCAAACGGTCGGCATCTGTTCACCTGCCCTTTCGACATGGCTGATCGTGGCGGCAACCGTTCAATGGCTCGGAAAACTGGCAATGCGGTGGATCGGAGACAGCCCTTTTCCCCGGTTGTCGCACCAGCGGCAGTGACGGAACCGATTTCGTTTCACGGGCCATGCACAACCGGAGGCCCGGCCAACAACGAAACAGGAAAACCGCTGATAGTAGAAGGGGTGCAGAAGGGCAGGATTTGTCAGGTCCCGGGGTATTCCAGACCCGGAAGACCAAGTTCCGCTGATTGAACCGGTTGAACGGGCTCGCTTATCAACAGCCCCGGAGACAAGGTGAATATCGATGAGGGCGGTCGCGAAATTCACCGTTACCGGGGCGTAAACGGATCGATGGGCACGGTCACTGTCCATTCGGGCTTGCACGGACCTTTAGATTAGCTTAGTTCATGGACTAAGGGAGATTCAGAGTGAAAACCGTGAACATGCACGAGGCCAAGACAAATCTGTCCAGATTGGTGGCTGCAGCCGCAGGGGGCGAGGGGTTCATCATTGCGCGCGCCGGCAAGCCACTTGTGAAGGTCGAGGCAATCGCGCCTGAGGGACCTCGCCGACTTGGCTTTCTGGCCGGTCAAGGGGCCATTCCCGACGATTTTGATCGTATGGGGGCAGAAGAAATCACGGACGCTTTCATGCGATGAGTCTCCTCGTCGACACCCATCTGGTGCTTTGGGCAGCTTACGCGCCCGAACGATTGAGCCCGGTTGCGCACGCGCGCCTTACCGATGAAGCGCAGCGTCCCCATGTTTCGGCGGCGAGCATTTGGGAGGTGGTGATCAAGGCGGGTCTCGGGCGGGCGGATTTCCGGGTGGATCCTGTAGCCCTGCGTGCGGGCCTTGCGGGGAATGGCTGGAAGGAGTTGCCGATCACGGCCGGTCATGCGCTGGAAATTGCAGAACTACCGCGGCACCATTCCGATCCTTTCGATCGTATTCTGATTGCACAGGCGCGCCGAGAAGGCTGGACACTGCTCACGTGCGATCGCGCGCTGGAGAGCTATGGCCAGGTGGTGGAACTTGTGTAAGGCATTGTGGCGGCAGGTGAGTCGGTGTGGAATTCTCTGGCAAGTTCTGTCGTATTCCGGCGATGACTTCGAAATGAGCCACTACGTGGTGTTTACCTTGCCTGTTGCCATTATTTGAGGGTTTTCTTCCAGTCTTTCCTGAGCGGACAGAGCCAGTAAATTTCTCGGGCTTCGCGTATTCTCTCTTTCCGTCGAACTTGCCACTTCCCCCGAACGGTTTTCTCATCGTGCACATCGAGAAACTTCCCTTGAAAACCCACGGCGCCGCCAAGACGATGGCCGACTGTTTTCGTCATCGCCGGTCGATCGCTCTGGAGGGCTTGCCGGAGGCTCTCCGGCAACGAAAGGAACGCCCGGCCGAAATTGCACGGCATGCAGAGCGCCGTGGCGTGGCCACGGCAATCCGCCCGCAACTCGAGGAAACCACTGCCAATGCCTGGGACGGTCAAGGATATCGGTGCCTCGGATCGGGTCCGCCACCTCGCGATCAGCAAGGAATGGAACCAGGAATTCGACCTGATCCTCACGCACGACAAGATCGAGGGTCTGCTTTACCGGCTCGTGCAATCGCACCGTGCCGATCGTTTGTTCGAAATGGGACCATGTTGTTGATGACATGGTGCGGCGAGCCGTCTGGAGGCGCGCGCATACGAGGAGGTACGCCCCGAATAGGTTGCCCAAAGCTCCGTATACCGGCCAGCCAGCACGAAGTTGGCGCGCCCTTTTTCATTTCGGCAATGATTGAGCCGGCGTTGACTAGGTGAAGGCGGGGGCCGATAGTGCCGGTCAGGGGCAGGTCTCGACTTTTTTGAGCGACGGCAGCCGGCAGGTGACGTATCCCGGGATTCGGAAACGGGAATCTGTTTCTGAATTGGGCCTGCAGGCCGATCGGACAGGGTGGAGGATGGCCGCATGACTCAAGCCGACCAGGAGTTGAGGCTGCTTCGGGATCTTCCCGGACCCCGTGGCCTGCCCGTGTTGGGCAACCTGCTTCAGATCCGCCTGGACCGGCTTCACCTGAGGTTGGAAGAATGGGCAGAGCGCCATGGCCCGATGTTCGGCATTCGCATCGGACCGCAACGCATTGCGGTGATCTCGGACCGAACGGCCATTCAACGCATTCTGGTGCAGCGCCCGGACGGTTTTCGACGTACCGCCATGCTGGAGGAGGTGGCCATTGAGATGCGGCTCAAGGGCGTGTTCGCCGCCGAGGGAGAAGACTGGCGCCGGCAACGACGGATTGTGATCGCCGCTCTCAACCGCGCCAGGCTGGAGAGATTGTTCCCTTCTCTGGCGATGATCGTCGGGCGTCTGCAGCGGCGCTGGGCGGCGGCGGCAGACAGGGCGGAATCCGTGGACCTGTGTCGCGACCTGATGCGCGTCACTGTTGATGTCACCATGCAACTCGCATTCGGTGTGGATGCCAACACGCTGGAAACGCCGGGGCCGGTGATTCAGCGGCATCTCGACAAGGTCTTCCCCGTGGTGCACCGGCGCGTGAACGCTCCCTTTGCCTGGTGGCGCTACATCAGCCTGCCTTCGGATCGCGTGCTCGACCGCGCGTTGGATGCACTGGAGGAAGAGGTGGGAGCCATGGTCCGTGAGACGAGGGAGCGCATAAAGGCAGAACCCGAACGGCGCCATGCGCCGACGAATTTCCTGGAAGCCATCGTGGGGGAGGTGGAGACAGAGGATTCCGGCTTCACCGATGCGGAGATCTTTGCCAACGCCGGCACGCTGCTGCTGGCGGGCGAAGACACGACGGCGAACAGCATGGCCTGGATGGTCCACTATTTCACGAAATATCCGGAGCATTTCGAGCAGGTTCGGCGCGAAGTCGACACGCTTGTCGCGCCCGGAACCGTCATCGAGAGCCTGGAGCAGACGAAGGAGCTTCCGGTCCTCGACGCGTTCTGCAACGAGGTGATGCGCCTGAAACCCGTAGCGCCGCTTCAAGTGGTTGAAACGGTTTCGGCAGTCGAGATTCTCGGCTGCCACTTGCCAAAGGGAACGCCCATCATGATGTTGGTCAGGCACATGGCGACCCGGGACGAGAATTTCGGTGACGGCGCCCGTTTCAATCCGGATCGCTGGCTTGTGGCGCAGGACGCGAGTCCCTGTCCGCACGACCGCCGCGCCTTCGTTCCCTTCGGGGGCGGCCCGCGCCTGTGCCCCGGACGCAATCTGGCGCTGCTTCAGATCCGTACCGTGCTCGCGATGCTTTGCCGGAACTTCGAGGTTGAACCCGCGCGCCCAAGCCGCGAAGTGGAGGAGCATCTGGCGTTCACGATGATGCCGGCCCAGCTTTCCGTTCGCCTGCGGCGGCGAATGCACGGGTGATCCGCGACGACGTTCAGTTTGGCACGGGGATACGCGTCCGGAAATTCCGCTCAGGGAAATTCAAAGTCGGGGAGCGAGTCGAAAGCCAGTTCGATCGCATCGCTCCAGCCGCGGGAAATCGTCCGGAAATACTCGTTCCGTTCGTCGAATCGCAAGGAATGACCGAGGCGCAATGTGTCCGCAACCTGGATCTGAAGATCGAGCGGCATGCCGACTGACAGGTTCGACTTGATCGTCGAGTCGAACGAGACGATCAAGAGCTTGACGGCGTCTTCGAAACTCAAATCCGGCTTGTACGCCCGTGAAAGTATCGGTTTGCCGTATTTCGTTTCACCAAGCTGGAAAAAGGGCGTGTCTTCGGCCGCTTCGACAAAGTTGCCCTCCGGGTAGATCATGAACAGGCCGGGTGGTTCCTCCCTGATCTGGCCGCCGATGATCATGCTGGCCCGAAACCGGGATACGCTCTCGCCGTCGTCCTTTTCGCCGGGCGCCGCGCCGGGAGCTGCGCTGGCTGAGATGGTGTCCCGAAGCGTGCAGCCAACCAGTTGGGCCACGCGAAACATCGACGGTGCATTGAAGACCGACGGGGCATCCCCGCCTGCGCGAATGCTCTCGTCGAGAATCGAGACAACCGACTGGCTTGTCGCCAGGTTGCCGGCAGTCATCACCGTCAGGGTTCTCTCGCCGGGGATTTCCCAGCTGAAAAGTTTGCGGAAGGCCGAGACGTTGTCGACACCGGCGTTTGTGCGGGTGTCGGCCATGAAAACGATCCCGCGGTCCAGTTTCATGCCGACGCAATAAGTCATCCGGAACCTCGGCCGGGCTCCAGCCATGGCCTTGGCCCGGCGTTCGACAAGGCGGTCATTGCTGGACCTGGAGCCTGACATGCATGGTTTCGCCGCCGTCCCCATGCCGTATGCCATTGATTGGAGCAGCGTCGCCGGAATCGAGTCCGCGTGCGACGCGGACGTATCGTTCATCGGGCGATATTCCGTTCGAGACGTCGAATCCGATCCATCCCAACCCCGAAAGGTGTGCTTCGGCCCATGCATGGCCGGCGCTGTGATCATCCCCGGATTCGGTGAACAGGTATCCGCTTACATAACGGGCGGGAAATCCAAGGCCGCGGGTCACCGCGAGGAACACGTGGGAGTGATCCTGGCAAACGCCACGTCCCGACTCCAATGCATCTTCCGCCGTGGTCGACGAATCTGTCTGCCCGGGTTCGTAGGCCATTCGATCCAGAATTCTGGCCGAAACCCGATGCAAGAGTGCAATATCGTCCCCGTCGCCTTCCCTTTCGTCATCCTGTTCACGCAGTTCCTGAATCAGTTCGCGGATTCCCTGGCCGGGAGTCGTCCTTTCGGTTTGGCGCGTGAACAGCCACAAGGGGACAAGCCCGTAATGTTTGCCGAGGATTCCGGCCGTATCAGATGTCTGAACGAGGCCTTCGCTCTTGATGGTCACGGAGTTCGCATCCTCGCACAACCTGACCAGTTCCACCTTGTTTCCGAAGTGATCCCTGCTCGTCGTTTCCCTTTTTCCGCCGATGATTTCGGTTTTCCATTCCCGGATTTCCTGGCCACGTCCATTCAACGGGGTCAGGCGCAGCTGCAGGAGCCCGTATCGTACGGGTTCATTGTACGTGTAGGTCGTCTCGTGCAGAACCTTGAGCAACATTCACCTGTGTCCGTCTGAGTCTATGCGGAAAACCGGTAGTCCTTTTCGATCTGGCAACTGAGGCTGCCAAGTCCATTGAGGAATTCCAGAATGAACTGATGGAGTCCATCCTCGAAAACGACGCCGATATCCCGAGCCTTCAACCTCGTGCACAGATCCTCCGCCATGTGAAGGCTCGGCGGCGAGTTCCCGTATTCGGTGTCGAGGTGACCGAGGTTGTCGAGGATCTTTTCGCAGCAAAACGCGATGGACCTGGGCATTCGCCTGTCCAGGATCAGGAACCTGGCAATACTCGCCGGACTGGGTTCGCCCTCGTTCAACCAGCTGTAGACATGGTCCGCCGACACGGACCGCAGGATGGTTTCCCACTGCACATTGTCGATTGGAGCCCCGACGTGCACCACTGAAGGCAGCAGGATATAGTACTTGACGTCGAGGATCCGTGCAGTGTTGTCGGCGCGCTCGAGAAACGTGCCAAGACGTGCGAAGTCGTACATGTCGTTCCTGAGCATGGTGCCGTGAAGAGTGCCGCGGACGTAGGCGCTTTGCCGACGGACGAGGCCAAGGATGTTCGGCAGATTCCTCGGCGTGACCGGTTCCGACAGAACGTCCCGGAGAGACAGCCAGGTCTCGTTGGTGGCTTCCCAGACTTCACGCGTCAGTGCGGTGCGAACGACACGGGCATTGTTTCTCGCCGATTCGACCAGTGAAATCACGCTCGAAGGGTTCGAACGGTCCCGAAGCATGAAGTCGATCACGCTGTCCGCGTCGAAATGCTCGTGCTTGGCAAGAAAGTTGTCTCTTGCACCGACCGTACTGACGATCGAGACCCATTCGTCTTCACCGGAACGCCAGCGGGTGAGGGCGATTCGAAACCCGGCTTCCACCAGCCTGGCAGTGTTTTCGCTCCTTTCAAGGTAGCGAAACATCCAGTAAAGCCCGCCGGCGGTCTTTCCGAGAAGAGGCATGAACCTAAACCTCCAGGACCCAGGTGTCCTTCGTGCCGCCGCCCTGGCTGGAATTGACGACGAGCGATCCCTCTTTCAGGGCGACCCGCGTCAGCCCGCCCGGGGAGATGTGGATCCTGTCGGGAGAAACCAGCACGAACGGACGCAGATCGACATGGCGCGGCGCCAGGCCCGTTTCGGTAAAGATCGGGACCGTCGACAGGGACATCGTCGGCTGCGCGATGTACTTGTCGGGCGTGGCGAGAAGTTGATCCCGGAAATCCGCCAACTCCTGCTTGCTCGCGGCCGGTCCGACCAACATGCCGTAGCCGCCCGATCCATGGATCTCCTTGACAACCAGTTCTGCCAGGTGATCCAGAACATAGCCGAGCGACTCCCGTTCCGAACAACGCCAGGTCGGGACGTTCCCGAGCAGGGGCGCTTCGCCGGTGTAAAACCGGATGATCTCGGGAATGTAGGAGTAAATGGCCTTGTCGTCGGCGATTCCGGTTCCCGGAGCGTTGACGATCGTGATTCCCCCAGCGCGATATACATCCATGACGCCGGCAACCCCGAGCATCGAATCCGGCCGAAAACTCAGGGGATCGAGAAAGGAGTCGTCGACGCGACGATAGAGGATATCCACCGGCATGAACCCTTGCGTCGTTCGCATGGCAACGCGGCCGCCGGTCACCTTGAGGTCATGGCCCTCCACAAGTTCGGCTCCCATCTCCTCTGCAAGAAAAGCGTGTTCGAAATACGCCGCGTTGTGAATGCCCGGTGTCAGAACCGCGATCACCGGCCGCCCGTCACAGACTGGAGGAGGGCAATCCGTCAGGCATCGCCGCAAATACCTCGGGTAGCTGCTGACCTGTCGTACGCGGACCTTTGAAAAAAGGTCCGGAAACATCTGCAACATGGTTTCACGGTTTTGCAGCATGTAGGAAACACCCGAAGGAGTCCGTGCGTTGTCTTCCAGAACGAGGAACTCGTCCTCGTCGGTACGGATGATGTCCGTTCCGACGATATGCGTGTAGACGTTTCCGGGTGGGGCAAAACCGATCATCTGGGGCAGGAAAGTCGCGTTTCCCGAAATGAAACTCAAGGGTATCCGGCCGGCGCGGATGATCTCCTGCCGGTGATAGAGGTCATAGAGAAACGCGTTGATCGCTCTTATGCGTTGCTCGATCCCACGGGTCAGGCGGGACCATTCGGAGGACGAGAGAATCCTCGGGATGATGTCAAACGGGATCAGCCGCTCATCGGCGTCGTCGTCCCCATAGACATTGAAGGTCACACCGACGCTGCGAAACAGGGCTTCGGCTTCCGCCGATTTTTTTTGCAGCCGTCCTGAGCTCTCGCCGTCAAGCCATTCTCGATACGCTGCATAACATTCGCGGATGCGGTCATCGCGCCCAAGCATTTCATCGTAAGGGCAATCGGTTGAGGTCATTATGGCCTTAAGCCGAGAACCAGCTGCAACCCTTCCTCGACTTGCCCGAGGATGCCTTCGGATACCATACCGGCACTCGCGGCGAAGAATCGCTTATCCAGCGTGAGGACTTGCGCGACATTCATGACAGAGGCTCTCGTCAGCCCTGTCTGGCGGCGTGTGAAAGAAACAATTCCGGGTGCCGTGTCCAACCGCATGTTTGATGTAATGGCAAGCACGACCACGGTTAGGATTCGGCTCCGGTTGAAGGCATCCGACTGGACGACAAACACAATTATACCGTTGAACATCATGACCGGCAATCCGACACGATTGGCACCTCTACGTTGTCTGATCCCAAGCCCGAATTCGCCACTTGCCGATTGACGACGGTGCGATTCTGCTGCGTCGAACGCGATCCGCTGCGGTCGGCCGGAAATCGGGCCAGGCAAAGGCGCACGGCATGGTCCCGGCCTGCCAGGCCTGCGCGCCTTGCCGGGGCCGGCAGGTCCGGGCCAAAGGCCGCCCCGCCGAAGCCGGAGGTTGACCTCGGCGTTGTTCGGGAGGAGTTCCGAATGTGGCGCGCCGCGAAATCCGCCGTTCAGCCACGAGTATTCGGACGCGTCACCAGATCCTTTCGGCGGCCTCCACCACGAGATCGAGTTTACGCCGCTGGTCGTCGACAGAGATGGCGTTGCCCTCTTCGGTCGAGGCAAAACCGCACTGCGGTGCGATTCCCAGCTGGTCGGGGTCGGCAAAGCGGGAGGCATCGTCAACCTGCCTCCTGAGGTCGTCGAGGTCCTCGAGCTCGCCGGTCTTGGTCGTGATGAATCCCAGCATGACCCTTTGTTTGCCCGAACCGAGGAACCTGAGGGGTTCGAGCCCGCCGGCGCGGTCGGTGTCATATTCCATGAAGAAAATATCGACACCCGTTCGATTGAAGACCGTGTCCGCAACCGGATCGTACGCGCCGTCCGCAGCGTGGGTCGACTTGAAGTTGCCGCGGCACATGTGCATCCCGATGGTCAGGTCATCCGGGCGGTCCTTGATCGCTTCGTGCATCATCCACGCGTATCGGTCGATCAGCCAGTCCGGATCCTGGCCGGCCCTTTCCTTGGCCGCCCTGTGGTGGGGGTCGCAGAGGTAGGCGAAAAAGATGTCGTCGAGCTGCAGGTAGCGGCAACCGGCCTCGTAGAACCCATTGACTGCTTTCCGGTACGTCGCGGCGATATCCGAAAACAGCGCGTCGGGTTCGTTGTAAACGCCCTTATTGATGTCGTCCGGATCAACGCGAAAATGGCAGCAACTCGGCCCGGGTATGCTGATCTTCGGCATCAGGTCCGTGTGTGCGGCAACGAAGCGAAAGTGATCGAGCATGGGGTGATCGTCGGGGAAATCCAGTTTGCCCGTTATGGTCGGGAAGATCGGGGGCAGCCTGGCCCCGGCAAATGCCACGCCTTCGTCACGCTCCACGAGATCAAGGCCATCCAGCATTCCCATGAAATCGTAATGCCAGAATGAACGGCGGGCTTCTCCGTCCGTGATGGACTCGAGCCCCGCCTCGACCTGCATCGAGATGAGCCCCGGAATCTCGGCGTCCTCGATGGATTTCAGTTCGTCGTCGTCGATCACACCCTGCTCGTGCCGACGCCGCGCATCCGCGACTGCCGGTGGCCTGAGCAAACTCCCGACGTGGTCGGCGCGGAATGGAGGTAAGGGACGGGTCATGGCGCGCCTCGGTGGTTCGTTCCAATGACGACATGTTCGTATGAGCACGATGCGGTGTCAATCACAGGCGATTGTCTGCGTGGCCTTGACGACAAATATGTCTCGGATCCGCGTCGGGTGTCGCACAAACACGACCCTGACGGCAGGCGCAAAACGCGAGCCGAGGCGATGGATTCACTGATTATGGCGGGGTTTTCACAGTACATGAATCTTCTCTGGCAGGTCTGAAAATACGATCAATCGCGGGGAACACCAAGGTGCCGGCTTCGCCGGATACAGCGCGATTTGAATGCCCATGGTCGGCAGGTCAACTGGGTCCTGTCGAAACGATACGCTCCCGGTCCGGACGATCGCTCGCTGTCCAATGACTTTGCGGTGCTCTACGAATGTCTGCTGTTCGGTGTACCGGTAGGTCTCGAGTCCGGGTCGGGTAAACCGCGGGATGTCCAGACTGTGCGCCCTGAACACAGGGTGGTATTCACGCCGCAGATGACCGATCCACGGATACCAGTGCACGGGTCACACGGGTGGAATTCGAAGCGCAGGCAAACACTTGGGATCCCACCGCACCATTTGACTCGTTGAGCACAAAAAACAGTCTGCCGATATGGTCAATGCGATCAATCTTTCCGCCGCAGAATCTTATTTTTGCGCTGGTCAAGCAGATCCCGTCGTATGTCTTCGGCAATCTCTTCGACTTCCTTGGCAACCCTCGGCTCCAAACCAAGTTCCCGTTCCAACGCTGTCCTCAGCGGGAGCAGCAGAGCGTCGGATGGCGACGCCTTGATGAGATTGCACATACTCTCCAGTCCAATATCTGTCGCGAGGTTCGCCAGTGCTTCCAGTACATCCCTCGGCAATACGTTCAGTTCGGGAAGGATCGACAGTACACTCTTGACATCCGTGGTGGACGCACCGAGATCACCCTCTACCAAATGTGCCCGGGCTCGGACCAAATGACCCTTCAGCCTGCTATCTAGGGAGCCTTCCCGTTCCGGCAGAAGTACACGGTCCATAAACGTGATCGCAGTACTGGCCTGACCGTCGGTCAGTTCGTACTCTGCCAGCCCGCACAGCGCAGATTCAGCGGCATTGCGAAGTGCGGGTAGATTGCTCGACTCGAAGCGCCGCGCGACCTCGCACCAAACCGCCAAAGCATCTTCGATCTGCCCCATGCCGAAAAGGAGAGCACCTTTGTCGACGAGAACTTGCGCCCCCACCTCAACTGCATAGGGCTCGTCACTGTTTCCAAATCGTTGGAGCGCTTCTTCGCACGCGTCAAGCGCTTCGTCCGTTCGGTTCAAATGACCCAACACCATTATCCTGTTGAGAAACGCTGTCGCGATTTCTTCACGAAACAGGGGTGTATCGCTCGCTCCGAAACGACGTATGGCTTCACTCCAAACACTGACTGCTTCCTCCGGTCGCTCCAACTCGACCAGTGTCGTGCCCTTGCTGACAATGGTTGATGCCAACTGCTTGGAAATTGTCGAGTCAGTGCTGTTTCCGAAGCGCCGTTCAAATTCGTCCCAGACGACCAGCGCTTCCTCGTGTCTGTGCGAAGTAAAGAGAATGATTCCCTTGTTGAGGAGAATTCCAGCGACCGCATCGAGAATTTCCGGTACGACACTTTCTCCGAAACGTCCCAGCGCTTGGTTGCAGGTTGAGAGCGCTTCTTCCGGCCGATTCAAGTCGAACTGGTTGGCACATTTGTGAACAAAAGAACTAGCCACTAACGCTTGCCACTCCGGCGCGTCGCTGCCTCCGAAGCGGTCTTCAACCTGCTGCCAGACCGCGAGCGCCTCTTCGTACCGGCCCAATCGTTCCAACAGCGCGCCCCTGTTTGTTTGGGCATTCACCACCATGGTGAGGACCCCCGGGTGATCGCTGGCCTCGAAGCGCTCCACGACTTTTTCCCACAGATCCAACGCTTCATCCTGTCGGCCCGCATTGAACAACACCGCTGCGCTGTTCATCATCACGCATGAGAACGGTTCTGCCGCCTCTGGCCAGTCACCCTTCTCGAAACGCCGGATTGCTTCTTCCCACGACGAAAGCGCCTCCGTTTCCCGTTTCAAAGCGGCCAGCACGTTGCCTCTGTTGACGAAACAGTACGCTACCGTCTCCCGAAGGAACGGCGCATCGCTTGCCCAATGGCTTTGCACGACCCCATCGAACACATTCAGCGCTTTCTCCAACTGGCCAGACCCGAAAAGCGCCGCGCCTATGTTCGCAAGCGCTGAGGCAGCTTGTTCAACTATTCTGGGAGAATCGCTCTTCCTGAAACGCTCCACCACGTCGCCCCATGCGATCGTAGCCTCGTTGGTACGGTTCATTGCGATGAATGCGTGTCCCCGTCCGACCATGACCGCCGCCAATTGATCGAGAGGTGCCGACGAACCGTTCTCACCGAACCGTTCCAGAACCTCATCGCAGACTTCCAGTGCTTCTTGGGGACGGTTCAACCTATTGAGCGCCACGACCATCCCGACTTGTGCACTTGCGACCAACGCTTTGAGCGCCGGTAACAGGCTCCCGCCGTAGCGCTGCACAACCTCCTCACAGGCCGTCAACGATTCCTTGTGCTGATTCAGATCGCTCAACAATTTGCCCTTGCAGACAAGTGCAGTTGCCACCGCCAGCGATTGCCCCTCTTCGCCATTCGCCCCGAAACGTTGCACCACGTCATCCCAGGTAGCCAACGCCTCTTGTCCTCTCCCCAGTCGGCCCAGTGTCTTTCCCTTGTTGACGAGCGCTAATGACACCCGTTCGAGATCCGCCGGCGCGCCGCTTTCGCCGAACTGCCGGATAACCTCGTCCCAGGTTGCCAAGGCATCCCGCAACTCGCCCTTTTCTGCAAACGACAGCGCTTTCCCAAACAGCTCCTTCGAGTCTGACGAAACCGGGGACACCGCAGGAACTTCCTCGGTGGCAAACCTAAAGGTAGGTGGCGCTGTCGAAAGCAGATCCTCGCGATGCGCTTCGAGGGATGGAAGTCTGACAAGGCGCTCGAAAACCATCCGGAAAAGCGTCAGGACGCTGCCATCAAAACCCTGTGCGTCCCGTGCCATTCGGACGCCGAGTTCTCTCAACTCATCGGTCGAATAATAGGCCTCCATGAAGCGGATCAGCGCATTGATCAGAGGCACCGGTCCTCGCGCGCGCCTCATCAGGTAATAGATGTTGTAGAGCCGCTCGGTCAGGTAGTAGAGCTTGCGCCGTGCGCTGCCACCGCTCACCTCCACTGCGCCCCGATCAACCAGGCGGGCAAGCTGCGCGCTGCACTTGCTGGTCCCGAGCCTGGCCCGCTCCCCGATCTCGCGCGTGTTTGCTGGTTTCCAGAGGTCGGCAAGTGCGAGATACACTTTACGCTCCTGCGCCGGGAGTGCATCGAGGTGACTCTTGAAATATTCGGTGTGGTCGTCGACCAGATCGAGAAGATCGTCCATCAACTCGTGGAACGACAGGTTCGCTCCGAATCGGGCCACGATTGTCAATAGCCTCGGATTGCCGCCCGTAAGGATGCGCAATGCCTGGATTGTCTTTGGCGCCCGCTCCCGGCCTGACACGGTCTGCCATAAGGTTGCGCAGTCTTCCGTGTCGAGCGGGTTCAACCGGATCACCCGAAATAGCTCGTAGAGCGCTTCCTTCGGGTCGTTCATCTCTTCGAACCGGCTGGTTGCGCTGGCCATCAAGACGATTCGCGGCTCAGTCTGCAGCACTTTCCGCAGCCGCCAGCCGGCATTGTCGTCGGCAATGTCCCTGAACATCATGTTCAGGTTTTCGACGATCAACACGAGACGCTTTGCTTCCCCGTCGGCAAAATCCTGTAGTAGCCCAAGGCACCGATCTTCCAGTATCCGGTCGTCATGGACATGCCGCAGTTCCTCGAAGCTGAGGTGCAAGTCGACGCCTCCTTCCCGGCGCGGCGCCTGATCGGCCAAACGGGACAGGCACTCGAGCCAGAATTCACCGGCCGTCGAGACCTCGTAACTCTCTTCGGCAAAGATGATCGGAAAAAAATGCGTCGAGAAATCGACATCGCGCAACACCTCCGCCGCGACCCGTAACAGGAGGCTCGTCTTTCCACTTCCGCGTGGTCCGATCACGATCTGATGTGTGTTCGCGTTGCCTGAGCAGGTACGGAGCGTCTCGATCAGCGATTCGAACTCGGCCATCCGGACGCAGAAGGTCGCGACCAATTCGTCGAATGAAAGAAAGCCCGGATTGTACTTCCTGGATGTTGCAGGCATCGATCCGATCTCCTCTCACCGCCTCCGATCGAACATGGGCACGAATGCCTGTCCGTAGCGGCGGTGCCACCAGTCTTTCAGGAATCCGGAAACGAAACGGAATCCTCCTTCCCCGGGTTCCAGGTATCCATCGTGCTGCAGCACATGCAGAATGTTCTCCACCGTGGGGACGCTTTTTCCGTCGGGCACGTCTGGCGCCGCGAAGTCATCGCGGTAGCGATCGAGCGTTTCAATGGTGATTTCACCGGTGACTGCGGTCGCCGTTAGTATTTCCAGTGCAACGGTATACCCCGCTCGTCCGAGGATCGCTTCCAGCCGGCCCTCGTAATGCTGCAGGTCCACTTGGCCCCGCACTCCCAGCATCTCGTGTTCATAGACCCACTCCACATCTTCAAGAGACGCTTTTTTTCGTCCCGCCCGGCGCAAATGCTCGTGCATCTGGTCGAAGAACATCTGGACATGGTGGGGGATGCAGTACTGCAGTCGGCGGCACATGTCCCGACGAGCTTCCAATTGAAGTTCGATTCCGTAGGCCTCAGCGAGTGCCTCAAGGCAGGAAATGGCGGTTTTCTCGCTCCACGGTTTCAGGTCGTAGACAGAAAAGATGTTGGCGTGTGCACTGAGCCCGGCCTGTTCCAGGATCGGCTCCAGGCTCACGCTGCCAGAAAGGATCATCGACACACGGTTCCGATGGGCTTGCCCAACCTTGCGCAACCAACTCAGGAGAGCTTCCGCTTCACTCTTTCCGTCCGGCGTGATGCGGCCCGTTTCGTCCTTGAGTAACCGGTTGACGAGAATCGGCAACTCGTCGATCGCAAGCACGACAGGCCGGTCGCTCGCAGCGAGGGCGGCAAAGATCGCTTCTCCCCTTTGCTGCCAATTTCCCGTGTCTATTCCCGCTCGCAGCTTGACCTTCAGATCCGAAACCGAGATTCCCTCGATTCGCCCGCCGGTTCTTTCAAGAAAGTTGGCGAGGTTGGCCACGATCCGACCCCAAGCCGGACGCACAGGTTTTACCTGAATCCCGATTTCGGCAATCGCATCGGGCGGGTCATTGGCAGCCTCAAGGTCGACAAAGACGACTTCGAACTCGCCGGATTCGGCCAGGCGGCGCTGCAGTTCACGAACGATGCTCGTCTTGCCCATTCGCCGTTGTGCGGTCAGCAGGGTGTGGGTTCCTCCCCGGACACGTTCCTCCAGCGCTGCCAGCTCGTTTTCCCGATCGAAGAAATTTTCTCCGTCGACCCAGTTGCTTCCACCTTTTCGCATCACGCTCAATCCCCAACAGTTTTGTTGGCAACAATATTGTTGCCAACAAAACTGTTGTCAAGCAACAAAAATCAAGTGGAATTTGCCCGTCCGCTGTTTTTGGGCGAACGCCGACCCTTGAAACGAAAGTTCAATTCCGAATTGTCGGTGAATCCCTTGCCGAGAATCGGAACCACGATGATTTCGGGTACATCCAGGCCCACGAACAGCCAACGGCCGCTTGCACCAAACTGGAACCGATGCGGCCCAGCAAGCGGACCATTGCGTGGAGGAATAGGATGGTGAATTGCGGTTTTCTGAAAACTCGCTTGCGTGCTATCGATATTCTGGCGCAAATCCGTGAGGGAGGGGAGGGGCTCATCCGTGTGGAAGTCGATGTTCAGGTCAGTTGCCGAACGCATCATTCGCTCGGGAACGCTCAGGGTGGTCTTTCCGGACAATTCTTCATTCGAGGTTGGCGATTCAACCGGCTCTCCGGTGACGATTCGGATCCATGCGCCGAACGTGATCCGCAGGTGCGTGCTCAATGCCGAACTGGCCCTGGGCGAAGCCTACATGGATGAAACCATGACGGTCGACGGCGACGACATCTATGGCCTGCTCGACCTCGTGACACGGAATCTCGATGACGCGGAGGACCCGCTCTACCGGAAGATCCTTTACCGTTTCCAGGTCCTCACCAGGAGCCTGTCCCAGTTCAATCCCGTCAGCCGGGCTCGCCGGAACGTCGCCCACCACTATGACCTGTCGAACGATTTCTACACCCTGTTTCTCGATCGGGACAAGCAGTACAGTTGCGCGTATTTCCCTCGGCCCGACATGACCCTTGAAGAGGCTCAGGAAGCCAAGAAACGGCACATCGCGAAGAAGCTGCTGCTGGAGCCGGGAATGAAGGTCCTGGATATCGGCTGCGGATGGGGGGGAATGGGGATCACGCTGGCCGAAGACCACGGCTCGGTGGTCGAAGGCATCACGCTTTCGACGGAACAGCAGGCGTTGGCGATGAACAGGGTCCGGGAACGGAATCTGGAGGACAGGATTGCCTTCCGGATTTGCGACTATCGCGAGGTCAAGGGCCGCTTCGACAGGATCGTGTCGGTCGGGATGTTCGAGCACGTCGGCGCGCCACATTACCGGCAGTTCTTCCGTGACGTGCGGCGCCTGCTCGAGCGAGACGGGGTCGCGCTCCTCCACACGATCGGGCGCCTCGACGAACCGGGGACGACGAACCCCTGGATCCGGAAATACATTTTCCCGGGAGGATACGTTCCGGCCCTGTCGGAAGTGATGCAGGCGATCGAAAAGGAAGGGCTCTCGGTCACCGACGTCGAGATCTGGCAGCTCCATTATGCGGAAACCCTTCGGTGCTGGCGGCAGAGATTCGAAGACAACCTGAAGGCGGTACGCGGGATGTTCGATGACCGCTTTTGCCGGATGTGGAGATTCTACCTGGCTGCCTGCGAGGTGACCTTCAGGAATCGGTCCCAGGTCGTATTCCAGATTCAGATCACGCGCGACAAGAATCGGCCGCCCGCGACCAGGGATTACATTTACGCTGTCCGCGACCAGGCGTAACTCACGAGCAAGAATTCCCGAGCCGGGTTTGCCCTCGAAAGGTGCGGCACGGAATTTCGTGCGCGCTCGGAGCCCGGTGCTCTCACCGGCGCGGTGGACAAGCGCCGGTTGAGGGCCTGTAACGCCGGGAGAAACTCGTCTTTGTAGACGGTGAGGACACCTCCCGCCCTGACATGGGCAACCCCGGACAGGCGTGATCGTTCGTCCGCGAGGCTCCCCGGGTGTTTCCGGGGCGCGGGTTCAGAAGCAGGCGTTTGAACTCAACGCTTGCCGGAATCCGCCGCCGCCTGTCCGTGTCGACGGTGTCCGTGACGAATGAAGCCGGTGGCCACGATCGCGAGAACGACGGAATTGAGGATATGCCAGGCGAAATGCGTACCGGTCGGAAATGCGCTGCAGACGTGTTCGTCCAGGATCCGAAACGCGAGAGAGAGAACAAAGACGCCGGATCCGGCGGCCAGCCAAGGCGCAATCGCATGATGCCTGATCGCGAGAATGACCGCGTTCACGAACAACAGCAATAGCGCCGACACATAACCTGCATTGGCGCCGCCGAGCAGAGTGCCCGCGAGCAGGAATTGCATCCCTGCCGCAAGCGGCAGGAAGGTGAATGCGCCGACGATCGAAACCAAAAGTCCGAGGCCGTGCACGTGATAGAGGATGACTCCGAAGTAGAGGATAATAAAGGCCTGGATCGGAATGACATCGCTGGCCAACGCCCAGCTGGTCGCAAAAGTATGAAACAGGAAAGAGCCCGTACCGATGCAGAAAACGAGGAAGATCAGCGAGACAACGCCTGAATCCAGTCGTTTCCTTTTCCGCGCTTCCAAAAACAACCAGTACACGGCGGCATAAAAGGCGAGGTTGGTTAACGCGTTGACGGGTTCACCCCAGAGATTCGGCTCGGTACCTATCCGTTCGCAATACCCGTCATGAACCTGCATCACGTCCTCCGTCTTTCATCCTGATTTGCCCGGCCGGATACCATGGCTTGGCCCCGGATTCATGACTTCCGCACGAACCGGGGATTCGTCCGATAAACCGTGACACATCGCCGGATGATCCCGGGAGGGCGCAGGATACGGGTCATCGCCGAGCCAATTTCCAGTCGGGTTCGTTCGGAACGCATTTTCCATGTAGAGCCCTGATGGCGAACCGATCGGCCGATTGCAATCAGATTTCCGGTCGTGGCGGGGATGCCAGTTCCGGCGTTTCCATTCGCCGAGGTCAATTCTTCCCGAAGTGATCACCAGGCAGTTTCCGGTTCAGGGTTACCTGGCGCAGCTCCGCCAGGGAAATCGCCTTCATGGCAAAGGCGGCGCCAAAGTAGGCGATAGCTCCTGCCAAAACGATGACGGCAAGAGCGGCGTATCTGATGCCGTCCGCGGTGAGCCAGGGGAGCAGGAGTTCCGCCAGACCGAACACAACGACCGCCATGAACGCCGAGGCCAGCAGGGCGCGCGGCGTGAAGGACCGCAGCCTCCGGTCGACCCGGGCCATCTCCCCGAGGCGCCGGCGCCCGTTCCACAAGAGGAAAACCATGAGCCACGACGACAAGGTGGTGCCGACCGCCGCCGCCAGGTATCCGGCGAGGGGAATGAGCCCGATCGCAAGTATGGCATTGGCCAGCATGGCGACGACGGCGTAGCGGAACGGTGTCCTGGTGTCCTCCTCCGAGAAGTAAAGAGGCTGCAACGTCTTCTGGAGGACAAACGCGGGCAGGCCGATTCCGTAAACGGCCAGGGCTGCCGCGGTTGCACGGCTGTCACCGGTCGTGAAAGCGCCCCGTTCGAACAGTACCGAAACCAGGGGAAACGGGATGACGACAAGCGCGAACGCTGCCGGAATCGTCAGCATCAAGGCAAATTCCGTTGCCCTGTTGAAGGCGTCCCTGCTGCCCGCGTGATCCCCCTCCGCCAGCCTCCTCATGAGTTCGGGAAGCAGGACGATTCCGGTTGCGATTCCGACGACGCCAAGAGGCAACTGGTACAGCCGGTCCGCCACTGCGAGCCACTGGATCGCGCCATCGAAGTAACTGGCGACCTGCCGCCCGACCAGGATGTTGACCTGGACGACACCGCCGGCGAGAACCGCGGGAAACGCGACGACGGCGAGCCTGCGGACCTTCGGTGTCAGCCTGGGTACACGCAATTCCATCCGGATCCCTGTACGCCGGCAGGCCAGCCACATGAGCGCGAGTTGTGCGACGCCCGCGAAGGGGACGCCCCATGCCAGCGCCGGGCCGGGATCGATCCCGGATGCCAATGCCAATCCCATTGCTCCGAGCAGGATCACGTTGAGCAGGACGGGGGCCGCTGCGGCCGCCGCGAATCGTCCGAATGAATTCAGGATTCCGCCGAGAAGGGAGGCAAGGGCTATGAACAGGATGTACGGAAAGCAGATGCGTCCGAAGTCGACCGCGAGGTCGAAGCGGCCGTCGTCCCGAAATCCGCTTGCAATCGCCAGGACGAACCACGGCATCGCGACCTGTGCCGCTACGGTCAGGACAATCAGGGCGGTGGTCAGCCATGAAAAGGTGTTGCGCGCGAATTCTGCCGCTTCCTGCTTGTCGGACAGTGACTTGGAGAAAATCGGAACAAACGCGGCGTTGATCGTGCCTTCCGCGAAAAGGCGCCTGAACAGGTTGGGCAATGCAAAGGCGACCTGAAACGCTTCCGCGATCGGGCCCGAGCCAAAAAGCGCTGCTATGACGATGTCACGAAAAAACCCGGTCAGCCGGCTGAGCAAGGTCCAGCTGCCAACCGTGAACGCGCTCTGGTAGAGCCTTGACCTGCGACTCATCTGGTGGCCTGCTCGGCTCCGCGATCAATGGCCTCCCTGAGACGGCGCTTGATGACGTCCTGTTTGGACGCTGACCTGATCTTGAGTCCGAACATGTCCTTGACATAGAACACGTCGACGGCCTGCGCGCCGTAAGTTGCAATGACGGCTGACGAAATCCTGATGTTCAATTGACTGAGCGTGCGGGTCAGGTCGTACAACAGGCCGGGTCTGTCACGCGTGTCGACTTCGATGATCGTATAGATTGCCGAACCATCGTTGTCGAAAGTGATCGCGGTGGGCACCAGGAATTCCCGCTCGGTCTTCTTGATCTTGTCCCGTGCCTTGAGGCCACCCCTGGCGGGCGTCTGGTTGATCAGGGCTTTCGCGACCCTCGCATGCAGCCGGGGCAGGTGGCTTTCGCTGAAGTGACCTCCGGCAATGTCGAGAATCCAGAACACCGAAGTCGCGTACCCGTCCGAACTCGTATAGGTGCGCGCATCGATGACATTGGTCCCGGCCATCGCGAGCGCGCCGGCAATGCTGGCGAAAACCCCCGGGTGGTCGACGGTCACCACGCAAACGCGCGTCGCGTCCCGCCGTGTGTCTTCGCCGAGATCGATATTGAACGCCTGGTCGTCAAAAGGCTCTCCGATCCTGCGCAACAGTTCCGCAATGATGAATTGTGATTCAGCGTCGAGACCGATCCAGTACGGATCGAAATGCCGGTTCAATTCGGTCTGCCGCTTTTCTGCCGGCCAGCCGGAAATCCGCTCGCCAAGCGCCGCCTTCGCTTCCTCGACCCGACCATGAGCAGTTATGGTGTCGGATCCTTCCCGGAGCGCCTGCCGGGTGAAACCATGAAGCTCCCGGATCTGCTGGGCCTTCCACGATGTCCAGGTTCCGGGACCAACCCCCCGGATATCGCAAACCGTCAAGACGGTCAGGAGATTCAAACGGGCCGTGCTTTGAACCTTTCTCGCAAAGTCCCGAACCGTTTGCGGGTCCGAAATGTCGCGCTTCTGAACGACATCCGACATCAGCAGGTGATTGCGAACGAGCCAGGCAACCGTTTCGGATTCCTTCTCGTCGAGGCCCAGCCTTGGCGCGACGGTTTCGGCTACCCTTGCGCCGGCGATGGAATGGTGTTCGGATCTTCCCTTGCCGATGTCGTGCAAAAGGAGTGCGACATAGAGGACACGGCGGTTGACTCCAGCCCTGAGAATTCCCGTCGCGACCGGAAGACTCTCGACGAGGTCTCCGTGTTCGATCTGGTTGAGATTCGAAATGCACTGGATGGTGTGCTCGTCCACGGTGAACTTGTGGTAGAGGCTGAATTCGGACATCGCGACGATGTGCTGGAATTCAGGGATGAAGGCTCCGAGAACCCCGAGTTCGTTCATTCTGCGGAGCGCACGTTCAGGGTTGCCGTATTTCAGCATCAGGTCGATGAAAATCCTGCACGCCTCGGGGTGATGCCGGATTTCATCGTCGATCAGGTGAAGGTTCGCGGCAACCAGGCGCATGGCGTCCGGATGAATCAGTATTTCCGAACGAAGTCCTTCCTCGAATATCCTGAGGATGTTCAGGGGGTCGGACAGGAAGCGATCTTCATCGACGACCGCCAGACGGCCGTGAACGATCTCGTAGCCGGCGGGGGCCGCCGGTGAATCCAGGCCGAAACGGCCCAAGCGCAGCCGAAAGCGGGGCGGCGGCCTTTTCACATGTTGCGCTTCGAGCTTGGTCAGGAAGATACGGGTCAATTCCCCGACATGCGTCGCATGCCGGAAATAGGTTTGCATGAACCGTTCGACGCCGCGCAATCCGTCACCGTCCCGGAAGTCCAGAATCCTGGCGATTTCCACCTGTGCATCGTAGGTCAGTTTGTCGCTCGCCCGATTGGTCAGCAGGTGAAGATGGCACCTGACGGTCCAGAGGAATTGCTCGGCTTCGAAAAACCGGCTGTATTCGGTCCGGGTGAAGAACCCCCGGGCAACCATCTCTTCGGGTTGTCTTGCACGGCTGATGTACTTGGTAATCCAGTATAGGGATTGCAGGTCCCGGAGGCCGCCTTTCCCTTCCTTGACGTTCGGTTCCAGCATGTACCGTTGGCCACCCTGGCGGACATGGCGTTCAGCGCGCTCGACCAACTTGTTCTCGACGAATTCCGAGGCGGACTTGCTGAACAATTCGCGCCAAAGGCGGTTTTCCAGTCGAGACGACATCTTCCTGTCGCCACAGATATGGCGGCATTCCAGCATCGATGTCTTTATGGTCTGGTCGGCCTTTCCGAGAATCAGGCACTCATTGATCGTGCGGGTCGCCTGACCGATCTTGAGGCCGGTGTCCCAAAGAACATACAACATGAATTCCACGACCGACTCGATCAGGGCGGGCGATTTCCTGTTGACGAGAAACAGGAGATCGACGTCGGAAAACGGCGCCATTTCGGCGCGGCCATAACCTCCGACGGCCATGATCGCGAGACGCCCGACCGTCTTGTCGTCTTCAGGCAGGCCGAGGGTCCTGGCAGCCGCCGAATACGCGGCCTTGACGATCTCGTCGATAAGCCAGGTATAGGATCGTATTGCCTGGGTGGTGCGATACGGATTGGCCAGGTACGCGTCCCCGATGGCGGCGCGACCGGCCTTGTTGGCTTCGACCAGGACGCCGGCTACGGCCTTGCGGACTTCAGCCTCGCCAGCAGCCCGGCTCGCCGAAATACGAATCCTGGATTCGATCTGTTCGGGGTCGACGATGCTTCGAGGGTCCGCGACAAGCAGGGGTTCCTCGACCTCGCCGGTCTCGGACCAGTCTTCACTACGAACCTGCACGAGTGGCACCACCGGACGGAAGTTCCGCTGGATCAATGATTTCTATCCATCCGTCGCGAACTTCGGCAATCGCCAGGCGGCGCACGACGGTTCCGTCCGGGCGCAGGCGAAACGCGCCGTTGACGCCGACGAATCCCTCCGCCCTGGTCAATCGCCGCGCGGACAGCGTGTCGGGGGCGGAGGATTGCGCAAGCGTTCCGATGAGTTGAATTCCGTCGTACGCGAGCCCGGCGAGTATGTGCGGCCGTCTCCCGTAGGCATTGTGGTATCGCACGACGAACGCGTCGTACAGACCCGGGTCCGGAAGCGCAAACCATCCGCCCTGCAGGCCCTCGTGCCTGAGCGTTGCTTTCGGGATGTCCCAACGGGTCAGTCCGATGTACTGGATATCCTCCGGCATCGAGATTTCGTCCGTTCCGGGACCTGGCAGCATTTCCGCAAAGATCGGGAGCGCACCCGCGGAATCCGCGTCGATGACGACGACATCCGGCAGGGATTCGGCGACCGTGCGCCTGATAATCGGCATGGCGTCGATTGCGCCTGTCGCCGTAAGCTCATACGTCGCCACGCTCACGACTCTTGCCCCGTTGATCACGGCAGCCGTCTCGACGGCACCGGCGGCGAGTCTGCCAGCCTGGTTTTGCGCGGCGACGACGGCGATCCTGGACAAACCCTGGCCTGATGCATGTGCGATCAACTGGCTGGCAGTATTCTGGAAGGAAATGCCGAGCACGAATACGTTGTCGCCGGCGACCTCAGGGTTGTTCGAAAAGCTCAGGACGTTCAGGTTGTTGCGTGCCGCTTCCTGGCTGACTGCTATCGTCGCGGTCGAAAACAACGGTCCGAGAATAATGTCGGCGTCATCTTCCGCCGCCTGCCGGACCGCTCGTACGGCGGTTTCCGGGTTGCCGGCAGTGGGATAGACCCGAAGGTCTATCTGCGCGCCATCCCCGAAGTCGGCAATTGCCAATTGCGCTGCCTGAACCAGGCTCTCGGCCAGCATGTCCTGTCGCCGGTCACCGGATTCCGAAGGAACCAGCAGCGCGACGTTGACCGGAGTTACGGATCCTGGTCCATGCCCCGGTCCCAGTGCCGAAGGCGGCTGGGGGTTGCAGCCGGCAAGTACCGCGAGAAAAACCGCCAGCAACGCGATTAGAAAGAAACGTGTTCTCGGATTGAAGTCTGCCATTTGATCGATCCTGCCTATTTTTGAAAAAAACATATCCCAATCGGACACGGGTTTAAAGCTCATTCAATTTCGAGTTGCGCTTCGCAAATTGAATGACCCGGGTTGGCGGCCCGCGCGTTTCACGGCGTCGCCATTCCTGAAAACGCGGGCCGAACCGAAATACCGGAACCCGGCCGTGCGCCTTTTCCGGAAACGAGGGATTTCCAGGGCCTGGCCGAAGCCAGGGACGCCAGGATGAAACCGGCCACGCCGGGCGACCGCGGAGACCTCCTGGATGCAGATGACCGGAAGGCTTGGTCAAGCTGGCCTGGCACCGCCGCGAACGCGGCTGCATGCATCTTTGTCGGAGTTTGAGCTCGAAGGCATGCGGTGCCCGGAAGCGACCGCGTTCGCGGTGTAAGCGATGGATTGTCCTGTCTTCCCGGAATTACCGGGAGCCCCGCGACGACAAGGAGAAGTGCGCCGTGCGGGTTGACCCCGACGGCGGGCAACGCGTTGCGTGCGCTGCGCGCGTCGCCGTCCATGTTGACGAAACCCGAGACAGGTGCGGACATCCCACCGGACCACAAAACGTCGACACCGGTCGGGTCGTCGGACAAAAAATGCCGGAAACAACCCGGGGGGATGGGCGCCCAGGGCGGATCATCCACTATTCCGCGGCGTTGGATCGTCCTGAAAGTCAGGGCCGGTTCCATTGAAGTCCCGGGGCGTCGCCGGTATATCGGAGCGGTATTGGTAACGTCCCGCCGCCAGAGGCGACCATGTTCGACACGCGCACCGCAACACGTGCCGGGGCCGTTTTCACGGCGCTGTGGCTTGGTGGCCCGGCACCCGCCGAGATCGACCCGGTCGAGGTCATCGACACGGTGGACCAACTGCTTCGCGGAGAGTCCAGCCGGGCGGTCGCGACGATGGAGGTCGTCACCGGTAACTGGGAGAGGACGCTGACCATGGAAGCCTGGTCGCTCGGGACGGATTTTTTCCTCGTGCGCCTCCTCCGGCCGAAGAAGGAAGCCGGCACGGCGACGCTGAAGTCCGGAAACAACATCTGGAATTACCTTCCCAAAGTCGACCGGACCATCAAGATTCCGGCCTCGATGATGGGCGGTTCCTGGATGGGATCCCATTTCACCAACGACGACCTGGTGAAGCAAAGCCGCCTCGCGGAGGACTACGACATCGACCTGTCGTTCGACGGCCGTGACGCATCCGGTGTCCGTGTCTGGGACTTCACGCTGACCCCGAAACCCGATGCGGCTGTCGTCTGGGGACGCATCGAATACCGGGTGCGTCAGGAAGACCTGATGCCGGTTTTGGCGGGCTTTTTCGATGAGGCGGGTTCGCTCGCGCGGTCCATGGAATTCGGGGGATTCCGGATTTTCGATGGCCGGCTCCTGCCGAGCGTCATTCACATGCGTCCCACTGACGAACCGGACGAACACACGACCATCCGTTACGAGGAACTGGACTTCGACATCGACATCACCGAAAGGTTCTTTTCGCTGCGCAACCTCAAGAAAAAACGCTGACGCGCTACCGTGGCTGCACAAACGTCATGGGCCCGTATCGGATGGCGGAACATTGGTCGCAATCCGAGACGCACGGCCCTGACGTCGGGTGGTCTCGCGGTCAGTTACTTTGCCGTCGTGTTCATGACGGGATGGACTGGTGGCATCAACGAGGAACTGATTGAAAACGCGACATCGCTGGTCGGTGGTCAGATCGAGATCCACGACAGCGCATACCTGCCGGACAGGAGCCTGTACGACACCATCGGCGGGCGTGGCGGCGTGGACGTGGAGGCGCTGCTCGCGGCAGTGGATGCCGATCCGGAAGTTGTTGCGTCCGCCCCCCGCGTCTTCGCCGGCGGTCTCGTGAGTTCCGGCGAAGCAACCTCCGCGGTGGTGCTCCTCGGCGTCGACGTGGCGCGCGAGACGCGCGTCAGCCGGTTCCTGAACCTCCTCACGGCAGGACGAACGCCCGGCCCGGGCGCGTCGGAACTCGTGCTTGGCGCGGAAACCGCGCGTCAGTTGTCGGTCGAAACAGGTGACGAAATCGTGGTCGTCGCCCCAGGGGCGGACGGCTCCCTGGCAAACGGGCTCTACAGGCTCGCGGGCGTGTTCGAGACCGGGCTCACGGAGCTCGACAACGGTCTTGCCGTGATGCCGATCGGGGACCTGCAGGAGTTCGTCGTGCTTCCACGGAACCGCATCCACGAAATCGCGGTCGCGGCCCTGAAACCGTCGGAGGCAGTCTCGACCGCAGCGCGCCTCGAGGCGATGCTGGTTGAATTCGCAACCGGGATCGACGCCGCTCCATGGACCGAGCTTCACCCCGCGGTCGTGGACTACGTGGGCCTCTCCGAGGGCATGCACTGGATCATTCTCGCGATCGTCTTCACCATCGCCGTCTTCGGCGTGGCGAATACCATGATTCTGGCGACATTCGAGAGGCGTAGAGAATTCGCCGTCATGCTGGCGCTCGGTGCGACGCCGCGCGCGATAGCCGGTGCCGTGGTCACGGAGGCCCTGGCGATCGGAATTGTCAGCCTCGCGGCCGGCGCCCTGTTCACGTATCCCCTCATGGTCTGGTGGCACGTCGCGCCGCCCGATCTCAGCTGGCTCTACGGCAGCACGACGCTGGCGGGTGTCCTGATCACCCCGAGCCTTCGCATCGCCTACGACGTGTCCGCCTGGTTCTCGGCGACGGCGGTCCTCCTCCTGACAACGGTATTGGCCGCCCTCTACCCTGCCTTCCGCGCGGCGATGATTTCGCCTGCCGATACGTTGTCCGATCTCTGAACATGGCTGGACGATCAACCCGTTACCTCCGCGAGCCCGCATGGCGGGTCTCCGCGAAACTGGCGCTCCGCAGCCTCCGTCTGAACGTCCGGCGGACGATCCTTACGGCCGCTGCGATGATACTCGGCGGGGGCCTGTTGATCTTCGGCTTCAGCCTGACCGATGGCGGCCAGGAGATGTGGATCCGCGAGGCCGCGCGCATGGGGACCGGCCACATCGTCATCGAACGCCCCGAATTCCGGAACGCGCCCCGGATCGAGAACCGTCTCCCGCGGGAGGTCCACGAAGTCGTGACGCGGGCGCTTGCGGCACCCGCCGTGGCGTCACGCGTGATGGCCTCCTCCGCCCAGCTTGGCGTCAGGGGCCTTGCAAGTTCGGCCGCCGGTGCGCGCCCGGTCAAAATCACCGCGGTTGTCCCGGAAGCCGAGGCCGGGCTCTCGACCCTGGATGCAAAGGTGATGGCGGGAAGATACCTCCGGCCGGACGACGAGGCGCGCGCCGTCATCGGCGTTCGCCTGGCCGCGAGCCTTCGCCTCGAGCCCGGTTCGAAGTTCGTGGTGCAGTCCGAGGATGCCACCGGCGAAATCGCTTCGCAACTCCTTCGTGTTGCCGGCATCTTCCGGAGCGGCGTCGCTGAAGTCGACCAGACAACCGTTCAGGTTCCGCTGCGGACGGCGGATGGCTGGCTCGGCGCCGGAAACGGCGTCACCAACGTCAAGGTGGTTCTCCTGCACAGCTCGATGGTGCCGGAGACCGTGGCCGCGCTTGAAGAGGCACTCGCGGCGCACATCCTGGAAGGGAATGTCGCCGTCCTCGACTGGAAGACGGCAAACCCGGCCCTCGCGTCGGCGATCGCGCTCGATAATTTCAGCGGGTCGATCGTGCGGGTGCTACTCTTCGGGATCATCGCATTCGGCATCATGAACACGGTGCTGATGTCGGTCCTCCACAGGCACCGTGAATTCGGCATCCTCCAGGCGATCGGAATGTCGCCGGCCCAGACCGGCGTCATCGTCCTTATCGAAGGCATGGTGCTGACGCTCCTGAGCGGTTTCATCGGGGTGGGACTCGGTACGTTTCTCACCTGGTTCTTTTTCGGCGACGGGCTCGATTTTTCGGGATCCATGGACGAGTTGACCTTTTCCGGCATTCTCCTGGAGCCGGTCATCGTGCCGGAATTCCGTCCCGGGCGCTACCTGCAGTCGCTCGGGTTCATTCTCGTGGTTGGCACCGTCGCTTCCGTGTATCCCGCCCTCCGGGCGGCAAGGATCGACGTTACCGAAGTCCTGAAATTCGATCGCTGATAGCCATGCCCGAACACGAAGACCACTTGAACGCAACGGCGATACGGACGGACCGTGTCCACAAGACTTTTCGGCAGGCGTCGGAAGAGGTCCACGCGGTCAGGGACGTGAGCCTTGCCGTCGCGACGGGCGAGTTCACCGCCCTCGCCGGGCCATCGGGATCCGGCAAGACCACGCTCCTCAACCTGATCGGCGGTCTCACCCGGCCGACGTCCGGCCGTGTCTGGGTCGCCGGGAACGAGATCAGCCGCATGCGGCAGCGGGAACTGGCAAAGTTCCGTTTGCAACGCATCGGTTTCGTGTTCCAGGCCTACAACCTGCTTCCGGTGCTTTCCGCTTTCGAAAACGCCGAGTTTCCGATGTTGCTCCAGGGAATTGCGGCGGGTGAACGCAGATCCCGCGTGACGGCGCTCTTCGAGCGCACGGGACTTGCCGGCCTCGAAGACAGGCGACCGGGCAAGCTGTCCGGCGGTCAGCAGCAACGCGTTGCCGTGGTGCGGGCAGTCGCCGGCGGGCCCGCCTTCGTGATCGCCGACGAACCGACCGCAAATCTCGATTCGGCGGCAAGTGACTCGCTGCTTGATCTCATGAGCGAACTGAACCGCGACCTCGGTGTGACCTTCGTGTTCGCAACGCATGACGCCAAGGTGATGGATCGCTCGCACCGCCTGGTGAGAATTGTGGACGGCGCAATTGCATCGGACGAGATCCGTCCATGATGGCAAGTTTCCGGTCCCTCGCCGTGACGTCCGTCGTTGTCGGCGTGATCCAGGGATGTCCGGCGGCGGCCGTCGCCGAGGTCTCCGGCCATGTCAGGTCGACTCTGTTCGTGAAAGGGAGCGAAGGTGGCGCGACGGAAGTCGACTGGTTGAACGGGCTCCGCCTCACGCTCGATGAAGACCTTGGGTCCGCGCGCCTTACGGTGAGCTATGAACTCGCGGTGAGCGTCGCCGGGGAACAACCGGCCCAAGGTGACACGGACTGGCTGGATCTCGAAGGACCCGTCGCGCGGGGCAGGGACATCGAGAGCCGTCATCGGCTCGACAGGCTCGAACTCGCCTTCAGCGCAGGCGACGGTATCGACGTGAACATCGGCCGGCAAGCGGTCTCCTGGGGAACCACGCTCTACCTGACGCCGGCAGACCCCTTTGTTCCATTCTCGCCTTCGGATACGCTCCGCGACTACCGCCGCGGGATCGACTCACTCCGGCTCCGCGCCTACCCCGACGCCTTGAGCGAATTCGACCTGGTTGTACGCCCGAGCCGGCTCCGGGATCGAACGGAACTGACGGTTCTCGCCCGCGCGCTGACGATCTGGGGTGACTGGGAAGTCTCCGCCTGGGCCGGATCGCTTTACGGCGACGCCGCGGCAGCCGTTGGTGCGGCCGGCGGGATTGCGGATTGGGCCGTGCGTGCCGAGGCGGCGGTCCGGGACGACGGGAGAAGTGCGATCGGCCGCGCCGCCATCGGTATTTCACGGACGTTTTCCGCCTGGAATCGCGATCTCGGTTTCGTGCTCGAATACCAGTACGATGGCTTCGGGGCGGCCCGGCGACAGGATTACGAGGATCTCCTTCAATCCGATCCATTCGCGCGAGGCGAATTGCAGGTACTCGGGCGCGACCAGGCTGTCATGCAGGCGGTATATCAGGTTCACCCGCTCTGGGAGCTCACGGGGCTGGCACTCTGGAACCTGAACTCGGGTAACGCGATCCTCGGGCCGGGTTTCTCCCATTCCCTCAGTGATGCGGCGACTTTTTCGGGGAGCGTCTTCGCCGAGTTAGGTGAAGCGATTCCGGAAGAGGCCATTCCGGCCGAGGCGGGAATCCGGGCTCCACCCGTGAACGCATACCTGTACCTGACCTGGTATTTCTGATTGCGCGGGTGCCGTAGCCGCGGGAAGATCTCCCAACTTCCGGTGCCGAGATCCATGTGGTGCCGCGCAGCTGGGCGGGCCCCAACCTGGTGACGACGATCCTCTTCGAAAAATGTAGGACGCATCAGCCGCTGAACCGGCAGAGCGAACGCGACGCCGGAGAGGGCGGGTTCTCAGCGTGCCTGGCCTGCCCAACCAGGTTGTCGCGTGCGTCATGGCGCCGATTCCGCTTCGGACGTCGTTCTCATTGCCCGTTTCCCGGTTCCCGAGGATGTCACCGCACAGGCCGTTCCTGACTGCGCCGACCAACCGAAATTCGACGATCAGGGGGAAGCTCACCAGTCTTCCCGGGGTCGGAAAGAATTACCGTTTCGCGGATACCGGTGTAGAATTGTGTTTTCCGGCGAGCACGCCGCCGCAAGATCATGTGGCGCCCAGTACTCGGCCGGTACTGGCTACGGAGACGGCAGCATGCTCGGGACATTGATCAGGAAGCTGAATTACTCCCTCAACGGACTGCGCGACACCTGGATTTCGGAGGCGAGTTTCCGGCAGTGGAGTTTCGTCGTTATCGTATCGGACGGGCTGGGCCTGTACCTGTTTTCCGTTTCATTCGTGACGGGTGTCATCCTCTTCGCCGGGTTCGCATTGCTCGCCGCGGAACTATCGAACACCGCGATCGAAGCGGTCGTTGACAGAGTGGACACGCAACGGCACGCGCTCGCCCGCAAGGCGAAGGACGCGGGGAGCGCCATGGTCTTCCTGACATTCCTCGGCCTCGTCACCGTCTGGGTATTCGCCCTGCTCGATGCGCGGGCCGGGTAGGGAGCGGACCAAGGGGCCTCACGTCGCGGCCCCTGTCAGGACAAGGCTTGATTCCGCGCGGAACATGGTTCGGAATCGCCTGATACGGTTGCCGCGTCCGGCGGCGAAGAAACGGCGGGCGCGACTCGATGCCGATGCAGATCGTGGTACAGGATCCTCGACCCGCATGCCGAACGGAGACGGGCCGGCAGGGCGGCTCGGCTTCGGACAAACGGATTTTTTCTGGCCTCGGGATTTGCGACGGACGCGTTCGTTCGAGACGCCAGCCATGGTCCGAACGTGGCATGAGGGAAATGCAATGTCGCGGGGCGCCTTGCCTCGGGTCGAAGGTTGATCGATCGGCTGGATTTCCGGTTGAATTCCCGCAATTTCGGGACAGCGATGCCTTGGCAGTCTGCTCGGGGTGCAGGAAGATTCGTGAAATGCGGGTATCGCGTCGGAAGCGTTTGTCCGACGGGACGATTTTCGTATAGGGTTCCAGGGCGTGACGCAGGTATTCAGGGAAAACCGCACCGGATCGGTTTCCATTGCCAGGATCCCGACGCATCGGTTCGGTCTTGGCAACGGTGGGTGACGAATGGCACAGTCGCGAACGGGTAATGGCAACAACGGGTTGATCATGAACAAGGGAACGCGGCTGACGCCACAGGAAAGCCTCCAGTATCACCGGGAACCCAGGCCCGGGAAACTCGAGATCAACGCCTCGTGCCCGATGACAACCCAGCGGGACCTGTCTCTCGCCTACTCACCCGGGGTGGCGGTTCCGGTCGAGGCCATCGCCAGAGATCCCGAATTGGCTTTCGATTACACGACCAAGGGCAACATGGTCGCCGTTGTCTCGAATGGAACGGCGATCCTGGGCCTCGGGAATCTCGGCGCCCTGGCATCGAAACCTGTCATGGAAGGCAAGGCAGCACTGTTCAAGAGATTTGCCGACATCAACTCCATCGACATTGAACTCGCGACGGAAGATCCGGAAGAATTCATCAGCGCGGTCAGGTTGCTTGGCACCGGTTTCGGCGGCATCAACCTCGAAGACATCAAGGCGCCGGATTGCTTCGTCATTGAGCAACGGCTCAAGGACGAAATGGATATCCCGGTGTTCCACGACGACCAGCACGGGACAGCAGTGATCTGCGCCGCGGGGCTGATCAATGCACTGAAGTTAACGGGAAAATCCCTCGAGAGTTGCCGAATCGTCCTGAATGGAGCCGGAGCGGCAGGAATCGCTTCTCTCGAACTCATCAAGGCGATGGGCGCGCGGCCCGAGAACTGTATCGCGTGCGACTCGAAAGGCGTGATCTACAAGGGTCGCACGGAAGGCATGAACCAGTGGAAGACGGGCCATGCCGCTGAAACCGATGCCCGTACGCTCGACGACGCCATGGTCGGAGCGGACGTGTTCCTTGGAGTGTCGGCAAAGGGTACGGTCTCCGAGGCAATGCTCCGGTCGATGGCAAGGAATCCGGTCATATTCGCCATGGCAAACCCGGATCCCGAAATCACGCCGGAGGAAGCGCGGGCAGTCCGGGAGGACGCGATAATCGCGACCGGGAGATCCGACTATCCCAACCAGGTCAACAATGTGCTCGGATTTCCGTACCTGTTCCGCGGGGCGCTCGATATCCACGCCCGCGCGATCAACGACGAGATGAAGATCGCCTGTGCGGAAGCGCTGGCAAAACTGGCGCGTCTCGACGTTCCCGACGAGGTGGCGCTGGCCTACGGAGCCAATCTCAGGTTTGGCCCCGAATACATCATTCCGACACCATTTGACCCGAGGCTGATCCACGTTGTTCCGCCTGCGGTTGCACGGGCCGGAATGGAAACGGGCGTTGCCCGTCGGCCAATTGCGGACATCGATGCTTACGAACTCGCTCTCAAGTCACGGCTCGACCCGACCGCTTCGATGCTGCAGGCGCTCTACGCGCGCGCAAGGAACAAGCAGGCCCGGATGGTTTTTGCCGAGGGAAACGATGATCGGGTCATTCGCGCGGCGGTCGTTTACGCGCGGCAGGAAATGGGTCAGGCCATCGTTGTCGGACGCGAAGACGACGTCATCCGACGCATGAACGAGCAGGGACTTTCGGACGCCATTGACGAGATTACGATCGCCAATGCCGCAAAGACCGAACACCTCGAACTCTACGAGGAGTTCCTATACCGGCGGTTGCAGCGGAAAGGCCTGGACCAGAAGGACTGCCACCGCCTGGCATCGCGGGACCGCCACGTCTTTTCCGCGCTCATGGTCGCACATGGTCATGCCGACGGAATGGTCACCGGCGCAACGAGAAAATCCGCCAATATCCTCAAGCTCATCAATCATGTCTTCGACGCCGAACCCGGCGATGGCGCGGTCGGCATTTCGGTCCTGCTGGCGCGCAGCAAGATCATCCTGATTGCGGACACGCTGGTTCACGAGTGGCCGGAACCCACGGACCTGGCGGACATAGCGGAACGGTCGGCAAGCGTTGCGCGGAGCATCGGAATCGAACCGAGGGTGGCATTCGTGAGCTTTTCGAATTTCGGGTATCCGGTCTCCGAGCGCGCGGAGAAAATGCTCCTGGCGCCCAGGGTGCTGGACGAGCGGAACGTGGACTTCGAATATGACGGGGAAATGACAGTCGACGTGGCTCTGAACCGGGATGTCATGGAGCATTACCCATTCTGCCGATTGTCCGGACCTGCCAACATCCTCGTGGTACCCGCGCGGCACTCCGCATCGATTTCAACGAAACTGATGCAGGAACTGGGCGGTGCGACCTTGATCGGCCCGATCCTCTCCGGAATCGACAAGCCGGTCAAGTTGTGTCCGGTGACTTCCACGGTCAACGACATCCTGAACATGGCGGTATTCGCATCATGCGATGTCGGGTAGGCGGCCCCGGTTCGATCGGCGTCAACCGATTCCGGGTGCCGGTGAAGGCCTGGCTCCGGATCGACCCGCGGCCGCCAGCGGGCCGGACACATCCCGGTTGAAGTTCAGCCCTGGGTCACCTTGTCCCAGAACTGCCTGATCCTCCGCGAAAACCCGGTTATTCCCGGATTGTTGGTATCTTCGCTGGCCTGGTCGAACTGCCTGAGAAGCTCTTTCTGGCGGGAGGTCAGGTCAACCGGGGTTTCGACGGAGACCTCCAGGTAAAGGTCTCCCTGGCGGTGGTCCCTGAGCCCGGGCATTCCCTTGCTCCGAAGTCTCAGTCTCTTGCCGGTCTGGGTGCCGGGCGGAATTCCGACGCGGCTCTTTCCGCCATCGATGGTCGGTACCTCGATGTCGCCGCCGAGAGCTGCCTGTACGAACGAGACGGGTACGCGGCAGAGCAAGTCCATCCCGTCCCTTTCGAAAATCGGATGATCGGCAACCTCCATGAACAGGTAAAGATCGCCGGGAGGACCGCCGCGCAGCCCGGCTTCCCCTTCACCGGCCACCCGGATTCGCGTGCCGGTTTCGACGCCCGCGGGCACGCGAACGCTCAGTTGTCGTTCGCGTTCCTGACGGCCTGAGCCACTGCAGAACCTGCACGGGTCGGAAATCACGCTGCCCTGTCCCCGGCAGGTCGGGCAGGTCCGCTCCACCGTGAAGAATCCCTGTTGCGCACGGACTTTACCGCGCCCGTTGCAGGTCGGGCACCCAGAAGGTTCCGAACCGTCCCTGGAACCCGTGCCGTCACATTGCTGGCAGGTTGTCGAGCCCCTGATCGACAGTTTCTCTTCCGTTCCGGAAAAGGCGGTCTCCAGCGGGATGCGTAGGTCGTAACGGAGGTCCGAGCCGCGCACGGCGCGGCGTCCCCGTTGTCCGCCACCGGTGAAGTCGCCGAAGAAATCGTCGAAAATGTTCGTGAACGCCGACGCAAAATCCGTCGTCGAGGGGCCTGATGAATTTCCCTCGAAGGCGGCGTGACCAAACCGGTCATATGCCGCCTTCTTTTCCGGGTCCTTCAGGATGTCATTGGCTTCACTGACTTCCTTGAAAAGCCGTTCGGCGTCCGGATCGTCCTTGTTTCGATCCGGATGGTATTCCCTGGCCTTGCTGCGAAAGGCCTTCTTGATTTCCGCGTCACTTGCACCTCGCGGGACCCCGAGAACATCGTAATAGTCGCGCTTGGCCATGTATGACTGTCCTCAGGGGACCCGGGTTCAAGAAACAGGACGCCGTCAGGGACGGGCGTCCTGTCGCAGGGTTCAGGTCAAGATTTCTTGTCGTCGAGATCCTCGAATTCCGCGTCAACAACATCGTCTGCGCCCGAATCCGCGGGTTCTGCATCGGGATCGATCGATGCGTCGGAATCCTTGGATTCTTCCTGGGCCTTGTAGATCGCTTCACCAAGCTTCATGGAGGCTTCGATCAAATCCTTGGTTCGCGCCTCGATGGCCGTGGCATCGTCTCCTTCGATGGTTTCCTTCAGTGCCTTGACCGAAAGTTCGATCGCCTCGACCGTTGCCGGGTCCACCTTGTCAGAGTGTTCGGCGAGCGACTTTTCGGTTCCGTGGATCAGGGATTCGGCCTGGTTCTTCGCTTCGACCAGTTCCCGACGTTCCTTGTCCGCCTCGGCATTTTCCTCGGCTTCCTTGACCATGCGTTCGATGTCGTCTTCGGACAGGCCACCGGACGCCTGGATGGTGATTTTCTGTTCCTTGTCGGTTCCCTTGTCTTTCGCCGAAACGGAGACAATTCCATTGGCGTCGATGTCGAAGGTGACCTCGATTTGCGGAACACCGCGCGGGGCGGACGGGATTTCCTCGAGGTTGAACTGACCGAGGAGCTTGTTGTCATTCGCCATCTCGCGTTCACCCTGGAAGACCCGTATGGTGACCGCGCTCTGGTTGTCGTCGGCGGTCGAGAAGATCTGGGACTTCTTGGTCGGGATCGTCGTGTTTCGCTCGATGAGCCTTGTGAAGACTCCACCGAGAGTCTCGATACCGAGCGACAACGGGGTAACATCGAGCAGGATCACGTCCTTGACGTCGCCTTGCAGGACGCCGGCCTGAATGGCCGCACCCATCGCGACAACCTCGTCGGGATTGACGCCCTTGTGGGGTTCCTTGCCGAAGAACCTTGTCACTTCCTCGATGACCTTGGGCATGCGTGTCATGCCTCCGACGAGGACGATCTCGTCGATTTCCGACTTCGCTATCCCGGCGTCCTTGAGCGCGGCCCTGCAGGGTTTCATCGAGCGTGCAATCAGGTCCTCGACCAGGGATTCGAGCTTCGCGCGTGTCAGCTTGGTCACGAGGTGAAGCGGCTGGCCGGTCGACGGGTCCATCGAAATGAACGGCTGGTTGACTTCCGTCTGCTGCGATGAAGACAGTTCGATCTTCGCCTTTTCGGCGGCTTCCTTCAGCCGCTGGAGCGCCATCTTGTCTTTCTTGAGATCGACGCCGTTTTCCTTCTTGAATTCGCCAGCGAGGTAATCGACGATTCTGAGGTCGAAATCCTCCCCGCCCAGCGCCGTATCGCCGTTGGTCGACTTGACCTCGAAAAGCCCGTCGTCGATCTCGAGGATCGAGATGTCGAAGGTGCCGCCTCCGAGGTCGTAGACCGCGATGGTCTTGTCGCCCTCCTTGTCCAGTCCGTAGGCGAGAGCCGCGGCGGTCGGCTCGTTGATGATGCGGCGGACTTCGAGACCGGCAATCTTGCCGGCATCCTTTGTGGCCTGGCGTTGCGCGTCGTTGAAGTAGGCCGGGACGGTAATGACGGCGTTGGTGACCGGTTCGCCGAGATAGGCCTCTGCAGTTTCCTTCATCTTCTGAAGAATGAATGCCGAAATCTGCGACGGGGAGAACTTTTCTCCCTTCACCTCGACCCAGGCATCCCCGTTGCCGCCGTCGACGATCTCGTAGGGCAGGGTCTTGACGTCCCGCTTGATGACGGGGTCGCCGATCGGGCGCCCGATCAGCCGCTTGATGGCAAACAGTGTCCGCTCGGGATTGGTCACGGCCTGGCGTTTGGCTGCCTGTCCCACGAGCCTTTCGTCATCGGTGAACCCGACGATCGACGGCGTCGTCCGGGATCCTTCCGAGTTTTCGACGACTCTTGACTGCGTCCCGTCCATGACGGCGACGCAGGAGTTTGTCGTTCCGAGGTCGATACCAATGACTCTAGACATCTGGATTCCTTTCAATGGTGAGAGTGAACAACGGCACTCGTCAAGCTGCCGAATTCATTTCACTTTGTGGAGGTGTCCACGGAATGTACCTGTTGACACCGGGCTATATAGGTACGCTTCATTGACCCTTCAAGCGCATGGGGACGTTTTTGCCATGGGACATGCCCCTGCGCCGAACGACGGTTGCGTTTCTTCCGCCGTTTGTCATGGGCCGTGCAGCCGTTGCCCGGTGTCGACGTCGCCAGAGGGACCACTTCATGGCGGGTGACGCGTTGACGGGTGGCCTGAGAAGGAGCCTTGCGAGCAGGCGACGAAATTCCGGGACACTTGGCATCAGTGCAAACGCTTCTGCCGGCCACGAATCCGACTCCGAAGAGCGGTGTCTCAAAAGCACGTGGTTTCGGTCAATTGATGGTGGAAGATCGCATGTGTTCTGCGGCTAAACTCCGGTTCCCTCGAAGGCCGTTCATTGCATCGAGAAAAACGGATCGCACGACGGTCCTGGTCCATTTCCCGCCGTTCCCGCCCCAGGGAAACGATGATCTGCCGATGCCGGGGCCTGCCGGTCGATGTCCTGCATCCGCGTCATCGAAGTCCTGAGTGAACAATTACTCGGGCTGATAGCGCCGAACGTCGATCTCCTCGGCGCACGCGCGCATCCGCGCCGTGCCATGCCTGCATCCGCAACAGCAGGTCCATGCCGAGGCCAAAAGCCATATCCACCCGCAGCGCCATCTCTGGCGACAGCGAGGCGTTGCCGTTCACAAGGTCCGAGAGTGTCGCGCGGCGCACAGCGGGAATACGCGCCGCCGCCGCAATGCTCAACCCAAACTCCTCGAGGGCCTCGATTCGGATGAAGGTCCCGGGATGCGGGGGAGTCATCCCCATCTCGATGCCGGGGTTGCTCATCGGTGGTCATCCTCCAGGTTGACGCGCTCAATTCCGCCGTCCCGTTACTCGAAAGTGATCCGCCAGTTGCCCGATACCGAGACGTTCCACTCGTTGCGGCGTTCGCCGGGCAGCCGGTGGACCCGCCATCCGGGAACTGCATCACGAATGAAATTTTTCCATGTTTTCCGCCATGGCCAGCGCCGCCGGGACGCCGCGCGCGCGCTCCGCAAGGACCTGTTTCAGGAGCCGCGACGAGTCATTCTCGGATGGTTGGCGCAGGCCCCGGTGGCGAAACGAATGGACGATCACGCGCGGGCGTACGTCCTTTCCATGCGCATTGAAAGTGATTTCGTCGGCTCATGGCCATTCCCGACCGGCAAAAGGTTACCGGGACGGGCCGCGGGACGGTATATGACAGGGTCCTCCGCTCAACCGTCTTTGTGATTGCACATTTTGGCGTTCTTGTCCCGGCCTTCGGAGCCGAGGTGGTCGGCGCAAGGGATCAATTCATCATGAACCGGACTCCCGCGTGCCGTCAGGTCTCTATGCCCAAGCTGTTCGGAGGGCGCCACGATGGTGACATCCTGTCGACTCCCTCTGCCGGCGTGGGTTCGTCATGATCGTGGCCCGTGCATCAGGGCAAGGCCGCGCAGCACCCCTGTTCTCAAGCACTTGGTGGTAGCGGGACCGGGTAGCTTGACCATAGGGGCGAACCTGACAAAGTCGTGGATGCCAGGCCCTTTGGCCGTCTTCATGCCGAGTTGGTCCAGTAAAACCCATTGGGTCGAATTCATCTAACCTGGAATTTCAGTCAAGGATGGTTGCCGAATTCGGGCATGATGTCTACCAGACCTGTCCGGGTTGCAATCGTTCCCACTCGGAATCAGGCTGGCCTGAATGGCTGAAACCGGAACGTGGTGACAAGAATGACAGGGAAAACGGTCGTCATTCGAGGGGTTGAAATCCACAAACGGGCACTCGATCCGCAAGATCAGGAAAGGGTGCTCGCTGATCTGCGCACGGTTGTCCGGGCTGCTCCGTTGATCTCCCCCACGACCCGCCGCGGACGGAAAATGTCGGTTCGCATCACGTCGGCGGGCCGGTGCGGGTGGATTTCGGACCGGCTCGGATATCGCTATGAACCGGTTCATCCCGACGGACAGTCCTGGCCCGACATTCCCGAGTCCATCCTGTCGCTCTGGTCGCGATACGGATGTTCCTCGCGGATGCCGGATTGCTGCCTGATCAACCACTACGGACAAGAGGCGCGCATGGGCATGCACCAGGATAACGACGAAAGGGACATGTCCTGGCCGGTCGTATCGATTTCGCTCGGAGATTCCGCGTTATTCCGGATCGGGAACCGTGAACGTGGCGGTTCCACCGAGTCGATCTGGCTGGATTCGGGTGACATCGCCGTCCTGGGCGGGGCAGCAAGGATGCTGTATCACGGGATCGATCGCATCAAGTTCGGAAGTTCACGGTTGTTGTCGCGAGGCGGACGGATCAATGTTACCCTGAGGGTCGTCGACTGAGACGGCGACGGTCGTCTCCGCCCGGAATCCTCGATTCGTCCCGGGCTCCATGGCAGGGCAATCGCGTTTGAAAATGTCAAGGTAAGTGTCGGCGTTTCAGCCGATACTTACCATGATTTTCATCGTGCTCTTCAGCTATTTAAGCCTTCGACCCCACAGGAGCTAAGTCAAACATGAAGAATTATTTTGGCCACAACTTCAACCTTGCAAATTCACACCTGTGCAAAATTCTCCCGCAGGTGGTGACAATCGAGCCCCCGTTCCACTGTGAAGTGCAACACTAGAAGTGGTGGGAATCCGTGTCTTCGACACAAGGTGTTGCAATTCGGTCAGATGGCGGCGACAGTCCCTGTTGCGAAAAAGGGAGACTGTCATGCCAAAAGGCTACCACCACCTGACCTATGAAGAGAGATGCCAGATTTATGCACTGAGAAAAAGCGGCCTTTCGGGTCTGGCCATCGCCCGGCAGCTGGGCCGTGACCGGACGACGGTCTGGCGCGAGGTGCGCCGGAACAGCGGCGGGCGCGGATATCGGCACAAGCAGGCGCAGCACACGGCGTCGGCACGGCGTCGGGCGGCCTCGTCGGTTCCGAGGAAGATGACGCCGGAGCGGTGGAGACTGGTTGCGGACAAGCTGGCGGAGGGCTGGAGCCCCGAGCAGATCGCCGGCCGCTTTCGGAAGGACGGTGTCCCGATGGCTGGCCGTCAGTGGATCTACACGCACGTCCGTGCCGATCGGAAGGCGGGCGGCGGGCTCTACCGGTTCCTCCGCCGCCGCGGCAAGAAGCCGAACTGGAAGGGCGGCCGTCACGCCGGCCGCGGGCACATTCCGGACCGTGTGGACATTTCCGAGCGTCCGGCGGTTGTGGAGGCGAAGGAGCGGACCGGCGACTGGGAGGTGGACACGATCGTCGGGAAGGGCCACAGCGGCGCCCTGGTGTCGCTGGTGGACCGGGCGTCGAAATATACGCTGCTTCAGAGGGTTGAAAGACGGACGGCGGACGCGGTCGGCGCTGCCCTGCTGCTGATGCTGCTGCCGTTGCAGGCCCTTGTCCACACCATCACGGCGGACAACGGCAAGGAGTTCGCGGGGCACGCATGGGTGACGCAGGCCCTCGGCGCCGGGTTCTTCTTCGCCACGCCGTACCACGCCTGGGAGCGCGGCCTGAACGAGCACGTGAATGGCCTTGTGCGGGAGTACTTCCCGAAGGGCACGGACTTTCGCAGGATTACCGACGCCCAGGTGAAGGCGGTCCAGGACCGGCTGAACGCGCGTCCAAGGAAGTCGCTGCGCTACCGGACCCCGGCCGAGGCGTTCCGCGAGGCCCAGCCTCCCTGACGGACGCCGTCCCGGACCGTCCTTCGGAAGGATCGGTTCGAGGGAAACTCGAACAACTCCGGCCCGCCGGCCTCCGGTCGGGCTACGCCCTTCCTTCGTCTGGCGGGCCGGAGTTGCCCCCTCGCCGGGGCTTGCGCCGTCCGGAGAGCGCGGCTACGCTCGTCTGGAAGGGATTTCAGCCGTCACCGAACCGGATTGCCGGTGCCCCGGGGACCAAAATTCCCGTCACGTGGCCATTTCCTCCGCTCGGGCTACGCCCTCGCTCCGGAAATGGCCACGTTGCGCTTCGGACTGGAAGTGGTGGAGCGAAATAAAGTTTTCAATGGCAATATCGCTGGATACCATTCAAATCACACACGCGATTCCACAAAAGCGATCCCATAAACATCAGGGAGAAACCTTGTGCTTTTGAGAGAAATTTTTCTGCTTATGAAAGTTCCTTTTGGATTTGGTTTCCGAATGACGGTTCTTTGAAGATCTCTCAAAATCAGCCTTATGTCCTGGCGAAAGGTTTTCGTAGCGTTGAATAGTACATTTGAACGATTCGGCGAAACTGAACTTGACTTCCTTGTTCATTTTGACCACGGTTTCCTCCATTTTTTACATAGAACCACAATCTGAGATTTTTGTGAATCACAAAAAAAATGGGCTTACGAAAGGAAATTGTCGTTGGGGACTGTGAGGGATGCAGAACTTGTCATTGGCTTTGTTGGACAAATCGGCTTTGACACTGTAGTCGCGGGAGAAGCAATTGAACAACAGCTTCACGCGCTTCATTACAAGTCCGAACGTATCAAAGTAACGGACTGGCTAAGCGAATTAACTATAATCAAATCCAGGGCTATTCTTTTGTTCGCATAGCGATGAGTTTGACCTGATACAGGTACTGGCCATTCTGTTTTCGCTATGGCACTGTGCGGGTCATGGAGACGCTGCCGGCCCCTGATTCGTTGATTGACTTGCGTTCTGTTTCGGTGCGCCCGACCTGGGGTGATCGGGAGCACCGGCGCTGGGACCGTTTGGTGGAGGAGCACCATTACCTGTCGTTCCATGGCGTGTTCGGCAAGGGCCTGCGCCATGTCGCGGTGCATGGTGAGACCTGGCTCGCACTGATCGGCTGGCAGTCTGGCGCCTTCAAGCTGGCTGCGCGCGACCGCTGGATCGGCTGGACGTCAGAGCAGCAGTTCCGTCGTCTGCACCTGATCGCCAACAATTCCCGTTTCGTCATTCTCACGCCTGAACGGGTGCGCAACCTGGCCTCGCGGGTTCTGGGGCTGAGCCTGCGGCGGCTGTCTGCGGACATGCAGGCGGTTCACGGCTTTCCGGTGTTTCTGGCGGAAACCTTCGTGGACCCGGCGCTCTTTGCCGGGACCTGCTACCGCGCGTCGAACTGGCGCTCCCTGGGCTTCACGCGCGGCTTTGCCCGCGAACCCGGCGGCGCGGCGCGCTGGCGCCATCACGGCCAACCCAAGGAGATCTTCGTGTACGAACTGACAGAGGGCGCCCCGGAGGCGCTGGGCCGGAGCGAGACACCGCCACACTGGGGGGCCGGGCAACACGGCGAACCGATGGCGACGCCGCGGCTGCGCAGCCTGTTCGAATGCCTGGGCGACGTGCCCGAGTGCCGCCATGCCCGGGGCAAGCGTTATCCGCTCAGAACCATTCTGGCGATCGCGGTCGCGGCCCGGCTTGCCGGCTACCGCGGCGTGACCGCCTTCGCCCAGTTCGCCGCCCTGCTCGCGCAGGAGCAACTCGAGGCCGTGGGCGCTGTTGTTTTCCGATTTGGATTGGCTCGGATTTCCCGAGGTATTTGATCCGGTTTGGGACGGTTCTTCCCGCGTTGCGTTGACCTGACTGGAGTCCTTCCCGACCTTCACTGTTTCGGCTCGGTGTCGGGTTCGGATTTGTTTTTCTGCCTCTGAAGGATTTCATTCCAATCGTCGCTGTCTGGCCGCATGCGCCGGACCGCGGGGGTTTTCGCCTGGAGCATTGCGGCGGCCAGGTCTCCGGCCTGGTCGGCGTCATATCCGCAGAAGACGGTCTCGAGCTGGAACCTGTTGATCCATTCCGGCATTCTGCCGGTGGCTCCGGCAGTGGAGATGATGATGTCGATCCGTTTTCCCTCGTCGAGGGTCCATGCCGAGAGGGCGTCGATGGCTCCCTCGACGAGGAGCGCGGTTTTCGGTTCTGTCTGTCGCGCGATCCAGAAGCCGCCGTTGGCTTTGCGGCTTCCCGTGGCCATGGCCCTGAAGGGCCGGTCGGGGCGGGTACCGACCAGCTCGGCGCCGGTTTTCCTGCGCTCCCGGTCACGGCAGGTGAAGACGGCATTGGCGCGTTTGTCGGCGCCGAGAATGCCGATGCGCCTGCAGTGTTCGACCAGGCGTGGATCGAGCCCCCGGTTCCGGCACAGGTAGCGGCGCACCCGTGCCCATGCCCGGTCTTCGGAGAGGATCGGGGTTTCGTCTCCGGTGCATGGGTTGCGGGACGGGAAGCCTTCGAGGTGCCGGAGAGCCTGACGGAAGCTGCATCCCTCGGCCTGGATGACCAGGTCGATTGCACCGCCGCCACCGCGGCCCGTGATATGGTCGAAGTATTTCGTCCCGTTGATGCTGATCACGGATCCCGGGCGTTTCCAGCGGGCCCTGTCGGCGGGGTCCTTCCGGTACCCGAGCCCGGCGGCGACGGCTGTCAGCGGGATTGCCCGGACCGCGTCGGCCCGCGCCCTGCGGTTGCTCACAGCACGACTTCGTCGGCGGCCCGGTTGACGTGACTGTCGGTGACGGTGCGCGCCCTGTCGGCGGCGGCGGCGATCAGCGCATGATGGGCGATGCGGTTGATCTGCCGCGGGATGCGGTTGCTTGCCAGTGCCACCGCCTCGATTGCCGCCGGCTCGAAGACCGGCACATCGGCGCCGGCCAGGCGCATGCGGTGTTCGATGTAGGCGCCGACCTCCTCGTGGCGGAGCGCGGGGATGTGGCAGTTGACGATGATTCTCTGGGCCAGCGGTTCGTGCACCGCCATCCTGAGCCGGTTGCGCAACTCGGTGAGGCCGACCAGCAGCAGGCAGAGCCGGTTGCTGGAATCCATCCGGTAGTTGGTGAGCATCTTGAACTCGGCGAGAACATCGTTGCCGAGATGGTGCGCTTCGTCGAAGACCAGCACCGGCAGCTTCCCGGCCTCGGCGACGAGGCGGCTCATCTCCGCGCGGATCGCCCGGCAGACCGCGGCGCGGGACTGGCTCTCCGCCAGGCCGAAGGCGGTTGCGATGGCGTTGTAGGTGTCGCGGACATTCCCGGTCGAGAAGGCGACGTAGCGAACCTGGTGGAGGCCCTCGTGCAGGGTGTCGAGCACCTGTCGGCAGAGCGCGGTCTTGCCGACGCCGGATTCGCCGGTGAGCAGGCCGATGCCGCGCAACTCGATGAGATGGCCGATACGGGCGCGTGCCTCGGCCTGTGTCTCGGTGTCGAGAAGTTCGTCGGACTTGAGCGTCTTCTCGAAGGGATAATTCCTGAGCCCGAAGTGTGACAGGTACATGGTCAGTCCTCCTTCTTTCTGTTGCGGACAAGCGCCCGGAAGGTCACGGTCGGTTGTCCGGCGGGGCGCTTGATCCGGGCATTGGCGTACAGGTCGAGCAGACGCGCGAAGCCGCGCGGCTTGCCCTCGTGCACCACCTTGATCGGGCGGTCCGGCGGGGCGGATGGATCGTAGCGGAGCGTGACCTTCGCGCCGTTCATCCCCGCCTCGACCTCGTAGATGCGGGCGTCGAGGCTGACGGTTCGGGCCCTGGAGACCCGCCGGGTCGCCTCGAACAGGAACATGTCGTCGAGATCGACGCCGGGGTCGGGCCGGCGGACCCTGCCGCAGGTGAGGGCCCACTGGTCGAGAGGGGTGCGTTGCCCTTCGAGGCCGCGATGAGGCGTCATGTGATACTCAGCCTCGACCCAGGTCCGGAACCGTTGGTTGAGGGTCTCCAGGTCGGGAATGTCCTGCGGGTCGAGCGGGGCGAGGAATTGCCCGCGAACAGTTCTGAACCAGCGTTCTATCTTTCCCCGTCCCGCGGGATGGTATGGCCGTGCATGCAGCAGCGAGATGCCCATCCTGCCGCAGATCATCATCAATTGCCGGGAGCGGAAGTTCGCACCGTTGTCGCAGAACAGTCTCTCTGGCAATCCGCGCCGCAGGATCGCCTCCTTCAGCACGACCAGGTAGTCGGCCGCGGTCTCGCCGAGGGCGAAATGCGCATACGGGACAACCCGGGTCGCGTCGTCGAGCAGGGCAATCAGGTAGGTCTTTCTCTTCCGCCCCCGCGTGTCCCTGACCTTCGGGCCGTGCATGACGTCCGACTGCCAGAGCTGGCCGGCCGCCTCGGTGGCGAAGCGGCGCAGGTCCCCGGACGGCGCGTCCGCGCGGCGCTTCATCAACCCCTCCCGGGTGAACAGCCGGTGGAGCGTCGAGGGGGCGACGATGACATCGTCGGGGACGGCGTCCGTGGCCCGCGCCCGCGCGATGACCTGCCGGACGCTGAGGTCCATGTTCTCCCGGCGGATCGCCAGCAGGGTCTCGACAACATCGCCCGGCATGTGCCGAAGCAGGCCGCGGTCCTTGCGGCGCTTCGGCATCAGCCCGTCGAAACCCGCCTTGCGGTAGGCGCGGATCCAGCTCCGCATCGTCGTTGCCGCAACCTTGCGCCGGCCCGACCCCGGGATCGTCACCTCCCGCTGCGCTTGCCGCTTCAGGTACGGCGCCACCTCCTCCGGCGGAAGGTGCAGGGCCTCCGAGATCATGGCAAAGCGAAACAGGGCGACGTCCTTCCGGCCGTCGTTGATCGTGTCTTTCATGGTGATTCCCTCCGTCATTCCGGGCTCCGATGCGCCGGTCGGCCCCATCTGCCGCGATCGGCGGCCCCGGAACAGGGTTCGAATAGTGTTGGAGGCCCGGTCGGGGATTTCCCACCCGTCCCGGGAGGCTGGAATCCGACCGGTGGCGGCAGGAACTGCAGCTGGGCCGTCATCTCCCGGCGCAGGTCAACCAGCAGCGTTTCGGTGCCGAGCGCGGCGCGCATCGGCACCAGGTTCGCCGGAGTTCCCCTGAACAGGTCGGGGCGCAGCGTGACGACGGCCTCCAGGAAGAGCGAAACCGCCATGAATGCGCCAAGGAGATCGCGGATCGCGTTCGCCAACTCGTCGCGGTCGGGAAACAGGCACCGGGCCGCCGCCCAACGGCTCGGGGCGGTGGCGAGAACCATCATGGCGTCCTCGATCTCCTGCAGCGAACCGCGGCGGCGCGCCGCGGCGAAATCCGGAAGACGGCTGATCGTGGTCTGGCAGGCACGGCAGTCGAAGCGGGCAACGCGCATCGGGATCGGCGTCTTCCGCCCGTAGGTCCCGTGACGCATCAGCCCGCAATCGCACGCGTCCCGGCCTTTCAGGCAGGGAGGAAAGCTTGCGTTCCTCCACTCCTCCCGGCTAACGTATTCCTCGGCGGTCAGTTCTGTTTCGAATCTTAGCTGTACGGGCCGCCCATGGCCCGGCGAAGGGCAATTCGCGCGGGCCACCCTTTTCTGTCCCAGGCCATTGGCGGCAGGCCCTCCGGCCAATCAAGCCGGAGGGCAACCGGACCGCAACGGCCCGCGCCAAAAGGCTGCTTGATATGGTTTCAAACTGACAGAGTGGCTACTTGAAAAGCTCTGCTTGGGGAAGAAAATCCGTCCCGGATTGTCACTGAATCACTGAAAAAAACCGTCAGCAGGGAACGTGGGACAAACCCGCCGTTTCAAGCCTGAATATTCCGGGACCCAACAGGCGCGTTCTGGAGCGAGAGCAAGCAACGCTACACCGCGCCGACCACCACCACCTTCCACACCATCCTCGCTCAGCTGCCGCCCGACACGCTGGACAACGCCATCAGCCAATGGACCGCCCAGCACGGCGACGCACATGCCCCCGTGGCCATGGACGGAAAGGACATCCGGGGCGCCTCGAAGCAGACCGAAGACGGGCGGCGCATGATGGTCGCCGCGGTCGAGCACGGGACCGGACTGGTCCTCAAGCAGGTCGAGGTCGATGCCAGGAGCAACGAAATCCCGGCCGTGCGCAAACTCACCAGCGGGCTCGGTCTCGCCGGGCGCACCGTCACCCTCGACGCGATGCATGCCCAGCACGAGACCGCGCGTTACCTGCTCGAGAGCGATGCCGATTATGTGCTCAGCGCCATCAAGGACAACCAGGAAACCATCCACAACGAGCTCAAGGCGATCGACTTCACCAACGCGCCCTGGCACGAAACCATCGACAAGGGCCATGGCCGGATCGAGCGACGCCGCTGTGCCGTCGTCGACCTCTCCGGCGCCGAATGGGACGGATACGCCGCTCTCCACGGACGCCAGCAGGCACTGTGCATCACGCGCGAGCGTGAGGTCATCAAGACCGGCGAGCGCAACACCGAAGTGATCTGGAGCCTGACCTCGCTCGACGCCGCGCGCGCCGGACCCGAGGAATTGCTGACCCTGGTGCGCAACCACTGGCACATCGAGAACCGGGTCCACTACGTTCGAGACTTCACCTACGACGAAGACCGATGCCGGGCGTATGTGCGGCACATGCCACGCAATCTCGCCTGCCTGACCAACGCGGCCATCGCCATCGTGCGCTGTGGCGGCCGCTTCCGTTTCATGCCCGAGGCCAATCGCCATTATGCCGCACGGGCGCAGGAGGCCCTCGACGCGATCCTGATCGCGCCAACCGCATAATCCCGCAGACGCAAACCTGGAGCAGAAAGCACCCGGACGCGCCGTCGAGCGGCGCGGTGCGAACACCTGTGCCCGACAGGACCGAAAACCCCATCAGCGGACCCGGGCAGAGCCATGACAGCCGTCCACGGCAAGCGAACATTCCCCAGACCACACAAATGACAAACAATGTCACGGCCGGATCCAGCTTGAATGCCGGCTCAAGGCAAAATCTCCATCACCTCACACAACTCAGTCAGAACAAAAGAATGTTCCTGTAATCAAATCCAAATTGGATGACAGTAGTGTTGAAATGCGCTACAAGAGCCGGATTAGTGCGTGCAACACTATTCGGAAAATTTCGAAACGCAATGATGTCTTTATGGCGTATGTTATTGAGCGCATCAACTTCGCTCGGCAATCTAAAACCGGTAACGCTGAGGTGCCAGCATCGCGAGTTGCCTACATAGTTGACCAACTGAAGAGGCCTGAAGAAGCCGAAACGTTAAGGTCAATATATGGGAATCAGTTCATTCTTGTATCATTCCATCTGCCAATTGACACTCGTCAGGAACGGCTCGCGAGTCGAATTGCCGGAAGGCACGCCGATGAACCACGAAGAGACCAGTGGAACAGTGTGGCAGACGAGTTAATCAAACAGGACGAAAAGGAAGCAGACAAAAGATATGGTCAACGGGTCAGCGATGTCTTTCCCCAAGCAGACCTAATTGTCGATGCTTCGAATGAACAATCTATGGCGAATGGATTGAACCGTTTCTTCAGGGCGCTATTTGGAGATTTTGCAATTTCCCCAACCAAGGAGGAATTCTTTCAGAACATTGCTTCTAATGTAGCCCTAACTTCTTGTGATCTCTCACGCCAATGTGGAGCTGTGATCGTAAAGGATGGAAATGCGATTGCGACCGGATTCAATGAAGCTCCTAAGGCACTTGGAGGTACCTATTTGGCCGAAGAAGGTTACGATGCCCGTGACGTTACACTGGGCAGAGACACAAACACTGTACGAAAGAGGCAGATGGTGGTCGAGATTGTTCAAAAACTTCGAAATTCCAAGTGCCTAAAGGATAATACGATGTCGGACGATGATATTGAGGCAAAGTTTCTGGATTCAGCCGATGCACCGCTCAAGAACACTCAAATCATGGACACATTAGACTATGGCCGCGCCGTTCATGCAGAAATGGCCGCGCTATCCACTGCTTCGCGGATAGGCGCTTCGGTAGCCGATGGAAGTATGTTCTGTACAACATTTCCGTGCCACAATTGTTCTAAACATATCGTCGCTTCTGGTCTCAAACTGGTTTCCTACGTCGAACCGTATTCGAAGAGTTATGCTCGTGAACTCTATCCGGATTCAATTCAAATTGATCAGTCAACATGGGATCAAGACAAGGTTCATTTTCGCCAGTTCACTGGTATCACACCTGTTCGTTTCCAAACTGTGTTCTCAAAGTCAGGACTCAAGAATATAGACGGATCAGCCAAAAAATGGATACCAAAAAGATCACAGCCAAAATTGGGACTCTTGGATCAAGCACATATAAGCCGGGAAGTCGCGTTCCAGAAAGCTCTGGGCAACGGAATGAGCAAAAAAACTAGAAGGAAGCTGGGAATTGTTAAGTAACTGGGAGTTGTTAAGTCGAATAGATGCATGAGATAGGTCGGGCCCGAAACTGCAATAGGCGCAACACTATCGTTGCGCCTATTAGAAATTCCAATACCTACGTCGTATTCACATGCTCAGTACGGTCTTAACCAGATCAACGCTCGTAGCCTTTCTTTCCGGTTTGCCGATACACAGACTCAGCCTACAAACAATACAAGTATCGTCGGCAAGCACACATGATGGTTTAGGTTTCATACTGATAACGTATTTTGCGTTGCGTATCAACAATCATCAAGCCAAGATCAAAATGCGATAGCTCTGGGTTCCACGGCCGCAATTCAAAAGGACTTGTTCATGGACGGCGAGCGGATTTGCCGAGCGATGATTGATCTCGCGCTGGAGGCGGGAGCGGGAATACTGAAATATTTCAGGTCACGGAAAACGACGACATGGACCAAGGAGGACGAAAGCCCGGTAACAGAAGCCGACATCGAGGCCGACCACATCATCCGCCATGGTCTGGGCAGGGAGTTTCCCGGTGCCGCGATCGTTTCGGAGGAACAGTTGGAGTCGCACGCGCTCCGGCTGACCGACGACGGCTATTTCATCGTCGACCCGCTTGACGGAACGCGCAGTTTCATATCGGGAAATCCGGACTTCACCGTCAACATCGGCTACGTCGTCAAGTCGAAACCCGTGTTCGGTGTCGTCTATGTTCCCGCAAGCGGCCGGATGTTCTTTACCCGACCGGACGGCTCGTCGGCGGAATCCGATGTGGACGGCGCCTCGGGCAGCGTGGCGAATTTCAACGGAAAGACCCTGTCGGTGTCTCTTCCGGACAATGAGGCGCTTGTTGTCATTGCTTCCCGGTCGCATTCAAATGCCGCCACTGAGGCCTATATTTCCCGTTACAGGATTGCCGGAAGGCAGGCGGCCGGTTCGTCGTTGAAGTTCTGCCTCGTGGCCGCGGGAGAAGCGGATTTCTATCCGCGGTTTGGCAGAACCATGGAGTGGGACACTGCTGCAGGCCACGCGGTCCTGTCGGGAGCAGGCGGGGAAGTCGTCCGGCTGGATGACGGTTCCAGCCTCGCGTATGGCAAACCGGGATACGTCAATCCCGATTTCGTCGCATTTTCGCCCGGAGTGGTGCTCAGGTAGGACCGACGCGGGTGACCACTGAAATCCACGTCACGCCGCGTCGCGAAAGGCAGTCTGGGACAGAACCGCGAAGAGTTTCTCCGGCAAGTGATTTGCGCGGAGTTTCTTGCAGATGCCGTCATCCCGTAACGTCCGTGAAACCATTGCGAGCGCTTTCAGGTGTTCGGCTCCACCATGGACCGGTGCAAGCAGCGTGAACACGAGGTCCACGGGACGGTGATCGAGGGAGTCGAACTCGATCGGGTCCGAAAGTCTGGTAAACAGTCCCACGACCTGCGTGAGGTCGTCTATTCGGGCGTGGGGAATGGCGATGCCGCGCCCGACGCCGGTCGAGCCGAGCTTTTCACGCTTGACGAGCGCGTCGTACACTTTCTTGGAATCGAGGCCATAAATTGTGGCTGCCCGATCACTGACCAAGTGCAGCAGGCGCGACTTGTTCAGAACGCCGGAATGCGAACGAACCGCACGATTATCGAGAATATCGGTCAGGTCCATTCGATCACCCGGCGAGCGGACCCCCTGTTCGAGGTGTCAGGACAATCATCCCGAGATTCCGGGATCAATCCAGCCGAAATTTCCGTCATTTCGCCGGTAAACCACGTTAAATCCCTGGTGGGTTTCGTTTCGGAACACGAGCACGGGCTCACCAGTCAATTCCATTTGCATAACAGCTTCGCCGACGGACAATGACTTAATGTCGGTTTCCATTTCGGCAATGATGACAGGTTGAAGTGAATCGCTTTCGGTCGATTCACTTTCAGTGTCCTGCGCAGAAAGAATATACTGTGGCGCACCGGTGGTTTCAATCGGTGACGTTCGTTTTCGGTGGTGGTCTTTCAACCTGCGTTTGTGGCGCCTGAGCTGCTTTTCCATACGGTCCGCGGCAAGGTCGAACGACGCAAAGATCTCGGTCGCGCGTCCATTGGCGGCTGCTGTCAATCCGGTGGACAGGTGTACGGAGGATTCGCAGACGAACTCATGCCTGTTGCGGGAAAACGTAACCAGCGCCTGTACGGGGCGAATCGCGAACTTTTCCAGAATTGTTCCCATTTCCTTCTGGACGTGAGCCTTCAGTGAATCGCCGACATCGAGATGTTTGCCGCTAATCTGAAAATGCATGACATGTCTCCGTTAGCAGTGCAGCCGGGTGCGGCACGGAATCCGTTCGTCAATTCCGTGAGGGAATCCGGATTGGCGATGCTGAATGCGAGAATCGCGGCGTTCGCGTATATTCGAGATCGCGTCACTTGGAAACGGGATTCAATTCACGATTGTCGGCTCGCAGGTTACGACGTCCCCGTATCTCCGTGACATCCACCTTGTGTCACCGGATTTCGAACTCTGCCCCGAGATAGATTTTCTTGACATCGTCGTGGGCCGCGACTTCCGCGGGCGTCCCAGACATCAGAACGCTTCCGGAACTCAGGATATAGGCCCGGTCGACGATCTCCAGGGTTTCCCGGACATTGTGATCGGTGATCAGGACACCGATATTCCGTTCCCGCAGGTTCAGGATCAGGTTGCGGATGTCCGCGACCGCGATCGGGTCGACGCCCGCGAACGGTTCGTCCAGAAGTATGTATCGAGGACTGCTCGCGAGGCAGCGGGCGATTTCGACGCGGCGACGTTCTCCGCCGGACAGGACGATGGCGGGCGATTCCCGGACGTGGGTGATCGAGAATTCCTCGAGCAGTTCCGCGACGCGGGAGTCCTGGTCGGCGCGGCCGGAAACCCAGAATTCGACGACCGCGCGAATATTGTCTTCCGCGGACAATCCCCTGAATACGCTCGGTTCCTGAGGGAGGTATCCGAGGCCAAGGCGAGCCCGCCGGTACATGGGCAGATCGGTGACCTCCGCACCATCGATGTGAACCGTACCTGCGTCTGGGGAAATGAGACCCGCGACGACGTGGAAACACGTCGTTTTTCCAGCGCCGTTCGGGCCCAGCAGCGCGACGATTTCGCCGCGAACTAGTGTCATGCTGACGTCCCGGAGAATTGGTTTTCGGCGTATCGCCTTGCCTATTCCCGCGACGACGAGACCTTGTCCCGGATGTGGACCGCCGATTGGTTCCGCTTGATCATTCACCGGACACCGGATTGATGACCGAGCTCACGTTTCCTGCAAATGTGACAGTTTCGTTTTCCAGGTTGAGGGTAACCTCATCGGCTGCAATGGTGGATCCTTCCCGCGTCAGGGTGACGTTGCCTTCGAGAACGAGTACCCGCGTCTCGACATCGTAATGCGAGACCCCGCTCGTGGCGTGGTCCGCCCCCCTGAAGAACGAGACGTCCTCGTAAGCCGATATCGTTACGAGCTTGCCGGAATCCGGTGCATAGGTTGCCAATATCCTGTTTGCGGACAGGCACAGGTCCCCTTGCGTCAGTACAGGGTTGCCCGTCAGCAGGACCGTGTTCTTCCCGCCGGTTACGGTGACGATTTCCGCCGAAACCTTGATCAGTTCGGATTGATTCCCAGGATTCGCGGAATGCGCCAGGCATGCCGACGTGTCAGCGAGGCTTGCGTGCGTGCCCGGACCGAATGCGAACGGCGTCACCAGAATTGCCGCGAGGAATCTGTTCGTTAACCGTGCCATGTTGGATCTAATCTCTTTGGTCTAGTGGATTGAATGTAATCATTACGCCTTTGGCAAAGGTCAGGGTGCTGTCCACATCGACACCGTCGGCGGGATTCCTTTCATCTTCCGGGATATCCAGGGAAATCTCCATCATGCCGGCTTCAATGACGCCGAATGGTCCATGCGCGTATACCTTACTGCGACTTAAACCACGCCTTTCGCGAAAGTCCACAAGTATTTCCGAGGTCTCCGCTACGGTCCCTCCGGCGGTTTCAATTCTGACACCGCCTGTCAGGACTGCGGTTTCCTCGCCGAAGTCCAGCTCTGCCAGCCTTGACGTTGTCAGAAACCTTCCGCTGTTGTGGAAGCGAATCTCGAATGTCGGGTCTTCGGCTACGAACAGGTCGGGGCCGGGTCCGCAGAGCCTAGCGACCTCGGCGAAAACGGAAAAGGCGTCACCGCGCGTTGTCACGTCGGCATACCGGGAGTTCGACATCACCGAACAATCGACGCCTTCCTGTGCTGCCTCAGCCGAAACATTGGCGGTCGTTCCGGATTCGGGACCAGGCCGGATTGAACCGGGCGCGAAGCCGGTGCCTGACCAGAATGCACCGATCACGATCATGGCTGCCAGCAGGCCGACCGCCCCGAGCAACAACCCGAGACGGAGAATCCGGATACTCCGCGAGTAACCAGTCATTTCAGACGAGGTCAGCACCGATGTTTCCCCGGTACAGCCAATCCGGACGTGTCCGGTTCAATGAGCGAAGACATCCAGATCATACCAGCCAGACGAATCGATCGTCGCCAGGTCCGGCAGAAACCGAAAGCAGGCCTCGGCGAACTGAGTCCGGCCTTCGCGATCGAGCATGGCGTTCAATTCGTCGCGGAGGCGATGCAGATACAACACGTCACCAGCCGCGTATTCGAGTTGTTCCGGAGACAGGTCCCCGCGTCCCCAGTCGGAACTCTGTTGCTGTTTCGAGATCTCGATTCCAAGCAGTTCCCTGACGAGATCCTTGAGCCCGTGGCGGTCGGTGTAGGTTCGCGCGAACCGCGAGGCGATCTTGGTGCAGTAGACCGGCGAAACCGGCACGCCAAACCGGGTCTGAAGAACGGCGATGTCGAATCTTCCGAAGTGGAACAATTTCAGAATGCGCGGATCACCAAGGATCTTTTCGAGCGCCGGGGCCGCGGCATGGTCACCGGTGATTCGAACGATGTGCGCGTCCCCGTCACCGGCAGAGAGCTGGACCAGGCACAAGCGATCCCTCTCCATGCGAAGCCCCATGGTCTCGGTGTCGACCGCGACGGTGTCACCGAGGTCGAGACCGGCCGGGAGATCGTCGGTGTGCAGGTGAATGGCCATGGATTCAGTCAACCGCTTCGGGCCTTTGGGGGTTGGGGCATTTCGGTGTTGCGTGATCTGGTGCCCAGGAGAAGACTCGAACTTCCACGCCCAAAAGGGCACTAGCACCTGAAGCTAGCGCGTCTACCAATTCCGCCACCTGGGCCTTGGCCGCCAATACCCCCGACCTTATCGAGTGTCAATGAACGAGACTCTTATAGCGGCTCGGCTGCAGCGGGTCACGCGACCGGGCCTCGCCTGGCACGCGACCCTCCCTCAAGCAGTCGTGCCGGTCCCGGGAGTCGAACGTTTGCCGCTGCATTCCGGTCGGCATCGGCGGCATGGCCGCAGGCCAGGCGTCAGGCGCCTGCCTGCATCCTTTGCAACCAGACCAGCGAAGTGGTCAATGGGACCAGGTTTGAAGGCGAGGGCACAGGAGGTCGCTACGAGATGAACGGTGGCCGGAGCGATCCCGACATCGGATGGATTCCCGGATCCGGATTCAAGGACGGTGTGGAGTTCATGAAACCAGCCAATGCCATGTTTCACAACAGGAGATGGGCGACCGAGGCGAGTACGGGCGCGGTATGCCAGGTCAGTGTCCATTTCGGATTTGTCGAAGCCGCGCGCAATTCGGACGCCAAGATCGTTGTCGTCACGGGATGCTCGTTGGCAATCCAGTGGAGCAGGGTGCCGATGAAGAGCGACTGGACCATGGAGAATAGGCCATCAACAACGAAAACCCCTGCCATTCCTTGGTCTGCAGATATGGAGCCATGTCACGCCAGTTCATCAAGGACGAATGGATCGTTGATCGCTTCATCTTTTGCACAATTTGCAATTAGCGCTTTCAAATTGGCATCTACATGCTATGGTTCACCATGATTGAACGCGAGATCGCACCTTTTCTGGTCAGACTGTTCGAGCAATACCCAATCGTCACCGTGACCGGGCCGAGACAGTCTGGCAAGACCACGCTTTGTCGCGCCGCCTTTCCGCATCTCGACTATGTCAATCTTGAAGCTCCCGATCAGCGGGAATTCGCCGAAACCGATCCGAGGGGATTCCTTGCGCGGCTTGGCGAGGGAGCCATTCTGGATGAAATCCAGCGGGTCCCCGATCTCCTGTCCTACCTGCAAGTCTTGGCGGATGAAGGAGGGCGGAACGGATTGTTCGTATTGACGGGTAGCGAGCAGTTCCGGCTTTCCGATGCCACGAGCCAGTCCCTTGCCGGGCGCACGGCCTTGCTTCGCCTGCTGCCGTTCTCGCTGGTTGAACGCCAGCGAACCGGCGCGAACGACGGGATCGACGACATACTGCATTCAGGTTTCTATCCCCGGATTCACGACCGGAAGCTCGAACCCCGGCGGGCGCTGGGCGACTATTTCGAAACCTATGTCGAGCGAGATGTGCGCAGGATCGGCGAGATCCGCAATCTCGCAAGATTCCGTCGGTTTGTCCGCCTGTGTGCGGGGCGTGTGGGTCAACTGGCCAACCTGTCGTCATTGGGCGCGGATGCCGGAGTGTCCCACACGACGGCAAGCAATTGGCTTACGGTCCTGGAAGCGAGCTATGTCGTGTTCCGGCTGCCGCCCTTTTACGCCAACATCCGCAAGCGACTGGTCAAGTCACCCAAGCTCTATTTCTATGATGTCGGGCTTGCGAGTTACCTCATCGGCATCGAACATGCCGGACAGATCGGCACCCACCCGCTTCGCGGGCCGTTGTTCGAGAATGCCGTCGTGGTCGAGGCCCTCAAGCACCGTTTCAATCGGTGCCGCCGATCCAATCTGTCCTTTTTCCGGGACAGCCGCGGTCTGGAATGCGACCTGCTGTACGGGAACGGCGACGACATGGGAGCCATCGAGATCAAGTCGGGCGCGACGGTTGCTTCCGACTGGTTCAATTCGCTCAGCCGGGTCGCAAGAGAACTGCCAGGTATCGCCACCAGGGTTGTCGTGTATGGAGGATCGGAACAACAAACTCGGCGGGACGGGGCGGTGGTCCCGCTGGCCGCCCTGAGCGGAACACTTGAGCAAATGGACCGTCTGAGAGAAGCCTGACGGGCGCAGTTGACATCTTCCCCCGCCCGAAGGCGTGGTGTTTTCAGGAGGCCTGAAGTGCCCGGATAATGCACTGGCAAGACAATGGGCGGCTTGTCTGCCGTCCGGAAGGGCCTGGTTTTCGCCCGCTGGATTTGGCGTCACCGGCAACCGCCGGTTCGAGAGGTTCTCCAGGCCTCCCTCAAGTTCATACTTCGTTGCCGGCCCATCGGCCCGGCGCCACGGACGGAGTGCTCCCCCGTCACCATCACCTTGCCGCGGTCACCCCCGGGCTCAACAAGAGAGAGCGCTTTCCTCCCCGGCCCAAACGCCGGAGTTTCCAGCGCGAAAAACTGATGATCGTCCTTTCGATCCAGACGGAGTTACGATCATGTCCAGAATCCTTTATCAACCAACGATCATCGAAGATTTGCCGCCAGGAAGTCTTGGGCCGTCAGACCGAAATCTTCACGGTCTCGAGACAACGCCTACGACCTTGCGACTTGATCGCGTCGGCGACATTGGAAACAGGCGCAATCGCGACGCCAGCAGGATTCGGACAGACGTTTCAGGCGTGGCGGATGACATTGCGAATACCGTCTGACGCCATGGCCCATCATGTTCTTGAGTACGCAAAACCGCGGTGATAGGTCGCGTCGACAGCTCGAGTTGAGGTTTCCGGTCGCTCAATGTGTTCAATCGAAAAGTTGATGGCAAAGCATGTCCAATATGATGAATCGACTGGAATCCAACATTGCGATCATGGAGCCGAAAAGCGGGCTTCGGGAGAAACTGGAGATATCGAATTGCGAAGGACGTCCTCTCAGAATCAAGCTGGGCTTTGATCCGACAGCTCCAGATTTGCATTTGGGACATGCAATCGTACTCCAGAAACTCCGCGACTTTCAGGAAGCAGGGCATACGATTGTCATCATCATCGGCGATTTTACCGCGGCAATCGGCGACCCGACCGGTCGCAACAAGATGCGCCCGCCTCTTTCGGATGCAGAGATATCCAGGAACGCGGACACCTACATCGCACAACTCGGCAAGGTCGTGGATACCTCGGGAATCGAAATTCGGCGCAACTCCGAATGGCATGGGAAACTGGATCTTCGTCAAACGATTCAATTGATAGCGCGGGTTACTTTAGCGCAAATCATGCAACGGGATGATTTCAAGACGCGATTTTCTTCGGAACTGCCGATCCATTTGCACGAATTGCTCTATCCCATTCTTCAAGGTTACGATTCAGTTGCCGTTGAAGCCGACATCGAACTCGGTGGAACCGATCAACTGTTCAACAACCTGATGGGGAGGAACCTGCAGGAATCCATGGGGAAACCAGGTCAGGCGGTGATCACCATGCCCCTTTTGCTCGGGTTGGACGGCTCCGACAAAATGAGCAAGTCGAAAGCGAACTACGTCGGCCTCACAGATTCACCCGAGGAAATGTTCGGTAAACTCATGTCGATCTCGGACGATTTGCTGCAGCACTACCTGGAACTTACGACAACTTTTTCCGCAGACGAACGAGCAAGATTCACTGCTTCTATCGAAGGAGGCGCCAATCCGATTCTGGCGAAAAAGGCATTGGCGGCAAATGTCGTTCAGCGCTATCACACGCCGGAATTGTCGGAAGCGGCCGCGGAACAATTCGCCAGAACGGTACAAGAAAAGAGACCTGGAGACGAAGACCATGTGCATGTTTCCATCGACGAATTCGAAAATGACGTGCCCGGATCTCACCACCTGTTGGACATTTGCGCCACACTGGCTCCGGAGAAAAGCAGGCGTGAACTCAAGAGACTGATATCCGGTGGCGGCGTTCGAATTGATGGAGTCAAGGTTGATGATCCGTTTGAATTGGTTGAACCGGTCGCCAACCTTAAAATCTCGCTTGGCAAGCGCCTGAGATTTCTACTGGCGAGGTAACTGCTTGCCCCGTTGTAAACCGCTGGTTTTCCTGGCTGATGGGTTTTGTTCAGGCGTTTGCGCAATCTTGCATCAAAACCTCCGACAACCCCACGGCAGATCTGCCGTCACCACGTTCGCTCCCGGCAAGCAGTCGAATGTCAGGCTACGCAAGACGTCACGTCACGGCCTCATCCCGGGAGGCCGGCGGCCGGCGGATCCTGCGACCCCGCTGGACGCTGCAAGGCCCCGCTGGTATCGCCGATCCCATGGCCGAAGACGAATTCGACGAAGAGGAAGAGGCCGGGCCGTCCGGCCGGACAGGGCCAGGTGAGGCACGCGGGGAGAAGAGCGGCACCCGCACCGTTCCCGCCACCCCTCACGATGGTCTGTTCCGGGCACTGGTCTCCGATCCGGGACGCGCCGCGGCGCTCATCCGCGATCACCTGCCCAACCGGATCGTCGGGCTTCTGGCGGATACACCGCCCGTGCCGCTCGACGGCGGCTTCGTGGACGAGGCGCTGCGCGGAAGCCAGTCCGACATGCTGTTCAAGGTCGAACTCGCTACCGGCGGCCCTGCATTCGTGTACGCGCTTGTCGAGCACAAGAGCTACCCGGATCCCGGCACACCGTTGCAGTTGGCCAATTACATGGTTCAGATCTGGAAGCGCCATGCACAAGGCCGAGCGGATCGGCTCCGCGCCCTTCCACCGATCATCCCGGTGGTCTTCTACCATGGCGGGACCCGCTGGTCGGTTGGGGAGGGGCTTGGAGCGATGCTCGCGACCGACGATCCGGAACTGGTCTTCCTGCCTGGCGAGCGTTTCATCCTGCGTGTGCTCACGGCGCTGCCGCCGGAGGACCTGTCGCATGACGCCGCGCTCAGGGCAGGGCTGATCGCGCTCACGCGCCGCGCGATCGAGTTCGTGACGATGATCGTCGAGGGTGTGGCCGAAGAAGAGACTTTGCAGAAGCAGGTGTTCGAGTATATCCTGCTGACTTATCCGGAGGCGGACATGGATGCGCTGCGCGCGAACCTGCGCGCGGCGGGTTTCGACGAAATGGAGGGCCTGGTGGGCACGATCGCGGAAGCATTGATGGAACGGGGTGAAGCGCGGGGCCTGAAACGGGGTGAAGCACGAGGCCTGGAAAGAGGCAAGGCCGTGGGGTTGGAACAAGGCAAGGCCGACGTTTTGACGCGGCTTCTGGAGCGCCGGTTTGGCCCCTTGCCCCCGACGGCCCGGGATCGTATCGCCGCGGCCGGTCCTGGTGAACTCGATGCCTGGCTGGACCGGGTACTGGATGCCGACGGCCTGGACGCGGTGTTCGGCAGGAGCGACCGGCGCTGAATTCGCGGGGGCCGGGTTTCAGCGGGACCCGGAGGACTGGGACCCTTGCGGCGAAACCGCCTGGTTCATCCGTGATCCGCACGCATTTTTTCGAATACCGCTCAAATTTCAGGTCACGGGCAAGGCACGGGCAAGGCCCATGACAGGGAAGCGAGCAAAGCTATTGGCGCCCTCTTTCGATGTGATCGACAGCCGTCATGCAGGAAGTTCACCGATCCCGAGGAGGGGGCAAGCAGTAACCTGGCAAGAAGTGATTCAGCATTTTGAACAGGTAGAATTCCGGCGACAAGCGGCGGGTCTTGATGCCGCGAAGGTGAACAAATTCCGGTAAGTGAAGCGCGTCAGTGCGCAGTCCGAAGTCTTCACGAGCCGGCATTCGGGTATCGTTGGTTTCCGTTCGTCACGTCTCGGTTTTCCGATGGAAAATCCTACGGCACCTGACGAAGATTCCCATGACAGTTGACGAAAGTTCACACAGCACGCGACGGTGAAGCCAGTTCCGCCGTGATGCTTTTCTCGGGAGATACCTGCAGGTTCATTCGGAAGTGGTTGGAAAGTCCCGGGAGGAACCAAGCCTGTTCAGGAGATGGCCGCAGTTCAACAGCTCTTTGCCGGGCCAACGCGGTAGAATGTTGGCTTGCCTTCCACGAATAGGTCCCTGAAGAATGCAAGGCGGTTCGGCATGACGGTCCGGACTTTTTCTTCCACCGACTTCGGCAGGCGCCCGGGGTGGATCAGCAGAGCCCACGCGAACAAGGCTGACTCGGCCATGTCTTCCTGGTCCGGATTGTCCCTCGCATAACTGGTGACGAAATCGCCATCGGCGCGCTGTGCCTTCTTCCATGCGGCACTCGCCGACATCGGAACGTCCAGAGTGGCATGGACGGATTCATGGAACACGGTTTCCTCAAGATCGTTGTTCCGCAGCCGTGTCGCCATGTTTTTCGAGTACAGCACGAAAAAACGGCCCGTGTCTTCGGAGAAGGCGGTTTCGTTTCCTTCGTGTATGACCACGTGGTTCAGCCGTGACCTCATGAACGTCGGGAGTTTGCCGACCCGGTATGCCGCGTGCAGGGCCAGCTTGCGCGCGGCATCCCGTGAACCGACATCGGGATGCACCCAAACCTCGATCGAAGTTCCATCCTTGTATTGTGCGGACCAGGAAAACACGCCATCGGCCATCAGTTCGCCGCCGCGTTTGTCGGGCATCTCCGCACGGGTTTTCCCTTGGTAACCGATGCAGGAGAAGACGCCACGATCGTCGGTCCTTATGAAGTCCAGGTCGTTCGAGACCACCGAGTTCGGAAAGAGCGGCTCCGAAGCAGCATGTCCAGGTAGCACTGCGAAAAAAACCAGGCAGGCTGCGGTCATAGGAAATCGCATGGTAAATTCCCATCGAAGATGTCTGAATTGAAACCGTCGGGGATTTAGTTCACCGCGCCGGATCAAGGCAAGCACTTCCTTTGGGAGTGATTCCCGTATGGCGCGGTTTTCCGGGGATCGAGGTCGCAAAATGCGAATCATGCTGCGAGTTGCAGTGCCTGGTTGTCATTGGCGGCCGTCGGTGGCTTCCATTGCTGCCAACTCAGGGCAAGTGCGGCCCATGCCCGGTCGAGGCGAGCGCAATCACGGTCAATGCCCAAGGAGAGACTACTCCAGAACGCCCGGCCAGTTGTCGTCGCCTTTTCGAATGTTGCCCTTGATGTCGCCAGACCAGAGAGTCCGGACCATCTTGTTGTAGTTGAGATACAGCTTGTCGCCGTGAATCGCCCAGGCATCCGGATCCGTGGACGCGGTATGGTTCAGCGAAACGGCGTAGGCGCAATAGCCACCGTATTGCGGTGCGTAGGTCTCGGGATCCGCCTCAAACGTCGCCAGGTTCTCGGCGCTGGCAAACCTCCAGGTCGCATCGTTCCAGGTCAGCGTATGGTCGTCGCTCCCCTCTACGGGCTTACGTTCGGTAAAGTAGGCCACCGGATCGTACCCGTTGATGGCAAACCCGCCGTTCGAAAAAACCATAGGCTGGGAAGCCGCTGCCGGGTTGCCAACGGTCAACGCCACGCCTGTAGCTGTGGCGAGCAAGAGAACGTGCCGGCGTGTCAACATGAGGATGTCCCCGTTTTGGTCTGATAGGTTCGGCAGCCCTGACTCTAATTCGATTCGGTCGGATTTCCAGCGAGATAGCGAAAGCACGATGAGCCTCCGGCTTTGAGGTGTCGACGTGGCCAGCCCGTCCGGGGCGCCGCCCGCGCATTTCAGGCGCGTACGGGCGGCCCTGGCATCGCGGGACGGACGGCACCAGGTCCCGCGCAGGTTTCCGGTTGCCGGATGCAGCCTGTCTCACTTGGTGCATAGGACGCCTTGCCGCCCGGCAGGAGACGCGAAAGTACCCGCACAAGGTCCTGAAAGAGCAGGACATTGAAATCAGCGTCCTGGTTCCAACCCCTGACAGCGATCGGGAGCAATTCCTGCATGACGCGGTTCTCCGGGGATCGAGGCCGCAAAATGCGAATCATGCGACGAGTGGCAGAGCCTGGTTGTCACTGGTGCGCCATGGTGTCAGACGCCGATGAAGAAGGAACGCTTCGGGATTTCGTGGTGACCAAAATCCAACCTTCATCACCGCAGCATCGGAAAATTCAACCGGGATGCGGAACATGCGGGTTTGAATTCTGTTCTGCCTCCCTGGTTCCAACTCCGAATGAGTGGACGAGTTTCATTTGAATATTGCTGGGGCGAGAAACGCCTTGATTGCTCCCACGCGCCCGTCAAGCGAAACGAACATGGCACATTCTCACCTGTCGCCGGATCACAGCCACCTCTCCTGCAGTCGTCGAACCATGCCAACGTAGATTGCAAGCGCCCGGTCGTTCATGCCCGCGAGAATCGCGTCACGGGCGGAATCAACCTGGTTCGCGATCCAGGACCAATCGGCGTGGCCCTCGGGAATGGCGGCAACGATCCTGGGAGCCAGGACATGGTATTCGGCGATCAGGGTGCGGCCGTCCACCGTCTCGGCCAGCCAGCCGTCGCGGAACCGTCTCAAAGTGGTCAATGTCGGTCCTTCGTCTGCCTCGCCGCGCATGGAAATGACTGCCGTAGTCAGGAAACACCAACCCCCGCCCCCGCCTCCGCCGTCATCGTTGTCGTTTCCGCCATTGCCGCTGTCATTTCCGCCAGAAGGTTCGGGATTCGTCGGTCCCCAGCATCCTCCGCCACAGCCATCGGCGATCGGTTTCGGCTGCCCCGGAAGGTCCTGGTCCGACATGTGTTTTTCAGCTTCGTACTGATTGTCGAAGTCTGCCCGGCCGTCACCGTCAACGTCCCATCCATTGCTTGGCTCCTCGCGATCACTGTCGTCGCGACCGCCGCCTTGGTCCTGGTCGATCCGGCATCCCGGAATCGTCCCGATGTGCACCCAGTCACCGTTCTCCACGCGCTCGAGGCGCGGCTGCCGGTCGCGTTCGAATTCGCTCCAGTACTGGGTTACTGATCGTTGGTTTCGGTCGCATCCACGCGTCGAATGTTCAGGACTGCCCTGCGTTGTCCAGGTCTTGTGGCAGGTATTGGCCGTTTCCTTCCAGTCCTGGTTCCAGGCAACTCCAAGGGATACGTCGTCCCCCGTCAGGAAGTCGGTGTAGCTTTCGACGCCGGATTCAGCGCGGTAACGGATCCCCGTGGGATGGCTTGCAGGGCAAGGCACGGTCTCTTGCCTGCTCGTTTGCCGGGTCATGATCCGGGAACAATCCTCCGAGACTTCGCGCCAGTCGGCATCGATCGGGTAGCTCTTCGATACGCCTGGGTCTTCGTCCCCGACAAATGAACTCGTCACCACCCGAAACCTGCGTTCGTAGTGGACGGTTCCCGAATAGTCCGGCTCGGACGGCGACAACTTCACTGGCGCATGGACCTGGTCGCATGCGAGGGACATCTGCCGTGTCTCAATTTTCGTTTCGCTCAGGAGCTGCTTGCCGTTGCCGGCGCAGTTTCGGGCGATTTCATTGCCGGGACCCGTTTCATCGCGAATGACGCGGAACCGGTACGGATGTTCCGGATGTTTCATCACCTGCTGCTCGACGCGGTAGGTGATCCAGCCCGAGTCCAGTCCCGGGCAGGCTTCCGCAACCAGAACGGCCTGCCTGCTCTCCGGGTGGCAATCCAACGAAGTCTCTGTCCAGTCCCCGGTCCATTCCGTCCCGGATTCGCCGGTTCCGGTGAACGTTCGCCGAAAAATGCGTTCCTCTCGTATCCCGAATCCGTAACTTCCGTCCGGACACGGCCGCCGCCGCTGCAAGGCGCCGGAGGACTCTTCGAGGACGTCGGCGGGAGAACGGGCGGCGACGATGACGCCGACAGCATTGGGCGGAAGACGTGACAGGAGTTCAGGAGAAACCGGAATCGGAGGAACCCCGTCCCGGCGGAACTCGCCGCCGAGAATTCGCCCGACCATCCCGGGGAAAGACGGTCTGCAGCCAGTTCGATGTCCACCATTTGTACGTTGCCGCGAAGGCTGCCCGGAACGACCCAGGCGGCCAGTTGTCCGCCGGCCGCGGCAACCCGAAGTCCAAGGGCATGGAACCTGAGCCGGTCGGCTTCTGCAAGGCCGCCCTGTGTGTGCGGCAGTGACGTGTCGCCGTCCGCGAGACGATCGCGAAGGGTTCCCGTGACATCCCCCGCGATCAGATCGAGGAATTCGCCGGCAACCAGCTGAAGCGCCGAGACGTACAACTCGGCCGCGCGTTCCTTCGACCGAATGGCCTCGCCGGCAAAGTGACCGTCGAGATCGAGACCGGCCGCGTGCAGCTGGAGATGACCCGGCGGCACGATCGCGGTGGTCAATACGGTCAGCCAGGTTCCTGCCCTGATTCCGGTGTGCGGCCTTTCATTCCGGCATCCACTGTGACGAGGCCGGACACGGTGTGAGAATTCTCGTTTCATCGCGATCTCCAGAAATTCGATTACGTGTGGTTGACAAGAGAACAAAAAGAGAATATTTTTGCGGAATGATTTCAAGAATCAAATTCGGGAACTGTATTTCGGCCTGTCTCGCGACGGTTTCATGGAGCGACCAGGCATCGGCGGAAGAACAGCGAGACCTTGTTTTTCTCTGTCGTTTCGAGGTGTTACAGGATGCTTACACGGATCTGACCAATCCGACCGACGCACTTTCGCTTCTCGCAATCGAGCGTCATGTCCTGGCCATTTGCCGCGAATCGCAGACGGCCCTTCTGGAAATCCATGAGAACAACCGGCGGCTTTCGGAGCTTTTTGCATACGTTATAGACGAAAAACGAATCGGAGTTAACGACCCTCAGGTCGATCCGGAAGCAACGGAGGTGCTTTCCGATGAACCGGATGCGGGTCCGGTGGAAGTTCCGGTCTTCGAACTGGTCGCGGTCACCAGGCAGGTCGGCGGAGAGCGGGTGGCAATCCTGAAGGTCGACGGAGTGATCGGCCCGGTTCGCGAGGCGGACGAAGTGGCCCCCGGGTACAGGGTGACCGTTTTCAGTGACGAAGGGGTCGTCCTGAGCGCGCCCCACGGGACCGAAGTCAGGATCGAGTAGCAAAGGGCGGAGCACGACGATGGCTCGGATTTCTCAGGTTCAGGCCCTGGCGAAGGCCGTACAGTACCCGGTCCGGACCAACGGGCTGATCGAGATTCCGGTGGAACTCCGCGACAGGTGCGCCGCATTCGAAACCGGGCGGGTCGTCGTACGGACCGGCAAGCAGTTCGACCCGGAGATCGGCGAGTTGCAGGAATATCTCGCATCGGTGTTTCACGTCGCGCCGACGATCGTGCAGGCATCCCTGCAACAGATCGCCGACATCTACCTGCAATCGGAACCGGCCGAGACCGGCGCGGGCGAGGAATCGTACAAGCGATTCGTGACGCGCCTGTTGAAGGACGCCGCGGAAATGAACGCAAGCGATCTCAAGATCATCCGGAGGTCGCGGCGGTCCGACATCAGGGTTGCGGTCGCCGGGCGCGAATTCGACTACCGCGAAGACATCTCGGTCAGCGAAGGCCGCGCGATCATCGCTTACCTGTTCGATGCCCGCGATGAAGGCAGCGGTCACACGACGAAACAGCAACACTCTTTTCAGTCATTCTCGATTACGCCCGGGCACACGATCCCGCTGCCCGAGCCCATCCAGAAAATCCGCGGGCAAAAGGGATTTCACGAAGGCGATGCCGGCATCCAGGAACACATGGTCCTGCGGATCGTCTACAGGGACGATCACGACGTCGCCCGGCTTGAAGATCTCGGGTTCGACCCCCTGGTACTCCGCGACATTTCGCTCGCCCGCGAACGGATGAAAGGCGCGGTCATCGTCGGGGGCGAGACCGGCGACGGGAAATCCACGACGATCATCCGTGCGGTCGAGCGGCTTTACGACGAACTGGACGGACAGCTTTCAGTCGTCACCATCGAGGATCCGGTCGAGACCCGCATGCGCAAGAGCGGGATCATCCAGATACCCATCCAGTCGGCGGGTACGGCGGAAGAACGCTCCGCCAACTACCGGGCGGCGCTCATGCATTTCGTCCGGATCAATCCCCATGTCGGGGTCGTTTCCGAGGTTCGCGATGCCGAGGGTGCCCGCCAGATGATCCAGTTCATCGAAACCGGGCACCAGGTCTGGACGACGATTCACATCGGTTCGGTCAACTCGATCCTGTTCAGGATGATCGACATGGGCATTCATCCTTCGGAATTGGCGAAGCCGGGGTCGATCACCCTGTTGATGAAACAGTCCCTGGTCCCGTTACTGTGTGAATGCGCGGTCCGGCGAACGGGCGAGATGTTCCGGTTTCGAAACGCGAACGGGTGCGCCAGGTGCCGGTCCGGGCGGGGCGAGGGAGAGGCCGCCGGCGCCTGGGCGGGGTATCGGAGATTGATCGCCGTTGGTGAGACCATTGTTCCGGACGAGGGCTATCTCGACTGCGTCCGCAGGAACGACGCGGTCGCGGCATGGCGCCACTGGACCGGGTCGTGCGACCGGGGCGGCCTCGGAGGCCTGACGCTTTCCGACAAACTGAACCTCCTGGTCAATGCCGGGCTCGTCGCGCCGCCGGACGCGAGGAAAAAAGGCGCGGACATTTCCTTCGTGGATGCCGGCCGGAGCGAAATCCTCGGCAACTGGATCGAAACCCTTGCGGATTAGGCGCACATGCCGTCCCCGGATGTGGCGCAGCCCTCCACGTTCCGTCCCGCCCGGGTCCGGTTCCGCCCGGCCCGACACATCGATCGGAAGGCTGCCGGCAAGCGATCGCCGTCCCGGTTTGCGGAAGGGTCATTGCATGACCACGGACGGCGGGGGCGGCCGGGGCCGCGGCGAAACGGTCTCGCACGTGCAACATGGACGCCCGGTAGGTTGCTGCCGTTCGCGGCCGGGAAGGGGGGGTCCCGTGTCCCTGGATCTTGACCATATCCATGCGCGCCTCGTCTTTCGCAGATCCGTAAGGGCGCGGACCTGGAGGATGATCAGCGATCTCCTTGACAGCGGCATGGAACTCAACCGGGCGCTTCCGCTCGTGGCAGACATCAACGGCTCCGGGAATCGAAAACTCCAGGACATTCTCGGCCGGCTCAGGGCCGCGCTCAGGACGGACGGTTTCGCCCGTTCGGTTGCCCGTTATGTGCCCGAATCGGAGGCGATGCTGTTTTCCAGGTTCGGTTCGGCATCGGATGCCAGCATCTTCCGGGCCGCGGCCCGCCTGTCGAGCGTGGACGAGAAAATCGCGAAGGCGATCAGGCAGGCCCTGATGTGGCCGGCGTTCCTGTTCCTGCTGGTGTTCGTTCTTCTCTATTCGCTCGGGTCCAACCTGTTTCCGACCATGGCGACCCTCGCGCCGGTGTCCGACTGGCCGCCCGCCTCCCGCCTGGTCGCGGTAACGGCCATATGGATCGCGAACAACGTTCACATCGTGGCCGCATCGGTCCTGGCTGGAGGCAGTTTGCGCGCGGACTGGACCTCTCAGGGCGGCCGCTGGTCATGGACGCGGTGCATACATATCCAGCGGGAAACGGCCCAGTACACTCTCCACTGCGGTGCGGACTATGTCATGCCAGTGGTCAAGGACAACCGGCCGATGCTGCAGGCCGGTCTCGCGCCGATCGAATGTACGGAGGCGGGTTGCGCCGACGAGGTGCCTGAGAAAGCGCAAGGTCGGCCGGAGAACCGGGACTTCGAAGTGATCGGCATACCGGGCGGCGAGTGGGACGGGGTTTGCGATCTCTCCGACCGCAGGCAGGCATTCCGCATCACCCGCAGCCGCGAGTTCACAAATGCCGGCACCGGGACAGTGGAAATCGTGTATTGCTTCACTTCGTTGGTATTCGACCAGGCCTGCAGACATCGTCGCCCTGGCGCACCGGCACCAGGAAAACCGAGGTTTGAGTCCATGACTGGCGCGGTTTTTCTCACGACGATGAATCTGCCGGGTCAATGTGCGCAACCCGCCGCGGAACATCACAGTTCTCAGCAACATCGTGACTTCCATTGTGCGCCGCGACAGCGGTTTCAACTTCCCGTCGCTGGCGCACCGGCACTTCGCGGCGCGGCCTCCGTTGACACTCGGCGTTGTATTGATCTGACCACGCCGTTGACGGTCCGGGCAGCAGTCATTCCGAAGAGCCGGTAATCTGAACGAACCGCCGGTAGCTTTCCCGCGCCTTCCGGATTCTTAGAACAGCTGCAAGATTTTTCTCGGCAACCTCCTTTTCCAGTCCTTTATTTCCTGCGATACGTTTCCCGTTGTGCTGAATTTTGTCATTTCGTAATCCTTGTCAAAATCAATATTTCCACGACGTCCCAATTTCATAAGTGGTCACGTTCATTCGCAAAAATTCACCACCAGAATCCGACCCATGCCAATGCCCCAAAATTGGCTCATTTGTTCCCCTGTGAAAAGTCGTCTTCACCAAGGTCAACGCAAATGAATCAATCTCAAGGCGATATGCGATATCAGTTTGGTGTGTAAACCCAAAAACACTCCTGTAATGTGGATTCCTGTGCAAATTGTTTTTTCGGCTCTTCTCCGTTCTGCGAAAGGCGGAGCAAATGCCTTCGATGGTTTCGTGTCGAACTACATGGGTCTTTTGCACGTCTCGGAACATGACTTTGTATTCGCATGCACCTTCAGAATTGCAAGTGCTGCTGGTTTCGAAGGCCACCTGAGGAAAATCTCTGAACACATACTCTGTTAGTTCGCCCCGTTGGTCAGAAATCATATGTCCCGACTGGCACAAGTCGCGACCGTTCGCTGCACCGCCTAGGGCTGCAGTGAGCAAAGCCGCAGGCAGCAGTTTCCAAAGCTTTCCATGATGCAATCCGTAAACCATAGTTGCCTCCCAAAGTTGTCATGCCCATCTTGCGAAAAAAGCGATCGGCCCCGGCTACACCGAGCCCGGAAGTAACATGATACAGTACATCTTGCGCGCCACGCTGCCGTGCCCAGAACCGGGTACCGCGAAGCAGCAGAACGCCGCCTTCCTACCCAGACGGCTCGACCGGGTATTCTTATTGACACATATCGTATGCAAGGTTGCAACCTGCCCACCTTCGCCAATGAAGTATCCGTCGATCAGGCGGTAGCTGAAGCCCAATATCCTGGCACCGAGACTGACCTTGAGCCCAAGGTGGTTCCCGGGTTTCTCAATGGTCTTGTCGAACAGGCGGTTGAACTATTCCTCCGAGAACGGGATTTCCGAAAACAGTCCCTCCTCGTGAACACGACGGCCCAGTTCGCATGCCTGTTCACGGTCCATGTCAACTACTTTCGCCAATTCTAACTTCGTCGTTTGAAACCTTGCCGAAGCGAAATTCGTCACCAACGACACTCGCACCAATTACGCGTTCTCAAGTTTCTCTGTGCCGGCAAATCAAGCTTTCGTCTGCGACAGATTGAAACTGATGATCACCCGATCCCCTCCCCGCCTGACTTGTTGGACAGGTTGGGTTAAAGCCCGTGATAGAGCCAACTGGGGTTGGCTAAGGTTGTCGAAGCGGATCGGGAACAGGCGTGTGAGATCGGGTGCCGTATTCATGTTGAGGAATTTTTTCGGAGCTCCCGTTCTCGGAGAAAAAGTTCAACCGCCTGTTCGACAAGTCCATTGATAAGCCAGAGAATCATCTGGGGGCTCAAGGTCAGTCCGTGCGACAGATTTCTGCGCTTCAGCTATTGCATGTCCGGAGGATATTTCCTTAGCGAAGGAGGGCGGGTTGCCACCGTGCATACGATCTGAGTCGACAGGGACATCCGGTCGAGCCTGCCGGGAGGAAAGGAAGCCATGCTCCTGGTTCGCGGGACCCGGTTCTGGGCGCGGCAACGTGGCGCTCAAATGATAATGTTTCACGTCACTTCAGGGTTCAGCGTTGCCGGGATCGATCCGATCGCCTTTGCACAGGATGGGCATGACGGCACTGGGAGGCAATTATGCTGTTCGCCTTGGATAGACAGGTCAGGAGCATGACAAGGAACCAACTTGCGGCCATCGCCGGGACGGCGGCAATCGCAGTGCTCGCTACGTGGGCGATTTCCGGGCCGACAGTGAATGGAGAGGGCACGTCATCTCAACGGTTCCTGGACTACATCGAAAGGGAGATCTTTGAGGACGACCCGTTTTCCAAACAGGGGAAAGTGTCGGAAATCATCAATGCCTGGTCCCGGCACCTGGAACCCGGGGAGACATTGGTCGGGCTTGTCGAGAGGAACTTTGAACTGGTCGCTGAATTCAGGCGTCATCGCGAAAGCGACGGACCGATGACGGAACGCGCATACAGGATCAACCGATATCAACTGGACCCGGACGATACGGACTACAAAAAGGTTTACAAAAGATCTTACAGAGAGAACATCCTTACGTTCAGCAGTTACTCGTTGGTCATAAAAGTATTCACGAAAAGGGGCGAAACCAAGGAAACGGTCGATGCCTTTCTGAGATTCAACAGCCTTTGAAATTTGAACCTGGAGCAGAACAATGCCTGAGGAAAAGTTAGAAACGATAGAAGTCAGATACAAAGAACCTCACTGAAACGAACAAAGACTTGGAAGTAAAATCGTTCGGTTGGACCATAGAATTGGGCGCCCCATTGTAATACGCAATAGAGCGTATCCCTGCTTGATTCAAACCGCCAAGACAGTCAGTTTTGCTTGGCAGCCAAACCTATGCAGATCAGCGACCAACTTTTCCAAATGGGCTTTTCCCTTGTCAGCGTTCAAAGCCTTGGGATCTGAAATTTCGTTCGTCCCCTCAACATTTTCTTCGCGTGCATTATTTTTTTCACCTCCGCGAATGAGAAACAAAAACTCCCGTTGCTTTCGGTCGACGACTTTTTTTGTTCAAAATTTCAACTTGTTTCTGTAGCGCCATTCTCGCATTGGTTTAAACGATCTATAACACCTTCTCATGTGTCGTGAATCCATCCATGGGTGGCGGCTGGATCGGCATGGCATCGCGTATTTTGTTGACGATCGACATTCCATTCATTTTGCGTTCGACTTCATGCTGGAAGAGTTTCAAAGCGCTTTTTTTCCGAAACTCTTTCCGGGCTTTGGGCACACTTTCCCCTGGCCGCCGGCACCCGGTTTTTTCGGGCGGCAGCCACGGTGACGTCGGTCTGGAAGGTGTCGCCGTTCAGTCGCTGTCGGCGATTGTTTGGGCTCTCCGGAAACGGCCTCGTGACAGGCCGAAAGCGGTTGCAGGCGACGCCGCGACTCAGGCGGGTCGGGCCGACATGTCGGGTTGGTCCTCGCGTGCCAGTCGCGTGACGTATCCATACTGCTCGAGCTTCTGCAGCGATTGGACCGGAGAAAACGAGACACCCCGTCCGGTTCCGTTCGAGTCCACAAAACTGGCGACACCGTACAACCAACATCATCCATAGCGACAATCCGACCCGATGCCCGAATCCCCTGATGCGCCCCTCCTGCTCTCCACCGCTCGTCTACGCTTGAGAAAGCCGGAACTTAAAGATGCGGAACCGATTTTCACTACCTATGCGACCGATCCCGAGGTGGTGCGATTCCTGAGTTGGCAGGCTCACCAGCGTGTGCAGGATACGGAAGGGTTCCTCCAGCACTGCCTTGAGGCATGGTCCAAAGGAACCACTTTCGCATACGTCATTGAACTCCACGATAACCCCGGCAACCCGATCGGTATGATTGATGCGCGACCGCAAGGCCCTCAGGTCGCGTTCGGCTACGTTCTCGCCCGACCCAGTTGGGGATGCGGCTACATGACCGAAGCTCTGTCTTCACTGGTGGACTGGTCGCTAAATCAACCTGGCTGTTGGCGCGCCTCGGCGTATTGCGACTCTGACAATTCCGCTTCGGCTAAAGTCATGCGGAAGGCAGGAATGGAGTTCGAAGGAGTTCTCCGTCGTTTTGCAGTCTTCCCCAACGTCTCCTCAGAGCCACGGGATTGCTTGATTTACGCCAAGGTAAGGTCCTGACGGACCTTGATTGACGTTCGAGTTCAAGACACGCAAGGACGAAGCAGCGGTCGCTGATACACGCTCGTGCTTTTCGCCGGCGCGAAGGATATCGGTGAAGAAGTACACGGGCATCCTGTCTTTGGGTCGTGCCGTCTGGCGGCGTATTGTCGTCGCGCCTTCCGACGTAGCATGACATCGATGCGGGGGTTGGTTCCGGCTGAGTGTAAATTGACACTTCAAGGATTTTTCCGCCTGTTCATCACTCGATAGACGGTCCTCTTCCGGACGACCCGTGACGTCCCCCAAGAGATGCAGGACAAAACCGTCTGACGGGCGCGCGGCGCAACAGTTAGATCCGGACCAGATAACGCGAATTCAGCCTCACCCGGCGTCGGGTCCGGTACTCATCCCCAACAGCTGCCGGGTTCGGGTCTCAGGTGTTTTTCAAACAGGGCGCCCCGACAAAGAAGCGCATCACACATCATTTTGGTCCGGTTAGCCCGGACATGCTCCAGTGCTGCCGCCATCATCACCACGACGGCCAGGTACAGTGCAGCCCCGCCTTCGTCCAGTCGCGGATGGAAATGGCCCTCCATGCAGTTGACACGGTCAAAAAGGAAATTGATGCGTTCGAGCGCAGTCCGGCGGTTGCAGCCGCGTTGGCAAATTCGGCTCTCACAGGGCTATGGCGTGAAGAACCGGCAGTTTGCCGCCCGGAGCGGGGTCCGCACAGCCCGGTCGTTGGCCCCGGTCTTGGCTCCCACGCATGTGATGCCAGGTCCCACGGCCCGCACAGTCGAATCCTTACGCCGCCGCCGGACACACACTCACGCCCTCGCAAGAGACTGCCGGTTTGATCGTCGCGTGGCAGTCCACCATGTTCACGTTGCCGCGAAGGCTGCCGGGAACGACCCAGGCTGTGGAATCGCGTTCAAAATTGACCCACTTTTGGGGTGATTCGCGTTCAAAATTGACCCACCCCCCTGATCCGATGGAAACGACTGCCTCGCAACATTTTCAGCGAGGCAGAAGAGATGGTGTCAGTGGAGACAATCGGCAAGATTCGGCGTGCGTGGCACGTTCAAGGGAAGTCCATTCGCTCGATTGCGAAGTCGATGGGCGTGTCGCGCAACACGGTTCGCAAGGTGTTGCGCTCCGGGGAGTCGGCACCGAAGTACCGGCGTCCGGACCAGCCTCATCCGAAGCTCGGTGACTTCATTCCGGAGCTCGAGCGGAAGCTGGAGGCCAACACCGACAAGGAGACAAAGCGGCGTGACCGCCTGAGCATGAAGCGGATCTGGGGGCAGCTCGCGGACCAGGGATGCGATGCGAGTTACAGTGCCGTCTGCCGCTACGCGGCCGCGTGGAAACGGCGCCAGGGCGGCGGCGTGTCGGGCGCCCACGTTCCTCTGGCGTTCGATCCGGGCGAGGCCTACCAGTTCGACTGGAGCCATGAATGGGCGGTCATCGGCGGCACGACGGTGCGGCTCAGGGTGGCGCACATGCGTCTGTGCTACAGCCGCATGAGCTTCGTGCGTGCGTATCCGCGCGAGACCCAGGAGATGGTTTTCGACGCCCACAACCGGGCGTTCCAGTTGTTCGGAGGTTCCTGCCAGCGCGGCATCTACGACAACATGAAGACGGTGGTCGACGTCATCTTCGCGGGGCGGACGCGCAAGTTCAACGCCCGTTTCCTGGAGATGTGCGGGCACTTCCTCGTGGATCCGGTGGCATGCACGCCGAACGCGGCGTGGGAGAAGGGCCAGGTCGAGAACCAGGTCCGCGACATTCGCGAGCGGCTGTTCTGTGAGCCACCGCGCTTCGACAGCCTCGACGACCTGAACGACTGGCTCGAGGAGAGCTGTCGCAGGCATGCGCGGGAGCATCCGCATCCCGACGACCCCGAGTTGACGATCCGGGAGGTGTTCGCGCGCGAGGAGCGCCGCTGCCTGATTCCCTTTCCGGGGCCCTTCGACGGCCACCGCCCGCTGAGCCGGGGCGTCTCCAGGACCTGCCTCGTGCACTTCGACGGCAACCGCTACAGCGCCGAGGCGCGGGCGGCCCAGAAGGCGGCGGAAGTGTTCGCCTATGCGGACCGTGTCGATGTCCGCCTTGACGGCGAACTGGTCGGCAGCCACCCGCGCAGCTTCGATCGCGGCAGGACGGTCTACGACTGGCTCCACTACGTGCCCGTGCTCGCGCGCAAGCCCGGCGCGCTGCGCAACGGTGCCCCGTTCCGCAACGGGGCTCTGCCGGAAGCGCTCGGGGCGGTGAAGGACAGGCTTGGCGCCTTCGACGACGGTGATCGGCAGATGGCACGGATCCTTGCCGCGGTGCTCGAGGACGGGCTCGACGAGGTGTGCGCGGCCTGCGGCGACGCGCTGGAAGGCGGCGCCGTCTCCGCCGACGTGGTCTTGAACATCCTGTCGCGACGGCGCGACCCCGGTCCGGCACCACGGATCGAACTTCCCGAGCGGCTTCGCCTGAGCGTCGAGCCGGAAGCCGACTGCGGCCGCTATGACAGCCTGAGGGAGATCCCCGAATGAGACGCAAGGACATCCTGGAACTGATGGGCACGCTCGGCCTGAAAGGCATGAAGGCCGTCTACGACGAGGTGCTCGCCGACGCGGCCAGACGCGGCCATCCCCCGGAGCGGATCCTCGGTACGCTGCTGAAGGCGGAGGTTGCGGACAAGAAGGCGCGCTCGATCAAGTATCAGCTGTCGGTCGCCAAGTTGCCTGCGGCGAAGGAACTCGACGGTTTCGACTTCACGCAGAGCCTTGTCGAGGAGCGGCAGTTGCGCCAGCTCGCGGACGGTTCCTTCCTCGATCCGCCGCGCAACGTCGTGGCGATCGGCGGAACCGGCACCGGAAAGTCGCATCTCGCGGTGGCGGTGGCGCGGGCCTGCATCCGCCGCGGCGCCCGAGGCCGGTTCTTCAACGCCGTCGGGCTGGTCAATCTCCTGGAGGAGGAACAGCGCGACGGCCGCCAGGGCCGTCTCGCCGAGGCCATGCGCCGTCGGGACTTCATCATTCTGGATGAACTCGGCTACCTGCCTTTCGCCCGCGCCGGCGGGCACCTCCTGTTCCACTTCGTCTCCTGCCTCTACGAGCACACGCCCCTGATCATCACCACCAACCTCCCCTTCAAGGAATGGGCCGAGGTGTTCGGGGACCCGAGGATGACCACGGCGCTGCTCGACCGCCTCACCCATCACTGCGATATCATCGAAACCGGGAACGAGAGCTGGCGGTTCCGGCACCGCAGCTGAACACTCGCCGCAGGCTCGCGGGCAGGGCAGCGTCGTGGTCGCAGAGGATCCGACGCAGGCGCCAGCTGTCCAGCCAGCGCGGAACCGACGTCGCGACGCCGGCGGCGGACACCGCCGTGAAACTCCGCAGCGTCAGCACCGACAGCGCGGCGAAATGACCTTGAGCGCGGCTTCCACGGCCCTGGAGGCCGATTACCGGAAAGCGGGCCGCATGGCCCGGGAGGGCCGTCTGCCGACCAGTGAATACAGGGCGAAACACACAGGGGGAGAGATCGTCATGGCGTTGACACCGGCACAAAAGCAGCGGCGCTACCGGGAACGGGTGAAGGAGAGGCTCCGGGCCGAAGGCAGGCAGGTCGTCGTCCATTACCGCAAGCCGAAGGAAGAGCGCAGCATGCGGAAGCGGTGGCGCAGGCATGTCGCCGCCCTGGTCGAGATCCAGGAGCAGGTCCGGGATCGCCGCGACAGGGTGCCGCCAAACCTTGAAGACAGCCCCTATGCCCGGGCGGCCGACGCCTTTCTCTCGATCGACCTGTCGGAGCTCGAGGCCAACGATCCACCGCTCGGCTTCGGCCGGGACTGATGGTCCGGCATGCCTCCGGCCGCGCGGTAACGTTACCATGCATAGAGGAATCCTCCGTATCGATGCACCGCAATACGCCGGCCGGGAAACGGGTGGCGCGGGTCATGCGCCACGGCGCGCCAGGCGGCGTGACCGGGCGTCCGTGGAACAGGATCCGGCAAGGAACGCATCAGATGACGGCGGTGTCATCGCCCATACCATGCCAGAAAGTGCGGGAGGGGGCGAAAAACCTTCTTTCGGCGGCCGTCAACTCGTGCCTCTCATCCTGATTGTCGCGCTGCAGGGGCCACCTCTTCCAGTCGTCGCAGGCGAACTGCGTCCGCCAGATCCCCGTGGATCGCTGGCCACAGGAGATCGCAGAGCCCACGATCGCGGACGCGGTCCTCGACCGCATCGTCCACAACGCCTATCGCATCGAACTCAAGGGCGAGTCCCAGCGCAAGCGCAACAGACAGCCGCCGTTGAACGGCGGCTGAGGCTGAGGGAGCGCCTGCCTTGCCGTGCCGCCCTGCATCGATCGGGGAGCGTCCTGTGGAGTTGTGGACGAGCCCTTCGGGCCAGCCCGCGCCCTGCGGGACGTGTGGACAAGCCGTGGACGAGGCTGGCGCCTCGCCCACCGCGTTGACCACACTCGCGTGCTTCTCGCCCACAGGCACCACAGGACAACCACAACACCGATTCTTTCACTATTTTGATTCCTCCGGCCTGACGGCCGGAGAGAAGGGGGCGCCTGCGGCGCCGGGGCCTCGCGAACGGGTCAGTCGTCGCGTTCACTGCGGTGTTGAAATCCGGGTGGGGCTCGCTTGCGCTCGCAGCGGGCTGGCCTGCGGCCAGTTCCCGCCATCACCCGCCCTCCTGCCGATGTCCGACGACACCAGGCAGCCGGGAAAGGGTGGGTCAATTTTGAACGCGAATCCTGGGTCAGTTTTGAACTGGACTTGACACCCAGGCGGCCAGTTGTCCGCCGGCCGCGGCAACCCGAAGTCCGAGGGCATGGAACCTGAGCCGGTCGGCTTCTGCAAGGCCGCCCTGTGTGTGCGGCAGTGACGTGTCACCGTCCGCGAGACGATCGCGAAGGGTTCCCGTGACATCCCCCGTGATCAGATCGAGGAATTCGCCGGCAACCAACTGAAGCGCCGAGACGTACAACTCGGCCGCGCGTTCCTTCGACCGAATGGCCTCGCCGAAAAAGTGACCGTCGAGGTCGAGACCGGCCGCGTGCAGCTGGAGATGACCCGGCGGCACGATCGCGGTGGTCAATACGGTCAGCCAGGTCCCTGCCCTGATGCCGGTATGCGGCCTGCCAATCCGGCATCCCCCGTGACGGGGCCGGACATGGTGTGAGAATTCTCTTTTCATCGCGTTCTCCAGAAATTCGGTTACGTGTGGTTGACAAGAGAACAAAAAGAGAACATTTTTGCGGAATGATTTCAAGAATCAAATTCGGGAACTGTATTTCGGCCTGTCTCGCGACGGTTTCATGGAGCGGCCAGGCATCGGCGGAAGAACAGCGAGACCTTGTTTTTCTCTGTCCTTTCGAGGTGTTACAGGATGCTTACGCGGATCTGACCAATCCGACCGACGCACTTTCGCTTCTCGCAATCGAGCGTCATGTCCTGGCCATTTGCCGCGAATCGCAGACGGCCCTGTTGGAAATCCATGAAAACAATCGGCGGCTTACTGAGCTTTTTGAATACGATATAGACGAAAAACGAATCGGGGTTGAAAGCCCGCAGGTCGATCCGGAAGCAACGGAGGCGCTTTCCGACGAACCGGATGCGGGACCGGTCGAGGCTCCGGTCTTCGAACTGGTCGCGGTCACCAGGCAGGTCGGCGGGGAACGGGTGGCAATCCTGAAGGTCGACGGAGTGATCGGCCCGGTTCGCGAGGCGGACGAAGTGGCCCCCGGGTACAGGGTGACCGCCGTCAGTGACGAAGGGGTCGTCCTGACGGCGCCCGACGGGACCGATGTCAGGATCGAGTAGCGACGGGCGGAGCAGGACGATGGCTCGGATTTCTCAGGTTCAGGCTCTGGCGAAGGCCGTACAATACCCGGTCCGGACCAACGGGCTGATCGAGATTCCGGAGGAACTCCGCGACAGGTGCGCGGCCGGACGCGAAAAAAAGGCGCGGACATTTCTCTCGTGGATGCCGGCCGGAGCGAAATCCTCGGCAACTGGATCGAAGCCCTTGCGGATTAGGCGCACATGCCGTCCCCGGACGTGGCGCAGCCCTCCACGTTCCGGCCCGCCAGGGCCCGGTTTCGCCCGGCCCGAAATGACAACCGGAAAACTGCCGGCAGGCAATCGCCATCCCGGTTTGCGGAAGGGTCATGGCATGACCACGGATGGCAGGTGCGGCCGGGGCTGCGGCGGTGAGGCCTCGCGCGTGCAACATGGACGCCGGGTAGGTTGCTGCCGTTCGTGGCCGGGATGGGGGTCCCATGTCCCTGGATCTTGACCATATCCATGCGCGCCTCGTCTTTCGCAGATCCGTAAGGGCGCGGACCTGGAGGATGATCAGCGATCTCCTTGACAGCGGCATGGAACTCAATCGGGCGCTTCCGCTCGTGGCAGACATCAACGGCTCCGGAAACCGAAAACTCCAGGACATTCTCGGCCGACTCAGGGCCGCGCTCAGGACGGACGGTTTCGCCCGTTCGGTTGCCCGTTACGTGCCCGAATCGGAGGCGATGCTGTTTTCCAGGTTCGGTTCGGCATCGGATGCCAGCATCTTCCGGGCCGCGGCCCGCCTGTCGAGCGTGGACGAGAAAATCGCGAAGGCGATCAGGCAGGCCCTGATGTGGCCGGCGTTCCTGTTCCTGCTGGTGTTCGTTCTTCTCTATTCGCTCGGGTCCAACCTGTTTCCGACCATGGCGACCCTCGCGCCGGTGTCCGACTGGCCTCCCGCCTCCCGCCTGGTCGCCGTGACAGCCATATGGATCGCGAACAACGTTCACGTCGTGGCCGCATTGGTCTTGGCCGCGGGAGCAGTCTGGAAATGGGTCGAACGAAACCATACCGGCCCCGGAAGGGCCTGGCTCGACAGGATTCCGCCTTTTTCCCTTTACCGACTCCGGACCGGCGCAACCTTCACCTTTGTCCTGATCGAGAACGCCAGGGTCGGACACGAAATCAACAGGGCCTTTCTCCTGAACCTGGCCAACTCCCTGCCACCCTATTCCCGATCCAGGATCCTTGCGATCGCCGAATGGTCGGATCGAACGAATATCGGCAGCGCGGCCATCGCCGCGGGCCACGGATTTCCGGACCCAGAGCTGAACGTGGTCCTCCGCGCCTATGCCGGTCAAAGGGACTGGGTGCCGCGTTTCAGCCGATACGCGAACACCTGGCTGGATCGCCTCGAAGAGAAGGTCGAGACGATGGTGAAGCTGCTCCGCATAGGCCTGCTGATCGTTGCGGCAGGCATCATCGGTTCATCCGCTTTCGTCATGGTGAACATGACATCACTCATCCAATGATTCCTGTGAGGAGACCTTTCATGACGACCACGATTTCAGGAACTTTTCCGGCCGCGAATCCAGTGTCGTGCTTCCTTCAACGGAGGCGCGGCGTCAGTCTTGTCGACTTCCTCCTCTACCTGACGCTCGCTGCCGTCGTCTTGGCCGGAGCGGTCCTCGCGTACAACAACGTCGACAACAGGCAGAAACGGCTTCAAACGTCCCTACTCGTCAACGAGGTCTTTGCCGCGGTCTCGGACCTGCACCGGAACGGGGCATCCTACGGCAGCGAAGACCTGATCGAGACCCTCGAGGACGCGAAGATGATTCCGTCCAAGGGACGGCGCTCGGCGACCGACGCCGATGACAACACGACGATCAGCATCGTCACGCCATTCGGTGACAATGTCGCGATCGAGGGAGATGGCAACACGTTCGACGTCACGATCGAGGCGATGTCGGAAGCCAATTGCATCGACCTGGTGTCGAACTACGCGGACCAGGACTCGGAAGAATCCTCGTTGGCAGGGATCACGATCGGCGGGTCCGCACTGACGATGCCTGCGTCGATTTCGGAAATTTCCGCGGCATGCGACGACGACGACGACGTCGCGCTGACTTTCCGTTGACATGACCGAAAACTGCCCTCCTGCCATGCCCCGGGCATTCGCACGGTGATCGGATGAATGCCTGGATCCGTTTTCGTCCGGCAAGGCGAAGGGGGCTCGCGTTGCTGACAATGCTGATTGCGCTCCTGGCCGCCGCTTTCGTCATGGACAGGCTGGCCACGGGATTCGAACGGGACGTCTCCGATGCAACCGCAGCCGCCATATTCCGCCAGATCAGGATGATCGCGGATTCGGCCTCGGTGACAGGGGCCGATCCGGTCGCCAACGGTTCGCTGCCGCACGTAACCGTCCGGCGCGAGATCGAATACGAATACAGAGGCGCCGCGAACGGCGACGATGTGCTGGTCTTCACCTGGCAGTCCCTGCCACCCGGCACGGCCATTGCGCTCGGAAACCGGGTCGGGGAATGGCTGGGCAGGGACCGTGTCGCCTCGCCGCTCATCCTCACGCTTGGTGAAATTCCGGAGTCGCGGCCGGAGCTCGTTCGCAGGGACATGCCGGACATGCATGCCGACCTTGGAGCCAGTCGCCTCCTGCAGGTCGGACCGGTGACTGCGGTTTCGGGCCGGTGGGCGGGCGCACGTACGGATTCTGCAGCGGGATTTCAGAAGGCGGTTGCGGGCGAGGCCGTCATTCAAGGGGACGCAACCGGACGAATTGCCAGCATCACGGGACAGATCGGCGACGCCGGTACCCCGGTTACCATGGCAATCACGGTTCCGTCCGGATCGCCGACACTCGGGCCCGGAACGTTGCACGCCGAACAGCTCGACCTGTTGCTCACCCTGGCCGCCGATACCCTGGACGGGGGACAGGTGGCGGTGGAGACCAGCCTCGGAGCCCGAATCCTGGTTTCGTTGGCGGACGAGGTGATCGATCTTTCCCCTGCCATGATCGAGGACGTCGTTGCCGGTTCGGTAAGGGTTCACGGGAGGGTCTCGGCCGGTCATCTGTCGGTCGAACAGGAGTGTGTCGGATGCGCTCCCTGATCGTGGCCTGGCGATGTCGCCGACGCGGGACCAACCTGACCGAAACGGTCCTGATGCTGGTTGTCCTGGGAGCTCTCTTTTCGGCCGGTTCACGGGTTGTCGCCGGTTTCATGGATCGGCAGGCGGTCCAACGGACGGCGGGCCAGCTTTCGCGCCTTGCGGATGACGTGGGAGAATGGGTGGAAGTCGATTTCCTGGCGCTGCAGCCCAGGGTTGCAGCGTCCGCGTCCCGGGTCGAGGAACTGAGCTGGGCCGACATGATTGCCGATGGCAGCGTATCTCAACCAGGGATCCCGACGACGCCACTTCGACAGTCGGTACGCGTGTTCCTGCACGCGCCGACCGACCGTGACCTGTTCGTGATATTGCTGACGGATTCATCGACCGATCGGATCGTGCGATCGGTCCCGCGGCCGGACAGTTACGCACAGCTGGTCGGCAGGGTCGATGTTCACGCGCCTGAAGAACTCCGTGGCTGGGAATTCACCTATGACATCAGGAACATCATCGCTGCGACCGGAGACGGGTTCCGGGGCGAAATCGGGGCTGTTCGGCATGTTTCGGACGAGCTTCACGTATCTCCTTATCTCCACCGTTTTGCCGTCCCCGGACGACCCGAACTCAACAGGCTCGAGGCGGCGCTTGAGATGAACGGTCACGCGGTCACGGGTATCGCCAGCCTCGAAGCGGAACGGGTTTCCCTTTCCGGGGATTTGGCGGTCGCGGGAACCCTTGAGGCGGGTAGCCTTGGAGTCAACGGGGACCTGTCGGTGAACGGCATCCTCACTGCGGAGCGTCTCGAGGCATCGGAAATCGACGCAGCAACTGTCTACGCGGATATTGTGACCGCGGATTCGGCGGTCATTGAAACGACAACGGCGGCAAGCCTGGTCGTGTCGGGACCAGCCGACTTCACGACATTGGTGGTCGACCAGGAGTTGTCGGCGAATTCCCTGATCCTCGGCGATGTGACAATGGGCCATGCAGTCATCAACGGCTCACTGACGTCACCGACAATCGTCACCGATACGCTGGCGACGAACTCATGCACCGGTTGTTGAGCGCCGCCCTTGCGGCCGTCCTGGCCTCGAGCGCCCCTTGCGATCCGCTACCCGTGGCCGGCGGCGGAAGCAGCGTCAATTCGCTCACGCCGGGCGAAGTCGCACCGGGGCCGAACGGCATGACTGCCGTGCCCGGGTTCATGAACATTCCAGGGACCGGCGGCGCGGCAACGGGCTGGACGGGCCTGGAGGCCATGATCGACGACCCAGGGGTGCCGGTGCGCCGCGGATTCCCCGAACTTGCCGTCATCCTTGAAGACAAGGTTTCGATCCTCAAGGAGATCGCGCGAATTCAGGAGGAGCTGATCGGATTTGCCCGCCGTGACCGGTTGGCGGCGCATGCACTTCGCCTCCCAATGCCGATTTGCGAAATGGTTCTTCCGGCACCCTGGTGTGCGCAACTGACGGCAACCTTCCGCCCGGACCCCGAGTGATGATGGAGGCAGCCGGATACCTGGTCCTGGCAGCGGCCGCGCTGCGCCTGTCCTGGGTCGACTGTCGGCGTTTCGTTATCGAGTACGAAACCCTGGCGGTCATGGGACTGGCTGCCTTGTGGTTGATCTGGCTGAACGGCGGTGTCACGGAGGTCTTCGCGGCCGTCGCCGTCTCAGCGGCCATGACGCTCTCAATGGCTTGCCTCGTCTGCCTGCGCTTGCTTCGGAAACCCGGCGCAGGGGATTGGGCGCTGATGTTCGTTTGCGTGCTGGCCGGGTCAAGGAACCTGCCGGTCTTCGCAGTGACATTGCTGCTGGCTGGCGCGGTGACCGCGGTGACCTATGCGGTTCGCCGAGACCGCCCGGTGTTTCGGTCAAGGTTTCCGCTCGCACCACCGATTGCCGCCGCCGCGGTCATCGGTCTCGCGGTTTCGGACATCGATACCGACGGAATCCGGTGGTTGGGTTAACCCCGGCACAGGGAATAGAGGCGCTGTTGGCCATGGCCGCGCGTGCCTGCAAACCTTTCGCCGGGCAAGATTCCCGCAGTCGTTTGACCCGCGCTCCCCAGGAAATCATTCGATGGACCGCCGCCGTCCTGGTGCTCGTCGGAGCGCCCTTCGCCGGGTTCACTGCACTTGTGCATCATGCGCCCTGGCCTGCCCATTGGGTTGAACCGGTTATTCTCGCCGTGCTTCCCGCGGCCTGTATTCCCTTTCTCGCCGGAAATCCGAACCCGAGGTCATGTCCCGGAACCTGGTCCGGACTCGTCGTCATCTGGGCCCTCGGGATCCTGTTGTCCCCACACACCGATTTGTCAGGAGGCGTGTCGGTCGGTCACAATCTCCGGGTCCTTTTCAACGAGATCGGGCTGGTTCCATTTGGGGGACTGCAACCGACACCGTACCAAATCGCGCGGCTGTCCGTGTCAGCCCTGGCAATGGTGTCATGTGTATCGGTCGCCACCTACCAGCTCATGGCCTTTCTGCAGCGCATTCACGATCTCGCCCGATCCAGGGCGCGGGCGCGGCCGGTCCGGGTGCTGTCAGACGCGGAATGGGCCACGCCCGACGATGTCCGGCGCCGGTTCTCGACCGAAGGCGGGATCATCCTCGGGGAATTGACCGACCCGCGGAAAAACCGGGACTTCGACGCGGGAGACCGGGAAAGTTGGGGTCGCCAGGGCAAGGGCCGGCTGATCACGCTTGATCCTGGGAAAGGCAACGCCCACAGCCTAATATTCTCGGGATCCGGGAGCTACAAGTCGTCCGGCGTTGCCATTCCCAATGCGCTGACCTACGCCGGGCCGCTGATCGTTATCGACCCGAAGGGCGAGATCTACGACCTGTCTGCGGGGGTCAGGCGCGCGTCCGGGCGGAGACCCTGGCTGATCACTGCCGAGGCGGGTCTCGACCCGATCAAGCTGTTGACGACGATCTGCCCGAAAGACGGTACGGTGTTCTCCGACCTGGCCGAATTCAGCCTGATCACGTCGGGCGAGGATCGGTCGGACGCTGCGGCCTTTTTCCACCGCAAGGCGCTTCGGCTGCTCACCGCGCTCCTGGCCTATATCCATGACCTCGGGAAAGCCGGCAATGTTCCGGCCGCGGCTTATCGTTGCCTTGCGCGTCCTCCGGACGCCATTCGGGCGGAGTTCCTTGAAGCGGCGGACGAATACGCCAAAGGGGACTCGGACCAGGACTACATTTCTGTCGGGCTTGCCGAGATGGCCCACACGGAAGACCGGCAGTTCTCGAGTATCGTCGCGACCGTGGTCAACGGCCTCGAGTGGACCGGAAAGACGACGACGCGCGGTTTTGTCGAGTCGGGAAGGTTGTCAGGACCGGAACTCGTCGCGCGTGTCCTTGACCCGAAGACCGACATCTACATCCGGATTCCGACGGAGGTCAGCCGGAACGCGCCGGAAATCGCACGTCTGCTCATCGGGAGCCTTGTTCGGGCGATCAGGGTTTCGGTCTCCGGAACGGTCGACGGCGAGTCCGACCACCGGCTGTTCATCATTGACGAGGCCCGGGCGCTTCGAAGGATGGACCACCTGGTTTCCATGCGCGACGAGGGCCGCGCCTACGGCATCCACCTGATGCAGATATTCCAGTCCTATCAGCAGCTGGTGGAGTGCTATGGCCCTCACGGAGCGGGCGCCTGGGAAAACTCGGTCGACGCGGTCGTGATCGGACCTGTTCAAAACGCGGTCCAGGCCCAGGCGCTGTGCCGCATGATCGGGAGGAGGACGGTCGTGACGGCATCGTCGTCCCGCCAGAGAAGCAGCCAGATATTCATGCCGTTCTCGGGAAGCGCGGGATCTTCGGTTTCCAACCAGCTTCGGGAGACGGAATTGATTCAACCGTCGGAACTTCGGAAGCTGCCGCCGGAATCGGCAATCATCCTGACGACAGGAATGGCTCCGATACTTGCGTCGAAAGCCATCTGGTTCACCCGCGGCGACATGCAGGAGCGGATCGGGAACGCGAACAGGGGGAAGGAGGGGGAAGGCACGAAACGTGCATCGGACAGGGAATCCCGGCAACGGGAGACCCATGCCGATCCAGCGCCGGGGCAGGGGCCTCGCCCGGAACCGGATCAACCGGATCGCCCCGGTTCGACCGGGCCTGCCGAGGCGGGGAACGCATTCGGATCCGAAGGGCAGACCGAGACCGGGAAAACGACAGGCGGGAAACCTGAACCTATACCAGGTGAGTCCGCCGATGGTTCCCGGCCGCGGGACCCAGGTCGGCGACCGCTGCCCGGAGATGAAACGGGCGCATGCCGCGGGCCGAACGAACATCGCAAAAGCTCCGAAGAAGGCGGGCTAACCGGGCAAAGCGTCGAGCCCGCCGGCCCGCATTCAACCGAAGGCGAAACAAGGCCGGATCCGGAGGTGCAGGTCACCGGCGATCAGGATGGCTGCGCACTCGCATCCGACGTGCCGGAAGACCTGGGCGCGATCGAGACGGACATGACAAGGCTGCTTCCACGCGCGAAGCGGATGCAAAAGGCGGTCCCGGATCAACGGCCGGATCACGATGGAGTCGATCACGGAGGAATTGAAAGCAAAGCTGCCGTCGAGGCTGCCGGTGACGTCGATCCAATGCACGAAAAGATCGAAGCGGACGAGACCCGTACCGACCCACGCGGTGTGCGCAAGGTGTCCGTTTCCGTTTCGAGCAACCGCGCCGAGGCGGGCCGGATGACGGAGTATCCGGAGTCGGCAACGAAAAGGGATCAGGAAGCCGGCCTTGCCCAAAAAACGAACGGTCTCGCTCCCGAAGGGGCGGAAGACGGCGGACCCGTGTCATCGGCAACGGGTTCGATTGTCGCCTTACCCAGGCGTGGCAGTCTCTGGCGGTCTCTGCAACGTGTGATCCGGGCCGGCGCCTGGATGCTGTCTGTGTTCCTCTTCCGGAACGCCGGTCAGGCAGGTCCTGGGCGATCGATGGCGGAACGACGGCCGGGAGACGGCCTGGGTCATGAAGTGGATTTCGAACGTGCCAGTTCCGCGCGGCGATCCGAAGTGTGTGGCGGTGAAATCGAACTTTCCGAAAACGATCATGAACGCGAAACGGTTTCGCCCGAACTGACCGGCGACTTGCGCGACAGTGAACGGGAAAGTGGCGACCTGCCCGAACTTCGGGCCGCAATTCACCGAAACATCGTCTATGACACCTTGATCGAAAGATCGATTGCACTCGATGCGAATACGAACACGTTAGCCAGGCGGGTGTTGTCCGAGCCATTCCTCAGGCAACCGCAAGGCACTTCGGTCAGGATCGTCTTGCCCAACGTTCTCGGCCCCGGGATCGATCATCCGGACTCCCTGTCAATCGTGTTCATCCCGGATGACCGGTCATCTCCGATACACCGGATTCTCGTGGATGAAAGCGGGAAGATCGCGGGAACAGCCGGTCCCTACTGCCGTGCATAGTAAAAGCTGCCGCCGGAAATCGCGAATCGAGCGGTTCTTCGGACGTAGGACAATCTGCGTTTTCGCAACTGTCGTGTTTACATGTGCCTGTGCCGGCGGCGTGTCGCTCTACCGGGACCGGTTGCTGATCAACGTATCGGGCAGTGTGCCGTTAGGCCTGTACTTCAAGTCGGATCCTTCGGTCGCGGAGTTTGCGACCATCTGCCTGCCGGAGCTGCCCGTGTGGGTCGGTTACGATTCGATCTTGTGCAGTGCGGACAATCCATCTGGCATTCCGGTCATCAAACGCATTGCGGAGAAGGTCGATCGGGGGGTGATTCTGAGGGGTGACGGGACGTTCCCGATTGACAGCAGGGTATTCGGACCGGTGTCGCCCGAGCGAATCCTGGGTTTCTGGCGTCCGGGCGTGACGCAGTCGTTCTTGTCGCGAAATGACGTCCGAGAGCCGGTCGGAGCCAGTCGAAATGTCGTACGCGACATTTCTTCTGGATCGCACGACGGACATTTCCCGGAACCGCGCTCCACGTCGAGGGAGCCATCGATGCCCCTTCGGCATGGACCCACGACGAGGGGGTACGGATCGACATCATCATCTCCACCGCCGGAGCCACCGGCGGTATGCCGGAACGGAGAAAAGGGTTCCAGCTCGAGACCGTCATCTGCTGTTATGACGCCGACCGGGCCGGAAACCTGGCCGCCATAATGCTCCAGGCGGAAAACGCCGCGGTCCGGCGCATGCGCCCAGGCGGCGATGATCGGAATAAATTTCCCTCCAAATGAAAAAACACAATCCCGAACCGGTCACCGGGTCGAACCATTGACGGTCCCGGTGAGCCTTCAAGTCAGGTCAGCTCAAAGTGGGATGAAATGTCGCGGACGGGATGAAATGACGCGTGAAATCCACGCCGAAGCGATCCAAAAGAACTAGCACGAGCGCGACTCCAAACACTGCCTTGGCATTGCAAAGAACCCGCGCAACGATGTCGCGCGGCTCATCGACCTTGACGAGCTGGGCCCGGCTCGGATGCGCGCTCGACGCCCGCGAGGCGGAACGGCCCGAGGCTGTCGCGGCGATCCGGTTGCCGCCGCAGCGAAGCGCTCAATCTGTGCTGGCGCGATATCGGTGAGGACGCCTTCAACCTTCCCGATTCGAAAACCGGTCCGCGCGTGGTGCCGCTCGGCCAAGCTGCGCGGGCGAACGACGCCGCGCTGCTCGATGCGGGCGATTCCGATGCGTTCCTTCTTCCGTTCCGCGCCAAAGGCCGGGGCACTTACAGCCTCGTGACCCGCTGACGCGCGGTCTGCACGGACGCGAAGCTCGGCAGCCGGCGCCTTACCGCCGTAAGTCAGGCGGTTTTGTCGGCTGACGGCGTGCCGCTCGTCGACCGGCTCGTCGGGCATTTCAGACTCCGCGCGATGGCAGGCTACGCCCACCTTGCGGATGCGCATGTTATCGACGCGGCGGAGAGGGTTGGCGCGGTCATCGCGGCAGCTATGGAATCCGCCCAACCACGGGTTTGCGGCAGTCGTGCTGCCATCTCAGACCAATACTAATAAAAAATTTACTAAAATACACCCAATTTACATCGAATCTAAACGTACCACTCATATCAAACTGCCGAATGCGGTGCTAACGTCGCTGGCGCGGAGGGTTTCGGTCTGGACCTCCGGTATTGCGCGACGCTGGCCAAATGAATTTGACGCATGGCAATTTTGGGTGAACGATCGGCACGAGGCGCGACCGTTTTTTGGCAATCTTGCCAGCACGGTTAGTGGTTTCTTGGCTTACCCCAAAATCCGATTCCCAGGCGCTCTCGCGGCGACGGTTTGCGGCGCGGCAGTCGTTCTGCTGCTCGGGGTCTTCACCCCCGCTGATGCGCAAACGTCGGCGGGAGTGACGGTTTCGAAGCCGGCGGTGCGCCCGCCCGAGGGCGGCGGCGACACCTACACGATCGTGTTGGATAGCCAGCCGACGGCGGACGTGACGGTGGCGGTGGCCAAGGATGGCATCTTGGGCTTTCCGGGCGATGTGGATCTGACGGCGAGCCCGACCTCGATCACATTCACCACCGCGAACTGGTCGACGGCGCAGACGGTGACGATCTCGGCGGCGGAGGACGACGACGGGCTGGAAGGCCTGGCGACCTTCGCCCACAGCGCCACGAGCATCGACGGCGACTATGACGACATCGACATCGCTTCTGTGATCGCCATCGAGGACGAAAACGACATCATCGGGGCGACGATTTCGAAGACGGCGGTCACCCCGCCCGAGGGCGGCAGCGACAGCTACACGATCGTGCTGGGGAGCCAGCCGACGGCTTCCGTGACGGTGGCGGTGGACAAGGTCTCGGGTGGCGACGACAATCTGACGGCGAGCCCGGCCTCGATCGTCTTCACCACCGCGAACTGGGCGACGGCGCGGACGGTGACGATCTCGGCGGCGGAGGACGCCGACGGTCTGGAGGGCACGGCGACCTTCACCCACAGCGCCTCCTCCAGCGGCGACAGCACCTATGACGGCATCGACATCGCCTCGGTGGTCGCCGTTGAGGACGAGAACGAAACCATCGGTGTGACGGTTTCGAAGGCAGTGGTGCGTCCGCCCGAGGGCGGCAGCGACAGCTACACGATCGCGCTGGGGAGCCAGCCGACGGCGGACGTGGAGGTGACGGTAGGCAAGGCCTCGGGGGGCGATGACGATCTGACGCATAGCCCGACAACCTCGATCGTCTTCACCACCGCGAACTGGGCGTCGCCGCAGACTGTGACGATCGCGGCGGCGGAGGACGCCGACGGCCTGGAGGGCACGGCGACCTTCACCCACAGCGCCTCCTCGACCGGCGACAGCACCTATGACGGCATCGCCATCGCCCCGGTGGTCGCCACCGAGGACGAGAACGACTCCATCGGGGTGACGGTTTCGGAGACCGTAGTGCGCCCGGAAGAGGACGACATCGCCACCTACACGATCGTGCTGGATAGCCAGCCGACGGCCTCCGTGACGGTGGCGGTGGGGAAGGCCTCGGGGGGCGATGCGAGTCTGACGCGGAGCCCGCCAACGATCGTCTTCACCACCGCGAACTGGGCGTCGCCGCAGACTGTGACGATCGCGGCGGCGGAGGACGCCGACGGCCTGGAGGGCACGGCGACCTTCACCCACAGCGCCTCCTCGACCGGCGACAGCACCTATGACGGCATCGCCATCGCCTCGGTGGTCGCCATCGAGGACGAGAACGACGTCATCGGGGTGACGGTTTCGAAGACGGCGGTGCACCCGCCCGAGGGCGGCAGCGACACCTACACGATCGTGCTGGGGACCGAACCGACAGCGGACGTAACGGTGATGGTGAGCAAGGCCTCGGGGGGTGATGACGATCTGACGCATAGCCCGACGACCTCAATCGTCTTCACCACCGCGAACTGGTCGACGGCGCGGACGGTGACGATCTCGGCGGCGGAGGACGACGACGGGCTGGAGGGCACGGCGACCTTCACCCACAGCGCCTCCTCCAGCGGCGACAGCACCTATGACAGCATCGCCATCGCCTCGGTGGCCGCCACCGAGGACGATAATGACGCCACCGGGGCGATAACGGTTTCGAAGACGGCGGTGCACCCGCGCGAGGGCGGCAGCGACACCTACACGATCGTGCTGGGGACTCAACCGACGGCGAACGTAACGGTGACTGTGAGCAAGGTCTCGGGGGGCGATGCGAGTCTGACGCGGAGCCCGCCCACGATCGTCTTCACGACCGCGAACTGGGCGTCGCCGCAGACTGTGACGATCACGGCGGCGGAAGACGCCGACGGGCTGGAGGGCACGGCGACCTTCACCCACAGCGCAACGAGCGGCGACAGCACCTATAACAACATCGCCATCGCCTCGGTGGAAGCCACCGAGGCCGAGAACGACACCATCGGGGTGACGGTTTCGGAAACGGCGGTCACCCCGCCCGAGGGCGGCAGCGACACCTACACGATCGTGCTGGATAGCCAGCCGACGGCCTCCGTGACGGTGGCGGTGGACATGGTCTCGGGTGGCGATGACGATCTGACGCGAAGCCCGCCCACGATCACCTTCACCACCGCGAACTGGTCGACCGCGCGGACGGTGACGATCTCGGCGGCGGAAGACGACGACGGCCTGGAGGGCACGGCGACCTTCACCCACAGCGTCTCCTCGACCGGCGACAGCACCTATGCCGGCATCGCCATCAGCTCGGTGGTTGCCACCGAGAACGAAAACGACACCATCGGGGTGACGGTTTCGAAGACGTCAGTGCGGCCGCCCGAGGGTGGCGACGACACCTACACGATCGTGCTGGATACCCAGCCGACGGCGGACGTGGAGGTGACGGTGACCAGGGCCTCGGGGGGCGATGGGGATCTGACGCGGAGCCCGCCCAAGATCACCTTCACCACCGCGGACTGGTCGACGCCGCAGACGGTGACGATTGCGGCGGCGGAGGACTTCGACGGTCTGGAGGGCACGGCGACCTTCACCCACAGCGCCTCCTCCAGCGGCGACAGCACCTATGCCGGCATCGCCATCGCCTCGGTGGCCGCCACCGAGGCCGAGAACGACACCATCGGGGTGACGGTTTCGAAGACGGCGGTCACCCCGCTTGAGGGCAGCAGCGACACCTATACGATTGTGCTGGATAGCCAGCCGACCGCCTCCGTGACGGTGATGGTGGACAAGGTCTCGGGTGGCGATGACGATCTGACGTGGAGCCCGGCATCGATCACCTTCACCACCGCGAACTGGTCGACCGCGCGGACGGTGACGATCACGGCGGCGGAAGACGACGACGGCCTGGAGGGCACGGCGACCTTCGACCACAGCGTCTCCTCCAGCGGCGACAGCACCTATGCCGGCATCGCCATCGCCTCGGTGGCCGCCACCGAGGCCGAGAACGACACCATCGGGGTGACGGTTTCGGAGACGGCGGTGCACCCGTCCGAGGGCGGCGACGACACCTACACGATCGTGCTGGATACCCAGCCGACGGCGGACGTGGAGGTGACGGTGGACAAGGTCTCGGGTGGCGATGACGATCTGACGCGGAGCCCTGCCACGATCACCTTCACCCCCGCGAACTGGTCGACGCCGCGGACGGTGACGATCTCGGCGGCGGAGGACTTCGACGGCCTGGAGGGCACGGCGACCTTCACCCACAGCGTCTCCTCCAGCGGCGACAGCACCTATGCCGGCATCGCCATCGCCTCGGTGGTTGCCACCGAGAACGAAAACGACACCATCGGGGTGACGGTTTCGAAGACGGCGGTGCACCCGCCCGAGGGCGGCAGCGACACCTACACGATCGTGCTGGGGACGGAACCGACAGCGAACGTAACGGTGACGGTGAGCAAGGCCTCGGGGGGCGATGCGAGTCTGACACGGAGCCCGCCCACGATCGTCTTCACCACCGCGAACTGGGCGTCGCCGCAGACTGTGACGATCGCAGCAGCGGAGGACGCCGACGGCCTGGAGGGTACGGCGACCTTCACCCACAGCGCCACGAGCGGCGACAGTACCTATAACAACATCGACATCGCCTCGGTGGAAGCCACCGAGGCCGAGAACGACACCATCGGGGTGACGGTTTCTGAAACGGCGGTCACTCCGCCCGAGGGCGGCAGTGACACCTACACGATCGTGCTGGATACCCAGCCGACCGCCTCCGTGACGGTGATGGTGGACAAGGTCTCGGGTGGCGATGACGATCTGACGCGGAGCCCGGCATCGATCACCTTCACCACCGCGAACTGGTCGACCGCGCGGACGGTGACGATCACGGCGGCGGAAGACGACGACGGCCTGGAGGGCACGGCGACCTTCGACCACAGCGTCTCCTCCAGCGGCGACAGCACCTATGCCGGCATCGCCATCGCCTCGGTGGTTGCCACCGAGAACGAAAACGACACCATCGGGGTGACGGTTTCGAAGACGGAGGTGCACCCGCCCGAGGGTGGCGACGACACCTACACGATCGTGCTGGATACCCAGCCGACGGCGGACGTGGAGGTGACGGTGACCAGGGCCTCGGGGGGCGATGGGGATCTGACGCGGAGCCCGCCCAAGATCACCTTTACCACCGCGGACTGGTCGACGCCGCAGACGGTGACGATTGCGGCGGCGGAGGACTTCGACGGTCTGGAGGGTACGGCGACCTTCACCCACAGCGCCTCCTCCAGCGGCGACAGCACCTATAACAACATCGACATCGCCTCGGTGGCCGCCACCGAGGCCGATAACGACGTTATCGGTGTGACGGTTTCGGAAACGGCGGTTACCCCGCCCGAGGGCGGCAGCGACACCTACACGATCGTGCTGGATACCCAGCCGACGGCGAACGTAACGGTGACGGTGAGCACCTCGGGGGGCGATCCGGATCTGACGCGGAGCCCGACCACCCCGATCACCTTCACTACCGGGAACTGGTCGACGCCGCAGACGGTGACGATCTCGGCAGCGGAAGACGCCGACGGCCTGGAGGGCACGGCGACCTTCGACCACAGCGCCTCGAGCGGCGACAGTACCTATAACAACATCGACATCGGTTCTGTGGTCGCCACCGAGAACGAAAACGACACCATCGGGCGCACCTTCGGTGCTAATGCTATGATATAGCGTCCTTTTTTTCCTCCTCAACCTGCAGATGCGATCGGGTTTCAAGCCTGATTTTCCCGCATCTGCAACTGAATGCGGGGAGGAAACCATGGCGACAGCACGGCTTACAGACACACGAATCAAGGCGCTAAAACCCGGAAAGGCAGCCCGGGATGTCCGTGACGCGGCCCTGAAAGGCTTCGGCGTACGAGTCATGCCCTCAGGCCGGAAACGGTTCTTCATCCACACACAGTCTGAAGGAAAGCGTACCTGGAAACTCATTGGTGATCCGGATGACATGAGCCTGGCGGAAGCGCGCGATGCGGCAAGGGCTGCCCTCGCCGCCGTTCGGAAGGGCCAGCCGCCAGTGGCATCGCAGGATGAAACCCTTTTCGAAGTCATCGCGGAGGAAGTCTTTCGCCGCTACGCCCGCCACTGGAAAGCTTCGACCCAAAAGGTCAACAGGGGGTATCTCCGCAATCATATCCTCCCCTGGTTCAGCGGACGGCAGATTGCCGAAATCACCCGCAAGGATGTTCGTGACTGGTTCAAATCCCTCTACGCAACGCCGGTAGCCGCAGACCGTTCGGCACCGGTCCTGTCCGTCATCATGGCCCAGGCCGAGGTTTATGGTTACCGTCCCGAAAACACCAACCCGTGCACGGGAATCAAACGCTACCGGCGGAAGGAACGTGAGCGTTTCCTGTCCGAAACCGAGCTCCGGCACCTTGGCGGTGTTCTCGCACGATATGAGAGGGACCGGCCGTTGCCGACGGCGGTCGTCAAGCTGCTGTTCCTGACCGGTTGCCGGGTCAGCGAGATCCGGACACTCCAATGGCAGGATTTCCGGGACGGGAGACTGTATCTTCGCGACAGCAAGACGGGGCCCCGAACCGTGTGGTTGTCATCGCCGGCCCGGGACGTGCTGACGGGGCTGCCGAGGACATCCCGCTGGATCTTTCCGTCGTCCCAAGCCGACAAGCCTGTATCCACGAACCCGATCCAAAGTTTCTGGCGGCGCGTGCGATCCGATGCGGGGCTAGAGGACGTGCGGCTGCATGACGCTCGTCACACCTACGCCAGCATCGCCATCATGCGGGGCGAGACCGTTCCCGTCGTCGGACGCCTGCTCGGGCACAACAATCCCGCCACCACGCTCAAGTACACGCACCTTGCCGAAACCGTGGTGCGCGATGCGGCGGACACCATGGGGGCAATTCTCTGGGAAGCGGGGAAATGAACAAGATTCGTCTCACCGATGCAGGCGTTCTAAGGCTCAGGCCCGGTGCCCGTGAGTACGTTGTCTGCGATACCCAGGTTCCTTCGTTGTGCATCCGGGTTTACCCATCCGGAACCCGGGCGTTCGTCTGCCGATTCCGGGAATGGAAGCAATCGCTGGGCACGGCCACACTGCTGACGGTCGACGAGGCGCGCAGGGAATGCCTAAGGCTGCAGTCCGAAGGCGCGTCCCAAAAGGCCGGGAAGCTGTCTTTTGCAGCCTTTGTGAAGGGGGAGTGGCGTGAATCATGGCTCCCGCGCTGCAAGCCCTCGACGACTCGCGAACGGGACTGGATACTGAAGGCCCGACTCCTGCCAGCCTTTGGCGATCTCCGCATGGACAGAATCAAGCCGTCTGACATCCACCGCTGGTTCGACGACTACAGCCGGGCATCGCCCGGGGCGGCCAACCATGCGTTGAAAGTTCTGCGTCAAATCTTCAATCACGCCGTCAGGCTACAGTACGTCACGGTCAATCCGGCAAGGGGCGTCAGGCCGAACCCGCGTCCGAAACGCACGCGGTTCCTGTCCCTTGAGGAGATCGAGCGCCTACACGAATTCCTCGACCGCCATGTTGGCGGACGGCGCGGCCACCAGGCCGATATTATCCGCCTTTTGCTTCTGACCGGATGCCGTAAGAACGAGATCGTCCGCCTGCGGAGGCGGGAAGTGGATTCCGGTCTCCTGAGGCTCGAGGACAGCAAAACCGGTTCGCGAACGGTTTTCCTGAACAGGAAGGCCCATGACATCATTGAACGCCGCCTCGCGGCAACGTCCGGCGAGTTCCTGTTCCCCTCTCCGAAAGATCCTGCCAGGCCGCTTTCGGACGACCTGCCCCTCTGGTATGAGGTGCGCCGGGAAGCAGGAATCGAAGATGTGCGGCTGCATGATCTTCGCCACACATTTGGCAGTCTCGCTGTCATGAAGGGCGTTCCCCTACCGGTCGTGGCCCAACTTCTTGGTCATAGCAAGGTGACGATGACACTTCACTACGCCCACGCAGGTGACAGGGAAATCGAGGCAGCGGCGGAGCGCATTGGAACCAAGATATCGGAAAGTCTCGGGTTTCCCGACCGTGCTGAGGACTCGGGTTGAGCAGCGCTCCCGCCGCTGAATGTCCGCCGATAGCCGACTGGCCATTTGGCGTGTTTATGTATCAGTTTACCCTAACTTTTGGGAATGCCCCGTCTCTATGTACGACTGCGGCTAAATGTGGAATAAAGCCACCGTTGCGATTGAAGGCAAGGATGGGCTTCATGGCTAAAAGAGCCCGGACCCTCGTACGCAACAGTGACACTTTCCGTAACTGCACCTGAGTCTGCCGCACAATCGCTAGTCCTGCCCGTTGGGTGGGCCACAGTTGAGTTCCACGTTGGTCATCCACGCACAGAAGCGAAGCCACAAGAAGGCGGGTGCTGCAAGGATTTCAAAGATCACGATGCGCGTGGCTCTGTTCATCAAGACAGCATAACAAAGACTGCTTTTTTGTAACACAACATATAGGTAGATCCCTAGAGTCTTGAGTCAGGAATTAAAGACGAATCGCCAGTAGCTTCCCATCTTGTTTGCCAATTCGCTGAAGTAGGACTCACGAGCCTTGATATATTGATCATAGTCGGGTCTGAATTTTCCGTAGAATATCATCCATTCCAAACTGTCTTTTTCAGGTGGGTCAGTTACATCGTAGTGTCTTGCAAGTAATGTGATCGCATCGACATATGCTAGTCTCTCTTTGTTCAAACTTGGAATCAGCCAGCTGATTTCATCAATCTCACGGATGTAAGCTCTAGCCGCATCTTTGTAAGATGATGCCTCAAGAATTTCATTCACTGCCGTAGACTCTGTTTCTCTCGCTACGGCTATTGTTTCAAGACTGTCGAACGGTACGCCGTCAAAAATTGCGCTGAAACGCTCAATCTGTCTCTCAAAGGCAATGTGGGCCTTTTTCATATCTTCATAGTGTATGCTTACCATGTCGTAATGTGAATCACGGAACGGAAAAAAGCCTACGAAGACGTCTCCTGCAACGGCCAGAGCAAAACCAAGAACAAGGATTACGATCCTAAAACGGAGAACATACCAGATCGATCTCAAGACCTTGTGACACGCGTCTCTGAGATTATCGAAATCAGTATTCATTCTTCTCGTTCGACTGATGCGTTGTTCGTGGCTCCTGTCACACCGTGAGTCTCACGGAGAAGCCTACACATTTCCTGAAACTCGTCTTCAGGCATGAGCCTAAGCAAGTTTTGTGTGATTTCACTGACTTCTATATTACATTGTTCTAAGGCGATGTTAACCGCGCCGTTGTCAACCATGGCGTTGTTTACGACAATCTCGATATTCGTTCGATCTCCTATGTGGATGTCAAAATCGGTATCAGCTAGTACTTTAAAAAATGCGATAACGACTAGAGAAGTCAGAGAAACACTCTTGATCAAGAAGCGGATAGGTGAATTGGTATTGATTTTGATGTCTAAACCACTATCAATTTCGAAAGCCGAAGCGGCTAATCCCTGTAAGTTAGCACCCATTCTCATTAGTTCTATGTTTCTTTCGACCATCAATACGAACGCGCTCAACACGTTCATATCGACCAGACGAAGCTCAGACTTTGTAGTAAAAATCTGTGAAGTGAATTCATCACGGAATTTGAATTCCGTGTAGCACATTTCAAAGATCTCTTTCCTGACAGACAAATCTGAGATCTTATCAAGCGGTGATCGATTTCGGACAGATTTAAGAACGTCTTGCGGCAGGTCTAACTTGCGCTTCTGTGAGTAGTGGCCAAACTTCCGACTCTGAAACCAATAGTCTCTAAACTTTTCCGACCCTGGAAGTCGATATTCAGATGTCTCTAACGGGAGCGCTTCAGCCAAGATCGCATTGCCAAAAAAATCTTTGTTGGAACTCGGAATAACAAATACGTCTCCCTCTTCGATGTCATGAAAAAAAGCTCTGACAACTCGCTCAAGCTGACTGTATTCACGGCGACTGTGATCATCCTTGACTACTTTATTCCGAATTCTATCACTCAAATTACGAGCACGGATGATCTTCTCTTTGAGGTTGATCTCGTTTTCAAACCCATGAGTTAAGTCAAGATTGAGGTTTGGTAGGTCTGGCCCAATCGCTCGATGTGCGAGTACTTGGTCAAACATATGGGCGCCTGCACCAGCGCGCGCCATATAGACTTCACTGTAATCTGGAATAGGCTTGTAATTCAAATTCACTATGAATCTTGTCAACGTGGACCTCCTCACGTAGTCCTGAAAATAAATTTGTTGATACAGGCATTCCAGAACCCGATGCCAGAGTCAACAATCTGCTAGCGTACATCAAGTCTTGCCGGCAGTCTTGACGCAAGGCAACCCGATACACATATGACCGCCATTCTCCTGTCTCACAGGTAGCGTTCTCACAGCACAGAATCAGCCGCCGGGTGTCAAAATGACTCGCGCGTTTCAGTGTACATTCTTGCGTAAGTATTTCAATATTCTTACGTAAAAACAAAGACTTGAGAGAGCGCGATGCCGAAGACGGGACCAGGAAGATCATACAGGCAGGTAATGACCATCGTCGAGTCGTTCCGCAAGTTTCCAGACGACCGGGCGGTCGAGGTAATTCCCGACATCAAGGCATCCACCGTGCATGGTTTGTAGAGAGCCATACCGAGCCAGAGGCGCAAGTCTACACCGATACAGGCTCAAGGTATGTTGGCATGGATCGGCCCCATGAAAGCGTCAATCACGGTGCCGGCGAATACGTCCGGGATATGGCTCAAACCAACGGGATCGAGTCGTTTTGGAGCATGTTGAAACGAGCGCACAAGGGAACGTTCTACAAACTCTCGCCCAAGCATCTGGACCGCTACATCCAAGAGTTTGCAGCGCGGCACAACCTGCGGGAAGAAGACACGATCAACATCATGGCCGCGGTCGCCGAAGGCGGGATCGGCAAGCGGTTGACCTACGAGCAGTTGATCGCAGACAATGGATTGAACTCTGGCGCGAGGGGGTGAACAATGAAGGGGCCATTACAATTAGGGTTCGTCACGAAATAACCGATACATTATCGGGGTTCGGAAGCAAGGTATAGTTCCAGTCGCCATGGAAGTCAGCGCGCCGGATATCCAGGGCCTCGATCTCCGATTTGCTGATCTTGATGCCGGTCGGGTACTCGTTCGTGTCCCGGTCACAATAGACCTTCAGCCCCGTGCCGGTCTTTGTGGAGCCGATCAGGCCGATGATGGTCGTGAGGGTGTACAGGGGTTTGCCGCGCCAGTTCTGGGTGAAATGTTGCGCGCAACATTTCACCCACCATGTTGCGGTCATTTTTATGTTGCGGTAGCTCAGAATAGTCAGGTTAAACAGCGGCATCGCTGAAATCTCCGCAACATAATATTCTGCACGCAACCCGGATTCGGTGGCCGGATTTCCGCACCAGCGTGTCTTGACAGACCCTTGGGATTCGAGGTTCCCATAGTAATCCGGTTCCCCACACAGGCTAATGGCTTTCCTCGGTGTGTTCTGGGTGGAACTGTCATGTTGCGGTGAGCTCGGTCCTTCGGACCGGGCTCCGGCCGTTCCACAATTCCTTGTTCTCAAGTGGTTTTTCATGCGAGCGGAAGTATCCCATGCACTGCCTTCGGTGCTGGCCAGTGTCACCGTGGCCCTGCAAGCGTGCCGTCATGTGTACAGCCATGAGGTGTTTGAGTTGCCGAACATGACAGAAGAGACGGACATCGGCCCGAGATCACCAGCGTGCATCCTGCACTGAGAATCCAGCGACTGGTTTCGGGTTGCGTGCCAAATAAAATGTTGCGGAGATTTCAGGAGCGTCATTGAAAAACTTGAGTTTTTTAAACCACCGCAACATAAGAATGACCGCAACATGATGGGATATGAAGGAGAAGAGTTTATGCTCTATCCGGTTCCACTTGCTGGTCCCGGGCGGCAGGTGGCACACGCTGATCTCGATGCCGAGTTCGCGTGCGAGCTTCTGCAACTCCACCTTCCATAACCGGACACGGTTCCCGTTTGAGCCGCCGCAGTCGGCGGTGATGAGCAGCTTCCGGGCCTCGGGGTAGCGCTCCTTCCCCAAGTGGTGCCACCAGCGCCGGATGCTCTCGACCGCGAACGCGGCCGTGTCGGAACTGACCCCGACATTGACCCAGCCTATGTTGTTGATCACGTCATAGACCCCGTAGGGGACCGCCTTGCCGAGCTCCTTGTCGGCGAAGTCATGGACACGGACCTCCTCGGGGGAGCCTTTCGGGCGCCACTCACGGCCCGAATTCTTGAAATCCCCCACCAGTTCCTTCTTCTTGGTGTCCACGGAGATCACCGGCTGTCCGGCTTCAGCGAACGCCGCGACCTGATCGTTGATGTGGTGGAACTGCGCATCCCGGTCCGGATGGTCCGTGCCCTCCCAGGCTTTCACGTTCCCCTGGAGCGTGTAACCCTGCCGCTTCAGCAGCCGGCCCACAAGGGTGTGGGACACGGAGAAGCCCTGATCGGAAAGCGCATCGGCAAGGTGACGCAGGCTCTTCGACACCCACCGCAGGGGACGCTCGGGGTCTCCGCGCACCGCCGGCTCCACAAGCGCATCAAGCGCCTCCTCAAGGCCGTCCTGGATCTCCACCGCAGGCTTGCGGCCCCCGCCGGGACGGCGGACACGGCCCGAGGGCTCCGGTTCCTCCCCGAGTTCAGCAAGACCACGGTAAATGGTCGACCGCGCAACCCCCGTCGCCGTCGAGACCAGTGTCACGCCGCCATGGCCAAGGGGCAGGGTCTCGGACGCAACAAACAGGCGGAGGCTCTTCTCATCCAGATGCGGCGACAGGGCCTCGAACCGGCGCCGGATGCTCTCGATCGTATCCATGCCGCAAGTGAATCACATTTCGATTCCAGGGGGAATCCCTCAGTGACAAAACGATTCGCCTGTTTCGCAACGAACCCTTAGCAGCACTTGGCATAGGTGGTATGATAGTGGGATTCGCGGCCGCCGCAGTTGTCGTCGCGATCCCTTTCATCGTCGCTTGGGTGATCTTCTAAACTTTTCCTTGAAGAAGGAAAGGCCAGCCCGTAGGCTGGCTATGCCTACCATGTTATGAAATTTTGGGCTGGACTACGCGATTTTTCAAGTGTAGGATCGCGTCATCATGGCACAATCCCGGATCAGCAGCACCTTGCGGGACGAGGCGGCGCGTGCGCGGGTTTCCGCGATCCTGGCGCAGGAACATTTCGACAGCCGCCGCGCCCTTGGTCGCCGGGTCTGCACCGAATTCTCCTTCATCGACGCGATGGGCCGGCCCCAGGTGTCGGGATGCCTGCATGCGCTTGCGACCCTTGCCGGGCGCGATCCCGATATCGTGCTGCCGGCTCCGAAGTCGGGGGGCGTCGACATCACTCCGCGCCTGCTCGACGCGCCGGTGCCGGATCCGGTGGACGTTCCCACGGTTCTGTCGCAGGTCGAGGACGTCGCGATCGTTCCGGTTGTCACCGCCGATGACCGGGCGCTGTGGAACACGCTGATCGCCCGTGAGCATCCCCACGCCATGACCACCTTTGCCGGGCGTCAGCTCCGCTATCTGGTGGGCTCGGCCCATGGCTGGCTCGGGGCTGCGGGGTTCTCGGCCGCGGCGCTCAAGGTGGCGGCCCGGGACCGCTGGATCGCATGGACGTACAGCCAGCGGAGCGGCCAGCTTGACCGGATCGTGTGTCTGAGCCGTTTCCTGATCCGGCCCTCTGTGCACTGCCCGCACCTGGCCAGTCACGTCCTGGGGCGCATCCTGCGGCGCCTGCCCCGGGACTTCGCGGCCCGCTACGGTTTCCGCCCGCTGCTGGTGGAGAGTTTCGCCGATGAGGGCTATGATGGCACCTGCCTGAGGGCGGCCAATTTCCTCTGCGTGGGCCGGACGGCGGGCCGTGGCCGGCAGGACCGCGAGAGGCGGCGCGCCAAGACGGTGAAGACGGTGTTCATGTTCCCGCTCGACCGGCGCTGGCGTCGGGAACTCGGGGTCCCGCATGTGGAACTCCGGCCGGCTCTCGAGCCGGGGGAAGGCCTGTCGGCTTCGGACTGGGCGGAGAATGAATTCGGAGGGGCTCCCTTGGGTGATCGGCGACTGTCTGCGCGGCTTGTGAAGAGTGCCGGGCTTCTGGCGGCGTATCCGGGCCACAAGATCAATGCCAGCCCGGACAGCGACAGCACGGCGATCAATGCCTTCTACCGGCTGGTCGAGAAGCCGGCGGAATCGGCGGTCACGGTAGAGAACATCCTGGCGCCGCACCGTGAACGCACCGTCTGCCGCATCCGTGGCCAGCGCACGGTTCTGGCCATCCAGGACGGCACCGACCTGAACTTCGCCACCCGGCCGGGCTGTGACGGTCTCGAGGTGATCGGGCGGAACCAGACCAGCGCGAAGACCCTGGGCCTGCACCTGCACGCGACACTGGCGGTGAGTGATACCGGCCTTCCTCTCGGCGTGCTGCGCCTGGGGTTCGATGCGGCGGTGAAGCGCACGCCGGAAGCCGAGAAGCGGAAGAAGAGCGAACGCTGGCTTGACGCCTTTGCCGACATCGGTGCCGCGGTGCGGGAGGTCGGGGGCAAGACGCGGGTGCTCAGCGTCTGTGACCGGGAGGCGGACTTCTACGAACTGTTCGATGCCCAGCGCAGGAACCCGCGTGTCGGATTGCTGGTCCGGGCGAAGCATGACCGTGTGCTGGGGAAGGCGCGTCCGAAGCTGTTCGAGACCTTGGGCGGGGGCGCGGCCGACGGCCGTATCGCGGTCGAGATTGCGGGACTGACGGCACGTCCCAAGTCCAGCAAGAAGAAGGCGCGCCCGATGCGCCGGAAGCGTCTGGCGCAGTGTGAACTGCGGTTCCGTCGCGTGGTCCTGCCGGCAACGATCCCCGGCGGTGAACCGGTCACGGTGTCGGGGGTGCACATCGTTGAGACCGACCCGCCGGAGGACGAGGCCCCGGTGCAGTGGTACCTGTTGAGCACGCTCAAGGTCGGCTCGGCCAAGGAAGCGGCGGAGATCGTGGGCTACTACCTCCAGAGGTGGCGGATCGAAGATTATTTTCGCGTCCTGAAATCCGGTTGCCGGGTGGAACACCTGCTGTTCCGCACCGCAGACCGGCTGCAGCGGGCCATCGCCATCAATGCGGTGATCGCATGGCGCATCATGCTGATGACCCTGCTCGGACGCCAGGTGCCGGACTGTGATCCCGACCTGATGTTCACCGATGCGGAACTGAACTTCCTCGGTGACTATGCACGAAAACATGCCATGGCCACACCGCAGCGGCTCGGCGACGCGGTCGCCGTGGTGGCGCATCTCGGCGGATATCGCGACCGCAAGCATGACCCGGACCCCGGCAACCAGATCATGTGGACCGGTTACAACCGCCTGACCAGTGCCGTGATCGGCCACGAAATCGGCTACGATGTCGGCTTCCAGGCCGGCCAGAGGCATGCATTGAGGTCGGACGAGTGACCTGTGGTCATCCACTACTTGTCATGACTCGGTAGGGCTATGCAATCAATTTTCCCTGTTGGATCAACTAGCAGGGATGTTCACGCATGTCTAGCCTTCAGAATGAAGATAATCGTCCAGAGCCTGTTCTAGTGTTATGTTCGATTTTGGGGATTCCGTTTTCCCGCAGTGTGTGATTCAACCGCTCCCGGCGATTGCCGCACAGTTTTCATACGGGAGCAGAACCAGAATGGCAAAGAGCAGGAGAACCCAGATTGTCCTCAACGAACAAGACCGGGAGCGTCTCGAGAGGATCAAAACCGATCCCCATTCGATCCTCAAACATGTCCTGAGGGCGACCATCATCCTTCACCTTGGTGACGGCCTCACCCTGACGCAGACGATGAGAGCCACCGGCATGTCGAAGCCGACGGTCTGGCGCTGGTGGGACCGCTTCCTTGCCGAGGGTGTTGACGGCCTGCTGTACGACAAGCCCCGGAGACGGGGCCGCAAGCCCATATCCGAAGACAAGGTCAGCGAACTGATCGAGCTTGCGATGTCGCCGCCGCCGGAGCACGCCAGTCACTGGACGCTGCGGGCGCTGGCGAAGAAGGTGGGGATCGCCGTATCCACGGTGTTCGGCATCCTGAAGCGCCATGGCCTGAAACCCCACAGGGTCAAGACATTCAAGGTCTCCCGCGACCCGAGGTTCGCGCTGAAGGTCCGCGACGTCGTCGGCCTCTATGTCAACCCGCCCGACCACGCCGTGGTCATCTCGGTGGACGAGAAGACACAGATCCAGGCGTTGGGGCGGACGCAGGCGCCCCTGCCGATGAAGCCCGGCCAACCCGAGACCCGCACCCACGACGACAAGCGCAACGGCACCACCTGCCTGAAGGCGGCCCTCGATGTGGCCACCGGCACGGTCACCGGCCAGATGGTCAAGCGTCACCGTTCGGAGGAATTCCTCGCCTTCCTCGAGCTCGTCTCCGAGGGGATCGAGCCCGGAACCCCGGTTCACGTCATCCTCGACAACGTTTCCTCTCACAAGTCGGCCGAGGTCAACGAATGGCTGAAAGGCAACGCCAATTGGACGTTCCACTTCACTCCGACTTCGGCCTCGTGGATGAATGCGGTCGAGGGTTTCTTTTCCAAGCTCTCGCGGCAGAGACTCAAACACGCGATTTTCAACTCGCTCGACGAGTGCATCGCGGCGATTGAGGGCTACATCGAGCATCACAACGCCAATGATGCCCGGCCGTTCCGCTGGAGCAAGGCGCCCGAAGACCTCGTGGAGGCGTGGAAAAAGGGCCACCAGAAGCTGCAGGAATCGGCATCGTGAAAAAGAATCACAACATTAGACACTAAGCATGGCAAGCTGGAGCGACAATATCGAGGCGGTCGCGCGGGCCCTCATCGCGAAGTGGCTGGGACATGACGGCATCAGCGAGGAAAAGCTCGCGGCCGACGTCGACATGTGGTGGCACATGAGCGCGGCGGAGCTCGAGTGCGGGGTCATCGACGAGACCTGCGAATACGTCGGTGGCACGATCGACTGGAAGCGCAAGATGGCGGGGTACCGCGACTGGATGGACCGTCATCCCGCGAGCCGCGCGGTCTGGGAGACCGCCCGGTACGGGGCGCCGCTACCTCGAAACTGACGGAGCCGGGAGCCGCGCGGGAAGATGCCATTTCAGGCCTTGGGCCTTGCGCGACCTGCGGACGGCACTTTCGACCGGAATGGCGGTCAGCTGCGGCAAATACTTCCGCGTAGGCGGGAGCGTCGCTCGAATAAATCCACGGTACCCGGCCATTCAACGTCGACGAGCGGGGCGTGAACGGACACAAGCGCGCCGGCGCGGATCGTATCCCGGCACCCGGGCGGCACGCGAAGCCCGGTTGGAGGGTCGGCCATGGATCGGTCTACGATGGCGCGATGACCGCGATGTACGAGCGGCTTGACGCCACGCCGCCACGCCAGCTACCCACATGGCGGCAACATCCGCAGAAATACGGCAGGCGAGGAGGTGGCCGCGACGTCTCGAGACTCTGTGCTGAACAGGACCCTTATCGACAAGGAGACCAATATTCGGATCAACAAGAAGGCGCCCGCGGAATATCTGCGCGAGATCGAAGCCGAGCTCAATGCCGAACGACTTGGCGAGGTCTTGGAGTCGCACCTGCTACAAGGCGGCAAGCCGTCCTCTCTCAGCGAGGGCCGCCTCTCGGATTTCTTAGGTGAACGCCAACAGCGGTTTGCTGAGAAGCTCGAAGAGGTGACGAGGTAGATGGTACTAGCTGGGATTCAGGTAAGTGTACTCGGAGTGGGCGTTGCCGAAACCAATACTAATCGTTTAGAAAAGTATGTGGCTACGCCATATTGATCCTGGTGGAATGCTATGACTCAAACGACACTCCACAATCCCGACCGCTTCATGGCCGACCTGCGGCAGATTCTTGCCCAAGGCCGCAAACGCATAGGATTGCTAATAGGTGCTGGTGCTCCGGTCGGTGTGAGAGTTAATGAGGAAGGAAAACTGGACCGCAATGGACAGCCACTTATTCCCGACGTTGAACGCCTTACCGAAGCTGTCGTGGCTGATCTGGAACAAAGCGACAAGGAAGTTGTAGAAGCTCTCTTGCCCGAACTAGGAGATAATCCAAATATAGAAATCATTCTAACTCGTATCCGGAGACTATCTCAATCAATCGGTAATGCTGAAGTCCACGGTCTGAACGGTGCGGGATACGAAGAACTAGCCAACTGCATATGTCGTAAGATCGGAGGCATCGTTGGGCCATCGCTTCCGGACGAAGCAAATCCCTTCACGGAACTTGTTTCGTGGATCGGCGGTACTCAGCGAGATCACGCGATCGAAGTATTCACTCCCAACTATGATCTGCTGCTAGAAGAAGCATTCGAACGTGCTCGACTTCCCTATTTCGATGGTTTCACAGGTTCACATAAGCCCTTCTTTGATCCGGCAAGCATATCCGATGACGTGCTCCCGCCGCGCTGGTCAAGGCTTTGGAAAATACATGGGTCGCTTGGCTGGGAGTTCTCCGGTGATACAATTGTCAGGACTGGTAGTCGCGAAGCCACTATGCTCATCTATCCTGATCACCTCAAGTACGACCAAATCACTCGCCAGCCCTTTTCCGCACTTTATGAGCGCCTTCGTACCTTTCTGATGACGCCAGACAGTTTATTGCTCTGTGTCGGTTTTTCGTTTGGAGATGCTCAGATATCCGCCGTACTAGATGAGACGCTCGCCGCCAATACACATTCAGCTATCTTCGCATTTCAGTTTCGTGCTCTTGATGAAGAATATGCGGCAGCCAGTCTTGCACTTCGGCGTCCTAATCTCAGCGTATATGCACGAGATGGGGCTGTGATATTCGGCGTTCCGGGACCGTGGCAACCAGGACGGCCATTGAGCGATGAGTGGGCCTCGATCCGTAGCACCTTCTGGAAGTTCGGAGCGGCTGACGGCCGAGGCGAGTTCCTGTTGGGAGATTTCGCCTTGCTTGCCCGGTTCTGTGCTTTGGCACAGGCCACGGCATTGAGACCCGGAGAGGAAGCAGAACAGTCGGAGCCTAAGGAAGCGCAGGCCACAGCCGTGGTGGCTGCTGCTGTTGATGCTGGTCCCATGGATTCTGGTGCCGATGCTTAGCCGCGATCCAACGTACTTGGGCACTGTTGCATCGGTATCGGGCTCATCCGTCAGCGTTCGTATGGCTCAATCGGTAGCCTCGGGCTTGACCATCATCGAGGGTCGCACCTATCGGATTGGCCAAGTGGCTGGGTTTGTCCGCATCCCGCAGGGCTATCAGGATCTGTTTGGGGTGATATCGCAGGTGGGTGCTCAGGCAGCCCCTCAACTCTCGGAGGCGACCGATCCTGATACGGGTCGTTGGATGGAAGTTCAGTTGATTGGGGAGTCGATCGGGGATGTATTCGAACGCGGGATCAGTCAATATCCAAATGTCAACGATAGTGTACACATCGCGACAGAGACTAATCTCGCGCGCGTCTATGGAGCTGACGATCATGGACAGGTCGCCATAGGCTCACTGTCAAGCGCTGAGAGTATTCCCGCAAAGGTGGCTCTCAACGAGCTGGTAACACGCCATTCGGCTGTCCTCGGCTCGACCGGGTCTGGAAAGTCGACGACGATAGCGAGTTTGCTACAAGCGATTAGCGCTAGTTCACAAGATAATGGTGGCTACCCGAGTGCCAGAGTCTTGATGCTTGATATACACGGCGAGTATCAGAACGCGCTTTCAGACGTCGCCACAATATATTCAGTAGATCCACAATTTGGCGAACAACAGCTATTTATTCCGTATTGGGCCCTCAATGGGTCCGACTTGCTAGACTTCCTGACGGGAGGTTTAGATGATGGGCCACGAGAAACGGCGTTTACTGACAAGATATTTTCGTTGAAGGTCCAATCTCATAATGCCACACCGTTCCCAGGCGTGGAGGTAGGATCGATTACCGTTGATACCCCGCTTCCCTTCAGCTTGAAGAAGCTTTGGTACGATTTGATCAATTTCGAACTTACAACATTCGTGGGAGCTGACCGAGATCAACCCGCTATTCAGGATGCCGGAGATGCGGACGCGTTAGTGGTTCCTCAATATAGGCCGCATGCGATGGGTGCACAGGGTCCGTTTCTGAATACCCAGGCTGTCGGAATTCGACGACAACTGAACCTACTTCGGTCTCGACTGCTGGATCGCAGGTACGATTTCCTGCTTCATCCTGGCCCTTGGGAGCCAGATTTATCGGGTCGGACTCAGAATGACCTCGACGAATTGCTCGCCGGTTGGATCGGCAGCCCGAATCCGATTACGATCTTAGACCTTTCCGGAGTACCGAGTGCGGTACTTGAACGTCTCATCGGATCGATTCTCAAAATCGTATATGAATCGCTTTTCTGGTCGCGGGAAAAGTCAGAAGGTGGCATTGACCGACCTCTGCTTGTCGTTATGGAGGAAGCTCACCGATACTTGGAAAGCGGCAAGGTTAGTTTGGCATCTGAGACCGTTCAGCGCATTGCTAAAGAAGGTCGCAAGTATGGTGTGGGTGCTATGGTCATTAGCCAGCGTCCATCTGAAGTGGACGAAACAATCCTTTCGCAGTGCGGTACCTTCTTTGCTCTCAGGCTATCCAATCCAAGGGATCGTGAGCGGGTACGAGGAACGCTTCCAGACGGCCTTGTAGGCCTTCTTGAGGTGCTGCCCGTTCTTCGAACCGGTGAAGCGATCGTCATGGGTGAAGCGGCCAAGCTGCCTATGCGCTGTCGCATCACGCTGCCGCCAGAAGACCGTCTACCACAGAGCATCGATCCCGACATCGTCGGGCAATGGTCCATACCCCGTAGACGCGAAAGCTATGATCGCGTCATAGCATCGTGGCGTGCTCAGCGGTCACGGGCGGTAGTGCATGAGCTAGACATTAGACGCCAGGTTGTCGAAGACGCATCAGAGGATAGCTAGGAGACTGCTATGCAAAGGTATTCCGTCGCATCGTCAAACATCGCTTCCGTCGGCTACGACGCAAACACCGAAACGCTTGAAGTCGAGTTCCTGAATGGCTCAGTTTATCAGTATTATAATGTACCGCAAAATATGTACGACCAATTGATGGCAGAAGGCTCCAAGGGACGATTCTTAAATGCCTACATAAAGAACGCATATCCATATTCGCGTGTTGGCTAACGCCGAGACGCTCTATGGAAATATTGAAAGCAATTGATGTGCCTTCGACCATGACTAACGGACCAAGCAAGAAGCGGGAGAGATGAGCGTGGCTTCGAAGATAACCGCTGCCCTACTCTACGATTTGATCCAGTGCCCTCATCGACCGACGATGGACCTCTATGGGGATCGAACCAAACGAGACAAGGTCAATGCCTTTGTTCAACTTCTCTGGGAAAAAGGTACGGCATTTGAGCTTCAAGTGATCGAAGGTCTTGAACAGCCTATTCTTGATCTTACACGCTTCGCCGGGAAAGAGAAGGAACGCGAAACCTTAGAGGCCATGCAACGAGGAGAGCCGCTGATTTATAGCGCGCAAATAACAGCAGGTGATCTCCTCGGTAACCCCGATCTGTTACGCTACGAAGACGGGGGCTATGTGGCGGGGGATATTAAGTCGGGTTCGGGAGAGTACGGCGACGGCGAGGACGCGCAATTGAAGAAACACTACGGCGTTCAGCTCTCGCTTTACACGGATATCCTTGATCAGAACGGCTTCGCGAGTTCTAGGCATCCTTTTGTGTGGGACATTCACGGGGCCGAAATTGTCTACGACCTCGATCAGGCGCAGGGCAAGAGGAACCCTTGGACCATGTGGCAGGTGTACCAAGAAACCTTGAAGCGCGCGCGAGGTATTGTGGCGCGGACCGAGGTGACCTCGCCGGCATATAGCGGGCCTTGCAAACTCTGCCATTGGTACACCGCTTGCGTTGCGGATCTTGAAGGATCGGATGATCTAACCCTGTTGCCCGAACTGGGGCGTGCCAAACGGGATGTTATGAGTGACCGCATTTCGACGATCTCCGATCTCGCATCTGCCGACGTAGAAGTGTACATCTCCGGAAAGAGGAGCGATTTTCGAGGGATCGGTCCCGATACGCTTCGCAAATTCCACGACAGAGCCAATCTCACCAAGACGAAGGACGCCAAGCCCTACCTGACAGCGCCCCTGCACCTTCCCAACTCTCAGACTGAACTCTTCTTCGATATTGAAGTCGATCCAATGCGGGACCATTGCTATTTGCACGGTTTCGTTGAGCGACGTGGTGGCGATGTTTCCAGCGAGAAGTATAACCCCTTCTTCACAGATGATGTAACTGCAGAGGAAGAAGAACGTGCTTTTGCGGATGCCTGGCGGTACATCTGCGAGAATCAACCCTGCGTGATTTACTATTATTCAAAATACGAACGCACGATCTGGCGAATATTGCAGGTAAAGTATCCCACTGTCTGCGGTGCAAATGACATCGAGGCGCTATTTAACCCAGATCAATCAGTTGACCTGTACTTCGATGTTGTCCAGAAGGCCACAGAGTGGCCGACACGCGATCACTCTATCAAGACGCTCGCCAATTTCCTCGGCTTCAAGTGGCGTGACACGGATCCCTCGGGAGCCGCTTCGATCGAGTGGTTCGATCGCTGGGCGCGGACCGGCGATCACACCATTAAGCAGCGGATCCTTGACTACAATGAGGATGACTGCATCGCAACGCGAGTAGTGCTCGACGGTATCCGTGCTCTTTGACCTCGCAACATTCGGTTTGTAAACGCTCATAGCTTAAACTCTTTCTACCCTGAGGTGTTGTGCAGCGCCGCAAGACAAGGGCCATTGGATAGAAGAGCGGTGCGGTCACCCCACCGTCCCGGCGGTGAAAGGCCGCCAGCGCTGCTCCAATGAGCCGAAAGGGCGGATAGCCGCCGAGACGCAGGGGGCCTGAGCGACGGTCGCTGGCACTAGTGTTATGTTCGATTTTGGGGATTCCGTTTTCCCGCAGTGTGTGATTCAACCGCTCCCGGCGATTGCCGCACAGTTTTCATACGGGAGCAGTACCGGAATGGCAAAGAGCAGGAGAACCCGGATCGTCCTCGGCGAGCATGACCGGGATTGTCTCGAGAGGATCAAGACCGATCCCCATTCGATCCTCAAGCATGTCCTGAGGGCGACCATCATCCTCCACCTCGGCGACGGCCTCACCCTGACGCAGACGATGAGGGCCACCGGCATGTCGAAGCCGACGGTCTGGCGCTGGTGGGACCGCTTCCTTGCCGAGGGTGTTGACGGCCTGCTGTACGACATCCCACGGAAACGGGGGCGCAAGCCGGTTTCCGAGGACAAGGTCAGCGAACTGATCGCGCTTGCGATGTCGCCGCCGCCGGAGCACGCCAGTCACTGGACGCTGCGGGCGCTGGCGACGAAGGTGGGGATCGCCGTCTCGACGGTATTCGGCATCCTGAAGAGCCATGGCCTCAAGCCCCACAGGGTCAAGACATTCAAGGTCTCCCGCGACCCGAGGTTCGCGCTGAAGGTCCGCGACGTCGTCGGCCTCTACGTCAACCCGCCCGACCACGCTGTGGTCATCTCGGTGGACGAGAAGACACAGATCCAGGCGCTGGGACGGACGCAGGCGCCCCTGCCGATGAAGCCCGGCCATCCCGAGACCCGCACCCACGACGACAAGCGCAACGGCACCACCTGCCTGATGGCGGCCCTCGATGTCGCCACCGGCAAGGTCACCGGCCGGTTGGTCGCGCGTCACCGCTCGGAGGAATTCCTCGCCTTCCTCGAGCTTGTCTCCGAGGGGATCGAGCCCGGAACCCCGGTTCATGTCATCCTCGACAACGTTTCCTCTCACAAGTCGGCCGAGGTCAACGAATGGCTGAAAGGCAACGCCAATTGGACGTTCCATTTCACTCCGACATCGGCCTCGTGGATGAATGCGGTCGAGGGTTTCTTTTCCAAGCTCTCGCGGCAGAGGCTCACGAATGCGACTTTCAACTCGCTCGACGAGTGCATCGCGGCGATCGAGGGCTACATCGAGCATCACAACACCAATGATGCCCGGCCGTTCCGCTGGAGCAAGGCGCCCGAAGACCTCGTGGAGGCGTGGAAAAAGGGCCACCAGAAGCTGCAGGAATCGGCATCGTGAAAAAGAATCACAACATTAGCGCCTCCGAAAGTTGTTTAATTGCAGGAGGAGAAAGCGCAAAGTTCAGGACTTCCTCTTCGCCCTGCTCTGCTGCAGCGCCAAGATAGACCAGAGACAACAAGAAAACGTACTCGGAACTTTCGCATGGTTCCTCCCCCAAAGATGTCAGACGATGAGCTCGTCGCAGCTCACCAGCAAATGCTTGACGCCTTACAGCGGGAACTTTCTTCATAACTTGTCCTTTTCACGTTTCAGTTGATCTGCGAGCCGGTCGTCCTCGAGGGCCAGCCGGAAGTGGCTTTCGCGGTCGACCTCGCTTTCCTCTTCCATCCCCTGACGTCGCAGGGCCTTTGCGAGTATGCGGATGCGGGGCGCGTCCGAAGCCGTAAGGGGTCGGAATCTTCTCATGCTTGGCTATCCCAACTTCGCACCTGAATTGATGTTGCAGGCCGAGCACAAGGCTTGCATGTTTTCCAGGTCATCTTGTCCGCCAAGTGCCTTGGGAACAATGTGGTCAAGATGAACCGCGGTGGGTGGCAAGCCAAACAGATAGCAGCCGCATCCCTTGCAGGATGGATCTCTGACGGGATCGCCGCATAACCCATTTTGTCGCTCAACGACCTGCAAAAGGTCATGACCGTAACGTTGCGAGTTTCTCCACTTCTTTTCCCTGTCACTGACAATCTGATCACACCGGCCCTGAAATTCTTTCTCGGAATCACCCGCGAACTTCCCGGCACGTAACCCGAATTCCACTTTCCGGGCCGTGGGATAATCCCTGATCGATCGTATGGCCTTGTCGTCGTCGTCCAATGCCTTGAGTTTCGCAATCGTTTGCACTTGCTCTGCTTGGGTCACCGCATCTTTTGCCCGTTTGGCAATTTCTCTGGCACGCTTGATCTCGGCTTCTGACTGCTTGATTTTGTTCTGGGACTCTTTCTCAAGATCCCGGGCCTCCCTTTTCAGACGACGCCCTTCCATTGCGCCGATCGCCCAAGCCGCACCCGCAAAGCAGCCAATGATGATGGAAATGAACACCGCATCTTTGGTTTGTCCCAGTAATCCAAAAAAGGTCGCAAAGATCGTGGCTAGAAAAACCAGCCCGATAAGCCCGAATATGAGTTCGGTCTTGTCCATGCCGACACATGGCCCCGCCCCGTCTGGGAGCCGGGCCGGACGCCAAACAATCATCAAAGCTACGAAGATTCCCACCGTCGTGGGCGGCCCGACATGGGCCAAGCTTTGATGTTTTGGCGACGATGCGATAATATGTGACTTGCGGGTAGGAGCCAACAATAATACTACTACTAGCGACACGGGAGAAAGCAACATGACAGCCAAGCCCAAACGGAATCCGCGCGAAATTGAGGTCGTACGGTCAGAGTACCAGCCGAGCAAGGCAGAACTAGAGGCCGACGCACGGATCGATGCTACGTTTGAGGAAGCGGTCGATGCATTGTGCCAGCCTGTCGATATTCGCTACGTTGATCGGCCAAGCAGGTATTAGCAATGGGCCGAGAGAAAGAAGAAAAAGTCAAACGAGAAGAGGATCGTTATTGGGCCGCAGAACGTGATGACCGGCGATGCGTTCATTGTGGTGGCGTGATCCCATATGGGACTAATATTGGGCCGCATGGCGAATGCCCTGCCTGTGCGGGCGCCTTCAGGGATGATTAGCTGCCCCGGCTGAGAAGCCATCGGCACATTCCTACAAAATTCCCTTTCGTTTATACGATTCCTGCGCGGCCTTGTTCCAGGACATGTGGACCTCCTCGTCTGTCGTGGAACTGACTCGGAATACCAAATTTCGCAGGGCCGCACACTTTTTGGTCAAGCTCTTGCAGGAATCAGTTCCGACCACATCGCGATTGTTGAGATTCAGTCTCAAAGCCGTTACCACGCTGCCCGGTGCCTCTGTGGTGGTTCGAGAATGTTGCAGCAATCACACCGGTCCGTCGCTTTGGGGACTCAAACGGGGATGCCAATTGACAAGCTACACCGAGCCGGCATTCTTGGCATAGTTCTGGACGCATTGAATGTAGGAAATTCCAGTGTCATCCTGACCAACGATGGCGTTTCCCTTCAAGGCCGAATTCCGGTCGCCTTGAAGTTCGGGGATCTCGCCACAGAACTGTCTGTTCGGAAGAGGCTCGGATTTTCGTTTCTCTCGCTGGCCAGGTCCGACGGATCAAACATCCACGTAGGTCCGTTGAAGGCACGACACGCGATCGCATTCGCATCGCGCGCCAACGAGGCATGGAGAACATTCTACCTGGGCTTATTGGAAGCCCGGCGATCTGAGTTCACCGAACTCGCGGGGATTGCAACGCGCCTGGAGAATCCCAGGCGCTATCCTTCGGCATGCCTGCTCCAACCGTTTATCGTTCGGGCTCGGCTACTCACATCACGGCTGCCGAGGTCAATCCCGGAGCAGCTGATTGACCAAACGCTGAAGCGGGAAATCGACCTGGTCAGGCAACTGTCAGACGAACCGTCCGATCTCAGGGCGCGGTCGATCAGGACCTTTCTCGCGCGTGAACTGGAGGACATGGCTTCGTTCTTCGACAGCATCGAAAGCAATCCTCTCACCCCCGAACAAAGGCTGGCCGTCGTCACGGACGAAGACGCAGTCCTGGTGCTTGCGGGAGCCGGATCGGGAAAGACAAGCGTCATCACGGCCAAGGCGGCATACCTGATCCAGCGTCGAATTCGACGTCCTGACGAAATCCTGCTCATGGCTTTCGCCAGAGATGCGGCCGAGGAGATGGTCGAGAGGATCAGGAGTCGCTGTGGCGCAGCCGTCAATGCGACAACGTTTCACGCATTGGGAAATGGCATCCTGAGGGAGGTGGAAGGACAGGCGCCCGCACTCGCCGCTCACGCGGGCGACGAGGCCCAGTTCAGAAACCTGCTGCGCGACATCCTGCTGAACGAGGTGGCGAAGCTTCCCGGGCTCGGCGACGTGCTGCGGGTCTGGTTCGGGGAACTGTATTGCCCATACCGGAGCGAGTGGGATTTCAAAACCAGAGACGAATACTATCGATACATCGAAGAACATGAACTCCGCTCATTGAAGGGAGATCGGGTCCGGAGCTTCGAGGAGTTGCAGATCGCGAACTGGCTTTTCCTGAACGGTATCGATTACGAGTACGAACCGGACTACGAACACGAGCTTCGTGATAATTACCGAACCGCCTACACGCCGGATTTCCGGCTGGCCGGGAGTGGAGTCTACATCGAGCACTTCGGTGTTCGCAGGACAACCGGTCCTGACGGCCGGGAAAGGCTGACCACGGCTCCGTATGTGAATCGCAAGCAGTACCTGGAAGGAATGGAATGGAAACGCCGGGTTCACCGAGAGAAAGGCACTGTCCTGATAGAGACATACAGTTACGAACGAGTTGAAGGGCGCCTGACTGAATCCCTGGCGAAAAAGCTGGAACCATACGCAACGCCCCAGCCGATCCCGGACGAACGCATGTTTGAGACGCTTGCGGAACTGGGCCAGATCGATGGCTTCACCCAGATGCTGGCAGCATTCCTGCGCCACTTCAAGAGCGGGTCGTATTCGGTTGACGCGTGTCGGAAGCGAGGAGCGACAACGGCAGACCCTGTCCGCAGCGCGGCGTTTCTCAAGATCTTCGAACCGCTCTTCAAGGCGTATCAGGAGCGACTGGGAAAGCGCATCGATTTCGAGGACATGATCCTGCGGGCGACCGACCACGTGCGAGCCGGTCGTTTCAGGAGCCCGTACCGGCATCTGCTGGTCGACGAGTTCCAGGACATTTCCGACGCTCGCGCAGAACTGCTGCTGGCGCTTAAGGAGCAGCATGAAGACGCCCGGATCTTTGCTGTCGGTGATGACTGGCAGTCGGTCTTCAGGTTCACCGGCTCAGATATCCACCTGATGCGGAACTTCGGCAAGAAGTTTGGCGGTACGTTTGACGGCGAGACGGGAATTCACAGTTCGGTGGACCTCGGCCGCACGTTCCGAAGCGTGGACCGGATTGCACTGCCTGCGCGAAGGTTCGTCCTCAAGAATCCTGCCCAGATCGAAAAACAGGTGATTCCGGCCGGGGAAACGGACGCCCCGGCAATCACGATTTCGTACTGCTCAAGAGGCCGGGAGGGCGATGCGCTGTCCGAGGCGCTTCGCCGAATCGAGGACCTGCATTCCGGTGGGAAGAAGACCACAGTCCTTCTGCTGGGTCGTTACCGATATGTGAAGCCTGAGAATTTCCACTCACTGACCAGGACCCATGCCAATCTGGACCTGCGGTTCATGACGGTTCACGGTTCGAAGGGTCTGGAGGCCGATCATGTTGTCATTCTTGATGCGTCATCCGGGCGTATGGGCTTTCCCTCGGAAATCGAGGATGATCCTCTTCTGGACCTCGTCCTGCCGGAAGCCGAGGTGTTCGATCACGCCGAAGAGCGAAGATTGTTCTACGTCGCGCTGACCCGGCCATTTCATACAGTGACGATACTCGCGGATCGCGAGAGGCCCTCGTCATTTGTACGAGAACTGGCGGCAGAAAAGGAATACGGAGCCGTTGTGATCGGTGAAGCCGAAGTCGCCGGACGCGCCTGCGGGAATTGCGGCGGCCGGATGCTCGCACATACAGGGAAATCGGGGCAAACATACTTCAGATGCGAGCATCGCTTCCTGTGCGGAAGCACTCTCAGCCCGTGCAAGGCATGCGGAAGCGATCTGCCGGTTGCCGAAAGAACCGAACCGGACCGGATGAAATGCAGTTGCGGCAAGGTTTACCCCGCCTGTCCGTTGTGCCCGGATGGTTGGCTTGTCGAGCGTTCCAGTCGTTTCGGTGCTTTCCTCGGCTGTGTTCGATTTCCCGAGTGCAAAGGAAAGGCAAAGCGCCGTCGCGGGTCCACTTGAATAAGTCCCATCACTACGTCCGTCTCTGTTTCGAGCATCATTGTCGGAACAGACACCGATCGATGTGGGCGCCCCGCCCGACACGGAAGCGAGAATGCGCCAAACCTACGGATTCCAGCACAGTCAACCACAGAATTGGCCGGAGGCAAACTGGCGTAAGCCTACCCCAAACAAAAAGCTTCCAAACCGAAGTTCAGTGAGTCAAAATCTCTGTGACGAGACGCTAGTGTTATGTTTTATTTTGGGGATTCCGTTTTCCTGCGTGATATGATTCAACCGCTCCCGGCGATTGCCGCACAGTTTTCATACGGGAGCAGAACCAGAATGGCAAAGAGCAGGAGAACCCGGATCGTCCTCGGCGAGCAAGACCGGGAGCGTCCCGAGAAGATCAAGACCGATCCCCATTCGATCCTCAAGCATGTGCAGAGGGCGACCATCATCCTTCACCTCGGCGACGGCCTCACCCTGCCCCAGACGATGCGGGCCACCTGCATGTCGAAGCCGACGGTCTGGCGCTGGTGGGACCGCTTCCTCGTGGAAGGTGTTGACGGCCTGCTTTACGACGTCCCCCGGAGACTCGGCATCCTGAAGAGCCATGGCCTGAAACCCCACAGGGTCAAGACATTCAAGGTCTCCCGTGACCCGAGGTTCGAGCTGAAGGTCCGTGACGTCGTCGGCCTCTACGTTGACCCGCCCGACCACGCTGTGGTCATCTCGGTGGACGAGAAGACACAGATCCAGGCGCTGGGACGGACGCAGAAACCCTTGCCGATGAAACCCGGCCATCCCGAGACCCGCACCCATGACGACAAGCGCAACGGCACCACCTGCCTGATGGCGGCCCTCGGGATGGCCAGATGGTCAAGCGTCACCGCTCGGAAGAATTCCTTGCCTTCCTCGAGCTCGTCTCCGAGGGGATCGAGCCTGGAACCCCGGTTCATGTCATCCTCGACAACGTCTCCTCTCACAAGTCGGCCGAGGTCAACGAATGGCTGAAGGACAACGGCAATTGGACATTCCACTTCACTCCGACCTCGGCCTCGTGGATGAATGCGGTCGAGGGGTTCTTCTCCAAGCTCTCGCGGCAGAGGCTCAAGAATGCGATTTTCAACTCGCTCGACGAGTGCATCGCGGCGATCGAGGGTTACATCGAGCACCACAACGCCAATGATGCCCGGCCGTTCCGCTGGAGCAAGGAGCCCGAAGATCTCGTGGAGGCGTGGAAAAAGGGTCACCAAAAGCTGCAGGAATCGGAATCGTGAAGTAGAGTCGGGGGCTGGCGCGCCAGCTTTAGGGTCCGGTGGCTTGTCCGTCGCTTTCGCTCCGGGCCTCAGTCCGGCTCCCATGGCCGCGTTTCCAGTCCCCCGCTCTCCGAACCCGGCGTGCGGATTTCCCGCACCGGGCTCTCCAGTTGGATCATGCCCCTCGCACACGGACCACCAGAACGGGTCGTGGGGGAGGAACCGGTTGGTCCGGTAGCCCGAGGCCGTTGCACGGCAGCCATCCTGCCTCCCACGTCGTTTCCGGTGTGCCGCCGGGCCTGTTCACGCCCCGGCGGCGTCGAACCGTTCGGGTCCGACCCCTTCGCTTCCGCATGTGACGCGTTCCGAAGTCTCTGCCCTCAAGGCGGGGTCATAGGCGAACCACTCCCGCAGGCTTTCATCCTTTCCGCGTCCCTCCGCACCTGAGGCCCCTTCCCTCGACCGGCATTACCCGGCGTCCTCAGTACTACGGGCCTCTCCGCCACCCTGACGGCCCGGACTGGTCCTCGCGGATTTCCGGTTGGCACGTGCTTGCCACCGACAGGGCTTCCCGTGTTGCGACGTCATCCATCATGCAGACATGCCGACGCCATTACCCCGGCGGGAACGATCCGGTGCATCTGTCGCTTGCTTCTCGAACCGCCATCGGCCTTCCCCTATTCCTCGGAGGGTCGGCTCCCGCATTGTGTGTTTCGAGGCCTGCGCGGCGTTCACTCGCGTTCCGGCCTGTCTGCTCGCTGAGCCGCCCAGGGCGGCCCTTTGACACCAGAGTGCTTCAGTTCATTTCGTTACCTCCATGAACCGCCCTGGCTGCTACCAACCGAAAGCGACAACTGTTGGGTGGGATTCGCACCCACAAGGATGACGCGCCTTTCACGGCGCACAAAGAATCAAAACACTAGGGGTGCGAAATTCGTCGCTCGTAGGTAAATCGGCTACGAATGCGGCCTGAGAGCCTGTTTCGGAAGGCGATCATCGTCAGCGCGGGGCCGCCTTCCGGAAACGCACCAATATTTCCGCAAGGAAGTTTGATCGGAATTGCGCTCATTTCAGGTTTGCGGTGGCCTGAAATGAGAATTGCTGCTCAAAGAGCGCCGTTGGCGGAGACGAACCGAATTATGAATAAAGAAGATATCAAGGAGGAGCTACGAAACAAGCAGGGAGAACTTTGCGTAGCGACCCTAGCTTGTGCTGCTGCGTTCGTTACCGCCAATGCGGGCGCCCTCGCTGGTGTTTTCATGCTCGTTGGGCTTTTGGCTTCAATTTCGTTAGGAGCAAAGGATTGGAGTTCGGGGCGAAAGCAAGCTGGTTTTGGTTCGTATTCCATCGCTTTGTTCTTATTCATAGCGGCTAGTAGCACGATATCACCAAATGAATGCTTGAACGGCCCGAATACTGAAGCTGCCGTTGCGGAATGCCAGTCGATCAAACTGGCGGGAAGCAAATTGATACGACTCATTACCGGTATTGCCTTGTTGTGGTATGTTCTGAATCCTTTTCTGCGCCATGACGGTTCGAAGAAGCTCCGAAGAGGAGGAACGTTCGTTACCCAACATGGTGTAGAAGTAGAGGCCAAGAAACCAACTCGGTGGTTTTTGAAGGAAAAGGGTTTTGAACAGTTCATACAAAGGGAACTGGAGCATGCAGGAATCGGAGAACGACAACTGTATGAATGGGTGTGTGATGTAAGAGGTATTGCACCAGAAACACACGACGGAGGATCTCGCTACAAGTGGAAGACATCTAGTTTGCTGGCGGCGGCACCGTGGCACTCGGTGTATGAACTCGTGGAACAATGCGTGCCAGCCATAGGATTTTTGCACAGGGAGCATTTTGTTCGGCGAGTAAACGAATATCTTCGGGAAGCTAAAATCGGATGGGTTTTCGAGAATGAGGGATGGACAAGGGTGGGTGATGAAATAGGGCGAGAAAGTAATGCCGCAGCTCACAGAGCTTGCTTAGCACTCGGAACAGAAGATGCCGCTAAGGATCTGGAAAACGCTTGGAGACTGTGCAATCAGCTTGGTGGAGGATTTGAAAAGGATGCGGTCACTGCGGCAATGCGAGCACTTGAGCGCGTAGCACAGAATAGAGCGGAACAAGACGGAGTCACGCTAAATCGGATCAAGTGGGAAGGTCCGGATATTCCACACGAGAAACTTCGTGGAACGATGAACACCCTATATAGCTACAGCTCCGATCAAGCGCGGCACGCAAACGAAGACGCGACGGTTAGTGCGAAGGATGCTCACCTAGTCGTAAGCGTAGCTGCAGCTTTGATTGTGTATTTGGCAGACCAAAACCATTAGAGTCGAAGAATCAAATCAAACCCCAGAGTGGTCCTGCCCCGCGCTCGCCCGATGGCATTGCAATGATCAACAAAAATCGTGACATTCCTTATATTTATGGGTCATATGATGAATTTTCAGACGATAGAGCCTCTTGCAAAATTATTGAGTTGAGCAACCGATGAACAGGGCCGAGTTCCTGGCGCGGGCTTGCACGTGACCGTGACCCCCGGAATCCCCGGATTTTCGGTATTCCCTCCCGATTCGCGGGAAAAACAAACGAAATAACCGGAGCGCAGGCCAAGTTTGACCGTTCGCCGGCTTTTCCAGGGCTTTTCCAGAGGAGATCGAGGACGCCGGAACCGTCCCGAAGGACGGGGAGGCGCGTTAGGGAGGCACAGCGAGGCGCATCAACTGGTCAACCGTCAGCGCAAGCACCCCGAACATCAAATGGCAGAATACTTTTGCGTGTCCCCGGACACGCACATGGCGGGCGCCGAACTCGTCCTTGAGACGGGCATTGCTCCGCTCGACCCCGGAACGGATCCGGTAGCGAACACTCTCAGGCATGACAAGACCGCACACGCGCAGTGCCCGGGCCTCCCGCTTCAGGTCCTGCTTGAGCGCCGTGTCACGACGCGGGTTGACGTCGATGATCGGGACGTGGCCAAGGCGTTCGCTCATCTCGTGGATCTCTGTCGCGTCATAGGCCGCGTCCATGAGATCGTAGAGGTTGGTCACGCGTCCGGCACTCATCGTCGCAAGGGGGATCGCCACCTGGCTGTCATGGACCGATGCCGAGGTCAGGATGGCACTCACCGGCACGCCGCAATCGGCCGTGTCGAGGTGCAGCTTGTATCCTCTCCAGCTGACGAGAAAGCCTTTGGCGTTCTTCTTGGCCCCATGATCACACGCGCGTGGCAGGTCATCGAGCATCTCCTCGAGGCTCATGCCATTCGACTGACGTTCGAGACGCCCGGGTTCCTTCTCGACGTCCTCGCCCTTGCGGGGACGCCCACGCCCACGCTTCGGCTTCTCCGCGGTTGCCGGTTTCGGCGCCGGCTTCTCCCGCCCCTCGATCGCCGTCGAGTCCCGCGAGACATGACCGATCAGTTCCGCCCCCAGGGCATCCTTCACCAGGGCTTCGTGCATGCGTTCCGCAAGGCGGGCCTCGGAAAACGCGGCAAACGCACGCGAAAAGGTCGCCTCGCTCGGGATCGCGCTGACACGCGACCAGCCGCACAGCCGGCGTAACGGCGCGTCAACCATGAGCCTGTCAATCAGGTTTCGGGTCGTCGGCAAATCCCATATCGCCTTGGCAATGAAGGCCCGCGCCAGGGCCCGACGACTCTGCTGTGGTCGTCCGGGGCCACGCCAGTATGTATCGACGAAACGCTCCACCTCGACCAGGTCGAGGACCTGGACCAGATGTTTGTGCTTCTCCATGAGGGGGCCGATTTCTTCAGCGAGATCAGGAAAAAGTTCCGCTTGAAATCGGGTCCAGATATTGGATAGAGTGGAGTTCAAGGACATCGGGGTCGCCTCCCTTGGTAGTGTTTTTGGGTAACTACACTATACCTTGTGGCGGCTCCGATTTCCAGGATTATCCGAGCAAAATCGTCGAATTCGGCGGGAAATTCACCCGTCTAAGGGAATTTGCAAGAGGCTCGATAGAATAATCGTAACCGTTCGGTAAGGGTGTAAATGGTAACGCTTCCAGTCCGTAACGAAAAAAATGCGAAGAACTATTATATGGCACAAGCTGCTGTGTTCGACATTCTCAAGAAGAAAATACCTCGCGTAGTATGGCCGATGACAATATGTTTAGATCTTGCGCGGATCCGTCGCGTATCCGCCGCACGCGTTGCGCCTTGATCAAGAGACAGGTGAACCAATTTTGCGCTTCAATTGAAGGCACGGGGACCGTGATGGCTGAGAGCTTTTTCAAACCGAGCGTACGATTTCTGCCCGCTCCACCGGGCGATGCCTCTCCCAATTGCTGCAGTCCTTGAGTTGTCAGGAAATGGAAAAGGAGGAATTGGGCCGCGATCCTGTGGGGTTTGGGTACGCACGTAATGAACCTGTGAGAACCGAACCGTCCATTGTCCTCCGGCCGTGCGATAGCAACAGCACCCTCCCACGAGAAGACATTGCTAAAAACCAAATCGCCAGATTCAATCCGAAAGAGCCTTTTCGATCCAACCTCGATGCCGGCCAAAGCAGGTTTATGGAACGTGCCACGACCGAACGAACGAACGCCGAGTTCAGGATAGTACCCATCCGGATCAATGTCAGTCACCGGACGTCGTACAAGCGGCGCGACCTCGGAAATCGGGAAACAGGGAGCATCGGCGATGACCTGTTCGAAGGCTTTGAGAAGCAGGACATCCAGATCGGCGTCAACAGCAGTGACCGCCTCGCGTCGCTTTTCGATCAGTTCATGCAAGCAATCCAACCGTGACACGATCCGCCGTTGCTCATCAAGTGGCGGAAGGGGAAAACGGACGTCAAGGAATTGTTCCGGGCGGAGCCGATTCTTTCCACTGGTGCCTTTGGACAGTTTGTCACATTGCGCCCAAAGATCCTTGGTCTTCGAAAACCAATTGAACCAAGCTGGGAGTAACAAAGATTTGTCTATTGCGTATGTAGGGAACTCTGAAGATCCAAATGAGCCATCAAGGTCTTCGGTAATGACGGATACGCTGCCGTTCCTCGCCCAAATCTTGTTGACAACTATATCGCCCGTACGAACCTTGTAGAGCACCGAGTACTTGGTCTCGGCTCCATCGATGGTCTCCCTCTGATACGCACCTTGGCCCCAAAGTCGAACGCCGATCTGGCGATACGGTGTTCCTGGTTGAGGAACTTCAGGCCTCCGAATTTGCTCGGCAACATCACGTAGTTCAACAATCGCCCATGTCATCATGAACTGTCCGACAACTCAGCCTTGATCTCGTCCATCAGGGTCAAGATCGCGATTTCACGTTCGATGATGATGTTCACAATTTCCATCGGATTTCGGAGGTCTTTCACCTCGCCGGCATGCGGATTCTTGATGTCGAGGTTGCAGCCCGTGACATTGCCCTCGTCGTCACGGACAATGTGCCCGGCGGCAGAAATCTTCCAGGCGTATTCGTTTTCCTTGCGGTCACTCCACCACCGGAGGCAACCGGCAAGGTCATCATGAGTCAGCGGCATGGTCTTGGTGTACTTCTTGCGCCCGTCGGGCCGGGGCTGCTCGTAGTACCAGATCTCCCGGGTCGGACCCGATGTATCGAAAAAAAGCAAATTCGTCGGGATGTCGGTGTAGGGAGCGAACACGCCTTCGGGAAGGCGGACCACCGTGTGCAGGTTGAACCGTTCGAGTAGATCGGCCTTGATCCGTGCACAGATACCGTCGCCGAAAAGCGTTCCGTTCGGGACGACAACCGCGGCCCGACCGAGCCCGGCGCGTTTAAGCCGCCGCATGATAAGTTGAAGGAACAGATGCGCCGTTTCGGTAGTGCGCCGGTCCTTGGGAAAATTGCTGAGGATGCCCGCTTCTTCCTCGCCACCGAATGGCGGATTGGTCAGGATCACATTCACGCGCTGCCCTTCACCGATCTCGGAGAGGCGGAAGCGCAACGCGTTTCCGGGGTCGATGTGCGGTGCGTGAAGGCCGTGCAGCAACAAGTTGAGCTGCACCAGGAGGAACGGAAGCGACTTGGCTTCGCATCCGAGTAGTGTTTCGCGCTGAAGTACGCGTCGCTTCCCGACAGTATCGGCCTGCCGTTCAAGATGCTGAAACGTCTCGCACAGGAAACCGCCTGTTCCGCAAGCCGGATCGAGAACTGTCTCGCCGAGTTGCGGGTCGATTGCGCTGACCATGAACCGTACGACGGGCCGGGGCGTGTAAAACTCGCCGGAATCGCCTGCCGCGTCCCGCATCTCGCGCAGGAGGGTTTCGTAGAGCCGACCCAAGATATGAACTTCCTCGGATGAGTCGAAATGGATTCCATTGATGAGGTTAACGACGTCGCGGAGGAGGTAGCCGCTTTCCATGCGGTTGGTGAAGCCCTGGAATACGGTGGCAATCACGTCGCGCCGCTCATGATCTCCGTTGTCGCTGTGGAGGGTGCGAAGGTATGCGAATAGCCCCGGACCGTGGGTTCCGTTCGAAAGTTCGATTTCGTCGGCCGAGAGAAAGGCGAGAAGATCAGGCCCCGTGATGCCATCGGTTGCCGCCGCCCAGTCGCGCCACCGATATGGCGGGTCTATTATCGGACTGTAGTCTTTTCCTGCGAGTGCTGTGCGTTCCTCCTCGACGCGCTCCATGTCGTCGAGGAACTTCAGGAACATGATCCAGGCGAGCATGGGCAGGCGGTCGAGATCGCCGTTCAACCCTTTATCCTTCCGCATGACGCGTCGGGCAGATTTAATGAGCCTGTCCAGGCGCTGCGCGGTTGTCGGTTGTTTCGTAACGCGCTTCCTTCGAACGGTTCTTGCCAAGCGAATCTCCCTTGGATCAGGCGTAAAGCAAACGCTGCATGTCGGAGACCGCGCCTCGTAGAGCGACGCTCCCACCGAAACGGGCGGAGAGTTCGATCACGTTGCCCCATTCGTTCAGCGGCGGCACTTCGAGAACGTCGGGCAGTTTCAGTTGAGCACTGCCGTGCTCGGCATACTTTTCGATGACGGCGTCGAGGACCTGGCGGGCTTCGGGAGCAAAACCGGCGAGAAAGTCCTCTTGTTCACGAAGCAACTTTTCGGCGCGTTCACGCCGTGTTCGAAGCGGCTCGTTGTAAGCGAGATGACAGAGAAGGTCGAACTCGTCGGCTTCTGGTTGTCCCAAATTCTCAGCCAGCATGGCAGGGTCAACACCCAGTTCTTCAAGCCGAATGACAATCTCGGTCCGGCGTTCGGCATCGAGCCAACCCGCCCGAAGCTCGGATGCGTTCGGGTAGAGTGTGCGAACCTTTTCACCGACGTAGTCGGTAAGGTGTTTGCAGGTCAGCCTTCGGCCTTCGGCATCCAGTTCGTAAACCAGGTGTCGGACGATTTCGACCTCTCCTTCGTCCACGTAGAACTTGCGGAGGCTTCGATCTTCGTACTCGTTGTCAGTCGTGCGCTCCATTTGCGGGTCCCGGTAGTGATCGGCAATGTCGTCCGGATCAGGTGCCGCATCGTCGCCGTCGCTCGTCTGAACCATTTCGCCATGGGCATCAATCACTGTTTCGGCTTCCCTGACAGGATCACCGTCGAAGGCCGGGTCCGCGAACATGCGCGTCGCCGTTCCGGTATAGTCGAGGATGTTGAAGGCGAGCTTTCCATAATCCGGCCGTAGCCGCGTACCTCGTCCGATTATCTGCTTGAACTCGGCCATGGAACCCACCATGCGGGCAAGCACTACGTTCTTGCAGGTCGGTGCATCGAGGCCCGTGGTCAACAATTGCGACGTCGTGAGAATCGCCGGCGTTCGCGTCTCGACATCCTGGAAAGTCTCGCGGTGCGCACTACCGACATTGCCTTCGTCGGCCGTCACGCGGCACACATAGTCGGGTCGTTGCTTCATGAGATCTGCGTTGAGAGCGGTAAGTGCCGAACGCATTTCAAGCGCATGTTCCTGATCGACGCAAAAGACGATAGTCTTCGCAAATCGATCCGTCTCGGTCATGAAATCGGCAAGATGTCTGGCAATGGCCTGGGTCCGCGCACGTAAGGCGACCTTTCTTTCAAAGTCGGGGGTGTGGTATTCGGCATCACGGATCTGCCTACCGTATCGGTCCAGTTGTTCTTTGGCCGGGCGCCACCCGGCAGCATCGTAATCCGTGATGATGCGGTGAACCCGATACGGTGCCAGAAAACCGTCGCCGATTCCTTGGGCCAGACTGTACTCGTAAAGCGGATCGCCGAAGTAGGCATAGGTGTTGGCGCTTTCGTGCCGCCGCGGCGTGGCGGTCATCCCAACCTGGGTTGCAGGTTCGAACCACTCGAGAATTTCCCGCCAGGCGCTGTCGCTCCGCGCACTACCACGATGGCACTCATCCACAATAATCAAGTCGAAGAAGTTCGGGTCGTATTTCCGGTAGAGGCCCGGACGGTTCTCATCTTCGGCCAGAGTCTGGTAGGTGGCAAAATACATGTCGCGGCTCTTGACGGCGTCACCATGCGCAATCCTGTGCCTCGCGTCACCGAAGGGCTGAAAATCCTTGGCCATCGGTTCGTCGATGAGAAAGTTACGGTCGGCCAGGAACAGAATTTTGGGTCGGCGGCTGTTGCCCTTGGCGTTCCATCGTGCCTGCCACAGCTTCCAGCAAATTTGAAAGGCGACAATTGTCTTTCCCGCGCCGGTGCAGAGCGTCAGCAATGCACGCTTTCGGCCTTGTAGGACCGCCTGAACCGCGCGGTTGACCGCTATCTCCTGATAGTAGCGCAACGGCTTGGCGCGGTCCGGGAATATCGGCGTGAGCAGACGCTGGGCAACTATTTCGTCATCGGGTCCATCGGCGTGTCGGAGACGGGTCCACAGGTCCGCCGGCGTCGGGAAGTTCGACAACTCCTTTTCGATCCCCGTGGTGAAATCGAACTCCACAATGCCCTTGCCATTGGTCGCGTAAGCAAATTGAAGGCCGAGGATTTCCGCATAATCCATTGCCTGCTGAAGCCCATCTGCCGGTTGCTTGTATCGAGCTTTCGCCTCGACGATGGCGATCGGAATGTCCGGACTGTAACGAAGAAGATAGTCTGCGCGTTTTTGTCTCCCGCGACGGGCCTTACCACCTACGAACACAACCTTTCCGTCAGTGAAGGATTTCTGCTCATTGATGGCGTGAGGACGGTCGTCCCAACCTGCGGCCTGCAGTTTGGGAACGACATACTTGCGGCAGGTGTCGGCCTCGTTCATCGGCATTCCGCCCGAACCGAACGGTAACTGCGACACCTCAGTTTCTCTCGGGCCGAAGTACCAAACCGAAAATCGTCGATGTCATCATGAGTTTTCAAAACGAATTCAGACTATTCCTGACGGGCTCCAGGTCGCAAGGCGAAATTCGTTGGAAAACACCTGCAACCTACGGTTGCCAAAGTTGAGTGAAGCGCGACGATCAAGGCGATACGGGCTGTCAAATTGTATGTCGTGCGAGGGTGTATCCCAATTTGCTGTCCGGCAACGACGGCCTGCCTCGCGTGCCAGTTAAGGAAGTCGGGCAGCCTGAAGTTCATGACGCTTTTTTTGAGCGCCAGCATTGCGTTGGTGCCTGTCTCCGACCAGCGGGTGCCGGGACGCTTCAGCCGGAGCCCGTACTGCTTGCAGCCACTTTCCACGATCCCCGATCCAATCTGCGTGGCCTGGTCGCGGTCGCGGTCGTAGCGCATCAGTTCGATGTTGTTCCGAAAGGAAAGGAGACGCTCATCATCGCGACCAATATGGAGCCCCCCGGATTGCACTGCACCTCTATCGGCGTCGCTAGGGCATCGAATGCCTCTTCTCGGATGCCAAGACCCGCGGCTTCAACATCGAGAATAACCACATCACCGATTCCGCCAAACTCTCGACCCTCCTCGGCATCGTCACCCTCGCCGTGACGTGGGCACACCGTTGCGCCACCCGGGTGATGGGGCGCAAGCCAATCCGCCGGAAGACGCACAAACGTCTCAAGAAGTCCTGGTTCCGAACCGGGCTCGATGCTCTTCGGAGGTGGATCATCTACGACCGGGATGAAGCGCTCCTGGCATGGCGAATGACCATCCCGAAAGGATCGGTCAAACTACCCGAAATCCAGTGAGTCGTGTACTGTGAAAGATGGGTTAAGCTTTTTCGGCCGATGGCGACATCCCGTTGACAGGACGATGCTGTGACCTTCCCGTGCCGCACCGCAGGGCATCAACAGGTCATTTCGAAATCACCAGGCGGGAATCCCAGTTTCAACCGCACTGCCTTGCGCCACTTGCCTCAGGTCGGGCGTGGCTGACAGGACTGAAGGGAGTCAGGTGGTTCCGTCCGTTACCCACAGTTCCGGCCAATGTTTGCAGGATCATCAAGCAATCCCATCCTTTCGGCGATATCAGAAGGTGATTTACCGTCCTTGTTTTGCACTGAGACATCGGCACCTTGCACCACGAGCCAGTTGTACAACTCTTCCAAGTTCTTTTTCGCGACGAAATGTAATGGCGTGTTTCCAAATTCAGATTCAGCATTAACGTCGGCGCCGTTTGCGACGAGCCACTTAAGTGTGTCCACTGCGTTTTCCTGGGCAGCTATATGCAATGGTGTGTAGGCAAAACTATCCGTTGCTTGAATGTAGGCACCGTTTGCGACGAGCCACCTAAGTGTGTCCAAGGAGTTGCCTCCGGCTGCATGATGCACGGGAGTGCGCCCAAGGGTATCGGACGTATGAACGGAAGCACCATTTGCAATGAAAATCTCAAGTTCTCTTAAAGCATTCGCCCAAGCTGCCAAATGCAACGGAGGACGGAAACTCGGAAAATCGGCTATCTCATGGATGGAGGCGCCGTTTGCGACAAGCCATTTGGCTGTATCTGTAGCATTCCCCCAGTCTGCAAAGTGCAAGGGAGTGCGACCGATATTGTCCGTCGCATGAATTGAGCCCCCATTGTCAACCAGCCATTTCAATGTTTCCATGGCGTTCCCGCCTGCTGCACGATGCAAAAGGCTAATGCCACTTTTATCCGTCGCATGAATGGAGGCGCCCTTATTGGCTAACCAATTAGTTGCATTTAGGGCGTTTCCCCCTGTTGCATAATGCAATGGGGTGTTGCCCTCGTAATCTTTCGCATCAATTAGGCCACCCCGGGCAACGAGCCATTCAAGCGCGCCAACTGCGTTAATCCCAGCTGCAAAATGCAACGGGGTTCTCCCATAGTGGTCTTTCGTAGAAATTGAGGCCCCTTCGGCGAAAAGTTCATTGAGTGCACCTATCGCATTTCCCCTAGCCGCAAAATGTAACGCGGTGCGACCATGTTTGTCCATCGCATGAATGTCGGCACTTCTAGTAGTGAGCCGCCTGACTGAATCGACAGCATTTCCCCAAGCTGCATAGTGCAATGGGGTGTTGCCACTCCTCCCAGGGCTATTCTTTTGTTCGCAAGGTGATGGGTTTGGCCTGATATAGGTACTGGCCATTCTGTTTTCGCTATGGCACAGTGCGGGTCATGGAGACGCTGCCGGCCCCTGATTCGTTGATTGACTTGCGTTCTGTTTCGGTGCGCCCGACCTGGGGTGATCGGGAGCACCGGCGCTGGGACCGTTTGGTGGAGGAGCACCATTACCTGTCGTTCCATGGCGTGTTCGGCAAGGGCCTGCGCCATGTCGCGGTGCATGGTGAGACCTGGCTCGCACTGATCGGCTGGCAATCCGGCGCCTTCAAGCTGGCTGCGCGCGACCGCTGGATCGGCTGGACGTCCGAGCAGCAGTTCCGTCGTCTGCACCTGATCGCCAACAATTCCCGTTTCGTCATCCTCACGCCTGAACGGGTGCGCAACCTGGCCTCGCGGGTTCTGGGGCTGAGCCTGCGGCGGCTGTCTGCGGACATGCAGGCGGTTCACGGCTTTCCGGTGTTTCTGGCGGAAACCTTCGTGGACCCGGCGCTCTTTGCCGGGACCTGCTACCGCGCGTCGAACTGGCGCTCCCTGGGCTTCACGCGCGGCTTTGCCCGCGAACCCGGCGGCGCGGCGCGCTGGCGCCATCACGGCCAACCCAAGGAGATCTTCGTGTACGAACTGACAGAGGGCGCCACAGAGGCGCTGGGCCGGAGCGAGACACCGCCACACTGGGGGGCCGGGCAACACGGCGAACCGATGGCGACGCCGCGGCTGCGCAGCCTGTTCGAATGCCTGGGCGACGTGCCCGAGTGCCGCCATGCCCGGGGCAAGCGTTATCCGCTCAGGACCATTCTGGCGATCGCGGTCGCGGCCCGGCTTGCCGGCTACCGGGGCGTGACCGCCTTCGCCCAGTTCGCCGCCCTGCTCGCGCAGGAGCAACTCGAGGCCGTGGGCGCGTTCTGGAGCGAGAGCAAGCAACGCTACACCGCGCCGACCACCACCACCTTCCACACCATCCTCGCTCAGCTGCCGCCCGACACGCTGGACAACGCCATCAGCCAATGGACCGCCCAGCACGGCGACGCACATGCCCCCGTGGCCATGGACGGAAAGGACATCCGGGGCGCCTCGAAGCAGACCGAAGACGGACGGCGCATGATGGTCGCCGCGGTCGAGCACGGGACCGGACTGGTCCTCAAGCAGGTCGAGGTCGATGCCAGGAGCAACGAAATCCCGGCCGTGCGCAAACTCACCAGCGGGCTCGGTCTCGCCGGGCGCACCGTCACCCTCGACGCGATGCATGCCCAGCACGAGACCGCGCGTTACCTGCTCGAGAGCGATGCCGATTATGTGCTCAGCGCCATCAAGGACAACCAGGAAACCATCCACAACGAGCTCAAGGCGATCGACTTCACCAACGCGCCCTGGCACGAAACCATCGACAAGGGCCATGGCCGGATCGAGCGACGCCGCTGTGCCGTCGTCGACCTCTCCGGCGCCGAATGGGACGGATACGCCGCTCTCCACGGGCGCCAGCAGGCACTGTGCATCGCGCGCGAGCGTGAGGTCATCAAGACCGGCGCGCGCAGCACCGAAGTGATCTGGAGCCTGACCTCGCTCGACGCCGCGCGCGCCGGACCCGAGGAATTGCTGGCCCTGGTGCGCAACCACTGGCACATCGAGAACCGGGTCCACTACGTTCGAGACTTCACCTACGACGAAGACCGATGCCGGGCGTATGTGCGGCACATGCCACGCAATCTCGCCTGCCTGACCAACGCGGCCATCGCCATCGTGCGCTGTGGCGGCCGCTTCCGTTTCATGCCCGAGGCCAATCGCCATTATGCCGCACGGGCGCAGGAGGCCCTCGACGCGATCCTGATCGCGCCAACCGCATAATCCCGCAGACCCAAACCTGGAGCAGAAAGCGCCCGGACGCGCCGTCGAGCGGCGCGGTGCGAACACCTGTGCCCGACAGGACCGAAAACCCCATCAGCGGACCCGGGCAGAGCCATGACAGCCGTCCACGGCAAGCGAACATTCCCCAGACCACGCAAATGACAAACAATGTCACGGCCGGATCCAGCTTGAATGCCGGCTCAAGGCAAAATCTCCATCACCTCACACAACTCAGTCAGAACAAAAGAATGTTCCTGCCACTCCTCCAAAATTCGTTGCAATTTAGAAAAGGGCGGATCTTGAAACTGAGTGATTCTGTAATCCGGAATTCTTCACTCTTCAGGCGATGGTCGACGTTCAGGCCTGCGTCGACGAGAGCATCGACTAGCCCCGGTAGATTCAGCAAGGCCGCGTAGTGAAGGTCCGTCCAGCCGTTCTCGTCCAAATGGTCGGCCGACGGCTCTCGACCGACTATATCAAGGAAACGCAGATGCTCCCGTTCCGAATCTGCCTCCTCAGTTCCAACGCTGCCTCGTTCCCGCCCTAAAGTCCGGGATAGCGCCTCATCAGAGTGCGTACCTCGTGGAAAATTGGACAGATAATCCCGGTATTCTTCAGGTGTGTTCGCAATTCGCGCATTAAGCCACGCCAAGTTATCGCGGGCTTCTCCCAATGCGATCAACGCATACGACTGTTCGAGTGTCAGAAACCCGCTGGACAATAGACCCTTCATTTGTTGGTAGTCTGCAATGGCCTGCCGCGTGCGGGAGCCGAAGACCCCATCCACGATGCCGATTTCATGGCCAAGAGAAGCCAAGCCGTGCTGAACCAGGACACGCTGATCAAGCGTGAGATCGAGCATTGCTTCCTGCAATTCGGGCGTTGCGGCCTGTGACCGGGACGCCTCGCTTGCACCAAGTGAGGCATCGGTCCCGGAACCCCCGAGGGTGGCCAGGCAGGCCCGTGCGTCCTCGACAAATCGGCTTTCGGGAAACTCGAGTACGAACATCTCCACGTCGACGAAATCGGTACATCCCGAAACGTCCTGCCATGCATCCTGCGCCCGGTCCTGCGCTCCGGAACCCCCGGCAAGGGCCATCGTGATAGTGAAGGCCGACGCAAGGCGAACACGGCTCAAAAATGGTGCGCCACACCGTGTCAGCCGGTCAGAAAGGCTATTGGTCCGTATTTCGGCCAGGCTTCGGCACATCAGGCAACTCCATCGATCAGTGGGCGTGACATCGGGACACACTGCGCCTGTCGAACCGTACGGTCCAGAGCGATGGCGACTTCTGCCGCCCAGGACATGATATAGCGCGTCGACAGTTAATGCCACGGCGGATGCGATCGACGAATGATCAATAACCGTCACGACCTTGGGCATTTCATGCGGCCATCTACCGATGAAGGTGGTGACGGGATTCCGTTAGAATACGAAGGGAAAGCGTTCTTCACGACGGCAAGGATAAGCGAGGGTGTAGCCCAATTTGTTATAGGCAACGACGACCTGCCTCGCGTGCCAGTCAACGATTTGGGCTACATCCGTAGTGAGATGATCCTTTCCGATGCAGATTTTTCCATCGGCGCTGTCGACCGATCTTCCCGTTTCCCTGAAAACCATTCGGGTGTATGACGCCAGCCATGACTGACCGGGATTCGGACGGGAAAGGTGTGAGCCGGAATTCCGACCGCGACCTTCTGCTCGGCCGCGTCAGCAGGCCCGGTGCTTCCCGGAAACCTGCCGCACCTTCCGGCAAGGGGAATGTCCCTTCGGGCCAGGCCGACAGTGCACTGCTCAGGGAGAATCGCCAACGAGTTGACGTCCTCCTCGAGCGAGCCGCAGCGTTGGAAGAGGCCCTTCGGGATTCATCGGCAGTGCTGGAGCGGATTGTTCCGGCGATCGACGAATTCATCCAGCACTCTGGCGACCTGTCCCGAGAACGGGCCGATGCGACCGCCACGCTGTCTGGGTTCGTGTCCCGGCTCGACGGGATTGACGGGAAGATGACGGATGCGGTGGAGGCCATGCCGCCGCTCCGGCAGGATGTTGCGCGGCTGGAGGAGAAGATCGGTGAACTTGCCCGAACCCTCGACAGCCGCGAGCCCGGAGGGGACGGGCACGGAAGCGACGTCGCAGACCAGGTCCAGCTTCTCGGAGAGATGCTGACCGTCAGAATGGATGAGGTTGGCAGGAACCTGGACAGTATCAAGGCCGAAATCGGTTCCGCCAGTTCCTTCGACTCCATGCAGAAACGCGTTTCCCAACAGGAGAAGGAAACGCTCCCGCCAGTTCCCGCCCTCGCGGTTCCGGACCTGGCCGACCCCGATGCAATGGAGCGGGCCATCGGCGTTCTCGGCGACCTGCACAAGAGAATCGGCATCGGCCTTTTCGTCCTGGAGCAGGCACTTCCCGAGGCAGACCGGAAACGCGCGATCGCCGAATTCCGGCGCAAGCACCGTGACGGCCCTCGCCGACGCTGGTTGCGGCAGTTCCTTGCTGTCGCCGCCTTGATCATCATTACCGCCTGGATTGAGGCGACCTGGTATCCGTTCGGCAGGATCCTGGCCTGGGCACGGTACCTGACCGGGTGGTCGCTGTGACGGTTTCCGCCGAACCGCCAACCGAACCCGGCACCGCCTGATGCTGTCCGGTCCCCGGCAACTGGTCAGCGCCGAGCAGACCTTCGGCTACTTCCTGCACGAGTACCTGGCCCGGAACGATTCCTCCCACCGGACGGCCAACCGCTGGCACGGACGCGGGGCCGAAGCCCTCGGCCTGCCCCAGCGGGTGGGAAAGCGGAAGTTCATCTCCATCCTTTCCGGCCATGTCCCGGGAACCGACATCCGGCTCGGACGGGTGGTCGCGGGCGAGCACCAGCACCGCCCGGGATGGGACCTGACCTTCTCGGCGCCGAAATCGGTCTCGCTGGAGGCGCTGCTCCAGGGCGACAGGCGTGTGATGCGCGCCCATGACAAGGCGGTCCGGGCGACGCTCGACTGGGTCGAGTCGGAGTTCCTCCAGACGCGGGGCTACGATCCCGTGACCGGACGAAGGCCGCGGGAAGCGGCCAACGGCATGATCGCGGCCACCTTTCGCCACGTGGCGAGCCGCAACAACGATCCCCAGCTTCACACCCACGCGGTGATCGCCAACATGACCCGGAACAGGGATGGTGCGTGGCGGAGCGTCGAGCCGACAATGCTCATTCGCAACCGCAGGCTGATCGGCGCCTGGTACCGGAACGAACTGGCGCGGGAACTGACGGAACTCGGCTACGTGCTGACGCCGACGACCGTGGGCGGGCTGCCGGGGTTCGAACTTGCGGGATATTCGCACGCCTTCCTCGACGCCTTCTCCACCAGGCGGCAGGACATCCTCCGGTACATGGAGACGGAGGGCATCGACTACACGGCGGAGAACGCCGGAAGGGCGGCGCTGGCCACGCGGAAGAAGAAGGACGAACCCGGCCGGGAGGTGCTCTCGGAGATGTGGCAGCGGAAGGCGGAGGCGCTCGGTCTATCGCGCGATCCCGGCGCCGTTCGGCTCGACCGGAAGGAGCGGAAACTGACGAGGCCGCCACCACGCTTCTCGCCGCTCGAGGCGGCCTGGCAGGCCCTCTACCACCTAGAGGAGCGTGACTGCGTGTTCCGGCCCTCAGACCTGCTGGCCGCGGCATTGGGCCGTGATCCGGGACGTCATTCTCATGTGGAGTTGAGAGCGGCGATCGGACGCCTGGAGAAGGACGGCCACCTGGTCAGGACCAGGACCGGGGACTTCACGACGCGGCGGACGCTCAGGGCCGAAAAGGAGATCATCGCACGGATGCGGAAAGGCCGTGGCCGGGCGGAAGTCCTGGCGGACCCCGTGACGGTCGCCAGGCATCTCGATGGGACATCGCTCACCGAGGGGCAGAGGGACGCCGTTGGCCGGATTCTCCTCTCGAACGACACTGTCATCGGCGTGCAGGGCTTCGCCGGCACCGGCAAGACCCGGATGCTGGACGAGATCGTCCGGCTCGCGGGAGACAGACCGGTGTTCGGGCTGGCGCCCTCCTCGGCGGCGGCCCGGGTGCTGGAGGTCGGGATCGGGATCGGGACCACCACCCTGCAATGGCTGCTGGCCCGCTACGGAGCGATTGCGGAGGGAACGGCGTCGGAGGCCGAGCTTCGCCGGGCGCGGGAACAGTTCGCGGGCGCCGTCATGGTCGTCGACGAGTCCTCCATGATCGGAACGGTGCAGATGCAGTCGCTCATGAGGATCACCGATGCGCTGAATCTCGGCCGCCTCGTCCTCGTCGGCGACACGATGCAGCTGAAATCCGTCGAGGCGGGACAGCCGTTCCGGCTGCTCCAGCGGGTCGGAATGGAGACCGCGCGGATGGACGACATCCTCAGGCAGCGTTCGGCAGATCTCAAGGCAGCGGTGGCCCACATGGTCGCGGGAGATCCGGATCTTGCCATTGCCAGCCTCGGGGGCGATGTCAGGGAGCTTCCCGCCGACGCGCTGGCGGAAACGGCGGCAAGGCTGTGGCTGGCGCTGCCACAGGAGGCACGGGAAGGAACCGCGATCCTGGCGCCGACCCATGAACTCAGGGAAGGGATCAACGCGGTGCTTCGCCACGGCCTCGCCGAGGAAGGCGTTCTCAGGGGGCGGAGCCTGGAGATCATGCGCCTGGTCGACCGGCGGCTGACCAGGGTCCTTGCCGCCGACCCGGAGAGCTACCGCCCAGGTGATGTTGTCGTCGCCAACCGCGACGTCTACGGCGTCCGGGAGGGCGAAGCCTGGACCGTCACCGGCAGCAGCCGGGAGCGCGTCGAACTCAAGAGGAAGGGTACCGACGGCGGTTTTCGCCCCTCGGGAAACGCGTCCCACAATGTCTCGGTGTTCGAGACCCGCCCGCTTTCGCTCAGGGCGGGCGACGAGATCGTCTTCACCCGCAACCTGAAGAAGAGGAAGATCATCAACGGCGAACGGGCGACCATCGAAAAAATCGGGCGCGACCGGATCCGCATCCGCCTGGCATCGGGACGGGGGCTTTCGTTCGGTGTCGACGACGACGATCTCCGTCACGTCGACCATGCATGGAGTTCGACCGTCCACCGCGCCCAGGGGATGACGAAGGACAACGTCATCGCGGTTCTCGATGCGTCGAGCATGATGAGCGACCGGGCGATGCTCTACGTGGAGATGAGCCGGGCGCGCGACGGTTTCGTACTGCTGACGGATGACACGGAGCAGCTGGTCCACCGCCTCGAACAGGAGCATGGCCGGGCACCCTCGGCCCTTGAGGAGACGGGATACGAGAGCTGGCTGACGCCCGAGCGGACCGGCGCGAACCTGGAGAAGGGGCCGATCGTTCCGGCGCTCCATGACTGGCGGGCGCTGGAAGAAGCGGCCCGGGAGGCAGGCGTTCCGGCGTTCCACATGGACGGATGCGACGCCCTGATGGCGCGGGTCCGTCGGCGGTCGGAACGTGACCCGGACATGCCGGATGAACTGAAACGGGTGCTTGCGGAACACGAACCCTTCGTCCGCGACCGGGAACGGGTCACGAACTGGGCCGGCAGGACGGAGATGGCCATCGGCGAGAGGACCCGGTTGCTTGCAGTTGCCGAAAGCACGAATACCGGCCTCCAGGGAATGGACGGCCCCGGGCGCTGGCGACGGGACGCGGAGCGCGTGCTGGCGGAGGGGAAGGAGCTCCTCGACGACGAGACCCGCTACGGCTTTCATCTCGACCGGATCGGGAAATTCCGCGAACAGCTCGATGTCCTGGAGCAGGCCTGCCGCATCGATGACCGGGCGGCGGAACTGCTGGCGGCCTGGCAGGAAGGAGGACGCCGCCTCGACGACGCACTGGCGTTCGAGGTCTCGAAACTTGCCGGAGAGGCGCAGAAAGGCGAGATGCCGCCCGAACTGGCTGAAGCGCTCGGAGAGTACGAATCAAGGTGGGAAGCGGAACATGCGAGCGAACGGTACCTCGCGTCCCTTTCCGCGCTCGCCGACGAACGGCAGGCGTTCCTGGCCGAAACCGATGAGCCCATCGCCGCACATCCCGGATATGCCGGCTGGCGCAGCAGAATCGAAAGTGCCCTTGACCGGGCTCCGGAGGTTTCCGTGACCGAGTTTCGTGACGCGGTGACGAAACGGACAGACGAGGTCCGGTCACTGGTCAGGCTGGACAGCGAGGTCGCCCGGCTCCATGAGCGCTGGCAGAGACACGCGAAGGAAGCGGAACGAAGAGGACTCCATCCCTTTGCGCGCGGCGGCGCCGAAGCGCTGGTCGCCGAAGTCGCCGGGATACCGGCGGATGCCCTGCCACGATCCATGCAGCGGCTGGCGGCAGGGTACGGGAGATTCCTGGAAGACGGGAACCGGGTCTGGCAACTGGTGGATGTCGCCGTCTACCTTGCGGAACGCCGTGCAGACCTGCTTGAACACGCCCTGGTGGCCGGCCGGCCGCTATCGGAAATCCGGGGGCATGACGCCTGGACCCTGGAGGCGGAACGGTTGACCGAAGATGGCCGCGCGGTTCTTTCCGATCCCGGCCGCTTCGGACCGCACATGGGCGACGCGGACCGGGAGACGTTCGGGACGGAAGTCGCGAAACTCGAACGCGCGCTCGACATTGATCGCCGCGCGGCGCAACTGCTGCGGGACCTTGGCGACGGGCAGCCCGACGACAGCCTCGTCGACCGCATCCGGAGGATGGAAGCGGAAATCCGGACTGGCGAGATGCCGCCAGCGCTTGCAAAGATTCTCCGGGACCATGAGGAACGGAAACAGGCCGAGGTCGCACGCAAGTCCCGTGCATTCCTGGAACAGCACCTGGAAGAGCGGCAGCGCATGCTGAAGGAATCGACGGAGCCGATCTCCGGGACCGACGAATACCGGGACTGGCGGCAACGGGTGGAGGCGACGCTTGCGACGTTCGGGGAGGTGGAACCGGATGCCGGCGACAGTCCGCTCGCGAGGGTTGTCCGGGATGCCATCGACCGCGACGAAAGGGCGGCCCGCACCTGGTCCGACTGGCGGGCGCACGAGGCGGCGGCGAAACGCGAAGACCGGCATCCGATGTTCATGCCGGGTCATGACCGGCTGATGGAGCGGATCGAAGGACTGGGTCCGGATTGCCCTGCCGTCCTCGCACAGGCGCTTTCCGGGAGTCGCGTGCTTGAACGGTCCATCGACCGGCTTCACATCGTCCGCGAGGACCTTCAGCGCCTTGCAGGGACAGACGCGGAAAATGAACACGGCGACGACGCCGTCAGGCTGACCGTTGGCGAGGCACGGCACCTCCTTGCGGACGAGGTCGTCGAGCGGGCGTTCCTGCGCCACCATCCCGAAATCCGCAGGGAGATGACCCGTGCCTGCGACGGGGTCGAAGAGAAGCTGGATGCCAGGGAGCGCGTTCGGACCATGCCCGGGGACTGGCAGGCGCTGCGGGCGGAAGCTGCGAAGGTCGGGCTTCATCCGTTCCTCATGCCCGGATACGGCCCCCTCATGGAACGGATTCGCGAACACCGGGGACGGCTGCCGGAGGAACTGGCTCGGGCGAAGCGGGAGCACCCGGTGTTCGAGAAGGCAAACCGGCGGGCCGAGCGGCTTGCGGAAACGATCTGCTCATGCCGCGACCGGCGGCAGGAACTTCTGGAGAGGGCAGCCGGAAAATTCGACCACGGCGAACCCTTCCTCAACATCGGACGGAGGCACAGGAACTGGACGCGCCAGGCCGCGCGGGCCATCGAGGCCGGGAAGGAATTGCGGGAGGGACCCGAGCCGCCGCTCCTGCATCCGGACCGGATGGCCGAGGCCGTCGCGGCTCTCGATCGCATCTGCAACGCCGAAGCGCTCGACGGATTGCCGCCCCGTTTGGTTCTCGACTGGGAGGCTTTCACCGACCGCGCGGTCGAATCGGGCGATCACAGGTTCTTCGTCCCCGGCTACGAAGACCTTTGCGACCGGATGAACGAGTTCAGTCCGGGCAACGCCGCGACCGGAAGGTTCATGTCCCGTGAAGCCTCGACCTGCGGGGAGATGCGAAACAGGCGGGACGCACTGAACAGGGAGGAGAGGACGGGCGCCAAACTCCGGCAGGAACGGGAAGACGGCGGCCCGGACTTCGTCGGGTCGGTCCACTACCGGACCTGGCGGGACAACGCCGAATACTGGGTGAAGACCACCGGGACCACCCTGGAAAAGAGCCCGGACCTTGAGCCGTTCCTTGCCCGGGACCCGGCGCTGAAGGAAAGCCTGGAACGAAATATCAGGTCTCTTTCGGACCGGCTGGAAATCGATGCTCCCGCCTGGAACGAGGTCCAGGACCGCCGGTTGGAAAAAATCAGGCAGGAAATGGAACTGAGCAAGGCCCGGGACAAGAACCTTGGCTATGACATCGGATGGTAGCGGATCAGTCGAGCAGACCGTCCCTGAGCGAACGGGCCACGAACTTCTCCGCGATCCGCTCTCCCTCCTCGGGGCCGAACAGGTCGGCGAGGATCAGGGTCAGTTCCCGTGTGCGGCCGTTCCGCGCCATGTCGAGCATGGTCGCCCTGAGGATGAAACCCACCCGCTTCCTCAGCTTGCCGAGATCGGTGAGATCCTCCGCGTTCGCCATCCGCTCAGCGATCGTCGCGACCCGGTCACGGATTTGCGTCTGCTCATCTTCGGTGAGAACGAGGCGAGGCGGAAAGCGCGGCCTGTCGTCGGCTCCCACGGTCAACTCGACGCTGAGCGCCTTCGAGACCACGTATTGCGACATCGACATGTCGGCGGCATCGGCCCGCTTGCGTACCCGCTCCCAGTCGGAATCCGGGCAGGAAATGGCCCGGACCATCGGAGGGCCGGTGCGCCGTTTTCGCCTCATTCCCCGTTCTCCCCGCCATGGATCCGGCTGAGAACGGCCAGGGCTCCGAACACCGACATGTCGATCCCGGGGAGTTGCTCATGAAGCGCACGGCCGCAGCGGTCGAGCAACGCGACCCTGTCGAAAAGGAGTCTCTGCTCTTCGGCGGTGAGCGCAAGAAGGGTGTCCGGGCGTTCCGGTTCATCGTCCTGCAACGCGCAGGCGATGACGAAGGCCGACGTGTTCATGCCCACCGACCGAGCCCGGTCGACAATGTCGGCCCAGTCGACCGGGTCGCAGTAGATGCTGCGGCGGCGCGACCGGCTCACGGCTGTTCCCATTCCTCCGGGTCGCCGGAATCGGGCCGCTCGGTCCGGAGGCGGAATCTTACTTTCCGGAGCACCGCTTCCCATTCTTCGGCCTCCCCGCGTTCGGCGAGCCTCCGGCGCTCGATCTCCGCAAGGGTCAGTACGGCGGTCTCGATCCGTTCGAGTTTCGCGGCGATGGCCTGCGGTGTCGGACCGGGAGGACGTTTCCGGTCGGGACCCGTGGTGCGCAGGCAGATGAACGAGGAGATCGACATTCCGGACGCGCTTGCCCGTTCGCGGATGCGTTCCCACTCGCTGTCGGAAGCCATTACCGAGCGGGGCCGCCTTCGGGGGTCGGGATCGTTGCTCTCGGAATACATAGTCATGGTACCTGGATATGTAAATTTGCGCTTGAGGGTTTATGGAATGTAAAAAACTGCATTGAACATACATGTGTATCGTTATGCATGGACGTGGGAACTCCCTTATGTCTCTCCGGTTGCCTCCATTTGACGCTGGAGAATCGGCACTTCCTTGGACGAGAAGTACTATGCACGTAATTCCCCGAAAATGCAACTTTTTTGGTGATCAACTTTCGGAAAGGGACATGTTCAGTCATGGAAAATGGTGCTTGCGCTGCCTCGTAACCTGTTGTAAAAGCTTCAAGAAAGGGAGGAAAAGTTGACGCTAGTCGTAGGGCTATGCAAGGCGTTTTTTTCGGGAGGTGGGTTCACACCATCGGGGTGACGGTTTCGAAGACGGAGGTGCACCCGCCCGAGGGTGGCGACGACACCTACACGATCGTGCTGGATACCCAGCCGACGGCGGACGTGGAGGTGACGGTGACCAGGGCCTCGGGGGGCGATGGGGATCTGACACGGAGCCCGCCCAAGATCACCTTCACCACCGCGGACTGGTCGACGCCGCAGACGGTGACGATCGCGGCGGCGGAAGACGATGACGGCCTGGAGGGCACGGCGACCTTCACCCACAGCGCCTCCTCCAGCGGCGACAGCACCTATAACAACATTGACATCGCCTCGGTGGCCGCCACCGAGGCCGATAACGACATCATCGGGGTGACGGTTTCGAAGACGTCGGTGCACCCGCCAGAGGGTGGCGACGACACCTACACGATCGTGCTGGGGACCGAACCGACAGCGAACGTAACGGTGACGGTGAGCAAGGCCTCGGGTGGCGATGCGAGTCTGACGCGGAGCCCGCCCACGATCGTCTTCACCACCGCGAACTGGTCGACGCCGCAGACGGTGACGATCGCGGCGGCGGAGGACAATGACGGCTTGGAGGGGACGGCGACCTTCACCCACAGCGCCTCCTCCAGCGGCGACAGCACCTATAACAACATCGCCATCGCCTCGGTGGCCGCCACCGAGGCCGATAACGACACCATCGGGGTGACGGTTTCGGAAACGGCGGTCACCCCGCCCGAGGGTGGCGTCGCCACCTATACGATCGTGCTGGATACCCAGCCGACGGCGGACGTGGAGGTGACGGTGGACAAGGTCTCGGGTGGCGATGACGATCTGACGCGGAGCCCGGCCTCGATCACCTTCACCACCGGGAACTGGTCGACGGCGCGGACGGTGACGATCACGGCGGCGGAGGACGCCGACGGCCTGGAGGGCACGGCGACCTTCACCCACAGCGCCTCCTCCAGCGGCGACAGCACCTATGACGGCATCACCATCGGCTCGGTGGTTGCCACCGAGAACGAAAACGACACCATCGGGGTGACGGTTTCGAAGACGGAGGTGCACCCGCCCGAGGGCGACGTCGAGACCTACACGATCGTGCTGGATACCCAGCCGACGGCGGACGTGGAGGTGACGGTGGACAAGGTCTCGGGTGGCGATGGGGATCTGACACGGAGCCCGCCCAAGATCACCTTCACCACCGCGGACTGGTCGACGCCGCAGACTGTGACGATCGCGGCGGCGGAAGACGATGACGGTCTGGAGGGAACGGCGACCTTCACCCACAGCGCCTCCTCCAGCGGCGATAGCACCTATAACAACATTGACATCGCCTCGGTGGCCGCCACCGAGGCCGAGAACGACACTATCGGGGTGACGGTTTCGAAGACGGCGGTCACCCCGCCCGAGGGCGGTAGCGACACCTACACGATCGTTCTGGATACCCAGCCGACGGCCTCCGTGACGGTGACGGTGAGCACCTCGGGGGGCGATCCGGATCTGACGGCGGACCGGACCACGATCACCTTTACACCCGCGAACTGGTCGACGGCTCAGACGGTGACGATTTCGGCGGCGGAGGACGACGATGGCCTGGAGGGCACGGCGACCTTCACCCACGGCGCCACGAGCGGCGACAGCATCTATAACAACATCGCCATCGCCTCGGTGGCCGCCTCCGAGGTCGAGAACGATACCATCGGGGTGACGGTTTCGAAGACGGCGGTCACCCCGCTCGAGGGCGGCAGCGACACCTACACGATCGTGCTGGGGACGGAACCGACGGCGGATGTGGAGGTGACGGTGAGCACCTCGGGGGGCGATCCGGATCTGACGGCGGACCGGACCACGATCACCTTTACCCCCGCGAACTGGTCGACGGCTCAGACGGTGACGATTTCGGCGGCGGAGGACGACGATGGCCTGGAGGGCACGGCGACCTTCACCCACAGCGCCTCCTCCAGCGGCGACAGCACCTATGCCGGCATCGACATCGCCTCGGTGGTCGCCACCGAGAACGAGAACGACACCATCGAGGTGAAGGTTTCGAAGACGGCGGTCACCCCGCCCGAGGGTGACGTCGAGACCTACACGATCGTGCTGGGGACCAAACCGACGGCGAACGTGACGGTGACGGTGAGCAAGGCCTCGGGGGGCGATGGGGATCTGACAAGGAGCCCGTCTTCGATCATGTTCACGACCGCGAACTGGGCTTCGCCGCAGACAGTGACGATCGCCGCGGCGGAGGACGACGACGGGCTGGAGGGCACAGCGACCTTCGACCACAGCGCTTCGAGCGGCGACAGTACCTATAACAACATCGCCATCGGTTCTGTGGTCGCCACCGAGAACGAGAACGACACCATCGGGGTGACGGTTTCGGAGACGGCGGTCACTGCGCCCGAGGGCGGCGTCGCCACCTACACGATCGTGCTGGATACCCAGCCGACGGCGGACGTGACGGTGGCGGTGGCCAAGGCCTTGGGAGGCGATCCGGATCTGACGCATAGCCCGAACTCGATCACCTTCACAGCCGCCAACTGGTCGACGGCGCGGACGGTAACGATCACGGCGGATGAGGACGATGACGGGCTGGACGGCACGGCGACCTTCATCCACAGCGTCTCGAACACCGCCGACACCTCCTATGACAACATCGACATCGCCTCGGTGGACGCCACCGAGGACGATAACGATCTCTTGACGGTAACAGTGGAGGCCGACCACCCGCAGTCGGTGAACGAAGGCGATGTCGCGACGTTCACGGTCAAAGTGAACGGCGGCGTGATCACCCAGGACCTGACGGTCAACTACAGGGTCACGGGCACGGCGACCGCCGGCGACGACTACACGACGCCGAGCCCGACCTCTCTGACGATACCGCGGCTCACTCCGAGCGAAACCCTGTCGATCCAAACGAAATTGGACACTGTGCTCGACGACGGCGAGACGTTGATCGTCACCCTGTCGGATCAATTGTCCAACGGCGTCGATCCAGTGACGATTGGAGCGCGCGACAGCGCAACGACGACAATTGTCGACAGCGGTGAGGTGACGCTGAGCGTATCCGACGAGACCGTGAACGAGGGCGATCCCGCAATTTTTAAGGTCACGATGTCGGGTCAAGTCTCAAGCGTCGTCGAAGTCAATTGGACGACGGAAGACCGCACCGCGACGGAGTTCAACGACTACGTGGCAAGTCCTGTTAGATTGACATTCAATCCGGGCGATCGGACCCAGAGCGTAACCGTGCAAACGTTGCGTGATACCGTGGCCGAAGGTGATGAGACTTTTCTGGTCAAGCTTGAGAACTTGACCGGTCCGTCGGGTGTGCGCCTTGCCGCCGATCACGAGGGCACGGGAACGATCCTGGACAACGTCCTGGAGGCCGCCGCCGCGCGCCACGACCGAGTTAACCAGGAGGTGATGCCGCAGGTGGCCCAGGCGATGACCGCAAGCACGTTGTCAGCGATTACCGGTCGCTTCGACGTGGCGGTCCGGAGCGCTCCGTCCGCGCCAACGACGAACCTGCTGGATCCATCCGATATCGATCGCTTCGTCAGAACCAACGAGCAGGCGTTGAAGAATGGCACATTGACCTCGGAGCAATTGCTGAGCCGCTCGTCCTTCCTGCTGCCGCTCTCGGGCGAGGAGGACGGAGAGGGCAGCGTCTCTGTGTGGGGCAGTGGCGACTTCCAAGCACTTTCCAGTAGCGAGGAAGGCAGCACCGACTGGAAGGGCAACGTGACGAGCTTCCATCTTGGCGCGGATGCGCTGCTGCAGCCCGAACTGCTGGCCGGATTCTCGATATCCCGGTCGATTGGCTCGTTCGAATTCACCGATCGCACCGATCCGGTGGCGGGGAGTGGAACCTATAAGAGCCGGATGACCACTGTGCATCCTTATGTGAACTGGTCGATGCGCGAGGGGCTCGGGTTCTGGGCAACGGTGGGTTACGGACAAGGCGAGGTCGAAATCAAGGAAGTCGCCGCGACACGCACGAGCGACACGAAATTGACGGCGGCTGCGGCGGGCTTCAACGTCGACCTGCTGACGAAGGACGACCTGTTCCTGTTGGAGGGCGGCACGACGAAGCTCAAGTTCAAGGGTGAAGACGCGTTTGCCCGCGTCGAGGTCGAAGGCAGAAACCTGATGGACCCGGAGACTCGGATAAACCCGCTGACTTCCGATGTCCACCGATCGCGCCTGTCTCTCGAAGCCAGCCACGAACGCCGACTCGAGTCGGGCTCCATCGTGACCTCCTCTCTGGAAATCGGGCTGCGCTATGACGGCGGTGAAGGGGCGACCGGCGCGGGCGCGGAAATTGGCGGCGTGCTCAGCTACCGCGACCCGACATCCGGCTTGACCCTGGAAGGTCGCGCCCGTGCGCTCGTGGTACATCAGGACGACCACAAGGAATGGGGCATCGGCGGCCTGGTTCGGCTTGATCCCGACGCCGACGGGACAGGCCTGTCGCTGACCGTGATACCGGCCTTTGGCAAGGTCAATAGCACGATTGGGCAGCTCTATGAGCAGGGAGCTGTGGGTCTCGCGGCCAACGACAACGCACCTGCGGGGAATCTTGACGTCGAGATTGGCTATGGCTTCGGCACACTCGGCGATCGCGGGCTGCTCACCCCCTTTGGCGGATGGTCGCTCTCCGGCGAGGATGAGCAACGCTATCGCATCGGTGGCCGTTTGCGGGTCGGACCGGCAATCAATCTGAGCATAGAGGGCGAGCGGAACGAAGCGGCCAACGACGCCCCGGCCAAGCACAGCATCATGCTGCGCGGAGAGGTCTGGTTCTGAGGCCTGTCACGCTCGCCGACGATCGCCAGGGCGGCGGGGTTTTAACTCAACAGTTGCGAAGATCCTGATGCCAGCGGCACGTCGATGCGGCTCTTGCCGCTCGACACCGAGAGCGCAGCTGGGGGCAAGTCGCACGATTGCAGGAATCGTGGTTGCCGTCGAACTGCTTTCCGCCCGTTGTGCCGTCCGTTCAGGAGTTCCGCTCTGAACCGTGTTGAATTGACCGGTCGGGTCAGACACCCCTCACCTTCCACAGCGCCTTGCCGACAACATGAACGTCTCGCGCTTCGCAGGTGTAGCCGGAGTACTCCGGATTGGCGGTGATCAGCTGAAGCCGGGGTGGATCGGTGTTGGGCACAATCTCGATCCGCTTGACCATGAGCCCGTTCCCGTCCCATGGCACGAACATCTTGCCCGTGGCTGGGCCACGTCGGGCGGTTTCGACCAAGTGCCGATCGCCCTCACCCATCTCGGGTTTCATGGATTCTCACCGGACTGTAGGAATGCGCAAGTTGTCGGGACTCGCGTCGCCATGGTCGCGGATCATCCCCTCCGGCGGGAACCAGCGCGCCGTCCGACCGCGAACTCCTCGCTGAGTGTGCCGAACCTGGTCGAGGCCTCCGCCTCCATCTCGGTGACGCCGCCATCGCACACCTCTTTTTCTTGACCCGCCGTCGCCTTGGCACGGTTTCCGGCGGTCTTGTCAGCCGTAAACCGCGAGGATACAGCTTCGCCAAACGATCCCTTTTTGCCGTAGGAGGCAAACATGACTGAACGCGGCTTCCGTGTCCGCGGCCTTGGTGAGATCGCGATCCGCTGTAACGATCTCGGGCGAATGGCAGCCTTTTATGGCGATGTGGTCGGATTGGAGCGGATGGAAGGAAATGTCACCGAGGGCATCATGTTTTTCCGCATCGCCGCGGGCTTTGGCGGGCACACGCAGGTCCTGGCGCTCTTCGACAAGCGGTATTTTTCGCGTCCCGGGTTGCACCCGACCGGGGTGGAGGCACCGAAGACGGGAGCAACCTCTTCGCTCCATCATCTGGCGCTCAGCCTGCCCTACGATGAACAGGAGGCCGCGATGCGCTGGTATGAGGCGCAAGGCTTGCCCTTCCGGGTCGAGATCTTCGGCTGGGTCGGCTGGCGCGGCGTATTCACCGAGGACCCCGAAGGCAATACTGTGGAACTCGTGGCTCATGACGGTTCGCTCCAGGCCTGATTGCTTGATCTGTTGACCGATCTTGCCGAGCAGGCGCGGAAAACGGGTTTTCATTCTGCCGTTTTGGTTTTCCAAACGGAGGCACGACTGTTGTGAAGCCACGAGCCTGTTTCGCGGCTACGAAGAGGCCCTGCTTTTCCCGGTCCGTTTTCGCCCTCTGTCGTGACCATCCGGATTGTGCCGTTTCCGGCCACCGCCACGGTCTCATTCCCCAAACAATTTCATAAGGCATGAGAAACAAAAATCGACCTGGTCATTTTGCCATTCCGTTTTTTTGCCACCCCGTGGTGACGGAGCAAGCCAACCTGGAAATCCGTAAAACCGCCACTCGTTGCGTGACGCTTGATGTTACGTAATTCGGAGAAGCCGCAAACCGTTCCAGCTTCTGTCCCACCGAGCGCCGGGCAAGACCGCAGTGGGCCGCGATCGCCCTGGCGCTGCGGCCCTCGTCAAGGTGAGATTCCAGTGTCTTCCTTACTTTCCTCATGGGCAGCCATTTCTGTGGCATTCCATACTCCTCGGACTGGTCGCTGAAATCCGGGTTGCAGACCGGCACCCCGATTCAAACCGAAACCAGTTGCCCCAGGTGGTGGCTACCTTCGTGAAATCGGGTGGCTACTTTCAGTGAAACTGGGTGGTTGCCTTCGTGAATCTTTCGCAAACGTCAGGACAGGCCGCCAATAACCGAGGAAGATTTTCACGGGGAAAAATCCGAAAAGCCTGGAATCCAGAGCATTGGCAGAATTGCCGCGAGGTGCAGTCCGGGGTGTGTCGTGGCCACCGAACGCTTTTTCTCAGGACGACCGACGTTTCGAATTGCCCGGATTGCAGAGCACGGGACCTAAGCGGAACCCGTGAGGCAACGAGGGTAGACAGAACGTCACACAATTCGGCATCTGCGAGATCGACAGCGATGTAGAAACCAACCGGCAAACTGCCACCGGTATTGAACATCATCTGATCGCGGAATATGGCCGCCACAGCAAATGTTCGGGAAAGGGCCGCCACCGCGACAACCCGTTTTCTGATGGGTGGCAAGACGCGGGGAATCCGCTCAGACGAACGGCTCCACTTCTTCGGCAGCGGCGGTTTCGTTCAGGCGCCGGTCGAGGCTTGCCAGTGCACAGCCCTCGCGGATTGCGAGTGCAAGATAGCTCGCGTCATAGGCGGTCAGGTGGCGCGCGCGCGCAAGCGCCATGACCTCCAGATCGTCGGATTCCTCTGCACGTTGGATGCGAAGCCGCCGCAGTCGCGTCATGGAGGCCCCCGCGTGGTGCGCATCAATGCGCCTCCGGCGCTCGGCGCTTAGCAGCAGATTGCGAAGCTCGTGCCAGAATGCGTCCGGAACCTTTGCCGTTTCTTCGCCCACCTATCCAGCGCGAGTTCGGCAACGTCTGCTTCGTCGTCCGGCAGCACGCACGCGGCCGCCACCGAGGTATCGGGAACGAACGGCATCAGCATGCGTGTCCCTCATGGCGCCAGGACAGGATCTCCGAGGTCGTCACCGCTTCCTGTTTTACCCTTTCACGGCGAAGCATCGCGCTGAGCGCAGCATGCTCACTCCCTGTGGCGATCCGGGTCACGTGAGCAACCGGCGTCGCGCCCCGGCAGATCACAAGATCCTCGCCCGCCTCCACCTCCGCCAGCAGCGCAGACAGGTGGGTCTTTGCCTCCCCAATCTTCACGTATCGCGTCATGGATTTCTCGCTCCTTGCCCAACACGTACAGTGAAACGCCACCGCGGCGGCGGTAAACTTGTTCCGGAAGGAACAAGACAAAGTCCCGGCACGGGCTTGGTCAAATGTCGGATCTGACGAGCATCCGTCCAGCTTTTTCCGTCAGGTGATTCTCAATTGCGAGCCAACTTGGATCCGCGGAATGATCAATCCGTGTGGACAAGGAACGACCCCGATCACATAACGAGCCCTGATCGTTTCATCCTCGCTTGAGCGGCCTTCGTTCAAGACAAATGCTGTTACCGGTCACAATTCTGATAGCGTGTTCCGTAACAACAACCGAGGATGCCCCGATGCCACCTGCCAATGCATATCCGTGAATGAACGGCTAAACCGGTCACGTGAACGTCGGCGGCAGGCCGGCCCGTAACGCGCAAAGGTTTTCGTCCCGTCGACAAGGTAGACATACCGAGCGCCCATGCTGCCCGGTTGCGCGCAGGTTAGGGTTCAGAGGCGGTCAAGGAAGCGCGGTTGTTGATCGCGAAAGCGTACAGGAAGTACCGTTCCGTGTGCCTCGACAACATTGGCATTGATCCCGAATGTGCCGGACTGGCTGACGCCGCTGTTGTCGCCGCTGTCTTTATGCATTGCGGAAACTCGGAAGCCCAAAAGCTTGGGCGAATGCTTATCGGGTTGGCGAAATTTTGCCCCTCACTGCGATCCGATAGTCCGTTGCCGAGGTCTTTCGCGGCCACCGGTCACCCAAACCGGCTCGTTGGTCAGCGAAAGCCCGGTCGTGAGTTTCCTCGCGACAATTTGGTCCAGGTCCCGGAAAGCGGGACACATCACGCCTGCTCCGCCGTTGACAGCCACCGGCCAAAACGTTTGTCGCAAAGGCGCAAGACGGAGATTTCTCGTGAAAAATTGCGTAACCCAGGAATCGGATGTCATTTCCGAGATGCTCGCCTTCTTCGCTCTGGCAGAGCGGCTCAAGACCGAACTGCGTCATTCCTGGTTGTGGGATGGTCGGCAGGAGAGTGTCGCCGAGCATTGCTGGATGATGGCGCTGATGGCCATCGTCATCGCACCGTATCTGGAACGCAAGGTCGATTTGCCCCATACCCTGTTGCTGATCCTCGTCCATGACATCGCCGAAGCCTGGATCGGTGACATCCCCTGTTTCGAGGTCTTGGAACGCAAGTCTGCGAAAGCAGAGGTTGAGGCCAGGGCGATGGCGGAGATCGCCGCCATGTTCACCGATGCTACCGGCGGCGTCATCGCCGACCTCTGGCATGAATTCGAAGCGGCGGAAACGCCGGCAGCAAAGTTCGCCCGGGCCCTGGACCACCTGGAGGCCCAGTTTCAGCACAATCTTGCACCGATGGAGACCTGGGAGCCCGTCGAGTACGATCTCGTTTATACGAAAATGACACAGCCCTCCGCTCACGATGCCGTACTTCGGCGCCTCGCTGTGGCCACACGAAACGAGGCCGAGCACAAGCTCACCGTGGCTGGCGTCGATGTCGCTGCCCTCCGCGATCGGGTTCAGGCTTAAAGTTCCGTGGCATCCGGTATCGTGCTGCCGGTCGCGTCCAGGCGTAGATGCCGGTCAGGATCGCACATTCGCCGATATTCGTCGCCAGAATCCATCTGGCGGTCCGAAAGCGCGCCCGATTCACCCAGGAAAAACCGCGCTCGAACTCGTAGGCCCCAGAGACGAAATCAGGTGGCTGCCTTCGCGAATTTTTCGACGCGCTCCAGGCCCTGCAACCGGCCATAACGTACTGACCCCGCACTCGTCTCCGGGGTGACCCGCGTGGCCCGCAGCAGGTCCATGCGGGTGTTTTCGGTCTTCACGGCCAAGATGTAATCAAGATCCGCCGGATTGAGATCCTCGTAGATGCCGGCCGAAGTTTTCATCCTCCGGTCACCCACCAGTGCCAAAAGCTGGACGCCAAGGCAGGAGCGCGCCCAGGCCACCTGTGGCGCCACCGTGGGTGGACCTCCGGTGTTGCCGGCACAGGTTTCGCTCTCAACTCGATTGGACCGTCGCCGCTGTGAGGCTTTCCTCAAGGCGCGTTGTCGCTGCCTCTGCTTCATTCATCAGTGTTTCGAAACGATCGGGCGGGTTGCAGCTGTCCAGCATCTTCCTGAAATTCGCATAGGCGTCCGTCCCGCCGCTGTAAGCGCGCAAACTCCATTCATCGTTCACTCAGGCGAGTACGATGACCTTGGTGGTCCTGCTGAACCGGAAAAACAGGCGGTTTTGCTGAAAATAGTTCGCCCGGAACCAGTGCTTCCGATTGTCGCCAAGCGTATCACCTTGCCGAAACTGCGTGGCTTCGGGATTAGTCGGGATCACTTCCGTGATCAGCTTGAATATCGCAGCGAGCCTATTCGTGCAGTTTTTCTTATGCCGGACTTTCGGAGCACGTGCCTTGCGCGCTTCAACCTCATTGATCAGCCCGTCGAGCTGATCAAGAAAGAGCGGATGGGGCATAGATCGACCACGCGTCAACGACAAGCGGTGCTTCGACTGTTGTGGTGCCATTGTCATTCGTCATCAGGCGACAGAGGCTCATCAAGGTCTACGGTGACATCGCCGACCAGCGCATTGAGCCTGTCATGCAAGCCGCCATTTGACGCCTTGATGCGCTCGGGATGCACCTTGAAATCGGCTTCAATGAAGTCGAGGAAGGCGCCGAGCCCAGGATCGTCCTCCGAGATGCGAACCGGCTCGATATAGTTTCGACCGCTTGGCTTGGTGCAATGTCGAATCCGGTCACCCTTGCCGAGCTTCAGTTGTTTCCGTACTCCGCTTGGAACTGTCGTCTGATAGCGGTCGGTGTGCTTCGAGAATTCCTTGGTGAGAACCGTCATGGCAGCCTCCTGAACGCCTGGATCACATAGTACCATCGGCTAGTAATGCATTTGCATTGTCAAGGCAGTGATTGCAGGATCTTCCACCAAGGATTTTTTCGGTGTCGTTTTGCGATCGCGTGGATGGTACTCTTGGTGGATTCCGAGGTTATGGGCGATCAGCGGTAACATCAAACTTTGCAGGCGACCTGAAGCGCTTCAGACATGTTCTGTTCATTATCGACTGGTTGCCGGCAATCAACATTCAATGGATGCCTACCTTGGCGCGAACAGGGGCGGAGCGTACCGTTCCCTGAAGTATGCTCTGCGAATCGGCCTCCCGATAGACCCCCAGTTGGACATCCGAGATCGGGTAACCGAAGGGGATTATATACATTCTAGCCCTGCCGCCGATCAGGCCGCCGCGACGTCCAGTTGATGTCAACTGACTGCATGAGCGTCGGCGCTCCGCGAAGCATTCGGCATGGCAGTTGTCACAGTTGGGGCCGGGTTTGGTACATTCGGCCACAGGGTTCCAGATCGCATTCGTCCATTCGAATTCCGAACTCCGGGCCAATGTTCTGCTCCCGGCATTCTTCACGAGATAGCGCAGCAAATGCGCAGTGCTCAGCAAAACCGTCAAAAACGAATTGGGAAAATTCTCTACGATGCTCCAAGGGAAGCGGGGAACCATCCTCGAAGCGTTTCGCACATTTCCCGGAACGCGGGATCCTTGCATTTTCGGAGGCTCACCTGTTCCGCAAGTTCCTTGAACGACAACGCCGTCGGACCGCGACTCTTCTTATTCATGGCTCGCGTCATAGCCAATTTCGGATCTGGCGGCTTGGCTACGCCGTCCGGCCAAAGGTCTCGCTTGCACAGCCACTTGCGCAACGCTTCGGTCCCTTCGTTCCACCCGAGAACCGGGCCCACGTTCGCGGAGTCGGACCAGACCCACATCTCCAGTTCGGGCTCTATCACGATCGCCTTCGACCTGTTATTCCATCCGGCCCGGCACAGGTCTTCTTCCACGGCATTCTGGATGTCCTGCCTTATCGCCGTTTCGTCTCCGCTCCCTTCCTTGTCGAACAACACCAACACGAATTCGTGGTCTTTGACGTAACTGGCTGCGGTTGAAGCCGCCTGCCGGCGGCACCCCGGATCTCTGTGGATATGCCTGATGATCGTGAACTCGATGCTTCTGATTTCGAGCGAAGCGTGTCGTTTTGTCAACAGCCCATGCATTGTCGCTTGGATGTCGGCGTCCGCCACGAGTACCAACAGGTCTTTCACGACAGGATGTCAGCCGCCCAGAACACGGTGTCATCAACCGAATGCTGCCAATCCTTCAACCGGGGATGCTCGTTGCCGGGCACGATTACCGTCCCCTTTTGCGGGTCGTGGCCGAAACACAGGACCTGGCCGATGCCAACGCAGCGCAGCAGTGTCGGCGAGTGGGAGGCGATGAAAACCTGTGCGCCGGAGACAGTCGACAGCGACTGGTACACATACTCAATGGCCATCGGATGGATGCCGTTCTCGGGCTCCTCCAACAGATACGCCAGAGGAAACTTCCGAAGGTGGGCGATCACGGTCAGAGCGAACAGCCGAAGCGTGCCTTCGGAGACACCCCAGGACGGAACTTCAATGCCGGCACGCCTGACCATCATGTAGGCGTGGCGGTCGTCCTCGCGGTGCACGATCCTGACGTCCTCGATTTCCGGCAGCGCCAGACGCACGAAATCAAGCCACTGCCCCCACTCCTCGGGATCGGATTGAAGCTCTTCCAGCACGCGGGGCAAATTGCTGCCATCGTCTGCCAGTCGTCTGCCATCATCGCCGTTGGGCCTCGACGCCTGCCTGAGTTTCCGGCTGTCCAACTGGATGCACTGCACGCTACGCCGGGCTACCGCATCCGCGATCGTCTCCACGTCGGAGAAATCCATTTCATCTTTGTATCGGAACGGGAAGAACGCGCGCAAAACCAAAAGTTGGCCGATTGCACTCCAGTCGTCATCGAGGCGGCGGGGAAAGTGAATTTCGCGTCGGTCATTTTTCCCGGGGCGGAACCACACAATATTCTTATCGGTTTTCTGGCCGAAGATCTGCCGCTGCCTGCGGCCGGGTGCCAGGACGCCTTTACATATTGAATTGGCTGCCGCGCTTTTTGCGAATTCCCCTGGTGTGAGGCGTCGAAGGTAACCGTTCTCGGCGACCACCCTCATGCCATCGCCGGACTCCTCGACACTCAGCTCGTAGCGCAGTTCCTGGTCACCAACTTCGAACTCGAACGCCAGTTCGAAGCCAGGCGACTTTGTCGGGCGACCCCACACCAGATCCTGGAAGTTCCGCGTGCGCCTCCCCACCGCCCGTTCCAGTCCCTGCTGTATGTAGTCGGACAGGAACGCGATCGCATCCAGCAGCGTACTCTTGCCGCTGCCGTTCGGACCGACAAGAACGTTGAAGTTCCCGTCGAACCTCAGATCGACATGCCTTAGGCTGCGATAGCCGCGGACCTGAATCGCCTTAAGCGTTGCAGGGGGGGCTTCACTAGTGTTATGTTTTATTTTGGGGATTCCGTTTTCCTGCGTGATATGATTCAACCGCTCCCGGCGATTGCCGCACAGTTTTCATACGGGAGCAGAACCAGAATGGCAAAGAGCAGGAGAACCCGGATTGTCCTCAGCGAGCAAGACCGGGAGCGTCTCGAGAAGATCAGGACCGATCCCCATTCAATCCTCAAGCATGTGCAGAGGGCGACCATCATCCTTCACCTCGGCGACGGCCTCACCCTGACCCAGACGATGCGGGCCACCGGCATGTCGAAACCGACGGTCTGGCGCTGGTGGGACCGCTTCCTCGGGGAAGGTGTCGACGGCCTGCTGTACGACATCCCACGGAGACGGGGCCGCAAGCCCATATCGGAAGAGAAGGTCAGCGAACTGATCGCGCTTGCGATGTCGCCGCCGCCGGAGCACGCCAGTCACTGGACGCTGCGGGCGCTGGCGACGAAGGTGGGGATCGCCGTATCGACGGTATTCGGCATCCTGAAGAACCATGGCCTCAAGCCCCACAGGGTCAAGACATTCAAGGTCTCCCGCGACCCGAGGTTCGAGCTGAAGGTCCGAGACGTCGTCGGCCTCTACGTCAACCCGCCCGACCACGCCGTGGTCATCTCGGTGGACGAGAAGACACAGATCCAGGCGCTGGGGCGGACGCAGACGCCCCTGCCGATGAAGTCCGGCCATCCCGAGACCCGCACCCATGACGACAAGCGCAACGGCACCACCTGCCTGATGGCGGCCCTCGATGTCGCCACCGGCAAGGTCACCGGCCAGATGGTCGCGCGTCACCGTTCGGAGGAATTCCTCGCCTTCCTCGAACTCGTCTCCGAGGGGATCGAGCCCGGAACCCCGGTTCACGTCATCCTCGACAACGTCTCCTCTCACAAGTCGGCCGAGGTCAACGAATGGCTGAAAGGCAACGCCAATTGGACGTTCCATTTCACTCCGACGTCGGCCTCGTGGATGAATGCGGTCGAGGGTTTCTTTTCCAAGCTCTCGCGGCAGAGACTCAAACACGCGATCTTCAACTCGCTCGACGAGTGCATCGCGGCGATTGAGGGCTACATCGAGCATCACAACGCCAATGATGCCCGGCCGTTTCGCTGGAGCAAGGCGCCCGAAGATCTCGTGGAGGCATGGAAGAAGGGCCACCAGAAGCTGCAGGAATCGGCATCGTGAAAAAGAATCAAAACACTAGTCACCGGAACTCGACGCCGTCAACGGGGATGGAACCGGCCCCTGTGCCTGGAGCGAAGGTCTGCCCCGAAGCGTCTTCTGGTCCTGCATCGCGCACCCCGCACAGGTAGCCATCCGAATTGTCCCTGTCGTGATGCTCTGCGAATGGCGAGGGTTAGTCAACAGACAGCCGCCTTCGTGCCTGGGCCAAAGTTCATACCGAATCCCCTGACACAAGGTCGCCACTCCAGAGACGGTGACACTTCCGCGCAACATGCCCGTTCCGCCCGAAAACCGCCAGTCGGAATTCATGTGCTCTGTCACAGAACAGTGGGGCTGGACAGTATATAATTCCCTAAACGAGGCCCGACTTTTCAGGGCCCACTCCTGGAAACGTGCCATATCGAATACAGTGGTCTGCGATTACCGGAACAATTTGCGACGTTCGCGTCTGGCAGAAATATCGCCTTGGTCAGGCATTTACTCCCTTCAGCACTTCATGGCGCGAACGTGCCCTTCATCGCCGTAATCCCGGATCTGTCGATCGCGTGTGAGGATGGTCAGATTCATAACTCCGCCTGTTGCAATGATAATTCGATCAGCGGGATCAGCAGGTGAGACGCCCGGAAAAAATGATGATTCCACAAGCGCAGGCGTAGACAGCGCCGCCAGTGTGAATTGGCCTTTGTCCAGCAAGTCCTCGAATCACCCCAAGGCAGGGCGTTCCAATCTCAAACGGGAATGGGAAACGAGCATCCCGATTTCCCAGGCAGAGAATGGCGAGACATACGTTTTTCGGCCTTCGCGGAAATGCGCGTCAAGTCTCCCTAAAGCGTCCGGGTCGATCGCATCCCCGTTGGCAATCCATACGACTGAACAGGTATCGAGTAGCAAACGGCCTGAATTCAAATATCCTTCCCATCTGTCCTAACGACACCAGAATTGAATCCACAACATCCGGCGAACCTGTCAATGAACGTAGCAATGGCTACTAACCTCTTCAATCTGCGCGCCGCCCTTGTTGCTGCCACAGGCCTCCGCACACTTGTCTTCATGATCCTTGCTGCGATCTGGCGTCACCGGCAATCGAACACCGCCACGACCGTCCCCGCTAGGACTCTGTCGGTGTCGGCAAACCGCCATCGCTCGAGATAGCCGGCCCCGACAACGTGCTGCGCGGCGGTCAGGACTCCTGGCCGAAATTCTGGGAACCCGCGAAACGGTGCGGCGGTTTCGCCGACGGGTTCATTGCCCTTTCTGCCGCTCTTCGAACCGGCGGTTCCGGTGGACGGTGCGTGGATGGCGGACTCCAACCCGGCCGGTTTCGAGACGGAAAAGTCTTCGTTCCGTTCGGGCGGCGGCCGGACGTCGTGGGATAGGCAGCAACGATCGAAGGTCGTCCGGCTGAAGGACCATGTTCGCCATTTCTGACCGTATGTTCTGAACTCTGTCGGCGACAAAAATCCCGGTCATCGTCCGATGCTTCTGCGACTGTCGCGCGCGTGGTGAACTGCGGCGGCCGTGTCGGCAATGAGGCGGGATCTCTTCCAGGAGTGCCAAATGATCTCTCTCCTCATCGGTCCGTGCCATCATCTGATGAATACGGGGCGTCCGGGTTGGCCCGGGCGGGAACCTGCAACCTTCGATTGACGGGAATTGCCGGTACGGACCTGGTTTTCTTGACACGATGGGGCAGGGCGTTTTATTGAACATGTATGGACAGGCTTGAACAGCGTGATACAGGCTCCGGCATGATCGGTGCGCCGAAATCAGTCCGGATCGCCCATGCGCTGGAGTGCGAAATTCGCTCGGGCACGCTCCGGCGCGGCGATGCGCTCGCCAGTGAAAACGCCATGGTCAAACGCTTCTCCGTCAGCCGGAACACCGTGCGCAAGAGCCTGGAAATCCTTGCCTGCAAGGGCCTGATTACCACGACGAACGGAATCGGTTCGTTCGTGACGTTTGACGGCAGGACCATCGATGATCGCGCCGGCTGGAGCGTGGCGCTGGCATCCGGGGAGGTGCATATGTCCACGCGGGTTCTGCTCCTGGATCGCGGTTCGATGGAACTGCCGGACAGTCCGGTTTCGAAGGGCGCCGATTGCCTGATCGCGGATCGCTTGCGCGTCCGTGACGATACGGGCCAGGGCGTTTCTCTGGAACGCAGCCGGCTGCCGTGGCGCGAGAAACTTGAGGGAGTGCCGGAACACGGATTGCTGAACGGATCCTTGAACGCGACCCTGAAGGCGCGGGGCCTGACGGTCTGTAGCGGCGTGCAGTGGGCAAACGTCCTGGTTGAACTGTCGGCGCCGGATGCAAGGTTGATGGCTCGCACGCCCGGCGATCCAATGTTGCGGCTGCGGCGGCTGACCCGGGCTGCCGATCATACGGTCATCGAATATGTTGAAAGCATTCTCGACCCGGACCTCTTCGGGCTGCATATCGAGTTCTGAGGGCGAACGGGAAACATGAGCCGGAGTCTTGACCGTGCCTGCGCCGCCCTGACCGGCCTGGCCGTCGGCGACGCGCTGGGAATGCCGACCCAGACATTGTCCGTCGCCGACATCTGCTGCCATTACGGCAAGATCGAGACCTTTGTCGCGCCGTACACCGACCATCCGGTCGCGGATGGTTTGCGGCCTGGACAGGTCACCGACGACACCGAGCAGACATTCCTCCTTTCGGCACGGCTTATTGCCGACGCGGGACCCATCGACGAGACCCGGTGGGCGATGGACCTGCTGGCATGGGAGGAAGATATCAAGGAAAGGGGGCTTCGGGATCTTCTTGGGCCTTCGTCAAGGGCCGCACTGAACGCCATGCTTGCAGGAACGCCCGTCTCTGAAACCGGGCGGCGTGGGACCACGAACGGGGCGGCGATGCGTATCGTGCCTGTCGGAATCGCAACGCCCGGCTTGCCTTTGTCCGGCCTGCTCGACCGGGTCGAGCAGGCATGCCGGCTGACGCACAATACCGGCGAGGCCATTGCGGCGGCGGCGGCCGTGGCGGCAGTGATCAGTTGCGGGATCGACGGCCTTGGTTTTGACGGGGCCGTCGAAACGGCTCTTGAGGCGGCCGAAGCCGGTCAGCATCGGGGGCATCCCGAAGGTGTGCGGGACATGGCGGCACGGGTCATGTCGGCATTGGCGCTGGCAGGTCACGGGGTTCCGGCGGAGGAACTTGCCCGGGCGACCGGGACCTCGGTCGCCGCGTGTGAATCCGTTCCGGCAGCCTTCGGCATCGTCAGGCTGGCTGGCGGTAATCCTTGGCGAGCGGCGGTCATCGCCGCGAATATCGGCGACGATACCGATACGATCGGCGCGATCGCTGGCGCAATGGCCGGCGCATGCACCGGGCTTGCTGCGTTTCCGGAAGACAAGATCCGTGCGGTCCGCACCGCCAACGATCTCCCCGTCGAACGGGTGGCGAAAGATCTGCTCGAATTGCGCGCGGGACTTGAACGGGTCCGCGAGTCGGGCAGGGCAGCGTGATGGGGAACCGGCTGCTCCAGATGTCGGGGGTTGTCGTGGATCTCGTCTACGACGTCGAAACCGTGCCCCGCGCCGGCGAGGAAGCAATGGTGACGGGATTTCGCGTCTTGCCCGGTGGTGGCTTCAACGCGATGGTCGCGGCACGGCGCGCGGGAATGGCTGTCAGCTATGGCGGCTCGCTTGGGACCGGGCCATTTGCCGACATCGCCATGAATGGCCTTCGGGCGGAGCGTATCCCCGTTCTCCTGCCCCGGTACGCTGCAGGCGACCAGGGCTGCTGCTGCGTCCTGGTCGACCCCGCGGGCGAACGAACGTTCATTGCCAGCGATGGCGCCGAAGGCCGGATGAGCAGGGAAGAACTGGACGAGATCGACTTCGCCGGTTTCGACTGGACGCTGCTTTCGGGCTACGCGTTGCACTACAGGGGTTCGCGCGACGCCATCGGTCGCTGGCTGAAGCGGGCGGATCCGATTCCGCGGCTCGTATTCGACCCCTCGCCCGTGGCCGGATTTCTCAAGAACGGATTTCTCGGATCCGCAATGGAGCGCGCACTGTGGATCAGCGCGAACGAGCGGGAGGCGACGGTACTGACGGGCCTTGTTGATCCCCGGGATTCCGCCGCCGCGCTTTCAGAGGGGCGCCCCGAAAATGGAGGCGCGGTGGTTCGGAGTGGCGCGGACGGATGCATCGTTGCATGCGGCGGCCGGTGCACGGAAATCCCGCCGTACTGCGTGCGGGCTACCGACACCAACAGTGCCGGAGACACCCATGTGGGCAGCTTCATCGCCAAGCTCGCCGAAACGGGTCAACCCGAAACGGCGGCTCTTTATGCCAACATCGCGGCCGCGATCTCCACAACCAGAAAAGGTCCGGCAACCGCTCCGGACAGCGCAGAGGTCAACCTGGCCCTTGAAAAACAGCAAAGAGGATCGAGCAGGCAGGTGAATCAAGGATATGTTCAACAAGGAGGACGAACATGAACAAGACATTGATGACATCGACGGTCGTTGCGGCGGTCATGGCCGGTTCTACTGTCGCCGCCGACGAGATCCGGGTTCTGAACTGGCAAGGTTACGGTACCGACCTGGACTGGGCCGTGGCTGAGTTCGGCGAGGCGACCGGCCATACGGTCGTGCACGAATACTTCAACTCCGAACAGGAAATGCTGACGAAGTTGCGCACCAACCCCGGCGCATATGACGTCGTGCTGATCAACGCGGCGTTCACCCCGCAAGCGCAGGAAGAGGGTCTGATCGCTCCGATCGATTCAGGCAAGATCACGAATATCGTCGACGTCCCGGCGGACCTGACCGAAAACCAGGATCTGAATGCCGGCGGTTCCCTGCATGGCGTTCCCTGGACCTGGGGCCTGACATCCTTCGCTGTCAACACGAATGCGTTTGACACGATGCCGACTTCGATCGAGGTTTTCTGGGACACGGAACACAAGGGCAAGGTGTCGATTCGGGATGACGCACTCGAAGCGATCCAGTTCGCGGCGATCGCCACGGGCCAGGACATCAACGATATCGAAGATCTGGACGCAGTGAAGGCGAAGCTGGAAGCGCTGATGCCCCAGATCAGGACCTACTGGGGATCGGAGAACGACTGGAACCAGTACATGGCGGCGGGTGATCTTGATGTCGCCACCTTCTGGTCGGGTTCGGCCAGCCGGTCGATGGCCGCAGGACTGCCCGTGCAATTCGTCGTTCCCGAGGAAGGCGCGATCGGATGGCTCGACGGACTGTCGATCCCCGCGTCTTCGACCAAGCAGGATGCGGCGCACGCTTTCATCGACTGGATGATCGACCCGTCATTCTATTCCCGCTGGGAAGCAGAAGGCGCGCCGGCGTCCGCCAATGCGCGCGCCGCTGCGGCGCTGCCGGACGATTCGTTCAACAAGCGTGTTTTGGGCGACCCGGCAGTGGTCGCACGGGTTCAATTCCAGCGCCCGGTTGATGCCGAGACCCGCGAGGCTTACCTGGCGATCTGGCAGGAGTTGAAGGCGGCGCAGTAACCGCCCGGCGGCTCAAGGGGGGGCGGCATCTCCAGGATACTTGCAAGGCAGGATCGGCTGAAGATAGCCGGTTTGCTGTCCCCCGCTTACCTGTGGCTGACAGTGGCGATTTTCTTGCCACTGTCGGCGATGCTTTACTTCAGTTTTCTCTCGGATGTGCCGTTCGGCGACACCGAGTGGCATTTCACGACCGAAAATTACCAGGCCTTTTTTCAGACCCGGACCTACGCGATCCTGCTTTGGAAATCCGTCCGGCTCGGGCTGACGGTTACGCTGATATCGGTTCTTGTCGGTTTCCCCTGCGCCTATGTTCTTGCGAAGACCATCAGGGGGAGGTCCCGCGAGGCGCTGTTCCTGCTCGTCATACTTCCGTTCTGGTCCAACTCGCTCGTTCGAATTTTCTCCTGGGCGATCGTGTTGCGCGGAAACGGGGTGCTCGAGATCGGCCTGAACGCGATCATGCCCTTCGAGGTCGACGTGAACCTGATGTTCTCGACGCCGGCGGTCGTCGTGGGCCTCGTACACTCCTACCTGCCCTATGTCATTCTGACGTCCTATCTTGCGATCCAGGCCATCGACGACGACCTGATCGATGCGGCCCGGTCCCTGGGCGCGGGGAAGCTGACCATCCTGTTTCGTGTCATCCTGCCACTGTCGTTTCCCGGCCTCGCCGCGGGGGCGGTCCTGATCTTCGTGCCGGTGGTCGGCTCCTTCATGGAACCCCGCATCCTGGGAGGCCGTGTCGGGACATACTACGGCACCGTGATCGAAGATCAGTTTGTCGCGGTATACAACTGGCCGCTCGGAGCAGCATTGTCCTTCATTCTTCTCGCGGTCGTGCTGCTGATCCTCGCATTGTCCACCCCGGTTCTTCGGAGGGCCATCGCATGAGCGGCGCGTTTCTCAAGCGCCTGGGACGGCTGTGGCTGATCCTGATCCTTGTCTTCCTCTATGCTCCGATCGCGGTCATGGCGTTCATGTCCTTCAATGCCTCGCCCTTCTACCAGTTGCCCTTCGAGTTTTCGACGAACTGGTATGGCCGGCTGGCGGGGAACGCCGAGATCATCGACTCCGCGGCCCGTTCGGTGTTCATCGCGATCGTGACGACGATTATCGCGACGACACTGGGAACGGCCGCATCCGTCGGGCTGTTCAGGTTCGAGTTCGCCGGCAAACGGTTCTTGCAGGTGATGCTGTTTCCGCCGATCGCCATTCCATGGCTCATCACGGGGACGGCTATGCTGATCTTCTTCTTCGGGATCGGTCTCGGGCGCGGCACGCCGTCCGTAATCGTGGGTCACGTGGCACTGGCGCTACCATATGTCATCGTCGTGGTCAGTGCGCGGCTGGCGACATTCGATGCGACGCTTGAAGAGGCGGCGCGGTCGCTGGGCGCCGACGCCTGGACCGTAACCCGCCGCGTGACGCTGCCCTGGATCGCACCGGGAATCATCGCCGGCGCGCTGTTCGCGTTCGCGGTCAGTTTCGATCAGTTCGTGGTTTCGTACTTCCTGTCGGAACCGGGCGACAGCACGCTTCCGGTGCTGATCTACACGTCGATCCGCAAGGGGTTCACGCCGGAGATCAACGCGGTCTCGACAATCATCATATGCATATCCATGGCCGTCATGCTCGTCGCGGCGCGCTTTTCGAAATTCGGTGGGGAACGCTGATGGCCGAAGTAACCGTCAGGAACGTGACCAAGGCGTTTGGAACACTGAAGGCCCTTGATGACGTATCGATGGACTTCCCCGACGGCGGGTTTTCCGCGCTTCTCGGACCATCTGGCAGCGGAAAGACCACGCTCCTGCGCACGATCGCGGGATTTGTCTTCGCCGATTCCGGCTCGATCCGCATCGGCGGCCAGCCGGTTGAACACATACCGGTCGAAAAGCGGGAAATCGGCATGATGTTCCAGAACTATGCGCTGTTTCCAAACATGACCGTGGCGGACAACATAGGGTTCGGCCTGCGCGTCCGGAAACTCCGCATCGATGAGGAACGGCGCAGGGTCGGAGAGGCGCTGGAGCTCGTGCGGCTTGGCCGGCTCGGGAACCGCAAGCCGCACGAGCTCTCGGGAGGCCAGCAGCAGCGCGTGGCGCTCGCCCGCGCAATCGTGACAAATCCGTCGGTGCTGCTGCTGGACGAGCCGTTGTCGGCGCTGGACAAGGCCCTGCGCGTCGACATGCAGATCGAGTTGAAGCGCATTCAGCGGGAGGTGGGGATCACCACCATCTTCGTGACGCATGACCAGGAGGAAGCGCTGAGCCTTGCGGACAAGATCGGGATACTGAAGTCCGGCCGCATGGTGCAGGCCGGACCTCCGCGCGAGGTCTACAACAACCCGGTTGACGTGTTCACGGCCGGATTCCTGGGTGAGGCAAACATCCTGGACGGTGTGGCGGAAAACGGGTGCCTGCGGCTTTCCGACGGCACGGGCATCCCGCTTCCTCCCGGACCGGTTCGTGCCCGGTCCTTTGCCGTTCGCCCCGAAAACATGGCGATCTCGTCTCTTGAGCCGACGGGCGAAAACATTGCGAAGCTGCGCGCCAATCTCAGGCAACGGGTATTTGCCGGCGCAATGGCGACCTGTATCGTTGAGTGCAACGGGAAGTCGTTCAAGGTGATTGCACGGGACCAGGACATTCCTGACCTGCCCGAAGGCGGCCCGGTTTGGCTGAGTTGGGATCCCGAGCACACATTGTTGATTCCAGGGACGCCGGTTGACGGACGTCCTGATGACCATGAGCCATAGCCTGCTTCCTTGACGTCGTCTCGACGTTGGTCCGGAAAAACCGGGCTCGTCATTCACTGATGTTCACGCCCGCCCGTGGTGCTCATTTTCCCTTGCGCCTTTCCGCCCTGGAGGCGGCAGGGAGCACGGTTCCTCACGTCACGAATGAATGGAATCCGCCGGTTCGCATCGACCACTCGCTGCTCTGGCGCGACTGAACAAATGCGCCTCGGCGTTCCGGCAGCGGCATGGCCGTGGGAATGTTCGAGGAGCTTCGCGTCGAGAAACACGCGCGAAGGCGCCAGGTGTCCGGACGGACTTCCCGTCGACACTCGGCAGCTTCGTTCCTATTCGACCCGTGTCCAGATCTGGTCCTTGCAGAAAAACAGCACGCAGCCCGAGACACTCAGCGTATCTTGGTCCTTCACTTCAAGCTTGGAACGGTAGGTTTGGCCGTCCTCGGGATTGTAGATCCGGCCCTTTGTCCACTTGCCGTCGCCGGTCTTGGTGAAACCCGACATCAGTTGAAGCCCGAGAAGGGGCCGGTTCCGCAACGCCACGTTCTTGTTCTTTTCGTCAAGTTTCGGCGTTCCGTCCGCATTGTTTGGCTCGGTGAACCAGACGAGCTTGCCACAGAGCTTCTTGCCACAGGACCGAATCTCGATGTGCGAATTCCCCGCCGGGGTCAGCCATACCCCCTTGGGGTCGGCGCTGCCGGCGCCAGCGAAGAAAATCGTCGCCGCAAGCCCGGTCAGAGTTGCCTTGAATTGCCTCTTGATCATGATTTTCGCCTTCAGAAAGTTACACGGATTCTCGCCATGACCGCCGCACGGACGATCGCAGTCGCGCATCACCGTGCCGCGGCAAGCGGCGAAATCCGGATGCGTGACGGCAGCGGTCCGCGCGAAGCGCACGGTCTTTCCCGTAACCAGTGCCTGGGTTCTGTCTCCCTTTGCCGATGCTGGACGGCCGGTCCATGGCCGGCCATGCGCGAGCGTAAGCGAGCATGTCCCGATTTTCAACACGCTGCTGTAGGCGGCGGCCGGGTTCAATCTGCGGGTCCGGGCCGGGGAAGAAATGGCCGCTGGTTTCTGGTCAGGATTCTTTCCACCGACCGATCAGCCTCTCCGCGGCGTCCCGGTCGCTTCCATCCTTCCAGTCGACGTTTTCCACGAACTGTTCGAATGTCGGCATCACGCGGGTCCTGAACTCGGGATATCGGTCGAACAAGGCAACCAGGAACTGGCCGAGGACAGGCATGATGCGCGCCTCCAGGCGACTTTCCCGGACGCTGTCCCGTTTCATCCGGTGCCGCAAGGCGGTGCCAAGCTGGCATGACCTGGAAGGTCCCGAGGGAGCATTTTCGGCAACTTCGCGAAACAGGGCGACGAGTTCGGCCTTGTTCAGGGCAACGTCAAGTAGCCCGGACTGGGACGCGGCATCCAGAATCGTGGCCATCTCCTGGACCCTGCGACGTTCGCGCGCGCGCTCCAGCGCAGCGGCGCTCTTTTCCGTTTTGCTCACCAACTGAACCCTTCCTGAACCCGTGAATGAAGCCCCGGGAACGGTTGACGACCCGTTTCGAACAGCCTTTCCCCCAATGCCGCGATATTCCGGGAGACACGACGCCGGTGCTCGGACGGGAGACCAGGCAAAGACCTTGGAAGTCCCGCGCCCGGGGTCATCAGGGCGCGCATTTCGTGGGCCGTGAACAGGGGGCGCCGGACGTCTGGATTGGCCTCGGCGTCCCGTGTTTCCCCAGAATCCGGTCGGTCGCGCAACATCGAGTCGAGGAATTCCGAACGCGCGGCGAAAAGTTCGTCGGGCCGCCTGACGGCACGTTGTTCGACCGCGCCATGGAGTTTTCGGACAATGTCGCTCTCGATCGTACTCCAGGACGCGGGTGCCGCCGTGAACAACCGCGCGACGATTTCTTCGGCCAACGTCACGCCGGAACCGGTTGCCGCCATGGCAAGCATCCGGGCCTTTCCAACGGTCCGGCCGAATGCCGGCCCGGTGCATCTCTCCGGAAGGCCTCGCACGACTTCGAATACGCGCAAGTCCGCGATTCCACGTTCAAACCAGTTGCCGTCGGGCCAGGCGATCTTTTCCGTCATTCCCAGGATCCTTGAATGGATGTCGAGCTTGTGTCCGACATGTCCTGGCGGGGCGATTTCCGTAAACGCGACCGCAAGCGCCAGCGTATTCCGTGAATATTCGGCCGGGTTCAGGTCCGGACGATCCGTGTATTCATCGCCGGGCCGCGCGCGCATCGTATCCAATGCATCGATGACGAGCCGGTTTCCCTCTCCGCAGAAGCAGCCGACGAGATCTCGCCCCGCCCCTGGACCGTCCGAAGTCCGGCCCGGTCTGCTGCCACTGCCAGGATCCGCCTTGTCAACGGGCGCCGACCGTTCCTTGAGCGTCACGCCGAATTCCATCGCCGTTTCCATTGCTGCCAACCGGAGCCAGGCGTTCAGTGCCCGTTCATTGCCAAGACGTTTCACGACGCCGGCATCATCCTGACGCGCACCGACGGAACTTCTTGATTCCGGGTGCTGGTCGCCAAGGGCCGGATCGGCACCGTCCAGCAGTCCCGGGGCGAGTTTTTGGAGTCGTGGCTGCCATGCCCCGCGGCCGATGGATGCGAGATCTGCCATCGGGTTCGTCCAGCCTGGCGTGTTGATCATTTTCGACAGGAAACCGGTCGGATTCTCGTCCAGAACGTGAATGTGGCCGGGCGGCCCACCGCACGACAATGCGTATCGTATCGACTGTCCCCGACTGGCGGGGCTGAACACGAGATGGCGTGTGCCCGGGAAACCTGCCGCATTCTCGATGGTGTCTGCGAAGGCATGATCGAGGACAACGCAATCTGCCCGCAGTCGCATGAATCGCGGCCCGCCGTTTTCCGTCTCGTTAACGCCGAACGGATCGAGGTCCAGGAGAAGGTTCTTGTCCCCGGCAACGACAACTTCTGCCAACAGGTTGTCCCGGATTCCGGTCCCCGGATCTGCCATTGCGACTCGAACGGGGTCGCCCCCGGCAAGCAGGATCCGCGATCCGTCGGCAAGCCTGGTCTCCGAGGCACCCGGCCGGTCGCCCATCCTGTCCAGGATTTTCCGATTGACTGCCGCGGCCTGCGCACGTGTCGCAGCAAGGACGATTTTTCCCCTGGCCGGATCCGCGATGAATTCGTCGGCCGCATTCCGGACCAGGGCGTCCATCGACCGGGCGCTTCGTAACCGGGACTCCGAGGGGACGATCTTGTCGAGGACCTGTTCGATGGTTGCGTGCTCGGGGATGAATCGGCACTGGCCGTTGGTGCCGCCCTGTCGGTATCGGGAGACGGGCTCAAACAGGTTTCGTGCGGGGAACCTGTCAGTGAGCAGGCGCCAGGGCGATCCCCTCTGTTGCCCCGACGAGAGGGAGTTCCCGAACATCACCACGGCCGAGCGGTCCCTTTCCGCACGCCCGAGCAGGCTGGCCATTTCGAACGCCCCGACCGTTTCCGTGGAGGCAAGCACGTAACAGTCTGCGGACGCCTGGCCCTGCACGTCACCAGGTGCGCAGATCGTCGCATGTACGGGGATCCGGTGGCGGATCACCTCGGCGCGGTCTTCATCGACGACCAAGGACACGCTCGGTGTCCCGAGTTCCGACAGTCGTTGTACAAGACTGCATGCCGTTTCGGTCTTGCCGGAGCGTTCCGGACCATCGACAACCGCGAGAGCTGAACCGGAAAGGATGTCGCTGACGGGTTCGTCCGGGAATCCCTTGCCCGAATCCCCGGGTTCCCGGCGGAGGCATTCCTGGAACGTATGCTGGCGAATCCGAACGGCCGCGGAGACGATCGCCTCGTCCAGCCGCAACCGTTCCGAGGTGGTCAGTAACGGTTCCGAAAATTTGCGGGAGCCCGGGACGAGCACCACTGTCTGTTCGTGGTCGAGGACGTCGTCAACGGAACTCCGAATTCCGTGCCGGTCGCCGGAATGGCGGGCGAGTTCCGCCGAAAGTTCACTGCCGGTTACCGATCCCCGGGCCGAGACCATGCGGCGAAGAACAGAAACCGGACTTGGGGGCTGGTTCATGCCGGCCGGGTGCGTGCCAGGCAAGGCGCTTCCGCTGTCCAGGTCGATGATCCGGAGAGACCGCGTCGATGCAGGCGGGGCAGGGGCCGCGCCGAAAGGGCCGGCCTTCCAGTCATCTGCCCGCACCTGGCGGCCGGGCTGTCGAGGATGTGCGCTTCGTTCGTTCTCGCCACGTGACCATGGAGGCGCCCGACTCAGGCGAACTGCAAGCTCCTCGATCGACGCGAAGCTTGACCGATCGACGTAGACCCGGAGTTGGCTTTGATGCCGCGAAAACGCCGTTACCGCCATGTTGCGGTCGATGTGACCCGTTGCGAGAAACAACACCCGCTCGAGGACCTGGTTTCGCGCTCGCTTCGGGTCGAGCGCAAACCCGGGCGCGAGACAGGTCGCAGCAGGCCAGGAAAACCCGACGGGCGATTCCGTGTCGTCGAAAAGAACCTCGACCGTCCCGGAATCTGCCCCGCTTGCCGCGACGACCGTTCCGAGCATTCCCGGCCGAACCCGAAGTTCAGGCACGGAACTTCGGGTGACAATCCTGTCACCGCGCCCGAAACCAATGCTTCCGTGTTCGGCGGGAATCTGCCGGAATCCGCTGATCCTTCCGGTTCGGATACCTTCCGCCCGAATTGCGCGGTTGAGCGCATCGACCAGGGGCATTTCCGGAACGATGGCAAGGGTTGGAGCGAAACCGGCCCAGTAATCCCGGGCAATCTCACCGCACGCGCTGCCAAAGTCCTCCTCAAAGGCAAACGAATTCCGGGAATCGAGACTCGCAAGCGCCTCGCGTGGCCGGGCAGCCGCCATCAATCGCGAAACGCTTCCACTCTCGCTGCCTTTCTGGTGGGAAAACACGGCGGACGCGATTCCGCCGAAGGTTTCCCAGAGCATGCTGAAGGCGGAACGGGCCGGAATCGGTTCACGCCGCGCGTAGTCGTCCATGAGAACGAGCTTGCCGGAAGCACCTTGCATCAGTTCTAGGAGATCTGCCAGTTCCCAGGATTCAAGAAGGCCGGCGTCATCGAGACAGGCAACGAACGGCGACGGAAGCGTATGCGGTTTTCGCCTCAGCGCGTAGATCAGCGCGGAAACCGTCCTTTCGGTTGGTGAATTCCTTGCGGCGGGGAAATTCGTCCCTTCGTAGGGAACGACCATGACAGTGCCGGCTCCTTCGGAGCTGGCAAGCGACTGGATATTTCGCTTGATCCGATCTCGCTCTTCACCAGGGAATCCCGACAGAAGGACAAGGCGCCCCGCGCGGTTGATTGACCGGACGGCCAGGTTGACCTGATCCGGCTCACCGCCGCATTCCGATTGATCGGCCGGTTTCGGAATACCGGCACCATTGGACGGTGGATCCAGGTCAAGCAGGGACTGTGCTGCGGCAACCAACCTGTGTTCGACGGCAATCTGATAGCTCGATTTGAACACCGGATCCCGAGTCGCGGGTTCGCGCCCGACAGGAACGAGCGACGGGCTGTTCTCGACCCGTCGCATGTACGCGTGAAAACCGGTTTCCGACGGAAACCGGATCCATCTTTTTGCCTGTTCTGCAAGCGACTGGCGGTTCACGAGCCGGGTAGTCGTCCCCGCCAGTTTCACGAGTTCCTCGATATCGGATAACATCAGGCCGGAGTTCTTTTCCAGGGCCGACTCGTTCTCTGCCAGGCGCTTCGTGTAAACCACATGGGTTGACGGATTTGCCGGGGGTGGCCCGAGCTTGTTGACCCGGACCAATCGAAGCCCACGTTCGCTATGTCTTCTCGGGTCCAGGCGTTTTGATTCACCTGCAAGCGAGAGGAACACGTTCGCGGTTTGCACGAACTCAAAACGAAGATCCTTGTTCATTCTCGCAAAATGCGCGTACCGGTGCTTTGTTCCCCAACCGCCGGGTAGCGCAGGTCTTTGGGTGAAAATGATGTGAGCATGTGGATTCCCCGGCTTGTCATGAACAACCAGGTCGAGCGGATATCCGCGCCGCGTCAACGACTTCCGGGCAAATGTGCTGGACAGGCTCGCGTTTTCGTCGAGGGTCAACTCCAGGGGCAGCGCGATCATGAGTTCCAGCGCGCAGATCCTGGTCGGACGAGGATTGTGGAGTTCTTCGTGGATCTCGATGTCATTCCAGAGGCGCAGGGCGCCCTCGGGTGATGACGGGTATTTCTCGTGGGCCCATTCGGCCGACGACGGAGGGATGACGAGTTCTTCGTGGACAACGTTCGAACTTGAGAAATTTCCACATCTCTCGCCGGTCAGGTCACGCACAAAGACCGCCTTGCGGCAGTACGCCGAAAACCGGACAGCCGATTTTCCGTCTGAAAACCGCAGGGGTCGGATGATCGCGACCGTTATCGCCATGTCCCCTCCCGCCCTTTGCGTGCACCGGAGAACGTGGCTTTCGGTCCGTTCGACCCGATCATGCCCAAACCGGCTGCAGTCGGGCTTGACCCGGGTCTTCCGAGCCGCCGCCGGGGACGGACTCGGATCTCGCCCGCCCCGGATGGATCGTTTGCCCGAACATAGGCCTGGACCGAATTACCGGAACTCACCGGGCGGCAAGGCTTGGAGAAAGGAACATATGGCGAACATCCACAATCGAGGCGCTGAATTCAAGCAAAATATCGTCTATATACGAAGTTTTTTGCACGAACCTCGTGAGGATTGCCGGTTCATGATGTGGCCGGCGAAGCCGGATGCGACTTGTTGGCAACCGATCCGATCATGCGTCGCCACAAGAGTAAATCCGCGCCGGTTTGACCTGGATCAAGGACATCGACACCTATGGAATCGGGATGGAACCGTGAGGGGTCTCGGACCAGGCAGGTCGTGTTGTCATCCGTACGGATACTTGCCTGTCGACCTCGGGGATGATTGACGTCGGCTTAGGTGAACAGCCTGCGTTTTGGCGTAACGAGAGGTGAACTCCAATTGATGCTCGACATAGAGGCACAATTATCTTGAAATTTCGTGAAGCGGATTTCCCCAAGTGCCTGATCTTCAAGGAATCCTCCACAATCCGGTTCTGTCAAAACTGCGCTGGAGCCCACATGCTCCGTAATTCGGTTTCGTCCTGACGAACCCTAAGCCGCAGTGCTCACATCGAATTCGAAGTGAATGCGGGCATAAGGGAACTCGATCCCCATTTCGGTGCGGTCGATGACCCCCGCGTTGATGAGCGTGGTCACGTCGCGATGCACGGCCTGCACGTCACGACCGACACGCCGGGCGACCTCCCGGATCGACAAGGCTCCCTGTCCGGCCAACGCCTTCACAATGGTGAGGCGGGATGGGGCCAGAACCCGGTGCATGTCGTCGTAGCTGCCGAAATCAAGGGTCGGGTTGGCCTCGACAGTCCTTCCGGCCAGGGCGCGTTTCCCCGCCGAGACAAATCGGGCTTTGCCGTCGGCGACGGTGCTCAGGCGAACGGTCAGGGTGTTCATTCCAGCATCCTTTCCATGTCGGCCTGGAAGGCATCATAGAGCGCTTCCAGGGATGTGAACGTGGTGGGTTCCTCGATGCCCCCAATGTGCCGGTGACCGCCTTTCCTCCGCTCGTTGTCGTAGCGCAGGACACATTCACCGTTCACCACGAGGGCCCAGTCTGTACTTGAGTGAACACTCCATCGCATAAATGCGACGGCTTCTCGGCCAAGCCTCGCAGCAACCTGCCTGCTTCGCGACCGAAGGCCAGTTCCTGGCCCCAATGCCCGGAACACACTTTCCGCACACGCGTTGCAAAGGGGTGCGCGCATTCCCCTGTCGCCTGAACGCGACAGTCCCCTGCGCGCAATTTCTATGGGTGCTCGCAGCCGGGAACGGGTGTAGGCAGGTGCCACGGCACGACCTCGAAGAAGGTCTTGTCATCTATCACGGTGCGGGACTTCTCGATCAGTTCGGCCTTCACGTTGTTACGGATAACAACAGCTAAAAGTGTTGTCAATCAGAACAACGCGCGCCTGACCAACCCTCCAATGAAGATGCATGCCCTGCTCGCCTTGTGCGTCAACATAAGAACGTTCATTGACGTTTCGCCGGGTATAGGATGTCACATCAATTGAGCCTGGACTGGCGGTTTTTCCCACGCTACCGGACCGGTTTCCACGGCCGATCAGTGGCAGCACCGCGGCTATCCCGCCAAAGGCCGAACGGATTTCGCAAATCGGCGACAAAAGGACTCTGAAACAACAGGATCGCTGCAATAGGGAATACACGGTAAACCATCCAGAAAGTCACGTATTACTCCAGCCATCTGCAGATTCCGACGGGACTTGAACGCCGTCTCCACTGTTTGCGAGAGCCGGTTTCGTGATCGAATGAACCCGCAGACTGATCGCATACAGTTCCCGCATGGCCCCCCTCGACATCATGGGTGAAGTCATCGCCGAAATGCCCGAGCGTGATCAAGGATGGCCGGTGCGTTGTGCAACGCGCAACGCGGTAACGCTCAGGAAGTCCGGCCCAACCCAGTGAGCGTGTATGCGGTGGATTTCGTGGAGCACGTGAATCCGAATTGATCAGGGTTTTGGGCGCGTGATCCGGTTGGCCATGTCTTGGAGTGCCCGCGGTTACCGTTGACAAAGACCCGGACGTTCAGGAAACCTTGGAATAGTTCGGACGTTTGCATGAATCGACCGTGAGCATGGTGAGAAATAGCAAAACGATTGGCAGGGTCGCGACAGATCGAATTCTAGCCAGGCACGCCGGTCCGGGAAGCCGGGCGGTCCTTGCCCATGATCAAAGACCAGTCGGTACCAGGAAAGGTCAAGATGGGCAGATATGATCGATTGATGGATCGGATCGCCAAGGGTGACCGGATCCTGATTGACGGCGCGACGGGAACGGAGATCGAAAGGCGAGGGGTTCCACAACTTGACAATGCCTGGAACGGCGGAGGCGCATTGAGCCATCCGGAAGTCTTGTGTGGAGTGCACGAGGACTACATTCGTGAAGGAGCGGAGATTGTCATTTCCAACACCTTTGCAACGCATCGGCACGCGTTGTGCGATGCCGGTATGGAACATAGGTTCGAGTTTCTGAATCGTCGCGGGGTGGAACTTGCGATCGAAGCGCGGGAACGCGCGCGCGCGCCGGAGGTCCTCGTCGCGGGAGGCATTTCTTACTGGTCCTGGTCGGGAAACTGGCTTGAGCCGAAGAATCTGGCGGCGGCCGCGGAAGAACAGGCATTCATCATGGCGCAGGCAGGCGCCGATCTTCTCATGCTGGAGATGATGGTCGACGTGGATAGCTTGCTGGTTACGCTTGAAGCGGCCCGGGCGAGCGGGTTGCCGGTATGGGTCGGGCTATCGTGCGCTCCGGACGAGTCCGGAAATATGGTGCTATTGCGTGGCGGCGCGTTGGCGGATGCGCTGGATGTGCTCAACGAAAAAAAGGCACTTATATACATAGGTAGACAGTAGTCCCGTCTCCTCACATTTCATTATTCATTTTTCTCTTTATTCTTAAAAGCCTTTCTAGCCTTGCTTAGGTATCCTAATTTCGAAAATGCTAACACCGTATCCAACTTCATCAGTAGTTGATCCGCCATTCGATTCATTTCGTCTCTGTCATCATTCTCAACATTTTTGTAAGTCATTACAAAAATACCTAGCTCGTTTAATTTGTAATCAATAGTAATAAGATCTGATATCAGTCCAAGAGGTGTGAGGTTGTTTTTAATACTATTTGCAAGGTTATTTCTTACACTTTCAATCTCTGGAGCTAAGTTCGTGAATCTGGTTGATGGCAACAGACTTTTCAGCCACTGAAAATTTACTGAAATTAACAGGCCCGTCGAAAAGAATATTATAGCAGCATATTCCGGCGGACCAAGGAACCCCAATAAATCTGTTGGATTGTTACGAATGAAGGAAATTATCGACCAACAATCAATGGCTCCACATGTGAGGCTAACTACAATCCGCACGGTCAGTTGCTGAAATAAATTCACTATTAGGACACTCCAATCACGTTCAATCGTCGAACATCATTTTACCCAACACTTTTTGGCTGATCTGATAAATTGAATAAGGCTTACCATCAATTTTCAAATCGCATTCAAGAGTATCCTCGTTCCACTCTATCCTGACAGTGAACAAAATATTGTCACTTTGAATAACTTGAATCTTGTTCAAATTGACTATCTTTACAATACGATGTGTACCCATTTTCACAGTTGGCGTCGAATATACGAATCTTATAGAACCACATTTTTTCTGTTCATGTTTTAGATTGCCGTAGTAACCTTTAAGTTCATCATCCAATTCGTTGTACTTTTGAACATCTGATTCCATAACTCCGACAAGATGGTTAAACATTTTTTGCAGAGTACAATTAGCCCGTTCTTCCACCCAGTTTTCGTGTCTTTTATCATTCGTCATTTTTTACCCTCTTAACCGGTTTCTTTAACCTTTGGATGCAGATCGTGAGCAAGAGGTACAGGTTTGATTTGGCCTCTTGTAACCAATGCATCATGGAATAAATGCAGACGTCGAGTAATCATTCTTTCAACGTCACCTATTGTTGCCAGCTTGTGGTTATTTTCATTCTCGGTGCTTTCTATTTCTAAATTCTTATCGGTCATTACAATAATCCTTTTTGTATCATAACATCATACCTGAACAGCGAATAAGCAAACACTACGATGTCTTAATTTTTTCCTAGTCCGATTGGTTTGGTATTTCGCTGTCCGCCTTTTTTGTCATTTGTCGACAGGCTTCACAGGCTTAACCGGTTTCAATAACTGCCGAGCAACTGCCTCCGCTACTCCGTGTTGATCCTCTGAAATCGGTTCAACATACCTAACATTGTCAACAGTCTTATCCACAGCCTCATCTCGCTGCCTTTCTATAGGCTCTATCATAATATCTCTCCAAAATTCATAACCGCGAAAAATCGCGTACCTAAATAAACAAAGGCTCACACTCCAGTGTTTGCCTAACAATTAGCAGTCACATCACTGTAGCAAATGAAAGGACATATCATGTCTAAAGCACCCGGAAAGTATTTCCGAGAAGGGATAACCCTAATGCAACTGGCGGACATGTTCCCCAACGAGGTGGAAGCCCAAGCATGGTTTGAACATGCAGTCTGGGAGGGTAAACGTACCTGTCCCCACTGTGGAAGCCGCCGGACACACGCGGCACGGCATCCGAAGTCTCCCTACCGTTGTCGAGACTGTCGAGCGTATTTCTCCGTGAAAACCGGAACCGTGTTAGCGGAGTCGAAAATCCCTCTCCGAAAATGGGTATTCGCTATCTATCTCGAAACAACTTCCCTGAAAGGCATTTCTTCCATGAAGTTGCATCGTGATATTGGCGTTACCCAAAAGACAGCATGGTTCATGCTTCACCGAATACGAGAAGCCTACAAAGACGTCGGGGCCGATGAGCTTCTTGAAGGACTAGTCGAAGTTGATGAAACCTACATCGGCGGTCTTGAAAAGAACAAACATGCCCACAAGAAACTCAATCTTGGGCGTGGCGGTGTCGGTAAATCAATTGTCGTCGGTGCCAAGGAACGGGACACGAAACAGATCAAGGCGCGTGTCATTCCCAACACCACAAGAGAAACCCTGCAAGGTTTTGTCGAGGACAACGTAGCTACTGGAAACTCCGACATTTTCACCGATGAGAACAAATCCTACAAAGGATTGCTGAACCATCAATCGGTTAACCACTCTATGGGAAAATGGGTTGACGATATGGCCCACACCAATGGGATTGAATCGTTCTGGTCACACCTGAAAAGAGGTTACCACGGCGTCTATCACAAGATGTCCCCGAAACATCTTCAACGGTATGTCAACGAGTTCTCCGGCAGGTTCAATGATCGAGACTTGGACACGATTGACCAGATGGTGAACATTGTTTCCAACATGGTGGGCCAGCGGCTCATGTATAGGGACTTGGTTGACGGCTAAGCCCACTCCGTGAAACTGCGGAAAACTGCGTACCTATATAAAGAGAGCATCCAGTTCTCTTACATCTTGAATCAGGAGTGAGAAAGATGAAAGCGATTCTCGAAGGAGTATCGAAGATTCTGGCTTGTGCCCTATTGGATGTCATTTCCAACCGGCACTCCAGACTTCAACGAATGTTGGAAAGGTTGTTCCGATGAGGAAAGTTCCGCCACCAACGTGACCCGCATATCTCTGCCTTAATCGGTAGGGGTATGCGGGTCGTTGGTTTTTCTTTTTTTACTTCTGGGATTGACACTATTGAAACTTATAGAAACTTTTTCCATTTACACCATTCAGAATGCTTAGCCTGATAGGTCTGGTAGGTTGTGACTTGCTCCCACTTCATGCGTTCTGTTTTGATGCCATTCTGTCACCTATTCCATTTTGTGGGATGTGCTGTTTACTTTGGCTGTCAGCATCGACAAGAAAGGAGGACACAATGAATCAAAACCTCGAAACTAAGAAAACACTAGACCTTTCAACATTAACTTCAAACGTGATTGTCACGACGTGCGCATGGCTAGATGCCCTATCAGGCTAAGCATTCTGAATTCAATGTAATCCTGGGATTTTAGTGTCAACGGCGGTTCCCCTATATCCTCAATCACAAAAGAAAGAGAGAAAACCGGTCGATCCGGCAAAAGAGAGAAAGAAAAATTCCTATAGCAAGTCAACGGCTGAAAATGTCGGTTGACCTTGATCTTTCGTCAATCTAATCCTGACTCCGCAATTGTTTCAAGAGTACCCGTTGTGTCGGGTTGCTCGCTGAATAGAACAGCCAAGTACCCGGCGAGGGAGTAGCTACCCAAGCCAAGGCGAATAGGCGGGGTCTTTCTCACTCTTGAAATGATTGCAACAGCCCGGCTCCCCTTCGGGTTGTTTGTCGATGATAGACAGGTTCAAGGGAGAGATCGAAGTGGTTAAAGAAATCAACATAACGGAAAATGTTAAAGTAGTAGAATATGTGAATTCTTTTGCCAGCGGACACATAGGTTATAAAGTTGTTCATCCGAAAAAGGCAACAGTTTGCATATCACAACAATCTCTTTTGGTTTTGAAGATTGAAGACCGGAATGCTGATTATTCTTGGCTAGTTCCGATGACTGCTCGAACCGCGAATTCACTTTCGAAGGCTCTGTCCGAGGTCGTCAATAGTTATTTGAATGATGAAGAAACTGAATAATTTTTGCTGTCATTGTGAGCACTCCAAAGTCGAGGATCTAAAATGCAGACCTTCCGAGCGACCATATTGTCATTGTTCATGATGTTGCCCGCGTCACTGGCTTTTAGCGAACCCTGGGAATTGACCTGCAAAATGACTGATTACAAACAATCAGGTTACGATACGGGCAAGTCCTTGAAAGTTGCCAAAAGCTGGATTCCTGAAGAAACCGTGCACATCATTGAATTTCCGGGAACACAGTTGACCACTTGGGGAAACGTGTTCGGCACGGCAGAATTCGGTGACACTATAAAACTGGTGTACAAATTTGAGAACAACCTGAGTGTTGTCACTTACACGTATTTTCCGAAATCAAATGTCGTCATAGGTAGAGCCGATTTTAGCGGGTTCATCGGCATTAAAGGTGTCAGGGGTAAGTGCAGGTTGGTCCGATAAAGGCTGGATTGGGGGATCATGAAATGAAACTGTTGAAAGTTGTGTTACTGTCTACATTGACGACATTTGCAACAATGTCTCAGGCACAGGAACTAGAAGGACAACAAGCTGTTGATCTGATTACCAAGTCGGAAATCATATTCAGCCGAGTTGCCACATCTGGAAGTAGCAGAACAAAAGTGGTTGAAATCGTACTTCATAGGAGAAATCAGATTTGGATTTGTACTCTATTTGTTGAACTAATTAATGCTGCCAGTTGTCGTCAATTTACACCGTAGACAGATATTCAAATGTGGAAATTAATTCTGATCATGTGTGCGCCAGCGGTCACTATCGAGTCAGCCGAAATTGTTAAATATAACGGCAATGAAGGCCGTGTTATGGAGTTCTCTGCGGAATGCTACGCGGGAACGGTCGGAAGTGATATGGATAGTCAAGAGTTGTGCGAATACACCAGATGGGAAACAATGAAGGACCCGGAAAACCCGGCTGGAGAACATCCTTACCTGCTGTACTGCTACAAGCGTTTGAACTGATAATGACTTCCAAACTGGAAAATTGTCAGTGCTGTGGAAAAGAAGTTTCTTCCGATGCTGAAACGTGTCCTCATTGTGGGGATGCTAATCCAACTAAATCTGCCAGAAAATGGAATGAAATAGGTACGGCGGTTGGGGCGATATTGTTAGTATTGTTGGTGGTTTCAACATGCAACATGTAATCCAGAAAGGCCGGAAAAGTGATGTTGACAATGGTTGATATTGTCGTCAGTAGTTCCCCGTTTCGCACACAATCAAATAGGCATCTTGAATCTACCGGCCTGTTTCCCACGAAAATCGGAGAATTACAATGAGCGGACAAGAATTGAGTGTAGGCGATGTTGTAACATTGAAATCTGGTAGCCCACAAATGACTATCACTGATATTTCAGATGACAAGATTTGTACTTGTGTTTGGTTTGAAGGTAATGAATCACACGCTCAATATTATCCTGCCTTGGCACTGGAAATTTACGTGAAACCGAAAATTCAAGTTGGGGGTGGAGCAGAGGTCATTAAGTAATGCAGACCACACTTGATGTCCATTCTTGGCAGGTACAACTTTTGTATTCCAACGATAGAGGCGATCAGCCTTTTGTCGAAATTGAAATCTGTCAGGGAACTGGACAAACGCAGTACCGGTTTGTGATTCCGTTGGATGAAGCCGAGAAAATGAGTGAGCATATTCTTTCGTGTATTGCGTGTGCGGGGGAAAGGACAGTTCATTAGGACTGTGGGTTGACGCCATTTTGAAAACCCACTAACAAAATCCCGCCCATAAGGAGGACATGATTAGCCTCTGGCTTTGAGTCAACTTCGCTTGGAAGGGGGTGATGCCCTGCCCAAATAGTGGGAAGGGTTGGTGTGGGCGGGATTTTGTTTAATCTTTTTCTTCTAATAGAAAGTCAATCAGTGCAGCGGTTTTCAGTTGGGCGAACACCATTTTTAATGTGAGCCTAGGTGTCTACCTATGTATATAAGTGCCGAAAAAAAGGTTCCGGTCGTCAGCATAATGCACACGGAAGTGGAGGATGTCGATCCGTGCCTCGACATCGTCGACGACCATTGGCCGGGGCCGGTCAGTGTTTACGCCCATTCCGCCCGTTGGGAAGGTCAGGTCTGCATTTTTGACGACACGATAACGCCAGCCGAATACGCGGTCCGTGCGCGGTCCTGGCTTGGGCGTGGCGTTCGGATCATTGGCGGTTGCTGCGGATTGAGCGTTGAACACATTCAGGCATTGAAACGAATACTTTGAATTGGACTATCGGGTTGACCGTGCATCAAGGTGCCAAGTTCATTCTGGCCACGTTGCGTGCCCCGATTGGCTCGAGTTCGGGCGCCCGGGGCATGTTTCGTGGCTCCGGGTTCGGTTTCAGGCAGTTCCATATGGAAGCCAGGATTCCACGGACCTCGCCTTGCCAGGCTTGACGTGACTGTTCCCGGCCCCGAAGGACGGGGTTTCCTGTTTCCCGGGCCGCAGCAGCAGACGCGTGTCCGTCTTTCGCTGGCGCGGAGCGGCTGTCGCGTTGTCGCGGACGCCGGGCAAATGAGCGGACGCGGATCACGAACATGGTCGGCGGGTTGCTTCGGTTGCCCGGCGAATCCTGTGAAGCCCAGAAGATATGGGGATGCCGGAGCGTCTGGGTACGCGGGAGACCGGCGACGACACGTTGCTGCTGCCGGGGATACATGCCGAGATCCTGGGTCTACTCGACCGGCTGGATCTGGTCTGTGGGAAACTGAAGGAGGTCGAGGTCGAGAAGGCGGCACGGCTGACGGCTTCGGAGGCCACCCTCGAGACACATGCTGCGACGGCCGCGGTGACGCAGGATCCCGAGACGGGCAAAGTCGCTTCGGCTTTGGATGAACCTGCAGGTTCGGTCCTGAAGCATGCCCACCGTGCGGCGACCCTGTTCAGGCTGCGCGGGATCGGCATCAACGACGCGCTGCTTCTGAGCACGGAGATTTTCTACCGGGATTTCCGCAATCGCGGGGAACCGGCGAGCCTGGCGGGCCTTGCCCCGGTGCCCTGGGCGCGCGGCGGCGTTGATCACAACCAGGTGGGGATCAGCAAGGCCGGCAATTCGATGCTGCGTAAGCGGGTAAACGGCGACGTCCGAAAATTCGGTTGCCCGTGTTGGAGTTGCCTCGGGATACTTCCGGTCATTAATCAATGATCGGAGGTTTTGTCAGGTCCAGTGACGTGAACGGTTCGGCTGGCATCTCCCCCTCCACCGCCAGTACCACGTGGCGGACCGGCACCGATACAAGCTTGCAGGACGCCCGCTCGGAGATGATCTCGTATTCATCCTCCGCCAGCCTCTCGATCTCCGGCGGCATCACATCGATGTCGATCACCGTCGCTCCGGTGCCGAAGCGCGGCCCGGTGCCGTTGACAGCATCGCCGCGATCCTTCTTGCGCTCGTTGACGCCCCCCTGCGGCTCCCTGTCGGTTTTCCTTTCGGTTTCGGGTTCATCCTCCCCGGCATCCGGCGATGCGGCGCCATCGGACCCGCCTCCGATGTCAGGATGCTTTTCCGAGCGCCGGCCGTCAACATCGACGCGGCAAAACCGGACAACTTCCTGAACAGGGCCGCGGCACCCCGGAGAAGACCAATGCCCGAGCCCGGCCCCGCGAATTTCGAACGGTGCCCGTCAAGCCGACGGCGGGCCGGCTCCGGGTCGGACGGGTCGATCCCGCTCATTCCTCCGCTTCCACCGCCATGACCGCCGCCAAGACTGCCAGGCGCTCGCCCGGCGGCATCGACGCGTAGCGCCGCCTTGCGCTTCGCCGTTTTGCGGTGGGTGAAGTTGCGCCCGGCGAACCGGGCCCAGTGCAGCCGGTCGGGCTCGAAGTTGAACCAGACCTTCTCGGTCACTGCGCAGGACTGGTTATTGACCTGCAAGGAGATCGAGCGCCAATCGGAATGGTGCTCCTCGTAGAGCCGGGAGGGATTATCGTCAAAAACCCCACATTTCGGGTTTTGAGGTCACGGTTCATTACCGATTCCACCCACTGGCGGGTCAGACGGTCACGCGAGTCGGCAAGAGGTCGCTTCGTGGCGATCCGATTTCGGTAGTGGTCGATGGACAGGGTCGCGGGCAGTACATTCCGGACTGGATGATGCTTCCGGAGGCATCGCGATGGGAACTCTGTGACACACCGCGCCTGTCACTGACAGCGCTGTCTGACTTGAGCGCCCTGCTCACGCGCTTTTTCCGAGAGCCAGCTTTACCGGGAGACCCGCATGACAGGACAGCGATACACAACCCGACAGCCGGATCTGTTCAGGCATCGCCTGGCGCTCCGCCTGGACCCGGATCAGCGCAAGGCGGCGGTTTTGGCTCTGGAACAGCTGATGACAGCAGTTGTCAGGGACGGCGAAGCGGCGCCGGAGGAGACGGACGATGACGAAGTCTGATCTGCTGACACCGGACCACCTGCAGCGGGCGGCTTGTGTGTACATCCGCCAGTCCACCCCGCAGCAGGTTCGCTACAACCTGGAAAGCCAGCGTCTGCAATATGGCTTGGTTACGTACGCACGCGAACTGGGATTTGTCGACGTCCGGGTCATTGACGGCGACCTTGGGACCACCGCGAGCGGGGTTGAGCGTCCAGGGTTCGACCAGTTGGTCGTCAAGAGTGAGGTCGGCCTGGTGCTTGCGACTGACGCCTCGCGGCTGGCCCGCAACGGGCGTGACTGGGAGGGCTTGCTGGACTTCTGCGCCGTTGTCGGTTGCCTGGTCGGTGATCGAGACAGGCTCTACGATCCGGGCGCGATGGAAGACCGGATGTATCTCGGCCTTCGCGGTGCGTTCAACCAATTCGAACTGTCGATGTTTCGCAAGCGGTCACAGGAAAGCATCGAGGCCAAAGCGCAACGGGGCGAGTTGTTCCTGCATGCTCCGGCCGGCTATGACCGGGTCGGACGCGACGCCATCGAGATGTCGCCGGACCAGAATGTGCGGAACGCAATCCACCTGGTATTCGACACGTTTGATGCGGTTGGCAGCCTGCGGCAGACCTGGTTGTGGTTTCACAACAATCAGGTCGAGATCCCGGTACGCATGTCGGGCCGGGGCCTGATATGGCGCATCCCGGCAGAGAGCAGCATAACCCAGATCCTGCGCAATCCGATCTATGCCGGGACCTATGCGTATGGCCGCAAACAGAGCGAGACGACGATCCGGGATGGCCGCAATACGGTCGTGATACATAAGCTGGACGCGAATCCGGCCGCGTGGAAGGTGCTGTTGCACGACCGCCATGATGGCTATGTCTCCTGGGATCACTATGAGCGGAACCAGGCGGTGATCAGCGCAAACCGGACGGTTGAGCGTGGCGCGGTCCGGTCCGGACGTGGATTGCTGACCGGCCTGTTGCGGTGCGGCCATTGTCAGCGACGGATCCAGGTGCGCAACAACGGCAAGTCTGTCGGTTACTATTGCCAGGGTGAACACCGGGCGGGCAAGCGGTGCCTGTCGTTCAGTGCAGTGCGGGTGGATCAGGCGGTCGGACAGGCGGTGATCGACGCACTGCAGCCGCTGGCGATTGAGGCCGCCATGGCGGCGATCGAGACCGTCGGCGCGGCGAACCCGGCGATGCTGGATCTGGCGCGCAGCGTCCTTTCGGAAGCCCGCTACAAGGCGGACCGGGCTCGCGACCAGTTTGAAACGGTCGATCCGTCCAACCACAATGTGTTTCACAATCTGGCGGCGAAGTGGGAGGCCTGCCTTGTCGACGTGTCTGAACGCGAAGCCCGGCTCCGGGAGCTTGAGGCGGCTCAGCCTGTCGCCCTGACACCGGAACAACGTCAGACTTTTCTGGCGCTTGGTCAGGATCTTGGCCGGGCCTGGGGCGACGACCGGGCGACGCCCGCACTGCGCAAGACGGTGTTGCGAACCGTCCTGGTCGAGATCACGGCCCGGATTGAAGAGACGGATGTGCACCTTGTACTGCACTGGAAGGGTGGCGACCACACGGAACTGCGGGTGTCGCGCTGCAGAAAGAACACAATCTCGCCACAGCGCGGCGAATCGTCAGGATACCGCGCTTCTTCGTAGCCACCGACACCAGATTTGCTGTACGCAGTGGCGTGTACTCGGATAATCGCATGCTTGACGAAACGGAGAAGCCATGGACCTGGATGTTGAACGCCTCCTCGGCGCCGTGAAGCGCGCAGTGTGGTCCCTGGAGCGCGACGGACAGGCCGCTCGCGCGATCACCCTCGCTCGCAGTTACGCGACGACAGTGGAGGACCTCTGGGACGCCGTGACGAGTGCGGAACGAATCCCGCGCTGGTTCCTGCCAGTCAGTGGCCGCCTCGAACTCGGCGGTCGCTTCCAACTGGAGGGAAACGCAGGTGGCACGATTATGCACTGCGAGCCTCCCTCGTATCTCGGGCTGACGTGGGAGTTCGGCGGTAACGTGAGCTGGGTGGAGGCGCGCCTGTGTCGCGATGGGATCGGCCGCTCGCGCCTTGCGATTACGCATACCGCGCTGGTGTCCGACCACTGGCACAAGTTCGGTCCCGGTGCCGTCGGCGTAGGTTGGGAGATGGGCTTGCTGGGGATGGAACTGCATCTTACGCGGCCGAACGAACCCAAGTTGGACGGAGCTACGTTCCACGCGACTCGTGACGGAAAGGCGCTCATCGTGGGAAGCAGCGCCGCGTGGGGCCGGGCGGCCGAGGCAGCGGGAACGGATCCCGACGTTGCGCGCGCAGCGGCGCAGCGTACGGCGGCATTTTACACGGGAGACACGGTCGCGCCGGATTGATGCACGCTTTCGACGTGCTCCACGACCCGGAGCGCTTCGGTGTTATTGTCGATGCGTTATCGGTCGTGGGCGTTGACTCGTCACCGCGGTGGCGATGATTGCTCCGACCTTCTCCGCCGCTTCGACAAGGTGTGCCCGTGCGGCTTCGCAGAGCAGTACCGCAAATGGACAAGTTTTCGAATCGCGCAGCGGTTGACGGCGTCGGACCATTCGGCCTCGCGGGCGTCGAGCGCGTGTGAGAACCAAGGCATCGCAATGTGGATTCCGGCATGGGGAATGCCGTTGTGCCGTAATTGCCGGGCGATCCGGCCGGCGGCAAGTTCCGCGTCCCGGGGCGTCATCCACCGGCGGACGGCGGCTTCGGGTTCCTGATCATGTAGCAGTCATTTCGTTAAGAAACCTAAGGGGAACCCGGGAACCCCATAATTCGGCGTTGGTGCATGTGATCTGGAGAATCCCGCAAGCGTGCGGAACATTGCGGTATTCGTTCGATGCAATGGCGAAACGTCGGTTCAGACGGGCGGGTGGAACGCACATGGTGCAAGGGACCGTGAGAAATCCGAAGGTCGTCACGCCGCCGCCGAGGTTGTCGTACCGCTGTTCGCAGGTTGCTCGACAAACTGGCAGTGGTGGGGTCGTTTGCGGGGCGGAATCCTACGCTAAGCACCGAGGACCTGTTTTCCGTGCTTTCTCAGTTCACCGTCAGGTCCGACATATCTGTCCAGCGTCACGGGTTTGATACGGAGTTCTCTGAAATTCCGCAACCGGAGTGCTGCCCGAGCGAGACGAACCTGGGCCTTGGTCAGGGCGAATTCCCGGCCACCCTTGCGGCCTTTGGCACGAGCGGCAGAGATTCCAGCGATCGTTCGCTCACTGATCAGTTCCCTCTCGAATTCCGCAAGCGCGGCAAGATTGCCGAACACAAGCCAGCCCAAGGCGGTGGTCGTGTCGATCTTCGCGCCCTGTCCGGTCGGAACCCTCAAGCGCCGACACCGCTCCTGGGCAGCGCTTCGACAATACTGACAAGGTGCGCGAGGTTGCGCCCCCTTCCGGAGAAAATCCGGGAACTCAGGCCACCGTACGCTTGAAATGAGCGCAAGTCCTGTCAAACTCACGCGAAAGTCGGATATAGGCGAAATATGAGGAAATTTTCGGTGCTCTCAGCCGCAATCATCGGTGTTTGCCCGGGCATTTACCCGTCAGCGGCCTCTGAGAGCTCCGGTTGCTGATTTCGGAAACAGCAAGAACACAGTCACCGGCCAGAACCAACCCGTTGTGGGGCTTTTGGCACCCATTTTGGGCTAAGGCCATAGACCAGCCGATTGCAGGAACTCATGTTACGTGTCCCTGTTGAATGCGTCGATCAGGTACAAGCCGTGCATGGACAGATCACCGTCGATTTCATCAAAAACATCCGTACCGCGTTCAAGGAGACCGGCGAGGCCACCGGTCCCGATGACCTTCATCTTGCGTTGCCGTTCTTCATGGATCTTCGAACAGATGCCGCCGATCATGCCTACGTATCCCCAGAAGACGCCTGAACGCATGTCCGCAACCGTATTCGTGCCGACGACCTTCTCGGGAACCCCGACATCGATTCTTGGCAGCGCCGCCGCCGCTTCGTGCAACGCGCGTATCCACCGGTTTACCCCTGGTGCGATCGCGCCTCCGATATAGGCTCCATCACTGTCCACGACATCGAACGTGGTTGCGGTTCCGAAATCGACCACGATCAGGTCGCCGCCATAGCGGTCAAAGGCGCCGATGGTATTCACGATCCGGTCGGCGCCGACCTCGGTCTCGCTGTCGACACGAATGTCGATGCCGAGACGGCATTCCGGTTTACTGACAACCAGGGGACGGCACTCGAAATACCGGTCGCACAGGACGCGGATGTTGAAGAGAACCTGCGGGACGACGGCTGAAACGACGACCCGGTCAATGGAACGTGGCGGAATCGGGGAACTCATGTAATTCATGAGGTTGCTCAGCCAGACGAAGTATTCGTCCGCGGTCTGTTCTGGCTTGGTTGCACAACGCCCGGCCGCAATGAAACGGGTTCCATCGTGCAGCGAGAATCCCGAATTGGTGTTTCCGATGTCAATCGCAAGCAGCATGAGTCGTGTCCGTGGCCAGAAGGTGGATGTCGGCCGCCGCTAAGGGTTTGCAATGAAATAACCGAAACATTTTCAGGAGTTTGAAGCTAATGTGGCCTAAACGGACCGCAGCTCCATATATGCATCATGTCGAGTAGACGCGTACAAATGAGTCATTGACGCCTGCCTGCCGTTGATCTGTGATCGGGCATCTTTGCCTGGGGGAGGCTTAGATGTCTGATCGATCCTTTCTGGAATGCTGGCCCTATCCTAACATGGATCCTTTGAGGCGCGCATCCGGAACGGAACGGGCCAGACGATCCAGCTTTAAAACGACCAGCGTTTCACCCTCGCGAAGGGCCGCGAGGGCCTGGTCAAGATCGGTACGCTCCCTGTTCGTGCCGGTCAACCAATGGTCTGTGTAGATGAGATGAGGTTTTCGTGAACGCCGAGCTCACGCACGGATTTCCGCTGCGCCTCCAGGTCCTGGCTGAGGGTCGAGCAGCGTGAATATCCGAACTTTATGGTTTCCATGGCCGGACTGCACGAAGAAGGCCCCGTAATTGCTAAATTTCATCGTACGAGTCATTTGAGACGATTCTAGACACAGGTTCGTGGGAGTGGAATTTCGGCTTGAACCAGTCCGTTGATCGGGACTTACGGACACGCAAAAGTAACAACGCAAGGAGGCGCCAGAGTTGCCGAGACACAGTCTTTTTCTGCGGAGCGGCAGTGTGCCAGGCTATATTCACACTTGACAGACAGCGCCTCATGAAAGGTACCAAGAGACCAAATCAAATCGAACCACCAGGCCACACGTTATGGGCACAGAATCCGAATCTTTTCGCGTACTGTCATGGAATCTCTTCAACGAAAATTCCGACACTCAACGACTCGTCAATTGCGTACGAGCAACGACGCCAGATGTAGCGCTTGTTCAAGAAGCGCTCCCATCCCATGTTTCGATACTAACAAACTGTTTTGGCCACGTCATTACAGCGCGAGACTATATATGCCGAGGAGAACTCTGCCATTTGACCATCGCATCTCGCTTTGCGCTTAGGGACATCAAGACAGTTGAACATTTCCCCGTTACCAAACCCCCTCCCTCTCCGCTAGCCAGGTGGGTCGGGTGGATAGAGTTTTTGGATTCGCTTTCGGCCACGATCACTATAAGTGACGCCTGTTCGGTCCGTTTCGTTGTACTGCACACCAGCGCGGCAGTGGGGCCGAGTTGCCGGCGAGAAGAAGTTCTGTCGGTGTTGGAGGCCCATTTCGAGCCCACAATCCCATTGGTCGTTGCCGGCGACTTTAACTGCTTCGCCAAGCCGTGGCTAACCCCCTTCCTGGCTATACCGCTTGCCTATAGATGGGGTGACGTGCTCATGTGGGAAAAAAAGGCACTTAATGCACATCTCGGATTCCGTGGATTTCGGCCGGCAGTGACGGGGACAACATTCCCCCGATGGCGACTGCAAATGGATCAAATCTTTTTCAAAGGACTACAACTAACTGATTCTCATATCTTGCGGGAGCAGTTTGGTTCCGATCACCGGCCGCTTGTTGCCGAATTTGCCACAAACGCATCAAGCGCCTCCTCAAGGCCGTCCTGAACCTCGACCGCAGGCTTGCGCCCCCCGCCGGGACGCGGAACACGGCCCGAAGGCGCTCTAATGGGTAACTGCACCTGATTTGCATGCTGATCGGGACGAGGATGCGCGCTTCGGTGTCGATCACATGGTCAAGGTCACTACTGTCCCAACGTTTCAATTCTGACGTGACTTAATACGTTGTTTTGATTGCGATAATTGCCGTTTTCCTGCATTTCCGACTTGAGCACCGCCACATCTGCCGACACCATCCTGCGGTTCCTTTCCTCCAGAACGGCAGGTCGCAATGTACACCGGAAAGCTCGTCTTCAGCCAGGTCATGGATCATCTTCCGTGGCACAACTTCCATCAGTTCGTCGATCAGTATTCGGGCAATCACAAGGTCAAGTCATTCACCTGCTCCGATCAATTCAGGTGCATGGCCTTCGCTCAACTCACCTGGCGCTCGAGCTTGCGCGACATCGAAACCTGTCTGCGCGCCAGGTCCAATAAGCTCTACCACATGGGAATCCGCGGCGGCGTGGCAAGAAACACCCTCGCCAACGCCAACAACGTCAGGGATTGGAGGCTCTATGCCGCCTTCACACAACTCCTGATCCACAAGGCACGGAAGCTGTACCACCAAGACGACCATGGCCTCGACCTCGACAGCACGGTCTATGCGCTCGATTCCTCTACCATAGACCTGTGCCTGTCACTCTTCCCATGGGCACGGTTCCGCAAGACCAAGGCGGCCGTCAAACTGCACACACTCCTCGACCTGCGCGGAAACATACCCGCATTCATCCACATCACCGAAGGAAAACTCCATGATGTCAACATCCTGGACATCATGGCACCGGAACCGGGTGCCTTCTACATCATGGACCGTGCCTATCTCGACTTCGCCCGCCTGCACACCCTGCACCTCAATGCCGCCCATTTCGTTCTGCGCGCCAAGAAGAACACGAAACTCAGGCGCCTCTACTCCAACAAGGTTGACCGAACCACGGGACTCATCTGCGACCAGGTCGTCGTACCAGACGGCGTCACCACGGCGAATGACGACCCCGACAAGCTGCGCCGCATCAAATACGTTGACACGGAGACCGACAAGACCCTGGTGTTCATCACCAATGATTTCGTCCTGCCGCCCCTGACCATCGCAGAGCTCTACCGTGCACGGTGGCGTGTGGAACTGTTTTTCAAATGGATCAAGCAAAACCTGAAAATCAAGTCGTTCTTCGGCACCTCGGAAAACGCGGTCAAAAGCCAGATCTGGATTGCCGTTTCGGTCTATGTGCTGGTGGCGATCATTCGCAAGCGTCTCAAACTGGAGGCGAACCTCCACACAATTCTACAGATTTTGAGCGTGACCCCTTTCGAGAAAACGCCATTAAATCAGTTGCTTAACCTCGACGCCCACAGAAATGAACACCCCCCTCCCAGTAACCAATTGAATCTATTCAATTAACGTTGGGACAGTAGTGGGTCAAGGTATTGACCATGTGATCGAACGAGATGCTGAGATTACGTGAGGTTTGTCAGCCCCCGGCGGCGTGTTTTCGCCACCTGTATTCACCGGTCAGGTTGATGTGTTCCCAACGGAACGAGGTCGTATTCCCGCAAGAGCACTTCGGGGGGAAGCTTCCATTCTACGGACAGGGTCCGGATCATGTTCAGTGTCAGAGGCCGGCGACGATTGAGCACTTCCGAGACATGTGGCTGCGATCCGATCAGAACGGCCAAGTCCTTCTGACGATAACCGCGGGCTTCCATGACATGCTTGATCATCGCGACCGGGTCGGGTGCATCCACCGGCCATCGTCGTGCCTCGTAGTTTTCCACAAGCGTCACGAGAACCTCAAGAAAGTCCGCCTCCGGCGTACCAGGCGAAACGCCCATCAACCTGTCGATCTCTTCCAGCGCTGCATCGTAGTCTGCTTCGTTCCTGATCGGCCTGATGTCCATGATTGCTTCCTACACCAATGTTGCGTTGATCCGGTCGTGCCCCGCATGGGTTCCAACGAAGCGCACGAAGACGATCCTGTGTTCATAGTCGATACGCACGACCAATCGATACTTGTTGCCGCCGATGTCGAAGACCACGCGATGGTTTCCGACAATGCTTGCCGTGCGATAAGCAGCCTTGACGTCGGATGGCGAAGACAAGTCGGCCTTGGCTGCGATGGCATGCCAGGAGCGAAGAGGTTGTTCGGCTTGGCCGTGCTTCTCCCAATATTGTCTCAACGTCCGTTTGGCGATGACACGCATAGCCTAGCTAATGCATCCCAAACCGGGATGTCCACTTGTTACGGGGCCAAACTGTGGTTGGTTCAGGTACGATCATACGCTGACGAAGGACAAAATCGTCCGCTCAATGTTTCGGCAGTCAATTGGCCGACATACATTCGTTTTCTAACTCACGCCTCGAGAATTTTACGTCTTGCCATTCTGGTTTGACCAGTACATAACGGCGTTTATGTACTCCTCAATCCGGGAAGGCCAAAGAGCATGAAATGTGACCAATGCGGCATGGATACACGCGTCCGGCACCTGCTCGCCGTTCCTCGCGTCGAGTCAGACCCGCGGGAAAACCTTCATACCGTCCCGGACTCGGCGCACGTACTGTGGGTTTGCAACCGATGCAATGGAGCCCGGCCAGCGCAAAAGCCACTGAGGAGAACCGACGCCTGGGGCGCTTGCCTGATTTGCGGCTGGAGCGACGTCCGTTGTCATTGCGACGACATTTGACCAACCAGCAGACGGTACCAGAAAGATGACCATCATACGAAAGACCGGCGCCCTGGGCGTGGCCAGGTCCGCCACCGTCGCAGTGGGCATCGTTCCCGCGGCCTTCGCCAGTGCCGGCGAAAACGGCAGCCGTGCCTGGCTGGATTTCTTCGCCGCGCAGATCCGGAACCGGAATACCCGTCAGGCTTACGCGCGCGCTGCGTATCGTCTTTTCGACTGGCTCGCCGACTACGGAGTCTACGATGTCGCCGAAATTGAGCCGGTTCACATCGCGGTGTGGCTGGAGGAACGCATGCGCGAGGCGTCGCGGCCGACGGTCAAGCAGGAGCTGGCAGGGATCCGGCGGCTCTTCGACTGGCTGACCGTCCGCCAGGTGGTTTCGTCGTCGCCGGCCGCTGCCGTGCGCGGTCCGAAGCACACCGTTCGCCGCGGGACGACGCCGGTCCTTTCCGCCGCCGAGTGCCGCCGTTTCCTGCGCTCCATCCCGGTTGAGACCATCGGAGGCCTTCGCGACCGCACCTTGATCGCAACCATGACATACAGCTTCGCAAGGGTCTCTGCAGCGCTTGCCATGAACGTGAAGGACGTCTTCATGACCGACGGCCGTCTCTGGCTGCGCCTGCTTGAGAAAGGCGGCAAGGTACTGGAAATTCCCTGCCATCACAACCTTGAGACCTATCTCCGGGACTACATTGAGGCCGCCGGAATCGACCACGACCGTGACGGTCCCCTCTTCCGCTCGCTCAACCGTGACGGCTCGCTATCCGGGCGGCGCCTCACCAGGCAACGCGCATGGGAGATGCTCCGGCGACGTGCCCGGGTTGCAGGAATTTCGACGGATGTCTGCAACCACAGCTTCAGAGCGACCGGCATCACGGCGTACCTGGAAAATCCGGAGGCTCGGGTCGAAGTGGCCCAGTACCTGGCCGGCCACGCGGACCCGAAGACCACCAAACTCTATGACCGGCGTGCCGACCGCGTCTCGCTGGATGAAATCGAGAGGATCGGGATTTGAGGGACCAAAATGATGCGATGATTGCAGCTCAAGAAAGCGTAGGATTCTGCCCGGAACTGATCCCTAAAACTCTGTGTCTCCAAGACCTTCGAGGAAGACAGGCGGCCTGTCAGGGAACGCAACCACCAGGCTAAGTGTCCCGCCCATGGCCTCGACGTAGCTCCGCAATGTTGAAAGCATCAGGTCGCTTCGCTTTTCCGTCTGGGCAATAGTGGCTTGGCGGAGATTGAGAACTTGGGCCAGCTGCACCTGTGTCATCTCCCTGGCCTTCCGCAGTTCCTGCAAAGTCAGGTACTCGTCGTGCAACCGGTCTGCCTCGACGAGGATCCGCTCACGCCGATCGGCGGGGAGCTCTTCAAGTTTATCGTTCAGGGATCTGCCCATCACTTTCTCCTTTCCTGCGCCTTGAGATGCCGATCGAAGCGCTCATCTGCCTTGGCCACCAGCTTCCTGTAGAAGCGCTTTTGGTTGACACCTGCCTTGTCTCCCGCCGCCAGCAGGATAGCCTTCCGCTCAGGATCGAAGGCGAAGGCGATTCGCCACACGCCATCATCAGCTTTACATCTCAGTTCTTTCATGTTCGCGTGTCTGGAACCATTCAGAGTATCCGCGTAGGGCCGCTTCAGGTCCGGACCGACCATTGCCAGCAGCTTGACTCTGGCGAAGATCGAATCCTGCACCGGTTGGGAAAGGCCATCGAACTCCTCGTCGAACGCGTCATGAAACTCAACTTCCCATTCCATGCTGCACTATAGAAGAAAAACTATATAGATTGCAACCTTTATTTTTAACGGCCTGAAATCATTTCCGGCGTGCATCCCAGATTGTTTGTCCCAGACAGCCCCGGCCGCTTGTGTTTTTCAGTTGTGTAAACCGACCGGCGTTGGCTCGTGAAACAGCACTTGGCCGTAAGTCACGCCTTAACGGCTCTAACCCAACAGCTGGGTGTTGCGGGCAAGACCGAACACGTAGTCGATGCCCTCCTCTTCGCACCTGGCCATGATCTCCTCGCGGCAGAAGCCGGAATCGCCGCGCAGCAGGATCGGGGTCTCCGGCCAGGCAGCCCGGATCTGCAGCACGATCCGCTCGAGTTCGTCTCGGGCACCGTGCGATGCATCGATGTTCGAGGGTCGCAGCCGGCAGCACAGCACGTGCTCAGCGCATGTGACGTACAGAGGAAGATAGCAGTAATGGTCATAATACCCGTGGAAGAAGCGGCCTTCCTGTGCGCCGTGCAGCGGATCGTCGGTGGCGTCCACGTCGAGGATGATTTCCTCGGGCGGCGTTGCATGGGCTGTGGAATCGCGTTCAAAATTGACCCACTTTTGGGGTGATTCGCGTTCAAAATTGACCCACCCCCCTGATCCGATGGAAACGACTGCCTCGCAACATTTTCAGCGAGGCAGAAGAGATGGTGTCAGTGGAGACAATCGGCAAGATTCGGCGTGCGTGGCACGTTCAAGGGAAGTCCATTCGCTCGATTGCGAAGTCGATGGGCGTGTCGCGCAACACGGTTCGCAAGGTGTTGCGCTCCGGGGAGTCGGCACCGAAGTACCGGCGTCCGGACCAGCCTCATCCGAAGCTCGGTGACTTCATTCCGGAGCTCGAGCGGAAGCTGGAGGCCAACACCGACAAGGAGACAAAGCGGCGTGACCGCCTGAGCATGAAGCGGATCTGGGGGCAGCTCGCGGACCAGGGATGCGATGCGAGTTACAGTGCCGTCTGCCGCTACGCGGCCGCGTGGAAACGGCGCCAGGGCGGCGGCGTGTCGGGCGCCCACGTTCCTCTGGCGTTCGATCCGGGCGAGGCCTACCAGTTCGACTGGAGCCATGAATGGGCGGTCATCGGCGGCACGACGGTGCGGCTCAGGGTGGCGCACATGCGTCTGTGCTACAGCCGCATGAGCTTCGTGCGTGCGTATCCGCGCGAGACCCAGGAGATGGTTTTCGACGCCCACAACCGGGCGTTCCAGTTGTTCGGAGGTTCCTGCCAGCGCGGCATCTACGACAACATGAAGACGGTGGTCGACGTCATCTTCGCGGGGCGGACGCGCAAGTTCAACGCCCGTTTCCTGGAGATGTGCGGGCACTTCCTCGTGGATCCGGTGGCATGCACGCCGAACGCGGCGTGGGAGAAGGGCCAGGTCGAGAACCAGGTCCGCGACATTCGCGAGCGGCTGTTCTGTGAGCCACCGCGCTTCGACAGCCTCGACGACCTGAACGACTGGCTCGAGGAGAGCTGTCGCAGGCATGCGCGGGAGCATCCGCATCCCGACGACCCCGAGTTGACGATCCGGGAGGTGTTCGCGCGCGAGGAGCGCCGCTGCCTGATTCCCTTTCCGGGGCCCTTCGACGGCCACCGCCCGCTGAGCCGGGGCGTCTCCAGGACCTGCCTCGTGCACTTCGACGGCAACCGCTACAGCGCCGAGGCGCGGGCGGCCCAGAAGGCGGCGGAAGTGTTCGCCTATGCGGACCGTGTCGATGTCCGCCTTGACGGCGAACTGGTCGGCAGCCACCCGCGCAGCTTCGATCGCGGCAGGACGGTCTACGACTGGCTCCACTACGTGCCCGTGCTCGCGCGCAAGCCCGGCGCGCTGCGCAACGGTGCCCCGTTCCGCAACGGGGCTCTGCCGGAAGCGCTCGGGGCGGTGAAGGACAGGCTTGGCGCCTTCGACGACGGTGATCGGCAGATGGCACGGATCCTTGCCGCGGTGCTCGAGGACGGGCTCGACGAGGTGTGCGCGGCCTGCGGCGACGCGCTGGAAGGCGGCGCCGTCTCCGCCGACGTGGTCTTGAACATCCTGTCGCGACGGCGCGACCCCGGTCCGGCACCACGGATCGAACTTCCCGAGCGGCTTCGCCTGAGCGTCGAGCCGGAAGCCGACTGCGGCCGCTATGACAGCCTGAGGGAGATCCCCGAATGAGACGCAAGGACATCCTGGAACTGATGGGCACGCTCGGCCTGAAAGGCATGAAGGCCGTCTACGACGAGGTGCTCGCCGACGCGGCCAGACGCGGCCATCCCCCGGAGCGGATCCTCGGTACGCTGCTGAAGGCGGAGGTTGCGGACAAGAAGGCGCGCTCGATCAAGTATCAGCTGTCGGTCGCCAAGTTGCCTGCGGCGAAGGAACTCGACGGTTTCGACTTCACGCAGAGCCTTGTCGAGGAGCGGCAGTTGCGCCAGCTCGCGGACGGTTCCTTCCTCGATCCGCCGCGCAACGTCGTGGCGATCGGCGGAACCGGCACCGGAAAGTCGCATCTCGCGGTGGCGGTGGCGCGGGCCTGCATCCGCCGCGGCGCCCGAGGCCGGTTCTTCAACGCCGTCGGGCTGGTCAATCTCCTGGAGGAGGAACAGCGCGACGGCCGCCAGGGCCGTCTCGCCGAGGCCATGCGCCGTCGGGACTTCATCATTCTGGATGAACTCGGCTACCTGCCTTTCGCCCGCGCCGGCGGGCACCTCCTGTTCCACTTCGTCTCCTGCCTCTACGAGCACACGCCCCTGATCATCACCACCAACCTCCCCTTCAAGGAATGGGCCGAGGTGTTCGGGGACCCGAGGATGACCACGGCGCTGCTCGACCGCCTCACCCATCACTGCGATATCATCGAAACCGGGAACGAGAGCTGGCGGTTCCGGCACCGCAGCTGAACACTCGCCGCAGGCTCGCGGGCAGGGCAGCGTCGTGGTCGCAGAGGATCCGACGCAGGCGCCAGCTGTCCAGCCAGCGCGGAACCGACGTCGCGACGCCGGCGGCGGACACCGCCGTGAAACTCCGCAGCGTCAGCACCGACAGCGCGGCGAAATGACCTTGAGCGCGGCTTCCACGGCCCTGGAGGCCGATTACCGGAAAGCGGGCCGCATGGCCCGGGAGGGCCGTCTGCCGACCAGTGAATACAGGGCGAAACACACAGGGGGAGAGATCGTCATGGCGTTGACACCGGCACAAAAGCAGCGGCGCTACCGGGAACGGGTGAAGGAGAGGCTCCGGGCCGAAGGCAGGCAGGTCGTCGTCCATTACCGCAAGCCGAAGGAAGAGCGCAGCATGCGGAAGCGGTGGCGCAGGCATGTCGCCGCCCTGGTCGAGATCCAGGAGCAGGTCCGGGATCGCCGCGACAGGGTGCCGCCAAACCTTGAAGACAGCCCCTATGCCCGGGCGGCCGACGCCTTTCTCTCGATCGACCTGTCGGAGCTCGAGGCCAACGATCCACCGCTCGGCTTCGGCCGGGACTGATGGTCCGGCATGCCTCCGGCCGCGCGGTAACGTTACCATGCATAGAGGAATCCTCCGTATCGATGCACCGCAATACGCCGGCCGGGAAACGGGTGGCGCGGGTCATGCGCCACGGCGCGCCAGGCGGCGTGACCGGGCGTCCGTGGAACAGGATCCGGCAAGGAACGCATCAGATGACGGCGGTGTCATCGCCCATACCATGCCAGAAAGTGCGGGAGGGGGCGAAAAACCTTCTTTCGGCGGCCGTCAACTCGTGCCTCTCATCCTGATTGTCGCGCTGCAGGGGCCACCTCTTCCAGTCGTCGCAGGCGAACTGCGTCCGCCAGATCCCCGTGGATCGCTGGCCACAGGAGATCGCAGAGCCCACGATCGCGGACGCGGTCCTCGACCGCATCGTCCACAACGCCTATCGCATCGAACTCAAGGGCGAGTCCCAGCGCAAGCGCAACAGACAGCCGCCGTTGAACGGCGGCTGAGGCTGAGGGAGCGCCTGCCTTGCCGTGCCGCCCTGCATCGATCGGGGAGCGTCCTGTGGAGTTGTGGACGAGCCCTTCGGGCCAGCCCGCGCCCTGCGGGACGTGTGGACAAGCCGTGGACGAGGCTGGCGCCTCGCCCACCGCGTTGACCACACTCGCGTGCTTCTCGCCCACAGGCACCACAGGACAACCACAACACCGATTCTTTCACTATTTTGATTCCTCCGGCCTGACGGCCGGAGAGAAGGGGGCGCCTGCGGCGCCGGGGCCTCGCGAACGGGTCAGTCGTCGCGTTCACTGCGGTGTTGAAATCCGGGTGGGGCTCGCTTGCGCTCGCAGCGGGCTGGCCTGCGGCCAGTTCCCGCCATCACCCGCCCTCCTGCCGATGTCCGACGACACCAGGCAGCCGGGAAAGGGTGGGTCAATTTTGAACGCGAATCCTGGGTCAGTTTTGAACTGGACTTGACACATGGGCCTCAAGGAACAGGGCCACCAGCAACCGGTCGATGTCGCCCGGCTCCGCGACGATCTTCTTGTACCGGTGCGTGGCCGCCACCTTCGGCGCGCCAGGCTCCAGATGGTTCAGCGTGCTCGACGCGGCCAGCGCATGACCCCGGTCACGCTCCCGGACACGCCCGGCCCCGGTCACGTCCGGACAGCCGCTGGCCAGGGCCAGGGCGGTGTCGTCGCGCAGCCGGTCATGGTCGTTGATATCCTCGTAACCCAGCGCAAGGGCAATCACCCGCTGTGCGACAAGGGTCTCGAGGTGATGCTCGACACGCTCGGGATTGCGATGATCGACAAAACAGGCCGCGAAGCGCCCGGTGACGTCGAACAGGCGATCGGCTTCCCGCAGCAACAGGGCGCCGGCGTCGGAAGTCATCCGGCCGCCGTCGAATTTCCCGACAACCCGACGCTTTCCGAGGCCTTCAAATTCCAGTTGCGGTGATGTACACTCTGTCTGCATGGGGTCCGATCCTCGTGGTGGCGTATGTTGTTGTATTCATTCACCAATATCACAAATCCGATCCCATGCACCTCCTTTTGGTGAGCTATGCAGGCCAGGTGTTGTCAAACTCGGGGCTCACCTTTATCTCAATATTCTTAGTCTGCTCTCCCGAACACTAGTCGCCTCATTTACAAGACTATTGAGCCGAGCGGATTTGATCCACTCATCAAGTCTCTCAAGTCCTGTTTTTCGAGCTCATACGCGGTGTTCCGCACGCCGCGATAGGCAAACATACTACCGCTAGAACTCCACCGTACACCATCTATAGGAACTTCCGATACTTGAACCACTTCGTCAAATGCTGAGTGGAAATGTCTGACCGACTGAATTCGCGGTCCAAACGCATCTCGATCCAACTTCTCTTCGATAGCTAGTGTCCGCCAGAAAACCCCCTTTTTTCGGCGGTGGCGGACGACGATTTTCGACAAACCGGAATGCCGCGCCGCGGCAATCCGGTTTGCATCGGGATGTTGGCGCGTCCCGAACGGCTGATTTCACGCCTACCGGACCGAATTTTGCGGCTTTCGCCGCCATCAGCCCATAGGGAGCCGGTCCCGCTCCGGGCGGGTCACGAATGAACCGGTGTTTCAGGAGCGCCGTCAGGCGGCGCGTCGTCGTCGTACCTTGCGACGCAGCAGAAGACCGATGCGGTGGATGTTGAGGGCAACAGACATATAAACGAAATGGCGAGCGCTTTGAAACCGATTTGACGGATAGGGAATGGGAACTGATCGAGGCGCTTCTTCCGCCGCCATCTCGGATGGGGCGTCAGCGCACGACTGATCTGCGTGAGGTCATCAACGCCATCCAGTACATGTTGGGCACCGGATGCCAGTGGCGTGCGATTCCGAAGTGTTTTCCGCCGTTTACGACGGTTCAGAACTATTTCTATGCTTGGCGGGACGACGGGACATTTGAGACCATGATGGACGTGCTGCGCGGGCATGTCCGGGAATTGGCGGGACGCTCCGCGGAGCCGACAGCATCCGCGATCGACAGCCAGTCGGTGAAGACGACGGAGAGCGGCGGTCCTGCCGGCTACGACGGCGGCAAGAAGATCAAGGGCCGGAAACGTCACATTGCCGTGGACGTCGAAGGGGCTCCGATCATGATCGAGGTTCATGCGGCCGATGTGCAGGACCGGGACGGCGCCCCTGGGGTGATCGTCGGGATGCTGGAGAAGGCGCCGGAGGTGACGAAACTGTGGGCGGACGGTGGCTACCAGGGTCCGAAGCTTGTCTCGAAGCTGGAGGAACTCGGGCTTGGTGGATTGCTTGAGATTATGGAAAAGCCGAAGGATATCAAGGGCTTCACGGTGCTGTACCGTCGCTGGGTTGTGGAGCGGACGTTTGGCTGGATGTCGCGATGCCGGCGTCTTGCGAAGGATTTCGAGCGGAGCTTGGCGAGTTCACTGGCATGGTGTCAGCTGGCGGCTTGCCGTTTCATGATGCGGCGGGTGGCACGTGAGGCATCCCATTGAAACAAAACGGAAAAAGCGAGAAAGCGAGATATGATTCAAGCTCCAAGGGATTCGATGCGTTTTTGACAAATGTGGGGATTGTGGCGACGCACTTGGAGTACAACCGCCCTATGGTGTTCAAGAGCCACGCTGACCAAGCACATCGGCGCAAGGAGAGCTTCCGGCCTGGTTTCGGCTGTTCGATCACCAACGCAGTTGTGGCGTCATGTGCGGCTTTTCCTTTTTTCAGAAAGAAGTCCGTCTCGACCTTTAACGGCGGAAAACGAACTGTGGTGGATGGCGGGTTCTGCGCGAACAATCCCTCGCTCTTTGCGCTCACTGACGCTGTCGGATCATTGGAAGTCGAACGGGAGCGGATTCGATTACTCAGTTTGGGTACTGGGTCATTTCCGGAACGCAATCGACTATTGGCGAGATTATTTTCCACTGCAACGCCGACGTTTTCGACGTTGCTCCAGACGAGTTCGAACACCGTTGAAACTCTCCGGCAAATATTGTTTCCGGACATCACGACGATCCGGATCGACGACGCCTGGACGAGTCGGCGCTACGCGTCTGATTTCATGGAGCACGACGTCGCCAAGCTGGGAGACGTCTACGACCTTGGTCGAGAATCATTCGCAAGGCGCGAAGATGCGATCCTCGCGCAATTCGCGGAAAGTGCACCATAAACCACTGTTGACCGCTATATCGGAATAACGCTCCAGTTTTGCCAGGTCTGAGATGGGGTATTCGTCCAGTTGCGACGTGATGGAACGAATTGCCTCTACCTCCGATGTGGCGGAAGCATCGGCATGAAAACATATAAAAACCCAGCAGGCAGAGCGAGCTGGGACCAGATCTACGGCATGACAGAAAGTATTCAGGCTGGGCCCGAATCCGGGGCCGGAATGAGGTTGAGCCGTGCTGCCTGGCATTCCGGAAATGCCGGGCCTCGGATGCCCCGCCGCGCGACGGTTGACTCGGAAAATCTCGTTATTCCGCCTTTCCCGCACCTGCGATCACCTCGGGCCAGAGGGCGTCGAGCGGGAAGGTGATGGCATCGAAAGGAGGAAGCGAGACCGGAGCGTCATCGGCGAGCGTGTCCAGCACCAGCCACTGCCCCTCGCGCAACTCAAAGGCCTCAAGCGTCCGTGCGTCGGGATCAACGAACCAGAGTTGTCCGACGCCCTCACGGGCATAGAGCGCCCGCTTCTCGTTCACATCCAGCCGCCGTGTAGAAGGCGAGAGCACCTCGCAGACCCAGTCCGGCGCAATCGTGCAATACGCCGCGTCCGGATATTCGGGCATCGTCTCGCGCCGCCAACCGGCGAGGTCGGGAACCACGATGTCTTCGCCCAGATGCAGTTCCGGTTCGTCGATGATCCACCAGCCGCCGGGGCCGCCGACTCCGGGATTGAAAGGGCCATCGAGGCGGCCACCGAGACGCGAACTAGCCCAGGCATGCCGCATGGCCGGCCTCGGATGGGTATGGAGCGTGCCGGCGATCACCTCGGCCACCTTGTGGGGTGGCGCGTCGAGCACGTCCTGGTATGTCGCCCGGCGGGTTTCCCTGTGTCTGGCCTGTGCCGTCATGGTTCCCGTTCCTTCCCCTACCCCATTAAATGCCGATCCGCTCGACTTCATCAAGTGAAACCTGCTCCTCGCGGCGGTCATAAAGGCGCGTCGTCTCCGTGCGGGAATGTCCGGCAAGATATTGCGCAACCTCGACGCGTGCATCGGGATGCTCCAGGTATGCCGTGATCCCGGTCGCCCGGAGACTGTGACAGCCGATGTATCCCGAGCTGATGACGCCCTCGTCACCCGCACGAATGGCCCGGCGCTCGACCGCCTCCCGTGCCCGGTGTCGGCTCCACCTGCGGTCCGACAGAGAGACGGAGCCTTTGCGGCGATCCACCGAACGAAACAGCGGCGTCGCACGAAGTTCGCGCTCCATGAGCCCTCCGGTTTCCATGTAGTCCCTGAGGTGCTCCTCCAGGCGGTGATGGCACGGAATGTCCAGGATCTTGCCGGCCTTCTCGTGCAACCGGACGTGCCAGCGCCCGTCGCGGACGGAGACATCCGCCACGTTCATCGCCACCGCTGCCGAGACCCGGGCGAAGCTATACGTCAGGGTTGCAATGAACGCCCGGTCACGAAGTTGGGTGATCGTCCCGGACGGGAGCCAGCGCATGAACCGCCGGGCCTCAGTTGTCGTCAGCACCGGTGTCAGGCCGGTCCGCACCACGTGCTTCGGCCCGCGGACCGACACGGCCGGTGATTCAGGGATAATCCTGTGGAGTGCCAGCCAGGCGAACAGTTGCCGGACGGCCTTGAGTTCCAGTTTCACGGTCGCTTTCGCCATGCCGCACGTGAGCCGGTCCTCAATCCAGGCCGAGACGTGGACTCCCCGGATGTCGCGGATGTCCTCGATACCGCGATCGCCGAGCCAGCGGAACAGGGCGCGGGCCGCCCGGGCGTAGGAGGCACGTGTGTTGGGGTTGCGGATGTGCGAAGCGAAGAATTCGACCCAGGCGTGGCACGCATCGTCGCCGAGACGGGCGATTGAGGCGGGAACGAGGGCGGATTCCGTGACTCGCGCGGTTGCCGGTGCCGACGCGGCGACTGGGAGGCTGGAGCCGCCGGTGGGCGAAATTCGGGCAATTTCGGGGTTATCGGAGTTCATTCCGGGGCCGTCTCGGCAATTCTAGTGCAGCGCATAAACGCCTTTAAGTTAGGTTCAGAGCAGGAAGGCAAGGGGAGACCGCGATCGCGTGCTTTCCTTGCCGGAAGGGCGGTGTTTTCCCGTTTCAATGATCCGGGAAGCGACCGGCGCGTGCGGCCGTGGTGACGCTGGCCAGGGTCGTCCTCAAGGGGATGGGGGATGGATGGACCTCATGCCATGCGGCTCGACCACGAAATACGCAAGGTGCCTCTGCAGGGAGTGGGTAGATTGGCGGCTGCCCTTGCAGCACGAAATGCGGACCATATTACGGTAACGCCCACTACTGTCCCAACGTTAATTGAATAGATTCAATTGGTTAGAGGGAGGGGGTTGTTCAATTCTGTGGGCGTTGAGATTAAGCAACTGATTTAACGGCGTTTTCTCGAAAGGGGTCACGCTCAAAATCTGTAGAATTGTGTGGAGGTTCGCCTCCAGTTTGAGACGCTTGCGAATGATCGCCACCAGCACATAGACCGAAACGGCGATCCAGATCTGGCTTTTGACCGCGTTTTCCGAGGTGCCGAAGAACGACTTGATTTTCAGGTTTTGCTTGATCCATTTGAAAAACAATTCCACGCGCCACCGTGCACGGTAGAGCTCTGCGATGGTCAGGGGCGGCAGGACGAAATCATTGGTGAGGAATACCAGGGTCTTGTCGGTCTCTGTGTCGACGTATTTGATGCGGCGCAGCTTGTCGGGGTAGTCATGCGCCGTGGTGACGCCGTCTGGTACGACGACCTGGTCGCAGATGATTCCCGTGGTTCGGTCGACCTTGTTGGAGTAGAGGCGCCTGAGTTTCGTGTTCTTTTTGGCACGCAGCACGAAATGCGCGGCATTGAGGTGCAGGGTGTGCAGGCGGGCGAAGTCGAGATAGGCACGGTCCATGATGTAGAAGGCGCCCGGTTCCGGTGCCATGATGTCCAGGATGTTGACATCATGGAGTTTTCCTTCGGTGATGTGGATGAATACGGGTATGTTTCCGCGCAGGTCGAGGAGAGTGTGCAGTTTGACGGCCGCCTTGGTCTTGCGGAACCGAGCCCATGGGAAGAGTGACAGGCACAGGTCTATGGTTGAGGAATCGAGTGCATAAACCGTGCTGTCGAGGTCGAGGCCATGGTCGTCTTGGTGGTACAGCTTCCGTGCCTTGTGGATCAGGAGTTGTGTGAAGGCGGCATAGAGCCTCCAATCCCTGACGTTGTTGGCGTTGGCGAGGGTGTTTCTTGCCACGCCGCCGCGGATTCCCATGTGGTAGAGCTTATTGGACCTGGCACGCAGACAGGTTTCGATGTCGCGCAGGCTCGAGCGCCAGGTGAGTTGAGCAAAGGCCATGCACCTGAATTGATCGGAGCAGGTGAATGACTTGACCTTGTGATTGCCTGAATACTGATCGACGAACTGATGGAAGTTGTGCCACGGAAGATGATCCATGACCTGGCTGAAGACGAGCTTTCCGGTGTACATTGCGACCTGCCGTTCTGGAGGGAAGGAACCGCAGGATGGTGTCGGCAGATGCGGCGGTGCTCAAGTCGGAAATGCCGGAAAACGCGGATAATCGCAATCAAAACAACGTATTAAGTCACATCAGAATTGAAACGTTGGGACAGTAGTGGGTAACGCCAGCGTTTTCGCGACCAGTTCCGGCTCCCGGTCAATCAGCGACAGGAGAACAACGGCGGACCTGTCCGGCGCCCGCCGTTCCTGTTCCCAGTCGCGAAGGGTGCCGAGAGACAAGCCATATCGCTTCGCGAACGCGGCCTGGGACAACCCCTGCTTCCTGCGGATAGCGGCGACGTTTACGGTCTCCGGAACGAATGCGCCTGCCGGTTCCGCATCGCCCCGGGCAATGGCGAGAGCCTCGTTCGCACTCTGGATCAGTTCCTTCCCGAAACTCATGACCTTATCCTTCCCTGGTCCGGCCGGAGTTTTCTCGCCATTTTCCTTGCGTTTGACCTGTATGCATCCGCCACAGCGGGCAGGACCTTGGCGAGTTCATTTCGTTCGACCCTGGACAGGTTCACTTTCGTGCACTTGGCATAGACGGACAGGAGAAAGACCGGCACGTCGTCGCCACCGAAATAATGAATGGTCCGTTAGCCACCGCTCTTGCCCCCACCGCGCGGCCTGGATGGCGAAGTTTGCGCGCCCCTCCGGTTCCAGCCATTATGTCGCCGGAGAGCGGTTCGTCGGAGAGTGCATTCACGATGGCATCAATTTCTTCCTGTGTCAGCCGGAGACGCCTCGCCTGCCGGAGAAATGTCGGTGTCCAGATAACCGTATGCACGGTCATTATATACGGCAATGCCGTAGATAAGTCAAGGTGGGGGTCGATAGGAAAAAGCAATGTCAACTGCAAAAACCAACAAAACTGAACAAATAGCGGGTGAAGCGTTAGTCTTGCTCTGGTGGATGCCATTGGTCTCGAGGCCCGGAAAGTGATCTATCTCGAGGCGTCGTAGGGACTATTGCGGTTGACTAGGCGTTTTGACTTGGGAGGAAGGTGGTGACCGCAGGAGGGAAGTTACATGCCCGCAATCGAAACGACTCGCGTTGGCTCAATAGGCGGTGGGTTGAATGCGACACGTGAGTGACGCACTGAACGAAATCCTGGTGAGAACCCGCTTCGACATCGAGTATCGCGAGTACGCCTGGGCCTCACCCGCTATTGGATCGAAACGGGGAACGCTTCGGGACATAACGGCGAACAAATTCCGCGAAGTATACGGGCGGGAGGTTGAAGGGCGGAATGTCAGGGTATCCGTTCTTCAGAACTCGCCCGAGGCGTTGATGACCGGGCTACTGGACGTGTTACGGGGCGTTCTCGAACGGTTTATCGACTCCGGAACAGGCAGAATTGGACACTCGTTTCCGATTGAAGGGGGCAGCGCCGCAACTATCGTCCGTGATGACCATGGCTTGACCAGCTTGGAGTACAACTCTGACCTGCGGGACTTCGCGCGTGCGATGGTTCAGGCAGCTGCGGTAACGGGCATGCAATCGGCTGCCGGCGATTGGCTGCTTGGTGCCGGGGACAGCCGGTGGAAGTCCGGATGGCGACGGTTGTGAGCGGTCTGTTCCTGAGCGAAACCGTAGTGCTGAGGGGCGATATCGAGCTGGTGCCATTGGGGCTTTCGACCGCGGAGCTTCCCCGATTGCCGATGTTGCGGGGCGACAGGGCGAGTGACTACCTTGGACTCACGTTGCTCAGGCTCGGGCTGTCCACATCGCCTGCTTTATTCCAACCTTCCAACGATGAGGGTGGGGGACCAGTTCGATCCCGATCGGCCCACGACGTCAATTTCGAACTTGTACGTGACGCACTGTCGCTGGTGACGAGTCGAAATGTATCTCTCAGCCGGGTCTGGCTCGAATACCCAAGTGCAGCGGGCTTTTGCCTGTCGGGTCCGGCGGTGACGTTTGGGACAGACAGGCCTAAACGGAGAGAGTGGAAGAAAATGAGATCGGGGGTGGGGGCGACGGTGATCACGCTGCATGAGGATGTCACACCAGATTCGATTGATTCACACGAGATCGACGCAACCCTACAGGCACTGCAGGGCGCGAACAGGAAACTCAAAATCGCGGTTGATCGCTGGTGGCGCTCGATGGCCGAGGGGGCCGGACTGGAAGATCGATACATCGACCTCCGCATTGCACTTGAGGCAATCTATCTCAAGGACTTCGGGAACGAACGCAGCCAGGAGATGCGATTCAGGTTGGCACTCTTTGGCGCGTGGCATCTGGGCACGAACTTCGAAGAGAGGCGGTCGATTCGCAGGGTGCTGCGCGCTGCGTATGACACGGCGTCGCGAGCCGTTCACGAGGGTGAAGTGCCGAAGGAAGCCGGAGCTGCGATTTCAACGGCGCAGGGACTGTGCCGGCGGGGAATACTCAAGCTTCTTCGCGAAGGACGGCCAACCGACTGGGGCGATTTAGTGCTAGGTCCGGAGCTGCATTAGGCAATCGCCTGGGGAAGTCTGTACCGCGCCGTCGGGGCAGCGCGGCACGGACGCAACTCAAGGCCGCGTTCGAGTATCTTCGGGACGGAGACACGATCGTCGTCTGGAAGCTCTCGCGCCTGGCACGCTCGCTCAAGCAGGTGATCCAGTCCGTGCAGGACATGCAGGCCAGGAACTTCGAGTTCAAGGTGCTCACCCAGAATATCGATAGCAGTACACCGGAAGGGCGCCTGTTCTTCCACATGACCGCAGCTTTCGACCAGTTCCAGCGCGAACTGATTGTCGAGAACACCAAGGCAGGCCTCGCTGCCGCAAGAAATGGCGGGCGGAAGGGCGGCAGGCCGCGCTCAATGGACGACGAGAAAGTCCGCCTCGCCGAGGCAATGCTTCGGGACACGAAGACCTATCCGTTCATCAATGATGTCATCAAGCAGCTCGAGATCGGACGAACCGCGTTCCATTGCTACCTCCCGCCAAAGAGAATCCGGGAACTCCGGCCGCCGCACAACTGAAATGAACGCAATGCTGTCCGAACTCACGCATATCGTGGGAATAGGTGAAGTTTCAGGAAAATTTCGATGCTCTCAACCGCAATCAGCGGATCTTGCACGGGCATTTCGTCAACAGCCTCTGAGAGCTCCGGTTGGGCCCATTGTGGGCCTTTTGGTATGTTGGGTTGGGGCCAATGATAGGATCCCGCTTCAGCGTGTACTTTACCGCGAATCTGGCCAATACGCTATTTCGGACAGCGCTGGTCGAAAGGATCAGGATCTCGGAATGCACGGAAGAACAATTCACGCCATAAGGACAGGAACACAGCCTTTGGGTACACCAATTCTCGAAAAGAATGTCCCGTTTTACCCAACCGTGTGATGCGGGACTTATTCGCGCTCGTAATTGCAGCTGGACACTTTCGCGAGGTCCAATCGATAGCCCGCAAACAGGTCCGAAAACCCGAATTCGCCGTGGCCCCCGATACCCGCGGCACAGATTGTCCGACTCGTTGAGCGTGGCGTCACCGACATCAGGGAGGCCCGGCCATTCCCATCGTTAACCTGGGCCCTTCACCGAATCGCGATGACGCCGCCATTCCTGTGCTTGCGCAAAGCTCTCGCGCAGGTAGACCATCTGTTCATCAATGGCATTTTCGGCCTCCGCAAGGTCCTGGTCTCGGAGCGCATGCCAGATCTTTTCATGTTGCTCGATAATTTTACCCCGCTCCCTGAAGCGAAAGATCACCATGTTCTCGACCGGTTGCAAAGCTTCGATCACGGTAAACATCTGGAACTGCATGACCGGATTGTGGGTTGCATCGACGAGGGCACGATGAAAACGAACATCCGATGCGCAAAACTCTTCGTCCGTTTGCGCTTCGTCCTTTTGCAGCTCGATCTCTGCCGCCATACGGTCCAGTTCGGCATCACTTCTGCGCTTGACCGCAAGACGTATGCACACGAGTTCGAGCTCGTGGCGTGCCTCGGCGATTTCCGTCAGGTCGAAAACGCCCAGGCTGACCATGAGGGCGACGGAAGACATCAGGTCCTGTGACATGTCTTCGGCACTTGGTGCCTGCACGAAGGTTCCCCCGGCAGGACCGCGGCGGGAGCGGATGAGGCTCTTTGCAGCGAGTCGTTTCAGAGCCTCGCGTATGGTCGGACGGGAAACATCGAACTGACGGGCAAGTTCCGCTTCCGTTGGCAGCTTGTCATCGGCTTTCAAGGTGCCGTTGGTGATGGCACGACGGATTTGTTCCGCAATCTGATTGGCAACGCTCTGCGTCACGACGGGTTCGTATTTCAATTGCATGTTTTCTTTGGACCAAAATTGGGCGTCGGATGAATCGGCCACTTTCCGTTCTATGGGACACGTGCGTCGTTCCCCTGTAGGGAAGCACGCGAACTTCATGCAATTCACCTCTTTGTGCAAGGCAAAACGAGGAGTATTGCAATATTCATTGATTTGCTTGACAAATATTGCAATACATGAAAACTGTCAAGTGTCGGTCCTGCTGACGGGCAAGAACCAATGGCGATTTGAAGTCTGCCGGTCAAAAGGAGGCCTTGAAGCGACAATGTACGGATCGTTGGAACGCGTTGGCGCCGGGTGGCCTGAGTTCATGGAATCGGGCGAACAGTCGGGCATGTATGCAGTTCCGGGGAAATCGCACGATTCTTGCACGTACCGGGGCGATCTGGAGCGCCGGGGGATGCAAGGCGCCAGGGTGTCACCGGTATATCGGAGGCCGAAAGCACCTGTCCCAGTGTGGAGATCGTGATTCTCCCGGATTGATCGGAAGCTGATGATGCATGGGCAATTGGGGCAAGGACACAACACCCGCACCAAAGGCTCGGATCGGTGGCGGCCGGACCAATGACATCAGCCTTCGGTTCTTGCGGTACCGGCCCCGACCACCGATTGGTGCACGACAACAGGCACCGGCACGGGAAGAAGCGGTCTGCCTTGTCAATGAGAAGGACAGACAACAAGGAATATCCTGATCCGGCCCCCGACCGGGGGTGGAGCGCGAACCCGGATGAAGGATCTTCACCAGGAACAATGACCTGAAAAGGAGGCGAAAATGATCAACCTGAAACCTGTCCTGAGACCGGCCGTCATGGCTGCAGCCCTTGCGGCCCTGGTCTCGCCGTCCCTCGCCGAAGAGACCGTTCTCATTGCGGGCTGGGGCGCCAAGTCGGGGCCGTTGCGGTCGTTCGGCGTGAATTCCGAGGCCGTTCTCAAGGCCGCCGTGAAGGAGGTCAACGATTCGGGCGGAATCATGCTGGCCGACGGAAGCAAGGCCGGGCTCGAGTACATCTACTACGACTCCGCGTGCAATGCCGAGCAGGCGATTTCGGTCGCACGAAAGGTCGCTTCGGAAACATCGGCGCTGATCGGCATCGGCCCGACCTGTTCCGGCGCCGCGGCGGCGATGTTCGGCATCTTCCAGAAAACTGCCGGAGACGATACCGACACGGGCCTGCAATTCCCGATCCTGACCGATACGGCGGTGCGCAACGGATTGGCCAAGATCAGCCAATGGACCTTTCGCAACACGCCGAACGAACCGGACATGTATGACAAGCTCTTCGCCTGGGTGGCGAAGACCTACCCGGACCTGAAGACCATATACGGGGGAACGGAGACCGACCAGGGCCACTCCAATGGCACCTACTCCAAGGTCATCGTGCAGGCTTCGAAACGCCACGGCTTTGATTGGGCGACAGGCGACCTCGGGGAGGTGACCGGCGACCTTGGCGCAGGCCACACGGAAGTTCTGGCCAATTCATCCAACTGGCTGATGGCGGACACCAACTTTTCCGTGCAGGCGCGCGCGTTCAAGAAGTCCGGTGCGGATATCTACATTATCTCGTCCCATCCCTTCACGACCTGCGGAATGCTCAAGGAACTGCAGAGGCGCCGTGCCGAGCCCAAGCTCATGATCGGACTCACGAGTTCGTCCAGTGCCGAAGTCATGAAGGGTTGTCCCGAGGCCGCGGAAGGCATGATCATCCCGACAAGTTTCGCGCCGATCACTCCGGCAGCGGAAAAGGTCGCGATGCTCGCCAACGAAAACGGCGGCGACGCCGATCTGCACAGTGCGGCGGCCTGGGAGAACGTCATGATCATCAAGCGGGTGATCGAGAGTGTCGGTGTTGGCAACACGCCCGAGACGCTCGAGGCTGATCGCAGAAAGATTCGTGACGGTCTCGAGATGCTGGAGATGACCGAAGGGCTGATCGGTGACGTGCAAAGGGTGCAGGACGAAGGCGAAGCGCTCAAGCCATACGTCTTCGTGCAAGCTACCGAAGGCAAGTGGGCCGTGATTCACGATCCTCGCGCCACACAGTAGATGACCTTGTGGCGGTCAGACACGGATCTGACCGCCACAATCCGTACATTTCATGTTATGGATGGGCACGGACACCAGTGCTGACCTGGTGTTCTCATGCGCTGACCCGTAAGGACCGAATCCGTGGGCATTGATTTCATTGACGTCGCGCAAGCCGTTATCGATGGACTGCTTTTCGGGTCTACCTATGCGATGATCGGTCTGGGCTTCACGCTCATCTTCGGCGCCATGCACAAGTTGAACCTGGCCTACGCGGCCTCTGCGATCGCGGGCGCCTACGTCGGCCTCGCCATGATCACGCTTACGGGGTTGCCGTCCGTATTGGCGTTTTTTCTCGGCCCGATCGCCAGCGGAGTCATCGGGTTTGCCGTTTACGTGACCTGCTTTCGGTACATCCCGACGACAAACATGCTGGCGCCGCTCATGGCCTCGATCGGGGCACTCTTTTTCATCGACGAGATTGTCATTCACGCGACCGCGGGTTCGCCGTTGTCTTTCCCCGCGGTCTTGGACGACATCTACCTAGAGTTCGGCGAATACGGCTTCAGGGGCGACTTGATCTTTGTCCTGGTGACCAGCCTGATCGCAATGGCGGTCCTCATGTACGTGCTGTTCCGCACGCGGCTGGGACTGGCGACACGCGCCGTCTCCCAGCAACCCGTCGCGGCTGAACTTTGCGGCATTGCCGGGCACCGCACGAACGCGATCACCTTCGTGGTGACGGGTGTGCTCGGCGGACTTGCGGGCTGCATGGCCGCGGCCGCGGTTGGCGTGATCTCACCGTTGCTGACGATCCCGATTACCGTCAAGGGACTGATCGTCACCGTGATCGGCGGCCTGGGCAGCATTCCGGGCGCGATTATCGCGGGATTCGCGGTGGGTGGATTCGAAAACCTCTTCCTCCTGCTCTTTGGGGTGAATCAGAGAGACATCTACGTGTTCCTCCTGCTCTTTGTCTTCCTTGTCTTCAGGCCGGGCGGCATTTTCGGCGCGGTGATCAACAGGGATTGAAGGCCATGGCATTCTATTTCGGCCTTCTCCAGACCATCGGCATTCACACGCTCCTCGGGTTGTCGGCCTACATCTTGCTGTTGACTGGCCAACTGAGCCTGGCCCAGGTCGGGTTCTTCGCCATCGGAGCCTATGTCTCAGGCATCCTTACGGTGATTTTCGAGTATCACATTGTCCCCGGCCTGTTCGTCGGTGCACTCGTTGGCGGCTTTTTCGCCTTCCTGGTCGGATTCCCGGCCTTGCGGGTCAAGGGCCTGATGCTGGTGGTTGCCACGATTGCCTTCAGCGAGATCGTCCGCCTGTTCTTCTTCAACCTGAACTGGAGGGTCATGGTGAACGGTGTCGAAGTGGGCCCCGACTCGACGCAGGGATTCCGCGAGATCCGTTTCTACGCCGCAAACGGCTGGGATACCCTGGACGTCGTTCTCTTCATCTGGCTCTTCGTCGTTGTCGTCATGGCATTGTTGTGGTGGCTCGATCGCGTTCGTGTCGGCGCGACACTTCGCGCAGTGGGAGAGGACGAGCTGGCGGCGCAGAGTTCGGGAGTCAACATCGTTGCGGTGAAGGTTGCCGCGATGACCGGGGGCGGGATCATCGCCGGCCTGGCCGGCGGACTCTACGAAGGGGCAACAGACTAATACACTTCGAAGGCTTTCCCGGCGCCTGCCGTCGGAGCCGGTTTTTCTCAAGCGTTTCAAGCACCCGTACGATACCCTGGAACTGAAGATCCGCAAGGTTCGCAGGCACGCCTGCGGCCGCATGTTCCTGGATGTGGAGATGCCGGACGGTCAGCGTTTCCGGATTCCGTCGGATTGGACGACGCTGGGTGGATGCGCGACCCCGGTGGCTTGCACCCGCGGCACGCTTGACGCATTTTTCGCCCTGCTTGAACGGATCAGGACACTGGAGGATCGGGTTGGGATCACAGGGCCACGATCGGGAACCGCCGCTTCTGGCGCTTCTGGCCTGGGAGGAACGTCTGGCGCGGTGGCAAAGGATTCCGCAGGAGAACCGTGCGGCGTTTGTGACGCAACTGTCGCGGCTGATGACGAAGGTTGCCGCAGCGGAGATGGACGATGAGCGCAGGCGAGAAGATCACGGCCCGCCACCTTGAGCGCCGTGCCCTGATTTACATCCGGCAATCGACGCCGACGCAGGTCATCGCGAACCGGGAATCCACGGAGCGCCAGTACGCGCTGGCCAACGAGGCGCGCGCCCTGGGCTGGCACGACGACCTGATTGAGACCGTGGATGCGGACCAGGGCCGTTCGGGTTCGTTTGCGGGCGAACGCGACGGTTTTTCGCGGCTTGCCGATGCGGTCGCGCGCGGTCGTGTGGGGGCGGTCTTCGGTCTTGAAGTCAGCCGCCTGGCACGGAATCCGGTGGAGTGGTTTCAATTGCTCGACTGGTGCCGGATGACGGACACGCTGCTGGTTGAAGGGGAACAGGTGTATTCCCCGGCGCGTCATGACGACAATCTCGTTCTCTCGATCAAGGGCACGCTTTCGGAATCGGAAGCCTTCCTGATCCGGACGCGCCTGCAGGGCGGCATCCGGAACAAGGCCGCCCGCGGCGAATTGTATCACCACATTCCGATCGGATACGTGCTGGAGGGGACTTCGCTGCTCAAGGATCCGGACCTGCAGGTCCGGCATGCGATCGACCGGGTGTTTTCCGGTTTCCTGGCGCACGGCTCGGCACACCAGGCGATTCAGGCGCTTCGGGATGAGGGGGTCCGGCTTCCCAGCCGTAAATCGGGCAGCGACACCGTCGTGTGGAGCGAAACCCGCTACGAGCGCGTTTATTCGATTCTCCGCAATCCGGCCATGGGGGGCGCCTATGTCTACGGGCGCCAGCGGACGGAGCGGGTATTGGGTGACGACAACCAGGTCCGGCGCATCATCCGCAAGGTCGGACCGGAGGACTGGCATGTCCTGATCAAGGATCATCACGAGGGTTACGTCCCCTGGCCGGTCTGGCTTGAGATCCAGGACCAGCTTACGGCGAACTCGACGACATCGGGAACAGGGGGCGCGGAGCGGGAAGGCAAGGCGCTGCTGCAGGGTCGCGTGGTCTGCGGTCACTGCGGCCGCGCCATGAGCGTTGCCTACGGCAAGGCGTGGTCCTATATCTGCGCGCCACGCAACGGAGACTCCGGCCGACGGTCGTGCATGACGGTCGGCGGCAAGCGCATCGATGCCCTGATTGGCGACACATTCCTTGAAGCGGTTTCGGCATCCGGTATCGAGGCGGCGGCCGAAGCGTTCAGGCAGCAGCAGCAAAAAGACCAGGAGGCGCATCGGACGCTGCAGCTGGACGTTGACCGCTGCAACTATGAAGCCTCGCTTGCGGAACGCCGCTATTGGAAGGTGGACCCCGACAATCGCCTGGTCGCCGATACGCTCGAACGCGACTGGAACCGGGCCCTGGAGGCCCTGGCCGCGGCCCGGGACGCCCTGGAGCAGGCGCAGCGGGACAGTCCCGAGCCGCCGCCCCTGACGCGGCTGAATGCCCTGGGCATGCGTCTTTCCCGGCTTTGGGAGTCTCCCGTTGTCACCGCCCGGGACCGCAAGCGTCTTCTGGCCTGCCTGGTGGAGGAGGTCATGCTCTGGCGCGACGGGACGGCGAAAGTCATTCGGATCCTCGTGCGTTGGCACGGGGGCGCGACGGATGAGTTTGAGCTGCCGTCGCACCAGGCTCCGGCGGTGGTCCGTGACGATATCGACACGGTGGCGCTCGTCCGCCGGCTGGCCGCGCATTACCCGGACGCCCGGACGGCGACCATTCTCAACCGCCAGGGGCGGCGCACCGCCAAGGGGCTTGCGTTTACGGCGTATCTCGTCCGGCAGTTGAGGGTGCGCAACGACATTCCGGCCTGGCGCGCCGAAAGGCGGGATCCCGACGCCCCCCTGCTCAGCGTGGCCGAAGCGGCCCGTGAACTGCAAACAACTGACGGCACGCTCTACCGCTGGATCCGGGCAGGGATCGTGCCGGCCGAACAACCGGCATCCGGGGCGCCCTATCGGATCCGCATGACGCCGGAGTTGCGCAGCCAGTTCTGTGACGAACCGCCGGCCGGCTTCGTGTCGCTTCACAGGGCGATGAAACGTCTTGGCGTGTCCCGTCAGGTGATCTGGCAGCGGATCCGGTCCGGTGCGCTGAAGGCCCGGCACATCCGCCGCGGTTCGGTCAAGGGACTGTATGTTCAGCTTGGCGAAGACCGGCTTCCCCTCTTCGAGACCCCGGAGGCAGGCGATGGCTGACCCGGCGATCACGGCTGCGGCCCCGGAGTTGCATGACGTAAACCCCGCCTGCGGGGCTGATTTTGCGACTCTGCCTGTGCGGAATCGCCGTCGGATCCCCTGTCGTGCGGGCTTTCGGCAAGGATCCGGCGTTCAAGCGAGGGGGACGCACCGGGTCGGCGGGTCCGGACCCGGCGAACATGTGAGCCAATCGCGGGCATTCCGGCAGTTGCACGTTGTAAACCGGGATCCGGCGATTCACGCTCAAGCGCGGCAACATGAAGAAAACAGCATCATGTCAACGGGTTGCGGGGCGCTTCCGGAATCCGTCCTGAATTGCAACATGGAGGTGATCAGTCAGATGGCAACTCGTACGCGCACAGCGCCACGTATGTGGACCACCTGACCTTTTCGGTCCTGCTCGCGACCTTCGCCGTGGCCTACCCGATCCTGGGTGGCCTTTCGAGCGTCTTCGGAACACTGATTGCCGTGATCTTCGTCCAGGGCGTACTGATCGAAGGCATGAGGTTCCTGGGCGATTGGCGAAATATTCTCTTCGGTCTTCTCATCATCGTCGCGATGAACATCAGGCCGGCGGGCCTGCTTGACGGTTCGGCCGTCCTGCGGGTTCGGCAGGCATTGGGACTCGGAAGAAAACCCGGCGGGGACGGTCATGCTGAAACTGGATGACCTTTCCAAGCACTTTGAGGGTGTGCGCGCGGTTGACGGCCTGTCCCTGGAAATCGATCGGGGAGAGATCTTTGGCCTCATCGGCCCCAACGGCTCGGGAAAGAGTACGACCGTGAACCTGATCTGCGGCGTATTTTCCGCAACCCGCGGCAAGGTCACTTTTGACGGGCGGGACCTGGACAGGTTGCCGCCCCACAGGCGACTGAATGCCGGCATCAGCCGGACGTTCCAGAATATCCGTCTCTTTGGCGAGCTCACGGTCTGGCAAAACGTCTGGATCGCGCGGCGGGACGCACCGGGCAAGGAAGCCGGGTTCATCAGGAACTGGTTCGGCAGCTCTGCCGGGACCCGTGAAGCCATAGAAGAAATCCTGGCGTTTGCAGACCTTGCGGGCCGGGCGAACGACCTCGCGAAAAACCTCGCGTTCGGAGAGCAGCGCCGCCTTGAGCTTGCCCGCGCAGTAGCGGCCCGGCCGGACCTCATTCTTCTCGACGAACCGGCTGCGGGAATGAACCGCGGGGAAGTGGAAGACCTCAGGCAACGTATCCTTGCCCTCAGGCAAGAAGGGATCACGGTGCTGCTCGTCGAACATGTCATGGAACTGGTCATGGGCGTGACCGATCGGATTGCGGTTTTGAACTTCGGCAAGCTGATTGCCCTCGGTACTCCAGGAGAAATCCAGGACAACATGGCGGTACGGGAAGCCTATCTCGGTTCGCCGGACTCCGAACCGGCCTAGGAGAAGACCATGCTCGAAGTCCGGGATCTCGTCACGGCCTATGGCGCGATCGAAGCGTTGAAGGGCGTGACGCTATCGGCGAAACAGGGAGAGATCACCTGCATCCTCGGCCCCAACGGGGCGGGCAAGACGACCCTGATGTATTCCATAGCCGGCATCCTCAAGCCAAGGTCGGGGTCGATTTCGGTCAATGGTTTGGAGATCACCGGCACTACTGCACCGCGCGCCCTCGCGCATGGCATCGCCCTCGTCCCTGAGAACCGGCTGGTCTTTCCTGCCATGTCGGTCGAGGAGAACCTCAGGGCCGGCGCCTATCGCCGGTTGGCGGGCGACCGTCCGGCGGTTCTCGAGGATATCGACAAGGCGTATTTTCGGTTTCCCGCCCTCGAGAGACTTCGGGATCAGGCAGCGGGAACGCTGTCCGGCGGTGAACAGCAAATGCTGGCAGTTGCCAGGGCGCTGATGTCGCGGCCGAAAATCCTCATGATGGATGAACCGTCCCTGGGCCTTGCGCCCCTGGTCGTTTCCGAGGTGTTCTCAATCATTCGACAGCTCAACGCGGAGGGCGTTTCCATCGTGCTTGTCGAACAGAATGCCCACAAGGCGCTCCAGGTCGCGAGTCACTTCTACCTGCTGGATCAGGGCCGCGTGGCATTCAGCGGAGCCCCTGGCGACATCGGCGAGGATGATGTCATTCAGCGCGCCTATCTTGGATCGAAAGCGGCATGACATGTGAGGAATCGTGATCGATTTCATCCAGACGACGCTCGATGGCCTCTCGATCGGTTCCGCATATGCGCTGATCGCGCTGGGCTTTACCCTGGTTTTCGGGGTCATGCGCAGGATCAACCTGTCCTATGGCCCGTCCATCATGCTGGGAGCATTCGCGGGAACCTGGGTTTTCGTCACGCTTGAGGCGCAACCCTGGATGGTTGCCTCTGTTACGATTGCCGGGACGATTGTTGTCGGCGTGTACGTGGAACGCCTGTGCTTCTGGTCGATACGCAAGAACGCCGCAATTGCATCCATGGTTTCGAGCTTCGTGATCTGGATGCAACTGGAAGAGGTGGCGACCATCCTGCTGCCCGGGCGCACCTATCCGTATCCCGAACTGTTCACCATCGGCGGATTTGACATCGGCCCCTATTTTCTTCGCATGGAGCATGTGACGACGCTGGCCGCCGCGGTTTTCGTGCTGATCATGCTCCGGATTCTGCTCTACCGAACCCGTTTCGGGTTAGCCTTGCGCGCGGTCTCGGAAAACCCCGAGGCCGCCGTTTACATGGGTATCAGCCCGGCGCGCATCACGTTTTGGGCATTTGGTCTCGCATCCCTGATCGGCGGAGTCGCCGGGTACCTCCTGCTGGCCGCGGATCAGCAGGTCACTCCGTATTTCGGGCTGTGGGCGACGTTCAAGGGCCTGATCGCCATGATGCTAGGCGGATTGGGGTCGATCCCCGGGGCCGTCGTTGGCGGTTTGCTCCTTGGTCTGATCGAGGCCCACGCCCAATGGTACCTGGGCAACGCCGTCAAGGATCTGAGCGCGTACCTCGTTCTGTTCCTCGTGCTCATCTTTCGGCCCGGAGGCTTGCTTGGCCAAGGCATCGCCGACCGGTACGCCCAGGCGTTCAGAAGGATTTGACCGTTGAGCGAATATGCGGTCAGCGTCGCCTCGAACATGGGCATGATCGCATTTGTCGCCTTGTCAGCTTACGTGATTCTGGTGTCCGGAGAAATCTCCTTCGGACAACAGGCCTACTTCGGCATCGGCGCGTACATGTCGGGGGTGGCAACGGCGATGTGGGGGTGGCCGTTCGGACTCGCCCTTGTCCTGGGTTCATGCGCAGCCGCGCTTGCCGCGCTCGCAATTGGTGCGCTTACGCTTCGGTTGCGCGGACTCTACTTTGCGATCGCGACCCTGTGCTTCGCCGAAATGATCCGCCTCGGCCTCAATTCCGTCCATGTCCAGGTGGAGATCGAAGGCGAACCGGTCGGCCCCGCCGGTGCCGAGGGATTTGGCGACATCCGATGGATATTCGAGCACGACATCACGACCCTCCAGTACATGTTCATCATTTACGGCCTGCTTGGAGTCGTCCTCGCGGTCCTGCTGTTGGTTGAGCGCTCGAACCTGGGCGCCATGATCCGGATGATCGGCCAGGATCCTCTGCTTGCCTCAAGCCAGGGCATCGATGTCAGGTCCTGCAAGCTGTTGGTGGTCGTGTTCGCGGGCATGATTGCCGGATTGGGCGGCTGCCTCTACGCGCATTTTGCAACCTATATCGAGCCCAACGTCTTCAACGTCATGCTGGGAGTCCACGGCCTGGCCTATGGCCTGATCGGCGGATTGGGCACTGCCCTCGGCCCGTTGATCGGCGTCGTACTGGACATCGGCTTCCTAGAGGGGATCCGTGCCATCCAGGGTTACCGCATGATTGCTTTCGGTGGCCTGGTTGCGCTTCTGCTGATCATCATGCCGCGCGGCATCCTGGACGAGGTGCGCATCCACCGCATCAAGCGCTGGCTGAGGCGCCGATGACATGTTGAACTTAATGTCGGTCGAAAAACGGTTCGGCGAACTCCGGGCGCTCTCCGGAATAACCACTTTCTTCGGCCAAGACGAAACCGTCGGACTGATCGGGCCGAACGGTTCGGGCAAGTCGACCCTGGTCAACGTGGTCACCGCCATGTATGGGCTGGACGGTGGCCGGGTCCTGTTTCAGGGCGCGGACATCACCAACGATGAACCCCATCGCGTTTCCCGGATGGGAATCGCGCGCACGTTTCAGAACCTTCGCCTGTTTCCGCGGATGACCGTGCTTGGAAACGTCGAGGCAGCCCAGTACGGAATGCCCGGCAACGGGTTCTTCCGAATTCTGCCTGCCGATCGGCAAAACGCGCGAAACCAGCGGCGGAAAGCCGAATGGGCCCTCGCGCAGGTCGGTCTTCAGGACGTGCGGGACCGCCTGGCCAACTCCCTTCCCCTGCCCCAGTTGCGGCGCCTTGAAATCGCACGGATCCTTGCGCGCGATCCCGAGCTGGTGTTCCTGGATGAACCAGCCGGAGGAATGACGCCCGCGGAATCCGAGGACATGGCCCGGCTGATCGCCGATTGCGTGGCCCCGAACCGGACCTGTATCGTCATTGAACACAAGATGGAGCTGATCGTGCATGTCTGCACGCGAGTCTGTGTCCTGCACGCGGGTCGTTTGATCGCCGATGGCTCCCCTGGCGAAGTCTTCGCACTGCCAGCGGTGATCGAGGCCTACTTTGGCCGGGCTGCGGCCAATGCTTGAGGTTCACGATCTCCACGTCGACTACGGAAAGATCTCCGCCGTCCGCGGGTTGTCACTCTTCGTCGAGGCGGGGGAAATCGTCGCGATCGTCGGTGCGAACGGTGCCGGGAAGAGTTCGACCCTGAATGCGTTGGCCGGAATCATTCGACCGACCCGGGGCTCAATTCGCTATCACGGCAGGGAGATGACCGGGCGGCCGGCTCACAGCTACATAAAGGCGGGAATCGTGCAGGTTCCGGAAGGACGAATGATATTCCGCACGCTGAGCGTGTTGGAAAACCTCCAGGCCGGTGCCTACCGCCTCGGTTCGCTTTTGCTGAGCCATATCTCGCCGGACGATGTCTTGCGGCGGTTTCCCGTGTTGGCGGACAAGTTGCATGAACCCGCGTCAAACCTCAGTGGTGGCCAGGCACAGTTGCTGGCCGTGGCGCGGGGGCTGATGGCGAAACCCAGCCTCCTGTTGCTGGATGAACCGACCCTGGGTTTGTCGCCGATCGCGGCCGGGGATGTCTTCGACCTGATCCGCACGCTTCGTACCGAAGGGCTATCGATCCTGATCGTCGAACAGAACGTGCGCCAAACGCTGCAGCTTGCCGACCGGGGATACATCGTCGAGGGCGGGCGGGTTGTCCTGCAAGGATCCGCCCGGGACTTGATGACTGATGATGGCTTGGTGGAAAACTATCTCGGTATGACAAGCATTCGTACACGTGAATCAATGAAAGTGAGGGAGTGATGACACGGGTGACATTTCGCCTTCTTGTGATTGCCGGATTCGGCATCCTGCCGATGACGGCATTCGCCGGCGAAAGGAAACAAGCGGAAATCACCTGTGCGCCAACCGACGAAAAGCTTGTCTTCGATTGCATCATGGTGGTCACGGGCAGGACAAGCGGTTCCCCGATCACCGATGCCGAGTTCATGGTCAGCGCCGACATGCCATCCATGCCGGGCGCTCACAACGTCAAGCCCGTTCCGGCGTTTCCTCGGGACCTGCCGGGCATGTACGAGGCACGCATCCATCTCGAAATGCTTGGAGAATGGGCTGTAAAGCTCGACTTCACCAAGCCTGACCGTGACCGTGTCGTCAAGAAACTCCGGTTTGAAGGCATCGGGGGACACGGGAAAGGCACCGGTCATGACGTGAACAAGTCGGGACGAACGGGTGCGGGTTCAGAGTGACGCCGACAATCGACCGGCAATTCCCGCCGGTCGACGTGACAGAGGTCGAGGAGAACCGGAGCGGACGCACAGAGCGGCAGGGGAAAAAACCAAGGGACTTGAACGAGCGGGCGAACGCTTGGAACCTAACAGTCAAGGGCGACTCGACCCTTCCAGCCCATTGGACATCGAAATCCGAAACTCTCACTTGGCAAACGCTAATTCGGCGTCGAAGATTTGGCCCACGACATCACCAACCTGCCTCACATCTCACCACGTGTCGCCGCCAGTCAGTATGTATTCGAAACGGTCGTACTCCCTTGCCAACGTCTCAAGGTAGAACTTGAACTCCCCCGTGCCCATGCTCGCGACTGGCTGTTCGATCAAGCCGATCAACCGATCGCTGTCGTCCAGGATGAACAAAACCACCGGCTTCAGTCCGTTGCGTCTCCAAATACGAAACGCCAGTCGGCGGTGGTCTTCATTGACGTCATCGACGTGCGCGACGACCGATTCATGCCGATACAGTCTCCGCCTTGCAAGAACTCGTGGACAACGGAACATCGGTGACCAAGGCCGCGCAATTTGTCGGGATAGGAAGATCAAACGCATACAGGGTGATCGGGGAAACCAGTCCGTAGCGACCGTTCTTGCTCCGTTCTTCCTTAGCGTGGTTCTACGAACAAACTACACGATGGGGCCAAATTTTGGACCTAAGCAGTACAGACGAATACGCCAATCACGCTTTGTGCCTTCCTCCCGTGGCTAGTGCTTTTCCAGCGCCGCTCAAGGTCAGCCGGGTGTGGATCAAAAGGAAAAGACGGCCGAAGCCGTCTTTTTGCCCTCCGGATATCCGAAGAATCCGGAGGGGAGGCGGCAATCCAAAGACCCCGCAGGTCCGATGAATGTTGCGCACTGGCCTACGTTTGTCAAGGTTCGGCAAGGCTGTCGATCACTTTCTGTAGTATCTCCCGGTATTCCTGCTCAGACACCGACGGCCTGCCGTGCGACGGCAGCAGCCGACTGACCGCCACTGTGGTGACATGATTGCAGATGGCCCAGACATCTCTTCCGTCGATCGGAGAACGGAGAAGAACTGAGAACCGCAGATTGAGCTGCACCCGTGAAGTAATCGGCACGACGGTGGCAACACCGCGTAGCGTTGCATGCCGGGAAACTATTACGACCGGACGGCGTTTCCAGAACTCGGGCAGGTGCAGACACTCAGGGGGCGGGTAGTCGCACCAGTACACTTCTCCTTTCCGGGGCGCCGATTGCAGCCGCACCGGCCTGCGGGGAGGTTTTTCGGTCATGTTCGGGAGGCCGCTCGACTCATATCCGGAAATTTAGCCGGTGCTCAACGAAGTCCCCCATTGTGGCCTCGGGGCGCTTTTCTGCTTGCCGGGCCAGCAGCATGAGCGCGACGGTTACAATGCACATTGTATCCGGCTCGATGCTTGTTCCGTTTTCGGCGGTCACATTTTCCAGTGCGTTCTTGATTTCATCAATCGCGATCTGGCAGTGCGTGTTCAAGCGTACGTTCATTTGCAATCTCCTATAGTGCAAGCTTATGTTTCTCTTATAAGTAATGATGGCATATGTCAACAGTGAAAACAAATGCCTTGGCCGTCCGTTTGTGCGGCGCGCCGGAACTGCCGCGATCCGGCGCCTGGAATTCGGAAATCCTCAACTCACCCGGTTATTCACGGGCTCTTGGCCACCTTGAAACCGTCGCCAAACTGCATGGAAATGTGCATTACCGAAATCGCTCACCGGAGCCCCGTAGTGACCGATCCGGTGCACATGAATTTCAGGGCAATGAGAGGTCGCAACATTGAGTGGCCAATGCAAACTTGGCGAACCGCACAGCAAGCGGGTTTAATTCTTCGCAGTACTCACCGTGGCAATTTGTCGGATCCGTTCGATTTCGGGGTCGAGACGGTCAAATCCCATGGAATGGAATCCCTCCTGCATTAGCCTGTTCACCGAAACGGTCTTCTGATCGGGGAAATTCTTGTCAAGCCTGGATGTGGGAATTGCGAAGGCTTCCCTCTGTGAAAGATCAAGAGGGTTGTATGAGCCGGGATCGGTTTCCTTATCTAGTGTTTTGATTCTTTTTCACGATGCCGATTCCTGCAGCTTCTGGTGGCCCTTCTTCCATGCCTCCACGAGATCTTCGGGCGCCTTGCTCCAGCGAAACGGCCGGGCATCATTGGCGTTGTGATGCTCGATGTAGCCCTCAATCGCCGCGATGCACTCGTCGAGCGAGTTGAAGATCGCGTGTTTGAGTCTCTGCCGCGAGAGCTTGGAAAAGAAACCCTCGACCGCATTCATCCACGAGGCCGATGTCGGAGTGAAATGGAACGTCCAATTGGCGTTGCCTTTCAGCCATTCGTTGACCTCGGCCGACTTGTGAGAGGAGACGTTGTCGAGGATGACGTGAACCGGGGTTCCGGGCTCGATCCCCTCGGAGACGAGTTCGAGGAAGGCGAGGAATTCCTCCGAACGGTGACGCTTGACCATCTGGCCGGTGACCTTGCCGGTGGCGACATCGAGGGCCGCCATCAGGCAGGTGGTGCCGTTGCGCTTGTCGTCATGGGTGCGGGTCTCGGGATGGCCGGACTTCATCGGCAGGGGCGCCTGCGTCCGTCCCAACGCCTGGATCTGTGTCTTCTCGTCCACCGAGATGACCACAGCGTGGTCGGGCGGGTTGACGTAGAGGCCGACGACGTCGCGGACCTTCAACGCGAACCTCGGGTCGCGGGAGACCTTGAATGTCTTGACCCTGTGGGGCTTGAGGCCATGGTTCTTCAGGATGCCGAATACCGTCGAGACGGCGATCCCCACCTTCGTCGCCAGCGCCCGCAGCGTCCAGTGACTGGCGTGCTCCGGCGGCGGCGACATCGCAAGCGCGATCAGTTCGCTGACCTTCTCTTCCGATATGGGCTTGCGGCCCCGTCTCCGTGGGATGTCGTACAGCAGGCCGTCGACACCTTCCCCGAGGAAGCGGTCCCACCAGCGCCGGACCGTCGGCTTCGACATGCCGGTGGCCCGCATCGTCTGGGTCAGGGTGAGGCCGTCGCCGAGGTGAAGGATGATGGTCGCCCTCTGCACATGCTTGAGGATCGAATGGGGATCGGTCTTGATCTTCTCGAGACGCTCCCGGTCTTGCTCGCTGAGGACAATCCGGGTTCTCCTGCTCTTTGCCATTCTGGTTCTGCTCCCGTATGAAAACTGTGCGGCAATCGCCGGGAGCGGTTGAATCATATCACGCAGGAAAACGGAATCCCCAAAATAAAACATAACACTAGGCAGAGAACATAGATATCTGCCCATCGCCTGGGCCGGTCAGGTCCCGGCAACCAATCTCCCTTCCGGTTGCTCCACGCCCCTATCTTCTTACCATTATCGAACCGCGGCGACGTCCGAACAAGATTTCCTTCTCTCTTGGGCTGGAGATAGGCCGAGCACTTGACCTCGACTGTCGTGCCGTCCGCCCATTCGATATCCACAAAGTTCCAGTCCTCAGCCGACTCACTGTCGGTGGACATGATGCACCGGACGAAAAATTCCGCAGGCAGTGCCCGTGTCGTCGGGCTTTTCCTGTCGGACAGCACCCAGCGCCGAAACTCGCCTACCGTAAGATCACAAGACCAGAAAGTTTCTCTTGGTTAGCGCTCATCGCATGATCCCTGGCCAATGCCGTTGTTGCATCGCCACCTCAGACGGTGAGATGTGTCTAAGCAGATCCCAGTGCCATGCCAAGGCCGGCCAGTTCGCGTTCCTGCACCGCGCGTCCGAATTGATCCGTGTCCGTAAATGATGTTGGACGGAAGGAGATTGAGTTCTGCTGCCCGGCATTCCGGAAATGCCGGGCCTCGGATGCCCCGCCGCGCGACGGTTGACTCGGAAAATCTCGTTATTCCGCCTTTCCCGCACCTGCGATCACCTCGGGCCAGAGGGCGTCGAGCGGGAAGGTGATGGCATCGAAAGGAGGAAGCGAGACCGGAGCGTCATCGGCGAGCGTGTCCAGCACCAGCCACTGCCCCTCGCGCAACTCAAAGGCCTCAAGCGTCCGTGCGTCGGGATCAACGAACCAGAGTTGTCCGACGCCCTCACGGGCATAGAGCGCCCGCTTCTCGTTCACATCCAGCCGCCGTGTAGAAGGCGAGAGCACCTCGCAGACCCAGTCCGGCGCAATCGTGCAATACGCCGCGTCCGGATATTCGGGCATCGTCTCGCGCCGCCAACCGGCGAGGTCGGGAACCACGATGTCTTCGCCCAGATGCAGTTCCGGTTCGTCGATGATCCACCAGCCGCCGGGGCCGCCGACTCCGGGATTGAAAGGGCCATCGAGGCGGCCACCGAGACGCGAACTAGCCCAGGCATGCCGCATGGCCGGCCTCGGATGGGTATGGAGCGTGCCGGCGATCACCTCGGCCACCTTGTGGGGTGGCGCGTCGAGCACGTCCTGGTATGTCGCCCGGCGGGTTTCCCTGTGTCTGGCCTGTGCCGTCATGGTTCCCGTTCCTTCCCCTACCCCATTAAATGCCGATCCGCTCGACTTCATCAAGTGAAACCTGCTCCTCGCGGCGGTCATAAAGGCGCGTCGTCTCCGTGCGGGAATGTCCGGCAAGATATTGCGCAACCTCGACGCGTGCATCGGGATGCTCCAGGTATGCCGTGATCCCGGTCGCCCGGAGACTGTGACAGCCGATGTATCCCGAGCTGATGACGCCCTCGTCACCCGCACGAATGGCCCGACGCTCGACCGCCTCCCGTGCCCGGTGTCGGCTCCACCTGCGGTCCGACAGCGAGACGGAGCCCTTGCGGCGATCCACCGCGCGAAAGAGCGGCGTGGCGCGAAGCTCGCGCTCCATGAGCCCGCCGGTTTCCATGTAGACCCGGAGGTATTCCTCCAGGCGGTGATGGCACGGAATGTCCAGGACCTTCCCGGCATTCTCATGCAGCCGGACGTGCCAGCGCCCGTCGCGGATCGAGACATCCGCCAAGTTCATTGCCACCGCTGCCGAAACCCGGGCAAAACTGTACGTCAGGGTTGCGATGAAAGCCCGGTCCCGAAGTTCCGTAATCGTCCCTGACGGGAGCCAGCGCATGAACCGCCGGGCGTCGGTTGTCGTCAGCACCGGTGTCAGGCCGGTGCGCACCACGTGCTTCGGCCCGCGGACCGCCACGGTCGGAGATTCAAGGATGATCCGGTGGAGAGACAGCCAGGTAAACAGTTGCCGGACAGCTGCGAGTTCCAGTTTCACGGTCGCCTTGGCCATGCCGGAGAGGAGCCGGTCCTCGATCCAGGCCGAGACGTGGACTCCCCGGATGTCGCGGACGTCCTCGATACCGCGGTCGCCAAGCCAGCGGAACAAGGCGTGGGCCGCGCGGGCATATGAGGCACGAGTGTTAGGGTTGCGGATGTGCGAGGCGAAGAACTCGACCCAGGCGTGGCACGCATCGTCGCCGAGGAGAGCGATCGGGGCGGGAACGAGGGCGGATTCCGTGCCTCGCGCGGTTACCGGTGCAGACGCGGCGATCAGGAGGCTGGAGCCGCCGGTGGGCGAAATTCGGGCATTTTCGGGGATACCAGAGTTCATTCCGGGGTCCTCCCGGCAATTCTAGTGCAGCGCACAAACGTGATTATGCTCTGGTTAAGCGAAAAAAGCAAAGGAACAGCGGAGTCACGTTGCCCCAAGCGCATCGGATAAAAAAGGCTTTACATGCCCTGGTGTCTATTATAATGTATATACATGCAAACGTGCGTAGTAAATCTAATGCACTGAAAGCTACATAGTCAATTGGAGGAGAGAGATGGGATCAAGGATAAATCCAAGGGCCTGAGGAGAAAGACATGGCTGAAGGCGAGACTTTCACGTGGGATGAACGGAAGCGTGAATCCGTTCTGAAAAAGCACGGAGTTGATTTTCAAACAGCGATTCGAATGTTCGGCGGCCCGGTCGTCGTGACGCCATCGAACTGCCAAGGCGAATCCAGATGGAAAGCTATAGGCGTCGTCGATGGGAAAGAATTCATCGCGGTTTAAACCATGAGGAATGGTCGAAAGAGAATCATCACTGCAAGAAGGGCCAGTCAAGATGAACGCAAACAATACCACAAGCATGTCGCTGGAGGAAGCGACCCTTAAGAGGAGCGAAGAAAGGACTGACTGGGAACGACTTCAACGCGAAGAGGACGCTGGCATCGAGCCTGAAAAGGACCCTGACGAAGGCGAGTTCGACTGGTCACGGGCTAGGTTGGTCATGCCTCCGCGCAAGACGGCGATCTCGATGCGGATCGACAGCGATGTCCTGAGTTTCTTCAGATCACAGGGACGTGGCTACCAAACGCGCATCAACGCGGTTCTGCGCAGCTACATGAACGCTGCGCAATGATGGCCGGCCGATATAATCCGCCTCGACCCGGTTCCACGGAAATTTTTTCGATCGCAACGAGCAACCTGATTTTCTTTCGTATGTATTCTGCCTCTGTCGATATGAAACCCGGAGGTTCTGGCCCTCGTCACGGTTCTCTGCATCGCTGATTGGTGGTCCACTCCCTCTGTCGGCATTCATGGGAGGCGTTCGCCCCGACGTAACTTGCAGGGCAGGGTGAATCTGTTCTGTTTTTTTGCCGGCACACGGGTTTGACGCAATTGTCTTTCGCATTTCACCGATGCGCCTTTTGCCACGTGAGGTGACGTCACATCGACCCCGGACAAGGCCCCACGGCACATGATTTCGCGCCCGGGGCTGTTTCCCGGCGGCGTTTCCGGCGAATTGGCGATTGTCGGACATGCCTGTTCACCCCCGTCTTCGAGGGTGGAGACAGGATTGGCAACTCAGGTACGGGTGTGGTGGGTCTTCAGCTGAACGCCATGCGCGGGCGGGTGTTGCCTGTCAGTTTCAGCATGTCCAGGACCCGCCTGGGTTTTCGGGCCAGTCTGCACGTGGTCTCGGCGACATTGTCGCTGTGAGTCTTGATCAGGCCGATGGCAAAGCGCCGGAGCAGCGTGGCGTTTGCCGGGCCGTGGCCGGTGCGGATGCGGCTTCGGTCCTCGTCGAAAGTCATGTCGAGGATGTGGTGGTTGTCGCGGTCGATCCCGATCCCGACATGCTGGAGCGCGCGAAGCGGAAGGCCTCGCGCCGGAGTTCGTCGGATTTTCGGTTCGTCCAAACCATTGCGGAGGAGATTGACGGGACCTACGGAGTCTTCGATCTCGTGACCGCTTGGTTCCATGCGCATCCTGATCGCCTTGTTGAGTTCTTTCTCGCCGGTCTGAAGTGTTTTGCTCTTGGCATCAATGCTGCCGTGATGGTCCTGGTACGGCCCAGGTCGGGAATTTCGTCAAAATCGTGACCTGGGAAGGCATCGTTCGCCACTTCGGGAACGATGCGTGCGGCGGGAGCCTGCACAGGCCGAGCATCGAACCGGGATCTGCGTTAATCTCCGGTGGATTCCGAATCTTGATTTACACTGTGCGGGCCGGCTCCGGACACGCCACCAAGACACGCGTAATCCATAAATTCAGTGCTTGGCTTTGTTTGCTTACCAAGAGACAGAGAAATGTAGGCAGAACAGTAGCAGCGGTTCTGCGCGCATCATGGGATTACGTTAAGTTAGGGTTGTAAATCCCCGGAATCGACCCTTTGTTTCACGCGCCGTCATCCGCCTTTCCCGCGCTTGCGATCACCTCGGGCCAGAGGGCGTCGAGCGGGAAGGTGATGGCATCGAAAGGAGGAAGCGAGACTGGTGCGTCGTCGGCGAGCGTGGCCAGCAACAGCCACTGCCCCTCGCGCAACTCGAAGGCCTCAAGCGTCCGTGCGTCGGGATCGACGAACCAGAGGTGGCCGACGCCTTCGCGGGCATAGAGCACCCGCTTCTCGTTCAGGTCCAGCCGCCGCGTCGAGGGCGAGAGTACTTCGCAGACCCAGTCCGGCGCGATCGTGAAATAGGCCGCGTCCGGGTACTCGGGCATCGTCTCGCGCCGCCAGCCGGCGAGGTCCGGCACCACAATGTCTTCGCCCAGGTGCAGCTCGGGCTCATCGATGATCCACCAGCCGCCCGGGCCGTCATCACCATAGTTGAATGGTGGACCGATCTTTATTCCCAATCCCGAGCTTGCCCAGGCATGGCGGGCTGCCGGCCTCGGATGGGTATGGAGCGTACCTGAAATCACCTCGGCGACCTTGTGGGGCGGCGCGTCGAGCACGTCCTGGTAGGTCGCCCGGCGGGTCTCCTTGTGTCTGACCTGTGCCGTCATGGTCCCGGTTCCTCCCCCTACCCCATTAAATGCCGATCCGCTCGACTTCATCAAGCGAAACCTGCTCTTCGCGGCGGTCGTAAAGACGTGTCGTCTCCGTCCGGGCGTGTCCGGCCAGGTACTGCGCCACCTCGATGCGTGCATCGGGATGCTCCAGGTATGCCGTGATCCCGGTCGCCTGGAGACTATGACAGCCGATGTATCCCGAGCTGATGACACCCTCGTCACCTGCACGAATGGCCCGACGCTCGACCGCCTCCTGTGCTCGGTGGCGGCTCCACCTGCGGTCTGACAGCGTGACGGAGCCCTTGCGGCGATCCACCGCTCGAAACAGCGGCGTCGCGCGAAGCTTGCGCTCCAGGGGTCGTTTGCGGAAGGGAGCGAAATCCTACGCTAAGCACCGAGGACCTGTCTGTTTTTCCGTGCTTTCTCAGTTCACCGTCAGGTCCGACATATTTGTACGGCGTCGAATCCTCCATGTTCACAAGACAAAGGGCATGACGAATTCCGCGAGGACCCGATGGTCCTTTGCCTATTGCAAGCCGTACCTAATCGTGGGCATGAACCGTCCAAGGAACCACCGCCGACGGACTTCGTTACATGACCATGACAGAACCGCCTGTATTCGGATCTATCCAGGAATACCGGTCGCGAATTGCTGATGTCGGATTCTGGCGGCCCTGCATTTCCCGGATCCTGGGACGCCACGACCTCCCGGCAGCGAAACTGGGGGCGATTGCTGGACATAATGCAACTTACCCCACGTTCCTTTGCGGTGATGTCGTGGTGAAACTGTTCGGCCACTTTCCGCCGTGGCGTCGAAGCTACGCGGCCGAACGCTCGGCACTCCGCCTCGTTGCGAACGATCCGAAGATCGCGGCGCCCCGCCTGCTGGCATCCGGTAGAATTTTCCGCGAATCCGACGTGCCATGGCCATATCTGGTCACCGGACGAATATCCGGGGTCCCGTGTTGGCAGGCAAACCTGTCAACCGCGCAGTTGACCTCACTCGCCGATGAACTGGGCCGTCAGATCCGTCGCGTCCACGCGTTGCGGCCGATCGGGGTTGCGACGCAGGCAGGCTTGCCGGTCGCGGATATCGTTGCAGCAGCCTACCGGAGTTCGCTGCCGCGTCATCTGATATCCGGGATCCGAGAGTTTCTCGCTCGTCTTCGCCCGTTCGACCGTGTCTTCGTTCACGGTGATCTAGTGGACAACCACATCTATGTCGAAGACGGCCGCCTTTCCGGGATCATTGACTGGGGTGATGCGGTCGTGATCGACCGGCATTATGAACTTGCGAAGCTGTGTTTCGGTACCCTTGGATGCGACAAGGGGCTGCTACGCCTTTTCCTCGCCGCCAGCGCGTGGCCGGTAGGCGGGGACTTCGCCCAGAGGACCCTTGGTCTTGCCCTGCATCGCCAGGCTTTGGGAATTGCCCAACATCACACTTTCGACGTTTTCCACGGCCTCCCCTCGCCGCTGCAACAACGGGGCATCGGCACACTCGATGATCTCGCTCTCGCACTCTTCGAGATCTAACGCGCGTTGACCCGGAGGTCGCTACACATAGTATATTGCTCCGACCCTCGCGATGACTGTTACCATCATTGGGGTCGTTTGCGGGGGTTTGCGGGGTAGAGTCCCACGCTAAGCACCGAGGACCTGTTTTCCGTGCTTTCTCAATTCACCGTCAGGTCCGACATATCTGTACAGCGTCACGGGTTTGATGCGGAGTTCTCTGCAAATTTCCGCGACCGAAGTGTCGCGGTTTGACATTGCTGCCCGAGCGAGACGAACCCGGGCCTTGGTCAGGGCGAACTTCCGGCCGCCCTTGCGGCCCCTGGCACGAGCGGCAGAAAATCCGGCGATCGTTCGCTCGCTGATCAGTTCCCTCTCGAATTCCGCAAGCGCGGCAAAAATGCCGAACACAAGCCGGCCCGAGGCGGTGGTCGTGTCGATCTTTGCGCCCTTTCCGGTCAGAACCCTCAGGCCGACACCGCTCCTGGACAGCGTCTCGACAATGCTGACAAGGTGCGCGAGGTTCCGCCCCAGCCGGTCCAGTTTCCGGACGACAAGCACATCGCCTTCCCTGAGGGCACGCAGGCAGTTCTCCAATCCGGGCCTGTCGCCGCGTGCGCCGGACGTGCGATCCTCGTAGATCATTCCCGTTTCGACGCCCGCGGCACGCAAGGCATCGAACTGCAGATCCGGTGACTGCGATCCATCGGCTTTCGATATCCGGACGTACCCGATCAGAATGTTTCGCAAACGATCGTTTGGGACACAGGGTCTTTCAAGTGGTTTCCGGGCGGGATTTCCGTTTCACAATCAAAGTCTCGCATACAACGGAGAAAAGAAAAGACATGCCCCGTCGAACCATACTGACAGGTCGGCAACGGTCTGCGCTGCTCTCACTGCCTCGAACTGAAGCGGAGCCCCTGCAATATTATGTCCTGAGCGAAGAAGACCTCCAACATGTCCGGCGGCGTCGCAGGCCGCACAACAAGCTCGGATTTGCTCTGCAGCTCTGTGCCCTGCGCTATCCTGGAAGGGTTCTGACACCTGACGAACTGATTCCGAAGAACGTGATGGATTTCATCGGTGAACAGCTTGGTCTCGATGGTGATGATCTTCTCGATCATGCGGTTCGGGTCGAGACCCGCCATGAGCATCTTGCAGAATTGCGGGATCTGTACGGGTTTCGAACCTTTTCCGGCCACAAGGCACGGGACCTCCGCAGCTGGCTCCACGAGGAAGCCGAATTGGCGCGGTCCAACGAGGATCTTGCCCGCCGGCTTGTCGAGTAATGCCGGCAGACCCACACCGTTCTGCCGGCAATCACGACCCTCGAAAGGCTTTGCTCGGATGCACTTGTGGAGGCTGAGCGCAGGATAGAAGCCAGGATTTCCAGCCGGATCGGACCCGAGCTCCGGCGGGGCCTTCTGGCATTGCTCGAGGACACGGTTGACGGTCGCCTGACCAGGTTCGTCTGGCTCAGGCAATTCTCAACGGGAAACATTTCAGCCGCCGCGAACCGCTTGCTGGACCGTCTGGAATACCTGGATCGGCTGGAATGTCAGGATGATCTCTTCACCGGTGTCCCGGCCCATCGGATCGCCCGCCTCCGCCGACAGGGCGAGCGCTACTACGCCGATGGATGACTCGATCTATCAGAGAACAGACGCCTCGCGATCCTGGCGGTGTGTGCGGCGGAATGGCGGTCAATTATTGCCGACGCAATTGTGGAGACCCATGACCGGATCACGGGCAGGACCTACAGGGCCGCCATGCGTCAGTGCGAAGCCCGTATCGCCAATGAAGCGACGGCTGCTCGTGAAACCCTGACGTCCTTTGCCGGGCTGGGCAATGCACTGATCAAGGCCCATGACACCGGTAAAGGGCTCGACGTGGTGATTGCACGCAAGACCGGATGGGAGGGCCTCAACGATCTTGTCACCGCCGCCTTGCAGCTGTCCGGCACGATGGAAGCTGACCCATTGGACCACGTGGCGCAGGGCTACAATCGGTTTCGCCGGTACACCCCGCGCATGCTCCGGGTTCTCGACATCCAGGCCGCGCCGGTCACCCAACCTCTGCTGCGTGCCGTGCAACTTCTGCGCGACGGTGAACGCGAAACGCTCCCGGCCGATTTCCTGAAACGCAATTCGAAATGGCGGCGGCATCTGAACACCCGCCATGCCAACGACCATCGGTTCCGGGAAACCGCGGTTCTGTTCCATGTGCGCGACTCGTTCCGTTCGGGCGATCTCTGGCTCAAACACTCACGCCGATACGGTGACATCAAGCAAGTCCTGGTTCCAGCGCACGCGATCGCCGAAACCACCCGGCTGGCAGTGCCGGAACGCGCCGCGGACTGGCTTCGGGACCGGAATGCGGAGATGATCGAATGGTTGCGCCTTCTTGCGGCAGCGACCCGTACGGGAACCATTCCCGGGGGCAGCATCGATGATGGTGCGCTTAATGTCGAAAAACTGGATGCCGCCGTACCCGAAGGAGCTGAAGAGCTTGTCCTCGATCTGTACAGGCGTATTCCAGATACCCGGATCACCGACATCCTGCAGGACGTGAGTACTGCCACCAGGTTCGTGGAAGCCTTCACGCATCTGCGGACCGGCGCACCCTGCACGGACCACATCGGTTTGCTGAACGTACTTCTTGCCGACGGGATCAATCTCGGCCTGCGCAAGATGTCCGAAGCCACCAACACCCATGGGTTCCGGGAGTTGATGCGGATCGCACGCTGGCACGTGGAGGGAGAAGCCTATGACCGTGCGTTGTCCATGGTGGTCGAGGCACAGGCCGAACTGCCAGCTGCCGCTTTCTGGGGCCTGGTGCTTACCGCGTCCGGCGATGGCCAGTTCTTTCCAACCTCCGGAATGGGGGAAGCAATGAACCTCGTGAACGCGAAACACGGGAACGAGCCGGGGATCAAGGCCTACACGCACCTTTCGGACCAGTTCGCGCCCTTTGCCGTACAGAAGATCCCGGCGACCGTGCATGAAGCACCCTGCATTCTCGATGGTCTCCTCGAGAATGAAGTTGGAAGGCGTGTTCGCGAACAATACGCCGACATGGGCGGCTTTGCGGACCATGTTTTCGCCGCATGCGCGATCCTCGGCTACGCTTTCGTCTCCCGAATTCGGTATCTGCCATCAAAGAGGCTCTACGTTCTTGATCGTGCCAGCGTGCCAGGACAGCTGCGTCCATTGATCGGCGGCAAGATCAACACAGGTCTCATCGAAAGAAACTGGCCGGACATCGTGCGCCTCGCGGCAACCATGACAGCAGGAACAGCCGCGCCGAGCCTGATCCTGCGAAAACTGGCCTCGTTTCCGCGTCAGAATGAACTGGCGACGGCCCTGCGCGAAGTCGGTCGCGTCGAACGATCCATATTCATGGTCAACTGGATCATGGATCCCGACTTGCGTCGGCGTGCCCAGGTCGGGCTGAACAAGGGCGAGGCCCATCATGCCCTGAAGCGTGCCATTCACTTCCATCGTCAGGGCGAACTGCGCGACCGGACAAGTGAAGGACAGCATTACCGCATGGCCGGCCTCAACCTGCTGGCGGCTGTCCTCATCTACAGGAACACGATGAAACCCGGTGAGGCCGTCTCCAGGCGTCAACGCGCGGGACTGCCGACTCCTGTCGAACTGCTGGCGCATGTCTCCCCGCTCGGTTGGGAACACATCAACCTGACTGGTGAATACAGGTGGCGAAGACGCGTGCCCGGTGCCTGACAAACCACACGCAATCTCGGCATCTCGGTCGATCACATGGTCAATGCCCTGACCAACTGATCGACACCGAAAACACGCATCCTTGCCCCAATCAGCATGAAATCCGGGTGCAGTTACCCATGAGCGCGCCCAGGGAACCCTAAAAAATGCTTAGCGTAGGATTTCGCCCCCTTCCGCAAACGACCCCATGGTGGGCGACGAGGAGGCCAGCACACCGAAGATCGCCTATGCCACGGGCTTTCGCATTTCCAATACGGAAGGGATCTTCGTGGCTGCGTCCTTGCATCCCGTGCGGGAATGGATGGAACCGGGGAAGGAATCCTGAAACATCGGCCCTGTCTCCGATGATTTGAGCGCCTCCGAGACAAAACCCCGCGATCGAATTCCTGCAATGAAATCGAGGGGCGCCTTTCCCAAACATCGGGTATTCCGGCCAAATACACCCGAAAATTCATCAGCTTTTCTGAAAAAGCGCAAATCCACCTTGACACTTGGTGTGCATCCAACTCAATTCTTGTCGCCCCGTTTGGGCGCGGCGAAGGCCGGATTGTGGAGGCGACGAAGAAGACATCGACACCCGGAAACCCGAACATGCACGAACCTTACGCCTCGTGGGTTCAGGCATCGCCGGAGCCGCGCTCAAATCCCACAGGAATCGGCAAACCGAATCCTTTGTAACGCAGTATCGGCGCAAGATTTGCAAAGCGCCTGAGTCATCCAGGGAGACATTCATGGTTTTAAACAGTTCGGACAGTCACTTTCGTTGGAGTTTCTCTTCCTTGGTCGCCCGCATCCGGTTGGGTGCACGGGCAGTCGCGATTCCGGCGGCTTGCGTGTTGTCCCTTTCGCTCGCGGTGTTTTCGCCAGCGAACGCGGTGGACGGATTCACGGTTGGAACCGCTTCGGCCGGTTCGACGCCCCACATCCTCGGCACCGCAATGCAGCAGCTATTTTCCGAGAAGTTTCCCGAAGGACGCTTCGAAGTCGCGGTAACCGGTGGAAGCATCGAGAATTCACGTCTCTTGCGGCGCGATGAGGCCAACCTCGGAATTGTCAGCATCACCGGCGCGGCCATGCGGAATGCCTGGCATGGACGCAACCTGGAAGAGGGCGAAGCGCCCTACAAGGAAATTCGTACCCTGATGGGATTTGTCCACATCATCGGCCATCTGATCGCACGTCCCGAAGCCGGGATCGAGAACTTCGGCGACATCAAGGGCAAGCGGGTCGGACTGGGCTCAAGTCTCAGGACGTCTGCCTTGCACGAGCCGTTCTGGAGGAGCAACGGTGTCGCGTGGATCGACGATGTCGAGGAAGTTCCGCTGTCCTCCGGAGACCGGTATCGTTTCCTCGCGGAAGGGCGGGTCGATGCTGCACTCGCCTGGACGGTCGGGACAAAGCTGGCCGCCATCATCGAGGAATACACGAGTGCCCACGACGCGGTTTGGGTCCGTACGGACAAGGAAGCGATGGAAGAGGCGGGACTCACGGTCTTCGCGTTCGAACCGGGTTCGCTCCCTCATCTTGATTTCCGGAACTACGGTCCCAGCCTGACGATGTCGGCACTGGCGGCCCGCGACGACATGCCGGACGATATGGCGTATGAAATCGTGAAGACGTTGCACGAAAACATCGAACAGATTGTCCTGTTGCTGCCCGCGGTCCGTGCGGCCGTGGAAAACCCCGATGTCTTTACGTCGTCGTCCGATCCCTTCCCGTACCATCCGGGCGCAATTCGGTACTGGAAAGAGGTCGGCCTCTGGAAGTCGGAATCGGGGAACTGACGCCAAGACACCGGCCGGGTCGATGAAGCCCTGGCCTGGCATGGAGCGGGGGCAAAGATGGGTACGGCAAGCCCTTCTCCTCTCTGTCCCGCTCTATGGCATCTACAACTATTGGTACCCGGGTGCACCGTTGCCCGAGCGCGCCGTGCTCGCCCTCCTGGCGGTTTCGGCGTTCTTCTTTCCCACCCGGTCTCCGACGGCGGCCGGAAAGGCGTTCGACTGCCTGCACCTGCTCCTGGGCATCATCGTTTTCGGCTACATCATCCTGAATGCGCGGGAACTTCCCTATCGCGAGGGAATCCCCAACCCGACCGACATCACGATCGGACTCATCGGAATCTACCTGATCCTGGTTGCGGTGAAATCCAGCCTTGGATACGGATTGGCCGTCGTCGCCGGCGTATTCCTTCTATATCTTTTTCTCGGTCAGCATCTCCCCGTATGGCTAGGAGGACACCGGGGTTTCAGTCTCGAGCGGATTATCTCGTTTCTGTACCTGAACGACTCCGGCATCCTGGGTTTTGCGCTCAGTGCATGCCTTAAGTACATGGCGCTGTTCCTGATACTCGGCAAAATCCTTCAGCAGGTTGGTGCGATGGATTTCGTGATCGGGCTGTCGCGCGCGCTGTTCGGGAGCGGGCGTACCGGTCCCCCGCTCATGGCGGTGTTGTCGAGCGCGATGGTCGGCACGGTCTCGGGAAGCACGATGGGTAACGTCTACATTTCCGGAAACATGACCATTCCGCTCATGCGGCGTGCGGGAATTCGCCGGGAACTTGCCGCCGCGATCGAGGCGGCGGCTTCGAGCGGAGGCCAGATCATGCCCCCGGTCATGGGGTTCGCGGTTTTCTTCATGATCGTCCTGCTTGACGTTGCCTATGCGGATATCATCGTGGCCGCCCTCATCCCGGCGCTCCTCTATTTCCTGGTACTCGGCCTGGCGGTCTGGTTGAGGATCACCAGAACCGAAGTCCTTGAAGAACGGGATCCTACCCTGACCGACGAGGACAGGCCATCGATCGGGAAGGCCCTGTTGCATCCGGGCATTCTCACCTTTTTCTGCGCGCTCGGAATCCTGGTTTACCTTCTCGCGAACCGCTACCCGTTACAGACGTCAGTGATGATCGCCATGGCGTCCTGCATTGCCGTCAGCCTTCCCTGGAACATCCGACTGACTCCACGGAAGCTGCTGGATGCTCTTCTGGACAGCGGGCGCGAATTGATCGACGTCGCCATCGCGTGCCTCGCGCTCGGAATCATTGCCGGTTCCGTGCTCTTGACCGGGCTTGGAACCAAGCTCCCCGCGCTGATGATCGAATGGTCGTCCGGTAACCTCCCGTTGCTTCTCGTCTGCTCGTTTCTCGCGTGCATCGTTCTCGGGCTGGGCATCCCGTCCAGCCTTGCATACGTGCTCGTGGCATTGCTGATCAGCCACGCGATCGTGGAGCTTGGTGTCGCGCTCCTGGATGCCCACCTGTTCGTGTTCTATGCAGCACTCGCTGCCATGATCACGCCGCCGGTGGCTCTCGCCGCCTATGCCGCCGCCTCCATCGCGCACAGCAACTACTGGACAACCGGCTGGCTTGCGGCGGCGCTTGGAATGCCGAAATACCTCGTGCCCTTTGCCTTTGTCTTTCGACCACAGCTCCTGATGCGGGGGGAAGCGCTCGAGATCCTGGCCGTCTCCTTGCTGACATTTGCCGGCCTGGCTGCGGTTTCCCTCGGGCTCACGGGGCAACAGAAGCTGACGTTCGCTACGGTGTCGGCGAGGGCCTGCCTGGTTCTCGGCGGCATCCTGCTTGCGGTGCCGCCTCTCGACAGCTTCGGGATTTCTGCCGCCGGTGCGGGCCTCTGCGCCGTGGGGATGCTGAATCCTCTGTTGGCATTCCTGCGATCGAAGCCGAAACGGCCTGACCGGGAGGCCCGGGGCTGATGTTTGGGACACTGATCTCGCTCGGCAGGGAACTTGGCCAGGACGTGAATTCGAACAAGGCCGTACCGGCGCTGTTTTGCGGCTCGATGTCCGCGGTGATCATCCTTGTCTTCAGCACATCCATGGCCGCAGCCATTTTTTCCGGTCCCCTGTCGCCATTTTTCACGGTGGGCGCCGGAATCGTTCTATTCAGTTATTGCGTCATCGGGGCGGTGGTCGCGCTGACGAGCGGGCTTCCGGGCGCCATGGCGGGTGCGCCGGCACCAACCGTGATGATGCTCGTGGTCATCGCGGGCACGATCGACCTGGAAGGCATGCCGCTCTTCATGACAGCCGTGACCGTGGCATTGATCGGCACCGCGGCAACGGGTCTGTGCTTCCTCGTGATCGGACAATTCCGACTGGCGAATTTCCTTCGCTTCATTCCTTACCCCGTTTCGGGGGGATTCATCGCCGGAACAGGGGGGTTGGCATGCCTGATCGCGCTTGACCTCCTGGGGATTTCCTGGACGCAAGCCGGCTTCCCGACGATTCCCGAACCAGGTGCCTTCCCCCACATCGTCGTCGGGATCGGCTTTGCTCTTGGACTCTTCGTCACGATAAAGCTCGTGAAAGGATTTCTCATCTTTCCGGCGACTTTCGCAATCGCTTCCATTGCATACCATGTCGGCCTGGCTGTCCTGGGAATATCCGGAGACGAGGCGCGGGAGGCCGGACTCCTGTTTTCCGGCACGGCCCACGGCGGGCTCTGGCCTCCGTTTGGCCTCTCGGACCTTTCGTATGTCGACTGGTCTGGCGTCGCGGGGCAAATACCGAACCTCCTGATTCTGGCGACCGTTACCCTGATCTGCGTGGTCATGAATCTCGTCGGAATCGAGCTTGCCGCAAACTGTGATCTCGACTGGAACAAGGAGTTCCTGTCTGCCGGCTGGGCCAATGTTCTCACCGGCCTCGGCGGTGCGCCACCGGGTTGCCTGATCGCGCTTACCAGCATTCGAAACACGCTGTTCGGCGCCATGACGCGACTGACGGGCCTCGTAACCGCCGTCACACTTGGTTCAGTCCTGCTGGTTGGTGACGTGCTCCTGACCCTTTTCCCCGTTCCGTTGATTGGCGGCGTCCTTTTTTTCCTGGGATTGCAAATGCTGGACGAATGGCTGATCAGGAGTTTTCGGAAACTCGTGATCAGCGACTACCTGATCATCGTGGTCGTATTCGTGACGATCGTCACCCTCGGGTTCCTCGAAGGGATCGGAATCGGAATGCTGGTCACTGGAGTGATTTTCGTGATCAGCCTGGGCAGGACGGATGCCGTTGAATCCCGGTTCACCTTGCGCGACAGGCAAAGCAGGAAGACGCGCGCCGTGCCGGACCGTGCCATACTTTTGGCCGAAGGTCACCGTGCCCAAGCCTACCAGTTGCGCGGCTACCTGTTTTTTGGAATTGCCTACAGGCTGGCGGACCGGCTTCGGCAGTCGCTGAAAATCGATCCTGCGCCGAACTGCATCCTCCTGGGTTTCGAGAATGTCTCCGGGTTCGATTTCTCCGCGGTCAATGCGATCGTCCGGTTCATCCGGTCTGCGGACGCCGAAGGCGTGAAAGTCGTCATTTTCAAGGCACCCGACCGTTTCGAGGAAACGCTCCGGGCGGAACTCCCGGCAAACGTCGGCGAAAGACTGGCAATCGAGAACGACGAAGACCATGCCCTCGAACGATGCGAGGACATTATCATTGGCGAATGGAGGTCCGAGCTTCGCCGTGAGGACGTCATGCGCCGCCGGCTGCTGGACAGCGTCGTGGATGACCTTGAACGCCATTTGGATCGACAGGCAAGGTTTGAAAAACTGGTTGACGAACTCGGGACGTGGTCGGAAGCCCGGACCTATCGGCCAGGCGAGGCGATTGTCGCGCTCGACGCGCCACGTGAAGGCCTCCAATTGTTGACGGAAGGCCGGGCATCTCAATTGGATCCTTCCGGCACCCGGATTTTTCAGTTCTCTCCCGGCGATGTGATCGAACCCCTTGGCGCCTTTCAGTCCGGTGCCGCCGCGACCGCCACGATTGCCGACGCAAAATGCCGAACGCTCCTTCTGGCCCCGGCCGCACGAGAACGCCTCGGGAAGAAGGAACCCGATCTTATCCTGAGCCTGTACGAGTATATCCTGACGGCCAACGCCTCGAGCACAGTCAAGACTTGAGCGAGGACCGATAACGGTATGGGCCGTGGCCGCCTGAGTCGGTCATGGATCCGGCAAGCCAGGTCACCCGGACCCGGCAGCGGTTTCACTTCCTGTGCGGAAATCCGGCGATTCGTGGGAGGCCGGCATTGAAGATTTTCTCCGGGAACACCGGATTCCGGATTGAGGCCATGAGGGCGCGATGTCACCAGGCGCCGACCCGAACACGCATCCCAAGGAACATCGCCATTCAAGCATTTCAGCCGAACCTGGAGGCTCGGGTCACCTGATTCCCTTGAGTTCCGTCATCACATGCGTCATGCCGCCGTCAATCGTTATGGACTCACCGTTGATGTAACTCGCGGCGTCCGAAGCCAGGAACACGATGACATCCGCAACGTTCTGCGGACGTCCCAGCCGGCCGAGCGCGACCCGCGCCGCCAATGCATCCTCTACGCCCGTCATGTCTTTCTGCCGCGATTCCAGCATCGCCGTCTTCACGATTCCCGGATTGACGCCATTGACCCGAATGCCCTTCGGCCCCCAGTCAGCGGCAAGTGCCCGTGTCATGGCGTCGATTGCCCCCTTTGTCGCTGCATAAGCCAATCTCCCGACGGGTCCTCTCAGGCTGGCCACGGAAGAAACATTCACGATCGAACCACCGCCTCGTTCGATCATCGCCGGGCCGAGCCCGATCGCAAGCATGAGTTGCGAGCGGAAATTCACCGCGAAGATCCTGTCCAGTTCCGCCTCGGTGAGTTCTTCCGGCTTGCCCCTGATCGCGAAACCGGCATTGTTGACCAATACATCCACCCCGCCGGTCTCGGACAGGACGGTCTCGGCGAGCTGCGTCCCTGCACCCGTCTCGGCGAGGCCATGGGGAACGACGAGCGGATCATTGCCGAGGTCGGCGGCGACTCGTTCGAGATCCTTCACCGTCTGCGCCGTCAGGACGACCCTGGCGCCCGCTGCATCGAGCGCGCGCGCCGTCGCCTCGCCGATGCCGCGGCTTGCACCTGTCACGAGGGCGGTCTTCGAAGCCAGTATCATCGCGTCATTTCCCCTGAATGTTGGCGCGCCCGGTTGCGCGACACAGGCGGCGGGTGCCGGTGTTGCCTCGACAAAAGGTGTATCCGATGGGCAGGGAAATTACCTCAAAAAAGCGCAGATTGCTCTCCAGGTTCTTGGTGCCCCTGCAGCATGTCGAACCACTGGCATCCAAGGGGCCGGTGCGCTGCAGAAAGGCACTTCTCGTGATCCTCAGCCGCGATTCAGGTTGCTCCGGCACGGCTAAAGGAATCACCCGCTCGACAATGCCACCATGTGATCCCCGGTATTTTGGTGGTTCCGAAGATGAACCCTCACGTGGCGGTAGCACGATTCCCGAAAGAGGACCCTTGCACAGGATAATCCAGGGTCCCGGCTATTTCCAAGATCCTGGATTCAGGAAACTCTGGTATCGGAAGGGTCCCTTCGGCGCGCCATCGACCCACAGCAGCCTCGGCTGAGGCCGTACGCTCCGCGTCCCGGCCCCCGTCGCGTCCAAGATAGAGAGTCTGCGACGGATAGGCGAAGTAGGCGCCGCTCTCGGCAACAATGTCGAGAATGCGCAGGTAGATGTCCTCCCGAATCCCGGTGAACTCGTTCCAGTCCGCTGTCTCGATGAAGACAAAGATCTCGATGTCGAGTGAATGCGCGCCAAAATTGATGAACCGCACCCGGCACGGATCCGGAAGGGTCTTCGGATGCGCATAAAGCATGCTTCGAAGCTCGACGAGCAGGTAGCGCATCTGATCCGGGGAGGAGTCGTATCCTAACTGGAGAACGGTATAGAGGCGCATCTTGTCACGGACACCGTAGTTTTCGATCCGCACGGTCGAGAGTTCGGCATTGGGAACGCACACGAGGGTACGGTCGAGGGTCCGGATCCGGGAAGAGCGAATTCCGATATCCTCGATCGTTCCCAGATGCTCTCCGGCACGGCAGAAGTCGCCGATGCGGACAGGACGATCAGCCACGAGCACAAATCCGCCGAACAGGTTTTCGAGCGTCTTCTGCGCCGCGAGTGCGACCGCGAGCCCTCCGATCCCGAGACCGGCCAGAAGGCCCCCGATGTTGAACCCGAGATTCTGCAACACGCTCAGTGCCGCCAGAATGCCTATGAACACCTTGGCGGTCCGGCGGCCCAGAGGGAGAAGGGTAATGGTCGCGGTATTTCCGCTGGCTGTCAGCCTGCTTTCCACGTAGCTCGAAAACAGGTCCACAAGGCGGGCAAGGAGCCATGCGATGGAAACGACGATCAGGACCTTGCAAACCACGGAAACCACGGCATCGGCATGGTCCGGCAGCTGCAGTGCAAAAGCTCCACCATAGAAAAGAGCGACCGTGGTCGCCAGGCGGGCCGGTACGCGGAGCCGGTCGAACAAGGCCGTGTTCCAGGATGTCTTGCTGTGCCTTGCGATGGACAGCAGGATACGAAAGGCGGTCTTTATGATGAGGACGCTGATGAACCAGGCGAGTGCAACCAATGCCGCGAGCGTGATCCATTGCCAAAGGCCCAGTTCAAGGACGCTCTGACCGGCAATGTCGGCCCATGGCGTTGGGTTGCCGCGTCCTGTTTCGTCTGCATCGTTGGCCGTAACCTGTGTGCGGCCCATAGTTGGAATCTGAATCATCATCAGGCCTGTCAATATCAGGGCGGCTTGCATGGCGACACGGACAGCCTGGAATTTCCAGGGAGGTTTCGGAAAGAATATCTTCATCGTTCGTGTTTCCTTACTTGCGGTCTTTGGGAATGCATCGGAGCCGGTTTCGGCGCATGTGGACTAGCGGGCGTGGAAGAACTGGATTCACCACTCACAGCGTTCATTTCATGCGGCGAGTCTTTCTTCTGCGCAACCCGTTCGGGTTGGTTCCGGTAGCATTCGTGCTTGGCGTCTATCCTGAATACGGACTGCCGCCTTGATTGTCGCGCTGTACGCGCCACCACCGCCTGGAACAGAACCTCCGGGACCACATGGCAGCGGGAGGGCCCATGGACCGCGGTCCGCGCGTGACGCCCCCGTTTCGTGCGGTGGACAGCCGCCGCAAGGGCTCCGTCACGCTGTCGGGCCGCGGGTGGAACCGCCACCGCTCACGGGAAGCGGTCGAGCGTCGGGCCATTCGTGCAGGTGACGAGGGCGTCATCAGCTCGGGATACATCGGCTGTCACAGTCTCCGGGCGACCGGAATAATTGCATACCTGGAGCATCCCGATGCACGCGTCGAGATGGCGCAGTACCTGGCCGGGCACGCCCGCACGGAGACGAGGCGTCTCCATGACCGCCGCGGTGAGCATGTTTCACTTGATGAAGTCGAGCGGATCGGCATTCAATGGGGCAGGGGGAAGAACGAGGATCATGACTGCACAGGCCAGTCGCAGGGAAATCAAACAGGCGACCTATCAGGACGTGCTCGACGCACCGCCCCACATGGTCGCCGAGGTGATTTCAGGCACACTTCATACCCATCCGAGGCCGGCCATGCGGCATGCGCGGGCAAGCTCGGTGATCGGGGCCAAGGTCGCACCGCCATTTGATTTCGGTGATGACGGTCCCGGTGGCTGGTGGATCATCGACGAGCCTGAACTCCACCTGGGTGAAGACATCGTGGTGCCGGATCTCGCCGGCTGGCGGCGCAAGACGATGCCTGAATATCGGGACGCGGCGTATTGCACGATCGCGCCGGACTGGGTCTGCGAGGTGCTCTCGCCCTCGGAGCGGCGGCTGGACCTGAACGAGAAGCGGGCGCTCTATGCCCGCGAGGGCGTCCGCCATCTCTGGTTCGTCGATCCCGACGCACGGACGCTTGAGTCTTTCGCATTGCGCGAGGGGCAATGGCTGCTTCTGGCGACGCTCGCCGATGACGCGCCGGTCTCGCTTCCTCCCTTTGACGCCATTTCCTTTCCGCTCGACGCTCTCTGGCCCGAGGTGATCGCAGGTGCGGGAAAGGAGGATGACGGCGCGTGAAACAAGCGGATCGGCATTTTGGGGCAACGGGAGAAACAGGAACCATGACGGCACAGGCCAGACGCGAGGAAACCCGTCGGGCGACCTGCCAGGATGCGCGCGCCGCCCCACAAGTTTGCCGAGGTGATCGTCGGCACGCACGACACCCATCCGAGGCCGGCCCTGCGGCATGCCCGGGCGAGTTCCGGCGTCGGCCGTCTCTGGGTTCCTCTGCGTGACTGTTCCCCGCCCCGAAGGACGGGGTGCAGTCACCTCTCGATTCAGGGTCAGGCGACCGTTCGAGTTGCCGTGCGGGGCCGAGATAGTTCCAGCAGATGATGCTGTTCCTGATCAGCCGGTTGCAGGCTTCGGCGATTTCCTGCTCTTCCTTCTCGGCCTGGGTGAACTCGCGGGGATTGCAGACGGCGACGGTGCGGGTGAAACGGTTCGCCAGTTCGACCTTGCTGAGCTGCATTTCAATCGCCTTCCGCAAGCATCCAAATTTGGAGGCAACTGTTTTTTTAACCGAAAGACAGTTGTTCATACCTCTTTCCGAGCTTTCCCGATGGGGCGGTCGACACAGGATCTGATCGCCACGCTGCGCGGGTTGGCGGGATGGAAGGCCCCGGTAGACGCAATGAACGGCATGACCTTCGAACTCGATACGCCACATGGCCGGATGATGGCCACAATGCTGGCGGGGATCGCCCAATTCGAGCGCGACCTGATCAGCAAATTCTTGAAATCGGAGCTGGCCTCGGCGAAAGGGCGGTAGAAGAAGCTGGGTCGCCAGCCAGGGCGCGGCCAAAACCAGACAGGCTCGCACCTAAGGTCCTTCAAGCCGTCAGCGACGGACAAAGTTACTGTCGGATCGCCCTTGACCTCGGAGTCAGCAACAATACCGTCTTCGACGTCGCAATACGGCAAAGGCAAGCCGGACGAATATGCATTCTCGCAGTGTTCAGCATTGAATGCGCGGACAATCGACCGTGAATGCGACGAAAGGCGAAGACCAAATGGATAGAGTGTCAATTCGCACCATGCCTGAATCGACCCCATTGCCGGGGAAGCGCCTTCGAATCGGAGCTGGCGGTCCGCCCGGCACCGCCGCAATTCTGACATTTGCCCACGGGAGCCGAGCATGACCGGCTTGATCACCCTACCGTTTTGGGTCTTCGCCGTGGTCAGTGCGCTGGCGTTTTGGGCAGTGCTGGATCGGATCCTGATGCCCGGGGCGCGCTGGTTCCTGCGCCGCCGCCTCAACCGCGTGATCGAGGAGGTCAATGTGCGGCTGGAACTGCAGGTCCCTGCCTTCCAGCAGACCCGGCGCCGCGTGCTCATCGACCGGCTCAGGCATGATCCGCAGATAATGGAAGCGATCGAAGCCGAGGCCGAGGCCTCCGGTACCCCGCGCGAAGTGTTGAGCCGGCAGGTGCATCGCTACGCCCGCGAGATCGTACCGTCCTTCAACGCCTGGGCTTATTTCCGCGTCGGTTACTATGTCGCGCGGCGCACGGTGCAGCTCCTTTACCGCGTACGGTTGGGATTTTCCGACGATGAGGCGCTTGCCCGCATCGAGCCCGGCGCCAGCGTTGTCTTCGTGATGAACCACCGCAGCAACATGGACTATGTGATGGTCGCCTACATGGCGGCGCATCGCTCGGCGCTGAGCTACGCCGTCGGCGAGTGGGCGCAGGTCTGGCCGCTCCGGACACTCGTGCGCTCGCTCGGTGCCTACTTTGTCCGCCGCGGCTCCGGCAGCCGTCTCTACCGTCAGGTGCTTGCGTGCTACGTGCAGGCGGCGACCGCCGGCGGCGTGGTCCAGGCCGTCTATCCCGAAGGCGGCCTTAGCAGGGACGGCCGCCTGCGCAAGCCCAAGGTCGGCCTGATCGGCTACATGGTTTCGTCCTTCGATCCGGAGGGCGCCCGCGATGTCGTCTTTGTGCCGGTTGGGATCAACTACGACCGCGTGCTCGAGGACCGCATGCTTGTACGCCATTCCGTTCCCGGCGGCCCCGGGCGCAGCAGGTTGCGGGTACTGGTCACCGCGATCCGCTTCGCTGCCCACAACGTAAGCCTCGTTGCCCGCCGGCGCTGGTACCGTTTCGGCTATGCCTGCGTGAACTTTGCGACGCCGATCTCCATGCGCGAATATACGAAAGACCGCGAGATCGATTTTCGCGCGCTGGGACCGGAAGCCCGCCACGCGGCCGTGGAGCGGCTCGGCGGCGAGCTGCTGCAAGCGGTAGCGGCAGCGATCCCGGTGTTGCCCGTATCCCTGGTGGCGTCGGTGTTCGTCGATTCGGAGGGTGAGGCGCTCGATCTGCTGGAGATCAAGAGGCGGACACAGACGCTGATCGACAGGTTGGAGCAGCGGTGTGCCTATGTGCACATGCCTCGGGCCGATCGCGACTACGCCGTCACTGTTGGCACACGCATGCTGGCACTCCGGCACTTTGTGACGGAGTCGGAGGGGCTGTACCGCGCGAACGAAGGCGAGCGGGACATGTTGCGCTACTATGCCAACGCCATCGAACACTTCCTACGAGACGCGTCCGACGGCTGAGTGGGGAGCAGTCACGCATCTGTGATCGGACAGGTCAAAATCCGGCAAACACCGCGCGTACGGCAAATCCTTTTACGGAAACAACTCGCCCGGCTGGCGCATTTGCGAATGGGCACGACCTGCGCAATCGAACCGCATCCGCCGGGTCCCGAAGCTCCGGTCGTCCTCTTCCCGCCATCTCGCGCCCGCCGATGTCCGACGAGAAAAGGCTACCGGGAAAAGAAGGCGGGAAAAGGTGGGTCAATTTTGGACGCCTATTGACAGCAACCTGGGCCGTTTCCAGGCGGCGGGCGCAGATGTTGCGCTCGTTGCGGAATAGATCAAGTGTTCAAGGCAATTTCCCACGGATGGCAACAGAAGACGCTGACCAAGAACGCACATGAGGTCGTGATACCGGGCCGGTACAGCTCGTTGTTTTCAAAACGGCTCCATTTCGATAATAACTGGACAACCTGATTTCGTTTCGCAAACAAGATCGCTGCGTCATGCCCGGACCCGAAATGAATCGCCTTCCTCATGGCCGTACGATCAGTTGTGCCGGCGGTTGCCGGGCGTTTCTCCCGGCCCCGCTTCCGCCTCCCATCCGATGGAATGGCGAACTCGCCTCGGCCCTGTCGCGCGCAGACCTCGCGCTCGGACGACTGGCCGGAGAGGGCAGCCGGTCCCCGAACCCGCACATGTTTATCCGTTCCTTTGTCCGTCGGGAAGCAGTGCTGTCGAGCCGGATCGAGGGCACCCGGACGACATTTTCGGAGCTTCTCGCTGCAGAAGCCGGCGTCAGGGGCGTGGCTGACAGCGCTGACCTGCGCGAAGTTGCGAACTATGTGGCTGCGCTTGAGTATGGTCTCGACCGGCTGGAAACACTGCCGCTGTCGCTACGGCTGATCTGCGAGTTACACGAACGGCTCATGCGCGGCGTGCGGGGCGACGCGGCCACCCCGGGAGAGTTTCGTCGAAGCCAGAACTGGATTGGCCCACCAGGCTGTACGTTGAGCAATGCGAGCTATGTTCCGCCGCCGCCTGACGAATTGATGTCGTGTCTCGACGCCCTGGAGCGGTTTCTCCACGACGACGGCTTGCCGGTTCTTGTGCACGCGGCATGCGTGCATGCACAATTCGAGGCTATTCATCCTTTTCTCGATGGCAATGGCAGGGTCGGCAGGTTGCTGATCACGCTTCTGCTGGCCGAGTGCGGCGTTCTGTCTACGCCGCTGCTCTATCTCAGTGCGTATTTCGAGGAGACCCGCGAGGCCTACTATGCACATTTGCTCGCGGTTACCGAGGCGGGCGCGTGGGAAGACTGGCTTGTCTACTTTCTGCGCGGTGTCCGATTACAGGCGAGCGATGCACTCGCGCGTATCGAGCACCTCGACATCTTGTTCGATTCCTGGCGCGATGACCTCGGCGCAACACTGTCCCCACGGTTGGAAAAGGTCCTGAGCCTTTTCGTGGAGAACCCGTTCTGGACTGTCGGCGAATTAGGCAGAACCCTGGGCGTTGCCTATACCACCGCCCGGCGCGCCGTGGACCGGCTGGAAGAGGCCGGTATCGTCTCGCTGTCGGAGGCGTCGAGACGTAATCGGGTCTACTGTGCACGGGCTGTTCTCGCCGCGCTAGATGCTCCGCTGCAACGGGACGATCCCGCGGGTCGCGACGTTCATGCATGATGCCGGGAGGGACTTTGAGGTCAGGAGATGTCGAGAATTTGAATGTGGGAACTGGAGTGGGGTGAGAGGATCAGCCCTTGCGACGGTCTGCCGGTCCTCTCAACCATACGTCCCCGCCTCCCAACGGGCACCGGTTGCTTTTGCACTGCATCACTATCAAGCAACATACGCGACATCAGGGCTTGAGTCCACCGGGATTGTTGCGTATGTTGCAGTATGTGGATGACGACGACACGCCTTGCGAGACGCGAGAAGGTCACCACGCAAACCGTCCGCCGCTGGATCGAGGGAGGGCGATATCGACGATTTGAGCGGACACCTGGAGGACATTACAGGGTCTGGGTTCCTGTCGATCCCGACACCATCCTCTACGCTCGCGTGTCCAGCGCCAAGCAGGGGTCATCCCTTGACACGCAGGAGCGACTCTTGCGTGATCGATATCCCGATGGACAGGTTGTCCGTGACACTGGATCCGGATTCAATTTCAAGCGACGAGGCTTTGTCGCCCTACTGGAACGAGCTTTGCGCGGAGAGGCAGTCCATGTGGTGGCTGCCACATCGGACCGCATCACCCGCTCGGGCTACCCACTCATCAGGCACGTCATCGAACTTTCGGGAGGAAGCATCGAACTTCTGGAAGAGGACGATCTTTCCGACCGGTTCGACGTCCGTTGCCTCGTTGCGTATATCACTTCCTTCTGCAACTCCCACCATGGGAAGCGTTCTGGTCAAGGGCACAAGAAAGATCAGGGCCTACCCGAAGGACCCTGAGCTGCTGCATGAGCTGGTCCGCCAGCAGCGCCGCGCCTACAACCTTGCCATCGCCTGCTTCATCGAGGCCGACCGCGGCCTCGTGGATCCCGGGGGGCCGGATCTGAAGCAGACCGCGCTGCGCGCCACGATCCGCGCCTTCGTGCGCTCCGAGGTTGAGGAGCGCGGCGGCACGTTCCGCTCCGCCGACTGCGACGAGGCGGTCAATGCGGCATTCCGAACCCGCGACGCCGTGATCCGGAGACGGAAGGACGGAGAACGCTGCGACTTTTCCTTTCGCAGCATCAAGGACATACGGCAGCGCATTGCCGTCCAGAAGCTGTCAGGCGCGTTCGTCGCGCATAACTTCGACCTGGCGGAACCCATGACCGACGAGGCATGGGGGATCTCACGACCATCGTGCTTGAGCGGGGGCAGTGGTTCATTTGCGCTCAGAAGCACATTGTCACGGTTGGGCAGGACGAAATCCAAGTCCGCTCCGTCGTGGCCCTCGACCCCGGCGTGCGGACATTCGTGACCGCATACTCGGTGAACCACGCCGCCAGCTACGGCGCCGGCTTCCATGCCGAAAAGGTGTTTCCGCTCCTGCTGAAGCTCGACCGCCTGGTCGGGCTCCGCGCGAAGGCAAGGCACGGGGAATGGAAGCGCCACTTCGAGAAGCGGATCGACAGGCTCGCGATCCGCGTCCGCAACCTGGTCGACGACCTGCACCGCCGGGTTGCCTATGACCTCGTGCAGGCGTTCGACGTGATCCTGCTGCCGTCCTTCGAGACGAAGGACATGAGTGCAAAGGAGGATCGCCGGATCAGGACGAAGACCGTGCGCTCGATGCTGGGCCTTGCCCACCGGTTCAGGCAGAAGCTGGCCTGGATGTGCCGGAAATACGGCAAACGGCTGATCGTCGTGAACGAGGCGTACACGAGTAAGACACGCTCATGGGACGGCTTCGTGAACGAGCACCTTGGCGGCGCGAAGACGGTTTCGGACGGCATCATCGTCGTCGACCGGGACATGAACGGCGCACGGGGCATCATGCTTCGTGCGCTCTACGGCAACCTGGGCCGTTTCCAGGCGGCGGGCGTGGATTTTGCGCTCGTTGCGGAATAAATCAAGTGCTTGTCTTTGCCTCTATGACGACAGGATTCGATGCGACAAGTTCGACCCCCGTTTGGAGATCGTGTGCTACCATTCGCGCGCAATTTTCTGATAGGCCGCAACCAGCACTTCTCGCGACGGTTGCGCCGAAATGTGGCTGACAGCCGATGTTCCGATGTACGCTGGGGCGACTCTTCTGCAGGGTGCGGCCTCCGGTCATACGGAAGGCGTTCGTTTGGTCAAAGGGTAACGCCCTCGCCGACTAATCGGTGAATGTGAATTCCGCTTGGCCGGGTGTTGCTGAGTTCATCGGACTGCTCACTGCCACCACCCGTCCAACGAACGAATACAAACCCGCGGGTCCCAACGGTGGAATCACTCGCTCTCATCCTTCTGTTTGATCCGACTTTCCGCAGCCGCGGTCCCGTGTCAGGAAGGACTGCCTCCTGATCATTGGATTTATCGACGCCGCCGGGGTTCCCTCCGTCGCAGGGTCTGGCAACCCGTCGAGGCAAATCGCTTGCGAATCCAGCCAGATTTCGAGAGCCAAACCCTCAATCCTTGAAAAATGACGACGGTTTTTGGTGACCAAAACAGCGTTCAATGAGAACGCATGACCCGCAATCCGGCGGCGAGGTCTGTGGTTTTCCATCCCCCAACATCTATTGGCTCAGGAACTTGGTATCGCGCGAGAGCCTGCAACTCGCTACGACCCAGCCGCTGGTTGACGACGCAGATGTCTACGTGGAGGCCCGCGTTTCGCACGGAAAGACCTTCAGCGTCAGTGCGCCCAATCTCGACAGGTTCAGTATTGATCTGACCGTTTCTGGTCTGACGGATGCCGTCCACAAACTACCGACGGGTTACGATTTCCCGAACGAAGGCGAAGTCACGCTGCTCCATCGCTTCGTCGGGCACGGTAACCGGGAATGGACTACGGACCTGGAAGAATACGGGTTCACACTCGGCGTTCAGGGCAAGCTGGACGATGCACTAGGCTACGACGTGCATGTCGCGCATGTCGCATACTTCAGGGTCCGGTCAGTCGAAACCGGCATCAACCTGTCGATCCGGGCCTCCTGGAACAGGGCCGGCAGGCCTCCCAGCATGTTTGCCCTGAACCAGCCCGAGTCTCGCTACTTCGTTCCGGTTTGCGACCCGCTTCCGCTGGATGACAACGGCGACCCGCTTTGTGACACAGTACACCTGGTAACTGCCGGAAACCCGGACCTGGGGCCCGACAAACTGGAGCGACTCGGCATCGGCGCCACCACGACCTTTGGCGGCTTTACCTTCGTAGCGGACTGGTTTTCGATCAACAACACCGGCCTGCCCGCCATTGCGAACTGGCAGGTCGTCGTCGACCGGTCCGCCGCGGGGAACCCGTTGCCAGGCACGTTGGTGGAGCGTGCCTCAAATGTCTCGCAAGACATTAGAGGCAACCCGCCTCGGTGATCAGACGAAAGCCAACTCCTCATCGGTACGTATCTCCTGAAGAAGCCGTCTCAGCGATCCGGTGGAGAGGGGTACGAAACTCAATCCGATTTCGGCAGGATTCTCCAGGCAATAACTGCTGATGAGCCAGGATGAGTCGCGGATGCATTGAACACCGGGTTCCGGATACCACCTGAACCTGACGGTTGATTTTTTCAGGACTTCGCAGCCGCGGATCAGCCTGGCAAATGCCTGCACGGGCTCTTTCAATTTCCACATGGCGGCGAATTCGCTGGCCGACACCTTGATCGCGTCGGATATTCCGGTCGATTTCTCGCCGATGTTGTTTGTGGCGAGCTTGGGAAGAGCGGCAACGAGGACGCAACGGGCATCGGAATCGAGTGAGCGATACGCCAGCGAGTAAGAAATCTCCACGGCCTTGTTCGTTATCGGCGGATATGGCTGGCTGTATTCCGTGACAAGGTCTGAGGTCCCGTCGAGCATCGTAACTCCCTCCTCTAAATAATTGACGGCTGTGGAGCGCGCTTTGGAGGTCACGGGAATCTTCGGATCTGCGAAAACCTGGCAAACGAATTCCACTTGGCCAAGCGATTATCCAGGGGTTCAAATCCGAACCCGCGCGATCGTCGGAAAAATCCGGCAATCCTTTTCCTGTCATGGTACTTTGGAAAGCGCGCCACGCCGGAGCCCTTCCGGTTGCAAATGTTCCAACCGAGTAGCGGAACAAAAAGAGAACATCAATAAAGAAACCGTGGGATTAACCCAATTTTCGGTCAATTTTGCGTCTACAGGTCAGGAATCGAGTCTAAGAACGAGTTGACTGCGCCAGCCTGAACCTCCAAGTGCGCCGTGGCGCGTCATTCTCGTGAGTGCGAATCCTGCGCAAATGATTATTCTTTTCGGTTGAAAGCACCCAAGGCGTCATCGGAGGAGCGAAGCAAACTGAAGCACTCTGGTGCCAACTCTCCGACTCCGTACGAGAGAAACGGCTCCCGGTTCAGGTGGATCGCCCCCGAAATCGCCTGATCCTGGAATAGACCCGCTGGACCGGTGTATTCTGCAAGAGGTTCGGTCATGGAAACATTCGCTGCGATCGATTTCGAGACCGCTGACCATTGGCGCGACAGCGCCTGCTCGGTTGGTGTTGCGCTCGTCGAGAGTGGCCGCATCACCGATACCTATCATCGGCTGATACGGCCGCCACGAAAGGATTTCGTCTTTACCTACATCCACGGCTTGACCTGGAGCGATGTTCGAAACAGCCCCACGTTCCCGCAAATGTGGCCCGAGTTGCGGGATTTCCTTGACGAGGCGGATTTCCTTGTCGCGCACAATGCACCCTTTGACAAAGGAGTTCTGAGGGCCTGTTGCGAAGCCGCGGGGATCGCCCCTCCGATGCAGGAATTTCTGTGTACCGTGCGCATGGCTCGCACCAAGTGGAACCTGCCGTCGGCGACGCTCCCGATTGTCTGCAGGCACCTGGGGATCCCATTGAATCACCATGATGCATTGTCCGATGCGAAGGCTTGCGCGAAGATCGCCATCGAGGCGCTCAAGTAAGAAGCACACATGCGCATGCTCTTCTTCCGCTGCGGCGGTCGTGTCCGGCAGTGTCGGCGTAAGGTCTCTCCGTCCCCATGAGAACGGACAAATTTCAGGGGCTCGATAGACCGACTCAAGGACCTTGATCAAGCGATGCGGATGCCCGGTTCGCTCTCGGAATCATGTACGAAGATGGAACGGGCGTGCCCCAAGATCAGGTCACGGCTTAAGCCTGGTCCAATCTCTCCACGGCGCGAGACGACGAAGATGCGAGAGAACTCCGCAACAAATCGGCAGACCGCATGTCCCGTGAACAGGTCGCAGAAGCCCAGAAACTCGGCCGCGAACTCGAGGCCGAGATAAGGTAAAACCGACGCCCGCTTGCACAGCTGCCAATCCCTGTCCGCAAAACGGCTACTCGACGGACAGCAGGGAAACTATCCGTCAATTCGGGTTGACAACGGGTTTTCGGACAGGTTGATTTCCGGACAAGAAAACGGACGAGCTACACGATCATGGCACTGGCAGGATACGCCCGCGTCACGACGCCGGGCAGAATCCTGATCCGCAGATGGACGCGCTCCGGAAGGCAGGTTGGAGTAAGATCGTCGAAGACTTTATCGGCGGCGTGAAGACCGCCCGGCAGGGTCTGGACGAGGCGCTCGCCTGGCTCGGCGATGGCGACACGTTGGTCGTCCGGGAGCTGGACCGCCGTCGTTCGAGCGTGACCTGATCCGGGAGCGTACCCCCCGGCCCTCGGCCACAGGGGTGGCCGCAAGCCGATGATCACGCCGGCCGGAATCACCCAGGCCCGCCTGGCAGGAACTCCTGGGCCGGGGGCCCGCCTTGAGGCAAATGGAGGAACAGGGGAAACAGGCGCTTCCCGGGAATCTTCGCGAGGTCCTGCCGAAGCCGGGAAATTCCCTTGCCGAACCACGGCGAGCAGATCACCCCAGGAAACACTGAACCTCGGGAAAGGACCACGACGACCCGTCCGCCATTCCGGATCCGTTCAAGCCGCCCCGACACATGACATAAAGATTTCCGCGCTTGAGACGATTCGGCTGGACGAGTTCCCCAACGTGCTGTGGGTGCGCTTGCACACCGACGAGGGCCTGGCGGGCCTCGGGGAGACGTTCTTCGGGGCGCGGGCCGTCGAGGCGAATCTCCACGAATCTGCGGCGATGACGGTGCTCGGCCGGGACCCGCTCGTAATCGAGCGCCTCAGCCGGGACTTGACGACCTACATCGGATTCGCAGCCATGCCTCTGAGATTGATCGGTCGCGTCTGGCAAGAGCGATGTCTGCGACCTTTGCACGGCGTGGCACGGCGATTCCGGATCGAGTTCCGGACGGGCCGTCACCGACGTTCGCGAGAGACGCCGTCAAGCGCCAGCAATGGGAGAGTTTCAAGCAGGATCTGAGTGTCGACCCCGGACCGCTCGACGGTGTTGTCAGTGGGCTCGAAGCTTTTCTGATGCCTGCGGCAGCGGCTGCCCGCGAAGTGGGCGCAAGCAACGGTGACCGAGGAAAAGGACACGCTGATTTGAGCTGGTAGACATTCGAAGTGTCACAGGTGAGCTATACGGGTTAGGGCTGTTCACGTGGTCATGCAGCTTGAGATCAGGCCACTACGGTTGGATTTATATTGGGACTTGTCTCGATGGGTTGACGGCGCATCACGCCGCCAGCTTTCGATCAGTTTCACGGGTCACAGGGGTGGACAGCGCACCCGCGCCGGTTTCGCGGTAACTGTCGGGCCTGTGGAAAACAAGGGGAAAACAATTTGCAAGGACACTCCCATACCCCATTGGACCCACGAAGCGGGCTTGCCCGCAATCATGGATGCTCCGGGTCTGGTCCGGTGTCGAGACCCTGGCATAGGCGATGCGGGCCGTTGCACTTCCAAACGTGTGCGAATCAAAGCCTGGAGAGTCAACTTCCTGGCGCCGTTGAGGCGATGCCATGCCGGCTTCATCGTGGCAATGACGACGAACCCGCCAGGAACTCGTCGACGGCACGGGCGCATTGCCGGCCCTCGCGGATGGCCCAGACCACGAGCGACTGGCCCCGGCGCATATCGCCTGCGGCGAAAACCTCGGGTTGCGTGGTGGTGTAGTTGTCGGTATCGGCGAGGACGTTTCCTCGTGCGTCCAGCTCCACTCCAATCTCGTCCACCATGCCTTCATGGACAGGATGGACGAATCCCATTGCTAGCAGCACGAGCTCCGCTTTCAGTTCGAATCCGCTTCCGGGGATTTCCCGCATTCGTTCGTCGAGCCGGACGGCGTGGAGTATAGAGACTGCCCCATCGACGCCCGAAAGGCGATTGGTCGCGACGCTCCACTCGCGGCCCGCGCCTTCCGCCTGCGACGAGGACGTGCGCAGCCGCAGCGGCCACAGCGGCCAAGAGGTGGCCTTGTCGGGCTTCACCGGCGGCATGGGCAGGATCTCGAGCTGCGTCACCGAGGCCGCTCCCTGGCGGAACGACGTCCCGATGCAATCCGAACCGGTATCACCGCCGCCGATCACGACGACATGTTTGCCGCTGGCGGAAATTTCTTCCGCTTCGCCGAGCGACTCTCCACTGAAGCGCCGGTTTTGCCGGGACAGGAAATCCATCGCGAATTCGACACCGCGCAGATCCCTTCCTTTGACCGGCAGGTCGCGCGCCTTCTCCGACCCGCCCGCCAGAACCACGGCGTCGAAATCCCGGGCGAGTTCGTCCGTCTCCAGGTCGACCCCGACATGCGTGCCGGTGCGGAAAGACACGCCTTCCGCCTCCATCTGGCTGACGCGCCGGTCGATAAGGTGCTTTGACATCTTGAAATCGGGAATGCCGTACCGGAGCAACCCGCCCGGCTTGGCGTTCTTCTCGAACAACGTGACGTCGTGCCCGGTGCGCGCCAGCTGTTGCGCACAGGCCATCCCCGCAGGACCCGAACCGACGATGGCCACGCGTTTGCCAGTCCTGGCGACGGGGATGTCGGGAACCACCCACCCTTCCTGCCAGGCGCGATCGGCGATGGCGGATTCGATCGACTTGATCGTCACCGGCGCGTCGTCGATGTTCAGCGTGCAGGCTTCCTCGCAGGGCGCCGGGCAGAGGCGGCCGGTGAATTCGGGGAAGTTGTTGGTCGAATGCAGCACCTCGATCGCTTCCCGCCACTGGTCGCGGTAAACGAGGTCGTTCCAGTCGGGAATGATATTGTTGACCGGGCATCCCGTGTGGCAGAACGGGATGCCGCAGTCCATGCAGCGCGCGCCTTGCTGCCGAAGCGTGCTTTCGTCCAGCGGTATCAGGAACTCGTTGAAGTGGCGGACGCGGTCGGCCACCGGTGCGTAGTGCTGCTCAAACCTGTCGAATTCGAGAAAACCCGTAACCTTGCCCATGGTTCAGCGGCTTTCCACCAACAGTGCTGCGGGATCGGCCGGCTGAGCGAGCTTCATCTCCCGCAGCGCGCGGTAGTAGTCGACGGGCATGACCTTGACGAACTGCGGCATGTAGGATGCCCAGTCCTCCAGAACCCGCTGGCCGCGCGCCGATCCGGTGTAGCGGACGTGCCTTTTGATGAGGCTCTTCAGGCGTTCGGCGTCGAAGCGGGTCATGTCGCGCATCACGTCGACCCGTCCGTGGGCTTCGAGATCCCTGCCCGGACGCGCCAAGCGCTCAAGCGATTCATCCTCCTCCCTGACCGGTTCGAGCTCGACCATGGCGAGGTTGCAGCGGCGCTCGAAATCGCCCGCTTCGTCGAGAACATAGGCGATGCCGCCGCTCATGCCGGCAGCGAAGTTACGACCCGTGTGGCCGAGACACACCACGATACCGCCTGTCATGTATTCACAGCCATGGTCTCCGACACCTTCGACCACTGCGATGGCTCCCGAATTGCGCACCGCGAAGCGCTCGCCCGCGACTCCGCGGAAATAGCATTCTCCCGAGATCGCGCCGTAGAGGACGGTGTTCCCGATGACGATGTTGTCTTCCGGGACGATCGCGCTCTCAGGCGGCGGGTAGATCGCCAGGCGACCTCCCGACAGGCCCTTGCCGGTATAGTCGTTGGCTTCCCCGATCAGTTCGAAGGCAATGCCCCTGGCGAGGAACGCGCCGAAGCTCTGGCCGGCCGCACCTCGAAACGTCACGCTGATCGTATCTTCGGCCAGTCCGGCATGGCCGAAACGCTTCGCAACCTCGCCCGACAGCATCGCGCCGGTCGTGCGGTTGACATTGCAGATCGGCATCTCAATGCGGACCGGCCGGCGTTGAATCAACGCCGGCTGCGCTGATTCGATCAACCGTCGGTCGAGAATCTTGTCCAGATGGTGGTTCTGACGCTCGCTGTTGTGGGTGGCCACGCCTGGCGGGGCGTCGGGCTTGGCGAGCAGCCGTGACAGGTCGATGCCTTTCGCCTTGTAGTGTTCGATCGCGCGGCGCTGGTTGAGGTGTTGGGACTCGCCGATCATGTCCGCGAAGCGGCGGAATCCGAGACACGCCATCAGCTCGCGCACTTCCTCGGCGACGAAGAAGAAGTAGTTGATCACGTGTTCCGGCGTGCCGGTGAAACGCTTGCGCAGCTCTGAATCCTGGGTCGCAACGCCGACCGGGCATGTATTGAGATGACACTTGCGCATCATAATGCAGCCTGCGGCAATCAGCGGTGCGGTCGCGAAGCCGAACTCGTCCGCGCCAAGCAGTGCGCCCACGACAACATCACGCCCCGTCCGGAGACCGCCGTCGACCTGGACCGCGATGCGGCCGCGCAGCCGGTTGAGCACCAGCGTCTGGTGAGTCTCGGCGAGGCCGATCTCCCACGGCGAGCCTGCGTGGGTGATCGACGTCAGCGGGCTGGCTCCGGTGCCGCCTTCGAACCCCGAAATGGTCACATGATCGGAACGCGCCTTCGAGACTCCCGCCGCCACCGTCCCCACGCCAACCTCGGAGACCAGCTTCACCGAGACGTCGGCGTCGGGATTGGTGTTTTTCAGGTCGTAAATCAGCTGGGCAAGATCCTCGATAGAGTAGATGTCGTGATGCGGCGGTGGTGAGATCAGGCCGACACCGGGAGTCGAATGCCGCACCTTGGCAATGACCGCGTCAACCTTGTGCCCCGGCAGCTGGCCTCCCTCACCGGGCTTGGCGCCCTGGGCCATCTTGATCTGCATCATGTCGGAATTCACAAGATACTCGGTGGTCACGCCGAAGCGGCCCGAGGCCACCTGCTTGATGGACGACCGCATGGAATCGCCATTGGGCATGGGCTGGTAGCGGTCCGGCTCCTCACCGCCCTCGCCGGTATTCGACCTGCCGCCAATCCTGTTCATGGCGACGGCCAGGGTCGCATGCGCCTCGCGCGAGATTGATCCGAAGGACATCGCGCCGGTCGAGAACCGCTTGACGATTTCACTTGCTGGTTCGACCTCGTCGAGGGGCACCGGCGATTCCGCAGGGATCAGTTCGAACAGGCCCCGAACGGTCATCATCCGGTGATCCTGATCGTTTACCTGCTCGGCGAATGCGCGATACTTGTCCGGCAGTTCGCCGCGCACGGCGTGTTGCAGGTGCGTGATCGTGTCGGGCGTCCAGGAGTGTTCTTCGCCACGCAGGCGGTAGGCGTATTCGCCGCCCGGATCGAGCGCGTTGCGATAGACCGGCGCGTCGCCGTAGGCGAGCCGGTGGCGTTCGACGGTCTCCCGCGCGACCTCCGCCAGCCCGACCCCTCCAATAGTGCTTGCCGTGCCAGTGAAGTACTGCTCAATGAAGCGTTCGTCGAGGCCAACAGCGTCGAAGATCTGCGCGCCGCAATAGGACTGGTAGGTCGAAATGCCCATCTTGGACATCACCTTCAGGACGCCCTTGTCGATCGCCTTGATATAGCGCCCGTAAAGGTCGCGGTCGCTCAGCTTATCCGGCAGTTCGTCCCGCAGCGCCGTGAGGGTCTCGAAGGCGAGATAAGGGTTGATCGCCTCGGCGCCATAACCGGCCAAGGCGCAGAAGTGATGGACCTCGCGCGCCTCTCCGGTTTCGACGACCAGACCGAGAAGGTTCCGAAGCCCCGTCCTCACCAGGTGGTGGTGGACCGCCGAGGTGCCCAGCAGCGCCGGGATGGCGATGCGATCGCGGTCGATCGCGCGATCGCTGAGCACCAGGATGTTGAATCCTTCCTGACATGCCCTTTCCGCCTGGGCGCAAACGGTATCGAGCGCAGCGCGCATGCCCCCGGCACCGTCCGCCGCGGGATAGGTCAGATCGACGGTAAGGGTTCTGAACGCGTTGTCCGCGATCTCACCAATCGAACGGATCTTTTCCAAATCCTGGTTTGTCAGCACCGGTTGGCGGACCTCAAGACGCCGTTGCGGCGTCGTGTCGTCGATGCCCAGCAGGTTGGGCCTCGGGCCGATGAAGGACAGCAGCGACATCACCAACTCTTCGCGGATCGGATCGATCGGCGGGTTGGTGACCTGGGCGAAAACCTGCTTGAAATAGGAATAGAGCAGCTTGGGTCGCGACGACAGCGCTGATATCGGGGTGTCGGTGCCCATCGAGCCGACGGCTTCCTCTCCGGTGAGCGCCATCGGGGACATCAGGAACTTGAGGTCTTCCTGGGTGTAGCCAAAGGCCTGCTGGCGATCGAGAAGCGTCAGCCGGTCGGGCGGCGCGGTTGGATTGTTGGTCTCCGGAAGGTCTTCCAGCACGATCTGGGTGCGGTCGAGCCATTCCTGATAGGGCTGGGCCGAGGACAGGTGCGCCTTGATGTCGTCATCGTCGACGATGCGGCCCTGTTCGAGGTCGATCAGCAACATTTTGCCCGGTTGCAGGCGCCATTTCTTGACGATGCTGCGCTCGTTGACGGGCAGGACGCCGACTTCTGAACTCATCACCACCAGGTCGTCGTCGGTGACGATGTAGCGCGCGGGTCGCAACCCGTTGCGGTCCAGGGTCGCGCCGATCTGGCGGCCGTCTGTAAACGCCACGGCGGCCGGACCGTCCCACGGCTCCATCAGCGCCGCATGGTGTTCGTAAAACGCGCGGCGGCGTTCGTCCATCAACGGATTGCCGGTCCACGCCTCCGGGATCAGCATCATCATCGCGTGGGGCAGCGAATAGCCAGACCGCACCAGCAACTCCAGCGCGTTGTCGAAGCTCGCCGAGTCAGACTGGCCCTCGGTGATCAGCGGCCACAGTTTGTCGAGATCGTCACCCAGAAGTTCCGACTTCATGAGATGCCGGCGCGCCGCCATCCAGTTGATGTTTCCGCGCAGCGTGTTGATCTCGCCATTGTGGCAGATCATCCGGTAGGGGTGGGCCAGCCGCCATGACGGAAACGTGTTGGTGGAAAAGCGCTGGTGAACCAGGGCGAGCGCGGAGACCATCTTCTCGTCCTGGAGATCGAGATAGTACTCGCCGACCTGATGCGCCAACAGCATCCCCTTGTAGACAATTGTGCGCGACGAGAGGGATGGCATGTAGAAGTCGTCGCAAGCCTCGCCCAGCGTGTCGACCCGGTGTTCCGCCTGTTTGCGAATGACGAACAGCTTGCGTTCGAACGCATCTTGGTCGGTGCAGTTGTCACCGCGGCCGACGAAGACCTGGCGAACGAAGGGTTCGGTAGGAACGACGCTTTCGCCCAGTCCCGCATTGTCGACCGGCACGTCGCGCCAGCCGAGCACATGTTGTCCTTCGGCCTTGACCAGCTGCTCGACGATTCGAATGCAATCCGACCGCGGCCCCTCGGCCCTCGGCAGGAACACCATGCCGACGGCATAGTCGCCCGGCGGCGGAACATCGAGTCCGATGTCACTGCAGACGGTGCGCAGATGGGCATCCGGCATCTGAATGAGGATGCCCGCCCCGTCGCCGGCCAGCGGGTCCGCGCCCACTGCACCACGATGGGTGAGATTCTCGAGGATCTGCAAGCCCTGATCGATGATTCGGTGGCTCTTGCGGTTCCCTATGTTCACCACGAATCCGATCCCGCACGCGTCGTGCTCGTTGCGTGGATCGTAGAGCCCCTGCTTCCGGGGCAATCCCTTATGCATGTGCCGAGCAGGTTCGGTCATGTGTCCGCACTCTTCCCCTTAGTCTATGCGGGATCGGCGTTGCCGGGTCCGAGAGGTCCAGGAGCGAGCGCCCGGACGGACCTGCAATATAAGGCGAACTGCCAGTAGGGACAATCCGGCGGCCGGACTTGGAAGTGCGTTCTTTTTTTGCCACGGTTTTGACTTGAGGCTTGCGCGGATTCGTTTGGTATCTTGATTCCGACGGTGTTTCGCTTCGGCTTTGACGGCTGCGCGGTGCGCCGAGAACAACAGATTCACAGGCAGGAAGACGAACAGGTGACCGACAGGCAAGACAAGGGAAAGGATGGTGCCCGATACCAGTACGTCGAATCAACGCTGACATGGCCCGTATAGGTCGAGAGGGCGAGGATATGCCGACTGATGTTGTCACGATCGGTATCGATCGCCTGCTCGAGAGACCTGACCGCGGAGCGATGGCGCAAGTCGAGTCGTGTTATGCCGGCCTCACCCTTGCCGCCGCGAAGCCCTGCGGCACGCGCGAGCCTGATGGACATGTCCGTCAAGGTGTCGGGACTGATCGATTTGCCGGTGGAAAGCACAAACAGATGGTCGCTGGCTGCGCCGAGTCTCTTGCGGCGCCCGAGATAACGATGCAGCTCGTCGTGGGTGCTGTCCGACAGGGGCACGTGTCTCGAATTCCCGAACTTGGCCTTTCGGTCCACCAGCCCGTCCGAGGTGAGACCTGAAAGCCGGAGGGAACAGGCTTCCGTCACGCTGTCGGACCGCAGGTGGAGCCGCCACCGGGCAGGGGAGGCGGACGAGCGGCGGGACATTCGTGCGGGTGACGAGGGCATCATCAGCTTGGGATACATCGGCTGTCACAGTCTCCGGGCGATCGGGATCACGGCATACCTGGAGCAGTCCGATGCACACGTCGAAGTGGCGCAGTACCTTTCCGGGCACGCCCGCACGGAGACGAGGCGTCTCTATGACCGCCGCGAGGAGCAGCTTCCGCTTGATGAAGTCGAATGGATCGGCATTCAATAGGGTAGGGGAAGGAACCGGGAACATGACGGCACGGACCAGACGCAAAGAGACCCGCCGGGCGATTTATCAGGACGTGCTCGATGCACCGCCCCACATGGTCGCCGAGGTGATTTCTGGCACGCTCCATACCCGTCCGAGGCCGGCCATGCGGCATGCGCGGGCAAGCTCGGGGATCGGGGCCAAGATCGCTCCGCCGTTTGATTTCGGTGATGGCGGCCCTGGCGGCCGGTGGATCGTCTTCGAGCCCGAACCGCACCTGGGTGAAGACATCGTGGCACCGGATCCTGCCGGCTGGCGGCGCGAGACGATGCCCGAATTCCCCGATGCGGCCTATTGCACGACCGCGCCGGACTGGGTCCGCGAGGTGCTCTCGCCGTCCACGCGGAGGCTGGACCTGAGTGAAAAGCGGGCGCTCTACGCCCGCGAAGGCGTCGGCGATCTCTGGTTCGTCGATCCCGATACGCAGACGCTTGAGGTCTTCGCGTTGCGCGAGGGTCATTGGCTGCCGCTGGCGACGCTCGCCGACGACGCTCCGGTCTCGCTTCCTCCGTTCGACGCCATCACCTCAGCGCACTTTGGCCCGAGGTGATCGCAGGCGCGAAAAATGGAGAAAAATCATGATCTGGCGCGATTATGTCACCGTGAAACCTGGAATCGTGACAGTTTGGTTATGTTGGTACCCTTGTCAGGGCTCATTGGGGCGGCGGGGCAGCGGCTGCGCATTTTGAACATTACAATGGACACAAGGGCTGTTTCTTGGCTGACTGCTTCTGCGGCACTCCCAGCATTCATCCCCACGCAACCGGATGGTTTGATCGTAGAACCGCGCTGTCATGGATTGACCTTGTCAGGTTTCGACATTCATCCTGTTCTTGGGAAGCACCAAAATGATGGTGGCATCATTGGATGGCGGCGGCGATGGGTCCCCGGCCATGAAGTAACTTCCGGATTGCAGGACATCCCGTCCGGCCCACTTCGCCGCGGTGTTCCTGCTTGCGGCCTGCGCCTCCCCGTTCGTGCGGGACGACGACGCAAAAGCCGGAGTTTACCCGTCAACCGTCTAACCGGTCATAGACTTGCGTCAATTGGAAAGCCGAATACACGAACTTGTCAATGCCGAACGCGTCAGACAAGGATTGCCCCCGCCAAAACACATGGAGACACTCGGACGGATAGCCCGTTCACACAGCAAAGACATGGCGAAACGCGCTTACTTTGCACATATAGTCATGGCGAACATGCCGTCACCGAAGTCGGGCGCCGCCCGTTGTTTGGTTGATCCGAGCGCGTGCAATGATTCGGCTTCGGGAAAGAGCGAGGGATTTCTTTGCGGCGTCATGGTACACGACGTCATTCAAGACCGGGGGATCGCAGGCATGACCATTCCGACCACGACAATCGGTGCCTACCCTAAACCCGCCGACGCCCCAATTCCAATGTGGAGCAATATGGGCGAGCAAAGGCGCGCGGCGCCGACCATGGTCTACGATGCCCTGGTGGAGGACCAGTCAGCCGAAACGAAACGTACGCTCGACCGCATGACTAAGGATGCGGTTCGCGAGCAAGTGGATTGCGGAATAACCATTCCAACCGATGGTGAAATCCGTCGCGAACATTACGTCTATTATCACTGCAGGCATGTGCAAGGGATCGACTTCCGCCACCTTAGTGAACAAAAAATGCGCGATGGAAGCTGGGTGGCCAGTGTCCCCACGGTCATATCAAAACTGGAACCTGGGCCCGCTTTTCTGCCTGCCGACTGGCGTGTTGCACAGTCGGCCACAGATCGCGAGGTGAAAATTACAGTGCCGGGTCCGCTGACCATAAGCGACACAATTGCCAACGATTATTATGCCAGCCGGCCGGAACTGGCGCGGGCGCTCGCCGAGGTCCTCAATATAGAAATAAGGCGCCTGGCCGAAGCTGGCTGCACGTGGATTCAGGTCGACGAACCGTTGTTCGCGCGCCAGGTCGATGAGGCGCTTGCATTCGGCGTTGAGTGTATAGAGCGCTGCTTCGCCGGCGTCGGACCGGGCGTCAACCGTACTGTCCACATCTGCTGTGGATACCCCGCCGGTCTCGACGACCCTCACCCCGCCAAAGCCGACCCGGCGAGCTATTTCGATTTATCCGGCGCCCTCGACGCGGCCAATGTGGACGCCGTTTCCATCGAAGATGCACATCGGCCCAATGATCTCAGGCTACTGGAGTTGTTCGGCCACACCACGATAATCCTGGGCATGATCGACATCGCCAAGAGCCAAGTGGAGTCGGTCGACACCCTGCGCGCCCGCATGGGTGCAGCCCTTGAACACATCGACGCCGACCGGCTGATTGCGGCGCCCGATTGCGGCCTTGCACTCCTGCCGCGGCGACTGGCCACCGCCAAGCTGAGAAATTTGGCGACAGCCGCGCAAAGCCTATGAACGCTTGGCGTAGGATTTCGCAAACGGGACTTGTTTGTGTGCCGCGACACGAACTACGCCCCTTCTGAAAATCGACCAGCCCGGCCGTGATCCGGTCCCGACCGGAAATCCCGCCGCGGCATGCAGGCGCCGTGCTCTTGGCTCGGTGGGGGAAACCGGAAAATTCGCTCTGGAACTTGACAGGCCGGCGCGGGAGCCCGCCCGGTGCCGCCGGTTCCCTGCGTTTCGTCCTTACACTTCGCGCATGTCGCGGTGCCGAAATCAGAGCACATGCTGCTCCTTTTCGGCCGCCACGGCCATGTGATGCCCTTCGATTGCTCCCAAGGGACCGGAGAACTCCGAAAACAGCCCGTTTTTTGGACCGAAAACAGAAATGACGACCAAAAACCCCCGTTTCCGCCCGTTTCGCGTGTCCTCCGCGATTCTGTGGGACATCTGTTAACGGTTTTTGAGAAGCGCGGGATTTTGGGTGGTATTGCGCGTTTTCTGGTTTAGTCGGTCTGTCCTGGCGATCGAATCTGGGCCATCGGGGATGTTTTCGTTGTGCGTGGTTGGCCTGCACTGGACGGTTTTCTTTCCCGTCGGCCTGTTCGGCAGGGTGTTTTCGGAGGTTTGATTCGGGCGTCGGTTGACGTGCCATGCGAGCGGGGAACTTCTTTCATCGGGCTTTTCGGGGTTTCGGCCCGGTGCCGCGGCCTTGCTCGGGAGCGTTGCCGCTCATTCCCTGACGATGTCATTCCAGTCCATGCTGTCGGGAGGTCTGCGTCTTTCGAGCCTGACGTGATCGGGCAGGACGACGGCTTTGCGGATGGCTTCGCCCTGTCGGTCCCCGGCCTCGTCGCCGTCCTGTGCGAGCACGAGGGCCTCGAGGTTTGGAAGGATATTGGCGGCATGCTGGATCTGGGCGCACTGGGATCGTGACGGCGCGCCTGCGGTGGAGAGGAAGGCATGGTCGGGCGGGCAGTGTTCGAGTTGAGCGATGCTGAGAGCATCAAGGCCGCTTTCGGTGACGACGAGCGCCCGCAGGGATGCGGCTTGTGTTGCGGCGTGGATGGCACAGAGGGCCCGTGTTCCGCCGGTTGCGAAGCGGCGTGGCCCGTCGGGGGGCGCGATCTCGAAGCCGGTGAGAGAGCGGTGCCGGTCCCGGTGGGCGAACAGGACCCGTCCGTTCCGGTCGCAGCGGATGGTCGGGCGTGTGGTTTTCAGCGTGTGCGCCGTGATGCCGCGGCTGATCAGCCATGGCGGCGCGGGATGGGGTTTCGCGGCCTTCCAGGTGTCGCGGAAGGATGCCGCGGCCTGCGGGGCGGTGGTTTGGGACGGTGCGAACCGGTCCCGGATATCGGCGAAGGTCAGGCCCCTGTTGACCATGAAGTCGATGATGGTTCCGTTGTCGGTGTTGTCCTGTGTGTTGAAGTAGACCCAGTGTCCGTTGCCGCGTTTCCCGAGGACGAGCTTTGGCTGTCCGTCGGCCCGCAACACGGGACAGTTGCGTGTCGAGGCCTTGAGGTCCCGGGCATATCCCCACTGTGCCGCGATGTCTTCGAAGGGCCTGCGCTTGAGGGCGTCGAAGTCGACGCGCGGGCGGTCAGTTCCCGGAATGGCGCAACCTCCAGGAGTCGCTGTCGATGGCGACGATTGTCGCCTTGTGTGTCAGGCGGTCGACGGCGGCGGCGATTCCGGCGGCGCCGGGGAAGACCCGGTCCCACTGTGCGAAGCCGAGGGATGTTGTGATCATGGTGGAGCGTCTGCGGTAGCGCCGGGCGATGATGGTGTAGAGGATGTCGGCGAGGCGGCTGTCGAGCCTGATGTAGCCGATTTCGTCGAGGACGAGGAGGCGCGGGCGCGCGAGCACGGTGAGGCGGTGCAGGAGCGCCTGCCTGCTGTCGAGGGCGGCGAGGTCTGCGAGCAGGTTTGGCGCGGCCTCGAACCGCACGGTGTGTCCGCGCAGGAGCGCCTGGTGGGCGATGTTGGCGGCGATCATGGTCTTTCCGGTTCCCTGCCCGCCGACGAGCACGGCGTTGTCTGCACGGCTGATGAAGGCGAGGGTCATCAGTTCACCGATGGCTTCGCGGTCGATGTCGCGCGGCCATGTCCAGTCGAAGTCGGCCAGTGGGGAGAAGGCCGGGAGCCGGGCGGCGGCGCGTCGTCGTTCGAAGCTGCGGGCGCGTCGCTCGTGCTCCTCGTTGGTGATGAGGTCCTCGAGCCAGTCGGCCTCGGCGACCTCTCCCCAGCGGGCGAGCAGTCCATGCAGGCCGAGAGCACGGGCACGGTCCTCGAGGGTGATCATTCCGGTTTTCCTTTCTTCCTGTTCTTCATGGCGCGTTCATAGGCTTCGAGGCCGGTCGCGCGCGGGGTGGTGATGCCGGGGTCGGCGGCATCGGCTCCGAGTTCCGGCGGCAGCCTGCCGGCGCCGCGGTCGGTCTCGAGAATGCGGATGACGGTGTTGGGATGGGGCGAGCCGCGCTCCAGCGCGCGGGCGATGGCCCGGTCGAGTTCATCGGCGCCATGACTGTCGAGCAGGCGTGTCAGGGTTCGCGCGATCGTCGCGACGTTGTCGTTGCGCGCGCCTGCGGCGGCGAGGAGGCCCTGTGCACGGGGGACGGCGCGGATCAGCCGGTCCCGGGTCCCCATGGCCCGTCCGTGCCGCTTGCTGGCGATGAGCGCCTTGACATGTTCGGGATCGTCGATCTGCCGCTTGCTGTCCCATGAGCGCTTGTGGGCCGCGACCTCGCGCTCCCCGTCGAGGATGCGGACCCGCTCGGGAGAGGCCACGACCGTGAGGGTGGCGCCGACATGTTTGTGCGGTACGCTGTAATCGTTGGTGTCGAAGCGGGCATAGGGGGTCTTTCCGATCCGCACCGGGCAGATTTCGTCGGTCGGGAAGGGTACATCGGGCAGCGGGACCAGCAGCTCGCGCTCCCGGGCGAAGGCGTCCCCGACCGTGATATCGTCATCCTGCGGCCACGGGCGCTCGAGGGCCGGGCCGAAGCACCATTCCAGGGCGTCGGCGTTGAGTTGGTCGAGCGGGGTGTTGATGTCGCGCCCGGCCATGAATGCCGAGCGGACATAGCGGATATTCCGCTCGACGCGTCCCTTCTCCTGTGGCCGGCGCGGCCAGGTGACCGGTGCCTCGAAGGCATAATGGCCGGCGAAGGCGAGGAATGTCGGGTTGTAGGTGATGGCCGGGCCGCGCCGCGCGGTCACCACGCTCTTGAGGTTGTCGTAGAGCAGGGAACGGGGAACACCGCCAAAGGCTTCGAAGGCGGCGACATGGCCGGCGAGGAAGGCGCTCATGTCCGCGGTGTAGGACAGGCGCAGGAAGCTGCACCGTGAATAGCTCAAGGTCATGACGAAGCCCATCAGCTTGCGCTCGGCCCGGCCGATGGTGACCCGCCCGAGATCGACCCAGTCGACCTGGGCCTGCTCGGCCGGGAGGAAGTTGAGCCGCATCGACGCCTCGGGTTTCTTCTGCGGCCTCAGTCCGAGGTCGCGCAGGAGGTGGCGGAAGTGGTCCAGCCCGCCGGTGTAGCCCCGCTGCCGGACCTGCTCGTGGAGAACCCTGGCCGAGAGGCCCGGTTCCTTCTCGAACTGTTCCGTGATGAACGGGATGTAGGGGTCGATCATCTTCGTCCGCGAACGGCGCGGCACACCGGCGCCGCCGAGCGCACGTCTCACCGTGCTGTGATGGATGTTGAGATGCCGCGCGATGGTCCCGACGGGCCAGCCTTCGGCCCGGTGCAGGCGCAGGATCTCGCTGCGGGTCTGTTGGTCGATTGCCATGGAACTGTCACTCCTTTCGCCGTCTCGAGGGCCGTGGCCATGCGTCTGCACGCACCAGGCCCGTGCAGGCCCGCCCGCATCGTGAGCACCGGGGCGCCGAATCACGCCACCACGGTGGTTTCGACCCGATAACCGGGAGTTTCGGGGCCGGGGAACCATGGTCCGTTACGGAATCTTTCGAAGTCCGCTCCGGGACGGTGGCGACATCCGCTTCAACAGGGTGCATCCGGCGACGGCGTTCCTCCTCCGCCCGGCGTATCCGGAAGCGCTTCTGGCGCTCCCGGTTCAGCCTCCGTCCCGTTTCGGTGTTCGCGTGCCGGCGGTTGGCCTCGCGGCGACGCGCGCGGCGGCCTTCCGCACTGCAGGACTTCGAACAATACTGATGACCGTGATCGCAGCGCGCGCAGAGAATGACCTGGGCGCGGCACCGCTTGCAGATGAAAACCCGGCCCTGTGAACACATCCGCCGCCGTCAGAGCGGGGTGGACCCGGACACCGAACTGCCTGATAATAGGCAGGAACCCGGTCACCATGACCGGTTCTCCGGGTGCGGCGCCGGTGTTCTTTCCGTGAACTTTGGCCGGTGCCGCATCGCTCTCTCCGACGCCGCTTCTGCACCCTCCGGCCGGAAACCGCGACCCCGGATCCGGACCCGTTACACAACAGGACTGACAACAGGGCCGCCCGGTCCGGGCGGAGGAGCGTCACCCGTTCCCGGTGCCAGGCGTCAGGGCCGGCGCCGCGGTTATCCCGCTAAAGGCCGAACCGTCATCCCGGACCGGCGGCAACAGGGCTCCGATACAAAAGGACGGAAACAACGGGGGCGCTACGATAGGGTCGACACAACAGGATCGCCGCAATAGGGAAAAAAACGCGGCAAACCACCCAGAATGCCGCGCATTAGTTCAGCCACTAACAACATCCCTGCCCCGATCTTTTCCGAACGGCAGGGCTGAAGAACCACGGCCGGATCCCGACCGCTCTTTTCTCAGCCTCCGGCTCGCCCCGGCTCTCGACCACGATGGCCGCCTCCAGCACGTTCGCGACCGGCATGCGGCGCGGGGCTGCTGCAAGGATCGCTGTCGCGTAGCGGTCCTCGTCGGGCTCCCGTTTCAGGATGGCCAGAACGGCCGAGGTATCAACGATCACCTGGGCAGGCCCTGCTCGTCACAGAGCATGTCGCCGTGCTCCGCGGCGGACGGTCCCGGCCCCATGTGCCTGGCACAACGCTCCGCGATTGCGCGCAGTTCCCGGGCGCGGGCCGCGGCGCCCTGCCGGCGTTTTTCGCGTTCCAGGCGTTCGCGCAGTGCCACGGTGATTGGACCGGTCTTGGTCTCACCCGTCAGGATCGCCAGCTCTCCCTCCAGTCGGAAAGAGCGACAGGTGAGCGAAAGCAGCCTGCCGCGGCCAGCCTGCGCCAAAAACAGCTGCTTGACATCGTTCTTGACCGGACAGGGTGGCTGCTTGAAAGACTCTCTTGAGTAAAATCCCTCCAAGCCATTGATTCTGCGGGATTCGTCACACCCGAATTTTCGGCGACCCTGACCAGTTTGCTGCCGAGTCGTTTGCCGCGCCAGCCGGATTTCGAGACCTCCTGGCTCAATCCTCGGGACGGCACCACGAGCTGGTGTTGGATCCCGGAATATGCGGGTGACTGAGCGCGCCATTGCTCTGCGAACCTCGATTGCCCCGACCTGCCGACAGATCACATCTTTGGAACCGACGCCGCAAACACCATTTCACTTTCGCGACAGGGCCGACGCTGCGCGGGGGTGGTGGCTCCTGGGAAAGAAAACTCGTCCCGGACTGTCCCGGATCCACTGAAAAAACTGTCGGCAGGGAACATGGGACAAACCCGCCGTTTCAAGCCTGAATATTCCGGGACCAAACACCGGGCACAACACAAGTCGCCGGTGGCGCCTGCCCGGGTCTCGGAGAGCGCCAGGATCAAGGCTGGCACAAAACTGACCTCCGACTGGCTGCCGGTTCACAGACTGACGACGCTTCTCGCCGACTTGGCCACGCTGACGCTGAACGAGGTGGCCATACCGGCCTGGCGGGGGTATCGGTTTCCGCTGATGTCGGAACCGACGCCGCTGCAGACCCGGGCATTTCAACTGATGGACATTGATCCGACCGGGATTGTTCCCAGTACGAGTCCAGCCTGGTATCAGATACTTCTCTGATATCATTGGGCAATTTTCAAATCCGGCGATGAAGTTCCGATTAGGCGCAAAGGTGTAGCAGCCTGAGACTATCCGAAACCGTTCAAAGGCTCGCGCGTGTAAATTCGGACATGTAGTCGATCAACTGGTCCGAAGCCCGGGCCGCATCATCACTTCGACCCGCCGCGATTGCCCTCGCGACCGCAGCATGAAGATTGGCACATCGCTTCAGGTCGAGGGCTTCGCGGTAATGCTGGTACCAGAACCTGCGGGCAAGCCCCTGCATGAGTTGCATCGTCTTGGCGGCATACTCGTTTCGGCATGCGGCGACAGTCATCTCGTTGAATTTCAGATCCAGACGCATGAACGCCACGTCGTCGTCGGCCTCCGCGGCTGCATGGAGGTCGCTGGCAAGCCGGGCAAAGGCGTCACGTTCCCCGGAGTTCGCACGGCGGGCGGCATCGCGCATGATCATGCGCTCGACCTCGCGGCGTAATTCGAGCAATTGCAACTGGCGGAAGTGGTTGATTTCCGAGACCATGACACCGCGACGCGGCATAATGATGACCAGGCCCTCGAATGCCAGGCGCTGCAGCGCTTCCCGTATGGGCGTACGCCCGATGCCAAGTTCGGACATCAGATCCGCTTCGGAGAACAGCTGCCCGGGTTCGAGCTGGAGCGTGACGATCATCTCCTCGATCTGCAGATATGCTCTGTCCGTAAGGGACGGCCCGCTTTCTCCCCTAAGGCCCTTGTATGTACCCAAGATCCGTTGCTGGTCCATCCGGAATGCGCTCTCACATCCGGAGAGATTTTTCAAGTGATCCGTGAAATATCCTGCACAACTTCCATCCTGCGATCATGCCCGGATCAAATTTTTTCGCGGCCCGGCCTGATGCCTCTGAAACACGGATTTCCGGGCCACGACAGTCCGGCAGAAGAACATGTTCCTGTTCTCCGCTTACGTCCGGTATGTCCTGATCCCGGAAGACCTCAACAGCCGGATCCAGCTCAACAACGGCAAATTGGCGGACGCGCTGCCGGGGCCACGGGATTGCAAACGCGAGCAGCCAGTTTGGTCATCCGTCATTTCATCGTTGCGACTTTTTCCTGGGCCGTCGGCAAAAGCGGTCAAGATCGATCAACGCGCGTGTATGGGAGCCCCAACCGATTTCGTCGATCCCGTCGTGGGTGACAACGTGCCAGGTCAGCCTTTTCCCGTCGACCGACAACACCTTTGCCCGGACCGTTACCGTCAAACCGGGTGGCGTTGGCGCATCGTGGCTGACGCAGATCCGAATTCCGTGACTTCCCTCGCCGGCTTCGAGGTACGTTGCAAAGCCCTGGTGCATGCCCATTCCATCAGTGCAACCAATGAATCCCGTGGCAAGAATCTCGGGAATGTCAGCAAACTCCTTGGCCTCGCGAAAAAAGTATCTGACAGTTTTCGTACGTGGGACAACGTATGCGTGAACGAATTCCGTCCCAATCTCAAGTCCCGGTTTCTTGGCCTGTCGAGCCCCTGTTCGGTCGCTCGTCGGGACCGGTCCGGTACGTGATTTCCGCCTGTGAACGGCTCAGCCCATTTTCGTTGTCGATTCGCACAGAATCCCGGTGACGTCGTCAACGAAGGGTGGTGCGACAACGATCACATCGCCGCCGCACCCTGCATACATGGCTTTCTCCCAGCACTTCGGCATGACATCGAAAGGTCGGCGTCCGGGATCACCGGGATTTGCCTCAATCTGTATGCCGCAACCATGCCAATGTTCCGGATTTCGACAACGCCGGGCAGATCAGCCAGGGAGTAAATTACGTCCTAAAATATGGCGACATGTCACGGACTTTTTGGAACCATTTTGTCTTCAACGAAGATCCGCACGGCTGTCAGTCCTGCGGCACAGGCAAGCGGATGACCCGAACACGTGTGGCCATGAAAGAACTCGATGAGGTCGTCTTTGCCGCCCTGCTCCGTGAACAGGTCATGGAGTTCCTTCCGGGCAGCCACGGCGCCCAAGGGCACGGCCGCAATTGGCAGGTTCTTGGCCATTGTCATGATATCGGAAATGACGTCGAAGCGGTCCCCGCCGAAGGCAGCACCGGTTCGCCCGAATCCCGTGATGGCCTCGTCGAGAATCAGGAGAATCTCATGTATGTCGCAGATCTCCCGTATGCATTGAGATAGCCGTCCGGCGGAATGATCACGCCGCTGGACACGCTGACGGGTTCGAGAATCACGGCAGCAACAAATGATGCATCATGCAGTGCGATGATTTCCTCGAGCTCCTCCGCGAGTTCGATGCATGGCTCCGGTATGCCGCACGAAAACGTGTTTTGCGCAAGGAGGGCGTGGCAAAGGCGATCTGCCTCCACCAAAGACCCGTACATCTTTCTGTTGAGCCCGGTACCGCCTACACTCGTTCCGCCGGAGTTGCCGCCGTGATCACCACAACCGCGGCCGATCGGGCGGACTTTTGCGGTTGTCCTTACAGCTGCCAGCAGGCGCGCGCCATCTTCAATGCGGTGCCGACGGACTCCGGGCCGGAATTCTTGAAGAAAGTCTGGTCAAGCCCGTCCGGCATGATATCTTTCAGGACACTGGCAAACTTGAATGCCGAGGTATGGCCGAACTGAAACGGCGGTACATAATCAAGCACGTGCAGCTGCCTTGTCATGGCTTCAATGATCTCGGGCCGATCGTACCCGAAACTCGATCATACGAGATCCGAAGCGCTGTCGAGGATTACCCGGCCATCGACATCATGGAAATCGCAGCCGTCTGCGCGGGCAATGAGACGCGGATCTTTCTTGAATTTACGGTTGCAGGTGTACGGCATCCAGTAAGCGTCGAGGTTCGGCAGGGTATGCTGCCACTCTTCCGCGATTCCGGTTACGGCCGAGTGCCTCGCGGGTTTTCTCCACAGTTCATCGGCCTTTTCTCCATCGCGTGAGTTGTGCCCAACACCAGGTCATGCCTGGTCCGCCCGGAACGGGCCATCATTGCGATGTCGCCATGATGCGATCGACTCCGTGACGGATGCCGCTGTTCCAACCGGAGGTCACAGTTATGATCGTCGCGCGGACGCATACGGCCTCCAGGCCGAACACCGGCCGCTTCGATCTTTGCGACGGGATCGAAACAGCTTGCGCACGGACCGGCAACGGTCTCGCGTCGTCCGGCAGGTCATTGCCGGCGCCGGCCGCGGTGCTCATCTTTCTTCACTTCGGGGAACAGCCACACGGAGACACACATGAATGCCATCAGGCCGAACAGCAACTCGGGAGAAGAATCCATCGAAATCCTCTCGCGCATCGACCACAGGAATGCGCCGAAAACGATGACCAGAAGGGTTAGAAGTGCCCGAATTCTTGGCGGCATTGCATTCTCCGTTCAGAGGGGAATGGAATCCGAAAGGATGAACAGGACCGCCGCACAAGACACCAGCACGGCGAGAAGTCCGAGACGTGAGTTCCGGAACCATGTCGGCAGGAACTGGACGAGAAAGGGTGCTCCGAGAATGGCCAGTCCGGCCGCGATCACACTCACCGCCCACGGCAGCGCCAGGGTCGTGACTGCCAGCGTTGCCAACAGGGCGAGTATGGCCAAAATCGAAGCGTTGAGGAGGATACCGCTGAGCAGGCCACGGGCCGCTGCCGGGCCAGCCGTCCTGGGGAAGAACCCGGTGATCATGACGATCGACCACACGACAACACAGGCGCCCAGGAAAAAACCTGACAACACCTGGTAGTCAATGACTGCCAACGGTCCGGACATCGCGACTTCCATACGATTGCATATGATATGTTAGTTATATATTATCAGTTGGCCGGAAGTTTGCAAGCGATTCGGAACGAAAATGGTCAGTCGCACCTACAGGGGTGAGCGTAACATCGACGGGGCCGAGGTCACTGTGGATGGCGTGGCGCTGGATCCGCGCCTTGGCCTGCGCACCTTTACCAGGCAGGGGTTCGAGTGGAGCTACGAGGGCAACGGGCCGTTGCAGTTGGCACTTGCGATTCTGGCGGATCATCTCGGAGACGAAGAACGGGCCATGACCGAGTGCGCGGCGTTCATGTCCAGGGTCGTCGCCTTTTTCGGAAACGAATGGGAAATGACATCGGCTGACGTGGACCGGGCCCTCGCGAACCTCCGAGCTGGACGGTGAATGCCCAGAAGGACGGAACAATGATGCAGGAACTTGAACAATCGCGAATGTCGGACAGGCAACGCAGGTATCGCGATACCTACCGCCGACGAATTGTCGGCTGGTACAACGGTTGGCTCCACGTCACGGTAATATACGCCATGGGTGCCGCGGCGCTGACGATTTATCTCCAGAGCATCGAGAACGTCCACTGGTATGAACTGCTGATCGTGCCGGTGACCTTCCTTGGCGCCAACTTCTTTGAATGGTTCCTGCATACTTACGTCATGCACAGGCCGCACAAGGTCAGGGTACTGCGGGCCATCTACATGCGCCACACGATGATGCATCATCAGTTCTTTACCGACGATGAGATGCGGTTTGCAGGACAGCATGATTGGCGCGTGACTTTTTTTCCGCCCTTTGCCCTGGTGACCTTCATCTGCATGTCGATACCGATCGCACTCGTGGCCGGTTGGCTGTTCACACCGAATGTGGGATGGCTCGTGATCACGACGACCACGTCAATGTACCTGGTCTACGAGTTCATGCATTTCTGCTGCCACGTCGACGAGAACTGGTTCGTACGCAACATGCCGTTCGTGAACACGATCCGTCGGCACCACACGGCACACCACAACCAGTCGCTGATGATGGAACGCAACATGAACCTGACGTTTCCGATCATGGACTGGCTGTTCGGGACTTCCGACCTCGACCGCGGCCTCTTGGGCCATCTCTTCAACGGATACGACACGCGGTTCGTCAAGACGGACCTGCGTCGCACGGCCCGGACTCCCGATGGCCGCCGGCCTGATCAGGTACCGGTTGCGGCGAACTAGACCTGCCTGCACCCGCGTCACACCGTCACCGGAGCTCAATTCAATCGCGGGCGGACCGCAGCCGGCATTGTGGAAAGAAATGGACGGAAGCGACAGGAAAAAGCGTACCCTGGAGGACATACGCGCGTCCAAGACGTCGGGCGAGAAGATGGTCTATACTTCCGTACCCGACTACACGTCGGCGCAGTGGGCCGAAGCCGCCGGCGTGGATGTTGTCGTCGTGGGCGACAGCCTGGCGATGATCGCCCATGGGCATTCCTCGACGATTCCGGCAACCATGGACATGATGATTTTGCATGCCCAGGCCGTACGAAGGGGGGCGCCCAACACGTTTTCCCTCGGGTGCATGCCCTACCAGAGCTACAATACGATCGAGCGGGCGTTGACCAATGCAACGCGTTTCATGCAGGACGCGGGGTGTGATGCGGTCAAGCCGCAGGGCGGCAGGAGCCAACAGAACATCCTGAAGGCCCTTGTCGATGCCGGCATTCCGGCCGCGAGCCATATTGGGCTGGCTCCGCATCGCGTTGCCATGTACGGCGGCTTCAGGATCCAGGGCCGCACACCGGAGGCAGCCATGGAAATCCTGGAGGACGCGTTGGCGATTCAGGATGCCGGCTGTTTCATGCTGGAGTTCGAAGCCGTGCCGGCACCCATTGCACGGCTGATATCATCGGAGCTTGAGATTCCGACCATCGGAATCGGGGCCGGGGCGGGTACCGACGGACAGATCCTGCTCAGCTACGACCTCCTGGGAGTCTTTACTGATTTCAAGCCGAAGTTCACGAAGCGTTACGCGAACCTGACCGATGTCGCCGTAGACGGCCTGAGGGCCTACGTGCGGGAAGTGAAGGATGGCATCTTTCCAGACGACGATCACAGCTATACGGCCCCGCAGGAGACGGTAGACCGTTTCCGCGACATGCTGGAAAAACGCCGGCAAGTCTAGGTGAGGAAATCGTCGGCATGACCGCCGCGATCAGTTGTTGTCAATCATGGCATCGAGTTCACGGATGAGCGCTTCGGCTTCGCCAACCTGATCCGGGGTCAAGGAGTCCCGAATGATGCTCCGCGATTTCCTGGCTCTCCCGTCGCCCTGTTCCGCAGACAGGCTGATCCAGGCATGAGCGCGTACGATGTCCCCCGGCACACCCTCACCCTTGTCGTACTTGAATCCCATGTTGTACTGACGTCGACAGCCAGGCCCTGCAGCAGGCGATGATTCACCTGGACGATGCCTTCGGGTGGTTCTTCGGGAAGCAGGGGCACCATCCGCGCTTCAGGAACAGGCACGGCCGGCAGTCCATGTCCTACCCGCCGCGAGTCAAGGTCGTGGACGGGCGCAGCCTCTACCTTCCGAAGGTGGGGACGGTCAGGGCGGTGCTGCACCGCGAGATCGCGGGCCGGATCAAGACGGTCACGGTATCGCGCGCCCGGACGGGCAAGTACCACGCCTCGATCCTGGTCGATGACGGGCAGCCTGTGCCGGAGCCGGCGACGTCGATCGATGCGGACAGGGTGGTTGGGCTGGACATGGGGATTGCCCATCTGGTGAGCGCGAGTTCGGGCGGGAAGGTGGACAATCCCCGTTTCGTGACGCGCGCGGCGGCCAACCTGAGGCGCAAGCAGAAGGCACTGTCACGCAAGAGGAGGGGATCGGCCAACCGCGGCAAGGCGCGTGCGCTTGTCGCCAGGGCACATGAAAGAACGACCAACGCACGCAACGACTTCCAGCACAAGCTGTCGAGACGACTGATTGACGAGAACCAAGCGGTCTGCGTGGAGACGCTGAAAGTCGGGAACATGCTCGGGAACAGGAAACTGGCCAGGCACATCGCCGATGCGGCATGGGGGGCGCTGGTTCGCAAGCTTGCATACAAGGCCGAATGGTCAGGCAGGCATCTGGTGAGAATTGACCGGTGGTTTGCGTCCAGCAAGACCTGTTCGCGTTGCGGATCCGGGGTCGGGGACATGCCCCTTTCGCTGCGGCACCGGACGTGCCGGTCCTGCGGGCGGGCGCATGACCGCGACATCAACGCCGCCCGGAACATCAGGTGGCAAGGGATCCTGAAGATGAAGGCGGAAGGGCTGTCCGTCTCTGCCTGTGGAGGCTCGCGTCGGACACGCTGTCCGCCGCAGCCTGAGAAGCAGGAAGCCCCGTCCTTCAGGGAGGGGAGCAGTCACCGACGGGTCCCATTTATCACATAGTCAAAAATTTGCCAGTTTCGAACGGGACCAGATACGGCCCGAGTGACATAAGAATCGTTCAGAGGCGCAGATATGATAAACGGTACCTGCTGTTCGGAAACACCTCCATGGGTCCGCAAAGGAAATCCCTGCAAAGCAGAAAAATCGTGCTCGGACTCCGATGACCCGATTCCCGTATCCCCGGAACTAATCACGACGACATCGGGTTGACGATCTGGTGGCAGGTCGAAGATCTCGCATGCCGTCCGTCTGTCGTAGGCAGCCTCAATGCCGGGGATCGTCAAGACGAAATCGATCAATCCCTCGGTTGACGTCGCCGCCTGGCAATGCACACCCGTATATCCGCCGATGAAAGAACAGTGGACCACATATTGGTCCTTGAAGGTGAGCACGACCCGATACGCACCGGCACCGAACTCTTTGTCGATTTCATCCTGAAGATAGATCACATTCGGCAAACCATCAGGTGTCATCCGCTCGCTCATTCCATGATCTGCCGTAACGCCCACGACGGCTCCCAGATCGATCAATCGTCCGATGGCGCCGTCGACGTGACTAAGGAATTTGTTGGAAACGCTGGTTCCCGGGGCGTACTTGTGTTGAATAAAATCGGTGGTAAAGAGGTATATGAGATCCGGGCGATCATGTTCCAGAATTCTTGCCCCCGCTTCCAAAACAAATAACGACAGATCCGCAGAATAGACATCGGGCAGCGGCATTTCGACCAGTGAATCCACGTTTTCGATCCCGTTTTTCGCAAGGGTACATTGATCGGCCTTTTCCGATGAAAAATTCATGCTGCCGCCGGCGATATCGATGCCCTTGCCCAAAAGCCGGCAAAGTTTGTCCTTTGCCGTAATCGATAAGACTTTCGCACCGTTGCGGGAAAACTCCGCAAGGACAGACGGCGCCCGAATGTATTTCGGATCGGTCATCTCAACGCCTTCGCCGGTTTCCGGGTCAATGAAGAAATTGGCCGAAATGCCATGGACAGACGGGGGGCTGCCAGTGATGATCGATACATTGTTGGGGTTAGTAAACGCAGGAACGACACTATCGGCGATGCAATAAAACCCTTGGCTGATCATCCGCTCAATGTTCGGAATAATGCCGTCCTCCAAGCCTTGTTCGATATACTTGGGATCACAGCCGTCGATCCCAACCACAGCGACGGTCTGTGCAGGCCGATGATATTCGATACCGTTAATCGTTAAGGTGTCACTGCCCAATTCCAACCCTCCCTTCTCCCGGTTCTTTTGATCGACTCTTTCTGGATGGCTAACAACATGTCGAGATCATTCCCCAGTATTTCCTCCGTCGATCACTGTCCTGGGAGTAGACGATCTTCTTCTACTCCCGATGCAGCGTCAACAGCCATCAGTTGCAGATCCTGATGGATTCCGGTTGCGATGTGGCCCTCATCCGGAAGGCGCGCCTGTACGGGGATTCATGGGAGCGGGAACACGACAACCGCGGCGCACGCATCTGCAGACTGTCGAATCAGGTGGACGTCGTCGGGTTCAGAAACATCCCGCAGGGCAGGGGGCCGGGTCCGGACGAAATCGCGGTGAGCGCCGTCGGCACCATTGCCGCTGCCCGGATCATCCCCGAGAACGGCCTGCCCTTCACCGCAATATTGCTCTACGCCCGGTGGGAGAAGCCGCATCCTGCCACGCCCACCACCTGGAGGGGAGCACCAAGTAGCTGGGGGTCAGTGTCTTGCGGAGGAGTCGCTCTCGAGTTTCACCGTCTCGATTGTGGTGTTTCAGCATTGCTTGCGGCAACTTTCGCGCGGCGGTACCGTCGATTGACACCCGGCTTTCTGGTGCTCCCCGGAACTGGACCGCGCTTCACGCTCTCGCTGAAGGTGGTACCAGCCCAGGAGCCGCGGAATCCGGACAACTGCTTCTCCATTCCGGCATCGACCCGAAAGCCAGAGATCACAAGAGACGCACTGGCTGGGACCTAGCCCGCGCGCGGTTCACGCCCGAACAGCTTGCTGACCTGGCTGCCGAGAATCCGGAGGTGGGCCGGACAATGGCCCGCCTGAAGACGGCCGTCGGAAGGTGACAGGGTTTCCGTCAAACCGTCCGTGTGACGGCAAAGACGCGGGACCCTTCCCAACCGCAAGAACTGGCAACACCGGGTCAGCCGCCAAATCGCGAACCGGGCGAGCACGGTGATTGTCGAGAAACTCAACACGGCGGGGATGACCCGCTCGGCAAGGGGCACGTTCGACAACCCCGGCACGAAGGTGAAGGCCAAGTCAGGTCTCAAACGCGAGATACTCAGCACCGGCTGGCATGGCATGATGAAGAAGCTTTCCGACAAGTGCGCGGTGGTGGAGATCGATCTGCCTTTACCTCACAGTCCTGCAATGATTGCGGATGGGTGGACAAGGCCTCCCGCCCGTCGCAGGCTGAATTCACGTGCGTGGCCTGCGGCCACGCGGACAATGCGGAACTGAACGCGGCCCGCAACGTCATGGCATTCGGGATTGGCGCTTCTGCACGGCGAGGGGCGTTTGCGTTGGCAATCCCTGCGACCCGTGAAATTGATCGAATGGTCGCTCAAATGTGACTTTTCGATACAATTCCCAAAAGATTTGCCCTCGACGACAATCACGGTTCAAGCTGTCGCACGAGGGTTCGCCGGAAGACTGGGACAGGTTGTCCAGGATAGATCTGTCTTGGACAAGGGGCAATTGCCGGTACCGCACATGTCGCGCCCGAGCAGGACCGCCGGACCAACCCCCTCACATGAGACCGCCACCTTGATTGTCGCGCTGCATGTCACCGCGAAACACGGCGTGTCCTGGCAAAAACATGCGAATTTGAGCCATTTCGTGGTCCTGACGTGATGACACTATTCTGCAGCGGACATGATGATGGCCGCCTCGCCGTCATAATCGGCATAGGCCCGCTGGGTCGCGATCTGATCCGCGATGTACTTCGCATCGTGCCAGACCCCCCAAAGAAAGGTCGATGCACGCCGTGACTGCCAGGGCAGGCCAAGAAAATAGATGTCCGGTTCAATCGAGACACCACGTTGGTGGATCGGCGCGCCCTTGTCGTCGAATGCATCGGCCTTGATCCAGCCAAAGTCCTGACGGAATCCCGTGGCCCAGATGATCGTGCTGATGCCTTCCCCGGCCAAATCGATCGAGCTGATCGGGTTGGTCAGGCAGTCGGGATCGGCAAACGGTTCGCGTGCTTCAGGCTCTTCCGGCAAGTCGAGACCGGTACGCGCGACATAGGCATCCGCCAGATCCAGCATTCCCATGTAGTTGGCGTCACCGGCGGCAATGTTGCGCCGAAGGTCGTCGGCAAACCTCAAGACGCCGTTTTCGAAGCTCCGGGTCAGGCCAACAAGGGTGACGCCCTCGTTGGCAAGACGGCGAAAATCCATGGTGTGCCCGCCATAGGCGCCGCTCACAGAGATGGTCACGTGTTCGGTTCCAGGTTCAGCCGCCGCCAGGTCCCACAGGCCCATCACGCCCAGCCACCAGACAAAGTCGCGCCCGCGATACCGGCGAGGCGGACGGTCATGCGGGCCAACCGAGAGGAAGACCTTGCGCCCGGCGCGGTTCAACTCGTCGGCGATCTGTGCGCCGGAAGATCCGGCGCCAACAACCATGACAGCTCCTTCGGCCAACTGGCCCGGGTTTTTGTAGTCGAAGGAGTGAAGCTGCCCGACACCTGCGGATTCGGGCACAATCGGTGGAATGGACGGGTGCTGGAACGCGCCGGTGGCGGCAACGATACGCCTGGCTTCAACGACGCCTTGAGACGTCTCAACGCGGAAACAACCTTCGCCGGGCATCCGCTCGGCCTTGAGAACTTCGACGCCTTCGCGGATCGGTGCGTTCACCATCTCGGCATATTCAACCAGGTACTCCGCGACCCGGTCTTTGGACACAAACGCATCCGGGTTGTCGCCTGTAAACTCCAGACCTGGAAAACGGTCATGCCATGCGGGGCCGTTGGCGACCAGGGCGTCCCAACGGCCGGTGCGCCAGGCTTCCGCCGTCCGGTTCTTTTCCAGAATCAGGTGCGGAACATCGTTCCTACCGAGATGTTCGCTCAGTGCGATGCCGGCTTGTCCCCCTCCAACAACCAGGGTGTCCGTTTTCTCCAATGACATTTCCGCGTCCTTTACCGTGTCCAAACACGACCTCGTTAGCCGAGGTCGCCAAACTCCGCACCACTCTGAGTCTGGCAGTTCATCTCAAAGCGAGTTTCCCATTTACGTGATTGCAAGTGCAAATCTCTTGACCGGACAGAAACGGGAGCTCTTCTCACACCCATCGTGATCAGATCGAGTTGTGAATTACGGGCGCCACGCACGAGGCCTGGATGTTCCGTGTGAGCGTTGCCGAGAAAGAGACATTCTTGAATTACCAAATTGGGTAGGCTGCTTTCGCTGGCTCATCTGAGTCGCCGCAAAGGACGTGCACATGATGGCAAAATGATCGTCATGCGCTCCAATTTTCGCGGTGCTCAGGGGCATTGGTGTTCACATCCTGGACATTGTTAGTGCTTACGTGGCGCAAGCAACACAGGATTTTGCCACGCCATACGACTTTGCACGGCCACAAGGGAACTCCGCTTTCCCGGGTGCAAAACTCTCGATAGCCAATGCCGTCAAGGGGCCAACGCCTGGCACTGCCTGCCAACGCATCGCCGTACCCGGCCACTCCGCTTGCGCATCAAGAGCCTCGGTCCGGGCATTGACCTCTTAGCTTCCCGGCAGCCTGAATCAGCAGGTCCCAACACTGGGCAACGATCATCGCGGGAAAGCCGCAAGCGGGAACTTCGATCATCGCGTCGATCAGTCTCAAGTCTGCGGGTGAATAACGAGACGTCGATGCACAAATTGGCGTTCATTGCCCTACCGCATATTCGCAGTGTGCCGCTTACGCTTACTCATTTTGGTAATCCAGTTCGTTGAACCAGTCAGGTAATTTCCGCCGAGAACGAAGCCTTTGAGTTTTGCCGGGTAGCCGCCATCGGTTTTGACGATCACACCATCTTTTGCCGTGAAGACAAGGCATGAGCCTGGAAGCATCGGAGTTCGACCATGTCGTTGTCGAAGCCGGCTCCGCCGGGTGTGTGCTCGCCAACCGCCTGAGCGCCAAAAGGGCGAAAAAGTCTGCCTGATCGAAGGAGGCGGGAGTGACAAGAGCCTGCGCGTGCGCGTTCCCGCCGGGATCCTTTCCTTGTATGGAAATCCAAGATTTGACTATGGGTTCATGGGGATTGCGCAACCCCATCTGAACAACCGGAACATTCCGGTCAATCGCGGCAAAGTGCTTGGCGGATCCAGTTCGATCAATTCGATGGTCTATATCCGTGGGGCCGCGGAGGATTTTGACGAATTGGCCAGCCTCGGATGCAAAGGCTGGTCTTACGCGGACGTCCTGCCCGTATTCATGAAACTTGCAGAAACCGCATTTTGCAGAACGCGGACCATCACGGTTTCAATGGGGAACTCCTGGTGGAGAATCAACGTGATCCGAACGTCCTGTCGAGAATGTGGGTCAAAGCAGGCAAATCCATAGGTCTGCCAGAAAACCCTGGACATAACTGGATATCCCGAGTCGAGCCAACGCACCGGAAAGCTCACATCAACTGCTACGGTCGGGTTTTTCGGGCTTGGATGACGTCACCGCGGCTGCTCGCGGGAGACGACGGGATTCTGGAAAAGGAGCACGCCTGGCAAGTCCGGTTCAGGTTTCCGCGGGGGCCGGATGGGAATGGCCGGAAGAAAACGTAACATCGATTCTCGTCCCGATGAGATCCAGCGCGACCTCCATCGCTTCATCCGGGGACATCCCCGATGGATTCAGTGCGTGCTCCAGCCAGAGCCCGTCAATGACGGAATAGATGCCCACGGCGAGCCGATGGGCCTCAGCGGAAGATTGTTTTCCGCCCCGGCCGGCGGGAATGCTGATTATGCAATCGGCCAGCTCCCGGACGTAGTACTCGTAGATTTCAGTCCGCATCGCCGACATCTCGGAATCCGCGCTCACCGGGTCCAGAAAACTGATCCACAGCCTGGTCAGCCTGCGGCCCATCACGGCGCGGCTGTTGAAGATCGCCTTTACACGGGTCTCCAGTTGCCTGACCGGATCGGGATCATCGGTTACGGCCATGGACACGTACGTGTCTCGCGTGATCTGCCGGAAGTGCCGGTAGGATGCCCGCATCAGGTTGGCCTTGCCGCCGAAATGGTACTGCACCATGGAGACATTGGTGTCGATGCTGGCGGTGATTTTTCGTATCGTTGTCCCGTGGTAACCGTGTTCCGCCAGGCAATCCAGGGTGGCGTCGACGAGCTTCTGCTGTTCGTTGCTGAGACTGTTCTTCCCCATGAACGAGATCCTTTTCCGCTGTGACCTGGCTTCATTACATCGCGGCGGCCGTTCAATACAACAACTGGACTTCCGGTAAGTTCTGCCGGCCTCTATCGGACAGGTCCGTAGAAGAAACAATGTGACGATTTCCCGCCGCAGGATCGGAATTGCGTTCCATGCCGCGAAAACGTGCAGGTCAGGAGCCGCGGCACGCACAAAACGCCGTGCAGGAGAGGGTATGGTCATCCGAGGGCAAACGGCTCCCGGGAGGCATGAAAATGGCCTCGGCGGCGATGGACAGCGGCACGTCATCTGCCCTTCGCGACCAATGCCACTGCCAATTTGACCTGACTGCACGGCCGTACCAGGGTCTCCGCCCGCGCATCGCCACAGCCCGGGGGAATCGCATGGCAAATCGGCGGACCTGAACCCCGGAAAAAGTCCCTGGAGACGATCGCACGGAATGCCGCTGTCAAGCGATGCCTAAAATTTACGAGATAAGGCGACGCCCAGATTTACGAATGATGCTGGAGGATTCTCTGTCGTTGCCTTCCGACGGGGCATAGGAGGCGGCTGTCAAAGAAGGGAGGGCGTAGCCCGACCTGAGTTGACTGCCGCCGGAACTCACGCTTCGCTCGCCTGCACCAACATGTTCGAGAGTGTCTACAGGGTCGTGCGCCAAGTGTGTCACAACGTAGAACGCTGGCGCGATGCCCGGATGGCCCTGCGGTAGACGGGCGCCGGGATGCAGTTAGCAGAGAAGGGCCTGTGTCGTCTCAAGGCATACAAGCAACTGGCTGCCCTGAAGACCGCGCCGGAGAACCATCGCAACAGACCGATAAATGATACCGTCATTGACCGCCAGACAAGGGCGGCCTAATGATCAAACCGCAGCGCCGACCCGGCCAATTTCAACATCGATCGGGACATCCCCATTTTTGTCGCCGTGGCATGACAAGAATTTCGAACCATGGTTTTGGAAGCGAGTCGATGGACTGTTCTATGAAGAGAAAGCAACGGAGAGCGCTATGAAGATCAAAGATGTAATTGAAGGCAAGAAAACGTATTTTCTTGCCTTCAGATTGGAACACGATGCAAGTCATGATCTTCGTTACAGAAAGCTGGAAGATATTATCAATGACATTTCTGTTGGAAATTGTTGGAAGGATCCGACATCGTTCATGATATTTTCTACGAAGCAAACACGGCGACACATAATCAATAAAGTCAAGAAATGTATTGATGAGGATCAAGATATTGTGGTCATCGGTAAGCCGGGAAAGTCGAAGATGTGGATAGTTGGTGAAATATACGATGACAGTGTATTCGATTTGGTAAATGCGAAGTCGGTTTAGTTCGATCGCGGCAACTTTCGTTCGTCTGCAGAATCCTGTCGGACTTGAAAGTGAATCCGGTCTTATTTGAAACCCTTTTCCGATTCCTGTGGCGGCCATGGGATCCGTGGTTCCGGTCCGGGTCTGACCTGAACGGGGCATCGTCCGGCCGTTTCAAGCGACACCCAGGTTTACGAATGATGCTGGAGGAGTCTTTGCTGTTGCCCTCCGACGGCCGCCGAATTTTTTCTCCTCCATCCCCAACCCGAAGGTCTCGGCGGGTGCCGATCCCGGACAGGCCACCGAATCAGAGTGTCGGAGCCTCCCGGAACCGGCGTCAGGGTTTCAGGGATTCCTCGAGATCGCGCAGGCGGTAACTGCGTCCTCGGATGTTCAGGACATGAGCCCTGTGCAGAAGCCGGTTCAGGATGGCAGTCGCGAGAAACTCGTCCCCGGCAAACAGCTTCGGCTTTTCGCCGGTCGCACCTCCTCGGCCACCATGCGGGCCAACCAGCTGCGGCTGCACTTCCCGGCCTTCTCGTGACCATCCTGCGCCGAGCACCGGTACGTGCTCCGCCCGGGTAACCGCGCTCCGGCCCGGAATTCCCCCTCTCGCACGGCTTCACCCGGAACGCTGCCGGGGAGGTGTGTCCGCGGCATAGGGAAAGGTGCACGCGGCATCCGCGAAAATGACTTGGCGCGCGGATTGGCGCACGGAAACCGTGCTCGATCCGGCTGGAACCCCCGACGAATGGCGCCTTCAGCGCGTCATCGTGGCCACCGGCCGTGAAAACACCGAAAAACACACCTCACCGCGGGTTTCGTGAGCCATGCGGGTCAAGTTCGATTGCTTCGACCGCCGGATTTTGTGCTCTTTTTCGTCAAGAGACAGAAAAACACGACACCGACAAGGGCATTGAATGATTGAATCTAACCGATTGGACGATCAATCGAACACACATTTACCATTGACGATTTGACACTTGGGAAGCCGATAACCCGGTCCACAGTAATCCTGCAGTTTTTCCTCGATATGATCCTGTGCCACGTCATACATCTCACCAGTCTCGCAGTGACCGAATTCAGGTAGAAGGGCATTCCCCGACGATCGATATGAACTCTTGAATTCATTGACATCAATGTTCTCATCTGCGTTTGATGCCCGTCCCCACCTTTTGCCCATTCTTGCAAGCGTGTTGCATCTGCCTCTTTTTGCGGTTGAATAAACATTGATCCATGAAGTGTTTGCGAAGCCCTGCTCCTGCCTCGAAGAAGGGCCTCCCAAACTGACGGGATCCAGCGTAACGAGAATGAAACGCTTCGACGAAAAACCCGAATTCCCGCTTGCCGAACTGCCAAATTTGTCCACAAGAGCCGCAGCGGTGTCTCCGCCCCAACTGTAGCCAATCAGGACGATCGGCTTATCGTCATTCTCGAGGTCGTTCGAAATTTTTTCTTCCAGGTCATCTTGTTCGTCCAGGTAAATGCAGGTTCCCCCGCCTCCTGCAGCAAAGGCCAAACAGGCCGGCACAGCCGGTGGAAAAACAAACGCCAGAATGCCCCCGCATGTGGCAGTCGCCGCAAACGATCCCCACATGGCCCGTTCACAGAAACCATCGCTGCCAACGCGCTGTAAGTGACTGAAAAACGTAATATCTATACCGGACGCAGCCAGCTCCATCTTGCCTTCGTATGCTGGAAGAACAAGATTTTTCTGAAAGGCGTTTGACCGCATGCTCCCTCCGAAGCCGCCAACATAATAGAAGCTTGGAGAACATCGGGTGTCAGCGGTACCTGGGGCAGAAGAAAACAAAGACGAGGAAACAGCCACTGCAAAGGTTGCAACAATCATGGCTAATGGTTTGTTTGTTTCTCGCTTCATAACGACAGTTCCTGCAGGCGCGAATTTTCCAGTGAATTCGACTTTTTCAGGTGATCCCGAAGATCAGGGCTTCGAAATGGTACGGAAGAATTGGCCAACACACTAGACTTCTTTAACCATAGTTTCCGCCAAAGCGGCGAATGGCACAAACAGGGGCGGTTCAATGTGAGGCGGCGGAAGTTGAGCTGAGCGACGAGGAGCGCGGGTTCCTCGCGGCGCATCGAGGGCCTCTCGGACGAGGACCGGTCCGGCCGGCCCCGCACCGTGACGGACGACAAGGTTGCGGATGTGGTCGAGTGGTTGCTGAACACGACGTCGAAGGACGCGACGCACCGAAGCGAGACTTTCAAGCTGTCGACGGACCCGCTGTTTGCCGACAAGCTGCGGGAATCGGCATCGTGACAAAGAATCAGACCGCTGGACAGCCGGCTGGGACGCAGCAGACCTCATTCCGCAGGGACAGCGTATCTCTCTATGCTGGAAAGCGCCGGCGACGACTCTAAACGTTTTCCCCAAAAGTCCCGGCCACGATACCGAGAATTCGCGAGAATCCCTTCTGCTAGTGGGTGGATAGGCCTGAATCTCATGTCTCGCTTCACACGAGATGGATTTGATGTTGATCATGTCGATCCTCTTCACCGGCCCAGGCCTCCTCATTCCAATCGATGGATCGATGATGAGACCGTGCCGAGAGAAAAATCGCGAGGGCATCTCCCGCGTTGATTCCGGTACCGTGCAACGCCTGCCAGGGACCCGTCTGCAACCAGGACAAAACCGTCAAGTGTCGCAGGAATCGCTGTCACGTGGCACAGGGATTTGCGGTTGGGATGGACGCCCCATTAACGAATGCCGGTATTTTCAATTCCGAAGAGCAGTTTTGGAAATCCTTGAATTTGCAGTGAAGCTGACTATGATCAACGCGAAGAGTATCGTGCTGAAAGCGCGCCGCGAGTGTTAAGTTCGCCGCTACGCCAATGGCCAAGACGGTAGGCTCTCCCATGGCTCAGACCACCCTGCAAGACACCCTTTTCAGGCAGATGCCGACATCGGACGACTTAAGCCGCATGTCCCGCGACATGCGGTACCATCCCGTTTGCAACGAAAGTCCTGCCGTGCTGACGAAAAAGCAGATCGCAACCTTCAACGATCAGGGTTTCCTGAAACCGTTCCGGATCTACACGGACGCGGAAATCGTCACCATACGCCGTGAGTTCGACGGCATGATCGACAAAGTCATGGCGCGGGGCGACCACAACTATTCCATCATATCTGCCCATCTGAAATCAGGCATGGTCCACGATATCATCAACGAACCGCGAATCGTCGCCTATGTCGGAGACCTGCTCGGCGACGACGTCGTGGGCTGGGGTGCCCACTTTTTCTGCAAGCTGCCCGGGGACGGCAAGATCGTCAACTGGCACCAGGACGCCAGTTTCTGGCCACTGTCCCCGACCAAGTCTGTCTCCGCCTGGCTGGCCATTGACGATGCGGACAAGGGCAATGCCTGCATGCGATTCGTGGCCGGGTCGCACCATTACGGGCACCTGACCTATCGCATGAGCGAAGAGGCGGAGAACAGCGTGCTCAATCAGACCGTGGATGAAATCGGGAAGTATGGCACCGAGGTGGATAACGAACTCGAGGCGGGGGAAATCTCTCTCCACAGCGACCTGCTGCTGCACGGGTCGGGCCTCAACACTTCGGACCGTCGCCGTTGCGGCCTGACGCTCAGGTACTGCGCTGCCTCGGTCCGCGCCGAACTCGACTGGAACAGGGAAGGCGTGATCGTCAGGGGAACCGATCCCACCGGTCACTGGTCCGATCAACCACGCCCCGAAGTGGACAACGTGTAGCTTTTGTTGACCGCGTCGCCCGTGTCGCCGCTGGCGAATCCTCGTCCCGGCCGAACGTACCGCACGCGACCGCATCTGGCGTTGCCCGGGCAGTCCTGCGGGAATTCCCACGGCGGACAGGGCTGCAATTCGCATGAATCCACCGCGGTCTTCCCCTTGGCGAAGCTCAGAGCTGTCGCGGAAGGATAGGTGGTCAGACTACGGCGTATCTGTAGCTCCGCCCGCCGCCCGCCTTGCCCTTCTCGACGCGCCCCTGGTTGCACCGGTACGTCTTCGCCGAATGGTCCTTCAGGAACAACGCATTCATCGTTTCCTTCAAACCGATGTGATGCCCGTTGATCTCGCCCTCGGCGAGCGTGACGATGGGAACCTCGCGAACTCCAGGCGCTTGTGCAGGCTCTGATCGGGTAATGCGAAGTGCAGCGGGACCTGAACGCGTTCGTGGCACACGGTTTTGAAGCAATGTATGCCCTGCATTTGCACACCGGTCCAAGATGGTGGCGATTGTTCCCCGGGAACCCATGATCCGGGGGAAACGTCAAACGATGACAAGGAAACGAAACGGGAACTCAGGCATGCACCAAAACGAGGAACCTCCCTGAGGAGCTTTTGCACATTGAGCCCAAGTGCTATCGGTACCCGAAATGCCGGGTTCGGCGTGTTGCGCATTCCGTCGTTTGCCGTTCTCTCGCGGCGTTCGATGCCGGGTCGGGCGGGACAATCGTGCCAGGCGTCCCGACAATGTCATCCCGATGCCCGGCCGAACACTGAAGCGTGAAACGTCGGCAACCGGCACCATCACGGGAAGATCATCCATGGGACTTCTTACCACCTGCATCGGCGCATATCCCAAACCAGGCTACGTGCCGATGCGCGACTGGTTCCAGATTGAACACGGGCTCACCGACGCGTCCGGCGCCATAACGCGCCGCGCCAACACGACCAGGGCGGACGCCGAAGCCGAAGCGCTCTACTGCAAGGCAACCAGGGAGGCCGTCGCCGATCAGGTGGCGTGCGGAATCGACATTCCGACGGACGGCGAGCAGCGGCGTGAGAACTACATCCACTACCACTGCCGCCACCTGACGGGTTTCGACTTCGAGAACCTGACGGTGTTGAGTGTGCGTGACGGGGCGTACAGGGCCGAATTGCCCACCATCCGGGGCAAGATCGAACCGCGCGGCGGGCATTTTCTCGACCGGGATTTTCGGGTCGCGCAGGCTGGCACGGACCGGCCGGTGAAAATCACCGTCCCCGGGCCCACGACCATCATGGATACCTGTGCCAACACCTACTACGACGATCCGAAGACACTCGCAATCGACCTGGCGGGGGCGCTCAATTTCGAGATCCGCGCACTGGCCGCCACCGGGTGCAAGAACATCCAGATCGACGAACCGTTGTTTGCGCGCAACGTGGAACGGGCGCTGGAATTCGGGATCGAATGCGTCGAGCGTTGTTTCGACGGCGTGCCGGAAGATGTGAACCGGGTCATGCACATGTGTTGCGGGTATCCGGGTCACCTGGATGACGAGGAATACCACAAGGCCGATCCGACGGCCTATTTCCGGTTGGCGGGCGCCGTCGACCGGTCATCTGTCCACCAGGTTTCCATCGAGGACGCCCACCGCCACAACCGTCTCGCCCTGCTTGAGGAATTCCGCTGCTCGACCGTCATTCTCGGTGCGGTCGCCATCGCCCGGAGCAGGATCGAACAGGAAACGGAAATCGCTGCGCGCCTGTCTTCGGCGCTCCGCCACATCGACAGAAGCCGCCTGATGGTCGCACCCGATTGCGGCCTGGCCATGCTCGGGCGGGACCTGGCGATCGCCAAGCTGAAAGCTTTGTGCGCTGCCGCGAAGAGCGTGTAGCGCCCGGGTCGCCCAAGGCGATGCGTAAACGGGCGCGTTCGGCGTCGCCGGTAAAGCGGATCGAATCCCTTGGCAGTCGTGGCTGACGGAGATGCCCCCGTAGCCGATCCCATGATCGGCACAGGGGGTGCCGTCGCGCAGCATGGCATGGATGATGCGGGGCATCTTGCGGGCCACGGCGACGATGACGCGCTTGTATCCGCGCCGGCACTTCACCGTCTGGTGCCAAGCCTGGAACCGGCAGCCCCTGTTCCGGACCGCCGGATGAGCATACCCGACGAGAATTGCGCGCAGGACAGGGTTCCGCCGCCGCAGGCGTCCGCTGCGGCGCATGCCGGCACTCTCGTTGTTCCCGGGGCGGATCCCTGTCCACGCAGCTCAGCGACAGGCAGCAGCAACCTGTCGACGCCACCCTGGATTGCCTGGAGGAACACGGGTGCCACGGTACGACGGATCTCAGCCGGCATTGGCACCAATGCCTCCATGGGGCAGTTCCATTTCAGCGGCAAGGCCAACTTAATGCGGGCATCCTAACGGCACGTCCGGCAAGACGCGCAGGACACAGACATGTCCCTGACCGCAACCAATGATCCCGATCCGGTCAGGCAACTGGGAATCCGCGCAAGGGCGATCATAAGCAGCCTTGCCGCGCGCCGCGCCCTTGAGAGCTTGATGAGTGTGGCCACCACAGCGCCATGCGACAATTGCGCGATGCAGCGGAACACGCCAACGCCGTGGAATCGGTAGCGTGCCCGATCGACCCCGAAGCAAAGCGCGAACTGGCCTCGGCGCTCCATCCACTGGTGAGGGACGGATTTCTCACGCATTCCGTGCTCACCAAGGCACTCGAAAAATCCTTCGTCTCCACATCGGACGAAAGGGGCAACCGCTGTCCGCGGTTCTTCAGTAAACGCGCCAGTCTGGCCAAAAGCCCTGTTCATGTTCGGTGTTTGTGCATCTCTTTCCGCCTATCTGGCGCAGAAACACTGGCGAATTGAATCCCGCGCTCACCAATAGTCACGACGCGCTTTGCTCAGGTCAGGGAGGAACCGCGGCGAGATTCCGATCTCCCGTATAAGCCCTTCCGGTGCCAGACATTCCCATTAGGGATTGTCACGAAACGATCGATCCGTTTGTTCAGTATTTCGATAGCCTCTGTGATGAGCCGGGCAATGTCCGTTCGGTCCTGTCTCGATCGCCGTATCCGTGCAGACGGGGCCGGGGGCGTGGGAATGAACGATGGCATACGTGCCGGGATCGGGGTAAAGATCGTACCCACGGTCGTGACCACGGCCATGATCCCACCCGGACAGCAGCGGGAGACACAGACATGGCCTTGCCACGTGCCCGGCACGACGCCCTCTTCCGTCTGCTGGTCTCCGATCCCGCCCGCGCGGGCCAGCTGCTGCACGACTCCTCCCGAGGTGGTCGCCCGGCTTGATCCGGAGCGCCCGCCGGCGCATGTGGAGGGGTCGGTCATCGATGGCGAGGGCAGCAAGACGCAGTCCGACGCTCTCTTCCGCCTCTGCCTCAGGGACGGCGGCGATGCCATTGTCTACGCACTGCTCGAACACAAGAGCCAGGACGATCACCGCACGCCGCTCCAGCTCATCCGGTACGTACTGAAGATCTGGGGCAAGGAGTTGGACGACGGTGCCGTCCCGGACAGCAGCCTGCCACCTGTGATCCCGATCGTGTTCTTTCACGGACGGGAGCCGTGGACGGTGCCCTGCTCGATCCAGGACCTGATCCGGGCGCCCGAGGGTCTGGAACACCTCGCGCGGTCCTTCGGCCGCTACGTGGTTCACGATCTCGGGCAGATCGCGCCACGGGAGCTTTCGCGGAGCGCCGAGGTGCGCGCGGCACTGCTGGCGCTGGCCCACGCTTTCCGCGAGAATGTCAGCGACGCCGAGGCCGACCTGCTTGTGGCCGCGGTTGCGGAGACGGAGTTCGGGCTCTACATGTTGACCTACATCATCGAACAGGTCAGCCTGCCGCCCGAGCGCATCGAGGCTGCGCTGAGACGCGCAGGGACGGACCCGGAAACGGTGGAGGAAGTGATGGGAACCGCCGCACAGATCTGGATGGAACAGGGCAGGACCGAAGGAAAAGCTGCCGGGATCGCCGAGGGGAAGGCCGACACATTTCTGCGTCAGGCGCGATTGAAGTTCGGTGAACTCGCTTCGCTGCAGGTTGAACGGGTCCGCAGCGCTTCGTCCGAACAGCTCGATACCTGGCTCGATGCCCTGATTACCGCAGAGGACATCGACGCGGTGTTCAGAGAGCGCACCAGGCATTGATCCGGCCGTTGTATGGCCGTTCCGTTCCGGTACTTTCCCGGCGTGGTTCGGCGTATGGTCTGTCCCGCAGTCTTGCGCCCGCCATCGTGGCCCGGTTCCTCGGAAGCCGCGGACAAGAAAGGGAATTGCTCATCCTGACGGGGAGACGGGCTCAAAACCGGTAATGGGTACTGCCACGTTGTGCAGTGACGCGTGTGTATTGAACACGATGGCCAATTCGGATGTTCTCCTGACGACATATCGTGTCGATTTTTCGTGACAGCCCTTAGGCAAATGTGCTCCGGTTGACCGCCCGGGGAAGAGTCGGTGTCTTGATCACGCTTCGGGTGGCGTGTTGGCGAGGTGGGTACCCGATTGCCTTCGATCAAGCTTACCCGCCGCAGGCTGGACGACCAGCTCCAGGGCGTCAAGGAAAGCCCGCCCGATCAGATCCATTTTGCGCAGTAACTCGATTCGCGGCACAGCCTGATCCATTTCGTCTGCCGACAACACTTCGCCCAAAAGGCCGCAGCCGTCCGCGAGCGTGACAATTACGGCATCTTTCGGGTCCGGAATTGCCGAGCTCAACAATGCCGCCTTGATCCGTCCGGCCAGCTCACGTCCCGTTTCCTGGCGGATGAGCATGTAGCGCTGCGTCCCGAAAATCCCCAGGTAGCGATCATCGCGCTTCGCCAGGATGCCGTTGTCGACCAACCGCAGCAATGCTGTTTCCCTGATCTCATCGGCATGGCGGGTCGCATGTTCAACCCAGTAAAGGGCATCATGGGATTCGCCGGCCCCGGCGATCTCGGCGAGCATTGGGTCGAGCAAAGCGTCCCCGACCGGTGCCGAGTCGATGAGAAACAGCCGGTCGACGTCGGAATCGATGCGGTTCTCCAGTGCGAGGTCCATCAAAACCGCCCCGCCAAGAGCGTACCGGATCAACCATTTTGGCGCCCGAGACATCGTGCCGTCGTCGGCACGGTCCAGGAGCAGGATTTCTTCGGCGAGTCTCATAATCCGATTCCTTGAGAAAAGACTGTTTTCAAAAGGAAGAAAAACACGACCGCAAGTCCTGCCCCAACAGGAAGCGTCACCACCCAGGACACGAGTATTGTGCGCACGACGGCAAAGTTCAATGCACCAGTACCACGGGCAAGACCGACGCCCATGACAGCGCCCACAAGCGTCTGGGTCGTCGAAACCGGCAGGCCCGTTCCGCTTGCCACGACGACTGTCGAGGCGGCGGCGAACTCGGCGGCAAATCCGCGGCTCGGCGTCAGCTCGGTTATTTTCCTCCCGATTGTCGCGATGACCCGGTATCCGAACGTCGCCAAACCAACAACGATGCCAAAAGCGCCAACCAGCAGAATCCAGGCTGGAACCGAAGACTTGTCAGCGACCTCGCCAGTCGTCACCACGCTGATGATGGCGGCTACGGGTCCAACGGCATTGGCGACATCGTTGGAACCGTGGGCAAACGCCATGCCTGACGCGGTGACGATCATGAGGATACCAAACACTTTTTCAACGTCGGTAAACCGCGATTGTCCGCCGGTGGGTGACTCGAGGCTCCGGAAACTCACGCGGTCGATGGCCAGGCGACCTATCACCGCGACAGCACCAGCCAGGAGCACCGAATAAAGGATTGCCGCCGGCGTGCTCAAGTCCATGCCGACGTGCTTCAGGCCTTTGACGAACGTCACGATCGAGGTCACGAACACCGCAGCGAAAATGTACAATGGGACATACCGCCGCGCGCTTTCAGCTGGATTGTCTTTGTCGAAGATCAGCCATTGCACGCTCAGGACCAGGAAATACGAGATCACCCCGGCCAGGACGGGCGTGACGACCCAACTCCCGGCAATCGTCGCCACGCCCCACCAATGCACGGCCTCGAATCCGATCGCGACGACGGCGAAACCGATAATCGCTCCAACTATCGAATGCGTCGTCGATACGGGCCAGCCGAACCTGCACGCAACGGTCAGCCAGAATGCGGCCGCCAGGAGCGACGACAACATGCCGATGACAAGCAGGTCGGGATCGTGCCCGAGAGCCTCCGCATCAATGATACCCTTGCGGATCGTCGCGGTGACTTCGCCGCCGGCCAGGAACGCTCCGAGGAATTCGAACAATCCGGCGATCAGGATGGCACCGCCCACGGTAATGGCCCCCGATCCGATCGACGTCCCCATCGAGTTCGCAACGTCGTTGGCCCCGATCGCCCAGGCCATGTAGAGGCCGGAGCAGACCGCGAAGATCAGGATGATGGTGAGCGTTGCTTCCATGGCTTCCATGAAACCGTAGGCCTCCTGCTCCCGTTTGGTGCACCGCGATCAAGCAGAGTTCAATCTCTCTTTGACGGGAAAAGGTCATCGGGCGGGAACCTCCCGGCGCCCGACGCGCCTCCTTCGGAAAACAACAAGGTCCCGGTCAGGCGCAGCCTGCATGGGGGAGTGCCCGCGCGATCTTGCCGATGCCATCCGGGATGAGGGATTGCCTGATCACCGAGTACCCGAGGCGAATGTGGTTGCGGTTGTTCCTCTCGTCGGAAAACGTGAATCCGCCGGTTTCGAAGTACACGCCGTCCGCCTGCACCAGGTCACTGAGAACGCGTGCATCCGCCCCTTCCGGCAGCCTGAGCCAGATGCTTCCTCCGCCATACTCCGGTTTCACGGCATAACCCGGGAAATGGTCCTCCAGGGACTCGTGCATGATCTCGCACCGCCGCCAGTAGATTCCGGTGATCTTTGCAACGAAGCGGTCATAGTATCCCCGCTGGAGGAACAGTGCCACGCTGCGCTGGTTGTTCACCGGAGGGTGGCGAAGAATGTGGTGCCGCAAGGCCCTTGCCTCCCGGATGAACTCCCGGTCCGCGACCAGGTAGCCAATGCGCAATCCGGGCAGGAGTGATTTCGAAAGGCTGCCGATATAGATGACGTTTCCCCAGTCATCGAGGCTCTTGAGGGCCCGCGGCTGCGCGAGGTTGAAGCTGATATCGGCTTCGTAGTCATCCTCGATGATGAATTGACACATGTCTTTCGTGCGTTTCAGCAATTCGAGCTTGCGGTCGAGCGGCATCGTGACGGTCGTCGGAAACTGGTGGCTCGGGGTGACGAAGAGGCACCTGCAGCGACGTGCCTCCCCGGACAGGATCAGGCCGCCCCGATCGATGGCAAGCCGTTTGACGTCGATGCCCTCGATTCTGGCCATGTTGATCACGTCAGGGTATCCGGGATCTTCGACCCCCAGGGTTTCACCCGGTGACAGCAGGAGCTTGGTTGCAAGGTACAGGGCCTGCTGGCCTCCGACGGTCACCAGAACTTCGTCCGGATGCGCAACGATCCCCCGTTTGGCGAGCACCCGCTGAATGAGCTGTTCGATCAACATGCTATCATCGACGGCGGAATAGTCCGTCGCCCAATTCCTGACCTCGACCACGTTGACGGAATCCCGGACGCACTCGCGCCAGCTCGCAATCGGGAAGAGCGACGGGTCAATCAGGCCACATACGAACGGGTAACGGAACCGGATGAGACAGTCCGCCGGCTTTGCGACATGCCGCAGGTTGAATGTGCGGCCCCTGAAGAACTCCTTGTAGTCGATCCTGTCCGGCAGGGTGGCGATTTCGTCCGCAACGCCCGCCTGTAACGCGTGGGCAGGGTCAGCGGGGACGTCCTGGTTGACGTAGAAACCCGAACGCGTCCGGGCCTCCACGAATCCGTCCTGCTTCAGGGTTTCGTAGGCCAGTGCGACAGTTGTCACGCTGACTCCCAGTTCCGCCGCAAGCCGGCGAATCGAGGGCAATGGCCGATGCAGGGCGAACTGCCGGTTGACGATCCCGATCGCGATCTGCCGACGGATCTGCATCTGCAAGCTTTCCGAGGCTTCGCGATCGATACTGATCATGTTCTCGTACATTGCGGCCTCCATGACAGGAGCACGGCACGCGGTAGGATCGATCCTCGCAAGATCGCATGGATCAGGTTTTCAGCCAGCCCGGACCGCGCCGTCCGCCCGGACCTGTTGACATGACCGGATACCACCGGAAACCCTGACAGTCTGTGTCTGTATTCACCGTTTTTCGGAACTGTCTGTAGGTGCGTCTCCAGAACGGCAGTAGGTGATCTTGCATGGATCCATGCCTGCCAAGGAAGAGTCGCGCACCATGCGGAACGGTCATGACATCGCGCAGTAACCTGCAGTTTCTCGGTGTGGAGCGTTCGCTGCAGCGCGCCTGGGCAAAAGGCGCCGGTCTGATCGACGAGGAGTTTGAACGCCCCATGATCGCGGTCGTCAACACCTACCAGGAGTTTTCGCCGGAAAACGTTCACCTGAGGCAGGTCGGCGACGCGGTCAAGTCCGGGATTCGCATGGCCGGAGGAACGCCATGCGAATTCAATACTTTTCACGTCACGGACAGCGAGACCTTCGCCTCGGTCGGCATGCGCTACGTGCTTCCGAGCCGGGATCTCGTCGCCGACATGATCGAACTGATGGTGGAAGGCCACCGCTTCGACGCGATGGTCCTCATCGGTTCGGGCGACAAGGTCGTGCCGGGCATGGCGATGGCGGCGGCGCGCCTGGACCTGCCTGCCATCATGCTCTACGGCGGGCCGACCAAGGCCGGTGTCCACAAGGCGCGCAGGGTCTTTCTGGAGACCGTCTACGACGGCGTCGGTGAGCACCTGCGCGGGAAACTGAGCCGGGAAGACCTGAAGGGTCTCGAAGACAACCATTTCCCGTTCCCGGGCGCCTCCGATACGGCGACGTCCGGGAACACCGCAGGCATCTACACGGAGGCCCTGGGTCTCGCGCTTCCCAACACCGGCACCCTGCCTGCCGGGAGCAACCACCAGCTGCGTGCAGCGAAATACACCGGCATGCGGATCATGGAGCTGGTCAGGGACGACCTCCGCCCGTCCTCAATCCTGACGCCGGAGGCCTTCGAAAACGCCATGCGGGTCGGCATGGCCGTCAGCGGCTCCACCAACATGGTGCTGCACATGATTGCCATGGCGAAAGAGGCCGGTGTCAAGGTGGATTTCGATACCTGGGACCGGCTGAGCCGCGATACGCCGACCCTCGTCGAGCTTGCACCATCCGGGCCGTGGGGCGTGACCGACCTTGGCGAAGCCGGCGGCGTTCCGGCGGTCATGCGAGCCCTCGGAGACCTGATCCACACGGAAACCCGCACGGTCGCCGGCAAGACCGCCGGGGACCTTGCCGATGAGGCCGCGGTCCGCAATCCCGCGTGCATTCGCGGGCGGGACGACCCGGTCGATAGCGAAGGATCGATTTTCGATCTCAAGGGCAGCCTTGCCCCGGGCGGTGCCGTGGTCAAGGCATCCGGCGTTGCCAGGGACATGTGGGATGCCGTCCTGCCGGCGCGCGTCTTCGAGGATGAGGAAAACGCGATCGACGCGGTGCGCGGTTCGGCCATCGGGCCGGGCACCTGCATCGTGATCCGGAACGAGGGACCGCGCGGCGGGCCCGGCATGCGTGAAATGCTCGGCGCCACATCCGCGCTGATGGGAGCCGGCCTCGGCGACAGCTGCGCCCTCGTTACCGACGGACGGTTTTCCGGGGCCACGCACGGCCCCGCAATCGGATACGTCACGCCGGAGGCGGCACGCGACGGGCCGATCGCGTTCGTCGAGGACGGCGATCCGATCCGGATCGACCTGGCCGGGCGCAGGCTGGACATCGAGGTGGACGCCGCGGTGTTGTCCGCGCGCCGGGTCAAACGACCGCCGATGCCGGCCCGGGTCACGCGCGGTTATCTCAAGCACTACCTGGAGCACGTGGCACCCGCATCGGAAGGTGCGGTCATGCCCCGGTAACCGGCGGAAAGAACAATGGATCTCACAATGGAAATCGACGGCCCCGGCCGCAAGGGAACCCCGGTTATGCCGCAGGTGGAACCGGCCCTGCGCCGGGACCCCGCCGGTAGTGTCATCACGAATGCCGCCTCGACGGGAATCCGGATCGATCGCCGGCGTTTGAAGTCCCTGGCCCGCCGCAGTGACCGACCGGGCCTTGCCTACCTCGCAGCCTGGGCTGGCGCGATGATTGCGACGGGATCATGCATCTGGCTGTCACTGGGGACACTCTACGTCTGGCCGGCGATGTTCGTTTTCGGCGTCGTCATGTCGGTGCCGTCCTACTCGCTCAGCCACGAGACAGCGCACGGAACGGCATTCCGCACGCGCTGGCTCAACGAAATGGTCTTCTGGACCATGTCCCTCCTTTACGGCGAGGAACCACTGCACCGGCGCTACACGCACACGAACCACCACACCTATACGTGGTACGTCGGCCGTGACAGCCAGATGCCGTTCGACACGCCGCTCGATTTCAAGGGGTGGCTCTACGACGTCAGCGGATTGTCGGTGCACGTCTTCCAGGCACGCGTTCTCTGGCAGCTCGCCACGAAGCAGTACACGGACCTGATGCGGGACGTGGCGCCGGAAGCGGAGCTTCCGAAGATGACCCGGAACGCGCGCATCTTCTCGGCCGCCTACCTCGGCATCGCCGTCCTGATTGCTTCCGGCGTAACCTGGCCGCTGTGGTTCTATGTGCTGCCCCGTCTTCTCGGCGGCCCGATCATGCTGATGTTCAACATCATCCAGCACGCGGAGTTGCAGGAGAACTCGCCCTCGATCATCGAGAGCACGCGATCATTCAGGACGAACTGGATTGGTCGCTTCCTTTATCTCAACATGAACAACCACGTGGAGCACCACCTCTACCCGCAGGTTCCATTCTATTCTCTTCCCGAGCTGCACAGGGAGGTGGTCGACCAGACCCCGGCGCCGGACCCGGGGTTCTGGCGGACGAACATCGATCTCATCTGGGTGGTCGCCAGGCGGTCGCTCGGTTACGGCACCAAGTCCGCCTGGATCCGGCAGGCCCCCCACATGATTACCGATGGCGGCGCCTACGAGAAGATCGCCAGGGCGACGATGCAGTGAACCGCAGGCGCATCTACACCTACGGCGGGAAGCCGGCCCGGCGCAACCTCACGGTGGCTGACGTCATCGCCCTGAAAGGCCGGCGCAGGCTGTGCCAGACCTGCCCGGCAACGGAAGAGGAGGCGGCGGCCTGCGCGGAAGCCGGCATCGATGTGCTGAACACGTCTGATGGCGACCTTCCGGCGGTCCGGGCCGGCGCGCCGGAGATCTTCACGATCGCGGACCTGCCGATGACGGCACACCGCACTCCGGACGACATCCTGCGCGCCGCAGTCAAGGCGGCGGAATCCGGTGCCGACGCCGTCTATACGCCGCGAAGCCTGCGCATCGTCGAGATGCTGGCCGACGAAGGTTTGTGCGTGCAGGGCCATCTCGGACTGGTGCCGCGGCTTTCGACCCGGCGAGGCGGGCTGCGGATCATCGGCAAGACGGCGGACGAGGCTTTCGAACTCGCGGAGGACTTCCGCCGACTCGAGGACGCGGGCGCCTATGCCGCCGAGGTCGAATGCGTGGCAGCCGAAGCATTGGCCGCGATCAATTCCCTGACAAGGCTCGTCACCCATTCGATCGGCGCCGGATCCTCGGGCGACGTGATTTTCATGTTTCTCGTGGACATCTGCGGAGAGTCCGACCCTGCTCCCGCGCACGCCCGCGCGTTCGCCGACCTTCGATCGATCCGCAACCACCTTGCCACGGAACGCCTGCGGGCCCTTCGCGACTACCGGTCCGCGGTGACTGACGGCAGCTATCCCGACGCACGGACCTCCGTGTCGATGTTGCCGAACGAGCAGGAGAAGCTCCTGGAGGCGCTCCTGCGCCGCCAGGTCTTCCACGTGTGAGGATCACCGACATGTCCGACTGGATTCACGCCTGCGCCTGCGACGACATCGACGAGGAAGATCTCATCCGTTGGGATCACGCCGGGCGCACATACGCGATCTACAACGCCGAGGACGGTTTCTATTGCACCGACGGCATCTGCACACACGAGGACGAGCATCTCGAGGCAGGACTCCTGACGGGCCATGTCATCGAGTGCCCGCTTCACCAGGGCCGGTTCGACATCCGGTCGGGCGAGGTGGTCTCACCGCCGCCTTGCGCCGGCCTCAACACCTATCCGGTGAAGACGGAGAACGGGCAGGTCTACGTGAAGATCTGAGCCCCGGGGAAGAGAATCTCCGGGGAATTGTTGCTGACAACCACTGTTGGAAGGAGGACAAAGTCATGCAGAAACGATTTTGCAAACCGTTCACGGCCGGTGTTGCCGCGGCGGCCATTGCAGCGGGCGCCTGGGCACCGGCTGCAAATGCGGATGAAGAATTCATCCTCGCGCACGCGATGAACACCGACCATGTGTTCCATGCCATCTCCGAGCGCTTCATGGCGGAGCTGGGAGACGCCAGTGGGGTCTCGATCGCATATCATCCGGGCGGCGACCTCGGGGACTGGGTGTCGTTGTTCGAACAGTCCATGCAGGGTGTCGTCCCGATGACGCTCACCTGGGCGTCGTCTGACTTCGACAAGCGCCTGGACCTCATCTACCTCGGCTACATCGTCTCGAACTGGGAGGAAGCGAAACAGCTCTACGGTCCCGGCGCCGGCATGCTGGAGGTCTACAACGACATGCTGGCGGACCTCGGCATTCACGCCGTCGGGATCATCCCGACCGATTTCGGGTCCGTGGTCATCAGGAAAGGCGTGGGCGAACTTCCGGTCAACTATCCCGACGACCCGGGCGGCATGAAGATCCGCGTCCCCGGGCTTTCCATCGCCGTCGACCGTTTCAACAATCTCGGCTTTGCCGCGGTTCCGATACCGCTGTCCGAGGTGCACACCGCCCTGCAGCTCGGAACGGTGGACGCGCGGTCGTTCTCGACCGCGGTGGAGACCTACACGCTCCGCGACGTCCTCGAAGCCAATATCCTCACCAACGATTACTTCGAGGTCGCGTTCTGGCTCGTGAACAAGGCCTGGTGGGACGGCCTGCCCGATGACGTTCGCAGCAATCTGCAAGCGGCGGCAGACACGACGATCGCGTGGTCCTGGGATGAAGCCGAGCGCAAGAGCAACGAGTTCCTGCAGAAGGCCCGCGATGCCGGCATCAACGTCGTCGAGCTCACCGATGAACAGATGAGCGCCGCAAAGCAGATCGTCTACGACAACGAATGGCCGATGATGGAGTCCGTCGTCGGCACGGACATCATGGACAAGATCCGGGGCGTCGTGGGCATCAAATAGCGCGATCAGCCCCTTCTTTCCCGAAAACCGGTCCGGGCGCCCAGGCGCCCGGACATTCGTGGAACTGGAACAACATCATGGAACGGGAATCCAAACAGCGTCCCCGGTCACCCGTGGGTGCGGCGTCGTTCATCTTCGACCCCGAACTCAGCGACCCTGAACCCCCCGAACACCTGACCGCGATACCGGAAGGAGCACTGGCGGAACGGCTGCGCTGGATCGTTTCGGCGGAGGCGGTCTTCGAACGGATCCTCTACGCTTTCATCATCGTGTTCGGCCTCTGCCTCGCCACCCTGATGTTCGCCCAGGTCGTTCTCCGATACGTCTTTGCCTCGCCATTCGTCGGCATCGAGGAACTCGCTCTGCTGTTCGGCGCCTGGTTCTACTTCCTCGGCGTGGCCTATGTCACCCGCAACGGCGAGCACATCCACGGCGGGATCCTGACCATGGTCGTGAAGAACCCAAATGCGGTGCGCGGTGTCAGGCTGGTGATGACGGTTCTCGGCATCGTGGCGTGCGCGGTGTTCGGATACTATGCGATCCGGTACGCGTTGTTCGAGATCCAGACCGGGCGTCTGAGTTCCTACATGCGCTGGCCGAAGGGATGGTGGTCGGCCTCGCTCATCTTCGGGTTCACCGGCACGGCGGTCTACATGGTGCTGCAGGCCGTCAACCAGTTTGCCGACCTCCTGGCCCACCTGGGCAAGGAGAGGGAGGACTAGGCCATGCTGATTTTCGTTGCCTCCCTCGGGCTCATCGTCGTCCTGCTCCTGGCCGAGATGCCGATTGCCTTTGCGTTTGGCATCGGCGCACTGGTCTTTGGCGCTGCCTCCGGATCGGATGTTTCGTTCCTCATTCCCTTTGCCTACCAGACGACCTCGAGTTTTGCCCTTCTGGCGCTGCCGCTATTTGTCATGGCCGGGACCCTGATGGCCGAAGGCGGCATTTCCGACAGGCTCCTGGCCTTCGTGAACGCCTTCGTCGGCCGCCTCAAGGGGGGACTGGGCGCGGTGACCGTGGTGACCTGCGCGTTGTTCGGGGCAATTTCCGGTTCGTCGTCGGCGGCGATCGCCGCCATCGGGCAGATCATGATCCCGCGCATGGTCAAGGAAGGTTATCCCGCTGGCCACGCGACGGCGCTTGTGGCCTGCTCGTCGGTGCTGGCGCTGATGATTCCGCCTTCGATCCCCATGATCGTGTTTGCTGTGACCGGCGGGCTGTCGGTGGGTGCGGCATTCCTGTCGACGGTGATCCCCGGCGCCATCCTGACGTTTGTCTATGTCTGCCTGAACTTCCTGTTCCTGCGTAACGTCGACACCATCAAGGTCGAGGAAAAGATCCCGTTCAAGGAGGCGCTGGGAAACATCGCCAGGACCGGGACCGAGGCGTTCTGGGCGCTGCTCATGCCGATCATCATCCTTGGCACCATTTATTCCGGCATCGCGACGCCGACCGAAGCGGCGGCAATCGCCCTGGTTTACGCGATCCCCGTCGGGTTCCTGTTCTACCGCGGGCTGACGATCAGGAACTTTCCGTCGACCATTGCGCGCGCCGCGATCACCACCGGTTCGATCATTGCGGTGCTGTTCTTCTTGTTCGTCATGAGCCGCGCCATGATCCTCCAGCAGGTACCCAAGGAAGTCGCCCAGGCACTGGTCGCGCTGACCGAGAACCGGGTCCTCGTGCTGCTGATCATCAATGTCATCCTGTTGCTGATCGGCATGATCGTCGACGACGTGTCAGGCAGCGTGCTGGCAGCGATCATCCTGCTGCCGGTGGCCAAGGAGGTCGGCGTGCATCCCATTCACTTCGCCGCGATCGTCGGCACGAACCTCGGTCTCGGAAACGTGTCCCCGCCCTGTGCCCCGATGCTCTACATGGCAGCCGGGGTGAGCAAGCTCACGCTCGACAAGTATGTTGTGCCCACCATGAAACTGCTCGTCCTCGGCCATCTCCCCATGGTTCTCGTCGTCACCTTCGTGCCGGAACTGTCCCTGGCACTGCCGAGATTCGTGCTCGGCATCGAGTGATCCGGTCACGCGAACCAACGGTGCCGGGACAGGTTCCCTTGTCCTCGCCGGCGCCCGGATTCCGGCACCGCGCCGGTCGGTATTCCCGATGTCCTTCCGTGTTCGGCGAAGGCAGTCTTCCCGTGTGGTTCCTGTCGCGTCAATGGCAGCCCGGCGGCAACGCGGTCCGGATCCGGCTGCCGCGGCATGACAAAGGCCGGCGGTGCGGCCGCCCTTGCGGAAAACCGCTGGTCCGGGTCCGAAGTCTCCGTCTCCCGAACCGGTGTTCGCAGGAGAGGCCGATGAGGTCGGCTTTCAGGCGTTGCCGGTCAGTGTCTGGCGCGGGACCAGGACGGTGCGCCCGGTTTCCCGTGGAGATGGCGAGACACCAAACGCGAACAATCCGTTCCGCGCGGGACGACGAACAGCAACGCCGATGAGTCCGGGAATGAAACTGATTGGTCCACGCACGCGGCTTCTCGGGATCGCGGAATCCTTGCGGCAGTATCTCGGGCGCAAGGAGACGACAGATGTATCGGACACGCTCGAACGCCTCGAAGCCGCCGTCGAATTGATGGAGACGGCATGGAGTGGTTCCTGGCTCGGATACCACGCCAGCACGTATTACAACGGACTGCAAACGCCGCCGAAAACGGAGCAATTCAGCCAGACGTACGGCCTCACAGACACATTTACGGGACAAAGGACCAGCGTATGGACGGAGTTCGATCCCGAGACTGTCATTGCAAGGATTTGCAAGCATGCGGGCATAGACAACTTCGAGCCTGTGCGGACCCTGCATGATGACGCATGCCGTCAGTTCGAAGTCCGGAAATCGCACGCGCTTTCGATCATCGGGTGCAGGGAACAGACCGATGCCGACCTGGGGCAACTTGGCCTTGATGTCGGCAAACTCGAAATCCCTGGCCGGGAGGAAACCCTCGAGGCGCTCATGCCACAGGGGAAACTGGTAACGCGCGATGCCGTCGCAGCGACTGCCGGAATTTGCACGCCCCCGCACAAGGCCGTCCTCGTGGAGGTGATTGTCACAAGGCAAGCGCTTGCGACGCTGGAAAATCTCGCAGACCTGTTGCAGGCGGCGGGAACGCAACTGTCACAGTGAAACCGTCGGTAAGATGTGGCCCGGATCATCCCTCTCAGCGTGTTGGCACCCTGAACCTGGTTTCGGTGCCGAATGAGGAAATCGACGCAGAGGTCGAAAACAAGCTGTGGCTGTGCGCGGTAACCTTGAGAGTCCTCATAAAGACGGCTTCCTCGACGCCTCGCAACATTTGTGCGATTCAGCGGAACACGCCACCACCGGGCGACACGCCGAGGCCGCCTCGACGGAATGCACATCATCCGCACCTCGCTCGGCCCCGAAGACATGGCCGCCCCCGAATGGGTCAGGAACGACAAGAGGTTGACCCCGCTTGGAGCGGGCATTCCGCTGTCTCAAGCTCAGCGACCTCGAGGTCCGGCCCATATTCCACCGCCTCGAGCACCGGGTCCGCGACCACGTCTTCATCCGCATCCTCGCCTGTCTCGTCGCAAAGCACATGCGGAAGGCTTAGGCTCCCTGTGCCATTCCGGCACCGAACCCGACAAGGCCGGGGATCCGGCGCTGCCCGCCCGGCGCTCGGAGCAGGCACCGACCAAGGTTCACACCCGCACGCTGCCGGACGGCAGCGGCGCCCGCAGCTTTCGGTCCTTTCTCGACAGCCTGTCCACCATTGTCCGATCCTCCCACGCGGTTCCACGCCCGGGCGGCGGGAAGGGGGGGCCGTGATCGAGGTGACGACCCGGCCCGACGCCGGCCAGGAGAGGGTGCTGAAACTGCTGGAATGTAACGCGAAGATGCAGCGCGGCGGTGGAATGTAGGCAGAGCGGGACATCTCCTTCGAGCGTACCCCATTGACAAAACAGGATATTTCTGACCAACCTCCAAGAAATTCAGTTCAAAACGAATTGGCCATTACCCTGAATCAGAGAACATCGCGTCGACATGCGAATCCTCGCCGATTTGGTCTTCGCCGCCAGCTTGGGTCGCTTCCGGGAGCAGATTCGCACGCTGACGGTTGGGGCATTTCCGCTTGAGGATGGTACAACGCACCATGCGCGCTCGCCAGTGTAACCAGTGTAAAAGGTCGTGGCGGTCCGCCTGGCAGCCCGTCTGGGAACTCTCGGTGAGGGAATCGACAATTCCGCTCCGCTCCAGGGCGAGAGCGAGTCGGGGAACATTCCGGCGACAGATCGAGAATACACGGATTTGGTCTTGATCCGGGCTGACGCCAAACACAGATCCTACGGGAATCGACCGCAGCTCGTCGAACTCGGCGTTTCCAGGAGAGCAATCGCCAAAACCACCGGTGTCTCCAGGCAAACCCCTATCACTTCACCCGAACAAGAGGCATTTCGCCGGGTCCTTGGCGTGCATTGTCGACGAAATGTGTTGGTACCCTAATGTCGGTCCTGATGACCCCTCACCGATCCGCGCATGCGCGGAGGCCTTGGTCTTTTCAATCGGTTGAACAACCCGCGAACCTGCGCCCTGGACCATTGCTTCCACATCCGGCGTCTGTAGGCGCGTTTAAGCCACGGATCATATTCCTCGAGAAGATCGTCATGTTTGTCCAGCACGTCCCTGAACCAGGCAAACGCTTGCTGACTGCTTTTCGGCGGCAATAGCTCCGACTCCTTGGCGTCGGTATCATCCGCGATGAACCCGGGCTCGACGTCGAGCCACATGTTGCCTGTCGTGACAAGGCGGATGCACAACTCGCCATCCTCTCCGAACCGCATGAACTCGTCAAACCCGCCAAGCCTGAACAGTACGCCCCGCCTTACCCACAGGCCGGTCGCCCGTGCAATCTTGTGTCTGAGCGGAATGGTTGAATCGAGCTTCCCTGTGCGGACGATGTGCTTCGGTCGCGGCAAAGGCCTTTCCCTGCGCCCGGTCCTCTTCTGGATATAGCGCGTCCATCCGTAGGTCACATCCGGATGATCGCGCGCAATGCGCAGCACGCGTCGGCAGTAGTCGGGGATCAGCAGATCGTCGTCGTCAAGGAACAGAACGATCGGCTGGCTGGTGCGTTTCAACCCGGCATTCCTGGCTGCGGAAGGCCCCCACTGTCCAAGGTTGTCGATGACCGTGGTTTCGGCCCCAATGTGACCGGCAAGAGCTTCGCCTGCCGGGATCCTGCTTCCGTCATCAACAACAATGATTTCTCCGCCTGCCGGAATTGCCGCCCGCGCCGACTTCACGGCAGCCACGAGACTTCTGGGCCTGTTCTTTGTCGGAATGATTATTGAAATCGGCAAATGCACCCTCCACAATCAGTACCGACAGCGAGATTCCGTGCGACGGATTTTTCCTTCGGGAATCGTATGCCTGGCTAACCATCAGGCAGCCTCCGCATTGAATTCACGGGTCGCATGGGTTGCCGACGCAAACGCCCCTCGCCATGCAGGCGCGCCTATCCCTGACGCCGGAATATTCGCCGCTGCATTCAGGTCGGCGCTATCGGCATGGCCGCAGACCACGCAGTGAAACTCGGCCCGGGATTCGCGGTTGAGGCCGTCGGCCGTTCCGCATTCATGGCAGGTCTCGGAGATGTAGGCCGGCTTGACCGTGATCACGTTCGCGACCTTGTCGTCCGGCAACCGGCAGAGTGCCGCCCAGCCCGTGTTCAGGATGACGCGGTTTGGGCCAGACTTGGCTTCCACGTACCGGGCCGGCCCATCGACAGTGCCGAATTCCTTGTTTTCCCTCGACCACGAGCCGTTGAGATGGAACGGGCTGGACACGTCCAAAAAGCCCGCGTTCCCGAAGCACCGGCCGTTCGCTTCGTCCCCCGGCAGAACCATTGCCGTGTTCCCGGTCTTCCTCGGGTCCACCGTAACTTCGAAATGGCTGTAGCTGAATTCGGCAGCGCTCACGCCACCTGACAGTCCTACGAGCGTAGCAAACGCGATCAATCTTGAGCAGCAGTTCATCTGGCCAGTTCGCAGGAAACCCCACCCTTCATGGCAGGGAGGAATACGATGTCGCCTGTTCCATGCATCGTTTCCTTTTCATTCTTCAGAAACCTGTCGGGGCCGTCGCCGAAGCCGTCACCGCGCTGGAGCATGCTGAAATGCCCGTGTGAGATTCCCCGGACGGTGCCGCCGGCGGTCCGGATGTCGAAAGAAACGGTGGCCCGCACCGCGACGCGGCCGACATGGTTGTCCTGCCGCTTCCCCCCCCGGGGGCACGATGGCTTCCGTCCTGAAACCTTGCACGGATTCCTGCGCCATCAGGCGGCCGAATTTCATTGCCACTGCCCTCCTCGGTTGCCAATTCATTCCCCGCATTGGTGATCTTCCGTCCAACGGCTTCATGCCTTTGACCCGAAAGGTGTTTCGACTGAACCGAGGGGCCTGATCGGTGACGGGGTCCGGGAGAATACGATCACCGCCAACTGGCCCGATGTCCTGCGCAGCGTGGCCACGATGGTGTCCGGGTGGCGGATTCTCGCCGAGATGCGATGGTTCGTCCCAAACTCCGGCGAGAGACGCACGGCTCATGGCTTCAGCCGCGCGCTGCGGAAGGTGCCGGAGAGAGCCGTCCGCCGTGCGGACAAGGTGTGGCCGGCCCGACTCTTGTCATGTGGGCCAACCCTTGCTCCATCGCGTTCTCGAGCCGTAGCGTCACCATGGTCGGGCACAATACCGCAATCCTGACCGCAAAATAAGTGATTGTTCGTGTGGTTAGTATGTATTTATTAGGAAATTACGTGTGTTTTTCGTGTTCTAACCTTGCAATCCTATTGTTTGAATCGGTGATTCATGGCAGAGGGGCCTGAAAGTTGGGGCAGCAGGAGTCCGTTGTGTTACGCCTTGAACGGTTGGCATGCGCCTCGATGGTTGTGAGCTTGGTTGCTTCACTTACGCTTGCTCAGGAAATCATTGTCAAACCCGTCCGGACCATTCAAAAGTGGTCCGTCTACGTTCACGAAACGGAAGACCGGAAACGGTGTTTCACGGCCTCGGTGCCGCTACGCTCACATAATACCCGCGGAGGCAAGCCGGTTTCGGTGCGGCGTGGCATCACTCAGGTTTCGGTGATGTTTCAGCCGAACATCTCGGTGGACGGAGAGGTCTCGTTTACCGGCGGTTACCCGTTTGATCCCGAGGAGACGGTTGAATTGGCTGTCGGCGGAAACACGTTCATTCTCTATGTGGAAGGAGAATGGGCCTGGGCAGACACTCCCGAAGAAGACCGAAAAATCCACGACGCATTCAGGCGCGGGGCCACCGCTGTCGTCACCGGGATCAGTGCCAGGGGAACGACAACCATAGACACGTTTTCGCTTTTCGGTTTTTCCAAAGCGTTCGAACAGGCGAGAAAACTCTGCTCCGGAGTTTCAGGTGAAATTTGAACAAAAGATGACCGGACGCCAAGTTCGTACTTGATAATGAATGCCTCGGACCGGTGACCCCGATTGAAAACTGAATGGTGGGCCTTTCCGCAGGTGATCCGCGACGGGCGTTTTGCTGCATGAAGCAACCATTGGGCCAAAGGTTTTTCGGTATGGCAAAGTCGCAATTTCGATGTTGCGATCAGGAACTTTCGCACGATTGCGGATCTGGTTGGTGCCGACGCCCAGTATTGCATGTTGAGCATGTGTGAACACTCCGTCGCCTGAAGACGACGGCTTCGCGGCCAAGCTACGCGGCAACCCGCACGCTTCGCGACCGCAGGCCGGTTCCCGGGCCCTTGAACTGTTGCAACACGTTGCGGGCGGCGTTGACGTCGCGGTCAAGGACGAGGCCGCAGCCGTCGCAGTCGTGCACACTGTCCGCGAGCGTCTTCGGCCTGTCCGGCTCCGCCCCGCATCCGCTGCATCGCCGGGAAGTGCCGTGCGGGTCGACCAGGACCATGGACCCACCGGCGCTTTCAGCCTTGTAAGTCAGCATGTCCCGCAACTGCGTCCACGCGGCGTCGTGAATCGACCTGGCCAGGAAGGAGCGCTTCAGCGCGTTCATCCCCAGGTCCTCCATCGCGATCACGCGATGCCGGGAAGCCAGGCCGTGAGAGAGTTTGTGCAGGAAGTCGCGCCGCCCTGCGGCGACGCGTGCGTGGTGGCCGGCGAGGTTCCTGCGTGCCTTTGCCCGCCGCTTCGATCTCCGTTCCTTCCGGGCCAGCGCCCGCTGCAGCCGTCGCGTCTTCCTCTGCGCCTTCCGCGCATGCTTCGGCGCAGCGACGCTCTCCCCGTCGCTGGTCGCGACGATGCTGTTCAGGCCGACGTCGATCCCGACGTCCGGGCGCGTGTCTTCCCCGCCCGGAATCCTCAGCTCCCGCACCTTGAACTGGAGCGTCACGTACAACTTCCCGTTCGAGCAGCTGACGATCGCGTGCGACGGCCTCGCGGGCAGCGCGCGATGCCACCGGACCTTGACGAGGCCGGGGATGCCGACGAGCCGGAGCCGCCCGTCCCGGCAGACCAGCCCGTCGCCGACGCGGAAGTCCGCGCTGTGGAACCGCGACTTCGCGCGGAAGCGCGGGAAGCTCGGCGTCTCGCCCGCCTTCACGCGGCGGAAGAAGGCGGCGAAGGCCTTGTCGAGCCGGCGCAGGACCTGCTGCTCGGCGTTGAAGCTGTATCCGGCCAGTTCCGGAACCGCGTCCCGGACGGCCCTCAGCTCGCCGGCCTGGGCGGCATAGCCGAGGCTGACGCCCTGCCGGTTCCATGCCTCGATGCGCTGCTGGAGGCCCGCGTTGTCGAGGTCGCAGAAATGTCCGAGCATGTCCGACAGGGCCGCTTCCTGCGCCCCGTTCGGGTAAAGCCGGTACTTGTAGCTCCTGATCAACTACTTGCCTTTCTGGCTCTCTATGTACCGCTTGACGCTCGCCTGGCTGACGTGCCCCACGGTGCCCGCGTAGTAGTTCCGCGACCACAGTGTGGGAAGCCGGGACCTCAATGTCGGGAACTCCTGTCGCAGAACCCTGCTCGACCGGCCCTTCAGCCTGTTGACGATCTCCGCCACGCAAAGCGTCGGGTCGCTCTCGACGAACAGGTGAACGTGGTCCGGCATGATCTCCATTGCGTGGAACGTCATGCCCTTCTCGTCCGCAACCTCGGCAAGGAGCTGTCTCAACCGAACTTCAATCCGGCCGGTAAGCACCTTCCGGCGATACTTCGGACACCAGACCAAATGATACTTGAGCGTGAAGACCGCACCTGCGTTCCTGGCATACCTGTCAGCCATGAGGGCGATATGCCGGCGGCAGATAACTATTGCATCAAGGAACGCGCATTCACCTGTCGCCTGAACGCGACAGTCCCCTGCGCGAGTTCTATGGGCATAGCCGCAGCGCACCCGAGGGCGACGGTGATGCATTCGACTGGCAACGTAGCGCCGCAGGGTCGTCACCGGAATGCCCAGGCGTTCGGAGACGGTCGTCAGCCGGAACCCGCCGTGCTGAACCAGAAAGCTCGCCGCCAGGAACACCGGCGCCGCCCGGAACGGACAACCGAAGAAGCGAAGCGAACCGACGACGCCGTCTCCCGCGGGCGGCAGTCCCGGCAACAGAAACTGAATCGCCGGACGTTGGCGCACAGGGCACAGCAAGACCGAGCGGTTTGCGGGGATAAGGCGCGCTGTCCAGGAAGTCGCGGCAATGCGAGCAGCCATCCAGGCGACAGCGTTCGGCCTCCGTTGCGTCAATCCGCGTCAGAAAGGCCCAGATGCGAGTACAGGAATGGATTCCACACCTGTGCGCCGCGACGGCGATTTTGACTTCCCGCTGCGGGCGCACCGGCACGTCGCGGCGCGGCGTCAGTTGACTCTCGGCGCTGCATTGCACTGGGGGGTGTGCCATTGACTGTGTTAGCGGTAGTCATTCCCGAGAGCCGGCGGTCTGAACTGTCAAGTCCAGTTCAAAACTGACCCAGGATTCGCGTTCAAAATTGACCCACCCTTTCCCGGCTGCCTGGTGTCGTCGGACATCGGCAGGAGGGCGGGTGATGGCGGGAACTGGCCGCAGGCCAGCCCGCTGCGAGCGCAAGCGAGCCCCACCCGGATTTCAACACCGCAGTGAACGCGACGACTGACCCGTTCGCGAGGCCCCGGCGCCGCAGGCGCCCCCTTCTCTCCGGCCGTCAGGCCGGAGGAATCAAAATAGTGAAAGAATCGGTGTTGTGGTTGTCCTGTGGTGCCTGTGGGCGAGAAGCACGCGAGTGTGGTCAACGCGGTGGGCGAGGCGCCAGCCTCGTCCACGGCTTGTCCACACGTCCCGCAGGGCGCGGGCTGGCCCGAAGGGCTCGTCCACAACTCCACAGGACGCTCCCCGATCGATGCAGGGCGGCACGGCAAGGCAGGCGCTCCCTCAGCCTCAGCCGCCGTTCAACGGCGGCTGTCTGTTGCGCTTGCGCTGGGACTCGCCCTTGAGTTCGATGCGATAGGCGTTGTGGACGATGCGGTCGAGGACCGCGTCCGCGATCGTGGGCTCTGCGATCTCCTGTGGCCAGCGATCCACGGGGATCTGGCGGACGCAGTTCGCCTGCGACGACTGGAAGAGGTGGCCCCTGCAGCGCGACAATCAGGATGAGAGGCACGAGTTGACGGCCGCCGAAAGAAGGTTTTTCGCCCCCTCCCGCACTTTCTGGCATGGTATGGGCGATGACACCGCCGTCATCTGATGCGTTCCTTGCCGGATCCTGTTCCACGGACGCCCGGTCACGCCGCCTGGCGCGCCGTGGCGCATGACCCGCGCCACCCGTTTCCCGGCCGGCGTATTGCGGTGCATCGATACGGAGGATTCCTCTATGCATGGTAACGTTACCGCGCGGCCGGAGGCATGCCGGACCATCAGTCCCGGCCGAAGCCGAGCGGTGGATCGTTGGCCTCGAGCTCCGACAGGTCGATCGAGAGAAAGGCGTCGGCCGCCCGGGCATAGGGGCTGTCTTCAAGGTTTGGCGGCACCCTGTCGCGGCGATCCCGGACCTGCTCCTGGATCTCGACCAGGGCGGCGACATGCCTGCGCCACCGCTTCCGCATGCTGCGCTCTTCCTTCGGCTTGCGGTAATGGACGACGACCTGCCTGCCTTCGGCCCGGAGCCTCTCCTTCACCCGTTCCCGGTAGCGCCGCTGCTTTTGTGCCGGTGTCAACGCCATGACGATCTCTCCCCCTGTGTGTTTCGCCCTGTATTCACTGGTCGGCAGACGGCCCTCCCGGGCCATGCGGCCCGCTTTCCGGTAATCGGCCTCCAGGGCCGTGGAAGCCGCGCTCAAGGTCATTTCGCCGCGCTGTCGGTGCTGACGCTGCGGAGTTTCACGGCGGTGTCCGCCGCCGGCGTCGCGACGTCGGTTCCGCGCTGGCTGGACAGCTGGCGCCTGCGTCGGATCCTCTGCGACCACGACGCTGCCCTGCCCGCGAGCCTGCGGCGAGTGTTCAGCTGCGGTGCCGGAACCGCCAGCTCTCGTTCCCGGTTTCGATGATATCGCAGTGATGGGTGAGGCGGTCGAGCAGCGCCGTGGTCATCCTCGGGTCCCCGAACACCTCGGCCCATTCCTTGAAGGGGAGGTTGGTGGTGATGATCAGGGGCGTGTGCTCGTAGAGGCAGGAGACGAAGTGGAACAGGAGGTGCCCGCCGGCGCGGGCGAAAGGCAGGTAGCCGAGTTCATCCAGAATGATGAAGTCCCGACGGCGCATGGCCTCGGCGAGACGGCCCTGGCGGCCGTCGCGCTGTTCCTCCTCCAGGAGATTGACCAGCCCGACGGCGTTGAAGAACCGGCCTCGGGCGCCGCGGCGGATGCAGGCCCGCGCCACCGCCACCGCGAGATGCGACTTTCCGGTGCCGGTTCCGCCGATCGCCACGACGTTGCGCGGCGGATCGAGGAAGGAACCGTCCGCGAGCTGGCGCAACTGCCGCTCCTCGACAAGGCTCTGCGTGAAGTCGAAACCGTCGAGTTCCTTCGCCGCAGGCAACTTGGCGACCGACAGCTGATACTTGATCGAGCGCGCCTTCTTGTCCGCAACCTCCGCCTTCAGCAGCGTACCGAGGATCCGCTCCGGGGGATGGCCGCGTCTGGCCGCGTCGGCGAGCACCTCGTCGTAGACGGCCTTCATGCCTTTCAGGCCGAGCGTGCCCATCAGTTCCAGGATGTCCTTGCGTCTCATTCGGGGATCTCCCTCAGGCTGTCATAGCGGCCGCAGTCGGCTTCCGGCTCGACGCTCAGGCGAAGCCGCTCGGGAAGTTCGATCCGTGGTGCCGGACCGGGGTCGCGCCGTCGCGACAGGATGTTCAAGACCACGTCGGCGGAGACGGCGCCGCCTTCCAGCGCGTCGCCGCAGGCCGCGCACACCTCGTCGAGCCCGTCCTCGAGCACCGCGGCAAGGATCCGTGCCATCTGCCGATCACCGTCGTCGAAGGCGCCAAGCCTGTCCTTCACCGCCCCGAGCGCTTCCGGCAGAGCCCCGTTGCGGAACGGGGCACCGTTGCGCAGCGCGCCGGGCTTGCGCGCGAGCACGGGCACGTAGTGGAGCCAGTCGTAGACCGTCCTGCCGCGATCGAAGCTGCGCGGGTGGCTGCCGACCAGTTCGCCGTCAAGGCGGACATCGACACGGTCCGCATAGGCGAACACTTCCGCCGCCTTCTGGGCCGCCCGCGCCTCGGCGCTGTAGCGGTTGCCGTCGAAGTGCACGAGGCAGGTCCTGGAGACGCCCCGGCTCAGCGGGCGGTGGCCGTCGAAGGGCCCCGGAAAGGGAATCAGGCAGCGGCGCTCCTCGCGCGCGAACACCTCCCGGATCGTCAACTCGGGGTCGTCGGGATGCGGATGCTCCCGCGCATGCCTGCGACAGCTCTCCTCGAGCCAGTCGTTCAGGTCGTCGAGGCTGTCGAAGCGCGGTGGCTCACAGAACAGCCGCTCGCGAATGTCGCGGACCTGGTTCTCGACCTGGCCCTTCTCCCACGCCGCGTTCGGCGTGCATGCCACCGGATCCACGAGGAAGTGCCCGCACATCTCCAGGAAACGGGCGTTGAACTTGCGCGTCCGCCCCGCGAAGATGACGTCGACCACCGTCTTCATGTTGTCGTAGATGCCGCGCTGGCAGGAACCTCCGAACAACTGGAACGCCCGGTTGTGGGCGTCGAAAACCATCTCCTGGGTCTCGCGCGGATACGCACGCACGAAGCTCATGCGGCTGTAGCACAGACGCATGTGCGCCACCCTGAGCCGCACCGTCGTGCCGCCGATGACCGCCCATTCATGGCTCCAGTCGAACTGGTAGGCCTCGCCCGGATCGAACGCCAGAGGAACGTGGGCGCCCGACACGCCGCCGCCCTGGCGCCGTTTCCACGCGGCCGCGTAGCGGCAGACGGCACTGTAACTCGCATCGCATCCCTGGTCCGCGAGCTGCCCCCAGATCCGCTTCATGCTCAGGCGGTCACGCCGCTTTGTCTCCTTGTCGGTGTTGGCCTCCAGCTTCCGCTCGAGCTCCGGAATGAAGTCACCGAGCTTCGGATGAGGCTGGTCCGGACGCCGGTACTTCGGTGCCGACTCCCCGGAGCGCAACACCTTGCGAACCGTGTTGCGCGACACGCCCATCGACTTCGCAATCGAGCGAATGGACTTCCCTTGAACGTGCCACGCACGCCGAATCTTGCCGATTGTCTCCACTGACACCATCTCTTCTGCCTCGCTGAAAATGTTGCGAGGCAGTCGTTTCCATCGGATCAGGGGGGTGGGTCAATTTTGAACGCGAATCACCCCAAAAGTGGGTCAATTTTGAACGCGATTCCACATCTGAACGAGTGGCCGGAAATTTGCCCACGCCTTCCGGCTTCCGAGGCCGATAGTCCTGCCAACCTGACCAGACCGCCACAGCCGAGAACGGCGCATGGGGGCCTCCGAACCGGAAGGAATCCTTTCCATCAAACCCACGGACTGCGTGAAGGTATGCTGCCACGCGGGAAAAACGACTATTGAATGCTCTTGGCTCTCAACCACTTCGCCGAGCAAGGCGTCGAGATCGTGGGCGGCGTTGATGAGTAGGATGGGATGGCCGAGTTGAGGGAGGAGGGAGGCCGATCAAGCCCATGGTTAGCCCCTTTGCGTCGTCGGACTGCGCCAAGGCCTCTACTTGTGGTGACCTGCATTTATAATCGCTTCGACCTGCAATCATCGTGATTCTCAGCCCGAATTAAGTGCGTCTATCGATAGGGTCAAACCCAGATTATTTGCGAATGAACCCGAATTGTTTGCAACCAGCCTGCAATCATCGGGTTGAACCCACATTATCTGCGAACATATCGATGCGGGCTGAACCACACCCACGCACAGCGTTGTTTTTCCAAGGATCTTTCCGGTTCACGTGTCATCATATCGGCAATCCCGCCTTGCGCAGGAGGGTGGAAAGTTCATCGGTTCTCTCGGCGTCCAGCTTTCCCTTGAGGAAGCGGCGGATTTCGGGCAGGCGAGCGTCGGTGAGATCGGCCAGTGCCTTGGGACTGTATCCGACCCGGGCCAGACGGGCATACAATGTCGTCAAGGCCAGCCGTGATAGTCTCTTCCACGATCCCGCGTGTGACCTGGTCTGCACCTATCCGGTATGCATCCGTAAAGGCCCTGTCCAGGTGTTCGGTATATTGCAAGGGCGTGGAAAGACGTTCCGCCAGGTACTCCTGTGCGGCATCTTCGAAGACATCCGACGGCTCAACGCCGTCTTCGAGGCACTGTCCCAGGATCCAGGATATGAACTCGCGGCGCTCGTCGCCGATGCTGTTGAATTCGAACTTCGACGTCCGGTGGCCGATTTCTTCCATGGTCGCGCGGCGCAGGTCGTTCTGGAGGCGCGGATGTCCGACAAGGACGAGCGAGAACCGTCTGATAACTCAATAATGAAGCACGAACCCATACGATGTTTTCCAGACGCGGTAAGCAGACGGAAAAACGTCGAAAATTCAGTCCCTGCAAACCGATAGGCCAACTGTCAGGCAAACGAACGTTTCCCATACGGCCTTATTCGCAGATAAAGTGGGTTTCAACCCGATGATTGCAGGCTGGTTGCAGATAATTCGGGTTCGTTCGCAAATAATCCGGGTTTGACCCCTTCGATAGACGCAGTTAATTCGGGCCGAAAATCGCGGATGATTGCAGGTCGAAGCGATTATAAATGCAGGTCGCTACATCTACTTCTCTGATTCGGCACGAATCGCGGACCGTCCGGACACGAGGATCACGGTGACTCGCGCCGTTTGTGCCGTTTGCGGTGTATCGTGGGAAAATTGGTTTATTATTTGCTGAAACGACATCAAAATCATCTATTTTTCACACAAATTTAACGCTGAATCCGCTAAGATCCAGCGGATTTGTGGCTGTCGGCTCGACGACGCGGGATTCCACGGGCTGGCAATGTGTAGGGTCGCCGCAACGCTGCCTTCAGCGACGTCGAGTCGAATGGCAAAAGTGCGATGGATTCGATTGTAACAGTAGAACTGGTTGCGGATGATTTCTAGGGCGGCCGCCCTTGCCGTTTCCGAATGGGCTTCAGTTCATTTTCTTCGGTCAATCTGCAGAGACATTCGGATGAAAGATTCAGAAAAAAAGGCATTTGGAAACGATATCGAAGAGAGGTTTGAGATCTCATTCGAGCGGCACGGTAATGTTCTGTGCGTGTCGATTTCAGGACGTCTAGACGCTAGAGCCTCTGATCGCTTTACGCAGAAAACCGACATGGCGATCAGCGAAACCGGGCGCGTACTCGACGCCGTGATTTTGGACTGCAGCGCGCTAGAATATATCAGTGGACTTGGCTGGCATCACGTCCTGCGGCTCGGCCACAAGCTTCACGGCCGCGGAATTCGGCTGTTAGTCGTCGAGCTACAGGCCAAACTGTACGACGTTCTCAGCCAAGCCGACTACCTCGGTTCGCTTAAAATATACCAGACCATGTCCGAAGCGCGTGGCTCGCTTACGTGATGTCGGGATTACCATGGTGGCGGTGTCGGCATTGCCAGAGACCGGATTAACTGTGCGGCAGCACCGCCTAGTGCCAGTCCGGGAGGCAAAATCTTAGTGCGCCGAAACGAGGGTCCGCCAGGAAAAACCGGATCACGGAATATGTGGTCTCCAGTGCGGTTTTGATGAAACCCGATAGTGTCGGAATCATTGATGATCAGGGAATCAGGGCGGTCAGCTTCCCCAACTGCCACAATTGTTACGATATTTGATTGATATGCGTGCGCAAATGCAGCCGGTGAGCGCGTTCAGAAAAACTGATGGAAATTCGGGCGATTTTTGTCGAATTACGTGATGTTTGGGGGGGCGTACCCCTCACCTTTCGTGCATGCACTCGATCGACCCGCTCTTTTTCCGGTTTGTTCTCGCGATCCTTTGAGATGGTCCGCAATGGGATGAATGCCGTTTGTCTGCCAGATGCGGAGCCTGAACTGGCGTCATTTGCGGGTTCCGACGGAAACGAAAGTGAACCCGGCCGGACGTCAACGCGTCCATGGGCCGGCTCTTGCACTCTCGGCGATGGACGGAACACATCCGCAGAGACTGGCGCATTTGTCAGGATACCTGGGTCTCACCAGCTCTGCCGCAGCCCGAAACGACGGGCGCGGGGGGGACACCGTCGTCGGTAACGAACCTGGCGACCGTGACGTCCGGACGCGCTTGCGCATGGCATCCGGTGAGCAGAACCGATCGTTTTTCCTTTCCAAGCAGCCTTTTTCGGGAGAGCGAAATACCGGCGAAGGACGGTGCGATGATCAGTATCTGTCAGGACTGGAGGCTGGCATTGCGAACCGGACGGGGCTGCAATCAACCAGCCCGCCACAAACTCCTCGTCGGTGGTTCCCGGTTCCCACCCTGGCAAATTGACGGAACCGGTTCCCGGAACCGCTCGGCCCACCGCTGAGGCTCCAGACCCTTCCAGACTCCACCAAAAAACGCGAACAACGCATCATCAATTATCGTGCGCACGGTCACTCGCCCGCAACGTTGGGCCTGGCGCACTCCTGCCAAATTCACTCGTTTGGTTGGAGTGTGCGTTCGGCGTAGCGTTCTCCTTGAAACTGTGTTCAGGCTCGATTAATAGGCAACATGTGGCCCTTTGTAGTAGATGATCTTCTTTAGGGGTCATTTGTTGCCACTTGACAATTCACTTGTTTATAGGCCATATGCGACCTATGACGTATTATTTAGTACTATAAGAGGCCAAATGGTGCTGTTTGAGGGAAACATGAAGACATCACGACAAATAGGAACCGAGATCGGACTCCGTCTCGCTCAATTGCGACTGTCCCGTAACGTGACGCAATCCATGTTAGCAAGCGATTCCGGGATCGGTCTCCGCACCTTGCGACGCCTCGAGACCGGCGAACCATCGACGCTCGACACATTCCTGCGAGTTGCCTTGGTTCTGGACTTGGGCGATGCCATCCTCAGCGCCGTACCCACCGGCCAAATCCGCCCGATCGAGCGCGTCTCGCGGGCCGGAGCCCAGCGACGCCGCGCACGTCCGCGACCACGGAAAGACCGCGACCCTACCTGGACGTGGGGTGACGACTCGGGTGACTGACGCAAACGTCATGCTTTGGGGCCGACGCATCGGGGCGGTGTCCTGGGATCAAACACGTGCCCTAGCCGTCTTCCAGTACGACCCGGATTTCGTCGGAGCCGACATCGAGGTTGCACCATTGACGATGCCCGTCCGAGAAACACCCTATGAATTCCCGGCTCTTAACAGGGAAACCTTCAGAGGATTGCCGGGAATGCTTGCAGATGCCCTGCCAGACAGGTTCGGCAACCAGCTCATTGACGCGTGGCTGGCCGAAACCGGAAAGAGCCCGGACGCCTTCAACCCGGTCGACCGGCTCTGCTACATCGGCCGCCGCGGAATTGGCGCGCTTGAGTTCGGGCCCGCAATTCGACGACGGACAAGAGCGAAAGAACTGGAAGTCGCACGATTGGTCGACCTGGCGAACCGGGCGCTTGACGAACGCGTAAACCTTTCCGGGCACCCGGACGGCGACAACGATGCCGATGCCCTTGAGGACATTCTCAGCGTTGGCACGTCGGCAGGCGGCGCACGGGCAAAAGCCGTGCTAGCCTGGAACCCGACCACCGGCGAATTCCGATCAGGCCAACTGAAGGCCGATGAGGGCTTCGAGCACTGGCTGCTGAAATTCGACGGCGTTTCGGACAACAGGGACGGGGACCTGGCCGACCCTCAAGGATTCGGCAGGATCGAATTCGCGTACGCCTGCATGGCGCGGGCGGCCGGCATATCCATGTCTGAGTGCAGGCTCCACCATGAGGGCGGCCGCAGTCACTTCATGACGAAACGTTTCGACCGGGACGACCTCGGTCGCAAGATCCACATGCAGTCACTCGGGGCGATGCAGCACTTCGACTTCAACGACCCATCGGCGCACTCCTACGAACAGGCCATGATGACGATTCAGGAACTGGACCTTGGGATGCCTGCGGTCGAAGAACAGTTTCGCCGGGCACTCTTCAACGTCATGGCGCGCAACCAGGATGACCACGTCAAGAATGTCTCCTTCCTGATGGACCGATCCGGACAATGGGCTCTGTCCCCGGCTTATGACCTAGCCTATGCCTATAATCCAAATGGCCCATGGACCCGCGACCACCAGATGAGTTTGGCCGGCCGCCGCAATGGTTTTGTTCGTGAAGACCTCTTTCAGTTCGCCGCCTCCGCTGGCCTTAAACGGCGCAAAGCATTGGCGATATTGGATGAAGTGCGCACTGCTATCCGGGATTGGGCCAAGTATGCCGAGGCAGCCGAGGTCGCTCCGCATGATGCGGGACGGATCGAAAAGGCCTTCAGATCAAACCTGATATCGGGTTGATAGCGACTCTCCCTCCGCATTCCGGTTGCCTTGAAAATGCCTGCGTCAGATGCTCTGCATTCCTCTGGAGTTCGTGCGCCGCACTGCCAAGGCTCGGCCCCTGAAACAAAAAGCAACACGGCTGAACGGCCAAAATGGAAACAATCAGGCCAAACAACCGCTTCTGGAGGCGGATTATTCGCATCAACGACCTCCGGCACTACGTCGTCGATCCCGATCTTTCCAGCCATTTAATCGACGAGGATCTATTGCAGTTTTTCGAGAAACACGAACTCCTCACCCCTGTTCGACGAATCAACATGCCCCGGAGGTCCTGCGCAAGTTGCACCGCCTGCGACACCCCGACGAAAACGTCATTGACCCAATTGAACCGGATGGGCCCCGTCTTGACGCCGCGGTTCAACTGCTGAATGCGATCAATATGAACCCCTGGAGCGAAGTTGGGACATCCGAGAGAAAAATTCACCTGCTTGATGCACCGGCACCAACGCATACCCGATTTATTCAGACACGGTTTGACGCTGCTTTGTTTGAACCGTGGGAGTCTTGCCCTGTCAAACTCTGTGATCGATCGCACGGCGTTCTCCATTCCGGCAACCGGGAATTTGCACCCTCCCTTTATCACTACCGGCACGTCTTCTGGCTTGTGGCACTGATCCGCTCCGGTCTTCACGTATATTGCCCGCTTGGAGACGAGGAACTTGAAACAACATTCATGCGTGGCGATTTCCCAACAAAAGGATTGACTGACTCTTCGTACGGCACACTCAAATTTGAGACGATTCGCGAATTCAAGGTCCTTCGGTCCAAGGTCACCCTCAAGGAGCACGGATTCGTCACCACTGACCTTGTCGATTTCATAGGTCAGTAGTGCGAATGGTGGGACAATGCACGCCGGCTCGGTCCCGGCAAGGTGGCTGACGAATACATGCGCAATATTGGCAGTTCGATAGCGCTCCTACGCGCAGCAACAAGCATCAACACCGCTTCATTTTCTTGTTGGCCTCCAGCTTCCGCCAGAGCTCCGGAATGAAGTCGCCGAGCTTCTGATGAGGCTGGTCCGGACGCCGGGACTTCGGCGCCGCCTCGCCGGAGCGCAACACCTTGCGAACCGTGGTGCGCGACACGCACATCGACTTCCCTTGAACGTGCCGGAAAGTGAGAACTGGAAGGGGCCCGTTTTGCCGCGCGGGTTTCTGGCTCACAGGTGCACAGGACAACCACAATTTTTTACAGGTTGCATTCTGGACGGAAAAATGGACGAACAGGACAATAATTGCACGTATATGAAATGCCCGCGTCTCGACGCCCGGGCAGAACCTCGACCCGCAGCTGGACGCGCTCCGGATGGCTGGCTGCCTAAAGGATTTCGAAGATTGTGCCGGCGGTGGAAAAAACGCCCGACCGGGTCCGGACAGGTTTCTCGCCTGGCTCCGGCGTCGATACGTTGGTCGTTGGGAAGCTGGACTGTTTGGTCCGCTCCATGCCGCACCTGATCGAGACGGTGCAATCCCTTGTGGGTAGGGGGGTCGGGTTCCGTTCGCTCACCGAGTGGATCAGCACCACCACTTCCGGCGGCACCCTGGTTTTCGACGTCTTCGGCGCCCTTGCCCAGTTCGAGCGCGCCCCGATCGGAGAACGCGCCCTGACCAGCCTCTTCTCGCCCCGGACCCGCGGCCGCAATGTTGGCAGCAAGCCGTCGGCCACACCGGCCAAGATCGCCAAGCTCGCGAACTGGCAGACAACGGCCTCACCGTACGGGAAGCAACCGCGCGGCTCGGGATCGGCAAGACGTCTCTCAATACGGCAATGGCAGTGGAAAAGGAAGGGGCTTATATAGATTGGGTTGACAGTGCGATTACGCTGCCAGTTTCCGATCGATTTCACTGGTCGCAGGGATTGGGAACATCTGATTCGGACCCTGGATGATTCCTTGACATTTCGGGCAGATCGTGTAGTATTCGCGTGACGGGAAGCCAGCCTTTCCCGTCACCTGACGAACCTTGTGCCGAAGGCCAGACCGCGTGAGCGAAACTTCCACATACCGCAACATCATCTACCGGCTTCTGCCAGGCTCCAGGGCGAACGCACGGCGCCTGGCCGGACAGGCGGGCGCCTGCCGCTTCGTCTGGAACACGACACGATACCGGGGCAGCACAACGACGCCCATGAGGACGCGAAGGCCAACGGGGAGAAACCTCCGTCGGTTTCGTTCTTCTCGCTCGGCAAGGAGTTCACCGTGCTCCGCAACGAAATCCCGTGGCTTTGCGCGTACTCCTTCAGCATCACCCGGTACGTGCTCAAGTACCAGGCCGATGCGTGGAAGGCGTTCTTCAGGGGCGAGGCAGGACATCCACGCTTCAAGTCCCGCCACGGGTCGACGCCGTCCTTCACCATTCCCGAAGCCATCAGCATCAGGGACGACATGATCTCCATCCCGCGGGTTGGTCCCATGCGCATCCGGCGGAAGGGCGGGAACCCGTATCCCGAGGGCAAGCCGGTCAAGGCCGTGATCAGGAAGACCGCCGGCAAATGGTACGTCACCGTCTGCTACGAGGTCGAGGCTGAGGAGCGTCCCGACACCGGGGTCGCGGCGGGCGTGGACATGAACGTCCGGCAGGTGGCGGTGGTGGACACGACGGGAGGGGCGGAGATCATCCCCGCGCCCGACACGGGCCGGCTTGATGCGAAGATCAGGCGCAACCAGCGCCAGCTTGCCCGCCAGCGCAAGGGGTCACGGCGGCGCATGAGAACCAGGCTCAGGCTGCAGAGGCTCCAGCGAAAGCGGGCCAACAGACGCAGGAACTGGCAACACCAGGTCAGCCGCCGGATCGCGAACCGGGCGAGCACGGTGTTTGTCGAGAAGCTCAACACCCGGGGCATGACGCGATCGGCCAGGGGCACGCTCGACAACCCCGGCACGAAGGTGAAGGCCAAGTCCGGTCTCAACCGGGAGATCCTGAGCACCGGCTGGCATGGCATGAAGGGGAATCTCGGCTACAAGTGCACAAATCTGATCGAGGTCAACCCTGCATATACCAGCCAGTCGTGCAACGCCTGCGGGTTCACTGACCCGGAAAACCGGAACGACCGGAAGTTCGAATGCGTGGCGTGCGGCCATGCCGATCACGCGGACCTGAATGCGGCCCGCAACATCTTGACCTCGGGGACTGGGGTGTCTGCACGGCGAGGGGCGTTGGCGCTGGCCACCCCTGTGACCCGTGAAACTGATCGAAAGCTGGCGGCGTGACGCGCCGTCAACCCATCTTTATAAGTCCCAATTGATGAAGCCTGGATGGAACGACGCTACGAGTCTGACTTCATGGAGCGCGACGTAGACAAGCTGCGAGCCATCTATGACTTGGGCCGAGAATCGTTCGGGGCGAACGAAAGCGAAATTCGCGCGATGTTCGAGAAGGGTGCGCCGTGAGCCGTTTCCGGGCGCTTAATCGGGATCGACAATCTATCGCATGTTCCTGCGGACCATCGCAAACGGGGACGTGAAGCGAACCCCCCGATCTCCTTTCCGGAAATTCATCCATTCGGCCGCCGAAGTCGCAATCGATGACGCCAACATGACCGTCAGCTTCTGAAGTCGCGTTATCGATCGGTTTCTTGTCGATAACGGCTTCGCCGATACGGAACGCACCTTCCACTTGCCCGGTGAAACAATGGGCCCGCATTCGAAAAATGCACTCTCAATTTGTCACATCGCCAGGTGATTTGGAAATTTAGGCTGGGGAAATCGCCCGCGACTACGGTTTGGCAAAGGTGATTCATCATGCGGATGCGCGATCAAGGGAAATTGGAGAGCTGACGCCTGAATTGGAGGAAAACCCTCTGTCGGGTCACGTCTGACGACGGCGAGACAGCCGTGTCTTCCTGATCGGCCCGCAACCTTCCTTACCACTTCGCCGACAGTCCCCGTCAGGCCTTTGGGTGGCACGGGAGTTCACCGTAGCTGATTGTGACGACAACTGAGCCAACTAATACCAAGACCGGAATTTAATGACTCATGAACAAAACATGAACATCATGTGGGGTGTGGCCGGTGCCGGCTTCCTGTATCTTGTGGTTAAGCAAACAAATCACAGGAGGAAGCCATGCCGGCTGGCATCGAGATCACGAACACCGACCACACGGTGGCTGAGATTAGGGCATTGGCCCGAAAGTGCAAGAACCGGGCGGAGGCTCGACGCCTTGAGGCGATTGCGCGGGTGATGGAAGGCAGGCAGAGCCGAGCGGAGATTGCACGGTGGGCGAAGGTCGACAGGCAGACGCTGTGCGACTGGGTCAACCGCTACAATGGCGAGGGGGCGGTTGGCCTGAAGACCAAGCCGGGCCGTGGGCGCCCGTCACGTCTGAGTGAGGTCCAGCGTATCGAGGTCGGGCGCTGGCTCGATGAGGGTCCTCAGGACGGCGTTCCGGCGTGGACGGTCGGGTTGATCCGGGACAGGATCAAGGATGTCTTTGACATTGTGATGTCTCGGGAGGCGGTTCGCTGTCTGATGCGGGCACTGGGTTTCCGTCGTCTTTCGCCGCGGCCCCTTCATCCCAAGGCCGATCCGGAGGCCCAGGAGGAATTCCGCAGTGATTTCAGTGCCGTTGCGATCGCATCGCTGCCGGAGGGCACGGACCCGGCCCGCGTGGACGTGTGGTTTCAAGACGAAGCACGTTTGGGCCAAAAGGGGATGCTGACCCGGGTGTGGGCGCGCCGGGGAAGCCGTCCCCGGGTGCCGCGGGACTATCGCTACGGATATTGCTACCTGTTCAGCGCGATCTGCCCGGAAAGCGGCATCTCGGCCGGCCATGTTTGCGACAAGGCGAACACCGACGAGATGAACCGCCATCTTGTCGACATCGCCGCCGCCGTGCCCCAGGGCCGCCACGCGCTGGTGGTTCTCGACGGCGCCGGCTGGCACCGTTCGAAGAGCCTTGAGATACCGGACAACGTGTCACTGTTGCGTCTGCCGCCGTACAGTCCGGAACTGAACCCGGTCGAGACCGTGTTCCAGTTCCTCAAGCAGGGCAATTTTGCCAACCAGGTCTTCGCCACAGCCGAGGTCGTGAAAGACAGGGTCGAGGAGGTTTGGAATGACTTCGCCCGCACGCCAGGCCGGATCGCTTCACTCGGCAAGCGAAGCTGGGCAAAACTGGTCACCACACCGACGGCTCAACCCGTCCAGCATGCCTCGCCGGGTGTGTGATTAATTTCCGGTTTTGGTATAATTTCATGAACTTCAATCTGGTATAATTGTCTTTTCAGATGATTTGACGATGCACGAGGCAGCCTGCGAATGTCGTACCGGGTCCCACTGTATCAGTTTTTATTAAAAAAATACAATAAAATTTGAATTCAACACACATAATTTACATAAATCCTCCTATAATTGTCGCCGAAAGCTGACACTTGTGCGCACCACCTTGCATGACAGGCGGTGCTCCTGAAGCAGCCAATGTTGCCACGGGGCTTTCGCGAGGCGCTCAGTGACCGGCAGTTCCCGGTGCCGAGCGATCTGGAGACTGGGCAAGCGCGATGTTGATCCCTGGAGGCCGAGCGCGGTGGAGAAAGCTGGCCACGCTACCCTGGGACCTCATACATCGGTCCGCCCGTGCGGGCTGACCGCCGATGACAAGGGAGTGAAATCCGACCGAGCCTGAAGCATCCGCCGGTGCCAGTTGTCGTGCCCGATCCAAAGTGGGGACCCGTGAAAATCGATGCATTCCAAAAAACCGTCGAAATCAGGAATTCGGTCGTGACCGGGTCATGGGCAATGAGCCGTTTGACGAAAATGTGGTGATCCGAATCCCGTACGGCCATGGACAATGATCGTTTCAGACTTCCTTCACTGAATGCGCTCAAGACGTTCGGGGCGGCAGCCCGCCACGGTTCCATCATTGGTGCGGCCAATGAATTGCTGGTGACGCCCCAGGCTGTCAGTCAGCAGGTGAAACTGTTGGAAGATACGTTGCAGATCACGCTGTTCGAACGGCGTGGCCGATCGATCGAGTCCACGGAAGCGGCCGACCTGCTTGCAAAGTATGTGGAAGCAGGGTTCCAAGAACTGTCAGAGGGAGTTCGCCGGGTCACCAACCAGAAGTATCGGGATCGGATCAACCTGAACGTCTCGCCTTATTTCGCGACCCGCTACCTGCTGCCCCGGCTGTCCGGTTTTCGTGGGCTCCAGCCGCAGTCTGACCTGCGAATGACGACCATGGCCGAGACTCCGGAATTCAGGCGCGACGACATAGATGTCGCCGTGCAATGGGGTTACGGCGACTGGGGCGATCTGGAGGCGACCTTGCTGCTCAAGGATCACAAGGTCATTTGCTGCACTCCGGAACTGGCCACGCGGGTTAAATCGCGGCAGGACCTGGCGGGGCAGCGCCTTCTGCATCCGGTGCTGACAAACTCGTTGTGGTCCGACATTCTGGAATTCCTTGATGTCCGGGCTCCGGATGACGCGTCGGAACTGGCCTTTCATGATGCGGCGACCATGCGCTGCGCAACGCATTCGGGAATGGGGATTGGCCTGATCTCCCGTATCGATGCGGAACACGACATGCTCGCTGGCGACCTGGTTGCGCCTTTGGGCGTCGACGCGTTGCGTGACATGCCACCTGAGACCGTGCCGGGTTTCTACCTGGTTCTGCCGCGCGCGCACCGCCGGGTCAGCGGGATTGCACAATTCTGTGACTGGGTGACCGGACAGAATTGGGATGAAACCACGGTTTGAACCGCCGCTAATCCGCCATTGCCTCACGGCTGTTCACGTCTCGATCAATCGAGGGAAACGGGCAGGAACTGCGCGGCCGTCCCCTTGGTGGCTCGGGTTACTCTCATGCCTTGGAGATGGTTCCGGTGTGGCCCGGGACCTGTGCAAACGTCTCGCAAAGCACTGGGGTGACGTTGAAGCGCGTACTCAAGTCTTTGGGCAGTCGCCAGCGGATGACGGCGAGGATGCAGGCCCCCGGATCCGGGATGTGAATCCACGGAAGGATCAGGAACCGCGGTTGATCGACCACGAGCGGTTGGTTCTATTCCCTCTTCTCAGGGCTCCATCCGACGATGAGGTCGCGCAGATTGAGCCTGGCGGCGGTTGAGAGGCCGCGCATGGCCAGATCTGGCCGAATACGGCGACATTGCTGTGAACGCCAATCGACAGCAATCTGCCGAAGGGCAACGGGGATCCGGTTGCCGAAATCGCATTTCGCAGCCAATTCGGCGGACCCCTCAGGGTTCGCCGGATTTCGCCATGCGGTAGCCGACGCCTCGCTCGTTGAAGATGTAGGCCGGGTTGGTTGCGTTGTCGCCGAGCTTCGCGCGGATTTGCTTTACGAAGGCGCGCACGCGCTCGGTGTCGGTGGGCTCGCGTGCGTCCCACGCTTGGCGCAACAGCGATTCCGACGTCACCACCCGCCCGGCGTTGACCGAGAGGATTCGAAGAATCTCGTATTCGGTCGCCGTGAGTGCCACCGTGCGCCCGTCCACCGTCACCCGACGCCGCTCGTAGTCGATAGCGAGCGCGTCGAGCACGAATGGCTCGGTGCCCGCACGGGCGCGCAGAGCCGCGCCGACGCGCGCGTTGAGCTCAGTTGCCGAGAAAGGTTTGACGACGTAGTCGGCGGCGCCGGCCTCGAAGGCGCGCGCAATAGTCTCATCGCGGCCGTAGCCGGAGATGAAGATGACCGGCAGATCGGAGAGCTCCGCGACCTCGTTCATCAGCTCGATGCCGTCGGTCCCGGGCAGCATGAGGTCGAGCAGCACGAGTTTCGGCCTCTCGGCACGGATGAGGCCGGCAATCTCACCTGGCTCGGCGGTGACCAGCACCGCGTAGCCTGCACCGGCGAGTGCGTCGCGCACATGGCGAAGCGTGTGGGGGTCGTCGTCCACGACGAGGATGCGCGGCTTCGCCAGTGCCTCGCCAGGCGCGCACTTTGCGGCCGGGCGGGGATTCGTGCGGGCGTCTCCGCCCTCGGCGACCGGAAGCGTAAAGGTGAACTCCGTGCCCAGGCCGAACCCCGGGCTCTCGGCGCGGATGCGACCGCCGTGGGCCTCGACCAGCCCCTTGCAAATCGCAAGTCCGAGCCCGCTCGCGGCGGTTCCCTGCCCGGAGTCGCCCCCGGTGAGCGCGACATGCTTGCGAAACAGCTGGCCCAGCATCTCCGGCGGTACGCCCCGGCCCTGGTCGCAAACCGAGACCGCAACGTGCGCGCCGTCGCGCGTAGCCTCCACCCGGATAGGGGAGGATTCCGGAGAGTGGCGGGCAGCGTTTGAGAGCAGGTTATTCAGCACCTGCCCGACACGCTGGCGGTCGGCCATCACCGGGGGAAGGTCCGCCGGAATGTCGATTTCAACGACGTGGCGGCCGCCGCCGCTCAGGAACGTGTTTCTCGCCCGGTCCACGAGCGTCGGCAGCTCCGAGGGCTCGGGATCGACCGAGAGCGTCCCCGCCTCGATGCGTCCGGCGTCGAGGAGGTTGCCGATGAGCCCTTGCATGTGGTCGGCCTGGGCGTCGATTATGCGGAAGAACTGATCCACTTCCACCTGCGGCAGGGCTGGCGCAGCACCGAGCACAGCGGCTACCGAACCCTTGATGGCCGCGAGCGGCGTCCGTAGCTCATGGCTCACCATGCCCAGGAATTCCGCACGCAGCCGCTCGAGCTCCTCAAGCGGCGCCAAGTCCTGAACGGTGACCACCAACGAGCCGATGTCTTCCCCGTCGGTAAGGATCGGCGTGGCATTGATCAGCACCCGGACACTGCGCCCGTCCGGTACCGAAAGCACCATTTCCTCGAGGCGCACCGTCTCGCCGCTGCGGACCAGTTGCTCGATGGGGAGCTTTCTCAGACTGACCTCGCGACCGTCCCCGCGACGGAACGACATCACCTCCAGGAGCTGCTCGAGCGGACGGCCGGGCATGCGCAGGCTCTCCACGATCCGCCGTGCCTCGGGGTTGAACGACACGAGCCGGCCGTTTTTCGCATCGAAGACCACGACACCCACCGGGGAGGTTTCGACCAAGGCCTCGAGGTCGGCCCGGGCGCGCCGTTCGCTGTGGTGGGTGCGCGCGTTGGCGATCGCCGACGCGGCCTGGGATGCGAACAGGGTCAACACCTCCTCGTCCTCGTCGGTGAACGCCTCGCCATCCGCCTTGTCGGCGAGAAAGAAACTGCCGACGTCGGCGCCGTGATGACGCATCGGCGTGCCCTGGAAGTTTCGGGAGAACACCCGGGGCGGCTCGAAGCCGAGCGCGCGGATGTAACCCGCAAGATCGTCGATCCGCAACGGTCCCGGCAGGGCGCGGAAGTGTTCGAAAATGCGCACACCGTCGGGCCAGTCGATCAGCGCTTGGCGTTCTTCCGGCGTGAAGCCAGAGAACAGGTAGTCCAGTGGTGCGCCTGCTCCGTCGACGGTGACAATGATACCCCAGCGGGCGCCAGTTAGCGCCCGGGCGCTCTCGACGACCTCGCCGAGCACGGTGTCGAGGTCGAGGCTGGCGTTGATCCGGAGAATGGCCGAATTCAGCGTGGCAAAGCGCTTGCGGGCCGCCTGGAGTTCGCGGCGCATGTCATTGGCATCGTTCATCGGTCGTCTTCCCCTTCCGGGTTGAGTCCGAGGCGTTTGGGGTCAGGTGCGGTGGCTGATTCGGATTCCGCAGGGCAGTTTAGTGTCGATTACTTCGCAAAGCCATACAATACACACGAAATACCCTAAATTACACACACGTACCTCACGGACAACATTGCAGGTTCCGGTTATAAAGACAATTCAGTCCGGCGATGACGCGTGGTTGGCGACGATGCGTGGATTCAGTTTCCGGCGAACTGTAGAGGAGGCTTGACCGTGCGGAGTCTACCACCGCGTGATGAATTTGAGCCGAGCCGTATCTATTGTCCGCCGTTAAGGCGGTTCCCTCCGTGCCACTGACGCCATGGGCCGCGCCGACCGTGCTCGGCGAGGAGATGAATCCCGCCGCCTGACCTGCCTCCCCCGCCGGCCGGGGGAGGCAGCTTACCATTCCAGCTACCTTCCTTCCGGTCTCTCGGGATTCCTGACGCGCGCTGCGGTTTTCCAGCCTGGCCCGGCCGTTGAACCCGGGCTGTACGCGTTCGCCGCGCCGGCAGCGGCGCCAACAAGCGTCGACCTGACGACCAACACAAGGCTGGCGTCGGACGGGATTGTTACCAGCTTCAAGATTGACAACGCACGGGCGTTCACGACGGGCAGCCAATCCCACGGCGACAAGCTGAGCAGCGTAGACGCGGACATGCAAGACAGGGCCGGAACACCGGTTTACACAACCAGCAGCCATTCCAACTCGTCCAGCAGTCCTCCGGGTGGCATTATTCCGGGCACGCTGATGAACCTGTTGACCGTTTTCAGAAAAAACGACGGGTTTCCGGGCGCAGTGGTGAGGTGGAGCATTGGGGACCGTAGCCATTGGCGCACCTGCGGCACCACTGGGCCCTGGAGTCAATTGACTCCCCTGCAGGCAGCCCATGTTCGGCGACGTCGCCACCGGCACACCGAACCCGGGTTTCGGACTCTCGGGCGACGGCATGCGGGTGGTCCGCATCTCCTGGCGGCCGGGCCCGGCGGCGTTTGCCAACCCCGGCTTCGAGGCCAGTTTCGCCGCGACACGGATGGAGCCCGGGAACGACTCGCAGGTGGTGCACGGCGCGCCTCTCAGGTGGAACTGCCAGTTGGTAAGGGTTCGTTCTCCAAGCTTTCGTCCGTGCCTTTTCGAATTAACCTTCGCCTTGAATCCGGATCGTCGCGGATAAAGTGCAAGTTGACTTGTCAAACGATATTCCGCGGCAGGACTTCGAGGCCGTCAAGCATGCAACCGAAGACCGAACAGTTGCCGAGACACGTCCAGATTCTGGAAGGCAGGGGATGAATTTTCAAGGTCGGGTGCGGGAAGTTGGCCGCTTCAAACCAAGAACCGCCGAAATCGAGGAGTCTGCAATGATAGGGACCGCGCAGAACGAGCCGTTTGAAATTGCGGTGATCTGAACCCCGGACAACCATGGACCCCAACCGTTTCAGACTTCCTTCACTGAACGCGCTCAAGGCGTTCCATGCGGCGGCCCGCCATGGTTCCATCCGTGGTGCGGCCAATGAACTGTTGGTGACGCCCCAGGCTGTCAGCCGACAGGTCAAGCTGCTGGAAGAAATATTGCAGGTCAAGCTGTTCGAACGTCGTGGCCGATCGATCGAGTCCACGGAGGCGGCCGATCTGCTTGCAAGGTATGTGGAGGCCGGGTTCGATGAACTGTCAGAGGGAGTTCGCCGGGTCACCAGGCAGAAGTGCAGGGACCGGATCAACCTGAACGTCTCGCCTTTTTTCGCGACCCGCTACCTGCTGCCCCGGCTGCCCGGTTTTCGCGGGCTCGAGCCGCAGTCTGACCTGCGAATGACAACCATGGTCGAGACTCCGGATTTCAGGCGCGATGACATAGATGTCGCCGTGCAATGGGGTTACGGCGACTGGGGCGATCTGGAGGCAACCTTGCTGCTCAAGGATCCCAAGGTCATTTGCTGCACTCCGGAACTGGCCACGCGGGTTAAATCGCGGCAGGACCTGGCGGGGCAGCGCCTTCTGCATCCGGTGCTGACAAACTCGTTATGGTCCGACATTCTGGAATTCCTTGATGTCGAGGCTCCGGATGAGGCGTCGGAACTGGCCTTTCATGATGCGGCGACCATGCGCTGTGCAACGCTTTCGGGAATGGGGATTGGCCTGATCTCCCGTATCGATGCGGAACACGACATTCTCGCCGGCGACGTGGTTGCGCCATTGGGCGTTGACGTGCTGCGTAACATGCCAGCTGAGACCGTGCCGGGTTTCTACCTGGTTCTGCCGCGCGCGCACCGCCGGGTCAGCGGGATTGCATATTTTTGTGACTGGGTGACCGGACAGAATTGGGAGGAAGCTACGGGATGAGCCAATGTCGTGCTTGGTCACCCGGATAAAAACGTGACCCGAACCAAGAAATGTCCCAACCCGTTGGTCTCGTCAAGCGACACCCGCTCCTCTCGCCGGTCGTCGCGCCTCGTCGTCTCCGATTTCGCGTGCCCGGCCAGGTACTGAGCCACCTCGAGCCGCCCTTCCGGTTACTTCAGGTAGGCGACAATGGCGGCCGCCCGGGGGTGTGATTGCAGACAGGTGCGGTGATCCCGGCGGCCCGCCCGCGGCTGGAAAGCACATCTTGGGGCCAATGGGCGGTTAACCGATCCTGCGACGGAATGAACTTACGTCAGAACAAGAATCCAAGCATGTCGATCGGTCCCTCTGGCCATTGCTTGGTGGATAAGGGCTTTTGCATGAAAATGTCACTGAGGTCGCTGTTGCGGACACTGTGACAACGTAGCTGATCGATTACCAGGCAGGTAACGTCAGCTTTGTTCAGCAAGCGGTAACCAGCTCTTTCATAGAGCCGTGTGTCTTTGGCCATCAGCACAGAAAAGTCCTGCGCCGCAGATCGTTTCTCTGCCGCCGCAAGCAAACGATGTGCCAGTCCTCTGCGCCGCAGGTCGGGGACCACGCATAGATCGATGATACCGACGATGGAAAGGATGTCTTCTCCGATCCGGATCATCCTGTAGTCAAGCCCCAAATGCCCAACCAAACGGTCTTCGCAATAACCAAGGAGGCGCTGTTGCGGGATTTGTTCACAGTACGTTCTTCCCTCGTGCATACCGTCAAAACATTGCTTGAGAATCGCGGCAATCTGCGCCTCTTCGTCGTCGTCACGGGACATTTCCGCTGACCGAAAAACGATTTGCATGGTGTCGGTCGACCTGTTCTCGGAGTGCTGCGACGGGATTGGGAGCTTGGTCATCGTTGGAAGTGGCTCCTACAATCTAGACTGATTTGGGAATTCGTGCCGTGAAGAATTGCGCAATCGCGCGGGTTAGCGAGGAACGTACCTTGGTTGCACCCCTGCCTGCCCGGTCAACTCAGACTTCACCGCCTTGGATAGTCGTGGAATCCAAGTCGGCCCCAACCAAGGGAGTACTGTTCGTGTCATGCAAGACACAACCCTACCATGTCATGATGGATTTGACTGAACAATGCGGTTTTGCAGCGGTAATTCGCCCCCACTATGGCACAGTCCCAGACTAGCCGCACCTTGCGGGACGAGGTGGCAGTTTCGCGGATAGCCGCGATCCTGTCGCAGGAGAAATTCGACAGCCGACGCGCCCTTGGCTGACGCATTTGCGCGGAATTCTCCGTTGTCGATGCGACCGGACGCCTCCAGGTTGCCGGCTGCATGAAGGCATTGGCGACACCGGCGGACATGTTCACGTGCATCGTTTTGGCGCCGCCCCGGTCGCCGGAGTGAACAACAGGCCGCGCAGGCTTGAAGACGATATTTCGGAGTCGGCCTGGGTCCCGTCGTATCTTGCCGTGATTGGCGATCTCACTATCCAGGTGGTCAACACGATCCCGGACCACGCCTTGTGGAACACGTTAATCGAGCGTGAGCATCCGCATGGAATGACGAATTTCCCCGGTTGTCAGCTCCGCTACCTTGAGGGCTCTTCCCATGGCTGGCAGGGAGCCGCGGGGTTCTCAGCCGCCGCCCTGCGTGTTTCGGCGTGGGGTTGAGTGTGGCGGACTGTGCCGCGAACGAGTTCGGAGGAGCCCCCTTGGGAAACGCATGTCTGTCGGCACGTCTGATGAAAGCCCGGGTCTGCTTGCGGCCTACCCGGGCCAGAAGATCAACGCCAACGCCAACGCCGCCGCCGACAGCACGGTGATCAGTGCCTTCTTCCAGATGATCGAGATTCCTGTGGGATCGGAAGTGACGCCCCGGAACATCCCGGCTCCCCACCGGTAGCGCAGTATCCAGTGGATCCGCAGCCAGCACACGGTGCTTGCTGTTGTTTCTAACTTTATTCCAGCACAGAATTCCTGGATTTATTCGGCTGCGTGACGTCGGAACAATTCGAGGTGGATGTGCTGATTCCCTGAAAGAGTGCTTTCACACCAGCCTGTTACGCTACTTGTGAATGTCTACCGGGAAAGGAAAACCGTGTGAATTGAGGTCGGATCAATTTGAGAATCTTCACGTTTCGTCCGTCGACATAGACAGGGATATATCAAGGGGCGCGGGCGCTGCATTGGCCGAACGAAGGACGGTGTGAACTCGGTGCTGCACACGGTGGCAGATGCCCCAGGGCGCACGACCCGGATGGTCCTGAGTGCCGGGCAGACCAGCGACCAAGTGGGCGCAAGTGTCCTGGTCGGATAGCGGCCTCTGGCGGACACCCTGCTTGGTGACGGGGGATATGATGCCGACCGGTTTCGTCATGCCCTGGAACAGCGCGGAATTCCGCCTTGCATTCCGTTCTGGACGTCCCTGACAAGCGACACCCAGATTTACGAATGATGCTGGTGGAGTCTTTGCCGTTGCCCTTTGGCGGCCTATCAACAGGGAAAGGATAACTCACGACGAGCCCGGAAGACGGAAGAAGAGAAAACCGGTGAGTCCAAACCGAATGTCAAACCAAACGACCGACCGGGAAATCAGGAAACTGCCGCGTTGCGGCTTTGTTCAATGCACGTTAAGGACTCGGCAGCTTGACCGGCTTGGAACTCCGGGAGATCAAACCGCAAAGCATGGTGTCAGCAATGAAGTGCGCTGCCGTGTCGAAGTCAACGGTCTCGTTTGGTGTGCCCAAGGCTGGTCCGGCTTTCGGCGCATTCGGCGTTTTGTCGGTTTTCGTGTTGCTGATGCCGGTTGCCGTGTTCCGTCTCTGAGTTGTTTTGAGGTGCACCCGTTTCGGTTTGCGGCCGCCCGCCTGCGGCGAACATCCGTTTGCGGCACGAAGTGTCGGCACCGACCCGTCAAACATGCGACTGATTGCGCTGGCCGCAGGAGGTGTGTTGTACGCCGGCAGGGGCGCCGAATTTGCCACTGGCAGCCTGCAGGTCTTTGCCCCGAACATGACGGCGGGCAGGGTGTTCATGGCATTCGCTGCCCTGATCTTTGGTGCGGGACACCCTGTCTGGTCTAAGTTTGCGGAACTTTTCTTCGCCATTGCCGGCGTGCTCGGCGTTCGCGTCCAGTTGACTCTCGGTGACAACATACCCCATGGCCTGCTTCAGACATTGCCTCATCTCGCGACCATTTCGGGCGTCTGGATCAGCGGAAAACTTCGTGGTGGAGCCAAGGCAGCGACCCTGACCGGAGAGGAGAGCCGTGTCTGAGTCGAATTCCAACCCCCAGGCGATTCTTATCCGGGGTGCAACAATTCTGGCGATTGGGGGCCGTGAGTTCGACAATCCCTTTGTGGGCGATATTCTGATCGAGGGCAAATGGATTTCGGCGATCGATGCGAACCTCGAGGCGCCGCCAGAGGCCGCCGTCATTGACGGCGCGGGCAAACTGGCCATGCCGGGACTGGTGAATGCGCACACCCCCTCAAGTGAAACTTTTTTCCGGGGGGCGTTACGAGCGTTTGCCACTCGAACTCTGGCTGCTCTACGCCTATCCGTTGCTGATGGGGCCTTTGTTGCCGCCCCGGCTCGTCTATCTCCGGTCACTGCTGCTCGCGATGTAATCGTTGAAGAGCGGCGTGACGTTTATGTGCGATGACTTCTTCGATCCACCGCGTCACGATCACGACCGTTTGGCGATGGTCTTCCGTGCCTATGAGGATATCGGCATCCTGGCGAATGTCGCGAGCGCGGTGATGAATGTCCACCCGTTTGACGCCTTGTCATATGCGCGTGAAATCCTGCCGGTTGACCTGCAGGCACAGTTGGAATTCGGGCCGATGATCACCGCGGAGGCTTATGTCGACTATTGCGAGGAAGCGTTTTCCCGCTTCCATGATGATTACGGACGATTGCGCTTCATGATCGCGCCGTCTGGTCCGCAACGCTGCACGCCGGATCTGCTGCAGGCCTGCAGCGAACGTGCGTTCGAAAGGCAAGTACCGTTTCACACGCACGTTCTGGAAACCAGGACCCAGGCCGTGACCGGACCCGAGTTCCATGGCGCCAGCCTGATCCAATACATGCATGACCTCGGCATCCTGACCCGAAACGTCACGATTGCCCATTCGGTCTGGGTAAACGATGCGGATATCGATCTCATCGGAGAATCGGGATGTGCCGTCGCACACAACGCCATTTCAAATCTGAAACTTGGCGCAGGTATTGCGCCGGTCCGGCGTTTGATGGACGCGGGAGCCGTTCTTGCCCTGGGCACGGATGGAGTTTGCTCGAATGACTCTGCCCGAATTTTTGACGTCATGCGTGTGGCAGCTCTGGTTCAGAGCGCCCCGGGGCCAGATTTCAGCCGGTGGCTGACGGCATCCGAAGTCCTGACAGCTGCAACCATCGGTAGTGCGCGCTCAGCCGGCCTCGGCGACGTGACCGGTTCCCTCGAACCGGGTAAGTGCGCCGATCTGATCATGCTGCGGATGGATGAACTGGCGTTCACGCCGTTGAATGACCTCTGCAAGCATTTGGTCTACTGCGAGAATGGAAGCTCGATCGACCGGGTGATCGTTGATGGCGTCACTGTCTTCGAGCACGGCCGTTTGACGCAGATCAACGAGCAGGCGGTGTTGGCCGAAATCCGTGCGGCGATGCCGGAGTATCTCGAAGCCCATTCCCTGATCGAAGCGCGAAACTGCGTCTTTTTCCCTTATATCAAGAAACTGCATGAGCGGGCGTCCAGACAAGATGTCCATATGCACCGATACTGTGGTGGAGATGCTCAGACGTCCTGATCCCGTTGAAGATTCCTGTCGGCATTGCGGGTTGATTCTTCAATTCCGCCTGTGGTTTCGCATGGCTGCGCGACATCGGGACCAATCCAGGCACATGTGCTGCACCCACCCTCAAGAACCCTCGATCGGCTGGTACGCCCTGAGCGGCGGGAGGTCAAAAGGCAGGAATCCGGAGCGGATTTCGCAACCAACAACGGTTGCCAGGCTCGGAGGTTTACGATGGTGCCGAAGCCTCCCGGAAATGGGGGCCGGCGATCGAGACGGCTCTTGAAAACGCGTCCCTGTATCGCAACTACCTGCCGGATGCGTAGGATGAATTTACTGCCCTGGCGGCCGCATCCGGCAAGGTGATGTTGATTGATGTCGCGTGCCTCGAAACACCGTCTGGCGTGCATCCCGTTCGGCGAAGTGGCCGCTGGTTTTGGGTCATCGCCGCGTTCACGCCACATCGTCACAGGGATGAAGCCGTGGCGAAGTGCTTCGACTATTTCACCGCCAACAAGGCGCAGATGGAATTCGACAAATATCGCCAACAAGGCATGCAAATCGGATCCGGTGTCGTCGAGAGTGCCGGGCGGCAGATTGTCGGTCTGCGGATGAAACGGCCCGGAAGTCACTGGAGCGTCACAGGCGCCAATGACGTGCTGGCGATCAAGTGCTGCCTCACGAACCACAGGTGGGTCGACTTCCTTTACTGGAGAGCTCAACAGGCCGTGGCCGCCTGAAACAAAGGGATTGGGATGCGCCCGGCAAGAATCGTGTGCGTTCACCGGGACGAAACGTGTAGGTAGGGGAGACTCGTTTCTGTAGGTTCATGCCGCACCCATCGCCCTGCACATTTTTCCGGCTGCAATTTAACCGCCCAAGCGTTACGCATGTCGCATGCCCATGAACAGCGAGCCGATTTGCCGCGGGGTGCAAATCCGGGAGCCGCGCAGCCGATGACCGGCACGGGCACGGCCGGCGGCGGCGGCGTGCGCGCGGCCCCCTGGCTGTTGCGGCAAAAGATCGCCGTCCCCGAGCGGATTGCCGGGTATTTCGACCGCGCCGTGTTGGTGGACCGGGCTCGGCCGATCCTGCGACGCCTGACGGTGCTGTCAGCGCCGGCCGGGTTCGGCAAGACGACCCTGCTTGCCGAATGCTGCCGCCAGGCGCGTGCTGACGGGATTCCCGTCGCGTGGGTTTCGGTAGACGAGCAGGACGAGCCCGCAGTTCTGGACACCTATGTCGCCTGCGCGTGCCGGATCGCCACCGGCACTGCGACGTTGGATGTGGAGGACATCGGGATTTCGGGTCAGGGACAGTCGGGCGGTGAGGCCTGCGCCCACACCGCGCGTGTGCTTGGAGAGATCGAGTCCCACGAAGGGCCGTTCGTGCTGGTGTTCGACGAGTTGGAACGGCTCCGGAACCCGGATTCGGCCGCCCTGCTCGAGTTCATCCTTCAGCGCGGCCCAACGAACCTTCACCTGGCGTTTTCGGGCCGGGAGCTTCCCGCCGGCGTGAACGTCGCTGGCACCGTGCTCGACGGCCATGGCGTAGTCCTGTCGGCGGACGATCTGCGCTTTACCAGCGCGGAGGTGGCGGACATGTTTGACGGCAGGCTGTCCTCACATCGGCTGAATGCCGTGATGGCGGAGTCGGCCGGGTGGCCGTTTGCGCTCAGACTTGCCCGGAACGAATTGGACCGGGGCGGGCACGACGACGGGCGCCGTACGCAAAAGCTCGCGGAAAATTGGGTGGAGTCGCGATTGTTCGCGGACCTGGGGACGGAGGACCGGGAGTTTCTGCTCGATATCGGCCTGTTCGAGTGGCTGGACGCCGCGCTGCTCGACGAAGTGCTGGAACGCGGCGATTCGCTTCGCCGGATCGACACGATGCCAATCCTGGCCGGGCTGCTTGAGCAGGTGCACGACGGCACAATGGAGGTTTGGCGGCTTCACCCGCTGGTACGGGAACATTGCGCCCGGCGGCGTTTCCGCGAGACGCCGGCGCGGTTCCAGACCATTCATCGGCGGATTGCCGGTGCGCTCGGGCGGCGGGGCCAGACCGTGACTGCCATGCGTCATGCGGTCGAAGCTGGGGCGCCGGCGCTTGCAGGCGATCTCCTGGAGGAGGCTGGCGGAGTGCGCCTGTACCACCGCGACGGGGTGATCCAGCTGCAGGCTGCCGATCGGCTGCTCACCGAGGATGCTGTCGCGGCGCGCCCGCGGCTTGCGTTGGTGCGGTGCATGTCGACGATCCTGTCGGGGCGGATGGACGAGGCCAGACGGAGATACCGCGCGCTGGCTGTGACCCTCGACGATCCGATTGACAATCGCGGCGATGCGGCGATCGACCTGGCGGTGGAAAACTGCTTCGTTCGCGGCATGATCGCGCTTTATGGCAGTGAGCGCATGGATTCGGCGATGATTCGTCCGCATCTGATCGAAGTTGCGCGGCTTGCAGATTCGCCGCACGTGGATGTCCAGACCCGGGGGATCCTCGAATACTCCCTTTGCATTTCGAGCAACATGACGGCTTGTTTCGGGGATGCGCTCGATCGTGCCGCACGGGCGCGGACGTGCTTTGGCCGGAGCCGTTTCATGTCGATGTTCGTCGACGTTCAGGAAGGGCAGGTCGCGATGGCGCAGGGCCAGGTCGGGAACGCGGCCGCGCTCTACCGCCGCGCCGAGCGGGTCGCCAGGGATCGTTATGTGCTGGACCCAGAACCGGCCGCTGTGTGCAGTTCATTGATAAACGAGCTGGCGGAGGAATGCGGTCGCGTCAGAGCGGGCGCGGAGCTGGACCGCGTTCCCGAGGCGCTGATGCGGGGCAACACGTCCATCCAGTCCTATGCGGCGGCGAGCGGCACCGTCCTGGAGGCAAGGCTTCGCAACGAAGGGGTCGAAGCCGCGCTGGCGGAAGCAGAGAAAATACTGGAATATGTTCGGCGTGCCCGGCTGCCAGCGCTGGTGCGGTACGTGTCGGCACTCCGGGTTTCTCTGCTGGCAACCGCCGGAAAAGTCGGTGACGCCGAGCAGGCCTGGACGTCGGCCGATCTGCCTGCAGACCCGGCCGGATGCCTGGATCTCGTCGGCCAGACCTGGCGGGAGATGGAGGCGGTGTCCTCGGCCTACCTGCGCCTCGCGATCGGGCGCGGGCGCTTCGAGGAGGCCCGCGGCTTTGCCGGCGAGCTGCGGGCGGCGGTGGCGGCACGGGGGCTGAAACGCACGCTGATGCGTGCGCTTGCGCTTTCGGCGGTGCTGGAACGGCGCGCCGGCGACGGGGGCGCGGCAGCCGTTCACGTGCAAGAGTATCTCCGCGCCTTTGCCGAAACGCCCTACGCGGGACCGCTGATCCGCGAGCGCGCCGACTGCGCTAAAATCCTCACCGCCTGTCTCGCGACGGCTGCTGACCAAGTTGCCGAAAATGAGGCACGCGCGCTGCTGGCGGCGATGGAGAGCGCGAACCATCCGCGGCTGCGGGCGCTGAGCGCGCGCGAGCAACAGGTCCTCGAGCGACTGGATGGACGCCGGGACAAGGAGATTGCGGCAGAGCTGGGCCTGAGCGCGCACACCGTGCGCTTTCACCTGCGCAACCTGTTCGCCAAGCTCGGCGCGCGCAATCGGACCGAGGCGCTGCGGCGTGCACGTGAGATTGGCCTGGTTGCCGGCGACTCCTGAGTGGCGGCGGCTTGCAGAAGTTGGTGTCGGAGCATGCCGACGCCGACATCGACCCGCCGTGTCAGGGACCGGGCCGTGGATACGGGCAACCACGGTTTTGGAAGGGTTGCATGCGCTCGTGTTCAGGTTTGCCGGCACAAATCTGCAGGTGCCGGGCCGAGATCGTGTAGTCAACGTTTCGATTCATTGCAAGTTTTTAACGACCTGAGCCTCTTGCAAAACCTGCTGAAGACGCGAATTTTCGCCTGAAATCGACGATTCTGTTCAGGTGATCCTGGCGATCGGGGCTGCCACAAGGTATGGTGTAGTTGTACGCAGCACCACCTATGGAGGCAACCCCGATGGCTCTGGCACAGACCATATCCAATCTCTGGACCCGGTTTCAAGGGATCTTTTTCCTGATCTCGCTGAAGAGATCGGCCCCCTCATGGAGAAGCACAAACATCTGGTCCAGGTCCTCGACCTGGTCGAGGTCGAGCGCTTCGTCGATCTGTACTGGCGTGGCCCCGGACGACCACAGCAGAGCCGCCGGGCCCTGGCGCGTGTCTTCATTGCCAAGGCGATATGGGATTTGCCAACAACCCGAAACCTGATTGACAGGCTCATGGTTGACGCACCGCTACGCCGGCTGTGCGGTTGGTCGCGTGTCAGCGCGATCCCGAGCGAGGCGACCTTTTCGCGGGCGTTTGCCGAGTTTTCCGAGGCCCGCCTTGCGGAGCGCATGCACGAGGCCCCGGTGAAGGATGCCCTGGGGGCGGAACTGATCGGCCATGTCTCGCGGGACTCGACGGCGATCGAGGGGCGGGAGAAGCCGGCGCCGAAACCGGCAACCGTCGAGAAACCGAAGCGCAGGCGCGGTCGTCCCCGCAAGGGCGAGGACGTCGAGAAGGAACCCGGGCGTCTCGAACGTCAGTCGAATGGCATGAGCCTCGAGGAGATGCTCGATGACCTGCCGCGCGCCTGCGACCATGGCGCGAAGAGGAACGCCAAAGGCTTCCTGGTCAGCTGGAGAGGATACAAGCTGCACCTCGACACGGCCGATTGCGGCGTGCCGGTGAGTGCCATCCTGACCTCGGCATCGGTCCACGACAGCCAGGTGGCGATCCCCCTTGCGACGATGAGCGCCGGACGCGTGACCAACCTCTATGACCTCATGGACGCGGCCTATGACGCGACAGAGATCCACGAGATGAGCGAACGCCTTGGCCACGTCCCGATCATCGACGTCAACCCGCGTCGTGACACGGCGCTCAAGCAGGACCTGAAGCGCGAGGCCCGGGCACTGCGCGTGTGCGGTCTTGTCATGCCTGAGAGTGTTCGCTACCGGATCCGTTCCGGGGTCGAGCGGAGCAATGCCCGCCTCAAGGACGAGTTCGGCGCCCGCCATGTGCGTGTCCGGGGACACGCGAAAGTATTTTGCCATCTCTCATGTTTGGGGCGCTTGCCCTGACGGTTGTCCAGTTGATGCGCCTCGTTGTGCCTCCCTGACGCGCCTATCCGTCTTTCGGGACAGTTCCGCGTCCTCGATCACCTCTGGAAACGCCCTGAAAAAGCCGGCGAACGGTCAAACCCGGCCTGCGCTCCGGTTTTTTCGTCTGTTTTTCCGCGAATCGGGAGGGAAAGCCGAAAATCCGGGGATTCCGGGGGTCACGGTCACGTGCAAGCCCACGCCGGATACCCGGCACTGTTCAGCGGCTGGTCAATTCGATAATTTTGCAAGAGGCTCGACCTGTTATTTCTGCCTATATTTATTTTCTTTCTCAATTGTCCCTGCGTCCCGAGATGTACATCAGTCTATCGCACGGGGTCGGATGAAGTCGGGAACCCGGCATCCGGCACGACGCCCGGCAGTTACCTTCCTGTCTGCCGGGCACGGTCGAGGGGTGGCGCATGCGTTTTCGGGACTCACATGCATGGCGGTCAGCGGCCGGCAAACCCGAACGGATTGTGGGTTGCGCCTCCGGCAGCAACCGGCGACCGGACGCCGCCGCGGCAGGCCGGACGGAGACGGGGATGCCTGTTTCGGTTTTGCCGACCCTGGCGGTTGCAGCCTCAGTCCTTTCCTTGGCGTTTTCGGCGCACGCCCAGGCGCAGGCGACGATCGCGCGCGGCAATGCGCCTGCGGCTGGCCAGAGGATTGAATGTTTCGAACCGGCCACCTCGACCGACGGCATCGAGATTGGCACCTCCGGCATCACCATCACGACGACGAAGGACTAGGAGCACGGTATTTCCGGTCAGCATTCAGGTGCGAGGACTGTCAGGATCGGATCCCGCGCGGACACGATCACGACCGGCGGGAAGCTCCCCCTCGGCATCCTGGCGTCGCACAAGGGCAGCACGGGCCACGTTTTCCTCTGCGTTTTATCTACGGACAAAAGGACGAACCGGTCGGGCGAAGGCTCAGACGCGTACGGCATCTGGAAAGAGACGATTGCATCCGTACGGCTCGACGCCGTCGTGGGGGGCGCCAGCATCGCCACCTGCGGCGGCGGCTCACACGGAATGTTTCGACAGAACAATTGTCCGGGTTCTGGCCCGGCCGGACCGCTCACTCTGGATGTCGGTAGCAGTGTCCCGATCGGGACCTCGTGCGGCAGCGCCTACGGGTTTTCGCCCTAAACGGCGTCGAGCGCAGTCTCGGCGGCGGGAGCCGGGTTGCGGTATCCGGCGAGACGCTCGCAGACGGCGACCCGTCGCCCCGGCTGCTGACCGACGCAGCGTTGCCTGGCGTAGCGGCAACCTCGCCCTGCGCGCTGCCGCCGGGTCCAGCGCTCCCGCGACGCGGAATTCGGCGGACATCGCGAGCTCGGGATGGAGTTCTAGGGCCGTGAACCCGCAAAAAACACTGGCAGTTACCGGTGATGCCGATCAGGCGGTGGAAGCAGCGGCATCCGTGCGGGCCGTTGATCCTCAAACCAAGTCACTTGGCAAAGCGGAATGTGGCGTTCCGTGGCCCGGCGTCGCACGGAGACACGGTCGGGTTCTGCCGAAACCGGCGCGCTGGAGCTCTCCTTCGAGGCCCGGCAATGCGAGAGCACGGGCGGCGACGCACGGCCCCGGCGCGATGTCGGGCTCCGCCTCCGGGCACGCTGGTAAGCCAGGTCTCGTGGCAACCGCGCGCACCATACCACCATACCCAACCGCCTTGCCCAAAGGACCTCGGGGGTGGTATCGCGCGAATCGTTTGGCCTGCACCCGCGGGAGGTCATCATGGTCATTTCGCTCAGGCGCCTGTTAGGAGGTGCCGCAATCATTGCCGCGGCCGCGGCATCCCCGGTTCAGGCCATTGCCCAGGCGCCGGGCGGCACGATGGTGATTGTCGGAACGAGCAGTCCACGCCACCTGAACCCGGCAGTACAGTCCGGAGCCGCAACGGCAATTCCGGGAACCCAACTCTTTGCTTCGCCGTTGAAGTACGACGGACAGTGGAATCCGCAGCCTTACCTGGCCAGGAGCTGGAGCATCGCGGAAAACGGCCTGTCCGTGACGCTGAACCTTGTTGACAACGCGGTCTTCCACGACGGCACGCCGGTCACCTCCGAGGATGTGGCCTTCTCGATCGAGACGATTCGGAACAACCACCCGTTCACGTCGATGTATGCGCCGGTCACGGCGGTCGAGACACCCGATACTCACACGGCGGTGATCAGGCTCAGCCGTCCCCACCCCGCGATCATGCTGGCGCTCTCCGGCCCCCTGTGCCCGATCATTCCGAAACACGTCTTTGGCGATGGCCAGGACATCAGGAGCCACCCGGCCAATGCTGCGCCCATAGGGTCGGGTCCGTTCAGGTTCGTGTCGTGGGAACCGAGCGGAGACATCGTGCTGGAGCGGTTCGACGACTTCTTCATCGAGGGCCGCCCCTATCTCGACGGCATCGTGATCCGCCGCATCAGGGATAGCAGCGCGATCGTCATTGCAATGAAAAACGGCGATGCGGACATGTATCCCTTCGTAGGCGAGAGCCGCGAAATCAGGGCACTCGAAGAAGCGGAGGATCTCGTTGTCACCAAGACCGGTTACGAAGCAGTCGGACCGATCGTCTGGCTCGCCTTCAACGCCGCGAAGGAACCGCTGAACGACGTTCGGGTGCGGCAGGCCATTGCATATGCGATCGACCGGGACTTCATCGTCAACGCTTTGCAACGCGGCAGGTCGACCATTCAGCGGGGTCCGATCATCGAGTCGAGCCCCTTCTTTGATGAAACCATCGAGGCGTATGATCTCGACCTCGAGAAGTCCAAAGCTCTGCTCGACGAGGCCGGACACGTGCCGGATGGCGACGGCACGCGCTTCAGGTTGACGATCGACTATGCGCCGTTTTTGCCCGAACAGCTCAAGACACCGGCGGAGTACATGAAATCGCAGCTCAGGAAGGTGGGTATCGGGATCGAACTGCGCGCGTCGCCCGATTTCGCCACCTGGGCGAATCGTGTTTCGACACACGAATTCGATCTGACGATGGACTTGCTTTTCAACTGGGGCGACCCGGTGATCGGCGTGCACCGGACATACCTGTCGTCGAACATTCTCAAAGGCGTGATCTGGTCGAACACGCAGCAGTATTCGAACCCCAAAGTGGACGAACTGCTGGAGGCGGCGGGAAAGGAAATCGACCCCGCAAGGCGCAAGGCGCTCTACAGCGAGTTCCAGCACGAGGTGGCCAGGGACTTGCCTGTCTACTGGCTCAACTCGCTTCCGTTCCACTCGGCCTTCAGGAAGAGCATGGTCAACCCGCCTCTCGGTATCTGGGGACCGATGCAGTCGATGGACGATCTGGCCTTTCAGTGATGCGTCCGCGTCCTCCGGTTTGATCGGCGGGCGCACTCGAACCCGGGGCGTGCATGGACACGATACGCTTCATGACGATGCGACTCCTCTACGGGCTGATCCTCGTTCTCGGCGTCGTCGTGGTAAATTTCCTGTTGATCCACCTGGCGCCCGGCGACCCGGCTGAGGTCATTGCCGGGGAGATGGGAGGGGCAACCGAAGAAATCATGAGCCGGATTCGGGCCGACTACGGCCTCGACGAGCCGGTGCTCACTCAACTCGGGATCTACGTGGGCAACGCCGTGATGCTGGATCTCGGCACCTCCTACTTCTTCAATGCACCCGTTACCCAACTGATCGGCGCGCGCATCGGCCCCACGATCCTGCTGGTCCTTTCAGCTCAGCTGCTCTCGATCGTCATCGGCACGATCATGGGCGTCCTGGCCGCGCGCAAGCCGCATGGCCCGTTCTCGGCATTCGTATCGGTCTGTTCTCTTTTCGGTTACGCCCTGCCCGCGTTCTGGACCGGCATCATGCTCATCATCCTGTTCGCCTCGATCATTCCGATTTTTCCTGTCGAAGGATACGTGTCCGCGCGCTTCGAAGGCGGACCCGTTGCCTACGCTTTCGACGTATTGTATCACCTTGCCTTGCCGGCACTGACGCTGGCCATCATTTTTCTTGCACAATATGCACGAATCTCGCGCGCTTCCATGATCGAGGTTCTGGGTGCGGACTATATCCGCACGGCACGGGCGAAGGGCGTGGGCGAGATGACGGTCGTTTTCTGGCATGCGCTGCGCAACGCGGTCTTGCCGCTCTTGACGGTCGCGGGAATGCAGTTCGGGAACCTGTTTTCCGGAGCCTTGCTGATAGAAACGGTTTTCAATTGGCCTGGGATGGGCACGCTCGCATATGAGAGCATCCTCCGGAGGGACTATCCCACGGTGATGGGTGTCCTGATCATTGGTGCGGCGATGGTCGTCGCGGCCAATATTCTGACCGATATCGGGTACCGCTTAGCGGACCCACGCATCCGAACGGGGGGCCGCGCTTGAACGACACGGTCGAACAGGCTGTCGAAGCGGTTTCGCCGTTGGGCGAGGCGTGGACCGTGCTCCGGCAAAACAGGCCGGCCGTGTTCGGGTTGGTGCTGCTCGGCTTGATCGTCTGTTTCATTCTCTGCGGCAAGATCTTGCAGCCCGATCCCTTCGAGATCGTCTCGGCACCATTCAGCCCGCCGGGTCAGAACGGCCTTTTGCTGGGGACGGACTACCTGGGCCGGTCGATATTCACGGGCCTCCTGGCAGGTGGCGCATCGACACTCGCGGTCGGGTTGGCCTCGGCCGCGCTCTCGGTGTTCATCGGTGTCACTGTCGGTGCCCTCGCGGGATATTTTGGCGGCATCATCGACGACGTGCTGATGCGGGTGGCTGAGTTCTTTCAGGTGCTGCCGGCGCTGCTGTTCGCAATGGTGCTCGTCACCCTCTTCACCCCGTCTCTTTACACCGTTTCGTTTGCGATCGGCGTCGTGCTCTGGCCACAGACCGCACGCCTCACCCGGGCCGAGTTCCTCCGCATTCGCGAACTCGAATATGTCCTCGCGGCCCGCGCCATTGGCGCGAGAAACGCCCGGATCATATTACGTGTCATCCTGCCCAACGCGCTGCCGCCGCTCATCGTCTCCGCCACATTGACGGTTGGAGTCGCGATACTGTTCGAAAGCGGCTTCTCATTCCTCGGCCTCGGCGATCCCAACGTGATGTCCTGGGGCGTCATGATCGGGGCCAACCGCAACTTCATCTTCGACGCCTGGTGGCCGGTGACGATTCCGGGCGCGGCCATTTTCCTGACTGTGTTCGCGGTCAGCCTCATCGGCGACGGTCTGAACGACGCATGCAATCCGGAACTTCGGAGCAGCTAGGATGAGCCTGCTCGAAGTCGACGACCTCAGTGTCTCGTTCTCCGCCCGTCACGGTGAGGTTGCCGCGCTCGACGGTGTCTCTTTCCGCGTCGACGAAGGCGAGACCCTGGGCGTCGTTGGCGAATCCGGTTGTGGCAAGTCGATTATGGCGCTCACGATCATGGGGCTCATTCCCCATCCGCCGGGGCGGATTACCGGCGGTTCGATCAGGTTCAGGGGCGAAGAGCTGGTCGGTGCAAAGACTTCCCGGCTGCGCCGGTTGCGGGGCGCAGAGATCGCGATGATCTTCCAGGAGCCGATGACCTCTCTCAACCCGGTTTTTCGCGTCGGTGACCAGATCGCGGAAGCCGTCTTGCTGCACCAGGATGTGAGCAAGGCAGAGGCATGGAATCTGGCCGTGGAGTTCATCAGGACCGTCGGGATCCCGGAACCGGCCACGCGCGCACGCGCCTATCCGCACGAGTTGTCCGGCGGAATGCGCCAGCGGGTGATGATTGCGATGGCGATGAGCTGCCGCCCCAGGCTCCTGATCGCTGACGAGCCGACGACGGCGCTCGACGTGACTGTACAGGCTCAGATCTTCGGCCTGATGCGCGATTTGCAGGAGGAATTCGGTGTCGGGATCATCATGATTACGCACGACATGGGCGCAATCGCGGAACTGTCGGACAGGGTGGCGGTGATGTATGCCGGACGGATTGTCGAGCAGGGAACGGCCGATGAGATCCTCGACACGCCGTTGCATCCATATACGCGCGGCCTGATCGCATGTATCCCGACGTTCGGAAAGGAAACGGGCAAAGTCGAGCGATTCCCGCCACTGGAAGAAATCCCGGGAATCGTTCCTCCTTTGCATCTGCTGGACAAGGGGTGTGCGTTTGCGGACCGGTGTGCGCTTGTGCATGATGCCTGCGGAGTGGCACCGCCGCATTCGGGCGGCCCACATTCGGTCGCCTGCCATGCTGCCGGGGGTCCGGCTTGAACCATCCTTCGCCCATCCTCGACGTCAGGAACCTTTCGGTTCGCTTTTCGATTGGCCGCGGGAACCTGTTCGCAAGACAACGCTACCTGCATGCAGTACGCGACGTTTCCTTTTCGGTGCAAAAAGGCCGAACCCTCGGGGTTGTCGGCGAAAGCGGGTCAGGGAAAACCACGGCGGCAATGGCCGCGATCGGCCTCACGCCGGCGTACGCAGGTCACGTGGAGTTTGCGGGCCGGAATCTACTGGCGCTTTCTCCGGACGACTTGCGTGCAACGCGCCGGAAACTGCAGGTGATTTTCCAGGATCCCTATTCATCGCTGAACCCGCGCGTCCGGGTCGGAGCGGCAGTTCGCGAGCCCATGGACTTGATGGGAATCGGCACACCTGCAGAACGCGAGGCGCACATATCCGAATTGTTCGACCTTGTCGGACTGCACCCTGACCAGATGGTGCTGTTTCCGCACCAGTTCTCGGGCGGCCAGAGACAGCGGATATCCATCGCACGCGCATTGGCGCCAAGTCCCGACGTGATTGTCTGCGACGAGCCGGTCTCGGCGCTCGATGTAGCGATCCAGGCGCAGATCCTCAACCTCCTGCGCAAGCTGCAGGTCGAATTCGGCGTGGCGTACCTGTTCATCAGCCATGACCTCGGCGTTGTCCGGTTCATGTGCGACGATGTCGTCGTCATGTACCTGGGCAAGGTCGTCGAAACCGCGACACGGGCAGACCTTTTTGAGCATCCGCGGCACCCCTACACGCGTGCGCTGCTTGACTCTGTACCCTCGGTTCAACGGCGCAAGAGCCGCGGCTACACCCGCGTCGCCGCGATCGCCGGCGATCCGCCGAGCCCGGTCAACCTGCCCAGGGGTTGCGCGTTCGCCGCCCGTTGCCCCTGCGCGCGCTCAAATTGCCGGGAAGATGCCCCCAAACTGAAGACCGAAGGCGCCCGTTCGGTCGCCTGCCACTTTCCCCTCTGATCCCGATATCCGGCAAAATCTCCGTCTTTCGGGCGAAACGCATCACCATGATGAATCCCGACTTTCCGTTGGCGGGAGACATCGCCGTTCCTGATGGCCGAATCGTCGAGTTCGGGCGTCTCGACAAGTTGGGGTTGCCGGCTCGCTGCGTGTTCCCATGGGTCACTTGCCCGACCTCGCTGCGTGTCCCCGATCAGCCTTCAACCGTCGGCCCTCCGGACCAGCATTTCCGTGAGGGGATCCAACTCGCCGCCGTGCCCTTCAATGATCTTGTCCGTCTCGAGCGGCAGGGCCGCGATGTTGGCCCGGTGCGTGGCATCCAGGTCGTCCAGCGCGTTTTCGAGTCTGATGTCAAACCGGGTATACCGCTGTTCCACAGGTTTATCACGTGCAGCGCGGAGCTGCTGCCGGGCATGGTTGTCGATTCCGCGGGATTTGTGTCTCCCCGTCGGCCTGCTGACCCCGGTGAACACCGCCACGGCCGTATTGTATCCGGTGGCCGCATGCGGCGTGAATCCGGTTGCGGGTCCCGCCATCGCGGGGATGCGGTTGCCGGTCCGGGAGCCGAACGGGCCCCCGCAATCCCAACCGCCCTGGGCCCGCTGCCGTTCCAGGTTCCGCGGCCATGGAAGTCGGACATGTCCGGCCTGCGGTAGCGGCAAACAGGTTGCCGCCCCCATGCAAACGAAAGGAGCGGCCGAAGCCGCTCCCTCCAGAATTCGTTGTTCGTCCGGTTCAGAACAAGAAGGACAGGCCCACGCTGGCCACGTTCCTGTCTCCGCTGAGATCCGGGCGATCCGCGATATCAATATCGTTGTCGCCGTCGTTGTCAGTCACAATCTGTCCGATTTCGGCCAGGCCCAGGTCCCCGACAGCCATCCTCGGAACCCGCCCGACTCCTGCAACCAGCCTGGCGCCGCCGCCAAGGTCGTGGCTGAAGCCAACGCCCGTGCCCCTGAAGCCGACTCTGGGGATGATCCCGACAATGTTTTGAAAGATGATCGGCTGGATGTTGGTCAGATTGGTCCTGGCGTAGACCATCGTCAGCGTCGATGCGCCCATCGTGTAGGACACTTCGATGCCGTGCCCCCTGTAGCCAGCTTCGAACGTTCCGTCGGCTTCTCCGATGCCTGTACCACCCACAGCCGCGCCTGAACCGAGGTGCGTGTAGGGTTGGTCGCGCTTTGCCCAGAAGGCTTTGGCCGCAATCGGGCCGTTGCTGTAGCCGATGCCGGCACTGATCGCCTTCTTGCTGTCGTAGCCGACACCGACGGTCGCACCGGAGGCGCTGAAGCTCACCCCGATCGCATAGGAGGTCTTCTCGACCTCAAATGAACCGGCTACAAGGTCGCCACTTGGGTTTGCGATATTCCCCACCCCTTGCGCGCGATCGCTTATCTCGGCCGAAATCGCGAAGGCGAAGTTGCCGACGCTCAGGTCGTAGCGGGCCTGGGGCGCCGTCCCGCCCCGGATGTCCTCGACAACGTCGTCAACGCCCAGGTCGTTCAGGCCGACATCGGCGATTCCGCCGGCAAGAACGTCGGCCGCATCGTCGTGGCCGTAGGTGATCGTGCCAAAGGCGCCGCTGACGAAGACCGTTCCCGTGTCCGCTGTGCCGTCGAAGGTGTCGAACCCGACCTTCCCGCCGAAGCTCAGGCCGCCGTCGGTGGTGCCGGAGCCGATGAAATCGACGCCAATCTCACGCATGAGCATTTGCTTCGACTTGTTGACAAGACTTCCGTTTTCGTCCGTGGGCGCGGAGTTGTACTCGATACCGAACTTGGCATCGCCGGAGATGGTGATCTCGGCGACGGCCGGCCCGCAGGCAAGGGTAAGGGCGGTCGTTGCCGCAAGCAGCTTTTTCATTTGCTGTCCTTTCAGATTGACGGTTTTTGAGGAACGGAGGGAAGCGGCCCAAGGAAAGACCCGAAACGTCGAGCCACGTCCGTGCGGTCAGGATCGTCCCGCCGTCGGGAGCGAAGCGACGGCAGCCCTTCTGGCGGGCGGTACGGGCAAGTCCGGTCGCGCCGGTCTTCCGGCCGCCCCCGATAGACGAGGAGCGATCGGCGCTGTACCGGGTCAGAGCGAGCCGGCCGCCGGCGTAGACCCCGCCGCCCCCGCGCCAGGCCAGCCCGCCGCGGCAATCCGCCCGCCGCAGCCGCCCCGTGTGGTTGCCGCTGTCGTCGTCGACGTGCAGCAGGGCGCCGGGCAGCGCCTCGTGGACCGCCGCGCGAGCGGCGTCGCAGCCGATGAAGGACTCGGTCGAGGAGAAGTCGAGGCCGGTGAAGCCCTCGACCATGGTCACGTCGCGGGCGCCGTTGGGCGCCCACAGGTCCGTGCGCCCGCCCTGTTTGCTGTCGTAGAGCGGCGTTCCGTTTATCGCGAGGACCGTCTCGCCGCCGTCGCTGTCGGCGTTGACGATGGTGCCCGCCGACGTGCCGCAATTCTCGACCTGCAGATCATGGGCATGAATGCCGTGTGACTGAACGCCCCTGGTCTCGATGGAGCCGCCCCACAGGTCGGTGGCGATGTTCGCCCGAATGTGGTGCGCTGCAATGATTCTGCAAGATCCGGTGGCCTGGGAGGTCGCGTCCACCTCTGTGCTCTCTGTGTCGATAAGGACATCGCCGGAACTGTTCGCGTTCCTTGAGGTGTTAATTCCGTAACCGCCCACCCCGCGCGTCGTCACGCCGCCGTCCGCGACCGTTATGTCGTTGTTCCCTTCGCTACCGTGACTTGCGAGTATTCCTCCGGCGGAGTCGTCCCCGGCGGTTATGAAGAGGCTCCGTAGGTCCAACAGCACATCGCTCGCGCCGTTAAGGCGTTGAACGAAAATCCCTTGAGCGTCGTTGCCGCCCGAGGTTTCGGTCGCGATGCCGACACCGACGTCCGGAGTGAGCGATCCGGCCGGGCCGGAGCCCAGATGATTGTGCTGTGGAAATATTCCGTGTGAGCTGTCGCCGCGGGCGGTGTTGCAGCCGCCCCTCACCACGGCGTCGAGCCGTGAAGACGCGGCCGTCTCGCCAAAAATTCCGACCGCGCTCGAGGCTGCGCCCGATTTGTTCGTCCGTATCTTCATTGATAACAGGCGGAGGAATACGTCGCCGGCGCTGTTGCACTTGTGCGACGACGGGATGCCTTGGGAAAGCCTCCCACCGGCCGTGATCGTGTCCGGGCGGGATTCGATCCTGGCGATCCCCGCACCGGAATGCTGCCCGGTTATGCCGTGCTCCTGGTCCTCCGTCTTTTCCACCGTGATGCCGGGTGTGCTTATCGCGAAGTCGTCGGTCGAGTCGGCCTGTTTGATGCACTGGATCCGCTGGCCGGCTACCGGCGTTGTCTGCGCCTGGGCGCGCGCCGAAATCGCCTGGGAAAGGATTGAAACCGGAACCGGTACCGCCGCTGGCTGGCACCGAAGGGCGTCTGGTCGTCGGGTGCTGTCGGACGCGCCGGCAGCAATCCGTTCGGGTCCTCCTGCCGCCGGCAGCCATGCTCGTGAGTATTGAAAACGCATGCGCCACCCCTTGGTTGTGACCGGCAGCCGAAGCCGTAGCTGCCGGGGGTCGGAACGCCGTGTGTCAGGTTCCCCACTTCAACCGATTCCGGCGAACTGTGAAAATCTCTGGATGGAGTCGCAAAAGATGTCGAGTGAAAAAAAAGACAGTATTACAGCAGGTTAAGAACCCACTATCAATCAGAACGCTGACTACACGGTTGCAGCTTGGAACCTGCCGATTTGTGCCGGCACCCCTGCACTCGAGCGCATGCAACCCTGCCGAAACCATGGTCGTCCGACCCTACGGACAGGTCCCTGACACGGCGGGCCAATGTCGGCGTCGGCGTCGCTCCGAAACCAACTTCTGCAGGCCTCCGCCGCTCAGGAATCGCCGGTAACCAGGCCCGTTTCCCGTGCGCTGTCCCAGCGTTTCAGGCCGATCGCGCGCACCGAGCTTGGCGAACAGGTTGCGCTGGTGAAGACGCACGGTGCGCGTGCCCAGGACCAGCTCATCTGTGGATTCGCGTTCAAATTGTTGAACTCAACCTTTTGAACTGGACTTGACAGTCAAGACGTCGGGGAATGGGCTCGAATCTGCATATCTGGCCGCTGTTGCATTTGGAACCCAACACAGATCCCTTGTGGCGCTCGGAACCGTTGGTAATGTTCCGCTTACGTTCCTCTGTAGCCCCGACCGCCGCGCGGCGGCGGCCCGGTCGTGAAAATCGCACGGACGCTGAGCGTTGTGTGCAGGAGAAGACAAGCGATGCCGGGCCCGGATAATCGTGAGAAAATCGCGAAAAGCGTGAGGTCATTCCATGACGCACGTTCGGATATCGTGTACAGCGGACCGGGCAAGCCATCCCCGTTTAGAGACGATGCGGCGTTCCTGAGGGGGTTCGACCTTGCCCGGCGATCGCTTTTCCGGTTCATGAAGAAAGGCGGCACCCCGCAGAATTGGGGCGATGTCGATTTCATTGGCAAGTAACGAGGCTATTCCGGTAGGAGGCAACCTCCACTTTCGACTGGGACGATTTTGACAGCGCGAAAATTCATCGAGACCGGAAAGACGCCTGGACAGGCTGCAAGATCGCTCGGTTATGACAGGGTCGCAGCTCAATGAAATTGCCAAGTTGCTACCCTTGCCCTGCGTGCACGAATTCGGGTTCTCAAGCGAACTGCGGGATTGTGCTGGCGGTTTCCCATCCGTTGGCCCTTGATGGCAAAACTCGGCTGAATGACATAACCGGACCGCGATTTCCGTGCGTATCAATCGGCTCACGGTCAAGAATTTCAGGAAATTCGAATAGACGACCTTCGAGTTTCATCGCCAGTTCACGATCCTGGTGGGCGACAACGGTGCCGGCAGGACGGCCGTGCTGGGCGCACTCCGCATCGGTGCCGAGTACGAAGACCGGCTGATGGGCTTCAAGCGAGAGGTACGTCTCCTCGGCGATGCCGGGCATTGCACCCTTGTACGCCTCAACCCTGCCGCCCAGGACAACCCGGGCACGAATGTCCGCAAGCATAACGGTACGCATTGCGGTCAGCCCTTGCGTCCATTCGTCCTCGTGCGGCTCGTGCGCGGAAAGTTCCAATCGTTGTTCCGGTGCAAGACGTGCGCCGTCCAACGCAAGGAAGACGAGGTGGGCGGCCGGTTCGCGGTCCGCAGAGAACGCTGCAAGCTCTTTGGAGGTCATCCTGATGTGGACCGGCCAGGCCAAGTAGTCCGTAACGGCTATGGTCCTGGCGTGTCGCGGATGACCCTGATAGCGCCATACCAGTTCGGCCAGAAGCCGGGTGAATCCGTGTTTCCGCAAGTCCCCGCCGTAGGCCAGACTGATGCCGGAAGCGAGCAGCTCCAACGCAATCTTGGCCATTGCGTCGCGCAAGTGTCCGTCGCTCAGCCCGAGGGTTCGCAGATCGGGACTCTCCGAAATTGAGATCCCGACCGAGGGAGACAAGTCCGTTTGGGATGGGGTCATCGGCGTTCCTCCAGCCAGTCCGTCAAAGTCAGTACGCCTACCTGTGGTGCGATTTCCGTGAACAGGCGCTCTTCGTCGGCCGCTATCAGGGGTTCAGGGTACACGATCTCCGGAACCGCGTCTTCACCACAAGATGGTACTGCCGCCAGTGCGATCAGTTCGGGAGGTCGCGGCGTGAACAAGACACCCGGGGAATTCGTGATGTATGGCCCTATACGGCAAAGCCACAGCCAACTGCCGAAGACCTCATCCAGAAGGCAGCCGATAACCACCCAGATTCGGACCGTGCGTTCCGGATCCATACGGACGACGGGAATGTTCCCGAGATAGGGCATCGCACGCAAATCGATTTCCCGTACGCAATCGACCACGATCATAGGCACCAAGCGACGCTATGCTTCGATGATTTCGTGTCGGCACCATTCGCGAGAAGAGCACGAATCGGTATGGACTGCCAGCAGCGCACCTGCACTGATCTCATGCCGCAGGACGTCTCCGAACGACAGCCCTGGCGGGATGTCGTAGACGTCGAAGAAGCTGTCGAGCGAGCCGTGCGTGTGGATCCAGTCGCGAATGCTGCTCCCTACGAATTCGCCATCGCCGTCATGATTCGAGTGGCTGATGAAGACCCGAATCTTGTCCAGATGGCGTCCAAACGGGTCGTCTCCTCAGCCGTCGGGCGGGAGCTGGTCGAGGTTATGTCGGAGCATTCGACAGAACTCATGGGTAAGGTCCGAGATGAGACGTCGTGCCGGGTCAACATCCGACGCGCCCCAGCGGTCCCACCGCAGGGCCTGCTATACGACTCCAAGGGCCAGGCCCCGACGGTCCATTGTCACTGGGAAGAACCCGGCCGGAAGCCCGCGCCTATGGGCGGTTTCCGCAAAGGCGCGCACGTAATCGGCCCACTCGCGATCTTCAATCAGGGACGTCTCCGAAAGCGCCAAGACGGTTGTAAACTCAGAGTCGTCCCAGTCGATTGGCAAGGGGCCAGCGTGCCTGGTACGGGTTGGCTGCGCTCATTGACGCTCATCGCACGCTCTTCCCCGACGCTCCGTTAGAGATCGCGGCTAAAGTGCGTGCGGAGCAAGTCGGCAATCCGCTGCCCTTCGCGAAACGATGGATGCCACCCCACGTACAGCGTAAACAGCGGACCTTTCGTCAACTCCATGGCATTGAAAACCTGGTCTCTTGGAGGTCCTTCGGAATCTCGATCATTCAGTTCGCGCGATCCAAATTGTGCTCGACGTTGGTGGAAGTCAGCCTTTGCACCTCGTCCACGTCCACACAATTGGGGAGCAACGGCGAATTCATGGTCACGGCTTTCGCCGTCATTGCAAGCGACATTCGTCGCTATTCGCAAAGCTCGCTACGATTGGTTGAAGATTCCTACACGTGTGAAGGGGATCCTTGCGACATCTGACGGCACCGGTTCGCGCGTCAGCGCGCAAGTCTCTCCCGGAACTGAAGCTAGGGTTATTTCCTCCTTTTTTAGTGCCGGAAGGCTGGCCGAACCAACCCGACGAGAGCGTAAGCGAGCCCTTCCCGGATTTCAACAACGCTGTGAATGCGACTACCGTGGTCCGTTCGCGAGGCCCCGGCACCGCAGGTACCCCTTGGTCTTCGGCCGTCAGGCTGGCGGTATCCGAATATTGAAAGAATCGTTGTTGTGGTTGTCCTGGGGACAATACAGTCACCTTACCGGGAATTGGAGCTCACCTGGCAGGGTATTCCGGGACGTTCAGTTGTTTTCCTGATGAGGGGCTTCCCTTCGGAATCGACTTTTGATTTCTAGGGGCATGGGTGATTTGCGGACAGACGGCGGGACCGACACCGGCATTGAAGCAAACGCGGAGGCGATTGCGCTTCGGGAGCAGTTCACCCTGGCCATCCCTCGACCGGTTTGCCGAACGGGACCGGCAACTCGCCGTAATCCGCGAGGAGATCACGCTCCCGCACGCCGTTTTCCGGGCGCTGAAAAATCTTCCAAAACGCCCCCGGATGAATCCGAACGTCATGACGTCGTCGGAAGACAAGGACACGGACAAATCGGCATCAGGTTCTTCCGGTTCCCGCCGGCCGGGGAAGGCCGGAAAAGATTGCAGGAGAGGTCGCGGCCCACGGCGTCGGAATCGGCACCTGCACCGTCGTGAAGTGACGGTGGGCAATGACGATGTGCCCAAGGGAACGGTGCACAAAGGTAATCAGGACCACACAGTCCGAAACGTCGTGTTCAATGCCGAGGAGGTTACCTACCGACGCGAGGTCTGGGAGTTTCCGGGCGGCTCCCGACATGTGGCGCCGCTTCCACCGGGGGTGGCGACGGGACGCGAACAATACGGTCCCGGCGTCAAGGCTTTGGTCATCACGCTGTATTGCCAGTGCCAGTCGACGATCGGGCGGATGGTGTTGATGCTAAACGACGTGGGCCTGGACATCTCCGCGCATCAGGTGAGGCGGTTCCCGAACATGGACGCCGGCGGCATCATCGCGAAGCAGCAGGAGGAGCTGAGAGCCGGCATGGAAACCGCAACCAGGATCAACGTCGACGATTCCAGCGCCCGCCGCAAGGCCGAAAACGGCTACTGTACGGCAATCGGCAACGATTTCTTCGCCCATTTCAGGTCCACCGGCTCGAAAGGCCGCCTCGATTTCCTCGAACATCTCTGTGCGGGCGAGGGGGTCAACACTCTCAATGATACTGCACTCGACGACATGGGACGAAGGAACCTGTCGGGCAGGGTGATCGCACTTCTCGTCTCCCGTGGGCAGCGACGCTACCGGAAATGCCCCACCCCGCTGCGCAAGCTCGTCATTGAGCAACGGTTCGACCAACTCTTCGGCGCTGTCAACGGCGACATCAGCCTCAATCGGTTACTCGAACGGTTGAAGGCGAACAAGGACGTGTTACTGCGCGTGCTCGACCATCCGGAGACACCGCTCCACACCAATCAGATCGAGAACGACATCCAGGACTATGTCACCCGGCGCAAGATCTCGTTCGGGACTCGAAGCGTTGTTGGGCAGGCAGCACGCGACGCCTATACCGGAGCGAAGAAATCTTGCAAGAAGCTTGGCCTGTCATTCTGGGATTTTCTGAGGAACCGTCTTGGAGTTGCCGGCGCTCCCGACGTGCCGAGGCTCGCTGACCTCATCATGCAGCGCTCAACAACCTGACAACTCACAGCCGAATAAGCGGGCCAGCAGTATCGTCACCCCGAGTTGACCATGGCATCAAGGAGTGCCGGTAAAGGCCTTCGCAGGTCAGCTCAAATTCCCGGCAAGATGCCCCAGTTACGTCAAAAGACAAGCTGGTTCTTCCTGATCCGTGATGTAGCGCACGCTTCTCGGATGCAGCTCGTATGGTTGAGGAGCATTGCGCATTCGAAAATGTTCGCATCGGTTCCAGCAATGCCGTATCCTGCTGGAATTTTTTTCAGTGAACGTCAGCCATGCTACTTCACTAGTTTTGATAATTGCTTCCCCATCGCGCCCCGTATCGGGTTCCTGCCAGCATTTTCCTCGGTCCATCCCACGTTCGGTGATCCGGCCGCGTTTCTCCACTACGAAATAGTTTGATATGCTCCCCACCCGCTTTGCCACATCCTTCACGGATTCACGGAGATCCGAATCGTTCGCAAACTAACTGCCCCAGCTTGCTCGCGTTCTTCAGATAGACCTTTGGTTCGACCGTTAGCGTCGCCGAGTAATCACGAGTTTCTCCGGGTAACCTGACTCGGGAGGCGCCATAGTCGTCTGGCCAACTCGCTGGCGCGTGAAAGATCTTGGTTGCGGTGTGTGCGACGATTTCACGGGCCAGGCACACTGACCAATCAGAATTGAACCATTCTGCCATCATTCGCACGCCACTAAGAGTGAGCCCGTCACCCAACTTGTTCTTTAAACTTGCCATCCGGCGCCGGCGTGCTGTCAGGATGGTTGGTTTGAGATGCTTCCCCATTTCACGGAACGCCCATGGATCGCACCATCCATCCACACGGAATTTCCCTGAATGTGGTCACTTGTCTCTGTGTCTCGGCAAAATGCTTCTCTCAAGTGCTCGGATGCGCTTCAAGTTCACCATCGGGCATGGGTGCGAGACCGTCGCCGCGTGCGGGCTTTTTGTAACGAAGACCAGTAGGGTCGGGCGCGTGCATTCCGTCAGGCCGTGGAACTGAAAGACCCGCAGACATGACCGCCAACGGTCGTTACGTGTGGTCTACTTTCACCATGTCGGCACACTTCTCGCCGATCATGATGCTCGTGGCATTCGTATTGCCGGATACGATTTCCGGCATGATCGAGGCGTCGGCGACCCGCAGCTTGTGCAGACCGTGGACACTCAGCCGTTCATCGACGACGGCCAGTGGGTCCTCCGCCGGGCCCATGCGGCAAGTCCCGCAGAGGTGGTAGCTGGATTCACCGGTTTCGCGGGCATGCGCCAGGATTTCGTCGTCGGTCACCACGTCCGGTCCCGGGGCGTACTCGTCGATCACGAAGGGACGCATGGCGTTCGTCTTGAAGACCCTTCGCATCATCTTCACGCCAGCGACGAGCGTGCGCCGGTCGATTTCCTCGCCCAGGTAGTTGACCCTGATCTCAGGCGGGATCCGCGGGTCGCGCGAGATGGTCCGCACGCTTCCCCGGCTGTGGGGCACCAACTGGTCGGCGAGCCCCGTAACCGCCGAGAACGGGTGAAGCGTCACTTCGCGCTTCGTCTCGTCGTGGGAGAACGGAAAGAAATGGAACTGGAGGTCGGGATAATCAAGGCTGGGATCGCTCCTCGTGAAAACGCACACGACGCCGGCGGCGACCGCGAGGGGTCCGGTTCGTGTGGCCAGGTATTTCAAGGCTGCACGGCCGCGGCCGCCCAAGCTCCGAAGCTGCGCGTTGACCGTGCCGTCGGTGTTGACCCGCGCCACGACATGGCTGTGAAAATGATCTTTCAGGTTTTCGCCCACTCCCTCCAGGTTGTGGCGGACCTCGATTCCGAGACCGCCAAGCAGACCCGTCGGCCCGACGCCTGAGAGATGAAGGAGATGGGGCGAGCCGATGGCGCCGGCCGACAGCACGACCTCGCGGCCCGCTCTCGCGCCTGACCAGCGGCCACCCTTTCGGAACGACACACCGACCGCCGCACCATCCTCGATGTCAATCCGTTCGACGTGGGCCTTCGTGACGATGCGAAGGTTCGGGCGCTTTCGCGCCGGCTTGATGTATCCTCGCGCCGTCGAGCTCCTGAGGCCATTTCGCTGTGAAATCGGGAAATAACCGACCCCTTCATGATCGGCACCGTTGATGTCGGGACTCCTTGGGACACCGAGCTCCTCGAATGCCTGTATGTATGCTTCGGTCAACTCGTTCCGCCAGTTCGCTTCCATGGTCCGGATGGGCCCGTCCCGCCCGTGGTACGCGTCGATCCCTCCTTCGTGCGATTCCAGCTTTCGATAATAAGGGAGAACGTCGTCGTAACCCCAGCCCGGGTTGCCAAGCTGCTGCCAGGTATCGAAGTCGCGCTTCTGACCGCGCACGAAGACAATGCCGTTAATGCTGCTGCTGCCTCCGAGCGTCTTGCCGCGCGGCGTGTGGATACGGCGGTCATTCAGCTGCGGTTCCGGCTCCGTCTCGAACATCCAGTTGTACCTCGGATTGCGGAACACTTTCGCCATCCCGATCGGAATATGCAGCCACGGGCTAATGTTGTGCGGACCTGCCTCCAAGAGGAGAACGCGCCAGCCCCGAATTTCGCTCAGCCGTGACGCGATGGCGGCGCCCGCCGAACCGGCTCCCACGACGATGAAGTCAAAAGTTTCCACAGCCATCGATCCTCACCTGTGATTTTCGGTTAATCCCGCACGTCGACCGGTCGTGTCGACTCGACCCCGCAGGCCTCCCAAATTCTCCGTTTAGAGTCGCCCTCTGCCCAAATCCAGTGTTCGCGGCGCGCTCGTCCACGGACGCACGGGGGGATCAAATCATCCCCCCGTCGATCAGGATCGCCTGGCCCGTGACGTATGACGCTTCGTCGGAAGCCAGGAACGCGACGTAGGGCGCGATCTCCCTGGCTGACGCCTGGCGGCCGAGCGGTATGCTGCTTCCGACGATTCGATCCACTTCGCTACGGCCGCCGAGGTATTCGATGACGGGATCGTTGAAAGGGGTGTCAACGAAACCGGGACAGATCGCGTTCACCCTTATGTTGAACCGGCCGAGTTCCACCGCAAGCGTCCTGGAGAAGACGACGCAGGCCCCTTTCGACGCCGCGTAAAGGGTGATTCCGGGCCCTCCCTTGATCCCGGCACCTGACGCGATGTTGATGATGCTGCCTCTCCTGCTTTCCTTGAGCGCGGGAAGTGCGTATTTCACGGTCTGAAACTGCGAACGCACATTCGTCTCGAAAACGAACCCCCAGTCTTCCTCCGTTATCGCATCGACCGCGCCGGCGCGCATGACCCCGGCGACGTTCACGAGAACGTCGAGACCTCCCAGGCGGGCCACGGCCTCTTCGACGAGGGCCCTGTTTTCCGGCTCACTGCGAACGTCGGCACGAACCGCGAATGCCCTGGCTCCGATCGCCCTGCATGCCTCGGCCGCTTTCGACGCTCCGTCGAGGTTCAGGTCACCGACAACGAGCGCGGCGCCCTCGCGGCCGAACCACAGAACGATCTCCCGGCCGATTCCGGTCGCGCCGCCGATGATGAGAACCCGGCGTCCGCTCAACCGTTCCCGGTTCGGAACTGGTTCGGAATCGAGCGATCGGCCCATGGCGGTTCAACCCTTTCGTGCCCGGTTTTCGCCGTTTCCGGATTCGACGCTCTTCCCGAGGTAACTCCTGAACCTGGCATGTGTCCGCTTCAGGCTCATCTGCCAGTGCCGGTCTATCGCACGTTCGAGTTCTGCGAGGTCGCCTCTCTCCGCGATTTCAACCAGTTCCTCGTGCTCCCGGAGCGAAGCCCTGATGTCACTCGACCCCCACGGTATGTACACGTAGGCGATCTGCGCCTTGGCGACGACGGTGTCATAGAGTTCGGCCAGCAACCCGTTTCCGCAGGCCTCGATCCAGAGATGATGGAAGGCCGCATCGCTCATGCGGTACTTCGCGACATCGTTTGCGGCAAACGCATCCCAACCCTGCTGCAACGTGTGGCGAAGCGCATCGAGGATGTCCTGGCCGATGCCGGAGCCGCCGGTCAACCGGATCGCTGCCTGCTCCAGGGCACTCCGGGTCGTGATGATTTCGCGGTAGTCTTCTTCGGTGAGCCGGGCAACATAGTGTCCGCTGCGCGGCCGGACGTGCACGAGACCCTTCGCTTCCAGCCGTTTCAGCGCGTAGTTGATCGGCGTAACGCTGACGCCGAAGTGCTGCGCCAGCCTTTCGACGTCGATTTTCTGGCCCGGCTCGAAACCGGGAGAAACTTCCACGATAAGCTGCCGGATCCTCCCGACGAGCCGGTTGCCGATGGTCTCGCCAAGGGGTTCGACGAGGATCTCCCGCGGGCTCCGCGGCCTGCCGGTTCTTTGCGACAATTCCGTCACGTCACGACCTTTCCGTCGACCGGTTCAAGCATGTCGGACCTCTCGAGGATTGCCCAGAATGCGTGGTCGGCGAAGTGAACGATCGTGTTTTCCAGGCTCCGCGTGACCAGTTCTCCCTCTCCCGAATGCGCGCCGGCCGTATGCGCAACCGCTTCCGGCAGCCCGACAGTCAGGCAGACGTGGACGCCATAGACCGAGTGCCGAATCGCGGGGTGACCGGATGCGGACGAGTCGTCCTTCCAGCGCTTCTGGTTGGCCGGCGAGAATTCGAATGGTTTCCCGACGTCATGGCAAAGTCCGCATGCGATCAAAAGGTCGCGGTCAATACCGCAATCGCCGACGACGGCTTCCAGCCTGTCTGCAAGTCCAAGAGACATCTGCGTGACGCCCCTGATATGTTCGACCTGGGTCTGCCCCCGTATTGGCGAGGTATGCGGGCCTCCCGAGCCGGCGATTTCCTCCACCGACTTGAACTCGCTCTTGGAAAGCGAGAGCGCCCATGCCCGGACCACCTTTTCGCGGAGGTCCTCGTCCGAAATGAGGTCCAGTTCTGGACCGAAGCTCTGTCGTATTCCGTCTTCAAGTTCTTTCATTGTTTCCCTCATTCTGCATCCTTCGCCCTGTTCACGATTGCGACGACCTCGATCTCCACCCCGAGCGGGCCGACGAGACTGACTCCGAAGGTCGAGCGCGCAGGAGGTTCGCCGGGAAAGAACTCGCGATAGGTCCTGTCGAATTCCTTGAATTCCTCGATGTCTGCCAGGAAAACCGTTGCCTTGACGACATTTGCGAGGCAACTGCCGGACGCCTCCAGGACCGCGGACAGATTCTGCATGACCCGCCGGGTCTGGTTGCAGATGTCGCCTCCCACGAACTCGCCGCTTGCCGGGTCAATGGGGATTTGTCCGGAGGCAAAGACCAGGTCTCCGTACCTGACGGAATGGGAAAGATGCGCATCCAGCTGCGGCGCGTCTTCCGTGTGAAATACTTCGCGTTTCTTCGTCGTCATCATGTCCATCCTGTGCGGTTTCGTCCTGCCGCCTCTTGCCAGGTTTCCGGAAGCCGGCTCGAAGGCGCATCATCCGGAGTTGTCGCTCCATTGCAAGCGAGCATCCCGCTAGCCGGCTTCATTTTGCGGGGCCCATCTCGTGCAACGCCTGAAAGTCCACGTTATCGCAAAATCCACAACCAGAGACGCGATCGTTATCCAGATGATACCGATGATTATGGTGTCGAGTTCCTGGAACGCGATCAGCCTCAGGAAGGCCTGGCCCATCCCTCTCGGCGCGCCGGCAAGTTCGCTGACGATTTCGATTCCCCAGGCGACGCCGATCGCAACGCGGATCCCGCCCGCGAGTTCCGGCAGGATCGACGGCAGGATCACGGTTCTATAGATCCGCCGGTCGTCGGCACCGAGCGTCTTCGCGAAGTTCGCCACCAGTGGATCCAGGTTCCTGATGGCGGTGATTGCATTGATCGTGACCATCAGCCCGACGTAAAAGACGACAACTCCGAGCTGTGCGCTCTGGGACGGCCCCAACCAGAGAACCATGAACGGAATCGCGGCCAGTGGCGGGATCGTCCTCAGGACGCCCACCGGAACGTCCATGAAGTAGAAAAAGCTGCGCCAGCGGGCCATCGCGAGGGCCAGCATGACACCGGCTGCCGTACCGATTGCACCACCGAGAAGCGTTTGCTGGACCGTGTAGAGCAGATGCGGCCACAACCCGCGGCTGCCGCCGCCCTGGATCGCCAGCGTCTTGCTTTCGTACAGACGTTCGACGAACCCGGGCCACAGCGACACCGGCGGCGGCAGGCGGTGCGGACCCAGCGTCGCCGAGATCAGCGACCAGACGGCGAGCAGCAGGACGGTGCCCAGAAGCGTCCAGAACGCATGGTCGGCGACCCCGAGAATTCTCGATCCGGGCTGCGATGCCTCCGGTCTGGAGGAGGCATCGCCCTTCGAAAGGATTGAGCCCGAAGCCTCAGCCATTCGCCAATGCCAACGCGTATTTCGCGAAGGCCGCTGCGTCGAGATAGTTCAGGTAGCCGTAGTGTTCCTCGGCCTTTGCCAGCCATTCTTCGACCATGCCGCGTTTTTCGTCATCGAGACCGTCGAGCGCCGCCTTGACTTCCGCGACGGTGGATTCGGTCTCAGCCTTGAGAGCCTCCATTTCGCGGTAGATGTCATGGGCGATGACGAAGTCCTCCCAGGTGTATTCACCCTGTCCCCAGGTGCCGAGTTCCTCGTGAAGATTCACTGCCGAACCCACGACATACTCCACGTTGAGGGGATTGTCGGGATTGTCGAATATGTCCTTCTGCATCTCGAACGTCAGGAACGGGTCGAGCGATGAATACACGACGCGCCCGGTTTCCACGTCGAACGTGGTTCCTGCAGCGCTGTTCAGGAACGGCACATGGATCTCCAGGGCTGCGTCCGGGTCGTCATTGATCAGCTTGTTGATGCGGAAGCTGACGGACGTCAGCCGGAGCACGGTGTCGCGATTGGCGTTGATCCAATCTTCCGTCGCATGCCAACCGCCGAAGACGACAGCACGCAATTCCTCGGAATCGGCCGAGGGTGCGGCGTTGCCGGCAAGGTCGCCCGACGTCAGAATTGGCAGGAAACCTCCAACCTCGAGCGTTAGGCGCGACGGGACACCGCCGACCTGGAAGTCGGCCCGCCCGGCTTGCATCAACCGCGTCGTGTTGGCATCGGGCGCCACGGTGACTTCCATGTCTTCGAGGGTCAGTCCGGCCTTGCTCAGGGACAGGTCGATGAAGCCCTTGATGGCTGCCTCGGCCGGAAATGCGAAGCGTTTTCCCCTCATCTGTTCCACAGTCATGCGGAAGGCATCTTCGGACGACGCTCCCTCGGCCACGAATTCCTTGAAGCTCTTGTAGCCGGCATCCGGCTGGGCCATCAGCGCGTACCCCAGGAAAAGATCACCGATGGTGAATTGCACCGTCTTGGGAAGCGCCGCGACCGCCGGCATGAAGCCCTGCGGAACAAAGCTCATGATATCGTGGTTTCCCGCCGCCATGATCGGAACCGCCTGATCGGCACTCGACAGCATCGTCCCCTTGCCATCGGGTGCGAAAGTAATCCCGACATCCGCAAAGTACCCCTTGGCGAGGCCGACTGATGCCTGGCTGTGGTCGAAATAGGGAAGAAGAACGGCATTGACCGTGACGTCCTCGATCGCCGGTTCCGCCATGTCCTGTGATATGGCCGTGCCGGCATGGAACCCGGCGGAAAGCGCCGCAGCGACCAGGATCACCGGTCCCATTCGAACTACTGTCTGATACATTTGTTTGCTCCTTTCCTTCTTGCAGCGTTTAGTGCTGGTTGTCCGCTGATGGTGACCATCTGTTCAGGTAGCGCGTTGCGCGAATGACGAAATAGTCGACAATCAGCGTGTAGATCATGATCAGCATGACGATCAGGATCATCCGGTCGGTAGCCGAATACTGTTCCGACAAGGTGAGGATTCGACCGACGCCCGAGGGCGCGGCAAGCAGCTCCGCACCGATGAGGATCGCCCAGGCGATACCCACGATCACGCGGATCCCGCCGGTAATCTCCGGCACGATCGCCGGAAACACGACGGTCCGGTACACGCGCCATCTTGAAGCGCCCAATGTCCGCGCAAAATTCTGGATCAGGGGCGATACGTTGCGGACCGCGGCGATCGTGTTGACGAGCAGCATCGAGAAGACGCCGAAGGCGATATATGAAACGACGCCCGTGTTGGTGCCGCCGAACCAGGTCAGGAAGAGCGGGATCAACGCGAACAACGGAATGGCCCGAATGAGCAGAAGCGGGGTCTGAAACATCTTCTGCAGGTATTTGCTCATGCCGAGCAGCAACCCGGTTGCCAGTCCGAGCGCGCCGCCGATCGCCAGGCCGGCGACCAGCCGGACGGCGCTGTCGAATGAATGGACAAGGATGACTTCGACCGCATGCCAGTAGGTCAATTCTGCCCCCGGCCCCTTGTAGACGGCGAGCCCCTTGATTCCGGCAATGACCTGCCATGGATAGGGCAGGACGATCTGCGGCCGGGAAAACGTCAGCGTCACGATCCAGGAGCAGAGTATCCAGATGGAAAAAATCGCCAGGACAGCGTAGATCCGGAACCTGGCCTCGGGTCTTTCGAACCATGGCAGCATATCGCTGCCCGCGTCCTGGGTGTCCTTGCCTCTCCGGGCATTCTTTTCGGGGAGGCCGGTCATCGCTTCGGTCCCGGCCTTGCCGTGCCGGGAATGTTCTCGATTTCATTGGAAATGACCTGGCGCAGTTCGTTGAATTCCTTTGAGAACCTGTGTTCTTGCGTCCGCGGCCTTTCGAAGGGAATATCGTGAATGTTTGAAATCGTGCCCTTGGCCATGACGACGACGCGGTCGGAGAGAAACACCGCCTCCTCGATGTCGTGGGTGACGAAAAAAACCGTCTTCGGCTGCTCCGACAGGACCCGCAGCAGTTCATGCTGCAGCTCGCACTTTGTCGAATAGTCCAGGGCACCGTAGGGTTCATCCATGAAGAGGACTCGGGGTTCGTTCGCCAGCACGACCGCGACCTGGCACCGTTTCTTCATTCCCCCCGACAACTCCTTCGGCCAGAAATCGGCAAATGCTTCCAGTCCGACAAGACGCAGCCACCTGAGGGCGATGTCCTTGCGTTCATTCCTTGGAATTCCCTGGACCTCGAGACCGTATTCGACGTTTCGCCGTACGTTCCGCCACATGAAGAGCGCGTCCTGCTGGAACACCACGCCGCGTTCCCTTCCCGGACCGTTGACGATTTCACCGTTGACGTACACCTGCCCTGAGGTTGGCGAGCTGAGTCCCGAGATAATGTTGAGGAGCGTCGTCTTTCCGCAACCGGAGGTCCCCACGACCGCGACGAACTCGTTTTCGTCGATGGTCAGGTTCACGTTGTCGAGCGCCACGAATGTGTCTTTGCCGCGACGGAAATGCTTTGACAGTCCCGAAACCGCTATGTTCGCGGATCTTCTCATTAGGACATCAATCTGAAATTTCAGATTTCAGAACGCTAGATCACGGTGTTCCGTTTGTCAAACGCGAATCCTCAAAGCGATGCATCCCGGATTCGTCGTATCAGGCGGCCTCGGCCACCTTTGCTTTCCTGTTGAGGAACTCGACCCAACGCCGGATCGCAAGGCAGCACTTGATGGCAAGCGCGGCATTGCCGACTCAGCGGGCTTCGACGATCCGGAGGTGCGGGTTCGGTCGATCGCTTCGGGGCAGGAGCCGGCTCATTCGGCGATCCAGTGTCGCCAGGCATCCCGATCGTTTCCGTGCAAGCGACAAGAGGTAGGCGCCGGTCACCAGACGATGCCCGGTGATCTGCATGACGTTGGCAAACGCCGCCGACACGCAATCGACGTTATTTGACCAGAACTCGTGGCCGTCCATGGCGGTGATGTCCTGCAGCAGGGTGAGTGCCTCGGTCGGCGAAACCGCATCGGAAGTGAACGCGGGATCGGAAGACAGCCTGACAAACCCGAGTTGGGTCAACGGGCAGGTCGCCCAGCCCGGCAAGGCTTCCCGATCGAACCATGAGTGAGCAGGGTCGTGATGGATGTGCAATGGCCATGCCAGAGCAAGCAGCAGATTGGGATCGAGCAGGAAGGTCAAAGCCCGTCTTCGCGCCGCTTGACGCGCTCGAGGGTAAGGATGGTGCTGTCGGGAGAGACTTCGAACACCGGGAATCCCCCGCGCTTGCATCCGACCGGACCTGCCGGCCGCAATCCGCGCCGCGCCAACTCGGAAAGCACCGCGCCTACCGAGACGTTTCGCTCTCCCGCGATCGACTTGGCCGCTTCGAGAATCTCATCGTCGATGTTCATCGTCGTCCTCATGGCGGAGGAACTACCGCTTTGATGCGATGATGCCTAGATGCGCCAATGTGGCGGCGACGGCTTTCCCCTTTTGGCCGTGTCGATTACTTCCCCGAACGCCGCATGGTATTCCTCGCCGCGCAGACAGGTGCAAAAAAAGGCGTCCAAACCATTTCGACGGCCGGAAAGGGTTTCGTGGAAACCGCACGAGTCACAATGCTGTCATAGACCGCACGGTTGACGATCGCGGCCCTTGGTCCCGGATCGGCGTCCCGAGCGCTCATCCATGACGTCGGTGATGCCGCGCAAACCGTGATCGAGCGCATGCTCGAGCGGGATTTGAATTCATCGCCAAGGTTTCGAATTCCGGCCCGCACGCGGATGAATATGGTGTTGGAACAAGATCTGTGTTTGGCGCCCTGCAAAGCCGAGGCGTACCCGACCACGGTGACCAGTTCGCGATGGCCGCGCAGGGATCCTCAGCACGCAGACACCGTTCTCCGGACTGTGGAAGGTGACGCGCTCGTCCGGCCTGGCCAGGATCTGCGGGCCCGGCGATCTCGACGGCCGGCCGGAGCCCGGATTCAAGACGTCCCGAGCGCAGGAGCGGTGAGCAGTTCCTTGACGAACTCGAAGCGCCGCGCCTCGGCATCCGAGGCAGCAAGGTCGTCCAACTCCGGATCGTAGACGTCCATCGTGTCCATTACCCGCTGAAGCCGCGCATTCTCGACCCGCGCCAGGTGCTCGTCGATCTCCTCGACGGTAAACATGCGTCTGATCTCCGAGACGAACTGTGGCAATGCCCGTGCGAACTCGGGGTGCTCCCCCGCCGCCTCCGCGAAGGTGAGCAGCTTCTCGCCCACCACATAGTCGAAGGCCGATGCGATGCCGTATCGGAGCCGGATGGATTCGGCCGCCTCACACTGCTCCCTCCAGACCTCGTGCCAGCGGCGCTCCGTGGTCTGCTGCATTCCAGATCTCCTCATTCCGAGTGTAACACAACAAGCCGGAACCCGACACAGAAAACTGTCCCTACCGGACTGCCGGCCGGAACGACGTGGGATGAGCCCCATCGCTTCGGATTTGGTCCCGGCGTATTCGTTCGTTCGACGGATAACGGCAGTGAGCGGTCCGCCGAACTCAGCCACATTTGGCCAGACATAACTTCACATTCACCAATAGACCGTCGATGTCGTTACCCTTTGACAAAACGAACACCATCCGCATGACCGACCACCTCACGGAACATCGCTTGTCAAAATCTTTAGGCGCAACCGTGGCGAGATGTGCTGGTCGCGGCCTATCAGAAATTTACGCCCGAATGGTAGCGCATGTCCTCCAACGGGTTCGATCCTGTTGCATCGAGACGTGTTGTTGCAGAGGCGGAGACTGGCGATACAAACCAACCTGCATCCGTTGGGAGGTGGGGTCGTATGGTTGAGTGGAACGGTAGACCGCCGCAAGGGCTGATCCTCTTACCCCGCTCCGGCTCCCACATTCAGATTACCGATATCTCCTGACTTCGAAGCCCCCCCGGAGTCATGCATGAACGTCGCGACCCTCCGAATCTTCCCGTTGCAGCGGAGCATCAAGTGCGGCGAGAACAGCCCGTGCACAGTAAACCCGATTACGTCTCGACGCCTCCGACAGCGAGACGATACCGGCCTCTTCGAGCCGTTCCACGGCACGCCGTGCGGTGGTATCGGCAACGCCCGGGGTCTTGCCGATTTCACCTACAGTCCAGAATGGGTTCTCGACAAAAAAGCCCAGGACCTCCTCCAGTCGCGGAGACAGAACCTTGCCGAGATCATCGCGCCAGGAATCGAACAAGGCGTCGAGGTGCTCGATTCGCGCGAGTGCATCGTTCGCCTGTGACCGGACACCGCGCAGAAAGTAGACGAGCCAGTCTTCCCACGCTCCCGCCTCGGTAACCGCGAGCAGATGAGCATAGTAGGCCTCGCGGGTCTCCTCGAAATACGCACTCAGGTAGAGCAGCGGCATGGGCAGAACGCCGCACTCGGCCAGCAGAAGCGTGATCAACAACCTGCCAACCCTGCCATTGCCATCGAGAAAAGGATGAATAGCCTCGAATTGTGCATGCACGAATGCCGCGTGCACAAGAACCAGCAAGTTGTCGTCGTGAAGAAACCGTTCCAGGGCGTCGAGACACGACATCAGTTCGTCGGGCGGTGGCGGAACATGGCTCGCATTGTTCAACGTGCAGCCGGGCGGGCCAATCCAGTTCTGGCTTCGACGAAACTCTCCCGGGGTGGCTGCGTCGCCCCCCACGCCGCGCATGAGCCGTTCGTGTATCTCGCGGATCAACCGCAGCGAAAGCGGCAGTGTTTCCAGCCGGTCGAGTCCATACTCGAGCGCAGCCACATAGTTCGCCACTTCGCGCAGGTCGGCGCTGTCAGCCACGCCCCTGGGACCGGCTTCGGCAGCGAGAAGTTCCGAAAATGTCGTCCGGGTGCCCTCGATCCGGCTCGATAACACCGCTTCCCGGCGGACAAAGGAACGGATGAACATGTGCGGGTTGGGGAACCGGCCACCCTGTCCTGCGAGGCGTCCGAGCGCGAGGTCCGCATGCGACAGGGCTGCGGCAATCTCGCCATTCCATCGGATGGGCGGCGGATGTGGAGCCGGGAGAAACGCCCGGTAACCGCCAGCACAACTGATCGTACGGCCATGAGGAAGGCGATTCATTTTGGATCCGGGCATGGTGTGGCGTTCTTGTTTGCGAAACGAAAACAGGTTGCTCGGTTATTTTCGAAACAGGGCTAATTTGAAAATAGTGTCGAAGAACTGCGGCTTCACGCATTGGATCATGCAGATGCGTGTCGGCTTCTGCACGTCAGTTTTACCCTGCGGAACGCAGGAACCCTCATGGCCAGAATTCCGGCAGTCATCGGGCCTATGTCAAGTCCGATCAGCGGTAGCAGGGCATAGTCGAAGTCCAGGATCTGGACCAGGGAAAGCGTCCATCGGATGATACTGCCGTAGAGCTGCATGGTGAGCGGGACGGGCCAGGTGCGAACGCTCCGAAATACCGGCACGAGCGTACCGACCACGAGGCCAGGGACATGTGAATTTGCCCCGACATGGATCGTGACAAAGGCGGCCAGTGCCATCGGCCCTGCAAGGGAATCACATTCAGGAATTGAAAGTCCATCGCGGGAACAACTGGTGGCGCCACGTAACGATTTCGGGGTGCGAACCGGTCGGCCTCTTCCGCGACGTTCCAATTGAATGCCTTGCACACCTGCATTGCTTCAATCGGTGATCGCCATCTCTGGCGCTCGCCCCCGCGCGCGTTGATCCTGGCCTAGGCGTGGCGGGCAGGTGTATCGCGTTCGAACACGTCAATCTCCGATTCCTGTCTCAATCAGAGCAGGCTTTGTTCAATCTCCGAACGGGTTCAGTACGTCCACGCCCAGGCCCGCCACATCACCCACGTTGCGCGTTACGAGGGTCATGCCATTGGCCTTCGCCGTGGCAGCCAGGAGTGCATCGATGACCGGCACCGGGCGGACTGCGCTCATCCTGCCCCATTGCTCGGAAACAGCCGTATCGACAGGAAGAATGCGATTGCCGAAGTGCGACATCACGTCAGCGAGCCACGCCTCGAGCGCTTCGGCCCTTTGGGGATCACGGCGCCGCGCCAACTCCACGCCCTTGCGGATCTCGCCAAGCACCAATGGGCTGAGCCACAAATCGTCCTCGCCGACGCCGTTCCACCACGATAACACGGCAGGATCGCAACGGTCACCCTTACGCACTTCGGAAATGATGTTCGTGTCGATCAGGAATGTCATGGGGCAGTGTCACGCCCGAAATCGTGAGGGCGTTCGAGATCGATCCCGTCGAGAGGCGCCGAGGCCAGTAGTGCCTTGAGCCCTCCGGAGCGCTGCGCGGCGATCCTCTCGCGCAGAAATGTGCGCGTCTCGGCCTCGCGTTCGGGATCGACTAGCGCACTGGCGACGTCCCGCACGAGCGCAGCGTCTTCTTTCCGGACCTGGACCTCGACACGAACAAAGCCCAGCCTCTGGCGGTGTTTGCGCCACCGGGTGACGGGTGACGGATCGGTGTTGGCCATGGCATCCACGATTTCCGGAAATATACCCGGAAAGGCGGGTCGCGGCAATGGGGATCACCTTTGAGTCACCAGCATAGGCATGGATGTCGACACTTCACACATCTTGTGTCACTTGATCCTCCAAATTCCCGTTTGTGACTTGGCGCGACCGGTATGAATTGCCTGGCGGGCCTGCCGTGGCGATTGCTGATCGGTGGAACCAACCTGGCATCGGGTGCCTTATGGGGCGGTTGATGCTCGTTTCTGTGTCGGCGGAGCTTTCCGTGCGTCGGCGGATGTCCCTGTCGGCGCTCGTTCGAAATGCCGCCGCACCTCGGATTGTCCTACATGATGGGAAACGCCTGCGGGGGAAGCTTGCGCCTCGCCTCGGAATGAACCTGTAGCGTTGTCCATTGCACACCGCCCCGCCGTCATTTTCCGGACTCGGCACGAAGGAGATGGCAAGACAACGACAGCCATGGCAACGTCCGACGCCACGGCGGAGACTTTTGTGGTTCATTTCTTCGGCACGGGCCTGAACGACGATCGTTGCGTGGTTGAACGGTTCGGGTTACGTGCGGACGGCGACATCGTTCCCGCTCCTGCCGAGACGCCCCGGGAGACGGGCCGGAGCAAGACCATGCGCGTCATGAAATGAGTTTCCTCGCCAACGATTTCGCGCGCGCCGATCATGGCGAGCATCCATTACATCGCCCAACGATCGACTGTCTTCAGTCCGGCCGCTTCGAAAGGAGCCGTGACCCCACGGCTCCGCAAAGGTCTCCCATGCTGATTTTCAGGGATGATGTGTGGATTTCCTCTGACATCGCGAGAGTTACGTCCCTATTGGGCCCGGAATATATCCAATGTTGGTAAGAGTCCTTTGAGCCTTGAATACGTTTGAATCCCACGCCTGAGCATTCGAAATCGACGCAACCAGCAACAGTGCGACGAGGAGAAGCAAATTGTATTTGATCATGATTGGTTTCCTTCCGGCCGGAATTCATTTGTTGGGGCCCGTATGGGCCTACCCACAAGCTCCGTCGCTGACTTTCTTGATGAGCAAATAGCTTGGTTGCATTCAGATCACTCGGGATTACGGCATCACCACCCAATCAGGCATCCACGCGGTCGAGCCGCCGCTCGGTGCCTCTGCAGGACGTGGGTAGTTTCGCGGCTGTCCTTGCAGCACGAAATGCGGACCATCCACTATTACGATAACGCCAGCGTTTTCGCGACCAGCTCCGGCTCCAGGTCAATCAGCGACAGGAGACCAAGAAGTTCTACGATCGGCGCGAGGAACGGGCTTCGCTCGACGAGATCGAGCGGATCGGGATTTAAGGGCGGTTGACAAGTATATTCGGTCAAGCCTGTCAATCCGGAGATCACGAAAAATACGAGCACGTAGCCGGCCATCTTGTGAAAATAGAAATGGCGCTTGATGCAATGTATAGGTCAATCTCGTGTAGCTTGGCCCGGGGCCATGGGTATCACTATGCAGTTGGATGATGTTGCGCTAACGCATGTTTCTCGCCTTCTGGCCAAGCCACGCCCGGTTAGGCAACATCCAGGGCCTCTTGTCTTCGCCTCTCGTCGCACTCACGGGCGATAGTCCGCACACTTATCCGGCTTGCCTGTGCCGTTTTACGACGTCGAGGACAGCGTTCTTCTGGTTGACAATACCCACTTGGCGTAATATATGGGGACCATCCAACCGTTGGTGTTCGCGCCTTCGGATAGGCCGCCCGCAAGGGCGGCTTTCTTTTATTGACCGGAAAATCAATGCCGCGACGACGTTTCAGTCTACATTGATGGGTTCAACCTTTATCACGCTGTTGACGCGTTGAATGAAAATCATCTGAAGTGGCTCGATCTGTGGAAACTGTCCGAGACCCTTGTGCGGCCAGGCGAGGTCGTGACTTGCGTGAAGTATTTCTCGGCATACGCGCCATGGAGGGAAGACAGCTACCGCCGCCACCAGACGTATGTTGCGGCCCTGAAAGCGCGCAACGTTCAGTTTGTCGAGGGAAAATTCAAGAGCAAACCCGTCCGGTGCCGCCGGTGCCAGCTTCCGTACACTACCCATGAGGAAAAGGAAACGGACGTGAATATCGGCGTCCATCTCATGGCCGACGCTCTGAAAGGTCGTTTCGATCGGGCATTGGTTGTCTCTGCGGATACCGACCTCAATGCAGCTGTCAGGCACACACGCGAGGAAACCACAGGACAAATCCGAAAAATTGATATTGTCGCGCCACCTAGGCGCATGAGCTTGAATTCAGAAGCCCTGTTCTCGATGACAGTGGGCCGGATCCGGCGTTCGTTATTGCCCGAGCAAGTGATTTCCAACGGTAGGGTAATCCGCCGTCCGCCAGCCTACGATCCACCGCCGCTTTCGGGGGCCGGGAATATTACCCGGTAAATCCTCACTCCCCCGCCAGTGCCGCATAGAGCACCGTCTTGCCACCCTTCATTGAAGACATTTGCAACGCCACGCGCCTGAACTCGGTGCTCGGAAATCTGAGCCTGAACAGGAACGAAGAGATCGACGCCCCGGATGGATCAAAAATTGCAAGCTAAACGGTCTAATCAAATGGGCGCACTCCAATGAAGATAGTAACTTTTGACGTGGCAAACGGCAGTTGTGCTCTGGCGGCGGACAGAAACGGCAATAGCAAAATGCTCGATTGCGGAAGCCATTCAAACAAAGACAATCCGGTCGATCTGATCAAAATATGGAAAACCGATGATGGCTGGCTCAGAGATATGCGTGTCAATAGGTTCGGGTTCCGTGGGTGCATCCCAATTTGTTTGTACAGGCGGAGACCCCTAAATTTGTCTTCCGACGCATGAAATCCGCATCGGTTCACAAGGAAGGATGTAGGGAAAAATTTGGCTTCGAAGCCTTGATTTTCAGCTTCTGGACCGATTTCAACAAGAGGCCGATAATCTACCTGATGGTTCACTTACCAACCCCCAAATCCCGCAGAATCACATCAACAAACAATCTGGGATGCACCCGGGTTCCGTGCCGATGGCGACATCGTTCCCGCTCCTGCCGAGACGCCCCGGGAGACGGGCCGGCGCAAGACCAGGCGCGTCATGAAATGAGTTTCCTCACCAACGATTTCGCGCGCACCGATCATGGCGAGCATCCATTACATCGCCCAAGGATCAACCGTCTTCAGTCCGGCCGCTTCGAATGGAGCCGTGTCCCCTGTCACGACTATCATCGCGTTTGCCGCCGCAGTCGCCGCGATTTAGCTGTCGGCCGCCGGGATTGACCGACCAGCGGAACGCGCTTTCGCCATCAGCTCGGCATAGGCTTGCGAAGCCGCCAGATCGAATGCCAACACCCGCCCAGCGAACATCGGCAATACCTGCCACTTCAGATCCTCGTGCAGTCGGTTGCGACGGCGCCAGTTGGTCAGTGTACGAACACCGAAACGCAGTTCGCCAACGGTGACGGCGGATAGGTACAGCGTCTCCAGCGCCTGTGCGTCGAGCCAGTCGGCGACGCGCAGTTCCGCAACCTTGCGCAATGGTTCCGACACCACATTGGTGTCTACCAGAATCATTCGAGATCGAGAGGTATGGCTGTCGCGCTGTCGCGCCGGGCAAAGCCTGCCGACTCGTCATCGGTCAACTTGGCGCGCTGGCCGACCGCGGTCAACAGCGACCCCAAAGCGACCCGTCCTTCCGGCAGGACCGTTTCTTCCAGGATGGCGCGAACCTCCGCCTCGGTGCTGCGACCGCGATGGGCGGCCCGAACACGCAGGGCGCGATGAACCTCGTCGGGAACGTTGCGTACGGTCAGCACGGCCATAGTGGAAGTCCCGTTCATGCTTTCGATGCCGTCCTTTTACTCGAATGTCAGCAAAGGAGGAAACGCCCATGTCAGGCTCGCGGGACGGCTAGCCCGTTACGTCTCGCTTTCCAAAATGATGTCGTGACGGCCGCACATCTGAGCCCGAGGCCAGCTTCCTGCTGATCGTTGTATCTACCGACGCGGCCAGGGGTTCCGGCCGTCGCAGGGTCTGTCAAACTATCGACACAAGCCCTTACGTATCCAACCAGTTTTCAAGAGCCAAACCCTCAATCCTTGAGAAATGGCGATGGTTGTTGGTGACCAGAACAGCATCCAACGAGCGGGCATGAGCCGCAATCATTGCGTCATTGGTTCCAATCGGTATCCCCTGTCCCATCAGCGCAGCTTGCAACGTCGCGAACAGATCAGCCTCCTTGATCGACCAGTCCGCAATGAAGTCCAACCGATCGGATAACGCATCGATCAGGCGATCATACTTTCTCCGTGCCTGCGACCGCGCGGCGCCGAGGCGAAGTTCAGCATACGTGATGACGGATATGCAGATGTCATCGCCAGCTTCTACCTTGGCCTGCATCGAATGCAGGAGCGCGGGAGACTGTTCTGTCATGATGTAACTGCAGGTGTCAGTATCGAGCATGAAGTTGGTCAAAACGTCACCCGGCCGGTTTCAAGAAGTTCGACGCGATCCGCCATGAATTCCGGATCGGCAGCCTCTTCCTGTGCGAAACTGGTCCACGTCTTTCGAACCGGTTCCAGGATTAGCTTGTTGCCTACCTTGCGAACCGAAACCTCATTGATGCCTTCGAACGCCAGATCCTTGGGAATGCGCACGGCCCCTGGCTGCGGCCATTGGTGAAAAGCTTTGCCGTCGCAGCCACGGAATTCTCCTTTCAAACAGTTTTGAGCATATCACAAGCATATATCAGACATTCGCTTCCACGAAAAGCACGGCACGCGTCGTTGTTCGAATCGGCCCGACGATTTCTGCAATCCCATCTTCATCCCGCGGCAGCCTATCGGCGTATCAACGAATACGGATCCTCATGATGGTCTAACGTTCCTCTCAGCTTACGTCCCGAAACGACCGGTATTCGGAAAGGGTTTCATCGAACTCGTGGGGCACCACCAAAAATTCACGGGATCACGCTGCGATTGGCGGCTTGCAATGGCTCGCGTTGGTTCTTTGGATGGCGAATATCCGAAATTCTTCGAAGACTGGATCGGTCGCCAAACCCCTGTAAGCCGTTGATTTACACATGTCATCTATTAGGCTACATATAGGCATGATAAAGACCTTCGCGAACAAGCAACTGAAAGCCCTATGGGAAACGGGGAAGTCGAAGATTGACGCGCGATTCCACAAACGCATCCTGCGGAGGTTGGACGCCCTTGATGCCGCGACCTTGCCTGAGGACATGAATCTTCCCGACTTCAATTTTCACGTGCTGAGAGAAGGCGGCCGGGCGCGCTACACTGTCCATGTGAATGGACCGTGGTGCATCACCTTCGGGTTTCGCGATGGCGACGCCTTTGCAGTGGAATTCGAACAATATCACCAGGAGATGAGGATGAACCGCAACCCCGACCGCTGCCCGACGCATCCGGGCGAACTTCTCCGCGAGGATGTGATACCGGAGACCGGAAAACCCAAGTCCGAGATTGCGCGGATGCTCGGCATCTCGCGCCAGCACCTGCATGACGTTCTGGCTGGACGCAAACCCGTCAGTCCCGAGGTTGCCGTGCGCCTCGCCAAGTTATTCGGGAATTCGCCTCTGGTTTGGATCAGGATGCAAGGAGCCTATGACGCATGGCACGCCGTTCGTAATATCGATGTCACCGGGATTCCCTCGCTGGCCGCCGCAGAATGATCCGCAAAGGGAACCACCAAAATTCGGTGGGATCGTTTGTGGCGATTGGCCTCGTGGTATGTCCCTTGTTGGCTCCTCGAATTGCCCTTCAACGTGGCCTACACGAACTCAGCATGGAAAGGGCTGCCGTTTGAGCCCAGGGATTTTGGTGGTTCCCGACTTCGGCTTGCGGGCCCGGAACAGGTGAAGATTCCGCAATCAAACTGAAGATCGGCTATGCCGAATTCGGCATAGCGCTCACTCAGCCCAACATTTGAAGGCCGCGGCCGATACCGCCTTCGGTCCGGACAGCGCGGAAGGCACGGCCTGGTTCGAGAAATGGCGCCACGTCCTTCGCCACGATCCCAAGGGGGTCGGCAAGGTGATCGACGCACTCCGCTATTTGAACCTGGGGTCGAAGGGATGGAGAATTAAGGGATCCAACTCTTTTCCAATTCGCTATCCGCGGCACACTTCTTGCTCCAGACCAGATCCCGTAGCTCGACTACAAATTCCGAACCGCTCAATCTCGTCGAGCGAGACGCGTTCCTCGCACCAGTCGTCGAGCTTCGTTGTCTCCGCTTTAGCGCGACCCGCAAGGTGCTGGGCCAGCTCGATCCGCATTTCCGGGTTCTCAAGGTAGGCGGTGATTCCGGATGCCCCGAACGAGTGATTGCAGACGGGCGTCGTGATCTCCGCTGCCCGGGCACGCCTTGCGAGCATCTCCCTGGCAATGTGCCGGCAGAAGCGTGGGCCCGCAAGCGAGCCGTCGCGGTTGAGAGAGCGGAAGAGGGGACCTTGGCAGTCACCGTGGATCCCGGTTTCCGCGACATTGGCCGAGAGATACAATTCCGAGTTATTGTGGCAAGGATTTCGGGTGCTTTTCCGCCCTTTTCGTGCAGGCGTAGCCAGAGTCGGCCCTCCATGTGGAAGACGTCTTTCACGTTCATGATAAGCGCTCCGGAGACCCGCGCGAAACCATAGGTCATGACAGCGACAAACGCCCGGTCCCGCAGGCCACCGATAGTCTCCACCGGAATCGACCGCAGGAAGCGCCGGCACCCGGCGGGGGGGAGTACCGGTGTCTTGCCGTACCGGACGGAATGCTTCGGTTCGCGCGCCGCGGCCTCCGGCGAGATCGGGACCACCTGGCGGACGGTCCACCAGTCGAAGAGGCGCCGGATCGCCGCGAGTTCCAATTTGACGGTCGGGCGCGAGGCCTCGCGTTTGGGGGATTCCAACCAGGCGGCGATGCGAACCTGCCGGACTTCCCGAACGTCGAGGCTGCCATGCTCGATGAGCAGTCGAACAACCGATGGTCTGCCCGGGCATAAGCCGCGCTGGTATTCGGGTTGCGGGTCTGCGCGGCGAAGAACAAAAGCCGGATTTCTTGCGCTTCAGGTCCGCAGTGGGAAACCTGGGCCGGCACAGTCTCCGCGGCCGCCTGGACGATGGACTCCGGTGTTGACGTGTTTCCGGGTCTGCGAATGATGTCCATGGTTATTTCGTCCCGCTGCCCTGCCCGTGGTTTGGACCTTACCTAAACGCCGACAGGTTAAAGGAGGGAAGTATACCGTTGACCGAAACGCATGTGTTTCAGCCTTTCAATTGATTTCGCGAGTCATCGAGGTTGCCAACGAAAACGCTTCTCGCCGTACAGATGCGCCAATCCCTCACGCCATGGCTCTTTGAAGTCGGGCCTTTCGCCGCCGGCCAAAGCCGCACAAGGTGCGGAGCCAAAAGGGGCCTCCCGTCGTTCAGTCAAGTACATATCCCCTTGATTTACGTCGTGCTGGCCGATTTATACCGAGGGCCATATGCGGTTAACAAAATCCAAACCGTTTACCAGCGTTCTCACAAAGTGTAACCGAACCGGCTGGCAAGTGAACGCAGAAGCTGTTCGGAACGCGCCGCGACGATGCTGCTTTCTCGAAAAGAGGCTTCGTTGATGGACCTGACACAATCATCGTTCAGTTCCACGAGTGTTTCGGTTCCGGCAAAACCGTACGGCTCTACGGCGACATCGTGCGAAATCGGGAGCCAAAAGTGGTTCTCCCCTCGGTACTTCGCGAACGCAAGAGCGTAACTGCCGATGACGAAACTCTTGCCCGGTTTTGCGATTCGGGCAATTCCGAGCCCCATGCCTCCAAGATATCCGAAGACATCTGGCGTGGGCGGACCAGCGGATGCCCTGACACGCGCGTCGTGATCGATGACCTGCCGTGTGTCCGGATCGAGAATGTGGTCGCGGACGAACGCGATGTCGTCGTCATTCAGATTGCGTTCCTTGCCATACGACTCGAGAAATGCATCGAGATCGAAAGGTCCATTGAGCTCTCTTTTTTCGGCCGCGACATCGGGTGTCCGCCTCCAGGTGTCGCAGTGAAACAAATGGATGTACAGTCTTTCCCTGGGCGTGAGACACGGTCGGGCGTTGTTTCGTGCCGCTGATATGACTTTGTCCGCGACAGGCTTTGCCAGAGTTTCGCGTCTCGAATACTCTTCCTCCGCCTTTTGCCTGGCTGCACCGGATTCACCACGAAGGGTGTAGAATTGTTTCTCGACCATGAGGTTTTTCGGGGTGGTGGTGAAGATGCCCCGGTCCGGGTCTGCCTTACGGAAGCCGTGGATCTTCCCGTTTGAATCCTGGATGTTCCGCAACAGCCATTGTGGAATATAGTGATGCCGCATGTTCCCGTCGTCTGCACAGGTCGAGGATGTCCTGGCGCCCTGATGCGAATTGGCCGATTTATCTTGCCTACCCGATCGACCGTGAACCGCAAGTCGTGGGCCCTGGAAAACACGGGATTGAACTGTTGCGATGAACAGCCAAAAGAAACGTGAATGAGTTGCGCGTCCGCCGCCTTCCATGCAACCCGATTACGTTTTGTTGGCAACCAGGGCGACGTAACGTATAAGTTACACATGTTTGAACTGCGCCAGACGCCGGTCTTCGGAAAATGGTTTCTCGGTCTCTAGGATCACAAAGCCCGGGACGCGATCGCAAAGCGGCTGGTCCGGGTTGAAGTCGGGCTTTTTGGCGACGCAAAATCGCTTGGCGACGGTGTGAGCGAATTCAGGATTCAACATGGGCCCGGATACAGGCTCTACTATGCCATGCGTGGCAAAAGGATCATCATATTGCTTTGCGGTGGTGACAAGGGCTCCCAGGCACGGGACATTCGCAGGGCCAGAAAACTGGAAAAGGAGATCGACGATGAAAACCAGGAGGTTTGATCCGGCGGAGCACCTCAAATCCCCCGAGGCGCAGGCGGAGCTCATTTCTGAAGCGTTCGCGACGGGCGATCCGAAGTTTATTGCCCACGCTCTTGGCACGGTGGCGCGCGCGCGTGGAATGACTGATGTAGCCAGGGAATCGGGTGTATCGCGGGAAGCCCTGTACCGGGCTTTGAGCGAAAAGGGTGATCCTCGCCTGAGCACCTTGACCAATGTGCTGTCGGCGCTTGGCTTCAGCCTTGAGGCTAAGGTTCTGCCGGACATGCAGGCATGATTCCGGGCCTGACGTGTTGAGAGGAGTCGGTCCGTTCAGGCTTGGAGAGCCGGTCCCAAAGCTGGCCAAGAAGATCCTTAGCCTCATCAAGAGAGAGACCGAATCCCAACACCTCCTCGGCTTTCCGTCGCCTTTCTCAAATACTGAGAAAATCAAGCCGCTTTGATTTGCACTCGAGCCGAGCGTGCCGGTAGAAGTACGCTGATTGAGCGACAGACGCCCGTCATGAATTGTCCTTGTCAAACATTCCCGGGCACATCGTGCGCCCCCCCTTGTTTGCCCATTGCTGTTGTCGTTTCCTCAAATCCCGATCCTCTCGATTTCATCCAGCCACCGCGCCAGGATTGTCCCGTTGGCAGGCTGAAGAGTTCCGTCCTCCGGTTGCGCCAAGGGATTGTCGCAATGTTCGTAGGACCAGCGATGTCAGGCCAGTCCGTCAGTCAGGATGCCAAACCATCGACGGTGGCTTTCGTCCGCGAAGAGGGACGCACGCTCTTCTCGGATCTCGGCCTGCATGTAGCGATCGAGCTGTTGGAATGGCGTATCGTCTCCACCCCGGCCTGGTGGGGGTCCACACGCCCTCTGGCCCTGGTTTCGATGATCGTGCGCTGGCGCAGCAGGACGATTTCAGCGTCACCGCGGCACGCCCGATATTCAAGAAAATATCGAGGATTCAATCTAAAGGCTGAAACGCATGCGTTTCAGTCAACGGTAAAATTCCCTGAAGGAGGGATGGCAAGGGGTGGAAATCATCAAATACGGTACGCAGCAGGAGGCTCATCAGGTCCCGTGTAAACGAGAGAGACGCGGTCAACCTGGTCGAGCGCAAGCCTGGCATTAACGCTTTGCGCTCCCTGTCCCGCGGCGAACCACGGCAGGGCGGCGTCAATGTCGAGCCGCGGTTTGCGGGGACTCTTCGCCATCTGGGCCTGAATCGTGGCCGCCACTTCGGTCATCCGGTAGTATCCCGGAAAATACGGTGGCGGCATGTCACGCTTCTGCAACGCCTGACTCTTGACCTTCAGCTTCCCGGCGACATCCGCAAGGCTCACCATGTCGGGACGGACTTCACGAAGCGAAGTGCCTTTCGGAAGAGTTGACAGGATCCGGCGGGCGGTTCCGATGATCACGCTCTCGGCTGCTCCTCCTTCGACATCGACTGCGATGGAAAGCAGACCGGCGCGAAGCCGGCCGCTCCCGATTAACGGATCCTCGAAACCAGCCGCAAACACGGCATCGGACAGGTCCATTTCGTCGAATTCCCCTCCAGGGAGCTCAAATATCAAATCGAATTCAAAATTTGCCATCGTGCCGGATTTCCCGGTCAAGAATAATGCAGTTCAACGCCTTACTCACGGGTTTGGCCGCGTGCCGAGCCGGGTTTCCGGGCGTCGAGTTAACCGTCATCTGGCAGAATTCACTTCAACGGCAGTCCGGGTCATTGCATGGTCACCGAAAGATCCCCCAGGCGTGTGTTTTCCCGTGTCGTTCGATTACGTGCCATCCGAACGCCTCACGTTTGGTGAGAGCCGCCTCGACCTCCTTTTTCGGGCATCGCCTTCTTGAAAAGATACCAGTTCTTGGTGATTAAGTTGTCAATTGACAACATAGAGAGGAGGCGACCGACTAGGAACCGGTCGACGCCCAGCGCATATCCCGCGTGCCGGACTGCTGGTCCGCTCGATGCATGACCGGCGCCGGTTTGATTCAGAAGGCGACTCCATCATATGGGACTTATAACGATGGGTTGACGGCGCGTCACGCCGCCAGCTTTCGATCAGTTTCACGGGTCGCAGGGGTGGCCAGCGCCAACGCCCCTCGCCGTGCAGACACCCCAGTCCCTGAGGCCAAGATGTTGCGGGCCGCATTCAGGTCCGCATGGTCGGCATGGCCGCAGGCCACGCATTCGAATTTCCGGTCGTTCCGGTTTTCCGGGTCAGTGAACCCGCAGGCGTTGCACGACTGGCTGGTATATGCAGGATCGATCTCCACCACTGTGCACTTGTAGCCGAGCTTCCCCTTCATGCCATGCCAGCCGGTGTTCAGGATCTCCCGGTTGAGACCGGACTTGGCTTTCACCTTCGTGCCGGGGTTCTCGAGCGTGCCCCTGGCCGATTTGGTCATCCCCCGGGTGTTGAGCTTCTCGACAATCACCGTGCTCGCCCGGTTCGCGATCCGGCGGCTCGTCTGATGGTGCCAGTTCTTGCGTCTGTTGGCCCGCTTTCGCTGGAGCCTCTGCAGCCTGAGCCTGGTTCTCATGCGCCGCCGTGATCCCTTGCGCTGGCGGGCAAGCCTGCGCTGGTTGCGCCTGATCTTCGCATCAAGCCGGCCCGTATCGGGCGCGGGGATGATCTCCGCCCCTCCGGTCGTGTCCACCACCGCCACCTGCCGGACGTTCATGTCCACGCCCGCCGTGACCCCGGTGTCGGGACGCTCCTCAGCCTCGACCTCGTAGCAGACGGTGACGTACCACTTGCCGGCGATCTTCCTGACCACGGCCTTGACCGGCTTGCCCTCGGGATACGGGTTCCCGCCCTTCCGCCGGATGCGCATGGGACCAACCCTCGGGATGGAGATCATGTCGTCCCTGATGGTGACGGCTTCGGGTATGGTGAAGGACGGCGTCGACCCGTGGCGGGACTTGAAGCGTGGATGTCCTGCCTCGCCCCTGAAGAACGCCTTCCATGCATCGGCCTGGTACTTGAGCACGTACCGGGTGATGCTGAAGGAGTATTCGCAAAGCCACGGGATTTCGTTGCGGAGGCTGGTGAACTCCTTGCCGAGCGAGAAGAACGAAACCGACGGAGGTTTCTCCCCGTTGGCCTTCGCCTCCTCAAAGGCGTCATTGTGCTGTCCCAGTATCGTGTTCCAGACGAAGCGGCAGGCGCCCGCCTGTCCGGCCAGGCGCCGTGCGTTGGCCCTGGAGCCTGGCAGAAGCCGGTAGATGATGTTGCGGTATGTGGACGTTTCGCTCACGCGGTCGGGCCTTCGGCACAAGGTTCGTGTCTGGTGACGGGAAAGGCTGGCTTCCCGTCACGCGTACATGACACGATCTGCCTGAATTGTCAAGGAATCATGATCATGAATCATCCAAGGTCACGATCAGGCGTTCCCGATCCCTGCAACAGATGAAATCGGTCGGGATCTGGTGGCGGAACCGCGCCGTCAACCCATCTATATAAACCCCCATCATATCGCCAAGCCGGTTTCTCCGTCGAAAAAGAACCTTCGTTGTCCGGCTTTCAGCGATACGGGCTGCGCAGGTTCAAGGGTGCAGTCCGCGTCCAGCTTGGCAATGAGCTCTTGCTCTCCCACGGAAACGGTCACGAGCGTTGCGTCCCCGGTCACTTCGATGGCCGATACGGTCCCGTGAAGCTCGGCCTCGGCCCCTTCCGCCAGGGATATCGCCTCGGGACGTATCCCCAGGGTTGCCTTTGCGTGATCCGGCTTCAAGGGGGCCGCCAGCGAGATTCCTTCGGTACTGAATACGCCGTTTTCGATCATGCCATCGAGCAGGTTGCAGGAAGGTGACCCGACGAATCCTGCCACGAAGGCCGTACGCGGATTGTTGTAGATCTCCTTAGGCGCCCCGATCTGCTCGACTTCGCCAAGACGCATGACCACGATACGGTCGGCAAGAGTCATGGCCTCCAGCTGGTCGTGCGTCACATAGATCGTCGAAGTCCCGACTTCCCGGTGCAGGCGCTTGATCAGGCCGCGCATCGAAATCCTGAGACGCGCATCGAGGTTCGACAGCGGTTCATCCATCAGGAATGCAGCCGGCGACCGGACAATCGCCCGGGCAAGGGCCACACGCTGGCGCTGGCCGCCCGATAGCGCCGCGGGTTTCCTGCCAAGGTAATCAGACAATTCCACCAACCTGGCGGCACTGTGGATTCTTTCTCGTTGCTCGTCGCGCTTCACGCCGCGCGCGCGCAGGGGAAACCCGATATTCTGCGCAACCGTCATTTGCGGGTAGAGCGAGTAGTTCTGGAATACCATCGCGACATCGCGTTCGCGCGGGTCGAGATCGGTGACATCCCGTTCACCGATACGGATTGTTCCCGTGCTTGGTTTCTCCAGCCCGGCCACCATCCGCATCGTGGTGGTCTTGCCGCAGCCTGACGGCCCGAGCAGGACCAGGAATTCCTTGTCTTCGATGTCGAGCGAAAGATCCTTGACGCCGACCGTGTCGCCCCAGAACTTGCTGACGCCGGATAGCGAAATCGAGCTCACGCGCTATCCAGCCGTACTTTCCGCACGACATCCATCAGGCGACGAACACGATCCACGTTGGTGATGTCCCACATCGTCCCGTCGTCCTTGAACGAGACGCCGACAATGGCCCCGTCCGCGTGGGCCAGGATCCCGGCGGCATTATCCGGCGTGACTCCGCTGCCTGCGATGGTCGGCAGTCGCCCGCCTTCACGGATCAGGGAGATTTCCCCTACATCTGTCGCGTGCCCGGTGCGCAGGCCGGTTGCGACGGCGACATCGGCCTGGAAGAACGCCACATCACGGGCCTGTTCGACGATACTGCGGTCGGCCACGATCGCGTGAGCCCCGTGTTTCACGTGAACATCCGCCAGGATCGCGATGTCATCGCCGTCAATCCACGCTCGATAGCGCAGTGCTTCGGCCGCGGCACCTTCGATCAGCCCCTCGTTGGCGACATAGGCGTTCGCCCACTGGTTGACCCGGATGAATCCGGCTCCGGCTGCCTTGGCGCAGGCCAGCGAAGCCTTCGCCGCATTGGCGACAATGTTGAAACCCACCGGCAAGTCAAACTCATCGACCACTGCGCGGCCCAGAACCGACATTGCACTGACCGTTTCGAACCCGATGTTCTCCGGGCGCCGGAAGGGGACGTCGCCGGCGTTTTCGATCAGGAACGCATCGACGCCGCCCTGTTTCAGCCGCCCGGCTTCGGCCAGCCCGTGTTCAATCAAGGCGTCGATACTGCAACTGCGCGCGCGCGGCGATCCCGGTGTCGGCAGGGCATGCACCATCCCGATGATGGGCTTTTTCACTCCCGTCAGCGCTTCGAGCTTGTTTGGCTTGCCGTCCATCTATCCAGCCCTCCGTATCGTTTCGCTGGACCCGAACCGCCAGATCCGCTGCGCATTCGTCCTGAAGACCATTTCAAGCTCACTGTCGGTCAGGCCGATCTCGCGCAGCTTGAGTTGCTCGACCGCGGTCGACTGGTACGGCGCGTCCGACCCGTACGTCAGCCGTTCGGCCCCGACATTGGCGACAAAGGTCTTGATGTCGAAGGGAAACGCCTGGGACATGTCCGCGGTTATGTTCGGGTATTCCTGGCAGGCGATGATGGCTTCCCACAGGAAGGAATGCATGCCGATATGCGCGAGGACAAAGCGGACATCCGGGTAGGCCTTTGCCGCCTGCGCCTGAAGATAGGGAAGGTCGCGCGGCGCATCACCCGAATGGAAGAGTACGGTCAGATCATGCTCGCGGCACTTGTCCAGCATCGGACCGACGACGGAAAGGTCGTTCGGGCGGTAAAAGTCGTAGCCCGCGACCAGCTTCAGGCCGCGGCACCCCCATTCGGCCACGTATTTGTCGATCAGGATCCGGGTATGCTCCGCGCCGAACGTGGGGTTGATGCGGGCAAGTCCTGCGATCCGGTCGGGGTATTTCGATGAAGCTTCGCCGACCTGCGTGTTCGCCATGTCGTAGTCTGCGTCCCATGGCGGGCTCATCACCCGGTCGTGCGGGAAGAGGACGCCATGACTGGCATTCTGACTGTCAAGGAATTCGATCACGCTTTCGGGGCGGCCGGCGATCAGGTTCGGGCAACAGGTGTGCGCCGCGACGTTCGGATCGGTCCCATAATGGATATGGGTATCGATGACTTTCAATTCACGCACCTTTCTCGAAATAGATCTTCGCGCGCCGTTCGGCCCTTTCGCGGCCGACCAGGTTGGTCTGGCAGCCCCATTTCTCCACGACATAACTGGCGGCGGCGGCGGCGATCCGGGCAGCCTCCTGCAATGACGCCCCCTGCGCGATCAACCCGATGGCGGTTCCGGCAAAGCAGTCACCCGCGCCGGTCGTGTCCTGGATTCGCGCGCAGGGGACAGCGTCACAGTGAAACTCTCCCTCACCGGTGATCCAGCGGCTGCCTTCGGAGCCGCGAGTCACGACCAGCGTGGACAGACCGGTTTTCAGCAGGTCCCTGGCCGAGGACATGTCCAGAACACGAAGCAGGGCTTTGCATTCCTTTTCCGAAATGAACAGGTAGTCTGCCGCCTGCAGGAATTTCATTGCTTCCTGATTTGCGGTACCGACCATGCCATTGATCACGGTCGTCTTCCCCTGGTCCCGTGCATGGCGGATCGTGGCCAGCGTGTAGGAGGAGAATTTTTCGCTGACGGCGACGACCCTTGAGTTTTCGATCTGCTGGAGCGGCGGCGCCCAGTCGCTCTGGTCCGCGGCCACGCCCAGATGCGAAAAGCACATGCCGCGACCGCGGTTGTCGGAAATGTTGAAATTGTACCCGCTGTCGGCGTCACTGCGTACGTCAACGCCGCTCAGGTCAACGCCAAGCTCCAGCAGGTGCGCGCGATAGCCGTAGCGGTTGAAGTCATCGCCGACCACCATTCCCAGGCCGACATTGACCCCGGTCGCCGCGGCCGCGGCCGCGAGATTCGCCGAACAATCACCGAAGAACCGTGTATGCAGCAACTTCGACGGCATTTTCAGTTCGACCGTTTCGCCTTCTTCGGGGTAGTGATCGGCGCGCAGGATGTAGTCGAAAAGCGCCCAGGCGCCGACGGAGAGAACGTCAAGCCCTGTCATCTGACCGCTCCCATCGTCAGCCCCCGCGTGATGTGCCTCTGCAGGTAGGTCGCGGCGATCATTCCCGGCACGGCGGAGACCATGGCGGCCGCCGCCATCAGGCCCCACTTGATCTGGTCGAAGGTCATTGCCTGCAATATCCCCATCGTGACGGGCCTCGCGTTGGGGCCGGCAAGGACCAGCCCGAAGATCAGGTTGTTCCAGCTGAAGATGAAGGCGATGATCATCGCGCTGGCAATACCCGGTCCCGAGATCGGCAGGATCACCGCCCGAAGCGTCAGCAGGATGCTCGCACCGTCGATCCGGGCGGCTTCCTCGATCTCGATGGGAACGTCCTGGAAAAAGCTCATCATGATCCAGATTACCAGCGGCAGGCAGATGAGTTGATGCGACAGGATCATTCCCACATAGGTGTCATAAAGCCCGATCTGCGTATAGATCAGGTACATCGGCAGGATGACCACCAACTCGGGCGCAAACCGAAAGGAAAGGAAGGTGAACGCGATGTGCTTGCGCCAGGGAAGTCCGCCACGCGCCAGGGCATAGGCAGCGGGAATGCCGAGAAGAACGGCGAGGCACACGGCTCCGCCGGATATGATCAGCGAGTTCAGCAGGAACCTGACGTATTCGGGCAATTCGCCGGCCCGCAGCGTCCCCTCCACGCCAAAAATCGTTTCTCGGTAGTTTTGCAGGGTCGGAGAGAAGAGAAACTTCGGCGGATACGAGATGATGTCGCGGAAATTCTTGAGCGACATCATGAATATCCAGATGATCGGGAAGACGAAAAACCCGATGAACAGGACCTGCGCCAAACCGCGCGCGGCGTTTCGAGTCCACTTAGCCGTATTCATGGTGAATGCCTGACCGCCGCTCCCACCTGGCCATCAGGAACATGCTGATAAAATACGACATGAGCCAGAGTACGAAGACCACCGCCATCGCCTTGCCCACGCTCGACCATCGGAATGCTTCCTCGTAGGCCATGATATGCATCGTCCGCGTGGCGTTCAGCGGTCCGCCGCGGGTTGTTGCGTAGAACAGCTCGAAGCTCTTCAGGCTGTCCGTCACCCTGAACAGGGCAACCAGAACGATGAAGGGGACGATCCAGGGCAGCTGGATTGCGCGGAATATCAACAACCCTCCGGCCCCATCCACGCGCGCGGCCTCGTCGAGTTCAGGCGGTATCGACTGCAACCCGGCCAACAGGATCAGCGCGGCGAACGGGGTGAACACCCACGTGTCGATCAATATGACCGAGAGCAACGCCGTATCGACGTGCGAAAGCCACGTCTGGGGCGGGATGCCGACGTTGGACAACAGCCAGTTCAGAATTCCGCTTTGCGGCTGCATCATCGTCTTCCACATCAACCCCGCCACGACAGGCGGGATCAGGAGCGGCAAGACCAGGGTGCTGCGCAGGATCGGCTGAAACCAGCTTTGACCCAGCAGCAGCAGCGCGATGCCCAGGCCAAGCGGGATCTGTACAAAGATCACGCCGGCGGTGAATGCCAGCGTCCGGAAGATGCTGTCGCGGAACTCGTCATCCGCGAACAGGTCGATGAAGTTCCGGAAGCCGATGAAGTCGCTGGTGTCGTAATAGAGCTTGCGGTCGGAAAAGGCCGTCAGCACGCCCTGGACAAACGGGTAGAGCGCGAGGGCCAGCATGGCCAGCGCCGGCAGGAACAACAGGAGATAGGTCGTCCTGGCCGATATCCTGCGGCTCGAAAGATTGTCCATGGCGATGGTTTGGAACTATCGACCCGACCGGCCGCGGTCAATCGACCGCGGCCGGTGGTCCCAATGCTCAGTTAAACATTCTCGCGATATCATCTTGCGCATCGCAAAGCGCAGTCCTGGTGTCGGTACCGTTGAAATAGACCTCCTGAACAGCCTGTGCCCAGCGGTCCAGCATCCGGGTCAACTCCGGATGCGGCGGGAAGCGAACCGCGGCAACGTCGGCCATCGTCGCCGTCACGTCGCTATATTGCCCGGGCATTTCGCCCCAGCTGTTGACCATCGCAGCCACTTCGGGGTTTTCCCATGCGGATGCGCGAACCGGGTTCATGTTTCCGGCCAGGTGCGTGGCGATCATGGTGTCCTTGGACGTCACCCAACTGAGGAACAGCCATGCCGCTTCCTTGTTCTTCGAGGCGGCATTCATCGACATCGACCAGATCCAGGCACCCGCCTTGCGGGTGCCGTCCGGCCCCAGCGGGGTCGGGGCATAACCGACATCTTCCGAAACCTCCGACTGCTCGGCGTCCTGGTAGACCGGCGCGAACAGATCCGCCTCGTTCAGCGACAGGGCGTACTGGCCGGAGGCGAATCCCTGGAGGGCCTCGTACCACGTGAACGCGCCGGCACCCTCGGGCGATGCGGTCTTGATCAGGGTCACGAAGTCATCCGTGGCCTGCACGCTGGCATCCGAACAAATCTGCAGGTTGCCGTCGGCATCGATCATTTCGACACCATAGGACTGAAGCATGGTGCCGAAGGTCAGGTAGGGCAGGTCCCAGTACTTGTCGAACCGGGTAATCAGCCCGAATTCGGCCGATCCCGTATCGAGCTTGTCAGCAATGGCCAGAAGCTCGTCATAGGTCTTGGGAACTTCCAGGCCAAGTTCCTTGAAAACGCTCGGACGATAGGCCATCAGGTAGCTTTCCGAATTGATCGGGAGCGCCCAGAGCGGGCCTTCGCCGATGCCCTGCATCGGCACCCTGGTCCAGCGGTTCGAATTCAGCACACCCTGGAAGAAATCGCCGACGTCGTAATCCGGGTGGGTCAGGGCCGGGTTGCCGATGAACTCGTCCAGCGGCTCCAACCAGTTGGCGGTCGCATACTGCCAGTTGTTCAGGGGCGATGTCATGAACACATCGATCGACCCGACCTGGGACGACAGGTCGGCCAGCAGCTTTTCGAATGCGGGCTGTTCGGCCAGCACGTCGAGATTGACCGTCATGCCGGTCATTTCCTCGAACTCGGGCACCAGCGGCTTCAGCGCCTCGACGAACTGGTGCGAGACGAGCAGGACGTTGACGGAATTGCCTTCCTGCTGTTTCCAGTCGAATTCCTGGGGAACGGCGGCGGTTGTCGCGCCCAGCAACGCCGCTCCTGCGAACGCCGATACCCAGCTTCCCGATTTCAGTGTCTGGAGATGGTCGAGTTTCATGTTGGTGTCCTCCCATGTCTTCTGTTGGTTCCAGGATAGCAGGTCTGCCCATGCGGCGTCTTGTGCATGGCAGACATGATTAGGTAATATTCGGACACCTGGCACCTGAAACCGGTGAAATACCCGTGGCATATGAACCGAGAGCCCTGACAGTCGGCGTTCTGCTGCTGGCCGGCTACCGGCTTTCCAGCGTTGCGACCCTTGCCGATACCCTGCAGTGCGCGACCGAACAGCTGGGCAGGGATTCCTGCCAGTCCGTCCTGATGTCACCGGCAGGCAGGCCGGCCGTTTCGATCTGCGGACGATCACTGACGACCGAAAGCGCACAACTCTGGCCCGAGGAATTCAGCTACCTGGCGATCATCGGCGACTATCGTGACCGGCTCGGCATGCCGGAGCACAGCATTCAGCGCTACATCCAGTCGGCCGACCGGCTGGACGTGCCGCTGGTCGGGATCGGGAACGGCGTCGCGGCACTGGCGCGGTTCGGTTTTCTCGACGGCCGCGAGGCCTGCTCCGCCGCCGCGGCCTTGCCCGGGTGGAGACGGCAGTTCCCAGCCGTCAGGTTCCGTTCGGGGCAGCTGATCGTCGAGGACGGCAACAGGATCACGTCCCTTGGCGGGGCCGTCGGCGCTGACCTGGCGGCACTGCTCGTCGAACGGCATTTCGGGCGACGGCTTGCCCGGAGAGCGGTCGCCGGGATCCTGCTGGACCACACGCGTCATCCGTCCGCCCCGCCGCCATCGCAGTTCGCGGTTTCGCCCCCCGCGGATCCGAGGGTCGCGCAGGCCATCGACGTCATGAACGCCAATGTCCCGGATCCCGTGCCGCTAACCGCGATTGCCGGCATGATCGGCCTGTCCACGCGCCAGTTGGACAGGCTGTTCATCGCGGCGACCGGGAAATCCGGCAGCCGGGCCTACCTGGCCATCCGGATCGACAGGGCTCTCGATCTGCTCTCGCAGACCATGTGGTCAGTCACCGAAATTGCCCACGCGACGGGATTTGTCGATGGCGCACACCTGGCGAAGACGCTGAAAAAGTCCGAAGGACTGACCCCGCGCGAGATCAGGTCCCGGGCCGCCCGCAAGCGTCAGGCAGACCTGGCCAAACGCTAGGCTCACCCGCTGCCTCGACACTTCGGGCACGTGCATGAAACTCCATCCGAGATGCGGCCGATGAATTTTCGGTGATGTGACGCCACAGGCTGTCGGCCGGCAGGTCGAGCTGTCGGAAGATACGTTGCAGGTCACGCTGTTCGAAAGGCGTGGCCGATCGGTCGAGTCCACGGAGGCAGCCGTTCTGCTTGCAAGGTATGTGGAGGCAGGGTTCGAAGAACTGTCAGAGGGAGTTCGCCGGGTCACCAGGAAGAGGGGTCGGGACCGGATCAACCTGAACGTCCCGCCTTGTTTCGCGGCCCGCTGCCTGGCGTCCCGGCTGTCGGGTTTTCGCGGGCTCCAGCCCCAGCCTGACCTGCGAATGACATCCATGGTTGAGACTCCGGGTTTCAGGCGCGGTGACATAGATGTCGCCGTGCAATGGGGTTACGGCGACTGGAGCGATCTGGAGGCGACCTTGCTTTGCAAGGATCCCAAGGTCATTTGCTGCACTCCGGAACTTGCCGCCCGGATGGAGTCGCGGCTGGACCTGGAGGGTCGGTGCCTTCCGCAACCGGTGCTGAAAAACTCGTTATGGTCCGACATTCTGGAATTCCTTGATGTCCAGGCACCGGATGACGCGTCGGATCTGGCCTTGATTCCCTTGACGAGGAACCGCAAGGAGCCCCGGGGTCACGACCGTGAAAAGTCAGGGTCGTGACACCAGGTTGAGAATTCTTTTCCGAAACTCAAGGAGTTCCGAGCGGTGGGGACGCGCTGCGACAAGGCAGACGAGAGTTTTGCAGCAGCGATGGACCTCGTGGCGGGCATGGTCGAAGCGACAAGATTATCAACAGCTTGGGGCCTGTATTCACAAGGCTGTCTATCCGGTTCATGAAGCTTGCAGAGCATTACCTATCCGGAAAATCTGCGTCAGTCGGATACGTGATTCAAACGCCCGATCGGCAGGAGATGGATGAAGGGATGCCATGATCTGACCGAATTTGAATGGAGCATGATCCCCCCTGCCGCCGAACAAGCCGCGCGGCGTTCCCGCGTGGACGCCCGGCACACGCTGAATGGGATCCTCCAGGTAATTGGCTCCGGGGGCCTATGGCTGATCTCTCGGAGCGCTCCGGGTTCTACACCACCTGCGACAATCCGTTTAACCGATTGCGCAATGGCGACTTCCGGGATGGCCTGATGAATGCGATCGTGGGGCACCGCCTTGAGAACGCTTATTCAGGACCGGGCGGAACGAAAGTAGCAGCAGGAAGCAACCAAGGCGGATCTGAAGGCTGGAAAGGTCGTTGCGGTCGTTGCCGCACTCATGCCCCACCTCCACGCAGGCAAAGCCGTGTCCAGACGCATCGACCGTTTCACTGCCAACTGCGCGCGGATTCACTACGACAGGTATTGGTGACGGGGTCTTCAAAGAGGATTCGGTATGGTTGAAAGTGCCTGCCGGCAGATTGTGGAGTTGCGTACGAACCTGCCTGGTCGTCGCTGAAGCGTCAAGGGCGCCTACGCCGCTCTCTCCATCAATTGCTGCTTCAAGAACCGGAAATGGGTCGAGTTCCTTCACTGGAAAGGACAGGTGGCCGTGGCGGCCAATCGGCATAAGCCGTCACACTCGAACTCTTGCAGTTGTCACGTGTCATGGTCTAGTATTGGTACAGAAGGAAGACATTGCCATGGGCGGAGGACATTGGCATGCATACAATTTGTACGTTTTGTTCTTTTCTTGCTTTTTTCGTTCACAGGATGCCGTTGGCGCCCCGCCTCGCCGCGGCACTGGTGATTGCCGCTGCGGCATACCTGGTTCCGCTTTCGGACGAGGCGGATGCGCGCGTCGTCGTCGTGATCGACCGCCAGGACATGGAGATGTCAGGCGCCGCGAACCTCGCCGAACTGCTGGCGAGTCGGCATGACTTCAACATCTTCGGCCGATACGGGGCACGACAGGGAACCGGCAATGGAATCTTTCTTGTCAACGGGCGCCGGGTACCGGGGATATACCTCTCGATGATCCCGCTCTCGGCCGTTGAGCGCGTCGAAATTCTGGACGAAGGCCCGGTCCGGCAAAGCTCGTACGGCATCGGCAGCACGGTCAACATCGTGCTCAGGAGCGATTTCGAGGGTCTCGAGGCTTCCGTCGGGGTTGGCCTGCCCACACGGAAAGGCATGGACTCGCGGAACGGGAGCTTCCACTGGGGCGGCGCGCTGGGACGCGGCCATATGACGATCGGCGCCATGCATTTCGGGCGTGACGAACTTCGCGCCAGGGATCGGCCATTCAGCCGCACCATGTATACGCCGGATGGATCCTTCACCGACACAGAGGGCGTCTCCCAGTACGGCAATACGGTCGTTCTCCCCGAGGGACAGGGGGGACAGGCTGGCGGCCGGTTTGGCCTTGGCGACTGCGAAGAGCCCACATACACGGGCTTCCTGTCGTATCCTCCCTCCGGCGAGGTCTGCGGCTTCCCCACCGGCGACATCTCCTGGCTCAGAAGCCAGGTGTCGCGTGAGAGCCTGCAACTCGCTGTGACCCAGCCCCTGGACGAAGACACGGATGTCTATGTGGAGGCCCGCGTTTCGCAAGGAGAGACCTTCAGTGTCAGCGCCCCCAATCTCGACAGGTTCAGAATTGATCTGACGGACCTTTCGGACGCCGTCAAGCAGGACCTGCTGAACGCCGTCCACGATCCGCCGTCGGGCTATGCATTCCCTGCCACCGGCACCGTCACGCTGTTCCATCGCTTCGTCGGGCACGGCAACCGGGAATGGACCACGGACCTGGAAGAATACGAATTCACCTTCGGCGTTGAGGGCAAGCTGGACGATTCTCTCGGCTACGACGTGCATGTCGAATACTACAGGGACCGGTCCGTTGAAACCGGCGCCAACCTGACGAGCTTGAGCCTGATCACCGATGCCATCAAGGACGGTACCTACGACTTCGCGAACCCGCTTCAGGCATCCGAGCAGGTGATCCGCGACACGAGGCTTCGCTCAAGCCTGGATGAGGGGAACGAGTACCTTCGGGCCAAGGCCTCGCTGGATGGAAGGGCGTTCAGGATGCCGGGCGGTGCAGGGCTATTCTTTTGTTCGCAAGGTGATGGGTTTGGCCTGATATAGGTACTGGCCATTCTGTTTTCGCTATGGCACAGTGCGGGTCATGGAGACGCTGCCGGCCCCTGATTCCTGACTTCGACGGTTTTGGTTTGATTGGCGATTTCGGGGTCCTCCAAGCCATTGAATGAACGCGTTTTTTCCCGTCGCCGCCCGAGAAGGCCGTTGTAGTGCCTAGCAGCCCCGAAGCATTGACAATCGCCCTGCGCTCCCCTATACTCCCGCCATGTTCATCCGCGTCAAGACAACCCCGAACTCACCAAGGAAATCCGTCCAGATCGTCGAGTCCTTCCGCGAGGGCAAGAAAGTCCGACAACGCATCGTCCGCCACGTCGGCGTCGCCATGGACGCCGACGAGGAAAGCGCACTCAGGCAACTCGCCGAACACATCAAGGCCAGGATGCTGCACAAGCGCCGCCCGGGCCTGTTCCCGCCCGAACAGGTGGCCGAGATGGCCATCGAGGCCGGGCGCAGCAGCAGGCGCAAACGGCTCCCGGTCGAGGATCTGAGCCGCCTGCGCGAGGAGCATCGGATCATCACCGGGATCCACGAGGTCTATGGCCGCATCTACCGGGAACTCGGCCTCGACCTGGTGCTCCCCGCGGGCCGCCAGCGGATGTCGAACCGGGTTCTCTATCACACGGTGATGGCCCGGATCGCCAATCCCGACAGCAAGCGGGCCAGTGTCCGGCGCCTGGAGCGGGATTTCGGCGTGCTTGTGCCGCTGGAGAAGGTTTACCGGATGATGGACCGGCTCGACGAGGCGGCCATTGCCGGGATGCGGGACCGGATCGGCGCCTACACCCGTTCGCTGTTTCCCGAGCCGATCGACCTGGTCCTGTTCGACTGCACGACGCTGTTCTTCGAATCCACCTGCGCCGACACCTTGCGGGCCTACGGCTACAGCAAGGACGGCAAGCACAGCGAGGTCCAGGTCTTGCTGGCACTGGCGGTGACACGCGGCGGCCTGCCGCTGGGCTACGAGGTCTTCCCGGGCAACAACTGGGAGGGGGACAGTTTCATTCCGACGCTGCGCACGATGCATCCCGAGACGGCGCGGGCGGTGATCGTCGCCGATGCGGGCATGTTCAGCAAGGACAACCTGGCCGCTCTCGAGGCGCGGGACTGCCGCTTCATTGTCGGTGCCCGGTTGCGCAACCTGCCGCAGGCCCTGACTGCGCGCGTTCTCAGGACCTCCCGCTACCGCGGGGTTGCCGGCAGCGAGCTCAAGGTCGGCGTGTTTCGTCACGGTGGCCGCCGCCTGGTGGTGTCATGGAGTGCGAAACGGGCCCGCAAGGACGCCCATGACCGGCGCCGGGCGGTGGCGAAGCTGATCCGGCGCCTCGGCAAGAGCACGACGCCGAAGCAGTTGCTCGGCACGAGCGGCTATCACCGCTACGTCCGGGTTGTCGGCGATTCCAGTCTCGAGGTGGACGAGGAGAAGATCCGTGCCGCCGAGCATTGGGACGGGCTGCATGGTGTCGTCACCAATCTCAGGGGCATCGGCGTACAGGACCTCTTCGATCGATACCGTCAGCTCTGGCAGGTTGAAGAGAGTTTCCGCATTACCAAACACGACCTGCGGGTGCGGCCGGTGTTCCACTGGACTGACCGGCGCATCCGTGCCCATCTGGCCATTGCCTTCATGGCCTATGCCTGCGTGCGCCATCTTGCCCGGCGAGTGGCGTTGCAGAAGCGGCCCATGTCGCCACGGGTCATTCGCGAGGCGCTCAACGACCGGCAGTGCTCGGTGCTGCACGATCCGGAGACCGGCAAACGCTATGTCATTCCCTCGCGGCCGAGCGCGGAGGCCAAGGCCATCTACGCCACCCTCGGGCTGAATGCCTCGGCCCGCCCCTACGGACTGGGTACCGATGGCGCGGAGACGAAATCGGCTCGATCCTGACCCATACCTCACCCGCGGGCGCCGGATGTAGTGCCTAATCCAAAATGTGAAACATTTAAAATCAATGCGTTACGCAAAAAAACCGTCGAAGTCAGGGGCGTTCAGGATGCCGGGCGGTGCAGGGCTATTCTTTTGTTCGCAAGGTGATGGGTTTGGCCTGATATAGGTACTGGCCATTCTGTTTTCGCTATGGCACAGTGCGGGTCATGGAGACGCTGCCGGCCCCTGATTCGTTGATTGACTTGCGTTCTGTTTCGGTGCGCCCGACCTGGGGTGATCGGGAGCACCGGCGTTGGGACCGTTTGGTGGAGGAGCACCATTACCTGTCGTTCCATGGCGTGTTCGGCAAGGGCCTGCGCCATGTCGCGGTGCATGGTGAGACCTGGCTCGCACTGATCGGCTGGCAATCCGGCGCCTTCAAGCTGGCTGCGCGCGACCGCTGGATCGGCTGGACGTCCGAGCAGCAGTTCCGTCGTCTGCACCTGATCGCCAACAATTCCCGTTTCGTCATCCTCACGCCCGAACGGGTGCGCAACCTGGCCTCGCGGGTTCTGGGGCTGAGCCTGCGGCGGCTGTCTGCGGACATGCAGGCGGTTCACGGCTTTCCGGTGTTTCTGGCGGAGACGTTCGTGGACCCGGCGCTCTTTGCCGGGACCTGCTACCGCGCGTCGAACTGGCGCTCCCTGGGCTTCACGCGCGGCTTTGCCCGCGAACCCGGCGGCGCGGCGCGCTGGCGCCATCATGGCCAACCCAAGGAGATCTTCGTGTACGAACTGACAGAGGGCGCCACAGAGGCGCTGGGCCGGAGCGAGACACCGCCACACTGGGGGGCCGGGCAACACGGCGAACCGATGGCGACGCCGCGGCTGCGCAGCCTGTTCGAATGCCTGGGCGACGTGCCCGAGTGCCGCCATGCCCGGGGCAAGCGTTATCCGCTCAGGACCATTCTGGCGATCGCGGTCGCGGCCCGGCTTGCCGGCTACCGGGGCGTGACCGCCTTCGCCCAGTTCGCCGCCCTGCTCGCGCAGGAGCAACTCGAGGCCGTGGGCGCGTTCTGGAGCGAGAGCAAGCAACGCTACACCGCGCCGACCACCACCACCTTCCACACCATCCTCGCCCAGCTGCCGCCCGACACGCTGGACAACGCCATCAGCCAATGGACCGCCCAGCACGGCGACGCCCATGCCCCCGTGGCCATGGACGGAAAGGACATCCGGGGCGCCTCGAAGCAGACCGAAGACGGGCGGCGCATGATGGTCGCCGCGGTCGAGCACGGGACCGGACTGGTCCTCAAGCAGGTCGAGGTCGATGCCAGGAGCAACGAAATCCCGGCCGTGCGCAAACTCACCAGCGGGCTCGGTCTCGCCGGGCGCACCGTCACCCTCGACGCGATGCATGCCCAGCACGAGACCGCGCGTTACCTGCTCGAGAGCGATGCCGATTATGTGCTCAGCGCCATCAAGGACAACCAGGAAACCATCCACAACGAGCTCAAGGCGATCGACTTCACCAACGCGCCCTGGCACGAAACCATCGACAAGGGCCATGGCCGGATCGAGCGACGCCGCTGTGCCGTCGTCGACCTCTCCGGCGCCGAATGGGACGGATACGCCGCTCTCCACGGACGCCAGCAGGCACTGTGCATCACGCGCGAGCGTGAGGTCATCAAGACCGGCGAGCGCAGCACCGAAGTGATCTGGAGCCTGACCTCGCTCGACGCCGCGCGTGCCGGACCCGAGGAATTGCTGGCCCTGGTGCGCAACCACTGGCACATCGAGAACCGGGTCCACTACGTTCGAGACTTCACCTACGACGAAGACCGATGCCGGGCGTATGTGCGGCACATGCCACGCAATCTCGCCTGCCTGACCAACGCGGCCATCGCCATCGTGCGCTGTGGCGGCCGCTTCCGTTTCATGCCCGAGGCCAATCGCCATTATGCCGCACGGGCGCAGGAGGCCCTCGACGCGATCCTGATCGCGCCAACCGCATAATCCCGCAGACGCAAACCTGGAGCAGAAAGCACCCGGACGCGCCGTCGAGCGGCGCGGTGCGAACACCTGTGCCCGACAGGCCCGAAAACCCCATCAGCGGACCCGGGCAGAGCCATGACAGCCGTCCACGGCAAGCGAACATTCCCCAGACCACACAAATGACAAACAATGTCACGGCCGGATCCAGCTTGAATGCCGGCTCAAGGCAAAATCTCCATCACCTCACACAACTCAGTCAGAACAAAAGAATGTTCCTGCCGGGCGGTGCGGCCCGCTGGACGTTCGGTGTCGAGGCCGAGAATTGGGAACATCGGAGCGTCTACGACTTCCGTGATGGCCAGGGCCGCTCATACGACAACTCCGACGTGATCGGGTATGGTGGAGCATCGCTTGTCGCCGACCGTTTCCGCTGGTCCGCGATGGCGGAATCGACCTTGCCGATCCTCGACGGCTGGGACCTGACCATTGGCGGTCGCCGCGACGACTATGACGATGTCGGCGAGGCGATCTCGCTCCTCGTTGCCAACAGTTACCGGCTCAACGACAATCTGGCGCTCCGCGCCTCCTGGAACAGGGCCGCCCACCCTCCCAGCATGTTTGCCCTGTACTCGCCCGAGGCCCAGTACTACACTCACATTTGCGACCCGCTCCTGAAGGACGAGAACGACGACCCGCTCTGTTATTGGGTACACCTGATTGTTGGCGGAAACCCGGACCTGGAGTCCGACGATACGGAGCGAATCAGCGTCGGTGCCACGACAACCTTCGGCGGCTTCAGCTTTGCAGCGGACTTGTTCTCGACCGTCCACGACGACCTGCCCACCATTGCGCACCCGCATGCCATCGTCGACGAGGCCGCCGCGGGGAACCTGCTGCCCGGCACCGAGGTTGTGCGTGACGAAGCGGGCGACAACAGCATCGAACGGATCATCTCCCCGATCGGGCTGTTCGGGGAGACCAGGGTCCGGGGCATCGCGCTGCACATGGGTGTTGACTGGGAGACCGATTGGGCGGATTTCGGCCTTGATGTCCATGCGACGCGCACGTTGCACTACAAGCACTTTGTGCTGGGCGAGGAGGACACCGGAGGCTATGTACGCGACCGCGCCCACGCTGTGCTGCAGGCGCACCGCGGTGATTTCACTGCGAACTGGAGCGCCTACGGGCGCTCCGGTTACCTGAACAGCATTAACACTGCTCGCTTCAAGAGGTGGTACGGGCACGACCTGACGCTCCAGTGGCAGGACGTGCTGGGCATCGGGCTGGACCTTACCGGTGGCGTCCTGAATATCGCCGACCGTGGTGCGACTCTCGACCCGAGCGATGACGACGGCCCAGACAGGACGCTCGATTCCGACCGGGGACGGACCTTTTTCCTCAACGCGATGATGAGGTGGTAAGGCTGCGCCGGGTTGCGGGAAAGAACCGGGGTCCGTCGCCTATCGGGTCGCCGCGGCCACGCCCGTCACGCGGTGAAATGCGGCCGCAATGTTCTCGTCCTCTTTGTCGTGGCGCATAGCGACCCAGCGGCACTCTTTGATCCTGCCGAAGAACTGCTCGACAAGATCACCTGTTTTTCAGTTTTCGCGATCAAACGGCAGCGGCGACTCCTGGTTGGAATTTGAATGGCTAACCGCACGTGCGCCATCCATCTTGATCAGGGCGAGGACGGCGTCGGTGCCATAGGCCTTGTCGCCGGTCGCGTTTCTCTTGTTCGAAATCGGCGGGAAGCGCCTCCACTTTCCTGTCTCGGTGTCAGACGAAAGCCAGTTCCTCGTCGGTACGAATGTCCTGAAGGAGCCGCCTCAGCGATCCGGTGGAGGGGGCACGAAACACAGTCCGATTTCGGCAGGACTCTCCAGGCAGTCGCTGCCGTTGAGCCAGGATGCGTCGTGGATGCATTGAACACTGGGCTCCGGATAGCACCTGAACCTGACGGTTGATTTTTTCAGGACTTCGCAGCCGCGGATCGGCCTGACGAATGCCTGTGCTGGCTCGTTCAATTTCCACATGGCGGCGAATTCGCCGGCGGGCATCTTGACTGCTTCGGATATTCCGGTCGAACTCTCGCCGATGTTGTTTGCGGCGAGCTTTGGAAGAGCGGCAACGCGGACACAACGGGCATGAGCATCGAGTGACCGATACGCGAGCGAGTAGGAAATCTCTGCGGCCTTGTTCGTCATCGGCGGATGCGGCCGGCTGTGTTCCGTGACAATATCCGAGGTCCCGTCGATCCTTTACGCTCCTTTGTCAAAATGATGGGTGGCTACGTTAACCGGTCTGTCGTGGCTGCCTTTCTTGAGGCGTATCTTTGTCAAATGGGGATGGTGAATATCAGAACAAATCGTGTCTCCGCTCATCTCGCCGGTTGCCGGGACCGGATCAACCTGAACGTCCCGCCTTGTTTCGCGACCCGCGACCCACGACCCGCGACCTGCTGCCCCGTCTGTCGATTTTCGCGGGCTCAAGCCGCAGTCTGACCTGCGAATGACAACCGTGGTTGAGACTCCGGGTTTCAGGCGCGATGACATAGATGTCGCAATGCAATGGGGTTGTGGCGACTGGGGCGATCTGGAGGCGACCCTGCTGCTCAAGGATCCCAAGGTCATTTGCTTTGCTCCGGAATTTGCCGCCCGGATGGAGTCGTGGCTGGACCTGGAGGGTCAGCGCCTTCTGCATCCGGTGCTGACGAACTCGTTGTGGTCCGACATTCTGGAATTCCTTGATGTCCAAGCTCCGGATGACGCGTCGGAACCGGCATTCATGATGAGGCGACCATGCGCTGCGCGACGCATTCGGGAAAGGGCATTGGCCTGATCTCCCGTGTCGATGCGGCTCGTAGAATTTTCGTCGGCGACCTGGTTGCGCCATTGGGCGTTGGCGTGTTTCGTGACATGCCACCTGTGAAGGTGCCGGGTTTCTACCTGGTTCTGCCGCGCGCGCACCGTCGGATCGGCGGGATTGCAAGTTTTTTTGACCGGGTGCCCGGACAGAGTTGGTTGGACAACACGGGATGAACCGGTGCAAATGGTTTACGTGTACCTGGAAAGCAAGAATAGAAGATCGGAGTGTTTGCTGATTAGTCTGGCCAGCAATTCGAGGACATGACGACATCCCCAAAGCAATGCCAAACTCGGTCCATGGGAGTAGAATTCACTCCTTCGCCACGAAGCCGAACAGGTAGAGTGAGCTTCTGGTGATGACATGAGCCTGGGCCTCCGACCTCTCGATCTGCCTCCATGACCGGGGATTCGGCTTGGGGATTAGGTGGTAATTCGCCTCTCAATCCAGTTTGAACTATCAGAACTCTTGAGGCGCTTTTGCAGCAAATCGACAAAAATGACAATTGTTGACCGCAAAACGACGGCAATCTAATGGTCGAATCGCTTGTCTACATAAACAGACTCACCATTGGCCGGGGTATCCTTGGGCCATCGCTCCTAGCCGAACGAAAAATGGATTTATGTCGAATGCGAAGTCTCAGTGATCAATATCGGATCTTGATGGATCGCCTGCACCCTCGGAGACGGTTGCGCAGCAAACCGCGTGAAGTGCCGGAAGGCTTCCTTTTTTCAAGTAACAAGAGCTTTTTTTCGGAACATTGGGAGGTCAGAGAACGGGCGTTTGTGTCAAGCGTACTTCCAAAAACTGATTTGTTCATCAACTTTGGAGCCTATCACGGATATTACTGTTGTATGGCGCTTAAGGCCAAAGTCCCAGTAATCGCATTTGAACCGATTTCGGAAAACTGCGCCATGATTGCGAAAAACGTTAGGGAAAACGGCATGGAGGAGAACTTTTCATTATTCCCTGTAGCGGTTTCGAACAGGACCGGATTTGCTGAAATGTATGGATTGAATCGTTCCGACACATCCTTGATCCGTGGGTTTTCTCACACAGCGCACCTGAAATCTTCGCTCGTTCCTGTTCACAAGATAGATGATGTATTTCAGGGTCGCATCATTCGACGCAAAAGAGTTCTCGTGTTGATGGACATAGAAGGCTCGGAGGCTTACGCACTAGAGTGCGCAAATATACTGTTGCATGCTGATCCGAAGCCAATCTGGATCATCGAGGTGTTCCCCAAGAAAAGATACGAAGAACCCAACCCAGCACATCAGGTTTTTGAGACGATGTTCGATGCTGGATATTCTGCGTATTCTTTTAACGGATCTATAATCGAAAACCACGGAACCCGATCTTCACTCGTCAGAATTACAAGTGCTGAAATCGGCCCAGACTTTGAAGGGGGAAATATTGTGTTTTGCTCTAATGAATTGCCCGAAGAATATACCGCTGTATTTCCCCAGAACTGATCAGTTTCCTCAGCTTTTTGCCATCGAAAAGGCGATTATTTTCATTCCTATCCGAATTCAAATTGGCTAGCGGCAGCCTGATCACCTGCATTACGCCAATATAAATTCGAAACGATAGAGGCTGGCCGCACAAGACTAAACACAACGAAGAGACAGGCCGAAGAGAACTGCATGAAGACAATCCCAATGAAAACGGTAACTTTCAGGTGATTGTACTTTCTGCACGAACAGGAAAAACTTGGAACTGGCCTCCTTTAAGTTCGCCCGGTACAAGAACGGCAATACTGCCCTTTAGCACGGCTTACGAACCTCAAGATCATTCGGACGGCTCGCTCCCTGATTTCTAACTTTCTCAAGCGGCAGTCGGACTCGGAGCCGCGTGCCAATCAAAAAAATCCTGAAAATTTGGCATCTCAGCCTCGTTTTCAACCTATTCATAGAATTGTTCGGAAAGGCCATATCACTTTCGGGTCATGTACCACGGTCTTCTCCATTTATGGCGCTCATTGACGTTTGGATAGCACATTGGGCCAGCGCTCCTGCGAGACAAGACGGCTTCAATTCGTAGTCGTGCGGGTACAATTTGCATCATTCAGTTTGCGAACCGAGGAAACGCTTCATGGCCTGTCGCGCAACCTCAGTCTGCGGTTTTGTGAACAGACACATTTCACGTTTCGGAAACGGTGGAACCCAATCACTGACTCTTTGAAGTGGTGGCTGCGGGAAGCAGTATGGAGGCGAAAACAAGTGGATAAACCTCCAGTCACCGGTCACGATATCCTTGTTTTCGCCGTCGTCTGGTAGGTGCGTAGTCGTCAGCAACAATCCGACATCAGACCGGCAGAAATTCTCAATGAATCCGTAAATGTCGCTGTAGGAAAAATGGAACAGGCAGTCCCTCACCATCATGAGATCAGATGCAGGCAATGGGTCTCTGACGATGTCCAAGTGGTGAAAAGATACACCCTTGCCTCCGAATTCTCGCTGATTTCGAACGACGATCTCCTTCACAATGTCTCCACCGATGTATTCAATACCGAGTTCAGGGACAACGTGCTGCATCCAGTTAAAATCTCCGCAAGGTGCATCAAGAATCCGAGCGACATGGTACCGCTTCAACAATCTCGGCAGTTGCTGACGGAGGCTTACTGTGTAGGTGAGTTCTGAACCGATCCCACTTCTGGTCTCTTTTCCGGACCAGATTTTGCGATTGTAGATCCTTGTGAATACTTCTTCGTTTGTCCCTCGCAACCGGAATCTTTTCTTGGCGTGCCGTGCCCGATTCCAAAGTGTCCGGAGCATTCTCAAAATCCAAATTCGTTGCTGGTTATAGTGACCTCCGGGGTCTGCTTATCCGATCTATAAACTCTTCGGCAACGGCAATGCGCTCAAGAACTTGCAGAGTGTCAGATAGGAATTTCGAACTGATCAGGAAACTCAACCTGAAGTATGTGCCATTACTGATGCAATCAGATCCTTTCTGCCCATCAGGGACGTTGGTTTTCTCATTCGACTCAAGTGCTGAAATCGCTTCATCCGAAACCCAAAAATACGCCCCTGGCCCAGCGCTTGAAGTTGTAGAAGGCCCGGTGCGTCCATTTCAAGACGGCGTGCGCCTTCCGCTCGCCCACAACCCGTGCCTCGCGTGGGCTTTCAAGGCGGCCGGAGTATCAATGCCTGCCGTCCTTAAACTGAAGTTCTAGCGTTTTTTGGCGCAGTTTTTCCGATTTATTCCTTTTTTACAGGGGGTTGTGAACCCGGGGCGCGTCGCGAAACGGATTCCCGTAGGCACGACTGGCACCATCAAGCCATAGACCTCACCGGCAGTGTTCCCACAGAATATGGGAAAAATTGCCCGGTATCCCCGATTTCCCCTTGACACCATAGCAATGATACCCCATGGTCCGCCCGAATCTGTAGGCACGTCAGGATCCCGCCATGCCCAAATCCGCAGGAATGCATGTCGCCGTCCTCAAAAAACACCAGAACGGAAAGACATACACCTCGGTCCTCCTCCGGCAGAGCTACCGCGACCACAACAACCGGGTGCAGAAGCGAACCCTCGCCAATCTCTCCCACCTGCCGCCGCACACCATCCCGCTGCTGCGCGGCGCACTGGCGGGTAAGCAGTACGCAGAAGTCGGCGACGTGCTCGGGGACCCGGTCCGCTCCCGCCACCACGGGGCGGTGCAGGCGGTGCAGACGGCCATGAATGCCATCGGCATTCCCCGTCTCGTCGCCCGCGAGCGGTGCCCGGAACGCGACCTTGTCCTCGCCATGGTCGCCGGCCGCATCCTCAGGCCGAATTCCAAACTCGCCACCAACCGATGGTGGCGGAACACCACCCTGCCGCAGGAGTTCGCCATCGCCGATGACGTCACCGCCGATGACCTCTACGCGGCGATGGACTGGCTCGACGAGCGACAGGAGGGCATCCAGGGACGCCTGGCACGACGCTGGATCACGCACGACGATCTCGTCCTCTGGGACCTGTCCTCGACCTGGTACGAGGGGAGCCACTGTCCGCTCGCACGCTTCGGCTACAGCCGCGACCGCAAGCGGGGCCTCCCGCAGATCAATTTCGGCCTCCTCTGCGACCGCGACGGGCGCCCGGTCGCGGTCTCGGTCTACCCGGGAAACATCGCCGACAAGGAAACCCTCCTGCCCGAGCTCGACCGCCTCCAGCGCCGCTTCAACCTCTCCCGGGTGGTGATGGTCGGGGACCGCGGCATGATCATCAAGGCCACCATCGCGGCCCTGCGCGACCGCGACGGCGTCGCGTGGATCACCGCCCTCAAGAGCCAGACCATCCGCAAGCTCGCCCGCCAGGGCCATCTCGACCGTTTCCAGGACCCCGAACACCAGCAGACCCTGTTCGAGATCCGGGACCATCCCGACTTCCCGAAGGAGCGCCTCGTCGCCTGCCGCAATCCCCGCCTTGCCGGGCATCGTGACCGGGTGCGGCAGGAGCTGCTCAAGGCCACCGAGAAGGCGCTCGCGGAGATCGTCACCCGGGTCGAGGGCGGAACCCTCGAGGGCGAGGCCGACATCGGTCTCGCCGTCGGCGAGGTCATCAACAGGAAAAAGGTCAAGAAGCACTTCCACGTCGACATCACCGCGACCAGCTTCAGCTTCCGCCGCAAGCAGCAGTCCATCGACGCCGAGGCCGCCCTCGACGGAATCTACATCATCCGCACCTCGCTCGGCTCCGAAGACATGGCCGCCCCCGAATGCGTCCGGAACTACAAGCGGTTGACCCGCGTGGAGCGTGCATTCCGCTGCCTCAAATTGAGCGACCTCCAGGTCCGGCCCATATTCCACCGCCTCGAGCACCGGGTCCGCGCCCATTTCTTCATCTGCATGCTCGCCTATCTCGTCGAATGGCACATGCGCAGGGCATGGGCTCCCCTGTGCTACACCGACACCGAACCCGACGAGACCGGGGATCCGGTCCTGCCCGCCCGGCGTTCGGAGCCGGCACTGACCAAGGTTCATACCCACACCCTGCCGGACGGCAGCGGCGCCCACAGCTTTCGTACCCTTCTCGACAGCCTGTCAACCATCGTCCGCTCCTCCCACGCGGTTCCACGCACGGGCGGCGGAAAGGAAGAGACCACGATCGAGGTGACGACCCGGCCCGACGCCGGCCAGGAGAGGGCACTGAAACTGTTGAAGGATATCACAGCCATGTGACGGCGGATCCGGCCGGAATCGCCGTTTGTAGGCAGACAGTGACAATCCCGATCCACGTATCATGTTGATACGATTCAATTAATCTCTTACCAGCTCCAGAACTTCAGCTTAAAGAAATGGCATACGGTTCGACGGCTTTGGCAATGGACTTCCGAAGCGTCTTGAAACCGTAATCGTCAATGGCTTTCGGCCGGTTGTGGCGCGGATGGCTGTCTATAGAGAGTTCCACCGCGTAAGCGAGAAAAGATTTCCCGCACTACTGTTTACACGCCCAACCGTTGCCTCGTATTTCGAGCGGAACGGTGTTTTCGTTTCATCAATCTCCGCGATCGTCTGAAGTACGATCTGACGTGGGCCGACCAATGCCAGCCAGAACTTCCGAAGTCGAAGCGTGGCGGTCTTGTCGCTGCCTGTGCCAAGTTGGCCCTGGAACCGGAGCGCGGACATGACGATGTAGCGAGTCGAAATGTTTGGCACACCGAGTCGAAACATTGGCGCCAAATGGCCCAATGGCGACATCGGATCGTTTTTGGTAACGCATTTGTTGTAAGGGTGTCGAAACGTTGGCACTGTTCAAAGGTGCTCCAAAAGAACCGTATTTCCCTCTGGCATCACCAGGTCGAGAATATGTTCGCGAAGATTGTAGCCAGTCGAAATGTTTGGACTCCCGAATCGAAACCTTGGACTCTGGTGTTGGACAACGGAAAAAAGCGCCATTGAGCGTCGTTGTTGAATCAGAGGAGTCGAAACTTTGGTCTCAAGCGCGGCGGCCAATGAGCATCGTTTAAAGACGATACAAAAAACTTGATAAAACGGGTCAAATGGCGGCCGCGGCGGCAATCGCCAAGGTGTGGTTCTCTCCCGTTAATCCATCAATTCTCTCTAGCGAAAACAGCCCTCGTTGACGCCGGAAAGGTTTCGGAATCGCCTTGTGCAAGTTACGGCCAATCGCGGTCCTCCCTCCTCCGGAAAGGCGATAAAAGTGCCGGTATCCTAAGTCTCTCAGGAGAACTGTGACACGTGCACCCTTTTCGGGATCATCTTTGTAAAGTCCTTCCATGGCGACAATTGGATGGGAGGCCGACAGAAATTCCGAAGCTCCAGCAATGACCTTGTCCTCATGCCCTTCAACATCGATTTTCAAAAAACTGACGTTCTGTAGCTTCAGAGGCTCAATCAATGCATCAAGCGTCGTCACTTCAATGTTAGCGTCGGCGAGATCGTCAGTGACGTGCGAGGCACTAAGATTAATGTTGTCAAACTTGAAATTTCGCATGCCGGAAGCATCGGAGAGGCCTTTCGTCACAACTATCACATTCGAACCCGCTCCCATGACGTTGACTCGCAGCACTGCGGCCGCCATCGGATTAGGCTCGAACGCGATTACCCTGTCAAAGTACCTCGCGAAATACATCGTGTGATTGCCAATATTCGCCCCTATATCGAGTGCCGTAGAGTTGGATGGCAGGAGGTGAAACAACTCGCGGGACAAGACGTCGAGTTCGGGCTCCTCGAAGATGCCATCAAGAATGATGCGATTCGAGATGTAGTCGCCAAGAAGCACGGTACGGACCGTAGGAACGACTTCCGAAGAATCGAATCGCCGCAATTGACGACGGGTGGCATAACGCAAAAACGCAGCTTGCAGCTTAAGCATTGCCTTTGTTTCCTGCGATTACTTGATCGTTCATGTTGCCTCCAGGATTGCCGACATCGTGCAAAGCGCGAGTGGCCCTGGGGTGCTGGCAGCATCAATCAACAAGTGATCAGGCGCAGCACGAAACTTCTGGCGGAAGGCGGCGGCTTCATCCAGCGCCGCTTGGTTGCCGGCGTCTGCCGGCATGTTCCAAGCCGCATGGGCGACGGGCCACTGGTCGACCCTTTCCTGTCTTATCCGGAATTTCTGAATTTCGCGTGCCTTTTCCATGTTGACCTTCACCACCGTCTCGCCGTCGATCAACTCCTACGCGTAGCGAAAAACGCGGTTGTTAGGCACGCTGATCTGACTGAATCTATATTGCTTTCCGTCAAAATCGATGGTCGCGTTAGGTTTGGTTTTCGGTTTGGTCGTCACATTTTTTACTCTCGGTTGCCGACCGGAGTGGCTCGTTCAACGACACTTTGGCCTTCCAACGGTCAGTCCATATACGCGGTGCAATTCCAGTGTCAAACTCCCAAGCGTCGCGACACGTTCGGTCTGGCGGGATCTGGTCGACCTTAACGATCGCCATGATCCGGCGGTTGCCCTCGTAGTTTTTGACGCTGTCCGGCAGGTCCTTCGCGGCGAGCAGTTCCGTGGCCTTTTCCTCGCCATACCCCCGCGCCAGGACGGCCTCGAGCCACCGAGGAGCGACGTGCAGGACCTTCGCAGGATCATCTACGACCAGGATGACGCACTCCTGGCATGGCAAACGGCCATCCCGAAAAGATCGGTCAAACTACCCAAAGTCTAGTGAGTCGTGTACTGTGTTGGCTAACGAAAAGATTGGCGCGGGTGAGTCGTTTCGTTGGAATCACTTGAAACACCGTATAAAACCGATTTTTCGGCCGCTTGAAGAGTTCAATCAGCCACATTCTAGTGTTGCGATTCTTTGTCGAGATGCCGATTCCTGCAGCTTCCGGTGTCCCTTTTTCCACGCCTCCACGAGGTCTTCGGGCGCCTTGTTCTAGCGACTCGGCTGGGCGTTATTTGTGTTGTGATGCTCGACGTAACCCTCGATCGCCGCAATGCACCCGTCGAGCGAATTGAAAATCGCGTTCTTGAGCCTCTGCCTCGAAGGTTTGGAAAAGAAACCCTCGATGGCATACATCCACGAGGCCGAAGTCGGGATGAAATGGAACGCAAATGTTGCGGTCATTTTTTTCGGTGGCTTAAAAGTATCAGATTAATCGTGGCATCGCTGGAATCTTCGCAACATAGAATCTTGTACGCCACGCGCATTCATTGGCCGGGTTTCCGGCGAAAGGGCGTAGTCAATCTCGGGGCCCTCCTGTCCGTCTGTTCTATGCTGTCACGCCAGTTCAGCCGCCCCTGCGGTTGCACATGTGCGGGGAAATTTGTTGCGCCAAAGTGACACAGATCCGCGTCAGGGCAGTGCACGTGGCACTTCCCCTCGCATGTACAGCGATCACAGGAGGAGTGTTGCGGTGAGCCGGAACCGTGATCCGGGGATCGGGATTCTCCCGCTCACCCCAACATAATCTTTTCCGCTCAGAGCGCGTCGAGAAACGCCATCAATCTCTTGTTATCCTTCCAGGTTCTTTCCGGCCCGGGTTCCGCTGCATCGCACAGCGCCATCGCCTTAGCCTTCATCTCGAGATCAATCTCGGCATAGATATTGGTGGTCTCAAGGCTGACATGGCCGAGTCAGGCACGGATCGTGTTGAGGTCGACCTCTGACTTAAGCAGGTACCATTCTTGCTCCTGACATAGGCGGGGTATGTGAATCCGTTGTGCCAGCGAACGCCGACATGATTGCGGGAATGGGCCTCGTTGTCGACAAACATTTCCTCAAACCACTGCCGCAAGAGCGAGCCGTTTCTTCATCAGCTGGGCATGAGAAGAACGTCGTTGTCCGTCACCATACGCACCGCACGAATGAGGAAGTACGTGTGTCAAGGGGAAAGGCCTTTCGGCTCAAATGCGTTTGCTATTCCGTTTTTTTGTTTCGTGTTCGGAGTTTTTCAGTACGGGTGAGGCCTCCCCGTCTTTCGTTGAAAACTGACTCAGAATACCATATCTCGCAGAGCCGCGCACATTTGGGTCAAGTTCATACAGGTCTCACCTCGGAAGACTACAAGTGAAAACAGTTCTGACAATGAAGTGGGGCAAAGGGGTGTATCGACCATTCTATGTGAATATTCTGCATCAGGCAGTGGTCAGAAACACAACTGGTCCAGTTCATTTTGTCTGCCTCACGGACGACACGTCTGGTATTTCATCTGAAATCGACTGTTATCCGATTCCGGACATTGGCGCGTTTGATGCACCTTTTGATCCATCGGGAGTTGGAGGATGGCCTAAACTATGCTTACTTTCCGAAAACCTATACGGCCTTTCAGGTCGTTTTCTCTATCTGGATCTTGATACTCTCGTCGTTGGCAATCTCGACCCGTTGTTTGATTTCGGCGAACAAGGCTCTTTTTGCTCAATGCGAAATTACCCGAAGCTCAAACATCGTGTAGGCTACAGGAAATTCTCTGTTCAGCTTATGACAGGCGCATTTGCACTTGAGATTGGGTCACAGAAGCACATCCTCACGCGCTTCCTCTCGAACAAGAATTCTGTGCACAGGGATTACGTGATTGAGCAGGACTTTGTTGCAGATCACGCACGTAATGTTGCATTTTGGCCTGATCAATGGATATCCACCTTTAAGATTCACCTCAGAAGAGCACCTGTCATTGATTGGTTCGCCTCCCCTCGACACCCCGACGGCGCGACTCGCCTCGTCGCATTTCATGGTTTTCCGAGGCCGCATCTCCTAGCGACGGCCTCCGGGCAATCCTGGGCAAAGTTTCCTCACTATGGGCGCGGTCCTGTGAGATGGGTCCGTGAAAACTGGCTGAGATATGGGTTCGAGGACGAGATGGTTGGCCAAATCTGATCGGAAGACACCTACGGCTAATCTCAATCTCATTTGGCCAAATGTAGAGAAATTGGGACGCGTCGAATTAGTTGAAATTCGACCTTGCTTCCGGGTGGGTTGCGATTGCCATTTGAGTGCTCTGCAATGGCTGGCCACTAATCCGGAAATACGCCAGTTCCAAGTATCGTCCGCCGACAATGGAAGGTTTTTGCTTGAGTTAACAATTCACACTGAAATCTTCTACAGCCTGAGTGCTCCGGTCGTGAGGCTCAAAAATGACGCATGAACTGCGCTGGCCATGAGGCTTTTGCGCACCGAATTAATGTGCTTAATGCGCCGACATGCCGATTTCGATAATCATTCCAACGAGAGACCGGCAAGAAGGCCTCGCACGGGCCGTTGCGTCGGCAGTACCGACTCTGCCGACGAAAAGTGAAATAATTGTCGTCGATGACGGCAGCAGGGTTCCGGCGCGAAAGGTACTTGAAGAATACGGGGGGGTGGTGATTGTAATCGACAATCCCGGCCCGCGCGGACCTTCTGGCGCTCGGAATACCGGGGCGAGGCGAGCGCGCCATCCGGTCGTACTGTTTCTGGACGATGACGACGAGCTATTGCCGGACTACTGCAGCCGAATCCTTGATGCTGCAGATGGCCATCCAGATGTGAGTTTTGGCTCTTGCGTAAACCTGCAACGTAATTCGTCCGGCCGTCTGTTTTCAAGGAAATCCCCTCCGTATCAATGGATGACAGGACTCTTGGATGCCACCGCGCCGCTTCAGGCCAAATTACGGGTCACATCTGGATTATGGATAAGGCGTGATATGTTCCTGGCGCTCGACGGGTTTGACGAAGAACTTTTCATTAGTGAGGATGCGGAACTTTGTATTCGCCTTGTCGCGGCCGGTTGCATCATGTGGAATGACCCAGAGCCAGGAGTGATTAGAAATGTAGTCAGGCATCACGCCGGAATGCCAGACAGGGCGAGCTTGGGTCGATCCGCCAGTTCGAAGGGACGAGTCAGGTGCTATCAAAAAATCTTGAAGAAGCACGGACATTTCCTGGCTGAGCATGCTCCGTTGCTCAGACGGACATTCGTCCAGAGAATCTGGAAGTATCGGTTCAAGGCGCTTCTGGAACTGTGATAACGGACGTTTTCGTCGCATTTGGACGACGTTCCGATACCGTTTAGATTTTGCCAAGGTTTCAACTTCGCCTAAAGGTGATGCGAAATTTCGCTAATCGGCCTTCTTCGCGTCGAGTATTCGGTTCCTGTGCCAATCGTTTCGACTCGATACACGGTCGAATGGCATAAACAAGTTCTACGGAATGTGGGTCCTTTCCCCGCCTCGCCTGTGGTGGCAGTTGTCCGAAGTCCGGATGTCTTCCCGGTCCAGTCTGCCGAGATCCGATTTGAGCGCTCGAGTCAGGTCTTCTTCAATGTGGCCGCAGAAGGAGGCGAAGCGTGGATCGAAACGGATTCCCCTGAAGTTGTTGAAACCGGAGAAAAGACTGACTTGCGTCGAAAATGCTGACGGTTGGCGGTTGGAAAAAGGCGCAAGTAATCAGAACTTTCCGATCATCTCCGTTACCGAAATACCGTTAACACCGGATCCGTATTGGTGGTTCGTGATGGATCAAGCCCAGCAGCATGTTCATCAGCTTCAGTTGGTTGAGGATGCTGCGCTCGGAGTATTCGGGATGATTGCACTTCCCATCGAAGCTCAACCAATGTTTCGGATGGCGAGTCGAACAGTCCCAAGAGCAGTGGATGTCTAGACCCCGGAACAGGGCATCTTGTCCCTCGAAAAGTGGCTTCAGCGCATTAAGCGGAAAGTTCTTGCTGAACCGACACCGTCGGAACAGGAATTGGAAGCTCCCTCGCACACTGCCGCCGGATGAGAGGGATTTGTCGACGCATGTGAAGTCCGGTTCCAGGACTGTCCGGAAGTCCAGGATCGATATCGAATGTCCACAACGGTTTTCATTCTCGCAAATTTTTGTGCACAACAATGGTGTCCAGCCAAGCGCCCGCGCCGCCTCGACATGGCCCGCGAAAATTGTGGCCTTGAACCTGATCGCCTCCTGGCTCCCGAGGATCGCTGGCCAAAGGTAAAAGGAGAGTCGACGACGCCTATCGAATCGAACTGGGAGGGTCCTGTGGAGATGTGGATGAGTTCTTCGGGTCAGCAAGCGCATTGCGTGATGTGTGAACAAGCCGTGGAGGAGGCTGGCACCTAACCCGTCGCAACGACCACATTCGCATGCTTCTCGCACTCAGGTCCACAGGTCGCGCAACAACAACAATCATCTCGATATCCGGATTCCACCGGCCAGGTGGCCGGAGTAAGGAGGCACCTGCGACGCCGGGGTCCCGAACTCAGCGTTCAGAACGCACTGCAATCTTTTCCAGGCGAATGGTTCAGTCGTCGCGTTCACTGCGTTGTTGATATCCAGGCAGGGCTCGCTTACGCTCACACACGGCTGCCTCCAGCAAACATCCCCGCAAAAAAGAAAGAGGAAAGAACCCATGCTTCAGCTCAGGGAGAGCCTTACGCGTTTGCGCGGGCACCGGTGCCGTCAAATGCGTAGGAATCTCCTTTCAACGTCGCAAGTTTGGAAGACGGGAGATCCGAGGTGGCTTGTCTCGTACTTATGAGATCTTGTTCAGTCTCGGGTTGGAAGGGAAAGGAACGTAATGCTTAGTCGTATCTACAACTATCGTCTTTTGATGCCCTCACGTAAAATTGAGACGGACATTTGCGGCTGAACCTCCACTGAACTGCCTTCGTCGCACCATTTGCCAAACAAAACGGGCGAGGTCTTCCATGATCCGACAGTACCTCCGGAACCGCCGCAAAATCCGGCGTTTTTCTAGGGACGAAGCGCGGGACAAGTTATTGTCCAATGATGTCGGCAAAGCGGAATACTGGAAGGAACTTTCCACTGAGTGCATAGAGAGTTCGCTGATTGCGCTTCTTGAGCAGGCGTTGTGTGTTTCAGGTGATGTCGTGGAGTGCGGTGTTTACCGGGGGGCATCGCTCCGGCAAATTGCTAGGACAGTAAAGGAACTGGCATCGGAGCGCATAATCTATGGTCTCGACAGCTTCAAAGGATTTCCCGATAGCGGAATCACTGGCGCCGACGTCAAACTCTTCCGACCGAAAAAAAGGTTAATGGGCAAATTCAAAGATGCTGATGACGTCCCTCAGCGTCTGATGCGGTTTGCTCGGTGTTTCGACATTAAACTTGTCCTTAAACAGGGATATTTCGAACAGACCCTGCCCGAAATCGCGGACATTTCCATTGCGTTTCTCCACATCGATTGCGACACCTACATAGGACACAGGGAAGTACTGGAAGCGCTCTTTGACAGGCTGGTACCGGGAGGTATAGTCGTACTCGACGACTATCAGGAAGATGCGTGGCCTGGCGCGACAACGGCGGTCGACGAGTTTCTGAAAGGCCGGTCAGAAATTGTGCAACTGTCAACTGTCCGCGCACAACCGGCTTGGTACATTGTCAAGCTGTCCGACAATGACGATTGTCGTACCTCAGACTATACTGACCAACTCGAATAAACCTTTCTACTCCGCTCCTTTGCCGTTCATTGGTAAGCCAAGAGTGAGCCGTCTGCGTTGTCTGCACCGGATTGATCTGTAACGGTTCATCGTGGGGCGTTGTATTTTTTCCCGGAATGGGGTGATTCGTGCGCGCGATATGGCGCTGACAGGCTGCATTATGTCGTTTTCAAAGTCATTTTTCCTCCGCGGTCACCCGTGTCCATCATCGGAGCCGGGGAGTGAAAATAGCACGCGTTTGCAATGTGGTAATGGACTTGCGCCTTGGATTGGGTTGGTGAAAATTGTTTTAAGATAGTACTGCTCACGCAGCGTGAAAATCAAAATGAGAGAAACGAAAAGGCGTCGATTATCGGGGCGAGTGCTTCAGCTGACGTGGGTAACGGTTTCTCCGTCGTGGCCAACTACTCTAGAAGGAGCGACGATACGGTTAGAGAGGCAGTTGATACTATAGCTTCAGTCGCAACAGCGGGTGCAAGTGGCAATGACAGGCAAAAAAACAACCGCGCATACTGGCATCGGGATCGCGTACACGACCGGGTTACATCACCATCGGTGTGAATGGTGGCACTTCGACCGCAAAGACGACGAGAGTCACGTTTGCCGATAGCGCTGCTGCTACTACCACCACGGAGGAAAAGGCTACTGGCGTTGGTGTCGCAATGGTCTCGGCCTCGGTGCTGGCGTATCCTTCCAAGTCGGCGCTGGTTCCGGCAAGAATGGCACGACAAATTTGAGCGGCTAGTCCGCTGATCTGGCCTCTAGTTTCTGAAAAATCGCCATTTGCTAGGCTACTTGGTTTTCGGTGGGTAGCAACCTCGTGTTGCTGCCCGCTGTCCATAAAGTCCAGACGTTAGCTGACAGAACACCTGCTTCGGAAACTTAATCCTCCACCTCAAAATCCGAACTACGTTCGGTGCGACCCCAATCATGTCAATTCCAGATCAGTCATTCTTGCCCGCCGGGCTGTTCAGTTGCTCCAGTTCTTTCGGTCTGTATACGTATGGGATGAACCCGCATTTTCGAAATGCCGCCGTCAAGCCTTCGGCTGATACTGGCGGTCTCTACCGTACCGGTTTTCAAACGGCTGAGCACCGCGAGTAACTCAAGCGCCGTGGACGCTTCGACCATATCGCGCCTTGAAGTTGTACCTTTCTCAATCTTGACCTTTCCAACAAACAACCTTTCCAGTGCGGCGGCAACATCGGTCTCCGGCTGAAATCCGCGTTCAACGATTTGGCGCGACGTGACAACTTCTCGATACAACACGATGCTTGATGCATCGCGATGAATTGATCCACTGAATTCCCTCGTGACACGCTCCGCTGCATGGCCAGCGAGGAATTCATTCCACCGCCCGACAAGCCTGTATAAACGAAATGAAAATGCGTTGGGTGTCTGGATGTCCGGCAAACCGTGCGGCGGTCGATCCGGATTTACGACGCACCCCTCTTCGACCAGCGTCCATTCCGGAGCCATAGGCCAGAATTCTCCAAGCGTTTCAATGCAATGGTCAATAATCGGAGAAATGTCGAGTCGCGACACTTCTGTGATCAGGTCCTTCGTTCTCGACACTTCGGCTGCCTTGCGTGCACGCAAGTCTTGTTCCTGAATGAGCCAGCTAACCGATGCACCAAATCCAACGACAACCAAAAGCGCCGCACTTGCTACCACATACTTGAGTCGATTTCGTCTGTAGACCGGCTGGATACCCTGCGGAACCGACAATTCAGCGGCTGAATACCAGTATATGTTTCCTTTCGGGTTTTCCGAACTGTCACGAAGATCTTCGCCGTCTTGTGGCAAATATATCCGATTGATGCTTGTGTTCTGAATCGCCTCATCGATTGCCAAAATCCACTTTGAGCGATCGTCATACACCTCTTCGGAGAACACGGTCGGCGCACCATCGGCAATCACGACCGTCAGAAATCGTTCACCCGCATCGTTGGCAAGGGCAACGAAACAGACATCCGATGCATGCTCCGGACGGACGACAGAAATAGCGAGCGCAGCCGCAGGTACAGTCCCATTGGGCGGTGGCCTTGCATCAATCTCACAGTGGCCAATTCGATTTCGTATAACCGAGCGCCAACTGCCGCGACGGAGGCCCCAGGTAATGCCGGCAACTGCCTGGGTTCCGCCAAATACTTCTACAGTTGCCAGAACGAATACTCCTTCCCGTTAGCATCGAGTGGCACTGGTCCGTAGTAGCGACCGAATTTCAGCCGGCGATGGAGTACGCGAAAATACTCGGGGTCCCACTCTGCCGTGCGTCGGAGAACAACGATTCCGACCGCCGCGATCAATAACCCCGACGCGATTGCGGCCGGTGTCTGGAACAACACAAACAATCCGGCGAAAAACAGCACGATGACCAGTGGCACACGTTCCATTCCACCGAGGAGTATCGGGCGGACCAGGGACTTATGAACCGGGTTCATGTCGACTCAACTCGGCCGGTGCCCGCCAGACCGTCCGTCCGGACAGGCGCATGATGGATACCGGGCTCACCGGGTAAACGCCCCCGTCTCCCGGAACATAGACACGTGAAATACGAAGTGTCCGCCCGATCGACGCGGTCGCCTGAAACTCGGACTCGCTTACATAGTCCAGCTCGATTCCAAATGTCGGCGACCGACCACCTTCATCGATCGCAAATCCTGCCCGCCGCAAATAGTGCAACGCGTAACGCTCACAGGGAGTCCTGCGCCTGGGCGAAACGAATACGTTTCCCCTGACAGAGACGTTTTCGGCAATCTTGCGTGCGAGGTCATGTCCGACTGCGCAGGCGTGTGCGTCATCGAGCGATACAGTGCCCCCCGATCGAAAGCCCGGAAAGGGTGACGTACATCCTGCGAGTGCAAGCAGCGATATCAGAATCGCTGCACGAATCTCCAGCCTGCCCATTATTCCGGATCCCGTTTGATCCTGATGGATCTCTTGCCTAGCCTGAGGGTTGCCTCGTCGAACACGCCGTCGATTTCGTATCTTCGACCGTCGACCCTGTAATTGACGACACGGTCGGATCCGTCCGATCCGGCATGAAAAACCGGTAACTCTCCGTCCCAGGATCTTGGCAACTCGATGTAGGTCTGCCTGCCATCGTCATAAATGCGTTGGGGGGCAAACCCGGCTTTACCTGCGATCAAATATCCAAAATTCAAGTCGCCAGCCGCGACAAGTCCCTTGCTGGTTTCGATACCGGTTCTCTCGATGACCGCCTTTCTTGCGGCGGCCGCAATCGCTTTCGATTCCCTGGCCCTGTTTCGCTGCGCCTCGATTTTGGCACGTACAGCTTCGAGTTCTTCGTCCGGGTACCGGAATGACAATACGGGTGTATAGTTCTCCGGGTCCGGGACCAGTTGAATGGAATAAAACCTCTTGTCGGTAAATGCCGTCAGGATGGCGCTGACCGCGCCCTTTGTCGGTTTGAGGATCAGGTACTGCCGCCGCGAACCGGAAGAGTATCCCTCGCGAACCTCCAGATGCCAGCGAACAGGGTCCGAAATCGATGGAGTATCGTGGAATTCTTCGCCTGGACCGAATTCGATCGCACATATATGGAGCGGCGCGCAGACGAGGGCGGCGGGCGATTCACCATAGGTCATAACGACGCGACCTGCTTCTCCGAGAACTGCAGTCGCGGGCTGAGTCCGCCATGCTTCCTGGACCTGGGTCTGGGAAGAAACCGATGGAATTACTGCCGGATTGGCATGAATGCTCCACGCGATGTTATTTAAAGCCGCGACAAGGGAAAGGAGGCTGACTACCCTCATAATTCTGTCACGAGTCTGAATCGGCGGGCGGAACAGACGTGGCGTCAATCACATAGGAAGCGCCACTGGCGTTCGGAATGAGGGCGCGAAGAAGTCCCGCACCTCCCGTAATCATGGCGACGGCAATTATGACGTTGATGATAGAACGGGCGAACTGGCCGAATTGTTCGCCGAACAAAATCCGCACGGCCAGAACGACGAGGCCCAGAACACCCACCGCAAGCGCGAATGGCCCGGTCAGATTGTCAACGATCCGGTCGAGTGGACCATCCCACGGCATCGTGACACCCGCGGCAGCGGCAGGCCGCATCATTCCAAAGATTGCGGTACTTGTCGCAACAAAGAGCAGGAGCAAGCGATGCCGTACTGCGACATTTCGAGGACGAATTTGCGATTTCATGATTTGACCTCCAGGATTTCGCGGACAACCGGGCGTCCGGCTCCCCGTTCAAGGAAAACAACAATGTCGATGGTCGAACGGATCAGTCTCTTCTGGCTCGTCGTGGCCACTTCGGAACACAGCATATCGAGACGAGAGACGACTTCTCCGGCACTGTTAGCGTGAAGCGTTGTCATTCCACCGCGATGGCCCGTGTTCCAGGCTCGAAGCATCGTCAGTGCCGCCGCTCCGTCCCGGCATTCGCCAACGATGATACGATCGGGAGCCAGTCGAAGCGTTGAAACCAACAGTCTTTGCTGGTCGACCGTATCGGACGTTCTAAGCGAAACCGTGTTGGCCAGTCCCGGCCGGAGTTCCGGTGTGTCCTCGATGACGATGACTCTTTCCCGAGAGCAAATCTCAGCCATGACATTAAGGCACGCATTCGCGAAGGACGTCTTTCCTGATCCTGTAGCTCCGCAAATCACCATGTTCTTTCGCCCACTGATGACGCACCTGATCATCCCCGTCATTCTGGAGGTTTCGACCGGATCGTCCGTTCCCCAATCGAACATCTCGAGGCCGATCGGAGATTCGTTGTGACGCCGGATCGAAAAGACGGGTGCAGTGACCACCGGAGGAAGCAATGCCTCGATTCGGTGAACGAATCCCGGAATCACTCCTGATACTATAGGCGAAGTTTTCTCGATGATTCGATCCTGTTTCGTCGCGCACCAGCGAATCAGGGATTCTGCCTCTCCTGAACCACATTCCCGTTCTATGGTCGCGTTTAACCCAAAGCGTTCGACAAACAGGTTTCCATCAGGATTCAACGATATTTCAATAACTTCCGGATCGTTGAGCAGTCGGCTAACAGGATGGAGCATTGCGGGAATCGTCTCTGGACGGGATAATGTCGTCACCTCAGACATCAGCAAACCTTCTCGTAAAAAAAATCGATTACGGGAGATTGACATCGAAATGTACAATATGCAAGAGTTAATGTCGTTCTTGGTAGCGGGAAGGAGAAAGGGTGAACGTTCTGGCGCGCTCCGCACGCAGGCGCTGGTTTACCAGGTGGTTACCGAGTTGGCCGCCGAGAGCGATGCACCCGTAAAGATAGAATGCGTCATGAGGGTTCTGGATCTGTCGCGCACGGCCGCGAATACCGCATTGAAAAGTCTCGCGGAAAAACGATTTCTCGAGCGTGCCGGCGAAGTCTATGCGGGTTCGGAACGGGGTTACTCGTACTATCCGTCAACGCGGGCCCTTCGGCCCCAGAATCCTTCGGCCCGCTGATCCGTTGCCCTGATTGGATCGATCCAGAAGGAATTTTCAGGATTTCATCGTCTCGGGAAGACGATTCGAAGTCATCGGATTTAACCGAAAACACGAACAAGGCAGATCTTCCGGGTGTGAGCGGCGGCGCCGACCGGAGCCAATCGAAAGGAAACGTGGGCGGACGATCGGCGCGTGCAAACGGAGAAAAAGGCAACGAGTGCGCTCGTCACAAAATCATCCGGGGTGACACGCTTGGCAAAATTGCCGATCGTTACCTGGGTTCACCGTCGAAATTTCCCGAGATAGCTGCCGCCAACCCGGACGCTGCCGCGAATCCCAGACACCTTAAACCAGGTACCGTTCTCACGATACCGTGTCGAATACCAACTACCGACAATCCGGATTCGGACAAACCGGCTGACAAAAAAAACTCCGGGAATGGGTCGAAAGCAGGATTGTTTTCGTGGCTCTTTGGCAAGAAGAACCAGGAGTCTTCAGCCAAAGCGCCCGCAACGTCGCCAGGGACTTCGCCTGCTCAGGCCACGGTGCCTGTCTGGCGTGCGAATCAAGGCGACTTCCTGATCGACGTATTGGAACGTTGGGGACGGAAGGCGGGATACCAGGTTGTCATCGAAGACCGTGGCGACTGGCAGTTCGACGTAGAATTTTCGTTCGAAGGCACCTTCCAGGTTGCGTTAAAGGAAGTCGCCAAGGGCTTCAGATCAGGCCCCCATGCCCCTCTCCTGGTCGTTTACGCCAACAAGGTCATTCGTGTGGGAACCGCACGATGACCAGATCCATTTCCGCAAAGGCGATGAGATTCCTGACCGTCGCCGGTCTGCTCGTCGGCATGGCCGGCTGTGAGACTTTCCAGATTGCTGACCAACGCGCTGACAGCCTGGCATCCGAGGCCGCCCGGCACCGCAGTCTGCTTGCTTCGCAGCAACGGGGTGGAGTCGTCAACATCAATCAACCGTTTTACGGAAACCGGGGATCGTTGAACGACGACGACAGGGCGAATAGACAGAACCGTGGAACGCCTTTGCCAGATGAGTTCCAACAGGACCTCGGTGTCGAGATCATGTCCAAGGCGCCCGTCGATATCGACACTATTCGGACCATTATCACGGGCGCGACCGGGCTGGATGTAGCCCTGAGGACAACCTACCCGACACAAACCGGTGTCATCGAAGTTCCTGTCTCCGGGACATTGCTTGTCGACCATCGCGGACAACTGTCCAGCCTGTTGGACAGGGTCGGCTCGCGATTCGATCTCTCGTGGTCGTTCGACGGATCGTCAATTCGTTTTGACCGCATGGTCAACGTTGCCTACGATGTCCCTCTGCCGCCAACGTCCGGGACGCTCGGCGCCGAGGTGACCGGGGTCAGAACCGGAACGTCCAGCATCAGTTCCGGCAAGTCGGTAAAGGTCGATCCCTGGGCTGAAATCACTGACGCCTTGAAACAGGTCGTCCCACCTCCTGCGTCCGTGACGCTTTCTCCCAACACCGGAAAGATCACCGTGTTCGGGCCGCCAAGTGTCCAGCAAACGGCTGGCGAAATCATCGACCAGTTTTCCGATGTGTACCTGAAGAGAATAGGTCTGGAGATCGCCACGTATTTTGTTGACGCCGACCGGAATAGCGAAGTTGGTTTTGGTGCATTTCTTCAGGGTTTGTTCGACGACTACCAGGCGTCACTGGGTCAGCCCGCTCAAATCGACGGTAGCAATAGTAGCGCCAGGATCTCTGGTAAAATCGCGATCGTCGACGGCAACTTCAGTGGCTCGACTTTGGATTTTTCGGCTCTGGCCTCTGAAAAGGACGTCGTCGACTATCGCCTGACCAATACCGTTGGTCAGAGCGGCGTTATTGCTCCCGTTTCCCTACTTTCGACACAGAACTATGTGCGCGAATCGTCGAGCAGGACGGACTCTGAAGGCGAGGTAACGCATTCGCTCAAGGTCGATAGCATCGATACTGGGCTGTCAATATTTGCGCTGCCTTGTCTCATCAACAATGACAGGATTCAGCTCAGCCTCTGGATCGTACAGGCCAGTCTCAACAGCCTCGACAAATTCGGCTCAATTCAATTGCCGAAAACCGACCATCGAGCAGTTGAATACACCGTCGTCCTGACGCCAGGGGAGACATTGATCATCGGGGGCTACGAACAGGAAACGGTGCGGAAAGGCCAGCGCGGTGCAGGCGTTGCAGGGTTTCTCGGCCTCGGCGGGTCGGCAAAGGCCGAATTGATCCGGACGTCAATGATCATTCTCGTGCGCCCCACCCTGATTGGCAGCTGAACATGCTGATGCGTCCGCGAAAGACCTTTTCGGACCTCCTCAACTGGGGCGCCGCCGTCGCACCGGGTGTTGTCGTTTGCAAGGACGGCTCCATGCTCGCAGCCTGGGAAGTGAGGGGGCGGGATAACGAGAGCGTCTCACTGGACGAAAGGACTCACCAAACGAGGAAATTAAGCCAGGCGCTCACGGGCTTTGGCGATGGGTCCACGTTCTGGGTCGATTTTCGACGCCTTCCGGTAAAGGGAGATTTCGGCCACGAAGACGAATTTGCTCCTGACGCCCTCAAAGTCCTTCAGATGGAGCGGATGAGTATTCTCGCAACCGGTGGCTCCCTGTTTTCGAACGTCATTCACCTGACGTTCCAGTCATCCAACCTTGATCGCAAGGCAGCAATCGCTTCGCAGATCGAGGTCTTCGAAGCCCAGTGCACATCAGTCGAGACAAGGTTTTCCGGCGTCTATGACCTTCGACGTTTGCGAAACCGGCAAATGGAACTTGCAAGCGGGCATGTCGGGCTCGTTGACGAGCTGGTCAGTCACCTTTCTTCCTGTGTCAACGGTGCGGTCAGGTTGCCACGGCAACCGGCCGGCATCGGTTGCCCTTACCTCGATGTCATGATCGCCCCGTCTTTCGTACAGGAGTCCATCCACGACATCATTCGGATAAACGACAGGTGGACAGCCGTGATCGCAATCGATGGATATCCTCCGTACACCGAGCCAGGCGCACTGGAGATTATTCAGGGTTTCGAGTTCGAATTTCAATGGTCGTCCCGCTTCATCTGTCTCGGAAGGAATCGGAGCCGAACGGAACTGCACCGCAGAAGGCGATTCTGGTCCCAGGGGAAGCAATCGCTCACTGCCCAGGCATTTGCCGTCGAAAACGCTCCCGTTGATTCCTTTGCCGCGTCAATGGAGGTGGACACCGAGGCAGCCATTGCGGAGGCCGGTTCGGGTGAACTGGCGTTTGGAGTGTTCAACGGCGTTATCGTCTTGTTTGGCGAGATTGGAGGAACAAGAGAAGGTGTCTTTTCAGCGGCTCGGAACGTGGCAGAGGTGTTGCTAGAAAGGGGATTCGAAGCGCGTGTCGAAACCTGCAACGCACTCGAGGCCTTTGTTGGTCACTTGCCCGGTCACCCGAGGAACAATCCGCGACGCCCGATCCTTTCGAGTCTGAATTTTGCGGATCTGGTTCCACTTTCCACCATCTGGCAGGGCGACAAGACCATAAACTGTCGGGAGTTTCCCAAAAACGCACCGCCTCTGGTCGTAGGGCGTGCAGTTTCGGGCGAGCCTTATTTCTTCAATCTCCATTCATCCGGAGTCGGACATACACTGGTGTTTGGACCGACAGGAGCAGGGAAGTCTGTGCTTCTCGGGCTCTTCGCAGCGAATTTTACCAAGTATCCCAACGCCCGCGTGGTGATCTTCGACAAAAGGCGATCCATTCGATACCTGACGGCAGCAGTTGGAGGGACTTTCATCCCGGTCGGTGAGGGCGGGATGGCACTCTCGCCGATCGGCGGGCTTCTCCGGTGCGGACGGTCCCATGTCGAGGGTTGGATTACCGCCCTGGTAAAAGAGTCCGGCTCTACGCCAACCCATTCGATGCGGCGCGAAATCCGTGACACGGTTCGCCTACTCCAGCCCGGTCATTCGATCGCAGACGTGCTTGCACTGGTTCAATCAGTCGAGGTGCGTTCGGCGCTCGAGTCTTTTTCCGGCGGCAACCGCGAGGGTATTTTTGACGGGACCGACGATGGAATCGAAGTCTCCGACTGGACGGTTTTCGAGACGGAAGACCTGTTTTCGGCAGGTCCGGACGTCGCGGTTCTGGCCCTGGACTACCTGTTTCGCATGGTCGAGAAGAGCCTCGACGGTCGCCCGACCTTGATCATCCTGGACGAGGCCTGGGCGTTCCTTGAGCATGAATTGTTCGCCGGCCGGATCAGGAGTTGGCTCAAGGAACTGCGGAAGGCGAATGCATCTGTCGTCATGGCAACTCAGTCGGTTGCGGATGCGACGATGAGCGACGTCACGCCGGTCCTGGTCGAGAACTGCCCGACCAAGATCTTTCTACCCAATCCGGCAGCATGGACCCGGACAAGTCGCGACCAGTACGCCAGTCTCGGTCTCACGGAAGAGATGATTTCAATCATCGCCGCGATGAGGCCAAAACAGCATTATTACGTGGTCAAACCGGAAGGACGACGCATTGTCGACTTCCTGCTGGGACCGTCTGCCCTGTTGCTTCTCGGCAGCACGTCGGTGGAAGATGCCGCCGCTGCAGAACGTGCTGCCGAAACCGATCCGGATTTCTGGAAACAAGACCTGCGAAGGCAGCTCAGTGTTCCCGATGCATAGAGCATACTCCTTGCGCGCCTTTCGTTGTTTCAGGCTCAATTCTCCATTGCCGACGGGGAAGTTCGCAAGACTTGCCAATGCAGCAAGGGCCGCGCGGGGCCTGAAATGTGCCCTCATTGCGTTCGTGATGCTCCTCGGACCTCCGAAGGAAGCAATGGCGGGTGGAGTCGCGGGTGTCGCAACCGAATGGACCCAACTCTTGAACAATGCCGAACTCGCCCGCTTGACGTCACTGGAAACCTCTCATCTTTCGATAGCCGGAAACACCTTGGCTACGGAAGTCGAGCAGCTTCGAAACCTGATTCTCGCCTATCGTAACATGGTGGCGAATACCGAACGGTTGCCGGGGAGTTTTCACCGGCGGGCTCACGACCCCATAGTTCAGCTTCGCAGACTGTATATGGAGGCGGGCAGTCTCATCCAGTCCGGACGTGAACTGGACGCCTTTCTTAAGTCCGGGCAGGTTTCCGATCCGTTGTTTGATCAAGAGGGGTATTCGCGAAACTCCTTTGCCGAACGCTACGACGCCCTCCAGTCCCGTTGGGCAGCCGCACTTGAAACCAGCCTGGGAAAGGCGGGATTGACCAACGACGATGTGGAAACCGAAGCCCGGTTCGTCGACTTGTTGGCCGATCGAGCAAATTCGGCCAGCGGCAACCTTGCCGCATTGCAGGTGGCAAACGAGTTGGCGACCAGTCTTTCCAGGCAGGTGCTCGATCTCAGATCCTTGCAGGCCGCCCAGGCAGAACAGACTGCCGTCGCATGGTCCAGGACCCTGCTGGAAATGGACGCACGCGAGGCGCTTCAACGTCGTTTTGACGAGCAGCTCGCAACGGAGCGGGGTGAAGTCAGCCCTGGCGCAAGCATCCACGAATTACTGGGCATTGAGCGATGAAAACGAAGACATCGAGCAAGCGTCGATCAGTGGCACGTGAATGTTTGGCAACGGCAATCTTCTGTTTCGGAGCAGTCTGTATGCCGGTTCCTGCGAATGCCCAGGATGCGCCCGCTCGACTTGATTCGTTGGTGCGCATGGTGGAACAGGTTTCCTCCGGCATGTCTGACAACATCGCCAACGCTGCCATCACGCTTCTCTACACCCTGGCGGCAATCGAATTCGCATGGACGTTCGCAAAAGGCACGCTTCAGGGAGAGGGCCTTTCGGCGCTTTTGACGAAGCTGATCGTTCGGCTGGTCACGGTCGGTGTACTCGTTCTTTGCCTGAATTTCGGCGACCAATTGGTCCGTCTTGTCATCGACAGTGCGGTTGCAGTGGCTCGCGTCGGCGGCAGTACGGCGGAGCCTTCGCCGTCGGCAATCCTTTCCCAGGCGCTCGACATGGTCGGCAGGCTGCTGGGCGAGGTCTCAGTCCTGAGCCCGGGACATTCGGTTGGACTGGTGCTCGTGTCGGTTGCGGTCGCGATAACGGCCGCAGCGATGGCGGCATTTGTCGTTGTCGTCTACGCGGAGCTCTATCTCGCCGCGGTTGCGGGCCTCCTCGGACTCGGGTTCGGCGGCCTGGAATCCACGCGCGATATCGCCATGTCCTATCTCCGCATGTTGATCGGCATGGGGTTCAAGCTCCTTACTCTTTTGATCGTCAACGGCCTTGTCATGGCGACACTGGAAACGACGTTTCAGGCGGACGGCGACCTGTTTTCGGCCATCCAGATCCTGATCATCCAGGTTGTCGGGCTGATACTCGTTCTCAGGCTTCCGACGGCGGTCGAAAGAATCGTGTCCGGACCGGGTTCCGGCTCGTCTGCAACAATGGTCGGAAGCCGGGTCGGAATGACTGCATGGCGCACTGCGGGAGCTGTGGGGCGAGCGGGAGGCGGGGCCGTGTACGGCGGTGCGAAAGGTGGCGTTCGCGCCGCTCGCACCGCAAACCTTGAAGCACTGGCTGGCACCGCCCTCGGCGTCAAACCGCCAGGCGGAATGGCAGGCGTGGCAGCGAAGACCGGTCCGGTCATCAAGGGTGTCGCGACCGGTGCCGCCAGCGGCGCTGTAGCCGGACTGTCAGGTGAGGCCCTGCACCGAAAGGCCAGTCGAGACATCCTCGACTGGCTGGATCGATCGGAACGTTCAGACAAGGATTGAAATGTCGTGCAAGGGTTTCGCAGATGAGTGCTCGAAAATCCGAAATCGGCGGCCACAACCCGTATATCTCCGCCCAGCGGGAGTGGGACGAGAGATTCGCCTTCCATGCAGCGAATGCACAGAGGTTTTTCTGGCTGGCAATCGCCGGAACGCTTGTCGGGGCCGTCGGACTCGGCTTCGGGATCTGGGCTGCGAGCCAGAGCGAGTATGTGCCTTACCTGGTCAAGGTAGACGATCTTGGTCGCGCGGAATCCTTGCCACAGCCGCGTACAATCGGCGAATGGCCGACGAACGTCGTGAAACGCGAACTGCAGCGATTTATCGAGAGGGGACGGTCAATCCCCGCCGATCTGGCGGTCCTGGAACGAAACCTCCGGCGCCTGTACAGTTTCCTGCCGACCGACAGCCAGGCCTACCGCGTGTTGAGTGATGCCTATCAGAGCGAGGAAACGAACCCGGTCGTCCGTTGGGACCGTGAGACGGTTTTCGTTCACGTGACGTCAGTGAGTTTTGCCGGCGGTAAATCCTGGCGCGTGGAATGGACCGAAACCGTCAGTGACCGAAATACCGGCGAATTCCTGTCCGAAGATCGGTTCGTCGGAATTCTTGTCTTGGGGCAGCAAGCTTCGGCCGGACGCGAGGCACTCGAAGTCAACCCGCTGGGCCTGATGATCGAGAACATCGATATCCAGAGAGTCAGAATCCATGCAGGCGATTGATCCGAACAGCCGAGTCGTTCTCAGTAAAAACACTTCTACGGTCATCGTCGGCGCCGTAATGGTCGCGCTGATCATCGCGCTTGGCTGGGCTCTCGGCAAGACAAGGTGGCAAACCGCCGACATCATGTCTGCAAGAGTCGTCGAACAGGACACAGATTCCGGGCAAGCGGAACGGGTGGTTGACGAAGGTGAACGCATGCTGGCGGACCGAAAGTCGCGACAGTTCGCTGGCCGGAACAGTGGGCGAAGCAACGAATCTCCGACTGACGAACCAAATGTACGCGCCGACCTTGTGTCCGAGCGGCAACTTCAGGAAACCCTCCGCCGGTTGGAGGAGGAACGTCGACGAATGGATGACCTGGCCTGGGAAGCTGATCTCTCTCCGCTTGGTCAAGGGCTGCACCAACTCGGCAGCCGATCCGATGAACATGGGCCAGGCGACGAGTTGCGAACGGAGGCGGGCCCAAATGAACCTGCAATCGGTCCGCAGCCTTCGTCATTACCGAACATAGTTGGCGGGATCGGATCTAAAACACTTGCTGATCGCAGATACTCTTCGACAGAGATTGCATCTGACGTTGACCTTGATGGCAGTCATTTCGCCTTTGGCCAAAGTGCGGCGGGAAATTCGGCGGCCGGGCCTCGACCTGATCATCCGAACAACGTGCACCGGCTGTTTGCAGGTACCGTCATTCCCTCGGTTCTCCTTACGAGTATTGATTCCGGCATGAATGGAACGGTTCGAGCACAGGTCACTTCAGATGTTCGCGACGGCGTAACGGGGACCCGTATCCTGATTCCAAAGGGGTCGTTTCTTCTTGGCCGTTATGAATCAGCTCAAGACGTTCATGCCGATCGTCTCTCCATAGGATGGGAACGACTACAGTTTCCGAACGGAGTTGCCGTTTCACCCGGGAATGCGGTAACGTCGGACCTTTCAGGCATTTACGGCGTCCGAGGAACAAGGGAATCGCGTTTTCTGAAGACTTTGGGCTCCGCGTTCGCGATTAACCTTTTGGGGAGTCTCGCTCGGCGGGAAGACAACGATGGCGATCAACTTGCGGATGCCATCCGAAAGGCGACGGGAGATTCCGCCGTGGCGGTTTCAGAAAGACTGCTGAAGAGAGACCTTAACCAGCCGCCATCATTCCGGGTTTCAGCCGGGACCGAGGTTAACGTAACACTGGAAACGGACCTGTGGTTGTTGGCGTACTGAAATCCCTCGTCGTTGGTGCACTTACTCTTTTTGCAATCGCATCGCCTGTCAGCTCTTTGCCAGACCGAGCTGCAATCCTCGATTTTATTGCCAAGAACGAAGCGCCCGGCGGTTATGATTCAGTTCATGCGAAAACGCGTGAGGCGCCGCCCAGACCATTGACCCGTATGCACTTGCATGAAGTCCTGGCGTGGCAACGGCACATTCGGCCGAGAGTGGTATCCACTGCGGTCGGGAGATACCAGTTCATCTACCAAACGCTGACGAGGCTTTCCCGGGACTATCACCTCGATCCGGACAGGTTGTTCGACAAAGATCTTCAGGATGAACTTGCAAACCGACTTCTTGACGAATGCGGTTACGGAAAACGCCAGCTTTCGTCATTTGCAAATTGCCTTGCAGTCGTCTGGGCGGCGCTCCCTCGTGTTGCCGGACAGGGCAAAGGGCGGTCGGCTTGGCACGGCGTCGCCGGAAACCGTGCGCTGGTTTCACGAGATGCATTTGTTCGGTTTCTGCGGAGCACAGGGGCAACCGGATCGACCGGAAGTCCCGCCACGTTTCACTACGGACATCCGGGCATCGGCGCCAGTCGGATTGCAATGACCCTGGCTCAACCGAAGATCCGCTATCTCGAAACCAATCCCGCGATCGTTCGAAACATCAACCAGGCGAGGGAGAACGGATCCCTTGGCGAGTCAGTTGTGGTCAAATTCAAGGTGGACCCGTACCGGGTGCGCTGACACCGTCATTGCGTCCCTTGTGTTTGCCGTCGCGGCAGGAGGGTTCTACGTCTCGTTTATTCCACTTTTCGTAGGGGCAGCGGGACTTGCCACGGTAATTCTGACAAGAAATCGTCGCCGTCGATTTGCGATCGCGTTCGGATGGCACGCTGCGGCTTTCCTGCCGATCTGGATGGGCTTCCTGAATCTTCAGGTCGACCTTTCGATACTGATAGGTTTGCTTCTGGCGTTTCCTGCCATAGCAGCTCTTGCCTTTGCCTTGCTGAACGCCGGACTTGCTGTCGCGCTTGGACTGATGTTTCCGTGGTATGTTGGTTCACCTGCACTGGTCGCGGGTGACCTGTGGCCAGGTTCCGGGATAATCGGAATCCTGTTGATTCCCCTGTCTCTGGCTGGTCTGGACGTACGGTCACGATCGGTACGAACCGCAACTGTAGCAGCGGCATCAATAACATCCATCAGTTGCTGGTTAATCCATGAACCCGTTGAAGCCAAAGGGTTTTCGGAGGTCGAAATTTCACCGCTTCCGGCGCTGACCACAGCAAGTCGCGACCGCCACCTGCTTGATGTGCTTCCGAATGCGAGCGTTGTTTTTCTTGGCGAAAACGTCATTGACCGCACCAACTCTTTTTCAATTGATCGTTGGTGTAGGTATGCAAATGCACGCAAGGCTATGATCTACGTAGGCGCGATCGAAAAGAATGGACGCCCAGCAATTTACAGGTTCAACTTCGACGGCAGCTGTGACCCCAAACCGGTGTATGAAAGGCTGATTGCCTTACCGGTAAACGCCGGTGATCCGACTATCGACTGGAAAATTGGGGCGGGAAGCCTTCAGACCGTCATAGTCGGTTCTGACCGTGTCCGTTGGCTCATCTGCTTTGAGGCGTTTTCACCGATGGCATGGGTTTTCAATGGACCCGAGACAAACGACGTGATCGTGGTTGCAGCGAGCGACTACTGGACGCAGCCTGTGCCGATCGAAATTGCCAGAATCAAGGTCGGTCGATCAATGGCTCGCCTCTGGAATGTCACCACTATCGTGGCCGAGACAAAAAGCCGCGTCGGGGTATATGGCATTGAGTCTTCGTTTTCCAACCATTCGAATTGGTACCTGAATCAAGCATTTTGAAGGTATCGGCTGTGCTTGCAATGAAGTTATTCGGTAGTCTGGCCTATGCATGCCTTGGGAGAACGCCGCCCACAAATTGAAATATCCAATACCCCTTACTAAAATGCTGAAGCTCGGTCTTGTCTTTGCTGGTTCATCGGCGGTGGAATGAACTCCTCGCGCTGCGATGCGGTCGAGCGCATCACAAAATAATTCAGGAGATCAATTCATCGAATGCGGCAAGCGTTGTGTTGTATTGGAACATTGCCCTGTCCCGCGAATTCGTCGAGCGCGTGCTCCAGCCGGTTGCTAACATTGTTGCCGACCTCGAGAGGTTATTCGTCGGTAACGTCAAGATTGAGGATGTTTTCGTCTCAAGACACGGTGAAGACGAAGCGCCGACGGCGCTTGAACTTCTCACGTTCTCGACTGAATCAATTTCCGCCTGATCAAGGTTTGTAATCAGTGTCAACTGAAAGATCGGAATAAAAAAAATCTGAATCGGGTGTACGATCCGTAAGCCTTCATTCCGAGTTGTCCTGGAACACGCAACAGACCATCACGATTTTTGGTTTTTCGCAGGAAATTGGCAAGAGGCTCTCACCATAACATCCTCAAATGACAATCGAAGTTTTTGTGGGCTGGAACCAATGAGAAACGGCGCACAACATCAAATGGCTTTCTGCTGTGCGCCGCATTGCAAGCTTTAGCTTTGTGGTTTTACATCAGAAGCTGAAGGCCAAGCCAGCTGACCAGGAGCTTTCCTTTGTGGCACCGTTCTTGCCGGAGCCAGCACCAACCTGGAAGGATACGCCGGTACCGAGGCTGTAGACCACGGCAATGCCTGTACCGGAGCTTTTCACTTCCGTATCGGAATCAGAGCCGCCTGTTCCGTGCGCTGTCTTCGTTGTACTACTGCCAGCGTTCACTCCGACGGTCAGATCGCCCGCAGTATACGCAATACCAATGGCGGAATGAACGATTTTGATCATCTGGTCATCGGCTGCAGACGTGTTAGTCCCATCAGCGGCAATGTCTTGGGTGATGTCTTCGCTTTTCGAAGAGTAATTGCCAGTGACAGAAAAGCCGTTGCCCATGTCAGCCGAAACGCTCGCCCCAATTATCGACGCTTTATGCGTGTCCGTCAAATTGGCATCGGTCCCGTCGGCAACGTCCTTGGAGCCAGTCTGGTAACCAATGCCAACGCCTATACCAATACCACCAAGATCACCCGACCAGGCAACTCCGGCACCGAGCGTGGAGTCGCTGGAGTCATCCGCACCGAACTCGCCGGACGCAGAAACAGTGACGCCACCGAGCGAGTAGTCGTAGCGGAGAATGCTACCGCCATTGCCGGTGAACCCGTCAAGCCCCGAGTTGCCATTATAGCCGGCGTGTCCGGTGTGATCGTCGGCAATCGACGTAGCCGATCCGACTTCCGAGAGCGCCTTGTCAAAACCACCGTCGGTATTGCCAAGCGTCAAAGTGCCAAACGCGCCACTGATGTGAACGGCTCCTTCCGCGCCGCCAGCACGATATTTGCCCGCATTGTGGAAGTCCGCTGACGCGCCGAACGACAGCCCGGTGTCGGTCTCGCCCGAGAGGCCGAATTTGACCCGGATGTCGCGATGAAGTTTCACGTCTGCGCCTTTTGCGCCGGTTACACCGAGTTCGGCGGAACCGGTGACCGCGACATCGGCGGCTGCCATGCCGCCGGCAACAACCAGCGAAGTTGTTGCGAGAACCAGTCGTTTCATGATTTGTTTTCCTTTTTAAACCAATCTTGTTTGCATGACTGGAACGAAAACTCTCCGATCCACTTCCGATATTCATCCTTATCGGAATAAAAGGAGTTGCCATGAAACTCACTTCGCACTCGCATAACCCATCTGTTTCCTTGTCCTTGCCTGAACCGATTCAATCCAAGCTTGTTACGCAGCGAGAGGTATTGGAAACTGCTCGAAGCCTCGCAGATGCAAGCGTCAGCGCGAATACGCGTCGGGCTTATGAGGGAGCACTTCGGCGTCTTGCACTTTGGCTGAGGGAGCACGCCGTCGCACTGAACGATGAAAGTCTAGCTGCATATATCGCGAGCCTGGCTGCTGCCGGGCGTGCCCCACCAAGCGCGGCCATGGCCGTAGCTGCTGTGAAGTTTCGAGCGCGGTTTACCGGCCAACCCTCGCCCGCAGGTGCCCACACCGCACAACAATTGGCAGGTTTCCGGCGCAAGCACTCCGGACGGGGCGCAGGTCAGGTGGTCGGGATATCTTGGCGAATTGCCGACACCGTCGCTTCAATTTCCGAAAGGAGTGACGGTTCCGTACGAGGGTTACGAGACGCGGCAATTGTCTCCGTTGCTTCGGACGCGCTCTTGCGCGTATCGGAGGTTGCAGCCCTGCTGGTTTCGGACGTCGAGGCGGAAGCACCGAATACACTCACGATCCGACGCAGCAAGACCGACCAGGAAGCCACAGGATCAGTAGCTTTTCTCGGAGACACAACAATATGTCGGGTACGTCGCTATCTCGAATTGACAGGAATTGAGAATGGTTCCCTGTTTCGCGGCATTACAAATTCGGGGAAGCTGCTTGACTCACTTTCCGACCGCAGCATTCGTCAGATTATCAAGGATCGGGCCGCCGTTATTGACTCCTTGCCTGGACGGGTGTCCGGGCATTCGTTGCGCGTGGGTGCAGCCCAGTCTTTGGCAGCTGCGGGCGCTTCAATTGCGGACATGCAGGCTGCGGGCCGATGGAAGTCCCAGGCAATGCCTGGGCATTATTCCCGTGGGCAACTGGCGACCCGCAATGCGGTCGCTCGCCTCCGCTATGGCAGGTAGCTCGCATTTTGAGAATTTGATCGCGCCGCTTCGATGCCGATCAAGTTTTCAGGCACCCGATTCCGGCCTTGTTTTGGACCGTAAGCCACCTCGACAATCCGAGCGCCAAATTCTATCGGTCACAGCACTTGTGACTGAAAAGATTCCGAAAGAACTGACTTCCGGTCGATAACTCGACAAATCCCATTCGAAGCAAGGGGGGAGGTTGAAAGTGGCAAATTTGCAACAGTCTGATCCGATCCACGCAACGTGAGGACTTCAAAGTTGTTTGATTGCAAAAATTTAACGATGAATACAGTGCATGAGTTCCGATATGGATGAATATCGGAAGAGGATTGAAGAGGTTTAGATCCGGTCTCGCAAACCAAGATAACCCTCAACAAGAAAAACTTCAAAAGGAAAAGCAATCATGAAACGATTGGTTCTCGCAACAACTTCGCTGGTTGTTGCTGGCGGCATGGCCGCCGCCGATGTATCGGTCACCGGTTCCGCCGAACTCGGTGTTTCCGGTGAAAAGGGCATGGATGCGAAACTTCATCGCGACATCCGGGTCAAATTCGGCCTCTCGGGCGCGACCGACACCGGGCTGTCGTTCGGCGCGTCAGCGGACTTCCATAATGCGGGCAAATATCGTGCTGGTGATGACGGCACGGAAGGAGCCGTCCACATCAGTGGAGCGTTTGGCACTTTGACGCTTGGTAATACCGACGGCGCTTTTGACAAGGCGCTCACAGAAGTCGGATCCGCCACGGCGATTGCCGACGACCACACAAGTCACCCCGGCTACAGTGGCAATTCGGGTCATGATGGGTTCTCCAGCCACGGCGGCGCCATTCTCCGCTACGACTACTCGATCGGTGGCGTCACAGCTTCTGTTTCTGCTGAGCAAACTGAAGGTGACATGACCGGCGGTGGAACCGGGACTGCCTTCACAGCAGACACCGATTACGATGGATCCGCATTCGGTGTGGGTGTTGCGTGGTCTGGCGATGTTGGCGGTATCGGCATGGGTGTTGGCCTTGGTTACCAGAGTGGAAAAAGGATGGATACCGGGGCACTTGAGGCCGTGACTGATGACGAAAAACACACTGGATCGATTCTCGGTGTGAGCATCTCGGCTGACATGGGCAACGGTTTTTCGATCGTTGGCAATTACACCAACGACACCTACAAAACATCCATCGGGGCCGCAAACGCTGGTGACGACGACACTATTTCGAAGTCCACGTATACTGCCGTTGGAATTGCGTACACGGTCGATAACCTGACCATCGGCGTGAACGCTGGCCGTACGACGACGAAAGTTGACGGTTTTGATACGGCTTCGACGGTGGAGACATTTGCGACGCGTACGGAAACCAATTCCGGTGCCGGTCTCGCGGTGGTCTACGGCCTTGGTGAGGGTGTCGCGTTCCAGGCCGGTTTTGGCTCTGGAACTGAAAAGCGCGATTTCCTCGCCGCCGACGGTACCGACACGAATGTGAAGAAGAACAGCTGGTCCGCTGGCCTGGCTTTCAGCTTCTGACGGAACGCCAATTGGCTACTGAAAAATTACGGGTGCGCAGCAATTCCTATTGGTTGTTGCGCACCTTCTTTCGTTCCGTGCATCAACGGAAAATACACGCGTAAACTCAAGTGGTAGGGCCAGAGTCAGTCGTACCGTCCGTTGGAAAAATGAATTCTGCCGGGGTTATGATCCAGACCACCTCTGAATAATCTTTCCGAACCCTCGCAATCTCAGGTACATTCTCCGAAAATCAGGCGGTTCGGAAGCTCATTCGGTTTCCACAAAATTGTTGACCACTCCTCCCAAGGGTGGTTGCTGTCCGTGTTTTTGTTTCTGCGGAATCGATCGTAGTTCTGGGTGTGTAGTGTAGGTTGGGAAAGCCATAAGGTCTGCATCGTCGCTGTAAATGAAAATGGCGCACCCGCAATCGCTTGCCGGCACACTGACAACGCTGTCGGGTTTGACTCCGCGACGTTTCGTATCGGCACTGTCCGGCGTTGGATTGGTCTTCCGGGCAAGTATACCAAATGAATTGCTCGGAGTATTGTGCAGGGCTATTCTTTTTTTCGCATAGCGATGAGTTTGACCTGATACAGGTACTGGCCATTCTGTTTTCGCTATGGCACTGTGCGGTTCATGGAGACGCTGCCGGCCCCTGATTCGTTTATCGACTTGCGTTCTGTTTCGGTGCGCCCGACCTGGGGTGATCGGGAGCACCGGCGCTGGGACCGTTTGGTGGAGGAGCACCATTACCTGTCGTTCCATGGCGTGTTCGGCAAGGGCCTGCGCCATGTCGCGGTGCATGGTGAGACCTGGCTCGCACTGATCGGCTGGCAATCCGGCGCCTTCAAGCTGGCTGCGCGCGACCGCTGGATCGGCTGGACGTCCGAGCAGCAGTTCCGTCGTCTGCACCTGATCGCCAACAATTCCCGTTTCGTCATTCTCACGCCCGAACGGGTGCACAACCTGGCCTCGCGGGTTCTGGGGCTGAGCCTGCGGCGGCTGTCTGCGGACATGCAGGCGGTTCACGGCTTTCCGGTGTTTCTGGCGGAGACGTTCGTGGACCCGGCGCTCTTTGCCGGGACCTGCTACCGCGCGTCGAACTGGCGCTCCCTGGGCTTCACGCGCGGCTTCGCCCGCGAACCCGGCGGCGCGGCGCGCTGGCGCCATCACGGCCAACCCAAGGAGATCTTCGTGTACGAACTGACAGAGGGCGCCACGCAGGCGCTGAGCCGGAGCGAGACACCGCCACACTGGGGGGCCGGGCAACACGGCGAACCGATGGCGACGCCGCGGCTGCGCAGCCTGTTCGAATGCCTGGGCGACGTGCCCGAGTGCCGCCATGCCCGGGGCAAGCGTTATCCGCTCAGGACCATTCTGGCGATCGCGGTCGCGGCCCGGCTTGCCGGCTACCGCGGCGTGACCGCCTTCGCCCAGTTCGCCGCCCTGCTCGCGCAGGAGCAACTCGAGGCCGTGGGCGCGTTCTGGAGCGAGAGCAAGCAACGCTACACCGCGCCGACCACCACCACCTTCCACACCATCCTCGCCCAGCTGCCGCCCGACACGCTGGACAACGCCATCAGCCAATGGACCGCCCAGCACGGCGACGCACATGCCCCCGTGGCCATGGACGGAAAGGACATCCGGGGCGCCTCGAAGCAGACCGAAGACGGACGGCGCATGATGGTCGCCGCGGTCGAGCACGGGACCGGACTGGTCCTCAAGCAGGTCGAGGTCGATGCCAGGAGCAACGAAATCCCGGCCGTGCGCAAACTCACCAGCGGGCTCGGTCTCGCCGGGCGCACCGTCACCCTCGACGCGATGCATGCCCAGCACGAGACCGCGCGTTACCTGCTCGAGAGCGGTGCCGATTATGTGCTCAGCGCCATCAAGGACAACCAGGAAACCATCCACAACGAGCTCAAGGCGATCGACTTCACCAACGCGCCCTGGCACGAAACCATCGACAAGGGCCATGGCCGGATCGAGCGACGCCGCTGTGCCGTCGTCGACCTCTCCGGCGCCGAATGGGACGGATACGCCGCTCTCCACGGACGCCAGCAGGCACTGTGCATCGCGCGCGAGCGTGAGGTCATCAAGACCGGCGCGCGCAGCACCGAAGTGATCTGGAGCCTGACCTCGCTCGACGCCGCGCGTGCCGGACCCGAGGAATTGCTGGACCTGGTGCGCAACCACTGGCACATCGAGAACCGGGTCCACTACGTTCGAGACTTCACCTACGACGAAGACCGATGCCGGGCGTATGTGCGGCACATGCCACGCAATCTCGCCTGCCTGACCAACGCGGCCATCGCCATCGTGCGCTGCGGCGGCCGCTTCCGTTTCATGCCCGAGGCCAATCGCCATTATGCCGCACGGGCGCAGGAGGCCCTCGACGCGATCCTGATCGCGCCAACCGCATAATCCCGCAGACGCAAACCTGGAGCAGAAACCACCCGGACGCGCCGTCGAGCGGCGCGGTGCGAACACCTGTGCCCGACAGGACCGAAAACCCCATCAGCGGACCCGGGCAGAGCCATGACAGCCGTCCACGGCAAGCGAACATTCCCCAGACCACACAAATGACAAACAATGTCACGGCCGGATCCAGCTTGAATGCCGGCTCAAGGCAAAATCTCCATCACCTCACACAACTCAGTCAGAACAAAAGAATGTTCCTGGAGTATTGTGTCAGTACGATTGAGGCCGCCATCATCGTAGTGTATTCCGACAGAATTGACGGCCCCGATCGCTAGACGAGTGAGGATCCTGATCTGGTCGAACAATCCTGACGGTTGTTGGTGGCTACGTTCCCTGATTTTGCAGGCGCCAACACTGACCGACCACATCTAGTCCATGTCGCAATTATTCTTCCTCGTGGATCACCGGATTGCCGCAAAACGGGAATTGACTTCATCACTGCCGCCGATGTCACAAAGGACGGCGCTTGTCGAAACCTGGACGCCTAGATTGCGTTTGCTTCGTCTGGCGCCATCTCTGCGAACTTGCGCTTGGCTTCCTGCGACTGTTTGTCGATCGAATGGCACCTGCGCCATCCGAGGTTCACTAATCCCGTGTGAACGATCATGTCGAAGACTTTTGTGACTCGGGCTTCGGGAGGAATTGCATTGATGCCATACAGTTTCACGACTCAGCTCCGAATTCGAACCAGGAAGGAAGCCACGTTCAGGAAGAACAAGCATGAAAACACGCATTTCAGAGGTCAGCAAATGAATTCGCGTACAGCATCGGAGCATGCGGTCAAGCCAGTCGACAGTCATGCGGGTGCAAGCGGTCTTTCCCGATTTCACCTGTTCGGCAACCAGATTCATTGGACGCACTGGAAAAGCGGGAATTCCTGCCAAGCCCTATGAAATTTCTTTGAGACGATTTTGGTAGGCGGTTGTCATCGGGCGCTATCTCGCGCCTCTCTCTCCAGAAGTGTGCGCACAAACCCGATGAACCGAGTTCGAGCGCGACCGTTAGCATGGAGGATGGGTCTCGGACTTTTCCCATGGAATAGGGCACCCGGTCGTTCGCACTGGGGGCTATGAGCACCAGGAATCCCGCCGAGTCGGACACAGTCACGCACCGCTTCCAACTCCTCGCTTTCGTTGTCGGCGATCCATTTTTGTGCGGATAATGAAATCTGCATTCGGCGTTGGTTTAATCGCGATCGCAATCACTCGGAGTGCGTTACTCCGCCGTCGCGCAAGGATAGGGTAGTCACCGGATGAACTGGGAGCGAGTCGTGCGCGAGACCGCCCGAGCCCTCATACCGTCGCTGGTAACTCGATCGAATTCCAGCGCGCCGGCGCGTGTAGCTGCATGACGAGAGTAAAGTAAAGGCGCACCTCAATACCAGCCTGCAGGTCGGCGTTCGTGAAAACAAGACAACGCTGGTTTTCATCGCATGATCAACAAGACCATCCAGTTTGCTCCGAAGTGTGTTTTCAAGCCCCTAACGCAGAAGAATGTTTTCGACGGAAGCTCGTTAGCGCCAAAAGGTGATGTGAACGTCCTAGCGGCCGGAAATTGAGTTGGCCGCAATTTGGCAAGGGTTCATTACCTTTCCGACTACCTTGACGGCTCAAGCGTGCGTGAGGTCATCACGACTGGAATGCTTAAAGATCAGGCGCTCTGCAATCTGACTGACGATTTCGTGCTCTCCTTGCCGAAGCTCGACGACGGAATCGTGTGGATCGGCGATCGATGACATGAAGTCATTAAACCCGGGCTTCAAGCGGCGGCCTTCTCCATTGACTTTAGTGATTGTGTCGAACGCTCTGGTGCGAGTGGTGTCGAGGCAAGTCCCTCAGAAGCTAAGACCGGATTGTTCCGGTTGTTCAGACGGGGTTGCGCAACCCTCGTGTACCCGTAGCCAGATATTAGATTTCCATACAAGGAAAGAATCGCGGCGGGAACGCGCACGCGCAGACTCTTGTCACTCCCGCCTCCTTTGATCAGGCAGACCTTTTTCGTTCAATTGGCGCTCAGGCGGTTGGCGAGCACACACCAGGCGGAGCCGGCTCCGACAATGACATAGTCGAGATCTGATGCTTTCAGGCTCTTGCCTTGTCCTCACGGCAATCGAGATGGCGTGATCGTCAAAACCGGTGCCGGCTACCCGGCAAGGCTCAAAGGCTTCGTTCTCGCCCGAAATTATCTGATTGGTTCAACGGACGGGATTGCCAAAATGAGTAAATGTAAGCGGCATACTGCGAATATGCGGTAGCGCAATGAACGCTAAGGGCTCGTTGCGAAATAAGCGAATCGTCTTGTCGCAGTGGGAACCCTGTCGGGTGGATCGAAAAGTGATTCACTTGGTTGCGGATGTGGTCAAGAGCATCCGGCGTCGTCTCGAGACTCTGTCTCCGCATCTTGACAAAAAACGTTCTGTCAGATGCGCAGGAACCTCCAGTCGTCGCGACACAAAGAAGAAAGGAGGCCTGTACCAGTCCGGTTGAACGGAGAAACGGGGTTCCGTCAAGCCGGAACAGGTTCCACGTGCAACCGAGTTTAGCATTGGTGACGTGAAGTTCGTGAATGAGTGAAAATGTCCTGGTTATAAGTGTGCTAGAAAATTCCTTAATGGTAGCAAGATCTCAGCATCTAGATTCCAAAAATTTAGGTCCGAATAGTTTCGATCAGACGGCTTTGGAGCAATACCCAATGCCTCGCAATAGGCATAGACTTTCCCTTTCATAGGCACCTTGCGATAGTCTTCGTTTAATCCATGAAGGCATTCTTCATATTGAACTAAGCAATCGTAAATCCGATCGTGTGGATTTGAAGCAATACCTTGGAGCAAGGTTTCTAAATTTCCCGGACAATGCCCATTTGGTATCAGAAAAAAATCTTCGATGGGAAGTTCCTGAGTATTTATCGTGTTTAAGCAATCTGTATGTTTTTGTTCGAAATTCGTATCGGTATCAAAAATTGCAAAAACTCGCCGGCCGCTAGCTTTGGCACGCAGGATTTTGTTTCGGACTAAGTGTAGACTATCAATTCCTCCGCCAATGCGTTCTACACTTACATTTTGTATGCAGAATTTTTGTAATACACAGTCCAAAAAAACCTTATCGTCATCTCCTTCGACGAGGATCAGTCTATCGTATGGCATTACCTGATCTCAATTTCATTGTTTATGCAGTGATCAAATTCAGAAAATTCGTATCTGTATGGTCTTACATTTCCGTCCAGATCGAAATCAAGCGTATAACAAACTGTCGAACTTTGATGGGATGAAAATTCCTTGTCTTGTAGAATGCCCTGTAAAGTCTTTAGTATCTCGATGCTGTGCGACGTAGTTACAATCTGCACGTTCTCTCGATTTGCCAACGCCAAAAGTGATTTTAACAGAATGCTCAGCGCAGTATAATGGAATCCGTTTTCGAGTTCATCAATTAGCAACACTCTAGTTTGTCCTAAAATACAGTGAGATAGAATACTCACTGTCCGAACTGTGCCACCACCAAACATGTTGAGAGGGACAAGCTTTTCTAAACCCAAATCCAGATAAGCTGTGTTTCCACTTACCGCAATTTTTCGTATTTCCGGGTTTATCGTGCGGAGCAGGTCCAAAAGCACATCGTCTTGTTTGTTAACAATTAACTCGGCGACGGCCGAAACATCATAACCTATCCCTGGCATGATGATGCGAGCCGGAATTACCAATTCGAGGTCTTCATTCGAAACAGGTGTTGGCAATACCTCACTAGTAGAAAGAAATTCGATTTCGCCTACAAATTGGCGAAAACCACCGGAATCGTTGCGAAACTTACCTTCGTAACGTAGCTTGCGCGTCTTGGGTGAACCTGTTGAGAGTTGTTTCCCAGCGAATGTTGCGTCACCATTTTGTGCCTCAGTCGCTAGGGTCGTGTGTTTGATTTCTTGCGGACCGATTCCTCTCGATGCCGTTGAATATGGCGCTGAAATCAATAGCTCTCGTTGTTCCCGTAGGGAATTTGATTTAGCAATCAACTCAATTGGTGTATCTACGTCAAGTCGGTAAAAAAAATTTCTTAGGTCATCAATTGATTGAACGATCAGGTTACGATGATTGTGTACCCGCATCGGCAGAGTGAGATTTGTAAATCCGGTGACAAGAAAAAGAGCCTCCAAGATGGACGTTTTCCCAACATCATTTTTTCCTAAAATGACGTTGAAGTTCCCTAGGTCTTCAAGTTCGATATCCTTTAGACCTTTGAAGCTTAGAATCTTAACGCTGTTGAGACAGTTTGTTTGTGGCATCAATTTGGTCTCTTCAGTTTCACAAATTCGCAATTTTCGCACTTTCGCCCGTTTTAACTATTGGGGCGAAAAGGCAGTTGCAACTGCCCCGCGTGGGTTGATGGGTTCAATTATGGTTGGTTCGAATTGTCGGTGTCAACGGTTTTGGAAACCGTGGCGAAGGGAGTTCAAGTTGCGCTTCACTGTTAGAGCCAATTGAAACAGCAAGGCCGCCACCGTCGACAGATTTCTTCATGGAGTGCATCTCAGTTTGCGGTTGAGAGCGTCCTGCGCTGGTGCCACCATTTGCGAAAGGAGCGATATCTCAAGGCCCGGAAGTTGCTCATCACCTTCAACTGTGGCGGCTCCAACGCGAACCGCGTCCGGCTGTGGAAGGTCGAACTGCAGAAGTTCGTGCGCGAACTCGGCATCGAGATTAACGTGTGCCATCTGTCGCCCGGCACGAGCAAGTGGAACAAATTGAACATCGGCTGTATTCCTTCATTATCAGGCAGAACTGACGTGGCAACCCCCCGTACAGGTTCAAATCCATCATCAACCTGATCGTTTCCACCAAAGCCGGCACGGGGCTGAAGGTCTACTGTGACCGGGACACGAACGAATACCCAACTGGCATCGAGATCAGCAAATTTGAGATCGAACCGCTAGATATCCGGCGTGCTGACTTGCACGGCGACTGGAACAACACATTGCTTCTGAATCTTGTCAATGTATCGGGAATTTCGTGACGAACCCTAATGTGCGCATCGACGTCTCGTCATTTGCCCGCCCGCCTGAAACTGATCGACGCGACAATCGAAGATCCCGCTTGCGACCTCTCCGCAATGTTTGTTGCGCAGAGTCGGGATCTGCTGATTCAGGCTGCCGGGAATGAGAGAGGATGGAGACCCGGACCGAGGCTCTCAACGCGCAGGCGGAGGGGGCGGGTACGGCGATGCGTTGGCAGGAAGTGCCAGGCGTTGGCCCCTTGACGGCATTGACCATCGAGAGTTTTGCGCCCGGGAATGCGGAGTTCCCTTGTGGCCGTGCAAATTCGTATGGCGTGGCAAAATCCTGTGTTGCTTGCTCCACGTATGCACTAACAATGTCCAGGATGTGAACTTCAATGCCCCGGAGCACAGGCGAAGATTGGAGCGCATGAAGATCGCTTTGCCAACATGTGCCCGTCTTTCGCGTAGGCCCGGATGAGCCTGAAAAAGCATCCTACTCGATTTGGTGACTCAAAAGTGTCTTTTTCCTGGCAACGCTCGCACTGAACATCTCGGCTAGGTGAGTGATGCCCATGATCCACAACTCGATCTGATCACGATGGGAGTGAGAAGAGTTCCCGTTTCTGCCCGGTCTAGAGATTTGCACTTGCAATCACGTAAATGGGAAACTCGCTTTGAGATGAGCTGCCAGACTCAGAGTGGTGCTGAGTTTGGCGACCTCGGCTAACGTGGTCGTGTTTGGACACAGTAAGGGACGTGAAAATGTCACTGGAGAAAACGGACACACTGGTTGTTGGTGGGGGACAAGCCGGCATCGCGCTGAGCGAACATCTCGGGAGGAACGATGTTCCGCACCTGATTCTGGAAAAGCACCGGACGGCGGAAGCCTGGCGCACCGGCCGTTGGGACGCCCTGGTCGCCAACGGTCCCGCATGGCATGACCGTTTTCCGGGTCTGGAGTTTTCAGGCGACAACCCGGATGCGTTCGTGTCGAAAGACCGGGTCGCAGATTATCTGGTCGAATATGCCGAGATGGTGAACGCCCCGATCCGCGAAGGCGTCGAAGTTCTCAAGGCCGAGCGGATGCCCGGCGAAGGTTGTTTCCGCGTTGAGACGTCCCAGGGCGTCGTTGAAGCCAGGCGTATCGTCGCCGCCACCGGCGCATTCCAGCACCCGTCCATGCCACCGATTGTGCCGGAGTCGGCAGGTGTCGAGCAGCTTCACTCCTTCGACTACAAGAACCCGAGCCAATTGGTCGAAGGAGCGGTCATGGTTGTTGGCGCCGGATCTTCCGGCGCACAGATTGCTGACGAGTTGAACCGCGCCGGGCGCAAGGTCTTCCTCTCTGTTGGCCCGCATGACCGTCCGCCTCGCCGGTATCGCGGGCGCGACTTTGCCTGGTGGCTGGGCGTGATGGGCTTGTGGGACCTGGCAGCGGCTGAACCCGGAACAGAACATGTGACCATCTCGGTGAGCGGCGCCTATGGCGGGCACACCATGGATTTTCGCCGTCTTGCCAACGAAGGCGTCACCCTTGTCGGCCTGACCCGGAGCTTCGAAAACGGCGTTTTGAGTTTTGCCGACGACCTTCAGCGCAACATTGCCGCCGGTGACGCCAACTATATGGAAATGCTCGATCTGGCGGATGCCTATGTTGAGCGTACCGGTCTCGACTTGCCGGAAGAGCCTGAAGCACGCGAACCGTTTGCCGATCCCGACTGCCTGGCCAACCCGATCAGTTCGATCGAGTTTGCCAGGGAAGAAATTAGCACCATCATCTGGGCCACCGGTTTCCGTCAGGACTTTGGCTGGATCAAGGCCGATGCATTCGACGACAAGGGCGCGCCGATCCACCAACGTGGTGTCTCGATTGAACCGGACATCTATTTTCTTGGCCTGCCCTGGCAGTCACGGCGTGCATCGACCTTCCTTTGGGGGGTCTGGCACGATGCTAAGTACATCGCGGATCAGATCGCGACCCAGCGGGCCTATGCCGATTATGACGGCGAGGCGGCCATCATCATGTCCGCCGCAGAATGACCTCATCACGCCAGGACCAAGAAATGGCTCATATGTGGGTTTCTTGGCAGGACATGCCGTGTTTCGCGGTGACATATGGCCAAATCCGAAACCCCTGTTGAACAGAACGTCAGCACATTCGAGCTGAGCGCGAAATACACGGGCAATCCACCCGTAAGGCCGACAAGAGAGACGCCCCGGGCACGACGTCGGCCGCTGGCCCGGGATCGGGCGCATACACGGTTCCGGCCAGCCAGGCACTATTCACCGCGACAGCATGGTCGCCGCGGTCCAGGTCTGCACGAGGGACGGCGTCATCGGCTTGACACAGCGTCGGCCTCACGCCCTTCGGTGTCCTCGTCATGGCGGGCAACAGAGGAATCGTCGGTGACCTGTTGTCACGCCGCGGGAATGCAGATCGCAAGATGAACGGCATCCCCATATTCTCGCCTGCCGTGGTGGCGGGCGATGGCGCCATGGTGGATCTGCTGCCGGAACAGGGAGCCGACAGCACCCTCGCATCAAACGAAGGTGCGACGCCGGGCATGCCGGCGATGCCGCCTGGTCGGAGCGAGCTTGCCCATCGTCCTGGTGGCATCCCCGAGCCCACGCCAGCCGAAGACGTCATCGACGGTGACGTCGATTCGGTCATGCGCCTGCCGGCGGAGGGGGCAGACCCCAACCAACGAGCCGACAACGAGATACCGGCCATCGTCATTGCTTCCGGTAATTCTCTTTTCCGACGTTTCCGACCTGGACCCGGCGACCTCTGGCCGCACCATCTGTCCGTTCCATTTCTTCAGAACGGTGGTTTGCAAGGTAAACCGGAAAGCTCGTCGTCTACGGGGTCATGGACCATTTTTCTTGGCAAGACTTCCATCATTTCGTCGGACGGAACTGCCTGAACCCGGCAAATGTACGTGACGTAAAGTTTCCAATTCCGCATCTTGCTTGCGTGCCCTCCATTTCACCTGTTTGGCGGTTCCCGATCTCCCGGTATGATCCCGGGGATCGACTTGCGAGGCGGTACGCATGTGTTGTTCTGCGGTTTCTCCCGGGAAAAGTCATATACCCCGGGCAGGTTGAAATGCCCCGTGACAGGGGCGGATGAACCGCGATCACGCCGGGCAACCTGTTCCGCTCTTTCCCGCGCCCGGCAGCCTCGAGCCAATGGTCATGCGGGCGGAGACGGTCCTGGCAGATGATGGTGTCCTCGATGAGCCGGTTGCAGCTTCCGGCAATCTCCTGTTCGACCCTGTCGGCACGTCCGGGACCGCGCGGTTGTCCGGCGGCGATGGCCCGTGTGAAACCGGTCACGAGTCCGCCTTGTCGGTGCAGGTCTGACCTCCCGGGAGGTAGGACAGCGGTGCGATTATGAGCATTTCGTGAGGGTCGTGACGGGTGGCGCTGCTGCGTCGGTGATCCGTTATGTTCCCGAAAACACCGGGATGATACCTGCATGGGTCTGTTTCATGGCGTTTGTAGAGGCGGAATGGAGACGGACGCGCGGACCTGGAATTCGGGAAACTCGAAGGCGATAACCCGGCTGATCGGAACAGGAGAATGCTGCCGGTATCTGGCGGCATTGTCATTGAATTCAAGGGGACGTTTTGGCAATACCGGGACGGTTTCAGTAGTTTGACGGGCTGCGAAAAGCATGAATTCAGGTCGGGTTGAGGAGTTTTGCCAAACCTTTCTTGCGACGGGATTGCGTCTCGCAGGGGCTCTTTCCGTCATCCTGGTTCCTCTGAATGCCGTTGCGCAGGAAACCGATTCTGAAAGGTGGGAACAAGTCGGTGACTGCGAAGACCTCATTTCAGTCGAAATGTTCCTGCTGGAATACCCTGACAGCCCACACGCGGAAGACGCCAGGAACTGTCTTGCCGGGGTTCAGCCTGGTGACACCACGGAAGAGGAACCGGAATACGAGGAGCTCGAGAACAGGTTCAGTCCGGGCAACCTGACCGGTTCGGAAATACGGTTCCTGCAGACCGGATTGTCTCTTGAGGGATACTACTGGGGAATGCTGGATGGCGATTGGGGCAACCGGAGCCAGAAGGCGATCGAAGATTTTGCCCGGGTCGAGTTCAATGACACCCCTCGGAGAAGCCATTCGGCCGCCCTGGCATACGAAACGAGTCTCCTTATCCGGTCTGGTTGGCAGATCAGGTATGTGGATGAGGTCGGAATCTCGCTCCTTGCCCCCGGGGAGGAATTTGAAAGGGCCGGAGAAAGCAGGTTTTTTCAGAATTGGGAAGATCCGGCCAGTTCGCTTCGCTACTCCTTCGCCCGGCAGCCGAAAGCCAGGACACTGGAATTTCATCGTTTCGCCGAGGAATTTTCTTCAGGAGACTACCCAACCTACGAAGTCCGAAAACCCAGATTGCTCGTAACGCGTTCGGTGGATGCCGAAGGCGCCGTCCTGTACGCCAGGTCCGATCTGGTTCGTGATGCCTGGGCGACGGTGATGCTGTCATCAGACTCCGAAGATGCCAATCTTCTTTCCACGATTGCGTCCAGCATTGCAGTCGGGACCCAACCCCCGCTCGAAATTCCCGAAACAGGTGACCTCGCCGGGTCTCTCCGCATGCTTCTTGCACAGGGAGACTTCCCGAGAGTGGAAAATCAGGCACATCAAGACTGAATCTTCAGCTTCGATGCCGGGATGAAGGCAGATGAACGGGCCGACCATTTAACTGCTTTGCTGAATGATCGCCTTGCGGTCGAACCCGCATCCAGACACGGCCCAGCTTTAGCGGCAAGTACTGCGGCCCTCAGGACCTTGTACGCAGTTTCCTCAACCAACTCGCGCTGATTGAACAAGCTGCTGGGCTTAATCCATCACTGACCACCAATTTGGGTCCGGAGCGCCCGCAATATATCCTCTATCGCTTGCATCATGCTACCGGACGGCAAGTGGTCGTTCTGGTGGACGAGTTTGGCAAGCCGATCCTCGATGTTCTCCAAGACCCCGATCTCGCGACCGCCAACCGGGATTACCTGCGCAGGTTCCAAGGCGTCGTCAAGGACTGCGCCGAACATGTCCGCTTCGTCTTCGTCACCGGCGTAGGCATGTTCTCGAAGGACAGCCTGTTCTCGGGTCTCAAAAACCCGAGGGACATCAGTTGCGATCCCGGTAAAATTGAGCCAGACCAGGAAGTGACAGGCTATGCACCGGTAGACGCCGAGCCGACTTTCCGAATTTTTTCCCTGGTGCTGACGAAAGAGACATCAGCGCATCTGGTCTCGGAAATATTTGTTGCGGACGACAACATGCTTGCTCGGGAGGCGGTGACGTCGAAGTGAACGCGCCCGGAGATCATCTCGTAGGTACCCTATGACAATCCCCCGACCTCTCGTGGCATCTCGGTGAGTTCGATCACCAGAGCTTCATTTGACTGGGCGAACCAGGCGGTGAGGTCAGCGACCCTTGCCACCAGTTCGGCGATTTGCGCCTCTAGAAAGGACGGCGATGCCGGCTATTTGTCTGATATCCGCCCGAGCCGCGCAACATGGATCAGGACCACTTCAGGTGTCGCTCTTGCAGGACACATTTCCGTGGCTGGCAATGCAGCGCTGTGCGACGCAATTGCGAATACGAGCTTTGCGCGTCTCTTTGTGAATATCGACCTCGTGTTGAACTTCGTACGGGACCAAGACGTTCTTCATGTTTGGAGCGCAAGTCCGCTGTGTTGTGTATACGCTGCGGTTAGGGTCGGATGTGTCGTGGACCATTTCCGTGGTGCACGTCTCGGTACCGTCGGGAACTTCCTCCATTCTGTGTCGGGTCGTGATCAGGATCTCGTATTCTGCAGGAAGCCTGGAATTCCATTCGACGGTGCAAGAATCGCGTGCTGCGAAATATTCAGGCGTCGCACATCCGGCAAGGACAAGTAGTGTCGCCACCAGAATTCGGTGAACCCTCAGTTTACCGGTCTTTCTGGAGATCTGGTAAAGTTCCTGTCGCATTCACGGCATGTCCTGTTTCATTGTTTCTGACCTTCGAAAATTGCCTGGAGCTGTTCTCAAATCTCGAATTCTCCTCCTCCTTACCTGCTGTACCTTTTTTTGTTCAAAGACGAATTCTCCTCCTCCTTACCTGCTGTACCTTTTTTTGTTCAAAGACGAATTCTCCTCCTCCTTACCTGCTGTACCTTTTTTTGTTCAAAGACGAATTCTGTTTGGACCGCAACTTGCGGCCAGAATGACTTTCATGACGTCCAGAGTCCTGCTCTCACCATCCGGCGAAATTCTTGCGTTTTCAATTCAATCCTGGCAACGGTCGAAAACACGTTGTGTCGGGTTCAACCCATGACACTGGCACTGGCGAGGCGTTGCAGTTCAAGAAGTCCGAGAGTGTCGCACGCCCCAAGCCAATAATTCGGCCGCCGTCGAATCACTCTACCCAAACTCGTCAAGGGCCTCGATCCGGATGAAGGTCCCAGGTTGCGGGGGCCCAACTTCATCATGATTCCACCATCGATGATTGGCGGCATTTCTTCAAGTTCAAGCGCCGAATTGCACCGTCACACTCCTTTTTGGTGAATAGGCAATTTTCGAGGCACGGATATTCTTCATATGTTTCGACGCTCGCCCGACGGTCGGTGAACCGCCATTCGGGTGCCGCCTCGCGAATGAAGCCCACCATGTGTATTGGAGAAGCCGGAGGAACAGGGCGGCCAATACGTCTTAGCCTCCCTGCGTTGCGAACTACGTGACCTGCAAGGACACGGTGCACGCATCACGGCGGCGCAACAAGGAGGCAGTCGAATCTCTCGCAGACTTGAGGACTAGGAACATCGGATCGGTCTGTCGCACGAAATCGAACGATTCAATCGTCGAAGTTCGTTGCCTGGACTTCGTGAGTTCGATTTTTGGGGCTGTGGCCACCACCGCGTCCGACATGGGCAAAATCTATCCTGTCATTTCCTGCGTCTCTACGACCAACCGTTTTCCGATAACGCCGGCATCCTCAACCCATCGCCAGTACCTCAATCGCATTGCGTCATGCCGACGCGTGTGGCTGCATGACGAACGTAAAGGTGCTTCTCGAAACCAGCCTGCTACTCGGTGTTGGTGAAAATAATCCAACACCGATTTACATCGCACGACCAACAAGCCGATCCAATTCGCGCCAAAGTGTGATTGCAAGACCCTTGCGTAGAAGAATGGTTGCGGCGGATGATCGTTGTCACCGAAAGGTGATTTGGACAAACCGGCGGCCGGAATTCCAGTTGCCCACAAATTGGCAGGGGTCTGGTTCCATTCCGACTACCTTGACGGCTCAGGCATGGGTAAAATCGTCGCGATCGGAATGATTGAAGATCAGTCGCACTGGAATCCGAATGACGATTTCGTGTACTCCTCGCCGAAGTTCGACGGCGGAATGGTGGGGGTCGGCAATCGGTGACAAGGAGCCATCAGGACCCAGGCTTAGAGCTTGAATCATAATGCTATATGTTGTGCTAATTTGCACTGAAAACTGGCACTAGACGCAAGATATTGCGCTAAGGCTGGACTTTTAGGTCAAGCTCTTAAAGCGGCGGCCGTCGCCACATCATGAAAGGATTGTGTCGGGCGCACCAATGCGGGTACAGTCGTAGCGAGTCCCGCACGAGGGAAAGGCCAGCGACCGACGTTTTCTGCGAACCGGGCACCGGATGGAGAGCGACATGAGCGGACGTCTGCCAATCGGGATACAAGACTTCCGGACGATGCGGGAGCAGGACTTCTACTATGTCGACAAGACTCCTCTCGTCCGGCAGCTGGTGGATGACGGGCGCTTCTATTTCCTGTCCCGGCCCCGTCGGTTCGGAAAGAGCCTCCTGCTGGATACTCTGAGATCGCTGTTCGCAGGGCACGAGGCACTATTTCGGGGTCTGGACATTCACGGACATTGGGACTGGTCTGTTCGTCATCCGGTTGTGCGGGTCAGTTTCGGCGGGAAGTACGACTCCCTGGGCGAGATCGAAGGGGACATCATCGAGCAGTTGGAGAGCCTGGAGCGCCAACACGATCTTGCACCCGCTCCGACTTCCGATACCGGCCCGAGGCGCCTCCGGAACATTCTCGATCGCCTGCACCATTTGACCGGGCAGCAGGTCGTCGTCCTGGTGGACGAGTATGACAAGCCGATCCTTGATGTTCTTCACGATCCGGAACTCGCGACCGCCAACCGGGACTACCTGCGCGGGTTCTACGGCATCATCAAGGACTGCGCCGAACATGTCCGCTTCGTCTTCGTCACCGGCGTGAGCATGTTCTCGAAGGTCAGCCTGTTCTCGGGCCTCAACAATCTCGAGGACATCAGCCTCAATCCGCGCTACACCACGATCTGCGGCTATACTGAAGATGACCTGGACCAAGTGTTCGGACCGGAACTCGACGGACTGGACCGGGAGGACATCCGGACCTGGTACAATGGCTATCGCTGGCGGGGTGGGGAGCAGGTCTACAACCCCTATGACGTGTTGCTGCTGCTGCGGAACCGCGAGTTCCGGCCCTACTGGTTCGAGACCGGGTCTCCAACATTCCTGTTCAAGATGCTGATGGCGAGGTCCGTCAGCCCGATGGAACTGGAGAACCAGGTAGCCGACATGGCGCTTGTCTCGAAGTTCGATGTCGATGACATCGGGATTGAGGCGCTCCTGTTCCAAACCGGTTATCTGACCATCGCTGACGAGTGGAAGGAAGGTTTCAGAACCTACTACAGGCTGGACTATCCCAATCTCGCGGTGCGGATCAGCCTGAATGACGAGTTGCTTCGGTATTTGGGAAAGGCGGGATTGGAGACGCTGAAACAGGGCAGGGAACTCTGTGCGCTTCTCGAGGCCAACGATTTCGGGAGATTTGCCGACCGGTTCCGCTCGTACCTCTCGGGGATCCCCTACCAGTGGCACGCGAGCGGCGATCTCGCCCGCTACGAGGCCTGGTATGCCAGCCTCCTGCACATGTGTTTCCGTGCCATCGGCGTGGATGTCCGGACAGAGGACGCGTCGAGCCATGGCCGCGCGGACATGGTGGTTCTGACGGGCGGGCAGGTGTTCGTGCTGGAGTTCAAGATGGCGGATGGGGACAGTGACGCGGCCGCTGCGCTGGATGCCGCAATCACCCGGATGCGGAAGCAAGGCTACGCGGAGAAATACCGCGGCCGCGGAGAACCTGTCCACCTGATCGGCGTTGTGTGCGGCCGCGAGGCAAGAAACCTCCTGGAGGTCAGGGTCGAGGCCGCCGGGTAGTTTCATGGCGTCCGGGCTCTTCCCGACCCAGGCTGGTCGGCCGGGCTTCGGGGTCCATTCAAGCGTGAATGATGTGTTGGCTCGCAGGTTGAGCGCCGTTTCAAGCCTGAATATTCCGGGATCCAACACCACAACTGAAAATTGAATTCCTGCGCATGGGCACACCCGGAATCACAGCGCCACCATCGAGCGGAGCGCGGCGCACGACACCGATCGAGGCAACCTGAGATTATTGCCCAACCGGTCCCCGGATTCCAGGTTGCGTCGGTCATCTCGGTCGCGATTTTGTGCCCAGGGTTTACTGCCGGGTGTGAGCATTCGGTCGGGGACGATCGGTCTCGAATTCGAGTTTGCAACGTTGAAGAGTCGTACGGCGCGCCCGCAAGAGGCAATCCAGGTCAGTCTCCGAGTAGCCGGGCCATCATGTGCCGGATGTGGTCCTGCCCGCCGAAGAATATTGCCAGTATACGGACGGTCCGGCGGTCGTCGTCGACATCGAACCAATAGACTGCCCGACCGATGGTCAGGTGCCGCAGGCCCGGCAGGATATTGTCGTGTCTCTCGCCCCGGTGCGGTGCGGCTGCGATGCGGTCCGCCGCCGCGCGGATCTCCAGAATCCGGGCTTCTGCATGGTCAAACGCGTCCTCAAGGGCTTCGCCAAAGCCAAGATAGCTGTCGGAGAGGTGGTCGAATATCAGCCCGAAATCGCGTTCTGCCTCGACCGATAACTCAAGACGGTACGCCACGTGCGCGCCGCTTCCCTGCAATCATCCGGTTCAGGCGGTTGTCCATCCGTTCGGCACCGGCAAAGGCACCAGTACGGCGGCGGGCGAGAATCTCGCGCAGTGCCACGAGTTCCAGATCTTCGGCGTCAATACGCTGGCGCAACAGGTTGACACCTTGCTGGAAAACCGCGCTAAGGCTCCCGTAGCGTCCTGTTTCCACCAACTCCATTGCGAAAGCATGTTGTTCATCGGTGAGCGAAATCGAGGTTTTGACGGTCATATGGGCCTCCTGCCTCCAAAGGTGGCACCAGGTAGCACCAATGTCAATAGCGGCGGTAGCGTCATCCAGGACTTTCCCTCGCCGAACGGATCGGCGCAATGTAGGCATTCACGGGCATGATATTGTTGATTACGCCATTCATCGCCTTTCGCCCGTTCGTAGAGGGGGCGAGGTGAAAGGAAGGGTGGTGATGCGGGGAATCATGCTGGAAGCGCGTCGCACCATCAGGAACCTCAGTACAGTCGGCGGGTTGCGGGCGGTCGCCACGTTTCCGCATGCGTTGCTTTCCAAACTGCCACCACCTGCGCTAAGGAAACACGCCGCATCATGACGAGATTATTTTGCGGTTACGCATCGCCAGTACCTCGTACACCGTTCTGTGATGATATGCAGGTTCGATCAAGTGTGGATGCCGGATCCTGAAGCTCGGGAGTGAGGCAATCGGAGTCATCGTTGCCGCGGCCTTCACAAACACGGAGGGGTTCGGGAAGCCCGGCACAATTCCGGCCACATGATCGCGGTGGCAGTGTTCGTGCCGCTCTTTCTCTTTCGGCTCCCCATCGCGTTCGCCGTGCGCTGTGACATGGGCATGACGACATCACCGGGATTGCTGCCTCAGCGGCACTGAACGCGTCCGGTCACGGCCGCTCGAGCCGTCGGTACATCCATGGTTTGGCAGTCCCGACGGTCGCGCGTACAGCGACAAGGACGGAAAATGCCCATGACCGGGTCGCCCCTGGATACCATCTGGATTGACCCCAAAGAAGCCCGCAAGGAGGTCTTTAGGTGGGGAATCACCGAAGACAACCAAAATCACCTGGGCATTTCACCCGGTATTCTCGCGGAGTCGGCGCGTGAGTTCGTCCATGTTCGCGACGACCCGTTCCCGCGCCGGATCAGGATCCTCGAAGTGACGGGCGCCCTTTTCGCCGCTTCGCGCATGCGTTGAACCGCATGTTCATCCATCGAGGACACCGTTTATCGGCGAGGCGGGTGATCGCCTTTCGCCGTGGATCTGTATGGCGGCGTGGCGAAATCTATTGCCGGCGAAGGATCCACGGTTCACACGGCGAGGCCGATTGCGTGGCTACCCGTAGCCGGTCTTCGTTCCCGACGACGGCGTCCGTTGAGACCGGTGTCCACCGGGTTCTCACGCGCCTGCAGGCTTCCGCAGAGGCCGATCGGGAATTTCGGCACGCATGTTGGACGACGCCTCGCCCCCCGGACGTTCCCGCAGGTCCGAAATCGTTTCCTGGCGCTGGCGGCGTACCGCGAGAATCCGGCAATGGGATGCATGAGGGTGGATCGAAACCATGTCCCGGGGATCGGTTGCTTGGCCGGGATTCACGCCGCGCGGATTGAACCGCTAATCGTCGACAATGGCCAAGCATCGTGGACGGGTCTCCCCGGGAAACGACACGCCAGCAGCAGCCTCGTGCGAGCCATTCTCCGTCATCAGCCAATGCAGCGCGCGGTTGCCGTCCGCGTTCGGGTGGACCCGGACCACTCGATCGCCGGGCAATCAGAGAGGTCTTCCCGTTCCAGGGGCATCGTGCGCCTGGCCGCCGAAAACATGAGCACAAACCAAGACGTCCGACTCGTCCTCAATTCTCTTCCCTTGAGCATGGCGTCCCGAAGACGGAGGCGGAGCCTTCCGGCACGTCACCGTCCGGAATGGCCGAAAACCGCGACCCCGGATCAGGACCGTGACACGACAGGACTGACAACCGCCGCACGGACCGGGCGGCGGAGGCATCATCCGTTCCCGGCGCCCGGTGTCGTGGCCGGAGCCAAAGCCATCCCGCGGAAGGCCGAGCCGTCATCGAAAACCGGCGACAACAGGACCCTGAAACAAGGTAATCGCGACGACAGGGTCGACACAACAGGATTGCTGCAAATGGGAATGAACGCGGCAAACCACCCGGAACGCCGCGCCTTGTGCCAGCTGCCAACACGACTTTCATCGCACGATCAACAAGCCGAGCCGGTTCATGCCAAAGCGTGATTGCAACGCCGTTGTGCGGAAGAACCCATCCTGTGGATGCCCGTCAACGACGGAAGGCGGTTCGTAAGTGCTGGCGGCCGGAGTTTCAGTTTGCCACAATTTGGCAGGGGTCTATTTCCATCCGACCACGCTGACGGCTCAAGCAAGGTTGAAGTCATCGCGATTAGAATTCTTGTAGAGCAGGCGCCCTGCGATCCAAAAGACGATTTCGTGTCCTCCCTGCCGAAGTTCGACGGCGGAATGGTGAGGATCGGCAATCGGGACCCGGGCTTCAAGCGGCTGACTGCTCCACATCATGAAAGGATTGTGTCGAGCGCACCGGTGCGGGTACAGTCACAGCAAGTCCCGCACGGGGAAAGGCCAGCGACCGCCTTTTTCTGCGAACCGGGAACCGGATGGAGAGCGACAATGGGCCGACGTCTGCCGATCGGGATCCAGGACTTCCGGACGATGCGGGAGGAGGAATTCTACTATGTCGACAAGACTCCTCTCGTCCGGCAGCTGGTGGACGACGGGCGCTACTATTTCCTGTCACGGCCGCGTCGGTTCGGAAAGAGCCTCCTGCTGGATACTCTGAGATCGCTGTTCGCGGGACACGAAGTGCTGTTCCAGGGCCTGGGCATCCACGGACATTGGGACTGGTCTGTCCGTCATCCGGTGGTGCGATTGAGCTTCGACGGGAAGTACAACGATCCCGAGGATCTTGAGCGCAGCATCCTCAATCAACTGGCGATTATTGAACACGCGGCAGGGCTCGATCCGTCTTCGACCTCCGGTGCCGGGCCCGAACGCCTGCAAAATGTTCTGTATCTACTGCATCACACCACCGGGCAGCGGGTGGTCGTCCTGGTGGACGAGTATGACAAGCCGATCCTCGACGTGCTTCATGATCCGGAACTCGCGACCGCCAACCGGGACTACCTGCGCGGGTTCTACGGGATCATCAAGGGCAGTGCCGAACATGTCCGCTTCGTCTTCGTCACCGGAGTGAGCATGTTCTCGAAGGTTAGCCTGTTCTCGGGCCTCAACAATCTCGAGGACATCAGCCTCAATCCGCGCTACACCACGATCTGCGGTTACACGGAAGATGATGTTGACCGTGTGTTCGGACCGGAACTCGACGGACTGGACCGGGAGGACATCCGGACCTGGTACAATGGCTATCGCTGGCGGGGCGGGGAGCAGGTCTACAACCCCTATGACGTGCTGCTTCTGCTCGACAGCCGCGAGTTCCGGCCCTACTGGTTCGAGACCGGGTCTCCAACATTCCTGTTCAAGATGCTGATGGCGAGATCCGTCAGCCCGATGGAACTGGAGAACCGGGTGGCCGACATGTCGCTTGTCTCGAAGTTCGACGTCGACGACATCGGGATCGAGGCGCTCCTGTTCCAGACCGGTTATCTGACCATCGCTGACGAGTGGAGGGAAGGTTTCAGAACCTACTACAGGCTGGACTATCCCAATCTCGCGGTGCGGATCAGCCTGAATGACGAGTTGCTTCGGTATTTGGGAAAGGCGGGATTGGAGACGCTGAAACAGGGCAGGGAACTCTGTGCGCTTCTCGAGGCGAATGATTTCCGGGGATTTGCCGAACGGTTCCGCTCATATCTCTCGGGGATCCCCTACCAGTGGCACGCGAGCGGCGATCTCGCCCGCTACGAGGCCTGGTATGCCAGCCTCCTGCACATGTGTTTCCGTGCCATCGGCGTGGATGTCCGGACAGAGGACGCATCGAGCCATGGCCGCGCGGACATGGTGGTTCTGACGGGCGGGCAGGTGTTCGTGCTGGAGTTCAAGATGGCGGATGGGGACAGTGACGCGGCCGCTGCGCTGAGTGCCGCAATCACCCAGATGCGGGAACAAGGCTACACGGAGAAATACCGCGGTCGCGGAGAACCTGTCCACCTGATCGGCGTTGTGTGCGGAAGGGAAGCGCGAAACCTCCTGGAGGTCAGGGTCGAGGCCGCCGGGTAGTATCATGGCGTCCGGGCTCTTCCCGACCTGGGCTGGTCGGACGGGCTTCGGGGTCCATTCAAGCGTGAATGATGTGCTGGCTCGCAGGTTGCCCGTCGTTTCAAGCCTGAATATTCCGGGATCCAACTCCACAGCTGAAAATTGAATTCCTGCGCATGGGCACACCCGGAATCACAGGGCCACCATCGAGCAGAGCGCGGCGCACGACACCGATCAAGGCAACCTGAGATTATTGCCCAACCGGTCCCCGGATTCCTGGTTGCGTCGGTCATCTCGATCGCGGTTTTGTGCCCAGGGTTTATTGCCGGGTGTGAGCATTCGGTCGGGGACGATCGGTCTCGAATTCGAGTTTACAACGTTGATGAGCCATACGACGCGCCTGCAAGAGGCAATCCAGGTCAGTCTCCGAGTAGACGGGTCGTCATGTGCCGAATGTGGTTCTGCCCACCGAAGAATATTGCCAGTAGACGGACGGTCCGGCGGTCGTCGTCGATATCAAACCGGTCGACTGCCCGACCGATGGTCAGGTGCCGCGGGCCCGGCAGGGCTTAGTCGTTTCTCTCGCCCCGGTGCGGTGCGGCAGCGATGCGGCCCGCCGCCGCGCGGATCTCAAGAATCCGGGCCTCTGCATGGTCGAGCGCGTCCTCAAGGGCTTCGCCATAGCCAATCCGCTGGGCGAGGGCGGCGTCATCCCGGCCGCCGCCGCCATCGCCATCGCGCTGTCCCGGGCGATCGACCCGCCCGCGACGGCCATGCCGAACCGCTCTGCCGCGTAGGGGTCGGCGGACTCGAAGCTATTCCTACAGGATGCCCGATGGCCGCTGCAAAGGAAAAGGCGGCACGCGGCACTGGCCGCTATTCCCAGTAGACTGCCGCCCTGGCGGGGACGGTCAGAAAGCCGTGCGCAGTTCGAGCCGGGCGGAGTAGGCCGTATCGCCCGAGACCAGTCCGTTCGCCCGGAGCGCGCCGTGCAGCGTGAGGCCGCCGCTGCGGTAGGTGCCGCCGACGCCGAGCAAAAGCCCGGTCGGCGGGGCTTTCGAGGTCAGCCTCGTGCCGGAGACCGTGACCGCCGTATCGCCGCCGAATGCCCGCTCCGCGCCCAGCTCGCCGCGCAGCATGAGCGCGTCCGCACCGCCGCTCGTTTTCATACCGGTCTCGACGACCGCGCCTGCGCCGGCAATAACCCGTCTTGTGCCGCCGAACGAGACCTCGGAATACACAGCCGCGGAAGTTTCCCATGGATACGCCCGAACGGCTCAGCCAGGCCAGCGCGGTCAACGTCGTCTTTCCACCGAGCGAAAAGCGCCGGCCGCCTTCCAGGTTTACGGCGTGGACAAGGGCGGTTGCGCCCTTCCTGAGCCGGCCCCGGGCCGCCGAGGAAATGTCCGCGCTGTAACGGGTCAGCGAAAGGCGGCCCGTGCCGTACCAGCCGTCGTTTCCCTGCCAGTCCAGCCCGCCCGAAAGGCCGTAACCCAGGGCGGCGATCCGGCCGCCGCCGGCCGGCGACGAGACCCGGGCCGCGCCCGAGACCAGCCGGACGCCGAGCCAGCCGGTCAGGCCGTCGTCGATCCGGAAGTCCATGCCGGCTTCTGCTCTGTAACGGGAATACCGGTAACGTCCGCCCACGGTCGCGTGCTGCGGCCGGTAGGTGCGGAAGCCGCCGCCGAGGCGCAGCCAGTGCGGCGAGTCCGTTGTGCGCAGCTTTCCTTCGCCGATGCCGCCGCCGATTTCGATCCGCAGCAGCGCGCCCGGCAGCGCCTCGTAGACCGCCGCGCGCGGCGCGGTGCGCATGATAAAGGAATCCGGCGCGGTGAAATCCATGCCGGTGAAGCCGTCGACCAGCCTAATGTCGTGCGGGCCGTTCGGCGCCCAGACGAACTGCGGTCCGCCGTTCTCGCTGTCGTAGATGGCGGTGCCGTGGACCAGCACCACGGTCTGTCCGCCGTCGTTCTTGATGATGCCGCCGAGAAGGTCCGAGACCAGGTTGCCGCCGGGCAGCAGGTGGACCAGGAGCCTGCGCGGGATCGTCTGCCCCTCAACGACCGTGTCACCCACGGCGCGGATCGCAGTTCCTGACGTCGCGCCGACATGGCCCTGCGGCCCGACGATGACCCGGCCACCGCCCGCAAGGTAAATTCCTGCGCCGACGCCCGATCCGCCCAGCACACGACCGTTCACCCGCACAGTCTGCTTGCGGTAGCCATCGCCTGCCAGAGCCGCGGCGCCTTCCACGCCTCCGTTCTCGCCGAGCTGTCCGATACGAATACCATCGGCGTCTTCGCCTGCTGCAACGACTGTGCCTCCGACGGAAAGATTCGTGGACCGGGACGGCCCCTGCCCGTCGTGACGAACGAATATGCCGTGCGAAGCCGCCCCGCTGGTCAGGATCCTGCCGCCCCGGATAACAATGCCGATATTGCCCTGGCCGGAGTGCCTGGCGGCGACACCGACGGAATAGGTTCTGTTGTCGGAATCGACCTCCGTACCTTCGGTTCGAATATCGACACCTTCAAGATGAATCCGGATGTCGCCCGTCACGCGTTCCCCGACGAAGGCCCAGACGGACCAGGCGTTGCGCGCTTTTGTCGTGATGCTGCCGCCGCGAATATCGATATCGACGTTGCCCTGTTTAGACGGTTGTTCGTCGAATTGAATGTAATTTTCGGCGAACAGGCCATCACCATCGACACCGGCAGTCTCGATGACGGTGTTTTGCAAGATGATGCGGATATCGCCTTCGCCGACCTGCGTCCCTGAGACGCCTTCGGAAAACTTACCCAATGTGTTGATGCGAGCGCCGCGGATATCGATGTCGATATCTCCGGTTCCTGTGTGATGGGCCCAGACGCCGTTAGACCAGACGCCCATCGTTTCGACGCTGCCGCCCCGAATGTCGATGCCGATGTGCCCGCTGCTGTTCAAATTCAAGACGAACACACCGTGGGAGTAGGTTTCGCCGTCCGAATCGAGGTCCTGACTGTGCGATGCGATTGCGACATCTTCCAGATAGATGCTAACGTTGCCCGAATCCTGTTCGATGGCTTTTCCGTATACACCGAACGCGGAACGACCGGCTGTCGCGATGAGAGCATCCCGGATATCGATGTCGATATCTCCGGTGCCGGCGTGACTGCCGCGGATTCCATCGGAAAAATCGCCCGTCGTCGAGATGCTGCCGCCCTCCACGCGGATCGCGATATTGCCGTTGCCGGCGTGATTGACGGAAATGCCCTTGGCACTGTCTCCCGTCGTCGAGATGCTGCCGCGCCGCACTCTGACGGTGACTTTGCCGGTGCCGTCATGCTCGGCGGAGACAACATCCTCGTTGCTGCTCGTGGTCTGTATGGTGACATCCGACGCATCTATGTCGATCGGCTGTCTGGAGGTCTCCGGTTGCGTGCATTCGATCCTCTGGTCGGCCGCCGGCGTGTCGCTGCATACGGCTGTCTGGGCTTGTGCGCCGGCCGCAAAATAAACAAATGCCGCGAGCGTGAGTGCCGCAACAAGGAGCGCGATGGCTCGACATGGATTTCGCAAAGGACGTTGCGCCCGTCGGAGCGGCGCGCCGTGGGCACCGCCCCGCCCACCGCGCCAAACGCACGGCAGGGCAGCACCTCGGTCCGGCCGGGACCTCATTGCCGAAACCGAAAATGGATGCACGACGATCGTCCGGCCCCCAATTCATTCTTGGGCGTACCCCGCACGTGTAAACGCGGCCGATAACCGACCAAACGAACAGATCGAAAAATTTAATAAGTACAGTGGCCGGTCGCGGCTCTGCGCGCAGGACTGGCGTCGAGCTCCACTTCATCGAGCGGAAAACCTGCGCAGAACGCCTTCGTCGAAGGGTGCGTTCGTTTTTCTCCACGGTTTTGATTTGGGGCTTGCGCGGATTCGTTTGCTGTCTTGATTCCTGCGGTGTTTCGCTTCGGCTTTGACGGCTGCGGGGTGCGCCGAGATCAATAAAATCACAGGCAGGAATACGAGCAGATGACCGACAGGCATGACAAGGGAAAGGATGATGCCCGATACCGGGACGCGGACATCGCGGAAGCGTTGCTGAAGCTTGGGCCGGACGTGGCCACCACGCATCCGGGTGTATTGACGCACTGCGATGGTGTCTGGGTTCATCATGCCTGCGACGGCCGGGATGTTGAGGTCCGGGTTGTTTCGAGTTCGGAACTTGAGGCGTTGCGGGAACGGATTGCTCTGTTTCAGGCGCCATTTTCGCTGGCCGGTTCCGCGGGGGAGGACGGGAGTGACGGGGCTGTGGAGGGATTGGTGCGGAGCGGTGTTTCCGAAGCCCTTGACCGGGATTTCGGTCGCGTTGCGGTTGAGTTGACGCATGCGCGCCCTGATCTCGACGCGATTGAGCTGCAGCTTCGGGAGACCGCGCTGGCGGGGTCTGCCGCGCTCTACCGGACGCTTCTCGAAGGCAAGGACGCGGAGCTTCCTGCTCCGGAGTGCCCGAAATGCGGGCGGAGGATGAAGCGGCGGCGACAGAAGGTCCCGCTTGACGACTACCTGGGTCTTGAGGGGACCTCGATGTCGCCGGGCGTTGAGCGGATGATTGCGGAACTGGCGGTTGAGGTTCCCAATCGCAAGTCAGCCTATCTTCTCAATGAGTTGTCTGGCATCTCCGTCGGCTGCTCGCGCCTGTGGAGCAAGGTTGTGGAGCCAGGCGGGGACGCAGTCCGTTTCGAGCGTGAGGAAGTTGCAACTGTGGGCGAGGTCCCGAACCAGATCCATGTATCGATCGACGGCACCGGGATCCCGATGCGCAAGGAGGTGCTGGAAGGCCGCGCCAGCAAGCAGGAGGACGGCGGCTCGAAGACCCGCGAGGCGAAGCTTCTGCGGTTCTACGAGATGGAACCGGACCCGAAGTCCGGCAAGGCTGCGACGGTGCAGGGGAGCATCACACAGTCGGCGGCGATTGACAGTGCCGCGGTCCCTGAATGCGGGATGTCCGCCTTTGAGGCACGCCTTGAGCGCGAGGCACTGAGGCGCGGGGCGCATGATGCACGGGAGATCGTGATCGTCTCGGACGCGTCTGCGTGGATCGAGAACACTGCGGACAAGGTCTTCGGCAGTGGCAAGGTGACCTGGACCCTCGACCGGTTCCAAGCGCTGGAATACCAGCACGATGCAGTCCGGGCGATCGAGACGGACCCGGTGGCGGAGGAGCGCCTCTACGAGCGGCTGAAGGCGCTGCTCAAGGCCGGCAAGGTCGAACCGGTGATCCGGGAGTTGTCGCCGTACGCGGCAGTACATGATGCGGTCGCGAAGTGCGTCGGCTATTTCCGCAACAACCTCCACAGGATGCGCTACGATGAATACCGTGCGAAGGGCATGCCGGTGGGTTCGGGAGTGATCGAGGGCGGCTGCAAATCGGTGATCTGCGGACGGATGAAGAAGAGTGGTGCGCACTGGGTCGTTGACCGGTGCCAACAACATCATGGCGCTGAGGTGCTGCTCAACCTGGACGAGGTGTATTTGCCTTTTCAGGAGAGGGCCAACCTCTTCGGCAAGTCAAGGGGAAGCGTTTGCCTTGAAATCGTTTCCGGACATTGGATACAGTCTGTCCCGGAACCATCGGGTTCGCCCCCATTGATGGTGCGTCGCACAACCAACTATGCCTTGTGGCGGCCCCAATCTCGAAAATCACCGGGGCATGATCGCCGAATCCGGGAAATTTCCGCGCCTTCAGCGAACTTTGCAAGATGCACTGACGAATAGCGCAACAGAAAGGCGCGGACGGGAGAACACGCCCCGTTCAGCGCAACGTGAGCTACAAGCATTCAGAATTCGAAGACAAAACCCAATTCCAGGTTGTGCGAACGGGTTTTTATTTTGAGTTTTCCGACGTCAGCCGACCCGGTTGCGAACTCAGCCGACCCGGTTGCGAAATAGCGATACCCAATTCGTGCGCTCGTGGTTTCGGTAAGCGGTACATCGACGCCTCCGAGGAACTGGTACGCTACCGCGCTATCCCTCGCTCCACTAACGTTTACGGATGCGTCTTCTGATACTGTAACCGTTAAGTTGCGGATTTTGACGTTGGATACTCCGAGACCGGCTCCCAAATACGGGCGAAGGCCCGAGCCAACTTCATTTGTCCTGAACACACCATTGGCCATAAGCGCCGTGGTTGTAATCTTGACTTGCGGAGTTACAGGGTAAGAAGTGCCAGCGGTGATTCTGTCGTCGGGGACGGTGTCGGGGTTGGGGCCAATGTCCCTGTCCTGGTCAAACCTGATGGACTTCGCCTTCGAACCCATGGACGAGACCTCGGCCTCGAGAGCAAGACCGTTGCTGAACTTGTGCCCAAAGGCGAGAACGAATCCCGCACCGCCTTTCATGCCGAGTTCCCCGGTCAAATCTTCGCCGATGCTGAAGTCTGAGTCGAGGGGAGCCGAGTACATCGCCGAAAACACGACGTAATTGCTGCCTTGAGCGAGTGCGGCCGATCCTGCGAACGAGACGGCAAGAGCGGCGGTGATCAACTTCATTTCACAATTCCTTTCCATATGCGTTGCAACCCGGACACGGTGCAGGCCCGCGGCATTCGGATTCGTCGAACCGGCAATTCCGATTCCGCAGAACTGTAGAGGATTTAATATTAATATTGTGTGTGAACTTCGGATGATTTGATGTTGTTTAGGTAAAATAATGAGTTGACCGGCATCAATTTCCAACACGGAAGTGAAGAACATGTTCTGCCGTGACAGGCCAAGGTGAAGCGATGAGGATGGTTATTGCCGGTTTCCCGACCAGCCTTCTCGCGATATTCTCGCCGTTTTCCCGTGCGGAACCGTTTTTCCGCACGCCCCTTGGTCCGGCCAGTTCGACCAGGGCACACCTACTTGCAGCGTCCGGTGCAACGCCACGAAAATCCGGGATTCAGCGGGAAGCGAGGTTATCCGGAAGGAACACGTACCGGTACTTTAGGCAGGTTGGCAAACGCCTGGTCGACCACATCCCGGAACGAAAACACTGATGCGACGGACAGCCAGTTGTTACACGTCGCCACCTGGACGCGCTTGGCAAACTTGAGCGATCGAGACAGGATGGAGTTGATGAACCCCATGCCCGCCATCCCGGTCCGGGCGTCCAGTACGAGGATGCACTTACACCGTTCTGAAACCCGGCCCTCACCTGGACGCGCGGGAAACTGGACGCTCCGGCCGAGCAAATCGATTGGCCGCTCGTCCGCCATCTCGGTTGAGAAGCCGATTGCTGCCCTCCCGCCTGCGCGCTGCCCAGGAGCGATATCGGCCACGTATGCCCGCCCGGAATCACTTGCCCAGGACTGACATTCCTCATCGGTCGGACCGGCCGCGCCTGGGCGGGCAGGGGCGTGGCGCTGCTCCAATCTGCCTGTTCGGGTAGGAAAACCGTCCCGGACTGCCGCCGATCCACCGAATGGATCGTCGGCAGGAATGCGGGACGAATCGGCCATTCCCGGCCGGAAAAATTTCAGCATCCTACAGTAGGGGAGGGAGCCGAACTGACAGATTTTTTTTGAGACTCTGATCGTGCGCTATGGATTCGGTATGAGAGAAAGCGCCGCCAATAAGCCAAAGGCGTGAACGCGGCTTCAACGCGTCGTTCAAAGGTAGAGAGAATCTGATATATCGCGGATGGGGCAGGAGCGTGGTGAAGGACTAAGGCTCGCGAGGCTGCTGATAGTCTTGAGCAGCCTGGCACCACTCTTCGTGCTGATGGCCATTAGGGGTAACAGCCTTTTGCGACCGAGCGCTTTCGAATCTCTTGCCGAATTGAATCAGCGAGTCCTGGAATCCGTACCCGAAAATGTGGCTGCCATCGCCTCGGACCTGCTTTTCGTGGACTTCTCCGGCGTTGAGGACTACGCCAAGTCGCGCCCCCGTGCGCCAAGCTACCTGGCATCAATTCGATCACAATGATTGGATGGAACGGATCGGCGCACGCTGAAGAAACTCTGCGGCGATACCGGCGTGAAGACCCGGAAAGTGAAAGGAAAGGTCACTTTGAAGTCTGGACACGAGTTGGGGTTTCTGGAAGTGCTCGACAGGCGCAGGTACCGACTTGAGCTTGTTTCCGGTCGGCCCGGGCGGTACAGGGAATCAAGCCGTGCAAGGATCGGCGGCAGCTAGTCAAAGTCCGCGTTTTCTCGTCTGGCCTGCCGGCACGGCAGACGATTTCCTGTTCAACGATGACCAAGGAGGTCGGTCTGTAACTGTTGGCATTCCCGGAGGGCTTGGACGCATCAAGTGCGAATTGGAACCTCCAAGACCGGCCGAAGTGGCTCAATGCGGGTCGCGTACAGGCGAACGATCTGGTCGTAGAGGTCAGCGACACCCTTGGCATGGACAGTCACGACCATTGCATAGCGGAGCTTCTCCGATGGAGTGAAATTCCGGCTTTCGAGACGCGCATTGTAGTGGATGTCAAAGCACGGATTTCGGAGGGAGGTTCCTCGTTTCCGACATGTGGCATGCAGGCAGTTCTCCCACTTCCAGGCGTCACGACGCAGCTCGTGTTCCGTCGCTCCGGGCAATCTTGAGCCAAAGAAACTCGCTGAATCCGGATGCAACTGATTGTTGCGCGAGTATTTTCCGTCATGGGGCCTGAATGTCACTTCCAGTCCCGCTCTGGTGTAGTTTCCGGGGTGATGAGGATCGGTTTGCGACTTGTAACAGATTGTCGACGTGATTGAGACCATGCCTGGCAGCGGACCTGCCGGAACCGGGACCGGCGCACGAATGTACTTCGCCGGAGAAATTTCCCCCTGATAGACAATGCGGGCCGTGTCATCGTCGCACAGGATCATGTCGTCGAGAGCGCGAGCCACGCGACCCCATCCGACCTCGGTGAAGTCACCTTCGCTGCCTTCGCAGGTGTGGACCAGCAGGGCGCGGATTGCGAGGTGGTTGAGGCTCTTCCCAAAATAAGCACGCACGCCGACTCCAAGCCGCAGAGCGCTTGGGGTTGCGAACGAAGTCCCGCCAGTGGCCGTGAGCGCCGGCCGCATGTCCGAAGCGACGACCACAAACGGCTGGCTGATCTCGCCCCCGAATTCCACGAGGTCAGGCTTGACCAGCCCGGGGCTGCGACCGGGCCCTTTCGAGCTGTAGGACGCACGTTTCCAGGTGTAGCCGGTCGAATCACATGCACCGATTGCCATGGCGTTGACGCAATCTGAAGGAACCTGAACCCGGTCGAGTCCAAGAATCGTGTCCCCTTCGCCGTTATTTCCGACGGCGACCATCGCCAATGTGGAAACCTGCGAGAGGCGATCATCCAGAACTGCGGTCCAGGCATGGACATCGTCATCCTCGATTGGAAGGTTCGGCCCCAGACTCAGGTTGATAAGTCGTAGTCCCGGCTCTCGAGAACGCCCTCGATGCGCTCCAGCACTTCATACAGTTCGTGCGGGTCCTGACCAGGATCGCCATAAATGACGCGAAGGTGGTCTATGTCGGAATACGGTCGGGGCAGAGGCTTTTTCGGGTCAATGCTTCCGAAGAGCGCCGCCGACGACACGCCAATGCCGTGCAACAGGTATTCATCCGGCGCTGCCATCATTCCCGGCAGTTCGAACGGATTGACCCAGGTAGTGAGGGGATGGCCTTTCGGAACGCCGCCGTCGAAGATCGCAACCCGAACATCGCCCGACACCGCAGGAACGTCCGGTATCTTGAAGCTCGGTGTCGGAATGGCGGACGAACGGACCGTCGGATGCAGAACCCGGAGTTCAGGCATCTGACGCAAGACGCGGACACCGGTGAAAGCCGTAATATCGCTCACACGCTCAACGGGCGCGTCAAGTCGCAGGGCCGTGGTGCAGAAGAAATTTCCTGGCGGATGTCCGCATATTCGAATGGTGAGTTTAACGGACTTGGGGCCGGAATTTCAGTTGGCCGCAAAATTGCAGGGTTCTGGTTCCATTCCGGCCACCTTGACGGCTCAGGCATGTGTAAAGTCATCGCGATCGGAATGCTTGAAGAGCAGGCGCTCTCCTATCCGAATGACGATCTCGTATCCTACCTGCCGAAGTTCGACTGCGGAATGGTGAGTATCGGCGATTAATGACATGGAGTCGTCGGGACCCGGGCTCCAATCGGTGGACTGCTCCACATAATGAAAGGATTGTATCGAGCGCACCGGTGCGGGTACAGTCGAAGCAAGTCCCGCACGAGGGAAAGGCCAGCGACCGCCCTTTGCTGCGAACCGGGCACGGGATGGAGAAATACTATGGGCCAACGCCTGCCGATCGGGATCCAGTCGTTCCGGAGGCTTAGGGAAACAGACAGTTACTACGTCGACAAGACCCCCCTCATCCGGGAACTGATCGACCAGAGCGACTACTGCTTCCTGTCTCGGCCCCGTCGGTTCGGAAAGAGCCTACTGCTGGATACGCTGAGATCGCTGTTCGCTGGTCACGAGGCACTGTTCCAAGGCCTGGACATCCACGGACATTGGGACTGGTCTGTTCGTCATCCGGTTGTGCGGCTGAGTTTCGGCGGGAAGTACAACGACCCAGGAGATCTTGATCGTAGTATTCTCACGCAACTGGAGGTGATCGAACGCAACGCGGGCCTTCCGGCAGTTTCCCGCACGAGTGGATCCGAATTCCTGCTGGATCTACTTGATCGCCTGCACCAGGCCACAGAACAACGGGTAGTTGTCCTGGTAGACGAGTACGACAAGCCGATCCTCGACGTGCTTCATGATCCGGAACTCGCGACCGCCAACCGGGACTACCTGCGCGGGTTCTACGGCATCATCAAGGATTGCGCTGAACATGTCCGCTTCGTCTTCGTCACCGGCGTGAGCATGTTCTCGAAGGTCAGCCTTTTCTCGGGCCTCAACAATCTCGAGGACATCAGCCTCAATCCGCGCTACGCCTCGATCTGCGGTTATACTGAAGATGACCTGGACCAAGTGTTTGGACCGGAACTCGACGGACTGGACCGGGAGGAGATCCGGACCTGGTACAATGGCTATCGCTGGCGGGGTGGGGAGCAGGTCTACAACCCCTATGACGTGTTGTTGCTGCTGCGGAACCGCGAGTTCCGGCCCTACTGGTTCGAGACCGGGTCTCCAACATTCCTGTTCAAGATGCTGATGGCGAGATCCGTCAGCCCGATGGAACTGGAGAACCGGGTGGCTGACATGGCGCTTGTCTCGAAGTTCGACGTCGACGACATTGGGATCGAAGCGCTCCTGTTCCAGACCGGTTATCTGACCATCGCTGACGAGTGGAGGGAAGGTTTCAGAACCTACTACAGGCTGGACTATCCCAATCTCGAGGTGCGGATCAGCCTGAATGACGAGTTGCTTCGGTATTTGGGAAAGTCGGGATTGGAGACGCTGAAACAGGGCAGGGAACTCTGTGCGCTTCTCGAGGCCAACGATTTCCGGGGATTTGCCGAACGGTTCCGCTCATATCTTTCAGGGATCCCCTACCAGTGGCACGCGAGCGGCGATCTCGCCCGGTACGAGGCCTGGTATGCCAGCCTCCTGCACATGTGTTTCCGTGCCATTGGCGTGGATGTCCGGACAGAGGACGCGTCGAGCCATGGCCGCGCGGACATGGTGGTTCTGACGGGCGGGCAGGTGTTCGTGCTGGAGTTCAAGATGGCGGATGGAGACAGTGACGCGGCCGCTGCGCTGAGTGCCGCAATCACGCAGATGCGGGAGCTTGGCTACGCGGAGAAATACCGCGGTCGCGGAGAACCTGTCCACCTGATCGGTGTGGTGTGCGGACGCGAGGCAAGAAACCTGCTAGAGGTCAGGGTCGAGTCCGCCGGGTAGTTCCATGGAATCCGGGACCGTCCCGACCCGGGCTGGTCGGCCGGGCTTCGGGGTCCATTCAAGCGTGAATAATGTGCTGGCTCGCAGGTCGCCCGCCGTTTCAAGCCTGAATATGCCGGGAACCAACACCGCAGCTGAAAATTGAATTCCTGCGCATGGGCACACCCGGAATTGTAGCGCCACCATCGAGCGGAGCGCGGCACACGACACCGATCAAGGCAACCTGAGATTGTTGCCCAACCGGTCCCCGGATTCCTGGTTGCGTCGGTCATCTCGGTCGCGGTCTTTTGCCCGGGGTTTAATGCCGGGTAAGAGCATTCGTTCAGGGAAAGTCGGTCTCGAATTTGAGTTTGCAACGTCGAAAAGCCATGCGACGCGCCGACAAGAGGTAATCCGGGTCAGTCTCCGAGTAGACGGGCCATCATGTGCCGGACGTGATCCTGCCCGCCGAAGAATATTGCCTGTATACGGACGGTCAGGCGGTCTTCGTCGACATCAAACCAATAGACTACCCGGCCGATGGTCAGGCGCCGCAGGCCCGGCAGGATATTGTCGTGTCTCTCGCCCCGGTGCAGGGCGGCTGCGATGTGGTCCGCCGCCGCGCGGTTCTCCAGAATCCGGGCCTCTGCATGGTCAAGCGCATCCTCAAGGGCTTCGCCAAAGTCGATATAGCTGTCGAAGAGGTGGTTGAATACCAGCGCGAAATCGCGTTTTGCCTCGACCGGGAACTCAAGACGGTCCGCCACGCGCGCTCCGCTTCTCCGCAATCATCCGGGTCAGGCGGTTGTCAATCCGTTCCGCACCGGCAAATGTGCCAGTACGGCGGCGGGCGAGAATCTCCCGCAGTGCTACGAGTTCCAGTTCTTCGGCGTCTATACGCTGGCGTAACAGGTTGACACCTTGCTGGAAAACCGCGCTGAGGCTCCCGTAGCGTCCTGTTTCCACCAACTCCATCGCGAAAGCATGCTGTTCATCGGTGAGCGAAATCGAGGTTTTGACGGTCATATGGGCCTCCTGCCACCAAGGTAGCACCAAGAGGCACCAGGTAGCACCAATGTCAATACCGGCGACACCGTCATCCAGGATTTTCCCACGCTGAACGGATCGGCGCAATGTAGGCATTCACGGGCATGATTTCGTTGATTTTTACAACGCGACGCCGCTGACCTTTTGGTGTGCCACCCGGATTGTTTCATGATTCGGTGCCGTTCTGCTGAGCGACCCTGCGGCGCGACCTGCGGAATGGCGAAACCTGGACACCACGGCGGGTGCCCGAGCGGTTTTTTGAGATGAGGAATGGTGAGGAGGGTCAGGCCTCGGGTACCTGCGACGGTTCACAGCGCACCCGGATGCCATCGACCCGGTCGAGCGTGAACCTTCGCATGGTCTCGATGACGCCGGCACCCTTGCGGCGGTGTCGAGGCAGGCGCGGTTCGGAAGACTGTACCCGGTACGGCTCAGGCAGGCGCCTTCCCCGAAATTACAATCGCGCTGGCGATGTTTGTTGTTTTCCACTTCCCGGTGCCCGCGGTTCAGCGCCAGCATGTCGGCGCCGGATGCGGTCCCGCTGTCGAGCCAGGTGATGAGGCATACGGTCATGTTTCCCGGTTCATTGCCGTCCTTCTGGACCTCCCGGTAGCGCGTCACCGGCGCGACCTGGGCGACGCCGGGGAAATTGACCAGGCACTTGAGCGGGGCCAGGACATTGATGCCGTGCTGTTTGATCCGCCCGCGCTATTGTTCGTAGTCCCCCACATGCTGGCACACGAGTTCTGCGGGCGGGAGAACCGGCACAACCGTGTCGGCAAGTTGTGCCTGGCGTCGGCGCGCAAGCTTTTGCCGGCACTTACGGAGATACTGGTTGTGCGTCTTCCGGAGGCGGAAGCGCTGGAATTCGATCCTCATGCCCATCCCCCGTCGGACTTCCCCGACAGTTCTGTCTCGTCCCCGCTTCGGGACCTCGGTGCCCTGGTGCTTGAGTTGGTGACGGCACCGGTGGAACGCCGCCGCCGGGAGGCGGCGATCGACACCTGGCATCCGGAGGGATGGCGCCACCCGCCGGGTAGGCAGGCCTGGTACTGGGTCCGTTTGGAGCGCGACGGCGCGCTGGGCGGCATCGGCTTCACCGCGACCGGGATCCGGCCTGGTTTACGCAACGGCGTCATCGGCTGGTCCGTGTGCCGTCCGCTGAAGCGCGCGGCCACGGTGCTGCGGATGGGTGCGCAGGTGCTCGTTCTGATTTTCAGGTTGGTGGAGGAGAGCGATGACACCGAAGGGCATCCTCCACCAGGGAATCGTGCATCCATCCCGCAAGGCGGCTCTTGGAAAACTCGGCAAATGTACGCGAAAGAACCGTTTCGCTCGGGATCGAACGCCCACCTTGCCAACTGCACGGTATGTGCAATGTCGCATCAACCTTGACAGTGTCGATCAGGTCATGAGTTGTCGGCGGATCGCTTCGATTATTAGCGCGCGTGACAGAGTCCGGCGGCTCCGTTGTGGCCTTGCTGAGTCACGCTGGCACGTATCAACAAAGAGCTTGACCTTGACCAGCTCAAGAACCTGGGCGAGGTGTATATGCCTTTTCGGGGGAGGGCCAACCTCTTCGGCAAGTCAAGGGGAAACCTTCGCCTTAAATCTTTTCCGGACATTGGATACTGCCTGCCCCGGAACCATCGGGTTCGCTCCCATTGATAGTACGCCGCACAAACAACTGTACCTTGTGGCAGCCCCAATCTCCAGAATCACCGGAGCATGATCTCCGAATCCGGAAAAATTCCGCGCCTTCAGCGAACTTTGCAAGATGCAATTACGAATAGCGCAACAGAAAGGCGCAGCCGGGAGAACACGCCCCGGTCTGCGCAACGCGAGCTACAAGCATTCAGAATTCGAAGACAAAACCCAATTCCACGTTGTGCGAACGGTTTTAAATTTAGATTCACCGAAGTCAGCCGACCCGGTTGCGAAATAGCGATACCCAATTCGCGCGCTCGTGGCTTCGGTAAGCGGTACATCGACGCCTCCGAGGAACTGGTATGCTACCGCGCTATCCCTCTCTCCACTAATGACGACTACGGATACTTAGCCTTCTGTAATTGTAATGTCGTGGATTTTGACGTTGGATACTCCGAGACCGGCTCCGAAGTATGGACGAAGGCCCGAGCCAACTTCATTTGTCCTGAACACGCCATTGGCCATAAGCGCCGTGGTTGTAATCTTGACTTGCGGAGTTAAATCGTAAGTGCCAGCGGGGACTAGCCCGCCGCCCACAAGACCCATGTTCTGGTCCAACGTGATGGACTTCGCCTTCGAACTCTTGGACGAGACCTCGGCCACAAGAGCAAAACCGTTACTGAACTTGTGCCCAAAGGCGAGAACGAAACCCGCTCCACCTTTCATGCCGAGTTCCCCGGTCACACTATCACTGATGCTGTACTTGCACTGATGCTGTACTTGGAATCCAGGGGAGCCGAATACATCGCCGAAAATACGATGTAATTGTTGCTTTGAGCGTGTGCGGCCGATCCTGCGAACGAGACGGCAAGAGCGGCAGTGACGGCAGTGATCGACTTCATTTCACAATTCCTTTCCATATGTGTTGCAACCCCGACAAGGCGCTGGCCCGGGGCATTCGGATTCGTCGAACCGGCAATTCCAAATCCGCAGAACTGTAGAGAATTTAATGTTAATTTTATGTGTGAACTTCGGACAATTTGATGATGTTTGGAAAAATTAGTGTGCTAACCGGCATCAGTTTCCAACGCGGCAATGAAGTTTAAGTTCTGCCGAGACAGGCCATGGTGATGCGATGAGGATGGCTTTAGCCGGTTTCCCGACCAGCCTTCGCGCGATTTTCACTCCGTTTGTTTGTGCGGAACCATTTCTCCGGACGCCCCTTGGTCAGGCCAGTTCGACCAGGGCACACCTACCTGCAGCGTCCGGTACGACGCCACGAAAAAACGGGGATTCAGCGGGAAGCGAGGTTATCCGGGAGGAACGCGTACCGGTACTGTAAGCAGGTTGGCAAGCGCCTGCTCGAACACATTCCGGAATGGAAACACTGATGCGACGGACAGCCAGATGTTGCACACCGCCACCCGGACAGCTTTGCAAACTTGAGCGATCGAGACAGGATGGAGTTGATGAACCGCATGCCCGACACCCCGGTCCGGGCGTCCGGTACGAGCATGCGCTTGCCCCGTTCTTAAGCCCGGCCCTCACTTGGACGCGCGGGAAACTGGACACTCCGGCCGAGCAGCTCGATTGGTTGCTCGTCTGCCATCTCGGTTGAGAAGCCGGTTGCTGCCGCAAAGGGCCAATCGAGACAGAACATGGAGAAGACCGCCGCTTGGCGCCGAAGAAGGGGTATTTTCACTTCAGGCAATTTTCCGGAGCATCGGCTGTTCCAATTCGTTCTGGCTAACGGCTGTTCGGAGTCTGCTGCTCCGGCCCTCTGCGGAGGAAACTTGATGGTGAGGCGGAAAACGAATCCCAATTTGAGTTGGCGGCAAATGCGGGTTCCGACCTGCGAAGGCCCGTAGGTCGTTACCGATTTGGTGACCTCGATAGCCGCATCGGAAAGCCATGATCCCGAATTCATGTCCCATGACGCGCCGCCCGTCGTCTCCACGGGGATTCCTCGTTGCGTACTCGTGGCCGCTGAACTGCCGCGGTCCCGCGATCGGGATGCGGATTTCTTGTGTCGTCGGGCGCTACCGGTTCCGAGGCAAAGTCTGAGCGAGCACGACGTCTCAGCCGGATACCGCAGGCGGCGCCAGCTCGACGAAGGAACCCTTCGCACTCCCGAGGCAGAGACGGCGCCGCCAGTTCCCGAAGGTCTTCAACGACAGCTCACGGGACTCGCAAAACTCCCGCCGCGACAGCCCCGATCGCTCGAAATCCGCCATGATGGCGGCCCACTCGGCCTCACTGCGCACAACCGGCGCAGGACGAGAACCAACCGAACCATTCAAACCTGACATGACAATATCCTCCGATCATTGATCAATGACCGGATTTATCCCCATGCACCCCACGCACGGGCAACCGAATTATCGCACGTCGCCGTTTACCCGCTTACGAAGTCTAGGTGTTTTCGCCTGTGACGCGTTCGATGTTTCCGCCTATGGATTCGCCTGTTGCTCCACGGAAATTCAACTGCCGCGCGGTTTACCCTGTCCGGGGGTTGGCGCCTTGCGGGTCTTCCGCTCTGCCAATTCCGGCAAACCGGAAAGCGGATAGCGGGCCCGGGCAAATTGCGATGATCGCAAGCCGAAGCGATCATGATCGCATGTCGATACCGTTACCGGTCAGGGACCGGCTGGCAGCCCTATGATGGCGGTCCGGAGGACGCCAGATCACCGAAAGCGTTGCGAACGCGGACATGGACCTCGCGGACCGTAGCGGCCACGGCCGGAGAGGCGGGCTCGAAGACATCGGTGACGGTCTTCGGCGGTGCCGCGGCCGCTTCGGAAAGCCCGGCATGGATCGCAGTGGCCGCCTGGCAAAGCACCGTCCGTTGCCTCACGGCCACACGTTCAAGGGCGGTGCCGCGGGCCGCCTCCCGGAATTCCCCCGAAACCGTACCGGTAAAGGCCTGCAGCCGGCCGGCGGCATGCCGAACGTCATCGGGCGTGATGCCCGAATAGGCAGCCTGGTGATGCCGCGAGGTTTCCCCATTCATGGCGCGGATGCGCGCTGCCTCGTCTTCCCGGTGGTTCGGACCAGCATCCTCAAGCTGCTGTGCCAGCGTGTGGAGATCGTGAGTCCTCGCCGGTTGCAGGCCCCGCCGGACCAGCATCAGCTTGGCCAGGTGCTCTGCGGCGTCGGCGGTGAAGTGGACAAAAGAAACCGCAGACGCGTAACAGGAGTCGGGATCGCCTTCCGTCGCGGCTTCGGCCGCACGGTTGAAGCTCGCGCCGGCCATCTCGACGGTCTGCAGGATCGAACTGCTCATCCGCTGAAACTCCTGTGGTTGCATGGGCGGATTCCTCCTGATCTTTCCGACGGCCGGCAGGGACCCGGCCAGCAGCCGGCCGTCGAGCAGCACGTTGCGGGCGATGTGTCCCGGAGCGTTGCGCTTGCTGCGAAGGACGGCCGGCGGGATCGAGATCGCCTGGACCTGTTCACCGAGTTCCGGAACGGCGGAGGGCCGGGCGTCCGGCTGCCCGGTTTCGGCGATCAACGCCAGATCCCAGTCGCTGTCCGGCCTGGCGGTACCGCGGGCTCGCGATCCGAACAGGACCACGGCCAGCAGTTCGTCCCGTTCCCGGACCATGCGGGTGGCCCACTGTCGGAGGTTTTTTTCTGTGCTGGCGGCGGGCGCCCCGCCCGCTGCGACGACTTCCGCTTGCTGTTCGAATGTACCGTTGCGTGCCATTCTGGAAGTTTAGGGGAAATTCGGAACGCATTCAAAGTGAGTTGAGCGAACCAGCCGGAAAATTTCCGAGATAGCAGTTCTTCGCCTTCATACGTGTACACATGCCGAGATCACCTGATCCGAGTCGGATCGGCTATCGAAACGGAATCTGGAAGAATTGGTCTGTCGTCACGATCAGGTTCATTCAGGAGATGAACAAGTCGAATATTCGCCGGTGAGCAGATGTAGGGCCCCGAAATATTCTGGCTTGAAACAGCTGGTTTGTTCCGCATTCCCCGCCGGCGCCTTTTCATTGGTAAAGGGATAGTCCGGGATGGGTTTTCTTCCCCAAGAGCCTTTTGGCGCGGTCCGGTGCGATTGCCCTCCGGTTTGATTGGCTAAAGGGCCTGCCACCAATGGTCTGAGACAGAAAAAGGTGGTCCGCGCGAAATGCCGTTCGCCGGGCCGGGCAACCCATACACCTACGTTTACAGACAGAACTGGCTGCCGAATAGTATGTTGGCCGCGAGGAGCGAAGGAACGCAAGCCTTCCTCCCCGCCTGAAAGGCCATTGCGAGCGCGACTGCGGGCTGATGCGTCAGGGAACCTGTGGGCGGAAGACGCCTGATCCGATGCGCGTTGCCCGCTTCGACTTCCGTGACTGCCAGACCACGATCAGCCGTCTTTCTGATTTCGGTGCGGCCCGGCGCCGCGCCTCGCAGCATCCCACCCGAACAGCTCGATGCCTGGCTTGAAGCCTCTCAGACCGCACGGGATATCGACGCCGTGTTCGGAGAACGCACCGGGCATTGATGCGGTCGTCATCGGCCGTGCAACCCCGATTCTTCTGTGGCCCGGTTCTCCGTACGGACTTTCCTGAGACTTCGCATCATCACCGCCAGATCGGATCCCGGCAAGGGTGTCCGGGAAATTGACGAGGTTCCCGGGGCCACGACTGGTCGTCACGCGCACGACACTTGGCACACCGGGAAGCCGACGCGCGCCACCATGGTCGGAGACCGGTCCTTCGGACACTGCGGGCAAGCGCGGGCACCTCTCAACCGGATGCTGCGGCGGGTTTCAAACCGCTACCGGATGGACACTGCCTGGCTGTTCCGGGTTGCAGGTCCATGGAACACGATGGTCAACGCGGAAGCCCCTCGAGACACACGGGTCGATTGTTTCGTGATGAGCCCTCATCCGCGAACCTGCCATTCATGATTGCGGCATTGCGGCAGGCACTCCGCCGAAGCCCGGCGCAGCGGTTGGCCGCGCACGCCATCAGCCCCGTTCGACCAGGAATTCCGCGAACAGCCTTTGCGTCGGTGTGACCTCCGAATTCCTCCAGGCAGCGATTGTCGGCAAGGTTGCGTCGAGATCCCTGATGGGCTGGAGGACGAGACCCTTTCGCAGGATGTTTTCCGCACAAGTCGTGTGAATGGTGATGCCCATTTCACATGCGATCAGGCCGAATATTCCTTCCGAGTTGAATGCGTACTGCGCGATTTCCGGGGCAAATCCGGCGTGATGGCAAATTCTGAAAAGGTGATCGTTGAAATGCTTCCAGCCACTCGGGTTGCCGAGCACAAACGGTTCTTCCGCGAGCTCGCCCAGCTCAACGCCGTTCCTGCTGGCCAGCGGATGACTGTCGTAGAGCACGGCGACGAACGGATCGTCCTGAACCGTCACGCTCGCGAATTCCGACTGGTTGATGGGGCCTGTCAGGAATCCGAAATCGAGTTTTCCGGTCTTGAGCTTTTCCAGCTGCCCGGCCGTAAAGCCATGCACGGGCTCGATCGTGATGTCGGGGTGCCGCTCGTGAAAGTCCCTGAGTATCGCGGGCAATTCTCCGCAGATTGCGAAATCCGTGTAACCGACAACCAGGTGGCCGAGTTCCCCGGTCGTCGCCTTGTTCGTCCGCGCGATCACGCCCTCCATCGTATCAAGCACATCCTGGCAGCCCTCGAAAAACACCGTACCGGCGTGGGTCAGCCTGACATGCCGGTTGGAACGCTCGAGGAGTTGAACGCCGAGTTGGGCTTCCAGGTGCTTGATGGAGCGGCTTAACGCCGGCTGCGCCATGTTCAGCCGTTCGGCGGCGCGCCGGAAATGCAGTTCTTCAGCGACAGCCGCGAAATACCGGATATGTCTCAGGCCGAAATTCATGATATCACAACGGCATCAAAGAATCCCAAATTGATATTATACTTGCATTGAAATACATGCGACATTTTCTTCGCACACACAACAGGGAGGAAAAGGATGTTCGCGAAATTCGCTCGTAAGGCCGCCTCCACGGCTGTGGCGGCGGCAGGACTGATCCTTGGCGGCGGAACTGCAGGTGCGGCCGACCTGACCATCAATCTTGGTTACGCGGCAGCAAAGACCAGCAGTTACGCCGTTCTCGCCGACAAGTTCGAGGAGCTGGCCGAGGAATATTCCGAAGGCAGTATCGACGTGAAAGTGCGTTGCTGTGCGCAACTCCTGACGGAAGACGAGGCTTTCAAGGCGATGCAGCTGGGCACGGTCGATATGTACATCATTACCGGCAACAACGTGTCACCGCATTTCCCGCTGATGGACGCGTTCGTCCTGCCGTACATCTTTCAGAGCAAGGATCACGCCTACAAGGTTCTGGAGGGCGACGTCGGGCGGGAATTTGCCGAACAGCTCAAGGCGGCAACCAGGGTTGACCTCCTGACCTACGGCTTTGTCGGGGACCGCGACTTCTACAATTCGCGCCAGCCGATCAAGACCATGGCTGACATGAAAGGTCTGAAGGTTCGCGTTCCGAAGAACCAGGTCATGATCGATACGTTCAAGGAGTTCGGGGCAGCGCCGATCCCGCTCGCCTGGGCTGACACGCCAACCGCACTCCAGACGGGAACTGTCGACGGTGCGGACAACGGAACCTCGTTCATCAAGTCGCAGAAGTTCTACGAGATCATGCCATATTTCACGCAGCTTGAGCACTTCTCCTACATGTCGCCCCTGTTCGCGAGCCCGCGCATCATGGACAAGCTCGACGATGCCCAGACAGAGGCCGTATTGAAGGCTGCCTTCGATGCGGGCGTCTTCCACAAGGAGGAAATGTCAAGGCAGATCTCGGAGATCCGGGCCTTCCTCACGACGGAAGGGCAGGGCGGCATGCAGACGACCGACTTCGACAAGTCCGACTTCATCGCCGCGGGCCAGCGGGTGCAGGATCGCTATGCAGCGGAAAAGGGCGACGACTTCAGGAATCTGCTCGCTGCCATCCGGGCGGCGGCGGAATAACCCGTCAGTTTCTCCCAGGGGGCAGGTTGGGCGGAGTCAAACTTCGGTTTGAAACGGCCCGACCTGCCTTGTTATTGTCACGTCAGCGGCAAGGCGGCGAACCCGCACATTGAACCGGAGTGATCCGCGGCAAGGGAAAGGTCTTGCTTTCCATACTCGACAGGTACTTTGAAGACGTTCTTTGCACGATCAGTCTGGCCGTCGTCGCCGGCAGCGTGATGGTTCAGGTCATTCTGCGGTTCGTGTTCACATCAGCGAGCGCCTGGGCCGAGGAAACCGCGGTTTTCGGCATGATATTCGCTGTCTACCTCGGCGCTTCATTGGCTGTCCGCGAACGCGCGCACATACGAATAACGATGCTGGTCAATGCCCTGCCGCGGCCAATGCAGATCGTCTGCATCGTTCTCGCCGACGCCGCGTGGTTCGGCTTCGTCTGGTTCATGGTTCACCAGACGGTCCTGTTTACCCAACTGTTGTTCGAGGTGACCTACATTACCCCTGGCCTCGGTATCGAACAGAGATGGGTCCAGATATTCATCCCGGCCGGCTTCGCCCTGATGGCGTTCCGGATGCTGCAGGTCTATTGGCGCTGGGGCAAATCCGGCTGGAAAGGACTGCCGCTGTGAACGGCCCCCTGGTCATGGCGGCCGTCTTCGTCTTCACGATGGCCATCGGGGTGCCAATTCCCTTTGCGGCCGGCATCGCGACGGTTGCGGGAATACTGATCGCCGACATTCCGCTGACCTTGATGGCCCAGTCGGCCTGGACAGCCTTTGAGCCGTTTCCCCTAGTGACGATACCATTGTTCGTGCTGGCCGGGAAGCTGATGGAACATGGCGGCATGTCGGAAAAACTTGTCGCCATCGCCCACAGGCTTGTCGGGGCCTACAAGGGCGGGTTGGGTCTCGTGACCGTGGTTGCCTGCATGTTTTTCGCGGCGCTTTCGGGGTCCGGCCCCGCGACAACGGCTGCAATCGGGTCGATCACGATTCCGGCCATGATCGAGGAAAGCTACAAGCCGAGGTTCGCCGGCGCGATTGCCGCGGCGGCCGGCGCGCTCGGCAGCATGATCCCTCCGAGCAACCTGCTGATCATTTACGCGCTTGTATCCGATGAATCCATTCCACGCCTGTTTCTTGCAGGCATTCTCCCCGGGATTGCCCTCGGCTTGCTGCTGATGCTGGTCACGTTCATCGTTGCTTTGCGCAACGACTATGGCGGCGTCGGTGAAACGTTCAGGTGGCGGCCGCTTCTCGAGGCATTGTGGGACGGGAAATGGGCGGTATTTGCGCCTGTCCTGATACTCGGAGGAATCTATACGGGCGTTTTCACTCCGTCCGAAGCGGCGGGCGTGGCAGTGTTTTACGGTTTGTTTGTCGGCCTGTTTGTCTACGGGGGCTTGACCCTCAAGAAAGTGTTCGAAGCCTTCAGGTTCACCGCCATCGTGATTGGTACGGTGCTGTTCATCCTTGGCTCCACCAAGGCATTCGGGCAGTTGGTCACGCTCTACGACATTCCGCAATCAATCCTCGCCCTGTTCGAGGAGTTGACGGCGTATCCCTGGCTGGTGCTGCTCCTGATCGGCGTGTTCTACATCCTGGTCGGCATGTGGCTGGAGAGCATCCCCCAGATCATCATTTTCACGGCGGTCTTTCTTCCCCTAGTCACAAGCCTGGGGGTGGATCCGATCCTGTTCGGCATATTCACCGTCATGACCTGCGAACTCGGGTTCCTGACGCCGCCAATCGGGGTGAACCTGTTTGTTGCCGCACGCATTAGCAAGACTTCGATCGAGCAAATCTCCGTGGGTGTGTTGCCGTTGCTGATCCCCTATATTGCAATGATCTTCATCCTCGTGTTCTTCTCCGAGTGGGTCACGTTCCTTCCCGACCTGGTTTATGGAGAGCGAGTGTATTAGTGCCATGGAAAAAGACGACGGCATCGTGCCGCTGGCGGGATATTCCGATCGCTTGTCGGTCCGGCCGGGGGAAACCATCGGGTTCAAGGTATCGTCAACCGGTACCGAGCCGTTTTCCGCTTGGCTGACACGCTCGATCGGCGCCGATCCGAATCCTGCCGGGATGGGATTGGTCGAGGATCCCGTGGAGGAGGCGTTCGCGAAACGGGCATTTCCCTCACGCTACCAACCGTTCTACCCGGGATCCTACGCGGTGACGGATAAACGGGTATTGCTGCGGCCTGGCGACGGGTTCCTGATGGCTGCAACCATCTTCCCGACCCTCGCCAGCGAAAATTCGCAAACGATCCTGAGTATCGGTAACACAAGGCTCCTTGTTACTGGAGTAGGCGCAGCGGCGATATCGGTTGGCGGGGAGCTGGTTGTCGCACCGACCGGCATCAAGTTGCGCCGGTGGTACAAGCTCGAAGCGGGATTCGATTCCGTGTCGGGCAGGCTTTTCATTCGTCAGCAGGAAATCGGATCCCCCTACTCGGCCAAGGTGCGTAACTCCAGGCGGTGCAGCCTGACGAAGGGGGAAATCCACCAGCGTGCAAGTATCGCGGCCCGGATGCAAAACGGCATTGCGAGCGAGCACTTCAATGGCAAGATCGAGGCGCCAGGACTCTATCGCGGGACTGAAAGATCCGACCGATCCGTAATCGCCCAGTGGGATTTTTCCAGGGACATCTCCACCACGACGATCCGCGATTCGAGCGCGAACCAAATCGATGCCCGCCTCGTCAACCTCCCGGCGCGCGCGGTGATCGGCTCATGCTGGAACGCAACGGAAATGTGCTGGCGGCACGCTCCCGAACACTATGGCGCAATCCATTTCCACGAGGACGACATTTACGATTTTCAATGGGAGACCGATTTCACTTTCCGTGTTCCCGGGGATTTCCCGAGCGGCGTTTACGTGATGCGCATTTCGTGCGGCGAGCACCGGGATGCCATGCCCTTCTACGTTTGCCCCTCCGGGCGAAAGCCGCGTGCGAACCTGTGCGTGCTGATCCCGACCTTCACCTACGTGGTCTACGGCAATCACGCGAGGCCGGACTACGATCCGTCCTGGCAGGACCGCAACCGGGAATGGGATGCATATCCGTACAATCCGGCGGTATACCGCAGTTACGGTCTCTCGACCTACAATGTCCATTCGGATGGTTCCGGCATCTGTCATGCGTCCCACAGGCGACCGTTGTTCAACTTGCGGCCCGGCTACCGGACGTTCGGGAATGCGGTGTGCTCGGGACTGCGTCACTTCCAGGCGGACAGCCACCTGATTTCCTGGCTGCACGCCAAGGGCATCGCTTACGATGTCATCACCGATCGGGAGCTGCACGAGGAGGGATCGGCGTGCCTCGCGGACTACCGCGCGGTCATGACCACGAGCCACCCGGAATACCATACGGATCGGACGCTGGACGCACTGCAGGGCTACCGCGATTCCGGGGGCAACCTCATGTACCTGGGCGGCAACGGATTCTATTGGCGGATCGCGCTTCACGAAACCGAGACGGGCGCCATCGAAATTCGCCGTACCGAAGGCGGCATACGGGCCTGGGCCGCGGAGCCGGGCGAATATTACAACGCGTTTGACGGCGCATATGGCGGTCTCTGGCGCAGAAGCGGCCGTCCTCCGCAAGAGCTCGTCGGAATAGGATTCACCGCACAAGGCGAGTTTCACGGATCACATTACCGGCGGAAGTGTTTCGACCCTGCGTATGACTGGATATTCGAAGGCGTGCACGGCGACATCATCGGGGATTTCGGTTTCAGTGGCGGTGGCGCGGCGGGGTTCGAGATGGACCGCGTCGACCACCGCCTGGGTTCTCCGGACAATGTCGTCATTCTTGCCAGTTCCGAGGGACACGAGGATCGCCCGATCCTGGTTCACGAGGAACAGTTGACCCATTTGACCAACTGGCCCGGGGAACCAACCGGCGATCTGCTCAGGGCGGACATGGTGTATTTCGATTTGCCCGCTGGAGGTTCAGTGTTTTCGACAGGGTCCATCACCTTTTGTGGCAGCCTTCCCTGGAACGACTTCGATAATAACGTCTCCACGATCCTTGAAAACGTCGTCAACAGGATGACTTGTTTCGATCTCTCGGATGGATCCCGGCAGAGCACCTGATGCACTTGAGCGAAAAACCGCCGATCAGAGAATTGCGTCGGCGTCGCAATGCCACTGGAACCGATCTGCAATGTCGAGCTTCACCGAAGGCGTTTTGCCTCTTCTGCCGGGCAAGGAATGCGGGACTGCCGCCCAGGTTCGCAATCCTGCTCTTGCCTGCGCGTTCGTTGGTAGGTGTCGATGGATCTCGCTTTCGCAATCCGGATCGACACCACCCCGGCGCCCCTGTTTGCCGTCGACCGGACCCCGACTGGCAGTCCCGTGCTCGATCGCGGGCTGGCGAAGATTGCCAAGGCGGAATTGACGGTGCGTGCAATTTTGACATGGCGACGTTTTCGGTCCATGCTGCGAGGGCCCGGCGGGGCGGGTCTGCGTTGTCATCTGCCGCGAGAGCGTTCCATGTGCGGCCGAACCGGCCTGAGAGGATCAGTGCACGAAAGGCCATGGTCGCCTGGCCGCCCTCCTTGCTCCGTCGCATGCCCGAACCCTCGAAGCCTTTTGTCACGGTGCTTTTGTTTACGGCGTCGAGCACACCGCTGCCGATCGGGAGATTGGGGTCCATTCGGGGCCCGATAGCGCATGCGTAATCTGTTCTCGCGGGAGAATTCCAGCTCCCGCTCCACATCTGCACGACCACGGCTGCACCTGTCCCGCAGGTAGCGTATGGCCCGGATGATCCGTTCCATCCCGCCGTGTTCGTACATCAGCACACCGTGCCACTTCCGGAACCACGGGTCCGGATCACGTGCAGATCGTGCGACGGCATGAAGATGTTCGCCTGCGTGGAAGCCATGTTTCGATCGAATCTTCGTTCAATAGGCCGCAATAGTCCATCGCCGCTCTCGAAGAGGCAGCGGTTCGGCACCTTGCCTGCGGTCACGGTTGGCTGGCCCGCGCGTTCCCCGAAGGTGAATACAGCGTCGCCACAACCCCGCCACGTCCGCTTCCTCCTCCTGTTGGCTCCCGCGAACCGGATTGGGGCATCCGGATCGAACCGTCGGCGAAAATAATGCCGTTCGTGCCGGGCGAGATGAGTTCGGAAATCGAGGGAATCGGGCGACACCACGAATGTCTTCCGTCATCGTTGCTCGAGATCGGTTGTATGGAAAAGCGATGAGATCCGTCTCCGGCAGAGGGACCCGGGCATGACCTGCGGATTCGGAAAAAGGGATTTCTGCCAGACGCACAGCCGAAATCCGTCGTTCAGGATCAACAGGTTGCGAGGCCGGGCAGATGACCCTGCAAGGCATGTACGTTGCGCAATGGTCGGCGATGAGCGTCGATGGAACGCAATTCAAATCCATGAGACGATAGGGAAGATAGATCGGCTGAACTGCACCGTGCTGCCTTCGATAGCCCCCAGGTTCTGAAACACGTACTGGACAACGCTCTTTCGGCGAGGTCATAATCCTGCCCTGGTTGGCGCCCGCAAGCGGGAAGATGACATGAAACGCGGGATCGGGTATTCCCGACGCCCTGACCCATTCGTGGTTGTTGGACTAGCCGTCCTGCTCACCGCGGCCTGTGCGTTTTCCGCCTGGTACGTGCTGCAAGCGTGCGGGGTCGCCTTCCCGTTCTGGCGCGCGATGGCGGAGGGGTGCCCCCGGGAGGCACCAGCGCATGACCCGCAACTCGAGGCAACGCTGGCCCGGCAGGCCCAGTTGGAAAACCGGGTTGCGGAACTGGAGATCCGGCTTGCTCGGCTGGGTTGCAGGCCACGGCCACCTCCACCACCCGAACCGCCTCCGGCTCCTGACCCGAACCTCGAAAGATGGGCCAACCGGGACATCCGGGTTCTTGAAGGATGCTGGGAACTTGTTTCGGACTACCGGACGCAGCAGCACAGCGGATTCATCGCGTACCGCTGGTTCGGTGCAGACCGCTGGGACATGTGCTTCGATGCCGCGGGCAATGGCGAGCAGACACTCCGGTCCGGTGGTGGAACGACCTGCCGCGGAGGGACGATCGGGCGGTTTGGCGGTTCCGGGAATCTCGAAATCCGCGACCGTGAGGACATGCTCTGTTCGGACGGCTGGCACATCCATGTGCGTCGCAGCAGCTGCGAATTGCAGGCGGACGGCGCGCTGGCATGCACGAGTTACCATCTCGACCGCGGGCAATCCGAAGCGCGGGTCCGTTTCCGCCGGCGATGACGGCGTGCATGGCGAACGATCCTGGGGTCGATTCCGGTAAGGGGCGAAATGACAGAGCGCCGAGCTAACTGCCGCCGGGGTAGCCGGTGCAAGTCCGGCAGGATGGAAAGGCTAGCGTACAGCAAATCTAGCTGTTGAACTTGCGGGTGGAAGTCCCGCCGGCGCAATTCTCAGTTTGGCGCCGTAGCATATCCCACTGGTACCGGGGCGACCCTGTATCAGCGAGCTGGGAAGTAAGAAGCCGTCGTAGGCCAAATCCAGAATTGCCTTTGGTCTGGTCAGCCAGGACGGCGAGCAAACCGGAGGGCCGTAGCGAAAGCGAACGAATCCGTGAAGCGACGAAATTTCCTTCCCACATGAAGCTGATTTGTGGGGTAAACGGGGACGCCAAGGGTCTGTTAGCAATCTGATGGCCAGAGCCGATGCGGAAGAACTGAGGTGCACGCATCGGGCCCCCCGACGTAGAGACGGCGGCAATTCGGGAAAGTTCAGTGGCGAAAGATTGGAAGGTGAAAGGAACAGACAGGATGACCCACGAATGTCAAAGACCGGGCCTATAACCGCAAAGCGGGAAATGGTGCGGAGTTCCTCTCACTGGCGGATGAGGTCGATTAAGCGATGAGGGGTGGGACAACACAACCCATCCTGAGCGAGGACCTCTGGGCTCGGGTGGACTCAAGTCGGATGCCATGGTGGCGGTGCTCGGAAACCGCCGCAAACTGGCGTCACCTTGTGGCCCACGGGTAGGGTAAACGCCTGCGATGGACGGGGTATGGCTGGGTCATCCTTAACCTGTCCGCCGTATGCGGAAGGCTCTATCTCAACTTGGCGGTGCCCGACGCTTGAAGCCGTACCCGGGAAAACCGGACGTACGGAATTTCAAGGGGGCCGCTGGAGACATGGTCTATGGTGGAACCGTGAACCCGCCCGCAATAGAAAGAGCGGGATCGGAAAAGCCTCTACCTAAGGACGCGCGCACCAGCAGCCTACCCAACCACGACTTCCACCGCGAGCCCTGCGCGTGCACTCGCGAGGGTGCCACCGGTCTCCCGCAACTCGCGCCGCCCGAATACCGGGCCGAGGCGCGCCTTCAGCGATGACAGTTCGTTTTCCCACGCCAGCAGCGACCCGGACCACGCGGCAACATTCATCATTCCGTCTCCTCTGCGTCGATGACGGAATGCGTGAATCACAGTGCTGGAAAATGTGCAACTGTGGTACTGGCCAAATATGATCCTTGCGCTGCAGCCAAATTGAACCAAGCGTACGCTTCTATGTTGTCCGGACGCACACCGGTGCCTTGGGCTCGCATTAGTCCTAAGTTGTACTGGGCAGAGATATGACCGTGCTCAGCCGACTCGTATAAACCCTCCCATGATACCCATGTCTATAGAGTTATGCACAGGTTGGAATCGCGCGACCTGTGGAAAACTTAAACCTGCCGCGCATGCGCAGGTGGGGTATCCTGTCGCTGGGGTCCCCTCCCCGAGCTCGGGGAGGGGACAGTGGAGCTTTGCTCCGCAGGGCGGGTCGGACCGATTCCGACTGGGTTCACGGGAACCGTCCGCAAGCGTGGTCGGCCCGTCCTCCCTTCGTCCCCTCGCGTCCTGAATGGATGCCTGGGTCAAGAACCGGATCATCACGAGAGTAGGAGCGAGAGGACAATGACGATGGTAATCGCAGGTGTGGATGTCAGCAAGGCCGTCCTGGATGTTCATGTGGACGGCGTCGACAGGACGTTCGCGAATGACAGGACGGGCTTCTGTGCCCTCGCCAACTGGCTGCGGCGATGCGCGGTCACGCGGGTGGTCATGGAGGCAACAGGGCGGATTCACCGCGGGGTGCACCGGTCGCTGCATGATCGGGGCTTCGCGGTCTTTGTGATCAATCCGCGGCAGAGCCGGGACTTTGCCAAGGCTCTCGGCGAGCTTGCGAAGACCGACCGGGTCGATGCGCGGATCCTTGCGGCCTATGGCCGGATCCTGTCCGACGCGGCTGCGCCCACCGCGCCGCTCAGCGCGTTCGTGGACGAACTCTCCGACCTTTTGGTCATGCGGGAGCAGCTTGTCGATGCCCGGACGGCACTGAACGGTACCGGACGCGAGGTCACCCACAGGGAGGCGGTCGCAGCCGGTGCCGAGGCCGTGGGCGCCGTCACGGTGGCGATTGACGCACTCGAAGACCGGATCCGGGCCCGGATCGAGGACGATCCGGAGCCCCGGAGGATTTTCGAGATCCTGACCTCGATCGCCGGTGTCGGCCCGATCACCGCTGCCGCCTTCATGTGCTGGATGCCCGAACTGGGGACCCTGGAGAACCGCCAGGCGGCGGCGCTCATCGGTGTGGCACCCTATGCGCAGGAGAGTGGCCAGTCGTCCAAATCCCGGCATATCCGGGGCGGGCGCCGCCGGCCGCGCGATGTCCTGTACATGGCGGCCTTGGCAGCGACGAAGTACAATCCGGAGTTGAAGGCCTTGTATGACCGGCTGAAGGCTCGGGGGAAACACCACAAGGTGGCGCTCGTTGCGGTCATGCGCAAACTCGTGATCCTCGCCAACGTCTTGCTTCGCGACGATCGAACGTGGACGGTTGAACTGTCCCCGGCACCGACCGGCTGAGGCGGTCGGAAGGAGGTCGACGAACACACGGGCCAAGCTGGGCTGTGCCGCCGGCGCGATCGCCGGACCTGGCGCGGGATGGGGCCTCGGGTTGTCGCCAACGGGGCCGATTCACGCTGTGGAAAACCCGGGGAAACGCTCGGAATGAGGCATGAAAAAATGCCTTTCAGCCTCAAAAAAACCGTTGACTCCAAACATGGATGCTTGCGGGTTCAAGTGATCGCTTCGCCAAAGTTCTGAGGAACACTTTCGCCCTTAATATACAATTGGCCCGAATTGTTCTGGGCAAAGACTTTTCCTTGTTCGGCGGCTTTGCGGAACCATTTTCCCTCGGCGTACATCTTTCCAAGATTTGACTGTGCTCCCACATGACCCTGCACCGCGACTTTCCGATACAAGGCAACGGCCTTAGTAAAGTCTTGGGGTATGCCCTCTCCGCGGTTGTACATAACGCCCAGATTGTACTGGGCTTCGGCGTCGCCTTCTTCGGCCAAAGGGCGGAATACCTGCAGGGCGATAGCATAGTCGCCGCGCTCATATGCCGCGATGCCCGCATCGAAATTGTCCGCGGCGGCAACAGAAACAACCGCCAAAAATAACGCAACCGAGAAGATCCGCGTTGTCATCGATTATCCCTTTCCTGTGCGGTGTGTGACGCCGACCATGTCACTGCCTCCAAGATCCGCCAGTCTTCTCCCCTGCCTGCCGACACGACATGTGTCACGGTCAAGCCGCCCCAAGTGAGGTCGATCCTCGGGACCCAACACCACCAAAACGGTAATCCGTCAACTGTTTCAGAGAAACATGATATTCCTTGTGGAACTTTTGCTACCCTGTTGGGTTAGAGTCGGCAATGGCGCCGCGCGTGGTTCCGCCAGAAAAAAGCCGCCTTCGGACGGCGTCAATCACCTGTCTCTTGGTAACCGTTCCTCCAGGATGGCCTCGATGCGTGCCAGGCCCTTTCCAAGATCGGCGATAGCGGCTCGGTTGTCGGCAATCCCTTCCCGATTGTCGGCGATCTCTTCGCGGAGCTCGTTGCGGACGGCGCCAATCTCCGTGCGGAGCTCGTCCTCGACGGACCGGATCTGCGATGAGAGGTAGCCTGTCGCGGCGATCCCGAGCACGAAAAGGCCGCCAATCGCCCACTTGAGCATGGAGACCTCGCCGCCATGGTCGCTTCTCAAGGGTTCTGCATGCGCTCCGAGCCGCGTCACAAGCAACGAGTCACGGTCGCTTCCCAAGCGTTCCGCGTGGGCTTCGAACTGCTTCTCAAGCCAGGCCATCTGCTCCGGCGTGAAGCCGTGCCGTGCATGTTCTGTCGTGTTGGCCAAGACCATTTCTCCGTCTGCACATTCATTCTATGTGCGGGTCCGTCTTGCCGCAAGGCAGAACCCGGCACGTTCAGAGTGTTTTGCAAGAGAGGGTACCAACACATTTCGTGAAAAAATGCACGTTAAGGAGCCGGTGCAATGCCTTTCTTTTTGAATTGGCTCCGGGCCAAGCGGCATACGCCCTAACCGACGCTGCACCAACTAACCGCTACGCCAACTTCCGTCCGGTGGGTGAGGCCATTAACGGCGGGCACCATCCAAAACTTCGAATTTTGGCCACTCCGGCTCCCGCTGAATCATCATATTTTCGAGCATTTTCGTATTATCCGCTTGCTCGAAGTGGAAGTAGCTTGCCTTCAAGAACATCAGATTCATTTCCGCAAATCGGATCAGGTTCCCCTTCATTGTACGGGCAGTAGTCGGGATTCTCGGCTTTCGCCGCCCATCGTTGTCATAGGACACGCTCGCCCTTTGCCAGTCCCGCAAGCACTTTCGCGTTTGTTCCTTTCAGGAGTCTCCATTTCGTTGAAATGGGAATCTTCCGCCCGGATTTACTCTTGGGTAACGGAATTGGCCTATTTCTGTCATCCCGGCACAGGAACTGGAGCACTTGGTTGCCGGGTTCTTCCTGGCCGTTTCCAGCGCGGCCAAAGGCGTCTTCCGGTTTCTCTTGTGCGATTATCACCAATCGGGATCGGTTTCCTTTTCTGGGCAGAGAACGTAGATATCAGCCCGTCGCCTGGGCTCGTCGGGTTCCGGCAACCAATCTCCCTTTCGGTTTCTTCTTGCCAATTTCGAACCTCGGCGGCGTTCGAACAAGTTTCCCTTCTCTCTTAGGCTGGAGACAGGCCGGGCACTTGACCTCTACTGTCGCGCCATCTGCCCATTCGATATCCAAATGGTTCCAGTCCTCGGCCGATTCACTGACGGTGGACAGTGATGCATCGGACGAAATATTCCGAAAGCAGTGCCCGCGTCGTCGGGCTTTTCCAGTCGGACAGCACCCAGCGCCTGAACTCGTCAACCGTACGGTCAAGACCAGCAAATGTCTCATGATTAGCGCTCATCGCATGATCCCTCGCCAATGCCGTTGTTGCATCGCCACCTCAGGCGGTGAGATGTGTCTGTGCAGATCCCTGTGCCATGCCAAGGCCGGCCGGTTCGTGTTCCTGCACCGCGCGTCCGAATTGATCCACGTCTGGTGATGATGGTGGACGGAAAGAGATTGAGCGCTGCCGCCAGGCATTGCGGAAACGCCGGGCCTCGGATACCCAGCCGCGGGACGGTTGACCCGGAGAATCCTGTTATTCCGCCTTTCCTGCACCCGCGATCACCTCGGGCCAGAGGGCGTCGAGCGGGAAGGTGATGGCATCAAAAGGAGGAAGCGAGACTGGTGCGTCATCGGCGAGCGTGGCTAGCAGCAGCCACTGCCCCTCGCGCAACTCGAAGACCTCGAGCGTCCGTGCGTCGGGATCGACGAACCAGAGATGGCCGACGCCTTCGCGGGCATAGAGCGCCCGCTTCTCGTTCAGGTCCAGCCGCCGTGTAGAGGGCGAGAGCACCTCGCAGACCCAGTCCGGTGCGATCGTGCAATACGCCGCATCCGGGTATTCAGGCATCGTCTCGCGCCGCCAGCTGGCGAGGTCCGGCACGACGATGTCTTCACCCAGGTGAAGTTCAGGCTCGTCGATGATCCACCAGCCACCAGGACCGTCATCGCCATAGTTGAATGGCGAACCGATCTTCATCCCCAGTCCTGAACTCGCCCAGGCATGCCGCATTGCCGGCCTCGGATGGGTATGGAGCGTGCCGGCGATCACCTCGGCAACCTTGTGGGGCGGCGCGTCGAGCACGTCCTGGTATGTCGCCTGGCGGTTCTCCGTACGTCTGGCCTGTGCCGTCATGGTCCAAGTTCCTCCCCCTACCCCATTAAATGCCGATCCGCTCGACTTCATCAAGTGCAACCTGCTCCTCGCGGCGATCATCGAGATGCGTCGTTTCCGTGCGGGCGTGTTGGGTCCCGGAATATTCGGGCTTGAAACGGCGGGTTTGTCCCACGTTCCCTGCTGACGGTTTTTTTCAGTGATTCAGTGACAATCCGGGACGGATTTTCTTCCCCAAGCAGAGCTTTTCAAGTAGCCACTCTGTCAGTTTGAAACCATATCAAGCAGCCTTTTGGCGCGGGCCGTTGCGGTCCGGTTGCCCTCCGGCTTGATTGGCCGGAGGGCCTGCCGCCAATGGCCTGGGACAGAAAAGGGTGGCCCGCGCGAATGGCCCTTCGCCGGGCCATGGGCGGCCCGTACAGCTAAGATTCGAAACAGAACTGACCGCCGAGGAATACGTTAGCCGGGAGGAGTGGAGGAACGCAAGCTTTCCTCCTTGCCTGAAAGGCCGGGACGCGTGCGATTGCGGGCTGATGCGTCACGGGACCTACGGGCGGAAGACGCCGATCCCGATGCGCGTTGCCCGCTTCGACTGCCTCCCGAGCCCGGTGGCGGCTCCACCTGCGGTCTGACAGCGAGACGGAGCCTTTGCGGCGATCCACCGCGCGAAAGAGCGGCGTGGTACGCCACTCGCGGTCCATGAGCCCACCGGTTTCCATGTGGTCCCGGAGGTACTCCTCCAGGCGGGATGGCACGGAATGTCCAGGACCTTCTCGGCATTCTCATGCAGCCGGACGTGCCAGCGCCCGTCGCGGACCGAGCCATCCGCCAAGTTCATCGCCACCGCTGCCGAGACCCGGGCGATCTGTTTTGGGTTGGAACCCTTATGGGACTTGACGGTGCCCTCAAGAGCAGGAGGCTTGACAAAAAAGAAACATTTGGAATGCTCTTAAGCACCCCCGTTCCACTGTGAAGTGCAACACTAGAAGTGGTGGGAATCCGTGTCTTCGACACAAGGTGTTGCAATTCGGTCAGATGGCGGCGACAGTCCCTGTTGCGAAAAAGGGAGACTGTCATGCCAAAAGGCTACCACCACCTGACCTATGAAGAGAGATGCCAGATTTATGCACTGAGAAAAAGCGGCCTTTCGGGTCTGGCCATCGCCCGGCAGCTGGGCCGTGACCGGACGACGGTCTGGCGCGAGGTGCGCCGGAACAGCGGCGGGCGCGGATATCGGCACAAGCAGGCGCAGCACACGGCGTCGGCACGGCGTCGGGCGGCCTCGTCGGTTCCGAGGAAGATGACGCCGGAGCGGTGGAGACTGGTTGTGGATAAGCTGGCGGAGGGCTGGAGCCCCGAGCAGATCGCCGGCCGCTTTCGGAAGGACGGTGTCCCGATGGCTGGCCGTCAGTGGATCTACACGCACGTCCGTGCCGATCGGAAGGCGGGCGGCGGGCTCTACCGGTTCCTCCGCCGCCGCGGCAAGAAGCCGAACTGGAAGGGCGGCCGTCACGCCGGCCGCGGGCACATTCCGGACCGTGTGGACATTTCCGAGCGTCCGGCGGTTGTGGAGGCGAAGGAGCGGACCGGCGACTGGGAGGTGGACACGATCGTCGGGAAGGGCCACAGCGGCGCCCTGGTGTCGCTGGTGGACCGGGCGTCGAAATATACGTTGCTTCAGAGGGTTGAAAGACGGACGGCGGACGCGGTCGGCGCTGCCCTGCTGCTGATGCTGCTGCCGTTGCAGGCCCTTGTCCACACCATCACGGCGGACAACGGCAAGGAGTTCGCGGGGCACGCATGGGTGACGCAGGCCCTCGGCGCCGGGTTCTTCTTCGCCACGCCGTACCACGCCTGGGAGCGCGGCCTGAACGAGCACGTGAATGGCCTTGTGCGGGAGTACTTCCCGAAGGGCACGGACTTTCGCAGGATTACCGACGCCCAGGTGAAGGCGGTCCAGGACCGGCTGAACGCGCGTCCAAGGAAGTCGCTGCGCTACCGGACCCCGGCCGAGGCGTTCCGCGAGGCCCAGCCTCCCTGACGGACGCCGTCCCGGACCGTCCTTCGGAAGGATCGGTTCGAGGGAAACTCGAACAACTCCGGCCCGCCGGCCTCCGGTCGGGCTACGCCCTTCCTTCGTCTGGCGGGCCGGAGTTGCCCCCTCGCCGGGGCTTGCGCCGTCCGGAGAGCGCGGCTACGCTCGTCTGGAAGGGATTTCAGCCGTCACCGAACCGGATTGCCGGTGCCCCGGGGACCAAAATTCCCGTCACGTGGCCATTTCCTCCGCTCGGGCTACGCCCTCGCTCCGGAAATGGCCACGTTGCGCTTCGGACTGGAAGTGGTGGCACAATAAAAACGACAAAGTTCCCTTAAAAGCACATGACGGCAAGAAATCTGCTCACAGCTGCACCGCCATACGAGGTAGAACAGGCGATCGCGCGCCTAGGTCGGGACCTGCGCATCGCGCGCCTGCGCCGTAACCTGACGATCAATGACGTCGCAAACAAAATCGGCACTGGCCCACGCGCTGTCATGGACGCGGAAAAGGGCAAGCTGAGCACCGGTATCGCGGTCTATACGGCCCTGCTTTGGACCTACGATCTGCTGCGCCCGTTCAGCGCACTTGCTGACCCGCTTGCTGACAGCGAAGGATTTTTCCTCGATAACCTTTCGGGCCGTAAGCGTGCGCGCAGCGGCAAGGGGCTCGACAATGACTTCTGAGCATCAGATTTAATGCCAAGTCGAAATGAGCTTCAGCCCCTCGCCGCAAAGAGGCTGAAGCATCCAGCATGGCATTACAACATACTTGGCATTACGGCCAAAAATCCAAAGTCATGCTTCGTTATGTTCAGGCTGTGTTGCCATGAGTTGGCGGGCCGAAAAGCGATGAGTATTTATTCGGATCTGCGCCAGTCCGCGAACGAAACGGCTCAAGTTGCTCGTGCGATCGGGCCTATTTTTTAGAATCCATCACAGGCGCATTGACCTCATCAACCCTATCTCTGCTCAAATCATTTCCAAGGTTTGAAACGATAACGGGTCTCCCAGGATAGCGAACATAGATTAGACCAGACTTTTCCTGCATTTCCTGAATGTCACGGATGATGGCCGCCACATCGTAATCGAAGCGGGCCGCGTGCGCATCGCGCACTGCTCTTACTTCGGTGATGATCGGGTCAACTAGATTATCTTTCATTGTTCGTCCCCATGAGTTCATTCGGAGTGCAAATCACCGGCGGTTCGAAGCCTGCATGTCGGCATATCATTTCGATCCGCACGCGCATCGCGGCGTTGGCAATGTGTCGGAAGTTCCACGTTACCAGGTAGTTGATACCATTGGTAACGGCGATGGCGATATGGACCGCGTCGTTCGCAGCTTGTCGTGGAACCGCACCTCCATCGATCAGCGCATTCGCGAGACTCTCTGCATCTGACGTTGCCTCAAGAAGCGTGACAGATGCAAGCGCTTCGAGACGGTGTCAAGTCCAGTTCAAAACTGACCCAGGATTCGCGTTCAAAATTGACCCACCCTTTCCCGGCTGCCTGGTGTCGTCGGACATCGGCAGGAGGGCGGGTGATGGCGGGAACTGGCCGCAGGCCAGCCCGCTGCGAGCGCAAGCGAGCCCCACCCGGATTTCAACACCGCAGTGAACGCGACGACTGACCCGTTCGCGAGGCCCCGGCGCCGCAGGCGCCCCCTTCTCTCCGGCCGTCAGGCCGGAGGAATCAAAATAGTGAAAGAATCGGTGTTGTGGTTGTCCTGTGGTGCCTGTGGGCGAGAAGCACGCGAGTGTGGTCAACGCGGTGGGCGAGGCGCCAGCCTCGTCCACGGCTTGTCCACACGTCCCGCAGGGCGCGGGCTGGCCCGAAGGGCTCGTCCACAACTCCACAGGACGCTCCCCGATCGATGCAGGGCGGCACGGCAAGGCAGGCGCTCCCTCAGCCTCAGCCGCCGTTCAACGGCGGCTGTCTGTTGCGCTTGCGCTGGGACTCGCCCTTGAGTTCGATGCGATAGGCGTTGTGGACGATGCGGTCGAGGACCGCGTCCGCGATCGTGGGCTCTGCGATCTCCTGTGGCCAGCGATCCACGGGGATCTGGCGGACGCAGTTCGCCTGCGACGACTGGAAGAGGTGGCCCCTGCAGCGCGACAATCAGGATGAGAGGCACGAGTTGACGGCCGCCGAAAGAAGGTTTTTCGCCCCCTCCCGCACTTTCTGGCATGGTATGGGCGATGACACCGCCGTCATCTGATGCGTTCCTTGCCGGATCCTGTTCCACGGACGCCCGGTCACGCCGCCTGGCGCGCCGTGGCGCATGACCCGCGCCACCCGTTTCCCGGCCGGCGTATTGCGGTGCATCGATACGGAGGATTCCTCTATGCATGGTAACGTTACCGCGCGGCCGGAGGCATGCCGGACCATCAGTCCCGGCCGAAGCCGAGCGGTGGATCGTTGGCCTCGAGCTCCGACAGGTCGATCGAGAGAAAGGCGTCGGCCGCCCGGGCATAGGGGCTGTCTTCAAGGTTTGGCGGCACCCTGTCGCGGCGATCCCGGACCTGCTCCTGGATCTCGACCAGGGCGGCGACATGCCTGCGCCACCGCTTCCGCATGCTGCGCTCTTCCTTCGGCTTGCGGTAATGGACGACGACCTGCCTGCCTTCGGCCCGGAGCCTCTCCTTCACCCGTTCCCGGTAGCGCCGCTGCTTTTGTGCCGGTGTCAACGCCATGACGATCTCTCCCCCTGTGTGTTTCGCCCTGTATTCACTGGTCGGCAGACGGCCCTCCCGGGCCATGCGGCCCGCTTTCCGGTAATCGGCCTCCAGGGCCGTGGAAGCCGCGCTCAAGGTCATTTCGCCGCGCTGTCGGTGCTGACGCTGCGGAGTTTCACGGCGGTGTCCGCCGCCGGCGTCGCGACGTCGGTTCCGCGCTGGCTGGACAGCTGGCGCCTGCGTCGGATCCTCTGCGACCACGACGCTGCCCTGCCCGCGAGCCTGCGGCGAGTGTTCAGCTGCGGTGCCGGAACCGCCAGCTCTCGTTCCCGGTTTCGATGATATCGCAGTGATGGGTGAGGCGGTCGAGCAGCGCCGTGGTCATCCTCGGGTCCCCGAACACCTCGGCCCATTCCTTGAAGGGGAGGTTGGTGGTGATGATCAGGGGCGTGTGCTCGTAGAGGCAGGAGACGAAGTGGAACAGGAGGTGCCCGCCGGCGCGGGCGAAAGGCAGGTAGCCGAGTTCATCCAGAATGATGAAGTCCCGACGGCGCATGGCCTCGGCGAGACGGCCCTGGCGGCCGTCGCGCTGTTCCTCCTCCAGGAGATTGACCAGCCCGACGGCGTTGAAGAACCGGCCTCGGGCGCCGCGGCGGATGCAGGCCCGCGCCACCGCCACCGCGAGATGCGACTTTCCGGTGCCGGTTCCGCCGATCGCCACGACGTTGCGCGGCGGATCGAGGAAGGAACCGTCCGCGAGCTGGCGCAACTGCCGCTCCTCGACAAGGCTCTGCGTGAAGTCGAAACCGTCGAGTTCCTTCGCCGCAGGCAACTTGGCGACCGACAGCTGATACTTGATCGAGCGCGCCTTCTTGTCCGCAACCTCCGCCTTCAGCAGCGTACCGAGGATCCGCTCCGGGGGATGGCCGCGTCTGGCCGCGTCGGCGAGCACCTCGTCGTAGACGGCCTTCATGCCTTTCAGGCCGAGCGTGCCCATCAGTTCCAGGATGTCCTTGCGTCTCATTCGGGGATCTCCCTCAGGCTGTCATAGCGGCCGCAGTCGGCTTCCGGCTCGACGCTCAGGCGAAGCCGCTCGGGAAGTTCGATCCGTGGTGCCGGACCGGGGTCGCGCCGTCGCGACAGGATGTTCAAGACCACGTCGGCGGAGACGGCGCCGCCTTCCAGCGCGTCGCCGCAGGCCGCGCACACCTCGTCGAGCCCGTCCTCGAGCACCGCGGCAAGGATCCGTGCCATCTGCCGATCACCGTCGTCGAAGGCGCCAAGCCTGTCCTTCACCGCCCCGAGCGCTTCCGGCAGAGCCCCGTTGCGGAACGGGGCACCGTTGCGCAGCGCGCCGGGCTTGCGCGCGAGCACGGGCACGTAGTGGAGCCAGTCGTAGACCGTCCTGCCGCGATCGAAGCTGCGCGGGTGGCTGCCGACCAGTTCGCCGTCAAGGCGGACATCGACACGGTCCGCATAGGCGAACACTTCCGCCGCCTTCTGGGCCGCCCGCGCCTCGGCGCTGTAGCGGTTGCCGTCGAAGTGCACGAGGCAGGTCCTGGAGACGCCCCGGCTCAGCGGGCGGTGGCCGTCGAAGGGCCCCGGAAAGGGAATCAGGCAGCGGCGCTCCTCGCGCGCGAACACCTCCCGGATCGTCAACTCGGGGTCGTCGGGATGCGGATGCTCCCGCGCATGCCTGCGACAGCTCTCCTCGAGCCAGTCGTTCAGGTCGTCGAGGCTGTCGAAGCGCGGTGGCTCACAGAACAGCCGCTCGCGAATGTCGCGGACCTGGTTCTCGACCTGGCCCTTCTCCCACGCCGCGTTCGGCGTGCATGCCACCGGATCCACGAGGAAGTGCCCGCACATCTCCAGGAAACGGGCGTTGAACTTGCGCGTCCGCCCCGCGAAGATGACGTCGACCACCGTCTTCATGTTGTCGTAGATGCCGCGCTGGCAGGAACCTCCGAACAACTGGAACGCCCGGTTGTGGGCGTCGAAAACCATCTCCTGGGTCTCGCGCGGATACGCACGCACGAAGCTCATGCGGCTGTAGCACAGACGCATGTGCGCCACCCTGAGCCGCACCGTCGTGCCGCCGATGACCGCCCATTCATGGCTCCAGTCGAACTGGTAGGCCTCGCCCGGATCGAACGCCAGAGGAACGTGGGCGCCCGACACGCCGCCGCCCTGGCGCCGTTTCCACGCGGCCGCGTAGCGGCAGACGGCACTGTAACTCGCATCGCATCCCTGGTCCGCGAGCTGCCCCCAGATCCGCTTCATGCTCAGGCGGTCACGCCGCTTTGTCTCCTTGTCGGTGTTGGCCTCCAGCTTCCGCTCGAGCTCCGGAATGAAGTCACCGAGCTTCGGATGAGGCTGGTCCGGACGCCGGTACTTCGGTGCCGACTCCCCGGAGCGCAACACCTTGCGAACCGTGTTGCGCGACACGCCCATCGACTTCGCAATCGAGCGAATGGACTTCCCTTGAACGTGCCACGCACGCCGAATCTTGCCGATTGTCTCCACTGACACCATCTCTTCTGCCTCGCTGAAAATGTTGCGAGGCAGTCGTTTCCATCGGATCAGGGGGGTGGGTCAATTTTGAACGCGAATCACCCCAAAAGTGGGTCAATTTTGAACGCGATTCCACAGACGGTTTCGCGCCGCATCCGGATCGCCCGCTCTGGCCTCTGACACGACAAGCGCAGAAGCAACGAGGTCGAACCTGTCGGGGGCATCTTGCCACCACTCCCGGGTGATCTCCTGATACGCCGCGATGACCACGTCCCGCGACGGTTGCGATGTCAGATAACTGACTACGGATGTCTCGATATACGCTGTCGGTTGCATTTCGGTGACCACAAGAGCGGGCGACCTGGGTCAGGCCGACTCCCGGTTGGGCATGCTGAGCACCTTTTCCCAACCATGGTGCGTGCAACATAGGCATCGTCCGAGCGGACGCCGTACAGTGTACCGCCGGCCCGAAGTTGGGCCGTAAGGTCCTCCTTGATCTCGTCTCGCCAGCCCCTGGGGAACCCCGGTATTTCGGGCGGCGGCGCGGTCTTTTTGCTGTGTTCGCTCATGAGGCCAACCGTATATTCGACAGTCGCCTCCTTCAACCCATTACGCGTTGTGACATGGGCCAAACCACCCAACGATGGACCCGTCTTTGTCGAAATGAATCTGATGGGCTGGAGAAGGACGTTCATCCGGAATCACCGATAAGGTGGCCTGGTTCGGGCGACCGGGTGGCAAGGAGAAAGGTTCATCAAGCGAAAGGCTTGCGCCGTCACCAATCAGCCGGCACCGCGCAAAACAAACTCCTACCTTCTCGACGATCCTTTCGACATGAACATTGCGCCCTGTCCATGGGTGGTAGTCATAAAGAATCCGGCGCGCGGGGGTATTGTGGGTGTTGAGGAGCCAAGTTGTACAACATCACAAGGCCCCATTCGAGCCTCGACGGGCTCACACCTACTCAATTCGCAACCCGATCCAAAGCGGATCACAATATGAACAGAACTAACTTATGAACGAGGACAATCAGGGGAGCAGGTCACTTCCAGGGAGATGTTCGCCTTGAATTCTCGCGAGCGAATGTTTGCGATTCGACGTTTCTGATCCCCTTCGTATCAAAGATTGGCAGATAACAAATGGTGGCTTACAACATGACGTTCACCCCTGGGTCATGGCATAAAACTGATCCCACCCATTTATATGAAGCCCTACGTCAAGCGCGGTAAATCCGATGCAAACGATTCGGCGGCTATTTGCGAGGCTGTCACGCGGCCGACGATACGGTTTGTTGAAGTAAAGACGCCTGATCAGCAGGCGATCCTTGCGCTGCACCGGACACGGGACCTTGTGGTCCGTCAGCGGACGCAGATGATCAACATGCTGCACGGCCAGTTGGCGGAGTTCGGGATCGTCTTTGCGCAATGCGTTGGTCACGCCACTCAATTTGCAAAGCGCATGCTTGACGGTGACTGCCCCTACTTGCCGGAAGTGGCTGGTGTGGTCGTCGCCGAGCTTTGTGAGCAACTGCTCTTTCTGCGTGGCAAGATTGCAGGCTACACCCGCCAGATGATGCGGGTGGCCCAACGTGAAAAGCGGGTCGCACTCCTGCAAACGATCCCGGGTGTCGGCCCGATCACAGCATCCGCCATCGTGGCCACTGTCGGGACCGGGAGACAGTTCGGCAATGGCCGTGCGTTTGCTGCCTGGCTCGAACTGACACCTCTGAACCGTTCCAGCGGTGGCAAGGAGCGGTTGGGACGCATCTCGAAGATGGGCGATCAATACATTCGCCGATTGCTGGTCATCGGCATGATGTCCCGAATGCGCCAGATAATCCAAAACCCCGAGCGGTATGATCCATGGTTTGCCGACATCCTCGCGCGAAAGCCGGGCAAGGTGGCAGCCGTTGCCATGGCGAACAAGACTGCCAGAATGATCGGGTCTAACGCGCAATGAGCCCTACCGGGTCAGAGCGATCCGAGCCAGGCCGGAACAGGCGAATAGCAAGACCAATGAAGTGATGGAAAATTGTCAGCCCCAGAACCAAGACACCCCGTGCTTTGTCCTGAACGCAGGCTGTTCGATATGCAGGTTGGGACTTGGTTTGTGGAAACCATCAGGGCCAGCAGCCACGTGCGCCGCGCAAACAGGCCGGACACAAGACCGCATCTGACAAACTTCCGATCACATCGAAAAAGTCTCGCCAAGCAGCAGCCATCCACACAGGACAAAGCTGACGATTCAGGCCACAATCAGCGTACCTTTTCTGACAATCCCAGAAGGTCTGAATCGATGATGCCACCCATCATCATCTTCATCATGGTCCGTCCCATCAGTGGTCTTTGAAGCGGTATACATTTGTCTCACGCTGAACAAAACCGATTGATTGATATAGATTGTTTGCTGCACTGCGCGAAGGGCTGGACGTGAGGTCCAATGTGCGCGCTCCGGCCTCCTTGAAGGTTGAAATTGCTTTCTCGCTCATTGAGCGTGCGATACCCAGGCCTCGATACTCGTCCAGAACCACAACGTCCTCGATCCGCGCTCGAAGGCCTGTTGGAATCTGGTAGAATACCAAACTGAGCATTCCAATGATTTTCCCATCAACAATCGCTGTAAAAAGAACCAATTTACCGTCACTCAAGAGAGTATTTATCTCTGCGGTGCCTATCAGGTTTGCACGTGACGAAAGTTGTCTAACTAGCACGTGTATCTGATCAATTTCGCTTTCCGATATTTCCCGGGCCTTTACAATTTCCATGCTCAAACTCACACAGTTTCTTTGGCCTTGCTAGGGACAACTAAGAGGGTTGACACTTTAAGCGGCCGTTTCGGGCTCAGCGCAGACCTTTGTCAGTGCCGATGATTCACGCTTTCAACAACCACGTTTTGTGAGCAGCCCCACGTGAGTGGTCCAGTTTGAATGTTAGTGCATGAGTGGCGTGCGATCCACCGGAATGGTGGCTTCCGGTGCCGGCGGGCGGCAGCCCAAAGCACTGTGTTGTCGTTTGGTGTTGTACAACTCGGCTCCTCAACACCCACAATACCCCCGCGCGCCGGATTCTTTATGACTACCACCCATGGACAGGGCGCAATGTTCATGTCGAAAAGATCGTCGAGAAGGTAGGAGTTTGTTTTGCGCGGTGCCGGCTGATTGGTGACGGCGCAAGCCTTTCGCTTGATGTACCTTTGTGGATGTTCGACCGGCAAGCCTGTTCGTCGGTGCGTCATTCAGAACGTCCGCTGGTAGACGTTCTGAGCCCGGCGCCACCCATTGCTTTGTCTATATCACGCTGCCCGGCACGCGTGTGTTCGTGACCGCGGGCCGTTTCGTGCTCGAACCGAATCGCAACGGGGTTCCGGTCGGGCGCTTCGTATACGGCAGGAGCTACCTTGCCAATCCAGACGCAGTACCCATCGATCCGATCGATCTCAAGCTGGCCAGTACGACCTACCGCACGACGGCGCAAAAGGGTGTGCTCGGCGCGCTGCGCGACGCCGGTCCTGATTATTGGGGCCGTCGCGTCATTGAAAAACATGTCGGCCTGCCGCAGCTCGGCGAGATCGATTATCTGCTCAACGCGCCCGATGACAGCGCTGGCGCGCTCGGGTTTGGCCTCGGCCCAAAGCCACCTGCGCCGATGAAAAAGTTCAACAAGACGCTCAATCTCGAAAGGCTGATCGCGCTTGCCGATGCCATCGTCTCCGGCGAAGACGCCTCGGACGGTCCCGAGGCCGGACAGGTCGAAGACTTTATGCTGGTCGGCACCTCGATGGGCGGCGCGCGCCCGAAGGCCGTCGTCGAGGACTCGGACGGGCTTTGGCTCGCAAAATTCAATCGCGGCGATGACAGGTGGAACCATGCGCGGGTCGAGCACGCCATGCTTTGGCTCGCCAACGCCTGCGGCGTCCACACCGCCCAAAGCCGCATTGAGCAAATTGCAGGCCGTGACGTGTTGCTTGTCAAGCGCTTCGACCGTCAAAAGACAAGTAACGGCTATATGCGCGCGCGGATGATGAGCGGCCTGACAATCCTGCGCACCGAAGACACGCACCAGCATAGAGACCGCTGGTCTTACGTTTTGCTGGCCGAAGAACTGCGCCGCGTTTCGGGGCAACCGAAGGACGACGCCGCGGAACTATTCCGCCGCATGGTCTTCAATGCGCTGATCTCGAACACCGACGATCACCCGCGCAATCATGCCGCCATCGCAATAGGCGCCGACTGGAAACTCTCCCCGGCCTACGACCTGACGCCGTCGACGCCGGTGAGCCTTGGGCGCCGCGACCTCGCCATGACCTGTGGTGACATCGGCCGCTACGCCAATGCGCAGAACATAGTCTCGCAATGCGCCCGTTTCCACGTAAAGTCGGACGAAGCCGCCGCAATCATCGATGCGATGGAAGATCAGGTCAAAGCCAGCTGGTATAATATCGCCCGCGGCGAAGGCGTCACCGAAGCCGACTGCTCGATGATCAACGGCGCCTTCGCTTATCCGGGATTTCGGCTGGATCCTGAGAAGGCAGCACTGGCTTGAGCATATTCGGCGACAATTTCCCCCCTCAGTTCTTTCGCTTCGCCGCCGTTGTACTCGGCGACACCGGGCATGGCCGATCCGGCGCGATAATCGTCGAAGCCACGTCGGAATATTTGGAGGAGTACGGTGTGAACTTTCCCACGCGAGCACGCGTTTCAAGGCACCAAGCAAACGTACGGCGCTCTACGAAAACCTGATGCGCTTTACGCCGAAGCAGCAGTACCGGATCATCAAGGAGCAGTGCGCCCACCCGTCGCTATCGCAGATCAACAGCGCGAGGATCAAAGAAATTAAGGCCAAGTTGATGTCCCGCTACGGCTATCTTTTCGCTGGCGAGAAAGGCGGTGAAATCACCAAGACACTAATCGAAGAAACGCGCCACTCGCTCGACAGCTATCTTGACGTTCTCACGCTCTACAACGACGCCTTCCAGACGTACGAGAACCGCATATGTCACGACAATTTGGGTAGTAGCCAGATTCGTGCTGACACACACGCTAACGACCGGGTTTCAGTCCCCTCGTGGCCATGAAATTGTAGAGGGTTGACCGGGAGACGCCCGTGATCTTTGCAGTCGCGGTACGGGAGACGCCGAGGTCGATGAATTGGCGAATTTCGTCTTCCTTCCCGTCCAGACGCGGCACACCCAGTGATCCTTTCGGGCGCCCGAACGTCTCGCCGGAGGCCTTGGCCTTTGCGAGGCCCTCGCGCGTGCGCTCCGAGATCAGGTCACGCTCGACTTCGACGAACAGCGCGAACAGCGAGGTCATGACCTTTGTCTGGATATCCTGTTTGCCTTCGACACGGATGTTCTCCCTGATCGCGATGAACGCGACGCCCGCCTTTGCGAAGCCGTTATGGACGGCGACGATGTGGCCGAGCGAGCGCCCGAGCCTGGAAAGTTCGCTCACGACAAGGTTGATAATACCGATCAGTTCATCAAGCCGACGGTGCTTTGCATTGGCCTGTCCCCGTGCTGTTGCTTCGACGAAGTCGTCGTTCTGAAGGCCGTGTTTGCGGGCATATTCGAGAATGGCGAGGCGCTGGCTGCCCGCGTCCTGCTGCGGGGTTGAGACCCTGAAATAGGCGATGGTTTTCATCCGTTGTCCATGTAATCGTTCTTTCACCATTTTACTTGACAGTATCGGGTGCCCGCCCGCGGCTCCCACAGATCCGGGCGTGCCCGACTCAGGCACCCGGCTCCTCGGACAATGGTCTCGCTGCTCAACGGTACACAGCCTCGGGCACGAACGCGGAGCAACGCCCCTGTCGACCTGCCGTCTCCGCCCGGCGCTGAAGCCCTCATCATTCGGTACATTCCGGCTTGCGATTAGTCCATTTATGGACTAAATGATTGATACGCACCATCGGTGGAGTCTGTTATGCCTGAACAAACACGTCGGGCAACGGAGTTTGACCGGAAGGGCCTCTCTGCCCCGGCGTTGAGCACGTTCTTTCACATTGCGAAGATCTGGAGTCTCTCGGTCGATGAACAGATGATTTTGCTTGGGCTGACGGCCCGATCGACCTTCTTCAAGTGGAAGAAGGATCCGAACACTGTTCTGCCGAAGGATACGCTGGAGCGCATTTCCTACGTATTGGGAGTCTACAAGGCCCTTCAGATCCTGCTCCCGGACGAAAGGGCGGCCGACGAATGGGTGAGGCGTCCAAACGCGGCGCTACCGTTCGGCGGTCGGTCGGCTCTTGAACGGATGCTCTCCGGCCAGGTGGCTGACCTCTTCGTCGTACGGCAATACCTCGACGCGCAGCGGGGTGGCTGGGCATGACGTTGCCGGTTGCCCGCATCGAATGGAAGCCGTGCTGGCGAATCATCCCCAGCCGGTTTCCGCCGATTCAGCCCTTCGAGCGGGTGACCGATCCAGACGACCTTGAGGCAATCATCGAACTGGAGGCGCTCACGAATCCCAGGCTTCGTGACGAGGCCGGCGATATCGATCTCGTGCCTCTGGAAGATCGCATCAGTGGGCCTGGGACCACCGTCATCATGGCAGCCTTCACCCATCTGAACCCAAACAGCAGCCGGTTCTCGGATGGCACTTACGGCGTCTTCTATGCCGCGAAAGACCTGGACACGGCCATCGCCGAGACCAAACACGACCGCGAGCAGTTCCTGAGCGCCACGGCCCAGGCGCATATGGAATTGGATATGCGGGTCTGTCTCGTCGACCTCGACGGGGACATGCACGACCTACGCGGCCAGAATACTGCCCAGCCGCTTGTCTACCACAACGACAACTGCGCCGCGGGCCGGCAACTGGCGAGAATACTGCGTGCGGTCGGGTCGAACGGGATCGCCTATGACAGCGTCCGCCGGACAGGGGGCGAATGTGTCGCCGTGTTCCGACCGCCCCTTCTCTCCAACGCCCGCCAGGAGCGGCACCTCTGTTACGTATGGAACGGTCTAGAAGTTGAAACCGTCTATGAGAAACGCGAAATCGGCGATGACAGCCAGTGCTGGCCTCGCTGAAACGCGGCTGGGGCGGACATGCGTCGGGACCATGTCCGCGCGGACCGGTAGACCCGAGAATGACCCGGTCGCAGTCGCGGCTCCGGAGGGCAGGCATCACCGTGTTCGAGGAAACGATTCGCACATTGAGGATGCTCGACGGGACTACCAGATTCCCGGTGTCGATTTCCTGTGACGAGAAGGGCTACTTCGACCGCGAGTGCCCGTCTGAGGAAAGCGAATTTCAATTCAAGGTTCACCTGGAGGACTGGAAGGCCAAAGTCCGCGACGGGGAAGTTTTCCGCCCGTTCTGCAGTCACACGGCGGATTCCACTGAATGGAATACGGAAGAACCGATCGAGCACATGAAGCAGGCGGCAATTACACATTTGCGTTCGACCATGGGCGACGCTCTCGAGCGTGACGCTGACCGCTGGAACCGGCGCCAACCACGGAACAGCTTCATCTCCTTGACCATGAAAGTTGACAGCCGGCCCCAACAGAAGAAGATTGCGCCCTGCTGCCCGGCATTGCGGAAATGCCGGGCCTCGGATGTCCGGTCGCGGGGCGGTTGACTCGGAGAATCCTGTTATTCCGCCTTTCCCGCACCCGCAATCACCTCGGGCCAGAGGGCGTCGAGCGGGAAGGTGATGGCATCGAAAGGAGGAAGCGAGACCGGCGCGTCATCGGCGAGCGTGGCCAGCAGCAGCCACTGCCCCTCGCGCAATGCGAATGCCTCAAGCGTCCGTACGTCGGGATCGACGAACCAGAGTTGGCCGACGCCTTCGCGGGCATAGAGCGACCGCTTCTCGTTCAGGTCCAGCCGCCGTGTAGAGGGCGAGAGCACCTCGCAGACCCAGTCCGGCGCGATCGTGCAATAGGCCGCATCCGGGTATTCGGGCATCGTCTCGCGCCGCCAGCCGGCGAGGTCCGGCACGACGATGTCTTCACCCAGGTGAAGTTCAGGCTCATCGATGATCCACCAGCCGCCTGGACCGCCATCGCCATAGTTGAATGGCGGATTGATCTTGGCGCCCATACCTGAACTCGCCCAGGCATGCCGCATTGCCGGCCTCGGATGGGTATGGAGCGTTCCGGCGATCACCTCGGCAACCTTGTGGGGCGGCGCGTCGAGCACGTCCCGGTATGTCGCCTGGCGGGTCCCCGTACGTCTGGCCCGTGCCGTCATGGTCCCGGTTCCTTCCCCTATCCATTAAATGCCGATCCGTTCGACTTCATCAAGCGAAACCTGCTCCTCGCGGTGGTTGTAGAGACGCGTCGTCTCCGTGCGGGCGTGCCCGGCAAGATACTGCGCCACCTCGACGCGTGCATCGGGATTCTCCAGGTAGGCGTCCGGGACTGTCCCGACCCGGTTGGTCCGCCAATCCTCCGCCACCTTCAGCGTTAACCGAACATGGAGATCTTCCCGTCACGCGCGAACCCGGATTCGTCGCTGGATTTGCGGACGAGGTCGCCAACATGTACGCAGGCGGGATCGTCGGGCAGTACGAAACCGCCGAACTGCTCGACACCCACTGCGTCCCGTCCGCGGAACCGCTGATGAAACCGGTTGCCGTCATGTCGGGAAAGGGCCGTCTCCGTCAGTCCACCCTTTCGCCTTGGGCAGAGAATTCCATGATCAGGTCGATCTGCGTCTTCAGGAGAACACCGGGTTGATCCCTGGAGCAAGGACTTCACGGAGAAGCCCGGAAGGGTGAAATCCGGCTACGGCGGCACGGCAGGGGAGGCCCCGCGCAGCGAACCTGCTCGGCTCCGCGCACATCCTGACCAGTTACGGGGCCAGGTCACGGCCGCGGAGACGGAACGCCATGTTCTGACATTCACCATCCCGGCCTGCCAGGACACGCCTCACGGAATTCCGTCGGCGACGGGCAACGTGACCGTCGCGCACAGTCCGCCTTCCGCGCCGTTCTCCAGGCGAATGTCGCCGCCGTGGCCACGCACGATGTCGCGCGCGATGGCAAGCCCGAGCCCGCTGCCCCCGGTGTCGCGGCTGCGCGACGCCTCGAGCCTGACGAACGGCTCGAACACCCGCTCCAGGTCGTCCTCGGGAATCCCGGGCCCCTCGTCCTCGATGATGACGCGGACCTCGGACCTGTCGCAGTCGATCCGCGCTGTCGCCCGGGCGCCGTGAACGGCCCCGTTTTCCAGCAGGTTCCGCAGCGCCCGTCGCAGCGCCACTGTCCGGCAGGTGACCAGGACCCTGCCGGTGTCCGCGACTGCGACCTCGTGCCCGAGTTCCGCGAGATCGGCGGCGACGCTGTCGAGGAGGGCATGCAGGTCCACCGTCCGCGTCTCCTCGCGATGCATATCCTCGCGGATGAAGGCGAGCGCGTCCTCGGTCATCCGCTGCATCTCGTCGAGCGAGGCGTCGATTTTCGCCTTCGTTCCGGCATCCTCAATGAACTCGGCATGCAGGCGCAGGCTCGTGATCGGAGTCCTGAGGTCATGCGAGATTGCGGCCAGCATGGCGGTGCGGTCCCGGACGTAGCGGTCCAGGCGCCGACGCATGCGGTTGAACGCGCGCACCGTTTCCCGGGTTTCCACCGGTCCGGCTTCCGGCAGGTCGTCGACCGCCTCGCCCCGGCCGAACCTTCCGGCGGCGGCGGCGAGGCCACGCATCGGTTTCGCGATCCGCCGCCCCGTCAGGACAGCCACGACGGCGATGCCAGCTGCCGAAAGCAGGAAGGTCATCAGGAAGGTCCAGCCCCAGGGCGGCGCGCCCGGCGGCGGGGCCACCGCGACGTTCAGCCAGGTGCCGTCCGGGAGTGCCACCGATGCGGTGAACCAGTCCGGCTTCCCGTGGTCCGGGCCGTCGTCGTGGCCGTGATTCCCTTCGTGGCCGTGGTTTCCGTCGTGGCCCCGGTCGTTGTCGAGGTGCCGCGTCCACAACGGCGCGACGCGGATCCGCTCCGGCCCGCCGCCGAAGGCGGCAGAGAGATTCCGGGCGATTGCGACGGCCTGTCTCCCGGTCTCGATCTCTCCGACCAGGGGTTCACGGCTGAGCAGGAACCGGGTGAGACCGGTGCTGGCTGCCGCGATCACGGCGTCGTGCAGCGCCGGCGGCGTGTCCGCGAGCAGCCGCGCCACCGTGACCGTGCGAAGGATGGCGTTGTCCCGCTGCGCGTGGCGTACCGCCTCGATGCGTTCCAGGGCGAAAAAAGCCACGGCGACGCCCTGCGCGACGGCAAGCGCGATCAGCAGCAGCAGCGTGAGCTGGCCCGCGAGTTTCTTCGGTGCGAGCCTCATATGCGTTCCACCTCCCCCACGAACCGGTAGCCGCCGCCCCACTCGGTGACGATGATCCTTGGATTTTTCGGATCGCGCTCGATCTTGCGGCGAAGGCGGCTCACCTGGTTGTCGATGGCGCGGTCGAAGGGGGCGGCGCGGCGGCCGCGTGTCAGGTCCAGCAACTGATCTCGCGAGAGTACCATGCCGGGGCGCTCCAGCAGCGCAACCAGCAGCCGGAACTCACCCGTTGAAAGAGCCGTCACCACGCCGTCCTCGTCCACAAGTTCGCGTCGCCCGGCATCAAGTGACCAGCGGTCGAACCGCCAGGTCCCCGCCGTTCGGGGCCCGCGCCCGGGCGGCAGGCTCCCTGTGCGCCGGATGACTGCCCTGATGCGCGCCAGCAACTCCCGCGGGTTGAACGGCTTGGTGACGTAGTCGTCAGCTCCCACCTCGAGTCCCACGATCCGGTCCGTGTCCTCGGCCATCGCCGTCAGCAGGATGACCGGGATGTGCGTCGTCTCGCGCAAGTGCCTGCAGAGCGCGAGACCATCCTCGCCGGGCATCATGATGTCGAGGACCACGAGGTCGACCGCCGCCGCGCGCAACGCCCGGCGCGCCGCGGCGGCGTTTCCGGCCACGGTCGCACGCACTCCATGACGTTCCAGGTAGCGCGCGAGCGGTTCGCGGATATCCCGGTGGTCGTCGACGACGAGAACGTGCGGGGAAGCGTCCATGGCGGGAACTTACACCCATGCCCGGCGGCGACACAAAAAAATTGTAACAGAATGTACCGCATTGCCCCCTTGCCACCGCAGGCGACAAACTGGCCGCTTCGACACCATGGCTTTTCGATGTCCCCTGCCTACATTTCATTCCACGACCAACAACCGGTTCAGGAGTGGAACAATGAAAACGAAGACGAAGACAATGACTGCGATCGCCGTCGCCGCAGTGCTCGGCGGCGGCGCACTCGCCGCGGGGATCACCTACGCCAATCACCGCGACGGCGGCTTCGATGACGACAAGGACTTCCTCGAAGTTGGACATTTCGGGGTGACCGCAACGGAGGTGTTCGAGACCATGGACACGGACGGTGACGGCAGTCTCTCGCAGGTCGAGATCGACGAACTGCGCAACGCCCGCCACGCCGCGCACGATGCAAACAGCGATGGCAACCTCGATCTGGAAGAGTTCGCGGGACTCTGGCAAGAGACGACGCGCCCGCTCACTGTGCGTATCTTCCAGATGCTCGATACCGACGGCGACGCGATCATCACCCGCGCCGAGTACGACCTGCCGCTGGCCGATATTGTCAGGCGGCTCGACCGTGACGGCGATGGCGGACTCTCCATGAACGATCGCTGGCACCGCCACGGTGACCGCGGGCACCGGCGGAACCACGACTAGGAGCATCCCGGCGGCATCCCGGCAGACCGCCGTGATGCCGCCGGGTCCCGGGTTCTGTCACGCGGAGAGCGGGATAATCCCGGAGGGCGCACCGGGAAACCGGATTTCACCTGGTCGTGGCCGGCCTCGATTCAATCGCGGAGGTCACGACCCCTGGCCTCGTGATTTGGATGAGTGTTGCGGCCGGCGCTTGGGGCAAATCGCAACGACTGGAATTCCGTCCCGTTCCGGCAATCGTTTCCGGCGCCTCTGGCACCTCGCCCGGCAGGCCATCGGTCCCTGTCTTCGGGCTCTCGCGTGAACCGATTCGCGAGGCGAACGAACACCGAAACCCCGGAACACCCGGTTCGGGAGACTTCCGGAAAAAAAGCTGCGCCGGCCCGTTCAGGGCCGGCACAATGACGACTGGGCTTACCGGCTTGCCCGGCGTTCGGACGGCCGGTTGCGCAATGGGTCAGCCATGCAGTTCCTGAGCTAGCCGAGTCCCGTCAGGAGCGGTCCTCTCCGCTGGCGGCATGACCGCGCTGGAATCCTCGGCGAGCGATTTCACCAGCCCCCACGTCATGGCCAGGAGCACGAATGAGATCGGAAACGCCGCGGCAATGGACGCCGTCTGGAGCGCACCCAGGCCGCCGGCGAGCAAAAGAACGGCGGCGACAAATCCCTCGCCAAGCCCCCAGACGACCCGGAAAACCTTGGGCGGATCGTCATCGCCCATCGACAGCATGGTCGTAATGACCAGCGTTCCGGAGTCGGAGGACGTGATGAACCAGGAGGCGAGAAGCAGTGTCGCCAGGGCTGACAGCGGCCAGCTGATCCAGCTCATGTCACCCATCCAGGATGTGGTGCCGAGATTGCCGATTGCCCCATAGAGAGCCGCTGGCAGATCCCAGTTCCGCACGGTTTCGATGACGCCCGCACCGCCGGCGACACCCGGCCCACCGACAGCGTTCAGTTCCTGCCAGATGGCGTTGCCGCCAAACATGCACAGCCAGAAGAAGGAAATCGTCGTCGGGACGAACATGACCCCGACCATGAATTCGCGAATCGTCCGACCGCGGGAAATTCGGGCGATGAACATGCCGACAAAGGGCGCCCAGGATATCCACCATCCCCAGTAGAAGATGGTCCATCCCCCTGCCAGGCGGCACTGCCAGGTTCACTGGCCGTCCAGAAGCCCATGGGTACGAAATTCCAGAGATAGTCCCCGATTGACGTCACGAAAAAGCTCATCAGCCACTGGAAGGGTCCGACGGCAACGAAGGTTGCAAGCAGGATAATGGAAAGCCAGATGTTCCACTCGGAGATGATCCGAATTCCGTTGCCAACACCCGAAACGGCCGAGACCGTGGCGATGACCGAAATCACCAGGATCAGGGTCAGCTTCGTCACGATTCCATCGCTGATGCCAAAGAGCACGTTCAGACCCGCGGCCATCTGGCTGACGCCGAGACCGAGCGATGTCGCCACGCCAAAGACCGTGCCGAAAACCGCCAGCAGGTCCACCGCATGCCCGATGGGACCATAGATCCGGTCCCCGATCAGCGGATGTAGGGACGACCGGAGCGTCAGCGGGAGCTTTTTCCGGAATCCGAAATAGGCAAGGCACAACCCGACGATGACGTAGACGGACCATGCATGGAATCCCCAGTGAAAATAGGTCACCCGCATGGCATCGATTCCGCGGGCCACGGTCATATCCAGGTTGCCCTGCATGTCCGCGTGCGGATTGTTCGGGTATCCGAACGCACCGGAATTGTCGAAATAGAAAATCGGCTCGGCAACGCCAAAGAAAAGGATGCCGATGCCGACGCCGGCGGAAAACAGCATCGCAAACCAGGAAAAGTTCGAGAATTCCGGCTTGCTGTCATCGTCGCCGAGCTTGATGGTTCCCCATTTCGAGCACATCAGGAAAACGCAGACGGCGAAGATGACGATGACGGCGGAAATGTAGTACCAGTTGAGAGCCGTCTCGATCCAACCTCGGATGGCTCCGTAGATCCCGCCAGCGAACTCCACATTCAGGACCGTGAACAGCACGAATGCGACCACCATCCCCTTCGCAGCAATTCCCATCCCCGGGTGCAGCCCGGTAAAGACTCCGGATCGTGCAACCAGATGTGCATTGTGATGATTGGTGGACATTGTTGACCCCCCTTGCCCCGATTACGTTGTCACAATTCCCTGCCCGAATTGCCTGAGTCCCCCGCACTCGGCACGAGCAGCGAATGCCGAAGTCTAAACGCTGGGCATTTGTCGGCACAAGTCATTAAGACGTTCGTCAGCCAGCAGTTCTCAATATGGAGATTTGGACGCGTAAAATATTGTATTAATGGTTTTTTTATCAAACGGTGAGTTTTCTTGCGTTGCGTGACGCCAGCTTACGCGGAGGGCCGGTAGTGATTCGGAAATGCACCCCCCGTTGATTTTCAACGGGTTTCCCCGGAATTCCGCCCCCAGGGGATTCACCTTCCGGCCATTCCGTGATTCCTCCCTCCTCATGAAGTTGTTCGGCAGATGTCTCGCCCGCCTGCCGGAATGCCGCGCCAACATGCGGGAGCCGCGCAGCGGGAAGAACCGTCAATACTCCATGGCCGATGCCGGCTTGGCGGCCTTTCCGCATTCATCACCAGTTCGCCCTTTCTCGCCCATCAGAAGCTGCTCGCGGAACGCCGCGGTCTCCCGAACTGCCTCGCGTTCTTGGAAATGGGGACGATCCCCTGTGGCTGCCAGGTGCGGAACCTCCTCGACCCGGTGCCGTCGCAGCATTTCGACGCGGTCATCATCGACGTCGTCAGGAACCTCGAATATCGCGGCGCGCTGATCGCACTGCGCAGCCGCCGGAGCGGCCTCAACCACGAGACTCTGATCGCCCTCGGCGGCACGGTGTGCTTGAACTCCCGCAGGATCGGTTGCCCGAACTGCTCGGGCCGGACAGGCAACAAGGGAACCGATGATGAGACGGGTGGGGCACGACCATGCGGTCCCCGGCGCCGCCATCGTCGGTCCGGGACAGGTCGCGGCGGTGCCGTTACCGGTGGAGATCATCAGGCCGCGGGATGAAACGGCCCGAAAGTCACCGGTACGTCAAGGATGCCGATGCCATGCCTGCCGTCACGTGCTGGCTCAAGAGCCGGAGGTCAGTGGACTTCCTCCGCGGGAAAGTCCGAGTGCTCTCGGCTGACCGAAAAATTCGGAAACGGGCAGCACACTCCCGGTAGCCGGCTCCCGGCATTGACATCAGCGGGTGGTTCGGCAACAGTTGGATACCTTTGTCTGACGCGTCACCCCGGAGCAAAATTCGAAGACGAATCCGTCGTGTGAAACTGCAAGTGACTTCCTGGCCTTGAATCTGCTCGATCCGTCGCTGCCTGCGTGTCGCCCATGAAGTTATGCCCGTGATCGACCGCGGCCGGCCATGCAAACCGTGTTGAAAATCGCTAACCGGATCGCCCTGATCGTTGCTCTCGGCATTGCGTCGGGTGCCCTGGCATCACTGGCCGCCGTCGGTTTCGTGGAACTGGTCGCCGTCCTCAATGAATGGTTTCTGATTTCTCCGCGCAGCCGTTTCATGGTGGACGATGAACGGTTGCTGCTTCTCGCAACGATCTGCGTTCCCGCAGCCGGCGGGCTTGTCGTCGGACTCATCCACAGGACGATCCCGGGGAGACGTTCGCATGGTCCTCCCGATATCATCCGGTCGGTTCAGACGATGGACGGCCGAATTCCTGTCCGAACCGGATTCCTCTCTGCGGTAGCCAGCGTCGTGTCTCTCGGTGCCGGCGCATCAGTGGGCCAGTATGGGCCGCTTACGCACCTCGGGGCAACGCTGGGTTCTCTTGTTGCCCGTTTCAATCAGGACAACCGGTGGATGGCAACCGTCGGCGTAGGCTGTGGCGTTGCCGCCGCGATTTCAACCGCATTCAGCGCTCCCATCGCAGGGATCATCTTCGCGCATGAGGTCATACTCAGGCATTACTCGCTCCGCGCCTTTGCCCCGATCACAGTCGCGGCCACGGTGGGGCATGTCATGGCCGATGTCGTCTTCGAACGCCCCCCGTTGTTCCGGGTAGAGGCCATAAACGTGAATTTTGCGCCTGAGTTTCTGGGGTTCATCGTCGTCGGAATAGTCGGTGCTTTCATCGCCGTGATCTACATGCGCTCCATTTTGCTGGCAAACCGGATTTCGCAACGGCTGCCCGTCGCGGACTACCTGAAGCCGATGCTGGCCGGGGCCATCCTGGGATTGGCCGCGATCTGGCTACCCGACATTCTCGGTATCGGAAAGGAAACGCTTCGCTTTGCCGTCATCGATCATGCGTTTGCTCCCGAAGAACTGGCGTTTCTCCTGACCGCAAAGCTTTTGGCAACTGCCCTGTGTATCGGATTCGGGTTTGCTGGCGGGGTATTCAGCCCATCATTGCTGGTTGGGATCCTGTTCGGGGCGTTGGCAGGAAACGGCGCGGAACTGGTATTCGGTGACCTGCGTTCCGATCTCGCCATCTACGCGATTTGTGGGATGGTCGCAGTGACGAGTGCGGTGATCGGGGCTCCCCTTACGACGATCCTGATCGTGTTCGAACTGACACGAAACTACGACCTTGCCACGGCCGCAATGGTCAGCGTGGTCTTCTCCAACCTCGTTTCATACCGGGTATTCGGCCGTTCCCTTTTCGATGTGCAACTCGGAATGCGCGGATTTGACCTCTCCGCTGGCCGCGACAAAGTCATCCTCGACCGCCGCCTCATCGAATGTTACGTGACGCAGGACTACGCTCGAATCGCGCCAGACGTATCTCTCGTCGAGGCGGAGTCGCGTCTTCTTGAGGAACGGAAGCACGAAGGATACGTGATCGACGCCGACGGTGCCTATCTCGGAACCGTGAAGCTCGACGAACTCGTCGCTCGAAAACAGAGGGGCGGCATCGACTCCGACGTCACCGTCGCCCGAATAGCTCAGCCCGAGGCCCTGATTCTGACCGGAAAAACATCCGTCTGGCAGGCGATGTCCGAGATGGGAGAGTTTGTCGGAGAGAGTATCCCGGTGCTTGAAGATCTCGAAAGCAGACGCATGCAGGGTGTTGTATTTGAGGCGAGTATCGTCAAGGCATACCTGGACACCATGAACGACATTCGCCGCGAGGAGAATGCGGGTGCTTGACCTCCTGATGGCCAAAAGACCGATGCAACCCGATGCAGTTCGATTCGCAATCGGACTTGCTACCCTTTGCATTGCATTGCCTTGGCCGAATGTGGAAAACGGTCCGTTGGCCGACGAATCCACCGGTCGTGCCATCACCGTGGCGACTTGGGGTGGCCCCTATCAATATAGCCAGGAAAAGGCGTATTTCGAACCGTTCACGAAGGAATTCGGGATCGGCGTCAACATTGAAAGGTACGATGGAGGACTCGTGGAACTTCGCCGTCAGGTTGGTAACGGCGAGACTGAGTGGGACCTCATCGACATGACCATGGCCGACAATCGTGCGGCTTGCAAGCAAGGGCTGCTGGAGCGGATTGATCACGCGATTCTTCTCCCTGCCCCCGATGGAACGCCAGCCGAACAGGACTTCATCGATGGTGCATTAAGTGAGTGCGCAGTGTCACCGATCGTCTATGCCATGGTCGTTGCCTACAACCGCGATGCATTTCCCGGCAATCGACCGAGCCGGATCGAGGATCTCTTCGATTTGGAGCGGTTCCCCGGGACACGGAGCCTGCAGAAGGTCCCTGAAGCGAATCTCGAGTGGGCACTCAGGTCATATGGGGTGCCGCGTGAAGATCTATATCAGTCGTTGAGCACCAGGCGGGGATTATGGCTTGCATTCGAGAGGCTCGACGACATTCGGGACCATGTCCGCTGGTGGACAACCGTGAACACGCCGTTGGAACTGCTTGTGAGTGGTGAAGTAACAATGGCGTCCGCATTCAACGGAAGGGCATTTGACGCCGCGGTCATTCACGGTCACCCTATCGAGATCATCTGGGACGCCCAGATCTACGAACTTGGGGCTTGGGGAATTCCCAAGGGAACACGGAATCTTGATGATGTTCTGACATTTGTCCGATTCGCCACTGGCACGCGACCGCTCGCGGACCAGACCAAGTACATTCCATATGGTCCAGCGCGGCGGTCGTCGATGGAACTCGTGTCGACCCACGCTGAGACAGGAGTGGACATCCGCCATCACCTTCCGACCAATCCCATGCATTTTGGCACCGCGATCCGGAAGGACACCGAATGGTATGCCAGTCTCTATGACCGGATCAAGGTACGTTTCGATGAGTGGCTGACTGGAAAATGACTTCAGCGACAGCGGGGCGGCGCGATGGCTTCGATGAATCACGCGGAAAACGCGTTCCAGACGCACCGCGTGCAGCCCTGAGTAAAGTGGGTCAGGGTCGTATCCGCGGGTCACCCTTTGTCGCCTTGAACGTCTCCCTGGGAGGCGTCCGCCGCAGGCTCGATCTCGCCACGCGCCTGAAGTGCGAATGGCGTGGCGCCGTCGAGCGAAGGCAGAGGCGTCGTTAGCCAGACCCGCGCACACAACCGTCGCCAAATTGCACGACCGCATGGTTCAGCCCCGGCAGCGGACGGTTCCGCTCGTCGAGTTGCGCCGCCGGGTTCACAAAGCTGCGCCTGGCGTTCTGCCACCCGACGGTCCGGCCATTCTTGCACCAGTCATGGATCGACTGGCGGGTCTTGAGCCTGGCCCGCGCCTCGCGTTCGTCCGGCATCACCAACAGGGTTTCCGGCGTGCCGTCTGGCGCCCGCGCCTTCAGGCACTGATCCGTCACTCAGTGTCCGCCGGCGGCGGAGCTGCGCCTTGGATGATCTCCACCGAGGCCTCCCGCTTGCGGTCGCCCATCGGCAGTGCATCCGCGGCGGTGGCGGGCCGTGCGCGCGGCGCCCGCGTGGGCGGCCAATGCGGGCACATGCATCGGACCGAGACGCCCGGCGGCGTCCTGGCGCCCGCGCGTGTTCTCGGCCGCGCCTCCACGGACAGCGACACTGCTCGGCGCGAACGCGGTGAGCCAGGCGCCGGGAAGGTTGCCGGGTTTTGCAGCACCGCCAGGTCGTGAACGTTTGCAGGTTCAATCGCGCGCGGCGCCTGCGGCATGGCCGGGTACATGTTCTCGCCACGACCGTCGGGGCTTTTCACCGCATCGTGAACTTTGGCCGGGTCACCTGCGGCCTGACCCGGTTCGATATCGTCAATCCGGGCATTCCGGTGCCGGTCACCGTACACCGCACACTGGCCGTCTTTCAGATGCCGATGTCATGCATCACGGAAGAATTCAGGAACTCGCGCTTGTCCGCACCGATGATTGCCTGGATCTCCGGTGTGTCCAGGAAAATGAACCGGCCGCGGTCCCACGCGGTCTTCCCGTCAAAGGAAATGGTCATATCCATCAGGTGAAAGGCCGCGTCTCCCGGATCATCACCTGCCGCGTGCATGTGGGTATAACGGGGCGAGCCGAATGCGACGGTGCCCCAGAGTTCGAGATTGGCATAAGGGTCGCCATTGAAGAAGGTGTGCGGGTTGATCCCGGTGTGCCAGGAATTGATCCGGTACGCGTCGCCTCCGGTCAACTCCGCCGCGCGCTCCAACTGGGCTCTCAATCGCGCCACCAGGTCGGCCGGACCGTCAAATGCGGTCATCCGCGAATTCTCGACCTGTGCAAGGATCGGCCTGTCCAATACCAGCGTGCTGCCGCTGTACGCGCGCGTGGACGTCGACGTGACGAAAAGACGGATCGCAAGTGTCCCGTTCATCCGGTCACAGTTGATCGGCGGAAAGATCATTACCGGGAACAACTCGACCGCGAACTCGGCGACCGGGTCTTCGCGCCGGGGCCTGATCTCGCCGGTCAGGTTCGTGCCGCAGTCCCCCGTGATCTGATAGCCGCGCGAATCCAGGATCAGTTCGAGCAGTGCATCATGCATCCGCTTCATCACGCGGAAGTCGACCGACGCGAAAGGTGCCGCCAGGTAGTCGAGCCCCAGCGTATAGGTCATCACCGGCCTGGATTTGCGTTTCGGCAAACTGAATCGCACCTGATCGCCGAGTCGCGAGAAAAAGATGGTGCTCTCCGTCCGGTCCATCGCATCGCGCACATTCTGCGGGAAACGGGCAGCATCCGGCACGGGAGCCGCCATGATCACTTCGGGTTTCATCCCCATGCCTTCGGCAACGCGCGCCACGGTCCTGCACAGTTCCGGGGCGAAGTAGGGATTCTCAACGTCTTCGCCGACCAGCAGAATCCGGTCGCCTGCCTTGGCACCCGCGCAGTTGCACAAGAGGTTGGATGTGCCGGACTCGATTTGCGCCATCGTGCGTTCCGTCACTCTTCCTTCCGTGAAAATTGAAGGCATCGAATCAAGCTATGACTCATGTGTGACCACGCCCTGGCGCGAACGGAGAATCCGCCATGCACCGTTCAGGAGTGTCCCTGTTAGGACATGCGTACCAGGGGAACAAGCACTGGCCGGCAATCCCGAGATCGCCGGAAATGCGCTCCACTCTCGGCCTGGTCAACGTCGGCGTCGGTGGCCCGGTCCGGCAATGGCGCAGGATATGGCGGCAATTCACGGGATCACCGATGCGGCCTTGATCGAGGCGGCATGGATCGGGGGGCAATACCGAACGCAATGGACAACCGCCGTTCGCTGATATTCAGTGCAGAAGTCGGGCAGGGCGAAAACCTCCCCATGTTTGGTGCCTGTGCGTCCTGTTCAGCCTATCCGGTGCAGAAGCACGGGCAAATTGGATCCCGTACCCGGAAAAAGTGGGGTCGTTTGCGGGTGGTGGAGGGTTTTGGCCAGTTTCGTGTTGAAATATGCACCTTACGGATTGACCTTTTCAGGTTTCCGCATTCAACCAGTTTCCTGGGAAGCACCAGAATGATGGCAGCGTTATGAAATGGTGGTGGCGATGGGTCCCCGGCCATGAAGTAACATCCGAGTGCCGGACATCCCGTCCAGCCCGCTTCGTCGCGGCGTTCACGCTTGCGGCCTTCGCCTCCCTGCTCGCGTCGGACGACGACGCACAAGCCCGAAGTCACCTGTCAACAGTCAAGCCAGTCATAGACATACGCGAATTGGAAAGCCGACTACACGAGCTTGTCAATGCCAGGCGCGTCAGACATGGATTGCCCCCGCTCAAACACATAGGGACGCTCAGACAGATAGCCCGTTCACACAGCGAAGACATGGCGAAGCGCGCTTATTTTGCGCATACAAGTCCCGAAGGACGTGGTCCCACGGACAGAGGTGATTTGGCGGGATACAGCTGCCGAAAGGATGACCAGCCCAATTACACTTTTGGACTTGGCGAAAACATTCATCAGGCTTGGTTGTCAGGGCTATTCTTTTGTTCGCAAGGTGATGGGTTTGGCCTGATATAGGTACTGGCCATTCTGTTTTCGCTATGGCACAGTGCGGGTCATGGAGACGCTGCCGGCCCCTGATTCGTTGATTGACTTGCGTTCTGTTTCGGTGCGCCCGACCTGGGGTGATCGGGAGCACCGGCGCTGGGACCGTTTGGTGGAGGAGCACCATTACCTGTCGTTCCATGGCGTGTTCGGCAAGGGCCTGCGCCATGTCGCGGTGCATGGTGAGACCTGGCTCGCACTGATCGGCTGGCAATCCGGCGCCTTCAAGCTGGCTGCGCGCGACCGCTGGATCGGCTGGACGTCCGAGCAGCAGTTCCGTCGTCTGCACCTGATCGCCAACAATTCCCGTTTCGTCATCCTCACGCCTGAACGGGTGCGCAACCTGGCCTCGCGGGTTCTGGGGCTGAGCCTGCGGCGGCTGTCTGCGGACATGCAGGCGGTTCACGGCTTTCCGGTGTTTCTGGCGGAAACCTTCGTGGACCCGGCGCTCTTTGCCGGGACCTGCTACCGCGCGTCGAACTGGCGCTCCCTGGGCTTCACGCGCGGCTTTGCCCGCGAACCCGGCGGCGCGGCGCGCTGGCGCCATCACGGCCAACCCAAGGAGATCTTCGTGTACGAACTGACAGAGGGCGCCACAGAGGCGCTGGGCCGGAGCGAGACACCGCCACACTGGGGGGCCGGGCAACACGGCGAACCGATGGCGACGCCGCGGCTGCGCAGCCTGTTCGAATGCCTGGGCGACGTGCCCGAGTGCCGCCATGCCCGGGGCAAGCGTTATCCGCTCAGGACCATTCTGGCGATCGCGGTCGCGGCCCGGCTTGCCGGCTACCGGGGCGTGACCGCCTTCGCCCAGTTCGCCGCCCTGCTCGCGCAGGAGCAACTCGAGGCCGTGGGCGCGTTCTGGAGCGAGAGCAAGCAACGCTACACCGCGCCGACCACCACCACCTTCCACACCATCCTCGCTCAGCTGCCGCCCGACACGCTGGACAACGCCATCAGCCAATGGACCGCCCAGCACGGCGACGCACATGCCCCCGTGGCCATGGACGGAAAGGACATCCGGGGCGCCTCGAAGCAGACCGAAGACGGACGGCGCATGATGGTCGCCGCGGTCGAGCACGGGACCGGACTGGTCCTCAAGCAGGTCGAGGTCGATGCCAGGAGCAACGAAATCCCGGCCGTGCGCAAACTCACCAGCGGGCTCGGTCTCGCCGGGCGCACCGTCACCCTCGACGCGATGCATGCCCAGCACGAGACCGCGCGTTACCTGCTCGAGAGCGATGCCGATTATGTGCTCAGCGCCATCAAGGACAACCAGGAAACCATCCACAACGAGCTCAAGGCGATCGACTTCACCAACGCGCCCTGGCACGAAACCATCGACAAGGGCCATGGCCGGATCGAGCGACGCCGCTGTGCCGTCGTCGACCTCTCCGGCGCCGAATGGGACGGATACGCCGCTCTCCACGGGCGCCAGCAGGCACTGTGCATCGCGCGCGAGCGTGAGGTCATCAAGACCGGCGCGCGCAGCACCGAAGTGATCTGGAGCCTGACCTCGCTCGACGCCGCGCGCGCCGGACCCGAGGAATTGCTGGCCCTGGTGCGCAACCACTGGCACATCGAGAACCGGGTCCACTACGTTCGAGACTTCACCTACGACGAAGACCGATGCCGGGCGTATGTGCGGCACATGCCACGCAATCTCGCCTGCCTGACCAACGCGGCCATCGCCATCGTGCGCTGTGGCGGCCGCTTCCGTTTCATGCCCGAGGCCAATCGCCATTATGCCGCACGGGCGCAGGAGGCCCTCGACGCGATCCTGATCGCGCCAACCGCATAATCCCGCAGACCCAAACCTGGAGCAGAAAGCGCCCGGACGCGCCGTCGAGCGGCGCGGTGCGAACACCTGTGCCCGACAGGACCGAAAACCCCATCAGCGGACCCGGGCAGAGCCATGACAGCCGTCCACGGCAAGCGAACATTCCCCAGACCACGCAAATGACAAACAATGTCACGGCCGGATCCAGCTTGAATGCCGGCTCAAGGCAAAATCTCCATCACCTCACACAACTCAGTCAGAACAAAAGAATGTTCCTGGCTTGGTTGTACAAGTCATACAAAAAGCGAAATGGCAGGATTGTATCGTATGACTGGTTTACGCTGGAAGGACTGGCACAAAGAGTGGTGACTGGCTGGATGAACAGCAAAAGGCACAAGAGAAATATTCTCAAGGCTTTGTATGACAGGTCGGGCATGGGTGTAGCCATCGCGAAGGACGGAAAAGTCTATTCCACGCAGACCTTTTGCTGAAAACGAAGGGATCGGGCAATCCAGACGGCGCGTGTTTCAACGCGAATCTGGCAAACTCTCTGGCATCGGCGACAGTTCGCGTGGGGAGCGGCGCTGGTTGGGACAACCCCTGGTCTGCCCGATCAAGCTTGCGACGGGCGGCGACCCGAGAGCAACACGGACAGGCAATGTGACATTTCCCGCACTTTCGTCATCCGAAGTGCGTCTCGGGATGGCTATGGCAACTGCTGTAGCGCGGGCAGGCGTTCCGACAGCACGGTCTCGATCCGGACCAGCCGTTCGCCGTGAACGTCGATTTTGGTGTCAAGGGCGTCGATTTTGGTGTCAAGGGCGTTGAACTTGCCGTCAAGGGCGTTGAACTTGCCGTCAATGGCGTTGAACTTACCGTCAAGGGCGTTGAACTGGGCCGCCGTCCAGCCGAAACCGCCGACAAGAAGAGCTGTCAGCAACGCCGCATAGGCCAGCATCCAGGGATCGTCGCGCGGTCCCCGCCGTCGGTCGACGGCTTCAGCGATTGCTTCGGCCGCTGAACGCGTGATGCCATTCTCCTCAAGAGTGCGAATGAATGTAGCGTCAGCCACAGGTTGAAATCTCCTGAATTGCGCACAATGACAACCTAGTTGCGATGACGGTCAGAGTCGACTCTTTTTGGGCGGATTCCGGGTCGTTCCCGAAACGACGGTTTCAGGAACAGGTCGGAGCCGGATCGATGAGGACGCGAATTGACCCGATCTGAAATTCCTTTTCCATGCTCCATTACAACTTTTCCGATTTTGACTGGGGAATTGCCATTTTGGAACATTTCTGGAGATCTGAAATGCTCGTCAGTTACGCACTGGTTTCGACCCTCGATCAGAATCGGTCCCCGTGGACCGGCGCCTTGCGCGGGTCAGGTTGTTCACACGGGAGATCGTTGCCAGCATACCGGACGGGTGCCCGTTCTTTCGCATGACTACGGCCTCGATAAATTTCGGTTCGAATCGATCATCGGAAATGCGATGGCCGGTCTCGCCGCCGCGAGAATAAGCGGTCGGAAAGGTGGCAGTCCTCGGGAAATGGATGACAAGAAAGTCCGCTTTGACGGGGCATCGCTCCGAGACACGGAGAACTGTCCTTCCGTCAATGACGCCATCAGACAGCTCAAATCCGGAAGAACCGCGTGCTATCGCTACAACCCGCAAGAGAGAATTCGAGAACTCATGCCACCGCACAACTGAATTGAGCGTAATTTCAGGCAAACTTACAAGAATCGTAACTACTCACCCCTTTTGATCACTTTCGGTTTTTCGTTGTTGACAACATAGGTTTGACGTCCTATCGAGGCTGCGTCCGGTTTTGACGCGGGGTTGGTTCGGTCGATGGCAATGTGGTTTGGTTCGAAGGGGACCTCTGGTCTTTGCCAGGCGATTGTAGCGTCCCAGCCGCCGCACGATGTGTATATCGAGCCATTTCTTGGGGGCGGCGCGATCATGAAGCGGAAGCTTCCCGCACAGCGCAACATCGGCATCGATCTTGATCAGCGCGCCATTGACGGCTTCACCTGCGACTACCCGGTAGAGTTGCACCAAGGGTGCGCATTCAGTTTCCTTGAAGCCTTCCCCTTCCAGGGCAGGGCTATTCTTTTGTTCGCAAGGTGATGGGTTTGGCCTGATATAGGTACTGGCCATTCTGTTTTCGCTATGGCACAGTGCGGGTCATGGAGACGCTGCCGGCCCCTGATTCGTTGATTGACTTGCGTTCTGTTTCGGTGCGCCCGACCTGGGGTGATCGGGAGCACCGGCGTTGGGACCGTTTGGTGGAGGAGCACCATTACCTGTCGTTCCATGGCGTGTTCGGCAAGGGCCTGCGCCATGTCGCGGTGCATGGTGAGACCTGGCTCGCACTGATCGGCTGGCAATCCGGCGCCTTCAAGCTGGCTGCGCGCGACCGCTGGATCGGCTGGACGTCCGAGCAGCAGTTCCGTCGTCTGCACCTGATCGCCAACAATTCCCGTTTCGTCATCCTCACGCCCGAACGGGTGCGCAACCTGGCCTCGCGGGTTCTGGGGCTGAGCCTGCGGCGGCTGTCTGCGGACATGCAGGCGGTTCACGGCTTTCCGGTGTTTCTGGCGGAGACGTTCGTGGACCCGGCGCTCTTTGCCGGGACCTGCTACCGCGCGTCGAACTGGCGCTCCCTGGGCTTCACGCGCGGCTTTGCCCGCGAACCCGGCGGCGCGGCGCGCTGGCGCCATCATGGCCAACCCAAGGAGATCTTCGTGTACGAACTGACAGAGGGCGCCACAGAGGCGCTGGGCCGGAGCGAGACACCGCCACACTGGGGGGCCGGGCAACACGGCGAACCGATGGCGACGCCGCGGCTGCGCAGCCTGTTCGAATGCCTGGGCGACGTGCCCGAGTGCCGCCATGCCCGGGGCAAGCGTTATCCGCTCAGGACCATTCTGGCGATCGCGGTCGCGGCCCGGCTTGCCGGCTACCGGGGCGTGACCGCCTTCGCCCAGTTCGCCGCCCTGCTCGCGCAGGAGCAACTCGAGGCCGTGGGCGCGTTCTGGAGCGAGAGCAAGCAACGCTACACCGCGCCGACCACCACCACCTTCCACACCATCCTCGCCCAGCTGCCGCCCGACACGCTGGACAACGCCATCAGCCAATGGACCGCCCAGCACGGCGACGCCCATGCCCCCGTGGCCATGGACGGAAAGGACATCCGGGGCGCCTCGAAGCAGACCGAAGACGGGCGGCGCATGATGGTCGCCGCGGTCGAGCACGGGACCGGACTGGTCCTCAAGCAGGTCGAGGTCGATGCCAGGAGCAACGAAATCCCGGCCGTGCGCAAACTCACCAGCGGGCTCGGTCTCGCCGGGCGCACCGTCACCCTCGACGCGATGCATGCCCAGCACGAGACCGCGCGTTACCTGCTCGAGAGCGATGCCGATTATGTGCTCAGCGCCATCAAGGACAACCAGGAAACCATCCACAACGAGCTCAAGGCGATCGACTTCACCAACGCGCCCTGGCACGAAACCATCGACAAGGGCCATGGCCGGATCGAGCGACGCCGCTGTGCCGTCGTCGACCTCTCCGGCGCCGAATGGGACGGATACGCCGCTCTCCACGGACGCCAGCAGGCACTGTGCATCACGCGCGAGCGTGAGGTCATCAAGACCGGCGAGCGCAGCACCGAAGTGATCTGGAGCCTGACCTCGCTCGACGCCGCGCGTGCCGGACCCGAGGAATTGCTGGCCCTGGTGCGCAACCACTGGCACATCGAGAACCGGGTCCACTACGTTCGAGACTTCACCTACGACGAAGACCGATGCCGGGCGTATGTGCGGCACATGCCACGCAATCTCGCCTGCCTGACCAACGCGGCCATCGCCATCGTGCGCTGTGGCGGCCGCTTCCGTTTCATGCCCGAGGCCAATCGCCATTATGCCGCACGGGCGCAGGAGGCCCTCGACGCGATCCTGATCGCGCCAACCGCATAATCCCGCAGACGCAAACCTGGAGCAGAAAGCACCCGGACGCGCCGTCGAGCGGCGCGGTGCGAACACCTGTGCCCGACAGGCCCGAAAACCCCATCAGCGGACCCGGGCAGAGCCATGACAGCCGTCCACGGCAAGCGAACATTCCCCAGACCACACAAATGACAAACAATGTCACGGCCGGATCCAGCTTGAATGCCGGCTCAAGGCAAAATCTCCATCACCTCACACAACTCAGTCAGAACAAAAGAATGTTCCTGCCTTCCAGGGCCGTGAACTGGTTTACTGCGATCCACCCTACCTTCAGGCAACCCGGCGCTCCGAACGCCGGTACCGTCACGATCTTGACGACGCGTCGCATGTGGCGCTGCTGGACTTGCTGAAGTCGCTGGACTGCCAGGTCATGATCTCCGGCTACCCGAGCCGGCTCTACGAGACCCATCTTGCCGACTGGCGGTCCCTGTCGCTGCAGGTCAACAACCATGCGGCGGTGGTCACCGAGTCGATCTGGTTCAACTTCGCGCCCGACCGGGTTCACTGGGCCCGGTTTGCCGGGCGGAACTTCACCCATCGCCAGACGGTCAAGCGCAAGGCCGAGAACTGGGCGCGGCGCTATGCGGCGATGCCCCCGGGCGAGCGCCTGGCGGTGCTGGCCGCGGTCATGGCGGTCGAGGACGGGTCATGGCGACGGTGAACGGGAAGTCGCTGCGCGACGAGTTCGAGGCCGCGCGGGCCGACGTCGAGGCCCTGCGTGCGGCCGGCAAGCTGTCCGGCGAAGTCGACGCCGTAATCCGGGTCCTGATGACCCTGCTGAGCATCCTGATCTCCATCCTGCTGGAAAAGACCACCCCGAAAACCAGCAAGAACTCCGGCATCCCTCCATCGCAGATGGATGACAAGGACGAGACCGCGGCGCGTTCCAGGCGCAGAGCCAGAGCGAAGGAACCAGGCGATGAGACCGGAGCCAATCTCCGGAAAGTCACCACCAGTGAGACGATCACCGTCGAGACCTGCGAAGCCTGCGGCGCCGACCTGTCCGGCGTCACGCCCACGGCACACGAACGGCGCATCAGCTTCGATATCATCTTCGAGGTCGTCGAGCACAAGGTCGATGCCGAGATCAAGGACTGCCCCGAGTGCCGGGCCCGAACCAGGGGACAGTTCCCCGACACCATGCCGGGGCCGCGGCAATACGGCGTCGGCTTCATGGCCTTCATCATCAACCTGCTGGTCGCCCACATGCTCTCGCTACGGCGCACCGTCGCGCTGGTGCAGGCGATCTCCGGCCTCAGGATATCCGAAGCCACCTGCCTCAATTACATCCGGCGCCTCCATGATGCGCTCGAAGCGTGGGAACAGGCCGCCATCGAACGCCTGCTGACGCGCCCGGCCCTGCATGCCGACGAAACCGGCATGCGGGTCGATGGGAAGAACCACTGGCTGCATATCATCACCGACGGATCGCTGACCCTGAAGTTCCTGCATCGAAAGCGCGGGGCGGAAGCGATCGATGACATCGGCATCATTCCCCGCTTCACCGGCACACTGATCCACGACTGCTGGGCGTCATACTTCTCCTACGACAAATGCAGGCACGGCCTCTGTGGCGCTCATTTGCTGCGTGAACTGGCTTTCATTATCGAGTCCAACGGTTACCGCTGGGCACGCCTGATGAAGAAACTGCTGTGCGAGGCCTGCCACAGGGTCAACACAAGCGAAACCAGGACCCTGAGCGAGGCCGAATACCGCGCCATCCGCAAGCGATACCGAACCATCCTCACACGGGGAGCCGGGGAACTGCCCGAAATCCCCAAGCGCAAGAAAGGCCAGCGCGGACGCATCGCAAAGTCCGATGCCCACAACCTGCACGAGCGGCTCAAGAAACACGAAGACGCCGTGCTGCGCTTCATACACGACCCCGATGTCAGCTTTACGAACAATGCGGGAGAAAGGGGCCTCAGGATGGCAAAGGTCAAGATGAAGGTCTCCGGATGCTTCCGAACCCGCGTCTATGCCGAGTACTGGTGCCGAATCTCAAGTTACCTGCAATCAATGGCTGCGATGGGTTACAATCCACTCGTCGCCATCCAGATCGCGCTCGCAGGACGGGCCGCTGAGATGGTCAGGTAAACACAGAACCCCGATCTCAATCGTGAACGGGTGAGTAGTTACCAAGAATCTTGAGTATTGGCGATAATCCAGGAGATTTTCGATGCTCTCAGCCGCAATCGGCGGCGTTTGTCCGGGAATCACCTGTCAACGGCCTTCGAGAAGTCCAACTGGGGACTTCGAAATCAACAAGAATACCCTCCCTTTTTATGGGAGCCAAACAGTTACGGGAACTAAGAATCCCAAGTGCCTGTCATGACACCAGCCTTGCAAAGACAATTCGGCGATCTGTCTTATGCCTGTTGTGGCGGGGGAAAAGTCCGTCCGCGGATTTCCGTCGCTGCGGGTGAACCGGGGCGGCACGGCCACCCCGGCGCAATGTTGGTGCGGCGGCTATTGCCATTAGCGCACGGGGAACCGTTCGGCGCGCCGGCGCTGGATGGTCAATCGTATCTGCCGAGATCTGCGATGATGAGCGATTGCAGATCCTTGGATGATTCCAGCGCAGGTTGTCGGGAACTGCGATCCGGGCCAACCCGCTGGCGGCGGCGCGGCCCTTCGGGACACCATGCCTGCCCGCGCAGAGCGCCGGCGCCGTTCCCTGCCTTGGTCCGACCAGTCGCTGCCCGCCGAAGTCAGGCAATGTAGCGAACGGCTGACGGCTTCTTGATCCCGAAGGTTTTTTGCTCTCGACCTGTGCACGCCACCCCCGGAAGGACTCGAACGGCGCTAAGACGCGGCGCTCACATCGAATTCGAAGTGAATGCGGGCATAGGGAAACTCGATCCCCTTGTGAGTGCGGTCGATGACCCCTGCGTTGATGAGCCTGGTCACGTCGCGATGCACGGCCTGCACGTCGCGACCGACACGCCGGGCAACCTCCCGGATCGACAAGGCTCCCTGCCCGGCCAACGCCTTCACGATGCTGAGGCGGGAAGGGGCCAGAACCCGGTGCATGTCGGCTTGGAAGGCATCATAGAGCACTTCCTAGGATGCGAAGGCGAAGGGTTCCTCGATGTCCCAAGTGCCGGTGATCGCCCTTCCTCCGCTCGTCGTCGTGGCGCAGGACACATTCACCGTTCACCACGAGGGCCAGTCTGTATTTGAAGGGGTGCTCACTCTGGGAACCGGTGTGGGCAGGTGCCACGGCACGATCTCGAAGAAGGGGTTTTCATCTATTACCTACCGTGCGGGACTTTTCGATCGGTCCGCCTTCATGTTGTTACGGATAACAACAGCTACAAGAATTGTCAATCAGAGCAACGCGCGCCTGACCAACCCTCCGATGAAGATGCACGCCCTGCTCGCCCCGCGTGGCAACATCGCAACGTTCATTGATGTTTCGCCGGGTGCAGGATGTCACATCGACCAAACCTGGACTGCGGTTTTCCCCATGCTCCCGGATCGGTCTCACCAGCGGATCAGTGGCAGTCCGGGGCTGCATTCTTTCTCAGGCAGCACGTTTCCGTTAACGCCTTCTGCCCGTGCGGGGTGACATCCTTCGACCTTTGGGCTCAAGCCGACGGCTTTCCCTTGCCTTTACGCGCAGTGGCAATTCGGACGTCCGCTCAACCGGCATCCACGGACAAAACCCACGATACAGACGCTCTATTTCTACGACAAAATAGATTTACAACAAAAGCGACGTTGAATTGAGAGGAACCCCCGAATTCTACACCGGCGCACCTGTCAATTCGATCGACTTGCGATTCCGGGGGGCGTTCGTGACGGAATTGTGGCGAACGCTGCGCACCGGCCATGTGGTGCTCACGGCGCCTCGACGAACCGGTAAAACCAGCGTCATGGGTTACTTGCGTGATCATCCCGAGAACGGGTTCTCGGTGGTGTTGATCAACGTCCAGGACCTGGCCCATCCGGCCGATTTCTTTCAGGTTCTTCTGGATGAATTCCACGACGCGCATCCGGATTTCGTCCGCGATCGCCTTGCCGCGGATTGGGGACTTGTTGGTGTCGTACTGGGAAAAGTCGACGGGATCGGTGTTGCAGGTTTCAAGCTAGCGCTACGCCGGAGCGATCCGGACTGGAACAAGAACTGGCGACAGCACGGAGCGACGTTTCTCGGCAGGGCCCGCAATACCGGCGTCCCGATTCTGTTCATCGTCGACGAGTTTCCCGACATGCTGCTCAACCTGTCCCGGGAAAACAAGGGATTGCTGCGCGAGTTCCTCGCCTGGTTTCGCACCCAAAGATTCAATCCGGCACCGGCGAAGGATTCAATCCGCTGGTTGGTCGGCGGCTCCGTGAATCTGGTCATGACACTCGATTCCCTCGGACTGGTGGATCTCGTCAACGATTTCGACGACGTTCCCCTGCCTCTGCTCTCGGATGGCGGCATCGAGTTCTTTGTAAAGGAGATGCTGAGCGGATGCGGCGTTTCGTTTGACGACGACGTTCCGCAACGGCTCATCAATCTCCTGGGCAGTCCGATCGCGCTTTTCATGCAGATGGCAACCCAGGACCTCTACCGGTTGTGGAAACGCGAGCAACGCAGGATCGTCGCAGCGGATGTTGATGCCATCTTCGGCGCGATGATCGTCGGACCCTCCGCCCGCACCCGTTTGCAGCACTTCCGTTCTAGGATCGACCAACACTATGCAGATCCGAAACGCTCGATTGCCCATGCGCTTCTGTCGCAGGTCAGCGTGAGTGAATCTGGGTTGAGGCGTGTTACACTGATGCGGGAAACCGAACGAGCATTGACGGAATTCGGTGTCACGCTCCCGGACCGTGAGCGTAGGCAGATGTTCAACCAGTTGCTGCTCGACCTCGAGAACGATTTCTACCTCGTCGAGGTTCAGGAGGGGTCCTACGACTTCGCCAGCGGTGTCTTGAAATCCTGGTGGAAGAAGTACCATGCCTGAACCGGTCTCCCCTTCTCATTTCGGACTGTATCGATCCGGCGTGACCAGCCCGGGTCGCCTGCGCCGCACAACGGTTGCGCGTGCACACCTGCTGGACAATGCCGTCGAGTCCTTGCGTGGTTCGGTAGCCAGGAAGTCTAAGAACCACCTGCTGTTCATCGGTCCGCGCGGCATTGGCAAGACTCACCTGCTCTCGTGCATCGAAGACGCCGTTCACTCGGACGAAGCGCTCGATGCGAACGTCGTCGTCGTCCGGTTCCCGGAAGAGTCCAACCAAACCCTGTCCTTTGCCGATTTCCTGATAGGAGTGTGCAGGATTCTGAAGGAAGTCCTCGAAGACGAACCGTTGTGGGCAGAACTGTTCGCCACGGTGCAAACCGAGGAAGACGACGCCAGGGTCGTCGACACGCTGGTGCCCGCAATCCGGGAGGAGAATCGCAGGCGCGGGCGAACGCTGCTTGTCATGCTCGAAAACCTGGGCGAAATCCTGACCCGGCAGATTCGCGACAGGAATGATGTCGCCGCTCTCCGCAAGTTTTTCATGGCCGAAAACGGCTGCCTGCTGGTGGCCACCGCGCCGCTGCATTTTGACGGAATCACTGACGTCGGACAGCCGTTCTATGACTTCTTCGACATTCAGATCCTGGAGAGCCTGAGTTTTGAGGAAACGGTCGAGGTCATCCGGCTGAATCTTGAATGGGAAGAACATTCTGACGTTCTCGGGAGCCTGGAGGAGATGCGTCCTCGACTGAAAGCGCTCTACCAGATGACCGGGGGAAACCCGCGGCTGACAATGATGCTCTACGAGTTGATCGCCCACGAGTCGGTCGACATTGTGCAGAATCAATTCCACATCCTGCTCGACCGGATCTCACCGTTCTATCAGGGGCGTTTGAACGATCTGCCACCCGGGCAGCGCGCATTGCCTGAATGTCTGGCGGGCATGCGCGACCAGGAGAAAACGCCGGCCGCCGTCGCCACGCGAATGCGCATGAGCCAGCAGGAAACCTCGTCTCTGCTCAAGCGCCTCACCGATGCCCGCTACCCCCGCGCTGCCCGGCACCCACGGGACCGGCGCTCGCGACTTTACACGATTCGTGAGGGATTCTTCGATATCTGGCTCGCGATGAATCTGTCTCGAGGCGCGCGCAGACGCATGCCGTTCCTGGTCGAATTCTTCACCATCTTCTACCCGAACATTGCGGCCCGTGAGGAAAAGCGCCGGCAGCTGTACGAAAAGCTCCTCGATGACGGCAGTGACGATGCGGAAAAGGCACTCGACTACCTCAGCGAAGTCGGTGACGCCACGGAGCGAGCGGTTGCCAAGTTCAACATGGCCAGAATCTCCGCTCGCCGCAGAGCTACCGAGCAAGCGGAGAACTACGTGCTCGAAGCCGTGCCGTTGGCCGGAGACGGCGTGAGCCGAGCGATCTCGCGCACAGTTGCGCGTGCACCATCCACGACAGACTACCTTTCCGAAATCGAAGAGATGGTTTCGGCGTGGGAAATGTATCGAAGCGGCAGGCTCGAGGAGTTTGCGCACCGGCTGACAGAGATGGGGAAAGGACTGACGCCGCTGACATTCTCCGAGACCAGGCTGGCCTTTTTGCAAGATACGCTGGAAAGCGTGGACGATTCCGAGAAACGGATCGAGCAACGTCTTCAAATTGGCAAAGTGCTGATGGATCTCGCCAGGTGGAAGGAGTGTGAATAGCAGCAACATCGTGCGCTTGCCGAGGCAGAGGCGCTCGCCAATTTGGAACTGCGGGCATTGGTGTTGAACAATCTGGCGTACCTGTTGGAGCATACCAACCGACTCGGGGAGGCCGAGTCACTGATGCTTCGCGCTTTGGAGGTTGCGGAGGTCGCCTTTGGCGAACGTCGCCCGGACGCGGTGCCTCTTTTGGGCCACTTGGCAAGCCTTCTTCATAAATCCAACTGCACCAAGGAAGCCGAGCCGCTCATGCGCCGTGCACTGGAGGCCGCTGAGATCGTCTGTGGTGAACGGCACCCGAACGTGGTGCCTTTCTTGGATAACCTGGCGAACCTGCTGCGAGATACCGGTCGTGTCGAGGAAGCCGAGCCGCTGATGCGCCGTGCACTGGAGATCGATGAGGCTGCCTTCGGTCCGCAACACCCAATCGTGGCTGTTCGTTCGAACAACTTGGGGAAACTGCTGCATGAAACCAACCGGCTCGAAGAGGCCGAGCCGTTGATGCGGAAATCTCTTGATATCTTCGATTCCTGCTACAGGCAAACAGGGTATGCGCACCCGGACGTCCAGCGCGTGAGTCGGAACTATCAGGCCCTCCGGAGAGCCATGGGGTCAGAATAGTCATGATGATCGGCGGCATCGGCAACACGCCTCGATAAGTCGGATCGTGATGAGACTTTGATTCAGGGATCGTCACGAAACACCACAACGGTTTCGGGGGCTGGTGGCAAGGACTGTGGGGACCAGAGGGTTTTGGGAACTTTGAGTCGCGACTGACCTGTTCGCACCTGGTCAAATCTCGGAAAACAGGTGCACTTGTCGCCCGGTCGCAATTTGTGCAAACCGGCCGAGGCACGATGCAAGATCCAGATACAATCCGAGCTTCACGAGAACAACCGCCGATGCTGGAGGTCGAGGACCTCTCGACCCACTTCGTGACACCAAGGGGGATCGCCCGCGCGGTTGATGGAGTATCGTTCAAGCTCGAACATGGGCGCGTGCTCGGCATCGTCGGGGAATCCGGCTCCGGCAAGAGCGTCCTGTCGCGGTCCATCATCGACATCCTCGCCCACGACGGTTCCGTCAAGTATCAGGGCAAGGTCGTTTTCGAAGGTCGCGACCTGCGCCAGCTCACGGCGGGCGAAATGCGCGCGGTGCGTGGCCGCGAAATCGCGATGGTCTTCCAGGACCCGATGTCCTCCCTCAACCCGGTCATGAAGATCGGCCGCCAGCTGACCGAAGTGCTGACGCGGCGGTGCGGGTTGTCGTCCCGGCCGGCGCGAGAGCGGGCGATCGAACTTCTGGGCTCGGTCGGCATCGCCGATCCGGGGCGCCAGATGGGGAACTATCCCATGCATCTCTCGGGTGGAATGCGGCAACGTGTCGCGATCGCCATCGCTCTTGCCGGAGAGCCGAAGCTGCTGATCGCCGACGAGCCCACCACGGCTCTCGACGTCACGATCCAGGGGCAGATCCTGCAGCTGCTCCGCCAACTTCAGCGCCAACGGAACATGGCGATCATTCTCATCACGCACGATCTCGGGATCGTCGCAGGTTTCGCGGACGAGGTTGCCGTCATGTACGCGGGCCAGATCGTCGAGCGGTGCGAAACCGCCGAACTGCTCGAAAACCCGCGCATGCCGTACACGGAAGCCCTGATGAAATCGGTGCCCGTCATGTCGGACCCGCCGCATACACGCCTCTACTCGATACCGGGTCTGCCACCTAACCTGATGAAGGTTCCGGGCGGATGCCGCTTCCACGAGCGCTGCACATACGCGCGTGACGATTGTCGCGAACGCCCGCCGCAGCTGGTCTCGATGCGCGGGTCCGATCATCACTATGCGTGCTGGTATCCGCTGGCCGGGACAGAACCGTGAAGGCTCCGAACGACCCGATCCTGTCGGTCAGGGACGTGTCGGTCGAGTACGCGACCGAGCACGGACGGTTTGCGGCAATCCAGGGCATCGACCTTGACCTTGAAGAAGGCGAGACGCTTGGCCTCGTGGGCGAGTCCGGCTGTGGAAAGTCCACGACGGGGCGGGCGATATTGCAGTTGCCGAGGCCGACTTCCGGCAAGGTGTTCTTCGAAGGCGCCGAGCTGACGGGCATGTCGCAGGCGGAATTGCGGCCAGTGCGTCATCGCCTGCAGATCATATTCCAGGATCCGGTTTCGTCCCTGAATCCACGCCGCAAGGTCAAGGACATCGTCGCAGAGCCGATGGTGATCGCGGGTGTCGGCACGCGACAGGAACGGGACGAGAGGGTGCGGGAGGTGCTGAACGCAGTCGGTGTGGATCCGGACACCAGCATGGAACGCCGGCCCCACCAGTTTTCCGGGGGACAGTGCCAGCGCATCTGCATAGCCCGGGCGCTGATCATGGAGCCGAAGCTCATCGTCTGCGACGAGCCGGTTTCCGCGCTCGACGTTTCGGTGCAGGCGCAGATCCTGAATCTCCTCGAAGACATGAAGGAACGCTACGGTCTGACGCTGCTGTTCATCAGCCACGACCTGGCGGTGGTCAAGAACATCAGTGACCGGGTCGCGGTGATGTACCTCGGAAACCTCTGCGAAGTCGCGGATTCGGCAAGAATCTACGATGCTCCCGCGCATCCCTATACGGCAGGCCTGATTTCCTCCATTCCTGCCATCGACAGAGGCCGATCCGGCCGCGGTCGGGAAACCGTGCTCGCGGGCGAAATCCCGTCACCTCTCAGGCCGCCGAGCGGATGCCGCTTCCGCACGCGTTGCAGGTATGCGCAGAAACGGTGCGAGCAGGTTGTTCCCGAACTGCGGCAGGTCGAAAGGCAACACCATGTTTGCTGCCATTTCCCGTTGACGAAGTGACCGGTATGGGCAGGCGCGTGAAGCAGCATCGGGAACGAGGATCCGGAGACGTCGGTACCAGGCGCGTTTTCCCTCGGAAGAGTGTCCGTCACCTCGGAAGGGCCGGGGTTTCCCGACGACGAGAACCTAGCCTGCCCTCCCGTCGCCGTTCGCCGCGAGGAGTCGGCCGGGAGACAAGCTTCATCCTGCGGGACGGCCGGGACCGTCCAACGGTCTGCCCTCCCTGCCGGAAGATCGTGGGTACGCTGAATGTGTTCGCGGAGCCGTTTTCGTGCCATGACGGGTGCGGCCTGTTCGGATGCGGCGACCTGTGCTGCGGGCAGTGCCGGAAATCACCCCTGTTGCCCGCTCTCCGCAAGTCGTCCATGAATCAGGGAGGCTGTGTCGAGGCGCCGCCGAAGGTGAATGTGAGAACTCGGTCCGCCTGTCTCGGGCAAGCCCAGGGAGAATAGTGGCGCATGGCCTATTTTCGCAAAAGGCTCGTCCATCTTGTCCCTGTGTTCTTCCTGGTGACGTTCGCGAGCTTCGTGCTCGTGAACCTGCTTCCCGGCGACGTCGTGGACGCCATCCTTGCCGACGACCAAGCGGCGAACGATCCCGAGTTGCGCCGCCAGATCATGGTCGATCTCGGTCTCGATAAACCCCTGCTTGTCCGCTACTTCACCTGGCTGGGCGACCTGGCCCAGGGTGACCTGGGACGTTCGTACATCACTGGGAAGAAGATCGGTGACCTTCTGGTCCAGCGCATACCGGTAACGCTGCAACTCATGGTCATGTCGCTGGCCTTTGCCCTCGTGGTGGCCGTCCCTCTGGGCATTCTCTGTGCCTATCGGAGCAACAGTGCCATCGACCGGTGGATTTCGGGCAGCGCGTTCGGAATCGTGGCGACCCCGCCGTTTGTCACGTCAATCCTGTTTGTCTGGGTTTTCGCCGTCATTCTCAAGGCCCTGCCCGCGGCAGGGCACGCGCCCATGTTCATGGGCGTATCGACGAACCTGAAGTATTTCATCCTGCCGATGCTGGCAATCGGATTGAGCGAAGTGCCCATCTTTCTTCGCGTGTTGCGAGTCGACATGATCACGACCCTGCAGGAGGACTACATCGCGCTGGCCAAGGCGAAGGGCATGTCAACGGGCTACATTCTCTTCCGGCATGCGCTGCGGCCGTCCATGTTCACGCTCGTAACCGTCCTCGGATTGCAGGTCGGAAGATTGATCAGCGGACTGGTGATCGTCGAGAACATCTTCGCGCTTCCCGGAATCGGCAAATTGCTGATCGATGCCATCGACGCCCGCGATGTCCTTGTTGTCCAGGCGATCGTGACGTTTTCAGCCATAGCCTATGTGGTGATCAATTTGACCGTCGACATTCTCTACGCCGTGCTGGACCCCCGCGTGGGACGGCGACCGGAGGCAACCTAGATGAAGGTCGGGTTCATGCGAAATACCAGGCGCCTGCTCGGTTCCGTTGCAAGGCCGGCGAAAAAGGACACGCTCCGGCCCTGGTGGGCGCGTGTCGGGTTCGTGTTCTGGTTTGCGCTCGGCTGGCTGGTCCTGATTTGCCTGAGCGCCATTTTCGCGGACGTCTTGCCCATCGACGATCCGCTGAGCACCGATCTCGACAGGCAGTTCGCCCCGCTGTTCTCGGAAGGATCCTTTCTCGGGACGGACGCCGTTGGTCGGGACATGCTGTCACGGGTCATCTACGGTGCACGAATTTCGCTGCAGCTCGCGTTCACCGCTCCCTTCCTGAGCCTCCTGGCCGGGCTCGTGCTCGGCCTGTCGGCCGGGTATTTCCGCGGCCGCGTCGATTCCGCCGTCAGCATATTCACCGACTCGATCCTGGCGTTCCCCAACATCGTGGGCGTCATGGTTGTCCTGTTCTTCTTCGGAGCCACGCTGCCGGTCATGATCCTGGCGTTGGCCTTTTTCGGAATTCCTGCCGAGGCGCGGGTGGCGCGGGCGAACACGATCCTCTTTGCGGAGCGGGAATTCGTCCTGGCTGCACAGGCCCAGGGCGCTTCCAGCTTGCGCATAATGGTCCGGGAACTGCTCCCGAACGTGATCGTTCCCATGCTGTCCCTGGTGTTGTTCGGGATGTCGATCGTGATCATCATCGAGGGCTCACTGGCATTTCTCGGTGTCGGGTTTCCGCCGCCCACGCCGAGCTGGGGCAAGATGATTGCAGACGGATTCGAAGACATCGGCAGGGCGCCCCAGGTCACATTGGTTCCCGCGGCGGTCATGTTCCTGACGATATTGTCGCTGAACATGATCGGCGACAGTCTCCGGGCACTCAGCGATGTCAAGGCGAGTTCGGTTTAGTGTTTGGGAATAATCCCTATTGTCGAACAGCGCACTCCGCTGCTTCGAAGGGAAGGATCTCTTCCAGCTTGAACCACATGCGGGTCAACCGCGGCGAGGAATGTGTGGAGCGCGGAATCGAGGCCCAGTTGCGGTCTGATCTCATCCGACGCGCAAAAGGCCGATGTCGAGCGGCTGCTCGAATTCGCGTGCGGGACAGGTCCGCCCAAACGACCGGAAATCCCTCATCTAAAACCCCGAAATCCTGAATACCTCGTTGTTCGACAACGCTGTCACCCTGGGACCAGTGCTCTTCCAAAGTCATCGATGAGCGTCGCCAGCAGCAGCCGACGCATCTCACGCAACTCGAAAGCCTCGCGTCGAGCGTCCGTGAATCGGAATCAACGAACCAGGGATGGCGGACGCCTTCGCGGGCGTGGAGATTCCCCTTCTCGCGCTGGCCCAGCCGCCGCGTGGGGGGCGAGATCGTGCCGCAGGCCTTGTCCGGCGCAGCTGCGGAATACGACGTGCCGTCGTCGGTCAGTCTTTGCAGACGCGAAACTTTCCGGAATCGTGCACGATCTTGCCGCCAACAATGGTCAGGACCGACGTGATGTGGCGAATGTCTTCGTCGGACACGGCGCGCTCATCAAAATAATCGTCGCTCAGGACGGCAAGATCTCCGAATTTTCCGACTGCAATCCCGCCCATCTCCTTTTCTTCGCGGCAAAACCAGCCCTGGGGCGCAGTCCAGATGCGAAGCGCATCCCTGCGGCTGATCGTTTGGTCCGGATTGATCATCTTGCCGGCGTAATTCCGTCCGGTTACCGCGTAGAAAAGCATCACCCACGGGTTCATCGCCGAAATTCGCGCGCCGTCAGAGCCGCCTCCCATGACGATTCCGCTGTCCATGATCATGCGGAACGGTGGATTGCCGGGAGGATTCGGGTGGTCGCCCAGGTAGGGCGAAGAATGCGAACCGATGCCCACGCCGAGGTCGACCGCGCGGTTCAAGGTTTCCCGGTCCATTCCGTAGCAATGTTCCATTGACCAGTGGAGATCCGCCAGCTTGACGCTCCTGTTGACCTCTTCCCAGACGCGCAGGTGTTCTTTCTGTTCGGCAAGACTGATGAGATGCTGCTTGTATATCCAGCCACGTTCGGCCACTGCGCGCGCAGCGTCGGCGTAGAAGTCCGGCAAGGGTTGCCTGCGTTGCAACTTCGCCGGGATCAGCCATTCACCGATCCCGGAAATTCGCACGACATCGTTGCCGAATTCGTTGAACGTGTGATCGAGCCGGGCCATCAGGCCGGGCAGGGCGGCGTCTTCTTCCAGCACCGGGAGGAATATCCGGACCCTCAGGGGAAGACGTTCCTCGCGCATGAGTTGCAGGATGGGATTGTATCCGGATGCCGGATCCAGCCACCCGCCTACGGGTATCGTGCCCCCCATGTCGAAAACGCATGTTACGCCCATCGAGAGCTCGAAGCCGATCTCGCGTTCCATTTGGCGAAGCGTCTCATCGTAGCCGTGCTTCGCACTCAGTGCGGTCCACGCGCCGACCGTGTCTGCGCCGTTCGCGACGATCCCGTCCTCTCCGACGGGCACGCCAAGTTCCCGAAGGAGGTCCCTTGCAAGTGAATTGGTCGCACCGGGCCCCCAGTTGGATATGGACAGGTAGACCGGGTGGTCAGGCGCCGCGTCATCAAGTTCCGCCAGTGACGGGTATCGTTTTTCGGCAAACTGCCCGGGACGGATTCCGCCTAGAGCACTCAAAAGCTCGCCCTTTGGCGCGGTCCGGGCGCATTCCCGGATCACGGAAAATGCGTCACCGACCGAGAACGCGGTCTCCAGGTGCCTCATGTCGTGACCTGGCAAGAGGCCCGTACGGAGAAAGTGGACATGATTGTCAATCAGGCCTGGGATCACGGTCGCGCCCCCGAGATCGATCATCTTCGCGTCCGGCCCTCTCGGCCTGACGGCATCGCCGATGGCCGCAAATCGGCCACCCTCGATGGATACTGACGAAACCACGGTATCTTCATCGTCCATGGTATGGATCCTGCCGTTGGCCAGGATCAATTCGTCCAGCATTTCAATGCCCCGTCTGAATAAAAAAAGCCGGGGCCCGGAACACCCGGGCCCCGGCTTTACTATACCCGTTTATTCGTCCACCCAAAGGCGGTGAACATCGTACGAAGAACCGAATGGCTTCTTCACGCCCTTGACGTGATTCCGGTATGCGACGTGTTTTCTGGGATGATCGTAAATGATCATCGCGGCTTCGTCCGCAAGCGTCTGCTGATACGCACAACTCGCTTCGTAGCGTTCGTCAAGATTTGTCGCCGCCTGAAGCCTCTCGATCGCCGCATCGATTTGCGGGTTTGCGAGGTGAAACTGCCGGCTTGACGGATGCTGCGAATGGAAACGGGTCGCGACGAGACTCGGATCCGCGTTCGAGAAATTCTCGACGAAGGTGAAGATGTCGAACTCACCGGCGAGCAGTGGGCGAATGAAGCCCGGGCCGCGGGGACCAGCCTTCTGCGTCGCCTCAACGCCGACTTCGCGCCACATGTCGACCATCGCCGTGACCGACTTTTCCGCCCATGCATCCGGGAAGTGATCGACGTTGAAAGTCAGGGACGTACCCGTCTCCGCGACATATTCGTCGATCAGGGCCTTGGCCATGGCAGGATCGTATTCCGGCCACGTCACGTCCGGGCAGGCCCAGGGATGGCCGTCCCCATACATGTCGTTCTCGGCCCGTTCCCGGCAAATCCCCGTGTGCGCACAGGTGACCTTCTGTCGATCAAGCGCATGGATGAGTGCCTTGCGTACCCGGATATCGCTGTATGGCGGTTTCGAATGGTTGAAACCAATCGCCTGCCCCGCGGAAAGTCTCGGTCCCGAGGCCACGGAAATGTCGGAATCCTCCTCGAGGTCGGGAATGAAGCCCCTGGTGACATAGATGAAGTCGATGTCGCCTGCCTTGAGGGCATTCACCCGGTTGACCTCTGGAGGAATGAACAGGAACGTCAACTCGTCGAGGTACTGTTCATCCTTGTTCCAGTAGTGAGGGTTGGGAACCAGGCGCACATAGGCTCCGTCACGCCATTCATCGAGCATGTACGGACCGGCGCCAACCGGAGATTCGTTGAACTCAGGCTTTCCCTGGTTCTCCATGAGGTACTTGGGTGCCGTGACCCACCACGACATGTTCGGCTGCGCCGCCATGTCCTTGAATCCCGGGTTCGGGATCTGGAACTTGAAGTCAACCGTATAGTCGTCGACCTTTTCCACGCCGATCAGGTGCGGTCCCATGAGGCGCCGGTATCGTCCCGCGAATTGACCGTCATTGCCTGTCAGGAGACGGTTGAAGTGAGTTACGTAGGCGTCCGCATTCATGTCTTCGCCGTTCGAGAACTTCACGCCTTCCCGCAGCACCACGCGCCATGTCTTGTGGTCATCGCTGGGCGTCGCCGAGAGCGCGTGAACCGGCTTTATCTCCATGGAATCGCCGTCGACCTCGAACATCCGCTCGTAAATGGCCGCCAGGATATATTGCCGAAAGTAGGCGAAGCTAAGGGCGCGGAAATTGTCGAATCCCGCGATGTCCTGCTGCAACCCCACGACGAGCTTGCCACCGTGCTTTGGAGTCTCGTCGGCGGCGACTTCAGCGGTCTGTGCCAGCCCGACGACCAGTGCCGAGGCGCCGGCAAGGACAAAATTGCACAGCCTTTGTCGTTTGATCATATCATGTTCCTCCCTTGTGTTTTTCCTGTGGTCGGCTCGCGCATTCGCTCGTCCGACGCCATGAACCTGTCTTTTGAACAGAAGCAGTTTCGCCAGTGACGGATGAATTGACGGTCCAGCGCGGCCACTGACCGAATCCATGTGACGACAATCCGCGTTCCATGATCAGATTCCCTCTTTCCTCTTTCCGAAAGAACGTCATGGTACCGGCCCCGAAATTCCAGTGACCGAATTGAGGTTTGCCCGGGTCTCGTTCCGCAAGGCAGTCATGATTCCGTTGTTTCCGGGAATCATCTGCATATGCGATCGCCCCGACCGCAACGGCCTCCTGAACTGTCCGCCCCGAACGATACGCCGGCCTGGACTTCGCAAGTGTTACGGGGAAAGCCTGTCGGGTGATCGTGTGGCTCCTTGGTTGGCCTCCCCGGAATGGAGCCAGAACACCTGTCGGCTCCCGTCGGGTTCGCGAGGAATTTCTTTACCCAGGAAATCGGAAATGTAAGGCAGAGGACTATGTCGGACAAGTGCCATTTTTTGAACAGGTATGCCATTTTAGGCATATATATTTCGGTCGATGGCCTCTTGGCGAAGTTCAAACGAAATCCGGACGGCCGTCATCGACCGGGACAATGTCATTGAAATCTCGCCGGACTACGAAATCACCGAGGATCGGCCGCACCTCAACCCTCACGGATGCAGTACAGCAAGCCTCGCCCTGTGGGTCATGGCGGGCGCATTGGGCAAGGTTGGGCTCTTCCACGTATCATCCCGGCCGGCTTCGCGAAGAAGGGCCACAAGGTTTCTACCACGGGCGAATACCGACTTGAGTGCGTTTCTCGCCCCGCGTTTCCCCGCGCGGCGGCGCCCGCATCAAAGCTCGTTGCCGATCTCTTCGCAAACTGCCTTGATCTCGGCGATCAGCCCCCTGCACGCAATCGAGAGCTGACAATGCTTGCGGGTCGTCAGGCGCACCGGAAAATGGAATTCCTCGGTAGCAAGCGGAAGGGCCCGAATTAGCCCCGCTTTCCTGTCCTTCTCCACGAGCTTTCGTGGGAGCAGCGCCACGACGTCCAGCTTCTTCACGAGTTCCAGTGCTGTCATTGAAGGATACGCGTTTATCGGTCCAGCCGGCGGCTCAAGACCGAAGCGGCGGAAAACCTCGTTGATACGGGTTCGCGCATTGCTGCCTTCAACAGACAGGATCCAGTCGGCTACTGCTAATGTCGGAAGATCAACGGTTTTCCTTTCAGCCAGCGGGTGATCGCGCCTGACGACCAGGACGGGCCGTGTATGGGCGAGGGTCTCCCACTGAAGTCCATGCGCCACGTCACCGATCGGGGCCGGCCCCAGGATGAGATCGATTCCTCCTCCCAGCAGTTTTTCCGCCAGCACATCGTAGTCACCCTCGATGAGAACAACCTCCAGGTCCGGGCGGCGTTCGAACATTTTGGCAATTGCCCGGTGTGCGATGGTGAACCCTTCGTAGGGGCCGATGCCCAATCGGATACGTCCCCCGCGCCCGCCGTGAACATTTTCGAATTCCTCTGCGGAAAACCTGAGGTTTGTTTCGATGATCCTGGCATAGCCGCACAATATCTCGCCATACCTGGTCAGAACGACGCCGGCCGGCCCCCGTTCAAACAGCTTGACCTGAAGTTGATCTTCGATCGTCCGCAACGAACGGCTGAGTGCAGGTTGTCCCATCGAGAGGCGCTGGGCCGCGGCACGAATGCTCCCTTCCTCTGCCACCACGACCAGCTGCCGAAGCTGCCGTAACTTCACTCGCGACATCGGATGATTGAACATGCAGACCCCTTTTTTCGAAATATCCGGTTCTCTCCGTGTGTCCTACGCGGTTGTCCGCCAGAAAGTGTTCGTTTTCGAGACGACCGCTCCGGTTTGGGCGCACGATAGATGTTCTTTACACCTCCAATTGACAGTACCATATCCCTCTCAACAGAGCATTTCGCTTCGGGGTTGGCCAATCCGGCCGATATAGGGCTCGGTAAACCGGGCCCTATGTATTTTGGTAGCTGTCTACATTATCCTCGATGCCGCATTGCCCTAGTCGTCTTCCTCATGAGGACCATGTCATTATTCTTCCGGGACGGAATTCGATGAAACTCTCTACAAGGGTAGTGGGCATCGCTCTCTGCGCCTTCGCCATCGACCAATTCAGCAAATGGTTGATCGTTTTTGGTCTCGGTCTCAGGGAATCGCGCGAATTGGACGTTTTCCCGCCTTTCCTCCGGTTCAGGATGGCCTGGAACGAAGGAATCAATTTCGGTCTTTTCTCGGATGGATCTCAAATGCTTCGCTGGATTCTGATCGTGGTGTCTATAGCAGCAGCTGGATTGATCCTGTCCTGGTCCCGCCGCTTTGAAGGTTGGCTGGGACCGGTCTTTGCTGGCGGACTCGTCGGGGGAATACTTGGCAATGGAGCCGACCGGATTGTCCATGGCGCCGTTGCGGACTTCCTCAACATGTCCTGCTGCGGTGTCAGCAACCCTTTCAGTTTCAACCTGGCTGATGTATTCATATTTTCAGGCGCGTTCGGAGTGATATTATTCCAACAATGGTTCACGGTTCGGTCTGGATGTGGATTGAACGAAAGTCGATCAGACTAGTAAGCTGCAGTTGTCTTACGGGAGAAGGTACTTGAAGAATCGGCTTTCCGCGTTCGTTCCCGTCATCGCTGTCCTGATGCTGGTTTCGGGGTGCGGCAACAACCAGGGTGGCTTCTTTGGTCGTGAAGGGCCAAACGAGTTTTCTGTCGTGCCGACCGAACGGCTCAAGCATCCGGAAGACCTGCCGCAACAGGTTGCCGAATTGCCAAGACCTGCACCCGGATCGGCAAACCGCGTTGACATGTCGCCAGTCGCAGACATCACATCTGCGCTTGGCGGAACAAATCGGGGCCAGGGAGGCACTGAAGTCCCGGCAGGCGATCGGCACTTCGTCAATGCTGCGGCCCGATTGGGATCAGATGCGGATATCCGCAGGGAACTCTCGGCTGCCGATCGTGCGTTCCGGAACGAACACCGGGCCCGGCCCCTGGAAATCGCTTTGGGTACGAACATATATTATCGGATCTACAGGGACGTGACACTCGATGCCTACGCGGAATTGGGCCGCCTGAGAAACGCGGGCGTCAATACGCCCGTTGCGCCGCCGCAAAGGGATGAGGAGAGCAGCGGAGACAACAGTCCGTTCGTTTTCCGAAACTGATTGGCCAACTTGACCGAACGCTTGGTCAGTCGTCTCGACAGAAGTCAGGTTCCCGTATCACCGGTACTTGCCGGTGCTCGTCAGTCGAAAGACGTCCAATTCCGTTTCCGTCCGTCGATGCGGCGGGCGAACGGGCATTTCAGGAAACGGGACGGTGAGCCGACCCGCGGCGCACGGACAACGTCGACTGCAGCGACCCGATGAGAGAGTGCGCACGATTTTTGATGGCGGGTTGATCCTGTTTTTTGGTGGTTTCCGGTTGTTGAGTTGATGCACTCGAGGTGAGTTGGGCGGGTCCAGGATCAGGTCGAGGGCCTCCTGGGCGGGGGCGGCATAATGCCGGTTGGCCTCGGTATGTCTTGCACGAGATAGGCGGTACTCTCCAAGGATCGGGGACATCGCGCAGTTCGCGCGGAGCTGGAGCCGACAACGACTGCCGAGCCGCACAGCACCCACTGGCCGTCACTCCGGCGGCACTCCGCCCTCAATCCTGTCCAGAATGTCGAGAACTTCATGCGGCAGGCGGATTTCGAACTCCGGAATCTCATAGCCGCATGTGGGGGTCTTTGGGTAGTTGTCGCCCCAATTGATCCAGATGCTCCGCATGCCGAGACGATTGGCGCCGGCGACGTCGCGGGCCAGGTTGTTTCCAACCATCACGCAGCCGCCGTAGTCTTCGGCGGTGAGACCCATCGCCGCGGCCGCAGCCTCAAACATCGAGGGATCGGGCTTGCGCTGGCCCATCTGTTCCGAAATCACCCGCGCATCGAACAGGTCCCAGAATCCCAGCGCGCGGTGGACGTTCTTGAAACTCTGAACCCGCCCGTCCGCCACGAGGGCCACGAGATAGCCCCGCCGTTTCAGTTCGACGACCAGCCGGTCACCGCCGGGAATCGGATTGGCATGAAGAACCACGCCGTCTTCAGTGAAGACTTGGCTGGTCTCGTCGATCAGCGTGTCGCCGCTGTCAAGCAGCACCGCCTTGACACCTTTGGCTTGGCGGCGCAGCCACGCCAGTTCAGCCCGCATTCTTCCAGGAATCGAAGCGTGCAGGTCCTGCCACGGCATGGCCGGGACATCGCGCAGGTCGAAGGCCGTATCAAACCGAAAAGCAGGCTTGAAGGCCAGGCTCCGCAAATACTTGCGGGCGAGGTGGCGGTCATAAAGCGTCAGGTCGCCGAGCTGGTCATTGAGAAAACCGGGGACAAGGATCTCTCCCGCGCCGGCCGCGTCCCTGCAGCAATGGGTCGTGACAGCGAGATTCGCCCGCAGCAGTGCAGGATCGGCAGCGAAGGCATGCTTGCCGGGTTCGGAATAAAGAACGATGCGGCCGTTCTCGACCGGAAGCTGGCGGCGATCCCGCCACATCTCGCCAGAGGTGCCGTGGGCCGAAGCCTCGACGCGCACAACCGCGTCGTCATCATCGACATAGACCCAGACATGCTCCAGCTCGTACAGATGCTGAATGTCCCAATCCCACCAGATCGCGAATTCGATCGCCCGCGCGGCCCCATTCAGCGTCACGGGATGGTCCGCCGAGGCCGATGCGCCGTCAGCCTCATGAATCGCGTAGCCGAGGGCCCGCGGCAGGAAGGGCTCATGTGCATCGAAGCGCAGCACCGGCGCGTGCCGCACGACCGACAGGCCGGGTTCCCGGGCGCCGGGTCGGTTCATGCCGGAGACCTCTGCCGCCGGGCCCCTCCCGTTGCGGACAGTGGAACTGGTGCTGCCGTGCGCATCATCCCAGCCGTATCCTCTCGTTGAAAAACAAGGCGCCGAGCGCCTGACCGTATGGCGTCGGCAAGTTGCGAATGTCGCGGTAAAAGTCCAAATCGTGCCCCATTTGCGTTCCGCCCGATACGTCGCCTAGAAGCCCATGCCGATCAATGCGCGCGAGCAGGGCGCTGCACGCGCGATCCGCTGCGGCCCGCGTGCCGGAACACAGATGCGGTGGCATGATCCGCTCGCGCTTCCCGGCCAGCATGCCGTACGCTATTCCCGCGCTCCCCGACGCCTCGATCGGACTGGCTGGATCATCTAGAAGCGTGTGCCAGAGACCCTCGGAATTCTGCAGCCGGAGCAGAGCTCCGATCAATGTGCCGAAGACTTCGCGCAGATACCGGTCAACAGCCCCCGCGGGCGGCGCAATCCGATACAGTTCCGGGATCGCTATGGCAAGCCAGGCATTGCCCCGGGCCCAAAGAGCGCGAGCGAAATTGTGGCGCCCCAAGAATGTCCAGCCATGAAAAAAGAGCCCGCTGTTCCGGTCGCCCAGAAAACGAATATGCGTCAGGAACTGGTAATGCGCGTCATCGACCCAGTCATCGCGTTGGCAGAGTCGGCCCGCGGCGGCAATGAAGAGGGCCGCCATCATCAGCGTATCGTCCCATAACTCGCCGTCATTGTCGCGCTCTTTGACCGTATGCTGATAACCGCCCTCGTCCGTGCGCGGCAGCTGCGTCGCCACCCATTCGGCCCAGTCGCGCACGACCGCGACCCAGTCCCCGCGGCCTTCGTGCTGCGCCAACAGCGCCAGTGTCAGTAGCGGCGCGGTCGAATTGACATGACGCCGGGGCAGCCCGCTGTCAAGCATCCGATCATACCAGCGTCCTATGCGCGCCAGCGCGACGGCGTCGCCGTCGGCTTCAGCCCGGCGAAAGTCGCCGTAGAGCCCTACTCCGATCTCCCAGTCCCATTCATCAAAGAGAATCTCGTCATCCGGCGCGGAACAATGATCGCCCGCGATGTTCTTCAGCGCGCCGAGCCCATGGCTCAGAGACGATACCGCGGCGCGGAACGGCTCGACTGTCATGTTGCGCCCTCAGACCGCATCAAGCAGCGGCCGCGGCGCGCCGTCGTCAATCAGATGCGGCCAGATCGACATTGGCTCAAAGACAACCGGCGCGCCATCAATGAAGAACGGTCCATCAAATTCCAGCGCGTGCCGCGATGTCTCAAGACGAAGCGCCGCGGCATCGAAAACCGGCCGCAGCGCCTCTGCCCGCCGGCGGAAAGCGTCGAATGATCCGTACCGACCACGGCTGCCGACATGAACAACCCAGCCGCAGCGCCGTCCATAGGCCCGCCACTCCGATCCGGCGTATAATCCGACCTCTTGGCAGGTGAGCGGACGATCGCACCAGATGGCGCAATACCCTTCGCCTGCGCGGGCAAACACCCACCCGCGCCCGGCGGCGACCTCATCCAGCGCTTCCGTCGGCAAAAGCGCGTGCGTGAAAGCGATCGGGTGCCGCCGCCGGCCGAGGTCAAATACCAGAAATGCGGTGTCTGCCGTCTGCGCGACACGTGGCACCACACCCGATCCGGCCCAAAGGGAGGGCCGCGACCCGCCCCATGGCTTCAGGTCGCCAGGATGATTGATCCAGATGCGCGCGAAGGGATCGCTGGCGAATATGACATCGATCACATGCTGCTGGTGGCCCGCGGCGCCGGTGCGGTGGTCGGCGACCGATGACAGCATTACCGCGTCATCGCGCCAGAGATTGATTTTGGCGCTGCCGTCCAGCCCTTGAACGTAGCGCGCTTCCAGCGCACGGCCCGGGCGCGTCCGGGAAACCTGGGATAGCTGGCCGGGCGGTTCATAGTCCGACACGGCGAACAGGGCGGCCGCGCGTTCGAAACCCGGAACGAAAGGCCCGCCGAACGCGACCGCGGCGATCGCGGCAAGCTCGGTCGCCGGGCCGGCGAAGAGTTCTCTTTCATACGCCCGCCCCTGGCTGCCTGCGCTGACCCCGCCAATCGTGTGCAGTGCGGTCATTGAGAAAACCAGATCACACAGACGCGCCGCGCGCCGGCGCAGGTCGGCGCCGCTCCCCATGTCGAAGAGTGTCAGTAGCCCTGCGAAATCGATGGGATAGTAGGCCGCAGAATTCCATTCGGCAAAGCCGTGCGTCTCCACCGACGCAAACCAGCGGTCCAAACGCTCCTCGGCCAGGGCGCATTGTTCGGCGCCGCGCCGTCCGCTGCTGGTGAAGACAGAGTCCGGCATCAGCGATCCGGCGACATACTGCACGACGTGAAAGCAAAGAACATGATTCTCCGACCAGAACCACATCACGTCGTTGCCGGGTTCGTCGGTCCAGTAGCGGAACCCAATGATCGCGGCCCGCAGGCGCGCGGCGAGTTCAGGCGGCAGCTCGCCGCGAAAATCGCGCCAGATCCGCAACAGCGGAAGAAGAAAGAAGTCAGCGCAGTCATGGCGCAGTTCGACCGGATGCAGGGCGTCCGCGATCAGCGGCAGAGCCTGCGGCGCCCGGCCTTGCGCTAGCAGCGCCACGGCCCGTGACGGTGTGTTCCCTCCGGCTCCGGCGGCACATTCCAGATACTGGCGCTTGCGGGCGCAAAGATCCGGCGCGTCGATGCGGCGCGGCGGGGGCAAGACGGTTGTGCCGATCTCGCGCTCGATAGTGATGCCGCCCGCGACGATCTGGAGCGGCAGTGCCACGCAGCCCGGCGCAAGCCTGTTGACCTTGATCAACGGCACGGGCACGCCTGCAGCCGACAGCGTAACCCGCGCCTCAACTTCAGGCGCGCCGGCCAGAACATTCATCGTCGCGCAGTCGTTATGTCGGGACAGCAGCGCAACTTCGACCGGAGAAGTGATCTCGGCATCCGATACCAGATGCACCGCACCGCCGCGGTAAAACAGCCGGTCTGTGCGAAGACTGTCGAGAACGCGGCGGGCATCGCCGACCGCGACATCCTCGGCGGCCTCGGCAACGCCCGCGCCGTCAACCACGGTCAGGCGGAAAAAGCAGCTGGTGTCGCGCTCATGCAGATCTTCGAACCGCAACGTCACATCGGTTTCACCCGCAGCAAGAGTTGCGCGGATGCGGGTTTGATGCGGAATGTTTCGTTCGCAAGGCTCAAACACTGCCGTCGGATGCAGCCGGTCTCCGACCCACAGGCGCACCGACCCGCATGTCTCAAGCTCAAATGTCACCTCAGTGTCGGCGGCGGCCGAAATGCGCGTGCGCGCCCAGCGGGCAATCAATTCCGGAACCGGGCGGAAAGTGGAGAAATCAACACGCGGACTGTCTCCTGCCGCATAGGCACGGGTCAGGGGAGGACAGTCGCTGAGCGTAAAAACCCGCTGCGGAAGAAAGGCGCGAAGCGCCGCCCGGCAGGGCAGGTCTCCGGTCGCCACCCAACCGTTGACAAAGCGGTAATCCACCAGATCCGGCATCGGCCGGGCGGTGCCCGGCCAAGGGGTGACCTGCGGCTCGGACAGGCGCCAGCGGGTCAGGTCAGACGACTCCCTCAACACACCAACATGTCCGCTTCTCTGCATCTCCATTGCGATGAAGCCGCATCAGCATGGATTGAATTCCAGAATACCATCCTGAAATGGCGATCCGCTGGCAATGGCGCGGCCACAGTTCCCGGGAAGGGAAATGTGAAATTTTTGCACTGAGATGCCGGAATTCCTCGCCCGCACGGGCGCGGCGTCGAGCGCAACGCGCCAGTTGTCCGCGGCGGATGCGCCGCTGCCATGGCCGGACGGGGCTTCACGCGCGGGCGCCCTGCGATGCACCCTGGCATGCGATTCCAGGCCGTGGCCGCGGACCCGGGGTTTCGGCTGACGGGAACGCGCGCGGCTTCATCGCGAATCATCGCAGGTGCACGGCCGCGGTGCGCAGTTGGCCTTCGCCGCATCATCGGCAGGCAATGCCGGACAGACCCGGCAGTGCAGCCGGCGGGTCGCCGCGGCGGAATCATCTCAAGAGGCGGCCGAATGGCGAAAACTCGCAAGTTTGGCGCTGCGCCGCTCGCGCGCCAGGCGCGGGTCCGGGATCGGCACAGCGTGCAGGAGAGCCTCGGAATAGGGGTGGCGCGGTTCCGAGAAAAAACGTTGGGTCTCGCTGATCTCGACCATCCTGCCGCGCCGCATGACCCCGATACGGTCAGCGAAGTTGGCGATCATCGACAGATCGTGCGTGATGAACAGATATGTGAGCTTCAGCCGCGCCTGCAGATCGCGCAGCAGATCAATGATCTGGGCCGCGATAGACACATCAAGCGCCGAAACGCTCTCATCGAGCACAACAAGACTCGGATTGGTGCACAGGGCCCGGGCGATGCTGATGCGCTGGCGCTGCCCGCCCGAAAACGCGTGCGGATAGCGGCTCAGCATCGCGGTTGAGAGACCCACCTGCTCAAGCAGTTCCGCCGCCCGGCTGCGAATCAGCCTGGCATCGGTCTCGCCTTGATTGACCAGCGGCTCGCCGATCAGCTGTTCGACCGTCATGCGCGGGTTGAGCGAAGAATACGGATCCTGGAACACCATCTGGAAGTGCTGGCGCAATCGGCGCAGGCGCTCGCCCCTAAGCTCGGTCAGCACATGCTTTCGGTTGTCACGGTCGCGAAAATGGATCGAGCCCTCGGTCGGAGCGTATGCGCCGAGAATGCAGCGGGCCACCGTGGATTTGCCGGATCCGCTCTCGCCCAGCAGCCCGAAAGTCTCGCCCCGGTCGATCTGAAAACTGACATCGTCCACCGCCCGCAGCTTGTCGCGGGGCCGCCCCAGCCAGTCCTTGCTGACCGTGAAGTCCTTGGTCAGGCCCCGGAGATCGATCACCGGCTCCTGCGAGAGCGGGGGTTCGGGCTTCGGCGGCGCGGCCCCCGCCTTCGGAAGGCGCGGGATCAACGACAGAAGGCGCTGTGTGTACGCATGTCGCGGCGCGTAGAACACCTCCTCCAGACCGGCCTCCTCGACCACCTCGCCGGTCCGCATGACCGCGACGCGGTCCGCCATTTCCGCGACAACGCCGAAATTGTGCGTGATGAAAATCACTCCCATGCGGAACTTTTCCTGCAGCCCGCGGATGAGTTCGAGAATCTGGGCTTCGGTGGTCACATCCAGCGCAGTCGTGGGCTCGTCGGCCAGAAGCAGCGCCGGGTTGCATGACAAAGCCATCGCGATCATCGCGCGCTGGCGCATCCCGCCCGAAAGCTGGTGCGGGTACTTGCCCAGCATGGCGCGCGGGTCCGGAAGAAGGACGAGGTCCAAGAGCTCGTGAGCACGGTCACGCTGCGCTGTCCTTGAAAGATCGGTGTGCAGGGAAAGGGTCGTGGTGATCTGCTGCCCGATCGAATGCATCGGGCTGAGCGCAGTCATCGGCTCCTGGAAGACCATGCCGACCTGCCCGCCGCGGATTTCACGCATGGCGCGGCTTTCGCGGCCCTGTTTCAGGACGTCCAGAACGCTGCCGTCCTTGCGCTGCACGTACACCCTGCCGCTCGTCACCTTGGCAGTGCGCGGAAGCAGATTCATGATCGCCCGCGCGCTGAGCGACTTGCCGGAGCCACTTTCTCCCACGACTCCAAGGACTTCGCCCGGCTTGACCGCCAGGGTCACGCCATTCACGGCGTTGACAACGCCATCCCGGAGATGGAACTCGATCCGCAGATCCTCGATTTCGACAATGTTCTCCATGCCGGCCCCGAACGCCTGTCAGCCTTGATAGGGATCGGCCGCATCGCGCAGACCGTCGCCAAGAAAGTTGAACGCAAGGATGGTCACGACGATGGCCGCCCCCGGCGCGAGCAGCCACGGGGCAAGCGCGATGGACCGCAGATTCTGCGCATCCTGCAGCAGAACGCCCCAGCTGATCACCGGCGGCCTGAGTCCGAGACCGAGAAAGCTGAGCGCCGTCTCGCCGAGTATCATCTCGGGGATGGCGAGCGTGATCGCCGCAATGACGTATGATGTCATCGACGGCAGCATGTGCCGGCGGATGACGCGCCCTCTGGTCGCGCCCGAAAACCGCGCCGCGAGCACGAAGTCCTGATTCCGGATGGTCAGGAAATGGCCGCGCACGACCCGTGCCAGCGAGGTCCAGCCGATGAGCGCAAGAATGACGGTGATCAACAGATAAACGAAAACCGGATCCCACTGGACGGGGAGCGCCGCAGCCAGCCCGAGCCACAATGGAATCGTTGGCACGGATCGCACGAACTCGGCCAGCCGCTGCACGGCATTGTCAACCATTCCGCCGATCAATCCTGCGAGACTGCCGAGCGTGACTCCGATCACGAAGCTGAAAAACACGCCGACCAGTCCGACCGACAGGGTCACCCGCGCGCCATAGACCAGGCGCGAGAAAAGGTCGCGGCCGAGCTTGTCTGTGCCGAGAATGTACACTTTGCTGCGCTGGCCGCCGACGCCGTACAAGTGCCGGTCCGCCGGGATGAGTCCGAGGAATCTGTACTCGTGTCCCTTCACGAAGAACCGGATCGGGATCACCTTGTCCCTGTTGGGCGTGAAGGTCAGCCGCGCCGTCTCGGGATCTCGTTCGCGGTCAAGCCCGTAGACGAACGGCCCCGTCAGACTGCCCTCGTGGAAAAAATGAATGGCCTGGGGCGGCGTGAACGGGCTGCGGCGGTCATGCTCGAACGGATCGTAGGGCGCGATGAAGTCGGCGAACAGCGCCACCACGTAGAGGGCGATGACCACCCACAGCGACACGACGGCCAGCCTGTGCCTGCGGAACCTCCACCGCATCATCTGGAACGGCGTCGCGGCAGGAGTGCCGGCGGCAGCGGCCTCGGACTCGGCATTCCCAGGGGTGGCGGCGTCATGAACTTTCACGGCTCAGACCTCTCACGCATGCCGGATTCGGGGATCCGTGAGCACCAGAAGAATGTCCGACAAGAGCGTGCCGATGATGGTGAAGACACTCAGGATCAGAATGAAGCCTCCCGCCAGGTACATGTCCTGGTTCTGCAATGCGCGCAGCAGGAGCGGTCCGGTCGTCGGCAGGTTGAGAACCACCGCGGTGATCACGTCGCCTGAAATCAGCGCCGGCAGGGCCCAGCCGACGGTTGAAATGAACGGGTTGAGCGCCACGCGCACCGGATAGCCCCAGACCACGCGGCGTTCCGGTAGGCCCTGGGCATAGGCGGTCTCGACATAGGGCTTGCCGAGTTCCTCAAGCATATTGGCGCGCATGATGCGCAGCAGTCCCGCCGCTCCCCCGGTCGCCAGCACGAAGACGGGCACCCACAGATGCTTCAGCAGATCAAGGAACTTGGCGAATGACCACGGCGCGTCGCGGAATTCCGGGGAATGAAGCCCGCCGACATGGAAGTTGAAGTAGACCAGTCCCAGCCACATCAGGATCAGGGCGAGCAGAAAGTCAGGGATGCCGCGCCCGAGGAAACCGAGCACTGTAAAGACATGGTCAAAGATCGAATATTGCCGCGTGGCCGAGTAGACTCCGATCGGAATGGCGATCGCCCATGTGAGCAGGAGCGAGAGGGTGGAAATCAGCAAGGTCAGGCCCAGCCGCTCCCAGATCAGGTCTGAGACCGGAAGCTGCCAATCGAAGGAAATGCCGAAATCGCCGCGCAGGACGATCCCCCCGATCCAGTCGAGAAACTGAATCGGGTATGGACGGTCCAGTCCGAACTCGGTGCGGATGCGCGCCGCTTCCGCATCGTCAACGGTTTCCCCGTTATGGATCAGTTCAGCGATGTAGGCCGTTGCGAAGTCGCCCGGAGGCAGCTGAATGATGACAAACGTCGCGATGGTGATGGCGATCAGGGTCGGTATCGCCCAAAGGATGCGATCAAGGATCAAGCGTCCCATCGTCTCCGCCCGTCTCTGCCGTTTCGCCTGCCGGTCAACACGGATCGGCCTGTCCGTGCCTTACGGCCTGCAGGTCATGACCCGGACATGCTGCGCGGCTTCCCGCAGAAAAACCACGTCCTGCAACGCGCCCGCAGCGGAAGCTGGAACCTATTGCGCGAAGTAGATCTGCTGGGGATAGGCCAGCCCGATGCCCCGCAGCGCATCGTCATTCACGAATCCCACGGGGAAGTTCATCACCGCCTCCTTGCGCACGAAGACCGAAGGGGTTTCGCCGACGATGCCGATATGCCAGCCATGCTCGGCATGAACCGCCACCATGTCCCGCGCGAAGTCATTCGCGGCCTCAAGCGTCGGCGCCGACTGGGCTGATTCCCAAGCCGCCCAGACCTCGCGGATAGGGTGATCCGGCGAAGGTTCAATTCCGCCAGCGCCTCCCGTGTTCCACCACTGGAAGTAGCCTTGGGCGAAGCCGCCCTTGCCGAGGAAACGGACCGGATCGGCCGTGATGATCGAAGAGCGGTCAAAGGCATCAAGGACCATTTCAAACTCATGGGTGTCGATACGCTGCTGGACAAGCGTCCTGTCGAGGATGCGGATGATGGCCTCGACGCCGACATCTTTCCAATAGCTGCGGACAAGTTCAAGCGTTTCCGACTGCGTGTCCCAACGGGTTTCGATCACGATCGAAAGCCGGTCCCCGTCAGGCCGGAGGCGGAATCCGTCGCCGTCGCGTTCGCTCAGCCCGATGGCGTCCAGCAGGGCGTCGGCGCGGCCAGCGTCATAGCCCGTCCACATCTGTTCCAGCTCTTCGCTGTAGAATGGTGACCCGCTGATCGGGCTGGCCTGCCGCGGTTCGCCCAGACCGGAAAAGGCCAGATCATTGATCGTCTCGCGGTCGATTGCGATGTTGAGCGCCTCACGAAAACGTCTGTCCTCGAACAGGCTGCGCAGCATCGCATCGGCGACATTGAGATTCGGCATCAGGGTCCAGGTCATGGCTTCGGTCCAAAGATCGACCGCATACCCGCCCCGTTCCTCGTTTTCCTTGAACAGCGTGAAGTCAGCGACCCTGAGGTGACGATTCTGCAGATCGATCTCACCTTGAATGATCATCAAGTTCAGCGATTCATTGTCCTGGAAAATGCGGTGCGTGATGCGGTCAATGTAAGGCAGTTGATTGCCCGCTTCGTCGACCCCGTAGTAGTAGGGATTGCGCACCATGACCACGGTGTCGGACGGCGGCGGTATTTCAGCGCGCCACGCCGTGAGAACAGGCATGTCGGGATTGAACCACCAGGCCTGGATCTGGCCGCGTGAATCCCACAAGTCGGTCCAGGCCTTGACGCCGAACCTGTCGATCACCGCCTGAAGCGCCGCCGAGTCGGCGTAGGCGGAATGATAATCCTTGAGGTAGTGGAACGGCTCGATGAAGCCGGGGCGATCCAGACCCGGTCGGCCGGTGCTTTCCTTGGCTAGAAGGGTCAGGAACAGAGGGTAGGGATCCTTGAACGTCACCATAAAGCTGTACTCGTCGATGAAGCTCAGCGTCATCGGCTCGCCGCCCGACGTGTAAAGCGCCGAGATGCTGGGCATCAGTTCCTCGTTGAGAAACACATCCTCGTACCAGAAGCGCACGTCTCGGGTCGTCACCGGTTCGCCGTCCGACCATTTCAGCCCCTTGCGGATCGTGAACGTATATTCGCTCGAATCGTCATTGACCTCATAGGCCCCGACCCAGCCCGGAACGAGTGAGACATTCTGGTCGCTGTCCATCACCGTTTCAACGACACGCTCCTCCATCAGCTTTGTCGGGCCCCAGCGGTCGCTCGGGCCGCTGAAGGCGCGCCGCCAGGTGCCGCCGTACTGGCCGATGCTCCCGTAGGTCTGGATAACCCGCGGCTCTTCAGGCAGCCGCTCCCCGACGGGCGGCAGGATGCCCGAGGCGACCTGCTCGGCCAGCATCGGCGCCTCCTGATAGGCATGGCCCACTCCGCCGATCAGACAGATCGGCAATGCGACGGAAAATGTCCAAGTTGTCAGTTTCATTCTTTCCTCCATCGGGTTTCCAGGATCAGGCGTCCGCCGTCTGTTTTCCCAACGCAATGCGCTGCCTATTCGCCACGCGTCGACAGCGCAGAAATTGAACCGGCGAAACCATGGGCTGACGTTAGAAGCGTGCCGGTTCCCGGACAACTCAGGTTAATGAAAATATTTTCATCTTTTGGGGTCGCATCGCAGAATTCACGAAACATGATCCTGCCGTCACGCCGACGATCTCATGAGCATTTGGCCCGTGCATATTGACATTTTAGGCGAGGTCGGCAAAACTGAATCCGACCGAGACCGCAAAAGGCGCAACATAGGACACAATGAAAATATTTTAATGACAGGAAGGCGGGAACCCGGATCCGCGTTCCCGCCTGAACTGGCTGAGGGAGTCTTATGCGGGTTGGAATCAAGCAGATCGCGAAGATCGCCAATGTCTCGATAAGCACCGTGTCGCACGTATTCAACAGCACCGCGCCGATCAGCCGCGAGGTGCAGGACAGGGTGCTCAAGGCGGCCCAGGAAACGGGCTATCTCGACAAGCGCCTTCGCCGCACTTCGGTGTCGCTGTTGTCCACGGTGCTCACGGTCGCCAGCGAAGCGACATTGCCGAATTCAGACCGGAACTTTGTGGCTTGGAACATGCTCAACGCGTTTCGGCGGGAGTGCAGGGCGCGCGGAATCCGCGTGATTCCGCATATCGAGCAGGGCGATTCAATTGATCCGCAGCGGGTTCTGCATTCAGTTGCCAAACACAATCCCCACGGAGTCGCGGTCATTCAGGACGAGCGGGACGAACTGATTTCGGCCTTGTGCGGGCTTGAGCTCGGCACCGTAATACTCTCCGGCCTCGATCCTCTAATGCGCGTCGACACGGTCGCGCCAAGCAACCGGTTCGGGGCCCAACTCGCGGTTCGTTATCTGATGGAGCTCGGACACCGCAGCATCGCCCACATTACCTGGGGCCGACGGCATGTTCCGCAGCAGCGGGCGTTCGGTTACAGCGATGTCCATCGGCAGATGAATTGTTCCGTGCCTGAGGGCGCAATCATCGATGCCGGATCCTATCTGCCTGAAACGGTCGAGACGTTCATGGACGACTGGTTGCGCAATGCGCCACGGCCGCTGCCCTTCACCGCGTTTTTCTGCGGAGCGGACAACGTCGCCGTGGGACTGCTGCGCAGCCTTCGCAAGTCAGGTCTGCATGTGCCCGACGATGTTTCGGTCGTGGGCTTCGACGATGCGCCGTTCAGCGAAATGGAAGAGCCGCCGCTGACCACGGTGCACATCCCGATGGAGGAAATCGGCAGGGTCGCGCTGAATCTGCTGGAAAAGAGCGCGATAACGCCGCGGTCCACCCGCATTTCCCGCCGGGTAGATCTGGGATGCGCGCTGATCGTGCGCCGCAGCACAGCGCCGCCGCCGGCCCGGCGGCGCGCTCACGCCGCCACATCATGACGCCGTCAGGTGATCTGGCCGGAGGATTGCGTGGCCGACCGGGCGCGTTCCCGACAATTCGAGGTTTGCCGCTGAGCACACAACCTGCCGAATGCCGTCGAAAGACCGGTCCAACGGGCAGATTGACGGAGAAAGGCCGGATTTCGGAAGCTGACCGCAGGGAAAGAGTCCGCGCCGGACCCTGCCGGCCACAGGACAGCAAACCTTGACATCGCCTCCTCTCGCCGTGCGCGACGTCAGCGGCGACGCCGCTGCCTACGCCGCAGACAATCCGATCGTTTTCGAGGCACTACCCGCCTGCCAGCAGGATTCCGTCCTGCTCGGCTCGGGGCTCGTGGGAGTCATGATCTGGCAAAGTGCGCCGGACAGGCTTCAGTTCGTGATGAGCCGATCCGATGTCTACAGCCGGAACAGGGACGTCTTTCAGCACCGCAAACCGATCGGGCACTGCGTGCTCCGCTTCGCGTCAGCGATCCGCGGCGGCGCCGCGCGGCTGGACATCTTCCGGGCAGAGGCCGTGCTTGAACTCGAATTTGCGGATGCGCCGCTTCGGCTCATGGTCATATGCCATGCTCTGGACGATACGCTGATCGTCGAAGCAGACCGGGATCTGCAACCGGCGGAATGGAGGTTCCGTCCCGTTCGCAACCCGCAGTCCTCACGCACAAGGGACTCGCGCCCGGCCGATAACGGCCCTTTTGAATCTGCGGAGATTGATGAATTCCGCTCCGCCAATGGGGTTCAGATTGTCATGACGCGTTACCGCGAGCGCGGACTTGCCGCCGGTGAGCTTGGTGTCGCCGCATGGCGCAGCCACCGGGGGCGGCGGATGCTATGCGCCATCAGCTACGATCGCGCGATGACCGGCGGGGCGCGGTCCGAGCTTGAAGATCGCGTCGACCGGACCATGACGGCGGCGCCCGCCGCGCTGCTGCGCCGCCACCTTGAAGAGTGGCGGACATTCATGGGCCGCACTTTCATCGGGCTGCCGGACAAGGCGCTGGAACAATTCGTCTGGACCCAGTTCCACAAAATGCGCGCCCTCACGCGTCCGGGCGGAACGGTCATTGACCTGCAGGGCGTCTGGTTTGACCCTTCAACCCCGTGGCCGGCCATGTGGCACAACCTGAATTCGCAGCTGACCTACTGGCTCTTTCCCGTCGGCAACAGGCTCGACCTGATGGAACCGCTGACACGGTCAATGCGGGAATTCGAACCTGAATTCGCCCGCATGGGAGCCCATGCCGGACCGGATGCATATGCCCTCGATACGGTCACATCGGTTGAATTCGTCCCCCACGGACCCGGCCGGAGGCCGCTCAAGCCCCTTCAGGCCGGAATGCGCATCGTCGACGGCACCGCCAATCAAGGCCGCGGCGTGCATGACGCAGCGCTGGGAAATTTCCTCTGGCTGGTCCACAATCTGTGGCAATGCGCGCGCTTTTCTGACGACCGCCGGATGATGTCCGGCCCTGTCCTTCGTTTTCTGCGCAATGGAATCAGATTCTATGAGTCCTTTCTTGTCAATGGCTCTGATGGCCATCTGCATCTTCCCGAGACATTCTCCCCCGAATACAGGTCCGCGCCTGACTGCACCTACGATGTCGCCATCCTCAGATGGGCATTGACAGCCTATCTTGAGGAGTCCGCCGAGTCGGCCAATACGGAGCATTTGCGCGACCTGCTGCGACGGCTGCCTGACTACGCCTGCGACAGCGCTTCGGGCTACATGATCGGGGACGGCGTGCCGCTCACTGACGCGCACCGCCACTACAGCCATCTCCTCATGGTCCATCCCTTCTACGACAGGAATGTCACACAGCCCGGAGAGCGATGCCGCATCCGCCGTTCAATCGAGCGCTGGCAGAGCTTCTCGGAGGCGCCTGATCGGCCGCACCCGGCGCTCGCCGGCTACTCCCTTACAGGCGCGGCGTCGCTCTATTCGGCCATCGGCGACGGCGATGCAGCCTATGCCTATCTGTCGGCGTTTCTGGCGACCCGGGCCGGCGGACGGCTGCGCGTTCCCAATACCCAGTATTACGAGCATGATGGGAACGACGCCACCACTGTCGAAACGCCGCTAACCTTCGCCAGCGCGGTCTGCGACATGCTGCTGCAAAGCTGGGGCGGCACAATCCGCGTATTCCCGGCTCTGCCCTCCCACTGGAAAGACGCACGTTTTGACAATCTTCTGGCGGATGGCGGCGTTGCGGTCAGCGCGGAACTCTCCGGAGGCCGCCTGGTCCGGCTGGGATTCGTATCGCGGCGGAAACGGCGGCTACGCATCGTCAGCCCGTTTCTCAGCGAACATTCCCAGGCACCACTGGAAGTCGCGCTGGAACCGCAGGTTCCCCGCTGGCTCATCTGCGATGATTGACAGCGGCCACAGAGCAGATTCCGGATGTCCCTTCCCACGGACGCACGTCTGCGAAAAAGGCCGCTCTTGGCGCACAAGATGGGAGCAGCCGGCCGACCTCCGCGCTCTGCGGGCTGCCCCGTCACGATCGACGAGCCTGCAGGTTCATCCATCGTGAAAGACTCGCGATGGACGCATCATGCGCATCATGCACACGTGCCGCGGCCTCTCAAGGAGCCCTCCATTCCGCATTTCAACTGAAGTTCTGGACGATTTCAGTTTTTTTGTCACGTTTATTTGCGTACATTCAAGGGGTTAGGGTGCCAGAGGCACCCTCTGGGCCGGTCACTTGTAGGCACTAGCCATCAGGGCGCCCACATGACCGCTTCCCCCTCCATGCATGTCGCCGTCATCAAGTCGCACCAGAACGGAAAAACATACACTTCCGTCCTCCTCCGACAGAGCTACCGCGACCACAACAACCGGGTGCAGAAGCGAACCCTCGCCAATCTCTCCCACCTGCCGCCGCACACGATCCCGCTGCTGCGCGGCGCACTGGCGGGAAAGCAGTACGCGGAAGTCGGCGACGTGCTCGGGGACCCGGTCCGTTCCCGCCACCACGGGGCGGTGCAGGCAGTGCAGACGGCGATGAATGCCATCGGCATTCCCCGCCTCGTCGCCCGCGAGCGGTGCCCGGAACGCGACCTTGTCCTGGCCATGGTCGCCGGCCGCATCCTCAGGCCGAACTCCAAGCTCGCCACCAGCCGATGGTGGCGGAACACCACCCTGCCCGAGGAGTTCGCCATCGCCGATGACCTCACCGCCGACGACCTCTACGCGGCGATGGACTGGCTCGACGAGCGGCAGGAGGGCATCCAGGGACGCCTGGCACGACGCTGGATCGCCGAGGACGATCTCGTCCTCTGGGACCTGTCATCGACCTGGTACGAGGGAAGCCACTGTCCGCTCGCACGCTTCGGCTACAGCCGCGACCGCAAGCGCGGCCTCCCGCAGATCAATTTCGGCCTCCTCTGCGACCGCGACGGGCGCCCGGTCGCGGTCTCGGTCTACCCGGGAAACATCGCCGACAAGGAGACCCTCCTGCCCGAACTCAACCGCCTCCAGCGCCGCTTCAACCTCTCCCGGGTGGTGATGGTCGGCGACCGCGGCATGATCATCAAGGCCACCATCGAGGCCCTGCGCGCACGCGACGGCGTCGACTGGATCACCGCCCTCAAGAGCCGGACCATCCGCAAGCTCGCCCGCCAAGGCCATCTCGACCGTTTCCAGGACCCCGAACACGAGCAGACCCTGTTCGAGATCCGGGACCATCCCGACTTCCCCGATGAGCGCCTCGTCGCCTGCCGCAATCCCCGCCTTGCCGGGCACCGCGACCGGGTGCGGCAGGAACTGCTCAAGGCCACCGAAAAGGCGCTCGCGGAGATCGTCGCGCGTGTCGAGGGCGGAACCCTCGAGGGCGAGGCCGACATCGGTCTCGCCGTCGGCGAGGTCATCAACAAGAAAAAGGTCAAGAAGCACTTCCACGTCGACATCACCAGAACCAGCTTCAGCTTCCGCCGCAAGCAGCAGTCCATCGACGCCGAGGCCGCCCTCGACGGAATCTACATCATCCGCACCTCGCTCGGCTCCGAAGACATGGCCGCCCCCGAATGCGTCAGGAACTACAAGAGGTTGACCCGCGTGGAGCGGGCTTTCCGCTGTCTCAAGCTCAGCGACCTCCAGGTCCGGCCCATATTCCACCGCCTCGAGCACCGGGTCCGCGCCCACGTCTTCATCTGCATGCTCGCCTACCTCGTCGAATGGCACATGCGCAAGGCATGGGCCCCCCTGTGCTACACCGACACCGAACCCGACCAGACCGGGGATCCGGTCCTGACCGCCCGGCATTCGGAGCCGGCACTGACCAAGGTCCATACCCACACCCTGCCGGACGGAAGCGGCGTCCACAGCTTTCGTACCCTTCTCGACAGCCTGTCAACCATTGTCCGATCTTCCCACAGGGTTCCACGCACGGGCGGCGGGAAGGGGGAGGCCACGATCGAGGTGACGACCCGGCCCGATGCCGGCCAGGAGAGAGCACTGAATCTACTGAAAGATATCGCAGCCATGTGACAGCAAATCTGGCCGGGTTCGCCGTTTGTAGGCAGACCGTGACAGTCCTGATCCACGTATCCTATTGATACGATTCAATTAATCTCTTACCAGCCTCAGAACTTCAGTTTCAAGCTCCGGCATGCAGCGCGTCGGCGAACTGCCGCCCGCAGACCGGGCGCGCGGGAGCCGTTCCTCGGTGTCGAGGGTGGAGAACTGCCTGGCGCTGGAAGCACGGGCGTCGAGGATCGTGTCGGGTTCGACGGGAACCCGGACCTAGTCATGTCCGCCGGGTGTCCGCTCGAACCGTTGATGGCGCCCTCGTTCCAGCGTCGGATGGTTTGGGTGGAGAACTTCTCGTGTCTCGCAAGGCATGTCGTCGTCATCCACGTCTTGCGCCTTACGGGATGTTCTTGGTTTGTTCAAGGCAGAAAGACTGAAATGTCGCGTTTGTTGCTCAATCATGTGGCAGTTGCAATTCTGTTGATCAACACGAACACGAAGGAATTCGAGGACCTTTAGGACAATGTTCCCAAGCATGGGAAAACGGGAACGTGATATCCCCAAACCCAACCAAAAGGCGTATCGCCCATCCGCTACCCCGTCGGCAATACTCTTAAATCTATCATCCAACAACTCAAGGGTTTGAAGAACTGCAATCGATCCGGCATCGAGGCAATCATTTGAGTCGTTTGAGGTGACTGCTCAGGATAACGACGAATTCCTTGGACGGCTGCCTTGACTTGACTGTCCAAAAAAGATTGTCTCCAGAGCGTTCTGCCACACCTGTCTATCTTGCATGAACCCCGCTAACCGAATGACTCCTAACCGTCCCAGTTCGCCTTCCAAACGGCAAATTCGGATGGTTTGATTCGATAGCGGGAGAAGTTGCCCTCGTGGAGACTCAGCAGTTCCCGTTCCACGATATCGCGCAAGCGCTCACGTTCCACATCTTCGATATGCTTTAGCGCCCATGCGCCGATGTGTGTGTTCGCGGCCCTCTTGTCCATGCCCTGGCGAATGACATCTCCGACGAGGTCGCGTATCGTCGTCCTGTGAATTAATCTGAAAGGGTCGGGCTCGCCGAGCGACATGCGCACTGCGGCATAGCGCGCCGCCGATCGCCTGTAGGCCCACATGAAGAGATCGCGCAGCAATTCAATGCGCTTGAGTTCGTAAACGCCCAGGATCGCTTCCGTGTACAGGTCGCGCGGTACTTCCTCAAAGGACAACGGCGACAGGTTTTCCCTGATGAGCGGAATGTTTACAGCAAGCCTGGATACCCGCTTGTTCACGTCGTCGAACGGCTGCAGATAGGGAAGTTGCACCATCGCGAAAAAGGCCTGCTCGATTGGATTTTCGATCAGAGAGGCCTTGGCCAGAATCTGGTCGAAGCACTCTTCGATGAGTTGCGGCACTTCCAGGGGATGAAAGACCGAACTCTGAATCCCCACGCCCATACGCCGGAGCCTTCCCGGCGCCGCGGGATCGGCCAAAAGGTTGTCGGCCAAGGCGGCGTGCAGATTGAGAATGGTATGCCGGTTGAAGCCGATGTTTTCCGCGCCATCCACCAGAATCTCGATGGCGTCCTTGTGGTTCAGAATCATCTGGGCTTCCAGCCGGTTCTTGCCTTCCGCCTCCTCACCGAATTCAATCAGGCGCGTGGTATCGAGCAGTGAATAGGTGTTTCCCTCCAGACGGCTCGAGTTCCACGACAGGTCGATCAATAACCGGTTCAACGCCTTCTTCGCGTAGGTGCCGGCAGGTTGCCTGACCGTTTCTGTCATGCCGTACTCAAGCAGCTCCACCTGCTCCGGTTCGGAGAGATAGGAACTCTCGTTGGGACGATAGCGATCAAGGAAGCGCCGGTCGTAGCCGACCGGCTCGCGCGCTTCCACGGGCTGCCCGACGTAGTCCCTGATTTCTTCACTTGCCTGGGAAAGCGGAATCATGTCAGTGAGCCCCATACCGGCGGTGAGAGGTCCGAGGGACACCGCTCCTGGCGACACGCGCACCTCTTCCGGCAAGCGGTACCGAGCCCAACGGCCATATCCGTCCCTTATCAGTCGCTCTTCGTCGACCAGCGCCTTCAAACGATACTGCAGAGTTCGGCGTGGCGGGCCAGCGCTTAATGCATCTGCTATCTGCGGTGCGGTCATTCCCTCGGGTCGTCGTCGCACCACTTCTTCGATTGCTCGAAGCTTCTCTTCACGACTGCTCCTTGCCAAAGCGCCCTCCCGGATTGCGTGTTCGGCTCTAGGCGCAAGATAGGTGGTTTAGGTGCAAATGGCAATCCTAGGCGCAAATGATCTGGCGCATAGGCTTTCATGTTGCGCGTAAGAAACAGGCATGAGTTGTGCTCTGAATCCCTCGCAAGGCCGACGAATCCAAAACCCTGCTATGCCCTCTCCACCAAATCCGCTCGGCCAAGCAAGGCCCTTGATAAGACATACGCATCCTTCAGAATGCGTTCCGGGCAGGATGAACGTTCATTTCATGGGGAGTGACTGAGGTGGCAACAGTTGAAGACCGCGTTTCGAAACTTGAGCTCGACTTTGTACATTTATGCGGCGAAGCACAGGGCTTCGACCATGCGCTGGATCCTTTCGGGCGGGACGTTTTTGACGGTGTATTCTGGAAATGAGCTGTCGCCGTCGTAGTGGTCGCAATTGAACGGCATGATTTTCTGCCGCTTCCGGTCTGATGCGGAGCGTTGCAAAATGCAGTCGAGCCAGAGTTGCGCGCGCACGGCGGCGATGGCGTCGGAGAAAGTGAAGCTGGATTTCCAGTACCATGCGGCCCGATAGGGATGTGGTGTTTTGGCGAGGAATTCTCCCGCCCACAGGCAGACGAGGCTGTACAATCCCAACAGCACCGGCGTTGTCCGTTCGATCGCGTCATCGGACCACTGGCGCTGGGTTTCGACGCCGAGATGGGCGCGGACTTCCTGGAAGGTGACCTCGACCTGCCAGCGGCGCACGAAGATGGCGATGATCTCGGCCGGGTCCATGTTCGGGTCGGTGCTGAAGAAGGCCTGGGGGTCCTGCTGGCCGGCCGGGTCGCGCACGAGGACCCATCGGATGGCTTTGGGCGGCGTTCCGGGACGATACCAGAGTGCTGTTTCGGAGAGGATTTCGAGTGCCTTGTCCTTCACGCCTCCGTACCAGCGCGGGAGGGTGATCGGTATCCAGCGGGTGGCGGGGTCGTCGAGACGTGTCTGGAGCTTGGGCCTGGGCTTGCCCTTCTGCCGGGGCCGCCCCCGTTGGCCCGGGGCCCGCGGTTCGGGCGGCGCGAAGAGGCTGGCGTCGAGCCTGAGCCGGCTGATGAGGGTGGCGTGCCGCGCGATGCCATGGGCGAGTTCGTGGGTTCCGAAACTGCCGTCGCCGACGAAGATGATCGCGCGTTTCGGGAACCAGCGAATGATCTGGAGCATGCCCTGTCGCGCCCAGTCGGTGAGTGGTTTGTGACGCCGCCCCTGCTGTTTGGCCCATCGTTCCGACGGGGCGAGGATGGTCAGGATCGGCAGGGCCTGGATGCCCGGCAGCCAGGGCAGCGGCGTCAGCAGCATGAAGCTGAGCCACCGCAGTCCGCTGGTCTTGACGAAGTGGCCGCGGCTGGAGCGCACGGGGTCGCGGTAGATGCCACGGGCGCGGATGCGGGCTCCCCAGCGCCGCTCGATGGTGTCGTCCAGGCCGATGATGATGGGTTTCCCCTGTGCGACCAGACGCGCCACCGATTGCCGGGCGAGTTGTTTCGCGAGATCCCGGGGGTTCCAGCGGGCCCGGTTGAGGACCTGGTGATAGGACGCGAAGTTTTCGACCATCGCCCGCCCGGTGATGCGCAGGCAGGCGGTGACGGTCCGTTTGCCCGGCGCCAGCAGGGCGCCCATGACGAGTACGAGCACGAAACGCCAGGTCGGGGCCGTGAACGCATCCCGGAATGGTTCGAGCCACATCTCGAGGATATCCGGAACCGGATCGCCCGTGGTCATTGGATCCTCTTCCGGCAGTTCTGTATCAGAGTGCATTGATTTCACCGGTATTTCATTGTGGATCGAACACGCGATGGGGTGCCGGTGGGGACGGCGTACCGGCGTGAACCCGTCACGGGTTTTCGTCGGCTTCGGCGGCCATCATGGCGGCCAGCACGGCCAGGCGTTCACCCGCCGGCATGGCCGCGTAGCGCCGGCCCCAGTTGGCGGCCTTGCGCTTGATGCGCTGGCGGTCGGTGAAGTTCCGACCGGCGCAGCTCGCCCAGTGCACCCGGTCGGGCGCGAAGTTGAACCACACGACCTCGGTCCGGACGATACCCTGGGTCATCACCTGCAGCGCCAGTCGGCGCCAGCCCGCCAACCGCTCGTCGTAGAGCGCCGAGGGATGGCCCGAAACCATCACCTGGCAGGGCAGGGCCGTGAGCAGGTCCAGGAGCGCGATGTGGTCGGCCTCCGCGTAGTCGAAGCGGTAGCGCCGCCGCGACCGGCGGGTCGCGTGCAGATACGGCGGATCGCTGTAGACCAGTTCCGGACCCCGGAACGGAAACGCGGCCAGGACGTCGTGGGCACAACCGTGCACCAACTCGACCGGATAATCGCAGGCGAAGGCTTCGAGCGCCCGTGCGTCGCGGTCGATGCCGATCGAGCGCTCAGCAGGCGGCTTGCGCTTCATGATCGCACCTCCCCCAAGATGCGTCTCCAAAAATACGTCATGCGGGGGCATGAGGCTTACGATGGCCTGACACAGACCGGGTGTCGCTTTCGATCCGAAGCATTTCATGGGCCGCTCGCTCAGCAAGAGAGCCCAATCCATAGAGACCCGATTCTATGGAGTCAACACACCATCAGGGACGGACCGGACGGAGGCGACACGGCGATACCCGTCCAGTCGCCAACAACAGGGAACGGGGTGTCACGCCGGTCAGTCGAAGCAATGCCGGGCTTGCAAGCATGGGCCGCCGAATGCGAAACATCCAACCCCGGCACCACAGCAACAGGACGCTCCCGAGCCTCACCGCCCCATGACCGACCCCGACCCCATTCTGGCGCGAATAGAGGCCTTCGACAGAAAGAATGGCGGGGGCGTGACCGTCTGCAAGAACCGTGGCGGCTATACGCTCACTCTGACGGCCACGGAGGCCCCCATCGCACGGCTCAAACCGGAAGGTTCAGGTGACACCATGCGTGTCTTTTATTGGTCCTGGCAAAACCGATGGAAAGATGTCGGTGACATGGGCGGCCTCGTGCTCCCGCTCGACGAAGCCCTCGACGCAATCGCAAACACCGAAATCTTTTGGACATGGACCTGAGGAAAAATGTACAAAGTCGAGTTGAGAGGCTGAATCAAAAGTCATTTACGCGGCCTTTTGTTGTTTTGTTTCAATGTGATGGCGCCCGCGCCACCCGCCGCGTCATGAACCGGCAGGCCGCCAGATGGCACCACGCCAGCGAACTCGCCAGGCTCCGCTCGTAGTCCCTGGAAAGACGTCGGCAACGCGACATCCAGGCGAACGTCCGCTCGACCACCCAGCGACGGTACAGCACCGTGAAGCCCTTGATATCCTTCGGCTTTACCACGATCTCCAGCAGACCACCAAGGCCAAGTTCCTCCAACTTCGACAGAAGCTTCGGACCCTGATAGCCAACATCCGCCCACAGCTTCGTCACCGTCGACGCCTTCTCAAGCATCCGAAGCACCACCGCAGGGGCGCCGTCCCGGTCCTCGACGTCGGCCGTATGAACATCGATCACGATCGGAAACCTTTCCACATCTTATGTTGCGGCCATTATTATGTTGCGGTGGCTCAAAAAGGTCAGGTTAGACAGCGGGACCTCTGGAATCTCCGCAACATTTTTATTTTGAACGCTACCCGGACTCGACAAATGAAATTCCGGTAAACAGGCATACCACTGACCTCGGCTCCCTGTCCGTGTGCCCCTCCTGTTCGACCAACCTTGACGCCCCATAGCTGATCAAGCGAACCACACGGTCCTACCGCTGTGGGCGCAATGGAGAGCCGGCAAGGATCGGCGAGCCCAAGGTCGAGTTGGTCTACGGCATCACCAGCCACACCCTACAGAGCGCCGATGCCGAGGCGATCCTGGGCTTCAATCGCGGCCACTGGTCCTGCGAAAATCGCGTGCATTGGATCCTCGACGACGCCGCAACATGGAACGAAGACAAGTGCCGGGTCCGGAGCGGCCATGGCCCGGAGAACCTCAGTTGCCTCCGAAGACTGGCCATCGGCCTCATCCTCGGACGCAACAAGCCGGTCAGGCCGACCATCGAAAAGTTGAACCGGAACCCGCGCCTCGTGCTTGACGATCTCCGGCTCAGCCAGAACACGCGGCCACGCACAATGTCCGCCGCATAGACCCGCAAGGGGTCACCCCACATCACGGCCACACATCCTGCCCGGCAACGCCAGGCGCCGATCGGGCGCGGCCGGAATCGACCGCCAGGGGCAAAAAATAGCCGCAAACCACGTGGCGGCGCCAAAACCACCTGCCAGAAAACCCGATGCCAGCAATCGACCGGCCAAGCGAACGCGCAAGCAACCGCCAACAAAAATCAGCCCTGAGTATGAGCCAGGCGGATTGCGGCGCATTCTTGCCGGATCTTGCTCTGCGACGTTACTCAACGAATCCGTTGCCAACGATTTTGTTGCGGCAATGACTCTCGGTCATGTTCTGGCAAATCGGAAACTCTGAGCAATTGTGATCCCTGGAGGCATGAAATCCCGCTCGCATGGGTGCTGGTTTCGACGGGTTGGCGAGCGGGGGAGCGAAGTGGGCAAGCGCTGTGGCTGTGGTTGCCTCCCCTAATAAGCTTGTCGGCGCACGTGGCGAGGCTAACCTCCTTTCCAAACCGAGAATGCGATCAATTGTTGGTGGATGAGGATGCGGGGCAGACCGGGCGCCGCCGGGGCTGCCGGAGGCGCCGATGTTCCGATTCGACATGCCATTCGCAGCAGCCATGCCAACCAAGATGCTCGAAGCTCCGGCATCGGGTTCAAGAATCGCGGTTGCTGCAACGGCGTCACGGTGACGGTGAACTCGGGTAGTCAGGATTGCACAAAGAGGGCCGGAACCTTCGGAACAGCGCCACGATCGGAAACGAAACCTTGCCCTCGATCGATCTCGCATTCCGCATTCCGTGAGTTTCTGTCCGCCTGAAGTTCTTGACCGTGTGGCCACGAGCAAGGCCGCGAATTCCGGCGTATTTCGGGGTCAACCGTGCTGATCAGATCAGGCATGGTAGGTTGCTTCGTGCACAGGGCGGCATTATCATTGAATTCAGGGGCGATTTTCAGGTGGACATAGGCGGAGAGCGGCATGAAGCCAGGTCGGATTGACGGTTTTCGGCAAACCATCTTGGATACGGGATCGCGTTGTGCTGGCGCCGTCGCGGTCATTCTGATTCCTCTAATCGCTATCGCCCAAGAGACCGACTCAGAACGTTGGGAACAGATACGCGACTGCGAAGACCTGATATCGGTCGAGATGTTCCTGATGGAATACCCCGACAGCCAACACGCAAACGATGCCAGGAATTGTCTTGAGGGGGGCCGGAATGGCGAACCGGTGGAAGAAGATACGATCGACGAAAACCCGTTGGATGCCATTCTTCAGGCATGTCGTGTCCATCTGGCCGCCAATCGCCTGACGACGGGGCAGGGTGGTACGGCCTTCGACTGCTATAACGATGTCCTGTCGGAAGATCCGGATAACCAGGAGGCAAGGGACGGGCTGCGGAAGATCGCAGACAGGTATGCCGGTTGGGCGAATTCGGCGGTCAATGCGTGCGACAAGCTGGACAAGGCGCAGAGCTATCTGGATCGATTGGTTCGCGTGAACTCGAGCGATACGCGAATTTCGGGCATCCGTGCGACCCTCGCAGACAAACGGGAAGCGTGCCGGCCCAGTTCAGGGGGTGTCGAAACTGCGGATGAAGGCGCGAACACCGGCCCGGAGCCGGTAGATGAGGCAGCTTTGCAGCGACGCCTCAGGCAAGTCCTCGGACGCGGATTCTATCCCACCCGCAAGGATGAAAACGGCTGGACCGATCTGCATTTCGCGGCGGTCCTCGGTCTCACAGGGTTTGCTTCGGCCCTTCTGGAAAACGGGGCCAATCCTGTTGCACAGCTGAATACAGGCGACGAGTCATTCAGTGACCGGCTTCAGAACAGGCTTTTTGCACTCGATGCTGGCGAAATCGGTCAATGGCGGTTGAACGGTCAGACGCCGCTCATGGTCGCCGCGTACGCGAACAACCGGAGTGTCGCGGAACTGCTCCTTACGCGCGGTGCCAGCGTTCGGGAGAGAGACAGCAACAGGGGGACACCGCTGCACTACGCGGCGGCAGGTGGCGCGACAGATGTCATCGATTTGTTGGTTGCACGTGGCGCGGATGTTAATGCTGTCGGCCGGCTTCGAAGGACGCCCTTGCATGAAGGGGTTCGTTCGCCCGAAGTCATCGCCGCGCTTGTTGAGCGCGGCGCGAATTTCGAAGCTGGCGACGAAAAAAAACGTAAGCCGATTCACTACGTGGCTGACGCGCCGGGATCCATGGCAGTTCTGCTCTCCAGCGGTGCCAACATCGAAGGCAAGGATAACAAGCAGCGAACGCCCCTGCATTATGCCGCCATGGCCAATTCCGCGGTAGGCGCCTCGTTCCTCCTTGACCGGGGAGCGTTTCTCCATGCCAAGGATTACAAAAGGCGCACGCCTTTGTTCTTCGCTGCGAAGGACAACGGGTTGGAAGTGGCGAAAGTCCTGCTTGCCCGCGGGGCGTCGGTACACACGACCGCATTTCTCGGTCAGACCCCCTTGTCGATCGCCAAGCTCAAGAATTTCCGCAAGATGATGGAACTGCTCAATCGGTACCGTTAGTATTGAACACGCGTTGCAGGAAACGTTTTCCGTGGCACTGCATCTGCCGGGAATGCGCTCGCGAAGGGGTATTTGGCGAGAACGCGCAATTATCCGGACCATACTGTGCCAGGATTGATACCAGAGAGAAAACCGGTCTGGAGTTTTTGCTCCCGAAACATGCTCAGGACTGTTTGGCCCTTCGTGTCGGAATTGCGGGTCAAGGTGTTTTCAGTACCGGCTGCGGCCTTTTCCCAAGCCACACTGGGTCAGGGAGTCTGACCTACCCGCGCCAGTACGTCCTCGACCAGTTGGCCCCGACGCCCGAGACCATTGCTACTTTTGGCTCAGATGAACTGCAATTGAGCACCTGTTTCCATGGCTCACGGCACGGGTTCCCAAAGTTCGATTGCGTTGCCCTCGGGGTCGTGTATGCGGGCGAAGCGACCGATGCCGTCCATTTCGCTTTCATGGCTGATCTCTATGCCCGCGGACTTCAGTTGCGAGATCATTGCGTCCAAATCGACCACGCGAAAGTTCAGCATGAAGGACTTGTCCGCAGAGAAATAATCCGTGTCAGCACCGAAGGGTGAGAAAACCGTGACCCCGGGCCCGGTCATCCAGGGCGCCATTTCCATGTTGGTCGGGGCAGGGTTTATCCCAAGGTGATCCTGATACCATTTCGTAAGTCGCTCGGGGTCCTTGGCTCGAAAGAAGAAACCGCCGATTCCCTGAACTTTTTGCATGCCACGTCCTCCTGTCCGTGCCGAGGATATCACAGAAATCGGGGACGACTACCAAAAGCTTGGGGTTAAGCGGCATTCGGCGGCCGATCAGGCTTTGCTTGGTATTTCCGGATGGTGAAAGACCGGGGTTCGAAAAACATTGGATCGGTTTTGCGGCCTAAGGGCTCGTCACGAGATAAACGCTACATTCCAAGGCTGAAGACAACGGTGATGTTCTTCGTCGCGGTTGACGCTGTGCACCATTCACTCAACGCCTCCAAATGGTCATTGGCTGCTTTCGCGTCCGTTTTGCAAAGTTTTTCGTCAAATTCACGACAATTCGGGAAGCTGGCCGCCCGGATTCGCCGATCATCAGGGATTCCGACAAAATCCGGTTTCATTGAAGCAGTGCTGAAGCCGACATACACCATGATTCGGTTATTTTCTGACGGACCCTAAGCTCGACTTTGTACATTTATGCGGCGAAGCACAGGGCTTCGACCATGCGCTGGATCCTTTCGGGCGGGACGTTTTTGACGGTGTATTCTGGAAATGAGCTGTCGCCGTCGTAGTGGTCGCAATTGAACGGCATGATTTTCTGCCGCTTCCGGTCTGATGCGGAGCGTTGCAAAATGCAGTCGAGCCAGAGTTGCGCGCGCACGGCGGCGATGGCGTCGGAGAAAGTGAAGCTGGATTTCCAGTACCATGCGGCCCGATAGGGATGTGGTGTTTTGGCGAGGAATTCTCCCGCCCACAGGCAGACGAGGCTGTACAATCCCAACAGCACCGGCGTTGTCCGTTCGATCGCGTCATCGGACCACTGGCGCTGGGTTTCGACGCCGAGATGGGCGCGGACTTCCTGGAAGGTGACCTCGACCTGCCAGCGGCGCACGAAGATGGCGATGATCTCGGCCGGGTCCATGTTCGGGTCGGTGCTGAAGAAGGCCTGGGGGTCCTGCTGGCCGGCCGGGTCGCGCACGAGGACCCATCGGATGGCTTTGGGCGGCGTTCCGGGACGATACCAGAGTGCTGTTTCGGAGAGGATTTCGAGTGCCTTGTCCTTCACGCCTCCGTACCAGCGCGGGAGGGTGATCGGTATCCAGCGGGTGGCGGGGTCGTCGAGACGTGTCTGGAGCTTGGGCCTGGGCTTGCCCTTCTGCCGGGGCCGCCCCCGTTGGCCCGGGGCCCGCGGTTCGGGCGGCGCGAAGAGGCTGGCGTCGAGCCTGAGCCGGCTGATGAGGGTGGCGTGCCGCGCGATGCCATGGGCGAGTTCGTGGGTTCCGAAACTGCCGTCGCCGACGAAGATGATCGCGCGTTTCGGGAACCAGCGAATGATCTGGAGCATGCCCTGTCGCGCCCAGTCGGTGAGTGGTTTGTGACGCCGCCCCTGCTGTTTGGCCCATCGTTCCGACGGGGCGAGGATGGTCAGGATCGGCAGGGCCTGGATGCCCGGCAGCCAGGGCAGCGGCGTCAGCAGCATGAAGCTGAGCCACCGCAGTCCGCTGGTCTTGACGAAGTGGCCGCGGCTGGAGCGCACGGGGTCGCGGTAGATGCCACGGGCGCGGATGCGGGCTCCCCAGCGCCGCTCGATGGTGTCGTCCAGGCCGATGATGATGGGTTTCCCCTGTGCGACCAGACGCGCCACCGATTGCCGGGCGAGTTGTTTCGCGAGATCCCGGGGGTTCCAGCGGGCCCGGTTGAGGACCTGGTGATAGGACGCGAAGTTTTCGACCATCGCCCGCCCGGTGATGCGCAGGCAGGCGGTGACGGTCCGTTTGCCCGGCGCCAGCAGGGCGCCCATGACGAGTACGAGCACGAAACGCCAGGTCGGGGCCGTGAACGCATCCCGGAATGGTTCGAGCCACATCTCGAGGATATCCGGAACCGGATCGCCCGTGGTCATTGGATCCTCTTCCGGCAGTTCTGTATCAGAGTGCATTGATTTCACCGGTATTTCATTGTGGATCGAACACGCGATGGGGTGCCGGTGGGGACGGCGTACCGGCGTGAACCCGTCACGGGTTTTCGTCGGCTTCGGCGGCCATCATGGCGGCCAGCACGGCCAGGCGTTCACCCGCCGGCATGGCCGCGTAGCGCCGGCCCCAGTTGGCGGCCTTGCGCTTGATGCGCTGGCGGTCGGTGAAGTTCCGACCGGCGCAGCTCGCCCAGTGCACCCGGTCGGGCGCGAAGTTGAACCACACGACCTCGGTCCGGACGATACCCTGGGTCATCACCTGCAGCGCCAGTCGGCGCCAGCCCGCCAACCGCTCGTCGTAGAGCGCCGAGGGATGGCCCGAAACCATCACCTGGCAGGGCAGGGCCGTGAGCAGGTCCAGGAGCGCGATGTGGTCGGCCTCCGCGTAGTCGAAGCGGTAGCGCCGCCGCGACCGGCGGGTCGCGTGCAGATACGGCGGATCGCTGTAGACCAGTTCCGGACCCCGGAACGGAAACGCGGCCAGGACGTCGTGGGCACAACCGTGCACCAACTCGACCGGATAATCGCAGGCGAAGGCTTCGAGCGCCCGTGCGTCGCGGTCGATGCCGATCGAGCGCTCAGCAGGCGGCTTGCGCTTCATGATCGCACCTCCCCCAAGATGCGTCTCCAAAAATACGTCATGCGGGGGCATGAGGCTTACGATGGCCTGACACAGACCGGGTGTCGCTTTCGATCCGAAGCATTTCATGGGCCGCTCGCTCAGCAAGAGAGCCCAATCCATAGAGACCCGATTCTATGGAGTCAACACACCATCAGGGACGGACCGGACGGAGGCGACACGGCGATACCCGTCCAGTCGCCAACAACAGGGAACGGGGTGTCACGCCGGTCAGTCGAAGCAATGCCGGGCTTGCAAGCATGGGCCGCCGAATGCGAAACATCCAACCCCGGCACCACAGCAACAGGACGCTCCCGAGCCTCACCGCCCCATGACCGACCCCGACCCCATTCTGGCGCGAATAGAGGCCTTCGACAGAAAGAATGGCGGGGGCGTGACCGTCTGCAAGAACCGTGGCGGCTATACGCTCACTCTGACGGCCACGGAGGCCCCCATCGCACGGCTCAAACCGGAAGGTTCAGGTGACACCATGCGTGTCTTTTATTGGTCCTGGCAAAACCGATGGAAAGATGTCGGTGACATGGGCGGCCTCGTGCTCCCGCTCGACGAAGCCCTCGACGCAATCGCAAACACCGAAATCTTTTGGACATGGACCTGAGGAAAAATGTACAAAGTCGAGCTAAGTACGTCTGCTGAAAGTCAGCCCGAACATTTGGCGGCAGTTTGGGAATCCGTCCTATAGGGGGATCCTTCGGTACAGGCGATGACATTGTTGCGCCAAGTTCAGGTGCTGACTCCGGACGAATTTCCCAATGACCGGGTGCGTCGGAAACCCGAACACCAAGTGCATGAGTCGTGTGCTCCGCATGCGAGCTCGAACTGACTCGAACATTGAACCCAATTCTCAAATCAAGGGGATTATATACTTTAGTCACATGACGCTCGGTTGAACGACCGCATAAACGTCTCACGAATGCGCTCCGACGACCAACAAAGCATGTCAATCACTTCTTCCGGTCCATGCCAGAAGTCAACGCGGCACACCGAAGTCGCCGAACACCAGCCATCAAGCTTCCCGCCGTCACCCTCACCCGCGAAAACTTGAACTTCATGGTCAGTGTACCACGACCGAGATCGTCTCAAGCAATGCGGGACTCGCTTAGACCTCGTAAACGTCGTCGCCGGGATGGTCGTCTTGTTCGGGCTGTCACCGCAACGATGTGTTGCGATCTTGTGCTTGATATTCGACCGAACATTGAAGGTGCCACAAGGTGGGCAAAACGGACCGTCCGGCCAGCACAATTCCTCGATCGACTTCCGGGCCCGTTCGTCGGTCGGAAACATTTCGGTGATTTCAAGTAAGGTCAGTCTCTTGCGATGCGATTTTCCTGGAGGCCCGTGCCATTCGTTTACCTCTTGATGTGACCAAAAGGCATAGGCTGGCGGCTGCAAATGCAAGAAGAAAATGTATCAATATGATAAAATTTCTTGCAATGCAGCCACGAACCACTATTTTCCTAACGAATGAAGGCGAATCAAGGATTTGAACAGCCTTGGACGGCTTCCCAGGCAACACGGATTATCCGCGAGATAGCGGCTAATTTGCGTTGTGATCTTTTCATCACTGAACATGTCTTGGAAAGGATGGACGAGAGGAATCTGATTTTGTCGGACCTCTTGTATGTCCTGAAAAATGGGATGGTCTATGAACCTGCACAAAACTCCACACGCGAATGTTTCTACAAATATCAGATGGAATGTCGAACTCCGAACTCGGACTCTCGTGTCATTCGTGTAGTTGTCGTTCCTGATAGGGATTCCTGTCAACTGAAAATCGTGACAATCATGTGGAAAGATTGAAAGGAAACCAGACAAATGACCCCGTACCAATACACTGCCTGCGGCCTGGACAACGTGTACCTGGAACAGATGAACGTGGTGCAGGACGATGCTGGTGACAAAACGATGTTCATTCCGGCGATAGGGGAACTTCACCGGGTGATCGCCGAAGGCATCATTACCGCTCCTTCAAAGATAACAGGCAAGGAAATTCGATTCCTTCGCACCGAAATGGGGCAAAATCAGGACGAACTTGCCAGTGCGCTTAAAGTTGAGCGCCTCACACTGAGCAGGTGGGAACGCGACGAACACCCGATCAACGGTGCGGCCGAGATGATACTTCGAATGCTGGCGGCAAAGAAACTCATCATCGCGAAAATGACAGACGTGGAAGAAGTCACCGACCTGACCGTTTCAGTAGGCGCGAAACAACCCATCCGAATAAACGGAAGCAATCCAGAAGAATACAAACTCCTGGCTGCCTGAGAGATCATCCGACGAAATGTTATGACGGCGCGGCGCCAACCGCGCCGTTTTCGCATTTGGAGCCCGTGATAGGTCAACAGGAAAATGTGACTAATCTATATAACACCCCAAATTGAAGGTAAGTCGATCCTTGTTGCCTGACCGCCGGCACAGATGGCAGGTTCCAGTGTAAATTGAGGGCGCTCACATGCAATCTTGGCAGCAAAGCAGAAATCAATGGTTCCCGTTTCTACCGATCAGGGTCAAGAAGCCGCGAAACGGGCGAATTCCTGAGGTTGTCGTTTCCCTGAACCAGGTCCCAGGGCGTCAACCCGTCCACCGTCAGCGAGCCCCTGTCCGCGCATTCCCTGAGGAGCGAAACGATGATCTCGGGTGAACTGTTCTTTTCGGCAGCAGAGTGAAGTGGCGCCCATCCTGATTCAGTCCTGATATTCGGAGAAACACCCGAGTCCACGATAACCGCGATGATCTCGGGATCAGTTGCGCCCCTAGCTGCCAAGTGCAGGGGAGTCCGGCCATCGTCCGAAACCGAAACCGCATTCGCTCCGGCCTCGATCAGCATTCTGACGATATCCGGTGAATTGCTGAATCCTGCGGCGAGATGAAGTGGGGTCCAACCGTTTGCCGACTTCGCGTTCGGATCCATCCCGTTCTCAAGGCAGCGGCTGACTTCTCCCGGAGATGCATATCGAAAGAACCGTAGAGTCAGCCATTCTTCACAGCTATATGGACGAAGTCTGTCCATCAGGTCGGAGTCGGCAAGCGCCGTGTTTTCGCGGGCAAGCTCGAGAGGCGTCTTGCCATCGGCCGTCTGCGCCCTGATGTCCGCATTCCTGTCGATAAGGACCCTCACGGACTCCGGTGATCTGTTCCTTTCGGCAGCCACATGGAGCGGGGTCCGGTTGCCTTCCGACAGGGCGTTTAATTCGGCGCCTAGGTCAAGAATCTTCTCGATAACCGCGGAATTCCGGTTGTGGCGCGCGGCCGTATGGATGGGCAGCATTGCCCCTTCGGCCCGTGACTGCATGTCTGCCCCGGCCTCGGCAAGCGTTGCCAGGACGCCGGGGTCTGGACTGACCCCGGCCGCGAGATGAAACGGCGTCCAGCCATTATGCGATCGCGCGTTGACATCGGCGCCTGTCTCCAGGCACGCCCTGACTTCTCGTGCCGACGCGCCGGCAAAAAACCGGAGGGACAACCAGTTTGCGCAATTGGCGGGGCGGAGGCGATTCAGGACCTCGGATCCCTCGATGGCCCGGTTCCGTTCTCCGAGATGCAGGGGGAGTGCTCCGGAATCCGCCCGGGCGCTTTTGTCCGCGCCGGCTTCGAGAAGTGTTGCGATCGCCTCGGGATGCCTGGAGAACGCGGCGGCGAAATGCAGCGGCGTCCATCCGGAATCCGCCCTCGTTTCGAGGTCGACACCTGACTGCACGCATCGGGCAACGGTATCAGCGTCGGCATTCTTGAAAAATCCGGGCGTGCCCCAGCCCGAGCAGGGCTCATCACCGTAGTCGACCGCACAACCGACCGGGCGGAGGCGTTCAAGTGCCGCTGTTCCCCTCAGTTTCCGGTTCCAGTGCCTCGCCAAATTCCAGGCGAATTCGCCGGAAAAGTTTGCCTGCGCCTTGTTCGCACCTGCATCGAGAAGGGCGTCGACAATGTTGGGGTTTTTGTTGAGTGCAGCCGCCCAGTGCAGCGGGCTGGCCCCCGAAGAGTCTTGCGTCGAGAGGATTGCACCGTGATCGATCAGCGTCTGAATGACGTCGACGCTGGGACTGAATCCGGCTGCCAGATGAAGCGGCGTCGCGTTACGACCATGTGTTTCCGGTTCCAGGGAATCCGGCTGCCCGGTCGCCAGCGGGTCTTGCAGGAACGTGGACAAGCTGATTTCGATTTCGTCATCGACTCCGACGCCACCACTCCCGAGGCAGTATTCAACATCCTCCTTCGATGCGGATTCGAAGAAATGCGGAAGATTCCAGTCAAGGCAATTCGGGACGCCGCCAGCTTGAGAAACCAGTGAAATGCCAAACACGATTCCGAGGAAACAGGTTCTGTTTGCAGTGCGAGCCATGTTCACGCGTTCACATCGACCGACGAAGTAAAACTGAAATTCTATTTTGTTACGGCAATTGCGCTGTCGCAGTCGTAAAGATGGTTATGCCTCGATGCAACCTGACTAACTTTGGCAAACGAGACTCCGGCGCGGCTCATGTCATTGTGCCCGATTTCTGGTTCATATGATCATATACGGATGTGTGTCATGACTTGACAAATGACGCAGGCACAACACTACCCGTAGACGTGAATCACATTGCGCCAAACGAAACTCTGGAAGGTATGAGGTGTCAAACATGGGACCGTTGAACTCGCGCAGTTTGACGCCAAAAGCTTAGCGCTCGGTGAATTTCAGTTCGATCCTCCGGTTCCGGGCAAGGGACTGCGGGTCGTCGCCCTCCGAGATCGGACGGTGTTCGCCGAACCCGGTTGCGGCCAGGCGATCGGCAGGAATCCCCAATTCGTCGATCATGTAGCGAACCACCGAGAGCGCCCGCGCCTGGCTCAAGTCCCAGTTGTCGTCGAAAAACTCGTTCTCCCGAACAGGCGTCTTGTCCGTGTGGCCGTCAACCCGGAGAACCCAGTCGACATCGGGCGGGATCTTCCCCGCGACATCCTTGATGATCTCCGCGACACGGCGGATCTCCTCCTTCCCCGTATCCCCGAGAACATCGGAGCCAACCTCGAACAGGATCTCCGATGAAAACGCGAAACGATCCCCCACAATGCGCACACCCTCGCGTTCACCGAGCACATCCTGCACCTGGGCCAGGAACTCCGAGCGAAAACGCCGGAGGTCCCGGGCCTCGGCTTCCAGGCGCCTGCGTTCCCGCTCCTCCAGGTCCGCGCGCTTCTTCTGCTCCGCAGCCGCACGGGCAAGCGCCTGGTTGAGGTCCTTCCCCAGGCTGGCAATCTCGACCTGTGCCTCCACGTCCTTCGCACTCGCGGCATCGAGCAAGCCCTGAAGCTCGTTCAGCTGTTCACGGAGTTCCAGGATCTGCCGGTTCAACAGCGCCACGGACCGCGTACGCTCCCGGGAAACTGACCGCTCTTCCTTGCGCAGGTCGCGGGCAATGCCGAACTGCTCCTCGAGCCGGGCCAACTCCGTGCGGGTCGCCGATGCGTCGGAGCGGGCATCCTCGGCAGCGGTCTCCGCCGCCGCCAACTTCGCCAGAACCTCTTCAGCCTTCTTCCGCTCCTCCTCGAGAGCCAGGGACATGGCGGTGAGCTCGTCCTCGGAATCCCTGAGCCGGCGGCGAAGGGCCTCTGAGTCCTTCGCACTCGCGGCATCAAGCAAACCCTGATGTTCGTTCAGCTGTTCCCGAAGTTCCGGGATCTGCCGGTTCAACAGCGCCACGGATTGCGTGTTGACTACAGTTTCGCCAAAATTTCGGGGGTCGAATACAATTTCCATGCTCTGCCAGTGTTCGTACTTGTCTGCCGGCAAATCATATGGCTGGCACCGCATCACCGCGCGTCTGGCAGCATTGAATGCCTGCCTGATTCCAGGCGATTCAATCGAACTCGGCTCCACGAGCCGGGGGGATCCCTTGACCCGGCCGCCACGATCAAACTCAACACCGAGTACAACCTTCAATTCTAAATCGTTTAGGATCCCAACCGGTACGCTCCAGCATTCCTTGACGGCCAGTTTCAAATCTTCGAGCCGGGCCAACTCCGTACGGGTTGCCGATGCGTCGGAGCGGGCATCCTCGGCAGCGGTCTCCGCCGCCGCCAACTTCGCCAGAACCTCTTCAGCCTTCTTCCGCTCCTCCTCGAGCGCCAGCGACATGGCGGTGAGCTCGTCCTCGGAATCCCTGAGCCGGCGGCGAAGGGCCTCCGCGGCCGCAGCCTCCGCCAGCCTCGCCTTCTCGGCCTCGCTCAGGCCTTCAAGCGCCCGGCGCAGCTCCTGGCGCGTCAACCCGGTCGTCCGCCGTGCCTGGTCCCGCTCGGCCTCGGCCGCCCGCACCGCCTCCCGCGATTCAGCCAGCGCCGTCCGGCTGTCGGAAAGGTCGGACTTCAGCGACCTGACTTCCCGGCTGAGCGCGACAAGCTCCTCCTCGAACGCGGTCAACCTCTGCTTGAGTTCGGCGAGTTCGTCATCCCGGGCCGCGATGGTCGATCGCGCCGTGTCCAGTTCGCCGTCACGCTCGGACAGAACCGCCAGCAGTCTTTCGATATGGTCCTGGCTCGAGCGGGCCCCGGCACGGGCCTCCGAGAGTTCATCGCGGGCACTCGTCAGGTCCGCCCGCATGTCGGCGAGGAGGCCAAGTGTCCTCGCCAGCTCTTCGCGGACTTTCCCTATTTCATCCAGGGTGTTCTCCAGGTCCGCCTGCGAAACCGAATACAACGCGCGAACCGTCGCGAGATTGCCCAGTGCTTCCTCGACCTCGCCCTGTGACTGGCCGAGTTTGTTCTGGGCAGCCGTCAACCGGGCTTGCACGTTCGATGTTTCCGCACGCGCCGCCTCAAGTTCTTCCCGGGTTCTCTCCAGGTCTGCCAGTGAAACCGAGTACTGCGTACGAATTTGAGAAAGTTCCTCCAGGGTTTCCAACAGTTCGTCCCGTGACAGGCGGAGATCACCCTGGGCGGCCGTCAACAGCGCCCGAACGTCCGTTGTTTCCGCACGCGCCGCCGCCAGGTCCACCCGGGTTCTTTCCAGGTCCGCCAGTGAAACCGAGTAACGCGTGCGAATTTGCGAGAGTTCCTCCAGGGTTTTCAGCAGTTCGTCCTGTGACAGGCGGAGGTCGCCCTGGGCGGCCGCCAACCGGGATTCAGCGTCCGATGTCTCTCTGAAGGCTGCTTCCAGTTCTTCCCGGGTCTCTTCAAGGGCTGCCTGCGACACCGAGTACCGCGCGCGAATCTGCGCAAGTTCTTCCAGGGATCCTTGAAGTTCGCCCTGGGCGGCCGTCAACCGGGTTTCAGCATCCGTCGTTTCCGCGCGCGCCGCCGCCAGGTCCACCCGGGTTCTTTCCAGATCCGCCTGGGATGCCGCGTACTGCAAGCTAACGAGTGCGAGATCTTCCCATGGTTCCTCCAGTTCATCCCGTGACCGATTGAGTATTTCTTGGGCGATCTTCAATTGGGCCTGTGCCTGTGTCGCGTCAATACGGGTTGTCGCCAATTCGTCTTGTGCACTTTCCAGGTCCGCCTGCGAAACGTTGTACCGCTCGCGAACTTGTGCAAGTTCCTCCAGTGATTCCTTCAACTCATCCTGTGACCGGTCGATCTCGTCCTGGGCGGCCGTCAATTGGTTCTGAGCTTGCGTCGCTTCGGCGCGCGATGCCGTCAACTCATCCCGTGTTTCAGACAGCATTTTTCCAATTCGTTCCGAAGCTGCCTGTGTTGTAGACAGCTCCTGACGGTTGGCATCAAGCCTGGCCCTAAGCTCCGATGCCGACAATTGGCTGGCATCGAGTTCATCGCGTGTCTGGTTCAGGGCCAACTCAAGGTCAGTTTCAAATTGTTGACTCTCGGCAAGTTCTTTCCTTACGCCTTCAAGCAAGGCTTCGAGTTCAGCCATTTTGTTGTGGACTTCCGAGGTCTCCAGCCGTGCATCCTTGAGCCCGGCTTCCAGGCTGATTGCTTCAGCATGGCTCTGTTCGAGTTCGGACCGGGCCTCGGTCAGGCTCGCCTCGAGTTCGGCAACAGAATTTTCTCTTTCTTCCAGTTCGCTTCGGGTTAAGGAAAGCAGCGATTTGAGTTCTGTTACTTGTCGCTCTAATTCACTTTGGGTACTGTCAGAACTGCGCCTGCTATTCTCCAATTCTGCGAGTTTGGAATAAGCATCTTCGGAGTATGCACCCAACGGAAATGTGGAAAGATAGTTCCGTAACGCTACCTGAGTATTAGCATTTCGTGCATCAAGCCACGCGTGGCGTTCGCGTGCCTCTCCCAATGCCATCAACCCATCTGACTGTTCGGATGTCAGGAACCCAGTAGATGGGAGCCCCTTCACTTGTTGGTATTTTGCAATGGCTTGCCGTGTTTGGTTGCCAAAGACTCCGTCCACGATGCGAATGTTGTGGTCCAGGGAAATTAGGCCGTGTTGAGTCAGAACACGCTGCTCGCGCGTGAGTTCGAGCATGACTTCTAGTTTCTCGGGAGTGGGCGTTTGCGACTGGGGCGTCTCTCCGTTGCCGGTTAGTACAACAGTCCCGGAACCTCTCAGGGCGGCAAGGCAGGTTCGTGCCTCCTCGACAAAGGGGCTCTCGGGAAATTCTTGGATGAACATCTCCACATCGACCCTGTCGGAACAACTCGACACTTCCCGCCAAGCGTCATTTTCCCGGTCCTGTGCGTTGGAGCCCCCGGCAAGAGCCATCGTGATGGCGATGGCCAAAGCCAGACGAAAGCACGGGGCAAGAGGTACGCCAAGCCGATCAGCCAGGCGGTTGGTTCGCAATTCCATCGGAACTTGGTACATCAGGCAACTCCATCGATCAGCGGTCCAGAGTCGGAAAAACCGGTGCCTGTCGAGCCGTGCGGTCCGAAACGCTGACAACATCAGTCACCAAGGCCACGATACAATGCGTCAATTGCCAACACCATGGCTTGGTAATCAATAGACGAGCGCCTGCTTGAGTCCGATCCGGGTTGGTTCGTCCGATCCAGACAAGTTGACACGATCTCGCGAAGTCTGGCAAAGTCAGGGGCCAGTACTTGAGGATTTGCATGGCGATGATTCCGACGAGCGTACCGGTCCGACCGATTTGCGACTGGAAGGAGGACATCACCATCATCCCGTATTCGGGCATCCAGATTCTTGATTTCGGATTCGCGCTTGACGAATTGACCGCGTTGCGTCCCGCACGCTTCGTCGAGAGGGCCGGAAAAGTCGAAGGGAACCTGGAGGAACGGACGCTGATCCCTTATTCGGGCAACCAGGAACGCGACGAAAGGATCGAGGCAGAACAACGCGACGACGACGATTGACTATGCCGTTCGCCCGCTTGCCGCGATCGAGCCGTTCCTGGGCAAGTGGGTCCCGGTGCCTGTCCTCCGCCTGAAAAACGTGGGCAGCGTGACCGGCAAGGAGCGCTACGACCCGGGTCCGTCGACCTGGGCAAGGATGCGGATCGTCGAACTGCCCGAAACCGTTGCGGGACACACCCACCACGTCCAGCTCGCGCTCGATACGACCCTGGTCCAGGACGAGGCGGCCACCCCCGGGCGCTATCTCGCGCCTTCTCACCAGGACTCGGCCGCCCGGCGCGAATTCCGGTTTGTCAGCGAACCCGCCGACATGGGGTGGTTCCTGCGGCGGCCCGATACTCCCGAAACAGGTCAGCCCCGGCAGGATCTGCAGAAGTGGGTGTCCGACTGGATCGAAGACTGCTTCCTGCGATTCAAGCAAGCCCAAAGGCCGGGACGGCCGTTCGACAAGAGCAGCCTTCCGCATTTCCTTGAGCACTGGGCACGGTACCTGGCCTGTATTGGGAACATTCAGAAGGTCGTCCGGATCCCGAAGATCCGGCTGGCAGATACGGTGTCCAGGGACGACGCACCCAACCCTGTCGATGTGGATTTTGTTCTCGACGTCGGTAACTGCCGGACCTGCGGGATCCTGATCGAGAGTTTTCCGGATCAGCACGGGATCGACCTTTCGAAATCCTTCCCCCTCGAGTTGCGGGACCTTGCGCGGCCAGAAATGCAATACTCCGGCCTGTTCGAAAGCCGTGTCGAGTTTTGCCAGACCGAATTCGGGCCCGACCGGTTCTCGCGGGCCTCGGGACGAAACAAGTCGTTCTTCTGGCCGAGCCTCGTCAGGATCGGGCCTGAAGCGATGCGCCTGATTGGGGACGAGGAGGGTACGGAGACCACGTCGGGGCTTTCGTCACCCAAGCGCTACCTCTGGGACGATTCCGAGGCAGAGCAGAACTGGCGTTTCCATAATCACGAGATCCGGAACGAGCTCCCGGGAATCGCCAGGGCCGCGATGGTTCGATTGAATGAAGCCGGCGACGTGATCGCCCAGGTGGAAGCCGACGTGAAGGCAAAACTGCGAACACGTGGAAAATACCGGAACCTGCCGGCAATCAGGCCGCGGTTTTCGCGATCCTCGCTGTTCGGGTTCATGTTCGGCGAACTCATTGCGCACGCCCTTGTCCAGATCAACGATCCGGCATCCCGGGCCGGGCGGGCGCAGTCCGATCTGCCCAGGCGCCTCAGGCGCGTGATCCTCACCTTGCCAACCGCGACCCTGGTTCAGGAACAGGCGATTATCCGCTCTCGGGCAAAGGGCGCGATCCAGCTTCTCTGGTCGATGGCCGGTCAATCCGAGACGGCGTCCCGCACCACCGGGAAGCCCGATCTCGTCGTCGAGTGGGACGAGGCGAGTTGTACGCATCTCGTGTTTCTCTACTCCGAAATCGTGCACCGGTTCGAAGGCCAGATTGACAGCTACCTCGGGCTCAGGGGACGGGAGCGGCCGAGAACGGAAGGAAGTCCGTCCGAACCCTCGATCCGGGTTGCCTGCGTCGATATCGGAGGCGGAACGACCGACCTCATGATCACGACCTATTACGGCGAGGACGGGAGGGTCCTGCATCCGGTCCAGGTCTTTCGGGAAGGATTCAGGATCGCAGGGGATGACCTGGTCAAGGCGGTCGTCGAAGACATCATCATTCCTCAGATCCAGCAGTCCGTCGAGGATGCGGGCGGGACGGGCGTCAGGGAGCGGCTGAAGGAGCTTTTCGGAGCGGATGTCGGCGGAATCGACCAGCAAATGATTCAGCGCCGACGCCAGTTCGGAATTCGCGTTCTCGCACCGCTTGCGACGGCCATCCTCGAAAGGTCGGAACAATCCGACGACCGCGAGACCGGCGACCTGGCGTTGTCCGATGTCTTCGGGACCGTGGCATCGGACCTCGACTCTCCGACGGAACCGGAGGAGGCGCTACCTCTGAACCTGGCGCAACAGTTGCTGGACTATCTTGAAGAGCCGATGCAGAGGATCGGCGCCTCGAACTGGCGCCTCGCCGATCTCACCCTGAAAGTCAGCCAGGCGGCCATCGACCGGGTTGTCAGGAATGTCTTTGGCGAAGCCGTCGGCAATCTGACGGAAGTGATCGCGCATCTGGATTGCGATATCGTGTTGCTGACCGGTCGCCCGTCACGGCTTCCTGAACTCAGGTCGCTCGTCGAGGAAAAACTGGCCATCTCTCCCGACCGGCTGATCGCAATGCACGCCTACCGGGCGGGCAGTTGGTATCCTTATCGCGATCCTGCAACAGACAGGATCGGCGATCCGAAGAGCACGGTCGCAGTCGGTGGAATGCTGACGATGCTCGCAAAGAGCAGCATAGCAAACTTCCGGATCATGACGGACGACCTGAGAATGCGCTCGACTGCCCGCTACATCGGCGAGATGGAGCGGAACGGGAAGATCCTCGACTCGCGTGTCATCTTCCGCGATGTCGATCTCGACTCGTCGAATCGCTCCGATCAGGACGCGGTCGTCAAGCTCTACTCGCCGATCCATATCGGATCGCGGCAATTGCCGCTTGAGCGATGGATCACGACGCCCCTCTACCACCTCAAGTTTGCCAACGCCGCGGCTGAAAACCAGGCGCCGCCCGTTTCCGTCACGCTCGAGCGAACGGAGGTCGACGATGACGAGGGAACCGATGCCGAGGACGTGCTTCGCCGCGAAGCGGCCCATGAGGCATTCGAGATCACCTTCGTGGAAGCGGCGGACAACACCCCGATGAAAACCACGGACGTCCGGCTGAGCCTGCATACGCTCGGATTCGAAAACGACTACTGGCTGGATTCGGGCGTATTCGTGTTGAATTGATGGTACGGTAACCGTGACGACCCGAGAACAAAACGCACTGCAGCAACGGGCCGATGATGTTGTCCGCCTGATCGGCGATGCATTGGCATGGACGGCCGACGAAGCGAATACATCGCTGGTCGGCGAAGAACGGACCTCGCTGACAAGAGCCTTCCGCCAGAATCAACGAAGGGCGCGGCGACTCGCCAGGGCTGCCGGGTCCAAGATGTGCGTCAGCGTCTTCGGGCCGAGCCAGGCCGGGAAGTCGTATCTCGTCTCGGCTCTCGCCCGTCCCGAATGCGGACAGCTCGTTGCCGACTACGCCGGAGAAGACGGCCAACTCGACTACATCAGCCAGGTCAACCCCGAGGGCGAGGGAGAGTCGACTGGGCTCGTTACCCGCTTTACGATGTCGAGGGTCGAGACGCCCGAGGGATTCCCGATCCCGCTGCGGCTTCTCGGCGAAGCCGACATCGTCCGGATCATCCTCAACAGCTTTTTCATGGACGGTGACCGCAAGGACCGCCCGCCGGAAGCCGCGGAACTCGAGGCGCTGCTCAAGGCCTTCCGGGGCAAGGCGGCCGGCGCCGAGACCGGAGGGATCAGCGAAGACGACGTCTGGGAGATCAGGGATTACATCGAATCGAATTTCTCGGACGCCGCTTACACCCAGGCTGTCGCATCGTTCTGGGAAGGGGCTGCCGAGATCGTGCCGAGGCTCGCCCAGGGCGACCGCGCCGAATGCCTGTCCATTCTCTGGGCGCGGCACGATGCTCTCACCGATCTTTACGTGACGCTTTCGGAAGCGCGCAGACGGTGCGGAGACGGGGAGTTCGTCTTTGCACCCCGCTCGGCACTGGTCCCCCGGGAGGAGTCGATCATCGACGTCAAGACGCTGCAGGGGCTCTGCGTTCGGGACGACCGGGAGCCGCTGCCGCTGCAACTCGAGTCCGGCGGCCGGGTTTCCTTGCCCCGTCCCCTGATATGCGCGCTTGCGGCCGAACTCGTCCTGCCGATGCGGGACAAGCCCTCGGACCTCTTCGACCACACCGATCTTCTCGATTTCCCGGGTGCGCGAAACCGGTTCAAGGCGCCGCTCGCGCAGACCTTGAGGGAAGCGGAAAATACGGTGCCGCAGTTGTTCCTGCGCGGAAAGGTTGCGTACCTGTTCGACCGTTATGTCACCGACCAGGAGATCACTTCGATGCTCCTGTGCATTCCCGACAGCAACATGGAAGCCATCGATCTCCCCGGCCTGGTTGAAAACTGGATTTCCCTCACCCATGGCGCAACTCCGGAGGAACGCAAGTTAGCGGAGTGCATCCTGTTTTTCGTGATGACCAAGTTCGACAAGCACCTGATCGATGTCGGAGGGTCGGACATCAATCCCGTCGAACGGTTCCAGCGGCGGATAACGGCGTCATTCGAAAAATTCGGTCAGATGGCGGACAGCTGGCCCCTGAAATGGGTTCCCGACGCTCCGTTCAGGAACTGTTTCTGGCTCAGGAACCCGATCTTTTATGCCGAGGCCATTATTCGCTATGACCAAAGCCGCGAGCCGTGGCGCGAGGTCGAACTCCTGCCGGAAAAGCAGGTCCGGATCGAGGAACTTGGCCGGGGACACAATTCTGCGCCCCTGGTGCTCAGGCACTTTTCGGATCCGGCTGCCGCTTGGGAGGCTGCGCTCGCCCTGAACGATGGCGGCGTGTCCTTCCTTCTGTCGCGGCTTGCAGACGTCTGCGTTCCGGGCACCAAGGAAAGGCAGGTTGCCGCTCAACTCTCGATCGTCGTTCGCGACCTGGAGGAACGACTGCAACCCTATTTCGTGTCCGAGGATCAGAAAAAGAGACTGGACGAAAAGATGGCCCTGGCCGATCGGGTCGTGGACGCGATCCACAGCGTGCTCGACAGGGGAAAGATTGGACCGCTCCTCGGTGCCCTGATGGTTGGCGCGGATGCCGTCGCTGACCGGATTTCCCGTGTGCCCGACAATATTCGCATTGGATCGAAACCTTCCGAAGGCAATCGGATCAGGCCCCACCGGCCGGCCGGAGGCACGCCCACCCCGGACGCGCAACCGGAGTCGCGCAGGAGGCCGCGGCCTCGTCCGAGACCGGGCAGGAGTGCGGAAGTCCGGGAGCCGGGGTCGTCCGTCGCGAATCCGGCAGGACAAGGCGACGCGCAGGAGCCCGAGATACAGGTGGTGACGCGCGAGGAATTCCAGGCTGCGACGGCGGTCCGATACTGGATCGAAACCATGCGGCGTGCCAGCGATGATCCGAAATCCATGGAACGTCTCGGGATTTCGCGCGGCGATGCGAATATCATCGTCAGCGAAATCATCCATGCGGCGCGCCGGACCGGCCTGAAGAAGAAGATGACGCTGACGCTTGAACCGGTCAATTATTCGCTGTCACCACGGGCGCAGTCGATTCCGGCCGGGCTCGTTTGCGCAGAGGAAATCAACCGATTTGTCGAAGCGCTCGGGCAACACGAGGTCGACCCGAAGGATCGCCCCACTGTCGAGGCCGCCGATGGTGAATCCAGGCCGGTGTTCATGCGGAAGCAGATCCGGTTTTCCGCGGCCGACCTTCCGGCAACTCCTGTGAACCACGCCGAGGACTTCGGGGACGACTGGGTGTTCGCCCTCGACGAGATGTTCAGGCAGAACGCCCTGCATGGGGATGACGGCACCGTGAACCTGGAACAGAACCTTCGCCTCGGCGAGATTCTGGCCGGGCTTCGCGAACGGAAGTCCGGGTGAGATGAGCATGGAAATCAACATTGTTCCCGATCCGCGGTATCCCAACGGAGGGTTCGCCGTTCTCAAGTTCAAGGCTGCCACCCCGCAGTCCGAAGTCGAACTCGCGATCCGTGATCTCCGAAAGGACATCTGGCTTTCCCGCGGCGGTTGGCAGAATGAAAGCACGTCGCTTGGCCTGTACGAAGTCGGTGACGCGGGAAACGGATGGTCCCAGGTCGGACTGGGCCCAGGTGTCGTGGACCGGGTGCCGGAGGACTCCTATCTCGAATTCCACCTCGGGTCTGAAAGCGGATGGGCGATCTGGCCGGACAGCATTCACTGCTCTCCGTCCGCGGCCGGATCGGGCACGATCGCAACCGGTGATCACGCGCCGGAGCCGGAGTTGAGCGGTGACAGGCGCCTGTTCCAGCATCCGGTCCCTCCGCCGCCGCCCGAGCCCGAGACCATGGATGATCCGGAAGAAAATCCGGTAGACATGGAACCCGGGCCGGACGAACCAACTGCCGGTCGGAAATTCTCGCCGGTCCTCTGGATCCTGGTCCTGCTGTTCCTGGCGGCGGTCGCAGTTGGCGGGTATTTCCTGCTGCAAAGCAAGGACGAGACCGCGGAGCACCAGCAGCCGGTCCAGTCGACGGATTGCTCCGATGCGGGATTCACCGGACGTTTGACCGAACCGAGCGAAACGCAATTTTCCGCGTTCATCGAATGCGACAGAGACGTCAGCGAGGCGATGGCGTACCGGGTCCTCGATCGGCTGGTTGCGACTGGATTCGGCCCCGCGCTGTTCATGTACGGCCAGATGTACGACGCCGCCGCGACAGCCGATCTCCCATACAGCTTCAGCCCGAATCCAGCGATCGCGGCGGAATACTACGCGAGGGCATTGGCCGCGGGTCATGCCGAGGCCGACGAAGCCCTGAGACGAACCTGTGCAGGTCTCTCGCTGGACGACGAGCTTCACGCAATGGCCCACGAAACACACTGCCCATAGGAGGAAGTATAGTGGTACGAGATCTACCGCGCCGGATCGTATCGGTCACGACCGCGGTCGTCGTCATGGCCGCCGCCCTTGCCGGAACTGCCACGGTTCCTGCCGTCGCCGCGGAACGCCCCCTGCTCAGGGAAGGCACGAACACGCTCTACCAGAGGGTGCTGACGCGTCCGGGAACGCACAAGTATGCCGAACCGGGCTTGAATCCGGACGGCCATTTCGAGCCGTTCCAGCCATTGTATGTGTTTGAGCGGCGGGACGAATGGATCCGCGTGGGGCATTCGCCGTCTCGGCCTCCTGAAGCCTGGATCGAAGCTTCCCAATCCATCGAGTGGAAGCAGAACATCGTTACGTCATTTACCAATCCCACCAACCGGAACCGGCAGGTCCTGTTTGATACGCGCGACAACCTCGAATGGCTGCTCAACCACGAGGGAATTCGTGCCATGCAGGAAAAGCTTGTCGAGGATTCCGACAACAATCGACTCGATCCGGAGTTTGGCGTGCACTCGGTCGAACCGAGCGAGTTCGTCGACATTCGCGAACGGTTTTACCTCATGCCAATCCTGGAGTTCGCAGAGGAGTTTCACCCCGTCGACTACACTCCGATCCTCATGATGCGCATTGCCTCCCTTCCGCTGGAACAGGGTCCTCAGTCGGCACGAGAGCCCGTCGAATTCGATGCCGGAGTCGTGTTCGTGATTGACACGACGCAGTCGATGGAACCGTATATCAGGTCTACGCGGCGGGCGATCGAGGATATCATGTCCGGCGTGGCTGACTCCGAAATCGGAGAAAAGATCCATTTCGGGGCGATCGGCTTCAGGGACAATCCCGAGGTCACAACCGGAATCGACTATCGCACCAGGGAAATCGCGGCATTGCAGCGCGACTCCGGCACGGATGTCATCGTCCAGGCGCTCGCGGAAACGGGCGTCTCCCCGGTGAGCACGCGCGGATTCAATGAAGACAGCCTCGCCGGCGTCGAGGATGCCATCATCAAGTCCGACTGGGAACAGGGTGGCAAGCCGTTCGCCGGCCGTTACATCATTCTGATCACGGATGCCGGCCCGAAGTCGCCGGTCGACCCCAATGCACGGACGAATATCAGTGCGCATGAGATCCAGACGCTTGCCGAGAACGAAGGGATCGCGATTCTGACGCTTCACTTGCAGACGCCGGAAGGCGAGGCAAATCATCGGTACGCGGAAGAACAGTACCGGACTCTCTCAAGGTTCGACCAGGGGACATATTTCTTCCCGGTGGAGGGAGGCTCGGAGGCGTCATTCGAAAGAAAGGTTCGCGAGACCGTCAGTGCGTTGCTCGACCACGTTAGAATCGCCATGGACCAGGAACCGGTATCGGAGGACATCGATCCCGCTCTCCTGAGCCTCGGCCACGCCATGCGGCTCAGGTTCCTCGGCGGATGGCGGGGGACGGAAGCCCCGGATGTCCTGTCGACGTGGGTCACGGACAGGGCCGCAGAGAAGCCCGAGATCGAGGCGTTGACGCCCCGGCTCCTGATTACCAAGAACGAGCTTTCGACGATCACGAACATACTCGAGAAAATCGTGCGACTCGCGGAATCCGCGGAGTTCAGCAATTCGCAGAACCAGCTGTTGAGGCAGGTACGCGACGCCATCTCCCGGCTGGCAGTGAACCCGGACCTTGTCGTGAATACCGACTTCGAGACCCTTGGCGGGGCCGTTGGCGAGTTTCTCGAGAACTTGCCCTACCAGAGTCGCATCATGAATATCACTGATGAACGCTGGATCGAGATGGGTACGCTCAGGCGGGAAATCATCGACGACCTGCGCCAGAAGACCGCGTTGTACCGGCGATTTCACGACAACCCGGAAAACTGGACAGCGCTTTACGCCGGGGCGCCCGACGGCGAGCACGTTTTCGCGATTCCGCTCAACAGCCTTCCGTGAGACAGTGCAGATTGTTCTCGAGAACGCATCCGCCACGCTCCGCGAACCCGGGCGCGAATTCCGGATTTCGGTAGATGACGGGTTGAGCCTTTCCGCCGGAGAGGCATACGCCGTGACGGGAAAGAGCGGCACCGGGAAGACCCTGTTCCTCGAGTTGCTTGGCCTCCTGGTTCGCCCTGACCCGGGCGGCGTGTACAGGCTTGCCCATCCCGACGGCTCGCTCGAGGATCTCGCAACGTTGTGGGACGGTGCCCGCACGGCCCTCTCGGACTGCCGGGCCAGGGTATTCGGATTTGTACTCCAGACGGGCGGACTGTTTCCGTTTCTGTCCGTTCGCGAGAATGTCGCCCTTTCCCAGGAAGTCACGGGCCGAACGGACAATGCCCGCGTGAGCGACCTGATCGACTTGCTCGAACTCGGTGACATAAGCGATTACAAACCGGACCAGCTCTCCGTCGGGCAGCGCCAGCGAACGGCAGTTGCGCGCGCGCTTGCGCATCGGCCCGCATTTGTGATCGCGGATGAACCCACCTCCGCGCTTGATCCGGAATTGAGCGAAACCGTGATCGAGCTGCTGTTCGAGGCGTCACGCGAGGATGGCGCCGGTGTCGTCATCTCGACGCACGACGCCGGGTTCACCAGGACATTCCCGGTCACGCAGCTTTCGGTCGCGCTTGATCCGGCAGCCGGCGACATTGAGAGGACGACCAGCCGGGTAACCCGGATGGCGGCATGATCCTGGCCGCACGGCTCGCGCTCTCCTCGTTGTGGCACGAGCGGGTGCACCTGTTCTGCAACGTGGCGATGCTGGCCGGGGCGCTCGTGCCGTTGCTGGTCTTGTTCGGCGTCAAGACCGGGATCTACCGTGCGCTCCTAGACGAGCTCCTGAGCGACCCCAATCTCCTCTACGTGACCACGTTGGGAGACAATGAATTTTCGGAGGCCGACCAGGCGGAGATTGCCGGTTGGCCCGAAGCTGCATTCGTTGCGCTCAAGACACGCGCAATCGCGGACGACGCGCTCATCCAGCCGCTGGATGGCGGTCGGGTGGGCCAGGCGACGCTCGTCCCGAGCGGTCCGGGTGACCCGTTGCTGCCGGAGGAATTGGAAGTTTCGGAGCGCCGGATTGCCGTCTCGCAGAGACTCGCGGACCAGTTGTCGATCGGGCCGGGTGCCGATGTCAGGGTCATCGGACGCACGGAGTTGCGCCCACCCCTGATCATCAACGTTTCCGTCGTGGCTGTCCTTGCGCCTGACAGTTCCTCGGGAAACGTGATCCTGATGACGCCCCGGGAAATGGACCTGTTCGAGGCATATTTCGATGGTTACTCGATACCGCAATTCGGGCTGGAGGACGGAAGGCCGATCGAGGAACGGGTCAGCAGTTTCGAGGGTCTTCGCCTCTATGCTGACGGCCTCGAAAACGTTGTGCGCCTCGAGACCAGGGTGCAGGACCGATTCGGTGTCCGTACGCACTCGCGGGCACAGGAAATCGAAGGCGTGCTTGCCCTCGGCCGAAACCTTGACCTTGCATTCCTGTTGATCGCAAGCACGGCCGTCGTCGGGCTGGGCGCCGCGCTGCTCTTCAGCTTCTGGGCTGAAGTCGACCGCAAGCGACGGGTATTCGCGACGTTGATGCTTGTCGGATTTCGTCGAAGCGAAATTGCCGTTGTCCCGCTTGTCCAGGCTGTTGCCGTCGGAATGGCGGGTGTCGCCGTCGCGTTCGTCCTGTTCGGCTTGGCGGCAATTGGTGCGGATGTGATGTTTTCGGACCGTATGCCGGCGGGACAAGGAGTGGTGGCCCTGTCTGCCCTGGCGGCTGTTCTTGCGGTCGTGCTTCCGCTGGTGATCGTGCTGGTTGCCTCGCTCCTGGCCGTTCGAACGGTACTCGGGATTGATCCGGCAATCACCCTGAGGACGACCTGAACAATCCGATGACCAGGTCGGCGATCATCTTGGTTTTCCTGGTCTTTCAGCTGCTTCCGGCCGTAGAGGCCCGGGTCGTGCCGGACTGGCCAGCCGAGTTTTACGACCCTGGCGCTGAACGCGGGGACCCGGCCGATCTCGTGCTTCCGCTGCCGTGTGGCGGCGGCATGGCGTTTCAGAAGGTCGAGGTGCCGACGGACCCGGAGAACCCGCTGTCTGACCGGCCGTTGCGCTTGGGCGCGTCGGATCAGGACAGCGGATACCTGGACTATTTCGTCAGGGCTTATCTTCGCGGTCCGTTCGAGGACGGCGATGCGGGAAACACGCATTATTTTCTCGCAAGGTACGAGTTGACCGGCGACCAGTTCGCGGCAATCGAGAACGATTGCAGGGATCCGTCGGTTCCCGGCCGGATTCCGAAGTCCGGCCTCAGCTGGTTCGATGCGGTGGATCTTGGCAGGAAATATACGGAGTGGTTGCGCAGCCATGCGGCAGATGACCTTCCGTCCCGGCACGGCATTCCTGCCTTTGTGCGTTTGCCGACCGAGACAGAATGGGAATACGCCGCGCGGGGAGGCCCTGTTGTTGATGCGTTGACGTTCGGCGCCCGACGTTTTTTCGAGAGCGGCGAGGGAATCGATTCCTACGCCTGGCACCAGGGAACTTCCCGCAACAAGGCACGGCCGGTCGGTACGCGGAAACCCAACCCGCTTGGGCTCTTCGATATCTATGGGAACATGGAAGAACTTGTCCTCGAACCGTTCCGCATGAACGCGGTCGGCCGTCCGCACGGCCAGCCGGGCGGAGTCGTCACGCGAGGAGGTTCCTTCAGATCGATTCCGGGCGACCTGTACAGTGCCCGGCGGACCGAATGGCCCTTGTTCAGGATTTCGGATGGCCGACCCTCCGCCGAAGACAGTTTTGGCGTCAGATTTGTCCTGTCCACCCATGTGAGCGTATCCGACCACCATGTTGCAGGTATTCGTGACAGGTGGATGAACATATTTCTGAATCCGGTCGATGATTTCGACGATCCTGTCGCCGAGATTTCCGGTCTGATTCAAGGTGAAACGGACGCGCGACGAAGGGCGCAACTCGAGCGGATCGGCGAGCAGATCAATCTTGAACGCAGGACCCGGGTCGAAGTCGGCAATAATTTTCGACGGTCGCTGGTCCGGAACGGGTCCTTGTTGCTTTGGGTGATTCGCGACTCCAACAACGAGATCAGGCAATTGAGTAGGAGGCGGGCAAGGTTGAAGGTCTGGCTGGATCGGGAGACGAATGCGGCCAAGAGGCGAGAATTTCAAGAAAACCTCGCAAGGGTGGAATCCGAAATGGCGAGGCAACAACCGGTTCGCTTAGATTCGCTTCAAAACTACGCGGAAATCCTCGAGATCATCGCGTCATCGGCGGAACTGGAGCAATACGACGAGGCGATCGCCTTGCTGCAGCAGGAGCTGGAGACTCTCGGACGTGTTCAATTGCAGGAACTGGTCGAAGAGTTTCGTCGCGACGTCGAACTGTACATGGAAAGGCGGGACATGTCGGGCAGGGAACTGCTCGATCTCGCCGTCGAGTCCTGATTCCGAACGATCCGGTCCAAGATAGAGGGGGCCGCTATCGTTCGTAGGTATATCTCCAGATTTCACCTTCACTCGACACCCGCCCCTGGACTTCCCGTGTCGCACCGCCATCCTGGATCCTGAGAGTGAAGTCGTGCGCGCGAATGTTCAGACGTTTGGCATAAAGCTTGACTTCGACATGGTAGCGCCCGCTCCCTGCACGGGAGTAAAAGATGTTCTCGACGGGGTCCGAGGTGGCTGAACCCGCATTGACGTTTGCATCCACGTCGAGCTCGCCCGTGCACGAACTGTTGTTTTCAGTCTTGTTTCTCCAGTAGATTCTTGACCCGTACGGACAGGTTACAGCCAGGTCAATGTCCGAACGGTTGTTCCATACGAGCGTGAACGAAAGCTCGCCCTGCTGCGCATTCTCACGCTCGAGGCGCCGATCGATTTCATCGGGGGGAGGCGCTTCGACGACTTCCTGGGAAGGTTCGGGCACAACCAGCTGCGCCCGACACTGGCCTTCGAGCGTAGCCAATTCGAGTTCCAGGCGGGCAATTTCGCCTTCCAGTTGATCTTGCCGGGCCGCCGCCCCACGGTCGACCTCGGCAATGGCCGCGGGACATAGATGCAGCGTACCGCCGAACGGCAACCGAACTCCACACGGCAGAACCAGAAGCCAGAGCAGGTAGGCAATCGCGATACCCAGGACCAGCCAGCCAAGCCACCAGAACACCCACCACGGAAATGCGGTTCGCACGGCAGGCACGGCCACGGGAGGGGCTACGGGTGGCGCGGGCGGCGCGGCACGAGGTTGACGCGGAACCATGGTGCTGAGGACGCTGACGGCCTTTGCCTGGTCGGTTTTTCGGTGCGACCAGTTGGTGAGAACCGGTTGAAACGGACACCCGTCCGGCGAATCGACGCGCCTTATGTAAACGCTGGCCTCGTCCGGAACCTCGAGGATGTTGGAGAGCGCGGCCGAGAGCCGCAGGTTGTCGGAATCGCCCCGGGCGGACATGCGGCCGGCGAGTTCCTCGACACCGGATTTAAGGCGGCCGAGCTCGGCTCGGGCGGCATCCTGGTCGGATTCGTCCAGGTCAACCAGCTTTGTCGCAGAACCATCTGAATACCAGTCTGTCCAGCGGCCGTCCTGCGAGGTCACCGGCTCCGCCAACAGGTCGGCGTGCCGTTCCGAGAGCTTCTCGAGCAGAATGCCTTTCAGGAGGTCATAGGAACGCTGACCAGGATTCCCGAGAGGCTCAAGCCCATCGGTGGCCGTTGACGCAATTTTCATGTTTGCCATCACTTGACCCGGGGCTACTATTCTGTCTGGTCGGTTTCTTCAGGTGTCTGGGTGACCAGGGTCGGACCGCGCGGGAGCGCCATTGCGACGCAATCGCTTGTATCTTCCGAAACCTCGTACCCGTTTGTCCTGAGGAACCGGATCAGGTCGCCGGACACGATCGAGAAATTCAGGAAACGCTCGTCCGAAGTTCGTCCAAAGGTGTTGACCCCGACGACCCGGCCGCATGCATCCACGAGTGGTCCTCCTGAGTTGCCCGGAGAAATCCTGGCCGTGTGAATGAGAACATTTGCCAGTCCGGCGAAATTCTGCTCCGTATTCACGATGCCCTGGGAGACGCTCATTTCGGGAATTGCCGTGGCGTCGCCCGAGATCAGTGCCTGGTAGGCGGGATCGGTCTCGATAATCGCACCCGGATACCCCGATGTGACGACTCTTTGAAGCTTCATGGTCGTGTTGGCGTTTCGAACCATAAAAAACGGCCGGTTTACGCCGTGAACCCTGAGGAGAGCGAAGTCGGCGCCCGTCAATTCGAAGGGCCCTGCAGACGCCAGAACTTCAGCGGGGTGCAGACGCCCGAGCGATCGACTCGTGACAAGGATTCTCGACGCATTCTCGATGACGTGGTGGTTCGTGACGATCAGGTCTGGCCCAACGAAAAACCCGCTTCCGTTTGCCGCGCCATCGACCATGTGCGCAAGAACGAGCACGGTTTGCTGCTCGAGGTGATTGAGGAGATCGGTTTGTGCAACGGTTATCGCACCATCTTCTCCTGGTACGCTCTGTTCGACTGCGACACGTTCCGGCCCGATCGGCAGGAGTGATTCTCCCTGGACTGCGACCGGTACGTCCGGATTCTGGATCTCACCCTCCGCGATGACGGGCGGCATGGATCCGTCGGGAAGGTTCCCGTCTTCCAGCACGAGCTGGCCTTCATCTGTACAGGTGGCTCCGGCAATCGCTGCCTCGAGCGCCGCCGCACGTTCCTCAAGAGTACGGTTAACTTCTTCTGCGATTTCCGCAGTCCGGTTATCGTCGATCATAGATTGAGGCGGTGGCGGCGGATAAATCAGGTTGCCGGGGGAGAGCAGCCAGGCGAGTGCCGCGCCGGCAATCAGCAGGAGCAGGACGAGTGGAATCCAGTGAACCCAGCCGCTTCGGCGCGGCTCGGGCACTTCGATGACCGGCGCAACCGGTATTCCGGCAAGTGCGCCCGCGGCTTGGCCCGGAACGGGACCTCCCGAAATCTGGGTTCCTGCCGTTGCCGCGGGGGCGGAGGCATTTGAGCTTTCCTCGTCGACAGGTTCGACCGGAACGGAAGTCGCAGGCGCAAGGCTCGCGCGCTCCATCATCTCCGAGGATGTCAGCGGCGGTGCCGCCTGCATGGGGAGGAACCGCCCGAGCGTATCTGCAAAATGCCGGTCCCTGCGAGATCTCGATTGTGAGGCGCCCGGCGGAACCGTTCCCCAGTTGACCAGAACCGGGTTGCCATCCACGACCCAGATGTCGTCGATTGAGCCGACATGGAGCGCTGCGCCTACAAGCGTTCCGTAATCAGGATCATTGATCAGGGAGCTGAGCGCAAGGAGTCTCTCTGTCAGGAGGGATTCTGCGTGATTTCGTTGTTCTTCGCCGAGAGCCGCCAGCCTTTTGCCATCTCCGTGCCAGGGGACATACCAGGACACTGTTGGAGGCGTTTCATCGTTGCCACGGCTGAGAACCGGTTCCGCCAGAACCGTCGCGGCCTCTTCCGAAACGCGCGTTGCGACCAATTCCCTGAGTGCTGCGTAGCTCTCAAGCGCGCTTCGCCCGGAGACCTCGATTATTCCTTCCCGATCCAGCGTCGTCTTGGTCAGAAAATTCTCGGCCATCTCGCCAATCTCCTATTGTCGCCGGAATCGGATTGCGGGCGACCACGCCTCTTCGGTTTCAGAATCACGGAATCGTTCGCTGTCCGCTCCGCACGCTGGTAGCGAAACCAATCGAACGTCCGTTTACAATGCAAAAGGCTGGAACGCTGCATCATTCTACCTTTTCGAGACCATGCTCTCGTGTATCGGTCAGTATTGGTAATCTGGTGCATCCGCACGAAACCGTCAACGAGCCCGGATCCTGACGTGGCTAGAACCGCCTTCATGGCTAGGTTGCCGACTTATGCAAGACGCTGTCCCGTCGGGCTGAAGGTCACAGTTCATGACTCGTCTGAAAATTCTGAATCCGTCCGAACAGTTGACGTCGGAGTTATCACTGATCTCCAACTGGCCCACAGAATTGAATCGTGCGGTGGTTCCGGATCGACAGGATTTACCGTCGTCAAATTGTAGGTTCTGGCTGCCTGCGCCATCGGTTTCGAAACACATGTTCCAACTGGCAACATTTAATCTGGCGCCAGTATCTACATCCCGAATTCGTAAATCTGAATCAAGCACCCAACACCCTTCAAGCATCTCGATGTCCTGTTCTTCCCATTGTTCGGCGTCCATGCCAACTTGTGGTTCAGGTTCAGGGTCTGGCTCGGGTTCAGGAAGTGGTGGACGGGCCGGAGGACACTCAAGCCTGGCAAGCTGTGTTTCCAGATCCGTAATTTGTGATTCCAGTATGGGCTGTCGGCCAAGAGCAGCTTCAAGTCGGGGATCAGGCACGTCCGCAACAACGGCCGGGCAACCGGGAATTATCCCCCACGTCGAAAGAGGCGACAGAACTCCACAGGCGCCGAGAATCAGGAAAGCGGCAAAACCGACCAGGCCCAACAACGCGGATGCGAGGATCCAGTGAAATACGCGCGTTCGGGGCGGATAACCTGACCAGCGCATCACTGATTAAAAGCAAGGCTGTGTACGAAAACTGTGCATCTGGGCTGCAAGCATCGCCGCAATTCAAAAGTCCACGACAGCGAAGACCACATCGAGGTGTCCCCATGCGGGATCAAGCTCAGGAACAGATGCCATCATCATTGTTTCGTTTTCCCTAAACATCGGTCGCGCTGCAAGAACGCATTTCCGGAAACGAGACCGCCTACACCCTGTTGCACGCCCGACGGCAGACCAACAAGGCCCAGAATTCGCCCTCCTAAATGTCCGGGTGAGGGATCATCAACCATGATTTTCTTTCCTGAATTCACAAGTCACTGGGCAGTATGAAAATTTGCAAGAGGTGTATATTGCCGTCCTGATCCAGCGTCGTCTTGGCCAAAATAACTCTCGGCCGTCTCGCCAATCTCCTTTTGTCGCCGGAATCGGATAGCAGTCGACTACGCGAATTCCGTTTCAGAATGATGGAAACGTTTGGGGCTTATATAGATGGGTTGACAGTGCGATTACGCTGCCAGTTTCCGATCGATTTCACTGGTCGCAGGGATTGGGAACATCTGATTCGGACCCTGGATGATTCCTTGACAAATCAGGCAATTCGTGCGATGCGCGTGTGACGGGAAGGTGCTGATTTTCCCGTCACCAGACACGAACCTTGTGCCGAAGGCCCGACCGCGTGAGCGAAACTTCCACATACCGCAACATCATCTACCGGCTTCTGCCAGGCTCCAGGGCAAACGCACGGCGCCTGGCCGGACAGGCGGGCGCCTGCCGCTTCGTCTGGAACACGATACCGGGGCAGCACAACGACGCCTATGAGGACGCGAAGGCCAACGGGGAGAAACCTCCGTCGGTTTCGTTCTTCTCGCTCGGCAAGGAGTTCACCGTGCTCCGCAACGAAATCCCGTGGCTTTGCGCGTACTCCTTCAGCATCACCCGGTACGTGCTCAAGTACCAGGCCGATGCGTGGAAGGCGTTCTTCAGGGGCGAGGCAGGACATCCACGCTTCAAGTCCCGCCACGGGTCGACGCCGTCCTTCACCATTCCCCAGGCCGTCACCATCAGGGACGACATGATCTCCATCCCGAGGGTTGGTCCCATGCGCATCCGGCGGGAACCCGTATCCCGAGGGCAAGCCGGTCAAGGCCGTGATCAGGAAGATCGCCGGCAAGTGGTATGTCACCGTCTGCTACGAGGTCGAGGCTGAGGAGCGTCCCGACACCGGGGTCGCGGCGGGCGTGGACATGAACGTCCGGCAGGTGGCGGTGGTGGACACGACCGGAGGGGCGGAGATCATCCCCGCGCCCGATACGGGCCGGCTTGATGCGAAGATCGGGCGCAACCAGCGCCGGCTTGCCCGCCAGCGCAAGGGGTCACGGCGGCGCATGAGAACCAGGCTCAGGTTGCAGAGGCTCCAGCGAAAGCGGGCCAACAGACGAAAGAACTGGCAACACCAGGTCAGCCGCGGGATCGCGAACCGGGCAAGCACGGTGTTTGTCGAGAAGCTCGACACCCGGGGCATGACGCGATCAGCAAAGGGCACGCTCGACAACCCCGGCACGAAGGTGAAGGCCAAGTCCGGTCTCAACCGGGAGATACTCAACACCGGCTGGCATGGCATGAAGGGGAAGCTCGGCTACAAGTGCTAACAGGAACGTTCCTGTTAGCACTTTTGAACTGAGCCGCGTTCCGCGGCGGGTGGCGCCTTGCAGGTGTTGTGTGCCCTGAACAACCGCTTTCGCGCGTTTCATCGTCTTCATTCGGCGCATCGAGGCGTTTCCATCTCTCTCTCGTTTGGTGACAATCGATAGTGGATGCACCGGTGTCGGCACAGGTGCCGGTGTTCTCCATGACCAATCACACTTCGAGGGAGAAGACCCATGACACCGTTACGCAAACGAATGATTAACGACATGACCGTTCGCGGCCTGTCCGAGAACACGAAGCGTTTGTATCTCCACTCCGTCTCCGGGCTTGCGTGCCACTACAAGCGCAGCCCCGAGAAGATCTCCGCACAGGAGGTTCAGGACTACCTGCTTCACCTTCACGAGGAGCGCGGACTGACCTGGCAGAGCTGCAACTGTGCGCGGCACGGGATCCGTTTCCTGTACCGCGTCACGCTCGGTCGGCCGGACCCGCACTTCTATGTGCCCGGAGCCAAGACGCCTTCGACGCTGCCCGAGATCCTCAACCACGACGAGTTGGTGCGGCTGTTTTCGGTCACCACCAACATCAGGCATCGTGCCTTGTTGATGACGGCCTATGCCGCGGGTCTTCGCGCCAGCGAGATTTGCCATCTTCAGGTTTCGGATATCGATTCCGGGCGGATGTGCCTGCGCATCGACCAGGGCAAGGGAAACAAGGACCGCTACGTCCCGCTCTCGCAGAGGCTTCTCGTGCAACTGCGCGATTACTGGCGTCACCAACGTCCGCGGACCTGGCTGTTCCCCAGCCGGTACGGCGACCGGCCGATAACCCGTCGCGGAGCGGGACACATCTTTCACCGAGCCAAGGAGAAGGCCGGGATTACCAAGTCAGGAGGCATCCATACACTGAGACATTGCTACGCCACCGGACTACTGGAGGCGGGGGTCGAACTCCCGGTCATTCAGCGTCGTCTCGGTCATGGCTCGATCCGTTCGACCATGCGCTACCTGCATCTCGCCCGCGAAAAGACAAGCGCCACGCCTTCCCCGCTGGATCTGCTGGAGTTCCCGAAGGCCGTTCCGGCCTGAGCCGTGGCACATGCAGACCATGCAGCGCCGGCCGAGCGGCCGGCGCTGGAGGTGGCCGACATCCTGCGCGCACGCGCCGATGACTATGGCGCGGCGCATCCGCTGTCGCCTCAACAACACCGGGTCGTGAACGACCTGATACACTGTCGCACAGCCGCGCTCGGCGGCTTCAAGACCCAGTGCGACGAATGCGGCGCGATCACGATCCAGTATGCCTCGTGCCGGAACCGGCACTGCCCCAAGTGCCAGTCGCTCGCGCAGACCCAGTGGGTCGAGAAGCAGTGCGCCGACCTGCTCGACATCGGCTACTGGCACGTGGTGTTCACGCTGCCGCACGAACTCAATCCTCTCGCGCAGGCGAACCCCGCCACCATCTACAAGCTGCTCTTCAAGGCCGCGTCCCGCACCCTGCTCGAATTCGGCCACAATCCCCGCTGGCTCGGCGGTGAACTCGGCATCACCATGGTGCTGCACACCTGGGGACAGAACCTCGGACAGCACATCCATGTCCACTGCATCGTCACCGATGGCGGCCTGAGCCCGGACAAGGATCGCTGGCTCTCCCCGACCCGGAAAGGCTTCCTGTTCCCAACCAGGGCGCTGTCGAAGGTCTTCCGTGGGAAGTATCTCGACTTCCTCACCACCGCCCGCCGCAATGGCGAGCTCCGCTCCAATCCCGACAGTGACGACGATCACGCCTTCGCGCGTCTGACAGCCGCGCTGAGGTCCAGGGATTGGGTGGTCTATACCAAAGCACCGTTCGCGGACACGAGCCAGGTGCTGGGCTACCTCGGACGCTACACCCACAAGACGGCGATCTCCAATCACCGTCTCGTCGATTTCGACGGCGAGCACGTCCGCTTCCGCTGGCGCGACTACGCGCACGGCAACAAGGTCAAGGTCATGCAGCTCGATGCCGACGAATTCATCCGCCGGTTTCTCCTGCATGTGCTGCCGCACGGCTTCACCCGGCTGCGTCACTACGGGTTGCTTGCCAATCGCTTCCGCGCCACCAAGCTCGCCCGCTGCCGGGAGCTGCTTGGCCAGCCTGAACCCGAACCGTTCGTACCGGAGAACACCCAGGCGATGATGCTGCGCCTGACCGGGAAGGACATCACCGTCTGCGAACACTGCGGGCACGGACCGCTGCGGCAGGTCCCCATTTCCAAGGTCCCGCCCGAGACCGTGTGGCAAATGCCCAGGCCCAGGTCTCCTCCATGACGATGCAGTCTCACCAGATGATCCGGACCCGATCCCGGGTCGATGCTCGACCCGGGCAGGCTCCTGCTGTGCGCATCTTTCCCGAAGCAGCGAAAGATGCCTTGCCGGGTTGCAAAATCGACGACATTCCCGGCCCGGACCGTGCCAGGACCATCGCGGCAGTATCGATTCCGGGAGCGAAGCGCTTCAGACCGGCGCGATAAAGCTCGCCTCGGCGAATAGAAATCCCATAGAAACTCACCGTCAGCGAGCGCGGCTCAGCTCAATGCTTTTATCGAACGTGCTACGCACGATCCATAAAAGCCTATTCATAATGGGAACCAAATGCTTATGTGAACCGTGAATCCCAAGTGTCTGTCATGACGCGCCTTTTCCGCTGATCCGGTTCCCATAAAAATCTGCTCTACTCCTGTCGGTTTTGACACTGACAGGAGAGAGATCATGCCTTCGAAACAATTCAGTCCGTTACTTCCCGATGGAGTTCCGGAACGGGATTCCCGTGTTTTGCGGTGCTACGCGGAGCACCTGGAAGGCCTTGGCCTTTCGGCCGGGATGACCAGCGATCTGTTCAGTACAGCCTCGCACATCGCGGTCTGGCTGGCGCTCGACGGTTCGGGTCTCGACAAGCTCGACGTCCACCTTCTTGACCGTTTCATGGGCCATGAATGCCACTGTCCAGGACGGCATCGGAACGGCAGGAAGCCCGGGCAGCACTGCAGGCGATTTGCGCTCAGGTTCCTCCGGTACATGCTCGAGACCGGGCGGGCAGATGTTCCTCCGGAGATGGAGGCCGGCGGAGATCTCGCGATGCAGTTCCGGGATTCCCTGGAAGAGCAGGGATACGCGCGTTCGTTGATCATTCGGAGCGGGGCCCTGTGCCGCCACTTCATTGTCTGGCTCTACCTGTCGGACATTCCCCTGGCGGAAGCCGATGAACGCGTTCAGCGTCGCTTTCTTGCCCACGACTGTACCTGTGCTCACCCGGGGTTCCTCGACAAAAGGCCCAGCAGGTTTGCCGGTTCCGACAGCTCCGGATCCATACTCCGGCTTTTTGCCGCGTTCCTGGTGGACAGGAGTGTCATCCCGGCACCGAAGGTCCCGCAGCAGTCCCGCGTCGAGCACGGTGAACATCTGGACGCATTCCTGCACTGGCTTCGGCAGCACCGCGGCCTCAGGGACACGTCCATCGAACATTACGAACAGCGCGTTCGCACGCTGCTTCCGGCGCTCGGCGACGAACCGGGGGCATATGACGCCGCCCGGGTCCGGAACACGATCCTGGGCCGTCTCGAAACCGCCTCTCGCGGACAGGTCGGAGGCGAGGCGAGTACGCTCCGGATGTACCTGCGCTTCCTCGGGTCGAACGGCCTCTGCCGCCCGGAACTCGTCCACGCGGTCCCGACGATCCCGAGACTCCGGGGCGAGAGCCTGCCCCGGCATGTCGGGCAGGACGATATCGAACGCATGATCGCGACCTGCGACGTGACGACGCCGATGGGGATGCGCGACCGGGCAGCCCTGTTGCTGCTCGCCCGGCTTGCGTTGCGGGCCGGCGACGTCGCCGGGCTGAATCTCGACGACATCGACTGGGACAGGGCCGTCATCCGGGTCAGCGGAAAGTCGCGGCGAGAGGCGGAACTGCCACTGCCGCAGGACGTGGGCGACGCGCTGCGGGACTACATCCTGGAGGCCCGGCCACGCAGCAACGAGATGAAGGTGTTTCTCCGCTGCAGGGCACCATGCTGTCCCGTGTCGCCGCAGTGCATCGGCGGCTCCATCGTCAGACGTGCGATCAAGCGGGCCGGGATCCGGGGCGTCGGCCCGACAGCGTCACACCTGTTCAGGCGCTCGGCGGCGACGAATCTCCTGCGCGATGGCGCCCCCCTGGAAGCCATCGGCACCCTGCTCAGGCACAGCTCTCCCGACGCCACCGCGATCTATGCCCGCGTCGATGTCCGGATGCTCCGTGAACTGGTGCAGCCCTGGCCCTACGAGGGAGACGTCCGATGACCATGACGGATCACGCGAAGGATTACGTCGCAAGCAGGAAAGCACTCGGCCTGTCGTTCAGGGGACAGGAGCGGGTCCTGATGCGTTACGCTGAACATGCCGACGCCAGGGGCGACAAATTCGTGCGCATAAACAGTGTCCTGGACTGGGCCGGTACGGCAACGTCGGTCCGAGATGCACAAAGGCGATTGAGCATCGTCCACGCCATGGCTGTCTTCCTCCATGTCGAGGATGACCGTCACGAGGTGCCCCACCGGGACGCTCTCGGGAAGTCGAAACGGATCCGCCCACCGCCGCACATTCCGTCGCAGGAGGAGATCCGGAAGATCATGACGGAGGCACTGTCCCTGCAGCCGGCAGGGTCACTCACCCCGCTGACCTTCCACACCATCATCGGTCTCATCGCATGCACCGGGCTGAGACGCTCGGAAGCGACCGGCCTGCTGCTGGGCGACCTCGGACCGGACGGGCTCCTGGTCAGGAATACCAAGAACCGCCGCGACCGCCTGGTGCCCCTGCACGAAAGTGCCCGCCGCGCCCTCGACGACTACCTCGTGGTGCGGAAACGGCAGGGCGGACCCGGCGAGCACCTGTTCGTGCTCGCATCCGGCCAGCCGGTGCGCCCGGGTTATCTGACCGAGACCTTCATCCTGCTCGCTCGCAAGGCAGGGGTTCGCGGCAAAGCCGGGGAACCCGGCCCCAGGCTTCACGACCTGAGGCACGGATTCGCCGTTGCCGCACTGGAAGGCTCCATCTCTTCCAGCCGGAAGGATGTCGGCCGACACATGCTCGCGCTCTCGACCTACCTCGGACACGCGCGAGTTGTGGATACGTACTGGTACCTCGAGGCGACACCCGTCCTCATGCGTCAGGTGTCGGTGGCGACCGAGAAACTGCTCATGACAGAAAAGGAAAAGACATGACCAAACTCGCACCCCCTCTATCCACCTTCCTGCAGGAGTATCTCCCCCGTGACCGGGGAGCAAGCCGGCACACCATCGTCGGCTACACCACGAGCTTCAGGCTGCTCGCGGTCTTCGCCGCGGACAGGCACGGCATCCGTCCCTGCGCGCTCGAGGTCGGCCATCTCGATGTCGACACCATCCTCGCCTTCCTCGACCATCTCGAGGCCGAACGGGGCAACAGGGTCAATACCCGCAACACCCGTTTGGCCGCGGTCAAGAGCTTCTTCCGTTTCCTCGAGTTCCGGTACCCGGATCATCTCGAACTGGCGGCACGGGTGCATGCGATCCCGCAGAAGAAGGGCGATGTTCCCGCGCTCGAATATGTCGACCGGGATGAAGTGGATGCGCTGCTCAATGCCCCGGATACCACCACGAAATCCGGAACCCGGGACCGGGCGATGTTGTGCCTCGCCTACAATGCCGGGCTCCGGGTCTCCGAACTGGTCGGCCTCGGCCTCGACGATGTCAGGATGCCGCAGCTCGACGAGATCCGGGTCATGGGCAAGGGACGACGAGCCCGCGTCCTGCCGCTGTGGAAGGAAACAGGACGTGCGCTCGGAGAGTGGCTCTCCATCCGTCCCGAAGTTCCCGACCGCCACCTGTTCCTGAATGCGATGGGACGGGGGATGACCCGACGCGGCTTCGCCAAACGGCTTGAGCTGCACGTCATGACGGCAGCGCAGACCCAACCGTCGATCACACGCCGGAAGGTAACGCCCCATGTGCTGAGGCACGTTTGTGCCTTGATGATTCTCGAGGCCACCGGCGACATCCGCAAGGTCTCGCTGTGGCTGGGGCACCAGAGCCTCCAGACCACGGAGATTTACCTGCGCACGGATCCTGCCGAAAAGCTGGACATGCTCTCGGAGTGGCGTTCCCCGGGCCTCGGCAAGGGACGGTTCACGGGCGTGAAAGATGAGCTGTTGGCGATGCTTTCGAACGTCTGAGCTTGATTTTTTATGGGAACCGAATCGGTGGAAAAGGCGTGTCATGACAGGCACTTGCGATTCAAGATTCACATAAGCATTTGGTTCCCATTAAAGTGCTTGGAACTGAACGAGGTCAACCCTGCATATACCAGCCAGTCGTGCAACGCCTGCGGGTTCACTGACCCGGAAAACCGGAACGACCGGAAGTTCGAATGCGTGGCGTGCGGCCATGCCGACCACGCGGACCTGAATGCGGCCCGCAACATCTTGACCTCGGGGACTGGGGTGTCTGCACGGCGAGGGGCGTTGGCGCTGGCCACCCCTGTGACCCGTGAAACTGATCGAAAGCTGGCGGCGTGACGCGCCGTCAACCCATCTTTATAAGTCCCAAACGTTTGCCGTTCGCTCCGCAGCCGGACAGCGAAGCCAATGGAACGCGAGTTTGCATATAGCAGTGCCGAAGCGATGTGTCTCATTTCATCGATGAGATCATCCTATCGCATATCGGTCCGCCTGAGAAACTCGGGTTTTCATTTCGAAACGTCAACGAGCCCGGATCCTGACAGGATTCGTATTATCGTCATACCTGTTGGTGGACAAACAAGATGCAGTTCCATCGGGCTGAAGGTCGCAGGTCATGACTCGTTGGTAGATGTAGGACCGGTCCGAACAGTGGACATCGGAATCGTCACTAATCGCCAGTTGACCGGCAGAATTGAACCGTGCGGTGGTTCCTGATCGGCAGGTTGTACCGTCGTCAAACCGGAGTGTTTGGCTGCCTACACCATCGGCGTCGAAGCACATGTTCCAACTGGCAACAGTTGATATGTCGCCGGTGTCTACATCTTGTACTTGATAATCGGAATCGAGCGCCCAACATCCTTCGAGCATCTGGATGTCCTGTTCTTCCCATTGTTCGGCGTCCATTCCACTTTGTGGTTCAGGTTCTGGTTCGGGCTCAGGTTCGGGAGGTGGCGGATGGGGCGGAGGGCACTCGAGCCTGGCAAGCCGCGTTTCCAGATCCGTAACCTGTGATTCCAGTACGGCCTGTCGGCCAAGGGCCGCTTCGAGTCGGGGATCAGACACATCCGCGACGACGGCCGGGCAACCGGGAATCCCCCACGTCGAAAGTGGTGACAGGACACCACAGGCGCCGAGGATCAGGAAAGCGACAAAACCGAACAGGCCCAACAACAAGGATGCGAGGATCCAGTGGAGCACGCGTGTTCGGGGTGGATAACCTGACCAGCGCATCCCTGGTCAAATGCATTGGTGTGCACGACTACTGCACATCTGGGCTGCAACCTTTGCAGCAACCGAAAAGTCCAGCACAACGAAGACCAAATCGAGGTGTCTCCATGCTGGATCAAGCTCAGGAACAGATGCCATTTTCATCGTTTCATTTTCCCTAAACATCGGTCACGCTGCAAGAACGCATTTCCGGAAACAAGGCCGCGTTGAACATGTTGCATTCTTGGTGGCTTGTGAATCTATGGTCCAAGGAATCGAACACGCCATACGCCCGCGAGGAGAGGTGTCTCCAGTTTTGCGAGGGTTAGGGTTCGTCACGAAATACCCGATTCAATTTCAGGGTTCGGAAGGAAGGTGTAGTTCCAGTGGCCCTGGACATCGGCGCGCCTGATATCCAGGGCCTCGATCTCCGAATTGCGTGTGGAAGTCGTGCAAGGAGTTGGTAGCTCTTCCCACATGACCGCGCGGCAGTGCGATGGAAAGGGGATCGTCCCGGATTGTAGTGTGCACCCTCGTTTGGCCTTTGCGGACGTGGAATCGGTGGTTACGTTCATGACTGCGGTCCCGCAGTTTACCCGGTTACGCTGGAAACTCCCTTTTGAAATGTCGATGCCGTTGGTGGTGACCTGATCCATGGACGCTCGTCTCCTTGATTTCACGCGCAGTCAATCTGGCGTTTCCTCTGGTACACTGTGACGCAGTTCTGAGGGAATATCCGCTCCATCGCTTACGAAGACGGCGTAGAGATTGAGTACCAGTCCAGCCCCTACATTCGCTCGGGCCGGTTGACGGGCACCGCATCGAATTCGGGAACGGCGAGATCGAGCTCCAGGTTAGCGGACAGATTGTGCGCCTGTTGTCGGATTGCGTCGCAGAGACCTTTCCCAACCGGGCGCGGCAGATCCGCCGCCTCCTGCACCAATGCCTGGGCGATACCGGCCACACGGTTCTCCTGGGTTTTCACGAAACCGCGCGCACCAAGTGCGGCCATGAACGCGTTCAAGTCATCACGACCCACATCGTCCGCCATGCGCGCCTGACCTATGCGGAAGGACATCTCGTGGGTTACTCCCCTATCCAGAAGGACCGGATCGATGTCGTAGGCAGGCGCCAACTCCGGCTTTGCGGCCGTGTAAAGGAGCGCGTGGTTCTTTGCGTGATTGTCCGAATTGCCGAGGACCATGTTGGTCAGTGTGATCTCAAAATAGGCCTGACGCGCCACTCCCGGCACCCTTGTTGCCCTCAAGAGCCCGCCAATGGCCGCTGCGGTGAAGGCGCGCGCACCCACGCCGTTGCGCTCGTATTTCAAGGTGTGGCCGAGCCCGAGAGCTTGGCAGAAATCCTCCTGGTGCACGCGGTACACCTTCCCTTCCGTGACGTTCCGATCAAATCGGGTGATCAGCAGCCCTTGCAGCGACCCCTCACCCAATACACGCGTTTGGACGACCGGGTGTCTCTGCACGCGCGCCATGAGCCGGGTGGCCAAGTGTTCGCAGGCGACGGAGGCCATGGCGCCCGCGCGCGGAACCTTGAGGACATGTGTTGTGGGCGCACCGCTGCCGGGTTTGGGAAAACCCATGCGCCCATCCGGCAAGACCGCCAACGCGACCTTGCCCTGGACCCCGGCGAGTGGGGATGGATCGACGATGCCAGCTGGAAGGCGCCGATGGTCGCGAAGCGATACCATCAGGCGGACCATCATGCCTTCGACCGGCAAGGGAGTAATGTCAAAGTCATTTGCGGGTGCTGTCTCGGGCACCACGGGAGCACCTACCAACACGTCATAGTCCGTGTCCAGGCACCCGGGCCGCTTGCCTGGCGGCGCGCCTTCCGGTACGCAGCTGATCGCCCCGGGGCAGTCGGCACCAAGGTGGGCAAGCAACCCGACGATGTCGCGCTCCGTGATACCGTGGCGCTGCATGACCTGGTCCCGCATCTCGTTTTCAAACAGGAGATTGGAGAAAAAGCCGCGCACAACAACGTCGCCGAAGGGCTCTTCACGAATGGGCAGCGACACGGAGATCGCGTGCGAAATCGCGTCCGTCAGGTACCGAAAGGACATGTCCCCATCGGGTTCGGAAGACAACTGGCCAATGGGCTCCTGAACCGCTTCCAGATAGACATCGAGAACGGTCACGACCGGCTCACAACCTCCGGCAACCTGACCTCGATGGCGATACCCAGATCCTGGCACAGTTGGAGAACCAGTCCCACCTGGGCGGTCTCCTTGCCCCGTTCAATGCTCCGGATGGTGGGTCGCGAGATCCCCGTTTGCAGCGATAGCTCTCCTTGCGTGATCTTGAGCGCTTTGCGCGACTTGCGCAATGCGGCGCCCAGAGTGGCGGTGTCGGTGATGAGAACAGGCATCATTGCGACTCCAAAAAAGAAAAAGATCGTTTTCAATTCTGCCAATTTAGATCGAAACCTTCAAAATGACAATGATCTTTTCCTTTATCTTCACTTTGCCGCTCGCCATCCAAATTTGGAAAAGACCGCTTCTATTTTTCAACCTGTACAGAATACACAAGCGAAAGGCTACGTCCGAGCGTGGCCTCAAATTGCAGCAACCTGGAACCATAATTGGCTCGGCTTCAACCGTCGTCTCAGCCACGTCTCGGTCCCTCACCGCGGACACCATGATCTTCCGGCGCGACGACCTCAACGACTTTTACCATGGATAGTGAAATGCCAACCGCGGCTTCGTTCAAGGAGTCTGGGTGTATTCCGCGCAACTCAACCGAATGGAACGCGCAAAATCCTAAACCATGTGTGTCTGAAGTTTGCTCAAAGTAGGGGAGTACCAAAATCCAAGGAGTCAATTGACATGAATGTTCTGAAGACCATGTTGGCTGTGGCCGTTTCAACTCGGCAAACACAGTTCGAAAAATGATATGCATAAGCCGCGCGACCCTAAAAAAGTCGGGTGGTCCCCCAACATAAGTCCACAAATCCCATTTGCGCTGTTTGCAATCTCACGGGAAAAGCGAGTTCGGCTTGGGTTCAGACGAGACGGTCTCAGTCCTTTAGTGGAACGCCTTACTGGGAACATTCACGGGCACACCGAAGAAACGTTCACCATGGCATCCGGGTTGAACCAAGCTTTATCCTCAGGTTCCGGTTCGAAACTCGCGTAAATTATTGCCGTAATCTACTTTCGCTCATTTAGTCTCGAACGCTCAATTCCGGTTCTTTCCCGGCGTGATTCCGCGCTCGGAATGTCCCCCATTCATGCGCCCGCCATCGTGCCCCGTTATTCGGAAGCTGCAGACAAGAAAAGCCATTGCTCATCCTGACGTGGGGACGGGTTCAAAACCGGTTATGGACACTACCATGTCGTGCAGTGATGCATGTGCATTGAACCCGATGGCCGACTCGGATGCTTTCCTGACGACATATTGTGTCGATTGTTTCGTGACGAACACTTGGCGACAAGACAGGCAAATGAGCATTTCGCTTGGAAATCCAGCGTATGTGAAAAAAATTCCAGTCACACTCTGTGGGCGAACATTCAGGCATCGAACTCATCGCCGCCGATAGTTCAAAGAACGATTCAATGGACGTTCGGAGTAACGCACTGACGCAACTACGCGACAGACATCCGTGACGGCTTATGTTTTTGTTGGACCCGCTGACTACAAAACGGTGCCTCGTATCGATTTCGTGAATCTCAAATGCAAGGACATTGAATACGTGACGAGTTGGCTTGAAAGCGCGCCTTTGATCAGGTCGAAAACGCCAGATTTGTTCACACCCGCGTACCCTCGGCAGTTCCAAATGACCTTTGTATTGCGATTGCTGACAATCCCCGTTGTTGTCCCGCCAGTTACAGTCTCTCGGTTCCGGTACACGTCCCGACGGTGACCAACTCGCACTACGAGAACTCGCAGAACTTGGTCTTCGATGGCCGCCACGATGCGGTGGTTGCCGACGCGATATTTCCAGAAGCCTCCAGGCCTGGAACCCTTGAAGGCCCCACCGAAACTGCGTGGATCATTCAGCGGAGCAATGCGGTCGTTCAACTAGGCAAAATGCGCTTCGCGGCCTGTGGATCAAGCTTGTCGAGTTCTCGCTTGGCGGCGGGGGCGAACTCAACGCTCCATGCCATATTCCCTCACGACATCCTCAAGGGGAATGGCTCGGGTCTTCCCCGAACAGATGTCGGCCAGACGTTGCTCCGCAATGTATAGATCCTCGAGATCGTCCAGATGCTCAAGAATGGCCTCGCGGGCCACATTACTTTTGGTGCGGCCGGTGGTTTTTGCCAGCGCAGCGAGACGATTCTCCACATCGTCGGGTAGTCTCAAGGCAAGCATGGCAACGGTTCTCCTGCTGAAACGCCGAACTTGTCCAGCGAAAAGGGGATAATCGACAGAGGCTGAGGATCTCCCAGACGAATGTCGAACATTGGGGTCGGTAGTTTTCCAGTATCTCTGGCAGGGGGCAGGATTAGCGAGCTTGACAAGATTGCACGGCTGAATTTCCAGACACCAAGGCACCGACCAGGCGTGGCATTGCCACCCAGCCTAAAGGGATGGCGCGAAAGGCCTTGTTTCCATCAAGGTAAGAGTGTTGCAAGATCTTGATTTCGCCCCAGTTGCTGAAACAACTTGATCCGTCTCGAAGCGGAAAACCGCCCAAGACGCGACACTGGCCCGAAATGCACGCACTGTTCGAGGAGCGCCCACAGGTTGCAATGCCTCGAATCCGGCATCCGGCGGGTTGACGAATCGGCGTCAGGCGGGATTGCCAAAAGGCTCCAGGATCGAACCCTGACTTCCGGTAGCGTTCTCAGCGCACTCAAGTGGGACTGCTTGCCGGCCAGTGAACCTGTATCAGATATCCGGGCAACATGGGCGTACAGTAGACCGGAAAAACCGGATCAATCCAGCCGAACAGGTTCGAAAGCGGGGAACCGAAACATGTCTGCGTCAGCGGGCTACCCAGTGGCGAATTGTCCTGGTTCAACCGAAAGGTCCACGGGCTCTACTTTGACCGCCGAGAACTTGAATTCCGGAATCTTGCCGAACGGATCGAGCGCCGGGTTGGTCAGGACATTGGCAGCCGCTTCGACATAGGCGAAGGGAACAAAGACCATGTCTTCGGAAACTGCCCTGTCCTCGCGCGCCATGATCGTGATCGATCCTCGCTTGGTCGAAATCTTGACATGTTCACCCGCGGCAATTCCCAGTTGCCTGAGTGTTCTCGGGTTCAGCGAGCAGCTGGCTTCCGGTTCGATCGCGTCGAGAACCCGCGCCCGCCGCGTCATCGAGCCCGTGTGCCAATGTTCAAGTTGCCGCCCCGTGGTAAGGATCATCGGGTAATCCTCGTCGGGGACATCGTCAGGAGGCACGATTCCGGCCGGGGTGAACTTCCCTCGCCCGTCCGGCCGGGGGAATCCGTCTCCGAACACGATCGGCTGACCTGGGTCGTCGAAGGACTCGGTCGGATATGTCACCGCATTCTGCTCCTCGAGCCTGTCCCACGTAATGTTGTCGAGCGAACGCATGTTCTGTTTCATTTCCGCGAACACTTCCGACGGGTGCGTGTACTGCCAGGGAAGGCCCAGCCCCCTGGCCAGGTCGACGATGATTGCCCAGTCCTCCCGGGCTTCACCCGGAGGTGCAACGGCTGGACGGCCCATCTGGACCTGGCGATTGGTGTTGGTGACGGTTCCGGATTTTTCAACGAAGGCTGAAGCCGGAAGAACGACATCCGCGTAATTCGCGGTTTCGGTCAGGAAGATGTCCTGGACCACGAGGTGATCCAGCTTGGCCAGAGCGTCACGGGCGTGTTCGAGGTCAGGATCGGACATCGCCGGATTCTCGCCAAGAATGTACATTCCACGGATGTCTCCGGCATGCACCGCGTCCATGATCTCGACGACAGTCAGACCCGGCTGGTCCGAAAAGTCCCGGGAAATCCAGGTGTTCGCGAAACTCTTCCTGATGTCGTCGTTCGTGACGCTCTGGTAATCCGGCAGGAACATCGGGATCAGCCCGGCGTCAGATGCTCCCTGCACGTTGTTTTGCCCCCTGAGGGGATGAAGCCCGGTCCCGGGGCGTCCGACCTGGCCGGTCATGAGTGCGAGCGAGATCAGGCAACGGGAATTGTCGGTGCCGTGAACGTGCTGGGAAATCCCCATGCCCCAGAAGATCATCGCGGCACGTGCACGCGCAAAGGTTCGGGCAACATCCCTCAAGGCATCAGCCGATATGCCGCAGATATCCGCCATTTTCTCGGGCGGGAATCCCGCCAGGTGAGCCTTTTGGGCCTCCCAGTTTTCGGTGTAGGCGCTGATGTACTGGCGATCGTACATCTCCTCCTCGACGATCACGTTCATGATCGCGTTCAGCATCGAGACATCCGTTCCGGGACGGAATTGAAGCATGTGGGATGCATGACGCCTCAAGGCCTGGCCTCGAGGATCCATCACGATCAGTTTCCCGCCGCGCTTGGAAAACTGCTTGAAATACGTCGCCGCGACCGGGTGGTTTTCAACCGGGTTGGCACCGATCACGATCGCGACATCAGCGTGTTCAATCTCGTTGAACGTTGCCGTAACCGCGCCGGAGCCGATGTTCTCCATGAGTGCCGCGACCGAGGATGCGTGACAGAGCCGGGTACAGTGGTCGACATTGTTGTGACCAAATCCCTGCCGGATCAATTTCTGGAACAGGTAGGCCTCTTCATTCGTGCATTTGGCCGATCCGAAACCGGCAACCGCCCGCCCGCCATGACGATCCCGAATTCCCGCAAGGCCTCCGACCGCTGCGTCAAGGGCTTCCTCCCAACTGGCTTCGCGAAAATGCTCCAGGGGATTCGCCGGGTCGACATCAAGACGCTTCGGGCGGCCCGGACGACGAATGAGAGGACGGGTAAGCCGATGCTCATGGTTCACGAAGTCGAAGCCGAAGCGTCCCTTTACGCAAAGGCGCTGTTCATTGGCGGGGCCGCGGGCTCCGTCGACCCAGAGGATCTTCTCGTCCTTCACCTTCAGACTGATCTGGCACCCGACACCGCAGTACGGGCAGACCGAGTCGACGGCGCGGTCGTAATCTCGGCTGTCGCCGGCCTGGTTGGCATCGACCAGGGAGGCAGGCAACAGGGCACCGGTCGGACAGGCCTGGACGCATTCGCCGCAAGCGACACAAGTCGATGCACCCATGGGATCATTCATGTCGAACACGATCTTGCTGTCATGTCCGCGGCCCGCCATTCCGATAACGTCGTTCACCTGCACCTCCCGGCAGGCACGCACACACAGGTTGCAATGTATGCACGCGTCGAGATTGACCTTCATCGCCACATGGCTGTCATCGAGCAGCGGAACGCGGCTTGTCTCGACTGCCGGGAACCGTGACTCCGAAATATCCTGAAGACTGGCCATGTCCCAGAAATGGGACGACCGATCATGGGCAATCTCGCGTTCGGGCTGGTCTGCCAGGAGCAGTTCCGAAACCAGCCTGCGCGCCTTGACGGCCCTGTTGGTTGCCGTGTGTACGACCATGCCCTCGGTTGGCGTCCTGATGCACGACGCGGCCAGCGTCCGCTCGCCCTCGATTTCAACCATGCATGCGCGGCAGTTTCCGTCGGATCGGTAGCCCGGCTGGTCTGCGTGGCAGAGATGCGGAATCAGCGTGCCCTGGCCCTTGGCCACTTCCCAAATGGTTTCGCCGGCTTTGGCCGTGACGGCAACGCCATCAAGAGTGAACTTGGTATCCGGCATTGTATCCTCGCAATTTTCCGTCATGGGGTGAGATTCCCGGAACTCCTACAACGAATTGTCGATTGGGTGCAATTCGCATGTACGGATCCCGGGGTGGTCAGGAAACATCGCGAACCGCGCCGCGTCTTGTCGCTGCTTTTCAATTGAATGGCTATGTGTCGACAAAACGCGACAACACCCCTACATCTCCAACAAGGTTTAGAGACAGGTTTCGAAGCAGCATGCACCAAAGCTCGTTGTCAATTATTGTTCATCCGTAACTACTCACCCCTTTTGATCACTTTCGGTTTTTCGTTGTTGACAACATAGGTTTGACGTCCTATCGAGGCTGCGTCCGGTTTTGACGCGGGGTTGGTTCGGTCGATGGCAATGTGGTTTGGTTCGAAGGGGACCTCTGGTCTTTGCCAGGCGATTGTAGCGTCCCAGCCGCCGCACGATGTGTATATCGAGCCATTTCTTGGGGGCGGCGCGATCATGAAGCGGAAGCTTCCCGCACAGCGCAACATCGGCATCGATCTTGATCAGCGCGCCATTGACGGCTTCACCTGCGACTACCCGGTAGAGTTGCACCAAGGGTGCGCATTCAGTTTCCTTGAAGCCTTCCCCTTCCAGGGCCGTGAACTGGTTTACTGCGATCCACCCTACCTTCAGGCAACCCGGCGCTCCGAACGCCGGTACCGTCACGATCTTGACGACGCGTCGCATGTGGCGCTGCTGGACTTGCTGAAGTCGCTGGACTGCCAGGTCATGATCTCCGGCTACCCGAGCCGGCTCTACGAGACCCATCTTGCCGACTGGCGGTCCCTGTCGCTGCAGGTCAACAACCATGCGGCGGTGGTCACCGAGTCGATCTGGTTCAACTTCGCGCCCGACCGGGTTCACTGGGCCCGGTTTGCCGGGCGGAACTTCACCCATCGCCAGACGGTCAAGCGCAAGGCCGAGAACTGGGCGCGGCGCTATGCGGCGATGCCCCCGGGCGAGCGCCTGGCGGTGCTGGCCGCGGTCATGGCGGTCGAGGACGGGTCATGGCGACGGTGAACGGGAAGTCGCTGCGCGACGAGTTCGAGGCCGCGCGGGCCGACGTCGAGGCCCTGCGTGCGGCCGGCAAGCTGTCCGGCGAAGTCGACGCCGTAATCCGGGTCCTGATGACCCTGCTGAGCATCCTGATCTCCATCCTGCTGGAAAAGACCACCCCGAAAACCAGCAAGAACTCCGGCATCCCTCCATCGCAGATGGATGACAAGGACGAGACCGCGGCGCGTTCCAGGCGCAGAGCCAGAGCGAAGGAACCAGGCGATGAGACCGGAGCCAATCTCCGGAAAGTCACCACCAGTGAGACGATCACCGTCGAGACCTGCGAAGCCTGCGGCGCCGACCTGTCCGGCGTCACGCCCACGGCACACGAACGGCGCATCAGCTTCGATATCATCTTCGAGGTCGTCGAGCACAAGGTCGATGCCGAGATCAAGGACTGCCCCGAGTGCCGGGCCCGAACCAGGGGACAGTTCCCCGACACCATGCCGGGGCCGCGGCAATACGGCGTCGGCTTCATGGCCTTCATCATCAACCTGCTGGTCGCCCACATGCTCTCGCTACGGCGCACCGTCGCGCTGGTGCAGGCGATCTCCGGCCTCAGGATATCCGAAGCCACCTGCCTCAATTACATCCGGCGCCTCCATGATGCGCTCGAAGCGTGGGAACAGGCCGCCATCGAACGCCTGCTGACGCGCCCGGCCCTGCATGCCGACGAAACCGGCATGCGGGTCGATGGGAAGAACCACTGGCTGCATATCATCACCGACGGATCGCTGACCCTGAAGTTCCTGCATCGAAAGCGCGGGGCGGAAGCGATCGATGACATCGGCATCATTCCCCGCTTCACCGGCACACTGATCCACGACTGCTGGGCGTCATACTTCTCCTACGACAAATGCAGGCACGGCCTCTGTGGCGCTCATTTGCTGCGTGAACTGGCTTTCATTATCGAGTCCAACGGTTACCGCTGGGCACGCCTGATGAAGAAACTGCTGTGCGAGGCCTGCCACAGGGTCAACACAAGCGAAACCAGGACCCTGAGCGAGGCCGAATACCGCGCCATCCGCAAGCGATACCGAACCATCCTCACACGGGGAGCCGGGGAACTGCCCGAAATCCCCAAGCGCAAGAAAGGCCAGCGCGGACGCATCGCAAAGTCCGATGCCCACAACCTGCACGAGCGGCTCAAGAAACACGAAGACGCCGTGCTGCGCTTCATACACGACCCCGATGTCAGCTTTACGAACAATGCGGGAGAAAGGGGCCTCAGGATGGCAAAGGTCAAGATGAAGGTCTCCGGATGCTTCCGAACCCGCGTCTATGCCGAGTACTGGTGCCGAATCTCAAGTTACCTGCAATCAATGGCTGCGATGGGTTACAATCCACTCGTCGCCATCCAGATCGCGCTCGCAGGACGGGCCGCTGAGATGGTCAGGTAAACACAGAACCCCGATCTCAATCGTGAACGGGTGAGTAGTTACGTTCATCCCTTGATTCACCAGTCTCGCACACAGATCGCTTGAAGTCGTAACTTTTGCGTTTAGTCGGGATCGATACCAAGCGGTTTTTTCAGGAGAAATCTGCGCAAACCTGCTCCAGATTTCATCAACACGCATGTGCCAACTCTCATGGAATATCGGCTCGTGATGGGCAATCCGGTTTCGCAGATCCCGCGTTTTCTACAAGCTCTTGTGAACTTGTTTCAGGTTTTCGCCTTTTGGCCAAATTTTATGGAGATGCGGCACCCAGATAATATCTCGATACTTGTTCTCATGCATTGCAGTCCAGAAATGAAACGTCAATCCGGCAATGACACGCCCAGGCCGCTCGCACTGACCGAACGCTTTCAACCGTTTCCTCACCTCCCGGATATTCCCGCGGTGCATTTCGGTCAAATTCATGACAAATTTTCTGCAACGGAACCAGTCGTCCCTGGGATAATACTCTGCTATGGACTCTGACACACGGGTCCGCAAAGCGACCTCAAATCCGCAAATGATTTCAAAGATATGTTTCGAGAGCTTCCCATTGATCTGATATAACGTCAGGGCCTCGCGATCATCCGCTGTCACTTGGAGATATGTCACCAAGCGTTCACGGCTGATGTTCTCAACAATTGCGGCAACTTCTGCATCAGACAGGCCAGAAAGGTATTGATTCGGAAACGGCAAAGGCTTAATTTTTCCGATGAATACCCCGGTGCGTCCCTGTCAGCTTGCTGACATATGCCCGGGGTAATGTTTTTCTCGAGTCTTGTCATATTCAGAAAACTCAGAAAAGCAGCTTGATGTGAATGTTGATCCGTTTCGCATTACTGTGAAATCCTGCCAACTCCCTACCAGACGACAGACGCTTTCAATTGAGAACTGAAAACACATGAATGTGGCTGGAATACGGGACTCTGCAAACTGCAATCTGATGTTAAAATTTGTTAGGACTGAGCTCGGGGGATGACCGCTTGAGGATACCTCTGCAAGGGGGGTGACAGGAAGCAATCATGAAATTCGAAACCTGACAAAAGAGCCGTCGGAGAATTTCTCGCAAGGTGCAAAATGTTAACAATGTACCACCCGAGTGTTGGTCAAAACAGCCGGTCGGCGTCACACGAAGCAGCCAACTGGAGCGACGTGACGCGATCAAGCCGTATTCTACAGGCAGGTCTCCTTTTCTTATGCTTGGATGGCAGGTGAATTGGCCAAGCCTGGACGCAGGAGAAGTTCTCAGATTGTCAGCGCGATACACCGAAGCCGGTTCTCGCCCCAGATATCAGTCAAGAACGATTTGTCGGTATCTCCATTACGTGAACGCACCACCGTAAAGTCGCTTTCGTAAACACGGTCGCCGAAGAACACGTATGCGTCGTCGGGATCGCACTGGTTGGAGGTCCAGACGAGACCGTCCGCATCCGGGATATCGCCGTGGATCGCTACGGCCCACAAGACGGTCTGTTCATACAGTGCCGGGGTCGACACGACCAGTTCCCGTCGCAAAATTCCCCACTTGCCTGGTTGTTAACGGTTTTTGAGAAGCGCGGGATTTTGGGTGGTATTGCGCGTTTTCTGGTTTAGTCGGTCTGTCCTGGCGATCGAATCTGGGCCATCGGGGATGTTTTCGTTGTGCGTGGTTGGCCTGCACTGGACGGTTTTCTTTCCCGTCGGCCTGTTCGGCAGGGTGTTTTCGGAGGTTTGATTCGGGCGTCGGTTGACGTGCCATGCGAGCGGGGAACTTCTTTCATCGGGCTTTTCGGGGTTTCGGCCCGGTGCCGCGGCCTTGCTCGGGAGCGTTGCCGCTCATTCCCTGACGATGTCATTCCAGTCCATGCTGTCGGGAGGTCTGCGTCTTTCGAGCCTGACGTGATCGGGCAGGACGACGGCTTTGCGGATGGCTTCGCCCTGTCGGTCCCCGGCCTCGTCGCCGTCCTGTGCGAGCACGAGGGCCTCGAGGTTTGGAAGGATATTGGCGGCATGCTGGATCTGGGCGCACTGGGATCGTGACGGCGCGCCTGCGGTGGAGAGGAAGGCATGGTCGGGCGGGCAGTGTTCGAGTTGAGCGATGCTGAGAGCATCAAGGCCGCTTTCGGTGACGACGAGCGCCCGCAGGGATGCGGCTTGTGTTGCGGCGTGGATGGCACAGAGGGCCCGTGTTCCGCCGGTTGCGAAGCGGCGTGGCCCGTCGGGGGGCGCGATCTCGAAGCCGGTGAGAGAGCGGTGCCGGTCCCGGTGGGCGAACAGGACCCGTCCGTTCCGGTCGCAGCGGATGGTCGGGCGTGTGGTTTTCAGCGTGTGCGCCGTGATGCCGCGGCTGATCAGCCATGGCGGCGCGGGATGGGGTTTCGCGGCCTTCCAGGTGTCGCGGAAGGATGCCGCGGCCTGCGGGGCGGTGGTTTGGGACGGTGCGAACCGGTCCCGGATATCGGCGAAGGTCAGGCCCCTGTTGACCATGAAGTCGATGATGGTTCCGTTGTCGGTGTTGTCCTGTGTGTTGAAGTAGACCCAGTGTCCGTTGCCGCGTTTCCCGAGGACGAGCTTTGGCTGTCCGTCGGCCCGCAACACGGGACAGTTGCGTGTCGAGGCCTTGAGGTCCCGGGCATATCCCCACTGTGCGGCGATGTCTTCGAAGGGCCTGCGCTTGAGGGCGTCGAAGTCGACGCGCGGGCGGTCAGTTCCCGGAATGGCGCAACCTCCAGGAGTCGCTGTCGATGGCGACGATTGTCGCCTTGTGTGTCAGGCGGTCGACGGCGGCGGCGATTCCGGCGGCGCCGGGGAAGACCCGGTCCCACTGTGCGAAGCCGAGGGATGTTGTGATCATGGTGGAGCGTCTGCGGTAGCGCCGGGCGATGATGGTGTAGAGGATGTCGGCGAGGCGGCTGTCGAGCCTGATGTAGCCGATTTCGTCGAGGACGAGGAGGCGCGGGCGCGCGAGCACGGTGAGGCGGTGCAGGAGCGCCTGCCTGCTGTCGAGGGCGGCGAGGTCTGCGAGCAGGTTTGGCGCGGCCTCGAACCGCACGGTGTGTCCGCGCAGGAGCGCCTGGTGGGCGATGTTGGCGGCGATCATGGTCTTTCCGGTTCCCTGCCCGCCGACGAGCACGGCGTTGTCTGCACGGCTGATGAAGGCGAGGGTCATCAGTTCACCGATGGCTTCGCGGTCGATGTCGCGCGGCCATGTCCAGTCGAAGTCGGCCAGTGGGGAGAAGGCCGGGAGCCGGGCGGCGGCGCGTCGTCGTTCGAAGCTGCGGGCGCGTCGCTCGTGCTCCTCGTTGGTGATGAGGTCCTCGAGCCAGTCGGCCTCGGCGACCTCTCCCCAGCGGGCGAGCAGTCCATGCAGGCCGAGAGCACGGGCACGGTCCTCGAGGGTGATCATTCCGGTTTTCCTTTCTTCCTGTTCTTCATGGCGCGTTCATAGGCTTCGAGGCCGGTCGCGCGCGGGGTGGTGATGCCGGGGTCGGCGGCATCGGCTCCGAGTTCCGGCGGCAGCCTGCCGCCACCGCGGCCGGTCTCGAGAATGCGGATGACGGTGTTGGGATGGGGCGAGCCGCGCTCCAGCGCGCGGGCGATGGCCCGGTCGAGTTCATCGGCGCCATGACTGTCGAGCAGGCGTGTCAGGGTTCGCGCGATCGTCGCGACGTTGTCGTTGCGCGCGCCTGCGGCGGCGAGGAGGCCCTGTGCACGGGGGACGGCGCGGATCAGCCGGTCCCGGGTCCCCATGGCCCGTCCGTGCCGCTTGCTGGCGATGAGCGCCTTGACATGTTCGGGATCGTCGATCTGCCGCTTGCTGTCCCATGAGCGCTTGTGGGCCGCGACCTCGCGCTCCCCGTCGAGGATGCGGACCCGCTCGGGAGAGGCCACGACCGTGAGGGTGGCGCCGACATGTTTGTGCGGTACGCTGTAATCGTTGGTGTCGAAGCGGGCATAGGGGGTCTTTCCGATCCGCACCGGGCAGATTTCGTCGGTCGGGAAGGGTACATCGGGCAGCGGGACCAGCAGCTCGCGCTCCCGGGCGAAGGCGTCCCCGACCGTGATATCGTCATCCTGCGGCCACGGGCGCTCGAGGGCCGGGCCGAAGCACCATTCCAGGGCGTCGGCGTTGAGTTGGTCGAGCGGGGTGTTGATGTCGCGCCCGGCCATGAATGCCGAGCGGACATAGCGGATATTCCGCTCGACGCGTCCCTTCTCCTGTGGCCGGCGCGGCCAGGTGACCGGTGCCTCGAAGGCATAATGGCCGGCGAAGGCGAGGAATGTCGGGTTGTAGGTGATGGCCGGGCCGCGCCGCGCGGTCACCACGCTCTTGAGGTTGTCGTAGAGCAGGGAACGGGGAACACCGCCAAAGGCTTCGAAGGCGGCGACATGGCCGGCGAGGAAGGCGCTCATGTCCGCGGTGTAGGACAGGCGCAGGAAGCTGCACCGTGAATAGCTCAAGGTCATGACGAAGCCCATCAGCTTGCGCTCGGCCCGGCCGATGGTGACCCGCCCGAGATCGACCCAGTCGACCTGGGCCTGCTCGGCCGGGAGGAAGTTGAGCCGCATCGACGCCTCGGGTTTCTTCTGCGGCCTCAGTCCGAGGTCGCGCAGGAGGTGGCGGAAGTGGTCCAGCCCGCCGGTGTAGCCCCGCTGCCGGACCTGCTCGTGGAGAACCCTGGCCGAGAGGCCCGGTTCCTTCTCGAACTGTTCCGTGATGAACGGGATGTAGGGGTCGATCATCTTCGTCCGCGAACGGCGCGGCACACCGGCGCCGCCGAGCGCACGTCTCACCGTGCTGTGATGGATGTTGAGATGCCGCGCGATGGTCCCGACGGGCCAGCCTTCGGCCCGGTGCAGGCGCAGGATCTCGCTGCGGGTCTGTTGGTCGATTGCCATGGAACTGTCACTCCTTTCGCCGTCTCGAGGGCCGTGGCCATGCGTCTGCACGCACCAGGCCCGTGCAGGCCCGCCCGCATCGTGAGCACCGGGGCGCCGAATCACGCCACCACGGTGGTTTCGACCCGATAACCGGGAGTTTCGGGGCCGGGGAACCATGGTCCGTTACGGAATCTTTCGAAGTCCGCTCCGGGACGGTGGCGACATCCGCTTCAACAGGGTGCATCCGGCGACGGCGTTCCTCCTCCGCCCGGCGTATCCGGAAGCGCTTCTGGCGCTCCCGGTTCAGCCTCCGTCCCGTTTCGGTGTTCGCGTGCCGGCGGTTGGCCTCGCGGCGACGCGCGCGGCGGCCTTCCGCACTGCAGGACTTCGAACAATACTGATGACCGTGATCGCAGCGCGCGCAGAGAATGACCTGGGCGCGGCACCGCTTGCAGATGAAAACCCGGCCCTGTGAACACATCCGCCGCCGTCAGAGCGGGGTGGACCCGGACACCGAACTGCCTGATAATAGGCAGGAACCCGGTCACCATGACCGGTTCTCCGGGTGCGGCGCCGGTGTTCTTTCCGTGAACTTTGGCCGGTGCCGCATCGCTCTCTCCGACGCCGCTTCTGCACCCTCCGGCCGGAAACCGCGACCCCGGATCCGGACCCGTTACACAACAGGACTGACAACAGGGCCGCCCGGTCCGGGCGGAGGAGCGTCACCCGTTCCCGGTGCCAGGCGTCAGGGCCGGCGCCGCGGTTATCCCGCTAAAGGCCGAACCGTCATCCCGGACCGGCGGCAACAGGGCTCCGATACAAAAGGACGGAAACAACGGGGGCGCTACGATAGGGTCGACACAACAGGATCGCCGCAATAGGGAAAAAAACGCGGCAAACCACCCAGAATGCCGCGCATTAGTTCAGCCACTAACACTGGTGTCACGTCGCGCAACTCGACGATTTGGAGGTCGCGTTTCGTCCGAAGTTCCGAATGCGTACGAATGTACACCTCGTTCAGACGAACCGTCATGATTCTGGCATTCGCAGGAGTGTCGTGGAAAAGCGTCTCATGAATCGCTGCAGCCAGATTGGCACCCGCACAAAAGGTTGGCACGGGTGTTCTGGCGACGTCGTAGAAAGGGGCGAAGCGAGTCCGGCCACCGTTTCCCGGGTTGAACTCCGTTGCCCGGTAAGCAGTTCGATGGACGCGATGCAGCAAGGTGTCCAGGGGCAGATAGGCAAAGTGGGGATTCGTGATTGGGACGGCGGTTTCCGGGTCGTCATCGTCAGCCAATGGCCGGATTGCGCAGACGGTCGGCTGCATTCAAGACAACTTCTTTGTCGTTGAGTGCCTCTTCGGTCGATTTCCCGTGAAGCCAGCCATTTCCCGACCAGAACCAGCACGCGGTCTGCCACGGCGACATGTCGGCCGGCAAACGCTTCATGACTTCCTTGATGATGGGCCGTGGACGACCATCAGCGAACTGGAAGCGTGGGAAGCGTTGGTGACGGTCGACCTGCAACGCAAAGACCCGTTTTTCGCGTTTCCATCTTGAGGCCGGTTCACTCGGGTTGCGCAACTGTGAGCCGTGCATGAGTTCGTGGATATCAGCTGCGGTATAGGTCGGGACTTCGCGGAAATACCGTGCGTGCAGTTCAGCATTTTCCTGTTCGAGTTCACGGTCAACAGCGGCATGGTCTTCACCATCGAGATACAAGTCGACAAGCGCCTCGATATTGCGCTCGGTCAATTTCTTGCGGCGCCGCCCCGCGATGCGTCTGGCCATTGTCGCGGTCGCACACATGACCTCGGTTTCTTGCCGTGAAGCAGCGCTGCTCAGAGTCCATCGTTGCAATCGGTGCTGTTTGTCCGGCGGCTCGTTTCTTACCTCGATTTTTTCACGCAATCGGGCCGGGAACCTCCCGATTTCGTTCGGTGTCAGCTCGATCGCAGGAAAGGCTTGCGACAGCTCGGTCATGATCATTCCTGTATTGTGAATCTCGTGAGCAGGTGACAAGGAAATTCGGGCGTTCTGGCGTCCTCGGTTGAGCCCGGGCCATGCCAACGTGCCGTTGTTCACGATTCCCTTCGGTGCCGTACCCGGTCTAGGCGCAGGCTTAGTCGAAACCGCCAGCGACGCACTTTCACCTATCTTTGGGTCGCGCCGCTACGGGCCGAACGCTTTCAGGCGACGATCCTGCTGAACGGACCCGGCGGGTCATCGATCTCGCGCAGGTGTTTCGAAGCTCGTGCAGGCAGGTCGCCATGGGTCACCGGGTCGCGGTCGGATCGGACAGCGGGTGCATGTCCTCAATTTCGTTCGCGCACCCAAGTTTCAATCGGACGGCGCCTGTTCCAGCCGCCACTCCGATTGAAGTAACGCAGTCGGGCTCCCATAAGGAATTTCGGCGAACCATGATCTCCGCGGCCGTTTGGGTCTGCGCCTGCATGGCAATGAGTGCTCTCGCGAAATCTGAACGAGGACACCAGTTTGACAGGTAGGCTGGTTCGACCTAGTGTTGATTTCCGTCAACATGCGTCAGGAATTCAAGAGTCGCTCCGAGTGTCCGTGACTGCCGCACTTCGCAAACGAAATTCTGTCGGTGTTATGCTCACGGCCGCCGCCATGCTGTTTTTCCCGCTCCACGAAGGCGGGAACACGACGGCGCGGGCAAGCGAGTTCTTCAAGCTCTCCGGGCACGGCGGGCCAGTCAAGGGGATCGATGTCGCTTCGGACAGCGATGCGATTCTCACTGCCAGTTTCGACTATTCCGTCGGTTCCTGGATCGATTCCGGGCCCAGGTGGCTCGAGGGTCACAACGCTGCCGTCAACGTCGTCAAGTACATTGATGCGCAAACCGCAGTTTCCGGCGGCGACGACACGGAACTGAGAATCTGGGATCTCAAGTCGGGCACATCCCAGAGACTCTCCGGCCATCGCGGCAAGATCATGGGGCTTGACGTGTCGCCGGATGGACAGAACGTCGCATCGGCAAGCTGGGATGGCACGATCGGAATCTGGAGCCTCGACGGGACCTCTCCTCCGAGATTCCTGGCGGACTCCGGCACAGCGGTGAACGATGTCGCGTTTTCCGCTGACGGCGCCACGGTCTATTCGGCGTCCCGGGACGGTCGAATTCGACAGTGGAACGTACGAGCCGGAACAGTCATTCGAAAAATGACCCAGCACGGATTCGGAATCAACATGTTGATCGTCAACGAGACCGAGGGTTGGCTGGCATACGGCGCCGTGGATGGCGGAACCAGGGTCATCGATCTCGACACGGCCGAAGTCATGGCCGACCTGACTCTGGATCGGCGGCCAATCCTGGCGATGGCGCTGTCTCCCGACCGGAGCCGGCTCGCCGTCGGCGATGGCGATGGTTTTATCATGGTCGTGGACACCGCCGATTGGACGATCGCCAAGGACTTTCGGGGAGCCAAGCGCGGTCCCGTTTGGGCGCTCGAATTCTCGCCCGACGGCAGGAGCATCTACGCTGGAGGGATCGACGACGCCATGTTTGCCTGGCCACTCGATTCGGTTGACCAGATCGAACTCATGGCGGAAGGCGAGCGGACGTTCCTGATTGACCCGGAGCAAATGAACAACGGGGAGCGGCAATTCAACCGGAAGTGCTCGATATGCCACACGCTGACCGGCGGCGGCGCGCGGAGGGCCGGGCCGACTCTTGCCGGGGTCTTTGGACGCGAGGCCGGCGCCGTCGACGGATACAACTACACTGAGGTGCTCGAGTCGGGAGGAATCATCTGGTCGGAGGAAACGATTGGGTCACTGTTCGAGCTTGGCCCCGATGTGTTCGTTCCGGGAACCAAGATGCCCATGCAGCGCATCGTGCGGAAACAGGACCGGGACGACTTGATCGCCTTTCTGAAAGCAGCGACCGTGGCAGGCAGCGACAGGTGACGACGGCGGAATGTCCCCTTTCCGAATTCAGGTCGCGCCCGGAGGCGGATCGACCGGCGGCGGCGGTTCGAGTTCATCGAAATCGAACTCGTCGATCAGGCCCGCCTGGCGTTTGAGCTTTCCCGTTGAAACCCTGATCTGATCGACATCCCTCGCCGCCTGGCCGAGATGGCGCTCGAGATTTTCGACCCGATCTGAAAGCCGGTCGACGTTCTCGATCAGCAGGCCGGTGATTCCGCGGAGTTGAGATGCCTGTTCCTTCAACCGAACGTCCTTCAGGATTGCCCGGAGCGTGTTCAGTGTCGCCATGCATGTCGTGGGCGAAACGATCCAGACCCGCTTCCGGAATCCTTCGCGGATGATGTCGGAATAGTTCGCATGCAATTCGGCATAGACGGCCTCGGACGGCAGGAACATGATCGCGCCGTCCGCCGTCTCGCCTGCAAGGATGTACTTTTCCGCGATGTCCGAAATGTGCTTGCGGACCGAAGCCCGCATGAGTCGGGCCGCCGACATCCGCTGGTCATCGTTTTCCGCGTTGCGGAGCGCTTCGTAAGCTTCGAGCGGAAACTTGCTGTCGATGACGATATCGCCGGGCGGGTCGGGCATGCGGACGATGCAATCGGCCCGCCGGCCGTTCGAAAGCGTCTGCTGCATGCCATACGCGTCGGACGGCAAGGCTCTCGAGACGATGGCTTGCAACTGGATTTCGCCGAACAATCCCCGCGTTTGCTTGTTCGAAAGAATGTCCTGCAACGACAGTATGTCATTGGAAAGGCCCGTAATGGTTTCCTGGGCCCTGTCCATGGTCTCAAGCCTCGTTCGAAGTTCGCCGAGCGATTCCCTGGTCTCCTTCGCGATTTCGGTAACGGTCTGACCCATCTCGGTGCGCGTCTGATCCTGGCTTGTGCCGATTTGTTGTATGCGGCCCTCGAGCCTGTTCAGGCTGTCCGACACTGCCAGTAACGTATTCGCCACGGCTGTGTCCTGGGCCGAATTCCGGTTAGCGTTCCTGCGGCGGACAAGGATGGAAAAGAGGACCCCGAGAACGAGTCCGGAAAAAACGGCGACGGCAACCAGGGCCGCGAGTGTGGAATCGATTCCCGTAATGGTCACGGACCCGGGCCAGGCCGGGACCGACGAGAGATTCGGGGAACCCGGCGGTCCGCTTGCGCGTGGTCCGGACTACCTGCGGCCGAAAAGTCTCTCGATGTCGGCAAGTTTCAGTTCCACGTAGGTTGGTCGACCGTGATTGCACTGGCCTGAAAACGGGTTTCCCTCCATCTCGCGAAGCACGGCATTCATCTCGATCGTGGACAGTTGTCGACCTGCGCGAATCGACCGATGGCAGGACATGACCGACAGCAATCGGTCGATCCTGTCGTTGAGCGCACTTGTCCGACCGGAACCGGCAAGCTCGTCGCAGATGTCCCTGATCATTGCAGGGACATTGAATTCGCCGAGAATGGCGGGAACTTCCCGAACGCAGACCGCGGAACCGCCAAAGGCCTCGATATTCAGCCGGAGTTTCGCGAGGTCCTCGGCAACACCGAGAATGTTCTCCCTGTCCTGCCCGTCCAGTTCGACGATTTCGGGAATCAGAAGTGGCTGGCCATTGACCGAGTTTTCCGACACTTGCGCCTTGAACCTCTCGTAGACAAGGCGCTCATGTGCCGCGTGCTGGTCGACGATGATCATGCCGTCACGGGTTTCGGAAACGATATACGTGCTGTGAAGCTGCGCGCGGGCGGAACCGAGAGGCGCCTCCTGGAGAAACGCGTCGTCTTTCTGACCGCCGACAGCTGTTTCGGACGGGAGGGCGTTTTCGGGAGACGGCGCCGGTCCCTCACTTGGCTCGGCAGGCCAGGCATGTGACTCCGGCAGCCCTTCGGGACGTTGCATGTCAAAGCCGGCGTAGATGGCCTGCTGGCTTGGACGCCCCCGGTTCAGAACGTGCAGGTTGGGCTGCGATTCCGGTCGGGCAGCATCGATGAATTCGGAGGACACCCGGACGGATGTCCGCCGTCCCTCGGACTTGAGAACCTCCCGGACACCCGTGAATATCAGGTTTCGCACGATCCGGGGTTCCCGGAACCGTACTTCTGCCTTGGCGGGATGAACGTTGACATCGACACGGTCGGGGTCGCAGTCGAGAAACAGGGCCGCGGCCGGGTGCCTGTCCCTGGACAACAAATCGGCGTACGCGGCGCGGATCGTGCCTGCAAACAACCTGTCTTTCACGGAACGCCCGTTGACAAAGAGGAACTGCGAAATCGCGGCGCCCCTGGAGTAGGTTGGAAGCGCGACATAGCCACGGAGCGCATACCCTTCTGTCGTCGCATCGATGGGAAACGCGCTTTCGACGAATTCCTTTCCGATGATGTTTCTCAGACGGCCCCGCAGGGCTTCCGCAGGCTCGCCTGGTTCCCGGTCGGCGCGGAATCTCCGGCGACCTGAACCTCCACCCGAGACATCATGAAGCGTGAAGGCGACCTGCGGGGCGGCGATGGCCAGTCTCTTGACAGTGGCATTGATTTCACGCGCTTCCGCGGTGTCGCTTCGCAGGAACTTGAGCCGCGCGGGTATCGCGCGAAAGAGACCGGCGAGTTCGACGACGGTCCCGGACGACAGGGCGGCCGGTTCCACTGCCTGTGCCACGCCTCCGTCGACGACGATCGATGCGGCTGCCGGGCTGCCCGTCGAACGGGACCGGACCGTCAGGCGTCCGGTTGCGCCCATTGCGGCAAGCGCTTCCCCGCGAAACCCCAGACTGTGGATATTGACGAGATCGGATCCATCGATTTTCGAGGTCGCGTGGTTCCGGACGGCGAGGGGCAGTTGGTCGGGAGGAATCCCTTGACCATCGTCGGTGACACGAATGAGGGTCTTGCCCCCGTCGGCGTAGGCGACATTGATCACGGTCGCCCCGGCATCGAGGGAATTCTCGACCAGTTCCTTGATCACCGATGACGGGCGCTCCACGACTTCGCCGGCGGCAATGCGATGAACCGCGGCGTCGTCCAGTTGACGAATTCGCCGGCGCGGAATTTCGGATTCAGTTTCAGTGTTGGCCATCGATTCACTGATAACATGAACAAGCGTCCAGTCGAATCGCAATTGTCGGGAAACAGACCGGAACTTGTGCAATCTGGGCGTCCCGGCTCACGGTTTCTTGGTGCATCGATTTCTCGCCGGCAATCGTGGCCGCACGGATCGGGCTGCCTTGGCCGCGGGACAGCATGTACTCGGATATGCGTCTGCGGAAAACGCGGAGGCTGGCCGTTCATTCTCGCCGGAAACCTGGACGGCGATCCGGAAATACGAGACCCCGGGCACGTGCCAAAGACAGAGGCGCATCCGGTGTACTCAACTGGAAAAACGACCTGTTGCCATCCGGGGATCAATACCTGGCTTCACTCGACGCGGCTGAAATCGCGACAATCGTCGCGGTAATCGGACCGAGCCGGTTGACCGCGTATCGGGCAGTTGCAGAACCAGACGTGGAAGCGCTGGCACTGCCCGAGCTGAGCATCAGTCAGTCGACCCGTTTTCTCGAGGCGATCTGCGGTCTCGAGGTGGTGTTTCGCGATGCCGTCTCAACCGCGGTTGCCTCCCGGCCTCAAACGGGCAGGCGACCCGAAATCGCCAACCTCATTTTCTGATCCCGTTCCGACGAGGTTAAGGCATGTCATGCCAACCGGACTTTTGGCACTTGGTCGGAAACGGACAAAAAAACCGCATGCAAAGAGACCGCCAATTGCGCGTAAGGATTCGAGACATGACATCATCGAGGGCTCTCGTGACGATCGCGTAAAACTTCCAGGCTCAGACCAGGCATGGCATTTGCCCTGCTTCTGCCCTAAATGCAGCGCCGTTGGCCGTTTCATCCCAAATCTGTTTGGAAATCGAATGGAGACTGTCAAAATGATCGTTCGTACCGTGGAAGATCTGAAGATCCTCGGGTCCTTTCGCGAAAATCCTGGAATTTGGAGCAGTGCCCGTTACTTGCTGAGCCGGGACAACATGGGGTTCACGTTGACGGAGACCAGGATCTCGGCAGGCTCGTCGCAGACCATGCAATACAGGAATCATGTCGAGGCCAACCTGGTCATCGAAGGGAGAGGCCTGCTGACCGAAATCGAGACAGGCGCCGCCCACAAGCTGGAACCGGGCACGATGTATGCGCTTGACCGGCACGACCGGCACCGGATTGATGCCCAGACCGACATGCGGGTCGTATGCGTGTTCCTGCCTGCCCTGGTCGGGCCGGAGACGCATGACGAGGACGGTTCCTATCCCGCGCCGGAACGATAGCGAATTGCCTTACCGCCATACTGCAAGGCTCGGCAGCCTATCGTCGGAAACGGCCGATCGGGCGGTTTCTCCGGGGATTCATGCGGGTTCGGACGACCTGGTTCCGGACGCACCGGGTCGTCCCGCCAAACTTTCGAAGAGGTCATTGCCGGCCTCGAGACAGCATACGGATACTTGATGACCGAGATCGAGAAAACCAAGTCGGAACTCTACGAGAGACTGCACGGAATCGCCGAAGGGGCCGATGTCGGGATCGCCTATCATCCCGACGCTGACTGGTGGGGTAGCCATCCATTCAACGAGTTGAAAGGTGTCGAGGCCATTTCCGATGCCTGGTCCCGGCTGCGTACGGCAATGCCCGACCTGGAACGGCGCGATTCCATTTTTATCGCGGGATACAGTGCTTCGGACGCACGGCCGGAACGCGATCCGTCCGGCGATCTCATCGTGGCTTCCATGGGGCATCTCCAGGGGACCTTTCAGCGTGATCTTCACGGCATTCCGGCGACCTCGGGAGTCGTGCACCTGAGATGCTGCGAGGCCCACAGGGTCGTGCACGGCAAGATTGCCAGATCCCACGTACTGATCGACTTCCTGGACTTGATGCGCCAGGCGGGTGTGTGGCCGATTGCCAGGTCGCTCGGATCCGAATGCATGTGGCCGGGCCCGCGGGGCTGCGGCGGCGTCAGGCCGGAGATCACGCGGGCGGACACTGGCCGGCAGTCTGTCGCGACGGTTCTTGCCATGCATTCGGCCCTCGGCAAGTTTGACGGTCGCAGCCTCGAGTCAATGCCGCATGGCGCGTACTGGACCGACCGGTTTCTCTGGTACGGACCTGCGGGAATCGGAACCACGCGGGGCCTCGACGGATTTCGCGCGCACCACCAGGTCCCTTTCCTGACCGGGTTTCCGGACCGCCGCGGCAGCGGCCACTACATGAGGGTCGGCGACGGGGATTTTGCGGCGACTGGCGGTTGGCCCTCGGTGGTAGCCACCCACAAGGGTGAATGGCTGGGCCTGCCGCCAACCGGGCGACGGGTTGGAATGAGGGTCATGGACTTTTATCGGCTGGACGGCGGGCTCATCGCGGAAAACTGGGTTCCGATCGACATCATCCACCTGCTGTTGCAGATGGGAGTCGATGTATTTGCCCGAATGCGGCATCTTGCGGGGTACCCGGATACCGGTTTGCTGAGATGATGGCCCGACCCAGGCGTTCAGCATGCGTTGTTTTTTGACCAAAGGCGGCCACCGTGAGGATTGATGCGCACCATCACCTGTGGGATCTCGCCGCTGTCCATTATCCCTGGCTCGAAACGCGCGACCAACCGCGTTTCTTCGGCGATCCGAAGCCCATCCAGAGGAATTACCTGGTTGACGAATTCCGTGAAACGGCGGCCAAGCGCGGATTCGATGCGTCCGTTCACATTCAGGTTGGTGCCGAAGACGGTCTCGCCGAAGCGCGCTGGGTGGATTCAGTCGCCGCCGCCAACCCGGGCTGGCCTGCTGTCCAGGTCGCTTTCGCGGATCTGACCGACGACACCTTCGATGACCGGCTTGCATCACTCGCCAAATTGCCGAGCGTTCGCGGCATCCGGCAAATCGTTGGACGCGCGCCCGCGGAGGATCGGCTCTTGGGCACCGGCAAGCTCCTGGACGATCCGGACTTCTTGACCGGTTTGCGCAAGGTTGCACACGCCGGTCTCAGATTCGACCTGCAGCTGCATCCGGAACTGATGGATGGGTCGGCCCATGTGTTCGGCCGGGTTCCGGAGCTCGGCGTCGTCCTGTGTCATGCGGGATCTCCGATCGACCGGACACGGGAAGGACGGCAGTATTGGGCTCGCGGACTGCGAAAGCTTTCCGTATTGCCCAAAATGTACTGCAAGTTGTCGGGTCTCGGGATGTTCGAGCACGGCTGGACGCCCGATTCGATCAGGCCTTTCGTCGAGACCTGCCTCGAACAGTTCGGCCCCGAGCGTTGCATGTTCGGTTCGAACTTTCCGGTCGACAGCCTGACGTCGGACTATGCGACCCTGGTCGACGCATATTCGGAATTGATCCCGCCACAATTTCACGAACCGGTCTTCGGCGGTACGGCAGGCGAATTCTACCGGATTGCCTGAGCCCTTCTCGCGGGCCCCGGCCCGTTCGGCCGGGCGTCTACTCGAGTCTTGAGCCCGGCTTTCGCGATCGCTTTCCCCATGGGCCGGCGGAATTCGCGCCACGCCGGTCGGCGGGACCGGGTTCCCGGATGTGGCCCTTTGGATCGACTGACGCTGTGTCGTCAACAGAATCATCGTGGGGAAATGACTTGCCCCATGGGTCGGTTTTCGGTCGTCGGGGCCGTCGTGGATGGCTCCACGGGCCAAAGGGAACCCGGTCGAGGTGGCGTATCTGCAGTTCGGGTTTTCGCAAGGGAATGACGAGGAGCGCTCCTGCCACGAACCCCCCGATATGGGCGTACCATGCGACGCCTCCGCCACCTGAACCCAGGGTGAGCGCGTGAATCAATTGGCCGCCAATCCAGACTCCGAGAACGCTCCAGGCGGGAAACCTGACCGGCATGACATAAACCAGCATCCAGACACCCCTCTTGGGATAAAGCATGAAATAAGCGCCAAGGACGCCGGAAACGGCACCGCTCGCACCTATGGTCGGGGTCACGGACGAGGGATCGGCTACCGCGTGGGTAATGCCCGCCACCGCTCCACACAACAGGTAGAAGCATGCAAATCGCAGGTGGCCCATCGAGTCCTCGACGTTGTCGCCGAAAACCCAGAGGTAGATCATGTTCCCGAACAGGTGCCAGAAACCACCGTGCAGGAACATCGAAGTGAACACCGTCAGCCAGGGTGACACCAGCGCCATCTCGGGATCGCGCCTGCGATCGCCAAGGATCGTCTCGGGGATCAGTCCCAGTCGGAAAACCAGCCTGGAATCGAAGGCCGCACCTCCTTCGGCCTGGACAAGCCAGACAAGGACGCATGCCGCGATCAGGAAAACGGTGACAAACTGAAAACCGATGCGGTGCAGCGGGTTCTCGTCTTTGAGCGGGAGAAACATCTTGTCGTCGACAGGTTTGAAGCCCGGATGCATCGCGGCTGAACCGTATTCTGCAACTTTCGGGCGACCGCTCAACCCCGCGTTGCGGGTTTCGCCGGTAGATGCACCGTTGTTGAATTTCCGTGATGTGCGGGCTGTTCGCTCTGTCCGATGGCGAAGGAACATCGGTGCCGTCATGCTGCCGGTACCTGCCCGCTCCGCGCACGAGACGAGTGGCGCCCGTGCCCCCCGTGTCTTTTGATCTTTTTTCCGGCGTCTGATCGTGCCTATACTGAATGCATGAAACGTTCGGTTTTTTGATCGAATGAAAAGAGCGCCTCGACGGCTCAGGCAACTCGATGGTTCGGAAGGAGGTTGTACATGACCGGTTACGTTGAACAGATGGACGCTGCGATTCCTTCTGCGGAAAGCATTAGGGAGACGCGCGAACGACTGGAGAGTGAGGGTGTCAAGTATCTTCTGCCTGCGTGGATCGACCTGTTCGGCATCCCGAAGACAAAACCCGTGCCGATCAGCGACTTCGAGGATCTCTGCGTCGGGAAGGGTCCGCAGTTTGCCGTCCATTCAGTTTCCTACGTGCCCGAGTTGACCCCGGCTGATCCCGACCAGATCATCATTCCTGATCTGGACGCCGTCTACGTCTGCCCGTGGGACACATCCATGGCGATGATTTTCTGCGATCTTTTCTGGGAAGGCACACCCTATAACGTCTGCCCGAGGCAGGCGTTGAAACGGGGAATCCGCGATGCAAGGAAGGCCGGATTCGTCGGCAGCGCCGGGATCGAACCGGAATTCATCGCGCTGAAATTCGACTCGGACGGCATGCCGGTCAAGGCGGTGGAGAACGACCCGCCCAACGCCATCGACCCCCGCCGCCAGGCATTTGGCTACGACCTCGAGTATTCGATCGAGGCAATGCCGTTTTTCAAGGACATGATCGACATACTGGAAGAACTGGGCTGGGACCTGCACGACGTTGTCGCGGAAGGCGGATATTCGCAGTTCGAGCTGGACTTCCATTACACGCATGTCCTCGAAATGGCCGACCGGCTGGTCTTTCTTCGCATTCTCCTGAAGGAAGTCGCGAAGAGGCATGGATGGTTTATTACTTTCATGCCGAAACCGACCATTGGCGACTGGAGATCCGGCGCCCACATCAACTTTTCGCTCCAGTCCGTTGAACAGCCGGGCAAGAACCTCTTCGGCTCGCGTGATTCAGGGTGGACGGATGCCGCCCGGCATGCCGTGGGTGGATTGATTTCCCATTCGGAAGCGCTCACAGCCCTGACCTGTCCGACGGTCAATTCCTACAACGGCCTGGTCCCGAGAGTCGGTGGCCTGGAGGGTGGGACGGTGACCTGGGCGCCGACCAACATTACCTACGGCCACAACAATCGTTCTGCCCAGTTCAGATTGCCGCAGAGTCGGTATTGCATCGAAAACCGGGCCGCCGACATGTGCATGAACATCTACCTGGCACTGGCGATGACGCAGGCGGCCGCCATCGAGGGCATAACGAACCGGATTGATCCGGGTCCGCCGACCGACCGCGACCTCTACACCATGACCGAAGAAGAGTTTCGCGAGCTTGGTATTCGCCGCCTTCCGCGAAACCTGTGGTCGGCCATCGAGAGTCTCGGCCAGGACACGCTCGCAGAGTCGGTCATGGGGCATGTCATGAGGAATTCCTACATCAGCTACAAGGTTGATGAATGGGAACGGTACAGCCAGGCCGTCACTGACTGGGAGGTCAAGGAGTATCTCCGTCTGTACTGACGCGACAGGTGCCGGAGGGTGAAACCGAACCACGAGACCTTCGAACTGGGCGACGTCCAGCTTGCCTCCGGGGCATCCCTCCGTTCGGCTCGCCTTGCCTACAAGACATACGGCAGGTTGAACGAGAACGGTGACAATGCCGTACTCCTGCCGACATTCTACACGGGCACCCATCTCCGGAACGAGGGGTATTTCGGCCCGGGGCGTGCACTGGACCCGTCCCGGCACTTCATCGTGTCGATCAACATGTTCGGAAACGGCCTTTCGACCTCGCCCAGCAATGCCGTGGCATCGTGTCGGGGGGCGTCGTTTCCCGAGGTTCGGCTTTCCGACAACGTGGCATGCCAACACCGGCTGCTCACCGAGGAACTGGGGGTGCGGCGGCTTCGGCTGGTTGCGGGCTGGTCCATGGCGGGATGCCAGGCATATTCATGGGCGATACAGTATCCTGGCATGGTCGACGCAATCCTGCCCTTTTGTGCATCGGCGCGAACCTCTCCGCACAACTGGGTGTTTCTCGAAGGCGTCAAGGCGGCATTGACCGCTGATCCATCATGGAACGGAGGCGAATACGATGAATCTCCGAAAGAGGGACTGCGCGCGTTCGGAACCGTCTATGCCGGGTGGGCATACTCCCAGACCTTTTTCCGCGACGGGCTTTATCGGGAGCTCGGGTTCAATTCTCCAGGCGAACTCCTCGACGAGTGGGCGCGGGAACACGCGGACGATTGGGACGCCAACGATCTTCTCGCGATGTTATCGAGCTGGCAACTGGCCGACATAAGTGACGGCGCGAAGTTCAAAGGCGATTTCGAGAAAGCTCTGCGTTCAATCGGGGCCCGCGCCATTCTCCTGCCCTGTAAGCAGGATCTGTATTTTCCCCCGGAGGACAACGAGATCGAAGCCAGCTACATGCCTAACGCCGAGTTGCGCATCTATGACTCGCCGTGGGGTCACTGCGTCGGCAGTCCCGGGAATGACCCGGAATTCGGGGCTTTCCTGGATTCCTGCATCGACGACCTGTTGAAAACGCTGACTTGAAGCGGTCCGGTGACCCGCCTTGCCCCGGTTTGCTGACGGCCCCGCATCGCCAACGGATTTCGATGACATTGACTGGCTTCACGGGGTCACGGCCGCGCCGCGTGTGGCAGGAAGGCGCGCAATGCCGGGCCTCTGGCCGGCTGCGGCTTCCCTGTGCCGTTTGCGCTCAGCCTTGAGTGCGCATGATCCCGTCTCCGCCGGGCTGATTTGACCGAGAATCCTTACTTGCTTGACAGGGAGTTGGTTTTTCATGAATTCTTGAGATTGAGAAGTTTTCGTGTCGTAATCGCACATCGGGTTCACCTGTTTGTGCATCTGCCGCGTTTGACTCACTTAGGGTGCGAAAGGATTGCCGAAATTGCGAGATACTCCACTTCTTGACCAGATACGGATTCCTGACGACCTCCGGCGTCTGAGTCCCGCGCGTCTGCAACAGGTTGTTCGGGAGTTGAGGGCGGAAACGGTCGATGTGGTTTCGGAAACAGGCGGACACCTCGGCGCCAGTCTCGGGGTCGTCGAGCTTACGGTCGCGTTGCATTACTTGTTTGATACACCCGGGGACAAGATCATCTGGGATGTCGGACACCAGGTTTATCCTCACAAGATCCTGACCGGCCGCCGTGACCGCATTCGGACACTGAGGCAGGGGGGAGGCCTGTCCGGATTCACGAAGAGGTCTGAAAGCGAGTACGATCCATTCGGGGCTGCCCATGCATCGACATCGGTTTCAGCCGCCCTGGGATTTGCCGTGTCACGCGATCTCCTGGGTCGAAAGAACCATGTCATAGCTGTCATTGGCGACGGGGCCATGACCGGCGGCATGGCGTTCGAGGCGCTGAACAATGCGGGCGCCATGAAAAACAAGCTGATTATCATTCTCAACGACAATGAAATGTCGATCGCGCCCCCTGTCGGCGCACTTTCCGGATATCTGTCGCGGTTGATTTCATCGAAATCGTTCCTGTCGATCAGGGACTTTGGCCTCAACCTGGGCGACCGGATACCCGAGCCGGTCCGGTCCGCGGCGCGCCGGGCGGAGGGAATTGCCCGCGGCGCTTTATCCGGAGGTACCTTTTTCGAAGAACTGGGACTGTATTACGTCGGTCCGATCGATGGTCACAACCTGGATCATCTGCTGCCCGTAATCCGCAATGTCCGCGACAGCGATGTTGCCGGCCCGATACTGATTCATGCCGTTACCCAAAAGGGGAAGGGGTATCTGCCTGCCGAGAAATCCAGTGACAAGTATCATGGCGTAAGCCGTTTCGATGTCTCGACCGGCAAAATGACCAAGTCAGGTTCAAATGTCCCCAGTTACACGCGGGTGTTTTCCGATGCCCTGATCCGGGAAGCGAGCGCCGACGCCCGGATCGTCGCGATCACGGCAGCGATGCCGTCCGGCACCGGCGTCGACAGGTTCGCGGAGGTCTTCCCGGACCGGAGTTTCGATGTCGGGCTCGCGGAACAACACGCCGTGACGTTCGCCGCAGGCCTGGCTGCCGACGGGATGAAGCCGTTTGCAGTGATTTACTCGACGTTTCTTCAGCGGGCATATGACCAGATCGTTCATGATGTCGCGCTACAGGGCCTTCCGGTTCGATTCGCCCTTGATCGGGCGGGTTACGTCGGAGCTGACGGCCAGACGCATTGCGGAGCGTTCGATATCGCCTACATGGGGTGCCTGCCCGGAATGGTCCTGATGGCTGCCGCGGACGAAGCCGAGCTTGTGCACATGGTCGCGACGGCTGTCGCGTTCGATGATGGTCCCGTGGCATTTCGTTATCCGCGCGGAAGCGGGACGGGAGTCAGCCTTCCGGAAAAGCCGGAAATCCTGCAACCGGGCAAGGGCCGGATCCTCAGGGAGGGAACAGCGGTTGCGCTGCTTTCATATGGTGCCAGGTTAACCGACTGTCTCGCGGCCGCAGAAGAACTCGACGAAAACGGTATTGCGACGACGGTGGCCGATGCCCGTTTTGCGAAGCCGATTGACCAGGACCTTGTTCTTCAGCTGGCCAGGCATCACGAGGTTCTCGTGACGGTCGAAGAAGGCTCTCTCGGCGGATTCTCCTCCCAGGTCGTTCACGTTCTTGCGGCGAACGGTGTGCTGGATCGGGGAATCCGGTTTCGCCCCATGGTCATGCCCGACGAATTTCTTGATCAGGATGCGCCGCAGCGGCAGGTTGCCCAGGCTGGCCTAGATGGAGCCAGTATCGCGAAAACCGCGCTCGCAGCACTTGAAAAGAAAACGCGAAAACCGAGGCGAAGCCCGGCCTGAACCAGGAAATCTCATCAAGGTTTTTTCGCAACGGGCAGGTGATCGGAGCGTGCCCTGCAAGGACCGGGACAGGGCTGAAGATGTATCGCCTCGGTCACCGCGAGCAAACGGCGTCCAAACGTATCGTGCACGGCAGTAAACCAAGCCAAAGGAGGAAAAGCCTCATGTTCATTCGCGCACTTTCAAGCGTCCTCACCGTAACAGCGGTTGTCTGGGGCGTTTCCGGATCGCTGGCTCAGGCAGTTGCGGCAGAATACAGGATCGATCACTCTCACTCGTTCGTTCAGTTCAAGACCTCGCACCTCGGATTCAGTTGGCTTGTCGGCCGATTCAACCGGTTCGACGGGAGCGTGACCTATGATCCGGAAGCCGGTCCCGAGGCTCAATCGATTCAATTCGAGGTCGATATGGCGAGCATCGATTCCAATCACGCCGAGCGTGACAGGCACTTGCGGGGAAGGAGGTTCCTGAATGTCGATGAGCATCCGTCGGCGACCTTCGTCAGTACCGGCTTTGAGGGAGACCGGTCAGGGGGAGTTCTTTCGGGCGATCTAACGTTTCTCGGAACAACCAGGAATATTTCGTTCGAGGTCGCGCTGATCGGCGAGGGCGGCGATCCCTGGGGTGGATACCGTGCCGGATTTGAAGGTCAGTTTGCGCTTGACCCGACGGAGTACAACGATGGGCAGAGAATGGGTCCTGTCACCGGAATGGTCATCGTTGACATTTACATCGAAGCAGTCAGGCAATAATCGAGTCGGAAGAATCCGGGGACGCCTTGATCAGGATCAGGAATTCGGCCTCTCGCTACGGTCTGGTCAGCAAGTTCCTGCACTGGCTGAGCGCATTCATGATGATCGGCCTGATCTGGCTCGGCTGGTGGATGGTCGGGCTGGACTACTATGACCCGCTCTACGGGCTGGCGCTGACGCTGCATAGATCGCTTGGAATGGTGATGCTTGGTCTCGCGTTTGCCTTTGTTGCCTGGAAAGTCATCTCGCCGTCTCCCGCGATCCAGGAGCGGATCCCTCGCTGGCAACGGCTGGCAGCCCATGCAATGCATGGATTGCTGTTGTGCATGTTGATCGCGATTCCTATCTCGGGCTACCTGCTGACGACATCGGCCGGATCGGAGTTCGTGATTTTCGGGAATGTGAACATTCCTGCTTTGATTCCGGTAAGCGATTCCGTTCGGGACTGGGCGGAACTGGTCCATTACTACGCAAGCTACGGTTTGCTTGTCCTGGTTGCTGGGCATGCCGGCGCGGCCGTCAAGCACCAGTTTTGGGACGGAATCGGTACGTTGCGACGGATGATTTGAGGCCAACTCGCCGCCGTCCATCAGGTCCGGGACCGTTCCAGGGGCAGGTTCTGCTCGACGGAGCTTTTCGGCGGCAAGTGAACTCGAACAAGACGCCGAGCTAAATGCGGCAGTGCCATTCGATTCACATGTCGGGTCCGACACCGAAAATTCGTGAGGGAGAGGCGAGCGGTTACGATTCCCGTCAAATTGGGGAACTTGGTGGGCCCGACAGGATTCGAACCTGTGACCTACTGATTAAGAGTCAGCTGCTCTACCAACTGAGCTACGGGCCCGCCCGGAATTCACGCTATGGACAAGGACGCAAAATGTCAAACGAGCAACGGATTCAGCGGAATCACGGCGTTCCAATTAACTTGTTTACGTATACCTGAAAGGTTACTAGACAGTCTCAATCACGCTTCCGGAGCTTGGGACAGGCTATGCATAAGCAGCTGACATTGGTGGTGCTCTGTACCGCGATTCTTGCTGGTTGCGGGTCGGGCGGCGAACGGAGCAAGGCGCAGTCTCGTGAAGCGGCAGAGCTTCAGCGTCAAAACGCTCCCGAAGGCTTCAGGGGCGAAGAACGCGAGACGATCTGGGACCTTTTTGATTCCCAGGAACCGGAGTCCGGCGTCGCGGTCAACAAGTACATCTGGCGCGCCGCGCTGGAGACCCTCAGTTTTCTTCCGCTGGAATCGGCCGATCCATTCTTCGGTACGATGATCTACGACTGGGGACGCGCGCCCGGTTCGAACAGGGATTACAAGGTGACGGTCTTCGTATCGGATGCGGCACTGGATGCCCGTTCGCTGAAGGTTGCCATCCAGACCCGGCAGGGATCGGCAAGCGCGGCAACCGTACGCGAAGTCGAAAACGCGATACTGACTCGTGCACGCCAGCTATGGCGGGAAGACCCGGCGCGCTCGACCTGAAATCCTGACTTTCGACCGTGGAATCCTCAAATCCCGGAAAATGGTTAAAGTCGATCCTGACGCCGGAATCCGGGTCAGGTCGAGATGCTTACGTTCTCGATGAAAAACACGCACACCAACGGTCATCACTTGCAACCGGAAAAAATCATGTCGCGGTACAATCCTGTTGAAATCGAGACCAAGTGGCAGTCAGCCTGGGACGAGTCAGGCGTTTTCGAGGCCCATCCCAGGCCTGGATGCCCGAAATACTACGTCCTGGAGATGTTTCCCTATCCGTCCGGGCGGATCCACATGGGGCACGTCCGGAACTACGCGATGGGGGACGTTGTCGCCCGCTACAAGTCCGTGACCGGACACTCTGTCCTTCACCCCATGGGTTGGGACGCCTTCGGGCTGCCGGCAGAGAACGCTGCCATGGAGAAGGGCGTGCACCCCGGGGAGTGGACGTATCAGAACATCGACGACATGCGGGCCCAGTTGAAGCCGCTCGGGCTTTCTATCGACTGGTCCCGCGAGTTCGCAACCTGCGATCCGGAGTATTACGGGCAGCAGCAGTCCATGTTCATCGACATGATGGAAAAGGGGCTCGCTTACCGCAGGAGTGCCACCGTGAACTGGGATCCGGTCGAGGAAACGGTTCTCGCAAATGAGCAAGTCGAAAACGGACGTGGCTGGCGGTCGGGAGCCCTGGTTGAACGCAGGGAACTCACCCAGTGGTTTTTTCGAATATCCGACTTTGCGGAGGAACTGCTTGAATCGATCGACGAACTCGTCGACTGGCCCGAAAAGGTACGGCTCATGCAGCGAAACTGGATCGGCAGAAGTTCGGGCCTCCAGTTTCGTTTTCGGACCGTCGATGCACCTGTCGGATTCGAGCACCTGGAGGTCTTCACGACTCGCCCGGACACCCTGTTCGGCGCGAGTTTCGCCGCGGTTTCCTTTGACCACCCGTTGGCCAGGCTTCTCGAATCCGATCCGGAAGTGGCCGCGTTCAACGAAGAATGCAGGCGCGGAGCCGTTTCGGAAGAGGATATCGAAAAAGCCGAAAAAACGGGATTCGACACGGGAATACGGGTCGTCCATCCGTTTCTCGACGGCGTGGAACTGCCCGTTTTCATAACGAATTTCGTACTCATGGGCTATGGAACGGGCGCGATATTCGGCTGTCCGGCCCACGATCAACGCGACCTTGAATTCGCCCGCAAATACGGCCTTGGCGTGGTTACCGTCGTGTGTCCGCCTGACGGCGATCCGGCCGCCTACGAAATCGGCGAAGAACCCTATCTCGGACCGGGGAGAATGATCAATTCGGGGTTCCTGAACGGTCTCGAAATCGAGGACGCAAAGGCCGAAATCATTCGGAAGTTCGAGGAATCCGGATCAGGCGAGGGAAAGGTCATGTATCGCCTGAGGGACTGGGGGGTCTCCAGGCAACGGTACTGGGGGTGCCCGATCCCGGTCATCCATTGCGAGGATTGCGGCGCGGTCGCCGAGAAAAAGGAGAATCTCCCGGTCATCCTGCCAAATGATGTGCGATTCGACGGACGCGGCAATCCGCTCGAAAAACATGCCAGCTGGCGTAATGTCCCGTGCCCGGCCTGCGGCCGGATGGCGCGGCGAGAGACGGACACGATGGACACGTTCGTTGATTCCAGCTGGTATTTTGTTCGATTCACGGCGCCCCGGGCCCGAACACCGACGGTCCGGGAAGACGTCGAATACTGGATGAATGTCGACCAGTACATTGGCGGTGTCGAACACGCGATCCTGCACCTTCTCTATTCGCGGTTCTTCACGCGCGCGATGCATCTGACCGGCCATCTGCCCAAGTCGGCAGGGGAACCGTTCACGGCGCTCTTTACCCAGGGCATGGTGTGTCACGAGACTTACAAGGACGGCGAGGGCCGCTGGCTGTCTCCTGAAGACGTTCGCCCGCGTACGGGGGGTGGTCTTGAAACACGGGAAGGTGATTCGGTCACGGTCGGCCCTTCGGTCAAGATGTCGAAGTCCAAGAAGAATGTCATTGATCCCGAGGATATCATCGAAAGTTTTGGAGCAGACACCGCGCGCTGGTTCATTCTTTCCGACAGTCCGCCTGACCGGGACGTGGAATGGACCACGAGTGGAATCGAAGCGGCCTCCCGGCACTTGCAACGCGTGTGGCGCCTGGTCAACTCGACGGTTGGGCAACCGGATTCGACAGGAAGCCAGGCGAGCCGGGATGAGGAAAACGCGAACCTGTTCAAGGCGATGCACCGGACGATCGACAGCGTCACGAATGACCTTGAAAGTTTTTCGTTCAACAAGTCGGTCGCTGCACTTTACGAGTTCACGTCAACGCTCGCCCGCTCGGCGGCGGACCCCGCCAGCAAGGCCGTGGCGTTCAGGGTCCTGGCGCAGCTGATGCAACCGATCACGCCGCACCTCGCGGAAGAAATCTGGGAAATGGCAGGCGGCGAGGGCCTGGTGGTGTCGAGCCCATGGCCCGTGGCCGACCCGGACATGCTTGTCGAGGATACGGTTGTGTTGCCGGTTCAGGTGAACGGAAAACGACGTGCAGAGATCCGGGTAGCCAAGGGATTGGAAAGGGACGAAGTCGAAGCGCTGGTCCTGGAACTTGGCCCGGTCCGGAACGCTCTCGGTGGCCGGAATCCCAAGCGTCTGGTGGTTGTTCCCGACAGGATCGTCAATGTGGTTGTCTGACGCGAGACTCGGCGTGGCCCTGGCCGCATTGCTCCTTCTCGGAGCCTGCGGGTTTCAGCCGGTCTATGGTCCGGGGCCTGATGCCCCGGGGTTCCAGCGGCAGGTTTGGGTTGAACCTGGCCTGGTTCGCCGCGATTTCGAGTTGCGCGAACGCCTGGTGGACAGGATCGGTCATGCTTCCAGGGAAGCGAGATACACGTTGAGTTTCGAAGTCGACACCAAGGAGACACGTCTGGCGCTTGAAGTCGGAGGGCAGTTTTCCCGGAACAGCCTGATGGGGACGGCAAGATACAGTGTCGTCGACAATACTTCAGGAAAAACGGTTCATACCGGAGAGGTCAGGTCCAGGGCCGCGTACGGCGGCACGGCGGCAACATACCCGACGCAAGTTGCGGCGGACGATGCCGAAATCCGGCTTGCGCGGTCATTGGCCGACCTGATTGCCAATCGAATCGAGTTGACCTACGCGAGTTGGCCGGGATGATACTGAAGGGCGCACAAGCCCGCACGTATCTGGCCAACCCCGGGAACCGGTTCGGCTGCATTCTCCTGCACGGCCCCAACACCGTTCGCGTGACCGACAAGCGGATCGACCTGGCACGACGCATGGTTGGCCCGGATGCAGCGCGTGATTTGAGACTGACCGTGCTGCAGGCGGCGCATGTCACAAAAAAGCCGGGTGCCGTTGCCGACGATCTCAAGGCGGTAGGTTTTTTCCCCGGCCCGCGCCTGGTGGTGGTTGAAGGGGCGACCGATGCCGTGCACAAGCAGCTGGCCCGGGCGTTGTCCGCGCGAAACGAAGGAGACGCCTTTCTGATCGTGACCGCGGGCGCTCTTTCGACGCGATCGAAGATCAGGAAACTTTTCGAAGGGGACAAGACCTCTGTCGCGATCGGGATCTATGACGAGCCGCTCGACAGGGGGGCCATCGAGTCGATGGCGTCCGAGGCGGGGCTCACGGCGTTGACTCGCGAGAGCATCGAGCACCTGGTCCAGTCATCCGCCTTTCAGACGGCATCGGAAATACGAAATACGCTTGAAAAGCTCGCGTTGTACGCGATGGGGCGGCAGCAACCGGTAAACCCGCGTGACATCGAGATGCTCGCGCCGGATTCACGGCTCGCAGGGATGGAGGACGTGTTGTTCGCGGTCGCGGAGGGCAGGCCGTCGGATGTGGTCGTCCCGTTGCAGCGCCTGTATGCGCAGGGTGTTTCGCCCGATTCGGTTTGCCAGTCGGCCTACACGTACTTTCGCTCGCTCCAAAAGGTCGCCCTGCATGACGGGCGCCTGGACGCGGCCTTTTTGAAACTGCGCCCCCCGGTGTTCGGCCCTACCCGCGACCGAATGGCGAACCAGGTCCGTCGCTGGGGCGAGGAGCGACTCGAGGCGCCGTTGCGGGAACTGTTTGACGTCTGCCTCGCGCTCAGGTCGACGAACCGGGGTCCCGATTCAGCGATTGTCGAGCGCGTGCTTCTGCGGATCGCATGGATGGCGCCTAAACCGGGAATTGGGCAAGCGAGGTGAATCGACCGGGACGGCAGCCCGAATCCGGGGCAAACGGCATCCTGCGGTCCTGGGAGGATGGCAGGCGGTCAGGAGAATCGGCTTTGTCGTTCAGGCAAGAGAACCGGTTCTCTCTTCCTGTGCTTTCACCCCGACAGGCCGGGCTGCAATACTGCGTCCATGGAACACGAACCGAATCTCTTTGCCAGGGGAGGACGTCATGGGGGACCGCAAGCGATCAGCTGCGATTATCGCTGAAGAGGTTCCGACGCGGATGAAGCCGTCCAACGACCCTGAGCCATTTGCCGGCCGCATGAAAAAACGCGAGAAGAAACTGCTCGGAGATTTTTTCGGCCTGAAGGATTTCGGAGAGAACCTGACCACGCCGGCGCCTGGCGAAGAGTCGGCACTGATGCACGCCCATTGCAGGCAGGACGAGATGATCCTTGTCCTTGAAGGGGAACCGACGCTCGTGACCGAGACAAACGTGACGGTCCTCGCGCCCGGCATGTGCGTGGGATTCCCTGCCGGAGGCGATGCACATCACCTGGTCAATCGAACCAGGCAGGACGTCGAGAATCTGGAAATTGGCGACCGGACCGCGGGCGATGAAGCGACGTACCCAAGAGACGACTTCCATGCTGTCTTGGGCGAAGAGGGAAGGTGGCAGTTTACGCGCAAGGACGGAACTCCGTACCCGGGATCGGGCGCGACGGATTGATGGTTCGGGTTCCGAGATTTCAGCGTCCTGGTGAAGATGATCGCCTTTCGGTTTTCCGGACGGTCGCCCTTGCCGCCAGACTGGCCTGCTCCGGGGCAAGTGTTTGCCCGAAGGCGGATACCGCGCCAACGGCCACGACTGGCGATCCGGTGCGGACCTTGAAGTTCGTGCCCGGCAAGGGAATGAGCCCGTCATTGCACCGGGCGGGTTGGCGGTCACTGGTACGCCGTGATCGAAGAGGGAAAGTCCCATTTTCCCGCGATGTATTTCGTAGACGACCTTCGAAATCCGGGTTTCGAATGATTCCTGCCGAGCAATACGTCATCCCATGGGCGGGTTCATGACGCGATCGCGATACCAGGCCTTGTTTTTGCCCGGTTAATGTCAGCCAAATGACGATGACTCCCATGGACGAACCCGAAACAGCCTTTGTCTTCGATGTCGACGGGACCCTCGTTGCCAGCAGCCTGCAACTGACGAACGAGAATCGCGAGACGTTTCTGAGATTCGGCGAGTCCAAGCCAACCTACCTGATTTCGGGATCCGAATTCGAAAAGACCAGGTGGCAGGTCGGTGACCTCGTCTTCAAGCCCGTCAGGGGGGTATTCAATTGCAACGGCAACAGTTTTCGCGTCGGCGGATTGCCGGTGTTTCAATCGTCGTTCGATCTGACGGGTGAGCTGGCCGATTTCCTGCAAGACCTTCTTGCCGGGAGCGGGTTCCCGCTGAGGACCGGGCGTCACATCGACCGCCGTGCCGGATTGGTGAATTTCTCGGTTGTGGGGAGAAATGCGGATCTCTCGGAGCGCCGAAAATACGTAGCGTGGGATCAGGCGAATGGCGAGCGGAAGGGAATTGCGGAACTGATCAATCGTCAGTTCGGCGACATCGTTTCCGCGCAGGTCGCCGGCGAAACGGGAATCGATCTGGTTGAGCCCGGGAATGACAAGGGGCGAATCTACCGGTTTCTGAAGGACCCGTTCCATTGTCTCCGGACAGGCTATTCTCATGCCGGATTTGCAAGAATCGTGTTTTTCGGTGACAATTGCCATCCGGGCGGCAATGACTACCCTTTGGCGATGAAACTCGATCAGCGAGTCGATACCTGCCACAAGGTCACATCGATCGACGATACCTACCGTACGCTGAACAGGATACTGTCCGATGCAGCATGACCCGGTCAGTTCGGGAAACAGGCAGAACTGCCGATCGGTTTCAGGTCTCGGGACATTTCCGTCGGTGAGGCCGGCGCCGCCGAAGGCCGGTTTTCGATGCCGCCTCAACCTGTTGATGCGCCCGACGCGCAGCCCCGTTTGGTGGTGCCATTGATCACGGAATGCCGAGCCCATGCGATACGCCCGGCGCGCGTCCAACTTGTCCGGTCAGCGACATGAAAGCTGCGAACCGATGAGCCTCGAATCGACTTACGCCGCGATCAACGCGGCCGAACAGAGGGCTGGTAGGCCAAAGAATTCCGTACGGCTTGTCGCGGTTTCCAAGTTGCAAACGGGAAAAAGGGTCGCGGCGGTCCTCGCATCCGGTCATCGGCTTTTTGGCGAAAACAGGGTGCAGGAAGCGATGGAGCGCTGGCCTCCGTTCCGGGAACAGCATGGTGACATCTCGCTCCACATGGTTGGGCCGTTGCAGACGAACAAGGTTCGCCACGCGCTGAAACTGTTCGATGCGATTCATTCGGTCGACCGGGTCGGCCTCGCCGACAAGCTCGCCCGCGGCATCCAGTCACTGGGCCGGGCGCCAGAACTGTTCGTGCAGGTCAATACTGGCGAAGAGCCGCAAAAATCGGGGGTTCCGCCGATGGAAGCCGACGAGTTCATCCGTTACTGCCTGAGCATCGACCTGCCGGTAACCGGATTGATGGTCATTCCCCCGGCCTGGGAAGAACCGTCGCTTCACTTTGCCCTGCTCAGGAAAATCGCCCTTCGAAACGGGCTGGAAAACCTCTCGATGGGGATGAGCGGTGATTTCGAGACCGCAATCGCGTTCGGAGCGACCCATGTCAGGGTCGGTTCCGCGGTCTTCGGACAACGCCCCTACCGGTGAATGAATACCCGTGAGTGCGGCAGCCACGATACGATGATCTCCGCGAGGATTTCTTTGGGAAACGCGATACATCCGGCGGTCGGGTAGCGTGGCCCACGCCAGGCATGGAGAAAGATCGCGCTGCCGTGACCCGGCACGGGATCCCGCAGATTGAAATCGAGAACGGCGATCAGATCATACATCGGGTCGGCGCGCCAAAGCCGTTCGTGACTGTACGGATATTCCTTTCCGTCGACGACCGAAACGTGACGATTGTATGCGGGGTCCGCGGGGTCGTCCGACCAGATGTCGCCGGGCCCGGTCTTGCGAACCCGGGCCGACCTGACCTTCGAGCGGGGCGTGGCCATGGACCACCGGAGATCGGTCAACCCGGTACGGCGCCGGAAAAGCCATGGAGCATGCAGATTGACCCTGTCGGGCCGGTACATGACGGCGACAATCCGAAAACGGCCGGCGGGACTCGTGCCGTCGCCTTCGCGGGTCTTTTCTCCGATCCCCGAGTAACCCGTCGCACAGGGCAGGTGACGGCCGCGGAACCGCGCCCCCCAGGAGGTGACCACGAGGTCCGTGGGCTCCGGATTCACAGCAGGTGTCCGCTCCGTCGGGCCTTCGTATCGAGATAATCGGCGTTCAGCCGGGTCCTTTCGACCACAAGCGGAACTCTTTCCTCGACCGCAATTCCGTTGCGGCGCATGAAGTCGACCTTGGCGGGGTTGTTCGTCATCAGGCGAACGGATCCGAAGCCAAGCACTTGCAGCATTTCGGCGCCAAGGCGGAAGTCCCTTTCGTCGTCCTCGAAGCCGAGCCTGTGGTTTGCATCGACCGTATCGTAACCCTGGTCCTGGAGCGTGTATGCCCGAAGCTTGTTGGCGAGCCCGATTCCGCGACCTTCCTGGTTCAGGTACAACAAGACACCGGCCCCGGGTTCGCCCATCTCGCTGAGCGCAGTACGGAGCTGATGCCCGCAGTCGCATTTCAGGGAATCGAGCAGGTCTCCGGTGAAACAGGCCGAGTGGAGCCGCGTGAGAACCGGCGCATCGCGGTCGGGATCGCCTATTTCGATCGCGTAATGCTCTTCTCCCCCGTCTGATGGGCGGAAGACATGGACTCTGGACCTCGGGGAGACTTTCAGGGGGACATTCCCGCGCGCCACCTCGTGCAGACGTAAGGTCCGGTTCTCGTCATGGCAAAGGAGGCCGCAGGACAGGGCCGTCAGTTCAACCGGCAACGATACGTGTTCGGGGACGGGCGAGATGACCGCCGCGGGCAGAAGGCGCGACTGCTTGCACTGACGGATTGCGGCCCTGGCGACGGCCGGCGATCCTCCCCTGAGGCTCATGAACGGCCCTTTCATGGGCGTTTCAAGATCCCGGGACGGATCGGCTATGGATCGAATCCAGGCTGTGTCTGCCTCGGCGGGGACAATCAGTCGGGCGAGGTCACCGTCGTAGGCCCTTGCAGCCAATGTCCGGGCTCTTCGGGCCGTGACCGCGACATGGATGATTCCGTCTCGCGCGACAGCGCGGAACTGGCTGATCACGTCTGAATCCGCAGTCTCGACGGCGGCAACAAGATTGGCGGTCCCGTTTTCACGAATGACGATCGGTGCACCCATTCTGAGGTCGGCGTGGATACGTGCGATTCTCTGGCCTGTCGTCAGACCGAGTTGCGCGACGCCCGGATGTTTGAGAACTGTTACCATTTGGGGCGGGAATATAGCTTGCGGACGCCGAAGTTGAAACAAATCCCCTGATGACGACACATCTCCGTGACCGGAGCTTTTCCGGCATGCCAAGCGTGCCAATATGTCCGGGAACGAAACCCACCAGGAGAACAACGGCCATGAAAGGTGACAGACTGATACTTCTCGTCGACGACGAAGCGGATTTTCGCGACGTCCTGTCAGAACAGCTGATCGCGACCGGGGACTACGAGGTCATTGAAGCCGAAAACGGCGCCCAGGCCCGTGCGCGGGCGGAACAGTCCACGATCGATCTCGCGATTCTCGATGTCGACCTGCCGGACGGCGACGGGCGGGATCTTTGCCGGACGCTTCGAAAACAGGGGATGACCTGCCCGATCATCATGATGACCGGAAAACACATCACCGACGATGCCACAATTGTCGGCCTGGATGCAGGCGCCAACGACTACGTGATGAAGCCATTCAAGATATCGGTCCTGCTGGCCCGAATCCGGGCGCAACTTCGTCAGCACGAGTTTTCCGACGATGCCGTCTTCACGATCGGCCACTATTCGTTCAAACCGTCGCAGAAGACCCTGTCCGACAATGACGATCGGCGGGTCAATCTGACGGAAAAGGAAACCAGTATTCTCAAGCGGCTGTATCGCGCGGACGGCAGCGTCGTCTCGCGGGATTCCCTGCTTTCCGATGTCTGGAAGTACAAGACGAAATCGACCCACACGCTCGAGACACACATCTACCGGCTGCGCCAGAAAATCGAGGTCGACCCCAGGAATCCCAGCCTGCTGATCACCGAGGCAGGAGGGTACCGATTGGCCAGCTGAACGCTGGCCTTCCTGGCCGGTTCCCGCGGGAACGGTCCGGGCGGCATGGAAACCTGCCCTGGCAATCCCGGTGAGGGTTGTTCCGTGCCGGTTCGGAGGCGCCGGTTGCCAATGCGAAACCGGGAAGTGGTGGCCGGGGCCGGGGCAGGCCTTCCGTTCCTCCTGCCGGCGATCACGAGGATCGACGGGTTTCCAGGTAGCGCCTGGATGCGACGCGGGCGATCTCGATGTAACGGTGAAGGCGTTTTCGGCTCCCCGGGAAGTCCTGGCGCGGTTCGATCCAGCCGAGGCATGCGAGGCTGCGAAGCAGGTGGAACAGGGGCAGCGTTTCCCAGTGCTCGTCGGGCAATTCGCGCTGTTCCCTGTAACCGGCGACGAGGCATTCCGAAAGCCCCTCGCCGCCGGGTTCATCGCTTCGCCGGTACGTTGCAACGGCAAGGTCGTACATGCGGAATCCGTAACCTGAATCATCGTAGTCGATGATCACGGGCCCTGATTCGGATATGAATATGTTTTCGAGAAGCGGGTCCGCATGGATGAGACCGAAGTCGGCGCCATCCTGAAGAAACCTCTGCAAGTCTGTACGGGCAACGTCCCGGACGTCCTCCATCAATCTGGTGTCGGCCATGGTCAAGCCCGAGTTTTCCCAGAACCGGCCCCAAAGCGGCTCCTCGCCGAGAAATCCTTCGATGTCCCAGGACGGCCGGAAAAAACCGGCAGGTGGCCGAAACCCGTCAGTCGCATTGTGAAGCTGCGCCAGCGCGGCACCGACTTCCCGGTAACGATGTCCGATCGGCGCGGGGTCGCCGACGGAACCGGGATGGAATCCCGAGACCCAGCCAAGCAAGGTCGCATGACGACCCGATGCGGTCGTGAGTACCAGGCTTTCGTCTTCGGCGCAGAACGGCGCCGGGACAGGGAATCCGTGGTTGGACAGGTATTGCAGCCAGAGCATTTCCGAGTTGATGGACCGCTCATCCTGGTAACCCGCCCGGTGCAACCTGAGCACGCCTCGTCTCGGCGGGTCTCCGCGGACCTCGAAAATCGCGTTCTCGCGGACGGACAAGAGTCGCTCGACCCGGTTCCAACGTGGAAAGGCGAGCAAGGCGCCGCGAGCTTCCGCCCAGAGTCCTGCAACATCCTGGAAGCCGGGGTCGGCCATGATCAGGTCAATTCGTCGAGAACACGTATGAGGGTGTCGCAGAGAACGTCGATTCCGGACTTTTCGATCGACATCGGCGGCCTGATCTTGAGGATGTTGCGGTGGCGTCCGGCGACATTCAGCAAGACGCCGTTTCTTTTCATTGCATCCGGAAGCAATCCTGCAAGCACACTGTCGGGCGCACCGCCGGCATCGACAAGTTCCGCCCCCAGGTACAGCCCGGCTCCCCGTGCTGCTCGAATGGCACCATGCGACGTCTCGATGGCACGGAGTCGAGCCAGTGCATAGCGACCCGTCTCTTGCGCGCGCGGCACGAGACCTTCCTGGTCGAGTACATCGAGAGTTGCCGCGGCCGCCGCAACCGCGACCGGATTGCCGCCGAATGTATTGAAGTATGGAATCGCGTTTCTGAATTCCGCCATGATTTCCTGGCTCGTCACGACGCCTGCAACGGGGTGTCCATTCGCCATCGGCTTTCCGAGCGTCACGATATCCGGCTGGAAACCAAGACGCTGATGTCCCCAGAAATCGCTGCCGAGGCGGCCAAATCCGGGCTGGACCTCATCGGCGATAACGAGTCCGCCGGCCTTACGAACCCGTGCGGCGGTTTCGTCCAGGAATCCTTTTTCGAGGGAAGGAAACCCCTCGTTCGCGAAGTATGGACAGACGATCAGGGCAGCAATGCCGTGGCCGTCCTCTTCGAGACTCCCGATCGCGGACTGGACGAAATCGGCAAATGACGAGGACTCGTCCGCGTTGCTCTCTCCACCTGCAGTCCGCGTTCCGACCGGGCTTGGAACATGGCGCACCCAGGGGGCGTACCCTCCGATCGGAGTTGTTCGCGAGCCGAGTTGGCTGACCAGGTCGGTGTTCCCGTGATACGTGTTGTCCGTGGCGATAATTCCGGTCTTGCCGGTTGTCGCCCGTGCCATGCGAAGTGCAACGTCGTTGGCTTCCGATCCGCTGCACACAAGCATTGCGGAGGCGAGCGGATCGGCAAACCTTCCGGTCAGGCGTTCGACATAGTCGAGAATGCCTTCGTGAAGGTAACGCGTGTGCGTGTTGAGGCGCGCCGCCTGCTCGGCGATGGCGGCGACGACCCTCGGGTGGCAGTGACCGACGTGCGGTACATTGTTGTAACAATCGAGATAACGGTTTCCATCCCGATCCCAGAGCCACACACCGCGACCGCGCACGATATGGACAGGTTCACGATAGAATGTCGGCGTATTGGGGCCGAGAAGCCGATGCCGTCGCTTCTGGAGATCTTCAGGAGATTCCATTTCGTGTCCTCCTCTGATGTCCGTGCAATGCCCGAATCCGGCGGGGCCGCTTGCCTGCCGGTGGACCGCTATGTTTCAATCCCCGGGGTTCGGCGCAAGGCCTTGAGCTGACCTCGCCTCGTCTTCGAATCGAGCCTGCGCGTGACCGACGCACGCGACGGCCGTGTTCGCCGTCTCGGTCTTGGTACGAACAACGCCTTTTGCACGAGTGCCGCGAGCTTCCGGCGGACGAGTTTCCTGTTCATCGCTTGCGAGCGATGCGTGCTGGCCGTCAGGACGATAATCCCGGACTTGTTCCACCTGTTTCCGGCGATTTTGCGCAGACGGTGTTTTTGATCAGGCGTCAATACCCGGGACGCACCGGCGTGGAATCGCAATTCCACCGCGGTCGATACCTTGTTGACATTCTGCCCACCAGGCCCCGACGAGCGATGAAATGTCTCTTCGATCTCCGCTTCGGGAAGCACGATATGATCGTTGATCCTGATCATGAATGTCTCCAGCAGTCTTTGGGATTGGCAGAGATTTCAGTCAATGTGAACCGACGGGTCGGCAGGCGCGAGGCACGGTAATTCCGTTTCTCTGGCTGCCCGAGGAACCCGGTGATGTCAAACTGCCGGGTTCGGCAGATTCCTCGCGATGAGGCGAAACGGAATGAGCGCGACAAGGGCAATCGACAGTTTGACCATGAGGTCAGCTGTCGCAAGTGAAACCCAAAGCGGAACAACTGGCCCGAATCCGATCAACGGCAGCAGTTCGCCTGCCCATGATACGTCGTTGGTGGGCTCCAGCATGCTCAGGCTGGCCGAAAACGCGATCGTGAAGAACAGGGCGGTGTCAAGTGTCGAGCCCATGAGCGACGATAACAGCGGTGCACGCCACCAGTGGCCGTGACGCAACCGGTCGAATACCAGGACATCGAGCAACTGGGCCGAAAGAAACGCGATACCCGATCCGAGCGCGATTCTGTAGGTAACCAACGGACCGGACTCTCCCTCGATCAATGTTCCGGCGAAGGAGCAGGCAATCCCGGCCGCGAATCCGGCAAACACGACCTTTCGCGCACTGCGGGGACCGTAGGTTCGATTGGTCAGGTCGGTCACGAGAAATGCGACAGGGTAGGTGAACGCGCCCCAAGTCAGCCAGTCGCCAAACAGGAATTGAACGAGGATATTCGAGGCAACGACGACCGTTGCCATTGCGGCGATGCCAATCATGATCCCGAGTCGCATGTGCGCGCCCTTTCGGTTGTTCGGCCTTGCTATCGAAGCCCGCGCATAAGCGTGCACCCGGTCGTGTACAAGTCCTTGCGCCTGTCCCGCCGCTCCCCGCAAGCTTCGAGTGGGACCCGGGTCCCGTTCGGTGTGTCCGGGTTGGGCCCGCTCATTTTCACGCCATTCGCCGCCCTCGCTGATGCAAAGGTTGACGTACGGGTCACGACGGAACAGCTGCTCCTTGCATCCCCGCCCCGAGCATCCGTGCTTGATTTCAACCCCTCGAACGCGTTTTTCCCACGCTTCCTCCCCTGGCCGCGTCCATTTCATCCACAGGCCGCCTGCTGGCCCGTGCCGCGCGGCGCGGTTGGCGGCGTCGAGCTCGGCGACCTGCCGGTCGATGGTCTCGTCCCCGCGGCGGCGACGCCCGCGGGCGCATGATGTCGCCCGTTGCGTCGAGCTGGCCGCGGCGATTCCGTCTGCAATGGGCCGTCCACGATGCCGCACCGGCTTGAGGCCGAACCGGCGCTGCGGCGCATCCTGCGCCTGGCCCCAAACCCAAAGCCGTTTTTCCCTGGATCACGCATCCATTGCGCCGTCCCAGTCGCAAACGACGATTGCGCCCGTCTCCCGCGCATCAAGCCCACGGAAGAGCGCGCGCGCGGCGATATTGGCTTCCTCCGTGGCAAGCCAAATTCCCTGACATCCCCGGTCTCGCGCCACGCCGATCAACATCTTGCATAGCGCTGTCGCGACGCCCTGGCGCTGATATGCTGGGGAAACGTCGACCTCGTTGACGAAGAAAGCTGGCGCCTTGTCAGGATGCAACAATATCGAGCCCGAGGCGAAACCGATAATCGTCTTGCCTGATGTCGCAAAGACCAGCTCGTGCCCGTCGTCGGCAAGGAATTTGGCCAGTTGCTCGGGATCGACAGGGTTGTCGAACACTTCCGCCCGGTCAAGCAGTTGGAAATTGTCGTGGCCAAGCCGATGATACGTCGTCGCATCATTCATGTCATTGCGCCGCCCGGTATTCCATTGCCAGCGATCAACGCTTTGTAGGTCAGACACTTGCCGGTCATTTTGGCCACGGTCGGAAACACGGACAAGTCAACCTGGAACAAAACCGGATACTCGGGACGAAAAAGGCGGGATTCAACGCTCCCCGGCGCCGCCACAACATCCCGCGCATCAGGCGACCAGTTCACTGTTGCCGGTGTGCACGCCACCGGCGGGTAACGGTGACAGACGGAATACCGACCGAAACCGGGCCGACGGGCCGGAAAGACGAAGCCATCCCCCCCGAATCGGGGTGCAGGATCCCTAGTCGTCTCTGGATGTCGTCGGATCGATCATTTTCGAGATCGCGGTGACCTTCGTTGCCGGAAATCCGCTGATTTCAGCGTGCTTGTGGATGATGTCTTCATCCTTCGCAAGATAGACACAGAATGTCTTGTTGGCGGCGACAAAGCTCTCCACCCACTGGATGTCCGGCGACAGCTCCGCCAGGACTTCGTTCGACTTTGCGGCAGCCGCTCGCAATTCGTCGCGCTCCAGTGTTCCGACATCCGGAATGTCCCGCTCGATGATGTATCTCTGCATTGTCATCGTTTTCTCCTCTTCCGATGCCCCCGAGGGGCATCATTGTCCACCCGAGGCCGGTCGGGTCCGCGGTAAGGGCCGCAGTCTCGTGATTTCTACATCTCCGGGATCAAGCGGGCAATTCACGTGTCGATCAGAGGGCATGTCAGTCATCAGGCGGCGCGATTTCCGATGATTGTACCGACGGGCAACCCATCAGGAATCTCGCGGTGCTTCGTTTCATCGCCTGGAGCGTGGCTTTGCCTCCGGCCCGAAAGATGCGAGATGCCAGCCAGTCCGGCTGACGACGCGGCAGAAGTTCCGGGATCAGAGTCTCATGAGAGCGACTCCGATGACGATGAGTCCGATGGAGATCCACCGCCAGGCACCGACCGGTTCACGGATCAGGAACGCGGCGATGACGGTTGCAAAGAGAATGCTGGTTTCCCTCAGCGCCGCGACCAGTGCGATCGGCGCGATCGTAAACGCCCAGACCGCGATCCAGTACGAGCCAAGCGACATCGCGCCTGATGCGAGTCCGGACCGCCAAACCGGCAACATGGCGGGGACCGCGGAGCGGCCCCTGACCAGGAAGGTGTATGCAAACAACCCGATCCCGTCGCCAATCACCATCCACATGATGTATCCCGAAGGCGTCCCGGCGATCCGCGCCCCTATGCCGTCGACGACCGTGTAGCTGGCGATCAATACGGCCGTGCCGATCACGTATCCGGCGGACCTGCGATTCATGGGTCGCCCGTACTGTCCCTTGAATGCCAAGAGAACGACACCTGTCGAAACGGACAGGACTGCCACGGTCTCGAAATGGTTGAACGCGGCGCCGAAAAAGAGGACGGTCACGAGGAATACGGCAATCGGTGCGGTTCCCCGTGCCAGGGGATAGGCTTGGCTGAGATCGGCGTTGTCGTAGGCGTTGGCCAGGAACACCTTGTAACCCGTATGGATCACGGCCGAAGCCACGATCCAGGGAATCGCATCCACGGCCGGAACGGGCACGAATACGAGCACGGGCACCGCAATTGCCACCTGCACCAACGTGGTGACGCATATCGTCGAGAACGGGTCGGATCCGACCTTCACCAGGCTGTTCCAGCCCGCATGCAGCAGAGCAGCCACGAGTACTGCAAGAAACACGTTGGTATCCAAGGCTGCGGTCCCCGGAGTGAATCGTACACGACCTGGGAGCATTCGCGGGCCCGGCCATTCCGGGATGGTACATGGCGTGTCTTCCCGCCAGCGGCTTCGCGAAGATCCGAGATAATTCCGATTTCGGCAATATCGGTGGAATCGACACAGGTCTACCTGCTCTCGGACCACCGCATCACGGAAAATGCCAAGGAGGAGACCGGCCGGCATTCGGGATGCGCCCTGATCAAGGCCGGACCCGCACAATTGCGCCAGTTGCTCCCCCCTAGCTCTTCAGGAACGCGCGCGATGATGACGAAATTCCGGCTGTCGATCGCGTCGGCAGGCGGTTCCGTGCTGCCAGGTCACCCGGTTTCGACCGGCACGTCGGGGGACATGCCCCATTCAGCCCAGGAGCCGTCGTACAACGAGTGGCTGCGGTGGCCGAGTTTTTCGAGAGCAAGCGAAAGTACCGCCGCAGTGATTCCGGACCCGCAGGTCGTGATGACCGGACGTGACAGGTCCACCCCGCCGTCAACGAACGCCTTTCGAAGTTCGGTCTCGGGCTTGAGCGTACCGTCGGGATTCAGCAAGTCGTTGTAATAGACGTTTCGGGAGCCTGGAATGTGGCCAGGCCTGAGTCCTGGCCGGGGCTCGGGGGCCTCGCCGCGGAAACGGTCCGGCGATCGGGCATCGACAATCTGGGCTTCGCCGGTTTTGCTCGTTGCAAGGACGTGCGGCAGGTCGCTGACCAGGGCGGCGTTTCGTCGCGCGGTCATGTGGCGGCTCTGGGTCCGTGGAGCCAGGATTTCGACGGGAAGTCCTTCCGCGACCCATTTGGGGAACCCGCCGTCGAGAACGGCAACATCGGTCTTGCCCATATGCCTGAACAGCCACCAGACCCGGGCTGCCGAAAACAGTCCGGCACCATCGTAAACAACGACCTGGTGTCCGTCGCCGACCCCCATCGATCGCATCCGCGAAGCGAACTTTTCCGGTTGCGGCGCCATGTGCGGGAGAGACGAATCCGAGTCCGAGATCTCGTCGATATCGAAAAAACGCGCCCCGGGAATGTGCGAGGCCTCGTACTCGGCACGCGGATCGCGCCCGTCCGTAGGCAGGTACCACGACGCGTCGAAAACCCGGATGTCCGGTGAATTCAGACGGTGCCGCAACCAGTCGGTAGAAACCAGCATCGTGTTGTCGTCATCTGGCATGTGAAACCCCTGTCAGGCCGAAAAGTCCCGGAGATGGTGGATTAGGGGCCCGCCCGCGCGAACACGGCGCGTCCGGTCGAGAAGGCGTTCATCCAAACCACCTGTACCGGGCTATCCCCGTTCCCGCAACAATCGCGCCTTCTGGCGACTCCAGTCACGGGATTTCTGGTTCTCCCTCTTGTCGACGAGTTTTCGCCCCCGCGCGACGGCGACGAGGATTTTCGCCTTTCCGGCGGAGTTGAAATACAGGCGAAGGGGAACGAGCGTCATTCCCTGTCGCTCGGTTTCCTGCCTCAACTTCGCGAGTTGCTTTTTGCTGACCAGGAGCTTTCGCCTGCGGCGCTCTTCGTGCCCGAAGCGCCCGGCCATCTCGTAACGCGCAATGTGCCCGTTGATCAGGTAGAGTTCGCCGTTTTCGACGCTGGCGTAGCTTTCGGCGATATTGGCCTGTCCATTCCTGAGTGACTTGACCTCCGACCCGGTCAGGACCAGTCCGCACTCGAGCGTGTCCTCGATCGCGTAGTTGAATCGAGCCCGGCGATTTTCCGCAACGAGACCGCTCCTGTTCTCCCGTTTCTTTCGCCGAGAGGCCATGCGGTCAGGTAATCAGGCCGGCATACCGCATGGCATCGTCGATCCTGGCGCGCGTTTCGGGCAAGGCAGGCGTCAAGGGCAGGCGAACCTCCTCGCTGCACTTGCCGAGCACCGAAAGGCCGTACTTCGCACCGACCAGGCCGGGTTCAATGAAAACCGCGGTGTGGAGCGGCATCAGGATGTCCTGGAGTTCGAGCGCCCTCGAGGTGTCTCCGGCAAGCGATGCCTCCTGAAATTCCGCGCAAAGGCGCGGCGCCACGTTGGCCGTCACCGAAATGCAGCCGGTCCCGCCATGGGCATTGAATCCGAGCGCGGAGGCGTCCTCCCCTGAAAGCTGGATGAAGTCCGCACCACAGGTCGCGCGTTGCTGGCTGACGCGGACGACATCGCCGGTCGCATCCTTGACGCCGACGATGGTTGGCAGCTTCGACAACTCGCCCATGGTGTCGGGGCTCATGTCGATGACCGAACGGCCGGGGATGTTGTAGATGACGATTGGAAGATCGCAACACTCGCTGAGGGCGCGATAATGTTCGATCAAACCGCGCTGGGTCGGCTTGTTGTAATATGGCGTGACAACGAGGCCGGCATCGGCACCGACGCGTTCGGCGAACTGCAGCAGGCGAACCGCCTCGGCGGTTGAATTCGATCCGGCTCCCGCGATGACCGGCAGCCGTCCCGCAGTTGCCCTCACGACAACGTCGATGACGTGTTCGTGTTCCTCATGGGTGAGAGTCGGGCTTTCGCCGGTCGTGCCAACCGGCACCAGACCATGGGATCCCTCGTCGATGTGCCACTCAACCAGCGACTTCAAGGCGTCATCGTCGACTGCGCCGTCGCGGAACGGAGTAACCAACGCCGGATTCGATCCCCTGAACATGAACTTGCTCCCAATTCTCCCGATTCATCCGCTAATACCCCAGGACGGCCGGAATGTAAGCGGAGAATACACGGCGAATTCAAGTCAATCGAAATCCCGGACTGTTGTTTCCTGCCGAGTTGCAGTAGAGCTTGATCGCAAGAAACAAAAAAACCAGGAACCAAAGAGCAGAGAACAGCCTTGTGAGTACTTTTGTCCTCCGCCTGGCTCTGGCGGCAATTTCCGCCATGCCGATTTTCGCGTTGGCGCAGTCACAGGATACATCGCCCGGTAAAGGCGACGACGTCATAGCCGCGGCGATCGAAGCTGCCTACAGGGAAGACTGGCCCGAGGCAGAAAGGCATGCGCGCGCGTTCGGCGACCCGGACGCGCTCGACCTGATCGCATGGTGGAGGTTGAGAGCAGGTGATGGAACATGGCAGCAATATCGGGATTTCCTGGAGCGCAACGGGGATTGGCCAGGGCTGAAACGGCTGCGCCGGAGAGGTGAAGCCCACATCCCGGAATCCGCCAACCCGCACGCGGTCACGCAATACTTCGAAATACAGCCTCCACAAACCGGTGCGGGCGCCTTGCGGTTGGCAACGGCACTGAGACAGCTGGGCCGGGGTGAGGAAGCCAGGACCGAAGCTCGGAACGCCTGGCTCGAACTTGGCATGGACAGGAAAGTTCACGGGGCATTCGTTTCGGACTTCCGCGGCGCGATTTCCGACCTCCATGTCCGGCGTCTCGACCATTTGCTGTGGAAGGGCAGGATCGAGTCGGCACGACTGATGCTGGATCTCGTACCCTCCGATTGGAGAGCACTGGCAAAAACCCGGATCGCCCTGAAAGAAAAGGTCTCGGGCGTCGACGCCATGATTCGTGGACTTCCGGAATCGGTGCGGAGCGATGGGGGGCTCGCCTACGACCGGTTCATCTGGCGATTGAACTCCGGTTTCGATGATTCGGCCCTGGAACTGATCCTTGAGAGGTCGCGATCGGCGGAAGCGCTGGGGCGGCCAGAGGCGTGGTCATACAGGCGCCGCGTATTGGCCAGGGATGCGATGGAGGCCGGAGAGAACCGGCTGGCTTATGAACTTGCCAGTCAACACTGGCTTGCCGGAGGTTCCGATTACGCCCAGCTCGAGTGGTTCGCAGGATTCATTGCACTTCGCAAGCTGAAAGATCCGGACCGGGCTGCACGGCATTTCCTGCGGTTTCGCGACGTCGTAAAGTCTCCGATCAGTCTGGGGCGGGCGTATTACTGGCTTGGCCGCGCCCATGAAGCACTCGAAGACCACGCGGCCGCCAACGAGTTCTACCTGATCGGTGCCAGGTACCAGACAACCTTCTACGGTCAGCTGGCCGCCCAGAAGATCGGCGCCCGGCCCGATTCCGCGCTGGTCGGGAACGAACGGTCGCCCGACTGGCGAACGGCCGATTTCGTGGACTCTGGTCCAATTCGCGCTGCCGGGCTGCTCTTGCGTGCTGGCTGGGAACCCCATGCACGTTGGTTCTTCGCCCATGTTGCGGAAGAGCTCGACCGAACCGACCTGATTCGGCTTGGAGACATGGCGCTCCACCTTGACTCGCCGCACGTTGCGATCGGTGTGGCCAAGGAAGCCGCCAAGTCCGGCATCGTACTCCCCCGCTCGTATTTTCCGGTGACCGATCTGGCCCGGCATTCCGGGCCGGTGCCGCCGGAGATGGCCCTGGCAATCACGAGGATGGAAAGCGAATTCCGAATCAACTCTGTCAGCCGGGCAGGTGCGCGCGGGCTCATGCAGGTCTTGCCTTCGACCGCGCGGGAGATTTCGGAGCGTCTCGGTGAGCGGTACTCGAAATGGCGCCTGACAAATGACTGGCATTTCAACGCGAAGATGGGAACCGCGTATCTGGACGAGCTTCTCACGGAGTTCCAGGGCTCCCACGTCCTGACTTTTGCAGCCTACAATGCCGGGCCCGGCCAGACGCGGGAATGGATCGGGCAATTCGGGCATCCGCACCGCGACTGGGGCGACCCCGTCGACTGGATCGAACACATCCCATACCGGGAAACCAGAAACTACGTGATGCGGGTCATGGAATCACTCTATGTCTACCGGGCGCGGGTGGCGGGACAAGTGGGACGAATCCGCATACACGAGGACATCGGGCGCGGCTCGTAGGTCGGGCCGGCGAGGACGCCTTTGCCCGGGCGAACAGCCGTTTGCGCCGCGCGATCTGGATCCGAGTTTCCGGAACGCCGAATGAACAAGGGCTGGCTCACGGCAGGTCGACGTCAATTCGGCGTCATTGTTGGGCTCAGACCCGGATTTCGGCTTTGCACCCGCGGGTCATGTGTCTCTTGCGGCCGAATCCCGGGGCGCGGCAAACTGAAAAGCCTGATGCGCCCAACCGGCGACGGACGTGGCCCGCGGACGTATAGGTGGCGAACGTTCCGTTCGGGACGGTGCGGACGGCGACCGAGCGAAGGAGTTCGGCTTCCCAGAGCTCGGGATTGCAGGAAGGGCTGAATCCATCAAGAAACCATGCATCAGCAGCGCCATCCCACGCCTCGACCGTTTCGCGAGCGTCTCCGATAATGATTTCTGCGTCGAGTGACGCGGTTTCCAACCGGGTCCTGCCATCAGACCAACAGTCAATCAACTGTCGGGACAAATCCGAAAGTTCCGGCCACTGCGCGAATACCCGCTCCATTGCCGAAGACGAGACCGGAAAAGCCTCGAAGCCGACATAGGACAATTGGCCGGCCTGACCGGAAGCCAGCCAGCCGCTCCAGACTGCCAAAAGGTTGAGGCCGGTCCCGAAACCAAGCTCGGCGATTCGAAAGCCGGGACGGAACCGTTCGGGGAGCCGATTTCCCGCGAGAAAGACGTGACGCGTTTCCGCCAGCCCGCCCGCCGACGAGAAATAGGTGTCGCCAAACTGCCTCGAAACCGGCACGCCTTGACCTTGCCAGTCGAGTTGCGCGAAACGATCTGTCTGCGGCTGGAGCCGTCTTTCCATCTGGCCTAACCTCCCGGCAGGAAGTAGCAGACCATAGGATATTCCCGGCCAATGGCAACGCTCGGACAATGGGATGTCGCGATCGTCGGTGGCGGGGTTTTTGGGCTCGCCTGCGCCTGTGCATGTGCCCGGAAAGGACGCACTTCGGTTGTCCTGGAAAGGGATGTTGTCGGATCGGGGGCGAGCGGGGGGCCGGTCGGGGCCTTGGCGCCGTTTTCCCCGCACCCCTGGACGCCGCTGAAACAGTTTCAGTTCGACGGGCTGGTTTCGGCGGCGGCGTACTGGGAAGGCGTCGACCGTGAAGCGGGTACCGAGTCCGGTTATGGCCGGGTCGGCCGCATCGTTCCCCTTTCGAGCGAACAGGCGCGCGAACGCGCGCGCGTCAACGCGTCTGCCGCAGAAAGTCATTGGGGCGGGCAGTTCTCCATGTCGATCGAGCGTGGCGACGGAATCCTGGCAGGATCCGGCCACGGGCGATTCGGTATTGTCCGGGATACGCTTTCCGCCCGAATCGGACCGATGGCGGCATGCCTGGCCCTAGGGCGGGTCGCCCGAAATCTCGGGATCGAGATCCTGGAACATTGCGAAGTCCTGCGCGCGGAACCGGGAAGCGTACTCACCAAAGCGGGCGAGGTCAGGTCCGGGACGACCGTCCTGGCCGCGGGGGCCGACACCTTTCGGCTGCTCGGAAACACTGATCCTGAAATCCTCGGCGGTGGCGTCAAGGGTCAGGCCGCACTTGTGGAATGCGACCTGCCGGGAGCGCCGGTGATCCAGGCCGGACGCATCTTTGTCGTTCCCCACGCGAACGGGACTGTCGGAATCGGCTCCACCAGGGAAACCGTATGGGACGACCGGTCCGGGACGGACGAACGGTTGGACGACGTCATCGACGAGGCCGGTTTGATCCTTCCCGCCTTGAAGAACGCGAGGCTGTTGCGCCGCTGGGCGGGACTCAGGCCGCGGGCGGTCCAGTCAAATCCTCTTGTCGGACCCGTCCCTGGCCGGCGCGGGTTGTACGTCGCGACAGGGGGACACGGAATCGGGTTTTCGATCGCCCACATGGTCGGAGAGATCGTCTCGGCAATGATTCTTGGCTTGCCGCTCGATCTTCCGCCGGAATTCACGCCCTGATTCCGTCCGGAAAACATCCAGACCTGTCGAAACGCCGGGCAGGGCCAGCCCCGCCGCGTATTGCAAGACGTTGACGCGGCCATCGGATCAGGCAACAGGTGAAGCCGGAGTCCGTCGACGACCTTGGCGAATAAAGGGCGAAATGCGGGAAACCCGTGGAGCCGAATCTGCCCCCCGTCTGGCAGCCGGTCGCCTCGAAGAGTTCGTTTCGACGTCTCGAATTCGTACCGGGGCGGATGATCATCGGGCAACGCGGGCGGGTCGGAATCGAAATTGACTTTGTTCCCGTGCGAATGACGGAATGCCTGCGTCTCGAACCCGGAAACAGCGCCCTGCAGCACGGTTTTGACAACAGATTCCCGCATGAATCCTGAAAGATTGAACGGGCCGACGGCCTCGAACTGGTCTTGGCAAAGGCTGGCAAGAGCCCACCATTCATGATTGCCGGGCCTGTCGAGAGGATAACGGTCAAGATCTGCGATGTCGTGTCTGTCAGCCGGCTCTCACCATGCGGGATTCGAGAGGTGATTCCTTCACGGGCAGGTGAATTGCGGCGGAAAATGCCGCGACGCCGATTCCAACCCACCATACGGTGCTGTAGCTGCCGTAAAGGTCGTGCAGGACTCCGCCCAGCCAGACCCCGAGAAACCCGCCGATCTGGTGGCTGAGAAAGACGATACCGTAAAGCGTTCCCATGTAGCGGAGGCCGTAGATGGCCGCGATCAGCCCGGACGTGAGTGGCACGGTCGCCAGCCAGAGAAATCCCATCGCCAGGGAGAACAGTACGACCGAAAACGGGGTTATGGGAAATGTAATGAACAGGATCGAGATGATCGTACGCGACGTATAGATGAAAACAAGCAGATGCTTTTTGAGGTAGTTTCGCCCGAGAGCACCTGCAAGCACCGTTCCGATCACATTTGTGAACCCGATCAATCCGATGGATATGGCGCCGAGCGCTGCGGTCGTGGTGACGCCGACACTGGCGAGAAATCCTTCCGGATCAACAGGACTGGACATCTCGGTGACCATTGCGGGGAAGTGGGCAGTGAAGAACGCGATCTGGAACCCGCAGGAAAAGAACCCCAGGAAAACCATCGAATAGGAGGGATCCTTGAACGCCAGGACCAGGATCTCGGACAGTGACTCCTCGAGATCTTCTACGGCCACCTGGTCGTTTCGGCCGAGCATCGGCAAGGCGAACAGGACGGAAAGGACCAGAACGGAAAACACGATAAACACCATGGACCAGTCCATGTAGGCGAGCAGGACCGCGGCAAACGGCGGCCCGATGATCTGGCCGACGGAACCGGCGGCCGTTGCGATTCCGAGTGCAAGCGAGCGATTGGAATCCGGCGCGGCGCGCCCGACGACCGCGAGAATGACCCCGAACCCCGTTCCGGCGATGCCGAAACCGACCAGGACTTCAAGCAACTGATGTCCGAGGGGAGTTGCCGAAAAGCTCGAAAGGGCGAGACCGGCCGAATAGAGCAGGGCGCCGATCAAGACAGCAAGGCGAGACCCGAATTTTTCCGCGATGGCGGCGAAAATCGGCTGGCCGATGCCCCAGGCCAGGTTTTGAATCGCGATCGCGATCGAGAAATCTGCTCGAGGCCAGCCAAATTCGGCAGCGATCGGAATCTGGAAAACACCGAAGGATGCTCGAATCCCGAATCCGATGAGAAGGATGATGCTTCCTGCAACGAGTACAGGTGTAAAAACTGACGATGATCGAGACTGCATTTCCGCCCTGTTCCGGTTTGTTGTCGGTACGTGGATGAATTGATATTCGTCGTCAAGCCGCACGAACGCCGGCGGGAGGGTCATGTGACGCTCACTCAACGCTACAGAAGGCTGGTCGAATCGGGTGAAATCCGGAACGACCCGGCGCAATCCGATGCCCTTGGGAGGTTGGAACGACTCTGCCTGGCGCTCGGGACCGCCAATCGGCGGCCATCCCTAGTTGAACGGCTTTTCGTCCGGTCCGCGCGGCCCCGGCCTCGAGGCATCTATCTGTACGGTGGCGTCGGTACCGGCAAATCGATGCTGATGGACCTGTTTTTCGGGACAACGGGTCCTGTGGCGAAGAGGCGCGTCCATTTCCACGCGTTCATGCAGGAGGTTCAGGAAGCCCTGCACGATCGGAGAAAATCGGGGAGCGAATCCGTACTCGAACCGGTCGCGGCAGAGATCGCCAGCTCTGCGGAGCTCCTCTGCCTCGATGAAATGCAGATCACCGACATTGCCGATGCCATGATCGTCGGAAGATTGTTCGAGCAATTCTTCGAGGCCGGGATGACCGTGGTCACGACCTCGAACCTCCATCCCGACGACCTGTATGCGGGCGGCTTGAACCGGCAGCTGTTCCTGCCGTTCATCAGACTGCTTACGGATCATCTTGACGTCGTTCACATGGACGGAGATGTCGATCACCGAAAACAGCAATTGAAAGGAGAGCGTCGATATTTCTGGCCGGACGACGATACAGCGTCACGGGCCGTCGAAGCGATCTGGGACAAGCTCACAGGGGGGACGTCAAATCCCCTGGTACTCAAGAACAAGGGCCGCGACATCAGGATCCCCGCGTTTTGCAACGGGATTGCCAAGGCGGGGTTCTCGGACCTGTGCCGCGAAGCGCTGGGCCCGGGAGACCTGCTGCTTGTCGCCAATTCAATCCGGTTGCTGTTGTTGTCCGGCATTCCGGTCATGAGCGACGCCGACCGTGATCCGGCCCGGCGATTCGTGACCCTGATCGATGCCCTTTACGAAGCACGGATTCCACTTGTGGCGTCGGCTGCGGCCGCGCCTGACGATCTTTATCCATCCGGTAAGGGGGCATTCGAGTTCCGAAGAACGGCGTCCCGACTGGTTGAAATGCAATCCGAGGAATGGTGCGCCGATTGCGGCGGTTAGCGCGGCTACAGGACGTCAACCCAGGTGTTCGAAAACCACGTTGGAGACGTGGCCGTCGGGTACCAACCCCGCCTTTTCCTGAAAACTGCGAACCGCGGCCTCGGTATCCGGTCCGGCAAGGCCATCGATCTTCCCCGGGTCGAAACCAAGATCGCGCAGATTTTCCTGCAACGTCCTGACATCATTCATGGACAGCGGGCGGACATTTGCCGGCCATTCGGCCCGAACGGCGCCCTCACCTGCGATCCGGTTCCCGAACAGGCCGACTGCCAGCGCATAAATTCCCGACGCGTTGTATTTCTGGAGAACCGCGAAGTTTCGGGCGACGAGGAACGCGGGTCCCGTTGCGCCTGCCGGGAGAAACACCGCGGCTTCGTCCCATCCCCGCAACCTCGCGCCGTCCGCGGCCGTGATTCCCTGGTTTCCCCAGGCGCGCGCAGGTTTCATCATTCGCAAGTCGGCAAGGCGAAAGTCGAAATCGTCAGGGAGGCTGACCTCGATTCCCCACGGGGAACCCTGCTTCCATCCGGATTTCGCAAGGTAGTTGGCGGTCGACGCCAGCGCGTCGACGGGACTGGAGGGATTCCAGATATCTCGCCGTCCGTCACCGTCATGGTCGACCGCAAACGCCAGGAAGCTCGAAGGCATGAACTGCGTGTGGCCCATGGCACCGGCCCACGATCCGAGCAATTCGTCCATCCGGACTTCCCGGTTTTCGAGAATCCTGAGGGCGCCGACCAGTTCGCGTTCAGCCAGGTCCCTGCGCCTCCCGTCGCACGCCAGGGTCGCGAGAGACTCGACAACGGGATAGTCGCCGGTATTGATTCCGAAATCCGATTCAACGCCCCAGATGGCCAGAATGATCCTGCGTTCAACGCCGTACTTTTTTTCGATCCGGGAGAGTTCCTCGCCGAGAGCGCTCCAATGTTCGGCGCCTCGGGCGATACGGTCGGGCGGCATGGTGCGACCAAGGTAATCACCTGCGGCGACAACGGTTTCCGGCTGATTTCGGTCCGCGGAAACGACGGAAGGGTTCGGAGCGATTCGATCCAGCGACGCATGAATGACAGACCTGTCGATACCACTGGATCCGGCCCGTTCTGCAAACTCCCGGATCCAGGAATCGAAGCGTTTTTCAGAGATGCTCGGCTGACGACCCATTCTGTCCTGGACGGATTCGTGTTTCATCATCGCGAAGAGTAGACGCGAGTCATCGATCATTATCGGTTCGCGTTCGCGAATTGCAATTCCGGACCGGTGCGGAAAGATTTGAGCCTTCCGTCCGGTCCGGCCAGCCTCCTCGACTCTTGCGGTTGTCGGCGAACGGTGCGGGTTTGGGCTTGCATCCGAAACGCCCTTTTACGTTCCGTGGTTCTGCCGTGCGGCCGGCAATTGGTCTTCCGGGTTGATGTGAACTTCCGGGCGCGTCGCAGGCCTTCTTTTTGGGTTGGAGTATCGGAAGCAACGGCTTACTCCCGTCGCCATTTGACCGGAGACCAAGCGCCGCACAGGCAGGGCTCCAATCTGTAAGGGAACCATGAATGCTCCCATGTCAGCCGCATGGGGCGTTGGGAGGAATTGGGCGCACCTTGCAACCACGGCGGGACATGGGCGGCCGAGCGCCTGTACGTGCACTTGGTTTCGCCGCGTCAAAAAATGCCTGGTACCGTGAATGTCCTGCCTCATGATTGAGCAACAAACGCAACATTTCAGTCTTTCTGCCTTGAACAAACCAGGAATACCCCATGAGTCGCGATGCGTGGATGACGGCGACACACCTGTCGAGACGCGAGAAAGTCACGACGCAAACCATCCGACACCGGATCGGGGGGCGCCATCAACGATGCGAGCGGACACCCGGCGGACATGACTGGGTCCGGGTTCCCGTCGAACCCGGCACGATCCTCCATGCCCGTGCTTCCAGCGCCAGGCAGTGCTTCTCCCTCGACACCGAGGAACGGCTCCCGCGCGCCCGGTATCCCGACGGGCGCGTTGTCCGTGACACTGGATCCGGAGTCGATTTCAGGCGACGAGGCCTTGTCGCCCTGCTGGAACGCGCATTGCGCGGAGAGGCAGTCCATGTGGTGGCTGCCACACCGGACCGCATCACCCGCTCAGGATACCCCCTCATCAGGCATGTCGTCGAACTTTCGGGAGGAGGCATCGCTCCAAGTGCCGTTACACGACTGCTGACACATTATTCCGGATTCCGAATAACCGTCACAGTTATGCAACTCATTCCCCTGTCGTTCTGCGATTACGGCGACGAGGCAAGCCCCTGGCTGTCGGCACGCCGCAGCCTGGGGAGGGTGCGCGACATTGCCGCCTGACATCCGCCAGTGGCGCGGCGGCGTCGCGATACCTACCGCCAGTTGGCCACGGGAGAAGCGCAGCGCGATCCCACGCATCTCGCGGTGGCCGCATGGCCGACGTCATTCCCGGTCCGCAGCTCCAGATTGACTGCAACGCAATCGTTGCTTAATTTTGCATGTGGCGCCCATACGGAGGACACTGGAAATGGCAAGCATCACCATCCGCAACCTCGACGACGGGCTCAAACGCAGGCTTCGCGTGCGTGCGGCCGAGAACGGCCGTTCCATGGAAGAGGAAGCACGCGACATCCTGCGCCGCACTGTCGGCGAGGCGCTGCCCCCGAAGGATCTTGGCCGCGCCATCCACGCGCGCTTCGCCGCGCTCGGCGGCGTCGAGCTCGAGCTTCCCGAGCGCGGCCCAATGCGCCCGCCGCCCGAGTTCGGCTGAGCACTCACGCCATGGTGGTCATAGACACGAATGTGGTCTCCGAGCTGATGCGGCCGTCACCCGCACCTGCGGTCATGGCGTGGTTCTCGCGACAGGACTCCGGCGATCTCTACCTGACCGCTGTCAGCGAGGCGGAGCTCCGTGCGGGCGCGGCGATCCTGCCGTCCGGCCAGCGCCGCGACCGCCTCGCCGCCGAAGTCGACGCCGTCGTGCGGGAGGATTTCGCGGGGCGCGTGCTACCGTTCGACAGCGCCGCCGCGAGAGCCTATGCGGCGATCGCCGCCATCGCCCGCGCGAGAGACGCGGCGGTCGCCACTCGCAATGCCGCCGACTTCGAGCACTGCGGAATTGCGATCATCAACCCTAGGGCGGACGACCGCGCGTCGCCCTGACAACGCCCGCCCGCCATTGCCTCCGCGCACCAGGTTCTCCCAGTGGCCAATGCAGCGCGACAATCAAGGTGGCTGCCACCTTGATTGTCGCGCTGCAATCAGGTCGAGGACCGTGCGCTCGATGCTGGGCCTGGCGCATTACCGGTTCAGGCAGAAGCTGGCCTGGATGTGCCGGAAGTAAGGCAAGAGGCTCATCATCGCCAACGAGGCCTATACCAGCAGGACGCGTTCATGGGACGGCTTTGTCGCGCAGGAGCCTGGCGGCTCGAAGACGGTCTCGGATGGCACCATCATCGTTGACCGGGACATGAACGGCGCACGGGGCATCATGCTTCGTGCGCTCTACGGCAACCTGGGCCGTTTCCAGGCGGCGGGCGCGGATGTCGCGCTCGTTGCGGAATAAATTAAGTGTTGGACTTGGGGACTTGAAGAATCGGGCTGCTGTTTTCGGAATTCGGGATTCATTCGGTGATGTGGCGTTCGGGTTCGGGCGAGAATTCCGAGCAAAGCTGAGCTGTGTTCCCGGGAATTCACGGCAGGTGAGGCATGGTGCAAACGGGTACGGGGCCTCCGATGCCGACCGAATGCCTTGATTGATCGACGGCCATGTTACAGGACTTGAAACCGGTTCTTGCAGACCATGACTGGCTTGCCCGCCATATCTACGGGGCAAGTTGCGGTTGGCGACCGCCTGCGACCAGCTCTTTATGGCCGCATGACATCAGCAGGGTTCACTTCGGCTTCGCCGGTTGTCGAATCCGTAGCCGAATAGTATGGCGCTTCGATCTGTGGTCGACGTGAGCCTTTCAGATGTCTACTGACCCCGTGTCTCTCGCCGCCGAACTCGTCCGTTGTCCTTCGGTTACTCCGGATGAAGCCGGGTCGCTTGAAGTCGTGGAGCGCGAACTGGCGGCCGCCGGCTTTGCGTGTACCCGCATCGACCGCAACAACGTGTCGAACCTGTTTTGTCGGTGGGGACAGGCTGAAGCGGGCAGGACATTCGGATTCAATGGGCATATTGACGTCGTCCCTCCCGGTGACGATTCGCTCTGGTCGGTCAAACCTTTCGGAGGTGAATTTCGTTGCGGAAAGCTCTACGGCCGCGGGGCCGCCGACATGAAGTCCGGGGTCGCGGCCTTTGTTGCAGCCGCCATCGACACGGTATCCGCGCGACCGATCAGGGGATCCATCGCTGTCTTGATCACCAGCGACGAGGAAGGCCCTGCCATAGATGGAACCCGGGCGATTCTGTCATGGATGGAAGCACACGGGGAACGAATGGATCATTGTCTCGTTGGGGAACCGACATGCCTTGAGCAGTTTGGCGAACGGATCAAGATCGGTCGCCGAGGTTCCCTCACGGTCCGGTTTACCGCAAGGGGGGTGCAGGGACACTCGGCCTACCCGGAACGAGCCGTCAACCCGGTTCCGGCAATCGCCGCATTGGCGGCCGAGCTTGCCGAAAGCCCGCTTGATGAAGGCTCGAAACACTTCGATCCATCGACGCTCTCGTTGACAACGATTGATACAGGAAACCCCGCGAGCAACGTCATCCCCGCCTCCTGTACCGCAGTTGCCAACATCCGCTTCAACGATGTCCACACGATCGACAGTCTTGTGGAACTGATGCAGAGCCATGCGGAACGCGCAACGCGATTGACCGGCGTCGACATTGACGTCGAATGCGACGGGTCACCGACCGACTGGTTTCTGACTCCTCCGGGTGAACTGTCCGAACTGGTTGCATCCTCGGTCGAGGCGGAAACCGGATTGCGACCGGAGTATTCGACGTCGGGCGGGACCTCGGATGCCCGTTTCGTTAGGTGCCATTGTCCTGTCGTCGAGTTCGGGCTTTGTGGAAAGACCATGCATCAGGCGGATGAATTCGTGGAAGTTGACGAGATTCGCCGCCTCAAGGCGGTCTATGAGCGGGTTCTCTCGGACTACTTTGCTTGAACCGCCAACTGTTCATCATGGCGAAAGCGCCCCAGTGCGGTCGCGTCAAGACGCGCCTCGGGCAGGACATCGGCATGGTCAATGCGCTCTGGTGGTACAGGCACCAGTTGGGCAGCTTGATCGGGCGGGTCGGATACGACCCGCGCTGGAAAACCGTGCTTGCCGTCAGCCCTGACAAGTCCGCGACCGACCCGAAGTGCTGGCCTTCGGGACTCGCGCTTTGGCCACAGGGAGACGGGAACCTGGGCGATCGCCTTGAGCGGGTTTTTCGAAATTCGCCGGGCGGGCCGATTCTCATTATCGGAACGGATGTTCCTGGTGTTGCGCCGCGCCATGTCGAACGTGCGTTTCGGGGGTTGGGTCGCCACGATGCCGTGCTCGGGCCATCCGCTGACGGCGGTTTCTGGGCGATCGGACTGCGTCGATTGCAGAGCACGCCGAAGGGACTTTTCCTGGGCGTCCGCTGGTCAACATCGCGCGCACTTGAGGACACCAGGGATGCGCTGGTGAGTCGACTTTCGCGTGACCGGATTGGTTACGTCGATTCTCTGGCCGATGTGGATACCGCCGACGACCTCGGGTAGCGCCTGACTGATTGATCTGGTTGTCATGCTGATCAACCTGCGGGGTTCGAGACAGTATCGGATGCCCACGGGTTGGAAAGCGATTCGAATTCGAGAACCTTGGTTTCCGGGTATGCGCTGAAAATTCCCTGTATCCGAGGCCGAATACTGGAGCGGCGGTTCCGGGCGGACAGGAGCGCGGCATTATCTTAAATTTGTTTCGGGGCGGAGTGGTTTTGGCGAAAAAATACGCGTCAGTCATCAGGGTGAATCTGTTCTGTTTTTTTGCCGGCACACGGGTTTGACGCGATTGTCTTTCGCATTTCACCGATGCGCCTTTTGCCACGTGAGGTGACGTCACATCGACCCCGGACAAGGCCCCACGGCACATGATTCTGCGCCCGGGGCTGTTTCCCGGCGGCGTTTCCGGCGATTTGGCGATTGCCGGACATGCCTGTTCACCCCCGTCTTCGAGGGTGGAGACAGGATTGGCAACTCAGGCGCGAGTGTGGTGGGTCTTCAGCCGAACGCCATGCGCGGGCGGGTGTTGCCTGTCAGTTTCAGCATGTCCAGGACCCGCCTGGGTTTTCGGGCCAGTCTGCGCGTGGTCTCGGCGACATTGTCGCTGTGAGTCTTGATCAGGCCGATGGCGAAGCGCCGGAGCAGGGTGGCGTTCGCCGGGCCGTGGCCGGTGCGGATGCGGCTTCGGTCCTCATCGAAGGTCATGTCGAGGATGTGGTGGTTGGCCTCGATCCCCCAGTGCCCGCGATTGAGGCAGAGCAGGCGCTCGGGTGTTGCCCTGTCCTCGGTCAGGCTGGTGATGCAGTAAGCCGTTTCTTTGGACTGTTCCCCAGTCTTGACCTCGAGGGTTTCGCGGTGGACGGCGAAGACCTGGCCTGTGCCGGGAAAGTCGGCGTAATCGTTCAATTCACTGGAGACCCATATGGAGCGTTTCTCCTTGCGCCCGTGGTCGGGCTTGCACTCGGGTTCGACGAAGTCCGGCGCACGGCTGGCCATGATCTCGTCGAGCGTCAGGCTGATATCGCAGAGCAGGGTCTTCTGGTTGCCCTTGACGGTGAAGGCGTAGTCGGCACCGCGGTCGAGGAGGTAGGTGGCCAGTTTCCGCTGCGCCAACATGGCATCGGCGGTGACGGTGCGGCCGCTGATGTCGGGCAGCATGTCGAGCAGGGGGATGACTGTGCCGATTTCGTTGGTGCGTTTTTCCTCGTCGTCCGCCCCCGGCCTCATTCCGACTTTTTTTTGGCGTAGGATTTCCTGCTGTCGTGGCCGACAACACCCATGACATGGGTCTGCACGCCATCGGCATCGACGGCGCCGCGCATGGTCTTGCCGTCGACGGCCAGGGCGCTGTCCGGGCCGCCATGGTCTTCGTTCCACTGCCGCAGGGCGGCGTCGAACTCGTCCGGGCACACCCGGACCAGCACGTCGCGGATGATCGTCCTGCTCGGCGGGATGTACCGGCCCTGGTCGAAGCGCGGCCTGAAATACGCCAGAACCGCCTGGCTCTGGTCCTCGACCCACTCCGAGATCTCCTTGTAGCCGCGCATGCCGGCAAGGGTCGCGGCGGTGGCGAGCGAGAGCACCGATGGCAGGTTGTGCCGCCGCCCCTGCCGGCGTCGCGGATCCTCCACCTGCTTGAAGTAATCGGGCAGGGAGCGCATCTGCGCAGCGGTGAGTGTCATCTTCGGAACTCCCTTGTGCAGGCCGGGATCAAGGTGTGCCGTCCGCAGCCGGCGGCGCGCATCCCGGCACAGTGGATAGAGAAAGACAAGCTTGGGCCGGTCGTGGGTGATATAGCCACTGCCCAAGCGGCCGAAGCCCCGGGTGTGCCCGACACAGAGCCAGTTGGCCGCGCGGTAGACCGTGCCCCGATGGCGCACAGGGTCCACGAACGTCTCCAGGAGCAGGATTTCGTGGCCGAAGCGGAGCGGCCAGTCCCGCACCAGGCGCCGCGCGCACAGCGACAGCACCCGCGAGCCGAGGTTCGGCACCCCGCCGGGCAGAACCAGGAACCGCGAATTGTTGGTGACAAGGTGAAGGCGGCTGAACTGGCTGCCACGCTCCCAGCCGATCCAGTCATCGCGCGCCGCGCAGAGCAACGCTGATGCCGAAAACATCGCCAGCGCCAGCCAGCGTCCCCCACAGTGGGCGACATAGCGTATGGTCTCGCCTCTCGGCTGGGCGTCGCCGAGGAAATGATGCTCCTGCATCAAGGCGCGAAAGCGGGCCTCGTCCACCTTCGTCACCATGTCCAATGACACTTGGGAAAGATCCACCACGCTTTCGATCCATACCGCCTTGCCGCGAATCACCCGCGGCTGACTGTAAACCGGTGCTGCGGGAGAGTCCACCTCCGATAGTCATATCAATGAAGGAAAAGAGAAAATTCCAGAGAACGGATTTGCCTTGCGTCAGTCATCGTGCAATCTCGCCAAGTATTTGCGTTTGTTCCAAAACCGGGAATGGGTTGCGATAAGTCATTTCGGGCTTTCGTCGAGACAGATCACGGGATGATCCGGGTCGGGTGCCACATTGCTGAAGTCAAAAATGTCCTCCGAGGGCGGTGTGAAGACATGAACTCTGGGGATGTGCCACGAATCCTCGCGCCATTGCGAAAATCATATCGGAATTGGAGTCGGTGATGTCGAGGCGGCTGTCAACGTCTACGCCTGTGCATTTTGATGCCGTTTGCTTGGAGAGACATTGGAGATCAATGCAGTGGGCCCGAATGGCGATGAAACTGTTGATTTGCTCAGCACGCCTCCGTTCCGGTCGATGAGAACAGTTAACCGGGTCACCCTTGAGGCTGTCGGTTTGTCAGCGGGTAAACGGCGACGTCGGATAATTCGGTTGCCCGTTCGTGAGGTGCATCGGGATGATTCCGGACATTAATCAATGATCGGAGATTTTGTCATGTCCAGTGACTTGAACGTTTCGGTTGGTCCCCGTCCTGCGCCTGTGGTGCGCAGCGCAACGGAGTGGGCTGCCATAAGGGCTGATTTCGGGCGTTCGGGTCTGTCGCGGCGGGAGTTTTGCGAATCCCGTGAGTTGTCGCTGAAACCTTCGGGAAACGGGAAGCGTCGGTTCACCCGCCTGCGCGAACGCATTGCCGCGGACGTCCGCAAACAGAAGCCAGCGGACAAGCTCGGGAGCGAGGCCGTGGGCCTCGAGACCATCATCGAGACCGCCAGGACCGACCGCAAGAATGCACGAAGGCACTGCCGTGTCGGCGATCTCGACGAGACCGAAAGGCGCGACGCCCTGCCCTCGAGGCAGCGCCTCTTTCTCGATGTCATCCGCGTGGTTGCCTACCGCGCCGAGACGCGCATGATGCTTCCCGTCATCCTGGCGCAGGGGAAGAAACCCCATTCCTGGAAACTGCTGCGCTCTCTCATGACCTCCGATGCCGACATCCTGCCGGACCCGGGCAACGGAATCCTCCGGGTGCACATTCCCGGCCTTGCCAATGACGCCTGCGACCGCCAGATAGACCCCCTGCTGAGCGAGCTCGACGCCACGGAAACGGTCTTCCCGGGGTCCGGAGGCCTACGCATGGTCTACGAAGTCGACAAGGGCACAGATCCCGCCCAGACCGCGTCACACAAAATCAGCAGAGATCAGGAAGTCTAAGATTTAGTGCCGACCCATTGGCAAGAGTGGTCATTCACAAGGAGTGATGTAGCTCGCCATGAATGACGAGGCTTCCTGCTTCGCAGGCCACCGCCGGAAATCCGGTCTTACGCAGGCCTCCACAGGCAGGCACGGGCATCCCTCCGTGCGCGCCACTTGGTTCATCCGGTCTGTCATCATGGGTACACCCAAAATAACGCCCAAACTGGCAAAGATTCTGCACTTGCAAGGCATTCGCCACAGAGGAATTCAAGATCCAATCATATTCTGTTCTTCTTGCAGATCAAATGCGCACCTTCGGGCCATCTGGGCCAAAAAGGTATTGTGTCAACTATTTTAGAGGAATTTGAAATTCCTTGTTTGACTTTTGGTACCCATGTTGGGTGAGGGCTGGCGTTCCGCGCGAGCGAGCGACCGTGCCAAGCACATGGTCGATGAATTTCGGATCGCCGGACTGGAACGCTTCGGAATAAAGTTCTGCCTGCGCCTCCGGGGAAGTGAGGCATTCCGCCGGGTCAAACTTCATCGGAATTCTCCTCTGCCAGTTTCGTAGCGGCGGAGCTACGGTCTTGCAGCATTCGGGACCGGATCAGCCTCGATCTGATCTTCGTCGACATCGGAGAAATTGGTGATGACCACGCTGCCTTGAGGGAACCGCGCAACGATGTCCAGCTTGCCGCCCATCGCCTCGATGTAAGAGCGAAGATTGGACACGTACATGTCTGTGCGCCGTTCCAGTTTGGCGACAGCCGGCTGGTTCACGTTTAGGGCTTCGCCAACGGACTTCTGTGTCATGGCCCGAGCGTGTCGCAGTTCATGAAGCAGCATGGCCGCGCGAAGCTCCCCTTTCCGGGCCTCGATCCTTGCCCGACTCGCGGGAGGAAATTTGTCCGTCAATCTGGCAAAAGGATGGTGTCCGGCCATCAGATCGCTCCTTCTTCCTCGAGTTCCTTCAGATGTTCGTCATAGAGCCGGTCCGCAAGCGGCACGAACCGCTTGTAGAACCGGTCGTCGCCTGTCTTGGCGCCGCCGATCAGCAGAATTGCTGTACGTCTCGGATCAAAGGCGTAAAATACGCGAATGGGCTTTCCGCTGCTCTGAACGCGAAGTTCACGCATTTGATCGTGTCGCGAACCCTTTATCCCCGAGCATAGGGGATACGGCAATCTAGTTCCGTGCTGCTCTAGCAGTTCGACCGACGCGGCAACATCCTCCCGTTCGCTTTCAGCAAGTGTTTCCCACCAGTCCTCGAACTCGTTCGTGTACTCGACGCTCCAGATCATGTTCCAGTATATTCCGTCGATGGAATGCAGTCAAGCCGAATGGCTTTGGCTTGAAACCATCGCGCTGAAATCACTTAATCAGTGTGCATGTTGAATCGGGAACGGATTTCCGGAATCGGCCGAATAGAAAAATCGCAGTGTACTAACCCTCTGACGAGGTAGATTTCGGCACCTTGGCCTCATCGTGTAGTTTGTTCGTAGAACCACGTTAAGGAGGAACATCGCGAGAACACCCGGCTTTCTGGCTCAGGCGGCCCATTTTCTGCTCAAGCTGAGGCACAATGGTGGCGCGATTTTGCGCTCAGCTGCACCAGAATGCCAGTCGAAGTTGCCCGTCAAGATGATGTGCTCCCAACCGAGTGGAGAGGTGAAGGGCAACAGGTCTGGATCGGGCATCTGGCCGGTCTTTCCGAGATAGTCTGTCGCCTTGTCCATGTAGAGCGTGTTCCAGAATATGATGGCGGCGATGACGAGGTTGAGAGCCATGGCGCGTTTCTGCTGCGCCGCATCCGATCGGTCATAAATGCGGCCCTGCGAGTGGGCGAAGACGGCACGAGCGAGAGAGTGACGCGATTCGCCCTTGTTGAGGCCGGCCTGGCATTCCATGCGGAGGTCGCGGTTTTCGATCCAGTCGAGCATGAACAGGGACCGCTCGATCCTGCCGATCTCGCCGAGCGCGAGATACAACCGGTTTTGCTGCCGGTACGCGCCGAGCTTGCGAAGAATTGAGTACGGTTTCAGGGACCCGTCCCGGATACTTGCGGCAAGCCGCAACACGTCACCCCAGTGCTGTCGGATGACTTCCTCGTTCATAGACCTTCCCATCATCGGTGCCAGCGTCGGCCATTGCTTCGGTGAGCCGAAATACCCCAGGCGGCGTTGCGGGAAATCGCGAAGCCGCGGCGCGAATACCAGGCACAGCAGGTGGAAGAGCGCGAAGACATGATCTGATACGCCGCCGGTATCGGCATAATGGATCAGCGGATCGAATGTGGTTGGATTGCCGACGATCCCATCAAGAACGAAGGGTGCTTCGCCCACCGTTGCGCCGATCACGGATGAATGGAATGCACCATTTTGGCCGGACAGGAACGAGTAGATCTTCAATCCCGGATCGGGACCGTACTTGGCGTTGATCATTCCGCCGCCTCGATAGGCAGAGAAGAACTGCCCGTCGGATGATGTCCGCTCTGCCTCTTCCCAGTTCTGCGCGAATGGCAGATCGTGATGGGCATCAATGATCCGTGCGAGCGCGTCAGAACAGGTTTCCGAGCGAAGATACCAGGTCTGTGCCCAGATCAGTTGGGCATGGGTGAGCCGGGAGGAGGTATAGGCCATCCGCTCAGGGCCCAGGTTGACGGCGCCGGCGAGGACCGCCGCGAGTATGGCGGCGGGCTCAGGGTGTTTTCCTCCGGATCGAAGATCGACAAAGGCGTCGAGGAAGCCGGTACGCGCGTTGACCTCCCAGAGCAGTTCAGTGATGCGAATGCGTGGCATGACGGCGTCTATGGCGCAGTCCAGGCGCAGGGCCGCTGCCGGCGTCACCGCGTCATGAGGTGTGATCTTCAGGCAACCGCGCTCGATCCGGACACTGGACAGCCGGTCGTGCTTCAATGCAGCATCGACGTGATCGAGCCGGTTCGTCATACGTTTTCGGCACCCCTCGATCCAGGTGTCGAAACAGGTCTCGAAGCCGGTATCCTTCAACACCGGTTCGGCCTTGTCTCGCGGCATGAGATAGCTGTCGAAGCGTCGATAGTCCCGGCTGCCCTCGACCCAGACATCGCCGGCACGCAACCGGTCACGCAAGGTGGCGATGACGGCGGTCTCGTAGACCCGGCGTTTGGGTTGGCCGTCTTTGAAGATCAGGGATCGCCAATGCTTCGCGGGGAAGGGCATGGGCAGATCGTCAGGCAGCTTTCTCTTGCCACTGCGGTCGTGATCCCGAAGAAGGGCGATCGCAGCCTGCGGTTCTTCACCTGCCTCCAGTGTATTGAGCTCGAATGCCTCGAGAAAGGCTGGCGCGAACTTGCGCATGTAAGTGTAGCGTTCGGATGCGAGCGACAAGGGATCGCTTGTCGCCAATTCACCGAACTCGGCAATCTCGGCCCTTCGTTCCAGGAGCCTGCGCCAGCCGATTTCCGTGTCGAGTGCTGCAAACGGAGCCTGCCCCAACTCGAGGGCCCTGTGCATCGTGTCGATCGTTTCTCCGAACAGCTGAATCAACCTGCCGGCACGCGCCTTCCCCGAGCCCCAGTTCTGATCCTGCCGGTTGCGGGATCGTGAGAACATCTGGCCGGTCAGGCGCTCGAACATGGCAATGGCCGCGTCGGTGATCGCGATGGCCAACTCCATCACCTGCGCCGCGAGAGTGGCGATGCGCCGACGATATCCGAAGCCGTTCAGAGAACTGATGGGGGCGACAGCGCCTTCCCGTGCGAACCTGGTCAGACGGACCGGATGAAGGTTCTGTCCTAGATCCTCGCGAAGATCGAGCAATCGCAGATACCCCAGTCGCTCGAGAAGGGCATGAAAGCTGGCTGGACTGGTCGAAATGGGAAAGCCTCGAAACCAGGTCAGGCGTGACTGGCCGATCATCGCATCATTCGCAAGCAACGCCTGAAGGCGATCGCGTTGTTCCTCGGTCAGTGCGTCATGAAGTGCCATGGCCGCCTCCCGCCGTGCCCGGGCTCGCCCCTTCAGAGCGAGACGTTCCAGCGTATTGATGCTCGGGAGAACCAGGCGTCGCTCCCGAAGTTCCACAATCAGCACCTCGACAATCTTTGCGCCATGGTCTGTGGAGAACGGCGCTTTGGCGGCAATGTCAGCGGCGATGCCCACGTGATCTGCGGCAAACAGCGTCAGACCGAGGTGGTTCAGTGCAAGAGCGTGATGCTCGTGACGTGCGTTTGATCGCCGGGCATAGTCTTGGTGCCGTTGCGCTTGTAGTCATGGGTGCGGGTCTCGGGATGGCCGGGCTTCATCGGCAAGGGTTTCTGCGTCCGTCCCAGCGCCTGGATCTGTGTCTTCTCGTCCACCGAGATGACCACGGCGTGGTCGGGCGGGTCAACGTAGAGGCCGACGACGTCGCGGACCTTCAACGCGAACCTCGGGTCGCGGGAGACCTTGAATGTCTTGACCCTGTGAGGCTTGAGGCCATGGCTCTTCAGGATGCCGAATACCGTCGAGACGGCGATCCCCACTTTCTTCGCCAGCGCCCGCAGCGTCTAGTGACTGGCGTGCTCCGGCGGCGGCGACATCGCAAGCTCGATCAGTTCGCTGACCTTCTCTTCCGATATGGGCTTGCGGCCCCTTTTCCCTGGGATGTCGTACAGCAGGCCGTCAACACCCTCCTTGAGGAAGCGGTCCCACCAGCGCCAGACCGTCGGCTTCGACATGCCGGTGGCCCGCATCGTCTGGGTCAGGGTGAGGCCGTCGCCGAGGTGAAGGATGATGGTCGCCCTCTGCACATGCTTGAGGATCGAATGGGGATTGGTTTTGATCTTCTCGAGACGCTCCCGGTCTTGCTCGCTGAGGACAATTGACAATCTGGGTTCTCCTGCTCTTTGCCGTTTTGGTTCTGCTCCCGTTCGAAAACTGTGCGGCACTCGCCGGGAGCGGTTGAATCATATCCCGCAGGAAAACGGAATCCCCAAAATAAAACATAACACTAGGGGGCTGGGGGTTGGAGCGCTGAGGCTCTTCTCTCTGCCTAATCTGGAAATCCGCTGCCCGGCACACAGGTTAGCGTCCGCTGCTTAAGGCCGGGTGTCAACTTTTTCGGCAAGCCATGCCTTGATCAGAGACTGGTAGGGCATGTCTCGCTTGTTCGCGGCGATTTTGATCCGCTCGAGCAACGACACAGGCAGCCGCAAAGATATCGAGGTAGACGAGGGCTTGAGGTTTGGCATGCGGACATGTTCGGCCCTTGACCAGTCTACATAGTCGGTGGAATCGTGCTGCTCCCAGAATATGCGCTCTTCTGTCTCAGATGCAAACCTGGGTGTCGGTTTAAGCTTTCGGGACATAGATGGTTTTCTCCTTGCGGCTCATGGTGCGCGCCGAAATTACACGAATTAGGGTTCCTGCGTTCCGCAGGGTAAAACTGATGTGCAGGAGCCGACCGTCATCTTTATGACCCAATGCGTGGAGTCGCGGTTCTTCGGCGCTGTGCTTCATGTCCGGCACCACCAGTAACGGTTCGTTGAAAAAGACCTGCTCAGCTTCTGCCTGGCTGACACCGTGCTTCCTGACACTCTTGCGATTGTTGCCGTCATCCCAGTCGAAGCCTGCTATCCGTGAAAATTCGATCACGGTTGTATATTATCATAATATACAAAAGAGGTCAAGACGACGACTATTGCTGATCACGGCCATGCATACATCTACTGAAATCAAAAATTGCCAAATCATATCTCGATCTAAACGCTCATGGCAGATTTCGATCTTCCACCCCGATCGGCATGAAATTCTGGTGACACTGCGCTTGCCGTTGTTGCATGATGCGGTAGGGAGGCAATGTCGGAGGTGCAATGGCCGTACCTTAAATGGTGAGCCTAGGGCTTCGCGAACCTAAACTGGCCCGAGTTCGGACGGTCCGAGCCCCGAAATGTCGCCAGTCCTTCAGGGCTGTGAACGTGCATCAAAATGCACCCTTGCCCCTCGTGGCACGTGGCGTTCCTAACCCTTCCAGTCCCGTTGCTTCCGTATAGTCGATTTCGCATCGGAGGGTCTGAACACCAACTGAAGACACCTGTTTGTCAGGAAAACGTTTCCGACGGGTTCGATGCCGGGCCACAATCGGGGCTGCCCAAACCGTCAATCCATCGGCGTCGCTGCCTGACACGTCTCTTGCAGCGCGATTCTGCAAACGGTATCGCTTGTTTCAACCAGTCATTTCCGCGTGAGGAATTTCACATCAAATCCGCACCGGCTTGCAGAGTCGGGCGGATCGCTTCGTGGAGCGCTGGCAGACTTTCGACCGGGCCGGTGAGCAGAAAAATGCGGTGGGTGACTATTCCGGTTACAGGGCAGCGCAAGGAGATGGGCAAAACGGCGATGGCCTCGAACGCGATGCGCAGATGGAATCCCTGTGTCGGAGTCGCTGGCGCGAACTGGGCATCGACTTCGACTTGGGCCACAGGCTCGGCAGGAACATTCTTTTGTTCTGACTGAGTTGTGTGAGGTGATGGAGATTTTGCCTTGAGCCGGCATTCAAGCTGGATCCGGCCGTGACATTGTTTGTCATTTGTGTGGTCTGGGGAATGTTCGCTTGCCGTGGACGGCTGTCATGGCTCTGCCCGGGTCCGCTGATGGGGTTTTCGGGCCTGTCGGGCACAGGTGTTCGCACCGCGCCGCTCGACGGCGCGTCCGGGTGCTTTCTGCTCCAGGTTTGCGTCTGCGGGATTATGCGGTTGGCGCGATCAGGATCGCGTCGAGGGCCTCCTGCGCCCGTGCGGCATAATGGCGATTGGCCTCGGGCATGAAACGGAAGCGGCCGCCACAGCGCACGATGGCGATGGCCGCGTTGGTCAGGCAGGCGAGATTGCGTGGCATGTGCCGCACATACGCCCGGCATCGGTCTTCGTCGTAGGTGAAGTCTCGAACGTAGTGGACCCGGTTCTCGATGTGCCAGTGGTTGCGCACCAGGGCCAGCAATTCCTCGGGTCCGGCACGCGCGGCGTCGAGCGAGGTCAGGCTCCAGATCACTTCGGTGCTGCGCTCGCCGGTCTTGATGACCTCACGCTCGCGCGTGATGCACAGTGCCTGCTGGCGTCCGTGGAGAGCGGCGTATCCGTCCCATTCGGCGCCGGAGAGGTCGACGACGGCACAGCGGCGTCGCTCGATCCGGCCATGGCCCTTGTCGATGGTTTCGTGCCAGGGCGCGTTGGTGAAGTCGATCGCCTTGAGCTCGTTGTGGATGGTTTCCTGGTTGTCCTTGATGGCGCTGAGCACATAATCGGCATCGCTCTCGAGCAGGTAACGCGCGGTCTCGTGCTGGGCATGCATCGCGTCGAGGGTGACGGTGCGCCCGGCGAGACCGAGCCCGCTGGTGAGTTTGCGCACGGCCGGGATTTCGTTGCTCCTGGCATCGACCTCGACCTGCTTGAGGACCAGTCCGGTCCCGTGCTCGACCGCGGCGACCATCATGCGCCGCCCGTCTTCGGTCTGCTTCGAGGCGCCCCGGATGTCCTTTCCGTCCATGGCCACGGGGGCATGGGCGTCGCCGTGCTGGGCGGTCCATTGGCTGATGGCGTTGTCCAGCGTGTCGGGCGGCAGCTGGGCGAGGATGGTGTGGAAGGTGGTGGTGGTCGGCGCGGTGTAGCGTTGCTTGCTCTCGCTCCAGAACGCGCCCACGGCCTCGAGTTGCTCCTGCGCGAGCAGGGCGGCGAACTGGGCGAAGGCGGTCACGCCCCGGTAGCCGGCAAGCCGGGCCGCGACCGCGATCGCCAGAATGGTCCTGAGCGGATAACGCTTGCCCCGGGCATGGCGGCACTCGGGCACGTCGCCCAGGCATTCGAACAGGCTGCGCAGCCGCGGCGTCGCCATCGGTTCGCCGTGTTGCCCGGCCCCCCAGTGTGGCGGTGTCTCGCTCCGGCCCAGCGCCTCTGTGGCGCCCTCTGTCAGTTCGTACACGAAGATCTCCTTGGGTTGGCCATGATGGCGCCAGCGCGCCGCGCCGCCGGGTTCGCGGGCAAAGCCGCGCGTGAAGCCCAGGGAGCGCCAGTTCGACGCGCGGTAGCAGGTCCCGGCAAAGAGCGCCGGGTCCACGAACGTCTCCGCCAGAAACACCGGAAAGCCGTGAACCGCCTGCATGTCCGCAGACAGCCGCCGCAGGCTCAGCCCCAGAACCCGCGAGGCCAGGTTGCGCACCCGTTCGGGCGTGAGGATGACGAAACGGGAATTGTTGGCGATCAGGTGCAGACGACGGAACTGCTGCTCGGACGTCCAGCCGATCCAGCGGTCGCGCGCAGCCAGCTTGAAGGCGCCGGATTGCCAGCCGATCAGTGCGAGCCAGGTCTCACCATGCACCGCGACATGGCGCAGGCCCTTGCCGAACACGCCATGGAACGACAGGTAATGGTGCTCCTCCACCAAACGGTCCCAACGCCGGTGCTCCCGATCACCCCAGGTCGGGCGCACCGAAACAGAACGCAAGTCAATCAACGAATCAGGGGCCGGCAGCGTCTCCATGACCCGCACTGTGCCATAGCGAAAACAGAATGGCCAGTACCTATATCAGGCCAAACCCATCACCTTGCGAACAAAAGAATAGCCCTGACAGGCTCGGTCGCGACCTTGCCATCAGTCGTGGCCTCGGGTTAAAACCTCCATTTGCCGCCGTTTCTACGCCACCGCCCAACACGAAGTCGAAATGTCCATTGCAAAACGACAATCGATTTTCTGCCTGGCTTTTGAATTCGTCGGAAACGACCAGCAGGCAGCAGCGCAGCCATGAGTCAACCAGACTGGATCGTCTGCCTGAAGACCGTCCTTGCCCACACCGGCCATTTGCGGTTAACCATCTACTGAAAGATCGCCGAGGGCACTTTCCCGACCCAACTCAAGATCAGCACCAACGGCGCAGATTGGCAGGAAGCTTACATCAACCGATGGGCTGCCGATCCCTTCAATTGGCGACGGGAAGAAGAAGCCGGTGATGGCCGGTGACGAGCAGTTTTCCGGTAAAAAGAGACCGGCAATCGACAATCGTGCACCGGACGGGCGGAATACGAAGGACGATGCCGGAGCTTTCGTGCGGCTGGACACGGTGGTGCCGTTCATTGCCCGCTGATCGGCAGGCGGATGGCGCGCGAGGATTTCGAGAAAGCCATTTGTGCCGCCAATGACAACAACAATTCCGGCAGAGGCCACGATGACGGATGACGTCGTACTCGACGCAACTGCGAGATAACACGTATGAACGGATGTGGTGAGAACAACATTGACATCTTATGAGATGTCCATAGATTGTCTCCCATGAGGCTGGTTCTGGACACCAACGTGATCGTTGCGGCGTTCCGGAGTCGCAATGGGGCGAGCAACCTGCTGTTGCGGCTCGTTGACCGGGGCATAGTGACGCCGCTTTGTTCCACGGCTCTGTTTCTGGAGTATGAGGCGGTGTTGAGCCGGGTGGAGACCCGGAATGCGACGGGTCACAACCTTGAGGATGTCGCGGCGGTCATGCGCGCGCTTGCAGCCGTTTCCGAAGGCGTCGATATCGCGTTTCGCACGCGCCCGATATTGGCTGATGCCGCGGATGAGATGGTGCTTGAGGCTGCCCTGAACGGAGGCGCCGGGGCTATAGTGACACATAATGTCAAGGACTTCCGACCGGCCGTCAGGCTGGGTGTGACCATCACAACGCCCGGAGAAATCGTGAGGAGGCTGAATACATGACGCAGACTCAACGCTACAAGTACCCACTGAAGCTGCCGCGGTCGCTCAAGGAGACGGCGACGCGCCTTGCCATGGAGGATGGCGTGTCGCTCAACCAGTGGATCGTCTCGGCCGTTGCACAGAAGATCGGGGCCGTGGAAACGGCTGACGATTTCCTTAAAACGCGCGCCGGCACGGCCAAGCAGGGCGATCTGACAAAGCTTCTTGACCGAACGCCGGATACTCCGCCGACGCCTGAAGATGCCATCTGACTTGTGAAACAGTTTTGCCCGAATTGAAGGGACGGGGGAGGGGCCGACAAGGATGGTCAAGTCCCGATTCTGCTGGATAATTTGGAGGGGCGTGCTTCCGTTTTCGGGCTTTTGACCGGCCCGTTGGCCTGTTCGTACTCTTCGTCCAGGTCCGTCCTCACCTGCTCCATTTGACGCCGCTCGAAGGCGGTCACCCCGATCGAGCGCCACTTCTCCGAAGCCCGGGTCATCGCCGCAAACATCAGCTTGAGCACGGCCTTTTCCCCCCAGGCGTTGGGAATCACCTTCATGCGGCGACGCTCCTCGCCGAACAGGCGCTCCAGCAGGTTGGTGGTCCGGATCGCCTTGCGGTGCCGCACCGGCATCCGCAGATGCGCGATGCACGCCTCGAAGTCATCCTGGAAACAGGCCACCGCGCTGGGGAACTCGCTCTCCCATTGCCGGACCAGATCGGCAGCGAGATCGCGGGCGATGGCCCGGGACGGCGCCTGGTAGGCGGCACGGGCCTGCTCGCGGAACTCGGGCCAGGCCTCCGCGCGGGAGACCTTGGCCGCCAGGTTGCTCATGCGGTGGAACAGGCAGCGCTGGCGCTCCGAGCGCGGAAAGCAGGTCTCGATCGCCTTGATGATGCCGGGAGCGCCGTCGCAGACCACCAGAAGAGGATCGCCGAGGCCGCGGCCCCGCATGTCCTGGAAGAAGGCGGAGACAGTCTCGTAGTCCTCCTTCGAGCCCGACATGAGATGGAGCAGGACCTTTCGTCCTTCGTGGGTCATGCCCCAGGCGGCCAGAACCGGCTCGCGCCGCTGGCCCGGGCGGATCCGCTCCGCGATGCCGTCGACGAACAGGTAGGCGATGTCGTAGCCGCCAAGGTCGCGAGTGGCGAACGCCTGGTAGTCCTGCCACAGCCGCTCTCCGATCTCGGAAACCGCGGTGCGGGAGATCAGCAGAGAACCATCGTCCTTGCGGAATGTGTCCTCGATGTCGCGCACGCTGAGGCCGCGGGCCAGCATCTCCACCGCAAGATCCTCCAGAGCCTCGCTCCGGCCCTTCAGCTGCGGCCGGATCTCCGAGCGGAACGGCTCGTCGCGGCCCGCGATCTGCGGCGCCGTGTAGTCCACCGCACCTTCGGCCGTCTTGAGCCGGCCGGTACGATTGCCGTTGCGGTAACCACGCTCAGGATCGCCGCCGTGCTCGTAGTAGCCACGTCCGAGCGCATCGCGGCTCTCCGCCTCCAGGGCCTCCTCAATGATCAGACGGGTCGCCAGACGCACCAGCTCGCTGCGGGCATCCGGCGCCGACAGGCGGCCTTCGATCAACTGCGATAGGGTCTCGCGTGTGTGCATCGAACCGGGTATTCTCTTTTCCATGGGGCGTGTCCTTCCGTTGAGGCCAGCGAAATGCCGGCGGTTTCAATCAAATCAACGGAAGCACGCCCCTCCCAAATTATCCAGCAGATTCTAGACTTCACCGACAAGGATTGCCCTGCCGCTAGCGAGGCCGCACTGTTGCAGGTCCGGCGCAACGGGCTCTCCGGACCACCGCAGGTCACCGATTCAAGCCGGCGTTCAAGCGCAGACAGAAAGTCCGGGGCGGTCTCCGTCAGGCGTTTGTGGCAGCCACCCAGCCGGCGCGTCCTCTTGTCCGTGTCATTTCCAGAGGGCGCCACACCACCTGTTGCGATTTCCCTGACACCCAGGCGAACCGTCGCACGCGACGACCTGTCGCTTTGGCCACGCACAAAATCCCGCCCCGCCCGATGGCATTGGCCTCAACACGAGCCCAGCGACGACGCCCCCGTTGGTCCAGAACCGAACGCATCATCCTGAACCCGTCTATCAGTGTCACGACCACACATGGCATGGTAACATGGTACCGGATCCACCCAAACTGAACAGGTGTTTTGGCGAGATTTCTTAATTCCCCGAGGGCGACGGAGTTCCAACCGGGCCAGTAGCGAGGCGGCCCATCCCATCCCGGCCCATGCAATCCGTGGGGCGGCCAGCAGAGCCGGCCTCCCAGCAGGTTGTTCGTCCTGCGAAGATTGTATGCGAGGGCCACAAGGCTGAGTTCGCCACGGAAATTCTCCAGGCCACGCACCAGGATCGCGCGATGGCTTATCCAGTGCTTGATAGAACCCAACCGGTGCTCGACCGTTTCCCGGCGAAAGATCAGTAATCCGGGCCGGGCCGGAATTCGCTCGGCCATCCGTTCCAGGATTGCATTGTTCGCGTAACGCGAGATTTGGCGGTATGGGCTTCCAGTGCAACGGTTGCGCAAGGCCTATATTCGGCACGCGGTTCGGTTTGCATGGCGGATGGACAGCATACCCGCTGGGTGTACGGAGAAGATGGGCGACGGCTTTCATGTGGAATCACTACTGTCCCAACGTTTCAATTCTGGCGTGACTTAATACGTTGTTTGTATTGCGATAATTGCCGTTTTCCTGCATTTCCGACTTGAGCACCGCCACATCTGCCGACACCATCCTGCGGTTCCTTTCCTCCAGAACGGCAGGTCGTAATGTACACCGGAAAGCTCGTCTTCAGCCAGGTCATGGATCATCTTCCGTGGCACAACTTCCATCAGTTCGTCGATCAGTACTCGGGCAATCACAAGGTCAAGTCATTCACCTGCTCCGATCAATTCAGGTGCATGGCCTTCGCTCAACTCACCTGGCGCTCGAGCCTGCGCGACATCGAAACCTGTCTGCGCAACATGTCTCTAACACATGGGAATCCGCGGCGGCGTGGCAAGAAACACCCTCGCCAACGCCAACAACGTCAGGGATTGGAGGCTCTATGCCGCCTTCACACAACTCCTGATCCACAAGGCACGGAAGCTGTACCACCAAGACGACCATGGCCTCGACCTCGACAGCACGGTTTATGCACTCGATTCCTCAACCATAGACCTGTGCCTGTCACTCTTCCCATGGGCTCGGTTCCGCAAGACCAAGGCGGCCGTCAAACTGCACACACTCCTTGACCTGCGCGGAAACATACCCGCATTCATCCACATCACCGAAGGAAAACTCCATGATGTCAACATCCTGGACATCATGGCACCGGAACCGGGTGCCTTCACCATCATGGACCGTGCCTATCTCGACTTCGCCCGCCTGCACACCCTACACCTCAATGCCGCGCATTTCGTTCTGCGCGCCAAGAAGAACACGAAACTCAGGCGCCTCTACTCAAACAAGGTCGACCGAACCACGGGAATCATCTGCGACCAGGTCGTCGTACCAGACGGCGTCACCTCGGCGAATGACGACCCCGACAAGCTGCGCCGCATCAAATACGTCGACACGGAGACCGACAAGACCCTGGTGTTCATCACCAATGATTTCGTCCTGCCGCCCCTGACCATCGCAGAGCTCTACCGTGCACGGTGGCGTGTGGAACTGTTTTTCAAATGGATCAAGCAAAACCTGAAGATCAAGTCGTTCTTCGGCACCTCGGAAAACGCGGTCAAAAGCCAGATCTGGATCGCCGTTTCGGTCTATGTGCTGGTGGCGATCATTCGCAAGCGTCTCAAACTGGAGGCGAACCTCCACACAATTCTACAGATTTTGAGCGTGACCCCTTTCGAGAAAACGCCGTTAAATCAGTTGCTTAACCTCGACGCCCACAAAATTGAACACCCCCCTCCCAGTAACCAATTGAATCTATTCAATTAACGATGGGACAGTAGTGATGTGGAATGACGGAAGGCTCGCGCGTGGGTGTTTCGGAGGGGGCGACGGCCACGTCCTGCAAACATGAGTTTTGAAGCGTCGTGACCAGCGAAGTGAAGGAACGTGTGGCAAGTCGGTTTGTATTCGCACGGGATTGGTTCGGGGTCGACCTACTGGGAATTGCCACGGGCAGTCGAACATGACACGCATGACTCTGGAAACGCGAGCAATGTTGGGCGGCTCGCAGGCAACGGCTGGGGGCGTACGGGCCATAACTCAGGAAATGGATTTCAGCAGTGTCACGCGACAGGTTCAGGCCAGGGGCTCTCGGCCAGTAAGTGACGGGTTCCGAGCTTGCCGACTGGCTGGAAAAATGCGTGTCAGGGCTCTGAATCGATTCCCTGAGCAAATCTGGAGAAACACGGATGTCCGGAGACAAGCATCCCCGAGTGCAGCTCGTTGTAGGCGAGACGCCGATTAACCGGTTACACAATCTCTCTGAAGATCTGGGCGTCAATCTCTACATCAAGCGTGATGACCTTGCCGGAGCGCCCTTTGCCGGAAACAAGGCAAGGCAGCTTGAGTACTACCTGGGCGCGGCACTGGCGGAACGAGCCGACGCCATCCTCATCACCGGTGCGGTTCAGTCAAACTTTGTTCGAACGGCAGCCGCGGCTGCACGTTCGTTTGGAATGAAACCGATTGTCCAGCTGGAGGATCGTGTTCCGGGCATGGGCGACGCGTACCACGCCTCCGGCAACGTGCTTCTTCTCCGTATTCTCGGCGCGGAGATTATTCGCTTTCCCGAAGGAGAAAACGAGGAAGCGGCGGACGCGGCGCTGCGTTTCCGGGCAAGGCAACTTCAGGGCGAAGGATTGCGTCCCCACGTCATTCCACTTTCGGCCGGCAATTCGCCGCTCGGCGCGCTGGGATACATGCGGGCCGCCAGGGAGATCGCCGCCCAGGCGCCTGATTTCGATTTTGTCATCATCCCCTCGGGAAGCGGTTTGACGCACGCGGGGATTCTCGCGGGGCTGCGGGAAACCGGAAGCCAGGCGCGGGTGATCGGAAGCTGCGTGCGAAGACCCGCGTCATTACAAGGAGAAAGACTTGGGGTCGTGCTCGAGGGACTTGCGCGCCTGGCCGGAGGCGCGTCGTTCTCGCCGGAACTGCCCGTGCACCTGTGGGACGGGGCGCTTGCACCTGGTTACGGAAAGGTAGGCGATGCGGTCGTCGACGCGATGAAGATGCTGGCCCGCCGCGAGGGAATCCTGCTTGATCCGGTTTATTCGGCCAAGGCCCTTGCCGCAGTTCCGGCATTGATCTCTGCCGGAACGATTCCGAAGAAGAGCAGGGTGCTCTTTGTTCATACAGGCGGACTCGCCGCGACGTTCGGTTACCGGGACGTCCTGGAGGCAATGTTCTGAATCGACGTGCCGCGTCAGGTAGGCACTCGTGTCGTCGTGGAGGTCCGGATGGCGTGCTGGTCCCGGCCATTCAGGGTCGGTCTCCGCAGTTCAGAACGGCGGCGGGCTGAAAAACTCCATCCACGTGCCGCCGTCGGGATGTCGAAGCCTGAGACGCGACGCGTGGAGTTGCAGCCTGCCGGCGGATCCAGTCAGGTCCGGTTCTCCATAGAGGGGGTCGCCAAGAACAGGGTGACCGATTGCCTGCATGTGGAGGCGCAATTGATGGCTTCGCCCGGTCTTCGGATACAACAACACGCGCGTGGCGTCGTCTTCGAGATGTTCCACCTGCCACGCGGTCAGGGCGGGGCGACCGGTATCGAAACAGACTTTCTGGAGAGGCCTGTTGGGCCAGTCTGCGATGATCGGGAGTTCGATCACGCCGTCCGGGGCCGGCATTCGACCCCGAACCCGCGCGACGTAGGTCTTTTCAACCACGCGATCTTCGAATTGGCGGCCGAGATGCCGCTGTGCGTGAGGCGTCAGTGCGAAAACCGTGATCCCGGAGGTGTCGCGGTCAAGGCGGTGGACGAGCAGCGCCGCGGGCATCTCCGCCTGAACACGCGCGAGGAGGCAGTCCCTCAATGCATGTCCTTTCCCGGGCACCGACAGCAATCCTGACGGCTTGCTGACGACCAGCAAATGGTCGTCGGCGTGGACGAATTCCAGGGGCGACTCCGGAGGATTGTAGTCCGATCCGGCCCGAGGAAGGCAAAAATACTCTGGCAGGTGCCGGGCGTCCGGTAGATCGCCGGTGGCAACCTGTCCCGCGACATGGTTCATGGGCTGGTCCATGCCGACAGGAAAAGTGCACCCGGCCCGCAAACGCTACATCCTGACGCGGAAGGCGCCAGAGTCATAGAGCGGGCGCACGGACGCTGCTGCCGGGACACGGGTTCCCGCGACGTCGATTTCGTAGGACGACGCCAGGAGGTCAGCCGCGCTTTCTCCCCGGCTCGGGATGTATCCGAGACCAACGGCGGCACCGAGCGTGTGCCCGTAATTGCCTGATGAGAGATAGCCGACGATTTCCCCATCCCTGATCACCGGTTCGTTGTGGTAGAGAAGCGGCTCGGGATCGTCGAGCAGGAACTGGAGCAGCCGGTTGTCCAGGCCTGCATCCCTCTTTTCGAGGACCGCGGAGCGACCGATGAAATCAGGCTTCGAGGTCTTGACCGCGAAACCGAGGCCAGCCTCGAGAACGTGGTCTTCACAGGTGATGTCGTGTCCGAAGTGTCGAAACGCCTTTTCGATCCTGCAACTGTCCATCATGTGCATGCCGCACGGCCTCAAGCCGAAGTCGGCACCGGCTTCCCGAAGGGTCTCGAACAGGTGCCCCGCCATGTCGGACGAGACGTAGATTTCCCACCCGAGTTCACCGACATAGGAAACACGATGGACCCGGGCCAGCCCCATCCCGATCTCGACCGACTGCGCGGTTCCGAACGGATTGTGCTCGTTCGAAAAATCCCCGGGTGAGACCGAGCTCAGCAGTTCCCTGGATCGGGGACCCATGACTGCAAGGGCCGCCTCCCCGGCCGTGACGTCCGTCAGTACCACGCGGTAACCGTCGCCGTGCCGGGCGAGCCAGGTCTGGTCGGCAAGCCTGGTGGCCGCGGGCGTGACGACAAGATAAAGCGTCTCGGACAGCCTCGTGACCGTGACGTCTGCCTCGATTCCGCCTTTGTCATTCAGGAATTGCGTGTAGACGATCTTGCCGTCCGGTACGCTCAGGTCCGCGCCGCAGACATGGTTGAGAAAGGCTTCCGCGTCCGGTCCCTCAACCCGGATTTTCCCGAACGACGACATGTCGTACATGCCGACGCCTTCCCGGACCGCCCGGTGTTCCTCGGCGGAGTTCTCGAACCAGTTCTGTCGCCCCCAGCTGTAATTGTACGCGCGCTCCTGGCCGTCCCGCGCAAACCAGTTCGGGCGCTCCCAGCCGGCGATTTCGCCCATGACAGCGCCGCAGTCCAGGAGTTCACGATGGAAAGGCGAGCGACGGATTCCCCTGGCGGTCGCTTTCTGGCGAAAGGGGTAATGATCGGCATAAAGCAGGCCAAGCGTCTCGCGGGAACGCTCGAGAAGGTAGTGCCGGTTCCCCTGGAACGGCTGCATGCGGCCGATGTCCACGTCACCGAGGTCGAATGGCCTGGAGCCGTCTTCCATCCATTGGGCGAGAGCCATTCCGGCGCCGCCCGCCGATTGGACCCCGACCGAATTGAATCCCGCGGCCACCCAGACATTGTCCCGTTCGGGCGCCAACCCGAGATGGTAGGCAGAGTCCGGCGTGAAGCTCTCCGGCCCGTTGAAAAAGGTCTGTATCCCCGCGCCGGCCAGTATCGGCATTCGCTGGCAGGCTTTCTCGAGAATCGGTTCGAAATGTTCGAAGTCCTCGGGCAGCTGGTCGAATTCGAAATCCTCCGGGATTCCGTTCATGCCCCAGGGTTTGGATTCAGGCTCGAATGCGCCCAGCAACAGTTTGCCGGCGTCCTCCTTGAAATAGGCGCACTCGTCCGGAACGCGCAGAACCGGCAAACGGGAAAGACCGTCAATAGGCTCGGTTACGATATAGAAATGCTCGCATGCGTGCAGCGGGACATTGACACCGGCAAGCTTGCCGACCTCGTGTCCCCACATCCCGGCACAGTTGACCACAGCCTCAACGCTCATTTCACCTGTTTCACCGCCGGACTCCCAGGATACTCCCGAAACCCGGCGACCTTCGACGGTCATTCCGGTCACCCGGCTACCCTCGTGGATGGAAACGCCCCGGTTTTGCGCACCTCGCGCCAATGCCAGGGCGATATTGGCCGGATCTCCCTGACCGTCGAGCGGGAGCCAGACCCCGGCAAGCACGTCGTCGGTGTTCAAATGCTCGTATTTTTCCGCGATCTCGCCGGGCGTGATTTCTTCGATTTCGACGCCAAAAGCCCTGGCCATGGCCGCTTGCCGGAAGATTTCTTCCTTCCTGTCTTCAGTCAGTGCGACCGTGATCGAGCCGCAGCGACGAAGACCCGTCGCAATCCCCGTCTCGGCTTCGAGGCTGCCGTAGAGTTCCTGCGTATACTTGGCGAGGCGCGTCATGTTAGCTGTCGCGCGCAACTGCGCGATCAGGCCGGCTGCATGCCAGGTCGTGCCGCAGGTCAGTCGCTTGCGCTCGAACAGGACGATGTCGGTCCAGCCCAGCTTCGCCAGGTGATAGGCGACGGAACATCCCACGACGCCTCCGCCGATGATCGCGACCCTGGCGTGGTTACGATGTGCAGCCATGTGCTTGATTCCTTCTCATGATCCCGGAATGTTTGTCCTTTTTCCGTTTCCGCGCCGGTTCCCGACCCATCGGGCGATCGGAACGGCCAGGTCACAGCGCGGCGATCCGGTCCTTCCAGTGTTTCCGGAGGTCGGCTTCCAAGCCTCCGACTTCGTAAATCGGACTCGTCAGGGGGCGGATTTCCCCGATCGGGACCAGTACCGCGAGATTGAACAGTTCCTGGAGCGTCGGCCAGTATTCCATGAACAGGGGTTCAAGTCTCGCGTAGGTCTCCGAGTCCTTTTCGTGGATCTCGGCGCGCCCCCGGATCCTGATTCCCCGCCGGCTGAGAATGTCGACAAAGTTGATCTCGACCTCGGGATTGACCAGGACGTTTGCAACCGTGACCGGGGAGCGCATTTCGGCGAAGGCAATCGAGGCGTCATCGACGATGACGAATGTCCCCTTGGGAGACAGGTTTGGCAGGCCATTGGCGCCGACCGTCGCGACAAAGCCGAGCCGCCACGTCTCGATCGTTTGCCTGGCAAATTTCGTCAGCATCGTTCCGGCCTCCCGAACCGGTCCGCCAGCACGCGGATGTGCGATGGACCGATCTCGCAACAGCCGCCAACGATTTCGGCACCGAGTGCGATCCACTCCGCGGCAAAATCGGCGTATCTTTGCGGTCCCAGGTCCTTGCGCACGACAAGTTGGTCTACCGTGCCTTGCGTGGTCTTGAACGAATCGGCAATCCCGGCGAAACCGTTCGCGTAGGCACCGAGACGGGTTGATTCCAGGTTCGGTGCAAGTTTCGCGATGGCCTTCGTCGTCGCCTCGGGTTTCGAGCAGTTGACCAACAGGGCTTCGGGGGAAAATTCCTCGACGAGTTCAAGGATCCCTGTGACCGCTTCGCCCGAACGAAGACGGCTTCCATCGTCATCATCGACTGTCACCGCAAGCCATGTCGGCTTTCCGGAAATCGCGGTTGCTGCCAAGGCGCCCCGGGCCTGATCGACCGAAGACATGGTTTCGATCAGGAACAGGTCCACGACCGGGTCGTGCAGGCGAACGATTTCTTCATAAATTTCCGCTGCGATGTTCCACGGCGGCGCAAGTTCGGGCAGGTACGACCAGCCGATCGGGCCGAAAGACCCGGCAACGAGGCCGCTTCCACATGCGTCGCGCGCGGAAACCGCCATCTCGCAGGCAAGAACGTGCAGTTCCCGGAACCTGTGGTCCAGGCCCGCGGGAATCAGCCGGTCGTGCAGTACCGGGTAAGTGTTGGTTGTCGCGATTTCCGCGCCGGCCCGGAAATAGTCGTCGTGAACTTCGCGCACGATCTCGGGATGGTCGATCATGACCTGCGCGGACCATAGTGGAGTCGGTCTGGATCGCGTCCGGGCAAGGAGTTCCTGGCCCATGCCGCCGTCAAGTATCGTGGTTCGGGCCAAGGTTCATCCGCTTAGCTACGCAAGCGCTCGTTGCCGGGGTCCCAGAGGGGCTGGTCCTTTTCCACCCGGGCCGGGAACCGCTCGCCGTAAATCTCGATCTCAAGTTCCGTCCCGGGTTGCGACAATCCGGATCGAACCATCCCCAGCGCGATCGAGCGATTGACGCGGTATCCCCAGCCCCCGGAGGTGGTCTCGCCAACGACCTCTCCGTCGTGCCAGACGGTCGACATGTATGGAGCATCGCAATCCCCGGCTTCGACCGACATGGTCACGAATCTCTTGACGGGACCGTTGCGCCGTTCTTCGACAAGGGCGGATCGGCCGGGGAAATCCTCGTTCTTGTCGAAGTTGATGAACCGGTCGAGCCCACCCTCGAGGAGGGAGTAATCGGTGGATAGGTCTCCTTTCCACGCCCGGTATCCTTTTTCCAACCTCAGCGAATTCAGGGCCCACATTCCGAACGGTCTTGCTCCGGCGGCGGTGACCGCCGCGAAGATTTCGGGAACGTGTTCATTTTCTGCATGAATCTCCCATCCGAGTTCGCCTGCATAGCTGACCCGGAGGAGTATTGCAGGGCAGCCAGCGACGACCGCCGGCTGATGGGTGAGCCATGGAAGCGAGAAGTCGGCTTCAGCGAGCCCTTGGAGCAATTCCCGGGATGTCGGACCGGTCACGATCAGGGTCGAGACTTCCGCCGTGTGGTTGGCCAGCGAAAGGCCGTCGGCGAGTTGCCGTTCCAGGTACTCGTAATCGTGCCATTCGGCCGCCGCGGCAGTGATCAGGGTGAAGTCATCCTCGTCATGGCGCACGAGCGACATCTCGGTCAGGATCCGTCCCCGTGAATCCGGGAAATACGCGAGGTTCATCCGCCCGGTTTTGGGAAGTCCGCCGGCGATCAGCGTGCGCAGCCAGGAAGCGGCTCCGGATCCCGTCAGGCGGAAACGTGAAAACCCGGGCAAATCCAGGACGCCGACACTGTCCCGAACGGCCTCGCATTCCTCGCGAATCCTGGGCTCCCACGGGCCGTTGCGCCGCCATGTGCGGGCCGCCTCCGCCGAAGTGTCGTCGCCTGGCCGGGCAAACCAGTTGGCCCTTTCCCAGCCACCGTAGGCGCCCATCTGTCCGCCCAGTTCCACGACCCTGTCGTGCACTGGCGAAAGTTTGCGGTCGGCGCCCGCAGGCCAGCGGTACCACGGGAAATGCATCGCGTATTCGTGCCCGTAGACCTCGACGGCCTTGGAAACGCAGAAGTCGTGGTCGGTATAATCCGTGTACCGGCGGGGATCGACCGACCACATGTCCCACTCGGTCTCACCCTCGGTTACCCATTCCGCGAGAACCTTGCCCGCGCCGCCTGCCTGCGCAATTCCGAAGGTGAATACGCAGGCTTCAAAAGCGTTCGGTACGCCCGGCATCGGGCCGATGAGCGGGTTCCCGTCCGGCGCGTATGGAATGGGACCATTGATGACCCGCGAGATTCCGACGGAACCGAGCAGTGGCACCCGCGCCATTGCGTCTTCGAGGTACCATTCGAGGCGGTCAAGGTCATCGGGATACAGCTGAAAGCTGAAATCCTGCGGCAACGGATCACCGGGGGTTACCCAGTGTGCCTTGCAGTTCCGTTCGTACGGGCCGAGGTTCAGGCCATTCTTTTCCTGCCGGAGATAATACGATGAGTCGACATCCCGAAGAAGCGGGAGTTTGCGTCCGTGTTCACGGGTCCATTCCGCGAGCTCCGGGATTTCTTCCGAGAGCATGAACTGGTGGCTCATGACGGCCATGGGAACCCGGCGTCCCCCGAACCGGGTAAACCACTCTCCAACCCGTTGGGCGTAGTAGCCGGCCGCGTTGACCACGATCTGGCAGCGGATGTCGCCCGCATCGGTATGAACGATCCATTCTCCGTTGCTCCGGCTGATCCCGGTCGCGGGCGTCATGCGAAAAATGCGCGCGCCCATGTCCCGTGCGCCCTTTGCAAGCGCCTGGGTCAGCTGCGCGGGGTCAATGTCGCCGTCATAGGGATCATAGAGCGAGCCTTCGAGTTCATGTGTCTCGAGAAAAGGATAATGCTCGCGGGTTTCGTCCGACGACAGGATCCGGATGTCCATGCCCTGGTAGCGGCCCATCCCTTTTGCACGTTCGAACTCCTGCATGCGCTCGCGCGAATGCGCAAGCCGAATTGAGCCGGTGACATGGTAGTTCATTGGGTAATCGACCGCGTCCGCGAGGCCCCGGTAGAGCTCTGCCGAATATCTCTGCATGTTCATGATCGACCAACTCGTCGAGAAGGTCGGTACGTTTCCTGCGGCGTGCCACGTCGAACCAGCGGTCAGCTCGTTCTTTTCGAGGAGTACGCAGTCGGTCCAGCCCGACTTGCAAAGGTGATACAGCGACGACGCACCGACCGCTCCTCCACCGATAATGATTACCCTCGCGGTCGTCGGGAGTTCTGCCATCGTCTACGTTCCCTTCCTGTGGTTGGTCAGGTCGATTGGTCCGATTCTTGCGCAGAGTGCCTGGGTGGCGTTCGTTCCTGCGGAACACCGTCCTCGATCTCGTAGTAGTCACCCTTGTCAGCGACGAATATGTGTTTTTCGAGGCGAAGGCCGGTGGCATGATCGAGCGCGCCCGCCATGACGGAAATATACCTGCCGTGGTAAGGTTTCCAGAACAGGCTTGAACCGCATGTCGAACTAACCCCCCGGGTCGCCACCTCCGACGCCCGATACCAGCAGAGTCCATCTTCGGACGACATGACCAGCTGGTCCGTCCCGATTTCGACGCCGGCCTGAAAATGGCCGGAGGACTTGCGGCACTGGCTCCAGTGGCAGGCAATGACTCCGTCATGTGTCTCCCGGATTTCGAAAGACACGCCCTTGCACAGGCATGAGCCGGTCAACCTGTTTTTTTCGGCGGCACTGTCCAACGTCGTTTCTCCTGTCGCGCTTTCTCCATCGGCGCGGGGGGTGACCTCAATACACGGGTGGCGCAACGACCCAGATGGCGGTTGCGGGTTCAGGGTACGGATTCGACCATCTGTATGCTTCGCGCCTGAACCGGAAACTGTCACCGGATTGCAGTGTAAACCTCCTGCTTCCGCCGATTTCAATGTCGAGGCGGCCGGAAATGATATAGCCGACCTCGGTCGTCGGCCTGAGGATGGGATGGTCCATGCTTGCTCCGGCTTCGAAGATGGAATGGACGACCTCGAAATCGTCGGTCAGGTCGGGCGACAACAATTCCTCGACCAGGCCCGCGTCCGGGCGGCCTAGCCGGCGCCGGTTCTGGCGGCGCACGACGTAACCCGACTCTTCCGGGACAGATTCCGCTTGTCCAAAGAAGATCGAAACCGAGGCCGAGAGGGCGCCGGCAATTTGGCGAAGCTCGTCGATCGACGGCTGGGAAATATCCCTTTCGACCTGGCTCATCCAGCCGACTGATCGTCCGACCCGTGACGACAACGCCGCGAGGGTCATCCGCCTGGACTTCCGCAGTGCCCGCAGGTCGGCGCCGAGCGAGGGAAGTTTGTCAACTGCCGGTTCTGTCAGCACTTCGAGGCCCTCGTGAAATTCTGGCCCTGTTTTTCACGGAATTTTCCATCCGACTGTCTTGATTGCGACAGATGCCTGTTCTGAATGCGACCGAACCACATCGCCCGGAAGAACCCGGGCAACGTGAATCTCGAGGGTTGCGCGGCGGCGCTCCGTGGTTGACAACGGACGACCGCCTTGTCTCTTTTGGCGGCGGAACCGGGAAGAAAGTTCGAGCGCCAGCCGCAAATCCGGAAAACCGTACCCGATCGCGGAAGGGGAGGGTTTTCGGACAGGCTGGCTCAAAGGGCAGGAGGTGCCGACGTCCATGGCAAACCCGAACTGGATTGGTGTCGACTGGGGAACCTCGAATCTCAGGGTTTGGGGAATGTCGAGGGATTCCATGGTTCTTGCCCAAGTGAATACGGACCAGGGAATGAATGGCCTTCGTCCGGAGGATTTCGAGCCGATTCTTTTGAATAACATCGAAGGGTGGTTGCCGGGGTCCGGTCCTGTTCCCGTCATTGTCTGCGGCATGGCCGGCGCCAAAGGCGGCTGGGAAACCGCGCCTTACCGGGCAGCGCCGTGTTTGCCGCTGTCTGCCGAGGAATCGGTCGCACCGCGAACAACCGATCGTCGGCTGGCTGTCCGGATTCTTCCCGGGATCAGCCAGACCAGGCCGTCCCATGACGTCATGCGCGGCGAGGAAACCCAGATTGCCGGATTCCTTTCGGTGTATCCGGGGTTTGACGGTATCGTCTGCCTTCCGGGCACGCATACCAAGTGGGTTCATTTGAGTGCCGGCGAAATTGTCAGTTTCCGTACTTTCATGACCGGTGAGTTGTTCGGTCTACTGCAGAGGTACACGGTCCTGCGGGAGATCCTGGACAGGTCGAACTGGGACGAGGCCGAATTCGCCTCGTCGGTCGAAACGCAGATTTCGCGTCCCGAATCACTTGCGGCGCGGATATTCACGGCCAGGGCGGAGTCGCTGATTTCAGGCCTGGTACCGGCAAAGGCGACCGGGCGAATATCAGGCACCTTGATCGGCGCCGAACTCGCCGCTGCGCGCACCTATTGGCTCGGGAGAAACGTTGTGCTGATTGGTCCGGACCGACTCGCGGATGCCTATGCCCGGGCTCTGGCCGTTGTCGGGCAAAACCCGCGCATCGAGAATGCCGCACGCATGACCGTACTCGGGTTGACTGCTGCGTTCGCGATGTTTCGGGAAAAGGGATTCCGCCCGTGATACGGGTTTTGTCCGAATCGCGGTCAATTCACACGGGCTTTCCTTTTTCAGCCGAAAGAATACCTTTCCGTCGGACTCTGGCCAGCTGATCGCCCTCGCTTGTACCGTCTTGGAATGCGCCGAACCATGAATCCCACGGGGTCTCCCAGGTCCCGTAATTGCAGTCGAAGAACCTGTGATGCAGTTGGTGGAAGAAGTCCCCGACCTCGACGCCGGTCGTTCCGCCGACCGTTACCCTTTCGAAACCCGCGTGGGATGTGGGAGCTCCGATACCGCGGTGGAACAGCAGGAAAATGACGTGGACGGGATGTGCCGGGATCAGGATGAATAAAAATGTATCCGACATGAGGACAAAGCTCTCGACCGGATGCATCGCAAGGCCCGACCAAGGACCTGTATTGATGTTCTTGTGGTGCCAGGAGTGCACATGCCGGTACAGGAAACCGACATGCAGCAGCCGGTGATGGGCGTAGAAATAGAATCCGGCCCAGATCAGGATCAATATGATCAGCGCGACGAACCAGACCGGATTCGTTTCAAGCGTGATCATTTTCGCCCAACCGTTCGCGTAGGCGTACCAGATGAAACACTCCCAGAACGTCCAGAAATGAAGGGCGACGCACGACCAGAACATGTTGTCCCATACCTGGTTCCTGAACCAGAATGCCCGGGCCTTCGTCATCATGGGGCGTTTGTCGTAGCGGAATTCGTCGCCTTGAACACGGAAGTACCAGAGCAGCAGATGCAGGCCGCCGGCGGCAAAAAACAGGATTGTCGTATTGCGCACCCAGACCACGGCGATCCAATCGAACGCCAGCGTTTCCGCACGGCCGATCTCTGGCGTGAAGAACACCCACGTAATGACCGCGCCGAGCAGGAACAGGCAACGTAACTGGACAGGGTTCCAGCTGCGCAACAGGTAGATCGCTGATGCAATCGGGCGTGCGGGCCAGTCCCAGTATGGAGCGACCTGGATTGGCAGTCGCGGTGTGTAGTTCCAGATCCGGCGGCCGGAAGGGGTTGGCGTCTCAGTCATCGTTCCTCCGGATCACGTAAACCATTCGTGCCGCACGCACCGGATTGGTGCCTGATTCAGGCATACGCCGCCGGTATTCGTCACGCGCCGCGGGAGGTTCGCCAAACCCGGGTGTCGCGACTCCGGCCGCAGCCGGAACGCAGGCCCGGTTGCAAAGGGCCGTATTCCGAATGCTGTATTCATCGCGCAGTTGACGTCGACGGCGCTGCGGCTTGAAATCGTTTACGACGACTTCGGGTTTCGAACCTCGCGGGATCCGGGCAATCGACAAATCCGGGAAAACAGCGGCGTGGCCGAAGCCGAATTCAAGGGCCGTCGCGGAGAGGAGATCCGGCATCCTTCCCTCCGTTCATCCTCGCGACACGCTGCGCAATGATCACGCCGCGCCCGGAACGAGCACGGCGAGTCGAGGGTGCCGGGCGGGCTGTCTGCCGGGATTCTCACTGGTCGGAAATGGGGTACCCAGAACTTTCCCACGCCGGATTCACCTGTCGGATTTTGAGTTACGTTGCGCGTACTTCTGTTCTTTCCCGGCTTTTCTGTCCTGAATGCGACATGCGAAGTGCACGGGCGGAGATTCAGGCGATTTCCTGAACGTCCCGCAGGGTTCGTCGCGTCGATATGTCGGTGTGTCTGACGGAAGCACAGGAGCACTTGAGCCGGGATGCCGGGCTGGCCTCGCCGGCCGGCAGCCCGGCGCGTTCACGTGCCGCTCGCGCTTCGGGTCACGAGAATCTTCGGAACCCGGAAACGCCCGTGTGGTTTCAGGCGAGTGCGCGTACGTTCACCGGACTCTGAAACGGGAGCACGTGCCCGGAACTCCGCACTCGTTTGGAACCGATCCGTTCAGGGATACTCGGACGGAACCATGGTCTGGTCTGAAAACGGCGGGCGCTCGTAGGCACCGGCGTCTTCGCGTTTCGGAAGCTTGACGGGCTCCGGCGTCAGGTCGTCGTACGGCACCATGCTCAGGAGATGATTGATGCAGTTGAGCCGCGCGTGCTTCTTCACATCCGCGTCCACGACGTACCAGGGCGCCTGTTTGATGTCGGTGTGCGCAAACATCACGTCCTTTGCCTTGGAATATTCGACCCACCGGCGCCGCGACTCCAGGTCCATCGGGCTCAATTTCCAGCGTTTGTGTCCTTGTTCAAGCCGGCTCTGAAACCTGCGCTCCTGCTCTTCGTCGGAAACGGAGAACCAGTACTTGATGAGCTTGATGCCGGAACGAACGAGCATGCGCTCGAACTCCGGGCAGGTGCGCATGAACTCACGGTACTCCTTGTCGGTACAAAACCCCATGACCTTTTCAACACCGGCACGGTTGTACCAGCTGCGATCGAACAGCACGATCTCGCCCGCAGCAGGCAGGTGGGGTACATAGCGCTGGAAATACCACTGCGTCTTCTCGCGTTCGGTAGGGGCGGGCAGTGCAACGACCCGACAGATGCGGGGACTCAGGTGTTGGGTGATCCGCTTGATGACGCCACCCTTGCCGGCTGCATCACGACCCTCGAAGACGACGACCACCTTGAGCCCTTCGTGCTTGATCCACGCAACCATCTTCACGAGTTCGAGCTGCAGCTTGAACAGTTCCTTCTCGTAGCGATTGTTCTTGATCTTTCTTGGCCCCGCGCTTTCGCCGTCCTGGTTTGCGTCTGTCTTTCCGTGCTCAGTCCGTGACTCTTTCGAAGTGCGGCCAGACGTTTCCGTTTTCTTAGATGAGTCCATTTCTCCCTCCCTGGGTTTGGACGCTTCTGCCGCTCTACATAAGAGGATAATGCTGAATCAGAACGCGAGTCCACCTCCTGTTTCCCGCCAACACCGGTCAAAAGGAGAAACCGAACATGCCTGTCGCCAGCGACGCTCCGTTCGCCATTCGGAACGAGCATGGCTTGTCGGACGTCCGATTGGAATCTCTTGGTGTTCCGGTTCCGCGGAACGCGGTGCATTTCCGGATTCCGGAACAGCGGATTCGACTTGCCGAGTGAAACCGCATGAAGTCAGAGTTCCGAAAATCCATGCGGTTTCCGGTCGGTTTGAACCTTTCCTGAACATTGTCACTTGAGGCAGGCGACAGCCTGATGGGTGCCCGGAGAAGAATCGCGCCTGTGTCCGGCAGCGCCGGGGGGAATTGGCCGGAAGCTTCCTGACCGGTCGGTCGCGTCGCCAAGCGACGACGGCCGGGCCAACGGGACCCGGCTGGCGCAGGGACCTTCGAACGCAGTTTGTGCTGTACGGGTCTCTGCGCCGCAAAACCGAGAATGCGGGCCTGACCGGACTACCTTTCCGTTCCGTTCGCCCCTGAAACACGATGACCCGCGGTCTTCCCGAATTCCGGATTTTACGCGATGCGACATATCACGCCGGGTTCGCAGTGCGCAGTGTGCATCATGCCGACGCAACCGGCGAACCGGTCGGGTCGCATTCAGTTCACCGGGTATGAGTATGAGACGGTCTGCGTATCCGGGTAGCGCCCGTCATTCCCCTGGCGCAGGAACGCCGCCAGAATGCCCGGCAGAAGTCACTGCCGAAGCATTCATGGCGACGTCGGGACTAAGTCCCGGGATCAGGCAAACCACCAGCGATGTGCGGACCTGGCGCCATCGCACTCCCAGCTCGCGGCCAGGCTTTCCCCCCGGCGAACATTCGACCGCCGGGCGTAAACGAAGTTGACGAAGAGCGGAATGATCGTGCCTCCGTCGTCACGGGCGATCTGGCACATCTCGCGGTACATCTCGGCTCTCAGGGTCTCGTCGAGTTCCGCCTTGGCGAGCAGCAGCAATTCGTTGAAGCGGTCGTTTTTCCAGTGCGCTTCGTTCCATGCGGCATCTGCACTGTAGGCCAGCGTGAACATGTTGTCCGGAGTCGGGCGTGCGCCCCACTTCACGAAGACAAACGGTTTCTTCAGCCAGACATCCGCCCAGTAGCTGTCGTTCGGCTCGCGGACCGGCCTGATATTGATGCCGGCCTTCTTTGCCTGCTCGCTGTAGAGAACCACCATGTCGACCGCTCCGGGAAGCACGCTGTCCGCCGCGGAAAGCTCGACGTTGAGTTCATCCATGCCCGCCTGCTTCAGATGGAACTTCGCCTGGTCGGGATCGTACTTCCGCTGCTCGATATCCGGCCAGTAGGGCATGTTGGGAGAAACGTGGAAATCGTTGCCGGGGGTTCCGGTTCCGAACAGGATCTTTTCCACGATTTCCTCGCGGTCGATCGCGTGCTTCAGCGCCAGACGCACATCGACGTTGTCGTACGGCGGGTGGTCGCAGAACATCGGCAGCGTGATCGCGGATCCGCTCGGCACGTTTTCAACATCGACATCGCGGCTGCGGCTCAAGAGCGCGAGGGTCTTGAGGTCCACCGAGGAGATTGCGTCGACGGCTCCCGTGACAAGCGCCGTCTGCCGCGCATTCGGGTCATTGAGGATGGTGATTTCGATCGAGTCGAAGTAAGCGCCTTCCCGGTGCCACCCGTCATGCCGAACGAGGTTGGTAGAAACTCCCGGATCGTGGTTCTCGATCCGGTAGGGTCCTGCACCGACGCCGGTATCCCACTCGATCGTACCGTCTTCCTTGGCAGGCAACATGGTCAGGTGGTAGTCGGTCATCACCCACGGCAGGTCGGCAAATCCCTGGCTCAGTTCGATGACGATCGTGTGATCGCCGTCCGCGCGAATATCCGTCACGCTCTCGAGCAGCGGTTTCGCCGCTGACGTTGTGTTCTCGCCACGGTGATGGTTCAGCGAAGCGATGGCGTCGTTGGCCGTGAAATTCCGGCCGTCCTGGAAGGTGGCGTCCTTGTTCAACTCGAAGGTCCAGACCTTAGCATCGGGCGTCGCGCTCCAGGAATCGGCCATGTCTCCGCCGAGCCCGTTATCTGCCGTGATCTCGGTCAGGTAGCTGCGGTGGGTATGGGCAAGCTGGATTTCGCCGACGCTCTGGTACCTGCCCGGATCCATCTGGTCGGCCGTGTTCCCGTCATGCAGGCCAAGCCGGTACGTCCCACCTTGTTTCGGGGTCTCTGCCGCGGCGTTGCTGGCCCAAAGGGAAGACGCGGCGGCAATGGTCATTCCGGCGGCCGTGGCCTCGACCATGAACTCGCGGCGGGAAATCCTGTTCCGCCGACCGGCAGCCGTTATGCGTTTCACGACGTTGGATATTTCTGCATTCGACATTGGCACGGTGCTCCTTTGTCCTGAAAATTGGATGCGTGCGCCGAGAGTACAGAAAATTCCACTTGCGAACAAACGTTTTTCGATCATATTCGAGGTCATTGGGCCGGTTCCGATTTGCGCCGGCCTTCTGGGGGGATTGCTTGCGGCACAACGTGGATCCTTGTGGTCGTCGGCCAGAGAAACGACATGCACGCCCGGATTCCGGGTTGGCCCGCCTGCGCCTTCATCGCGAACGATCGAATGCAATCCACCTCGAACTCGGGTAACCAGGGCATACGGAGGACACGATGGCTGACGTAGGTCGAATCATTCTGTTGCGGCTCGGCCTGGGCCTTGTGACACTGCTTGTGATTTCCGCCCTGATCTTCGGTGCGGTCGAACTGTTGCCGGGAGACATCGCGCAGGCGGTTCTCGGCCAGGGAGCGACGGACGAGACACTGGCCGCCTTGCGCAAGGAACTCGGCCTCGACCGCTCTGCGCCCGTCCGCTACATGAGTTGGCTGGCCGGCGCCGTTGTCGGAGATTTCGGTGTCTCCCTTCTCAACCAGCAACCGGTTTCCGAGGTGATCGGTGCGCGGTTCGCGAATACCCTGTTCCTTGCGGCTTACGCCGCGGTCATCGCGGTTCCCGTCGCGATCATACTCGGTATTATCGTCGCATTGCTCCGAAACTCCATTTTCGACCGTGTGGCCAACGTCGCAACGCTGACATCGATCTCGTCGCCGGAATTCTTCCTCGGCTACATCCTGATCCTCTACTTTTCGGTCCAGACGGGCTGGTTTCCTTCCATCGCCAGCTTGAGCGAAAACATGTCTTTTTTCGAGCTTCTGGAACGGACGTTTCTGCCTGCGCTGACCATGGTCCTGGTCGTTGTCGCACACATGATGCGGATGACCCGTGCGGCAATCATCAATCTGCTCGCGTCACCCTATATCGAGATGGCCCGCCTCAAGGGGGCGCCGGGCTGGAAAGTGATCACGCTGCACGCACTTCCCAACGCCTTGGCACCGATCATCAACGTCGTGGCACTCAACCTTGCCTATCTCATCACCGGTGTCGTTCTCGTGGAGGTCGTTTTCGTTTACCCGGGGATCGGCCAACTCCTGGTTGACGCGGTAACAAAACGGGACTTCCCCGTGGTGCAGGCCTGCTGCCTGATCTTCGCGGCGACGTTCATCCTCCTCAACCTCGCGGCGGATGTGGGAGCGATCCTTACCAATCCGCGCCTGCGTCATCCGAAGTAGGGAGCGACCGTCATGAATTACTTTGTCATCGGTTACTACGCCCTGCTCATCAGCGGTTCCTGCCTCGCAGCCCATTTCAGGCAGCGCGAAGCTTTCCTGCTGCTTTTCTCCCTCACCCTCGCGTCGTTCGTCATGGGGATTGTCGGAGGCGAGGACGCGCTTTGGGCCGTTACCATTGCCGCCGGACTCCTGGCCCTGGCCGCCGGGACGGCCTATTCGTTCCGCGAATTCCTGATCATCATCTCCGGACCGCACACGGCGCGGGCGCTGCGGACAGCGCCGCTGACGGCGGCCTTCGGGATGTTCGTGATCTTCACCTACGCTGTCCTCGGAATCTTCGCGCCGGTGATCGCGCCATACGGCGAGGCCGAAGTCATCTCGCAGTCCTTCGCCCCGGCCGACGAACAGATGCTGCTTGGTGCCGACCAGCTTGGCCGCGACATGTTCAGCAGGCTTGTCTACGGTGCGCGGAATACCGTCGGGCTTGCGCTGGTTGCCACGTCGATCGCATTCGTCATCGGCGCTCTCCTCGGCATGATCGCCGCCGTCAAGCAGGGCTGGTTCGACCAGATCATGGGCCGGGTGATCGATGTGGTCATGTCGATTCCGTCGCTCATCTTTGCACTGCTTCTCCTCAGCATCTTCGGCACGAACCTCGTTATCCTGGTGATCATCATCGGCGTAATCTATTCGCCGCGGGTCTACCGCCTGACGCGGGCCGTTGCCGGAAATGTCGTCGTCATGGACTACATCGAAGCTGCCAAGCTGCGGGGCGAAGGGATGTGGTACCTGATCCGAAAGGAAATCCTTCCGAACTCGACGGCGCCGCTGATTGCCGAGTTCGGTCTCGAATTCTGTTTCGTGTTCCTGCTTGTCGCGGGGCTGTCTTTCCTCGGTTTGGGCATCCAGCCCCCGACGGCCGACTGGGGATCGATGGTGCGGGAAAATGCGACGCTCATCTCGTTCGGTGAACTCACTCCGCTGATCCCCGCAGGCGCGATCGCTTTGCTGACTGTGGCTGTCAACATGGTCGTCGACTGGATGCTGTTCCGCTCGACCGGCCTGAAGGAGTAATCGACATGGCAGAAAAGGGTAACGTCCTTCTCAAGGTCGAGGGTCTCCGGATCGAGGCCTATGCCGACGAGAAATGGTTCGAAATCGTTCACGGTGTGGACCTGGTTCTGCGGCGTGGCGAAGTCATGGGGCTGATCGGCGAGTCCGGCGCGGGTAAATCGACAATCGGGCTGGCCGCCATGGGCTTTGCGCGCGACGGGTGCCGGATTTCCGGAGGTTCGGTCGAATTCGATGGCCTGGAACTGACGACAACGACGGAGACGGACCGGCGACGTTTGCGCGGTTCACGAATCGCCTATGTCGCGCAATCCGCAGCGGCCTCTTTCAATCCAGCCCACAAGCTGATCGACCAGCATACCGAAGCGCCGGTCCATTATCGCATCCGCAAGCGCATGGAAAGCCAGGAGGACGCGATGGAGCTCTACCATCGCCTGCGCCTTCCCAACCCGCGGGAGATCGGATTCCGTTATCCGCACCAGGTTTCCGGCGGGCAACTGCAACGTGCAATGACTGCGATGGCCATGTCCTGCCGGCCGGACCTGATCATTTTCGACGAACCCACGACCGCGCTGGACGTGACAACGCAGATCGAGGTCCTTGCCGCAATTCGCGACATCGTCGACCAGTTCAACACGGCCGCGATCTACATCACGCATGATCTCGCCGTGGTTGCGCAGATGGCAGACGTGATCAAGGTGCTGCTGAAGGGCGACCAGGTCGAGGAGGCCGACACCAAGTCGATGCTCGAGAACCCGCAGGAGGACTACACCAAGAGCCTGTGGGCCGTCCGCAGCTTCCAGCGTAAGCAGAAGCCGCGGCCGGGCGGTGATGCCGTGCCCGTCGTCGCGGTTGAAAACATCGACGCGGCATATGGACCGGTGAAAGTTCTCGAAGACGTGTCCTTTGACGTCCACGCGGGCATGACGGTCGCCGTGGTGGGTGAATCCGGCTCCGGCAAGTCCACGGCCGCCCGGTGCATCACCGGCCTGCTGCCGCCCCTGAGTGGCCGCATCCTGTTCCAGGGAGAGGAACTTCCCGCCAATTATCTTTCCCGCACCAAGGATCAGCTTCGGCAGGCCCAGATGATTTACCAGATGGCCGACACGGCCCTCAATCCCAAGGTCCGCATCGGTGACATCATTGGCCGGCCTGCGGAGTTTTACGGGGGCCTGAGGGGAACCGGTCTGAAGAACCGGGTGGACGAACTGCTCGACATGATCGAACTGGATCCTTCGAAGTTCTACGGCCGCTATCCACCGGAACTCTCCGGCGGCCAAAAGCAGCGGGTCGGAATCGCCCGGTCGCTTGCGGCCGATCCGACCTTCATTATCTGCGACGAGGTGACGAGCGCCCTGGACCAGTTGGTTGCGGAAGGTATCCTGAAACTGCTCGACCGGCTGCAGCAGGAACTCAACCTAGCCTACATGTTCATCACCCACGACCTCGCCACGGTTCGTTCAATCGCCGACGAGGTTGTGGTGATGAAGCAGGGCCAGGTCGTCGAGCAGGGTCCGAAGGATGAAATGTTCAAACCGCCGCACCATCCCTACACGGACCTGTTGCTGTCTTCGGTACCGGAAATGGATCCGGACTGGCTCACCACGCTCCTGGAGGAACGCGGCGTCGACAACATCGGTGAAGCTGCGACGACCTGACGGCACAAGTCGGGGAATGACGCGCAGCCGAGACCTGAAGACCTGATAATCGCAGGCGAATTGGGCAGCATACTGCCGGAGTCCCGGGCTGGCATTCGTAAACGACCGTCGAATCCGCTGTTCTCCCGCGCGGCAATCGGCGCAATTCGCATCTCACGATCTTCTTGCGCGGTCGTAGCAACTCGGCGCTTCATCTCCATGGCCGACCCGGACCCTTCTCTTCGGGCCCGCCCTGCCTGTGGATGATCAGCCATGCTGATTTCATCTGGCGGTCGTCGAGATTTCTGCATGAGCATCGGTTCATTTCCGGCTTGAATTCGGCGTGCGAAGCGCACGGCCGCCGACGCGGGAATTCTCGGGGTCCCTACAGGGGGATCAGTCTTTCCGACGTGTCGCGTTTCCGGAAAAGCCGAAGAAGCGCCTGCACCTGGATGCGCCCAATGAACGGAATCGCTTTCGCAGTATCAAGCGCTTTTCCCTCAATTCCGTCTTCGCATTTGGCCCACTGAAAAACAATCGAATGGCTAGGTCCGGTCCAGGACCTCCACGGACAGGATCGTCGGCAGGTGCTGTGCGATTTCGCTCCAGCTTTCTCCCTCGTCGAGGCTGGCAAAGACCGAACCAGAATTGGTGCCGAAATAGATTCCGGCCGGTTCGCGCGCATCACCCGCCATCGCCTGGCGGAGCACGGTAAAATAACAGCTCTTCTGCGGCAGCCCCTTGCGCAGGGCCTGCCATGAACCGCCCCCGTCGCACGTCCGCCATACCGCTGCAGCTGCATCGGGAGGAAAGCGGCCCTCCATGTCGCCGTTGAGCGGCAGCGTCCAGACCGTCGCGGGGTCGCGGGGATGTACCAGGATCGGAAACCCGAAGGTCGAAGGCAGGCCGGCGTTTATGTCGTCCCAGCTGCGTCCTCCATCGTTCGAGCGCCAGACCCCGTGATGGTTCTGCTGAAAAAGCACGTCTCCCTCGCCCGGCGCGCGCATCATGTTGTGCACGCAGTGTCCGGTTTCGCCATCCCGGGGCGCGGCCGGGTGATCGTGCCCTTCGCAGGCGTTGGCGTTCGACAGACGGTTGCGTCGCTCCCATGTCACGCCGCCATCTTCGGTCGAAAACACTCCTGCAGCGGATATGCCGACCCAGATCCGCCGCGGGTCGGCGGGGTGTGCGACAATTGTGTGAAGGATTAGTCCTGCCGCGCCCGGTGGCCAACTGTCCGCGGAAGGGTGGCTGGTCAGCGTCTCGACCCGCTTCCATGTCTCACCTCGATTGCAGCTGGCCAAGAGGCCAGCGGGCTTTGTGCCGGCGTAAAGCGTGCCGTGGGCGAATGCGAGGCTCCAGATCTGCGAGAACGCGCCGCCAAAGGGCAGGGGATCGTCTGTCCAGCCGATCATCTGGGCAAAGTCGGGATCGTTCGCCGCCCAGTCATCCATCTGGCCCTTTGTGAGCTTGACGACCTGCCAGCTGTTCCCGCCATCATCGGACCGCCAAACACCGGCGCCATGCCAGTCGCCTCCCCCGCCGGCCCAGATCGTGCCGGTTTCGGGATCACCGGTAACGTGGTTGACGGGCCATCCGTCACAGAATGGGCCGCGAACGGCCCATCCGCTGCGCTCGCGCCCGCCCGCGATCAGGAACGCGCCCTTGGTAGTCCCAACGAGTATTTCCAAATCTCCCATCGCCGCTGATCCCCTGCACCGAACGGTGGGAAGCTACCATCGGCCTGCCGGTACATACAGTGGTTTTATCGGGCCAGGCCGGACCTGTGGGCTCTTGGCTTGCGAAAACGGTGCACTGTTGGCGCGCGGCAGCCAATCCTGCAGGACAGGTATTTCCAACAGGCTACGATGTCCGTGATATCGCCATCGATGGTGATTTCCGGCAGACGCGGGGTGAACGGGTTGTTTTCCGGCGCACGTGCGTTGATGACAGGCATATTCTCCGAAAACGGATGGCCGGACCACGTGTTTTTCGCGCCACCGCAGAGTGGTGATTGACAGTTCAATCAAATTGCAATGAAGCTTGCGGGCGAAACAGGGAGAATGAACATGCTCAGAATTGCGGTTCTCGGCTGCGGCCGGATCGGACGGATGCACGCCTCCAACATTGCGGCTCACCCGCGCGCGCGCCTCGCGACCGTATATGATATCCACGCACCGTCAGCGGCAGACGTTGCGGAAACGCACGGAATTTCCGCCGCGGAGAATCCCGAATCCGTATTTTCTTCAGACGATGTGGACGCGGTGCTGATCGCGACAGTGACGCCGACCCACGCGGACTACATTGAAGCCGCCGTCGCTGCCGGCAAGCCAGCGTTGTGCGAAAAGCCGATAGACCTTTCGCTCGCGCGCGTGAATGCCTGCGCCGAAAGGGTCGTGGGCAAGGGTGTGCCGATTCAGATCGGTTTCAACCGCCGTTTCGATCCAAGCCATCGGGCCGCCCACGATGCTGCGGCCGCAGGTGAAATCGGCGATCTCCAACAGGTCATCATTACGTCGCGCGATCCTGGCATGCCGACCAGGTCCTACTGCGCGGAATCGGGAGGCCTGTTTCGCGACATGGTGATCCACGATTTCGACCTAGCACGTTTCATGTTGGGCGAAGAACCGGTTGAGGTTTTTGCCATAGGAGGGAGGTTGATCGATCCCGCGCTGATGGACGAACTTGACGATTATGACACGTCGATGGTCATCATGCGCACGGCCAGCGGAAAGCAATGCCACATCAATACGTCGCGCTTGTCGACGTACGGTTACGACCAGCGCGTTGAACTCCTGGGTACCGACGGGATGGTCCAGAGCCTGAATCGAAAGCCGAACGAAGTGCGCAAGTTTTCGGCAAACCATGTCGAAGCGGCCGAACCATACCTGGAGTTCTTCATCGAGCGCTACCGCGAGGCGTTTGACGCCGAGATAGATGCCTTCGTCGATTCAATCGAAAACAACCGGCAGGTCCAGGTAGACTTCGAGGATGGACGGAAAGCGTTGGTGCTCGCCGAGGCAGCGTTGAAATCGGTTGCCGAAGGCCGGGTTGTCAGGGTGGACGAGATCGGCTGATTCACTGAAGACCGGACGGGACATCGCAAGAAGGCGTCGATCAAGGATTACGTGCACCGGCCTGCCGACCCGACTTGCGATCATTGAGCCGTCAACCGGTTCCCGTCCGGGGCCAAGGCCGTCCCCTCGGTGCGATGCCGCGGCGCAACATTGAAATCGGCATGAACCGGAGTTCCGGTGTAGCGGCTATCTCGCAGGAAAAGTCTCGAGTCTTCGATCTTCGGTGACCGTGATCCGGTGCATGATCCTTCTTTGCGGTGCATAATCTCCGAGGGCGTAATGCATGGTACATCTGTTGTCCCAGATTGCCACGTCGCCGCGCGTCCATCGAAAACGGACCTGGTATTCTGGCCGAATGATGAGATCGAACAGGAAACCGAGGAAACTCCACGAGTCGGAAGCCGTCATTCCCTCGACGTGGACCGTGAAGCCTGGGTTGCAGAACAGGTATTTTCGGCCGGTCGCCGGGTGTGTCTGAACAAGCGGATGGATGGCGCTTCCCATTCGGGAGTGTGCATCCGCGAGCGCCGATGCCTGTCCGTCAGGTTCGCCCCTGGTGAAATTGTTCCGAAAATCCCCCATGTCGTGAACGCATCGGACGGAGGAAAGGTCGGATTTGAGACCGGGGGAGAGCCCTTCGTAGGCCGCCGTCATCGAAAGCCACAGGGTATCGCCGCCGACCGGCGGAATCGTATGGCCATGAAGAACCGACGCAAATGGCGGCGAGCCCTGATACGTCACGTCCGTGTGCCACACGTCGGTATCGGGAACTGCATCTCCGCCAAAGTCGAGTCGCATGATTGACGGATAGCCTTCGACGTGGGGATAGACCGGGTGTGGCGGTTCAGGCGCCCCGAAGTTTTCTGCGAGCGCCATGTGTGCTGCCGGACTCATGGATTGTCCCCTGAGAAATATGACCTGGTGTTCCATCAGAAGCCGATAGAGAGTGTCACAGGTTTCGTCGTCGGGTGGATCGGCGAGATCAATGCCGGCGATTTCCGCTCCGATCGATGGGGTCAGCCTGATTACTGAGATTCCGGTCACCGATCTATCTCCCAGTTGGCGAAGGCCCGAAACGTTTTCGCCGGGCCCGGAGCAATCCGAACGGCATCCGGCAACACCGTCCAGGTGACTGCAGTCGCCATCGTGCCTTACACGGATTCGATGAGCCGGAAAACGCATGTTGCAGGCAACCCGGAAAATACGGCGGAATGCCATGGTCGGGCGGGAAAGGTGGCGGGTAGGGATGCCAACCGGAACTCATGCGTAATTCTTGACATTTGCCTCACAGGTTGCGGTTCCTGCATGCCGCAAGCCGCACCGCACTCCTTCGCCGCAGATCTGGCCTTCATCAGGGCATGTGCGCAAAACGAAGCAACTAGAATTCGCTCATCCATCCAAGACTTTGCTCTGTCTGTCCGACTGGCCTGTACTCGGCACCAAGAGGTCGGGTCCAACCCAGATCCGAGATCGAGCGGAAGATCACGCGATAGTTCAATTCTCCACGGTCCGGCGGGCCGCGGTCCGGGACCGAGGCAAACTGGATATGTCCAATGATTGGCATGAGGTCCCGCAAACGCGTCGTGATATCGCCTTCGGTGCGGCCAACGTGATAGCAATCGAACATCAGCTTAAGGTTCTGTTCGCCGATCAACCCGATAAGCGAGCTGGCCTGGTCTGTTGTCTGCAGGAAATAGCCCGGTGCATCGAAGCGGTTGAGTGGCTCGATCAGGACAGTGCGGTCGCCTGCGCGTGCGCAGGCATAGCGCAGATTTTCGACAAAGGTCCTTTCCGCCTCTGGACCGGATGCGTGTCCGGCCATGACATGCACGGCTCGGGCGCCGACGGCCTCAGCATAGTTCAATGCCTTGTCAATATTGGCCCTGGCCTCCCCGACACGGCCCGGTAACGCGGCAAGTCCGTGCTCGCCCGCTGCGGGATCGCCGCGCAGGGTATTGAGCCCGAGCAAGGGAAGCGAAGTGGCCCTGAGCGCGGCCTTGACCTCCGAGCACGGCGTATCATACGGCCAATGGCATTCAACCGCGGAGAATCCGGCGGCGGCGGCGGCGTGGATGGCTTCAGGAAGGCTACGGTCGGTCCAGAGGAACCCCAAGTTGGCGGAGAATTTCATGCGTTCCGGTCCAAGTCAGATTTCGTCACAACCGCCAGGATCTGGTCCGGGAACTGGCCCTGTGCAGGCATCCCGCCGAGAAGAAGTGCCAGTTTCGCGGCCAATCCCGGTTCTTCCACCGCGTGGCACGCGCCCCCCATGTCCTTTCCAGCCTCGACCGGACCGTGATCGGCGCGCATGACCGCCGAACGTCCCCTTGCCAGCACTCTTGCCGCTTCGCCCATTGCCGGATCGTCCAGGCAGAAACAAGGCAGGAGCGCCACCTTGAGGAGGTTTCAATGTCGCATATGGCATGCAGGGTGGCAGAAAGTCATGCCGAGAACATCGGGACCTGAATCGAATTGCAAAAAAAGGGGCGGTCGAATTTTCGACCGCCCCCTCGAGATTTCCGACGACATCGTGCCGTCGAGTCACGCCATTGGGAAAGCGCGTTACGCCTTTACCATCGGTGTGGCGGATAACGGCTGACCCAAATCGTCGAAGTACTGGCGCGTGACCTTGAACACCATCGGCGCAAGCAGCAGGAGCCCGATCAGGTTGGGCACGGCCATCAGCCCGTTCAGCGTGTCGGACAGGTTCCACACGAAGTCGACCTTGACATTGGCGAATGACAAGGCCGCGAGCACCCACAATCCGCGGTAGATGTACAGGCTTTTCTCGGTGAACAGGTATTGCCAGCACCTTTCGCCATAGTACGACCATCCAAGAATGGTGGTGAAGGCGAAGACTGCCAACGCGATGGTGACGATGTACTGGCCTCCCGCGATGGATTCCTGGAAGCCCGTGGACGTCAAGACCGCGCCCGTGAGGCCACCGCCGTCGGCTCCCGTCATTGTCCAGGCGCCGGACGTCAGGATGACGAGCGCCGTCATCGTGCACACGATGATCGTATCGATGAACGTTCCAAGCATGGCGATGATGCCTTGCCGAACGGGGCTGTTGGTTTGTGCCGCCGCGTGTGCGATCGCAGCGGACCCCAGTCCCGATTCGTTGGAAAAGACACCTCGTGCGACGCCGAATCGTATGGCGGCTGCAACGGCCGCACCGGCAAACCCGCCGGTCGCGGCGGCTGGCGTAAACGCGTAGGTGAAAATCATCCCGATCGCCGATGGGACTTCGGCGATGTTGATGATGATGATCAGGAGAGCCGCGCCAAGGTAGAGCACGATCATTGCCGGGACGAGCTTGCCGGCAACTTCACCGATCCTGCGGATTCCGCCGATAATCACGACAGCCACCAGTGCCGCGACTACGACTCCCGTAATCCAGTTCGGCAATCCGAAGCTGCTGCCGAGGGCGGCGGCCATCGAATTGACCTGAACCGCGTTTCCGATCCCGAAGGAGGCGATGGCCCCAAAGATCGCAAAGAGCAGCCCAAGCCATTTTCCGAGTTCGGGAGCGAATTCCCCGACGCCATTCCGCAGGTAGTACATCGGACCGCCGACGTACTTGCCGGACGCGTCGACTTCACGATACGTCACCGCACAAACCGCTTCGGCGTATTTTGTTGCCATTCCGAAAAGAGCGATCAGCCACATGTAGAAAATGGCGCCTGGACCACCCAGGGCGATCGCGGTCGCAACGCCAGCGATGTTTCCGGTCCCCACGGTTGCCGACAATGCCGTCATCAGGGCGTTGAACGGCTTGACCTCGCCCTCGCCGGCGACAGCATCCTTGTCGAAAAGCAGGCGAAACCCGTAACCGACCTTCCGCCATGGCATGAAGACGAGACCGAGGGTCAACAAGACGCCGGTGACACCGAGAATGCCCAGCATGGGCGGACCCCAGGCGAATGCGTTCACCGAATTGATGAATGAATTTAACTGGTCCATTTTAATTTCCCTCCTGAAACCGGACTACTGTGACACTGCGAATTTCGGCCATGATCCCCGGATTCCCGACGCCTGAAAACAATATAATTTTTGGAAAAATGGAAGTAAATGTTGACGGTTAGCCTACGGCCGGCGGCGCTGGCAGGGTTGAATGTCAGTCCGTGTCGTATCGGGACAGGGCCGACGTTGCACAGGTGAAGGGTTGGTCTGAATTTGCTGGCAATCGAGCCGCCGGGATGCGAGACATTACCCTGAATTTCGTGCTCCCCCTGAAACCGGGAAGCGAGGAGTCGACCAGATGTGGGACTTGGCTGGCTCGACAAGTCGAGTCCGCTTGTTTCACGCTGCACTCGTCTTGCTGATCGGAGTTGGAAGAATGGTTCCGGCGAACTCGACAGTTCGTGCCAACGAACAAAGGCCTGGCAAACATGCGGGCGAAGCCGGCGATTTGACGGCTTTCCCAATGGTGCGCTGCGAATCGCGATTTCGGGGATTCCTCCTTGCCGGCGGCCTGGGCAGCCCGGCCTGACCATGTTCCGATGAACTCCGATTGTGGTCAGTCGAACCTCGAGCCCGGGCTGTACATCGTTGCGACGCCGATCGGCGCCGCCAGGGACATCACCCTGAGGTCGCTGGATATCCTCAACGAGGCGGACATCCTCGCCGCCGAAGATACACGGAGGATCCGGCAATTGCTGTCCATTCACGGCATTCCCCTCAAGGGCCGGAAACTGTTTCGTTACGACGATCGAAGCAGCGCCAGTCAACGAAAGCGTCTTCTTTCCGCCGTGTCCGGGGGAGCCCGAGTCGCATTGACGTCCGATGCCGGTACGCCCCTAGTTGCCGATCCCGGTTTCCGGCTGGTTCAGGAATTCCGCCAGGCCGGTCTAAACGTGTTCCACGCGCCCGGACCTTCCGCGGTTCTTGCAGCGCTGGCGGTATCGGGCCAACCGACAGACAGGTTCCTGTTCGCCGGATTCATGCCTGCCCGCCCCGCTGCCCGCAGGGCGTTTCTCCGGAAAATCTCCGATATCCAGGCGACCGTAGTCCTGTTCGAATCCCCGGCGCGTCTGGGTGCTGCACTGGCTGACCTCGCCGCGGAGTTCGGCGGGAACCGCCCGGCATCGATTTGCCGGGAATTGACCAAGGTCCACGAGGAGGTGTTGACCGGCAGTTTGCGCGAACTCGTTGACCAGGTCACGGGCAGACTGTCCGGCGAACCCCGTTCCATTCGCGGCGAAGTGGTCATCGTCGTCGGCCCCCCGGGCGATGACCGGGTGACATCGGATGCGGAAATCGACCGGTTTCTTCTCATGGTTCTTGACAAGCTTTCGCCGAGGGACGCGTCCGTGCTCTCTGCACGATGCCTGGACGTGCCGCGAAAGCGTGCGTACGCTCGAGCTGTTGTGCTGAAACCGAAACCCCCATGACGGTGAGATCGGGATATGCGCATGTGTAATCCGGATCCCGTACCCTTCTCCTGCTGACCGATTTGGTCGTTCCACCGATTGCAGTCACGTGTGAAGCCCGATGCCGTTGACTGTTGCCGGAGCGGTCGCCAAATGAGTCACGATCGGATTCGGTGAAATCGCGATTCGCGATGTGGTAACGAAGCTCGCCGACCGCCGCCGGATCGATCGTCGGGAACGGCCGCGGCCTTGCAAGCCGCTTGTACAGGATGAAGATCGTGAACTGGTCACCGGACAGGACGCGGGTCAACAGTTGGAACGAATGGGACCCGCTCAAGCACGTCATCGTCGGATATGCGACGGACTGTCACATTCCGCCGCCGGAGCCGGCCCTCGAAGCAAAGGTCCCCGAGGATTCCGACATGAGGGGGCAATGGGGGAAACGACCCCGGGACATGATCGATCGGGGCAACGAGTTGCTTGACGCATTTGCCGAAATGCTGCGCGGTCGCGGCATCAGGGTTGACCGCCCGACACCGATAGACTTTTCCCAACCTGTCATCACGCCGGATTTCGAAACCGGCAGCGGATTCGGATGCATGCCGCCCCGCGATGTCCTGCTGACGGTCGGGAATGAAATCCTGGAAGCGACAATGTCCTATCGTTGCCGCTGGTTCGAATACCTGTGCTACCGTCCACTTTTGAAGAGGTACTGGGAGGAGGACCCGAACTTTCGACACGAGGCTGCGCCGAAACCGAGGCTGACCGACGGCGACTATCGCCCCGATTACCTTTCCGGAAACATCAGCATCGAAACCAGGCTGGAGTGGACCGCTGAAAAATTCTTCGTGACGACGGAGGAGGAACCGCTGTTCGACGCGGCGGATGTCCTGCGATTCGGAAAGGACCTGGTTGTACAGCACGGGTTCACCACCAACCTTAAGGGAATCGAATGGATTCGGCGCCATTTTCCGGAACACAGGGTCCATGCAGCAAATTTCCCGGGAGACCCGTACCCGATTCATATCGATGCGACCTTCACGCCCATCAGGCCGGGCCTCATCCTGAACAATCCCGAACGCCGTCTACCGGACGATCAGAGAGCACTGTTCACGCGGAACGACTGGGAAATCGTCGATGCTGCCCGCCCTGCCCACAATTCGCCGCCGCCGCTGTGCTATTCGTCGACATGGCTGTCGATGAATGTCCTCGTGCTTGATCCCAAGACCGTTTGCGTGGAGAAATCGGAGGTCCATCAGGCGGAGCAACTCGACCGTCTCGGAATGGAAGTTGTTGAAGTTGATCTTCGTGACGCATACGCGTTCGGGGGAGGTTTGCACTGCTGTACGGCGGACGTATACCGGGAAGGCGGATTGGAGGACTATTTCCCCAACCAGCCTGAAGTGGGCAGAACGGTGTAGAATCTGTCGCAAGTACTGTTGAGCGTGTTACTCAAGTTGGGGAAGATCGCTCCTGTCTTTGCCTCGTGCGACCTGATTTGACGACCGGACAGAGGAAAGTGAGTTTTCGGGTGAAAAAAAAGGGGCTTATTTGGATGGGTTGACGGTGCGGTTTCACCACCAGATTCCGACCGATTTCACCTGTTGCAGGGATCGGGAACGCCTGATCGTGACCTTGGATGATTCCTTGACAATTCAGGCAGATCGTGTAGTATTCGCGTGACGGGAAGCCAGCCTTTCCCGTTACCAGACGAACCTTGTGCCGAAGGCCCGACCGCGTGAGCGAAACCTCCACATACCGCAACATCATCTACCGGCTCCTGCCAGGCTCCAGGGCCAACGCACGGCGCCTGGCCGGACAGGCGGGCGCCTGCCGCTTCGTCTGGAACACGATACTGGGGCAGCACAACGACGCCCATGAGGACGCGAAGGCCAACGGAGAGAAGCCACCGACGGTTTCGTTCTTCTCGCTCGGCAAGGAGTTCACCGTGCTCCGCAACGAAATCCCGTGGCTTTGCGCGTACTCCTTCAGCATCACCCGGTACGTGCTCAAGTACCAGGCCGATGCGTGGAAGGCGTTCTTCGGGGGCGAGGCAGGACATCCACGCTTCAAGTCCCGCCACGGGTCGACACCGTCCTTCACCATTCCCCAGGCCGTCATCATCAGGGACGACATGATCTCCATCCCGCGGGTTGGTCCCATGCGCATCCGGCGCAAGGGCGGGAACCCGTATCCCGAGGGGACGCCGGTCAAGGCCGTGATCAGGAAGATCGCCGGCAAGTGGTACGTCACCGTCTGCTACGAGGTCGAGGTTGAGGAGCGTGCCGACACCGGGGTCTCGGCGGGCGTGGACATGAACGTCCGCCAGGTGGCGGTGGTGGACACGACCGGAGAGGCGGAGATCATCCCCGCGCCCGATACGGGCCGGCTTGATGCGAAGATCCAGCGCAACCAGCGCCGGCTTGCCCGCCAGCGCAAGGGGTCACGGCGGCGCATGAGAACCAGGCTCAGGCTGCGGAGGCTCCAGCGAAAGCGGGCCAACAGACGCAAGAACTGGCACCACCAGGTCAGCCGCCGGATCGCGAACCGGGCGAGCACGGTGATTGTCGAGAAGCTCAACACGGCGGGGATGACGCGATCGGCCAGGGGCACGCTCGAGAACCCCGGCACGAAGGTGAAGGCCAAGTCCGGTCTCAACCGGGAGATCCTGAGCACCGGCTGGCATGGCATGAAGGGGAAGCTCGGCTACAGGTGCATAAAACTGATCGAGGTCAACCCTGCATTTACCAGCCAGTCGTGCAACGCCTGCGGGTTCACTGATCCGGGAAACCGGAACGACCGGAAGTTCGAATGCATGGCGTGCGGCCATGCCGATCACGCGGACCTGAATGCGGCCCGCAACATCTTGGCCTCGGGGACTGGGGTGTCTGCACGGCGAGGGGCGTTGGCGCCGGCCACCCCTGTGACCCGTGAAACTGATCGAAAGCTGGCGGCGTGACGCGCCGTCAACCCATCGTTATAAGTCCCAAAAAATAGACCTTGATGCTCATAACCTGAAAGTCGTAGGTTCAAATCCTACCACGTAACCATCTTAAGTCCTTGGAAAAATAAGTGTTTTCAAGGAATATTTCATTTTCTGGTTGGCCGATATGGCGAGTTGGTAAACTGTTGGCAAAAAATTTGTTTCGCACGTGAGCTGTCATGAGGCGTATGCGTGGCCAGTAAGAGCCGGAATCGAACATGGAGATGGAGCGAAAGCGGACGCTGTGTGTGTGGTGGTGTGTCAATAGGCGTCCAAAATTGACCCGCCTTTTCCCGCCTTCCTTTCCCGGTAACATTTTTTGTCGGAAATCGGCGGGAGGGCGCGTGGTGGCGGGAAGAGGACGACGGGAGCTCCGGCACCAAACAGTGCCTCCCAAGGTGTTCCCGTCTCGCCTGAGGGCTCTTTCGGCTCAGCCAGGTCTCTTGACATGGAGGACTGCGCCATTGTATAGAGTGGTTCCCGTATTGGGAACATTGTATTGAACATGAAAATGGGAACGGTGTATATAATTTATGCGGATCATCGCCAAGAAGACGCTCCGGGAATTCTGGCAGCGTCATTCAGATGCCGAAGAGCCGTTTCTCGCTTGGTACCGGGAAGTGAAGCAAGCCGATTGGGATACGCCGGCCGCCCTCAAGGAGATGTACGGCAACGCGAGTATCGTTGGCGACAACCGTGTGATCTTCAACATCAAGGGCAACGACTATCGCCTCGTGGTGAAGATTAATTACCGGTATCGCGTCGTCTACATCCGCTTTGTGGGTACGCATGCCGAGTACGACTCCGTAGACGTGGAGGAGGTGTGAGATGGCCAATATCAAGCCAATCCGGTCCGAAAGGGACTACGAGGCGGCTTTGCGCCGGATTTCTGAACTTATGGAAATGGAAGCCGACGGCCCTGAGGGCGATGAGCTCGATGTCCTGGTCGATCTCGTAGAACTGTATGAAAGCAAACAGGTGCCGATGGGCTATCCGAGTCCGATCGCCGCGATCGAGTTTCGTATGGATCAGGCAGGTCTGCGCCCCGCAGACCTTGCCTCGTTCATCGGAAGCCGCGCTAAGGTCTCGGAAGTTCTCTCCGGTAAGCGCGCAATCACCATGCCGATGGCGCGCGCGCTACATCAGCATCTCGGGATTCCGGCGGACGTACTACTGCAGGGGCCGGATGTCGACTTAGACGATCCGTGGGCCGACATGGAGTGGAGCCGGTTTCCCGTCAAGTCGATGGCAAAGTTGGGCTGGATTCCGGACAGGCCCGATCTGGCGAGACGCGCCGAGCATGTCATCCGGGACCTGATCAAACGGGCGGGGGGACTGGACGTCGCGGGTGCTGCGCTCTACCGAAAGAACGATCACGTACGCGCGAATGCCAAAACGGACCCCTATGCGCTCAAGGCGTGGTGCTGGCATATCCTTGCAAGAGCCAACGAGGACCTCCCGAAGACGACCTACAAGCGTGGCACAGTAACCTTGGACTTCCTGACGAAGGTCGCCCGGCTGAGCTGGTCGGAAGGCGGTCCGCGGCTGGCGAAGGAATTGCTGGTCAAGCGGGGCATTTCACTCGTGATCGAAAGGCATCTGCCGAAAACCTATCTCGACGGGGTGGCACTCCGGCTCGGTGATGGCAGACCGGTAATCGGACTCACTTTGCGATACGACAGGATCGACAATTTCTGGTTCTGCTTGTTGCACGAGTTGGCCCATGTGGGTCGACACATGGACAACGGCAGGGGCGAAGCCTTCGTCGACGACTTCACGCTTCGAAAACTCGAGGGGAGACGGGAAGATCCCAGGGAAAGACAGGCTGACGAATGGGCGGAGGAAGCGCTTATTCCGCGCTCCGTTTGGGAAGCGAGCGCAGTGCGGGATCGGCCAACGACAATGGCCGTGATGAATCTTGCCAACGCCCTGCAAGTGCATCCGGCGGTGGTCGCAGGGAGGGTCCGATACGAACGAAAGAACTTCCGGCTGTTATCGCAATTCGTCGGGACCGGCGAGGTGCGGCGACAGCTCGGCATGTCGTGAGGTAACGGGCCGATGGACTTCCGTAGCGGATAGGGAGCTGGACTTTCCTCGCTGCCGCTGGCGGAGCAACAATGTGGTACTATGTCCGGCCTGGTTGCAGAGCATTTCTTGAAAACCTGAAGATCACCGAGGATCAGGCCAACGTTGTGGAGAATAGGCATCGGGGTGTCGTCTCCTGCCTGATCCGCGGTTACTGGAACAGCAGTGACACTTCCATGAACCGAATTCTGATCGGCTCTTGGGGGAAGTTCACCCGGGTTCGCCCGCCGCGTGATGTCGACATTCTCTTTGCCCTCCCGGCAGGTGTAACGGTGATTCGAGCAAAGCTCGGGCAATCGGCAGTCGCAACTCTTGCAGGAAGTGAAGTGCTGGCTTCAGGCTACATATCCGCAGACAGACGTTCGAGGGGACGGGCACGTAGCCGTGGTGCCATTCGGTTCGTGCAAGGTGGAGGTGGCACCTGCTTTCCCGTGCCAGGGAGGTGGTTACCTCGTATGCGACACCCACGAAGGGGGGAATCACTGCGCGCAAGGCACGATCAACGACTACCGGAAGGATGAGGTAGTTCGTGGCCTTCGCTCGGCAGGGGCAATCGGCGCGAGCTAGGCCCATCCCGGTCGTCGCGGGATTGATCATCGGGGACCTGTTGACACCGAATGAACGCAGCCGCCGGAACCGGGCCTTCGCCCGGCAGGCGGATCCGCGGAATCCGTCGCCTCAGGCCTCGCCATGGTCGTTGCGAGCAACAGGCGCCTGAACGTCACGAAAAACCAACGTGCAATCGACGAGATCCCGTTTGCCGTGCCGCGCCCCGAGAATTGGACGATGACGCGAGGAATGAAACATGTCCCGCCCCGGCGATCCTCGTCCTGCCCGCGATCGAGCAATCGCCGGGGCAGGCTGACAAAATGGTTTCAGGTGCCGGGTTCCCGGCGGTCGGCGCGCAAACATGCGCCATTGCGTCGACGCACCGCAGTGCCCTCGGTCACACGAACCCCGGGAAACGCTTCAGCGAGAACGGCCTGAGCAGTTCGGGTGTCACGCCATCGGCGATGGCCTCGGCCATGAGTTCGCCGAGCGCAGGTGCCAGGGTAATGCCGCTGTGGGTCGCGATCAGGTACAGCCCTTCGGCCCCCGGGAACGGGCCGGCAATGCTCTTGCCGTCATGCGGAACCGGCCGGATCCCGATGGCGATGTCGCATGCGTCGATGCAGTCCTCGCCGGGAAAGCCGGGAAGCGCGGCTTTCGCGCGCCGAAGAAGCTCGATCGCGGCGCGGCGGACCTGCTCAGGCGACGGGTCTTCCGCCACCCATCCATCGGTTTCCGGCGCGCCCATCCGCAACCCGCCGTTGGGAGCCGGGCGCAGGTGGATTTCACCGGGCTCCACGTCGAAGTAGGTGATGTGGCGGAGCAGCCTCGCGGGCGCCGTACTCGGGCTGGTGACCAGGAGGCCGGGAACGCGGTTCATGGGAAAGCGGGTGGCAAAGGCCTCGAAGCCGGTAAGCTTGCCCAAAACCTCCGGCGTGTCGGGGCCTGCCGCCACGACCACATGTGCGGCCTCGAGCCGGCCCTGCTCGGTCACCACGCCGGTGACGACGCCGTCGTCACTCACCGAGAGTTCCTTCGCTGCACATTGCTCGAAGACCGATGAACCCATGGCGCGCAGTTCACTGGCTAGGTGCCGCGCGAACCTGGGGGCGTCGAGCCAGGCATCGGCCATCGCCACCAGTGCCTCGCCGTCACCCCCGCAGCGGGCATGCGGTTCGAGGGCGGCGAACACGGGGGCGCCCACGGTGGCAACCGGATAGTCGAGAGCCTGCAGGCGTTCGGCGCGATGGCGCATTGCCTTCAGCCGGCTCTCGTTGCCAGCGGGCACCCACTGCAGCATGCCGGCCGGATGGTACCCGAGGTCTTCCTCGCCGAGTTCGGCCGCGAGTTCCCTGTGTCGGGCGGTGCCCATGGCATTCAGCCGAAGATAGGCGTCCTCGGCCACCTTCGCGGTGGCGTTGATCCAGGCGAAGCTGGCGCTGGTCGTGCCGCCGCCCACCCTGTGGCGCTCAACGAGAGCGACCGCCTGCCCCCGGCGGGCCAGGTAGAAGGCCGCAGAGCAGCCGACAATTCCGCCACCCACCACGATTGAATCAAAACGGCCCGGGCCTGTTGTCATGACACTCCTTTTGACTGTCCGGGTTCGCGCCGGCGTTTCAATCCGGATCCATGCCGTGAATGGAACCGTCCGCACTGCTGACGGAAACTGAATCGAAGCCAGGTCCAGTCACGCTGTTTGCGACGACGGGTGTGCGGCCCGGCCAGGTTCAAGTCACTAACAAAGAACTATTTCATTTACTACACCGGGATTCGCGGTAAATTGTCACCAACAGCCTAGGAGTCATGATCCATTTCGGATCGGAATGAAGTGTGGCCAACCGGAATCAACTGATGAATCTGACGATGGGCGCGAGACCACCTGTTGTCCTCCTCCGAGGCTGTCCGGATCGTGCAACCAACTGAAGGGGGAATTTCCATGACAACCGAAAAAACGAAAACTTCGGCGAAAAAACCGCCGGATCCAGTTTCGAATCCGTCTCGCCGCCAGGTCCTTTCCAGAACGGCGGCCGTCGGCGCGGGCCTCGCCGTTGGAGCACCGTTTGTCCTGGTGCCCGGAAGCGCAAAAGCAGCCGGAAAGGTTTCGTATGCTGCCGACGGGGGCCGCAATTTCGATATCATGAAAGAGATATTCCTGAATCCGTTCCAGGAAGAAACCGGAATCGAGACCGTCCCGATTCCGACAGGACGAAACGTGTCAAAGATAAAGGCGCAGGTGGAAACCGGGAACATCGAGTGGGATGTGATCGGGCTCGGCGGGGCACCTTCCATGGTGGCCATGAAAGAGGGCTTGCTCGAACCTATCGATACCAACATCGTCGATTTGTCGAATCACGCTTTTCCCGAGTGGCAGTGGCCGTCTGCCCTGGGCACCTTCTACTACTTCGGGGGCATCGCCTATCGGCCGTCCTCGCATGGTGACATGGGCAAGCATCCCCGCACCTGGCCCGAGTATTGGGATGGCGAGGGGATTCCCGGCCGTCGCGGTATGCGTGCCCGCCCTCAGGAAGAAATGGAACGCGCACTGGTCGCCGACGGTGTGTCGCCGAAGGATCTTTATCCCCTCGACGAAGATCGGGCGTTCAAATCACTTGATCGCATCAAACCCTACTGCAAGCACTGGATCAAGGAAACGCCGCAGACCATTTCCTTGCTCCAGTCGAAAGAGATCGACTTTGTCTACACCTACAGCGGTCGGGTCGAGGCGGGCAAGGAACAAGGCCTCGACATGGAGTTCGTGTACGACAGCGTCGTCTCCACGCCGCTTTGCTTCATCGTGCCCAAGGGCAGCAAGAACAAGGACAACGCGATGAAGCTCATCAACTACTTCCTCACCGAAACGGTCCAGAGGAACGTTGCCATTCGCCTGGCGTTCGGTATCGTCAACAGAACGGCGGCGGCAAACCTTCCGCCGGAAACTCTTGCCAAGTTACCGAATCTGGATGATCCGAATAACGTCAGTGTCGATGTCGCGTACTGGGCGGAAAATCTGACACGACTGCAAAAGAAATATGCCGAGTGGTTGATCACCTGACGGCATTCTAGTCGCAACCATGCGGCAAGCAGCAAAAAGGCCCGGGACGACTTCGAACGCGGCCCGGACCTTTTCGCGCGTTGTTCCGTTGAGGCGCGTCGTTTCGCAGGGGCTCACGGTGCCCAGAATCTTCCCCTAACCGGAGAGACAGGAAAAGCCCTGGAGTAACCGATGGCTTTCGTAATGCCTTTCCTTGCCTTCTCTGCGGCCGTGTTCCTGCTGCCGCTTCTGATGATCATCGTTTACAGTTTTACCGGCGAAGGCTTCACACTCGGTTATTACGAGGAGTTTTTTGTCAGCACCCTTTATCTGCGTGTCCTGTGGACCACGATTGAGGTTTCGCTTGCCACAGCCGCCCTGACCCTGCTCCTCGCCTATCCGGTGGCCTACTACCTCGCTCGACAACCGCCGAGGCGGCGCGCGCTCATGGCGATGTTCCTGTTGCTTCCCTTCTACACCAGCATCTTGGTCAAGAGTTTCGCATTCATGGTGTTCCTCGGCTACCAGGGCATTGCCAATGCGACAATCCGTCTCGCCTTCGGGCCGGAAGCCGGGCTCGAGATGATGTTCAACCGCTTCGGCGTCTATGTGGGCCTCACCCACAATTACCTGCCGTACATGGTCTTTCCCATCCTGGTCAGCCTGCTGGCCCAGAACCCGGTATTGCGCAGGGCCGCCGAAATCATGGGCGCTGGGCCTTGGCGTATCTTTTGGCGCATCACGTTTCCGCTGAGCATGCCGGGCATCCTCGCCGGCGTCCTCCTGACTGTCATCCTGACCCTGGGCCAGTTTATCACGCCGGCGCTGCTGGGCGGTCGCAAGGACCTGATGATCGCAAACCTTGTCGACTTCCATATCAAGGAGTCGCTGGATTGGGGGATGGCGTCGACGATCGCCGTCGTCCTGATGCTGATTGCCTCGACCTTCATGGTACTCTTGGCAAGGGTGCGGGGCGGGCAGGTATTTGGGCAGGAAAGGATCGCAGCATGACCGGCAAGGGGGGCGAATCCGCCGCAACCGTCGAGCGAATCGGTTGGCATTCGTCAAAGGCCAATACGATCGCGGCCTGGGCCGTCTTCCTGTTCCTCATCCTGCCCAGCTTGGTCGTGATCCCGATGTCCTTCGGTAACTCGGACGAGTTCGTCTTCCCGCCCCAAGGGTTGTCGACCTATCTTTACGAGAAGTACTTTTTCGACGATGCCTGGATGAAGACGACCCGGCAAAGCCTTGTCGTTGCCGTGCTGTCCACGTTGACATGCCTTTTCTTCGGGGTCACAGCGGCCTACGGACTCGTGCGGGGAACATTCCCCGGCAAGCGGCTTGTCACGCTATTCCTTCTGACCCCGATGTTCGTACCCGTGATCGTGATCGCGCTCGGGCTCTACATGTATTTTGCCACATTGGGCCTGTCCGGTACCACGTTCAGTATCGTGGTGGGTCACACGCTGCACGGAACGCCGTTCGTTATCGTCCTGTGCATGGCGGCATTGCGCCACGTTGATCCCAACCTGGAGGCGGCGGCCCGCGTCATGGGGGCAGGCCGCGTCCATACCCTCATAAAGGTCACCCTGCCACTCTTGAAGCCGGCGCTGATCGCGAGCGCGTTGTTCGCCTTCCTGATTTCCTTCGATGAAGTTGTCATCGCCTGGTTTCTTACGACCATCCACACCCAGACACTTCCCGTGAAGATGTACAGCAGCATCCAATGGGAGGTCTCGCCGGTACTGGCAGCGGTTTCGACTTTACTGACGTTTCTTGCCTTTGTGATCTGTGTGGCAGGTATACTGGTTCAAAAGGAAGACGCGCCGGAAACGACCCAGGGGTAATTTTGCGGATCCCGGCGCCGTGGAGAGGAGAAGATCGTGCGCGTTACCAATATCGAAACCCGCCAGATCGAATCCGGCTTTCCGCTCACATTCAGCGGTGGCACCTACCAACTCACCAAGCGGTCATCGGTCCTTTGCAGGATTTCCACTGACGATGGTGTGACCGCCGAAGTCTGCGTCGGAAACGAGAATTCCTACAGCGCCCGGTTCTTCGAACTCATCCACGGTCCGTTCCGGGAAATCCTGGTCGGCCGCGACCCGCTGATGATCGAAGAGCACTGGGGGAAGATGATCGTCCATGCCACGAAGGCCCCCGAACCCGATGCCGTCATAAAGGCAATTTCAACCGTCGACGTCGCCCTGTGGGACCTCAAGGGCAAAATCTGTGGGCTGCCAGTCTACAAGCTGATCGGTGGCCGAACCGACCGTGTGCCGATCATTGGCATCGGGGGGTACTACGAAACCTGCCTTGACGAGAAGGGTATTCGCGACGAGATCGCGTTCTACAAGGATATCGGCCTCGCCGGCATCAAGTTCAAGGTCGGAAGGCTCGACATTCAAGAAGACGCCGAAAGGGTGCGTGTCGCCCGCGACGCGGCCGGAGACGACTTCGCCATCGTTGTCGATTCGAACCTTGCCTGGGTCACCGCCGAAGCTGTCCGGTTCGCCATGCAGATCAGGGACTGCAGCCCCTGTTGGTTGGAGGAACCCGTCCACTGGCGCAACGTCTCCCGGGGTTTGCGCGAAGTGCGCCAGAAGTCGGGGGTGCCGGTTTGTGCCGGCCAATCCGAGCTTTCGGTCTTTGGCTGCTACGAATTGCTGGCCGGGGAGTCGGTGGACGTCTTGAACGTCACCGCCAATCGGGGGGGTGGAATCACGGCGTGGCTCAAGATCGCAGGTGCTGCTGCGCTCGCCGATGTCACCATGGGGCACGTCGCCGAACCTCACATCGCCATGCATCTCATGGCCGGAATATCCAATCCGACGTTCGTCGAATGTTATCCCGACGTCCGCCGCGACGCCTTTTGGGACGAGCTATATGAAAACCGCCCCGTGATCGTGGACGGTTGCATCACGCTTCCGGACCGGCCCGGTCTCGGGTTGACGTTCAATCGGCATGCGGTGGAACGCTTTGCCACGGGGCCTTGGCGGTAAGAGGAAGTCCGCCCCCGCCTGGTCCGGCCCATGATGGTCTTGTCGGGCGGCCTGCGGTCTCGTTCATGACGATCACGTCGCTCTCGAGAATCGAGGCACGCCAGGCGTCGGGGGTCGGTTGCAGAAGCCCGATGCCCTGCCAGGGCAAGCGCGACTGCGATTCCCGGTTGGTGGCGATGCCGGCTGCGAACCATTCGAAGGGGCCTGCGACCCACTGAGCCCATGGACGTCGCCCGGATGAATTCCGCGGCCGTGACAACGCACATCGGCCGAATTCCCGGGAATCCCTGTTCTCCCCGTTCATGCCCCGATGACGCGGCATGCACGATTGCTTCGGGGAACGTCCCGACCGGCGCGCAATTCAGAACGCGTCGCTCATGTACCTGAGTTCGTCGTCGATCGGGGAGCTGGGCACCTGCAGCGGACCACGGTAAACCAGGGCCTCCGTCGTGATCGCCAGGCCCGCCAGGGAAGCCGCAGTCTGCAAGGCGGTGCGGACGACCTTTGCAGCATCGATGATTCCCGCATCCACCATGTCGACCTCGTGCCCGTTCCTGGCGTCGAAACCGGTTTTTTCGTCTGACCGGGCGGACAGGCGTGCCACGACCGTCGAACCCTCGTGACCGGCATTTTCGGCGATACGTCGCGCCGGTTCGCGAAGGGCTCTCCCGACGATGTCGATTCCCGCCTTCTGATCGATGTTCGCGGGGTCGATCCCGTCCAGATCCCTTGCTGCCTGGAGGAGAGCGGTACCGCCACCGGGAAGATATCCTTCCTCCATCGTCGCTCGTGAGGAGCGCAGGGCGTTGTCGAACCGGTCGCGGCGTTCCTTGACCTCGTCTTCCGAGCCGCCTCCGACACGGATGACCGCCACCCCGCCAGACAGTCTCGCGAGACGCTCTGACAGCCACTCGCGGTCATCGTTGGACACAGTCTGCCTGGCTTGCTCCCGTATGGCCGTGCAGCGGTCGCGGATCTCCCGGGAATGGCCGGCGCCATCGACGATGCACGTCTTGCCTGCGGTCACGGATACGCGCCGCGCCCGCCCGAGGTGCTCCATGCCGGCATTCGCAGGCGCCAGGCCCAGCTCTTCTGAAAGGACCGTCGCCCCTGTCACCGCGGCGATGTCCCCGAGCAAGGCCTTTCGCCGTTCTCCGAAAGCCGGGCCCTTGACGGCCGCAGCCTGCAGGGCGCCGTTCTCCTTGTTGACGACGAGCATGCTCAGGACTTCGCCCTCGATGCTTTCGGCGATCACGAGAAATGGACGCCCGTTTTCGTAGACGTCGTCGAACAGCTGCAAGAGCGGCTGGAACTCCGAGAGCTTGTCCTGGCTGACCAGGATCAACGGGTCTTCCAGTTCGCAGATGCCGGTCGTCCTGTCGGTCATGAAGTGATGCGACACATAACCCTGCTTGAATTCGAAGCCCTGGGCCACGGTCATCGTTGTTTCCAGGCTGTGGCCTGCCTCCACGGTGATCGCGCCTTCGGAACCGGCGGATTCCAACGCCTCCGCAACAATCCGCGCGATCTCCACGTCCCCGTTGGCGGCAATGCGGGCAACGCTCTCGATCTCGCCGCGCGTCCCGATCCTTTTCGCGCGCGCGTCAAGCATTTCGACGACCCTGGAGACGGCGATGTCGATCCCGCGGCGAAGGTCCATGGGATTGAGACCGGCGGCCACACCCACGATGCCGTCCCGAACCATGGCGTTGCAAAGAACGGCCGTCGTTGTCGTGCCGTCGCCCACTTCGTCGCTGACCTTGACCGCCGCGCCGCGCAGCAACGCGGCACCGATGTTGACGAACGGGTCGTCAAATTCCATCATCCTGGCAACGGCGACCCCATCCTTGCTGATCCGTCCGCCGTAGTCCCTGTCGAGCAGTACGTTGCGGCCGAGGGGTCCGAAGGTGACGCCGACGGCGCGGCCGGCGATGTCGATTCCACGCAACAGCCTGTGGCGAGCGCGCCCACCGAAGACGATCCTGCTTGCAGACATGCCCCCCCCGCCCGGTAGAATGCGGCGCAGACTGGCATTTCCTGCCAACGTTGACAATTGTCCCGGTCATCGCGGGTTTCCCGTGATCGGGACCGGTGGACTATGTTAGTATGTGTCTTGCTGCGGCATGATTGAAAGGAACGCTGTAATGAGCCAGGAAAACACCGCACACGAGGGCACGCTGTTGACGGAAGCCCGCCTCAAGGCGCCGCCGTCGTCGCAGCTCATCCGGTATACGCACGCGCCGAGACTCTTGCGGGAGAAGCAAAGGTTCACCCAGTTCCTGAGGGTCGACATGACTCACACTGTGATGCTCGTCGAAGAGGGCATCCTCTCCCGGGAAGACGGCGAAAGGATCCTGAAGCGGCTGCGTGTTCTTTCGGATCTCGGGGCCGGGAGCTTTCGAACCGAACCCGCCAAGGGCAGTTTTCTGCTGCAGGTCGAGGATTTCCTCTTCGATGAACTGGGAGAGGACGTCGGCGGCCGCATGCATACGGGACGGAGCCGCATCGACCAGGGCGCGACGGTCGAACGCCTGTACGCCAGGGATCGCCTGCTCGAAGTCGCCGACCGGCTCGTCGGCCTGCAGGCCGCAGTGTGCGGGCTGGCCTCGGGAAACACGGCAACGATCATGCCGGGTTATACCCACATGCAGCATGCGCAGCCGTGGGTTTTCGGTCACTACCTGCTCGGTGTCTTCCATGCCTTTTCGGAACACTTCGACCGGCTTGTCGCGGCCTACGAACGGACCAACCTCAATCCCCTCGGCACGGTCGGTCTCTCGGGGACGTCCTGGCCGCTCAACCGTGACAGGACGACGGAACTCCTCGCCTTTTCGGGCCTCGTGGACAATGCGCGCCTGGCACTGGAAGAATACTATGCGGTCGAGATCATGGCGGTTCTTTCCTTCATCATGTCGAGCGTCAACGATCTCGCCTCGGATTTCCACCTGTGGTCCGGTTTCGAGTTCGGCTTCGTGGAGACGGCGGATTCCTACTGCGGATCCAGCAGCATTTTCCCGCAGAAGAAGAACCCCTATGCCCTGGAAACCATCAAGAAGGAGGCTGGAATCTCGACCACCTGGATGGCATCAGCTCTGTCCTCCTTCCGGACCGAGGGATCGGGAGATCACGCGCCCCGGCGCGTTCTCCAGGTCGACGACGGGCTCGAGGTCACCGAGAACATGCTGGATTATCTTGCCGGCGTCGTCGATACGCTCATCGTGCACAAGGATCGCATGCGTGACCTCGCCTCCAGCAATTGGTCGACGTCCAGCAACCTCGCCGATGAAATCGTTCACGCGACCGGGCTTTCCTATCGCCAGACCCACCACGCCGTTGCCCGGATGGTGCGCCTTGCCATCGAACGTCGAATTCGTCCGGACGAGGTGACGGCAAACCTTCTGGACGAGGCCGCTCTCGAGACCATTGGCCGAACCCTGGGTCTCGATACAGGCAGCATCCGCCTGGCGCTGGACGCGGAGGAGTTCATCCGGACCCGCGTCACCGTCGGCAGCCCAAACGAGGCCGAGATCAGGCGCCTGCTCGGCAGCGCCCGGAGACGACTGGGGCGTGAACGGCGTTGGATCGCCCGGCAGCAGCGCGCAATCGCGGATGCCCAGGGCAAACTGGAAACGGCTATGGACCGGATCTGCTGAACGTGCTCAGACCGTCGACGGTAACCGGTCGCAACGTGACAGCAGCGCAATGGAGAACGCAATGTAGCCGATCGAAATCCAGGCGATCGTTTCCATGGAAACGCCCCAGTCGAGGAGCCCGCCGACGGAAAACACCGCCAGTGCAGACATGGCAAGCATCAGCGCCTGGGCCATGGCACGGATTCCGCCCAGATGCATCACGCCGTACATCTCCGCCCAGAGGGCACCCATGGCAATGATCCACATCCCCGTCGAAACCCCTGCACCACCCAGGTAGACGGGGACCACCCAGGGATGATCGGACATCGCCAACGCCAGCAGCCCGGCGACAAGCGGCAACGGGTAATACGGCAGCAACCGCAAGGAACCGTGGCGGTCCACCATTCGCCCGAAGACCAGAGCCATGACCACCTTGCCGATGGCATAGATGATGAATCCGCTGGAAAACCACGCGAGGCTCCAGCCCTTGGTTTCAACCAGGTGGACGTGGTGGAAGACAAAGCCGGACAGGACGAAAGGCAGTGCGATCACCACGGGCATGACCAGGTAGAACCGGATGTCTCCGAGGACCTCGCGGCGTGACCATTGCGGCAAGCCCTTTCCGGTTGCCGCGACATCAGCCGCGGACGGCTTGAGAAACTGCCGGTGGCGGTCTCCCTTTCCATGGAGCAACCAGACGACAACCGGCATGACGGCGACCGGGAACGTCACGGCGAGTATGACCCAGGCGAGCCGCCAACCGAATGCGTCCATGAGCAGCACTGCGGCGAGCGGGAACACGGCCGGGCCCAAACCGTAACCCAGGCCGCCAATGCCCATGGCTTCGCCGCGCCGGTTGCCGAAGTGGCGGGCGAGGCTGACAACCGCGGTGTGCAGGAACAGCCAGTCGCCGATCAGGCGGACGAAAAGGAGACCGACGACGAGGACTGTGACAACCGGTGACGCAGCGATCAGCAAGCTGCCTGCGGCATACCCAAGGCACAATACCAGGCAGTAGAGGCGCAGGTCGACGTAGTCGATCATCCGCCCCAGCCACACCAGCAAGGGTCCGCTGACCAGCATCGTGAACGCGAAGATGAGACCAAGATCGGCGTGGGAGAGGCCGAACTCGCCGCGAATGCTGCTGCCGAACAGGCCGATGAAGTAACCGCTTCCCAGTGTCGAAAGTGCCGTGAACAGCCAGCCGAAACACATGTATCGCCAGTGTTCGACGAAGAAACCGGCCGGGTTCATCTGGACGGCGGCGCGGGTGTTTCGATGCGGCCTTCGACCGGAAGGATGATGGTGTCTTCCGCGCCCCAGGCAACGCAGACCTCGCTGCCGGCTTCCGGTACGGACTGCCCGGCGCGGGTAAGTTCCTGGACCACCATGCTGCTCCCGTCGGCCAGCCGCAGGTAGCTCTTGATGACTCCGCCGAAGGTGATGGTGTCAACCATCCGTGCCGGAAGCTTGTTGGGATGTTCATCCGGGTTTCCGGGCGGCAGCATGAACACGTTTTCCGGTCGCACCATGACCTTGACCGGCGTTCCGTTCTCGGCAAAGCCGCAGTCGCGCGTGCACCGGCACTGGCCGACGGCCGTCGATATGGTCACCGGCGGCCCGGTGTCCTCGACGGTACCGCCGAGGATGTTCGAATCCCCCAGGAATTCCGCGGAAAACAGCGAACGCGGGTGGAAATACAGTTCGTCCGGCGTACCCATCTGCTCGATCCGCCCGTCGTTCAGCAGAACGATCCTGTCCGACATGGTCAACGCTTCTTCCTGGTCGTGTGTCACGTAGAGGGCGGTAATGTCCAGACTGGCGTGGAGGCGCTTGAGTTCGAGCTGCATTTCCTCGCGCAGCTTCTTGTCCAATGCGCCAAGCGGTTCGTCCATGAGGATGATTGCCGGGTTGTATACCAGGCAGCGGGCGATGGCGATGCGCTGCTGCTGGCCGCCCGACAGCTCGCTCGGCTTCCGCCGGGCGACTTCGGGAAGGCGCACCAGTTCGAGCACCTCGGAAACCTTGGTCTTGATCACGCGCGACTGGAGCTTTCGGACCCTGAGCGGAAAGGCGATGTTTTCGAACACCGTCATGTGGGGCATCAGCGCGTAGTTCTGGAATACCATGCCCAGTCCCCGCTTGTTGGGCGGCATCTCGGTAATGTCCTGGCCGTCGATCCAGATGCGGCCGGCGGTCGGTCCGACCATGCCGGAAATCAGGTTGAGGATCGTCGTCTTCCCCGATCCGCTGGGACCGAGCAGGGTGAGGAACTCGCTCCTGCGGACTTCCAGGTCGATTTCGGCAAGCGCGACAACGGTACCGTAGTGCTTGGTCACGTCCTGCAACCAGACCATGGGAGTCGCGGAATTGGCGTCATTCGGTCGAGTCATTTCTCAAGAGGCTCCGTATCGGTTGCGGCTACCCTGGCCATGCGCAGTCTCGTCCTGCGGTCGGGGTTGTAGAAAATCGTGATGATCACGCAGACGAAAAAGGCGAGCAAGGTCAGCAGCACCGATATGGCGGACAGGACAGGAGAGATTTCCAGCACGATGCTGTCGTACATCTTGACGGGCAGCGTCTGCGTTCCGAAGCCCGACAGGAAGAAGGAGATGACCAGTTCGTCGAAGGACATCAGGAATGCGAACAACCCGCCGGTCACCATCGCCGGCCGCAGGAGCGGCAGCGTAACCCGCCGGAAAGTATAGATCCGTCCCGCACCCATGGTCTTGGCCGCGGCTTCCAGGTTGGGGTCGACGCCACGGAGCGCCGCCATGACCACGACCATCACGAAGGGCGTGACGAACAGGGTATGGCCGAGGACCAGGCAAAACGTCGTTCCCTGGAGTCCCATTCTGGCGAAGTAGATGTAGAGCCCGAGTGCGATCACGATGTTTGGCACGAAGAGGGGCGACAGCAGGAGTGCTCCCAGCATCTTCTTGCCCCGGAACGTGGCGCGCACGATACCATAGGCGGCGGTCGCGCCGAGGAACATTCCGGCCAGCGTCGACAGTATGGCGACCTTGAAACTCTGGAAGGTCGTTTCCATCCAGACGGATTCGAAAAAGTACTCCCTGTACAGGAACAGCGACAGGCTCCGCGGAGGGAAGTAGAGCTCGTTCAGGTCACCGAAAGACATCGGGATGATGATCAGGCTCGGGGCGATCAGGAAAAAAAACATGAACCACGCCGCCCAGACGGTCGCCCGCGCGGGCGGCTGTCCTCCGAGGGTCTCGACCCGGCGCTGATTGACGTCGGCCATTCTTACGTCTCCGCTCCGAAGATCTGCGCGCCGCGCAGCCGGGCCAGCGCGACAAGAAAGACGCCGGCCATGACCGCCAGAAGGATCGAGATCACGGCAGCCATGTTCCAGTCCAGGACATCGTTGACGTGGAAGTCAACCAGGTTCGCCATCATGATGTCGGTCCTCCCGCCCAACAGCGACGGGGTCACGAACTGACCCATGACACGGACGACGACCAGCAGGAGCCCGGCAAAAATTCCCGGCAGGCTCAACGGGAAGGTGATCTGCCAGAAGATACGGGTGCGGCTGGCCCCCATGATTTCCGCCGCCCTGTGCAGCGCGGGGTTCTGCGCCAGGAGGTTGACGAGGATTGGAAACACGATGAACGGCAGCATGTCGTGGACGATGCCGAACATCACGCCGATCCGGTTGTAGAGCAGTTGGACCGCGAACTCCGAGCCCAGGAAGAACCGCAAGAACCAGTTCACGGCGCCGCTGTGTCCGAGGATGACGACAAATGCGAAGCTCTTCACCAGGATGCTGGTGTAAAAAGGCAGCAGCACGAAAAGCGACAAATACATTCGTTTCTTCGGCGGTTGCTTCGCGAGATAGTAGGCGATCGGGTATCCGCACAGCAGGACGATCAGGGCGCCCATGAACGAGACCTCGATGGTCGTCCAGAGGACGCGCAGATAGAGGCCCTGGGTGAAAAAAGCCTGGAAGTATTCGAATGTGAACTCGCCGGTATCCTCGGAAACGAAACCGGTAAAAAGAATAAGCCCGACGGGAATGAAGAAAACAATTCCCATGTAGATCAGGAAGGGCGCCAGGAAGAACATTACATGCGGGGATCCGCTACCGCGTCGCCACGAACCGCGTTTTGCCTACATGAACGGCGCCGGGATTCCGCAACCGGTTCCCGGCGCCGTCTTTGATCGCGAAAGTTGCTCGCGTGTCGACAGTCCTGATTCGTCAGGTCAGCAACCACGTCTTGTATTGCTTGATGACGTCTTCCAGGTTGTCGCCCCACCAGCCGACGTCGACCCAGTTGGCCTTCGGGTTGGCGGGATCGGGCAGCTTGGCCTTTACCTCGTCGGACAGCATGGCCATGGTTTCCGAGTCCGTCGGACCGTAACCGATGAACGCGGTAAACCACTCCACGCCCGGTTCGCCGTTGAAGAACCACTGCACGAGCTTCAGGCAGGAATCGTAGTTCTGCGCGCCTTTCATTATCCCCACGTTCTGGGGCGACGAATTCGGCATGTCGAATACGAAGTTGAGCGGAAGCCCTTCCGACCGGGCGATGAAGATCCGGCCGCTGAAAGTGGACGTGTAGTCGAGTTCCTGGGTCTGCAGGTGTTCGATCGTCTTGGCAGTCTGTTCGATCCAGATCTTGATGTGCGGCTTGATGCGGTCCATCGACTTGAACGCGCGTTCCAGGTCCATGGGATAGACGTCTTTCGGCGCCACCCCGTCCGCCATCAGCGCTTCCTCGAGCGTGTACTGGGGACGCGTCCGCATGCCCCGCCTGCCCGGGTACTTTTCGACGTCCCAGAAATCTGCCCAGGTCGTGGGCGGATCACTTATGGTCTCTTCGTTGTATCCGAGGCCACCCGAGAAATACTCCCAGGCGAGCGTGTCTTCCCAGTCCCATTCGGGGAAGAGCTTGTGGGTAAGGTCGAGCTTGGACTTGTCCAGCTTCTCGAGGAGTCCCGCCTTAGACGCCGACACGAGGTTGGACCCGCCGTCGTTGACCATGTCGAATTCGAGATTGTTGGCCTTGACCATGGCTTTCATCTTGGCCAGGTTTTTCTGTCCGATGTAGGTCTTGACCTCGATGCCGGTCGCTTTCATGAACGGCTTGATGTAGAGCTTGTCGCGTCCCTGGCCGGTGCGGCCGCCGTCGTCGGCGTAACGAATCACTTCCGAAGCCCTCGCCTTTCCCGGCGTAAGCACGACCGGCAGACCAGCCGCTATTCCGACTCCGACCGCCGTAGCGCCGCCGAGAAACTCGCGCCTCGTGGACCTCCATGTCGGCTTTCGCCGCGCGGTTTTTGATCGGTGTTTTCGTTCGGTCATTTATTCCTCCTTGCAATCTGCGAGGGCCCGTCTAGTGGCGGGCCCCGGTGCCTGGCTCGCGGCCGGTAAGTCCTGGACACACCCGAAAGGTGGCCGCTTCGGGCCAATTGAGTCGCCCGACGCAACTGAACCGGCTGTGACCAGCCAGACAACGGCAAGGAAACACTCTCGCATTTGATTGTTTGACCTGTCAAGCTGCATGTCACCAAAATCGAGACCTTGAGGATTCCCTGCCACCCGTCACCGGTGACCTGGACACGGGATCGGAAAGGCGCGGCGGTATCCACGATGCCCCGTTCCCCGAAAGGACGATTTCCAGAAGTGACGGACAGGGATCGGATTATCCATGGCGTTCAGTCAACGCGAGGGCAGGGTATCTCGATGGCGGTCAACGGAATGTGCTGCTGGCAGCCGTAGACATCCGATTCGCCAAAGTCGTCGGAACTGACGGGGCGGCGAATGGTGATCTTGAACGACAGCGCCGGATCGTAGGTACGGCAGACGAGAACCTCGTTGTCGGATATGCCGTAAAGCTGCGCGACCAGCCTGGCCGTGATGACGCCGCTCCGCCGGGTCGTCTCAAAGGCCTCGCGGTTGTCGAACATGATGTCGAATGTCAGTTCGAACGGCCCGGCGTTCTTGCTCCGGATCACCGCGGCGTACTGGCTCAGTGTCGCCACTTCACACCTGTACCAGTTTCATCGGGAAGCACTCGCACGGATCCTCGAGAGGCAACAGGTGGTAGACGGCGAACCGGTAGGCAGGTCCCACCGGTACGCTGAAAGGGGAAAACGGGTAGGCAAGGTTGCCAGCGGTCGCGATGATCCCCGGATAACTGGCATGCTGCAATGTCCCCCGCACGTACATGGCAACCGCGCTGGCCAGGTCCTGATCGTTCGCCACCACGTTAATCAGGATGCCGATCTCGTGGGGGTCGGCCCCGGTCACCGGCTCCAGGTGGCGCATGACCGCGTTCTTGCCATAGACGTGAAAGTCGATCTTGAACGCGCCCGGCCCGCATTCGGAGAAACGCGAGTCCGCCCGTATGCGCATCTCCTGGAGAAGGCCGTCGATCTGGCCGATCAGGACGGGGTCGCGCACGCCCACGATCACGATGCTCCGGTAACCGACGAACTCGGCCCCTTCCAGTTTTACCCGGTAGACCGGATCCGGGATGAAGCGGCTGCCAGTCACCCTTACCGTGCGCCGGTCAACGTCCCGGTATGTTGCATGATCAAGGTCGCTTGTCCCACCGGGTCCGGGCTGGATGCCGGGGTCCCCGCGTTCGTAGAGGGAATGCCCGGCAACCGACAGGCTCGTACAGCGGTGATTCGGATCGCCGGGCCAGACCAGGAAACCGTCGCTCTCGATACGTCCCAGGAGGGGTTCGGCAAGATCGCAGGGAATCGCCGAGAGCCCGGCGCATTCGAGGATCTTTCCCATGTGCAGGGACAGACCCCTGTCGAAGCCCTTCATCACCGGGAAGGCGGCGAAGACGGCATCGTCGCAGGCACGACCCGCGATAATCACGTCGGCACCGGCATCCAGCGCGTGGATCAATGGCTCCATTCCCATCTGGGCGACGATATGCGGACAACGGTCAACCAGTTCCGGGGTCAGGTCCTCGCCCGGTCCGAGACTGTCGATCCCGCCGTCCCCCAGCCGTCGTTTCAGGAATTCCTTGTCCAGCTCGGCATTGATGACGGCCATGGTGAACGAGTGGCCCCGTTCTTGCGCGAGCTCCGAAACGATATCCACGGTGAGGTCGAGCTGCGGCCTGGTGCCGCTGGTCAGGCACGATCCGACAAGCAACGGAATCTCCCGCTCCCGGGCAGCGTCGAGCATCAGGCCCAGGTCGTGCTTGTACGAAGCGCGAGGCAGGAACGGTGCGGCAGTACCCAGGTAATAGGGGCCCATGTCCGTCGACCCTGCATCCTGGCCGATGAAATCCGGTCCAGCGTCAAGGGCATTCTGGAACGCAGCAAGGTTGAAACCGCTGCCAAGGGAGCCCGAGGGGGCAAGCCCTGTGACCTGTTTCATCCTGTTGTCCCTTCCGCTGCTGCTGCAGGCGACCGTAACATTCGCCCGAATGCCCATCAAGCGTTGTCGGGACCCGGGCCAGGACGGGCCAGCGGTCGTCTCGGCAACACAACGAACGTCCGGTAATCCATCACTTCCCTGGTGACGCAGCGGTCGAGGCTCGGGGGAAATCGCGGATCGGTTCCTGCGATTTCCTGTGCTGAAGATGGCCGCGGGCATCGCCGGGTCGGCACCGGGACGACTCCCGACATCGTCACGGCAGAATCCGGGAGAACGGAGTTCCGCCATGGCCGCAGGAGTGCAGGGGTTGTTCGATTGCCGGGGGCAGTGCTATCCAGACACAATGCGGTTGCGATCGATATGATCTCCCGGGCAAACATCCCCGTCACGGGGACGCAGGCGGGCATCGGTGTTTTCGCCTGCAGCAGAAAGATCGCCGCGAAAGAGTTCCAGCAAGCGGCGAAGACGCCGTAACCGGGCGCTGGCGACGGCGGTGTGGCCGCCGGCGTTTGCCATGCGCTCGACCCTTCGAACCTCGTCCCGGCCGGCAGTTTCGCCAGGGTATCCGTCGTCGCTTCCCCCTGCCGCCACGCTAAAAGAGGCACTGCCATGGAATCCAAGGTCAGCGGATTGCTCACGGAGGCCGTCGCGCCCGAGATCCAGAACCATATCTACGGGCCCCGCCTCGAGCGCATGTTCGTCCCGTGTTTCCCCTATCTCACGGAAATCAACCAGGCCCACGTGGTCATGCTGGCGCGGTGCGGAATCATCACACCGGAAGTCGCCCGCAAACTGGCCACGGTGCTCCTCGAGCTCGCGCGCGCAGGCCCCGAGGTCTTCGACCTGGATCCGGCGAGAGAGGACGCATACTTCAACTACGAAGCGAAAGTGATCGAGAAGACCGGCGCCGACGTCGGCGGCCGCATGCACATCGGCCGCAGCCGCAACGACTTGCAGGCGGCACTCGACCGCATGCGCTGCCGGGACTGCTGCCTGGACATCCTCACTGCCCTGAACGAGGTGCGCCACGTCGCTCTCGAACGGGCCGCAACCCAGGCGCATGTGGTCATGCCGGGATACACGCACCTGCAGCCGGCCCAGCCAATCACCTTCGGCTACTACCTCCTGGGTATCGCAGGGGCGTTCGAGCGGGATTTCGGGCGCATCGCCGGCGCCTATCCGCGCATGAATCTGAACCCTCTAGGTGCAGGAGCCCTGGCCGGGACGTCATTCCCGATCGATCGAGCCCTGACGGCCGAGTTGCTCGGGTTCAGCGGCGTCCTGGAACACGGTCAGGACGCCGTCGCCTCCCGGGACTTCGCCATCGAGCTGCTCATGGGTTGCGCCGGCCTGGCACTTTCGTGGAGCCGGCTGGCCCAGGACCTGTTCGTCATGGTCTCCCACGAATTCCGGACTCTTAGTTTTCCGGACAGCGTGTTCGGCACGTCCAGCATGATGCCGCAGAAAAAGAACCCGGTTGTCCTCGAGCACCTGAAAGGGAGTTCAGGTCACGTGATCGGCGCCCTTACCGGTGCGATGACCGCGATCAAGGGCACGAACTTCACGAACACGGTGGACGGAAATACCGAGGCGCTGCGGTACTGTTACGAGGTGCTCGCGGATACCGGCGCCGCCCTCTCGATCGTCAAGCTGGTTCTCGCCAACGCCGCGTGCAACGAAGAGCGCTGCCGTGCACTTGTCGAGGAGAATTATTCGACCGCCACCGATCTCGCGGACCTTCTCGTGCGCGAGGCCGGACTGTCGTTTCGGCAGGCCCACCACCTGACCGGCCTCGTCGTGCGCCGCGGGCTGGAAAGAGGGCTGAAATCACACGAGATCAAGAGCGGCCTGATCCGGGAAGCGGCAAGGGAACTGTTCGACCGGGAACTCGACATCCCGGATACCGACCTCGAGCACTGCCTCGACCCGCATGAGGCGGTGGCCAGCCGCACCGGTATCGGTTGCCCCGCGGAACCGGAAGTCAGGCGCATGATCGAGGAAGCCCGACACCGTCTTGGTTCGGCAGTGGATGAAACGAATGCCCGCCGCGACGCGCTGGGCATGGCTCGGGAGCGATTGCAGGCGGAATCTGTTTCGCTTGCCGGCCAGTGACCGCCGGCGTCAATCCGTATCCTTGAATCCGTGCGAGGTGAGGATGAGAACCGCCGTTCGAATCGTCTCGAGCCGGCCCGACCGGTGGAGCGCTTCGAGCGCCGCCAGACTCGCGGCGGACGAAGCCTCGCAATAGAAGCCCTGGCCGGCAAGGTGCGGAATCGCGGCCGCGACTTCGTCGTCCGTGACGACGACCGCGTCACCGCCGGAACGTTTCACGGCCTGCACGGCCTGGTAGCTCACGGTGTCGCCGGCGATCGATGACATGCGGGTGGTGCCGGGATAACCCTGGCGGTAGTCCGAACCTGCAAGGACACGCGCAATGCGCGGAAATGGCTCGACGGCGTACATTCGGGGTATGGACCCAATCTGACCCAGGTCATTCAGTTCCCGAAAGCCTTTGAGGATGCCCCACATGAGGTCGCCGCGGGCGGTCGGCACGACGATGCAATCGGGCACCTCGGCACCGAGGTCCTCGACGATCTCGTATGCGACGGTCTTGAACCCCTGGACACCGTAAGGGTTGCTGCCCACCGGCGGCACCATGTAGTTCGTGGCCGGGTACCAGCTCCCGCTGCGGGATTTTTGGCGAAGTATGTCCCAACGCTCCCGGGCGTTGGCGGTGACGATCAGTTCCACCCCGTAGGTTTCCAGGGCCCGCTTCCAGGCAGTGCCAACGGTCTGCACCGTGATGATTGCGCAATTCAGCCCGGCGCCGGCGGCGTAAGCGGCGAGCGACACACCGGCATTGCCGCTTGAGGCGGCAGCCACGGTCCGGTGCCCCGTTGCCAATGCGCGCGCGACGACCAGCGGGCTCATCCGGTCCTTGTGGGAGCCGGTCGGGTTCTGACCCTCGTTCTTGACCCAGACCTGCTCAAGGCCAACGCCGTGAGCCAGCTTCGGCAACGGCACCAGCGGGGTCGCTCCTTCGCCAAGGCTGGGAAAGTCCAGGTATGGCAGGAAGTCCCCGTATCGCGCCATTCCCCTGTCCTGTCCGGCGGGTGGCCAACAGGGGTTGCCACGGTAAGTCGCGTACAGGCTGGCGGGAAATCCATCCCTGGCCGATTCGGGAGATCCTTCGTGATAGTCCCCGACGGGCAGTCCGATTCCGGTACGCAGGCAAGTAAAGCCGCTGAGCCTCGGATTGATCTGAAACATCGCGGTTTTATGCAATGGCCATACGGAAATTGACAAGTCCACCGTTTGACGTTTGACAGGAAACGAAACGCGGCGGCTCGCGCATCTACCCGTGCGGAGGCAGTTCGCGTTCCACGCCACCGAAAAGGCCGATGCACGCGCGGATGAAGGCGGCCGGATTCTTCGGCTCGGCTTCACATGCGACCGCCTCGCCCGGAATCTGCCTCTCCTCCCCTGCAATCGAACGGCTATCGCCCGCCTCTCGTGTACAAGGCCGGATCTCCGCGTCTTCGTCGAGAATGCGAATCGTGATGCTTGCCATGCCCATGTCCTTCGCGGCCTCACTGGAGCGAACACGAAGCTTTGATTGGGGTGCGATCACGCGACAGGCTACAACTTGCTTGCGGAATTTGACCTGATAACAATATGTGCGAAATACCGGCACCTGGATCCAATGAGTAAACGAGGAAAGAACAATGTCACAAAGTTCGAGGATTTCTGTCGGTGACTCCGAAGTCATTGCCTTGCAGGACGGAGCGACCGAGTTCGGCAAGGAAGTGTTTCCGAACGCGGATCCGGACCAGATCGACTCCATCCTGTCCAGCGGTGGGGCTTCGGCAATCGAAACGAGTTTCAATGCCTTTGTCGTGCGCCGGGGAGATACGACAATTCTGGTTGACAGCGGGGTGCGGGACCTGTTCGGCCCGGTGGCAGGCCGTCTCCCGGAGGCCTTGAAGGATGTCGGCATTTCCCCGGGCGATGTTTCACATCTTGTCCTGACGCATTTGCATCCCGACCACATCGCGGGAGCCATCGACGCGGATGGCAATGCCGTGTTCGCGAATGCCGAGGTATTCGCCACGGAGACCGAGCATGCCTTCTGGACGGATGACGGTAACTTCACCGGTGCGGACAGTACGGCAGCCGACTGGCAGGCGTTGGCGAAATCGGTACTCGCAGCATACGGGGACCGGGTCACGCTGGTGAGTGGCGATGCAGGGCTTGCGGGAGGCGTGACATTGATTGACCTGCCCGGCCATACTCCGGGGCATGCCGGTTTCCGGGTGGATTCCGGTTCCGACAGCTTTGTCAGTATCTGTGACGTGCTGCACAGCCAGGTCCTGCAACTGGCAGATCCCGAAATCTGCGCTGCATTCGACGGTGATCGTCCCGCCGCGATACAATCGCGAAAACGCGCACTCGACATGGTCGCGGCTGACCGGCTGCCATTCAGCGGCGGGCACATACTCGGTGCGGAAATCCGATACCTGGAACGCTCCGGTTCCGGTTATCGCCTGGCGTGAGACTCGATTCCGTGTCCCGTCGGGCACTGGCCGCGGCCACCCCGGCAGGATCAATGCAGGCCGAAAAACACACCTTCGAGCCGGCGGGAGGAGGCACGGCGGAATCATGCAAGACGCGGCACGAATTCGCCGACCGGGCGAATGCCGTCACCGCACGTTCACGGGATTGAACCCGCAGGCGCGAGCTTGTGGTTCCACTGGTCAAGAGAAGGAGGGGCTGGTGATCGCGAAGCAATTGGTGTTCCGGGCCGGAGGGCTCCCCCGTGCGTGACTGGCAGGATCTGGCCGAGTCGTTGCTGGATGCCGCCACGACTGCCGGGGCCGATGCGGCTGACGCATTGGTCAACTCGGGGCAAAGCGTGTCGGTAGAAGTCAGGAACGCGAAACTGGAACAGGCAGATCGCTCCGAGGGAACGGAAATCGGCCTGCGGGTGCTCGTGGGACCACGGCAGGCTGTCGTGTCCGGATCGGACACCTCTGACCGCGCTGTCAGCGAAATGGCTGAAAGGGCCGTGGCCATGGCGCGCGAAGCGCCGGAAGATCCGACCTGCGGTTTGGCGGACGAGAGCCAGCTGGCCAGTCTCGGTGAGAGTGATGACCTCGACCTCGTGAGCGCGGAACGCCCGCCGACTCCCGAGGAATTGCAGGCGTGGGCGCTCGAGGTCGAGGCAGCGGCGCAAGGGGTCAGCGGAGTGGCAAAGATCGATGGTGCCGAGGCGTCCTGGGGAACGGGCGAGAGCATCATTGCCGCGACCAACGGGTTTCGCGGAATGAGAGCCGGGACCTCCTGCTCGCTCGGTTGTGTTGCGATTTCCGGCACCGGTCTCGAGATGGAGCGGGACTATTGTTTCGAGAAACGCGTTCATCGCGAAGACATGCCCGACGCGTGCGAAGTCGGCCGCATCGCGGGTGAACGCGCCGTGGCACGAAAAGGCGCGAGGAAACCGGAGTCCGGCACCTATCCGGTTCTGTTCGATGAGCGCGTCTCCGGGTCCCTTGTCGGTCACCTTCTCTCGGCGATCAATGGAGCGATGGTCGTCCGTCAATCGAGCTGGTTGATCGACGCCTTGGACAAGGACGTCCTGCCCCCGGACTATTCTCTTGTTGAGCGGCCGCATCGGCCGAGGATTTTCGGCTCGAGCCGGTTCGATGCGGAGGGACTTGCGACGAGGGAACGGAAAATTGTCGATGCGGGGGTACTGAAGAGCTGGACCCTGGACCTTGGTACGGCCAGAAAACTGGGCTGCGAAAGCACGGCGAATGCCGCAAGGGGGGTTGGTGGGCCACCGTCGCCTTCCGCGGGCAACGTTGTCCTGGAAGGCCCCAAGCATCCGCGCGGGTCCTTGTTGGAACAGATGGGGACCGGTCTTGTCGTGACTTCGCTGATGGGACGGGCGATAAATCCGACCACGGGCGATTATTCGCGGGGAGCGTCCGGATTCTGGGTTGAAAACGGTGAAATTGCCGTGCCAGTCCATGAATGTACGATCGCGGGGAATCTGCGACAGATGCTGCTGTCGATCGTGGCCGCCGACGATGCCAGGCCACACCGTTCGAATCTGGTACCCAGCCTTCTGGTCGAAGGATTGACAATTGCGGGAGACTGAAGTGGTGACAAGTAATGTTGCCCTGGTTACCGGTGCTGGGACCGGTATTGGAAGAGCGGCATCACGGGCGCTCGCTCGCGACGGTTACAGCCTTGTGCTTGCGGGGCGGAGACGTCCTCCGCTCGAGGAAACCGCGCGGCTTTGTACGGGGATCGGTGCTGACAATCTGCAGGTTATCGCCGTTCCCACCGACATCAGCATCATTGCTGAAGTCGACCGCCTGTTCAGCAAGGTGATGGAAACGTTCTCCCGGCTCGACGTTCTGTTCAACAACGCAGGCACGGCTGCCCTGGCAGCGCCGGTTGACGAGTTGGAGTTCGATGAATGGCGGCGGAGCGTTGATGTCAATCTCACGGGCGCCTTTCTTTGTGCGCAACGGGCTTTCCGGATCATGAAGGCTCAGGATCCGAAAGGTGGACGAATCATAAACAATGGTTCGATTTCGGCCCATGTGCCGAGGCCGAACAGCGTCGCTTACACGGCAACCAAGCACGCGATCACGGGTCTCACCCGCAGCATCTCGCTGGACGGGCGGGTGCATGACATCGCCTGCAGCCAAATCGACATCGGCAATGCGGCGACCCCGATGACGCAAAACATGCAGAAGGGCGTTGCCCAGGCCGATGGCAGCATCAAGGCGGAACCGACGTTCGATGTCGAAAACTGCGGTGACGCCGTGGCTTTCATGGCATCTCTCCCGCTTTCGGCGAACGTGCCCTTCATGACGATCATGGCGAACAGGATGCCTTACATCGGGAGGGGGTAACCGTTCCGGAGCCACGATCGTGCGCCTCGATGAGCGCGACGCCCGGACTCGGCACGATCGGTTCGCCTAAGACCGAAATGATCGGTTGCTGCTCGACGGTGCGGTGACGGCGATTCGATGGCGCGCCTGTTCCGGTCTTCGAACAACTCGCTGGCTTCACTGAAGCGCTGCGGGCGGGATGATGTTTCGCGTGAACACGTGATAGTCTGAAGGCATGTTGGTCATGTCGAAGCATTCAAGGAAGGGAGAACGATGGGACGTCGTTTGCATCTGGTGTTTGGCGGCGAATTGGCCGATCCGGAACGCATGATTTTCCGGAATCTCGACGAAATCGACATCGTCGGAATTTTTCCCGATTACGAATCCGCGCGCGATGCGTGGAGAAGTAACGCCCAGCGGACCGTCGACAATGCGAGAACCAGGTACTTTATCGCCGACCTTCACCGTTTGCGTGAAGATGTTGATGAAAATGCCTGAGATTACCGCACCTCCGGCCGAACGCCGCCATCTGTCGGGACGCCGGGACGGGTTGCACCGGGAACTTGCCCAATCTCCGGTCCGCGATCCACGCGAATCGACCTTCGGTGTTCATCCCGGCGGCAAGGCGAAAGCACGAATGCGGCCACTGTCGGCACGATGCGCGCCTTGAGGCCGCCTGGATTCTGGTTCCATCCTCCGGATCGGCCGGGTTGGTTGTCGACGGCCGTTCTACCGTTGGCCTGGGCATGGCGCGCTGCTGCCAGGCAGCGCCTTCGACGCGGGCATCGGGCGACAATTGGCGTGCCGGTGATCTGCGTCGGCAATGTCAATATCGGCGGCAGTGGCAAAACCCCGACCGTGATCGAAATCGTCACGAGGCTGCGTGAATCCGCTCAGCGTCCGCACATTCTCTCGAAGGGGTACGGAGGATCTTTGAAGGGTCCGGTGCAGGTCAACCCTGTCACGCACACTGCCGATCAGGTAGGCGACGAGCCCCTGTTGCATGCTGCCTTCGCGCCGACCTGGGTTGCGCGGGACCGGCTGCGCGCGGGACGGGCTGCCGCCGCTGCGGGAGCCACGATCGTCGTGATGGATGATGGATTCCAGAATCCCGACCTGAGCCACGACTTGTCCATCATCGCTGTCAATTCCGCGGTCGGGTTCGGTAACGGCCGGGTCGTACCTGCCGGACCGCTGAGGGAGTCCGTTGGGGATGCCCTGTCGCGGGCGGACTTGATCGTCGCGATCGGCCCCGAAACGGAACACGAATCCCTGATGAAAATGTGGCCTCAACTCCGAGGCGTTCCCGCAGTTCGGGGGGATGTCGAGGTGCTTCCTACGGGAATGGACTGGGACGGGCAAAGGGTTCTGGCATTCGCGGGAATCGCGCATCCGCGACGGTTCTATGAAACGTTACGAAGTCTTGGGGCCGATGTTGTTGCAACCAGGAGTTTCCCGGACCATCACAGGTATGGTCCAGCTCTACTGAGGCGGCTGGAGGGCGAGGCGGACAGGATCGATGCGCAGCTCGTGACCACGGAAAAAGACGCGGTGCGTTTGCCGCCATTTTACCGGAAGCGGGTGCTGAGCTTGCCGATACGGCTGGTCATCCGTGATGATGCCGCGTTCGGAGAAAAGTTGGGTGAAGTCCTGGGCGGTCGCCAAAACTCACCTTGACATCTTTTGAATGTCTCGATTCGTGACGTCGAGAAGCATCGCGAAATGTTACCCGGCCGCTTCGATATCAGCTGCCAAGCTCGTCATCGATCAGGGCCTTCAGTTTATCGTAGCTCAGGTTCCCGTGATTGACTCCGTTAACAACGAGGTTAGGAGTCGAATGGACGTCGTCGGCCTGTCTTTCTGCATCGGACTTCTCGATCATTGCCAGGGCGAAGTCGCGATCGGCCATGCATGCCTTGATGGTCTCGTCACTCATTCCCGCGATGCGTCCGATACGAAAGAGTTGTTCCGTAACCTGCACGGGGTCACTTTGACGGGACCAGTCATCCTGGCGTTCGAACAGCAGGTCGATGACACCGAAATAACGGGTCGGTCCCGCGCATCGCGCAAGCATGGATGCCCAAAGCCCTGAACGGTCAAAATAGACTTCACGAAAGACAAAACGAATCTTGCCGGTGTCGATGTATTCGGCCTTCAGTTCAGGATAGACGTTTTCGTGGAATCTTGCACAGTGGGGGCAGGTCATCGAAGCGTATTCCCGGACCTCGACGACCGCATCGTCGGAACCTAGCCACATCTCGATCACTTCGGCGTTCGTGGCGGCGTGCGTTTTCGATGCGCCCTGTGTCACGGCGAGAAGACCGAACGAAGCCAGCGAGGCCAGAACAGCTCTTCTCGCGGGGTCGACCGCCGAATCAGACCGAGGGAGAATCATGCCTTGTTACCTTCCATTTCCTGGCGACTTCGACAGTCTTGCCGATGCTGGCGATAAACATTTTCACCGAAAGCGGTGATGGCCCGCCTGAGATCGGTATTCTCAATGTGATCAATTGCGTCCTGAACGTCTTCGGGCAGGGGTTCCAGAACGCCCTCCGCGCCCCGGGATTCTGACGGATGTCGCCTTGCCGGAATTCCGGGCATTGCAGACGAGGTTTGGGTCAGCGTAATCTCCGTGATCGCCGGATATCCGTAATATGCATTGATCCGCCGCATCATCTCGGGTGTTTGCATCTGGAGGACAGGTGCAAGTGCCCCGTTGACCTGTACGGTCAACGTTGAACCGGTCCCGGATCTTGAACGGCTCACCTTGACGGGCAGCGTGGACGCAGCGAACGCTTCGCCAACGATTTCCGGCCAGTGGGTGATCAGTCGCATCTCGGCGAATCCGCGTTTCCCGAAGATCTCGCGAAACCTGTCCCTGAGCACGTCCGCGATCCTCACGGCACCGTGCCCCGATCGTCTGCGTGGATACCTCGCCTGACTTGCGCTCATCGGACTCGACTCTTTTCGCGATGCCATGCCATCACAATACGGCAGGTTTTCGAAAATGCCACAGTGATCCCGGGGGAGACAATCAAGGTTGTGTGATCGCGAGTGGTTTTCAGGAACTCTGCTGGACTGGTACGACCGAAACGCCAGAACCTTGCCGTGGCGGATCGGTCCGGCAGAACGCGCGATCGGAAAGCGACCCGATCCCTACCATGTCTGGCTTTCCGAAATCATGCTGCAACAGACAACCGTCCCCGTTGTGGAAAAATACTTCACGCGCTTCGTCTCGCGCTGGCCTACGGTTCACGACCTGGCGTCCGCCAATGACGAGGACATCATCGAGGCCTGGGCGGGGCTGGGTTACTACGCGAGAGCCCGAAACCTGGTGAAGTCGGCACGGATCGTGAGCAGGGATTTCGGCGGTGAATTCCCCGGGGATGAAACCGAGTTGAGGGCTCTGCCCGGGATCGGTCCCTATACGGCCGCTGCCATCGCTGCGATCGCTTTCGACAAGCCCGTTGCCGTCGTGGACGGCAATGTCAAACGGGTCCTCGCCCGGTTGGGTGGATCGCGATCCATTCCATCCAAAATCGGCGAATTGCAGCGGTTGGCGCTGGGCATGACGCCCGGCATTCGTCCCGGAGACTATGCTCAGGCCGTCATGGACCTCGGGGCGATGGTGTGCAGACCCCGCGCTCCGCGTTGCGGTACTTGCCCCTGGAAAAATCGCTGCGCTGCACATGCCACAGGTAGACCGGAGAATTTTGGTGTTCGGATTCCGCCACGCCGGGGCCCGGAGCGAAAAGGCGTCGCATTCGTCGCCATTCGGGAAGACGGGGCGGTCTTGCTGGAACGGCGGCCCTCCCGTGGATTGCTCGGGGGCACATTGGGCTGGCCGGGGAGCGCCTGGAGCGAATCGGGTGTCACGCAGGCTCCTCCCTGTCATGCCAACTGGAGAAGGTTGGATAGCCGTGTCCGTCACAGGTTCACCCATTTCGACCTGTGGGTCGAGGTGATGAAGGCGGATGTTCCATTGGGCTGCAGCCCTGATCGAGGATTCTTCGTCGATCGTTCCGTCTTCAGTTCGGCGCAACTGCCCACGGTCATGAGGAAAATCTGGGACCTGGCGGCGTCATCTGCCGAAGAGCGGCGCCCGGATTCGATCTCCTGATGCAAGCGATAAGGTCGAGAGGCGGCTTGAGAAGATTCCCCGAATTGCGGACTATTGGCCTTGTCTGTCTGCCGCCCGCGAGAAAACGAACAATCACGGGGAAGGGCGTCCACGCGGGAGGCACGCGGATTGCCGCAAAATTGCGGAAAGGAGGAACATGCGACCGATGACGACAAGCGCGAAGCCGGATTCCACGGGGCCGGAAGGAGACGAGTCGCTCCGACCGGCAGGTTTTGCACCACTGGAAGGAGTCCGCGTGGTTGAATTGAGTCATCTCATATTCGGGCCGGCTTGCGGCATGTTCCTCTCGTTCCTTGGTGCCGAGGTCATCAAGGTCGAACCGGTCGGTGGGGACAAGACCCGCCACTTGACCGGCATGGGCGCATCGTTCTTCGCCCTGTTCAACCGGGGAAAAAAATCCGTCGTGCTTGATTTCGGCCGGACCGAGGGCCAGGAGGCACTGGACCGCCTCTTGTCGTCGGCCGATATTCTTGTCGAGAACTTTCGAGATGGCACGCTTGCCAGAATGGGACTTGACCTGGCGCAGGTTCGCACAAGGTTTCCCGGGCTGATCACGGTCTCCTGCAAGGGCTTTCTCGACGGTCCGTACGCCGACCGGCCCGCGCTGGATGAAACCGTACAGATGATGACGGGCCTCGCACACATGACCGGCCCGACCGGGATGCCGCTCCGAATAGGTTCGTCCGCGAATGACATCATGGGCGGCCTTGCGGGCGCCTACGCGGCCATCGCCGCTTTGCGCGAGAGGGAAGCAACCGGTATCGGTCGGGAGATTCGTGCGGGGTTGTTCGAAAACAGCCTTCTGCTCGTCGCGCAGCACATGGTTCAGTTCGCATTGACCGGGCTTGAACCCGCTCCGATGCCGGAACGCGACTTCACCTGGCCAGTCTACGACATATTCGTCACCCGCGACGATCGAAAACTGTTCGTCGGAGCCGTGACGTCCGGGCACTGGGTGGCGCTCTGCACGCTGCTGGGATTGGAGGAATTGCTCGAGAACCCTGCGCTCGAAGACCGGATGGATCAGATCAGCGCGCGTGACTGGACGCTTCCGAAGTTCCAGTCCGCGATTGCCGCATGGAAGTCTCCGGACCTGATGCACGAACTCGAAAAAAGGATGATCCCCTTTGCTCCGGTGACGACTCCCGCCGAGATGTTCTCCGACCCGCAGGCCGAACCCGGTCTTTTTGAGAGTGCGCTCGCGGACGGAACGACATTCCGTGCGCCGGGCTTCCCGGTCCAGGTTGATTCAGCCAGGATTGTCCCTTGCCTCGACGTGCCGGGACTTGGAAACGATAGCGTCGATGTCCTGTCCGGCCTTGGCCTGGACAGGGGCTTTGTTGAACATGCGACCGGAATGGAAGGCGGAGAATCGTGACGAATATCCTGGCGCTGTACCCGAAAGGCCGGGTCACCTTGAGGGAGCTTGGGCTTCGGGACGGTCTGCAAATGACCTCGTCATGGCCCGGAACCGCAGCGAAACTGGAATGGATCGAGCGTGCCTGCAGGGCCGGCGTCAGGAACATCGAGATCGGTTCGTTCCTGCCCGAGGCCCGCTTCCCCCAGTTTGCCGATCTCCGGCAGTTGATTGAACGTGTTGACGGAATTCCGGATGCCTTTTCGTCCGCGTTGACGCTCAATGAACGAGCGGTCGACGATGCGCTTGCGACGGCGGTCTCCGAAATCGTCGTCGTGGTTTCCGCTACCGAGGCACATAGCCGTTCCAACGTGAATCGGTCACGGGAATCCGCCATCGAGCTGTTGCGTTATACAAGGGCCAGACGTGACGCGATCGGGTCGGGGCCCGTGATCTCGGTGGCCGTGTCCGTTGCCTTTGGCTGCCCGTTCGAGGGGGACGTCAAGCCGGAATCGGTAATGGGTGTGGTCGATCGCTGCCTTGGCGCCGGGGCAGAGGTTATTTCGCTCGCGGATACGGTCGGCGTCGCCGGGCCTCGCCAGGTCACCGAACTGCTCGGCCTCGTGAATCCGATGATCGGGGACGTCCCGGTCGTGATTCACCTGCATGACACGAGGGGAACGGGAATCGCCAATGCATATGCTGCACTTGATGCCGGGGTCCGTGTCCTCGACGGCACGATCGGCGGACTCGGCGGGTGTCCGTTCGCACCGGGCGCAACCGGGAACGTCGTGTTCGAAGACCTCGTCTACCTGTGTGAACGATCGGGGTTTTCAACCGGTATCGACCTTGACCGCCTGATTGGAATTCGCTCGATACTCGAGCGGGAAATGCCGGGCGAGAACCTGTTTGGAGCCATTGCGCGCGCCGGGACCCCGGAATCCGTCTCCTGGAAAGCCTGAACCTGCCGGAGAGACCCCGGCATTCATCAGGCAGAAGGTACCGCAGCCACTGACGGCGGCAGGGTCGGTTCCCGGGTACGGTCAGGAGGTGAGTTCAGCCCGGAGTTGTTCCCTCAGGGCGTCGATTGGAATGTGTTTGCCACGTTTCCGGTAACACCAGTACGTCCAGCCGTTGCAGGAAGGAGCGCCCTCGAGAATGGCTCCGATCTTGTGGATCGATCCCCTCTTGTCGTTCGCAACGAGTGACCCATCGGCACAAACGACGGCCGAGTGACGTCCGTTAACCGACAGTAGCGTGTTCCCCGGCTCCAGCAGTCCTCGTTCAATCAGATGTCCGAAAGGAACGCGGGGCGCCGTCCGGGGATCGGGGCTGACTTTCAGTGAATCGGTGTCGGCCCGCTCGATGCGATCAATTCGGGCCTGTGCGATTTCGACGTAGCGGGTTTCGCGTTCAATTCCGATGAAATGACGGCCGAGCTTCTTGGCCACGGCCCCGGTTGTGCCGGTGCCGAAGAACGGGTCGAGAATGACGTCACCGGGCCTGGTGGTGCCGACTATGACCCGGTGCAGCAGGGATTCCGGTTTTTGGGTCGGATGAGCCTTTTTCCCGTCGTCGTTCTGCAGACGTTCGCCCCCGGAGCACAGCGGCAAACGCCAGTCCGAACGCATCTGGAGATCGTCATTGAGGGCCTTGAGGGCGGCGTAGTTGAACGTGTAGCGGGACTTCTTTGATTTCGCTGCCCAGATCAGGGTTTCATGGGCATTGGTCAATCTTCGGCCCCTGAAATTCGGCATGGGATTGGACTTTCGCCAGATCACGTCGTTCAGGATCCAGTACTCGAGATCCTGAATTGCCACACCCAGCCTGAAGATGTTGTGGTAGGTGCCAATGACCCAAATGGCGCCGTTCGGCTTGAGGATTCGCCGGACGGCCGATAGCCACGTCTTCGAAAAACCGTCATAGCTCGTGAAGGTGGAAAACCTGTCCCAGTCCTCGTCGACACCGGCGACCAGCGAATTGTTCGGCCGGTGAAGATCACCCTTCAACTGGAGATTATACGGAGGATCCGCGAACACGAGATCCACTGATTCTGCCGGTAACGAATCGAGGATTTCTGAACAATCGCCCGACAGAATCCTGTCGAGCGGCAATGCGACGCCATCGGTCGCTGCCGGATTTCTTGCCATACTGCTGCCTCTATGCGCAATTTTTTGCGTCTTGTTGGTTGAATCTAAAAGGAAATCGCTGCGGCCGTCAAGAGTCCACTGAAGATAAATCTGTTGGCGATAATGACTTGTCCGGCGGCCCGTGTTCAGCACTTTGGTGTGCAGGTCATGGATCCACTCATGAGCGTGACGGAGACGCCATGCGCTGCCTGCCGTGTACCAGGCACTGCCATGAACAACTAAACGGCGACGTAACCCGGCGACAGGTGATTTGGCGATTCAAATCAACAACTTGCCATGACCTGCCGGGGAAAGGCGGGCCAGGGAAGCTCCGTCACCGGCCCATGGCCTGCAGCCAGGTTGTACCATGGTTTCGACACACCCGTGCCGGCGCCGCCTGATCGAGAAGACGCCAACCGGGCACTGACGGCCGATGAGAGAGGCTTCGCCTGTTGGTGCGCGTCAAGCGCCATGGGAATCCCGCGTAAGGGGGTTCAGCAGCCGGTCGCGGTTAGGATTGGTCCGGGGCCTTTTGTCAACGCGCATCGGCAGCGGCTTCAAGCACGGCGAGGTCGATCTTCCGCATCTGCAGGAGAGCTGGCCAGACCTTGGAGGCCATCGGTCCGTTCAACAGGTCGACCGCCCGTTTCGGCATGATCTGCCAGGACAGTCCGAAGCGATCCTTCAGCCAACCGCATTGGCTCTCGGCGCCGCCGTCGGAAACGAGCGCATTCCACAGCCGGTCGGTCTCGGCCTGGTTCTCGGTCGTCACGGTAATCGAGACCGCTTCGTCGAGGGTGAAATGCGGGCCCCCGTTAAGCGCCGTATAAGGCGTGCCGGCCAATCTGAACTCGACCGAGAGCACTGTGCCGGGTTCGCCCATTTCCTGCCCCTCCGGGTAACAAGCGACCCGCTCGATCCGGCTGCCCGGCAGAAGGGCGCAATAGAATTCCGCCGCGGGCAGCGCCTGGTCGTCAAACCACAGGCAGGTTCCGACTCCCCGGACTGGGGACGTTGCCGGCTCGGCGGACTGAAGGGATCCGGCAAGTACTTCGAGTTGGTCGATGCACTTGCCCCAGTTCTCATGAAAACCCATGCTTTCATGGTCTTCGAGGGCTGCCTTGTCCCAGTGCATCGCACGGGTGATGTAACGGGTTTTCCCTTCGCCCGCGTCCTCGAATTGCGTTTCGGCGGTCATGAAAGCCCGTTCACTTGGGACCCACCCCGGAAGGAAGGCATCTGTGAAGACGAGACGCCGCCCCGGTTCCACGTCGAGAAAGACACCTGAACTGGCGAATGATTCGCCATCCGGGCTGTTCATCGCCACTGAGAATTCGCCACCGGGCCGAAGATCGATCCGGATACCCGAAGCCTGCCACGGCCTGGGACAGAACCACTGCTCCACGAGAGCGGGTTCCGTCCAACATCGCCAGATCTTGTCTACGGGCGCATTGACGACGCGTTGGTGAGTGACAACGTGTTCGGGTTCGGGCTTGAATTCGGTTTCCTTCGTCACGATGTTTTCCCCTCGTTTGTGGCGTTGCCGGGTGTCCCGCCCGCCCGCCACGATCCAACGAATTCCGGTGGCGGATCCATTCGGAACCGGGCGGCCCGATACGCACTGACTACGCTGACAAGATACAAAGGTCCCGGAAAATGTCACCTACCGCAATCGGAATCCGGATGCCCGACGGTTGCCAGGATCTCGTCGATTCGCCACCGCCCTGACCGCTGGCCACGAATGTTAACCCGACCATTGCCTGTCCTTTTGGGAACGTCCAGGATGGACGCGGCGGACGCCGTGAAACCCGCCACTTTCTGCCGGAATTCCGATTTGAACAGCCAGGGCCAATCGGGTTGCCTTTTCCGCGTCGGAGTCGGCAAGTGGCCTTTGAGGTCCGGCAGCAAGCGACAGGCTGGTCCAATGACCGTTTCGAATGGTGAAGCCGTTGATGCCTCGTTTGTGCCTGACAGTTCGGTCGCTATCGGCTAGTCTTCCGCACATGCAACCATGAGGATGAGAGATGAAAAGGGCGCGACGCATAGCGGGAATGTCCCGGAATGCGACCTACCAGGACGTCTTGGACGCTCCGCCACACATGGTAGCCGAAGTTGTCGCCGGCACGCTCCATACGCATCCCAGGCCCGCCAAGCCGCATGCGTGGGCCAGTTCTGTCATGGGAATCGAGATCGGAGCTCCCTTCGGTCGCGGAAAAGGCGGACCAGGCGGCTGGCTGATCATTGACGAGCCGGAATTGCATGTTGGAGAGGACATCGTCGTGCCCGACCTTGCGGGTTGGCGGCGCGAGACCATGTCCGAGGACATGGAAGGGGCGTATTTCACGCAAGCGCCGGACTGGGTCTGCGAGGTGCTGTCCCCGTCAACGCGCAGGTTAGACCAGGGCGAAAAGCGTAGCATTTATGCCCGCGAAAAAGTGCCCCATCTTTGGTTCGTGGACCCTGACGCGCGGACGCTGGAGGCTTTTGAGCTTCGCGGGAAGCTGTGGGTGTTGCTGGCAACGCCGGTCGATGACGCCCTGGTTTCCTTGCCGCCCTTCGAGGCCATCTCCTTCCCCCTTGATGCTCTCTGGCCGGAGATGAAGGCGACAGTGGTCGAGGATCGTGGGGATAGGTGACATTTGCCCCAGTCTCGACCGTATTCCTTTCCTGAAATGCTCCATACCTGCTGGAGACGTCCGAGACGTACTGCCGTCATCGGCTCCCAACGCCTGCGCTCGCCACTCTCCGACGCCGCTGGTCCGAGGACGGCCTGTTGAGGTCGGCGAGGTCGCTCAAACGGTATCGGTCAGGATAGCCAGCCTCGGGTACGGTGACGGAAATTCGCGAGGCCGCCCGCCCGCAACCGGCAGTTGCATCCCCTGAACCGAACGCGACCCTCCCGGTCAGACACGGGAACTCCCGTCCGTAAAGGCGGAATCCTGCCTCGGACTGCTCAGCTTACGGGGCGATCCTTGCGCGATAGCGCCTCTGCGACAGGCCGGAATGTACGGCGATGATGGCGCGTAACGCCTGATTCCTTCAGCGCCGACAAATGAAACCCGGTTGGATAGCCAGCGTTTCGCTCCCAACCATACTGCGGGAACTCCAACGCAAGGGATTGCATATAGCGATCACGTATGACCTTTGCCAGGATTGAGGCGGCACCTATACTCTGATGCCGCGCATCGCCACGAACCATTGCCTGACCGGGCACCAGGAGGCCTGGCGGAACATGGGGGCCGTCGACAAGGACGAGATCCGGGATTGGACGAAGCTGCTCAACGGCAATGCGCATCGCCAGCATTGAAGCGGCCAGAATATTGATCCTGTCGATCGTGGCGACATCAACGAACCCGACCGAACATGCGAACGCGTCCAGGATCCGGTCGTATAAACGTTCACGCTGATTTCGGGTTAATGTCTTGGAATCTGCGATACCATCAGGCATGTGGTTTCCTGCCGGGAGAACGGCGGCAGCCACCACGGGACCTGCGATCGGGCCGCGTCCGGCCTCGTCAACTCCGGCAACCAGCATTCCCGTCTGTGGCTGGCCGCAAGTCTGCCGCTCAATGGTCTTGTCAAACGTCATTGGCCGTTTTGACACTCGAGACGAACCGTTCGAGAATCTTGGGGTCGAGTGCACCATTTGGCCTGAGGCCGGAACAGGCGTCGACGCCGAACGGTCGAGTCAGGCCGATTGCATTCCCGACGTTCTCAGGTATCAGCCCACCCGCCAGCCAGACCGGAATCGGGCAATTCCGAATGATCCTTGCGGAAAGGGTCCAGTCGTGCACCTGGCCGGTTCCACCGAGTTGGCGATCGGAAACCGCGTCGGGATTTCCGCTGTCGAGGAGGAGCATGTCGGCACGAGGCACAGCCTCTGCGAGTGCGCTCTTGGCCTCCGCGCACTTGACGTGAACGACCTGAATGATGGTGAGATCGGGGAATTCGGCCTTCACGCTTTCCCGAATTTCCGGAGAAACATGATCAACCAACTGCAATGCAGCCGGACGACAATCGCTTACCTGTTCGCAAATGGCATCGGACGAGGTCCGACTGCTCAACAATACTGACATGCCATCAGGAAACGCACTGATTACGGTCCGAATTTGCGAGTCGGGAATTGGGCCGGGACCTGATGGCATATCGGAGACGAGACCGATGGCATCAGCGCCGGCAGCAAACGCCAGCCTTGCCTCGTCCGCAGATTGAATGCAGCAGATCTTGATTCTCGTTCTCATTGCGACACCGGGCAATTCACCGGCTTGCCCAGGCCGGGTTTGCGAATTTCGGTCGCGCCGCGTTTTCCCGCATCGCAGGCTGGCAGTACTGTTTTTGATCACGTCGTGTGACGAATGCGAGCGACCGTCGCACATGTTGATGGCGACCCCGAGTGGATTCGAACCACTGACCTACCGCTTAGGAGGCGGTTGCTCTATCCTGCTGAGCTACGGGGCCGGCGAAGGTCTGCATTATGGTCTAAACACCCAGGTATTCCACTGAAAAATTGGTATCGCAGGAATCGTAAACACGGCAATGGCTGCCAGCAGCATGCCGGGAATGCGCTGACCAGCCATGGTGCGCAAATCAAATATGACGAGACCACTTCACGAACCAGTCGGACAGTTTCAGTCGCTTCGCGACGAGGTCGGTGAGCAAGGCACATCCCTTGGAGGTCGTGAAGCCGCCGGGGCGTTCTGCGTCGTTACCTCGTTGGGTGTGGCCAACAGGATTTGGCAGGAGAACCCAGGAGGCTGCAGTTTCGAGCATGAATTGCCCGGGTTAACTCGTACAGGCCGCACGTTGATTGGTTCTTGGTCCTCAGGCGGTGATCGGACGGGTTCTGCGTTTGATTCCGCCTGAAATCGAACTGGCAAGTTCTTCCGGGAAACCCTTGGGAAGGTTGCTCAGCGTCTCTTCCACTGCATCGTCAACGCGAGCCGCCGTCTCCCGCAGGAGATTCATGGTTGGCCCTTCGCCGATCCCGCCGGCTTTGGCGGATTGTACGAAATGACGCGCCACGACTTGATCGAGCCGGTAGTGGTTTCTTCGCCCGAGCGACATGGCAAGATTGTATTGCCCATAGCGAACTTGTGCGTCGTCCACCGCCTTCTGGGCGGAAAGCACGTCATACAGGGGCGTCATCAGGAATCCTCCACCGAACTTCAATCGAATACTGAAGTTCTTTGCATGAGCGTATGTAGCTCCAAGCAACCAGTAGAGAACCTGAGCCCGCAGGAACGACAACTGGTCCCCCGTGGGATCATCGCTGGCGCTCAACAGTTCGAGACATCTCTGAATACCCGGACCTCCGACGGATTGGTACTTCTGGCTCGGCGGGTATCCCAGCGCCTGGCAAAAGTCCTCCTGGGGGATGCGCAAGAGGCGGTCGTCTTTTGTCCATTGGCGGTCGAAGCGTTCAATTGCCAATGCACGAACACCGTCGAAGTCCACGATTTCGACATTGGCAACCTCTGCACCCATCGCCGCACAGAACCGCAAGCAAAAGAACTCGTTCTCGACACTGTCAGAGAAGTTGATCCCGTTTGGGAGGTGACCGAGTTGAGTCTTCAGAATGTGTGAGGTTGGCGTCATGCCATGTGGCCGAAACCACTTCCCGTTCATCCTGAGGAGAGCGGATTTCTCCTGTCCTCCGGCGATCAATATGCGGAAGTCAACGTCCGCCTCGATTCCTAGTGGTGACGTCGCGAGGTTTTTGAGGGTATTGGCAATTTCGTTATCTGACACCGGGCTTGCCTGGATCGCGCCTGGTTTGTCTGCGCCGATGTCCTCGTCGCCGACAACAAATTGCAACGCCCCGACGCAATCCCTTCCCAGTTTCGCCAGCAGGTGATAGGCGCCTGCGCTTCCAGCATGGACTTTGGCCGCGATCCTGTTCCGGACCGCCTGACTGTCTGGCAGCAGGTTCTCAAGGTATGCAAAGACCGGCGCCCCTCTGTGGGCCTGCTCACTGAGAGGGAGTGACAAGGAGATGGGCACGGCATGTTCCCAAGCCAGCCAGTCCGAAGCATAAGCAAAGGAAATCGTGCCGTTGCGCTCCATGTGCAATGTGCCGACGAGTTTTCCGTTCAAGAGGACATTCATCGGAGGGTTTCGCCGTCCCGGTTTCACGAGAAGATGTCCTCAAGATCGACGTTACGCGTTTTGCCTCGCTCACGCAGCACAAGCTCCAGGTTCAAGGCTTTCAGGATTTCGGTCAATGTCTTGAGTTGGGTGCCTGGATCGCCATGCTCGACCGACGAGATAGTGGCTTGTCGCATGCCGACTTGCCCGCTGATGTCTCCTTGGGTCAGTTGCTTGAGCTTGCGAAACCGCCTCAGCGCGTCTCCCATTTGCCGGGGTGTGCGGGCAACCAGGTTCATCTGCTCTCTCCTATACGACACAGCGTATGAAGGGAAAATATACGCTAAAACGTAAACGTCAAAAAAATGCGCGTTGGCGTATCAAGATGGCGTCCGAACATTGCAGGACCTGATTTTTCAAGTCCGGATCACCGCACCTCGACGGCCTTCCGCTTCTGATCGTCGCTGATTTCGGTGCCGCGTTGTGCCACCGTCAGCTGCTTGTGAACGGCCGGTTCCTGCTCTGTTCCGCGAGCAGTCGGAAAACTTGTCCGCTGAAGCTGTTGACGCGATGTACCATGATTCACGAGTCCCGTGTATTTCGCTCCGCCTCGTGATCCTGAAAAGCTCAAGATTGATCCGTTCTCAACTTGACGGCCGGAACAGCCGGCGTCGCCTGACAGGTGGTCTCGACCCGTACGAACATGTGGCCATGGCCTCTCCTGAACAATGTCGGGTGATGCTGGAACGGCGATTGAAGGATGCTGTCATTCGAAGCGGGCTGGCCAGGGAGGATTCCAGGTGGACGGTCTTGCCCGGCGGCAGGACGAGTCCTGTCTGGAGGGTTCGGTGGGGGACGGATGACCTTGTCCGCAGGTTTCGCGTGGAAATCCGGGAAAACCCATTCATCCCAAGCCTGCCTCGCGACGAATTCCGTTGCCTGGAATGGCTTCGCCAGTCTGGATGTGGACCCGGCATGCGGGATACGGTCAGTGTCGGAGAAGGATCGCCCTGATATGCGAATACGTCCCCGGCAAGCCCTGGATCCTGCCGTCTTCGATGGCGGCACGGGACAGGGACCTTGTCGAGGTCGCGCAGTTGCTCGGTCGTATTCACGGTGTATGCCTGCACCCTGACCTCAAGGCCCGACCGGCCGGAAGCGATGAGTTGCGACAACACGGCCGCAGTATTCTCTCGATGTGCACCGGTGAAGACGCAGTGAGACTCGGCTGCCTTGAACCATTGTGCAGTTTGGAGGTTTGCGGGCGACGAACACTGGTCCACGGTGATGTTGTCCCTGGAAACCTCATTCGTTCGAACGACGGACTGACCGTGATCGACTGGCAATGCCCGGGAATCGGTGACCCGGCTGACGATATTGCCTGTTTCCTGTCTCCGGGAATGCAGATGACCAATGGCGGGGTCGTCATCGGGTGCATCCCAATTTCTTTGTTTCAGGCGGCCACGGCCTGTTGAGCTTTCCAGTGCAGGAAGTCGACCCACCTATGGTTCGTGAGGCAGCACTTGATCGCCAGCACGGCATTGGCGCCTGTGACGCTCCAGTGACTTCCGGGCCGTTTCATCCGCAGCCCGACAATCTGCTGACCGGCACTCTCGACGACACCGGATCCGATTTGCATGCTTTGTTGGCGATACTTGTCGTACTGCATCTGCGCCTTGTTGGCGGTGAAATAGTCGATGCACTTCGCCACGGCTTCATCCCTGTGACGATGTGGCGTGAATGCGGCGATGACCGCATCGACCCTCCCGGACTTCAGTTCCGTCTTGACCGCCTCCAGTTGCTCCTTTCGTTTTGCCTTGTCGGGACAGAGCACCCGCAAGGCGGCACCCGCATATTCGACCGCGTGCCGCAGATCGAGAATGAAGGTGACCTTCTGGCCAGACAGCAGTTCCCCGCAGACATTGCAGATCCAGGACGCCGAATCGGAGATCACCACAACCTCCCCGGCTTCACGCAGCCCCTGCCGGACAATCTCACGCTCCAGACGCCCGGCAAAGGCCGACCCCCGGCTGACGCCGCCAATCGCGGCGGCACTGTCGATGAGACCGCTGTGGGTCTCACTGCCCGGGTCCTTCACCGGCTCGCCGCTCTTCGGGTGAACACGCTCGGCCGTGTAGATGCTCAGGACCTTGGCTTCGCGGTTCTTCGCGCTGCCGTCCTCCTGCTTGCCCTTGATCCCCGCGACCTCGCTCTTGCGCACCGGAACCCCGGTGCCGTCCACACCCAGGTACAGCCGTGGCGCCGCCGGACCGGCGGGCTCGACAATCTCCTGCTCAAACCGTTGAACCTGCGCGCCAATCTTCAGCGCCCACCTGTGCAGCGTGCTCGGCGGAATGGTCACACCGGCAAGGTTCGCAAGCTTGCGACTCGCCATCCCGCAACCGGCATCCCCGACAACATCGGCCATCAGGGACGCAGCTCCCGGCGTGTGGCTCTCACCCTCCAGACCCAGAACACGGTCCAGCGGATAATGGCCACTCTTGCAGTCGCCACAGTACCAGTAGGTCCGCTCAATCGTCACCGGACCAAGGCGCGTCATGAAGGTCTTGCCATCGCGAAGATGGCAGGCCATCGCCTTGCCGCAGTTGGCGCAGAACGGGCTCGGCAACCCCCTGTCCAGATCCTCAAGGATTGCCTTAAGCGCCGTGGCACCGCTCGCGTGCGCGCTGTCCCGCAGCGCCCGTTCGATGCTGGCCAGGTCCGGCACCGGACGCCCAACCTCCGCCGTCAGCTTCGGCAGCAGGTCTCCGAACCGCTCCCGTGTCGCCGACAGCAGCGTCTCCAGAGCCGACAAGCCGCCACCCGGTTGCGGCAACTCCGAAGCCGTGATGTCACGGCAGTGAACGTCGCCATCCTCCAGCCGGTATCGGGTGAACCCGTCTGCATGCGCTCGAATCAGCGGCGGTTGAACCGCCGCCTCGTCCGCGCTCAGGCCCCGCAGATACGCAACCGTATCCGGATGCCGGAATTCCTGTCATTTCCGTGCACGTGCCATGAATCCTCAACTTCTGCTGCTCGATTACTCCCGTCAAGGCGCCTGGCCGTGTCTCCGGCCGTTGATCACCCCACGGGGTCCAAAAGGACAAAACCGTCATGCCGCCCGCAACGCAACACCCCAGTGAAAAATCTGCCCAAATGACTCAATACAAAAATTTGGGATTCACCTTATCGACTGGCTGGGGTTGCCCCCTGCGTCGCAGGACGTGTAGGATGGAATGGTCCCGGCCGACCGGGTCTCAGGTGCGTTGAGACACTTATTGACAGCGATCTGCGAGTGATCGGTGAGATCATATGATCCTGTCCCTGGGATTTGGTCGTCGTAAGTCAGCCGGTACGACCGAACCCGGCTACCGGAACCGGAACGGCCAGACCGTTATTCGCGACACCGGTTTCCCCGGCAATGACCACATCCAGCGAACCTATGAACTGGAATGCGGCACGTGCGGTCACCGATATTGCGCCAACGGCTCGGACATCTTTCAGCGCCGCTGCCCAAACTGCGACGGCGGCCGGCCTGGCCTGGAATTCGACACGGATTTGCCAAAACCGGCCGGGACCCCTTATTCCGGAGGGAGGAACAATGACGGTATCGGATATCGAAATGTTTCGGGGTGGAAAACCCGGGGTTGTCACACTGGACACACTCTGTTGGCGGGGGCGCCAGGTCCGGGCCGTGTATTATTGCAGAAACTCCCTGCCTCTCCGGGAAACCCGCCGTCTGCCTTGCCGATTGGGGAAACCCGTCGATCCACAACCCGCGCAGGCAGGGCGTGCCATTCCACGCCAGTACCCCCGAACCACTTTGCAAAAGCGTGGCCTGATCCTGGCGAACGGTCGAACCGACATTCTCAATGCCGGAAAGGCAGGTGACAGGTCGAGCAGTCTGCGCAAGTGCCAGCTTGTTCGGTTCAGTGTGAGCTAGGCTCGCAATCATCGCGGAGGCGATTGCAAAGGCAACAACAGTGGTGAACCTGAATTCCTGGAGAGCAGGGTGCTGGAAGCGTTCAAGGCCGACCGAGGAGACCGGCAGTTGGCGAACAGGAACCGTCAGCTAAACCGGGCCTTATCCAGCCTCCCTCGACCGCTCTTCCATACCAGTATCGAACAGGCCGCGTGCGTCAGGTGCTTCCGAAAACGGACGATGGAAGCCCTCCTCGAGTTCTTCTTGAGTAGTGGACCAGATTCCCGCACCGTATTCTTCACCCATTCTTGACAAAAATTGGTCGTATAGATACATATTGACCTGGTTTCGCGTGGATACCGATCCTTCCCAGTGGAGCGGAGGTTCCCTTTAGTGCAGGTCTTCGATGCGGTCTCCGATGCGCCGTGTCAAGAATGTGGCCAAGAGGCCAGAGCGAGAACTTGGATGTGCACATCCACTTCTCGTTAGCTATCTTGGCTTAACGACGTGAAGAATAGGTGCAAAGTTCCTGTTTACAATCCGAGTTAAACATTTTTTGGAACAGCACCATTTGGTAACCAAAGCAACGGAAGAAATTCAATGGGTCGTGGCATTAGTCGATGACCCATTATTTTTTTTACCTTACGTTGTCATTCGGTGCGATGTTTGCGTGTCCCTTGCCACGTTCCAGCTTCTTTACGCCATGACAGCTGGGAAAGCTCCTTTCACCCCCCTTTGGCAAATCACAGTCATAGTGAAAGTTCTGATCATATGAAATTCCAAATCTTATCTTCCCGCGCACAATACATGACGCGTCGTGATACTTGCTTCCCCAATCCGGAACCTGCCCATGCCTCGGCCCCGCCTTTGTGGGGCTTTCAAAAATCAATCCCTTGGCGCCGACAAAAAATCTTCTGTTGCCCTTTTTTTGCTTCGGAAGAGTACTTTCAACAGCCTTGACTCGTTTCTTGAATTCCTCAACTTCGACTCCATCCAAAGCTGCCCCATGCACACAATGGCTAACCCGCCCCATTCCTTTCCCGAAATTCTTTGGGGGCAACAACAAACATGTGCGATTATCCCTATTGGTCACTTCCTCCGCAATCGCTGAGAGGAGTTTTTGCGAGCGCTCTATGGTCCGCTTTCCTCTTTCTACAAGGTCATTGAGCGCATTATTCCGCTGATTGCTTGTGTGTAATTCAACTGTCTCAATATCTACTCCACAAATTGGCAAGACTAACGCTTCCGTACCGAATTCCTCTAACAACTTGTCACTGGTACCATCGCTTTTTTCCAAATAAATGAGCACTACATTTGCACATCGCAAAGCGTCCGCACCCTTCAAACCACTGCGTCTCTTCAGGTTTTCGAAAAACTTCTTGTAAACCAACTCTGTATACGCTGCTGAATACTCTTCCGTTTGACATAGTGGACGGCACACAACGACATCGATGTGCTCCATTTTTCTTCGTAGTTCTCTGACAAACTCCCTACCTATTGAGCCCGGAACCCCGGCCGCAATCACAAATATTTTCGGTCTCACAGCTGTTTGCTTCTGAGCTTGTGAACAATGTCCAGCGGAATTGAAATCCGCCTCAGGTCTTCCTCTCCAAGAGAAGCCAAAAATGCGCTGAGCAAATCATTTGAGGGGAACTGTCGCACAGAAGGTTTCCTGGACCGAAACCGAAAGGCGTCCAGGCCATTCATGTCAGTCCAGCGAAGAATATTGGTTTCGATCACTTTCGGATCGTTATCCATCGAGCCAATAAATTCTCTGTCAACTTTGACGTATCCCGCGCGGTTCATCGCTGACGTGACATCAACGAAGCGGATAAGCCCCTCGACAGACAGGTAACGTACGTTGCCATTGTCGAGAGGTTTCCTGAACGCGGCCCATACTGCGGGATGATAACGTGCAACCGCCACTGCTTTCGGCCCGGATGCTTCAGAAAAAAGTTCATCGATCGAAATTCCGTCATCGATCGAATTTTGTGCAGGTAAGGCTCCAATCACCTGAGGCTTTGAACTGTGTTGAACTACTCGTACTCTTTCGGCAAGGTGACTTTCCAGATAAGCCTTTAGGCTACCAGATTTCTCTTTCGCCACATGTGCGACGTTGCCGTTCTCCTTATCTCCCAATTGGCTCAAGAGCAGTGGTTTCTTGTGCTCAGCCCAATGATCTTCAATTGACTTGACAATTCGACCGGCCATTTCATTCTCGGATTCCCGGTTTGTCATTTGCGTTCTCTTGTTCAGTGGATCGTCACACAGGCTCCCGAGAATTTGACAATACTTCGTGCACGTCGTCAATGAGCGAGAACCGTTAGGGTGCATCCCAATTTGTTTGTACAGGCGGGGACCCCCAAATTTTTCTTCCGACGCATGAAATCCGCCCAACGTCGGTTCCCAAGGAAGGTTGTAAGGGCAAATTAGGCTTCGAAGCTTTGATTTTCGGCTTCTGGACCGATTTCAACGAGAGGCAGATAATCTACCTTATGGTTCTCTTACCAACCCCCAAATCCCGTAGAATCACTCCAATCAAACAATCTGGGATGCACCCGTCGTCATCGACGCGTGGTTGATCGAGGTTTTCATGGAAGCCTGCGCCTGCCAGGACACGATCGATTGGTAACGGAAACTGCCGCCGCTCTATCACTGGCGAATGGCGGCATACCGCCCTTGGCGTACGCAATTCCCCGGCCCCGGCTACCCGGAATACCGGGAAACAATGGAGGCCGAAATCAAGGCAATCGAGTTGATCGATGGCTTTGCTGCCGTCAATTCAACCCCGATTGACGGGCCAAGGCCCAGCCTTGCATCGTCCTGGCGGAGGGGAGACGTGACGGCCACGCGCGGGCAATGTGCTTCTGGTAGCCGCAATCAGATTCGGTCTAATTCGAGAACCTTCTTTCGATGGGGCGCATCTATATCAGGTCCGCCAGCAACAGGACCAAAACAGCTGCTATGACCCCGATCGAGAACCAGGTTATGGCAGTTTCCGCGTTAGATCGGGGAGCCTGGCTTTGCTGCGGTCCGTCCCTTTCGCGGTTGAGGCCCTCCTCGATTATCATGGGAACTCTCGGGCCAAAGCGCGAGAGAATTTCAAGCGTTCTCGCGGCATCGCGCACGATCGCCTTAGGGCCGACGTTGTCCTTTATGTACTGTTCGACAACCGGTTTGGCAGTTTCCCAGATGTTCAGATTGGGGTTGAGCGAGCGGGCGACGCCTTCGACCACAACCATCGTCTTCTGCAGCAGAAGCAGTTCCGTTCGCGTTTCCATTCCGAACCGTTCCGTGACGTCGAACAGGTGCCGGAGCAGGCGTCCCATGGATATGCGCGTGGCATCCTGCCCGAAAATCGGTTCTCCCACCGAACGCAGGGCCTGGGAAAAGGCGTTGATGTCCTGCCCGCGGGGAACGTACCCGGCCTCGAAATGAACTCTTGCAACCCGATCGTAGTCGCGCCGTATGAATCCGAACAGGATTTCCGCGTAAACGCGCCGGGTATAGTCGTCGATCCGGCCAGTGATGCCGTAGTCGAGCGCAAGCAGCGATCCATCGGGGGTAACCATGAGGTTGCCCGGGTGCAGGTCCGCGTGGAAGAACCCGTCCCGAAGCGCGTGGCGGAGGAAACTCTGCACGATCCGCCTGGCAAGATCGTCGAAATCGACCCCTTGCCTGCGGAGAGCGTCCGGGTCGGTCAGAGGAATGCCGTCGACCCAGTCGAGGGTCATGACCCGCCTGGCCGAAAGCTCCCATACGAGGGACGGAACCGAGAATCCCTTGTCGCCGGACGTGTTTGCGGAGTGCTCGGCCACTGCAGAAGCTTCAAGGCGCAAGTCGATTTCCGCGAGAATGATATTTTCAAAATAGCGGATGACGTCCGTGGGATGCAGCCGGCGCGCGGCCGGCAGGAAGAACTCGATGAACCTGGCTGTAAAATAGAAGGCGTCAATATCGCGCCGGATGACGCGTTCGATTCCCGGGCGAAGAATCTTGACGGCAACCTCCCGGCCCGACGAACGAACACGTGCGCGGTGAACTTGAGCGACCGAGGCGGCGGCGACCGGCGGGCTGAACTCCGAAAAAAGTTCGTCGACGTCCTGGCCGAGTTCCTTGCGTATCGTCTGTTTGGCTTCTTCGTCGGAAAAAGGGGGAAGCCGATCGAGCAAGATCATCAATTCGTTAGAGAAATCGTCGCCGACAATGTCCGGACGCGTCGACAGGTTCTGACCCAGCTTGATGTAGGCCGGCCCGAGAGCCGTCAGGGCGCGTGCGACAGGCGGGAGGTCAGGCTCCCCCTTGATGCCGAGCACCTTGAACGGCCACCCGATGATCCGGAGAGCGATGCGAATCGAAAGCGGAGCCTCGAGTTTCTCCAGGGCGTAGTTCATTGCGCCGGTGCGCTCGAACGTCGAGCCGGCGCGAACGAGCCGGAACAGATTGTGCGGGCCGCGCATCGATCAGATTTTCCAGCCCGAGTGAATCGCGACCACCCCCATCGTCAGGTTCCGGAATGAAACGCGTTCGAAACCGCAACCGCGAAGCATTTCTGCAAAGCTGGCCTGGTCGGGAAACCGGCGAATGCTTTCGACGAGGTACTGGTAACTGGCCCGATCGTTTGCAATCATGGATCCGAGCCATGGGATGACCCGAAAGGAATAGCGGTCGTAGATTTCCCGCAGAATCGGAACTGGCACCAGGCCGAATTCCAGCACCAGCAACCGCCCGCCGAAACGAAGGACGCGATATGCTTCCCGCAAGGCATCCTCTCTTGCGTCTATGTTCCGAATTCCGAAGGCCATCGTGCAGGCATCAAACCTGTTGGAATCGAACGGAAGTCGGGTTGCATCACCATTTACCCATGCAATCCGGTCATCAAGCGACAATTTCCTTGCCCTTTGCCTGCCGATCTCCAGCATGCTTTCGGTCAGGTCGAGCACGGTTGCGCGCGTGCTTTCCGCACGTGACAAGAAGCGAACGGCGACGTCTCCGGTCCCTCCGGCGATGTCGAGAAGTTCCTGCCCGGGTTTCGGCGCCAGCCTGTCGATCATGGCTTCCTTCCACAGGCGGTGGATGCCGAAAGACATGGCGTCATTCATGACGTCGTAACGCGAGGCAACACTCGAGAACACGCCGCGCACGAGTCCCGGCTTTTCGGCCCGGGATACTGTCCGGAAACCGAAGTCAGTTTTACGGTCCGAGTTTCCCAACCTCCCGAATTCCTCCCGTGCCGGCCCCAATGGCTCTGGTGTCGTGGTGGGACCTCAATATATGGTTATGCCTGCAAGCGGAATGTGCCAAACGAAGATCGGAAACATTGCCTGAGCTTCCGGAAGTCGAGACGATATGCAGGGGTCTCCGGCTTGCAATTGTCGGCGGGACGATCGTGGATGCAGTGGTCCGCAGGCCGGACTTGCGCCGCCCGCTGCAAAAGGATCTGGCTCAGAGGCTCCGCGGTGCCGCGGTTGCTGGCCTGCATCGACGGTCGAAATACATCCTGTGTACGTTGTCGACCGGGGATACGCTCATGATGCATCTGGGCATGTCCGGCCGAATCCGCCTCGAAGCGGCACCGGACACCCGCCCGGAAGAAAAAGGCAGGTCAGCGCGTTCGTTCGAAAAACACGATCATTTCTTCCTCGGTTTTGACGACGGCGCAACCCTGACCTTCACGGACCACCGGCGATTCGGCATGATCGAACTGATCCCGACACATGCGCTTGATTCGCACGCATCGCTGGCGACTCTCGGTCCCGAGCCGCTTGGAAACGAATTCTCGTCCATTTTGCTCTCGGGTCAACTGTGCAAGCGAAAGGCGCCGATCAAGAACGTCCTGCTCGATCAAGGGGTCGTCGCCGGACTCGGGAATATCTATGCGTCCGAAGCCCTGTGGCGGTCCGGAATTGCTCCGGACCGGGCGGCGAGAACGATTTCCGCGCCACGGGTCGAACGACTGTGCCGTGCCATCCGCGAGGTCCTCAACGACGCAATTTCCGCGGGCGGTTCATCACTTCGCGACTACCGTCGGTCGGACGGTGAACTCGGGTACTTCCAGCACCTGTTTTCTGTCTATGGCAGGGAAGGCTTCCAGTGTCCGGCGGAATCGTGCGAAAGTACGATATTGCGAATTCAACAGTCCGGTCGGTCAACGTTCTATTGTCCTGCATGCCAGACGTGACCGGGACATTTCCGGAATGACGTGCCGACGCCGAACCGTCCCGTTGAACGCAGCGACGGTCGGGGTCTCGGATTGATGTGTCGGCTTGAATGACTTGACTGATTTGCTATTTGAATTCGGGAACAGACAGCCGGAGGCGGCACATGGCTTACGAAACTCTCATTGTCGAAATCAAGGATCATGTCGGAATCATCAGGCTGAACCGCCCTGAGGTTCTGAACGCCTTGAGTTTCAAACTGCTGGGCGAACTCGGGGACGCGCTCGGTGCCATGGAATGTGACGCCGAAGTCCGCGCCGTCATCCTGACCGGCAACGAACGGGCGTTTGCGGCCGGTGCCGACATAAAGGACATGGCTGAGCGGAGCTTCGTGGAGATGTTTCGCGACAACTGCTTCGCGGGTGAAGCGGAGGCAGTTCTGCGATGCAGGAAACCGATCATTGCGGCGGTCTCGGGTTACGCTCTCGGGGGTGGATGCGAACTGGCGATGATGTGCGACTTCATCATCTGCTCGGAGTCGGCCAGGTTTGGCCAGCCGGAAATCAATCTCGGCGTCATCGCCGGAATCGGCGGCACCCAGCGCCTGACACGTTTTGTCGGCAAGTCGAAGTCGATGGAAATGCACTTGACCGGGCGGTTCATGGATGCGGAAGAAGCCGAGCGGTCCGGGTTGGTCAGCCGGGTTGTCCCCGATCAGCAGTTGATGGACGAGGCGCTGGCAACTGCCCAAAAGATCGCCGAGAAGTCCCCGATCGCGGTAATGGCGGTAAAGGAAGCAGTGCATCGAGCCTATGAAACCACGTTGAACGAGGGCATGTTGTTCGAGCGGAGGATTTTCCATTCGCTGTTTGCAACGGAGGATCAGGCCGAAGGGATGGCGGCGTTCTCGGAAAAAAGGACACCGCAGTTCCGGGGGAAATGACGCTCTGGCAGCATCGCGCGACTGCCGGTTCTCGTGGCCTGCAGGACGCGGTACGCGAGCGATTCGGGTCTCGCGAATGCCTTGCCGGATTTGCGGTCCCCGGGCACCCATGAGCAGTTGACTTAACCGACCTGCCGCCGTAAATGGCGTCGCTTCAAGCACTTCAATCCATGTGGTTGTGGAACTGAACAACACGTGTTCCGGAAAGACTGGCGATGGCGAACTCACAACAGGCAATCAAGCGGGTCAAGCAGACAAGGCGTCGCACCGAGGTCAATCGGGCGCGGAGATCGCGAATCCGGACTTTCCTGAAGTCAGTCGAAGAAGCGATTTCTTCCGGGGACAAGCAGGCCGCCGTTTCGGCGCTGAGCGCGGCGCAACCCGAGATCATGCGTGGTGTGAGCCGGGGTGTTTTGCACAAGAATACCGCCAGCCGGAAAATCTCTCGCCTGTCTTCCCGAATCAAGTCCATGGAATCCTGAGGGCGAAAACCCGAACCTCCCCTTCTCGCGACGAATGCCGCGAACATGCGGGACGGATTGCAGGTTGTTCGCCCGGTCCGCGAAGAGAATTCCAGAACCTGTGCTCACGTATCCTTGAGCCGGTAGTGGTCGTTGCTCCCGGCCGAGGGTCATGCGCGGCAGTTCCGCGCACGGTGCAGGAAAATCCGGATTTGAATCCCCGAATTGCCCGAATGGTATCTGGTGCGGTGCAGGCCAGAATTCGTCGTCATTGGCGAATCGGTTCGCTCAGGGGATGGGATCGGCTGCGGGATTCCCGGAACGAAGAACGGATTTAGCCAATGTTCCGGTGGTGGCGGCATGTCGCGAGAGCGGGAAGCTCCTCACGTTTTCGTGATCATTTGTAATATTACCCGAACTTAGCCGACCTTCGAAGGTGCCGTTTCAATAAGGTGGCGGGCGGTAAATTGTGGGTCGTTGCAGACGTGGCACGCCATGATGGGGACAGGAGGCAACCCGATATCCAGGCTGTCTTTAGGCGTGTACCCGTATGCAGGTTTTCCACCTTTCGTGCCGATTGATTTGGCGGCTGATGTCTGGCCCGACGGAATGATCGGGAAAATCACGTTGAATTGAGTTCACGCCATCGGTACCCTTTTCGGACGAGCAGAATCACTCTGGGGGGGCATTGTGTTCGGTTCGCCGCCTGAGAAAATTCGTCAGGTTTCACCGGTCGAGGTATGGCGTGATCTCGAGACCAGTCGGGATGCGGTACTTGTCGACGTTCGCACGAAACCTGAATGGCAGTTCGTCGGTGTTCCGGATCTTTCCGCTCTTGGGAAAAGCATCGTGACCCTCGAGTGGAATCGTTATCCTGACATGTCGATAGACCAGGGTTTTGCTGAAGAATTGTTCCGAATCGTAGGAGAGGACGGGCCTGATCGCATGTATTTCATCTGCAGGTCAGGTCAGAGATCCATGGCGGCAGCCCAGTGCGTTGCGTCCGCGGCCAGGAAGGCGGGCCGGGTTGTCGAGTGTATTAATGTTTCGGAAGGGTTTGAAGGAGACCGCAACCAGAATAGTCGGAGGGGAACGGTCAACGGTTGGAAATTCCGGGGGCTGGATTGGGTGCAGTCCTGATCGGGGGGAGATTTGGAGCGCCATAAATTGCGGCGCGTCCTGTGGAGAAATCATGAACGATGAACAATGGCTTCGCGTATGTGGCGAATTGCAGAGAATCATTGGCCGAAATAGTTTCAAGAACTGGATCGAACGCATAGAATTTCAGGGAGTTGACGAAGGGACCGCATCGTTTCTGGTTCCGACGAAGTTTTTCGGCGATTGGGTGAATCGAAATTACGGCGACAAGATTCGCTCCTGTTTTGAATCCGAAGGAGTCATCCTCGAGCATCTCCTGTTTCGGGCGGAGGAATCGCCCGTAGCGGCAATCGCGATCGATGTCGGGGCAGGGGAGCGGCCCAGACGACGCGCGACGGTGGAAGAGCTCGAGTCCGCGGAATCCTCCGGATTGCCGGGCGCCCCGCTCAACTCCAGGTTCACCTTCGACCAGTTCGTTGTCGGCAAGCCGAACGAACTCGCGCATGCCGCTGCCCGGAACGTTGCGCTGCACGATACCGTGAATTTCAACCCGCTGTTCCTTTACGGGGGCGTTGGTCTCGGAAAGACCCACCTGATGCACGCGATCGCCTGGAAAATCCTGGAACGGAATCCGGGAAGCGCCATCCTGTACCTGTCGGCCGAGCAGTTCATGTATCGTTTCGTCCAGGCCTTGCGCGACAACGAAACCATGAGTTTCAAGGAGCTGTTTCGCTCCGTGGATGTCCTCCTCGTCGATGATGTTCAATTCATCGCAGACAAGGACAGCACGCAGGAAGAATTTTTTCACACGTTCAATTCGCTGGTGGACCAGAAACGAAAGATCGTGATTTCCGCCGACCGGTCGCCCGGCAAGATCCGCGGCCTGGAAGAGCGCATCAAGTCAAGGCTTCAGTCGGGGCTGGTCGTCGACATTCACCCCCCCGATTACGAATTGCGGCTGAATGTCCTGAGGGCAAAGTCGGAGGCACAGGTTGGTGTCTTTCCGAATATCAGGCTTGAAGACGGAGTCCTTGAGTTTCTCGCCCAGCGGATTTCCGGCAGCGTCAGGGTACTTGAGGGCGGCCTCAACCGGCTGTTCGCGTTCGCCGATTGCCTGGGGCAGAACGACAATTTGATGATCGACCAAAAGCTGGCCCAGGAGTGCCTCTCCGAAGTGTTGAGGGCGTCCGCGAGCAAGGTCACGGTCGATGAAATCACGCGAAAGGTCGCCGATCATTACGGCGTCAGGATTTCAGATATCCTGAGCCACCGGCGCGCCCGTTCGATCGTCAGGCCGCGACAGATCGCCATGTACTTTTCGAAAAACCTGACGACACGTTCTCTTCCCGAGATCGGCCGATATTTCGGCGGTCGCGATCACACCACCGTTCTCCATGCAGTCAGGAAGGTTTCGGAACTGGAGCGCGATGACGTACAGTTCGCGGAAGACCTTGAAATCCTGAGAAGAATGCTTGAAGGCTGAGGAAGCGGCCCGTCCGTCACCGGGTTGACGAATGGAGGGAAAATGAGATTTTCGATCGAACGTGGTGACTTGCTGAAATCGATGACGGTGACAAATGGCGTTGCCGAAAGGAACCCGGCGATACCGGTCCTCGCCAACGTGCTGATCGAGGCCACCGACGACAAGGTATCCTTCCGCGCCTCGGATTCGAAGCTGGAAGTCATTTTCTGGGCCGACGCGGAAATCGAGCAGACGGGCCACACGACGGTCAGTGCACATTTGTTGCACGAAATTTCGAGAAAGATGCCCCAGGGTTCCATGATCGAGGTCGATACCGATGCCAATGTTGGTCGCCTTACGGTTTCGGCCGGGCGCGCGATTTTCAAGCTTGCGACCCTGCCCGGGGATGATTTCCCGCTCATGCAGCGCCATGAATTCGATTGCGGGTTTTCCCTGCCTGTCGGGTCGTTTCGTCCCCTCGTGGGAAAGACCCGGTTTTCGATGTCCCAGGATGATTCCCGAAAATACCTTAACGGTGTCTACCTCCACATTGTACCGGGCGACGAGTCGGAGCCCGGCATGCTGCGCTGCGTCGCGACCGACGGCCATCGGCTTGCGCTTGCGAGCATTGATGTTCCGGACGGTGCGGAAACCATGCCCGGAATAATCGTACCCCAAAAAACCGTCGGGGAACTGTTGAAGGTGCTGGAAGACACGGAAGAACAACTGCACATTTCGGCATCGGAAAAGATCGTTCAGTTCGAGTTGCCGTCGATCACGATGACGTCGAATGTCGTTGAAGGCACGTTCCCGCAGTACGAAAACGTCATTCCGAAAAACAACGAGAACCGTCTCGAAATCGACCGAAGCGCGTTCATCGAGGCGGTTGACCGGGTGACGACGGTCGGTACGGAGCGCGATACGGAAGCAGTGACCGTCGCGATCGAAACGGACCTCGTCAAGCTGAACCTGAATACCGTCGACAAGGGGACCGCAGACGAGGAAGTTGCCGCCGCATACTCGGGGAATCCGATGAAGATGGGCTTCAATGGGTCCTATCTCAAGGACGTTTCCCAGCACATCGATCAAAGCAGCGTCGTATTCTGGCTCGACTCCCCGGAGGAGCCGGCCCTGGTCCGCGATGGAGACGACACGAGCAGCTTGTTTGTCGTGATGCCGATGCGGATCTGACCTTGGCCCGCCTCGCGGTCCGAAGCCTGACCGTTACGTGTTTCCGATCACTTCAGCGCGTAAGCATCGAGGCACGCTCCGAGTCGGTCATTTTGATCGGGGAGAACGGTGTCGGAAAGACCAACGTTCTCGAGGCCGTTTCCTTGCTGACTCCCGGACGCGGTCTCAGGCGGTCGGCGTCGACGGAAATGATCAGGGTACCCGGCTGTTCGGGCTGGAAGATTGCTGCTGACGTCGATTGCCCTGATCACCCCTGCGAAATCGAAACTTCCTTCGGCGGAAGCGGTTCACGCGTCGTCCGCCTCGACGGCAAGCCCGTTCCCCAGACCGCGCTGGGGCGGGTCATGCCGGTCATGTGGCTCGTGCCGGTAATGGACAGGCTGTGGCTGGAAGGCTCCGACGGTCGCCGACGATTCCTGGACCGCCTGGCTCTGAATTTCAGGCCTGAACACGCCGGTGTCAGCCTCGTCTACGACAAGGCGCTTCGCCAGCGCAACCGTATGCTGAAGGAAGGGGTTCGGGACTCCCGTTGGTTCGATGTTGTCGAACGGCAGATGGCGGAGTCCGGGGCGATGGTAGAAGCCAACCGCCGGGTCGCGGTCTCGAGGCTCGATGATGCACAAGCGGGGAACACGTCCGGATTCCCTGTCGCAAGACTGTCGCTGCGCGGGCCGGAAAAGCCCGTCGGTGACGTGACCGCGGACGAACTCATCGACGAATTCAGGACAGCCCGGCCCGGCGACATGCGCGCGGGCCGCACCCGTAGCGGGCCACACAGGACGGATCTGGTCGCGGTGCATGAGCGGAAGGGAATTCCTGCGCGTCAATGTTCGACCGGGGAGCAAAAGGCATTGCTCATGTCGCTGGTTTTGTCGGGCGCACGGGCAATCATCGCGGAAACCGGCGTTCCGCCGGTCCTGTTGCTCGACGAGGTTGCGGCGCATCTCGACGAGGTGTGTCGTTGCCAGCTGTACGGCGAGCTTGCGGATATGCCGGTCCAGGCCTGGATGACCGGAACGGATCCACAGGTCTTTGAACCTGTCGACCCCAAGGTCCGCCGGCTGGTGGTGACGGCTGCGGGCGGGGAAACAATGATCACGGAATGCGATCTCTCGTGACGGGCCGTCAATTGAGGTGGGGAGAGAAGGACCCTGGTAGGCCGTTCACCGTGGTGAGGCGCGGCTTGGGCGCGTGTATTCCCTGAACGGGCCCGGCACCGGACGCTCCGGTGACCGCCCGTTTGTCATCATCTTGCCGGAATTGCCCGCAATGGTTGTCAACCGTCGGCGCGAATCCGGGCGTTTTGCGGGTCATACGGGCTGTCGGCGACGATATCGACGTGCCATAGCCGGTCCAGCATGCGGGCGTTGAGGATATTGCCGGGGGTTGCGGCGTCGGGCTTTACGTAGCCCATCCCGATCGACCTGCCGAAATGCACCGAAAACCCACCTGAAGTCAGCCGACCCACGCGTTCGCCCTTCCCGTCGTAAAGCGCTTCCCGCCCCCAGGGGTCCGCGTCTTCGGGTCCGTCGATCAGGCAGGTCACGCATTGAACCCTGATGCCGGTGTCTTCCATGGCCTTTCGCCCCTGGAAGGCTTTCGACATGTCGACGAAACGGGACAGGCCCCCCTCCAGGGGGGTCGCGTCGCGTCCGAGCTCGGTGCCGAATGCACGGTAGCTCTTTTCCTGGCGCAACCAGTTTTGCGCCCTGGCGCCGACGAGTTTCAGCTGGTGTCCCTCTCCTGCCTCCATGATCCGGTCAAACAGGTAGTTCTGCATTTCGATCGGATGGTGGAGTTCCCAGCCCAGTTCGCCGGTATAGGCTACCCTCGCTGCCAGCAACCGGCACATTCCGACCTCGATCCAGTGGGCGGCCAGCCACGGGAAACGCCGGTTTGACAAGACAGTCGCCGGGTCGGCGTCCCTGACGAGAGGTTTCAGCACGTCCCGGGCGAGGGGTCCGGCGACGGCAAAGACGCCCCACTGGGAGGTGACATCCTGAATCTCGATGCGGCCGAACCGGTTCTCGCAGTCTTCGGCGCATTTTCGCAAGAAGTCACCGTCGTAGTCCGCCCATGCCCCGGCAGAAACCAGGTAATAGCTGTCTTCCGCCAGGCGAAAGATCGTGTATTCGGTCCGGGTCGTTCCCGCCGGAGTGAGCGCATATGTCAGGTTGACCCGCCCGACTGACGGCAACCGGTTGCAGGTCAGCCAGTCCAGGAACGCCGTCGCCCCTTTGCCCGTGACCATGTGCTTGGCAAAAGCGGTCGCGTCGATCATCCCGGCGCCGTTCCTGATCGCCTGGGCCTCTTCGGCCGCATATTGCCACCACCCCCCGCGACGGAAACTGCGGGACTCGCGGTCATTGAACCCGTCCGCGGCAAAATAGTTGGGCCGCTCCCATCCGTTGACCTGGCCGAACTGGGCGCCCCGAGCCTTCATCCGGTCATAACAGGGTGCGGTTCGCAGCGGCCGGCATGCTTCGCGCTCTTCGTCGGGATGGTGAAGGATGTAGACGTGCTCGTAACACTCCTCGTTCTTGCGTTCGGCGAATTCGGTCGTCATCCACTGGCCGTAGCGCTTGGGGTCAAGACTTGCCATGTCGATTTCGGCTTCACCTTCGACGATCATCTGGGCCATGTAATAACCGATGCCGCCGGCAGCGGTGATCCCGAAACTGAGACCTTCCGCCAGCCACATGTTCCTCAAACCCGGAGCCGGCCCGACCAGGGGATTCCCGTCGGGCGTGTAACAGATCGGGCCATTGAAATCGTCCTTGATCCCGAGAGTTTCAGTGGACGGAACCCGGTGGATCAGCGACATGTACTCCTCCTCGATCCGGTCGAGATCGAGAGGGAAGAGATCTGCCCGGAATGTCTCGGGAACTCCGTAACCGAACCGGGCTGGCGCTCCGCGCTCGTACGGTCCGAGAACCCAGCCTCCGCGTTCCTCCCGAACGTACCAGCGCGCGTCTGCGTCCCGCAGGACCGGGTGCTGCGGATGGTCCTGCCGGAAATCGAGCAGGGCGGGATCGGGTTCGGTTACGATGTACTGGTGTTCGACAGGAATCGCGGGAATCCTGATGTCGAGGAGACCTGCGGTCCTCTGGGCGTGGTTGCCGGTTGCGGTGATCACGTGTTCCGCGTGGACGGTAAATTCCTCGCCTCCGGGAACCAGGTTGCCGCCGGTTTCGGTCATGCGGGATCCCCGGATGATCCATTCCGAGCCGGTCCACTCGAATCGGTCCGCCTGCGTTCGCCGGTGGATTTCGACGCCACGCTGCCGGGCGCCCTTTGCCATTGCCTGGGTGACGTCTGCAGGGTTGATGTACCCGTCGGTCGGGTGAAACAGGGCACCCTTCAGGTCGTCGGTCCGGACGAGGGGCCATCGATCCCCGATATCGTCGGGAGACAGCCATTCGTACGGAATTCCCACGGTCTCGGCCGTGGATGCATAGACCATGTATTCGTCCATCCTGGCGCGCGTCTGGGCCATGCGAAGGTTTCCGACGACAAAGAACCCGGGGTCGAGCCCGGTCTCGTCCTCGAGGGTCTTGTAGAACTTGACCGAATAGTCGTGAATATGGCTGGTTGCATAGGACATGTTGAACAGCGGGAGCAATCCCGCCGCATGCCACGTCGAGCCGGACGTCAATTCGTCCCTTTCGAGCAGCATGACATCTTCCCAACCGGCTCTCGCGAGATGGTATGCGATCGAGGTGCCGACTGCCCCACCGCCTATGACACAGGCCCTGACGTGCGTTTTCATGGTTCTTTCCGAAATTGAAGAAATCCGTCTTGCCTCGGGGTTGTGACAAAACTGCGAACAAAGGGAAAGGGCGCACTCCCCGAAGTGGCCTCCATAGAAATTGCGCGCAGGGGACTGTCGCGTTCAGGCGACAGGTGAATGCGCGCACCCCTTTGCAACGCGTGTCCTTGAAAGTGTATGTTCCGGGCAATGGGGCCAGGAACTGGCCTTCGGTCGCGAAGCAGGCAGGTTGCTGCGAGGCTTGGCCGAGAAGCCGTCGCATTTATGCGATGGAGTGTTCACTGCCGGCCGGACATGCCCGAATCCATTGCTGGTTCGGGTTGTCCCGGCAAGGATTCCCTGGTGGCATGCCTGCGGCGTACTGGCTTTTGAGCGAAATCCGGTCACTGGCCGTGGACAGCCTTGACCAGGTCGAGCAGTTTGGTCAGTACGAACTCGAGCCCGGGAAACCCGAGCCCGCAGTCGGGAGCGGCGGCGGCCCATTCGGGCGAGAGGCGTGTCAGGACCTGCCCGAGTCGCCACGCTAATGGGCACGTCCAGGCATCAATTCCGGACGCCATCAAGCGTGTCGATGTCACGCGACGCGTCGTCGGCAGGAGCGGCGACAGCGGGGTTGCATCACTTCGAGGCCTGTACTTGTATGCCTTGGCCTGACGGGTCGTGGCACGACACGATTCGGGAAACAGCCGACATATCGATTGGGAATTGCCATGCCTGAAAACCCTTTGCTCAGGGAAACCTGGGATCGTCCGTTTGAACTGCCGCCGTTTGACGAGATCACCGAAGATGATTTCGCCCCGGCCTACGATTTCGCAATCGAGAAAACGCGGGCGGATATCCAGGCGATTGCCGAAAACCCGGAACCGCCCGATTTCGCCAACACGATCGAGGCCATGGAACGCGCTGACCGGCTACTTGACCGAATCGGCGGTGTTTTCTGGAATCTTTCGGGCGTGGACAGCACCGACGGGATCGAAGCACTGGAACGTGAATTGTCGCCTCGACTCACCGCGTTCGAGTCGGAAGTTCTGATGAACCCCCGGTTGTTTGCCCGCGTGGAAGACCTCACGGCAAGAAGTGACGCCCTCGATCTGACGGACGAGCAGCGCCGCGTGCTGGACCTCTATTTCAAGATGTTCGTCCGCGCAGGTGCCGCATTGGATGCCGGGGGACGCGAAAGGCTGGCGGCCATCATGGAGAGGTTGGCGGAACTCGGTACGGCCTTCTCGCAGAACCTGCTGGCGGACGAGCGCGACTGGACCATGGAATTGTCCGAGCCGGACCTGGAAGGTTGTCCCGATTTCGTCAGTTCGGCGGCGGAACAGGCGGCTCGCGAGCGCGACCGCGACGGGTTCATCATGACGCTGTCGCGCTCCCAGATCGTGCCATTCCTGCAGAATTGTCCGAGAAGGGATTTGAGGAAGCAAGCGTATGAGGCATGGAGCGCGCGCGGCCGAAACGGCGGCGAAACGGACAACCGCGAAATCATCAGGGAAGTGCTCGCCCTTCGCGAGGAACGGGCACGGCTGCTTGGATACGACTGCTACGCGGAATACCGGCTGGAGCCGGAAATGGCGAAGTCGCCGGAGGCGGTTCGCGAATTGCTGATGGCGGTCTGGGCGCCGGCCAGGGCGGCAGCCCTGAACGACGCAAAGAGGCTTGAGGCCCTGATGCGCGGCGATGGAGTCGGTGGAAAATTACGGGCATGGGACTGGCATTTCTACTCGGAGCGTTTGCGCAGGCAGGACCATGATTTAGACGAAGCGGCCATGAAGCCCTTCCTCAAGCTCGAGCGCATGATCGAGGCGTGCTTTGATTGCGCAAATCGGCTTTTCGGACTGACCTTCACGCCGGTTGACGTCCCGCTCTATCATCCCGATGTCCGGGCCTGGGACGTTTGCAGGAACGGCAGGCACATGGCGGTGTTCCTGGGGGACTATTTTGCCCGGCCGTCGAAACGGTCGGGGGCCTGGTGTTCGCGGTTTCGCCCGCAGTCTCGGCTCGACGGCGAAGTCCGGCCTATCGTCTTCAATGCCTGCAACTTTTCCAAGGCCAGGGACGGTGAACCGTGCCTGTTGAACGTCGATGACGCCCGGACACTTTTTCACGAGTTCGGACACGCGATGCACTCGATGTTGTCGGATGTCACCTACGCCTTCATCTCGGGTACCAATGTCGCACTCGACTTCGTGGAGCTCCCGAGCCAGCTGTTCGAGAACTGGTTCTTTGTCCCGGAAGTGATCGAACGATTCGCCCGCCACGTCGAGTCCGATGAGCCGATGCCGGGCGAACTGGTCGAACGATTGCTCGCAGCGCAGAATTTCGATCAGGGATTTCGATCGGTCGAGTACACGGCATCGGCCCTTGTCGATCTTGCCTTTCACGAAAGGAGCGCACCTTCCGACCCGATGGAAAGAGAAGCCGAAGTGCTGCGGGAAATCGGCATGCCCGACGCGATTTCCATGCGTCACGCGTCGCCGCATTTTGCCCATGTGTTCTCGGGAGGCGGGTACGCGAGCGGATATTATTCGTACTTGTGGTCGGAAGTCATGGACGCCGACGCGTTCGAGGCGTTCAAGGAAGCGGGGTCTCCATTCGATCCGGACATCGCCCAAAGGCTTCACGATCATATACTTTCCGCCGGCGGGTCCCGGGATGCCGCGGAACTCTACACGGCGTTTCGCGGCAAGCTGCCCGGAGTCGACGCCTTGCTCAGGAAACGGGGATTTGCCCCGGAACAAGCACGGGACCATGACCGATGAAAGCGATCTGGTACGAAACCCAGGGCAGTGCAGAGGACGTTCTCGTATTCGGTGAATTCGCCGACCCGGAGGTTCGACCTGGCGAGGTGGTGGTTCGCCTGCGCACGTCCGGATGCAACCCGTCGGACGTCAAGCTTCGGGCCGGCGCCCGCCCGATGGGCTTCGAGCGGATCATTCCGCACTCGGATGGTGCCGGCGTGATCGAAGATGTCGGTGCCGGCGTCGACCCAGGACGGATCGGTCGGCGTGTCTGGCTGTGGAACGGACAGTGGCAGCGTCCGTTCGGTACATGCGCGGAGTTCACGGCCTTGCCGGCGTCCCAGGCGGTCGACTTGCCGGACGGCGTGGGGTTTGAGGGTGGCGCCTGCCTCGGCATTCCGGCAATGACGGCCCATCGCTGCGTGTTCTCGGACGGGCCGGTCGAGGGAAAGACCATTCTCGTTACCGGTGGGGCAGGCACCGTTGCCCGCTATGCGATCCAGTTTGCAGCACTGCGCGGCGCAACGGTCATCACGACCGTAAGCAATCCTGCGAAGGCGGCGTATGCACGCGCGGCGGGTGCGCACCATGTCCTGAATTATCGCCAGGATGACGTGGCGGCCGCAATCATGGACCTGACTGGCGGCGTCGACCGGATCGTCGAGCTCGAATTCGGTGCCAATTTGCCGGTCACGGAACGGATCATCAAACCGAACGGCGTCATTGCTGCCTACGGTTCGGCCAACGAGATGACGCCGGTTCTGCCGTTCTATCCCCTCATGTTCAAGGATGTGACCGTGAGGATGGTGCTGGTTTACCTGCTGAGCGGCGACGTGAGGCGCGCGACACTCGCGGGGCTGACCGAGATTCTGGAGTCGGGATCATTGACCCACTCCGTTGCACACCGGTTCGGTCTTGCCGACACGGCCGACGCGCATCGAACCGTCGAACAGGCCGACAAGATGGGGTCGGTGGTCGTCACCATTCCGTAGCGCGCGCTTGGGAGCCGGGAACCTGGTTGTCAGGGATTTCCGGAGGGGCCTTGGTACCAGGGCGGCGTCAATCGATGATCTCGTCATCGAAGACGCCGAATACACGGGGTTTTTGAACCCAGCCTGAATATCCCTTGCCGGACACCCGGCACCAGTCCAGGGTGCACTCCTTGAGAAACGCGATCACCCCCTTGTCAGCGTATGCGAAAACGAGATTCCCGATGTCCGGTTGATCGTAGATCGGCGTACCGCTTTCGCGGAAAACGACGGTTCGTACGCCGGAAAGAAGGCGGAAATGCATCCAACCTCCTTCTCCATCTACGTCCTTCACGCGGCGCCAGAGATCGTGTTCGCCCGTTACCATCAGTGGCGTGTTCGCATGGTTGAAGACCCAGTCGATCCGGTAGGCGAACCCGGGTCCTCGCCGCGCGTTCCCGATGGAAGTCTTCATTGACACGAAACGGGGCAACGGAAAACCGGTGACCTTGCCGACTTCCCGGGAGATATCCTGTGCAGCACCGGGAAATGCCAACGCCATCGTGACGAACCATGCCAGCAGAATTCGCGTCATTCGACCCTGGTGCCCGAACATGTGAGGGATTGCCCAATTGGTCCTTGCCGAGATTTCCGGTTTCTTGTCAGAATGGGCGAACCAATTGAAGATTCAGGTGGTAGCGAATGCGACGACAAAGGCTCAAGGTTGTCCTGACTCGAAAACTCCCAGACGCCGTCGAAAACCGGCTCGGTGAACTGTTCGACGTCGAGTTCAATTCTTCCGACCAATTGTTCTCCAGGGACCAGTTGGCCGCCGCCGCGCGGCGGGCCGATGTGCTGGTACCGACATTGAACGACACGATCGACGCCGGAATCCTTGCCCAGGCGAGCGACAATCTGAAGCTGATCGCCAATTATGGATCCGGATTTGATCACATCGACGTGCATACCGCGCGACAGCGGGGGATCATCGTCACCAATACGCCCGATGTGCTGGCCGACGATACGGCAGACATGACGATGGCGCTCATCCTCAGTGTTTTGCGTCGTATCAGGGAAGGCTCGCTTCACATGCAATCCGGCGACTGGAAAGGCTGGTCCCCGCAGGCGTTCCAGGGGACCCGGGTCGGCGGAAAGGCGCTCGGAATACTGGGCATGGGCCGGGTCGGGCAGGCAGTGGCGCGCCGCGCACACGCGTTCAACATGGCGATCCACTATCACAACCGGAAGCAGCTTCGCGAGGAAACGGAAACCGAACTGCGGGCGACGTATTGGGAAAGCCTGGACCAAATGGTTGCCCGCATGGACGTGCTGTCGATCAACTGCCCGCACACCCCGTCAACGTTCCACCTCATGAATGCGCGACGCCTGCGCCTGATGAAGCCGACCAGCATCGTTGTCAACACGTCGCGCGGCGAGGTCATTGACGAGAACGCACTGACGCGTTTGCTGCGATCCGGAGAGCTTGCAGGAGCGGGTCTGGATGTCTTTGAGCATGGGACAGAGGTCAATCCGCGGTTACGCGGACTCAACAATGTCGTGCTTCTGCCGCACATGGCCTCCGCGACCAGGGAAGCGCGCCACGAAATGGGCGAAAAGGTCATCATAAACATCAAGACATTCGACGACGGTCACCGCCCTCCCGACCAGATCGTTCCGAGCATGCTATAGCCCCCATTTCCCGGTGCGCCGTGTACCGATTCCCGTACTGGCACTCGAATCGCGAACTTCTTGCCGCGTTTCCATCGCGGCCAAAGACCCGGGCACCGGCTCACGGCGAGTCCGCAAGGCGCTGAAAAGGCTTGAGTGCTCCCGATCGATTGAACCACTACGTCCAAGCCGACGAAACCCCCCAAGGTGAAAGGACATCGGGGAGTTTGCGGAGCGGCAATCACCAGGCATTGAAAGGGCCGAGGAAAGGCGCGTTTCCCCGGCGTGTGTGACACCAGGGACCCCGAACTGCCCAATTCGGCATCCGTTACGACCGGTTTGCTTTCATATAGCTCCGGAGCACTGCATTGATGCGCGTCTGGTAGCCCCGGCCCTGCGACTTGAAGAACTCGAGAACGTCGGCGTCCAGGCGTACCGAGATGGGTTGTTTCGGCCGTGGCATCGCGACTTGGGCCCGAGACCAGTCGAACTCACCCTCGTCGGGGTCACGAATCGGTTCCAGCCCGGCATTTTCTTCTCGGCCAAGCCTCTCCCAATCTGTCTTTCCCTGACCCTTGCGGCGGGTCGCTTCCTCCAGCGAAATTCGCGTTGTCGTGTCTTTTTTCATGTTTCCCTGCCCAGCGCGCAGTGATGATCCGGATTACATCGTCCCGGAATGTGAAATCCACCGGGATGATCTGTCCCCCTGAGTTGCCCACGGCAACCCAGCGTTGTTCGTCCGGGTGATGAGAACCTGCATGCGCCACTGGCCGTCCATCGAAGATTCTGATTGCATCGAGAGAATCGATGCCGTGTTTCAAGAGCGTTGTTTCAAGCTTGTCTTCATCCCAGTCGAATTGTTTTTTTGCTTTCGCGGACATCCAACTGTCCATTCTTTCATATTCCTTGTCGTCATGGTTCTCCTTCCCTTCTTTTCCGAGTGTACATACGATTCGACATGACATGACAAGCGAATTGGCTTTGTCTCTCCTTGCGAAGAGTTCGGCGATGCCGACAGGATTTCCGCAAGCTGAATTCCGGACATCTCTTTGACGAAGTGGCCTTCCAGGTCGATTTTCATACAGTCGAGGCGGCGAAACGGCGGTCCCGAGCGGTTTCGCGGCGCAGGTCTTGCGTTCCAAGGAACTGACCGTTCGGGCAGGTCCATTCCCCGCCGCGTGCGGACGTGATCCGGTCGCATGGCCGAGCCGGATGCAAAACGCACGTGCGGTCGCCCGTGGTTACGGCCTTGTGCCAGGCAAGCAAGCTTTTTGAACCCAAGTTTGTGGTTGGAGGTGTCGGGAGCAGCCTAACGGCATTGACAGTGAAATCCGTAACCGCCACGTGTACCGGATGTCGACCGCGTCAATGCCGAAGAGACGTATCGGCGATCAAACCTTCCTCAGAACGTCTCCAACGGAAACGACACCGTCACCGACAATCTTGCAGAGGATTCCGCGGAGGCGGAGATGCCTGTATTCAGGGCGGTTGAGCCATTCGTAGGACTCGTTTCCGTACCGGACTTTCCATTTGGCACAGGCGTTGTTGAAAAGATCCGACACTTCAAGGACCGCCGTTCCTGCTGAAATCCGGCTGCCGACAGGAAGGTTGCTCTCCGAAAGATCGATGTCCGCGATCATCGTGTCACCGGGATGGATGACGTTTTCGCGGTCCGTCCAGACGGAATCGAGGACGCGTTTGGAAAGAACGCTGACCTGGATTCTCGGGTCAGGACTTCCGTCGGGCAGTTTGACCCACGGATGTTTGAGCCAGCGTTCTCCTTCGATCCCGCCGGCCACCGTCAGGGTCAGATTCTCCGGGAAACTGCGTTCGGAAAACCCCGGACGGTGGCAAAGCAGTTCCACTGGGGCTTCCCGGGGCGCCGAGGTGATCCAGTCCAGCCTGCTGTCGAGTTCAGCGCCGGTCGCGAATTTCACCGGTCCAGCCCTTCATGGTTTCCGGGTAACTGCATGTCCGCCGATCCGGACGCTTCGCCGCAAATTTCGCAATCATGCCGGCGCACGAGCCTGATCCTGCGGCATTCGCCCTGGAGCGCGTCATACATGAGCAGCTGTCCCGCCAGGGCTTCGCCTGCTCCGGTGATGACCTTGATTGCCTCCGTTGCCATCATCGCCCCGATGATCCCCGGCAAGGCACCGATCACGCCGGCCTCCGCACAGCTCGGGGCGACGCCGGGCGCGGGCTCGTTCGGAAACACGCAGGCGTAACAGGGTGTGCCGTCCGCCACCGAAAACACGGACACCTGGCCTTCCCACTGACCGATCGCGCCCGAGACCAACGGAATTCCGAGCGATACCGCCGCCCGGTTGACGATCCGCCGGACGCCGAAACTGTCCGTTCCGTCGAGGACCAGGTCATGGCATCGAAGCAGGTCATCGGCATTGGTGTCGTCCAGGCGCATCTGGACCGGGAAAACCGTAACTCCGGGGTTCAGTCGACTTAACCTTTCTTGTGCCGCGATGACTTTCGGCCGGCCAAGGTGCTGGTCGTCGAAAAGAACCTGTCGTTGCAGATTCGACAGGCTGACGACATCGTGGTCAACGACACTGATCGTCCCGACGCCCGCTGCAGCGAGATACTCGAGGACCGGCGAGCCTAGACCGCCTGCACCGACGACCAGTACCCTGGCTGCGCGGAGCCTGTTCTGCCCCGCCCCGCCGATCTCGCGAAGCACGATGTGTCGCGCGTAACGCTCGAGTTCCGAATCGGTCATCGGGGCGGGACGCGCGGCATCCCCGGCCTCGGCCGAACGTTCGACCTGAACGGCCTGTTGTTCGGGTGGGTTCGGCATCATTGTCATCGCGACACGCCGCGAAAATCGATGAAACCACAAGGCGAGCGTTTCCTTACGCCGCCATTCGTGACGCACGCAACCAACCGCCATTCGCGTTCACCGCCGGGCGAGGCCGCGATGTCTGTGTCGCCATCAATCATGTCGTTCCCGTCGAGCCGAAGCCGTCGTATCCGCGTTCGGTTTCCTCTTCCAGTTCCGTTACTTCCCAACGCGGCGAAGTTACAGGTGCAACGATCATCTGGGCAACCCTGTCGCCGTGCCGGACGTGGAATGGCTGCTGGCCGTGGTTGATCAGAATGACGTAGATTTCGCCGCGGTAATCGGAGTCGATCGTGCCTGGTCCGTTCAGGATCGAAACACCGTGCCTGCATGCGAGGCCCGACCGGGGCCGAATCTGTGCTTCGAATCCCCTTGGCAGGGCGATCCGGATTCCGCAGGGAATCATCTGGCGCGTGCCCGGCTCCAGCGTAATCCCGGCCGGGCGAATGTTTTCCTGGAGATTTGCCCTGAGGTCGAGGCCGGCGGCCCCCGCTGTCGCCGGCGCCGGCAAGCCCAGTTCAAGGTCTGCACCTTCCGTAAACGCGATCTTGACGGTGACCGCGGACATGTCAACCGGTCAGGGCCTCGGTCAATCGCTCGGCAAGGCGCCGGGCAACGTCGGCCTTCGACATCCTCGGCCACTCTTCGACCCCTGTTTCGGTAACCAGCATGACCTGGTTTTCAGGACCGCCCATGATCCCCGTGCTCGCGTTCACGTCATTGGCGAGGATCCAGTCACATCCTTTCCGATTTCGCTTTGCCTTGGCACGTTCGATCACATCGTGCGTTTCCGCCGCGAATCCGACAACGATCCGCGGTCGGCGGTCGGGCGAATTCGAAACCATCGCAAGGATGTCCGGGTTTTCAACCAGCTCCAGCTCAAGGCCCTTTTTGTCGCCGTCAGGCCTCGCGGACTCACCCCGATCGACCGTCTTGCTGATCTTCGCACCGGAGACTCGCCTGACGCGCCAGTCGGCCACTGCGGCGACCATGACCGCAGCGTCGGCCGGCAATGCGTTTTCGACGGCATCTTTCATTTCGACGGCGGTCTGGACCTGAACAACATGGCAACCGCCTGGCATGGGGCTTGTCGCCGGTCCGGTGACGAAGGTCACGCGCGCGCCTGCGGCGCTCAAGGCGTCCGCTATCGCGGTCCCCTGGTTCCCGGAGGACCTGTTTCCCAGGTAGCGCACGGGATCGATCGGCTCGTGGGTCGGGCCCGATGTGACCACGACATGCATGCCGTTCAAGGGGCCGGCCACCAGGGCAGCCTCGATAGCGGAAATGATCTGACCAGGCTCCGCCATCCTGCCGGGACCGTACTCCCCACATGCCATGTCGCCCTCGTTGGGCCCAACCGTGAGCACGCCGTCGTCAAGGAGGGACTTGAGATTTCGCGACGTTGACGGGTGATTCCACATCCTGACATTCATCGCGGGAGCGATCAGGACTTTCTTGTCTGTCGCGAGAAGAACCGTGGATGCAAGGTCGGTTGCCGTCCCGTTCGCCATTCTCGCGATGAGATTGGCGGTGGCCGGGGCGACGACAACGAGATCGGACGTTCTGGACAGCTGGATGTGACCCATTTCGGCTTCGTCGACGAGATCGAACAGGTCCCGGTAGACGCGATGACCGGCAAGCGCCGAGACCGAAAGCGGCGTGACGAATTCCTCGGCCGCCTCCGTCATGACCGGGAGGACCTCGGTTCCGTATTCCTTGAGTCGCCTGATCAGTTCGAGTGACTTGTAGGCGGCGATACCTCCACCGATGATCAGGAGAATGCGACGGCCAGCGAGCATGGGAGTATCCCGGGTGTCAAAGCGTCCGCTCGTGATGTAAAGACGGCGGGAGTGCCTGACAAGGAATTACCGCTCGTTGCTCGTTCACGGTCCTGGCGCATTGACATCGGCTGAGAGGGAGAGGAAAGGGACGCACAGTCCAGGGCAGGTGCCCCGGAAGCCGTTCTTCCAACCGATTGGATCTGACCCGTTTTGCCGGAGCCGATGAGAACGCGATTGCCCAGACTTACGCTCGTGCTTGGCGGCGGTGCTTCAGGTAAGTCCCGGTTTGCGGAACGCCAGGCGCTAACGTCCGGCCTCATTCCTCTCTACGTGGCGACAGCGTCACCGCGGGACGAGGAAATGCGTCTGCGAATCGAGCGACATCGGTCGCGACGTGGACCCGAGTGGACGACGATTGAAACGGCGGAAGGAGACCTGCAAGAAACGCTGGCTGGACTCGCGGAGACTCACGACGACCATGTTGTGCTCATCGACTCCCTGACCATGTGGATGACCGACTGTCTCCTCAGTGGTGCAGGCAACCGGGAGGTCCGGTCCGAAATTTCCTCACTGTGCGATGTCCTGACGGCCCAAAGGAGCCCCCTGATCTGTGTCTCGGACGATGTCAGCGGGGGAATCGTGCCTGCCGACCCGCTCGGCCGACGGTTCCGGGACATTCACGGCGAACTGAACCAGGTCATTGCCGCGAATTCAGACCTGGTGGTTCACGTAACTGCGGGAATTCCGTTGGCATTGAAGGGCGAACTCAAGGATTTCGGTGAAGGCAAATGACGACGTGGTGGTGGGTGCGTCACGGTCCGACGCATATGAATACATTGTACGGCTGGACCGATTACCCGGCTGACTTGTCGGACAGGGATGCACTCGATCGCCTGCAACGGTACTTGCCCGCGGACGCGATTGTGGTTGCGTCAACCTTGCAGCGTGCGTCGGCGACTGCCGATGCCATACAGGGCGGCCGAAAACGCTTGCGGAATGAACCTGACTTGCGAGAGGCGAACTTCGGACTCTGGGAGAAACTGACTCCGGATGACCTTGAAGGCGCCGACCGGGCATTGGCGATGGAATTCTGGCAGTCTCCGGGGGATGTCGCGCCTCCCGGGGGGGAGAGCTGGAACCAGGTCCGTGCCCGGTCCGCGGATGTCGTTCATCGCCTCAGCCACGCCCATGCGGGAAAGAACATCGTTGCCGTGTCGCATTTCGGCGTGATCGCGGCCCAGTTGCAGCATGCCACGGGAATGAGTCCGTCCGTCGCGACGAAATTCCGGATCGGCACCCTTTCCGTCACCTGTCTTGAGCACCTGGGGAACGGACATCCCGAGCCTGGCCTGTGGAGAGTTCGCTGCGTCAATCACCGGCCATGACCTGATTGGCCGATGCCTGACGTTCACCCGGCCAACTGTGCTTCGACGGTATCCCAGATCAGGGCGGCGGCATTGGTCTCCTCGAATTGCTCCAGTTGAGGAATTCCGGTTGGCGACGTGAGATTGATCTCAGTCAGCCATCCGCCGATGACGTCGATTCCAACGAAGACCTGGCCGTGCTCCCTGAGCATGGGCCCGATGGTCGCGCAGATCTCCCTGTCCCGGTCTTTGAGATCCGCAGGTGCGGCTATTCCCCCGACGTGGAGGTTGGACCTGGCCTCTCCTTCTGCGGGAATCCGGTTGATTGCGCCCGCCGGTTCTCCGCCAATGATGAAGATTCTCTTGTCGCCTTCGGAAACTTCGGGAAGATATTTCTGGATGATCAGGGGCTCCCGCGATGCGTCAAGGAACATTTCGCAAAGCGAACCCAGATTCGGGTCTTCCGGAGTCAGGTGAAACACGCCTGCCCCTCCGTTTCCGAAGAGCGGTTTGACCACGATGTCGCCGTATTCTTCCCGGAAGGAACGGATGCTCCCGGTATCGCGCGTGATCAACGTCGGCGGCGTCAAATCCGGAAAGCGAAGGACCAACAGTTTTTCGGGGAAATTGCGCACCCATTTCGGGTCATTGACGACAAGGGTGCTGCCGGAAACCAGTTCAAGAAGATGCGTGGTCGTCACGTATGACATATCGAAAGGAGGGTCCTGGCGCAGCCAGACAACGTCCATCGACCGGAGGTCGATCAATTGTTGCGGGTCCGCGGTGAAGAGGTCGGTCTTCTCACGGTCGACCGATACGAAACTACCCAATGCCTCGACCCTGCCGTTCTGGTATCGCAACTGATCCGGCATGTAGTGAAATACATCGTGGCCCCGATCCCGGGCTTCCTCCATCAATCGAAACGTCGTGTCGTTCGCAACATCCATGGTTTCGATCGGGTCGGCCTGAAAGGCGACGTTGAGCGGGTTTCGCTTGATCTGGTTCATCGTCTCAACTCTGTTCCGGGTTCCCGTCGGACATCGGTCGGGCGGCCCCGTCCAATGTCTTCAAATATCCGTTTGTATGCCCCATCGTCGATCGCTCGGAAAATGTGGAGCTTGGCAGAAAAATTTTCGGCACGCCTCAATGGGAGGTTCAACCTCCAGTCAAATTAAATGCTTTCCCTGAAGTGACGGGAACATCGGGTGGACCACCTTTCCCCCGGTGCTCAACCGGCCAACGGTTAAAGGGCAAATTGGAGTCGCCGTTGACATGTTGCCGGTATCAATCTCTCCCGGGCATCGCCTGTGGAAATACTGTCTCCGTCGGTCAGGCCCGGTCTCGATCGGAACATGCAGCGCGTCCGGAATCATGGTCACCGTCTTCTCCCGCGAATGTTTCCCGATCTCTCTCTCTCTCTCGGCCGTTCCGTGCTTGCGCAGCAAATCGCTCACGATGGACAATCGATCCTTTACCGATAGCGCCAAGGCGGGAACATCGCAACGTTGTCGATCTTGGTGGACCGCGTTCCAGCGTCGATGAAGGCCCGACTAGTGCAACCCGAAGCGGAAACGACATTCCGCAGCTCGGAGTCACCGTGAAACGGCGAAAAGAGCGGGCGGCTTCCATCGACGGTGGGACCGTCGGCAACTTCATCGTGTCAAGCGCGCTGGAAAACGAGGAGAAAACCATTCGCCACCACGAGGCCATCACGCTCGTTCGCGATGATGCGGCACGATTCTCCGATGCGCTCACGGATTCGCCGCCGCCATCAAGATCAGTCGCCGCGTTCTGGCCCCCTCGTTGCACGAAGCCGGACTTCGGACCTGCCAAGCTCGAGCGTCCGGGTTTCGGCCAGAACGGTACCGGTTTCTCCCGTCGATTCCAGCCAGAAGACCGCGGATCCGCCCCGAAATGGTATGATCCCCGGCCCGACCAGGCGTGCCGGTCCCGAGATCCGGATCGACAAGGGCTCGTTGAAGTGGACAAGGATATTGCCGGCCTGGTCAAGAACGCGGACAACAACCCGCACCATGTCCTTTTCCGACGCCAGCAGTTCATCGGAATCGGGGGTGAGCTCGAGGCGGGCCGGCAGCGGGTTGGCAACGAGGTGAAGGTGACAAACCGGCTTCCCATCCAGGACGCCCGTGAGGAAAAGATCGTACCAGGCCTTTCCCCAACTATCTAACTCGTCCTGGGAGACGTGCCTGTGATCGATAATCACCGGGGGATGCGGCAGGTTCGGAAATCGGGATCGATCGGGCAATGCCGTTCCGAGGGGGCCGTCTCCGAGTCGAAACTCCACGGCTTCACAGTTGGTCAAGACGACCAGGGGTAAGGAACCGCCGATGCTGCGTTCGCCGCGCGCCCAGCATGTGACCGGCTTCATGACGACCCCGTTGCCTGGGTCGCCCTGGCTGGCATAGGCAAAGGCGGCCGGTTTCGGTTCGCGAAACATGTCGAGTACGCCATGATGACAGATTCGATCGCCCGATCCGAAGTCCTTGTGGGTGTTGTAGTCTGCCATGCACCAGCCGATACACCCGCTGATTTCGGTCGACCCGTATGCCGCATCGAGGACCTCGAGATGGCGCAGGACGTGCTCGACCTGCCGCTCCTCGGGGTCCGTTCGCTTGGTCGGAAACATGTGGCCATTGAATTCGGTCACCAGGTACGGCACGTCTCGATCGAGTCCGGTCACGTCCCTGGGGCGTCGCAACGCCGTCCGGGGTCGATTGCCTCCGGGCAGTGGCGCGGCCGAATTTCCCTCCGAGCCAAGAACGAAGTCGTTCATCGTGTAGACATCTTCGAGGAACTCGCTGTGCGTGATTTTCCTGACGCCGCCCGTTTGGCGAGAGGGATCAAGCATGCGCGCGAGATCGTTGGACCGAACGTAAAAATCGTGATCGTCGGGTGATTCGTTGATCCTCGTCCCCCACAAGACGATCGAAGGGTGGTTCCAGTCCCTCCGGATCATGGACCGGAGGTTGTCGAGTGACCGGCGTTTCCAGTCGTCCCCGCCGATGTGCTGCCAGCCCGGAATTTCCTCGAAAACGAGCAGGCCGATCCGATCACAGTGATCAAGGAACCATGGCGACTGGGGATAGTGGGATGTCCGTACGAGGTTGCACCTCAATGAGTGTTTCAGATGTTCCGCGTCACGCTCCTGGGCGCGGCGGCCGGCAGCGTAACCGATGTATGGAAACGACTGGTGACGGTTGAGGCCTCTCAGCGTCACCCTGCGACCATTGAGGAAAAACCCCTCAGGCCTGAATTCTGCCGTTCGAAATCCGAAGCGGGTTGCCACCTGGTCATGGAGCCCCTTGCATTCGAGGCGGACATCGACCGAATAGAGATCAGGGTTTCGAATATCCCAACGTGATATCTCCCGAAGATCTCCAAAAGACAGGGTCACGGAATCATCCCCGGTGGTCGCATCGGCCCGGCATTGCGAAATCATCGTTCCGTCCGGTGACCGCAGGGCCGCGGTGAGCGCAATCGGCTCATCGGCCTGTTCGCCGTTTCGGATGTCGCAGCGAACCGAGGCCGAAAACCCCGGGTCCGGCAACTCGCGGGTCTCGACACGGATCCGTTCGATCGAGACGGGTGCGGTGCATTTCAGCCAGGTATCCCGGTATATCCCCGCATAGGTAAGATAGTCGATCTGGCCGCCAAAGGGCGGGATTCCCGGGTTTTCGGAGCCATCGATCCTGACGCACAGGAGGTTTTCGCCACGATGGAGATGATCCGTGAGCCCGACCTCGAAAGGCGTGTAGCCATCGGGATGGGCGTAAATTTCCTTGCCGTTAAGAAAAACGGTGGAATCGGCCATGGCGCCGTCGAAGACCAGCGAAACCCGGCGGCCTTCGAATTCCGGCCTCCATTGCAGTGATTTCTGGTAGGTGAACGGCCTCTGGAAGCTGGTTTCGTCCAGGTAGCCGTATGGCAGGTCCACCGCATTGTGCGGAAGCTCGACGTTTTTTCCGGACGTCAGCCTGGACTGCAAGGATCGGTCGTCACCTTCATGAAACACCCACCCCGTATTGAAAGGAACCACAGTTCGCATGTTGTTGTTTCTCAACTCATGCCAGTAAAGAATTCACCGGTTAATCCCGCCGCTTCACGTCGGGATCATTTGACGCGGAAGTGCTGATGCCTCGAAAGAGTGCCTTCATATCAGTCAGTTACGCCGCCTGAGAATGTCTGTTTGGAAAGGAAAACAACTAGATCGGCGGCCAGATCAACTTGAGAATGTTCATCCTTTGTCCGTCAACATGAACGGAGAAATAATAATGTCACGGATTTCGGTCAAGGCGCCCGGCCGGGGGACCGGTGGACATGTTCAGGCCGGACCCGGCCTGGATTTCGTTCACCCCCCTGCCGAACCACCGAAGCAGGTGGATGTGGCAGCTGCCGTATTTGCGGACGTCCAGGATCTCGAATCCCTTCGGGGCTTCCTGCCGTTCCGCTTCCTCCCAGGCAACAACAGCACCATCTGCGAGCCAGCCGTTTCCGGACGAAAGGCTGAGCATGCGGGAACCCAGATCACGATGATAGGGCGGGTCGAGAAACACGAGGTCGAACGGACGCCAGGGGCAGGGGCCAAGGTCGAGCGCGTCTCTCTGGAGGCATCGGGTCACCACAGGTGCGCGGAGACGCCCGATGTTCCGGCGGATCACCGCACAGGCTCCCGGGTCATTGTCGATGAAATGAACCGAAGCGGCTCCCCGGGATAACGCTTCGAGTCCCAGTGCACCCGAACCTGCAAAGGCGTCCAGCACGCGAACCCCGGCTATGCAATCCCCGAGGCGACTGTTCAACAACAGGTTGAACATGTTCTCCCTGACCCTGCCGGTGGTCGGCCTGAACCCTGTCCGGCGGTTTCCGGCACCCGGTTTCGACAGGCTCGCCAGGTGCGTTCCACGGAACCGCCCGCCGACGATTTTCACCGCAGCAAGGCCTTCAGATTACTTTTGGGGTCGGAAATGGTTTCCCGGTACGGAGTTTTGCCCGCCTCGATGAGACGCCTCCCGACCATGTACGATACGGGATCATTCATTGCGTCCACCGCCAGGAGGCGGCCCTTTCCGAAATACCAGTAAGATGCCCGGGAACCGTCGTCACTGATCCTCGAGACGATTTCCGTGTGCCCCGTGTTCAATCCGGCGATCTGCAACTTGACGCCATGCTGGTCGGACCAGAACCAGGGCGTCGGATCGTAGGGAGTTTCGTGGCCGAGCATGTTGACGGCAACATTTTCCGCCTGGTCGATCGCGTTCTGGACGCTCTCCAGTCGGATCCGATCGCCACGGTACGGAAACGAGGTACAGTCCCCGGCCGCCCAGATGCCAGGAACCGAAGTCCGTCCGAGGGCATCGGTCTTGATGCCATTGTCGACTTCAAGCCCTGCCGGCGCTGCCAGTTCGGTGTTCGGATGAATTCCCACGCCGATGACAACAAAGTCGGCCCGGATTCGTGATCCGTCCGAGAGTTCCGCAAATTCGACGCTCGTGTTGCCGACCAGGCGCTGAATGCCGATCCGTTCACGAATGTCCACTCCATGCGCCTGGTGAAGTTTGCGGATGTAGTTCGATGTTTCCCTGGCGGCGACGCGCTGAAGAATGCGGTCGGCGACTTCGACAACCGTTACGTCGAGTCCGCGTTTGGCGGCGGCGGCGGCGGCCTCGAGGCCGATGTAACCGCCACCGACCACGAGCGCCGATGCGCCTTTCGCGAATTTCAGTGCCATCGCGTCAACATCCGCAAGCGTCCTGACAGGATAGACACCACCGAGCAGGCCTCCTGCGGACTCAGGGAGCATCCGGGGGATCGAACCCGTGGTCAGTGCCAGTTGGTCATAACCGATTGACCCGGAATCGAGGGCAACTGTCTTCGCCTCCGGATCGATCGCCGAGACCCTGCGATCGGTCAGCAACCGGATGTCATGTTCGGCGTAGTACGATTCGGGTCGCAGGAAGAGGCGTTCAAGGGGCATGTCGCCAAGCAGGTATGCCTTCGTCAACGGCGGCCGCTGGTAGGGAGGGACCGGTTCCTCGCCGATCAGGGTGATACCACCGTCAAACCCGGCACCGCGAAGCCGTGCGACGAGTGCGGCGCCGGCCTGCCCGGCGCCCACGACGACAATTTCTGACATAAATGCCTCTCAACCGGTTGATTCCGAGCGCAACTGATGCCACGAAACTGATCCGAGTTCATCTTTAATGTTGTTGTTGCGGAACGGAATCCGGGAAAACGAAGGGACGAAAACATGACATCACCAGAAAACGCCGGCATCGCCGATATCGACCTGTTCGTCATGGGCGACAACGGTCCGGAAACAGTGCGCCTCGGTGACGTGATCCAGGGCAAGCGGGCCGTCATTTTCACGGTCCCCGGCGCGTTCACTCCAACCTGCCACAACCAGCACATGCCGGGGTTCATCCGGAACTCGGAAGCCATTCGCGCGCACGGCGTTGACGAAATCATCTGCGTGACGGTCAATGACCCGTTTGTCGCAGATGCCTGGGCACGTGCGACCGATGCCGCTTCAGCGGGGATTCGCGTGCTCGCCGATCCCGGGGCGGAACTGACGCGCGCATTGGGGATCGAACTCAATGCTCCGGCGGTTGGCCTTCTCAACCGCGCCCACCGGTGCAGCATGCTTGTCGAGGATGGCAGGATTGAAGGCCTCTATCGCGAAGACAATCCTGGCGTTTGCGAGGTTTCTTCCGGCGAATCCTTGCTGGATCACTTGTCCGGCGCCACCGCCTGATCTGCCCTGTACAGGGTCATTGCAGGGAACGGAATCTGGATTCCGCTGCTGGAGAACGCGTCCTTTACCGCGCGTGTCAAATCGTGCCTCAGGGTCCAGAAATCCCCGCTATCGCACCAGACGCGGACGACAAAGTCGATTGAACTGGTATTCAGGTTGGTGACCCCGATGTACGGTTCCGGATTCGCATGGACCCGGTCGTCGGCAGTGACGGTCTCGAGCAGGACGGATTCGACCTGTTTGAGATCGGAACTGTAGTCGACGCCGAAGGTCAGGCTGATCCGACGTGTCGCGTAGAAACTGTGGTTGATGATCGACGATGCCCAGACTTCACCGTTCGGAACAATGATCTGGGCATTGTCGGGTGTCGACAGTTCTGTCGTGAACAGCGTGATTTCCCGGACCGTACCCCCCTTGCCGCCTATTTCCACGTAGTCGCCGACCTTGACCGGCCGGAAAACGACGAGCATGACGCCCGCGGCGAAGTGCGAAAGCGTCCCCTGTAGCGCCAGGCCGACCGCAAGACCTGCGGCACCGAGCATGGCGATGAGCGACGTCGTCTCGATCCCGAAGCGGCTGAGGATGAACAGGAACGCAATAGCGAGAATGGAATAACGCAGGATTTGTCCGAGAAACCCGAACAGCGTCGGGTCGATTTGATCGTATCTTTCCGCGCTCGCCACCAGCCGCGAACGGGCCCATCCGCTTGCCACGTAGGCCACGACAAAGATGATGATGCCGTAGAAGACGTTGAGCGTGATCGTGATGACATACTCCATGTTCTGTCCTCCCCTATCCTCGATAGATCAAGCGACGCGATGATACCGACTGTCGCGCGCCCGGCAATGGACTACGCCGGGATTCGTTCCGAAAGGGTATTCATCACTCCTGCGAGCTCGACGTCCTTTTCCGTCAGTCCGCCGGCATGATGGGTCGTCAGCGATACATCGACCCGATTGTAGACATTGGACCATTCAGGATGGTGATTCATTTTTTCTGCATGAAACGAGACCCGAACCATCCAGCTGATCGCATCGCCGAAGGAACCGAACCTGAAGACTTTCCTGATCGCATCACGCCCTGATTCAGTCGACCATCCGGATTGCGCGAGCTCTTCGAGGGCGGCTTCACGGTCGTTGTCGCGCAGCAATTCTGCCATGGAACGTCCTTTCATTTTGCATTTCCGAGCCCGGACGGCGAGGCCGGCACGGACAATCGGAAATTCCCGCACGAGGTACCGGACCCCGCAAGCGCCGCGTGACCGGTATCAACGGCACGCGCAACCTCCCGGAAGACTTTTCTCCGTCAACCTGGGCCTTCCCGGCTCGAGTTCCGCAAATCCATGCGGTCAATCCGCTTGCTCCCGTTTCGCAAGATTTCGGGAAGATAGCCTTCAAAGGTGATGTTCGCCGCGTCCCTTCGCGCCACTGCCTCTTCGTCCGGCGAGCGGACGGTCCAGCAAAGGATGTCGATACCTTGATGTCTGGCGGGCCCCAGGTTCCCCGATTCCAGGTCTTGCCATTCGTGGGAAACGAATGATGCACCCGTGTTGTCAAGGGAGGATAGCGACCTGAGTTCGGCAAGTCGATGTTCAAATACGCCGGGCCAGTCTTCACTGCAAAAACTGCCGGTCACGAGGCCCCGCGGGACATCCGGCGCAAGTGAGGCGCAGCGGGCTACCGATTCCGGATGAAACGACATCAGTGCGACCGGTCCGGGGTACCTCCTGGCCTGGTCGCAAACCACCGATTCGAGCCTGCCGTCGATTGGATTGAACATTTCGTCGACGTCCTTGATTTCGATCAGGACCGGTACGCGTCCTGCGACCAGGTCGAGAATGTCCGACAGGCGCGGTATTGTTTCGCTTGAGTTGAGCAAACGGGTTTCGACGAGCGATTCTGCCGAGGCCTTGCCGATCAGTCCGGCCCGCCCCGTGAGTCTCGACAGGTCTTGATCATGAAAGACAAAGGCCTCGCCATCACGGCTGACCTGCACGTCGACCTCGATCCCGTAGCCAGATCCCATTGCCGCAAGGACGGCTGACCTGGAATTTTCGGGCCGCCCGCAGCTCGAGTCATGCAAGCCCCGATGTGCCAGTGGCACGTCAATGAATTCCCGGGACAGCATCATCAACGGATTTGGAAGATCCCGTCAACTTCGACTGCGACCCCGAGCGGCAATGATCCGCAGCCAACGGCGGTTCGCGCATGGCGGCCGCGATCCCCGAAAACGTCAACGATCAGGTCCGAAGCTCCATTGACGACGGCTGGCTGGTCGGTGAATTCGTGCGTGCAATTCACGAATCCGCCCAACCGGACAACCTGGACCATCCGGTCGAGGTCGCCTCCGCAGGCCGTCCTGAGTTGGGCCAAAAGATTCATCGCACAGCTACGCGCCGCATGGCGGCCTTGTTCGACCGACATATCGTCGCCAAGCCGCCCGCAAATCAGCCCGGACGAATCAGCCGAAACCTGACCCGAAACGAACACCAGGGCGCCAGAAACCACGAAGGGCATGTAATTGGCTGCCGGTGCGGGTGCTTCGGGGAGTTCGATTCCCAATTCCTGCAAACGGTCATCTATCCTGTTCGACATATCAACCTCCGGTTCACTGCATTTCGAGCGTGTCCGTTCCGGCGAGTGCAACCCTGACCACGGATCGCGACAAACCGCAGATGCCCGAGCGAAATACCGCCTCCAATAATCCCGCGATGTCGGCACGACAAGGACTTGCCCGAGTTGATCACAAACGCGTCGTCGGCTCCCCGGCGCCTGACATTCCGGCCCGGCGGGATGCCGTTGTCCGTCCGTTGCACGTGCGATGAGTCGGGAGTGAGCCTGAACACCGGCGGCGGGTTCACGGCTGTTCACGGTGGCGCCAACGGGTTTCATCATGTAGAGGCACGGTCAGGTCGGGCGCTGCCTCAATCAAGGTCGGCAATGCTGATCTGGTGCCGCGTTCGGTTCGAAGCTCATTTGGCGATCCTTGCTCATTGCTTGGGGGCCGGGCAGAATGGTCAGCCTCGACCGGAGGGGTATGGACACGATGTCTGTTTGCAGGTCCCGAACAGCGATGCCGGTTTTTCTGGCAAGCGTCGTGATGGTGTCCCTGATGACGCAGTGTTTCGCCGATCGCTGGAGCGATGCCGATCCCTACGAAGAGTCCAACAGGCAAACTCACGATTTCAACAAGGGTTTCGATCGAGGATTCTATCGGCCGGCTTCAAGGGCTTACGGGGCAATTGTCCCCAGCCCGATCGATGTATTCATCGGTAACTTTTCGAGGAATCTCGATCTTCCCGGCCGCGCGGTCAATTACCTGTTGCAGGCGGACCTGACCGCCACCGCCTTGGTGGTCGGCAGATTCGCGACGAACACGATCATAGGCTTCGGAGGGATCGGGGACCCGGCGACGGACCTGGGTTTCCCGGACGAGCAAACCGACTTCGGGGTAACGTTGCACACCTGGGGCGTGGAGAGGGGCAGCTACCTCGAACTTCCGTTCCTGGGCCCGCGAACCGTGCGCCAGGCAACCGGGATGGTCGTCGACGTCTTTCTCGATCCGATGTCCCAGGTACTGCCGGCACGCTACGACAGGGCAGTATTCACGGTTTCGTTTCTCGATCTCCTGTCGCGGCGGCAACGATCGGGTGACTTTCTTGACCAGATGCTGCATGAATCGGAAGACAGCTACGTCGCGACCCGGAGTGCCTATTTTGACAACCGGGAGAGAGTGCTTAACCGAGGTTTGCTCGAGGACGACCTTGAAGACCCGTATGCAGAGTGAATTCAACCCCGTCCGCCGGAAATTCGTTACCGTCGTTGCGGCGGTCTTGATTTCCGGATTTCTTGGCCTCCGGCCGGAGCCGGCGCACGCCTTGACGACAACCGAGGTGGAAGCCCTCATCGAAACCGTCGCCAGGGAAATCCGGAAGGCGATCAACGAAAGCGAATCCGAAACGGAGATGTTCAAGCGATTCGAATCCGTTCTCGAGTCCTATGCGGATCTTCCCATCATTGCCCGAAGCGCGCTGGGAGTCGAATGGCGGAGAGCGACGGCGAAACAGAGACGCGAGTTCACGGCTGCGTTCTCGAGGTACCTGGCGCTGAAATACGGAAAACACTTCCGGTCGTTTCAGCAGGCACAGGTCAAGATCAGGCGTTCGAGACTCGTAAAGAGCGGTGTCCTGGTCGAGACTGTCGTCTCCAGGTCCGGCGCATCGCCTTTGGCAATCGACTGGCAGGTTTCGGACAAGAGCGGTGAAACGCGGATCTTTAACCTCTACATAGAAGGCGTCAGCGTGCTTTCCATCGAACGCCAGGAGATCGGCTTGCTGCTCGATCGGGTCGGTGGCGACATCGATGTACTGGTTGCCGAACTGAAATCACACGGCTGACGGCGTCGTCGTTCCCGTCAACTGATCACGCCGGTCAGGACCAGGCCACAAGGCCAATCGACTCCGGTCTCCCGGGCAAACAGGTGCTTCAGGTCTCCCGATTTCATTACCGGCCGATTCCGAACAGGCTGTCGAAAAACCTGGCCAGGATGGATGTTGTCGGCGCCGAAGACGACGTCGAGCCTGCGACGAGGACGTCCCGGCGCTCGAGTTCCGGTTTCCGCTCGATCATCGGTAGTGGCTTCGCCAGGAGGTTTCCGTGGATACGGGCCATGGTTTCGCGCCAGATATCCGCCGGCAGGCCACCGCCGGTGACGCCGGTCAGCCGCGTATTGTCATCGTACCCCATCCAGACCCCTGCGACGTAGTCGGCCGTGAAACCGATGAACCAGGCGTCCCGTCCCCCTTGCGTGGTCCCGGTCTTGCCCGCCGCCGGACGGCGCTCGAGGCGGGCACGACCTCCGGTTCCGTTCTCGATGACTTCGTGCAGCATTTGAACAAGCTGCCGCGCGGAGATGTCGCTGATCACCGGGTTGCCCGAGCTCTCCGTGCCTTCCATGAGTGCGGCGGGGTCTCCAGGGAGACTGATCCCGCGAATTCCCCGCGGGGTTACTGATCGACCGAGATTCAGGAAGCCTGCATAGGCCGCGGTCATTTCCAGCAGTGTCGATTCCGAGGCTCCGAGGGCGACTGCAGGGCCCTGCGCGAGAGTGCCCGAAATTCCGAATCCATGTGCGATATCCCGAACCTTTTGCCTGCCGACCGTCTCGGAAATCCTGACAGCCGCGGCATTGGCGGAATATGCCAGTGCCCTGGAAAAGGTGGTGAGCCCGAGGTATCGGCCTTCATAATTCCTCGGCTTCCACGGACCGGAACCCCGAACATTGACCGTCAGGGGAGAATCCTCGACCCTGGACGCCGGACGATAGCCGCTTTCGAGTGCCGCGGCGTAGACGAAAGGCTTGAACGCCGACCCGGTCTGGCGAGTCGCCTGCGTTGCCCGGTTGAACACGCCAGGCGTGCCGCTGCTGCGGCCGCCCACGATCGCCCGCACGTTTCCATCCGGCGACATCACGACGATGGCTGCCTCCGCACGCGAGCCTTTTCGGACCTTCTCTGCAAAAACCTGTGCTAGGGCCGCTTCGGCCGCGTCCTGGATGTCATTGTCGAATGTCGTTGTGATGACGACATCCTCGGTGGTGTCCTTGAGGAGGAAACTTGGTCCCGTTTCCATGATCCAGTCGGCGAAGTATCCCCCTGCCTGGCGGGCCGCAGCACGGGACAGGCTTGCCGGGTTGTTCCTGGCATTGGATGCTTCTGCCCGTGAGAGGTAATCCTCGGCTTCCATCATGCCGATGATCAGCCGGGCCCGACTCCTGGCTCCCTCGAGGTTGCGCGTTGGGGCATACCTGGACGGCGCCTTGAGGAGTCCGGCGAGCATGGCCGCTTCGGCGGGGTCGACGTGTCTGGCAGATTTTCCGAAGTACCGCTGGCTTGCGGCTTCGAACCCGAAGGTTCCCGCACCGAGATAGACTCGGTTCAAATAGATATTGAGGATTTCGTCCTTGCTGTACTTGAGCTCCATGGCCATGGCCATCGGGACTTCGCGGACCTTGCGATTGAATGACCGCAGTTCCGGGAAAAACACGCGCTTGGCCACCTGCTGGGTGATCGTGGACCCTCCGTGACCGCTGAAAGGAGAACGACCTTCGCGAAGATTGATAAAGACCGCTCCCGCGATACCCTGGAGGGAGATCCCGAAATGGCGGTAGAACCGCTTGTCCTCCGCGACGAGAATGGCGTTTTTCAGGTGAGGTGACACCGTATTTGAAGAAACGAGTCCGCCGAACTGATCGCCTCGCCAGGCGAATACCTCGTCATTGCGATCAAGCAGGGTGACGGCTCCCTTGGATCGGTCGTCCATAAGCTCGGCCGCTGGCGGAAGCGAATTGAAATAGTGGAATGTCCAGGGGCCGAAAACGAGAAGGAAAACGACGGCGAGGCGGATCGAGACCCAGGCGAATCCCCTGAGTCCCATGCGCAGGCACGACCCGATGAAACCTCGAATCAGGCCCTTGCCACGGCGTCTCTTCGGGGCCGGGTTTCCCCGCGGCAAATCTGGATTCTGACGCTTGCGGACGGGTTTGCCCCACCGCCCGGCCTGCTCACCTGCCATTCCTGCTCTCTTTTTCCACGAACCTAGACCGGTGCATTCGACCGGTCAATAGCGGGCGAATGCCCTGGAATGCCCTCAATTCCACCCGGGGCGCGGCTTAGACAGGCCGGGCCCTGCGCAAGCGACCAGCGCAGGTACACGGAGGCGCCCGGGCGCTGTTGGCGACGTTTGAGGGGAGTCCTTGCCGATTCACGGCCGCCGAGCCATTCGGCCTCCAGGTGAGGAAAACGGCAGGAATTCCGGACGATGGCGCGCGTAGCGTCTTTCCGGCCCCGTCAGAGACAGGTGGACAAAATGCGCAGCGTGCTCTGTTGCATTTCGGCCACAGAATTGGGGATTCGTTCAGAAAACCGTGCCGCACCGGATATCGTGTTCTCTTTTTGTTCTTGCCTTGCTAAGCACGTACCCTTTTCAAGACATCAGGGAGTTGAATGTGACGACCTCGACCAGTGCCTATACAGACATCACCCTGCAAATCATCAAAGCACTGGAAGAGGGTCGACAACCCTGGAATCCCGAATGGACAGAAAGCGCGGCACCCTTGTCGCTCCCGAGGAGATGGACCGGCGAGTCCTATCAAGGCATCAATGTTCTCATGCTGTGGCTGGCGGCTGCCGAGAGGGGATTCAAATCTTCCCGCTGGTTTACCTATCGCCAGGCGAGAAAGGTAGGCGGACAGGTAAGAAGAGGTGAACGGTCCACCCGGGTGGTCTATTTCGAAACCAGGACCCGGCTGAACGACGAAGACGAAGAAGTCCATCACCGGATTCTGAAACGATACGCGGTATTCAACGCCGACCAGATCGACAATCTCCCTCCCGAATTCCAGAGCGACGATTCCAGCGGCGTTTCCACTGGAAACCGTGGTGACATCGACCGGATGATCGTGCAGACCGGCGCAAACATCACCGAGAGGCAAGGTGAGAGCGATGCCTATTATCTCGTCAGCGCAGACCGGGTCGTCGTGCCGCACCGCGACAGTTTCGACCCGGTCGAGCAGTTCTACGGGGTTCTCATGCACGAACTCGTTCACTGGACGGGCAACCGGAATCGCCTGGGCCGGCTGAGCCGGGAAGATACCGACAAGGACTATGCGTTCGAGGAACTCGTGGCGGAAATCGGTGCCTGTTTCGTCTGCTCCAGCCTCGGGGTCGCTCCTGACCTGCGGAATTCGGCGGCGTATATCAAGAACTGGGCGATAAGGCTGAAGGCCGACCACCGCATGATATTTCGGGCCGCGGGCGCTGCCCAGAAAGCGGCAGATTACCTGCTGGCAAAGATGATACCCGCATCTCGTGCCGACCGCAGAGGACGAGACTGGTCGACGATGGCAACATTTGAGCCAGGATACCTCGATCGGGTTGCAGCGGCCCGACGGCCCGGCCAGGGAAAACCGGCTTCGATTCCCCCATGGCTGCAACCGCGGCCGAGTCGTTCGCAGGCCGCGTACCTGAACTGGCATTGACCAAAAATTTCTGTTGACCGCTCCGTTCATTGGCCGTGTAAGAGAACTTGGCATTCCATGAACAACGCGGGGGGCGGTTTCCACGATGGTTCATCAACATGCTGCCCGCAAGGCAGGAGTTCCGCGTTTCGGGGCGAACATTGGGTTCTGGCAAGAACGCGTCGACCTGGCGGCGGCATTTCGCTGGACTGAACGGCTTGACCTTCATGAAGGCGTGGCAAATCATTTTTCTCTTGCTGTCGGTGATGACAGGACCCAGGTCTTGATTAATCCGAACCAGATGCACTTTTCGCGCATTCGCGCTTCGGACCTGCTGTTGCTGGATATCAACGACCCCGACGTTCTTGACGGACCGGATGCCCCCGATCCGACAGCCTGGGGTCTGCACGGCTCTCTTCACCGGCTATGCAAGCACGCCCGATGCGCCATGCATGTTCATTCGGTGCACGCGACAGTTCTTGCCTGCCTGGAAGACAGCACGATTCCACCGATCGACCAGAATACGGCCATGTTTTTCGACCGGGTCGTCGTCGATGACCGTTACGGTGGCCTTGCGTTCGAAGAGGAAGGCGCGCGCTGCGCGGCTCTTTTCGCCGACCCGAAGACGTCGGTCATGATCATGGGAAACCACGGAATTCTCGTAATCGGTGAAACCGTCGCCGACACCTTCAACCGGTTGTACTATTTCGAGAGGGCGGCCCGGACGTACATCCTGGCCTTGCAGACCGGCCGCAAGCTCCGCGTCCTGCCTGACGACATTGCCGGCAAGACGGCCGACGCGATGGAGGTCTATCCTGAACAGGCCGAAAGGCACCTGTCGGAGATCAAGGCGATACTCGACCATGAAGGGTCGGATTACGCCGGTTGACAGGCGGAAAGATTCGCTCTGCCTCGGAACGACCGGATGTCCCGAACCGGAAGACAGGCGATGGAAGTCGAGACTTCAGGCGCGGCGGCTTCGCCGATTCGAAATCCCGATTGGAACTTTCATCCCGGTCTCCCGATCCCGACCTCACCGCTCTTTGCCTGGCCGCCCCGGCCCCGGGAAGCTTTTCGCTGCTCACCTCCTCCTGGCTCGCCGTCAGCATGATCCTGCTTGAACTCGGGCTGGCAATCCTCGTTTACCTGGTGTTCCTTCCTGACCCGGTCGCAATGCAGACGCTCGCTGCAGGCTGGGTGGTCCAGATCTGGCTTCGCAACCTGTGCCTGCTCTTCCTTGTCGCCCATGGCCTCCATCTCTATTTCCACCAGTTGCGCCAGCAAGGCACGACGCTCAAGTTCGACCGGCGCGAAATCGGCGGCAGGAACGGCAGGTTCACGTATCGGAGTCAGTTGCTGGACAACATGTTCTGGTCACTGGCAAGCGGTGTCACGGTGTGGACGGCGTATGAGGCCCTGTATTTTTTGGCCATGGCCAATGGCCTGGTACCGGTCGTTTCACCCACCGGGAATCCCGTCTGGTTTGCAATCTGGCTACTCCTGATTCCGATCTGGTCATCGTTGCATTTCTACTGGGTTCACCGTCTGCTTCGCTGGCCGCCACTGTACCGAATTGCCCATTCGCTCCACCACAGGAACATCAACGTCGGGCCGTGGTCGGGAATCTCGATGCATCCGATCGAACATCTCCTTTACTTTTGGGACTTATAACGATGGGTTGACGGCGCATCACGCCGCCAGCTTTCGATTAGTTTCACGGGTCACAGGGGTGGCCAGCGCCAACGCCCCTCGCCGTGCAGACACCCCAGTCCCCGAGGTCAAGATGTTGCGGGCCGCATTCAGGTCCGCATGGTCGGCATGGCCGCAGGCCACGCATTCGAATTTCCGGTCGTTCCGGTTTTCCGGGTCAACGAACCCGCAGGCGTTGCACGACTGGCTGGTGTATGCAGGGTTGACCTCGATTAGCTTCGTGCACTTGTAGGCGAGCATCCGATGCACGGAGTGCCAGCCGGTGCTCAGGATCTCCCGGTTGAGACCGGACTTGGCCTTCACCTTCGTGCCGGGGTTCTCGAGCGTGCCCTTTGCTGATCGCGTCATGCCCCGGGTGTTGAGTTTCTCGACAATCACCGTGCTCGCCCGGTTCGCGATCCGGCGGCTGACCTGGTGTTGCCAGTTCTTGCGTCTGTTGGCCCGCTTTCGCTGGAGCCTCTGCAGCCTGAGCCTGGTTCTCATGCGCCGCCGTGACCCCTTGCGCTGGCGGGCAAGCCGGCGCTGGTTGCGCCTGATCTTCGCATCAAGCCGGCCCGTATCGGGCGCTGGGATGATCTCGGCCTCTCCGGTCGTGTCCACCACCGCCACCTGGCGGACGTTCATGTCCACGCCCGCCGAGACCCCGGTGTCGGGACGCTCCTCAGCCTCGACCTCGTAGCAGACGGTGACATACCACTTGCCGGCGGTCTTCCTGATCACGGCCTTGACCGGCTTGCCCTCGGGATAAGGGTTCCCGCCCTCCCGCCGGATGCGCAGTTGCCCGATCCTCGGAATGGAGATCATGTCGTCCCTGATGGTGACGGCTTCGGGAATGGTGAAGGACGGCGTCGACCCGTGGCGGGACTTGAAGCGTGGATGTCCTGCCTCGCCCCTGAAGAACGCCTTCCACGCATCGGCCTGGTACTTGAGCACGTACCGGGTGATGCTGAAGGAGTATTCGCAAAGCCACGGGATTTCGTTGCGGAGCACGGTGAACTCCTTGCCGAGCGAGAAGAACGAAACCGACGGTGGCTTCTCCCCACTGGCCTTCGCGTCCTCATGGGCGTCATTGTGCTGCCCCAGTATCGTGTTCCAGACGAAGCGGCAGGCGCCCGCCTGTCCGGCCAGGCGCCGTGCGTTGGCCCTGGAGCCTGGCAGAAGCCGGTAGATGATATTGCGGTATGTGGAGGTCTCGCTCACGCGGTCGGGCCTTCGGCACAAGGTTCGTCAGGTGACGGGAAAATCAGCACCTTCCCGTCACACGCGCATCGCACGAATTGCCAGAATTGTCAAGGAATCATCCAAGGTAAGGATCAGGCGTTCCCGATCCCTGCAACAGGTGAAATCGGTCGGGATCTGGTGTCGGAACCGCGCCGTCAACCCATCTATATAAGCCCTTGCGCCAGGCAAAGCTCTGGCTGGGAGGAGGTGGAGATGTAGATCGAAACTGAAACCCAACATCGCGGTCCAGCGGGTGTAACCCCCGCCCGGTAAAGGCCAGCCAGCCAGCCGGAAGCGAGTGTTGCATGGCGTACGGCAACGTGCGTCGTGAAGCGTACACAGCGGGCAGCGAAGCAACGCTATTGAGCCTCGAAAATTACAACGATGGTGCCTTTGTTGTGGGCTTTGCAGGGGCAGCACCGGAAGCGCCGCCATGGCGAGGCGTGACGGGCCGTCCGGGGTCGCGGGAACGTTGCAGAGCTGTAGATGGACCGCCAGGGAACCTGGGAGACCCGGTTCCGTCCGTGCGTGGAACAGGCTGGAAAGGGAATGCCAGCGAGATCAATCCAGACCCCGGCCCGGCATCGGGCCTGCACGATGCCGGGAGCGTTAAGAGCGGGAACGAACCCCAGCAGGATACGCACGGTACCGGACGGCGAAACAATAAGCCCAAGGGATGCGGGATCGGGAGTCGTAGCGCTCTGATAGTACCTGTGAAGGCGGGGAACCGAGGCCATCGGGACCCGGTGAAGGAAAGCGGAGCGTCGCATGAACAGAACCGGAGGAGGGAAACACATGGAGACGTCGAGCTTCGACATCGTGTCAACGAAACAAACCCGGATAGCCGAACTGGCGAGGACGTGCCCGGACATGGTGTTCACGACCTTGCACCACCACATTGACCTTGACTGGATGATCGTGGCCCTGAACCTCACACGAGTGGACGGGGCAGCGGGCATCGACGGGGTGACGGCGATGGACTACGAAACCCACGCGGAGGCCAACCTGCTTGACCTTCTGGGGCGTATGAAGTCTGGCCGCTATCGTGCCCCGCCGGTACGCCGGCACTACATCCCGAAAGCGGATGGAGGGCAGCGACCGCTGGGCATCCCGACCTACGAGGACAAGGTGGCGCAGCGAGCCATACTGATGCTGCTGGAGCCGATCTACGAGGCGGACTTTCTGCCGTGCTCGTACGGCTTCAGGCCCGGCCATTCTGCCCACGGAGCGTTGAAAGACCTCCGGACGGGACTGGCCGTGGAAGGCCTCAGATGGGTGATTGATGCCGACATTTCGAAATACTTCGATAGCATCGATCACAAGCACAGGAACATTCTTTTGTTCTGACTGAGTTGTGTGAGGTGATGGAGATTTTGCCTTGAGCCGGCATTCAAGCTGGATCCGGCCGTGACATTGTTTGTCAGTAACTGCTCGCCCCCCTTTGACCATTGACCGTCCTGCCTGATGGCGCTCGGGTCAAGTATCTTTTCTCGTCATCTGCACTTGCCGGCGGGCCTGCGGCGTCATCACGAAACGCCGCACACAGGACGCGCCAACGCTGGGTGTCTATTCGTGCCTGTCGAGGGTCCTGACGGTGCATGCAGGCTCCGTCGGGTTGTCCGAGCAGCCCGCCGAGGATTATCGTTTGACACCATAGAGCGAGCATTATACTGTCGGTTCCGGATTGACTGTTCCGGGGGAGACCGTTTCGATGGGGGCATGGTTCGGGTCCAAAGCTACGACAGGTCTCTCGCAGGCCATCGTGGGCCTCACGCCCCCGCATGGCGCATATCTGGAGACACATCTTGGGGGCGGTGCCATCATGAAGCGCAAGCCGCCGGCGCTGCGCAACATCGGCATCGATCTCAACCGCCGGGCCATCGACACCTTCAGCTGCGACTATCCGGTCGAACTCCATCACGGCTGCGCCCACGCGTTCCTGTCGGACTTCGACTTCCAGGGCGACGAACTGGTCTACAGCGACCCGCCCTACGTGCAGTCGACGCGCAGGTCGCAGCGCCGCTACCGCTTCGACTACACGGACGCCGACCATGTCACGCTCCTCGACATCCTGAAGTCGCTGCCCTGTTCGGTGATAATTTCCGGCTATCCGTCCCGGCTCTACGACGAGCACTTGTCCGACTGGCGCACGCTGGAGATCCAGGTCAACAACCAGTCCTGCGTGGTGACGGAGAAGCTGTGGTTCAACTTCGCGCCCGACCGGGTGCACTGGCACGCCTGTGCGGGCCGGAACTTCACCGACCGCCAGCGCATCAAGCGCCACGCTGAAAGCTGGGCGCGGCGCTACCGCGCGATGCCGCCGGGCGAGCGCCTCGCGGTGCTGGCGGCAGTGCTGGCGGTGGAGGTGGAGTGATGCCGACGGTGAACGGGGCCTCGCTGCGTGCGCAGATGGACGACTGCCGGGCCCGGTTCGACGCCATCAAGCGCACGGGCGAGGCGAGTGCGGAAACGCGCGCGCTGATCGACGCCCTGTTCCTGCTGCTCGACATCCTGGTGGCGGTGTTCCTCGAGAAGACGACCCGCAAGACCAGCAGGAACTCCGGCCTCCCGCCGTCGCAGACAGAGAAAGACGAGACCGCCCGGCGCGACGGCAGCAGCGGCAAGGGCGCGAAACCGAACCTGAAGACGGGCGACAACCTCCGGAAGACCACCGTCGAGGAGACGGTCACCGTCGACGCCTGCGACGCCTGCGGCGCCGACCTGTCCGGCGTCGATCCCGTCAACCGGGAACGTCGCATCCTGTACGACATCGTGTTCGAGGTCGTCGAGCGTCGCGTGGATGCCGAGATCAAGGAATGCCCCGACTGCCAGGCCCGGACCAAGGGGCGGTTCCCCGAAACCATGCCGGGCCCGCTGCAGTACGGCAGCGGCCTGCAAGCCTTTATCATCAACCTGCTGGTCGCCCACATGCTGTCCCTGCGCCGGGCCGTTGCGCTGGTGCAGGCGATCTCCGGCCTCAGGCTCTCCGAGGCCACCTGCCTTGGCTACGTCCGGCGCCTCCATGACGCGCTCGAAGCGTGGGAGGAGGCCGCCATCGAACACCTGCTGACGCGCCCGGCCCTGCATGCCGACGAGACCGGCTTCCGGGTCGACGGCAAGACCCAGTGGCTCCACGTCCTCACCGACGGGTTCCTGACCCTGAAGTTCCTGCACCGCAAGCGCGGCAGGGAGGCCATCGACGAGATCGGCATCATCCCGCGTTACGCCGGCGTCCTGATCCATGATTGTTGGGCAACCTACTTCGCCTACGACCGGTGCAGGCATCAGTTGTGTGGCTCGCATCTTTTGCGCGAACTGACCTTCATCGTCGAGGCCAACGCCTACCGCTGGGCGCGCCTGATGAAGACGCTGCTGCGCGAGGCTTGCCACAAGGTCAACAAGAGCACCACCAAGACCCTGAGCGAGGCCGAACGCCTGGCCGTGCGCAAGCGATACCGGACCATCCTGACCCAGGGCGGCAAGGAACTGCCGGAAATCCCGCCGCGACCGAAAGGAAAACGCGGGCGGATCGCGAAGTCGGACGCACACAACCTGCACGAGCGCCTCGTGAAGCACGAGGAATCCGTGCTGCGCTTCATGGGCGACCCGGATGTCAGCTTTACGAACAATTTTGGAGAACAGAAAATCAGAATGGCAAAGGTCAAGATCAAGGTCTCCGGATGCTTCCGCACCCGGTTCTTCGCCGAGGCCTGGTGCAGGATCTCAAGCTACCTGAGTTCCATGGCCGTGCTCGGCTACAATCCCCTCGTCGCCATCCAGATCGCCCTTGCCGGAAACGCCGCCGACATGATCAAAATGCACTATAAACACACCACCGACAAAAAGGGGTGAGCAGTTACGTTTGTCATTTGTGTGGTCTGGGGAATGTTCGCTTGCCGTGGACGGCTGTCATGGCTCTGCCCGGGTCCGCTGATGGGGTTTTCGGTCCTGTCGGGCACAGGTGTTCGCACCGCGCCGCTCGACGGCGCGTCCGGGTGGTTTCTGCTCCAGGTTTGCGTCTGCGGGATTATGCGGTTGGCGCGATCAGGATCGCGTCGAGGGCCTCCTGCGCCCGTGCGGCATAATGGCGATTGGCCTCGGGCATGAAACGGAAGCGGCCGCCGCAGCGCACGATGGCGATGGCCGCGTTGGTCAGGCAGGCGAGATTGCGTGGCATGTGCCGCACATACGCCCGGCATCGGTCTTCGTCGTAGGTGAAGTCTCGAACGTAGTGGACCCGGTTCTCGATGTGCCAGTGGTTGCGCACCAGGTCCAGCAATTCCTCGGGTCCGGCACGCGCGGCGTCGAGCGAGGTCAGGCTCCAGATCACTTCGGTGCTGCGCGCGCCGGTCTTGATGACCTCACGCTCGCGCGCGATGCACAGTGCCTGCTGGCGTCCGTGGAGAGCGGCGTATCCGTCCCATTCGGCGCCGGAGAGGTCGACGACGGCACAGCGGCGTCGCTCGATCCGGCCATGGCCCTTGTCGATGGTTTCGTGCCAGGGCGCGTTGGTGAAGTCGATCGCCTTGAGCTCGTTGTGGATGGTTTCCTGGTTGTCCTTGATGGCGCTGAGCACATAATCGGCACCGCTCTCGAGCAGGTAACGCGCGGTCTCGTGCTGGGCATGCATCGCGTCGAGGGTGACGGTGCGCCCGGCGAGACCGAGCCCGCTGGTGAGTTTGCGCACGGCCGGGATTTCGTTGCTCCTGGCATCGACCTCGACCTGCTTGAGGACCAGTCCGGTCCCGTGCTCGACCGCGGCGACCATCATGCGCCGTCCGTCTTCGGTCTGCTTCGAGGCGCCCCGGATGTCCTTTCCGTCCATGGCCACGGGGGCATGTGCGTCGCCGTGCTGGGCGGTCCATTGGCTGATGGCGTTGTCCAGCGTGTCGGGCGGCAGCTGGGCGAGGATGGTGTGGAAGGTGGTGGTGGTCGGCGCGGTGTAGCGTTGCTTGCTCTCGCTCCAGAACGCGCCCACGGCCTCGAGTTGCTCCTGCGCGAGCAGGGCGGCGAACTGGGCGAAGGCGGTCACGCCGCGGTAGCCGGCAAGCCGGGCCGCGACCGCGATCGCCAGAATGGTCCTGAGCGGATAACGCTTGCCCCGGGCATGGCGGCACTCGGGCACGTCGCCCAGGCATTCGAACAGGCTGCGCAGCCGCGGCGTCGCCATCGGTTCGCCGTGTTGCCCGGCCCCCCAGTGTGGCGGTGTCTCGCTCCGGCTCAGCGCCTGCGTGGCGCCCTCTGTCAGTTCGTACACGAAGATCTCCTTGGGTTGGCCGTGATGGCGCCAGCGCGCCGCGCCGCCGGGTTCGCGGGCGAAGCCGCGCGTGAAGCCCAGGGAGCGCCAGTTCGACGCGCGGTAGCAGGTCCCGGCAAAGAGCGCCGGGTCCACGAACGTCTCCGCCAGAAACACCGGAAAGCCGTGAACCGCCTGCATGTCCGCAGACAGCCGCCGCAGGCTCAGCCCCAGAACCCGCGAGGCCAGGTTGTGCACCCGTTCGGGCGTGAGAATGACGAAACGGGAATTGTTGGCGATCAGGTGCAGACGACGGAACTGCTGCTCGGACGTCCAGCCGATCCAGCGGTCGCGCGCAGCCAGCTTGAAGGCGCCGGATTGCCAGCCGATCAGTGCGAGCCAGGTCTCACCATGCACCGCGACATGGCGCAGGCCCTTGCCGAACACGCCATGGAACGACAGGTAATGGTGCTCCTCCACCAAACGGTCCCAGCGCCGGTGCTCCCGATCACCCCAGGTCGGGCGCACCGAAACAGAACGCAAGTCGATAAACGAATCAGGGGCCGGCAGCGTCTCCATGAACCGCACAGTGCCATAGCGAAAACAGAATGGCCAGTACCTGTATCAGGTCAAACTCATCGCTATGCGAAAAAAAGAATAGCCCTGATCACAAGCACCTGCGGGGGTTCCTTGACCAGAGGATCAACGACGGCGTCGTTCGACGGATGATCGACAAATGGCTGGCAGCAGGAGTGCTCGACAATGGCGTCCTGCAACGCACCGAAGAAGGCACGCCTCAGGGTGGGGTAGTTAGTCCGATCCTCGCCAATATTTTCCTGCACCATGTGCTGGATGTATGGATGAGAGAGGATGTGGCACCACGCGTTGGGGCGCACCGACTGGTGCGGTACGCGGATGACTTTGTCATTGCATTCAGGAACCGCCGGGATGGCGAGCGGGTGCTCGCGGTCCTTGGCAAGCGGCTTGCGCGGTATGGGCTCACGCTCCATGACGGCAAGACGCGCTTTGTGGATTTCCGGCCCATGCACAGGCAGGGCGGCGGACATGACGGACAGGGCAAGTTCGACTTCCTCGGCTTCACCCACTTGTGGGGCAAGTCACGGCGAGGTCGGCTGGTCGTACGTCAGTTCACGGCCCGCGACCGGTTTGCACGGGCTGCCAAGTCCATACGGGACTGGTGCAGGAACAACCGGCATCTCCCGCTCCAGGAGCAACACCGGCACCTTGGTCGGGTAATCCGGGGGCATTGCGGCTACTACGGTCTGACCGGCAACAGCAAACAGATAAGCCGCTTTCGTAAAGCGGTGATACGTAGCTGGCATTGCGGGCTTGGCCGTCGACACCGCGACGGGAAACTGTCATGGACGAGGATGAAAGATATCCTGGTACTGTTCCCGCTGCCACAGGCCAAGGTCGTCCATTCGATCTACGCCAAATGAGCGAAACTGACATGCGAGGAACCGGATGCTCTAATGCGGGCACGTCCGGGACTGCGGGGGAAGGGGCACCGCAAGGTCCCCTTCTACCCAGCCCTATTTTTCGTCGTTCGCAATCCACCTCGTTGTTCCTTCCCACCCGATCCACTTCCTTTTCCATGCATTCGTCAACGGATTGAATCCGGCGGCATCACATTCCGGATTCGACGGTTTGGTGGTACGCGACGAAAAACGCGTCGAACTTGGCGACTTTTTCCATCAGTTGCATCACCGCTATTTCGAGTGCAATTACGGTACGGCCGAGATGCCCTGGGACGTCTGGTTCGGTTCATTCCACGACGGGACTGATAGGGCGACCGTTGAAACCCGGCGCCGCAGAAGCCGGATGCACGCGAATAGGGAATTCCCGTCCGATGGTCACGGAACGTGACGTTTACACCTGTTCACGTAGGCACGGTCTCAGGTGCTCCTCCGACACCGTCGCAGCAAGCAGAGCCGGAACAACACCGTCAGCCGGTAGCACCAGAAGCGAATGTAGGTGGCGTGGAAACACCGCGAGAGTTCCGGCGGTACTCCGCGTTTGATTTCCTGTTGCGTCTGTCCTGTTGAGTTGGTCGTCCGATTGTATCTGGTTTGCGAAGACTGCTTTTCCGTTTCGGGAATTGCCGCGGAGTTGTTCACGGCCCCCTGCGCCGTGAACGGGACGGTTTGGGCGGTTTTGCCGGTCCGGCGGTAAACGGGGCCTGATCCGGTGTCACGGGTTGCGGATAATGGGTGCAAATGCGGCATCGGAGAGAGTGATTCGGCGGTGGCCTGGTTCACTGAAAGAACACCGCGCCGCGCCCGCAGAACCTGGCACGGTGACCGGTTCCTGCCTATTGCCTGGCAGTTCGGCACCCGGTTCCATGCCGGTCCCGCGGGGGCGGACGTTTCCACCGGGTCGGGTCTTCATCAGGAAGCCATGCCGTGCGGGGTGATTCGTTCGGACCGGGCACGGGGTGATGTTGCCCTGGCATCCCCGAAAGAACCTGGCCTCGTTCGGAGTGACGAAGAACGGCTGCGCATGAAGGCCGTCATTCTGCGGAACGGGCAAACACCGACACCCGGGCGGGCGATTGCCCTTTCATGATCGTGGTGTTGCGGAGGGCAAGAGAAAAGGGAAACGTCTTGTCCGGAACTCTTGATGCAAGCTCCACGGCGGTCGTTCAAATCCCTGCCCGGATTACTGTGGATCCATTGTACGGCATTTCTCCGCGATCAGTGCTTGCGCCTGAACGACGAGATCGCGACAGCTGCAATGACAGTCGCGCCGATCAGCATTTCGCGGATGTAGCTGTCGACCTTCATTTGCGTGAGCCCGTTGTCGAGGATGCCAAGGATGAGGACTCCAACCAGTGTCGCGAGTACACGTGGTTCACCTTCCTTGCCCATGGTCATTCCAAGGAACACCGCGGCAATCGCGTCGAGCATCAGTCCGGCACCCTGGGTCGGATTGGCCGAGGCGACGCGGCTTGCGTACATGAGCCCGGCAAAGGCGGCTCCCAGGCCGGTAACGGCAAAGGCGCTGAGCCGAAGAGCGTGCACGCGAATTCCTGCGAGACGCGCGGCCTCGACATTTCCGCCGATCGCGTAAAGGCGGCGGCCGTAATTGGTTTGTTCCAATGTCAGCCAGATCACGGCCAAGACGGCGAAGGCGGCAATCGTGAGAGAGGGCAGCTTGAGTCCCTCAAGCCCGAAGCTGTCCAAGGGGATGCCGGAACGGGACAGCCCGGAAAACTCACCGGGAATGTCGCGACCGAAAATCGTTCGCCCGTCGCTGACATAGAATGCCAGGCCGCTGAAGATCGTGAGCGTGCCGAGCGTTGCAACGAATGGCAGGATACCGATCAAGGAAACCAGGATTCCATTGAGAACTCCACCCAACAGTCCCACGGCCAAGGCCGCCGAGATGCCGGCCCAGACGGGATAACCGGCGGCAAACATGGTGGCCGCAACGATGCCTGACAGGCTGGCCATCGATCCGACCGAGAGGTCGAAATCGTTCATCACCATCACGACCGTCATGGAAAACGCGACCACGGCCAGCATCGAGATTTGCTGGCTGACATTGAGAAGATTGCGCGGCGTCAGGAAGGTCTCGGGCAATTGCACCGTAAAGAAAAGCAGGATCAGGAACAGGCCGATCGGCGTGCCTGCCTGGCGAAGCGTCGTCTTCATGCGGTCAAGTTTTCCTGATGGTGGTAAACCTTGTTGAGGAGCACGTCGGGGGTCAGTCCGTTTGCGCACAAGATTCCGGTCTGCCGTCCGGCATCGAGCACGAGGACGCGATCGCTCAGGCCCACAAGTTCCGGCAGATCGCTGGAGGCGACCAGGACGCTGCATCCCTCCGACGCGAGCGCCCGGATCAGCCCGTAGATCTCGAACCGGGAGCCGATATCGACGCCGCGGGTCGGTTCGTCGAGCAACAGGAGCCGTGGCCGACCGCCCACGGCGCGAGCGAAGACGACCTTTTGCTGGTTGCCGCCCGAGAGTTGCCAGACCGATTGCTCGCTGCCCTCGGCCTTGAGCTTGACTTGCTCGGACAGTTCCCGGGTGCGCCGCCGTTCGCGCCTGACACCAGCCGGAATCCCAAGCAGGTGAGGCAATATCACGTTTGGACGCACACTCATCCGCATCATGAGCCCTTCCGAGCGTCGCTCTTGCGGGACATAGGCAATGCCGTTTGCCCAGGCGGCACTTGGTGAAACTGGCACGGATCGGTTCAGGTAGCTGGCTTCTCCCGAGTGTATTTTCTCCAAACCCAGGAACACGCGCAGCAGTTCAGTCTGACCGGCGCCAGCGAGACCCACGATGCCAACGACTTCGCCCTGCGCGATGTCGAGGCTGATCTCCTTGAGGTGGGCGCTTGCCACGTCCCGCAGGCGCGCCACGGATTCAGTACCGACCGCTGAGATTCTCGATGGGACCGTATTGCCCATGTCCTTGCCTGTCATGTCCCGCACCAACCGGTCCTTGTCGGTCTCCTGGATCTTGCAGGTCCTGATGAGTTTGCCGTTACGCAAGACTGAAACGTCATCGCAGAGTTCGGTGATCTCGGTGATCCGGTGGGAGACATAGAGAACGGCGGCGCCGTTGTCGCGCAACCCTCGTATCACGGAAAAAAGTTTCTCGACCTCGGTATCCTTCAACGCTGCCGTCGGTTCGTCCAGAATATAAAGGCAAGGGGCGGCACCTTCATCGGCTACCAGTGACGAGGCAAGCCTGATCAGCATCCGGTCTCCGGTGCCCAAGTCGCCGGCATGGCTGCGCACATCGATGTGATCCACGCCAAGCCGGCCCAGCGCGTCCCGCGCGCGCAACGCCATCTCACGCCAATTCACGAATATCCCGAACCGTCTTGGAGTCCGATGTCCCAGCAGGATGTTCTCGGCGACCGACAGTTGGGGGACGATGTTGAGTTCCTGATGGATGAAACGAAACCCGGCGGCGGCGGCGTCTGCAGCAGAATGCAGCGGAATTTCCACGGGTCCCTTGCGCAGCCTCATGGAGTCGGCGGATACAACACCGGCAATGAGCTTGATGAAGGTGGATTTGCCCGCCCCGTTTTCGCCCATCAACGCGTGGATACGGCCAGGCTCAAGCGTAACCGACACATCGTCCAGCACCGTGACCGCGCCGTAGCGCTTGGTCATGCCTTCAAATACGAGGGGCTCGCTCATGCCGGAGGCAGGGGCAGGGGCCGTCAACACGGCGGCCCCTTCCGAATGCAGCTACTCGTTAACGTTGGCAATCGTGATGAGTTTCGTCGGTACGTACGTCACCGCGGCGGAACTTGGTTCGCCGGCAATGGCGCGTGCCGTGGCGGCGGCCACCGCGCTGCCTATGCCCTGAAAATCCTGCGCCATGGAGGCCTTGAAATTGCCTCCCGCGGCAATCGCATCGCGCGCTTGCGGGTTGGCGTCCATCCCCACGATCACGATGCCTTCATCGGCTCGTCCCGCCTCTTCGATGGCTTGCATCGCGCCCAATGCGGGCTGGTCCCAAGCAGCCCAAACTGCGGCGATGCTGCCTGGATCGGGGTTGGCGGCGAGCACGGCCTCCATCCTGGAACGGCTGTCGGCGATCCCGCCATCCTGAACATCCGGGGTGATACGATCGATCACGCCAATATCGGGGAAATTGTCAAAGACCGCTTTGGCGATCACTCCGCGAATTTGAACCGGCGGGAAGGCGTCAAACACGAACATGACAACGTCGCCAGTGCCTCCGATCTGGTCGGCGACAAAAACTGCGGTTTCCGCCGCCATGGCGTAGCCGTTTGAGGTGACGTTTGTGTAGAGTAGCGGGTCCGTACCCGAATCCATGCCGACAACCGGGATGCCCGCTTCCGCGGCTGCCTGCAGCCCGACAGCGATCTGGGCCGGATCGACGTTTATAATGATAGCGTCCACATTCTGCGTTACTGCGTCTTCGATGCGCGAGATCACGGCAGCCACGTCGCCTGCCGTGTCGATTACATTGACGTCCCACCCCGCGGCATTTGCATCCTTTTCGAACCCTTCCAAATACATCTGTGTGCCCGGCTGGGCCAAATAGGGGGTGACGACGGTCACGTCCTGTGCCCAGGCCGATGTTGCGGCAAACGCCACAGCCAACACCGTCAAAAATGATTTGATCATGAACTTTCTCTCCCTGTTCGAGTTTGATCCAAATGAGTTAAAGGCCTCTCGTGAACATGGAATATTCTTTTCACCTTGGACAAGGAACAAGGATATCCACACCACTTTGAACGAGACCGCCCGGGATCAATATAAGCGTCCGTTGCACTGGTTTGAAACCCATTTGACGGATGTGAAAGCCCGTTGATCGAGCACCCCCACGCGCGAAGTGGCGTGCGAGGCACCAAAATACCGGATGCGGTCGCGATTGACGGCAAAACGGTGACGAAGACGGCGGCGGCGGTAATCCCTGAGCATACTGTGGCGAGTGTCCGGACGGTTTGGAGGACAGAGTGCGGAGAGACTAGCCGCTGCACGAGCGGGAGGACATGCCACCGGCGCAATTCTCAGTTTGGCGCCGCGTTCACATCCCTTCGGGATTCTGGGGACCCGGCCTCCGGAAACGGGGATGGAAAAACCTCCTCGGGCCGTAAGGACGCCTGTTCCTCCGGTCGGACAGGGAGGCGGGCAAACGGGAAGGCCGCAGCAAGAGCAAACGTAACGTCTGAAGCGTCGAAAGTTCGGCTCCGCATGGAATCCGACCTGCGGGGATACGGGAAGGGGGAAGCGAGACCGGCGCGTCATCGGCGAGGGTGGCCAGAAGCAGCCAATGCCCCTCCTGCAACGCGAAGCCCTCCAGCGTCCGCGCATCTGGATCGCACGCAGGCTTGTCCAGTTTGGGGATGATTTCCCCCGATTTCGACCATCGAGCCATACATTCGGCGCGTGGTCAGCCGGAATCTTGGTCAGCGGCGGCTAACTTTGCCGCGAGCCGCCAAGATCCGGGGACGACATCAGACGCTGACTGTGCTTGTCGCGGTGGATCGCCAGATCGACAACGGTAATGGATCGTAAGCCGAACACTGCATTCGGCGACAGGACGGGACGTCACAAAAGTACAATGCCGATCTCACCCTGTTCGCCGTACCTGTCGCCTTCGCCAGAGCAGCGTGATAGGGTCCCACTATGTCCAGGATGCAACATGATTCCAGTTCCGCCACGAACGACGTCGCCGACCGGTTGCTGGCCGAAGCCGCGCACTTGCAGGCGTTCGAGGGCAATCCCCTAACGGCGGAAGAGATCGCCATGTTCGAGATGTTCGAGCGTGAGGGATGGTCGCCCGAGCGGCGCCGCGCTCATATCCTGCGCCGGATCAAGGATCGCGGCTGCGTCACCGCGGCGGAATGAGCGACCGCGACTACTGCTATCCGCCTCGCGCTCATCTAGTCGCCCGATTTTCCTTCTGGGGATCGATTCCGGAATCATCTGTGCTTTCTGCCCGCCTGACGGCCGGTACCGATGCGGAAGACCCGAAGAGCATGCATCGGATCGCGGTCGAGGAGACGGTGGCGATCCCGGAGAGTCATGACCAAAGGACAGGGACTTTTTCTTCGATCATGATTCAAACTTCGAGATCGACTTTCAGTCGTGACCGTTTAGCGGCTGCAGGCTTGTACGGATGACGTTGGCGCAAGACTTGCAGGTCTGGAATACGGCTCAGGGTTTCAAGTCAACCAGCCGTTTTCCGAGAGTTTCGTTGGTTTCAATAGCCTCCTTGTAAATACCGAACAGGTCTTCGTGGAAACCGAGTGTGTTCGGATCGGGCTCCCAAACCCGATCGAACCTTTCGAAGGGCCTGTGCGCCTCCTCTAGTGAAGAAGCCATGCCTTTTGCTGCCGCTGCGAGGCAGACCGCGCCGACAACCCCCGTTTCTTGCACCACCAGACGTTCGAGGCGTTTGCCCAGGATATCGGCGCGGATCTGCCCCCAAGGGTCCGAACGAAAGCCGCCTCCGCCGCAAGAGATCGTCTCCGGCACGGTTGCCGAGGAGGCCTCAAGCGCCCCAAGCACGTGACGGGCGGAAAACGCCACGCCTTCATAAACGGCGCGGGCGAAGTCTGCGGTCTGCATGCCCGATTCGATTCCAAGAAAAACTCCGCGAAGGTCGACGTTCCAAAGCGGTGCACGTTCTCCTGCCAGGTGCGGCAAAAAGAGCGGGGTTGGATGACGGCGCCGCGTGCCAGCCACCAACTCGATCATTTCCGGGATACTCAGCCCGGCCAGATTGCAGAACCATTGCTGCGAGGCACCGCCCGATTGGGTGGGACCGGCGTGGAGCCTGAGCCCTTCGGCCCCGGCAAAAACCACGACACCCGGCTCATTGGTCGCTTCATGCGAGGCCACGCCAAGAATTTCGCTGGTGCCGCTGAGGTAGGCAAAGGCGCCCTCCCGGCAGGCTCCCGTTCCGAGTAGCCCCACCCATCCATCCATGGTGGCTGCCACAAAGGGCGCAGGGTGAATCTGTTCTGTTTTTTTGCCGGCACACGGGTTTGACGCGATTGTCTTTCGCATTTCACCGATGCGCCTTTTGCCACGTGAGGTGACGTCACATCGACCCCGGACAAGGCCCCACGGCACATGATTCTGCGCCCGGGGCTGTTTCCCGGCGGCGTTTCCGGCGATTTGGCGATTGCCGGACATGCCTGTTCACCCCCGTCTTCGAGGGTGGAGACAGGATTGGCAACTCAGGCGCGAGTGTGGTGGGTCTTCAGCCGAACGCCATGCGCGGGCGGGTGTTGCCTGTCAGTTTCAGCATGTCCAGGACCCGCCTGGGTTTTCGGGCCAGTCTGCGCGTGGTCTCGGCGACATTGTCGCTGTGAGTCTTGATCAGGCCGATGGCGAAGCGCCGGAGCAGGGTGGCGTTCGCCGGGCCGTGGCCGGTGCGGATGCGGCTTCGGTCCTCATCGAAGGTCATGTCGAGGATGTGGTGGTTGGCCTCGATCCCCCAGTGCCCGCGATTGAGGCAGAGCAGGCGCTCGGGTGTTGCCCTGTCCTCGGTCAGGCTGGTGATGCAGTAAGCCGTTTCTTTGGACTGTTCCCCAGTCTTGACCTCGAGGGTTTCGCGGTGGACGGCGAAGACCTGGCCTGTGCCGGGAAAGTCGGCGTAATCGTTCAATTCACTGGAGACCCATATGGAGCGTTTCTCCTTGCGCCCGTGGTCGGGCTTGCACTCGGGTTCGACGAAGTCCGGCGCACGGCTGGCCATGATCTCGTCGAGCGTCAGGCTGATATCGCAGAGCAGGGTCTTCTGGTTGCCCTTGACGGTGAAGGCGTAGTCGGCACCGCGGTCGAGGAGGTAGGTGGCCAGTTTCCGCTGCGCCAACATGGCATCGGCGGTGACGGTGCGGCCGCTGATGTCGGGCAGCATGTCGAGCAGGGGGATGACTGTGCCGATTTCGTTGGTGCGTTTTTCCTCGTCGTCCGCCCCCGGCCTCATTCCGACTTTTTTTTGGCGTAGGATTTCCTGCTGTCGTGGCCGACAACACCCATGACATGGGTCTGCACGCCATCGGCATCGACGGCGCCGCGCATGGTCTTGCCGTCGACGGCCAGGGCGCTGTCCGGGCCGCCATGGTCTTCGTTCCACTGCCGCAGGGCGGCGTCGAACTCGTCCGGGCACACCCGGACCAGCACGTCGCGGATGATCGTCCTGCTCGGCGGGATGTACCGGCCCTGGTCGAAGCGCGGCCTGAAATACGCCAGAACCGCCTGGCTCTGGTCCTCGACCCACTCCGAGATCTCCTTGTAGCCGCGCATGCCGGCAAGGGTCGCGGCGGTGGCGAGCGAGAGCACCGATGGCAGGTTGTGCCGCCGCCCCTGCCGGCGTCGCGGATCCTCCACCTGCTTGAAGTAATCGGGCAGGGAGCGCATCTGCGCAGCGGTGAGTGTCATCTTCGGAACTCCCTTGTGCAGGCCGGGATCAAGGTGCGCCGTCCGCAGCCGGCGGCGCGCATCCCGGCACAGTGGATAGAGAAAGACAAGCTTGGGCCGGTCGTGGGTGATATAGCCACTGCCCAAGCGGCCGAAGCCCCGGGTGTGCCCGACACAGAGCCAGTTGGCCGCGCGGTAGACCGTGCCCCGATGGCGCACAGGGTCCACGAACGTCTCCAGGAGCAGGATTTCGTGGCCGAAGCGGAGCGGCCAGTCCCGCACCAGGCGCCGCGCGCACAGCGACAGCACCCGCGAGCCGAGGTTCGGCACCCCGCCGGGCAGAACCAGGAACCGCGAATTGTTGGTGACAAGGTGAAGGCGGCTGAACTGGCTGCCACGCTCCCAGCCGATCCAGTCATCGCGCGCCGCGCAGAGCAACGCTGATGCCGAAAACATCGCCAGCGCCAGCCAGCGTCCCCCACAGTGGGCGACATAGCGTATGGTCTCGCCTCTCGGCTGGGCGTCGCCGAGGAAATGATGCTCCTGCATCAAGGCGCGAAAGCGGGCCTCGTCCACCTTCGTCACCATGTCCAATGACACTTGGGAAAGATCCACCACGCTTTCGATCCATACCGCCTTGCCGCGAATCACCCGCGGCTGACTGTAAACCGGTGCTGCGGGAGAGTCCACCTCCGATAGTCATATCAATGAAAGAAAAGAGAAAATTCCAGAGAACGGATTTGCCTTGACAAAGGGCGTACCATCAGGTGATTTTCCAATGATCTCGGTTATACCGCGGATTGGCGGCATCCGATCCGCTGCCCCCGGTACGAGATCGAGGATTTGCGGCACAAAATGCCCGTCAAGCCCTACAAGACCGATATTCGACAACGGATCAGTCGCCAGTTCTCCGGTCAGGCCGTGATTTGCGAAATCCTTGGGTAACAGTACGAATCGGGTCTTGTCCCAGATCTCCGGCGCATGGCGTTGCACCCAGAGCATTCGCGCGAGCGGGTGCGAGGCATCGACGGGAATAGGCGCACCCAGCCATGCGATCTTGTCTTCTACTTTCAGCTGATCGTCAAGTTCTGCCGCCTCGTACGCCGCACGCGTATCCTGCCACGTGATCGCTGGCATCAGTGGCCGCCCATTGCGGTCCACGAACACATGGGTGTTCACCTGGCTGGTCAGCGCCGCTCCGGCAATCTGCCCGCGCAACCCTGCCGCCGCAAACCGTTTGAGCGCCAAGTCGATCAGCCGGGTCCAGTGCCGGGGGTCTTGTTCACAGACCCCCCCGTCTTTGTGTGTGGTGGGGTAGCTTTCGCCAAATGTCTCCAGTACGCTGCCGTCAGGCGTGAACACGCCCGCCTTGACCGAAGTCGTGCCAAGGTCAATTCCCATGAGATAGCCAACCACCGCCAAAACCTTCCTGCATCTGCCCCGGATGCATCGCCACAGCATCGGGCCCTTCGGCCAGCTTCACCAACTTGGAGGCAATGACAACACCTCATGCAGTTTGGCATCAAGGATCACCAGGAGTTGATTGCTTCGACCGTCAGGTCGTTCGTCGAGAACGAGATCATACCCCACGAAGAATCGGTCGAAGCGACGGGCGAAGTTCCACCGGAAGTCGCAGCCGGGATCAAGCAGAAGACGATCGATCTTGGATTCTATGCCTGCAACTTTCCCGAGGAAGTTGGCGGCGCGGGATTGAATCACCTCGAGTTTGCCCTGGTGGAACGGGAATTGGGGCGCGGATCAATGGCGCTGACCCATTTCTTCGGCCGTCCGCAGAACATCCTTATGGCGTGTACGGGAGACCAGCGGGAGAAATATCTCCTGCCTGCCGTCCGGGGCGAACGCATGGATGCCCTCGCGATGACGGAACCCGGTGCCGGATCCGACATCCGCGGCATGCTGTCGACTGCGGTCCGAGAGGACGGGGACTGGATCCTCAACGGTACCAAGCATTTCATATCGGGCGCGGACCACGCGGATTTTGTCATCGTATTCGTCGCGACCGGTGTGGACGAAACGCCTCGCGGCGCCAAGAAAAGGATTACGGCATTCCTGGTTGATCGCGGAACGCCGGGATTCACGATTCGCGACGGCTACGAGTCCGTCAGCCATCGTGGCTACAAGAACATGATTCTTGAGTTCGACGACTGCCGCCTCCCGGACAACCAGGTCCTCGGCGAAGTCGACGGCGGATTTGCCGTGATGAACACCTGGCTCTACGCGACCAGGATCACCGTTGCCGCGAATTGCGTCGGAAGAGCGCGCAGGGTGTTCGATTTGGCACTTGGCCATGCCTCCGAACGCGAACAGTTCGGGCAAAAAATCGGGAAATTCCAGGGAGTCGGGTTTCAGTTGGCCGACATGATTACGCAAATCGACGCAGCCGATTACCTGACACTAGCGTGTGCGGACCGGCTGGACCAGGGGTTGCAGGCCAGTCGCGAAATCGCGAGCGCCAAGCTGTTCGCGTCCGAAATGCTTGCAATGGTCACCGACGCGGCGATCCAGATCCACGGCGGTATGGGACTGATGTCGGACTATCCGTTGGAGCGGTTTTGGCGGGATGCGCGCGTGGAGCGAATCTGGGATGGAACGTCCGAAATCCAGCGGCACATCATCAGCCGCGAACTCCTGCGCCCGCTTGGTGCATGATCAGGTGGCTGAATCCCGGAGGCCAGGGCTTCCAGTTTCGTTGGAGCAGGTTGCCGGTTCTCGCGATTTCCTTGTGCTTCCCGCGCCCTGGGCGAGCAGGACAGGTCGGAGTGCACGTATTATGCCCCACGGGATCGCACGTACCTCGCCTCGGGCCCTGCCGATTCAAGGTTCCACCCTCGACGGCCCTGATCAACGCATGGTTGCGCACGGGGATGGAAGTGTCGTCATCCGGATGACGTGTCTCATGGCTGGGCGATGGAAGCGGCCAGTTTCCGGCGAGGCAATCCCGGGAGCTTGCCGCATGTTGGCAGGCCACCTGCCTCAAAGCCGACGCAAGGCCACAAACGGATTCCACGCGACCATGCCATCGTTGCGGTTGTCTTCCGGCGTTCCTGAACTGGCGGGAGAACCCGGGGTACTGGCCTCGTGAGACAACTCGGACGACTGTTTCATCCATCCTCGATTGCCGTCGTCGGTGGGGGTGCCTGGTGTCGATCCGTCATCGAGCAGTGTCGGGCGTTCGGCTTCCCCGGCGGAATCTGGCCGGTTCACCCGACGGCCAGGACGGTCGCCGGCGAGCATGCCTACCGAGCAATCGATGAGCTTCCGGACGCTCCCGATGCGACATTCGTCGGCGTCAACCGAACGATAACGGTCGGTATCGTCAGGAAACTCGCCGAACGGGGAGCTGGTGGTGCCGTATGTTTTGCATCCGGATTTCGCGAGGCCGAAGAGGAGCTGCCAGGTGGCGCGGGGCTGGAGGACGAACTTCTTGAAGCGGCTGGCGACATGCCGATCCTCGGGCCGAATTGCTATGGATTCATCAATGGCCTCGACGGCGCACTGCTCTGGCCGGACCAGCACGGTCTTGAAAAGGTCCGGTCAGGTGTCGGAATTGTTACCCAGTCATCAAACATAGGTATCAACATCACCATGCAGTGCCGGGCAATTCCCGTCGCATTCGTGGTCGCGGCGGGGAATCAGGCACAAACCGGCATGGCCGAAATCGGCAGATCGCTGCTTGAAGATGATCGGGTGACCGCGCTCGGCCTTCATGTCGAGGGCTTTGGCGATCTCGGTGCTCTTGAACAACTTTCGAGTTGCGCCGAGAGCCTGGGAAAACCGGTGGTCGTCCTGAAAGTGGGCCGTTCGGTCGAGTCTCGGCGGTTGGCGGTTTCTCACACGGCGTCTCTTTCTGGCAGCCATGCCGGGGCGGAAGCCTTGATGACGCGGCTCGGGTTTGCAGCCGTCACCTCGCTTACCGCGTTCCTCGAGACGCTCAAGCTGTTGCATGTCTGCGGCAGAATTCCGTCGAACCGCGTTGCGTCGGTCAGTTGTTCGGGTGGTGAGGCGAGCCTTGTGGCCGACACCGGCAAGGCCCTCGGACTGAGTTTCCCGGCTCTCAACGAATACCAGTTGAAGGACCTGCGGGCAGTTCTGGGCCCACGCGTCGCGTTGTCCAATCCCCTCGATTACCACACCTATATCTGGCGGGACACCGAGGCGATGGCGCGCGCGTGGTCAGCTATCGTGGACCCGTCTCTCGCCATGACGCTTCTGGTGGTGGATTTTCCGAGAACCGACCGCTGCGACCAGGGAGACTGGCGTTCGGCGATCGATGCCGCCATTGAGACGCGACGCCGTACCGGTGGCCGGATTGCCATGGTGGCGACGCTGCCGGAACTCATGCCGGAGAATGTCGCCAAGGAACTCATGAAAGCCGGCGTGATCCCGCTGAACGGCCTCGACGACGCGCTTGCTTCGGTGGCAGCGGTCGGCGCCATGAGGACGAGACATCCTCTCGGCTTGCTGGTACCTGCCGGCGAAACGGAAAATCGCGAAACACGCTCTGTTTTCGTGAGCGAAACCGAAACCAAGAAGGCTCTCGCGGAGTTCGGTCTCGACATTCCCCGTGCACGGCGGGTCGCGTCACGAGATTCGGTTGTTGATGCCGCGGAAGAAATCGGCTTTCCAGTCGTTCTCAAGGCGGAAGGGTATGCCCACAAGACGGAGTCCGGTGCAGTCGCGCTCGATCTTGCAAACGATTCGGCCCTGAAATTGGCCGCTGCTGATATGGAGGCCGAGAGCTTTCTGGTTGAGGAAATGATATCCGGGGTTGTCGCGGAACTCCTGGTTGGCGTCGTGCGCGACCCTGCTCATGGTTTCGTCCTGACGGTTGCGGCAGGCGGGACTCTGGCCGAGATCATGCGCGACCGCCAATCACTCCTGGTGCCGTGCACGGAGGGGGAAATCGGAGATGCCATCGATCGACTTGGCATTTCTCCGCTGCTCGCAGGCTGGCGCGGCGGGCTGGCGGTCGACCGTCGCGCGATCGTTCGAAATGTACTTTCCATACAGGACTACGTGCGTGCCAACAGCCATGGCCTGGAAGAGATCGAAGTCAACCCGCTGCTGTGCCGTCCTGACCGGGCGGTTGCTGCTGACGCATTCATGAGGAGGGTGGCATGACCGATTCACCGGTAAGGATTCGCGAGGATGGACATGTCCTGGAGGTCGTGCTCGACAGGCCAGGGGCGAACGCCATAGACCTGGAGACGAGCAGAGTCATGGGCGGCGTTTTTGCCGGGTTTCGGGACAACCCCGAGCACCGCGTCGCCATCGTCACCGGTGGCGGAGAAAGGTTCTTTTGTGCTGGTTGGGATCTCAAGTCGGCGGCGGAAGGCGAAGCCGTAGACGGAGACTACGGCGTCGGTGGATTTGGCGGACTGCAGGAACTTCGCGATCTCAACAAACCCGTGATCGCGGCAGTCAACGGCATCTGCTGCGGGGGCGGTCTCGAATTGGCACTTTCCGCGGATATCATCCTCGCGGCAGAACATGCTCGATTCGCCTTGCCCGAAATTCGTTCCGGTACGGTCGCCGACGCAGCTTCCGTCAAGCTCCCGAAGCGAATCCCGTACCACATCGCCATGGAGATGCTCCTGACCGGTCGCTGGCTGGATGCGGACGAGGCGAACAGGTGGGGGCTTGTCAACAGGGTCTGCCCGGCAGGCCAGTTGATGGACGAAGCCCGCGAGCTTGCCCGTTTGCTCGCGTCGGGTCCGCCACTTGTCTATGCGGCGATCAAGGAAATCGTGCGGGACGCGGAAAACAGCCGGTTCCAGGACTCGATGAACCGGATTACCGGCCGCCAGTTGCGCACGGTCGACATCCTGTATTCATCGGAAGACCAAATGGAAGGGGCATTGGCTTTCGCGGAAAAACGCGATCCGGTCTGGAAAGGCCGGTAAAGGGGCCGGTGAGTTCGAAGTGCCCGTTCGGAATTCGCGACGGGGTGCTGACGGGTGAGCCGGCACCGGGACAATATTCGCAACGCCGGCCTGATGTGCGTATCCATGGCCGGGTTCTCTGCGAATGACGCCATCTTCAAGCTTGTTGGAACCGAATTCGGACTGGCCCAGTCCGTTTTCATGCGCGGCACCATACTTTGCATTCTGTTTGGCACCTACGCGTGGTTTCGCGGTACGTTCCGGACGTTTCCCGGACGTCGGGACCGGGCCGTCATCGCGGTCCGGACGGTCGCGGAGATCGGAATCACGGCGTGTTTCCTGTCTGCGGTGTTGAACATGCCGATCGCAAACGCGACTGCGATCCTGCAGTTTGTTCCGCTGGCCATCGTCGTCGCTGCGCGTTTCGTTTTCGGGGCTCGTGCCGGGCCAATGAGGTTCGCGGCGATTTTCGTCGGCCTCGTCGGCGTACTCATCATCATTCGCCCGGGAACCGACGGATTCAACGCATACAGCCTCCTGGCTTTGCTGGCGGTCCTGTTCGTTGTGCTTCGCGACCTGGCGTCCCGAAAGTTGTCATCTTCCGCGGATTCGCTGTTCGTTACCCTGGCATCCGCATTGATTGTGACGATGGTATTCGGCCTGGCCACGCTCGTTGACGCCAGGTGGACCCCGCCTTCGCGAACCGATTTCGGGCTGCTTTCCCTGTCGGGCATGTTTCTTTTCGCAGGGTACTATTTCGGTGTCGTGACGATGCGCACGGGGGACATTTTCTTTGTGTCGCCATTTCGATATTCGATCATGATATTTTCGGCCATTTTCGGGGCACTCCTGTTTGCGGAAATTCCGGACGCCTTGACGGTCCTGGGCATCCTGATTCTCGTGGGCGCCGGAGTCTTCACAATTCGGAGGGAAAAGGCCGCTCTCGAGGGTTAAAGATGCAGTGGTTTTGTGGCGCCGACACCAACCGGAACGATTGCGCCTGCCTCCTCGAAATCCCGATGAATCAGTGTCTTTTGCTGGCGCCGCGCCTGACAGTTCCGGTCCCTGACCGCGAATCCAGCTTGCGTCATCGCCACGACATGTTACCGTCTGCTCAATGGACAATGTCGGAAACCGAAGCACAAATTCGGTGACTGACGAATTTGGAATAGGTAGGAGATTACTCGATGACCAGGTCAAAACTGACAGGAATGATCGCCGGTGCGGTCGCCGTCTGCCTCGCGTGGACGCCCGCGGCCCTGGCGCAGACGGAAATCCACTGGTGGCACGCGTTCACCGGACGTCTTGGTGATCTGCTTGCGGAGCAGGTCGAAAAATTCAACGCATCGCAAGACGAATACCACGTGGTTGGCAGCCACAAGGGCAACTACTCGGAAACCCTGAACGCCGGAATCGCGGCATTCCGCGCCGGCGAGCAACCGCACATCCTCATGGTATTCGAGGTCGGTACGGCCACCATGATGGCCGCCCGCGGCGCGATCAAGCCCGTGTACGAAGTGATGGCCGAAGGCGGGGCCGAGTTTAACCCGGATGGTTACCTGGGAGCGGTCAAGGGTTACTACACGACGACGACGGGCGAAATGCTGTCCTTGCCATACAACTCTTCGACCCCGGTGATCTATGTCAATCGCGACCTGTTCGCCGAGGCGGGCCTCGACCCGGACATGGACCTCTCGACCTGGCAGCAGGTTGATGCGGCGCTGACGGCGCTCAAGGAAGGTGGAGTGGATTGTCCCTTGACCACTGCATGGCAGAGCTGGGTCCATCTGGAGAACTTCTCAGCCTATCACAACGTGCCCTTCGCCACGAAGGAAAACGGCTTCGCCGGTCTTGATACGGAACTGGTCTTCAATGGACCGGTCCAGGTGAAGCACATCGAGACCATGGGGCAATGGGCGGCGGACGGCAGGTTCATTTACGCCGGGCGACGAAACGAGGGCGGCGCGAATTTCCGTGGCGGTGAATGTGCCCTGTTTACGGAGAGTTCGGCAGGCTACGCGGGCGTCAAGGCCCAGGCCGAGTTCGACTTCCAGATCAGGTCGCTCCCCTACTGGGAAGGCGTGGAAGGCGCGCCTCAAAACACGATCATCGGCGGTTCTTCGCTTTGGGTCCTGGCCGGTCACGAAGCCGGGGAATACGAGGGTGTCGCGGAGTTTCTGAGTTTCCTCTCGACCTCGGACATTCAGGCCAAGTGGCACCAGGACACCGGCTATCTTCCGATAACCCTGGCTGCGGCTGCGCAGACAAAGGATGAAGGGTTTTACGAAGCCAACCCGGGCACCGAAATCGCGGGCATCCAGATGACCGCGAAAGACCCAACGCCCAACTCCAAGGGATTGCGGCTGGGCAATTTCGACCAGATTCGCGGAATCATCGACGAAGAGCTGGAAGCGGTTTGGGCAGGAGACAAGACCGCGCAGGCCGCGCTCGACAGCGCGGTTGAACGCGGCAATGCCTTGCTGCGGCGTTTCGAGCAAGCGAACCGCTGACCGGCAGACTGACCGGGTGCCAAATGCCTGGAGCCGCCGTCCCGGCCGGTTCCAGGCGGAAACCCCGGCGACAGGCAGCGAGGACGATTGGCGAAAACCGCAATTTTGGTCGCTGCCCGGCGCTTCCACACGCAAACGGAACCCGTGCCGCGAACAGCCGCCGTATTCCACGCTCCTGGGGAACAAGGGAATCGCCGGCGTGCAACCGTGTTTCCACCGGGAATAATGTTCCCGCCTGCAACCTGACGCGCGGGCCTGGCTGAACCATGGACAAGCGCGTTACATTCCGTGGCTGGCTGCTGCCGGCGGCCCTTGTTGTTCCTCAACTCGCTGTTACCGCCGTATTCTTTTTCTATCCTGCGGGGCAGGCGGTCTGGCAGTCCCTGTTCATTCCGGATCCGTTCGGCCTAAAATCCCAGTTCGTCGGCACCGGAAACTTCGAATTCCTGCTGAACGACCCCTTCTACCGCGCGAGTTTCGTCACGACTGCCGTTTTCTCGACACTGGTTACGCTTGTCTCGATGGGCGTGGCACTTTGGTTGGCCGTCCTGGCGGACCGCCTGATCAAGAGTTCCGGCACGTATCGAACGCTGCTGATCTGGCCGTACGCGGTTGCCCCGGCAGTGGCGGGCGTGTTGTGGCTGTTCATGTTCAACACGCGGGTCGGTCTCGTGTCGTGGTATCTCGGCCTTCTGGGTTACGACTGGAACCATGTGCTGAACGGGGAAGAGGCCATGGCCCTTGTCGTGATCGCGTCGAGCTGGGGCAGGATCAGCTACAACTTCCTGTTTTTCCTGGCCGGGCTCCAGGCAATTCCCGGATCAGTCATCGAGGCTGCCGCGATTGACGGGGCACGTTTCTGGAAGCGATTCTGGACAATCGTTTTTCCGCTCCTGTCGCCCACGACATTCTTCCTGCTGGTCGTCAACGTCGTTTACGCCTTCTTTGAAACGTTTGGTGTCATCCACACCATCACCAGCGGCGGACCGCAACAGTCGACGACCATTCTTGTCTACAAGGTCTACGCCGACGGATTCGTCGGTCAGGACCAGGGTTCGTCCGCCGCACAATCGGTGATTCTGCTGGTCGTTGTCGGACTGCTGACGATCGTCCAGTTCAAGTACATCGAGCGAAAGGTCCACTACTGATGCCCGGGATGGTCGAGAAACGCGGACTGTCTTACTGGATGATCCATGCCGGCCTCATTCTCGGCGTCCTGCTGATTTTCTTTCCCATCTGGCTGGCATTCGTCGCCTCGACGGTTTCCCAGGCTGATATCGTGAAACCTCCCATGCCTCTCTGGCCCGGCGATCAGTTTTTCGAGAACTACCGGCGCGCGCTCGTGTCCGGCGTCAACGCGCCGGTTGCGAAAATGCTCCTGAATTCTGCCGTCATGGCAATTGGAATCGCGGTCGGAAAGATCGTCATCTCCCTCCTGTCGGCGTTCGCCATCGTCTATTTCCGGTTTCCGTGCCGTCAACTCGTCTTCTGGCTGATCTTCCTGACGCTGATGCTTCCGGTGGAAGTGCGGATTGTCCCGACCTACGAGGTTGCCGCCCGGTTTGGCATGCTGAATTCGTACTCCGGATTGATCTTTCCGCTGATTGCCTCAGCGACGGCTACATTCCTGTTCAGGCAGTTCTTCATGACCGTTCCTGACGAATTGGCCGAGGCGGCCCGCGTCGACGGCTCACGTCCGATGCGTTTTTTCGTGGACATCCTGTTGCCGATGAGCCGCACCAACATCGCCGCACTTTTCGTGATCCTCTTCATCTATGGCTGGAACCAGTATCTCTGGCCACTGCTGATCACCACCGATCCGCAGATGAACACGATCGTGATGGGGATCAAGCAAATGTTCCCTTCCGGTGACGACTACGCGGAGTGGCCCGTCATCATGGCGACCTCGATACTCGCCATGATCCCGCCGGTGCTCGTGGTGATCCTGATGCAGAAACTGTTTGTTCGCGGTCTGATGGAAAGCGAGAAGTAGAAAATGGCGACAATCGCACTCGACAATGTCCACAAGAAGTTCGGCAGCATCGAGGTCATACATGGAGTATCGATCGAGGTTGCCGAAGGGGAGTTCATCGTCATTGTCGGCCCTTCGGGATGCGGGAAGTCAACGCTCCTGAGGATGGTGGCGGGCCTGGAGACCGTGTCCGCGGGCGAGGTGCGGATTGGTGGTGTGCGGGTCAACGAAACAGAGCCCATGGACCGCGACATCGCGATGGTGTTCCAGAACTACGCACTCTACCCGCACATGTCCGTGTTCGACAACATGGCATACGGCCTGAAGATCGCCCGCGTGCCGAAGCCCGAGATCAGGAACCGGGTCGCTGCTGCTGCCGAAATGCTGCAGCTCGAAGCGTTTCTGAACCGGAAGCCCCGGGAACTGTCCGGGGGCCAGAGACAGCGCGTCGCCATGGGGCGCGCCATCGTTCGCAAGCCCAAGGCGTTCCTGTTTGATGAACCCCTGAGCAACCTGGACGCAAAGCTGCGGGTACAGATGCGGCTCGAGATCAAGGACCTCCAGAAGGAGCTTGGAATCACCTCGCTCTACGTAACCCATGACCAGGTGGAAGCCATGACGCTTGCGGACCGGATGATCGTCATGAAAGCGGGCGTGGCCGAGCAGGTCGGCGCACCGCTCGACGTGTATTCGGACCCGAGAACCGAGTTCGTCGCCGGGTTCATCGGGTCGCCGGCTACCAACTTTCTTCCTGTCGGGGCGGCGGGCGAGTCGGGTCGCGGAGCGGCGAAGCTGGGAATCAGGCCCGAGCATGCGCGGCTGTGCGAGCCGGAGGCAGGGTTCATCCGCGGGCGGATGACGTACGCAGAGGCGCTGGGGGCGGAAACCCTGCTGCATCTCCGTCTGCCGGACGACACGCTCTTCACGCTGCGGCAAGATGGCGGCGATCCCATCCCGCATGAGGGCGACGATTGCGGCATAGCCTGGGAGGAGCGCAACCAGCTCCTGTTTTTGCCGGATGGCCGCCGCCTGTGAAACGGCCTTCCCTCACAGGCGTAAATTCAGTGCATCCGCGATATCGAACCCGCGACGCCCAAGGGCTGTACGCATGTGATTGCAGGCATGGGCTCCGCGGGATCCGGAAGCCGGTCGACTCACTGAACCCCAAGATCTGAAGCTGGGGGACTATTCGGAGTTCCATGGAATGAAAGCAGAATTCGACTACGCAGGCTGCAACGTCTTCGTCGCGGGGGGAACGAGCGGAATCAACCTCGGGATTGCCGAAGCCTTTGCCCGGACCGGGTCGAACATCGGCGTCGGAAGCCGAAAACAGGAGAAGGTCGGTCGAGCGGTTGCCGGGCTGGCGAAACTGACCACGGGCAAGGCCTTCGGATACTGTTTTGATGTTCGGAACGCGAAAGCAGTCGAGACCGCGATCGCCGGCTTTGCCGAAGAGGTAGGCAGGATCGATGTGCTCGTGTCCGGTGCGGCAGGGAACTTTCCGGCGTTGGCTCATGACATCAGTGTCAACGGGTTCAAGGCGGTGGTCGATATCGATCTTCTCGGAACCTATCACGTGATGAAAGCCGCTTACCCCCACATGAAAAAACCCGGGGGAAGCATCATCAACATTTCAGCCCCTCAGGCGGTCGTGCCCATGTCGCACCAGGTCCATGTGTGTGCGGCGAAAGCAGGAGTCGACATGGTCACGCGATGCCTTGCGATCGAGTGGGGTGGTGAGGGACTTCGTGTCAACAGCGTCATTCCCGGGCCGATCGACGGCACGGAAGGCATGGCGAGACTGGCCCCGACCTCGGAAATGCGCGAAAGGGTCGTCGGGACCGTGCCAATGAGGCGATTCGGCGTGCCCGAGGACGTCGCCCGCGCCTGTCTTTTCCTGGGTTCGGAGGCAGCGGGATTCGTGAACGGGACCATCATGACCGCGGACGGAGGCTGGACTCAAACCGGGGCCGCACTTGAATTGGATGCTGTCACCTGAATCACGAAGCATAGCAACCTGGAATGCCCGCGTGGATTGCAACATCGCGAAGGCCAGGATGGGCGTCGTCCACCCCCTGGACCCAGCTCGGCACCTCCGGCGAGGCGGGTTCAGTAGTCGAGATTTGCGACGCTGAGTGCGTTTTCCTGGATAAAGTTCCTTCTCGGTTCGACTTCGTCGCCCATGAGTTTGGCAAACAGGTCTTCGGCATCCACACGGTCGGCGACCCTGACCTGCAAAAGGCTTCGGTGCTCGGGACTGAGAGTCGTTTCCCAGAGTTGTTCCGGGTTCATTTCGCCGAGGCCCTTGTAACGTTGGAGCGTTGATCCTTTCTCGCCCTCCTCCATCACGACATCGAGCAATCCCGACGGGGCGTAGATGTCGCAGGTGCGATCCTTGCGGCAAAACTGGGCCGGTAGCGCATAGGTCTCGCCGAGAGGTTCAGCCAGGTCGGCCAGCAGCCTGGCCTCGGTGGACCGCAGGCATGATCCGTCCAGCGTGTGACTTTCATCAACTCCGCGCACGACCCGGCTGATGCGAATGCCGGCGTCCTGGGTTGGACGTCCAATCCAGCCGCGTTCGTATTCCTTCGAAATCAGGTCCATTCGTCCCGCGAGTCGGTCGGCATGATCCTGCAGGGAAGTCCCCGGCCGGCGCAAATACAGGATGTCGGCAATGGCTGCCTGTTCCAGGACCCGGTGGCTGTACCGTGTCGGAAACGCGTCAAGCAGGCCGCGAACAGTGCGTGCCTGCTGGACGATTCCATGGAGGTCAGCGCCCGAAACCCTTTGCCTGTTTCCGAGAATCAGGATCGCATCTTCCGTTCCTTGCTTGACCAGGAGATCGTCGAGTTCCTGTTTGTCCTTGAGGTAGGCCTCGGACTTTCCCCGTGTCAATTTGAACAATGGCGGCTGGGCAATGTAGAGGTGGCCGGCCCGTATGATCTCGGGCATCTGCCTGAAGAAAAATGTCAGCAGCAGAGTCCTGATGTGAGCGCCGTCGACGTCGGCGTCCGTCATGATGACCACCTTGTGGTACCGGAGTTTTTCCAGGTCGAAATCGTCCTTGCCGAGACCGGTGCCGAGCGCGGCGGCAAGGTTCTTGATTTGCTCGCTGTCCCAGATCTTGTGAGGCCGGGCCCTTTCTATGTTCAGGATCTTTCCTCGAAGCGGCAGCACGGCCTGGTTTTCCCGCGAGCGGCCCTGTTTCGCCGACCCGCCGGCGGAGTCGCCCTCCACAAGAAAGATCTCTGCCTTGACCGGATCCCGTTCCTGGCAGTCGGCGAGTTTACCGGGAAGCGTTGCCGATCCGAACGATGACTTGGCCTTCAGCTCTTCCCTTTTCTTGCGAAGGATTTCGCGTTGTCGCGCAGCTTCGACGATCTTTTCGACCACCGTCTTCGCCTGGTCAGGGTTCTCTTCCAGCCACTCGGAAATCTTTTCCTGGACAAGGGATTCGACAACAGGACGAACCTCGGAAGAGACCAGCTTGTCCTTGGTCTGGCTGGCGAACTTCGGGTCGGGAACCATGACCGAAAGCGCACAGGTCAGCCCTTCCCTTGAATCTTCGCCGGACAGGCTGACCTTATCTTTCTTTGTCACCCCGGTGTTCGCAGCATATGTGTTGATCGTGCGGGTCAGTGCCGACTTGAACCCCTGTACGTGGGTGCCTCCGTCCACTTGCGGGATGTTGTTCGTGAAGGGGAGCAGGATTTCGTGGTAGCTGTCGGTCCACCACATTGCCAACTCCATCCTGACAGCTTCCCTTTCGCCGACAACATGAATCGGGTCGGTGAGCAGGCTGGTCTTCGAGCGGTCGAGGAAGCGGACATACTCGCTCAGTCCCCCCTCGAAATGAAACCAGTCCGTCTTGGAATTCGCCGGCCGTTCGTCCCGGAGCGTGATCCGCACCCCGGAGTTGAGAAATGCCAGCTCCCTCAGGCGATTCTCGAGCGTGTGATACCGGAACTTTCGGTCAGAAAAGGTCTCGATTGACGCGAGGAATCTGACGCTTGTCCCGGTCCTTCCCCCGGAATCGCCAACCTCGCGGATTTCGTCGACGGCGTCACCGTTTTCGAAACGGGCGACGTATTGTTTGCCGTCGCGCCAGATCTGGAGTTCAAGCCATTCGGAAAGCGCGTTGACAACCGAGACCCCGACGCCATGGAGACCACCGGAAACCTTGTATCCGTTCGATCCGAACTTGCCGCCAGCGTGAAGCGTGGTCATGATCACTTCCGCGGCGGATCGCCCTTCGTCCTCGAGGACGCCAACCGGAATCCCGCGTCCGTTGTCGACAACGGAGACACTGTCATCGGCATGCAGCGTCACCGTTATGGTGTCGGCAAATCCCGCCATGACTTCGTCAACACTGTTGTCGACGACCTCATAGACCATGTGGTGGAGACCGGACCCGTCGTCCGTGTCGCCAATGTACATTCCGGGTCTCCGCCTGACAGGCTCCAGACCTTTCAGGACCTCGATGTCGTCGACACCGTATTCGTCCGCTCCAACGGAATTCTCGCGCATATCGATCATCTTCCAGACTAACTACACATTATATAGTTGATCGATCGCCAAATGTCACGGCGTGGAAAGCCGGGATCCGTTGTCAAGAGGGCCGTGGCCCAGCGCCGAATTCCGCGCGGATTTCCCGCGTTCACGAGGCGGCAGCTGCTCAGTCGTTCTCGGAATTTTCGGCTGGTTCGGCGAGGAACCCGTCGTCGTCGAGAGGCCAGAACGGGTTGAAAGCCAGTTCCCAGACATGACCGTCGGGATCGGTAAAGTAGCCCGAATATCCGCCCCAAAACACCTTTTCCGGTGCCTTCAACGGAGAAGCGCCGGCGGCGAGGGCCGCAGCATATGCCTGGTCGACATCCTGCTCCGACGGAAAATTCTGGGCAAGCGTGATAGCCCCTGTACCCAGCGGTGCGCCCGGCCGCCCCTGGTCCTTCGCAAGAGCTTCCTTTCCGAACAAGCCAAGCATGCATCCGCGCATGCGGTAAAACGTCACTTCCGGAAGATCTTCCGCCGGAACCCAACCAAGTCGACCGTAGAATTCACGCGATGCCGCGAGGTCTTCGACCCCGAGCGTAATCAGGTTGACACGTTCCGATATCGGTTTAGGCATGTGAAGCTCCGCAAGCAGGCCGTCGTCAGGCATTCATCTGTGACTGCATCAGGTTGGATTCCATTGGCGACGTCGCATACCGGCCCCGCCCGACAACAGCCGGTCGCAACGTTCCTGACATAAACAGGCTCCGGATAAAAGTGTGTGCCGATGTTCAGGGACCGCACCGTATGGCCCTCCAATGATCTGGCCCAACCACAGAGTTGCAAGGAATGGTCTTCCATGTACGTCGCGGGACCGAACAGATCTCGATCGTACCAGAACAGGTATTCGATTTGTCGGGCAGCCGATCAACCATTTCGGATTTCTCACCTTGAAAGCAGCAAATGAAATACCGAATGGCAAGATATCCAAATCAAGGCTGAACATGAAATCATCGACGACCACCATCAATGTGCGAAACCGGATGTCGGTCCCGAAAACGGTCTGCGACGCCCTCGGCGTCGGTCCGGGGGATCGGCTGCATGACGTCATCAATGGCGACATGGTGCAGCTTTTCGCCCTCGATACCGTCTGGTGGCTTTCCGGCATGCTGAAGCACAAAGGGCCGCCATTGTCGCTGGAGAGGCCATGGATCACGGCATCGCCAATGGGGCGGCCCGAAAATGATCGCGGACGACATCAAAAAATGCTTTTGCGGTTTCCGGTAGCCGACGATCAAAACCAGGCGGAAGCCGCGTGGCATTTTCTGGAAAGCATGTCAAACGACAGGCCGGTTACATCTGCTGGGAAATGACAGTGGAACTGGCCCGGGTTCTGTTGCGGAGTTATGAACTCGATCGGACCCGGGTTGCGAAGGCATTCACAGCACAGGTGGAAACTGCGGGGGGCCGGATCGGAGGAAACGAGAAAATGTCGCGTCCGTGGCCGCTTCTGGAGAAGGTCCGAGCCCCGCTGACCGGCTGATCGAGACGGCCAGCCGCCGTGCTGATGCCACGGCGCTCCACACGTTTGACCGACAGGTTGCCGCGCTCGAAGGGTCCTCTCTTGTCCTTGAAACGCCCTGGCGTGAATTGGACGTAGAAGAATGACCCGTGGCGATTTCTGTGAAGCGCTACCGAACGGCACAGGTGCCCGCAGGCATTCTTCTTCCCTGGCCACGGCAGGGCACTGCTGTTTCCGACTGGTGACGGTGCTGGTGGGCCTGCGGGCCAACCCGTGGCTCGATGTTGTGAAAACCGTCACGGACGAAACATCAGCCGGCGCGCTGCTACGCATCGCGACATCCCGGACTGAAGTTGCCCTGTCTTTGTTGCCGCAAGCCAACTCTTGCCGAATTCATGTATCCGCGGCCCTCTTCCTGGTTTTCGCCGGGCGCGTGTTCCTGTTTCGCGCGGCAGGCAGTTCACCGATTCCTGGTCATGTCTTTCCGCCGGGCCAGCGCCTTGTTCCTGTTCAAAAGGTTGGAGAATGCCTCATCCTGGGATCCCGCCATGACCCGTGAAATCGATCGGTAACTGGCAGCATGAATGTCAAGTGATCGACATAATCCCCGTTCTCTTCTGTCTTGGCCGTAGAGCCTGCTGGACCGAACCTTGGCAAGACGGGACCATCGGAGGCGTGCGGTGCCCCGATTGGCTGCCATGACCAGGACGTTAAGAACTTGACGAAGCGACAGTCGTGGTCGCATGTATGCGTGCCTGTTCCGGGTCCGGCGCATTTTGAAAGCTGGCATCGCGATTAGATCTGGATCCCGGGAATCGAACACCAGACCGATGACGGCCGATGCTGACGGACTGGAGGACACAAGGTGGTTGCATGGATCCGGATGATCTCTGACGACGAGGCAAGCCCTAAGCTGCAGAAGGCGCTGGAAATGGCGCGGACGCCTCATGGTACCGTGGACAACGTGATGCGCGTTCATTCGTTACGCCCCAATACCATGCGCGGTCACGTCATGCTCTACAGGGCAGCCCTGCACGATGACGACAACACGTTGCCGGTTTGGCTTCAGGAAACCATCGGAAGCTACGTTTCCCTGCTGAACCGGTGCGAATATTCATATGCAAATCACTGGACGAATGCGCGAACACTGATCGGCGACGAGGAACGGGCCGATTTGATTTGCGAGGCCCTGAGGACCGGGCAGTTGGACCTGGCGTTTGACGGCCGTGAGCTGGCGGTTCTCGAGTACGCGGAAAAGCTGACGACCAGCCCCGGTGACGTGGTCGAAACTGACGTGATCAGGCTCCGCGATTCAGGAATGGACGACGGGCAGGTCCTGGAAGCCAACCAGATCATCGCCTATTTCAACTACGTCAATCGCCACCTCAACGGCCTTGGTGTCACGACGAGTGGCGACGTGATCGGATACTATACCGAAAGTTCAAACTGAGCGTCGACAGCGGCCGGCCATTACACCTCGACAGAGTCGAGGCGAAAATCGCGATCCCCCGTCAGCCGCCAGGTTTCCCGAGGGTTCACAGTTCGCCCAACAGCCGGCGCATGCAGGACAGGTAGGATCCGGTCAGTTCGTCATGACGGACATGCTGCCCGTTGCGGACGATATGCCGGCCTGCCGACCAGACGTCTGAAACCATCCTGTCATCTCCGCAGAAGATGAACCCGTCCAGGAGCGCATCCCCGCTTCGGTACGAAAGGTCCGGGTCGGCTCCGTCGAGAGCCAGCAGGTCAGCCAGACGGCCAACGGCGATCTCGCCGCTGTTCCGGCCGGCAGCCTGGCTTCCCCCGGACAAAGCGGAATCGAACAGAACGCGACCGGTTGACCGGTCGGGGTCTCCGATGACCGATCGAGACCTGTCTTTCAACCTCTGCGAATACTCGAGTGCCCGAAGTTCGCCGGCCAGGGAAATGCGAATGTTCGAGTCGGTACCTATTCCGAAGTGACCTTCTTCCTGAAGCAGTGGCGAAATCTCGAATATCCCGTCGCCCAGGTTCGCTTCCGTTACGGGGCACAGGCCGACAACTGCTCCCGTCCGGGCGAGGCGCCTGGTTTCTTCCGAAAGCAAGTGCGTGCAGTGAACCAGGCACCAGTTCGCGTCGACATCCGAATTGTCGAGCAGCCACTCTGCAGGCCGGAGTCCGGTATGCATGATCGATGCATCGACCTCGGCCGTTTGCTCGGCGAGATGCATGTGTAGCGGGGCTCCCGAGGCAAGGTCGGCCGCAAAGCGCAACCCTTTCGCATCGACCGCCCTGAGTGAATGAGCAGCCACTCCGAGCCCGGCGTCGGCGGGGAGGTGTTTCACCGCAGAGCCCGCCTCCTCGAACAACCGTTCGAACTTCACCAGGTCGTTTCCGAACCTGCGCTGGCCTCCGGCAAGGGCGCGCAGGTCGAAGCCACCGTACTGGTAGAGGACAGGCAGCAGCGTGAGCCCGATTCCCGTCGAGGCCGAAGCCGCCGTGACCCGTTCGGACATCTCGCCTGGATTCGCGTAGACGGTCCCGTCCGGTTGGTGATGCAGGTAGTGGAATTCCGCGACCGCCGCGAACCCGGCCTCCGCCATCTGCATCTGGGCAAACGCGGTAATTGCCTCGATGTCTTCCGGACCGAGGAATTCCAGGAACCGGTACATGGATTGACGCCATGTCCAGAAGCTCTCCGATGCCCGGGGCCCGCGTCTCTCGGTCAGTCCCGCAAGGGCTCTCTGGAATCCGTGGCTGTGGAGATTCGTCGGTGCAGGCAGAAGAATGTCGACGATGTGGTTGCCAGTCCCGTTACCTGACTCGATCGAAGAGATATGGCCGTCGGCTTCGATGCCGACCTTGACGTCGGTCTCCCAACCCGTTCCCAGCAACGCGTGTCGTGCCCGAAGTGTCGTTGTCCTGACTTCCATGGCGGGTGCTCCGATTGCAGATGTTCGGGCCATTCACGTCACCGGTCCCTCCGGAGCGCCCTGGACGTGGCGGGCAGTTCGACCGTCAGGGGAGGCATCCCTTTCGCCGCTGCCGGATTCGGGTTCAGGCCATGTCGCACGAAGCTGAAATCCAGAATCGGCGCACCTTATGGCTGAAATGCGCGAAACCGTCGATTGTCACGCCGACAATCGGAACAATCAAGGAATCGTTGACAACCGAACGATCGCGGACTTATCTCCGATTATCACTCCAAAGGCAAAATCTGAACCAGAGGAGGAGACGGTCTTGTGACCGAGTCCCCCGCAGAAGTATGGACCAACGCATGCATCGCCACGATGGATGGACCAGAGCCGTTCGGGCTTATGACCGACGGAGCTGTCGCTCTCGGGAACGAACGAATTCAATGGGTCGGGAAACGCTCGGAACTGCCGCCCCCATATGATCGCTGGCCTGACAAGGACCTTCATGGCAAGCTCGTCACTCCCGGCCTGATTGATTGCCATACACATCTCGTTCATGGCGGAAACCGCGCCCGTGAATTCGAGATGCGGCTGACGGGGTCCAGTTATGCCCAGATTGCCCGTGAAGGCGGCGGGATCATGGCCACTGTGCGTGCGACCCGGGCGGAAACGGTGGAAAGCCTGTTCAGGTCGGCCCTGCCGCGCCTTGATGCACTCATTGCCGAAGGCGTCACGACAGTGGAGATCAAGTCGGGCTACGGTATGGATTTCGAGACCGAATCCACGATGCTCCGGGCGGCCCGCGCACTCGGATCATTGAGGCAGGTGTCTGTCCTGACGAGTTTTCTCGGCGCCCATGCCGTTCCCGAAGACTTTCGCCATGATCCGGACCGTTACATTGACGAAGTCTGCCTGCCGACGCTCGACCGCGCCAATGCGGATGGATTGGTCGATGCGGTCGACGGGTTTTGCGAGACGATCGCCTTTACGCCGGACCAGATCAAACGTGTCTTTGAGCGGGCACGGCAGCACGGACTTCGGGTGAAACTGCACGCCGACCAGCTGTCCGACCTTGGCGGGGCGAAACTTGCGGCCGAATTCGGCGCGCTGTCGGCCGATCATCTCGAGTACACGAACGAAGCCGGTGTGCACGCAATGGCTGAATCGGGGACGGTCGCGACGCTTCTGCCCGGAGCCTATTACACGCTGCGCGAGACCAGGATGCCTCCTGTGGACTTGTTCCGAAATCACGGGGTTCCCATTGCGGTCGCAACCGATGCCAACCCGGGATCGTCGCCGATAACGTCGTTGCTGACGATCATGAACATGGCGTGCACCCTGTTTGGATTGACCCCCGAGGAGGCGTTCCTTGGAGTGACGAGAAACGCCGCCCTTGCGTTGGGCCTTCATGATCGCGGAATCGTCAGGGAGGGCTACCGGGCGGATCTCGCAATCTGGGACGTGGAACATCCCAGGGAACTTCCGAGCAGAATCGGGCTGAACCCGCTTGTCGAGCGGATTTGCAGTGGTGGGACATGAATGAGGTCGTTTTATCCGGCGCCAGGGCACCGCTTACGGATCTCGAGGCGGTTTACGCCGGGCGGGCGACGATCAGGATCGATGGCGATTCCCGGAACATCGTTGATGCCTCATCCGCCGTCGTTTGCGCCGCTGCCGAAGGCGATGAACCGGTATATGGCGTCAACACCGGCTTCGGAAAGCTGGCGTCCGTGCGGGTCGGAAGGGAAGATACCGAGAGACTGCAACGAAACCTGATTCTGTCGCACTGCGCCGGAATCGGCTCGCCGGCGGAACCCCGCATCGTTCGGCTCATGATGGTACTCAAAATCCTGTCGTTCCTCCGCGGCGGTTCCGGGGTGCGTTGGGGGCTCGTCCGACTACTCGAATCCCTGGTCAAAAAAGACGTGATTCCCGTTGTCCCGTCCCAGGGGTCCGTCGGCGCTTCAGGCGACCTGGTTCCGCTCGCGCATATGTCGGCAGTTCTTTTGGGCGAAGGACAGGCCATCAGCCAGGGTCGGCGAATGAAGGGCAGGGATGCACTGGAATCGGCCGAACTGGAGCCGATCACGCTCGGCCCGAAAGAAGGCCTCGCCCTGATCAACGGAACCCAGTTCTCCAATTCCCTTGCATTGGCAGCGTTGTTCGACGCATGGCAAGTACTTCGAAGCTCGATCGTAACCGCGGCACTGACGACTGATGCCGTCATGGGCTCGACCACGCATCTGAACCCGGAGACACACAGGCTGAGGGGGCACGCCGGCCAGATCGAGATCGCAACGACCTCGCGAAAGCTGCTCGAAGGGTCGGAAATCCGGGAAAGCCATCGCCGTGACGACTCGCGCGTACAGGATCCGTACTGCGTTCGCTGCCAGCCGCAGGTCACCGGCGCCGCGCTTGACCTGATGCGTTTCGTCGCACGAATCCTGCTGATCGAAACCAACGCGGTAACCGACAATCCGATCGTGCTTGTCCAGCAGAAGGAGATCTTATCCGGAGGCAATTTTCACGGCGAGCCGGTCGCCTTTGCTGCGGATCTCCTCGCCATCGCCATTGCCGAGACAGGTGCCATTTCCCAGAGACGGGTTGCGGTCCTGGTCGACCCTTCGATGTCATACGGCCTCCCGCCGTTTCTCGCGGCCGACCCGGGGCTCAACTCGGGATTCATGGCTGCCGAGATCGCCGCGGCGTCGCTGATGAGCGAGAACAGGCACCTGGCGAATCCGTGCAGCACGGATTCGACTCCGACGAGCGCAAACCAGGAAGATCATGTGGCCATGTCTGCTCACGGCGCATTCAGACTGGCGCGAATGATTGCGAATCTGGCCGGTATCGTGGCAGTGGAGGCAATGTGCGCCGCCCAGGGTATCGAAGGCCGGGCTCCGCTCCGCACCAGCCGCCCTCTGGAACAGGCTGTCGGGCTCCTGAGGGAGCATGTCTCCCCCCTGAACAGGGATCGTGAACTCGCATCGGACATCGATGCGGTATCCCGGCTCGTTCGATCGGGCGAACTTCACAGGGCCAGCGGGCACGACATCCTTCCGTTTGACGAGCCCGGCTTGTCGTAACCGGGAGTCATCGGAGGAAATCACGGTCCGGAATGTACCATGGACGGAACCGTGGTTTCGAATACGGCGTTGAGACAGAAGGCGAGGGTCGCGAAAATGAAAAGATCACGAAGAAATGTTCGGGTCATCGAACCCCCGACCGGACCGGAACGCGTAGCACGGAGCTGGGCCACGGAGGCGCCGCTCCGGATGCTCATGAACAACCTTCATCCGGATGTCGCCGAGAACCCGCAGGAGCTCGTTGTCTACGGTGGGATCGGGAGGGCCGCGCGGAACTGGGAGGCGTTTGACCTCATCGTGGACGAGTTGAAAAAGCTGGGAGAAGAGGAGACCCTTCTGGTTCAGTCCGGAAAGCCCGTCGGAGTCTTTCAGACGCATGAGGACGCTCCGCGCGTCATAATCGCCAACTCGAACCTGGTTCCCGCCTGGTCCAACTGGGAGCATTTCCGGGAACTCGATCGCAAGGGCCTCATGATGTACGGCCAGATGACGGCCGGTTCGTGGATCTACATTGGCACGCAGGGAATCGTTCAGGGAACCTATGAAACTTTCTGCGAGGCCGGCCGGCGGCATTACGGAGGAGACCTTTCGGGCCGCTGGATTCTGACGGCGGGGCTTGGCGGCATGGGAGGCGCGCAGCCGCTTGCTGCGGCCATGGCCGGCGCGAGCTGCCTTGCGGTGGAATGCGACCCCGATCGAATCGATTTCCGTTTGCGTACGGGGTATCTTGATGAATCGGCGGAAACACTCGACGAGGCCCTCGAAATGATCCGCGTCTGGAGCGGGAAGGGTCAGGCCAGGTCGGTCGGATTGCTCGGCAACGCGGCAGAGGTTCTTCCGGAAATCGTGAGGAGAAAGGTCAGGCCGGACATCGTGACCGACCAGACATCGGCCCATGACCCCGTGAACGGTTACCTTCCCTTGGGGTGGACACTGGCGGAGTGGACGGACGAGCGGCGATCGAATCCGGGTGCTGTCGCCAGCGCGGCGCGCAAGTCGATGCGCGTGCACGTCGAAGCGATGGTCGCCTTCTGGCGACAGGGAATACCGACCGTCGATTACGGCAACAATATTCGCCAGGTGGCCATGGATGAGGGATTCGAGGACGCATTCGCGTTTCCCGGATTCGTTCCGGCCTATATCCGGCCTCTCTTTTGCCGCGGGGTCGGCCCGTTCCGTTGGTGCGCACTCTCGGGCGATCCCGAGGACATTTATCGGACCGACGACAAGGTCCGCGAGTTGCTGCCGAACGACGAACATCTCCACAATTGGCTGGACAACGCGCGAAAGCGGATACGTTTTCAGGGCCTGCCTGCGCGCATATGCTGGGTAGGACTCGGCGACCGGCACCGAATAGGCCTTGCATTCAATGAAATGGTTGCCAAAGGCGAACTCCGGGCTCCGGTTGTCATTGGGCGCGATCACCTCGACAGCGGATCGGTCGCAAGCCCCAACCGCGAGACCGAAGGAATGAAGGATGGCTCGGATGCCGTCAGCGACTGGCCGATTCTGAATGCCCTTCTCAACTGTGCCTCGGGCGCGACATGGGTCAGTATGCATCACGGCGGCGGTGTTGGAATGGGGTACTCCCAACATGCCGGGATGGCGGTCGTATGTGACGGGACGGAGAACGCTGCGCGCCGAATAGAAAGGGTACTCTGGAATGACCCGGCGACCGGGGTCATGCGCCACGCGGATGCCGGTTACGATGATGCCGTCGAATGTGCGCGTCGTCACGGCCTGGCTCTTCCCGGGATCGCGGCAATTCGGGAATGAGAGGCCGAACTTGTCCAGTGACCGCCGGCGTCAACCCGGTTTCAGGGCCTTGAGCCGATCCCGAACCGGCGCCGAATTACCGGCCTGGCATGAATTTCGCGATTGCCGAAACAGCGAACCTCGAGTGACGACTGTACTTACTTCGAAAGGACGACGAAGGTGCATCCGCAGGGTGAATCTGTTCTGTTTTTTTGCCGGCACACGGGTTTGACGCGATTGTCTTTCGCATTTCACCGATGCGCCTTTTGCCACGTGAGGTGACGTCACATCGACCCCGGACAAGGCCCCACGGCACATGATTCTGCGCCCGGGGCTGTTTCCCGGCGGCGTTTCCGGCGATTTGGCGATTGCCGGACATGCCTGTTCACCCCCGTCTTCGAGGGTGGAGACAGGATTGGCAACTCAGGCGCGAGTGTGGTGGGTCTTCAGCCGAACGCCATGCGCGGGCGGGTGTTGCCTGTCAGTTTCAGCATGTCCAGGACCCGCCTGGGTTTTCGGGCCAGTCTGCGCGTGGTCTCGGCGACATTGTCGCTGTGAGTCTTGATCAGGCCGATGGCGAAGCGCCGGAGCAGGGTGGCGTTCGCCGGGCCGTGGCCGGTGCGGATGCGGCTTCGGTCCTCATCGAAGGTCATGTCGAGGATGTGGTGGTTGGCCTCGATCCCCCAGTGCCCGCGATTGAGGCAGAGCAGGCGCTCGGGTGTTGCCCTGTCCTCGGTCAGGCTGGTGATGCAGTAAGCCGTTTCTTTGGACTGTTCCCCAGTCTTGACCTCGAGGGTTTCGCGGTGGACGGCGAAGACCTGGCCTGTGCCGGGAAAGTCGGCGTAATCGTTCAATTCACTGGAGACCCATATGGAGCGTTTCTCCTTGCGCCCGTGGTCGGGCTTGCACTCGGGTTCGACGAAGTCCGGCGCACGGCTGGCCATGATCTCGTCGAGCGTCAGGCTGATATCGCAGAGCAGGGTCTTCTGGTTGCCCTTGACGGTGAAGGCGTAGTCGGCACCGCGGTCGAGGAGGTAGGTGGCCAGTTTCCGCTGCGCCAACATGGCATCGGCGGTGACGGTGCGGCCGCTGATGTCGGGCAGCATGTCGAGCAGGGGGATGACTGTGCCGATTTCGTTGGTGCGTTTTTCCTCGTCGTCCGCCCCCGGCCTCATTCCGACTTTTTTTTGGCGTAGGATTTCCTGCTGTCGTGGCCGACAACACCCATGACATGGGTCTGCACGCCATCGGCATCGACGGCGCCGCGCATGGTCTTGCCGTCGACGGCCAGGGCGCTGTCCGGGCCGCCATGGTCTTCGTTCCACTGCCGCAGGGCGGCGTCGAACTCGTCCGGGCACACCCGGACCAGCACGTCGCGGATGATCGTCCTGCTCGGCGGGATGTACCGGCCCTGGTCGAAGCGCGGCCTGAAATACGCCAGAACCGCCTGGCTCTGGTCCTCGACCCACTCCGAGATCTCCTTGTAGCCGCGCATGCCGGCAAGGGTCGCGGCGGTGGCGAGCGAGAGCACCGATGGCAGGTTGTGCCGCCGCCCCTGCCGGCGTCGCGGATCCTCCACCTGCTTGAAGTAATCGGGCAGGGAGCGCATCTGCGCAGCGGTGAGTGTCATCTTCGGAACTCCCTTGTGCAGGCCGGGATCAAGGTGTGCCGTCCGCAGCCGGCGGCGCGCATCCCGGCACAGTGGATAGAGAAAGACAAGCTTGGGCCGGTCGTGGGTGATATAGCCACTGCCCAAGCGGCCGAAGCCCCGGGTGTGCCCGACACAGAGCCAGTTGGCCGCGCGGTAGACCGTGCCCCGATGGCGCACAGGGTCCACGAACGTCTCCAGGAGCAGGATTTCGTGGCCGAAGCGGAGCGGCCAGTCCCGCACCAGGCGCCGCGCGCACAGCGACAGCACCCGCGAGCCGAGGTTCGGCACCCCGCCGGGCAGAACCAGGAACCGCGAATTGTTGGTGACAAGGTGAAGGCGGCTGAACTGGCTGCCACGCTCCCAGCCGATCCAGTCATCGCGCGCCGCGCAGAGCAACGCTGATGCCGAAAACATCGCCAGCGCCAGCCAGCGTCCCCCACAGTGGGCGACATAGCGTATGGTCTCGCCTCTCGGCTGGGCGTCGCCGAGGAAATGATGCTCCTGCATCAAGGCGCGAAAGCGGGCCTCGTCCACCTTCGTCACCATGTCCAATGACACTTGGGAAAGATCCACCACGCTTTCGATCCATACCGCCTTGCCGCGAATCACCCGCGGCTGACTGTAAACCGGTGCTGCGGGAGAGTCCACCTCCGATAGTCATATCAATGAAGGAAAAGAGAAAATTCCAGAGAACGGATTTGCCTTGGGTGCATCCGCCCACGGGTTGCGTTTCCATGGCTGTTTCGGCTAGTTAGCGGGTCAACTGATCTCAATTCGTCGAACGGAGTGCTGCTTGGCGATAGCCGCCGATTCAATTTCCCGGTACCTGCCTTCTGGCGATGGTAGCAGCCTCGAGTTTCCGGACAACCGCCTGCTGGTCAGCCTGTGCGGCGAGTATGATCGGAACCTGGCGCAGATTGAAGCCGAAACCGGTGTCCTGATCACGCGCCGTGGCAATCTCTTGCATGTCCACGGTGACGGCGACGCGACGCGATCGGCCCTCAGGATTCTTGGCGCCCTTTACGAACGGCTTGAAAGCGGGCGGTCCGTCGATTCCCAGGATGTCGACACCGCCATTCGATTCGAAGGCGGGCCCTGGCCCGCGGCGCCGGATGCGCCTGAAAGCGCGACGGGCGGAGACGCGCATTCCGGCGAAGGAGACGGCGAGCGACTCGAAATCCGGACCCGGAAGAAGATTGTCGAGCCCCGGACACCGACCCAGGTTGATTACGTCCGCCGACTGTTCCACGACGACATGGTCTTCGGAATCGGGCCTGCCGGCACCGGAAAGACCTACCTGGCGGTGGCCGTCGCCGTCTCGATGTATCTGTCCGGCCGCGTCGACCGCATCATCCTTTCCCGGCCAGCTGTCGAGGCCGGGGAACATCTTGGGTTCCTTCCGGGGGACATGAAGGAAAAGGTCGATCCTTACATGCAGCCATTGCACGCAGCTCTCAACGACTTCCTTCCCGGCAAGCAGTTGGGGCGCCTGATCGAAGAAAACCAGATCGAGATCGCGCCCCTGGCTTTCATGCGTGGCCGGACGCTCGAAAACGCCTTTGCAGTGCTCGACGAGGCCCAGAATACGACATCGATGCAGATGAAAATGTTCCTGACGCGCATGGGCCATGGATCGCGCATGGCCATCACCGGCGACACCAGCCAGATCGACTTGCCACGCGGTCACGTGTCTGGACTGGTAGAAGCTGCCGGCCTGCTTGGCGGAATCGACGGAATCGGGTTCGTTCGGTTTGGATCCGGGGACGTGGTTCGACACGGAATCGTTCGAAAGATCATCGAGGCCTACGACAGTGGACAATCCGACGCCAGTCGAACCGGTTGACGTGCTGGTAGAGGACCGCCGCTGGAAGGAAACCGACCTGCGGGAGCTTGCAGCTCGAGCCCTGTTGGCCGTGCGCAACGAGTTGGGGCTCGAGGCGACGACTCCCGGTTTCGTCGTCATGGCGTCCGATGATGGCAGATTGGCGGAACTCAACGGGGTGTTTCGCAACCGGCCGACCGCGACCAACATCCTGTCCTGGCCGGCATCCGATGTCTGTCCGCGGGTCGGAGCCGGCCCGGCCTCCCATCATTCCGCACTACCGAATGGCAACGGCGATGAAGACTGGCACTGGAGCGGTAGTCTCGGTGATGTCGCGCTCGCTTATGAAACTTGTGTATCCGAGGCCGCCATGCAGGGCAAATCGCTTGACGACCACGTGACGCATCTCTTGATCCACGGCGTCCTGCATCTCCTGGGGTATCGGCACGACACCGACTCCGAAGCGGTAAACATGCAGGCGATAGAAATATCTGCCCTTGCCAAACTGGGTATCGGTAACCCATATTGAAACTGCAGCTGAATGGGATGACGCTTCAAGGCCATCGCCTGGAACACATGAACGAGACAACCGAAGGTTCCCCTGGTGCAGCGCGTGGCGCGCGCTCAAGATCCGGGCAAACCCTCCTACATTACTTTGCAGGCCTGTTGCGGCCGGCTTCGCCTCCGGTCCCGCCGCCCGTTGTATCCGGCCAGCCGTTACCGGAAGGAGGCATTGGCAATCTGCTTTCCTTGCGGGTCGAGGACGTTGCTGTTCCGCGGGCGGACATTGTCGCCGTTTCTCATGACCTGGGAAGAGAGGAGCTTGTCCAGGTCTTCAGCGACAGCGGCTTTTCCCGTTTACCCGTCTACATGAACACGCTCGATAATCCGATCGGAATGGTCCATCTGAAGGACCTGGCGCTCGCTTACGGGTTCAACGGCAGGTCAAGGAAATTCAATCTGAAGACGCTGATCAGGCCTTTGCTTTTCGCTCCTCCTTCCATGCCCATCGGCGTCTTGTTTCAGAAAATGCAAAGCGAACGCAAGCACATCGCGCTCGTCATCGATGAATATGGCGGTGTTGACGGGCTCGTGACCACGGAAGACCTGATCGAACAGGTTGTCGGTGAAATCGTCGACGAACACGACGCCGAGGCGGATACGCCATGGATCGAAGAGAGGCCGGGCGTCTACCTCTGCCAGGCAAGGGCCCCGCTGGACACGTTCCAGGAAACGGTGGGCGAAATCTTCCTGGACGAGCCGGACAACGAGGAAATCGGTACGCTCGGAGGCCTCGTGTTCAGGGCCTGTGGCCGTGTTCCCGTACGCGGTGAAGTCATTCCCCTCGGAAAGGGTTATGAAGTCGAGATCGTCGAAGCAGACCCAAGAAGAGTCCGTCGTTTGAGGGTACGCAAGGCCGCAAGCAACGCGTGAGTGATTCCCGCAGGTTGAAGCAACGTGTCATGGCCGGGAATCCTGGTACCGGTTGGGTGAATTCCGCAACGCGATTCCCGGGACTTGGCCTGGTCGCATGTGCCGGACTTGGCGCAGTCATGGGCCTGGGTCATGCGCCGGTGTCGTTCCCGTACGGGGTGCTGCTGGCACTTCCGGCCCTGGGATGGATGTTCCTGCGCGTGCAGGGGTCACGGCAGGCGTTCATCGTCGGTTTGCTCGCCGGAACCGGATATTTCGGTGCGACGATGTTCTGGATCGTCGAACCGTTTCTGGTTCAGCCGGAAAGCCATGGATGGATGGCGCCGTTCGCGCTCGTTCTGACGGCGACCGGAATGTCGTTGTTCTGGGCAATTCCGTTCTGTCTTGCACGGCAATTCTTCAGCCATGGAACATTTGCCGTTCCGGCCCTGGCGGCATTGTGGAGCCTCGCCGAGTTCTCCCGCTCGATCCTGTTTACGGGATTCCCGTGGGGCTTGATCGGGTATGTCTGGAGCGAACTCCCCCTGTTCCAGCTCGTTGCGGTTACGGGGCCGTTCGGACTCGGTTTCTTGACCTATCTTGCGTGTCTGGTACCGGCCATGCACGAGCTGCCGCGTCTCGTTCGCATTGGCATCCCGGCGACTGTTCTTGCCGTGGCCATGTTCTTCGGCTGGGTTCGCCTGGAGGGCGCGGAAGAGTCCCGGGCGGACAACGAGGTCAGGATCAGGGTCGTGCAGCCAAACGCCGAACAGCAACTGAAATGGAAGCCGGGAATGGCTGAAGTCTTCTTCGATCGCATGCTCCGGTTCACCGCCGAACGGCAGGAAGGAACCGGTTCCCCGGACGTGGTCGTTTGGCCGGAAACTGCATTCGCCTTTTCACGCGACCGGAATCCCCTGGTCCTCGATACGATTGCCGAAGCCGCAGGGTCCGAAACGATGGCGATCGCGGGTGTTCAGCGACGGGAAGGGGGCAGGGTCTTCAACAGCGTGGTCTTTATCGACGGATCCGGGCAATTGGTCGATGTCTATGACAAACACCATCTGGTGCCTTTCGGTGAGTACGTGCCGCTTGTCGGTCTCCTGGGAATCGGCGGGTTGGAAGGAATTGCAGGCGGAGGATCGAAGGGGTTTTCGGCGGGTCCCGGCCCGCGCGTCGTCAAGTTGCCCGAACTTCCGTCGGTATTGCCGCTGATCTGTTATGAAGCTGTCTTTCCGGCGGATGTCAGTGCGGGAGGTGGCCGACCGGGCTGGCTGCTTCACGTGACCAACGATGCGTGGTTTGGCGAGATTTCGGGTCCCTACCAGCACCTGGTTCAGGCCCGGGCGCGCGCGATCGAACAGGGATTGCCGCTTGTCAGGGCCGCGAACACCGGAATTTCGGCGGTTGTCGATGCATATGGTCGCGTCGTGTCGAGCATTCCTCTTGGCAAGGCGGCTTACCTGGACCACGACCTTCCGGCTCCGATTTCCCCCACGCTCTACGTGCGCAGCGGCGAATGGCCATGGATGTTCATTGCGTTCCTTGCCCTGGTTGCCGCGCGGGTCGGGGGCACGGCGATGAGGCCACCACGGGCGCCGGGACAGCCCCGCCCGGAAGGCACCTATTCGGACGACGCGAATTGATGCGCTCTACCGCGAGACAAGCCGGGAATGGCCTGCAAACAGGCACATGTTTCCTCGCCTGTGCGCATTGCGCGTATGGCAGGAGCACGGCCTTCGGAACCAGTCAATGCGAACGAATGCGCGCCGTGATCAGGCCCTGAATCACCATGAATGATGAAATCGGGCACAGAAAAATCTTTGGACGCCGTCGAGGACGCAGGCTCGGGAGTCGCCAGCTATTCAATTTCAGGGAACGCGCGGCGGAATACCAGATTCCGGGCGTGGGCCAGACGGAGAATCCGGAAAGGTCTCCCGTCGACCTGGCGGATTGCGGAGACCGGCAAGGGGATCAGCCGGTTTGGCTTGAGATCGGATTCGGATACGGAGAGCATCTCATTCACCTTGCCAGGGTGTATCCCCACACGAATTTCATCGGGTGCGAGCATTACGTCAACGGTGTCGCAAGACTGGTCGGAGAACTCTTCGAGTCCCGAATCGGAAACGTTCGAATCCACGTTGGCGACGTGAGAGATCTACTGGAAGTCTTGCCGGGTGAGTCGATCGACAGGGCCTATCTGCTCTATCCCGATCCATGGCCCAAACGGCGACATTTCAGCCGCCGATTTGTGACTCCTCAGTATCTCGACCTGCTGGACAGGGCATTGAAGTCGGGCGCGGAACTTCGGGTCGCGACCGACATCGGGAGTTTCGTGGCCCAGGCACTGGAACAGATGCTGTTTCGCATGAAATACGAATGGCCCGCATGCAGTCCGAAGGACTGGCGCGAGCGGTGGACAGACGGCATGTCCACACGATACGAACGGAAGGCTCTCAGGGAGGCGCGGGTCCCGACTTACCTCACCTTCGTCAAGCCGTGACGCCGACGCTGGCGAGACTGTCCCGAAGGCGCGCGCCCGGGAGCGAGTAACGATCGAAACGGATTGCCCCCGGGCACCGTGAAACAGGTCGAAGAGCGACGGAATGGCAGGAATCGAAGAATCTCGAGAGTTGATTTCATTTCGTTCGGGCCCGTTGCGCGGAACCGCCTCGGTGCCCGGCGACAAGTCCGTGTCGCACCGGGCGCTGATCCTCGGGGCGCTTTCTGTCGGCAGGACATGCATTCAGGGATTGCTCGAAAGCCAGGATGTCCTGAACACCGAACGCGCCATGCAGGCGTTCGGTGCGACGATTGCCCGGGACGAGGACGGACACAGGGTCGTTCACGGGGTCGGGACGGGAGGATTCGCCGAACCCTCCGACGTGATTGACTGCGGGAATTCCGGGACAGGCGTACGCCTGATCATGGGGGCTGCCGCGACGCAGCCGATCGCGGTGACATACACCGGAGACCCGTCATTGTGCTCGAGGCCAATGGTGCGCGTAACTGAACCGCTGGGACTGTTCGGCGCGAGAGCATATGGCCGTTCCGGAGGTCGCTTGCCATTGACACTGATCGGCGCACCGAACCCCGTCCCCGTCGAGTTCGAATCCCCGGTCCCGTCGGCGCAGGTCAAGTCCGCGGTTCTCCTTGCAGGTCTCAATACGCCGGGAATTTCCCGTGTTTTCGAGCCTGTACCGACCCGGGATCATACGGAACGGCTTCTCGGGTCGTTCGGTGCTGAAGTCGCGACGGAAATCACGAACGGCGGACAGGTGATATCCGTGACGGGACATGCAGAGCTGTCTGGCTGCGAAATCGTCGTGCCACGTGATCCGTCCTCGGCAGCGTTTCCCGTGTGTGCCGCCCTGGTAACCGAGGGTTCCGATGTTCACATACCGGGCGTCAGCCGGAATCCGACCAGGAACGGGCTGTATGTAACGCTTCTCGAGATGGGAGCCCGCCTGGAGTTCAGCGATGAACGTGAAACAGGTGGCGAGCCGGTCGCCGATCTCAGGGTTCGATTCAGCGAACTGAAGGGCGTCGACGTGCCTGCGGAACGCGCGCCGTCAATGATCGATGAATACCCGGTCCTCGCGGCCGTTGCGGCGTGTGCGGACGGCCCCACCACCCTGAGGGGAATCGGGGAATTGCGTGTCAAGGAATGCGATCGAATCGACGCAACCGCCAGGGGGCTGGAAGCGAATGGAGTCACGGTTGACGAGACCGGCGATTCACTGGTGATACACGGCAGGGGAGCCGCCGGTGTCCCGGGTGGCGGAACTGTCGAATCACGCCTCGATCATCGGATAGCAATGGCGTTCCTCTGCCTTGGCTTGGCATCCCGGCACGGGATCGCGATCGATGATGGAAGAGTCATCGATACCAGTTTCCCGGGATTCGTTCCGCTGATGCGGAGTCTTGGAGCGCGCCTGGAGATCCCGGACGCCCGCGCATGAGCTTCACGGTCGCGATTGATGGTCCCGCGGCGGCGGGCAAGGGGACGATCGCGCGCGCGATCGCCGAACGGTTCGGGTTTCATCACCTGGATACCGGCCTGTTGTATCGGGTTGTTGGTTTGAAACTGCTCGAGGCCGGAACGTTGTCGGACATCGAGGCTCAAGCCCCCGTGATCGCGGGTCGGATTACCGAGGCGGATCTCTCGGACAAACGCCTGCGTGACGAAGAGGTTTCGGCCGTCGCATCGTCCGTTGCAGCGATTCCCGCAGTCCGTGACGCACTGATCAGGTTTCAGCGTCGGTTCGCCGCGCGAGAGGGAGGTGTCGTACTGGACGGGCGCGACATTGGAACCGTCGTTTGCCCCGATGCCGAGGTCAAGCTGTATGTCACGGCTCGAGAGGACATTCGCGCCGAACGAAGGTTTGTGGAGACGCGCGATCGTGCAGACGCCCCCGGCCGCCAGGTCGTTCTTGAGGCGATTCGCGCACGGGACTCGCTTGATTCCGGTCGATCCGTTGCTCCGCTTCGCCGGGCGAAGGATGCGGTGTTGCTTGACACGAGTGAAATGTCTATAGAGACCGCAGTCGCGACGGCGATGGCAGTTGTTGAGGCAAGACATGGGCAGGGTCGGTAGACAACCGGCCCTTCTCTTGTTTTTTGGCAACTCCATTCGCTACGGGGCCGAAACGAAAACGCAGGATACCGCACCAAGACCCGCACAGACTGTCGCGTGGCCAAACCGGCAAATTCCAGGAAGACAACATCAATGACAATGCCCGCCAGCGCCTCGATGCAGGAGTTCGAGGCTCTCCTCAATGAAAGCTTTGAAATCGATACCCCGACGGAAGGGTCCGTCGTCAAGGGACGTGTGATCGCGGTTGAGGCCGAAAAGGCGATCATCGATATCGGTTACAAGATGGAAGGCCGTGTTGACCTCAAGGAGTTCGCGCGGCACGGCGAGGCATCGGAGATTTCCGAAGGCGACAGTGTCGAGGTATATCTCGAGCGGGTCGAAAACGCCCGCGGCGAAGCTGTCATAAGCAGGGACAAGGCGCGGCGGGAAGAGGCCTGGGATCGGCTCGAGAAGGCTTATGCCGCGAGCGAAAAGGTCGAGGGCAAGATCTTCAACCGGGTCAAGGGCGGATTCACGGTTGACCTGGGCGGAGCCGTTGCGTTTCTGCCCGGCTCGCAAGTCGATGTCCGACCGGTTCGCGACGTGACTCCGCTCATGGAAATCCCGCAGCCATTCCAGATTCTGAAACTCGACCGCAACAAGGGCAATATCGTGGTGTCACGGCGGGCGATTCTTGAAGAATCCCGCGCGGAGCAACGCGCGGAAGTCGTCGGGCGCCTGAATGATGGCGATGTGGTCGAAGGCCTGGTCAAGAACGTCCTCGACTACGGGGCCTTTGTGGACCTTGGCGGTGTGGACGGATTGCTCCATGTGACCGACATGGCCTGGCACCGGGTTCGCCATCCTTCCGAAGTGGTTACCGTCGGTGAGACGGTCAAGGTTCAGGTCGTCAAGATCAACCGGGAAAACCAGCGGATCAGCCTGGGCATCAAGCAACTCCAGGAGGACCCGTGGAAGTCCGTCCGGGAGACGTACCCGATTGACACGGTTCATACCGGACGCGTGACGAACATCACGGATTACGGCGCCTTTGTTGAATTGGAGCCGGGTGTCGAGGGACTGGTCCATGTCTCCGAGATGTCGTGGACGAAAAAAAATGTTCATCCGGGCCGAATCGTGTCGACGTCCCAGGAAGTGCAGGTCATGGTTCTGGACGTTGATACCAACAAGCGGCGGGTGTCGCTGGGTCTCAAGCAGGTTCAGGGGAATCCGTGGGAGAACTTTGCGGCGAACTACCCTTCCGGCAGCGAAATCTCCGGGGAGGTCAAGAACATTACCGAATTCGGCCTTTTCGTGGGGCTCGAAGGGGGCATCGACGGCATGGTGCACCTGTCCGATCTGGACTGGGACCGCCCGGGAGACCAGGCGATCAAGGAATATCGCAAGGGAGACACGGTCGATGTCCTCGTCCTCGATGTCGACCCGGCCAAGGAGAGGATTTCACTGTCGGTCAAGGCACTGAATGACCCGTTCGTGAAGGCGGTTTCGGGTCTGAAGCGCGGAGAAGTGGTGACGGTAACCGTGACGTCAATCGAGGACGGCGGAATCGGCGTGGATTACCAGGGCGCGAAATCCTTTGTTCGACGCGCCGACCTCAGCCGTGATCGGTCGGAACAGCGACCGGACCGATATTCGGTTGGTGACAAGATTGACGTTCTCGTTACCGGAATTGAGCGGGGAGGGCGCAAGCTGAAGCTCTCGATCAAGGCGCGTGAAATTGCCGAGGAACAGGAAGCCGTTGCCCAGTACGGATCTACCGATTCGGGAGCGTCGCTTGGAGACATTCTTGGTGCTGCCCTGCAGAAAAAGGAAGACGATTGAGGCGGGCGGCCCGTTCGCCGTCTTTGGGGTCAAAACGCTTTCGGGCGTGCGGTGACCGAGGCGGTCTCTCTGGCGGGGCGGTCGTCCGCACGTACGACAACCTGGCGATGACACGACGCAACTTGCCGTTACCGAAATCCTTTACGGAGATACGCCTGCCGTGTAATCTGGTCATCGGTTCCTGTGTTTTTTTCAGTCAGGAAGGGGTGCTTCCATGGTGAGGTCCGATTTGATCACGATGATCGCCAGGGATTTCGGTCTCAAGAGAGATTATGCGGAACGCGCGGTAACAACGGTGTTCGATGAAATCGTCTCCGGATTGACCGAAGGGAACCGTGTCGAGTTACGTGGTTTCGGAACGTTTGCCGTTCGGCATCGCCGGGAGCGCCGGGCCCGTAATCCCCGGACGGGCGAACCTGTCGAGGTGAGCGAAAAACACGTACCTGTATTTGCGACCGGAAAGCAGCTCAGGGATCGTCTCAACGGCCGGGAGTAGAGGTTTCGATACCCGGAGGCGGGTTGAGATTGGATGATCCAGTTCTTTCGAATCGTCGTCCTGGTTGTCCTTGCAGCATTCCTGGTCATGCTTTGCCTCGTCAATCGCGACATTGTCACGTTCCGATTGTTCCCGAAGGGTGTCGGGGACATCCTGGGGTTCACGGGCGCCTACCTGGTTCCGCAGTACGTGATCGTGTTTAGCGCCGTGATTGTCGGGCTGATCGCAGGGGCGGTCCGCGAATATTTTCGCGGTCATCGCCATCGGCGGCAGGCGAGTGAGCGTGGTCGCGAAATCCGGCGGCTGGAACGGGAAGTTGACGACCTCAGGTCAAGGTCCGGGGAAGTTCGGGGAAAGGACGAGGTTCTTGAGCTCCTGGAAAAGGATGCGCGATGAAGGTCAAGATCTGCGGACTGTCAGACGCGGCATCGCTGGATGCGAGCGTTAGGGCTGGCGCCGACTATGTCGGGTTCGTGTTTTTCCCCAGGTCGCCGCGAAACGTATCGGTTGAGCAGGCGCGGGATCTTGCTGCCAGGGTTCCGTCGGGCGTGTGCCGCACCGGGCTGTTTGTCGACCCCGACGACGGGCATATCGGGCGTGTCCTCGATTCCGTGACGCTTGACATGATCCAGTTGCACGGCTCCGAGTCACGGGAACGCTCAAGAGCGATCAGGAAGACCTTCAGCTTGCCTGTCATGAAATCGCTCGGAATATCGGCGAAATCCGATGTGGAACGGGCCGACCACTGGGAAGGTTTTGTCGACCAGCTCCTTGTTGACGCGCCTCCGGCAAGACACTCGGACCGGCCGGGAGGGCAGGGGATTGTCGTTGACTGGTCTCTCCTGGCAAAGCGGGAATGGCGCCTGCCGTGGATGCTGGCCGGTGGATTGACGAGGGAGAATATTGCCGACGCGGTTCGGCTGTCGGGCGCAACGCAGCTTGATGTTTCGTCAGGGGTTGAATCGGCTCCCGGAAAGAAGGATTGCGACCGAATCAGGGATTTTCTTCGTGTGGCCAGTTCGCTTCCTGATCAGATTTCAGGGCCGTAACGACGGATGACGGATACCCTTGCCGGTAATGGATGGATAGCGGGATGAATGAGAACCGGATGATTGCGACCGAAGGATTGAACACGTATCGGAGCGGTCCGGACGAACGCGGCCGTTTCGGGGACTATGGAGGCCGGTTCGTTTCGGAAACGCTGATGCCGCTCATTCTCGAACTCGAGGCGGAATACGCGCGGGCTCGCACCGACCCGGAGTTTCTGGACGAGATGGAGCGGTTTCGCACCCACTATGTCGGCAGGCCTTCGCCCTTGTATTTTGCCGAACGTCTCACCGATCACTTCGGTGGTGCGCGCATTTACATGAAGCGCGACGAACTCAACCATACGGGCGCGCACAAGATCAACAATGTGCTTGGACAGGTCCTGCTGGCCCGGCGCATGGGCAAGACCCGGATCATTGCCGAAACCGGGGCCGGCCAGCATGGTGTCGCGACCGCGACGGCCTGTGCACGGTTCGGTCTTCAATGCGTGGTCTACATGGGTTCCCATGACGTCGAGCGGCAGGCTCCAAACGTATTCCGCATGAAGCTTCTCGGGGCCGAGGTCGTTCCCGTCACGGCAGGAAGGGGAACCCTGAAGGACGCAATGAACGAGGCGCTTCGGGATTGGGTGACATATGTGGAGACCACCTTCTACTGCATCGGGACGGTTGCCGGGCCACATCCCTATCCGGCAATGGTCCGCGATTTCCAGTGCGTCATCGGTGACGAAACGCGGAAGCAGATGCAGGAACAGGAAGGCAGGCTTCCGGACACGCTGGTCGCCTGCATAGGAGGCGGTTCCAATGCCATGGGGCTTTTTCATCCGTTCCTGGATGAACCCTCAATACGGATCATCGGCGTCGAGGCCGGCGGCAAGGGAGTCGACGAGAGGATGGAACACTGCGCCTCGTTGACGGGCGGGCGCCCCGGAGTGCTCCACGGGAATCGGACATACCTGCTGCAGGACCCGAACGGGCAGATTCTGGACGGCTATTCGATATCGGCCGGACTGGACTATCCAGGGATCGGTCCCGAGCATTCCTGGCTTCGTGATACGGGGCGCGTCGAATATGTTTCGGTAACTGACGCAGAAGCACTTGAGGCGTTCCAGTTGTGCTGCAGCTGTGAGGGCATCATTCCCGCACTGGAGCCGTCACATGCCCTGGCTCACGTTTCACGAATCGCGGGCGGCCTTCCTTCGGACCATCTCCTGGTGATGAACATGTGCGGGCGAGGCGACAAGGACGTCTTCGCGGTTTCCAGGATCCTTGGCGAGGAATTCGAGGAAGAGTGATGTTCCGGAGGCGACGAGCTTCCGGCCCGATTGCCGCTCCGTCCAGCCAAGAGCGGCCGGGAATCGGGACAGCGCTTGTCGTCGACCAGGAAAAGGTGCTGGAGGACCCGGAGCGATTCGAACGCCCGACCTTTTGATTCGTAGTCAAATGCTCTATCCAGCTGAGCTACGGGTCCCCGGGTTTGCGGAAAAGGTCAACACGATCTCCGCAAAGCCGGAATCGTATAGAGTGTGTCCGGTGCCAATGCAATAACCGGCGTGTCGACATGCGAATTGCATCGCGGCCGGGGATGCAACGTGAAAAAAGGCGCCCCGAGATTCTCTGCCTCAGGCGGCCGCTGTCGTTTGTCACGCGCCGCGACGCCGTTCTGGCAGGTTCCCGAACCAGTCGTTCGAACGTTGTCTCGAAATCGTTTCGGAACATGTTCGCCGCTCCGGTTTGCCCCGGAGCCAGGCGATCTTCCGACGAAAGACGACGATCGTTTCAAAGTGCGGCGACCGGGTTGGACGGGAACGCCAATGCGAGGTCCGTCCATGCCCGGTGATCCCGGGCGCACGGATGCGCGCCCGGGACAATCGCATCCCGGTTCAGGTCGTAAACTCGGGGTAAGCCTCGATGCCGAGTTCCGTCATGTCGAGGCCCGTGATCTCGCTTTCCTCGTCAACCCGGATACCGATCGCCAGTTTCAGGATGAACCAGATGATCCAGGACGCGGCGCACACGAACGCACCCACGATGACGATGGACGCGACCTGCCCGAACAGCGTGGCGTCAGGATTCGTGAAACAGACTGCCAGCGTTCCCCATATCCCGGCGAAGAGGTGTACCGGAATTGCGCCGACCACGTCATCGATCTTCAACTTGTCGAGGAAGGGCACGCCGTAGACGACGATTGCGCCGCCGACGCCGCCGATCAGCAGGGACCCGAAGAGCGACGGATAGAGGGGTTCGGCAGTTATTGCCACGAGGCCCGCAAGAGCTCCGTTCAGCACCATGGTCAAGTCGACCTTTCCGTACAGGATCTGGGTCATGAACATCGCAACCATCGCACCGGAAGCGGCAGCCATGTTGGTGTTCGCAAAAATGCGGCTCACGTCTGCCGCATCGCCGATGGTACCCATTGCCAGCTGAGATCCTCCGTTGAAACCGAACCAGCCGATCCAGAGAATGAACGTTCCCAATGTCGCCAGGGGCATGTTCGATCCGCGTATCGGGTTTACCTGGCCAGCCTGGTACTTGCCCGTTCGCGCGCCGAGCAAAATGGCACCGACCAGTGCCGCCCATCCTCCGACCGAATGCACGACCGTCGAACCGGCGAAGTCCAGGAAACCGAACTGGGAATCCAGGAAACCGCCACCCCACTTCCAGGATGCCTGCACGGGATAGATCACACCGGTCAGCAATGCCGTGAACAGGAGGAATGGCCACAGCCTGATGCGTTCGGCAAGCGTGCCGGAGACAATCGACGCCGCGGTGGCGCAGAACATGAGCTGGAAGAAAAAGTCCGATCCCGTGGATGCGTAGGACAGATCGTCTGCGCCCTCGGGCCCGATGCCCACGGCTTCAAGGACGGCGAGACCGAACGCGCCGAGGTAACCTCCGGTCTCGTCGGTTCCGAGCGACCAGTTTCCCAGCGGATACATGAGATTGTAACCGATCAGCCAGTACATGATCGCGGCGATGGAAAACAGGCCGAAATTCTTGGTCAACTGCGTCGTGACATTGCGTGACCTTACCAGGCCGGCCTCGAGCATCGCGAATCCTGCGGCCATCCAGAACACGAGAAAACCGCTGACGAGAAACAGAAACGTGTTGAGAACGAAGACCGTATGCACTGCGACTTCGGTCCCCGGCGCGCCCTGGGCCGTCGCGGGCGACGCGGCCAGCACGAGGAGGAGCGGGCAGGGCAGGTATTTTGCGTGATTTGACATCATCTCATCTTCCATTGATTCAGGCGGGGAACTGGTCGTTCGACTTCGCCGCGACACCGGCGGCAGTCGTGGACGATCTCGCTTCGGCGCCGCCGGAAATGCGGTTTCCGAGCACGGGAACGCTCATCACGTCCAGAAGCCGCCACCGCATCTCCGCCGGAGAGGACGAGAAATCCGGTATAATGATCAAAATTTATACATAAATACCGATAGAGGTTAATTTCTAGTCATATTTCTCGCTGACCCGCATGGAACCAGGGCTGAACTTGCTCACGTATGATTCCCACCACATGGCAAGCCCGGGCGCGCGCATGAAGCGACCTCATCTGGGAGCCAGTGGCGTTTTCGGGGTAAGGTTCTGTGGGTTCCGGACTACCGGCGTGTTTGTCCGGATCCTGTCGCCCGTTTGGTCATGCCCTTGTGCGCCGGAGGATCCGCCACCGGATACCGGCTGCGCCGGGAATGGATAGATTTGCAAGTCAACCGGCGATGGAGCAGGCTTCCACCATGGCAAAAGCTCCCGTCTTCCATGTCGATCTCCGGGAATTTCACCGGGATCCGTATCCCGTTCTCGAAAAAATGCGCGCCGACGCTCCGATCTGCCTGGTCCCGGAACTCAACGCCACGCTCATCGCAAGGCACAGGGCAATTTTCGTGCAGGAAAAACGCGTCGACACTTTTTCCAGCTATCAGCCGGACGGCTTGATGAGCGTACTGATGGGCGAAAACATGATGCGCAAGGACGGCGAAGCCCATGCCGTCGAAAGAAGGGCGACGTTTCCGGCCTTCAGCCCGAGGACGGTGCGTGATCACTGGACCGGCGAGTTCCGCCGCCACACCCGGGATGTGCTCGACTGTCTCGCGGGCGGAAATGCGTGTGATCTCGTCGCGGACTTCGCGATGCCCGTCTCGGGCAACGCCTTGCGCGTGATCACCGGCCTCCGCAACATGGATTGGAAGGAGGTCGATCGGGTGAGCCAGGGCATGATCGATGGCATCGCCAATTACGCGGGCGACCCGGCAGTCGAGGCCAGATGCCGTGACTGCACTGCCTCGATTGACGCCCATGTCGACAGCAGATGGCCGATCGTCGCGGCCGAACCGGACATGTCGCTGCTGTCGGTGCAGTTGCAGGCCGGACTTCCCATGGCATCGGTTCGCGCAAACGTGAAACTCGCAATCTCGGGTGGCCAGAATGAGCCGCGCGATGCGATTGCCGGAACGGCCTGGGCACTTCTGACCCACGCGGATCAGCTGGAAATGGTCCTGGAGGGCCAGGCAAGCTGGCGGAATGCGTTCGAAGAGTACGCACGCTGGATTTCACCGATCGGCATGTCACCCCGACGGGTCGCGAGGGAGGAAACGGTCGACGGCGTCGATTTCGAACCCGGGAGCCGTGTCTTTTTCATGTTCGGCTCGGGAAATCGGGACGAGGACGTGTTCGAGAATCCGGACGTTTTCAACATCACCCGCGACACGGCGCGCAGCTTCGCCTTTGGCGCAGGTCCGCATTTCTGTGCGGGCGCCGCCGCGAGCAGAGCCCTCGTTGCCGAGGACGCGCTTCCAATGCTGTTCGAGCGTTTCCCGGACATCCGTCTCGCGGGCGATGTTGAATTTGCAGGCCGGGCATTTCGCGGTCCGTTGAAGGTGCCGGTAACCTGGGGCCGTTGACTCGGCCCAAAGAGCGGTTTGCCGGTGTTCCCTGCCAGGAAAGGGCCTCGTTGCCCTGAGACACGGCAGTTGGGCGACCACAGCCTTCGCTCAATCAGCTGTCAACCAGATCATCTCGAAGCGGTTTTCGAAAATGCAACAGATGCAGTGGACCCCGCGAGGTGTACACTTGCCCATGCAACTTCGGACACGGGATCCGGATGGAACTCCCGAAGGCGGATTCGGGCGATGGAAGGATAAAAGAATCGTAACTACTCACCCCTTTTGATCACTTTCGGTTTTTCGTTGTTGACAACATAGGTTTGACGTCCTATCGAGGCTGCGTCCGGTTTTGACGCGGGGTTGGTTCGGTCGATGGCAATGTGGTTTGGTTCGAAGGGGACCTCTGGTCTTTGCCAGGCGATTGTAGCGTCCCAGCCGCCGCACGATGTGTATATCGAGCCATTTCTTGGGGGCGGCGCGATCATGAAGCGGAAGCTTCCCGCACAGCGCAACATCGGCATCGATCTTGATCAGCGCGCCATTGACGGCTTCACCTGCGACTACCCGGTAGAGTTGCACCAAGGGTGCGCATTCAGTTTCCTTGAAGCCTTCCCCTTCCAGGGCCGTGAACTGGTTTACTGCGATCCACCCTACCTTCAGGCAACCCGGCGCTCCGAACGCCGGTACCGTCACGATCTTGACGACGCGTCGCATGTGGCGCTGCTGGACTTGCTGAAGTCGCTGGACTGCCAGGTCATGATCTCCGGCTACCCGAGCCGGCTCTACGAGACCCATCTTGCCGACTGGCGGTCCCTGTCGCTGCAGGTCAACAACCATGCGGCGGTGGTCACCGAGTCGATCTGGTTCAACTTCGCGCCCGACCGGGTTCACTGGGCCCGGTTTGCCGGGCGGAACTTCACCCATCGCCAGACGGTCAAGCGCAAGGCCGAGAACTGGGCGCGGCGCTATGCGGCGATGCCCCCGGGCGAGCGCCTGGCGGTGCTGGCCGCGGTCATGGCGGTCGAGGACGGGTCATGGCGACGGTGAACGGGAAGTCGCTGCGCGACGAGTTCGAGGCCGCGCGGGCCGACGTCGAGGCCCTGCGTGCGGCCGGCAAGCTGTCCGGCGAAGTCGACGCCGTAATCCGGGTCCTGATGACCCTGCTGAGCATCCTGATCTCCATCCTGCTGGAAAAGACCACCCCGAAAACCAGCAAGAACTCCGGCATCCCTCCATCGCAGATGGATGACAAGGACGAGACCGCGGCGCGTTCCAGGCGCAGAGCCAGAGCGAAGGAACCAGGCGATGAGACCGGAGCCAATCTCCGGAAAGTCACCACCAGTGAGACGATCACCGTCGAGACCTGCGAAGCCTGCGGCGCCGACCTGTCCGGCGTCACGCCCACGGCACACGAACGGCGCATCAGCTTCGATATCATCTTCGAGGTCGTCGAGCACAAGGTCGATGCCGAGATCAAGGACTGCCCCGAGTGCCGGGCCCGAACCAGGGGACAGTTCCCCGACACCATGCCGGGGCCGCGGCAATACGGCGTCGGCTTCATGGCCTTCATCATCAACCTGCTGGTCGCCCACATGCTCTCGCTACGGCGCACCGTCGCGCTGGTGCAGGCGATCTCCGGCCTCAGGATATCCGAAGCCACCTGCCTCAATTACATCCGGCGCCTCCATGATGCGCTCGAAGCGTGGGAACAGGCCGCCATCGAACGCCTGCTGACGCGCCCGGCCCTGCATGCCGACGAAACCGGCATGCGGGTCGATGGGAAGAACCACTGGCTGCATATCATCACCGACGGATCGCTGACCCTGAAGTTCCTGCATCGAAAGCGCGGGGCGGAAGCGATCGATGACATCGGCATCATTCCCCGCTTCACCGGCACACTGATCCACGACTGCTGGGCGTCATACTTCTCCTACGACAAATGCAGGCACGGCCTCTGTGGCGCTCATTTGCTGCGTGAACTGGCTTTCATTATCGAGTCCAACGGTTACCGCTGGGCACGCCTGATGAAGAAACTGCTGTGCGAGGCCTGCCACAGGGTCAACACAAGCGAAACCAGGACCCTGAGCGAGGCCGAATACCGCGCCATCCGCAAGCGATACCGAACCATCCTCACACGGGGAGCCGGGGAACTGCCCGAAATCCCCAAGCGCAAGAAAGGCCAGCGCGGACGCATCGCAAAGTCCGATGCCCACAACCTGCACGAGCGGCTCAAGAAACACGAAGACGCCGTGCTGCGCTTCATACACGACCCCGATGTCAGCTTTACGAACAATGCGGGAGAAAGGGGCTTCAGGATGGCAAAGGTCAAGATGAAGGTCTCCGGATGCTTCCGAACCCGCGTCTATGCCGAGTACTGGTGCCGAATCTCAAGTTACCTGCAATCAATGGCTGCGATGGGTTACAATCCACTCGTCGCCATCCAGATCGCGCTCGCAGGACGGGCCGCTGAGATGGTCAGGTAAACACAGAACCCCGATCTCAATCGTGAACGGGTGAGTAGTTACAAAGAATCAACAGAAAAGCCGGGAAATCCGCCGACTGCCCCCCGGAAATTTTTTGCTCTCCCAAGAGGCATTCCAGGATGCCAGTCGCCGCTTGCCCCCCTCCTTTTCGGTGCTCCCCGGCTTCGCGTGTTGAGCAAACCGCGGTCGCTTGTTCACGGCCGTCCAAACGACCGGTCCCTATCGACACGCCCCAAAGGCAGTTCCGCGTTGATGCAGCCGCAGATGCCGCGTTGGCAGGCGATAAGGCCTCGAAAAACTGGATTACATACCACCTTGGGGGTATGGAATCGGGGAATTCACGCTGTTATGGGGTAAAAATGGCTCTCGAAGACCATCACGGGATGCCCGGACGAGACCGGGTGATTTCGCAGAAATTCGTCTTCGCATCGCTTGGCGCCATGACCTGCGGCATCGGCAGCCAGGACTTCTTCGACGAACTCCGGAAACTGTCGATCCGGATCTTCGATCCACAGAGCATCGTTACCCTGGTCTTCGCGAAGGGACAGCTGCCGCGCACCATCGACCACTGGATTCCCGACGACAAGCTGCGGCGGTTATTCGAGGAAACCTACACGGACTTCGGCTACCTTCTCGATCCATTCCACGACCTCGCCATGTCCGGTTTCGACGACGGTGCCTACCGGCTCCGGGACGTGGCGCCAGACCAGTTCTTCCGGTCCCGCGCCTCTCGACGCTACTATCGCCAGACGACGCTCGTCGACGAGGTCGGCTGCCTGCACCGGATGCGTGACGGGCGCGTGGCGCATCTCTCGCTGGGCCGTCACAGGGGCCACCCTGTATTCGGCAAGCGTGCCCTCGCGCGCCTGAAATCGCTCTCCCCTGCCCTGATGGCGCTCATTGCAGCCCACGTGGAAAGGGCGGCACGGCATCCCGCGCCGGTGCAGGCGGAAACCCCTCCCCCGACCTTGCGCGAGGAAATCCGGCGCCTTTCTCCGGTTGGCGGCAGGCCCGTGACGGCGCGGGAAAGCGAGGTCGCCTCGCTCATCGTCCAGGGACATTCAACCGTGTCCATCGGACTCAATCTCAGCATCTCGCCGCAGACCGTGAAGGTACACAGGCGCAACATCTACCGGAAGCTCGGGGTCTCTTCGCTCGCGGAACTCTATTCGCGTATTCCCGCATCCCGGGCCGGCACATCCGTGCAGGCAACGCCGCTGCCCGATCTGCACAACTGAAGTGACGGACATGCCAATGCCTGAAGCTCTCGACGACGCCAGACTCAGGGAAGCCGATCTCAGGCACTGTCTCCACCCGTGGACGGATTTCCCGGAATGGAAGCAGACCGGATCGACGATTATTGCCCGCGCCGAGGGGGCGAATGTCTGGGACGCCGCGGGCAGACGCTACATCGACGCCATGGGCGGGCTCTGGTTCGCAAACGTCGGTTACGGAAGGAAGGAACTCGTCGATACCGCCGCGCGCCAGTTGTCCCTCCTGCCCCAGTATTCCTACTTCACGGATTTCGGAAACCCGCCGGCAACGGAACTCGCCGCGGTAATTGCGAAGCTCACACCGGGCGACCTCGACCATGTGTTCTACAGCTCAAGCGGTTCAACGGCCAACGACACGGCCATACGCATCGCACACTACTATTTTGACACCATCGGCAAGCCCTCGAAACGTTACGTCATTTCTCGCAAGAACGCATATCACGGCAGCACCTACCTGACTGCGGCGCTCTCCGGCAAGGAGGGCGACCGCAGCGGTTTCAAGTTTCCGCCCGGGCTGGTCCACCACGTCTCCGACGCCAACTGCTACCGCATGCCCGACGGCATCCGGGACGAAGGCGAGTACTGCGACTATCTCGTCGACGAATTCGAAACCAAAGTCAGGTCGCTAGGTGCCGGCAATATTGCCTGCTTCATCGCTGAACCTGTCATGGGCGCGGGCGGCGTGCTTGTCGCGCCCGAGGGCTATCACCGGCTCATGAAGAACGTCTGCAGCGAAAACGACATCCTTTACATATCCGACGAGGTGGTGACGGGATTCGGTCGGCTCGGCCACTTCTTCGCCAGTCATGACCGGTTCGATATCGTTCCGGACATGATTGTCGTCGCCAAGGGCATTACCTCCGGTTACATTCCGCTCGCCGCGACCATCGTGTCGGAAAAGGTCTACGAAGGTCTGTCGCAGCCCAGGAAAGACGGAGGCATATTCTCGCACGGATTCACCTATTCGGGCCATGCCGCGGCCTGCGCAGTCGCACTCGAAAACATCAACATCATCAAGCGGGAAGCGATTTGCGAAAAGGTGCGGAAGACCGGGCCCTACTTGATCGAGAAACTGCAGCAACTCCGGCGTCACGAATTTGTCGGCGATGTGCGCGGCAGTCACTTCATGGCCTGTGTCGAACTCGTCGCCGACCGCGAACGGAAGACACCGTTTCCCATGCATGCTCCCATACGCGGAGAAGTCGAGCACGAGACGCAGGCACGCGGGCTCATCGTGCGCATGATCGGCGATCTCTGCGTTCTCTCGCCCGCATTGACCCTCGATCACGACCAGATTGACGAGATTGTCGGAATTCTCGATGCTTCACTTGACGCCGTCTGCCGTCGCGCTGGTGGCTCGGCGCAAGACTGATGACAGCAATGTTCCAAGGAAAAGGAGAAATGATCATGTCAAGATTCACGATTTTAGCCACCATCGCCGCGGCAACCGCCGCAGGGTTGGCGGTCAATGCCGAGGAGGAGAAGGTCCTCAATGTGTACAACTGGTCGGATTACATCGCCGAGGATACGATCGCGAATTTCGAGGACCGCACCGGCATCAAGGTCAACTACGACGTATTCGATTCCAACGAGGTGCTTGAAGCAAAACTCCTCACCGGCAGCAGCGGATACGATGTGGTGGTTCCCACGGCATCATTCCTTGAGCGGCAGATCAAGGCGGGCGTGTTCCTGGAACTCGACCGCGAAATGCTCCCGAATTACGGCAATCTCGATGCCGAGATCCTGGCCCGTGTCGATGCGCATGATCCAGGGAACATGCATGCAATTCCCTACATGTGGGGAACCACGGGGTTCGGCTACAATATCGACAAGGCCGCTGCCGCCCTTCCGGATGCACCGACGGGCAGCTGGGACATGATCTTCGACCCCGATGTCGTCTCGGAACTGTCGGCGTGCGGCGTTACCCTGCTAGACTCGCCCACCGAAGTCTTCGCCAACCTCATGAACTATCTTGGCCGTGACCCCAACGGGCAAAGCCGCGAAGATATCGAGGCCTTCGAAGAGCACATGTTTAAAGTTCGCCCTCACATCAAGTACTTCCATTCATCCCAGAACATCAATGACCTTGCCAATGGCGAGATCTGTGTAGCGATGGGATGGAGCGGCGACATGCTCATCGCGCGCGACAGGGCTGCCGAGGCGGGCCAGGGCGTCAACATCGACTATGTGATTCCGGCGGAAGGCACGGTGATCTGGTTCGACACCCTTGCCGTCCCTTCAGATGCACCGCATCCGGGAAACGCGCATCTCTTCCTCGACTACATGATGGAGCCGGAAGTCATTGCCGCGGTTTCGAACTACGTTTTCTACGCCAATGCCAACAGCGCCGCACATGATCACGTCGATGACGAGGTCAAAATGGATCCGGCGATCTACCCGTCGGACGAGGTCAAGGCCAACCTGTTTCCTGATCTCGCGAACAGCGCAAGGTTCACACGCATGCTGACTCGGTCCTGGACGCGTATCAAGACCGGCAGCTGACACCGGCAGGTCCTCCTCCCGGCGCTTCTTTTCGCCGGGAGGAAGCCCGGTAACCCAAGGGACGACATGAACGACTCAAGAGACATCGCATCTGCCTTGGCCAGGCAGCAAGAAAAGGCTGACGCCTACGTGCGGATCGAGAACATAACCAAGAAGTTCGGCGACTTCACCGCTGTTGACAACGTCTCGCTCGAAATCCAGCAATCGGAGATATTCTGCCTGCTCGGCGGGTCCGGTTGCGGCAAGAGCACGCTTCTCAGGGTGCTCGCCGGTTTCGAGCCCCCGACCTCCGGGAGAATCTTCATCGACGGGATCGACATGGCCGGCATTCCACCCTATCGGCGCCCGACGAACATGATGTTCCAGTCCTACGCGCTGTTTCCCCACATGAGCGTCGAGCGGAACGTCGCCTTCGGACTTCGGCAGGACGGGATAACGGTTGCCGAGATCAGCGAGCGCGTGGCGAACATGCTCGACCTCGTCAAGTTGACTCCCTTCGCGAAACGCAAGCCGCACCAGCTTTCCGGCGGACAGCGCCAGCGCGTGGCGCTGGCACGCTCGCTCGTAAAGCAACCGAAGCTGCTCCTGCTCGACGAGCCGCTTGGCGCCCTTGACAAGAAGCTGCGCGAGGAAACGCAGTTTGAACTGGTCAACATCCAGGACCAACTCGGCGTGACCTTCATCGTCGTCACCCACGATCAGGAGGAGGCGATGACGCTGTCCTCCCGCATCGGTATCATGAATGCAGGTGAAATCGTCATGACCGGAACCCCGAACGAAATCTACGAGTACCCGTCGACGCGTTTCGTCGCCGACTTCATCGGATCGGTCAACATCTTCTCCGGCCGAATCATCGAGGACGAGGCGGATCACGTACGCATCGAGTCCGAGGAAGCCGGTTGCCCCCTTCACATCGACCACGGGGTCAGCGCTGCACCCGGCGCCAGCGTATGGGTCGCGGTTCGGCCGGAGAAGATCGAGATCGGGCGCGAGGACCCCGGTCAGACCGACAACTGCGTCTCGGGGACAGTTGACGAAATCGCCTACATGGGAAGCCAGTCGGTCTATCATGTGCGCCTCGACAGCGAGAAGATCGTTCGCGTCACCCGGTCAAACCGGCAGCGAACAGCGCGGGACAGCATCTCCTGGGAAGACCGTGTCTTCCTGAACTGGCGATCCTCGAGCGGAGTGGTTCTGACATCGTGAGCACGGAAACCGATAACGCGCCCGGTAGCGGGCAGAAGGCTGGAAAGGCCTTCTCGATGAGCACGCTTTCGCAATCCCTGCCAGGTCGCTTTCTGGCGGGAGCAGCCCGCAGCCTCGGTTTCACCGGGCGGGGCGCGGTCATCGCGATCCCTTATGTCTGGTTGCTGCTGTTCTTCCTGGTCCCCTTCGCCTTCGTGCTAAAGATCGCGCTCTCGGAGGCGTTGATCGCGCGTCCGCCCTATTCGCCACTCTTCGAATGGGGCGAGGAGGCCTTTTTGACGATTCGGCTGAATCTCGGCAATTTCCTGTTCCTGATTGAAGACGACCTCTACCTGAAAGCCTATCTGAATTCTGGAAAGATCGCACTGATTTCGACCGTGGCCTGCCTCGCCATCGGCTATCCAATGGCTTACGCCATCGCACGCGCCAACCCGGCCTGGCGCAACGTCTTCCTGATGCTCGTGATCCTGCCTTTCTGGACATCCTTCCTTTTGCGGGTCTACGCGTGGATCGGCATCCTCAAGAACAACGGCGTCATTAACAACCTGTTGCTCGGTCTCGGGATCATCGACGAACCGATCGTAATGATGCAGACCGACTTTGCGGTCTACGTGGGTATCGTCTACTCCTATCTCCCGTTCATGATCTTGCCGCTCTATGCGAACCTGGAACGGCTTGACTTGTCGCTCCTTGAGGCGGCCGCGGATCTCGGCTGCCGGCCGTTTCGCACATTCCTCACGGTGACACTGCCGCTTTCGGTGCCCGGCATCATTGCCGGCTGCATGCTGGTGTTCATCCCTGCCGTGGGTGAATTCGTCATCCCTGCCCTGCTCGGCGGGCCGGACACGCTCATGATCGGACGCGTACTCTGGGATGAATTCTTCAGTAATCGTGACTGGCCGGTTGCTTCAGCCGTTGCCATCGCCGTCCTTCTGTTGCTGGTGGTTCCGATCATGATCTTCCAATACTTCCAGGCCAGGGACACGGGAGCAACGTCATGAACGGCGGCGCCGGGCGGTCCACCTTCCTGGTCACTGTGCTGGCCTTCGGATTCGCGTTTCTCTACATCCCCATACTCCTGTTGATGATCTTCTCCTTCAACGAGTCGAAACTGGTGACGGTCTGGGGCGGATTCTCGACGAAGTGGTACGGGGAACTCATTCGTGACACCCAGGTTCTCGGTGCCGCTTGGGTCAGCCTTCGCATCGCCGTCGTCAACGCGACCATGGCTGTTTGCCTCGGCACGCTTGCAGGGTTCGTTCTCGCACGCATGGGCCGTTTCAGGGGCCGGTTGCTGTTGTCGGGCATGACGACCGCACCGCTCGTGATGCCGGAGGTCATTACCGGTCTGTCCCTGCTTCTTCTGTTCGTGGCAATGGAGGGCCTCGTGGGTTGGCCTGGCGGGCGCGGTTTCACAACCATTACGATCGCGCACATCACTTTTTCCATGGCCTACGTTGCCGTCATCGTCCAGTCGCGGCTGACGAGCGTCGACGAGTCGGTCGAGGAGGCAGCGCAGGATCTCGGGGCGACGCCAGGCAAGGTGTTTTTCGTCATCACGCTGCCGATCATTGCACCGGCGCTGGTTTCCGGCTGGCTGCTTGCGTTCACCATGTCGCTCGACGATCTTGTCATAGCCAGTTTCGTATCGGGTCCCGGATCAAGCACCCTTCCGATGGTGATCTTTTCCAAGGTACGCCTCGGCGTCAGTCCGGACATCAACGCGCTCGCGACGATCATCGTGCTGATCGTCGCTACCGGGATTGTCGCCGCGGGGTTGATAATGAACAGGGCAGAAGCCCGTCGGCAGCGCGATGTCCAAATGGCGGTTGCGGCGAACAAGTGAATGAGGATCGGCTCTCGCGGGAAAACGATCGCCGTTCAATGGCAGCGGTAGTCGGAAGATGGAACGATTTGCTCACGACCCGGGGTTGGGGTCGTTTGCGGGAGCTTTACGTGACCGATGTCCGCGGTTTGAGGGACACATGAAAACATCCCGACGAACCGAATCCGGGATCGGGTCTCGCTTGGCACGATCGATGCTGTCCCGCAATGTGACGCCGTCCATGTTGGCAAAGGATGCCGGAATCGGTCTCAGCACCCTGCGCAGTCACGAAGCCGGGAAGCCGTCGACACTGGACACGTTCCCGCGTGTCGCAATCGCCCGTGATTTGGGTGAAGCCATCCTCGATGCGGTTCCAAGGGAACAGATCCGCACGATCGAGCGCGTCTCGCGTGCGGGTTCCGAACGTCGTCGCGCATGACCGAAACCACGGGAAGATCAGGATCAGACCTGGACCTGGGGCGATGATCTGAGTGATGATGCGAATGTCACTTCCGCAGTTCGGGATAGGGGCAAACACGCCGAAACGGCGGGTGTTGCTCCTGCGACAAGACGCGGATCGAGAAAACCTTCGGATCGAACCCGATTTCTGGCCGTTGAAGACGCGCTCATCCAGAACGGAAAGGCATGAAGAAGTCGGTTTTGTGCCCCTGCGTTTCTCCGGCACCCGATCCTCTGACCCGGTAAGCACGGCAAATTCGGGAAAGGGTCATCCTGAACAGGGACAGCCCAAGGATGTCTGCCAATACGGAACGTGGCGCGCGCCCTTGCCGGTTGATGGCTGAACCGCGGCAGGGACGCTGCCTTGTGAACGGCCGCGTATTGTCCCGAAGGAACGTCGCGAGACAAATATCCCGAAAAAAGGAAAGGGGCCTGGCGCTGGCGATTCACCTCGTTCCGAAGTCACTTTGCGGTTGCTGGAACGCGAAGATACTTGATATCTCCCTCGGGAAAACGCACGGTTTGCCGTTGGCCGACCGCTGCACAACCGCTGGAAAGGGTAGCGAAAATCAGAGATCCTGTTCAAATCCTGGAAAAACTCGTCGGGTTCCCGACAGTTTCGAGCGAAAGCAACCTGTCATTGGTTGCCTATGTCGAAGAGTTCCTGGGTCGGTTCGGCGTCGAGAGTTTTCGCGACTACAACTCCGATCGAACGAAAGCCAACGTATACGCCCAGATCGGGCCGGATTCCCCTGGGGGCGTCATCCTGTCGGCCCATACGGATGTCGTCCCGGTCAAGGGCCAGAACTGGTCCGGCGACCCTTTTCGATTGAGTGAACGGGAAGGCCGCATCTATGGCCGGGGAACCGCGGACATGAAAGGCTTCCTCGCAGTCGTTCTGGCAAACGTCTCCGTTTGGGTCGACGCCGGTCTGAAGAGGCCGGTACAGCTCGCGTTCTCATACGATGAAGAAGTGGGTTGCCTCGGCGCGCCATCGATGATCGGCAAACTCTCGAAACAGTTTCCGCGGGCCAGATCCGTGATTGTCGGCGAGCCGACGATGATGAAGATGGTGAACGGGCACAAGTCCTCCGCCAACTTCAACGTCCATGTCCGCGGTCACGAGGTTCACTCCTGCCAGGTGCATCGCGGCGTTTCGGCCGTCATGAACGCCGCGAGGCTGATCGGATGGCTGGAAGACAGAACCAGCGAGAACCGCGCGGGCGCGGCCAAGGCATCCGCTGGATTCGATCCCCCGTACACGACGCTGCACGCGGGCATGGTATCCGGCGGGACGGCGTGCAACATTACGGCGCGGGACTGCTGGTTCTCGACGGATGTCAGGTGTGTTCCGTCCGAGTCTTCGGCCGACTGGGTCAGCAGGTTCGAGCAGTACGCCGCAGGAATCCAGGATCGGATGCAAAGAGTGAATCCCGAAACGGGGATACGGTTGAGCGATCTGAATGTCGTTCCCGGGCTGAAACCGGAACATCGGGGCGCGGCAGAGACGCTGGTCCGAAAGCTGACCGGCGACAATGATTCCAATGTCGTGTCCTATGGAACCGAGGCGGGCCAGTTCCAGGAGAAGGGGTATTCAGCAGTCATATGCGGCCCCGGTTCAATTGATCAGGCCCATCAACCTGACGAGTTCGTCTCGCGTCGACAACTCGAGGAGTGCAATCAATTCATGCGCCGCCTGACGACCGACCTGGCGGCCTGAGAGGAGGACAGTCAAGCCATGCCCATCAAGAACCGCCTCGCCGATCTTCATGAGGAAATCACCGGCTGGCGCCGGGACATTCACCAGAACCCGGAACTGTTGTTCGATACCCACAGGACATCTGCGCTTGTTGCCGACAAGTTGTCGGAATTCGGCTGTGACGAGGTCGCAACGGGCATCGGAAAGACCGGCGTGGTTGGGGTCATCAAGGGCAAGACCGACGGAAACGGACTGGTTGTCGGGCTCAGGGCCGACATGGACGCGCTGCCGATGCAGGAAACGACCGGACTGGACTATGCGTCCCGGACTGAGGAAAGCATGCATGCGTGCGGGCATGACGGACACACGGCAATGCTGCTGGGCGCCGCGAAATACCTGGCGGAAACCAGGAATTTCGACGGCACCGCGGTGGTTATTTTCCAGCCGGCCGAAGAAGGCGGCGGCGGTGGCCAGGTCATGGTCGACGACGGCCTCATGGATCGTTTCAACATCCAGGAAGTTTACGGCCTGCACAACATGCCGGGACTGGAAACAGGCACATTTGCCATTCGAACTGGAGCCTTCTTCGCGGCCGCCGACCAATTCACGATTGTCGTCAAGGGCAAGGGCGGGCATGCTGCGCAACCGCACAAGGGAGTCGATACGACGGTCGTTGCCGCGCACATCGTCCTGGCATTGCAATCCATCGCGTCTCGAAATGTCGATCCGCTTCACTCGGTTGTCGTTTCTGTATGCAGTTTTCGAACCGGGAGTGATGCCTACAACGTTCTTCCGCAGGAGGTGATCCTCAAGGGAACGGTCCGTTCGCTGATCGAGAAGGTGAGGGACCTTGCCGAGAAGCGGATTGGAGAGATTGCCTCACGGACCGCCGAGGCGTTCGGTGCGGAAGCGGTGACCGAATACGAGCGTGGTTATCCGGTCATGGTGAATTCCGAGCGGGAAACAGGATTTGCCGCCGAGGTCGCAGAAAGAATTACGGGCCAGGCCACGGAAGAAAATCCTCCGTTGATGGGAGCCGAAGACTTCTCGTACATGCTGGAGGCCCGTCCCGGTTCATATATCCTGATCGGAAACGGCGACTCGGCACCGGTTCACAATCCGAATTATGACTTCAATGATGAAATCATTCCTGCTGGTTCGTCCTACTGGGCCGAGTTGGTCGAAACGCGCATGCCTGCCGCCTGATCCGGTTGAAGCATGGCGTGATGCTCCGACGTCGTTTGTCCGGTGTCGAATTCACCGCCCGGGATCCCGAAACCGGTTGCCGCGGTCTGTTCCCTCGCGGGACTGAAACGGAAACACCTGTCCGGACCGAGGCACTTTGACGCGATCCGGAGAATTGCCGGCACGCCGGTGAAGCGGATAGCCAGGGCGCTTACTCGGAAGCACCCACTTCGACGCGCAGGTCGATTGCCGCCGCCATGAGCGATTTTGTATAGTCGGTTTTCGGGTGATCAAAGATCTTGTCGACGGAGCCGGATTCGACGACATCGCCGCGATACATGACCAGGACCCGGTGACTGAGCGAGCGGACGACTTTCAGATCATGGCTGATAAACAGGTACGCGATACCGTATTCCCGCTGAAAATCCCGTAGCAACTCGATGATCTGGACCTGGACCGTACGATCAAGCGCAGAGGTCGGTTCGTCGAGAACCACCAGGGAGGGCCGCAGCACCATGGCGCGCGCAACCGCGATGCGTTGCCGTTGTCCCCCGGAGAATTCGTGCGGATAACGATCCGCCATGGATGGGTCGAGACCGACTTCCAGCAGAATCTCCGACACCTTCTGGTCGATCACATCGTCGCTCCAGGAACCGTGAACCAGGAGCCCCTCCGAAACGATCTGCCGGATGGTCATTCTTGGGCTGAGAGATCCGTACGGGTCCTGGAACACGATCTGCATCGCCGCCCGTAACGGCCTGAGGGTCTTGTTACGCATCCCCTGGATGTTTCGGCCCATGAATGTCACCGGGCCGTCTGACGTGATGAGCCGCATGATCGCCAGCGCCAGCGTTGTCTTCCCGGACCCGCTTTCTCCGACAATACCGATCGTCTCTCCTGCGCGAATCCTGATGGTCGCGCCGTTCACAGCCTTGATGTGACCTACGGTTCTTTTCAGCAGGCCGCGCGTTACCGGAAACCAGACGCGAAGGCTTTCGGTCGTGACAATGGTCTTGGCGTTGGGAGCGACAGGTGGCGGTGATCCGGTGGGCTCTGCCGAGAGAAGCTGCTGCGTGTACGGGTGTTCCGGTCGTTCGAAGATTCTCCGCGTCTCTCCCTGTTCCACGATTTGGCCCGCCTGCATGACACAGACACGGTCGGAGAATTTCTCGACGATCGTCAGGTCATGAGTGATGAAGAGGAGACTCATGTGCTCGGACTTCTGAACCTCTGAAAGAAGGTCGAGAATCTGCGCCTGTATCGTCACATCGAGAGCAGTCGTCGGTTCATCGGCAATCAGGAGTGCAGGCTGGTTTGCCAGTGACATGGCAATCATGACGCGTTGACGCTGCCCTCCGGAGAGTTGGTGCGGATAGTCGTTGAGGCGGCTTTCAGGCTCGTGGATGCCGACCCGGTTCAGCAAGGCCACGATCCGGTCACGGGCGCCCTTTCCGGTGAGGCCCTGGTGCACGGCAAGGCTCTCGCCAATCTGCCGGCTGATGGTGTGAAGAGGATTGAGTGACGTCATCGGTTCCTGGAAAATGAAACTGATCGCATTTCCGCGGATCCGGCGAAGCGTTCGCTCATCGGCAGCTATCAGGTCAGTCCCGCGAAACGTCACCGTGCCTGATCGGAAGGCGTTTTCGGGAAGAAGGCCGACCGTCGACAGCGCAGTCACGGACTTGCCGGAGCCGCTCTCTCCGACGATTGCCAGGGTTTCGCCGGGAAAAATGTCGAACGATACCCTGTCAACGACCGGCGCGTTCGGCCCGAAACGAACGGACAGGTCACTGACCGAAAGGATGGGCGCGCTCACTCGAATGTCTTTCTTGGATCGAATGCGTCCCGTACGCCCTCGAAGATGAAGACCAGCAATGACAGCATGATCGCAAAGGTGAAAAATGCCGCGAACCCGAGCCAGGGCGCCTGGAGGTTCTGCTTGGCTTGCAAGGCCAGTTCGCCGAGCGACGGGTAGGAAGGCGGCAGGCCGAATCCGAGAAAATCAAGCGATGCGAGACCGCCTATTGCTCCCGTCACGAGAAACGGCAGCAAGGTCAGGGTCGCGACCATCGCGTTCGGCAGCAGATGGCGGAACATGATGGTCCAGTCGTTGACCCCCAGCGCCCGGGCCGCCCTGGTGTATTCGAAGTTACGCGCCCGGAGAAACTCGGCGCGGACGACCCCGACGAGTGATGTCCAGCTGAACAGGGCGATCAGCAGTGTCAGGAGCGTGAAGTTCATCGTGAAGAGGGCGGATACGATGATGATGATGTACAGGCTCGGAATGTTGGCCCAAATCTCGACGATCCTTTGAAACAGGAGATCCACCCAGCCGCCAAAATAACCCATCGAGGCGCCCGCGACAATTCCGGCAACCGACGATACGACGACAACGACGAAGGCAAACAGAGTCGATATGCGAAATCCATAGATGATGCGTGCAACAACGTCCCGGGTTTGATCATCGGTTCCGAGAATATGGTTGTCGTCGGGGGGCGATGGCGCCGTTTCCACGTCGTAATTGATGGTGTTGAAACTGTATGGAATGGGCGGCCAGAGGATCCAGCCCGAATTGACCGCCTTGCCGCCAACGAAACCATCCTCGCCATCGAGCAAAGTTCCGTCCGGGTCGTCGAGGCACGCGTCCAATCCGCCGGTCTTGATCAGGCACTTGACCTCGGATGAAGGGTATTCGGCCTCGGTCTCGAACTCCCCTCCGAAATCGGTTTCGGCATAGAATCTGAAGGCTGGCGTGTAGAATTCCCCGCGATACGAGACGAGCAATGGCCGGTCGTTGGCGAAGATCTCCGCGAACAGGCAGATGAGGAAGATGATCCCGAATATCCAAAGCGACCAGAAGGCGCGGCGGTTCGAACGGAAATTCTGCCATCTGCGCCGGGCCAGCGGTGTGGTGAGCAGGCCCATTCTCAGGTTTCCCTGGTCTCGAAGTCGATCCGCGGATCGACCCAGACATAGGTCAGGTCGGAAATGAGGTTCACCAGCAAACCGATCAGGCCAAAGACATAGAGAGTCGCGAAGAGCACCGGATAGTCACGGTTGACGGCGGCCTCGAAACCGAGGCGGCCGAGGCCGTCGAGCGAGAACACGATTTCGATGATCAGTGATCCGGAAAAGAAAATCCCTATGAACAGCGCGGGAAAGCCGGAGATGATGATCAGCATCGCGTTGCGGAAGACATGGCCGTAGAGCACCCTGCCGTCGGTCAGCCCCTTGGCCCGTGCGGTCATGACGTACTGCTTCCTGATCTCTTCGAGAAAACTGTTCTTGGTCAGAAGAGTGAGCGTGGCAAATGCGCTGATTGTCGAGGCGACGACCGGCAGCGTGATGTGCCAGAAGTAGTCTGCAACCTTGCCGATCAGCGAAAGCTCGGAAAAGTTGTCGGATGTCAGGCCGCGTAGAGGAAAAATCTGGTAGTAGGAGCCGCCTGCAAGCAAGACCAGCAGAAGAATGGCAAACAGGAACCCCGGAATCGCATAGGCGAAGATTATGGCTCCCGACGTCCAGGTGTCGAACCGCGTTCCGTCCCGAACCGCTTTCCGGATGCCAAGGGGAATCGAGACAAGATAGGAAAGCAGCGTCGACCAGAGGCCGAGCGATATGGAAACGGGCATCTTCTCGAGAACAAGGTCGACAACCGTGATGGACCGGAAGTAACTCTCACCGAAATCGAACCTCAGGTAGTTCCCCATCATGAGGAAGAATCGCTCCACCGGAGGTTTGTCGAAACCGAACTGTTTTTCGAGATCCTTGATGAAGTCTTCAGGCAACCCGCGCGCGCCCTGGTAACCGGTGTCTTCGCGGCCTCCGGCCTCGAACGTTCCGCCGGCAATCCGGGCGGTCGCCGACGATTCCTCTTCCAGCTGCGAGAGGATCTGTTCGATCGGTCCCCCGGGGAGGAACTGTACCAGGACAAAATTGATGACCATGATCCCGAACAGGGTCGGGATCATGAGGAATAGCCGCCTCAGGACATATGAGCCCATCCTGTCAGAACGCGCCGTCAGCCTTCAGTTTTTCGGCCTTTTCGGCGTTGTACCACCAGAAATCCGCTTCACCGAGCGCATAGGGCGGCAGGGTTTCGGGATGTTCGTAGTAGTCGAAGTACGCGAGGTTGTGCGAGCCCTTGTACCACTGGGGAATCCAGATGTGCATCGCGCGGAGACTTCGGTCGAGCGCACGAACCGCGGAATTGAGGGACTCCCGGTCCTCGGCGCCTTCGATGGCATCGAGCAGGGCGTCGACCGCGGGGTTGGCAACGCCGGAGAGGTTCGATGAGTCGTCCGTGACGGCGGACTCACTGCTGAATATCGACCGCAACTCGAGTCCTGGCGTCAATGACATGACGAAACGGGCAACCGTGACGTCAAAGTCGAATACCTTGGTCAGTTCGGTTGCCTGTGCCGCATCGACCATTCGGTGATCGGCGTCCACCCCCAGCTTCTTGAGATTTTCTATCCACGGGTTGATGATTCTCTCGAATGAAGGAGAATCATTGAGAACCGTAATGCCGAGGACCTCGCCGGCCGAGTTCTTGCGAATGCCGTCCTGGAGTGTCCAGCCGGCCTCGTCGAGGAGTTTGCCGGCCTTGCGCACTGCGGACCGGTCCAACTGATCCGGCCTGGACACGTGAGGGGTCCACGCCGGTTCGGTAAAGACCGACTCGGGAAGGTGTTCCCGTAGCGGTTCGAGAATGGCCAGTTCGTCTTCGGGCGGCATTCCCTCGGCCTGCAGGTGCGAGTTTTCCCAGAAACTGTCCGTCCGGTCATACAGGCCGTAGAAAAGTGTCTTGTTTGACCATTCGAAGTTGAACATCAGCCCGAGTGCTTCCCGCACCCGCGGATCCTTGAGTTTCTCCCGGCGTGTGTTGAGCCAGAATCCCTGTGTTCCGGATGGGCGTCCATCGGGGAGGGTTGCGCGAACCACCCAGCCTTTTTCGATCGCCGGGAAGTCGTACGACGTCGCCCAGAGCTTGGAAAAGAACTCTTCCCTGAAATGGTAGACGCCTCCCTTGAAGGCTTCGAATGCGGACGTGTAGTCGGCAAACATCTCGACGCGAATGTATTCGAAGTTCTCGCGGCCGATATTGATGTTGAGGTCCTTGCCCCAGTAATCGTCCCTGCGTTTGTAGACGACGGTTTTCCCGGGAATCACCCGATCGAGTACGTACCGGCTGGAACCCAGCGGAGGTTCAAGCGTGCTTTCCGCAAAGTCCCGATCCGCGTAATAGGCCTTCGAGAATACAGGAAGCCCGGCCGCTGCTTGAGGAAGTTCGCGCGTGTTGACCCCTTCCTTGAAGGTGAACTTGACTCTCAACGGACCAAGCGCTTCGATCTTCTCGAAATCGCTGAACGTCGTCTTGTAGATCGGCCGGCCCTTTTCGATGAGGACATTGAAGGAAAAGACGACGTCGTCGGCCGTCACCGGGGTCCCGTCGGAAAACTTCGCTTCCGGGCGCAGGTTGAAGGTCGCCCATTGACGGCTCTCGGGGTATTCGATGCTCTCGGCAAGCAACCCGTAAAGGGAGTCGGGCTCGTCTGCCGTCCCGGTCATCAGGGATTCAAAGAATACCGAGGACAATGGTGCCGACTGCCCCTTGAGAATGTAGGGGCTGAGGCTGTCGAACGTGCCGAAACCCCACGTCGAAAACGTTCCTCCCACCGGGGCGTCCGGGTTGACGTAATCAAGGTGGGGGAATCCTTCCTCGTACTTGAGTTCACCGAATGTCGATATTCCGTGTGACTTGATCACGACCTCTTCCGCAGTTGCGACGGTGGTCGCGGCAAGAGCAAGTACGACTCCGGCGATCGAACCAAGGCGGATGGCCGGGCTTGGCATCCTGGTGCGTTTCCCATGTCCGGGGGAACCCCATCCCATGGTCTTCCCTGCCAATTTTGACTTCTCCTGGGACTTTCGTACCTTGACCATGACTTGCCGTCCTCCTGACCGGTAATAAAAATTCGACCCGTTAAGCCTACCCGAAGATGCTAGTCATTTAACCGAAAAGGATCAACGCGCAGTTTGGTCAATTCGGGACAATCAATCGTCATTCCAGGAAATACGGACTTGTACTGCGGCAAGACAGGCCGCTCGCGAACAGGTCTTCCGAGCCGGGGTCGCAACGTGGTTCATTACGCGAACAGGTGTCCGCCTGTGGACGGCATTGCTGAGATCCGTTCACCGGCTTCCCGATACCCGCGAGTCCGGGGAAAGGAAGGCGGAATCATCCAACAGAAGCGGCTGACCTATGCGTCAGCCGGAGCTCGATACATCACACTCGTGGCTGAAGCCGGGTAAGGAGTCCAGACAGCAGTGAAGCCGTCAGGGCCGCGATAGACTTGCCCCTACTGATTCAGGCTCTCAAGATACGCGATCACGTTGGCCCGATCCTTGGGTTTCTTGAGACCGACGAAACTCATGTTGGTTCCAGGAGCGAAATCGGACGGTCTCGTCAGGAATTCATCGAGTTCCTCGTATCCCCATTCCCCGCTCAACGTCTGCAGTGCTCCCGAGTATGCGAATTCGCCAACGCTTGCGACCGGCCTGCCGATGACATTGTACAAATGCGGGCCCGTACTGACGCCGCCTTCTTCAAGCTTGTGGCACGCCTTGCACTTCGTGAAAACTCTCTTGCCGCGTCCCACATCGGCCGCCGCAATCAGTTCGAGCAAATCCGGCCCGTCCGCGCCGACGGTGACGGTTTCTTCTTCCTCGACCTCGATGACATACGCCGCTTCATCGCTGCCTTCGCCATGGCCACCGCCGGGCTCGTAAATCGCCCCGCTGGCCCAGTTGACCAGCAATAGGAAAAGAAGCGATCCGCACAAGGCACCGAAGATCTTGGTCAGATCCATTGTATCCATGGCAAGACATACCTTGACGGTGGTTCTTTGACGTATCCGGAGATTCCGGCAGCGGTCTTCTACCGTCTTTCGCTCATGTCTTGCAAGGAGTAGAAACCGCGAACTTGGTTCGCATTTTCGTTTGTGGAGGAGGCCGCATGGAACACATGCCAATGCTGAATTCAATCGCCTACCAGGGTGTTCCCGGGGCGTATTCCCACAAGGCCTGCCTCGAGATGGGCGAGAGAATCGATGCCGTCGGATGCAATACCTTTGAAGGGGCGATTGCGGCCGTGGTCGATCACAAGGCGGATCTCGCGATGTTGCCGGTTGAGAACTCGACCTATGGACGTGTTGCCGACATCCATCGGCTTCTTCCTGAATCGGGACTTCACATCGTTGGCGAGCATTTTCTCCGGATCAATATCAACCTGCTCGGTGTCAAGGGTTCCAAGCTGTCCGATGTCCGCACGGCGTTCAGCCACAGCGTCCTTCTCGGACAATGTCGGGACTTTCTGATTCGAAACGACATAAAGCCGGTCCCCGCTGCCGACACGGCCGGGTCGGCCGAACTCGTTCTGGCCGAGAACAACCGGGAAACCGCGGCTCTCGCTTCAGACCTCGCCGCGGAAATCTACGGGCTCGACATTCTCGTCAGAAACGTCGAGGACCGCGAACACAACACGACCCGTTTTCTGCTGATGGCACGCGAACCCTATCTGAGCGCGCCGGAAGAAGGTACCGTTTTGACAACCTTCGTCTTTACGGTCCGAAATCTTCCGGCGGCTCTTTACAAGGCGCTCGGGGGGTTCGCGACAAACGGGGTCAACATGGTCAAGCTTGAAAGCTACATGATCGATGGATCATTCACGGCGACCCAGTTCTATGCAGACGTGGTCGGACATCCGGAAGAGCCGCGACTTGCCCGTGCACTTGAGGAACTGAAATACTTCACCTCGCACATGAAGGTGCTTGGCGTCTACCCGATCGAGCTGCGCAGGTAGGCTCTCCTTGCTGCCACGCATCGGGGATCGAATTCGGGAATTGGACCTTTCTCGCCGGCGGGCAGATGAGCGTGCGATTCAGACGTGCCCCGACAGCCACTGGAGCATGAGGAATTGTGCGATCGAGCCTGGTCGTGGAGGAGAGATCGCGCCTGACTGACCATCAAAGACCAGGACCAGTTCTTCGCGGCTGATCCATCGTGCGTCCGCCAGTTCTGCCGGATCGACCGTGATTTCGGACGTGAGAGCTTCTCCCCAACATCCGATCATGAGCGATGCCGGAAAAGGCCAGGGTTGCGACGCGAGATAGCGGACGCGGCCCACATGCACGCCCGCTTCCTCGCAGGATTCCCGTCGCACTGCCCGCTCGATCGTCTCGCCGGGTTCCATGTAACCGGCAAGAAGCGAGTACATTCTCTCCGGCCATTGCGGTGAGCGACCGATCAGCAAGCTGTTGCCACGAGTGACGAGCATGATGACAACGGGGTCGGTTCTCGGAAAGTGAATTCGCTGACAACTGGCACATCGGCGCTGCCAACCCGCTGCGGCGGGCGTACTCGGCTTGCCACAGGCAGAACAGAAACTGTGAGATCGGTGCCAGCTCGAAAGTGCGCGCGAGACCGCGGCGACTTCCGCGTCAAAACTCTTGAGATGGCACATCGCGGACCGAAGATCGGTGAACCTGTGACTGGCATCCAGGGACCCGTGACCAAACACGCCGGCGTCGATCGGGTAACGAGAATCGGCAGGATCGGAGGCCTGGGGGAAAAGATCTTCCCGGGCTGAAATGTCTACGGAGAAATGGCACGTGGCGTCGACTTGGCCGAGCAGAATCGGTCGTTCTGCGGGGCCTTTGAAGATCGGGTGGCTGGTCGGAAGCCAGACAAGGCGCGCATGTTCTCTTCCGGGATCCAGTTCCAGAAGGTTTCTCGAGCGCCAGATCGGAGTCGCCCTGGCTTGAGCGTTGGACCACGATGCGGCGACCGCCTCATGATCGTTTCTCAAGGCGTCGTTTCTCGGCAGTTGGCCACCGGTGAATGCAGGTGCGGTCAAGATTTCCATTGGCTGGCGACTCCCGAAAGATCGGCCCCCAGTATTGGTTCTTGCCTTGGCTCCCGCAAGCCTCTAGTCATCTGGTCCGAGAGGTTGTGTGGGCAAGTGCCTCGCCAACCCGGTCAGGTCCGGAAGGAAGCAGCCGTAACGAGTTCCGCTTGGGCCACGTGCCAACCTCTCACCTTTCCTGGCGGCGGTCGGGCAAATGCGGACCCGACGTGACACGGGCAACTGACTCCAACTGCGGTTCCCTGAATCTGGATGGAAAGGTTCCCTGCCTGCAGCGAAGATTGGGTCAGAGTCGCGCTCGGGGTTGGCTGAAGGATGACCGGAGGTCAATGAAAACCAGTTCCGACCATGGTTACCGCGTCCTCGCACGTGTCTACCGGCCGCAAAAGCTCTCGGACCTGATTGGGCAGGATGCGGCAGTCGAGACGATCCGGAACGCGTTCGAGTCCGATCGCATCGCTCATGCCTTCCTGATGACCGGCGTCCGCGGCGTTGGCAAGACAACGATTGCCCGTATCATTGCAAAGGGACTGAACTGTGTCGGCCCGGATGAAAAAGGCAGCCCGACCGTCGAACCGTGTGGGCAGTGTGATCCGTGCAGGTCCATCGCGGAAAGCCGTCACATGGATGTCATCGAAGTCGACGCTGCCAGTCGCACGGGAGTTGCGGATGTCAGGTCGATCATCGAATCGGTCCAGTTCCGGCCGACCTCGGCACGCTACAAGGTCTACATAATCGACGAAATCCACATGATGTCCGTAGCTGCCTTCAATGCATTGTTGAAAACCCTTGAAGAACCGCCAAACCACGTCAAGTTCATCTTCGCGACGACCGAGATCAGGAAGGTCCCGGTCACGGTCATGTCACGGTGCCAGCGCTACGACCTCAGAAGAGTCGAGCCAGGCGTCATGACCGCCCACCTGAAGTGGATTTCGGAACGGGAAGGAGCCGATGTTGCCGACGATGCCCTGGCGTTGATCACGAGAGCCGCGGAGGGATCCGTTCGTGACGCCCAGTCGATACTTGACCAGGTGATTTCGCGGAGGACGGGGCAGGTGACCTCGGCGGGAGTTCGCACCATCCTGGGACTTGCCGACCGATCCCGCGCCATGGACCTCTTTGACCATGTCGTTCGCGGCGAAGCTGCGAATGCGCTGGTCGAGGTGAACGAACAGTACACGGATGGCGCGGACCCGTTCGCCATTCTCAGGGAGCTGGCGGAAGTCGTTCACTGGATATCGGTCGTCAAGATCACGCCCGACGCATCGAACGATCCGTCGGTGTCTCCCGATGTTCGGGACCGGGGCAAGGCGGCGGCGGAAAAGCTGCATCTCCGCGTCCTGACAAGAATGTGGCAAATGCTGCTGAAGGCCCTGAACGAAGTCTCGGCCGCGCCAAATCCGAGAATGGCTACCGAGATGGCGATCATTCGGATGACGCATGCCGCCGATCTACCGACGCCGGAGGACGTGATTCGCAAGCTGCGGGGAGAGGCGGCCCGGCAAGATCAGACGGCACCGGTCAAGCCAAGCGAGGATGCTGCCAAAAAGCCGGAACGAGATCGTGTCCAGAGTGGCAACGACAACGTGACCACAGATCACATACCGCCCAGGGACTCTTCCGATGAACGCCCGGCGGCGGCGGGCGAGTCGTTACCCGTATCCGAACAACCTCGGGACTTGTGCGACGTCGTTGACTTGATCCTTGACCGGACACGAAACATGGAGCTCGCGATCGAAATCGAGAAATTCGTTCGCCCGGTCAAATTCCAGACGGGCCTGGTCGAGATTGAACCCGATGCCGATGCGCCCCCCGATTTGCCTGCACGTCTTGCGCAGCAACTCGGGGAACTGACGGACGAACGCTGGAGCGTTGTCCTCGCGAAGGGCGGCGGTCCGACGGTCGGTGAGTTGCGTGCAACGCGCGAACGGGAACTTCACGACCAGGCAGCGATGAACCCGATCGTCCAGGACATATTCAGGGAGTTTCCCGATGCGCGGATCGTCTCGGTTGCCGCCGCCGGTTCGCGCGTCCGGGGCCGATGAAAGATGGTTGACTCGTCCACCGGGCATTCGGACAAGGCGTCGACGGAAACGCGCGCGCAACAAGGGTGAAGGAAAGAACTCATGTTCAAGGATTTCATGAATCTTGGTGGCATGGCCAACCTGATGAAGTCGGCGGAGGAGCTTCAATCCAGGATGGAGGCCGCCAAGGAATCCATGGAAAGAACCGAGGTGATTGGAGAGGCGGGAGCCGGGTTGGTCAAGGCGCGGGTCAACGGACGCGGGGCACTTGTCGGCCTGGAGATCGATCCGGGTATTTTCAAGGCGGAAGACAAGGTCGTGGTTGAAGATCTGATCGTCGCTGCCGTTGGAGACGGGGTGAGCAAGGCCAACGAGAAAAGCAGAAACGAGATGATGAAGTTGATGGGTGGACAGGACTTGCCGCCGTGGATGAAGGGACAGATTTGACCACTTTGTTCTTTCGGTCGTGTATCACTTTGGCTTTTCGACACCCAAATCTCGATTGATTTGAACGCATTGAGGTTGTTGAGGAATTGATTGGATAAACCTTTGACGTACTGATTGGGGGTACCCGTCAACCGGGTTGCTCTCATTCAACATCCTCAAGTTCATTTGCATTCCCGAGGGTGCAGGTGAAGCATCGGTAGCGGCGCGTGTGGCCGGGATGATTGAGCAAGCAAAATTGCGCTATTCGGAGTGCCGAGGTTTGCCTCGTTGCCGAAGGCAAACCTGAAGGACCGCCATGGTGAGGGGCTGTGGGGCTCCACGCTGCCGAAGGAATCCATGGACATACGTACATCCCACGCCGGGACTCGGGAAGGATTCAATTCGCCCTGGCAGTTGTGCCCAACTGGCCCGAAACCGTTCAACGTGATCCGGGCATGCCCGGCAGCAAACGCGGGTTCTTCAGCAACCTGCCGCCAGCACTGCCGGTTCGAACCCGCGTCAATTCAATTGATTCCCAGCAACTTCCGGTTGGCGTCCTCATCGGTGCCGCTGTCGGCGAAATCATCAAAGGCCTTGTCGGTGACGCGGATGATGTGATCGGCGACAAACCGTGCACCCTCGCGCGCGCCGGTCTCCGAGTCCTTCAGGCAACACTCCCATTCCACGACCGCCCATCCATCGAAATCGTTGGCGGCGAACTTTGAAAATACCGCCCCGAAATCAACCTGACCGTCGCCGAGGCTTCGGAAGCGCCCGGCACGGTTCAGCCAGGGTTGGTATCCCGAGTAGACCCCTTGCCGCCCGGTCGGGTTGAATTCCGCATCCTTGACGTGGAACATTCGAATCCGGTCCTCGTAGATGTCGATGTTTTCGAGATAGTCGAGGCATTGAAGGACATAGTGCGAAGGATCATACAGCATGCAGGCTCTCGCGTGATTGCCGGTTCGTTCCAGGAACATTTCGTAGGTGATTCCGTCATGCAGGTCTTCACCGGGATGGATTTCGTAGCAGACATCGACGCCGCATTCCTCGGCGTGATCGAGGATCGGTTTCCATCGCTTTGCCAGCTCGTCGAATGCCGTTTCGACAAGCCCGGCTGGCCGCTGCGGCCAGGGATAAATGTAAGGCCATGCCAGGGCGCCCGAGAAAGTGGCATGAGCGCCGATTCCCATGTTCCTGGATGCGCTCAGCGCCTTTCTGACTTGATCCACGGCCCATCGCTGGCGCTTTGACGGATTTCTTCTCGCCTCAGGTGCGGCAAAGCCGTCAAACACCGTGTCATAGGCAGGGTGAACGGCCACGAGTTGGCCTTGAAGATGCGTTGAGAGTTCGGTCACCTTGACGCCGTTCTCGGCGGCCTTGCCCGTGAATTCGTCGCAATAATCCTTGCTCTCGGCCGCCGTTGAAAGGTCAATCAGGCGACCGTCCCAACTGGGGACCTGAACCCCTTTGTATCCACAGTCCGCCGCCCACTTCGTGATTGCGTCCCATGAATTGAAAGGGGCGTTGTCGCCCGCGAATTGCGCCAAAAAGAGGGCAGGGCCCTCGATCGTTTTCATCTCTTTCTCCCATCATGTGTCAGACAAATCGGTTGACGATGTTCTCGAGAATTTCCTGGCGGCCCGTACGTGGCTGCGGATCGATGCCATCCGATTCGAGCCTGTTCGCGATGCTGGCCAGATCGCTTCCCAGCATGGCCTGGGCCTCGGGCGTGTTCCAGCCGGCATAGCGCTCCGCGCGCAGGGCTTCGAGGGTGCCGTCCTCGAGCATGGCCGCTGCAGCCTTGAAACCGCGCGCGCAAACATCCATGGCGCCTGCATGGGCGGCGATCAGGTCCTCGGGGTCCAGCGATTGCCGGCGGAGCTTGGCGTCAAAATTTGTGCCTCCCGTCGTGAAACCGCCAGCCTTGAGGATCTCGTAGTAGGCGAGTGTGACCTCTGGCACGTTGTTCGGGAACTGGTCAGTGTCCCAACCGGACTGATAATCGTTTCTGTTCATGTCGATCGAGCCGAAGACTCCAAGCGACGTGGCCAGGGCGATTTCATGCTCGAACGAATGGCCGGCCAGGACAGCGTGTCCTTGCTCGATGTTTATTTTGACTTCTGTCTCCAGCCCGAAGTCCTTGAGGAAGCCGTAAACGGCAGCGACATCGTAATCGTGCTGGTGCTTTGATGGTTCCTGTGGCTTGGGCTCGACAAGAATCGTGCCTTCAAACCCGATCTTGTATTTGTAGTCGACAACCATCTGCAGGAATCGGCCTGCGTGATTGCGCTCGCGCACAAGGTCGGTGTTGAGGAGTGTTTCATAACCCTCGCGCCCACCCCAGAGCACGTAGTTCTGACCGCCCAGTTTATGGGTTGCGTCCATGCAGAGCTTTACGGTTGCCGCCGACCATGCAAAGACATCCGGATCGGGGTTTGTCGCGGCGCCGGCCATGAACCGCCGGTGGGTAAACAGATTGGCCGTACCCCACAGAAGCCGCGTATTTCCGGCACTCATCCTGTCAGCGAACAGATCGATGATCTCTTCGAAGTTGCGGCGGCTCTCGGCGAAAGACGCTCCTTCGGGGCGAATGTCCGCGTCATGAAAGCAAAAAAACGGAACTGCCAGGATTTCGAACATTTCGAAGGCGATTTCGGCCTTCAGTCGCGCATGTTCCATCGTTTCGCCGAACCAGGGTCGGTCGAATGTCCGCCCGCCAAACGGGTCGCCGCCTTCCCAGGCAAACGAGTGCCAGTAAGCCACGGCAAACCGGAGGTGTTCTTCCATCCGCTTGCCCAGGATCATCTCGTCGGGATCGTAATGCCGATAGGCCAGGCTGTCGGATTCAGGGTCGAAGCGAAGCGGGAGAATATCCTTGAAGAACCTGCTCATGGGATGTCCTCATTCAAGATTGAGCCAGGAATGCCAGAAGGCGGGTTTTCGGGCACGCAGGCGGCCGGGACGAGCTTCCGTGTCGGTGAAAAGATGCGCCTGCCGTTCGAGGCTCGGACGTTTCCCGGCACCTGATGAACTTCAGCATTTATTGATCATGCCTGTCAAACTGCTTCCGTATGCCGTGCGTGCGTGGGCCATCGATGTTCGGGCAACACGGAAAGCCCGGTCCAGCCCGGGCACATGCTCATGGGCGGCTACAAGTCCGCGATTGGTCATGGCCATGTTCAGGACTGCCGATACGCTGTGATACACCGTCAAGAATTCCTCGGCCCGATCTCGGACCTACCGGTGACTGGTCCCGCGTTGATTTTTGGTCTGGCATGCGGTTCGGAATGGTCCACAAAATTCTGTTCAACACCGTGACGGCCGAGTCGATCCTGGCGATTGAAGAGGAGCGAATCGGTGACATTTTCTTCATCCGGGCCGAACGACTCCATGGTACCCCTTGCCGTGGTGTCGAAAAAGCGGGAACAACTGGCGCGCACAAAGCGGCCCCAGTGGAGGCGGCGCATTGATTGACAATGGTAGCGCGACATCCATGTCGCCGAGGCACAGGCCAGAAATCCTGTAGTGCGGGTCTACGCCCCGATTGGCCTGCTCGTTCGCCAACAAGATGTCGAAGACATGGCAATCGTCATTCTCATCCACGAGAGTGGCGCGACGACCGTGTTGCAGGTGGGTTGGGCCATCGACGGCGGTTGGGCACTCGTCCATTAAGTGTATGGTTCCGCTTGGAGTATCCGGATTCGACAGCCTGACTGCGTAACGGTCCACGCCGGCCTCCTGGGCAAGAAGGTCGAACAAGGCCCAAATTCCGAGTGGTTGCAACCACCCGTCGAGATCCACGAGAACGATGTCGGTCGTTGGGAGGCGATCCTGCAACCAGGAGAAGAGGGGGAAATGGACCGAGGGGATTCAGGGCCTCCAGGGAGCAACATTTGCTGCATGGGCGGAATGCAGGGATTCTCCCTTCGGTCTGGCAGAGGCACGGCACGATGTCGCAGTCTTGCGTGCCGCATACATATCCGCGAGCGAAGAGCGTGTGGTTGCCGTTTCCGAATTGGAACGACGACGGCTCAACAAGTACGGATTTGTGAAGGATTTGCCCAGAATGAAGCAGCGGAAATTCGAGATCGCATGCCATTTCAAAACCTGGAACATGGCCAAGCTGCCGCTTGAGCCGGCGTTTGCCTTTCTCCAGGAAACCGGCTTCAGGGCTTTCGGGGCCCTGGTGGCCGACACGTTGATGTTTGATTTCAGTCGTCGGCCTCTGCATTGATCCTGCGCACTTCCAGATCAGGGGAAGCGATCCTGTGGATGCCGTTCGGGCACATGTCGGCCATATTGACCACATGCACTTCAAGGATGTTCAGGGTGATGCCGAAAGCATGGAAGGCCACGCAAGGTACCGCTCTTTCTGCGAACTCGGCGCGGGACGGGTGGATTTTCGCGGTTTGACCGACGTCCTTTTTGAGGCCGACCACAGCGGCTATGTCGTGATCGAACTCGACGCGACGCAAAAGACCGCCGAGGAAACCTGCATGGAGTGCGTCGCCTTTGTCAGGGACATTCTCGGGCTCGAATTGGTCCCGGACATGTCGGACCAATAGCATTGGGACCAGCAACATGGCAGAGACTATCCATGACCAGGTGCCGAAGATTTTCGATGACGGCACTCATGCAGCAAACAGACTTGGCCTGCATGTTCGCAACGGGGAATTCATGGTGCACGTCGGACCGTCCGGATGTGGCACACGAGCGAAGGTCTTGCACGTTACACGAACCAAAGTCGGTCGATCATGGTCGGCCGTTCCGATTGCGGCTCAAGCGTAAAAAACCCGGCTGCATGATTGACGTCGCGGTCGACGTTTCCAAGCTCCGTTTTTTTCGATTTCGAATCCGGTGCGGCCATCTGAGGCAGGCCGGTCTATCCCGCTGGCCTTGTGCAATCACAGGAGCTTTGCACCGAGGTACATCCGAATGACCCGAATGCGCACTTTCGCGAACCGACCCCCGGAAAACAGTCGTGTGCGGTCGCTGCCGATCGATCGCGGTTGGCATCGGTGCACCGTTCGGCGAAGTAAACGGGGATCCAAATGAAAATGTCGGCAACCTACGGCGCGCCGCGGTGTCGAGGGCGGCTATGTTCTACTGTTACGTTGCCAAAGCAATGGGTTATCGTATGATCGCCATCGCGACAACCTTCAGTCCTTGAAACGAGGTTCCAAGGCAATATGCGAGGATTTCAAACATGACGATCGAGGGAAGCGCGGATCATCGAGCCGGAGGCAAGATACGGCTCGGCATGGTTGGGGGTGGACGTGACGCATTCATCGGCGCGGTACACAGAATTGCGGCCCGGCTGGACGACCGATATGAATTCGTGGCTGGCGCACTCTCATCAACGCCCGAACGATCCCAGGTGTCTGGACGCGACCTCGGGCTGGCATCCGACCGAATCTACGACGACTTTCGTGCAATGGCGAGAAGCGAGGCGCGATTGGAGTCCGGCATCGAGGCCGTCGCGGTCGTGACGCCCAACAATCTGCATTTCCCGGTCGCGGCAGAATTTCTCCGTCGAGGAATTCACGTCATTTGCGACAAACCTTTGACGTCTTCGCTCGCGGATGCCCGGGAACTCGCAACGCAAGCAATTCAGTCGTCTGCCCTGTTCATTCTGACACACAACTACACGGGCTATCCCATGGTAAGGCAGGCACGGGACATGGTGGCAAACGGCTTGCTTGGGAAAGTCCGTGTCGTTCATGCCGAATACCCGCAAGACTGGCTGTCGGAACCGCTCGAGACAACAGGTCAGAAGCAGGCGGCTTGGAGGACGGATCCGGAGCGTTCGGGTTCCGGTGGGTCTGTCGGCGATATCGGAACGCATGCCTACAACCTGCTTCGTTTTGTCACCGGTCTCGAACTGGAATGCCTGTCCGCGGACCTGACCGCATTCGTGGAAAACCGGCCCCTCGATGACAACGCCCATGTCCTCCTGCGTTTCGTCAGCGGCGCAAAGGGCATGCTTTGGTGCAGTCAGGTTGCGCCAGGAAACGAGAACGCTCTCAGGCTGCGCGTCTACGGAGAACACGGGGGACTGGAATGGGGGCAGGAATCCCCGAACAGTCTCTGGTACACGAAGCTTGGTGAACCGAAACGTCTGATAACCCGCATGGGAAGCGGCGCTGTGGACGCGGCAAACAGGGTTTCGCGATTACCACCAGGTCATCCGGAAGGATACCTCGAAGGATTTGCGAACATCTACAGGGAGGCCGCCGATGCGATCGAAGCGGCAAGAGGGAAGCAGGAAAAACCGGATGGTGTCGTGTACCCGGGTATCGGCGACGGTCTCGAGGGTGTCGCATTCATCGATGCCTGCGTCCGTTCCTCAAGACGCAACGGGGCCTGGACCGAGCTCGACTTGTAGATCATCCGGCCTGGAGCCCGGAAACGGAATTGACGTTGATTGTTTATTCTTCCGCTTGCTCTGTCGAGATCATTTGCTTCGCTTGAAAGGAGAATTGTGGTGGAGGGCAGGGACCAGGAACTCGAGACCTTGATTCAACTCATGGCGAAACTGCCGGGGCTTGGGCCGAGGTCAGCGCCGCGCGCGGTTCTCCATCTCCTGAAAAAACGAACACAGTTGCTGAATCCGCTGGCGGCAGCCATGGAACGGGTCGCGCGCCACGTCAGGTTTTGCGAGATCTGCGGCAACATCGGGACGGCGACGCCGTGTGACATCTGTTCCAACCCCAAGCGGGACAACGGCCAGGTCTGCGTGGTTGAAGATGTGCCTGATCTCTGGGCGATCGAGCGGACCTCGGCCTATCGCGGGCGCTATCACGTGCTGGGCGGCGTTTTGTCGATCCTGGACGGGGCTGGTCCGGACGAACTGCGGATACCGGGGTTGCTGCAGCGTGTTTCCGAGACGAATGTCACCGAGGTCATCTTGGCATTGGGCTCTACGGTAGAAGGCCAGACGACTGCGCACTACATCGCCGATGAACTCGAGAACACGGACGTTCAGGTCACGTCGCTTGCCAGGGGAGTTCCGATGGGTGGGGAACTGAATTACCTGGATGACGGAACCATAAGCACCGCGCTCCACGCACGGAAAGTGCTTTAGGGTTTTACCTGCGTCTGATTTGATGCGTGTGCGGCCGGAATCCCAAATGGTTCTTTTTTCGGGATGTTGCGGAATGCCCGGTAACGCATCCCGGCAAATCCGGTTTCAGAGGCGCGCGCACCTCAGGCATTCGTGCATTCCTGCCTGGAGGCGACACGAGAGGTCTCGGGTGAGGCGCTTCATTCCGGCAACTGGAGCCGGTTTTGCATTTTTCGAATTGCGGCCATCCACGAGCAATCCTGATTTGACCAGAATCGCGGGTAGAAGGTTGTCTCGATTGCGAAATCCGCAATTCCGTGTCAGATTTTGCTCGCGGCGATGGTGAACGGAAACGGGAGGGAGTCGTGGCGGAAGGCCTGAAGACTGTCGAGAATGATGGCGATGTCGGTGAGTTCCTGGATTCTGTCGAAAACGCCCGGCGCAGGGAAGATGCGTGGACAGTGCTGCGCATGATGGAAAGGGCGACGGGTGAAAAGCCCAGGATGTGGGGTTCGAGCATCGTCGGATTTGGCCGGTACACCTACAGGCGGTCCGACCGTTCCGAACATACCTTCATGCTCACCGGGTTCTCGCCGCGAAAATCTGCCCTTGTCGTTTACATCATGCCCGGGTTTTCGGCGTACGGTGACCTGATGGCTTCCCTGGGCAAGCACCGGCACTCGGTATCCTGCCTCTACCTGACACGACTGGCCAACGTCGACATCGAGGTTCTGACCGAACTGGTCAGCCGGTCAGTGGCCGACATGCGGGCGAAATACTCCGGGTGATCGGTGTCCATGATCGTGGCGGCGATGCCTTGAGGCCGGCAGTCCTCAGATTTGGCTACCCACCAGGGACAGGCATTCTCCAGTGGTTCTTGGCAGCCGCATTGGCAGGCATCATCGGAATTTCCGCTGTCATGATTCTCGGTGCCTGTGGAGTCCTCTCGCCCATGTTCGATTGGAGAATCGCGACCTGCCCGGCATTTGCGGCACGTGAGCCGAACACCCGCCTGGAAGCGGTGCTTGGCCGCCAGGCTTTCCTGGAAGAACAAGTCGCTGGTCTTGAACGGCAACTTGCCAGTCTTGAGTGTCTCCCTTTCGTGCAACGAGAATCAGCCTTCCTTGAACCGGTTGAACCCAACAACCAGAGCGGAATGAACCCTGTGCAATGGGAAGAGCAGGATGTCCGGATGCTCGAGGGATGCTGGGATCTCGACTCAGAGTATCAAATCCGGGACGTCGAATCCGGCGAGATTTCAGATGTAGCCAGCTGGAGCATGTGCTTTGACGCAAGCGGCGTCGGCAACCAAACCTTCAGGTTCGACAACGGGATGACATGCCAATCCGGGACTACCGCACGTTTCAATTCTGCGGGACAGTTGGAGATCAGCGATGACTCAGACGTCAGTTGTTCGGACCGATCATACATTTACAGGCAAGTCGCGAAGTGCGACCTTGAGCCTGCCGGAACGGCATCATGCGAAGGCATTTCGCCTGAAACCGGCGACACGACATACTACAGGATTCGGGAGCGCTAACTTGATCACATGGCGGCGAGCATTTCGAAATCGGAACCGGCGCCAGCGGCAGCAAGAATTGCTGCGACAGACCAAATGGCTTCGACATCGAAGACTATCTAGCTTATTGAAGGTTCCGTTCCGGAGACCTTGGTTGGAGGGACGTGCGGGCGTGGCGGAATAGGTAGACGCAACGGACTTGAGACATCTTGGGTGCCCCCGGGGAAACCCGGGGAGTAGAACCGCTCAAATTCGGGGAAGGCTTCCGGTACGGCCGATGCTGATCCCGAGCCAATCCCGGCAACGGGCAGGTGTAGAGACTAGACGGGCGGCACCTGGGGCTGCGGCCACGGTGAAGGGATAGTCCAGACCGTCAAACGCCCTGAACAGGGCGGCAGGGAAACCTGTAGCGGTACGAAAATCCGTTTTCCGAAAGGAAGTGGGGGTTCAAGTCCCCCCGCCCGCACCACTCGACCGGACTCCGGCCGGCGCGGTCAGACGAGCCTGCGCCGGAACGACTCTTCCCATTCCTGTTCATGGACGAGGTCGTCCCCGAGCCAGGCCTTGAGCCTTGCCTCCAGGTGAAAATGAGTCGCCGAAGATGTCACGATTGTTTGAGTGCGCGACGATACGTTCCAGTCGTCGCGGGAAAAACTTTCGGTCCAGACGATGTCGCACTTCGCCGAGTTGGGATCATCCGGATGAATCGTGTAGATTTCTTCATGGGTCGAATCGACCTTCCAACCGTCGTACTCATCGAATGTCGTCGCACCTTCATCAAACCACTGCCGGGAAACAACGACCCCGTTCGTCAGGTCTTCGGCGGCGGTCCACTCGAACGACGGTTCCCTGCTTACGGTCTTCCTCAGGGGAGGAGCCGACTCGGGAGGTTCGAATTCCCGCAGTTCATGGTCGGACGCCTTTCCTGGTCGGGTCGGGAGGTCCAGGGTCGCCGTTCCGACAGTCGCCCGGAGGCTCGATTTCTCGGCAGATGGCCAGACGACCGGCCAGTATGCGGTTGAGATCGACAAACGGATCCGGTTTCCGGCCGCGAACCGATGTGCGATTTCGCTTAACCGGATACGGACCCGATATGCATCGCCGGGAACAAGCGGTTCGGGGTTTTGATGGCCGTTGCGGTGCGCGAGGTTCAGGATTCCGTAGCTGATCCTGGTGATGGCGCCGCCCGGAAGGATTTCGTTCAGACAGACGATGATCTGGCCGGTTTCCTGTTGGCTTGAGACGTCAACCTCGAAGATCGGGGCACCAAGAATCTCCAGATCCGCTTCGAGGAATCCGGAATCGAAGTTCAGGGACCCGCCAGCCTCTTTTCGCTGGTCTGACGGCTGGTCCGGGTCTTCGCCATGCGGACACCAGATCCCTCCGGCGATCCCGACCGTTTCGGGGGAGGATATCTCCATGGCTGCCGGAGCCTCGCCTGTCTCTTCGAGCCCGGACTTGTTGACGAAAAAACGTCGATCGACAATGCGGCTCGATGGCCATGTGTCCTCCGCGACCCAACGGCCTGGCCGGTGTGCATAGTACGTCATCGGCGGGACCGGATCCTGCATCCAGCAACGCAGGCGCGGTTCGTCCATGATGCCCGTGTCGATGCCCTTGAGCCAATGGTCCCACCAGCGCAGGCATTCCTGGAGGAATCCGATGGATGGTCCCGGGCCGGCGAAATGCGGATACTTGTGTGCCCAGGGCCCAACGAGCCCTTTGGCGGGAGCCTCGAGGTTGGAGAGCAGGCGAAAGACCGCGTTCGAATACCCGTCCGCCCATCCCCCGACGGCGTACACGGCGCATGTGATGTCATCGTAGTTTTCGCACACCGAACCGTGCTTGTAGAACTCGTCCCGATGCTGGTGTTCGAGCCAGTCGGATAGCCAGAGTCCGCTGCCACGAAGGCGCTGTAGCCAGGCATCTTTCCATTTGGCGCCGTGCAGACGCGGGTCCGGCGGGGTCGTGTTGATCGAAAACATATAGGTTGACCAGGCGATGTTGTCGCACAGCATGGATCCACCCATGTAGTGAATGTCATCGGCATAACGGTCGTCGGTCGAACAGATCGAAACGATCGCCTTCAAGGCCTCCGGTTGCCGTGCAGCGATTTGGAGACCGTTGAATCCACCCCACGAGATTCCAATGATTCCGACCGTACCCGAACACCAGGTCTGGCTGGTGATCCAGTCGATGATCTCGAGAGCATCATCCTGCTCCTGTTTCAGGTACTCGCCGAGCAAAACGCCTTCCGAATTTCCTGCGCCGCGCATGTCGACGCGAACGCTTGCGTATCCATGGCCTGCGAAATACGGATGTGTCAGCGCGTCCCGGTCCGCTGTTCCGTCCTGGTAGCGGTACGGCAAGTATTCGAGGATGGCCGGAACCGGGTCCGACTCGGCATCCTCGGGCAGCCATATCTTTGCGGACAAACGCACTCCGTCCGAGAGCCGAATCCAGGTCCCTTCAATTGTTCGGACCTCCCTGTGGAATTCTTCAACAATTCGCATGATATCCTCTCACTTCATGGAGCGCGTCGCGCACCGGCCGGGATTTCCGGACCATTGCGCCGGAATTGCGGGCTGTCAATGCGATTGGACGGGAAACGGAAAAGGGGCACGGGACATGCTTGAAATGCCAGCACAAACCGGGGGTATGCCAACTCGGGGCGAAGAGGAGCGAACGTTTCGCCGCGCGGAACACTGTATGCCGGAGGAGGTTGAAATCGAGGGAACGAAGATCGGGATTCCTGACGGGGGGAGCACACGCACCGCGGATTTTCGAACCACTACAGAAGCCGAACGCCCTCCCGAAGTCGGGTATACGGGATCGCATCCAGCTGGCACGGGTTGTATCCGGGAGACTTCACCGGGATGATTTCAGCTGCGAGTCCCTCGAAGTCAGCCCTGAAATGCACCGTGCTCTTGACGACCAGTACGGCCATTTCGGCCGGTTCGATCCCGAGATGGCTGAACAGGGCGCGGTCGAGACATTGAACCCTTTGCCCGGTCACGACCGCCTGGATATCCGACCGGCCGTCGACGAGACGCACTGCCGCGGTGGGTCCGAGATTCGCGTGAACACCCTTCATCATTTCGCCCCGCCAGTCGAAGGCACCATCACTGAGTGACGTGACGACAAATCTGCCGTCGAAGGACGGGTTTTCGGAGCCTCCCGTCCCGCCGCCGAGGGATGCAGTGATTTCGGTTCCCACTCCCGCACGGTGCGCCATATCGACGAACTCGGGGTCGCAGATGGCGCCAAGCGCCGCGTGCCTCGCTCCGGACGACGCGAGTCCGGACAGGAGGCCCGTGGTGTCCGAACTTGCCCCGGCGCCGGAGTTGTCCTGGACGTCTGCGAGCACGACAGGACGCCCGCGCCGCCCTGTCTCCATCGCCCTTTTGATTGCCGGGGAAGGTGACATCAGTTCGACCGGGAAATTCGTCTCAACCGCGAGGAAACGGCGTTCCATTTCATCGACCGCCGATTCGGCCGCGTCGGACGAGTAGTTCGTGGCGACAAGCGCCGGTCCGCACATCGCGATGTCTCCCGGAGGGAAACCCATTGCGATCTCGGCGTTTCCGGACGCGCATGAACCGTTCTCAGGCAGGCTGCCATAAAGCGCCTGGACGGGTTCCGACTTCGTGTGCTGGGCTTGCAGAGGGATCATGTACGGCAGTTTACGGAAGGCCGTGTGCGGCGTTCTTCCGGTCGCGACCATCTCCAGCAGGAGATCGGCGGCGCGGGCACCGGTTTCCGCCATGTCGAGATGTGGATAGGTTCTGAAAATCGTGGTCGCATCGGCATGGGTGGCCATTTCAGGAGTAAGGTTGGCGTGCAGGTCGAGACTGATGGCGACGGGAACATCGGATCCAAGGAGATTTCGGACACGCGCCAGCAGTACGCCCTCGCCGTCCTCGTGTTCTTCGGTGATCATGGCGCCGTGAAGATCGAAGTATGCGCCGTCGACGGGCATCGCGGCAGCCAACCCGTCGAGGATTTTGCCCGAAATCGTCTCGAACGCCTCGGTTTGGACAAGATTGCCCGGCTCGGCGCTGGCCCAGAGGATGGGCACGATCTCGACCCTGTCCCGGATGCGATCGATGCATCCCCCGATCGGGATGTTGACCCCTGAGAAGGTGCCGACCACGGCCGAAGCCCCCGTGAGACCCGGCCATCCGCCCGGTCTGGTGAAATCCTCAAGCCCCGTCGGGACGGGGGAAAAACTGTTGGTCTCGTGCTGGAATCCCGCGACGGCGATCCTTGGCCTTGCCCGATTCGAGGTTCGGTCGTCGTCAGAGTTGACATGGATCATGCTTGCTTCCGTCACGTTGAGGATGGGGGGACGCCGGACGCCCGGCAGGCTCGGAACCGAACATACCTAACTCGGCGAAGCAGCGCCATCACCGGCGACGGGCGGAAGTGGAACCCTCCGGCAGGTGCATGGCGCCCGGGTGATCCGGGCACGCCCGTGGATCGCGACGGAATGCCCTTAGGGGACCGGCACGAAATAAATGCTGCATTCCGGGGCTGGTGGCAAACGTAATGTTCTTGATCTCGGTAGAAGCTGTGCACCACCCAACACCTCAATATGGTCATGGGCCGCTATTTTGCTCGTCTTTCATCGGTTTTCGTCATATGCACGGCAGTTCGGGAATTTGACCGCTCCGATTGCCCGATCATCAAGGATTCCGACATGAACCTGTTCTATTGAAGCCGTACTTCAGCCAACGTACTCCGTGGTTTGGTTGTTTCCTAACGGCCCCCAATACTCCGATCACTTATCAGTTCGATTGCGACGAGAAGCTTTCGTAGGTCTGAATTGAATGGACTGTCGGCGGCTCTTTGCACGTTAGCCAGACCTATCCGTCTAACCAGGTCTAGGGCGGGCATGCCTTTTCTGTACTCCGGCCAGATTTTCTTCAATCGTTTTAGTGCGTCCGAACTCGTCGGCGGCTGGTCGTATTCGTGACCGGCAAAGTGACGCAACAACAGGGACTCGAAACATACTTCCTGACGCACGAGGATCAATCGTGCCCGAACGACAAGCCGATGAATCATTTCGTCACGACCCGAATTTTGGCCAAATCGGTCTGTATCGAACATCAGGAATCGCCGTGCGTATTTTCGTTTGGGTTGTTGCTCACCGAACGAGATCTCCGCCAAAGCCCTTTGAACAAGCGCCAGAGGATCACCCGCACCGGTCAATTTCCTGGCGTCGAGGTGTACGGCACGACATTGTTCATCTGCAATCCGCTGGAGCAATGCGACGTAGCCCCTTTCGCTGCTTCCTTCGCAACCGATGAATATGCGCTTCTTTCGACGTATTCTTCGTCTGTTAGCCATTACCCAAATCTCGGCACCGCACCGTACTCACCGCCCATGTACTTGCCGTAGAAATTCTCGCCTCGACGAACCCCCTCGACTTCTGCCAATCTGTAGATTGACGAGCGACCTTGTGAATCCTTCTCGCAAAAGAGTATTCCTTCTTTCGTCATTTCATTCATCAGGCTTGGCGAATGGCACGTCATCCAGAGTTGCGCGCCGTTCGGATTGCTTTCCTTCTCGGTGAACCACCGTGCAATTTCGGGAAGCAGATGCGGGTGAATTGCCGAATCGATATCGTCAATCATGGCGATGCTGCCCTCTCCAAGTGCGGATTGGATCCATGGGAACAGCTTGATGAATTGGCGGGTCCCATGGCTTTCCCTGTAAAGGTCGATAACTTGATCAAGCCCGGAATGTCGGAACCTTAACCGCGGCTCAGCAACCGACTGATCGACATCGATCTGGTCGATGCCGAGATCGATGCTTCGCCCGATGGCACGGAGTTGGTCGAGAGCAGGTTGGTTAACGGCATACCAACGTGTCGCCACGACTTCGTCACCTTCAATTCTGTCGATCAGGATGTTGGTTTGGATCTTGAGCATCCAAAGTACCATGTTCATCGCAGGTTCATTCTCAAGTTGAGCGAGCGTGGAAATTGCGCTTGCGTCAGGACGCAATACGGCCTTGAGCGCCGTGGCGTGACCCGGGGTCATGAAGCCCCTTGCGTACCGAACAGCTTTGTCTTGCTGCCGCTCAATCAACGTTATTGCTTTCCCATACCCTTTCGGACGGTAGCTGAGTCTCTCGTGAACAACAGAATCCGAATCATGTTCTCTCGGAGAAAGGACGAACTCATATTTGTAGGGACACTGTTGCCCATCGCCGGGCTGACGCAGGAAATCAACCGGTCCGGTGAAGGAAAAGGCGAGTCGCGTCGGTGCAGCAATTCGTTCGTGTTTCCCAAATTTTTCATACGGTAGAAACTGCCCGGCCTTCTGGTCAAAACTGTCGACGACGAACCAGGAACCGAAGGCAATTGCCCTCAGCACATTTGACTTTCCGGAAGCGTTTGGTCCGTACAGTGCTACGACATTGGGGCCACGAATTTTGGAACCCTCATAAATTGCTGGCAACCTGCCCTGAATGTCCTCAACCGATCTTCTGGCGCGCAGGTCAATGACCTGGGGTTCGGAGATTGAGAAATAGTTATCGATTTCGACCTTGTACAGCATGTCATTCTCCTGCGAATATCTCCAAGTATACGTTATATAATCTTTTAATCAACAATTTTTTGCAATTTAATCCATTATAATGCATTTCAGGCGTAGTTTATCGCTGTCTTGCTACGGAATCATCAACTCCAGGAACTGACAATACTTCGTGTCATCTATCCCACAGGAATTCCGGCGCAGTTCCGCAGTCAACCACGCCGTCGCTAAAGATTGGCCCTAACCCAGAATACCAATCTTACAATACGATTCTTGCGCCTTGGGTATCTTGATATTGTTTTTCTCCATCCAATCTTGGGTCGACTCCGAGGGCAGAATCTTACGCTAAGGGTCCCCCAGCACAACATCGGTTCAAGGAGTAAGTGGTCTCAGGTTCGGTCTTGGTGTAACGGGATCGTGTCGGAATGCCTGATGATCACGGAATCGGGGTGGTCGCTTCCTGAATTACGATGAACTTGACGAAATTCGATGCGAATAGAGAACAAAAGTAACCAATGACCATTTGGACACGTTAAATGAATGACGCACGGCCGCAAACGCGACAAGGTACATTTCCTTTGTCTTCAACCTTGGATTGAAGCGTTTATCCCGTGACGAACCCTTCGGACCGGCGAAAGGCACCTGTTTCCTCAGGAGTCGGTCTCGACTCCGAGATAACTACGAAGATCGGGTGAATCCGGGTGGTTCAATACCGTTTCGGTCGGTCCGAAGGATTGCACTGTTCCCTCGTGCATGAAGGCGGTAAATTCGGCGATCCGTTTTGCGTCCGCAGGGTCGTGGGTCACCATGACCACAGTCATGACAGTGTCTCTGCAGAGTGCATCGACCAGGTCAAGCATGTCCCGTCTGAGTGCCGGCCCAAGGCCGGCAAACGGTTCGTCGAGCAGTAGCACCGGTCTCAGCATGACCAGTGCCCTGGCAATGGCAACCCTCTGGCGTTCCCCGCCCGAAAGATCCTTCGGCAGACGCTGCTGCATCCCGCCGAGGCCGACACGGTCCAGTGCGTCGGCCACGTCATTACGCTGTTCAGGCGTCAAACGAAGGCCCGGATCAAGGCCGAGGCCAATGTTCTGGAATGCGGTCAGGTGCGGGAACAGGTTGTGTTCCTGGAACAGGATCGCAATCGGCCTCTCGGCCGGTGGAAGATCGGTTACGGGACGGCCATCGACCAGGATCTGGCCGGAAGAGGGTTGTTCGAAACCGCAGGCCAGGGCGAGAAGCGTGCTCTTTCCGGCGCCGCTGGCCCCGAGAATCGCCGTAACCGAACCGGATGGGGCCTCGAAACTGGTTCGAATGGCGAAACCGCCGATCTCCGAGCGAAGATCTCGAAACTCAAGCCCGGCGGCCAATGCGACCTGCTCCTTCGACGACAACAAAGACGGCCAGGCAAGTTGCAGTGAGCAACATTGCAAGTACGGCCGCTTCACCCATCCTGTATGTCCCGAGTGCACTGAACAGCAACTTGGCGAGCGTATCGGACTGACCGGAACCAAACAGGACGATTGCGGTCAGGTCCCCGGTAGCGAGGGCGGCGGAAATCGCCATGGCGGTCGTTGCGGTACCGGCCAGGGCCGGCCATTCCACGAGAACAAGTCGGTTCAATCCGGTTAGTCCCAGGCTTGCACACAGCCGATCGTGATGCTCTGCATTTCGCCTGAGAACCGGGCCGACCAGGCGGATCACGTACGGAATCGCGATCAATCCGTTGAGGACGATGGCAAGCGGTATCGCCCAGTCGAAAACCGCGACATGCGGAACGAAGAGAACGAACAGGCCGGCCCCGAGAACGACCGGTGAAACAATCAGGGTCTGGCTGCCGAGGATCTCCACCCAGTCGGCAAGGCCGATGCGCTGTGCCCGGACGGCAAGATCACGTGCAGTCACTGCCAGCATGGTTCCGAAAACCAGTGCAAGGAAGCCTGCCGAGAGGCCGATGACCACGCTGCGCACCGCCGCGGCCCAGACCTCCTGCCGCCCAAGTACATCGTGCAACGGGCCCGAAATTCCAGCTGTAACGGCAGCGGCCAGCGGGGCTCCGATCCAGAATGTTCCAACAGACAGCAACAGGAAATCTCCGCATTTGCTAGCGGTCGAAGATATGTCGGGACGCAGGATTCGACGTCCCTCCGTTGGTTCGGAGACCGTTGATCTTGCCATGCGATAGAATGCGATCCCGGCGATCAGGCAGGCGCCGACCTGAAGCCCCGCGAGCGCGACGGCGCGGTCGATATCGAACTCGAGGCGCAGTGCCTGCCAGATGGCGACTTCGAGCGTGGTTGCTCTCGGACCTCCTCCAAGAACAAGAACGATGGAGAAACTGGAAAAGCACAGGAGGAAAATCAGCATCGCAATTCCGGGAATGACCGGGGCAATTCGCGGGAATTCGATCAGGCGAAAAATCTGCCAGCTGGACATGTCGAACTGGCTGGCAAGCCTCCAGGTTTCGCCTGGGATCGAATCCCACACCGGGAGAAGCAAGCGCACCGCCAGTGGCATGTTGAAGAACGTATGCGCGATCAGGATGCCGGAGAGCCCGTAGAGCGGCGCAAATCCTGGCAATCCGGCAGCAACAAGCGTGCGACTGACCGCGCCATTGTGGCCCCAAACGGAGACGATGCCAAAGACCGCAACGATCACCGGCAAGACCAGGGGCAGTCCGAACAACCTGATGAGCACCGTGCGGCCCGGGAATCGCGAGCGCCTTGCAAATGCGCGCGCCACCGGTAGCGCAAACAGCAGCGCCAGGACCGTCGAGAGCGTTGCCTGATAGACGGTGAAACGCAGAACGTGCCAGCTGTACCCGTCAAGCAGGGGTCCGGTTTCGTTTCGGGTGGTCACCCCGAGAAGTGCCAGTACGGCAACAATGGCCAAGCCCGGCGAAGCAACGAGTGCAAGGGCGCCGGGCCAAAGCAGCAACCGTTGGCCGACGATCATTTCGTGCCGACTGCCTCAAGCCATTCACGGATCCATTCCTTGCGGTTGGCCGCGACGTCTTCTGGCGCGAGCAGAAGCGTCACGTCCGGCTTGTCCAGGTTGCGAAACACTTCAGGCAGGGCATCTCCCGCATCCGTTGCCGGGTACATCCAGTTTGTCGTCGGAATGATTTCGGCAAAATCCCGTGAACCGACAAATGAAAGAAACTGCCGTGCGAGTTCCGGCTGGTCGGTCGATGCCGCGACTGCAGCCACTTCGATCTGCATGTAGTGGCCTTCCGGAAAGATCACTGCCTTGTACCGGGTCTCGTCCTCAGCCAGCTGGTGATACGCCGGCGACGTCGTATAGCTCAGCACCATCGGTGCTTCGCCTGCGAGAAACAGGCCGTAGGCTTCGCTCCATCCCTGGGTGACCGTCAGAAGACGTTCCGACAGATTTCCCCAGGTCTCGGCCGCATCGTTGCCGTGAATGGCCTTGATCCAGAGCAGAAGGCCAAGTCCCGGGGTGCTTGTCCGCGGGTCCTGGATGATCAGATCCCGGCCGGTGCTTTCGGACGCAAGTTCGGCAAGCGAAGCGGGTGGGTCCGTCAGCGTCGCGCTGTCATAAACGATGGCGAAGTAACCGTAGTCGAACGGTACGAAAACGGGATCATTCCACGCAATGGGCAGATCGAACCCGAGCTGGCCCAGACCATGCTCCAGCACGACGCCGGACTGGACAGCTTCAGCCATCAGGTTGGTGTCGAGCCCGAGCACAATATCTGCCCGGCCTGCATCGCCTTCAAGGCGAAGCGCCGTCAGCAGCGTCGCAGCATCTCCTTCGGCGACCCACTCGATTGTGCAGCCGCATTGGCTTTCGAATTTCTTCTGGACCTCCGGCCCCGGTCCCCAGTCACTGACAAAGGATTCGTACGTGTAGATCGTCAGGGTTTCGGCCCATGCGGCCTGCAAGGAGAATGCAGCCGCAAGACAGGTGAACAAAATGCTCTTCATGGATTCCCTCCTTTCGGGGCGAGGGAATCGGAATGGCAATTTGTGCGATGCGGTCCATCTTCTCATTCCCTACGCCGGCATGATCCGGATCAGGTTCGACGGGTCAACGCGCGATGCGTTTCTCAGTTCCGGCGGGAACTCCCCGTGAGTGATAACTGCACAAATACAACCATGCTGCGGGATGCGCAATCGGTCAGGCATTCGAAATTGAAATTCCTGCCGGTCCGAAAACCCGGTGGCGGTTCGCGCCTTTCAGCCGGAGAGAGGAAAGTGGCAGGAAACAACTCGGCCGTCGCCGAGTCGCTTCGGGGGCGGTGCAGTCGTTCGGCACAATTCATCTGCGTACGGGCAGCGAGGGTGAAATTCGCAGCCACGCGGACGGTTGGTCAGGCTCGGCACCTCTCCCTCGATCGAGACCAACTGCCTGCGTCGCGTCGGGTCCGGACGCGGCGCGCCCCGAACGAGTGCTTCGCTATACGGATGAGCGGGCGTCGCGAATACGCGCGGACAGTCACCGCTCTCGACGATGCGGCCAAGATACATGATCGCGAGCGTGTCGCTGATTTGCCGAATGACGGGGAGGTTGTGGCTGATCACGAGATATGCCAGGCCGTGGTGCGATTGAATGTCCATCATCAGGTTGAGGATTTCCCCCTGGACGGAAACGTCCAGACCGGCGGTGGGTTCATCAGCGATGACCAAGGCGGGATTCAAGGCGAGCGCACGGGCAACGCCCACGCGACGAGCCTGCCCCCCTGAAAGCTCGTGCGGGTAGCGTGGAAGGAAGTTCCGCGGCAGACTGACCATGTCGCAGAGCCGCTTGGCCTCTTCGTGCAGGGACTTGCCGCCTTCGCCATGGACGATCAGCGGTTCCGTCAACAGCTGTTCGACGGTTTGCCGCGGACTGAGCGAGCCGATCGGGTCCTGAAACATCATCCCGATATCGCGTCTCTTTTTCCTGTAGGCGGCTTGCGAGAGACCGACGAGGTCAGTGCCTTGAAACCTGATGTTTCCTGAGTGAACGTGGTTCAAGCCCAGCACGGCGCGCCCCAGGGTCGTTTTCCCCGACCCGCTTTCTCCGACAAGGCCATGGGTCTCGCCGGCCCGAACTGCGAGGGATACCTCGGCAACCGCATCGACGAAGGGATCCCGGTTTCCCGTCGCGAGTGCACGGACCCTGTTCATTACCCTGAAGCGAACCCGCAGGTCGCTGATCTCGAGCAGGTGTTTGGAACCAGGTCCCGTTTCGGTCCTGGCCCGGATTGTTTCGCCCGGCGGCAAGGCCCTGTCCGCTTCGATTGCCGAAGGCCGCAGTCCAGAGGCAGGATCATGCAGGTGGCAACGCACGGCGTGAGGCCGCTCCGGGCCGCTTCGGGTGGAATGGGTCTCGGTGTGCGACGGCCGTGCGTTTCGGCAGACCTCGCCGCCATGCGGGCAGCGCGGTGCGAACACGCATCCCCCGGGCGCCTGGTGCAGGTCCGGGACGTCGCCGGGGATGGTCGGAAAAAACCGGGTCTGATCAAGGTCGTGGGACGGGTCGCACTCGAGAAGCGCCCGGGTGTATGGATGCCGAGCCTCGAAGAAGATGCTCTCGACATCGCCATGCTCGATAACTTCGCCTGCGTACATCACGACGACTTCGTCGCAGAGTTCGGCAATCAACCCCAGGTTGTGGGACACAACCATGACCGTGCACCCGTGCTCCGCCTGGACCTCCCTGATCAGGTGGATGATCTGGGCTTCCATGGTCACGTCGAGCGCGGTCGTGGGCTCGTCGGCAATCAGCAGAGCCGGGTCGGTCAGGAGCGCCATCGCAACGCTTGCCCGCTGCCTCATCCCGCCGCTGAACTGGTGCGGAAAGTGACGGATCCGTTCATCTGCGTCCGGTATTCCGACGCGATGCATGAAACGGGTTGCCAACCTGGTCTTTTCCGATTGCGACAACCTGTTCCGGCGATACAGGACATCGGTCATTTGACGCCTGTAGTTGAGCACGGGAATCTGGGCAGTCATCGGATCCTGGAAGATCATCGTAATGTCTTCGCCGCGAAAACTCCGGCACGCTGATCCGTCGAGCTTAAGGATATCCTGGCCCTTGAAGGTGATGGACCCGGACGTGACTGTCCCGTTCCCCGCGAGCAGGCGCATGACGGCCCAGACGAGCGTGCTTTTCCCCGAGCCGCTCTCGCCGACGATTCCGATGACTTTCCCACGAGGAACCCGGACATTGACATCGCGCAGTGCATGGACCCGTCCGCGCACCGTCAGGAAATCGACACTGAGCTTGCGGATGTCGACCAGCGTATCGTTCATCGCTTCCATGATCTAGCGGTTGCCCCGAAGCTTGGGGTCAAAAATGTCCCGGAGCGTCTCTCCAAGGAGCGTGAATCCGAGGGTCGTCAGAACCAGTGGAATGCCGCCCGCGATGACCGGCCAGGGCGATGTGCGAATGACCAGGTACCCCTCGTTGAGGATCGTCCCCCAGCTGGCAGTGGGCGGAAGGACACCGAGACCAAGGAAGCTGAGCCCGGCCTCGATGGTCACGACCACCGGGACATCCATGGCCGCGAGAATCAGCAGGGGGCCGACGATATTTGGCATGACATGGAGGAACAAAACCCTGCGCGCACGCGCACCGATCGCGCGTTCGGCAAGGATGAATTCGGTGTTCTTGAGCGCCAGCGTACTGGTCCTGGCCAGGCGCGCATAACCGGGGATACTCGTGATGATGACAATGGAGAGAACCAGGTTGAGACTGGGGCCGAGCAGGGAAACCGCCGCCAGGGCAAGAACGATGGTTGGAAACGATCGAATCGTGTCGAAGACCAGCAACAGGGCATTGTCCAGCCAACGGGGACCGTAGCCCGCGATCATCCCGAGAACGAGTCCGATCACCAGCGACGCGGTCACGCCAATGGCGGCGACTTTCAGCGCGACCCTGCCCCCGTAGAGGATTCGGGAATACGTGTCCCGTCCAAGCTGGTCGGCACCGAGCCAGTGGTCCGCGCTCGGCCCCGACAATCGGGCCGGGATGTCCAGCTGGTTCGGATCGTGGGTCGCGAGCCAGGGAGCGCACAGAGCGCTGATGAAGAACATGGCAACGAGTACGAATCCGAGCACCCCAAGCCTGTTGCTGAGGAAAAGAAAGAGCTTTTCCCGTTCCCGGATCGAGTTTCCGATCGAAGTTGGAGATATCGCCGCCATTGCCTTCACAGGGTGTCGCGAACGCGGGGATCGAGGTACGCGACCATGAGATCGGAGATCAGCGTGACGACGACATAGAGGGCAACCGTGACCATGACGGCTCCCTGGACAACCGGAAAGTTCCGGTTCAGGACCATGTCGTAAATGATCTTGCCGATCCCCGGACGGGCAAAAATGATTTCGGCGAACACCGTTCCCGAAAGCAGTCCACCGAATCCGACCCCCATCAGGGTTATCGTCGGCAGGATGGCGACCCTGAGCGCGTAACGATAGATGATCTTGCGTTCGGGCAAGCCGAATGCACGTGCGGAACGGATGTAATTCTCGCCCATGACCTCCAGCATCGAGGCTCGGACCATGCGCGCGAGATAGCCGACCCATCCAAGTCCGACCGCGAAGGATGGCAGGACGAGATGCCGGGCCTGATCCACGATGTCGCCTTCGTCTCCGGCCCCGATGACGGGAAACAGCTTGAGGTAGATCGCAAACAGGAGAATCGCCCAGATCGACACGAGAAACGATGGAATGGCGATGGTTCCGATCGAGACGATCCCGGTTAACCGGTCGACCCAGCTGCCGCGCCGGGTTGCCGAAAGGCACCCGATGGGGATGCCGATGAGCGCAGCCCAACCGAGAGACGCAACTGCGAGCGTGATCGTGTAGGGCAGCTGCTCGACCAGGATCGTCGTGACGCTTCGGTTGCTGAACACGTCGGTCCCGAGATCGCCCTGCAGCACGTTCCCGAAAAAGATCAGGAGTTGCGTGACGAGCGGTTTGTCGAGATGCATCTTGGCCGCGTAAGCCGCCTGAATCTCGGGCGTGGCCCTGGGGCCGAGAGCAATGCTGACCGGGTCCCCTGGAATCGCGTGCAGCACAACGAAGAGCGAAAAGACCGCGACAAAGACGATCAGGATCGCGAGTCCGATCCGCTTGAAGAAGTAGATCAGCATGCCGGGAACGGGTAGCGCCGCCGGGTTGACCGACCCGGCGGCGCAGCGGCGTCAGGCCGCGGCGAAATACGCCAGCTGCATTTCGCCAGACGGCGCGAATTGAGTCGCGATGTCATCACGATGAATGAACACCTCTGGTTCATGGGTAAGCCAGACATAGGCGCCCGTTTCTTCCATGATTTCCTGCATCCGTGTGTAGATCATGGCGCGTTTGCCGGGGTCGACTTCCTCGATGCCCTCGGCGAACAGGTTTTCGAATTCATCCGAGGACCAGCGTTCCCAGTTCCAGATTCCGACCTGGTCCCTGACAAACCACTGGAACGGTTCATACGGGTCAGGCCCGGACCCGTAACGCATGATCCAGATTTCCAGGTCTTTCCAGGTGTCGCCCTTGCTTTCCTGGCCCATTTCCCAGAACGGTCCCGCATCGAGCGGCATGACCGTCACGTTGATGCCGATTTCGGCGAGATTGGCCTGGATGATCGTCGCGGCGAGAACGCGTTCCTGGTTGTTGAGGGTTCTCAGCGTGAGGTTCAGGCCCGATGCTCCTGCTTCGTCGACCAGGCTCTTGGCCATGGCCGGATCATAGGAGTAACCGGCACTGGTCCGTTTGCCGACAAGGCCCGGGCTGACGACACCGAACGACGGTTCCGCCGTGCCGGCATAGGCCGCTTCGATAATGCTTGCCTGGTCCACGGCCCGCTGGATCGCCTGCCTCACCCGTACGTCCTGCAACTTCGGGTGATCGGTGTTCATCCCGAGCCACATGTACTGCAGGGCACCGGCGACCGTCAGAGTGCTTCCGGCGGGAGGGTCCTTGCGGTAGCGCGCCAGGGCTTCCGAAGAGATCTGCGCGCAGTCGAGTTCGCCGGCTTCGAAAGCCAGGGCGGCCGAGTCATCTTCGGTCACGACAATGCCTTCGATCGTGTCGAAATACGGAATGTCGCCGGTCCACTCCGGGTTCCTCGTCAAGACGACTCTTTGCCCCGGGGTCCATTCATACACGTACGGGCCGCACGTTGCCGGGACTTCGGTCGTGTAAGTTCCGCCAACGCTTTCCAATGCCTTTCTCGAGAGAATGATCCCGGTTCCGGAAGCGAGCGTCGTGTTCATGAAGGGGGAAAACGGCTGATTCAGAACAATGGTCCCCGTGTGCGTGCCGGTCACGTCGACCCTGTCGAATGCCACGTAATCGTTTTTCCACTCGCTCGTGGTCATGCGTTCGTAGCTGAACGCGACATCGTCAGCCGTCAGTTCACCGAAGCCATTCGACCACATCAGGCCCGGCTTCAGTTCGAAGTCGATATGGATGGAATCGCGAACGACGACGCTGTTGACAAACGGCGACGGAACCCAGCCTCCCGGACCATAGTGGACGAGCGACGGCATGCAACACCAGTTGATGTCGTTGTTGGGGTGACCCCCGACATAGAAACCTGGGTCCAGGCTGTCGAAGTCCCGGTTAAATCTCACGGTCAGTTTCCTGTCGTCAGCGGCAAAGGAAACGCCGGGAAGGACACCCGGCAGGGCCGAAGTGCTGGCAAAGGCTGCCGCCTGCAGGAAACGTCGTCTCGATAGTGCGTATGTCATTTGTCACCTCGTGTTTTCGTGTCTTTGAGGGGTCGCAGGACTCGGCCGCAAATGTGCAGCGAGCCGATTGCCCGGCAACCGGGAGAACACGCCAAGAAATGCCCGCATGATCGGGATTTGGCAAGGGAATTTGTGGCAGGTGACGGGAAGTTCGGCCCGGTCCGTGGTCCGGCCTGTCCGGCGAACCCGGCCCGGTTGCGGGAATTTTTGCCGTATTTGCACCGGCTTTCTGCGAAACACCCGAAAGCTGTTGACGCAGGGCACAAATTTGGGAACGAATGCTGGAAACGGAACGCGATCGATCGGTGGTTTGGGGAATACGTTCCAATGGATGATCTTGTCGGTTTCGACAACGCCGCACGAGAGTTGGCGGAATGTGTCTCGGTGCCTTTTGAACGGGCTCGGGCAATGCCAAAAAGCGTCTATGTATCCGAGGATTTCCTGGACCAGGAAATCCGGAACATCTTTCGAAGGGAGTGGTTCTGCATCGGGCGTTCGGATGGACTTCGCAACCCGGGCGACTATTTCGCTTCCGAACTGGCAGGTCAGCCGATCATGGTGGTTCGGGACATGCAGGGAAATCTCCGGGCCCAATCCAACGTCTGTCGGCACCGCATGTCAGTGCTGCTGTCGGGCAAGGGAAATACCCGGACGATTGTCTGCCCTTACCACGGTTGGACATACGGGCTGGACGGAAGGCTTCGGGGAGCACCCGGGATGGCCAGGAACCAGGAGTTTGACCGGTCATGTTACCGCTTGCCTGAAATCCGCTGCGAGGAATGGCTGGGGTGGGTCCTTGTCTCGCTCAACCCGGAAGTCGCTCCTGCGCGGGAGGTTTTCCGCGAAATCGAGGACATGGTTGGCGACTACAAGATGGAGAACTATTCGCAGGCCTTTTTCGAGGTCCACGAATGGAACACGAACTGGAAGATTCTCGCCGAGAATTTCATGGAGAGCTATCATCTCCCGGTTTGCCATGCGGCGACGATCGGCGGCCTGTCGAAAGTGGACGAAATCGAATGTCCGGAAGGGCGAAATGCATTCAACTACCACACGTTGCAGAAAGAGGAGGAATTTTTTCTCTCCGTCGCTCATCCCGACAATACCAGGCTCTCCGGCGAGCGGCGGTTCACGACCTATCTGTTTGCCATCTATCCCAGCATGCTCGTGACACTGACTCCGGGATATTTCTGGTACCTGTCGTTATACCCAACGGCACCGGGAACGGTGCGGATCTACTTTGGCGGCGGGCTGGCGAAGGAATTCGCCAACGACCCCCGGGGCAGGGAGCACTTCGCCGATCTGAAACGCCTGCTTGACGAAGTCAATGATGAAGACAGGGGATGTACCGAACGCGTCTTTGCCGGAGTTCGTTCCGGCCTTTCATCGCCTGGCCACCTGTCTCATCTCGAGCGACCGAACTTCGAGTTCGCCACCTACATCTCGAAGCGAATTCCGTATTGACTGCCGGTTACTACCAGGCCGCGTGAGGCCAGAAAGCGGCCCGGAAGAAATGCCATCCCTGCGTGCGAACACCGCTTCACCCGCTTCAATCATTGACGCGTTGCATGATGAAGGCCAGCCGGAACCCAGACCGGTTGTTCTTGTCGTCCGAAGATTCCGCAAGGGCCCGTCTCAGTCCTCTTGGATGACATCGACCGCGAAAGTTCCGCCCTGGTTGACCGCACGTGCATCATCTGTATCCGGCGGATCCATTCGTTCGTCCAGTCAACCCCTGAATTCCTCGGAGATTCCCGGGGCCGCCAACCCAGGTAAGAGACCTTCCGGTTGTCCCACCAGGTCGTGTCATTGTCCGAAACCCCGTAGATGATCAGGTATCCCAGCTTCCGAACCGCGAAAATGCACTCGATCAAGCGTGTGAAGTCTTCGTGGCTCATCCACGTGGAGAGCATTCGGTGGTCGGCCGGTTCAGGAAAGCAGGACCCGATTCGAATGCAGGCGGTCTCGATCCCGAACCTGTCATGGTACATCGATGCGAGAGCTTCTCCGAAGACCTTAGAGAACCCGTGAAGACCGTCCGGACGCGTCGGGGAGCCGGCATCGAGCAATTCTGTCTGCCGGTAGAACCCGATTGCATGGTTGGAACTGGCGAATTCGATACGCTTGACGCCGTGCTTTCGTGCCGCTTCGTAGAGGTTGACCATGCCATCGATGTTGGCCCGGCGTATGATGCCCCACGGCGCTTCGACCGATTGCCCGCCCATGTAAACGATGCCGTCACACCCCTTCACCAAGGCATCGACTTCGGACTTGTCGCCAAGATCACATCACATGATTTCTCCGTGCGGTTGCGGTTCTCCGATATCACCCCGGCATGAAAGGCGAATGATTTCCGCCATGTGGGTGAGCCGTTCCCTGCAGACGGCGGTCAGGTTACCGGAAGCGCCGGAGATGAGTAGCCGTTTCATTTGGATGCCCGTTTTATTGTCGCCGCCGAACGACTTCATCGAAATGGTCCGGTTGCGGGTGGCACGTGGGCTTGGGAGTACGCCCATGGCGAAGGATCGCAATTGCGGTCAGTTGATTAAAGTTGCGTCCGGGAGGTGGATGTGGGTGTCATCCGGCAAAACGCGTTTGTCGAATACCACGAATTCCGAGTCCGGTGATGGCAAAAAGGCTTCCCGCGTCTTTCTGGTGTGACTCGGTGCCGGCCGTTAGACCGACTCCAAGCGATGTCACGAAGAGAACATCAAGGTTGTTGCCCCCGAACATCGGCTTGCTCGGTCTCTCGACGGGCATGTCTATGGCCATGAGGACTTCGCCGTTTGGCGAGATCCGGTAGACCTGCCAGCCGTCGATGCCCGCCTGCCAGTAACATCCTTCGGAATCGACCGTTCCCCCGTCGGGCCTGCCTGCAACCGATCGCGTATCGAAAAAAACCTCCGGATTCCCAGGTTCGCCTGTAACGAGGTCATAGTCGCATTGCCAGATCGTTCGTACGCCCTTGTTGCTGTCGGAGAAATACATGCGGTCTCCGCTCGGGGAGAAGGCGATTCCATTTGACGTGTGAATCCCTCCCGGACCGGCGGCAACGCTATGGTCGGGATCGAGGCGGTAGAAGCGGCCGACGGGTTCGGGTTCGCCGCCTTCCTTCATGGTCCCTGCCCAGAAACGGCCGGCACCGTCGGTCGTGCCGTCATTGAAGCGGTTCATTTCGAGATGGGATTCCGGGTCGTGGATCGCCTCGCGATCGCCGGTCTTCGGATCGAACAGCCAGAACCCTGTCTTCGTGGCGAGGACCAGCCCCCCGCTTTCGCGAACGGCCAGGCAACCGACCGGTTCACCGTAGTCAATCGCGTGGTTTCTGCCCGTCGCAGGGTCAAAACAGTAAATCAGCCCGGCCGGAATATCCACCCACCACAACACTTCGTCGCGGTCGTCCCAGACCGCGCCCTCACCGACCCGGCTTTTCGTCGGGGCCACGCATTCAATCTTCACATCGGGTTCCTTTGCTCAATCCTGCTCACCTTCCCGAGGAATCGCCGGCGCATGATCACTGGCAAGGCGGTGGTCGGGAATCAAACCTTGGGAAGGTCGCGTCGGCAATGATGATCTGAACAGTCATGACGGTCAATCTTCGCCCCGGCCTTTCTTTAAAGTGGTTCTCGCATGCGCCTGGTTTCAGCCGTCATCGGAACGAGGCAACGGCCACCCCGGACAATTGCTGGCCGGTGAATCGGCGCGCCCACTGGGACACCGGTGAAGTCGATCGGTCGGGTACCGCCATTGGCTCTTGTGGACAATGTCAGAAGGATTATCCGGATTGAAAGCATACGCCTCGTCCTCGTCTCGCGCAGCGGTTGCACGGTGTGCTGGACGGAATCGGCCTGATCTCGCGACCCGGCACCGAGCCTTTCGGGAGGACCACAATGTCGGATACGCGAATTGCGGAGGCTTGAATTACCCCCATCGCCTCTGCGGACCCTCTGCTGTTGAACAACGCAAGGTGTCATCAGGCATACGCGCTTCGCTCCGGGGCGCCTCTGTTCCATGGGGCGTGTCCTGCCGTTGGGGCCAGCACATTGCCGGCGATTTTGGTCAAATCACCGGAAGCGAGGCCCCTCCAAGTAGTCCAGCAGCTTCCAGACTTCGCCCAAGCCCGCTACGAAGACTCTTCGGTGCGCTCGGCGATTTTCGTCGTGGCAGAAGCTGCCGCGTTCCCGAAGATCGTGACGATGCCCAGTGATGCGGCGAAGAACGCGAAGGCGGCGGCGAGGCCGAACATGTGCGACCACGAGAATCCCGCCGCGATGCCGGCGAGCACTGCGCCAAGTGCACCGATACCGTTCAGCAGCGCGAAGGCGAGGCCCAGGGTCGTCCCTTCGCTGTGGCCGGTGTGATCGACCGCTCCAGCGAGAACGGCTGCGCGGATCGCTTTCAGCGCGGCGACCGCTGCCGTCATCGCGGCGATCATTGCCCACAGCGAAGGCTGAAAAACCAGTAACCCGATCGCCAGTGCCGCCATGAGTTTGCCAAATACGACCACCGGCCGGCGTCCGGCGATGTCGGAGATCTTGCCGACCCAGGGTTGCGCAAGTGCGCCGACAATCAGCATGGCCGAGAACGCGATGCCGGCAGCTTCCGGCCCGAATCCGTACCGGTCCGCGAGATAGAGCGGGATCATGCTGAGAAGCGCCATCAGCGCCATGTTGTAGAGGCAGATCATCGCCACCATGCGAAGACCGTGACCCTGCCGCCACATGTTCAGGAGACCGAGCATGTCCTGCTGGCTGATCGACTTTTTCTCGACACGCGGAACCGCACGCGCCACCCAGATGAAGAAGAAGAAGCCCATGAACGCGGCGGGAAGCGCCGAGACCGCCAGCGCCTCGCGCCAATCGATGTAAGCGAGAAGAAAGCCGGCGGCGAGCGGCGACAGCACCTCCGCCAGCGAGCCACCGATGGCATGAATGCCAAGTACGTGAGCGCGCCGTTCCTTGTTTTCACGAACGAGCACGCCCGAGGCGATGGGGTGCCATGCTGCATCGCCCATGATCGCGATGGCGAGCAGCACCGCGAGACTCCAGAATCCAGGTGCCATGGCGGCGAGCAGGTAACCGACGGCGACCCACCAGAACGTGGCGACCAGCAGGCGGCCACGGTTCGAGACATGATCGGCGAGAATTCCGGCTGGCAGGTAAGCGAGCGCGCCGCCGAAGTTGCAGATCGTGAACAGCAGGCCAACTTCAGCCGGTGAAAGATCCATGGCGATGCCAACCGCCGGCACGATCAGCCAAAGCGAACCGACCGACCAGTCGTTGGCGAAATGACCGAGTGAAAACCATGTCAGGAGGGTGCGGTTTTTCATGGCTGTGGCAAGCTGGGTTTCTGGGGTGCGGAAATTGTGCCTGAAATGCTGTGCACACTAGGTCGGAACTGCCGTTGCCGAGAAGCGGCGTTGGCTGAACAGGTTATTGAATACACGCCCCAGGACTCCGTGAATGTTCGCCAGGAGTATGACAACCGAAATCGGCCATCGTGTCCGGCGTCGAACGGTGTCCAGATTCGGTCTCGTGCGTTGCGCACCTGCAGAAAACGATGCTGCGGGTGAATGGCAAGACCTGATCAGCGGGTGAATTTTCGGTATTTCACCCGCTTGGGTACGAGTGCATCGGTTCCGAGACGCCTTTTCTTGTCCTTTTCGTAGTCTTCAAAGTTGCCTTCGAACATTTCGACGTGACTGTCGCCTTCAAAGGCCAGGATATGCGTGCAGATGCGGTCGAGGAAAAAGCGGTCGTGGGAAATGATTACCGCACAACCGGCGAAGTCGGCGATTGCGTCTTCGAGAACCCGAAGAGTTTCGACGTCGAGGTCATTTGTCGGTTCGTCAAGCAAAAGGACATTGCCGCCGTGACGGAGAAGCTTTGCCATGTGAACGCGGTTTCGCTCGCCGCCGGAGAGCAATGACACCGGCCTTTGCTGGTCGCTGCCCTTGAAATTGAACGCCGAACAGTATGCTCGCGAATTCATCTCTGCATCGCCCAACCAGATGAACTCGAGGCCGTCGGAAATCTCCTCCCAGACCGACCGGTCATCGTCGAGATGGTCCCTCGACTGGTCAACGTACGAGAACTCTACCGTTTCTCCGAGTTCGATCGAACCGGAGTCAGGGTTTTCCAGGCCGGCCAGCAATCGGAAGAGCGTGGTTTTCCCGGCCCCGTTCGGGCCGATGACTCCGGCGATGGCGCCCGCAGGCAGGCTGAAGTTCACGTCGTCGAACAAAAGGGTGTCGCCGTAACCCTTGCGCAGGCCCTTGACGTCGATGACCTTGGAGCCGAGCCGAGGACCGTTGGGAATGACGATCTGCGCATTCCGGATACGTTCGCGTTCCGTCTGGGACGCGAGCGTGTTGTAGGCATCGATCCTGGCCTTCTGCTTTGCCTGGCGAGCCCGGGGACTCTGGCGTATCCACTCCAGTTCCCGCTCGAGGACTTTTCTTTTCGACCTTTGATCGCGGTTCTCCTGTTCGAGGCGGATTGCCTTCTGTTCGATCCAGGAAGAGTAATTGCCCTCGTAGGGAATTCCACGTCCACGATCGAGTTCAAGAATCCACCCGGTGATCCTGTCCAGAAAGTACCTGTCGTGGGTGATGATCAGGCAGGTGCCCCGATAGTTGACGAGATGCTGCTGGAGCCAGGCGACAGTCTCGGCGTCGAGATGATTGGTCGGTTCGTCAAGTAGCAGCATGTCCGGTGCTTCCAGAAGCAGCCGACACAGTGAGACCCTGCGTTTCTCGCCGCCCGAGAGTGTCCCGACTTCCGCGTGGTCAGGAGGGCAGCGCAAGGCGTCCATGGCTATGTCGATGCGGGAATCGAGCGACCACAGGTCTTCCGCATCGATCTGGTCCTGCAGGCGGGTCATTTCGTCAGCGATGTCGTCGGAGTAGTTCATCGCGAGGAAATTGAACCTTTCGACAACATCCAGCTTATCCTTGACACCCAGCATTATGTTCCCGCGGACATCGAGATTCGCATCGAGTTCGGGTTCCTGCGGCAGGTATCCGACCCTGATGCCGTCCGCAGCCCACGCTTCGCCTCCATAGTCCGTCTCGATTCCCGCCATGATGCGCATCAGGGTCGATTTGCCCGAACCGTTGACGCCAACGACACCGATCTTGACTCCGGGCAGGAATGAGAGCCGGATGTTCTCGAAGCAGGTCTTCCCTCCGGGATAAGACTTGGAAAGCCCGTCCATGTGGAAGACATACTGGTGCTGCGCCATCATCTGTCCCGTTTCCCGCCTTGCTTCTCGATCAAGCGCCGTCTATCGATTTTGCGGTTGGGCGACAATCTCGGAGAAGAGCGTGAGCATGCCGCAATACGGCAGAGTCAAATGCCGTGTCCCGAGTGCGTTCACTCGGCGGAAACCCGGAATTGTGATCATCCGGGGTGACCGGCAGGTCTGTGCAGGATCTTCGGTGTTCCCTGCCGGCGTGGAGTGGCCTTGAATTGGTGAGGTCCCGGATACCGTTTGCGATTCCCGGGATGCGTATCGGACTGTTCGGCGGGTCATTCGATCCCCCACATTCCGGCCACCTTCACGTCTCGCTGGAGGCGTTGAAGCGGTGCAGGCTCGATCGGGTCTGGTGGCTGGTCTCTCCAGGCAATCCGCTCAAGCCAGATGCACCGGCGCCGATTTCGGAGAGGCTGGCGGCTGCACGCCGATTCGCACTGCATCCCAGATTGCTGGTGTCCGACCTCGAGCTTGAACTGGAAACCGGATTCACGTCTGAAACCCTCAAAGCACTGAGATCGATGTATCCGGGGGTCAGGTTCGTCTGGATCATGGGAGCCGACAACCTTGTCGGGTTCCATCGTTGGAATGACTGGCGCTGGATTCTCGAGAATTTTCCCGTGGCGGTTGTCTCGCGCCCGAACCAGAGACTGCGGGCCGCGGGTTCCGTCGCTGCGCGATCGTATCGGCAATTCCGGCTTGCGCCTGGGGATGCGGGAAGACTGGCTTTGTCGGGAACACCCTGCTGGTCCCTGCTGGAAGGCCCGACGCTCGAGATCTCGTCGAGCGGAATTCGCAACCCCACGCCTGGCGGTATTGCCAGGCATGCTTGAGTAGCGAATGACAACACGTATACGTGGCGTCATTCGAACAGGCGTTCTCTTCGGATAGACGAGGGCTGTCTCGGAAAATTGATCCAGTGGGAACAGGTGACGAAATGGTAGCAGAACATGAGCCCGCTAGCGCCCTGCGCCCTTACGCGGAGTCGTCAAGGGCATGGCCATTCGAGGAGGCAAGAAAGCTCCTTGAACGACTTTCCGGGGAGCCGCCGTCGAAGGGTTACGTCTTGTTTCAGACCGGGTACGGACCATCCGGTCTTCCCCATATCGGGACCTTTGGCGAAGTTGTCCGAACGACCATGGTGCGGCAGGCATTCGAGGTGCTTTCCGACATTCCAACGCGCCTGATCTGTTTTTCCGACGACATGGACGGGCTTCGCAAGGTTCCGACGAACGTGCCTCGCCAGGAAGAACTGATGGAAGACCTGAATCTGCCGTTGACGAAGGTTCGTGACCCGTTCGGGACGCACGAAGGATTCGCCCAGCACAACAATGCCAGGTTGTGCGAGTTCCTCGACGGTTTTGGCTTCGATTACGAATTCGCGTCGTCGACCGACTATTATCGGGCCGGCAGGTTCGACGAAATGCTGTTGGTTGCGCTCGAGCAATTCGAAAGGATCATGGAGATCATGCTGCCGACCCTGGGTCCGGCCAGACGCGAAACGTATTCGCCATTCCTGCCTGTCAGTCCCCGCACCGGCCATGTGCTCCAGGTTCCGACCCTGGAAAGGCACCCGGAGCGTGGCACCATTGTCTATGCCGAACCTGACGGCGAAAAGATCGAAATCCCGGTCACGGGCGGTAACGTCAAGATGCAGTGGAAACCCGACTGGGCGCTTCGCTGGGCCGCGCTCGGGGTCGATTACGAAATGTCGGGGAAGGACCTGATCGACTCTGTGGTCCAATCGAGCAGGATTTGCCGTGCGCTCGGAAAGCGCCCGCCGGTGAGCCTCAGCTACGAACTGTTCAATGACGAGCACGGGCAAAAGATCTCCAAGTCAAAGGGAAACGGGCTATCTATCGAAGAATGGCTTCGTTACGCGTCACCTGAAAGCCTGGCTTATTTCATGTACCCGAAGCCGCGGGTGGCCAAGAGGTTGCACCTTGGGATCGTCCCCAAGGCATTTGACGAGTATCACCAGCATCTGGTTGCGTATCCGCAACAATCGCCAGAGCAGAAGCTCAAAAATCCGGTCTGGCACGTTCACGATGGCACGCCCCCGTCATCCGACATGGTCCTCTCCTATTCCATGTTGCTCAATCTTGCTTCTGCGGCGGCCGCGGGCGATGAATCGACGCTCTGGAAGTTCATTTGCAAGTATGCTCCGGATGCGAGCCCTGAGACCCATCCCGGTCTGGACAGGGCAGCGGAAGGCGTCATCAGGTATTTCGAGGATATCGAACGGCCGAGGAAGTCATTCCGCGCACCTTCCGCCAGGGAGAGGTCGGCGCTCCTGGAGCTCGTCCGGCGCCTGGAGTCGTGGGATGGCGCAACGGATCCCGAATCCTTGCAGGGAATCGTGTATGCAGTCGGTCGAGACCTGCAGTTCGATCCGCTTCGAGAATGGTTCAAGGCAATCTACGAAGTGTTGCTCGGTGCCTCACAAGGGCCTCGGTTCGGAGGATTCATCGCTGCGTACGGTATTTCCGAGACTTGTGATCTGATCAGGTCCAAACTTTAGGACGAGACGCCGCGGCATCGCGTTCGGCAGGCGCCTCGGAATTTGAACATGTTCAGGGGGTCAGTCCCTTGAAACCTTTAGCGTCATTCGTTTCTCTTGGCCCTGGATGGAAGCGATAGGCGGCTCGCAAAGGGCAGGTCCGGCTCGGACGGACGGGAAACGCCCAATCTTTGCCGTGCCCGTTTCAACGGGCGAAACCGATTGTTCCGCTTCTTGCTCTCTCGCAGCGCGAGAGAGAACTGCTCAGTGCGTCCAGCTTTCCTTGCGATCATGGGCGAAATTCTCGCCATAACCTCGCTTGCGAAGAATCGGCTTGCGCACGTTGGGGCTGGATTCCCTGAACGCGATTCCCTTGCTCCTCGCGTAGGAAACGGCGTCTTCCCGGCTGCCAAACTCCAGCCGCACCTGGTTTCTGGTGTCGGATGATCCGGTCCAGCCCATAAGGGGATCGATGGATCGCGAGGATTCGGGCTCGAACTCGAGAATCCAGTTTTTCGACCGTGCGGTGCCGGATTGCATGGCGCTGGGTGCTGGCTGATAGATCCGTGCGCGCATTTGAAGATCTCCGAATTCGCGGAATGAATATTCGGCCTGTTGCCGCTTGACAAGGTTTCGGATTTCCCGGTGGAGAAAAATCCGGAATACGACGGTTCCCTACCTCCCGTTTTGGCACGAACGGCATGATGACAGGGAAATTGTCGCCGGAGAGCGGGCTCTTCAGCGAGTCTCAATGCGTGCGTCGTGTTCTGTTACAGACCGAGCCGGAAGGCTGCAGAAATCGCGCAGTGATCCGGATGCGGCTCACGGCGCGGCCATTCCCGGAAAGAACCCTCCACGAGCATCGTCTCGGCTCCGCCGCCAACAGCGATGTGATCTATGAATTCCGAGAAACGAGGGTCGCAGTCAAAATGTACGCCCGCTGTCAAAAGGTGGAGTGGTACCGAGGCTTGGGACAGCAGCTGCCAGCCCCAGTCTCCAGGCAAGGCGAGACGGCGGTTGAAGTCTCCCAGGATGATGAAGGCCGTGCCTTCGGCAATCCGTGCGTCCACCCATGCCTTGAGGTGTTCGAACTGGCCATGCAGCGTCACACAAGTATCCCGCCTTTTGTTGTCCCGATCCTGCGCGTCACCCCAGCAGCCGCTCTTGAGGTGCACTGACAAGAGACGCAGGTCCCGGCCTCCTGCCGTAATGGTGATGTCCGTTCCCCAGCGCTGGAAGGCACCGTCGCCGCCGAGCACCTTCAGATCGACATGGCGGCGATATGCAATGTCACGCCTGACGGCGAATCCTGTCGCCAGATGACCAAGCTGCGCCTCAGGACGGTCCCAGCAGGCGCGACTCTGCCGCCTTGTCGGCCTCTCCGACACTTCGACATGCCATCCGGATGCCTTGAACACGCGGCGAGCCGCTTGGGCGTTCTCGACCTCCTGGAACGCGACGATGTCGGCGTCCAATTCCTCGATGCGCTGCGCGAGCGCGGCATAGTCGGAATCATTCCGACCGACACAACCATCGCCATCGGTATCGTCCAGGTGTTCGAGGTTCCAGGCCGCGACGTGCAGCTCACTGGCAGAACCCGCCGAAACCGCGATGGGCGTCAGCAGCAGCGCCATTGCCAAATGTCTGACCGAACGTATCATCGTTTCCTTCGTCGCCTTGGCAAACGGTCTTCGCATCACAAACGCCTCCGCCCGGGGTTTTCCTGTTGCGCAACCGGCCCGCTCCCCGTCGCGCTCTCGCCTCATGTGACAACCAGCTTTCATCCTACACCGTGAGATTGAACGCAACCGCATGGATTGTAACCCGGCGATCTTTGTGATGTCGCTGTTCGAATTTCGTTTCCGGAGCCAGGCATGTTCATGGCTGTGGATGCGCCGGATGGCTCCCCTGCGAACGGTTGCGCGGATTAATTCCATGAGCGTGCCATACGCACGTTCATTAAGGAATCCGCTCTGATTGCGGCCAACCAATCCGTTCTCCAAATGCCGGACCTGAACTCTCTACGGCCGCGCTGTCGCGTACCGACTGGCTCGATTGTCGTGCCATACACCCTGCCGTGCCGCGGCCAGCCCGGAAAAACGCACATCCCGGCCTTGGGCGCTTCACGACTTTGGCCGGGATGGAGTTCGGGCTCCCTCGTATCGGTTGCCGAGACCGTCGATGATCGGGCAATCCGGTCTGTCGTCGCCCTTGCATGCGTCGACGAGGTGGATGAGTTCGTCGTGCAGCGACTTCAGTTCGCGCTGTTTCTCTGCAACCTCCTTCAGCCTCTTTGTGGCAATCCGTTTGACGTCGGCACTCGAGCGACGCTGGTCCTCGTAGAGGCTCAACAGTTCCCTGCATTCTCCGATAGAGAATCCGAATTCCCTCGCTCTGCGCACGAACACGAGTTTCCGCACGGTACTTTCATCGTAGGTCCTGTACCCCGCTACCGACCTTGACGGTGCCGACACCAGCCCGATGTCCGCATAGTAGCGGACCGTCTTCACCGGCAGTCCGGCTGCCTTCGAGGCGGTGGATATATTCACCTGCGGCCCCCTTGACCCTCCAGTAACTGGAGACCTTATATTTTGGATTGAGACGAATCAAGAGGTTTCGCATGATCTCCATAGCCGAAAGAACCACGATTGACTGGCGATGCCGTCACACTTGGCGTCGGGCATCGAAGAACACGGCCTGGTGTCTGCTCGGTTGCGCCATCGGCGATTTTGGCACAATCGCGTTCTTCCAGGTCACGGGCATTCCTTGGCCGACGTTGGCGATCATGACCCTCGCGATCATGAACGGCCTGCTGACTTCGATTGCCCTCGAAACGCTGATCCTGATCCGCCAGATGGACCTCAGAACTGCCTTCCGGACAGCGATCGGCATGTCCTTCATCTCTATGGTCGCCATGGAGTCCATGATGAACATGGTTGATTGGACACTGACCGGGGGAGCCAAGCTGACCTGGTGGGTTGTGCCGATCATGTTGGCAGCTGGCTTCGTCACGCCGCTTCCCTACAATTACTGGAGGTTGAAGGTGCTTGGCAGGGCATGTCACTGATCGGGTCCGCGCCCGGTGTCGTGGCTTCAGCCAATTATGTTGCGGAAAACTCCACATTGGCAACCGGGACGACGTAGCCAAAAGGGGGTTGGCGATCGCCCATGGTGAACGTGCCGGCACAAACTCGGCAAACGCACAGCTTGGCCGGGAGATTCATGCGGCGAACGGAGTGTCCTGCCACGACCGGAACCCGCCCGACAGAAAGGGGTCACTTCACCGCAGGTTCGTGTTATTTTCGGACTTGGTCACCATGGCGACGAGTGGATTCAATTGACGGTTGCACGCGGCGTTGTGCCCACGACTGTCGTTTCGTGGATGTTGCGCCGGACGAGATGCTGATGACCTGCCGCGACTGTCGACCACGTCGGAAAACCGTTGCGCGCCGACACCAAACGTTTTGCGCCAACGCCATACGATGAGGGAACCACGATGAAGGCATTTCTTCCAGCCGTTTTTTTGGCACTGACGGCAACGCTGGTGCTTGCCCATTCGGGTCTTGATGTGACTGTACCGGAGAACGGCGCCGAATTGACCGATGCGCCGACCCACATCGTCCTCTCCTTTACCAGGAGCATTCGCCTCACGCGTGTCCGAATGACCCACGACGAAAACGAGACTGTCGATCTCGATCTTGGTGGCCAGACCGTTTTCGCGACCCGTTTCGTGCTTCCTCTGTTCGACATGGGCCGCGGCGTTTACCGTATCGAATGGCGAGGCCTTTCGGCGGATGGACACGCCACGCGCAACGAGATCTCGTTCACGGTGAAATGATTCATGCCTGACACCTGGGAACTCGCTTCAGTCTTTGTGCGATTTCTACTTTATCTCGGGGCACTCGCAAGCATCGGCCTGATTCTGGTCCGCATCGTCTTTCATCGGGAGACAAGCGGCCTACGCACCTCCTTCGTTTGGCGGGTGACGACCCTTGCGACGCTCGCGCTCCTGACCGCTGTGGCTGGTTTCGCCCTGAAAGGCGCCGCCCTGGTCGGCGAGTTTTCAGGTATGGTCGATCCCATGATGCTGGGACTCCTCTGGCAGACTCCGGTTGGGACGGCACTCGGCCTTCGGATAGCCGGCTTGATCGCGATTCTCGTTGCCATTCGGATTCCTGTCGTCGGCCTCCATGTCGCAGCCGCCGGGGGTGTGGTCGTGCTGTGGTCATTCACCTTGGTCGGCCATGTAGCGGATGCCGGGCGCTTCTGGCTCAACTTCCTGTTATTGCTGCACCTCAGTTGCGCCGCCTTCTGGATCGGTATGCTTTCGCCGCTCAGGATTCTCGCCGGAAACAGCGAAGACTTTGATCGGGCGGCAGGCCTCGGCTACCGTTTCGGGCAAATCGCCGCATTCACGGTGCCCGCTCTGATCGTCGCGGGAATCGTCATCGCATGGCGCCTGCTCGGGGATTTCGCTTCCCTGGTCGGCACGGGATACGGCCGTATCCTGCTGGCGAAAGTTTGCGCGATAGCTCTTCTGCTTGCAGCCGCCGCGGCCAACAAGCTTCGTTTCATTCCGGCGATGATACGTGGCGATCGAAGTGCCGCCATTGCCCTGCGACGATCCATCAATTTCGAGTGGGCCGCAGTGAGCCTTGTCCTTCTGGCGACGGCGGTGCTGACGACGCTGCCTGATTTGCCAATGGGAGGAGATCCATGAATCGACGGGAATTCACCTTGGCCGCGTCCGCGACCGTCCTGCTTCCCTCGACAGGGCGGGCCATGAGCCCCCAGCGTTTGAAGGCCGGACCCGCGGATGTCCGGATCCTTCCGGAGTCCTCGGGTTCCACCAGGATGCTTGGTTTCAATGGATTGACGCCCGGACCGGAACTCCGCGTACTCCAGGGGGAGCGGTTGTCGGTAGCCTTCGAGAACAGATTGGACCAGCCTTCGACCATTCACTGGCACGGTATCCATCTTGAAAACGCGATGGACGGGGTGCCGGGTCTGACCCAGGCGCCGGTCCTACCGGGCGAAACCTTTCACTATGCGTTCGAAGTGCCGTATGCCGGCACATACTGGTACCATGCCCATCATCGTTCCTGGGAGCAGGTCGCGAGAGGCCTCTACGGCCCACTGATCGTCGAAGAGCCAAATCCGCCTATTGTTGACCACGACATCACCGTCATCCTTGACGATTGGCGGCTGGATCAAGCCGAGCAGTTGCATGAGAGCTTTGGCGATCTGCACGACTTCTCCCATGCTGGCCGGATGGGGAACTTCGCCCGCGCCCTGTTCTCAAGCGATTCGGTCCGGCACGGCGACAGGGTCCGCCTGCGGTTGATCAATGCGGCCACGGCAAGGGTTTTTTCGGTCACGATCACCGGGGGAATCGGCAAGGTGGTGGCCCACGACGGGATGCCACTCGCTGTGCCGGTACCGCTGGGCGACGTGCTGCTCGCCCCTGCGCAACGGACCGACGTCATCCTGGACGTGGATGGGCCGGTCTCGTTCGCGCTGCCGACCCGCGAGGGTCACTATCCGCTCGGCACCATCACGGTCATCGGATCGAATCCCACGCCTTTCGATACACCGATCCGGCCTTTGTCACGGGCCAGAATACCACAGGCCGACCCCGACCGGGCCGTCCATCTCACTCTCGCCATGCAGGGCGGCGCCATGGGCGGACGGCACGGGGGCGATGACTTCTGGGCCTTCAACGACCTCTCGGGCATGTCCGAGGCACCGTGGCACAGTTTTGCCCGCGGTGAGACAGCCCGCATCACTCTGCGCAACGACACCGCGTTTCCGCACGGCATCCATCTGCACGGCCACCATTTTCACGAGATCAGGGACGACGGCACACTTGGTCACTTCCGGGACACGACCCTGGTCGACCGCCAGGCGAGCCGAGAAATCTTGTGCATGTTCGACAATCCCGGCAAGTGGCTAGTGCACTGCCACACGCTCGGGCACCAGGCGTCCGGAATGAAGACATGGGTGGAAGTAATGTGAAGCGCGTCGACCCGCCGGTTCTCGCTGCGCTCTTGTCTGCCATTACCAGGGCGAACGAGGAATTGGCGACTACCAACGTGTTCGCTGTCGACGATCACTCGATCGGCACCCGCATCCCGAAAGAGACTCCTGTCCCGATCGCCATTTCACGGTTTCGGCCCGCCTACGTTGAAGGGCCTTGATTTAATGGCGCCGAATGGCTGGTGATCGGCGTTGAAGCTCGATTTTTGAGTCTCATCCCGAACTCGTAGAGGAGAACGGCAACCGTTATTTTCTGACCCGGTCGTTGACGGCGTTAAACGGGGCGTGGGCCCCGCTACTACCGTTCCCTCCTGCCAGCCGGGCAACGCGGCAATCTGATCTCCCGAAAAAAATTCGCGTTGTCCTGTTGTTGCAGGATTACCGGCGGACTGCCATTCGGCCAGCCTCCCAATTGGAATGGCGCCTTTGACCATGCACGGCTGACGCTGCATCAATAGTAACCATGTTTCGCTTCGAATGCGTTGGGCTCCTCGCTTGCTCCCTCGCAATGGAACTGCGCCATCGTAGATGCGCGTTTTCCTGGGCATCGGCCATCACGAACCAAGCGATTCGCTTCGGTCATGAAACGCGAAATTTGGCCGGCAACTCGGATTTGACCGCCTGAAAGTCATCTCGGATGTCTGCATCCTTTCCAGAGGACTGCGCTCTGAACCACGGAATTCGCCGGGTTGCCTCTTCCCCGTCGGACCGGACTACCCTGGTCAGCGAATTGAGAGTAAGCATGCATCGTTGTTCAGGCCTGGTTCGGTAACCACAACCTCATTCTTGCCGGAATTGGCCGATACGGATCTGCCGGTTGACGGTCAATGCCACTGACCTTATGCCGTCGCGAAAAAAAAGGCACAAACGGTGAGGGATGATGAGTGAGCGAATCGCGCAGCTTCGCATTGAACTGCAGGAACTCAAACCGAAGATATGGCGGCGCGTCGACATGCCTTTGTCGACAACACTGGAGGTCTTGCACGAGGCGATCCAGGTGACCATGGGCTGGACCTTCTCGCACCTCTGGGAATTCGAGATCAACGGTCGGCATTACGGTGATCCGTCGTTTTCTGAGCTTGGCGACGAACCGAAGATTTATAATGCCGGAAACCTGCGGTTAGGCACCGTGATCGCGCGGGGCGTGAAACAGTTCGTTTACGTTTACGACTACGGTGACTACTGGTGCCACGATGTAATCGTTGAGAATGTTCGTGACGGCGACCGGGATGTGGAGTATCCGGTATTGGTGGACGGAGCCCGGAGATGTCCGCCAGAGGATGTCGGCGGAACGTATGGCTTCATGGACTTTCTGGAAGCGGTTCTCGATCCGGCCCACGAGGAGCACCAGGAAATGCTCGAATGGTACGGCGGGCCTTTCGACCCCGAAGTGTTCGATGAGGCACGTGCTCGTTTTGGCTTGGCGAACATTGCGCAACGAAGGCGAGGAGTCCGCGCCAGCCTCTAGGAGTGGTTCGCGGAGGTCGAGGCGGTAGACGTGCCGTGTCGCAAGGGGCACGTATCCCGAATGGCGGAATCAAGTGATTTTTTGCGCCAACTGCTCGAGTTGATCGGCGGATGCACGCCATCCCTCTTCGAAGCCCATTTCCAGGTGCTGCCGCATGGCCGCCCCGGTAGCGTGACGTGCGACCCAGACCATATGGGTTGCGCCGTGGTCCGCAACCGAGAGTTCGACGAAGCCGGTCATGAACGGGTCGGGCCGAGGCATATAGTTCTCGGAAAATGCGTCGGTGAAGACCAGCCGGGACGGCCGGACGATTTCCAGCCAGATGCCAGTATTATCGATCCGCTCTCCCTGAGGTCCGGTCATGACGCAATTCATCCGGCCGCCGGGACGGAGGTCAAAATCGGCTTCCGGTACCTTCCACGGTACCGGACAGAACCATTGACAAAACAGGTCGACCTCAGTCCAGCAACGCCACACCGCGGCGCGCGGCGCACTTAGCAGCCGATCGATCTTCAGCGTGTACTGGTTGATATCGAGGGCTGTCTCGCTCATGGTTGGTTTTCTTCGTTAGGCTTGGTGCCCCGCCGCATACCGCAAAATGATTTCTTCTGGCCGGGAGCACCAATGACGGTGCAGCGTCCGTACTGCGGCATCTCGAAAACCACAACAAGTTTCGGAATGACGGGCTCGGAATGCTCCATTAATCGTGTCGTCGGGACCATAGCGGCTGCCGTACAGGAAATTCGCATGCAGGAACGGAAGACCATGAACCGCGCGGAATGGGGCCTTCTGGTTTTGCTTTCTGTCTTGTGGGGTGGTGCTTTCTTCTGCGTTGGAGTTGCTCTGGTCGAACTTCCGCCGCTGACGGTTGTTCTGGCCCGCGTCGGCATCGCCGCAATGTTCCTCCTCGTGCTGTCATGGATTCTCGGCCATTCGCTACCCCGTAGCGTGTCCTCCTGGACGCCTTTCCTGGTCATGGGTGTCCTCAACAATGTGCTGCCGTTCAGCTTCCTGAATGCCGGACAAACCATGGTCAGCGTCGGGTTGGCGTCAATCATGAACGCGATGACGCCTCTGTTCACTGCACTGGTCTTGGCGTCGTTTCGGGAGGAACGATTGACGAGGAACCGGATGTTCGGGATGCTGATTGGTGTTGGCGGTGTGGCCGTAATCGTGTGGCCAGATGCGCTCTCACAGGACGCGCGGCTTCTGGGCATCGGTCTATGCCTCTCCGGTGCACTGAGCTACGGATTTGCAGTGCTCTGGGGGCGCAGGCACCTGGCCGACGTTGCGCCGGTCAAGTCCGCGACCTGCCAGCTGGTTTCGTCGACATTTGTCATTTCGGTTGTGGTCGCTGTTGTGGATCGACCATGGACGCTGCCGTTACCGGGAATCGGGACCTGGCTCGCCTTGGTGGCCTTGGCCCTGCTCGGAACCGCTCTGGCGTATGTCGTCTTCTTCGAGATTCTTGTCCGCGCAGGTGGCAGCAATGCCATGCTGGTCACGCTGCTGATTCCCGTCTCCGCGCTGCTACTCGGAAACCTGTTCCTTTCGGAGCCAATCTTCATGTTCGAGATAGGGGGGGCCGCAATCATCGGATTGGGATTGCTGTTCTTCGATGGCAGACTTCCTCAAAAGATAATCCACTTCGCCGCTACCCTGGCGAATTTCCGCTATCATTGAAATCGCGTGGAAGGTTCAATTCGGTCTGGACCTTGCGTCCGCCAGTCGGGAAGGGCATTGCCAGTTGTGCTGGGCAGTTTCGTACGGGGCATTCGAAGTTTCGACGTGGCGCTCCGGTCTGGGTTCGAGAGTCGGCATTTCCGCAGTGAGGCGGTCTTGCATGCGGACTTTACCAACTGCCTGAAGCCGCGAACTGCGTTCCCGCGAGGCAATTTGCCTGTTATCGGCGTTTTTTGCCATGATCCGGCAAACAGCTTCCGCAAGCGATCGGAATTGCGTTCGGTGTCCGTGGGCCGAATGGGTACCCTCTTGGGGCAGGTTTTGCTGGCAAGCGTATGGTTCTAACGGTCGGGAGTCCATGCGGCATGTCCTGCCAGACCAAAATCCGGCATCAATCGTAAGTCATGTTTTACCCTTCTTCATTTTGACTCCTGAACCAGGGCTTGCTCAAATCACCTTTGCGGGCGATGGTCCGGAAGGGTACAATCTGGAGGAGATTTGCCAGAGTTCCGGCCCCCGGGCTTTCTTGCGTTGCGTGCCGAATGACGCGTCCGGGGTGAGACCCGTCTGGCGTACCAGGTGAAGGGTCAAAAGGTGGAATCGGTTTTCAATACAACTCCCGGAAACGTCGAGGAAAATGATGCCACTGGCCGGCCCAAGCTTGAGGGCGGCCGGAAAGTCGTCATGCATACGACGTTCAAGGCCGCCGGCGACCAGCCGACGGCCATTCGGGAACTCGTTGAAGGAATCGACACCGGAGAACGCAACCAGGTGCTGCTGGGCGCAACCGGCACCGGCAAGACGTTCACCATGGCCAAGGTGATCGAAACCACGCAAAGACCTGCTTTGATTCTCGCGCCCAACAAGACACTTGCTGCCCAGCTGTACGGAGAATTCTCGTCGTTTTTTCCGGACAACGCAGTCGAGTATTTCGTCAGTTACTATGACTACTACCAACCGGAAGCATATGTACCGAGGACCGATACCTATATCGAAAAGGAAGCCCAGATAAACGACAGGATCGATCGGCTGCGCCACTCGGCGACCCGATCGCTGCTCGAGCGGGACGACGTGATCATCGTTGCCTCCGTCAGCTGCATCTACGGAATCGGTGCGCTCGAGACATATGGCGCGATGGTTCAGGATCTTGAGACCGGCAGGAGTTACGTCCTTCAGCAAGTCCTGGCGCGCCTCGTCAGTCAGCAGTACCGGCGCAATGACACCGCGTTTCAGAGGGGCACCTTCCGGGTCCGCGGGGATTCACTCGAAATCTGGCCGGCTCACCTTGAGGACAGGGCCTGGCGGTTGTCGTTTTTCGGAGATGAACTCGAAAAGATCACCGAATTTGACACCCTGACCGGCGAACGCACCGATGTTCGGGAACATATCCGCGTCTATGCGAATTCCCACTACGTGACCCCGAGGCCAACCCTTCAGCAGGCCGTCAAGGCAATCAAGGTGGAACTGTCTAAACGCCTGAAACAGCTAGAGTCCGAACGGCTCCTGCTTGAAGCGCAGAGACTCGAACAGCGAACGAATTTCGACCTGGAAATGATCGAGACGACAGGAAGTTGTTCCGGAATCGAAAACTATTCCAGGTACCTGACCGGCCGGGCGCCGGGTGAACCACCGCCGACGCTTTTCGAGTACATTCCGGACAATGCCCTGGTATTCGTCGACGAAAGCCATGTCTGTGTCCCGCAACTCAACGGCATGTACAGGGGGGATTTTCGCCGAAAATCTACGCTGGCGAAACATGGCTTCCGGCTGCCCAGTTGTGTCGACAACCGCCCCCTGAAATTCGACGAATGGGATGCAATGCGCCCGAGAACGGTGTTTGTATCGGCAACGCCGGGGGCATGGGAGCTGGAGCAGACAGAAGGCGTGTTCGCCGAACAGGTGATCAGGCCCACCGGGCTCGTTGACCCCGGCGTCAGTATCCGGCCGGTCGAATCCCAGGTTGACGACCTGCTGTCCGAAGTTCGGGAGGTTGCGAGAAGGGGTGCCCGGACTCTCGTCACCACCCTGACGAAACGCATGGCAGAGGACCTGACCGAGTACCTGTTCGAACAGGGCATCAGGGTTCGCTACATGCATTCGGACGTCGACACGCTCGAGCGGGTCGAGATCCTTCGTGACCTCCGGCTTGGCGCCTTCGATGTTCTGGTTGGCATAAACCTGCTGCGCGAAGGTCTCGATATTCCCGAATGCGAACTGGTCGCCATCCTGGACGCGGACAAGGAGGGATTCCTCCGCTCCGAGGTATCCCTGATCCAGACGATCGGCCGGGCGGCAAGAAACGCCGAAGGGCGTGTCATCATGTACGCCGACAGGAAAACGGGTTCCATGGAGCGCGCAATCGAGGAGACGGAACGCCGGCGGAACAAACAGCACGAGTACAACATCCGGAACAACATAACGCCGGAAACAATTCGGAGAAACGTCGGCGACGCGCTGGCCGGCCTGTTCGAGGCCGATACGGATCAGGTCCGGATCACGGCATCAATAGAGGCTCCGATGGTGGGCTCGAACCTGGAAGTCCATCTTGAGGCCCTGCGGCAGCAGATGCTGAAAAAGGCGGAAGACCTCGAGTTCGAAGAAGCGGCGCGAATTCGTGACGAAATCAAACGCCTGGAGACAACAGACATGATGATTGCCGATGATCCGTTCGCGCGCCAGTCGGCAATCGATGCCGAAGTCGACGCCTTGACATGAGGCGAGCGTTCGGCAACCCCCGTTCGTCCGCGCGGACCGGAACGAATCCGGACGATACGCGATCAGATCTTTTCCCACTTTCCATCGGATTCGTGTGAACGGACAGCGGCAACAATGAATCGAACGCCATCGGCACCATCTTCGACAAGAGGCAAATCAAGCCAACTCTCCGGAATTTCGCAACCGTCGCGCCTTGCGGCGACGGCAAGGGCAAATTCCGTATAGAGATTGGCCCAGGCTTCGATCATTCCTTCCGGAAACCCCCGCGCGGTTCGAACAAGCCGTTCCGTTCTTGGCGAAACCCCGTGGCCATGCCCCCGGCTAATGATCCTGTCGGGCTCCCCGAAACGGCAGAGCTTGATTTGCTCGCATTTTTCCATGTCCCATTCGAGACCGGCGTCAGTGCCGAAAACCCTCAGGCGCAGTCCCCCCCGGTTGCCGGGAGCCAGGCGTGTGGCCATGAGCGTGCCAGGAACCGAACCGGCGTATCGGGTTGCCATGAATACCGTGTCTTCAAGCGCTTGCGGTGTGCCGCAGACGTGAAAATCGGCCCTGACGTGGCTCAAGGGCAGGCCAGAGACGAAACTGGCCAGATGTGCGGCATGGGTGCCGATGTCACCCGTGCAGCCGGAAGGTCCCGAACACATCGGATCAAGCCGCCATTTGACGTGCGGAGCCTCTGCGAATCCTTCGGGAATCATCCAATCCTGCATGAATTCAACATGAATCTGCTGAATCCGGCCAAGGGCGCCGGAGAAGACGATTTCGCGGGCTTGCCGGACCATTGGATAGCAGGACATGACATAGCATACGCCGAGTATGCAGCCCGATGACTTCGTGAGTTCGACCAGGTCTTCCGCTTCCGAAATCGAAATGGTGAGTGGTTTCTCGCAGAGGACGTCGATTCCTGATTTCAGGAATGCACGTGCCGCAGCGTGGTGGAGATGGTTCGGGGTGGTGACCATGACCGCGTCGACTCCGTCGGGTCGCCGGGCCTCGGCCACGGCCATCTCTTCGAACGAGACGTACGAGCGATCGGGATGAAGGTACGAACTTACACCGCGCGCATGTGCCTGCTCCGGGTCCGACGAGAGTGCACCGGCGACGACATCCCATCGGTCACTGAGACGCGCCGCGTTCGCTTGCGTGCCGGCGATGCGTCCTCCTCCGGCAACGCCGAGCCGCAATCGGCGCGAAAGACGCGGAAATGGGCCGTCAGGGTCCCACTCGGAAGGAAGCAGTCTCTCGGCCATGTGTACTCCTCAGGTCGGCGGTGTCGCACCCTCCGGCAACATCTCGACTGCCAGGAAGATCGATGGTGTGATTGTCTCGTATTGATGCCAGGGGTAGTTGCCGTGTTCATCGTACATCGGGCGGTGAGTCGCACCTGGCGCCATCGGCTCTTCCAGGAAAAGAGTTGATGGATCGTTTTCTCGGCACTGCTGCATCTTGCCGAACCCGACGACCTGCGTGTGAACCTCGCGAAACCCGGGAACGGGACAGAATGCATGATCGCGATGCAGGCCCACGTTGAGGGGAACCGAACCGGAATGGTACATCGTGAACCCGAAACGGCCTTGCCAGATCTTGGGTGACATGTAGTGGGCGACTCCGCGCAACCGTTCTTCCTTCCTGACATCGAATGCCGATGGCCATGCCGCCCTCACGTTCCTGAACAGTGCGTCTTCGTCAGGGTAATCGGCGAATCTTTCGATGATGACCGCGCGGGAAACGTTCCGGATCCCGGTGTTGGTCACGATAGCCGATTGTAGCGATCCCAGTGACTGGTTCCTGATTCCCACGGGTGTTTCGGACAGATTCAGGAGGATGACCTTTCCCGCCGGTTCGAATTCCAACTCGTCGGTGATCAGGCGAAGACCGAAGAACGGCTCGGCAAGGTCGAGGACTTGAACAGACATGTCTACGGCTTTCGCTTTCCGGAATTCTTTCTGGCGATGGCCCAGGTTATGCGCAATTGAAAAATGAAACGTCCAAACAACCCCTCGCGAGCGATGACAGTGTCCGTTTCGTGGGATCGCGGAGGCAAATCGTTCTCTTGCCAATCGCGCGACGGGCGGTTGCGGCGAATTGCGTGGAGCGGATCAAGCCGGCCGAGGCAACGCGCGTCCCGATTGAATCCATCGGTGTTTCCCTCTCCTCAAGGTCATGCCCGTGGTGAGAAATGTTCAAGGTGGAAGACATGTTCAAGGCTTGACGGCTGTCCGTTGTGCGGGTGTTGGTGATCGTCGGGCCGGTAACGCGATCAATCGGGGGGATGACCGCTCCCGCGTCCGAGCCGACCAGATCCGTGCTTGGGCGAGTTGGCACGAACACGGGCTGCCGGGCTCCCCGTGAATTCATCCGAAGATCGACTTGAAGCGATCGATGCAGAGCCGGAAACCGGCTTCGAAATCTCCATTCCCGGGATGATAGACGCTTTCCAGACTGATCACCCCATCGTATCCATCTTCCCGAAGTGCTTCGGCGAACGGCCCGAACTGGTCTGCAAGCTGACCTTCACCCAGTCGTCGCACCTCGAGAGTCGCACGTGGCGTGTCCACCTGGACATCCTTGACATGGACATGCCCCAGGTATCCGCCGCGCACTGCATCGTAACCTTCCGGCCAGGCACGTTCATGACACCAGCAGTTGTTGGCGGGGTCCCAAAGGACCTTGAGCACGTCCCCGGCATCCAGGTCATCGATCAGCTTTCGGGCCGTGTAATTCGAGTTGACCATCGTACCATTTCCGGTCTCGACGACCAGAACCGTGCCCGAATCCCGCGCCAGATCGCAGGCGGGCGCGATCAACGGTAGCGTCTGCTCCCAGGCGCCATGGGCGACATTCCACTTCTCGGCGCCGTTCCGGCCCCAGAGAATCTGCTCCTTCCTGTTGGTCATGATTCGAACTAGGGGACTGTCAACCCGGTGCGCCATGTCGATGACGCGTTTCAGCGCATCCATGTGTCTCGTGTGTTCTTCATCCCCCGGGAAGTTGGCCGTTGTCAGGCCGGCGAAGACATGCCGTGAGAGGCAACTGACTGGTTTGCCTCGATCACGCAGGAGACGATCGATCTCGAAGATTTCGGCCGATGAATGATCTCCGACTTCCTTTTCCCCGACGTACTGGAGCTCCGCGTACTCAAGCCCGAACTCATCCATGACATCGACCGCGTGCATGAGGTTACGGCTGATGCCGTCACAAATGACGCCGAGTTTCATCGGGAACGCTTCCTGTGGAGTTCCACGCCGACGATGTCCTCGATGACTTTCGTGCATGCCCAATTGTCGCCGTCGGGAAACCTGCTCTTTCCGGCGTGAAAGATCTGCATGGCCGTCGCCGCCATGTACATCGGAACTTCCAGTTCCTCAGCAAGATCGAGCGAGATGGTGAGATCCTTGTGCATGGTGCCGATACCGCTGCCGGAATTTTCAAATTTTCGGTCAATGATCGCTTCAAGGGCAGTCGTCCCGCATGCGCAACCGGCGGCGGAGGTGGAAAACACCTCGAGCAGGGTTTCTCCTTCGACCCCTGCCTTGGCAGCCAATACGGAGGCCTCGAACGTGGCGGAAAAGATCGACCCGATCAGTGTCTGCAGGCAGGCCTTGACCGTCTGACCCATGCCGGGTTCGGTGCCGACACGATGAATGTCTGCCGAGATTGCCCGCATGTAAGGTTCAAACGTGTCCAGCACCGCATTGGGAGCCGACGCCATCAAGGTCAGGGTTCCGGCCTGCGCTCCAGGGAATCCGCCCGATACGGGACTGTCGATCAGGTGCACGTCCGTTTCTTCGAGAGCTTCGCCGATTTCCCGGGCCTCGCGCGGCTTTATGGTCGCGGTCAGGATCACTGCCCCGCCCGGAGGCATACTGGCGGCCACGCCGTCCTTGCCCAGGATCACGGCCTTGGCCTGATCACCGTTCATGACCATGACGAAAACCGCATCGGCGTTTGCACCGACCTGGCCAGCCGATCGGGCGGCCAAGCCACCCATATCCTCAAAGGCGTCCATTCGGACCGGGCTGATGTCCAGCCCTGTGGTTTCGAACCCGCTTCCGATCAGGTTCTTGGCCAAACCGCTGCCCATGTCGCCCAGTCCAATCACGCCCGCTCGTTTCATTTGAAATCCCTTGTTCACCATCGACCGGCCAGTTCGTTGGCGTTCCATGATCAGGAAACGCTTACGATAAGGGACCATTCGCCAGGATGGCGACTGGTTCAACCGAAGTGCTTCGTGAACTGATGTTCAGTCATCCATGTGTCGAACTCATTATCCGAAGAACGCTTGCGGCGTCCACATGACCTGGTGCGGAAACAGGCAAATGAGCGCCAGGAAGGCAACATTTGCCACGAGAAACGGAGCGGTATCCACGAAGATCAAACACACGCTCGCGCGGAATGTGACCATCGCGTTCAGGCGAATGCCGACAAATGAAATACGGGCATCCGCTGAATGCCCCGGGGCAGTCAGGACGCCAGGACGGAATGCGGGAATTCCAAACGGGAAACCTGCCGATTCCTTGTGCCGGGACGGGGTTTCATTTGGACGTCGTGTCCTTTCCCTTGCCTCAACCGGGAATACACCCCGGGATCGTTGCCGGAGAAATTTGGGGGGCAGGCGCTGTCACATGCGCTGCGCCTGCCAACGTCTCCGTTTCCATGTCCGGTACAGGGCTCGGCTCTTCCGAAAACAGGCCATGAGGTCTAGGAAAACCACGAAACTCATAGCCAGCAGAATCCGATGATTGAGGCCGTCGTGATGTCCGGAGGGCATGCCCTCGTGGGCCTGAATTTGCAGGTCTTTACGTCCTGGACCTCGATCATGCCTGTTGGATTGCCGGCCTTCGTTGCATCACGTGCTGGAAACGACCCCGCATGCGCGCCCTGCCGGAGATTTCCCGGACCACCGGGTCTATTCCCGAACGGGTCTAATCGAAATCCTTCTTCAGATTCATCCACCCCAACATTGGCCATCACGCGGGACGGGGGACGCCACACGTTACCCAAGGCGCCCCATTTGCGTGCTTCCGGCCTCGCACGAAGATATCAGTGGAGATTGTCCTCCTGCCTATCTGTCACTATGGACAGCTCACCGGGAGATCACTCCTGCCGTTTTCCGACGGCGACCGGTCGACCGCTGTTTTGTTGAATGCGAACCGCCGCCATGCGCACAGCCAACGACGGGCACTGTACGCCATGCATTGAGCGGTGTGACGAAAGGAAATGAAGATGGCCAACTGGGTGAGGGCATGTGCTTGCGACGACGTGGAAACCGAAGACCTGATCCGCTTTGACCACGATACCGGTTCCTACGCCATTTACCGCAGCCCTGACGACGAATTCTATTGCACCGATGGTCACTGCACCCATGAGAAGGTTCATCTGTCGAATGGCCTTGTCATGGACAACATCATCGAGTGTCCCGGACACAACGGGCAGTTCGATTACCGGACCGGGGAAGCCGTGCGTTCGCCTGTTTGCGTTGCCCTGAAGACCTACGAGGTCGAGGTTAGGAACGGCGATGTCTACATCGATGTTGGCGACTGATCACGAGTGACGCGGCGCCCTCCGGGCCCTGAACCGTGTCCGGGCACCGGAATCGAATTCAGATCATTCGCTCGAACAACCCCAGTATCAGCCAGTCCGCGATCAGGGCAGGCTTCTGCCGGTCCTTGATTTCGACCTCCAGCCCAAGGGTCCGGAGAAGGCCTTTCCGTTGATGGATCCTTACGGACTTCAGGCGAAAATGACCGCGAACCAGATCGCCTGAATGAACGGGGTTGACGAATCTCACGTTGTTCAGGCCGTAGTTCAGACCTGCAATCTGGCCAGGAACCGGTTCGAGGGCCTCACGGGAAAAGCGACTCGCCAAAGACAGGGTCAGGAAACCGTGTGCGATGGTGCCGGAATATGGGGAGCAGCGCCTTGCCTTGACAGGGTCGACATGAATGTACTGGTGGTCGTCGGTCGACTCCGCGAATAGGTCGATCATGTCCTGGTCAACGCAGACCCACCCCGATGTACCGATGGTCTGACCGACCAATCGTTTCTGTGCGTGAAGCGTCGCTTCAATCCCGACAGCCCCGGGATTCATCAGGCACTCAATGCTCGCGGAAAGTCATCTCCAACGCTCAAACAGGGTCTGCCGTTTCCAGGGCACGCCCTAGTCAAGGCGCACTGCATCGCCCGAGGTTCGATCTTCGGTTGAAAATCCCGAATATTCCAGTGCGTAGTCCGCACCGACCGCGATGACAAAGACGGCGATGAAAGCAACGATCATCGATTTCATTTCAACGTCCTCTCAGGAGTGGTTTACTTGGCCGTCGCGGCCTTTCCCGGCTCTCCAGATTGTGCCCCACTCGCGGTTTTGTCGTCAAGTTCCTTGACCCAGATACCGTGATGTTCCTTGGCCCACTGGCGGTCGACTTCGCCCGTGGACATGGCGTCAAATGCGCCCTGCATGCCGACGGAACCGAGGTAAATGTGTGCAAGTATGACGGCCATGAATGCGAAAGCAACGATCGAATGCCAGAGATGGGCATACTGCATTTCTTCATGCGGGGTGAGTTCCTCCGGCAAGGTTCCCATACCAATGGCCTGCGGAATGCCGGTTTCGTTCAGGTGATGGAACGTCGAGGCAAACATTGGCAGTTCGAACGGGAACAGCAGCGACAGTCCCGATGCCGATATCGAAACGCCGAATATGATGACGATCCAGAAGATGATCTTCTGGCCCGCGTTGAATTTTCGGGCAGGAGGGTGCACCCCCTTGGAAAACAGCCCGCCGCCCTGAAGCAGCCACCTGAAGTCGTGGCGGTTCGGGAAATTCTCGATGATCCAGAACAGGAAGACGATGATCAGCCCGAGCATGAATGCCCAGGCCACGTTATTGTGAATCCATTTGCTGGCAAGGGCGACCGGAGCAAAGGCGTCCCTGCCGATCAGCGGTATGATCACCGTTCGACCGAACAGGGTCAGCAGGCCCGTGAGCCCGAGCAGTATGAACGAGCCGGCCAACAGCCAGTGACCGAACCGCTCGAGCGCCGAGAATCTGACGATCTTGACGCCGGTCAATCCGCCATCAATTCGAATCTTTCCCCGCAACGCATAGAACACGGCCAGCACGATCAGGGTGACGATGAGAAGGTTGCCTCCATACTCTGCGAGGGCGCCACGGCGTAGCTGGAGCCAACGCATGCCGCCGTCCTGGATGATCACGTCGTCGGCGGGGCCTCCTGACGATACGGTGATCGAGGATTGCCCGTAGCGCAAGGCCCTGAAGATCTCGGAGTTCGACACACCGCCAAGCGTGCCGAGCTGCGATGTGATGTCCTTGGCCACCTCGGGATTCCCAAGGGCGCCGCGGCGGAACTGGTCGTCGATTTCCTTGCCCTGTTGTCTCGCCAGGATATCCTCGAGAGTCTGGGCGCCTCCGGTAACCGAACGATCGCTAGCGACCTGCCCTATGGCGACCGTCGATCCGATGCATATGCAAATCAGGCTAACCAATAGAAACGAAAATGCGTTTGCTGGTCGTACGGCCATGACGTTTCCCTTTGACTTATAGATCACCAGTCTATCCAGCATAATGCAACAGGGCAGTACCGTCTGACCACCCTGTTGACGAAATTTATTGGGCCGGGACCAGTTGCGGTCCCGGCCTGCGGCATCAGCCGCCCTTTTGTCCGTACGCTGTACCCCAGCCCCAAGCGCCAGAGCCGAATCCGCGTGCGACAACACGTTCACGATAGATATCGGAAACGATGTCGCCGTCGCCGGCCAGCAGTGCCTTGGTTGCGCACATCTCGGCGCAAAGCGGCAGCTTGCCTTCCGCGATCCGGTTTCTTCCATACTTGGAGAATTCCGTCAGCGAGTGGGTCTCTTCAGGCCCACCTGCGCAGAAGGTGCACTTGTCCATCTTGCCACGGCTGCCAAAGTTCCCGGCCTGCGGGAATTGTGGCGCGCCGAACGGACAGGCATAGAAGCAGTAACCGCAGCCTATGCACAAGTCTTTGGAGTGCAGCACGATACCGTCGTCTGTCTGGTAGAAACAGTCGACCGGGCATACCGCCATGCATGGTGCGTCCGAGCAATGCATGCAGGCAACCGAGATTGACCGCTCGCCGGGTGAGCCGTCACCAATGGTGACAACACGACGACGATTGATCCCCCAGGGAACCTCGTGCTCGTTTTTGCACGCGGTTACGCAGGCGTTGCACTCAATGCAGCGTTCGGCATCGCAGAGAAATTTAGCTCGTGCCATTTTTCTCAAGCCTCCTTAAGCGTTGTAGATCTTGCAGAGAGTGGTCTTGGTCTCCTGCATCTGGGTAACGGAATCGTACCCGTAGGTCTGGGCCGTGTTGGACGCCTCACCAAGCACATAAGGGTCCGCACCGTCAGGATACTTGTGCCTGAGGTCGGCGCCCTCGAAATGCCCGCCGAAGTGGAATGGCATGAATGCCACACCGGCTCCGACACGTTCGGTGACCATTGCCATGACCCTGACCCTTGCGCCTTCCGGACCTTCCACCCAGACCTGCGATCCGTTCCGAACGCCGAGATCATTCGCGTCACGCGGGTTGATTTCGACGAACATGTCCTGCTGAAGCTCAGCAAGCCACGGATTTGACCGGGTTTCATCGCCACCGCCTTCATACTCGACCAGGCGACCGGACGTCAGGATCAATGGATAATCCTTGGAGAAGTCCTGTTTCTGGATCGAGGCATACAAGGTTGGCAGACGATAGAACTTGCGGTCATCGTAAGTCGGGTAGTCAGCGACGAGCTGGCGATCGGGAGCGTACAGGGGCTCACGATGCAACGGGATCGGATCCGGGAAGTTCCAGACCACGGCCCGGGCCTTCGCGTTACCGAAAGGTGCGCATTCGTGGCTGATGGCCACGCGCTGGATTCCGCCCGAAAGGTCGGTTTTCCAGTTGGTCTTCGGTCCCGCGACAGCATCGATTGCCGCACGTTCCGCATCCGTCAGTTCGCCATCCCAACCGAGGTCCATCAGCATCTGCATGGTGAATTCCGGATAGCCATCCTGGATATCCGATCCCGCCGAGTAGACGCCTTCGGCAAGCAGGTTTTCGCCATCCCTTTCGACGCCAAATCTGGCCCGGAAGGTGAGGCCACCTTCGGATACCGGTTTTGACATGTCGTAAAGATTCGGCGTGCCCGGATGCCCCATCTCGGCCGTCCCCCAGCATGGCCAGGGCATTCCGTAGAAGTCCCCGTCTGCCGGGCCTCCGATCGCCTGCAGTGTCGTGCGATCGAAAGTGTGCTGGTTGGCCATATGGAGCTTGATGCGTTCGGGGCTCTGGCCGGTGTAACCGACCGTCCACATGCCGCGATTGAACTCCCGGGTGATGCCTTCGACACTCGGCGTTTCCGCATCTTCCATTTCGATGTTGCGGAACAACCGATCCGCCCATCCGAACTTGTTCGCGAACTTGGCCATGATGACATGGTCAGGCAGGCTCTCGAACACCGGATCGACAATCTTGTCGCGCCACTGCAGCGACCGGTTCGAAGCGGTTACGGAACCGCGGGTTTCGAACTGGGTTGCCGCCGGAAGCAGATAGACCCCGTCCTGCTTGTCGCTGAGGACTGCCGAAAAAGTCGGATACGGGTCGATGATGACCAGCATGTCCAGCTTCTCCATGGCTGTCTTCATTTCCTTCAGGCGGGTCTGGGAGTTCGGGGCGTGGCCCCAGAACACCATGGCACGGACCGTGTCCGGATTGTCCATATTGGCTGGGTCTTCCAGAACACCGTCGATCCAGCGGCTGACGGGAATCCCCGAAAGGTTCATCAGCGCTTTCTCTTTGCCGTCGGCACCTGTCGTCGTCGCGAACTGGCCTTTCAGCCAATCGAGGTCTTCCTCCCAGACACGTGCCCAATGGGCCCATGCACCGGCAGACAAGCCGTAGTAACCCGGAAGGGTATGGCTGAGGACACCGAGATCGGTTGCACCCTGGACATTGTCATGACCGCGGAAAATGTTGGTTCCGCCGCCAGTCGTGCCCATGTTGCCAAGCGCGAGTTGAAGCACGCAATAGGCCCGGGTGTTGTTGTTCCCGTTCGTGTGCTGGGTTCCGCCCATGCACCAGATCACGGTTCCTGGCCGGTTGTTGGCCATGGTCCGTGCGACCCGACGCAATTGGCTGCCCGGCACGCCGGTGACCCTTTCGGTTTCCTCGGGGGTCCACTTGGCGACTTCGGTTCGGATCTGGTCCATTCCCCAGACGCGGGTCCGGATGAACTCCTTGTCCTCCCAGCCGTTGTCGAAGATGTGCCAGAGTATTCCCCAGATCAGCCCGACATCCGAGCCCGGACGGAAACGAACATATTCGTCCGCATGGGCAGCGGTCCGCGTGAACCGCGGGTCGAGGACAATCAGCGGCGCGTTGTTCTGCTCCTTCGCACGAAGGATGTGCAGGAGCGAAACAGGGTGCGCCTCGGCGGGGTTGCCGCCAATGAGGAAGATTGCCCGGGAGTTGTGGATGTCATTGTAGGAGTTGGTCATGGCGCCGTAGCCCCATGTATTTGCAACCCCGGCAACGGTCGTGGAGTGACAGATCCGGGCCTGGTGATCGACGTTGTTCGTTCCCCAGTAGGCAGCAAACTTGCGGAACAGGTAGGCCTGTTCGTTGTTGTGCTTTGCCGACCCGAGCCAGTACACCGAGTCCGGACCGCTTTCGGCACGGATCTTCATCATGCCATCGCCGATTTCATTGATGGCATCTTCCCAGGAGATCCGAATCCACTCTCCGCCGACTTTTTTCATCGGGTACTTGAGACGGCGTTCGCCATGCGCATGTTCACGGACGGAAGCACCCTTGGAGCAATGCGCTCCGAGGCTGAACGGGCTGTCCCAGCCCGGCTCCTGTCCGATCCAGACACCGTTGTCGACTTCGGCAATGACCGAACAACCGACAGAACAGTGCGTGCAGACGGACTTGACGGTCTGGACGGCGCCCATTCCGGCGCCGGTCGCCGCTTGCGCGACTGTACCGCCCGTTACCCCGATCGCTGCGAGGCCGCCAATGGCGAGTCCCGAGCCCCGAAGGAACGTACGGCGGTCGACCGTTGTCTCAGAGATACTGGAAAGGAGTCCTGTCCGTTGGGGGCGTCTCGCTACCCCGTTGGTCTTTTTCCTTAACATTATCCTTGTCTCCTTGCTTCAACCGGCCGCAAGGCCGGCCTTGCTTGGTTGGTTGGTAATTCCCGACCCGGTGGGCGTCTCGCAACCGGTGGGCCGGAAACCGTGTGAAACCGTCCGGTCAGAACCGGGCGGTTTCGAAGTAGGCACGGGTGTGTGCCGTGTCGCGCAGGCCTTCGCCTGCCAGGTCAGGGGTTTCTGCCACCGCCTCCTGGCCGCTCACGGCAACGGCTACCGCCGCTGGAGCGGACACGGACGCAAGTTTCAGGAAATCCCGGCGGCTGGATTCAGTCGCCTGGTTTTCTTGACTCATGGCCGATCTCCTTCTGTTTGTGATCGGCACCGAGTGCCGACCGGTTGATGCGGGTTACCCCGCGGTCATTCGGAACGCTTCGCGTTCGATGTTCATGAACAGCCGACCGGTCGTTCCGACCGGAGCAAAGAACACCGCGTTTTTCGCGCGCTCCAAATCCGAAAAGAAATGTTCTGCCCAGGTTCCGATGTGCCGGTTGAAAAACTCGCCCTGGCGGGAAAGGCTGGCCGGTTGTCCAAACCGCCCCGTGATCAGGACGGCCATCACCTCGCACAGACTGGCGATCTGGTCCTCGGGCTCGAAGACGTCCGGAGCCCGTGTAATCCTGAACTCCGGCAGCTGCTGGCGCAACGTGGCCAGCGGTTTTTCATTAAGGAAGCCCGTCATGTAATAGCTGGCGTACGGCAGGAGCTCTCCACGGCCGAGGCCGATGAAGAGGGCGTGAAATTCCCGTTCAACGGATGCAGCCGAGGTCGAACGGGCAATCCGGGCAAGAACGTTGATTGCCTTGCCGAGTTCCGTATGGTCGCCCTTCAGCGCACCGACCTTCTTCAGCAACTTGGCATCCGGCGGCCGGACAAGAAGCGCAGCGAGAAAATCGTAGAGTTCGGCACGCATCCTGTCTTCGGGCTCGATGTCGAATAACGCATCGTTGCCGTCGGCCTGCTCGTTGCCGTCAACGAATTCCGCCTCTGTCAGGACTTCGTCAGTCATGCCGTTATCCTGAATCTCATTCTCCGGGGAACTGGAGGGACATTGCGCAAATTCGGAACATCCTCAGCTTCCGGTTCCGTTGGCCCGGCCGGGCTATCGTGACCTGCGGCCCGTTCCCCGTGCCCGGGCGCAGGCACGTCCACTTGCAGATCAGTTTGGGAATCGGCAGTGACACTGCTCCCTGGTTCGGTTCCAGGATTTTCTTCCGCCTGGGAATCCGCGTCGGCTTCCACCTCCACCTCGTCATCTGCCATGACATGACGCAGCATGCCTTTGCCGACCTGGTACGCAGTCTGCAAGTTGTCCACGACGGTTGCCGCGTCTGTGAAATCCTCGCCGTAGTCGACCAGTTCGTCGAGGTTGGCCAGGACCGGGTTACTTAGCCAGAGCTTTCGCAGGGCCCGCCGGCGAATGGAAATCGGAACAGCCGATTTCATGAAAGCCGAAAAGTCGTCTCCAGGTCCAAGGCCGTCCGGGTCAGGGAGGTCGAGTCGTCGGAGAACTTCAGCCTCGGTCTGGTCATCGAGGGCTTGATCCCCCGTTTCCGGTTCGATGTCCACGGCGGTCTGTCGAGCCTGCTCGGTCTCTTGGGCGTTTTCCAGGGCAACCGCGGCCTTTCGGCGGGTCCAGAAATCTGTTCTCTCCTGGTGCTTCAATGGACCGTCTCGCCAGTTCTGGAAGACAGGGTTCTCCTCAAGACCTTCCTGGGCGCACGATAGACATCGGCCGTCTGGAAGATACGGGAATCACCGATACCGTTCTGTTTAAGGTCGACACGTATCTTGTCGCGCTGACGTTTGTGGAAAACCTCCTCCTTGTGGTGCAGTTCGGAAAAGTCCCGGATCCAGGCAATGACGGCCGGCGGCATCGGGACGGGCTCGACGATTTCCTCACCGCTGTCCATGTAATCCTGCGCCTCGAACGGAGACGCGGTCACGAGAATCAGGTCAAGGTCCGGAGAGTCATCGTTTCTCCCGGAAATGTCTTGACGCATGACGACAAAGAGTGACGGGGTGCGGGCCGACAGACCCTGCTTGTAGGCTTCCGTATCCGAGCGATAGATTTCCAGCGGCAGGGTTCCGGCGTGATATTCCACCACGTCGCCGTCACGACGGATTTCTTTCCAGTGTGCGTCCCCTGAACCCGGCAACACGGCAACCACTTTACGGTTCCACTTTGCCCACCGGGTAACTCCGGGCGATACCCTGATGACCACCCCAATCGGCATTACCGCCTGACGTTCGGACTCTGGAACCCGTGACGATTTGCCGCGAGAGGCAAGGGAACTCTCGGGTTGAAGCTTCATGCTGCAAATCTAGCGGAACATGGCAAATGGACGCAACTAAAACAGAAGGCTGTACTGTCGATTCCCTAGGCATTTTGTCAGTTTTTCAAATGAGGCAGAAATTGGCTGGCGCACCTGGAATTGGCAGAGCAGGGATACTCTTGTCGATAGGACGTTCTGGGTGATTCCCTGACCTTCATAACTCGATGTTTGGGGTGTTTTCTCGGGCCATGCGCAGCAGGGTAGGCCTACCGAGTCATGATAAATGGTGGATGACCACAGGTCATCTGCTTTCCCGCAAGGCATGTCTCTTGCCAGCCTCGAAGCCGGTTTCATAACCGGTTTCACTGCCGATTTCGTGGCCGATCACGGCGCTGGTCAGGCGGTTGTAGCCGGTCCACATGATCTGGTTGCCGGGGTCCGGGTCATGCTTGCGGTCGCGATATCCGCCGAGATGCGCCACCACGGCGACCGCGTCGCCGAGCCGCTGCGGTGTGGCCATGGCATGTTTTCGTGCATAGTCACCGAGGAAGTTCAGTTCCGCATCGGTGAACATCAGGTCGGGATCACAGTCCGGCACCTGGCGTCCGAGCAGGGTCATCAGCATGATGCGCCATGCGATCACCGCATTGATGGCGATGGCCCGTTGCAGCCGGTCTGCGGTGCGGAACAGCAGGTGTTCCACCCGGCAACCGGATTTCAGGACGCGAAAATAATCTTCGATCCGCCACCTCTGGAGGTAGTAGCCCACGATCTCCGCCGCTTCCTTGGCCGAGCCGACCTTGAGCGTGCTCAACAGGTACCACTGCACCGGGGCCTCGTCCTCCGGCGGGTCGGTCTCAACGATGTGCACCCCCGACACCGTGACCGGTTCACCGCCGGGGATCGTTGCCGGCAGGACCACGCGACGGAACCGCAGTTCACACTGCGCCAGACGCTTCCGGCGCATCGGGCGCGCCTTCTTCTTGCTGGACTTGGGACGTGCCGTCAGTCCCGCAATCTCGACCGCGATACGGCCGTCGGCCGCGCCCCCGCCCAAGGTCTCGAACAGCTTCGGACGCGCCTTCCCCAGCACACGGTCATGCTTCGCCCGGACCAGCAATCCGACACGCGGGTTCCTGCGCTGGGCATCGAACAGTTCGTAGAAGTCCGCCTCCCGGTCACAGACGCTGAGCACCCGCGTCTTGCCCCCGACCTCCCGCACCGCAGCACCGATGTCGGCGAAGGCGTCAAGCCAGCGTTCGCTCTTCTTCCGCTTCTCGGCTTCCGGCGTGCGCTTCACCGCCGCGTCGAACCCCAGGCGCAGCACGCCGAGAGGAAGGCCGGTGTCACTCACCGCCAGTGTCGCGTGCAGGTGCAGGCCCAGGGTCTTCGCGCTGGTCTGGTTCCGTCCGATCACCTCGAGACCGTCACAGCCCGGCCGGGTGGCGAAGTTCAGGTCGGTGCCGTCCTGGATGGCCAGAACCGTGCGCTGGCCACGGATGCGGCAGACGGTGCGCTCACGGTGCGGCGCCAGGATGTTCTCTACCGTGACCGCCGATTCCGCCGGCTTCTCGACCAGCCGGTAGAAGGCATTGATCGCCGTGCTGTCGCTGTCCGGGCTGGCATTGATCTTGTGGCCCGGATACGCCGCCAGAAGCCCGGCACTCTTCACAAGCCGCGCAGACAGTCGCCGATCACCCAAGGGAGCCCCTCCGAATTCATTCTCCGCCCAGTCCGAAGCCGACAGGCCTTCCCCCGGCTCGAGAGCCGGCCGGAGCTCCACATGCGGGACCCCGAGTTCCCGACGCCAGCGCCGGTCGAGCGGGAACATGAACACCGTCTTCACCGTCTTGGCGCGCCGCCTCTCGCGGTCCTGCCGGCCACGGCCCGCCGTCCGGCCCACGCAGAGGAAATTGGCCGCCCTCAGGCAGGTGCCATCATAGCCCTCATCGGCGAAACTCTCCACCAGCAGCGGGCGGAAACCGTAGCGGGCCGCGAAGTCCCGGGGCAGGCGCCGCAGGATGCGCCCCAGGACGTGACTGGCCAGGTGCGGACACCGGACCGAAGGCCGGATCAGGAAACGGTTCAGACACAGGATCCGGTCAAGTTGGCCGCTCCGCTGGCTGTGCGTCCATGCGATCCAGCGGTCGCGGGCCGCAACCTTGAGCGCCGCAGCCGAGAACCCCGCCGCCCCCAGCCAGCCATGGGCCGAGCCCACCAGATAGCGGAGCTGGCGCCCGGCAAAGGTGGTCATGCCATGGGGATGCTCATGGGCGATCAGCGTGTTCCACAGCGCCCGGTCATCGGACGTGACGACCTCGACAATCGCAAGACCCTCAACCCGGGACAGGGCCGTGGGAACGTCGACCGGATCCGGCACCGGAGCGTCGAGCAGGCGTGGAGTGATGTCGACGCCCCCCGACTTCGGAGCCGGCAGCATGATATCGGGATCGCGCCCGGCAAGGGTCGCAAGCGCATGCAGGCATCCTGACACCTGATGCCGACCGATCGCGTCGACGAAAGAGAATTCCTCACAGACACGGCGACCCAGGGCTCGCCGGCTGTCGAAATGTTCCTGCGCCAGGATCGCGACAATGCGCGCACGCGCCGCAGGGCCGCCAAGCGTGCGGCTGATCTGGGACTGGGCCATAATGGCGCTGGCCTACACCATCGAAACCGCGCCGTCCAGCACAATCTTTCATAACATGGTAGGGGTAGGCCTTTCGGGCAGCGGGAACGGCCTCGCTGAGGAACGAGCCCGGCCAGTTCCACCAAATAGGCGCCTGGCGCAATGCAGGCTGCAGGTCCGCAGGAATCCAGCCAAGATTCGTCGGTGATAAGCGGATAGTTGCCCATCTTTGGGCAAGCATTGATGGTGCCAGCGCTGCGGTTGATCTGAATTCACCTCGTCCGGCCTGTCCGTCATGACATCGTAGACCGGGCCAAGTCGTCTATTTGACTCGAAAAGGACTGACTCAGGGGGCATTCAGTCGATAGGCCGTGGTGCGTTTGCGCTGTTCATGAATTCGACGGTGACAAAGGAAAGCGTGTCGGTGCCGATATTCTGCAGATCGTGAACCATCTCTTCTCCGGCAGCGAAAGTGATATGACACGTTTCGCCTGCCTGAATCTCCTTTTCATGCACTCTGCCATCGGCGTAGCGGCTGCGCGTGCGGCCACTGGACGTCGCCGTCCAGAAATAGTCCAGCACATGGCGGTGAAACCCGATCCTTTCGCCCGGTGCGAGCAACAGATGCCACACCCGTACCCTGTCGGTCTCCGATACCAGTTTGGTGCCCACGCAGGGGCTGATCCGTCCGGCCTCCAATTCCGCACGCACGTCGCAGGGCCATTCACTGATCGTTGACTCGGCCACAGGCTAATCTCCCGTCTTGCTGGTTGGTTTCACGCCGTTGAATCTCAGTTTCGCCGCTCAGCCTTGCCTTTACGGGATTTTCGCAGCAAGGCACAGGGGCGACAGTCACACGAATCTCGCGAAGCTCAGGGTTTCCGACCGTTTTGCGGCGCGAATTCAGCTCACCCACAACAAGACAACTTCAGTTCCCGAATTGGTGTGTTTCAGGTCAACGACAGTCTGGGACAGGACTGCACCGGCATTTGCCGAAAGCGACATCTGCTGCGAAACACAAATATGCCTGCCTTCGATCTCCAAGCTGTCCACGGGAAACGAAGGGGGCTTATTTGGATGGGTTGACGGTTCGGTTCCGCCGCCAGATTACGACCGATTTCACCTGTTGCAGGGATCGGGAACGCCTGATCGTGACCTTGGATGATTCATGATCATGATTCCTTGACAATTCAGGTAGATCGTGTCGTGATCGCGTGACGGGAAACCAGCCTTTCCCGCACCAGACGAACCTTGTGCCGAAGACCAGACCGCGTGAGCGAAACTACCACATACCGCAACATCATCTACCGGCTTCTGCCAGGCTCCAGGGCGAACGCACGGCGCCTGGCCGGACAGGCGGGCGCCTGCCGCTTCGTCTGGAACACGATACCGGGGCAGCACAACGACGCCTATGAGGATGCGAAGGCCAACGGGGAGAAACCTCCGTCGGTTTCGTTCTTCTCGCTCGGCAAGGAGTTCACCGTGCTCCGCAACGAAATCCCGTGGCTTTCGGAATACTCCTTCAGCATCACCCGGTACGTGCTCAAGTACCAGGCCGATGCGTGGAAGGCGTTCTTCAGGGGCGATGCAGGACATCCACGCTTCAAGTCCCGCCACGGGTCGACGCCGTCCTTCACCATTCCCGAAGCCGTCACCATCAGGGACGACATGATCAGCATTCCGAGGATCGGGCACCTGCGCATCCGGCGGAAGGGCGGGAACCCGTATCCCGAGGGCAAGCCGGTGAAAGCCGTGGTCAAGAAGATCGCCGGCAAGTGGTAGTGCAGCGAGACTAGCTGCTGAACTAGCGGGTGGAAGTCCCGCCGGCGCAATTCTCAGTTTGGCGCCGTAGTCATACCCCTACGGATGCCGGGGCGACCCGACATCTGGAAGCAGGGAAGTAAAAGTCTCCGTGGGCTGGAAGGACGCTGTCCCTCCGGTCCGGTCGGACAGGGAGGCGAGCAACCGGGAGGGCGTGCAGCGAGTCTGGCTGTTGAACTAGCGGGTGGAAGTCCCGCCGGCGCAATTCTTGGTTTGGCGCCGTAGCATGTCCCACGGGTACGGGGGTGACCCTGTGCCTGCGAGCTGGGATGTAGAAAGCCATCGTGGGCTTGGCTGGAGCAAGGCTCCAACCCGGTCCGGTCAGTCAGGATGGCGAGCGAACCGAAGGGCCGTAGCGAAAGTGAACGATCGACGATGCGACGAAAAGTTTGCCCCCACATGGAAGCTGACTTGTGGGGATATTGGAGGATGCCAAGGGTCAGCCCTCTACCCGATGGCTAGCACCGGTGCGGAAGAACCGAGGTAAGCATGCACCGGGTCCCCCGGCGTAGAGACGGCGGCAATCCGGGAAAGTTCAGCAGTGAAAGATCGGAAGGTGAGGAGGACAGACAGGATGTTGTGACCCTCGAATGTCAAGGACCGCGCCTATAACCGGAATTCGGGAAATGGTGCGGAGTTCTCCTGACTGGCGGATGAGGCCGATTAAGCGATGATGGGCGGGACAACATAATCCGTCCGGAGCGAGGGCCTCTGGGCTCAGGTGGCGAAGGTGGCAGGTCATGGCGGGACCCAGAGCCCGTCGCCGACCGTGGATACCATCCGGATTGAAGGGTGGTGCTGTCGAGCCGAAGGGCGGCGCAAACGCGGGATGCTGCCACGGGCATGGCTGGGTCAGCCTTAAGCGTGGCGGACGTCGCGGAAGGCACCGTACCGAACTCCTTCTGGGGTGCCTGGTGCTTGAAGCCGGACCCGGGAAAACCGGACGTCCGGAATTTTAGGGGGGGTGCTGGAAACGTGACTACGGTGCGCGCGCCAGTGCCCTACCCGACCGTAGCGAAAGCGAACGTTCGTCTGAAGCGTCGAAAGCCGGCCCCCGCATGGAATTCGACTTGCGGGGTATTGGTAGATGCCAAGGGCCTTACCACTGCCTGATGGCCAGTGTCGGTGTGGAAGAACTGAGGAGCACGCACCGGATCCCCGGCGTAGAGATGGCGGCAATCCCGGAGAGTTCAGCGGTGAAAGTCCGGAAGGTGAGGAGGACAGACAGGATGTTGTGACCCTTGAATGTCAAGGACCGTGTCCATAACCGCAGGAACATTCTTTTGTTCTGACTGAGTTGTGTGAGGTGATGGAGATTTTGCCTTGAGCCGGCATTCAAGCTGGATCCGGCCGTGACATTGTTTGTCATTTGCGTGGTCTGGGGAATGTTCGCTTGCCGTGGACGGCTGTCATGGCTCTGCCCGGGTCCGCTGATGGGGTTTTCGGTCCTGTCGGGCACAGGTGTTCGCACCGCGCCGCTCGACGGCGCGTCCGGGCGCTTTCTGCTCCAGGTTTGGGTCTGCGGGATTATGCGGTTGGCGCGATCAGGATCGCGTCGAGGGCCTCCTGCGCCCGTGCGGCATAATGGCGATTGGCCTCGGGCATGAAACGGAAGCGGCCGCCACAGCGCACGATGGCGATGGCCGCGTTGGTCAGGCAGGCGAGATTGCGTGGCATGTGCCGCACATACGCCCGGCATCGGTCTTCGTCGTAGGTGAAGTCTCGAACGTAGTGGACCCGGTTCTCGATGTGCCAGTGGTTGCGCACCAGGGCCAGCAATTCCTCGGGTCCGGCGCGCGCGGCGTCGAGCGAGGTCAGGCTCCAGATCACTTCGGTGCTGCGCGCGCCGGTCTTGATGACCTCACGCTCGCGCGCGATGCACAGTGCCTGCTGGCGCCCGTGGAGAGCGGCGTATCCGTCCCATTCGGCGCCGGAGAGGTCGACGACGGCACAGCGGCGTCGCTCGATCCGGCCATGGCCCTTGTCGATGGTTTCGTGCCAGGGCGCGTTGGTGAAGTCGATCGCCTTGAGCTCGTTGTGGATGGTTTCCTGGTTGTCCTTGATGGCGCTGAGCACATAATCGGCATCGCTCTCGAGCAGGTAACGCGCGGTCTCGTGCTGGGCATGCATCGCGTCGAGGGTGACGGTGCGCCCGGCGAGACCGAGCCCGCTGGTGAGTTTGCGCACGGCCGGGATTTCGTTGCTCCTGGCATCGACCTCGACCTGCTTGAGGACCAGTCCGGTCCCGTGCTCGACCGCGGCGACCATCATGCGCCGTCCGTCTTCGGTCTGCTTCGAGGCGCCCCGGATGTCCTTTCCGTCCATGGCCACGGGGGCATGTGCGTCGCCGTGCTGGGCGGTCCATTGGCTGATGGCGTTGTCCAGCGTGTCGGGCGGCAGCTGAGCGAGGATGGTGTGGAAGGTGGTGGTGGTCGGCGCGGTGTAGCGTTGCTTGCTCTCGCTCCAGAACGCGCCCACGGCCTCGAGTTGCTCCTGCGCGAGCAGGGCGGCGAACTGGGCGAAGGCGGTCACGCCCCGGTAGCCGGCAAGCCGGGCCGCGACCGCGATCGCCAGAATGGTCCTGAGCGGATAACGCTTGCCCCGGGCATGGCGGCACTCGGGCACGTCGCCCAGGCATTCGAACAGGCTGCGCAGCCGCGGCGTCGCCATCGGTTCGCCGTGTTGCCCGGCCCCCCAGTGTGGCGGTGTCTCGCTCCGGCCCAGCGCCTCTGTGGCGCCCTCTGTCAGTTCGTACACGAAGATCTCCTTGGGTTGGCCGTGATGGCGCCAGCGCGCCGCGCCGCCGGGTTCGCGGGCAAAGCCGCGCGTGAAGCCCAGGGAGCGCCAGTTCGACGCGCGGTAGCAGGTCCCGGCAAAGAGCGCCGGGTCCACGAAGGTTTCCGCCAGAAACACCGGAAAGCCGTGAACCGCCTGCATGTCCGCAGACAGCCGCCGCAGGCTCAGCCCCAGAACCCGCGAGGCCAGGTTGCGCACCCGTTCAGGCGTGAGGATGACGAAACGGGAATTGTTGGCGATCAGGTGCAGACGACGGAACTGCTGCTCGGACGTCCAGCCGATCCAGCGGTCGCGCGCAGCCAGCTTGAAGGCGCCGGATTGCCAGCCGATCAGTGCGAGCCAGGTCTCACCATGCACCGCGACATGGCGCAGGCCCTTGCCGAACACGCCATGGAACGACAGGTAATGGTGCTCCTCCACCAAACGGTCCCAGCGCCGGTGCTCCCGATCACCCCAGGTCGGGCGCACCGAAACAGAACGCAAGTCAATCAACGAATCAGGGGCCGGCAGCGTCTCCATGACCCGCACTGTGCCATAGCGAAAACAGAATGGCCAGTACCTATATCAGGCCAAACCCATCACCTTGCGAACAAAAGAATAGCCCTGTCCATAACCGGAGTACGGGAAAGGACGCGGAGTCCTCCTGACTGGCGGATGAGGCCGATTAAGCGGTGATGGGCGGAACAACATAACCCGCCCGGAGTGAGGGCCTCTGGGCTCAGGTGGCGAAGGCGGCAGGTCATGTCGGGACACAGAGCCCGGTGCCGACCGATAATACCATCCGATTAAAGGGTGGTGCTGTCGAGCCGAAGGGCGGCGCAAACGCGGGATGATGCCACGGGTATGGCTGGGTCAGCCTTAAGCGTGGCGGATGACGCGGAAGGCACCGCACCGAACTCCTGCGGGGGTGCCTGACGCTTGAAGCCGGACCCGGGAAAACCGGAAGTCCGGAATTTCAGGGGGGACGCTGGAAACGTGACTACGGTGCGCGCGCCAGCGTCCTACCCGACCGTCACCGTCTGCTACGAGGTCGAGGCTGAGGAGCGTCCCGACACCGGGGTCACGGCGGGCGTGGACATGAACGTCCGGCAGGTGGCGGTGGTGGACACGACCGGAGGGGCCGAGATCATCCCCGCGCCCGACACGGGCCGGCTTGATGCGAAGATCGGGCGCAACCAGCGCCGGCTTGCCCGCCAGCGCAAGGGGTCACGGCGGCGCATGAGAACCAGGCTCAGGCTGCAGAGGCTCCAGCGAAAGCGGGCCAACAGACGCAAGAACTGGCAACACCGGGTCAGTCGCCGGATCGCGAACCGGGCGGGCACGGTGTTTGTCGAGAAGCTCAACACCCGGGGGATGACCAAATCGGCAAGGGGCACGCTCGAGAACCCCGGCACGAAGGTGAGGGCCAAGTCCGGTCTCAACCGGGAGATCCTGAGCACCGGCTGGCATGGCATGAAGGGGAAGCTCGGCTACAGGTGCAAAAAACTGATCAAGGTCAACCCTGCATATACCAGCCAGTCGTGCAACGCCTGCGGGTTCACTGACCCGGAAAACCGGAACGACCGGACGTTCGAATGCGTGGCCTGCGGCCATGCCGACCATGCGGACCTGAATGCGGCCCGCAACATCTTGACCTCAGGGACTGGGGTGTCTGCACGGCGAGGGGCGTTGGCGCCGGCCACCCCTGTGACCCGTGAAACTGATCGAAAGCTGGCGGCGTGACGCGCCGTCAACCCATCGTTATAAGTCCCAAACGAAGCGCAAACCGTCACAGGCAAGTCGACCATGGACGCCGGCGCCTTACATGCGCTTGTGACAAGACCTTCCTTCGGCGATAATATCAGTTGGTGAGGATTTCGTGGGAGCGTTCGATGTGAGTTGCAAAGCCTGTCATTGTCGGGATTTGCGTGCCGGGCGTGTTGCTTTTCAAGGCCGCAGCTGCCCTTGAAACCAACCGGGAGGAATTCGCATGCGTCTCGGAGTTGGCGGAGGAAGGAATCGAACCATTTGGCGCCAGCGGTGTCGGCAAAACGGATTTCGGCGTGAAAAAAGGCGGTGATATTTTCTCTGCTTTCTCGCCGATACGCTTGACTTTGCGGCCGAGCGCCAGGCAACTCTCGAGGCATTCATGCAGGGAACGTCAGCCGAGCGTGACATGTCCATCTTACCGGTAGTCTGTACGCCTGCCCATCGATGACGCGATCACATTTGGAATACTCACCTGATTCCGTTTCGCCCGTGCTGCTTCTTTCATGACCCCATGTAACAGTGATTATCCCCACATTGCCGGGACTATGCGGGCAAAAGAACGTCAATGCAGGCGCATTGGACACGTGATTTCCGGGCAACTTCCCGCAGACGCGGCGGTAGCGACCGCCGTGGAACGCCGGCGTCATGCGGGACAGGCGGCCGGGGAGGATCAGCAATGACAACGGGGTCGAACGAAACCGTGCCGCATGGCGAGATGCCGCGGCCGGAAGCACGGCCGGGATATCGTCCTCCGATCGCTTTTGACCCACCGCCGTTCCTGGCTGGGCTGGAATCCGAAACCCAAGCGCGAGCACTCGAGAGGATCCGCGCGGCATGGTCGCATCATTCGACGGCGATTGAGGGAAACATCCTCACCCTGGAGCAGACCACCGCATGGCTCGAGACCGGGGAGTACGCAGGGTTGCCGGCCGAACAGTACCACGAGGTGGGTGGGCAGGCGGAGGCATTGGATCTCCTCTGGACGCTCCTCGACCGGGAGTTGGAGACGCGCGACCTGCTGGACATGCACGAGGTTCTTCTGCCACCGGTCATGCGGCGTCCAGCGGATCTTGTCGGCCAGTGGAAAAAGGTACCCAACGGGATCGTCAGCCGCGGCCCGGACGGCCGACAGGTATTCCACATGCTGATCGAGCCGGAATACGTGCCGTCTCTGATGACGGAACTCGTGAAGGAGATCAACGATGCGTCCGCGATCGGCGTTCGTCCGGGCAACGAACATGTCGTCTTTGCGCGGCTGCACCTCGGCTTCACGAATATCCACCCATTCTACGATGGCAACGGGAGGATGGCCAGGATGATTGCCAACATTCCGCTACTAAGGTCTGGGTTGGCACCGGTGATGATTTCCGTTGAACGCCGCGAGGCTTACATGGCGTCACTGGGGGCGTACAGTGACCGGACTGGTGAGCTTTCAGGGCGGAACGGCACTTGGCCTGCTGGACATAAATGGCCGGAGTTCGAGCGATTTTGCTCGGGGTGCGTGGATTTCTGCCACACTCTCGTTCGGGACCTGTTCTTTGAACGGGACTAGAGGGCCTAATCTGGATTCGGAATGTGGGGATTCTTGAGTCCGATACAGCCGAGAAACAGTTATTCACCCGCCGAAGCCAAGAGCGGCGAGCAAAACTCCGACAATCCTTGATCATGTACCGCCCGCGCGTCCGGGTTCGATCACGGGCTACCTGGTCTTCCCGCCAAGGACATCGATGATGAACACCCTCGTTACTGGCACCCCCACGTAGAAGCGGGTTGGTCAAGCCGCCGAATGGCAAACGACAATCGCTCCCAAGGATTCTGTTCGACTTTACTGGAAACAAAAAACGTGAAAGCATCGGAAGGTCAGATTCGAGCGGCAAGTCGACCTGGGACGCGCCGATTCACAACAATTCCTGTGTGCAGATGTGGAAATGCCCCGACAACTAGTTCTTTGCGATTGTGAAGGAACGCAAACCGTCGACCGGAAACTTCTCGAGAGCAAGTGTGGCGTCTCCTGTTCGCGAGTCCATACGGCACTGTGTACCCGGGAGCTTTCGGCTGCGGCAGATCTCATGGGCAAGGGAGACTCGATATTTGCTTGCCAGCAAGAAACCGCGGTCTTCGATGAGTTGGCCGCGGAACTTGACGTCGAACCGCCACGCTACGTCGACATTCGGGACCGGGCCGGCTGGACGGCCGACAAGTCGGCACCCGGCCCGAAGATGGCTGCAATCATGGCCGACACGTTGCTGGTGCCGCCGCCCGTCAAGTCGATTGACGTACAGTCGGAGGGACTCTGCCTGATCCTGGGTTCACCGGACGTGGCTTTTCCGGCGGCCTTGCAACTTTGCGAGGTTCTCGGGGTAACCGTGCTGGTGGAGGGGAACGCGGACATTCCACCCGACCGGCGGTTTGAGGTCGTTCGAGGCGAGCTTTCCGGTGCGAGCGGAAGCCTGGGGAATTTCAAGGTCAGCATTCGCAACCTGCAACAGCTTCAGCCGGGCGGACGGGGTGATTTCGTTTTGGGCGAACCGGTGGCGGGCGGCCAATCTGAGTGCGACCTGATCCTGGACCTGAGCGGTAAACCGCCGCTGTTTCCTTCACCTCGAAAGCGGGAGGGCTACCTGAGGGCAGACCCGGGCGACCCGCTTGCCGTTCAACGCATCATCTTCGAGATATCGCACCTGACCGGAACGTTCGAACAACCGCTCTACGTCAGTTTCGATCAGCATCTCTGTGCGCACTCGCGCGCGCAGAAAACCGCCTGCACGCGTTGCCTGGATACCTGCCCGACTGGCGCGATTTCATCGGCCGGCGATCACGTGGCCGTCGATCCGATGATCTGTGCCGGTTGCGGTGCCTGTTCTTCGGTCTGTCCGTCCGGAGCCGTTTCCTATGAACTCCCGCCGGCAGAGTTCCTGTTTCGCCGCCTTGAAACCCTGTCGCGCGTATTCCGTGATGCCGGTGGCGGGCAGCCCCGTCTGCTTGTTCATGACGAAGACCATGGCTCGGAAATGATCTCGCTTTGCGCACGGTACGGGGGCGGGCTTCCTTCTTCCGTCATCCCGCTGGCAATGGAATCGATCACGTGTTTCGGTCACGCGGAAATGTTGGCAGCCGTAGCGACGGGGTTCGCGTCTGTCGAACTGCTCGTATCTCCACGCACGGAACGGGGTGTACTTGAGCGCGAATGCGCGCTTGCGCTCGCGATTATGGACCAGCCGCGCGTTCGAATGCTCGATGTCCATGATCCGGAGACACTGTCGGATGTCCTTTTCGGGTTCGAGGCGACCGAACCAGTTGCGGCAACGGTGTTTCCGCTCGGCGGGCGCCGCGAGGTCACGCGAATCTCGGCAAAAGCACTGAATCCGGACATGGAAGAACCGATCGCGCTTCCCGATGGAGCACCATACGGTGCGATTGTCGTGGACACGGAAGCCTGTACGCTGTGCCTTTCATGTGCGTCGTTGTGCCCGTCCGGAGCGATCGGCGACAACCCTGAGCACCCACAACTTCGCTTCCAAGAGGACGCCTGCCTGCAGTGCGGATTGTGCGCGAATATCTGTCCGGAAAACGCCATTACGCTCCAGCCTCGACTCGACCTCAGTGACGCGGCGCTGGGGCAACGGGTCGTGAAAGAGGAAGAGCCGTATTCCTGCATCGAATGCGGTGCGCCATTTGGCGTCAAATCCACGGTCGAGAAAATCGTGTCCAGGCTGGAAGGCAAGCATTCGATGTTTGCGGCTTCCGATGCCGGTCGCCTGATCCGGATGTGTGACGATTGCCGCATCAAGGCGCAGTATCATTCCCGGGAAAATCCGATGCAGATGGGCGAGCGCCCCAAAGTTCGAACGACTGCAGACTACATGAACGGAAAGGGCCGGGACTGAATTCCTCGTTCCGCCGCCGCACTACTGCATTCGGACGGGCGCACCGAGATCTGCCGGCTCCATTCGGCTTACGTAAGCCAGGATCGCTTCCAGGTCCTCGATCGTTATTTCCAGGGGGACGATCGGTGGTGGCCGAGAGATATCGAATGGTTCCGTTATTCCCTCGATTTGAGTGAAGGACGGATGGGGGTTCCGGGCAAAAAACGACTGGAATCGTTCAAGCCAGCTTTCGTTTGCCCTGAGGGCGCCGAACGACGGCGTCGAACCCAGCCCGGCCATGCGATTTGATTCGTTGATAACGTGGCAACGGCCGCAATGGGTAAGTGAGAGTTTCTCGCCCAGGAGCGCGTCGCCAGGCAGGGATTCGTCCGCCACCGCTTCAATCGTCGCCTCCGCCGGAAAAAAGGTCTGGCCGCCTTCGGGCTCGAATGCAGCGATCGTTCGTCGTCCGGTTTGCGAAACCAGCCAGTCAACGAACGTCTGCACGTGGCTGGTTCTGCCATCGGCGAGCACAACGGCGACATAATCAGTGGTACCCGCACCTGTTCTGTGATGAAACAGCGGGATCCGATCCATCGCCGGTCTGAGATTACCGGCGCCACTTTCGCCTCCGGTATCGACCACGAACCAGATTTCGTCAGGTGCCGGTGCTGAAAAGTCGGCCATTGGATCAGCGACGGGCGAATGCGTAACCGCGATGCCGGTTTTGAACTTGAACCGCGGCAGAATGTGGGTGAGGAGGCCGGCGTCCGCCAGGGACGCGGGTGACAGAAGCCTGATCGACTTGTCCTCGGCCAGCCCCGGACCAGACGGTGTTATTGAAAATGCAAACGAGAAAAATACCACCGCTGCTGCGGCCAGCGTTCGGTTGAAAATTCGAAGTCGCGTTCGGCTGACTTGTCCCAGAGCGTACTCCTGGTCTGACTAAACCGTACAGATGACGGCCGACTTTCCTGATGTAGGGGAATCATAAAGTCCCGGAGAGCGTCCCGTCAATATCACTGCCACGACTCCGCGACTCCGGCCCCGCGAGCCCGGTTTGAGCCATTGCCGAATCCTCTTCGGAGCGGTCTTTTTTCAATTTCCGGGCGCCACATTCCCAGAAATCGTCAGCAGGTGGCTGTTCTGTCTCGACTTTCGCAAGGTCGGCACTATGTTGCCGGGTTATCCATCGACATCCGGAGGGTTTAATGAGCGAAGAATTCAACATGACCATGCGCAAGTATCTCAAACGGGTAGGTGTCACGTCCCAGCAGGCAATCGAGGCCGCCATGAGGGACGCAGGAACGGAACGAACCTCCGGCCGGGAATTCTCTGCGCGTGTCGTGCTCACGATTGACGATCTTGAGCTTGAACATGTGGTAGAAGGGCAAATCGTCGGACCTGACTGATCATGACCGCGGATCGAAAAACCGTCATTGAGGTGCTGTCCGGGATTGTCGATCCCGCGGTTGGCAAGGACATCTGGAACCTCGGCCTGGTTCGCGCCCTGAGCGTTGAAGGCGGCGCGGTTCGGTTTGTGCTTGAGGTCGAGCCGGACAGGGCAAAGGAGCTCGAACAGGTACGGCAGGCAGCAGAGAAGGCGGTCGGCGACCTGCCGGGCGTGGACAGCGTTTCGGCGGTCATGACTGCCCACTCCAAGCGTCCCCCGCCGCCCGACCTCGGGGGCAGGGGTGCGGCGCAACAACAGGGTCCGGCAAGAATCGCCGGAGTCGACAGAATCCTGGCAATAGCCTCAGGCAAGGGCGGAGTCGGAAAATCGACCGTTGCGGCCAACCTGGCCGTTGCGCTCGCGGTTGCCGGCCGTCGGGTGGGTCTGCTCGACGCCGATGTCTACGGACCTTCACAGCCACGGATGCTCGGCGTTTCCGGCCGGCCGGCGTCTCCTGACGGAAAAATCATCCTTCCTCTTCGGAATCATGGCGTAACTTTGATGTCCATCGGCCTCATGGTTCGCGAGGACGAGGCGGTCGTCTGGAGGGGTCCCATGCTGATGGGCGCGTTGCAGCAAATGCTGAACCAGGTTCAGTGGGGTCAGCTCGACGTGCTTATTGTCGATCTGCCTCCCGGGACGGGCGATGTTCAGATGACGCTGACGCAAAAGGCCGAGGTCACGGGCGCGCTCGTCGTGTCAACACCCCAGGATGTCGCCCTGATAGATGCACGTAAAGCATTGAATATGTTTGCAAAAATGAACACACCCGTTGCCGGATTGATTGAAAACATGTCCACCCACATTTGTTCGAATTGTGGCCACGAAGAGCATGTGTTTGGCCATGGCGGTGTTCGGGCAGAGGCCGATCGTCTGGGATTGCCTCTTCTCGCCGAAATTCCGTTGCACCTTGACATCCGTCGTGCTTCCGACGGAGGAACGCCGGTCGTGATTTCCAGCCCGGGGTCATCCCAGGCAGGTGTTTTTCACGGCCTCGCGGACGAACTTGTCGGCCAGGGACTTGGTTGATGATTCCCGGTTCGGACCCGTTACTGCCTCCGCTCCTGACTCCGGTGGCGGTTTCCGCTGCGGTTGACCCATTCGAAAAGGCAGTTTCAATGGCGTCGCTCGGCTGCGACGCCGGGACAGTCGTCCATGGTGTCTTTGTCGATCGATTGCGCGCATCGGTTATCTTTGGACCGGAACAGGTGCTGGAGGATGCGATGGCGATGTGGTGCGCGTGCGGTGTTGGATTCAGCAACGCCCTCGGCGCGCTCGCGCCTCCGGAGGTCGCGGTTCACCTGGAGTGGAGCGGGGGAATACGGGTAAACGGCGCGTCCTGCGGAAATCTTCGGGCAAGCGCATCGACCAGGGACCCTTCGCTCGAGCCCGACTGGCTTGTGATCGGGATTGAAATCCCGTTTGTCCTGGTCGCCGAATCTCCCGGGATCACCCCTGACCAAACGGCGCTTTATCTTGAGGGATGCGGCGACGTCGACCCCACCATGCTGCTTGAATCCTGGGCGCGACATACCCTGTCCTGGGTCAACAGGTGGTTGGAGGACGGCAATGCTCCACTCCATTCGGAGTGGCGGTCCATGGCCCATGACATGGGGGAGACCGTATCGCTGACCTATGGTGGAGAGGAAATCTCCGGTGTCTTCGTCGGGATCGACGAGCGGTTCGGAATGCTGGTCAGGACGGCCGGGGATACGCGCCTGTTGCCGCTCTCCGGACTCCTGGAATAGGCTGGATGCCCAATTGAATCTTGCCCGCACAATTCGGTTCGATGAAAGCGACGACAATGTCTTTCATCGCGCGGCCCAGCCGGGCGAGTGGGCAATCAGCGGCGGGTTCGAGTTTTCGAACTGGACGGATGATGACCTGGCCGGGAAGTCCAGGCAGGCATTCACCAATGGTTGGCTGGGCCTTGACAGCTTTGGCAGGGCATCGCTCGTTTCGGTGACCCGCATCGAGCCGGCCGAATTCGAAGCCCTTGTGAAACGCCTGGCCGAGCATTTCGTCGAAATATACGGCGCGCCTTCGGTGGAAGCGGCTTTGCCGGTTTCCAGAGAGGAACTCAATCACATGCAGGATCTCTGCGACGATCAGTCGTCGAATGATGTCCTGGTCGTTTACCGGGAGTTGACGGATTCCGGCGTGCGCGAACAGTTTCGTTCCATCCGGGCAACCGAAGCGGACTTGATGCAGGTCGCCGTCCACGGATCGATCGAATGACAGGCATGCATGGAATTTCGTTCGGAAGGCCGGTCCTGTAGCCATGATCTCCTGCCGCCTGACGACGATACGCGGTTCCCGGTTGCCGGGCGCATGATCCAGCCGGGAATTCCGCTCAAACGTCCGGTTTCGACCTCGGTTCCGATCCGGGAAACCGCGGTGCGTGTCGAATCCAGGCGCGGGCAGACTTCTGCCGGAGAACTGCGCGGCCGGTCACGCCTCGCTCCCCCCGGATTATGCCAATTCGGGCCCGGAACGGACTCATCCGGGGTCGCGGGCTGATCAAATGGGCGCCAGTATCGTCCTTCTCGGTACATTCGAGACCAAGGCCGAAGAACTCCTTGACCTGGAATCTGCGCTCATTGCTGAAGGTCTCGGGGTGACGAGGGTGGACCTTTCGCTCGAGTCCGGCGGGACGTCAATGCCGGCGGATGCAAAACTGGCACGAATGGGGGAAAAGGCCGAGAGGGCGGCGAAAACGGTTTCGAGGAACATGCCGGCAGCCGTGGTTGGTGTCGGAGGGGGCACGGGAAGCGAGATGGTGTTGCAGGCGATGCGGCCACTCCCGCTGGACCTGCCGAAGTTCCTGGTCACGACCTTGCCATTCGACCCGAGGGGCAATCTGGCGGATTGTCCGGTCACGCTGATCCCGTCTCCCTGTGACATCCAGGGAATGAATTCGACACTTCGACAGATATTCGCCCGGGCCGCGGCAATGGTTGCCGGTGTCGTCGACGAGCGAATCCGCCGGATCGAGCGCCGCAAGGGAATCGCGGTGTCGCTGCTTGGGGTCACGCAGGCGGCCGGTGAAAATACCATCCGACTGCTGCGGGCAGCCGGACACGAGACATCGACATTCCATGCGTCGGGATTCGGCGGTGCAGCGCTGGTACGATTCGCCCGAGAGGGGATGTTCGCAGGCATGATCGATCTGACGGTCAACGAAATCGTCCGCATGCATGTCGCGGGAGCTCATACCCCGATGCCCGAGCGATTCACCTGTGGCGGTGATCTTCCTCGCGTAGTTGTTCCGGGCGCGCTCAATTTCCTGGATGGCGGCTCTCCGAGAACGCTGCCTCAATCCTGGCGCGCGCGTGCCCATTATTGCCATTCCGGCCATTTTACCCATGTCAAGCTGAACGAGAGCGAAATCGTCACGGCTGCGCGCGCGTTGGCGGCCGACCTGAACTGCTCGAATGCACATTGCGAGATCCTCCTGCCTATGGGAGGATTTTCCAGCGAAGATCGTCCCGGGGGCGCGATCGAAGACCCGGGATTGCGAGAATGCGCGGCTGAAGTATTCGAAAAAGAGGCAACCGCGTTCGAGGTCACACGCATGGCTGACCACATCAATTCGCCGGAAGTGGCGACAAGGGCGGTTGCCCGGCTCTTGGCCAGGCTGCCATCGGGAGACTCGAAACCATGACTGATTCACCTGACCCGGACGACATCACGGCCAGAATGGACGAATTGGTCGCGACCGCGAGGCGGTGTTTCGAGCTGAAGTTACAGACTAATGCCGGGGGCAACCTTTCGGTCAGGCTGAAATCGCAGGATGCCATCGTGATCAAGCCGTCCGGCGTGGGATTCCGCGAGTGTGCCCGGGAGAACCTCCAGGTGGTGATGCTCGACGGGACCGTGTTATCGTCGTCCGCGCACCTGAAGCCGTCAAAGGACCTGGAGTTCCATCTCGAGATCTACCGTCGCCGCGGTGACATCAACGCCATCGTTCATTGCCACAGTCCCTGGGCAACCGGATACGCAAGCGCCGGCAGGGAAATACCATGCCTGACGGTGCAGGCAGTCGAAAAAATCGGCAGGCTGCCGCTTATCCCGTTATCCGAGAACCTCGGTCCGCAAACGGCCGAGATGATAGGCCCGGTTTTCGAGGACCATGGAATCAGGGGAGCGGTCCTCGCCAATCATGGAACCGTTGGAGTTGGCGCGTCGCTTACGGAAGCGCAATACCTTGCAGAAATCATCGAGGAGACCGCCCACATTGCCTTCGTCCGGGACGCGTTGCTCCTGTCGCGAGGGCGCCCGCCGTCCAGCGAACCACGATTCGGGACGGCAAGTGACGAACAGGCCGGATCTTCCGTCGAGTCACAAGACAGCTAAGGATTGAAACCCGTGTCGTCATCAACACCATTCGATGTCTGGACAATCGTGAGATCACGGCGCGCTCGATCGCAACGACCAATTTCGAAGGCGGTGAAAGAATGACTACCGGGGAGCGGGATTTACGGGCGGCGATTGTCGAGAGCTGCATTCGGATGAATGCGAACGGAATCAACCAGGGTACGTCGGGAAATATTTCGGCCCGGGTTGGAGACCGGATGCTGATATCGCCGTCCGCAATTCCATATGACCGAATGACTCCGGAAATGGTCGCCTCGATCCGGTTGGACGATCGGTCTGGCCGCTGTGACGGGCCGCTGAAACCGTCGACAGAGTGGCGCATGCATCAGACGCTGTTTCGAGGCAGGGAAGACATCCACGCGATCATTCATGCCCATCCGACCTTTTGCACCACGCTTGCAATGGCCCGAATGCCGATTCCACCGTGCCATTACATGATTGCCGCGTTTGGCGGGAACAACGTTCGGTGTGCCGATTACGCCACCTTTGGATCAGGGAAACTCGCGGACTTCGCCCTGGCGGCAATGGACGGACGTACGGCATGCCTCCTCGCCAATCATGGCATGATCTCGGTCGGTACGACACTTGACGAGGCAATGTGGCGCGCAATCGAACTTGAGACGATTGCCCGGCAGTACCATCATTCATTGCAGATCGGCGGACCCGCATTGTTGAGCGAGGCCGAAGTCGGTGAAACCATCACGGCCTTTTCGGACTACGGAAACCATGCCGGCGACGGCTGAATCCCGAGGAGTCGTGTCCGTGGGGCAGGGACGAACCTTCGCGCCTTGCCGTCACGGGATAATCGGGATCACCGTGTTTTCGTTAACCGCACGTTGGGGCCGGACGGACAGGAACCGGAGCGGCCGGACGGGATCGATGACCATATGCAGAAAGGCGTCGCCGGACGCCAGGACAAGACCAGTTTGAAAGGAATCGTGCATGGGCAAGGCAAATACGCGGATTTACCCGATCAATACGGGTTGGCTCGAGGCAGACCTGGGGACCTACATCTTCTGGAAAGGACCTGCCGGGAAGAAGATCTGGAATCCGGTTTACTGTTTTTACGTTGATACCGGTGATCACAAGATCATGGTGGACACGGGACTCTGCGACGAGGAAAGGGCGACCACGTATCACCACAAGTGCCAAAAACGTGGATGCCTCGAAGCCCATCACCATTTGCGCGACAAGTTGGGCGTAGATCCGGGCGATATCGACATCGTGATCCTGACCCATTTGCACTGGGACCACGTCCAAAACATGAAGGAATTCCGGAACGCGCGCTACATCTGTCCGGAAATCGAGATCAAATGGGCCTACAACCCGCTGCCGCTATACTACAGGACCTACGAGTCCCCGGTCCTCGGGATCGAACCGGCCTACAACGGATGCAGCTTCGAACTCGTGCACGGCAATACAACCATCGTGCCGGGGGTATCCATGTTCGCGACGCCCGGTCACTCGCCCGGTCATATGTCTGTCACCATTTCGACGGAAGCAGGTGATATCGTCATTGCCGGCGATGCGATATTCCAGGCACGCAACATGGAACCGAACGAAGAGGAAAAATGGCGGTACTGGGTTCCGGCGCGTTTCGTGAATTCGATCGAGGGCTGGAGATCCGTCGAGGAAATCGATAAGCGGGCTGATTACATTCTTGCCTGTCATGACGAAGCCGTTGGAGATCATCCCGTCTATCCCTTTGAAGGCATGAAGCCGAGGGTGCGCAGGCAGGTCATTCCCGGTTATTCGTTCTATTTTGCCGATTTGCCCGAGACCGCGTGACTTGACCGTTCTGATCTCAAGCCTGAGGGAAGTCGCCGACCGCTTCGACGTTGCCGTTCTGGATCAGTTCGGCGTTCTTCATGACGGGAGACGGCCATTCCCCAGGGTCAACCACGCATTGGAGTGGCTGCGGAGAAAGAATAAAGCTGTGGTGATCCTGTCCAACTCGGGCAAACGGGCTGACCTGAATCGCGCCCGGATCAGGAGCCTTGGACTGGACCTGCGGCAAGATGACCATGTCGTGACGTCCGGTGAAGTCTGCTGGCACGATCTCGATAACGGGAAACTCGTGGTTTCGAAGAGCGGACCCCAGAGATTCTTTGCGATTTCCGGGAGGGAAGGTGATGCCGAGGCCTGGGCGAGCGGCAACCGGGGGGTGGAACTGGTCTTCGATCTCGAATCCGCCGATGCCATCCTCTTGATGGGCGTCCCTGGCGAAGGTTCGGCCGGGAAAGCAGGAATCGTGCTGACGCAGGCACTCGACCGTAACATTCCTCTCGTCTGTTCCAATCCCGACCGGTCCCGCTATCTCAAGGGCAGGATTGCCCCGGCAACCGGGTCGCTCGCGGACGCCTTTTCAGATCGAGGAGGGCGCGTGTTGTGGTACGGCAAACCATATGGCGCCGTGTTCGACGCGGTTTGTTTGCTTTTTCCCGACATCAGCAGAAAACGAATTTTGATGGTCGGTGATTCCCTCGAACATGACGTGGCGGGAGCGAGGAACGCTGGACTGGCGACGGCGTTCGTGTACGGAGGAATCCATGCTTCGGAGTTCGCGGGTTTGACCGAAGCCGAATCGATCGCAGAACGACTGGAACATCTCGTGGGCACCTTCAACGGGTCCGGGCCGGATTATGCGCTGCCGGTACTGACATGAACCAAGGGAAGCAGGTTTCGGGTATGCCTGGTCCTCCATCCGAGGACTTCCTCGGCTTGTCCAGGCGCATTGGCTCCGACCGGATGCTCGTACAGGGTCCCGGCGGGAATACATCGATGAAGTCCGGTGGAGCGATGTGGATCAAGGCATCGGGAACCCGTTTGGCGGACGCAGGCGTCCACCGGGTATTCCTGCCCGTCGACATCGACAGCGTGATTGCCGAATTCAACGGTGGAGGAGACGGATCTTGCTTGCAGGCGGTGATCGGCTCATCGCACGGATTGCGCCCATCCATCGAGACCACGTTCCATGCCGTGATGCCCGGGCGATTCGTGTTCCACTACCATTCCGTTCTGGCGCTCTGCCATTTGATATCTCCCGAGGGCATCGAGACACTTCCACGCAGGCTTGACGGACTAGACTGGACGCTCGTCGATTACAGGAAACCGGGAATTCCGTTGACCAGGGAAATCGAAGCATCACTGGGTGCCGGAAAATCCGAAGTCGTTCTCCTGAAGAATCACGGCGTCATTGTTGCCGCTGACCGGATTTCCAGAGTTGCCTTGCTCATCGAGGAAGTCGAGGACCGTCTGGAGCTTCCGGTCTCGATTCCGCAATCCGGCGATGACGGGGCACGTCAGCCGGGTTTGCGCCAGGACACCCCGTTCGACAGGCGGGCGGAATCCGGGTCAACCTGGGAGCGGTGTCCTGGAACCTGCCACTTTTCGAGCCAGCCGGAGTTGCGACGGAGGCTGTCTTCAGGAGTTTATTTCCCCGACCAGGCCGTGTTCCTCGGGCCGAATCTGCCGCTCCTTTCCCGAAAGGAATTGGACGACGGGGCAGACCCTGCCGTTCCGGCAGTCATTGTTGATGGAGTCGGCATATTCGCGCGCCGTGACTCCCTTCCTGAAGTCAAGGAAATCGTACTCTGCCTGTCTGATGTTTTCAGTCGCCTCCCCGAATCGTGGTCCGTCGCCACACTGGCTCCGGGCGATGTAGACGAATTGATCAACTGGGATGCCGAGGAGTTCCGCCGCAAGTCGGCAGGGATGCGGGACTAGGCATGTCCCTGTTTCTCGGCGTCGACTTCGGTACTTCCGGGGTTCGTGCGGCCGTCATCGACGAGATGGGAGGCCACGTCGCCTCGTGTTCCGTTCCCATGCCGGCACCGGCCTTCTGGAGACGTCGACCTGTCCAGAACCCGGAGGTCTGGTGGGACGCGTTCGCTGCGTGCATGGATCAGCTTTCGATCGAACTGGGAGCCGTCAAACGGAAAGTTTCCGAGATCATCGCGCTTGCGGTGGACGGTACGTCGGGAACATTGCTTCTCGCCGATTCCCGCCTTCGTCCCGTCACGCCGGCATTGATGTACAATTCTGCCGGATTTGAAGCCGAGTCCAAGGCGATTGCGCGATGTGCTCCAAGGGATTCCATTGTCCGGGGCGCGTCGTCTGCGCTGGCCCGTTTGATCTTTCTCCAGAAGCTTCCGGAGGCAAGGGACGCGGCCTTTGCGATGCACCAGGCGGACTGGGTCGCTGCGCGGTTGGCGGGCGAGGGAGGAATTTCGGACGAAAACAATGTCCTGAAACTCGGATATGGCCTTGTTGCGAATTCCTGGCCAACGGAAATGTATGGACAACTCGCGGTCAGAGTTGAGCTGCTTCCAGAAGTGCTGCCGGTCGGACAACCTGCCGGAACTGTCTGCCGCGCGATGCGTACCAGGTTTGGATTCGGGCCGGGGACCCGTGTCATTTCCGGCACGACCGACAGCGTTGCGTCTTTCGTTGCGTCCGGGGCCACTCGGGCTGGCGAAGGCGTGACATCCCTCGGCACAACGATCGTCCTGAAGTTCCTGTCGGACAATCCGATCAGCGACGCGCGGTACGGCGTCTACAGTCATCGGGTCTTCGGCCAATGGCTTGCCGGTGGAGCGTCGAACGCCGGCGGTGGCGTCCTTCTCGATCACTTTTCCCTCGAACAGTTGGCCACGCTTGGCAAGGCCATGGATACGGGCTCGGAGACCGGTCTCGATTATTATCCGTTGTCGGCTGTCGGTGAGCGGTTTCCAGTGTCCGATCCCGAGCTGAAGCCGAGACTGACACCGAGACCGCGAAGGGATGCGTTGTTTCTGCAGGGAATGCTGGAAGGACTCACCCGAATCGAACGCACGGGTTATGAGGTCTTGCACGAGCTTGGCGCTCCAGAGGTCAGGACAATCCGGACCACCGGAGGCGGAGCGAACAATGCAGCCTGGATGCGGATTCGGAGGCGAATGTTCAATTGCCCGATTACGGTCGTATCCGCGGACGCGGCGACGGGAAGCGCGATGATTGCACGTCGCTCGGCTGCCTGAATGATGCTGTTTGGAAACAGGGAGAGCCCGTTGAAAGGGGCAACCGCGCCGGGTTCCGGGCTGCCTTTCGGCCGGGGAGGCGTTGCGATCAGGATTTCGCCGGAGCCGGAGTCGCGAATCGCCAGGGAAGGGGGCGGAACACTGGAATTGCAATCATCATTCGCACGGGCATTTCCGGAACCCATGGAAAACGGCGGGCCCTGCCGGCCTGCTTCTTCGTTGGATTGAATCCGTGAAGTGGAAGCACAGGACTGCTCCTGACCTTTCGGACATGGAGGCGATGGCGCTGGCGACGGTGGCGGCGTTGCCGGCTGCGTTCCGCCCCGCCGCAAAAGCAGTCGTGATCCGGATCGAGGAATTTCCGAGCGAAGAAATGTTCGACAGTCTTGATCTGGAGGATTCGTTCGAATTGACCGGGCTCTATGACGGCACGCCGCTGACCGACAAGTCGGTATCCGACCAGGCGCCGCAACCGGATACGATCTGGCTGTTTCGGCGTGCGATTCTGGACGAGTGGGTCGCGCGCGGAAATGTGACGCTCGAGGAACTCGTCGCGCATATCGTGATCCATGAACTGGCCCACCATTTCGGCTGGACGGACGAAGACATCGCCTCGATCGACAAATGGTGGGACTGATCGGTCTGTGAAGGGCGGATTGGCATGCCATAGAAATTGCGCGCAGGGGACTGTCGCGTTCAGGCGACAGGTGAATGCGCGCACCCCTTTGGAACGCGTGTCCGGAAAGTGTATGTTCCGGGCAATGGGGCCAGGAACTGGCCTTCGGTCGCGAAGCAGGCAGGTTGCTGCGAGGCTTGGCCGAGAAGCCGTCGCATTTATGCGATGGAGTGTTCACTGACCTCCGGAACGGTGTCCGCCCCTGGAATCCTTGGAGGATGCATCCACCATTCCGAACGTTGCATGGACGGCCAGCGCCCGCGTGTCGTCCTTGCCGCGGACCGAACGCCACGCAAGGCGTTGCCCGGTGCCAGATCTCGCTTCACCCCGGTCTGGCACCGAGTCCGGGAAAACGGATTGCCGCGTCTTGAGACAAGGCAATTCCACTTGAACACGCAGTCTGGATCGGCAAGTTGGAGACGGGCGACGAGAGCCCGGGTGCCGAAAGGCGGAAATCGAATCGGAGTCGGGAACTGCCGCGAATGTCCGTTGCCTGTTCGTTGGCCGATCGTCAATGCTATGGACGGCATGTTCGACGGTTAGGATTGACATTCGCGACGATGAACCTGTCCTTGTCTCCCCGTGTCCGGAATAGCCATCCAAGGGACCGTGAATCCGGTTGGCGAAAGGACTGGTTCCAGGAATGACAACCAGGCCGAAAGAGCGAAGTCCGCGTGATCCCGGGTCGGGTTCTCCGGGCCGCGCGAAGCGGTCACGGCGACGGCTGCACGGGAGAGATTCCTCGACCAGGCCCACGGCCAGAAAAGTGAACTACAGGGTTCTGCGAAACCCCTTCACCCCGGCGACAGTGTTTTCGGAAGACCGGGTCGAGGCGATTCACGGGACTGCGCTGGATGTGCTGGAAAACCTTGGGATGAAAATCCTCCTGCCCGATGCAAGGGCGAGGTTTCGCGCCGCTGGTGCGCTGGTGGATGATGAATCCCAGATCGTTCGCATCGGGAGGGAGATCGTCGAGGAGGCGGTCGCGACCGCGCCTCATTCGATTTCGGTTCGCGCCGGTTCAAGGCACCGGGACCTGGTTATCGAACCGGGAGCGCTGGCGATCCAGACCGGGGCCGGGGCTCCGAATGCCACGGACCTGAAGCGGGGGAGGAGACCGGGGCACCTCAACGACTTTATTGAACTGACGAAGCTGACCCAGACATTCGATGTCTTGCACATGCTCAATCCCGTGGTTGAGCCGCAGGACGTGCCGCCACATGTCCGGCACTACGAAGTCACCCGAATCCAGCTTGAATTGAGCGACAAGCTTCCGTTCGCCTTCAGCCGGGGGACCCGGCAGGTCGAGGACTGTTTCGAGATGATCCGGTTGGCGCGAGGCGTCTCGGAGGCCGAGTTTCGCCGGCACCCGCACTGCCATTCGATCGTCAATACGAACTCGCCGCGGCAACTGGATATTCCGATGGCGCAGGGATTGATCGATTTCGCGCGGTGGAAACAGTTGATGGTTGTCACGCCGTTTTGCCTCATGGGCGCGATGGCTCCGATCACGGTTGCAGGCGCGTTGACACTCAGCCACGCCGAGGCACTCGCGGCGATCTCCCTGACCCAGGTCACGAACCCGGGAGCGCCCGTCTGTTACGGGGCCTTCGCCTCAAATGTGGACATGAAATCCGGCGCACCGGCGTTCGGGACTCCGGAACAGGTCAAGGCGAATCTGGGCGCGGGGCAACTGGCGCGCCTGATCGGATTACCGTGGCGAAGCTCGACCGGTGCATCCGGCAACATCAACGATGCACAGGCAGCCAACGAAACCCAAATGGGCGCCTGGGGGGCGTTTCTCGCAGGAGCAACGATATTGATCCATGGTGCAGGGTGGATCGAAGGCGGCCTGGCGATTTCCTTCGAGAAACTGATTACCGACCTCGAGATCATGCAGACTTTCGCGGAGCTTTGCACCGAAACGCCGGCGGACGACGCGTCCCTTGCTCTCGATGCACTTGCAGAAGTCAGCCCGGGCGGACATTTTTTTGGCGCCGCCCACACACTGGAGCGTTACGATACCGAGTTCTACGAGCCCCTGGTGGCCGACTGGTCAAACTACGGAACCTGGATTGAAAGGGGTAGCAAGGATGCGAGCGTCAGGGCAACAGAGATCTGGCAACGCGTAATCGAGGACTTTCGACCACCTGAAGTCAGTGATGACCGGCTTGCCGAGGCCATCGCGTTCGCGGAAAAACGCAAGAACGAAGGCGGGGCGCTACCTCCTGGATGACTGGAAACACACATGTTCGCGATGCCACGCCATGACGGGGTCTGGATGGACCAGGGCAGCGATCGTTTTCGGTTGCCGGTGAAGCGATCCATGGCACGGTCAAGATGACTCGTTTCGAACAGGGATTCGGGCCTGACGCAAGGACGAAATCTGTTCGTTCCGGCGAAGTCTCCATGAGGGTTGTCCAGCAGGGATCCGGACCTGACATTCTCTGGGTTCCGGGAGGCGATGCCGCGGCGGAATACTGGGTTGACCAGTTTCCCTATTTTACGGACGATTTTCGGTGCACGTCCTATGATCCCCGGGGGGTCGGGACAACGGTCGCGCCAGAACCGCCATGGTCGATCGAGGATTTCGCCCGGGACTGTGCCGCGGTCATCGAGGCTGCTTGCGATCCTCCCGTCGTCCTGATCGGCCTGTCAATGGGAGGATTGATCGCCCAGCAGGTTGCGATTTCATTTCCCCATCTTTTGCATTTGACCATTCCGATGGGTACCGCCGCACGGATAACCGGTTTCACCCGCGACTGGATGGAGGCCGAAATCGAGTTCAGGCTGAGGGGCTATCGCATGCCCGTCCGATTCGCGGCCTGCCATTACGCGGCCTTCGCGTACCCGGCCGCCGCGCTCGGCGAACACGCAACATGGGAAAAAATCCGGAACGCGTATGAGGTGCGATTCGGAGACAGGGACCCGGGCCAACTCGTGGCCCAATGGCAGGCGTGCCTCGATTTCGACTGCCGGATGGAGCTGGCGAACTGCAACGTGCCGGTGCATGCGGTCGCGTTTTCCGAGGACGTTCAGACCCAGCCCGGAATGGTGCGGGAGGTCGCCGAAATCTGCCCGAATGGCGTCTATCACGAACTCCCCGGACTTGGTCATGTGTCGTTTGCCCGCCATCGCCCTGAGGTCGTTGCCGCCTTGTTGCGGCAGATCGTGGCGGCGGACTATTCGTGAACGGTCGACGAAAAGCCTGCATTCTCGGCAATGCACCAACCGGCTTCCCGACCGTCCGTCAGGAGCGACCCGTGATTGACGGAGAATTCGATTCTCACGGGGAGATCTGGCGCCCGGCACGGATCCGAGCCGGACAGGCGGGGCTCATCGAACGGAGTCGGGCATTTCCGTTCGGGCGAACAGGCCTGCCGTTTTTCAAACTCTCACGACCTTGAGCCGGGTCTTCACGTCCGTGCGGCAAAGCGCGTGCAGGAAACAGGTTTGTTCCGATATATCCAGCATTTCCTGCGCGGTCTCATCACTCTCTCCGGTTTCCAGGTGAACGTGCGTCTCGACGGGGGCGGCCTCACCCGCCTTGCCGGTCCCGCCCGACGCACCACCCTGGCTGAAATGGGTGTCCTGGACGATGCGATAATTTGGCAGGTCGAGCTTCAGCATGGACACGAACCGCCCGAACTGCGTCATGAAACAGAAGCCGATACCGGCGCTGATCAGCGTATTGGCATCCGGCGCGCGCCCGTCCTCGGAACTGATGAAACGAAACGAGGAGCCGTGGGGCGAATACTGCATCTGCTGGATATCCTTGATCCCGTCCTCACGCAAAACCGCCACGGCGCCGATGTTCAGGCGCCGGTCCTGTTCGTCCGAAAGTGACGAACCGCCTGCTGTCGTGCCCTTTTCCACGTCCTTCCTGGGGGTACGGCCGACCGGTTCCATCAGCTTCGGCGCATCCGCGCCCGGATCGGCCCTGGCGAAATCGTTGCCCGGATCCTGGAAAAGCGGCGCATCGAGTTCTGCGGCCTTTGCAGTGGGAAGCTCGGAGCCATTCTTGCCCAGCTTGAAAAGGCTCGTCAGCTGGCCCCGCATCAGCCCGTACGCGGGCGAGGCACAGGTCGCGTCGGCAAGGAATCCGTTGAGCGCGTCGTCGTCCAGATCGCAGTCGATTTCGACCCGCAGCTCGACATCCTCGGCCCCGCCCATCATCGTGCGTTTGGGCATCGAGCCCGTCATCGTGTAATAATTGTCCTGGACGAGCTTCAGCTTGCCGATTTCGACACCCTGAAGATCTGCGAGCGCAAGGATTTCGTTCATGAAGCTCGCCGCCATGCCGGTGCTGAGGAAGGCCAGGGGACAAGGCGCGGCGTCGTGGCCATTCAGGTACGGCCCCTCGTCCGAGACCAGGCGCCACATGTCCCCGGTCCTGGCCGATCGCACGAGCGCTTCTTTCTGGAAGCCGGAGAGCGAGCGAACCAAGGTGCGTAGCGCGTCACCCTTGAGGTTTTCCGGCGCATCGATGGCCACTTCGCCGGCATTTGTCACCTTGAAGAATGGCGGTAAGCCGCTGGTGCCGATGATGTCTTCACCAAGTTTTGTCATGCTGGTTTTCCTAACGTGCTTCAAATCTAACGGGGGACGTCGCGGTCCCGGCACGCCTTCCGTCGATCAGGTTCCCGGCGCCGTGCGTTCGGGCAACGGCCCGATCTGGACGATATCGTACTTGTCCTCCAAGGCCTTCATCCTGGCATAATCTTCGAAATCAGCCTCGTTCATTTGTGCCAATTCATCGAGGTATTGATCGAAGCCGGCCGGTTGAAAGATCATCAACATCCGCGCTCCTGAATATCCTTCCGACATGACGCAGGCGTGCGGGATTCCCGGCGGTATGTGCAGGCACACCCCGGGAACAGCGGTCACCCACTCGCCATCGACAAAGAAATCGAGCGACCCTTCGAGGATGTAGAAGGTCTCGGCGTGATAGCGATGCATGTGAAGGCCCAACGCGAAATTGGCCTTCAGGTTGTCCTCCACCAGCGTGTACTGGCCGCCGGTGTCGGCGGCCGAGACTTTCACGAAGATATGGTCCGCCGACCAGTCATGGTCCGGGCCACCGCCGGAGGGCACGAACGCAAAGCGTTTGGACAAGGTCCCGGCATGCTCAGACATTCACCTTTCCTCCGTCCACGTTCAACGTCTGCCCGGTTACGAAATTGCTGTCGGATGTCGCAAGATACATGAGCGTCCCCAGCAGGTCCTCGGGCAGCATCTCGCGTTTGATCGAGCGCGTGGCAATCGTCGGTGCACGCGCCATGTCAAAGCCCGTGTTGGCCTTCACGCCTTCGCTTTCCGTAAGCCCGGGCGCGATTGCATTGACCTGGATGTTCTTGTCGCCCAACTCGCGCGCATGGCAGCGGGTCAAAGCGATGACCGCGCCTTTCGAGGCCGTATAGTGCGACAGTCCGGGGGGCCCGTAGTAAAACGTGCCCGACGCGATGTTGATGACCTTTCCGCCACCCGCCTGTATCATGGTCGGAACGATGGCGCGCATGACCTGATGCACGCCACGGGTATTGACCCGCATGATCAGATCGAACTCGTCGTCTTCGATTTCAAGGAAGGGCTTGGGCTTGATCGTGGCGAAGATCGAGGCATTGTTGACCATGATGTCGAGCCCGCCCAGGTCGGTCCTGGCCGTTTCGACCATGGCCGCGAGATCGTCGTTTGATGTCACGTCGACCTTCATTCCCCGGGCTGTCCCGCCGGCATCGGTGATGGCTTTCACTGCATCCGCGGTATCCTGCACATCCGTCACCAGGACCTTTGCCCCTTCGCCGGCCATTGCCTTGGCCATGAGTGCACCAATGCCTTGCGCGGCTCCGGTGATTACTGCTGCTTTTCCTTCCAGTCGACCCATTGTCACCTCCCTCTGTCAGATTTCGATTTCGAGTATCTTCGCGACCTCGGGCCAACTCTTGGCCCCGTTCTCGCGCAGATCATCGGTCAGGTCTTCAGGCACCCAGTCAAGGAAGCACCTTTTGAAATTCGGTCGCGCCTCGATCCGTGCAAACCAACGCTCGACATTTGGCAGACGCCCGCCCTCCCACATGCCGCGCATCGACATCATCGCAAGGCGATTGACATAAGGCGTCATGGCGATGTCGGCGACCGAGAACCTGTTACCGACCAGCCAGTCATCCCCGCCGCTCAGGGCGTCTTCCATCTTGTGAAGATAGGTATCGTAGAGTTTGACCTTCTCGGCCGCGCCCGGTGCCTCGAACCCATGGCGTACGAAGGCGTCTTTCCGACTTTTCCAGTCGGAGGTCACCGAAATCCTTGGCGTCGAGGCAAGGAACTCCTTCACTCCCTCGGGACCGAGGTTCTTCAGGACAGTGTGGCGATGCGAACAGACAAAGGTGACCGCTCCGCAGGCGGGATGCAGATCCTCGTCGACCGCCTTGGTCCAGTAGCGGACCTGCGCCCGCTCCCAGGGGTCGGTCGGATGAACGCTGGTCTCCGGCGCGATCTGGTCGAGATATTCGATGATGACGGTTGAATCCGGGATGACGAGATCGTCGTGAACAAGCGTCGGCACAACGCCCTTGGGGTTGAGCTTCAGATATGCGGGGTCGAATTGTTCACCCTTCAATATATCAATATAGACGCCATCCCATTCCAGTTCCTTTTCATCCATCGCAAACCGCACCTTGGCGGCACAGACGGACGAGCCGTGATGGTAGAGCGTGAACGTCATAACTGCACCGTGACCCATTTGAGTTCGGTCATCGCTTCCATGTCGGCATCGGTTCCTTCGCGGCCAACGCCGGACTCTCCGTTACCGCCGAAAGGCACATGCGCTTCATCGTGTATGGTCGGACCGTTGATGTGGCACATGCCCGCGCCGATGTTCCGGGCGAAGTGAAATGCCTTGTCGATGTCCTTGGTAAAGATCGCCGACGACAGGCCATATTCGGTGTCGTTGGCCCTTTCCAATCCTTCCTCATAGCTGTCGATCGGGTAGATCGACGTGACCGGGCCGAAGGTTTCGGTCTTGCAAACGGTCATGTCCCCGGTGACTCCGGTCAGCAGGGTCGGCTGGCAACGGTTGCCTTTCCATCCACCGCCGGCAACCACTGTCGCGCCCTTTGCGACGGCATCCGCGATGTGGCTCCTGATGCGGTTCCGTTGACGCTCCGAAATTGCGGGCGCGATGACCGTGCCGGGATCACGCAGGTCACCCATTCCGATCTTCGAGACCAGCATTGCAAAGCGCTTGACGAACTCATCGTAGAGCGGGCGTTCGACGTAGAACCGACTCGAAGCGATACAGGCCTGGCCCGCGAACATGAAGATGGAGCGCGCGGCCAGGGGCATGACCTTGTCCAGGTCGGCGTCCGCCAGGATGACGGTTGGGCTTTTTCCGCCGAGCTCCAGGGTATTGGGCGTCTTGTTCTTCGCGCAGATTTCGTTGATGTGCTGGCCGACGACGGTTGAACCCGTGAACGTGACGAAATCAACGTCTTCGTGGCCGGTCAGGTCGTCGCCGATCTCATGCCCGTAGCCGGTCACGACATTGTATGCTCCGGGCGGGAACCCGGCTTCAGCCACGATTTCGGCGAATAGCACGCTCAGGTGCGGCGCCATTTCCGAGGGCAAGTGGACAACCGTGTTCCCGACCGCCAATGCATTCGCGACGAGCCGGGTGTTCTTGATGAGTGGAACGTTGAACGGCGTGATGACCGCAACCACCCCGAGCGGTTCACGGATCGACATCGAGAACTTGCCCGGTGCATCCGACGGGATCGTTTCGCCGCGCACGTTGCGGCACATGCCGGCGGCGGCCCGCACCATGGTCAGGCCCTTGTTGAATTCGAACATGGCCTTCTGGATCGGTGAACCGATTTCGTCGATCAGGCAGTCGATCAGTTCGGACTTTCGTTCCTCCATGATCTCGGCAATTCTGAGCAGCCAGCGTTCGCGCTCCGCAGGCAGCGTTTGCTTGTATTCGGGAAAGGCCGATTTTGCCGCGGCAACGGCCTTGCGCATATCCGCGCCGGTGCCCTTCGCAGCATGGGCATAGAGGCTGTCGTCAAGTGGATTCAGGACCTCGAACGTCGCACCGTCTTCTGCCTCAACCCAGTCTCCTCCAATGAAGTGCTGCAAGGTTTTCAATTCTGTCTTGGTGTCCATTTGACGGCTCCTTTTGCCGCTATCCGCCGACGATCGTCTGAGGCAGGAATAGCGCGATCTGCGGGAAGAGGATGAGAAGGGCGATCATCCAGGCCATGGCGAACCAGAATGGCCAGATGCCGCGGAAAATCTGGCCCATCGGAACCTCGGGCGCGATGGATTTCACGATGAAGACATTGATGCCGACCGGGGGGCTGATCATGCCCATTTCCAGCACGATCACCACGATGATTCCGAACCAGATCAGGTCCCAGTTGAGACCGATGGCGATGGGTATCACGACCGGAATCGTGAGGACGAGCATCGCCATGGATTCCAGGAACATGCCGAGGAACATGTAGGCGAGGATGATGACGACCAGCACGCCGACATCGCCGATCGGGAGTGAGGTCAGAATTGTCACCAGCTGGGCGGGCAATTCCGTCAGCGACATGAACGGGATAAAGACAAAGGCCCCGATAATGATGAGAAAGACGGTCGCCGTGGCATTCATCGTCTGCAGGATGACGGTGCGCAGCGCTTCGAGCGATATGGACCGACGCCAGGCTGCAACGACGAACGTCAGGAAAGCGCCGACAGAAGATGCTTCGACCGGGGTGAAGAACCCGGTATACATGCCTCCGATCGTCACCAGAACGACACCCAGAATGGGGACGGCGCGCCAGAGCGCGGCCAATCGGTCCGCGCGTCCTGAGCGATCTCCGCGCGGACCCGCCTCCGGATTGCGCGCGACGACGATGTAGATCGCTCCGATGAAGAGGAGAGTCAGAATGACGCCCGGAAAGACCCCTGCCATGAAGAGCCGCCCGATCGACTGCTCGGTCAGCACCGCGTAGATGATCATGCCGCCGGAAGGCGGGATCAGGAAACCGAGGGTGCCACCGGCAGCGACGGAACCGGTGGCCAGGCTGTCGGAATACCTGTAGCGTTTCATTTCCGGCAATGCGACGCGGCCCATGGTGACCGCGGAAGCGAGTGACGAGCCGGAAAGCGCCGCGAAACCCGCGCACGCAGCGATGGTGGCCGAAGCAAGCCCGCCGCGCAGATGTCCCATCCAGCGATAGGCAGCCGCGAAGAGGTCGTTCGACATCTTCGAAACTCCGGCCAGGTTGCCCATCAGAACGAACATCGGGATGACGAGCAAATTGAAGTTCGAGGCGGCCTCGAACGTCTCGCCGGCGAGATTCGAGTAGGCGATCTTCCAGCCCCGCGCCCAGGCCTGGTCCGAATCCATTCCGACGTTGATGAACTTGTTGGCGTTGGCAATAACCGTGCCGGCGAAACCCACGCCCAGCATCGACAGCGCGACCGGCATGCGCAGGGCCAGCAGGATGAACAGCGCCAGCAGCCCCAGGATACCAAGAAACGTCATGCTGATCATGACGCTTCACCGCCGATCCTGAGCGGCACGACCTTGTCCGAGCGCAGGAGCTGCCAGATGTCGAGTACCAGGACCACGGCATATACTGCCGTCGAAATCGCAAGCATATAGTAGAACGGCTCGAACGAAATCAGCAATTGCTGCGTGGTCTCGCCAAAACGCACCGCGCTCTGGCCCGAATGCCAAAGGCGCCACGCCATGACGACAAGTAACGCCGCGCCAAGCAGCTTGACGAAGATCATCGACCACTTTGCGAATCCCGCCGACATGCGCGCTTCCAGGACCTCGATTTCGATGTGCGCGCCAGACCTCGCTCCAAGCGGGATGGAAAGGGCGACGATCACGACGAGCGCCAGGACCAGCAGGTCCTCCGCACCGACGATGGGGGAGTTCAGCGCCTTGCGCATGACCAGCACGTTCCAGGCCGAAAAGCCCGTCATGAAGACCAGCGCCGCTCCTCCAAAAATCAGGCAAATCCAGGTCAGAGGAGCATCGAGCCAATTGAGCGCGGGCGGCGGCCGGCCCGGGGACTTGTCGCTGTTCGGTTCGTTTGACATCCGGCGACCTCATCGCAACCTGCAGCTCAAACTTTCGAAAAATCCGGACACCACTTGAGGATGCCTTCCTGGTAACTCTCCTTGTCCCTGAGAGCTGCGGCCCAACGTGAAATATTCGCATAGCGCTCGAACGGATAACCGCATCCGATGAGCACGAAGTGCAGCGGTATCCAGGAAATGTCTGCCAGGGTGAATTGATCGCCCATGATCCAATCCCGGCCCTCGAGCGCGTTTTCGAGCTTGGTGAAACACTCGTCAAGAATCTCCTCCGCCCTGGCGACGTCTTCCTCGCCGAAGGCACTGGAACCGGCATGTTTCGCGTGAAACTCTTTCAGTTCTTCATTCTTCTGCAGCTCGTCGTATTTTTGCTGTTCCTCGGCGGTCTTCTTCACCTTCTTCTGTATCTTGGTCGCGTAGACGTACGGCTTGACTGCCGGCACATGGATCGATGCGGCAAGACGAAGCCATTCAAGTATCTCTTCTTCGTCATCCACCGCACGCAGCGAGGGTTCCGGGTACGTCACGTCGAGATAGTCGATGATGTCGTTGGACTCGATATGGACGACACCATTGTCGATCAGTGTCGGCACCAGACCGTTCGGATTGATACCGAAATACTCGTCCGAAATGTTTTCCTTCTTCTTCAGGTCGAGGTGATGACTGGTCCAGGGAAGCCCTTTTTCAATCAACGTCATGCGAACGCGCATCGAGCAGTTCGAGATGTGACCGTGGTAAAGGTGAATTCCCTCAAGTCTTTCCACGGATTTGTTGGTTGGGACGATAATTGCCATGGAAGGGTACTCCGTTGGTCATGTGTGACCGGTCCTGACGGTGAATGTGCCCCAGGTCAACGCCGGGCTGCGGGCCCTTGCTGATCGCCCGGGGCGCAGTCGAATTGTCTGCGGGTTAACGATTGAGCGCCGCGTAGATCTCCCGGGCGTTCGCGATCCCTCTGCTTTCGTAGTCCGCGAATATTGCCTCCAGGCCCTCTGCGACGGCGGCGTCCATTCTGGCGCGCTCTTCGTCCGACACGACGATCCACTCGTAGCCCTTTTCCGCTTCCGCGATCATCTTTTTCGAGCGCTCATCTGCGCCGTCGAAGGACTCCGCAAGCTTGAGCGACATGGGCAGTCCGGCAAGTTCGTCGATAATCGCACGATGTTCGTCCGAAAGGCTCATGTACCTCTCCTTGTTCATGACCGCGAAGGTGACGGCAAAACTGACGGGCACGTTTTCAACCACGTGGCTGGCCACGTCCCAGAAATTCCATGGCGGTGTCAGGTTGTTGTAGGAAGCCGTCGTCACGTCAATCGTGCCGGTGCTGAGACCTGTGTACATCTCGGTGACGGGCATCTGTACGGGCACGGCTCCGAGCGCTTCGACGATGGGTGTCGTCATGGCCGCAAAAGGTACGAGCTTGGCGCCCTTCAACCCCTCCAGGGTCGAAACGTCGCGTGTGCCGACAAACAGGCTGCCGGCGACGGTACCCACGGCCAGAACCTTCACATCGGAAAACTCGTCGGCAAAATGCTCGTCGAAGATCGCCCAGATGCGTCGCGTGGAATCATCGGCGTTTTCCGCGACGCCTGGCAGGATCGCCATCATCGATTTCGGAAAGAGTGCGGGAGTATAGGCGGTCACGCCAAACGTGATGTCTCCGACGCCTTCAACCGCGCGCTTGTACTGTTGGACCGGCCCGGCGCCGAGTTGGCCCGCCGGGTAAAGTTTCATGGTCAAGGTTCCGCCGGACCGCCTTTCGATCTCTTCACCGAACCACTTGAACATTATCTGGTTGGTGTGATGTTGTGGCGGCACGAAGGTCGCGACGCTCAGTTCTTCGCTGGCAGCTGATTGCGCGGTCAATCCGAGCGTGGACGCAAGTGCCACGACCAGGCCTAGACGGGTAATTGTCATTTTTTTCCTCCTTCAAGGTTCGTTCATGTGGCGGCAACGATTTAGGATCCCAAACTGGATTGCCACGACGCTGGATTGGTTTCTTGTGATTGATTCTCACCAATATTCGTCTAAATGGGATCCCATTTCAAGCAAAAGTGTCGATATTTTACCAAGTATTGGTCGCGCACCTTGACTTTGGGATCCCATTTGGTGTCAATGAACACATGGAATCCATCGACACCGAACTTGCGGCGCGAATCCGGCAGGACATAATTCTGGGAGCCTACGAAGGAGGCGAGCGTCTCTCGGAGGCGCAGCTCTGCGAGACTCACAATGTTTCTCGCACACCTGTCCGGCTGGCTTTGCGGCTGCTTGAACGTGAAGGGATCATTCGCCGCGGCGAAGGCCGTGGATACATGGTGCAGAGTCCGACCGTGGATGACATCCTCCAGGCTGTCGAGGTCCGCGGCCATCTTGAAAGCCTTGCGGCGCGGCTGATGGCACAGAACCCGGACCGCTCCAGACACTTGCCCGATATGGCTCGGGCCATCGAAACGATTGAGGATTCGATCAGGAAACTCGAGCATCTTGGCGAGCTTGACGATGCAGTGATCTGGCAGGCGCAGGGAGCGAACAAGGTGTTCCATTCCGCGATCCTTACGGCGTGCGGAAACGAATATGTCGGCTACACCTGCAAACAGATCAGCCACTTGCCCATGCTGGCCGTCGGATCGATGGTCTTCGACCGGTCGGTTGGCGACACGCCTGATCAACTGGAACGGGGCCTGTTCCGGCTGCGCCTTGGCAATGCACAGCACCAGGTGATCTACGAAGCAATCGAGAAAGGCGATCCTGTTCGCGCCGAAGGCATGATGCGCGAGCACTCGCACACCATGATTGAATACATACAGACTTTCGAAAAGCGGGACGACAGCCTGACAGTTGCCGACCTTGTTGCATACTCGGCCACCAATCCTACTCCCTCAACTCTCCTGAAGAACCACACGCCCGAGTGACTGACGGCCTATGTCGCTGTCTTTGGCTTGGGGGCACAGCAACAAGAATCCGCCTGGTGGCGCCGGGGACAACTGACCGGTAACTCTGGTAAATTCACGTGGCGAGAACGGTTCGCCGTTTCGGGAAATGTTGGAAAAACTCTTGCACGCGCAGGCAATGGCAAGGTTTGGCGGCGGGGCACAATGCTTCCGGTGGCCAGAGTACCTGACCATTTGCTGCCGGGCGCGGCCATTTGCCGCATTGGTTCGTAAATCCATGTGGCGATTTCGGAGAAAGAGGAACAACAGCAAGAAACCCGGAAACTTTGCGGAAAAGCACGGCGCAAATTCCGGGATCGTTTCGGACAGATCCGCTTCTCCGATAACCGCTTTGACGGTGAACACGTTCATTTTCTCAAACGGGATGATCTCTGAGGCTGGCGGATGAAAACGCGGTGCGCAGGATGGGCCGCAATCTCAAGTCGCAATTTCCTCGTCCGATCGTGCTATATAGGATCCCAAGTGAGGCAGTTTTTGGAAAAATTTTTCAAAAATTCAGGATTCTTCTTGACTTTGGGATCCTGAATTGGCCCATTAGCCGCAGTAAATGCTGTGGGATGGTGTTTTCAGGCGCAGGTGACGGCAAATCGGAGTGGGCAGAGGTGTTCGCGAGTCAGGCTACCGATGCGCCGAACAGCATCGCAACGCACGCGCGAGCCGCGAACTGGAGGAGTTCGAATGCCGCGAACTTGAGCCCGAGATGGGGTTCGCAGAACTTTGCAATGGGAGGAAAGAATGCTCAGGAAACTAAGGACAGCAGCACTTGTCGCGACGGCCGCGCTTACCGCCTCGGCGGCATCGGCCCAGGTCAACTTGACCTCGGAAACTGCCGGAGCCGGCACCGTGGTCGGTCTCACGGCAGCGGCCCTGGTCGAATATGCGTCCGAACGCGGCATCGCCAATATTCAACTGAAAGACGGCCAGACAGGGACGATTTACATCCAGGCCCTCGCCGAGGGAAAAGTCGATATCGTGAACGGCCCGTTCATGATCCCGTTCCTTTTGTCGCGCGGCGTTGGGCCTTATTCGAGCCTCGGAAAGGAAAAGGGCGCTGAACTCGGTTCAAACCTGCGCCTGCTCTATCCCTATACGTTGAGCATATTCTACCTGTATGCCTACGATGCCAAGGGGATCACCGGCTGGAAGGATCTGGCGGGACGCAAGGTGCTGAACGGTCCACCTCGCGGTGCTGCCGTGTCAAACTCTCGTGCTCTGATCCAGCTGTTCGCCGGCCTGAAGGCCAACGAAGATTACGAATCCGTGACGGTCAACTGGAACCAGGCAGCGGCGGCGGTCATCGACGGAACCGCCGATGCAGCTGTCATGCCGGACTTGTTCCCTGGCGTCAGGGTCACTCAGATCGGTGCAGCCGGCGCGATGACGGCATTCTCGCTGCCGAAGGACATCTATGAGACGGAAGCCGCCCAGAAATTGCTGAACAAACCTGGCTCCACGGCTTTCGAGATTCCGGTTGCCGAAGTTCAGGCCGGTCTTGGCGAAGGTTGGACCATCGTCTCCGAAGACGACACGTTTCGCGGAATGGCCATTGTCGGCGGCGACATGGTCAACAAGAGCATGGATGAAGAAGTGGCCTTTCAACTCGTCAAGGCGCATATCGAGAACCTCGACAACCTCATGGCGAAAGCGCCTTTCATGGAGACTGTGAACTTTGGCGTACTTGATCCCAAGGTTGCAGGCCTGTGCGGCGCGAACCCGATCAAGTTCCATCCCGGTGCCGTACGCGCTTGGGAGGAAGCGGGTTACACGGTTCCCGGCTGCGCAAAACCCTGACGTTTTCTCGAGACCCGCGCGGGCGGTCCGCAGACGCCGCCCGCGCTACTTTCCTGGCCGACCTGCGCGCGGGAATGCCCGACTGAGCCGCTATGACTGAACAAGACCAAGAGCGACAACAGGAAGACTCCATGTCGACCGCGGAACGCCTGACCTATTGGCTGGGTCTGCTGCTGGTGGTGGTCGGGCTCTTGAACGTGACTCCTGCCATACCCGGATGGGATGAACTCTGGAGGTCTCTGACGGGGGTTGAGTTCTTCAAGGTCAGGCGGTTCCCGACCGAATGGCTGTATCCGATCATCTTTTTCTGGATGATGGTGATCGTCGCGTTGAAGCATTCGATGTGGCGAAGCTGGACTGACAAGGCTCCCATTGTTCGGCGGTTCGGGCTCTTCCTTGACATTGCATTGGTCGTCGCGGCGATTTCGATCTCGCTGAGCTACCTGATCGAACTCGATGCCGTCTGCCTGATCGACGTGTTCACGGGCGACCGGGCGCGGTTGATGGCCGAGGCTCTGGAAGCCGAGATCGAGTACGCCAAACTGCTCGGGTTGCCGATACCGGACACCGCTGACGACCCGAAGTGCCTGAATACCACGTTTGGCTGGTTGCCGTTCATACTATTCGGGGCGATTGTCGTCTTCCTGGCCTACAACGTCAAGGTCTGGAGCCTGCCGCTGGTGTTGGTATCGATCCTGATCGCCGCATACACATTCGGCACGGTGATGAACTGGTATTTTTTCGGTGCCGAAGGCCAGAACAAATACCTCGTCACCATCCTGAGCAGCGAAGAGCCACGCAGCCTGGCCTCGGGTCGCGAGTTCGTGCGCGACGCCCTGGTCAACAACACTGCCGGCCTGCTCGGGCGTTTCATCAACGTCCTCATGCTTCTGGTGTTTCCCTACATCATCCTTGGCGGACTTTTTGGCCGCTGCGCAGGCGGCCATGCCCTGATCAAGCTTGCCTTTTCGCTGACCCGAAACATGCGCGGCGGACCGGCCCACGCCGCGGTCGTCTCATCGGCGATGTTCGGCACGATCACCGGTGGGCCGGTGGTCAACGTGCTGTCCACCGGCGTTCTCACGATCCCGATGATGCTGAAGCGCGGGTTTTCAAAGGTATTCGCGGGTGGCGTCGAGGCCGCGGCATCGTCCGGCGGATCGATCATGCCTCCAATCATGGGCGTCGCCGCCTTCGTCATGTCGTCGCTGACGGGTGTTCCCTACCGGGAGATCATCATCGCGGCGGCAGTCCCGGCGCTGCTCTTTTTCTTCTGCCTGTTCCTGTCGGTGATCTTTCAGGCCCGCAAACAAGACATCCAGCCTGTCGGCGAACTGCCCGATGAAATGCGTCTGAACAACACCGACAGGTTTCACCTGGTTCAGGTGTTCGCGCCGGTGCTCCTGATTCTGATTCTGCTTTTGACGCCAAAAGACGGTGTGGCCTGCAGCTGGATTTCGATCATGCTGGGCGCCGAGGTCGAAATCAATGGCCAAGCCTGCAAGGTCATTTCAATGCCCTGGATCATCGAGCTTTTCCAGAACGCGGCCGGGGACGCCAGCGCGGCCGGCTGGTGGGCTGTGATCCTGCTTCTGGTGCTGATGTTCCTGGATCGCGAATTTCGCGCGCGGCCCCGCAAGATCCTCGACGGCCTGGCTCAGGCAGGCGTAACGGTCTCGACCCTGTATCTCATGTTTCTGGCCGTGACCGTTATCGACGTCAGCCTGAACTTCACGGCGGTCGCGAAATTCGTGGCGATCGACGTTCTCGGCTTCCTGAAGTCCTTCGACGTCGCCAGCGGCTCAGCCGGATTTCAGCTTTTCGCGCTGGCGTTGACCATGCTCCTTGCCGTGCTTCTGGGGATGGGAATGCCCGCGGTTCCCGCCTACATCAACGTCGCGCTCCTGATGGGCCCGATGCTGGTGGGCCTGGGCATCGCGACCTTTACCGCGCACATGTTCATCTTTTACTTCGCTGTTGCCTCGGCAATCACGCCGCCAGTGGCGCTCGCCGCATTTGCCGCTTCGACAATCACCAAGGCCGACCCGATGAGTACCGGGTTTTCCGCGGTGAAGTCCGGCATCGTGATGTTCACCGTTCCGCTCGTTTTCGCCATATACCCGGAGCTTCTCCTGATCGACAAGGCAGTCCTGGATCCGGCTTCCGTGGGGAATTTTCTTCCCGGCTATGACGGCGAATTTCACGCTGGATGGCTGGTGTTTCTGATTGCCCGGCTGCTCCTGGCGCTCTATCTGGTGTCGAGTTCCCTGTCGGCCTATGACCGCAAAGCCCTGGGCGGTGTCGAGATCGCCATACGACTTGCTGTTGCGGTGCTGATCATGGTCAGGCCTGTCGCGTTCTATGCACCGGCGCTGGCTGCCGGTGCAGTGATCATCGGGCTTCACGTTTTCCGAAGCCGGGCCGAGCAGCCCAATTCGGAGACCAGCGCATGAAACTGATTCTGTCGGATGGATAATCGCGTGGCAGAACGACCGAGCTACATTCTCTTTATCACCGATCAGCAGCGGGTTGATCACCTCGGGTGCTACGGTCATCCGGTATTGCAGACCCCGAATATCGATGAAATGGCCGGGCAGGGCGTTTCATACGACCGGTTTTACGTGGCCTCGCCCGTCTGCATGCCGAACCGTGCCAGCCTCATGACCTGCAGAATGCCATCGAGCCATGGCGTCAGAACCCTCGGCATACCGCTGGATTTCAACAACGTGACCTTCGTCGAAATGTTGCGCGCCGCCGGTTACGACACCGCGATGATCGGCAAGAGCCACTTGCAGAACCTGACCGACTGGCCCACTCAATTCGAACCGAGGAAATATCGCGAAGGTTATCAGGCGCCGCCGGACGAACTGGCGCAGGCCATTCGTTCGGATCGGGACAATGCGGACTATCAAACGGAACGGCAGAAATTCTGGATGCAGGACAATCCTGCGACGCCGACCCCGTATTACGGCTTCGATCATGTGGAACTCGTATTGCGGCACGGCACCATGAATGGCGGCGACTACGAGATCTGGCTGAAGAAGGAAGCGCCGGAGGTTCTTCCCTTGCGGGGCCGCGACTGTCAACTCCCGCACGATTATGTCTGCCCTCAGGCCATCCGCACTCCTGTCCCGGAAAAGTACTACTCAACGACGTACATCGCCGAGCGCGCCTGCGCGTGGCTTGAAGGTCGCAAAGGCAACCCGAAACCATTCTTCCTGATGGTTTCCTGGCCCGATCCACACCATCCGTTCAACCCGCCCGGCAAATATTGGGACATGTACCGGCCAGAGGACATGGTGGTTCCGCCTGCCTTTTCGGCCAATGACTGGAAGCCGCCGGAGTATGTCAAGATCGCAGAGCGTGATCGCGCGTGCGACAAGACCCTGGGCCAGAGGTCGGGCTTTACCGTTGCCGTGTCAAAACAGGAAGCGCTGGAAGCCCGCGCCCTGACCTGCGGCATGATCACCATGATCGACGATGCGGTCGGCCGGGTTCGGACTGCTGCGCATGCTGCCGGCGTCGCCGACAACACGGTTCAGATCTTCACCTCGGATCACGGCGATCACCTGGGCGACCACCGGCTCCTGTTCAAAGGGGCTGAACAATACGACACACTTACACATGTGCCGTTTGTCTGGGCCGATCCCAATGGACGGCAAGGAGAACGATGTGCCGCACTGGCGCAGACAATCGACATCGGCACGACGATACTGGAGCACGCGAAGATTGAAGCGCCGGACGGCATGCACGGGCAGGCCCTGTCTGTCGCCGGCGGCGCCGAACGTGTCGCGGCGCTTATCCAGTACGACACGCAGCGCACCCAGGAGGCGTTTGGACCCGAGCCGCGCGCCCACACGGTCATCCACGATCGTTGGCGCCTGACGCTTTATCGCGGCATATGCCAGAACGAACTGTTCGACCTCGAGGACGACCCGTACGAGATGAAGAACTTATGGGAAAGCGCGGCCCACGCGGATGTCAGGAACAGCCTGGTCGAGATGCTCGCGGAACTCGAAATCGCCGCTATTGACCGGGTACCGTTTCCAACAGCCCAGGGTTGAGGAAAGGCGATTACGTTCGGTTGCCAGCGATGAATTGGCAGACCGGCGCCGCGCAGGTCAATGATCTCAAGGACATGCGTCACCCTTGTGCCGGGCCATGCAAACTCGTTGAATGCCGCGATCACAAACGTGGCGTAGCTGCACGTCTTGTCAGATCTCTGCCAGCTGCACATGCCAGTAGTAGCGCAGTTCCAGGACTTTTCCGGCATGGCGAAGTGCACACGGACGCAGGTCGGCGGCGGATCTGAATTGAGCGCCCATTGGCGGCCTTGCAGGCGAAACGGAACCCAAGTGTTCCGGCTTCGCGTGCGAGCGATCGTCAAGACAAGGTTCGATTGATCGGCCAGGACCCTTCAGTTCGCGTCATCCGCTTTTCGCCTTGGAAGCAATCCCGGATCCTTGCCCTCCGCGTCTTTTTCATTCCAGTAACCGATTATGACGCCGAGTTGCTCTTCCATTCCGGTCATCTTGATATTGCGCTCTTCTGACCAGGTTTCGCGCTGGCGATATTGAAGCGCCCAGTCGGCAAGCATGTTGAACAGTGATTGACGTATTTCCGCGTGCTCCGGGCTGCGACCGAGATCGACCAGTTCGTCGGAATCATTGACCAAGTCAAACAACACAGGAGGGTACCCCGGCGCATGCACGTATTTCCATTTGTCGGTCGCGATCATGTAGGAACGGCAGTCGAGCGGCAATTTACCGGTCTCGGGTCTGAAAACCTGGCAGGAATAGTCGTATTCGCTGATGACGTAGTCTCGCCATTCGGTTTCCTCGCCCCGGATCTTCGGCATGAGCGAGCGACCGTCCAGGACATGCCGGGCGACCTCGCCCCCCTGGAATTCAACAAACGTCGGAATCAGGTCGATTGATTCAACCAGGGAGTCGTCGACAGTGCCGCGGGTACGGTCGGCAGAGCTGCTCGGGTCTACTATGATCAGCGGGATTTTTACGGAAGGATCGTGAAAATAATCCTTGTCGCCCATCCAGTGGTCGCCCAGGTAGTCTCCGTGGTCGGACGTGAACACTATCATCGTGTTGTCGAGCAATCCACGTTCGCGCATGAACGCGAACAGGATCCCGAGTTGATCGTCGATCTGGGAAATGAGTCCCATGTACACGGGAATGACCGTTTCTCGGGCGAATTCGTTGCTGAAGGTCTTTCCGGCAATCCGGTCGGAAAAGTGTTTGATTAGCGGGTTTGGATCGGTCAGTTCCGCCTCTGACTTGACGGGCGGGATCACGTCATCCGCGGAGTACAAGTCGTTGTAGGGCGCAGGCGCGACATATGGCCAGTGCGGCTTGATATAGGACAGATGTAACAACCACGGCGTTTCACCGTCGTCCCCGGACAGGAAATCGATTGCGCGTCTTGTCATGTAGGGGGTTTCAGATTCTTCATCTGAGACCCTTGCGGGCAGGTCGATACGGTCGTTGAAGAACCCGGACCGAACTCCCCTTTCGGTTTCGACCGAATTTGCCGCCCAGTGCCAGGGGTTGCCGTCTTCGGTGTATCCCCTGGACTTCAGGTAGTTGTTATAGGCGAGATCGGGGCGAACCATCGAGTCCGGGTGCACACCGTCATCGCGCTCATAGACCTCGAACCCACCCTGAGCGTGATGAACGCCGATGGCGCTTCCGGGGTCGATCCCCAGTCTCTCCATGCCCTCCGTGTCACCAACCACGTGTGATTTTCCGACCAGGACGGTCCTAACTCCGAGCGGGTTAAGATGATGCCCGATGTTCTTTTCACCAATGCGGAGTGGCGTAAAGTTGGAGGACGCTCCGTGTGACGATACGTACCGTCCCGTATAGATGCTCATGCGTGACGGACCGCAAATCGGCGATTGACAATACGCGTTGCTGAATCTCACGCCGCGTTCCGCGAGCGCGTCGATGTTGGGCGTCCTGATTGTCGGATGACCGCTACACCCCAGGTAGTCGAACCTCAGTTGGTCGCACATGATAAAGAGTACGTTCTTGCGGGCCATTTGCCGATCACTTCCTGCAACCGCTCCACGCATTTGACATGTCATTGGGTGAACGCCCATCTGCTTGGTTCAAAAGCTGCATGCTTCATGTCACATATTTAGGATCCCAAATCAACAAAAAGACGAAAATACATTTCAGAAGGTCCGGAATTCTTGAACTAGGGATCCCAAGACGCTACAATGTCTTCAGGCAGCACAATGGGCAGAAGGCCAGTAGCGATGTCCGTGCCGGCCGGCGGATCGCGGCCAATCGCCAGAGGCTCTGCCTGGTGTTGCACCGGACCCGGAGGATGTGTTGGCACGCATTCATCGGGATCGAAAACCAGGCATCACCATCATCGGCGATTAGTCGATTCGCCATATGATCGGAGGAAAGAAAGACAATGCACCCGGAATTGAAAGCCCACCCCGAGTACTTTCGAAAGGAAGTGGTTCAGATCGCGGACAACATCTACCAGGCCTTTGGATTCGCCGCCTCCAACGTCTACATGATCAGGGGTGACGACGGGCTTGTCATCATCGACACATCAGAGTCCACCGGGGCGGCCGAAAACATACTGGCCGAGTTCCGGAAGATTTCGGATCTTCCCGTACGAACGATCATCTATACGCACTCGCACCGGGACCACGTCTCCGGGGCCACGGTTTTCGCCGAAGGCGGGCAACCGGAAATCCTTGCCAGTACCGGGTTCTCGGACGATTCACTGATCGTGGCGTCTGCCCATCCCCGACCAACGAGGGCTATGCAGGTGCGGACGAAGCGCCAGTTCGGAATCGGGCTGTCCTATCCTGATGAAATCATCGGAATCGGTGTTGGTCCGGGTGACCGGCCGCTGAAGGGGCTGGGCATGGGAAGTGTTCCTCCGACCCGAAGGATTGACGACGGAGGCGAACGCATTTCGCGGTGTGGGGTCGACCTGGAATTGGTCATGGCGCCCGGCGAGACGCCCGACCACATGGTCGTCTGGTACCAGGACAAGGGGGTATTGTTCTGCGGGGATAACTATTACCGGTCCTTTCCGAACCTGTATGCCATTCGCGGGACGGTGTACCGGGATTTCGACGCCTGGGCCGACACGCTTGACCTTCTCATGGGCTTCGACGCAGACGTCCTGGCGCCAGGTCATACAAAGGCACTGACCGGGGCGGACCGAATCAAGGAGGTGTTGCGCGATTACCGCGACGCCATTCGCCATGTAGTCGATGAAACCCGGAAAGGCATGGACGCCGGTTTGACCATCGACGAGCTGGCACACAGCGTCAAACTACCGGATGACCTGGCTGAAAAGCCTTACCTGCGCGAATTCTATGGACGCGTGGACTGGTCTGTTCGCGCGTATTTCGTTGGCACGATGGGCTGGTTTGATGGAAACCCGACGTCCCTCGGCACGCTCGCGCCGCGTGATGAAGGAAGACGATTCATTGAATTGATCGGCGGCCCGGATGCGGTTCTCGAAGCAACGGAAAACGCCCGGTCCACCGGAGATTATCAATGGGCGCTGCAACTGATCGACCGGTTGATTTTCTCGGACCGTGAAAATTCACGGGCAGTCAAAATCAAGGCCGAGATCCTGAAAGAATATGCTGACGAACAGATCAACTGCACGGCACGACACTATTATCTGCAGTGTTCGAAGGAGCTGGACCAAGCCAAACCCGTGACGTAGCCATTGCGTGTTTTTCTTTGAAACTCTCCGAGAATTGAAACGAAGGTTTCCGGGGCTGCTCACGCATGATTTGGGACTTATAACGATGGGTTGACGGCGCGTCACGCCGCCAGCTTTCGATCAGTTTCACGGGTCACTGGGGTGGCCAGCGCCAACGCCCCTCGCCGTGCAGACACCCCAGTCCCTGAGGTCAAGATGTTGCGGGCCGCATTCAGGTCCGCATGATCGGCATGGCCGCAGGCCACGCATTCGAATTTCCGGTCGTTCCGGTTTTCCGGGTCAGTGAACCCGCAGGCGTTGCACGACTGGCTGGTATATGCAGGGTTGACCTCGATTAGCTTCGTGCACTTGTAGGAGAGCTTCCCCTTCATGCCATGCCAGCCGGTGTTCAGGATCTCCCGGTTGAGACCGGACTTGGCCTTCACCTTCGTGCCGGGGTTCTCGAGCGTGCCCCTGGCCGATCGCGTCATCCCCGCCGTGTTGAGCTTCTCGACAATCACCGTGCTCGCCCGGTTCGCGATCCGGCGGCTGATCTGGTGTTGCCAGTTCCTGCTCCTGTTGGCGCGCTTTCGCTGGAGCCTCTGCAGCCTGAGCCTGGATCTCATGCGCCGCCGTGACCCCTTGCGCTGGCGGGCAAGCCGGCGCTGGTTGCGCCTGATCTTCGCATCAAGCCGGCCCGTATCGGGCGCGGGGATGATCTCGGCCTCTCCGGTCGTGTCCACCACCGCCACCTGCCGGACGTTCATGTCCACGCCCGCCGTGACCCCGGTGTCGGGACGCTCCTCAGCCTCGACCTCGTAGCAGACGGTGACATACCACTTGCCGGCGATCTTCCTGATCACGGCTTTCACCGGCTTGCCCTCGGGATACGGGTTCCCGCCATTCCGCCGGATGCGCATGGGACCAATCCTCGGGACATTGATCATGTCGTCCCTGATGGTGACGGCTTCGGGTATGGTGAAGGACGGCTTCGACCCGTGGCGGGACTTGAAGCGTGGATGTCCTGCCTCGCCCCCGAAGAACGCCTTCCATGCATCGGCCTGGTACTTGAGCACGTACCGGGTGATGCTGAAGGAGTATTCGCAAAGCCACGGGATTTCGTTGCGGAGACTGGTGAACTCCTTGCCGAGCGAGAAGAACGAAACCGACGGTGGCTTCTCCCCGTTGGCCTTCGCGTCCTCATGGGCGTCGTTGTGCTGCCCCAGTATCGTGTTCCAGACGAAGCGGCAGGCGCCCGCCTGTCCGGCCAGGCGCCGTGCGTTGGCCCTGGAGCCGGGCAGAAGCCGGTAGATGATATTGCGGTATGTGGAAGTTTCGCTCACGCGGTCGGGCCTTCGGCACAAGGTTCGTCTGGTGACGGGAAAGGCTGGCTTCCCGTCACGCGTACATGACACGATCTGCCTGAATTGTCAAGGAATCATGATCATGAATCATCCAAGGTCACGATCAGGCGTTCCCGATCCCTGCAACAGGTGAAATCGGTCGTAATTAGGCGGCGGAACCGCACCGTCAACCCATCTATATAAGCCCTTGCGCCAGGCAAAGCTCTGGCTGGGAGGAGGTGGAGATGTAGATCGAAACTGAAACCCAACATCGCGGTCCAGCGGGTGTAACCCCCGCCCGGTAAAGGCCAGCCAGCCAGCCGGAAGCGAGTGTTGCATGGCGTACGGCAACGTGCGTCGTGAAGCGTACACAGCGGGCAGCGAAGCAACGCTATTGAGCCTCGAAAATTACAACGATGGTGCCTTTGTTGTGGGCTTTGCAGGGGCAGCACCGGAAGCGCCGCCATGGCGAGGCGTGACGGGCCGTCCGGGGTCGCGGGAACGTTGCAGAGCTGTAGATGGACCGCCAGGGAACCTGGGAGACCCGGTTCCGTCCGTGCGTGGAACAGGCTGGAAAGGGAATGCCAGCGAGATCAATCCAGACCCCGGCCCGGCATCGGGCCTGCACGATGCCGGGAGCGTTAAGAGCGGGAACGAACCCCAGCAGGATACGCACGGTACCGGACGGCGAAACAATAAGCCCAAGGGATGCGGGATCGGGAGTCGTAGCGCTCTGATAGTACCTGTGAAGGCGGGGAACCGAGGCCATCGGGACCCGGTGAAGGAAAGCGGAGCGTCGCATGAACAGAACCGGAGGAGGGAAACACATGGAGACGTCGAGCTTCGACATCGTGTCAACGAAACAAACCCGGATAGCCGAACTGGCGAGGACGTGCCCGGACATGGTGTTCACGACCTTGCACCACCACATTGACCTTGACTGGATGATCGTGGCCCTGAACCTCACACGAGTGGACGGGGCAGCGGGCATCGACGGGGTGACGGCGATGGACTACGAAACCCACGCGGAGGCCAACCTGCTTGACCTTCTGGGGCGTATGAAGTCTGGCCGCTATCGTGCCCCGCCGGTACGCCGGCACTACATCCCGAAAGCGGATGGAGGGCAGCGACCGCTGGGCATCCCGACCTACGAGGACAAGGTGGCGCAGCGAGCCATACTGATGCTGCTGGAGCCGATCTACGAGGCGGACTTTCTGCCGTGCTCGTACGGCTTCAGGCCCGGCCATTCTGCCCACGGAGCGTTGAAAGACCTCCGGACGGGACTGGCCGTGGAAGGCCTCAGATGGGTGATTGATGCCGACATTTCGAAATACTTCGATAGCATCGATCACAAGCACCTGCGGGGGTTCCTTGACCAGAGGATCAACGACGGCGTCGTTCGACGGATGATCGACAAATGGCTGGCAGCAGGAGTGCTCGACAATGGCGTCCTGCAACGCACCGAAGAAGGCACGCCTCAGGGTGGGGTAGTTAGTCCGATCCTCGCCAATATTTTCCTGCACCATGTGCTGGATGTATGGATGAGAGAGGATGTGGCACCACGCGTTGGGGCGCACCGACTGGTGCGGTACGCGGATGACTTTGTCATTGCATTCAGGAACCGCCGGGATGGCGAGCGGGTGCTCGCGGTCCTTGGCAAGCGGCTTGCGCGGTATGGGCTCACGCTCCATGACGGCAAGACGCGCTTTGTGGATTTCCGGCCCATGCACAGGCAGGGCGGCGGACATGACGGACAGGGCAAGTTCGACTTCCTCGGCTTCACCCACTTGTGGGGCAAGTCACGGCGAGGTCGGCTGGTCGTACGTCAGTTCACGGCCCGCGACCGGTTTGCACGGGCTGCCAAGTCCATACGGGACTGGTGCAGGAACAACCGGCATCTCCCGCTCCAGGAGCAACACCGGCACCTTGGTCGGGTAATCCGGGGGCATTGCGGCTACTACGGTCTGACCGGCAACAGCAAACAGATAAGCCGCTTTCGTAAAGCGGTGATACGTAGCTGGCATTGCGGGCTTGGCCGTCGACACCGCGACGGGAAACTGTCATGGACGAGGATGAAAGATATCCTGGTACTGTTCCCGCTGCCACAGGCCAAGGTCGTCCATTCGATCTACGCCAAATGAGCGAAACTGACATGCGAGGAACCGGATGCTCTAATGCGGGCACGTCCGGGACTGCGGGGGAAGGGGCACCGCAAGGTCCCCTTCTACCCAGCCATGATTTCGCGTGGGGTCGGTGTCGATGCGATCTGGATGGGCATCACCCTCCTTCCAAAATCGGCGATGGAAATGGTAGAGGACTCCGGGAAGTGGTCATGCGTGAGGCCGACAACGACTTCAGGTGATGCTCCCCGTGTCGCGCGGAGTGAACTGAACTGTCGTGCGTGCTCCCGTTTTCGGAGGGCACGACATTCCCTTACTCCTCAAGCCCTTGCAGCGAACGCGAGTTCTTCCGGCGCACGACTTCCTTCCCATGTTCGATCCCGGGAGTAATTTGTCGGCTCCGTTCCGGAAGCGCAGCATGAATTGTACAAAGTACTTTGTGTGTCGTCGTGACGACGGCAAGCCTGTGCCCGCGCAGTTGCATGAATTGGGCCAAGCAAGAGAGATGACGCAAATAGCGGTCGGTGCGGCTTTGAATGTCGAGCAACCGGCCGTGGCCATGCTTGAGCGACGGGCGGACATGTACGTGTCCAATCTTCGCGCATATGTTGAAGCAGTTGGCGGCAAGTTGCATATCGTGGCCGAATTCCCGCACGGTAATGTCAAGATCGCCAACTTCACGGAGATCGGAAACAACGGCAGTTGAATTTGGAACTGAAAATTCTCCAATCGTGACACGATAGAACGCAGGCAAATTGGTGTGCTGATTGGTAAAATCCGGGTGCTGCAACTCCACGTGCCTGACGCGCGGATCGAAGTGGAAGAGGCTCGCTCAGTGGTCATTAACTTGGGAGCCACCTTCATTGAAAACTGCGTGCAGATAAGTGCCGAATTCGGTGTGACGGATGAATTTGCTTTGACTTCCTCGCCGATACAGCAGTCGACAACCGGATTGATTTCCGGTCCGTAGAACACTCAATCGTAGGGTCAGGGCTGATGCGAAAGGTCCGCCGTCAGGACTATGTTGCGGTTGTCATCTCCTTGGTTCCTGCGTCGGCAAGCGGCACTTTCGTTCCCACATCTTTTGCGTACGTGTGTTCAGATGGGTATCGTGGCAACAATGACCGGCATCACCCGCGACAAGGTCGAATCAAGAATCCGAGACAACTCGTGGCGCAACGGTTTCCAGGCAGCCTGCCGGAATCATCCCTTTATGTCAGCGGACTCGATCCGCAAGCGGAGAGACGGAAATCAATACTGATTCGAACCAACCGCTTGCCGATATGGAATAATGCGCCGGCGTCGCCGATGGGTCGGATATGTGGACGGAATCCGACATCGGTGTCGGAAATCAGGGAGATTCCCCGCATCTTTCGGAAAATCTCGTGCATGCAATGACAGGGTCAATCGTGTGGGGCGGCAATGGTAATTCGGGATCGGGCGCAGTTGAGTATCCTGTGCGCGCTCGGTTCGTCGGTGGCGTTCTCGCTGAATGACGTATCGGTCAAGTGGCTGAGCGCAGACTACCCGTTGCATCAACTGGTCTTGATGCGGGCCACGGTCGCCCTGTGCATTACCCTATGCCTGGTTGTCCCGCTCGAAGGCGGCCTGGAGAGGCTGAAGACGCGGCGGCCGTTTCTCCACCTGCTGCGCGGCCTTTGTGTTGTCGTTGCGAACATGGCATTTTTTTCCAGCATCGCGGTGATTCCACTCGCAGAAGCGACCGCAATCTTCTTCGTCGCACCACTGCTGATAACCGCGTTTTCAGCGGTGTTCCTGAAAGAGCCCGTAGGGATTCGGAGATGGTCGGCGCTTTCGATCGGGTTCGTCGGTGTCATCGTCATCGTGCGACCTGGGGGCCTCGGCTTTGAGTGGGCGTTCCTGCTGCCCCTGCTCGCCGCCGTTGCCTATGCCGCGCTTCACACACTGACGAGAAACATGGGGCTTTCCGAACGCGCGTCGACGATGGCATTCTATATCCAGGTGACGTTCATCGTTGTGTGCACGGGTATGGGAGTCGCTTTCGGAGATGGCCGCTACGCCGGTTCGGGTCATCCGGCTGTCGAGTTCCTGCTGCGGGCGTGGCTTTGGCCTGATCCATCCGACTGGTTGATCATTGCAGGCATGGGACTGTGCAGCGCTTCGGCCGGATACCTGATTTCCCAAGCCTACCGAATGACCCAGGCAGGACTCGTCGCGCCGTTCGAATACACGACTCTCGTTCTCGCCGTCCTTTGGGGTTACGTCATCTGGAACGAGTTCCCGACAGCCTTGTCCGTGATTGGCATTTTCCTGATCCTCGGATCAGGAATATTCGTTGCCGTCAGGGAGATGCACTTCGGTGTCGGCCAAAGCACCAGGTGGTTTTCGAGACGTCGTTGATCTTGGTGCGACACAACACGACCTTTGCGCCAAGGAAATTCTCGTGACGTTCAGTTCGTCAATCTCGCACAAGGGCGGGCAGCACGCTTTCGCCGGGGCGCTGGTTGAAACCGGGCGCAATTCACGCTCGAGCGCCGAACTGCAGTAAGGCGTCGACCCGGCGCGTCGGCGAATGGACGCCGAGGAGTTGGAGACCGTGGCACTTCGCAAGCTTCCGTCCCGCCACTGCGTTGACGATTTCGCTGACGCTGGGCAAAGGATGCGCGGTTGCCCGTGACGCCCGTAGACAAGCGCCGTGTGCATGGCCCTTCGCCTTGTGTTCGCGGCCGAGGCAGAATGCGGTTTCAGGCTGACCTCCGATCTTTTCGTGCGAGGCTGCCTCGAAATTGGCGGGAGCGCTGAGCGCACTCATTCAGGCAGAGATGCAGGTCAATCAACGGGGAGACTGATTTCGGTTGAGGATCGCGATGCGCGCCGTATCGCGTCAACGACTTGCAATGCACGCAACCCGTCTCGACCCGATACGAGCGGGGTTTCTTCGCCCCGGATGACTGCTGCAAAGTGTTCGATTTGGTTGGTCAGAGGGTCCGAAAAGTCCCTTGTTACCATAGTCGCTGAAATAGGAGACCACCAGTCGCGGGATTCCGGGTGGGACCAGATCTTCAGGTCGGGAATCGACAGTGAACCGTGAGAGCCACCGATCAGGTAGCAGCTTTCGGTCGTTGGCGGGTAAATCGGATATTCGCTTGATGTAAGTTCCCAGCTCCATGGAGCAACAATACCGTCAGAAACAGTCATTGTTCCGATCGCCCCATTTGAAAACTGCATTAATGTCGCCGCAACATCCTCGTTTTCAAATCCTCGCCTTGACGGGACAGACGCTGCCTGAACGGACGTGATTTCTCCGCACAGGTGACGGATCAGGTCGATGTCGTGCACGAGGTTGACCGAAACCGGACCGGCACCGCGGAGTTTTCGCCACGGGGAAATATCGAAATACCGATCCGGCTTGTAGAACCAGCAGGTCGCATGGACAGCCCGAATCTCACCGATCCTGCCCCCGGCGATCATTTCCCGCGCCTTGCTGATCAGCGGATTGAATCTCCTGTGGTGTCCGACCAGCAGAGCAACCTGCGCATGTTCTGCCGTTTCAACGAGTTTCCTCGCACTTTCGACATCAGCTGCGAGCGGTTTTTCAATCAGGACCGGGCACCGGGATTCGATGCATGCACGCCCCTGAGCCGCGTGCAATCGGGTCGGAGTCGAAAGAACCACTCCGTCAGCGATATCCGCTTCGAGCATGTCCTCGAATTCTTCGAAAGTTGTCAGACCGTGACCTGCCGCGAGACGCCGGGACTCGGGATCGGGGTCGGCAATTGCGGCAAGGGATACGTTTTCGACATGCCGTATGGCATTGGCGTGACGTTGGCCCGCCAGCCCGAATCCAGCAATCGCCAGCCTGGCGGGTTGGTTTTCAGAAGGCACTTCTGATCAATCCTCCGAAAAAATTCACCGGAAAACCTCATACATTTCTTGGGATACATGAATGCCCGGGCCACCTAAATGGTTCCTGCTACTCGGACCGGCCTCCGTCCTCGTGGAAAATCCTATTAGAGAGGGAGGGTTTGAACCGCCGGCGCAACGACGTCAAACACTTTCGATATACCCGGAGTCGCCAATTTGCCGGTTTTCTGTCGACATGATTCGCAGGTCGATTCATGCGGTTGTCCAACAACAACATGAGCAGTCATCGATTTCGCGGAACCATGCGCAAACCGGCGTCCTTTCTGACATCTGATCAACGAGCGGAACTTCTGAAGATCCTGCGCCAGCGAAAATCCGCGGCACTGGTGGCGCGCCGTGCGAATGCCCTTCTGCTCCTGGACGACGGCAAGTCGACAGGCTTCGTGGCACGGGCCCTCTTTCTTGACCCCGACACGGTCCGCGTCTGGCTGCAGAAGTTTCGCGCGACGGGTCTCGCCTCGGTGGATCTTGCGGCGTATCCTGAACGAGAAGGCAAGCTGAACCGGGATCAGGAAGCCGCGCTTAAGGCGCTGTTCCGGGACAACCCGCCGCGCGACACCAACGAAGTCCGGGAGGTCATCTTCCTCTTCTATGGCGTCGCCTATTCCCGTGCGGGCGCCATCAAGCTGATGCACCGTTTGGGATTCGACTACGTGAAGCCTGAATCGCTTCCACGCCAGGCCGACAGGCATGCGCAGGAAGCCTTCATCCGGCATTACGAGCGGCTGATGTGCGGGATGTTTCCGGACGAGACAGTGGTCTTCGCCGATGCGGTTCACCCAGAGTACCAGAGCCGGCCGGCACATGGCTGGTTCATCCGCTCGGACAAGCCTGCCATCAGGTCGACGACGGGCCGACGGCGGCTGAACCTCCATGGTGTGCTAGATCTCGAGACAATGAAGCTCACACTGGTCGAGGGCGCGAAGATCAATGCCGAAACGAGCTTGCAACTGTTGCAGAAGCTCGAACGGGCCTATCCCGACAGCCGGGTTGTCCATGTCTGTCTCGACATCGCGCGCTACCACCACGCGAAGATTCTGAAACCGTTCCTGGAACGACCGGATTGCCGCATCCGGCTACACTTCCTGCCGCCCTATGCACCGCATCTCAACCCGATCGAGAGGTTGTGGGGCGTCATGCACCGCCATGTGACGCACAACCGGTTCCATTCGGATTTCCGCCAGTTCACCGAGGCGATCTTCGCCTTCTTCAACGAAACCCTTTCAAAGGAATGGGAAACGATCGCCGACGTCGTCACCGACAATTTCCGGGTTATCACCCATGACGATCACCGGATAATTGTGTAGCGGCGGTTTAAATCTCATTTTTTGTCCTTCGGTGACTTCCGGATGCCTAAATTGATTTCCCTGCCATGGGAGTGGCTCCCGTCCAAATCATCTTTCTTTCAGGAGGAAACAACAAGGATACCGAGATCAAGTTCGCTCCATCACCAAGTCAGCGCTTCCGGAACATCTTGAAACAGCGCGCGCAGATCGTTCAGGTTTCGCTGGCTTTGCATCTCGCGCCAAACCGTTGGGTGGGCGCTGTTCCTGATCGCAGTGCGCAAAACCCCGAGTTCGTTCTTGTTGGCGCCTCCGTTTCTCATCTCACGATACTCGAATAGGCGAGCCCGGTACGAACCGTAGGCATCGTGACGCGCCGCAAGCAACACGTCGCGGTTCAACTTCAACACGTCAATAGAATATTCTGCGCGAATCTCGTCGACTTGCGACAAGCTGTCCCGAGGAAGGAAAAGAAAGGTGTTTTCGAGTTCGAGTTCGAGAAATGCGAGAGGGTCTTCCTTCCGCGGGTTTATGGGAGCGGGCGAGCCCCGGCGTGGACGTGTAATGGGGGATTTTCGTCCCCGAGTAACATCAAACAACTGACCCTTAGAAATCACGGCAAATCGATTGTTCTTACCCCCGTTACAGGGTCCACAGGCAAGCAGGTAATTCTCCCACAAATAGACATCCTCCGGGTAAAGATCCTTTGGCCGGATGTGTTCGACCTCGTCCCCGACAGAGTCTTCGCAATAACCGCATCGCTGAGCACCGGAGCACATTCTTGCTAGTTGTTTTCGAACAACGTTGAACACTTGGTTTTCCCGCCGGTTGTAACTGGAAAAGAGCGTTTTTCCAGCTTCAACGCGTCGAGGATAAGTCCCCGCGGCGTTGACTTTGGCCTGATACCGTTTCAAGCCCCGCACCGTTTTGGGATCGAGGCCAGGGTCGATCAAATGCAACATGTGTCCGTCAGCCGGCTATTTCGTTCATATGTTTGAACATCATCACCTGCTCCCCCGAAATGCCCGAACGTGTCTATTGAAAAGTATATTCGCGGCTATTTCGGCGCCGTGATGTTCGCAATACTTGGCAAGGCGGTACGAAGGTAGACTAACTCGCGTTCTTCATCATCTGAAAGGGGCCGCTTTAGTCGCGCACGATTCAATTTCGCAAGCTGGACAAGCTTGTCCTTCGATTGTTCGGAACGAGTCACCTCAATTCCGAAGAGTTCCGTCGAGTAGGCATCCAGGATGTTCCCATCAACAAGACGGGCCAATTCGGCACCGACGACTCGTCCTGGCCTGTCGTCAGAATCAGGTGCGGGGAGCATCCAGACACTACCGCGCCTTGCGGCACGGCAGATGATCGGGCTGTGAGTCGTTACAATGAATTGCATTTCCGGAAACCGCTCGACGAACCAATCCCCTATGCGTTGTTGCCATGCAGGGTGGAGGTGAGCATCAACTTCATCTATCGCGACCACGCCCGGGAGGTTGATCGTTCCTGCACCAGAATCGATCGCCTCAAGCGTTGTTTCGAACCCGTATGCCCGGAACAAAAGACGCATCAACTCGAGCGTCAGGCTCAAAATCGACCGGTAACCGTCGCTCATCTCATCGATGACAACCCGGTAACTGTGGCCGTCAGATACCTCGACTTTTTCGGACGAAACGTCCGCGATACGCGCTCCATGCGGAAGGAGGTTAGACTTATTTATGAACGAAATGACAGCCCGCTGGGTTTTTGCAGCCTCGCTATCATTTTCGAGTTTCTTGGTCCGGAGTTCCTGTAGCCAGTGCAGGCTCTCGCCGAGTGCGACGTTCTCTCCAAAAGCCGAAAGATGTGGCGCGAGCAAATGGTGGCTTACGAAGAGTCTTTCCATTTTTGGATCGCCCCCGGAGAAGCGGCGAAAGGGACCGAAAGAGGCAGAAAACCAACCGAAACCGTGTCCCCAGATGGTTCTTGCCCCGTAACGGTTAGAATAAGAGATAGCCGCCTGTCGCTCGTTCTGTCTGCCATTCCGGACATCCGCCCGAATTTGTGCTTTCGAAAAGATCGCAGTCTTGCCTTTGCGTCCTGAGCCGGTCCAACGATCCTCGTCGTGCTCAATCAGCGAAACGGATACATCCCCGGAATTGCAGTCGTCCGGCAACCAACGAGACCAATCCTGACGAGTTGCATGGGCACTGGGCTGACCCATGAGAGCAAGTGCCAAGGCGCGGATAACCGTGGACTTTCCGGCGCCGTTGTCGCCGAGAATGACATGCCAACCCGCGGTCTCGTGACGCTTCAACGTGATTTCGAATTTGCGAATCGACCGTATGTTCGTGATCGTAAGCCGTTGAACGTGCATCGTGGCACCTCTGGTCGCAAGGAGCCACATTGGCACGGACTTCTGACGGTTGCAATATCATGTGAATTCGGTGCGCCGATTTCGACCCAATAAGTTTGGCCCATATTCCAATTCAAGTTCAGAACGGCACACCCGGCGAATCAGGTTCTATTCGGTGCATCGAGTATAGAATGTTTCATGGGCACTATCTTGGCGCTGCGCACCGCCGCGTCACTGCCAAGGAAAACGGCGATTTCGAATTGGTGCCGGCAGGAGTCCTGACTGTTTTCGGAGCCAACGATGCCGGAAAGTCAACACTTTTCAATACTCTGTCGGGCGCTCTCTGTCCGGATCACGGAGAAGTCGAGCTCGAAGGATGCGGATTCTTACGAATTCAACGGGGACTCCCGCGACGATTGACGGTTTGATCCGGGTTGCCGGCGAGCTCATTCGGATGCGGACACTGCATATCGGCACCATGCTCACCTGTCCCGACGTCTCCTGCCTGTGTACCAACCGGTTCGACCGGGACGCGGAGACACTGTGGCGGATACTATCCATGCTGACGGATGTGGAATCGGTGTTTCGGGTCGCTCCAGTCGGAACCGGGTCTGCGTCCCGTGTCTCACCGGCAGCAGGACCGGTCCAATGGCTACCTGTTCGTCAACGTCATGGCCTACCAGTTGGCCCAGGTCATTCGCAGTCGTTTTCGGGCCTGCGGTGAGACGGTGAGTTGGAGTACGCTGTGGAATATCTTTCGGGCCAGATCCGGGTCATCGCCTGTTTCCGTCGTGCCGACGGACGCATTATCCACAGCCGCAGGGCGTCCCGGGCGGAGCCTCGGCAATGGAAGACCTACAGGGTACTTGGTTTTGACCGCGGGCCCGGGAAGACGTGGAGTGTGGTTTCCTGATGGGTCGGTGATACATTGTCCGGGTGTGGCCTGTAGTACCATGACAGCTGTTGCAATCGGCATAAGACTCTGAAAAACAATCACCTTTTATGTGCGTGTCAAACATTGATCAGGACAACACTCTGTCTACATTCCTTATTGTGACTGAAGTCATGGCGACGTGCCAAAATGTGTTGAATCGGATTAGCGGCTACCAAGTGAAGGCTGGCTCCAATTCTTGCTGCTGGCGAAAGTAAAGGAACAGAGATCTTGCGGAAGTCGCCTTGGATCGGGGTGTCATCCCTGGCGCAAAGCCCCGCCACGTTGCGTTCTTCGAACGGCCAGAAATGATTCCTCTGGCGAAATTTGACGCCTGTTTCATGCGGGTCATTGAATATCGACCGCGCCATGAACCGTCGTCCAGCGCAGCGATAGGTTAGAAGGTGCAACCGTATTCGACTTCGCTTACCAGAAAGCCTGGGACCATGATCGAGTCAGAAGATTCCGGCTACGAACCGAACCATCGCAAATCGCGGCGAGAACCGGCAGCTACAACTAAGGTACGTGAAAACGGAAATCTCAAGGACGGAAAGCCCGGGGCTCCCTGCCTGTGGATGCTTCTGCGTTGGACGGGCACAACCGCCCGCAATTGCCTGAGACGCAGGAAGCTCCATCCTTCAGGGCAGGGAGCAATCACCGAGGGTTCAGGCGAAAAACTCGGAAATTCGTCTTACGGCACGGCGAATATTTTCCTGGCTGTTGGCGTAACTCAAGCGGATGTACCCTTCACCCAGCACGCCGAAATCCGGACCGCCTACGGTCGCAACACCTGCCTTCTCAAGCATCTCGGAGGCGAGTTCCTTGGCCCTCCAGCCAGTGCCGCTGATGTTGGGAAAGGCATAGAATGCGCCCCTTGGCGTAACGCAAGAGATGCCCGGCAGTTCGTTCAGCAGGTCGACGACAAGTTGTCGGCGCGCATCGAACTCGGCAACCATTTCCCCCACAGAATCCTGGGGACCGGTGAGCGCCTCGACCGCGGCAAATTGCGCCGACGCATTGACACATGACCAGGCATTGACCGCAAGCTTGCGTGCCTTGTCATAGAGCTCCTGCGGCCAGACCGAGTAGCCCAAGCGCCAGCCAGTCATGGCGTAGGTCTTGGACCAGCCGTTGAGGAGAATCAACTGGTCCCTGATCTCGGGATAACCGAGCAGTGTAACGTGCTCTTCGCCGTCATAGAGAATTTGATCGTAAATCTCGTCCGACATCACGGAAATGTCTGGTCGGTCCGCAAGACCCGCAACCAGGCTGTCGATCTCGGACCCTGGCGTCACGCCGCCGCATGGATTTGCGGGCGAATTCAGAATGACGAGGCGCGTCCGGTCCGAGAAAAGCGACAGTGCCTCGTCCGCCGAAAACGCAAATCCGAACTCTTCGCGGATCGGAATCGGGACCGGACTCGCACCGGTAAATTCGATCATCGAACGGTAGATCGGAAATCCCGGATCCGGGTAGAGGATCTCCGTACCGGGTTCACCAAACATGAGTATTGCGGCAAACATTGTCACCTTGCCTCCCGGTACGATCAGCACCAAGTCGGGATCTACCTCGACTCCGAAACGGCGATGAAGATCGGCAGAAACGGCCTCGCGAAGGGGCAGGATGCCCATGGCCGGCGTGTAGCCATGATGGCCATCGCGAAGCGCCTTCACTGCCGCTTCGACGATGTTTTCAGGTGTCGGAAAATCTGGCTGGCCGATGCCGAGGTTGATCACGTCCACGCCCTGGTTGGCCAATGCAGCGGCACGTGCGAGGACCGCAAAGGCGTTTTCTTCACCAATTCGGTCAAATCCTTCGACTGTCTTCATTTCCCTGCCTTCCTGCCAGAATCTGGCGTTTCGATTCAATCGCTTGGTACCCGGAATCCCAAGCCATGGTGACTGGATGTTGGCTGTCTTTGTCCGTCATATCAATGGGAAAGATCGCAGATCGTTGCGAACAAGTACGGACCAGTTTTGCACTGACCGCTAGCCCGCATAGCTCACCAACCCCTCGGTGAGATCCGTTTTGCGGTATTTTCGTGGCTGGCGGCCACGATGACGTGCTGAAGGCGGCTTTCGTCGGGGTTCCGGCCGGATCGAGCCCGGTTTTCGTGTGGCAATCCAGGCGCGAAGTCATTTTCGCGGATGCCGTGCGCACCATTCCGTGTGCCGTGGACACACCTCCCCGGCAGCGTTCAGAGTGGCGCCGTGCGAAAGAGGGGAATTCGGGGCCGGAGCGCGGTTTCCCGGGCGGAGCACGTGCCGGTGCTGCGCGCAGGTTGGCAAGCGCCTGCTCGAAGACACCCTGCAACGGAAACACCGATGCGAAGGACAGCCAGACCCTGCGCACCGTCACCCGGATGCGCCCGGCAAGCTTGAGCAATCGAGAGCGGATGGTGTCGACGCGCGCCTTGGCGAGATCGGTGCCCTGCAACCCCACACGGCGCAGGATGGTCACGAGAATGCCGGCAAAGGCCGAGAAGTACAGCCGCAGCTGGTTGGCCCGCATGGTGGCTGAGGAAGTACGATCGGCGAAAAGCCAGAGCTGCTCGGTTCATCAAGGTTCCTGTTTTGCAATCCGATTTTTCGTCAACTTAACTCCGTTCCGTGCATTTGATATATAAAAGCGTATTGAACTCCCGAAATGATATAGAGTTCTGTTTCAACATTTGACGTGAGCTTGAATGTTTGATTTGCTTGTATATATCATTGAATTTAGGTGATACGGAAAGATAGATCATGAGTTATGCAACGGAATACATCGCGGAGTCGCTGAAAGCCGCGCGGGAACGCATGGAGCTCTCTCAGCGTGCGCTCAGCGCGAAGGCGGGAGTTCCACAGGGCCACATCTCCAAGATCGAGAACGGAGCGGTCGATCTGAGGCTATCCAGCCTGGTCGCGCTTGCACGTGTCCTTGACCTGGAGCTGACATTGGTTCCGCGCAAGAAACTGCCTGCCGTTCGGGCCATCATCCGCGGTGATGATGATGGCCGGCGTGACGTTCGGAGCACGCGCAAGGCCGCGAACATGTTGCGGCGCCTCGAAAACCAGATAGCGGAGCTTCCCAGTGAAACGCGCTCCGAGATGCCCGTTCAGGAGTTACAGCGCCGTGCACGCGAGCTGATGCATTTCAAGCTGTCAGCTGATGATCTTGTTCATTTGCAGGAAGCGTCGGCGAAAGTGCAGGAGTTCCTGAGCGATCCACGTAATCTGGAGGCGGTCGAGCAGGCGCAGAGTCAGTTGCGCTTGTTGCGCAACGCGCTGGCGCATGGGGCGCATGCATCTGCGCCGTCCTTGCCGCGTCCGGCCTACCGTCTAGATGGTGACGATCATGGCTGATGTCAGTGTCCTTGAAGTCCTGCTCTATGGAGAGCCGATAGGAACGCTGACGCGGGTTAGTGGTGATACCTCTCTTTTTGCGTTTTCGGAGGCGTATGTTGCGGATGCGGACAGGCCGGTTCTGAGCCTCGGCTTCAAGAACGAGCTTGGTGAACTGACGACCGATTTTCGTCCGCAGAACATGCGCTTGCTGCCGTTCTTCTCCAATCTCCTGCCCGAAGGGCATATGCGGGACTATCTGGCCGAGCGCGCGGGTGTGAAGCCCGTCCGTGAATTTTTCCTGCTCTGGGTTCTCGGCGAAGACCTTCCCGGTGCGGTCACCGTTCGGCCTGCCGATGGTGAAGCATGGCCTCCCGATGCTGATGATGCCGACGATCATCATGACGCTCATCGCGATCAGGCCCTGCGGTTCTCGCTGGCCGGTCTTCAGTTGAAATTGTCCGCTTTAGGCGACAAGGAAGGCGGTCTTTCAATCCCGGTCAAGGGAGTCGGCGGCTCCTGTATCGTCAAGCTGCCGGCGCAAAGGTACGATGCCGTCCCCGAGAATGAATTCTCGATGATGACGCTCGCCCGTCTGTGCGGCATGGATGTCCCGCCGACCAGGCTGATCGATGTTTCCGAAATCGGCAACCTGCCCGAGGGCATGGACAAGATCGGCGGCCAGGCACTGGCCGTCGAGCGCTTTGATCGTCTCGGGGACATCACGCCTGTCCACATCGAGGACTTCGCACAGGTCTTTCGCGTCTATCCCAAGGACAAGTACAAGAAGGCAAGTCAGCGCAACATCGCGCAGGTTCTCGCCGCTGAATGCGGCGAGGACGACATCGCCGAGTTTATCCGGCGGTTGACCTTCAATGCACTGATCGGCAATGCCGACATGCACCTCAAGAACTGGTCGCTGATCTATCCGGATCGCAGGCGGGCGGCGCTCGCACCTTGCTACGATTTTGTCTCGACGATTGCCTATATCGAGGACGACAAAGCGGCACTCACTTTCAGCCGCACCAAGAAGTTCTCCGGGTTCTCGAAGGACGAGCTATCGCACCTGGCCGCGAATGCCGGTCTTTCCGAGATGCTGGTTCTGCGAACGGCACGCGAAACCGTCACGCGCTTCCACGAGCACTGGCTAGCCGAGAAGGGGAACCTGTCGCTGACCGCAGATGCGATCAAGGCGATCGAAGCACATGTGCGGACCGTGCCGATAGCGAAGGGAACAGGCTGAATGGCCGATCGATTTTCAGACCGGCATGGCTATCGCGGTGCGGTTGCGGAGATCACCGTTCATGAAAACGCGCCCGACAACCTGCGCTATGCGGTCCCGTCGATCGGAGAGGACGTCGGCATGTGTCCTTCAGCCATGCGCGGGATCATCTGTCAGGTCTTGCTCGTTCCGTCTGACCGGAACAACTGGTCCGAGCACCCCAACATATGGGACGAAGTTGTCGGGCTTGTCGCCGACTGCCCCTAGCCCGCATAGCTCACCAAAAAAGGTGTGCATGGGGTCGGATTTGTGGTATTGGTGAATGAATACAACAACATACGCCACCACGAGGATCGGACCCCATGCAGACAGAGTGTACATCACCGCAACTGGAATTTGAAGGCCTCGGAAAGCGTCAGGTTGTCGGGAAATTCGACGGCGGCCGGATGACTTCGGACGCCGGCGCCTTGCTGCTGCGGGAGGCTGACCGCCTGTTCGACGTCACCGAGCGCTTCGCGGCCTGTTTCATCGATTACCGCAATCCCGAGCGTGTCGAGCATCACCTCGAGACCCTTGTCGCACAACGGGTGATGGCCCTTGCGCTGGGTTACGAGGATATCAACGACCATGACCGGCTGCGCGACGACACGGCCCTGGCGCTGGCCTGCGGATGTGCGGACGTGACCGGTGCCGGGCGTGTCCGGGAACGCGACCGGGGTCACGCGCTGGCCGCATCGAGCACGTTGAACCGTCTGGAGCTTGGCACGCCGGAGGCGGCAGCCACGCACCGGTTCAAGAAGATCGTTGCGGAGCCCGAGGACATCGACCGGTTGCAGGTGGACCTGTTCCTCGAGGCCCATGCAACGCCGCCCGAGGAGATCATCCTCGACATGGACGCCACCGATGACCCGCTGCACGGCCAGCAGGAAGGCCGCTTCTTTCACGGCTACTATGGCCATTACTGTTATCTTCCTCTGTATGTCACCTGCGGTGAGCATGTGCTGTGCTGCCGGCTGCGACCCTCGAACATCGATGCATCGCACGGTGCCCTGGACGAACTTGAGCGGATCGTGCCGCAGATCCGGGCTGCCTGGCCGCAGACCCGGATCCTGCTGCGCGGCGACTCCGGCTTCTGCCGCGAGGAGATCATGGCCTGGTGCGAGGAGGAAGGCATCGACTACGTGTTCGGTCTTGCCCGCAATTCCCGGCTGTGCCGGCGCATTGCCAAGGCGATGCACAAGTCACGGCGCCGGTGTGCGGCGACGAAACTGCCGTCACGGCGGTTCCGGCAGTTCCGCTACCGGACACGGAAGAGCTGGAGCCGCAAGCGCCGGGTGGTGGCCAAGGCGGAATGGCTTCCGGGGCAGCGTGGCGACAACCCACGGTTCGTGGTCACCAGTCTCCCGAAGGACCGGGTCGATGCCCGTGGCCTCTACGAGGACCTGTATTGCGGACGCGGCGACATGGAAAATCGCGTGAAAGACCAGCAGCTCTGGCTTTTCGCCGATCGTACTTCCTCAGCCACCATGCGGGCCAACCAGCTGCGGCTGTACTTCTCGGCCTTTGCCGGCATTCTCGTGACCATCCTGCGCCGTGTGGGGTTGCAGGGCACCGATCTCGCCAAGGCGCGCGTCGACACCATCCGCTCTCGATTGCTCAAGCTTGCCGGGCGCATCCGGGTGACGGTGCGCAGGGTCTGGCTGTCCTTCGCATCGGTGTTTCCGTTGCAGGGTGTCTTCGAGCAGGCGCTTGCCAACCTGCGAGCAGCACCGGCACGTGCTCCGCCCGGGAAACCGCGCTCCGGCCCCGAATTCCCCTCTTTCGCACGGCGCCACTCTGAACGCTGCCGGGGAGGTGTGTCCGCGGCACACGGAATGGTGCGCACGGCATCCGCGAAAATGACTTCGCGCCTGGATTGCCACACGAAAACCGGGCTCGATCCGGCCGGAACCCCGACGAAAGCCGCCTTCAGCACGTCATCGTGGCCGCCAGCCACGAAAATACCGCAAAACGGATCTCACCGAGGGGTTGGTGAGCTATGCGGGCTAGAAATGCGGACCTCTGACTTCTCGTAATCAGTGACAGCGACACAAAGCTCCGCTTCACGCGAACGATATATGAGCATGGCATGCCGGAATGCTGTCCATCCAAACTAGGCGATCGCAACTTTTCGGTCTGATGTGACCAGGAAGGACGTTTTCCCAACGCTTGGTGAAGCTCTTATGACCCCTTTCCTGTCAAGCCTGTGCGGGCTGCCCTGGAGATCAATTTCGGCGGCTCGCGGCTTTGGCCGGGCTTGAGGCGTTTCATCCCCGAAGGCTTGCAAGCTTGAAACTGCCAGGGGATCAAGCCGATTCAGGTATCCGCCGAGTTTGACTTCCGTAAGGCTATCGCCAACCATCATTCATCGTCTTGGGGGATTTTGGCACGATTGGTGCCGCCCGTGCCACTCACCTCGTCAAGAAGTGTCTGGTCGCCAGCCGGAACCTGGCCAAACATCCTTCCGGGCTCCGCTCGTGGTTTTCCGCCAGACGTCAACACCGGGACATCCAGACAAGCGTCCGCTCAACGCCCGGCGGCCGTACAGGACCGTAATCCCTTTGATTTCCTTGGTTCTTTCGACAAACTCCTGGAGATCCCCAAGTGAAACGCCCGCGTCGTTCAGGCAAAGAACCGCCTCCGAACGGTTGCCCCTTTCTCTCCAGTTTACGACAATCCGTTCAGGGGAGTTTCAGCCATCGGTCCCGAGTCCCTGCTGTCCCTGAAATTTGCGAGCCGACCAGAAACTGGCGGCATGACCAGTCCCGGCTCGGACGGCAGGTTTACGCGGCCATTCTCGACGGTGATGATGTCGCCGCAGAGTTCGGTTCGCAGGGCGTTTTCGTTGACGTCCACTTCACAAGACGAGATCTCGCCAAGGACTGCCGTGATCGACAGAGCCGCGATTTGCCCGACGGCGGTGCCCATGAAGTGTGGCCAGAGGTACGTACCCCGAGGCATCGCGCGAACCAAATCCAAAGCGCCTGTCACACCGCCCCATTTTGCGACGTCCGGCTGCAAGATCCGCAGCCCGGCATTCGCCATCGCGCAGAAGTTTTCGATTCCGTAGATGTTCTCGCCACCGGCAAGCGGGATACCGGTGGACGAGGCTAGGTCTTCCCACTCGGCCAGCGGCGCGTTCGCGGGCAGCGACTCTTCCGCGAAATAGGGCGAGAGATCCTCCAGTTTTCCAAGCGTCTCCTTGGCTGTCTCAAGTGTCCACGACTGGTTGCTGTCGACCATGATGCGCGACCCACCCGGACACAAATTTGCGGCCCGTTCCACGAGTTTGCGATTGCCTTGTTCTGAAAAACCTATCTTCAGCTTGAAATAGGTTTGCCCGAGTGACGCGTGATACGGGATCAGACGCTCCAGGTCGCCCGCGTTGATCGAGCTCGCATAGGACTGAGCGGACGCCTCGGAAAGCTCCATGAATTCGGCAAAGGATCGGCCCGCCTTCCGCAGCGCGAGGTCCCATAGGGCGGTGTCAACGCCGGCAAGTATGTGTTCGAAGACCTCAAGCTGACCGACGTGAAGGAAATAGATCGATAACTGTTTGCGAAGGAATGCGCCAATCTCTCGAGGTTCGACAAACCGCGCGCCTTGCATGTACGGCGCCACAACGTCCTCGATGATGTGCGCCTTGTGCAGATTGGCACGCGGAGGGAAATTGGCCCAGACCTCGCCCCAGCCAAAGCAGCCGTCGATGTCTTCAATGCGGATCAGCAAGGCCGGTCGCGTGGGCATTGGGCCAAGCGCCATGTTTGGCGACACGCCGCCCTTTGCCCTGATCGGGAAGACAGCGGTGCTCGCGAGGGTTATGTCGTGCCGAAACGTCAAAGCCTTCCAAGCCACATGGCCGAATGCTCGGATGTGCAGAAATTCACTGCCGTCGGCCCGACCGAATAGGCCCCGACACCGGAATTCTTGATCCCGCCGAAGGGCATGTTGTCGTCACGCACCGTACCGTGGTTGACATGGATCATGCCATTCTGGCTCTCCGCCAGGAAGCGCTGGATCAGGTCGTTGCGGTTGGAGAAAAGCGCGGAAGTCAGGCCGAATTCGGTGCCGTTCAGCAACTCCATTGCCTGATCGAAAGTGTCGTATTCGAGTACCGACAGCACTGGGCCGAAGATTTCTTCCTGGCCAGCGATGGAATCATGCCGCACGTCGCCAAGGATTGTCGGGCGATAATAGTAGCCGTCTTCGGGACGATTTGGCGCCGACCCGCCGGCCAGGGGGATGGCGCCCTCGTCAATGGCACGTTTGGTCGTGGCGCAGACAACCTTCCAATGTGGAAGGTTGCAGAGTGGGCCAGGGTCGCTGTCGGCTTCAAGCCCGGGCCCCAACTTCATTGCGTTCGACATTGCCGTCAGGATGTCCTTGGTTTCGGCAGCCAGGTCCTCACGAACGAGAACGCGGCTGATCGCCGAACAGCGCTGGCCCGACGTCATGATAGCCGCGCCCATAATCTGTGTGATTACCTCCTCCAGGTCGTGGGTGTCGTTCAGGATGGCCCCGTTCTTTCCGCCCGGCTCCAAACGTGTAGGAATGAGGTTCTGCGCAGCCGCGGCAAAGACCAGTTTGCCGGTCGGCACCGATCCCGTGAGGCCGACACCTTGCACATCGCCTTTAGAAACGGCCTCGCTCGCTGTTCGGCCCGAGACCATGGCAACCTGAATGAGGTCGTCGGGAAAGAACTCCTTGGAGATCCCGGCGAGGAGGAAATTGGCAGCCGGCGTGAATTGCGAGGGTTTCATCACCACGGCTATCCCGAATTCCAGTGCCCGGCAGATCTTGCGCATTGGCGTGGAAATCGGGAATTTCCAGTGGCTGATACAGAAGATCACGCCGCGCGGGCGCCGCAGGATCCGGTTGGAGTACCCGGTGCGACCGGACGCGATGGCCATGGCGCCCATGCGGGCAGCTTCTCCGAACGAAAACCGCCCCTCGGCACATGATTTCAGCGTTTCGCCTTTTGACTCGCGGAGGAGCTTCCCCTGTTCCAGAGTGCCCGCGGTCGCCAGCTCAACGGCGCGACCTTCAACCGCGTCGATGAAGGCGTTCAGGCGTTGCGAGCGCTCCAGCCCGGGTACAGGCGCACTTTCCCGTTGAGTCGCGTTCGCCCGCTCGATCACTGCGCCAAGTTCATCCGAGTCCATGATCGCATAGCGCCCGATCTTCTCCTGGGGATTGGCAGGGTTGACGGTTACATAGGCATTTTCGCCGGATCCGTTCTCGTACCTGAAGGCCATGCTCATCCCTTGCGTTTCACGACATCGCGGGCTGCTCCCGCGATGGCCGGGGCATCGAGCCCAAACTTGCTCATCAGGTACGGCGTCGTGCCCCCTTCGCAGAAATGATCGCGGACACCCACGCGCCGGAATGGCAGGCCGATCCCGGCGTCGGCCAGCACTTCGGCCACGGCCGAGCCGAGACCGCCGACGATGTTGTGGTTTTCTGCCGTGACGATGGCGCCTGTAGAATTTGCGCGTTCGACGATCAGTGCTTCATCAATCGGTTTGAGCGAGGCCATATCAACGACGCTCGCCTCGATCCCTTCGCCCGAGAGAGTTTCCGCCGCCCTCAGCGCTTCGGTCACGCAAAGCCCCGCGGAAATGATCGTGAGATCGCCGCCTTCGCGACGGATGACCCCTTTGCCGATCTCCAGCGACTGTGGCTCGAAGGGGGGCGGGGCCGTCTCCGGCCGTTTCATCCGCAGGTAGGCCGGCCCGTCCCAATCGAGTGCCATCCTGACCATTGCCGCGTGGTACTCTGGGCCTGAGGGCTCGAAGATCGCCATGTTGGGCATCGCGCGGAGGGTCGCCACGTCGTCGATGGCCTGGTGCGAGACACCCAGAAGCGTCGCCACGCCCGGAAGGAACCCGACGATTTTCACGGGCAGGTTCGGATAAGCTGCCTGCATCGTGATCTGGTCAAGCACGCGCTTGGTGATGAAGGCGCAGAACGAATGACAGAAGGGGATTTCGCCCGAGCGTGCCATGCCGCCGGCCATGCCGATCATGTTCGCCTCTGCGATGCCGACATTGTGGAACCGCTCGGGCAATTCATCGCGGAAGCGGTCGGTTTCGGTTGGCGGAACGAGGTCGGCGCAAAGAACAACAATTCGCTCATCGCCCTTGGCGGCTTCAATCAGCGCGTCACCATAGGATCGGGGCATTGGCTTGAAGGACCGGTTGATGAAATCCGCAGCTTCGAGTTTGGTCAGGGTCTCGGTCATGGCCGTTCAACCGCCTGTTTCAATTCTGCAGACATTGTCGCCTACCGGGACATCGTCCCCTTCATCAGCGAGGTGTTCCAGCATCGTGCCGTTGCAGGGCGCCTCGTATTCACTCGTGACCTTCTCGGTTTCGACATCGTAGAGGATATCGCCTTCCTTGAAGCGTTCGCCCGGCTGGACGCGCCAAGCGACAAGGGTGCCTTCTTCCATGTTCATGCCGATCCGCGGCATTTTCAGTGCAACTTTCATGGCTCAGGCCTCTTCTGTTACAGTGGCGACCTTGCCGAGAAGACGGCGTACCGTGTCCGAGATACTGGCCTCGTTAGGCAGGAGCGCCTTTTCCAGAGGCGGTGAGTAGGGCAGGGCCACATCCGGAACCGTGACGCGCCGGATCGGCGCCTTGAGGGCATCGAAACACTGGTCGGCGCAAATAGCCGCGATTTGGGATGCCGCGGAACACATGTCGCGCGCCTCATCCACGACGACCAGTCGACCGGTCTTGCGGACGGATTCGAAAATCATCTCCCTGTCCAGCGGTACGACCGTGCGGGGATCGATCAGGTCGACACCGATCCCCTCCTTGGCCAGTTTCTGCGCGGAGCGCATTGCCGGCCGCACCATGGCGCCAATCGCCACGACAGTCACGTCATCTCCTTCCCGAACGGTCGAAGCCTTGCCGAGTTCGACGACATGATCGACATCGGGGACCTCGCCCCGTTCGCCGCCACGCCCGGCAGCCTGCAGGAACACCACCGGGTTCGGATCATGAATCGCCGACCGCAACAGACCCATTGCATCGGCGGGAGTCGCGGGCAGGGCAACCTTGATCCCGCCCAGATTCATGAACATCGGGTGCATCGCATCGGAATGCTGTGCCGCAGCCGATCGACCGCCACCGAACACCCCCATGTAAACTATCGGCAAGGCGATCTGCCCAGCCGTCATGTAACGCAACTTGCTGGCCTGGTTCGCGATGCTGTCGAAACCGGTGTACATGAAGTTTCCGAACATCATGTGGCAAACCACCTTGTAACCCGCCGCCGCGGCGCCGACGGCCATGCCGCTCATCACCGTCTCGGAGATCGGCATATTGCGGACGCGGTGGGCTCCGTGCTTGTCCTTCAACCCCCGCGTGTCACCAAACAGGCTGATCTCGACGTCCTCGCCGAACACCACGACCTTCGGGTCCTTGGCCATTTCGCGATCCAGCGTTTCATTGATGGCCTGGATCATGCGTTTCTTCGCCATGTCTCGGAACCCCTTACGCAAACATGAAATTGATGCCCTGCGCGGCAGGGTCGGGAAAAGGTGAGCCTTCGGCGAATCGAACTGCCTCGGCCACTTCGGCTGCGATGTCCGCCTCGACCTGGTCGAGGTCGACCTGGCTTGCCTGCCCGGCGTTCATGATACGCCTGGCAAAGGCAGTGATCGGGTCACGGGCAATCCATTCGGCAACTTCTTCATCCGATCGGTAGTTCGACCCGAGGAACGACGCCTCGGCCTCGACGTGGCCGCGTTGCCGGTAGGTGCGCGCTTCGATCAGGGACGGTCCGTTGCCAGTTCGTGCATGCCTGATGGCTCGTGCAGCGCATTGGTGGACGGCGATCAAATCGTTGCCGTCCACCGCTTCGTGGACGGCGCCGAAGGGTTTGGCCCGATCGACGATTTTTCCCGCGGTCACGGTCGAGGATGGCGAGAACTCGGAAAACCCATTGTTTTCACATACGAAAATCACCGGCAGCTTCCAGAGCACGGCCACGTTCAATGCTTCGGCCAGGACACCCTGGTTCGCGGCGCCATCGCCGAAAAAAGCAACGGCGACAGCTCCATTGCCGTCCATCAGCGCAGCCCAGGCTGCGCCCGTGGCGATCGAGATTCCGGCGCCGACGATACCATTCGCGCCGATGATTCCCTTGGAGAAGTCCGCCACATGCATGGACCCGCCATGCCCTTTGCACATGCCGGTCTCGCGACCGTAGATCTCGGCCATCAGCAATTTGCTGTCTCCGCCCTTGGCAAGGTAGTGGCCGTGTCCGCGGTGGGTCGAGGCGATCCAGTCGTCGTCCGTGAGCTGCGAACAAACGCCGACACCGACAGCCTCTTGCCCGATGTAGAGATGCACGGCGCCAGGGATGTTTCCGGCCTTGGCGTCATTGCCGATCTGCTCTTCAACCCGACGAATTCGCAGCATTTCCCGGTAGAACCCGAGCATCTGCTCGTCTGAAAAGTTCACGTCCGAATGAGAAAGGCTCATTTTCACAGGTCCTCGCTGTAATTCTGTCGAAAAGTCGTGATGCGGGTCGCCAATGGTTTCACCGCTCTCGATGCGCGGCGGAAACCCTGGCGTCCATGCGGCAGGCAATCAGGAGTTCGGGGATCAGGCATTGGTTATTCCGCCATCGACATTGATCACCTGGCCGGTGATGTAGGACGCATCGTCGGACAAGAGAAATGCGATCACCCCGGCGACATCCTCGGGCTGGCCCAGACGGCCGAGCGGGATAGTCGAAAGAAGAGCGTCGCGTCCGCGTCGTTCGATCAAGTCATCCGCCATCCGCGTTTCGATGATCCCGGGCGCCACGGCGTTGACGCAGATCCCCCTGTCTCCAATCCGCCGCGACAGCGCGCGGGTCAACCCAACGATCGCTCCCTTCGCCATGGAATAGGCGGCATGGTCGTGCACGCCCCGGTTAAATTCCAGTGACGAAGTCAGCACGATGCGGCCGCCATCGGTCATGCGCGGCAGGACCGCACCGGCGAGGTCAAAGGCGTTCGATGCATTGTGCTGCATCGTTTGGTCATAGATCTCGCGGCTCTCGGGACCAAGATCATGGGGCACGAAGATACCTGCCAGGTGCACCAGCGCGTCGATTCGGCCGGGCGCATCCAGCAACGCCGCCGCGCAGGCTGCCGGATCTTCCAGTATGCTTTCGGCGATCGTAATGCTTTCGGGCAGCGCCTGTTGCGGTGACACAAGCCGCCCGGCATCGATGTCGACCAGGTGCAGCAGCCCCCCGTCGGCAGCCAGACGACGGGCAAGCGCGGCGCCGATTCCGCCGGCCGCCCCCGTGATCACCGCAACTGGTGCTGTCATGTCTTCCCTTCCAGCTCTTGCGCCCGACCGCACCGCGCCGTGCGCCAGGTTGGCGATCGCGGTGTTGTCGATACCGTGTTTTCAGTTCTGTTGCGTCGACCGGTCGAAGGCCGGTCGCCCGTTTGGGAAAAACGTCACAACTGCGCCTCCAGTTCGGCGCGGGCCGAGGCAGCAACCTCGGGTGGGAAACGCAACTGGTGGAACATCAACCCTTCGAGCGACGCGACACCCTTTCCCATCAACGTGTTGGCCTTGATGAAGCTCGCCCTGCCCCTGGTCTCGCGGGCTTGATCATAGGCAGCCAGCAATGCGCCGATGTCGTTGCCGTCGACCTCTTGGCAGGCAAAGCCAAAGCTCTTCATCTTGTCCGTCAAGGGTTCCAGCGACATGACCAAGTCCATCGGGCCCTCGCACTGCACAAAGTTGTAATCCACGATCAGGCAAAGGTTATCGAGACCCTTGGCGCCGGCGAACATCGCGGCCTCCCAGACCTGACCCTCTTGCATTTCCCCGTCGCCGACGATCACGTAGACGCGGCTGGCGCGTCCCTGCCGCTTTGCAGCCAGGGCGCAGCCGACGGCGACCGACAGGCCTTGACCAAGCGAGCCGCAGGTCGCCTCGACGAACGGGCCCATGCGCTCGGACGCGTTTATTTCCAGCGCCGAGCCATCGGCAACATAGGTGGCGAGCTGTTCGGTGTCGAAAAACCCGCGCTCGGCCAATGTGGCATAGAAGATCGCGGTGTTGTGGGCAGTGGTCAGAAAGACCCGGTCCCTGTCCGGCCAGGTCGGATTGGCCGGGTCCATCGTCGCCTCGGCGAAAAAGAGAGACGTGAAAATATCCGCTGCCCCAAGGCCCTGTTGCACATAGCCCTGCCCCGAAGGTGCGACCATGTCGACCACGTGCATCCGGAGCCGCTTCGCGATTCTTTCGAGTTCTTCCAGATTGTGTCTTGCTTGCATTGAATGCCCGGAGTGATTTAAATAGATCCGGAACTTTGTACCTATGAATGGGGGGTCATTGTCAAGATGAATCTTCAGTCCATGAAGCGGAAGGCGGTCCCGTTGCACGCCGAAGTGGCCGAAGTTCTGCGACATCAGATCATGTCCGGCGACCTGCCCCCGGGTGCACGCCTTCCTGCGCTTCGGGAATTGACCGAAGAACTGGGCGTCGCGCGCATGACCGTGATGCAAGCGATGAACACACTGGAAGATGAGGGTCTCATCGAAAAGCACTCCGGTCGCGGGACCTTTGTACGCGAAGTTCAGATTCCCGACCGCGTTTCACTTCAGATGCGTGCAGAGATTTCAGAGATCTATGCAATGGTCGACCAGCTCGAAGTCTCGGTACGCAAAGGCGACGCAACCATAGAGAAGTCCAAGGATGGAAGGTATTTTCGCTGCATGCGCCGTATTCATGCGCGGGGAGGCAAGCCATTTTGCCAGGCCGACATCCAGCTCGATGATCAGGTTTATGAACGCGCACCGGACCGTTTCACGCGGGAGATCGTCGTCGCGGTCCTGCGCGACCTCAGCGTTGACATCGCGAATGCGCGGCAGAAAATCACGATCGCCTACGCCGATTTCGGCCTTGCGAAAGCGCTCGGAATCAAGGTGAATTCAGCTGTCTTCAAGGTGTACAGGGAGTTTTTCGACGAGCACGGAGTCCTGATCTACTCGGCGAAGCTGTTCTATCCCTGTGACAAGCTTGAACTCGAGATCGAGTTTTCGACTGACGACCCCGCCTGAGCGGAATGCAGGCGCGGGCGGACTTGTGTCTTGACATTTCTTGCATGCGCAACATAGGTACGTACATCTAGACCAACCAAACTTCAGATAGAAACAAGGGAGGCTTCAACATGAACCTTTTCAAATTCGCCGCCGCCGCTACAGCCGCGTTGGGCCTCAGCACCGGTGCCGCGTTGGCCGAATACCCTGAAAGGCCGATTACGCTGGTCGTGTCGTTCGCAGCGGGGGGTAACGCGGACATCGGCGCGCGCCTGACGGCCGAGGCTGTCAGCGCGGAACTGGGTGTGCCGATCAATGTCATCAACAAGCCTGGCGGCGCGCATATTCCTGCGACCATGAGCGTGCTTGAAGAGGAGGCGGATGGATACACCATCTTTCAATGGTCCCCGCCGAGTTTCATGGTTGTTCCGCTGACCCGCGCGGTGCCCTACAGCCCGAGAGAGGACTTCATTCCGTTCTATGCGGGGCCGACGGCATCCAATGCGCTCTACGTGCGCGCTGACAGCCCGATCCAGACATTCGAGGACTTCCTTGAAGCCGCAAAGAGCGAAAAACTCAGCATGGGTGTCAACAACCTCGGCGCGCCGCCGAACCTGAGCGCCGTCCAGCTTGGATCCGAGTTTGGCCTGGAATTCAAGACCATCGCGTTGAAGACCGTTCCGGCAACCATGACCGGTCTGATCGGCGGACAGGTTGACGTTGGCGTTGGTCAGATTGCGACGATCAACGCGTTCAAAAACGAAATCCGTCCGCTGATCATCCTGGACAACAACCGTCAACCCTACTTTGAACAGCATCTCCCCGGTGTTCGCACCATTGGCGAAGCCTTTCCGGGCAAGGAAGCCGGCGTTTGGGTTCACGGTGGTTGGGCTGTCAAGGCCGGAACCCCTCAGGAGATCGTCGACAGGCTGATTGAAGCGACCGCCGTACTGGGTACGGAAGAGTTCATCGCCACCCTGCCTCCGGGCATCGACTGGCAGTTCGTACATGGAGCCGGCAATGTCGGGGAGCTGCTGCAGTCCGGTGTCGAACTGTACTCGCCGATCCTTGACGGACTTGGACTGCTGCACAAGTAAAACGCACGTCCCGAACCTGTCTGGGCGCCGCCTATTCGCGGCGCCCGTTCAATTGACCGAGCAGACGAGAATCTGATTCATGCTGACCCAGCGATTGGCAAACATTGTCTTCACGATCCTGGTCATCATTGCTTGCGCTTATTTTGCGGTTGTTGCGCAGGGATTCGAGGCCGCCGGACTGCTGGCCAGTTCGGGGCTTCCTTCGAGATTCTTTCCGCAACTCCTGCTGGGGTTCACGGCACTTTGCGCAGGAATCGTACTGTTTATCTATGTCACAAAAGGTGAGGCAGGCGACGCGGGTCAAACCGTTTTCGACTCGTCCGCTGAAGCCCGGCACGGCGTTCTGGCGCTGGCTGCTGCGGTTGTCAGCTACGTTGTCTGGTACAACTTCGGATACATCGCGATGGCGTTTGTTTCCGGGCCGCTCCTCTGTATGGCGATGGGCGTGCGCAACCCGGTCATCTACGGTGTCGTCCTGACCCTGGCTGCTGGCGTTTATCTGGTCTTCACCCAGCTGCTGGGGACACAGTTCTAGTGTTTGACGTCGCTGCAGCAGGGGTCGCCTTTGCGAACCTTTTTGACCCGTTCACAATGTTCTTGCTGGTGGCCGGCATCATTCTTGGACTGGTCATCGGAATTCTTCCAGGCCTCGGGCCGCCGATCGCGATCGCGCTGGCATTGCCCTTCACATTCTACATGGAAGCGGTTCCGTCGCTGATCCTGCTTCTCGCCATCTACAATGCCGCGATTTACGGGGGGTCGATATCGGCAATTGCTGTCGGCATTCCAGGCACCGGGGCCGCGATCGCGACCGTCATGGATGGACACGCGATGTACAAGCAGGGTCGAGGAGGCGAGGCACTGGGCCTGTCGCTGACCGGCAGCATCATTGGCGGGCTCGTAAGTGTTGTTTGTCTGACCTTTATCGCGCCCATACTTGCCCAAGTCGCGATCAAGTTTGGACCCAGGGAGTTCCTGGCCATATCCGTTTTCGGATTGGTCGTCGTTGTCCGCGTCGCGGGTGCGAACGTCTTCAAGGGACTGCTTGTCGGCGGTCTGGGTATCTTTCTCACGACCTGGGGACTGGATGAACTGAATGGCGCAGAGCGCTATACGTTCGGGACCTATCACTTGTACGAGGGCATACCGCTGGTTCCGTTTCTCGTCGGCATTTTCGCGGTTTCCGAAGTCTTGATCGGCTCGGAAAAAGCTCTGAAACACATTGAATTCGACAAATCCAGCCTGACCGTGAAGCTCCCGGGTCTGAGGACCTTGTCCAGACTCAGGGGCAACCTTGCGCGGTCTTCTTTCATTGGCACGATTATCGGGATTATCCCCGGTGAGGGGGCCGCGGTCGGTGCGTTCTTCGCGTATTCGGAAGAAAAACGTCGTTTCGGGCAGCCGGAGAAATTCGGAACGGGTGTTCCTGAAGGTATCGTTGCTCCCGAAACGGCGAACAACGCGACAGTCGGCGGGGCGTTGGTTCCGACGCTGACACTTGGCGTGCCGGGAAGTCCTGCGGCAGCGGTACTGCTGGGCGCGTTCCTGATTCAGGGCCTGGCGCCGGGACCGACACTCTTCGATGAGCGTCCGGACATCATGTACTCCCTGTTCCTCGGCCTCTTTTTCATCAACGTCTTGATGCTGTTCATCGGCCTGTTCGTGATCCGCTTTGCAGCAATGCTCATTCGGGTTCCGATGGCCGTGATCGTGCCAACTGTGCTCTTGCTAAGCTTCACCGGCATCTACGCGGTTTCAAACAGTCTCTTCAACGTGGGTGTCTTGCTGGCTGCTGGGGTGCTCGGATACGTCGTCAGGAAACTGGGCTATTCCATTGCGCCGCTTTCCATCGGCTTCGTGCTTGGCCCAATTCTGGAGAATTCCCTGCGCCAGTCCATCACGATTGCGGATGGCAGCACGGCGGAGTTCTTCGACACCCCCATCGGTCTCGGGATCTACGCAGTCCTGGCACTGACAATTCTGTGGGGACCAATCTCGGCCCGGATGAAAGGCCGTATCGCGGGAAAGGTCAATGACCCATGAGGAAGAGACCCAACATCCTCCTGATCTATGCGGACCAGATGCGTTACGACGCAATGGGTTGTGCCGGCAATCCGGTGATCAGGACACCACAGATCGACAAGTTGGCCAGCGAAGGGGTTCATTTTACCGAGGCTTACACGTCCTACCCGCTCTGCTGTCCATTCCGCGCTTCTGTCATGACGGGAAAATATGCCCAGGGGCACGGGATGATTCAAAACCACTTCCCGCTGCGTGGTGACCAGGCCTTTCTGGCCGATCTCATGAAGGATGCCGGCTATCGGACCGGATATATCGGAAAATGGCATCTCGAAGGAGGACCCAAGCCCGGCTTCGTGCCGCCCGATCGCCGATTTGGCTGGGATCACTTCATAGGCTTCAATCGCGGTCACGAATACATGTCGTCGATTTACTATGAAGACGATGGTCAAGCCTATCATTCGAGGCGCTATGAACCGGACTACCAGACCGATCAGCTGATCGACTTCATCGCAGACGCGTCGACCGCCAAGGACGGCAAGCCGTGGATCGGGTACGTAAGTTACGGTCCCCCGCATTTCCCGATGGTTATGCCGGACTATCTGCGCACGGTTTACAGGCCCGAAGAGATCCCCTTGCCGGCGGGCGTTCCCGACATGGAGCTTCAGCGCAGGCTACAGAGGATTCGAAACGAGATTTGGTGCGGCGGCGATCCGCGATCCGGACATTCGAGCCACGCGGCTTACGATACCAAGCCCGTTGGAGAGCCGGAAACAGAAGCCGAAATTCGCCAGTTCATCGCCGAATACTATGGCATGATCCACAATATCGACTGGAATGTCGGGCGGATCCTGAACGAACTGGATCGCCAGGGAGTCGCGGATGACACGGTGGTGCTGTTCTTCAGCGATCACGGTGACATGTGCGGTCAGCATGGTCATTTCTGCGGGATCAAGAACACGGCCTACCGGGGCGCCATGCACGTGCCGTTGATTGTCCGTTACGCCGCGCGGTTCAAGCCGCAGAAAACCGAGGCCCTCGTTGACGTTGGCCCCGACATGATGCCAACGATTCTCGACATTGTTGGTGCGGACATACCCGAAGACCTCGATGGTAAAAGCTACGTTCCCGTTCTCGACGGCGAACAAACCGAGGCGCGCGACGCGATCTGGTACCAGGTCTTTACCCAAACGGGTGCCAATCCGCGCGAGTTCGCGCCGTTTGCGGAGCGCGGCATACGCACCAGGGACTGGCTCTACATGCGCCACAAGGACAATCGCGTGCTGCTGTTTGATGAGCGCGCAGATTACCATGAGCAGGACAACCTGGTGGATGATCCGACGTATCGGAAGTTGATGACCGAATTCGACGCCCGGATTGCAGCCCATATGGAGGCGACCGGCGATGATTGGGCAATGGCGGCAGACTTCCCGCCACCAGGCTGGATAACCCACGCTGAGGCAAAAGAGTATCTTGAAAGAGAGCTCCTGCCGAACGCGATCGAGGTTGCCTGATCTTGAGTTTCCTTCTGACGCCCAGAACTGGAATTCCGGCAAATCGGGGCCGCGGGTTTTCAACGATCTCACTCTCCCTGGACAGGTCTTGGTGGCGTGCCAGAAAATACAGACGCATTTCCATAAACAATGCAGGTTGACTTCGGCATATGTGACGCAATGCGGACCCGCCATTGTTGCGGAAAGCGCGCGCCTAAAGCGTCTCGACGTTTCCACATACGCTCAAGGACTGGCCGGAGATGTTCCTGCCGGCCGGCGAACACAGAAAGAGGACCATGTCTGCGACGTCTTGCGGACCAACCATGCGGCGCAGCGAAATGGTCTCCAGGTACATTGCCCGCGTTTCCTCGAACGATTTGCCGATCGCACGGGCCCGCGCATCGATCACGCCATCCATTCGCGGCCCTTCGACGATGCCAGGAAGGATCGCGTTCACGCGAATCCCGTCGGGCCCCAACTCCTTTGCGAGACTCTGTGTAAAGCCGATTATGCCCCATTTCGTGGCGGCGTATGGCGTTCGAAACGCGTAACCCAAACGGCCTGCTACCGAAGCCATGTTAATGATGGCGGCGTTGCAGGATTTTCGAAGATGCCGAACGGCGGCCCGGGCGCAGTAGAACTGGCCACTCAAATTGACCGCGACTGTCCGATCCCATTCGAGCGGATCGATTTCGTCGACGCGAGCTGTTGGTCCGGCAATTCCTGCATTGTTTACCAACACGTCGAGGCCGCCGAGCGCCTCGACAGCATCCGAAAAATACTGATCGACCTGTACGGGGTCTGACACGTCAACCTGCCTGGAAAGAATCTCGGCGCGTTCCCTCCCCAATTCACTCAATGCATCATTTGAAACGTCGCACACGTGAACAGAGGCTCCGTGCGAAACCAGGGTCTTGGCGATCGTGCGACCGATGCCCGCGCCGCCTGCGGTTACGATCGCTCTTGTTCCCTGTACAACGCGACGGTGAAACGGTCTGTTTGGCAATGTCACGGGTTAACCGAAGCCTCCCTTCAAGTTGTCGATTCTGGCCGTAATCTCCGCGATCCCCGCGTCCCAGTCAGCGCTCGTCCTGGCAACGTAGTGAGCCGTAGGCAGCGCCTCTTGAAGGCAATCGATCCCGTCGAAAAGCCTTGTATCGCATACCATGGCATAAGGTTTGTCTGTCGTGTTTCGCGCTTCTTCGAATGCTTCGAGGATCTCACACGTGTTTGTCCCGTTGATGCGGCGTGCGGCAAATCCGAAAGCCTCGAACTTCTCCGGGACCGGCTCGACGCCCATCACGTCTTTCGCATGGCCCGAGGCCTGCATGTCGTTATTGTCAATGATGTAGACAAGGTTCGACAGATTCTGGTGCCCTGCAAACATGGCGGCCTCCCAGACATTGCCCTCCTGCAGTTCGCCGTCGGAAAACAGGCAGTAGATGCGTTTGTCCGAACCTCTCTTGCGCTCGGCCCAGGCTATTCCGGCGGCCTGGCTCGGACCCTGGCCAAGTGAGCCTGCGGTGATCTCGAACCCCAGTTGCCCTTCGATCGGACTTTGGTCGATCCTGGTGCCATCCGCGTTGTAGGTCTTGAGTTCATCCATCGTGTAGGAACCGTGTTCGGCCAACGCGCCGTAGGTCATGATCGCGTCGTGCCCGTTGGACAGGACAAACCGGTCATGGAACCAACCGTTTCCGTCGGGGCGCATTTCATCGAAATAAAGGCATGCGGCAATATCGGCGAGCGCTACGCCCTGCGCTGCGTAGCCGCCGCGCTGACGGCAAATCTCGAGAACGTTTCGGCGAATCCTGGCGGCGATGATTTCCAGGTCACGGATACGGCTGGCGGTGTTCGTTCTCATGACAGGAGTCCCTCGATTCGGTTGGCCAGCCCTTCGCCATCCAGTCCAAGTTCAGTGCGAATGTAGGGCAGGGTACCACCCGGTGCCCATGAATTGGGGAGACCAAGCCGTGTGATCCGTGGCCCGCCACCGACCTCCGATACGATCTCGGTCACCAAAGACCCCAGCCCAGTGACGATCTGATGGTTTTCCACCGTGACGATCTGGTCATGCGCGTAGGCGAACTCCGCGATCTCGGCCTCGTTTACCGGCTTGATTGTGGGAACATGCAGCAGGGAATGGCTTAGGCCCCGCGCGGCAAGAAGGTCAGAAGCTTCCAGCGCCCACTGAGTGCCGTGGCCCGTCGCGACAATGCCGATACCGGTCCCTTCCCGAAGCACGTACGTCCGGCCTAACTCGAACGAGAACCTCTCAGGATCCAGAATTCGGGGCGTGTCCCCCCGGTGACCGCGCAGATACACCAGGCCCGGCAAGTCGACGGCGACATCCAGCGCCTGGCGGAAGTCGGTCGGATCCACCGGATCGATCACGGTGGCATTCGGAATTGCGCGCACCATGCCAAGGTCCTCGGCTGCCTGGTGGTGAATGCGGGCCGGATTGGCGATGCCCGGCGTGAAACCAACGACAATCGAGGTGTTCGGTCCGGTACCCATGCAGATCATCATCTGGTCATAGGCTCGGCGCGTGGCCTAACAGGCAAATGTCGTCGCGACCGGCACGAGGCCTGCCTTGGCGACGCCCGCTGCAACGGAAATCAGGTTCTGCTCCGCCATGCCCACATCGAGGTGCTGTTCGGGAAGTTCGGCCTTCACGCGATTGACCTGGCAGTACGTGCTCAGGTCCGCGCTCATGATCACGACATCCTTTCGACGAGAGCAAAGATCGAAGCTGATCGCATCAAATGGAGCGGGGTCAAACGTACGTTCGCCGGTCAACAGCATCGTGGGGTTTCCGGTGCCGTAAGTTGCCATCTCATCATTCATCGTGGTCCATGTATCGTTCTGGAGATCTCAATGCGGAAAAGTCATTCGAGACAGTCTCACAATTGACAGTGCTATCATATTGCGAATGTGAAGATACCATGAGCCTGCCTGGATTAGCGCTTGCGGGCTGATTCGGCTGGAGGCAATAGATCAGGCATCAAGATATGGTGGCAAGGGGTCGTTCACCGGCAACCCCTTGCCGAATGAAAGGAGATCGATGATGTCGAAAGACTTGAACGACGTGGCTCCCTCCAAGGGTGAAGTTAGCACGCTGTATGTGGCGGTGGAAGTCAGCGGGAAATCCTGGGTTGTTGGGATCGGTGATCCGGAGGACCCCGGCAGGGTTGGCCTGCACAAACTGGATCCGGCCGACACGATGGGTCTTGTTTCAAAGATCGGGAGGTCTTGTGCCCGTGCCGGTAATTTGTCTCGGGTGCTGCTGACTTACGAGGCCGGATACGAAGGCTTCTGGTTGGCCCGCTGGTTGGCTGAGCATGCGCCGCAAATCGATGTTGTCATGTGCGATCCGGCGAGCCTCGAGGTGGTTCGCAAAAAGAAGAAAGCAAAGACGGACAAGATTGATGCCAGGCGGATGGTGCGGGCCCTGAGGGCATGGGATCAGGGCGAGGCCGAAGCGCTATCGGTCGTGCGGATCCCGACGGTTGAGGAGGAGGATGCCAAGCGCCTGCTTCGGCACCGGGAGCGTCTTGTGAAGGAGCGCACCAGTCTGGGCAACACGATTCATGGTTTGCTTAAACTGCACGGGATCCGGGAGCTGGATCCGAGAAGCCCGAAATTTGCGGCCGAGCTGGCCGGGGTGCGCACGGCTTTCGGCACGCCTTTACCTCCGGGTCTACGGGATGAGGTTGAGGCAACGCACGAAAGGCTCGTCAAGGTCATGGAGCAACTGGCGGATGTCGAGGAGAAGAAGGCCGCGCTGATCGCGGAGGCGGCAGTAGTGGTGCCATCACAGGATCCGTCTCATGAGGAGAGAAATCAGCCTGGCACAGAGGATGAGCGTGTTGGTTCGGCTGCCGCTTCCGGGCCGGATTTGCCGGGCGGTTCTGCGTTGCTGGTGAAGTTGAAGGGGATCGGAGCGAACGATGCTCTACTTCTGCAGAACGAGGTGTTCTACCGGGACTTCAGGAACCGGCGGGAGCTCGCCGCCTGGGCGGGTCTCGTGCCGGTCCCGTGGGCGAGCGGTGATGTCGAGAATGACCAGGGCATCAGCAAAGCCGGCAATTCGATGGTACGCAAGCATCTGGTGCAGTTGGCGTGGCGTTGGCTGCGGTGGCAGCCCGACAGCGAGATCTCGAAATGGTACCATAATTACTGCGCGCGCCGGCGTAACAAGCTCTTGCGCAAGCGGGCAATCGTTGCCGTGGCGCGCAAGCTGCTGATCGCGCTGTGGAGATATGTCCTGATCGGCTTGGTGCCGACAGGTGCAGTGTTCGTCAAGGCGACGGTGTCGTAACGTCATCTTTCGGAGACAGGGACACAGGCTGAGAAAAAAGGAGCTTTGAATCCGAGGCGGCTCGACGGGGCCGCGGAGGAACCGGGTGGACGTGTGATCGATACGCAGCAGGGTTTGCCATCACGATGGCACCGCCTCGAAGAAGGATCCCGTCCCCCGGAACGTCGCAACCACAGGATGTGGAATTAGGGTCACGCGACCGGCACGGGCTGGTCAATCGAACCGGATAAGAGTTGAGCACGCCGTTGAGCTTGCTGCCGAAATGACGTTCCACCCGGATTACCTTCGCTTGCTCCTGATGACCGCTGAGAAGCTCTTTGAAAAGCTCCTTGTCCGCAAGCGGACGACCCAACGCCGGGTTTCCTGGCCAAACGTCGGCGAGACGGGCCAGTCTCATCAACCGCTCCACTAAATCGGGAGATGCGAATGCTTCAGGAAATGTGAGGCTAGATTCCGGGCTTGCAGAGAAAGCTCATAAGAGTTGCGTACATGGGTGTAAGTCTTGGCTGGATTTTTCCGTGTTCGCATGCTTGGCGCGGGTTCCGAGATCGCGTGAACGCATTTTCCGGTACGACGAGAGCCTTTCGTGATCGAATGAACCCCGAGATAGCCCGGCGGTTGGCCAGCGAACAGATGTGAAGATCATGCGGTTGATCCTGCAGAATTGACATGACCATTGCCTGTCGAAGACGGGGATTGCCCGGGCCAAACGGACTAGCCAGGGAAGCGTCCTCAACATCCTGTTCAAGCCTGAGGTGTCGGCCAACGCGAGGAGACTTGTTGGCAATTTGCAAATCTCGAATTCATCAGTTTTTCGCGCTGGCAACATCGGCGTTCGGGCCGGGGAGGACAACAGCGCGCGCTCTTGTTGACGCCCCGGGGTGACCGCGGCAAGGTGGTGTTGACGGGGAGCACTCCGTGCAAGGTACCGAGCCGATGGGCCGGTAACGAAGCGTGAACCTGGGGAAGGTCTGGAGAACCCCTCGAACCGGCGGTTGCCCGGGGCGCTCCATCCGGCGGGCGAAAACCAGGCCCTTCCGGGCGGCAGACATGCCGCCCATTGTTTTTCCAGTGTATTTGTGTAGTCTGCATCCGGGCTCACCAGACCACCTGAAAATCCCGCGCCTTCAGGCGGGGGAAGATGTCTAGCGCCATTGTGTCAGTTGTGAGTGATCCAAGATACGGCATGTGTTGTGCAGGAAGAACCGAGCCGAATTGACGACCGCGGTAGTTCGGGAACAGGCAAACTGATCAACCGACGGAAGGCACTCCTGGGCCTTACCGCCTGCACGGGCACGATTGCCGCAATTTCCCTTGGTCCCGTTCCGGCTGCATCCGCCGTTCCGGAAATGCCGAATTGGTTGCAGACGCTGGTTCGGGACAGGCTGGGAAGATCCGGATTCGTGGAAGGGCGCGTCGAATTGGAGATGCCGAACCGGGCTGACACGGGCTTGTCCGTTCCGCTGACGGTTTCAGTTCCGGATTCGCCGATGACGGAATCAGACTACGTCGAGAGCCTGCATGTGTTCTCGACGAGGAATCCGCAACCGTTGATCAGCGACTACTATTTCACTCCGACGTCAGGGGTCGCCAAGGTCTCGCAGCGCATTCGATTGGCCCAGACCCAGTATATCTACGGGTTTGCGATCATGAGCGATGAATCCGCATGGATGGCGGCAAGACATGTGACTGTCACGCTTGGAGCATGTGCGGTCGAGATATTCTTGCCGGACGCAAAGTAGTCGAACGGGTTACGAGGATGAACTTTGGACTTGAACCGTGGAGAGCCCGTATCCGTTGCGCGCGGCTTGCGGAAGGTCGGTTGACATGACCAAGGTCAGAACCCGCCTGTCTCTCCCTCCGATCGTGCAGAAGGGCGAAATCTTCGAAGTCAAGACCCTGGTTACGCACCCGATGGACAATGGATTCATGTTTTCGAGAGACGGCCAGCGCATTCCCAGGCATATCATTAATCGTTTCGAGGCTTCGTTTAACGGCGCACTGGTCTTCCGTGCCGACTGGCACGAAGCCGTGTCCCCGAACCCCTTCATGTCGTTTCACGCATCGGTGCAGGAATCGGGGAAGTTCGACTTCAGATGGTACGACGACGACGGCACGATCCACACGGCGTCGGCGGAAATCGAAGTCGCTTGAAACCCGGTGGGTGCCCTCGGCCAACGCGGTCGGCGGCGCCGATGGTTCTGGCGCTGGGATTCCTCGCGGCCGCCGCATCTCCAATCGCTGAAGAACCCGACCTGTTCGGCGGCGAGTTTCCGTTATCAGGTTATCACTACATGGGTGAACAGGTCCGCGCTCTCCAGGATGACGAATTCCAGAATCCCGGGTTGTTCGCTGTCGAATTCGGCGAGGAACTCTGGTCCACGCCAACGGGCGGCAAGGGACTTTCGTGCCAGTCTTGCCACGAGGAAGCATCCGATTCGATGCGAAGCGTTGCCGCATCGTATCCGCAATTCGATGAAGAGCTGGGTTCACTGGTCAATCTTGAAGCCCGCATCAACGAGATGCTCACTGCCTACATGGACGCCCCTGCCTTTCCCCAGGAATCCGACGAGCTTCTTTCGTTAACCGCATTCGTGACCTATCAGTCCCGGAGCATCCCGATCGGAGTCGATATTTCGGGTGAAGCGGAACGATACTGGCAGGAAGGTCACGAATTCTACACGCAGCGGCGGGGACAGTTGAACCTTGCGTGCAACCAATGCCATGATGATCTCGCCGGATTCAATCTGCGCGGCGACAGGATCAGCCAGGGCCATGTCAACGGGTTTCCCGTGTATCGGTTGATGTGGAACTCCATGGGCTCCCGGCATCGCATGTTTCGCTGGTGCAACTGGGCTGTCCGTGCCGAACCGTATGAACTCGGCTCAAGGGAGTATCTGAGCCTGGAACTCTATCTTGCATGGCGGTCGAATGGCCTGCCGATCGAAGCACCCGCCGTACGACCGTGACGCGGCCCCGCCCAGGCGGTGGACCCTGTCGGAGGAAGGCGGTTGATATGAAAGGGGAAAATCCATGTCCAGATTCCTGCCGCTGTTTGCGTTCGGGTTGATCTTCGTTCCAAATCATGTCTTCGCATTCGAAGAATTGCAGGATTGTGTGACGTGCCCGCTCATGGTGAAGATCGAAGGTGGGTCATTTCCGCGCGCGGGAAACCTCAATGACACGCCCGTCACGGTGAATATCGACTACGACTATGCGCTGTCGAGGTGCGAGGTCACGGTGGGCGAGTTTGCAGAATTCGCGAATGCCACTGGCTTGAAGTCAAGGGGATGCCAGCTCTTCCGAACGACCGGTGATATCGACTACCCGGAAGGTGGATGGAACGATCCGGGATTTCGCCAGCGTGACACCCGCCCGGTTGTTTGCGTAAGCTGGAATGACGCGAATGCATATGCCGAATGGCTCTCGGAGCGCACCGGACAGGCATATCGGCTTCCGAGCGAAAGCGAGTGGGAGTTTGCCGCCCGTGCAGGCGCCGGGCACGAGTCTAAGTGGTATGTCCGGGGCAACCTCAAGACGGGAGAAGCAAAATGTGCCACCTGCTTTGGTTCGGACGTGATGGGCCGGGAGGATGAACTGACTTCGGCAAATGTCGGGGGCAAGCACAGAAATCCTTTCGGCCTCGCCGACATGCTGGGCAATGTATCGGAGTGGACACTTGATTGTGGTGACGGCGATTTGGCCGATTCACCGGTGGACGGGAGTGCCCGGCTGGACGATAGCTGCGGGAAGCGGATAACCAGGGGCGGGACCTTCCACAGCGACTGGGCAGGGCTGTCTCGGTTCAGGGTTTCCAGGGATGAGGGCAGGGGCCGGAACGATCTGGGATTCCGGGTTCTGAGGCAGCTGGCCGCGTCCGGGATCGACCCTGCTCTCGAACGCTACGCTTCGAGCGGCTTCGAATCGGCTTGCAGATAAAGTCCGCGTGCTCATGTCCCGGGTATTGCTCTCAGTTGCTGCGGTTCTTGTCGCAATCCTGGCTGCGGCAGCAATCTGGGCCAATATGCACCGTGAAATTGCCCCTGTCGAACAGACCGGAGGTGCCGAGTTCGACACGGCCCAATTGCTCCTGGGTGAAGCGCTGACAGGCATTGGCGCCTGCGAAGTTTGCCACACTGCGCCGGGCGGTGCTCCTTTTGCGGGTGGACTGGCCCTGGCGACCCCTTTCGGCACGATCTACTCGACCAACATCACGCCGGATGTCGCAACCGGGATAGGCAGCTGGTCGGAAGAGGCATTCAGGCGCGCCATGCGTGAAGGCGTAGACCGCAACGGACGGCACCTCTATCCTGCCTTCCCTTACGACCATTTCACCAAGGCGACCGATGAGGACATTCGGGCGATCTACGCGCATCTCACGACGCTTGAGCCGGTGGAATATGAACCACCGGAGAACGAACTCGGATTTCCGTTCAACGTTCGGATGTTGCTCGCCGGCTGGAAACTGCTGTTCCTGGAAAAGGGGGAATTCCGGCCAGACAGTCTGAAAGACGAGGAGTGGAATCGCGGGGCCTATCTTGCGGAAGGGCTGGGACACTGCGGGGCCTGCCATTCACCGCGAAACATGTTCGGTGCGGTCATGCAGGCAGCGGCGTATGCGGGCGGCGAGGCCGAGGAGTGGCACGCGCCCGCACTCAACGAAATGTCCCGGACTCCCATTCCCTGGTCCCAGCTGCAGCTCGTCAACTACCTCTTTGATGGGTGGGACGAGGAGCACGGGATTGCGGCCGGGCCGATGGCTCCGGTTGTAAACCATCTCTACTCCCAGTCGGAAGACGACATATTCGCAATCGCCGCCTATTTCGAATCGATTCAACGACGGCAACTTGCCGATGCTGAGAAGAATGCCATTCTCGAAAGAGCGCGCTCCCTGGATTGGGGGACGGAATTCGGCTACCGGCCGGCAAGGGTTTCCGATGATCCTGCACTCCTTCGTGGAATGGAGGTGTTTGCGGACCAGTGTGCGACCTGCCACAAGAGAGGCATCGGGCAGATCCCCGTATCTCTGGCATTGACGGGGACCGTCAATGCCCCGGACCCGAGAAACGTCATACATATTATTTTTGACGGAATCCGGCCTCCGCGCGGAGCCCTGCAACGGTCGATGCCGGGCTTCGGGGCCTCGATATCGGACAGCGATATCGAGGATTTGGTGAAATACATACGATGGCACTTTACCGACCTGCCGCCGTGGCAGGATGTCAGCGGGCAAGTCGCGGCCAAGCGGGCTCACTGGTAGACAGGTCCAATCATCCGTGAACGACTGATCCGACGAGTATGCCGTACGCAGCCGCGCTACAACCACACAGTCGGGACCAACGAGGACAGCTCCAACCTCGCCTGTATCATGGCATCCCTTGACCCCGAGACAGCCTCGGCACCAACCCGCATAACACATTGCGCCGTGAAGGCGCGGCATCCCTTTGGGTCAGGGGATCCGGGCGGCCGCAAGGCGCTACCACAAGACAGACGAGAGCATCACGGCAGCGACCCGTCTGTCAGCAGGCGTAATTGCGACTACCCGTTTGTCGACTGCCCTCCTCGACTCCATAGACACGCAGAGCGGTGGCGCGTCCAATCGCGCTGGCTTCCGCTTCGCTCAGATCGGCCAGAATTCGGCGCGTCACGCCGATCCAGTCCTGGATCCCGTTGGCCATTTCGACGACTGGCCAATCGCTGCCCCAGACCATGCGATCGGGACCAAACGCCTCCAGCACATGATCGACATAATGTTTGATCGCGTCGTAAGTGGCATCGCCTGGCGCACAATACGCCATCACTCCAGAGAGCTTGCAGGTGACGTTGGGCAATCCGGCAAGGCGGCGCATATCCTCGCGCCACGGATCAAGGCCACCACCGGCAATGTCGGGCACACCACAATGATCCAGAATCAAGGATGTGTTCTCGCAGGCTACAGCAAGGTCTGCGGCAAGCGGCAGCTGCCGGGCAAGAAAGCACATGTCGAACGTCATGCCCTTGTCGCCGATTCGACGGACATTGGCGCGGAACGTATCGCTTGTGGACATGTTATCCTCGACGACATGCAGTATGCGCCGGAATCCGACAGCACCGAGCGCTTGCGCTTCCTCGATCCAGGCTTCGAATCCTTCGTCGGTTTCGGGACGGCAGGTCGCAACGAGCCCGCGAATGCCGTTGGATGGGATCTTTGCCAACGCCGAGACATGACGTGTTTCGGCCTCGATGCCGGGATCGTCAGCCGCCGCTTCCATAAAGAGCGTGCCATCGATACCGAAGCCTTCGGTAAGGTCTTGATAGTCCTTCAGCGTGAATGCTCTGTCCGCCAGGGCCGGGATTTCATTTGTCCAGGAATAACTTGCAACCTCCGGGTACACGAGGTGCTGGTGCGTGTCGATCAATCCAATCATGCTCTGGTTCCTTCCCGGTCGTCGGTGACTTCCGGCCGCTCGTTGCCGAGCACTGCAATCCACAACTCGCGCACGTCCCCGGCCCGCAGATTGTGACCGCGAGAAGGCCCTTGCTCTTTGGCAAATTCACGCACTGGATTTGGCCGTGCACGCGCATCGGACCAGTAGCGCCCGCAAATCGAAAGCTGTCGGGCTCCAACACCCAGATGTCCCGCTAGAGCGCCGTCGTTGAGATTGGTTGCGCACACCCGCGTGCTGTCGACAATAACAGCAGGCGCTGATCCACCGCTCCCATCAAAACTTACCATACTTCCGATAGGCATCCTGCGGATCGGCCCCGGACAGTATCGCTGACCGCACCTTGTTCTCGGTGACCATCGCCTCGCTCGCCGCGTCAATGATCTCGTCCAGGATGCCAACCGGCACCCGCACCATGCCGTCGCGATCTCCGTGCAGCCAGTCGCCCGATTCGATACGCACGTCGCCGATGGTGATCGGCGCCTCTATTGCAGTTGGCCGCCACAGACCGACCACGTCACGCGGCGTGTGATGCGTGCGCCAGCACGCAAATCCGAGATTCAGGATGAAGTTTGCGTCCCGCAGGGCCCCATCCACAACGCACCCCAGAACACCCTTTGCATGGAGCGTTTCGGCCGAAAGCTCCCCCATTTGAGCAATCAGATGCGTATTTGGTTGCGCACACCAGATATGCTCCGGCTGCGCTTTCGAGAGCAGGCCGGTCCAATCCAGGAGCGTCTGGTGCGGATCTGCAGATTCATCAATGCCCCCCTCGACAGTCCAGGCCGGTCCACACAACGTCATCTCGGGCTGCAGCGGCGTGATACGGGGCGGCAGAGTGAAATCCGTCATGCCACGCGCACGCATGACGTCATGCACGACGCCGGTATAACAACTCCCGAACCGATCAATCCGTGAGTCAGTCATGATGGAAGACTTCTTCCATCATCGCCCACCACTCCCCGTCCTTTCGGGTTTCAAGGGGTGCCTGACAGGGCATGCAGACGTCCCACCATTTCTGTGTCATGGGGTCGGCGGCCATCTTCGCCGCGTCCGCAGCGAAGTCTTCGCCGCAATACTCCCAGTACCCGAACAGCATGTTCTCGGGCTCCTTGAGAAAGATCGAATAATTGGTGATGTTGCAGGTCGAGATCATGTCGAGAATCTCGGGCCAAGCCGCCGCGTGGAGACGTTTGTATTCCGTGACTTTTTCAGGCTTCAGCCCGATGACCATGCCCATGCGCTGCATGACGTTTCTCCTTTCATGACAGCGTGAAATGCGTGCCAGGGACGATGCGTCCACGGATCACGTCCCAATCCCAATCAATCCCGATCCCACTGCTGCTCGGTGGGTATGCCGTGCCACCGCGGATATCGAGCCGCGAGGTCGTGATTTCATCGAGTTGCGGAATGTATTCCAGTGTTGGCGCGTTCGGCACGGCGCAGACAAGGCTGACATGCAGTTCCATCAGGAAATGCGGGCAAATCGAAACGCCGAAACCCTCAGCAAGATGTGCCGCCTTCAGCCACTGTGTAATCCCCCCGATCCGGGCGACATCGGTTTGAATGATGCTTGCGGCCCCAAACTGGAGATAGTCCTTGAACTGCGACAACGAATACATGCTTTCGCCCACTGCGATGGGAACGCGCGAATGTCGGACCAAATCCACGTGAGCGCCGATGTTGTCAGCGGGCATGGGCTCCTCGAACCAGTGCACGCCAAAGTCGGCCAGCATGTCGGCGCGCCGCTGCGCTTCGGCAAGATCAAACGCCTGATTGGCATCGACCATGATGCGGAAATCCTCTCCCACGGCTTCCCTCACTGCACTCAGGCGCGCGCGGTCTTCCGCGATGGAAGGCTTGCCGATCTTGATCTTTGAACCGGTGAAGCCCTTGGCTTTCATCGCCACGGCGTCCTCGGCCAGGTCATCGGCGGTCAGATGCAGCCAGCCGCCCTCAGTTGTATAAAGGGGCACTTCTGAATTCGAGCCGCCTGCCAGCTGCCAGAGCGGCAGACCGGCCCGCTTGCAGCGCAAATCCCAGAGCGCCGTGTCAATTGCCGCCAATGCTATCGAGGTGATTGCACCAACCGCAGTGGCGTGAGTGGAAGACAGCAAGTCCCGCCAGATGCCGTTGATCTCCTCGGCCTCGCGCCCAGGCAAACGGGGACCAAGCGTTCTTTCAAGCATCCTGATAACGGCCGGGCCACCTGTGCCAATGGTGTAGGCGTAACCAATGCCCTCTGCACCCTCGGAATCCGTGATCCGCACAATGGGGGTTTCCTGGCTTTCGAACGACTGGATCGCATCCACCCGTTTAACGGCCGGTGGCAGGTCAACCATCAGGATTTCGACTTCGCCTATTCGCGCCATCAGCCGATCCTCACTGAACGGTCGGTTGCCGCATCAAAGACATGCGCCCTGTCGAGTGAAAGCCGGCAAGCATGCCGTTCGCCCGTCAACTCTTCCCACTCCTCGATTTCTGAATAGAGCGGCTCGTATTGGGCACCGCCAACCATTTACACGCGCAACGTGTAGCCGTCGAAGCTGCCGCAATCCTGCGCAACCGGCTGGACCGCCATCAGCGGTACAATGCCTGTGGCCGCCATGGCCTTCACTGTCAGACTGTACATTGTTTCCTCCCTTTTCATGCCGGTTCCGAAAGGTCATTCAGGCGGTTCTTCGCTTGCGTTTTCCGCCGGCACATGACCGGGAAGCAACTCCGCAAGTATTCGGCCGCGGTCTGCGCCAAGCTCCGGGGCGGCGCGATCGCTCTTGAGGGTTTGTCCGTCGATCCGAAGAGGCCCCCGCAGCGCGTTCAACTCCGCGGTTCCGTTCCGGCGAAGAGTCTGATGGAAATCGAGCTTCTGAAACGCCTCGGTTGCCAGCATTTGCGGCCAATCAAGCACTTCAGAGCACCAGATGTCGGCGGGCTGCAACACTTCCAGCCAGTCCCGCGTGGTACGCTTGCGGATCGCATCGGCCATGATCGACTTGATTTCATCGCGTTGGTTCATCAGGGCAGCCGGGTCGCCGAACCAGTGCGAAAGGCCGTCGATCTCCATGAGTTCGGCCAGTTTCTCAAGTGACGGTGTCATCGCGACGGCCAGGTACCCGTCCGCCGTTTCGTAGACCCCATACGGCGCGCCGAGATACGCATGGGCACCGTTGACGCCGCTTCGCTCGGGCAAACGACGACCATCGTTAAGGTGAGTTGTGAGCACTTCGAACTGAAAGTCGATCACTGCCTCGAACAGGCTGGTCTGCACGTGTGCACCTCGCCCGTGAACGCTCCGGCCCACCAGTGCGGCGAGAATGCCTTGCACGAGCGCATTGCCAGCGAGCATGTCGGCCACGGCAAGACCGATCGGGACCGGTGGATCGTCCCGGTTGCCGGTCAGCCACAGAAGGCCCGATCGCGCTTGTGCGAGCAGGTCCTGGCCCGGAAGGTCCTTCCAGGGCCCCTCCTCCCCAAATCCCGAGATCGAACCATACACGATGTTCGGATTGATCTCGCGCACGGACTCATAGCCAAATCCCTGCCGCTCGATCACTCCGGGGCGAAAGTTTTGAATCATGACATCGGCGTGCTTGAGCAAAGCGCGGAGCATTTCCTTGTCGGCCTCATCGCGAAGATCGGCTACCAGGCCTTCCTTGTTGCGGTTGATCGCGTGGAAAAGCGTGTTGTCACCATCGATATCCGTGTCGGAAAGATAAAGGTGGCGGCAGAGGTCACCGGATCCGGGACGCTCGACCTTGATGACGCGCGCACCCAGGTCGGCCAGCTTCAGCGACGCCAGCGGACCCGACAGAAACTGGCTGAAGTCAAAAACCACAAGCCCGTCGAGCGGGCGCCGGTCTTGCGCCATCACCTTCACGCCAGGCTCGCCTCGTAGGCTGCCTGCAACGCATCGAGCGTGGCATTATCCGTGGCCGCGCCGCGCAGAAAATCGTGCACGATGTCGCCGCCCCTGTCCTGAAAGCCCATGTACCCTTCATGGCGTGGCCGAAGCCAGGACGTCTCAAGCGTTTCACGAGTGTTGCGGAAGAAATTTCGCGAGGCGGCGTTGCAGTGATCGCTGTCCCACGCGGCGGCGTTGCCAGGCTGGCCGCCAGAGTCAAAGAAAAGCCCCGACTGGCACTCGGCCCCGGCAATCCAAAAGGCGTATGCGGCGGCCAAATCGCAGTGCGGCGAGGACGCAGACACCGCGATCCCTGTGCCGCCGATCACGGTGCCGCGGGGGCCGTTGCCGCCGATCCCCGGAGCGTTCGCGAAGACCAGTGGAAACCGGCAGTACCCGTTGCGGCTGTAGTTGCTGTATCCATAGCCAAATGGCGAATAGCTGGGTCCGTCAGCAGTCCTTCCCATCCATTCGTAGATACCAATCGGATCGAGAGCCAGGCAACGACGATCCAGCAGAGACACGATTTCCCCCATCATCCCGAGAACGTCGCGGCCAACGTCGCGGTCAACAAGGCTTGGCCCTTCGGCCACGGGCGCGTCCATGTTACGTGCCAGACCCATGAACGTCATGAGGGCGTTTATTGGGATCAGCGCAAGTGCCACCCGCCCATCGCGCGCCAGTGAAATGACTTCGCTCCATTCGGTCGGCGGTGTCCGAATGCTGTCGGGGCGATAGGCAGCAACAGGCGTTGCCGCATCAATTGCCAGCGCCCATTGGTGGCCGTCGAACTCGTAGGAAGGATGCGACGCGCCGACGGATCGTGCGGCTAGCTCGGCCAGTTCATCGTCATGGCCTGTTCCATCCAAGGCCAGCAACAGCCCCGAGCGTGCGATTTCGCCCACGTGCGGATGGTCGATGACCATCAGATCGTAGGTGTCGGCCATCTCCTTGATCGGGCGGTCGGCAAAGGCCTGAAGAGAACGCTTCTCCCAAGTGATGGAAACACCCGGATACGCCACTGCAAACGCCTTGGACGTGGCCACCATCGGGTCGAAGCCACGGGAATGATCCCAGGTCATGCCGCGAAGCTCAGCCACGCACCTTTGCCTCCAGCGCCGCATCAGCCTGTTCCGTGAACCGCGATGCATTGCGATCGAGCACGGTCATCGGGTGCTCGCATTAGAGAACATGCTCGCCCTTTCCCTTGAACACCGAGTAGCTGACTCGGACCTTGCACATTTCACGATTCTTTACCACTTTCGACAGGATTTCGCGAATTGTGAAGGTCGTGTCTCCGATGAAGACGGGCGCAATGAACCGCAGGCGGTCGTAGCCACAGGAAATCCGATTCAGGAAGTTCGTGGCAGCCAGGCCCAGTCCGTAGGAAAACACCACGGCGCCTGCGACAAGGCGCTTGCCGGACGCGCCTTCTCCAGCCGCAAACCGTTCGTCAGACACGTAGGGGTGGTGATCCATGACCAGCGATTTGATCAGTATCGACTCGCCTTCCGAAATCGTCCGCCGGATCGACTGGATCTTGTCACCGACTTCGAAGTCCTCGAAGTGCCAATCTTCTGAATTCCAGACCGGAATCGTCGCGTGATTTTCGGGTATTCCCGGAACGCCACGCGCATGAACTCGGATCTCGGCCATGGTCTTTCCCCCGTTTCCGAACTTGCGCCGGGGCGCCGGGCTTCCAAAAGAAAGAATGACTTATCGCTTTTCATATGTCAAACAGATTTGTATGTATAAAATACACGCTTGATTCAGAGAGGAAACATGGAAAAGGAACAGTATTTTGAGGACTACGTTCTCAACGATTCCCGCCAGACCATGGCCCGCACAATCACTGAAGCCGACATCGTTTTTCACGCCGGACACTCGGGTGACTTCTTTCCCCATCACATGGACGCCGAATGGTGCAAAACGCAGCCGTTCGGTGCGCGAATCGCCCACGGAACAATGACCTTCACGATTGGAATCGGCCTGACGGCAACGCAGATCAATCCGCGCGCGTTCACCTACGGATACGAACGGCTACGCTTCCCGAACGCGGTTCATGCCGGCGATACGATTCGTACCACGGTCACGATCGGAGCCCTTGAGGATGATCCGAAGCGTCCCGCTTACGGGCGCGTGACGGAAGTATGCGAGACAAGGAATCAGGACGGCAAAACAGTCATGTACTGTGAGCACATCCTGCTTGCCGAACGGAGAGAAAGAAAAGATGCCGACTGACCTGCGCCAGAGCTGGCCCGCCCCGACAAGTCCGAAACCCATCGTGATAATCGGTGCCGGCGGCATCATCCGCGACGCCCACTTGCCAGCCTACAAACAGGCGAAACTTCCGGTCTCCGGCGTTACGGACGTGGACCAGCGACGAGCCCGCGCACTCGCTGATGACTACGGCCTTTCCAATGTCTACCCGTCTGTCGCTCAGGCCGCAAATGCCAACGGAACCAGCGTGGTTTATGACATTGCAACGCCGCCTCATGTGATCACCAATATCCTGCCCGACCTGCCTGACCACGCCGCGGTTCTGATCCAGAAACCTATGGGGGTCGACCAGGACCAAGCCCGCGAGATTCGCCAAATCTGCCGCGACAAGAATATGAAGGCGGCAATCAACTTCCAGCTTCGTTTTTCGCCCATGATGATGGCGGTTCAGACCGCTGTGAAGTCGGGCAATCTGGGAGACCTTCTCGAGATAGAAGTGCACCTTAACATCTTCACGTCATGGAACCTGTTCCCATTCCTGATACCGATGAAGCGAGTCGAGATCGCGGTACATTCGATTCACTACCTCGATTCCATCCGGGCCGTGGCGGGAAATCCGGACGGCGTCTTCGCGCGCAGCATGCGCGACCCCCGCGCCGAAGACTTTGCTCAGACGCGGACATCCGTGATCCTCGACTACGGCGATCGCCTGCGGAGTTTGATGAGCATCAATCACAACCATCAGAACGGCCGCAAATTCCAGTCGGCCTGGTTCCGCTTCGAAGGCACCGATGGCACGATGATGGTGAAATTGGGCGTCTGCTACGACTACCCCAATGGTGAGGCTGATGAGCTCTGGTTCTGCCGGAACGGGGGGAATTGGGAACGGATTCCGTTGGAAGGAAGCTGGTTTATCGATGCATTCATGGGCCCCATGCGCAACGTTCAGAGATTCGATAACGGCGAAGACAGTGACCTGCATTCAGGGGTCGAAGATGCCTATCAGACCATGGCACTGGTCGAAGCATGCTACAAGTCAATGAAACATCCCGCCGAACCGCTATTGGTCGACTAGCCCATCTTTGGCGCGCGTCCCCAAAAAGTTCATCGACTGCAACGGTCTGCACGGACGGATTTCGGCAAGACGCACGGGAAACTTCCGCAATCGGGCACCCGGGGTCAAGCACGGACCCTAGACCGGATATTTCCACCAATTTGGCGAGCATGGGACCGCTCCCCGCGATTTATGCTGTTGCGTCAATAAGTTACATACAACCGGAGGGCGGATCCCAAGTCGACACGGTGTAACGGCAAGCCGATCGTTTTTCAGGGGCACGGCCGTCGCGAAGTGACGGCGAGCTTCGACGGCGGGCGGTTGTCGTCGGACGGCGGCGCGCTGCTCCTGCACGAAGCCGACAAAGTGTTCGGCGTCTCCCGCAACGCGTGTCTCGTCTGGAAGATCACGCGCCAGATGCGGCGCTCGTGCGTTGTTTCTCAAACCAAGTCACCGTTCAGCGCGGTAGCTTTCCGGGTTTGGGCCGACATCGGATTTGCTGGAAATCGGTATAACCCGGGAACCTTTCGACCCCTTCTTTCCCAAGCAGTTCTTGCCGGCAGTCGATTCCGGGCACGCCGGACACCGCCATGTGGGCGCCGTGCTCGGGCAACGCTGCCGGAAACACGGCAGGCAGCGCCGCAATCATTGATTAGGTGAGCGATCCGGCCCGGCGTTTCAATCGGCTGCAACGTCTTCGAAGCGGGGGACATTCGGTCCGCCCAGACCTGAGCTTAAGGTGTTGGCCGCATCGATCAGTTCGCGTGCGCAGGTCTGAAACGTTATCGGATCGTGATAGCGCTCAAGATGCGGCACGGTGAGTCCGGCGACCGCGATCCCCGTGTGATCGAAGACGGGCGCCGCAATGTTGACGATGCCACGTGCCGTCAAGCTATCAGTTATTTCGTGCCCGCGCGCGCGGATTTCGGCAAACTCTTTGCGCAGGCGGTCCTCGGTCATGTCTTCCGGCACCGGCACCGTTGCGAAGAATTCGCGCAGTGTTTCTTCTTCCGAAAATGCGAGGATGACCCGTCCGGTCGAGGCACGCCACAGATTGACCCGCGCCCCCAGTCGAACGCTCATGATCATATTTCCCGGCGGATCTACCTGCCCCACGACCATTATCGCATCGTCACTGGCGACTCCGAGATGCACGGATTGATTGATCGTGTGGGTGAGCCGCCGCATGATCGGACCGGCGAGCGCCGTCAAACGGTTTATCAGCGGCGTCCGGTTCGCGACTTCGAACAGCTTGGTTGTCAGGGAGTATCGATCCGTATCAGCATCCTGAACCACATAGCCGCGCTCGGTCAGCACAACCAGCATACGGAAGATTTCGCCGACAGAACGTCCCATGCGCCGGGCAATCTCGCTCTGCGAAAGTCCACGTTCCTCGGTCGACAACAACTCAACTATGTCAAGTCCCTTCTCCAGGGCCGGAGCGGAGTATCTGCGCTGCTCAATGGGCGACACGGGTGAAGAACCTTTTGCCATGGGAACATTCTGCCAGCATGAACGCGGGTATGCAATTCGCCCCATTCAAGTGCCCCCAGCCACACGCGACCGCAAATGCGTGGTCACCCGGGCCGCATTGGCGCTGATCACGCCTTCCGCATCCATGCACCTGGTCCGGCGCTGCACCGAGGGGGCCGACAGGTTCACCGCCTCGCCGATCTTGCTGTGGGGGATCCTGTTGTCCTCCTGCAGAATTCTCAAGATCGCGCGGTCACAATCATCCGGTGTGGTCATTCCAAGCTGCGCGCAACACCAGTACGTGCTCCGCCCGGGAAACCGCGCTCCGGCCCCGAATTCCCACAGTCACACGGTGCCACTCGGAACGCTGCCGGGGCGATGTGTCCGCAGCATACGGAAAGGTGCGCATGGCATCCGCGAAAATGACTTCGCGCCTGGATTGGCGCAGGGAAACCGGGCTCGATCCGGCCAGAACCCCGACGAAAGCCGCCTTCAGCGAGTCATTGTGGCCACCAGCCGTGAAAACACCGGAAAACAGGCCCCACCGCGGGTTTGGTGAGCTATGCGGGCGAAACCTGCTCGAACTCCGCCGCGGGCACAGGGAATTCGAAATCCGGGGTCGCCTGACCCGCGTGACAACCTTGGGCAAAGACCCATGCCAGGTTTGCAAGAATCATGGTCCAGTCAACCGGGCCTTGTGCAACGATCTCGCCATTGCGGCCGCCTTCCTCATGGTGAATGACAGGTCGACCAGGAAATAAAGACAACTTTCGGGGACATAATCAACGAATTCGCGCACTGCAAATCACGAACCATCAGGACCGACCTGCACGAGTTCTGATCTCCTTGGCGACCTGCCGGTGTTGCCGACACCTGCCCGAATCCGTCTTTCAACTCCAAGACGGCGTCACGCTGCAGCGAATCAGCCACCGGAACGGCGTCACTGCATTGAATCCGGCCCCGCGCGCCAGAAAGGCAACATGTTCAACCGCAAAACCGGCGGGATTCCACGTGTTCCGGCACCCCGCGCCAGGAACCACGTCTATTGGCATCAGAAAGCCGCGAGAATACCGGCCCCTCTCGGATTTCCCAGTTGCCCTCCCTTCGCGATGGGACTACTCTCTCCTCGCGTTCCTGTGAGCGAACTGGTTTTGCCGTTCAGGATTGCCCGCAGCACAACCTCCTCCGCTTGTTGGGACGTGGAGTTCCAAAAGGGAGGATGCGTGAATGGCACTCACACTCAATGTAAACGGCACGTCACATACAGTGGATGTGGAACCGGAGACTCCGCTTCTGTGGGTTCTCCGGGACAATATCGGCCTGACAGGCACAAAATATGGCTGCGGCATCGCGAAATGCGGTGCCTGTACAGTCCATGTTGACGGCAAAAAGGCTTTTTCCTGCACGATGAAGGCTTCTGCCGCGGTAGGAGCGGAAATCACCACAATCGAGGGACTTTCGGAAGACAGTTCACACCCGGTGCAGCTCGCCTGGGTCGAGGGAGACGTTCCGCAGTGCGGTTACTGCCAGTCTGGGCAGATAATGGCTGCCGCGGCGCTGTTGAGCCAGCGACCGAATCCGTCCGATCTCGATATCGATGCAGCGATGTCGGACAACATCTGCCGGTGCGGTACATATTCCCGAATTCGGGATGCCATCCATCGGGCTGCCGAAATCGCGGGAGGATAATGACAATGACAACAATGGAAATCGACCGTCGGACATTTATCGTCACGAGCGCTTCCGCTGCCGGCGGACTGATGCTCGGGTTCTATTTGCCGACGGGTGCAGATGCAGGCGTGATGGGATCGCCTTGGACTGCGGCAGAAGGTGGCCAGGAGGTCAATGCCTGGCTGGTTATCGAACCGGACAATTCGGTTACCATCCGGGTTGGCCAGTCGGAGATGGGTGAAGGAGTCTTCACCGGCATGCCGATGCTCGTTGCCGAGGAACTGCAATGTGACTGGTCCAAGGTTCGGGCGGTGTATGCCGATGTCAACCGACACGTGCAGAATTTTGCCGAACCTTACATGGTGGCTGCCGGTGCGGCCAAGGAAACGGACAACCTGTACCAGCGAATGGGAACGGGTGGCTCAGGCGCGGTTCGCCGTTCACGCCTGTACCTGATGCAGGCGGGCGCCAGTGCGCGCGAACGCCTGAAGCAGGCTGCAGCGGATGCGTGGGGCGTCGACAGGTCGGCAGTCACGGCGGAAAATGGCATGCTGAGTGCCGGCGACCGGTCCGGAATGTTTGGTGAATTTGCGGCAGCAGCCGCGGGCATTCAGCTTGAATCCGAACCGGAAATCAAGACGCCTGACCAATTCACGCTGCTCGGGACGTCAGTTGCACGCCTGGACACGCCCGTGAAGGTCAACGGAAGCGCCGTCTACGGCATCGATGCACAGGTGCCGGACATGGTCTTCGCTGCGGTCGAGGTGGCGCCGGTTCCCGGCGGAAGTCTCGTCAGCTACGACTTTGATGCGGTCAAGGACCGGCCTGGTGTCATAGCGGCATACCGGCTCGGTGAAGGCGGTATCGGGGTTCTGCATTACAATCTCGACGAGGTTGCCAACCGCGTGACCGGAATCCAGAGCGGTGTGGCCGTGATTGCCGATACGTACTATCGGGCGCTTACGGCCCTGCAACTCATGCCCAAGGAATGGGACGACGGTGGACATGGAGACGTCACCGACACCAGCATCATCGACGGTGCCTTGGAGGTCCTGGCGAATCCGGATGACCCAAGCTACAACCCTGCGGATTCGGTGGGTGATGCGCGCGGAGTGATTGCTGCGTCTTCCAATGTGATGGAAGCAACCTACACGACCCCGTACCTTGATCATGCCTGCATGGAGCCAATGAATTGCACCGTGCATGTGACAGCGGACCGGGCGGATGTCTGGGTGGGTACCCAGAACCCGCCGAGGGCAATCGCCGCTGCCGCCGAGGAAGCCGGACTTCCCGAGGAAAAGGTTCACGTGCACAACTGCTTCCTGGGCACGGGATTTGGCCGGCGTTCGCGGCCTGACGAGGTTCGCCAGGCTACGGCAATCGGAAAGGCGCTGGGACAGCCGGTCAAGGTGATCTGGACGAGAGAGGAAACTGCCCGGCAAGCCAAGATGCGGCCGTATTCGGTCTATCATTTCGCGGCAGCGACCGATGCGAACGGGAAACCGGAGGCATACTGGAACCGTGTTGTTTCGCACTCGATCTTCAACCACCAGATACCGCAGTTCCTGAGGGACGGGATCGACAGCCAGGCTGTTGAAGGGCTGGACGAGCGTCTGCCCTATGACATTGCCAACAAGCAGGTCGATTACGCCATTCGTGATTCGCATTTGCCGGTTCACTGGTGGCGTGCCGTCGGGGCATCGCAGAACGCGTTTGCCCTGGAAGGGTTCATTGATGAACTCGCTCACGCGGCGGGTGCAGATCCCCTGCAATTCCGGCTGGATCTTCTTCCCGAGGACTCGGAATTCCGTCGTCCGCTCGAAGTGGCGGCGGAAGGAGCCGGCTGGACCACGGATCTTGGCCGCGGTGAAGGGCTGGGCATCGGAATGGCGGAAGCGTTCGGTACCATCGTGGCGCATGTTGCCTATGTGACCGTCAGCCGCCGCGGACAGTTGCGGGTAGAAACGGTTGATGCCGCGATCGATTGCGGACACGTCATTCATCCGAAGATGGTCGAAATGCAGATGGAGAGCAACGTCGTGTATGGCCTGACGGCCGCACTGTACGGAGAAATCCATATCGACAAGGGCGCGGTGGTGGAGGACAACTTCGACCAGTATCTCATGCTGCGAATGAATGAGATGCCGGAAGTCCGCACCCATTTCGCTCTTTCGGGTGGTGGCAAATGGGGAGGCGTCGGCGAACCCGGTCTTCCTCCGATCGCACCGGCGGTTTCAAACGCGATCTTTGCAGCCACGGGCAAGCGGATCCGCAGTCTGCCGATCCGCAATCATGATCTGATCTGATCACAAGGCCCGAATCGACAACATACCGGCGGCCGAGTAATTCGGCCGCCGGTCGGAAATCGGATAACTTGCCTAGAACCGGAAATTGGTTTGCGCCGCTCCTGGTAACAGCTGCGGTTTCCGCGGAGGTCGCGGGAGCGGATGAGTCGTGGACCGGCCTCCTGGTGGAAATGTGCGCGGCCTGCCATGGCCAGGCAGGAAAGAGTCCGGGATCGGTTCCTGACATCTCCGAACTGGACGCGGAATCCATGCAGGCGTTCCTGGGCGGTTTCCGTGACGGTGACATCGAGGCCACGGTCATGGACCGCATCGCCAGGGCGCTCGGTGATTCCGATATCGAGGCCCTGTCCCTGAAACTGATCGAAAGCTGGCAACTCTTGCATGGAGCGCCGGACGAGGAAAATGACAACCAGTGAATGTTTCGGAACGCGCCGCGACCTGCTGAAACTCGCAGGAGCTACGGCCGTTGCCGGCGCATTCGCGGACCGCGTGTTCGCAGATGCCCGCGGATCGGTCGTCGTGGTGGGCGGCGGTTTCGGCGGCGCAACCTGCTCGACGTACCTGCACCGCCTGGCACCCGGTCTCGACGTGACACTGGTTGCCCGCAACGAGAGTTTCGTGACCTGCCCGTTCAGCAATACGGTCATCGGCGGGATTCGGGAACTCGGTTCGGTGACCCACGGCTATGACGGCATCAGGCGGGCCGGCGTGACCGTGGTACACGATGAGGTGGTGGCGGTAGATGCCGAGAACAACCGGATCCAGCTTTCCGGCGGCGACCGGCTGTCCTATGACCGGCTGGTCCTGTCGCCGGGGATCGATATCAAGTGGGCTGCGATCGATGGGTATGACGAGGCGGCGGCACAGCGCATGCCGCACGCGTGGATTGCGGGTTCGCAGACCAGTCTGCTTCGGGACCAGCTTGTTGCAATGGAGGATGGCGGGCTGACCGTCATGTCGGCTCCGGCCAATCCGTTCAGGTGCCCGCCCGGCCCATACGAAAGGGCCAGCCTCATTGCCAGTTATCTCCACCGGCACAAGCCGCGCTCGAAACTGCTGATTCTCGACAGCAAGGACGGGTTTTCAAAGCAGGGACTCTTCCGTGAAGGATGGGAACGGCTCTATCCCGGCCTGATCGAATGGGTCGGATTCTCAGGAGGTGGAAATGTTGTCGCGGTCGAACCGGAGACCATGACCGTTCGAACGGATTTCGACATGTTTCGGCCTGATGTCGCCAACATCATTCCGCCGCAGAGATCCGCGAGGCTGGTTGACACGGCCGGCCTGGCAGAAGGCGACGATTGGTGCAGCGTCGACCAGCGGACCTTTGCGTCCCGGGTCGTTCCGAACATCCACATCCTGGGAGATGCGATCATTGCCGGAGCGATGCCGAAATCGGGTTTCAGCGCGAACAGCCAGGCAAAGGTCTGTGCCCATGCAATCGTGTCCCTGCTTGCCGGGGAAGATCCGCCGGAACCCGCGTTCATCAACACCTGTTACAGCCTGCTCTCGGCCGATTACGGTATTTCGGTTGCGGCAGTATACCGGCTGGACGAAAACGGGGAGATCGCTTCGATCCCAGGCTCGGGCGGCGTCAGTCCTGCCAATGCGACCGACGAGTTCCGGCAGGCCGAAGCGGAGTTCGCCAAGGGCTGGTACGCCAGTATCACCGCCGACATGTTTGGCTGAAGTGAGCCGCCTCATCCCGGTTTCGGCCCGCTCTCGAAGCGGTCTTTTGGCAGTTGCGTTTGTCGTTTTGTCAGCCATCATGCCGGCTGCCGAACCGGTTGACTATGAAATCGTTGATCTCTCCATTCCGTATTCACTCACGGGTGCGGTCGGGGATCCCGAAAAGGGTGAGCGGATCGTGCGTGATGCGGACAATGCAACGTGCCTTATCTGCCACGCGATTCCGATAGAAGGAGAGCCGGACCCGGGAAACATCGGTCCTCCACTCGACGGTTTGGGCAGCCGTTACACCGCAGGTGAACTCAGGCTACGCCTGGTCGAGCCGCAGTTTCTGAACCCGGAGACTGTCATGCCTTCCTATTTCAGGAGCGATGGGCTGCACCGTGTCGCCACCGAGTACGATGGCAGAACCGTCTACGACGCAGGTGAAATCGAGGATGTGATCGCCTATCTCATGACCCTGGTCGAGGACTGAAAGCTCTGGCCCGGCTACCGTCCGGCCCAACGTGCAGGGACGAAACTCGGATACATTCTCCTGGAACTTCACCATGCGTTCCGGATCATTCCGGACAAGACATTCCTGGTTGCAGGTATCACCGGAAATGCAGGAATCAGTATTGCTGAAGCCGTTCCGCCGGAGTCCGAGCTGCAATTGGCGTCACCTTGGCACGAAATTTTACTGCCAGATTTGACAAACTCGTGCCTGGTCAATTGAGCATGCTGGCCACGCCAAATGGCAGGAAATCCATGACAGGCGGAGCGGATGAAAGCGGCCTGCCTTGAGGGATTGATGCCATGAGCTTGCTTTTGGATTGGCCTGTAGATTTCCTCCGTCGAGAAACACCAGGCATTGCCATGCCGGACGCCAACGCAGAATGTAGATGGCTGTGGAAAAGGGCGGAATTCTGGCGGTTCGCCGCGCATTTTCCGGGATCGTTTCCTTTCCCTATTGTACGGCCCCTGTCGGTGCCGTCGCCCGGTCTCACGTCGCTTGTCCTGAGAGCACGGTCGTGGCACCGATCCGGCCGTCTGCACCCGCGGCACGTTTGGGTGACCTTCGCCGTGCGGGCGACGACGCCCTGAACGGGTTGGTCCCGAGCGCTTGTGCAGATCCGGGCATGGCGGCCGGTGCCTGAAGGCCCATCGATCGCCACGCCGTGGCCATGGCACGGATCAGCTGGTAAGCCCTCACCGGGAGACAGGGCGATGAGGCGCCGGCGCAACGGGCAGGTTTCTTCCTGATTTCAGGTGACTGGCTGTCCGGATGCCCTCGTGTGGCGGAGATGGCGGATGTGTCTTGAGGGTCGGCTCTTCTATTGCTGTCTATGCAGGCGTCAGGTCGTCCTGTGCAGGTCCTGCGACCGCGGCCACCGGTACTGTTCGAAGTCCTGCAGCGAGCTGGGGCGTCGCGAACGTCGCCGCGAATCGAACCGCCGGTATGCGGCGAGCGAGCGTGGTCTGGAGACCAACCGTCGGCGCCAGCAGCTGCATCGGATGCGACACGCGCTGCCGGCACGAGCCGACATGGGGTCCGCTGCCACCGCCAGCCAGGCACCGCCGTCGGTACGTTTCGTAACGGACCATGGTTCTGCGACCGCGGCCCGCCGCCTGCCTTGGGCGGTTCGGTCGGGTGAATCGTTCCCTCGATGCGCCCGATGCAGCCGGCCCTGCCCCCAACTGGTGGCCGAAGAGATGCGATCTCGACCAAAAAGACGAGGAAACCGGTGATCCGGTCGCCAAAAGGAAGCAGACCCATCCCAAAAAAGCGCGGTTTACCACCAAAATCCCGCGCTTTCTTAAAACCGCCAACACAGAATTTGGACATGGACCGTACCAACAAGAATCGTATGCTATTCGAGAATCTCCCCGCCTCAAAACACATGTGCAATTTGTGTGTAAGTCCGAATTCACACGGCTTCAGGCTTGGTGTCCCACACTATATCATTGAAAATAAGAGAAAGTTTGGTAGCGGAGGAGGGACTTGAACCCCCGACACGCGGATTATGATTCCGCTGCTCTAACCAACTGAGCTACTCCGCCACGCCCGCGTGACTAGGTGACAACGCAATTTCCGTCAAGGCGGAGTCGTATCAGGATGACAGGAGCAAGCTGGCCACTGCCTGAGCACAGGCAAAGACTCGCGGGCGACACATCCGACACGAATCGCTTCCGGTTCGCGTCTGGCACCATTCCGAGAAATTCATTGGCGAATCCCGTGGCCGGTCGCTATGGACTGCCAAGTCATTCTGGGGTGAAGCGGCTCGAGTGGTTGGATTGGTTCATGCGGTTACTTGTCCAGAGGGTTGCGTCGGCGGAAGTCAGGGTGGACGGTGAGGTCGCCGGGCAGATTTCCGGGGGTCTGCTCGGGTTCTTCTGTTCAATGTCAGGCGATCGGGATGAACAGGTTGGCAAACTCGCGCGGAAGTTCGTCAACCTGAGGGTATTTCGCGATGACGCCGGGCGTATGAATCGATCCTTGTTACAGATTGGTGGAGAAGCCTTGATTGTCAGCCAGTTCACACTGGCGGCAGATACATCGCGGGGAAACCGTCCGGGGTTCTCCGGGGCTGCCTCTCCAGACATCGGCGAGAAACAGTACGAAGATTTCTGCAATGCCGTACGAAATCTTGGTGTTGGCGTGGAAACAGGGATTTTCGGCGCCGAGATGGAGGTGAAGCTCACGAATGATGGCCCTGTCACGATCCTGCTCGAATGCTAGGTGATCTGGCCTCGAATCCGGCAGGGAATCAACCGGACTGGATCGGATGAAATCGCACTTCGGCAGCAGAATGGCCATTGCTGGGAACAACCTGGAAAGGACTGACGGATGGAATCGCGAAACAGTGACGAAGCCATCACCCGGGAGGGTTTTCGGGGCCATACAAGCGAAGCAACCTATTCGGGGGTCGTCAGCTTCCTGCGACGAACGTATTCGAGGAAACTCGAGCACGTCGACCTCGCCGTTGCGGGGGTGCCGTTTGACTGCGCAACCAGCAACCGACCTGGGACGCGTTTCGGCCCGCGGGCGATACGCGAGGCCTCGGTGCTCCAGGGATACGATGCGCCGTACGGTTGGGACGTTGATCCCCTGACGGAGTTGAATATCGCCGATTTCGGCGACTTCGGGTTCGATTATGCGCGGATCAGCGAATTCCCTCGTCAGCTCACCGACTTCATTGCCGACATCATCAAGACGGGTACGACGGTTCTTGTCCTTGGAGGCGATCACTATATCACCTATCCGATACTCAGGGCACACGCGGAATCCTTTGGTCCGTTGGCGCTGCTGCAATTCGATGCCCACTCCGATACCTGGCCGGATGCGAACCCGGAGCGGATCGATCACGGAACGATGTTCTACCACGCGGTTCATCGAGGCCTCGTGAAGCCCGAACTCTCGGTTCAGGTCGGAATCAGGACGAGCAATTCGGACACGCTCGGCGTCAATATTCTTGATGCGCGATGGGTTCATCGGAACGGACCCGAACGGACGGCTAGGCGGATTCGAGAGATCATCGGAAATCATCCGGTCTATTTGACCTTCGACATTGACGCGCTGGACCCCGCTTTCGCGCCCGGGACGGGAACTCCGGTATGGGGTGGCCTGACGTCTGCCCAGGCATCGGTCATCCTGAGGGACATAGCGGGAATAAACCTGGTCGGCATGGATGTCGTCGAGGTCTCGCCCCAGTACGACGTCTCCGGAGCGACGGCCGTGGCGGGCGCGCATGTCGCAACTGACCTGATCTGCTTGTGGGCGACGGGAAAGAAAATGAACGGCGAGAATGGTTGAACCGGGTGCGTCGGGTCGGCGGAATCGAAAGTCGTGAAAGGAAACACCGTATGAAAGCAGCAGTTTGCCGGGAATTCGGAAAACCCCTGGAGATCATTGACGTTGACCTTCGACCACCGGGTCCCGGCGAAGTTGAGGTCAACATCGCCGCATGTGCGATCTGCCATACGGACATTCACTACATGGATGGAGCATGGGGCGGGGAACTGCCGGCGATTTATGGCCACGAAGCCGCCGGAAACATCAGGGCGCTCGGTCCCGGAGTTCCGGGAATTGCTATTGGCGACCCTGTGCTCGTTACGCTGATCCGTGCGTGCGGATCATGCCGGTCCTGTAGCGATGGGAACCCGGTCACCTGCGAGACTCCGTTCGACCGGGTGAAAGCCAGCCCGTTGCGGATGCGTGACGGCGAACGCACCCCGATTGAACAGGGTGTCAGCACGGCGGCTTTCGCGGAACGGGTGGTCGTCGATCAAAGCCAGGTCCAGAAAATCCCTTCCGACATCGAGATGGACGTGGCGTGCCTTCTATCGTGCGGCGTCATTACCGGATTCGGGGCAGCGACCAACACCGCAAGGGTAAGGCCGGGCAGCAATGTCGTCGTCATCGGCGCCGGCGGGGTCGGGTTGAACAGTATCCAGGGCGCAAGAGTGGCCGGCGCGGCACGGGTGATCGCGGTCGATGTCATCCCGGAAAAACTCGAGGGCGCACGGGAGTTCGGTGCGACTGACACGGTCCTTGCCGACAATCGCAACGCACATCGCGAGGCCAGGCGGCTGGCCGGCGGAAGGGGCGCCGACTATGTCTTCGTGACGGTCGGGGCAGGCGGCGTGTACGAACAGGCCCCGAAATACCTCGGAACCCGGGGTGAACTGGTCGCGGTGGGAATGCCGGCTTCGGAAGACATGGCCAAATGGTCGCCGCTGATATTCGCCTTCCTTGGACAGAGCATTCGGGGATCGCGCATGGGTGACGCGGTTTTGTCGCGTGACATTCCCTGGCTCGTCGATCTGTACAGGCAAGGCCGGGTCAAGCTCGACGAGCTGGTCTCGAATCGCTATCCGCTCGAGCGGATCAATGAAGCGATTGCCGATACACGTTCAGGAGCGGCGCGCCGGAACGTCGTCGTCTTCGGCGCGCAAGAGCAATGAAGCTCGCCGATCTGGAGATCTTCGCGGTCGAAAATCCACCGCCGGGATGGGGCGGACGCTACTTCATCTTCGTCAAGGTCACCACGGCCTGCGGTATCGTCGGCATCGGCGAAGTTTATGCCGCTGCCGTCGGTCCGGCCGCGATGGAGCCCGTGATCCGGGATGTCTTCGAACGGCATATGGAGGGTGAATCTCCGGCGAGCATCGAATTGATGTTTCGCCGCGCCTATTCCTCCGGGTTTAGCCAACGCCCCGACCCCACGGTCATCGGGGCATTTTCGGGGCTCGAGATGGCGTGTTGGGACATCCGGGGGAAAGCCCTCGATCAGCCGGTCCATGCCTTGATCGGTGGCAGGATCAATGATCGCGTCCGGTCGTACACGTACCTGTACCCGCTTCCCCACCATGATCTGAATGAATTCTGGGCGAACGCGGAAATGGCGGCTGAATGTGCCAGCGAAATGGTCGATCTCGGGTTTACCGCGGTGAAATTCGATCCGGCGGGTCCCTATACCATCCGCGGAGGCCACCAGCCTTCCATGCATGATATCGAACTTTCCGCCCGTTTCTGCGGGCAGATCCGTGCTGCCGTCGGGTCCCGGGCGGATCTCCTGTTCGGGACTCACGGGCAATTCACCACCTCAGGTGCCATTCGCCTGGGCAGACGCCTTGAGGCGTTCGATCCACTTTGGTTCGAAGAGCCCGTCCCTCCGGATAATCCGGATGAGTTCGCAAGGGTTGCCGCCGCAGTCCGGATCCCGGTTGCGACCGGCGAACGACTGACGACAAAGTCGGAATTTGCGGCAATACTCAAGACAGGAGGTGCTTCGATCGTGCAGCCGGCCCTGGGTCGAGCAGGGGGAATTCTGGAGACGAAGAAGATCGCGGCAATCGCCGAGGTCTTCAACGCCCAGGTTGCCCCTCATCTTTATGCCGGCCCGGTCGAATGGGCAGCAAACGTACAGTTCGCCGCGTCCATTCCGAATCTCCTGATGGTCGAGACCATCCAGACCGGAGGAGAATTCCATCGCCGCCTGATCGGTGACACCTTGCAGTGGGACAACGGGTTCATCCGGGTGCCGGAAGCACCGGGGCTGGGAATCGAATTTGACGAGGCACTCGCGCGCGACCACCCCTACGAAGGCACGAAGCTGCACCTGGAGATGCAGGAGGCACCGTGCGATTTTGACCGCCCGAACGCGTTTACGGGTGGCGCACCGCCGCGCCGGTGAAGGCCCGGCGAACGAATGACCGCGGGGAGGGGCCGCCCGGGACCATGAGGGTTCATTGCCTGGCCGTGCCTGGGCCCGCGCGCCGCCAATCGGGAGTGTGATTCACCGATCCGGCTGCTGGCGACAAGGACGACAAGAACCCGGAACACCGAAACCACACCGGAGGGCAGGAATGATGGAGACCGGCGGGGACTTCTGGAAGCTGAGCGCGGTTGAACTCGCGAGCCTGATCCGGGAGCGCAAGGCATCGTGCGTCGAGATCATGGAGTCGGTCCTCGGGCGCATCGCCGCACATAATCGCAAGTTCAATGCCATCGTCCTGGAATGCGGTGACGCGGCGCTTCAGGAAGCCATGAGAAAGGACCGGGAGCTTGCCAGTGGCGCCGTTGCCGGGCCGCTTCATGGAATTCCGGTTACAATCAAGGTCAACGTCGATGTCGCCGGTCAGGCGACGACCAACGGACTGCCGGCAAGTTCGGAACTGATCGCTTCCGAGCATTCTCCCGTCGTCAACAATCTCCTTGAAGCCGGCGCGATCATTGTCGGTCGGACGAATACCCCCGAATTCTCGATGCGGTTGACCACCGATAACCCCCTTCACGGACGCACGATCAATCCTTGGGACAAGAACATATCGCCGGGGGGGTCGTCCGGAGGAGCGGCCGCGGCGGCCGTGATGGGTTTCGGTCCGATTCATCACGGGAATGACATCGGGGGTTCGTTGCGGGTTCCTTCATTCGCCTGTGGCGTTGCCACTATGAAGCCGACCTTTGGACGCGTCCCGGCCCATGTTCCAAGCTCCATTGGAGAGCGCGGGATCCTGGCGCAGTTGATCGCCGTCCAGGGGGTGATCTGCAGGGAGGTGCGTGATGTGAGACTTGCAACGCGGGAGCTTGCCAGAGGTGATCCCCGCGATCCATGGTGGATGCCGGTGCCCTTTGACGGACCCCGGCTCGATGAACCCATTCCGGTGGCCGTGACTTCCGAAACGTATGGTTACCCCGCACATCCCGACATCATCGATGCGATTGACCGGGCAGCCGGCATTCTTGATGATGCGGGTTACCGGGTCGAACGCGTGACGACCCCACCAATGAACGAACCGGCGAAAGCGTGGTTCGATGTGCTCATCAGCGAACTTTCATGGCATTTTGGCCATTCGATCCAGAAGGTAGGAAGTGACACGATCAAGCAGATCTTCGGTCACTATGAACGGATTGGAAAACCGGTGGACGCAGTTGGTTACCGGCGTTCAATTTGCGAACGAACCACGTTTCTGCGCGACTGGAACATGTTCCTTGATCGATTTCCTCTGGTTCTCTGTCCTTTCCTCTTGCGCCCGACCCATCCCTGGGATCGCGATGCACAGGGGTTCGAGGAAGTGAAGGATCTCTTTTCGTCAGCGCTCTACAGTACCGGCGTCAACTACCTGAGCCTTCCTGCAGGTGTCGTTCCGATCGGTTTTGCAGGAGAACTGCCGGCCGGAGTTCAAGTCATCGGTAGGCGGTTTCGTGAGGATCTGATCCTTGACGCGATGGAGATGATAGAAAGATCTGTTGGCGTCCTCTCGCGTGAGTTGTGGGCTCGGCAGGGTGGATCGGGTTCATGTGAGGTCGGATCGTAAAACGACCTGCAAATCTCAGCCGGAATTTTCAATCTGGCATTGGCGAAATTACCGAGGTTCACGAAGCTTGTTGATCCGGCGTTGAGGTTTGCCGCGAGGTCGAAGGGTGAGGTCCGTCGTGCGGCCCGTTGGCCATGTTCAAGGCATTCGTCTGGGCGTTCCTGCCCACGGCGGGCGATAAGCTGACGCAGTTTCTGATCCCCGATCGTTTGGGCTGACGAACCCTCCGTTTCTGCCAACGACGCTTCGGGCTCCACGCGGACCTCGACAGCCCGCGCCAGCCGCTGAAAATACGCGAAACAGGCCGTTTTCATTAGCATTGCATTTGATATTCCTGGCAGGTTTTCCCTGTTTGTTGGCGGTTTTTAAAACCCGCTGCGCTGCAGCTAAGTGACGGCGCGCATTACCTTGACCGGAAATGCCTCTGGATCGTACCTTTGCCTTTTCAGGAGTGTTTCCGAGGAATCCGGGGTTCTGGAAGCCATCATCTGGTGTCCGGGCCGAAGATTACGATGGCAGGCAGGCGTCAGCCGGCCAGAACCAGGAAAAGCGCAAGCGATCGGTTCACTCTGACCATGCTGGCGTCATCGAGACGACCAAAGGCTGAGCCGAGTCTGTCTGCCTTCACGGCCATTGGCTTGTCGATCATTACCTGCGAGGTCGTTCGCAAACCGTTTTTTGTGGAGGGCTCCAACGTCAGACGCAATAACGGCGCTTCGATCAAGGTCGATGTGATGGGCAGGACGACAAACGAAGCGAGGGCTGCAAACCGGTCAGATTGGACAACGAGTGCAGGTCGCGGCTTGCCGTAGTCGCCTTGCAAGACGACTGTCACCAGGTCACCGCGCGTTAGTGCCAACCATCCAATTCCGTCATAGCGGCATCCATGAAGCCAGAAAGGCCGGTATCCTGTTTGTCCGCTTCAGCAATCAGGGTCGCCTGGCGATGGCACTCGTCCGCAATGCAGGGGCGGCGGGTATCCGGTACCCAGATCTGCACCGGGCGCAGTCCTGCCGCGCGCAGGGCATCGCGACGCTTTCGAACACGTTCGGAGACAGGTATGGGCATGAGTTGACCTCCTTCGCGTTGCATGTAACACGCCATGAACCAGCGTTCAATGCCGGTACAATCAGGTGACGACGGCCCGTCAAACCTCAGCAAGCCGGAATCGCCCTCTGGAGTTGTTCCTGCGACCTGACAGCTTTCTCGTGCCCGCGGCACGAGAGAAATCACTCGGGTCTTCCTCAAGACCGGAACCGGACGGAATTTGGCGGTTTGAGGTCAAAGTGACACCAATGCCCTGCCCGACCGCGTCGGAGGTCTTCATCGGCGTAGGGGTTTCCTGCACCCTCGGACCTGACACTGGGATTGAAGCTGCAGAAATACTTACCAGGGGTTCGGAACACCAAGACATGACGCGGCGCGATACAAATGTACATGAATCCATTCAGGATTTCCCATGCGCCAGAGCCGATACGATTTCTCTTGAGACCCGCCGCGTGACAACCTTTTCACCGCAGCCGATGTCGCGGCAGCAATAAAGGATCCGGCAAGCTCGTCGGTGATGATCACCGTTCCTCACGGCAGTGCAAAAGCGTTGGGCCTGGCGGCCGGACTGTGGCAAAAAACCAGCCTGTAGTCAGAGAAACGCGGAGGCGCCGCCACGGTATTCAACCATTCGAAAACCGGCGCGTCCCGGTTTCTCTACGTAGTGCCCAGCCGCGACGGACTGACCCAGTCCGGTCGCTGCATTCCGGGTGACCATCGTCTATGACGCGGGGCATGCCGTCAGGAGTGGAAAATGCTGCGGCGGCGACCAGGATGCCGAGGCCCCAACTCCAGACAGCAACAGCAGCCATGAATGAAAACGCGACGACAAGGGCCGGCCTTTGACGGAACGTATTTGGCCACTCGGGGAGATCGACTCTTCCGTCCGGGTCAACCGTAATCAAGCGTCATTCGCACCCGCCCGAACATGGCACGCGGCAAGATGTTCCTGCCCGATGCGTTGCAGGGCCGGCACGGTTCGGCTGCACCGGGGCTCGGCGATCGGGCACCTGGTGCGGTACCTGCAGCCGGACGGGGGATTGAGCGGGCTTGGCACTTCGCCGACCGCCAGTCTTCGCGGTTTCCGGCGGCGGTCCATCGATGGAACCGACTGCATCAGCATTTCTGTGTAAGGATGGCGCGGTGCGGAGAAGAGGTCCCGCTTGGAGGCGATCTCGACCAACTGGCCCAGATACATGACGGCGACCCGGTCGCTGATGTGCTCGACCACGGCGAGGTCATGAGAGACGAAGAGATAGGCGACTCCGGTCTCAGCACGTAGCCGGGCCATCAGGTTGATGACCTGTGCCTGCACCGAGACATCCAGCGCGGAGACCGGTTCGTCGGCGACGATGAGCTCCGGCTTGAGCGCGAGCGCACGGGCGATCCCGATTCTCTGCCGCTGTCCGCCGGAAAACGCGTCCGGATAGTTTGTTGCGAGTTCCGGACGGAGGCCCACCTGTCGGAAAAGCGCCGCGACGCTTTTCCGGCGTTCCGCGGACGAACCCCGCCCGTGTTCCCGAAGCGGCTCTCCGACGATCTCGCCTGCGGTCATGCGCGGATTGAGCGAGGAATAGGGATCCTGAAACACCATCTGCACCCGGCTGCGGATGGGGCGCAACTGTTCTTCGGACAATTCGGAGATTGTCTGTCCGCCAAGCCGGATCCGTCCCGCCGTTGGCCGGTGAAGACAGGTAATCAGTTTCGCGATCGTCGATTTGCCGCAGCCGCTCTCTCCAACCAGCCCAAGCGCTTCCCCGCGATGGATGCGGAAAGAGACGTTGTCGACGGCCTGTACGATACCCTGCGCCGAACCGAACGCGCCCTGTCGGACGAGGAAGTGCTTGGTCAGCCCTTCTGCCTCGAGGAGCACTTCGGGACCGCGAATTGCGTCATTCATGCGTCCGCTCCGACCAGGGCGGTCTGAAAGCACGTAGCGCCGTGTCCATCGGCGATTTCCTCGAATGCCGGCGCCTCGCTCCGACACCGGTCGATCGCGTAACGGCATCGGGGTGCGAACGGGCATCCGGCGATGGGCCGGTCGAGCAGGGGCACGACGCCAGGTATTTCCGAGAGCTGGTGTGCCGTTCCCTCCTCGAGACTCGATCCGAGCCTGGGGACCGCCTGGATGAGTCCGAGTGTATACGGATGCCTGGGATTGGTCAGCAGCTCTTCCACCGGACCTTCTTCCACCTTGCGGCCCGCATACATGACCATCATCCGATCCGCGTATTCGGCGACGACCGCGAGGTCGTGCGTGATCAGGATCATTCCCGCACCGGTCGTTCTCTGGAGATCGGAAAGGAGGTCCAGGATTTGCGCCTGTATGGTCACGTCGAGCGCAGTGGTCGGTTCATCGGCGATCAGGAGGCGTGGCGAGCAGGCGAGGGCGATTGCGATCATGACCCGCTGCCGCATGCCGCCGGAAAGCTGATGCGGGTAGGCGTCCAGTCGCTCTTCCGCGTCAGGGAGCTGGACCTTTTCCAGGAGGTTTCGTGCATGTGCGAGCGCCTTCTTCCGATCCACTCCGAAGTGCCGGGCATGGGCCTCCGCGATCTGCCACCCGATCTTCATGGACGGATTGAGCGAGGTCATCGGTTCCTGGAACACGTAGCTTGCCGCAGGACCGCGCAGTTCCTGCAACCGTTTCTCGGGCAGCTGGATCAGGTCGATACCATCGAAGAGGACCGATCCGCCGGCGATCCGGGCTGGCGGCATGGGAAGAAGCTTGAGGAGGGACAGCGCGGTAACGCTCTTGCCGCTTCCGGACTCGCCGACGATGGCGAAGGTTTCGCCTTCCTGCACGTCGAACGAGATGCCGTTCACCGCGTGAACGGTCCGCCGGAGCATGTGGAAACGCACCGAAAGATCACGCACGCGCAGGAGGGCTCCCCCGGACGCGGCGACATCCGGGCCAGGTTCAAGGCGTTCCACTGCCTCCGTCACCGGCCGTCGTCGGGACGAAAGAGGGAGAGGCAATTGCCGCCGAAGACGGCAGCGCGTTCGGTCTTGGTCAGGAAACCACTGTTCAGCAGGACATAGTCGAGGCTCTGCCGATAGGTGCAGTAGCGTTCCACATTTGGCATGTCCGAACCCCAGATCATGCGGCTGGCGCCGAACCGGTCATGGAACTGACGGACGTGGCGAATCGCGGCGCCGTAGGGGTAGGCGTGGTCGCGCCCCCAGGCGATCGGGTAGAGGACCTCGGTGAAAACCGGAAAGTCCTCCTGGATCCGCGCCACGACGCCAGGCCAGCGGATATTGCCGGAACCGTCGTCGAAGGCCGCGGTCGGCCAGCCATGGACGATGACCGAGCGGATGCGCGGGAAACGCGCGAACCAGTCCGCGAAGCGGTTCATTTCCTGCAGGAAACCGCCCCAGGGGGTTTCGGCGGGAAACACCCAGAAGACGGGAACTCCGAGACGGTCAACCGTCGTCCAGAAATCGTCGAAGGCGCCGGCGGCATAGGTCTCCTTCCAGCCGGAACGCATGAAACCGTTGAGGGTGAAATACAGCCCCGACATCCCGGACTCGGTAATCTGGTCTTCCAGCCGTTCGATCTCCCGGTCCTGCCAGGCGGACCCCTCCTCGACCTGCGCGAGGCCGATGAAACGGCCCGGAAACCGCTCCATGGCTGCCTTGAAGATACCGGCCGAATTTCCATAGAGATGATCATTTTGCAGAACCATCGTCTCGACGCCAATATAGTCCATCTGCGCGATGATTGTTTCCGCGGGACTGTCGCAGTGGCGGGTCCCGGGGCTCAGGAATTGCACGTAATGGTCCTCGCCATCTACGGTCCATGCCAGGCGGCCATTTCCGTCTACCCGGAAATCCAGATCCTCCTTCCGGCCCGTCTCGGACGGATCGTCCGAATCCCAGAGATGCCGCTCGGAAACGGTCGCGCCATCCCGGCTGCGGACAACCGGCTGGGCTCGATGGGTGTGCATTCCCCACTGCAGGTGGAGGCGGTGCTCCGCGCTGCTCGCGAACCCGCAGGGCTCGGCGAGTGGCGGAAAGATGTGCCCGTGGCAATCCACGATTTGCATTTTGTTTAGTCTCCCTCAGTTGCCGACCCTTGGATCCAGCCAGTCGCGAAGTCCGTCTCCCAAAAGGTTGAATCCCAGCACCATCAGCGAGATCGCGAGGCCTGGCGCGATAACCATGAAGGGTGCCGCATGCAGGTATTCACGCCCCGAGCCGAGCAGGGTGCCCCATTCCGGCGTCGGTGGCTGCACGCCGAGCCCAAGGAATCCCAGCGCGGTCGCCGTCAGCACCGCCTGACCGGCCTGCAGGCTCGCCTCGATGACGATAACCGTGGCCGCGTTCGGCAGGACATGGCGCAGGAGTATGCGCCAACGACGGACCCCGATGGTGCGCGCAGCCGCGATGAAGTCCTCCTCCCTGATCTCCATCACGCGTCCGCGGACGATACGGGCAATTGGCGGGGTGAAGGAGATGCTGATGGCCAGGATCAGCCCGGTCAGCCCGGCGCCCATGACGGCCGCGATGGCGATGGCCAGAACCATGTTCGGGATGGTGAGGGCGACGTCCACGACCGCGTCCACCGCGATCGCCAGCGGACCCTGAACGAAGCCGGATATCAATCCGAGCAGGACGCCGAAGGAACAGGACAGGCCGACCGAGATGAGCGCGACAGACAGGGTATGCCGGGTGCCGATGACGACCCGGCTCAGGAGGTCGCGTCCGAGCGGGTCGGTTCCGAGCCAGTGGGCGGCGCTCGGGCCCTCGAGGGCTTCCAGCAGGTTCTGCTTGTCCGCTCCGTAAGGTGCGATCTGCTCCCCGAAAAGCGCCGCGACCAGGAAACAGAGAAGAAGGAAGGAACCGGAAGCGAGGTAGACATTCTGCCGCAACCAGCGCGCGGTAAACGTGCCGCGTGCCTTCATCGATACAGTTTCCGGTCCCATGGTGTTCATGCTGCCCTCATGCGCGGATTGATCAGCACGTAGAGCAGTTCGACGATCAGGTTGATGATCAGGAACGCGATCACGAACATGATGGTCACGGCCTGTGCGACGGCGTAGTCCCTTTGTCCGATCGCGTTGATCATCAGGTCGCCGATTCCGGGCCAGGCGAAAAGCCGCTCGATCACCACGGACCCGCCAAGGAGGTAGCCGGTCTGCAACCCGATCACGGTAAGGGTTGGGATCATCACGTTGCGCAGGACATGACGGAGCAGGATGGCAGTCCTGCCGAGTCCCTTGGACCGGGCGGTGCGCACGTAGTCCTTGCCGAGTTCGTCGATGGTGACGCCGCGGGTCATCCGTGCCACCAGCGCGATCAGTCGCGCCGCCAGTGCAAGGGATGGCAAGATCAGGGAGGCAGGTCCCGAGAAGCCGAAACTCGGAAGCCAGCCGAGTTGCACGGAGAAGAAAGAGAGCAGCAGCAGCCCCAGCCAGAAATTCGGAACTGCAAGCAATGCGACCACGGAAACCGAGATTGCGAGATCCGGGATGCGGGTGTGGAACATGGCGGCGGCGAGACCCGCCGGGATGCCGATCAGGATGGTCAGGCCGATCGCGGAAGCCGTCAGGGCCAGAGTCGCCGGGATGCGCTCGAGGATGAAGGGAAGCGGGCCCGACTTGAAGGTTTCCGAGATGCCGAAGTCGCCCTGGATCAGGCCGCTCATATGCCGGAAATACTGGACGAGCAGGGGATCGTTCAGTCCGAGCGACTCCCGCAGCCGGTCGATTTCCGCCTGTGTCGACCCGGGTCCGGCAAGATAGGCGGCCTGGTCTCCGGGAACCAGGCTGAAGAGGAAGAAGAGGATGGTGGCGACCGCGAATGCGATCGCCACCGCGCGAAGCCCCCGAAGTCCGAGGAAACGGAGAATCGGGGTCGATGTCGCAAGGGCGGGCACTGCCGGGCCTTCAAAAGGATCCAGCCGTGCGAAGTGCGGCTAGTAGCTCCCGCCGCGGACGATGGTGAAGATCACCGGCCAGACCTCTACCCCGCCGAGGTCGGCGCGCGCTGCCGAGATGATGTTGTTGACGTGCAGCCAGATGTACGGTGCTTCGCTCCAGATGATCTCCTGCACGTCCGCAAGGATGGCCGCCCGTGCCTCCCCGTCGACGGTTACCGTCGCCCTGGCGAGCAAATCGTCGACTTCCGCATTGGTGAAGCGGGTGATGTTCCAGACGGAGGGACGGTCCGCATTGTCCGGATTGGAGGTGTACATCGAATCAAGGTGGTACAGCCCCGATGCGTTGGACGGGTTGAAGCCGAACATTCCGATCTGCCATCCGGTGTCCGCAACCGGCAGGCGCAGCGTATCCCAGAAGGAACTCCGCTCGATCTTGCGGATCTCGATGCCGACGCCGACTTCCTGGAGTGCCGCCGCGGCGGTCTCGGCAACCAGCACGTCATTTGCGAACACGCCTTCGGGAACCAGGAGCGTGAAGGAAAGATCTTCGCCGTCATGCTCCACGATGCCATTTCCGTCACTGTCCGTCAGTCCCGCGGCGGCGAGCATTTCACGCGCCTTGTCGGGATCGTAGGCATACGGCTCGTTGCCATGATGTCCCACGGTGTTGAACGCGAGCGGTGAGTTCGAGGCCATGGCCTGACCGAGGAACAGCTTCTCGGCGATGGCGTCCACCGGAATCGCGTGGTTCAGCGCCCGACGCACTTCGACGTTGTCGAGCGGAGGGATGGTGGTGAGCATGGCGAGGCCCATCGGACGAAGCGATGGAGCGGTCAGCAGCTGCAGCCCGTCGTCGGATTCGATCTGCGCGACCAGATGCGTCGGCACGTTGTCGATGACGTCGACCTCGCCGCTTTGCAGTGCCGAAACACGAGTTGCGGCCTCGGGCACGTAGCGGAAGATGACCTTGTCGAGCGATGGCTTTCCGGCCCAGTATCCCTCGTAGGCTGCCAGCACGAGTTCCAGACCGGGATTGAACGACTCCACCATGTAGGGACCAGAGCCGACCGGGTTCTGTGTCTCGCTCTCCTGTCCGTTTTCCATGATTGCGGTCGGGCTGAGGATGGCGCCGGAACCATGTGCAAGCGTGTTGAGCAAGAGTGCGAACGGTTCGTGGGTCCGTAGACGCACGGTAAGGTCGTCGACGACATCTGCACCCGCGATCGGATCCCAGAGCGGGCGGTTGGTCGTGTTGATCTCCGGATCCATCATCCGTTCGACGTTGAACTTGATCGCTTCGGCGTTGATCGGCGTTCCGTCGTGGAATGTCGCGCCAGCCCGGAGCTTGAAGGTGACGGATTTCTGGTCATCGGCGATAGTCCAGCTCTCGGCGAGTTGCGGATTGAATGTCAACTGGTCGTCGAAGGTGACAAGCCGGTCAAAAATCACGAAACCGGCCTCGTAACCCGCCGGGTATTGCAGGAACGCGTTGAATGCCGGTCCGATATCGGTGATCGCCACGCCGTGGCCGTAGACCAGCGTATTGTCGTCCGGACCCGCCGACGCGCTCATCGTCGCCGCAATCAGGCCCGCAGTGCTTGCAAGTAGCAGGCGGTGTATTCGGTGGATAACAGGTTTCATGGTTGGTCTCCTTTCCTGAGCCTGGCCCGCCGATCGAGCCAGAGGTGGTTGTGCGTGAAGATCGCGGGCGTTCCGCCCGTGTGGACGAAGACCACGACCTCGTCACGCTCGAAATCGCCGCGGCGGATATGGTTGATCATCCCTGCCGCGGCTTTTCCGGTGTACACGGGATCGAGCACGATTCCTTCCGTTCGTGCGAACAGGAGAACCGCCTCGTTTCCCGCGTCGCTCGGAATTCCGTATCCGGCACCCACATGGGTGGCGTCGTTGACTATGTCCTCCGGCGTGACTTCCAGGTCGAGCCCCAGCGTACGGGCCGTACGATTCGCGATTTCTGCGCCACGAGGCGGGATATCGAATTCGTCCGTTGCCGTGATGCCGCGGACCCGGAAGCCCCCGAGCAGTTTCTGCGCCAGGACCTGTCCCGCCTGTCCCTTGCCGGAGGAGGACATGTAGAGGCAATCTGGCGAAAGGCCTTGCGTCGCGAGTGTTTCGATGATTTCGCACGTGCTTTCGAGGTAGGCGATGGCGGAACCCTCGTCGAACATCGGAATATCGTTCAGCAGGCATGGCGTTCGGCCGACGGCCCGGGCTTCGGCGACTGCGTCCCGGCTTATGCGCGCCTGCTCGGCGCGGGAGTGTGCGAAACGCACGTCGGCGCCGAGCAGGTAGTCCACGAGCAGGTTGCCCTGGATTTCCACCGGTTCGGAGCCTTCAAGGATCAGGATCGTGTCCATGCCGAGCCGATTGCAGCAGCCCGCGGTCTGGCGGGCGGAATTCGACTGCTGGTCCAACTCCATCACGATGACATCCGCGCCGGACGCTTTCGCGGCCGCCAGCCGGAACTCCAGGTTCCGTGTCTTGTTGCCGCCGAAGGCCACGCCGGTCAGATCGTCGCGCTTGACGAAAATCCTTGGTCCCCCGAGCGCATCCGACAGGCGTTTCGCTTCTTGTAGAGGTGTCGGCAGGCAGGCCAGACCGACCCGCGGGATCCTGGAAATGGCAGTCCGGACTGCGAGAATCGTTGTCCGGGAAAAACTTTGACTCATTGTGTGGTTTCCGGCTCTACCACCCGGGACCGGGGATCTCGTCTTGTCCGGTTTGCATTGGAAAGGACGGTTTGCAGTGGAGGATCACGAAACATTCGGTTGGCGGGTTGTTCGGCAGGCCGGGATCGGGTTTCGGCAGGGCGCTGCGGCAAACATGTCGAACTTTGCGATTCGTTCGTGCACAGTTGCCGTGACTCGAAACAGACACAGGCTATTTTGAAGGGTTGCTTTCGTTTTGCCCGGTATGGCGGAGCATGGCGATGAAATCGGCGAAGAATGTCTGTTTGGATCATAGGATCAAAGGGCCGCCCTGTCACCTCAGATTATTCGCGATACGCGGCAGGCGTACACTGTACCCGCTTGCAGCAAAAGGGGTTGCCCGTGCAGCCCCCGTCAAGCCTGGTTCCAGCCTGCGCATGCTTGTCAAATACTTGCGCATCACGTCCGCCGTTACCACCGCCCCGCCTCGAAGGTCCATTAACTCCGGATTCGCCGCGATCTTGGTCGAATCCCGTCGACCGCCACCTGGGTGAGAACGGGCAACGACTCGGCGGCGAATGCGTGCAAGCGATGCAATGCCCGAAACCGCAGGACATCGGCGAAAAACCGGCAAGGGCCCGCCGTCAATGGCGATTGATGTCGTCCGGGAACTCGGCCGCCGGCCGCTTCACCCGACCCCTCGAAAGGCACGCGAAGACATGGTCCACCACGTCGGGATCAAGCCTGTCGAAGATGTCGGAGAACGCATTTCGGCTTGGAATTTCGTGCCGCGGTGTCATGAACAGATGCAGGAAATCTTCCTTGATCTTGCCGTTTTCGGCCATGTCGGCACGGGTTTCGCCCCCGGCTCGAGAGAATGGTCGGGACGGCGATCATAAGCCTTTCACGAAGGTCTTGGCGGGGGACGTTCTCGCGTCATGGGTCGGTGGTCGCCCGAGAAAATCGGGAAGAATTCCTTCATGGGCCCGCCTCATCGCGCCTTGTTCGAGGCAAAACGAAGGCAAGCCCGAGAACCGAAATTTCGAAAGCGATGACCTTGCCCCGATGGATCTCTCTTTCCCATCGCATGCCGCACCCATTGGCAACCTTGACTGGTCAACCTTCTTCACCCAAACCTCCTGTTCTGCAGCCGTCTTCTACGGATGCTCGCCAAAACCCCGCGGGCTCGTCCGGACTCGGAACAGCCCGCACGAAGCCCTTCGGCACGTGGTCTTTCGCGCAAATTTTTCGGAACCCGACAGGAGTCACTCTGTTCGTGCTTTGGGCTGGGATTACCTGATTTCGTCTGCGAGACGTTTGATTTCCGCGATTCGGTCCTGGTTGCTCGGGTGGGTCGAGAGCCAGCCTGGTCCGGCAAATCCCGAACTGTCGTCAAGCTGTTCGAAAAACCGGGCAAGGGCCGCAGGGTCATAACCGGCCTTCGCTGCCAGAGCCAAACCAATGCGGTCGGCCTCGGATTCGTGCTCGCGGCTGTAGGCGAGCGAGAACAGCAACCCTCCTTCCAGGAGGAGATCATTGAGAACCGGGCCAACGTCTCCCAGGATGACGGCGACCGCAAGATAGGTGCCCAGACTCCGGTAAACCTGTTTCAGACCATGGGCTTCGGCCACATGGACCAACTCGTGGCCGATGACACCGGCGATCACGTCCGGGTCGGGGAAGGACCTGGCAAGCTCGTCGGTGATGATCACCGTTCCTCCCGGCAAGGCAAATGCGTTGGGCCCGGCAGCAGGAATGTCGCGGAAAACCAGCCTGTAGTCGGAGAATCGCGGAGGCGGCGCTACGGCTTTCAACCGGTCGAAAACCAGCACGACCCGGTCTCTTTCCGTTGTGCCCAGACGTGACGGGCTGGCCCATGTCCGGTCGCTGAAGGCCATGTGACCGTCGTCAATGGCGCGGGGCATGCCATCAGGGGTCAGGAAAATTGCGGCGGCGATCAGGATGGCGAGGCCCCAACGCCAGACAGCAAAAGCAGCCATGAAAGAAAACGCGACCACGAGAGCCAACCTTGGACGGAACGCTTCCCATTTGTGGAGACGATCGGATCTCCGCAAGCGGAGTATCGAGTCGACTTCCCCATGATCGAGGCTGTGAAAGTGCCAGCCATCGGGAAACCTGAGAACCGTCGGCAGGTTTCCAAGCCTCTGTTCCCGAACGATCCGGGATGTCGGCGCATCCGTCAACAAGGCGCCGCTGTCGAACTCGACCAGGCTGATGGTGCCCGCAACGCCCGCAACCAGGCGTGCCCGGACGAGACGGGAGGAACCGGGGGCGTAGGCATCGCCTTTCGGAGCAGCCTCTCCCAATTCAGACAGCCGCCCCGATGTCGACGGATTCGATGTCCATGTACGCATCACCGATTGCGGTCGGCGATCGCTGCAGATCTCCGGCGAATTCGTCGAGCGAGCTGTTGGGGGCCACCCAGGAATGCGCGCACAGGTATCTTGCAACCCTTATCCGTGCCCAGGGCAGCAACAGGCCGAACGAAAACACCACCGCCACCGAATTGCTCAAGGCGATCCAGATCAGTGTTGTCGCGGAAATCGTCGATTTGAACCTGTGTCCTTCTTCCAGGACTATCCCTTGGTAAATGGCGTTGCGGGTCAATGCCGAGTAGATCGTCCCCAAAGGCAGGGCGACCAGCAAAAGGATGATCACCGCAACCAGAATCAGGATGAACGAGAGGGCATCTTCGGACTCATGGATCGGGTTCGAAGGCCCGTCCGGAGACAGTGCCAGTGCCATCAGCAAAAGGCCGACGGCAAGTGCGAGACCGATGACGACCCAGAGAGCTGTCTTCATGAAGGCGATGTAAAACGGCCTGATCGGGCTGTCGAAGGAAAACTGGTGATCACCGAGGCTGTGACGCCCGATGGTGTATCGTGAGATTGCTCTCGAAAGGTACGGGAACGCAAGGTACAGGCTTAGAATTGTCAGGAACGGGTAGAGGACAAAGACCAGGAAAGCCGGCCAATAACTCCCGCCGAAACGAAATCGTACGTTTGACCAGCTCGTCATCGCCGCGTTGAAACTCAGCCCACGGTTAACCAGCCAGGGAAATGCACCAACGAGGACAATCGCGACGACGATATTGGCTGTTGGAGAAATCGACGATGAAACCGACAGGATTACCAGGGCCGCAACGACGATGATCCTGCCGATCAGGATCTGGATTCCTTTCGCATGGTATTCGAAAGCGCGTTCACCGATCGTCGTGTTCCCCAGAAAATACCTTTTGTTTCGGACCTTGGCCCACGCCGAGTAAATGCCGAGGGTGACGATCGACAGGCAGAGATTGACGATCCAAATTCCGAAATACTCACGGGCACTTCCGGAAAAACGTACTGGAATCAATTCCTTTGAAGTTTCCATGTCTGCCCTTACCCGGCGGTGTCGTGCGGACGTCTATGCAGGGAGCCACATGGGAAATGCAACCGCCTTTTGTTCAAGGCCCAAATGCCGCGCTCCGCATGAATCTCCTGCCGAATGCGTCCGCGGCCCGAGCGCTCCGTCTTGACGCTCAGTTGGACAAGACAAGATCAGCATGCCCCCGTGCCATTGAGATCCGTTTCGCGTTGACGAGGTCATTCCCGCGGATCTTTTCATTCGCCGTTCTCGTGTCCAGCCCGTATGAATTCCAGCGATCCCTGAGCCGCTGTTCGAGGGCCTTCGTCGAAACGGAAAGAAAAACCGAAAAGGTCCAGAATCCGGCAAGCCCGGTCCAGGGTGATTCGCCGAGCAAAAGGTAATTCCCTTCGACCAGGACGAACCGTGTATCCCGGCAGATCTCCAGCGAACCGGCAACGGCAATCTCCCGGTCACGGTCAAAATCCGGAAGAATGACCGATGGCTCGGTTTGAACGCGGCGGATCGCGGCCAGGAATCCGTCGAAATCGAAAGTTTCCGGCGCCCCTTTCTTCGCGAGAAGGCCCCGTTTCTCAAGAAGCCTGTTGTCGAGATGGAATCCGTCCATCGGCATGACTTCCGCGTGATGATTTCGCCGGCTGAGTTCTGCCGCAGTGGCGAGGGCAAGAGTCGATTTTCCTGATGCCGGCGGTCCGGCTATCGCGATCAGTGCCCGGCGGGAGGCCCACTGGAGGCGCTCGATCCTTTCGGCAATCAGTCTGGTATTCCGCGCAATCTCGACCAACGATTCTCATCCGGATCAGGTTGGCACCTGCTGGCGCCTGAACGGTTTCGAAATGGATGGGTTCGCCAGCCAGTGCTCCTCGTACAGTTGGGTGCCGTGAGCCCGGGCAGGTCTCGGTCGAAGGCGAACCTGGCAGCTTTTTCGATCCACGCCACCGGGGCGAACCGGAACTGGCCACGACGAGACCATGTCATCATGGGTACTTTCCAACCGCCCGGGTGCGGGTCGACCTGACCGGCCGACGTGATGTCGGTCGAATTTGTGCGAATGAACCGAATTGATTGGGAGGTTCCCGCGTGCCCGGCTTGAAATCGCCTGGAAGCCGACACGGGAACCTCGATCAGGGACTCGCTGCTCAGTTGGGGATGTCTCCCTCGACTCCCTCGACATAGAAGTCCATCGAAACCAGCGTACCGTCATCCGCCGTCTCGCCTTCTGCAAGCCATGGGCTTCCGTCCTGGCGATTGATCGGTCCGGTGAACGAATGCATCGTTCCGGCGGCAATCGCATCCCGGATAGCGCCAGCCGTCTCTCGAACATCGGCAGGAATCCTGTCAGAAAACTCGCCGATCTCGACCATTCCGGGTTCAATTCCATCCCACGTGTCGATCGATTCCCAAGTCCCGTCGAGGACGGCCTGGGTGCGGGCCACGTAATACGGCGCCCAGTTGTCGATGATCGACGACAGCCTTGCGGTTGGCCCGAATTCCTTCATGTCTGAAGCCTGGCCGAAGGCGTAGACGCCCTTTTCCTCCGCAATCGTCATCGCGGCCGGTGAATCGGTGTGTTGCATGATGACATCTGCACCCTGTTCGATCAGAGCGGTTGCGGCATCGGCTTCCTTGGCTGGATCAAACCAGGTGAACACCCAGACAATCTTGAACTGAACATCCGGATTGACCGCCTTGGCGGCGAGATACGCCGAGTTGATTCCGCGGATGACTTCCGGAATCGGGAACGACGCGATGTAGCCGACGACGTTGGATTCCGTCATGTGGCCCGCAATGTGCCCGATCACCGTGCGACCCTCGTAGAAGCGGGCCGAATATGTCGAGACATTGTCCGCACGCTTGTAGCCGGTCGCATGTTCGAATTTCACGTCGGGAAATTTCGCTGCAACGTTTATCGTGGGATCCATGTAGCCGAATGATGTCGTGAATATCAGCTTGTGGCCCGACAACGCCATTTGGGTCATGACCCTCTCGGCGTCAGCGCCTTCGGGTACGCTCTCGACGTAAGAGGTCTCGACCCGGTCACCCAGCGCCTCTTCAACCGCAAGCCTGCCCTGGTCGTGCTCGTAGCTCCAGCCGAAGTCACCGATCGGACCGACGTAGACGAATCCGACCTTGAGTTTTTCGTCTGACGCGAATGCTGCACCGCCGAGCCCGAAGGAGAGTGCAGCGGCGCCGACAAGACAACGCCAAAAATGTTTCATGGTGATTCCCTCCACAAATGACCAAACGACCCTGAAGGATACGGCGTGCCGTCTGGGGCCGTCTCTTTCAGGAAATGGCAATCAGCCCTGTCTCCGTCAGGCAGAGGCGTGAAATGCCCGGCCGAGACAGGCCGGGGCATTCACACTGGTCCGCCTTCGGTCCGAGGACATGACAACCAGTACGAGTATCGTAACGAGATACGGAGCCATCGACAGATACGCAACCCCAATCCCGGCACCTGCAGCCTGCAGGTTCAGTTGCAACACCGTAACGCCCCCGAAAAGATAGGCGCCAAGCAGGATCCGCCACGGTTTCCAGGAAGAAAAGACGACGATTGCAAGCGCGATCCAACCGGCCCCCGCAGTCATCCCCTCTGTCCATTGCGGCACCCTGATCAGCGACAGGTAGGCGCCGCCAAGTCCCGCCATCGCCCCCCCGAACAGAATGGCCGCCAGGCGCACCCTGATCACCTTGTAGCCAAGCGCGTGCGCGGCATCGTGATTGTCTCCGACTGCGCGAAGGACAAGTCCCGCACGGGTGTATCGCAGGACCAGCCAGACGACAAAGACCAGAAAGAGTGAAAGGTACAGGACACCGTCATGAGAAAAAAGCACAGGCCCGAGGAACGGGATCTCCGAAACGACCGGTATGTCGAGCCTGAGGGTCGGAGGTGGCTTGATCCCCGCGTACCTCTGACCCATCAAGGCCGCCAGTCCAAGGCCGAACAGCGTCAGAGCAAGTCCGGTTGCAACCTGGTTTGACAACAGGAATTGAGTCAGTATCCCGAATACCAGGGACAAGATGACACCTCCCGCGACAGCTGCCAGCAGGCCAAGGAGGGGAGAGCCGGTTTCGACGGCGCCAATGAAACCGCACACGGCTCCAATGATCATCATGCCCTCGACCCCGAGATTGAGAACACCCGATTTTTCGACGACCAGTTCTCCGGTTGCCGCAAGGAGGATAGGCGTTGCCGCAACCATCAGGCTCGCAACCAGTGCGGCCGGCGAGACCCCGGCTAGATCGATCACGTCTGCCCCTCCTTTCCGTCGCGGGTCTGTGCCGCCACCGGGGCGCCGGGCGCAGCGGATGCGCCGGCAAGGACAGGCTCCGAACCCGGCCGGTCACCGGATGGACGCTTCCACCGAATTCGGAAGTTGACCAGGATGTCGACGGCCAGAAGAAAGAAAAGCAGCATGCCCTGGAAAACCTGAACCGCGGCTGCGGGAATGTTCAGCGTGAACTGGGCCAGTTCGCCTCCGATATAGGTCAGTGCCATCAGCAGTCCGGCGAGAAGGATGCCGACCGGGTGCAAGCGCCCGAGAAACGCCACGATTATGGCAGTGAACCCGTACCCGAGGGGAAAGTTGGTCGAGAGCTTTCCGGCCGGTCCGGCGACCTCGAACAGCCCGGCCATGCCTGCAAGCGCACCGGAAAGACCGAGACACAGGGCGGTCAGGATTGCCGCGTCGACACCTGCGAACCGCGCGGCCCTCTGCGACTGGCCGGCAAGGCGAACCTGGAATCCGAATATGTGGTTACGAAGCACGAGAAAGCACAGGACAACGAGTGCGAACATGGCGATCACGCCGAAATGGACACCCGTGCCACTCAGCAGTTCCGCATTGTGCGCGCTTGGATAATCCTGGAAATGCCGGCTTTCGGGCCAGTTGAAACCCTCCGGATTCCTCAGTGGGCCCGTGACCATTTCGGCGAGAACATTGAAGGCCACGTAAACCAGCATCAGCGATACGAGGATTTCGTTGGCGTGGAAGCGGATCTTCAGGATTGCCGGGATCATCGCCCAGAGAAAGCCGCCGAGCGCGCCAGCCAGAATCATCATCGGAAATACCCAGAAACCTTCGGCAGGGTAGACCGCAAGCCCGAAGCCCGCTCCGGTAATCGCGCCCATGATGAACTGGCCTTCGGCACCGATGTTCCAGATGCCGGCCCGAAACCCGAAGGAAAGCCCGAGCGCGATGATGATCAGCGGTGCCGCTTTCACCAGCAGTTGCGGACGGGTGTAGCTCGCGACGGTCGAATTAAACAATGGATCCCAGAAAAACACCCTGATCGCGTCCAGGGGGTTTGTTCCGAGAAACGCGAACAGAACGGCTCCTGCAGCCATGGTCAGAACGACCGCGATGAACGGGGTCACCGTTCGCATCACCCGGGAGGGTTCCGGCCTGGGCTCAAGCAGCAGCACGTGTATCTCCTGTCCGTCCCATCAGCAGCCCGATCTCCTCGGCCCTGATTCCCGCTGTGGGGCGAGGTTCCGAAAGACGGCCGCCGGAAATCACCGCCAGCCTGTCGGAAATCTCCGTCAGTTCATCAAGGTCCTGACTGATGACCAGCACGCCCGCTCCGCGCTCCGCAAGTTCGACAAGGGTCACGCGAATGAACGCGGCGGCTGCCGCATCCACGCCCCAGGTCGGCTGGTTGATCACCAGGACGCGCGGGTCCTGCTGTATCTCGCGTCCAACGACGAATTTCTGCAGATTCCCGCCCGAAAGCGACTTTGCGGCGCTGTCGACACCGGTCGTCCTGACGTCGAACCGCTCCACGACATTACCGGCGAACTCCGCGGCCGCCGTCCAGTCGAGGACACCGTGGCGAGCGAGGGAGCGCCGAATACGCGCAGTCATCATCGCGTTTTCGCTGAGCGACATGTCGGGCGCAGCAGCGTGCCCCAGCCTCTGTTCCGGCGCGGCCAGCATCCCCAGCCGTCGCCTCGTGTTGGGCCCCGACAGACCGACGTCGCCGCCACCCAGCATGATCACGCCGGGCGGGGACCGCTCTTCTCCGGACAACGCCAGGAGCAACTCGTCCTGGCCGTTTCCGGCGACCCCTGCGATGCCGAGGATCTCGCCTGCCCGGAGTACGAAATCGATGTCTTTCAGGCTTGTACCGAAATGGCTTCGGGACCGGAGCGACAGGCGGGATACCCGCAGCAGGTCCTCGCCCGGGGCATGATCGCGCCGTGCCGGGACCGCGAGGTTCGTGCCGACCATCATGGCGGCAAGGCTCCTGGCCGTTTCATCGGCAGGTGTACAGGTGGTGACGACCTTGCCTCCCCGAAGGATCGTCGCGCTGTCACAGAGGGAACGGATTTCCTCGAGCTTGTGCGAGATGTAGAGGATCGATGTGCCTTCGGACGCCAGCTTTCGCAACGTGTCGAAGAGGATTTCCACTTCCTGCGGGGTCAGCACCGAGGTCGGTTCGTCCATGATCAGGAGTTTCGGCGATTGCAACAGGCACCGAACGATTTCGACTCTCTGGCGTTCTCCCGCCGAAAGATCCCCGACAATCCGGTCCGGATTGATCGCGAGTCCGTAGCCGGCTGACACCTCGCGGATCCTGGATGCGAGGTCCGAACGAGACAGGCGAACCTCCATGCCAAGGGCAATGTTGTCGGCAACATTCAAGGCTTCAAAAAGCGAAAAGTGCTGGAATACCATCGCGATGCCATCGGCACGCGCGGCCCTCGGTTCGTGCGGGGTAAACGGCAAGCCTTCAAGGTACATGCGGCCGGAATCCGGACGAACAAGCCCGTAGATCATCTTGACGAGCGTGGATTTTCCAGCGCCGTTTTCCCCAAGGAGGGCGTGAATTTCTCCTGTCCCGATTTCCAGCGAAATGTCGTCGCAGGCGAGAACGCCCGGGTAGGACTTGGTCATGGCGCGGATGTCGAGCAGTATTGTCAACCCGGGATGTCTCCGATCCTCAATTTTCCGATGTCGTTCGGGGCATCGACCAGGTACGCGGCCGCGACGCCGACGGCAATGGCGCGCGGGTGTTTGCCGAGGCCCGGTATCCCGATCGGGCAGGTCAGGCGCGAAATCATTTCGTCCGAATGGCCAAGGGAACGCAATCTTCCGGCAAAACGTTGACGTTTTGTTCGGGATCCGATCAGGCCAAGCGACCGGAACTGCCGCCGGAGAACCCGATCGCAAATGTCGAGATCAATGCTGTGGGTGTGCGTCATCACGAGGTGATCGGCATCGTCGGGTGCCAGCCCGGTTGCGTGCAGGGAGTTCGGGTCGGTTACCAGCGGACGGACAGACGAAGACACCTCTTCGGGGAATCGGGAGGCCTCGAAGTCGACCCACGTGATTGCGAACGGGAGGTCCGACAGGACGTCGACCACCGATCGCCCCACGTGACCGGCCCCATAAACCCAGATGTTCCGCTCGGGCTGCGCGTTCGGCTCGATGAGCCAACCGTCAACGAGGCAGGTGGAGCGCGTTTTCGTACCGCCATGCATGGCCTCGACGACACGCTGCACCCGAGGCGGCGGTCTGTCAGGGGAGTCCGCAGTCTCCCGGGACAGCCGAATCATTCGAACGCGCACGGGGGCGTCGTCCAGTTCGTCGAGGGCCGCCTCGTCGAAAACCTCGATGACGAGGTTGACCGCCCCGCCACAGCATTGGCCGATTCCGGGACCAAGCGGCAAGTTCAGCGTTGAGACGCCCGGACCGGATTCGAGACCCTTTCGCGCATGATCGACCGCAGCCAGTTCGAGTGCCCCGCCGCCGATTGTTCCCGACTGGCCATCCGCCCAGACTTGCATCGACACGCCTGTCTCCCTCGGGGCCGATCCCTTGTGGCCGGCGATGAGTATGCGCGCAACCGTGCCGTGCCGCCGCACGGCTTCCCGGAGTCCGATCCGGTCAAGTCCGATCACCAGTCCTGCCCCCGAAGCTGCATGACGGCCCGGAGTACACGTTCCGGCGTGGCCGGAGCGTCGAGACCGCCAAAGCCATCACCGCAGGATGATACGGCGTCCGAAATTGCCATGAATGCCGAAATCCCGAGCATGAGGGGCGGTTCCCCGACTGCCTTGGAACGGTGGATCGTGTTTTCCGAGTTGGCATTTTCGAACAACGTGACATTCAGGGTCATCGGCCGGTCCGAGCACGCGGGAATCTTGTACGTGGATGGCGCGTGGGTCAGCAGGCGTCCGTTTTCGTCCCAGACAAGTTCTTCGGTTGTCAGCCAGCCGGCGCCCTGAACGAACCCGCCTTCGATCTGGCCGATGTCGATCGCCGTGTTCAGCGATTCCCCGACATCGTGAACGATGTCGGTGCGAAGGATCCTCGATTCACCGGACAACGTGTCGATCACCGCCTCCGTGACCGCGGCGCCGTAAGCGAAATAGTAGAAAGGCCGGCCCCGGCCGGATCTCCGTTCCCACTGGATGTCCGGCGTCGCGTAGAACCCGGTCGCGGAAAGCGAGATACGGCCCTCGTGGCAAAGGCGTGCGGCCTCGCCGAACGGAATGGATACGTCCCCGATCAGGACGTGTCCGCCTTCGAAATGCACGTTCGCGGGTTTCTGCTGCCATTGCTCCGACAGGTGAACCGCCATCCGGTCACGTATCGTCCTGCAGGCGGAAAAGGTCGCCATTCCATTCAGATCCGAGCCGGCAGAAGCTGCCGTCGCGGATGTATTCGGCACCTTGTCGGTGTCGGTCGCCGAGATCCTGACGGCGCCGGGCGGCAATCCGAAAACCGAGGCGGCGACCTGCATGATCTTGGTCATGAGTCCCTGGCCCATCTCGGTCCCACCGTGGTTTACGTGAACGGACCCGTCCCGGTAGACATGCGCCAGTGCGCCCGCCTGGTTGTAATGGGTCAGGGTAAACGAAATTCCGAACTTGACCGGTGTCAGGGCGATGCCTCGCCTGAGAACCGCATTTCGGGCGTTGAACCGGGCGATGGACCGGCGCCTTTCATGGTAGCCGGAACGTTCGACGAGGCTTGCCGTGATTTCCCGAACGACCGAATCGCGGACCTCCATATGATAGGGAGTCGTCTGCACGGCCCCGGTTTCGGCACGCTCTTCGAGCGATGATGAATCATCCGGGGATCGCGGGCTGTCCGGAGGCATCTCGCGGCAATCCCTCGACCGGTAGAAATTTTCCGTCCGCACATGCAGAGGGTCACGTCCGAGAGTCCGGGCGATACGCTCGATCACATGCTCGATTCCGACAATTCCCTGGGGGCCACCGAAGCCGCGAAACGCCGTCGCCGACACGGTGTTCGTACGCAACCGGTAGGACGTGATTCGGGCGTTCTCGAGATGATAGGCATTGTCGGCGTGCAGCATCGCCCGGTCGGCGACCGCGAGAGACAGGTCCTGTGACCAGCCGCACCGGACATAGTGTTCGAAGATTATCCCCAGGATGCGGCCGTCGTCGTCGAAGCCGACTTCGTAGTCGATCCTGAATTCATGCCTCTTGCCGGTGATGAGCATGTCGTCATCGCGGTCGTAACGCATTCGGCATGGTCGGCCCGTTGCCGACGCCACCACGGCGCAGGCCATTGCCGGGGCATTGCACTGGCTTTCCTTCCCGCCGAAGCCGCCGCCCATGCGGCGAACCTCGACCCGCACACGGCCCAGGTCAACCCCGAGGACTTCGGCGACCTTTTGCTGAATCTCGCTCGGATGTTGGGATGAACTGTAGACCAGCATGCCACCGTCTTCCCGGGGAACCGCCATTGCCGCCTGTCCTTCGAGATAGAAATGCTCCTGTCCGCCCGTTTCGATCCGGCCCGAAAGGGAATGAGGTGCAACGGCGATGGCGGCGCCAGGGTCTCCCTTGCGGTAAACCACCGGGTTTTCCAGGTAGCTCCGCACGGCAATCGCTTCGTCGATGCTCAGTACCGGCGTGCGCTCGACGACCTCGATGTGTCCGAGGCTGGCAGCGTGACGGGCGATGCGATGACTCTCCGCCGCAGCAACGAACACGGGCTGCCCGAAGAAACGAACGTCGCCAAGCGCTAGGAGCGGTTCGTCATGCACGGTCGGAGAAGAATCCGCTGTCACCGGAAGATCCGATGCGGTCAGCACGGCCGCGACACCGTCGGTGTTCCGGACTGCCGTGACATCGAGCCTTGCGACCTTTCCGCACGCCGCCTTCGCCAGGCCGAAGGCCAGGTGCAGGCAGCGTGGCGGCGGCGGGATGTCGTCGAGATAGGTCGCCCCGCCCGTGACGTGGAGTCGCGCCGACTCGTGGGGGAATTCGAGGCTTGCGCTCATGGCGCCACGTCGAGCACGCGCGCTTCGCCGGAGGAATCCTCGAGAAAACAGCGGCGCAGCATGTGCCGCGCCGCGGTCACGCGGTAGCCCGCACTGGCGCGCAAATCCGTGATCGGGACAAAGTCGGAGTCGAAAGCCAGGGCGGCCGAGGACATCGTCTTCTCGTTCCAGCGTCGGCCGATGAGGCGTTTTTCCACCGCCTGGGCGCGTTTCGGGATCCCTGCCATGCCGCCGAACGCAATCCTTGCCGACTCGACGGTTCCGTTTTCGCCGACGACGATATTGAAACAGCCGAGAACGGCCGATATGTCCTGGTCGAATCTCTTGGACAGCTTGAAACAGCGAAGACGATCGGGGGCGTCCGGGATGTGCAGGGATTCAATGAATTCACCGGGTTGAAGGTCCTGGCGGCCGTACGCGACAAAGAAATCCTCGACGTCGAGGGTTCTCCGGTCATTACCGCGGCGAAGCGTCAGTGTCGCACCGAGCGCGATCAACGGCGGCGCCCCGTCCCCGATCGGCGAACCGTTGGCGATGTTGCCCCCTATGGTTGCGACATTCCGGACCTGTTCCGATCCGAACCGGCGAAGCAGTTCGCCAAAATCCGGGTAGCGGGTCTTGACTGCATCCCGCAGCCTGGAAATCGACGCCGTCGCTCCCACGGCGAGTCCTCCGTCCGTCGGCGATATGTCGCCGAGGTCGCGAACCTGCGAGACGAAGCACATCGGCAGGATTGACTTCATGTCCTTGTTGACCACCAGCCCGAGATCCGTGGCGCCGCCGACGAGGGTTCCGTCCGGATTGGCGAGGCTCCAGTCGGCGAGATCATCGGCAGTTGCCGGCATGAAGTATCCATCCGGCCCATTGACCGGATCCGGGGGCTTGCTCCTGGAAACAAGCCGACGGAGGCTGTCGGCATCGTTTTCGAGCCAGGGTGCGACGGCATCATCTTCTGCCGCCCGGGCCGCACGAATGATCGGTGCGTAACCCGTACACCGGCATAGATTGCCGGCGAGAATGTCGTCGTGGTCCTGCCGTCCGGACCCGTGGGCCGCGACCATGGACATGACGAATCCCGGTGTGCAGAAGCCGCATTGGCTCCCATGGTATTCGACCATTCGCCTCTGGACCGGATGCAGGGTGCCGGTTTCGTCGGCAACGCCTTCAACGGTTCTGAGCGACTTGCCGTCGAGTTGTGGCAGGAAAAGCAGGCAGGAATTGACGGCAGACCGACCGGCTGCGCCGTCACTCGAGATCGAGGTCAGCATGACCGTACAGGCTCCGCAGTCCCCCTCATTGCAGCCTTCCTTGGTGCCTGTGAGATGACGCCGGATTCGCAGCCAGTCGAGAACCGTCTCCTCCGGATTCGGGTCCGCGAGTTGGACGCTCCTTCCATTGAGCAGGAAACGAACTGCCGCCATCAACTCCCCCTGTAGGTTGCGTAACCATAGGGCGAGAGCAGGAGCGGGACATGATAATGTCCGTCATCCACGATGGCGAAACGAACCGGAATCAGGTCAAGAAAGGCGCCTGCCGGCCGAACCGCTTCGGTTTGTTCGTGGTATGCGCCCGCGTGGAAGACGAGTTCATATGTTCCGGGCTTGCATTCCGCGCCGTCAAGCAACGGTCGATCCACGCGGCCATCCAGGTTGGTAATGGCAGTCGCGAGTTTCCGGCGTTCCGTCCCGATCGCGTAAAGATCGATCGTCAGACGGGCAGCGGGTCGGCCGCGCGCAGTATCCAGTACATGTGTGGTCAACCGTGCCATGACTCCAGACCTTCCTCCCGATCGAAGATTCCCGCCTTCCGTGCGGGCGGGGCATGACCGGGGCGAACCGGGGTTTCCGGTATTGCGGAAATGTGAATTGCCCGTGCATCAGATGCAAGCACGATATTGACCAGGCAGCGGCACTTTCGCGCAACCGATTGGAGGGATATGGTGATCCAATGGCGGTCGAACCCCGATTCATCCATCTACGCGTCCATTCGGTCTATTCCCTCCTGGAAGGGACCATGCACATCGACCAGTTGGTCGAGAGTTGCAGGGAGCAGGGAGCCCCGGCGGTCGCCGTGACCGACACCGGCAATCTCTTTGCCGCCCTCGAGTTTTCGGAGATTTCGGTATCGAACGGAATTCAGCCCATCATAGGCTGCCAGCTGGATGTGGCGAACGGATCGCCGGTAGCGTCACAGGAGACGCGATCCCGTGTGCCGGCCGTGAATCCGTTGGTCCTGCTCGCCAGAAACGAGCGCGGTTACCGCAATCTGGTCAAGCTGAATTCATATGCATTCCTGGAATCCGGGTCAGGGATTCCCCATGTCGGTCTTGAACAGCTCGAAGACGGGCCTGAAGGGCTGATTTGCCTGACCGGAGGTGCTTTGGGTCCGGTCGGACAACTGATCCTCGAGGGGAAGGTCGAGAGGGCGCGCGACCTGGTTCAGTCACTTGCACGGATCTTTGGCGACGGCCTTTACGTGGAAATCCAGCGTCACCCGTCAGGTGCGTACAGGGCAACCGAGGAGGAACGCGCGACGGAGCCCGCATTTCTCGATATCGCCTATGATCTTGGCCTGCCCCTGGTGGCGACCAACGATGTCTACTTCGACAGGCAAGAGATGTACGCGGCCCATGACGCGCTGATCTGCATCAGGGAGGGGAGTTACGTTGACCAGAAAGAGCCACGGCGCCGGCTGACCGAACATCATTTCCTGAAATCCGCAGAGGAAATGGCCGCCTTGTTCGGCGACCTGCCGGAGGCTCTCGCGAGTACGGTCGAAATCGCGCAGCGCAGCGCATTTCGGGTTCCGGCGCGTGACCCGATTCTGCCGAGACTGGCTGAACAGGAAATGGATGAACTCCGACGCCAGGCGCGGGAAGGTCTTGGACAACGCCTTGCATCCATTCCGCTCGCCGTCCCCGAACAGGAATATCACGAACGCCTGGATTTCGAACTTGGCGTCATCGACTCCATGGGATTTGCCGGATACTTCCTGATCGTCGCGGACGTCGTGCAGTGGGCGAAAGGGCAGGGCATACCCGTTGGTCCCGGCCGTGGGTCGGGCGCCGGTTCCCTGGTCGCGTACGCCCTGACGATCACTGATCTCGACCCGCTCAGGTACTCGCTCCTGTTCGAACGGTTCATGAATCCGGAACGGATATCGATGCCTGACTTCGACATCGACTTCTGCGTGGACCGCCGCGAGGAGGTGATCACCTATGTCCAGGATCGTTACGGGCGGGATCAGGTCGCCCAGATCATCACGTTCGGTGCATTGCTGTCCCGTGCCGCCATCCGGGACGTCGGGCGTGTTCTGCAGATCCCGTACAGCCGGGTTGACCGCCTCGCGAAAATGATCCCGGTCGACGGGGTCAAGCCGGTCTCGCTGAAAGAGGCGATGGAACAGCGGCAGGAGTTTTCGGAAGCGGCAGATGCCGAACCGGTCGTGGCCAGACTGCTGGAGTACGCCTCCCGGCTCGAAGGCGTCTACCGGAACGCTTCGACCCATGCCGCCGGTCTGGTCGTGGGCGATCGCCCTCTCGATGAACTGATACCGATTTACAAGGATCCGCGTTCCTCGATGCCGGTTTCGCAGTTCAGCATGAAATGGGTCGAACGTGCCGGGCTGGTCAAGCTGGATTTCCTTGGACTGAAAACCCTGACCATTATCCAGGAAACGCTCGACCTCCTCCGGCAACGTGGAATCGAGGTCGAAATCGCGACGATCCCGCTGGACGACCCGAAAACATTCGAGTTGTACGCGTCGGCCCACACGGTTGCGTTGTTCCAGGTCGAGGGAGCCGGCATGAAGGACGCCCTGAGACGCATGCGTCCGACCAGCATCGCCGATATCGTCGCATTGGTGGCACTGTATCGGCCGGGCCCGATGGAAAGCATTCCGACCTATTGCAACGTCAAGAACGGGATCGAACCGCGGAAGTTCCTTCACGAATCGATCGATCCGATCCTCGACGAAACCCAGGGAATCATCATCTACCAGGAACAGGTGATGCAGATCGTCCGGGCGATGGCCGGATATTCGCTTGGAGGCGCAGATATGGTCCGCCAGGCGATGGGAAAGAAGATCCAGGCGGCGATGGATGCGGAAAAACCCAAGTTCATGGAGGGCGCCAGGGGCAACGGCGTCAGTCGTAAGAAGGCCACGCAAGTCTGGGACCTGCTCAACAAATTTGCCAATTACGGATTCAACAAGTCACACGCCGTTGCCTATGGGGTCGTCAGCTACCAGACGGCCTGGTTGAAGGCGCACTATCCGGTCGAATTCATGGCCGCCGTGATGAATGCCGACCTGGTCAACACCGACAAGCTGAATGTCTACCGGCAGGAGGTCGAGCGGCTCGGAATCGAGTTCCAGCCGCCGTGCGTAAACCAGTCGAGCGCACGGTTCGTCGTTCGGGACGGCCGGTTGCACTATGCATTGGGCGGGCTGAAAAGCGCGGGTGCCGAGGGAATGAAGCTGATCGAGGTGGCGCGGAGCGAGGGCGGACCGTTCACGGACATCCTTGATTTCGCGCGCAGGGTCGATCTCAAGAAACTGGGCCGTCGACCGCTTGAAACCCTGGCCCGTGCCGGCGCGTTCGACGGCCTGGAACGCAACCGGGCGAAAGTTCTTTCGGCGATCGACATCCTGACGGATTTTTCGGCATCCGCTCACGAGGAGCGGAACAGCACGCAGATCGGGCTGTTCGGCAAGGAGGGCGAGGAGTTGCCGCCTCCGCAACTGCCGGCGACGGAAGAATGGGAGCCGATGGAACGGCTGCAAAACGAACATGAAGCTGTCGGTTTTTACCTGTCCGGGCACCCGTTGGACGAGATGCAGGATGAACTTGCAAGGCTGGGGGTCATCCGATTTGCAGACCTCGAGCAGAGAATGGAACAAGCCGGGGAACGGGAACTGCAGACCGTCAATGTCGCCGGGACGATCATTGGACGCCAGGACCGGCGATCGAGCAGGGGAAACAACCTGACATTCGTCCAGTTGAGCGACCCGAGCGGCGGTTACGAGGTCACGTTGTTTTCCGACGTGGTCGACAAGTCACGCGACATGCTTGAACCCGGCAACAATGTCATATTGTCCGTTGATGTCGGCGGGGACATGGGCAACCGGAGGTTGCTGGCGCGCAAGGTCGAATCTGCTGATGAGGTTGCCGCGAGGCTTGCGCCGCCCGGGATCAGGGTATTCATCGAAGGAGAGGATGCGATTCGTTCGGTCGTACGGCAGGTTGCGGGTCATGCGAAGAACCGCTCCAATGGTCGCCTTGGTTCGGTTCACCTGGTGATTTCGGACCAGAAGCTGCCCGGCGACGTGGAGGTCGCCGTTCCGTTGCGTTGCCGGGTAACGCCTCAGGTCAGGGTGGCCATTTCGAGGATTGAAGGCGTTCTCAGGATCGATGACATCAATGGCTGACCATTCGCTGAAGAACTGAAGGCATGATGTGGTGGGCAATCGCCGAGCGGCCGGGGCGCTTCATTGTGCATGAAGGGGCGGGGACGCAGATTGACGGTGTGAGGGGATGAAATGTCGCTTTTCACTTCAAGTTTAGTGAATCGCGCAAAGGGATCATAATCGGCGAAATGGCGTTTCTCCTGTAGAGATACGAAAGTATTCGAAATCTTCTATAACTTTTGGAAACTTCTTGACGACATCTTGGTTCTTGCAGCTAATTTTTTTCGAAACCATGTTCAAGAGCACGGTAGGCTTGATGCCACGCTGGCTTGCTTCGATCAGCGCTGCGACTTCCCACAAGCGTATCTGCGCAACACTTCGCGAGGCAGTGAAACATGGCGTAATATGCCGTACTTACTGCCCAGCGCAGATTTGATTGCCGTGGTTTCCTGCTTTTCGTTGAGATCAGTTCGTCTGCCACACTCAGCAGATCATCGGGCCGCATCCTGAGCCTCGCGCATCTCGTCGCTGGAAAGGTAGGAGATGATCGGGAATGCCTGTTGGCCGATCTCGGCAAGGCGGGGACGCATGTGTCGTACTACACTGGTAGCTTTTCTCGCATCAAACTGATCTTCAGCGCCGTCAAATTCAACTTTGACAAGCAATATTTCATCGCCATCCTCATCGTAAGCCGAGGCAACGAATACATCTCCAATTTGGGCGTCGCCAAATATTTCTTTCAGGATTGATTGGATGAGCTCTTCAATCTCCCGGAATTCGACCATGATCAAAACCCTTTAATCAAGGCGCGATTGCGTGGAGCATATCAGGTGCCAATGAAGCCGCGATTTCACGTTTGTTTGGCCAGCGCGCACCCTCATAATTTGGCGTTTAGCCAAACATATCAACGATCAACGCCTTTTCACCCTTCAATTCTTTTCGCGGCCTCGGCATTCTGCAGCATTTCGAGGTGAAATGGTGCCGAATGCTGGATCCCATGACAATCCCGGGATAGCACCTTATATGGCCACCTGAATCATTTTCCGTGTGACTGTGTTCGCATGAATATCTCGACAGTGTCTTGGCGGAATGGTGGAATGGCAAAGCAAAAGGCTCAGCGAAATCAACGGCCCCGGGCGCGCCTGCCGAAGGGGTTTCGGGACTACTTCGGGCCGGAAGTCATCGGCCGCGAGGAGATGTTGGAGACGATCAGGGAAGTTTACCATCGTTACGGTTTCGAACCCCTGGAGTCCCCGGCCGTTGAGACCGTCGAAGCGCTGGGCAAGTTCCTGCCCGATGTCGACAGCCCCAATGAAGGTGTGTTCGCGTGGAAAGAGGACGAGAGCGACTGGCTGGCGCTTCGTTACGACCTGACCGCGCCTCTCGCCCGGGTCTATGCCCAGTTCAGGAACGAATTGCCCTTACCCTACCGGCGTTACGCCGTCGGTACCGTCTGGCGAAACGAGAAACCGGGTCCGGGTCGATTCCGCCAATTTTACCAGTGCGATGCGGACACGGTCGGTTCGAAGAGTCCGGCCTCCGATGCGGAAATGTGCATGATGCTGGCCGAGGTCCTCGAGGCAGCGGGGATACGGCGCGGTGACTACAGGGTCCGGCTGAACAGCAGAACGGTTCTCGATGGGATATTGCAGATGGCCGGAGCTCCGGGCTCGGACATGCCCGAAGATTCCGAACAGCGGCGTGACTCGGTCTTTCGGGCCATAGACAAGCTCGACAGGCTGGGTCCGCAGGGTGTACGCGCCTTGCTCGGTCCGGGCCGCAGGGACGAGAGCGGCGACTTTACCGAAGGGGCGGGCCTCAAAGAAGACCAGATCGAACAGATCATGGATGTGGTTGCGCCTGGCAAAGGGAGCGACGATGAGTTGATCCTGGCCCGGCTTGACCGCCTGGGATCTGCAGCCGAAGACCTGTCGGCGATCGAACGCCTGGTCCGCGCACAGGGATTCGGGCCGGATCGAATCTGCATCGACACGTCGGTTGTCAGGGGTCTCGGTTACTACACGGGTGCGGTATTCGAAGCCGACCTCACGTTTGAGATCACCGACGCAAAAGGGCGGCGTCAGCAGTTCGGATCGGTCGCGGGAGGGGGGCGCTACGACGGCCTCGTGCGGCGATTCACCGGCCAGGATGTCGCGGCGACCGGGGTATCGGTGGGTGTTGACCGCCTCCTCGCCGCCGTTGCCGCGCGGCGAGGTGGCCCTGGCGGGGTCCGAGGAGGGACAGGGCCGGTCGTGGTCACGGTGATGGATCGCGATCGACTGGATTCATACCTGGGAATGGTTTCGGAACTTCGCGCGGCCGGAATACGGTCCGAGATGTATCTCGGAAATCCGAAGAATTTCGGAGGTCAGCTTCGCTACGCTGACCAGCGCGAAAGTCCCGTTGCCGTCATCGAAGGATCGGAAGAACGGAATAGGGGCGTCGTGCAGCTCAAGGACCTCGTTGTCGGGCGCATGGTTGCCGTGGAGCTGGAAACCAGCGACGCCTGGAGAACCCGGCCGACCCAGATCACGGTTCCACGCGAACGCCTCGTCGAAGAAGTATGCCGTCTCGTGGCAGTTTTCGACTTGCCGCTCGCGGATCAGAAGGCAGAACTTTCACGACGGCGCGCGGTCTATCTCGATCAGGTCTGACCAAGTGACGTTGCGACTCAAATGATGGAACTTCCGGACATGCAATCGACGCCGACGGGATCTCGAGGCGGGGCGACTGAGGATGCGCGTTCAGGATCCGAAGAGGGCGTGGAAGCGCGCGATGTTGCACGCGGAATTCTCGCGACCTTCCGGCGATCAGGTGCAATCCTCGCCGATACGGAGATCCTGCAGCCAGCCGATCTCTTGCTCGATCTTTACGGCGAAGACATCCGCGCCCGCGCCTTCGTCACCCGTGACCCGGTCCGGGGCGAGTTCATTCTTCGGCCTGACTTTACCGTTCCCGTGGCGCGGAAGTTCATGGCGGGTGTTCCCGGAGAAACACGGTTTACCTACCTGGGTCCAGTCTGGCGCATTCAACCTCCGGATTCGGTGCGTTCGCCCGAATCCTTGCAGGTTGGATACGAGATCTTCGGATCTGAAAATCGTGCCGGAACGGATGCGGAAGTGTTTGGGCTCTTCCACGAGGTCCTGGCGGCTGACACGCTCGATGTCGTCGTCGGCGACATGGGTATACTGCTCGCAGCGATCGCTTGCCTTGAGACCCCAGAGCGCAGAAAGGTGATGCTTCGCAGGCACTTGTGGCGTCCGGGTCGATTTCGGAAGCTCCTGGACAGATTCTCCTGTGCCCGGGATGAGCGCAGCTCGCATAATGAAACCCGGGCGCGGGCAAATGAACCCGGACCGAACCGGTCCGGCGGCACGGGTGACGAGGTGGCTGTGCATATCGGTCTCCGCGAGCCCACGGATATTGCTGCGCGCCACCGTGAACTTGAAGAGGAAGCGCGTACACCGCCGATCTCGCGTCACGAAGTCGCGACAATCGAGGCCGTGCTCGATCTCGGCGGAACCATGACGACGGCGCTCGCCGAACTCGAGAGGTTGCTCCTTGGCATGCCCTCGCTCGAGTCCGCGGTTGCCGCGTTCTCCGATCGGAGGGACGCGTTACGATCGGTTTCGGTGGATGTTGACAACCTCCGTTTTGCATCCGGCCATGGCCGCAGAACAATGGAATATTATGACGGGTTCGTTTTCGGTTTCAGGGCACGGGACGGACACAGGTGGCCGGCAGTTGCGAGCGGTGGCCGCTACGATGCGTTGACCGGCCGCCTCGGGCAGGGGCGGTCGGTACCGGCGGTCGGCGGGGTCATTCGGCCTGAAACGCTGAGCGCGATCAGGGCTGGCCTGACGTGAGCCGTCTCAAGATCGGACTTCCTGCCAAGGGACGACTCCGTTCGGCCGCCACCGACTGGCTCGGCCGTTTTGGCGCAAGGGTGGTTCCACTGGGGTCCGAGCGTGCCTACTCCGGAAGTGTGGCGGGATTGAACGGGATCGAGCCGGTCTTTCTGCCGGCGGGCGAGATTCCCGGGGAACTGCAGCAGGGCCGAATTCACCTCGGAATAACCGGGCAGGACCTGATTCGCGAAAAACTGCCTTTTCGCCAGGCGCATGTTGACGAAATCTGCGCGCTCGGGTTCGGTCATGCCGACCTTGTCATCGCGGTTCCGACGTGCTGGACGGATGTCCGGACAATTGACGATCTCGACGAAGTTGCAGGTCAGTTCCGGGACCTTCACGGCCGCCCGCTTCGAATCGCGACAAAATACCACAATCTGGTCCGGGATTTTCTGGCCGGGCACGAATTGGCAGACTACCGGCTGGTTGACAGCCAGGGGGCGACCGAGGCGACGGTCAGGAATCTTGCGGCCGAGGTGGTCGCTGACATCACTGCGACAGGCCAGACACTCGGCGCCAACCACCTCAAGGTCCTTGACGACGGAATTGTCCTGTCGTCGCAGGCCGCGCTATTCGCCTGCCGTCGCAGGCCATGGACGACGGCTGAGAAAAACATCCTCGAGACTTTTGGCGCGCGTGCCGGGTTTGACGTTCCGGATTCCACCGGAGATTCAGGACGATCCGGGAATTGATATCCCGGTCGGGGTCAAACTTCAGTAGATCCCGATCTCGGCCAGCGTACGTTCAAGTTCGGGAGGCAGTTCGTCGCCGCCGTTTATGCCCAGATCAGCCGGGCTGTCGTCAGGCGAAAGATAACGCCAGCCCTGGAAGGGTCGGCGGGGGAACCGGATCGTTCGCACCAGAACCGGGTCCATGACAATGCGGCAGCGCCGGATCGCGTCGCTGCCGATGCAGGACTCAAGGTCGAGAATGGTTTGCCGGACCTGTATTTCTCCCCTGATCACCCAGTACAGCGATCCTCCTGACAGCACCTCCGACTTCCGCCTCGGAAACATCCTGGTGACATGCGAGGGCAGATACGACTCTCCCCGGGCCCGGGCTTCCGCACCTCGACGATTCTGCCACATGGCGAGTTGGTCGACGCTGGAAACGCCGACGCACAATTTCACGAGATTGACGAATTGAGTGGTCACAAGAGTCACGCAATTCCGGATTCCGGAATTATTTTCGGCTGAAGCGTGACAAAAGGCAACTCCGACAGGCGGAAGGATGCCCGTCCGTGGATTTGCATCGTCCGCTTCATTCAGGTTCCCTGAACTGGAGTGACGCGCCTTGGCATACTGAACGCGACTCCCGCCATGGGAAACGCGGAGTGGTGCCCGTGTGCCGCAGGATACGCCCCGACTGGTCGCCGTGACGACCGACAGGTCGATGCTGGCCAAAACCTGCTTGCCAGATCGACTTGACCGGTTGTTCGCGATCCGCATACTCGGATGACGGACAGCCCGCAAGGACGAAGCTCAGGCGGCTCGTTATCTCCAGTTGAACCGCCGTTCCGATTCGGTCGGCAGAAAACGTCATTGACATGCAGCCAAATGATCGCCATATAATGTTCTCCTTTTGTTCCCAGCAGGATTCTCCATGAACGAATTCAACGCGCCAATTGCCGAACAGATCTGGGACATGAAATACCGGTTGAAGGATGCGTCCGGTGTCCCGCTCGACGGATCCGTCGAGGACAGTTGGCGGCGCGTGGCCCGGGCGCTGGCGACAGGCGAAGCCGATCCGGTTCGACGGGAAGGCGAATTCTACGATGCGCTCGATGGATTCCGCTTCCTGCCGGCGGGGCGTATCCTCGCCGGTGCCGGCACCGGGCGTTCGGTCACCCTGTTCAACTGCTTTGTCATGGGAACGATCCCCGACAGCATGGACGGGATTTTCGCCATGCTGAAGGAAGCTGCCGTCACCATGCAGCAGGGTGGCGGGATCGGATACGATTTCTCCACGATCAGGCCGAAAGGCGCACCGGTCGTCGGCGTTGCGGCCGATGCTTCGGGACCGCTCTCGTTCATGGATGTCTGGGATTCGATGTGCCGGACCATCATGTCGGCCGGGTCGCGGCGGGGCGCGATGATGGCGACGATGCGCTGCGACCACCCGGACATCGAGGACTTCATTGCCGCCAAGTCGGACCCTGCCCGGTTGAGGATGTTCAACCTGTCGGTTCTTGCCACCGATCCGTTCATGGACGCGGTGAAGGCCGATCGCGGCTGGGACCTCGTGTTCGCCGACAAGGTCTGGAAGACGGTTCGCGCCCGGGACCTGTGGAACCGGATCATGGAGTCGACCTTCGATTATGCCGAACCCGGCGTCATTTTCATTGACCGGATCAACGAACGCAACAATCTCCACTATTGCGAGACGATTTCCGCGACCAATCCCTGCGGGGAGCAACCCTTGCCGCCTTATGGCGCCTGCCTCCTGGGCTCGATCAACCTGGCCCGCCTTGTTCATGATCCCTTCGGGCCGAATGCCGGAATCGACACGGATGAACTCGACCGCCTGGTGGCCGTCGCCGTGCGCATGATGGACAACGTGATCGACGTGTCCCGGTTCCCGCTCGAAGCCCAGCGGCAGGAGGCGCATGCCAAGCGGCGAATTGGCCTGGGCGTGACCGGTCTGGCAGACGCGCTGCTGATGACCGGAAAGCGTTACGGGAGCACCGAGGCCGTGCGGGTCACCGAAGACTGGATGCGCCGGATCGCCCATTCATCCTACCTGGCGTCTGCCGAGTTGGCCGTGGAAAAAGGTGCGTTTCCGCTGTTCGACCGCGACGCCTTCCTGGCGGGCCGAACCATGCAGACGATGAACGAAGAGGTCAGGGAGGCGGTTTCGGCCAACGGCATCCGCAATGCCCTCCTGACATCGATCGCGCCGACGGGGACGATTTCACTGTATGCAGGCAATGTTTCCTCGGGAATCGAGCCTGTGTTTGCATTTTCGTACAACCGCAAGGTGCTGCAGCCGGACGGCTCGCAAGTCGAGGAAGAGGTTGTCGACTACGCGGTCCGGCTCTGGCGTGACATGTTTGGCGACCGGCCTCTGCCCGGGCATTTCGTCGATGCCCAGTCGTTGAGTCCGGAAGACCATGTCCGCATGCAGGCGGCGGCACAAAAGTGGGTCGACAGTTCGATTTCCAAGACGATCAACTGTCCCGGCGATATCGCGTTCGAGGATTTCCGGGCAGTTTACATGTCAGCATGGGACCAGGGTTGCAAGGGATGCACGACCTATCGTCCCAACGAGGTCACGGGTTCGGTACTGAGCGTTGCGGAATCCGAAGAGGCGACTCCGGAAGCCGACCAGGGCGCCGAGGTGATCTATATCGCCAAGCCACTGGACCGGCCGGAGGCGCTGGAGGGCCGCACGTACAAGATAAAGTGGCCGGAAAGCGAACACGCAATCTACATTACGGTCAATGACACGTTGCAAAACGGAGTTCGCCGACCGTTCGAGGTGTTCATCAATTCGAAGAACATGGAGCACTATGCCTGGACACTGGCACTCACGCGGATGATTTCCGCGGTGTTCCGCCGGGGAGGGGACGTTCGGTTTGTGGCCGAAGAATTGAAGGCCGTGTTTGACCCGAGAGGGGGCGCCTGGATGGATGGCCGATACGTCCCGTCGATCCTGGCCGCGATCGGCGGCGTCATTGAGCGCCACCTGGCCGAGACCAGCTTTTTCGGTGATCCCGCAGTGCAAACCGCGACCGAGGGAGGAGCCCAGGCCGCGGGCCGCAGTGACGCCGAAATCCTTCCGGCCGACGTCGTTTCGCTGAACCGGAAAAAGCCCGGGTCGTCGTGCGCCAATTGCGGTGGCTTTGACGTGAGGATGGTCGAAGGTTGCGTCAATTGCCTGGATTGCGGGCACTCGAAATGCGGGTGAAATAACGGCTGGAATGCAGAACCCCGCCTGCTCGCAAAAACACCCGTGGCGATTCGGGCGTTGTTTCCAACTCCAGCCTGCGAGCTGCCAGCGGCACAGATAAGGGATCGTCGAGTCTGGCCGGCAAATCGAACGCTCTTTTGATTTCACCGGAAAGGCTGGCAAATGACAAGTTCGTTAACGAGGTCTTGCGTCCGATTTCGCAGACGACAGGCCTGTTAGTGGTCGACGACATCTTCGATTCAGGATGGACTCTAACAATCGCTGCCGCGCTGCTTCGGCAAGCTGGCAGCGGGCCCGTTTGGCCCGTGGCCCTGGCAACTTCAAGCATGGGACGGTGAAATGAATTCGGGACGGCATACGCACGCAGTGATGCTCCTCACGGTTTCACTGGGAAAATCCGATCGGTCGGAAGTCAAATCGCTCTCCCGGGCGGAATGGACGCGATTTTCCAAGTGGTTGAAAGAACACGATCTTGTTCCATCTGACCTCCTGAAAGGTGACTTGAATTACCGGTTGTCCGGATGGACGGACCGTTCAATGGCATTGTCCCGGATTGAGGGCCTTTTGGACCGAGCGACAGCGCTGGGTTTTGCTCTTGAGAAATGGGAGCGGGCAGGGCTTTGGGTCATTTCGCAATCGGACGCGGAGTATCCGACACGTGTGAAACGCCGGTTGGGTGGGGCGTCGCCACCGGTACTGTTCGGCTGCGGCAGAAAAACACTTCTCGGCCAAGGTGGTATTGCTGTCGTTGGTTCCAGGGAAGCTGACGATGAAGACATTGCGTTTGCCAGGAGGCTTGGTGAAGACGCTGCCCAGCAGGGATTCTCAATTGTCTCCGGTGGCGCAGGCGGCGTCGATCAAAGCGCAATGTCGGGGGCGCTTGAAAAAGAGGGGACCGCGATCGGTGTCGTGGCGAACAGTTTGATACGGGCGGCAACCTCCGCAAAGTATCGGAAATACCTTCGTTCGGACAACCTGGTGTTGATATCCCCGTATAATCCGGAGGCAGGCTTCAACGTGGGTAACGCGATGGCCCGAAACACAGACATTTATTGCTTGTCCGATGCAGCGGTCGCGGTAGCCAGTGTTGAAAACAAGGGCGGGACCTGGAACGGGGCAAAGGACAACCTCAGAAAATCTTGGGTGCCCTTGTGGGTCAGACAGACCGATTGCCCGAAGTCCGGAAATCGTGCTCTCGTCCAGATGGGAGCAAATTACTTTCCCGAAAACTTGGATTCACTCGAGTTTCTGATCAATGGATCGCCCGAGAAAACTGCTGAAAGCGCCGCGCCAGAACTTCCTCCTGATCCCGCCGATGAGGTGCCTGACACGGCAACGAAGCATGCGGCCGGGTTTGTTGAGGCCAACCCCCCCGATAGCGCGTCGGCTGAAAGCCAGATGGAAACAAATGATGCCGATGCGGCGGTTTCGGAGGACACGTCAAATCGTGTCGACGACTTTTACGAACTGTTTCTTGAGAAATTGCGCGAAGTCACGGGAGAACTGGATTTGGAATCTAGTGAAATTGCGTCGAGACTGAATCTGAGGAAGACGCAAGTGGACGCTTGGTTGAAACGGGGCGTTCGCGACGGACAGATCGCAAGATCGAAACGGCCCGTCAGATACAGATCGTCAGAAGACGAACAACAGAAATCGTTTACCTTCGATGCACCGGTCAAATGAAGTTGTTCCCTCGGTGCAAGGACTTCAATCACGTCTCAATCGTTACTTCCGGGACGTGATCGAGGCTGTTCTCCTCTTGCATTGACTTGGCGAGTCATCCACTTCGATTTCATTGCGGGTTTTCTCTTCAACTGCATTTCGACTTTATCGCCGAATTCCTTGACGACCTCTTTCGGAATGATGACTTGGTGCATGCTTCGTAGATCATGGCAGGCGACCCCAATTCAGTGACCGGCACGCAGTGAAACTGACAACTCTCGACCGTGGAACTTCCCCGGATGACGTTCACGGCCGTCATCGCCGAAGGTGACGACCCCGACGCGTTTGCAGCTTCGCGTATGGGCGGAAAGTCAATGTCGCGGAACGACAACAGGAGGTTGATAATCGGAAAAACACTCCTCACACGATTCGATATCGGGAAAGCCGCGGAAAACAGTGCGGAGTCTCGTGGATTTTCACCGCCATGAACGGAAAATGTGATCAATTGGCGGGCGTTTCGATCACGACTCTATCGCGTTTCTGTTCCTTCCGGTTGTCGCCGTAGAGTATGTCACGCGCAACACCGTAGCCCGAGTAGATAGCGGATTGAATCGTACCGGGAACCAGGCAGTCACCGATCAGGCGCAATCGCCCTGATCCTGAAAAAGCCTGGCCAATGCCCTTTACCTCGACGGGAAGCCTTGCTCCGACGAATACGAAATTTCGTTGGCCGATTTCCATCGTCTCACCGGTGAATTCGTCGACGAGCGCCGGTCCGTTCCCGAGCGATGCGTTCACCCGGATCGAAATTCCCAGTTCGCCGAACCGCTCGATGATGCGGGATTGTTCGAGCGTGTATTCGGTCCATGTCGCGACAGCCGGAAGTGGCGTTGCGTACATGACCGACTGCCCGCACGCGCAGAGATGTTCGGCGATCGCGCTGGCCATGTAAAAGTGATCGTCGTCGTAAACGACCGTGGCCCCATGCGGCAATGGCGGCCCGCGACCCGACATGATGTCGTCGGGGGTAAAGACGGGTACATCGCCGAAATCAATGGCATCGAAACTCGTGGAGCCCACGCCGTCTGCGCGCCATCTGGAGCCGGCCGCAAGGATGACCGTATCGCAATCGAATTCGGCGATGTCCCGTGCGTCCATCGTACTGTCAAGGTAGAGCCCGCATTGCGCGCTCTGCATGATCGGCCCAAGGCGATAGTCCATCACGCGCTTCCAGCTCCCGAGACCGGGGAGACGGCATTCCAGCGCCACGCGTCCTCCGGGCTCCCGGGCCGAATCCGCGATGGTCACGGTGTCACCTGCCGCGAGTAGCGCCCGTGCGCATTCAAGACCGGCAGGTCCGGCCCCGACGATCAGGTGTGACCGCCGTTTCCGTACGGCGGGCAGCGCTTCGGGATGCCAGTTTCTGCGCCATTCTTCGGAGATCGTCGGGTTCTGGGTGCACCGAACCGGCAGGCCGTAGGCATCCATGCTGACGCAGATGTTGCAGCCGATGCATTCGCGGATGTCGTCATCCCGTCCCTGGCGGATCTTGGCAGGCAGGAACGGATCGGCGATCGATGGACGGGCACCCCCGATGAGGTCCAGCCTCCCGTTCCTGATCAAGGACACCATGAGGTCGGGAGAGGTGAAGCGCCCGACGCCGACGACCGGTCTCGAGGTCACCGATTTCACGAAGTCGGTGAACGGGAGCTGAAAACCTTCTTCTGCAAACCTGGCGGTCGCACTGTCGTTCGGCCATCCGGAAATGTTGACGTCCCAAAGGTCCGGGAGTTCGGCCAATGCCTCAACGACGTCCCTGCCTTCGCCGTCGTTGGCAAGCGCGGACAGGGAACCGGGCTTTGCGACGGAAAAGCGCAACGCGACCGCACCTTTCCCGGACACGACGTCGAGCGTGTCTTCCAGCACTTCCTTCAGCAGACGCACCCTGTTCGCCAGAGATCCGCCGTATTCGTCAGTACGCCGGTTCGCGGAAGCCGAAAGGAAGTGGCTGAGGATCGACAGGCCGTGTGCCGCATAGACGTAAATGATGTCGTAGCCCGCCGTCAGCGCCCGTTGAGCCGCAGCCCTGTGGGTCCGGCGAAACTCGCGGATATCAGCCAAGTCCATCGCCCTTGCCTGGCGGGGAACCTCTGGCCGCATGACGGGCAGATTGCTTGGTCCGGGAATGGTCAGGCCGGTAAACATGTTTCGCGACCGCATGCCACCGTGGGCAATTTCGATTGCCGCGAGGCTTCCGTGCCTCTTGATGGCGTCAACTTGCGCCCGATGGCGGGGAATGTCGCTCTCGTCCCAGATCCTCTCCATCGGGTGATTCCCCATGTCGGAGTCCGGACTGATTTCCGTGATCTGTACGGCTACGGTTCCCCATCCTCCCTCGGCTTTCATGGCGCGCAAGGCGATTGCGCCATTGGGCTGGTTCCAACCGTGTCCGGTGGCGTGGGGTACGGCAAAGAACCGGTTCGGAGCAGTGACGGGCCCGATTCGGACCGGTTCGAACAGGACCCCGAACTTGCCGGCGGTCATGAGACTTTCGTGCTGACGACCCCGGTCTCGACCCAGTCGTCGAAGATGCCGAGTACTGCCTCGGCAAACGCGGGATCGTTGATATGGGCGTCGATCTCGGTGAATTGCAGCGGAGCCCGGACGGCCTTTCGGGCCTCGTCGAGAAACGCCGCCAGTCCGTCCGGGTCATGCGCGGGTTCGCCCGGCTTGTCCCATTCCTCGATCCCCCGCGACGGGAGAATGAAATGAACGGGCGCCCGCGATCCCTGTAGTCTCCGCGCGACCTCTCGCGCCGTTTCGCGCCTCTCCTCGTTGTTCAACGCGGACGACTTGATCAGTCGATTATGGGCGTGGAACGGCCTGTCGTCGTACTGGGCAGGGATCTGCTGCCAGCCGGCGAAATCGATCAGGTCTAGGCATCCTGGCGCGACCAGCTGGGGAATTCCCGCCCGACCGGCGTTGGTCATTCGGTCAGTGCCGGCATTGACGACGGAACCGGCGAGGAGGTTGCCGATTTCCGGTAGGGCGAAATCCATGACGCAGGCGAAGCCTTTCTGCGCCGCGATCCGCTCGTAAGCCATCCCGCCCATCCCCGTCGCGTGAAAGATCGCCACCTCGAATCCGCGGGCCTCGAGCTCGGGTTTGAGTGTTTTCATGTACGAGAGGCAGGACGATCCGAGCGATGTCATTCCTATGGTCGGTCGGTTCCGGGCCGGTTTCCTTGCTGCCCTGGTAGCGCCGAGGACAGCGCCCGCGGCCTGGCTGAGCGACGATCTGCAGAATGTGTTGAGTCCGTAGAGTCCGCCTGCCCACAGGATCATCTGGATGTCGGGAGACAGGCGGTCCGCGGGAATCAGTGGAGAAAATGCGACGGTCGAGACGACATATTTCGGGATGCCCAGCGGCAGGGCCTGGCACACATCCAGCGCCAGGTCCGTACCCATCGTGCCGCCCAGTATGATCGAACCATCAATCCGCCCGTTCGACTGGAGGTCGGCAGCCAGAAGCGAAGCGCCCCGGGCCATGATCTGCATGGCCTGGTTTTCATCGCCGGAGGTGGCGGCGGCTTCGATCGAACTCCCTGCAGCCTCGGCAACCTCGTGTTTGGAGACATCGCATGCGACCGGCGGCTCCCCGATGACGCTGACATCCATGGAGAAAACACCGCCACCCTGGCTGCTGATGCAGTCCGACAGGAACACGAGTTCGTCCGCCTTCGTATCGTAAGTCCCGACGACGAGGATTGTCTTGTCTGCCATGACTATGCCTTCCTCCGAATGCCCTGCATCAAGCCTGCGATGAACCGGCGTGACGGCACGACACCGCGCGGCTCATGACAAGGAATCTACCGCTACCCCTTGACCGCGCCTGCGGTCATTCCGGCGATGATCTGTCGGGCCGCGAAAAAGGTGAATATGAGCGGAGGGATCACGATCAACGTTCCCATCGCCATGATTCGGCCCCATTCCACGCCCGTATCGGTTATGAAGCCCGCTGCGCCTACCGGAAGCGTCCGGGTCTTTCGTCCGGTCAACAGCAGGGCAAGGATGAACTCGTTCCACGCTATGCGAAACGTGAATATCCCCGCCACGGCGTAGCCGGATTTCATCAGCGGCAGCAGGACGCGGAAGAACACCTGCAGGGGCGTTGCTCCATCGATGATCGCGGCCTCTTCCAGTTCGACCGGAATCTGCTTGTAGAAGCCGAAAAGAAGCCAGACGGCGAAAGGAAGGTTGAGTGCGACATAGAAGAACGTCAGTACGGCCAGGTCGTTGTCGAGGCCGAAATTGACCACCATCGCGAAGGCCGGAACCGCAAGAACCGCGGGCGGAACCATGCGAACGAGCAAAGTCGAATTGGCAACGAGGACCCGCCCACGGAATTCCGTTCGCGCGAGCGCGTAGGCGCAAAATCCCCCGAAGAGGAGCGTGAAAAAAGTCGAGATGGTTCCGACAATGATCGAATTCCACAGGTAGCGATCGAACTTCCCGCGGGTCATGATGTATTCGTAGTTGTCGAGCGTCGGGACAAAGAAGAACCACACCGGTTCCTTTTGCTGGACCAGGACATCATTCTTGAATCCGGTCGAAATCATCACCCAGATCGGCATGAGCGTGATCAGGGCGAGAATGGCGAGGCACAGGTAATGAACGGCAACCGTGCGCCTGCTCCTGATTCCCCCGGTGACCAGTTCAGACATCCGATCGCTCCTTGAGCGGGTTCCCCATGACGAGGATGGCGAAACTCAAGCCGAACACGATCAGGATCAACAGGACGGAAATGGCCGATGCGTAACCCAGCTGCTGGGTGTCGAACGCACGGTTGTAGATGTGAAGGGAGAGCAGCTCGGTCGCCCGGCCCGGCCCGCCTCCCGTCAGGATGTACATGACTTCGAGCGCCCTGAACACGTCGATCAGCCGAAGCAGCAGGGCGATCAGCAGGATCGATCGAATCATTGGCAGTTTCACGAACAGGATGTGTTGCCACCAGTTCGCGCCGTCGATCTTGCCGGCTTCCATGATTTCCGAAGGCAGGGCCTGCAGTCCGGCGATCACGATGATGAATATGAACGGCGTCCATTGCCAGATGTCCGTAAAGACGATCGCGAAGAACGCCAGTTCGGGGTCGCCCAGCCAGACCTGGGCTTCGATCCCGATTTTCCCGAGATAGTAATTGATCCACCCGATCCGGGCATCGAACAGGTAACGCCAGATCAGGCCGACCACGACCGGTGAGATCATCAGCGGGAGGATGAATATGGTCCTGAAGACCGATGCTCCCCGGATCGGTTTCTCCAGCAGGAGAGCGAGCGATATGCCCAGCAACATCTCGATCAGGATGGTCCAGAAACCGAACTTGAGCGTGACCCAGATCGACTCGTGGACGTCGGCATCGTAGACCATGCGGACAAAATGCCGAAACCCGACATACGGGGCGTCCTCGAACGAGGTCCCGATCTTCCAGTCGAAGAAGCTGAGGTAGAACGCCTGGATGACCGGGTAAACCAGCCCGCCGAGCATGATCGCGGCGGCGGGCAGGATAAAGAAGTACGGCCCGAGCGCCTGCATGATCGGAACGCGCCGCACAGGCGGCGCTCCCGGGTCCTGAACGAGGCCGTTCATCACGTGATCAGGCAGTCGGTCGCGCCGAACCCGGGGCGAGGCGTGAGCCCCGCCCCGGATGTCGGTCGATCAGTTTTCGCGATAACGCGCCCAGGAGTAATACCCTTCCCTTTCCATGACCGCGCGGGCCTTTTCGTTGGCCTCGTCCATGATCGGCTGGATGGGCTCGTCGGTCGTGATGACCCGGGTCAGGGCCTGGCCAAGAACGTCGATGTTGAGCTCGTTCCATTCGGGAATGAGCGGACGCCAGTCCGGGTCGGCGCAGGGCAGTTGTTCCGCGACGATCGGGTAGTCCTCAAAGGAATCGGCGTTGTTCATCAGGGTCGAAATCCTGACCGGATCACCACCGAGTTCAACCATCCTCTGATCGCCGGCCTTGTTGGTCAGGTACTGAATCAGGAGGAATGCCGCTTCCTTGTTCCGGGAATTCGCCGGAATGCCCATCGCAAACCCGCCGGTTTCGGATCCACAGCGCACGTCCGTCGGATGAAGCGCATAGCCAACCTTGCCGTCGACGGTCGAGAGCTTCGGGTTTCGCGACATCGCGGCGATCTTGAGGGTGTCAAGATAAACAGCCGCGTCACCTTGCAGAAACGCCGCGGAGGCTTCTCCGAAGCCGAAAGTCTCGATTCCCTTTGGCCCGGTTTTCACCGTGTGACGCATGAACTCGGCTGCCTTGACGGCTTCGGGTGAATTGATCACCGGATTCCATTCGTCGTCGAAGATCTTTCCGCCCATGGGCGCCAGGTGCAGAAGCCATCCGGCAGTGACCTGGTGACCGGTCTTTCCTCGCGACGTCAAGGCCGGGATGCCGGCATCATGCAACTTGCTCATCACGTCACGCAATTCGTCGTAGGTCGTGGGGACTTCGAGTCCCTGCTCTTCGAAAATGTCCTTTCGATAAGCGAGGATCGAGGTTTCGGCCCCGAACGGAAGGCCGTACAGCGCACCGGACTTGCCGGGCATGTATCCCTTCTTGCCGCCGACAACCCCGCCGTTCTGCAGGTAGGCGTCCGCGACGTCGTCGATGTCAAAGAGCGGATCGACCAGCGCACCGTTGGTGAAGAATTGCGATAATGGCGTCAGCAGGCCCTTTGAAACATACTCGCCTTTCCACATGACGACCCAGGAAACGATGTCGTACTCGCCTTCGTCCTTGGACATCTCCAGCAATTGGCGGTCGCGCAGTTTGAGGTATTGGAGCGCATCCACTTCGACATCGATCCCCGTTTCCTCCGTGAATTCTTCGAGCAGGGTCTCGGCGGCCGTGAAATGGGCCAGTGCCGGCCAACTGACGACCAGCGTCGTGCCTTCGTACTTTTCGTATGGATTGGCGTTGGCCGCGACGGCCCATGCCAAGGCGGCCAGAACGCAGATCCCTTTCAAAAAGGTTGCGACACTACGTTGAATTACCATGAATTTTTCTCCTTTCGTGGCAATAGGTTTCAGGCGATAGTCTCGCCGGTTTCCGGATCGAATAGGTACATCCGATCCGTATTGAAAAGGTATTCCCCAGTTTGCAGCGTTTCACTGTCGGGGCCGACTTCGATCGATGCCGTGACGGGTACGCCGCCGATCCGGGCGGCGAGGTATTGGCTGGAACCGATGTACTCCGCAACTTCGACGGTGAGTTGGACAGGTGCATATTCCGATGGCGCTGTTGCGTGAATCCCGTGCGAGGCAAAATGCTCGGGGCGCATTCCGACAATGACGCGCCTGTCTGAACGTGGCCGTGTCTTCGCCTGCAGCCTGGAGTTGAGAGGGAGATCAAATCCGTCGCCATGCACCCGGATCGTGTCGGTTCCGGTCAGTTCGGCGGCCAGGAAATTCATTGACGGCGATCCGATGAAGCCGGCGACGAACTTGTTCGCCGGATGATTGTAGACATCGCGGGGCGAACCGATTTGCTGAACGATTCCCTTGTCCATGATGACAATCCGGTCTGCCATGGTCATTGCCTCGATCTGGTCGTGGGTGACGTAGATCATGGTCCGGTTCAGTTTCTTGTGCAGAATTGCCAGCTCCGTTCGCATGGTCGACCGGAGTTTCGCGTCCAGGTTGGAAAGGGGTTCGTCGAACAGGAAGCAGTAGGCATCCCTGACGATCGCCCGCCCGACCGCAACACGCTGCCGTTGGCCGCCGGAAAGGTCTCTCGGCTTTCGATCGAGGTACTCGGTCAGTTCCAGCATTTCCGCCGCTTCCTGGACCCTGCGGTTGACCTCGGCACGGGGGCGTCCCGCGAGCCGCAATGCGAACGACATGTTTCCGGCGACATTCATGTGGGGATAGAGGGCATAGGACTGGAACACCATTGCGATGTCCCGCTCCTTAGGAGCCGCCCACGTCACATCCTTTCCAGCAATGAAGACGGAACCGCTTGAAACCGCTTCAAGTCCCGCGATCATGCGCAACGTTGTGGACTTCCCGCAACCGGACGGACCGACGATCACGACGAACTCGCCCTCATCGCAACTCAGGTCCATGGTGGGTATGACGTTGATTGCGCCAAAAGACTTGGTGACGCGGGAAAGCTGGACTCCACTCACGAAATGAATCCTCCCCGAGACGCATCGATCTGCGCACGCGACTCGGAAGCCGGCAAGGCGACCTGCCTTGCCGGTTCATGCCGCCATGCGCAATGCAACCGGACTGCTGACACTTCGGACCTTATCATAGTCGCTTGATCCATCAAGTTTTTGCTCCGCGTTTCCGACGAGCCGGTTTGGAGTCCCCGGTCATTGCCCGTAATCCTCAACATACATGCGTCTCGCTTCCTTGACGAATTCTTCGTCCAGGGGAACGAGGGTTCCGTGAAGCTTGGCAAGGTGAATGATTTCGGCCTCTTCTTCGACATAGACCGCGTATTTCAACGCGTCTCGGGGCGACGCGCCGATGGTAAAGACGCCGTGGCTTCTCAGCAGAATGGCTGAACCCTGACCAATGCCGCCCAAAATTTCCTTGCCGATTTCCTCTTCGCCAATTGTCGCAAGTCCGGAGACCGGAATGTCCCCACCGAAAAGCGCGGCAGCTGTGGTCGTGTACATCCGAATCGGTTCTCCGCGCACCGCGAAGCTCGTTGCGTACGGCGAATGGGTATGGACGATTCCGTTGATGTCAGGCCGATTCCGATAAACGTGGAGATGCGATGCCGTATCGATCGAAGGTTTCAGGTCACCGTCCACCACGGTGCCGTCAGTATTGACGATGACAACTTCCTCGACGCGCAATTGATCCAGGCGTATCCCGCTCGGCTTGATTCCGACGAGTCCGGAATCGGGGTCACGGCCACTCGCGTTCCCCTGGGCCCAATGCACGAGGCCTGCCCTCGGAAGGGCGGCGTTGGCTTCCCAGACCGTTTCACGAAGATCCCGAAATCTCATCACAGTGCTTCCAACCGTTCGCTGCCCTGTCTCTCGTCAACCTGTGATGGCGGATACACCGGAACGGCTTCCGCGCGCAGATCGTCTTCCGTCAGCCGGAAGTTCTCGCCGAGAATCGTTTCCACCTTGTTCACGAGAGCCATGGCGTCGATTCCATGTTTTCTGAGCAGATACGGGAACGACGCGCCCTGGGCATAGGTATCCCGGATACCCATGCGGAAAAGCGGGCCTCCGATCCTCTTTTCAGCCATCATTTCCGCAACCGCTGATCCCAGGCCGCCGGTAACCAGATGATTTTCCATCGTGATCACCCCGCGACCCGAAACCGCGATGGTTTCCTCAACCAGGGGATCCGAAAACGGCTTCAGCGTCGAGACGTGAAGATGGCGAATGGCGACGCCACGGCGGGCTAGCGCCGCGGTCGCCGGCATTGCCTCGCTGGTGCAGTGTCCGGACGTGACCAGGGAAAGATCGTCGCCGTCGCGGACAACCCGCGCACTGTTCAGCCGGATGCGTTCGTTTGCCGGAAACAGGCGGGCGACATCTCCGCGGAGCATGCGAACATAGATCGGACCGGGGATCTCCTCGGTGAGGTCGAGGACGGTCTCGACATCTGTCGCGTCTCCCATTTCCAGGATCGTCAGGTTGGGAATCGCACGAAGCACGCCGATGTCATTGATCGCCTGGTGCGTCACCCCGCCCGGTGTATTGAGACCAGGCAGGAATCCGACCAGGCGGACCGTTAGGTTCGGATAACACACCGACATCTCCAGCTGGTCCAGGGGACGTCGGTACAGGAACACTGCAAAGGTATGAAGGAACGGAACGAATCCTTCGCGTGCGAGCCCGCCGGCCCAGCTCAGCATGTTCTGCTCTGCCATCCCCATGGAAAAAAAGCGCTCCGGATACGTATCCTTGAACAACTGGATTTCAGTGGATCCGGTCAGGTCGCCGGACAGGACCAGGACGTCGGGCCTGTTTCTGGCCCACGCGACCAGGTTTCCTTCGTGTGGCTTGTGGACGAGCTCGATCATGGATCAGCCCGTCCGTGCCCAGTTTTCGGCCACGGCGCGAGCCTGCTCGCGTTCCCTGTCGTTCCGGAAACGGACGAAGTGAAGTTTCGGTTTCCGCGCGGCGAGCATCGGCATCCCACGAGCGCTGTCGGTATAGCAAAGTATGACCAGCGGGCGGCCTTCGTGGGGAGTCTGCCGAATCGCCCGTTCGATCGCCGTGACATCATGGCCGTCGACTGAAACCGCGATCCCTCCGAACCCCGTGATCCGGCTTTCGATCGGCTCGATATTCATGACTTCGCTTGTGGCGCCGTCGTATTGCATCCCGTTGACGTCCACGCAGACGACAACCGAATCGATCCGGTAATGACCGAGGCACTGCAGCGCTTCCCAGGTCTGTCCTTCTTCAAGTTCGCCGTCCGACATGAAAACGAAAACACGGCCGGAGGAGCCGCGGAGGGAATTGGCCATGGCAATGCCGCCGGCCTGGCTCAACGCCTGTCCGAAAGAACCCGTGGTCAATTCGAATCCGGGAGAGTGTTCGGCACCGATCATTTCGAGCTGGCTACCGTCGGTATTGAATTGATCCAGCGCTTCGGGCGCCATCCTGCCCGACGAGACCAGGGCCGCGTAGACGGCAACCGCATAATGAGCGGGTGAAATCAGCAGCCGGTCGTAGTCGGAGCCCTGGGGCCCGTTGAAGGCAGCGCCTTGACCATGGCGGACTCCAGCCTGCCCGGGAACGCCGGAAAAGGCCGGGGGGACGGCAGGTCCCAGGCTGGGTCCGAGGCGCGCAGACCGCGTGTAGAGCGTCGCGAGGATTTCGGCGCTCGACAACGCCTGGCTCAGGTAGCATCCGTCGCGCCCAAGCGTAAGCTCAAGGACACGCCTGCGGATTTCCCGGGCCATCCGCCGCGCCTGGTCAGGCCAGGTATTCGATCTCCCGGGAGGAAAACTCGTCACGGCCCGGTGCCCGTTTCCTTCGGTGTCCATTCAGGCAGCCTCCATCTTGCCGGGAGGTGCCCCCCGAGACAGGCGCAGCACTTCATTGACCAGGGCCTCGTCACCGATGAGGCAGTTGTAGAATCCACCGCGAAGGGCCCCGAGAACTGCCGCGGCCTTTTCGACCGAGGCCGCGATGCCGACCGACCAACCGGCCTTCCTGATGTCCGCAAGCGGTATCCCGATGACCCTGTCCGAGAAATCTCCCACCTCTTCCCCGTAAATGCCGATTATCCGGGCGGCCACATGGCCGACGGCCCCGGCTGCGATTGCCGTCTCGCGTTCTTCCCGTGAAATGAAACTGGCCCGGCGCAGGCTCGACATGCCGGACGCAAGAGTCCCGACTCCCTGGATAACGACATCGGGCGATGCCGCCCGTTTCAGTGCAGACCGGATCTGCGGCTGACCCAGGAACAGTTCCCGCGTCCTGGCCGAATCGACAATTGCGGGAGCCGGAATCAGATGGCAACGAGCTCCAAGAATCCCTGCCAGCCGAATGGCGGAACCCGGTCCGCTTTCGCCGGGAGTTTCCGGGTCGACCGAACCGGCGATCTGGACAACCTCGACATTTTTCAGTGACTGAGGTTCCATCGAGTGGAGAACCGCGGACAGTGTCTCTCCCCAGGTCACGCCGACCTTGACACCGTCCTCGATGATCACCGGCAGGAATTCCGCTGCAGTGCGCACGACGTCTCGGAAACCCTGTTTCCGGTTGTTTCCTCCCCGGACAACCAGGGCATCGCGCAAACCGAAGGCGTCCCGAAGCTCGGCGGCAAGCTCAGGTGCCGTTTCGACGGAATGCGCAACCCGGATTTCAACAATGCGCTGTTCGCGTGCTTCCGCGAGCAGCCGCGAGACCGTGGCGAACGAGCAACCAAGAATCGTCGAGATTTCCCGTTGGCTCAGGTGTTGCTCATAGTACAGCTCTGCGGCGCGGCGCATGCGGGTCATTCGCGTTCGTCTTGCCATCCGGATTCCGCTTCCATTCGCTCGTCCCGAGATTCAGGACCTGGACAGTCGTCACGCCTGCCGGTCCGACGGCGATCGGTCTCGTTGCCGGTGGTTGTCCGCGACCGGGACCGGACCTGATCGGCAGCAATGTTAGCCTGTTTGTCAAATAATGAAAAAAATTGCAATATACCGCAAAAAATCTTCAGTTGTCTTCCGTTCCGGCGGGCTGTTTTGTGTCGGTCACGGAACGGCTGCATGAATTGGGGGATTCGGATGGGCACAATTCGGTCAATTCTGGGAGACATCGACTCGGCCGACCTCGGCTTCACGATGCCGCACGAGCACATTCTCACCAAGCCGCAAGGTTCAGGCGTCAAGGCGACCGGCCACGTCGGGGCAGATCACGCGCTTGATGATCTCGAGCGCAGCGTCGAGATGTGCACACAGTACAAGGAGGCGGGGGGAGATGCGCTGGTAGAGGCGACGCCGGAAACATGGGGGCGAAACACCTTGGGAATGGTTGAATGCTCGCGGGTATCCGGAGTGCACGTGATCGCCTGCACGGGCGTCATCTGCGAGGAACACGGCATGGCCCCCGAAACGTCCGGGAAATCGGTCAACCGACTCGCGGACGAAATGATTCGGGACGTTGTGGAGGGAATGGATGGAACCGCGCACAAGGCAGGTTGGATCAAGGTTGGCACGGCGTACATGAACATCACGGCCAACGAGGAAAAGTACATTCGTGCCGGGGCACTGGCCGCAACGAAAACCGGGGTGCCGCTTCATGCTCATACGACCGGCGGCACCATGGGAATCGAGATTTGCGAAATATTGAAAGAGGAGAATTTCGACATGGAACGGATGATCATCGCCCATGTCGATCGGAATCCGGACCTTTGGTACCATCGTCAGATGCTCGGCTTCGGCGTCTACCTGATTTATGATGGCCCCGGAAAGGCGAAATACTATCCTGACACGATACGCGTGGATCTCCTGCGCCAGCTGGTCAACGACGGGTTTGCAGACAGGCTCATGTTGTGCAACGACATGGGCAGACGCAGTTATCATCCGGCCTATGGTGGAGGTCCCGGGCTTTCGTGGATCAAGGAGAGGTTTCTCCCTCGCCTCAGGGACGAAGGATTCGATGAAAACGTCGTGAACGGGTTCATGTACGACAACCCTGCCCGGATTTATTCCATGGTACCGCCGGGGTAAGGTGCTGACGGGATGTTCGATCATCCAAAGCTGCAGTTGGCCCTCGACGATCCGAAAAGCGCCCTGGAGACAGCACGGCGCGCTGGCGCGTATTCCGATGTCATCGAGGCCGGAAACCTGCTTTGCCTGTCCGAGGGACTTGGAGTCATCAAGTCTCTCAGGAAAATCTGCCCCGAGCAACCTGTCGTCGCCGATGTCAGGATCGTTCGGGCCGGGCATGCTATCGCATCCCTGGCGTTTGACGCCGGTGCGGACTGGGTTACGGTGGCGGGCGAAGCTCCGCTGGGAACCGTCGAAGCGGCTGTTCGCGCTGCAATGTCCTGCCATGGCGAAATCCAGGTCGAGCTTCACTCGGACTGGACCCACGAGCATGCGAAGGAGTGGCGGCAGCTGGGGATCCGGCACGTGATCTGCCAGAATTCCTCCGAGATCGCAGCGGTCGGAAGCAGGCCGTCACGAAAACTCGTTGAGTCAATTCATCAGCTAGCCGATCTCGGCTTCGATGTGTCCCTTGCGGGGGGCATTACCCGGTCGACCGTGAAAATGTTTTCCAAAATTCCGGTCCGGATATTTATCGCAGGGAGGTCGATTGCCGAGGCTTTCGATCCCGGAAACGCTGCGCACGAACTCAGGATCGCGATTCGACAGGGCGTATGACCGAACCCGAAATCGGCATCTACGAGAAGGCGTTGCCGGGGAACCCGGGCTGGGACTACCGGCTGGGTGTGGCTGCCGAGGCCGGATACAGGTTCGTGGAACTTTCCATCGACGATGATCCCGTTCGCCTCGCTCGCCTCGACTGGACGCCGTCACAGCGCCGGAACATTCTGCGTTGCACGGACAAGGCCGGAGTCCACGTCAACGCGATCGTCCTCAGCGCCCACCGGCGTTACCCGCTGGGAAGCTCGTCGCCGGAGACCAGGAAGAAGGCGAACCTGATTCTCGAAAGAGCAATCTGTCTTGCCGGCGACATTGGAGCACCAATCGTTCAGATTGCCGGCTATTTCGTGTTTTACGAAGCGCATTCCGCGTGCTCGCGTGCCCGGTTTCTGGATGGCCTCTCGAAAGGGTGCGACAGCGCCGCGTCTGCCGGCATTGTTCTGGGCCTGGAGACCATGGACGGTGAAGATGTCACGAGCGTCACCGACGCCTTGGGAATCGTCGATTCGATCGAATCCGAATCACTGAAGATCTATCCCGACGTGGGCAATCTCTCTGCGAACGGACATGATGTCGTGGAGGAACTTCGGGCTTGTCGTGGTCGGATCGCCGGCATTCACCTGAAGGATACCCGGCCAGGCGAGTTTCGTCGTGTCCCGTTTGGCGAAGGATCCGTCCCGTTCGTTGATGCCTTTCGGGCACTTGATGAGATCGGTTACACGGGGAATTATCTGGTCGAGATGTGGAACGACGATCACGAGGATGCCCTGGCCATGATAGCGAACGCGAGGGAATGGATCCTTGAGCGGATGAAACGGGCGGGCCTGCCTGAATCTCACGGAAGACCTTTGCATGCATGAACCGGGTAAACATCCCCATCGATTCGATGTCACCACGTTCGGCGAAGCGGTTATCCGTCTGAGCGTTCCCGCGGGCCAACGCATGGAAACCGCATCTGGATTCGACATCGATGTTTCCGGAACCGAGGCCAATGTCGTCGGCGCGTTGTCCCGGTTGGGATGGAGATGTGGTTGGGTCAGTGCATTGCCCAAATCCCCGCTCGGTCGACGCGTGCAGAACAAGTTTCGTGGGCACGGGATCGACCTTTCAGCGGTTTCGTGGCGACCCGAGGGGCGTATCGCAACCTATTTTGTCGAATTCGCCCACGCACCGCGTCCGGTCGGGATCTATTATGATCGCAAGGACTCGTGTTTCACCCGCATGCGGCCCGAGGACATCGACTGGGATTACCTGTTGAATGCGCGGCACCTTCACGTAACCGGCCTGTCCGTTCCGTTGGGGCCAAAGACCGGAGAAATCATCAAACGCGCCATCAGGTTGGCAAAGAGCCGAGGCGTGACGACAAGTATGGACGTCAATTACCGGTCGCTGCTCTGGACGACCGGGGAGGCGCGCGCGCGGCTAATGCCGCTCGTCGGTGATGTCGACCTGCTGATGTGCAGCTTGAGAGACGCGAATTCGGTTTTCGGGTGCGAGGGGTCGGCCGAGGACACGGCACGGCAATTGGCCGACCTGACCGGCGCAGCCAATATCGTCCTGACCTTGGAACGGGAGGGCGTTATCGCGTTTGACGGATCCCGTCTGCACAGGGAAGCGGCGAGACCGGTGAAGATCGTTGACCGGATCGGCGCCGGCGATGCCATGGCCGCCGGTATTCTCCACGGATGGTTGCAGGACTCGTTGCAGGCCGGCCTCCGCTACGGATCAGTCATGGCGGCGCTTGCGCTCAGCCAGTTCGGAGATACCGTCGTCACGCATTCCGGCGAACTCGATCGCATTCTTGTCGACTCCACAACGGACATCCGGCGCTGAACGAGGAATTTGGTCAATTGGATGCGGAATTGACAACAGACAGGATCGGCGTGTCCCTGATCACCGGTTTTCTGGGCAGCGGCAAGACCACCATTGTCAATCGATTGCTGGTTGCGCCGGAGATGTCAGGGACCCTGGTGCTCGTCAATGAATTCGGACAGGTTTCCATTGATGACGACCTCATCCGGCATGCGGGTGAATCGGTGGTCGAACTGAAGAACGGATGCGTATGCTGTTCGTTGAATGATGACCTCGGCACCACCCTTCGGCAATTCGTCGACAAGCGCCGGGAACGGGAACTGCCGCAGTTTCGAAAGGTTCTCATCGAAACGACCGGTCTGGCGAATGCAGGGCCGATCGTCCAGGTCATCATCGAGGATCCCCTGGTCAGCGACGATTACCGGCTCGACCGTGTTCTGACGACAGTTGATGCCGTCAATGGGGACACCAGTCTGAACCTGCATGCGGAATCCGTTGAACAAGTGGCCATCGCCGACCGGCTCGTCGTGACCAAGACCGACCGGTTGACGGGCAAACAGGACCGGCGCCGCATCGAGACCCTGGTCGCCAGGCTCACCAGGCTGAACCCGCGTGCGCCGGTACTCCTCTCGGAAAAGGGCCGGATAGACCCCCGAGCGTTGCTCGGGACAGGGCATGACGGTGACCACGGGCTTGCTGCAGGGGACAAGGATTGGCAACCGCCCGTTACTTGCCCGGGGCATGCACGGTCCTTTACGGATCATCACGGGCAGGACGGCGCGCACGACGAATCCGGTCATCGCCATGACCGCCACATCCGGTCGTTCAGCGTTGTCCGGGACACACCGGTTCCGTTCGATTCCCTGGAAAGGTTCTGGTCGGCGCTTGAGCAGGAAGCAGGTCCGAACCTGCTCCGGGTCAAGGGTCTCGTCCACGTTGCTGAACGCCCGTCGACGCCGGCAGTGGTTCACGGCGTCCAGGCGATTCTGGAGGACATGGAATGGCTGGAAGAATGGCCGAGCGAGGACCGCCGGACGCGCATGGTATTCATAGGCTGGATGCTCGACGAGGACCGCATCTGCAAGTTGCTTGACGAAAATGCCTCAAGAGAAAACAGTGGGTCCGGACCCCCGGGGTTGCGTGCCAAAATCACCTAACATGTCCGTAATCCGGGGCCGCGATCGTTGGAAGGCGTTCGAAAACAGGATTCCCGGTTCCGGAGATTCTCCCGTGTCCGGAATAGTGGCGCTTTTCCAAGCTGGACTACTTCGATGTCAGAAATCGGGAAGCGAAACTGCACCGGACCAATGATCGATGATCATGGCGGCAGTTCGGCCAGTCACCGACGCCCGGTCTCATCGGTGTCGACATGCCTCTGTCCGCCTGGGGAGCCCCCGGCGCCGGATAGGCCATTGAACGGAGGATTACGCGCGACGTGAAGCGACCGGTGACAGAGAGGAGTGGGCATCCGGCAGGAGGACGAGCCGAGTGCGTCCGCCTTGAAGTTTCGAAGCGATGCCCGGCGCTGGCTCTTCGCACGGTCGTCGGTGGCAGAGCACTGGTTGGCACCGATTCACCTTTCATTCGCGTCGACGGGGAAAGCCCGTGCCGAATTCGGCGCGTCCGCTCCGTTCAGGTCATGGAAACGACCGTCACGAACGAGATGTTCGCCGCCTTCGTGGCTGCGACCTCGTACGCGACCGAGGCCGAACGATTCGGCTGGTCGTTCGTTTTCGCCGGGGATGTTCGCGAAGATTCAGTCGAGTTCAGGGCGAAAGGGGCAGAGTGGTGGTGCCGGGTCGATGGTGCCTGCTGGAAAATGGTGAATGGCCCCGGATCCGGAGCTGAATTGAACCCGGATCATCCGGTCGTACATGTTTCCTGGAACGATGCGTGCGCATTCGCAAGGTGGGCCGGTGGACGCCTGCCTACGGAGGCCGAATGGGAACATGCGGCACGTGGGGGGCTGGGCGACGTACCTTTCCCGTGGGGCACGAAGGAGCCTGATGACGGGTTCCTGCCCTGCAATATCTGGCAGGGCCGCTTTCCGGAACGCAATACGGGCCTGGACGGCTATCTTTCGACTGCGCCGGCCCGGTCGTTCGAGCCAAACGGATTTGGCCTTTACAACATGTGCGGAAATGTCTGGGAGTGGACCCTTGACCCGTATTCGAACCGGTCGTTGTCGAAGGGCGGACGAATTCAGGCGCGGAAAATGAGGGGGACCAGGATCATGAAAGGTGGATCCTACCTGTGCCATCGCAGCTATTGCTACCGATACAGAATTGCGGCGCGGACCGGGACCACACCTGATTCCACGACCTCTCATCAGGGATTCCGGCTCGTGTTCGACCTGAGTTCGTGAACTTTCCGGCCGGAGTTCCGGGATGTGACGACGCGATTCGGATCAGGTCCTCCGTGTTTGCGCGTTGGCACCTTGCCGGGTACCGTCAAGATCGCATGCCGTCGGCCCGGTGTTTCGGTTCCGAAAACCCGGCTTTCAGGCTTGACGCACGAATTCCGGTTTCGTTGCAGGCTCCGGTGAATTCATCGACTCCGGGTTGACGGGCGTGGTCATCAGAAAATATTGTCGAGTCATGGACAATGACGGACACCGTGCCGGCCCGACCCGCCGAAAGCTGCTGAAGCTGACAATTGCTGCCGTGGCGACGTCTGCCGTCGCGGGAAACTCCCCGCGTTCCGCGTTGGCATCGAACGGAATCGATCAGGCGATACTGGACTTCACCGGCGGGATCAATCCGCGTGAAGGCGAGGTGGTCCTGGATGCTCCCGAGATCGCTGACAACGGCGGTTCGGTTCAAATTCGCATCGCCGCCGCCGCCGCTCGAAAGATTGCGCTCTTTTCCGATGGAAATCCGAATCCCGGGATCGTCGTTTTCACCTTTGCAGGTGAAACCGTGCCTGCCGCCACGACGCGCGTTCGGCTGGCCGGGAGCCAGAACCTGGTCGCGATCGCCGAGATGCCGGACGGGACCTTTGTTCAGACCACGCGGCCGATCATTGTCACGGTTGGCGGTTGCGGATGAGTGCGATGACGAACCCGACAATGCGCGTGAAACTGCCGAAATCGGTCACGGCGGGCGCTCCGTTCACCGTCAGGACCCGTATCACGCATCCGATGCATACGGGATTGCGCCGCGACAGCGACGGTGAACTGGTCCCACGCCAGATCATCAATCGGTTCGTGGTGCGATTCAACGGGACAGAAGTGTTTTCCGCCTCGCTGGAACCGGCGATTTCGGCCGATCCCTATATGGAGTTCGAATTGGTTGTCCACGATAAGGGCGATCTGGACTTCGAATGGATCGATGATGATGGCGTGAGTTACAGTCTTCAAAGACGGGTTAATGTCTTGTAGCGCGCCACGCCGAAATCGGCCCGTGAGCGGGATCGTTTCATCGAACTTGACAGTTGGTTTGTTTGCAGTGGCACTCCATGTGTTGCTCCCGACGGATCGCGCATGGCCATCGGGACCGGATGCCATGGACGCGGCGTTCAAGGAGTGCAAGCGGTGCCACCAGGTCGGACTCGGGGCGAAACACCGGATAGGCCCCCATCTCAACGACATCTTTGGCCGCATCGCAGGTTCACTTCCAGGCTTCCGGTATTCGCGGTCAATGAGGAAGGCGGGTGAAAACGGCCTCGTCTGGTCGGAGGAGACGCTTGACGCGTTCCTGACCGATCCGCGTTCTTTCGTGCCGCAATCCCGGATGAACATCGCGGGAGTGCAAGATGGCGATGCGCGTGCAGGTCTGCTGGCGCTCTTGAGTCAGTTTTCCAGCGATGACCCTGAACTCCCCATGGCGGAACCAACCCTGACGCCGGAGGAGTATGGGCTGGACCCGGGTCTGCTGACCATACAGGGCGACCTGGAATACGGCGCCTACCTGGCCAGCGAATGCATCACCTGCCACCAGGCAACCGGTGCCGACGACCGAATTCCGTCGATTGCCGGATGGCCGACAGACGAATTCGTGATAACCATGCATGCGTACAAGCGCGGATTGAGGGTTCATCCGGTCATGCAGTTGGTGGCAGGACGCCTTTCGGATGAAGAGATCGCTTCCCTCGCGATGTATTTCCGCGATATTGAAGACATACAGTGAAACAGGAGAACAAAGTCATGCACAAACCAGGTGAAGTCAAAAACCCGGGCGGTTTCGACCGGTTGAACCGGCGCAGGTTCCTGTCTTCTGCACTGGCATCATCCACTGCGGTTTCAATGTTGGCCGCGCCCGCAGTGCTGGCCCAGGGCCGCCCACGCGCGGTGGTCGTGGGCGGTGGAGCAGGCGGCGCAACGGTTGCCCGATACATTGCCCAGGAATCGGAGGGTTCGATCGACGTCACTCTCGTTGAGCCGACCAGGACGTACTATTCGTGCTTTTTCTCGAATCTGTACATCGGCGGCTTCAGGGACTTTTCATCGATCGGACACACGTATGGGTCACTCGCGGCCGCCTTCGGGATCAACGTGGTCCACGACTGGGCCATCGCGGTCGACCGCGATGCGAAAAGCGTCAGTCTCGCTGGCGGGGGTACGCTCGAGTATGACCGCCTTGTCCTGTCACCGGGGATAGACTTCCGGCCGGGTTCCATTGCCGGCTGGGATCTTTCGCAGCAGAACAGGATGCCGCATGCATACAAGGCGGGGTCGCAGACCCAGCTTCTCAAGGCCCAGGTCGATGCGATGCCCGAAGGCGGTGTCTACTGCATGGTTGCGCCACCCAACCCGTTCCGTTGCCCCCCGGGTCCCTATGAACGGATTTCGATGGTTGCCCATGTCCTCAAGAGCAGCAATCCGACGGCCAAGATCCTGATCGTTGATCCGAAGGAGAAGTTCTCGAAACAGGGGCTTTTCGAGGAGGGTTGGCAGAAGCACTACCCCGGAATGGTCGAACGGATCGGACCGGATTTCGGTGGCGACAAGGTCGAGGTCCGACCGGAAGCCATGGAGGTCGTGGTCGACGGAGAGGTCATGAAGGTTGATGTCTGCAACGTGATTCCGGCGCAGATGGCCGGGCGAATTGCCGGGGAGGCGGGAATCACCAATGATGCAGGATGGGCGCCCGTCGTACCGCACACGATGCAAAGCCGGGTCGACGACAACATCCATGTGGTTGGCGATGCTTCGCAACAGGGCGACATGCCGAAGTCCGGCTTCTCGGCCAACAGCCAGGCGAAGGTCTGTGCCATGGCGGTTCGCGGAGCGCTTACCGATTCAAGGGTGTTTCCTGCGCGATTTGCCAACACGTGCTGGTCACTCATCGGCACCGATGACGGCGTCAAGGTGGGTGCTTCCTACGAGGCAACCGACGAAAAGATTGCAAAGGTTGACGGCTTTATCTCCCAGACGGGAGAAGGATCTGACCTCCGAAAGGCAACCTACGAGGAATCGCTCGCTTGGTACGCCGCGATATCCAAGGATATTTTCGGCTGAATCCGCAACAGCAAACCACGGGTTTGGAACATTACTGGCGCCGGTGCCGGCGCCAGTAATTCATTTTAGGAATCGGCAAGCGATTTACCGAGTGTTTTCGCGGTCGCGGACATTGCGACGAAGGCAAGAACGGCGGCAAGGCTGGCGGTTGAAATCCCCGAAAGGCCTGCGCCTACGCTGCAGCCTCCCGCCAGGACCCCGCCTATTCCCATCATGACGGCGCCAGCCAATCGGCGAATCGTTCGGGTCGGGTCGTCAAGGGTTTGAAGTCGAAACTCGCCTGATGCCGTTGACGCGGCCATGCTTCCGGCGAGAACGCCCGCGACCAGTCCGGTGCCAAAGCTGACCGGTATCGAGGTTGCAGCGACGAACCAGAACAGTGCTCCTGCGGTCGGGCCGGTGAATCCGAGTGATTCGACGGGAAGCGGATCGAAGTCGTCCTGGAGAAGGAACCCGGTCCCGACCCAGCTGAGCGGGATCAACAGCCCGATGACCGCTGCCATCAGGAGGTGACTTTTCAGGGCGCCCGAACGCAAGGCAAAAATCACCGCAACGGCGGACACGGCAAATGGCCAGATTTCGCCGCCGGGCAGCGAGGTGATCGTGACAAACTCACCGCCCTGAATCGTCAGGCTGCCGAGGACTTGTCGCACAGGCGCCAACGCTCCCTTCATCGTCGCGTGGGCTGTCGCGGCGATGACGATCACGGCAAACAGGGAGCGAAGGTTTCCGCTCCCGGCCAGGACCGTCAGTCGGGAGACGCAACCGCCGGCCATGACCATCCCGGCTCCAAACAGCGCCCCTCCGACAACCAGTGCGACGATGGCCAGGTCCGGCGTGAGAAACCTGTGATCGGTGAAGGATATGAGCCCGGTGATGACGGCGAGTCGGGTTCCGGCGATGGCGGTCGCCATCGCCATCGCCCAGGCACCGAGCGCGGGAATCCGCTCTTTTCTCGGGCCGGCGAGGCCGCGGCGCAGGCACAGTCCGGAACGTTGCGCCAACGCCCCGAAAGCGCAGCCGACGATCAGGCCGAGGATGGCGGCGGCCAGAACCGGCGTCAGGGATTCGAATCCAAGTGTTTCAAACATGTCATGTTCCCATCATTGGCTGTCCTCCGTACACTGGCTGCTTCCGTATTTCACTGCTCTGTCCTTGCATCCCGGGCATCAGAAAAGGGACGGCCGCTTGCATGCCGTCCTGTTCCGGGAATCCCCGGGGGTGACAGGTAATCCGTCCGATCATCCGCGTCAGTCGTCCGTGCAACGCACGGGCAACATATCGAATGCAGGCTGCAAGCGCGAATGCGCGAGAGATGCAATTGTTGACAGTGCCCGGATCTGGATTATAAGCCGCCTTTCCAGAATTTGGGACCATCTTGGTGTTTGTGGCCCCCGTGAGGGGATGCCTGTCGCCTGATTCTCTTCCAGGATCGGGAAAGGAAAGCACCTTTCACGCATTTGAAAGGATCCAGCCGTGACCAAACGCACCGCTGCCAAGTACAAAATCGACCGACGCATGGGCGAGAACATCTGGGGACGTCCAAAGTCGCCGGTCAACCGCAGGGAATCAGGTCCAGGCCAACACGGCATGCGCCGCAGGGGCAAGTTGTCCGATTTCGGCATTCAGCTGCGGGCCAAGCAAAAGCTGAAAGGCTATTATGGCGACCTGACCGAACGACAGTTCCGGAGGATATTCGCGGAAGCCGAACGAGTCAGGGGCGATACAGGTGAAAACCTGGTTGGCCTGCTCGAGAGACGGCTTGACGCGGTCGTGTACAGGGCCAAGTTCGTCCCGACTGTCTTCGCGGCCCGGCAGTTCGTCAATCACGGCCATGTTCTGGTCAACGGGAGACGCGTCAACATTCCTTCATACCGGATTCGTACCGGCGATGTCATCGAAGTTCGCGAAAAGTCCCGACAGCTGCCCCTCGTGCTCGAAGCGATCGGTTCGCCGGAACGCGACATCCCCGACTACCTGAATGTTGATCACTCCAGCATGAAAGCCGAGTTCACGCGCGTTCCCGCCCTTGCCGACGTGCCGTACCCGGTCATGATGGAGCCAAACCTCGTTGTCGAATATTACGCCAAGAACTGACAGGCTCCGATGCGGAAGCAGCGGCTTCCGTGCACTTGTCAGTGAACGTTGCGTGTTGATGCATCGGGCAACGAACCACGATCATGCGGATGAATGCGGACGAGACTCCAGCAATCAGTTGAACCCACGCGCGATGTCGCGATCTTGTCTCTCTTTGATTTGACTTGACGGGCGGATGGCTCCTATGGTCGTCGAGACAGGACTTTCATGAGGGCCATGATGGGGTTTTTGAAGGATATGTTCAGCGGAAACTCGCCCGAGTCTTCCGCCATCGCTGGCAGAGCCGCTCCTCTGCCGACGGCCGAGCGACATGCGGTATTCGGGCGCCTTCTCAAGGAGCCACGGCCCGACGGCATGGAGTACGCCATGTTCGGGATGGGCTGTTTCTGGGGTGTCGAACGGATCTTCTGGCAGCTGGACGGCGTGTGGAACACGGCGGCCGGCTATGCGGGCGGGACAACTCCGAATCCGACCTACGGGGAGGTGTGCACCGGCAGGACCGGGCACAACGAGGTCGTCAGGCTGGTTTTTGACCCCTCAATTGTCCCATACGATGAATTGCTCCGCAGTTTCTGGGAGGGCCATGACCCGACGCAGGGAATGCGGCAGGGCGCGGACGTCGGGACCCAGTACAGGTCCGGGATCTACACCTATTCGGAATCGCAGAATCGCGCGGCCGGGAAATCCCTGGCAGCATACCAGCGCCAATTGCGTGCAGCCGGGTTCAGCGCGATCACGACCGAAATCCTGCCGGCACCCGAATTCTATTTTGCCGAGGACTACCACCAGCAGTATCTCGTCAAGAATCCGTCCGGTTATTGCGGTGTTGGCGGCACGGGTGTCAGGTGCGACACGGGTTTGATTGCCTGACGGCCTCGGTCGCTCCTCGGGAACAGTACGGGCCGAACCCCGATGCCGACCTTCATGGCGGCTACGACGCTTCCTAGCGAAATCGAGGCGGTTGCGCTGGCTTCGCGTATCGAGGATCACCTGCCGGGAGTGTCAGGCGTCGCGGCCTGTGAAATCGAGGACGGATCAGGCCTTTGGGAAGTGGCCGGCTATTTCAATGACAGGCCCGATGAAATCCGCCTCATGCTTCTGGCGACTGCCAGCGGCGCATGTCCGTTCCTGATTTCCGAACTGCAGGAAACAGGATGGGTGGAGAAGGCCCAACGGCAACTTGCACCGGTCACCACAGGCCGTTTTTTTGTTCATGGAAGGCACGACGCGGACAAGATTCCCGCTGAAATGATTCCGTTGGCAGTCGAAGCTGCCATGGCTTTCGGCACCGGGCATCACGGGACCACGCGCGGCTGCCTGCTGGCAATCGAAAAACTGATCGGGTCGGGCCACAGGACTAAACGTGTCCTCGACATCGGATGCGGAACAGCGATTCTCGCGATGGCCGTGGCCAGGATTTCAGATGCGCTTGTCGTTGCGTCGGATGTCGATCAGGCGGCGGTGGAGGCGGCGCTCGCCAACATCGAAGCCAACGGTCTTTCCGGCCGAATTCGGGCGGTCAACGGCACCGGATTCGATCACCCCGAGATCCTCGCGTCTTCGCCGTATGACCTGCTGATGGCAAATCTGCTCGAAGCACCGCTCGTCCAGATGGCGGACGGCTTCTCCACGCATTGTACGCCCGGCGGTTTTGCGGTTCTTTCGGGAGTTCTGGCCAACCGCCGCCATATCGTGATCAGGCGATTCCACGAAGCCGGATTCCGCGAGCACGAGACAATCGTTACTGGCGAGTGGGTGACCATGGTTGTCCGGAGGGTGGGGCAGCAGGCGTAATGCTGCGCGCCGGAAAGACTTTCGATCGAGGGGCCTTGCCGGGTTGCATTGGAGGCCTGGAAGGATCGTGCCTGCGGACCCGCGCTCGCGTGCCGTAACAGGCACTTGTGGCCGCTGTCGGCGACGGGTCCGGCCCGAAGATCGAATCAACCGGTTCGCTCTGCGCTGTTGGTGGTGCTGGCTGTGCGTAGAGCGGCCCCGTTCCCGCGTTTCAGGAGTCTGAAGGCCACCGGGAGGGAGGTGGCCTTCAGAAACAACCGGATGCAGGCGTTCAAAACCTGTCCGGAAAATGCGGGATTTCAGAGCGGGTCAGACCGATGTCTTTGAGTTCGCGATCGGACAATCGGGAAAGAGCCTTCCGGGTTTGCCGTTCTGCGTACCAGCGCCCGATTGACGCCATTGCAGTCTCGAAACGGCTGGTCAGGACATAAATGGATCGTGCGCCGATCGGAATGGTACGGGTTTCATGCGTGACTGCCATCATCTTGACCTCTTCTTTACATGGCTCTTGAGCCATTGCGGTTGCTTGGGCTGCCGATGACGTAGTCGCGGTTACCTGCGTGAACAAATATTATTTTTGCATGTCCGCCCTGCAGGAAATGCATGGCGTTGATTTCGAATTTCGGCGGCCCGTAACCCTGTGCGTCAAATTCCTCCTGGCATCGCTTCCGACATTTTCATGGATTCCGTGGGAACAGGCCTCCGTGCATGCAATTGTCACGTCAGCAGGCTGGTCTCGTTAAGCGGGAAGACCTGATGATCGCTGCGTGGATATCGCCACTCAGGCGGCGAAAGGACTCGCGCCCAAGGAGGCCTGTCGTCTTGTTCTGTGGTCGCAGGGCCCTGTTCAAACGTTCAGAAACGGACGATGTGGCCGAACACGCGAGAACGTTCTCATGCGCTGCTGTCGGCGGTTTTTTGAAATCACTGGCCGCCCGAAGAACGCGTTCGCGAGATCAGCGTTTCCGTCGCCTCGAACTGCCGTCCCTGTCGTGGTCTCTGCATGATCGGGAATCCTCCGGTCCGGTCACGCCACGCCGAGGTGGCCGGACAGACCCGGCCCTTTAGAACCGCATGTTGAGCGTGAGAAAGAAGGTGCGCAACCAACCGGCTGTCGCGGGTCCGTCCACTGCGACAGTCCTGGGCCGTTTCCGGCCGGCTCGGCAGCCTCAGGCAACCGCATCGCACGACTAAACTTCCGGGTCAAATGTTGCGCGCAACATTTGACCCGGAGGCAATGTCGGGCTTGAAGCGGCCCCGGTATGCGGCTCGATGCCAGGGTTGTCTCCGAGCTTGGAAACCTCACGCAGTGACAACACGAGCGGCGAGGCATCGGAATCCGCCACCCAAAAAGGGTCGCGCTGGCGGAGGACCAGCGCGACGTTGACCGGTTAGCCGGCCGAAGCATCTCGCTTCGTCGGGCCGGCAATCCCAAATCCGCTGAACTGTAGAAAATTTTGTGTTAAATGTGCGTGTGAATGATGGATTACTTGATGTTGTTTCAATAAAAAATGAGTCAATGTTCCCCACGCCACGCCGCTGACAGCGCTGGGCCCCGCGATTCCGGCATTTGGACAGGCCGCGATCCTTGCCGAGTCGGAGAAAGAGGAGACGGGATGCCTCCCGACGACGCGAGGAGGGAGAACCATGCGCCGGATGAGCTCCTCTCCACCTTCAACGCGGGATTCCCGCGCATCAACGCTTGAGATTGACTATCCGCATTGAACGTGTTTATCGGCGACGCGCTGGCGAACACCTGTTTTGCAATCCGTAAGTGCCGGACGACGCGACTTCAGGAACCAGCCGGCATGCAAACGCGCCGGAACCTCAAGACGGTCCCGGTGCATCGCTGCCACGTCGAAACGAAACCCGGCCACCCTTTGCCAGGGTTTTTGTTTCGTGTTAGTCGAGCACGTGGTACATCCTGATCGCTGGGACCCAACTGGTTGTTTCGCGGCACGTGGCATAGGGAGACGTTGTGCGAATAATCGGGCTAGACCCCGGACTTCGATCCACTGGCTGGGGCGTGGTTGATGTCAAGGATTCACGGCTGACGCATGTCGCAAACGGGCGTTGTGCTTCAAAAGGCGACGATCTCTCGATGCGCCTCGCAAGCCTGTTTCGCCAGTTGGACTCGGTTTTGTCGTGCCACAAGCCTGATGGAGCGGCAGTAGAAAGCGTTTTTGTCAACAAGGATCCGGCTTCGACGCTGAAGCTGGGTCAGGCAAGGAGCCTCTGCCTGCTCGTTCCCGCTCTGAGAGGAATCGTCGTGCACGAATATGCACCGAACACGGTAAAGAAATCCGTTGTTGGTGTCGGACACGCTGACAAGGTCCAGGTCGACCTGATGGTCAGGATGTTGCTGCCTGGGGTCGAACTCGAGAATCCGGACGCCGCCGATGCGCTCGCGGTTGCGATTTGCCACGCTCATACCTCCCGGGGTTCGGCACGGTTGGGTATCGTTTCCGAAGAGCAAGCGGGATTTTCAGGATAATCCGGGTCCACCCACAGTGCTTGGCAAGATTTCCGGAAAGATCGATGACAGGGGAGCGGACTACCTTGTCGTCGATGTCGGCGGCGTCGGTTTCGTGGTCCACTGTTCGGAGCGAACGCTCGGAGCCCTTCCCGGTCGGGGTTACATGGTCACGCTGTATACCGAACTCGTGGTTCGCGAAGACCTGCTGCAACTGATCGGGTTTCGCACGAGGGCCGAGCGGGAATGGCATCGGTTGCTGACCCGCGTTCAGGGTGTTGGTCACAAGGCGGCCCTGGCGATCGTCGGCACGCTCGGCACGGATGGATTGTTCCGTGCGATATCCCTGAAGGACACCGCGGCGATTCGCGCGGCGCCCGGTGTCGGTCCCAAGCTTGCGCAGCGGATCATTGGTGAACTGAAGGAAGAATCCGTCAGGATCATCGACCTTGGGGCGGATGGTGAAGAGCCGGAACTGGCGGGCCAAATGAGCGATGACATCGCGGGCTCGAATGGCGCAACCACGACTCAGCCAGGGCCCGCCGGTTCGGCAGCGGTTTCAGCACAATCCCGAAAGGATGCCATGTCCGCGTTGATCAACCTCGGTTATGCCCATGGAGAAGCGGCGGAGTCCATCGCGTCTGTTTCAGCGGAACAACCGGATCTCGACACCTCTGGGCTGATACGCGAATCTCTCAGGTTTCTGGCCCCGAACGACTGATGCGACTGACTCAACAAACCGACCCGGACTTGCGGCCGCGCGAGCGTCCAGACGATGTCGATGTCGCGCTCAGACCGAACTCCCTTGACGAATTCATTGGCCAGGAAAAGGCGCGGGCGAATCTCCGGATCTTTATCGAAAGTGCCAACCGGCGGCGAAAGCCGATGGATCACACCCTTTTCTTTGGTCCGCCGGGCCTGGGGAAGACAACCCTTGCCCGGATCATCAGCCGGGAACTCGGTGTCGGATTCCGCACGTCATCGGGGCCGATCCTGGTCAGGGCAGGTGATCTTGCTGCAATACTGACCAATCTGGATGCCGGGGATGTCCTGTTCATCGACGAAATCCATCGTCTCAATCCGGCCGTCGAGGAGGTCCTCTACCCCGCGCTTGAAGATTATGAGCTCGATCTGGTCATAGGGCAGGGACCGGCTGCGCGGTCCGTCCGGATCGAACTGCAGCCTTTTACGCTTGTTGGTGCAACGACGCGGCTGGGCCTTTTGACCACACCGCTCCGGGACCGGTTCGGAATTCCGATCCGGCTGGAGTTTTACACGGACGAAGAATTGACAAAGGTCGTATCACGCGCAGCCCGCTTGATGGAAACCGAGGCCGACCCGGACGGTGCCAGGGAGATCGCCAGCCGTGCCCGGGGGACGCCGCGCATTGCCGGCCGGCTCTTGCGGCGGGTTCTTGATTTCGCCGTGGTGGAGGGAGACGGGCGCATTACCCAGGCGGTTGCCGATCGTGCATTGACCCAGCTCGCGGTCGACAGGCTCGGGCTTGATTCTGCGGATCGACGGTATCTCCGCTTGCTGGCGCAGGAGTTCGGCGGAGGACCGGTCGGCATCGACACCATCGCGGCAGCGCTATCGGAGTCTCGCGATGCAATCGAGGAAGTGGTTGAGCCATTCCTCTTGCAACAAGGCCTCGTACAACGCACTCCACGCGGAAGAATGCTCGGACAGAAATCCTGGCGCCACCTGGGGCTCGAGATTCCGCCGGGATTTCGTCAGATCGATTCTACGCAAGCCCAACTACCGTTCGAATCGTCGTCCAAGGCAGCCGATTCGGCCTGACATTGGCGGCATCCTTTTTTCGGGCGTCGAAATGTGGCCTTTGCGAAGGAATTGGCAGGTCAGGCCAGCGGTTGGCCCCATACGGGAAACAGCCGCCGGAATGAGATGAATGTGGGTTGCCGCACCTCGGGCAGGCTGTACCGAATGCCGCCGTTGCTCCCGTACCGGTCATGACGGGCATCAATGAAGCTTGGCCCGGGTCGTGTCCGTGTCCTGGACAACTCTGGCAGCAAGCGGATCCCGAGTAGCGAACCGTTTCCAGTCAACGAAAGTGCCCCAATCGATGCTTGAACGGGACGAAATCAAGCAATAATGCAGTGCCGGCCGGCGATAATGAACTGTCAGGCGCATCGGCATTACCATCGACGGTGCGACGATGCTGGCTCGCGCATGAAATCGGAACGATTTCTTGATTGATGTGGTGCCAGCGAGGGAATCTCTGACGGTGCCGCACACAGGGCCACCGTTCAGCGGACGTAACAATGCCTGGGATCGACACGGTAATCGAACGACGGGGTCAGAAAGGATAACGAGATATGTCTAGACGCTACATCATCACTTCGGAGTCCGTGGGAGAAGGACATCCGGACAAGGTTGCGGATTCGATATCCGATTCCGTCCTGGACGCCGTCCTGGCCCAGGATCCAAATGGTCGTGTCGCCTGCGAAACTCTGGTCAAGACCGGAGTCGCAATTCTTGCCGGTGAAATCACGACCACGGCTCGCATTGATTATGTGGATGTCGCGCGGAATTCGATTTGTTCGGCCGGTTACGACGATCCGGATCTTGGTTTCGATGGCAATTCCTGTTCCGTGTTTCTCGCCCTCCACCGGCAGTCTCCTGACATAGCCCAGGGTGTCAACGAGGGGGACGGGCTCGACATGGATCAGGGTGCTGGAGACCAGGGGCTTATGTACGGCTATGCCTGCCGGGAGAATGACCAGCTGATGCCACTGCCGATCCATCTTGCGCATTCGTTGACCCGAAGCCACGCCCGACTGAGGCGAAGCGGCGAATTGCCATGGCTGAGGCCGGACTCGAAATCCCAGGTGTCGGTAGCCTATGAAAACGGCCGGCCGGTAGCGATCGACACGATCGTCCTGTCTGCCCAGCACGCTCCCGACGTCAGCCATGACGAAATCAGGGAGGCAGTCATCGAGCGGATCATTCGCCCGGTTCTTCCCGAGTCACTTTCTGGCGAAAACATAAGATACCTGATCAATCCGACCGGACGATTCGTTGTCGGAGGACCGGTCGGCGATTGTGGCCTCACCGGGCGCAAGATCGTTGTCGATACTTACGGTGGTGTCGGACGCCACGGCGGGGGAGCATTTTCCGGCAAGGATCCGTCGAAAGTCGATCGGTCGGGCGCGTACATGGCGCGCCATGTTGCCAAGAACGTTGTGTCAGCCAAGCTCGCCGATCGCTGCGAAGTCCAGATCGCCTATGCGATCGGTGTTGCCAAACCCGTGTCCGTGCATGTCAATACGTTCGGGACCTCGCGATATGACGACGGCCGGATCGAGGATGCGATCAGCCAGGTGTTCGACCTTCGGCCAAAGGCCATCATCAGGGAACTGGACTTGCTGCGGCCGATTTACGCCAAGACCGCGACCGGGGGCCATTTCGGGCGGTCGGAACCCGAGTTCACATGGGAGTCGGTGGGCAAACGGGACGAATTGCTCGCAGCAATCACCTAGAAATTGTTCCGTGGCCGGGAAACACCGGCTGTCGAGACCCGTAGCCATTCAGGTCCGCCCGGACATCCATGGCCTTGCCCGGCATGGCGAGCATCTGGCATGTGCCGCCGGTCGCGAGATGATCGATTTCGGCCCGGAGATTGAAATTTGAACCGGATCGAAGGTGTTCGATCCGAACGTACTGGAGTAAGCAACGTGAGTGGTAAACACGGACGATCGAACGGAGCCCGAATTCCTGTCGCGCTCGTAACGGGAGGTGCGCAGGGAATTGGCCTGGCATCCGCGGAGGCTCTGGCGCGAGATGGCTTCGAAGTGGTTCTCGCCGACATACAGGCCGACAAGGCCGAGGCCGAGGCACGTCGAATCGGGGCCACGGCAATCCATTGCGACATGGGCAGCCCTCAAAGCATCCACGCCATGTTCGAACGGATCGAATCGGACTTGGGTCCGGCTCGGGTTCTTGTCAACAATGCGGGAATCGCCTTGCCGGGCGACTTCCTGAGCTATGACTTGAGCGATTTCGAACGCGTAATTTCGGTCAATCTGGTCGGAACCTTCGTTGCGCTCCAACGGGCGGCCCGGGCGATGATCGAAAACGAGATCAAGGGCGCGATCGTCAACATGTCTTCCATCAATGCCCGGGTCGCGATTCCGGCAATTCCGGCCTATTGCGCATCGAAGGGCGGCGTCATGCAGGTGACGAGGTCGGCGGCCCTCGCTCTGGCGCCGTTCGGAATACGGGTCAATGCCGTCGGACCCGGATCGATCGACACCGAGATGATGGCGGGCGTAAACGCAAGTCCCGCGGCGTTGGAAACCGCCTTGTCGAGAACGCCACTCAAACGAATTGGCGCGACGATGGAAGTCGGCAATGTCGTGGCGTTCCTGGCCTCGGACAGGGCAAGTTACATCACGGGAGAGACAATCTACGTGGATGGAGGGCGGCTCGCGCTGAATTATACCTGCTGAGGCGCCGCTTCGCCGATCTTGCGTTTGCTGGTTCCCGGTTGTGAACGAGACGCGGTACCGGTTGGACCCGCGGACCGGTTCGGAAAAGTAGTTTCGCACCAGTTCGTCGAGGTTCAGATCATCCGACTTCGACAATTCGCTGTCATTTGATTGCGAATGGAACCACGACTCCTGCGGTATGAGAAAATCATGTGTGTTTCCGCCGCCCGTGTCGGAATTCAGCTGCCGGCGCGGTAACGCCCAGGTCTGCCCGAGGGTTCGAGCGGCTGTATCCAGGGCGAAGCGATCACCAGTATGTGCCGCGGGCAGCACATTCCGGGCCTGCAATACCTGTCCGGGGCAATACATCAGCCCGGCCTGCCAGTCTTGCAGCGACAGTCAGGTCGGGGTTGCCCGATGCTGATTCATTGTCCGAATTCGGGTTTCATCAATAGTTGGAGCATGCTCCAGGCACCGAAATCGACATCCCCGGTTTGAGATGTCCGGGTCAACCGGAGCCGGCGCCACTTCGAACCGGAACCGCCAGACTGACGGCAAAGCAAATGCTCGCGGCCATGACGATCGCCGGTCCTGCGGGTATGTCCCACTGCAACGACGCGAACAGGCCAGCCACGACTGAGAGTATTCCCAACAGTGTCGCCAGGATTGCCATCTGCTCGGGCGTCGCCACGAAGCGCCGTGCCGCCGCCGCCGGTATAATGACCAGGGCCACGACCAGCAGCATCCCGACGATCTTCATCCCGACCGCGATGACCGCCGCCAACAGGAACAGCATCAACAGTCGTACGCGTTCCACCGGCACCCCTTCAACGGCAGCAAGATCCTGGTTGATCGCCAGCGCCAGCAAGTTTCGCCATTGCATCCAGAGAACTGCGGTGACAACGGTCGCGGTCCCGAATATCAGCCACAGGTCAACAACCCCAATGGCAAGAATGTCGCCAAAAAGGTAGCCGATCAGGTCCACCCGCACGCGTTCCATGAATGCAACCACGATCATCCCGGCTGCAAAGATGGCGTGTGCCATGACACCGAGAAGCGCGTCCACGGACAGGTATCGCTGGCGTTCCAACAAGACCAGGCATCCCGCCACGATGGCGCAGATGGCAAAAACCGAAATGATGGGTTCGATCGAAAGAAGGAAACCGAGCGCGATTCCAAGCAGCACGGTGTGGGCAAGTGCCGTGCCAAAGTATGCCATGCGCCGCCACACGACGAAACACCCGACCGGACCGGCTGCGATTGACGCACCGATGCCGCCGAACAGGGCGCGCAGAAAAAAATCCTCGAACATGGGTTCCGGTGCCGCCTTCAATGGCCGTCGGTTTCGCCGGGCGGGAACGCTCGGGGGTTATCAAGCGCATCGTGCCGATGGTCGTGGGCGTGCTGATAAACCGCGAGCGACTCGGACAGGTGGTGACCAAACAGTGACGCGAACTCGGGGTCGCGCAGTACGTCCCGGGGTTTGCCGCTGCAACACACGTGCCGATTCAGGCACACGACCGCATCCGTTGCAGCCATGACGAGGTGGAGGTCATGTGAAACCAGGAGGACACCGCAACCGTGCCGGTCCCGGATATCGGCGATCAGACGATAGAGTTCGTGTTGGCTGGTTATGTCCACGCCGGCAAGGGGTTCGTCGAGCACCAGCAGGTCCGGCCGACGCAACAAGGCGCGGGCGAGCAACACCCGCTGCATTTCACCCCCGGAAATCTCGGACAAAGGATAGTCCAGTATCGGGTTGGCCTGAACCTCCAGCAGCACGGCGTCAAGTCGTTCGCGGGATGCAGCGGCGCCAAGTGTCAAGAAACGCCTGACTGTCATCGGCATGATCGGGTCACGGGGAACATGTTGGGGAGAGTATCCGACCTGCAGATCGGGAACGCGGCGCACCGTGCCGGAAAACGGCTTGATGATGCCAAGGATGACGCGCACCAACGTCGACTTTCCGGCGCCGTTCAATCCGACCAGGGTAACGATTTCGCCGGGGTGGATGGCCAGGTGGACTCGATCCAGAACGGTCCTGCGACCGAACCTGACACTTACGCCGTGAACTGAAACCAGCGGCCCGGGCCTCGACGCACCCTCGGAGTTCGCGCCTCCCATGGCCTCACCGAATGTCAACAGCGGACCTGCCCTTCACGAACAACGCCTCGGCCCGAAGGTTGATCGACAGGTCGCAGTCAAGAACGAATTCATTGCGTCAACCACAGCTTGACTTGCCTGACAATGAAAATAACATGGGATGGCATGATCGTCCCGTTGCAATTCATGTCGTTCATCATAACATCAACGACCGGCAAATCTACCTGCCAGGAACGAGGATTGCCTATCCAGATCGTGCAAGTGGCAAATTCGTACGCCGTATGTTCGAACGAGGCGGTCAGTCTGTAATAATAGCAAGACGGAAAGAATGAAATGAAACGATTACCATTTGTTGCCGCGTGCTGCATTGGTGCAACCGCGTTTTCGGCGGATGCCGAGGCGCCCGATACTGCAGTCAGCATCAAGCCGATCCATTCCCTGATCGCAGGAATCATGGTCGATATCGGCGAGCCATGGTTGATGTTACGGGGAGCTGCGTCGCCGCACACCTACCAGTTTCGACCATCCGAAGCGCAAAGGCTCGATCAGGCGGAATTGATCGTCTGGATCGGCGAAAACATGGAAACATTCCTGGCCCGACCGATCGAAAACCTGGGTTCGGATGCGGTGGTCATTACGCTCCATGAAGTTCCCGGAATCAGGCTATTGCCGACGCGCCCAGGAGGGCTGTTTGGCGAAGATGACCATGCCGGCGAGGAAGAAGAAGACGAGCACCATGACGAGGAGGCAGAAAACGGCCACGGCGATGAGGAGGAAGGCGAGGAAGAGGAAGGACATGCCGAAGGCGAGGAAGAGGAAGGACATGCCGAAGGCGAGGAAGAGGAAGGATTCCACGTTGACGAGCATGCTGATCACGGTCACGAGCACGACGAATTCGACATGCACATCTGGCTCGATCCCGCCAACGCAAGCAGGATTGTCCAGACTTTAGTCGAGATACTTGCGGGAATGGATCCCGACCGGGCCACGGCCTATCGCGTAAATGCCGACAGGATGCTGTTGCGCATAGAAACCCAAAAGGACTCTCTTGCCAGGCAACTGGAACCGGTCGAGGGTGAAGGCTACATCGTGTTTCACGATGCTTACCAGTATTTTGAACGTGCATTTCATCTTGAGCCCACGGGCTCGGTCGCCGTGGACCCATCCCGGGCACCCAGTGCAAAGCGGCTTGCGGAACTCAGGTCTGCCTTGTCCGACGACGAGGTTCGGTGCGTGTTCGTTGAACCACAGTTCAAGCCCGATCTGGTCGATACAATCGTGGAAGGAACCGGGGTAAGGACGGCAACCCTTGATCCGCTTGGCGTCGATGTCGAGCCGGGACCTGACGCCTGGTTCACGATCATGGATGACATGGCTGACGCCTTTTCGGAGTGCCTTGGCGGCGGTACCTGACGACGACTTCCAACGTCGACGAGCGACCATAGCGCCGTTGGACTCGGCCTTGCGCACCGGCTGTCGGTCGTCAGGAATCTCCATGCGGGAGACCTGCCGACGGATGCGAGCTTTGCTGCCCAGGTCTTGCGTCGAACCGCGATTCGCGTGAGCGTCCCAGGTGCCGGGCCGGGCCGACCTCAGGGTGTCCGGTGCGCCGAACCGGAAGCGGGGACGGGAGTGTGAGTTGACGGTATAACCTGTTCACTGCTCCACCGGCGGACAACTGATACTTTGGCGTCCGAGGTAGACCTGGTTCAGTCGTCAGCAACGGGCGCCACTGTTTCCAACCCGAGAGGATGCGCCTAGAAAAAGGCGACCAGCAGGCCGATCCCCGACAAACCACCCAAGATGAAGGCGGCGGCACTGACGATACCGGTCAATGTCGCCCAATCGGCAAGGCGCCAGGTCTGGTCCTCGATGTTGAACATGACCTCGGACCTGTCGCCAACCCCGTCGACAAATCGCTTTAGCGCAGATTCGCTACCGTGGGCTTCCCGAACTGAAACCATGGTCACCAGGAACATGGTCAAGGCCGACGTCAGGGTGCCCAGACCGAACACCATGACGGTCGTCAGGGCGAACCAGTGAAATACTGTCGAGTCCTGGCCGCCGGCGGCACTTATGATACCGATGATGAGTCCGGTGCCACCGGCATTCCCGAACAACAGGAACCGGGTCGATTCCTGGAGCATGCGGAACATGATGTTCCGTCGCATGGACACGACCTTGTAACCCTCGCGTAGCCACTCTTCGCCGGTTTCTTCGTGTTGGAAATCGTCAATCTTTTTCACTCGGAGATCACCCTCCCGGAATTTTCACTTGTCAGCGTGTCCAACCTTACGAAGCTCGACCCTGAATTGCTGCCGGCCTCGAAGGAAATCCTCCAATCGTCGATCTTGATCGGCGCCGGCGAAGAAAGTGCGGTCGCCAGGAACTGCTCGCGTGTGGGTTTGTCCGGTAGTTGTTCGAGCACATCAACGACGAAGCGACCCAGTATGTAGCCCTCGAGCGCGATGGAATCGAGGGTACGATCTTCCTCTCCCAGGTTGGCCTGCTGGTAGGCGGAAAACGCCGAACGGAACTTCCTCACCAGTTCGCTATTCGTGTCCTCGACGTGCATGACGATTCTTGATGCCACGGTTGGATCGATCTGGTCTTCGACAAATCCGAGCAGCCGATCAACCCCGACGACAGACAAGACGGCAAACACGAACTCGTAACCGAGCAATCGGGCAGTCACGATCGAGTCCGCGGCCGCACGTGTCCCGGTTGCCAACAGAACGGCGTCGGTGTTAGCGGTGGCGAATGTGAAGATACCATCCTGTACGGCGTGCGAATGAGTGGAGTAAGTCGCCTTCGCCACCAGCCGCAACCCGTGAGAAGCCATTGCTTCTTTGCTGGCACGCAGGACCGATCGCCCAAACGAATCGTCCTGGTAAAGGATACCGAACCGCCGGGCTCCGTATTCCTCATGCAAGTGGTCGACAAGCGCGTGAACCTCGACACTATAGGCGGGTCTCAGGTGCACGACATTCGGATAACGCGCGGCATCGCGCAGGAAATCGGCGCCAGACAGGATGCCGACAAACGGGATGTTTGCTTTCCGCAGGACCGGCGCAATTCGTCTTGCCGTTGGCGTGCCCACGCCACCGATTATCGCGAAGACATCGTTCTCTGATGCCACGGCCCTGGCAATCTCTTCCGCGAGGTCGGGTTCATAACGGTCGTCGTGCATCTCGAGCTTGAGTTGCCTGCCCTGGACGCCCCCCTGCCGATTTCGTTCCTGGAACGCCGCCAGAATGCCTGCGCGATACTGCAGCCCAGGCGTCCGGCAGGCTCCGGAAAAACAGGCAATCTGGCTGAATGCGATCGAATCCTCGACGACGCCGGGTGCCGCGGAGGCGACGGTTGCGGGGCCAACCTGGGCGACGAGTATGGCGGATGCGATCAGGGCACCGAGTCTACTCGCCTTGGACATCCCCACCTTCCGGAATTTCGGTTTCCGTGGCTGCCACGCCCGTTCCCGTTGCGTCATCCTCTTCGGCAACCACGGTTTTCTGAACCAGCGGGGGCTCCTGCTGTTCGGCGGCAACAGCAACGCTGCTCTTCGCGACGTGACGGTGGCCAAAGATCGACAAATCGTCAAATATCAACGACCGGAGCCTGGCCGTGCTCAGGTGATGTCGTTCGGCGGTGGAATCGTGAAACCGCCCGTCGAACAGGGCCCGATCAATCTTGACCTGTTCATATCCATGGCTGCCTTGTTCGCTGGCCTCACTCAGGGTCAGCCTTGACCCGGCCAGAGTTGCACGATCGGGACCGGCAGCGGCTGCCAAGGTGGGTGCGCGCCCGACGCCCGGAACGAATCCCTCGATCATGTTGATGTCAATCGTCGTTGCGGCATCACCTGAATTGATTGCCGAAACTGTGGCGTCCCGAAAAATGCTGCGCATGCGTTGCCAATAGCGCGTAACGGTTACCGACGACGGTTGTTCCCGGTATGCGGCCAACAGTTTTCCGAAGACCTCGGCATTGCTGGCGGCCTGCAACTTCCTTTCCCGGGCCTTGGCCCTCGCATTCATGACCACGGCTTCCGCCTGGCCCCGGCTACGGGCCAGGATGCGTTCGGTCCGGCGGTTGGCGTCACTGACCGCCTGTATGCTCTCGGCAATCGCGTCGCTGACGTCCCGAAATGCCGGCACGGTTTCCTCGATCGGGCGCAAGTCGACGATATTGAGTGCCAGCAGTTCGATCCCGATGTCGTGACCTGCAAGATAGGCTTTCGTCTCTTCAAAGAGTTCGTTCTGGATTATGTCGCGGTTGGAGGTGAAAATCAGGTCGATGAAGTTCTGGCCCATGGAATCGATCAGGAATTCGCGGACCGTCAGGGTCAGCACCAATTCCGGGTTGGTGGTTTCATAGAGGTAATTCCGCAGATTGCCGATCTTGTATTGAAGCGCCACGTCGGCTTCGAAAAGATTGGCATCGCCAGAGAGAATCGAGAACTCGACATTGCCATCATCGCCCTTGGTCGCCACGTTGTGGCGCATGATCCGTGTGACCTTCCGGATGTGGGCCTTGTCAATCAGTGGAATGGCGTAATGGATACCCGGCAGGACCTCCGCATCGATGACCTTGCCGAATCGGGTAAGGACAGCCTGTTCCTCCTTCTTGACGATGTAGATTCCACCGGCCAGGAACAACAGGATCGCGATTCCGGCCAGCCAGCCCAGGAACCGCGCCTGCCGGCCACGGTACCTGTCGAACACCGCGTGGATAACCTGGGTGCTTGATGCAAGGGTTTCCGAAGGGTGGGTCTCAGGCATCTTTCCCGTCCCTATTCAGAAGCCTCCACCGGTGACAGTGCCCCGGGGATTTCGATTTCATCAAGATACCTGAACAGCTCGGAATCGGACGGCAGCATCAACGTCGTGTTCTGGTCGATGATCGCGTCATAACTGTCAAGCGCCCGGATGAACTTGTAGAATTCCGGGTCCTGCCGGTATGCATCGGCAAGCGTCTCCAGGGCTTCTGCTTCGGCCTGGCCGAGGATCTCGGTGGCCTCGGCGTGCGCGGTCGCCATGATCTTCTCGTGTTCGTTGATCGCAAACGCCTCTATGCCGATTGCCCGTTCCTCGCCTTCGCTCCGATAACGCGCAGCGATGCGGGCCCGTTCGGAAATCATGCGTTTGATGACGCTTGGCCGGTTCGCGGCCGGCAAGGTGTACTCGACCAGACCCGCCTTGATGACCTCGATTCCGTAATCGGCGGCAGCGACCGGCTTGATCTGTTCGAGCAGCTCCCGCCCGGTTTCAGCCAGATCCTGGTGCTCGAGCCCAAGGCTGACGAAGGCGTCGCGCGACCTGTTGCTCACGAGGATGCCTGCGGCGGACCTGTAGAGATCGCTCAGTCGCGCAACGGCATTCGCTTCGGTGCGGATGGCCTCCACGTAACGGATCGGGTCGGCGACGCGCCAAAGCAGGTAACCGTTGACCAGGACGTTCTTCTGATCTTCGGTGATCAGTTCCTGCTGAAGATTGGTCAGGGGCCGTGCGCGCCGGTCGACCTTGTAAACGCGGGCGATGGGCGTCGGCAACTTGAAATGCAGCCCGGGTTCCTTGACCGGTGGTGCGACCTTGCCAAAATTGGTCAACACCCCCTGTTCCGATTCATCGATAATGAAATGAATATCGTAGATGAGCAAGCCGGCCAGCAAGATCGCCACTACCGACGCAAGTATTTTGCCTCTACTCATGATTGCCTCCAGCAGAACCGGCTGTGTCGTGATCGGGGCGTTCGAGCAAATGCGCCCCTGGAGCCGCGGTACTGTTTGATGACTTCCACAATGCGACCTTGTTCAGGACGCCATCGTTCGGAACAACGATCTTGCTGCGTCCGGAAAGTGACGCCTCAAGTTTTTCGCGCCAAAGCATGTTGCGTAACACGTCGGGCGCTTTGCTGACCGCATCAGCGACCCACCGGAGAGCATTGCTTTCCGCCTGCGCAGATACAGAACGCCGAACCGCTTCCCCCTTTGCCTGTTCGATTTCAAAGACGGAATTGCCGTGTGCAAGCGGAATCAGGGAAACCGCCAGGCGCTGCGCGTTGACGACGATTCGCTCCCGGTCATCCTGGGAACTCGAGACCTCCCGGAATGCGTTCATGGCCTCGCCGACCGGATTCACGGCCAGCAGGTTGACCTTGACCAGTTCGATGGCGTCAAGCAGGAGTCGATCACCGCCAGAAACCTCGTCTTCGAATACCTGCCGGATATGATCCTGCAAGGCAGAGCGTTCGACGTTGAGCAGGCTGTCCAGCGTTCGCCCGGCCACGAATTTCCGGAGTTCCCGCCGGATATTGTCATCGATCAACTGTTCCGGGTTCGAGATGCGATAATGATAGATGTAGGGGTCGCTGACCCGGTACTGCACGTTCAGCGACATCGACATCAGGTTGACATCGCCGGTCAGGTACTCGTGGGCATCGCCACTCGTGAGAGTCTTGACCTCCCGGACCGGCCACTTGTCGGCCTTGGCCAGGGGCCAAGGCGCCATGTAGTGCAAGCCTGGCGGCAGGTCCCGCCAGACCACCGCACCGAACAGGCGTCCGAATCCGACTTCGGCGGGGTTCACGACCACGAAGCCACTCAACAGGAACGCCGCGACCGCTGTCGTCCAGACCGAGGCGCCTGCTACGGTGCGCGGGCGCAGGAGCCCCCTGACCGGAGCATTTCCCGTCATCCTGGACCACCAGGACTTTGTCGGGCCGGAAAAGTACCGCAGATTCAGAAGCAGGTCTTCGTACCCGCTCTTCAAGGCTCCGGCGCGGAATCGCCAGAACATGAGCGCGAACAGTCCGAGCGCACCGGTCCACTGCAGGAACGCGATCGCCGGTGAATCGGAGGCGTCCAGGTTCACCGCCAGCGACAGTCCGAACGCGAGCAGCAGCAGGTCGACGATTATTCCGAGGACCACGGTTACGGCGATGACGGAACCGACATAAACCGAAGCAAATCGCGCACCGAACTGGCTGGCGACAATGGCAATCGTGCCGGTGTTGGTCGCCGGTCCAGTCATCAGGAAGATGAGTGCCGCTCCCGGGCTGAAACCCTTGGCTACCAGCGCGGCAGCAATTGGCGTGCTGGCCGATGCGCAGATGTAAAGTGGAATACCGACCAGCACCATCACCGGATAGGACAGCCAACGCGCATATTCGTAGTTCATGAGATCGCTTGGAATCGCGAGAAAGATGAGCCCCCCGAGCGCCACACCAACCAGGAGGGCAAAGAGTATGTCGTCGGCAACTTCAATGAATCCGTAGCGCAGGATGTGACGACACACAGTCGTAAACGACAGGCCGCTGAGATCCCGCCCGAAATCGTCAGGTATTGCCCGCGGCTCCGGTGCATCGGGTCTGAACTGGCGATAGAATTCCGGTTTTATCCATGTCATGGTCCTCACACGGCCAATGTTCTCGCCAAGTTTGGCAATCCACAACAGGAAGAACGCCTTGAGTGTTCCCGGGCTGATGTAGCAGTCGTCATCGCCCGGAATGAGGGTTTTGTGGCCATGACTGTGGCCGTGACCTTCACTATGACTGTGACCATGACCGTGGTCGTGCCCGCCATGGTGGTCGTCTGACCCGGCGCTTTCTTCTTCGGGTTCCAGCACGTCCGCATCACTGTCGCGAATCAGGCCGATGCAGAAGATTCCGGCGACAACTCCGGTAATGAAGCTGATCACCGGCCGGACAACGGCCGCAATCGGACCGAAGAACGCGTTGGTGACCAGAATCGAGTCGGCCCCGGTTTCGGGCGCCGTGATCAGGAACGACATGCAGGCCGAGCGCGAGGCCCCCTTGCGGCGCATCTCCGCCACGACCGGTACGACCGAGCAGCTGCAAAGTGGTACGGGTACGCCGAATGCTGCGCTGAGCGATACGGACTTCAGACCGTCCTGATGCAGGTACTTCAGGACCGCTTCGCGGGATATGAACACGTGGATCAGACCGGCAAGGAACAGCCCAAGCAACAGCATGGGACCGAGCAAGAGAAAGGAATTCAAAAGGAAATCCAAGAACAGGATCAGTTGTTCCATTGTGCTATCCTGCCGATCAATCGTAGGCGTCATTCTTCATTGGAGCTAGAGAGTTGTCAATCAGATGTGTCTGCTTGCGGCAAATTTTCGCTATTGTGGTATTTCCTAGTTTCCGGGAACGGCCGGCATCGAGACTTCGGGTGATGAGCGCATCCAGAAAGGTCGTTCATGGCAGGAAATCCAGATAGATGGAGACCGACCGTGTGTGCCCGAAATGGCGGATCCGGGCTCCGAGTGTCTCATGAGCCTGCTGCGACCGGGCCTTGGACAGGTGGCGGGCTTCACGCATTAATCTGGTCGCTACGGTGATGATGGCGATGGCGCCCGGTCATGTCCGGGCAGGCCAACAGGAGATGATTCGTCCCCTTGCCAGGGCGCCCCGAATGTAGACCGCTAGGGGCTCGATTCCGACAGCCGGGAATGAGCGCCGAATCCGACACCGTGCAATGCGGTGTGCCAGGGAATCCGGCTGGTTCGGGGCATCGCGCGCCAGGTCCCGAAATCGAGGTGGCAATTGACGATACGGCCAGCCTTCGGGCCGGCCTGCCGGTCCCCGACTTCACCAGGTTCGCGCGGCGCTCAAAAAAGCCATGCCTTCGAAAAAACGAGCGCCCCGGGAACGCCGAAAAATACAGACACAATATACGCGAGCGCCCAGCCCTTTTGCTCACTCCCTATCCTTGCGATCCATTCGGCTCCCGCAATCGGGATCCCTCGCAGCCAGGGGATGCTGTAGATGACGACAACGCCCAGCAGATTGTAGAGAAAATGCGCAATTGCGATCTGATGCGCGACCGCATGAGTGGCCCCGGTAATCGCGGTCGCGGCGATAAGCGCGGTGATTGTCGTTCCGATGTTTGCGCCAAGCGTGAACGGGTAGACATGGCGAAGTTTGATGACGCCGCTTCCCGCCAATGGCACGATGATGCTGGTCGTCGTCGATGACGATTGAACCAGCACAGTCACCAGTGTGCCCGAAAGAATGCCGGTAACCGGACCCTTGCCGACGGCTGCCTGCAGAAAACCCCGGGCTCGGCCCACGAACACGGTCTTCAGCGCGTTCCCAAGATACGTGATCGAGAGCAGAATCAGCGCAATCCCCACCACGATCAAGATCGTACCCGACCACAGGTCTGGAAGCGAAGCGGTTACAGACTCCACCAGGCGTGTACCGGCACCCACGACGACCTTTACAATGCCCTTCCCCGAAGCATCGACACTACCGATGTTCTCGACCAAATGGGTCGCCATGCCGCTCAGTTTTTCGAGGACTCCGAACGCCAGCTCCAACGGCAGGAATATCACGATGCTCAGGAGATTGAAGAAGTCGTGCACGGTTGCCGCGGCGAACGCGTTCCTGAACTCCCCTTGTCGTTTCACGTGACCGAAGCTGACAAGCGTGTTGGTTACGGTCGTCCCGACGTTGGCGCCCATGACCATCGGTATCGCCACAGCGATGGGCATTCCTCCCGCCACGAGGCCAACGATGATGGATGTAACGGTGCTCGACGACTGGATCAGTGCCGTCGCCAGAATGCCGAGAACAAGACCGATGAACGGATTCGTCGCAAATGCGAACAGGGACTCGACGTTTTCCGTTCCGCCGCTTACCTGGCGAAAGCCCTTTCCGATCACGCCGACAGCCACAAGCAGCACATATATGGCCACGATGACGACGAGCCAGGGAAAGAGTCCTCCTGACAGAAAGGATTTCCGGGTCCCGGGGCTCATCGGTGCACGCGGTGTCTCATGGGCCGTTGCAGCGGGATTTCAGGCCACCTTCGGTCGTGCCTCGGACTTTCTCGCGAAAGGCAAACGGTGTTCGAACAAACTTGATTCCCGGAAAAAGGTGTCGCTTGAACCTTGTATTTCAATATTCAATCCCTCCTTTATTCAATCCCTCCTTTGGTCGTGGGTTTACCGGAGCATCAGGGTTCGGACAACCTTTTGGAGGAACACAGTGATTCCCGAATGGCGATTTCTTGGGTCATGGCGGGAGCTACGTCGAAGCCGGGGGGAGAATCAGGGCTATTCTTTTGTTCGCAAGGTGATGGGTTTGGCCTGATATAGGTACTGGCCATTCTGTTTTCGCTATGGCACAGTGCGGGTCATGGAGACGCTGCCGGCCCCTGATTCGTTGATTGACTTGCGTTCTGTTTCGGTGCGCCCGACCTGGGGTGATCGGGAGCACCGGCGCTGGGACCGTTTGGTGGAGGAGCACCATTACCTGTCGTTCCATGGCGTGTTCGGCAAGGGCCTGCGCCATGTCGCGGTGCATGGTGAGACCTGGCTCGCACTGATCGGCTGGCAATCCGGCGCCTTCAAGCTGGCTGCGCGCGACCGCTGGATCGGCTGGACGTCCGAGCAGCAGTTCCGTCGTCTGCACCTGATCGCCAACAATTCCCGTTTCGTCATCCTCACGCCTGAACGGGTGCGCAACCTGGCCTCGCGGGTTCTGGGGCTGAGCCTGCGGCGGCTGTCTGCGGACATGCAGGCGGTTCACGGCTTTCCGGTGTTTCTGGCGGAAACCTTCGTGGACCCGGCGCTCTTTGCCGGGACCTGCTACCGCGCGTCGAACTGGCGCTCCCTGGGCTTCACGCGCGGCTTTGCCCGCGAACCCGGCGGCGCGGCGCGCTGGCGCCATCACGGCCAACCCAAGGAGATCTTCGTGTACGAACTGACAGAGGGCGCCACAGAGGCGCTGGGCCGGAGCGAGACACCGCCACACTGGGGGGCCGGGCAACACGGCGAACCGATGGCGACGCCGCGGCTGCGCAGCCTGTTCGAATGCCTGGGCGACGTGCCCGAGTGCCGCCATGCCCGGGGCAAGCGTTATCCGCTCAGGACCATTCTGGCGATCGCGGTCGCGGCCCGGCTTGCCGGCTACCGGGGCGTGACCGCCTTCGCCCAGTTCGCCGCCCTGCTCGCGCAGGAGCAACTCGAGGCCGTGGGCGCGTTCTGGAGCGAGAGCAAGCAACGCTACACCGCGCCGACCACCACCACCTTCCACACCATCCTCGCTCAGCTGCCGCCCGACACGCTGGACAACGCCATCAGCCAATGGACCGCCCAGCACGGCGACGCACATGCCCCCGTGGCCATGGACGGAAAGGACATCCGGGGCGCCTCGAAGCAGACCGAAGACGGACGGCGCATGATGGTCGCCGCGGTCGAGCACGGGACCGGACTGGTCCTCAAGCAGGTCGAGGTCGATGCCAGGAGCAACGAAATCCCGGCCGTGCGCAAACTCACCAGCGGGCTCGGTCTCGCCGGGCGCACCGTCACCCTCGACGCGATGCATGCCCAGCACGAGACCGCGCGTTACCTGCTCGAGAGCGATGCCGATTATGTGCTCAGCGCCATCAAGGACAACCAGGAAACCATCCACAACGAGCTCAAGGCGATCGACTTCACCAACGCGCCCTGGCACGAAACCATCGACAAGGGCCATGGCCGGATCGAGCGACGCCGCTGTGCCGTCGTCGACCTCTCCGGCGCCGAATGGGACGGATACGCCGCTCTCCACGGGCGCCAGCAGGCACTGTGCATCGCGCGCGAGCGTGAGGTCATCAAGACCGGCGCGCGCAGCACCGAAGTGATCTGGAGCCTGACCTCGCTCGACGCCGCGCGCGCCGGACCCGAGGAATTGCTGGCCCTGGTGCGCAACCACTGGCACATCGAGAACCGGGTCCACTACGTTCGAGACTTCACCTACGACGAAGACCGATGCCGGGCGTATGTGCGGCACATGCCACGCAATCTCGCCTGCCTGACCAACGCGGCCATCGCCATCGTGCGCTGTGGCGGCCGCTTCCGTTTCATGCCCGAGGCCAATCGCCATTATGCCGCACGGGCGCAGGAGGCCCTCGACGCGATCCTGATCGCGCCAACCGCATAATCCCGCAGACCCAAACCTGGAGCAGAAAGCGCCCGGACGCGCCGTCGAGCGGCGCGGTGCGAACACCTGTGCCCGACAGGACCGAAAACCCCATCAGCGGACCCGGGCAGAGCCATGACAGCCGTCCACGGCAAGCGAACATTCCCCAGACCACGCAAATGACAAACAATGTCACGGCCGGATCCAGCTTGAATGCCGGCTCAAGGCAAAATCTCCATCACCTCACACAACTCAGTCAGAACAAAAGAATGTTCCTGGGGGGAGAATGGACCTGTTTATGCCTGCGGCGGCCATCCGGTCAGCCGGCGACCGCACGATGCGACACAGGTCAAATGTCTCTTTTTTGGTGGAGATTTAATCCGACACTGACTATATGAGCCGGGAGGCAAAATTCAAACCATCGAACAGTCTTGGGCTCTGGCAGGAAAAACGACTAGATGGAATCCGAAACGCTTGCGGCCGCAGGAGAGATCGATTTCTCCATGCTGGCGCTGTTTCTGCGCGCGACGATCACCGTCAAGGTTGTCATCGTTATCCTTTTGCTTGCGTCCTTCTGGTCCTGGTCGATCATAATCCAGAAACTTCTGAACTTCCGGACGGCCCGCCGCGACGCAGAATCGTTTCAGCAGGAATTCTGGTCCGGAACCCCGCTTGATGAACTGTTCGAGAGAATTCGCAAGGACCCGACCGGCGTCGCCGAGAGGGTATTCGTTGCCGGCATGATCGAATGGCGCAGATCCCGCCGGCACGGGGGCGGATTCATGCCGGGAGCTCAGGCCCGAATTGAACGGGCAATGGATGTCTCGATCGCACAAGCGGCCGAGTCATTGACGAGCGGGTTGACGTTTCTCGCAACGGTCGGGTCAATTGCTCCCTTCGTGGGATTGTTCGGCACGGTCTGGGGAATCAAGAATGCGTTCGAGGAAATCGCCATCCAGCAAAGCACCAATCTGGCCGTGGTTGCGCCAGGAATCGCCGAAGCGCTTGTCGCAACCGCGCTCGGCCTGCTGGCCGCGATCCCGGCGGTCATTTTCTACAACAAGCTGTCGGCCGATGCGAACCGTCTGTTGAGCAGTTTCGATAGCTTCGCCTCGGAGTTCGCCGCAATCCTATCACGTCATCTGGAATCCGGGAACTGAGACAGGACAAAGGCAACCTGCCCGCGACGGGCAGTCATGCGGAAGAACATGGAACAGGGACGCAGCAGGGTATTCAACCAGGGCGGCAAGATGCGTTTCCGCCCCATGGCGGAGATCAATGTCACCCCGTTCGTGGATGTGATGCTGGTCTTGCTGGTCATCTTCATGGTCGCCGCGCCTTTGCTGAGCGTCGGCGTCGTTGTGGATCTGCCGGATACAGCGGCCAATCCCCTTGCGGCTCCAGACGACAGCGAGGAACCATTGAGCGTCACGATCGATCAGGACGGTCGCATCTACATCCTTGACAATGAAGTCGAACGAACGGAACTCGTTGGCACGCTCCGTGGAATCGCGGGCGAGCGTGCCGGACGGACCATCTTTGTCAGGGCGGACGGCTCGATTCCTTACGTCCGTGTCATGGAAATCCTCGGTGCGCTGGACGCAAGCGGATTTGACAATGTCAGCCTGGTCACGGATGGCGGAGGTCCGACCCTCGATGGACCAGAGAACGGCAGTTGACGGATCCGGAACATGCAGACCGGAACCAAAATATCTGGCGCTGTCCATGGCGCGGTTGTTCTGGCCGCGATTTTTGGCGGCCCCTTCTTCAGGGGTGACCGCACGGAAGCCATACAGGTGACAGAGGTGTCGGTGATCACCCACTCCGAGTTTTTGGCGCTGTCAACTCCTGCGCCTCAGACGTTGGAAACTCGCCAACCGGTTGAAGAACCTTTATTGTCCGCAATCGAGCCACAGGAACCCGAACCGGATACGATCTCGATGCTCCCGGAACTGGCAGTACCGGAAGAACTGCCGGCAATCCCTGCAAGCGAACCCGAAGTGCCTCCTGTTGCAACTGTCGAAATTCAGGTCGAGGATAACCCGGAACCTGACAGGTTGATCGAAACCGTGGCCGAAACGGAAACGGGCGCGGTTGAGCCCGAATTGGCTCCGGAACCGGAGGTCCAACTTCTCGAACCCGAGACCGTCGCTGTTTCACAACCAGATCCACTTGACCTTCCCGCCCAGCCATCTGTGGTTCTGCCACGGCCAATGCCGGCACTGGAGCAGGTTCAGGATCCCGGAGAAGAGGAGACGGTGGTTGCCGCGTTGCTGGAGGAACTGGAACAGGATCAGGCCCAAGCGCCGCTGGTTGTCCCGGACACGGCTGCCCAACCGCCTGCGCCCACTCCCCAGCAATTGACCACGGAAGAATCCGAAGGCCTGAAGTTCGCCATCAAGCAATGCTGGAGCGTACCGATAGGCATCCGAAACGACTCGGAGTTGAAGGTCACGCTTGGTGTCGAGCTGGACCGCGACGGCAGCGTCAAGGGATCCCCCCGGCTCATCGAACCGGGTTCGATCGAAACGAATGAAATCAGGCAGGCATTCAATGCCGCCAGACGCGCCGTGATGCGGTGCCAGCCCTATGATCTGCCAGTTGACAAGTACGAACACTGGCGGAGCATGGAGGTCGTGTTTAACCCGGAAAATATGGTGCTTCGATGAAACCTGGACGATCATTCGTACTCGCAGCAAGCCTGCACTTGCTGATCTCGGCATGCTGGACGAGCGGCCTGTTAGCTCAGGAAAGCACGCTCAGGATCGAAATCACCGAAGGGGTTATCACACCCTTGCCGATTGCAATTCCGGAATTTGCTTCCGGACAGGCAAACAGCCGGCAAGTCGCGAGAGACATCACTGCTGTTGTGGCAGCAAATCTGACGGGCTCCGGAATATTTCGCGAGATACCTGCAAGCGCCCATCTGGCAACCATCCGGAATTTCGAAGACCCGGTTCAGTTCAGTGACTGGAGAGTGATCAACGCCGAGGCCCTCGTGATTGGCGCTGTCCGGATTCTCGACGGTGGGCGCCTTGAGGTCTCATTTCGCCTTTATGACGTGTTCGTGGAGGCAGAACTTGGTGCCGGGCAACGCCTGGGCGGGCGGCAATCGCAGTGGCGGCGCATTGCGCACCGGATTTCCGACGTGATCTATTCCCGACTTACGGGCGAGACGGGATATTTCGACAGCCGTGTTGCGTATGTCGCGGAGAGCGGACCGAAGGACGCCCGTATCAAGCGCCTTGCCGTGATGGATTACGACGGAGCCAATCACGAGTTCCTGACAGAAGGCGAAGATATCGTGCTCGCGCCGCGATTTTCGCCCTCAGGCAATGAATTGATCTTCACGAGCTATCGCAGGGGCGAGCCCGAAGTTTTCGTCATGAATCTTTCGAGCGGTGAGTCGCGGTTGCTCATCCCGAACGGTCTCGGCATGAGCTTCGCCCCCCGGTTTTCACCGGATGGAGGGTCGGTGGTCCTGTCATTGACGTCGGCCGGGAATACCGACATCCATGTCATCAACCTGGCCACCGGTGCGAGGCGGCAATTGACGACATCCCTGGCAATCGATACCGCTCCAAGCTTTTCGCCGGATGGTCAGAACATCGTCTTCGAATCTGACCGGGGCGGGCGAAAGCAGCTCTACGTCATGCCTGCAACCGGGGGCAGACCTGCCCGAATCAGTCGCGGTCAAGGGCAATACGGAACACCCGTCTGGTCGCCGCGGGGCGACCAGATCGCGTTTACCAAGATCGATCGGAACCGGTTCCACATAGGCGTCATGCGTACGGATGGCACCAGGGAGGAACTGTTGACTGAATCGTTCCTGGATGAGGGCCCGACATGGTCCCCAAATGGCCGTGTCCTGATGTTTTTCAGGGAATCTCGGGGACGGGATGGCGCTCCGTCCCTGTTCTCGGTGGACCTGACCGGGCGAAATCTGCGTAGCGTCGACATTCCGGGGTTCGGCTCGGACCCGGCCTGGTCTCGCCTCAGGGAACCTTGATCGAATGGTGACCACGACGGAACGTGCCGGATTCACATTTGGTCACAGGTCTGCTATTGGTGCGAAGGAACGAATGGTTCTACGCGGTGCGATCCATGGCGCCCTTCTGGCGTTTGGCAAAGCCGGCGCAGCGTTGACATCAAGAGGCGAATAACATGATCAGGATCCTTACATTTGTCTTGATCGCAGCGGCTTTGGCAGGTTGCGAAAATCAAGGCGGGCCGGGGGGAGGTGCCGGCCCCGGCGGCATTTCGATAGGGACTCTGGACAGCTCGGATCCCGGCACGATCGCTTATTTCCAGACATTGACCGGAGATCGGGTTTACTTCGAGGTCGACCAGAGCACTCTGACGGACGAAGCCGTGGCGACCCTCGATGCACAGGCCGAATGGCTGATGACATACCAGCAGTTCACGGCCACGGTCGAAGGCCATGCCGATGAGCGCGGAACCCGGGAGTACAATCTCGCCCTGGGGGTTCGGCGTGCCGTAGCGGTCAGGGATTACCTGATCAATCAGGGTGTGACCGCCGACCGAATCCGGACTGTCACGTATGGCAAGGAACGGCCGGCAGAGACCTGTTCGAACGAATTTTGCTGGTCCGTGAACCGGCGAGCGGTCACGGTTCTTGAAGGTGCAGCCACGAGTTAGGCGCCGCCATGACAGCTACCCGATTCCGGCTTTCAGGTATTCGCGCCGGAGCCTTCGCTTTCGCCACTGCCCTTGTTTTTTCCTGGACCGGCCCGGCCCCAGCCCAGGACGAATCGACGGAAGCGACGCTCGCGGACATCAGGCAAGAACTCCAATTTCTCTTGGGGGAGATCAAGTACCTGAAATCGCAATTGGTAACGACAGGGCCGCCTCAGAGCGGTTCGGCCAGGCGCGGAGGTTCGGTTGCGCTACGTGTCGATGCGATCGAATCGGAGTTGCGTCAATTGACCGGTGCGGTCGAGGAGTTGCAGTTCCGGGTGGAGACGATCGTCGAAGACGGCACCCGGCGTATCGGCGACCTCGAATTCAGGCTCGTCGAACTGGAAGGGGGTGACCTGTCTTCTGTTGGAAAGGTACCGGCCCTCGGGACTGCCGAACCGGATGCCGCGAAGGCCGAAGAGACCGAGGCGGCAGCGGCCGAAAATTCCGGGGAATCGACCGGTAACGGCACTGCGGTCGAGGCTGCCGCGCCGCGGGAGCCGGTCTATCCGGGCGAAACCCCCTTTGATGTCGCAATGGCCGCCTTCGAGGCGGGGAATTACGCAGATGCGCTCGAATACCTGGATAATGCCCTGGATCCCGACGCCGAAGCCGAGACATTTGCGGAAGTGCGCTTCTGGCAAGGAGAATCCCACTTTGCCCTGCAGGACTGGCAATCGGCGGCATCATCATATCTCGACAGTTTCAGCAGTTCCCCCAAGGGTCCGAATGCGTCGGGCGCCATCCTGGGACTGGGAGTCAGCCTCGGGGAACTTGGACATGCTGACGAAGCGTGCCTGATGTTGTCGGAGGCTGCTGTTCGCGCTCCGAACGATCCCGAGGTCGCGGGCAGGGCCGAACGGGAGCGAGTCCGGTTTGGTTGCAACTGAACAGGTGAATGACGATTCCGTTCGCGCGGCGTTTTCGCTCGCTCTCGACAAGGCAGGAATTCAGGGCGCGAATCTTGGTGTCGCGGTTTCCGGCGGCGGTGATTCCGTTGCGCTTCTGCTCCTTTCCCACGCATGGTCGAAAGGCAGTGGTTGCGTACTTCGGTGCGCGACGGTCAACCACCACCTCCGGGATGCGGCCGACGCGGAGGCACGGTTCGTTGCCTCTCTCTGCCGTGAACTGGGAATCGAGCACGAGACGCTGAGTTGGGATTCCGCCCCTGCGTCGGGGAATCTCCAGGGTGCCGCCCGCGATGCCCGACGCCGGTTGATCGGGTCGTGGGCGCGGCTGCAAGGACTTGGTGCGGTCCTGCTTGGCCACACCAGAGACGATCAGGCCGAGACTTTCCTGATGAGGCTTGGAAGGGGATCGGGAGTCGATGGCCTCGCGTCGATGTATCCGGTCGAACATGACCAGGGAGTTGACTGGGTCCGGCCCCTCCTGGGGGTCTCGCGGGAAAGTCTGCGGAAATTCCTGACCTCGGCCGGCGTCGGGTGGTGCGAGGACCCCGGCAACGAGGACGACCGCTTTCTTCGATCCCGAGTCCGGAAGGCCAGGCGGCAACTGGAAGAATTGGGTCTCGACCAGGAAACGCTGGTTGCGACCGCTGATCGAATGAAGCAAGCCAGATTCGGGCTGGAAGTCGCAACGCGGGAGTTGGCGAACACGGTGGCCAAACCAACGCGCATGGGATCGGTCCTGATCGATCTCGAGCAATACGGCGGCGCCCCCGCCGAGATCCGGCTCCGCTTGTTGGCGCATGCACTCAAATGGGTCTCGGGTTCGAACTACCGGCCGCGTTTGGCCGCACTGTTGCGGTTCGAGAAGGCGCTGTACTCCGGCCTCGGCGGGACACTGTCGGGATGTGTTGCCGTCCACGGCAACAAGTGCATGGCGGAAGTTTGCAGGGAAGTGTCTGCAATGAAAGTCCAGCCCGCCACGAGTGGAATGTTTGATGGTCGCTGGCGGGTCACGGTACCCGAAGAGCTGCGCGAATCGGAAGTTCGGCCGCTCGGGGAACCCGGCCTCCGTTTCTGCCCTGACTGGAAATGCCAGGATTCCAGCAGAATGGCCATCATGGCGACCCCGTCATTCTGGTTGGCGAACGAATTGATTTCCGCGCCACTTGCAGGTATGAGGCGCGGGTGCGACTGTTTTCTGGAAAACGGCGTCAATTCCTTCTTCGGGTCGATCGTAACGCATTGAATTCTTTCGCCCGGAGACTATCTGTAGATGAAAGCAGCCCGGCACAACCGGTGACGACCGGCGCCGGCGAACGAGAATGCGGGGAGCGTAGTCGTGGGTAACGCCAGAAACCTGGCCATCTGGGTCGTGCTGTTCCTTTTGGTCGTGGTTCTTTTCCGACTTTTCGACGGCAACCAGATTACCAGTTCGGGAACGACCATCAGCTTTTCCGACATGATCGCCCGGATCGAGAACAGCGATGTCGAAAGTGTCGTGATCGACGGAGAGACGGTCCACCTCCGGAGTGGAAACGGTGCCGAATTCAGGGCGATCGTGCCTCCTGGCGTTGATGTCACACCTGTCCTGCTGGAATCGGGTGTCGAGATCATTGCCAAGCCGCAGGAGCAGTCTTTCATCGCGTCTGCCCTGTCGGTCTGGTTGCCTTTCCTGGTGCTGATCGGGGTCTGGATTTTCATAATGAACCGGATGCAGGGCGGCCGGGGCGGCGCGATGGGTTTCGGCAAGTCGAAGGCGAAACTGCTGACCGAACGACAGGGCCGGATCACGTTCGACGACGTCGCCGGAATCGACGAGGCCAAGGAAGAACTCGAGGAAATCGTGGAGTTCCTGCGAAATCCGACCATGTTTTCGCGTCTCGGCGGCAAGATTCCGAAGGGCGCGGTTCTTGTCGGACCTCCGGGAACCGGCAAGACCCTGCTCGCCCGCGCGATTGCAGGCGAGGCGGATGTTCCCTTCTTCAGCATTTCAGGATCGGATTTCGTCGAAATGTTCGTGGGCGTTGGTGCCAGCCGCGTTCGCGACATGTTTGATCAGGCGAAGAAAAACGCCCCCTGTATCGTGTTCGTCGATGAGATTGATGCTGTCGGCAGGCATCGGGGCGTCGGTTACGGCGGTGGCAACGACGAGCGGGAGCAGACCCTGAACCAGTTGCTGGTCGAGATGGACGGATTCGAAGCGAATGAGGGCGTCATCCTGCTCGCGGCAACCAATCGTCCGGACGTTCTTGACCCGGCGCTTCTCCGTCCGGGCCGCTTCGACAGGCAAGTTCAGGTCCCCAACCCGGACATCAAGGGTCGCGAAAAGATCCTGGAAGTCCACTCCCGAAAGACTCCGCTTGCTCCCGACGTCGACCTCAGGATCATCGCTCGCGGAACCCCGGGGTTTTCCGGCGCGGACCTTGCAAACCTGGTAAACGAAGCCGCACTGGCGGCCGCACGCGCCGGCAAGCGGGCGATCACCATGGAGGATTTCGAAAACGCCAAGGACAAGGTCATGATGGGAACCGAAAGACGGTCCCTTGTCATGACCGACGAGGAAAAGAAGCTGACCGCCTATCACGAGGCGGGACATGCGATTGTCGGGCTGAATTCGCCCCAGCACGATCCAATTCACAAGGCGACGATCATCCCGCGAGGTCGTGCGCTTGGTCTTGTCCTGGCCCTGCCCGAGCGTGACCAGCTTTCGATAACCAAGCGTAAACTGAAGTCGAAAATTGCGATGGCGATGGGGGGAAAGGCTGCAGAGGTTCTGGTTTTCGGCGAGGAAAACGTCACTTCGGGCGCCGCTTCCGACATCCAGCAGGTTACACGGATGGCCCGCGCGATGGTCACGCAGATGGGCATGTCGGAAGTGCTTGGAAATATCGACTATGCCAACCGCGAGGAAACCTTCCTCGGGCCCTACCAGGGCATGTCGAACAATGGTCCGAACACCCTGGAGAACATCGATATTGAAGTGAGGGCTCTCGTTGACGAGGGGTTCGAAACCGCGATGGAAATCCTGACCGAAAAACGGCAGGATCTGGAACGACTGGCCGAGGGTCTCCTCGAATACGAAACCCTGACGGGCGACGAGATCACCACGGTCATCAATGGACAACCGCTTAACCGGGACGACGATGAGCCCGATGAAGACAAGGAGTTGCACAAGAGCATCGTTGCGATTCCGAAAACGAAAAAACCTCAGGCTTCCAGGGGACGGTCCGGATTCAAGCCGAATCCGTCAACGTGAGGCGGTTTGATCGGCGCTGCGGTATTCCGAGCGGGGATGTTCTTCCAGTGGTCGGGGAATGTTGCGGCGGCGCGGTCGCGTGACCGCACCTGCGCTGTTTCGGGCGATTCGATGCGTCGCGATTGGCGTGGCCGGAGTCGTTATCAGCAGTCAATTTCCGGAAAACTCATGACAGGTGATGACGGTGTCGTCCCCGTGACACAGTGAACCGGTTTTTTTGAACAAGGGAATTCAGGAAGCCATGGCATCCTTCAGAACAGATATCGAGATTGCGCGGGCCGCGGACAAGCGGCCGATCCAGGAAGTCGGAGCAATGCTCGGGATTCCTCCGGAGAGTCTTGTTCCGTTCGGTCACGACAAGGCGAAGATTTCGTCGGGTTTCATCAAGTCACTGGCGGGTCGGGAAGACGGGCGCCTGATCCTGGTGACTGCGGTCAATCCGACGCCGGCAGGTGAAGGCAAGACGACGACGACGGTCGGCCTCGGCGACGGACTCTGCAGGATCGGAAAGAAGGCGGCGATCTGCATCCGTGAAGCGTCCCTCGGACCGTGTTTCGGAATGAAAGGCGGAGCTGCCGGCGGCGGACTCGCACAAGTCGTTCCAATGGAAGACATGAACCTGCACTTCACTGGCGATTTCCACGCGATCACCTCGGCGCATAATCTTCTGAGCGCCATGATCGACAACCACATCTACTGGGGGAATTCCCTTGAGATCGACCAACGGCGCGTGACCTGGCGCAGGGTCCTGGACATGAACGACAGGGCGCTGCGCGATATCGTGGCATCGCTTGGTGGCGTCGCAAATGGCTTCCCGCGCCAGACCGGGTTCGACATCACGGTTGCATCCGAAGTCATGGCGATCCTGTGCCTGGCATCGGACCTTGATGACCTGCAGGAGCGGCTGGGCAGGATCATCGTCGGTTACCGCCGCGATCGTTCGCCGGTGTACTGCCGCGACATCAAGGCCGACGGGGCAATGACTGTTCTCCTGCAACAGGCCTTGCAGCCAAACCTGGTCCAGACGCTCGAGAACAACCCTGCATTCGTGCATGGCGGGCCTTTCGCCAACATCGCCCATGGCTGCAATTCGGTAACCGCAACGACGACGGCGCTCAAACTCGCCGACTATGTCGTGACCGAAGCGGGCTTCGGCGCGGATCTCGGTGCCGAGAAGTTCATGAACATCAAATGCAGAATGGCTGGCCTCGCCCCGTCGGTTGTCGTGATCGTTGCGACCGTTCGCGCGATGAAAATGAATGGAGGTGTCGCAAGGGCGGATCTCGCCGCGGAAAACGTCCAGGCCGTTCGCGACGGTTGCGCGAACCTTGGTCGCCATATCGAGAACGTCAAGTCTTTCGGTGTTCCGGTTGTCGTCGCGATCAACAATTTCGTTTCGGACACGGACGCCGAAGTTGGCGGCGTGCGCGAATACTGCGAGGCGTTCGGAACCGAGGCCATTCTCTGCAGGCATTGGGAGATGGGGTCCGACGGAACGGTCGATCTGGCCACCCGCGTCGCTGAAATCGCCGATTCGGGAACCGCCCGGTTCGCGCCGATCTATCCGGACGACATGCCGCTCATGGAAAAGATCGAAACGATTGCCCTGAAAATCTACCGGGCGGATGAAATCGTCGCCGACAAGAAGATCAGGGATCAGCTTGGAATGTGGGAAGAACAGGGACATGGAAACCTGCCGGTCTGCATGGCAAAGACCCAGTACAGTTTCTCGACCGACCCGAACCTGCGTGGGGCTCCGACCGGCCATTCGATCCCGATCCGGGAGGTTCGCCTGTCGGCGGGTGCCGGGTTTGTCGTCGCCATCTGCGGCGAGATCATGACCATGCCAGGGCTGCCGAGGGTCCCGGCCGCGGAGTCGATCTGCCTGAATGAAGACGGTGAAATCGACGGGTTGTTCTGAACTTGCCGCCAGAACGAAACGCACCGATCGAGGAAAGGCCCGCGTCTTGACGGCAAGGGTGATCGACGGAAAGCTGATTGCCGAAAGGGTCAGGGCCAGGGTTGCGCACCACGCAACCGTGCTGACGAAGTCAGGATGTCCTCCGAAACTGGCGGTTGTCCTGGTCGGGGATGACCCGGCCAGCATGGTCTACGTGCGAAACAAGCACAGGGCTGCGGCCGAGGCCGGAGTCATTTCGTCCGTACGGCAACTTCCGGAATCGACGACCGAAGCCGAACTCATTGGATGTCTGCAGGATCTGAACGATGATTCCGGGGTCCACGGGATCCTTTGCCAGTTGCCGCTCCCTGGTGAATTGCGGGAAGGCCTGGTCATCAACTCGATCCGGCCGGACAAGGATGTCGACGGATTCAACATCGCGAACGTCGGCCTTTTGGCGACCGGGCAAGCGTCCATGAGTCCCTGCACGCCGTCTGGTTGCCTCATGCTCCTGCGCGATCAGCACCGGTCGCTTGCCGGAATGCGGGCCGTGGTGATTGGGCGTTCGAATATCGTTGGCAAGCCGATGGCCAGCCTTTTGCTGCAGAATCATTGTACGGTGACCATTGCACACAGCCGAACCCGGAACATCGAGGCCCTTTGCCGCGAAGCCGACATCCTGATCGCGGCCGTGGGGAGGCCGGAAATGGTTACGGGTTCCTGGATCAGGGACGGGGCGACCGTCATCGATGTCGGGATCAACCGCGTTCCTGCTCCCGAGCGGGGAGAGGGCAAGTTCAAGCTGGTTGGCGATGTGCATTTCGCCAGCGCCGTTGAACGGGCAGGTGCGGTGACCCCGGTCCCCGGCGGAGTAGGGCCGATGACAATTGCCTGTCTCTTGGCCAACACGATCACCGCATGTTGCCGAATCAACGGGATCCCCGAACCGGACGATTTGCTGACCTGATCGGCCGGGAGCCGGGCGGGCTCAGTTTTCGCGACGGACAGGGACCGCCATTGCCCTGGTACCGGTCAGCACCGCGATGGCCGAGGGGGCCATCAGGTCCGACAAAGGGGGTTCGTGGCAGTGGAGGCCTCCGGTGTAGCGTCCGAACGCGGGCAGGATGATTCGCTTGCCGTCGACGAGAAAACACGCCCTTGTCACCCTCCTGCCGTACCCGGAGACGCGGCATTTCGGATGGTAGTGCGCCGAGACCTCGCAGCTTTCGGCGGGATTTGCGACATGACGAAAGGTCAGCGGACCCACGGTAAGCTGGTCCGAAAGGATACCGGGATTGCCTGGCGGTTCGCCGTCGCCGGGCACTGGCATCAGGTCGCCACGGTCCAGGCCAGGGTCGTGATTGCCCGATATCCAGATCCACTGGCGGCCTCGCGACAAGACTGAAAGAGTCTCGTGGTCTTCAGCCGAGAGTTCGCGGACAGCCTCGAGATCGTCAAAGCTGTCGCCGAGGCAAACGACGGTCACCGGATCTGCATTCCGAACGAGACCGGAGAGCCGGGTCAGCGTCTCGCGCGTTTCATATGGAGGCAGGAGTGCGCCTGACGAACGGGCGAGTCTCCCCGATTTCCCCAAATGCATGTCGGCGACGCAGAGAAGCCGGCGGCCCGGCCACCAGAGCGCACGGTCTGGCAGGGCGCATAGCGATACACCGCAGAATTCGAAGCGGAATGCGTGTTCCGATTCGAAACCGGCCTCGTTTCCGGTCGAATGCCGGGTGGTCGTCATTGAGCGATCGTGGATTGATCGAGCCCCGCCTTTTTCATCAGTTCGCCGGCGGTCTCGAACAACATCTCCTCTTCTCCGCTCGCGGAAATCGGAACGCGACCGACCTCGAGCAGGAGTGGAGCGGCAAGCGGTGTGACATGGGGGGCGAGGACATGGTCGATTTGGCCCCTGACCCGGCTGAACATGTCCTCGATGCGTGAGAAGTCAACGATTCCACGCATGGCTTCCTTCCGTGTCAGGCGGAGCAGGAGATGATCGGGATCGTATTTCCTCAGCGTGTCGTAAAGAATGTCTGAGGAAACAACGGTCTGGCGACCGGTCTTGCGGGTGCTTCCCGGGATGTTCCGTTCGATCAGTCCCGAGATGGTTGCGACCGTCTTGAATGTCCGCTTCATGACGGCGTTTCCGGAAAGCCAGTCCTCGAAACCGGCGCGGATACTCTCGGGTGACATCAGCATGTGTGCATCGGTGACCTTGCCCAGACTCCACAACAGAACCGCATAGTCGGTCGTGACGAACCCGACGGGACGAAGATCATGAATTTCCATTCGGCGGGTCAGCAGGAGTCCGAGCGTCTGGTGCGCGTTTTTCCCGGCGAAACCGTAGATGCACGTACATTCAAGGTTCCCGTGGGGAAAGCTCTCGATCAACAAACGGCCGGATACGGGGACCCTCGAAATCTCGCGTTGTCGACGGAGCCAGTTGATCGCGTGGTCGGGTACGCCGGGTGGCGATTCCGGCTGAAGGAGCGCGATGACGCGGTTGCACAGAAGGGTCGACGTTGCGAACTTGGTCCCGCTGTACACCGCGATCCGCGGACGCCGGGCCTGGGACCTCGAGACTTCCACGGTCATTTCCCGCAACCGGTCGAAACGCACGATCTTGCCACCCATCAGGAAGGTGTCGCCTTCTGACAACGTCGCCGCGAAGGCTTCTTCAACCCGCCCGAGGGGCCGGCCTCCACGCCGGCCCAACCGGACGCCCATCATGTCTTCCTCGATGATCGTGCCGACATTCATGCGTACGGACCGGGCCCGCCGGGGGTCTCGGAGTTCCCACGTTCCATCCTGCCGCTGTTTCAGTCGTTGCCACCTGTCATAGGCCTGGAACGCGTATCCTCCGGTTGCGCAGTAATCCAGGCATGCATCGAATTCCTGCCTCGTCACGTTGCAGAACGGCCCGGCCGCACTGATTTCCCGAAACAGTTGGTCGGCATCGAATGGCCCCGCCGCGGCGCGAATGAAGATGTGCTGGCAGAGCACGTCCCCGGCACCTGCCCCCCGGGGCTCGCCGTCGAGGTCGTGTGCGGCCGCCGCTTCGAGGGCTGCCCGGCATTCGAAGACCTCGAACCTGTTGGCGGGAACAAGAATTGCCCGCGAGGGTGCATTGTACGTGTGGTTCGATCTTCCAATTCTCTGAACCAGCCTCTGGACATTCTTGGGTGCTCCGATCTGGATCACGAGGTCGACATCGCCCCAGTCGATCCCGAGGTCGAGGGTTCCGGTGCACACGATCGCCCGTAGTCGACCTTCGACCATCGCCGCCTCCACTTTTTCCCGGGCCTCGCGTGACAGGGCGCCATGATGCAGGGCGATCGGCAGGTTGTCGTGATTCGCTTGCCAGAGGGCGTGGAAATAGATTTCGGACTGGGCCCTCGTGTTGATGAAGACCAGTGTCGTGCGGGAGCCGCGAATCTCATCAATGACGGCGGGGATGGAATACAGGGCTCCGGCACCGGACCACGGCGGCGCTTCGTCGGTCATCAAGACAGAGATATCCGGAGACGGGCCGCTATCGGCGTGAACGATCGTGCACGGTTCCGGTACCGCCGAAAGGAAATGACCGAGTGCGTCCGGATCCCTGACCGTCGCCGACAGGCCGACGCGCCTCATGGACGGAGCCAGTGACCTGAGCCTGGACAGGCACAGCGCGAGTTGATCCCCCCGGCGGCTTTCGGCGAGCGCGTGGATTTCATCGACGATGACTCTCTGGAGAGATCCGAAGATGCGTTCCGAGTCCGGATGGGAAAGCATGAGCGCAAGGGACTCCGGAGTGGTCAGGAGCATGTGCGGCGGATCAGTCCGCTGCCTGACTCGCCGTGATTGCGGCGTATCGCCGGTTCGCACCTCGATTCGCACCGGCAGCCGAAGATCGTTGACGGGCTGCTGCAGATTTCGGTGGATATCGGACGCGAGCGCCTTGAGCGGCGAAACGTACAGCGTGTGAAGTCCGTTGAAGTCGCCGGATTCGAGCGCAATGAGCGACGGGAGGAATCCGGCCAGCGTCTTTCCGCCCCCGGTCGGCGCGACCAGGAGAACGGACGACTCCTCTGCAAGTTCAACCAGTCTTTTTTGATGCGGGTGCAGTTCCCACCCTCTCGAGTGGAACCAGTTCGCAAGGCCGGTCGGCAAGGGACAGTGGGACCGATTTCGGCCATTCCGCCCCGGCGACGTGGGTGGATCACAGGTGGGCAGCGAATCCACGGCGGGACGATCCGGGCGTTCGAAGGGTGTCTCGTCCGTACCCTTTCGAGGAGCCGTCGCGGCCAAATTCATCCCGGATCTCATCACGGAAACCGGCACGAGCTTGCCCGGCCCGGCTGCCGAGGGGCATGGGTGTCGCCGCAACGCCCGGGAATCCCGCCGGGGAGAGTTTGCCAAATGCCGGGTGTTCCGGACGCGCTGCGGGCATCAACGTTCGGGCGAAACATCGGAACACATGTGATTCGAGTCGTGAAACGAATGCCGCCGCGGCCCGGGCAACCCCGATGAAGGGCAGGGCCCGCGCCGGCGGGATCATCGGTGCCGCATTCCGGCCACGGGCAGTATGAATTGGTCTCCGTTGAGGTTAGGACAGAACTGGCGGCAGGCCCATGGGCGTAACAGGCCCCCCAGCTGGGCATTCCGTGATTGGACGGATGCCTATACGAGGGCCGCTTCAGTCGCGGCCTCGATGTCGGAGCGGGTGACGCCCGGGGCGTTTTCAACAATTGCCAGGCCATTTTCGACGACGTCAAACACGCCGAAATCCGTAATGAGGCGATCAACGACGCCTTTTCCGGTCAGTGGCAGGGTGCAACGCTTGAGCACCTTCGACTCGCCTCTCTTGTTGGTGTGACTCATGATGACGACGACACGGCGCACACCCGCGACGAGATCCATGGCGCCGCCCATGCCTTTCACCAGTTTCCCGGGAATCATCCAGTTCGCGAGATCGCCGTTTTCCGCGACCTCCATGGCCCCGAGAATTGCGAGCGCGATATGCCCGCCGCGAATCATCGCGAAGCTGTCGGCCGACGAAAAGTACGACGTTCGGTCGAGTTCTGTAATGGTCTGCTTGCCGGCATTGATCAGGTCGGCATCGACCTCGTCGGCCGTCGGGAACGGCCCCATTCCCAGCATGCCGTTTTCCGACTGGAGCGTGACGTCGATCCCCTCGGGGATAAAGTTGGAGACGAGCGTCGGGATGCCAATCCCGAGATTGACGTAGGTGCCGTCCTCGAGTTCCTGCGCCGCGCGCCGGGCCATCTGGTTTCTGTCCCAAGGCATTGTCTCATCCCTCCCGCGTGGTGATCTGTTCGATGCGTTTTTCGTGCTGGCAGAGAACGATCCGCTGAACGAAAATTCCCGGAGTATGGATCTGGTCCGGGTCCAGCTCTCCGACATCGACCATTTCCTCGACCTCGGCAACGCAGGTGCGGCCGCAGGTCGCGACCATCGGATTGAAGTTCCGTGCGGTCTTTCGATAAAGGAGATTACCCTGCCTGTCGCCTTTCCACGCCTTGACGATTGCAAGATCCGTCACGATCCCTTCTTCGAGGATGTAGGTTTCTCCGTTGAAGGTCTTGTGTTCCTTGCCTTCAGCAATCACCGTTCCCACGCCGGTTTTCGTGTAGAAACCCGGGATTCCGGCGCCTCCGGCCCTCATTCTCTCCGCAAGCGTTCCCTGGGGATTGAATTCGAGTTCAAGCTCGCCCGCGAGGAACTGCCGCATGAACTCGTTGTTTTCACCGACGTAGGATGAAATCATTTTCCTGACCTGGCGAGTCTGCAGCAAGACGCCGAGCCCGAAGTCATCGACCCCCGCGTTGTTGGATGCGACGGTAAGGTCCCTGGTTCCGGCGTCTCGAATTGCGGCAATCAGGTTTTCGGGAATGCCGCACAGCCCGAAGCCGCCTGCCGCAATGAACATGTTGTCGAAGAGCAGCCCTTCGAGCGCCTCTTCGGCAGTCGGGTATACTTTATCCATACGTTCCTCTCGCCATCGGTCCGGAGATGGTCAGGATTCCGCGTTGCCTCACCGGGAGGAAAATCGAAGCCTTTGACGAGAGGCCTTTTGCCGATGGGTCCGACGAGTGTCAAGATTGGGTCTTCGTCAGGCATTTTCGCATTCCCGGCCGGAAGTGCCGTGATGGGCACGCTGAAAATCCGATTTGCCGATGAGCCGATATCCATTGTCGGTCCTGGGCCCGGCCGCCGACCAGGATCGGTTGCCGGTCCCGGGACCTGAAGTCTTTCGCTGCCTGAGCGCCATTCCCGTGACAGGTATTGGCAGATTCGCCGGATGCGAGATAATGCGGTTTGAACGCTAACGGACAGCAACATGGATCCGGCGGCGACGGAGACACGGTCAGGTCCGGATCCGGACGTCCCGCGACGGAACTTGCGGTGAACAAAGCAAAAGACAACGCGCTTCCACTTCGATTGGGAATTGATACGGGCGGAACGTACACGGACGCCGCACTGATCGATTCCGACAACAAGGTCGTCAACGTGGCAAAGGCATTGACCACGCATGAAGACCTGTCGGCCGGTATCGGAGCTGCCATCGACGCGGTCCTCGCCAAGGGCGACTGCGCAACCGCTGACATCGCGACCGTCGCACTTTCTACCACTCTTGCAACCAACTCCATCGTGGAAAGGAAATGGGATCGGGTCGCGCTTGTTGCGGTCGGGTTCGAGCCCCGGGACCTGGCCCGGGAGCGACTGCGGGAAGCGCTGTCGGGTGATCCCGTCGTCATGATCAGGGGTGGGCACGATCACCATGGCACGGAGATCGAACATCCGGACCTCGACGGCCTCATCGGGCAAGTGAAGGGGCTTGGCCCCACGGTGTCGGCCCTGGCCGTGGTTTCCCGTTTCGCCACCCGCAATCCCGAGCACGAGGTCAGGATCAGGGATCGCCTGCGCGGAGCGACGGGGAAGCCGGTGACGTGCTCCCACGAGCTGAGTTCGCGCCTGAACGGTCCGAGACGGGCGGTGACGGCGGTCCTGAACGCGCGGCTCGTGGGAATCATCGACAAGCTTGTCGATGCGGCCGAATCGCTGCTGCGACATCGGGGAATCAAGGCGCCGCTCATGATCGTCCGGGGTGACGGATCACTGATTTCGGCGGGACAGGCCAAGGCCAAGCCAGTCGAAACCATACTCTCCGGACCGGCTGCATCGGTCGTTGCCGCCAGCTGGTTTACCGGCAAGCATGATGCAATTGTCGCCGATATCGGCGGAACGACGACTGACGTCGCTGCCTTGCACGACGGACGCCCGGGAATCGACCCGGACGGTGCCGTCGTTGGCGGGTTTCGAACAATGGTCGAGGCTGTCGCCGTACGAAGGGGCAACAGACTAATACACTTCGAGGGCTTTCCCGGCGCCTGCCGTCGGAGCCGGTTTTTCTCAAGCGTTTCAAGCACCCGTACGATACCCGGGAACTGAAGATCCGCAAGGTTCGCAGGCACGCCTGCGGCCGCATGTTCCTGGATGTGGAGATGCCGGACGGTCAGCGTTTCCGGATTCCGTCGGATTGGACGACGCTGGCCGGATGCGCGCCCCCGGTGGCTTGCACCCGCGGCACGCTTGACGCATTTTTCGCCCTGCTTGAACGGATCAGGACACTGGAGGATCGGGTTGGGATCACAGGGCCACGATCGGGATCCGCCGCTTCTGGCGCTTCTGGCCTGGGAGGAACGTCTGGCGCTGTGGCAGAGGTTTCCGCAGGAGAGCCGTGCGGCGTTTGTGACGCAACTGTCGCGGCTGATGACGAAGGTTGCCGCAGCGGAGATGGACGATGAGCGCAGGCGAGAAGATCACGGCCCGCCACCTTGAGCGCCGGGCCCTGATTTACATCCGGCAATCGACGCCGACGCAGGTCATCGCGAACCGGGAATCCACGGAGCGTCAGTACGCGCTGGCCAACGAGGCGCGCGCCCTGGGCTGGCACGACGACCTGATTGAGACCGTGGATGCGGACCAGGGCCGGTCGGGTTCGTTTGCGGGCGAACGCGACGGTTTTTCGCGGCTTGCCGATGCGGTCGCGCGCGGTCGTGTGGGGGCGGTCTTCGGTCTTGAGGTCAGCCGCCTGGCGCGCAATCCGGTGGAGTGGTTTCAATTGCTCGACTGGTGCCGGATGACGGATACGCTGCTGGTTGAAGGGGAGCAGGTGTATTCCCCGGCCCGCCATGACGACAATCTCGTTCTATCGATCAAGGGCACGCTTTCGGAATCGGAAGCGTTCCTGATCCGGACGCGCCTGCAGGGCGGCATCCGGAACAAGGCCGCCCGCGGCGAATTGTATCATCACGTTCCGATCGGATACGTGCTGGAGGGGACTTCGCTGCACAAGGATCCGGACATGCAGGTCCGGCATGCGATCGACCGGGTGTTTTCCGGTTTCCTGGCGCACGGTTCGGCACGCCAGGCGATCCAGGCGCTTCGGGATGAGGGGGTCCGGCTTCCCAGCCGTCAATCGGGCAGCGACACTGTCGTGTGGAGCGAAGCCCGCTATGAGCGCGTCCATTCGATTCTCCGCAACCCGGCCATGGGGGGCGCCTATGTCTACGGGCGCCAGCGGACGGAGCGGGTATTGGGCGACGACAACCAGGTCCGGCGCATCATCCGCAAGGTCGACCCGGATGACTGGCATGTCCTGATCAAGGATCATCACGAGGGTTACGTCCCCTGGCCGGTCTGGCTTGAGATCCAGGACCGGCTGTCGGCGAACTCGACGGCATCGGGAACGGGGGGCGCGGAGCGGGAAGGCAAGGCGCTGCTGCAGGGTCGCGTGGTCTGCGGTCACTGCGGCCGCGCCATGGGTGTTGCCTACGGCAAGGCGTGGTTCTACGTCTGTCAGCCACGCAGTGGAGATGCCGACCGACGGTCGTGCATGACGGTCGGCGGCAAGCGCATCGATGCCCTGATTGGCGACACATTCCTTGAAGCGGTTTCGGCGTCCGGCATCGAGGCGGCGGCCGAGGCGTTCAGGCAGCAGCAGCAAAAGGACCAGGAGGTGCATCGGACGCTGCAGCTGGACGTTGACCGCTGCAACTACGAAGCCTCGCTTGCGGAACGCCGCTATCGGAAGGTGGACCCCGACAATCGCCTGGTCGCCGATACGCTCGAACGCGACTGGAACCGGGCCCTGGAGGCCCTGGCCGCGGCCCGGGACGCCCTGGAGCAGGCGCAGCGGGACAGTCCCGAGCCGCCGCCCCTGGCGCGGCTGAATGCCTTGGGCATGCGCCTTTCCCGGCTTTGGGAGTCTCCCGTTGTCACCGCCCGGGACCGCAAGCGTCTTCTGGCCTGCCTGGTGGAGGAGGTCATGCTCTGGCGCGACGGGACGGCGAAAGTCATTCGGATCCTCGTGCGTTGGCACGGGGGCGCGACGGATGAGTTTGAGCTGCCGTCGCACCAGGCTCCGGCGGTGGTCCGTGACGATATCGACACGGTGGCGCTCGTCCGCCGGCTGGCCGCGCATTACCCGGACGCCCGGACGGCGACCATTCTCAACCGCCAGGGGCGGCGCACCGCCAAGGGGCTTGCGTTTACGGCGTATCTCGTCCGGCAGTTGAGGGTGCGCAACGACATTCCGGCCTGGCGCGCCGAAAGGCGGGATCCCGACGCCCCCCTGCTCAGCGTGGCCGAAGCGGCCCGTGAACTGCAAACAACTGACGGCACGCTCTACCGCTGGATCCGGGCAGGGATCGTGCCGGCCGAACAACCGGCATCCGGGGCGCCCTATCGGATCCGCATGACGCCGGAGTTGCGCAGCCAGTTCTGCGACGAACCGCCGGCCGGCTTCGTGTCGCTTCACAGGGCGATGAAACGTCTTGGCGTGTCCCGTCAGGTGATCTGGCAGCGGATCCGGTCCGGTGCGCTGAAGGCCCGGCACATCCGCCGCGGTTCGGTCAAGGGACTGTATGTTCAGCTTGGCGAAGACCGGCTTCCCCTCTTCGAGACCCCGGAGGCAGGCGATGGCTGACCCGGCGATCACGGCTGCGGCCCCGGAGTTGCATGACGTAAACCCCGCCTGCGGGGCTGATTTTGCGACTCTGCCTGTGCGGAATCGCCGTCGGATCCCCTGTCGTGCGGGCTTTCGGCAAGGATCCGGCGTTCAAGCGAGGGGGACGCACCGGGTCGGCGGGTCCGGACCCGGCGAACATGTGAGCCAATCGCGGGCATTCCGGCAGTTGCACGTTGTAAACCGGGATCCGGCGATTCACGCTCAAGCGCGGCAACATGAAGAAAACAGCATCATGTCAACGGGTTGCGGGGCGCTTCCGGAATCCGTCCTGAATTGCAACATGGAGGTGATCAGTCAGATGGCAACTCATAAGAACAACGGGTCTGGGAGGGGATTCGGAGACGATTCTCCGGGAAGACGGAACACGGCTCCGGCTCGCGCTCGGTCCGCGCCGCGCAATCCCCGTTTCCCTTCTCGCGAAAGACTTGCGTGAACTGGTTCACGGGTTGATGGACCGTCAGCTCGCAAAGGACCAGCCGGACGAGAATGCCGGCCGGTTCATTCTGCCGATTCCCGGTGCACCGGGTGATCGCCGCGAGTTGAATCGAACGGAATTGACGGTGCTCGATCGTGTCGAGCGGCCTGTTTCCGGGCTGGGAACCGCCGTCCGCACGCGGAAGGACCTGGCGATTGTCTACAGGCTGATTTCCCGGGGTTACCTGAAGCTTTCGTGCGTGACGCCATCGGATGCCTGGCATGTCACGGGCATCCAGAGCACCTGGGACGCGGCTGCTGCCCGGAAGGCCCTGGAGCTTCTCGCGCGGAGAGTGGGGCCGGATGGACGTCCCTTTGCCGAATCTGCGCATCACGCAGCAGAACGGGTTCTTGCTCAGTTGACTGACCAGTCGGCGACCTTCCTGATGGAGTGCGCCTTTGCGTGGGACGAACGGGATTTCGGGCTTCCGCCCGATCGACTCGCAAAACATGCCCTGACCATCGCGGGGCTCGACCACCACCGCGGGCATGTTCGAATCGAAGCCGGCCTCGACAAACGACTTGTCGCGTTAGGCGGGCCTGCGGCGACCTGTTACCCGGGAGTCGGAAAACGTTTGTCCGTTTCGGTTGACGTGCCGGAATTCTCCCCCGCGGCAAACGCGATCGGCGCGATCGTCGGGCACGTGGCCGTACGGGCCCGCGGGCACGTGACCGCGCTCGGAAAGGGCCAATTCAGGCTGCACTCGGCAATTGGCATGGAAGAGGCTGCGACCGAGGGAAAGGCTCTTGAACTCCTCGAGTCCCGGTTGACCGAACAGGCCTGCGGAACCGCTGCAGAGTCGGGCATTTTTGAGCCGGTCATCAGGGTAGAGAAGGACCTTGTCCGATCCGGCGCGGGAAGCGAGGATGACTTGCTCCAGGCCGAACTCGTTGTTGAGGCAACAGGCCGGCCAGGCGTCAAGGGCGGAGTCAGCTAAAGAGGGGCACCTTATTTTGCCCGAGCCGCCCAAGGCCCGGCGAGGGGCAATCGCGCGGGCCACCCTCTTCTGCTTAAGGCAATCAGCGGCGTGCAGCCAGCAAGTTGAACCGGCGGGAAATCGCACGCATCCGGATTGCATCTGGCCCACGCCGAAAAGCTCTCGACAATGAATTAAGTGGTCAGTGCAGCGACTTGAAAACGCCAACTTGGGAAAGAAACCCTTTCCCGGTTCGTTGCCGATTCATTCAAAAATTCGCCAGCGGGGAATGGGGGGACAAACCCGCCGTTTCAGGCCAGAATATTCCAGGACCCAACGGGGTGATCCGGATGAGAACGCCGCCGATGCGCACCCCGTCCCGGTCCAGGACTTTCTGGATGCGCGGTTGCGTCCGCGCCCGCTGTTCGATCAGCGTGCGGCGGTAGCGGCTCAGCCCCCGCAGGTCGCGGAAGCTCTTCGGCAGGATCAGGCTCGGGCTTCCGAGGTCGAACTGGCAGATGCGCGACAGCAAGACGCGGTCCGCGATATCGGTCTTGCGCCTATTGATCTGCTTGACGTGCTGGGCATTGACCACCATGACATCGAGCCCGGCATCGGACAGAATGTCGTAGACTTCTCCCAGTAGACACCCGTCGCTTCCATGACGGCGTCGCTCACCCGCAGGCCGAGCAGCCACTGCACCAGAAGGGCGAGGCCGCTCGCCAGCGCGCTGAACTCGCGGGTCTCGACAAGGGGGCCTTCTCCGCCCGCGTGGGTGCGGACGGTTGCCGTGACCCGCATCTTGCGGACATCGAGGCCCGCGGCGGCGCCATGCCGGACTTCCATGTCATCGTGTTTCGGTGTATCGCTCATGATCCAACTCCTGTTGAATTGTGGTTGACAGGAGACGGGTGGCGGCAAGCACGCCTGAGGGGTTTACACTGGCTTGCACGCGGCCGGAGGCCGCCTGCAGCGTCTCGATTTTCTCCACGTTCTCGGCAGGCGTCATGCCTGCTGGAAACACTCCGGGGCGCGGACCCCACGGCGAATGGACAGTTTTGGAACGGGCCCCAGGGCCGCAAAAAATAGACGTCCTGTTCTGCCGCCACCCATTCCATGGGCAACGGGATACTCCGGTCCCGGCAACAGCGCCCCACTCGACATCGTCTCGGAAACCGTCAGTCACATGCGAGTTTCATGCTCCGGGGTCAGTGAACGCAGAAAATCATGAAGGTTTTTAAGTAATTAGCTTGACTAATTGGAATAACAAAGCTCTCTAGGCGAGGAAAACTGAATCAAACACCAGGGAGGAAACGACTATGACGAAGGTGCCAAATAATGGGCGGGATCCGTTGGGTGGCACGGCGCTGACGAATATCATCGATACGTCGCGACGCCCACGCCGTGTGGTCTTCGTGGGAGTGGATGCTGGACGCTACGACTACCTTGAGCGCTTCAATGTTCCCAACATCAATCGAATAATCGAACGAGGTGTGAGTTTCCGAAATTCCGTATGCGGGAGCTTCATCTCTGAGACAGCGCCCGGCTTCTCTTCCCTTTCGACGGGAGTCTACCCGAAATCGCACGGTGTGTGCACCAGTCGACAATGGTTTGATCACAAATCCGGCGAAATTCAATACTTCTACGACGAAGAGACAGGCGAACTGCGGCTTGAAGCGCCGACGTTAGCGGATACTTGGAAATCGTCCGATCCGAAGATCAAGGTGTCTGCCGTTTCGACGAAGGATCGTCCGAGCATACTCTTGGCGGGGCGCGAGGCGGATGTCGTCGCGTATTGCTACAACGAACTGGTGACGATGCGGGCATTGGGTGTGCCATACGTAGGTCCGGGCGTGAACGAAGAGTACTTCGCTTGGACGGAGCGGCCCGGTCGAACAACCCCGGCCTATCTTGAAGGTATCCGAATTCCAAGAAAAATGGACTGGATCGGAGACGGATTTCGGCATCTCGACGTGGACATTGCGGACACTCCCGAGATTGACGTCCACATCATGGATGCCGCCTTGGCGATGTTCGATGCCGAGCAACCCGACTTGTTCTTCATCACCTTGGTCAGCGTCAACATAGTGGCACATCTGTACGGCACGAATTCGCCGGAAATTCGCGAATCCGTAGAGGAAACGGATCGGCAGATCGGCCGCCTCCTGGAGTATCTGGAATCCCGCGGTTGGCTGGATGACACGCTCATCGTCATCGCGAGCGATCACGGAATGACAGATCGTCCGAATTCGGTCGACGTGATGTCTCATTTGGCGAATTCGCCGGATGTAGAGGCAAATGTCGCCTATTACCTGTCGGGCTCTTCGGGGGGAATTTATCTGCACGACACTTCGACAAAGGCCGTCGAGAGCGCGGTTGCGGCTGTCCGGGAGATTCCCAACATTCGAGGCGCCTGGTACCGCGAAGATGCCTCGGCACCTTGGTTCATAAGACGCTTCGCGCACCGGCGCTGCCCGGACATCCTCATTCTCGCTGACTACAGTTATGGCTTGGTTGAGAAAGGCTGGACGAAGCCATCCGTCCCGGCCCATCATGGCCCGCCGTATCTCTCCGACATCAATGTCTGGTCCATATTTTCGGGGCCGGGCGTCAAGCCTCTTGGCGTGATCGGCGATCCCCTCGACCTTACCTCCCACGAGGTGCTCGACGAGGAATTCGAGGCACAGCTTCCGAAGCAAGTAGACGTTCACCACACGATACGCGCCATCTGCGGATTTTAGTGAATGATGGTGCGCACACGAGACATGCACGTCTGAAACAGTCGATCTTGCTCAAATGTTGCCTCCCGAGTCCGGCGTGATGATCGGCCATCCGATGACCTGAATTTGAGGGGTGGTCGCACTCAGATGGCGGCGAACATCCGCTCCCCCATCACGCGCAATGACCGCTGAGGGTCAAAAGCAGACATACAGATACCGCCTGCCCGACGTGCGCTTTCCGGGATAAAGCGGACCTAAATGTCTGTCCGGAAAGAAGTTGATTCGCTGGAATCGTTTGTGATTCTGTTTTGGCCACGTATTCGCTAAGCAGGTGGTGGCCGATTTGGACGCGCGAGAACCGAGGTCTCTACGAGCGCAAGGGCGCTCGCTATCCGAGCGATCTGAGCGATGCCGATTGGGCGCTGATCGCGCTGCTGATCCCGCCGGCCAAACGCGGCGGGCGCCGCCGCGAGGTGAGAAACGGGGTTCATTACGTTCTGGAGACCGGTTGCCAGTGGCGCGCCTTGCCGAAAGACTTGCCGCCGAAGTCCAAGGCGCACGATTGTCTCACGCTGCGGGATTGGGACGGCACGCTGGAGCGTGTCCATCACGCGCTTTACCTCATGGTCCGGGATCTCTGGTAGGCCGCGAGGTCTCGCCCAGCGCCGGGGTGAGCGACAGCCAGAGCTTGAAAGGCGCGAAAAAAAGGGGCGCATCGACCCGCCGGGCTATAACGCGGGCAAAAAGGTCAAAGGCAAGAAGCGCCATCTCCTCGTCGACACCCTCGGCCTGATCCTCGCCGTCGCCGTTGGGTCCCGAAGGCCTCCAGTCAGGTTAACGCAACGTGTGAAGAACCGTCCCAAACCGGACGAAACAAATCAGGAAATCCTCGTCAGCCTATCCTCAAAACAACATTGACTCGAGCGTCTGCTTGTCCCGCTTACTGCGGTCCTTGTTCGTCTTCAGCAGATCCTCGAGCTTGCCGATGAACCCGTCCAGCTTCGGATTGGGCCGCACCTCACCGCGGTCGTAGCGATGCTCAGTCGCTCTGCCACGGACCACCATGCGCACGGTATTCCGGGCCAATCCCAGGTCCCGGGCCACCGACCGGATCGACCGGCCCTCGACCAAGCACTTCCGACTTATCTTCGCAATCGTCTCCACCACCAGCATCCTCTGATTCTCCCGCAAACCGCTAAAACGGTCGCGAGACTCTCCGATTCGCTACCGGGAGGGTGGGTCAATTTTGCACGCCGCTCGACAAGTGGAGAGGCGATCGCTAGTGAAGCGGAGCGCCTCGGGATCACACAAGGACACCTGATCGAGAGAATGTGGGAAAAGTATCAGGAGTGAAATTGACTGACGTGCGGGAATCCCAAGAAGGGGCAGGGCAGGGGGATCCGCTCGTTCCTGGGGCATCCCCCCGTTATGTCCGTTAAGGCGGAATTATCGGACGTGACAGGGTAACGCGCCGCCTTGCGCCAGCCTTCATAGCACGGTCTTAAAACCTGCGTCCGCGCTCTACGTCCAGATGGCCTTGCCACAGGCATCACCCCGGGTCATCCCAACGTGTGTTACGTCGCTTGAAGGCACGACTCTTCGTCCGGGGCGCCACAATCATTTCGAGCCGGCCACTGCCGGTGCGGTCTATTGCCGGGATATAATTAAGCCACCATGAAAATTCCGTGCCCAGAGCGAAAACCTGATGGTTTTGGGTTGAACCCCGCAAGGTTAACTCGCTAACCCTCTGAAATGACACAAAGCATGTTTTCGAGTATGTTCGCCACCCGGGAACGTTCCTTCGGCGGACTTCGGTACCGCGATGTCCCCGAAGTCTGCGCGAGGGGAAAAGAACTGGCCCAACGGCCCTTCCTCGCCGATGTCAAACAAGGCGTGCGATGCGCTTGCAGCCGCATGCAATGGTAACGCCGGGAAGGATGATCCTCGTTGTATTGTATGGTCTTCCTCGTAGGTGGAGCAGGAAATGGGAAGTCGAAGCTTGCGGCGGATATGGTGCGGTCCGTTGACGGTACATTCATCGGTGAAGAACGTGCTTTTGCCCAGCGGACATACGCCTACAGCCTCAAGAGCGGTGGATACCTACGCGTCATTAACGACGCAACTATCCCGCCCGAAGATCACCACGATACGCCCTTGGTGTGAGAGACGCGGCAAATCGATGCCGTCCTTGTCTCCGAGTTCTCCCGGTGGGGGCGCTCAACGCAGGATCTGCTCGCCACGCTGCACCGACTGGCAGGATGAAAGGTCTCGGTCGTTGCAATGAACGGCATGACTTTCGAACTCGATACGCCACATGGCCGGATGATGGCCACAATGCTGGCGGGGATCGCTCAATTCGAACGTGACCTGACCAGTGAGCGCGTGAAATCGGGGTTGGCAGCGGCAAAGGCGCGGGGAAAGAAGCTCGGCCGCCAACCAGGACAACGGCCAAAATCGGACAAGCTCGCGCCCAAGGTCCTTCAGGCCGTCAGCGAGAGACGAAGTTACCGCTGGATCGCCCGTGACCGTGACCTCGGAATCAGCAAGAATACCGTCCTCGACGTCGTGAAACGGCACATCCTGCTCGCGGGCGAATGCCTGTGGCGAACAATGGCGGCTTCACGTGCTTAACGTACGATCCTGCCCCCGGAATCGACCCGAGTTGCAGAGATGCTTGTGTGGATCCGCTCCAAGGGCCGCGACGAAACCGAGAAGGGCCGATGGTTAGAACAGTTGGTTATGACGCTGCTGTGTTTTCATCGTTGTCTTCTAATTCTTTTCGGAATTACGAATTTTCTCGAAAATGTCGTTGAGTCTACCTGGAAGTATACGGAAAAAATAATGCATTTCTCGACTACTGCCAAATATTTCCTGCGCGATTGGATGGTCGTTTGACATCATCACAATATGATCGAACTGATTAAGCGCCTCTTTCTTCTCGCTTATGGATCGCCGTGATCGAAGAATATTTATGGTTTCAATTCCGGTATCATAAATCCAAGGATGCGAATCCTTAAGAATTCCAAGAATCATTTGAATTCCCACATAGCTATTATCCACAGACAACGGCATGTGCATCAATTCATCCAGCATTCTAGGATGTAGCTCGCGCTTCCGACGTGTACTCATGACATCTTCGCGACTTACCAAGTGCCTATGTAACAATTGCGTTATTTCATTTAGGTTAGCCTCTAATTCCCCTTCCGAACTTCTTATCAGTTTCTGATTTATTCGAGAGAGTTCGAGAATTTCTTCAAGTATTTTTGCAGGCATTGGCAACGAATGTTCGGTCGTTCCTTCTGTGTCCTGTTCTGGTATGTTGCCTCGTAGTTCTATGAGCTTGTCGTTAAGAATAGGAAACCAGACGTCAAAAGCCTCATTTAATCGTTCGGTTGCCAATCCGCGGTCATTGCAGGCGTTGTTCAATGTCACAATTAATTTCTTCAGATCATCCTTATCAAAGATTGTTGATTGAAACTGGAGAATGGGGCCATCTACTTCAGATCGTTTGATATCGAAAAGGAACGGACTCACAAACGTTTTCTCCATAGTCTTTGATAGAGCACCTGCCTCGAACATTAGCCATGGAGCATCAAGATTATCCTTGGTGACACAAAGAATGCCGAATTTTGAGTCGGAAAGTTCTTTTGCGATATCCGTACTCCATCGGGCTCCCTTGTCGATATCCTCCGATGACACATATGGTTCAATATCCTGAATAACGGATGGCAACCAATCGCGGAACACAAGCGCTACTTTATGGCTTTGCGTTCCTGACCAACTCAAAAACACTTTCATTTCTTTTCTCCTGAGATGTCCCAAATTGTATGTGTGTAATCGGACAAACTGCGACGTCCTAACCTAGGATTGCTGGGGATTTCCCGACCGATGGTGAAATTGGCCGGGTGGGCGTTGCGGTTTGATCATCTTGCACCGTTCGGTCCTTAGCGACAAAGATCAAAACCAATAGATTGCATGTCAATGAGCCATTCCACCATCAGCGTTTCGGATCGGTTGATTAGAGTCTTATTTACGAAATCAGAAGGATGATTCAGTTGAGCAGTATTGTAATTGCGTAAGGCAAGATTGTCGACCTTCTGAGTCGTATCCTACAAGATACGTGAACTACTCGAAGAACAGTGAAGAAAATAATCAAACTGCCATATTGGAGACCGGCGCTGTTGGGATTGAATAACTAACTGCGGAAATTCATATCCCGATCCTCTCGATTTCATCCAGCGACACGCGTTCCTCGCGGCGGTCGTAGAGCTTCGTCGTTTCCGTCTTCGCGTGGCCTGCCAGGTACTGCGCCACCTCGACCCGCGCCTCCGGGTTCTCGAGGTAGGCGGTGATTCCGGTTGCCCGGAACGAGTGATTGCAGATGGGCGTTGTGATCCCGGCGGCCCCGGCACGCCTCCCGAGCATCTCCCAGGCGCTGTGCCGGTTGAAGCGGCGGTCCGAATGCGAGCCGTCGCGCTCAAGAGAGCGGAAGAGGGGACCCTCGCGGTCGCCGTGGATCCCGGCCTCCGCGACATAGGCCGAGAGATACGCTTCCAGGTTGTGGTGGCAGGGGATTTCGAGCTCTTTTCCGCCCTTCTCGCACAGGCGCAGCCAGAGCCGGTCCTCCATGCGGAAGACGTCCTTCACGTTCATGGCGAGAGCGGCGGAGACCCGCGCGAAACTGTAGGTCATAACCGCGACGAGCGCCCGGTCCCGCAGGCCTCCGACGGTGTCTGTCGGGATCCCGCGCAGGAAGCGCCGGCACTCGGCAGTGGAGAGAACCGGCGTCTTGCCGCGCCGGACGCTGTGTTTCGGTCCGCGCACCGCGCCCGCGGGCGAGCCCGCTACCACCTGGCGGACGGTCAGCCAGTCGAAGAGGCGCCGGATGGCGGCGAGCTCCTGCTTGACGGTCGGGCGTGAGGCCTCCCGCATGCGGGATTCCAGCCAAGCGGCGATGTGGACCGAACGGATTTCCCGGACATCCAGGATACCGTGTTCGGCGAGCCAGTCGAAGAGATAGTAGGCTGCCCGGGCGTAAGCCGTGCGGGTGTTCGGGTTGCGGATCTGCGCGGCGAAGAACTCGAGCCAGGTTTCCTGCGCTTCGGGTCCGCGGCCGGCGATTTGCGCCGGCACTGCCGCCGCGGCCGCCGGGACGGTGGACTCTGGCGTTGCCGGGATTCCGGTCTTGCGGACGATGTCCATGGTTGTCTTGTCCTGCTGCCTGGCCGTGGTGCTGGCCTTACATAAACGCCGTTTTGTTAGGTTCAGGAGAGGATGGCAAGGGTTGAGGGGGATGTCCCGACCAATTTCAACATCGGTCGGGATATCCCTAGGCGACCGCGGCAGAGTTTGCACTCGGAGCTCGCAATTCGTGGGCCACTATCGTTGAGTTTAAGTATCGCACTGCATTAATCAAAATCAGAAATCCTGCCTACGTTGGTTTTAACGTACGTCTGTGTTAACTTACGTCATAATTGACGTATAAAGAGCAAATCAACGTGATCCCAAAAGGAAAGTTCCATGAAAATTAACCCCGGCGGCCGCTTGGACATCGCAGACGTGATGGGTCGTAACAGCGAGATTGCCAGATACTGGAATGTTCTCGATCGCCAAGGGCTCATCATCTCGGCAGAGCGACGCATTGGCAAGACCCACATTATCCTGAAGATGCGGGAGGAGTGCCCAAGCGGCTATCAGCCCTTCTACCAAGACCTTGAGGCCGTTCACTCGATCGCAGATCTCATCCGCTCGATATACATCGCCGCTCAACAGTCCTCTAACACAGCACCCAATTTCAAGGCTCGCATCGCCGAGTGAACTGGTCGGCTTCCAAGAAAGATTGCCGGCGTTAAACTGCTGGCAGCCGACAACACTTGGCGGGTTCTCCTTTCCGACGCATTCAAACACCTCTTCAACATTGCCGATGACAAAATCGTCCTGATGCTGTGGGATGAGTTCCCGCTCATGTTGTACAACATCCAACGCAGGGCGGGGCACGATTCAGCCATGCAACTCCTGGATCACCTGCGTGCTTTGCGCCTTACCCACGCCGACCGCTTGCGATTTCTATTCACTGGATCGGTCGGCCTCCATCTCGTGCTTCGGTCTCTGCACAAGGCAGGAAACGCCAACGCCCCTGTCAATGACATGTTGTCGGACCCCCTCCCGCCGATGACCCATCAGAACACCTGTGACCTCGCTGCGGCACTGCTCGAACAGACCGATGCTGCCCCGGCGCAAATCCCCGAACTAGCCTCACGGATAGCCAGCGAGGTCGGCGGTTTCCCCTACTATGTCCACCATGTCGTCGACCAACTCTACCAACTGCGTCGCTCACCTGCCCTCCAGGATGTATCGTCCGCGGTGGATAATCTCGTCTACAACTCGCGCGACCCGGCAAATCTCAACTACTACGTCACTCGTCTGTCTACTTACTACGCCGACGACGAAAGGTTGCGCGCCTTGATCGTACTCGACACCATAGCCAGCCTGTCGTCGCCGACATCCGTTCCGAAGTTACTCAATTTTTGTAAACACCGGGATCCGTCGCTGGCGGATGAGCAGCTTCGCGAAGTCCTGACGGCGTTGGTCGAGGACCATTACATCGAGCGAAGGAACTGCGACGACGGAGTGGTGTATGACTTCCGTTGGCAGCTTATCAAGAAATGGTGGAAGGAGACACGGCTATGAGACAAGGCTTCCTGCGCAATTCACGATATAGCCCGGGAAACATGGATCGCGAGTCCCTGGAGACTCTTTTCGTCGGGCATCACGATATCATGGACGACGTGCTGTCACGTGTCATCACATCGATAGGAAACTCGGAGAAACACTACGTTCTTTTGATTGGGCCGAGGGGTTCGGGCAAGACGCACCTTCTTACCCTCGCCTATCGTCGCTTAATGGATCAGTTCAACGCTACCAATATTCGGGACAGCGTCGTCGTTGCCCTGCTCAAGGAAGAAGAGTGGGGGGTCGCTTCGTACCTTGACCTCATTGTTCGGATCCTGAGCGCTCTTGCCGATCAAGAACCAGTTCTCAATGCGGAAATCAGCGAGATATACGACAAGTTTTCGAAAGACCCTGGTGATGCCGAGACCTTTGCAGTCGAACTGCTTCGACAATATACTCGAGGTAAGACGCTTCTGCTCTTTTGCGAGAATCTTGTAGATCTTTTCGCAGGCCTAGACGAGGAAGGGCAACAGCGGTGGCGATCCACCATTCAGGAAGATGGCAACTGGACCATCGTAGCTTCCACCCCAGCATTGTTCGCCGGCGTGACACTGCAGGACAATCCTTTCTATGGCTTCTTCACCATTCGCATGCTGGAGAAGATTGACCTCGACACCGGACTTGAATTGCTTGTCAAGAAAGCTGTCCACGAGAACAAACCAGAACTCGCGACCTTCCTTCGCACGCCTATCGGTCGCGCCCGTTTTCGGGCTATCCACCATCTAGCCGGCGGAAACTATCGGGCCTACGTTGTCCTGTTTGCCTTCCTCGACCAAGAGTCTCTTATGGATCTCATCAAGCCGTTCATGGATATGGTTGATGATCTGACGCCTTACTACCAAGGCAGAATGCGTCAACTCCCCCCGACCCAACGCAAAATTGTTGAGTTCCTTTGCCTCAAGAGCAAGCCCGCGATTATTAAGGACATATCGACATCGTGCCTGATGTCGCACCAGACCGCTGCCAAACAAATAGGCGAACTCGAGACCATCGGATTCATCAATCGAATACGCTCCGGACGCAACACCTTCTGCGAACTCTCGGAACCACTGATGAGAATTTGTATCGAGGTCAAAGACAACAGGGCCCAGCACTTTCGCCTGTTCGTCGAGTTTCTTCGTCATTGGTTCTCTACCCGCGAACTCGAAAAACAGCGTGCAGCGTTCCAGCACAATGACTGCACCGCTGATCTGGATCGTATTCATGTTGAAGAGGCAATCAGATGTTCTCTTTTGGATGGGCACGAACCATTCATTGACGCATTTCATGCCGAAGCGAAGCGGTGTCGGGATTCCGATGACTACCGGGGGTTGGTAACGATAAAGGAAATCCTAGTGCAGAATAGCGGTAGCACAGAGGATCATCTCCATCATATCCGTACGTGTTTTGCGGAGGGTCAATTCGAGGAGGCACTCGCGGCCATAGACCAGGCCATTGCCCTGGACGACAAAAACCCCGGCTATTTTCGCACCCGGGTCAACGTTCTGTGCCAGCTTGAGCAATTCGAGGAGGCACTCGCGGCCATAGACCAGGCCATTGCCCTGGACGACAAAAATCCCGGCCACTTTTTCACCCGGGCCGGCATCCTGCTCCAGCTTGAGCAATTCGAGGAGGCACTCAGCGATGCAGAACACCTCATCAAAATCGAACCTGCACATACCCTCGCGCACTATGCGCGTGGGTATGCGTTAATTAAACTTGGCCGTCCTGAAGATGCCATTGCAGCCCTGGACGAACTTCTGGCCACCGACGATTTTAGGTCACTGTTAGTTGCTGCTTCGTGGGTCCGCAGGATTGGCTATTATACGCCGGCCAGAAGGTACATTGAACGGGCCACCGAACTGCACCCCGACAATAAGGAACTCTGGATTGAGCGTACGCGTCTTCATATTGACGAAGGTAATTTTGACGCGGCGGCGCAAAGTGCCGCCAAGGTTGAAGCACTGCCTGACAGTTTGCTTCTCGGACGCCTGTTTGCCGCACAGGCAGCCGCCGCTACTGGGCCTCTCGAAACGGCGCTCGACAGGCTTGGGACCATCCTTGAACGTAAAGACTTCGAGAATGACGCGCGGCATTTTGAAGCCACTGTGGGGATTTTGGCCATCTCGGTGCGCAATTTCGGTCCCCGGTATCTTCCTCAAGGCCTGACAAAGCTCTGGGACCTGTTAAAGAATCTGCTCGACGAGAGCGTCATCGGCCGCATACTGACTGACTTCCTAAACGAGTGTATTAAAGATGGTTTTGCGGGGTCTCTCGCGGATTGGGAGATGGCCTTGGAGAGCCTCTCTTCCTCTCTCGCGGACCTCCGTAGCTGTCACATTCCAATCACCATGCTGAAAGTTGCAGTGAGGTATACCAAGACAGGAGACGAAAGGCACTTGTTGAGCGTGCCGCTCGAACAACGGCAATTGCTGGAGGATATACTGCCGTCAGCCGGCGACGAACGTGGCTCCCAAACGTAGTTGATTCCAATAACCAGCCAATGGGAGCAATCAAACGCGACGAACTGAACCGCATCGTGGCGGAGAACGACAAATAGCGGCTTACGCTCTCGGAGGATGGTCGGCACATCCGCGCCGCCAAGGGCCACTCGATCTGCCGGCCATCGCACCCTCGGCCGAGCTGTTCCACGGCACCGCCCGCGCAGCTTCACCCTGCGCAACATGATGAACGGGCGGTTCAGGCAACGCGAGGCAGAATGTACAGGGCGGCAAAAACCAGGATTGCCGTGACAACCACCAGGCCAATGGCTGCCGCGGCCTGGAAGACCGCAAAAAAGAACGGGGGAACGTCGAATTCGGGATCGGGACGCGGCCGAAGACCCAGAACGGCGACGAAGACGGTCACGCCCATGCCGCCGCAATGAACATGCGGCCCCCGAGGTACTCGAAGCCGGCAGACCGGGCAACGGGATCGCCCGCCCAGAAGATCATGGCCGCGCATAGCCCGCCGCCCAGCACGGGCAACAGTATCGCGGGACGGAACAGTTGGAACACGAAGTGGAAGATCGGGGGCAAGGTCATTGCAGTCTCCTTATGCTTTTCAGACATATTCCGAACCGCCGCTCAGGCGAACCGGCCACCCGGGCCACCGCCAGGACAGCATGCAGGTCCTGAATTCGCCCAGGCACTGGAACAGCGTGCCGTCCACGACAACGGACGCCGAGCGGTGCCAGTGGCCGAAGATCCAGGCGTCCGGACTGTGATGCTCGAACATCGCGTCGAACGCCTGCATCGTCCGCGACAGCGGGCGGAACAGCCTTACGTTCGGAAACACCGCCCCGATCGCCGCGGTCGGCGCGTCGTGCGTCACCATGATCCGGGGCTTCACCGCGATGTAGCGGTCGACGATCGCGTTGAGTTCCGCGATCGAGCACTCCTCGTCGGGCCACCAGTCGAGGCCTTCGGTACGATGCTTCCGGTCGACCGAGAACGCGCCGCCCACGAACATGATGTCCCAGGCCGGGTCATGGTGCCCGTCCGGGATCCACCCGGGACTGACCCGGCAGAAGGTGCCGGCATGCTCCCGGAAGAAGTCCTCAACACCCGCTGCCGTGCGGCGATCGAGAAACCCGTGGCAGAAATCGCCGATCTGCACGACGCTCCCCCTGCCACGATGTAGCCGACCGAACTGACGGTTGCGTCGAGAAGGGGAAGCGCTATGCCAAGAACATTGGCTTCGCCCGGACGGATTGACTGCTCAAGCCAGATACGATGGCATGTAGATAGGAGAGATTTATGCTAGGTTGGTTCGGTTTTACGCTCGGTGGTGTGCTGGGCGCGTATCTGTTGCTTCGTTTTCTAATGTTCGGTTATCGGAAGCTGAATCAGGAAGCCAATGACAGTCTCGAGATTGTTTGGCTGAGTATCCTGACTTTGGCGGTTGTCACGGTTGTAGGAGGGTATGGCATGAAGAACGGCGCGCCCGAACCCGTCTTTGATCAGGCCTTGGCTACGTATTTCGGACCGGTAATGGCAGCAACAGTCATTGAATTGGTCAGACTTCATCGTCGCACGGTTCGTCGATTTGAAGGACAACAACTTTCTGGATCTGAGTCACCGGCCCTAACTGAACATAAGGAAAAACGAAACGTAACTGCTCGCCCCCCTTTGACCATTGACCGTCCTGCCTGATGGCGCTCGGGTCAAGTATCTTTTCTCGTCATCTGCACTTGCCGGCGGGCCTGCGGCGTCATCACGAAACGCCGCACACAGGACGCGCCAACGCTGGGTGTCTATTCGTGCCTGTCGAGGGTCCTGACGGTGCATGCAGGCTCCGTCGGGTTGTCCGAGCAGCCCGCCGAGGATTATCGTTTGACACCATAGAGCGAGCATTATACTGTCGGTTCCGGATTGACTGTTCCGGGGGAGACCGTTTCGATGGGGGCATGGTTCGGGTCCAAAGCTACGACAGGTCTCTCGCAGGCCATCGTGGGCCTCACGCCCCCGCATGGCGCATATCTGGAGACACATCTTGGGGGCGGTGCCATCATGAAGCGCAAGCCGCCGGCGCTGCGCAACATCGGCATCGATCTCAACCGCCGGGCCATCGACACCTTCAGCTGCGACTATCCGGTCGAACTCCATCACGGCTGCGCCCACGCGTTCCTGTCGGACTTCGACTTCCAGGGCGACGAACTGGTCTACAGCGACCCGCCCTACGTGCAGTCGACGCGCAGGTCGCAGCGCCGCTACCGCTTCGACTACACGGACGCCGACCATGTCACGCTCCTCGACATCCTGAAGTCGCTGCCCTGTTCGGTGATAATTTCCGGCTATCCGTCCCGGCTCTACGACGAGCACTTGTCCGACTGGCGCACGCTGGAGATCCAGGTCAACAACCAGTCCTGCGTGGTGACGGAGAAGCTGTGGTTCAACTTCGCGCCCGACCGGGTGCACTGGCACGCCTGTGCGGGCCGGAACTTCACCGACCGCCAGCGCATCAAGCGCCACGCTGAAAGCTGGGCGCGGCGCTACCGCGCGATGCCGCCGGGCGAGCGCCTCGCGGTGCTGGCGGCAGTGCTGGCGGTGGAGGTGGAGTGATGCCGACGGTGAACGGGGCCTCGCTGCGTGCGCAGATGGACGACTGCCGGGCCCGGTTCGACGCCATCAAGCGCACGGGCGAGGCGAGTGCGGAAACGCGCGCGCTGATCGACGCCCTGTTCCTGCTGCTCGACATCCTGGTGGCGGTGTTCCTCGAGAAGACGACCCGCAAGACCAGCAGGAACTCCGGCCTCCCGCCGTCGCAGACAGAGAAAGACGAGACCGCCCGGCGCGACGGCAGCAGCGGCAAGGGCGCGAAACCGAACCTGAAGACGGGCGACAACCTCCGGAAGACCACCGTCGAGGAGACGGTCACCGTCGACGCCTGCGACGCCTGCGGCGCCGACCTGTCCGGCGTCGATCCCGTCAACCGGGAACGTCGCATCCTGTACGACATCGTGTTCGAGGTCGTCGAGCGTCGCGTGGATGCCGAGATCAAGGAATGCCCCGACTGCCAGGCCCGGACCAAGGGGCGGTTCCCCGAAACCATGCCGGGCCCGCTGCAGTACGGCAGCGGCCTGCAAGCCTTTATCATCAACCTGCTGGTCGCCCACATGCTGTCCCTGCGCCGGGCCGTTGCGCTGGTGCAGGCGATCTCCGGCCTCAGGCTCTCCGAGGCCACCTGCCTTGGCTACGTCCGGCGCCTCCATGACGCGCTCGAAGCGTGGGAGGAGGCCGCCATCGAACACCTGCTGACGCGCCCGGCCCTGCATGCCGACGAGACCGGCTTCCGGGTCGACGGCAAGACCCAGTGGCTCCACGTCCTCACCGACGGGTTCCTGACCCTGAAGTTCCTGCACCGCAAGCGCGGCAGGGAGGCCATCGACGAGATCGGCATCATCCCGCGTTACGCCGGCGTCCTGATCCATGATTGTTGGGCAACCTACTTCGCCTACGACCGGTGCAGGCATCAGTTGTGTGGCTCGCATCTTTTGCGCGAACTGACCTTCATCGTCGAGGCCAACGCCTACCGCTGGGCGCGCCTGATGAAGACGCTGCTGCGCGAGGCTTGCCACAAGGTCAACAAGAGCACCACCAAGACCCTGAGCGAGGCCGAACGCCTGGCCGTGCGCAAGCGATACCGGACCATCCTGACCCAGGGCGGCAAGGAACTGCCGGAAATCCCGCCGCGACCGAAAGGAAAACGCGGGCGGATCGCGAAGTCGGACGCACACAACCTGCACGAGCGCCTCGTGAAGCACGAGGAATCCGTGCTGCGCTTCATGGGCGACCCGGATGTCAGCTTTACGAACAATTTTGGAGAACAGAAAATCAGAATGGCAAAGGTCAAGATCAAGGTCTCCGGATGCTTCCGCACCCGGTTCTTCGCCGAGGCCTGGTGCAGGATCTCAAGCTACCTGAGTTCCATGGCCGTGCTCGGCTACAATCCCCTCGTCGCCATCCAGATCGCCCTTGCCGGAAACGCCGCCGACATGATCAAAATGCACTATAAACACACCACCGACAAAAAGGGGTGAGCAGTTACAACGAAACACAGATGGCGACACTAGATGAGATCTACAGGAAGCTCGGAGAAGTATCCGAGGCTGCTCAACTTCTTGAAGCTCAGCTTGGCAACTTGCTCCTAATGCACAAGTGCATCGATGCGGGCCTTCTTGAGCATGCCAATCCAAACAAAGCAACCGTGATCTACGATCGGATTAACAAGCAGACTCTTGGTCAACTAATTCAGTCCCTCGGCTCGATCGGATATACCCTCGAGGAACTCGACCAACTTCTCAGTGATGCCTTGGCGTCACGCAATCGACTGACACACTCCTTCTACTTGCAACATAATTTCCGCAGAAATTCCGATGATGGTCGTGACGTGATGCATCGCGACCTTGAGGTGATCCACGAGCACTTACTAGAAGCATACAAGGCGGTCTCGCTCCTTTCCGGAGTTGACTGGAAGAAACTTGTTGCAGAACTTGGCGACATTCCATTGCCAACCGGCCATCTGCTGATCCGAACATAGCACATGACATTCGGCTCTGTAGCCACCACCCCCGCGCGGCGGCAGATCGATTCCCACCAAGTTCCCAAGACTGCACGGACTTCGCCACACAGGCTTCTAAAGCCAAAAACTCCGCATCGAGTTGCACGGAAACATTGAAAGGATTCAGTGAAATAATGATTGTGTTGATATCTCTACCTTCTGCTCCAGTCTTTTTCAGGGAAGGGACGTCCGCCTGTTCGGCGTCCGCCAGGGGTTGCTCGGCCTGAGTTTTCATGCGCTGGTGTATCTCTCCGTCCAGTACAATAATCTCCGCCATTATGTTTTCTCGCCCTCTCCCGGCCCATTGTCCCGGGTTGTCTCTGCCCTGCTCTCTCAGCTAGCCTGAAATTCCAACCGCCGGAGATGGTGTGACAAGTTTGACACGTTTGTCTTCAGAAGAATCGGATCCGCAGGCGCCGATTTCCGAGCCAGGGGATGGTTTGTTGCTGGTCGGCGAAGCCAGCGGCGATCAGGAGCGGGTTGTTGGCGCGGCGTCCGAGTGAGACGGTGATTTCGTCGGGCTTGATTTCGATGGTCGCGCTTGCGTTGACGACCTTTCGGAACAGTGTTCTGGCGCGCGCGTTCTCCATGCCGTTGCCGAGACGGCGTGCGAGGATGCGGTAGAGGGCGCTTGCCATCAGGGTGATCTGCAGGTCGAGGTGGACCTTGAGCGGCACGGCGGCAGACAGTGCATCCATGTGGAAGAAGTCGATGGCGTCGGCGATGGTGTTTTCGATCAACATGCGGCGCGCATAGCGGTCGACGAGTTCGCGGGCCGAAACCTCCATCTGGTTGGTGATGAGCAGCGTGGGCTTTTCATGGCCGAGTTCGGTGATGGTGATCTGCCGGAGTTCGCCGGAATAGGTCTTGAGGGTGATGGCCTGGTCGAGGATGCGGGGTTTCCGGTAGATGCGTCCGACATTGGTGAGGGTGATCCGGCGCCAGTCCCCGGCGGGGGCGGCGAGGAGCTCAACAGCATCCTCCCGGCATGGTGCAGGCGATGAAACCGCCATCATCCGAGGTGAAGTCTTCTCGAGTCGTGCCGATGAGGCCCTGTCCCGCTATGTCGGGGCCCTGACCTTCGTCCGTTCCAATCTTGCCGCCGCCAGGGAGATCATCGAACATGCTGCACGCGAGCCGTTATGTGCCGAGCGCATGGGGCCGCCGTGGCCCAGGTAATCGGTCAGGGATGTGTGGCTGAGAGGAACAGTAAAAAACGATTACTTGTCGAGTGCCCGAAAGGGCTTTAATGTCGCGACATGTCCGAGGCCATCGCATTCGATACGCACCGTTTTGTCAAACGCCTGACGGAGAGCGGCTTCACAGAGAAGCAGGCTGAGACGCTGGCCGAGGAACATGTCACACTACTCAATGCCAACCTCGCGACCAAAACCGATATCGCAGAGATCAAGGCAGGCATCGCAGAGATCATGGCAGAGACCAAGACCGACATCGCAGAGGTCAAGGCAGACATCCAGGCAATGAAGGCCGACCTTCTGAAATGGCTGATCGGCGCACTGATCGCCCAGGGAGGCCTGAACGTCGCCTTGGTCAAACTGCTTTAAGGGACATCGCTTCCAGAGCTTCGCCGCTCCTGGTCTCTACATCGTGATCGACGACGATCCCCGTGTGTTGTTCGTGGCCCGCGCGCAAGGGCTGTTTGCGGTCAATGCGGGGTTGACTGGGCAAACGCACGTTTGACGAGGGCTTCCGGGTTCCCCGGAAGGATTCAGTGAAACAGTGATTGTGTTGATATCTCTGCCTTCGGCCTCAGCCTTTTTCGGGGAGGGCACGTCCGCCTGGTCGGCGGTCGCCAGGTTCGGTTTCACGCGTGATTTCATGCGCAGGTGTATCTCTCCGTCCAGTACGATAATCCCTGCGGTTATGTTTTCTCTACCTCTCCCGGCTCTTTCTCCCGGCTTGTCTCTGCCACTGGCGGAGATTGCGATCAACCGCGCACGGCCCGGCCCGGACGCTCTCGCCATCTTGACGGGGCTTTGCGGTGCGCCGGCCGCGAGCGCGCCTTCCGGGCAAAAGCTGGACGATCCGTCCGCGAGGACCCTGCCGGACCCATACAAGCCGCCGTCAACCTGTTGAGCCTGTTCCTGCGTGAAGACGCCGCTTCCACCGCGTCTTTTCGTGCCGTATTTCCGGCAACGCCGTAAAGTTGGCAATACGGCAATGCCGTCCGCGCGCCGAAACGGACCAGAGACCGCCGTTGTCGCCCACGGCACCGCCCCTCCGCAAGCGGCTTCCGATACGCGTGGTCCGGGACCCTTCTCGAACGAGTTCTGCGGTGCCAGCGACTGCCGCCAGCTCCAGCCATGCGCTCAGTGCATGTCGCTGGGCTGCTGCAATCGGGGCAAGATCCGCATTCCGTCGATTCCCGAACACCGGAGCGAAATGCCCGGCAGAAAAGATTCTCTTGGAAAGGAAACGACCGGAAGGTGGGTCAGTTTTGAACGCGAATCCTTGGTCAGTTTTGAACTGGACTTGACACCGGAGTCTCGGGGTCGTCGGGACCGCGTGGACGAGTTCCGGGTGGCAGAGGCCATTCGAGCCGAGGAAGCGCAGGTACATCCGGAATGCACTCGCCTCGCCTCCGACCTGTCCGCGAGAGGCGGTTTCGAGACGGCCCAGGATCGTGTTCCGGACCCGGGCGGCGTCATATGCCCCCGGTTCGTCGCCGAGCGCCGGAAGCAGCGTGCGAACGCGCCGTTCGTAATGTTCGATGGACGTGTCCCTGAGGCCGCGGTGCTGCCGAAGCCAGTGCAGGAATGCGTCCAGATGTTCACCGTGCTCGACGCGGGACTGCGGGACCTTCGGCGCCGGGATGACATTCCTGTCCACCAGGAACGCTGCAAAAAGCCGGAGTATGGATCCGGAGCTGTCGGAACCGGCAAACCTGCTGGGCCTGTCGAGGAACCCCGGATGAGCACAGGTACAGTCGTGGGCAAGAAAGCGATTCCGAATTCGCTCATCTGTCGCCGCCAGGGGAATGTCCGACAGGTAGAGCCAGACAATGAAGTGGCGGCACAGGGCCCCGCTCCGAATGATCAACGAACGCGCGTATCCCCGCTCTTCCAGGGAATCCCGGAACTGCATCGCGAGATGTCCGCCGGCCTCGATCTCCGGAGGAACATCTGCCCGCCCGGTCTCGAGCAGGTACCGGAGGAACCTGAGCGCAAATCGCCTGCAGTGCTGCCCGGGCTTCCTGCCGTTCCGATGCCGTCCTGGACAGTGGCATTCATGGCCCATGAAACGGTCAAGAAGGTGGACGTCGAGCTTGTCGAGACCCGAACCGTTGAGCGCCAGCCAGACCGCGATGTGCGAGGCTGTACTGAACAGATCGCTGGTCATCCTGGCCGAAAGGCCAAGGCCTTCCAGGCGCTCCGCGTAGCACCGGACAACACGAGAATCCCGTTCCGGAACTCCATCGGGAAGTAACGGACGAACTCCATCGGGAAGTAACGGACTGAATTGTTTCGAAGGCATGATCTCTCTCCTGTCAGTGTCAAAACCGACAGGAGTAGAGCAGATTTTTATGTGAACCTGATCAGTGCAAAAGGCGCGTCATGACAGGCACTTGGGATTCAAGATTCACATAAGCATTTGGTTCCCGGAAAAGAAGGTGGCACGGTTGCAGGGACTCCTGAACGCCGCCGGTATCGACGTGGCCCGCACCCGATTGTGGGCATACGCAAGGAGATCCTGACCTGAGCGCTGTGCGACCATCGAGCCCATTGAGTTGCAAGGCGGACGGCAGGATTCTCACGAACGGTGCGCTACTATTCTGGACCACATCGGTTCCGGATCGATGGGGAGGTCAAGGAAAAGATGCTGCGAGTTCTCGCATCGCCCATGCCGGGATCCCACGGCCCGGACAAGCATATCCAAAGCTACGTCGCCTCGAGAACGTGATTCAAGGCAAGATCGTATATGTCAAAGTTCCGTAGATGCGCATTGTCCGGAAGATCGATCTTGCGATTCATCAGCAACGGGACCTTCTGCTCTGTCAAGCCGCCATGACTTCGAAGTGGCTCTTTGAGAACCGAAAGATCATGCCGCTCGCGAGTGGTTCCAATCACTTTGTTCCTTGTCGATATGACAATGATGTCACCTACCCGATCCTCATGCAGCTCGAAACGTTCGCACCCGGTGGCGCGATCAAGAGCGCAATCGACCCACTCCATCGCCTGGAGTTGGCCCAGGAGAGCAGTTTGGTCGACACTGTCAACAAGATAGGCAGCGGCGAAGGACCCGAAGGAACCGTGATGTACCACATAGGGATCCGTGATCGGAAGAATGACGTGAGCCTTGCCCTCGCCCAACATTTCGTCCAGCAATTCCTGGAGGTAGACGACATCGGGCATCTTTTCGGAATTGTGCTTGGCATTCATGCCGTGATCGGCGGTTATGGCGATGATACAGCCCATCTCGTCGAGTTGTGCCAGGTAACCGTCCATCATCTCGTAGAACGCGTTGGCCACCGGTGTTCCCGGTGCGCACATGTGCTGAATGAAATCAGTCGTCGAGAGGTACATGATATCCGGACGGTCCCGCGCCATGGTCTTGACGCCGGCGGCCAGGACGAACTCGGACAGTCCGGCGGAATAGACGTCCGGTACAGGCAGGCCGACGAGGTCCAGGACACCCTCAATTCCATGGTCGTCCATCGTCGCCGTTTCGGGGGTTTCGGCAGAAAAGCTGATCGCCGTTCCGTCGCCGAAGACCAGGCCCTTTCCCAACAGTGTGCGAAGCTTGTCCTTGGCTGTGATCGCGCAAACCTTGGCGCCACGAGAGTGGAACCCTTTCAAGATCGTCTCGACCCAAAGGAACTTCGGATCGTTCATCATCACTTCGGAATCGGTTTCCCGGTCGTAAAAGAAATTTCCGCAAATGCCATGCACGACCGGCGGGCAGCCGGTAACGATCGAGATGTTGTTCGGATTGGTGAACGAAGGAATGACACAATGGGCAATTCTATTGGTGCCGTCATTGAGGATCCGTTCGAAGTACGGTGCGACGCCCGCCTTCACGGCTTCTTCGATATAACCCGGTTCAGAACCGTCGATACAGACGCCGACGACCGGATCCTTGGGCCATTCATAGGATCGCCCGTTTATTTCAATTGCGGATTTCGACATTGACTTGGTCTCCTTTCAAGGATTCGAATTTCGCAAACGTCATTCAGTCACGCGGCAGTGGTCCGAATGGCGACGGATGAGCGCAATTGCATGGCAAATGGCAAAGTGAAGAGTACAAGGAGGGACGCGATCGCCAGGGTGGCCTCGATACCGATCCGGTCACCCAACATGCCGTAAGCCAGCGGTGTGAAAACGCCAAATACCGTACCCAGCGTGTAAATGAGGCCGAACGCTCTCGACTGGCGGTCGCGATCCACGAGATCGCCGACGGTACCGTACACCACCGATGATGTCCCGTTGAGCACCACACCAAGTATGGGAAGAAGAGCAAACGCAGCGACATTTGGGAGCACCAAGAGCAGAAGAATACCGGCGGCCGTCGCCACCTCTGTGACGACCACCATGCGAATCACGCCGAAGTGCTCAGCCAGATAGCCGCACGCCAATTTTCCGGCAATTCCGCCTATGAGCAGAGCCGGAATGGCCTGAAACGCCCAGCCTTCAGGCACGCCTTTCTCCAACATTAGAAAAACGACAAAGGTGAGGAAACCGGTTCGCGTGCCGTTATCGATTGCCGCGATCGCGCACAGGGAGGCAAAACCTCTGCGATGGATAATGCCCCAGCCCTTGTCCGCCGCCAAGTGTAATGCTGTTGGTACGCCGCCTGCGTTCAGTCTTGTGAGGACGACCATCAGTAATATGGCGACCAGCACCATGACCACGCCGTATCCGATCGCTGGCACCTGCCAGGCTACGCCGGCGGCCAGCAGCAGGCTGCACGAACCGGCAACGATGAATTTGCCAACGTCGCCGGAGAAATTGTAGGTGCCGAGGGCGCCGCGATGGCCGCCGCCACGGTAGGCAGTACCGAGAATGGAAGAGCAGAGGGGGTGCTGCACAGCTTGGCCGAGTCCAACCAGAAACAGCAGGATCAATAGAGCATAGAAACCGGAGGACATGCCCGCGAGTATGAAAAATATTCCGGTCAGCGCTGTGCCGGCGATCAGTAGAATCCGTTCCCCCAGCCGCTCGGCAAGCAGGGCGGCGAGAATCTGAAAGAGCGACATGGCAGTGCGGTGTGCGCCGCGGATCAATCCAATTTGCGCCAGTGACAGGCCGAATTGCTCCACCAGTACAGGCAGAATCACGTACAGCATGTCGCTCAGCCCATCGTGGGCGGCGTGGGCTGAACAACAGATCCCGAGCACCCGCCGCTTCTTCGGGCGTTCTGGCAGATTCATTGAGGCATCCACAATGTTTCAAGTCACCTGTAACCGCGCTTTCAATCTCGCCGAAGCAATACCTTGGAACTGGCCGTTTCCTTGTTCGCGCAATCGGCGCCAACCCGCAGTTACCCGTCAACAGCGAATCCTACCGCTGCAACAAGGTATCGCGTACCGTTGGAGCCTCTTGGAATTAGTCTCCGCCGATTATCTTGGCGCGAAGGCGATTGCTCACCTGTTCCACCGAAACCACGAGCGAGAAAATGAGCAGAATGATCAGCGCTGCTGTTTCGTACTTGAACAGATCTATCGCGACTTTGAGCTCGATTCCAATTCCGCCTGCACCGACCAGTCCAAGGATCACGGATGCCCGCACGGCTTTCTCCATGGCAAACAAGGCATCGCTGGTGAAAGCCGGCATCGCGCTCGGCAATACGACCGACATGGCGACATCGAGACGGCTTCCGCCCATCGCCCTGACGGCTTCTTGGGGGCCGGGATCCTGTTCTTCAGAAGCTTCGGAAAAGAACTTCCCGAGGAAACCAATGCTGTCCATCATGATCGCCAAGGCCCCCGCGACCGGACCAAGCCCGACCACGATCACGAAGATCAGGGCCCAGATCAGGTCCGGCACCGTGCGGCAGAGCGCGATGAAAGCGCGAACGACAAATCTGATGTATGGATGAGGCGTAAGGTTGCGGGCCGCGAACAGGACCAAGGGAAGACTGACGGCGATACCGAGCGTCGTGCCGCAGATTGCCATCAGAAAGGTTATCCAGAGCGAGTTTAACAGTCGCGGCAGGGCCTCAAAGTTCAGGGGCCACATCTGTCCGAGCAATCGGGTCAACCGGGGTCCGCCTTCGATGATCGTGTAAAGATCGAAGTCGATTCCGTTGAAGGCCGTGATGATCAAGGCCAGGCCGGCTACTGCGAAGGCGAATCCGGGTGGATTGAAGGCATGGAGGCGGGCGGGGGTGCTAGTCATCGTCGTCGTCTCCATAAATGCTCGCCAGTTCATCGATCGACTTCGCATCGGCGCTGCAGTCCAGGTCTATGCGCCCGTCGCGAACGCCGAGTATGCGGTCCGCGTAGCGCACCGCATGGGACAGATCGTGAGAGACAAAAATGAGGGTCGCGTCTTGCTGGGCCACCAACCGCGAAAACAGTTCCATGATTTCTTCGCCAGCAACCGGATCCAGGCTGGCGACAGGTTCATCGGCAATCACGAGTCTCGGCCGTTGCATGAGCGCCCGTGCGATCGCGACTCGCTGCGACTGCCCTCCCGACAGTTCGCTGGCCCTGTTGAGGGCGCGGTCGCCCAAGCCGACCCGGTGCAGCAGGTCCATGGCCTCCTCGCGCAAATGGCTTGGCGCCAAGGCCTGGTTCCAAACCCGGATGCTCGGTCGATAGCGGACGATGGCGCCGTGAACCACATTGGTCAGCGCCGTCGCGCGAGGCACCAGGTTGTGCCGCTGGTGTACGAATCCGACCTGACGGAGGAGCTGGCGCCGCTTGCGTCCGCTGATGTTCTGCATCGGCTCGCCGTAGAGCCACTCTCCCTCGCTTTTCGATTGCGGGAACATCCCGAGAGACGCGCGCAGAAGTGTCGATTTCCCGGCCCCGTTACGGCCAATAATCGCAACTCGCTCGCCGTCGTCTACGGAAAAGTCGATCCTGTCGAAAATCTTGAGTCCGTTGGCGAAAGTCAACGAGAGGGACTTCACCTTCAAGGCGCAATCGTCGACCTTCACCCCCGAGAACTCACCTCTGCGGGCGGACGACCCGCAGAGGTGCCTCGATTTGGCCGCCGGCAGGCGGCGGCATCAGATGGCTCATCATTCATCAATGAACTTGGCGAGGTTCTCCGCACCCACCGTTATGTAGGCTTGGCGCACGTATTCGTAGTCGGAATCTTCGACTGTCGGAATGAACTTGCCGCCGATGTACTTCTTGTTATCTTCACTCTGGAGCGCCGCCTCCATGAGCATCGTTGCGTTGTCCACGAAAGCCGCGCGAATTTTCTCCACATTTTCGGCGGGGACGTGGGCTCCGGCGACCAGGACATCGTTCGGCAGGTCCGGACCACGGGCAGCGACACGTATTCCGACGTCGGGGAACGCCATACGAATGTTGATCACATGCGATGAACCGACGGCAATGGTATCGACATCGCCTTGCAGCATGGCTTCAATGGACACGCCGCGATGGATATTCAACGCCGTATAGTCCACGTTTGGCATGAGGCCGATGCTGGCAAGCAACTGGGCCGGTGCCAAATGGGTCGATGTGGACCCCACGTCACCAAAGGCAACGATCTTGCCCTTCACGTCGGCCAACGTCTTGATCGGCGATTCGTTGGTGACCAGCAGTGACGTGTAGTAGTCGACGCGTTGCCAGGCAACCACGGGTATGGCTTTGGCACGTGCCCGGAACACGATGTATTCGGCCGGTCCCGTGAGAATGTAGTCGACATGACCGTTGGCCATCGCTTCGACGGCCGCCGTACGGCTATTGACCGGAAAGTACTCGATTGTGTCGCCGGTTACTTCTTCCAGCGCGGCGACAAAATCCCCGTAATTGGTTTGCAGCTCTTCAAGACCGGTGAGGTCGGTCACGCCGAACTTTATCGTGTCAGCCTGAACCGCACTTGCCATAAGCAACAAGGCAACCGCGCCAGCCAAAATCTTCTTGACGTTTGACATTAGGTATCCTCCCCCTAAATGAAATACAAAGATGCGGGGAATTCCCATCTCGCTCCGATCAATCCCACGCGCGCGACTTTTTGAGCAAAAGTCCGCAACGCCATGACGAGATCGGACCGGGGAGCCGTATCCTTACTGTTTGAATAAGCCCTTTCAGTCGATTCGGCCAATACCAATTGCAAATAAAATCATGCAATTTTTTTATAATATGGCGTGGCGACATCTTCCAGATGATCTTTAATTTTTTGTTTTTGCGATACTAATTGCAAATGACTTTGGTCACAGTTTTCAAATCTGGCAATATTCATGCGATTTCTCGATTGTCGATCGGAATGCGCCATGCCGAACTTGACGTTGTCAAGGCCGATCAATACCCGATTGCGATTGTCGTGGTTCCGTCTAATCATCGGGACGCGGTGGATTTCATGGAACTGCGAAAAGGTGGAGCGGCAATGAGGATCGCTTGGTTCGAAGATTTCCTTGCGCTGGCAGAGGCAGGCAGTTTTTCCCGGGCCGCCCATCGCCGGAACGTGGCACAACCGGCATTCAGCCGCCGGATCCGGCTGCTTGAAGAGTGGGTTGGCGTCACCCTGTTTGATCGAAACAGCCGGCCTATCCGACTCACGGACGCCGGCCGCCAACTCGTACCGATTGCCGAAAATGTCACTCACCAGATCCATCAGGGACTGGAGAATATTCGGCAGACGGCGAAAGGCGCGGACACCATGAAGTTCGCCGCGACGCACACGATTTCAATCCTCTTCTTTCCCGACTGGTATCAGTCGATTCCCGGCAACACGACGGATGTCCCCTTGAGCCTGGAATCCAACCATATGAACACCTGCGCCAGGTATCTCACCCAAGGGCTGTGTCACTTCATGCTCTGCACTTGGCACCCTGACGCGGACCTGGGGTTCGATCAGTCGCTTTTCGAGTCCTCGGTCGTTGGTCTGGACCGCTTGATCCCGGTTTCCGCCCCCGATGCCGAGGGTTTGCCGATCCATGCGCTTCCCGGAACACGGCAAGCCCCGGTCAAGTACCTTTATTTCTCGGAGGCTTCGGCGCTCGGCCAGATCGTTGACGCCATGCTGGCACGTCATAACGCCCCTGTGTTCGTAAAGAAGAGTTCTTCCTCTCCTCTCGCCGGTGCCTTGAAATCGATGGCGGAGAGCGGATTGGGCGTCACGTGGATCAATGAGATGTTGGCAAGAATATCCATCGGCGATGGTTCACTTGTACTGGCGGGCGATCAGAGCTGGTGTATCCCGGTCGAAGTCCGAATTTTCCGTGCCAGAAGCCCGCTCCCTCAAATGGCCGAAAACTTCTGGAGCCTGATATCCGACAAGAGCGCTTGTTGAACTCAACATTGCTCCTGGATCGAACTCGGTGCCGCGAACATCGGGAACATCATCGGCATGCTCGACACCTGCCGGATGCAGGAATTCGATCTCTTGCCTGGCTGATCGACGCTTTGCTGCACATCGATGTACCGACTGGCCGCCTGGGTCGACGAACCGATGCCGAAGTGGTGGAAAACGCAGTACTCTTGCAGCCCGATGGCCTCCGATGTCGAAACCGCCATGGCGGTCGCGTAGCCATTGCGGTGGCACCGGATGGTGATGTCGATCCCCTCCTGAAGCGCCGAATGCTCGGACAGCGACAGCGATCGCGCCGCCCGTCCCGGATCCCACCGTGATTTCGACAAAGCCGCCGGGCTTGCCGGCGGCCGCGACGGCGGTGTGGCCGAACCCGCGGCGTCAGCCCCAAGATGTCTCCTGCGACCCCCTCCCCGGGTCTTTCGGAAGCTCTGCGAGCCGTCCCAGCGCTCGAATCCTGCCACCGAGGTATGCCTGGTTTCGCCGCGAACCTTTAAGGAAGAGCTGTCTACGGCGTTGCCGACACTTATTTCGCCATGGAAAAGTCCACCGATCAAGGTGAATGGATCGGAACGATCTCCCGCATGAAAGCGGACCGGATCAAAACACATGCGGAACGCCCCGCTTCAAAGCCCAGGAGGCGGGTGACAGATCGATGTTACAGCCAGAAGGCGTCACGAATCACGGCTTCGCGTTCTCCGTCGGGAGCGTGAACGACAATTCGGCTACCTGGCAGGTTGGCGTGGCGATCGACCATTCCGATTGCGACGTTGGTCTTGAACTCGGGTGACCAGACGGTCGAGGAAATGGAGCCCGCCGGGTTTCCCTTTTCATCCGCCACCATCCAACGATCCCTGATTTCCGGGACGGGGTCACCCAGGATTTCAATCGGGCGAATCATCCGGGATGGCTCCTGTTGCTCCACGAGCGCGCGGTGACCAAGGCAGAGGGGCGTTTCCAGATTGCAGAATCTTGCAAGGCCTGCCTCGAAGGGCGTGTGCTCATCGGTCATGTCATTTCCGTAGGACAGCAGGCCGCCCGAGATTCTTTCGATATAATTCGGGCATCCCGCACGGATGTCGAGATCGTGCCCGGCCTCGAACAGGAGGTCCCAAAGCGGTTCACCGTTCTCGGATCCTTCGACATAGATTTCGAAACCGCCCTGGCGAGACCACCCCGAGCGCGAGATCACCATGTCGGTGCCGGCCACGGACACGCGCCGGTGCCGGAAATACCTGAGCTTGACGGTGTCTTCTCCGAATACATTTCTGACCAACTCGTTGGCCAACGGGCCCTGGACCGCCAGCGGCGATACATCCGGTTCGAATACCGAAACGTCCATTCCAAGTCCGCTTGCGAGGCCCTTGTAGAACAGCAACAGGTCACTGTCCGCGAGAGAGGCCCTGAAGCGTGTTGCGCCAAGCCGCACGAGAACGGGATCGTTCTGAAGTCGGCCGTGGTCATCGACCACGGGGATATAGCAGCATTGATCGTACTGCATTCGGGACAGATCACGGGGCGTCGTCAGCTGGATCAGTGGAAACGCGTCGGGGCCGTCGATCTCGACCTGGCGTTCCGCAGACACGTCCCAGAGCTGGACTGCGGACCGGAGGTGCCAATAGTCCTCTTCCAATGATCGAAAGACCGAAGGAAGAAGCATATGGTTGTAGACGGAATAGGCGGTCACACCGGAGGTCTCCACACGATGCGTAAATGGAGTTAGTCTCAGGCGTGTCGCCATGGAAAGCCTGAATGCCTTCATCGTCCATTCATGCCTTGCAACGTGAGGGAAAAGCCAGTGGCGTCATCGCTATTGCAGACGTCGCGTCGTTTAATCTGAAGTTCTGGAGCTGGTAAGAGATTAATTGAATCGTATCAACATGATACGTGGATCGGGATTGTCACTGTCTGCCTACAAACGGCGATTCCGGCCGGATCCGCCGTCACATGGCTGTGATATCCTTCAACAGTTTCAGTGCCCTCTCCTGGCCGGCGTCGGGCCGGGTCGTCACCTCGATCGTGGTCTCTTCCTTTCCGCCGCCCGTGCGTGGAACCGCGTGGGAGGAGCGGACGATGGTTGACAGGCTGTCGAGAAGGGTACGAAAGCTGTGGGCGCCGCTGCCGTCCGGCAGGGTGTGGGTATGAACCTTGGTCAGTGCCGGCTCCGAACGCCGGGCGGGCAGGACCGGATCCCCGGTCTCGTCGGGTTCGGTGTCGGTGTAGCACAGGGGAGCCCATGCCCTGCGCATGTGCCATTCGACGAGATAGGCGAGCATGCAGATGAAGAAATGGGCGCGGACCCGGTGCTCGAGGCGGTGGAATATGGGCCGGACCTGGAGGTCGCTCAATTTGAGGCAGCGGAATGCACGCTCCACGCGGGTCAACCGCTTGTAGTTCCGGACGCATTCGGGGGCGGCCATGTCTTCGGAGCCGAGCGAGGTGCGGATGATGTAGATTCCGTCGAGGGCGGCCTCGGCGTCGATGGACTGCTGCTTGCGGCGGAAGCTGAAGCTGGTCGCGGTGATGTCGACGTGGAAGTGCTTCTTGACCTTTTTCCTGTTGATGACCTCGCCGACGGCGAGACCGATGTCGGCCTCGCCCTCGAGGGTTCCGCCCTCGACCCGGGTGACGATCTCCGCGAGCGCCTTCTCGGTGGCCTTGAGCAGCTCCTGCCGCACCCGGTCACGATGCCCGGCAAGGCGGGGATTGCGGCAGGCGACGAGGCGCTCCTTCGGGAAGTCGGGATGGTCCCGGATCTCGAACAGGGTCTGCTGGTGTTCGGGGTCCTGGAAACGGTCGAGATGGCCCTGGCGGGCGAGCTTGCGGATGGTCTGGCTCTTGAGGGCGGTGATCCACGCGACGCCGTCGCGGTCGCGCAGGGCCGCGATGGTGGCCTTGATGATCATGCCGCGGTCCCCGACCATCACCACCCGGGAGAGGTTGAAGCGGCGCTGGAGGCGGTCGAGCTCGGGCAGGAGGGTTTCCTTGTCGGCGATGTTTCCCGGGTAGACCGAGACCGCGACCGGGCGCCCGTCGCGGTCGCAGAGGAGGCCGAAATTGATCTGCGGGAGGCCCCGCTTGCGGTCGCGGCTGTAGCCGAAGCGTGCGAGCGGACAGTGGCTCCCCTCGTACCAGGTCGAGGACAGGTCCCAGAGGACGAGATCGTCGTGCGTGATCCAGCGTCGTGCCAGGCGTCCCTGGATGCCCTCCTGTCGCTCGTCGAGCCAGTCCATCGCCGCGTAGAGGTCATCGGCGGTGACGTCATCGGCGATGGCGAACTCCTGCGGCAGGGTGGTGTTCCGCCACCATCGGTTGGTGGCGAGTTTGGAATTCGGCCTGAGGATGCGGCCGGCGACCATGGCGAGGACAAGGTCGCGTTCCGGGCACCGCTCGCGGGCGACGAGACGGGGAATGCCGATGGCATTCATGGCCGTCTGCACCGCCTGCACCGCCCCGTGGTGGCGGGAGCGGACCGGGTCCCCGAGCACGTCGCCGACTTCTGCGTACTGCTTACCCGCCAGTGCGCCGCGCAGCAGCGGGATGGTGTGCGGCGGCAGGTGGGAGAGATTGGCGAGGGTTCGCTTCTGCACCCGGTTGTTGTGGTCGCGGTAGCTCTGCCGGAGGAGGACCGAGGTGTATGTCTTTCCGTTCTGGTGTTTTTTGAGGACGGCGACATGCATTCCTGCGGATTTGGGCATGGCGGGATCCTGACGTGCCTACAGATTCGGGCGGACCATGGGGTATCATTGCTATGGTGTCAAGGGGAAATCGGGGATACCGGGCAATTTTTCCCATATTCTGTGGGAACACTGCCGGTGAGGTCTATGGCTTGATGGTGCCAGTCGTGCCTACGGGAATCCGTTTCGCGACGCGCCCCGGGTTCACAACCCCCTGTAAAAAAGGAATAAATCGGAAAAACTGCGCCAAAAAACGCTAGAACTTCAGTTTAATTTCCGGGTGGCTATCAGGTTCCGGCGCATTGAACAATCTGGGACGAATGCTCACGATAGGGCATCCGGGAATGGCGTCACGGAAGCTGTTTGGCGGCCGGGACCGACGCACCGCCCGCTCGGCAGCGGCGGATTCGCTGTTTTTCGCCATGTGGAATGAGTCTATCTCCCGCGGACGGCAGCAATAGTTGGGCCTGTATCTAAAACCGGTTCAGCAGCGGCCGGTTGAGGCGGCACGACGGGAGCTGGAGAGATCATGAGTCGAATGCGGACGGTGGCAATCCTGACTTCCGTCATCGACGCCTTGCTCGAGGAAGGCGGTACGAGCGGTCGGGATCATCTCCAGTGCGCCGTGTATCTGCTCATTCATGCGGCGGGGGTTCAATTGGATTTTCGATTTGAACGTGTTGGTGTCGACGGCATCCGCTCGACCGCGATGCAAAAGGAGGTTGCGTCGTTGTGCGCTGACGGCTTGCTCGAAAGAAAGTTTTCTCTGAAGTTCGGGCCAGTCCTTGTTCCCACTCCGGCGGGGCGAACGATCACCCGGGCATTTCCGATGACTGTTGGGCGTGCCTCTGAACGGATTCACTCTGTAGCACGCGCGGTCGCGGGCATTCCCCGAAAGGAAGCCCTGAACGTCGTTCTGGCCTGGCGGCGCCTGTCGGAGGACGATCCTGGTTCGCCCGTGGACGATGGAAACGGTTCGGGACTGATGGGAGTGCGGGAGCCGAAAAAGGCGCCGCGGAATACGTCGAGAGCACATACGCGGGCAAAGGATCTGAACGAGGCGCTCGCGGGAATCAGGCCATGACGGTGGACGGGTCCTTCCGTCAGAAACCGGGTCGTCGATGTTCAGCTTGTTGGAAAGGGTCGGAGTAAATCGGTTGTCCCGGCGCCGCACCCTCGTCCATCGAGGGGAAAAGAAAGAGGGCGCGGTCTCCCGGGGCCTGTGTCAGGCTTCGGCGCTCGTGCTGGGCTTGTTTCTCTCCGCCAGAAACTGCTCGAATTCGGCCTTGTCCTTGGCTTCGCGGAGCCGATCGAGGAATTTCCTGAAAGCCTTCTGTTCGTCTTCGAGACGCTTGAGGGTTTCTGCCTTGTAGGCATCAAATGCAGTGTTGCCACTGCCGCGGCCGAAGCGGGTGCTCGACTTGCAGGCGAAAAAAGAACGAGTCATTCGTTTGCTCCAGATCATGTAGAAGAGAATGGCAAGGCCAATTGGCCATGCGACGATGAAACCCACGATCATGACCGCAAGCCAGGCGATCCTTCCGTGTTCATCCAGCCAGCGTTCGGCTTTCGAAAACCAGTGTGCGGCCGTTGACATTGGGCGACTTCCTTTCATGGTAGCGTTGCTTCCTTCTATGTAAATGTGATTTACATTAACATAGATGGGATGTCGAGCACAATCTTCAAGGGCGGAAAAAATTTTTTTCTGTTCCGGAAACCGGGTATCAGGACGTTCCGCAAAGCGGTCATCCGCTGCCGATGCGAATACTGGCAGCCGTCGTCCCCGGAGCGGTTACCAAACCGCCGCGACGCGAAACAGGCGCGGGCGTTCTCCAGGTGCCGAATTCGGAGAAATGGCCGTCGGAATCTAACCTGCTTCGCGACACCAGGGAGACGTGATGTTGGTTGTCTCCGGCCCTCCCGGGCGAACGCCTGACGAATGGGGCAGACTAAAGCGGTCGTAGTAGTCCCGCAGTCGGCTCAGCATGTCATCGCAACGGTTTGCATGTTCCGGCATTTTTGCGAGATCTCGTTCCTCCCGCTGATCACTGTGCAAATCGAATAGCCGGTGTTTACCCGTATCGTGCCAGATGACCAGCTTGAAGCGGCTGTCGCGGACCATTTGCACATTGCCATACTCGCAGAATTGCATTTGTCTCCAGTTTTCCGAGCTATCCCCGGCGAGAATGTGCCGGAACGACATTCCGGCGTATTCGATGTCGCATGGATGTTGCAGCCCTGCCAAGTCGACGATCGTCGAAAACAGGTCGAGATGGTCGACGAATTCACCGCGTACCTGGCCTTTGCTGATACCGGGGCCATTGAGGATCATGGGAATCCTGATGCTCTCTTCAACCATGTTCAGGGGCAACGTACCGTTGCCCTTTCCCCAGATCCCGTGATGGCCGCAATTCAACCCATGATCCGATGTGTAAATGATGACCGTCTCGTCACCCAGTCCTTCGGCGTCGAGCGTATCCATCAGTCGCCCGACTCCTTCATCAATCGACGTTACCGATGCGTAGTACTGCGCGAGAGCGGCACGCGGCTCGGAGCGATCGATGAGATGTCTTGATTCCAGGTTCTGTTCACCAAACGGGTATGATTCGTGCTGCGGCACCTCGGCAAAATCATGCGTTGCGTAGCGTGCGACCAACCTCTCCGGATGGCCTTCCCAGGGGCTGTGGGTGGAAACATGGCCGACGAACAGGAAAAAGGGGCGATCCTTGTCGCGATTCTTTAGAAACCTGACCGCTCCATCGGTAATGATCGACGCCTTCGGTCCCGCGATTTTCCGTAGTTCACCGTTGACGCAATAGCGGGCCGGACCGGTCGCGTCGATCGGGTAGTCGCCCGCGAGCGCTCCCCAGGAATCGAACCCCCTTGCGCTCTTGTCGTCGTTGCCCAGGTGCCATTTTCCGACGAGTCCGGTCCCATAGCCCGCGTCCTGCAGCAGCTCCGGAAGCGTCATTTGCCCATCAAGCCAATCGCGCCGAAAGTGAGTTGGCAGATTGTCGAGATAATCGTGGATTCCGTGCTGCGATGCCGTTCGTCCCGACAGCAAACAGGCTCGGGCCGGAGAACACACGGGTGTCGGCGTGAAGGCGTTTTCCATGACCGTGCCGGTATCGGCGAGGTAGTCGAGGTTCGGTGCCAGGATGCGGTCGTTACGCGACGGACCCAGCGCCCATTGTCCATGATCATCCGTGAGGAAAAGGAGTATATTTGGCGGCATGTCAGTAGTCTGCGCTTTCCCGGACATAGCGCCTGATCACGTGACGGCCGAGCATCTTCCAAAGGTAGTCCGCCAACAATCCCAGGGCGCCCAGGAAGAATATACCCACAAACATCCAGTCGATCTTGAAGTAGACCTTGGATGTCCAGATCAAGTAGCCCAGGCCCGATTCTGCGGCAAGCATTTCAACCGCGACGATGACCATGAAGGACCCTGCCAGGGCCAATCGCATTCCGACATAGATGGACGGAATACAGGCCGGTATCGTCACGAGCCAAAATATCTGCCAGGGGGACGCGCCAAGTGTTCGCGCCGCGAGAATCTTGTTTTCATGCGTCGTGACAACACCGGTAGCCGTATTGACGATGACGATGAACGCCGTCGCATACATCACTTGCAGAATCTTTGCGACTTCGCCGACACCGAACCAGACAAGGAACAAGGACGTCAGCGCCAGGGCCGGGATAAAACGCAAGAAATGGACATAGGGATCGAATATGGCCCGAGCGGTTATCGAGATGCCGACGATCAATCCGATCGGAATTGCGACGATGCTCCCCAGGAGGAATCCCGCCAAAATCCGGTACAAGCTGATTCCAATGGTGCCAAAGAGCAGGCCCCTCTCTATCAATTCGATGATTCCCAGGAAAACGGTGCTGACCGGGGGCAGGAAAAAGGGATCGATCCAAAGCCGCGCGACGACTTCCCAAGCAACGAGTCCGCAACTGATCGAGACCGTCGAAATCCAAAAACTGCGACCGATCCGGCCACCAAGGATTGTCTTGTTGAACGGCGAACGGGTCATGACCAAACCTTTGTGACTTCCTCTTCGATGTCTTTCGAGATGGTCTGAAGAAGATCGATATAGACCTCGTCCGACTGATCCCTCGGATATTCGAGGGGGACGGCATATTCACGCTTGATGGCGGCTTCCGGCCCAGCGGTCATCAGTACGATACGCTGGCCCAGATTGATCGCCTCGCGAATGTCGTGAGTAACGTATATGGCCGTGCGTTTGACCTCGGACCAAATGGATACGAGTTGTCTCTGAAGCATCTGCCGGGTCTGGGCATCAAGCGCAGCAAAGGGCTCATCCATCAACATGATATTTGGACGCATGGCGAGCATTCGGGCGATCTGGACTCGTTGTTTCATCCCGCCCGAAAGGGCATCCGGAAACTTGCGGTCGTGATCCGTCAGGTTCACCATTCGCAGCGCGTCGTTCGCGCGCTCTTTTCTTTCGCCTGCCTCGATGCGGTTCACCTTGAGACCGAACTCGACATTTTGCCGGACGGTCAGCCATTGGAAGAGCGAACTGTCCAAATCCTGGAACACCATGCCCCGGTCCCGTCCGGGGCCGTCGATCGAGGACCCGTCCACCTCCGCGCTTCCCGTGGTCGCATGATCGAACCCGGCAATGAGCCGCAACAATGTGGACTTTCCACAACCGCTCGGCCCCAGCAGGATAAGGAATTCGCCATTGTCGATCGTGAGATCGATATTCTTGAGGACGAGTGGATCATCCGAAGCCGGCGTGTAGGAAAAGCAAATGTCTTTTAGTTGAATACCCAATCGTCGGCTCGGTCATGATGCGAAGACGGGCGGGAGACCTCTCGGACATCGGCCACCTCGCCCGTCAAGGTGTTGCTACTTGAGTGAGGCGTCGATCTCCGCCGAGGGGATGGCCTCGGCCAATGCCTTGGAATGAAGCAACGGCGTCAGATCATATGACTCGATCATTCCGGCATTGAGCAGGAATTCGTGCTGGGCTCTCATGTTGTCCACCAAACTGGGAGTGAAGCTCAGCTCATACCGGGCCTGGTCGATCGCCCGCTTTACCAATTCACTGTCGGCGCCAAGCTTGTCGGCAACGATGGTCGCGACCGCGCCGCTGTCAGCGGCGACGTCTTCGGTCGCCCTTTGCAATGCCTTGAGCGTCCTGACGATCGCATCGTGATTGGCACTGGCGTATTCCTTTGTGGTCACCAGCAACGCGGTTGCTCCCTCGGATACGATACTGTCGTCCGATATGAAGGCGAAATTCGCGTCCTCACTCATGGTTTTCGCGCCTTCGCCCCAAACCCATGCAGCATCGATCCGGCCGGATTTCAATGCGCCGACAATGCTGAACAAATCGCCGAAATCGACGAGCTTGACGTCCGTTTCCGCGTCAAGTCCCAGCAATTTGATGTAGTTTCGAGTCACGAATTCCTGAGCGGTGCCTGTCGCCACCGCAAAGGATTTGCCCTCGAATTCGTCCGCGTTTTTGAGTTCCGTCCGCGTATAGAGCTTGTGCCAGCCAGGGACGAAATTTCCGATGATCGATGGCGAAATCAACGTGCCAGCCTGGAACCGGATCAGCAGCGGGAATCCGATCACCACCCCGAAATCCGCCTGTCCGGCCAGTACGGCATCGATCGTGTCGACACCGTAGGCATAGGTCTGGATGATGGGGTTTATGCCTTCGTCCATCAGATATCCCTTTTCGGATGCAAGGACGATTGTTGAGCCCATCCCGTAGCCATCGGTTGCGTACCGGACAGTCGTCTGCGCGCTTGCGATTGCGGCGGAGGCCACCAGGGCAATTGACGCCGCGAGCATTCGCCTGGTCAGAGTGTTATGCATTGTTCCTTTCCTTCTCCCTGTTGCGGATTTGCATTTCTGAGACTTGCCGACTCCTGTGATACTTCCGGAAGCTGGTTAGCTGCTTCGGAAGCGGCAATGGTTACCTGGGTCAGGATTTCTTCGACATCCACGGAGCTTGTGTTCAGGGCCGCGACGGACATCACGTCCCTGACCTGTCTGGTGACCGGATTTGACAGACCGACCGAGAATCGGGTGACAGGACCCTCGCGCCGGACCAGATGTCCCTGGTCCCGGATTCGCTGGAACCCCTCGAGGTGGGTATCCGGAAGTTCGATTCCGTACTGCCGATCATATATCGCCTTGGCGACTCCATCGGGTTGGTAAGCCAGGAGGACCTGGCCCATACCGTTGTCTATCCAATCCGTATTCGGCGCGAAAACGTCGATGAAATGATAGCCATAGTGGATCTCGGTCTTTGCAGTGATGACGAAATAGTCGCCCTGGTAGGAGGCCAGGCAGGCTGAATGACCGACATTATATGCCAGTCTGGCAACGGTTCCCTGAACCTGGGTGCTTTGCAGCCCGAAGCCTCGCAGTGCGTGTCCAAATCGCTGCGCTCGATATCCCAAAGTGTAGCGGTTGCTTGTTAGCCGCTGACGGATCCATTCCTCATCGACCAGCATCTTGAGTAGCCGGGTCAGCGAGGCACCTGACAGGTCCATTTCTTCAGCGAGATCCGAAAAGCTCTTTTCATGCGGCGGCCGGGCCAGGATTTCCAACAATCGCAATGATCTGCGCCCGGTCGACAATGCGTATGGCTTGATCTGTCCAAGCGTCGCGCACACTTGACTTTCATTATTGAAAGTAATTGCTTTCATTATTGACAGAGTAGCCAAACGGGTTTTCTCCGTCAACAGGCTTGAGCACCGACAGTCGGAGCGTTGGAATGCGACAGCGTCCGAACATACTGATTCTCTGTACCGACCAGCAACGGACGGACACTCTCGGCTGCTATGGCAACCCGATCGTCTCGACACCAAACATCGACCGCCTCGCCGAACAGGGCGTCCTGTTCGAAAACGCCTTTGTCCAAAGCCCGGTCTGCTCGCCGAGCAGGGGAAGTTTTCTGACCGGGCGGTATCCGCGAACGACCGGATTGCGGCAGAACGGCCAGATCATGCCGCCGACCGAGAAGCCGATCTCTCGATTGCTGGCCGATGCGGGATACGTTGCCGGACTGGTCGGCAAATTCCATCTCGCGCCCGGAGCCCCGGAAATTGCCACGGACACGGAACCCAGGATCGATGACGGCTTCGGTGAATTCAATTGGGCGCAGGCGCCTTCCGACCTTTGGGGGATGAACTCGGACTACACCCGTTTTCTCTCCGACAAGGGATTGGAGTATCGAACCACGCCGCACGAATGGTCACCGTGGGTGCAAAACGGCATGCCGGAGAATTCGACGGAGGCGGCGTGGTGTGCGACGCGTGCAACCGCATTCATCTCGAAACACGCGTCGCGTGACGCCCCCTGGTTCTTCATGGCGAACATATACGCACCGCACCATCCGTTTGATCCGCCGCCGTCTTTCCTGGCGCCATATCTGGATCGCCTGGAGGACATCCCGATGCCCGATGCCATGGATGATGATCTCAGCCGCAAACCGGTGTACCAGCAAACGGATTCGGAAGGTGCATACGGTCAGGTCAAAGGCTTTATCGGCGGCTTCGGACGCCATCAGATGAGCACCTTGGACCACAAGATGGTCAAGGCGGCCTATTGGGCGATGTGCGAACATGTCGACCAACAGGTTGGCCGCATCCTCGATGCATTGAACGAGACCGATCAGGCTGAAAACACCCTGGTCGTCTTCATGTCCGACCACGGAGAGATGATGGGTGATCACAACATCTATCTGAAGGGCCCCTATTTTTATGATCCGCTCATTCGTGTTCCCCTTATCGTCAGGTTTCCGGGCAAATTCGCCCCCGGGCGCTTCGGTGGTCTCTTTGAACTGGTCCATCTGGCGCCGACCCTGCTCGAGGCAACCGGCCGGCAGCCGCACCCGGGAATGCAGGGGCGGTCGGTTTTTGGCTGGCTCGGGGATCGGGATGTGCCCTTCGAGGGAGATCAATCGATCTATTGCGAGTACTATAATGCAATGCCCTATCATGTCGGGCCGACGGCTCAACTGACGATGCTGCGAACCGAAACCCACAAGATCGTTGTGGACCACGCCCATGATGATGGCGAATTATACGATCTTGCCAGCGACCCCTTGGAGATGAATAACCTTTGGCTGGATCCCGATTCGCTGCCGAAAAAGGCAGAACTCCTTGCGCAGCTGACCCATCGCATGGCCTTTACCTCGGATCCCCTGCCGCCCAGGCTCTCCGAATGGTGACGCTTCAAAGGTGACCATGAATGAAACTGCCAATCTGCGCTGTGCGCTGGAGCGCTCCTCTGATCCCGCTTCGAATACGCGCAATGTCGTGAGCCAGATTATGGCGCAACTGCAAAGCCAGGAGAACGCAACGCCGCCACGTGAACGACGCACCGGCGTACGGACATTGGATTCCGGAGATCAGCCTTTCGTTTGCGAATCGGAAGGAATGATGCCGAGCCCGCGCAGGTAGATCCCCACGCCTGCTTCGAGCAGTTCTTCCGGTGAAAACGACGAGCGGGCTCCGGGGGCACCTCGGGCGAACAGCTCGACGACACCGTGGCTCATTGCCCAGATATGCTGGCTGACCATCGAACCCGGAGGCCTTCGGTTTCGTGGAAGCCTGCGGGAAAGTTCATCGGCAGAACGGGCGAGGACGCCCATCGCACGATTGGCAACCGCTGCGAGTTCCGGATTTGCATTGATCGAAATGCCGCTCTCGAACATGGCGATATAGTGGCCCGGGTTCTTTTGCGCGAAGGTCAGATAAGCCCGGCCGACGTTTTCGAACGACGCCAGTGCCGAGGGGCCGCCCTTTGCGTGAGCGAATTCGAGGAGGTCGGCGAAGATTTCGAATCCCTGGCGTGCGACCTCGGCAATGAGTTCGTCCCGCCCGCTGAAATGCCTGTACGGCGCCGCGGGCGACACTCCGGCCAGCCGCGCTGCCTCCGAAAGCGTAAACCCGAGAGGCCCCCTCGACTCGATCAGTTCCAGCGTCGCATTGACCAGCGCTTCCCTGAGATTGCCGTGGTGATATCCTTTTCGGTTGCTAGGCATCAAACATCCGGGTTCCAACGGAGATTTTCGGGTCAGGCCCGTGGGCGAAGGTTACGTCTTTGCCCGGATAGCGCACCCAGTCGAGAACCGACTGGATCGCGGCAACCCGGGCCCGGCGCTTGTCGTCGCCCAGAATGACCCGCCAGGAAGCCCATGAACTGTCCGACCACCCGAAGGTCTCTCGTATGGCAGCCGTAAATTCGTCCCAATTGTACAAACCCGTAACGTCGATCTTCGAGAGTTTCCAGTGTTTCAGCCGGTTCGACTCCCGGTCGAGAAAACTGAGCATTTGTTCTGCGCGCCCGATGTTGAGCCAGATCTTGACGAGGCATGTGCCGTCGCTGACGGTCATGTGCTTGAACTCGCTGACCTGGTTGAAGAAGCGATTGCGCCCATTGGGCCAACAGAATCCGAATTCGTGGTCGATGACGCTGCGGTTGTACCAGGAACGGTCGAAGAAATCGATTTCGCCGCCATTCGGCAAGTGAAGAATGTCACGCCGGAAAAACCACCGGACGCGTTCCTGGTCCGTGGGCTTTCCGAGTGCCGCGAACCAGGCGCCGCGGGGATTCATGAACTCGCGAAACCGCTTGATGGTGCCGCCTTTTCCGGCCGCGTCGCGGCCCGCGATGACGATGGCGATACGCGCTCCCTCTGCCTTGACCCAGGCCTGGAGTTTTCCGAGTTCGACTTTCAGGCCATACGAGGCCGCGTTGTACTTTTCCCACGACCGTCGTTTCCTGTACGGATAGCACGGGTTCAGAATGCTGTCGCGGCGCGCATCCTCGATCGCGCTCTGGACGTCTTCTGGCGCGAATTGCTCGTAGAATCCTGTTATGCCGCCTTCGAACGGTTTGGGATAGGATTCGTCACCCACGACTACCCTCCCTGAACTGTTTCACGTCGGAACGTACATCACGCCGACGCCAAATGACACACCGCCCTTTTTTGGGGACTTATAAAGATGGGTTGACGGCGCGTCACGCCGCCAGCTTTCGATCAGTTTCACGGGTCACAGGGGTGGCCAGCGCCAACGCCCCTCGCCGTGCAGACACCCCAGTCCCCGAGGTCAAGATGTTGCGGGCCGCATTCAGGTCCGCGTGATCGGCATGGCCGCAGGCCACGCATTCGAATTTCCGGTCGTTCCGGTTTCCCGGATCAGTGAACCCGCAGGCGTTGCACGACTGGCTGGTATATGCAGGGTTGACCTCGATTAGCTTCGTGCACTTGTAGGAAAGCATCCGATTCACGGAGTGCCAGCCGGTGTTGAGTATCTCCCGGTTGAGACCGGACTTGGCCTTCACCTTCGTGCCGGGGTTGTCGAGCGTGCCCTTTGCTGATCGCGTCATGCCCCGGGTGTTGAGCTTCTCGACAATCACCGTGCTTGCCCGGTTCGCGATCCGGCGGCTGACCCGGTGTTGCCAGTTCTTGCGTCTGTTGGCCCGCTTTCGCTGGAGCCTCTGCAGCCTGAGCCTGGTTCTCATGCGCCGCCGTGACCCCTTGCGCTGGCGGGCAAGCCGGCGCTGGTTGCGCCTGATCTTCGCATCAAGCCGACCCGTGTCGGGCGCGGGGATGATCTCGGCCCCTCCGGTCGTGTCCACCACCGCCACCTGGCGGACGTTCATGTCCACGCCCGCCAAGACCCCGGTGTCGGGACGCTCCTCAGCCTTGACCTCGTAGCAGACGGTGACGTACCACTTGCCGGCGGTCTTCCTGACCACGGCTTTCACCGGCTTGCCCTCGGGATACGGGTTCCCGCCCTTCCGCCGAATGCGCATGGGACCAACCCTCGGGATGGAGATCATGTCGTCCCTGATGGTGACGGCTTCGGGAATGGTGAAGGACGGCGTCGACCCGTGGCGGGACTTGAAGCGCGGATGTCCTGCCTCGCCCCTGAAGAACGCCTTCCACGCATCGGCCTGGTACTTGAGCACATACCGGGTGATGCTGAAGGAGTATTCGCAAAGCCACGGGATTTCGTTGCGGAGGCTGGTGAACTCCTTGCCGAGCGAGAAGAACGAAACCGACGGAGGTTTCTCTCCGTTGGCCTTCGCCTCCTCACAGGCGTCATTGTGCTGCCCCAGTATCGTGTTCCAGACGAAGCGGCAGGCACCCGCCTGTCCGGCCAGGCGCCGTGCGTTGGCCCTGGAGCCTGGCAGAAGCCGGTAGATGATGTTGCGGTATGTGGACGTTTCGCTCACGCGGTCTGGCCTTCGGCACAAGGTTCGTTTGGTGACGGGAAAATCAGCACCTTCCCGTCACACGCGCATCGCACGAATTGCCTGATTTGTCAAGGAATCATCCAGGGTCCGAATCAGATGTTCCCAATCCCTGCGACCAGTGAAATCGATCGGAAACTGGCAGCGTAATCGCACTGTCAACCCATCTATATAAGCCCTTGCGCCAGGCAAAGCTCTGGCTGGGAGGAGGTGGAGATGTAGATCGAAACTGAAACCCAACATCGCGGTCCAGCGGGTGTAACCCCCGCCCGGTAAAGGCCAGCCAGCCAGCCGGAAGCGAGTGTTGCATGGCGTACGGCAACGTGCGTCGTGAAGCGTACACAGCGGGCAGCGAAGCAACGCTATTGAGCCTCGAAAATTACAACGATGGTGCCTTTGTTGTGGGCTTTGCAGGGGCAGCACCGGAAGCGCCGCCATGGCGAGGCGTGACGGGCCGTCCGGGGTCGCGGGAACGTTGCAGAGCTGTAGATGGACCGCCAGGGAACCTGGGAGACCCGGTTCCGTCCGTGCGTGGAACAGGCTGGAAAGGGAATGCCAGCGAGATCAATCCAGACCCCGGCCCGGCATCGGGCCTGCACGATGCCGGGAGCGTTAAGAGCGGGAACGAACCCCAGCAGGATACGCACGGTACCGGACGGCGAAACAATAAGCCCAAGGGATGCGGGATCGGGAGTCGTAGCGCTCTGATAGTACCTGTGAAGGCGGGGAACCGAGGCCATCGGGACCCGGTGAAGGAAAGCGGAGCGTCGCATGAACAGAACCGGAGGAGGGAAACACATGGAGACGTCGAGCTTCGACATCGTGTCAACGAAACAAACCCGGATAGCCGAACTGGCGAGGACGTGCCCGGACATGGTGTTCACGACCTTGCACCACCACATTGACCTTGACTGGATGATCGTGGCCCTGAACCTCACACGAGTGGACGGGGCAGCGGGCATCGACGGGGTGACGGCGATGGACTACGAAACCCACGCGGAGGCCAACCTGCTTGACCTTCTGGGGCGTATGAAGTCTGGCCGCTATCGTGCCCCGCCGGTACGCCGGCACTACATCCCGAAAGCGGATGGAGGGCAGCGACCGCTGGGCATCCCGACCTACGAGGACAAGGTGGCGCAGCGAGCCATACTGATGCTGCTGGAGCCGATCTACGAGGCGGACTTTCTGCCGTGCTCGTACGGCTTCAGGCCCGGCCATTCTGCCCACGGAGCGTTGAAAGACCTCCGGACGGGACTGGCCGTGGAAGGCCTCAGATGGGTGATTGATGCCGACATTTCGAAATACTTCGATAGCATCGATCACAAGCACCTGCGGGGGTTCCTTGACCAGAGGATCAACGACGGCGTCGTTCGACGGATGATCGACAAATGGCTGGCAGCAGGAGTGCTCGACAATGGCGTCCTGCAACGCACCGAAGAAGGCACGCCTCAGGGTGGGGTAGTTAGTCCGATCCTCGCCAATATTTTCCTGCACCATGTGCTGGATGTATGGATGAGAGAGGATGTGGCACCACGCGTTGGGGCGCACCGACTGGTGCGGTACGCGGATGACTTTGTCATTGCATTCAGGAACCGCCGGGATGGCGAGCGGGTGCTCGCGGTCCTTGGCAAGCGGCTTGCGCGGTATGGGCTCACGCTCCATGACGGCAAGACGCGCTTTGTGGATTTCCGGCCCATGCACAGGCAGGGCGGCGGACATGACGGACAGGGCAAGTTCGACTTCCTCGGCTTCACCCACTTGTGGGGCAAGTCACGGCGAGGTCGGCTGGTCGTACGTCAGTTCACGGCCCGCGACCGGTTTGCACGGGCTGCCAAGTCCATACGGGACTGGTGCAGGAACAACCGGCATCTCCCGCTCCAGGAGCAACACCGGCACCTTGGTCGGGTAATCCGGGGGCATTGCGGCTACTACGGTCTGACCGGCAACAGCAAACAGATAAGCCGCTTTCGTAAAGCGGTGATACGTAGCTGGCATTGCGGGCTTGGCCGTCGACACCGCGACGGGAAACTGTCATGGACGAGGATGAAAGATATCCTGGTACTGTTCCCGCTGCCACAGGCCAAGGTCGTCCATTCGATCTACGCCAAATGAGCGAAACTGACATGCGAGGAACCGGATGCTCTAATGCGGGCACGTCCGGGACTGCGGGGGAAGGGGCACCGCAAGGTCCCCTTCTACCCAGCCCTTTTTTGCGTGCGCCCGATCCGGCGCGAACACTTGCCCGGACGGGCATCGCTCACGCGGTCAATCTTTTGTGCCCGGCATCAGAAGCGGTCGCGCTTGCCGCGTTGGATTGCTCGATGCTCCGTGCGTCAGGCTGGCTCCGCACATGTGCCGGATCCGACCAGCGATATGTCGAATGGCACGGACTGGTAAATCTGGTTGATCCAGTTTCCGTACAGCAGGTGGCCGTGGGCCCTCCAGCGGTTCTGCGGCGGACAGGAGGCATCGTCTTCGGGAAAATAGTCGACCGGAACCTCGATGGGAGAGCCAGCGCTGACGTCCCGTTCGTACTCCTGCCTCAGCGTATCGCTGTCGTATTCGAGATGATTGAACATGTAGAGCGAGCGGTGCGTCTTGTCCTCGATCAGGCATGGTCCGGTGACAGGTGACTCGATGAGGATGTCGAGTTCGTGACACGCCCTTATTTCGCGTGGACACATTTCGGTCCAGCGACTGACGGGGACAACCAGGTCGTCGGAAAAGCCGCGAAGATAGGGAGACGAAGGCGCGATCGTCTTGTGACGAAAACAGCCGAACAGTTTCTCGTCAAGCATGCGTTTCGTCACGCCGAAATGGAAATTGAGCATAGCCATACCGGCCCAGCAGATGCCGAACGTCGAGTGCACATGGGTCTGGGTCCAGTTGATCATTTCGACGAACTCGTCCCAGTAGGTGACGTCGGTGAACTCGAGATGTTCAATCGGGGCACCGGTGATGATCAGCCCGTCGAACTTTTGCGCCTTGACCTCCTGGAACGTACGGTAAAAGGCTTCCATGTGACCGGCCGGCGCATTCTTCGACCGGTGGAACGACATGCGAATCAGGGTCAGTTCGATCTGCAAGGGAGTCGCACCGATCACCCTGGCGAACTGAGTCTCGGTCTGGACCTTTTTCGGCATCAGGTTGACCAGCCCGATCCGAAGCGGCCGAATGTCCTGGCGGACGGCCCGTCCCTCGGACATGACCATGACGCCCTCGTTTCGAAGGATATCGAATGCCGGGAGTTCTTCTGGGATGGTGATTGGCATCGGCGTCAGGCCTGACTATGCGCCCGGTCGTGCGGGCTGAACCAGCCGGTCAATTGCATCGGCGATGATGTCCACGAAATCATCCGAATGTCGAACACGGCTGACATCGTCAGCCGAAATGGTCACGCCCCAGTTCTCGGCCAGCGCCGTGTACTTGGGAATTCGGTATGCCAGCAGACGTTCGTATCCCCACCTGATGAATTGATCCGGATCGGCGGTCTCGGGTGAACACTGCTCCGTTGCCAGGAACTCGTCCCAGAGCGCGCGCGCGAATTCGGGCTGATAATACATCGGTTTCGGGTTGCGGCAAAACCTGTCGATCAGCATCCGGATGTGCGTGTCGCTACCCTTGATCCAGACCGGCAGCATGACGCGGAACAGTTTGCTGATCACCGGGTCTTCAGTGTCGTGCGGGTCGACGACCTCGATCAGGGACCCGGACGTGTCGCAGATGAAGCAGTCGTAATCGTAAATGTCCTTCGCCCGCCTTGCGAAATGCTCTGTCTCACCCATCGCGTCAATTTCCGCCCGGAGATGTTGACCCTGGCGAATCATGAACTCGTCGAACGGAATTCCTCCCTTTGCGGGATCGCCGGGCTTTCCGATGTAGGTGGACAGGGGTTCGAGGTTGTCAAACCGGATATTCGAGGAAATGTCGATACTGTCGGAACGAAGAAGTTCCGCGAGAAACGGAACCTTCATCGCCTTCTTCTTGAAGTTGTCGACGATGTACTCGCCCATGTACCGGGTGCCGATTCGATAATCGACGGAGTAGTGAAACCAGGCCCCGGATTTCCGCAGGATGTTCGAAATGTGGGTCTTTCCAAGGCCTGACATCCCGTAGATGACAACCTGCTTCCGGCGCGCCGACCGCCAGGCTTCGCCGGAGGCATGGATCAGGTGGGGCCGTTGGTGCAGGTTGCTCATGTAACAGGCTGCTACCCTGAAACAGCAGAAAAGATCAAGAAACTGCCGTTTTCCGAGCCAATGAACGGTGTTCGGCGCGGACATTCAGGTAATTGGCCCCGAATACGACGATGGCGCCGGCGAAAACCAGCAACTCGGCAGGCTCGTCGTACAGGAGGTAACCGACCACCGCGATCAGGGGAAGTCGCAGGAAGTCGAGCGGCCCGACGACAGTTGCGGGCGCAAGTGTCAGGGCCTTGGTCAAGCAGAAATGGGCGGCCAGGCCGCACAACCCGATGAGGAAAACCCAGATCAGATCGTCCGCCTGCGGCAGCCTCATCTGAAGGTCCGCGCCGGCCGCGACCAGGCCGAAAACAGCTTGCATGGCGACGAGCCAGAACAGGATCGATGCAATGCTCTCGGTTCGCGAAAGCAGCTTGGTCGCAATGACGGCCCCCGCGAACCCTACGGCGCAGAAACCCGCCGCGACGATGCCGGGGGTAATCGGCGCCGTCCCGGGGCGCGCGATCATGAGGATTCCCGCAAATCCCAATCCCGCGGCAAGCAGCCGTGTTGCCGTCAGGCGTTCCGCAAGGAAAAGCGGCGCGAACAAGGCAACCCAAAGCGGCGTGGAAAACTCGAACGCGAACAGTTGTGACAACGGAATGACCGTTACCGCGTAAAGCCAGAGATTCTGCCCGAGGAAGTGGAAGGCGTTGCGAATCACGTGCAGCCCGAATCGCCTGGAGGATATCCGGTTGAGCGTTCCCGACCATGCGCATGCCCCGACGACGACCCCGATTCCGATCAGCGAACGGAAAAACATGATTTCGAAGGTATCGAGCCGTCCCGCGAGTTCCCGTCCCGAAATGGCCATGAGCATGAACGAAACCATGGCGCCCGCCATCCACATTGCGGAACGAACAGGAGCGGACATGTTCATCCGGCAGGAACCGGCCCGCTCCAGTGCCGGCCGGGCTGGACAAACTTCCCGACCGCCGACAGCGACGAAATTCCTATTCCCATTCGATCGTCCCGGGCGGCTTTGACGTCACGTCATAGGTCACGCGATTGACGCCCCGGATTTCGTTGATGATGCGATTGGCCGTCCGCGCCAGGAAGTCATGGGTGAAAGGGTAGGAATCCGCCGTCATGCCATCAACCGATGTTACCGCGCGAAGAGCACAGGAGTAGTCATAGCTTCGCGAATCACCCATGACCCCGACGGTTCTGACAGGCAGCAGGACGGCGAATGCCTGCCAGATTTCGTCGTAGAGGCCAAACCTGCGGATCTGGTCGATGAAAACGGCGTCGATCTCCTGCAGGGTGTCCAGTTTTTCGCGGGTGACCTCGCCGGGGCACCGAATGGCCAGACCCGGACCCGGGAAAGGGTGTCGGCCAACTATGGCGTCGGGAAGGCCCAGTTCGCGCCCGAGTTCCCGGACCTCGTCCTTGAAGAGTTCGCGCAACGGTTCCAGCAGTTTCAGGTTCATGCGCCCGGGGAGCCCGCCGACGTTATGGTGGGACTTGATCGTTTCCGACGGACCGCCGAGGGCGCTGACGCTTTCGATCACGTCGGGATAGAGCGTTCCCTGGGCAAGGAACCGGGCGTGACCGACGGTTTTCGCGTGGCGTTCGAACACCTCGACGAAAAGCCTGCCGATCACCTTTCGCTTGATCTCCGGATCAGTCACGCCCTCGAGGCTCTCGAGGAACAAAGACTGCTCTTCGGCCAGTATCAACGGCACGTTGAAATGGTCCCGGAAAGCCTGGACCACGTCTGACGCTTCACTTTGGCGAAGCAGTCCAGTATCGACGAAGATGCAGGTCAACCGGTCTCCGACCGCTTCGTGGATCAGCTTGGCGGCGACCGCGCTGTCGACTCCCCCCGACAGCCCGCAAATGACATGACCGTCGCCGACCGTTGACCTGATGCCGTCTACCGCCGTGTCACGGTAGGCCTTCATGGTCCAGGTGGGCCGGCAACCCGCTATCGATGCGAAATTCGTCAGCAGGCGCGGGCCATTCGGAGTGTGATAGACTTCCGGGTGGAATTGCACCGCATATAGTTTTCGCGCCGGGTCAGCGACCACGGCGAAGGGGGCATTGGGAGATGAGCAGTAAGCCCCGAATCCCGGAGCCAGTCGCGTGACCCTGTCGCCATGACTCATCCACACCTGTTCGGCTCCTTCGCCGAACCATCCATCGAGCAGGTCAAGCGGTTCAACGGGGTGCGAAAGGTCTGCCCTGCCGAATTCGGCGTCATGTCCGCCCTCGACCGCTCCGCCGAGCTGCGCCATCATCAACTGCTGGCCGTAACAGATCCCGAGGACAGGGATTCCCTTTGCGTAGAGGTCGTCGGAAACCCGGGGGCTGTTCGATCCGGTCACGCTCGCCGGACCTCCTGACAGGATGACTGCTCCCGGCCCCATGTTGTCGATGAAACGGCTGTCGACCTGGTGAAACGGTGAAATCAGACAGTGATACCCGGCTTCCCTGAGGCGGCGGGCAATCAGCTGGGTCACTTGTGATCCGAAATCAACGACGAGGATCGTATCGCTGCTAGAGACTGCCATGTCTGCCGTGTATGGTTCTGGTCAGGCGACCGCAAGGACGGTATCGGGGAGTCGCCCGTGAGGCGTTAGAGGAGTGGGAATGGACAGATTTCGCAGATTCTCGACGAAGCGAGAATGACCGAGCCATCGATGCGACCGAACAGGAACCGGCGGCGGGCAAAGGGTGGGGGTGCCGCCCGGCGCGCGGAAAGGACCGCGACGAAGATCGAGTTCGCACGGTTTATCGAGCGGAAAATCCCGGATTTCGAAATCCTGGATGCCGAAGCCCTCGAGATCATTGAAGGCAATGCGGAAACCGTGCTCGAGGAGATCGGTGTGCGTTTTGTCGACAATGAACCGGCACTCAGGCGCTGGAAGCAGGCCGGCGCGGATGTCGATGGCGACCGCGTCCGGATACCCCGCGGGCTCGCGCGAAGCCTCTCGGCGTCAGCACCGAGGGTGTTTACCCAGCATGCCCGGAATCCGGAACGAAACGTGGTCATCGGGGGCAAGGGGCTCGTTCTGGCACCGGTATATGGACCGCCATTCGTCCGGACCCTGGAAGGCGGCCGGCGGTACGCGACCATAGACGATTTCAGGGAGCTGGTGCGCCTTGCGTACATGTCGAAATGGCTTCACCATTCCGGGGGCACGCTTTGCGAGCCGACCGATGTGGCGGTCAACAAACGCCATCTCGACATGCTGCTCGCCCACATGACTCTCAGTGACAAGCCGTTCATGGGTTCGGTGACCGCGCCTGAACGGGCGGACGATTCGGTGGCGATGGCACGAATTCTGTTCGGCACGGAATTTGTCGATGGGCACGCGGTGATGACGTCGCTCATCAACATCAATTCGCCGTTGTCATTTGATTCGATAATGGTCGGAGCGATGGAATCCTATGCCCGTGCCAATCAGGCCTGTATAATTTCCCCATTCATCGTCGGCGGCGCGATGTCTCCGGTCAGTGTTGGCGGGACACTCGTTCAGGTTCTCGCCGAGGTTCTGGCCGGCGTGGCGTATAACCAGCTCGTGCGAAAGGGCGCGCCTGTCGTGATGGGAACGTTCGTGACATCGATCGACATGAATTCCGGAGCGCCGACATTCGGGACCCCCGAGGCAGCCAAGATCCTCTTCGGGGCAGGGCAGCTCGCACGCAGGCTGGGCCTTCCTTTCCGATCCGGAGGCGCGTTGTGTGGATCGAAGATACCTGACGCGCAGGCGGCGTTCGAAGCGGCCAATACCTTGAATGCAACACTTCTGGGCGGTGTCAATTTTGCCTTGCATTCAGCGGGTTGGCTTGAAGGCGGACTGGTGACTTCCTTCGAGAAATTCATCATGGATGCGGACCAGCTTGGTACGTTGCATTCGCTTGCGAAAGGTGTGGACCTCTCGGCGAACGGGCTGGCGCTCGATGCCATTCAGGAGGTCGGGCCAGGGGGACATTTCCTCGGCTGCCAGCACACCCAGAACAACTTCAAGGATGCGTTCTGGAGATCGGACCTGCTGGATTATCGCCCGTTCGAGTCCTGGTCCGAGGACGGGGCTCCGGATACGGTCTCTCTCGCGAACGCACGATACAAGAGTCTGCTCAGCGAGTATGAAAAACCCGCGCTCGACCCGGGCGTGGAAGAGGCTCTCAACGACTATGTCACCGAGCGGAAGGCAAGTGAACCGGACTCGTTTGTCTGAGCGCGGAGTGACTGAACGCGAGACCCCGGGATTGTTTTGCCGGCGGCCCTTGTGCGATCAGGATGCCCCGCAGGCAGTACAGGTATTGACCTGAAAGAGGCGCGAGACGCGTGTCACGCCTGTTCGAGGATCCGGCAAATGGGAAGGAAATCGCTCGCCCGCAGGGAGGCGCCGCCGACCAGGCCTCCATCAACGTTGGCCGCGGAGAAGATTTCCGCTGCATTTTTTGCGGTGACCGATCCTCCGTAGAGAATCGGCGTGTGCCTGCCGCCGCGACTTTCGGGGATCACCTCGACCAGAAGGCGCCGGATATGCGTGTGCATTTCTGCAATGTCGCCGAGAGAAGGTATCCTTCCCGTCCCGATGGCCCAGACCGGTTCGTAGGCAACGACAATGGATCCGGATTGCGGTACGTCCGGCAGCGATTCCCGGACTTGTCCCGAGACGATATCGAGTGCCTTACCGGCATCGCGGTCGCATTGTGTTTCGCCGACGCAGACAATCGGGACAAGGCCCGCGTCAAGTGCGGCAGTTGCCTTGGCTCTGACCAGCTCATCGGTCTCGCGATGGTTCTGCCGCCGTTCCGAATGCCCGGTGATGACATGGGTGGCTCCGATTTCGGCCAGCATTTGTGCTGAAACATCGCCGGTGTGTGGGCCCTTTGCCTCCGGGTGACAATCCTGGGCACCGATCGTGACCCGTGAGCCACGAACATGCGTGATCGCCCTGTCGATCAGCGTAAACGGCGTACAGATCAGAACCGCCGAGTGAAATTCCATTGTCGCTTCGATAACGGGCGTGATCTCGCGGAGCGAATCCGAGGTTCCGTTCATTTTCCAGTTGCCGGCGATCAGTCGCTTCAGCATGTCAAGGCCGTTCCTTCGGGTTGGAGGTCGCGTCAATGGCGGTGCTGGGAATTGTCTTCGGGCTGGCTCGAAAAGCGCAGCGGCCCGGTTCAAGGGTCACGGGCGAAATCCGCCGGAACTGCCGGTGAGACCGAAGCACGGTACCTGTTCACGACCCTCGAAGCGTGTGATTCGGAGGCAGAGAGGTGGGCATTCAGGCCGTTTCACGAAACTTGATGGATTCGCCGCAACCACAGGATTCGACAACATTCGGATTACGGAACTTGAACCCGGACTCGAGCAAGCCGGTTTCGTAGTCGATTTCGGTCCCGAACAGGAACATCTGCGCCATGGGTGCGATCAGGATTCGCGCACCGTCCTGCTCGACGACTTCATCGTGCTCGTCAACGGAATCGACGTATTCGAGCGTGTACTCCATTCCTGCACAGCCACCTTTCTTCACGCCGATACGCAGACCCTGCTTGGCCCCGTCTTCCATCAACCGGCAGATTTGGGCAGCGGCGGTTTTCGTCATTGAGACAGGCTGTTTTCCGGGAATTCCAAACATTGACCTCTTTCCCGACATTGGTCCTCGGAAACGCTCAGTCAGCTTGAATAGTCCGACGTCGCGTTAGCCATGACACCATCGTCACATCCAACTGTGGTTCAAAACGTCAATTTTTTCAAGGATAGCAGACCAAAATTTTTTCGTTTCGAGCGCGATTCTTGGCTCACCTGCCTTCAGGAGTCGATGATCGAACAAATCGAACGGATTTCAGCGCGCAGGCATTCGGGAAACTGCCGCAGGTCTGGTCATTCACATGAATCCAAGCTCAAGACGGGCTTCGTCCGACATCATGTCCATGCCCCAAAGCGGCTCCCAAACCAGTTCGACATTGGCAACCTGGACGCCGGGTACCGCCTCAACCACCTCCTGAACCCAGCCGGGCATCTCACCGGCAACGGGACACCCCGGTGCCGTCAGTGTCATCGTGACATCGACAACTCCGTCGCCATTGACTTCGATCGTGTAGATGAGTCCAAGGTCATAGATGTTGACCGGGATTTCCGGATCGTGCACGGTTCGGCAAGCTTCCACAATCTGCTCGTAGAGAGGATGATCCGTCGTCGACGGCTTGATCAGCGGAGCACCTTCCATCATTTGATCAGGTCCCACGGTCAACTCCTTCGGCCGTTTCCTGACGGATTGAATAAGGTAATACGTCGTGTTTGTCCACATTTCTGGTGGAAAAGGTGATCCGCCAGCGGAAGAGCGTTAAATCGGGGTCGGTATGGATGACAGGTTCTCATTTCGGGTCCTTGCAACGGACGGTCGGGCCAGACTTGGTCGCATCCGGACTGAAAGGGGCGTTATCAGGTCACCTGCGTTCATGCCCGTGGGGACGGCTGCGACGGTCAAGGCGTTGTTGCCCGAAAACGTTCGCGAGACCGGCGCCGACGTCCTTTTGTGCAACACGTACCATTTGATGTTGCGGCCCGGGGCGGAAATCGTCTCAGGGCTCGGCGGCCTGCACCGCTTCATGAACTGGGACCGGCCGATATTGACCGATTCCGGCGGATTCCAGGTCATGAGCCTGGCCGGGTTGAGAACACTCGATGAAAACGGGGTCGATTTCCGGTCGCATATCGACGGAACCCGGCACCGACTCTCGCCGGAGAGATCGGTGGAAATCCAGGACCTGCTCGGATCCGACATCGTCATGTGCCTCGATGAATGCACGCCCTTTCCGGCGAGCAGGAAGGATGCGGAAGCCAGCATGCAGCTGTCGATGCGCTGGGCGTTGCGGTCCCGGGAAGCCTTTAGGGACAAACCGGGCCGCGCGCTGTTCGGAATACAACAGGGAAGCGTTTACGAAGACCTGCGGGAGGAAAGTATCGAGGCGCTGGTCCGGATCGGTTTCGACGGATATGCCGTTGGAGGGCTGGCCGTCGGGGAATCGCAGCTTCAGATGTTCGACGTCCTCGAAGGACTGTCACGACAGTTTCCGGACACGCGTCCGCGTTACCTGATGGGAGTTGGAAAACCCGGAGACATCGTGGGCGCAGTCGAGCGAGGCGTCGACATGTTCGACTGTGTTCTCCCGACACGGTCGGGCCGGACCGGCCAGGCACTGACCCGGCGCGGTGCAATCAATCTCCGCAATGCCCGTCACAGGAAAGATCCGCGCCCGCTTGATGAAAACTGCCAATGCCCGGCGTGCCGCCAGTATTGCCGTGGCTACCTCCACCACGTTGTGCGGTCGAGGGAGATCATCTCGTCCATGCTGCTCACCTGGCACAATCTGCATTACTACCAGGAACTGATGGGAGGACTGCGCTCCGCGATCGAGTCGGGAACCCTGGGGGATTTTTCCGCCGGATTCAATCGGGACTGGAACTCGGGCGACCTGGAACCTCTATGACAGGGTCTGAATAGCTGAACAGTGACCGGGTGGTGGCAGATTCATCCCCGGGTCAGTCCGCATTCGTCGACATTCCGGCTGTCAGGAAACGTCGCTACCGTTACAAAACACCGAATTCGTCATAAACGTCCGTGAGAAGTTTCCCTTCCAGCAGGGCTTTTTGCGACTTGTTCTCGGCCGCAAGTTTCTCCCGTCCGTTTGCGATGACGGCGTCTTCAAGATTTCGGGGAATGACGATGCATCCATCGGCGTCGCCGAACACGATGTCTCCTGGGTTGACGAGTACGCCGCCGACCTCAATCGGTACGTCGATTTCGATCACCTTGCCCCGACCCTGGCTGTCAAGCGGAGCAATCCCCCCGGCAAACACGGGAAAGCCCAGTTCCCGGACATGCAGGATGTCGCGTACGTAGCCGTCCATCACCGCACCGGAAGCGCCTCGCATGGTTGCGGCGGTGCTCAACAACCCGCCCCAGGGCGCTATCCTTCCCGTCATGCCGCAGGCAGCTACGGCGACGTCACCAGGACGCAGACTGTCGACCAGTTGAATTTCAAGCGCGTAGTGGTTCTCGTCAGGCCCTGGCCGCGCGTACACGTCGGCATAGAGCATCGTTCGCGCCCGGCCAACGAGTTTCAGCTGTTCGTCCAACGGACGGATATGCGGCGGGAGCGCCAACCGTGTGTGCCCCAGCTCGTCCAACACGTCCGATATCAGCGCACAGAAGAAACCATCTTTCAATTCGGCAATCGCGTGATCATCCTGCCCACTGGTTACGCTCGGTTCTATTCCGTCGTTCATGGTATCTCGCCCGCCGATGCAAATTCCAGAATGCAGTCAAACGCGCCACCGGCACGAAGTCAACTCCTCGCCGGAAGGAGCCAGGTCAAGCGCACAATTCGATTTGGCTGTTTCTTCCGATGCCCGGATGCCTTCCCGGTTCCCCGGGATTTCGATGTGCGGCCCGAGATCGTCTTGCAAATCGCCTTGGGGTGCATTCAGGGCAAGCAAGTCGTCACCGCCCAGATCTGTTGTCGCCAGTGGGATACCTCGCCGGGTGCGCTTCGTATCCGCGGTCACTGCCCAGTTGCGCAGATCAATCGTGTCGGGCAGCGGCCAATGGCAGTAAACTCGTTCCGTTTGCCATCCACCGCTTGCTGGCCGAGGAAAAGTTCCGAACTCGCGGCAAATACCGTTACGAGATGCGGGGAAAGTGCTCCGGTGTGTCGCCAAGGGAACGCCGCAGCACCCTTTCAATCGATGGTGACTATGGTGCCTCGGAACCCGTCGACCCGGTCCGCGGCAAGGCGTGTCAGTACCTCGCAGACTGTGCTGGACCGATCACGTTGAACTGGCCGGAAATGGCCTCATGGCTCGAACTACCGTATCCGCCAAAAAACACATTTTGTGTGTGGCGAAGGCAGCAAAGCCAAACATGAATGTGCAGTCGATCACGATGGCACAGGTGGAAAACGAAAGCCTGTTGGCGCATCTTGACTGCACATACCTGCCTTGGAAGAAAACACATGACCCGTAGGGAGGAAACATGAGCGGAAAACACACCATCCCGCCGCTTGTTCAGGACGAGTTTCGCGGATGCATCGGCATTGCCAGAGCCGAGATCAACCCTCCGGAAGGAATGTACGTCCGCACCTGGGGATGTGCCAACCATGACACAGCCGATGGTCTACACGGGTCGCTCTACGCAACCTGCCTGACAATACTCCCGGCAGGTGAAGATGCGCCACTCTATCTCGTGACCGTAGACCTGATGGTCTGGTTATCCGCGGAAGATGAGGAAGGCATACGCCTGCCGCTTGAAGCGGAATTCGGCACTGCAACAGGTGCGCTGATCCTGCAGGTTACCCACAGCCATGGTGCGCCCTTCACGGATCCCGCCCGCTCAACAGCCCCGGGGGGCCACCTGATCATCCCGTATCGGGAGAAGATCCTGACTGCTTGCCGGCAGGTCATGATCAGGTCCCGCGCCGCCGCGAGACCGGCAACGCTGAGTTGGGCTGCGGGCCATTGCGGCCTGGCCTATGACCGCGACCTGGTTCTTCCGGAAACCGGCGAGATAATCTGTGGCTTGAATCCGGATCGCGAGGTCGATGATACGCTGGTCGTCGGGCGGGTGACCTCGGCTGATGGCAATGTCATCGCCACCCTGGTCAATTATGCCGCGCATCCGACTTCGCTGGGCGGCGGTAATCGGCTCGTGTCGCCGGACTATATCGGAGCCATGCGTGAACTGGTGGAGCGCGAGACCGGCGGGGCACTCTGCATGTTTCTTCATGGAGCGGATGGCGACCTGACGCCGCGACGCAGCTTTGAGGACGATGTTGAGGCCGCGGACCAGAACGGCCGCGAACTGGGATATGCAGCACTATCCGTGCTTGCAGGAATGTTCCCGCCCGGCCATCGCATGGTCTTCGCCAGGCGCGAGGAATCCGGGGCAACGCTTGGCAGGTGGAAACTGGAAGCGTCGGAACCTGACGACTCCATTGCGGTACGATGCGATACCGTACGGCTGAAACTTGCCGCGCTGCCGTCGATAGAAGAGTGCAGGGACGCAATGGAACGGGCACCGGATGGCTTCGAACGCGAACGTGCGGAACGCCGGCTGGCAATACGACAGAAGGTCGGCCGGGAAGACAGTCATGACTTGCCGATCTATGTCTGGCGGCTTGGAAGTTCGGTCCTGGTGGGCGCACCGGTCGAGTTCTACAGCGATGTTCAGATCGCGCTGCGCCAGCGTTTTCCGGAAATCACGGTCGTGGTTCTCGATATTTGCAACGGGTTTCTGAATTACCTCCCGCGTGAAGCCGATTACGCACGCCAAACGTATCCTGTCCGGATCGCGCTATTCGCGAGGGGCAGCATGGAGCGCGCCCGAGACAAGGCCGCCGACTTGATTGCTGCGCTTTTCTGACCCCGCCGGCTTCATGGAGCCATATGGCGGAGGAAAGTTTCGGGGTGTGGCGCTGCACTTCCCGTCATCGCTCCTGTCTCGCCTTGGCGGACCCAGAGACCGCCCGACCAGGCAACCGGTGCGAATCCCGTGTCCCGACCGATCGGACTCGCGATGAAGCGACAGGAAGCCGGAAATTGCATTCGCGCAACACGGCAAGCGACCTGTCTTGGGCCGCTGTCAACGGAATCATGCCCCGAAGCGGAAGCTGTCTCAGCCGGAACGAGTTCGTTGAATCTCATTCGAGCAAAGCTCATGCGACCTGACACGATCTGTGCATCGCGCGTTGCGTGCGGATTGCGGCGCTCTGATCGAAAATTTCATCCCCCCGCAAGCGCATCGGCGATAATCCTCCGTATGTCGCGCTCGGGCTCATAACCCAGAATTGAACGCGCCTTCGAGATGTCATGGGCTATTCGAATGGGGGGTCCGGGAATCCTCACTTCAATGAACGGCAAATCCGTCGCTTTGTGAAGTGCCTCGACGGCGGTACGATAGGAGAACGGCGCCGGCCCGCTGAGATTGAAGACTTGGCCGATGGCGGCCGGATGGTTCAGCATCAAGTCAATTCCTGCCACGACATCCTTGACGTCGCACATGTGAAACTCATACGGCTCGCCGTCTTCATCGAGTGCAAGAAGGAGCGTCGACGCGGGTTCCGTATGGCAAGCGGCATCGATTGCAGCAACGCTATCGGGACGATTGAGCGCGGTGAACAGATCACGCATGGGCGCAACGAACATGAAGCGACCCGACCAGCCATCGGGCCGAAGAATCTCCTCGGATCTTGCGATCAGGGCGAACCGTGCGACAGTCGCGGGAATGCCGTGCGCTCTATGGTAGTAAAACGAAAACCGTTCGTTGGTTTCCTTCGTCAAACCGTAGAAACTGTACGGGTTGAGAGGATGCGGCTCGTCGATTGGCAGGTACCTGGCCTTGAGAGAGGGATAGACCTCGTCACTGCTCGCGAGAAAAAAGCGCTCAAGCTTGCACCCCTGTTGAACAATCTCGTCCAACAGGAGGAACGTCCCGGCAATGTTCTGCTCGAACAATTCGCGGTCGGCGGATGGCTCCCACAGCATGGCGGCGGCAAGATGGGCAACGCGGTCGACGCCGGCGACAGCCTCCGAAACGGCCCCCCGGTCCGCCAGCGATCCTACGACTACCTCCACGTCCCCGACTTCGAGGGCCGCAAGGCCCGGATCGCCCGGCAATACCAGTGCACGGATGCGATCGCCCCTTGCCTTGCGAACAGTCACCAATTCCCGGCCGACCCGTCCGGTCGCGCCTGTAATCAACGTGGTCATCGCTGGTTCATCTCCTGATCTCGTGATTGGCCGACTCCTTTCGTCAAAATCGCCGCGCCTGTCTCGCGGTTGAAATAGCGCAGCCTCGCCGAATCCACCGAAAATCCGACTCGTTCTCCGAGTCGCACACGCTCACCGATGTCGGGTGCGAGGCGCGCGATGAATTGCTCACCGCCGGCAGACACGGTCACCAACGCCTCGTGACCAAGATCCTCGAACGCGACAACCTCGCCGCCAAATGCGTCGTTCGCGATGTCCCCGGAAACCTTGATGTCTTCCGGGCGGAAACCGACCATGAAGGATTCACCTGCAGCAGCCAGCGGCAACCTTGCGGTGTCCGGACAAGGAACATTTGCACAGTCCCCGACCAGCCTGGCCGTCCCGCCGGCCTGTTCCAGTCGGCAAGTCACCATGTTCATTGGTGGCGTGCCGATAAATCGCGCAACGAAGGTGTTGGCGGGGTAGCGATAGAGTTGGTGCGGCGGATCGATTTGCTGGATCCTTCCGTCATTCATGACGACGATTCTCGAGCCCATCGTCATTGCCTCGCTCTGGTCGTGGGTGACGTAGACCGTGGTAATGCCCAGGTTCCTCTGCAGCCGCGTGATCTCGGACCGTGTCTGCACGCGCAGCTTGGCGTCCAGATTGCTCAGCGGTTCATCCATGAGGAAAATCTTGGGCTCGCGAATGATGGCGCGGCCGAGGGCGACCCGTTGGCGCTGGCCGCCCGAAAGCTGTCCAGGTTTGCGGGCGAGGAGCCTCGTCAGGTCAAGCGAATCCGCAACCCGACGGACACGCGTTTCGATCTCCGACCTGGAAACGCGGCGCAGGCGCAGCGCGTAGGAAAGGTTTTTCTGCACGTTCATGTGCGGATAGAGCGCGTAGTTCTGGAACACCATGGCCACATCGCGATCACGAGGAGAGACATGATTGACAAGCCTGTCACCAATCCAGATTCTGCCTTCGGTTACGTGCTCCAGTCCGGCGATCATGCGTAGCGTGGTTGACTTGCCGCAGCCGGACGGGCCGACAAGGACCAGGAACTCTCCCTTCTCGATTGTGAGGTTGACACGGTCGACCGCCAGTTGGTCCGGATAACGCTTGGTGACGCTTTCAAGTCGGGCTGTAGCCATGATCTCTCCTGTCAACCCTTGATGCCGCCAGCCGTCAGGCCACGAACCAGATACCTCTGCAACGCCAGAAAGATAACGGCAGCTGGAAGCGTGATGATCGTCGCGGCGGCCATCACCTGGTCCCATGGCGTGACGAATTCGCCGGAAAACGAGGCAAGGCCCAGCGAAACGGTCCAATTGTCCGGTTGACGAATGAAAATTCGCGCGAACAGGAACTCATCCCATGAGATGATGAAACAGAACAGGAATGTCGAAGCAAGCCCGGGAAGCGACAGTCGCAGGGTGATGTGAAACAGCGTCTGGAGGCGCGACGCGCCGTCGATCAGCGATGCTTCCTCGAGCTCTACCGGAATTGCGTCAAAGAAGGCCTTGAGAAGAACCGCCGCTACCGGGATCAGGAAGGCAAGGTAGGCGAGCGACAACCCGAACAGACTGTCCAGCAACCCGAGCTGGGCGAAGAAGATGAACATCGGAAGGGCGAGGAGGATCGCCGGAAACATCTGGGTCGCGAGGAGCGCGACTTGAGACGCCTCGCGACCACGGAAGCGGAAACGCGAAAGCGCGTACGCGGCCATCGCTCCGAACAGGCATGCAAAAAACGCCGTCGCGATCGACACCGCGGCGGAGTTCCAGAGCCATTGCGCAAGTCCGGTCTCTGCGAAAAGCGTCAGGTAGGGGGTAAAGACCGAATCGGCACTCGGAAGAACGCGCGGCGGAAATTCGAAGATCTCGGTACTCGGACGAATCGAGGTGACGAACATCCAGTAGAAAGGGAACACTCCGACCGAACACAGCAACAACACCGCGGCGGCGAATGCCACGCGTCCGGCGGCTGCGGTGATGCGTGGCCCAACGGTTTCGACGCTGCGCATTGAACCGAGATCAGGCATTTTCCTGCTCGCGCGAGATGAGGAGGTAGGCCGACGTCAGGATGATCGACATGAGAAGGAGCAGCGCGCCCATCGAGAATGCCGAGCCAGCCCTGAAAAAGCGGAAAGCCTCGAAGTAGATGTGCACGACGAGAGCGTTCGTGGTACCGGCCGGACCGCCCTGGGTCATCAGGAAGATGAAGACGAAATTGCCGAAGCTCCAGATCAGAAGCAACAGCACGACGATCGCGAGAACCCGTCGCAATCCTGGCAGCGTGATGTCGAAAAACCTCCGCACGGGGCCGGCGCCGTCGATCTCAGATGCTTCATATAGATCATCGCTGATCGTTTGCAGTCCGGCGAGCAGCAGAAGGGCGGCGAACGGGTATGTCTTCCAGACATTGACCAGGACAATGGCGAGAAGCGCGTATTGGGGATCGCTCAGCCACTTGGGCGTCGCAGTTACCCACGGCAGCAGCAGCAAGCCGAAATTCATGACACCGAAGTCCGGGTTGTACATCCATTGCCAGACCAGGGCAGCGACGACATGCGGAACGGCCCAGGGAAGGATGACGAGAACCCGGACGAAACCCCGCCCGAAGAAATCCCGGTCAAGTACCAGCGCCGCGACGATGCCCAAGACGACACTGCCGACAACAGTTCCACCCGAGAACAGGATCGTAACCCAGACTGCATTCCAAACGTCCGGATCGGCCAGGAGCGACTTGTAGTTTTGTAGGGTCAGCCCATCCTTGAACCCGAGCCCGATCATCTTGCTGTCGGTCAGGCTGATCCGGAGACCCCAGACCAGCGGTGCGATCACCAGAGCGAATATGACGACGAGAACCGGCCCAAGCATGACGGCCGGAAACCACCGATCCTGGCGGTCGGCGTAGTCAGCGGGTCGCATGGATGGTGCGGGATCGATGCACTGCCGTCATTCCGCCTCCACAGGGTTCCGCCTGCCGCACAAACCCTCGGCGGCAGAGTCCTGCCTGCCCATCGGGCTGACCCGGGACGGAGGTCGTTCCGTCCCGGGAAAATTCGGTAGTCCTAGCTTCCGATCAGTGCTTCGACCTCGGCCTGGGCTTCATCAAGCGAAGCCCCGATCGGAGCGTCGAGGTAAAGGATTTCCTCGATCTTGTCGGCGATGATCTTGAGGATCTCGTTGCCGTAAGCCTCAAGACCCTCGGGCATGATCGACACGGCGTATTTGTCCGAGGCTTCCTGGAACGTGGCGAACCACGGATTATCATCCAGGTAACCATCCGGAAGGCTCCCGAAACGTGGCGATACGGTGTTCGTGATCGACACCATCTCCACCTGCCACTCCGGGTTCTGCATGAATTCAATCAGCTTGAATGCCGCTTCGGGATTCGCCGCCCCCCGTGGAACTGACCAGATCTGGAACGCGGACGCCGTGAGATGGCCCGGCCACGGCATGAGCGCCGTCGCAAGCTTCGAGGTAATTTCCGGCGCTTCCTGACGGGCGAAACCCATCATCCACGAGCCGTCAAACAGGACCGCCACTTTCCCCTGCCACCACATCTGGCGATACGTGGACTTGTCGACGTCGCGCGGCATGACACCGGCATCGAACATCGCCTTGAAATTCGCGATCGCTTCCGCGTTGGCAGGATTGTTCAGCGTGGGCACACCATCCTTGGCAAAGCTGCCACCGCTGGCGATGACCCATTGCGCCACATCCATGTAAGTCTCGACGTAGCTGCCCGGCTTGACCATGGCCGCATAACCGAACTGCTCAGGTGGATTGGTCAGCGCCTGAGCCATCGCCATGAAGTCAGCCGGATTGTCCGGGAACTCTTCATAACCGGCCGCGGACAACAGTTCTGCATTATAGAACGGAATGTAATTGGCAACCATGTGGATCACGCCGTAGGTCTTGCCGTCCGTGACGATAGGAGCAGCAAACTGGGCGGGTGTGAATGTCTCTTCGCTGATGTCGCTTTGTGCAATGAACTCATCAAGCGGGAGAAGCAGATCGTTTCTCAGGTAGTCGCCAATGTTGAGATTGGTGAGATGGATAACATCGGGAGGTGCCCCGGAACTGATCTCCAACATCATCTGATCGGCATAGGCGCCGTAAGACAGGTTGTATCCATCGACCTTGATGTCGGGGTTTTCGGCCATGAAGGCTTCGATGACCTTGTTCATCCATACCTCGTTTCCAGGTTCTCCGAACCACCAACTCGGTAGCCTGATAGTGGTCTCCTCGGCGGTCAGCGAGCTGGCTGGCACCAACACTGCGCTGGCAGCGGCAAAAAACGCGACCACAGCAGCCCGCACAAATCGGAACGTCTGCATTGGAAATCCTTCCTTTCATTCCTTGACTGTGAACAATGTTGGGGATGGTTCCCAGCTTAATGCGTTCCCCACCCAAGCATCGATCTGGTTGAATTGTCGACAATGTCCATTTTTGCTGGTGCCTTGTCCATGCTTTTTTCAATCCTGTCCGGGAACCAGGAAGTCTTGACGTTTGACGAGGTCGGAGAAACGCCAACGTTGTCTCCTGCCAGGGGAAGGAGCGATACCCCAAGGCCCGCAAGCTGCTCATCACTGCCGACTGCGGCGGCTCCAACGGAAATAATGGGAACCGAGTCCGGTCATGGAAGGTGGAGTTGCAGATGCTCGCGCGCAAACTCGGCATCGAGATCAGCCATGTGCCACCTGCTGCCCGGCACGGGCAAGTGGAACCGGACCCTGCATCCGAAGCCTGATTATATGGCGGCATTTTCGTGACGAACCATTGGTTGTGCCAGGTGAGCGTTCGGGTTTTGTTGTGCAACGAAGGCAGCGCAAGTACTTTCGAAAGTTGCAATTCAACAGGGCATGAATCGTTTTTCCGCGAGCTTCCTGAACTTTTCTGCCACCGGTGAAAGTGGGCGCCGGTTCGACCAGAACAGGAACGCCTGGATCTTTAACGCCGACTCGAATGGAATCGCGATGCAATCAGGAAGGAACTGCCTGGGCTCAATCCAGCTGCCGACAATCGCTGCACCCAGGCCACGTGCGACCAGTCCGCGAATTGCACTGGTTGTCCTGAATTCGTATTTCCGGTCGTTTTCGATCCCGTGCCGCCGGAACAGTTCGTCCAATTGGATCTGGAAGTGCGAATTCGCCATGTATGAAATCAACCGCTCGCCAGCCAGATCCCTGGGCCGAACAATGTCACGTTTCGCCAGTTCATGACCCTTGGGAACTATGCAGAACAGCGGATTTTCGTCGATCAGGCGGCTCTCGATTGTCGGGTTCGTCGGTTTCGACAATCTGATCCCGAAGTCAAATCTCTGAATGACCATCCATTCGACAGTGGCATCGTCCTGACCGATGTCGAATGTCACCTTCGCATGCGGGCAGGCGTAGGCGAATTCGACAATCAGCTCAGGCGTGATGTAGGAGGAGAAGGACGGCGAGGTTATGATGCTCAGACGTGCATGGCCGAACGTACCGATCTCGGCAGCGGCATCCTTTATGTGGCTCATCCCGGTAATGGCCTGCTGAACCTCCTTTACGAGGAGCCGCGCTTCCTCCGTTGGCTCAAGCTGCCTGCCCACCCTTTGGAAAAGCTGATAGCCCACTTCCCTTTCAAGGTCGGATACCAGCCGGCTGACCGCGGGTTGAGATGTCCCCAGTACTTCCGCTGCCGCGGTTACGGAACCGGTGGAGACGACGGCACGAAAGGCGTCAATCTGCTTGAACGTTATTTTCATGATCGTTGTATCGGACCTCGACATTCGGAGATCAAGGCGGCATCGCAGGGCTGCGACCAACGCAAAAGAAACCGGTGGCCGCGGCTTGTCGTTGTGGCACTGCAGGCCCACGAGCTTGACCTGAAAGATCGCGGCCTCGCGAAATGTGGTTTTCCGAGTCGATATTTTGAGGACAGACGAACAAGTCCACAAGTCCTTGAACGCGGTTGCGCGGCCGCGCAAGTGACTTGCGGCCGAAACGGAGAGCGCCTTGAAACCGATTTGACCGAAGAAAGGCGGCCATCGATCGAACCGTTTCTTCTGCCGGCGTCACGGATTGGGTGCCAGCGTATGGTGACGGCCGCGGTCAGCGCCTGTTGAGGGCCGTTCTGAAGCTTTGGCGTGCTTCGGCACTGTGAATGTACGTATAGTCACGCGGATACGCGTCTCCCGGGACAATCTTCAGCACGGACATCTGCGGTCCAGGGGTGCGCAGCACCTCGGGCAGGGCAGCTGCAAGACTGTCCAGATCATCAAAACTCTGCGCGCCGGCGTATCCTGCTGCGCGCGCCATGTCTTCGAAGTTGACCTTGTCGGCCCCGGGTACCGGATGTGCTCCATTCACCTCGTAGGTTCGGTTTACAGACAGGAAATGGTAGAAGTTTGTCACCGCGGCGTCGGCTATCGACACCAGCGAGCCGAGGTTCATGAGCAGGCTGCCATCGCCATCCAGAACGATCACCTTCCGATCGGGATTTGCCAGGGCGAGCCCGAACCCGTGGGACGAAGCCTGCCCCATTGCCCCGACGGCGACATAGTTCAGCGGGCGCGGGCACAAGGCAAGCCAGTCAAAGCAACTTTGATAGACGGCGACGACGATATCATCGTCCTTGACATGCGGGATCAGGACCCGCAGGGCGTCGTCACGGCGGAGAGTCATGGTGCCTCCGGTGGGCGGCCAACCAGAAACACATGCGGCCGCGACCCCGCATAGGTTGCGTCGATGGCCTGTGCGATGTGGGCCTCGTCGCCGGGGGTTTCGATCAGTGAATGCGACAATTCCATCGCATCCAGCACCGGACGAACGATTCGCACGCCATAGGCCGACGACGCTTCAGGATGCAGATGCGGTTCCTTACCTTGCAGGCCGACCATCATGACGACGGGCAACTCGTAATCGACTCCGATCGCCCGGATCGCATTCAGCGAATCCATCAATCCGGTCTGCTGCATCAGAAGCAGAGCGCGGGTACCGTTGTAGGACATGGCGCCGCAAATGCTGACGCCCTCGTCTTCTTTGCACACGCGCGTCAGCCGAAGTTCGGGATCCCTGGAGATCGGCCAAAGCAACCCGTCGCTCGTCACAAGATCAGGCAACGCCACGATTTCCCGCACGCCGGCCTCTTTAATTTGGGCAATGATCCTTGCGCCCGACGGGCGAGCAAACCCGGGCGTATCGGGGTTTGAGCCGGCCAGCATCAGACGTCTCCATCGAGAAAGTAGACAAGCGCATCCCGAGCCGCCGCCAGATCATGATGATGCCCAAGCGTAATCCGGACATGATCCCGGTATGCTGGCGAGGCAAACCGACGGAGCGCGATGCCCTGGCGCCGCAGTGCCGCCGTCGCCACTTCGGCCGATTTCTCCCCGCCCCCGAAATGTACAAGTATGAAGTTCGTTTGGCTTGGAACCACCGAGAGGCCCAAAGCCTCCATCTCGGCCGTCATCCATCGCCTTTCCTGCTCATTCGCCCGGGAGACGAATTCGGTGTGAACCGCGTCTTCCAGTGCCGTGACAGCGGCCGCAACCGAGGGTGAGGCAACCGGAAATGTCAGGCCAATGCGTTGGACGGTGTCAACAACCTGCTCTGGGCCGTAGAGCCAGCCGATGCGTGCACCGGCGAGACCGAAAATCTTCGAGAAAGTCCGGCACATGACCACGTTGTCCGCTTCTTCCACCAGCCTTGTCGCGGACTCGTAGTCTGGCGCATCGCAGTACTCCTCGTAGGCGCTATCGATCACCAGGAGCACATTATCAGGCAGGGCTGCGTGAAGGCGCCGAACTTCTTTTCCGCTGATGTGTGTACCCGCCGGGTTCTCGGGATTCGCCAGGTAGACGATACGCGTCCGTTCATTCAGCGCCGCAATCATGTTACCGACAGACGGTTTGAAGCGATCGTCTTCGACCGAGACAACCTCGGCGTCGTTGGCGTAGGCGTAGTTCGGAACCTTGAGGTAGCCGTTGGCACTGCGGACAAGTTGGGATCCGGGCCCCAGGTAGGCTCGTGCAAGTTGCGCCAGCAGGCCGTCGGAGCCGGGGCCGATCGCAATCCTCCGGGCGTCCAGACCGAACCGGTCGGCCAGTGCAGAGGCCAGGATCCGCCCGGGATTCTCGAGATAGCGCTCAAAGCTGCTGACCGCCGCACGCGCCGCCGCAAGGGCATTCGCGCTCGGACCATAGGCGTTTTCATTCGAATTCAACGCCACCGTGATCGGAGGCAGGCTTTCGTCGTGACCACCCCGCATGTGCGGTCGTATCTGCGCAATCCCTGCCTTTGCGTGAAGCATCTTCGACCGAACCCTTGTTTGAACCATTTTATACATCACATCTTGTCAGGTTATTGACAAGTGGATTTCAAAAAAATTATATATTAGGCATCAAGGAACGCCCGATACCTTTTCCGAGAGGGCCCGCATGATTATCGCAGACAAGATTGGCCGGCGATCGATTGTCGTCGGGTCAGTCGACACAGGGTTTGCCTGCTGTTTTTCGCCAAAAGCAGTCATTTACTCCGCCGCGCGGTCCCTGGCAGAGGTCCGTCGGTGAAAGCATTCACGCCATTCGTTGACGGAAGATTCGTGCCCTGGAACGGGCCGGTTATCGAGAGTGTTGACCCCGCAACCGGGGAAGCATGGTGTAAAATCGCCAGGTGTGGCGAGGACGATGCGGACCGCGCCATGCGCTCGGCGCACGCGGCTTTCGGCCGGTGGTCGCGCCTGTCCGCAAGCGACCGCGCAGACAAACTGGATCAACTTGCCGACGGGATCGACACGGGTTGGGAAGAGCTTGTCGAGCCGGAAATTCGAGACAACGGCAAGCGCATCTCGGAAATACGCGGACAGTTCGCGGGGCTGCACTGCTGGTATCGGCATTTTGCCGGACAGGTGCGTCACATGAGGGCGGAAAAACAGGACGTCTCGGTACCAGGGGTCGAATGTGCGACACACTTTCTGCCTTACGGTGTCGTGGTGGCGATCACTCCCTGGAATTCACCGCTGATGATTCTCGCGTGGAAACTTGCTCCGGCACTGGCAGCGGGCAATTCGGTGGTCGTCAAACCCTCGGAGATGGCCTCGGCATCAACGCTGCAGTTCGCCAGTCTGGCGCATGCCGCCGGTCTTCCATCCGGCCTGTTGAACGTTGTGACGGGATATGGGCACGAGGTTGGCAACGCATTGGTGCGCCATCCCCTCGCGCGCAAGGTGACCTTTACGGGATCCGATCCTGGTGGAGCCAAGGTCGCCGAGGCAGCCGCCAAACGCGTTGTACCAACCACGCTGGAACTGGGCGGCAAGTCGCCACAACTGGTGTTTGCGGATTGCGATCTTGACAACGCGGTCAACGGCATCCTGTCGGGAATATTCCTGTCCAACGGTCAAACCTGCGTTGCCGGTTCGCGCCTTGTCGTTGAGGCGTCGCTCAAGGACACGCTGACCGAACGGATCCTGGATCGTGCGCGCCGCCTGAAAATGGGCGATCCGGTGGATCCGGCCACCCAGGTCGGGCCGCTCGCAAACGCGCCCCATCTGGAGAAAGTGCGCGCGATGATCACGCAGGCCAAGTCCGACGGTGCACGCTGCCTTCTCGATGGGACGGAGAGCACAAGGGACATGACCGGTTTTTTTGTCGGTCCCACGGTTTTTGACCTGGTCACGCGGGACATGGCGATCTGGCGCGATGAAGTGTTCGGACCGGTTCTGGCCATCTCGACATTCGAGAGCGAGGAAGACGCCATTGCACAAGCCAATGACAGCGCCTACGGTCTTGCGGCGGGCGTGTGGACTGCCGACCCGAACCGGGCCGCCCGCATCGCTGATCTGATCGAAGCCGGCACTGTCTACCTGAATCACTATCGCAGCGTCGATCCGGGCAGCCCGGTCGGAGGCGTCAAGTTGTCAGGCTATGGACGCGAACTGGGCCCCCACGCCGTTCGCGAGTTCCTCCAGGGCAAGTCGGTCTGGACCGGTCTGCAAGCGGTGCCTGACCCGTTTCCCTGACCGCCCGGGTTTGGTCAGAACACATGCAGAAGGATTCAAGAACCAATGGCTGACAACCTCCAGCCTCCCCAAGGAAAGTTCCGCGGCCACGACCTGCAGGCCGTCTGGTCCCAGGAACACGACTCCGAACTGACGGAAGTCGGCCCCGGCACGCCCTGTGGAGAATACTTGCGGCGGTACTGGATGCCGGTTGCGATGACGGATCAGATTTACGATTTGCCCTATCGCATCCGCATTCTCGGCGAAGATCTCGTGCTGTTCCGCGAGAAAAAGGAAGGCAAACTGGGCCTGACACATCTGCATTGCTGTCACCGGAACATGAGCCTGGAATTCGGCATCATCGAAGAAGGCGGCATCCGCTGCTCCTATCATGGCTGGAAATACGGACTGGACGGTACCGTCCTGGAAACTCCGTGCGAACCCCCTGCGAGCCAGGTCAGGAAGAAGGCCCGCCTGGGGGCCTACCCGGTGGTTGAATACAAGGGGTTGGCATTCGCCTATATGGGCCCGAACGCCGAACAACCCCCGTTTCCTGTCATGGATACCTTCGATGACGAAGGCGACGAACTTGTGCCCTATCTCATCAAGTCACCCTGCAACTGGCTCCAGGTGATGGAAAACGCCTGGGATCCGTTCCATGTGGTCTACCTGCACACGCGGGCCGCGCGCGTTCAGTTTCACGAGTCATTCGCGTTCATGCCGATGATCGAGTTTCACGAGTGTGCAACGGGCGAGTTCTATACCAATGTCCGCCGTGATGGCGACTTCGTCTGGGTGCGGGTTCACGATCACATGCTGCCGTCGTTCACTCAGAATGGCGGCCATTTCCCGGTGCCGGACCGGTCGCGCCATTTCGGGCGCGGCGGCCTGACCAGGTGGGTCACGCCGATTGACGACACCACCACCATGGTTATCGCCTGGCGCCACTTCCGTGACGCATCGTTCAATGACGACCCGCGCGGTTTGACCGACCGCAGCCAGGTAGGATTCGGCAAGACCGATTTCTATGGCCAGGGTCCGGACCGGCCCTACGAGATGCGTCAGCGCGATCCAGGTGATTACGACGCATGGGTCAGCCAGGGCCCGATCAATGTTCATGCACGCGAGAACCTGTCGTTCAGCGATCGCGGCGTGGCCAAGGTGCGGCGGATGTTGCGCAAAGCGATCCGGGCGCTGCAGAACGGCGAGCGGCCGCCACAGCCGACTGACACTTTCGAAGGGATGATTCCGACCTATGCCGGTGACACCGTGCTCCGCATTCCCAGGCAGGTGGGCCGCGAAGACGGCGCGCTGTTGAAGGAAGTGTCTTTCAAGGTGGCTGACATCCTCAGATCCGGCGATCACCTGACCGGCAAGGCCCGCCGCGCTCACATCGAAACCGCATTGAAAGAATACGAGGAAGGATGGGCATGAATCGGACTTCGATCAATCCCGGCCGGGTCGAGTGGTCCGGCGAAAACCCGGGTATCTATCTCAGGAATGACCCCGCCAGCACGCGATACGACGTGCTCGCCCTGTTTTTTCGCGTGGTCCTGTCGCTCCATGGACGCGGCAATGCCGGGTTGGTGTTGGGCGCTCCGGACGAGGCCAGGGGCTGGCCAGAGGTGCCGAACCTGATCATGACGGACAACCAGCGCCTGATGCGCTGGATCGTGGATGGGTGGGTGACCAGGATGCCCACATTCATCGGCAAGGAGGGGCTTGGCGCCATGGCATGGCTCGATTGCGACAGCGTCGAGAAGCGCCCGGGCGATCTGAAAAGCCGCTATTCCGAGACCCTGAGGGGCTCGGGCGTAACGCTCGAGCTGATCTGGCGTGACTTGGGACCGCCGTTGCCGGTGGAGGTCACGAAAGAGAATTCCGCCACCAAGGCGCACGAGATGTATTCGGTGTTCCTCGAAGCGAAGGCAGCCGAAGTCAGGATCAATGGCACCAAATTGCGCGGCCAGGTCGCCGACCGGCAGTTTTTCGGCCGCACGATGTCCACCGCCTTTCTGGCCTTTTCCGAAACCTGGGTCACCCCGCAGGAGGAAAGCTGATGCCTCTCAACGAACCAGTCACGCCCGGAACCGTGGATTGGACGGGCGAGAATCCCGGCATTTTGCTCAAGGGCCCAAACGGCGACTTCTCGGCCATGGCGCTGTTCTTTCGCGTCGCGTGGTCGCCGGTCGGCCAGGGACAGGTGCTCTTGCTCTACGGCACACCGAGCGCGGTCGCGGGAACGCCCCGGGCGCCCAATGCGATCATGTCGGATAACGCCGCGCTTACCTCGTTTCTGAAGGCGAATTTTATCGGCAAGCTGGCCGTCTTCGCCAATGCCCCCGCGTTTGCCACCCTTCAGGAGGTACACGCGCAGACGGTGCGCTCGGCAGGCGATCCGATGGGGCATCGTTATACCGAAACGGTCGCTGGTGGCGGCCTGGCCGTGGAACTGGTCTGGGAAGATCTGGAGCCCCCGCGCGCACTGGAACTTACCCCTGATCAGGTCGGCACAGGGGAACACACCATGTTCACCCTGCTGGTGCCGGCGCGAAGCGCAGAAATCATCGTCAACGGCCACACGCTCCCCGGCGCGGTGGGGACCAGGGTGCAGGCTGGTTTCGAGACGACGACCGCCTTTCTCTATTTTTCGGAAACCTGGGTCATCCCGCCGGAGGTCGCTTGATGGTTCACCCTGCAGACCGGCTGGCATTCGACAGGGCTATGGCGACCCAGCCGGTCTGGAACCGGTTCAACACTGGAAAGGATGCGCTGGGGCTGGCCGAAAACGTTCTGCTGCATGCGGGTCCCGCATTCGCGACACCGGATCTCATCACCGCGCCGATCTTCAATTCCGCCTGCGTCGCCGCCGTTTTCGAGGGGATCGCCCGCGATTTCGATCAGGCCGGGGCGATGATTTCGAGGGGTGAGATCAACCTCGAACCGGCGCAGGACCATGATGTGGTGGTTCCGCTCGCCGCGGTGGTCTCCGCGTCGATGCCGCTGCACGCCGTCTATGATGCCTGGCATGGCCAGCATCGGGTTTTCACGCCCATTAACGGCGGGTCGCGACCGTCGATGCGTTTGGGGCTTCGGTCAGAGGCCGTGCTGGAGCATGTTCGCTGGCTCAACACCCGGTTTCTGGACGTGCTGGAGGGAGGGCTGGCGGAAGGCCTGGCCCTGGTCCCGCTGGCGGTGGCGGGCCTGGCAGGCGGCGACGATTGTCACGGGCGGACCCCGGTCTCAACTTCGGCACTGGTTGCGGAACTGGCGGACCGCACTGAAAACGGCATTTCCGACAACGACGTGCTGGAGTTCATGGCCTCGTCGCCCTCGCTTTTCCTCAACCTCTGGATGGCAGCCACCAAGGTCATGATGAAGCTGGCCGAAGGCATCGAAGGATCGAGCTTTGTCACCGCTGCAGGCGGCAACGGGCGCGAGGTGGGAATCCAGATTTCCGGTCTTTCGGGTCAATGGTTCACGACAAAAGCCTCGCCACCCATCGGCAAATTCGACGTGGATTTGCCGGGTGACCGTGCCCTTGGCGCCATCGGCGATAGCGCCGTTGTCGAGGCATTTGGACTTGGCGCCATGGCGATCGCGCTTTCTCCCGAACAGTTAAAGAACCTCGGCCCATACCTGCCCGATGACGCATTGGCGCGCAGCTCGAGCCTGTCGGTTGGAGCGCATCCCAACTTCCGCAACCTGGGCGTCGAGTTGGGCAGTACGGCGCGCGCAGTAGTCGCACGAAAGGCCGGGCCTGTGGTCGGCCTGGGTATCCTTGACAGTCAGGGGAAGGCGGGCCGCCTGGGCGGCGGCGTCTACAACATGCCTGTCGCACCCTTTTCCGCCGCCCTGGACGCGCTTGATCCATGAATGAGCTAAACCGCATGTCGGCACATGAACTGGCACGGCTGATCCGAGAAGGTTCAACGACCCCCAGCGCGGTCATGGCAGCGCATCTTGCACGCATCGAAGCTCGCGAAGGCGTTATCGGCGCTTTTCAGTTCCTCGACGCGGAACGTGCCATGGAACGGGCCGGTGCAGCCGACCGGTTACCGGCTCGCGGCCCGCTCCATGGCGTCCCGTTCGTCATCAAGGACATCATCGACACGCAGGACATGCCGACCGGCTGGGGTTTCGAGCCCTACGCAAAGCGCTATCCTGAGAAGAACGCTGCATGCGTGCAGGCGTTCCTCGATGCCGGCGCCATTCCCGTCGGCAAGACCGTGACGACGGAGTTTGCCTATTTTCGGCCGGGCAAGACGGCAAACCCGCATAATCCGGATCATACTCCCGGCGGTTCCTCCTCGGGATCGGCAGCCGCAGTGGCGGATTTCATGGCGCCGCTGGCCTTCGGCTCACAAACCGCCGGTTCGCTGATCCGGCCGGCAGGGTACTGCGGCGTTGCTGCGTTCAAGCCGACGACTGGAAGTTTCGACCTGTCCGGGGTGATGGCGCTGTCATCATCGCTCGACACCCTGGGGGTGATGGCGCGCGATCCGTACGACCTGGTGCTCGCCCGCGCCGTTCTGACCGGCACCGAACCGCCGGACCCACCGGATTTCGGCGAAGCCCTGCCGCGCATCGGCCTCATGCGGGGCCCGCACTGGCAGGATGGCGAAATCGAGATGCGGGACACCTGTACCCGCGCATTGGCGTGCCTGGCCGAAACCGGCACGGAAACGCTTGAGGTCGCGCACCCGCCGTTGTTTTCGAAACTGACCTCCGCACAGGAAACGGTCATGGCGTACGAGGCCGCCCGCGACCGGTCGCATGAATTCGACACCTACGGTGACCGGATCAGCCCGCAGTTCGCCTCCCTGGTCGAAGCCGGCCGCGAGGTGAACGAGGCCGCCTACGGCAAAGCTCTCGAGATTCGAGATTTGGCCAACGCCATGTTCGGCCAGCTGTTTCGCGACGTCGATGCGCTCCTGGTTCCCTCGGCACCCGGAGCCGCTCCCGAAGGCCTGGGCGCCACCGGTGATCCGCTGTTCTCGCGAATGTGGAACCTGCTTGGGGTCCCCTGCGTGGCCATTCCGGTTGGACAGTCGGGAAACGGTCTTCCGTTGGGCATCCAACTGATCGCACCACGATTCAGTGACGCTCGATTGCTTGATGTCGCAGACTTTGCCCACCGGGCTCTGGGCACCTGATGGAAGGCGCAAGGAGTTCACGCGTTCCGAAGGTCACGTCCATTGATCACTTGGCCATCATTGATTGACCGGGCCCGGCCTTGAGGTCGTGGATCATGTTCGAGGACGGGGCGATTGATATGGCTTGAAAACGGAGCGCATCTCAAGAAGGACAGGTCATGCCGGGGCGTGGAGCGCATGACCGTCTGGATTTCCTCAAGGTCACGAATTCGGCCGTGGTTGCTTGGTCGGGACGTGAAGCCCCGATTTGCCGTGAGAGATGGCGAACGACCGGACACTGCCGCGCTGGCTGACCGCGAAAACGGTTCCCGATGGCGAGGCAGTCAGTTTTGTGGTGAAGCGGGTCCGTGCGGACACGGGGTGACACTGGAGATTGCGGAATCGGGTCACGACGCATGGTCGTGGCACATAGCCGGATCCCTTGCATCGCCGGGGCGCGTGTGAAAACGGATCACCGAATCTTCTGGTAGGGAACCAACGCCAGTGACACCAGCTGCCCCTGACACATTGCGGCGGAAGGGACAAACAAGGATGAGTTTCTGCGCGTGCCTGGTATCCTGACATCGTTGAATTGAGGGATACAGAGACTTCAGCTTTATGCGGGCGACCTCAGTCAGGAACCGCCAGGTGACCGGTTTCAGGGAAACATCGCGGTTATCCTGCAATGCGGCGACTTCGCTGATCATGGTTTCCCGATCGGGGTTCTGACGGTCAAGGCACTGGCGAGACAATTCATTGATCTCTCTGTTATGGTGCACGCAGAATTTCCCCAGGAAACTCCCGGGACTGGCGCTGCATTTGACGCTGAACCATCGTCCGCGGCTGCTGCCCACCTGCCCGGACGGATCGTAGCCTGTCATTTTGCGGACAATTTACACGGCCCGGCTGACAGGAAAACTGCCTCAGGCTACACTCGAAACATCATCATTTCTACGCTGTCAGGTTACCGGCTTCCTCACGTCTCCAAAAGGAATCGTGTCAGGCTCGCGCCGTCAAACCGGCCCAACCCAGCCGAAAGTGCCTCACGGTAGGATTCGTTCGTGGCCTTTGCGAGAGGTATTGCCTTGCCGTTCGTTTCGGCCTGCGAAAGGGCGAGATCGAGGTCTTTTGCCAAACCAGCGATATCGAAGGTGCCGGGTTGATCGGTTCCGGTAAGCGTATCGATGACTACCTGAGCACGTTTCGTCAGCACTGTAGGACCTGCGGAACTGTCGGCGATCAGTGAGACCGCGACATCAACAGGAATCCCGCTGCCTTCAAGCATCGAGAACGACTCTGCAAGGGTCTTCCAGTAGATCGCAAGTGGCAGGTTCACCGCGAGCTTCATACACGAACCCGAGCCAACTGGTCCGAGATGCTCAATTCTAATGCACAACTTCTCGAGGATTGGCCTCGCTCTAGCAAAGGCCGACTCCGGACCTCCAGCCATGCCAAGTAGCTGGCCCTTTAGTGCCGGTGCGACTGTGCCGCCGACCGGGCAGTCGACGTATTCCGCACCTGCAGCAACTGCACTAGCCGCGATCCTGCGGGTATCTTCGGGCAGGAGAGTGGACATGTCTACGATCACGTGACCTGAGACACCGGCTATGATCAACTTGCCCACGACGGCTTCGACCGCATCGGCATCGGTTAACGACAGGAGGATGATGTCGCAGGTGGTAACCGCGACCAGATCGGCGGCGACCTGTGCGCCGGCATCAGCTGCGGCACGCGTGTTGCGGAGCGTCCTGTTCCAGACTACTACATCATGTCCGGCCTCGATCAGACGTTTGGCGAAGGCGGTTCCCATTCGTCCTGTTCCAATGATTGCTATTGCAGACATCCAGCATCCTCCCGCTCTGTTCAAAGGCCGTTTCAAGCAGCCCGACCGCCAATCCGCACTTGCATCGGCATCAGGCCGTCTACCGAGCAATCCAGTACGTCGCCCGTCTCCACAGCGCCGACGCCTGCCGGTGTTCCTGTCATGATAATGTCTCCCGGCCTCAGTTCATACTGTGCGGAAAGTCTGGAAATGATCTCGTCAATCGTCCAGATCAGCAACGAGATGTCGGCATTCTGTTTGGTTTCACCGTTAACCATGAGCTTCACATGTCCCGTGCTCATGATGCCGGTATCTTCAATCCGAGAGAGCTGGCCGATTGGTGCGGATTGATCGAAGGCCTTGGTAACATCCCATGGCAGACCATTTTCCAAGGCCTCGGCCTGGTGGTCGCGCCGGGTCATGTCGAGCCCGACCGCATAGCCAAATATGTGCTTCGAAGCTTCTTTTTCGGAAATGTTGTAGCCACCCGACTTGAGTGCAACTACGAGTTCGCATTCATAGTGCAGGTTGTTCGTGAACACAGGATAGGAAATATCGCCACCGTTCCGCACCAAGGCGTCTCTGGGCTTCATGAAGATCACGGGCGGATCTCGCTCGTCGGCGTTCATCTCAACAATATGTTCCAAGTAGTTTTTCCCGATGCAGTAGATACGGCGAACCGGGAATTTCCTGTCGGAACCAGTGATGTCAAGATATGCCTCTTCGGGAGGTTCAATGGCATAGGTGATCATGAACTTCTTTTCTCCGGCAGAAAGGGAACATGTGATGTCCCTGGAATTTTTGATGCGCGATCGAAAGAGAATTGCCCGGATATCATCTCAGTTCAAAACACGAAACCCTCGACTTGCATGTGGGTGCGTCACTTTTTCTCGGGGTGAATTGGTGGAAACGAGGTCAGGCAATGATGCTCGCTCGGGATCAAATATCAGCACTTTGCAGGATTCGGCCCGGAAGCCGACATCTTTCTGGTCCCAGTGCACTGTTTTGTTAACCGGCTTTGGGCAAATCAGTATCCTGACAGCATGAGAATGATTTTGTTTCGATTGTAGCCCGAGGCCGTTTCTCTGTGAGCCGGGCTGTGTATGTCGACCGCAACAATGAGAAGCAACGATCCTTCCGGGCATGTGGGCAACTGCCCCGGACAGTGGTTCAGCGACAATTGCAGCGCTGGTTCCGGGAGCATTCCAGGCGAAGTGTTGCGTGCACCATAACAGAGAGTCCAATGTATTTCCCACCAGTGCCTTGACCGCCGGATCCTTGATCGGGAAACTACGATCAGTGAAGTGGCCACATGGCAGGAAAACCGCAACGCTTCCGCGAAACCGGTCAACTGGCGATTCCGGACCGAAAACGCCCATATCAAGCTGAAATCACTGTATACCTCAATTCAATTCAATGATTTCAGGCCCCCGTTCCACTGTGAAGTGCAACACTAGAAGTGGTGGGAATCCGTGTCTTCGACACAAGGTGTTGCAATTCGGTCAGATGGCGGCGACAGTCCCTGTTGCGAAAAAGGGAGACTGTCATGCCAAAAGGCTACCACCACCTGACCTATGAAGAGAGATGCCAGATTTATGCACTGAGAAAAAGCGGCCTTTCGGGTCTGGCCATCGCCCGGCAGCTGGGCCGTGACCGGACGACGGTCTGGCGCGAGGTGCGCCGGAACAGCGGCGGGCGCGGATATCGGCACAAGCAGGCGCAGCACACGGCGTCGGCACGGCGTCGGGCGGCCTCGTCGGTTCCGAGGAAGATGACGCCGGAGCGGTGGAGACTGGTTGCGGACAAGCTGGCGGAGGGCTGGAGCCCCGAGCAGATCGCCGGCCGCTTTCGGAAGGACGGTGTCCCGATGGCTGGCCGTCAGTGGATCTACACGCACGTCCGTGCCGATCGGAAGGCGGGCGGCGGGCTCTACCGGTTCCTCCGCCGCCGCGGCAAGAAGCCGAACTGGAAGGGCGGCCGTCACGCCGGCCGCGGGCACATTCCGGACCGTGTGGACATTTCCGAGCGTCCGGCGGTTGTGGAGGCGAAGGAGCGGACCGGCGACTGGGAGGTGGACACGATCGTCGGGAAGGGCCACAGCGGCGCCCTGGTGTCGCTGGTGGACCGGGCGTCGAAATATACGCTGCTTCAGAGGGTTGAAAGACGGACGGCGGACGCGGTCGGCGCTGCCCTGCTGCTGATGCTGCTGCCGTTGCAGGCCCTTGTCCACACCATCACGGCGGACAACGGCAAGGAGTTCGCGGGGCACGCATGGGTGACGCAGGCCCTCGGCGCCGGGTTCTTCTTCGCCACGCCGTACCACGCCTGGGAGCGCGGCCTGAACGAGCACGTGAATGGCCTTGTGCGGGAGTACTTCCCGAAGGGCACGGACTTTCGCAGGATTACCGACGCCCAGGTGAAGGCGGTCCAGGACCGGCTGAACGCGCGTCCAAGGAAGTCGCTGCGCTACCGGACCCCGGCCGAGGCGTTCCGCGAGGCCCAGCCTCCCTGACGGACGCCGTCCCGGACCGTCCTTCGGAAGGATCGGTTCGAGGGAAACTCGAACAACTCCGGCCCGCCGGCCTCCGGTCGGGCTACGCCCTTCCTTCGTCTGGCGGGCCGGAGTTGCCCCCTCGCCGGGGCTTGCGCCGTCCGGAGAGCGCGGCTACGCTCGTCTGGAAGGGATTTCAGCCGTCACCGAACCGGATTGCCGGTGCCCCGGGGACCAAAATTCCCGTCACGTGGCCATTTCCTCCGCTCGGGCTACGCCCTCGCTCCGGAAATGGCCACGTTGCGCTTCGGACTGGAAGTGGTGAGGATAAGAATTGTACTGGAAAACGCATTTTGCTTAGGCTGTCGGAAGAAACTAGGATGCACCCTAAGCAAGTCCCCATTTTTTTCAGGCCGCGGCTGACTCCGCAATTGACTGTTGATGCATAATGCCTCGTGGCGGCGTTCGTATCGGACGCAGGTTCCGCTCATCATTTCGGGACAGGCAGGAGTCCGGTTGAATTTCTTTGGCTTGACCCGCGAATCGATTTATATCCTTGGGGTTGGTCGTCTCGGACAATTCTGTCCGGACGGTGGCCAAAGAAATCCATGAGAAGGATCTTGACATGAAAACACCAGACCAGATTACTCGCCGCGGGTTCTCCAAACTCGCCCTAGGTGGCACGGCGCTTGTAGCCCTTGGTACGCCAGCCATTATCAGGGCGCAGACTGCGATCACTTTCGCTGTACCCAACCCTTCGGCCCTGACTTGGCTCCCTTACTGGGTTGCCGTGGGAGAAGGGTACTTCGGGGAAGAAGGTCTGTCGCCAACGCTCGAGGCAATTGACGGCTCGTCAGCCGTGTTGCAGGCGATGACCGCAGGGCAGGCACACATCGGTGCGCCGGGGCCAGGACCAACGCTTGGTGCCCGAGCCCGCGGGGTAGATGTGAAATTCCTCTACAATCTCTATCCCAAGTCGGTCTTCGGACTGCTTGTGAAGGACGAAAGCCCATACCAGACACCTGCCGATCTGAAGGGTACGGTCATAGGCGTCGGTACCGCCGACGGCGCTGAAGTTTCGTTCACCAGTGCCATCATGGCAGACCTCGGCATGACCGTTGACAATGATTTCACTTACCTGCCGGTCGGCGATGGCGGGACAGCGGCTGTCGCGTTTCTGCGCGATGAGGTCAACTCCTACGCCGGTGCCGTATCCGACGCCGCGATCCTCGCTGCGCGCGGACTGAACCTCAGAGAAATCACGCCAGAGGCCTATCTCGGCTTCTTCGGAAACGGGATCGCGATGCTGGAAAGTCAGATGGCGGCCATGCCCGATCTCGCACCGGGATTCGGCCGTGCACTCGTCCGTGCAACTCGCTTCGCATCTGAGCCTGCCAACAAGGACGTTTGCCTTGCCCACTGCGCAGCCGGCAACCCGCAGGAGGGAGAGCAGGATTATGCCCCGTCACTCTTTGATGGCGTTTTGGTCCGCATGACGCCGACCGACGCCTACATCGAACAGGGTTACGGGTATCAGCCGCCGGAGCACTGGCAGGCCATTCATGACTCGGCTGTCGCCGCGGGTGCACTCGCCGAGCCGTTGTCCGATCTTTCGGCGGTCTATACGAACGACTTCGTGGGCGGCTGGAACGCCTAATAGCCTGACTCGCAAGTGCGCGGTCTAGCGAAAAGAGGCATTCTTCGTTGGATTTATGTTCCTGACAGCGAGAACAAAATATCTTGGAGCAAGGCCGCGCAGGAGACTTGTGGACGAAACAGCACTCGCTTCGAAACCGATGTCTCCAATGAAGTTCGGACATTGATCGAGCCGAAATCGCTGCCGCCACCGAAGATAGGGCGGCAACACACGATGAATCTTCGCGAAATGCTCAACGCCTTCCGGTACATGTCCGGAGCCGCGTGCCGATAACCGGCGATTTCGCCGTTCACGACGAATTGGAACAATTACTGGGCGTGGCCCAACGACGAGGTTTTCAAAACCGTGCCAGACGTGGTGCGAGGGCATTCATGGGAATTGGCGGGACGTTTCGTGGGACCGGCGGTGACCATTTGGTGAAGTCGATGGATAACGGCGGTCCGACTGGCTACGACGCCGGGAAGAAGATCGAGGGCCGGAAGTGCAACATTGCAGTCGAAAGTGGCGGAAATGCCAATCAAGCCGCATATTGGTGCGGTCCAAGTGCAGGATCGGTACGGTGCTCCCGCAATGATCATCGAGCTGCTGGAGAAGGTGCCGGAGGTGACGAAACCATAGACGGTGTTGTATCTTCGCTGGGTCGTTGAGCGGACTTTTGGCTGGTTTTCGCGGTGCTGATACCTTGCGAAGGATATCGTGCAGAGCCTGACGAGTTCATTGGCCTGATGTCAGTTGGAACGGGCAACATCCAATGAAACAAATCGGACAAAAAGTGAAAACCAAATTTGATTCATGTTCAGAAAAAATGGAGGAGCAGGTTCCGCTTGAACCGAAAATGGCTGCCCCGCAGGCCTTGCCAGTCTATCAGATCGAACGGCTGTCGAAAACTTACGCCAGGAATAACCTGACAGCGCTCTCTGATGTGTATCTGACGATCCTCAAAGGCGAATTTGTATCCGTCGTCGGGTCATCGGGCTGTGGTAAATCGACACTACTCAAGATAATGGCGGGGCTCTTGCCACCCACGTCGGGCCGCGTGACCCTTGACGGCCAACCCGTGCTTGGCTCGAGGCCTGATATCGGCATGATGTTCCAGCAGGCAACCCTACTGCCCTGGAAGACGACGTTAGAGAATATCGTTCTGCCCATCGAGATCAGGGAAGGCCGTGCCGCGGCCAGGGCAGCACGTGGGCACGCGATGGATCTTCTGGATCTTGTCGGTCTAGGCGATTTCTCCGACGTCTATCCGGGCGAGTTGTCAGGCGGTATGGCCCAGCGTACCGCAATCTGTCGAATGCTTGTGACCGATCCCGCGGTCCTGCTGCTTGACGAGCCCTTTTCCGCACTTGACGAGTTCACGCGTGACTTCATGAACATGGAATTTCAACGCATCTGCATGGAGCGTGGTGCGACTGCGTTTCTGGTTACACATTCTCTGGAAGAAGCCGTAATCCTGTCGGACCGCATTCAGGTGATGAAAGCGCGACCGGGTCGGATCGTCGAGGATGTCGGGATCAACCTGCCGCGACCACGCACGCTTGAAATGATCAATACGCGGGAATTTGGCGAAATCGTCGCGCACATACGCGATCTCCTCGGAAAGGAAGCCCACGAATGACAGTTACGAGCCGACCCGAAGTCGAAGACACTGTCTGGGAGGAGCAAGAAGCTCTGATCGACCGAATTCCGCGCGGGATCGCGATGACATTTCTTTTCGTCGCCGTTGTGGCGCTCTGGGACCTCGTCACGAGAATGGGCTGGGTGTCGGCAATCATCCTTCCCACCCCGTTGGAAACAGCTGAAGACTTGATATTCGTTGGCAGCAACTTGATTGGGGGCGGGTACATGCTCGAGGCGCTCTGGACAACCACACTTACGGTTGCTTACGGATTTCTGATCGCGTCGGGGATCGGATTTTCGCTGGGTGTACTTGTGGGCGAAACCAGGTTCGGGGAACGGGCGGTGATGCCCTATCTGGTGGCAATCGATACCATGCCGAAAGTCGCATTTGCACCGCTTTTCATCGCGTGGCTTGGTTTCGATATTGGGTCAAAAGTTGCCCTTGCCGCTTTCATCGCCACCTTTCCCATTGTCGTTGCAACAGCGGCCGGACTATATGCCGCAAATGAGAACGAGCGGTTGCTGTTCAAGTCATTGGGAGCAACGCGGCTGCAGACGCTTCTACGATTGAAGTTGCCAACTGGTCTTCCTTACATTTTTACTGGGCTGAAAATCGCTTCAGTCGGGGTCATGGCAGGAGCGATCACCGGGGAATTTCTCGGTGGCGGAAGAGGATTCGGAGCTCTGATACGCCAGTCAGCGAGTCAACTGGACACTCCCCGGGTCTTCGCGCTCATCCTGTACCTCAGCTTGCTGGGACTTGCCCTGTATTTCACCGTAGTCTGGACGCAGAGATACTTCGTCTTCTGGAACAAGGCGGAAAAGCCAGGAGGAATCGGCTGAAGTCCTTTGCCGAGCGCAACGGTAATGACGTCAGAACCCGCCGGCCGTCACGGGGTGTTAAAGCCGGGGCCCATCAAGTGAATCCAGGCAACGCGCTGCTTTTGTCTTTCAAGGCGAATTGGCATTAGGCGAGATTGAAATCAATGTACTGTCTTTCCCGTGCCTGGACCGCCTGATCCCAGAACGAGAAACCAAGATCAGCGAAATCGCTGCACGGCAGGACCATGGAAGGAAAACAATAATGCTTCCGCGAAACTCGGCAACTGGCGATTCAAGGCCGAGAGTACACGATTCAAGCTGAACTCACTGCATCCCTCAAGTCAATGATGTCACTGGACCAGCGTGGTAGTGCCTTGTTTGCGAGACCGGAGCGCCGGGCGCGCTCCGGTCTTTCCTGGCGAGAGGCGCCTACTTGAACTCGGCTGCGTTTTCCGGCGTCACGAGGACAGCTCCCGTGTCGATCTCTTCCGGAATATCTTCACCGGCTGCCAGCTTGAGAGCGTATTCGACGCCCATTTGACCCATGTTGTAGGGCCGCTGAGCTACCGACGCTTCAAGGTCGCCCGCGAGAATCGCCTCGGCCGCATTGGGATTGCCGTCAAAGCCGACGATGAAAATTTCGTCGAGTTTGCGTGCATTCCGTACGGCTTCCACGACGCCCAACGCCATGTTGTCGTTGGACGCAAAGACGGCCTTCAGGTTCGGATTGGCGGTCAGGATGTTCTCCGTTACGGAGACGGCCCTGGCGGTATCCCAGTCTGCAGGCTGTTCGGCGACGATGTTCAGGCCGCAGCCTTCCAGCCCTTCGCGTGCGCCCAGTGCGCGGTGCTGCCCGGTCGTGCTGGTGATGATCCCCTGGAGGATGGCCACGTCACTTCCGGCAGGCACGTTATCGCAGATGTGCTGGGCGCCGAGTTTTGCAGCGGGGATGTTGTTGGTACCGATGTATGTACCTGGCATGTCGGCGCGCTTGTCAACGAAAAGGACCGCCACGCCCCGGGCCCGTGCCTGCTCAAGCGCAGGAATCACTGCCGCGGTGTCGGCGGGTGCAATCGCGATGCCCTTGACGCCCTTGGCGATCTGATCCTCGATCAGTGCAATCTGGCCGGCAACATCCGTCTCGCCGCCCGGCGGGCCAACGGCGGCCACGTCCACGCCGAGTTCCGCGCCCTTGTCGATGGCGCCCTGGGACACTGCGGCCCAGAACGGGTTCGCCGAGCCGATGTCCGACATGATCAACGCGACCTTGTCCTGCGCCAGTGCCGGTCCGGCACCAGCGGTCACTGCGATCAGCGCAAGTGCGCCGGCAAGTCTTCTTCCCATCATGTTTTGACTCCCTTGATTCTGTCTAGGTTCGAGGACCTTGTCCGGGTAATGCCCGGACGTCATGATGCAGCGCCGGCCCTCCTGCGCAGCACATCCACATAAACCGCTCCGACGACGATCATTCCGATCATGGTCTGCTGCCAGAAGGCGCTCACGTCCATCAGGTTCAGCCCATTGCGGAGAAGCCCCATGACCAGGACTCCCGCGAAGACACCCAGCACCGTGCCCCGACCGCCAAAGAAACTTGCCCCGCCTATGATAACCGCGGCGATGGCGTCAAGCTCGGCCCCGATGCCGGCGTTTGGAAAGCCTGCACCAGTCCGCCCGGCCATCATGAGCGCCGCCAGGCCGGCAAAAAAGCCCGAGAGACAATAAACGATCAGAAGCACCCGATCAACATTGATGCCGCTGACCCGCGCCGCCTGGGGATTTCCACCTACGGCCACGATATGGCGGCCGAGCGGGACCTTGTTGATGAAATAGGCCACCCCACCGTAGCAGACCAGAACGACAATTGCGCTGACCGGAAAGGAGGCGTACTCGCCGAGAAACGGCAGCGGGATTTCACCGGATCCGAGGAAGCGAACCTCCGGCGAGACGCCCGAGACCGGACGCCCACCGGAGACGAGATTCGTAATCCCCCGGATTGAATAGAGCGTCCCGAGCGTCATGATGAACGGGTGCGGCAGGCGCAGCACCGTGAGCCCCAGGCCGTTGACCGCGCCGCAGGCGATCCCGACCAGCGGTCCGATGAACAAGGCCAGCGGCCAGGGCAGCCCGCCCGTGTCGGCCATGGCCAGAAGCATCGTCGCCAGCGCCATGATCGAACCGACCGACAGGTCGATTCCAGCCGTCATGATGACGATGTAAAGTCCCAGGGCCAGCAGCGCGTTCATTGCGACCTGGCGCAGGACGTTGGTCAGGTTCTGGGTCGTCGGGAAGATGTCCGGTTCGAGAATCGACAGGACGATCATCATCAGGACGACGACGGCGAAAACGCCGTACCTCTCGATCAGCCGCATCCGGCGGGCGGCGGGCGTCTCGAGTTCGTCCAGCAGGGTATCTTCAGAGACGGTCATGTGCCAGCGCCTCGGTATGTCCCTTGGTACCCATGATCCAGCCAATCACCTCGTTGCGGCTCGTGCTCGCGATCTCGGACTCCTCGAAGTTCCGGCCGTGGAACAGCGCCATGACCCTGTCGCAGACGAAAAAGACGTCATCCATCCTGTGGCTGATCAGGATGACACTGGTCCCGTGATCCCTGAGCCGCTTGATCAGTTCCAGGACCTTTCCGACTTCCTTGATTGCCAGTGCCGCCGTTGGCTCGTCCATGATGACAAGGCGGGCGTCGAAGGCCGTTGCGCGTGCGATCGCGACCGCCTGCGCCTGGCCGCCGGACAGTTCCTCGACCTTCTGATCTACTGACTTGACGTTGATATGAAGCCGGTCCAGGTATTCTTTCGCCATTTTGCGCGAGAGTTTTCTGTCGACGATCTTGAAACCGAGCCGTTGGCGCCCCGGTTCCCGTCCCAGGTAGATGTTCTCGTGCACCGGAAGATTCCCGGCAAGCGCAAGGTCCTGGTAGACCATCTCGATTCCGATGTCCTGCGCGTCCCGCGGCGAGTTCAGATGAACCGGACGGCCGTCAAAGACGATATCTCCCGCGCTCGCGGCATAAAGTCCCGAAAGGACCTTCATCAGTGTCGATTTTCCGGCGCCATTGTCCCCGACGACACCAAGAACTTCGCCTGGATAAAGCCATAGATCGACATGATCGAGCGCAGTGATCGCGCCGAAGCGTTTCGTGATTCCCCGCATTTCGAGAAGAGGTGAATTCGCCCCGGTCATGGGCAGGCGCCAATCCGGACAGGTACACGCCGGCCGGGAGAATCAAGGAAATATCGTGCGTCACCGGCCGGTACCGCCAGCATGTAATCCCCCCTGCCTGCAACCTTCTTCCCGGTAGAACTGCCGTGAAAAGGTATTGTATCACGCACCTTATTGCATTTGTATCCCCGGGACGCCAACCGGGAAAATTCGAGGCCTGTGCGTGAGGGAGTTCGACTATGTCATTGTTGGAGCCGGCGCATCAGGGTGCGTCATCGCGAACCGCCTCAGCGCGCGAGAAGACGTTTCGGTCCTCCTGATCGAGGCCGGTCCGCGCGATACCAATCCCAACATCCACCGTCCTGCCGGGCTCTTCAAGCTCCTTGAAGGCGGCCTGACCTGGAACTACCGCACCGTGCGTCAGGCCAATCTGAACGGCCGCGAGATGCCATTTGTCCAGGGTCGCGTTCTCGGGGGCGGCAGTTCCGTGAACGGCCAGGTATTCACACGGGGCTGTCCGGAAGATTACGATGGCTGGCTCCGGGACTTCGGCTGTGCAGGTTGGGGATTCGCCGATGTCCTGCCGTATTTCCGAAAATCGGAGAGGAATGACACGCTGGCGGGCGAATTCCACGGAACCGAGGGTCCGCAGGGGATTTCGACCATGACGCCCGATCCGCTGACGCAGGTTTTCGTCCGGGCGTGCCAGCAGGCCGGCATCCCGTACACGCCAGATTTCAACGGCATGCGCCAGGACGGAACGGGTGTCTACCAAACCTACACCTGGCGCGGTCGCCGGTGCTCGACGGCCACCGGCTATCTCCGTCCGGCCATTGCCCGGAAAGGTCTCGGTATCCGTACCGGTTGCCTCGTGACCCGGGTTGTCGTCGACAGCCGCCGCGCGACGGGAATCGAACTTGTCGCCAAGGGCACGCGCGAAACCGTTCGCGCGGCGCGCGAGGTGATCGTTGCGTCAGGTGCCATCGGGTCCCCCAAGCTCCTGATGCAGTCCGGGATCGGTCCCGCGGACGATCTCCGCGCGCTTGGAATCGATGTCGTTGCCGATCTGCCCGCCGTCGGCCTGAATCTCCAGGACCATCTGGACATCGATCTCATCCTTTCCGTCGACCGGGGTCTCGGTCTCGACAAGTACAAGGCCTGGCACCGGATGCTCGGGGCAGGGCTGCAATACGTTCTGTTCGGCACCGGCCCGGTGACCTCGACCATCGTCGAGGGCGGTGCCTTCTGGTCCGTGGACCCGGCGTCCCCGACCCCCGATACGCAGCTCCATTTCGAACCCGCCTCCGGCACCGAGCCGGGCACGTCGTCCCCGCCCACCGGGGCTGGCTGCATGTTCAACGGTTATTTCGTCCGCCCGCAAAGCCGCGGTACCGTCCGTCTCGCGTCCGCCGATCCGGCCGCGCCGCCCTTGATCGACCCGAACTACCTTGCGGAGCCCGAAGATCTGAAAATGACGGTGGCGGCGGTGAAGCTGATGAGGGAGATTGCCCGGCAACCGGCATTCGCTTCGGTCGGCGCCTCCGAGCATTTTCCGGCCGAGACCGCGAGAACGGATGACGAAATCGGCGGGTTCATCCGCGCCCACTGTCGCACGGCCTATCACCCCGTCGGAACCTGCCGCATGGGCGGTGACGCGGACGCCGTCGTCGATACCACGCTTCGCGTCCGTGGACTGGAGGGACTGCGGGTCTGCGATTCCTCTGTCATGCCTCGCCTAATCAGTTCGAACACGAATGCCGCCTCGATCATGATCGGTGAAAAGGCCAGCGACCTGATCCTGGAGGCAGGAGATTGACAGAACATGCGGATCGCCGGGACGCGCCAATCCGTGCGCGAAGGCGGGACCGCCAACTGGAGGCGCGATGTTACCGCCGCGTGATTCCTGGATGAAGGAAAACGGCCGAAGTCCCGCGAAAAACGGCCGAGGGAGGACAAGATATGCTGCGTATTGAAGTATTCGTGGAACACGAAAGCCAACTGGGGGAAGGCCCGCTCTGGGATCCGAAATCCAATCGTCTCTTCTGGGTCGACATTTATGCGCCTGCGCTGCACAGCGTGGATGCCCGTGGCGGCGACATGCAGACATGGATCATGCCCGAGCACATCGGCGCCTGCGCGCTGCGCGAAAACGGCGGCGCCGTGGTCGCGCTGCGTTCGGGTTTCTTTACCCTGGACTTCGAAACCGGCGAGGTGGAGCGGATCAACGAAACCCATCCCGGCGAGTTGAGGCCCCGGTTCAACGACGGCAAGACCGACCGCCAGGGACGCTTCATTGCAGGCACGATGGACTTTCAGGAAGAGGGCCCGGTCGCGAAGCTCTTCCGCCTCGACCCCGACATGACCGTTACGACCCTGGACCGCGACATCATCTGCTCCAACGGCCCGTGTTTTTCGCCCGACGGCGGCACGATGTACTTTGCGGATTCGTTCAAGAAAACGGTTTTTGCCTACGACTACGATACCGCAACCGGCGACGTGCTGAGCCGCCGCATCTTTGCCTCCTTCGCGGATTTCCAGGGTTACCCCGATGGCATGACCGTCGATGCCGAGGGGTTCGTCTGGGTCGCCGAGGTCTATTCCGGCCGGCTGGTCCGCTTCGACCCCAGGGGCGCACTGGACCGCGTGGTCGGGCTGCCGGTGTTTTCGACCACGAGCGTCATGTTCGGTGGGCCGAACCTCGACATCGCCTACATCACTTCGATGGCGCGGCCCTTCGGCATCCGGTACCATCACGAGAAGGAGGCCGGCATGGTTTTCGCCGTCCACGCCCTCGGCGTGACCGGTATCCCGGAAACGCCTTTCGCGGGATAGGGGCCGCGATGAAGGCGCTCCGCTTTCACGGAAGGGATGACCTCCGCATCGACGAGGTCGCGCCTCCCACCGCGCCGACGGACGACGACGTGACGGTCCGCGTGTCCTATTGCGGCATCTGCGGAACCGACCTGCACGAGTATCTCGCGGGCCCGGTCTTCATCCCGACGGAGCCGCATCCGGCCACGGGGGCCGCGGCGCCGATGATCCTGGGCCACGAGTTTTCCGCTGTGGTCGAGGAAACCGGCCCGGAGGTTTCCGGATTCGGGGCAGGGGACCGCATGGCGGTCCTGCCGCACCTGATGACGAAGGGTGACTACTATGCCCGGCGCAACCTGGGCCAGTTCAGTCCGACCGTCGGGCTTGTCGGCCTGTCCTGGCATTGGGGAGGGATGGGCGAGCATGTCGTTGTGCCGGAAGAAAACCTCGTCCTGCTGCCAAACAACGTGAGCGATCAGCAGGGCGCCTTGCTGGAGCCGTTGGCGGTGGCCGTGAACGCCATCGACGGAGCGGAGCTAAGGATCGGCCAGCCCGTGCTGATCACCGGGGCAGGACCCATTGGCGTCCTAACCGCCCTCGCAGCGCGCGCATCAGGGGCTGCAAAGGTCTTCGTCTACGAACCGAACAGGCACCGGCTGGCGCATCTGGAACGGTTCGATGATCTCAGGCTGTTCGGTGGTTCGCCGGAGGAAGTGCTGGATGCCATTGCCCGGGAGACCGACGCAGGTGTGGACGCGGCGATCGAATGCGCAGGGCGCCTGGCAGCCTTTGACGTCTGTGTCGATGCGCTGCGCCACGTGGGAACCCTGGCGCTGGTCGGGCTGTTCACGGAAAGGCAGCCGATTGACCTGTTCCGGTTGTGCGAAAAGGGCATCTGCCTGATGGGGTGCCTGGGCAACGACATCACGATCGGCCCGTGTCTGACCGCCATGATCGGCAGTGGAGGTTTCCCGGCCGAAACCATGGTGACGGAAACGATTCCCCTGGATGAGGCGGTCGAGAAGGGGTTCGACGCGCTCGCCGTGCCCGGAACCGACCACCCGAAGATTCTCTTCGACATGCGCAGTTAGGCGCAGCGGAGCCCGAGATGCTTGTCCGAGATCCTCGCGGCGTGACGTGGACCATGGGAGCCAAGGTCTCGGCGGGCAGGTTTTTCGCCGCGATGGACAGCTACTTCACCTTCCGTGCCGCCGCGATGGACCGGGTCGACAGCCTCTTGCGGGACGACCCGGAAGTGCCCGCGGGCTGGGTTTTGCGGGGCTACCTGCTGATTTTCCCGCGCCTTGGCTCCAACATGCCCGCCGCCGCCGGAGCCCATGCACGTGCCGAGGCGGCCAGCCGCATTGCGGTACCGTTGTCCGAGGCCCTGGCCGCACGAATGGCCGGCGATCCTGACCCGGCGACGGACCGGTTGCTTGCCGCGCGATTCGCGTTTCCGTACATGGGCGGCAGCAACGCGCAACGCGATATACTCGACATTTACCTGATCGACTGCGCAATCGCGTCCGGCGATTCAGCGTTGTCGCGCCGCCTGCTTCACGAGTACCTCGACCTCCGCCTGGGTTCGGTTCCGATGCAGGCCAGGCTGTCTGATCTTGAGGCAGCTCGAGGGACGGTCGACAAGATCAACCCTTCACCTGATCGACAGGCTCCGTACAAGGGAAAAGAACCATGCGGCTTGCGTTAATTGGTGCGGGGGAAATCGGCCGAATTCACGCGCGCAATGTCGCCGCGCATCCGGAAGCCCGGCTCGCCGTCGTCTGCGACAAGATTCCCGATGCCGCCGAATCCCTTGCCACCGAATTTGGTTCATTGGCCGTCCAATCCGTCGAGGCGGCCTTGGGGCGTGACCTGGATGGCGCGATCATTGCGTCCTCGACGGATTCGCACGGGGAGGTCGCGGCAGCCTGCATCGCTGCGGGCGTTCCTTTCCTCTGTGAAAAACCGCTGGCTTCCGACTGGAAAACGGCTCGGCAGATTGTTGCTTTGGCGCGCCAGGGGAATCTGGTGGCCGCCACTGCCTTCAATCGCCGATTCGACGCCGGATACGCCGGTATCAAGGCGGCCGTTTCGGCGGGCGAGATTGGCCGTGTCGAGGCGGTCCTGGTGACCTCCCGCACCGCCTCGCCGCCCAGCGTGGAATTTACCCGCACATCCGGGGGGCTGTTTGGCGAAAAAGGCGCGCATTTCTACGACCTGGCGCGGTGGATTACCGGGGAACATCCAGTGGAACTCTTTGCCATGGGATCGGTGCTTGTGAACCCGTCTTTCGCCGATATCGGCGAGGTCGACACGGCGATGATCACGATGCGAATGCCCAGCGGTGCGCTGTGCCAGTTCGATTTCAGTTGGCGGGCCGCCTATGGACAGGACGAGCGAGTCGAAGTGAACGGATCGCTGGGCATGCTGCAGACGTTTCAGGAACCGGTAGGTCGATTCCTGAGAAGCGGGGCCGACGGACAATCGCAGGATGGGCTCATGCCGACGTGGTACGAACGATTTGCCCCGACCTACGCCGACGAACTGCACGCGTTCCTTGGAGCGATCCGATCTGGCGACGCCTCCGGTTTGCCATCACTGGAGGACGGACTTGCGGCGCAGCAGATTGCCGATGCGGCCAGGGAATCCGTGCAGACTGCAAGGCCTGTCCGACTGAAGGCCCCCATGGATTGATTGGCACGAGAACTGGCGGCTATCCTGCCGCGAACGGGCAGGATTTGCGGCTGGCACGACCGTCGGAATATCTGACTTCTGCACCGGATGTCTTGGTCCCGGGAAAGCCGTGCCCCCGCGCCAATCCGTGGAATGCGATCCGGAAAATCCGTCCGCAGATGGCAGTATCTGGCTGCCGCGTGGACTGAACCCCGAACGTTCCACCGGAAGCCGGGCCGGAATTGTCGCGCCGAAAGCGGACGTCATGATGGCGCGGGCAGCCGCACCGCAGGTCTCGCATTGATGGCATTCTTTGACCGTGCGGCAATATCAATGGCTGGACGGCGGCGGCGTTGAATTCGGTATTGGCGGTATGCACACGGTAACCCGGGTGTTTCATTGGGCCAGTGATCCTTGACAAATCCGGATTGCAATTCCAGATAAATTGCGTGCACCATGATCAGGAGACGGCCTCGTCAATTGGCTTGTTCGTGCGGCAAGGCACGGAGTCCACGGAGAGCCAGGGCCGATTACCGGATTTCTGTGTCACCTAGTTTCAGGATTGACAGGACGAAACCATGACCAAGAAACCCGGAAACAGGTGTCCGGTTCTGCCCTTGCGGGATATCGTCGTGTTCCCGCACATGATCGTTCCATTGTTCGTGGGTCGCGACAAGTCGATACGTGCGCTGGAACTCGTGATGAACGAGGACACCCCGATCCTCCTGGTTGCCCAGAAGGATTCGTCCGACGACGACCCTGAACCATCAGGCATTTATTCGATCGGGGTGCTTGCCTCGGTTGTTCAACTCCTCAAGCTACCGGATGGAACCGTCAAGGTCATCGTCGAAGGCAAGGAACGTGTACGGATTCTCGAATACGTTCGGGAAGAGGACTACTACGAGGTCGAAGTCGAACCGTTCCCCGACATCGAGTCCGACGAAGGATATTCCAAGCCGCTGTTCAAGGCGGTCATCAAGGCTTTCGGGACCTATGCCAAGGCGAGCAAACAGGTTTCGGACGACGCCATCTCTGCCATTTCCGAAGAAACGACACCTTCGACTCTCGCAGACATCGTCGCGAGCCACCTGGCAATTCCCCTGAACAAGAAACAGGAGTTGCTGGAAACCGTCGACCTTGGTGAACGGCTGGAAGCCATTTGGGTTCACCTCGAAAGTGAACTGTCAGTCCTGAGGGTCGAGAAAAAGATCAAGCGTCGCGTCAAGACACAGATGGAGCGCACCCAAAGGGAATACTATCTGAACGAACAGATGAAGGCGATCCAGAAGGAACTTGGCGACGGTGAGGGAAGCGTTGACGAAGCCGGAGAGATCGAACAACGGATTTCCAAGACGAAACTGTCCAAGGAAGCACGCGAGAGGGCGGAGGGCGAACTCAAGAAGTTCCGGCAAATGCCGCCGATGTCGGCAGAGGCGACCGTCGTCCGGAACTACCTCGAATGGATACTCTCGATTCCCTGGGGGAAGAAAAGCCGCGTTCGCAAGGATCTGAACGTTGCCCAGGAAGTCCTGGATGCAGATCACTATGGCCTGGAAAAGGTCAAGGAACGCATTGTCGAGTACCTTGCCGTACAGCAGAGGTCCAAGAAATTGCGTGGACCGATCCTGTGCCTGGTCGGTCCGCCCGGAGTTGGAAAGACGTCGCTCGGAAAGTCCGTGGCAAGGGCGACAGGACGGGAGTTCATTCGGATTTCGCTGGGCGGTGTCCGCGATGAAGCCGAGATTCGCGGTCACAGGCGTACGTACATCGGATCGATGCCGGGCAAGATCATCTATTCGATGAAAAAGGGGAAAACGATAAATCCGCTGATTCTTCTCGACGAAATCGACAAGATGGGCCGTGACTTTCGCGGCGATCCCGCGTCGGCGATGCTGGAGGTTCTCGATCCCGAACAGAATTCGACGTTCACGGATCACTATCTCGAGTTCGAGTACGATCTTTCCAATGTCATGTTCCTGACGACAGCCAATACGTACAACATGCCCGAACCCCTGCTCGACCGGATGGAGACGATCGCGCTTCCAGGCTACACGGAGGACGAAAAACTCGAGATCGCGCGCAGGCATCTGTTTCCGAAACAGTTGTCCCGCCACGGGCTCAAGGAGCAAGAGTTCCTATTGTCCGATGATGCGCTCGTCCAGATCATCAGGACCTACACCCGCGAAGCAGGTGTTCGAAACCTGGAACGCGAAATAGCCAAGCTTGCGCGCAAGTCGGTAACGGAAATCGTACGCGGCAATTCGGAGTCAGTTTCGGTCGATCTCGACAATCTCGAGGACTTCCTTGGTGTCCGCCGTTTCAAATACGGCCTGGCGGAGGAGCTTGACCAGGTCGGTGTTGCGACCGGACTCGCATGGACCCAGGCGGGGGGAGACCTGCTCTCGATCGAGGCACTGAAGATGCCCGGCAAGGGACAGATGAAGACAACCGGAAAGCTCGGCGATGTCATGAAGGAATCGATCGACGCCGCGTCCTCGCTCGTTCGTTCAATGTCTCCCGGAATTGGTGTCAAACCCACTCAATTTGCGCGCATGGATATCCATGTCCATGTTCCGGAAGGAGCGACACCCAAGGATGGCCCGTCCGCGGGAATCGCCATGGTCACGGCGATTGTGTCGGTGTTGACAGGCATTCCGGTCTACAAGAACATCGCGATGACCGGTGAAATCACGCTTCGTGGCAACGTGCTTCCGATCGGAGGCCTGAAGGAGAAACTGTTGGCGGCTCTTCGGGGCGGCATCAATACGGTTGTCATTCCGAAGGACAACGAAAAGGACTTGCGTGAGATTGATGAAGACGTCGTGAACAATCTCACAATCATGCCAGTCAGTTCGGTCGAAGATGTACTCAAGCTGGCGCTGGTGCGTCAACCGGAACCGGTCGAATGGGATGACTCGGAATTCGAAGCCGAGTTCGCCGCCATTGCAGCGAGAACTGACCCCGACGTTTCCACTGCCACGCATTGACGAGGCTTTGCCGGATCAATTGTGGCGCGTTTCGATGACGATGCCTGGACCGCCAGGTGCCTGGCGGGCGGCGTGGTGTTGGGTGGGAGTCGGTTGGTTGAGTGCGGCGAAGGCAGCTTGCAGAACACCGCATATGTCATTAATGGCGCATCGGGGGGTGATTAGCTCAGTTGGTAGAGCGCTTCGTTTACACCGAAGATGTCGGGAGTTCGAGTCTCTCATCACCCACCAGAATCAAGGAGTGAATGCCCCCAGGCTCTCCTTCGACGTGAGGCCCGCATTGGGCAATGACAGGCAGGTATCGGGAAATCTACTGCCCGAGTCTTGACGTCAATCGTGGCGGTGCCTAAAGGGAAATCGCGCGGTTGTAGCTCAGTCGGTTAGAGTGTCGGCCTGTCACGCCGAAGGTCGCGGGTTCGAGCCCCGTCAACCGCGCCACCAACCCCTGAAAGTCAGACCGTTTCTCGCAAATCTGTTGCTGGCTTCGACAGGCAGGGACCTTGCTGCATCCGTGACTTCGCCTTCGATCCGGCAGTTGTCTGGCTCCAGACCGGTTTGAAGCGCTCGATTTTCCGGCGCACTCTTCGGCAGAAGCAAAGTCGTTCATCGCCACATCGTGATCGGGTCGGCTCAAACTCCTGTCTGCTTCCAGCCGATGCGATCCCTGGTCGGTCCCAAGCCCGGCGTCATGCCTTCCAGGTCTATTCGATCACGATCTCCGGCACATGCGTTACCGGGAAGTTGACCGAGCGGGCGATAAAGCACATCTCGTTCGCCGTTTCGTGCAGACGTTCAGCTAGCCTCGATTACCAGTGCGCCGTGAAAGGCGCGTCTTCCTTGCGGGTGCGAATCCCGCCCAACAATTGTCGCTTTCGGTTGGTAGCAGCCGGAGCGGGACATGGAGGCAACGACATGGACTGAAGCACTCCGGTGTCAAAGGACTGCGCAGAGCAGTTTAGCGAGCAGACAGGCCGGAACGCGAGTGAACGCCGCGCAGGCCTCGAAACGGGCGTCGCGGGAGCCGACCCACCTGGTATATGGGGAAGGCCGATGGCGGTTCGGGAAGCAAGCGACAGACGCACCGGGCCGTTCCCGCCGGGGTATTGGCGTCGGCATGTCTGCAAGATGGAAGACGAGGCAACACGGGAAACCCTGTCGGTGGTGAGCACGCACCAACCGGAAATCCGCGAGGACCAGTCCGGGCCGTCAGGGTGGCGGAGAGGCCCGTAGTACTGAGGACGCCGGGTAATGCCGGTCGAGGGAAGGGGCCTCAGGTGCGGAGGGACGCGGAAAGGATGAACGCCTGCGGGAGTGGCTCAGCCTATAACCCCGCCTTGAGGGCAGAGACTTCGGAACGCGTCACATGCGGAAGCGAAGGGGTCGGACCCGAACGGTTCGACGCCGCCGGGGCGTGAACAGGCCCGGCGGCACACCGGAAACGACGCGGGAGGCAGGATGGCTGTCGTGCAGCGGCCTCGGGGCGGCCTCGGGCTACCGGACCAACCGGCTCCTCCCCCACGACCCGTTCTGGTGGTCCGTGTGCGAGGTGCATGATCCCACTGGAGAGCCCGGTGCGGGAAATCCGCACGCCGGGTTCGGAGAGCGGGGGACTGGAAACGCGGCCATGGGAGCCGGACTGAGGCCCGGAGCGAAAGCGACGGACAAGCCACCGGACCCTAAAGCTGGCGCGCCAGCCCCCGACTCTACACCCATTGGAAAAATGTGAAGGAATGCCGCCCGTGCCATTCCTTACTCCTCGGACTGATCGCGCCGATTGCACTTGAGGCCTCAATTTCGTGCAAATGCGGGATAAACATTCATCAGGGGTGGTACACACTGCGAGCGTAAACAGAGCACCAGATTATTTGTTGACTTGTCGGATGCCCATCGATCGTTTCAACTCGTATGTCTCGCCACATTTTCTTGCGAGTGCCGTCGAATTGAACGCAAAATCTTGAATTTGTTACCTCGCCACCCCATTTTAGGGAACTAAAGAGAGGCAGCCTCAAGATGACCGATGATAACGTTGAAATCTACCGTCAACGGTACGAGACATTCCGGCACTTTGACAAATTACGCTGGCAAATGCTGCAAATCCTAGTGGCAGTTGCATCGGCCACCGCCTTGCTATTGCGTTCTAGTACCGGAACCATCGAATGGTGGTTTTTTTGTCTCTTGGGGGCATCCTTACTCATCATTGGGTTTGTAATGATCCGGATCGGTCATGGTATCAATGCCAATGCTTCCGTGCTCAAGAAGGCCGCTGACGCCATTGGGGATGACGGAGTTCCCGTCACGTTAAACCAATGGAAGTCGGTGGCGCACTGGATTGCTGTGTCGGTAATGGTGGTGGGTGCCTTTTTGTTTGGAACATCGATTTGGACGGCAATTTGCCGGTAGGAGATAAGACATGACCAAAGCCTTTGTGAGCTACTACCACGAAAATGATCAGTGGTACCGGGAACATCTGGCCGACCTCGCTGAGTATCACGGTGCCTTTGACGATGGATCAGTCGAGGTCGGGGATATTGATGACAGCCTTTCCAGTGAAGCCATCCGGCGGATCATTCGCGACGAATACCTGAGGGATACCAAGGTTACCATCTTGCTCTGCGGTACCCAAACCCGGTTTCGTAAACATATCGACTGGGAGTTGAAGTCCTCGATGATTGATGGTTCGGTCAACAAGAAGTCCGGGATTTTGGTGATTGATCTGCCCTCGACGTCCTGTACTTCGTGGCATGCTGGTCTTCCTGGTGAAAAAGAAGCCATTTATTGGGACTATACCGGCGGATGGAGGCGCTTTGAGACTAGGTCAGAGTTGAAGGCAACTTACCCTGATCTACCTGAACGGATTATTGATAACCTCTTTAATTCAGGTGTCGCTATGTCAGTAGTTCCGTGGTCTCGCATCGAAAACCGGCCTGGAAATTTGAAGTTCCTTGTTGATGCGACTGCTAGGGCTGGGCGTACGAATAACTACGACCTGTCGCTGCCCATGCGTCGCAAAAACTATAACCCTACACCAGAATACAGTTTCATGTGATCTGTTCGGGTTTGGCGAAGCGGCCAAAGGACAAGCAGTGTGGTTGAGTTCGTCACTCGATCTGAATTTCGTGAGTTTGCACGGAACCTCTCAGCGCAAGATCAAGTAAGTGTTCTCAAACGAGCGGAAGGGAGGTCGCCGAGTGGTGCATCTTTTCTGTCACATTCAAGCAAGGATCAGGAACTCTTGACCGGGGTTATCCGCGTTTTGGAGAACCACGGGGCAAGCGTTTACATCGACAAAAAGGATCCAAGCCTGCCACCGTATGTGAACAAGGAAACTGCCGCATCTTTGAAGTCCCGGATCAAACAATCTCGCAAGTTTGTATTGCTTGCCACCCAAAACAGTAAGGATAGTAAGTGGGTGCCGTGGGAGTTGGGAGTGGCAGACGGTTTTAAAACCCTTCGCAATATTGCTCTGATTCCAACCGTCGAAGACAATCACCGAGACAATTGGACTGATTGGGAATACTTGGGGCTGTATGATCGAATTGTTTGGGGGAAGTTCAAAGAAAAGTCGAAGAGCGAATGGATGGTGTGGGACAAACGTGAGAATTCTGCCGTTGCATTGAATTTATGGTTGACGCGCTGAATAGGAAGAAACAACGGCACATTTGCCACCATCGATAGTTTGCTTTCCACGAAGCTGCCTGGGCAACACGAATGATTGGCGAACTTAGTCTTCCCGTTTACTACGTAGATATGTTGCCTTCACTCCTCAAGATTGACATTCAGAAAAACATACCATATTTTCTGACAAGGAGATAGGGCATGATCACGTCAAAAATCAGACAACGCATCACAGGGAAGGGTCGCGGAGCAATATTTGCACCGTCAGACTTTCTGGACATCGGGTCCCGCGCCAGCGTGGACAAGGCTCTGTCGCGTCTGGCCGATCAGGGTGTGATCCGGCGTCTGACGCGGGGGCTCTACGACTATCCGAAGCGAAGCCCTCGATTCGGTTATTTGTCACCGTCCACGGATGACATCGCGAAGGCTGTTGCCCGCAAGGACAACCAGGTCTTGCAACCTTCTCCGGCAATGGCGGCCAACCAGATGGGGTTATCCACCCAGGTGCCGTCCAAGCCGACCTATATGACCGATGGTCCGACACGCACAAAAACGATCGGCCGGCAAGTGATCCAGTTCCGGAACGCGTCCTCCAAGACGCTTATCGGTGCAGGTCAGAAGACTGGAGTTGTGTTCCAGGCGCTGCGCTATGTCGGCAAGGACCGGATCGATGATCAGGTGATCGGCAAGCTGGCCCGTGCGCTGGATGACAAGGATCGAGTGCAGCTTTCCAGTCAGATCAAGCATGTGGCGGCTTGGATGCATCCCATCGTGCGGCAAATTGTTGCGCACGCCTGAACATGGATCAATTTGCCAACGACACTCCAGAGAGACGTGACGAGGCATTCCAGGAAGCTGCGGCGCGGCTCGGGTTGTCAAAGGCAATCATTGAGAAGGATTTTTGGGTCTGCTGGTCGCTGAATCAGCTCTTCGCCCTGCGCTCATTTGGCGATCACATGATCTTCAAGGGCGGGACATCCCTCTCCAAGGCTTACCACGTGATTCACCGCTTTTCGGAAGATGTCGACCTGTCTCTCGACCGAGCAAGGCTTGGATTTGACGGTGAGCTCGATCCTGGAAACCCCGACCTGTCAGGAAAGAAGCGGAAGCAGTTGTTGCAAGAATTGCAGGACGTGGCCGAGGCTACAGTCTCCGGGCCGCTCTTGGCGGAGATACAGGTTGCCTTCGACGTCGGTCTGGAGCAGGACTTCTCGCTTACAGTCGATCCTGCAGAAGCGCAAACTCTGCTCTTTGCCTATCCGTCGATGTCGGACAGTTCAGGCGGCTACGTCAAACCGGTGCTTCGCTTCGAGTTCGGCGCGCGCGGTGTTCATCTGCCGGCTGAGACCCGGGAGATTATGCCTTATGTGCATCAGGCCTTCCCTGATCTGCTCGTGACAGGCGAGGTCGAAGTGAAAGTTCTAGGTGTCGAGCGCACGTTCTGGGAAAAGGCAACGATCCTGCACATGCTCAATCATCAGGGTTCCACCAAGCCGCTCGCCGACCGGATGTCGCGCCATTATTATGATATGGCCCGGCTCATCGGTCACGAGGCCAAGGCCCGAGCCCTTGCCAGCCTCGATCTGTTGGAGAAAGTCGCGCATCACAAGTCCGTTTTCTTCAAAGCGGCATGGGCTAACTACGAAAACGCGAAGCCGGGGTCACTGAGATTGATGCCGAATGCAGATCTCGCGGCCGCCTTGCGACACGACTATTCTGGAATGCGGGAGATGATCATGGGGGATGCGCCGAGTTTCGACGACATTCTGGGTGCGATTGAGGCTTTCGAGGCTGAAATCAACAGCTGATGCTCTGGTTTGGTGGCTTGGCGAAACTCGCACTGGTGATAACCCCGGCAGAATTTTGCGAGGACAGTTTGTAGAGAGGGGCTTCGGTTCTTTCCTTGAATTCCGTGTGGTTGACCATCCTCTGTCCTTCCGGCCGATCCAATCCGCCCCCATTGCCTTGTCAGACACCAGTCACTAGTTTCACGGTTATTGTTGGCTAAATGTTGCACGCAACATTTAAAGCTGAAACGCCGACACTAACCATGACATTTTGATTGCAGGTCACTACACCCTTGGTCCGTGCTCAATGAGAAGGCCGAAACGCACAATCCGAAAAATAATGTCTGCTTGTGTTCCGGTTGCGGGAAGCCCAATGTGACGAATTGCAAGCACTCCTCAATCGTAACCGAATTGTCGGATGTCGCCCATTACCAGGCCCTCGAGCAGAATCAAATCCGTCGGTAGTCGAGTCAATCGGCGGCTGCACCGGTTGCTGGAGTCATCCTGAGGTTACTGAGCAGTTCTTCCCGCTTTTTTCTGGCTTTTTCAACGTTATCAGCCTTGACGGGACCAAATCCCCGGATGATTTCCGGTAGCCTGGCAAGTTCGACAGCAACGTCGTAGTCCAATGCCGGGCCAATCTCCGCCATGCGGCGAACCAGCTTCTCATAGTCCGAAATCAACCGGCGTTCCATCCGCCGTTCCCGGGTATGCCCGAAAGGATCAAAAGGTGTCCCGCGTAATTTCCTCAATTTGCTGAGCAGCCTGAGACCCGAGAAAATCCATGGTCCGAATTCACGTTTCTGCATGCGGCCTGAAGAGCGCTCGCGCCGTGCGAGCAATGGTGGCGCGAGATGGAGTTTCAGCCGGCCATGGGATTTGAACGTTTGCTTGAGTGAAGTCTCGAACCAGGGGTCGGAGTACAACCTGGCGACCTCGTATTCGTCCTTGTACGCCATTAACTTGAAATACGAGTGCGCGACCGCGCGAGTCAGCCGATTTGAACCATTCTCATGAACTTGACCTTCAGGTGCACCGTTGGCGCGATCGCGATCGATTCCGGCGGCCGTGGCGACCAATCGGCGATACCGGTCGGCATACGCCCGGTTCTGGTATTCCACCAGCTGTTCGCTGCGGCGTTCGACCAGGGCCTCGATGTTCGCGTCATCGGACAGGATTTCCGTACCCTGGCTCGTGCACGCGGGAGAATGAGCCTCGGAAACCTCTCCAGGAGAATAGGCCCATAGCCGCCCCGTTTGGAATGCCAGCAAATTGCTCACGACGGCGGTCCCGTTGATGCGGATGGCCTCACGCAGTGATTCCGCGGATACCGGGACCATTCCCTTTTGAAACGCGACTCCGAGCATGAACAGATTCGCGGCAATGGTGTCGCCAATCCGTTCGGATGCGATCCTCGTCGCATTGACGAATGTCGTCATGTCGTCGCCGGCCAACTCGGAAATCGAACGGGAGATTTCTTCGGCAGGCAAACGGAATTCGGAATCCCGAACAAAATCGCCCGTCATGAGTTCGTTGCTGTTGATGACAACGCCGGTTTGCCCCGGCCGAATCAGGGACACGATATCGCGACTGCCCGAGACGACGAGGTCGCAGCCGATGACGAGGTCCGCACCTTGAGACGCGATCCGGATCGCACCGATATCGGACGGAGATTTCGCGATACGAACATGAGAAACAACCGCGCCACCCTTCTGGGCCAGCCCGGCCATGTCGACAATTCCACAACCGAGGCCCTCGACATGTGCGGCCATTCCTAGCAGCGCGGCGACCGTGACAACGCCCGTTCCGCCGACGCCGGCAACCGCGATTGACCAGGGCCGTTCCAGCTTCTCGAGTTGCGGTTCCGGAACAGCGATAGTAACCGCACGGGCGGGCTGAAGTCCGTCATGCAGGACCGGGTCTTCGACCGTCACGAAACTGGGACAGAAACCCCGAACACATGAAAAGTCCTTGTTGCACGAGTATTGATCAATCTGGCGTTTTCGCCCGAATTCGGTCTCGACCGGGAGAATCGCCACGCAGTTCGACTGGATGCCGCAGTCGCCGCACCCCTCGCAGACTCTTTCGTGGATGAATACGCGCCGAGGTGGCTCGGGCAGGGTTCCGCGTTTTCTTCGGCGCCTTTTTTCTGCAGCGCATGTCTGTTCATAGATCAGGACCGTCACGCCCTCGGTTTCGGACAATGCGGTCTGGACGTCCATCAGGTTGTCCCTGTGATGAACCCGTGCACAGCCCGGCAATTCGCGTCCGCGGTATGACTTGGGACTGTCCGTCACGAGATCCACTCGCGATACGCCAAGAGCGGTGACGTCCCTGGCGATTTGAAGCGGGCTCAGGTTCCCTTCATGGCTTTGGCCTCCCGTCATGGCGACCGCGTCATTGTACAGGATCTTGAAGGTCATGTTCGTTCCGGACGCGAGCGCTGCACGTATCGCCAGCAGGCCGGAGTGGTTGTATGTGCCGTCGCCCATGTTCTGGAACACGTGCCCGCGTTTCGAAAAACGTGATTCGCCGATCCAGTTCGCGCCTTCACCGCCCATGTGCGTATAGCCCAGAGTGCGACGGTCCATGAATTGAACCATCCAATGACAACCGATGCCGGCGTAGGCGCGCGAATCTTCAGGTACGTGCGTCGAACTGTTGTGAGGACAACCGGCACAAAAATAAGGTTTACGTTCAACGAGTTGTGAATCGTGTTCCCTGGACAGGATCGCGGCAAGCTCGTTGCTTCGATCCTCGAGTTTTCGGTTTCTCTGAAGGTCAGCTGCTCGAGCTCCGATCACGGCGGCAATGTGCAATGGATTGAGGGCCGATTCCGACGGGAAGAGAACGTTCCCGTTTTCATCCTCTTTCCCGATGATCGGAGGTGCATCGGCGCGGCCGTAGAGAATCGACCTTGCTTGCTGCTCGATGAGACCGCGTTTTTCCTCGACCACGATCAGCAGGTCGAGACCGGTTGCGAATTCGACCAGGGTCCCTGGTTCAAGTGGCCAGGGCATGGCGACCTTGTAAAGGCCAATCCCGGCCTCGAGAGCCGCATTGGTGTCGAGGCCGAGTTCGTCGATTGCCTGGATGACGTCGGTCCAAGACTTTCCGGTGCTGACAATCCCGATCGCGGGGCTCCCCTTGGGCCGGGTTACGATCCTGTCAAGGTGATTGGCTCGAACATACGCCCTGGCTGCGGCGATCTTGTGCCGGTGAAGTCGGGCTTCCTGGGCGTGCGGGGTGTCATGGAGACGGATGTTGAGGCCGCCTGGTGGTCGGGAGTCTTCTTTCGGCAGAAAAACCCGAAACCGCGATGGAGCAGCATCGACGACAGCAGTGGATTCGATGATTTCCTTGACGCATTTCAATCCGCACCAGGTTCCGGCGTAACGGGACAGCGCCCAGCCATGCAGGCCGAAAGAAAGCAGGTCCGCGATGTCCGCCGGGTTGAGTATCGGGATCATTGCATCGACGAGGGCGAATTCGCTTTGATGGGCCGTGGTTGAACTCTCGCATGTATGGTCGTCGCCCATCAGGACAACGACACCGCCATTTCGCGAGCTACCGGCGAGATTCCCGTGCCGGAAGACGTCCCCGGACCGGTCGACGCCGGGACCCTTGCCGTACCACATTCCGAACACCCCATCCTGGGTGCCTTCACCATGGAGTTCGGCCTGCTGGGTGCCCCAGATCGCGGTTGCCGCGAGATCTTCATTGAGGCCGGGTTCGAACACGACACCGGTCGCGGCCAGTTCCTCTCCAGCTCGGTGAAATTGCTGGTCAACGCCTCCAAGCGGCGAACCTCGGTAACCGGAAACGTAGCCGCCTGTCTTCAGTCCGGTCTGCCGGTCACGTTCTGCCTGGAGCAGGCACAACCTGACCAGCGCCTGCGAGCCGTTCAGAATGATGCGATCCTTCAACAGACTGAATTTGTCGTCAAGCCGGACCGGCGAGTCGTTCATCGATTATCCCGCGAATTCAGTTCGTGCCTCCGACAGAGGAATTCAGGCGTTTCCGGCGATCGCGGATGAGCACCGAACATGAACAGTATGAACATTTTATTGGCATTGGCCAGTGCTTGATGGTTGGATGGTTTGTCCGAAAAACCCGATCGTCCCCCTCTAAGATAACTTGTACAAATGTTACAAGTTACTCCGACATCCGACGGTCTCTACCAGGACCGCCAGCAGACGACGCCGACACCTCCCAAACGGACGGTCAGCCAGTCAAGGAGGCGCCGGAAGGAAAGTTCCTCCTCGGGGGTCGGGCGCGAAGGCTCGCGCATGCGGACCTCGAGCCGGGCGGCGATATGCACCAGTCGGGTCTCCGGTATGTCCCCAATGCTGGGCTCGGTGAGCCAGTCGAACAGTCGGTGTTTTGCCGGGGCGCAAACGTCGCGCGTATTCGGATTGCGGATCAGCGCGGCGAAATATTCCAGCCAGGCAGGAGGCGCTCAGGGGCCGCGACCGGAAAATTATGGCGGTACGGCCGCCCCGGCCGAGGGAACGCCGGAATAAGGTGTTGCCGGCATTCCGGGTTTGCGAATGATGGCAGAATGGTATGCTGTCCTGTCGCCCCGCTTTCGGTTTTGGTATTATCTGATCGCCGCCAAGTTGGGTTTGAGGCGGAAGGCAAGGGATGACTGGAAACCCAGTTCAGACCGGAAAATTTCCTGCGTGAAAGCGGAACGATCCAAACGGAAATCTTTCGACCCGAAACCACCCGTCAAGCCGGGCAAACCCGTCCCATCACACACGACAGGCCGGGCAAAACGCAACATCACGATCGCCCGACTCGCCCTGTTTGCTGCCGGAGATCATTTGCTTCTGTATCTGGCGCGGGCGCGTTTTCTGCGCGCCCGCGCTTCTCGGGTATCGGGTCAGCCGTCTTCGTCAAGATACCACTGGGTGCCCCGCCAAGGGTAGTTCGCAGACTCGTACCCATGTATCGAGAAAGGCTGGATGTTTTTCAGCGCATTGCGGCGATAGATCGGCCCAACCGTGGCGACCGTGCCGATGATGAGCAGGTTGGAGACCATGTTTTCCACCAGGCGTGATCCGAGCATATCGAATTCTTCGGATCCAATCGAAGCCGAATGGAACGCAGCAATGTCTTCGATCATCTGTTTCACATAATCCGGCGGTTCGACACCCGCGCTACCGCCGGAATCAACCCATTCGCCCCAAAGTATCCCGGTCCGGAGGCTGAAATAGCTTCCAAACGGCGGTACCCAGTATTCGTTGGTGCCGAGGTGAGCCATGATCGATGCACCCTTCGGCCACATCGCGACGTCGAGCAGGTTCGCGGATTGCGCCGAACGATACTCGTCCGTGGCGATTTCCTTGATGGTCGTCTGTATCCCCACTGCCGACCAGTACTGGCTGACAAGCTCGACAATATGCGTGGACATTTCCTGCGTGGAGAACTGAACGTTGATGACGATCTTTTCACCGTTCGGAAGTTCGCGGTAACCGTCGCCGTCCGTGTCGGCCATGCCGACCTCATCAAGGAGTGCGTTCGCCCGGTCCGGATCGTACTCCGTAAAGTAGGTCCGCCACTTGTCGTCGACGAAATCTGGCGTCGGCATGATCCCGATGTACTGATGCGGTGTACCCAGTCCGAAGTACACGGTCTCGTTCAGTTCTTCTCGGTTGATTGAGAGCGACATGGCCTGGCGGAATCGCAGGTCGCCGAAGACCTTGCGTTTCTCTGGATCCTCTGACGTCACGTTGAACGTGAAGGACACGATCCCGACCCTCGCGGCCAGGTCGATCGTGTAGTCTCCGGCTTCCTGGTTCTCGAGGAGCAACGGTGCCGATGGCAGGCTTACACCCTGCATCTTGTAGTCGGCCTCGCCGTTCACCAGTTTGAGGATTCGGACCTCGTTGTTGGGGATGTAGACCTCGTCGTGCTCGTTGATGTAGGGCAACTGGTTGCCGGCCGTGTCCACCTGGTGGAAATACGCGTTTGCAACGAGGTGGCGACCTTGGGCTGTGTCCGAGATGTAAATATGGGACTCGAGCGTCGGCACAACGTCCGCCGGGAGGTTTGCAACCCTGTCGGGGGCGCTCAGCAGCGCCGACGGCGTGTCGGTCCAGTCCGAATTCCCGAAATAGGCCTTAATCACCGCGAGCCCGTTCTCGAAGCCAGCTTCCTGCGCCAGCTTGTCCGCGTCCGGGTTCAGGTCCGGGTGGTAGCGGCCGAGGAAGTGCTTCGGCTGAAAGGCCTGCGCGTACGACGTCGCGAAGTGCGCCAGGAGACCCGGCTTCGGGGCCGGCAGGTTGAACTGAACCGTTTGCGGGTCGATCACGTCAACCGTCATCCGCTCGCCGGCGACCAGCACGTAGTCCTTGGGATTCGGAATGACTTTTGAATCGAGCGCTAGGTTGTCATACCAGAACTTCACGTCGTCGGCCGTGAATGGTGCGCCATCGGACCACCGGTGGCCCTTGCGCAGGTAGAACGTCAACTGCGTGAAGTCGTCGTTCCATTCCCAGTCCTTCGCGATATTGGGCACGATTGTCTGAAGGTCGTCCGAGACGCGGACGAGATTGACGTGCCGGATGTTCAGGACGTCGTAAGTGCCGGCTTCCGTAGCGTTTGACAGCACGTCCAGCGTGTCCCCGTACTTCCCGATCGAATCGTAAGGCGCCACCACCAGCGGCTCTTCCGGGAGACGGTCTGCCAGTGGCGGCAAGTCCGGGTTGCCGCGGATGCGGCCGTTGAGTTCTGCGATGTCCGGGTTTTCACTCAAGGACAGCGTGCAGCCGGCCAGGGATTCGAATTCGGAAAGCTCGTATTGCTGCGGATACTTTCCGGACGGAACGCCCATGGGGTCAGCGACCGTCACCGGCGGACAGTCTGCAATTGCAACGCCGGCGAGTGCTATGCACGCGGCGGTTGAGAATAGAATCCTCGTCATGTTTTTTCTCCCAAAATCTAGTTTTACGGAAAACCACCTGCAACCGTCGGCTTCCCGGTTGCAAGGCAAGGACTTGAATGCCCCCACCCGCATTCTGCTCATCGCCAGGTCGGCGGATGCCTCTATCCGGTGTGCCTGGCTCGCATTCGCTTGCCTGCCTGTCCGCAACGCAGTGCAATTGCCACCTTAAGGAGCCTGCTCCCTTGAGCCGCATTGACCGGGGCACTTCGCGTAGTTCTGTCCGGACCTTGCTGCCCGGCTTTGAACTAATCCCGCGTTTGGACCGTTTCAGTCAAAGCATAGTCCCGATGCGAGGCCAATGCAAATTTGTCCGACGGGAACGTGACGTCGTTGCAGTCGGCTTCACCTTGGAACGGTGGAGTGGAGGCCCCCGCCCGACGGCATCCGAACTGTGCCATGGTGGTGTCAATGGCGAACCGCTGGCGAGGAGGTGGCATCCATGCCATGCGGGAGGTTAGCATGATCGGGATTGATCTGACACAGAACGGCTTTCGGGTGCACGGCGCGACGTCGGGCGGATTGGTCGAGTTCCGGAAGACGGTGACGCGGCGGAAGGCCCGGGCGTTTCCGGCGGAAGAGCCGGGCTGCCTGGTGGCCATGGAGGCCTGCGCGTGCGTGCACTACCGGGGCCGCGAGGTCAGGAATCTCAAGCACGATGCCCTGACTTTGTTGCCGTGAGCGTAGTCGCGCCAGTGGAAGCGGACTTGCTCGCCGTCGAAGTCAAAAAGACGGTGGAGGTGATTGCCGTTTTGTGCGTGAAACGCCCAAGGTAGCCCGGCACCTGACTCGCGTTCCTGAACGGGGCCTTGGAAAAGACCACCCCCAACGGGAAAACGCGCCTTGCCACGCACTGCGCAATGCAGAAAACTCTTTTCACAACTTGAAAATCCTGCATACGGTCGTCGTTGCGTGGTTCTTTTGCTGAACCTGACGGTGGCGGACGCCTGCGAACAACCGATTTCCCAGTCACAAGGAAAAGAGCATTGATCGACAAGAATGGTGGAAACGTCCTGTTCATCGTTGTGGACCAGCTTCGGGCGGACTGCCTGCAAACGGCCATCAACGGTCAGGCGGTGCTGCCAAATCTGCGGGAGTTCATGGCGGATGCCGTCACATTCCGCAGGCACTATACGGTCACCTGTCCCTGCGGTCCGGCCCGGGTCAGTCTCCTGACCGGCCTCTATGCGATGAATCACCGGTCCGTGCGCAACGGCACGCCGCTGCGCGGGGACATTTCGAACCTCGCGCTCGAAGCGCGGAAATCGGGTTATGAGCCATTGCTGTTCGGTTACACCGATACCAGCGGCGATCCCCGATTCATGCACACCAATGATCCGGCGGTCAGGAGCTACGAAAACCCGATGCCGGGGTTCAAGGAAATCGTGCCCCTGCAGTTGGAAAACGACAACTTTGCGTGGCGGGCGCATCTGAAAACCAAGGGTTATGACCTGCCCGAGTACAGCCGTTTCTACGCACCGCAGGATTTCGATCCGGCAACCGGGCCGCGCCCGGACGATCCCGCATTCTACCGTGCCGAGGACAGCGACACTGCGTTTCTGACGGATGCATGCCTGAGGCAGCTTGCCGTCCGGACCGACCAGGCGTGGCTGGCGCACGTGTGCTACATCCGGCCGCACGACCCATTCATCGCCCCGGAACCCTATAACCGGATGTACCGTGCGGATGAAATTCCGCCGCCGGCGCGTATGCCGACCCCGGAAGCGGAAGCGGCGGTTCATCCGTTTCTTGCCGCCGATCTGGCGGGGTTTGATATGATCAACGGCTTAATTGAGGCTTCCAACTGCCATCTCGACAATGAAGATCCGCGCGATGTGGCAACCTTGCGCGCGGTCTACTTCGGGCTGGCCAATGAGCTCGATCATCATGTTGGCCGCCTGGTCCGGTTCCTGAAAGACACCGGGCAGTACGACGACACGCTGATCATATTCACTTCCGATCATGGCGAGATGCTCGGGGACCGGCGGCAGTGGGGCAAGATGTCGTTCTACGATGCCGCAACGCACGTACCACTGATAATCCGCGACCCGAAGCGCACGTCCTGCAACGGCAGTCAGTTCGATGCCTTTACGGAATCCGTCGATGTGTCACCGACGATTCTCGATTGGTTGTCAGGCGAGGTGCCGGTCGCGATGAACGGCGCATCGCTGTTGCCGTGGCTGGAGGGAAATGCCCCGTCGGGCTGGCGGGACTATGCCTACGCCGAGATGGACTTAGGCGATCCTGAATGCCCGAGCCATTGGCAGCGGGAATTGGGGCTTGGCCTGCGCGAGGCCAATTATGCGGTCATTCAGGAGGACCGCTACCGGTTCGCGCATTTCAATGGCGGCCTGCCGTCGCTGCTGTTTGACACGCAGTCGGCCGACGGCGAGTTCCGGAACCTCGCGGACGATCAGGATTATGCCGGCGAAGTTCTGCGCCTGACCAGGAAGCTGCTGGATCATCGCATGAGGCATGCCGACCACACGCTTTCCGATATGAAGGTCACCACCGGCGGAACGGTCAACTATCGGCCTTCGGGACATGAGCCGCAGCGGGCATGAGACCGGGCGGCAGACCGGCAGATGCTCCGTTTCTGTTCCTCAACCTGCAACCATTTCCCCAGCCTGGCACAGCCAGCCCAGGCAGGATCGGCACCGGAAGAATCGCCTGGGGGGCTGCCAGTGCGGTTCCGTGTTTATCGCGGACGCCGCATTGCCGTTGGGTCTTGACATCCATATCCAAAGTTGCGGCGATTTGAAGAATCTGCTTGACTGTTTCATCAAGCAGTTCAGCTGCCGAACTGGCCGGTTCCTGAAGCCTGCGCACAGCCGATTTCCCGGTCACAATGAGAAGAGCACTGGTCGAAAAGAATAGTGGAAATGTCCTGTTCATCGTTGCGGACCTGCTTCGGGCGGACTGCCTGCAAACGGCCATCAACGGTCAGGCGGTGCTGCCAAATCTGCGTGAATTCATGGCGGATGCCGTCACATTCCGCAGGCACTATACGGTCACCTGTCCCTGCGGTCCGGCCCGGGCCAGTCTCCTGACCGGCCTCTATGCGATGAATCACCGGTCCGTGCGCAACGGCACGCCGCTGCGCGCGGACATTTCAAACCTCGCGCTCGAAGCGCGGAGATCGGGCTATGAGCCATTGCTGTTCGGTTATACCGATACCAGCGGCGATCCCCGATTCCTGCACCCCAATGATCCTGCGGTCAGGAACCCCGAGAGCCCGATGCCGGGGTTCAAGGAAGTCCTGGCCCTGCAGCTCGGATACGACTGCTATGCGTGGAAGGCGCATCTGAAAGCCAAGGGCTATGACCTGCCAAATGATTACAGCCGTTTCTACGCACCGCAGGATTTCGATCCGGCAACCGGTCCGCGCCCGGACGATCCCGCATTCTACCGCGCCGAGGACAGCGACACTGCGTTTCTGACGGATGCAAGCATGAAGGAGCTTGCCGTCCGGGCTGAACAGAATTGGTTTGCGCACGTGGCCTACATCCGGCCGCACCCGCCATTCATCGCCCCGGAACCCTATAACCGGATGTACCATGCGGATGAAATTCCGCCGCCGCCCCGGCTGGCGACCCCGGATGCCGAGGCGGCGGTTCATCCGTTTCTTGCCGCCGATCTGGCGGGGTTTGATATGATCAACGGCTTTATTGAGGCTTCCAACTGCCATCTCGACAATGAAGATCCGCGCGATGTGGCAACCTTGCGCGCGGTCTATTTCGGGCTGGCCAGTGAAGTTGATCATCATGTTGGCCGCCTGATCCGGTTCCTGAAAGACACCGGGCAGTACGACGACACACTGATCATATTCACCTCCGATCATGGTGAGATGCTCGGGGAGCGCCGGCAGTGGGGCAATGGGTCGTTCTACGATGCCGCAACGCACGTGCCGTTGATAATCCGCGACCCGCGGCGCACGTCCTGCAACGGCAGCCAGTTCGATGCCTTTACGGAATCCGTGGATGTGTCACCGACGATTCTCGACTGGCTCGCGGGCGAGGTGCCGGTTGCGATGAACGGCGCATCGCTGTTGCCGTGGCTGGAGGGAAATGCGCCGTCCGGCTGGCGGGACTATGCCTACGCCGAGATGGAGTTTGGCGATCCTGAATGCCCGGGCCACTGTCAGCGGGAATTGGGGCTCAGCATGCGCGAGGCCAATTTTGCAGTCATTCAGGAGAACTGCTACCGGTTCGCGCATTTCAACGGCGGCCTGCCGCCGCTGCTGTTTGACACGCAGTCGGCCGACGGCGAATTCCGAAACCTCGCGGACGATCAGGATTATGCCGGCGAAGTTCTGCGCCTGACCAGAAAGCTGCTGGATCATCGCATGAGGCATGCCGACCACACGCTTTCCGATATGAAGGTCACCGCCGGCGGAACGGTCAACTATCGGCCTTCGGGACCCGCGCCGCAGCGGGTATGAGACCCGGCGGCAGGCCGGCACAACCGAATCTTCAGCCACAATAATACCAAAACCGGAAATTAATCACACACCCGGCGAGGCATGCTGGACGGGTTGAGCCGTCGGTGTGGTGACCAGTTTTGCCCAGCTTCGCTTGCCGAGTGAAGCGATCCGGCCTGGCGTGCGGGCGAAGTCATTCCAAACCTCCTCGACCCTGTCTTTCACGACCTCGGCTGTGGCGAAGACCTGGTTGGCAAAATTGCCCTGCTTGAGGAACTGGAACACGGTCTCGACCGGGTTCAGTTCCGGACTGTACGGCGGCAGACGCAACAGTGACACGTTGTCCGGTATCTCAAGGCTCTTCGAACGGTGCCAGCCGGCGCCGTCGAGAACCACCAGCGCGTGGCGGCCCTGGGGCACGGCGGCGGCGATGTCGACAAGATGGCGGTTCATCTCGTCGGTGTTCGCCTTGTCGCAAACATGGCCGGCCGAGATGCCGCTTTCCGGGCAGATCGCGCTGAACAGGTAGCAATATCCGTAGCGATAGTCCCGCGGCACCCGGGGACGGCTTCCCCGGCGCGCCCACACCCGGGTCAGCATCCCCTTTTGGCCCAAACGTGCTTCGTCTTGAAACCACACGTCCACGCGGGCCGGGTCCGTGCCCTCCGGCAGCGATGCGATCGCAACGGCACTGAAATCACTGCGGAATTCCTCCTGGGCCTCCGGATCGGCCTTGGGATGAAGGGGCCGCGGCGAAAGACGACGGAAACCCAGTGCCCGCATCAGACAGCGAACCGCCTCCCGAGACATCACAATGTCAAAGACATCCTTGATCCTGTCCCGGATCAACCCGACCGTCCACGCCGGAACGCCGTCCTGAGGACCCTCATCGAGCCAGCGCCCGACCTCGATACGCTGGACCTCACTCAGACGTGACGGGCGCCCACGGCCCGGCTTGGTCTTCAGGCCAACCGCCCCCTCGCCATTGTAGCGGTTGACCCAGTCGCACAGCGTCTGCCTGTCGACCTTCGCCCACCGTGCAATCTCCGCTCGGCTCTGCCTGCCTTCCATCACCCGCGCAATCGCCTCAAGGCGTCGAGCCTCCGCCCGGTTCTTGCACTTTCGGGCCAATGCCCTAATCTCAGCCACCGTGTGGTCGGTGTTCGTGATCTCGATGCCAGCCGGCATGGCTTCCTCCTGTGATTTGTTTGCTTAACCACAAGATACAGGAAGCCGGCACCGGCCACACCCCACATGATGTTCATGTTTTGTTCATGAGTCATTAAATTCCGGTCTTGGTATAAGAAGAGCTATGGTCGAAAAGAATCGTGGAAATGTCCTGTTCATCATTGCGGATTTGCTTCGGGCGGACTGCCTGCAACTGGCCATCAGCGGACGGGCGGTGCTGCCGAATCTGCGGGAGTTCATGGAGGATGCCGTCACATTCCGCAGGCACTATACGGTCACCGTTCCCTGCGGCCCGGCCCGGGTCAGCCTCCTGACCGGCCTCTATGCGATGAATCACCGGTCCGTGCGCAACGGCACGCCGCTGCGCGCGGACATTTCAAATCTCGCGCTCGAAGCGCGGAAATCGGGTTATGAGCCATTGCTGTTCGGTTACACCAGCACCAGCGCCGATCCCCGAATCCTGCACCACAACGATCCTGCGGTCAGGAGCTCGAAAAAACCGATGCCGGGGTTCAAGGAAATCACGGCTATGCAGATGGAAGACGACAACTTTGCGTGGAAGGCGCATCTGAAAGCCAAGGGTTATGACCTGCCCAATCGCAGCCGTTTCTACGCACCGCAGGATTTCGATCCGGCAACCGGGCCGCGCCCGGACGATCCCGCATTCTACCGCGCCGAGGACAGCGACACTGCGTTTCTGACGGATGAATGCATGAAGGCGCTTGCCGTCCGGACCGACCAGGCGTGGTTTGCGCACGTGGCCTACATCCGGCCGCACGACCCATTCATCGCCCCGGAACCCTATAACCGGATGTACCATGCGGATGAAATTCCGCCGCCGCCCCGGCTGGCGACCCCGGATGCCGAGGCGGCGGTTCATCCGTTTCTTGCCGCCGATCTGGCGGGGTTTGATATGATCAACGGCTTTATTGAGGCTTCCAACTGCCATCTCGACAATGAAGATCCGCGCGATGTGGCAACCTTGCGCGCGGTCTATTTCGGGCTGGCCAGTGAAGTTGATCATCATGTTGGCCGCCTGATCCGGTTCCTGAAAGACACCGGGCAGTACGAAAACACACTGATCATATTCACTTCCGATCATGGCGAGATGCTCGGGGAGCGCCGACAGTGGGGCAAAGTGTCGGTCTACGATGCCGCAACGCGCGTGCCGCTGATTATCCGCGACCCGCGGCGCCCGTCCTGCAACGGCGGTCAGTTCGACGCCTTTACTGAATCCGTCGATGTGTCACCGACGATTCTCGACTGGCTCGTGGGCGAGGTGCCGGCCGCCATGAACGGCGCGTCGCTGTTGCCGTGGCTGGAGGGAAATGCCCCGCCCGGCTGGCGGGACTATGCCTACGCCGAGATGGAGTTTGGCGATCCTGAATGCCATACCCGCCGCCAGCCGGAAACAGGGCCTGGCCGCGATTTGCGGCATCCGGAATGGGTGGGCCACACCCACTGCCAGCGGGAATTGGGGCTCAGCATGCGCGAGGCCAATTTTGCGGTCATTCAGGAGGACCGCTACCGGTTCGCGCATTTCAACGGCGGCCTGCCGCCGCTGCTGTTTGACACGCAGTCGGCCGACGGCGAATTCCGAAACCTCGCGGACGATCAGGATTATGCCGGCGAAGTTCTGCGCCTGACCAGAAAGCTGCTGGATCATCGCATGAAGCATGCCGACCACACGCTTTCCGATATGAAGGTCACCGCCGGCGGAACGGTCAACTATCGGCCTTCGGGACCCGCGCCGCAGCGGGCATGAGGCGGGCGGCGGACCGGCAGATGCCACGTCGCTGATCTTCAGCCTGCAACCACTTCCTCGGCCTGGTACAGCCACCCCGGGATCGGCCGTTCGAGTTCCCACAGGATTCTCATCGGCCATTCCGAACCGCGGCCGCGGCAGTGGACCCGTCCAAGACTGCGGCAGGAGGCGGATTCTCCATTGCTGCCCCGCATCTGTATGATGCGAACCCGGAATCGTCCCGGCGCCGGGTCTGGTCTGAATTCTGTCTGGAATTGTGCCCGGGCTATTTGGAAGACACATTCCCGTCAGGCGGTAGCCTGGGCGCCGGGCAGGGTAGCGGCCTCGAGTTCCCGCCACCTGTGGCAGGCGACAGTGTGTTCTCCCTCGACGATTTCCAGCGCCGGTTCCTCTTCCCGGCAGTGATCGACCGCATACGGGCAACGGGTCTGGAACTTGCAGCCGGGCGGCGGATTCGCCTGTGACGGAATCTCGCCCTTGAGTTTTTGCCTTGTGTCGCGCACGTCCGGGTCGAGCGAGGGTATGGCCGACAGCAGGGCCCTGGTATAGGGGTGTTTCGGGCTCGCAAAAAGGCGCCGTGTCGGGGCGGTCTCGACCAGCCGCCCGAAATACATCAGCGCGACATGGTCACAGATATGCGCCACCACGCTCAGATCGTGGCTGATGAACAGGAAGGTCAGGCCGAGCTCGCTCTGAATGGACTTCAGGAGATTGAGCACATCGGCCTGGATCGAGACATCGAGCGCCGCAACGCATTCGTCGGCAACCACGAACCTTGGCCGCGATACCAACGCCCGGGCTATCGATATCCGCTGGCGCTGGCCGCCCGAAAACGCATGTGGAAACCGCCGCAGGTGCTCCAGGTTCAACCGGCACTTGGCGGCGAACTCGCGCACACGTTCGTCCGTTTCGGCCCGCGACCCGGTCAGCTTCATCACTTCGAGCGGCTCGGCGATGATGTCCCGGACGGTCATGCGCGGGCTGAGCGCCGCATATGGATCCTGGAAGATCAGCTGGGCCCGTGAATAATAGTCGCGGCGCTGCTGTGCGGTGATATTCCGCAGGTCATAGCTCACCTGGCCGTCGGAATAGGTGACGTCGCCCTCCGTGATCGGATTGGCCAGCAACAGCGCCCGGCCGAGCGTCGTCTTGCCGGAACCGGATTCACCGACAAGGCCGAAGAACTTCCCTTTTTCGATGTCGATGCTGACATTTTCCACCGCGTGCACATAGGTCTTTTCTGCAAACAGACCGCCACCCAGCGGAAACCGGACGGAAAGGTTGCGGGCGGAAATCAGGATGTCGCGGTTCATGTCGCCCGCTCCGCCGAAACGAGATGGCACGCCGAGCGGTGGAGCGGCGCGATGGTCCGGAAGTCCGGTATCACGGATCGGCACACGTTTCCGATCAGTGACGGGCAGCGGGTCTGGAACACGCAGCCGGCCGGCCGCTCCAGCGGCGAGGGTATGTCGCCCGGCACCGGCGTCAGCGGCGCGTCAAGATCGGACAGCCGAGGCAGGGCTTCGAGCAGTCCCCTGGTGTAGGGATGGGAAGGATTCCTGATGACTTCCTGCACCGGCCCTTTCTCGACCAGTCGGCCGAGATACATCACGGCGACGGTATCGGCGGTCTGCGCCACCACTCCGAGATCGTGGGTGATGAAGATGATCGCCATTCCGAATTCCTGAACCAGGTCCTTCATCAGGTCGATCACCTGGGCCTGAATGGTGACGTCGAGCGCGGTCGTTGGCTCATCGGCGATCAGCAGCTTCGGCCGCGTCGACAGCGCCATGGCGATCATTGCACGCTGCCGCATGCCGCCGGACAGCTCAAAGGCGTACTGCATGAAACGCTTGGCGGCATCGGCGATTCCGACCCTCTCGAGCATGTCAATAGACAGGGCGCGGCACTCTGCAGGCGACATGTCGGTGTGGATCTGCAGCTGCTCGACCATCTGGTCGCCGATCGTCAGCGCCGGCGCAAAGCTCGCCATCGGTTCCTGGAAAATCATCGAGATGGCACCGCCGCGCACGAGCTGCAGATCCCGAGCTGACTTGAGGCTCATGATATCGACCGGACCTTGCTCAAGATGCAGCGTGATCCCGGTATCGTCGCTGTAAACCGCATTGCCGGCATTGAGCTTCATGAGCGACTTGGCGGTGACGGACTTGCCGGAGCCGCTCTCGCCCACAAGGCCGAGAATTTCGCCGGCCTCCAGGCTCAGCGAAAACTCCTCGACGGCCGTGACCCGGCCCTCGTCGGTGTCGAACTGCAGGGTCAGGTTTTCGACGTCAAGCAGCGGCATTATTTCTGGATTTCCGCGTAGGGGTCGGCGGCGTCGCGCAGCCCGTCGCCGACAAAAACGAATGCCAGCACCAGGGTGATGAAGAACAGGACCGGAATGAAATACCACTGATAATTCAGCAGCACGTCGGCGTTGGTGACGTTCTGCAGCATGACACCGAGCGAATTGACGGGATCCTTGAGGCCCAGGCCGATAAAGCTCAGCGCCGTTTCCCCCAGCACCATGTACGGAAACGAGATCACCAGGTCGACAATGATGTAGCTGGTGAAGCTCGGCAGAAGGTGACGGCGGATGACGTGGCCGGAGGATGCTCCGCACAGCTGCGCCGCCAGCACATATTCCTGGTTGCGCTCCGCCAGCAGATGGGTCCGGACACGGCGCGCCAACGTCGTCCAGCCGACGAAGCCAAGTATGACCGCGATGAAAAAGAACCGCGTCTCGGCGCTCCATTCGTCCGGGGCGAACGCCGCCAGGGCCATGATCATGGGAATTGACGGCACGACTTTGACGGCGTCCGTCAGCATCTGCAGCAGCGAGTCGATGAACCCGCCAAAATAGCCCGAGATGCCGCCAATGATCAGCGCCAGCACAAAGGAGATCAGCACTCCGATCGTGCCGACCGCAAGCGTCGTGTTGATGGCGTGCAGGGTGCGGGAAAATATATCCTTGCCGGCGGCATCGGTTCCGAAAACGTGAATCATCCCCTGATCCACGCCGAACAGATGCCGGTCGAAGGAAAGGAATGGAATCCGGAGCAGCCTGTATTCGGATCCCTTCGGCAGCAGCGTCACGTAGCGCCGCTTGTCCCGGTTCTCCTCGGTGACCCAGCGGAAATTGGTCTTGATCGACCGCGTTCGCTCATAGGTGTAGATGAAGGGGCGCCATGAACAGCCGTTTTCGTCGCAGAATTTCGGGATCTGCGGCGCCCCGTTCAGGTATTCCTTGTTCCGGCCGGCAATGGTCGGATCGTAGGGCGAGAGAAAAGGCGCAAACAGCCCGCAGATGATCAGGAAGATCAGGATGTACGCCGCCACCATGGCCGACCTGATGCGGCGGAACCGGGCCCAGACCAGCTGGCTTTGGGAGGCGGTGAAATACGCTTCCTTGAGTTTCTGGTCGACCTCGGGTCCAACGTCCGGCTTGACCTCCGCGATGTCCGCCATTGCGTTTACCTCAAAATACTGCGCCGGATGCGCGGGTCGATCAGCGCGAGCAGCACGTCCGTGATGAAGTTCAGGCCGATGATGCTGGCGGTGAGCAGAAAGATGATGGCGCCTGCCAATTGCTGGTCGTTCGATTTGGCCAGCGCGTCGATCAGGAGCATTCCCGATTCCGTCAGCGTCAAGATCAAGGCGACGATCGGCAGCTCGCTGAACATCCGGTTGAGGTCAAATCCGATCGAGTTGATGATCGGGCCCAGCGCGTGCCGCGCCGGATACCGCAGGATCAGGCGGCGGCCGGCCACGCCGCGGGCAGCCGCCGCGGTCACGTACAGCTTGCTGATCTCGTCCGCCATCAGCGCCCGCACCGTCTGGATGGCGAAGGCGGTGGCCGACCAGCCAAGGATAATGATCGGCAGCCAGACATGGTTCAGAAAATCGAGCACCCGGCCGGTTGACCATTCGGCGTCACGGTATTCAGCTGAGAAGAGGCCGGTCATGCTGTCGCCGAAATACACCGTGGAGAACAGCATGATCACCAGCGCCAGCAGGAAGTTGGGCAGCGCCAGCCCGAGATAGCTGATGAAGCGCAATGAATTGTTGAGCAGCGCGCTGTTGGCGGTCACCGACAGGATGCCCACCGGCACCGCGATCAGGTAGGACAGCACCAGCGACGCCGTGCAGATCCCGAGTGAAATCAGGAACTTGTCGCCGAGCAGGCTGTTGATGTTGACCCGCAGGATGCAGCTCTCGCCGAATTCGCCTCTGAATGCGTTGCCGATCCAGGTCGACCAGCGGACGATGAACGGCTTGTCCAGTCCCAGCCGGATCCGCTCGGATTCAATGTCGGCGATCGTGACCGGAGCGCCCTGAGTGTTCTTGTACGCAAGGTACCGTTCCGCGCAGTCGCCGGGAACGAGCTCCATAAGGCTGAACACGAACAGTGAAACAATAAACAGGGTGAAGATTGCCAGGACTGCGCGGACGAAAGCGAATCTGGCAAACTTCATGCGGCTCCTCAAAGTCAGATCGCCCTGAGGCGACCGACCCCCTTTCCACGACAGAGGCGGGCGAACATCTCGCCCGCCTCACTTATAGCGTCAATCGATCACTCGTCAAAGTACCACTGCGTCGCGCGATACGGGTAAGTCCGGTAGTAGGCGTGGCCTTGAGTCTGGAATTCCACGAAATTCTTGAGCGCGTTTCGATGGTAGATCGGCAGCGGCCCAATCACGGTGCCAATGAACAGCAGATTCTCGGTCATGTTCTTGACCATCCGCTGACCCAACGCCTTGAACTCGTCGGAGCCAATCGGCGCGGACTGGAAGGCGCCTATGTCATCCATCAGCTGCTTGGCATAATCGGGCGGCTCAGCGCCGGCGCCGCCGTCAGATTGCACCCACTCGCCCCAGAGCATGCCTTGCCGGTGGCCGAAATAGGAAGAGAACGGCGGCACCCACTCTTGGTTGTTGCCCAAAGTGAGCGCCAGCGGCACCCCTCGGCCCCACGCCCCGACATCCAGCAGGTTCGCCGACTGTGCCGACCGGTACTCGTCCGGCGTGACTTCCTTGACGGTCGTCTGCACCCCGACTTCGGCCCAGTCGTTGGCGACCAGTTCGACGACCTGTAAGGGGATGCCCTGATTCGCAAACTGAATATTCAGCGTGATTTTCTCACCGTTCGGCAATTCCCGGAAACCGTCACCGCCGGTGTCGACCATGCCGATCTCGTCAAGCAGCGAGTTCGCCATGTCCGGATCGTACTGTGTGAAGTAGGTCAGCCACTTGTCATCGATGAAGTCCGGCTTGGGCGAAAACCCGATATGCTGCCGTGGAGTTCCCAGACCGAAGAAAGCGACTTCATTGATCTGATCACGGTTGATCGCCACCGACATTGCCTGGCGGAACCTGAAGTCGCCAAACACCTTCCGCTTTTCAAGATTATCCGACGTCACGTTGAACGAGAAACTGGGAGCGCCGATTCCCGGCTTCAAGTGGATCGTGTAATCGCCTTTTTCCTGGTTTTCGAGCAGCAGCGGCGCTGTCGGCAGTTCCAGGGACTGGGATTTGTAGTCCACTTCCGCGTTGATCAGTTTCAGGACCCGGACTTCGGTGTCGTTGATGTAAACCTCGTCCTGCTCGTTGATGTACGGCAACTGGTTGCCTTGCGTATCGACAATGTGGAAATACGGATTGGCAACGAAGTGCCGGCCGGTCGCCCTGTCTGAAATGGTGATATGCGATTCCAGTGTCGGCACGACGTCTGCCGGCAGGTTGGCCACCCTATCCGGGCTGTTGAGCAGCGGCGACGGGGAATCGTTCCAATCGGTACTGCCGTAATAGGCGGCAATGACAGCCAGACCGTCTTCAAATCCGGCGTCCTGCGCCAGCTTGTCGGCGTCAGGATTGAGATCCGGGTGGTACCGGCCGAGGAAGTGCTTGGGTCGGAAGGGCAGCCCCCATCCCTCAGACGCGAAGAGGGCGAGCAGTCCCGGTTTCGGCGCCGGAAGATTGAAACGCACCGTCTGCGGGTCGATCACATCCACGGTCATTCTCTCGCCGGCCACCAGCCACCCAGACCTTGGCTTTGCGATGACCTTGGGATCGAGCGCCAGGTTGTCATACCAGAACTTGACATCGTCCGCGGAAAACGGCGCTCCGTCGGACCACTTGTGGCCTTTGCGCAGGACGAACGTCACCTGGGTGAAGTCATCATTCCACTCCCAGCTCTTGGCCACGTTCGGAACGATGGTCTGCAGATCGTCGAGATATCGGACCAGAGTGGCGTGGCGTGTTGACAGTAAGTCGGACGTCCCTGATTCTGTCGCATTCGACATCCCTCTGAGCGTACCGCCATATTTCCCGATCGAATGGTACGGCGCATAGACCAGGGGCTCTTCCGGAAGCCGCTCCGCCAAGGGCGGCAATTCCGGATTGCCGCGAATCCGGGCATTGAGCGCAGCGATGTCCGGGTTGGCGCTGAATGTCAACTTGCAGTTGGCAAGCTCTTCGAATTCAGCGAGTTCATATTGCTGTGGGATGGCCCCTGCCGGAACTCCCATTGGGTCAGCCACAGTGACGGCAGGACAGTCTGCGAATGCAGCACCGGTCGTAAACACCGCTGCGGCGCCAAACAAAAAGATTCTAGTGAACATGATTCTTCTCCTCTCGCTTGTGATTCTTCTCCTCTCGCTTGTGATTCTTCTCCTCTCGCTTGTGGAAGCAAAAGCTCACTCCACTTAATATAAGGTGTTCGGAACTCCGCCGCCAGAGCAAAACAGGATCAACCCAATGAAGATGAGTAGAGGTAACGAACGGGGGCGCGGTCGAGAGGCCGAAAAACGCTTATCGAAACTGCCGTAAACCCCCGACCTTCAGGGCGGGGATATAAGGCGTCCTGCCCGTTGACGTGACGCTGCTGCTCTGGCATACATCCCCTTGCGCTGCGAGAACCAAGTGGCGCGCACGGCGGGATGCCCGTGCCTGCCTGTGGAGGCCTGCTTAAGACCGGAGCACCGCACCGGCGGCGGCCCGCGAAGCAGGAAGCCTCGTCATTCATGGCGAGATCCGTCACCAAACCTGATCGACGCCTTACGCCGCATTGGTGGAAATCTTGATGTCACCACCGTGCTGCGCGAGGTCATCGACAGTGCCCGCGCACTCACCGGCGCCCGCTACGGAATGATCATTACTGTCGACGCTTCGGGACAGCCTAAGGACATTGTCGCTTCGGGCCTGACCAACGATGAGGAGCAACGACTGACAAGCTGCCTGCCCGACGGGCCGATGTAGTTCGAGTATCTACGTAAGCAGCAAAGGCCGCTGAGATTGGACGACTTTCCCGGTCATGTCCAATCGCTCGGTCTCTCGCCGGAATTGGGTGTGTGCCAGACCCTGCAGTGCACGCCGATGCGTCATCGCGACGTGCATATTGGGACCTTCTTTGTCGGAGACAAGAAGGGCGGTGAGGTTTTCACAGACGAAGACGAAGAGCTGCTGGTGCTGCTCGCCTCGCGGGCTGAAGCGGCTTTCGTGAATGCGCGCGCGCAACGACGAGCGACGTGCGCGGGCTGGCCTCGAGGCGCTGGTGGAAGCTTCGCCGGTTGGCGTGGTTGTATTCGATGCTGGGACCCGCATGCCCGCTATCGTCAACCGGGAAGCCCGGCGAATCGTCGAAGTGCTGGGTGGGCCAGGATGCTCCGCGATGGATCTGTTGGTGGACATCACGACACGGCTCTCCGACGGCCGTAAGGTCACCGTCGACGATTTGATGACCGGGAAAACGGTTAGCGATATTGAGGTCGAACTCTCCGTGCTCGAAGGGGGCAGCATCCGGATGCTGGTCAATACGGCGCCGATCCATTCCGACACGGATAACGTCGAGGCGGTATTGGTGAGCATGCAGGATTTGGCGACGCTCGTGGAGTTCGAGCGGATGCGGCTCGAATTCCTAACCATGGTTAGCCATGAGTTGCGCGCGCCGCTCACCTCCATCAAGGGCTCGACCACATCTCTGCTCACCACATTCAACCGGGCAGAGATACGTCAGTTCATCCGAATAATCGACCAGGGGGCCAACCACATTGAGGGTCACATCCACGATCTGCTCGATGCTGGGCGCATCCACGCGGGCACACTCTCCGTCGACCCCGAGGCAGTGGAGGTGGCAACCCTAGTGGAGCAAGCGAGGACGACGTTCATGAGCGGCGGACGCCGACAGATAGTGCGCATCGACCTGCCGCCGGATCTTCCGAGGGTGTCGGCCGACGAACGGCGCATTGTGAAAGTGCTGAACAACCTGTTGTCAAATGCGGCACGGCACGCGCCTCAATCATCACCCTCCGTTGTCGCCGCCTTGCGCGATGGCAATGAGGGTACCAATAAACTTCGTGTAGAAATGCACGTTAAGGGCGTCGCATTCTAACGCCGTAATGCCCGCCCCAACCCGGAAAGACAATGGAACAGCAGAAACAGGCGAAAGGAACACGTGAAGCAGCTTCGGGATACGTGCAAAATGTTGGCATCCATCGTTCACAGCGCCGAACGCCCATCTATCGGTTCCTCTGCGCCATCCGCACCGAGCGCCCTGACAACGGCCTCGGGATCCCGGTCGATGACGGTGAGCAACACCCGCGCCGCCCTGTCGGGAACACGCCGGCCCTGTTCCCACTCCTGAAGAGCCCGCACGTCGAGGCCGAAACGGTCGGCGAACCTCTGCCGGCTCAGCCGCAATCGCTTGCGAAGGGAGACAATTCGGCTGGCGGCCGGATCGTCGACGATCCGGCAAGGCAGGGCTGTCTCCCCGCGAACATGGCCGAGAACCTCGCCCAGAGCCGTTTCGATGTCCCGACCGAGTTCGGAGCGTTCCCTCGTCATTGTCCCGTTGCCTCCTTCTTGATCTCCGCGACCAGCCGCGACAGCGCCCTGGTGTCCGCCGGCGTCAGGTCTTCGCGGTTCGCCTTCGCGTAAGCCGTCAGCAGGTAAACGGCCTCCGGTCCGGCGTGGTAGAAATAAACCGTGCGGATGCCGCCCCGCTTGCCGCGACCGGATCCGGCCCATCGCAGCTTGCGGATGCCGCCGGTTCCTCGAATGACGGGAGCCGCATCTGGGGCAGCCACGATCGCATCCTCCCATTTCCTTGCGCGCCTCTTCACCGAGCAGCTTACGAACCGCTCGTTCGTAGCTGCGTGTTGAGAAAACCTGCATCACCCCTCAATATGCGGCATTGCCGCAGGCGGTGCAAGTAAAGAACCACCAAATTCCGGGGGTCAGTGTGTTGAGGGAGAAGTAACCGACCAAGACAGCGACCAGAATCAAACAAGCTCGCACCGTGGGTCTTTCAGGCTGTCAGCGAGGGACGAAGTTACCATTGCATTTTACACGAAATGTGTTGGTACCCTAGAAAACTCTTTTCACAACTTGAAAATCCTGCATACGGTCGTCGTTGCGTGGTTCTTTTGCTGAACCTGACAGTGACGGACGCCTGCGAACAACCGATTTCCCAGTCACAAGGAAAAGAGCATTGACCGACAAGAATAGTGGAAATGTCCTGTTCATCGTTGTGGACCAGCTTCGGGCGGACTGCCTGCAACTGGCCATTAACGGACGGGCGGTGCTGCCGAATCTGCGGGAGTTCATGGCGGATGCCGTCACATTCCGCAGGCACTATACGGTCACCTGTCCCTGCGGTCCGGCCCGGGTCAGTCTCCTGACCGGCCTCTATGCGATGAATCACCGGTCCGTGCGCAATGGCACGCCGCTGCGCGGGGACATTTCGAACCTCGCGCTCGAAGCGCGGAAATCGGGTTATGAGCCATTGCTGTTCGGTTATACCGATACCAGCGGCGATCCCCGATTCCTGCACCCCAATGATCCGGCGGTCAGGAGCTTCGAAAACCCGATGCCGGGCTTCAAGGAAATCGTGGCCCTGCAGCTGGAAAACGACAACTTTGCGTGGCGGGCGCATCTGAAAGCCAAGGGTTATGACCTGCCCGAATACAGCCGTTTCTACGCACCGCAGGATTTCGATCCGGCAACCGGGCCGCGCCCGGACGATCCCGCATTCTACCGCGCCGAGGACAGCGACACTGCGTTTCTGACGGATGCATGCCTGAGGGAGCTTGCCGTCCGGACCGACCAGGCGTGGCTGGCGCACGTGTGCTACATCCGGCCGCACCCGCCATTCATCGCCCCGGAACCCTATAACCGGATGTACCATGCGGATGAAATTCCGCCGCCGGCGCGTATGCCGACCCCGGAAGCGGAAGCGGCAGTCCATCCGTATATTGCTTCCGAACTTGGGAAAGACGCGATCAACGGCTTTATCGGCGATTTCAATTGCCAACTCGACGACGAAGATCCGCGTGATGTCGCGAAGATGCGCGCGGTCTACTTCGGACTGGCCAGTGAGCTCGACCATCATGTTGGCCGCCTGATCCGGTTCCTGAAAGACACCGGGCAGTACGACGACACGCTGATCATATTCACTTCCGATCATGGCGAGATGCTCGGGGAGCGCCGACAGTGGGGCAAGAGGTCGGTCTACGATGCCGCAACGCACGTACCGCTGATAATCCGCGACCCGCGGCGCCGGTCCTGCAATGGCAGTCAGTTCGATGCCTTTACGGAATCCGTGGATGTGTCACCGACGATTCTCGACTGGCTCGCGGGCGAGGTGCCGGTCGCGATGAACGGCGCATCGCTGTTGCCGTGGCTGGAGGGAAATGCCCCGTCCGGCTGGCGGGACTATGCCTACGCCGAGATGGACTTAGGCGATCCTGAATGCCCGAGCCATTGGCAGCGGGAATTGGGGCTTGGCCTGCGCGAGGCCAATTATGCGGTCATTCAGGAGGACCGCTACCGGTTCGCGCATTTCAATGGCGGCCTGCCGCCGCTGCTGTTTGACACGCAGTCGGCCGACGGCGAGTTCCGGAACCTCGCGGACGACCAGGATTATGCCGGCGAAGTTCTGCGCCTGACCAGGAAGCTGCTGGATCATCGCATGAGGCATGCCGACCACACGCTTTCCGATATGAAGGTCACCGCCGGCGGAACGGTCAACTATCGGCCTCCGGGACATGAGCCGCAGTGGGCATGAGACCGGGCGGCAGACCGGCAGATGCTCCGTTTCTGTTCCTCAACCTGCAATCACATTCCCAACCTGTACATCCAGCCCTGCATCGGCCGTTCCGACTCATGGCCGCAGTAGTGGGCCCGGCCAAGACAATGGCAGGGGCGGATTCTCCATTGCTGCCCCGCTGCTTCTGTTCAAAAAATAGCGTGATGTTTGTGATATGATCCCGTTGCCCGACATGGCGACACCCGGTGCGGGTATTGGTGGGAGTTCTGTTCTGCAAATCCCGTTAAACAGGGTCGGCGAAATCGGGTGATCGGCATAGCGCGTCGTTTGTGAAAAATCCCTGTCGGACTTTTCCAGATTTACGAACAGAAGTTCAGTCTTCGTCGCATTGACCCACAGAATCCCCGTCTGGGACCGATGGAGCGCGCCGTTTTTGCCGAGGCACCGGTAAGCGGCGACAGACTCTCCGAGCGAATACGTCGCGTGACTTGCGAGGGGATCCTCACAACGGGCGTCAAATTGTTCCGACAAGGACCGGATGCGATTCGCGAGAGTCTCGAGGAGGTCGCGGAGTTCACGACGCAATTCCGCGGATTGCCGTACCAATTCAAGTGCCTGGCCAGCCTCGGCAATTGCCTGATGGCGTGTTAGCGGCTGAACCAGTGCGCGGCATTCTGGGTGGTTTGCCGCGTTTTTTCCCTATTGCGGCGATCCTGTTGTGTCGACCCTATCGTAGCGACCCTATCGTAGCGACCCTATCGTAGCGACCCTGTTGTTTCCGTCCTTTTGTATCGGAGCCCTGTTGTCGCCGATCCGGGATGACGGTTCGGCCTTCTGCGGGATAGCTGCGCGCCGCCGGCCAGCATTTCACCGAAATCAGGTTCTCGCATGACCTACTGGAAGACCTGCTGGTTCTGGCAGAGAATCTCCTGCCGATGCGCCACAAAGAGCAGGGACTGGCGCCGCCAGACCATGTGCCTGGCGTTTTCAATATCGTTGGCTGATGCTTTCCTCTGCCGGCCCGCAGCAATCCGTATGATGCGAACCCGGAATCGTCCCGGCGCCGGGTCTGGTCTGAATTCTGTCTGGAATTGTGCCCGGGCTATTTGGAAGACACATTCCCGTCAGGCGGTAGCCTGGGCGCCGGGCAGGGTAGCGGCCTCGAGTTCCCGCCACCTGTGGCAGGCGACAGTGTGTTCTCCCTCGACGATTTCCAGCGCCGGTTCCTCTTCCCGGCAGTGATCGACCGCATACGGGCAACGGGTCTGGAACTTGCAGCCGGGCGGCGGATTCGCCTGTGACGGAATCTCGCCCTTGAGTTTTTGCCTTGTGTCGCGCACGTCCGGGTCGAGCGAGGGTATGGCCGACAGCAGGGCCCTGGTATAGGGGTGTTTCGGGCTCGCAAAAAGGCGCCGTGTCGGGGCGGTCTCGACCAGCCGCCCGAAATACATCAGCGCGACATGGTCACAGATATGCGCCACCACGCTCAGATCGTGGCTGATGAACAGGAAGGTCAGGCCGAGCTCGCTCTGAATGGACTTCAGGAGATTGAGCACATCGGCCTGGATCGAGACATCGAGCGCCGCAACGCATTCGTCGGCAACCACGAACCTTGGCCGCGATACCAACGCCCGGGCTATCGATATCCGCTGGCGCTGGCCGCCCGAAAACGCATGTGGAAACCGCCGCAGGTGCTCCAGGTTCAACCGGCACTTGGCGGCGAACTCGCGCACACGTTCGTCCGTTTCGGCCCGCGACCCGGTCAGCTTCATCACTTCGAGCGGCTCGGCGATGATGTCCCGGACGGTCATGCGCGGGCTGAGCGCCGCATATGGATCCTGGAAGATCAGCTGGGCCCGTGAATAATAGTCGCGGCGCTGCTGTGCGGTGATATTCCGCAGGTCATAGCTCACCTGGCCGTCGGAATAGGTGACGTCGCCCTCCGTGATCGGATTGGCCAGCAACAGCGCCCGGCCGAGCGTCGTCTTGCCGGAACCGGATTCACCGACAAGGCCGAAGAACTTCCCTTTTTCGATGTCGATGCTGACATTTTCCACCGCGTGCACATAGGTCTTTTCTGCAAACAGACCGCCACCCAGCGGAAACCGGACGGAAAGGTTGCGGGCGGAAATCAGGATGTCGCGGTTCATGTCGCCCGCTCCGCCGAAACGAGATGGCACGCCGAGCGGTGGAGCGGCGCGATGGTCCGGAAGTCCGGTATCACGGATCGGCACACGTTTCCGATCAGTGACGGGCAGCGGGTCTGGAACACACAGCCGGCCGGCCGCTCCAGCGGCGAGGGTATGTCGCCCGGCACCGGCGTCAGCGGCGCGTCAAGATCGGACAGCCGAGGCAGGGCTTCGAGCAGTCCCCTGGTGTAGGGATGGGAAGGATTCCTGATGACTTCCTGCACCGGCCCTTTCTCGACCAGTCGGCCGAGATACATCACGGCGACGGTATCGGCGGTCTGCGCCACCACTCCGAGATCGTGGGTGATGAAGATGATCGCCATTCCGAATTCCTGAACCAGGTCCTTCATCAGGTCGATCACCTGGGCCTGAATGGTGACGTCGAGCGCGGTCGTTGGCTCATCGGCGATCAGCAGCTTCGGCCGCGTCGACAGCGCCATGGCGATCATTGCACGCTGCCGCATGCCGCCGGACAGCTCAAAGGCGTACTGCATGAAACGCTTGGCGGCATCGGCGATTCCGACCCTCTCGAGCATGTCAATAGACAGGGCGCGGCACTCTGCAGGCGACATGTCGGTGTGGATCTGCAGCTGCTCGACCATCTGGTCGCCGATCGTCAGCGCCGGCGCAAAGCTCGCCATCGGTTCCTGGAAAATCATCGAGATGGCACCGCCGCGCACGAGCTGCAGATCCCGAGCTGACTTGAGGCTCATGATATCGACCGGACCTTGCTCAAGATGCAGCGTGATCCCGGTATCGTCGCTGTAAACCGCATTGCCGGCATTGAGCTTCATGAGCGACTTGGCGGTGACGGACTTGCCGGAGCCGCTCTCGCCCACAAGGCCGAGAATTTCGCCGGCCTCCAGGCTCAGCGAAAACTCCTCGACGGCCGTGACCCGGCCCTCGTCGGTGTCGAACTGCAGGGTCAGGTTTTCGACGTCAAGCAGCGGCATTATTTCTGGATTTCCGCGTAGGGGTCGGCGGCGTCGCGCAGCCCGTCGCCGACAAAAACGAATGCCAGCACCAGGGTGATGAAGAACAGGACCGGAATGAAATACCACTGATAATTCAGCAGCACGTCGGCGTTGGTGACGTTCTGCAGCATGACACCGAGCGAATTGACGGGATCCTTGAGGCCCAGGCCGATAAAGCTCAGCGCCGTTTCCCCCAGCACCATGTACGGAAACGAGATCACCAGGTCGACAATGATGTAGCTGGTGAAGCTCGGCAGAAGGTGACGGCGGATGACGTGGCCGGAGGATGCTCCGCACAGCTGCGCCGCCAGCACATATTCCTGGTTGCGCTCCGCCAGCAGATGGGTCCGGACACGGCGCGCCAACGTCGTCCAGCCGACGAAGCCAAGTATGACCGCGATGAAAAAGAACCGCGTCTCGGCGCTCCATTCGTCCGGGGCGAACGCCGCCAGGGCCATGATCATGGGAATTGACGGCACGACTTTGACGGCGTCCGTCAGCATCTGCAGCAGCGAGTCGATGAACCCGCCAAAATAGCCCGAGATGCCGCCAATGATCAGCGCCAGCACAAAGGAGATCAGCACTCCGATCGTGCCGACCGCAAGCGTCGTGTTGATGGCGTGCAGGGTGCGGGAAAATATATCCTTGCCGGCGGCATCGGTTCCGAAAACGTGAATCATCCCCTGATCCACGCCGAACAGATGCCGGTCGAAGGAAAGGAATGGAATCCGGAGCAGCCTGTATTCGGATCCCTTCGGCAGCAGCGTCACGTAGCGCCGCTTGTCCCGGTTCTCCTCGGTGACCCAGCGGAAATTGGTCTTGATCGACCGCGTTCGCTCATAGGTGTAGATGAAGGGGCGCCATGAACAGCCGTTTTCGTCGCAGAATTTCGGGATCTGCGGCGCCCCGTTCAGGTATTCCTTGTTCCGGCCGGCGATGGTCGGATCGTAGGGCGACAGAAAAGGCGCAAACAGCCCGCAGATGATCAGGAAGATCAGGATGTACGCCGCCACCATGGCCGACCTGATGCGGCGGAACCGGGCCCAGACCAGCTGGCTTTGGGAGGCGGTGAAATACGCTTCCTTGAGTTTCTGGTCGACCTCGGGACCAGCATCAGGCCTGACTTCTGCGATGTCCGCCATTGCGTTTACCTCAAAATACTGCGCCGGATGCGCGGGTCGATCAGCGCGAGCAGCACGTCCGTGATGAAGTTCAGGCCGATGATGCTGGCGGTGAGCAGAAAGATGATGGCGCCTGCCAATTGCTGGTCGTTCGATCTGGCCAGCGCATCGATCAGGAGCCTTCCCGATTCCGTCAGCGTCATGATCAATGCGACGATCGGCAGCTCGCTGAATATCCGGTTGAGGTCGAATCCGATCGAGTTGATGATCGGGCCCAGTGCGTGCCGCGCCGGATACCGCAGGATCAGGCGGCGGCCGGCCACGCCGCGGGCAGCCGCCGCGGTCACGTACAGCTTGCTGATCTCGTCCGCCATCAGCGCCCGCACCGTCTGGATGGCGAAGGCGGTGGCCGACCAGCCAAGGATAATGATCGGCAGCCAGACATGGTTCAGAAAATCGAGCACCCGGCCGTATGACCATTCGGCGTCGCGGTATTCAGTTGAGAAGAGACCGGTCATGCTGTCGCCGAAATATACCGTGGAGAACAGCATGATCACCAGCGCCAGCAGGAAGTTGGGCAGCGCCAGCCCGAGATAGCTGATGAAGCGCAGTGAATTGTTGAGCAGCGCACTGTTGGCGGTCACCGACAGGATGCCTACCGGCACCGCGATCAGGTAGGCCAGCACCAGTGACGTCGTACAGATCCCGAGTGAAATCAGGAACTTGTCGCCGAGCAGGCTGTTGATGTTGACCCGCAGGATGCAGCTCTCGCCGAATTCGCCTTGGAATGCGTTGCTGATCCAGGTCGACCAGCGGACGATGAACGGCTTGTCCAGTCCCAGCCGGATCCGCTCGGATTCAATGTCGGCGAACGTGATCGTAGCGCCCAGGGTGGTCTTGAACGCGAGGTACCGTTCTGCGCAGTCGCCGGGAACGAGTTCCATAAGGCTGAACACGAACAGTGAAACAATAAACAGGGTGAAGATTGCCAGGACTGCGCGCACGAGAACGAACCTGGCAAATTGCTGCATACGGCTCCTCGAAGTCCGATCGCCCTGAGGCGACCGACCCCCTTTCCACGACAGAGGCGGGCGAACATCTCGCCCGCCTCACTTATAGCGTTAATCGATTACTCGCCAAAATACCACTGCGTCGCGCGATACGGGCAAGTCCGGTAGTAGGAGTAGGATTGAGTACGGAATTCCACGAAATTCTTGAGCGCATTTCGATGGTAGATCGGCAGCGGCCCAAGCACGGTGCCAATGAACAGCAGATTCTCGGTCATGTTCTTGACCATCCGCTGACCCAGCGTCTTGAACTCGCCGGAACCAATCGGCGCCGACTGGAAGGCATTGATGTCATCGATCAGCTGAATGACATAATCGGGCGGCTCAGCGCCGGCGGCGCCGCCACTTTCCACCCACTCAGCCCAGAGCATGCCTGTCCGATGGCCAAAATAAGCAGAGGACGGCGGTACCCAGCGCTCGTTGGCGCCCAGCGTGATCATCGGCGGCGCCGATTGGCCCCACGCCCCGACATCCAGCAGATTCGCCGACTGTGCCGACCGGTACTCGTCCGGCGTGACTTCCTTGACGGTCGTCTGCACCCCGACTTCGGACCGGTCGTTGGCGACCAGTTCGACGACCTGTAACGGGATGCCCTGATTCGCAAACTGAATATTCAGCGTGATTTTCTCACCGTTCGGCAATTCCCGGAAACCGTCACCGTCGTTGTCGACCATGCCGATTCACGGTTCGCCGCCGTAACGCGCTGATGAGCATGGAATGTGCGTCGGGACCAATGAACAGCGCAGGGGATGATGTTTGGAAATGCCTGAACCGGAAGAACCAGCCTTAGCAACAGGGCACGCGCCCGGTTCTGATCGTGTCCCCTGCCGGTTGCAACGAGCTGACCGCGACTCCGATCATCGTGCCGATCACCATCGGCGGGCAATTCGCGCGCCGGCGTGGATTCGCAGTATCACTCGACGAGACGGGCGCCCGAACAAAGGGGATGGTCCGCTGCGACCAGCCCCGGCCCCTCGATCTCGTCGCCTGGAACGGGAGGCACGTCGACACGGTCCCCGAGCACATCATGGATGAAGTGCTTGCCCGCCTTGCAACGTTGTTCGAATAGAACGCAGGGGCCCTTCGACTGCGTGGAGACCTGCCTCGCGCGAAGGCGCAGGCCGAATGCCGAAGCGTCGGACCGGGACTATTCCCGGCCGATCCTCACCACCTGCAACGCGGTCGCGAAGCGGTCGAGGAAGCGGTCGCAGGCGGACTGCGAATGGGCTACCGACAGATAGAGCTTGGTGCCCATCGGGTTGAGAAAGACCTTCCGCCGGAACAGGGCCAGCATGAGGGCGCGACCCTTTGCTCTGTCCCCGCTCCTCGTCGACCGATAATCGTTGACCGGCTCGGGCGAGAACACGACCTGGGCGAGCGGTCCGTCGCCGATGACCTGGGCCTGCTCCTGGTGTTCCTCGAGCACCCGGCGCATGCCGTCGCGCAGATAGCTGCCCAGATCGCGGAGGCGCTGGTAGCAGTCCGGCTCCCGGAACACGCCAAGAGCCGCCCGGGCCGCGGCGGTGGAAACCGGGTTCCCGCCTAGGGTGGACGCGACCCAGACGTAATCGGAGTCCCCCAACCGGTCCTCGCGCACCTGGTCCATGACGTCTGCCCGCCCGCCGAACGCCCCGATCGGATAGCCCCCGCCGAGCGCCTTGCCGTATGCGACGAGATCGGGGATCACGCCGTAGTATTCCTGCGCTCCGCCGTAGGCGAGGCGAAATCCCGTGACCACCTCGTCGAAGATGAGAAGCACGTCGTGCTCGGAGCAGGCCGCGCGCAGGGTCTCGAGGAAGCCCTCCTTCGGGGGAGTGCATCGCTGCAGCGGCTCGACGATGACGGCGGCGAGGTCGGCCGCGTGCTCGGCGACGATTCTCTCCGCGAGCGCGCTGTCGTTGTAAGGAGCGACGAGTATGTCGTCGACCGTCGCCGGCGGAATGCCGGCGCTCGACGGATCGGGCCGGGGGAAGTCCAGGAGGCGGTGCGGGAACAGGCTCGTCACCCCGACCTCGTTGGCGCCGTGGTAGGCGCCTTCGAACTTGAGAATCATGCGCCGCCCGGTGGCGGCCCGCGCAAGACGCTGGCAGTACATGTTGGCCTCGGTGCCGGATGCGCAGAATCGCAGCCGGTCGCAGGCGGGGCTCACTCTGCAGATCTCCTCCGCCAACGCGAGGGAGTTCTCGTTCACGTACGCGAAGTTCGCACCGAGAGCCGCCTGGCGTGCGACCGCCTCGGTCACCTCGGGCCGCGCGTGGCCCACCAGCACCGAGCCCCAGCCCATGGAAAAATCAAGAAATTCGGCGCCCGTCGCATCCACGATCTCGCATCCCACGCCCCGGCTGATGACCGTGCTGAGTTCGGGGGGGAGATCGAATTCCCCGTTGGAGCCGGCGGGAAACACCTGCATCGATCGTTGTGCGGCCTCGTGCATGTTCGGTTCGGTCACGGGAAATCCCTCTCGTCCCGCTGCATCGATTCTACGGCGACTCGCCCGCTCCTGCATCGACGACGCGGGTCGACGCATGGCTGCGTCGCCACCGCTCCATTCTCTTGAGGCGTGATCACCGCCTCCTCGATTCTCCCGGGAATAAGAGTGCCCGCGTTCCAGTTCATTTGTGATTCTTGAACATGAATGAGAACCCAATCTGTTTGTGGACGTATGTGGACGCCCCCCTGAACGCAACCGGGAATCTCAAAAACGCAGGATGCCTGCAGTCGGGCGCTGTCGTTTGTCCGTGAGCGATGGAGTTGACGCCCTCTAGCGACCCGGTTTTTCAACGATGGTTCCCCGCAGACACAGGGAGGGACTCAGGTGTTTGCTATTGGCTTTGCAACATTCAACAAGACGGCGCAAGACTCGGTTGCCTACACCGAATCTCAGTGTGTATGTTCTTGCTCACCCGTGTCTTTCAGGCGGCAGGTCAGTAGCGCACTGCCTATCGGTTCGGATCGCCTGAGAGGACTGTCAACGCGAAAGGAGCGGATCTATGAATGATCAACTGACGAGTGCGCAGATTTCCTTCTACCGGGAAAACGGTTTTCTCATCATCGAGGATTTTCTGGACAAAACCGAATTGGACACCTGGCGGGCAGCGGTGGACGAAGCGGTCTCCCTTCGGGATAACAATGTGCTGCCCGTCGGATCCCTTCAACATGAGAGCACGTCAGAGAAAAATAACGTGTTCCAGCAGCGCATGAACCTGTGGATGGATCATGACGGTGTGCGCGAAATAATGCTGGACAGCCGGCTGGGCAAAATGGCGGCCGACCTGGCAGGGGTCGACGGCATTCGCATATGGCACGATCAGGCGTTGATAAAATTACCTTGGGCAGTTCCTACGGCGTGGCACCAAGACAACACAAAGTGGTCCTTCGCGTCGGAAAACTCCATAAGCATCTGGGTCGCGCTGGACGATGTGACAATGCAGAACGGTTGCTTGTTTTTCATGCCGGGCACGCACAAGCGCAGACTGGTTGACTACCCTACGGAAGGCCATTTGGGCGCCTTATTCGAAGCCTATCCTGAACTCGGCAGCATGGAACCCGTGCCTGTCACCATGCCTGCGGGCGGATGTTCCTTTCACAACGGTCTGGCCGCACATGGCGCCCATGCGAACATGACGCCGAGACCTCGGCGGGCTTTTACCTGCGCCTACATGCCCGACCACAGCCGGTTCAATGGCGAACCCAATGTCCTGCCGGAACGGATCCTGAATACAATCAGTGTCGGTGACCTGCTTGACGACGAAGAACAGAACCCGCTGATCTTCTCATATTCATGACTCTGCACCCGTTCGACTCTCCCATTGGAAAGAAAGGGCGCGTGCCGGCGCTGTAGGACGACCTAGCGGCCCATTGTGACGATGCGAGGTACTTCACTTAAGATCCGCAAGCTGAGTCCGGTGAAATTGACGAATCGGGAGAGGTTGTCGACTAGGCGCACGCCCGCATTGAATCCGGCCGAACGCAAGTGAACCACAATGTCGGACAGCGCGGAACCTGGACCGGGACAGACAGCCGCCAAAGACCACGCCAATTCGCACGAGGGTTGAAGCAGGCCGGAAGGTCCGACGGCTTTCTGATCAGGCTGAACCGTTGCGCTTCGGCGGTGACAGAACAGGACAACCCGCTGCGACTATCGTGCCTTGACAGGCGCCGCCTGGCAGCGAAAGCCGGCGACAGCTCATTTGCCCGCGACAGAGCCGCGCCCGGACCGCAACCGAACCGATTCCGAAATCGCACCGCCTGGGCGTCTGACCAGCACACCTTGAGTTCCAGGCAATCGTCGCGCAGAGTCTCGTTTTGCACAACTCTCTCTCCGAAAAGCCAGGCCCGCTGTTTGCCATCGGCGCACGATAGCCGCACGACTTCCGTCCGGTCGCCAGCGCGAAGAAGTTCGTCAATCTACTCCAGCAAATGGTCGAGCCCGTCGCCGGAAATCGCCGAAACTGGAAAGTGAAACTGGCTGCATCCGTTCGCGGTAAGCATGTCTTGTCTGTCGCCGGTCGCCAGCAAATCGATCTTGTTCCAGGCTTGCACAACTCTTTGGGAGTGGGCGGGATCAACGCTCAGTTCTCTGAGAACTTCATTGACGCCGAGTACCTGTGATTCGAATTCAGGGTGCGTCAGGTCCCGGACATGCACGACGATGTCAGCGTTGGTGACTTCTTCCAGTGTTGCACGAAACGCAGCGACCAGCTGCGTCGGAAGATCGGATATGAAGCCGACCGTGTCGGAGAACACCGCTTGCCGGCCTGAGGGGAGCGTGACCAATCTCATGGTCGGGTCAAGCGTCGCGAACAATGCGTCGTCTGCCCATACTTCTGCGCCGGTCAGGCGGTTGAGCGGTGTTGATTTTCCGGCGTTCGTGTAGCCGACAAGCGCAACGGTTGGGTATGGGACGGCTTTTCTGGCCGACCGGCTCAGCCCGCGCGTGCGTCTGACCGCCAGCAGCCTGCGCCTCACACGATTTATCCTATCGTCAATCGCGCGCCGGTCGGACTCGATCTGGGTTTCCCCGGATCCGCCCACGAACCCGGGGCGCCCCGCTGACGTTCGAGGTGGGTCCAGCGGCGGACCAGTCTGGATTTCAGGTATTCCATATGTGCCAGTTCGACCTGCAGCACACCCTTGTATGACAACATTCATGAAAGAATTGAATCGAGTTATCCTGTACCTGTATCGATGCCTGATGATCGCCGCCCCGCAGCTGCCCCGGTTTCCACAGCTCCCGCGTATCTGCGCGCGGCATGCGAATATCTCCAGAATCAGACCTGTTCGATCCAGAACCCGGACATCCCAGAGTTTTTCCAGGTTCCGCGGCTGGACCGGTGAAATCGAGCCATCGGCAACCGCGGCCGATGCATTGGCTGCATCAATTTCCTGCTTCAGACTTTCACATCTTCCCGAACCAAACAGGGTTGCGCTGTTGACAGATAAAAGCCGGACAACCTGCTTGAATGCGGCCGTGAAGCCCAGCGCCATCGCCAGAGAAACCGCCTCATCCAGGTAGGATTCGGCCGTACGCGGAGATTCTTGATCAGGGACGGACGGATGCAGGAATCCGGCTTTGATCGGCAATTTGCAGTTCCGTCCAGCGTTATCGCTTTATCTCAGCCGGCGGGACAATTTGAAATTGAGTCCGCGCAGCGCATAGTCGAACCGCCGTTATCGTTGCGGCTTTGGCACGATTTTCGCACTTGCCCCGGCACAGCCGGACCGGTTCTGCCAGGTCTGCCAGCCCACTGATTGAAATCTGGCGAAATTCGCTGTGGGCAGCGTCACGTTTTCGTTCGCGGGAGACTGCTGAAAAACAGCCCTGAGCCCGGCCGCGGCGCGGATTTTCAAAGGCGCCGGCGGCATGTGTTACGAGCCTTTGCGAGATTGGGAAATCTCTGTTGCCGGCGCCGGTTTGAAAGCCTTGCCGGCAGCAGTCAGGGCAAGTTTGAGGACGCCTTTCCCCGGGCGCACAGCTTCTGGCTGCAAATCCACGGCAACAGTCGCATCAGAACCGCTGAAACCAGATTGTCCGGTTGTTGCGGGGGCGCCCGAATCCCGGGCGCCCCTGCCAATTGGCTATCGGGTCAATTGCCCTCGTCCAGATACCACTGGTGTGACCGCCACGAAAAGGGTCCGCCACCCGCTACGGCAATGAAATTCTTCAATGCGTTGCGGTGGTAGATCGGGCTCGGCGTCGCGACAGTGCCAATTTGGAGCAGGTTGGAAACCATGTTTTCCACCAGGCGATTGCCCGCCGCTTCGAATTCTTCGGATCCAACCGCAACTGACTGGAACGTGCCGATGTCCTTGATCATTTCATGAACATAGTCAGGAGGTTCGACACCATTGGCGCCGTCTGTTTGAATCCATTCAGCCCATTTCATTCCGACCCGAAGATTGAAGTAGTCTCCGAACGGCGGCACCCAGTAATCATTGGTGCCGAGGTGACCCAGGAGCAGCCGGCCCTTTGACCACATCCCGACATCAAGCTTGCCGGCCGATTGTGCCGATCGGTACTCGTCCGTGGCGACTTCCTTGATGGTCGTCCGTACGCCCACCTCCGACCAGTTCAGGCTGAGGAGCTCTATAACCTGCGCCGGCATTTCCTGCGTGCTGAACTGTATGTTGAGGACAAATGCGTCGCCATTCGGAAGTTCGCGGAATCCGTCGCCGTCCGCGTCGACCATGCCGGCCTCATCAAGCAGCGCCGCGGCCCGGTCCGGATCATACTCGGTAAAATGGGACGTCCACTTTTGGTCGATAAAATCCGGCAACGGATTAATCCCGGTATACTGGCTCGGTTCGCCCAGCCCGAAATACGCCGATTCGTTGATCGCATTCCGATCGATCGCAATTGACATGGCCTGTCGAAAACGCAGGTCTCCGAAAACCTTGCGCTTTTCCAGATCGTCCGACGTCACGTTGAAGCCAACTGTCACCATATGCGGCACCGGCAGCAAGTCGATCTGGTAGCCGCCGGCTTCCTGGTTCTCAAGGAGCAGCGGCGCATTTGGCAAGGTCAATCCCTGCGACTTGTAATCGCCCTCACCGTTGATCAGCCTGAGAATGCGGACCTCGGTGTTCGGGATATAGGTCTCGTCCTGTTCGTTGATGTAAGGCAGCTGATTGCCCGCCGTGTCCACGATGTGGAAGTATGGGTTCGCCACCAGATGACGCCCTTCGACTGTGTCCGAGACGTAGATGTGGGACTCGAGCGTCGGAACGACATCGGCCGGGAGGTTCGCGACCCGGTCGGGGGCGCTGAGCAGCGCCGACGGCGAGTCGGTCCAGTCCGTGTTCCCCCAATAGGCCTTGATCACCGCGAGACCGTTCTCGAAACCGGCTTCCTGGGCGAGCTTGTCCGCGTCAGGATTGATGTCCGGATGATAGCGGCCGAGGAAGTGCTTCGGCTGGAAGCCCTGCGCCCACGACGTCGCGAAGTGCACCAAGAGACCCGGCTTCGGGGCCGGCAGATTGAACCTGACCGTCTGCGGGTCGATCACATCCACGGTCATGCGCTCACCCGCAACCAGCGTGTAGTCCGTCGGATTCGGAAGGACCTTTGAATCGAGCGCAAGGTTGTCGTACCAGAACTTCACATCATCGGCCGTGAAAGGCGCGCCGTCCGACCACCTGTGGCCCTTGCGCAGGTAGAACGTCAGCTGCGTGAAATCATCATTCCATTCATAGTCCTTGGCGATGTCGGGCACGATCGACACATTGTCATCCCCCCGGCGAACCAGGTTCACGTGTCTGATGTTCAAGAAGTCAGCGGTGCCGGCTTCTGTGGCATTTGACATGCCGTTGAACGTGCCGCCGTATTTCCCGATCGAATGATAGGGCGCCATGACCAGCGGTTCTTCCGGCAGCCGCTCGGACAGCGGCGGCAGTTCCGGGTTGCCGCGAATGCGGCTGTTGAGCGCCGCAATATCCGGGTTTTCGCTGAAACTCAGCTTGCAATTGGCCAGGGTTTCGAACTCCGAAAGCTCGTACTGATGCGCGTATTTTCCTTGCGGAACGCCCATTGGATCGTCAGCCGTGACTGGCGGGCAGTCGGCAACGGCCATGCTGGCAGCTGTCATTACCGCAACAACTGAGAGCGGTAATCTCGTCATGATCTTTCTCCTTGATTCAAGAATTCTGGAAGCCACGGGCGACCGGGCAGCAACCCGGACGCATGGCCCGGGACATGGACTGTCCCCCAGTGGAGTCGTTCTCTGCCTGATCGCCCCTTTTGCGGCTGCCTCAATCCGGTTTTCGCGGCGTGGGACTGTTTGCGAAAACATCCGGTTCGCGATGCAGTTCCCTGATCCGTAAACCTGCGTCCGACAGGGCCCCGTTTCACACCGGGAAATGGCACCAAAGTTTCTCACGAGGACCAATCTCAACGCCCGAAAAGACTAGTTGTATCTTCAGTATTTCTCAAATCGATTGATTCAATACATACTGCCACAAAATCAATAACGGCATCGTGGGCCACGAACTGGCTGACAGGATCGCCGGCCCTTCATTCCGTCTGAGCCTGCATGTCCGAACTCGGCGCGAATGTACTCCAGGAATGACGTGCTCACGATGAATGTGCGACTCCAACGACGCGGCTGGATGGACCGATACTGGTACCTCCGCCCGTTCAGCATTCATGATAGACCCGCCCGGTTGGCCAGCCAGCGTTCGGCATCTGCTGCCCTAAGCGTGACTTCGCCTCAACCGAAAATGAAGCCAGACAAGTGAACTGGCCGCGAAAAGGAGGAATGGGATCATCGCAAGGATCACTGTCGTCCAGCCGGTTTGCGGCGTTCCTCCGGAACAATTCATCAGCCCTCCAGATGCGAGCGATGCAAGCGTCACGAAACCGAACACGAAAAAATCGTTCATCCCCTGGGCTCGTCCGCGCTCCTCCGGTTCGTGCGCCATCGTGAGCATTGCAGTTCCGCCAATGAAGCCGAAATTCCAACCGACACCGAGCAGGATCAACGCAGTGTGAAAATGGATCAGCTGAAATCCCGAGAGAGCGACGACACCGCACACGAACAGAAGAAGCAGGCCGAAGGCAACAATCCGAATCGCGCCAAACCGGGAAATCAGGTGACCCGTGACAAACGACGGCAGGAACATGGCGAGCACGTGGACCATGACGACATCGGCAGCCGAATGGTGGCTGAAACCTGTTCCGACGACGGCAAGTGGTGTCGACGTCATGACCAGGTTCATCAGAGCATAGGACACCATCGCGCATATGATGGCGACGGCAATGCGGGGCGACCGAAGGAGCTCGAGCCGGGACCGGCCGGCGTACGGGCGGTTTCGGTCCACAGGTTGCGGCTTTGGCAGGTCCAGGAACAGGAATACGAACGATCCGAGAACATTGAGTCCGACGATTGCCGCATATGCCCCGAGAAACGGAATCGAAGAGATGTCCGTGCTGACTTTGAACAGTTGCGGCCCAATGACGGCCTGCGCCAGTCCTCCGGCCATGACGTATGAAATGGCCTTTGGACGAAAATCCCTGTCGGCAGTGTCCGCGGCCGCAAAGCGATAGAATCCGAGTGATGACATGAAGACACCGCTGGCGAGCGAGCCCAGGAGGAACAACAGGAATGAATCGAAGTAAAGACCCGCGAACGCAAGCAGGCCCCCCGTGGCCCCTCCGGTCGTTCCGATCAGGAATCCGGCCGTGCGTCCGTATCGTTGCATGAACTCGGAAAGCGGTACCGATGTCAGCATCGAACCGAGGACGATGAGCGAGATAGGGAGCGTGGCAAAACACGCATTTGCGGCGAGATGCTGGCCAGCGAGTCCGCCCATCGTGAACATCATGGGCATCTGGGAGCCGAGCACCGCTTGTGCCAGCACGAGGACAACGACGTTGCGAATGGTTTGCCTTCGCTGCGCCCCCTGGTCGATTCTGTCGGTTTCGGTCATGCGGCGCAGATGTAGTTTCTGGCATCGGGAAAGCAAGCGCGTTGACAGGGTTTCCGACGATTCACCAAGCTCGGAAATCCTCGTTCAGGCGGATCCATCACTCTGGTCCAAGTACGGAACTGCTTCCGGTTTGGCTCGGGACGCTTTCTCCTTGCGTTGCCAAATTTTCGACCATCAGCGCGACGGCAGGAGAGCGCCGTGATGAGAGTGTTTGTTGACTCAGCGCAAGCGCCCATCCCCTTGATGCTGAGCGAGGGGAAGGAGTGAACTCGGTGACACATCGTGCCTTCGCATGCGAATGAACCGACATCGGTGTTTCCCTGTACGGCGCCCGAAAGGAAGTTTTTTCGCCAGGTTGTCTTCCGAACGGCGCGACGGTGAAGACGGCAAGGGAGGGCGCGGTTCGGGCGGACCGTAACCATTTACGCAAGGAAACCCACCGCGACTCCTTGGGCATTACGAAATGGGGGTGTTCACAACCGGATCATCGAGTCAATGCGGTGCGGTGATCTGACGGAGAGGGAAGGCGATGAGCAGCATGACGATTTCATCGTTCCGTTCCAGGAGCAGTCGCGGCATTCTTGAACGGTGTACTCTCCGCTGTGGCAACTCAGCAATTTGGAGGCCGCCTGGCGAGGTGATTCATGCAGGGTGGGGCTGTGCAAGGTCACGGCGTGCCCATACGATTGAATTCTGTATCTGCGGTTTCCAGACCTGTTTTCGGTTGGGTCTTGCTTGACGGCTCTATCGGACGACGGCATTCGGTGCCGTTGGCCACTCGGTCGAAATAGGCGAACAGGCGTTTCCGTTCACACATCCGACGGACTCAGTTCGGAGAGCAACGCTTGTACGACAAGGCGGAGTTCGGGCAGATCGTGTCGTGTGTAGGACCATACGCGTTCCGGGATCACTTGATCGTAGCCATGGATCAAGAGATTGCGGAAGTCCACGACCTGCCTCAGTCGGGGAATTCTCCGGGCGATCTCTGAATGGTCCCTATGCAGGCGTTTCAGTGCCTCGCCGATGATCTCAAACTTGCGTTCGACCGCCGCCTGGATCAACATGTCCCGAAGGTAGGCTTCACGAGTCAGGCCTTCGGTGAAGAGCGCGATATCTGTGCTGGCCTGTTCTACATCGGCCAGCAGGACGCGAGGGTCACGATGCATAGACGAGTTCGCACGACTGGTTTATGGCTGCACGCAGATACGGGTTACGGATCGCCTGGGTTTCAACCAGGTCGACGGGCCGGCCGACTGCATGTCGCAAAGCGTCCCGGAAATCGAAATACCAGTTGAGAGTTGCTGGGGCGCTTTCGAGATCGAACTCAACCAGAAAGTCGGCGTCGCTGTGGTCAGGATCAAAATCCCCACCCCGTGCCGCCGAGCCGAATACTTCGAGCCGGGCCACGTGGTAGCGCTTGCAGAGTTCTACCAGTTCTTCTCGCTTGTCAGCGATCGCAGCGTGCATGGCCAAGCCTCCCATTTCGGCTCCAAACGGCACTGATTTTTGACGCACCGCAGCAGCGCCTTGGCATTATGCGGTTTCGCCAAAAGAGCTTCCGAGTCGTTTTGGTCCACGTCTCCAGCAAAAGGAGTCTGAGTGTCGAGGCTGTAGCCACGCGCCTTGATATCGACGGCGCTCCCCCTCCACGCATTACCCCCTTCCTCGCGAATCACGTGTCAGTTCAACACCACTGGGCGGCGCAGTCGACAAGATGATGCTCAAGCCAGATGGGCCGAGTGACTGAGTAAGACTTCCACCCGGCGTGTACAAGTTATTCCCTGAACCGTTTGTTTCTCTTGGGCCTGCCTTTCTTGAAGAAAAGCGGATTTGACCCGATCGAGATGTCGCGGCGGAAAATAAAGTTCGGCGGGCGTTTGATGGTGTGGATGTGGTATCCTTTCATCAGGTGCACCGTAACAGGGTCTGTACGCTCTCGCCAAACTGAGAACGGTCGAGCAGAGAATCCGTCCGTTGCAGCCAAAATTTTCAATGCTTGGCGTTCAGACCTGCAAGGGTATCCCCGTCAGAAAAGATATCAGAATCGGCCATTTCCAGCGAAAGTGCAACACGCGCTTCCCTTCATTCGGCAAGGCATAGGCTGAATTTTCATCTCTCTCTGCATCTCGATTGCCCAGGTCAGATTTGGGCGTATCGATACACCCTATGCTTGCCAAACGAATCCGTTCCCGCCGAGGTCACCTTCATCCGGAAAAAGGTCATTGCGGTGTCTCCGGACTTGAGCGGTCAATGAGATGAACGAAGCTCCCGGATGCCACGCCGTTCGACAGCCCGGCCGGAGGAAGTTCAACACCTTCGGCGTCCTGTACCTGAAACACCGGTTCGCCACGTGCCTTGAGCGTTGTCGTGTAGTGGAACTCGTGACCGGTAAACGAGCCCTGGAACGGGCCGCGGAGTGCGGTCAACCGTCGATAGCCCAGGTGCAGCTTCCGTTCCGCGAAGCTCGTCTCGAGCCTGAGAAGACCGAGCATGGCGTGGCGCTGCCCTTCCGCGTCGACGAGCCCGTCGCCCATCACCATGTAGCCGCCGCATTCACCATAAACCGCCTTGGCGGCGCAGACGCCTCGGCGGAATTTCGACGCCGTGGCCAGGCGTCCGGCGTGAAGCTCCGGAAAGCCGCCAGGAAGAATGACGAGTTCGGCTGACGCGTTGGGCGCCTCGTCGCGAAGGGGCGAAAACGGCAGGATTTCGGCGCCGGTTCGTCGCCAGTCCGCGAGGAGATGAGGATAGGCGAATCCGAATGCCACATCGGACGCCACTGCAATTCGCTGTGCCGGCGGAGAGATTCCGTACTGACCGCACGAACCGGATTCCAACCCGGTGATCGGACCCGCGGCCGCGATGACTGCAGGGATGTCCACCCGGCTTTCCATGACCGTTGCAATTTCCTCGATCAGGTCTTCGAGGCCGGCATGTTCCATTGCCTGCTTGAGACCGAGGTGGCGGGAAGCCAGTCCAATGCGCTCATCCCTGTGCACGGCCCCGAATACGACCGCTCCGGCCCTTTCGAGAGCATTCTTGACAAGACGCTCGTGCCGGGTTCCGGAAACACGGTTGAGAATGACGCCCGCAACGTTGATGTCATCGCGGTGTGTCGAAAACCCCCTGTAGACGGCTGCGACGGACTGGGATTGCCCCGATGCATCGATGACGAGAATGACGGGCAGCCCGAGCGTAGCCGCCAGATCAGCGGTCGATCCTTTCCCGTTCGGCGGGGCTCCGTCGAAAAGCCCCATCGCTCCCTCGACCAACAGCATGCCCTCGATGGCGGCGAGACGGAGCAATCTTTCCGGAGGCATGGCCCAGGCGTCGAGATTGACGCAAAGGGTCCCGGCTGCGGAATGATGGTAACCCGGGTCGATGTAGTCAGGGCCGCTCTTGGCAGGCCGAACCTGGGCCCCGCGATTCTTCATGGCGCGCAGGAGGCCAAGCATGATCGTCGTCTTGCCTGCACCTGATGCTGGCGACGCAATGACGATTCCGGTGGTCATGACACTTCGGAACCCTTTTCGCCGTCTGTAACCCCGTTGTCTGGAGAGGTCGACTGATCCAGAGACGGGATTGGTTTCAGGAAGTTCCGAAAGCGTACCGCACCGCCGATGCAAATAATAGCCGGGGGCTCTAGCGAAGCCTTCTCGAGATCCCGGGCGACATGTTCAAGCGTTGATTCCAGGACATTCTGTTGTGGGGTTGTTGCGCGGGAAACAACGGCAACAGCCTCTCCGGGAGCACGGCCGACGTCGATCAGCTTGTTCGCGATACGCTCGATGTTGCGCATGGCCATGTAGAGGACGATGACAGGACTTGACGCGGCGATTGCTTTCCAGTCGAGGGACTGGGGTGCGGTCCCGTTCTGGTCGTGTCCGGTAACAAATGTCACCGACTGATTGATGTCACGATGGGTCAGGGGGATCCCGGCATAAGCCAGCCCCCCGATTCCTGCGGAAATTCCGGGAATGATTCGCACCGGGATGCCGTTTCTGACCAGCGAATGTGCTTCCTCGCCGCCGCGGCCAAACACGAACGGATCACCTCCCTTCAGACGCAGGACCCGAATACCCGACTTCGCCAGTTCTACCAGGCGAATCGAGATGTCCCTTTGATTGGGAGACGGCTTCCCCCCCCGTTTTCCCGCGTGAATCAGCTCGGCTTCCGGGTTTGCCCAATCGAGGATCTTCGGATTGACGAGAGCGTCATGGACGATGATATCCGCCTGCTTCAGGCCGTTCAGCGCGTGCAGGGTCACGAGGCCGGGGTCTCCCGGGCCCGCACCGCAGAGCCAAACCCAGCCGGGCCGAAAGACCGGCAATCCTTCGAGTTCAGAATCGGGTTCTGATCTGTTCATGGCGCCGTTATGGCCGACAATCGATGCCTTTCCAAGCGGAGTGGAAATTCCCCTGTCTCGCCGTGATCGCCGATAATTCGCGGCACGGCCGCGAGTCCTCGCTGACGGACCTCGCGAGCCATCCGTCATTTTCGTAGTGGTTTGCGATTGAGAACTGATTGATGGTGGTGAAGGGAAGACGATACGGAATCAAACGAGAAACCCGAGGAATGGAGCATTGAAGTCTGTCTTCCGATCATTGTCTTTTCGAACGTGTGGAGGACAAGACATGAGATCGTCTACGACTGCGATTAAGCCCAAGTCGAAGGTTCGGTAGGGGATGCCAGTGTCTTTTCCGTGCATTCCCTTCGTTTTCCTCAAGCCTGACAGCCGCCAAGTGCGCGAGATGTCACGACGAGATTTGGAGAATGGGGATTTGAGATATGGATTGTTTGCCTTCCGGCCCCGGGATTGGTTGATCGGAGGCGATAATGGCGATTGTGCAAGCAACTTCATTTAATGCCGAATACAATGCGAAACCATGCGACAAAGGCGTTGGCCGCCGAGCTATCATGGCGGAAGAAGCGGGCTCGAATGGCAGTACCGTAAGGTAAGCCAGGGGTTTCCTGCCACGCAAGCCATGTGTGCATTATGGCTTTATTTCGATCGACATCCCGAAAACTCGCACCAAGTTTTTTTGCCCGATCGGAAGATTTTTCGGCAAGCGAAATCAATTCATCACTTTCATCGATGAGCGTCTGAAGAAATTCCTCTAGGGTGCCAACGCGTTGGTTGTCGGGCATGAGCCACACGCCGACTCTTGCCTGAAATTCTTCAGCATCTCCGACAAAGCCGCCGACAGGAATTTCATCAGGAACCTCCATGCCAACCTTTTCGAGGTGTGACTTGATTGAGGTCCATCGGTCTTGAAGCGACGAATTGGCGTCCAATACGAAGCCGATCGACAAATTATTGCTCAAACGGACAGCCGTTTCAGTGCCGGCAAGTAAATCTTCCTTACTGCCTATTGCCTCGATTGATGGAAACGTTGCAGGCCAATCCTTCGCGTCGTAGTCGATCCCATGCCTGATGAGCAAATGTATGATTGCGTGCTGGTCATTCTTGCCCTCAACATGGAGTTTGGAACGACGAATGGAATTAACCATTACCGGATCTCAATGTTCTGCCGCACGGCCAACTGAATTTGTTCGGCATCAAGACTTACGGCTTTGTTCAATGAACTTTCAATTTTCTGAATTGATACATCTGACGCAAGATCAGGCTGGGTTTCAACTAGGGACGCTAATCCTCTTATGCAATCGTAACTATGAGTTGTGGCAAAAACCTGAATATTCGACTTTCGCGCAGTTTTGATTACAAGGTTCCACATTTTTTCCATAACCGAAAAATGGAGACCCGTGTCGATTTCGTCGACTAGAAGATAACCACTATTGGCTCTAACCAGTGCAAGCGACAAAGCAAGTAATCGGCGCATTCCGTCACCGAAACTGCCGAGCGGCAAACGAGGGCCAGAATTTTGAAAACCAACTAAAATTCCGTCTCGCGTTGTACTCGAGTCCCGCCCAGTCAAAAAATGGATGGATGCAATGTCGTCTTCAAGAATTTTCATTGCATCAACAACTTCCGATTCACGATTGTCAGCAATTGCACTGTCCCACATTTCGTTCATTGAATGTGGAAAAAGAGATTCTGGCGTTAAGGATATAGATGGGGTTGCGCGATGAAAAAATTCGGACAACGCCCTCCTAAAACCGAAAGTTGTCGGAAGTGTTACCGAGCCATCCTCCATTATTGGGATACTTGGTAAACCAACTGTATTCCCGCCTGTAATTTGGAGACCCAGTGAAGGAATGGGGTCGTCTCCAGCGTCTAGCAGTGCTCTCGCCACACTAAAGTCAAATAGTGTCTTTTGCTCGGCTTTATCCTCTAGCGTAACAATTTCAACCGTCAGGGAATGGGCTTCACTTTCTGAGGAAATGCGCAACTTGATACCAGGACGCGGAGTCGGATGGCCGAAAAACAAGTGGGTAACGACAGGAATTGCCCGAGACTCACCATGACTTTTTTCGCCACGATGTCGAAGAGGGCGGATAAAGACGGAGGGATTACCCCCTGAAATCAAGAAATCCAAGGCCTCAAGTATGGAAGACTTACCGCAATTGTTCATTCCTACCAAAAGGTTCACCCGTTTAAAGTTGGGCACCTTGAAGGACTTAAACCGACGATAACCGTCAAGGTTCAGGGCGCGAATCATCATGATGTCATCATGTCTCATTAGGCGGTTGGCTAGCTGGCTTTCACCCGAATAATGCAAATGGAGGCAAATAACGCAATGTTGGGATTTAAGGCTCCAATATGAAGTCTGTCCGTATGGTTTTCGTCCATGGTGAAAGAACCCAATCAGATTGCTCGGCCAATCCTAACTCAGGCCTAATTCCGCCTCACTTTGAAACGAGCATTGCACCTGCCAGACTTTCAAGTTGCTCCTCACAACAGTTCGGAAACTGGATGCCTCTGGGGACGGAGTATTGATGTCTCATGAATTGGATCAGGTTGCACTCGCTTACCGACACCTTATACCTCCCTGGGTTGACTAAAACCGCATTTGTGAGCGGGAGAGAGAAACTCAGCTTTCCGGTTGGGAGAAGGGCATGAAAGCCTTCCATTTCGATCGCCACGTTGTCAAGAACTATGCCAGTTTCTCTCGATCTTTCAGCAAGATCCGTGCGACCGATCTCAAGGAGGAGATAGCACGCCAGTACGAGATCGGCCGGTTCTGGCCGGACCCGTTACTTTCCATGAACCCGCATTACGAAGCGGGACCAACGGCGGACGATCTGGCTGATTCCGGAGACCTTTGTCCGGAAACCGCGCAAATCTTCCGTTTTGCCTCATCTTCGGTCACATTTCACAGGCACCAGGGACAGGCCATCGCCAAGGCCCGCGCCGGAACCAGTTTCGTGGTAACGACGGGTACCGGTTCGGGGAAATCTCTCTGTTACTTTGTCCCGATCGTCGATGCCGTCATTCGGGCACGCAAGGCCGGCCAGGCCCCGAGGACCCGTGCGGTTATCATTTATCCCATGAACGCGCTTGCCAACAGCCAACTCATGGAAATCGACAGGTTTATCGATCAGTCGGGTTTGCCTGAGCAGCTCAAACCGACGGTCCGACGTTTCACTGGCCAGGAGAGCCAGGAAGCGCGGTTGCAAATCGCTGCCGAACCTCCGGACATTCTCCTGACCAACTTCATGATGGCCGAACTTCTTCTAACCCGGCAGGACAGCACCGATACCCGTGTCATTGCAAATGCGCGAGGCCTCGAATTCATCGTCCTGGATGAACTCCACACCTATCGGGGGCGCCAAGGGGCCGACGTTGCGATCCTTGTCCGGCGAATACGTGATCGCTGCACACCCGGCAAGGCACCGATCTGCATCGGAACTTCGGCGACAATGGCAAGCGAAGGCAGCGACGACCAGAGGGCGCTTGCGGTTTCCGAAGCGGCTTCCTGCCTGTTTGGACTCCAGATCGGTCCCGATGCGGTGATCGACGAGTCGCTACGCCGGGCCACGGATGACGAACTCGGGCTCCAGCACGTTGAACCAAAGCTTGCCGAAGTAATCGAAAGCGGTCTCCCTGCATGTCTGACGGATTCTGATCTCAGGACTCACCCGCTCGCTGTCTGGACGGAACTTGCGCTTGGTCTCAAGGACGGCCTGACACTGAAACGCCGGCAGCCAATGCCCTTCGGTGAAGCCGCCTGGAAGCTTGCGGAATCCAGTGTTGCCGAATTCGATCGCTGCCAGGCTGTGCTGGAGGACTTCCTTGCCCGTGTCAGCCTTCCTGGGAAAGACCGGGGCGGCGACGGAGACCGTGCTTTCCTGGCCTTCAAGCTTCACCGTTTTGTCGCGGGCGCCGGCGAGGTATTTGCTACGCTTCGTGCAAAACCGCGAACCATCCTGCTCGAAGGCCAACTCGAAGACCCAAAGTCGCCTGGAACCCGGCTTTATCCGGTTCGCTTCTGCCGTGGGTGCGGCCAGGAGTATTATGTCGTAACCAGGACTGAGGACGAGGAAGGTTCCGTCATCCTTCCCCGCGACATCGACGACACACCGATCGAAAGCGATGATTGGACCGAGATCGCCGGATACCTGACTCCAACCGGGCGTGACGACCCTGACTACCGGTTCAACGGTGAAGTCGATAATTTCCCTGAAGGTTGGACAGAGGAGAAGAGTGGCGTCCTCAAGCTGCGACCCAACCGAAGGAAACGAGTGCCGGAAAACGTAACGGTTGCAGGCAACGGCCGTATTTCAGAAGAAGGGGAGTCATTCTGGTTTATTCCAGGCAAGTTTGGCTTTTGCGCCCGTTGTCTCGACGAACCGCAGACTCGCATGCGCGAGCGCAGCAAGCTCGCCGGGCTTACAGCCGAAGGCCGGAGTTCGGCAACAACTGTACTTGTCTCTAGCGCCCTGCAGTGGCTGAACCTGCCCGAAAGCACCATACCGGATGACAAGCGCAAGATTCTGGGTTTTACCGACAACCGTCAGGACGCGGCACTTCAGGCCGGACATTTCAATGACGTCCTCTTCGTGAGTCTCCTTCGCGGTGCACTTCTCCGGGCAGTTCTCGATGCAGGTAAAGACGGTCTGAGGGACGACGAATTCGGCTTCCGTGTCCAGCGAGCGTTGGGGTTCACGGGCTCGAACACGGCCTGCCGATTGCACTGGATGATGAACCCGGACGCCGGCGCGGTAGTTCGAAGCGATGCGGAACGAACACTTGCGAAAGTACTGGCGCACCGGGTCTGGACCGACCTGCGGAGGGGATGGCGCTTCACCAATCCGAACCTGTCCGCGCTGAAACTGGTCACAGTGGACTTCGTCGGCCTCGATGACGTGGCTGCGGACGCCGAACGCCTCGCCGCCTTATTGCCGGAACTCGGCGCGCTGGATTTCAGGCAACGCAGGTCCGCGATCCGGACCCTTTTGGCAGCGATGCTTGAAGGCCTGGCTGTTGGCACGGAAGCCCTCAATCTGGCAATTCTCGACACCGTATCCCAACGGTCACGCTCGCTCCTTCGTGCTCCATGGGCAATCGACAACAAGGAAACGCTGCCGCAGTGCAGTGCCCTCTTTCCGATTGCGCCGAGCAGGCGCGCCACGCGTCTTCGAGAAGAACACATGATCCTTCGTGGTGGCCCACGATCTCGTATAGCGCGCCTGCTTAATCGTGACTCTGTCATCGGGACAAAGCTCTCCGGACAAGACTACTTGTCCTTCGTGACTGGTCTTCTCGGCGTTTTGGCTGACGAAGGCCTGGTGATTTTGGCGACAAGCGATGGAGATGTCCGAAGCTGGCGACTGGCTCCCGCCGCGGTTCGAATCGTGCCGGGCGAAGCGATCCAGAGGAACGAGACACTGGGAAACCCGTACTTTCACGACCTTTACACCCGCATCGCAGACGAACTTGCAGAGACCGGCAGCTCACTCTTCGGGATGGAAAGCCGCGAGCACACGGCACAGGTAACCCCGATGCAACGGGAATGGCGGGAATGGCGTTTTCGATTTGAAGACGACGACAGGGCCCGGATTGCCGAATGTGAAACGGATATAAAGGAGAGCGGGGAATCCGGGCAGTTCCTTCCGGCACTCTTTTGCACGCCGACGATGGAACTTGGGGTCGACATATCGGCCCTGAATGCCGTCTACCTTCGCAATGTCCCGCCGACGCCCGCCAACTATGCCCAACGTGCCGGCCGCTCCGGCCGCTCCGGGCAAGCGGCGTCCATATTCACCTACTGCGCGGCGCAGTCGCCGCACGACCAGTACTTTTTCGAGCGGCGAATCGACATGGTGGCAGGGGCGGTTCGTCCACCGGCATTGGACATTGCCAACAAGAATCTGGTCACGTCGCATCTTCAGGCAATCTGGCTCGCAGAGGCTGGATTGGCCCTTTCCCCGGACATCCCCGAAATTCTGAACCTCAAAAAGACCGGGTATCCTCTCGAGGACGAAATCCTGAACGTCATCCAGGACCAGGCTCTGGTCGACAAGGCGCGCGCCCCGATGCACCGTGTGCTCAACCAGATCCTGTCCTCGCTGGACGGCACAAGACCTCTCTGGATGGGTGAACCCGCCGAATATGTGGCAGATGTCGCTGCCCAAGCGCCTTCCGAATTCAACAATGCCTTCGACCGATGGAGGGAACTCTACCATTCTGCGCATGCGCAATTGACTGAAGCCAACAGACGGTCCCAGGTGCCAGGTTTGTCCGGATCGGAACGACGCAAGATCAAGGCCGCGCAGATGCAGGCAATGGATCAGATCGGCATTCTCGAGCAAGGAAAGGCGGCAAACAGTTCGGATTTCTATTCCTACCGCTACCTGGCAACCGAAGGGTTCCTGCCCGGTTACAACTTCCCGAGGCTGCCGCTCTACGCCTTCATTCCCGGAGAAGGCAAAACCGGTGCCTTTTTGCAGCGCGCTCGGTTCCTGGCCATTTCCGAATTCGGTCCGCGGAGCCTCATCTACCATGAAGGCCGGGCATATCGTGTCATCAAGGCCAAGCTTCCGCCGGAAAGCCGTACGGCCGACGGTCAGAACCTTGCCACGCGGGACATCACGATTTGCCCGGTTTGCGGCGCGGCTCATGATCGCGAGACCGCGCGCTGCCACGCCTGCAACGCTTCCATGGCAGACGCGATTTCAATCAAGCGCACCCTCAGGATCGACAACGTGGAAGCAGCACCGACCGAGCGAATTACCGCCAATGACGAGGAACGCGTCCGTCAAGGATTCGAGATCCAGACCGTGTTTTCCTGGCCGCGGAAGCACGGCCGTGTCGAGGTCATCGAAGCAGCGGTCAAAATGGAAAACACGCAGCTGATGACGCTACAATACGCCAACAGCGCCGAGATCAGCCGCATCAACAAGGGCTTGAAACGTCGTCGTGACAGGACGGTGCTCGGGTTCATGATTGATCCGCGGACCGGGTACTGGGCCAAGTCCGAAGATGAGCATCCGGACACGGATCCTCCGCCGGATGCCGTTCTGCCGGTACGGATCGTCCCCATCGTTCGGGATCGCAAAAATGCCCTCCTGCTTCGCTTCGAAAACCATGATCGCCTTGATCCCAGGACTGTTGCGACGGTTCAGCATGCCCTCATGCGGAGCATTGCGGTCGTCTACCAACTGGAGGAAGGCGAAATCCTCGGGGAGCCGTTGCCAAACAGGGATGACCGGCACGCCATTCTTGCCTATGAAGCGACCGAAGGCGGAGCCGGTGTCTTGAGTCGTCTGATTGAAGACCCGAAGGCACTGAACCGGGTCGCGACGCGGGCACTTGAACTCATGCATTTTGATGGTGTCGCAGACGCGATTTCACAAAGTGATCCCGAACTGCTCAGGGAGCGCGAGGACGATGCTTGCGTCCGGGGGTGTTACAAATGCCTTCTATCGTATTTCAACCAGCCGGATCACGAGTTGATCGACCGGTCCAGTCCAGAAGTGCAGCAATTTCTGATCGACCTTGCTCGGGGACAGGTCGAATTGGCAGCCAGTCCGACGGCAACGGGTGCTGCCAACGGCTGGCAGGCGGCCTTCGCCCGGCATGCAGTGCCGGCACCCGACGCGGAGCCATTGATTCTGGGTGAGACTTCGTTCCCCTTTGCCTGGCGAACCCACTATGTTGCTGCGACGGACGATTGTATCCCCGGTTCGGCCACGGAGGCGGCAAAGGATACGGGATGGACCCTCTTCGAGCTGCCTTCCGATCCTTCCGGTGGAGTGCCGGCACAGTTGATTTCTACATTGACCGGTTAATGGATGACCCTCGCGTTTTCTCCTGGTGATCTTGTCCGGGCTCGCGGCCGGGAGTGGGTAGCCCTGCCGACGTCGCGGGCGAACGTTCTCGCACTTCGGCCGCTGACCGGCAGCGAACACGATACCGTTTTCCTTAATCCCGAACTGGAAATCGAGCCGGTCGAGCCGGCCCGTTTCGAACTTCCTGAAAATGCGGCGGCTACTGTGCAATTCAAAGCTGCCCTTCTTGCCGACGCGCTTCGTCTCACTCTCCGTCGGGGCGCGGGTCCGTTCCGGTCGGCGGCGCAGTTGGCATTCGAGCCTCGCACCTATCAACTCGTGCCCTTGCTGATGGCGCTCCGTTTGCCAGTGCCGCGCCTCCTGATCGCCGATGACGTGGGAATCGGCAAGACCATCGAAGCTGGTCTCATCCTTCGCGAGTTCATGGACCGGGGTGAGGTCGATGCGTTTTCAGTCCTGTGCCCGCCCCATCTGGTCGAACAGTGGATGACCGAACTGTCGTCCCGCTTTGGCATAGATGCGGTGGCGGTGACTTCCGGCTCTGCGGCGCGGCTTGAACGCGGCTTGCCCGTCGCTCAGTCGCTCTTTGACGCTTATCCCTACACGGTTGTCAGCCTGGACTACATCAAGGCCGAGAAGCGTCGCGAGGGATTCGCCGGAGCGTGTCCCGACTTCGTGATCGTTGACGAGGCGCACGCCTGCGTAGGCACACACAAGGGCAAGCAGCAGAGGTTCGCACTTCTCAAGGGCCTCGCTGCCGACCCCGACCGCCGCATCGTCATGCTGACCGCGACGCCGCACTCCGGAGACGAAGAAGCATTCTCACGGCTACTGTCATTGATCGAACCGGAGTTCGCCTCGCTGCATTTCGACGACGCCCGCTATCGCGAACGACTGGCCCGCCACTTTGTCCAGAGACGGCGGATCGACCTCGTGTCGGGAGAATGGGGTGAAACACGCGCTTTCCCGAGGCACGAAACCAAGGAGACACCATACAACCTGTCGAAGCCGCATCTGGATTTCCAGGAAGCGGTGCTCGACTATTGCCTGGGAGTCGTTGCCCGTGCCGGTTCCGGTCGAAGGGAACGCCGCCTGGCGTTCTGGGGAACACTGGCACTGATGCGCTGTGTGGGTTCGTCTCCTACCGCGGCTCTCAGTGCGCTACGCAACCGCATGGCAAATGAAGCCGATCGCCTGGAGGCGCAGATCTATGATGAGGACGGCGATGACGAGGATGCCGTTGACGTTGAGCCCGGTGCGGTCTTCGAAACGGACCCCGACCTGACAAGCCTGGTACAACAGGCTGAATGTCTCACGGAGGCGATCGATCCGAAACTTGAAGCACTCATCGATGTCCTCAAGCCGCTCCTCGAACAGGGCGTCAATCCGGTCGTCTTCTGTCGCTTTCTCGCCACGGCGGAGCATGTCCGCGATGGTCTCAGAAAGGCTTTTCCAAGGCATCACATCGAAGCGGTCACTGGGGTACTCACACCTGACGAGCGGCGGAACCGGGTGGTAAATATGGCACCCGGAGAAGACGAAACGGAGAAACAACGCATTCTTGTTGCGACGGATTGCCTCTCGGAAGGGATCAACCTCCAGCAGCTCTTCGACGCTGCGGTACATTACGACCTTTCGTGGAACCCGACCCGGCACCAACAACGTGAGGGCCGCGTTGACCGTTTCGGCCAACCGGCGGAACTCGTCCGGTCAATCATGATGTATTCACCGGACAGCGCCATCGATGGGGCCGTCCTCAATGTCATCCTGCGCAAGGCCGAAGACATCCGCAAGGCAACTGGTGTGACCGTGCCACTACCGGATGAGCGTGGTCCGGTCACCGAAGCCCTTATGGCTGCGATGATGCTTCGGCGCCGGGACAGCAGACAAATGGTACTGGACCTGCGCCTCTCGGACGGTGCTCACGCGATGGACATTCGTTGGCGCGACACCGCCGAAAAGGAGAAACGCTCACGGACCCGTTTTGCCCAGAACGCGATGAAGCCGCAGGAAGTGGCGCCCCAGTGGAAGAAAGCGGCGACCTTCCTCGGTTCTCCAGAGGCCGTTCGCGGGTTTGTCGAACGATCGATGTCGCGGTTCGGCATCCCGCTCGAGCCCAGGAATTCGGTTCTCGTTGCCCATGTGCACGCACTGGAGTCAACGCTTCGCGAACGCCTATTGCAATCCGGCTTGCCCGAATCCGTGCAGCTTGCGCCCTCCGAGCCAGCGCCCGCAGGAACTGCAATTCTAACCCGGACACATCCCCTCACTGCCGGTATCGCGGAGGCGCTCGTCGAAGCATCGCTTGATCCGGATCTTCTCTCCGACCTCGGTATTGGCCGGGTCGGGGCATGGCCGACGTCGGCGGTGGAACGCGTAACCAGGGTCGCGCTCCTGCGTCTCAGGTTCAAGTTGACCGTTCATGCCCGAAGGGAACGCCTGCTCCTGGCGGAAGAGTCGGCCCTGGTCGCCATGCAGGACGATCGCATCGTCGCTTCAGGAGATGATGCACGGAAAATTCTGAACACGGCCGCTGCCGGCGACCTTGCCCCGATCGCGCGTGACCGTTTCATAGGAGGAGCTCGTAGGGCGCTCCCTGGACTCATAAGCGGCCCGATTTCCGGCTTCGTTCGCGAACGCGCAAAGGAACTTGCGAAAGATCATGCCGGGTTGAGGGCAGCAGCACCTTCGTCATCACGGGTCAGCGTGAACGCCGTGAATCCCCCCGATGTCATCGGTCTGTTCGTCCTGTTGCCGAGCGAGGTGTGATCCGTGGCGCGCAGACCGATAACCGACATGTCGGCCTGGCCGTCGCTGTCGCTCGAGGGCAACCTGATCGCACCGGCGATGATCGCGAAGATCGATCGTCGCGAGGCCGACAGACAGGATGAAGCCGATTACGGTGTCCGCAAAGGCCTGACCGTCAGGGAGGAAATTTCCCTCGCGTTCCGGGTCGGCCAGGCGCATTTCGATGCTTTTGCCAAAATTCAATCCCCTTCGGTGGAGGCGACACGGCGTTTCATGTCCGAATTCATGAAAGAGACGTTCGGGTTTTCCGACCTTGGTGATGGTGCAGGCATCGTTGCAAGAATTTCCGGTGGCCGCGTTCCGGTCGTTGTCGTGCCGCCGTCGGAGGTTCTCGACCGGAAGAGTCCAACCCTTTCGATCGACCGTTCTCTCTCCCCTTCGATTGCGCTGCAGGACTACCTGAACGAACAGGACGCGGCACTCTGGGGTTTGGTTACAAACGGAACCCGCCTACGCTTGATGCGCGACAACGCGTCCCTCACCCGACCCGCACATATCGAGGCTGACCTTGAACAGATCTTCTCCAACGAGGACGCCGCCTCCTTCGCGACACTCTGGCTCATCATTCACCGCTCGCGTTTCGGGCCGGCAGGCTCTCCTGCGACCGACTGCGCTCTTGAGCGGTGGCGAGAAACCGGCGCGCGCGAGGGCGTGGTCGCACGTGACCGGCTCGCCGGCCAGGTCGAGATAGCCTTGCGCGTTCTCGGCACGGGATTCCTTGAAGCGAACCCCGACCTCGCAGCCCAACTCCGATCGCGCGAACTATCGCTGACGACGTGGTTCAACGAACTCCTTAGACTCGTTTACCGCCTCATTTTCCTGATGGTGGCCGAAGACCGGGCCCTCTTGCATCCTCCGAACGCCCGGAAGGATGCGCGACGGCTTTATGTCGACGGCTATGGTCTCGCTGCCCTCAGGGCACAAAGCGTGCGCGGCGCGTCCTGGAACCGCTATCATGACCGTTACGAAGGCATCAAGATAGTCTTCCGAGGGCTCGCGAACGGCGAACCGGCACTCGCGTTGCCGGCTCTTGGCGGCCTGTTTGACGTCGACAAATTGCCGAGCCTGGGAACTGCGTGCCTGCGCAACAGCGCTTTCATGGAAGCCGTCTACCGCCTCTCGTGGCTTCGCGATTCCAGTGGCATCATGCCGGTAAACTGGCGGGCCATGGAGACCGAAGAACTCGGATCGGTTTACGAGTCCTTGCTGGAGTTGCAACCGCAACTGGCCGATGACGGCACGACCCTCGTTTTTGCTTCCGATTCCGCCGAACAGATGGGCAACCAGCGCAAGACTACCGGTTCATACTATACGCCGGACAGCCTGGTTCAGACACTTCTCGATACGGCACTCGATCCGGTTCTAGACAGAACCGAAAACGAATCATTCGATCCTGCATCAGCGCTTCTCAGGCTCTCCATCATTGATCCCGCGTGTGGCTCGGGCCATTTCCTTCTGGCGGCCGCACGTCGTATTGCAACCCGCCTTGCGCGAATTCGCACAGACGGAACACCATCACTTTCCGATTTCCGGCATGCGCTTCGCGACGTGGCGCGCAACTGCGTTCACGGGGTTGACCGCAACCCAATGGCCGTTGAACTCACCAAGGTTGCACTATGGATCGAAACTGTGGACCCAGGCCTTCCCTTGGGATTCTTTGATTCTCAGATCCGCTGCGGCGATGCGCTACTCGGCATTCTTGACTTGGCGGTTCTTCAGGACGGAGTTCCGGACGCGGCCTACAAGCCGTTGACTGGAGATGTCGCAGCGACCGCCCTCTACTATCGAAAGGCCAATCGGGCTGCAAAAAGTGGCCAGGGTGAACTTGATTACAAGATGGGCTCGGGGGCGTTGCCCGCCATCAAGCCCATGGCGGAGGACTATTCCGGGTTCCGGGCTCTGCCAGAAGATACGGTCGAACAGATCAGTACAAAGGCCAGGAAATATCGAAATCTCCGGACCCGGACGCCGTTCGTTCGCACAAGGGTTGCGGCTGATCTCTATGTTGCCACGTTTCTGCTGCCAAAGACCGGCGATGCACCGTCTGGTGCGTCGTCACGGGTTGTTCCGACAACAGATGAAATCTGGCTTGCCCTTGGACAGGGCAAACTGAGGAAATCAATGTCCGATGCGCCCAACGTGGCCCGGAACGCCCGTGCCTTTCATTGGCCGCTGGAGTTCCCGGATGCCATGGAACGTGGTGGTTTCGATGTCGTATTGGGCAATCCCCCATGGGAACGGATCAAACTGCAGGAGAAGGAATTCTTTGCAACACGGTCCCCTGAGATTGCGGGTGCCAGGAACAAGGCAGAACGCGCTCGATTGATCAGGGCGCTGGAGTTAGCCCCCGTTGGTAGCCCTGAACGGCTGCTCCACGCAGCCTTCATCGCTGCAAAACGCACATCTGAAGCGACAAGTGAATTCATGCGAATTCCCGACAGTCAGGGAGGACGTTTCGCCTTGACCGGTCGGGGTGACATCAACACCTATGCCCTGTTTGCGGAACTGTTCTTGTGTCTCGCGCGTGATCGTGCCGGGGTCATCGTGCCCACCGGAATCGCCACGGATTCCACCACGGCACCGTTCTTCGCAGCATTGATCGAGAAAAAGCGCCTCGCGCATCTGGTGGACTTCGAGAACCGCGCCAAACTGTTTCCCGCTGTAGACAGCCGTATGAAGTTCAGTCTCCTTACACTCGGCAGGAACGAGGACGTCGCCCGGTTCGCGTTCTTCCTGACAGATCCGGCGCAATTGGCAGATGAAGAGCGGAACTTTACGCTGAGCCCGGAACAGATCGCTGCTATCAATCCCAACACCCGGACGGCACCTGTTTTCCGGTCACGTGCGGATGCGGAACTGACAGCAAAGATCTACGCAAATGCACCCGTGTTGATCGATGAACGCAAGGGACCGGAGGGTAACCCGTGGGGTGTGAGTTTTATGGCGATGTTCCATATGTCCAATGACTCTGGCCTGTTCCGCACCGCGCGGCAGTTGGAGAATTCCGGCTTCGTGCGCGAAGGAACCGATTGGATACATCCAAATCCTGTCTGGCAGCAGGGCGAATTCGAGCTTGACGGGAACGATTTCGGTGGCCTCCCGCTCACAGGCGGCGGACCTCCTGTTGCACGCTATGTACCTCTGTACGAGGCGAAGATGATCCACCAGTTTGATCATCGTTGGGCAAGCTATGACGAGGATGGTGGAAAGTCGGCTGAACTCAGTCTTGTGGAAAAACAGAATCCGAACTGTGAACCGAACCCCCGCTATTGGGTGCCTGCTAAGGAAGTTGAAGAACGCCTCGCGGCAAAGGATTGGACACGAAATTGGTTGATGGGGTGGAGGGATATCGCCAGAGCGACCGACGAGCGGACAGTGATTGCGACGATTTTTCCCAAAGTTGGAGTTGGTCACCCGTTGCCATTGAAATTCCCAAATGTTTGCGATTCAAGACTATTCGTTGCAAGTGTTGCCAGCCTCTGTTCGCTGGTATTTGACTATGCCACTCGACAAAAAATTGGTGGAACGCATCTAGAGTATAAAACCTTTAAGCAATTGCCGCTCTTGCCCCCGACGTATTTTACAGAGGCTCGCCTTAGGTTCCTCTTGCCGAAAACGCTAGAACTTACCTATACATCTCGCGCCATAGCCCCCTTCGCACATGATCTGGGATTCGATGGGCCACCATTTTCATGGAACGAGGAACGTCGCGCTCACCTTCGTGCTGGCCTAGATGCATTCTTTGCCCGTGCATATGGACTCAACCGCAACGAGCTTCGCTATATTCTCGATCCATCGGACGTAATGGGCACCGATTATCCGTCTGAGACCTTTCGCGTGCTCAAGCAAAAGGAAGTCCGCAAGTTCGGTGACTACCGGATCAGGCGTCTTGTTCTGAGTGCTTGGGATCGTATGGAGGCTGGTGGCCAGTTCTTGGAACTCGGTTTGTGATTGAAAAACCCCAGAGCTTCGTTGTCGCACAGGAGTGCCATAAGGTTTCCTGGCAAAACGGTTATCGACGCAATCTTGGCGAAGAGGAGGGGTGGGCACGTTTCGGATCAACCACGGCGGCAGGTGAGATCTATCTCGCTGCAACTGGCTGTTCAGGTCCATGGTTTCTCGCCCTTGACCATCCCGGCGTGATTGGTGAACTAAATCACTTGACTCGAAAAATACGGGGGCCTGGTCTCGCCCGCTGCGCGTTTTCAACACTTTCCGAACTCTACGCTCTCATGCCCAGAGTGTATGAACTTGGTATCAGCCTTCCTGATCGTCCGCTTGATGACTTCCAAGCCAAGATAAAGGGGCTGCCGCGGCAAACCGAAGCAGAGCGTTACGTCATTCGACGGATAGGTCAGGACATCTTTCGAGACCGGCTGATGGCGTATTGGCAAAGTACCTGTCCCCTGACCGGGATAACGGATCCGGCCCTGTTGCGCGCCTCCCACATCATCCCATGGAAAGACTGTCCCGATGATGCAGAACGACTGAATGTTCACAACGGTCTGCTTCTCTCGGCGCTGTGGGACGCGGCATTCGACAAGGGTATGGTGACAGTTGACGACGCAGGGCAACCGGTGTTTTCGTCTGCATTGAGTAAAGCTGCCCATTCCGAATTGAACTGGCACTGTCCCATATCGTTGACGGACAAGCATCGGAAGCGGCTCATCTGGCATCGAGAAAATCTCTTCAACCTAAATTCAGGCTAGGCGATGTCTGTCACTTTGGTCCATGTCTTTCCGATCGTGCGGGTTGGGCGACGAAGCATGAGAGCATGGCGGATGTGGCATTGGGGGATCTGTGTCTTGCGTACTTCGGCCCTATCCAAGATTTGGATGTGTCAAACGGTCAAATTTCGCCACGTCGTGAAACAGGCAAAACCTGACCGCCCGCCTATACTCGGTTGAATGTTCGGAAAATCCAGAAAGCCAAAGACTTCGCTGCGCAGCGGATGGACGACCGGGGCATGCGCCACGGCCGCGGCCAAGGGTGCGGCAGAAGCGCTGTGGGGCGGGACGTTCCCGGAGTCGGTCAGGATCAGCTTGCCCGGGGGGCAGGAACCGGAATTCAAGCTCGAGAGCTGCCGATCAGGTCAAGGTTGGGCCGAAGCGGGCGTCATCAAGGACGCGGGAGACGATCCGGACGTGACCCATGGCGCCTTGATCGTGGCCCGCGTCGAATCGTTTGGCAGAGGTGTCTCGTTTGCCGCGGGTGAAGGCGTCGGGACGGTGACTCGTCCCGGGTTGCCGATCGCGGTCGGAGAACCGGCGATCAATCCGGTTCCCAGGGAAATGATGGCATCGGCGGTAGACGCAGTCGCCAGGGGCTACGAAACGTCCGCCAACGTGCGAATCACCATCACCGTGCCCGGCGGTCGTCAACTTGCCGAACGTACCTGGAATCCGCGCCTCGGTATCCTCGGCGGAATTTCAATTCTCGGTACGACAGGGATCGTCCGTCCGTATTCCTGCTCGGCATGGATCGCGTCGATCCACCGGGGAATCGATGTCGCGCGGGCGAGCGGTTTGGACCATGTCGCCGGGTGCACCGGGCAGACGTCGGGTCGGGTGGTCCAGAGACATTACGGACTTCCCGATCACGCCATGTTGGATATGGGGGATTTTTCGGGCGGGTTGCTGAAATACCTGAAAAGGCATCCGCTGCCTTGGCTGACGATCGGGGGAGGCATTGCCAAGATCACCAAGCTCTCACAGGGCGCGTCGGACCTTCATTCAAGTCGTTCGCAAGTTGATTTCGGAGCACTTTCCCGGCGTTCGATTGAAATCGGGCTGCCAGACGTATCGAAGGCGAATACCGTCCTCGAGGCGGTCGAAATTGCAGGAAATGATCTCGCCCAGGCAATTGCAGGCGATGCCCGAACGAGGTTGATCCGGATTTTGCAGGGAAAGGTGAGCAGAGTCGACGTCATTGTCGTCAACCGGACAGGTCAGATCGTTGGGCATGCTGAAGAGAGATGAAAGCTCAGGGAGAAACGCAGCAGCGCGTGCTCATGCGTTCGTGCGATCCATACTGATTCTCGGCGGAACGGTTGAGGCACGCAACCTGGCGGAAAAACTCGCCGGAGACGAACGGTTCAGGACGACATATTCCCTTGCCGGGCTTACGCGGGTCCCCATGACGGTCGACGGAACCGGCGTGCGAAAGGGCGGCTTCAATGGAGAGCAAGGATTCAGGGATTACCTGGTTTCATCCGGAACCGACGTGGTGATCGACGCGACCCACCCGTTCGCGGAACGGATGACGGAAACGGCTTGCAGGGTTTCCCGATGTCTCCGCTTGCCGCACATTGTCGTGCAACGTCCGCCGTGGGCGCAGGGGCCGGGGGACGACTGGCACCCGGTCGCGGCAGTGGAGGATCTGGCGCAACTGGTTCCTGAGGACGCGTCCGTGTTTCTCGCGACCGGCCGGAAGAGGGCCGGGGATTTTGCGTCGATCCTGCCGGGCCGGCGCTTGCTTTGCCGCGTGATCGATCTCCCTGACCAACCGTTCCCGGCTTCGAACGGAAACTGGGTTGCCGGCAGGCCGCCGTTCAGCGTGGAAAGCGAGGTCGAACTGTTCCGGAGAGAAGGGATTGACTGGCTCGTCGCCCGGAACTCGGGTGGCCGGATGGCGGAAAGCAAGCTCGAAGCGGCAAGAATTCTCGGGCTGCCGGTCGCGATGTTAGGGCGTCCACCCTTGCCGAACTGCAAGGTTGTCGAGTCAGTCGAGGCCTGTCTTGAATGGCTGTCGACAATCAGGTTTGAAGGCGCGGCTGCGACAGAATCGCCAATGGGTCCGGTCGGGACGAGGGAAAGCCAATGAGCGTCATGCGAACCATCGAAACCGAAGACTGCATCGCGGAAGGATCCGCCTGGCTTGCAAAGCAGGAGCCACGGTTCGCGAAGGTCATCGAGCGATCAGGATTGCCGCCTCTTCGCCGGCGCGAGGCGGGATTCCGTGCGTTGCTCGGTGCGATCGTCAGTCAACAGCTTTCCGTCGCGGCCGCCGACAGCGTCTGGAAAAAAGTGGAGGCGGCGGGGCTTGACACGGAAAACGCGGTGTGTGCCGCTTCGACGGAAAGTCTTCGAAACTGCGGTCTGTCCGGTCAAAAGGTGCGGTACGCCCGCGCCTTGGCCGAAAGCCGCGTCGAATTCGCCTCGCTTGAATCGATGACTGATGAAGCTGTTGTCGAGCGCTTGACCGAAATCCCGGGAATAGGGCGTTGGACAGCCGAGATCTATGTCATGTTTGCCCTCGGGCGCGCCGATGTCTTTGCGGCGGGCGACCTGGCGCTGCGGGAATCAGCGCGCCTCCTATTCGAACTTCCGGAACGGCCGAGCGAACGCGAACTCGCCGAGACGGCCAGGGCCTGGTCGCCCTGGCGGGCGGTCGCCGCCCGGTTGTTGTGGTCCCATTACCGGAACGCGAAAGACAGGGAGGGTGTTCGCGCATGACGACGCTTCAATTCGAGCGAGCGGGTGCAAGACAGGGAGGTGCACGCCACCTGGTCGTGCTGCTCCACGGGTACGGGGCTGACGGCAGCGACCTTTTGTCCCTGCACGAATTTCTCTCCGATGTTCTGCCCGATACTGCGTTCGTTGCCCCGAACGCGCCTTTCCCGTGCACGTCGAACCCGTTCGGTTACGAATGGTTTCCGATCCCGTGGATTGATGGCTCGAGTGAAACGGAAGCGGCCGTGGCCGCGGGACAATCCCATGCCGTCCTGAACGACTGGTTGGATGAAATGGCCGACCGGGAATCCGTGGACGCAAGCAAGACAGCTTTGGTCGGGTTCTCGCAGGGAACGATGATCGCCCTTAACGTGATCCCGAGGAGGCGTGAAAAAATCGCGGGACTGGTCGGGTTTTCCGGCGCCGCTTACCTGTTGCCGAAGGGCGAACTGATTCTCTCCCGCCCTCCGGTCCTCCTTGTCCACGGTGAGAATGACGAGATGATTCCGAGTTCGAACCTGCAGCAATCGGCCGACGCGCTCGAGGCCCTGGGATTCGAAACCGCGACGCACCTCTCGAGGGGCATCGGCCACCAGATTGGCCCGGACGGCCTGGCGGTTGCACGGGAATTCCTCGTCAGGCACCTCATCGAAAGCTGACGTCCTGCCGGTGGCGATCGGCTTCGAGGGGTTGAACGGTCACTCTTCAATCGTCGCTTACGGTCCCGGGAAACCACAGTCCCCGTTCCGCAAATTCAACCGAATTGCCTGAAGGGTCGCGAACGTAGATCGACCGGCACCCGTTGGGCCATCGGAAGTCGGCTTCGACTGCGATCGAATGCGCCAGGAACACGTCTGCCCATTGATCCAGATCGCCTGCGGACGCGGCAAAACAGACATGACCGTCTCCGGCCATCCCGTGGGGCGGTACGGGCAGGTCGGGGTTTCCCGAAGGCTTGCGGGTCTCGGACGCATTGAAAACCAGGAGCACCGTGTTTCGGAATCGAAAGAAGACGTGCCTGTCGCCAACCCTGGTAATCTTGTGGAAGCCGAGCACCGTTCCGTAAAACCGTTCCGCCGCGTCGAGGTCATCGGCATAGATTGCCGCTTCGAGAATGTCAGGGGGTACGGGTCTTTCGATCACTGCATCCTTCCAGTCGTGTTCCGATAGCATGTTGCCGAATTCCCTCGGGAGCAAGCACATATTCGCCGTTGCCGTGACGCCGGTTGAATGCGGGCAACAGGGCGTACTTCGCTGCACACGAGGATGACGCCGATCGTCGCAACTGTGGCCGTCGTGATACAGATCAGGCAGTTCCTGTTGGAAATTGGCAACAATGACGCCTCTATCCTGCCCGACTGTTGTTCATCCGGAAAACCAGACTATAAGGTCAGGCCACTCTAAAGCGATCTGGCCACAAACCCGCCGGCGAGGCTTCCGGTGGCAGGCGCCGGATACCGGGGTAGGAAAAAATGGCCATTGAAGCGCCCAAAGAATACGCACATGCAGTACCCGTCAGGTCACATGATTTCCCGGCGCTGGTGCTGAACGCGGACTTTCGCCCGCTGTCGTATTTCCCCCTGTCGTTGTGGAGTTGGCAGGATGCAGTCAAGGCGAGCTTTCTCGACCGCGTCAGGATCATTGCCGAGTATGATCGCTTCGTCCGGTCACCGTCGATTCAGATGCGGATTCCTTCGGTGGTTTCGCTCAAGACCTATGTCAGGCCCGTACGCACTGCCGCATTCACCCGCTTCAACCTCTTTCTGCGCGATGGATTCGTCTGCCAGTACTGCGGTTCTGACGGAAGAATGACATTCGACCACGTCGTCCCGAAGTCCCAGGGCGGTCGCACGACCTGGGACAATGTCGTCGCGGCTTGTACCGACTGCAACCTGAAAAAGGGCTCGCGATCCCTGAAAGAGTCCCGGATGCATCTTCTGAGGAAACCCACGCGGCCAACTCCGGATGAACTGCTGAATTCCGGGCGGAAGTTCCCTCCGAACTATCTGCATCGTACCTGGATAGACTTCCTGTACTGGGATATCGAACTCGAGGAATAGCGTGCTCTGAGCATCGCGTGTTCGCTCCGAGCGCGAACACGATGGAGCACGCGTATTTCGTGTTCGGATTCACCCGAATCGTACGGCAGAACCTGCGCCTGGACGAGTCGGAGGCGTTCCGGCTGCGCAGGTTTGCGAGCCAGGCAAATTTCGCAGCTGCCTCGACGTGACGACGGGTCTGGTAAGCCAGCAGGGGCGCGGGGAGAAGCGACCGCGCGGCGCTTCGCCAAAGCTCCTGACGCTGGTGGCGAAGACCGGACGCGGGGACGGTCGCCCGACGGTTGCCGGCCGAGCGGAGGATCTTCGGTTTGCGATGGTGTTGACAGGCTGGTCGATTGAACCTGAACTTCTGAAATGATTTTACGGAAAAAGGCAGGTTACGGTTCAGGCGCTTTCTTCTCGACAGGTTCGGGAAACAGGGTCAATTGCAGGGCAAGTGTTTGCGGTAATTCCCGCCCGATTCAGGAGGCGGAACTCGCTTCCGAACCACGCCTGGCCAATACCGCCTGGAACCAGATCCAGGCAAGGACCAGCGAAATCAGGCCGTTCCAGCCAGCCATGCTGACACCGGCAAGGGACCAGGGAATAGCGTCGCAACGGATCACCGGGGTCTGGAGGAGTTCGTCAAGCCGTTCTTCTGCCGACATTGCGGCGGGGGGCAGCGCCGCGCATGTCTCGGGACCCGTCCACCACTGTTGCTCAACCCCGGCATGATACCCCGCCACGCCCGCGCCAAACAGAACTGCAAGCCCGCCCAGTACCGCGAACACGCGTGTCCTGCCGAGGGCAATTGCGGCGAGTCCCGCGGCGATGGCCCCGAAGTGAGCCCAACGTTGCCAAATGCAGAGCTTGCACGGGGGCATCCCGCCAATGTGTTCGAAGGCAAATGCGCCTCCGAGCAGGACCAGCGATCCTGCGATGGCTATGGCAACAAGAATTGAACGGTTCACGACGTCAAATCCAGGCGGCAAGTATGAAGCCGGCGACGAGAAGCAGGGCGAACACGCTCAGGAAAAGGCCGAGCCGGCGTTCGATGAAGTTTCGAATCGGATCACCGAATTTCCACAGAAGGCCAGCAACAATGAAAAAACGAAGTCCCCGAGCAATTGCGGACCACAGGAGGAACTGCGTCATGTCGAGTCCCGTGACCCCGGATGCAATCGTGATGACCTTGTACGGGAACGGGGTCAGCCCCGCAATGAGAACAGCCAGGCTGCCGTGCGCATTGAATTTCTCGCTGAAAGCGGCGAATTGATCCAGCATGCCGTAGAGGATCAGGATCGGCTGCCCGATGTGCTCGAACATCAGGGCACCGATCATGTATCCTGCCGCGCCTCCCGCGACACTGGCAATCGTGCAGATCCCGGCATACAGGAACGCCCGGTTGGGCGCCGCGATGACCATCGGGATGAGGAGCAGATCGGGGGGAATCGGAAACACGGAGCTTTCCAGGAAGCTGACTGCACCGAGTACCCAGGGTGCATACGGGCTTTGGGCCAGAGAAATCGTGCGTTGGTAGAGTCGGGCGAGCAAGGTATCGATCGGCGTGGTGTTTTCAGAAAGGAATTGCGGTTCGGGAGAATCGGTAAACTGACTCCGCTGGATTCAATCCGCCGCGTCGGCCGGCAGCCAGGTGGCCGCGTTGGAAACGCAACGGCCAAGGGTTCTATACCCTTCAGTCCCCTTTGACACTCTTTCGTGGACCGTATGCAATCCCGGACCTGGCCAGAACCAGGTTGCCGGAAACTCCAACTGCATGCTGGATGATCGTCCCCCGGCGCTGAATGCGGAATTACAGGGCACTTGCTGCTGAATTGAACGCGCCCTCGATTTCGTCGAGATCATCTTTGGATAGGGCGGTTGACACGTAGGTTTTCCCGGTGCTTTCAGAATTCCGTTCGACCTGAGGGATGCGTTGAATCGATCTCCCTTGGCTTTGTCGGCGGCAATGAATTCTCGATAGTCCGTGACACGCTGCGCTGCCAGAACGACATCAAAGAGCGACTCGAGACCCACAACCCGGTGCGCGTGGCCCGCGCCGTCCAAGGCGGCCGATGCCGCAGACATGATGTGTTTACCCGATGCCCGCAATTGATCGTAGGTTCCGCTGCGGCGGAGAATCTCGGGTGTTTTCAGCCCGGCGGATGCCGCGACCGGATTCCCCGACAACGTTCCTACCTGCATCAGAAAACCTTCCGCACCGACCTGTTCCCGGTCAAAATGGGCCATGACGTCTCTTCGCCCGGCGATGGCCGCAAGCGGAAAGCCGCCCCCGATGACCTTGCCGAGCGTACAGACGTCGGGAATGACTCCGTAGTGTTCCTGGGCCCCTCCGTAGGCCAGGCGGAAGCCGGTGACGATTTCGTCGAATATCAGCATGATTCCATGACGATCGCACTCTGATCGGAGCTGCCGGAGAAGACGGATGTCTGCCGGAATGATCCTTTGAAGGGGTTCGACGATGACGCCCGCGATCTCGTCCCCTCGCTGGTCAAGAAGCTTCTGCAGGAATTCGATGTCGTTGAACGGGGCGACCAGAATGCCGCGGCGAACGGCATCGGGGATTCCGGCACTGTCGGCGATGGCGTCCGGGTAATTCGCCGGGCGGGTCGGCGCCAGGCTCATCTGGGCTTCGGCCGACATTCCGTGATAGCCGCCCTCGAATTTCAGGATCAGGTCGCGTCCGGAGTGCGCACGCTCCAGGCGCATGGCGAACATGTCGGCCTCACCGCCTGACGATACGAACCGGACCTGTTCCGCACTTGCAACGGCTCGGCAAATCTCCTCCGCCAATTCGACTGCCCGCGAATTGTTGGCGAAGAAGGACATTCCGAGAGGCAGCTGTTCAGAAACGGCTTCAAGGACTTCGGGATGGCCGTGGCCGAGGATCATTGGCCCGGACCCGATCAGCAAATCGATGAATTCGCGCCCGTCTTCGGACCAGACGCGCGAACCGGCGCCTTTGCGGATGAAAACCCCCGGGTCAAAGTTTCCGAGGCCTCCGGCCGGCAGGATTTCCCGGGCCCTTGCGACCCACTCGTCGCGATGGTGAACTATCTTCGCCATCCGGCCAAGCCTCAGAGTTCATAAACTGCCGTCGGATCACCGAGGAGGTTCTCGTCGGGTGCGAATCCCAGTCCCGGTGACGACGAGACGGTGAGCATTCCGGACCGGTTTCGCGGTCCGCGGCCCGGCGCGACTTCGCATGTGATCATATCCTGGCAGGCCCAGACGCCAAGTCGGCGGTGCGAGGGGATCGTTTGCGCGAGATGGGCGGCCTCAGCATCGGCAAGGACGGTTCCACCGGTCGCCATCACGTAGCAATCGATCCCGTGAGACATTGCGATGTCGCGAATTCGAGCCGCCTTGCTCAATCCACCGACACGGTTGATCTTGATCCCGAATATCTCTGCCAGCCCGTCCCGGGCAATCCGGACTGCGTCCTGCAGTGTCACCAGCGATTCATCGACGCTGATCGGAACCGACGTCATGGGGCGAATTGCCGCCATGTCGTCCAGGCTTTCGCACGGTTGTTCGACCGCCAGTCCCGGTTCAACGACGGCGGACAGGATTGCCAGCGCCTGCCTGCGAGACCATGCACGGTTCACGTCAAAGAGGAAGCGTTCGCGCGGCCGCCGAATGGCCTGCACGGCACGAATGCAGGCAATGTCTTCCTCGACGCCGACGCCGATCTTGACCGAATGCGAGCCGTAGCCCATCGCCCTGAACCGTTCGATCTCGTCGATGACCTCGTTCGTGGTTCCCGACGACACCGACGAAGCGATCGCGGTACCGTCGGGATACCTTCCGCCCAGCATGTCCGCGATCGCCAGCCCGGCAGACTGCCCTGCAATGTCCCAGCACGCCATGTCTACGGGGGACTTGGCGTGAAGATGTCCGGGAAGGCACACGTCCATGGCCTGCTCGACATGGCCGACCAGCCGAGGGTCCTTGCCGAGAATGACCGGCGCCAATGTCGCCAGTCCGGCCCGAATTCCGGGGCCGTGCGCCGCGACATAACTGTGTCCCCATGGCGTGCCCTCACCCCAGCCGACCAGCCCTGCATCCGTTTCGATCTTGACGAAAGTCGCATCGAGTCCGTCGAGCCGGAGCCGGCCTCCTGACAACCTGTACGGTTTGCTTAGCGGCAAATCCTTGTGAAAAACGGACAAACGGGTGATCTTCAACGTCGCGTCTCCATACCCGGGTTGCGATTCCGCTCTCGGCAAAGGGTGAAGTCAGGGCGGCCCCTGGGTTCCGGCAGACTTGTTGCCAGGAGACGGCCCCCTGTCGTTCCCGGCGGAGCGGGCCTGGACGAAATGGTCATCCCGACGGGAAGAGCAATCAAGACCACGGTGAACTCCGACGATTCCGTACGTGTTCGCGAGGTCGGCCGATCGGGTGGTCTGTCGGACTTCGTCGCACTTCGCCATGTCCGGCCCCGTCTCGTCGAGGAGACGCACCGGCGGTCCCGATCCCGACCCGGGCCTCATTTCGTTTTCTGACCAATCGAACGTCCCTCGCAAAGTGCCATCAGCGGTCCCGGACGGTCATGACGACGTTTCCGAAGTGCTTCTTGCTGACGAACGCGGCTTGGGCGGCATGGAAGTCCTCGAGCGGATAGGTCGCGGCGAGAAGCGGTCTGACCTCTCCGTTTTCGATGTATCGGACAAGATTGCGAAAGATATATGGCGGCACGATCGTTGAGCCGAACAGGGTCAGGTCATGCAGGTACAGCGTGCGAAGGTCGAAGGACACCACGGGGCCGGCAATGGCGCCTGAACACACGTACCTCCCGCCCCGGCAGAGCTGCTCAATCAGGTCAGGCCAGGCAGGTCCGCCCACAACATCGGCAACGACGGTTACCTTTCGCGTTCCCGCCGATTCCCAGATGGCCTCGGAAAGGTTTTCCGGCGACCTGGGCAAGACGATGTCAGCTCCGAGTCCTGTCACCTGCGCGTGTTTGGCCTCGGATGCCAGTGCGATGACCATTGCACGCCGCCGCTTGGCCAATTGAACGAGAGCGGAACCGACGCCCCCGGACGCACCGGTGACCAGTACCAGGTCCCGAGAGCCGACTCCGGCGTTTTCAAGCATGCCTTCTGCGGTCGTGTAGGAGCATGAGAACGTCGCCAGTTCGGCATCGCTGAGGCCCGATTGGACGGTCCCGACATTCCGATGGTCGATCATCGTGAACTCGGCGAACCCTCCGTCCTGTTCCGATCCGAAGTACCCAACACCGTCCAGGCGCGTTGGATCATCCCAGTCGCGCAGCCAGTTGTCGGTCATGACGCGCTTTCCGAGCAGTCCGTGGTCGGCCTCGGCTCCGCAGGCGACCACCTCGCCCACGACATCGGCTCCCTGGATCCGGGGAAACGCGATCGAACCGCCTCCCCAGGTGGGATTTTCGAGATCCGTACCTTCTGCTGCCTCACCCGTCGTGGCAGTGGTCACCTGTTTCGCGTACCAACCGGATCGCGTATTGACGTCGGTGTTGTTCATTCCACAGGCCGATACCCTGATCAGGACGTCCCGCGGCCCGGGTTCCGGGACCGGCCAGTCATTCCTGACCTCGAGCTTGTCCGGTCCACCATGTCCTGTCAGGACCACGGCGCGCATCTTTCGCGGAATTTTCATGCTGCGAGGTCTCCCCGACAATCCGATCTGGGAAGTCTGTTTTCGGGGTCATACGCTGCGCGGTCAAGGACCTTTGCACTCCGGTACCGCCCCATGACATTTACCGTCAGGCATGTGCCTGCCTTGGCCGCATCCGGTTTGACGTACGCGAATGCCAGTGTCTTTCCAACCCGGAACACAGTACACGACTCACTGGTTTTCAGGTAATTTGACGGGTCGTTTCGGGATGGTCGTTTGCCATGCCATGAGTGCGTCTTCCGGGTCGTGGATGATCCACCTCCGAAGAGCATCGTACCCGGTTCGGAACCAGGACTTCTCGAGACGTTTGTGCTTCTTCCGGCGGATTGGCTTGCGCCCCATCACCCGGGTCGCGCAGCGGTGTGCCCACGTCACGGCGAGGGTGACGATTCCGAGGAGGGTCGAGAGTTTGGCGGAACCGGTGATGTGGGTATCCTCGATGTTGAAGCCGCGGGTCTTGGCATCCGGGAAGAGGCATTCGATGGCCCAGCGACGACGATAGAGATGCAATGCGCGCCGGGGGTGAGCCATGTTTGTCGCGATGATGAGGCTCTCCTTTCCCCGGATCCGCTTTGCCGCGAACTTCAGCCGGTTTTCCGGTCTCTCCGTCATGGTATGCAGCCATCCGGTCCAGTTGCGCTTGCTGCCTCTGCGGCTCTTGTGCATCAGCGTGCGGAACAGCCTCAGCATGCCGTCGTCTTCGGTGCGGACCTGCAGGTTCTCACGCAACCTGACGACGAACGGGACATTGTTTTCATTGAGGAATTCCAGCCATCGTGCACCGACGAACTCCCGGTCGGCGAGCAGGGCGTCAATCGAGGACACCTCGAACAGGCGCAGGTAGCGACGCATCAACGCGATGCGTTATGCTGTTGACGAGTTGCCCCCGTGGTCGAGCAGGCTCCACATCAATGGCACACGAAACCGTTGCGTCACGATGGCGAGGACCAGGATGTTCACGTCCCGTGAACCGAGTTTCCAGTTGGTCCGGTCCAGGGCCAGGACCTTCGGACCCGCAAGCCCGGGAATGCGCACCACCAGGATCGCGACCACATCTTCATCAAGACGGACAAACTCTGTCGATCAGCGGCTACCTTCCGGGCCGTATTCCTCGATCAGCCCGGCAATCATTTCGCTATCGACCCCTTCGAAGGATGGCATTCCGCCTCCTGGCTGAGGAGTTGCCCAGTGCCCGCCCGTCGTGACCGCCCTCGTCAAGACGGGTTGTCTTTGGGCGTCGACCTCAAGCCGCCCGTAACATTCAGATGCAACACCGCGGAGCACGATCCGCGCCTCGTGGATGCTGTCGGTCAAACCGCTCCCAACCTCCTCGAGAGAGAGCTCGCGAGTGAGAAGCAGGCCGTCGGCCGGGGCTCCTTTCCCGGCAGCGAAATTCCAGTTGCGTGAGATGTTTTCGATCAGGGAAAACGGGTTCAGTGCCGGCTGCTTGCCTGGTACGGCGCAGGCCATTCGCCAGAGCGGCATTACGTGCCGGTCGAGCATCCACAGGTCCACGAAGTCGCGCTTTTCCATTCGCGAACCTGCCGCCAGGGCCTTGTTGACTGCCAGGTCCGCAAAATGAAGCCGAAATCCGAAAAGGGGATCAGGTACGGGCGCATAAAATTCGTCAACCAGTCCCCGTGTCCATTGAAGAACTGTTCGTCCGATCATCGGTTTCGCGACGATACACTCCCGGAAACCCGTAAAGCTGTCGCCCGGCACGACGGTGTAGCCGGCGGTCGTGAGCGCCTGCGTGTCCCGGCGCATGATCGTCTCAAGGTTTCCCGACGTGAAAACATCCTGGTCATCGCCAAGGCGGATACCGTGTTGCCGAATCGCGGAACCACCGGCGAACGGGCTCTCCACGTCCCGGTTTGCACGGACAACTTCAATTATGCCTTTCTGAAACCCGTCAAGCGGCATTGCTGCCGCCCTCCCGCTCGACCTCGCGAATGATCTCGGCGGCCAAATGAGCTGCTTCCAGGTCACCGTTGTTGCGAAGCGCCTCGGCGACGCCGCGCATTCCGGCCAGGGTCGCATGGCCAGGCGTGCTCCAAAGGGCGCGAACATCGTACTTGTCGAACGCCTCCTTGCGAAGTTCCATCAGGCGGTCGCCAATGCCTTCGTACTTAAGCTCGATACCGAACCGCGCTGCGCGCTCCTCCGCCCGGCACTTGAAACGACTGTCAACCCTTATGCCGATCGTGTTTCTCCATCCAGCATGGTTGGATATTGATATGGGGTCTTGCCTGCTTGAATTGAAGGCGAACTCGCGCCGCCCGAACCGGTGTTGCCTGCGTGAACACCGTGGTCCCGCGAAAAGAGCGCCTCCTATACCTGTGAACTTTTCAGCCGCTAGCAAGTTCCGTCAGTGCGTCCGACGTGCCTTGAACCGAGATCCCGATTCCACCGGAATCGCGGTCGATTCATGGCGGCCATCCAGCAGCAGGCCGCCTGCTTCGGGAAAAAGAAACCGGGGCGTGTTCACGTCTGGCGATTTGGTCTTGAACGAAGAGGCGAGCAGAATGTAGAGGATTGCAAGGACGCCCAATTGCAGGTTTTTGTGGGTTGACCAGGAATCTCGCTTGATGGTCCGCGGAGCAACGACAGCGGTTACCGTTGACACATGGCCACTTTGCCGACTACTCCCTAGCAGCGTTCCCGTGCCCGAGTGGCGGAATTGGTAGACGCAGGGGATTCAAAATCCCCCGCCGAAAGGCTTGCCGGTTCGAGTCCGGCCTCGGGTACCATTCTCAGGTTGCGCTCACGGAAGGGATTTTCCGGGCAAGATGCCCGGTCCGGCGCCTGATTGACCCGCTCAGGCGGCTCTCCGCCTCCGGCGCTCGCCTCTCCGCCTTACGCGCGCCGAACTTTCTTCGATTCCCTTGGGCTTGTTGTGCCGAATCCAGTTCGCACCGTTCTTGTCGTGATCCATCAGGAGATCGGATGCGCGTATGGCGTTCATTTCATGCGGCCGGACCGGGTTCATGATTGCCGACGTCATGCCTGAGGCGATTGCCATGGGCAGGAAGGCGGCATTGATGTCGTGGCGGTTCGGCAAGCCAAAGGATACATTTGACGCGCCGCACGTCGTATTGACGCCGAGTTCGGTTCGGAGACGGCGAACGAGATGGAACACCTGAAGTCCGGCCGTGGCCATGGCTCCGACCGGCATGACGAGCGGATCGACGACAACGTCTTCAGCCGGAATGCCAAAGTCTGCAGCACGCTCGACGATCTTCCTCGCCACGGCAAAACGCACATCGGGATCGTCCGAAATGCCGCTGTCGTCGTTGGAAATGGCGACGACCGGGACGTCGTATTTCTTGATCAGAGGCAGAATGGACTCGAGGCGATCCTCTTCGCCCGTGACGGAATTGACCAACGGGCGCCCGTTGCAGACCTCGAGTCCGGCCTCGAGGGCGCCGGTAACGGAACTGTCAATACAGAGAGGGACATCGACAAGGGACTGCACCAGGCTGATCAATTTCCTCATCAGCGGCGGTTCGGTTTCGTTGGGGTTCGGGTTGGAGTTGTAAACGACGCCCGCGTTGACATCGAGCATGGTCGCTCCGCATGCAACCTGTTCGAGCGCGTCTTTCCTGACGGTCTCGAAGTTTCCGGCCTCCAGTTCCGTAGCGAGAATCTTTCGCCCGGTCGGATTGATCCGTTCGCCAATGACACAGAATGGCTGGTCGAAACCGATGACCGCCGTTCGGTTCCGGGATTCAACGATTGTCCGTGTCATGTCGTCTCCTTCCGAGCGGCTAACTCGCCGGCCGCGCCGGCTCCGCGATGGGCCGCGACCCAGTCGGTGCATGCCATGATCCCGCCGAGGGGAAAGAAGTGAACAGCCTCTATTCCCGATTCGGAACAACCGGCGTCGTAATCTGCGAGTGCATTCAGGAAATCATCGGGCTCGAACGGCGTCAGCAGCTTCCTGATGTCCCTGGCGCGTTTCCGCAAGACCTGGAGCGACTGTCCCACGCCACAGGCAACGGCGAAACGGATCAGGGTCTGAAGCTTGGCTGGTCCCGCGACACCCACGTGCACCGGCAGCGTGACTCCGAGATCCCGGAGCCGGTCGAGCCAGTGAATGACCGGTGTTGCATCGAAGCAGAACTGGGTTGCGATCGCCATTTCCGCATCGGTCGATTCCGAAAACTTCTGTTTCCACTCAAGGGCCCGGTCCACACCGGCGGTCGAGCCGACAGGATCGATATCCGGATTGCCTTCGGGATGCCCGGCGACGTGCAGCCTGCGAAACCCCGCGTCGCCGAAAAGGCCGCTCTCCAGCAACTGCATGGAGTCGCTGAAGTCACCGACAGGCTTTTTTACACCTCCGGCAAGCAGGAGCGCCTGATCAATGTCGGCATCCTCGCGGTATCGAACGATCCAGTCCCTGAGGGTCGCCCGGTCCTTGATGATCCGGGCCGGAAAGTGGGGCATGACCGGGAACCCTTCGGACCGGATGCGCATCGCGGTTGCAACCATGTCCTGAATCGGGGTCCCTTCGATATGGGCGACATAAACCCGGGTTCCCGACGGGATTATGTCCCGGAACCGGCGAATCTTCGCCGCCGTCCGCGGCATGACTTCGATCGAGAAACCCTCGAGGAAACGTGCAAGATTCGAATCCGGTGCGTGGGTCATCTGGCGCCTGCCATCGTCGATGGAAGGGGAAATCGCATGAACGCCTTTTGCCACCGTAAAACCTGTGCCCGGATTCGTCATTCTCTCGCGTTTTCCCAGCCATCATTCCTGATGAGTTCACGAATTCGTCCCGTGTCGAATTCCGCCTCGATTCGAGCTGCCTCCCTGGCGGCAACTTCCTGCGGGTCTCCATTGACGGCCCGTGGAGCCGACTTTCGCCATTCGGCGAGATACGCGTCCGTCCCGATCGCACCGATTTTCATGGCACATCTGTCGATGGCCTGTTCGAACCGTTCGGGCAGCTGGTACCTTGCAGATTTCCGGCCTTTTCCGACGATGACCTGTGCAGGGATGTCTCGCCAGTAGACGACGGTCAATTCGGGCATTCCGGACCTCTTTTTCGAACCGGGTGCGTCGTATTCAGGATTGCACCTATCGCCTACGCATGACTCCGGCAGTGAACGAAATCGACCTAATCTTGCCAAATAACGACGCCCTGTCACGTCTTTGTCGGGTTGCCGGTTCCGGTTGTCCGCTGGCCACAGGCATCTTGTCAAGATTGTGCTCCGCCCCTAGTTTCCTCCTGTCGGGGGCAGCTATGGAATTCAGACGGGGCAGACGCGGACGTGCCAATGGACATCGCCGGGATTCATGACTTTTCCCCTTGCGGGCAGGACGAATTCGGAGGGGCGACTTCCCCTTCGGATGCGCCTTTTGCGGCTCTCGATCTCGGAACCAACTGCTGTCGGATGTTGATTGCCAGGCCTCTCGATGGTGACATCGGGATCGTGGATTCCTTTTCCCGGGCCGTGTACCTGGGACATGGTCTGGAAAAGTACGGCACCTTGTCACACGATGCGATTTCGCGTGCCTTGCGTGCCCTCAGGGTTTGCCGAAACAAGCTCGAGGAACACAAGGTCAGCAGGGTCAGGATGGTCGCGACCGAAGCCTGCCGGCGGGCACAAAACGGTTCGCAATTCATCGAGAAAATCCGGGAAGAAACCGGATTGTCACTGGAGATCATAACCCCCCGGGAGGAAGCCCGACTCGTGGTCATGGGCATCGCGCCATTCGTTGCCGGCGAAACCGACCTGCTCCTCGTCATTGATATCGGTGGCGGCTCGACCGAACTGGTCCTGATTGATTTCCGGAATTGTATGCCTTGCGACAGATTCGAAGACATTGTCCGGCTCGATTTCGGCAGAGATGACCTGCCGGGCGACGGCAAGGGGATCGATGCTGAACCCCGCGTGAAACTGCATTCCTCCGCCCGGTTGATCGACTGGATTTCGGTGCCTTACGGGGTCGCGACATTGAGTGCCCGGTACTCTGATGTGACCTGCGATTCCGCCCGCTACGCGCTGATGTCGTGCTGTTTCGAAGAGGGAATCGGAGCACTGGAGGAGTCCGTGAACCTGAGGGCGGGCGACAGGTTCCAGATCATCGGGACGTCCGGTACGGTAACAACGATTGCGGCGTCGCACCTTGGCCTCAAGCGGTACGAGAGGAAGAAGGTCCATGGCCTGGAACTGAGCGCGGGTGAAATCGATGCCGTTGTCGACGGTTATATTCGCAACGGGCGGTCACCGACGCGCGGCCTGTTCCGGAACGGTTTTCACCGGCAATCCCTGGCAATGTCCGGTGCGGCCATATTGCAGGCGATCATGCGGGTCTGGCCGGCCGAACGCCTGACGGCGGCGGATTGCGGTTTGCGAGAGGGTCTCCTGTACTCCCAGATGATTGCGGCCGGGGCGTTCAAACGGCAAGCGTCGGCTGCATGACCCCCCGGGGAGGTCACTCGGGCCGCGGCCGACGGGCGCTCCGCGTCAAGGTCAGGTCGGCCAAGGGAAGAAAGACCGCGTCGACCCGGTGGCTTTCGCGCCATTTCAACGATCCGTATGTCCATCGCGCGCGTGCGGAAGGATACCGGTCACGGGCAGCCTACAAGATCATGGAGATCGACGATCGATTCCGCTTTCTTGGTGCTGGCGCACGCGTGTTGGACCTTGGTTCTGCCCCCGGCGGATGGGTTCAGGTCGCGGTCGACCGGGTGAATGCGCTCGGGAGCGAGCACGGGAAGAGAAAGGGTGCCGTCTTCGGGCTCGATCTGCACCCGGTTGAACCGGTGCCGGGTGCCGAATTCCTGCAAATGGACTTTCTTGAGGCGGGTTGCGGCGACGTCATCGTTCGCCGGTTCGGAGGCGAGTTCGACGTCGTGATGTCGGATATGGCTCCATCCTTTTCGGGCGAACGCCGGACGGATCAATTGCGTTTCATTGCCCTGAACGAGGCGGTTGCCGATTTTGCCCTTGGCGTGCTGGTCCCGGGGGGTGCGATGATTCTGAAGGTATTGGCAGGGGGGGCCCAAAGCGGGCTCCAGGCGAGGCTCAAGTCAGGTTTCAGGCGTGTACGGACGGTGAAACCTCCCTCAAGCCGCCAGGACAGCTCGGAGATGTTTGTCGTGGCATCCGGGTTCCGGGCCGAAGGGAGGGGATCAGTGGACTGACCGTTTCGAAGGTGTTCTCGCCCGAGCTCGACTCGGGCGTATTCCGATTGATTCGTGATGTCGTGATGCACAGGGATTTCGCGAAACCGGGCGATGGAAGAAACATCAGCTTCAACGTGCACCGGGATAAGAGCGGGAGACAATGGCGATCGAAGTGCGGTAAGCAATAGCAGCGTGTGGATCTGGCAAAGCGTCCACCATGAAAGCGACCTTTGTATCGTTCAGCCTGATCTTGTATCTGCGGCGTCATGAACCGTCCGGAATTTTCCTGAAATGAGCGCGACGCGTGTCGGACGAGGCAGGCAGGAGAAGGTAGCATGGTGATACGCGACGCAATGACATTTGACGATGTGCTGCTTGTTCCAGCCGAGTCCGAGGTCCTGCCATCGGAAGTCGACACGACGACGCAGCTAACCGGCTCGGTGAACCTGAACATTCCCTTGCTGAGCTCCGCCATGGACACCGTGACCGAATCGCGCATGGCGATCGCCATGGCCCAGGCAGGGGGCCTCGGGGTTGTCCACCGCAATCTGGACATCGATGCGCAGGCCAGGGAAGTCCGCAGGGTGAAACGGTTTGTCAGCGGTGTCGTCTACAACCCGGTCTGCCTGTCGCCTGACCAGACCCTGGCAGATGCAAAACGTCTTCAGAATCGCTACCGGGTGACCGGATTTCCAGTCGTCGACGACCGGCGCCGTGTCGTTGGCATCGTCACGAACAGGGACATGCGGTTCGCCGCGGGCGACGCGATCCCGGTATCAAGAATGATGACCTCCGAGAACCTGGTGATCGTCAGGGAACCGGCCGATCTGGGAGTTGCCAAGTCGCTCATGCATGCGAGACGAATCGAGAAGCTCCTGGTTGTCGATGGGGAAGGTCGTTTGTCAGGCTTGTTGACCATCAAGGACATAGAGCAGGCCGTTCTCAATCCGCAGGCATGCAAGGACGACCTGGGACGCCTCCGGGTCGCCGCAGCGACGACCGTCGGCGATGACGGCTTCGAGAGGACCGAGGCCCTGATCGATGCGGAGGCAGATGTCATCGTCATTGACACTGCGCACGGACACTCGGCGAGCGTCGCAATCGCCGTCGACCGTGTCAAGAAACTGTCAAACGCCGTCCAGGTTGTTGCCGGAAACGTGGCGACGGCGTCGGCGACACGAACGCTCATCGATGCCGGCGCGGATGCGGTCAAGGTCGGGGTTGGCCCCGGCTCGATCTGCACGACACGAATTATTGCGGGTGTCGGCGTGCCGCAACTCACGGCGATTCTCGAATGTGCACGGGAGGCGGGCGAGTCGAACGTACCGGTGATTGCCGATGGCGGAATCAAGTTCTCCGGGGACTTTGCGAAGGCAATTGCCGCAGGCGCCCATTGCGCGATGGCCGGATCGATGCTTGCCGGAACCGATGAAGCGCCAGGTGAGGTGTTCCTGTACCAGGGCCGAAGCTACAAGTCGTTTCGCGGCATGGGGTCGCTTGGCGCAATGGCGCGCGGGTCCGCGGACCGGTACTTCCAGGAACAGGTAAGCAGCGAAAAACTGGTGCCTGAAGGCATTGAGGGCCAGGTTCCCTACAAGGGCGCCGCACAGGGAGTCATCCACCAGTTAGTCGGCGGATTGCAGGCCGCGATGGGGTATACTGGTTGCCGCACGATCGAGGAAATGCGGAACGAGTGTCATTTCGTCCGGATTTCCGGCGCGGGCCTGAGGGAAAGCCACGTCCACGACGTCCAGATCACGCGTGAATCGCCCAACTATCGGGGCAACTGAGATCCCGATTCGACCTGAATTCCGGTCCTGACTGCCGCCAGGCAGGACCAGTCTGCAGGCCGGGGAAGCTTTTGTCGTTCGTCATCCCGGGCGCTTCCTGCGCCCGCCGCTGCCGCGGTCGCAACGGTTTTCGTGCCGTCCCGTTTCGGCTGGCGAACCCGAATGACGTGCCCGGTCAAAAAAAAGTGCTTGCAAAGTTCTCTTTTTGTTCTTATATGGGGCGGGAAGAACAAAAAACGAACATTTATCCGGTTCAGATTGTCGCCTTTCAGGCGATATGAAATAAGGAGGCATCCCGTGACGGCAAATCTGCTGAGTTTGAACGAAAGGCGTCAGATGGACAGAAAGAAGGCTCTCGAAGCTGCGCTTGGCCAGATCGAACGCCAGTTTGGAAAGGGTTCGATCATGACCCTTGGCCAGGAAGGCGCGGTCATGGAACTCGATTCGACATCAACTGGATCGATTGGACTGGACATCGCTCTCGGTATCGGCGGATTGCCGAAGGGCCGGATAGTCGAGATCTACGGGCCGGAAAGCTCCGGAAAGACGACCCTGACGCTTCACGTGATCGCGGAAGAGCAGAAAAAGGGCGGCGTATGCGCATTCGTCGATGCCGAACATGCCCTTGACCCGACATATGCACGCAAGCTCGGCGTGGATCTTGACGAGTTGCTCATTTCTCAACCGGATGCCGGTGAACAGGCCCTCGAAATTACCGATACCCTGGTGCGTTCGGGAGCCGTGTCGCTGGTTGTCGTCGATTCGGTTGCCGCCCTGACGCCACGGGCCGAACTTGAAGGGGATATGGGTGACACCCAGGTTGGCGCCCAGGCGCGGCTGATGTCCCAGGCGATGCGAAAGCTGACGTCCTCGATTTCCAAGTCCAATTGCATGGTCATTTTCATCAACCAGATCCGCATGAAGATTGGCGTCATGTTCGGGTCTCCGGAGACGACCTCGGGCGGAAACGCCCTGAAGTTCTACGCTTCGGTTCGCCTCGACATACGCCGAATCGGGGCGATCAAGAATCGCGACGAGGTCGTGGGGAACACCACGCGCGTCAAGGTGGTCAAGAACAAGGTCGCGCCTCCATTCAAACAGGTCGAATTCGACATCATGTACGGCGAAGGCATTTCGAGGACGGGAGAATTGCTTGACCTCGGCGTGAAAACCGGAGTGGTCGAGAAATCCGGGTCCTGGTATTCATTCGGCGATGAGCGGATCGGGCAGGGCCGCGAGAACGCGAAGACGTTCCTTCAGGAGCATCCTGAAACCGCGGATGAGATCGAATTCGGGATTCGGGAAGCGCACGGGCTTCAGAGCGAGGCCGCGACAATCGAAGAAGGTACCCAGCCCAAGGCGGTGAATGGCTGAGGTACGGTTCCCGGAAAAGACCTGAATTCGAATAACGGCCCTGCTTTGTGACTGTCCCGGCGGCACGCACGTAAGCAGGGCCGTTGGCATGACGCCGGCAGGTCCGGAATCTTCTCGCGGGACCGGATTCACGCCCACGCGGAATCCCGAAATGAACGTCCGTGACGCGGAACGAGCGGTCCGCGGAAGGCGAAACCAAGTTTCCAGTATGCCATCGGATTCTTCCGCCATACATTCTCGAAACGAGGTTGTCGGGCCGCGATCGGGTTTCCCGACACCTCGCTGATTCCGCAGACGGTTCAGGAACGCGTCGGCACAAACGCGGGCCGTGAGGCCACATGCCCGGTTGTGGACAGGGACCGGTTGGTTTTGTAATGACCGCGAACCGTTTCTGCGACGAGCCGCGCTCACATGATCAGTCTGAACGATATCCGGTCAATGTTTCTCGCATACTTCGAGGAGAAGGAGCACACGATCGTGCGCAGCTCGCCGCTGGTGCCGGAGAACGACCCGACCCTGATGTTCACGAATTCCGGCATGGTCCAGTTCAAGAATGTACTGACCGGCCTCGAAACCCGCGACTATGTTCGCGCGGTGACCTCGCAGAAATGCGTGCGGGCCGGCGGCAAGCACAATGATCTCGACAATGTCGGGTACACGGCGCGGCACCACACGTTTTTCGAGATGTTGGGCAATTTTTCCTTTGGAGATTACTTCAAGGACGCCGCCATAGCCTACAGTTGGGACCTGATCACGCGTGAATTCGAAATTCCGAAAGACCGGCTTTGGGTAACCGTCTATCATTCCGACGAAGAAGCCGCCGAAGTCTGGAAAGGCTATGCCGGATTGCCCGACGAACGCATCATTCGAATCGCGACCAGCGACAACTTCTGGTCAATGGGTCCGGTAGGCCCGTGCGGGCCGTGTTCCGAAATCTTCTATGATCATGGAGATCACCTCCCCGGGGGGTTGCCGGGAACGCCGGAAGAAGACGGCGACCGCTATGTCGAGATCTGGAATCTCGTTTTCATGCAATACGAGCAATTCGAGAACGGAAGCCAGGAGGAACTTCCGTCGAAATCCATCGATACGGGCATGGGCCTCGAACGCATCGGAGCGCTGCTCCAGGGCAAGCACGACAGTTACGACTCGGACCTGATGCGGTCACTGATCGAGGCTTCCGCACAGCAGTCGGGCACCGGCCCCGATGGTGCGTGCAACGTTCACCACCGCGTCATTGCCGATCATCTGCGTTCGACCTCCTTCCTGATCGCTGACGGTGTTCTGCCCTCCAACGATGGCCGCGGATACGTCTTGCGGAGAATCATGCGAAGAGCCATGCGCCATGCGTATCTGCTCGGCTGCCGGGAGCCGTTGATGTATCGGCTCGTCCCCGAACTTCAGGCCCAAATGGGCCAGGCATTTCCGGAACTCGCCAAGGCGCAGGCGCTGATCGAGACCACGTTGCACAATGAAGAAGAGCGGTTCAGAAAAACGCTCAGCCGGGGCCTCAGCCTGCTGGAGAACGAAGTCACGGGCCTCGAAACAGGGAGCAGCCTGCCTGGTGAAACGGCGTTCCGGCTTTACGATACCTACGGATTTCCACTGGACCTGACCGAGGACATACTCCGGGAACGCGGCCTGAGCGTTGATGTCGCTGGGTTCGAAAGAAACATGGATGAACAGAGGGCCCGGGCGCGGGCTTCATGGGAAGGATCGGGGGACCCGGCGCAGGACGAACTCTGGTTCCAGTTGCGGGAGCAGTACGGACCAACCGAGTTCCTCGGCTACGACAGGGATTTCGCGGAAGCTTCCCTGCTTGCATTGGTCACTGACCAGGGCCGGGCGGACGAGGCGCATTCGGGCCAGTCCGTCGAACTGGTGTTCAACCAGACGCCGTTTTACGGCGAGGCCGGTGGGCAGGTCGGGGACACGGGCAACGCGTATTTTGACGGTGCGGCGATCGAGATCGCCGACGTCAATCGGCGTGCGGGCCTGTTTGTGCATTCAGGCCGAGTTGTCGAGGGCACCGTCGCGCTCAACGGCACGGCGAGGCTCGAAGTCGATCGGGGAAGGCGGGAAAAAATCCGCGCGAACCATTCTGCAACCCATCTCCTCCATGAAGCACTACGCTTCGTTCTTGGCGATCACGTGGCCCAGCGCGGTTCCCGGAACTCCTCCGACGGTCTCAGGTTCGATTTCTCCCATCCGAAGGCGATGTCAGGCGTGGAAATCCATGACGTCGAGGTGATGGTCAATAACCTGATTCGGCAGAATTCCGAGGTCGAAACCGTCATCATGACGCCGGAGCGTGCGCAGGAGGAAGGGGCCATCGCACTGTTTGGCGAGAAATACGGTGACGAGGTTCGGGTTGTTTCGATGGGAAGAACCGACGCGGGACGCGGCCGGGGCTCCGAGCGGACAACCGCATCGATGGAATTGTGCGGCGGGACTCATGTTCGCCGGACAGGTGAAATCGGTCCTTTCCTGGTTGTCAACGAAACGGCTTCATCGGCCGGGGTGCGGCGGGTCGAGGCGTTGACCGGAAGCGTTGCACTCCGTTACCTGGCGGATGTGCGGCGGAGTCTGGATCAGTCTGCCCGGAAACTCGGATCCCGCCCGGATGAAGTCGTGGAAAGGATCCAGTCGCTCATTGACGAGGTCAAGTCCAGCAAGGCAGAGGTCGCACGCCTTCGACGTGAAATTGCACTCGGCGCGAGCGGGAACGGGCAAAAGGACGAGATCAGGCAGGTTGGCGGTGTCCCTTTCTTCTCCGGAGTCGTCCGGGATCTGTCCGGGAAGGACCTTCGGTCCCTTGTCGATGAACACAAGGCCCGAATGGGGTCGGGAGCGGTCCTCTTGATCTCCGACCTCGACGGAAAGGCGGCAATCGTTGCCGGCGTCACGCCGGATCTGGCCGACCGGGTTTCGGCGGTCGATCTGGCGAGGGCTGCTGTTGCCGCTCTCGGAGGAAGCGGCGGGGGAGGACGGGCCGAAATGGCGCAGGCCGGTGCCAGGGATGCGTCTCGCGCCCGCGAGGCGATTACTGCAGCAGAAAAAGTACTGGAAGGATAGGATCGTGGCCGCTTACGCAATTGTCAGGATAGATGTGCATGATACGGTACAATACGCGAAATACGCCGCGCTCGCGGGCCCGGCAGTAGAACAGTACGGTGGAGAGTTTCTCGTGCGTGGCGGGGCTTGTGAACACCTGGAGGGGTCGGGAAGGGGACGAAACGTCATCATTCGATTCGCCGACATGGAGACCGCGAAGAAATTCTACGATTCAGCGGAGTACCAGGATGCGTTGAAGTACGCGCTTCCGGCCGCGACCAGGGATTACACGATCGTCGAAGGTGTCTGAACGGCTGCGGACGTGACGAAGAAGCCGGTTTCATCCCCGGCCTTCAAACGATGAAGGGCGCAATGGACCGGCCCAGATACGTCTGCCGATAGCAAGGGCGAGGGCGGAAAACCTGCCAGCCAGGACCTCTGTTTCCGGGTCGGACGAGGTCATGGCGCCGACCTTGTCACATGCGCCCCCGGGAATCCAGGGTTCGACACGGCAGATTTCGCAATTCGGAAACTGGTGGACTTTCGGGGAAGCAGGGAACCTCAGGCAAGGGTGCGACCGAGGTTCTCGTCGATCTTGTCAAGGAAGGATTCAGTCGTGAGCCATGAGGTATCGGGGCCGACAAGCAGCGCGAGATCCTTGGTCATTGAACCGCTCTCGACTGTCTCGACGACGACCCGCTCGAGGGTGTCGGCAAAGTTCTCGAGACGGGTGTTCTCGTCAAGCCGCGCCCTGTGCCGCAATCCGCCAGTCCAGGCATAAATCGACGCGATCGAATTTGTCGACGTTGGTTCACCCTTCTGGTGTTGCCGGTAATGACGGGTCACGGTTCCGTGCGCTGCTTCCGATTCCACGGTTCTGCCGTCCGGAGACATCAGCAACGAGGTCATCAGGCCCAGTGAGCCGAAGCCCTGGGCAACAGTGTCTGACTGGACGTCGCCGTCATAGTTCTTGCAGGCCCAGACATAACCTCCTGACCACTTGAGCGACGCGGCAACCATGTCGTCGATCAGCCGGTGTTCGTAAAAGATGCCGGCGTCTTCGAACCGGTCGGCGAATTCGTTGTCGAAGATCTCCTGGAACAGGTCCTTGAAACGGCCATCGTACACTTTCAGAATTGTGTTCTTGGTCGAGAGATACACGGGCCAGCCGAGCGACAATCCGAAATTGAATGACGCGCGTGCGAAGTCGCGGATCGACTCGTCGAGGTTGTACATGGCCATCGCGATTCCGGATCCGGGAGACTGAAAGACCTCGCGTTCTTCGACGGTTCCGTCTTCGCCTTCGAACTTGATCGTCAGCTTACCAGGGCCGGGAAACCGCAGGTCAGTCGCCCGATACTGGTCCGCGAATGCGTGGCGGCCAACGACGATCGGCCTGGTCCAGCCGGGCACGAGACGGGGAATGTTCGAAATGATGATGGGTCGACGAAAGATCACGCCGCCAAGGATATTTCGGATCGTGCCGTTGGGAGACCGCCACATCGACTTGAGGTCGAATTCTTCGACCCGGGCTTCATCCGGAGTGATCGTCGCACATTTGACTCCGACGCCGTGGTCCCTGATTGCGTGCGCCGCATCAATGGTGATCCGGTCGTCCGTCCGGTCGCGTTCCTGAATGCCCAGGTCAAAGTACCTGAGATCGATATCCAGATAAGGCAGAATGAGCTTGTCCCTGATAATCTGCCAGATGACCCTGGTCATTTCGTCGCCGTCAAGTTCGACGACCGGATTATCGACCTTGATCTTTGCCATTTGGATGCCTCCAGTATGCAAATGCTGGGCCTTCAAATAGAGAACAATCCGACGGGTGGAAAGCCCGTGGTTGGGATAAGCGGAACGGCGGGGCCGGGTTTCCGAGGTGGCAATGGCTTCCGATTCATGGCAGACAACCCGCGATGCAGGAGTCCCTCGCAGGCGATGATTTCAAGGACATCCGGGAGGCGGTCGCGAAACTGTGCGCGGAATTCCCCGCACCTTATTGGCGAAGGCTCGACAGCGAGAATGACTATCCGACCGAGTTCGTATCGCAGCTGACGGGATCCGGATTTCTCGCGGCGTTGATTCCCGAGATGTACGGAGGCTCGGGATTGCCCCTTGCCGCCGCTGCGGCAATCCTGGAGGAAATCCACCGTTCGGGAGGAAACGCTGCGGCATGCCATGCCCAGATGTACATCATGGGCGTCATACTGCGGCACGGAAACGAAACCCAGAAACGCGAATACCTGCCGGCCATAGCGGCGGGCGCGCTACGCCTTCAGGCGTTTGGCGTCAGCGAGCCGGAATGCGGCTCGGACACGACATCGATCCGCACCTTCGCCCGGCGTGACGGTGATCGTTACGTCGTCAACGGCCAGAAGATCTGGACCTCCCGGGCCGGTCACTCGGACCTGATGCTGCTCTTGGCGCGGACGACGCCGGAGACGGAAACCCGAAAATCCGGCAAGAAAACGAAGGGCCTGTCGGTGTTCCTCGTCGACATGAAAGACGCTGCCGAATCCGGCATGACGATCCGGCCAATCGAAACGATGATCAATCATGCGACGACCGAGGTATTCTTCAAAGATGTGCCTGTTCCGGCGCGCAACCTGATCGGGACCGAAGGCGACGGATTTCGATACATATTGTCAGGCTTGAACGCCGAAAGGATCCTGATCGGCGCTGAATGCATTGGCGACGCCAAGTGGTTCATCGAAAGGATGTGCAAATACGCCGGCGAGCGCAAGGTGTTTGGGCGGCCCATAGGCCAGAACCAGGGAATCCAGCTTCCGATTGCGCGGGCTTACGCCGAGATGCGGGCGGCGGAACTGATGGTGCGGGAGGCGGCGCGGCGGTACGACTCGGGCAGGACTTCCGCTGAACACGCAAACATGGCGAAACTCCTGGCGGCCGACGCGTCATGGAAGGCCGCGGAAGCCTGCCTGCAGACCCACGGCGGTTTTGGGTTCGCGCGTGAATTCGACGTGGAGAGGAAATTCCGGGAAACGCGCCTGTACCAGGTTGCCCCGGTTTCAACGAATCTGATCCTGACGTATCTCGCGGAGCATTCCCTGGGTCTTCCGCGGTCATATTGATCCGGCCGGGTCCGGTCATCGTCCCGGGAATCAAGAAGTCGCGGTCTCGCGATCCGCCTACGAAACATCGCCCGGGCGCCCGGCGCCCTGGAAGTTGCGGTACCCGGTCACGGACGAGCCGAAACGGCCAGGACCCGGTTTCATCGGAAATTGGCGTCCCGGCAAATGATGGTCGGGGCCAGCAAGTGACGAGGCGATCCCGATACCTGCCTGGTTGCAATGTGAGCATGTTCTGTGCTTGTGTTCTTTCCGGGCAACAGCGGAGACGGGTCCATGGAAAAGATCAGGGTTTCGAGCCTGGCGGATATGACTGCCATCGAAGAGGAGCTGGCATTCGAGGAACGCTGGGACGAAAGGACGGTCTATCAACGCCTGTGCACAACGAAGAATCTCGTTCCGGACAGGCCGGCAGTCAGTTTCCAGCTCAAGTCGGATCCAGGGTACATGGCGTCGACCCTGACATGGTCGGAATTGACGGACCAGGTCACCCGGGCAGCCAACCTCTTTCGGTCACTCGGTATCGGGAAGGACGACGTCGTCGCCTACATGCTTCCGACGACGCCCGAGACCCTGGTCTGTCTTCTAGGCGGCATGACCGCCGGAATCGTTCATCCGATCAATCCGCTTCTCGAGGTTTCCCAGATTGCGGCTCTCCTGAAGGAGTCGGGAGCGAAGGTACTCGTGACGCTCAGGTCGTTTCCGAAAGCGGACGTTGCCCAGAAGGCAGCGGAAGCGGTCTCGATGTCTCCCGGGGTCGAGACCCTGGTCGAAGTCGACTTGCTCCCGCACGTTTCGGGGCCACTTCGGTTCCTGATTCCGCTCCTGCGCCCCAGGACCCCTGTTTCCCACGGCGCGCGCGTCCTGCAATTGAATTCTGCTCTCGCCGGGGCGAACGGTGATGCACTGGATTTCGAGGAGCCTGGCGACGACAATTACTGTGCATATTTCCATACGGGCGGGACGACCGGGTCGCCGAAGATCGTGCAGCACAGGCATTCCGGCGTGCTCTACAATGGTTGGCTGGCGACGAAGTTGCTCCTCGGGCCGGAAGATATCGTGATGTGTCCGTTGCCTCTGTTTCATGTTTTCGCGGCCTATCCCGTCTGGAGCGGGTGCATGTGCTCCGGTGCGCACATGGTCCTGGTGACACCCCAGGGGTTCCGGGGCGAAGGCGTGTTCGACAATTTTTGGAAGCTCTGCGAGCGCTGGAAGACGAACTTCACGGTCGTTGTCCCCACTGCCGTCGCGGAGTTGCTTCAGCGGCCGGTAGATGCCGACATTTCCAGCCTCAAGTTGGCGCTGTGCGGATCCATGAGCTTGCCGGTCGAGACGTTCAAGCGATTCGAGAAGGCAACCGGTTTGGCCATCCTCGAGGGTTACGGGCTGACGGAGGCGACCTGCCTGGTTTCGGTCAATCCCCCCGCGGGCGAGAAGAGAATCGGCTCCATCGGGTTCCCTTTTCCCTATGTCGACGCACGGATATTCCGCTTCGACAAGGACGGCGAAGTCATCTCCGAATGTGAGGTGGGCGAGGTCGGCGAGATATGCGTCTCGAGCCCGGGCGTGAATCCGGGCGAGACCTATACGGACCCCGACCGGAACAGCAACCTGTATGCCCGTGGCCGGTATCTTCGCACCGGTGATCTTGGCCGGCGTGATGCCGAAGGCTATCTCTGGATCACCGGCAGGGAAAAGGACCAGATCATTCGCGGCGGCCATAACATTGATCCGGAGACGATCGAGGAAGTCCTGGCGGCTCACCCAGACGTCGCGGTTGCCGGGGCTGTTGGACAGCCTGACGAACGTGCGGGCGAACTGCCGTGCGCCTTCGTCGAATTGATGCAAGGCGGAGAGGTTTCAGCGGAGGAGTTGGTGCAGTTCGCCCGAGACAACATCAGCGAAAAGGCCGCTGCACCGGTTCACATCGAGATCCTTGAGACCATGCCGAAAACGATCGTGGGCAAGGTCTTCAAACCCGATCTACGCAAGGCAGCCATCGCACGCGTGTATGGTGACGCGCTGGCCTCTTCAGGCCTGGGTGCGAGGGTCGACGAGGTCGTGGACGACCGGACCCGCGGGTTCGTCGTCATCGTTGCCGGAGCCGAAGGGGTTTCAGATCAGGCAATCGACGATGTGCTTGGAGCATTTCCGAGGCCCTGGGACCGGCCGCAGCCGCAGACGTGATGTCGTCGGGTCAGTTTACCGCCGGGTGAACCTGGCGTGCATGACGTTCTGCTCTTCCACGGTGATTTTCCGGAACATCGTGTCGGGAACATGAATGTCTCGACCAGGCCTGAGCCGGTCGACCGCCACCCGTATGTCGTCGGGCCATGTCATTGCCGGATCGCAGGAGGTCACCGATTTCATCGTCTCGGCGGCATCGGGCACAAACGGCTCGGACAGTACTGAATACAGCGGGAAGAGGTTCAGTGCGAAACGCACGATCGCTGCCGCCCGATCCCGGTCTTCGGAAAGGACCTGCCAGGGGGCTGCTGCCTGGAAGTAGTTGTTGCCCACCGTCCAGATCTCGCGGAGTTCCGAACACGCCTTGCGGAGCTCGATCTTGTCCATATGGGTTTCATATGCGCTGACCCTGGCAACCAGTTCATCGATCGCGCGGGTTTCGGCGGAACCGTAGGTTCCTCCTTCGGGTACCTTTCCGTCAAACCTGGATCTGCAGAATTTCGTCACCCTGCTGACGAAATTTCCGAGCACGTCCGCGAGGTCCTTGTTGACGTCGACCCGGAAGCTCTCCCATGTGAACTCGCTGTCTGAAGTCTCCGGCACATGCTTCAACAGCCACCAGCGCCAGTAGTCGGCGGGGAGCAAATCGAGCGCGGCATCCATGAAGACGCCGCGACCGAGAGAAGTCGAGAACTGGCCGCCTTCGTAGTTCAGGAAGTTGAAGGACTTGATGTAGTCGACAAGTTTCCACGGTTCTCCCGAACCGATTATCGTTGCCGGAAACGACAGGGTGTGAAACGGGACGTTGTCCTTGCCCATGAACTGGACGTAGTGCACGTCCGCCGCTCCCTTGTCGGTTCGCCACCACCTTTGCCAGGATTCGTCAGGCAAAAGGTTGGCATCGGCCCATTCGGCCGTGGCGGCGATATAAGCGATCGGGGCGTCGAACCAGACGTAGAAGACCTTGTCCTCCATTCCGGGCCACGGGTGCTCTCCCCGCTTTACCGGAATCCCCCAATCGAGATCACGCGTTATGCCGCGGTCCTGCAGTCCGTCGCCATCGTGAAGCCATTTCTTCGCGATGGAGGTCGTCAGGATCGGCCAGTCGGACTTGCTGTCGATCCATCTGTCCAGCTCATCCCGGAGCGCCGACTGGCGAAGGTGCAGATGCCTGGTTTTCCGGATCTCGAGGTCGGTTGCGCCTGACCGGGCCGAACGTGGATTGATCAGGTCGACCGGGTCAAGCTGCCGCGTGCAGTTTTCGCACTGGTCGCCGCGGGCGTTTTCGTACCCGCACTCCGGGCATGTTCCCTTGATGTAGCGATCGGGCAGAAACCGGCCATCGACTTGAGAGTAGATCTGGTCTTCGACAACTTCGCTGATCAGCCCGTTCTCGGCCAGTCTCCCGGCAAAGTGCTGTGTCAGCCCGTGGTTGCGTTGCGAGGACGATCGCCCGAAGTGATCGAAAGACAAGCGGAACCCGTCGGCCAGCCTGGCCTGGGTCGTGTGCATTTCCGCACAGTAATCCTCGATTGGCATTTTGGCGGCCTCGGCGGCGATTTCCGCGGGAGTTCCGTGTTCGTCCGTTGCGCAGATGAACATGACCTCGTGGCCCCGCGCACGGCAATAACGCGCATGGACGTCCGACGGGAGCTGGCTGCCCACGAGGTTTCCGAGATGCTTGACTCCGTTGATATAGGGAATCGCAGATGTGATCAGAATTCGCGCCATTGATCGCCCAGTCATCCTTGGCCAAACCGGTAGTGGCGGCCCCTGTAACGCAGCTAATGGGAAGATTCCACATTGTTCGGCGTTCGCTCGTGAATCGGGTCGCGTGGTGAGAGTGGTGATTGCCCATTCGGACAGTGACCCGTCATTGCTCCACTTGCCCCGACCCCTGTGAAACGATACCCCGTTGCATGGAACCGCCGAGGAGGGGGAACTGATGTTCACCGGTATCGTCACAGCCGTTGGATCGATTCTCGCGACGGAACGGCGCGGGGACCTGCGTGCGAGGATCTCGATGCCCTGGGATCCCGACCAGGTCGATGTCGGCGCGTCGCTGTGCTGTAACGGCATTTGCCTGACCGCGGTCAATCGGGGCAAAGGCCCGGACACCTGCTGGTTCGAGGCCGACCTTTCGGCCGAGACCATCGCCCGGACCCATGTCGGCCTCGATGCCACGCGCTGGAAGACCGGATCCCGAGTCAACCTGGAGCGATCGCTCAGGGTTGGTGACGAGCTGGGCGGTCACATTCTGTCCGGGCATATTGACGGAGTTGCATTCGTTTCCGCGGTCACCGCCATGGGGGACAGCCGGATTGTCCGCATGTCGGCGCCGGAAGAGCTGATGCGGTTCATCGCGCCGAAAGGATCGGTGGCGCTGAATGGCACGTCATTGACCGTCAACTCCGTCGTTGCCGCAGAATTCGATGTATGCCTAATTCCCCATACGCTGGAGGTAACGACCTGGGGTGGGGTCCGGGAAGGGGACGGCGTCAATATTGAAATCGATCTGCTCGCTCGATACGTCGCCCGGTTGACGGAAAATCCGGGTCACCAGGGTGGAAGACGAGATGGATAACGACTTTCGGGACGCGGTCTCGTCGATCGGGGAAATCATCGAGGATGCCCGGAACGGGCACATGTTTATCCTGATCGACCACGAAGACCGGGAAAACGAAGGAGACCTCGTCATCCCGGCCCAGATGGCGACTCCGGACGCGGTCAACTTCATGGCGACCCACGGGCGCGGCCTGATTTGCCTTTCGCTGACGGGAGAACGGCTTGATGCGCTCGGCTTGCCCCTGATGTCCGCTTCGAACTCGTCACGTCATGAAACCGCGTTCACGATTTCGATCGAAGCTCGCGAGGGAGTCACGACGGGAATATCGGCGCATGATCGCGCACGAACGATTTCGGTCGCGATTGACGCGAGTTCCGGACCTCAGGACATCGCAACGCCCGGACATGTCTTTCCGATTCGGGCGCGAGAGGGCGGTGTCCTGGTGCGGGCCGGCCATACCGAAGCGGCGGTTGATGTCGCCCGCCTGGCCGGTCTCAATCCATCAGGGGTCGTCTGCGAAATCATGAATGACGACGGGACGATGGCGCGATTGCCCGACCTGGTGGCGTTTGCGCAAAGGCACGGGCTGAAGATCGGGACCATCTCGGACCTGATCGCGTACAGGCGGCGCCACGACAGTCTGGTCAGGGAGAGCGCCGTTCGGGCTGTCCACTCCGAATTCGGCGGAGAGTGGATGATGAGAGTGTTCACCGACAATACTGGCGACGCTGAACACATCGTCATGATCAAGGGTGACATCTCCGATTGCAGGCCCGTGCTTGTGCGCATGCACGTCGTCAACCCCCTGGACGATCTCCTGGCGCTGACGCCCGGACGGTCGCACCAGCTCGAAATGGCGATGAAAACCATTGCCGAAGAGAGACGCGGTGCCGTTGTCGTGTTGCGCGGCATGTCCGACAACCTCGATCTGGCAGGCTCGGCCAGTCCGCAGATTCTTCGGCGGTACGGACTGGGCGCACAGATCCTCAGCACCTTGGGTATCTCGGATCTCATTCTCCTGACGAACTCTTCGATCACCCGGGTGATCGGCCTCGAAGGATACGGAATCAAGATCGTGGGGACGCGCCCGATTCCCGAAAAGGCCGACTGACATGGCGGGGTCGAATCAGGCCAGGCACCGGTATAGTGGCGGGAGCAAGGCCGGAAAGCCGTGCATCCTGATCGTGACCGCGCCGTTCTATCGCCATATCGCGGAGAAACTCCTGCAAGGCGCAAGGTCGGCAATCGACGCCGAGGGATGGTCGTGGAAAGAAATCGAGGTTCCGGGGGCACTCGAGATCCCGGCTGCAATCGGAATTGCCTCCAAATGGGAAAGATTTGACGGATACGTTGCACTCGGTTGCGTGATTCGCGGCGAGACCACGCACTACGAGACAGTTTGCAACGAAAGCGCCCGCGGAATCATGCAGCTCAACCTTCAGGGCGCATGCATCGGCAATGGAGTTCTGACGGTCGAGAACGAGGAACAGGCCCTGGAACGCGCTGACCCTGGGAGGGGTGACAAGGGGGGAGAGGCGGCTGAAGCGGCGATCTCCCTGGTGTCTCTTCGCCTGGGATTGACCGAGCCGGGAATGCCTTCGGGCCCTTACGGGCCGGGTGCCGGGTGACAATGTGTCGGGATCGCAGGACACCGGCCTTCCGGGGAAGCTGAACCGGGAGGATGCCCCTGGCCCGCCGATGGTCGGGCGGGCCGTTGCCCGGCTCATGGCCGTGCAGGCATTGTTCCAAATGGAGGCAAGCGGGTCTTCGCTGGAAGAAGTTCGCACCGACTTCTCTGATCCGACTTTCTCCAGTGCCAGCGCAATCGAAGGGCACGAACTCGCTGAGATCGATCGCGATCACTTTGACGTGATCCTGTCACGAGCTGTCGATGACCAGCCCAGGATAGACCAGGCAACCGATTGCGCGCTCGTCGAGAGATGGCCAATCGACCGGATCGATCCGATCCTGAGGGCCGTATTCCGGGCGGCGGGCGCGGAACTGCTTGTCGGGAGAGTTCCGCCAAAGGTCGTCATCAACGAGTTCGTCGACGTGACGAAGGCGTTCTTTCCAGGATCTCCTGAACCGGGGTTTGCCAATGCAGTCCTGGATCACATGGCTCGCCACCTTGCCTCTCCTTGACGGAGTTGTGCCAGGTGTACCTGGCCACTGCCGGACAATGAGCACGTCTCATGATCGTTCGGCCGAGGTTCCCCTCCCGGAATGCGATCATTGTCACGTCGGCCGGGGTTGCGAGATCGATCACAGCGAGGATTCCCGACATTCGCCTGGAGTGGCAATGGGTCCCGACACGATGAACCTCGCGCTGTTCGAATGCGAGAAGATCAGTGGCCAGGCATGCTTGTGGTTGTTGGAGAGGCTCAAACGGAATTGGCCCGGCAGACTGGTGATCAATGTCTGCCTCGAGAAATCCACACCAATACTATCGCCGTGCCCGGCTGCTGACACCGGTCCGCGTTGGCGACAGTTTGGGCTTGGGATTCAAAATGGATTCGATACCGAACTGCTTCCGGATAGACCGTGATCCCTGTCACGACGTTCGTGATCGCTTCCGGTAGCAGGCCGATGACGGCGACCGGAAAACGGTGGATGCATTGCCTCACACTTCAGGACGCCATGCATCACCTTGATCGGTGAATCCTTGGTATATATTTTTTGTGTATATCACTTGGAGATTCCCATGCCGAAAGACGCAATTGCGAAGGTGTTCATGACCGGACGTTTCCAAGCCGTGAGATTGCCAAAGGCATTCCGGTTTTCAACTGACCGGCTGCGGATACGCGCCGAGGGTTGTGCCGTCATCCTTGAGCCCATTGAACAGGATTGGAGGTGGCTGGAAACGGTGCACGAACTCGGCCCGCTGGATGATGACGCCGTCGAAGGTGCGACAGAGAAAAATCCAGCGCAGGAGCGGCCTTGCCTGGATGTGTTCGATTGAAGTACCTTTTGGACACGAACGCGGTTATTGCAGTGATTGCCGGCAACAATGCAATGATAGCCCGGCTCAAGGACTTTCACCCGAGCGATTTTGGCGTTTCATCGATTGTCATGCATGAACTATTTTTGGGACTTATAAAGATGGGTTGACGGCGCGTCACGCCGCCAGCTTTCGATCAGTTTCACGGGTCACAGGGGTGGCCAGCGCCAACGCCCCTCGCCGTGCAGACACCCCAGTCCCCGAGGTCAAGATGTTGCGGGCCGCATTCAGGTCCGCGTGATCGGCATGGCCGCACGCCACGCATTCGAACTTCCGGTCGTTCCGGTTTTCCGGGTCAACGAACCCGCAGGCGTTGCACGACTGGCTGGTGTATGCAGGGTTGACCTCGATTAGCTTCGTGCACTTGTAGCCGAGCTTCCCCTTCATGCCATGCCAGCCGGTGCTCAGGATCTCCCGGTTGAGACCGGACTTGGCCCTCACCTTCGTGCCGGGGTTCTCGAGCGTGCCCTTTGCTGATCGCGTCATGCCCCGGGTGTTGAGCTTCTCGACAATCACCGTGCTTGCCCGGTTCGCGATCCGGCGGCTGACCCGGTGTTGCCAGTTCTTGCGTCTGTTGGCCCGCTTTCGCTGGAGCCTCTGCAGCCTGAGCCTGGTTCTCATGCGCCGCCGTGATCCCTTGCGCTGGCGGGCAAGCCGGCGCTGGTTGCGCCCGATCTTCGCATCGATCCGGCCCGTATCGGGCGCGGGGATGATCTCGGCCTCTCCGGTCGTGTCCACCACCGCCACCTGGCGGACGTTCATGTCCACGCCCGCCAAGACCCCGGTGTCGGGACGCTCCTCCGCCTCGACCTCGTAGCAGACGGTGACGTACCACTTGCCGGCGATCTTCCTGATCACGGCCTTGACCGGCTTGCCCTCGGGATACGGGTTGCCGCCCTTCCGACGGATGCGCAGGTGCCCGATCCTCGGGACATTGATCATGTCGTCCCTGATGGTGACGGCTTCGGGAATGGTGAAGGACGGCGTCGACCCGTGGCGGGACTTGAAGCGTGGATGTCCTGCCTCGCCCCTGAAGAACGCCTTCCACGCATCGGCCTGGTACTTGAGCACGTACCGGGTGATGCTGAAGGAGTACGCGCAAAGCCACGGGATTTCGTTGCGCAGGCCGGTGAACTCCTTGCCGAGCGAGAAGAAGGAAACCGACGGAGGTTTCTCCCCGTTGGCCTTCGCCTCCTCAAAGGCGTCATTGTGCTGCCCCAGTATCGTGTTCCAGACGAAGCGGCAGGCGCCTGCCTGTCCGGCCAGGCGCCGTGCGTTGGCCCTGGAGCCGGGCAGAAGCCGGTAGATGATGTTGCGGTATGTGGAGGTCTCGCTCATGCGGTCTGGCCTTCGGCACAAGGTTCGTTTGGTGACGGGAAAATCAGCACCTTCCCGTCACACGCGCATCGCACGAATTGCCTGATTTGTCAAGGAATCATCCAGGGTCCGAATCAGATGTTTCCAATCCCTGCGACCAGTGAAATCGATCGGAAACTGGCAGCGTAATCGCACTGTCAACCCATCTAATAAGCCCTTGCGCCAGGCAAAGCTCTGGCTGGGAGGAGGTGGAGATGTAGATCGAAACTGAAACCCAACATCGCGGTCCAGCGGGTGTAACCCCCGCCCGGTAAAGGCCAGCCAGCCAGCCGGAAGCGAGTGTTGCATGGCGTACGGCAACGTGCGTCGTGAAGCGTACACAGCGGGCAGCGAAGCAACGCTATTGAGCCTCGAAAATTACAACGATGGTGCCTTTGTTGTGGGCTTTGCAGGGGCAGCACCGGAAGCGCCGCCATGGCGAGGCGTGACGGGCCGTCCGGGGTCGCGGGAACGTTGCAGAGCTGTAGATGGACCGCCAGGGAACCTGGGAGACCCGGTTCCGTCCGTGCGTGGAACAGGCTGGAAAGGGAATGCCAGCGAGATCAATCCAGACCCCGGCCCGGCATCGGGCCTGCACGATGCCGGGAGCGTTAAGAGCGGGAACGAACCCCAGCAGGATACGCACGGTACCGGACGGCGAAACAATAAGCCCAAGGGATGCGGGATCGGGAGTCGTAGCGCTCTGATAGTACCTGTGAAGGCGGGGAACCGAGGCCATCGGGACCCGGTGAAGGAAAGCGGAGCGTCGCATGAACAGAACCGGAGGAGGGAAACACATGGAGACGTCGAGCTTCGACATCGTGTCAACGAAACAAACCCGGATAGCCGAACTGGCGAGGACGTGCCCGGACATGGTGTTCACGACCTTGCACCACCACATTGACCTTGACTGGATGATCGTGGCCCTGAACCTCACACGAGTGGACGGGGCAGCGGGCATCGACGGGGTGACGGCGATGGACTACGAAACCCACGCGGAGGCCAACCTGCTTGACCTTCTGGGGCGTATGAAGTCTGGCCGCTATCGTGCCCCGCCGGTACGCCGGCACTACATCCCGAAAGCGGATGGAGGGCAGCGACCGCTGGGCATCCCGACCTACGAGGACAAGGTGGCGCAGCGAGCCATACTGATGCTGCTGGAGCCGATCTACGAGGCGGACTTTCTGCCGTGCTCGTACGGCTTCAGGCCCGGCCATTCTGCCCACGGAGCGTTGAAAGACCTCCGGACGGGACTGGCCGTGGAAGGCCTCAGATGGGTGATTGATGCCGACATTTCGAAATACTTCGATAGCATCGATCACAAGCACCTGCGGGGGTTCCTTGACCAGAGGATCAACGACGGCGTCGTTCGACGGATGATCGACAAATGGCTGGCAGCAGGAGTGCTCGACAATGGCGTCCTGCAACGCACCGAAGAAGGCACGCCTCAGGGTGGGGTAGTTAGTCCGATCCTCGCCAATATTTTCCTGCACCATGTGCTGGATGTATGGATGAGAGAGGATGTGGCACCACGCGTTGGGGCGCACCGACTGGTGCGGTACGCGGATGACTTTGTCATTGCATTCAGGAACCGCCGGGATGGCGAGCGGGTGCTCGCGGTCCTTGGCAAGCGGCTTGCGCGGTATGGGCTCACGCTCCATGACGGCAAGACGCGCTTTGTGGATTTCCGGCCCATGCACAGGCAGGGCGGCGGACATGACGGACAGGGCAAGTTCGACTTCCTCGGCTTCACCCACTTGTGGGGCAAGTCACGGCGAGGTCGGCTGGTCGTACGTCAGTTCACGGCCCGCGACCGGTTTGCACGGGCTGCCAAGTCCATACGGGACTGGTGCAGGAACAACCGGCATCTCCCGCTCCAGGAGCAACACCGGCACCTTGGTCGGGTAATCCGGGGGCATTGCGGCTACTACGGTCTGACCGGCAACAGCAAACAGATAAGCCGCTTTCGTAAAGCGGTGATACGTAGCTGGCATTGCGGGCTTGGCCGTCGACACCGCGACGGGAAACTGTCATGGACGAGGATGAAAGATATCCTGGTACTGTTCCCGCTGCCACAGGCCAAGGTCGTCCATTCGATCTACGCCAAATGAGCGAAACTGACATGCGAGGAACCGGATGCTCTAATGCGGGCACGTCCGGGACTGCGGGGGAAGGGGCACCGCAAGGTCCCCTTCTACCCAGCCCTATTTTTCGGTTGCTACAAAAGCCAACGTGTCGAAAGAAACATTGCCGCCGTGAATGCGCTTCGTTTCGAAGTTCTGAACCTGACCAGGCGCGATGCAGCAGAGGCCGGGAAACTACGGGCTCACCTCCGCAAACAGGGGACACTGATTGGGCCATTTTGACGTTCTCATCGCGGGGCAGGCGGTTGCGCGAGGCCTCCCGCTTGTCACAAACAATGTCAAAGAGTTCGGTCGAGTCCCTGGCGTCGTCCTCGAGGATTGGTTGGCTGACTGAACCTCACGGCCCAGATCATTCCCGGCAAAAGTGCCCCGACGTGTCGTTTCGGCTGCGAAGGGGAGCCCAATTTGCCGGGGATCAAGCGACGGGAATACTTGCGGTCGGGTTCGAGTTTCAAGGCATTCGTGCCGAAAACTCCCGCAGCCACCGTCACAAAACCGTGCCTCGAAAAACTTGCGAGCCTTCCGGCACGGTTTGCTTCTCGCGACCTGACCGGGCCATATGGAAACCGCGGAACTATAGCACGGCACCGTCGTGTCTGTATCACGCACACCCGCACGGTAAGGTGCGTTGTCATCAATCACCCTACGGACCGGCGAAACTGAATCGAACGGCCGCCTGATGGGCTCTGCCCGACATGAATCACCGTTGTTTACCTGAAGTGAGATCAAGGCGGCTCCGTCAGTCCATCCGTAATCCAGCGACTGAACATGTCATTTCCGATCGTGCCGGCATCTTCGAGCCGGAATCGCGAAACGTCCGCGAGCCTGGTCCAGTTCGTTGACCCGATTACGGCCTTGCCCTCACTGCCGATGACCAGACCGGCGGAGTAGAGCAGAAACGCGTCGACCAGTTCGCTGCGAACAAGACTTGCGGCAAGCGTGCCACCGCCTTCGCAGAGAACCCGGGTCAGCCCCTTTTTCGCAAGGGAAACAAGGGCCCGCTCCGGGTCGATGCTGCCCGAAGGTTGGCTGGCAACACTGACGGTTTCCGCGCCGGCCTTTTGCCATAGGGAAAGGGAATCGGCGGGTGCAGCGCCCGTGTGGCAAATCCAGACAGGTACCTCGCGCGCTGACGCTCCGAGTTTCGATTCGACCGGACTGCGGGCCAAGCTGTCAAACACGACGCGCACGGGAGAGCGGGCTTCAAGTCCGGGGAGACGAACGGTCAAGGAAGGGTCGTCCGCCTCTACGGTGCCCCGGCCGACGAGAACTGCGTCGTGTTGAGCCCGGAGCAGGTGAACATGCCGGCGGGCTGCCTTCGACGTGATCCATCGGCTCTCTCCGGTCATGGTGGCGATCCGGCCATCGAGTGCGGCGGCCGATTTCAATGTCACGAAGGGCCGTTGTTTCGTGACCCGGTAGATGAAACCCGAATGGGAGCGGATTGCCTGGCGCCGCAGGACATTGGTGCTGACCTGAATCCCTGCCTTCTCAAGTTCCTGGTGGCCCTTGCCCGAAACGCGCGGGTCGGGGTCCGTCATCGCGGTAACGACCCGAGCGATGCCGGCGTCGATCAGTGCCCTGGAGCAAGGTGGCGTATTCCCGAAATGTGCGCAGGGTTCGAGAGACACGTACGCAGTCGCGTCTTTGCAATGGTCTCCGGCCCTGCGAATTGCTGCGGTTTCTGCATGGGGAATTCCGCCCGGGCCAGTCCAGCCGCGGCCAACCGGCCTGCCGTCCTTGACGAGGATGCAACCGACTGCAGGCGAGGGCCAGACCTGTCCGATGTTCCGTTGCCCGAGTTCGATGGCTGTGCGCATCCAGCGTTCGTCTGCTGACGGGCTAGGCATGGCCGGTGAATGGTCAATCCTCGGTCGGGCGCAAGGCGGTGACAAAATCCTCGAAGTCATCGGCGCCCTGGAAGTCCATGTAGACGCTGGCAAATCTCACGTAGGCGACCGTGTCGATGCGGGCGAGTGCGTCCATTGCGACCTTTCCGATGGTTTCCGACCTGATGTTGTTGTCTCCCCCGCTCTCAAGGCGCCTCAGGATTCCGTTGATCATCTGGTTGACGCGCTCCGGTTCGACCAATCGTTTGCGCATGGCAATTCGCAAGGAGCGTTCAAGTTTGTCGCGGTCGAATTCCTCGCGTTTCCCGTTCTTTTTAATGACCACGAGGTCACGCAACTGGATGCGTTCATACGTCGTGTATCGGCCACCGCACGACACGCAAAGCCTTCGTCGACGGATGGCGTTCTGGTTTTCGGCGGGGCGTGAGTCCTTGACCTGGGTTTCGGAGGCACCACAAAACGGGCATCGCATGACTGATTCCTTGAATTGTCTTTGGTTTGAATCCGGGCGGCAAATATGACCACTCTGTCCGGTGTGTATAGGACTATATGGCGGCGGATTGGTCAACTGCTTGATTCTGCGGTTATTTGCCGACATCCGGCAAGTTCCGGGTTCGATCCGGACAATCCGGGAACCTCGACATCGATGCTGGTACGGCATGTCCCGGAAAACCATTGGTCTTGGTTCCCGGCCTGCCAGCAGCAACCGTTGGAAATTCCGGACCAGGAAACGAACCTAATACGCAACTTGCAAATCGACGTCTTCAGGTAGTGGAATGGGCTCGCGGACTGTCACAGCGAGCCGAAACGGGATGTGTTCCATTGGCCCGTGACGGTCCGAATCGGGACAAGCTTTCAAGGACCGCTACGGCATGGGCGGACAGGTGCCGTGGTCCTGTCTTTCGACATTCCAACCCACCAGGACATCGATTTGATCCGCGATACACCGACGTCTTCTAAAGCCGGGTATCATTCATCTCGACGCGAACACATGGTCGTGCCATCACCGCCGAATGGACCCCTGGATTCCGATCACGATCGCAGCGGCATTTTTTCAGAACCTCAGGTTCATGCTGCAAAAGGTGCTCAAGGACACGAGCCTCTCCGCGGGGGGCGCGACGTTTGCCCGGTTCCTTTACGGGGCGCCGCTTGCCGCAATTCTTCTTGCAGGCCTCCTTGTCATCCCGGAGCGGCGGATTCCCGCGATCGGCCTCGAGTTTCTCGCGTTCGCCTGTGTCGGCGGGCTTGCACAGATCATTGCGACGAGTTGCGTTGTGGCACTCTTTTCGGAACGGAACTTCGCCGTCGGAATCGGGTTCAAGAAAACCGAAACCGTTCAAACGGCAATCCTGTCTCTCCTGATCCTCGGTGAAGGTGTTTCCGCCTTTGGTCTTTTTGCCATACTGATCGGCCTGGTTGGCGTCGTTCTGATGGCGGATGCACCATCAGCAAGCCTGACCCCGGCATCGGTCTTGCGCATCAATGCTGTCTTCAACCGGGCAACAGGCTACGGCCTGGCCGCAGGTGCATTGTTTGGAGTCTCGGCAATCGGATACCGGGGGGCGACGCTCGCGCTTGGCGAAGGTGACGCGCTGCTGCGTGCCTCATTGACGCTTGCGCTTGTGACGGCGTTTCAGTCGGTCGTCATGGCGGTTTATTTGCGCTTTCGGCAGCCTGGCCAGATTACGCGTGTCCTTGCGACATGGCGGGTATCCGGCCTGGTTGGCCTGACGAGTATCCTGGGAAGCCTGTGCTGGTTTGTCGCCTTCGCGTTGCAACACGCCGCTTATGTCAAGGCGCTGGGACAGATCGAGTTGGTGTTTACCTTTGCGGGGTCATACCTGGTCTTCAGGGAGCGAAGCACGTTTCGGGAAATCGCGGGAATCGTCCTCGTCCTGATCAGCGTTCTGTTCATCGTGCTTCTGTGAGCGATTTCCGGCGTTGGCAGGCGTCAGGCGCAAGATCCGACGGGTCCGTCGGGACATCGGCATCAGATTTTCTGTCCCGGGATCACGACAGAAAAACCGGCGCGGGTCGATGTGATCCCGACAGGAGGACGCCCGGGTCGAAACTGACATCCTGGCACAGGGTTGGCTTCGTGCCTCTCGGGCACAGGGCCAGCGGTTCCAGGTCAGGGAATGAGCGCGTTTCCGTCAGGACGCTGCGATCAGTTCGGCAACTGTGCCGTCAGCGACAGCGCCCGGTTCGTCCGGGTCATCCGTGGTCAGAAGTTCTCGACCCACGGCCGGAGTTCGATTTCCCAGGCCCATGCACTGCGGTCCTGTTTGAGGAAATGCAGGTAGCTGCGGGCGATCGCATCTGGATCGAGCATGCTGTCGGGCCTGCCCGCCTTCTCGATCCGTTCCGGCCGGAAGGGATTCCGGATACCGCCGTCGATGATGAAATGGCCGATATGTATGCCCTCGGGATGCAGCTCGCGCGCCATGCTCTGGGCGAGACCGCGCAGCGCAAACTTGGCCATGGCGAACGCTGCAGAATGGACATAGCCTTTTACGCTGGCCGAAGCACCGGTAAACAGGATTGCCCCATGCCGATTCGGAAGCATGCGCCATGCCGCGGTCTGGGCAACCAGGAAACCCCCGTATGCGCCGGTCAGGACGGTCCGCTTGACCTCCCCTCGGTCGATTTGGGTGATCGGCCCCCGCACCCTGGCGCTTGGATTGAAGACCACCACATCCGGTTCACCGATTTCGAAACCGCTGAACAACGCGTCAACATCCGCTTCCGACTGGACATCGCATGCCTTCGCCGTGGCGCCGGTTTCCGAACAAAGGGCTTCCAGGTCATCAATGCCGCGCGCGGCGAGTGTCAGCTTCATTCCCTCCCCCGAGAACGCGCGGGCGAGGGACGCCGAGAGCCCGGAACCGGCACCAACGATCAGGGCGTGCTTGTACGCGGGAACCATGGTGGATGTCCTCCGTTCGCGTTCGATTCGCCGAACAGTCGGGCGAAAATGCCGTTCAGGCGCGACGACAAGTCCGCGACCCTGTTCGCAGGTCGGCACCTCCCGGAACAGCCCGGCCATGAGCTGCCGAAGATCACGTCCATCGCACGGCGTCAATGGGGACAAAGGACCCGTTCTTGCGCCAAGGGTCGACGGGACAGGCCGTGCACATGCTGAAGGTCTGGCAGGAAGCTCGTTTCGTCAGCCAGCCAGCCGATGTTCCAGTGTCCCGGATCATGAATTCACGGCCAGTTGGCAGCCGATGCTTTCCGACTCGGTCCCGGACCGGAACCGGGCGATCGTATCCCGGTACGTGGCCGGACGAAGTCCCAGTTTACGGCCTCACGCTGCCATGTTTTCCGTAATAGAGACCCACGACATGTTCCGCTTCGGCAAAAAAGAGCCAGCGCGACAGCAGGACGCCGTTGATGTGAAGAGCGACAATCAGCGGCCTGACCCAGGGGGGTTCGAGGGGCAGGGCGAGGAGAAACAGCGGCAGGATTCCGATACTGGCGATCGAGATTGTCCTGATGACTCTCGAATGGCGTCGCCCGACGACGAAAACCATCTCCCTGGTCAGGTAATTACCGCCCGTATGGGGCGGTTCCAGCAAACGCACGGATCGAACGCCGGGACCGCCGAGCCGGGTCGCAGATTCGACCGTCGAGCCGGAATTCAGAAGCCGCTGATCTCCGATCAGCCACGCCGCCATCTGGACGCACGCCAGGATCGCCAGGGCCGCCATGGCGGCCTGGTCTTCGCCCGCGAGCAACGTGCCGCCCGCGATTGCGAACGCCAGGAACTGGAGAGGTGTCAGGGGATGGTTCCATCGCGGTACCGTCTTCAACTGTGCGTAGATCATCGCGGTGCAGAAAACAGTGGCAAGGCACAATGCAGACGCCGCAATCCCAAGGACGGAATTTCCGCTCGAAAATATGATCAGCAAGGCCTGGATGCCGGTTACCGACAGGGTCAGGATCGAAACCACGGCTTCGCGGCTAAGCCACGACGATCTCCACTGGGTAAACGCCTTGAGGGCACGCGTTGGCTGACCAAGATGAAACAGCGACAGTGACAGACCTCCACCGGCAAGAACATAACCAGCAAGGAACCAGAGAAACGCCTCCCGCCCGGAGACTGCCGGAAAACCGAGGCAAAGGACTCCCAGGAGGCCGAATCCCAGTCCGGAGATCGAGGTGAACAGTATGATCGACGGCGCCGGGTGCATCAGAATCGCGAGAGCGTGCGATCTATCCAGCCGAGCAGGCCCGAAGGCGATTCAGCAACCGGCTCGAGCAGAGGGGCAAGCACATCGATCGAGCCGTCAGAGGCAGCGACCATATTGCCGTTACCGGTATTGCCCGATCGCGAGCCCAGGTCTCTCGGCGGCAGGTACTTGTTGACCGGCCGCGTGCCCTGTTCGGGCATCAGGTCGAGACCGTTCCGCTCTCGGGTCATCCTGGAGACGGAACTGTCCGGGTCCGAAAAATCGCCAAAGTGCCGTGCGTTGGCCGGGCAGGTTCTGACGCACGCCGGTTCGCGGTCCTCCTCCGGCAGGTTGTCATTGTAAATCCGGTCTACGCAAAGCGTGCACTTTTTCATGATACCGGCGGCGGGATCCAGTTCACGCGCACCGTAAGGACACGCCCAGGCACAGAGCCCGCAGCCGATGCAGTCGTCTTCATTGACAAGCACGATGCCGTCTTCGGTTCGTTTGTAACTCGCGCCCGTCGGGCAGACCGTCACGCAGGGGGCGTCGTCACAATGAAGGCACGACTTCGGAAAGTGGACCACCGACGGCGTTCCGTCGTCCGGCAGGACCTCGAACGTGTGGATTCGATTGAGAAACGTGCCCGAAGGGTCGGGGCCATACGGATCTGAATCGGCAAGCGGAGCTCCGTATGCGGTCGTGTTCCAGCCCTTGCAACTGATGACGCACGCGTGGCACCCGACGCAGATGTCGAGGTCGATGACGAGGCCAAGGCGCCGGTCCGTATTCTGGGGCAGGTCGGTCATCGTCAGTCCCGGCCGAATCGGAGCACGTCAGGCCCCGGATCGACCGGCGAGGACTGTGCCGGAACAGCCGGTTCCGCAGGCCCATCCCCCGGAGCCTTTCGAATCCGGACACGAAGATCGAACCATGCCGCCTGGCCGGTGATCGGATCGCTGTTGGACCAGCGGAATCCGTCACCCTTCGGCGGGTGCAACTCGCTTATCAGGTGGTTCAACAGGAAACCACGGGACGACTCGGGCGCATTCCTGTGCAACGCCCATGCCCCGCTGCGCTTGCCGATCGCGTTCCATGTCCAGACGGTATGGGGGTTGAGTGCGTCCATGCGGGCGACAGGTACCCGAATGCGGCCGTGGGGAGATTCGACATAAGCCCAGTCTCCGTCCTCGAAACCATGTTCGTCCCACACGGACGTGGGAACGTAGAGTGGATTGACGCCGTGTATCTGGCGCAACCACGCGTTCTGGCTCCCCCAGCTGTGATACATTGCGGGGGGCCTTTGGGTCAGTGCGTGCAACGGGAATTCGGAGGTATCATCGGTGCTTTCGGATGGTTTGCCGTCCGGGTTCCACCAGGCTGGTAAAGGATCCATCGCCGCGGCCAGGCCGTCGCGAAGCCTGTCAGGTGGTTGGAGTTCGCCAAATCCTTCCGCGGCAAGCCGGAATTTCTGCAGGACTTCCAGGTACAGGTTGAAGACGTACGGCCGCGGGCTGTCCAGGAGGCCGAGTGAGACCGCCCAGTCCAGGTAGTCCCGGTTCCAGGGCTTGTAGTAGTGGCCCGCTTCCGGGACCGGATCGCGCCAGAAACCGCCATTGGCAATATAGGCTTCGATCTGTCCGGGATTTGGCGCGCCTCTCCCCTTGCCGGTGCCTTGCGGATCGCGAAACCCGGCCAGAGGGCCAATTCCCGGCCGGCGCTCGTGATTGACGATGTAATCCGCATAGTCGCGGTATTTGGCGGTCCCGTCGTCTCCGATGAATCCGGGCAATCCAAGGCGCGCGCCAAGCTCCAGGAGCACGGACTGAAAACACCGGACATCCCGGTCGGGTTCGACGACTGGCCATCGAACGGCGTCACCCGCGGCATCGGCTTCGGAGATCGGCCGGTCCAGCAACGAAATGCAGTCGTGGCGTTCCAGGTAGGTGGTATCGGGAAGGACGAGGTCCGCAAACGCGACCATCTCGGAAGAATAGCTGTCAGCGCAGATCAGCCTCGGAATTCGGTACTCTCCCGACTCGTCCCTGTCCGTCAGCATGGACATGACGCCCGTGGGGTTCATCGACGAATTCCACGCCAAATTGGCCATGTACAGAAACAACGTGTCGATGGGGTAGGGACTGCCGGCATGGGCGTTCGAAATGACCATGTGCATCATTCCGTGCGCCGACAACGGATTCTCCCAGGAAAAAGCCTTGTCGATACGCGTCGGCTTTCCGTCGCGGTCAATGCACAGGTCTTCGGGCCCCTTCGGAAATCCGAGGTGTGGACCGGGAAGTGAACTCCCGGGCCTTGGATGTCCACAGGGTGACGGGTGCACGGAGAAAGGTTTGGGATACGGCGGCTTGAAGCGGAATCCGCCGGGAACCTCGACTGACCCAAGCAGAATCTGCAGAAGATGCAGCGCCCGGCAGGTCTGGAAGCCATTCGAATGGGCGGATATTCCGCGCATCGCATGAAACGACACCGGGCGTCCGGTCATCCTTTCGTGACGTACGCCTCGCCAGTCCACCCATGGCTGTTCGATCGTAATGGAGTTGTTGAACGCAACGTCGGCCAGTTCGGCGGCGATGCCGCGAATTCGCCCGGCGCTGACGCCGCAGGTCGCGGCAACGGTTTCGGGCGCGTACCTGTCCGAAAGGTATTTCCCGACCATCAGCCGGAGGACCGTTTGGTACGGGACTTCGTCCCTGGTTATCTCGCCGGTCAGGTTCGGAATGACTCCTTCCGCCGTCCAGGGTTTCGGTTGCCCTGTCCTGACATCAAGAACCTGTTCCCGCCCGTCGGCGTCGCGCAAGAACATGCCGCGCTTCGTCGAGCCCGGCCCGGCATCAACCAGGAACGCGGCGTTTGTGTAACGGGACAGGTATTCAAGGTCGATCTTGCCGGCTTTCAACAGCACGTGGACGATCGACAGGACGAACAATCCGTCGGTTCCCGGGGTGATGCCCACCCAGTCATCGGCGATGGCGTTGTATCCTGTCCGGACCGGATTGACCGCGATCACGCGGGAGCCGCGTTCCTTGAGGCGACTGATTCCGAGCTTGATCGGATTGCTGTCGTGGTCCTCTGCCACCCCGAAAATCATGAACAGGCGGGTGCGTTCCCAATCAGGCTGGCCGAATTCCCAGAACGATCCGCCGAGCGTATAGATGCCGGCGGCTGCCACGTTGACCGAGCAGAAACCGCCATGGGCGGCATAGTTGGGGGTCCCGAACTGCTGCGCCCACCAGCTGGTCAAGGATTGGGACTGATCCCGCCCGGTGAAAAAAGCGAGCTTTTGCGGGGCAGTCCGCCTGATCGGTGCGAGCCAGCTGACCGCAATATCGAGTGCTTCGTCCCAGGAGATTTCGCGGAACTTTCCTTCTCCTCTCTCACCCGTCCGCAACAGGGGCGCCCGCAGCCTGGCCGGGGAATAGTGCTGCATGATTCCGGCCGAACCCTTGGCGCACAGCACGCCCCGGTTGACCGGATGATCCCTGTTTCCCTCGATGTAGCGCACCTTGCCGTCGAGCAGATGCACGTTGATGCCGCAACGGCACGCACACATGTAGCAGGTGGTTTTCCGGATTTCGTCCGAAACACGAGGCGAGAGGTCAGGCGAGTGTTTCATGCCTGGCTGTCCTTAATGCCAACACGTGTCATGTTTCCCTGTAGAACCGCGAGACATCCTGCGAATATGACATTTCCGGTACATCCGTGCGTGTTTCGAAACATTGGCCATTGCCCATGCCGAGAGAAATTCCGTGGTTCCGTCAGTCTTCAGCCATCATGACCGCGAGTGCAAGGGACGCCAGCCGCGCCTCCGGAGGGTCTGCCCTGCTCGTGAGGAGTATCGGCACGGATGCGCCCGCGACGACTCCTCCGGCGCAGGCGCCGGCGACGTAGACCAATGCCTTGTACAGTGCATTCCCCGACAGCAGGTCCGGAACGATAATGCCGTCCGCGCGCCCGGCCACGGGATCATCCTGAATATTCTTGATTCTTGCCGCTTCAGTCGAAAGCGCGAGATCGGTTGCAAGAGGCCCCGAGAATTCCGCGTCGGGCAGTTCGGCACGTGCCCAATCACGCATGGCCCGGGCCTCCATTGACGACGGAACCGAGGCGATCGGAATTTCAGTCGCCGAGAGGAACGCGATCCGGGGTCGTTGAACGCCAAGACGATGCAATATCTCGACGGTCTTCCGGGTTGCCGATTTTCGCGTTTCGAAGTCGGGCGCGACGTTGACGGCGGCATCAGAAATCGCGAGGGGTCTCCCTCCTCCGGGCGGGAACAGCACGAAGACATGAACAAGGCGATTCCCCGTACGAAGGCCCTTGTTCCTGTCGAGGACCGCCTTCAACAGGATGTCGGAATGCACGAGCCCCTTCATCAGCACGCTTGCAGTCCCGTCCCGGCACGCATCGACGGCGATCGCCGCTGCCTCCTCTTCGGATCCCGCGTCAACTATCCCGTAATCCGACAGGTCCCATCCAATGGTTTCGGCTTTCGCGACAATGTCGCCGGTACTCCCGATGAACAGCGGATCCATCAACCCTGACTCGACGCCCGCCTTTGCGGCCGCGAGCGCAGGACCAGTGCCCGCACCGGCGATTGCCGTCACCTTTGCCCGGGAAGTTGCGGCACGCTGCACCAACGCGTCCGGACACCGCGCCATCCGGCGGGCAAGAAATGGATGTTCCTTATCAGATGACAATTGGTCCCCAAAATGTGGTCGCAGGCGCGGTAAACTGCGGAGCTAACGGATCATGTCCGGCCTGAACGTTGGTTGGAATAGTGCCAGATTAGTGCAGCTTTCCGTCCAGAGTTGATGTTGGCGTACCCGCCGTTTCCCGAGTACGCGGTTTGAGGGTTCGGTCGGTCGACGACACCCCCCGTATCCCCAGGTCTTCCGGCTTTGTGTCTGGTGGTAAAGTGTTGATAGCCGCCTTGCGTTGCTGTTGAAAGGCGTCGAGAAGGCGAAAGCAGCGGAATTTCCGAGATCGGGACTCACCCGGCCATACCAGGCGAAGGAAAGTGTGGCACATCAATACGTCCAGTCACACGAGTTGTCATCCAGATTGCCGCGCTATCCTCGACCTCGACAACACGGTTTACGCCTTCGACTCCTTCACCATAGACCCGCGCCTGTCGCCCTTTCCTTGGGCAGCTTTCGAAAGACCAAGGCAGCCGTCAAACCCCACGTACTCCTCGACCTGCGTGGAGACATACCCGCATTCGACCACGTCTCCGACGGAAAACTCCACGATGTCAACATCCCGGACATCATAACGCCAGCACCGGGCGCCTTTCACATCATGCGCCATGCATATCTTGACTTCGCCTACCTGCCCAAACTCTCTCGCCTCTCGCCCACGATACCACAGGATCACCAACAAACATTTTTTGCAGGTTCGCAAAAAGACAACCGGACAATTCTATCTGTCACTGACACCACTTCGGGACACGACTTCCAGAACCGCCGGGGCTTCGGTAACGTTCTTGATCAGGTAACGGACCGGCCGAAATCAATGTCAAGTCCAGTTCAAAACTGACCCACCCTTTCCCGGCTGCCTGGTGTCGTCGGACATCGGCAGGAGGGCGGGTGATGGCGGGAACTGGCCGCAGGCCAGCCCGCTGCGAGCGCAAGCGAGCCCCACCCGGATTTCAACACCGCAGTGAACGCGACGACTGACCCGTTCGCGAGGCCCCGGCGCCGCAGGCGCCCCCTTCTCTCCGGCCGTCAGGCCGGAGGAATCAAAATAGTGAAAGAATCGGTGTTGTGGTTGTCCTGTGGTGCCTGTGGGCGAGAAGCACGCGAGTGTGGTCAACGCGGTGGGCGAGGCGCCAGCCTCGTCCACGGCTTGTCCACACGTCCCGCAGGGCGCGGGCTGGCCCGAAGGGCTCGTCCACAACTCCACAGGACGCTCCCCGATCGATGCAGGGCGGCACGGCAAGGCAGGCGCTCCCTCAGCCTCAGCCGCCGTTCAACGGCGGCTGTCTGTTGCGCTTGCGCTGGGACTCGCCCTTGAGTTCGATGCGATAGGCGTTGTGGACGATGCGGTCGAGGACCGCGTCCGCGATCGTGGGCTCTGCGATCTCCTGTGGCCAGCGATCCACGGGGATCTGGCGGACGCAGTTCGCCTGCGACGACTGGAAGAGGTGGCCCCTGCAGCGCGACAATCAGGATGAGAGGCACGAGTTGACGGCCGCCGAAAGAAGGTTTTTCGCCCCCTCCCGCACTTTCTGGCATGGTATGGGCGATGACACCGCCGTCATCTGATGCGTTCCTTGCCGGATCCTGTTCCACGGACGCCCGGTCACGCCGCCTGGCGCGCCGTGGCGCATGACCCGCGCCACCCGTTTCCCGGCCGGCGTATTGCGGTGCATCGATACGGAGGATTCCTCTATGCATGGTAACGTTACCGCGCGGCCGGAGGCATGCCGGACCATCAGTCCCGGCCGAAGCCGAGCGGTGGATCGTTGGCCTCGAGCTCCGACAGGTCGATCGAGAGAAAGGCGTCGGCCGCCCGGGCATAGGGGCTGTCTTCAAGGTTTGGCGGCACCCTGTCGCGGCGATCCCGGACCTGCTCCTGGATCTCGACCAGGGCGGCGACATGCCTGCGCCACCGCTTCCGCATGCTGCGCTCTTCCTTCGGCTTGCGGTAATGGACGACGACCTGCCTGCCTTCGGCCCGGAGCCTCTCCTTCACCCGTTCCCGGTAGCGCCGCTGCTTTTGTGCCGGTGTCAACGCCATGACGATCTCTCCCCCTGTGTGTTTCGCCCTGTATTCACTGGTCGGCAGACGGCCCTCCCGGGCCATGCGGCCCGCTTTCCGGTAATCGGCCTCCAGGGCCGTGGAAGCCGCGCTCAAGGTCATTTCGCCGCGCTGTCGGTGCTGACGCTGCGGAGTTTCACGGCGGTGTCCGCCGCCGGCGTCGCGACGTCGGTTCCGCGCTGGCTGGACAGCTGGCGCCTGCGTCGGATCCTCTGCGACCACGACGCTGCCCTGCCCGCGAGCCTGCGGCGAGTGTTCAGCTGCGGTGCCGGAACCGCCAGCTCTCGTTCCCGGTTTCGATGATATCGCAGTGATGGGTGAGGCGGTCGAGCAGCGCCGTGGTCATCCTCGGGTCCCCGAACACCTCGGCCCATTCCTTGAAGGGGAGGTTGGTGGTGATGATCAGGGGCGTGTGCTCGTAGAGGCAGGAGACGAAGTGGAACAGGAGGTGCCCGCCGGCGCGGGCGAAAGGCAGGTAGCCGAGTTCATCCAGAATGATGAAGTCCCGACGGCGCATGGCCTCGGCGAGACGGCCCTGGCGGCCGTCGCGCTGTTCCTCCTCCAGGAGATTGACCAGCCCGACGGCGTTGAAGAACCGGCCTCGGGCGCCGCGGCGGATGCAGGCCCGCGCCACCGCCACCGCGAGATGCGACTTTCCGGTGCCGGTTCCGCCGATCGCCACGACGTTGCGCGGCGGATCGAGGAAGGAACCGTCCGCGAGCTGGCGCAACTGCCGCTCCTCGACAAGGCTCTGCGTGAAGTCGAAACCGTCGAGTTCCTTCGCCGCAGGCAACTTGGCGACCGACAGCTGATACTTGATCGAGCGCGCCTTCTTGTCCGCAACCTCCGCCTTCAGCAGCGTACCGAGGATCCGCTCCGGGGGATGGCCGCGTCTGGCCGCGTCGGCGAGCACCTCGTCGTAGACGGCCTTCATGCCTTTCAGGCCGAGCGTGCCCATCAGTTCCAGGATGTCCTTGCGTCTCATTCGGGGATCTCCCTCAGGCTGTCATAGCGGCCGCAGTCGGCTTCCGGCTCGACGCTCAGGCGAAGCCGCTCGGGAAGTTCGATCCGTGGTGCCGGACCGGGGTCGCGCCGTCGCGACAGGATGTTCAAGACCACGTCGGCGGAGACGGCGCCGCCTTCCAGCGCGTCGCCGCAGGCCGCGCACACCTCGTCGAGCCCGTCCTCGAGCACCGCGGCAAGGATCCGTGCCATCTGCCGATCACCGTCGTCGAAGGCGCCAAGCCTGTCCTTCACCGCCCCGAGCGCTTCCGGCAGAGCCCCGTTGCGGAACGGGGCACCGTTGCGCAGCGCGCCGGGCTTGCGCGCGAGCACGGGCACGTAGTGGAGCCAGTCGTAGACCGTCCTGCCGCGATCGAAGCTGCGCGGGTGGCTGCCGACCAGTTCGCCGTCAAGGCGGACATCGACACGGTCCGCATAGGCGAACACTTCCGCCGCCTTCTGGGCCGCCCGCGCCTCGGCGCTGTAGCGGTTGCCGTCGAAGTGCACGAGGCAGGTCCTGGAGACGCCCCGGCTCAGCGGGCGGTGGCCGTCGAAGGGCCCCGGAAAGGGAATCAGGCAGCGGCGCTCCTCGCGCGCGAACACCTCCCGGATCGTCAACTCGGGGTCGTCGGGATGCGGATGCTCCCGCGCATGCCTGCGACAGCTCTCCTCGAGCCAGTCGTTCAGGTCGTCGAGGCTGTCGAAGCGCGGTGGCTCACAGAACAGCCGCTCGCGAATGTCGCGGACCTGGTTCTCGACCTGGCCCTTCTCCCACGCCGCGTTCGGCGTGCATGCCACCGGATCCACGAGGAAGTGCCCGCACATCTCCAGGAAACGGGCGTTGAACTTGCGCGTCCGCCCCGCGAAGATGACGTCGACCACCGTCTTCATGTTGTCGTAGATGCCGCGCTGGCAGGAACCTCCGAACAACTGGAACGCCCGGTTGTGGGCGTCGAAAACCATCTCCTGGGTCTCGCGCGGATACGCACGCACGAAGCTCATGCGGCTGTAGCACAGACGCATGTGCGCCACCCTGAGCCGCACCGTCGTGCCGCCGATGACCGCCCATTCATGGCTCCAGTCGAACTGGTAGGCCTCGCCCGGATCGAACGCCAGAGGAACGTGGGCGCCCGACACGCCGCCGCCCTGGCGCCGTTTCCACGCGGCCGCGTAGCGGCAGACGGCACTGTAACTCGCATCGCATCCCTGGTCCGCGAGCTGCCCCCAGATCCGCTTCATGCTCAGGCGGTCACGCCGCTTTGTCTCCTTGTCGGTGTTGGCCTCCAGCTTCCGCTCGAGCTCCGGAATGAAGTCACCGAGCTTCGGATGAGGCTGGTCCGGACGCCGGTACTTCGGTGCCGACTCCCCGGAGCGCAACACCTTGCGAACCGTGTTGCGCGACACGCCCATCGACTTCGCAATCGAGCGAATGGACTTCCCTTGAACGTGCCACGCACGCCGAATCTTGCCGATTGTCTCCACTGACACCATCTCTTCTGCCTCGCTGAAAATGTTGCGAGGCAGTCGTTTCCATCGGATCAGGGGGGTGGGTCAATTTTGAACGCGAATCACCCCAAAAGTGGGTCAATTTTGAACGCGATTCCACAAAATCAACATTCCCAATCGATCAGGCAGGCTTTTCACTTCCGCCCCGACCTTCATGAAATCCTGGTAACGCGACCGGAAACGTTGCTGCATGATGCGGTAGCGAGGCAGCACACAGTGGCCGTATACTTGATCGTAAGCCCTGGGCTTCTTGAACCTAGACTGGTCCGAGACCGGACGGTCCGAGCCCCGAAATGTCTCCGGCCCTTCAAGGCTGCGAATGTGCATCAAAATGCACCCTTGCCTCTTATGGATCGTGTCTATCCAGGATCGTCCGGTCCTGCTGCTTCCGTCCAGTTGATTTCGAACTGGAGGGCCTGGTTACTTTCAGCCGGGTGTCTTTCGCTGCCCGCCGGATGCCGCCTTTCCAGCCCGGGACAGCACCGAGGCGTCGGCGCCCTGCGCCCTCCGTCGCGGCATACGCTCCCCCATGACCGTCAGTGCCCGCGCGGTCGTCGGTCCACAAGCCGGACATCGAAGGACAGCAACCGGTCGAACAGGGCGGTCTTCCGCCAGCGCCGGACGTCATTCATGTCCTGAACCTCCCTCCATTCCATGACCCCGAACCAACCCAGCGGCACGAGGACACGCGACACGAACAGCAGCCCCGGCCAGGCGAGGAATCCCTTCGGAAGCGGGGTCCCGGGATCGGTACACGCCGCGGCGAGCGTGTCGGCGCCATGCCATTCGCCAGCCACGCCGGAGAGCGCCCAGAGCACCGCCCCGATGTCATCTTGCGGCCATCGTCCCGGCACGCGCCGGGCGAGCCAGCCCACGAACAGCGAAAGGTCAGTCCGCCAGAAGAACGCCTGGAAAAGCAGCGCCTGAAGCATGCCGAGATTCCCTGCCTCCAGCATGCTGCGCCCGAGCGCCGTCGGCTCCAGCATCAGGGCGCCGCTCTCGACCAGTCCTGCCTCCTGCGCGATCACCCTCAGCACGTGCAGTTCCCAGATGTCCCGTTCCCGGTACTTCACCCTGTCGCGGAAATGCTCCGTCGCCTCCATGTCCGGCCAGGTCGTCTTCGCCCGCATCCTCGCGACGCTTGCAAGTGAAAGCGTGCCGGTCGCAGTGATCCACAGGTTTTCGTCTTCACTGGCGGCCGCGCGAAGCAGCACCATCGCGTTGCGAACGAAGGCGGATCCGGCCAGTTCTCCGTCCCCGAGGTCGGACGAGACGCGCAACGCAGGGTTGTCCGGCGGCGCACCGTCCCTCAGCGCCCGAAGACTCTCCGCATCCAGCATCGGTAGCACCGACTCTACAGCGCCCGGCCAGTCCGACATTTCCCGCTTCCGGATCATTGCCAACCCTCTGTCTGCCTTCCACCGTCATTGCAGCCAAGCCGGACGGTTTCAAACCTGTGCCGTTCGCCGCCGTCCGCTGGCTTCCTCTCCGCGTCGGCACAACGCGAAGGCATCGTCCAATCCGGTCGTTCGCGGCGCCCGACGCCGCGTCTCCCGGCCGCGCCAACCCGATCCCGCCGCGTCGGACATACCGGATTCCAGGTCCCCGGCGGCACGCCTCCCGGAGGCGGCGGGCAGCCATGCCGCACGGCAATCAATGTGGCAGTCCGTATTGCGTCACGTAAAGTGTTACTTTCGATGGATCCGTTGCCTCATCAAGAATGTTACCGAAGAACGGGAGGTTCTGGAAGTCATTTTCTGGGGTGGCGTCTGGTGTCCGGCGATGACGTGCCGCCAACGCCGTTCGAGGGTTTCCGCGTGATACTGCGACGAATCAGGCAACTGGCACCGGGGTCACGCGCTGACATTTGGTTTTTGGCCCACTTCCCAACGACATCGAGCGCCCGATACCGGGCCTGGCCCACTACGGGTTCAGGTGGACGCTGGCCTGGATGTGGTGGAAGTCCGGCAAGCGGCTTGTCATCGCCAACGAGGCCTACTCCAGCAGGACGCGTTCATGGGACAGGGTCTTGGCGGAAGGTACCCAAGGCAGACTCGCCCTGGTAGACCTTAGTCGGCGTCCGCCATCTAGCGCCGGCTGCGGTGTGGTGGCATTGAATAATGGGACGCCATCGTGGGCCATCGGTGCCGTTTGGCTCGCTTTCTCGGTCAAGAGGGCGTGGCCGAACGCAGTCTTCATCTCGATTGTCGGTGTTGAAGCTGCGAGTGATGACACTTTACGTGTCTGGACGACCTGCCTGAAACTCAATGTGGTCTAGTTGAGTCTCCCACCATCTTATGGATGCGTTAAGGGCCTCCAAGGCAGAATACGATTTGTCTCCAATCAATATGGATGAGTAAAATTCTGTGGCATCCGAAGACTTGGACTTTTGAGGCGGTAAAGAAAACAATGAGGTGCGGTACTCTTTGAGAATTGTATTCCGTTCTTTTTCGATAAATTCGTGAAATATGAGGTGTTGAAATCGGTGGGTTATCCAGTCATTCCAAGCAGTGTCGATTGCCGATCGGAGGGCGGGAGATCGTGATGCATCAATATTTAGCAATGTGTGACCGACCGCCCTGAGAATTGTAATGGCCGTTATCCACCGAAGTCGGATTATTGCTAAATTCTTAGACAAGAGTGCGGCAGAGAATTCGTTCCTGGCCCGATACGCATCGCGTAGAGCACGACGAGCCGCCAATGCATCGAATTTCGTATACGGATCGTTCTTCTTTATTTTGCCGCGACGAGCGCGTGGCCAAGTCTCAGCCATTCGTCGAAAAGCGCTTGAGAGCAGGGATCATGATATTCACAGTCGTTCCGAATACCGAGCCAATTCAGCGGCGGTGGCGATGAGTTCCAGCCCAGCAAGGATGGTGAGATAGTCTTGGACGGAGATGGGTGGCGCCACCAGCCGCTCTCGTATCTTGCGCACTGCTTCGCAGAAAGGGTCTGGCATCAGGTCAAGGTGATTTGACAGAAAGGTATCGGGGTGCAGGACTTCGATGCCGTAGGGCATCACTGCGTCTTCTGGAAAGTCTCGCAGATTGCAGGTAACGATCACGTCACAGTGCCCGGCGATTGCCGCAGCGAGGACATGACGGTCGTCGGGGTCAGGAAGGTTGAGCGCAGGGATCAGCGGTTCGTATCCGGTGACCAGACAGTCCCGCGTGGCCCCCGGTCCATGAGACGGCGGGTGTGCTCCAAGGTTGCTCGGTCACGGTGCGGTTCGTTGCGGATCAGGGCGTCGATCCACTCCCGATGGATGTCTTCGGTCCATTTGGCGCGAAAGACATCGTCAGCCGCCATTTGCAGAAAAATATCCCGCATTGGTGCGGGATAGAGAATGTTGGCGTCAAGAAGAGCGGTGAAGCCCGTCACCGGGCGCCATATCCCATGTCATGAGCCTGGGCCTCACGGGCCAGCTGGTCGAGCACCTGCTCGCGTTCACGGTCGATGGCGTTTTTGTAGGCCATGACGTCTTCCATGCGAATCCGGCGGTGCTTGCCAACCTTCCGATGCGGGATGACCTTCTGGTCGAGGAGCTTGATGAGGAACGGACGGGAGACGTTCAGCACGTCGGCCGCCTGGACGGTTGTGAGCTCAGCGCTTTCCGGAATGAGCGTCACGCCCTGACCCGCGGCCATGGCTTCCAAGACATGCATGAGGAGGTCGACCGCACCGGCCGGGAGATCGATCAGTTGTTCGTGTTTGCTGTCTCTGACGCGCAGCTTCAAGGGCCGGTCCGTTCCGCCGTAAGGAGACAGAGCTTCGTAGGTGCTTCGTGCGATCGCAGCATCCCGAGGTGTCGGCGGGAGCTGCCGATGAGCCAACGTGTTCATGTATGCCTCCTTGGAGGGCGTGATCCCATGGAGTCAAGATATATAAATGAAGTAAATGAAGCAATCGCATCAAATGTCAAGGGGCTGTAGACTGACACGCGGGTCCGAGCGTCGATCAAGTTCACTCGGGAAGCAACGATCTGTCAGGTTCCTGCTCTCCCGACAGATGCCCGCCGACGCTCTCAGTGATCTTGACTGCGGCGGTCTGGATCGCGTCCCGCGCCAGATGCGCTTATCGAGCAGTTGTCTGAACCTGGGTATGGCCGGGCAGCTTGCGGATCATCGTGAGGCACTCGCCCAAGGTCAGCGCCCTTGAAGCGTACGTGGAAGGAGGACGCAACTACCAAGGAATTCTTGGCAGTTCGAACCGAGGGCAGGCGCAGGCTGAAGCACTCAAATCTCGACGCCATCATCTCGGTCGCGACGTTGACATTGACATCGTCGTCCGCAGCCTCGCCCAGCTACCGCAGGGAAGCTTCGCATCGTGGTGGCAGATCTCGACCGCGTGACCGCGCTGTTCGCCGATGGCTACGCTGCGTGGGTCTGGCTGACCACGCCCCGACCGTCGCTCGACGGAGCGGAGCCGCTCGCGCTTCTGGCGCGGGGCGAGGTCGAGCGCGTGGCTGAGGCCGCCCTGGGAGACCGTCAGGGCGACTTTGCGTAAAGGGGCGGCAAGCCTGTAGATGCGGGACGGCGTTGTCGCGCAGGAGCCTGGTGGCTCAAAGACGGTCTCGGACGGCACGATCATCGTTGACCGGGACATGAACGGCGCACGGGGCATCCTGCTTCGTGCGCTTCACGGCAGCTTGGGCCGTTTCCGGGCGGCAGGTGCAGATGTTGCGCTCTTTGCGGAATAAATCACGTGTCTTGATTGTCGCTGGATTCATCCCGTCAATTATAGTGTATCGAGCCATGCAACAGCCCAGTGAACCCGGCGCTGGTGTTCCGTGTTCACGTCCGACCAATTTGAACTGACCGAACGACGAACGTACCCGAACCGCCGGTCAACAGGCGAACAAACGATTGGCGCGGACGACCGCCTCCCGTAGCTCGTTTTTGGAATTCATGACATCAATAGTCGAGTGCGTGAGGATGTTATCCATGCGAAATACACTCACGATCGACCCGGAGGTCGAACAACTCCTTGAGCGGGAAACCAGACGCAGAAGCAGAGGTATGAAGGCCGTCGTGAACGACGCGTTGCGCGTTGGTCTCGGCATGAGCAGCAAACCGCAACGAGTTTCACGCTTGAAGATGGAGCCTCATGCCTCCGGCTTCCAACCTGGAATCGACCCGGATCGGCTCAATCAGCTTTTCGATGAGATGGAGGCAAATGAGTTTGCTCGAAAGCTAGTATCCTGACATCATTGAATTGATGGAAGCAGTGACTTCAGCTTGATGCGGGCGACCTCGGTCCGGAACTGCCAATTGGCGGGTTTCGCGGAAACGTTGCGGTGTTACTGCCATGCGGAGGTTTCGAACAGGCCAGCATGGTCAGCCTGGCCTCGCCATCGCCGTCAAGAAGGCGTTTCTTGCGGTTCACCTGAACCTTGCATTCCTATGCTGCCTCAAGCCCCTTCTTTACGCACTGCTTGCGCACCTGCTCCGCCGTCGTGGTCTCGATCTTGAGAACCTCGGCGATCTCCGCGTCGCTGAGGCCGCCCCGTCGGGGCGGCTCTCGTCAGACAGAAGCGGAATGTGTGCCCGGCGGCGGCGCGCCCTTTGGAACCCTTGCCGCTGTCCAGCATCTCCTTGCCTGCGTTCGTCCTTCTCAAGCCGGACCTTTCAGATTATTCTGCCTGTCGAATTCATTGCCTGCCGCTGCCTCTGAAATGCTCCCGGGACCAGCGCTGAATTCGCCGCTGAACCACCGTCCGCGGCGGCTGCCCACCTGCCCGGAAGGATTATTGCTTGTCATTGTTGCGGACAATATACACGCCCGGCTGACAGGGGAACCGCCTCAGGCTACAATCGAAACATCATCGTTTCTATGCTGTCAGGATACTAGGTCGTTGATCATTCCTGACATCAATCTGTTGGTGTAGGCCCATCATTCCCGGTCCCGCAAGCACGAGGCGGCACGAAATTGGCGGGAAGAACTGCTGAACGGAACCGGCACCGTCGGTTTTCCCTGGGTGGCGATCCCGGGATTCATCCGCATCGCAACCAATCCCGGAATACTCGATAATCCTCTCGAAGCGAGTCGCACCATCTCCCGTGCAACGTCCTGGCCCGTTCGTCCTCAGGTATTTCTCATCCACCCTGGGGGACCGCCATGCCGAAATCCTGTTCGACCTCCTCGGGAGGGTGGGGGCGGCCGGCAATCCAACCACGAACGCGTATCTCTCCGCACTTGCGATCGAGCACCAGGCAGAGCTTCACTCGACCCATGCCGACATGACCAGGTTCCCGGGGTTGCGCTGGACGAATCCCGTTGCCTGATAAGGCGATACAGCATCTCATCCCGACCGACCCGCTGAATGCGATGTTGCGGCGAATGGCCCGGGGCCACGATTTCCGGAACTCACCGTGACTGTCGAGACGGGAAATCCTGATCGGCTTTCCGTGCAGGTAAACCTCGCCGGTCGAACGTGAAGGTTTCCGCCGTGCGGCGCCTACCGGCGAGGAATTTCGGCGCCGGCGAGGTGCGAATCGATTTCGGAACGGATCAACCTTATACCTTCGGGAATTCGTTTCTCGTGAATCGAGGAATAGGCGAGACGATAATAGTTCCGGGGAATCGAGTGGCCGGAGAAAAACGGCTCACCGGGCTCGATCAGAACGCCCCTGGGTTCGAGCATTGTCGCAAGATTGTCGGTATCGATCCCGGACGGCGCACGCATCCAGAAGCTCGATCCGCCAAAACCGCCGTTCCCCGCGATCTCCAGATCATGATTCCAGATGGCGTCGAGCATGACCTGGTGGCGGGAGCAGTACGCGTCCTTCATGCGCGAAATCAGCGCATCGTAGTGACCCAGGGCCAGGAATCGCGCTGTCGTTCTTTGAATGTGGCCGGGCAAGTGCCTGAGAACGGTCGTCCGCAGCGCCCGGGCCTCCCGGATCAGGGGTTCGGAGGCAACCAGGAACCCCAACCGGAGGCCCGGAAACAGCGATTTCGAAAAGCTCCCCACGTAGATGACCCGGCCGTCCTCATCGAGAGATTTGAGGGCTGGAAGTGGCGAGCCCAGGAAACTCATTTCGAATTCGTAGTCATCCTCGACAACGATGAAGTCCCTTTCACGGGCCGAAGCGAGCAGGTCGCGCCTGCGTTCCATCGGCATCGTCGCGGCTGTCGGCGCCTGGTGGCTGGGGGTCGTGAAAACAACGTCTGCCTGGTCGGGGATTTCTGACGGATCGAGCCCGGAGGAATCGACGTCCTGTGGCGCCAGGATACAGTTCGAAAGGCGGATGATCTCCCGCAGGTCCGGGTATCCGGGGTTTTCGTGTACCGCGATCCGCCCCGGCCCCAGCAGGAGTTGGGCAATCGTCCAGAGCGCGTTTTGAGCGCCCGCCGTCACGAGAATCTGCTCGGGTCTGGCAAGGATTCCCCTGCGCGGCAGGGTTTGCCGGGCAATATAGGCGACCAGTTCGGGGTCGTCGCGTTCGGCAAGGTCGGACGCGAGGTTGTCGAATTCGCGCTTCCCGAGCGTCTGGAGCGCGCACTGGCGCCATTGCGAATGGCTGAACAACTCCGGGTCCGCCTGGCCGTACACGAAAGGGTAGCGAAATCGCCGCCAGTCTTCGACTTTCCTGACGAGCCGCGCGCCGGTGTACCGTCTGCACAGGGCGTCGTCCCACCGAACAGTGTCCCGGGACTCGATGCCCGTGCCCGGAAAATCCGTCTTCGGCGCATCTTTCGCCACGAAGATTCCCGATCTCTGCCGCGAATCCAGGTAACCGTCGGCAATCAGGTCCTGGTAGGCCAGCGTGACCGTTATCCTGGAAATCCCGAGATGTACGGCCAGCTTGCGGCTTGAAGGCAGGCGCTCGCCGGGCAGAAATTTCCCCTGAACAACGGCAGTCGCGATCTGCTGGCGGATCTGACTCTGGAGCGTTCCCCGGTATCCGGCGTGAAGAAAAAAGGATTCTTCCGAGATCGTCATGGCACGTTTCCGTCCGAAACCCGGATTTTCGGGGTCACTGAGGGGACCGGACACGCACGCTCGCCGCCACCGCGGCTGCGTGCCTTACAGGTGGCTGACGCAGGAGCGCACGTCCTGATGATGGAAGAACGGGATACCACGACCCGTAGCCCCTTTGGAGAGGATTTCTTCGAGTTCCGCAAGAACCACCTCCGTTATGAACGGCAACTCGAGTGACGTGGCCTCGTGCAACGGGACCCACGACAGGTGGGAAAGCTCACCCGAGCCTTGAGAAAAGTCGTCAAGGTCGTTCAGGACATGGCTGGCATCAACCATGAGGAAGCGGGCATCGAACCGGCGAGGCCGTCCCGGAGGTGTGATCGCCCGGAAAATGAATTTCATGCCGGCAGCGGATGGAACAACGGCCTGGCCGAAGAACTCGGTCCAGCACGCGGGAATTGGTCCGCCGGACGGATCGTGCAGGTTCACTCCGAATCCTTGCCTGTTTGTCTCGACCTCGTGAACCGCCAGCTTCAGGCCGGTTTCCTCCCAGACCTCGCGAATGCCCGCGAGTACGATGGCTCCGGGGTCAAGGTCGCCCGCCTCGAGCCCAAGCTTGTCCAGCGACGGGTCGCATCCGTGCCAGGACAGGGAAACAAGTCGATCGGAAGGATCGACCGCTCCACCCGGAAAGACGAACTTGGATGGCATGAATACAGCGGAACGGCTGCGCTGCCCCATTAGTACGCTGGGGAAAGCCCCAGAATCCCTGACGATGATCACGGTTGCGGAAGGGCGGATTTCGACCTCTGGAGCCTTTCCACCTTCGGAATGTCCTGTGCTTCCCGGCATTGTTGCCTTCGGATTTCCCCCAACCGGACTCAGCTTGACCTGAGCATCGTCTCCGATTCCGGCGTTGAATGACGTCCGGTACGCGCGACTCCGGCTGAACCTGAACAAACGCGGAGCACCGGTCCCCTGTCCGCACCCGGTCACGGGCTTAACGCCCGCGGGCAGACCAGGAACCGGATGTTCGTGCAATCGCCCAGAATTGCCAATCACGATCAATGAGCGTACATCGGATGCGGCCTCGTGACCATAGTACGCGTCGGGGCGGGGTTCAGGGAAGCCAATCGTGACTGGGGCAGGATTCGTGCAGCGACAACCGGTTCGACAGATGGACATGACGGCCGCATGCCGGGGATAGTTCGCACCTATGTCCGGGTGGTCGATGCCATAAACTACCGCATCGGCCGTTTGATCATGTACGGAATCTTCGTCATGGTCGGGGTCCTGCTGTGGTCGTCGATTTCAAAGACGTTCTTTCTTCCCTCGCTCTGGACCCTCGAGGTGGCCCAGTTCGCCATGGTCGCCTATTACATTCTCGGCGGCCCATACTCGATACAGCTCGGCGCAAACGTGCGCATGGACCTTTTTTACGGCAACTGGTCGGTGCGGAAAAAAGCGTGGTTCGATGCCTTTACCGTATTGTTCCTGATCTTTTTCCTGACGGTTCTTCTGTACGGGGCCGTGGAAAGCACTAGTTATTCAATTACGTATAATGAACGAAATCCGACCGCTTGGCGGCCGTTGCTCTGGCCGATCAAGATCATCATGTGCGTCGGGATCCTTCTTATGCTGCTGCAGGCCATTTCCGAATTCATCAAGGATGTGGCCAGGATTCGGAACGTGACCCTCTGATGTCCTACGAACTTATCGCGATTCTCATGTTTTCGCTGATGATGCTGATGCTGATGACCGGTCAGCGGGTTTTTGGCGCCATCGGGGGCGTCGCGGCGATTTCGGCGCTTCTCTTGTGGGGGACGGGAGGCTCCGACATTCCGTTTTCATCTGCGATGAAGCTGATGAAATGGTATCCCCTGCTCACGTTGCCCATGTTCATTTTCATGGGATACGTGCTTTCGGAATCCAGGATAGCCGACGACCTCTACCGGATGTTCCATGTCTGGATGGGTCCGGTCAGGGGAGGGCTGGCCATTGGCACCATCGGCCTGATGGTGCTGATTTCGGCAATGAACGGGCTCTCTGTCGCCGGAATGGCGATCGGCGCGACAATCGCATTGCCTGAGTTGCTGAGGCGGAATTACGACAAGCGAATGGTCACGGGCGTCATTCAGGCCGGCTCGTCTCTCGGAATCCTCGTGCCTCCGTCCGTCGTGCTGGTTCTATACGCGATGATCGCCCGGCAACCCGTGGGACAGCTTTGGCTGGCGGGCGTCTTGCCCGGTCTGATGATGGCGGCGATGTTCGTTCTCTACATCGCGATACGCTGCGGTTTGCAGCCCCGTCTCGGACCTGCCTTGCCGGAAAGTGCGCGGCAGGTTCCCTTTCGGGAAAAGCTCCGATTGCTCCGCGCCGGGCTCCTGCCGGTCTTCATTTTCGCTTCGATGATGGTGCCGTTCGTGAACGGCTGGACCAGCCTGGTCGAGAGTTCGGCCATCGGGGCAATGGCAGCCTTTGGCGCAGCAGTCATCAAGGGTCGAATGACCCGGGATGTCTTCGAGGTATCGGTTCGGCAAACGCTTGCGATTTCATGCATGTTCATGTGGATCATCCTGGCCGCGCTCGGATTCGGTGCCGTATTTGACGGCCTCGGCGCCGTGCGTGCGATCGACGACCTGTTCACCGAGCAACTTGGCCTCAATCCGTGGATCATCCTGATCATGATGCAGATGTCGTTCCTTCTCATGGGAACCTTTCTTGACGACACCGCGATGTTGGTTATCGTGGCGCCGCTGTATGTTCCCTTGGTCAAGGTGCTCGGTTTCGATCTGATATGGTACGGCGTTCTTTATACGATTACGACGCAGATCGCGTATATGACGCCACCTTTCGGGTACAACCTGTTTCTCATGCGCGCGATGGCGCCACCGGAGATTTCCCTGCGGGATATCTACGGATCGATTCTCCCGTTCGTGGGAGTGATGATACTGGCGCTGGCAATCGTACTTGTGTTTCCGCAGGTCGCACTCTGGTTGCCGGACTACGTCTACGGGCGGTGACCGATTCTCTGCGCACGCCCGCGATTCCGAAATCTTCGGCAATTCCATGGTCAAGGGAACGACCGGACGTCACCAGAGGGCACCCGTGATCCCGGGAACCGGGGCGGTGCCCGAAAAAAAAAGGAGGGTAAAATGACGACAAGACGAAGCTTCCTGACCACTGCCGGCGCGGCGGGAGCAGCGGCGCTCGCCGCACCGGCCGTACATGCGCAATCCAAGATTCGATGGCGCATGCAAACCTACGCGGGCCCCGCGCTCGCGGAACATGTGGTCAAACCCGCGATCGACAGTTTCAACAAGGTCGCGGGAGACGAAATGGAAATCGAGCTGTTCTTTTCCGACCAGCTGGTTCCGACCGGCGAACTGTTCAGGGCCATGCAGAAGGGTACGATCGACGCGGTTCAGTCCGACGATGACTCCATGGCGTCCCCGACCGAGGTGACCGTCTTCGGGGGTTATTTCCCGTTCGCGAGCCGGTATTCGCTGGATGTGCCGGTTCTGTTCAACCAGTATGGCCTGAACGAGATCTGGGATGCCGAGTATTCGGCCGTCGGGGTCAAGCACCTGTCGGCGGGGGCTTGGGACCCGTGCCATTTCGCGACAAAGGAACCGATTCACAGCCTCGATGACATGAAGGGCAAGAGGGTCTTCACGTTTCCGACCGCTGGTCGATTCCTCAGCCAGTTCGGCGTCGTTCCGGTCACGCTTCCCTGGGAAGACATCGAGGTCGCCGTGCAAACCGGCGAACTCGACGGCGTGGCATGGTCAGGCATTACCGAGGACTACACGGTTGGTTGGGCGGATGTGACCGACTACTTCCTGACAAACAACATTTCGGGCGCGTGGGCCGGTTCCTTCTTTGCCAACATGGATGTCTGGAACGAGTTACCCGAGCACCTCCAGGAACTTCTCAAGCTGACCATGGACAGCTCTCATTACTATCGTCAGTGGTGGTATTGGGGAGGAGAAGCCTATCTCCGCGTCAACGGTACCAAGATGCAGCTGACGTCCATTCCCGATGAAGAGTGGGCCGCTGTCGAGGCAGCCGCGGTTGAGTTCTGGGAAGAGATCGCGGCCGAATCCGAGGTCAAGGCAAAGGTCGTGGAGATCTTCAAGCAGTACAACGCTGACATGCTCAAGGCCGGCCGGCCCTATCGATACGGCTGATCCGCGGGGCATTTGACCGGCATTCGGCGATTTTTGCGGGCGCTCGGGCAATTGACTGAGCGCCCGCGTGCGCATCTTGATTTCGGGGGACGACATGACTGACGATCCGGCCCTGGAAACCCTTGGATCGAAGGTATCGGCCGGCCAGGTTGATACCGTCATTGCCTGCATTCCGGACATGCAGGGCCGTTTGATGGGCAAGCGGTTCCATGCGTCGCACTTTCTCCGGTCTGCCTGGGAAGAGACCCACTGTTGCAACTACCTGGTGGCGACGGATCTTGAAATGTACCCGGTGGACGGTTACGCCTCGACGAGTTGGGCGGCCGGATACGGCGACTACGTCATGCGGCCCGATCTTTCGACGATCCGGTATCCTCCCTGGCTTGACGGCACGGCCTGCGTCCTCTGTGATCTTTACGATCACCACGGACACGATCTTGTTCCGCACGCGCCGCGCACCGTTCTCAAGAAGCAGGTTGACAGGCTGTCATCCCGTGGCTTCACGTCGGCGATCGCAACCGAACTCGAATTCTTCCTGTTCAGGGAGACTTATGACGATCTCAGGGACCGGCAATACAGGGGAATGACCCCGATCAGCCCTTACAACGAAGATTACCACATATTTCAAACGACCAGGGAAGAAGATGTCATGCGGGCCGTGCGCAACGGGCTGCACGATGCGGGAGTTCCGGTCGAAAATTCGAAGGGTGAAGCCGACGCCGGCCAGGAGGAAATCAATATCCGCTATTCCGACGCGCTCACAACGGCCGATACACATGTGTTCGTCAAGAACGCGGTCAAGGAAATTGCCTTTCAGAAGGACCGGGCCGTCACGTTCATGGCGAAATGGGATGCCGGTGCCGCGGGCTCGTCCTGCCACATTCACCAGTCACTCGGGGATCGGTCGGGAAGTCCGGTCTTTTTTGACGGGACGAAGGTGCACGGGATGTCGCCGGTCATGCGTCAATACCTGGCGGGGCTTCTCAGATATTCTGCCGAAACGACGGTTTTCCTCGCACCGTATGTCAATTCGTACAAGCGGTTTGTCGCCGGCACGTTTGCGCCGACGAAGGCTGTCTGGTCGGTGGACAATCGAACGGCGGGCTTTCGCATTGCAGGTGCCGATACGACCGGTGTGCGTATCGAATGCCGGACCGGCGGCGCGGACCTGAATCCGTATCTTGCCATCGCCGGTCAGATTGCCGCCGGAATTGCCGGAATCGAGGAGGAACTGGAACTCGAGGACGCCTGGTCGGGAGACGCATACCAGGCGGAGGGTGTTCGATCCATTCCGTCCACGCTTAGGCAGGCGACGGAGGCACTGGACAACTCCGAAATGCTGCGGAATGCCATGGGCAGCGACATCGTTGATCATTATGTCAGGGCCGCGCGATGGGAACAGGAACACTTTGATCGCGCCGTGACCGACTATGAGGTCGCGCGCGGGTTTGAACGGGCCTGACCGGCGACGGGATTCGTTGGAGCAGCTTTCGTTTTCGTGACTTCGCATCAGTGGGGATTGACATGAACCTCCTTGGAAACTGGAGCTATCCGACCCGCATTCGCTTCGGCGCCGGGCGTATCAGCGAGATCGGAACCGCCTGTCGGGAGGCCGGGATAAGCCGCCCGTTATTCGTGACGGACAAGGGGCTCAGGGACCTGCCTGTCGTCCGGACGGCGCTGGACGTGCTTGATTCCAGCGGTATTCCGACCACCGTGTTTTCCGATGTCGACCCCAATCCGTCCGACCAAAACCTTGAAGCCGGAATCAGGACCTACATCGAGGGCACACATGACGGGGTGGTCGCATTTGGCGGAGGATCGGGTCTCGATCTGGGCAAGGCCATCGCGTTCATGGCAGGGCAGACCAGGCCGGTCTGGGACTTCGAGGACATCGGCGACTGGTGGATGCGCGCGAATGCCGGGGCAATTGCTCCGAATGTTGCGGTACCGACGACGGCAGGAACCGGTTCCGAGGTTGGAAGGGCTTCGGTCATTACCAACTCGGCAACGGAGGAAAAGAAGATCATCTTTCATCCCCGGATCCTGCCGGTCGATGTGATTTGCGATCCCGAACTCACGGTTGGCCTGCCTCCGGCCTTGACGGCCGGGACCGGGATGGATGCGTTTGCCCATTGCCTCGAAGCCTATTGTTCGCCGCACTTTCATCCGCTGAGCCAGGGAATTGCCCTGGAAGGCATGCGCCTGGTCAAGGAGTTCCTTCCGCGGGCCTATCGGGACGGGGGTGACCTCGAGGCCAGGGCCCACATGCTGGCAGCGGCATCGATGGGAGCCATAGCCTTTCAAAAGGGCCTGGGCGCAATCCACGCATTGTCGCATCCGATCGGAGCACGGTACAATACGCACCACGGCACCACGAACGCGGTCGTGACCAGAACCGTCCTGGAGTTCAATCGCCCCGTGATCGAAGGCAGGATTGAACGGGCGGCCGCCTACCTCGGCATAGACGGCGGATTTGACGGTTTCTCGGCATTTGTTGCCGGGTTGACGGAGCAGCTGGAAATTCCCGCGCGACTGTCGGAGCTGGGAGTCACGGATCCGGACATCGACTGGCTGGTTGCCAATGCGCTTGCGGACCCGACCGCCGGAGCAAACCCGGTCAAGATGACAGAGGGCAACACGAAGGTGCTCTACGAGGCGGTTTTATAGCGACGAACCCGTGTTTTCCTCGACCGCCGGAGCGTGCGCCCTTTCATCGGGACACTTTTGGCTTGATGTTCCTGACATCGTATCCCCGGTCCCATGGGAAACGGCTTGCGACATCATGCTCCGGGACGGTTGACTGGCTGAAGGCCGAGCTTGCGGCCGGGGACTGCACCCGGACCTTCACGGCGCGTGAGCTCTGCGAGCGCGAGGGCTGGCGGAACGCGAAGGGCGAGCCGTGCCTCGCCTCGGCCCGGGCTGCCGTCCGAAGCTGTCCTCGGCCATCGGCCTGCCGCTGCCGGAGGCACGGCCGATGGGAGGGGTCAGCGCGCAATCGCTGGCCCCGTCGACGGACTTCCCCGACAGGCGGCTGTCGTGCCCCCTCGACGCTCTCGACGAGGTCGGGGTGGTTCCGGTCACCGAAACGAAGAAGGGCCTGGAGTGTTCGACGATGGCCACACACCGTCCCGGGGGCGACGCCGCCTGTCCCGGCGGCCGCATCCGCTACTGAATCCGCTCGTCCGTGTACGCCATCGCCCTGCGGACCTCGACTGCCCAGACCTGCCGACAGATCACATCTTCGGAACCGGCGCGGCAAGCACCACTTTATTTTCGCGACAGGGCCGACAGCTGCGCGGGGGTGGTGGCTGCTTGGGGAACAAAACCCGCCCCGAATTGTCCCTGAATTACGAAAAGAAACTGTCGGCAGGGAACGCGGAACAAACCCGCCGTTTCAAACCCGAATTTTCCGGGACTCAACGACGATCTGAGGCACGGATTCGCCATCGCCGCACTGGAAGGCTGCATCTCTTCCAGCCGGAAGGATGTCAGCCGACACATGCTCGCGCTTCTTCTCCGGCGTGAGGCCTGAGAAGACCTGGTCCTGGGGCGCACCGTCTTCGTCGACGGTGACGATGATGGCGCGGGCGTTCTCCACCGCCTCGCCGAGCACGGTGTCGGGGCCGAGGGTCGCATCGGTGCGCCCGATGGCCGCGTTGAGGGTGGTGACGGGCTCGCGCGGCGCCCGGCTCTGCCACCGCTTATCGCTGGATAGCTTCGAGACGCCTCTCCTCGATTCGGCAGGCATCGCGGCCCGCGTTGGGGGTTCAGCACAATGTTAATTAAAACGACATTGAAATAGGCGTTATCACATAAAAAATTTACCGTCAAAGCCGTTCCGGTTGGTATAACCGCATCTGGTGGCTCGCCGATGCGCAGTCGGCAGCCGATTCAGGCGATACGGGATTCGATTGGCGCTCTGGTCGATGGAGTCGAGCGAATCCAGCGAGGGACGGAGGAGTTCTTTGATTACGAATTCACCCCCCCCCCTCGCCCCCAAAGCAGCCGTCGGTGAGCGCGGCGACGGGGCGAGGAGAGCAAGGGCTGGACGGACGCCTTCGCCAATGCCGCCGAGCTGGCGGCGGACTGTCCGCAGACCAGTTCGCGCACACGGCCGGACTTGACGTCGTGGCCGGGAAGACGATCGACATCGAGGCCCGCGGGTGCCCTCGGAAGGGCAAGGGACGCAAAGGAGTCAAGCTCGAGCTGCGGGCCGGGTTCGTCGATCTGGATCCGCCGGCCGACCTGCCGAAGGGCACGGCGCCGCTGCACATGCTCGCGGTAAGCGTCCTGGAGAAGAGGCTGCCCGCAGGCAGGGAGTCCCTCGATCGACTTCTTGCAAGGAAATTGAGGGGCGGCTGCCCCCAAACATCAAATAATCCGGGCAAAATCGCCCGAATCTCCATCAGTATTTCTGAATACGTTCACCGTCATGTCCGTCGAGCGCCTCGCGCGGAGCGCGCCGGAAACGCCGGCGCGCACGGTCGTCCACCCCGACAATGTCCATGTCCTCGCCGTGCAAATGGCGAAGCCGAACCACCGCAGGCAGCACGGCCCGCCCGACCCGGATCAGACGGTTGCCGAGTTCGCGGTCATAACCGCGCGCCTCGCAGGCTTCATCCCATCGAAGCGCCAACCCATGCCGGGCACCGGAAAACTCTGGGAAGGATACCTGATCTTGTCACTCTTCACCGAAGACTACCGGGCCATGCACGACTTCGCCACCCTCAAGTCAACAGTGTTACATTGAAAGAAAGGCCCCAAGAGGGGAATGCCGCGCGGGCCAACTCCCTGTGGTTCGAGTCTCTCAAGGAAATGCTGCCGGTAGAACGAACCGGAGGAAAACACTCCGCCACCGGACGGACCGTCAGGCCTGCCGGAACATTCGTCTGCCGGAAAAAAAGACCTGAGGCGCGGTATCGGAACCCGCCGGTTCCGTCCCACATTATTCCGTGCCGCATCCAATCCCGAACCGGAACAATTCGAGACAATCGGTCACTTGGCCACGGATCAATTGGAAAAACAACACCCGTGGCCGTTTGTGGGTGAGAATGGGTCCAGACTTCCGCAGGGGAGGGGCGTGGTCCACCAGACCTGCGCAGTCCTCACCGCCACAGCGCTTGTTGCTGCCTTCAGCATACCACAAAGCGCCGCGGCCCAAACTTGTATCGATGTTGAGCGTATCACGCTGGAGGGAGTCAGCGTGCTTGACCGCGCCGTGCTCGAGGCAGCGCTTGCCACGCAGACCGGGTGCCTTGGTATAGCCGAGCTGAACGGTCTTTTGGAGACGGTGACGCTTGCCTATGCAGACGCAGGCTATGTGGCTGCACGGGGGTATCTGCCGGAACAGGACCTATCCGATGGAGAGCTGACCATCGCCGTGATCGAAGGTGAGCTGGTCGGGATCGATTTACGCGAGAATGGACTGCCCGCGCCGTTGCGTGCGGTCACCGCGTTTCCCGGCATGGTCGGGCGGCCCTTGGAGCTGGGCCGCCTGGAGCAGGGTCTGGCTCAGATCAACCGTTTGCCTTCGAGCGAGGCGACCAGCGAACTGCGCCCCGGCGCTGGGGCGGGAGAGACGGTTCTGGCCGTTGACGTTCAGCAGGTCGATCCCTGGAGCGCCAGCCTGACCCTGGACGATCGTGGCACTGAGACCACGGGCCGGTACAACTTTGGGCTCAGCCTGAGCGCCGATGACCTCGTCGGTCTCAACGATCAATTTGTGCTGAGCTACCAGCGCAGCACGGAACCCTCGCCCCTGGCCTTTGGCACAGACAGTCCGGTCGGGCATTCCTTGAGCCTCTCGGGCTCGTTTCCCTATGGTTTCTGGACATTTGGGGCGGCGTTGAGCGCCTCGGGCTATTTCACGCACATCTCCGGCATCACGGGGCCCATTGAGAGCACAGGCACATCTGCCAGTATTCGACTTTCCGCTGATCGTGTCTTGTCGGTGAGCGAGGGAGAACGATGGGATGTGGGCGCCTCTCTCACAGTCAAGGAAAACGAGAACCAGATTCTCGGGGCGACCATCGACACGGCGTCCCGCCGCTTGAGCATCCTCGATCTGTGGATTTCCCGCAACCAGGCCGTTTGGGATGGTCAGGCGCAAGCGCGCTTTACCCTGCGCCACGGGCTCGGTGCCTTTGGGGCCCTTGATGACGATACGACCCCGGCAGGATCTCCCTCGGCGCAATACCGCGCCGCCCTGCTCGATCTCTCCTTGGGCCGGCAGTGGGACCTGTCCGGTCAGCCCGTGGTACTGACCGCGTCGTTCAACGCCTTCTACAGCGATGACGCGCTGTTCGGTTCTGAACAGATCCCTATTGGCGGGTTCAGCTCTGTGCGCGGCACGCGCACCAGCGTGCTCTTTGGCAACCGGGGCGCGCAGTTCGTCACGAACCTGCGGCTTCCTTCGCTCCTTGAGGGCACCTCCGCCGAGATCAGCCTCACGCCTTATCTGGGCGTTGATGCAGGCTATGTGGCACCACAGGAGTCTTTGGGCATTGCCGAAGGGCATCTGGTTTCCTGGACCCTGGGGTCCACCTTCGCGCACCAGGATCTGCGCATTGATGCAACCTGGAGCGCAGTTCTCGACGCAAGCGATGGCGTGGCGTTTCCGGATAACGGGATTTTCTCAATACAAGCGTCGTTGGTGTTTTAGGGCGTGTGGGGAAAGATGATGAAACAGGCAGCCAGTCAATCTTTCTGGACCGATCGCTTCGCCTGCCTGGCGCATCAGGCGATCATGGCGCTGTCCATCACCGCGCTAACAGTGCAGCCCATATTGGCACAAAGCGTGCCGATTGTGGCGGATCCCAATGCCCAGGGCGGGCTTGCTATCCAGACCGCGCCCAACGGCGTGCCGCTGGTGGATATCGCGACCCCGAATGCCCAAGGCCTTTCGCACAACACCTATTCGCAGTTCAGCGTCGGGGCGCCGGGCACGATCCTCAACAACGAAACCGGCACCTTTGGCACGACGCAGCTTGCCGGACTGGTGCAGGGGAACCCGAACCTTGCGGGTAGCGGCGCGGCGCGTGTGATCCTCAATGAGGTCGTGAGCACCAACAGGTCGGAACTTGGCGGCATTGTGGAAGTGGCAGGCCAATCGGCCGACGTGATCATTGCCAATCCCAACGGCATCACCTGCAATGGCTGCGGCTTTATCCGTACGCCGCGCGTCGTGCTGACCACCGGAACGCCTGAGATTGAGGGCGAGGCGATGACGGGGTTCCGTGTGACAGGCGGCGATATCCGCTTTGGCGCCAACGGGGCAGATCTCGGTACGGTCAGCCTCTTTGATGTCGTCTCTCGCCAGATCACCTTTGAGGGCACGGTCCAGGGGGGCGATGACGTTCGCCTCGCAGCCGGTCCGAACCGGTCTGATTATGCAACCGGCACTGTCTCTCTTCTGCCTGGCGATCACGGCGCAGGGCCTGCTTACGCCATCGACAGTACGGCCTTTGGTGGACTTCAGGCGGGCCGGATCGGGCTTCTGGCCACGGAACAGGGCGTGGGTGTCCGCGCCCCGACAGAGATGGCGGCGCATTCGGGACAGATGACCCTAACTGCCGACGGGCGCCTGGTTCTGGGTCGGGCTCAGGCGCAGGGCCCTGTCATCGTACGCTCCGATACAGCGGCGGTCGAGATCGAGACCGCGCTCTTCTCCGACGGTGCCATCACATTGACCGGCCAATCGGCGGTGCTCTCCAACAGTGCGACCATGGCCGCAGGGGGTGATGTCACCCTTGAGGTTGCCGATACAGTGACGCTTGGCGACGGCGCGCTTCTGGCCTCGGGCATGACAGGGTTCGATGGTACGCTGCAAGGCGATGGCGCCCTCTCCGTAACCGCCGCGCGCCTTCTGGCTTCTGATGCACGACTGGCGGCTGCCGGTACGGCGGAGATCACGGCAGACACGGTTGCACTTGATCAAAGCACGGCACGCGAAGCGCTGACGGTTCTTGGATCCACAACCCTGACCACGGATCGTGTCACGGCCATGGGCGCCACGCTGACCCTTGGCGGTGACCTTACGCTCAACTCGGATACCGCGCTTGCGCTCACGGGAGGCAGCTATTCGGTTGGCGGCGATCTCGATGTCGCCGCCGAGAGTCTGACCAGCAGTTCCGGGATTGCTATGGGCGGTGGGGCCGAACTTGAGACCCGTTCGGGCAACATGGTCCTCTCCGGCGATCTAGAGGCGGATGGTGCTGTTACCTTGAATTCGGCAGGCGATTTGACCCTCACGGCGCGCCTTGCCTCTGGGGAGACCGCGACGCTCACCTCAGCGGGGGCCTTTTCGGCCTCCGACACGATTGTGGCAAAGGGCGACCTGAGGGTTACGGGCGCCTCTATTCTCAATAGCGGGGCGCTTGGAACGTCAGATGGTGATCTGACACTCAAAAGCCTTGGCGACATCACCAATTCAGGGCTCTTCTATGCCGGTCAGGATATCTTGCTGGCGCTCGACGGCACGCTTGAGAATACCACCGCAGATATCATCGCGGAAGGCGGGATCACGATCCGGGGCCACACGGGCCCCCAAGCGGCGGCTGTCCGGAACCGCTCCGCCAATATCGAAGCCATCACGGGCAGTCTGATGATCGCAGCGGCCTATGTGGCCAATGAACAACCCATTCCGACCATCACTGATAAAGTAACGGTCACCACGCGGGCAGGGACCGCGGCAGATTTCCCGGGTATCAGCCATCCGCCCGGCACTTATCGGGTGGTCGAGACGATCACCACAACCCGCCAAGTGGCAGATGCGGCCACCGACGCGCCGTCGCGCGTGCGGGCAGGCGGCAATGTCCAGATTGATGCGGAAACGATCCTCAACCAATACAGCCAGATCTCGGCCAATGGGGATGTGACGCTGAATGCGACCAATATCACCAATACCGGTCAGGATCTGACCGAAACGGTCGTCACAACCGTCGTCTCATATTACGCGCAGCGCTACTGCAAGACCCGGATCTTCGGCTTCTGCGTCAATCGTGGCACCCGCTATCTCCAGCGCACGAATACCTCAACCGCCACCTCCACCATTGGCGCGGTCTTTGCCTCGATCCAGGCCGGGGGCACGCTCAACGCGACGGCCACGGGCTATCTGCAAAACGACGCAGTGCGCAGTGGTGTGGCGCAAATCGGGCTCAGTTCGGGCACGCGCAGCCTTGGTGCCCCAGGGGCCACCGGGGCAGGGGATCCCAATATCATCCTGGGGCGCCCGGCGCTCTTCGTGCCTACGGGCAATCCGGACGCACCGTTCCTTATCGAGACGCGGCCGGAGTTCATCGATGTCAGCCGTTTCCTGTCCTCGGATTACTTCCTGGGTCAGATTGGGGGTTATGACGCTGATCTGACCATGCGGCGCTTTGGCGATGCTTATGTCGAGGCACGCCTGATCCAGGAGCAGTTGTTCGCGCTCACCGGGCGGCCTTTTGGTGCTGACCCCGGTGAACTGCGCAGGATGATGCGGGATCTCTATGACAATGCACTCGAGGCCGCGGAGGCGTTGCAGCTCACGCCCGGCGTGGCGCTCAGCCCTGCACAGATCGCTTCGCTCACCGAGACCATCATCTGGCTCGAGACCCGTGTCATCGATGGCGAGAGCGTCCTGGTTCCCGTCGTCTATCTCGCAGGCGCGGATGTGGATGAACGTAGCCTCGCCAGTGCCCGGATCGCTGCGGCAGACGTTGTGATCCAGGCGGGGAGCGCGCTCAACTCAGGCCGGATCGCAGGCGGGGAAAGTGTTGAGATCACCACTGAGGGCGACCTCCTGAATATCGGGGGGCAGATCGCTTCCGAGGGCAATGTCGAACTCGAGGTGGACGGACGCCTGGCCAATGTGTCGGGGGAGATCTCCGGGGATGATGTCACGATCGAAGCCGGCGGGTTGGAGAATTCGCTGGCGGTGATCCGTGATGAGACTCCCAACGGGTTTGCAGACCGGGTGCAGGATGAGGCGGTCATCACGGCAACGGGCGAACTCGAGATCACAGTCGAGGGCGACATTGCTGCCGAGGGTGGCCAGTTCACGGCAGGCAATGATGCCACGCTGGAGGCCGGGGGCGATATCGCTATTGGCGCTGCGACAGTGGAGACTCGGCGCGAAGATACCTTCGCCGAGGGCTTTGACCGTGGCTACGAGCTTGAGAATGAACTGGCCGGGGTGACGGCTGGCGGGGACATTGTGCTGGACGCAGGCGAAGACCTGACCATCGCCGGCGCCGAGATCTCGGCCCGGGGGGATGTCACGCTTTCCGCTGAGGGCGATGTCAGGATCTCTTCAGTCCAGGAAATCCGCCAGGAAGAGTACAGATTCGAGATCGATACGGGTGGGCTCTTTGGGACTGAGACCAGCATCAGCGATCAGGAGCGGGTGGTTACCACAACAGATACCACGATCACCGCCGGGGGCGTTCTGAGTGTCACCTCCGAGACGGGAGGCCTGACCCTGTCGGCGCCTGAGCTCGAGAGCGGAGGCCAGACCACGCTTTCGGCGGAAGTTGGCGATGTGGCGCTTCTGACCACCGAAGACAGTGCCTTTGAGCGTTACGAGCGCTACGAAGAAGACCTGTTCTGGTGGAACTCCGAGGATCGCGGCTTCTCCGAGATCACCCGCACGCCTACGCGGATTACATCTGAGGGCGGGCTCCAGATCATTGCGGGTGAGCGGATCATCGCGGAATACGTGCCCACGGGCGGTGATTTCGAGGCAGGGATCGCGCAGCTTGCGGCGGCCCCGGGCCTCGAATGGATGGGCCAGCTCCAGGAGATGGACAACGTTGCCTGGCGGGAAGCCCGCACTGCCTTCGAGGAGTGGAATTACGAAGAGCAGGGTCTCACGGAAGCAGGGGCGCTTCTGGTCACTGTTGTCACTTCCTACGCGCTCGGGCCGGGGATCGACACGCTCGCCACCAACCTCACGAGTCAGATCGGCGGCGGTGCCGCGCTCGAGGCGGCGCTGCACGCGGGCCTGACGGGTCTGTCGAACCAAGCCGCCATATCCCTCATCAACAACCAGGGCGATCTCGGCGCGGTCCTGGAAGAACTCGGGTCATCCGACAGCTTGCGCGGGCTTGTCACCGCGATGGTCAGTGCGGGGCTGACCACACGGTTGACCGATGCGTTTGGCGTCGGGCCGGAACTTGCCCCGAACACGCCGCTGGCGGATCGCATCGCCCATCACCTCCAGACGGAACTCTTGTCGGCCTCTGTCGACGCCGCCGTCTCGAGCGCGATCAATGGCGAGGATTTCGGGGATGCCCTGGCCGCCAACCTGCGCGGCGCGGCCTCGGCCGTGCTTGGCGCGGTCGTCGCCGAAAACATTGGTGCCGCCGCCGCGCAGGGGGACATCGATCGGGCCGCGCAGCTTATCGCCCACGCGGTCCTCGGCTGCGCGGCCGGCGGGATCGGGAGCGGAGACTGCTCGTCCGGAGCGGTTGGGGCATTTGCCGGCGAACTGACCGTTTTGCTGTATTCCGACGCGGCTCTGGCGAATCCGGATCTCGTCGGCGAAAGCGTCGAGCGGTGGCAAGAGGCCGGTATTTCGTTGTCGCGTCTGGCGGGCGGTCTGGCGGCCGCGATGGCGGGCGGCAGCGCGAACGCGGGCGCGGACGCCGCCGAAAACGCGGCCGAGAACAACGCGTTCTGGATCCCCGTGCTGCTCGTCGCGGCCTACCTGACCTACGAGGGCGAGGGCAACCCGGTCGAGGGCCTGATCACCGTGGGCCGGGGCGAAGACGTGGCGTCACGGCTTCTGGGCGCGGGGGCGGAGCAGGCGATCTCCTTCGCGTCGGCGCATTTTCCCGAGGAGACGGTCTGGATTCTCGACGCCGCCGCCACGGCGGGCGAGGCCGCGAACGTCGTGGTCACCTATGTGGACGACGCCACCGGGAACCGCGTCAGCACGACGTGGAACCGCCTGCCGCCCGACGTGCGGGACGCCATCAAGGGCGGCACAACCATCGCATCCATTCTGATCCCCGCCGGCACAGCGGCAAAAGTCGGACGCGTCATCCCGGACAAAATCCGGAATGCCCCTCTGGTGCCCGTTGTCGTCTCTGGACGGGTTCTCCTGAAGGTCGGCGACAAGACCGTCGGGCACATCGATGAGGCGACAGGAACATTCACACGTGCGCTTGGCGTTGATTCCCCCGTTAGCGAAAGTGCGGTGAACGATGCTATAGCGCAAGTCCTCGGGCCCGGCGCGGTGGGTCGCATCGAAGTGCCGCCGAAAGGCGCTCCATATGTGCGCTTTGCCGGTAAGGAGATCGAATTGAGCGAGTTGGGCGATATTCGTGTTAAATTTGACGAGCTTGGCTATCCGATCTTAAACCCATTTGCTCGTTACGACATACGCTTCACCTCGGCTGAATTCCTAAAGAAACATAGCGATACGCAGATGCGGGAGGCGACAAGCAACTTATTTGAAGAATTGAAGCGCAACCCAAATCTTGAAAAACTGTTTGATGAGGATCAACTCAAAGCCATTGCAAGAGGAGGGCCGCGCATTCCAGGCCTTACCTGGCATCACCACCAAGAAACCGGGCGTATGCAACTCGTTGATCGCGAAATCCACGAAAAAGTGCCTCACATTGGTGGTAGCGCGATGTGGAGGAAAATACTGGAGCAATCGGAGAATGAAAGGCCGCAATGACGCATGACGTGCCTGTGGTTCGCTCCGCTTTTGACGCCCCATGAACTTGACTTGCCAGGGTGCTAAGTGCGAGGCGGCTTTGCGAAGTGACGGAGAACGCATCAGATGGATGAGGACAGATCGGGCATCTTGCCGGAACTCCCCGTCGACCCAATAAAATCTCAGCTTGCGGTCGGGCGTGGCAACGAGATCGGATCCGGAAAATTTTGCAGTCCCGAGACGTCATCAGCGCCGGTCGCCAATGCCTTCGGGCATTTTCCTGAAAAAGCCGATCGTATTGCCACCGCTCCCCATTGGACAGGACGCGAAATGGAACCCGATCTCCGTATCGCTTGACGCGGGAAACCACTTCCCTTGGTCGGGCGGAACCCATCCATGGCTCGACGGCTGTCCCGTTGCTCCGGAGCATACCTCCGTACACCGTGAGGAGGTTGACTGGTTTGCCGAGAGAGTTGCTGACGACGAGGTCCAGTTCGTAGGGAGCCGCTGTCGTTAACTTGCAAAAGCATGGAAACGGTCTGAAGACTTTTCGGTCCGTGACCATACCATCGCAATCGAAACAGCCTTTTCGCCCTGATCGTCTTGATCGGAGAGCACCGAAAATCAGGGGATCGATCCTCTCGAAAAGCGTGCTGCAACTCCCACGGAATCAAGCTGCATCCGCACATCATCTGCCCCCATCGAATGGTTTGTTCGTAGAATCACGCTAGGCAGGAACATCGAGCCTACATTCGGACCTTGACGTCATGTGGCTCGCTGCTTGCCTGGTCCGAGATACAATGACCGCGCAATCTAGCGCTCAGTGGCACCAGAATGCCGGTCGAAATCGCCCGTCAGATTTTGTGCTCACAGCCGAGCAGTGAGGCAACGGACGGCAGACCGGCGTCATCGCAAGACTTGTTCGCTGGACCACGCCAGGTAAGGAACGGCACACTAACATCTTTTTTCGGGTTTTCGTACCGACATTCTCATCGGGGTGCCGATGGCTTGGCAACCCCCTTGCAAGAAAAAAATCCACCGGGGGATTCGGGGCGTCAAATCAAGACGTTACCGACCGAGGAAAAGACCCGCCGAAGTTCCAGGTCTATCCGAATGCTATTTGGCGGTTGCCCGGCGTTCCGAAGTTTCGGCGGAGGGCGGGATCGGCGTCGTTCGGGCCTGGCCTGGCCGGGAGGATGGCTACTGCCCGTCGGGGAGCACTCCGGCAGGCTTGGGTTTCCTCAATTCTCCGGACATGGCGGGATGGAAGGTCCGCCATTCCGGGATGCTGAAAGTCCGGAACGTGCTGCGCATCCCGTTCCGTAGGTAGGGCATGCGTCCCTGGTGCCCGCGCGCCTTAGATCGCTCTTCCTAAGTCAATTTGCGTTTCTTTGTTGGGTTTAGGCCACTATTGAGACGCCAATACGCGTTGGTGTTTGCAAGCACATCATTTTCCTGGGCGTAGTCCCAAGGACTCCTGCCAACCTCGTCCTGCGCCTGTGCGTCGGCTCCGAGGTCGAGCAACAAGTCCACAATCTCAGGGATTTGGCTGTGCCTCGCCGCCAAGTGTAGCGGTGTTCGGTCGTCAGAAGCCCTCGCGCCGATGTCGGCGCCGCGCTTGAGCAGAAGCTCCGAGACAGACGGATTCTCATTGAACCGCGCGGCCAAGTGCAGCGGTGTGCAGCCGGTATCGTCCCTTGCGCCAATGTCGGCACCGCGCTTGAGCAGAAGCTCCGAGACAGACAGGTTCCAATTGAACCGCGCGGCCAAATGTAGCGGTGTGCAGCCGGAATCGTCCCTTGCGCCAATGTCGGCACCGCGCTTGAGCAGAAGCTCCGAGACGGACGGATTCTCATTGAACCGCGCGGCCGAATGTAGCGGTGTGCAGCCGGAATCGTCCCTTGCGCCGATGTCGGCGCCACGCCGGATCAGAAGCTCCGAGACAGACGGATTCATCTCGTTGAACCGCGCCGCATCGTGCAGCGGTGTTCGGCCGTCAGATGCCCTCGCACCGATGTCGGCGCCGCGCTTGAGCAGAAGCTCCGAGACAGACGGATTCTCATTGAACCTCGCGGCCGAATGCAGCGGTGTTCGGCCGGTATCGTCCGTTGCACCGATGTCGGCGCTGCGCTTGAGCAGCAGCTCCGAGACGGACGGATTCTCATTGAATGCTGCCGCAAAGTGCAGCGGTGTCCAGCCGTCAGATGCCCTCGCGCCGATGTCGGCGTCGTGCATGAGCAGAAGCTCCGAGACAGACGAATTCCGATTGGACCCCGCCGCAAAGTGCAGCGGTGTCCAGCCGTCAGAGTCCCTCTCGCCGATGTCGGCGCCGTGCCGGAGCAGCAGCTCCGAGACGGATGGATTCTCATTGCCCCTTGCCGCATAGTGCAGCGGTGTCCAGCCACTACGGCCTCTCTCGCCGATGTCGGCGCCGTGCCGGAGCAGCAGCTCCGAGACGGACGGATTCCCATTGAACCATGCGGCCAAATGCAGCGGTGTTCGGCCTCTATCGTCCCTCGCGCCGATGTCGGCGCCGTGCCGGAGCAGCAGTTCCGAGACGGACGGATTCTCATTGAAATTTGCCGCCAAGTGCAGCGGTGTTTCGCCACCAGGGTCCCTCTCGCCGATGTCGGCACCGCGCTGGAGCAGCAGCTCCGAGACGGACGGATCCTCATTGGACTTTGCCGCCAGGTGCAGCGGTGTTCGGCCGATGTCTTCTCGGTCGGCCATGGTGGAGATGATTTCGGCTTTCATTCAGCGTTCACTATCGTTTACCATAGGGTTTCGGCAAACTCCTGACTTACCCAAGCTGCCCAAGCCGCGCAATTCAGCGACTTTGATTGCCCGAACGTGACGGTCAGGGACAGGAATACCGCACAGCCAATGTCAAATCAATCGTGAGGCGTTTGCGTTGCAGGGGTTTTCGCCGGGCCGGCGGTGTCGGCATGGCGACAGTTCGGCTGCCGCCGCACGCCGCACGCGGTCAGTCGCCATTATTCCGCCTCCACCAACCGTTTCGGCGCCAGAAAACCGGCATTGGTGCCCAGATCGCCGCCACGACCGGAATTCCGCGCAGGCCGGGCCACCCGGTGTCGGTTCCGGCCATCCCGTCCGCTTGTCGGGGTTTGGTATCAGGCGGTCCCGGCCCCGGGCAACCTGACCGGCGAGCGCATCATTTCCGGCCGTCCGGCCCGGACATGGCCCGGCGCCATCGCCATCAAGACGAGGACGACCGGGAGGACCTGTTCGAGCACACGGCCGGGCTTGACGTCGTGGCCGGGATGTCGATCGACATCGAGACCTGCGGGAGCACCGGAAGCGTAATGGACGCAAGGGCGCAATGCAAGGTGGCGGCGCGACGAACGGACGCTGAATTTCATGCCGATGGCCCGACCGTCGATCCGTCGACAACCGACCAGATTGTCATCAACGGCAGGACGTTTCAGCTCTTCGAGGCCTGGGCGATACGTCCGGGATCCACGGTTCTGCCAAGGCGGATCGAAGGACCAAAAGAAAATCCGCCTTGCGGAGTCACCGCTCCGGAACACGGAGAACCCCCCGTTCGTCAGCGATGTCATCAGGCGACTCGGGACCGGGAAAACCGCGTTACACCGCTACTTTCCGCCCGAACCTATCCGGAAACCCTGACAGCCGCACTCCTTGGATGGCGATCCTTCCGGATCGCTCTTCCTAAGTCAATTTGGGGTGCGTTCAATTTTTCCAACTCAGGCTGCCTGCCTCCAGTTTAACATCGGCGAATCTGCGAAATAGGGCGACATTCACACTTTTTCTGGTGCCAAAAAAGCACACGTATCACTTCTCAAGCACCGATTTCAGAAATGAGCGGAGAAATCTGAACGCACCCGTCAATTTGCGTTCCTTTGTTGGGTTTTGGCCGATATGAAGGAGTGTTATCCTGTTCTCACGGAGGATTTTGTCGAGCTCGTCCTTTCTGATGTTGTTCGGCACCGAAACCGTGTCGGCCTTGAGACGCCAATACGCGTTTGTGTTTGCAAGCGCACCATTTTCCTGGGCATAGTCCCAAGGACTCCTGCCGACCTCGTCCTGCGCCTGTGCGTCGGCTCCGAGGTCGAGCAGCAAGTCCACATTCCAAGGGATTTCGCTGTGCCTCGCCGCCAAGTGTAGCGGTGTTCGGCCTTTATCGTCCCTCGCGCCGATGTCGGCACCGCGCTCGACAAGGAGGCGCACGACAGGCTCACCGTTGTACGCTGCCGCCAAGTGCAGCGGTGTCCAGCCGGCATCGTCTGTTGCAACGATGTTGGCGCCCCGCCGGACCAGAAGCTCCGAGACGGACCGATTCCAATTTAACTGCGCGGCCAAATGCAGCGGTGTTCGTCCTTTACCGTCCCTTGCACCGATGTCGGCGCCGCGCCGGACCAGGAGTTCCGAGACAGACTGATTCTCATTGAGCCGCGCGGCCAAATGCAGCGGTGTTCGTCCTTTATCGTCCCTCTCGCCGATGTCGGCGCCGCGCTGGAGCAGAAGCTCCAAGACAGACGGACTCTTCTCATTGAATCGCGCGGCCAAATGCAGCGGTGTTCGGCCGTCAGATGCCCTCGCACCGATGTCGGCACCGCGCCGGACCAGAAGCTCCGAGACGGATGAATTCCAATTGAACCCTGCCGCTTCGTGCAGCGGTGTTTGGCCGTCAGAGGCTCTCGCGCCGATGTCGGCACCGTGCCGAATCAGAAGCTCGGAGACGGACGGATTCCTATTGGATCCTGCCGCTTTATGCAGCGGTGTTCGGCCGCAATAGCCCCTTGCACCTATGTCGGCACCGCGCCGGATCAGGAGCTCCAAGACGGACGGATTCTCATTGGACTTTGCCGCATAGTGCAGCGGTGTCATGTCAAAAGGACACCTCTCGCCGATGTCGGCGCCATGCCGGAGCAGAAGCTCCGAGACGGACGGATTCCCATTGAACCACGCGGCCAAGTGCAGCGGTGTTCGGCCTCTATCGTCCCTCGCGCCGATGTCGGCGCCGTGCCGGATCAGAAGTTCCGAGACAGACGGATTCCTATTGGACCACGCGGCCAAGTGCAGCGGTATTTTGCCACCAGGGTCCCTCTCGCCGATGTCGGCACCACGCTGGAGCAGAAGCTCCGAGACGGACGGATCCTCATTGGACTTTGCCGCCAGGTGCAGCGGTGTTCGGCCGATGTGTTCTCGGTCGGCCATGGTGGAGATAATTTCGGCTTTCATCCAGCGTTCACTATCGTTTTTTTTAGCGGATTCGGCAAACTCCCGACTTCCCCAAGCCGCCCAAGCCGCGCAATTCAGCGACTTTAACTGCCCGACCGCGACGGTCAGGGACAGGAATACCGAACAGCCAATGTCAAATTAATCATGAGGCGTTTGCGCTGCAGGGGTTTTCGTTGGACCGGCGGCGTCGGCATGGCGACGGTTCGGCTGCCGGCACGCGACGCACGCCGGCAGGCGCTATTATTTCGCCTCCACCAGCCGTTTCGGCGCCCGAAAACCGGCATTGCCGCCCGGATCTCCGCCACGACCGGAATTCCGCGCAGGCCGGGCTTGACGTCGTGGCCGGGAAGTCGGTCGACATCGAGACCTGCGGGGCCCCCCTGGAAGCGCAAGGGACGCAAGGGCGCCAAGCTCGAGCTGCGGGCCGGGTTCGTCGATCTGGTTCCGCCGGGCGACCTGCCGAAGGGCTCGGCGCCGCTGCGCATGCTCGCGGTGCGCGTCGTGGAAAAGAGGCCGCCTGCAGGCAGGGGCCCCTCGACTCACCGCTGCTGACCACCGAGGGCGGGCTCGCGAAAGAGAACGTGCTCCGCGTCGCCGGGTCGTACGAAAGAGGGTGGCTGGTCGAGGAGTGGTTCGCGGCCGTCAAGACCGGGACGCGGATCAAGGACCGCAGGCTCAGCGCCGCCGCCAACCTGTGCCGGTGCCTCGCCTTCGACGCCATCACCATCACGTCCGTCGAGCGCCTCGTACGGAACGCACCGGAAACGCCGGCGCGCACGGCCGTCCGTCTCGAGGAGGTCCACGTCCTCGCCGCGCACATGGCGAAGCCGAACCATTGCAGGCACCACGGGCCCGCCCGACCAGGACCAGACGATCGCCGAGTTCGCGGTCAATTCCGCGCGCCTCGCGGGCTTCATCCCGTCGAAGCGCCAGCCCATGCCGGGCACCGGAAAACTCTGGGAAGGATACCTGATCTTGTCACTATTCACCGAAAACTACCGGGCCATGCGCGACTACGCCAACCTCGAGTCAACAGTGTTGCATTGAAAGACGTGGGCCTCCTGAATATCGCGTCCCCTGGGCGGTCCGTCCCCGGAAGCCGGGTCAGTGGTTGTCCCTCGGCAGCTCCGAGCCGACTCTCCGGTATGCCGTGGCAAGTTCAAGGCAACCGCCGTCTGCAAGCTGGCCGACATGGGTGCGATAGAGTTCCTGCCAGGGGGTCTGGTGTACGAGTTCGGGCGGCTGCCAGGCTTCGCGCCGCGCTTCCCATTCGTCAGCGCCAACCAGCGCGTCAAGGCGGCACCGGTTGAGGTCAAGTCGAACGCGGTCACCGGTCCTGAGAAAGGCAAGGCCGCCGCCGACTGCTGCTTCCGGAGATGCATTCAGGATGGACGGGCTTTCGGAAGTCCCGGACTGCCGGCCGTCGCCGACCGTGGGCAAGTGACTGATGCCCCTGACGATAAGCGCGTCGGGCGGCTGCATGTTCACGACCTCGGCCGAGCCGGGATAACCGACGCAGCCGACGCCCCGAATGAACAGGATCGTGCGTTCGTCAATCCCGAGGTTCGGATCATTGATCCGCTCGTGATAGTCTTCCGGTCCCTCGAAGACCACGGCACGCGCGACGAAAACACCATCCTCGTCAGCGTTTGACAGGAATCGTTCACGAAAGTCGTCTGAAATCACCGATGTTTTCATCAGGGCACTGTCGAAGAGGTTTCCGGACAACACCAGGAATCCGGCGTTAGGCCTGATTGGGACATCAACCGAATGAATGACCGAACCGTCCTTCGACCGCCGCTCTCCGAGGTTTCGGTCGAGTGTCTTTCCCGTGACGGTCCGAACATCAAGATGGATCCGGCCAGCGGCCTTGAGTTCGCCCATGACGGCAGGGACGCCGCCGGCGCGATGGAACGCTTCACCGAGGAATTCGCCGGCAGGCTGCATGTTGACAAGCAGTGGAACGTCGAAACCGATGTCCTGCCAATCCTTGACGCCGAGTTCGACGCCTGCGTGACGCGCAATCGCCTGCAGGTGCGGCGGTGCATTCGTCGATCCGCCGATCGCGGAATTCACGACGATCGCGTTTTCGAATGCCTCCCTGGTCAGGATGTGTGAGGGCCTTATGTCTTCACGTACGAGTTCGACCGCGCGTAAACCCGTCGCGTAGGCCATTGCCATGCGTTCGCGAAACGGCGCGGGAATGGCGGCACAACCGGGGAGACTCATCCCCAGGGCTTCAGCCATCGCGTTCATCGTGCTTGCGGTTCCCATCGTGTTGCAATGACCAAGCGAAGGAGCTGACGCGCAAACCCGGTTGAGAAACTCCTGGTAGTCGATACTGCCGTCCGCCAGCAGGCGGCGGCTTTCCCAGACAATCGTCCCGGACCCGGCAAGCTTTCCGTTCCACCAGCCATCAAGCATGGGGCCTCCAGAGAGGACGATCGCGGGCAGGTCAACCGTTGCTGCCCCCATCAACATCGCCGGCGTGGTCTTGTCGCATCCGGTCGTGAGCACGACTCCGTCGATCGGGTACCCGTGAAGAACTTCGACCAATGAAAGATAAGCCAGGTTCCGGTCGAGCGCGGCTGTCGGCCGCTTGCCAGTTTCCTGGATGGGGTGAACCGGGAATTCCATCGGGACTCCGCCTGCATCCCGAATTCCTGCCTTGATCCGGTCGGCCAGAAAGACGTGGATCTTGTTGCACGGGGCGAGATCGGAGCCGGTTTGCGCAATCCCGACAATCGGCCTTCCCGATTGCAACTCGCTCTGGGTGAATTCCTGGTTCAGGTAACGTTCGAGGTAAAGTGCCGTCATCCCGGGGTTTCCGGGATTGTCAAACCAATGTTGGGACCGAAGCTCCGGTTCCGCCCCGTTATCGCCTTTCTTCACTTCCTGTTTCCTTTCTTCGGCCGTGTACGGGAGCGTATATTGGCAACTCCATCCGGCCATTTGCACCCTGACGGGCTGATCGAAATCTGATACCCCTGTTTTCGGGACGCGATCAACCACTCTGGCGGAATCTGGTGGCCAGCCTCGCAAGTTCGGCTTTGAATCAGGCAGCCGGTGGATATCAGGTCGCGCCCGTACCGGGAACAGTCATTGTCGGTCCGACCTCTGACATTTCGGGTGCCTGCAGCCATTGCGTCGCCGGGCGTTGCTTTATCGCGAACGGTTCAATCGACGATTGAAGTTCTCCAGGCTGGTTCGTACGACTCGTAAGGTACGCGAAATCAACTCTTAAGCGTCTTCATATTCGCAATCGGGATGTATGCTGGAAATTCGCCGGAAAAAGTGATGCCGAGGCTCCTTCAACCCTTCGCTGCCGTCTCCGCTCCGAAACGCGACACGGTATCAAGCGTTTGGCGCACGTCTTCCCAGGTTGTCGTGTGGTTGACGATGCACATTCTCAGCGAAAAGACGTCCTTGAGTGACGTGGAGGAGAAGAATGCCAGCTCGTCCCAAAACACGTTGGCAAGCACTTTGCGGTTGATCGCCTCCAGGGCCTGGTCGTCGAGGCAGCGATCGGCCGGGTTCACGCGAAAGCACAGGATGCCCATCGAGACCGGAGCCGTGAGTTCCAGAATCGGGCTGTCGGTGACGTAGGCTTCCGCCTGCCGGGCAAGGTCCAGCCCGTTTTCGACTGCCGCCCGGAAGGCAGCCATGCCAAAAGTCTGGACGGACATCCAGATCTTCAATGCACGGGCGGTCCGACTGAGCTGCATGCCGCGGTCGGAAAAATTGGGATGGTTGGCGCCCCAGACCGTGTCCTGGAGCACGTCGTGCCCGATGGCGAACGCGTTTTCCAGATGTCGTACGTCCTTGACCATCAGTGCACCGGCTTCATAGGGCTGAAAGAACCACTTGTGCGCGTCGAGCCCAATGGAGTCGGCCCGCTCGATCCCGCCAAGAATGTCCCGGCCGCTTTCAGTCACCATTGCGAACCCGCCGTAGGCGGCGTCGACATGAAGCCAGATACCCTCGTCCCGGCAGAAATCCGCCATTGCCTGAAGGGGGTCGATCGAACCCGTGCTGACAGAACCCGCATTGGCACAGACGGCGACCGGCTGCAGGCCTTCTGCGCGGTCCGCGGCTACCATGCGCGCAAGCTCTCCCGGATCCAGGCGGTAGCGCTCATCGGTGGGGACGATGCGGACACGGTCGCGTCTGACGCCCGCGATATGCGCCGCCCGCTTGAGGGCTGAGTGACTCTGATCGCTCATGTAAACGGTGGGACGTTCAGGGTTTCCGGCGGCCTCCCGAGCGGTCACGATCGCTTCAACACTTGCCGCCGAACCGCCGCTGGTCAAAAGGCCCCCGGCGGTTTCAGGGTAGCCAACCCAGGTTCTCATCCAGTCAGTGACAACGAGTTCAAGCTGGCTGGTTCCACTGGAGACCAGCCACGTGCATGAATTGATGTGGTAACCGGCAGACACGTAGTCGGCCACGATGCCGGGCCAAGTCGGGGAAGAGGGGACGAAGCCGAAGAAGCGCGGATGATCCAGTCGGGCAGCGTATGGAAGGATGTCGCGGACGACGTGTTCAAGCACCTCTTCTGCAGGCCGGCCCTGTTCGGGGGGCGGCTTGAGGAACTTTTCCTCCATTGAATCCCGGAACTCACCGTCCCACGCATTTCCGTCGGCCAGCCGGCCAGCGCGGTCCACGAGGATGTCGGTAGCCTTGTGTCCCAGCCGCCGCATCGCCTCGGGCGACATGTCCAGATTGCTGGTCGCCTTGCTCATGCGGTACCTTTTGTGAGGAGATTCGTGAAATTGCCTTTCAAGATTTAATTTACATTTAGTCCAACTACAAGCAATGGAGTTCAAGCGGTGCGGTAGCTACATGGACCCGGCAAATGGAAGGGCGAATGACATGGCAGTCAAGCTGTTTCGATTCGCTTGAACATCGGACGTGAGGCAGTCACATCAGATGACATCGGGTAGCGATTTGAAGGTTCCCGCGCCGACGGCAACACATGAAGTACGTGCAGTTGACGGTTATCCGATCCTGTTGCGGCGACACGGCAACCCGAACGGCCCCAGGCTCGTCATGAGCCATGGGAACGGTTTCGCGATCGACGCTTATTGGCCCTTCTGGTCACGGTTCGTGGAAGGCTTCGACGTTTTCGTTTTTGATATTCGCAGTCACGGCCGCAATCCGGTTGGCGGGCTCGATACGCACTGCATACCAATGCTCTCAGAAGACCTGGTCTGTGTCTCGCAGGAGATCGACAACCATTTCGGTGCGAAAGGAAAAGTTGGCGTTTTCCACTCGTTGACGGCGCTTGCGGCCTTGCATGCGCGAGTCGGCGGCGGAGAGTTCGCGGCACTCGTGCTGTTCGACCCGCCGATTCTTCTTCCGGGCCGGGAAATGGAAGAGCTTGAGGCGTTGGGGTCTCGGATGGGAAAAGCCACCCGCAGGCGTCGGGAGCATTTCGGGACGCCTGCGGAATACATCAATCTCCTGTCGCACAGCGAGGCATTCAACGGCCTTGACCTGGCCAAGCTCGAACTTTTCGCGCGCTCCTCGCTGCGCCCTGCCGCTGACGGGAACGGTTTCAAGCTGGCATGTCCCCGTGAACATGAAGCCCGGATGTGGGACGCGCTTTATCCATTCGCGCGGACCGTGGATTTCGCGGCAATGGCGTGTCCCGTCAAGGTGATCGGGTCCGATCCGACAGTACCGAATTCCTTCCTGCCGAGCACTGTCATGCCCGAGTTGATACGGCTGGACTACGACTTCGTCCCGGAGACGACGCATTTGCTGCAATTGGAGCAACCAACCGAGTGCGCTGCCTTCATGCTTGACTATCTCGCAAAAGGCGTCTTGTCAGCCAAGTGAGCCACGAACCCGCTGACTCGCGGAGCAACACGTGGTGGCGCCCACCGCGAAATTGCCCCCTCGACATCGAACGGTGAGATTGCCTTGCCGCCCAATCATGATTCCTGTTGCGGCAAATTCCGTTTCCTGGCGCCTCTCTCTCGTGTTTGCGGCGGCAGGTTTAACCCGCTCTGCAATTGCAGGACGCTGGCAGTGCAGTCCCAGCCAAGGGAACCGGTCGCAAAGACGTGAATATCCCGAAAACCGGACTGATCCGGTCATCCTGCCTCACTGCCGGAACTCTCCGGAATTGAACACCCGATTCCAGGGCCGGGCTGTGTTCGATTGACCAAAGCGCGCAACTCTGCGGTCACGATCTTTCCCATCGCGTTGCGCGGCAAAGCGTCAACGAATTCGACGGTCTTCGGATGCTTGAAACGGGCGATTCTGCCGCGCAGGTGGCCGAGAATTTCATCCGAAGTGATGCCGTCATCAGCAACGACCACTGCCACGGGCGTTTCTCCCCATTTCGGATCGGCCCTCCCGACGACCGCCACTTCCAAGACTCCGGGGACGTCACGGAGAATGCGTTCGATTTCCGCCGGATAAATGTTTTCGCCACCGGAAATGATCACATGCTTGATCCTGTCAACAAACCAGTAGAAGCCGTTCTCGTCGCGCTTGGCCACGTCACCGGTGCGGAACCAGCCGTCCTGCAATGCTGACTCAGTCAAGTCCGGATTGTGCCAGTACTCCATTGTCACGTTTCCGCCTTTGACCCATATCTCGCCCGGCTCTCCATCTTCCGCGTCCCGGCCGTCCCGGACGATTCGAATGCCGCATTTCGATCCGGCCCGGCCGATGCTGCCGGTCGTTGCGATTGCCTCGTCGACATGCTGATAGATCGCAAGGGGACCGGTTTCGGTTGCGCCGTAGATCTGGTTTACCGGGACTCCGCGGGACTGAACCGCCTGGATCAGTGAAACCGGAACATCCGTGGAGCCGATGCTGATGGACAGCAACGAGGACAGGTCGGCGCTTTTCCAGCCGTCACTGTCAATGATTGCCTGCAGGACCGTCGGTACGGTGATCGCATGAGTTGCTTCCTGCAGTGCCGCACATGCCGCATCCGGATCGAATCGTTCATGAAGAATGACGGTGGCGCCAATGGAAAAAGCGGGCGTCGGAAGAATGTTGAGCCCGCCAACATGAAAGAGCGGCAAGACGTTCAGCACGCGTGCATCGGGTCTCAACCGATGCGCCTCGACGCTCATTTCCGCGTTGCAGGACAGTGCGCTCTGCGTCAGCACCACGCCCTTGGGACTGCCGGTTGATCCGGAAGTAAACACCAGGAGGATCGGGTCGTCTTCACGGGCTTCGCGCCGCCGTGCAGGCGACCCTTCCGGAAGCCCGTCGTCAACGGCGGCGACACGAGTGTCGGGCAGGGAGAGAGCCTGTTCCCTGAAGTGCCGGTCGTGGATCATCAGCCCCGGTTGACAGTCCGCGATTATTTCCGCGACTTCCGCCTGCGCCAGCCGCCAGTTGATCGGTACGAGAATTGCGCCCAGACGAGCGCACGCAAAGAGCAGGACGAAGACTTCGGGGTGATTGAGGCCGTACCACGCGACCCGGTCGCCGCGGTCGATGCCGCTCGCAGCCAGCCCCCTGGCACGGGCGTCAATCCGCGATGCCATTTCTGCGTAGGTCATGCCCCCGCCTTCGAAGACAAGGGCGGGTTTTTCCGGCGTCCGGACCGCCGCGCTGTCGATCCATCGGTCAATCGCCATCGGCTTCGCCGGATTCGTAAAGTGCGGCTTTCCCCAGCATGTCGAGGCAAAGTTCCGCTGTCCACGGCAGCATCAGCGATCCGCAACGGCTGTCTCGATAGAACCGCTCCATGGGCAGTGACCGCATGATGACCTGCCCGCCGCACGTCCTGATGGCGAGTTGTGCAAGCTTGTTGGCGTTTTCCATCACCGTATGCTGTGCGGCCCATGCCCGCATCAGTTCGCTCTTTCCCGGGTCCGGTCTCGCTTCGGAAATCGCCTGGAACCACAAGGCCTTCGTCTGTTCCAGCATGATCTGCATTTCGGCAACGGCGATCTGCTTGGTTGGATACATCCTGCGCTTGACCGGCGGTGTTCCGGGAACTTCGCCGCGGAGGTAGGCAACCGTGAAGTCATGGCAGGCCTGGGCGATCCCCATGTATGTCGGAGTCAGCGTCATGAACATGTGCGGCCAACGGCTGGCCGCGGCAGCGTAAACGCCCCGCGGCATGAGTTGCTCGCGATTGGCAACGAATACATCCTTGAAGACCAGGTTTCGCGAAACGGTTCCGCGCATGCCCATCGTATCCCAGGTACCTTCGACACATACGCCTTCGGCATCAGAAGGAACGGCAATATACATCGTGTTCCGCCGAAGATGAGAGTCGTCCGGGGCCGCGAGGCCCGTGCACAACGTGCCATAGTAATCCGCGTGCCCGGCAAGTGACGCAAAGATCTTCCTGCCATTGATCAGCCAGCCGCCGTCGACCTTGAGGGCCGTGGTGCCGAATGCCTTGAAACCTGCTGCCGCGGCGTTGCCTTCGGAAAAGGGCTGGGCATAGACCGCGCCCTTGTCGAGAATGCGATGATAATGAACCCGCCGCATCTCGTGGTGCTCGGCCCGGACGACTGCGTCCATTTCCAACCTGTCGAGCAGGTCGCCGGTCCAGAGGCAGCTGGAGACGTGCATGTTGAAGGTCAATGCCGTTGCCCCGCACGCACGCCCGAGTTCGGCTGCGGCAAGCATATAGGTCTTGAGGTCGGCTCCAATCCCGCCTTCGGATTTCGGAATGCAAATGCCGAGAAGTCCCGCATCGGCGAGGTCACGATAGTTTTCGGTCGGAAAGGTCGCGTCCCGGTCATACAGGTTCGCGCGCGGCGCGAACCTTTCCGTCGCAAGCTCCCTGACACGTTCGCACAGGTCAGCCTGTTGTCGTGTCAGTTTCCAGGAATGCGGCTCGAAGATCGGTGCAAGTGTCACGGTAAGCCTTTCCGCAGGAATCTGCCGATAATCGCGTTTGTTCGTTCAGGGTTTTCCTGGTTGATCATGTGGCCGGCGTTTTCGATCACGTGAAGCTCGGCGCATGGCAGCTTTTCCGCCATCCATTTCATGGTTCGCACCGGAGCATTCCGGTCATGGGAGCCCGCAATGAGGCAGCATGGTTGCGCCACACGTTTCAGGTCATTGCGCCGATTGAAGGTCACGAGACAACGCAAGATACCGCGCCAGGTCTCTTCGGTTACGGCCGCCAGCAATGTCTCGATGCTTCGGATCGCCTCTGGTGACGCCGCCGGCCCCACCAATCCCGGTGTTTCTGCCTTCGCCATGCCGGCCATGCCGAGGCCTGCGTCCAGTGGCGTCAGCCGCGCTTTCAGAAACGCTTCGCCAAACGAATTGTCCCGTCCGCCAAAACTCGGTGTCGTCCCGATGAGGACCATTGACGACACCTGTTCCGGACGCCGCAGCGCGTGCTCCAGCGCCAACATGCCGCCGAGCGACTGTCCCACGAGGTGAACGGTTTCATGGCCGATTGAAGCAATGAAATCTCCAAGTGCGGCTGACAGGTACGCGAATCCCGGTGGCCAGACTTCCGCCGTGCTTGCGCCATAGCCGGGCATGTTCCAGGCAAGAACCTGAAACCCTTCCAGGGCAGGGGGCGGGAATTCGCGACGGGCAATCCCGGACTTGTCACCGGAACCGGCACGTCCTTCATTTCGCGAGACCGGTCCCGATCTAGGATTGGCAACTACCGCGTCCATTTGCGGCCGGAAGCTGTCGATACCTCCACCGATTCCGTGGAGACACAGGACCGGCGGTCCCGTTCCCGCCATGTCGTACTCGATTCCCGCCGCAATCAAGTGAGGCGCCCGCCTTCGACTACCAGGACATCGTCGAGGGCGATGTCGCAACCCATCATTGGCAGGTCGAAATGTCCGCGGGTGAACCGGCCGGCAAATTCATTGGCGCCGGTTGAAAAAAGAAAGTTGCCGGCAACTGCGCGCAGTTCAGTACAGTTGTTGTCCCGGCGGTCGTGCATGGTCAACGCCTCGTATCGTGCCCGCTGGTTGAGTCCCCAGCCGACATGGCTTGTCGCAAACGCATCCCGTTCACCAAATCCCGCAAAATAGTCGCGCATGAGCAATGCGTCGGTACCCTGCCCTTCGATCGATGTAACGAAGTCGTTCTCCAATACCAGTTCCACAACCGATTCGAAGTATCGTTTGAACGTCAGGTTCATGTCGCCCGGTTGATACGTCAACCGGCCATTGACGCTGCCCTCTGCAGGGAAACAGACAACAATACCTCCCGGCCAATGGGCCAACGTTCCGGGGCGATCTGTCCAGCCCCACACCCCGACGCATGCGGCATCGGTCAGCCTGACGGACAGGTCCGTCGAGACGGCGCGTCGGACGGTCATCTCCCGTGCCTTCCTGCAACGTGCGACCGCTTCCTTGCCGCGGTCCTTGAGATCCGGTGTCGGAACCGTACGCGCCAGCGTCTCGGGATGCTCGTTGGAAACCGTGAGAATCCGCGCTCCGCCTTTCAGGATTTCGATTGTCTGCGATGCGTGCAACAGCCCTTCGACCGTCAGATCGATGACGACATCCGCGTCCGCAAGCGCCTTGACGACCGCCTTCTGCCCGTTCAATGCCTGGCTCGCCCCGGATGATCGCACGATCGGTCCCTCTGGATGCGGCGGGGTCGGAACGGAAATGCAAAAATGCGACACTCCAAGCTGGCCGAGCGCCAGTTCGGCGAGGTGAAGGTTCAACCCCCGTGACTGGGATTCGGCCAGGATGACGATGCTCTCGTCACGCCGCATCTTGCACAGATCGAACACGTTGGCGAAGGAATCGATCCACGCGCTTTCGATACGGTCCGCTAGCATCGTCTAACCTCCCCGTCATGACAGGCTGCATGACGGCCAATATGGCACAATGTCAATCGGTCCGTATACGACGGCATATCGGGGTTCAACGAAGATGCGCCGCCGCGGTTTTCTGCAGGGGCCAGGTTTGGACACTTGGTGAAATCGCTACCATGTGCCGGTTCCCCGGCCAGGCGACGGCTGCCTGACGACCGCATTGACCCTGCCAGACAATCCGGCAAAATGGGACCGGACGGAAGGCAGCCAAACAGGGGTTTTAACGCGGTCCTGAACGTGTAACTTGCCCGAAGAACGTCGAAAGCGGGTTCGGTTGAACAGGTGCGGCAGACATGGATTTCCATCCCGACGTTACGGATTTCGATCTTCTGGATGTACCGTCGGATTTTGCTGCCAACCCCTATCCCTATCTCGCCGCGCTGCGCGAACGTTCGCCCGTCCATCGCAATTCCGATGGTACATTCATCCTGACCAGGTATGACGATTGCGCTTCCGCCTATCGGGACCCCGTCCTTTGGTCCTCGGACAAGAAGGCCGACTTCGCACCGAAATTCGGCAGGTCCGCGCCATTGTACGAGCACCATACGACCTCGGTGGTATTCATTGACGCGCCGGATCACACCCGCATACGAAAGCTCTTCCAGTTTGCCTTCACGCGCAGGGCACTCGCCGCCGTTGAACCGCGCATTGCGCGGTTGGTCGACACCTATCTCGACCGCCTGGAAGATCGGGGCGGGATGGACATGGTCGCGGAATTTTCCTTCAAGCTGCCTATCGAGGTTGTCTGCGACATGCTTGGCGTTCCTGCCAGTGACCGACACATGATCCGGGGTTGGGCCCTGGCCATCCTGACCGCGCTTGAGCCGATGCTGACAGACGATCAGTTCGCCACCGGCAACCGGGCAGTGACTGAATTCAAGGCATACCTCCGCGACCTCATTCGCCACCGCCGCCTGTTCCCGGATGAAGCCGCGCCAAGCGAAGTATTGACCGTACTCGCGGATGCGGAGGCCGACGGAGAAAGGCTGACCGAACTTGAACTTCTGCATCAATGCATCTTCATGTTGAACGCCGGCCACGAAACGTCAACGAACATGCTGTCGCACGGCGTGCACGAGATGCTGTGTTCACCCGGGGAAATTCACCGCCTAGCCGAAAACCCGGGCTTGATCGACTCTATGGTGGAAGAGGTCCTGCGCTATCAGGCGCCGATTCAGATCAACAATCGCCGGTCGACCCGGGATACCTTATTGGGCGGAGTGCCCCTCCCGGCAGGGACGACGGTACACATGATCGTCGCTGCCGCGAACCGTGATCCCCGGCAGTTTCCCGATCCTGAGCGTTTCGACATATCACGCCGACCCAACCGGCATCTCAGCTTCGGTCTCGGAGTTCACATCTGTGCCGGAAACTCGCTTGCGCGGATTGAAGCCGCGATCGCCTTCCGGAAACTCTTCGGGCGTTTCCCCGGATTGCGGCTCGAGGCACCGCCTGAAATTGCCGCGCGCTTGCGTTTCAGGGAGATCCGGCACCTCTACGTCGCCGTCCGTTGACAGTTCCGGTCATGAACCGAGCAAGACCTGCCAGAATGAAGCATGTCGCCATTGAAGTCAGCGATACGGACCGCTCCATCGAATGGTATCGGCGTGTTCCGGGTTTCCAGGTCACCGAACGTCATGCCGCTTTCGATGTCGAAGGGATGCCTGTCGAACTGGTTTTCATGCGCCTCGCCAACGTCCACCACGAGATCGTCCTTGTGCAAAAGCCCGAGAAGACCTACCGAATAATGCTGCTCCCAGATGCGGATGTCGATGGCCCTCCGAATTTTCATCATGATGCGTTCGAATGCAACAATTCTGATGACTGACCGGTGCTTCCGGACCGCGTTCGCAAGGAAGGCGCGAAATGCGTGCGGGGGACCGATCCCGCATTCACTCGTACAGTCTCGCGGTGACGGGAACTGGTGCGAAAACGAGGCTGTCTATATCCTCGACCCAGACGACCATCGAATCGAACTGTTCTGCGACCTTGCCACGATCGACGACGACGGTACGCACGTCAGAGCATGCGGTGTACGGCTGAAAGGCACTGCGACCGAAGAATTGTGACGGCAGGCACAGACACCATCATCGGAGAAGGGTCCGTCGGGCTCCTGTTCGCCGACCTGCCGTCAGGAACATCTGCTTCGGGACCGTGTCAAGGAATGGTGAAATGAAAGACTCTCCCAGGATCGCGTTTATCGGTGCAGGCTCAACCGTGTTCATGAAGAACATAGTTGGCGATGTCCTTCAAAAACCGGCGTTTCAAAATTCCCATTTCGCGCTCATGGACATCGACGTCGAACGACTTGCGCAGGCTGAATTGGTCGCGCGGAAACTTGTCTCGACGCTCGGTACGCAGGCGAGGATCTCCGCCCACTCCGAACAGCGCACGGCAATTGATGGGGCGGACTTCGTCATTGTTGCCTTTCAGATCGGCGGTTACGAGCCGGCGACCGTAACGGACTTCGAAATCCCGGCCAGGTACGGCATTCGTCAAACGATCGCGGATACGATCGGAATAGGAGGTATCATGCGTGGCCTGCGCACGGTTCCTCACCTGTGGTCGCTTTGCGCAGACATGCAGGAATTGTGCCCCCAGGCGCTGCTCTTGCAATACGTCAACCCGATGGCAATCAACATGTGGGCCATCGCTGAGCGATACCCCGAAATCAAGACGGTCGGGCTCTGCCATTCGGTTCAGGGCACGATTGAAACGCTTGCGAACGATCTCGATATCGACGCTGGACGAATTCGGTTCCTGTGCGCCGGAATCAACCATATGGCGTTTTTTCTGCAACTCGAAGAAATGCAGGAAAACGGTGGGACCCGGGACCTTTATCCCGAGTTGTGCGCAGGTTATGCCGCCGGGCGACTTCCAAAACCCAACACGGAAAATCCCCGGTGCCCGAACATTGTCCGATACGAGGTGATGGCGCAGTTCGGTTACTTCGTGACCGAGAGCTCCGAGCACTTTTCGGAGTATGTTCCGTGGTTCATCAAGTCTGGCCAACCGGAACTTCTGGACAGGTTTGCCATCCCGCTCGACGAGTATCGCATACGGTGTGAAAACCAGATCGCGGACTGGGCGAAACAGTTGGAGGAGTTTCGCACTGCCGATCGGATCGAAATCGGCCATAGCCACGAATACGCTTCCGACATCGTCAACTCCGTATGGACCGGAACTCCTTCGACCATTTACGGGAACGTTCCGAACACGGGACTGCTTCCTGCCTTGCCAACCGGGTGTTCAGTCGAGGTTCCATGCACCGTCGACCGTTCAGGAATTCACCCGACGCACGTCGGCAGCATTCCTCCTCAGTTGTCAGCCCTGATGAGGACCAACATCAACGTGCAAGAGTTGACGGTAAAGGCGCTGTTGGAGGAGTCGCGTGACCACATCTATCATGCAGCCATGCTTGACCCGCACACCGCTGCCGAGCTCGGTCTCGGGCAGATTCGGGCGATGGTCGATGACCTGTTGCGCGCGCATGGAAAACTCTTGCCCGCCTGGATGTCCAGATGAACCCGGCGCATGTTTGCTACCGAATGTCTGCGGAACTCGGCCAAGCGCGCCCGGTCGCCTCGTCAACGCGCGCAATTCCTGAATACAGGTCGTCCGCGATCTGATGCAAATCGAATCCGCCGGACATCTGACGCCTGATATCCGAGGCAATGTCCTGCGTGCCTTCCGAGGAAGGATCGATCAGATCACGCAAACATAGGAAAAAACAGTGTTGGTAATGGGATCCTGGAATTCCCGGAGGTGACCTGTTGTCATCGCCGGTACGCCATCTCAGTCGTGAGCCTTCACGTTCTGCCCACCATTCTTCGCTGTCAACTTCGAATTGAGCAGATACGGAAATTCGTTCGGTGGGACCGCGGTCGGCCCAGTAGATTGCTTCAATTGCCCGGCAAACGCTCGACTTGCCGATCGCATTCGGTCCGAAAATGACGTGGACACCTGAGCCAGGCGATTCGATTTCAAACGGCTGATCGATCCCGGGCAGCCTGTCAATCCTGAGCCTCTTCAATATCATGATGGAGCACCGGAGGATTCATCGTGGGGCAGCATTGTGCTCAGGGCAGTCATCCCGCAACGCCTCAGAACGTCACGTAAAGCCTCATCAGACAACGGATCAGTCGCATTCCGATGCTCATCAACGGGGGAGCAGCGATCGTCGCGGGCAGTGCCAGCCAGTGCCTCGCGTGCCTGTTGAAGCAAACCTTTTGACCATTCGTCGTCGTGCTCGAGGCTGATCAACCGCTGGGCAATCAGCGCGGCCGGGTCATCGCCATTCGCGATTTCTTCCAGGTCGATCCGTGGTCTCATATTGGCGGTAAACTTGCCGAAGAATACTGCGGTGCCGTTGACAATACGTCCCAGTTCTTTCCATTGACCCGCAGAAATCCGCTTCCTGACTACCTGGTGGCAAGGACTTCCCCCCGTGAGGCGCGCAATCAATCCCACTGCACGGAGTACGAGGCCTTTCTGTTGGATTCGATCGACGTGGCTTGTCGCCTCACCCATCAATCGGTCCTCGACGTCTTCAGCGTCTTCGAGTCCTTCGACCGAGATTGGGACCTGCTCCCACCGCAGTGGCGCAAGCAGGACGTGCTCAAGATCAAGTTCGCCCCAATCACCTACCCCCAGGATCCATGGGCCGTGAGGTCCAGTTTCAGACCGGTCGAGCCCGACAAGTGAGCCCAGATAACCGGATGGCACGGTAGCGGTCCGTGCAGAAAGGTCATGCATGGAAGGTTAGTGGATGTGACCGAGTAGCCAGTCATCGAAGCCGCAATTGTCGAGTTCCGCCTGCCTTACGGGTGCGTAGGTCCCACCGGTTGCGTCAAGATCGGCGTGAAGCAGGCCAATCCTTGGAATGGACACTCCCGACGGCGCGGGCAGTTCCGCGAGGAGACTTGCAAAAGGGCTCTGGCGCACGTGCCTTTCGCCGAAGGACCAGCCGACGACCTCGGCGACTGGTTTCCCGTCCTTTTCAATCGTCAGCGACTCCGATGTTCCGCCAGCACCCAGAAGGACAATGCCCTCAAGCATTGATGCCAGCCTTGGCAAGGCCTCGACATCATGATTCCCGGCGACGGCAATGACCTCGATACCGGCATCCAGCGACCGTCCTATGCACTTCTCGAGCGGAGGCAGTGCTTCGAAACGGGCATTGGTGCTCTCAACCACGTCTCCGGCAAAGAGGACAGCACTCACTTTTTCCTTGATCGCGAGGTCCACGGAGAGATTCAACGCGTTCGCCGGCGTCAGATCTCCAGGATCGACGCCCATTGATGAAACGACATCGGGCACACCCGAGCAACTTGTGCCCAAGTGTACATCACCAATCGCCAGAATTGCTGTTTGATCGTTCAACGTCCTGATCCAAAGCTGCGATGGAGCAACGATCGCCCGCGTTGATAGAGGTTTTCCAGATCCCGATACAACCTAACGGCACTCAGAAAATCGGTGGATTGCTTGGAAGTTACGGCGAAATTAGTGGATTGGAGCGCATCGACCGGCTTGGACCTTCCGACAATCTGTTTGACCGCGCATCGCCGCTGAATCGGGGCTCATGTCGCCTGTCGTCGCCTGATTTCGACCATAAGCCTCAAATGCAATTCTCGTCCCCAAAGTGCCGTCGGGCCGAGATTGTTCAGTACTCAATCCCGCCCCCCGTTTGCCGGCGGCATTGACAGGATTGCCCCGACCCGCCGCGCAGTATCGGCAAAGTACTGGACCTCTCCGAACCGAAGTGGGCGACCGAGAACGTCGCGTTCCCTGTAGGACAGCCACTTCTTGAGGACCTGGTAGCCGCCAAGTCGGTAGGTCCAAATGGCGGCGGGAACGTTGCGCCAGAACGCATCCCCGTTGAGGTAGATGTCGAAGGTCGTGTTTCCGAGAGCGGGCAGTGCGTCGCCCAGTGCGCCGCGCTCTTCCGCGGTGTAGGCGCGTTCGACCGCGCGGCCTTTTCCGGGCATCACGGCGTCGCCCTGACCGTGGCGACCCCATCCGGCGGTGATGGCGAAATCATCGCCCGCCATGTTGCGACCGTTCACGGTAGCTGGCACGGCGATTGCTGCTAATTGCGGGCGCAGGGGAGCCTGGGTCACCCCTGGGACCGGGGCGTCGGGATCGAGCAGCGCGGCAAGCTCGCGACCGCGAGCCGCTGATACCGAGATTGCCTCAACTGCCCCGTTGGCCCCACCCTCCGGCCAGCCCGGTAGCGGGATGCGTGGCCAATCCATCCTGAGTGCTCCGGCGTTGGCTTCGCGATAGGTGGGATCGTGCAGGGTGGCGAAGACATGATGGAACAGGTCTTCGACACCGACGCTATGTCGGTCGAGAAAACGTTCTGCGGCGGCCGAGAGATTGGGGCGGCGACCGCCGGTGTCACCGTAATCCATGCCATCCTCGCGAAGCCACGCCGGAATGCAATTCGCACCCCGTTCAATAAGATGCAGACATCCCAAATGTTTCGTGGGACACGTCTGCGGATCTTCCGCGCCTTTTCGCAAATGCTGTGCGGCCGACAGCCACAGATTTCCCTCGAACACATGCGGCCTGTAGTCGGCGCGCTTCTCGTCGAGCAGCTTCGTGTCCTTCTCCCAATAGAGCCAACGGTTGTCGAAGGGCCGGTAGGCGAATCGGACAAACCCGGCTTCATCCGGGCCGCCACGATTCAATAGCGCCTCCCGCACCGCCCTAGCATCGTACCGCGCCGTTGTTTTCATCACGCCCGGATAACGCCGGGCCGTTTCTTCGTGGCTCACGCTTGGGTCGAAGTAGTCCGCAATTCGTGTCCGGAGCCGGTCGAGGTCGATACCGACGAGGAACCCGTCACGGCTGGTCTTGACGCCAGGGAACGATACCGGGAACAGATCAGGCAGCGATGGCCAGTCGAAATACTCGCCGCTCACAGGAGTTCGCACAAAAGGAAGGCCAAGCGGCAGTAAGGGTTCAAAGGTCCCGTAGAGCGACTCTGGCTCAGCCTCAGCCGTCTCCAGAAGCACGGGCCGCTTCGCCTGTCCCCAAAGATGCCGGAAACAGATTGTCTTGGTCGGCGTGTGCTCCGCTTTGCGCACTAGAGTCGAGATGGCGGTGCCGACCTGGATGCCGACTGGATCACCCTCGGTCGAGAAGATACTGGGATCGGGCGTACCGTCCGGCGCGACCTTGCCCGTCTTGTACTTGTCACCGTTCAGGCAGTCGATCCGAATTGAATCGAAAGCTTCGAGAAAGCGCTCCCGCATTCCGGTGAACGAAAGGCCGTCGAGCCACGAATAGTTGGAGATGAAGCAGACGATGCCCTGGCCCGTCTTCTCCGCGATGCGCCGTTCGGCCATGCGGAAGAAGCGGACGTAAAGATCATTCAGTCCCTGGCCTTCGGGACGGCGCACCCGCTTCGTTGTCCTATAGGCTTCCGACAGTTCCCGTTCCTCGTCAACCGCCATCCCGGCGAAACCATTGTAGGGCGGGTTGCCGAGAATCACGAGGATTGGCGTTTCCTGTTTCACTCGTTCCGCGCGATCGCGCTCTTCTTCCAGTTCCGGGAAGGGGAGGGGTTTGGCAGTATGCGGCTCCCAGCCGGTCAGAGCGTTGGTCAGGTAGACGCCAGCGCGCTCGGTTCCGTCGTCGGCGAGCGTTGCATCGAGCCCCTGCATCGTCAATCCGACCTGCAAATGCGCGATGACAAAGGGTGCGGGCATGATCTCGAAGCCGAACACTCTTTCGGTCGCCGCCTGCTTTACCCGCGCGCCGGCGAGCGCCCCGAGGCCCTGGACATCCAGATTCGCGGCAATGCAACGCAGCACTTCGGCCAGATAGGCCCCTGTGCCACAGCAAGGATCGAGTACATAGACATTGTCCGCCGCCAACCCCTCCGCGATGCCGAGATCGTCCTTGAGCGCCTTGTCAACGCGGGCGACCATGTAGCGGACAACTTCCGCCGGCGTGTACCAAACCCCGAGTTGCTTCCGCAGCTGGGGATCGAAGGCTTCCAGAAACGGCTCGTAGAAATACGGGACCGCCTCGCCTTCGTTGAAGCGCGAGAAGAATGTTCCCCGGTCAACCCGGTCGAGCGCGGCGCCCGTCCAGTCGAGTATTTCGACGAGGCCGAACGGCTGCAACCTTCCGGGTTGCGACAGTTGCTGAAACAAGGCTGCGAGCACGGGCGCCCGCAGGTGCCAGACGGCAGTCCGCCATTCGAACTGACGGGAAGCAGGTTCATCATCGAACAACGGTCCCACATCGGATCGTCGGCCACGCGCCCATAGCACCCAAGCGGCGAACACCCCGTAGAACAGCGTCTGAACCAGCGTTGAATGGAAGAATCGCGCGCCGCGCTCGCCCTCGAAGCGTACGCCGAGCGCATCTTCCAGCGCATCACGCACCGTCGCGAGCGCCGGAGAATCGCCCGCCGCCTCGAACCGCGCCAGTCCGTCGCGCGCGTAGGAGGCAAGCAACCACGCCAGTTCCTTCGGCTCCGCCAATGCGGCCCGGTGCGTCAACGCACGGGCCAGGTATTCGCCGAGGCCAGCGCCGACCGCGTTGGCAAACGCGCGGGGCCTTTCCATTTTGCCGCGGAAGTCATCCGCGCTGTCCGCAAGCTGGAAGGTCTCGAGTTTCATCGGACGACCCGCAGCATCTTCTCCCACCAGCACGAAATCACGCGTGTTGGTCACGAGCACCAGCCGATAGCGCCCCCAGTAGCGGCTGACCTGGTCGCCCGCCGCCGTGAGCCAGACATCGTCGTCCGTAGCTTTCACCTCGACGACGCCGCATTCCGGTATCTGGCCTTCGCGAGGCCGGCCCCGTTGCAACTGCTTCGCAGAATAGAGGCCGAAGTCGGGATGGCCCGCCCCCTGATCGGCAAGTTCGCCGACACAGAACACCTTCGGCTTGAGCGACGCGCCGACGGCGTTCAGCAGGTTGGCGAGCGGCCCATAGGAAGAACGTTCCCCGGTTGCTCCGCCCGAGGCGCGCACCCGTCCGAGGTCCATGAAGTACGACTCAACCGCCGCAGACAACTTTGAATTCGTTCCAGGCATTTGTCCCGTTCTGGTCGAGCATCGCCCGGCATGCAAGTGTTCGTGCAGGCTGCATGTTTTCTGCGCGGACGGTAAACTAGATCATGCGAGCGGCACGCCTGCGAAAGTTCATGGCCCGCTTGCGTCCGCATCTAGTGGTCTGCGTTGCTCCGGCAACCATCTTCCCGCCCCAGCACAACTTTCCGGAGAAAGGGACTCAAAGATGACCCGCACGGTCGCCCATCTTGGGATGCTACCCGAAACCGATTTCTCCGACTCTGGCGCGCGCCAAGTGAATGACACGGTGATATGATCGGAAGATCCTTTGACCAGTTACAGGACGAAAGACGATGGCGGGCCGCTATCTGCCAGCAGGACCAGCAGGAACACTTGGCGTCTTGCGCAGGAGGATGCCACGATCAAAACACAACTCAGAAATGTGAACGGGGAAAGCAGTGCTTTCCCCGCAGAAATTCGCCACCCGATTCATGGCTTCCGATACTTTCCCCTTACGGGTTGGACCTCGGAACACGGTGCTCGCTCGGACCTGCAGGGATTTGACTCCCTGCCTCATATTTTACGACCCTGAGGTTGATACGGGGTCGCGGATCGCTCCGATTGTTGATGACATAGGCAATTCGGATCAAAAGGTCAAGCATACAGAACTCAATGGAGCCCTATAAGGGACCCAGAAACGTAACGCCCACCGCCTCCGCACCAAGTTGATTAACAAGGATTTCACGAGCCGACAGCAACGAAGATCCAGAGGACATGATGTCGTCTACGACAATGAGACGACGGTATGCAATGTCAGGGACTCCATCGATCAACTTAAGGAACTGGAAGTGCACCCGAATGGAAGTATCAACTGACTTTGCGTGGCAGATGACCTCCGGGTCGGCATTTTGCCAGGTATTGAGTTGAGAAGTGTATTTGACCCGCATGCTCGGCTTTATCCTTGGTGGGGAGGCAGCGACGTCTGCGAGCATCTCTCCGATAAGCTTCTTTCTGAACGGGGCTTCACCCAACATCGGCACGCCGAGTGTCTCCGAGACCAAAACTGCGCACTCGTCGCAGAAGGTCGATGAGGAAGGGATAGCCAAACAATAGTCAAAATCGCTCAGCTCATCCGGCATGGAACCGACGATGGTTCGGCCTTTGTTGAGCAGCTGCCTCTTCCAGTGCGCCGTGATCGTGAAGCCCTTCTGCCGTTTCAAAGCATGAACAAGCGGATTGCCATCGTCCCGACGCCGGCCCTTACGGTTCCGGCTGAAGATGTGATGCACACGCAATCCTTTGGCCACGGGACTCGTTGGGTTTTTTCGAGAGAAGTATCGACACCCTCTTGGTGGGTGTCATTGATGCTGACCACTTTCGCGTCATCGACCCGTATGCCCATATGCGTCCCGCTCAAGAGCAGGACCGCAATCAAACGTGGTCTCGGCTCTACATTGAATTCCGCGATCCTGTTAGGTGTTTCGACCCTAACGCATCGAACATATTTGGTCGGCATAGGCTGTGTCAAAACCCAAGCGATTCAACCTGCAATTTTGCAGTTGAAGATAGGGACGTAGGGTTGAGTAGAACGGTAGGCTGTCACGAGGAGTGGATTTTTGTTTTGGAAATGTCCTGCGCAACTACGGCACCTTGTATGACAACATTCATGAAAAGAATTTAAGTCCACAGCTTCCGGGTGCGTTTCCGAAGCCAGACCATTCCACTGCCAGCACAACATCCGTAGAAACGACCATATTGCGAACAGGGAACAAATGTAGCAGGGAACCGGCAGTGATTCCCACGTAAATTGCGATGAGATGTTCCCTTTCCCCGCATTCACGACCCGAGATCGATCCTTTCCGGGGATCCAGGTGACCGGGAAGTCTTGATGTCATGAGGCGTCAGGCCAACTTCCGATCCTGGAACAGGATTGAAACAGGAGACGAGGCACCCGGTGCCGTCGCGCTCACGCAACTGGTTCCTTTCTTGCGGCCATACCGTTGGACGATGCTCCTTGCGTTTGTCACGCTGATCACGACGGCGGCGCTTTCCCTTTCATTGCCGGTCGCGGTTCGCCGTGTCATCGACGGGTTACTGATCGAGACCCCGCGCCTGATGGACCTCTATTTCGTCGCGGCGATCGTCATTGCAGGGCTGCTGGCTCTCGGGTCCGGAATTCGTTTCTACCTCGTATCCCGCCTAGGAGAACGTGTCGTGGCCGATATCCGCAGCGCGGTTTACGACAGGATGATTTGCATGAGTCCTGCATATTTCGAGACGCGGCTGACCGGAGAGGTTCTTTCACGGATCACGACTGACACGACGCTGATTCAGACAGTTGTCGGTTCTTCAATGTCGATCTTGCTCAGGAACCTGCTGATTCTGTCGGGTGGCGTGACCATGATGTTCGTTACGTCGACAAGGTTGGCATTCCTGGCGATTCTCGTCGTTCCGCTCGTGGTCGTGCCCATACTTCTGCTTGGACGCAGGGTTCGTCACCATAGCATGTTGGCGCAGGACCGGATCGCGGAGTGCTCAAGCCATGCGTCCGAGACCTTGCTTGCCGTTCAGACGGTTCAGGCCTTCAACCTGGAACCATCCAGCAGCGCGCGATTCGGCGGACATACTGAAAGTGCCTACCGGGCGGCAATGCGTCGGGTAACGGCGCGGACCCAGCTTACAATCATCGTCATTTTCCTGGCTTTCACGGGTGTCGTCGGCGTTCTTTGGGCTGGTGCGTACGGGGTTCGGAGCGAAGTCATGACAGGTGGGGAACTGGTTCAGTTCGTGATCCTCGCGGTTATGGTTGCGGGGGCGGTCGCAGCGCTCTCGGAAGTCTGGGGGGAGATCCTGCGGGCCGCAGGGGCGACAGACCGGCTCCTGGAACTTCTTCATGCCGAGGACACCGTTTCCGACCCCGAATGCCCTGTTCAATTCCCGAGCGTGGTTTCCGGCGAAATCACTTTCAGCGAGGTGTCGTTTCGTTACCCGTCACGCCCGAACCATGCCGCGCTCAACGAATTGTCCTTTTCGGTCGAACGGGGTGAAACCGTTGCATTCGTCGGGCCATCCGGTGCAGGAAAATCGACGATCTTCCGACTCCTTCTCCGTTATTTCGATCCGGTGGCCGGAACGATTGAAATCGGCGGAATCAATATCAGGCAATCTTCTCGACGCGACGTACGCAAGTGCCTGGCTTATGTTCCGCAGGAACCGGCGGTCTTCGCATCATCCGCGATGGAAAACATCCGGTTCGGTCGCATTGACGCGACGGACGAAGAGGTGATCGCTGCCGCCAAGGCCGCGGCGGCGCATGAGTTCCTCCTGGAGTTACCCGATGGATATTTTTCCGATCTTGGTGAGCGCGGCGTCAAGCTTTCGGGAGGGCAAAGGCAACGGATCGCCATCGCCAGAGCCATACTGAGAGATGCACCGGTCCTGCTGCTTGATGAAGCGACGTCTGCGCTGGATGCAGAGAGCGAACGCTCTGTCCAGGTCGCGGTCGATCGGCTTTCCGCCGACAGAACGACGCTGATCATCGCCCACAGGCTTGCGACGATCAAGAAGGCCGACCGGATTATCGTCCTCGACAGGGGCAGGGTAGAGGCTGAAGGCAATCATGAAAAACTGTCTGCCTCCGATGGACTGTACGCCAGGCTGGCAAGCCTGCAATTCACGCGTGAAGAAAACTCCGTAACTGCGAGTTCGTGATCCGGGTCTTGCCCATGGGAACAGCCGGAATCTTCTTTCAATTGGCCGGGTTGCATACCAGTGCTGAGTATGCGCTTCCGAGAGACTACCTGATCGCCAGTGCCTTTTGCGATGAATGCCGACACGAAACCGGCCGCTAGTCGCAACACGCCGCAACCGCAGGTGCGGATCCCCTTGCGCCCGTTGTACGGCCCAAGGGCGTGTCGGCGAACCTCGTACGTCCTCGGGACGACACCGGCTCGGGAACTGCCGGTGTGAGGTTGCCGATGCAAGCCCGCCGAGAACCGTTGCGGGCAAGGCAGGGTCGAGCCATCGCAGATTGGAGAGCGGGAGCGTCGCAGGTGGGCGGATTTGCGGGCATAGAGTGGTGTCGGCGAAGACCACACTGTGGTACGGATTGCGCTCGCAACCGACGTTTGGGTTTCCGGCGCGCGAAAACGGTTTCGGCGGGACGAGGAGAGACATGGCGAGCGACGAAGTACTGACAGACCGGATTCGCCTGATCCTGTTCCGGCAAGCGGGTTACTCCGAGCGCAAGATGTTCGGCTCGGTCTGCTTCATGATAAATGGCAACATGTGTGCGGGAACCTGGAACGGCTCCTTGATCGTACGGCTCGACAAGAAGGACCACGACAAGACGCTGGCCGAGCCCCACACCGCGCCGGCGGACATGAACGGCCGGACAATGAGGGGGTGGGCGCTGGTCGAGCCGGCGGGCATTGAATCGAACGACAAGCTGGCGGCGTGGCTGGCCAGGGCCGTGGACTTTGCCGGCTCCCTCCCGGCGAAAAAGTGAACCAAGATGCCAGTGCGGCCATAGCAGCAACCGACACGAAAACCATCATCCCGACGGCCAAGCGAACGGGTTTTCTTCACTGTTTGCGCGCCCGCGGCTTTCGCCGGCAATCCTGCGTTCATCATGTGGCCGTACCGGGGCATTGCATTTCGGAAGGAGGAACTCCGACCTTGGAAAACCGGAGCTTGCCAATTTCGGGAAATGTGAATTCGAACGTTGGGGACACTTTCAGGCGGTGGAAGTTCCAAATTTCTTGTGAAAGCAGTTCGGGAATTCATGAACTGGACGTAGGAATCCGGGTGCCTTCCGAACCCGGGACTTTCATCCTGACTGCCACTCGATTTCCATCTTGATCGCTACGCTATCATCAAGTCCGGACAGATCAGGCCACAACCGCAAGGCTCGTGTCTCGATTGGTGCGGCGCGCCGGGTTGGTCAAACCATCGACCAGATCAAGCCTTTGTCACGTGAGAGTGACTAATCTGAAGTTCTAGCGTTTTTTGGCGCAGTTTTTCCGATTTATTCCTTTTTTACAGGGGGTTGTGAACCCGGGGCGCGTCGCGAAACGGATTCCCGTAGGCACGACTGGCACCATCAAGCCATAGACCTCACCGGCAGTGTTCCCACAGAATATGGGAAAAATTGCCCGGTATCCCCGATTTCCCCTTGACACCATAGCAATGATACCCCATGGTCCGCCCGAATCTGTAGGCACGTCAGGATCCCGCCATGCCCAAATCCGCAGGAATGCATGTCGCCGTCCTCAAAAAACACCAGAACGGAAAGACATACACCTCGGTCCTCCTCCGGCAGAGCTACCGCGACCACAACAACCGGGTGCAGAAGCGAACCCTCGCCAATCTCTCCCACCTGCCGCCGCACACCATCCCGCTGCTGCGCGGCGCACTGGCGGGTAAGCAGTACGCAGAAGTCGGCGACGTGCTCGGGGACCCGGTCCGCTCCCGCCACCACGGGGCGGTGCAGGCGGTGCAGACGGCCATGAATGCCATCGGCATTCCCCGTCTCGTCGCCCGCGAGCGGTGCCCGGAACGCGACCTTGTCCTCGCCATGGTCGCCGGCCGCATCCTCAGGCCGAATTCCAAACTCGCCACCAACCGATGGTGGCGGAACACCACCCTGCCGCAGGAGTTCGCCATCGCCGATGACGTCACCGCCGATGACCTCTACGCGGCGATGGACTGGCTCGACGAGCGACAGGAGGGCATCCAGGGACGCCTGGCACGACGCTGGATCACGCACGACGATCTCGTCCTCTGGGACCTGTCCTCGACCTGGTACGAGGGGAGCCACTGTCCGCTCGCACGCTTCGGCTACAGCCGCGACCGCAAGCGGGGCCTCCCGCAGATCAATTTCGGCCTCCTCTGCGACCGCGACGGGCGCCCGGTCGCGGTCTCGGTCTACCCGGGAAACATCGCCGACAAGGAAACCCTCCTGCCCGAGCTCGACCGCCTCCAGCGCCGCTTCAACCTCTCCCGGGTGGTGATGGTCGGGGACCGCGGCATGATCATCAAGGCCACCATCGCGGCCCTGCGCGACCGCGACGGCGTCGCGTGGATCACCGCCCTCAAGAGCCAGACCATCCGCAAGCTCGCCCGCCAGGGCCATCTCGACCGTTTCCAGGACCCCGAACACCAGCAGACCCTGTTCGAGATCCGGGACCATCCCGACTTCCCGAAGGAGCGCCTCGTCGCCTGCCGCAATCCCCGCCTTGCCGGGCATCGTGACCGGGTGCGGCAGGAGCTGCTCAAGGCCACCGAGAAGGCGCTCGCGGAGATCGTCACCCGGGTCGAGGGCGGAACCCTCGAGGGCGAGGCCGACATCGGTCTCGCCGTCGGCGAGGTCATCAACAGGAAAAAGGTCAAGAAGCACTTCCACGTCGACATCACCGCGACCAGCTTCAGCTTCCGCCGCAAGCAGCAGTCCATCGACGCCGAGGCCGCCCTCGACGGAATCTACATCATCCGCACCTCGCTCGGCTCCGAAGACATGGCCGCCCCCGAATGCGTCCGGAACTACAAGCGGTTGACCCGCGTGGAGCGTGCATTCCGCTGCCTCAAATTGAGCGACCTCCAGGTCCGGCCCATATTCCACCGCCTCGAGCACCGGGTCCGCGCCCATTTCTTCATCTGCATGCTCGCCTATCTCGTCGAATGGCACATGCGCAGGGCATGGGCTCCCCTGTGCTACACCGACACCGAACCCGACGAGACCGGGGATCCGGTCCTGCCCGCCCGGCGTTCGGAGCCGGCACTGACCAAGGTTCATACCCACACCCTGCCGGACGGCAGCGGCGCCCACAGCTTTCGTACCCTTCTCGACAGCCTGTCAACCATCGTCCGCTCCTCCCACGCGGTTCCACGCACGGGCGGCGGAAAGGAAGAGACCACGATCGAGGTGACGACCCGGCCCGACGCCGGCCAGGAGAGGGCACTGAAACTGTTGAAGGATATCACAGCCATGTGACGGCGGATCCGGCCGGAATCGCCGTTTGTAGGCAGACAGTGACAATCCCGATCCACGTATCATGTTGATACGATTCAATTAATCTCTTACCAGCTCCAGAACTTCAGACTAATGACCGCTAGACATGGCCGACAAATGTGATTTCAGTGCGTTATGATTGGCGTCGAAATTTCGACCGGAGGTGACAGCAAGGCAAATTTTGTTTCCGTGTAGCGGGATTGCACACAACTGGTCGGTGACGGGAGGCGGCAGTGGACACCCAGGAAAGACTCGACACTCTTCTTCGAGAAATCGACGAGTTGTGTCGACATTCTGTTGGCTATCCCAGTAACCAGGACTTCGATTACACGGTACTGCTGCCCTTCATGCGGTACGTTATCAACAACGTCGGCGACCCCTTCCACGACAGCAACTTCCGCAGCAACACCCACCCGATCGAACGCGAAGTCATCAACATATTCGCAGACCTGATGCACATCTCGCACGACGAGGTATGGGGCTACGTCACTTCAGGCGGCACGGAAGGCAACATGCACGGCCTGTACCTGGGGCGGGAGCTCTATCCGGATGGCGTGGTCTATTTCTCCCAGGATACCCACTACAGCGTGGTCAAGATCATGAGCGTGCTGAAAATGCGTAACATCATGATCAGAAGCCACGACAATGGAGAGATCGATTATGACGACCTCTACGAGACGATTCGAATCAACCGAGACGTACCTGCAATCGTGATGGCGAACATCGGCACAACGATGAAAGGCGCGATTGACGACGTGTGCAAGGTCCGTGACATTCTCAGCGACCTCGCGGTGACGAAGTCCTACTTGCATGCGGACGCTGCCTTGAGCGGCATGATTTTGCCGTTCGTGGACTGTCCGGAGCCTTTTGGCTTCGACGTCGGATTCGACAGCGTGTCGATCAGTGGCCACAAGATGATCGGCTCGCCGCTACCCTGCGGCGTCGCGCTTACCCGCCGCGAATACGTGTCGCGCATCGCCCGTTCAATCGAGTACGTGGGCGTGTTGGACACGACGCTAACGGGCTCTCGCAACGCCCTCTCGCCGCTGATAATGTGGTACGCGTTCGAGCAGCGGGGATTGGACGGCTTCAGGCGCGTCGTGAACCGATGCCTTGAGACGGCAGAGTATGCGGTCACACGCTTCAACGGCGGCGGCATCCCCGCATGGCGCAACAGCAACTCGGTTACCGTCGTGTTTCCCAGGCCGTCGGCAGATGTCGTACGCAAGTGGCAGCTTGCGCCGCACGGGGACATCGCGCACCTCATTGCGATGCCGCACATAACGTGCGAGACCATTGATGCCGTGGTGGAAGACTGCCTGGAGTGACAGCGATCAAAGGCAAAGAGGAGACAATTGCATGAGCAGGATCGTGGTAATTGCAAAAAACGAGACGGGCGTTATCGCCGATATCGCCGGAGCATTGGCTGAACGCAACATCAATATCGAAACCATCAATGCGGAAACGTTCGAAGAGAAGGGCGCGATATCATTGACCACTGACGATCACGATGGTGCACTCAATGCGCTGAAGCACGCGGGATTCAAGGCGGTATCCGACGAGTCGCTGGTCGTGCAACTGCGCGACGAACCGGGCGCATTGGCCAGGTTGGCGGACAAGTTCAAACAGGCCGACGTGAATATCCAGAGCCTGCACATACTGGATCGTCGAGATGGCCGCACCACGGTCGCCATATCTGCCGCGGACCGCGCCAAGGCGGAGGCGCTACTGGAGCCTGAGACGGCAGTTTGAGAAGGAATCGCGCTGCCGAAGCCTTGTGGAAGGTTAAATCGAACGATTTTGCCGTCCGCAAAGGGTGTCTGTCGGCTTCCTTCCTCGGCTCTTCGCGGATGCGATGTATCTCTCGGGCGACCGTTTGGATAGGCAAGGCGATCTGAACCGCCTCTCTTGGTCTTGGGTGAGACTCGAAAATCATGGGAATGATATCGACAACTTGACGGCGCATCACGCTTTCAGCGTTCGATCGATTTCACTTGTCGCAGGGGTTGCCAATGCAAACGCCCTTCGCCCCCCGGAAGCCCCAATCCCGGAGGGCATGATGTTGCGGGCCGCGTTCAGGTCCGCGACGTGTATGCGGGGTCTATCCCCTCCACGATGGTGCATTTGCAGGCGAGCTTTGCCTTCAAGCCATGCCAGCCTGTCGCCATTATCCCGCGGTTCAGACCGGCTTTCGACTTCAGTTTCTGCCGGGTTCTTCAACCGTGCCCCCGGCCGGGCGGGACATGCCCGCCGCGTTCAGCCTCTCGACAATCATCGTGCACGCCCGGGTCGCAATCCTTCGGCGGGCCTTGTGTTGCCAGTCCGTTCGTCTGAGTGCCCGCTTGCGTCGCAGCCGCTGCGCAAGCGCTGACTCTGCCGGGTTTCGGCGGCCCGCCCGAAGGCCCCCGCCATCGGTCTTTGTTTGCGATGTGGGCCGCAGCAGGCGGCAGAAATCGATCAAGCGCGAAAAGGAAAACGCGCCCGTCCAAGGCTCCCACTATCCGTAGGCAAGTTCCGGTAGGAACAGGGCGATCTGGGGAAAGACGATAAGCAATCCGGTGACGAGCAGGAGGACTGCCAGAAACGGAGGAACACCCTTGACGACATCGACAAAGGGCTGCCGGAACACGGCAATTGCCGTGAACAAGTTGCAGCCGAAAGGCGGGGTCGCCGCCCCGATCGCCACCTGCAATGTGATGAGAACGCCAACCAGCACCGGGTCGAGCCCGGTGGCCTTGATCATCGGAGCGAAAATCGGGACCAGGATCAGGATGACGACGATCGAGTCCACAAACATGCAACCGATGAAGAAGGCAAGATTGATCGCCAACAGCGTTTTCAACGGTCCGGCATCTGCCAGGCCGAGCGCCTGAATGATTGCCTGTGGCACTTGCGCAAAGGAAAGCGTCCACGAAAACGCAGCCCCCGCGGCAATCAGGATGAAAATCACGGACGTGATCGCGCCGGTTGAAAGAGCGATCTCCGGCAAATCGCGCAGGCGAATGGAGCGGAAAACCAGCGCTTCGAGTATTACTGCATAAAACACACAAACGGCAGCCGCTTCCGTTGGCGAGAAGATGCCACCGTAAATGCCGCCCACGATGATCAGCGGAAATCCCATTGGCCAAAGGGCGCGGCGCATCGCCATAACGCGGGACTGCCAGTCGGCTCGTGGCAGGACAGGGATGTCGTGCCGCCAGGCATACCACATGCAATAGATCGAAAAGAGCACAACGATCAGCAGTCCCGGAACGATGCCGGCAATGAAGAGCCGTGAAATCGATGTGCCGGACACGACACCGTAAATGATCATGCCGATCGATGGCGGGATTAGGTAAGCCAGGTCCGCTGCGTTCACGATCAGACCGATCGTGAAACTGTCGCTATAGCCCGATTTAAGCATTCGTGGCCGCATTGCACCGCCGATTGCAACCACGGTCGCCTGCGTAGATCCGCAGACTGCGCCGAACAGCGCGCATGCGCTGGTCACCGAGATCGCCAGCCCGCCCCGGATGTGGCCTGTAAAACCCATGACCACGTCGATCAGCCGATTGGCGGAATGCCCGCGCGTGATGATGTCTGCGGCAAGGACAAACATCGGCACTGCAATCAGAGCCGACGGCTTCACGCCCCCGATCATCTGCTGGATGAGGATTTGCGGACTCATGTTCGAGAAAAAAATGAGAAAACCCAGCATCGCCGCCGATATCAGCGGCATTTTCATCGGGAAACCTGCAAGCAGCAGGACAATCATGACACCCAGCATCAACTCGGTCATTGGGGGTCTTCCTTTTCGCTTGCAGCATGACGCTCAAGCGCGATGGTCGTAGCCGGATCTTCGTAGCTGTCGACTTCGACATACGATACGTAGATCTCGTCTTCGGTGAAATCGAGATTGCGAATGGCCGTCAGCAAGTACTGCAACGAGGTAAGCACCAGCCCGGCAACGACCCAGACATATGTCAGGTAAAGCGGCACCTGTAGCGCTGGAGTTATCCGTCCGCGGGCGGCAACCTTCTGTACATACTCGAGAGCATACCATGCCAGGATCGCCATCATGACAGCCGTGGTTGCCGTGATGATGATCATCAGGGTCTTGCGCAGTTTCTGTGGCAAGGCGTCGTAGATGGCCGACATGCGAATGTGAATGCCCTTGCGCGTGGCATACCCGAGCCCCATGAACGTGACGATCACGATCAGGAACTCGTTCAGCTCTTCCGAGAAATAGATCGACTGATGAAAAACGTATCTTCCGAACACGTTGGCGATCGTATTGATTGCCATGAGAATGATGCCCCAACTCAGAATGAACGCCTCGACCTTTCCTACGACGACATCAATCTTGCCGAGGAAACCAAAACGCACTGGCCGTTCGTCGTTCATGTCTTCCTCCTGCCTTCCTGTCCTCGCGCATCAGGGCGCGAGGACCGGTGGAAGATGTCTTCAGTTGAACGAAGCGATCTCGGTCTGAAGAGCGTCAAGAAGTTCCTTCCCGCGTGAACCGGCGGTATCCACGTAGGCATCGGCAGTATCACCGGAACGGGCACGAAAGGCATCGCGTTCCTCCTCGGTCAGCACCACAAGGTTGATTTCCGGTTTGGCCGCGGTGATCACGTCCAGACGCTTCTGGTTGAAATCCGCGACGACGCCGTCAATGAAGTCGGTCATTCCTGCCATCGTGTCACGTGCCAGCTTCTGGCGGTCGGGCGACAGGGTTTCAAACCAGTCGGATCCTGCCAAGACGGCCGTGACAAGTTCCTGTTCGCCCGCCCAGATCAGGTGGCTGGTGACTTCGTAGAATTTCATTTCCTCTATGGTCGGGATCGGGTTCACCTGCCCGTCAACCGCGCCAAGCTGCAAGGCACCGAACACTTCTCCAAATGGCAGCGGTGTCGGGCTTGCTCCCATGTTCCGGTAGGTTTCCAGCAGAATTGGCGACACCATGACCCGCATCTTGAAATTGCTGAAATCTTCCGGCGTGCGAATTTCGCGGTTCGTGGTCCAGACCTGCGGCCCTTCGGAATACATCGTGATGACTTCCAGGCCGCGTCTCCGGAAGTCCTGGTTCAGTTCGCCATAGATGGTTGCGGAACCGCTCAGGATTTTCGATGTCGCAGCCGGATCGGACGGCAGCAAATAGGGCAGCAGAAACACTTGGCTTTCCGGTACAATGGTGCCGAGATTGCCAATCGACACGTTGGTGAACTGGATAATGCCGTCCGCAGCCTGCTCGACCGTTTCGGTCGGGGTGCCAAGTGTGCCCATCGGATAGGTTGTTACCGTGACATCGCCAGCCGTGGCCGCTTCGATCCGGGCTTTGAACTCCTGCGCATAGGCGTCCATGATTGAGCCTGGAATTTCCTCGATCGCGAATTTCCAGTCCTCGGACACCGCACCAACCGGTGCAAAGCCAAGACATGCGGCGATCACCCAGATTCCGAATTTCTTGAATGTGATTTTCATGTGTATCTCCTGACTGATGGTTTCAGTTACATTAAGTATGGTTCAATTTCATTAAGTATCGCCCGGCAGAATGCTAAAGTCAATGTATGTAACGGGGCAACTTCTCAGATACGGGCTGCCCCCATTTGGTTGCAATTTTTCCGGTAAGTTCTCCGTCTCCTCCCGTTTCGAGGCTTTCTGTGTCTTTCGCTTTTTGGGGGATTCCCTTCGAACTCGACTTGTGAATCCAAGGGGGGGATGGGTGATTCGCGGGCGGACGCCCAGACCAGTTCAGGCGCCACGGCGCGGACGCAGATGGCTGCACTTCATGGCAAGGTTGGCAGGCTCCGGGAACAGCTCGTCCAGCGGGTTGAACAACTCGCTGCATCCGTTGATCACCTCGCCGAACGAGACGATCAGATCGTCGACCTGCGGGATGAGATCACACTGCTGCGGGACGGGGTCCGGACGCTCAGGAATCCGCCCAGGCGTTCCCGGATGAAGCCGAGCGACATGGCCGCCGTGGTCGATGAGGCCGACGCTGAATAATCCTTGAAAACGGACCGACAGAGCAAGGCGGGCAAGGGGGCCGCAAAGGCGAGAAACCCCGCAGGCCGAGGCGCCGCCATCCGAAGGACCTGCTTCGGGACGTCCTACTCGCGGATGTCCTGGACGGGGCGGTCTTCAAGGGTTACGAGACGCGCATGATCCACGAAATTGTTGCGTATGCCAGTCGTCAACACGTCCTTTGAAACCGCGGCGCATCTCCGATGGGAAGGAAAGGTGCGACGATCCCGTATACGCGGCATCTGCCATCCTCGCACCTGAGTTCGTAGTCTCCGCTTCCGCTCTCAATAACAGCCCCGACAACCCTTGCTGTTACCGGGTCGTCAAATATTCCGCTGTTTTCCACGAATTCAACGAAGGACCGCTCGACGTACAGGCTGACGTTGATCGATCCCGACAGGATCCCCGAAGGGTCGAGGTCAACGGTCCCGTCAAGCCTGACATGGGTGGGACCACTCCAGAAAGAAACGTCGTGTATGTTGACTTGAGTCACCCACGGTCTGCAGCCGGGCTCTTGAATGCCGAGTTTGGCATCGACCCTGACGTTGATCCCGTTCACGGCACCGGATTCGCCGACCCGGGAACTTTCGGCGTCATCTCCTGGTCGCTCGCGATCAACGGTACCGCCACCACCGAATTCGGTAGCGATTTCGGCCGCGTAATCGTACGGCCCCGTTCCGGACCTCCGGACATCTGCATGCGGATTGACGAGATGACAGGGCGGTCCGATACCGTCGCCAAAACCGATTTGTCTGGCGTCAACACTGAATAGCGAAAGCCAGCGCCCGCCGGCGTTGTCCAGTTGGAAGTCGAATGCGCCCAGGAAGTCATCCAGAACCACGGTATGTACCGGAACCTCTCCAGGCACGTTTGCCGATCGTGGAGTCGCAATGGCGGAACGTGCGAACCAGCGGCAAGCGAAGAGCGCGGCCGCGACTCCTTGGCTCCAGTCCTGGAATTCGCCTGTTGTCGAAATCCTGATCGAATCCAGGTCCCACTCCATCTGGTACGATTCGTCGCGGAGCTCGAACGAATCCGCCTGGCCCGAAGCCGTGACGCCGGACTCTGTCGAAGATGAAGCAATTCCGGCGGTGTCGGCGAAGAAGGGGGTTGACCAACCCACCGCCGTAAGATTCATGACCATGGCCAGGGAGCCAACCCGAAACGGCGCCAGTCTTTCCATCGTACCTCGCAGTGTTTCGTTTGCCCGATGTTCGTTAGTCTGTGAACGGGGCGGACTGTCAAGGACAAAGGACCACAAATGCATCAGGTTGAACGAGCCGAAGACCTGTGGGTATTCGGGTACGGGTCACTGATTTGGCAGCCCGGGTTCGAATTCGTCGAATCGGTTCCGGGAACCCTTCACGGTTTCGCCCGCAGCTTTTGCATGTGGTCCGTGCATTATCGTGGTTCCAGGCAGTCACCGGGCCTGGTTCTGGCCCTGAAGCGGCAGCCCGGATCGTTCTGCAGAGGACTGGCCTTCCGGGTGGAGGCCAGTCACGGTGACGCTGTCCTGGATGTTCTTCGGGAACGCGAACTCATGGCGTCCGCGTATCGCGAAGAATGGCAATCCGTCGAACTCGAAGACGAACGACGCGTGTCAGCTGTCTGTTATGTTGTCGACACCGGTCACGAGCTTTACAGTGGCGAACTGTCCATGGAGGAGCAGGCGGACATAATCGGACGGTCATTCGGGGAACGGGGCCACAATCGGGAATACCTGTTCCGCACCTGTGAACGCCTGGAGTCGCTCGGAATCGTTGATTTGGACCTTGTCGAACTCGCCGGCGCGGTCGCCCGACCGGATCGCTGACAGGATCGGAAAGAACAGGCAACTCCGTGCCCTGGGCTGTTCGCCTCGCAGGGCCGTGATGACCACATTTGATGACCGGAATTGCCCGGAAAACGTTAATTCCGTGAAAGCAGCCCGTTTGATACAATTCTTAGTCGGCACGGTCGGTCAGGCACCGCGCGGGCTTGCCATTGCCCGACGGTCCGGCAGGACGGGTGACGAACTCGAGGCAACAACCGGCTGGAACCGCGGTGCCGGTCGAAACCGTGTGCCGACTTGTCAATGTATCCGCCGTGACATAATCGCCTTCTTGCGGGCAACATAGGACGATCTTCGGAATGATCGGCGAAGAAATCCAAAGCCACCGATTTACGCTTCCCGTGAATCAGATTCTGACAATGCTTGTCCTCACAGGCCTGGTCGCAGTCGGCGTCTACCTAATCTATCCGTCCCTGGACGAAATTTTCCTGGAATCCCCGTACTTGAACGGCGTCATTGTTGCGGTGTTCGTCGTTGGCCTTTTGACCTGTTTCGGTCGCGTGTTTTCGCTGTTTACCTCGGTCAACTGGATCGAAGGATTTGTCCGCGACCGGCCGGGTCACGAGCTGGTCCGGCCTCCCGGGCTGCTGGTACCCCTCGCGGCACTGCTGAGGCCCGAGGGAGCCCGCACAGCGCTGACGACGTTTTCGGCGCGTTCGATTCTGGATACGGTGGCAACCCGACTCGATGAAGGCCGGGAAATCACCCGTTACATCATCAACCTGCTGATCTTTCTCGGCCTTCTTGGAACGTTCTACGGACTCGCAATTTCCGTCCCGGCAGTTGTCGACACGATCAGGTCCCTTGCGCCATCCGAAGACGGCGAGAGCAGTGTTCGGGTATTCGAGAACCTGATCGCCGGTCTTGAAAGACAACTGGGCGGAATGGGAACCGCCTTCGGATCGTCCCTTCTCGGACTTGCTGGCTCGCTTGTGGTCGGACTTCTTGATCTCTTCGCCGGACATGGCCAGAACCGCTTCTATCGTGAACTGGAAGAGTGGATTTCCTCGATCACGCTGATCGGAGTTTCCGCGCCCGATCCTGAAACAGGGCTGAGCCGATTGCCGATCACGGGCAGGGGGATACCGTCGCCCGTCGTGGCGGACTCTGCGCTTACCGAGGCGCAATGGGGAATCCTGGTCGGCACCCTGAACGGTGTGCTGAGCGAACTTTCGGAGCGGCATCTCGCCTCTGAACGGCAGGTCGACAGGATAGCCCAGCTTGTCGAACAGCTGGCAAGCCAGCCCGACGAGCAATCACCTGTCAACCACTACGAGCTACTCGAGTCGCTTGCGCAAAGCCAGCAAAGGATCGCGGATGCCCTGACGAGAGGCAGTGTCGAAGAAACCACGCTCGACTCTGAAACCCGCTCGCGGCTTCGCAACATAGAAAGCCATCTTCTTCGCATACTCGAAGACATGTCCGTGGGTCGCCAGGACTCTATCGCGGACGTCCGGGCCGATATCGCGGTGTTGATCGAGACGCTCAGGCAAGCCGTCGAGGGCAACGTCAGGGACTAGGCCTTGGCTCTGTTACGAAAATCCAGAAACGGTGTGACCAACACCATTTGGACCGGCTTCGTCGACGCGATGACGGCTCTCCTTCTGTTGTTGATGTTCGTCCTGTCTATTTTCATGATCGTGCAATTTGTTCTGCAGGAAACGATATCCGGGCAGGACGAGGAACTCGTCAGCCTGTCCCGACAGGTCAACGAACTGTCCACCGCACTGGGACTCGCGCAGGGCAATGAAAACCGGCTGCAGGAAGAACTCGTTCTCTTCCAGTCTACGCTCGATGAGGCCAACGCAAGGGCCGCGACCCAGGAAAGGGAAATCGACGCGCTCCTCGCCGCAAACTCCGAGCAGTCGGAAGAGCTGCTCGAGTTGCGCACGATCATCGTATCGTTTGAAGAACAGGTCGCCTCCCTGATCGCGCAAAGGAAGAACCTGCAAGGTCGCAACAACCAACTGCTCGCCGAGATGGATGTCCTCGAGAGTGCGCGACAGACCGTAATCTCGCAGAATGAAGCCTTCCGGATCGCACTTGCAAAGGCTCGGGAGGAAATCGACGTTCAGGCTGAAGAGGCGCGCCTGGCCGCAGCGCGCCGAGAGGCGCTCGAAGCGCTCATTGCCGAACTGCGTACCGAAGTTCATGAGAACGAACTGTCGCTGGAAGAAGCGCTCGGATTGCTTGCCGGTTCGCATTCCGAACTGGAGTCATCGCGACAGGTTGTGTCCGGGCTGGAGTCCGATCTCTCCGAGACGAGGAGTGAACTCGCATCCAGCCTGAACGTGATTTCGGAACTCGAAGCATTGTTGTCGGATACGCGTAGCGAACTCGAAGTTAACAGGAAAAACGTTTCCCAGCTCGAGACCCTGCTTTCCGTTACCAGAAGCGAACTGGAAGGTAGAAAAAATACGGTTGCCGAACTCGAGGCGAGCCTGACCGAGGCCCGGTCCGAACTGGAACAGAGCCATGCTGAAGCGACCAGCCTGGAAGCCGGGCTCAGGGAAGCACGGCTGGAGATCACGGAAGTCCGCAGCAGGATGGCCGCGCTCGAGACCCTGCTTGAAGCCGTCAGGAAGGAACTTGCCCAGAGTCGGCAGTCGGAGACCGATCTCGAGCTGGCCCTGAACCAGACACGCGATGAACTCGATGCCAGCCGATCGTCGGCATCTGAACTTGGGGCGAGGCTCGATGCCACGCGCCGGGCGCTGTCTGCAATTCGGGCAGATCTCCGGAGGATTCGTGAACAACTTGCAGGAACACGGGATGAACTGACGGCGGCTCGTACGGAAGCGACACGAGCGCAAACCCAGTTGACGGCTGCTCAAGGCGAACTCGGCCAGTCGCAGGGCGAGCTGACGGAAACCCGGGAAGACCTGGCGCAAATTCGCGCGCAGTACTCGGTGTCGCAAGCAGCCCTTGAAAAGACCCGGGAAGAACTGGCGGCGGCCCTTGCGGAAACCGCGGACGTGCAAACCCTGTTGACGGCTGCTCAAGGCGAACTCGGCCAGTCGCAGGGCGAGCTGACGGAAACCCGGGAAGACCTGGCGCAAATTCGCGCGCAGTACTCGGTGTCGCAAGCAGCCCTTGAAAAGACCCGGGAAGAACTGGCGGCGGCCCTTGCGGAAACCGCGGATGTGCAAACCCTGTTGACGGCTGCCCGGAACGCACTCGGCCGCTCGCGGGACGAACTGCAGGAAACCCTGGAGGAACTCGCTCAGGTCCGTGCGCAATTCTCGGTTTCACGGGCAGACCTGGATAGAGCCCGGAAAGACCTGGCGGAGGCGCGTGCAGAAACGACGGACGCGGAAACACGGTTGACGGCCACCCGGGGCGAACTCGGCCAGTCGCAGGGCGAGCTGACGGAAACCCGGGAAGAACTTGCGCAGATTCGGGCGCAGTATTCGGTGTCGCAGGCAGCCCTTGAAAAGACCCGGGAAGACTTGGCGGCGGCCCTTGCGGAAACCGCGGACGTACAAACCCTGTTGACGGCTGCCCGGAACGCACTCGGCCGTTCTCGGGACGAACTTCAGGCAACCCTGGAAGAACTCGCGCAGATTCGCGCACAGTACGCGGTTTCACTGGCGGATCTGGAAAGAGCACGGGAAGACCTGGCTGCGGCGCGCACGGAAACGACGGACGCGGAAACCCGGTTGACGGCCACCCGGGGCGAACTCGGTCAGTCACAGGGCGTACTACAGGAAACCCGGGAAGAACTTGCGCAGATTCGGGCGCAGTACGCGGTTTCACTGGCGGATCTGGAAAGAAACCGGGTGGACCTGGCGGCGGCGCGCGCGGAAACGACGGACGCGGAAACCCGGTTGACGGCCGCCCAGGACGAACTTCAAGGATCCCTGGAAGAACTTGCGCAGATTCGCGCACAGTACTCGGTGTCACAGGCAGCCCTTGAAAAGACCCGGGAAGAACTGGAGGCAGCCCTCAGAGAAACATCGGACGCGGAATCCCGGATGGCGGCCGCCCAGGGCGATCTCCGCCTGTCACGGGACGAACTGCTGAAAACCCTGGAGGAACTCTCGCAAGTTCGCACGCGGTACTCGGTTTCACAGGCGGACCTGGAAAGAACCCGGGAAGACCTGGCGGCGGCGCGTGCGGAAACAACGGACGTTCAGGCGCTGTTGACGGCCGCCCAGGGTGATCTCGGCCTGTCACGGGACGAACTGCTGAAAACCCTGGAGGATCTTGCGCAGATTCGCGCACAGTACTCGGTGTCGCAGGCAGCCCTTGAAAAGACCAGGGAAGAACTTGAAGCGGCGCGTGCGGAAACATCGGACGTGCAAGCCCGGTTGGCGGCCGCCCAGGGCGAACTCGGCCAGTCGCAGGGCGAGCTCGAGGAAGCACTGGGCAATCTCGCGACGGTTCACGCGCAGTATTCGGTTTCGCAGGCGGACCTGGAGAACACCCTGGATGAAATAGGGAAAGTCAGGGAAGAGCTGACGAGGACGCTTGGCCTCCTCGCCGACATGCGGGCGGACCTGACGAGTGCCCGCGAGGAACTCTCGGAGGTCCGTGCCGATGCCCGCTCCGACCAGGACCATATCGAAAGGCTGCTGGCGGTTTTGTCCGAGCGTGACGGCGAGCTGGACACGGCGCGATCGACCATCGCGGCCCGGGATGACGAACTCGCCGAACTCAAGCGGAGGTTGACCGCGTTCGAGGAGGAGCTTGTTTCGCTCAGCCGGGAAGTCAGGTCGCTGAAGTCCGACCTTTCCGACAGCCGGACGGCGCTGGCGGAATCGCGGGAGGCGGTGCGGGCAGCCGAGGCCGAGCGGGACCAGGCACGGCAGACGACCGGGTTGACGCGCCAGGAGCTGCGCCGGGCACTTGAAGGCCTGAGCGAGGCCGAGAAGGCGAGGCTGGCGGAGGCCGCGGCCGCGGAGGCCCTTCGCCGCCGGCTCAGGGATTCCGAGGACGAGCTCACCGCCATGTCGCTGGCGCTCGAGGAGGAGCGGAAGAAGGCTGAAGAGGTGCTGACGAAGCTGATGGCGGCGGAGGCCGCGGCCGCGGATGCCCGCTTCGACGCATCGGCGACCCGCACGGAGTTGGCCCGGCTCGAGGAACAGTTCGCCCTGGCCAGTGACCTGCGCAAGGAAGAGCGGTCCGTTTCCCGGGAGCGTACGCGGTCCGTGGCGCTGTTGAACCGGCAGATCCTGGAACTCCGTGAACAGCTGAACGAACTCCAGGGGCTGCTTGATGCCGCGAGTGCGAAGGACGTGGAGGCACAGGTCGAGATTGCCAGCCTGGGGAAGGACCTCAACCAGGCGCTTGCCCGTGCGGCTGCGGAGCAGAGGAAACGCGCGGACCTTGAGGAGCGGGAACGCAGGCGCCTGGAAGCCGAGGCCCGGGACCTCAGGCGTTTTCGCTCGGAGTTCCTGGCCCAGGTGCAGGATGTGCTCGGCGACCGCGAGGGTGTGCGCATAGTGGGGGACCGTTTCGCGTTTTCATCGGAGATCCTGTTCGAGGTTGGCTCGGATGTTCTCGGGGATACGGGGAAGGACGAGATCCGCCGTGTCGCGGAGATCATCAAGGATGTTGCGGGGAAGATCCCGCCGGAGGTTGACTGGGTTCTTCGGGTCGACGGCCACACGGACAAGACGCCTGTTCGGGAGAACGAGTTCTTCGATGACAACTGGGACTTGAGCCAGGCGCGGGCGCTCTCGGTGGTTCGCTACATGATCGACGACTTGGGGATTCCTGCCGATCGCCTGGCCGCAACCGGGTTCGGCGAACACCGTCCGATCTCGGAGGGCGACGACCCGCAGTCCCTTGCCCGGAACCGGAGGATCGAACTGAAATTCACCGAACGCTAGGCGTCACGGACCCGGCGACCCTGTGCAACGTCGGTGCGGGCGCCTCGACGCGCAGGTGGATCATTCCGTGATCAGCAGGGGCGACTCGTCTTTCGACAACTGCCGGTTTTGGGGAGGCTCGCACGTAAACACCAGTTCGCCGTCTTTCACCCCGACCTTGACGGTTCCGCCCTTGACCAGTTTGCCGAACAGGAGTTCGTCGGCCAACGGCTTCTTGATCCGATCCTGGATAAGGCGGGCGAGGGGACGCGCACCCATTTTCGTGTCGTAACCGTGTTCCGCAAGCCAGTCGGCGGCTGAGGCGGACAGAACGACCTCCACGTTCCGGTCCATGAGTTGCGCCTCGAGCTGGTGAATGAACTTTTCGACGACTTTCAGGATGACCGGGCGCGAGAGTGGGTTGAAACTGATGATCGCATCGAGGCGGTTGCGAAACTCGGGAGAAAAGATTCTCTCGACAGCGGCCGTATCCTCGCCTTCCCTGCTGTCCCGGCCGAAACCGATGGCGGTCTTTTCGAGTTCCGCGGCTCCTGCGTTCGAGGTCATGATGACAATGGCATTCCCGAAGTTGACTGTCCGGCCATTGTGGTCGGTCAGCTTGCCATAATCCATGACCTGGAGAAGGATATTGTAGACGTCGGGATGGGCCTTTTCGAACTCGTCAAGCAACAGCACGCAATGCGGGTGCTGGTCCACGCTGTCCGTCAGCAGTCCCCCCTGGTCGAACCCGACGTATCCCGGAGGGGCTCCGATCAGCCGCGAAACGGCGTGCCGTTCCATGTACTCGGACATGTCGAAGCGGTGCAACTTGACCGACAGGGCCTCCGCAAGCTGGCGAGCGACTTCCGTCTTGCCGACCCCGGTTGGACCCGTAAACAGGTAGTTGCCGACGGGCTTTTCCGGCTCCCGAAGGCCGGAACGCGCGAGCTTGATGGCCGACGCCAGCGCCTCGATTGCCAAATCCTGGCCGAATACGGTTCGCTTGAGGGTTCCCTCGAGGTCTACGAGCAACTCGCTGTCACTCTTTGACACGCGTTTTGGCGGGATGCGTGCAAGCTTGGCGACCGCTTCCTCGATCTCCCTGGCGCCCACGGTCTTGCGTTTTCGCCTTCGTGGCACGACGTGCTGCCGGGCTCCCGCCTCGTCGATCACGTCGATGGCCTTGTCGGGCAGTTTCCTGTCGTGGATATGCCGGGCCGACAGGTCGACGGCCAGCTTGATCGCCTCGGTCGTGTATCGAATTCCATGGTGACTTTCGAAGCTGGGACGAAGCCCCATCAGGATCTTGATGGTGTCTTCCGAACTTGGCTCGTTCACGTCGATCTTCTGGAATCTGCGTGACAGCGCGCGGTCCTTTTCGAAGTACTGACGGTATTCCTTGTACGTCGTCGATCCGATGCACCGGAGCCGTCCATTCTGCAATGGGGGTTTCAGCAGGTTTGAAGCATCCATGGACCCGCCGGATGTGGCGCCGGCCCCGATCACGGTATGAATCTCGTCGATGAAGAGGATTGCATCCGGGTGGTTCTCTAGCTCCGAGATGACGGATTTCATGCGCTGTTCGAAATCTCCCCGGTACCGGGTACCGGCCAGGACGGCACCCATATCCAGCGAAAAAACCGTGGTGTCGGAAAGTACGTCGGGAATTTCTCCCGAGACGATCCTGTATGCCAGGCCCTCGGCAATCGCGGTCTTCCCGACACCCGAGTCCCCGACCAGGATCGGGTTGTTCTTTCGTCTGCGGCACAGGACCTGGACGCATCGTTCGATTTCGTGGTTCCGCCCGATCAGCGGGTCGAGACTTCCGTCGCGGGCCCGCTGGTTCAGGTTGACGCAGAATTTCTCGATTTCGCTGGTTCCCGGTTCGGCTTGTCCGGCGTCCTCGGTCGACGCCGGAATTTCCTCGACTTCGCCGGCCCCGGCAACGGGCCTGACATCGCGAAATCCAGGCTTCTTGGCGATACCGTGCGAAACGAAGTTGACCGCATCGTAACGCGTCATGTCCTGTTGCTGCAGGAAATAGGTCGCGTGACACTCGCGCTCGGAAAATATGGCGATGAGCAGGTCCGCACCCGTCACTTCGTCCCGGTTCGAATTGTCGACATGGGTCATCGCCCTTTCGATGACGCGGGTAAAGGCGCGGGTCGGTGATGCCTCGGTTCCTTCGGCTCCGGAAACGAGGTCCGAAAGTTCTCCATCGAGGTAGTGAATCAGGGTCTGGCGCAACCTGGCCAGGCTGACATCGCAGGCCTTCATGACCCGTGCTGCGTCTCGATCGTCGACGAGCGCGAGCAGCATGTGCTCCAGCGTCGCAAATTCGTGACGACGTGCGTTGGCATAGGCGAATGCCGTGTGAATGGCGGCCTCAACACTCGATGAAAACGTCGGCATGTCGTGAACCCTTTTCTCGTCGTCCACCCTCAACCGATGAACAAGCCCCATTCATCCACGCGGTCGCTGTTTCTGAACCTCATCGAACAGGATACGGCCTCGAAGGCGATTTCGCAAATCACGGAAAATTACGGTGATGCCTCGGCACCGGAACTTCCTGCAACCGGTCGACATGTGCCGGCTCAATACGGGAAAGGGGGGTCTTCGATGACACGGAGCGAGGCCGGGCATGAAGACTCTGTGAACGAGGATTCGGCCAGACCCGAGTTGGGTGTGTTCAAGGAACGGCAAGTTTGGCAGAAGTATCTCCGGACCGAAGATACTGCGATTCCGCGAGGACTGTCACGGTTCGGCGTTCAGGCGCATTTCAAGTTCGGAATATCGATCGGACATGTAGGATTGAAATTCGGGCAGCTGGTCGCCAACAGGGATTTCCCGGGAAATCGCAAAGTCGTCCAGTACGCGCACCCGTATGGTGCCTGCCTTCGGAATCATCCTGTAACGTGGCATGAGATCCATGGTTCCGAAAATGCACACCGGCTGAATGTTTTTTCCCAGCGTCTGCGCAATTGCAACGGCCCCGGCCTTGAATTTTCCCAAGCCCTTCTCGTTTATTCGCGTCCCTTCCGGAAACAGGACCAGCGAAACCCTTGGATCGGCATTCCGATAATCCCTGATCAGGCTCTGCAATGCAGATTTTCCGGCCGTCCGGTCAACGATCAAAATGCCCGCGCCAGCAAAACCACGGCGGAAAAAGGGAATTCTCGTCAACTCGATCTTGGCGCCGAAGGTGATGTGCCGGCTGTCCGGCGTCACCGAAACCAGGGCGAGGCCGTCAAGGTGGCTTTTGTGGTTCGCAACGATCAGGGGGCCGCTTGTGTCGGCCAGTCTCGCGCGGCTTTCATCGTCGATCTCCACCCTGATGCTCAATGCGTCCAGCAACACCTTGATCAACCGGCGCGCAACACGCCAGTACCAGCCTCGAAACCCCTTTTTTCGGGAACAGAAAACGGGCGCCAGGGCCACGAACAGAAAGGCAAACGGGCCGTAAAACAGCAGCAGTGTCCTCTTCAAAAGGATAGCCGCATGCATGTGACAGGCGCTCGTGATCAGTCGCAGCCGTGTGATCAGAAGCTGTCCTTGCGTTTTCGGAGTTCCGCGAAGACCTCCGCGCCTGACGCCGACTCCATGCCAAGGGCCGACCTGACCGATGGCACTTCGCACCGGAGAAACGGATTCGTCAGGCGCTCGATGCCAAGAGGTGAAGGAACGGTTGGCGAGCCCGCGGCGCGGGTACGACGAATCCACGCAACCCGTTCCAGGAGATCCGGGTTGTCCGGTTCAACGCTCAGTGCAAACCGTGCGTTCGATTCCGCGTATTCATGCCCCGAACAGATGAGCATGTCGTCGGACATGTTCCGGAACCGGGCAAGGCTCTGGTACATCATTTCGAACGTGCCTTCGAACACCCGGCCGCAACCCATCATCATCAGGCTGTCCCCTGTGAACGCCCAGTTCTCCGTTCCGAATACATAGGCTATGTGCCCGACCGTGTGTCCAGATACATCGATCACCCCCGCAACGGCTTCGCCGAGTCGAACCGAATCACCTTCGGAAACCGCGACATCGAGCACCGGCAGCCGATACGCGTCGCTCGAAGCTCCGACGACTTTCGCACCGGTCCTGGAACGCACGGCTTCGACCCCTTCGACGTGATCGTGGTGGTGGTGGGTGAGAAAAATCCGATCGAGCCCCAGGCCTTTCTCGTCGAGCGCGGAAAGGACCGGCGGCGCGTCCGGAACGTCGACCACCGCGGTCTGGCCGGTCGTCGTCTCCCGGATCAGGTAGGCGTAATTGTCGGAACGGCACGGGACAACGTTGACTTCAAGGGTCATGGAGTTTCGATCCTCCTGTCGTTATGGTCCGGAATTCAACAATCTTCCTGTCGATACCACGAGTCAAGGCAATGCATCTGGACGTCGAGCAGGTCCGAAATTTCTACAGCGCCACTGGACTCGGCAGCATCGCGAGGCGGGCGCTGAGAGATCAAATAATGAAGTTGTGGCCGGATACAAGGGGCCAGACCATCGCCGGCTTCGGGTTTACGCCTCCGGTCCTTCGCCCTTTTCTTTCGTCTTCTCGCCGCGTGCTCAGCCTGATGCCGGCACAGCAAGGTGTCGTTTCCTGGCCGCGGTCTCGTCGGGAAGAGGGCAATCGATCGGTTCTCGTCGATGAAGCGCGCTGGCCGGTCGCGACGGGTTTCATCGACCGCCTTGTCGTCTTGCACGGGCTGGAGACGAGCGACAACCCGACCGCCCTGATCGAAGAGATCTGGAGAACACTGGGTCCGGGAGGACGGGCGGTATTTGTCGTCCCGAACCGGTCCGGGCTCTGGGCGCGGCGCGACGCCACCCCGTTCGGATTCGGCCGGCCATACAGCCTGATGCAACTCGAATCGCTGCTTCAGGACCACCAGTTCACCCCGGAAAAACACATTTCCGCATTGTACATGCTGCCCAGTCACAAGCCGTTCTGGCTTCGAACGGCAAGATACTGGGAGAGGTTCAGTCATCAGTTGCCGGTGCCGATTGCGGCAGGCGTCCTGATCGTGGAGGTTTCGAAACGACAGCATTCACCTGCGATCCAGGGAATTGGTGAAGCGGTCCGCAAACCCCTGGAAGTGCTTGACGGCATGATCAGGCCGGCAAAGGATTCGGTATCGGGCCGCAATAATCGCCGGCCGGTCCGGCAAGACACCGGTTGAATTTGCGCGACTTCATGTTCAAGGCAAGCCCGACGCGTCCGGAGTGTGCCCGGCGCGGCAATTCTGGCGGCACGACCGGAGTGGCCGCTGTTGCGAAGAGCGTTGAGGCGAACATTCCGACAACCGGTACCTTGAAAGGACGTTCTCCGAAATCTGAGTGTCGCTTGTTGCTTCCGGCGAGAGCCATGTGCTAACAGCATGCCGATTCTGGGCGGCGGATGGGCCGCTGCGGTGCAAGCGTCGCAAATCGATTCTTCCGAGACGGTTTCCGGGGGGACTGCCTGGCGCCGTGTTCTATTGAAAGGAACAATGTGCCAGAAACGGTTTCGTTTTCTGCCGGGGTCGCTTCGCGTTACGCAACCGCTCTTTTCGAGCTCGCGAAAGAATCCGCGGAACTTGCTGCGGTCGAGCACGACCTCGATGCCCTGAAGCGGGCACTCGAGGCGAGTCCCGATCTGCGTGATCTGATTTCATCGCCGATCTACGCGCGCGACGATCAGGTCGCGGCGATCACGGCGCTGGCAGGACACATGGAACTCACCCCCGTCGTCACCGGAACCCTGGGTGTGATGGCCGAGAAACGGCGCCTGTTCGCGCTGCCTCAATTGATTGACCTCGTACAATCCATGGTTGCAGCGGAAAACGGGGAGGTCACGGCGCAGGTCTCGGTGCCCAAGCCCTTGTCCGGGAATCAGGTGGAACGCCTTGGTTCCCAGTTGGGTGAGGTCCTGGGCAGCGAGGTGAAGAAGGTAAAAGTCGAACAGACACTCGACGAATCCCTGGTAGGCGGGCTCGTGATCAGGGTTGGTTCGAAAATGGTTGACAGTTCGATCAGATCGAAGCTGGCCAGGCTCAGGAATGCAATGAAAGAGGTCGGTTAATGGCGATCCAGGCAGCAGAGATTTCCGCGATCCTGAAAGACCAGATCAGGAATTTTGGTCAGGAAGCAGAAGTCGCGGAAGTGGGACGTGTGTTGAGCGTGGGCGACGGAATCGCGCGCGTTCACGGTCTGGACAACATCCAGGCGGGCGAAATGGTCGAGTTTCCCGGCGGAATCCGGGGAATGGCCCTCAACCTCGAAGTCGACAATGTCGGCATCGTCATTTTCGGGACTGACCGGGACATCAAGGAGGGAGACACGGTCCGACGGACGAACGCAATCGTCGACGTCCCGATTGGAGACGCGCTTTTGGGGCGCGTCGTCGATGCCCTGGGGCAGCCGATCGATGGCAAGGGTCCGATAGAAACCGACCTGCGCTCACAGGCGGATGTCAAGGCGCCCGGGATCATTCCCAGAAGATCGGTGCATGAACCGATGGCAACCGGCCTGAAGTCGGTCGACTCTTTGATTCCGATCGGACGGGGGCAGCGCGAACTGATCATTGGCGATCGCCAGACCGGCAAGACCGCTCTCGCCCTCGATGCCATCCTGAACCAGAAGTCGTACAATGACGCTGCGGGGGACGACGAATCCAAGAAGCTCTATTGTGTCTACGTTGCCATTGGCCAGAAGCGATCGACGGTTGCCCAGCTGGTCAAGAAGCTGGAGGAATCCGGCGCCATTTCCTATTCCATCATCGTTGCTGCCACCGCATCGGACCCGGCTCCCATGCAGTTCCTGGCTCCGTATTCTGCCACGACGATGGCCGAATACTTCCGCGACAACGGCCGCCATGCCCTGATCATCTATGATGATCTTTCCAAACAGGCGGTTGCCTATCGGCAGATGTCGCTGCTGTTGCGTCGGCCACCCGGGCGCGAAGCCTATCCCGGAGATGTCTTCTACCTGCATTCCCGGTTGCTGGAACGATCTGCAAAACTGAACCCGGACCATGGGGCAGGATCGCTGACCGGGCTGCCGATCATCGAAACGCAGGGTGGCGATGTGTCCGCCTTCATCCCGACAAACGTGATTTCGATCACGGACGGACAGATTTTTCTCGAAACCGAACTTTTCTACCAGGGGATTCGACCGGCGGTGAACACGGGCCTGTCTGTGTCCAGGGTGGGATCGTCGGCCCAGACCGATGCAATGAAATCCGTCGCGGGCTCGATAAAACTGGAGCTGGCCCAATATCGTGAAATGGCTGCATTTGCGCAGTTCGGTTCCGACCTTGACGCTGCGACGCAGGCATTGCTCAACCGGGGTGCACGCCTGACCGAACTGCTCAAGCAGCCCCAGTACTCACCGTTGACGAATGCGGAGCAGGTCGTGGTCATCTTCTCGGGCACGCAAGGGTATCTGGATGGAATTTCGGTCGGCGACGTCAGCCGTTTCGAGGCCGGCTTGCTCAATTACGTGAGGCAGAAGCATACGGACCTGTTGCAGGACATCACAGCGAACGACCGGAAGGTGAAAGGTGAACTGGAAGACCGGTTGAAGGCAGTTGTCGAGGATTTCCTGAAGGGTTTCTCCTGACGGTTTCTGATTGATTTCCCGACGTTTGCCGCACCGAATTCCGAGGATCGCGACAAAATGCCAAGTCTCAAAGACCTCCGGCTCAGGATCGAAAGCGTCAAGAATACGCGCAAGATCACCAAGGCCATGCAGATGGTCGCAGCCGCAAAGCTTCGCAAGGCGCAGGAAGCGGCAGTGAATGCCCGTCCTTATGCCGAGGGGATCAAACGGATCATCGGTACCGTGACATCCTCTCTCAAGGATGCCGAAAACGCGCCGCCACTGCTCAGGGGAACCGGGAGCGACCAGACGCAGCTCCTTGTCGTCATGACGGCCGAACGCGGACTCTGCGGAAATTTCAACTCCGCCATCGTCAGGCTGGTCCGCATACACGCGCGCGAACTCATGGATGATGGAAAATCCGTCAAGATCCTGACTGTGGGAAAGAAAGGCCGCGAACAGCTTCGAAGGGAGTACGAGGAGCAGTTGGTTGGTCATATCGACCTGTCTCACGCCAAGACGATCAGCTACGGCGAAGCGACATCGGTGGCCGATGATATCGACACCAGGTTCGAGAACGGCGAATTCGACGTCGCAAAGATCTTTTTCAGCGAATTTCGCTCGGTAATCGCGCAGGAACCGACGGCGTTGCAACTGATTCCCGCGCTGCCGAATTCGGAAGACGCCGAGGCGACGACGTTCTACGAGTTCGAACCTGGAGAAGAAGAGATTCTCGCGAGCCTGTTGCCCCGGGCCCTGACTGCCAGGATCTTTGCGGCGCTTCTTGAGAATGCCGCCTCCGAACAGGGCTCGCGAATGACGGCGATGGACAATGCGACCCGCAACGCCGGTGACATGATCGACAAGCTGACGATCGAGTTCAACCGCTCCCGGCAGGCCGCCATTACCAAGGAGCTCATCGAGATTATTTCAGGCGCCGAGGCGCTGTAGGACCGGAGAGACGATATGAAAGATCAGGGAGACTTTCATGCGCGCGGCAAGATCACGCAGGTGATCGGCGCGGTTGTGGACGTGCAGTTCGAGGGAGAGCTGCCGGAAATTCTGAATGCGCTTGAAACTGAAAACAAGGGGCAACGGCTTGTTCTCGAAGTGGCGCAGCATCTTGGCGAAAACACGGTGCGTACGATCGCGATGGACTCCTCCGAAGGGTTGGTTCGGGGCACCGAAGTGATCGACACGAATGGACCGATCACGGTTCCCGTCGGCACGCCCACGCTCGGGCGCATCCTCAATGTCGTCGGAGAACCTGTTGACGAGAAAGGTCCGGTCGAAAGCGACGAACGCCGGGAGATTCACAGACCCGCCCCCGACTTTGACGCCCAGGCGACCGAGACGGAAATTCTTGTTACTGGAATCAAGGTTGTCGACCTCCTTGCGCCGTATTCGAAGGGCGGGAAGGTCGGACTGTTCGGAGGCGCAGGAGTCGGCAAGACCGTGTTGATCATGGAACTGATCAACAACATCGCCAAGGTTCACTCCGGGTTTTCGGTATTCGCCGGCGTCGGAGAGCGCACCCGGGAAGGGAATGACCTCTATCACGAGATGATCGAATCCGGTGTCATCAAGCCGGACGACCTGGAAAATTCCCAGGTGGCGCTTGTCTACGGGCAGATGAACGAACCGCCCGGGGCACGGGCGCGGGTCGGCCTGACCGGCCTGACCCTCGCGGAGCAGTTTCGCGATCAGTCCGGGACGGACGTCCTGTTTTTCGTCGACAACATTTTTCGCTTTACCCAGGCAGGTTCGGAAGTTTCGGCGCTGCTCGGGAGAATCCCGTCGGCCGTCGGTTACCAGCCGACGTTGGCAACCGACATGGGTGCTTTGCAGGAGCGCATCACGTCGACCCGGGCCGGATCGATCACATCCGTTCAGGCGATCTATGTCCCGGCCGACGACCTGACGGACCCGGCGCCCGCAACCTCTTTCGCACACCTTGATGCAACGACCGTTCTGTCGCGCGCGATATCGGAACTTGGCATTTATCCTGCAGTTGATCCGCTCGATTCGAATTCCCGAATCCTGGATCCCGCGGTGGTCGGCGAAGAACACTACAAGGTCGCGCGTGACGTCCAGGGGGTCCTGCAGCGTTACAAGTCATTGCAGGATATCATCGCCATTCTGGGCATGGATGAATTGTCCGAGGAGGACAAGCTGACAGTGGCTCGGGCGCGCAAGATCCAGAGATTTCTTTCTCAGCCGTTTGACGTGGCCGAAGTCTTCACCGGTTTCCCGGGCATCCAGGTTCCGCTCGAAGTCACGATCGACAGCTTCAGGCGGGTTGTCGAAGGAGAATTCGATCACCTCCCTGAAGCCGCGTTTTACATGGTAGGGGGTATCGACGACGTGGTTGCGAAGGCCCAGCGCCTCGCCGTCGAAGCAGCGTGACGGGCCTGTGTTGACGGAGGCGGACCGTGGCCAGTTCCATGCAGTTTGAACTCCTGGCTCCCGACCGGCGGCTTGCACAGTGCGAAGCGAGCCAGGTCGAGCTTCCCGGAACGGAAGGGGACTTCACGGTGCTTCCGAATCACATGCCCCTTGTCTCGTCCCTGCGTCCGGGAATCGTGCGGGTCCGTGATTCCCGGGATGAGAATTCGGAGTTCGTGGTGACGGGCGGATACGTCGAAATCTCGGCCGATGCGGCCATCGTTCTGGCGGAACAGGCCGTGGAAAGGGCGCATGTAACCAGGGAGATGCTCGAACAGGTCATCGAGTCGGCCGAGCGTGAAGCCGAGGGTCTGGAAGGACCCGAAAAGGACCTCGCCGACAAGTACCTGAGCGACATGGCTGCCCTCGAACGGGCAATCGGCGCCCAGGCATGACCGCCAGCCGGATCTCACAGAGTAATCGGGGCAGCGCCTTCGTAGATCGGCTTGAGAACTTCCTCGTCAAACAGTGACGAAACCGAAGTTCCGTTCGCGATATTCATGATGGCCTGCGCCAGTAGCGGCGCGGTCGAAAGAGCGCGGATCTTTTCGCATGCCCGCGCCGCGTCGTTCAGAACGATCGAGTCGGTCACGACAAGTTCGGTCATGCCGGACCGGGAAATCCGCTCGGCTGCGGGGTCGGAAAAAACGCCGTGGGTTATGTAGGACCTGACCTCCCTCGCGCCGGCTTCCATGAGCGTGTCGGCAGCCTTGCACAATGTTCCTGCCGTATCGCAGATATCGTCGACAATGACGGCGAGACGGCCGGCTACGTCCCCGATCACGGTCATATCTTCGACCACGCCCGGGGCCGATCGTCGCTTGTCGACTATGGCAAGTTCCGCACCGACCCGTTTGGCGAGTTCGCGCGCGCGTTCCACGCCACCGACGTCGGGAGAAACAACACAGATATCTTCGAAGTCCGCCCCAAATCGCTTGCGCAGATCGAGCGAAAAGACCGGCGCACAGTAGAGGTTGTCGACCGGGATGTCGAAAAACCCCTGAACCTGGCCGGCATGAAGGTCCATCGTCAGGACCCGCTCGACCCCGGCCCCGACCAGCAGATTCGCCACCAGTTTTGCCGAAATCGGGGTCCGGGCGCGGGTGCGTCGATCCTGCCTGGCATAGCCGAAGTATGGGATCACCGCGGTTATCCGCTGTGCGGACGACCTGCGGAGCGCGTCCGCCATGATCAGGAGTTCCATGAGATTGTCGTTTGCCGGGTTTGACGTCGACTGGATGATGAACATGTCCTCGCCCCGGACATTGTCATGGACTTCGACGAAGATCTCCTGGTCATTGAATCGTTCGACCCGGGTTTCGACCAGTTTTACGGTCTTGCCCCAGTTCATTGACATGCACCGCGCGATGGCGGCAGCCAGTTTTCGATTGGAATTTCCGGCAATCAACTTGGGTTCGACGGTCCGCTTCATGTCTGTTCCTTTTCAGAAGATGATCGGAGTCCGCAAACCGAGTTGCTGACGACCGAATACCACCGACCGTTTCAATTGCAAGTGATCGTTCCAGTTGCCAAGTCCGACACGCCCGGCCTTTTGCGAAAACCGGATCAACCGGGTCGACAGATTGCGTAGCGTTCGGCAGTATTCGATTCGGTTAGCGAAGAGAGAGGCGGCCGGTCCAGAACCTGTCCCCGGAATTCCGGGTTCATGATATCCGACCGGTTCGATTCCCAAACGGGGGGACAATGCGCGTTTCGCACGAGAATCTGGAACGGACATGCACGGCGATCTTCGGCGCAATGGGCAGTCCGCATTGGGAGGCCGGTCTCGTTTCGCGGTCTCTGGTTGACGCCAACCTCAAGGGCCATGACAGCCACGGCGTCGGCATGATCCCGACCTACGCCCGGCATTTCGCTGACGGCATGCTGAAGCCCGCAACAGCGGTTTCAAAAATCAGGGATGCAGGGGTTGTTCTCCAGTTCGATGGCAACCTGGGTTTCGGGCGACGAGTCGGTGGCGAAGCGATGGACGAAGCGGTTGGCCGGTGCCGCCAGTCCGGCGCTGCCGTGATGACGTTGAAGAGTGCGCATCACCTCGGAAGGATCGGCGCGTATGGCGAGATCGCCATGTCCGCCGGAATGATTTCGATACACTTTGTCAACGTCGTCGATCATGCCCCACTGGTCGCACCGTGGGGCGGTTCAACCGGTCGTTTCGTCACCAATCCCGTTTGCATCGCTGTCCCGGGCACCGACACGACACCCTCGCTCCTGCTGGACATGGCGACGAGTCGAATTGCTCTCGGCAAGGCGCGCGTCGCCATGATGCGTGGTGAGGACGTCGGCATCGGTAACGTTGTGGACGCCAAGGGGCGGCAGTGCACGGACCCGAACACCTTGTTTTCGGATCCGCTAGGCGCATTGTTGCCTTTTGGAGAGCACAAGGGTTCAGGTCTTGCGCTCATGTGCGAGTTGCTCGCCGGGGGATTGTCGAGGGGCGGTACGATACAACCCGGCAATCCGCGAAACGGGAGCATCCTGAACAACATGTTCACCGTAATTGTCGATCCAAGGCAGTTTGCCGATCCGTCCTGGTTGTCCGGGGAACTCGATTCACTGATCGAATACGTCAAATCTTCGCCCGCCGCCGAACAATCCGGGCCTGTACGTGTCGCAGGCGATCCGGAGAGGCTGGCAGCAGAAGACCGGCACGCGAATGGAATCGAGATCGACGAAGCGGAGTGGCGGGAGATTCTCGAGACCGGACAGGGATTGGGACTGTCCGAGGCGGAAATGTACCTTTCGGACGTCACGAAGACCTGAATCAGGATGCGGTTTGGGAATGACATGTGACCGGATGGCCAGTTCGGCCGCGCGCGCCCACCGAGGCAGGGCAATCCCTGCACCCGACCGCTGGCAACCGACAAGACACACCTTGACGCGTCGAGGCTGTCGAAGATGCCAGACGGACGCCATGGCAAGTGTTGAAATGGCCGGGAAAGTCTGATTTCGGTCGCAGAAGTCGTCGGTAAGGAATCCATTGATGCGGAACATTGACTATTACCTCTTCACGCTTTCTCCGTTTTGCTATCTCGCAGGAGAGCGCCTCGAAGCGATCGCGCGGAAGCACGATGTACGAATTTCCTACCGGCCGTTCCATTTGTTGAAGGTCTTTTCGGAAACCGGGACGCCATTGCCGAAGGACCGGCATCCGTCGCGGCAGGCCTACCGCTTCCAGGAACTTCGAAGGATCGCCGATATGAACGGCGTTCCGATCAACCTGCAGCCTGCCCATTGGCCGACTGATCCATTGCCGAGCTGCCACGCCATCATCGTCGCCGGCGAGGTTGGCGGAGGAAACATCGGCGGGCTTGTGCACGCAATTCTCAGGGCTTGCTGGGCGGAAGAAAAAGACATTTCCGAACACGATATCCTCGCCGAGTGCCTAGAGAAAAACGGGTTTCCGGAATCGGTATTGAAGGAAGACATGGCGAAAGCGGCGGAGGTCTTCGAACGCAATACAGACGATGCACTGGAACGGGGAGTATTCGGGGCGCCGAGTTATCTCGTCGATGACCAGTTGTTCTGGGGCCAGGACCGGCTGACCCATCTCGATGCCTGGCTGGACAGTCGTTCGGGAAGTTGATGACTGAAAATATCCTGTTGCGGGGTGTTGGACCTTGGCTTGAGTCGTTGTGAATCATTCGGAGTATTTCGCAGGTGCTTCCGACTTTCTTCCAACGTGTTTCCGGCTTTGCAGGAAATTCGTGTTCGGGATCGGTTTCGGCTACCGGTTTGCTTTCACTTCAACTTGAAGGCGCATGACGATGATTTTCCGGTTTCCCCGGGGAGGCGATGACGACCGCGGACGCCGTTCTCGTTAGGACCCCCGGGGCTTCACACTGGCCGATCCGGTGAGGATGCCGTGCCGTATTGCGGCGGAGGTTGCGGGCAGCCTGAAGCCCGGGGCGACGTCCCCGATTGTGTGGTCCATGCAGTGCCGGTGCCCGCCCTCGTTTTCTGGAGGGAAGACGTGGCCTCGTCGACCGAAATTGCTTGCATCCTCATATGATTGGCAGGACAAGGTAAGGGGACAGGAAGCCGAACAATGAAGGGAAAAGAGATGCAGGACGGCAGCGACCCGACCTACACGATGGGTTACAGCGACGAGTTTCTGGCGCTGCTCAAACGCCGGAATGCGGAGAATGTCGCATTTCACCTGCTCCCGCGCCTGAAGCCGGGCCTTCGTGTACTGGATCTCGGGTGCGGTCCGGGAACGATCTCGGTTGGGCTTGCCAAGGCGGTGGAACCCGGAGAGTTGCATGGCCTCGACATGGAAGAGTCGCAGGTCGAGATGGCACAGGCCGCGGCCGTGGCCGGCGGGCATGACAACGCATCTTTCCGGACGGGCGATGCAACCAATCTTCCCTATGAGGACGATTTCTTTGATGTCGTCCATTTCCACGCCGTTCTCATGCATGTTCCGGACACCAGGACAACGCTGGCCGAGGCGAAGCGGGTGCTGAAGCCGGGAGGATTCGTCTCGGCCCGGGAACTGATCGGTGACTCTTCATTCTTGAAACCGACTCTCGGCAGTCTTGAAGACGTATGGGAAACATTTCAGAGTCTTCTGACCGCGAACGGCGGCCATCCCCAAATCGGCAAGGAATTGAAAGGAATTTTAATCGACGCCGGTTTCTCAGACCTGGAGATCAGCGGGTCGTTCGAGACCTTTGCGACAGGCGAGGACATCGCCTTTTTCCACGCGTTGGCGACCGGCTGGTTCTTTGCTTCGGACACCGTCGAGGTGGCGGTGAAACACGGACTTGCGACGCATGCGCAATTCGACGACTGGCAACGTACTTTGGACGAATGGAAAGATGCTTCGGGCGCGCTTGCGGCTTTGGCCTGGGGCGAAGCAATCGGGTTCAAACCGTAACAGCAACGAATTCACGGGCATCTTCCGCGAACGATCGCTCGTCTGGATGCATCCTTCTCTTGCGCTTCGGCTCGTTGCCCGCGGGGGGCAGGGCGATGCGGACTTCCGCGACCAAGGCACAGCCAATGCCGCGGCTGTCTCAACCGTAGAGGCAATCCGCCGGGCAATCGGCCAGGGATCTGCCATGCCAGGCTCGAGGCCGGCGAACATGAAGGCGGTCGCGTGAGGCTCAAAGCCGAAGCCCCGACGGCAATCCGGTACCGGGGTTCTACAGGCCGACCGCCGCGGCCTTATGTGTTCTGGTCGTCAATGAGCTCCAGGAACCTGTCGATCTCGTCGTCAGTTGTCGCCCAGTTGCACACCAGGCGGGCAGTCAGAACATCGTTGCCGCGGTCAGACGAATCCTGGTGCGGGGGCCAGAGGTAGTATTGGGCACCTTCGGATTGCGCCCGTTCATGGCCCGAACGTGACCACCCGGCAAAGATCATGTTGGCTTCGACGGGGTGGACGAAATGCGCCGTTCCGATCTTCGCGAGCCCCTCGGCCAGTCTCGACGCAGCGGCATTTGCACGTCCCGCAAGCTCCAGCCACAACCTGTCCTCAAAATAGGCTTTCATCTGGGCCGACAGGAATCGATGCTTGGAAAACAGGTGGCCGCCGCGTTTGCGCCGGAGCTCGAATTCCCACGCGAGTTCGGGATCGAACAGGACGACACCCTCGACTCCGATCAGGCCGTTCTTGGTCCCCCCGAGGCTGACGACATCGATACCTGATTTCCAGGTCGCTTCAGCCGGCGTGCATCCCGTCGCCACGAGCGCGTTGGCCAACCGGGCGCCGTCGAGATGGCAATGCATCCCGTGGTTCCGGGCAATTCCGGTCAGGGTTCGGACTTCCTCGGGCGAATAGACCGTGCCGCGCTCGGTGACATTGGTAATCGACAGGGTCCCGACCTGGACCCCATGCACGCCGAGGCACCCTGTCTTTCGGATTTCCCCGATCAGCAATTCAGGTGTGATCTTTCCGTCGGCACCGCCCACGGTCGTCAGTTTGACTCCTCCCGCATAAAACTCCGGGGCGCCGCATTCGTCTTCCTCGACATGTGCGTGTTCGTGACAGAAAACCGTCTGCCAGGGACGTGTCAGCGTCGCAATCGAGATGGCGTTTGCCGCCGTTCCCGTTGCAACCAGGTAAACCGCCGCATCGGGGGCTTCGAACGCCGTTCGAATGTTTTCAGCGACAGTCTGCATGGTTGCATCATTGCCGTAGGCGCTGGCATAGCCCTGGTTTTCGGCGACGAGCGCGTCAATGATCTGCGGCGCAGCTGGTCCGGAATTGTCGGACGCAAAGAACATTCAGGCGATGGTCCCGGCCGAAGGGTCGTCCAGAACATGGTCCTCGAGGCGGGAAGTCGGAACACTCCGCTCATTTCGAATTCTCTTTCCCCTCAAGCTATGGCCCAGGCTATGAACAAGTTCCTTGTCTCCGGACTTCAGGTAGTGCCAGGCTGGCAGGGGTTTCCCTTCATGGCGGAGCCTGTACGCGCAGGTTTCCGGCATCCATCCAGAGGATTCCGCGACGGATTCGGGGGTGAACAGGATGCAATCCGAAATCAGGTCGAGGCGCTGCGCGTAATTTCGGCAACGGCAATGGAAATGATCGAACAGGCGGCAGGCGACGCCGGTGTAGCGTACCTCTCCCGTATCCGCATCCTCGAGTTTCAGCAGGCAACACTTCCCGCATCCGTCACACAGAGCCTCCCATTCTGAAGGATTGAGTTCTTCGAGCGGAAGGTCATCCCAGAATCCCGGTCTGAGATTTTCGCCATTCTTTGGGTTACGCATTCGGCACTCTTGTCGGAATTCGGTTGCCAATGAAAGGGCAAACTAAGGGCTACAGGCCTGTTGCGGGTTTCCCGTCCTGGTCCCGGCTGCCAGATGCCGCGATGGCGGCGAGCACCTCCCGGCTGCGTACGCAATCCGCGTGCATTGCTTCGACCAGTTTGTCGACACTGTCAAATTTGGTCTCGGGGCGCAGGTGATCCAGGAGTGCGACCGACAAACGGGTCCCGTACAGGTCGCCGTCAAACCCGAAGACATGGACCTCAAGGACAGGCTGGCCAACTCCAAACGTCGGTCTTGTTCCGATCGAAGCGACACCGCCGTAGTTTCCGGCGTGCTCCCCGTCAATGATGTCAACCGAGACCGCATAGACGGCATGTGCAGGCACGAACAGATTGTCCAGCGAAAGATTCGCCGTCGGAATTCCCAGGTCGCGCCCGCGTTTCTCCCCATGGATGACGCGCCCCTCAATTCTGTGGTGATGTCCGAGAATCGAATTTGCTTTCCTGATGTGTCCGGCCGCGAGCGCCTTGCGTACTGCCGTCGACGAGTATTCGATGTCTCCATCGACCTTGAGCGGCAGGACCGTGACTCCGAAACCAAACTGTTCGCCAAATCTCGACAGGTCGCTCGCGTCGCTCGCGCGCGCTTTGCCAAATCTGAAGTCCGCCCCAACGATCGCGTGAGAAATACCCAGGCGATCAGCAAGAATCGATCGTGAGAACTCCTCGGCCGTTGCGTTGGCAAGACGGGCATCGAACGTGATCTCGAAAACGACATCGAAGCCGAGCATCTGCAGTCGTCTGGCTCGGCTTTCACGCGTCATCAGCCGAAAGGCCGGTTTGTTCGGTTGAAAGAACTGCCGCGGATGTGGTTCGAACGTAATGACACCAGCCGAGCATCCGAGATCACCTGCCACCTCGGTTGCCCAACGCAATACCGAAAGGTGGCCAATATGGACTCCGTCAAAGTTCCCGATTGCCACGGTTGCGCCGAGACACTCAACTGGAACGTCGTCATGTTTCCGAACAATGTGCATGCGCATCAATCGATGGTCTGAATCGTCAGTCGAATTTCCGGCTCGGCGCTAGGACGAGAGCCTCGCCGACGAGCACGACCTTATTCCCGACGCTGCATTCACAATCAAGCGTTACGCGACGTTTCGAATAATCAATCTCCCTGACCGTGACACGCGCTTCGACCTGATCACCGGGACGGACAGGCGCGAGGAATTTCAGAGTTTGCCCGAGATAAACCGACCCGTGACCCGGTAGTTGTTCTCCGATGACCGCGGAGATCAAGGAAGCGTACATCATGCCGTGGGCAATCCGGCCGCCAAATATTGTCTCTCTTGCGTAGGCTTCATCGTGGTGTATCGGATTGAAGTCCAGAGACAGTTCGGAAAAGGAGGCGGTATCGGCATCAGTGAAAACCCTGGCGATCGAACGGGACATTCCGAGTTCGAGATCTTCGATGCAGATCGTACCTACCTGGATATTTCGGAGGCGTCCTTTCTGATCGGTCATATCGAGGCGTCCATGGTTCCAACGTTGCCGGCCGGTGCAAACCCACTCATTCAAGAACCCGGAGCATCCAATGCGCCCAACCCGGGCTGGACCCGGGTGGGGCTGTGCGCCACTGGTATGACCTGGTCACGTTTCTTTCAACGCAAGTGCCCGATTGCCGTGTCAGGCCTGGCTTCCGATGCATGTTCGGCTAGAAAGGACTCGAGGCGATTGCGGTCGGGATTGCGGGTGGTGGCCGTTGCAGTCCTGGACAGTCCGCCCGTGACGAACAGGCTTGGAAGATTCTCGCGTACGGCTCCCTCGATGTCTGTGTGAATTCCGTCGCCGATGCAGAGAATGCGGCGATCTTCGATGATCCGGCCAAATGCCGCGTACATTCGGAGCCGCGCAGTCGTGTAAATCGGTTCGTGTGGTTTGCCGAACAAAGATACATGGCCGCCCATTTCCGAGTAAAGGGCAGCGATGGCTCCGGCACAATACACGCGTTTCCTGCCCCGGTCGACCATGAGGTCGGGATTGGCACACAGCATTTTCAGGTGTCGGTCCCGGGCAGAGCGCAACAGGCCGAGGTAATGTTGAGGTGTTTCGGTCATATCATCAACGAGGCCTGTGCAAACAAGTCCCTGTGCGGCCTCCAGCGTCGTCAGCATGATTTCGCCAAGTCCTTCGAGACCATCCTCATTTTCATGATTGAAAAAAGTCTCATCCCTCCGCGGTCCTATATGGTGGACGGACCGGCCGAACTCTCCTAGCGCAAGCGCGCGGCGCGCCGCATCACCGCTTGTCACGACATCATGGTAGAGGTCACGGGGCACCCCGATCTGGTCGAGCTGCCGGATAACCCCGGAGCGCGAGCGAGGTGCATTGGTCAGCAGGACGACATAACCGCCTCGCCGGCGGAATCGATCAAGTGCTTGGACAGCCGACGGAAATGGCCTTATTCCGTTGTGAAGACATCCCCAAAGGTCACAAAAAACTGCTTCGAAGCGACAAGAGATCTCGTCAAGCGAGTCGATAACGGTAGTCACAACGGAATGTCCGATTGAGAAAGCAAGATCATGCGGCCCGGCCTAGCTGGAGCAGCAGACCTCTTCCGGTCGCTGTCTATATGAGCACTGAACCAATATCCAGACCACCTGCCAGGCAACAGCGGCACGTGTGTGGAAGGAAGATTCCCTGTCGGTTTCGGCCGGAAACTCGATCACTCCACTACTCTTTCGGGCGAGGGCGTCGTGCGCTTTCCATGACGCGCCGGAACTGCAGGCGGATCCTCCGGTGTCGGTGGAACCGTACTGGATGCCGGCGCGATCCGGCAGCAATGATCACGTGAGATGGTCGCCAAGAGGTCGATGTAATCGTGACTCGTCCACGATCTCCGTCGATTTCTGTCGTCGGGCTCGTGACGGCGCCGGAAACAGAACGAATCGGGGTACCAGGGCAAGGGGAGCCAGGAGGACGACCGTGACCTGGGGTAGGAACTCTCGGCCTGTCCCCGAGGGGCCTCGTTGCCGATCATCCACTCGTGGAGAAGGGTGCAAACCATGACAATACAATACAGGGACTGGGTTCCTGCGCGGTGCGAAGCCCTTGTTCAGTCGATCTCGCGGGAAACCGCCCTGCAGAGTTCGGAAGATGTTCTGGCACGGATCAACGCCTTGGCAATGAAGAACCGGCAAATCCACGAACGCGACTGCTTCAACCTGAACCCCGCGACCAACGTGATGAACCCCAGGGCAGAGGCGTTACTGGCTTCCGGAATCGGTTCACGGCCATCTTTGGGTTATCCGGGTGACAAGTACGAGATGGGCCTCGAGGCCATCGAAGAGATCGAGGTGATCTGCGCCGGGTTGTGCGCGGAAATCTTTGATGCGGCATACGCGGAGATCCGCGTGCAGTCCGGCGCCCTTGCGAACCTTTACGGGTTCATGGCGACCTGCAAGCCTGGCGATACGATCATTGTGCCTCCGGCGCGTATCGGCGGCCACGTCACGCATCATCTAGCCGGATGCGCGGGACTGTTCGGACTGAACGTCGTTCCGGCGCCTGTCCGTGCCGACAAGTACACGGTCGACCTGGATGGCCTGGCCCGAATGGCACGGCGGCACCGGCCCGGCCTGATCACGGTCGGGGGGAGCCTGAACCTGTTCGAACATCCGGTTTCCGAGGTTCGCGAGATTGCCGATGATGTCGGTGCATATGTCATGTTCGATGCGGCGCACCAGTGCGGGATCATTGCCGGCCGCGCCTGGCCGAACCCTTTGAAGAACGGTGCGCATTTCATGACCATGAGCACCTACAAGAGCCTCGGCGGTCCCGCAGGCGGTTTGATCGTCTCTGACGACGCCGGGATTGCGGAACGCCTCGACGCGATCGCCTTTCCGGGCATGACCGCGAACTTCGATGCGGCGAAGTCGGCGGCTCTGGCCGTAACGATGCTTGACTGGAGAGAACACGGGCACGCTTACGCCAGGGAGATGATCAGGACATCGACAACGCTGGCGGAGGCACTGAATTCAGCAGGAATAAGGGTCTTCGCCTGCGCGGACGGGTTCACGCGCTCACATCAGTTTGCGGTCGTCGCGGCGCCATTCGGAGGTGGGCAGGCCGGATCCAGGAAGCTGCGCGGCGCGGGGTTCCTCGCCTGCGGCATCGGGCTGCCGATCGAAGAGATTCCGGACGATGTGAACGGGCTTCGGATCGGCACGCCGGAACTGGTTCGGTGGGGCGTGACGCCGCAAGATTGTGAGAGGATGGCCGGTCTGATTGCCGATGCCCTTGGACGCGATGATCCCGGGGCGCTCGCCGCTGAAGTGGCCGAATGGCGCCAGGAATTCGACAGGCTACATTTCGTCAATTGAGGGGCAGGGGCTGCGACTCCCCGATCGCCTTCGCCTGCCGCGAACGGGTTCAATTCGAGGACGCGGTCGAGGCGGCCTCCACGGTTGGCGCGACAGCGCATTTTCCCGCGAACGGGAGAATCGTGTCGGAAAATTGCGACTTCCGTGGTTGCGCTCTCTTGACAATTGGCAATCCCGGACCTATTTGACCCGCTGTTAGCAGCCGAAAGGGTTGAGTGCTAACAGTCGAGTGCTCCGAATTTTGAGGGGCAAAGATAAATTCGAATGCAAACCATGTAGGGAGCGACGCGATGGCATTCAAGCCTTTGCATGATCGTGTCTTGGTTCGTCGAATCGAGAGCGATGAAAAAACAGCTGGTGGATTGATTATCCCGGACAGCGCCAAGGAAAAACCATCGGAAGGAGAGATCATCTCGTGCGGTGAAGGCGCGCGCAAGGACAGCGGAGAGCTGATTCCGATGTCCGTCAAGAAAGGTGACCGAATTCTGTTTGGAAAATGGTCCGGAACCGAAGTCACGATCGACGGCGAAGAGATGTTGATCATGAAGGAATCCGATGTTCTCGGAATTCTCGAGGACTGAGGGACAAGGCCATTACACTGAGGAGAAACTGAAAAATGGCAGCCAAAGAAGTTAAATTCAGCACGGATGCCCGCAACAAGATGCTTGAGGGCGTGTCGGTTCTGGCCGACGCAGTTCGTGTGACGCTCGGCCCGAAAGGACGCAATGTCGTTCTGGACAAGTCCTTCGGTGCACCGCGCATTACAAAGGACGGTGTGGCCGTCGCAAAGGAAATCGAACTCGAAGGCAAGTTCGAAAACATGGGCGCACAAATGGTGCGCGAAGTTGCGTCACGGACCAACGACACGGCGGGTGACGGCACAACCACGGCAACGATTCTTGCTCATGCAATCGTTCAAGAGGGGCTCAAGTCGGTCGCCGCCGGAATGAATCCGATGGATCTCAAACGCGGAATCGATCTCGCGACCGGCAAGGTCGTGTCCGAAATCAAGTCGATGTCGCGCGAGGTCAAGGATTCGGCCGAAGTCGCCCAGGTGGGAACGATTTCCGCCAACGGCGAAACCGAGATCGGAGATCAGATCGCGGACGCAATGCAGAAAGTCGGCAACGAAGGCGTGATTACGGTCGAGGAAAACAAGGGCCTCGAAACGGAAACGGATGTGGTCGAAGGAATGCAATTCGATCGCGGGTACCTGTCTCCGTACTTTGTCACCAATGCCGACAAGATGACTGCCGAACTCGAGGATTGCCTCGTTCTCCTGCACGAAAAGAAACTGTCTTCCCTGCAGGCCATGGTACCGCTTCTTGAAAGCGTCATCCAGGCAGGCAAGCCGCTTCTGGTCATTGCCGAGGACGTCGAAGGCGAAGCCCTCGCCACGCTGGTCGTCAACAAGCTCCGCGGCGGTCTCAAGATCGCGGCGGTCAAGGCGCCCGGTTTCGGTGACCGCCGCAAGGCAATGCTGCAGGACATCGCCATCCTGACGGGTGGACAGGTGATTTCCGAGGACCTCGGAATGAAACTGGAAAACGTCGGCATGGATATGCTCGGCCGCGCCCGCAAGGTCTCGATCAACAAGGACGATACGACCATCGTCGACGGTGCCGGCGAGAAGGCGGAAATCGAAGCCCGCGTGGCCCAGATTCGCAGCCAGATCGAAGAAACCACCTCCGACTACGACCGTGAAAAGCTGCAGGAACGTCTGGCGAAACTTGCCGGCGGGGTTGCGGTGATTCGCGTTGGCGGTGCTACCGAGGTCGAAGTCAAGGAGCGCAAGGACCGTGTGGACGACGCGCTGAACTCGACCCGTGCCGCGGTTCAGGAAGGTGTCGTTGTCGGCGGCGGCGTTTCACTGATGCTGGGAGCGAAGGCGCTCGACGGTTTGAGTGGAGAGAACCCTGACCAGGATGCCGGAATCTCGATCGTGCGTCGGGCGCTCGAATCTCCGCTTCGCCAGATCGCCGAGAATGCCGGCGTGGATGGCGCGGTTGTTGCTGGAAAGGTTCGCGAGAGCGACGACAAGAACTTCGGTTTCAATGCACAGACCGAAAAGTACTGCGACATGATTGCCGACGGAATCATCGATCCTGCAAAGGTGGTCCGGGCGGCGCTGGAAGATGCGTCTTCCATTGCCGGGCTCCTGGTCACGACCGAGGCGATGGTTGCTGATCGTCCCGAGCCGAAAACCAATGCACCGGCGATGCCGGACATGGGCGGCATGGGCGGCATGATGTAAGCACCTGATGCTGAAATCGTCGGGAGATCAGGGGATTTCCCGACGATTTTCCGGGACGGAACCGGACCGTTTTCTACCATGTTGATCCCGTAATACGCTGCAATATATGAATAAATTTCATTCCGTAAACGAATTCGTGGAACCAAGTACGGTTATTTCGTGGAAAAAGACGACACTTGACCGGTTGTCGCCTTGATCGGGCGAACATGTAGCGCAATTGGTGTTCGGTGGTCCGCTAGGTCGCGAAGGGTTGTCATGTCTTTCGGGTAATGGCGATTGCGGAATTTCCGCGTGGGGCGTGTTTGGGCCTCCACGAAAATTCCTGCTCCTGTCTTTGTGCCCTTGCGTCCCAGTGTGATCTCGACATGGAGCCATTGGCCGCCATCTAAATCGATGCCCGTGTCCCGTGGCCTCTTTGGGATCGCCCCGCTGAAATTGCCGGGCAATATCTTCGGCGGTTCTGCCTTGTCTGAAGAATCTTTTCCTCAAACAGTTCTTTTGCAGAAGAGATACCGACGAGGCAAGGGACCGGCGACACGACAGAAATGTTCACCCGCGCCGACCTGCGCGCGGAGGCTCAGACTCGTGGGTGCCTGCGACTTGAATGACCAGATGCAAGGCCACAATTGAACCGGAAATGCTCGCCGTCAAAACGGCACAACACCGGATCTCGGAAATCCGGAAGGTGTCGTGTACGGCACATGCTCGCCCAAACTCCTGTTAAATTGGGGCAATCCAGGGAAAAGTCCCGATACAGCGACGAAACGGACCTGAAATCAGCCTACGATTCAATTGGGAGTCAAATGCTCAACCAGTACTTGCACGCGCACCTCTATCCAAGGCGTTGCACATGCAATGCTTCGAACCGGGCGAAATCGCTGTCGTTCGTGAGAATTCCGTCAATGCCATGTTCCCAGCACACAGCGGCAATTTGGGCATCAAACATCAGGTTGCCGCGCGCATCCAACTCTCGGGCAGTCGCAAGCAGCCGTTGCAGAAACTCCGCCCCCGGTTGGATGACCTCGCAACTTGGAGCGGCTGGGATGCTTTCGATGAACTCTGCGGCCTCCGCCACAGTCGACGGCGGGTTGAACACCCGCATGTGCGTTACCACCCGCATGAACTCCGTGACGCAGAACAACGGGAGTGCCCATCTTTCCACTCCTTCGCACAGAGCGACGAGCCGTGATGCAGCAGCCTCGTGCAATTCGCTCTCAGCACGATGGGCGTAAATCATAATGTTCGTGTCAACTGCTATCACGGTCGGTCGATCACGTCGTAGAGCGCATCCCGGTCACAGATGTCGACATTGGGCGGCCGATCCCCCTTGACGGTCTTCAACCGCAAACGGAATGGTGCCTTGAGGTTGTGCGCCACTGCAAGCCGCGCCCGCAACGCGTCCTCGACGAATCTCGTCAGCGTGATTCCGTCCCGAGCCGCCCGTCCCTTGGCTTTCAGCAGTACCCGATCGTTCAGATTGAGGGTGGTCTTCATGGTTTTCTTTCTTGTGCCGGTCAGATTGGACTGTCGGGGCTTTCGCCCCTCAAGCCTCTCCTTTCAGGGAGAGGTCGCTAACGGCATGTCTGCCATCTCAACCGTATGGCTGAACCATATCATCGAGCACGAAGAGTCGAAAGTCGTTTTTGCATTCGCGGTATGGCGCTTCATCCACGCACCATTCAGGTCTATATGCGACTGGTCGCCATGCATTGCGACACAGGATGGCGGATTTTCAGGGGCCAGTGTCGACAAGGCGCGCCAGCATGCCGCCAGACGTCGCGCCGGAGAGAAAAGTGCACGACAGACCGTGCAGTTGGTTACTGCGGACCGGGTGTTGAACGTCGAAATGTAACATGGCTCGGATTGGCTACCTTGTCGCTCCAGAACTGGTCCGGGTACAGAAAGCCGTTGAGCAATACCCGGTCACTTGTTCATGACTGGCGGCACGGTAAAGAACGCCATCGGCGGTTGTTTTTTTCCGTGCCGCGAATGCAAGGAAATCAATTCCGGTGCATTGGAGACAGATCGCGGATGAACGCCGTAACAGACCGTCAGGTGCCCGAGGTTGGCGAGATCTTGTTGACATGACCCATCTTTCGACCCGGTTTGGCTTCGGACTTGCCGTACAGATGGACTGCATGATGACTCTTTTTTGCAAGTTCTTGCACTGAACAGATTTCCTTGCCGATGATGTTGACCATTGTGACATCGGCGTGTCGCCTTGCGTCGCCGAGCGGCCAGTTGCAGATGGCTCGGATATGTTGCTCGAACTGATCGATAGCGCATCCGTTTTGTGTCCAGTGCCCGGAATTGTGGACACGGGGCGCAAATTCGTTGACGAGCAGGTTCTCGCTCGAGACAAAGAACTCGACCCCGATAACTCCGACATAGTCGAGCTTGTCCATGATCGTCTCGGAAATCGAGATCGCGCGACTTTTGAGTTTGTTTGAAATCCTCGCAGGAACGCGGGTCGTTCGGAGTATTCCGTTCTCGTGGACGTTTTCACCGGGGCTGTAACAGACCTTGCTTCCCCGAACCGCCCGGGCGCCGATGACCGAGATCTCCAGGTCGAACGCGACATGCTGTTCCAGTATTGCGGGCTTGTTCCCGACGGCGTTCATTGCACGTTCAACGTCATGCACGGTTCGAAGCCGAGCCTGCCCCTTGCCGTCATAACCGAGCCGGCGGGACTTCAGGATGGCCGGAAAACCGATGGCCCTGGCAGCATCGAGAAGTTCATTCCGGTTTTCGATGCCAACGAACGGCGCGACATCGATTCCGATGTCCCGAAGAAACGATTTTTCGACCAACCGGTCCTGGGACGTGACCAGCGCAGACCGCCCCGGCCGGACCGGGCAGAACCCGGCAACTGCATCGATCGTCGACGATGGTATGTTTTCGAATTCATAAGTTGCGACATCGACGGTCGTCGCGAACCGGCGCAGCATTTCGAGGTCGTCGTAGCCGGAAATCGAGACCCGGTTTGCCAATTGACCGGCAGGCGGATCCGGACCGTCGGCAAAGACATGCGTCCGCATGCCGAGTCTCGACGCTGCTGCACAGAGCATTCGACCGAGTTGGCCGCCTCCGAGAATTCCGATCGTCGAGCCGGTCGGAAGCGGGTCAGTCGTCAACGGGGATTTCTCCGACCGAACCGGAAAGCGCCGTCCGCCAGGCTTCGAGCCGGGCGGCGACCCCATCGTCACTCAAGGCGATCACCGCCGCGGCCATCAGCGCCGCATTGGTGGCGCCGGCTGCTCCGATCGCCATTGTCGCAACCGGGAATCCACGGGGCATCTGGACGATCGAACAAAGGGAATCCATTCCGCCGAGTGCTGATGTCTGGATGGGGACACCGATGACGGGGATGCGGGTCTTCGATGCAAGCATTCCGGGAAGATGCGCGGCTCCCCCGGCTCCCGCGATGATGGATTTCAGGCCTCGCTCCACGGCCGTTCGTCCATAGTCCCAAAGTCGGTCGGGAGTCCGGTGTGCCGAGACGATTCGTGTCTCGTAACCGACTTCCAGGCTGTCAAGGACATGAGCCGCTTCGCGCATGGTCGGCCAGTCCGATTGGCTCCCCATGACGATACCGACTTGAATATTCGACATTTCTGTTCCGCTTGCTGCAGGCCGGGCAGTTCCTGCCATCAGGCGATAATGTCAGGCGTAATTTCGTTTTCCAGCCGGCGAATCCTGTCCTTCAGTGCCAGCTTTTTTCGTTTCAGTCTTTGAAGCGTCAACATGTCTGGGCGCGTGTTCTCGTGAAGGGCAGCAATGGCTTCGTCGAGGTCGCGATGTTCGCGTTTTTTTGTTTCCAGTTCGATCCTGAGGATTTCCTCACGGGGCATATTCAGCACATTCGTCATTTGGGTTTTGGTGTGGTCCTCTCCAGAGTTGATCTTGATTGACCATATCCGAAAATCGGCTTCATTGGCAATGAGGGAGACCGTATTCCCGCCATCGCTTGGCCACCCCCTCGGGAAAGACGAGGTACGCCGTTTGCACGCCATTGCGAAGGAAGCCGACTGGCCGGCCAGGCTCGATCTCACAATCCGAATCGACCCGCAAGGTCGACCGCGTTGGCGGCGGCAACCGTCCAGTTCCCTGCAGGGGAAAGGTCCGTTGTCTGCCCTGGACCGAATTCGGTCGGGCGCGGAAAAAAGCCGGTCTGGAGACCGGCCGATGCGGCGGCTTCAAGGTCCTGGTTGTGCGCGGCCACCATCATGACACGTCCCGGCGGAAGACGGAGCGCTTCACAGGATGCGAGGTAGACGCTCGGATCCGGCTTGTACGTTTTCGCAACATCGGCCCCGAGAATACAGTCCCAGGAAAATCCCGCGTGGCGGGCAAGGCGAACCATGAGTCCGACCGACCCGTTGGAACAAGGCGCGATCAGGGTACCGGCTTTCAATCGATCCAGGCCGGCCACTGCGTCCGGCCAGGGGGCCAGCCGCTCCCACGCGCGCGACAACTCGTCTTTCCGTTCATGATTCAGAATTCCGGTCAATTCAAACCGTCGCAAGACCGAGCACAGATTTTCGTAATGGAGTTCATCCAGGGGGACATACGGGCGACGGCCGCTCCGAACCGGTTCCATCGACGGTTCATACGCGGCGCGCCATGCATCGGCGAATGCCAGGGAATCAACGTCCTGCCCACTGCATTCGAATGCACGCCAGACTTCCCGGGCTACCGATGTCCGGTAGTCGACGAGCGTACCGAAAACGTCGAAAATCATTGCGCTTGGCAAGGCTTTCCGTGACACAGGTTTAAGTCCCTCCCTTGAGGTGCCTGGGCAGAATCGTTGCGTTCGCGACCGGAAATGCTCCGGGGCAAGGCCTCGCCCTGGTCCTGTTCAATCCTCCGGAATCAGGACCGGTCCCGATGGCGCGAACCCCAAGTGGACATCATCCCCGGCGTCGAGAGGCGACTGTACGTCGTCCTGAATCGCGAAGAGCTCGCCGAAATCCGCCTGAATCGTGTACTCCATTCGGACGCCGACATAGGTCGACTTGGTGACTCGTGCCTTGAATCCCTTCGGCGCGCCGATCTGGAGATGGGACGGACGCACGGCCATGACTGCCGGGCCAGGCGCCAGCCCGCGCGATGCCAGCGAAAACTCATATCCCGCGACTGAGACTTCGGCAGTTTCGCCGCGGACAGATAGGATTTCGCACGGAACGATGTTGGCTTCACCGATGAAGTCCGCGACGAATTGACTGACCGGTTCGTTGAAGAGTTGTCTCGGTGTGCCCGTTTGCGCGATCGCCGCGTCTCGCATCACGACGATTTCATCCGAGACCGCGAGCGCTTCTTCCTGGTCGTGGGTGACATAGACCACCGTCAGCTGCAGGTCCGTCTGAATCGCGCGGATGTCCTCTCTCACCTGGCGGCGGAGTTTTGCATCCAGGTTGGACAGCGGTTCATCGAACAGGAGGACCTGAGGTTCGAGAACCAGCGCCCGTGCGACAGCGACCCTTTGTTGCTGTCCTCCCGACAGCTCGCTCGGCAGGCGGTCGTCAAATCCCCTGAGCCCGACCAGTTCAAGGCCGGCAACAGCCCGGTCGTGCGCTTCGGCCTTCGGGAATCCGGAAAATTTCAAACCATAGCTGACGTTTTGCAATACGGTCATGTGCGGGAAGAGTGCATAGGATTGAAAGACCATGCTGACGTCACGCTCGGTTGGAGGCAAACGCGTCACATCCCGGTCGCCAATCTCGATTCGACCCGAATTGGCGAATTCCAGCCCGGCGATCAGCCGAAGAGTGGTTGTCTTGCCACATCCCGACGGTCCCAGGAGCGTAACCAGTTTTCCGGCCTCGATCTCGAGGTCGATATTGTCGACCGCGATGACGTCGCCGCCGTACACCTTTGAGACGTTGCTGAACCGGACCGGTGCGGCCTTTCCTGCTATTCTGGTTCTTGCCACCTGGCCTCCTTTAGCGTGCGAATTGTGTTCGCCGACCAATCTGGGTTGTGCCGACAAGGAGTTGGAACATTCCGACGGCGGTCAGCATGACGAAGATGAGGGTCGTTGAGTAAGCGATTGCCAGGCCGTAGTCGTTGTTCTCAACTCTGCCGATGATGTAGCTCGTCGCCATGTCATACTTTGCGGAAACGAGGAAGATCACCGCAGAAATGGCGGTCATGGCGCGCACGAAACTGAAGACCAGCGCCGCAAGGATGGCTGGCCGCAGCAACGGTAGAATCACCCTGCGGAATGTCTGCCAGCTGTTTGCCCCCAACGTCAGCGAGGATTCGTCGAGCGAGCGGTCAATCTGGGTCATGCTGGCAATTCCGGCCCTGATTCCGACGGGCATGTTACGGAAGATGAAACTGATCACCAGAATGATGCCCGTTCCGGTAATCTCGATCGGCGGGACATTGAACGCCAGAATGTAGCTCACCCCGATGACCGTTCCGGGTATGGCAAAACTCAACATGGTCCCGAATTCAAACGTGTTTTTCCCGGCGAAGTCCTGACGGGTAAGCAGGTAGGCGGTCGTCAGCCCGACGACTGCGGTCAAGGGAGCCGCAATGGCCGCGATGTAGATCGTGGTCCAGAAACTGTCCCAGGCGGCGCCTGACCAGTGAATTCCGTGTTCGTTCACACCAATGGAGAAGGCGGTCACGTAATGCTTGAACGTGAAAGTGTTCCGCACGCCCCAGAGTTCGACGAAGCTGCCGTACACGATCATGCCATAGACGATGATGGTAAAGGTCCCCCAGGCAACGGCGACCATCAGGGTTGGAATCGCCAGCCGCCTCGGCATCAGCGGATGAACGCCCGCATCCCCCTTGCCGGTGACCGTCGTGTACTGTTTTCGCCCGAGCCATGCGCGCTGCACGTAGAATGCGGTCAAGGTGAAAAAAAGCAGCACCATCGCGAGAACGGCCGCGCGCCCCTGGTCGTACTGGGCGCCAACGATGGCAAAAAAGATCTCGGTCGACAATACGTCGAAATTCCCGCCAAGAACCAGGGGGTTGCCGAAGTCAGCCATGCTTTCGATAAACCCGAGCAGAAAGGCGTTGGCCAGGCCGGGCCGCATCAAGGGTAGTGAAACGGTCCGAAAGGTCTGCCAGCGGTCGGCACGCAAGGTCTGGGCGGCTTCCTCCATGGATGGGGATACGCCCTCGACGACTCCGATCAGCACGAGGAACGCGATCGGCGTATATGCGAGCGTCTGGGCGATCAGGATCCCCGGAAGGCCGTACAGCCAGCGGGTCGGTTGCACGCCGAAAACGTCCGCAAAAAACACGGTTACCGTTCCGGAAAGCCCGAACAGCAGGATCAGCGCCAGGCCGATGACGAAGGGCGGGGTAATGATCGGGAGAACCGTGAGTGCCCGAAGCAGCCGCCGCGCACGAAAGCCGGTTCGCGTGACGACCAAGGCAAAGGCAAAGCCCAGAGCCGTGGTCAGTGTCCCGACAAGTACGGCAAGAAAGATCGAATTCCAGGCAGCCCCGCAACGGGTGCCGAACAGGCAACCAAGTCCCCAGATCCGGTCATCAAGGAACTTCGAGGCAAATACGGTTGGTGAATAGGCGCCGTCTTCGGTGATGAAGGCGAATACCAGCATGCGGGCAATCGGAAAAAACACGAAAATGGTTACGATGGCGACGACGAACCCGATGGCGCCGACGACGAAAATATCTCCGCCGATCGCGCCCCGCATGGCAATGCCTTGCGTAAAGAGGAACAGGAACGCGGTCGCGAGAAGCAGGGCACCATAGCCCATGCCGAACTGCCGGTCTCCCAGATCACCGAAAAGCGCGGTCAGCCAATCGAAACTGAATCCCCGGATTCCGATGCCGAAGCCCTGGGCCATCAGCCAGGCGAACCCGAAAGCGCCGGTGAGTATGAGGAGAACTGACGTAAAAGCGTCAGATTGCCGTCTTCCGAGGGCAATCAGTGTCATCATGAGGGGCAACAGAAGCGGCGACAGCCAGAGTTTTTGCCCTTGCGAGATCAGGATTGCGGCGGGGGCGTAATCCGGGTCGATCGGGTAGCCGTCAAACAACCAGACGAACGAGAAGAACCCGTCGTCGACGGCGTACCAGGGCAGGAGGCAAAACCCGGCCCACCCGACGATGATCCAGAAGGTCAGAGTCGGGCGGGCCTTTGATCGACGGTCAGTCTCTTGCACGCTTCATTGTGGAAGTGTGGAGACGTCTTCGTCCCATTTCTTCAGGAGCCTTTTGCGTTCGGCCGAAGAACCGTATTTCCTGAAGTCGTAATCAATGAGCTTGATGGTCGACATGTCGGGCGCACTTGGTGACGCCTCGGCGCTGATGTTCGACATGACCTGAAAAGCATTGACCTGCAGCGCAAGGTTTTGCGCTTCGGCCGACAGCGCCCAGTCATAGAATTTCCTTGCGGATTCAGGATTGCGGGCTCCCTTGATGATGGACATCGAACCGATTTCGTATCCGGTGCCTTCACATGGAGCGACAACCTTGATCGGAAACCCGTTGACGGCCTGTTTGACTGCATCGTGCATGAACACGATTCCGATCGTGTTTTCGCCGCGACCTGCAGCCTTGATCGGCGCCGAGCCCGACTTTGTGTACTGGTTGATGTTGGCGTGAAGGCTTTTCATGAATTCGAAACCTTCGTCCTCGCCGAACAGTTGCACCATCGAGGCAAGGGTCGTGTAGGCAGTTCCCGAGGAATTCGGGTTCGCCATTTGCACGTGGCCCTTGTATTCTGGTTTCAACAGGTCTTTCCAGCACGACGGTTCAGGCAGGTTGTTGGCCGCGACGAGTTCGGTGTTGTACCCGTACCCGAGCGCTCCAGAGTAAATGCCAATGGTCCTGTTTCCGGCGCTTTCGGCCTGGGCGATGGCCCAGCCGTGAAGCTGGTCGCGCATGGGCGAGATATACTCTTCGGTCAATCCTTCCTCGGCCGCCTGCAGGTGCGGGTCTCCCGTTCCTCCCCACCAGACATCACCCTTCGGGTTGGAGGCCTCTGCCCTGACCTGGGCATAGGTTTCACCCGACGACTTTCGCGTCATGTCGACGTCGATGCCGGTGGCTTCCTCGAAGCTGCGTGCCATGAGCTGGCACCAGTCTTCCTGGGCGCTGCAGTAGTAAGTGAGCTTGTCTGCCTGGGCGGTGCCGGTTGCGAGTGCGAGTCCCGCAATAACTCCCAAATACGAAAATACGGATTTTCTCATAACTCCCCTTTCTTTCGTTCTCAACCGGACGATCAATCAGGCGAACTCGGGCCGAGCGCCAGCGTCCTGTTGAGTTCCTTGATGGCACACTATCCGCATTTGGCGGACCGATGTCTATCGAATTCCGGGGTCGATGAGTGGTCTTGGCGGCCGCATCCGAATAGACCCCGGGCAGCGAACGCCATTCCGGGCCGGATCAGGCGAATCTTCACGCATGCATGCTGGGAGTCCGGGCAGAAGGCTCACGAGGGCGCGATGCCTTCGGATGGTCCATAGACATTGGAAAACAGTCACCGCCGCGCGAGGGCATTCGCGGGTGTCATTCGGCCCCCGCGAGGAATCGCTCTGCCTCCAGCGCAGCCATGCAACCCATACCTGCTGCAGTCACGGCCTGCCGATAGAGGTGATCGGCAATGTCACCCGCGGCAAAGATCCCGGGAATTCCGGTAGCCGTACTCCCGGGCCGGGTCACGACATACCCGCCCAAATGTGTCTCGAGCTGCCCTCGAACCAGTTCGCTGGCCGGCTCATGACCGATCGCGATGAACACGCCCGCACAGGGTATCTCGCGAATCGCGCCCGTCTTGACATGCTTGACGATGACGCCAGTGACGGCCTTTGCCGGGCTTTCGGTTCCGTTGACCGTTTCGAGCACATGAAACCAAAGGGGCACGATCTTGTCATTGTTGAACAGGCGTTTCTGCAGGACCTTGTCGGCGCGGAGTTCGTCGCGCCGGTGGATAAGCGTCACCCTTGAGGCGAATCTGGTGAGAAACAGTGCTTCCTCGACGGCAGTATTCCCGCCGCCGACGACAACGATTTCCTGGCCGCGAAAGAAAAAACCGTCGCAGGTCGCACAGGCGGACACCCCGAACCCCCGAAACCTGGATTCCGACTCGATTCCGAGCCATTTGGCGCGGGCCCCGGTTGCAAGAATCACGGCGTCGGAAACGTAGGTGGTTCCACTGTCGCCCTTCGCAACGAACGGTCGCGTTCCAATGTCCAGTTCGGAAATGATGTCGCCAACAAGCCGTGTTCCGACGGCTGTCGCATGGGCCTCCATGCGTGTCATCAGGTCGGGACCCTGGACCTCGGTATCACCGGGCCAGTTCTCGACCTCGGTCGTCGTCGTCAGCTGGCCGCCCGGTTCCAGACCCTGCACCAGGACGGGATCAAGCATTGCCCTGGCGCCGTAGATGGCGGCCGAATAACCGGCAGGGCCGGACCCGATGATCAGCAGTCGTGTTCGGATTGTCTGGCTCACGGCTTCATCCATTTCGGAGGAGGGGCTGAAATTTTGTCCTGGCGGAGACCTTTGCACCTACAGCGTCCGGCGTGGACGCGAAACCCCCGAAGCCGGCTCCGAGGTGCCTCGCGCCGCGCCGCAGACTCACGGGTTTCCAGCGAGGCCCGACGACGAGAGCCGAATACGGCTGCTTCATTTCACGATCAGATCAAGAGGATATGACGAGAGCGGTTCGGGCCCGTCCGGGGTTACGAGAGATGTTCGGCCGAGACACATGGCCGTCTGGTTCGCACTGTCCATGACGATCATGTGCAGAAAGAAGACCATTCCGGGCTGGATTACCGTTTTCGCTCCCTCGTAGAACATCTGAGGATCCATCCAACTCGGGCTGAATCGCGCCCCCAGCGAATAACCGCATGCGTTCAGGCGACTCTCCGAGAGCCCGTGCGCGTCCAGGGTTTGCCTGTGGGCATCGTAGGCGTCTCCCATTCTGGCACCGGGAACCAGCCGGCTTTCCGATTTGGCGAGCGCCTCCCGAACCGACGCGTGAAGCGAGCGTTGATATGGTGTCGGTTCACCAACAACGACGGTTTTCATCATGGCTGCGTGGTAGTGGCGGTAGACGCCAGCCAACTCCAGCGTCAGCTGATCGACCGGAGACAGGTTCCGGCGGCCCGAGCTGTAACGGCACAGCAGGGCGTGCTCTCCGGACCCGATGATGAATTCATTTCCAGGATAGTCTCCACCGCCAGCAAATACCGTACCCTGCATCGCGGCGAGGATGCGACTCTCCGACCCGCCGGGAACAACGTGCTCGAGACCCGCTTCAAGTGCGTCATCCGCGAGTTCCGCCGCCTTTCGGACGTAGGCGATTTCCGCTTCCGACTTGACGAGACGGAGAGCGGGAAACAGGTCCGAGGCATCCACGAGGTCGACGAGCCCGGCAAGGGCTTCCGAAACCATCAGGCCGTTTCGATAGGTCAGTCCGTGGGTATCGAATTCAATTCCCAGGCGCTTGTTCGCAAGACCGAGTTCCTTGATCAGGTCCGCGAGGTCGGACTCAGGTCTTGCATCCGTGCCGTCTTTCCAGATCCTGATGTCCCCGATGTTCGACGTCAATTCGGCTTGCCGGAGGTCGGCAGACCGGGTCAGAAGTACCGGCTCGTTTCCCCCGATCACGAGGCACTGAAAGAAACAGAACCCGAACGTGTCGTATCCGGTAAGCCAGTAATGGCTTTCCGGCGCGAAGATCAGCATTCCGTCGAGCCCCCTGTTTTCCAGTTCGGACTCCATTCTGCCGTGACGGACGGCGAACTCCTCGGTTGAGAAATGCAACATGTCTTGTGCCCCGCGACGGGATTCGTTGGACAAGGATTCGGTTTTCCTATTCGGTCAATCCGTACAACGGGTTGGCCTTGTCGCCAATTCCCTTTCTCGGCGATACAGTATTCTGCCGAAAGCCCGCGTTCACTCTGCACGCGACGGACTGGCCGCCGGCCCCGATGACATCGGAAATGCGCCATGGGCGGGTCCGTGTGATCCTCTCACCTCCGGCACTGCAATCGGCTCCCTGTATCGGTCGCCGTTATGCCAGTTTGCCCCGATCCACATCCGTTTCAATTTATCATGATAAATATCACCCTACACATTCACACCACCCTTGTCTATGTTTTCAAGATGACGGGAAATGAGACCTGAAATGGAAGGTCGCAGCGAATTCATAGCGCGTCCAAAACAGTCGCGACCTGTTCGCGTAGCGGAAAAGATCAAGCAGTGGGTCGTTGAGCGAGACCTGAAGCAAGGCGATAAGCTGCCGAACGAGGCAGAGATGATCGAGTTGTTTTCGGTGTCCAAGGGTACCGTGCGTGAAGCCATGCGGCTTCTCGAAGCGCAGGGCTTGATCGTGACCCGAACCGGACCGGGCGGGGGAAGCTTTGTCGACAAGGTATCCGCGGAGCGGGCCAGATCGCTTCTGGCGAACTATTTCTATTTCCAGGACCTGTCGATTTCCGACATCTATCAAATGCGCAAGACCCTGGAACCGGAGTTGGCAGCCAGTCTCGCCGGGAAGCTGACCGAGGTTCAGTTGGACGAACTCCAATTCCTGGCCGAACGCCACCCTGAGCCGGCGGACAGTCCCGAAGAGGAGATGGAACAGCATATCTCCTCGCTTGCCTTTCATGCCCGGCTTTCGGAATTTGCGGGAAACCGGCTTCTGGGTTTCGTCATCGGGTTCATGGCCCGCATCCTGACCGACCTGACAGTTTACCGCCGCCTGTATGATCCTCCCAGCGCCGAACTCTGGCAACGGGGCCGCGAGCATCAGCTGGAGTTGGTTCAGGCCCTGCGTGACGGCGACTCAGACAAGGCAAGGGCGATCATGGGGTCTCACATGAAAGGGGCAGAAAAGATCATGATAGCCCGGGAAGCTCAACTCATGCGGAACTTCATGGACGAATGAACTCCTGCAGGTCTACGGGTGCCTTGACCTGTCAACCAGGACAGGGACCTTGCCCAGCCAGCTATGATAGGGGGGTCCATGTGCCCGGTCGCAAAGCTGTTTCAGTGCCGCCAGTGGATTGTCGTGATAGTCGATTCGCAAGTCCAGTGGGGGGCGGTGCGGATCCAGGATCAGAAGTGCTGCTGAAACCAACCCGCGTCTATCGCCACCGGCCGCATCGGCGGCCGCCAGGGCCGTCAACATCCGGTTGACGACAGTCACCTCGCTGTTTCGAGCGGCCGAAATCATGGCGTCAAGTACGGCCTGGCCTGCCAGCATGTTTCCTGCGACTGCCAATCCTTCTTCGCACACGTGATCAGCAAAGGCGATGCTGTCTCCACCGGTGAACCCCTTTGCGCCACCATTTCGGTCCAATGCGATGATCTGCCGATGCCCCCGGCCCGGGTCGGGCTGGATGACATTCGCAATCGCGATTCCGGCATCCGTATCGCCGTGCATCTGGCGCAGGACTTCATCGCGCCAAAAGGTGCTGGGTGCCGAACCCTGGGAAGCCACCAATCCCGACTCAATGTCTCCGCGCAGTACCCAACCGCCCACACAAAGGTTGCCGGTAGCCGCGGCGGCGGCGAATACGCCCGTTTCCCGGTCATATGTCAGAATCGAATAGGTCATGCCGACACCCCTGTAACATTCCCATTGAATTTGTCATGATAATTTGAGAAATATAATTGATCATGATAATTTCGACCAGTAACAGAGAGGATCATCCAATGAAACATTCGGAAATGACTCGCCGTACGCTGCTGGCGGTTACGACGGCAGCGGCTCTTGGCCTCGGCGCGGCAACGGCGCAGGCCCAATCACCGGAGAACGTGCTGATCGTCGGCCAAATTGCAGAACCCAAGGCACTCGACCCGGCCGCTGTGACAGCAGTCAACGACTTTCGCATTCTGATGAACGTCTTTGACGGACTCGTGCGCTACAAGGACGGCACGCTCGAGGTCGAACAGGCGCTGGCAACCGACTGGACCATCAGCGACGACGGCACGGTTTACACGTTTACCCTGCGCGACGGGGTAAAGTTCCACGACGGGTCCGATTTCGACGCCGAGGCGGTCAAGTTCAACTTTGATCGGATGCTCGATGAAAACCATGCCTATCATGGCACCGGGCCTTTCCCGTTGGCCTTCTTCTTCTCGGCGGTGAACTCGGTCGAAGTCATTGATCCGATGACCGTGCAATTCACCCTGAACGCACCGTACGCGCCATTCCTGTCGAACCTGGCCTATCCGACGGGATTGATCGTCTCCCCGGCTTCCGTGGAAACGCACGGTTCGGACGTGGGCCGCAATCCCTCCGGTACCGGTGCATTCAAGTTCGTCGAATGGCGTTCAAACGAGGCGGTCGTGATCGAAGCCAACCCCGATTACTGGGACGGGGCTCCGGATCTTCAGGCGGTGGTGTTCCGTCCGATAACGGATGCCAACACGCGCACGGCCGAAATGCTGGCAGGCGGGATTGACCTGATGGTCGAAGTGCCCCCCGTTTCGCTGTCGGAATTCCAGGGCGATGCGTTCACGATTCACGAGCAGGCAGGCCCCCACGTCTGGTTCCTCATCCTGAACGCAAAGGAAGGTCCCTTTGCCGATGTCCGCGTCCGGCAGGCCGCAAACTACGCAATCAACAAGGAGGCTATCGTCAACGATGTGCTGGAAGGTACCGCAGCCGTTGCCGCGGGCCCGACCCCGCCGGCATTTGCCTGGGCCTACAACGAAAACCTCGCACCGTATCCCTACGATCCCGACAAGGCGCGTTCACTGATAGCTGAGGCTGGGGCCCAAGGGGCCGAGCTGACCTTTTTTGTGACCGAAGGGGGGTCGGGCATGCTGGACCCGGTTGCAATGGGTACCGCCATCCAGGCCGACCTGGAAGCCGTGGGTTTTGAAGTTGCCATCGAGACATACGAATGGAACACCTTCCTCGGCGAGGTGAACCCGGGTCTCGAAGGAAAGGCTGACATGGCCGAAATGGCCTGGATGACCAATGACCCTGACACCCTGCCGTTCCTCGCGCTCAGGACCGAGGCTTGGCCGGACAAGGGCGGCTTCAACTCGGGCTACTATTCCAACCCCGCGGTCGACAAGCTTCTGGAAGCTGCCCGGGTCTCAACCGACCAGAGCGAACGCGCCCGGCTGTACCAGGAAATGCAGACGATCGTGCACGAGGATGCACCTTGGGTCTTCGTTGCGAACTGGAAGCAGAACGCCGTAACTTCTGACCGTGTCGGCAAATTCTCGCTCCAGCCGTCATTCTTCCTCCTGCTTGACGAGGTAACCAAGAACTAAGCACAATGGCGCAGCCGCGGCAGAGGCGTCGCGGCTGCCCAACCTGTCCCCCGGGAGCGTGAATGGCAGGCTACATACTCAAACGGCTTGTCTCGGCCATCCCGGTGCTTCTGGGCATCTCAATCATTGTTTTCCTGATCATGGCCATGATCCCCGGCGATCCGGCGATGGCCATCCTCGGCTCTTACGCCACCCCTGAAAATGTCGAGAAACTGAACCGCGATCTTGGTCTCGATAGGCCCCTGGTACAGCGGTATTTCATCTGGCTTGGCAATTTGCTGCAAGGTGATTTCGGGCGGTCATTCTCATTGAACCGCTCCGTGCTCCATGAAGTCCTGGAGCGGTTCAATGCGACGCTTGTCCTCGCCGGTACCTCTTTCGTCATTTGCTCCGTTCTCGGGGTCGCGGCAGGCACCGTTTCGGCTGCGCGGCAATTCGGGCTGGCTGACAAGGCGATTACCTTCGCGGTGCTCCTGGGCATTTCAATTCCTTCGTTTTTCCTTGGAATGATGATGATTCTTGTCTTCGCGGTTAACTTGCGCTGGTTTCCCGTGTCGGGCATGTGGCCGATTTACGGAGCGCGCGACCTGTCGTCGCTGATCAGCCATCTGACATTGCCCGCGATGGTGCTCGCACTGGTTGCGACCGGCGTCATTGCCCGTTTGTCCCGATCCGCAATGCTGGAGGTCTTGCGCCAGGATTTCATCCGGACCGCGCGTGCCAAAGGCGTCCATGAACGCAGCGTCATATGGCGGCATGCACTTCGCGCGGCGATGGTCAGCATCATTCCCGTGCTGGGCGTGCAGGCAGGCTTCGTCCTTTCGGGAGCGGTCTATGTGGAAATCGTCTTTCAATGGCCCGGTGTGGGCCGGATGCTGGTCGATGCAATCCTGAAGCGCGATATCCTGCTGGTGCAGGGCGGCGTCGTATTCGTTGCGGCCTGCTACGTGATGTTCAATCTCGTGGTGGATGTGGCGCAAAGCCTGCTTGATCCTAGGATCAAGACATGAGCTTCTTCGGCCTCCTCGCCCGTAACAGGCTGGCGCTTGCCGGATTGGTGGTCATGCTTGTGATCGTAGCTCTGGCGCTGGTGACGCCACTGTTGCCGCTCGCCGACCCTGATGCGACAAATACCGCCGATCGGTTCATGCGACCATTCGCAGGAAGCGTCACGCTTGGCACCGATCATCTTGGTCGAGATCTTCTCAGCCGGCTTTGCTGGGGTGTTCGTCTGTCGCTTGCCGTGGGTTTCGTCTCTGCCCTCGTCGCCGCCACGATTGGCTCAGCCGTCGGGATCGTAGCGGGTTTCTATGGTGGCCGAATCGACAATGTCATCATGCGCGGCGTCGATATGCTGATGGCCTTTCCTTACATCCTCCTTGCATTGGCAATCGTTGCCGCTCTCGGCCCGGGGCTGATAAACGCATTGATCGCCGTGGCCGCGGTAAACATACCTTTTTTTGCGCGCAACATCCGGGGTGTGACCGTGAGCATTGCCCATACTGAATTCGTCGATGCGGCGCGGCTTTCAGGAATGGGCGATGCCCGGATAATCTTGACCGAGGTGCTGCCCAACGTGATTCCGGTGATCGTCATCGCGATGTCCACAACCGTCGGTTGGATGATCCTGGAAACCGCAGGGCTGTCGTTTCTCGGACTCGGGAGCCAACCGCCTCAGGCCGACCTCGGCTCGATGCTGGGCGAGGCGCGCTCCGCACTCATCACCAATCCTCACACGTCTATCGTGCCGGGAGCGATGATCCTGATCATCGTGATGTCGATCAACCTGCTGGGCGACGGGGTCCGCGATGCACTGGACCCGAGGTTGAGATCGGGTGCGCTGAGCCGCCCGATGCCCCGCACACTTGTCAGGCGCGAGGAACCCGTTCCCGAAACGGAAAGCCCGGCGCTCCTGACGCTCGGCGGTCTGAGGACCCAGTTCCACTCCAATGGCCGCATCCACGAGGCTGTGGGCGGTGTCGATTTGTACGTGAGATCGGGTGAATGCGTCGGGATCATCGGTGAAAGTGGCTCGGGGAAATCGGTTACCGCGCTTTCGGTTATGGGGCTGGTTGCTTCGCCGCCGGGTGTGATCACGGCCGGCTCGGTGCATTTCTCGGGGCAGGAACTGATCGGGGCAAACTACGAAACGCTGCGACGCCTGCGAGGTGACCGCGTAGCATATGTCTTTCAGGATCCATTGACCACGCTACACCCGCTCTACACCGTGGGCACGCAACTGGTTGAGGCAATCCGCGCTCACCACGCGATGCCGAGAGCCAAGGCCCGTGAACATGCCATCGGGCTCCTTGAATCCGTGCGCATCCCGAATGCGGAGGAGAGATTCAACGGATACCCGCACGAAATGTCGGGTGGAATGCGGCAGCGGGTCGGCATTGCAATGGCGCTGGCAAATGACCCCGAACTGATCATCGCGGACGAACCCACAACGTCCCTCGATGTAACCGTGCAGGCTCAAATCCTATCTCTTCTCAGTGAGTTGCAGCGAGAGCGCGGGCTGGCGATCATATTCATCACGCACGACTTTGGCGTCGTCGCACAGTTCTGCAACCGGGTTGCCGTGATGTATGCTGGCCGCATTGTCGAGGAGGGTCCGACCGATTCCATCCTGAATGCGCCGGCGCACCCCTATACGGCGCGGCTCATGGCCTGCGTTCCGGAACTGGGGCGAGGTCGGCGCAGGTTGGATGCGATACCAGGGCTGCCGCCTGTCCTGGACGGGTTGCCCGAAGGTTGCGCTTTCGCCGAACGGTGCCACAAGGCGAAGGAATCCTGCCGCACCGGCGACATTGTTCTTTCGGCAATTGCCGGTCAGCGGGCCGTGCGTTGCATCGACCCCGAACGCCTGGCAACGGACGCCACCCGGTGACCGTCGCCCTCGAGATTACAGGGCTTCACAAGACCTTCGCAGTCGGCAAACGTCTGATCGGGCCGCCACGAGCGCATGTGCGTGCTGTTCAACCTCTCACCTTGACGATCAACAAGGGAGAAACGCTGGGTATCGTCGGGGAATCCGGTTGCGGCAAGTCGACATTGGCGAGGATGTTGGTGGGGCTGGAGGTACCAAGCGGTGGACAGATCAAGATCGAGGGAGAGCTCTTGAGCACCGCAGACCCGGTAGCCTTTGGCAGAAGGATTCAGTACGTCTTTCAGGATCCGGTCAGCAGCCTCAATCCACGAAAGACCATCCGCCAGATCATGGAAGCGCCGCTCAGGCATCTGCACGGCATGTCGAAAGCGGCGCGTGCAAGAAGGATCGCCGAGATCTTCTCCGCGGTAAACCTGCGCATGGAGGATTGCCTCGACCGCTTTCCACACGAGTTTTCCGGTGGTCAGGCCCAGAGGATCGTCATCGGGCGGGCGCTGGCAGCCGACGCCCGCATCCTTATTCTCGACGAACCCGTCTCGGCGCTGGATGTGTCGATTCAAGCGCAGGTGCTGAACCTGCTCTCCGATCTCAAGGAGAAGTTCGATCTCACCTATCTCTTCATTAGTCACGACTTGGCCGTGGTCGAGGCGATCAGTGATCGAATCGCCGTCCTTTATCTTGGATCGGTCGTGGAAATCGGGCCTGCGATCCAGGTCTTTTCGAAACCTCGCCATCCCTACACGAAACTCCTGGCAGAAAGTGCGCCCGTCGTGGGCCGCCCTCTGACGGCCCCGGAAGGACGCGAAACCGAAATGCCTGATCCGCACAGACCGCCGCAAGGCTGTGCCTTTCGCGCACGCTGTTCGCGGGCACTCAGAGAATGCGGGCTCGAGCGTCCTGATCTGGTTCGCGGGCGGGCAAATCGAATGGTTGCGTGCCATAATTCACTATGAGATTTTCCGTTCAGTTTTGTGATGCCAGTCAGACAAGGGTACCGGAATTGCCGGTCAACGCGTTTTCATGGTGTGTCGCAGCCAGTCGGGATCGCACTTGGCTCAATAGCGTGGCTTGTTCGCCAGTAACCGTTGGAGTGGAGGCCCCTTCTGACGGCCCGGTTTGCTTGTTGGCCTCAAACGTCGTTTGCTTAGTGCCTGCCGAAAACCGTTCCCGGAATTGTCTTCCGGTCGGAAGTAGCACTTTCCCGGTCGAAGCGCAGGCTTGCCGATTCAAGCCTTTCCGCGTGTGCCAATCTCGCTGAAGTCGCAAACCCGGGTCTGAAAACCGACTTCCCGAGACCGGTTACTATTGGATTGCGGAAAGACAATGCAGGAACTGGTTGTCAAACTCATGGCGGACCTAACGCAAATGGCGTAGGTCCCGATTGCGTATCGACTTGCGTTGTGTGAACAACTGGTCTGACTGGTCCCCCCCCTGCGGGTGACTCATTGCCAATCCGGAAGCAGTGATCCGGAATGCCGGACGCGGATTGGATTGCCGCCGCAAGATCCGAGGCTGACCAACCTGGATCGGCGAATTGAACGGGATGCGACGATGTTTTCGAGCCGGATGCTTTTGTCAGACTGGCAAGGCGTGTTGCGAAACGGCTGGCGGGATCCCCAGATATTCCTGTTGATTCTCGCACTTTCGATCCCGGTCGCTTTCGAACCATGGATGACGTTGATCAACAATTTCGCCGTCGACGAAATCAATTTCAGCGGCCTTGAACGCGGGATTCTCGAGACGATTCGCGAAATACCCGGCTTTCTCGCGTTCACCGTCGTCTACTTGCTGCTGATCTGGCGCCAACAGACGTTCGCGATTCTCGCGATCTCCGTCATGGGTTTCGGGGTGGCTATAACGGGCCTGCTGCCGACCGTATGGGGACTGTACTTCACGACGATGGTCATGTCGGTAGGCTTCCATTTCCTGTCAACGGTCAAGCAGTCACTGGCGATGCAGTGGACGCCGGTCGACATGTTGCCCTTGGTGCTTGGCAGAATGGCAGCGATCACATCTGCCGGATCGCTGATCGCCTACGGGTTCGTCTATGTGGCTTTCGAGTTTCTCGAGTCCCCGTACTGGGCGGTTTATTTCATTGCGGGGGTTGCAACCATAGGCCTTGGTGCCGTTTGCAGGCTGGCCTTTCCGCGATTTTCCGAGTCGGGCTACCAATCCATGACATTGGTAGTCCGGAGACGTTACTGGCTTTACTACGCGCTGGAGTTCATGTCGGGCGGACGACGTCAGATCTTCGTCGGATTTGCCGCCTTTCTGATGGTTTCAAAATTCGATTACCGGCCCGAAGCGATCGTCGCGCTTTTCGCTGCCAACCATGTCATGGCCATGTGGTTGGCACCGCGCGTTGGCCGTTTCATCATGCGCTGGGGCGAACGACCCGTCCTCGTGTTCGAATACATCGGCCTGATTGGAATCTTCTTTGCATACGCGATGGTCGAAACGGCTTGGCTGGCAGCCGTCCTCTACATCCTCGATCATCTGTTTTTCGCGATGGCGATCGCGATCCAGAGTTACTTCAGGAAGATCGCGAAATTCGAGGACATTGCCGGAACCGCGGGAGTGTCATTCACCATAAACCATATTGCTGCCGTGACGTTGCCCTGGATTCTGGGGCTGATTTGGGTCGCAGATGAAAACGGTCGGATGTACGTGTTCCTGGTCGGTGCCGCCATGGCATGCATCTCGCTTGGGCTGGCATTCCTCATACCGCGCCTGCCGCGCCCCGGCTTCGAAACCACGTTGAATAGCGGGCGGTTTGCACGTCCGGCAGTCTGAACCGCATCGGAATTTGCTTCGATCGAACGGTGAACGGTTTGCCCATCGGTCGCCTTTGGCCGACCGGAGGGAACGCATCGGATTGCAGTGAACCGGACACCGCCGTCGCCGGAATTCCTGCCTGATGACGATACCGTCAATTCCTCCGCACATGATTGCATTCCGCGGCCGGGCCAGACGTCGCAATCGGTCACATGCGCTTCTGGTCGGACTGTGGAAAGGCGGGGAACCGCGGTCAACGGATTCGGATAACCGATGCCAGCCTGCCGTAGTCCGGGCGCCCTTGATGAACCGTACGCCGGTAGGAAAAGAAACGGTCCGTGTTGTCGTAGGTACAATGTCCCGTCCATGAAGCCCTGGTAACGCCAGCGTCCAGCAGGCGTTTCATGCAGAAGCCCGGCAGATCGAAATGAAACCGGTCGGAATTGCCCGGCGCGAAGAACCGCCCGTAATCGGGCGAGGCGGCCAGGAAAGCGTCGCGGTAGTCCGGGCCGACTTCGTAGGCGTTCTGACTAATGCACGGCCCGACAACAGCTGAAATCAGCGAACGTTCGGCCCCGTTGGCGATCATCGCTTCGACCGTGGCCTCGATGACGCCGCCGAGTGCGCCTCTCCATCCCGCATGGGCAGCTCCGACAACGCCGCAATCAGGACTTGAGAACAGGATCGGCGCGCAGTCCGCGGTAAGAATGGCGAGTCCCAGTCCCCGTGTCCGGCTGACCATTCCGTCGGCCCTGATCGGAGTGTCGGGCGGTTCCGAAAATTCGGCAACCCGGTTCGAATGGCACTGGCTGAGCGAAACCAGGTTTTCCGGTTTAATCTCGAGAGCGGCGGCCACGTGTCTGCGGTTGGTCCGGACATCGCCGGGCGCGTCACAGGATCCCGGACCGCAATTCAGGCTTTCATAGTCTCCGGTCGAGACCCCCCCCTTTCGGGTAAAGAACCCGTGCAGATCGGGTTCGAGCAAATCCGACTTCACAATGTCGCTGGTCATGCCCTGGCTCAGCCAAATCCCGGCGCGAACATCGCGCCGTCCGGAACGATGGATATTCCCTTGAATGTCGATCCCATTTCGATCGGGAGAGTCAAGCGTCGATGAGCCGCGAGATGGACCTGCAAACTGGATCCGGACAGGTTATTTGCAAGGACTCGCATGCGTTCGGCGATCCCGAGATTCTTGAGCAACTCGCCTTGTTCGATCATCGCCGACACACGGGCATGCGCGCCGGCAGCCCGTGAGACTACGCTGAAATCGACGTGGGCCGTCAGGTCGGCGCTGCCCGGATGAGCCAACGGAGGACATTTCCTGTGCCGTCGTACAGCCTGAAGGGTGAAGCCATCCGTGCCCCAGCCTCCATAATCGATGATGATCGCAGCCCCTCCGAATCGGCCGATGCGTTTCCCGATTGTCGCAGCGAGTTCCCGGGTTTCCGGTGAAACTTCGACTATCGAGCCGACGCGAAGGTCATCCGTTCTGCCGAGAAAGTCGGTCAGGTCAATCGTGGCGTCGTTCGCGCCATAGGCAAATGTGAGTCGGCCGCGACATTCTGTGACCTGCTTTTCCTGCCAGCCGCCGGCGGATTTCCGGAAGACGTGAACGGGCAGGCAATCGAGGAACTCGTTCGCGATCAGGTACGTCGGCAATTCGGGCATGTCGTCGATGCGGTCTATCCATTCGGGTTCGTACGCTCCAAGCAGGTCCGCCTGGCTCCGTTGAAATTCCGCATTGCTTTCGACGAGGTAGAGGTTCTTGCGAAAGGCACGGTGAAAACCTTCGACCAACCTGGTGGCGCGAAGCATGTCGGCGAGCAATGTTCCCGGACCCGGACCCAGTTCGACGAGTCCGATCGGGCCAGGCTGGCCATGCGCGGCCCAGGATTGAGCAAGTGACAAACCCAGGAGTTCCCCGAAGACCTGGCTGACTTCCGGGCTGGTTATGAAGTCGCCGTTCTTTCCGATGCGCGCTCCCGACCGGTAATACCCGAACTCGGGGTCCTGGAGTGCTGCCCTCATGTATTCCGCAACGCTCAGGGGGCCGCAATTCCGGATTCTCTCGACGAGCCGGCGCCTGAATTCATGCATTTCGCGATGCCCGCCCGGCCAGCACGAAAATGGCCAGCCCGGCCACGATCATCGGAAGGGAGAGGGTTTGCCCCATGGTCAATCCGGGGGCGTCGGAGCCCACTCCAAACCTGAGAACGTAACCGAACGGATTCCCGGGTGTCATGAACTGGATGTCAGACTCCCGGAAGAACTCGACGAAAATCCGCGCCATGCCGTAGCCAATGAGAAACATGCCGGTCAGTTGCCCCGGCCGCTTGAGCCAGGAGAACCTTAGCGCGAGAATCCCGAGAACCGCAAAGAGGATCGCGCCTTCAAGGAGGGCTTCATAGAGCTGTGACGGATGGCGGCTGCAGACATCATGGGTCCACCACGGCGGACACTCCGACGCCTGGCGTCCGGGAAAGACGACTGCCCATGGAACATCGGTCGGCCGCCCCCAAAGTTCCGCATTGACGAAATTGGCGACCCTGCCGAGACCAAGACCGGGCGGGACGGAACATGCGACGATGTCAGCGACCCCCGGAACCGACAGCCTGTGACGCCAGCAGAACAGGAGACCGGCAAGCCCGACTCCGATGGCTCCACCGTGAAACGACATTCCGCCTTCCCAGATCTGAACGACCTGCAGGGGATTCCGGAGGTAATGGGCCGGATTGTAGAACAGGACAAATCCCAATCTGCCGCCGAGAATTGTTCCCAGAATCAACCAGGTCATCAACTTTTCGACGTCGGATGGCATCAGTGGCGGTTGGCCGGCACGCCAGATGCGCGAATTCCTGACAAGATACATGGCCCAGAGCCACGCCAGTACGAAGCCGACGACATAAGCCAGCGCGTACCACCTGATCGCCAGCGTCAATCCGAACAGTTCGAACGACACGATGGCGGGGTCGATTTCGGGGAAGTGGATGACAAATGGCATGGGGCACCGAATTCCGTAGGGCTATGTCAAGTGACTTGGAACCCATGTCAACAACGACCGCGGCGTTCGAGGTCCATGGCTGTTCATACGATCGCCGCCATCGGCCAGGCGCCCTTGCCCGTCACTGACCCGTCTCTTCGCGTAAGAACGGTACCGGCCGCACGAACTCCGACCAGGAAATCGCCCTTGGTGCGGTGGCGGGTCTGTGCGCCGGAACAAGACCGTGCAGGAACCCGTGCTTTGACCGGTTTGCCAACCAGAAGGGTCCGGAGGCCGACGCAGGCATCGGCGACCAATATCGATCTCGCATTCGAACCAGGCATCCGGGAAGGGGATTTTGATTGTACAGGATTGAATTGTGCATGATAACGTGTGGCGCATTCTGTCGGTTCAACATGAGGGATTCTGTTGGTCGGACGTCCCGGAAAAGAATCCCGCCGACCAGGTTGAACGGTTTCGGTCCCGGCCGAAGCATCCGAATCGCGCCACAGATGTAACAGGAAAATAGACTGTAATTGGAGCAGGCCCATGTCTTCCCAAAACAAGGTACTGGATGACATTTCAAAACTGATGATCAACGCGGTCGGTGTTGCGCAAGGCGCAAAATCCGAAGCGGAATCAGTGTTTTCGACTTGGTTCGATCGCTGGCTAGCCGAACGAAATCTGGTTCTCAGGGAGGAGTTCGATGCCGTGAGCCTGATGGCGGCCAGGGCGCGCGAAGAAAACGAGGCCCTCAAGTCACGAATCGAGGCATTGGAAGCGGCAATGAAAAACCAACCGAAACAGGGCAGGGCAAGAAGGCCGAGCAAGAGCAAGGAATAGCCGGACGCCGGTCTGTCTCCGTAACGCCCTCCCAGCCGCTAAAGCCGCATCTCGGTCTCCGCGTCGAAGAGCGACGCGTTCTGCAAGTCGAGGAAGAACGTGGTCCTCTCATCGGGATCCGGTGCACGCGACGACCGCACCCGGCACGCCATCATCTGGCCTTCGAATTCAAACCAGACCTGGAGATCGCCGCCCGTCATGTCCTTGCGGAGCACGCTCCGTTCCGCCTGGAGGAACGCATGGCCCTCCAGCCTGTCGCGTGACCGGTAGATGTTTTCCGGGCGAATCCCGAGAAGTACGCGCTGCCCCTCTTCGGGCTTTCCCTCCGAGAAAACATAATGGGGAAGAAGGACGACATGGTCGCCGACCGCCACCGCGGGCACGGAATCCCGGAAAGTAATCCGGCCCGTGAGAAAATTCATCTTGTTGAGGCCGACGAACTCGGCAACGAACCTGTTTCGCGGCATGTAGTAGATGTCGTAGGGCGTACCGAACTGCTGTACGTGGCCGCCGTCCAGGACCGCCACCTTCGTGGCCATTGTCATCGCCTCGATCTGGTCATGTGTCACGAGGACAAATGTGGCCCCGAGACTTCCGTGCAATTCGCGTAACTCCAACCGCATCTGGTTGCGTAGCTTGACATCAAGGTTCGACATGGGTTCGTCGAGCAGGAAGATCTCGGGATCACGAACGAGCGCCCGACCGATCGCGACCCGCTGCCGCTGGCCGCCGGACAGTTGCGACGGTTTGCGGTCCAGGAGATCGGCGATCTGCAAGAGACCGGCGACACGCTCGACGGCGCGCCGGCGATCAGACCGGGGAACACCCTGGCATTCGAGTCCGAAACTGATGTTCCGAGCAACCTTCATCGTGGGATAGAGCGCGTAGGACTGGAAAACCATTGCGACGTTCCGGTCGCTCGGGTCGAGCCGGGTGACGTCCCTGCCGTTGATTTCGATCCTGCCGGCCGAGGTTTCCTCCAGCCCTGCAACGCAGTTCAACAGTGTCGTCTTGCCGCAACCGCTGCCACCGAGCAGGACAAGGAAATCCCCCTTTTCGATCTCGATGTTGATGTCCCTGAGGACTTCGACCGGGCCGAAGTTCTTTGCCAGGTTTGTCAGTTTCAAAGACATGTGCCTATCCCTTCAGCGCGCCCTGGGTCAGGCCACGGACAAAGAACCGGCCGGCGACGAGGAACAGGAGAAGTGTCGGAAGCGCCGAGATCATCACGGCCGCGATGTTCACGTTGTATTCCTTGATCCCGTAGGACGAGGCAACGATGTTCTGCACGGCGGCCATTATCGGCCGCTTGCCGGTCTCGCCGAACGTCAGCGCGAACAGGAAATCGTTGTAGATGCCCGAGAACACGAGGATCACGGCAACGATGGCAATGGCCGGTGACAACGGAAGGATGACGGAGAAGAAGATCTTGAAGAATCCCGCGCCGTCCATGATCGCGGCACGGACCAGCTCATCGGGAAGGGAGACGTAGAAATTGCGAAAGAGCATCGTCGTCAGCGGGATACCGTAGACCGTGTGAATCAGGATGAGCCCGGTCGTGGTGCCGTAGATGTTCAGTTCGCGAAGCGTAATTGCCAGGGGAATGAGGTATAACTGGAGTGGAACGAAACTGCCGACCAGGAGAAGGGTGAAGATCAGATCCGCCGACCGGCTCCGCCATTTGGCCATGACGTAGCCGTTCAGTGCGCCGAGAAGGACGGATAACGCGACAGCAGGAACGGCGATTTCGAAGGTCGCGATGAAATAGGGCCTGATGCCGTCGCACTCGAGACCCGAGCAGGCCTCCGACCAGGCCTTGATCCAGGGCTGGATCGTCCAGACCTCGGGCAGGCTGATGATCGAGCTGCCGCGCACTTCCGAAAGCGTCTTGAAGCTGGCAACCAGCATCACGTAGAGGGGCGAGAGGAAATAGAGCGCGCAGACAAAGAGAGCGCCGTAGAGCAGGGCAGTCTTGTACGTGTAGCGCCTCATGCTTCCCGTCTCCGGACTTCGAAATAGAGATAGGGAAGGACGATCGCAATCATGGTGACGACCATGACGACGGCGGCGGCGGCACCCTGTCCGATGCGTCCGCGCTCGAAGAAGTACTCGAACACGTATCGGGCCGGCACGTCCGAGGCATAGCCGGGTCCGCCGTCCGTCAGCGCCACGACCACGTCGAAACTCCGGACCACCTGGAACCCCAGGAGCATGACGGCCGTAAGAAGGGTTGCCCTGAGCTGCGGCAGGATGATGTTGAAATACACCCGCCAGGCGGGAATCCGGTCGATCCTGGAGGCTTTCCAGATCTCGGGATCGACGGATTTGATGCCGGCGAGGAACAGGATCATGATAAGCCCGGTCCCGTGCCATATGGCGGCGAACGCAACGGTCAGGATGGCGTGGTCAGGCGACACCAGCCAGTTGAACTTGAAGCCCGGATAACCGGCGTCCTGAACCAGTCTCTGGATCCCGATGGTCGGGTTCAGGATCCACTGCCAGGCAAGCCCCGTCACCACCAGCGAGAGCGACATGGGGTAGAGATAAATCGTGCGGAAGAGCGTCTCGCTGACGGTCAGGCGGTCGAGGAGGATGGCGAGGCCGATGCCGAGAGCAAGGCAGCCGGCGAGGTACAGCCCGCCGAAAATGAACATGTTGGAATAGGCCACCCACCAGCGGTGGTGATCAAACAGCACGCGGTAGTTTGCCGTGCCGATGAATTCGTGGTCGGGAAGAAACGTCGACTTTGTGACCGACAGATATGCCGTGTACGCGGCGAATCCCCAGATGAAATAGAAGACGACAACGATGCACGGAATCAAAACGAGCCAGGCCTTGATGCGGTTCGCAGAAATCCTCATGCCAGTTTCCCCGCTGCCGGCACCGCTGGCGCGTGATGTTCCAACCCGGGCGCCGGAATGTCCGGCGCCCGGTGCCGTTTCCTACATCATCAGCTTTTCGACCAGTTGCTGATGCGCGGTCTCCACATCGATCGCTTCGTTCCAGAGCGCCGACACGGCGTCCTTGATGGCACTGCCGACGTCCGCCGCGCGACCGTTCCAATGCGTGATCGAGGTTGCATCGGCCATGGCGGCCACCGCCTTTGCCGGGCATCCCTCGAAGTCCGCGGCTGTGGCCGCCGTCGTCACCGGAAGCGTGCCCTTCGCCCGCGCCGCCGCGATCTGGGTGGCCGGATCCATCACCGCATTGCCGAGGAGAACCTGTGCGGCCATGTCGGCGTCATCCGTGACCTTGATGAACTGGAACCCGTCGGCAACGACGGTCAGGCTGTTGTCCCATGGAGTCAGGCGGCAGGACCATGCCCCGCCCTCTGCGCCCACGTCACCGTAACCGCCGGCGGCCCAGGGCCCCATGAAGAAGTAGGCCGCCTGGCCGGTAACGACGAGCGTGCTGGTGTCGTTCCAGCCGCGTCCGGATTTGCCTTCATCCGTGTACTGACGCAGGCTTGCCAACTCTTCCAGCGCCCGACGCGTCAGGTCGCCTTTCAGGATCTCGGGATCGCCGCTCATCATGCCCTCGTAGAGCGCGGCGCCGCCGACGGCGAGAACGACATGGTCGAAAAGGATTCCTTCCTGCCAGTCCTGGCCACCGACGGCGAGAGGTATGACGCCTGCTTCCTGCAGCACGGGAAGGGAAGCCTTGAACTCATCCCAGGAGTTGGGTGCAGAGACACCGGCATTCGCGAGGACGTCGTTGTTGGTGTACATCCAGTTGATGACGTCGACGAAGACCGGAACGGCCACCCAGTGACCGCCGTGCTTGCCGACCGCGGCCATGCTTTCCGAAATGTTGTCGCCCCAACCGCCAGCAGCCGCGGCATCGTCCATGTTCTGCAGAAGACCGGCATCGGCGAAGTCCTGCATGACGCCGCCGAGTGCGCTCTGGAGAGCCATGGGCGGGTTGCCGCCGATGATTCGGGTCTTGACCGAGGAAATGCTCGCCTGTGTGTCCGGGAAGGCGGTGTCGCTCCATTCCCCCCCGAGCTCGACGAACTTGTCGCGGAATATCCTGAGCGCCTCCGCCTCGTTTTCGGCGTTCCAGTTGTGCGAGACGTCACCGTCGCCGAGCGCCGGCACGGCCGGCAGCATGGCAAGTGCCAGGGCACCCGCCGTGAGAATTGTCTTGAAACCGTTCATGTTTCATCCCTCCAGAACCGGATATTGCCAGGGTCCGTCGCGATGCCCCTCCGGCCAGGGCATGCGGGACGTTTCGTCACTTCAGGTCAGCACGGTTTTCCCCGTGAATTGACCCAGTCACGGATTGCCTCAAGTGCAAGCGACATTTCCTCTTCCGTTCCGATCGAAATCCGGAACTCGTTGGCGCCAGCCGCGGCGGGCCTCCCGAGTATGCCCGAAGCCTGCAGGGCGACGTCAAGGTCTTCTGCCTGGTTTCCGCCCCCTGCAAAGGTCAGGAGCACGAAATTCGCCTGGCTCGGCACGACAGAGAGCCCCAGTTCACGAAGCGATGCAACAAAGCGTTCCCGGGTCTTGCGGATGCGTTCCACGATTCGTTCCAGGTAATCCTGGTCCTCTACTGCGGCGATGGCTGCGTTGAGCGCAGCCTGGTTGGTATTGAAGGGCGTCCTCAGGCGATTCACGGCATTGATGACGCCGTCCGGCGCGAGGGCCCACCCGATCCTGAGCGCCGCGAGCGCGTACGCTTTCGAGAACGTCCGGGTCACAACAATGCGACCGCCGGGCGAAAACAGCGCCTGCCCGGTATCGTAATCACCGGCATCGACAAATTCCCCGTAGGCTGCATCCACGATCAGGAGAACGCCGGCCGGCAGTTCCGCATCGAGGCGGCGAATCTCACCTGCCGTCGTATAGGTGCCGGTCGGGTTGTTTGGCGAGCAGACATAGACGATCCGGGTGCGGTCAGTAACGGCAGAGAGGATTTGCCGGACATCGACACGGTGGCGGCTTTCGTCGCACCGGACGATTTCGGCGCCAACGGACCGGGCATGGATGTCGGCCATGATGAAACTGTTCCGGCTCGTTACCATCTCGTCCCCGGTCGACATCACTGACCTGATCACGAGTCCGATTGCCTCCTCCGAACCGTTCCCGGCGAATATGTTGCGTTCAGGGATGCCGTGAACCGTTGCGAGGGCCTGCCGGATGCCAGCCTGCGATCCGTCCGGATACCTGCCGAGCTCCCGTTCGGTGCGGTGGAACGCGGCAACCGCAGTCGGGCTTGGCGGGTACGGCGACTCGTTCGACGACAGCTTGATGACGCGTCCGATCCGGGTGATCGTCGCCTTTCCCTGTCTGTAGGGAGACACGTCCGCAAGTGCAGGTTTCACGCCCGGGGTCATGGCAGCGACTCCGGCCTGGTGAAGGAAAGCACTGTGTGATCGTGAACGGCCATGGCTCAGCCTGTCCCCGCGGGTTTCCGTCCTCGCACGGCACCCCCGAGAATATACGGCCAGGGTGTCGGCAGGTCGTGCGGTTGGTGCGCCTCGATCACGGTCGGCATCCTTGAGGCGAACCCGCGTTCGAGCGCATGTCTCAACTCCCGGGGGCCGTTCACGCGTTCCGCGTTGGCACCGAAACTGCGGGCGAAGGCGACGAAATCCGGGTTGTGCAGGTCCGAGGCGATGAAGCGGCCGTCGTACCACTCTTTCTGTTGCCGGTAGACGTTGGCATATCGGTTGTCGTTGAACACGACAGTGACAAGGTTGATTCCGTATTCGACGGCCACGGCGAGTTCGTTGGCGGTGTAAAGGAATCCTCCGTCCCCCGAAATGCTCACGACCGGCACGTCCGGATTCGCGACCTTCACGCCCAGGGCCGTCGCGAATCCGTAGCCGAGCGTTCCCTGATAGCCGCAGTTGACGTGTCCGCGAAGGCGGTGGACCGGAAATCCGAACCATGACACGAACCCGATCTGCGTGACCTCGTCGCAGAAAATCCCTTCGTCGGGGAGCACATCGCGGATGGCATCAAGGTATTCCATCTGCGGGCCCAAGTCGCGCCTGATGTCCGACTGAATCCCTGCCTTGAGCGCGGTGAGTTCTTCCTCGCGCGAGGCGGGCGGTATTCCGGTCGCGTCCTCGAGCATCTGCAGCAACGGCTTGAGGGTTGCCTTGCTGTCTCCGTGGAGTGCGACGGCGACAGGCGCGTAGCGGTCGAATTCCCGACGGTCGATATCGATGCGAATCACCTTGATGCTGTCGTCCAGTCCCCAGTAAAGCTGCGGAAACTTCATCCTCGTCCCGATGGCAAGAACGACGTCCGCGTGTTTCCATAGCCGACGGCCGGCCGGGAAGACCTGCGCGTGATAATCGCGATCGTCGACGATCCCGCGACCGCCGCGGAAACATGTGACAGGCGCTTCGATGATCCGCATGAGTTCCCTGACTTCTTCGGCTGCATGAGTCGCGCCGCCACCGACAAAAATGAGCGGGTACCGGGCCGAAGCCAGGAGCGCGGCGGCAGCCGTGAGATCCGTCTCGGCCGCAGCGCGAGCCGTGGGAATCCGGGCGGCCCGGACGGTCGTGCCGTCCCTTGCCCTTGCCATCACGTCCGGCGCCATTTCCAGGTGGGCCGGGCCGGGACGACCGGTCAGCATCGCCTGGAAAGCAGCGTTCACCATCGCCGGTGCGTCACCTGGCTCGTCTATGCGTTCGGCGTGCTTCAGCAGTGTTCTGACGGTCGCCAGCTGGTCGGGAATCTCGTGCAGGTAGCCACGGCCGGAACCGATAGCGTCCGACGGTATCTGGCCGCTGAGACTGAGTACCGGGGTGTTTGTCGCCCAAGCTGTCGAAAGCGCCCCCATCGTGTTCATGAGCCCGGGTCCCGGCACGACCAGGAACGCCGACGGTTTACCCGTGGACCGCGCGGCGCCGTACGCCATGTACGCAGCCCCCTGCTCGTGTCGGGAACGAAAGGCGGTGAAGTCGCCGTCAGCGCGGCATATGGCGTCAAACAAGTCGTCAAGCTGGCCTCCGGGGAGCCCGAACAGCGACGTGATCCCGTTCGCCCGTAGCGCCGCAAGGAGGATGTCCGCGCCTGTCCGCACGCTTTCCGAAACCGGACTGGCGGCGATGTTCATGCCCGGGCTACCAGGACACGGGCGACGGGTGATCGTCGCCCGGGCCACCACCCACGCTCCGCCGGTCCCTTTCCTGACGGACGAGGCATGTGAGAAGGTGCCAGGCGATGCGCGGGCGAAGGAGCGCCCCGAGGAGCCGTCGCACGTCACCTGGCCCGATGACCGCGCGGGCAGGCATGGCATCGTTGCTGGAGTTGGTCACGACGAGCATGCCATTCTCGACGACAAGCCGATCGAGATTGATTTCCATATCCGCGACGGGTGTGCTGACATGCATGGCCCTAATCCTTTCGTAGTGCGCCGTGCTTCTGTGCCGTGCGGATCCTTGCCTGCAGCAGTTCCGAGTGTTTCATGCCGTCCTTGTCGAATGGCATGACGAACTGGCCTCGTTCGTACATGAGATCCATCGAGGTGTAAGCGCCGGTCATCTTGTGGGCAAGGTTTCTCGGCGGGTTTCCCGAAGGGAACAGGTTTGGCGGATAAATCGGATTCTCGTAGATCTGGCGGAAGGCTTCCGTGCGCACGTCCACCCACATGTTATGGTTGATGCGGGTGCGATGCTCCCTGAGCGCCTCGATGTCGATGACGGCAGCGAGGACCTGCTCTTCCGGATACGACGCGTGACGCATGACCATGCCGGTGAAGTCGATCGCGAACGAATTCCCGGCGCAGAAAGCCTTGGGATAGAACCGGTAGTCCACCGTTCCCCAGTTCGATCCGAGAAGATAGGCCATGTTGTCATGGGCGCGCGTGCGCCGCGAGAACATCCAGAAGTCCCAGGGCGCGCTGACTCCCTCGACTTCTTGCAGGGCGACGGGGTGGCAGATGACCTCGACGCCATTGAATCCGAGCGCGCGGCTGACCTCCGGAGTCGCCCCGTCGTGGCAGGTCATGCACCCGAGCTTGCCGATGGGCGTGTCGAGCACGGGAAACAGGTCCTTGATATCGGTGCCGACGGCCGCACCGTATTCGTCCCACATGTCGTGGGGTGACGTCCCGAGTCCGATCGAGGCTGGAATATGGTACTTCCGGTAAATCAGTTCCACGCCGCCAGGGCCGAGGATGAAGGCGGTGTTGAACCAGCGACCCGGAAACGCTCCGACCTCCTCGACGACGCCACCTGCGGCGATGTACATGGAGTGTTCCCGGCACTTCTCGACAAGCGCCAGGATCTCGTCATCGTCGAATGTGATCGCCTTCTTCATGAATTCCTCGAGGCCGTGTTCGCCCTTCCCCGGCGTGGTCACGCCCTGCAGGAAATACTCGGGAAACACGGCGAGCCGGACCGGCACTTCCCAGTAGTACCCGACCCCGAAATCAACCATGTCGAGAGCCCGGTCCAGGTTGCGGCGGATTCCGTCTCGGTCGGTCGCCACTTCCACGTGGGGCTGCATGATGAGGGCGGTGTATTTTTCAATCGGTGTACGCATGGATGGCCTCAATGGATTGGACGATGCGGCATGCCGAAATTTCGCAGCATCACGTTGGCGGTAATCGTTCCCATCGCGGTAATGCCTCCGCCGGGGTGGCAGCTCGGTCCGGTCATATAGAGATTGGGGATCGGGGACTTGTATTGCGAGTATCCTGGCAGCGGGCGCATGTAACCCATCTGGGACAGGAGGCGTTCACCTCCGGTCGTACTTCCTGACACGAAGGCGGGATTGGCTTCTTCGAGGCTGACGCTGGTCTCGTAATATGCGCCGAGCAGGTTTTCCGGGCCCATGTTCACGGTGTGGCGGCGCAGTACTTTCAACAGGACATCCTCGACGTATTCTTCGATGTAGTCGTTCCAGTCCACCCCGTTGGCGAGGCGTGCCGGCACGAATGTATCAAGAATCAACGTATGCTTGCCGTCCGGTGCACGGCTGGGGTCCAGCCTGGTCCAGCCAGCCGACCACAGGAACGGGTTGGAAGGGGCCTTCCCCATCAGAATCTCGCCATACTGGACGTCGATGTCGTGCATGGTCCCGAAGATCCGGTGGAATGCGCAGGCGTTCATGTCTTCACCGTTCCTGTAAACCGGTAACTCGTCGAGCGCGTAATGTACGCGTGCGATCGACACGGAACCATAGGAGAAGTTCCTGCATGCCTTGACGAAATCCGGTTGCAGGTCGTCCGGGTCCATGCAGTCGAGGAAGGAAACCTTGAGGCCGAGGCTGGTGACCACGGCCTTGCCGGCAGTGACGACGTCGCCGCTTTCCAGCCGGACGCCGACACAGCTGCCGTCACTGTCGAGAACGAAGCGGCTGACGGGAGACTCGGTCATGACGACGCCGCCTTTCGCCTCGATGTAGCGCGCCAGCGCGACGGGCAGCATCATCGAACCGCCCTTTGGAATCGCTGCACCGTAGGTGTGGATACCCGGGATCAGGATATAGAACGACTGCCCCGTACATTCAGTGTCCGGAAAGATCTGTGGCGCAAGCGCCCAGCCCAGTATGAAGGCGCGGACCGTGTCATTCTCGAAGTTCTGCAAAACGAACTGCCGTGAGGACAGGTTGAATTCCCTGAGCTTCAGGAGGCCCTCGTAGTTGTTCTGGAGAATCGAGGGCATGACACCCGGTTTCGACGGCGGCGAAAACATGGCCTTGACGAATCCGTCACGGATCTCGTGCCAGCCGTCATGAATCTCCCTGTAGCGCACCGCATCCTTCGGCGAGTACACCGCAATGCTTTCGCACGTCCTGTCGACGTCCTTGTAGACGACGATTCCATTCCCGTCGCGGTTCGGGTGTCCGGTGATATGGTTGTCTTCCCAGATGTACTCGAGCCCGTGTTCCTCGAGATCGGGCAGCAGTTCCTGGAAGTCCGGGTTCGCATGGATCCAGACGTGGGAAGAACCGAAGAGATCGTGCTTGAACCCCGGCAGGGTCACCTCGCGCGTCACGCAACCGCCTCCGATCCAGGGATTGCGTTCGACGACGCAGACCTTGAGACCGCTCCTTGCGAGCCACGCCCCGCAAGCGAGGCCATTGTGCCCGCCGCCGGCGATCACGATATCGAAATCCCTAGCCGTCAAGACCGCCCCCACTTCATGAAAAAAATTATGTGAAAATTCATATTTGTCAATGTGATGGCAGCCCGCTCCCCGGGTTCCTGGGCAATGACGAACAGGGACCACGTGCGAGAATCCAATACGCCACCCGCCTTGTCAACAGGACTTAGCGAACGCCATCCAGCGGCATGATCGTTTTTTGGGAATTCCGTTTTCCTGCGGGTTATGATTCAACCGCTCCCGGCGAAAGCCGCAAGGTTTTCGAAAAGAGAGCAGAACCAGGATGGCAAAGAGCAGGAGACCCCGGATCGTCCTCAGCGAGGAAGACCGGGTGCATCTCGAGAAGATCAGGACCGATCCCCTTTCAATCCCCAGGTATGTCCTGAGGGCAACCATCATCCTCCACCTCGGCGACGGCCTCACCCTGTCACGGACGATCAGGGCCACCGGCATGTCGAAGCCGACGGTCTGGCGCTGGTGGGACCGCTTCCTTGCCGAGGGTGTTGACGGCCTGCTGTACGACATGCCCCGGAGACGGCACCGCAAGCCCCTATCCGAGAACAAGGTCAGTGAACTGATCGCGCTTGCGATGTCGCCGCTGCCGGAGCATGCCGGTCACTGGACGCTGCGGGCGCTGGCGACGAAGGTGGAGATCGCCGTCTCGAGGGTGTTCGGCATCCTGAAGAGCCATGGCCTCAAGCCCCACAGGGTCAGGACATTCAAGGTCTCCCGAGATCCGAGGTTCGCGTTGAAGGTCTGCGACGTCGTCGGCCTCTGATCAACCCGCACGACCACGCCGTGGTCATCTCGGTGGACGAGAAGACGCAGATCCAGGCGCTGGGACGGACGCAGGCGCCCCTGCCGATGAAGCCCGGCCATCCCGAGACCCGCACCCGCGACGACAAGCGCAACGGCACCACCTGCCTGATGGCGGCCCTCGATGTGGCCACCGGCACGGTCAACGGCCAGATGGCCGCGCGTCACCGCTCGGAGGAATTCCTCGCCTTCCTCGAGCTTGTCTCCGAGGGGATCGAGACCGGAACCCAGAGGTTCATGTCATCCTCGACAACATCTCCTCTCTCACAAGTCGGCCGAGGTCAACCAATGGCTGAAGGACCACGCCAACCGGACATTCCACTTCACTCCGACCTCGGCCTCGTGGGTGAATGCGGTCGAGGGCTTCTTCTCGAAGCTCTTGAGGCAGAAGCTCAAGCATGCGATTTTCAATTCGCTCGACGAGTGCATCGCGGCGGTCGAGGGTTACTTCGAGCATCACGAGGCCGATGATGCCAGCCCTTTCCGCTGGAGCAAGGAGCCCGAAAACCTCGTGGAGGCGTGGAAGAAGGACCACCAGAAGCTGCAGGAATCGGCATCGTGAAAGAGAATCAAAACAATTGGGAGCGGGCTTTCTTTCCGTGGCGTATCCATAGGACCACTTTGTCTTTTTTGGGAGTTCTTCGATGATCCGAGGGCGTATTGCCGGGACCGCTGTTGCGGGAGTCGTCGGCAGGTGACCGGTCAGTCGCGTTCCGAAGCTGAGGCGCGGACGGAAACGGTTGGGTTCGTCCTGCCCGAACCCACCGAAACCCTCGGACTCACGATGGACGACGGCGCGCCGATACGGGTCGTGCGTCACGGCAACCCGTCCAGACCACGCGTCGTGCTGAGCCACGGAAACGGTTTCGCGAGTGATTCCTACTTCCCGTTCTGGCGGTTGATGCTCGAGAGTTTCGACGTCGCCCTCTTCGATATTCGCAACTGCGGGCGAAATCCGTTCCATGCGTCCGAGCCGCACAACTATTACCGCTTCGCGCGTGACAACGTTGAGGTCCATGGCGCGGTCGCGGCGGAATGGGGCGAAAAGACCACGATCGGCGTTTTTCATTCGATGTCCGCGATCGCGGCTCTGCTCGCGATCGTCGATGGCGTCTGGCACTGGGATGCTCTGGTGCTGTTCGACCCGCCGGTGGTTCCGCCGGAAGGCGACCCGCTACGGGGGCCCCTGATGACCGGTGGAGAGGTGCTGCGTGACGCCGCCTGGAGCCGCCAGAACCGGTTCCGAAACCCCGGCGAACTGGCCGACGTATACCGTTACCTGAATCGGTTCCGGCGCCTGCGGAAGGGAGTGGCCGAACTCAACGCGCGCTCAGTGCTGCGCTTCGATCCCGCATACGGAGACTGGCGGCTCTGCTGCCCCGGCCCGGTCGAAGCCGGTCTCTATACCGAGGTCGCTGAGCTGCCGATCTGGCGAAAGCCCGAGCCGCCGGTTCGGCCGCTCCTGATCGTCGGCTCAGACCCCGAGCCCGAGGACGCGTCGAACACCGCGGCTTGTTGCAAGCTGTTCTGCGAGACATTCGGCATTGATTACGCCGTCGTGCCCGATACCAGTCATCTCCTGCAGCTCGAGGAACCGGAACAGTGCTTTGCCCTGTTCAGTGGATTCCTCGCCGACAACGGGATTTGCGGATGACCGGGTCGCGCGCGGATTGACGCCGGTGCCGGCTGCGCGACCGGATATGCGGCGTCGACTCCGTGGTGACCGGGGCAAGTTTCTTTTTGTGGATCTCGTCCTTTCTTGCCGGAGGCTTGTGTTTGAAATCGGTAACGAACGATTCCGCGCGAGGAAGATGGCGGGATAGACACGGAGCAGGCGAAGACGATCACGATTCTCGATGCTGTCGATTATCGTAACCGGCTTCACCGCGCTCGGGAGATCGAAGCCGGTGAGTCCGTTGCACAGGCAGAATGGGTCGAGACGTTCCCCGTCCGGGACTTGGTGAAGGATGATGGTCGCCCCCTGCACATGCTTGAGGATCGAATGGGGATTGGTCCTGATCCTCTCGAGACGCTCCCGGTCTTGCTCGCTGGGGACGATCCGGGTCCTCCTGCTCTTTGCTGTCCTGGTTCTGCTCCCGTATGAAAACTGTGCGGCATGCACCGGGAGCGGTTGAATCATACTCTGCAGGAAAACGGATTCCCCAAAAAACGATCGTGCCACGAGCGGCGGCAGTGCTCGACACGACGCCGGTACGGCTTGCTACGCGACACGCCGAAGCCTGTCACTCCTCGACGGGGCAAAACCTGAACCAGGGGCCAATCCAGGTCAGGCCCCGGTTTTCACCGGGTGCCATCACGCATCTCCGGAGCAACGAACCCGCGGGGGCAGGGCGCCGGCGCGGATCCGGTACGTCCCGGTGAAGGATTGCCGGACCTGATGCGCGGAAATCTGCGCTCAGCCCGGGCCAAACAGCTGGTAAAGACCCGCGGCGATTTCACCTTCGAGCGGAAAGGACAGCATGCCCATGACGGAATACCCCAGTAACCAGGGAATGAGATAGAATCGGATCATGTAGAAAAACCACGCCACGAACAGCGGTACGACAGCAGGTATCAGAAACCCCGGCGTAATCGGCCGGAACACCCTCAGGATCGGGTCGGTCAGCATTACGAACGCCCGCATGAAAAAGAACGGGCTGTCGATCGGCAAGAAGATATTCATCGCGGCCCGGCCGATCAGTGTCCACATGATCATGCCGAGTATGTAGTCGAGAATGACGACTTCAATCGGAAGATGGGCGATCGAACTCGGCAGGTTCACGAAAAGCGTTTCCTTCGAAGGTCAAAAATAAAACAGGGGGCAGAAAATCGCTTTCCCGCCCCCTTGAGGTCTTGGAATCCCTGGGGTGCTAGTGCTCTCTGGCGAGAACGGCGCGCCCTGACGGGTCACGCGTAGCGTCTACCATCCGCTGGGTTTCTTCATCCGGCTCTTCCGTCGCCAGGCTGACAACGACCATCGCCACAAGACTGACGGGCATGCCGATGATTCCGAACCTCAAGTGATTGAGGCCAAGAATTGGCGTCCCGCCGGTGTAAACGTGGTACAGGTACCAGGAACCCGCAAGGAACCCGGCCACCATGCCCGCGATGGCTCCGGCCCTGTTGGCGCGTTTCCACCACACGCCAAGGACCAACGGGAAGAACAACCCGGAACACGCAAAGCAGAAGGCCCAGGCAACGGCTCCCAGGATTCCTGTCAGCTGCAGGGTCGCGACGAGAGCCGCGAGGACCCCGATCACGATCAGCAGAGCCCGTGCGACGAGAAGACGCTGTCGCGTATCCGCCTTTGGGTCGATGATGCTGTAGTACAGGTCGTGGGACAGCGCGTTGGCGATTGCCAGCAGCAGCCCGTCCGCGGTCGACATTGCAGCCGCGAGGCCGCCTGCAGCAACGAGGCCCGAAATCACGGCCGGCAGGCCGGCAATTTCGGGAGTTGCCAGAACGACGATATCCGGACGCATGAAGAACTCGTTGATCTGCAGGATTCCGTCTGCGTTCGAGTCCGACACCGCCAGCATTCCGACATTGGTCCATTTCTGAATCCAGGTCAGGTTCTGCACTTCTTCGAAGCTCTTGCCGATGACCGACGTCGCGAGATCCGGATCCAGAAGCTGCAGCTTCGTCAGTGTCGCGAGCGCGGGCGCCGTGAAATACAGCAGGAAGATGAAGAACAGCGACCAGCCGACAGACACACGCGCCGCACGAACCGATGGCGTCGTGAAGTAACGCATCAGAATGTGCGGAAGAGATGCCGTGCCCGCCATCATGCAGAATGCCAGGGTCACGAACAGCCAGCTCGCCATCGCGCCCCCGGGAGCATTATGCAGGGTCGTCAACACGCGACGACCGGCAAAGCTCTCGGTCGCGGCGGTTCCCACGCCAAGGTTAACTTCGAGTTCAGCGATTCTCTGGACGGCGTCGCCGTAGGAGAAGTGCGGGATGATCCCGAACCCTTGCACGTTGGACATCCAGATGACCGGAACGAGATACGCAATGATCAGCACGATGTACTGGGCGACCTGGGTCCAGGTGACCGCGCGCATGCCGCCGAGCATCGAGCACATCAGGATACCGGCCAGGCCGAACCAGACGCCGACACCAAACGGCACTTGCAGCGCACGCGCAGCGATCGTTCCCGATGCGTTGATCTGCGCCGTCACATAAGTGAACGAGGCCACCACGAGGATGACGACGGCGATGAACCGCGCCATGTTTCCACCGTACCTGGTTCCGATGAAGTCGGGCACCGTGTAGCATCCGAACTTCCGGAGATACGGGGCCATCAACGAGTTGACCAGGACGTAACCGCCGGTCCACCCGACGACAAACGCGAGGTAGCCATGTCCACCAAAGTAGACACCGCCTGCAAGCGCGACAAATGACGCGCCCGACATCCAGTCGGCGGCTGTCGCCATACCGTTGAACACGGGCGGAACTTCCCGTCCGGCCACGTAGTAGGCGTCGACCTGCATCGTTCTCGAGAGGTAGCCGATCGTGGCGTAGATCACGATCGTGAACGCAACGAACAAGATGCCGATCGTGTCGGCTCCCATGCCAAGCTGCTCCAGCAAGGCCATAAGGAGAATAAAAACGATAAAGCCGCCCGTATACAGTCCGTAGATCTTGGGCAGGTTATCGATGAAATTGCCTTTCATGTCCTTCTCCCCTTGTTATTCGCTTTGCAGCCCGGCTTCGTCGTCAATCTTGTCCTGCATCCAGTTCTGGAAGACGATCAGCAAGACGAAGATGATCAGCGAACCTTGCACCGCGAAATAGTAGCCTAGTGGAAATCCGATAAAGCTGGCGCCGTTAAGCCCCTTAGCAAACCAGTGGACCACAAACGAAAAGATGAACCACACGACCAGAACCAGGATCGTGAGGTTCCTTGTTTTTGCCCAGTGCTGGGCTCGGGCTTCGGGTGTGCTTTTGGACATCAAGTCCCCTCCGTTCTTCAATTTCGCAAATGCATATACGAACGGTCGGCCCGCAAAGCATTTGCGCACACGTCTGCGTGTACACATGTTCGTGAAGCAATGTAAACCTAAAATTGGTCATCTGACCGTTCGCAACCCATCATGTGGTGGTTCCGCACGTCCAAGGGCGTCAGTAATGTGTCTCGACGCCGCAAAGGGGCGTGATCGGGTGATGAACGGATGGCGCGGTTCGCGGTCGACAAGACACGGATCCGCGCCGGAGAAAGGCTGCGGAATCCGCCGAATTCTCTGGGCTCACGCGGTCACGGCTGGAACCGAACGCGCGAATACCTTGTTTCCGCTCGAAAAAAAGTCAAGTCGTGGCGGTTGCGACCGGGATCGCTCATCCGGCCAGCAGTTCAACCGAATCACAAGGAGGGAAAACAGCGCCGGGACGACGACGCCAGGCGAAATGACCGGCCATGACATATTAGGCAATTCTGCGCGTGTTGTCCCGTTGAGCGGCCGGATCGCACGACCATATTGCGGACGGTACTGCTTTCCCGCCTGCGAAGAGCCGGAATCCCGCCGTTCCCCGAACAGGCGGAATGACGGTGGCCAATTGACACCTGGCCATTCCGCTCGAATACAGGAACGCATGAGAATCCTCGATCAAGCCAAAGAGTTCATCCAGTTTCTCGGGAAATGGCTGCTGGGCATCGTCCGGCTCTTGGCGCTTCGTTTCGACCGAAGTCCGTTCAAGACCGTGAATTCGGTCGAGGAGTTCGTTCAGACGCGTTCATCCTACATCGCGCAGACGGCCTTGTTCGGGTACCTCAAGGCCCGTATGGGAACACAGTTTCGTGTGTTGTTCGAAGACGATGTCTTTTCGCGGGAAATCAGGCGTGCCGCCGCGCGGTTGTTCGGATCCTGCCTCGCCGATCTCACTTTTCATGTCGTTTGCCAGTGCCGCCTGGCGGGCCGGATGACCGATGCGGAAGCGGCCGCACTGGCCACGTGGCTATTCGAAACCGGTCTCGAACGGGGACTCGCCGACTACCCCGACAAGGATCGACAGGTTCGAATGGAGGCGACGAGGCGGTTTAACCAGAGACTCGTGTGCATCAACTGGATTACGGTTGAAGACATTTACGTAACCTTTGCCTCCAGTGAATCCGATCTGGTCCGCTTCGCGCCGGTTGTTGACGAGTTCAAGGAACTCGACCGGGAAATCGTCATGAACTCGATTCGTTTTCGCTGGCGCGATGTCAGGGAACAGGCGAAGCGGCGACTTGACGCGCCGTCTGTCGCCCGCGACTGGCAGGAGGCGAGCCACCGACAGCAGTGACCCGGGAACCGCCAAATTCCGTGGGTTCTAGCGGCGTGATTTCCGCAACGGGTTCGTACGGCCACATGGAAGGGTCATGAGAAAAGCCTGCAAGAGTCAGCCTATGACACCAATCACCACAAGTTAACCCACGGACTTTGGTAGTCGCCGTCAACGACCGCAACCGCTCACCCGAGCCGGGAACGGTGGACAGCGTTACTAGTCCGGGCCGGATTTGGCTGATTTCGGGGTGTTGCGCTCCCGAACGAAAACAATATCATCCCTGAAGGGGACAGATCATCCGGACTTTGGAGCAGGGTCATGCGCTTGCCGCGGACCGTTAGCATGATGTACTGCCTACCGATCGATGGCGCTACTCCTCCTGTCAATTTCGTTGCGAAGAGCAGGAAAGATGAACGCTCACGTGGCGGTGGCACGATGCCCAAGAGTGGAGCCCCTGCGGGATGATCCGGGGTACTGGCCGCCTCCGAATAACCGGATCCGGGAAACTCCGGTTTCGGGAGATTTCGGGCAGTGCATTTTCATTGTTTGCAATTCCGTTTTCAAGGTCGTCGAGAAGGGCGCCGGAGCCGGCCTCGGCGCATGTGAACTTGCGAGCATGAAAAGGCCGGAGCATGACCCCTCATCGTTTCTTTCACCTTGGTGTACTGCTCAGCAAACCGGAAGCGTGCGCATGAATTTTTTGCCTGCAGCGGCAAAGTGTTCCTCCTGCCAGGAGCCGCCGGGCGTTCCGTCCACCGTCAGCCACGCCATCGCCGTGGTATCAACAAGGGAGCGCGCTTTCCTTTCTGCCCAGATCGGCAGGTTGCCCAGCGCGAAGCCGGATGAGTGAAATCGAGACGCTGTTGAAACCCTTTTTTGCGGAAACCAGGCCGCGGCGCGGGCTGCCCGCGCAAGCCTATGTGGATTCGAGCTTCTGGAATGCCGAACGCGGTTCGGTCTTCGTCAGGAACTGGGTGTGTGTCGGGTTTGCGCATGAACTGGAAACTGCCGGCGATGCGGTGCCGGTGACGCTCGCCGGGCATCCGCTCCTGCTCGTGCGCAATTCGGGAGGCGAGATCAGAGCCTTCCACAACGTCTGCCGGCACCGGTGCCTGATGCTGGTCGATACGCCGAGAAACGTCGGCAAGCTCATCCGTTGCCCGTATCATGCCTGGGCCTACGACCTGAACGGCCGACTTCGCGCCTCGCCGCATTTCGGTGGGACCAACGAGCATACCGCGGAAGGATTCGACAAGGAAGAAAACAGCCTGGTTCCGGTGCGCACGCATGTCTGGAACGACTGGATCTTCGTCAATATCGGCGGCGGCGCCGGACCTTTCGAGGATTACGCCGCCTCCTTGACCGGTCGTCTCGACGGGATCGAGTGGAACAGGATCGATTGCATTGGCGTGCTCGATTTCGGCGAGATTGCCTGCAACTGGAAGTTCATCATGGAGAACTTCATTGAACCGTATCACGTGCAATTCGTGCATTCCTCGACCACGGACCAGCCGCTTTCGGCTCACTATACGATCATTGACGGCAACTGCCTGGGTAGCGCGGTGGATCTGGAAGAAGAGATCGGCACTTCGGGAAGCCTCGGTGTCAGTTCTCGATTTTTGACATTGTATCCGAATTTCATACTGGGCCGGTACTTTCCCGACCAGTTGGGCGCCTATCTCAACATCCCTACTGGCCCCTGCACCGTGATGCAAAAACGCGCGCTGTACACCACCGAGGGCCAGACCCTTTCGGAAGACGAGATCCGGGGGCTGAAGAAGCTCTGGTGGGATGTACACAAGGAAGATCACGAGATGACTGAACGGCTTCAACTCGGGCGGGCCTCGGACATTTCAAGGGAAGGTGGCGTGCTCTCTCCCGTCTGGGAAGACAGCGTGCGCGCGTTTCAGGAAAGGGTGGCACGCGATGTCGTCGTCGCCGGCAATTGTTGAAGGAGGAAACCGGGAAAATGAGCGACGACATCACCAAGGGTTTTCGCCTTGCACACACCATGATGCGCGTGATGGATACGGACAGATCGATCGAATTCTATTGCGGAATCCTGGGCATGAAAGTGCTGCGCCGCACGGATTATCCCGGGGGGAGGTTCACCAACACATTCATAGGATACGGTCCGGAGGCGGAGTTTCCGGCACTTGAGTTGACCGCCAACTGGGATCAGCGGGAGCCCTACGAGATGGGCAATTCCTGGGGCCATATCTGCATAGAGACTCCCGACGTCTACAAGGCCTGCGCGGATCTCGCGGCCGCTGGTGTCAGGATCACGAGGCCGCCGGGACCGATGAAAAATGGCACCCGCGTGATTGCCTTCTGCGAAGATCCTGACGGCTACAAGGTTGAGTTGAACGAATCGATTCTGACCCATCTGGCCAATGAGCCCCCGGACTGACGCCTGCGGCATTCCCGAGACAAGGCCCGTGCCGGAGAGCGATCCTGAGGGATTATGCCTCCACAAGTGCCGACAGCCTGCGTGCATTCAATTTCCGTCTGCAGCGATACTGCCGTTGCGTCCAATATCGAGCATGCGAACGGATGCGGAATCATCGCAGGCATTGTTCGCTCAATGAGCGACGGTTCCGGGGGCAGAATTCCCTGCTGAGGAATTTCGGTGCCGTTTCACGATTCGCAGGCCCTATACTGGCATGGATCCTGGTATCCTCAGGGCTAACCGGCGCCGCCTTGCCGCACGATATCGATGTATCTGCTGAACTGAGCGGCGGCCATCTCAATCAGGTAACCAGAACAATAGTGAGCAATCAGACGAACATTTCTGGTCGCCTGGGCGATATCCGGTGCGGTGTAACTCGAAACCATGGAGTCGCTGTACGTGAACAATCCATGGCCTGACGACGGCGGAATGTTCACGGATCCTGTTGCAGAACTCACAGCAAGATACCGTCAGTACGGCAAGATGTAGGGTGTACCTGCCATGCCGCGTCAAACCGTTGTGGCCTTCGACAACATGTGGCATAAATCGCCGGAACGGTTACAAGGCCGGAGGCGGTCAGGACGCATGTACAGTGAAGCCACGTGGATTGAATGGGAAATCCTGGGCCCCATAGATCTGGCAGAAGATCTCGCCGAGAACAATGACTGGGAATTTGATCGCGTCGACGACGATCAAATCAACTTCGTCGTGGCAGGTCAGTGGAGGCATTATGCAGTAACCCTGGTCATGTCTCACGCCGACGAGACGTTGCGGCTGCTTTGCTCGTTCGATTTGAACCCGCCGAAGATACGTCACGCGGCTCTGCGCGAATTGATCGGTCTTGCAAACGATCGTTGCTGGACCGGCTCCTTCAGCCACTGTCCCGGGCTGTCGGCCGTTGTCTTCCGCTATGGACTGCTGTTGTGCGAAGGAGCCATGGCAACCATGGAGCAGGTCGACGCGATCGTCACAAGATCTGTTGCGACCTGCGAGCAGTATTATCCCGCGTTCCAACTTACGTGCCGTGCCGGAAAGTCCCCGGATGAGGCACTGGAGCTGGCGATTACCGACGTGAGTGGTTGCGCGTGACTTTCGTCGCATTCACGAATCCGGAGTTTTGTTGTCGCAGATGACGGCTGGTAGTGGTTCCGAGACCCGCATCCTTTTGTGCGGGTGTGGCAAGATGGGTTCGGCCCTGCTCGACGGCTGGCTGGAATCCGGAATAGGTCCGGACAGGATTCAGATCATTGAGCCATTTCCGTCCGAATGGCTAATGTCGATCTCCAATGAGAGGGAACTCGCCGTCAATCCGCCAGTGATCCGAAATCCTTCGGTCTGCGTCATTGCGGTCAAGCCGCAAACGATGGATCCCGCGCTCGAGAACCTGGCGGGTCTTGATCTGCGCGGTACCCTGATCCTATCGATCGCGGCTGGCGTCAGAATCGCGCGATTCGAAGCTGCATTCGCCGGCAGGACCCCGGTCATCCGGGCAATGCCCAACACGCCGGCCGCCATCGGGCAGGGGATAACCGCGATCATCGGCAACGGGAATGTTGATGAACATCACTTGGAAACAGCGACCATGCTGCTCGACGCCGTCGGCGCGACAGTGCGGGTCCGGTCTGAAGACGACATGGACGTCGTAACGGCGATTTCAGGCTCGGGACCGGCCTACGTGTTTCTCCTGATCGAGGCGCTGGCCGAGGCGGGCGAGAGGCGAGGCCTGTCCGAAAAGATGTCCCTGGACCTTGCCATGTTGACCGTGTTCGGAGCGGCGACCCTGGCGAGCGGTTCGGCGCGGAGCCCGGAACAGCTGCGCAACGATGTCACGTCTCCGAATGGGACAACTGCAGCCGCGCTCGACGTCTTGCTTGAGGAAGGGTCGGGATTGACGGCACTCATGGATCGGGCCGTCGAAGCCGCGGAAGCGCGCAGCCGGGAACTTGGCGGATGAAACCGGTTGCCCGTTCGAGAACAGTTGATCGTCCAGGTTTGATGAACGGGAGCGCGCCGTGAGGAAGGAACCGCAAATCACCATTGAAGACTTCATGAAAGTCGACATCAGGGTGGGCAGGATCGTACGGGCAGAGCCCTTTCCGGAAGCCCGCAAGCCATCCTGCCGCTTGAGAATCGACTTTGGGCCGGAATTCGGTGAGCGCGGGTCTTCGGCCGGAATTGCGGTACGGTATTCTCCCGGAGCGTTGACCGGACGACTGGTTCTTGCCGTCGTCAACCTTCCCGCCAGGCAGGTTGGACCTGTTCGCTCGGAAGTGCTCGTGTTGGGCGTTCTCGACAGTGACGATGAAGTCATTCTTGTCGCACCTGATCGGGACGTGCAGCCCGGCAGCAGGCTGCATTGATGTGACGCAGCGCGACCTTCGATCCAAACAACAAGGCCGGTACCCGCGGCCGCGGTTTCGACGGCGTCCCGGACCACGGACGTAAACGTTCGAAATGGCTCGGCAGCGTCTTGAAAACAGTGCGTGCCCCGCGTGCACGATGCTTTCGACGGGGTCTTTCCGATGCACGGCGACACAGCCTAGCGCCTCCACGTTCAGCGAATGGCCAAGAGAGTGTCGAAACCTGGGAAATTGCGGGGTCGGAACAGCCTTGTCGCCGGTCTCGCAGCGTGCGATGCAGGCATTGTCGTCTAGAACACAACTTGTTCCGTTACCAGTGCCATTGCCGATCCCAACGTCCTGTTGATGCTGATGACAGCGCACCGGCCGGAAATGTTTCGGACCGGGTGAATCGATGTTCTGCCGGTCATACCGGTAGAATTCGGCGGACGGTACAAGCTGGCCCGGGCCCGTCTCGATGCGAAGCCAGCGTGATTCCCGGTTCACTCAAGGAAATCGCCGACTGCTTCCCGCCAGTGTCGGCGGCAAAGCGACGTATAGGTCTCATTCCCGCCGATCTGTATCTGTTCGCCTTCCGTCAGGACATTGCCTTCCGCGTCCTGACGTACGACCATGGTCGCCTTTTTCCCGCAAAAACAAATGGTTCTGCATTCGCGCAGATCGTCGGCGATGGCGAGAAGTTCCGCGGAACCGGGAAAAAGCTTCCCTCGAAAGTCAACCCGGAGCCCATAGCACATGACGGGAATCAGGAGATCGTCGGCCACACGTGCGAGTTGCCACACCTGCTCCCTGGTCAGGAACTGGGCCTCGTCAACGAAGACGCACGCCAGCGAACTCCTGTTCATGCGGCGTTCGACCAACGCGAAAAGGTCGGTCGATTCTCCGAAGGAATCCGACCTGTTCTCGATCCCGATCCGTGACAGGATTTGGTTCGGCTGGCCCCGGTCGTCGGCCTCGGAGGTCAGGAGACAGGTTTCCATTCCCCGCTCCCTGTAGTTGTAGGATGCCTGCAGGAGCAGAGTCGACTTTCCGGCGTTCATTGTCGCGTAGTGAAAATAGAGTTTCGCCATTTGACTCCCTTGTTGGTTAAACGGTTTTGCTGATTCCGATCAACAACCGTTAAACGGTTTTGCTGATTCCGATCAACAACCGGTTCGGATTATCCCGGTTTACTCTATCGCATCGACGGTCCCGAAGATTGACGGAATTCTGTCAGGATGGCGGAACTGGGCTCCGAAGAGGTCCGTCAGGGCAAGCCGGTGCGCGGCAGGGAAAGTCCTGGTGCGTCGACAGGCCCTCGGTAGGCCTGCAAGGGCTTGACCCCGAGGTCGCCTTCCTGGCTGGCCTGGATTGCCAGCGACGCCGCGTACGCGGCCCGTGCAGTGGTGAAATACGGGATGCCCTCGGTGAGTGCGACCGCCCGCAGGGATTGGCTGTCGCGCACCGATTGACGGCCGTCACTGGTATTCATGATCACATCGATCTGCTGATCCAGTATCCGGTCAACGATATTGGGCTTTCCTTCGTGAACCTTTCTCACGACCTCGCATTCAATACCGGATGCGTCGAGAAAAGCTGCGGTCCCCCGGGTCGCGATCAGCAGAAACCCGAGGTCAACGAGAAGGCGAACCGCGTCAACCAGCAACCGGTTCTTGTCCGCATCCCGGAACGAAACGAAGACGTTGCCCCGCCGCGGCAAACTGGATCCGGCCCCGATCTGGGCCTTGAGGAACGCGCGGGCGAAGCTGTTGTCGATGCCCATGACCTCACCGGTCGAACGCATTTCCGGTCCCAGCAAGGTGTCGACGCCCGGAAACCGGTTGAACGGCAGAACGACTTCCTTGACGGCGAAATACGGCAGTTCGGGGGACTTCAGGTCCATTTTGGACAGTTCGGCCCCGGCCATCAACCGTGCTGCAATCGCCGCAATCGGCGAGCCGACGGCCTTAGCCACGAATGGCACCGTCCTCGATGCCCTGGGATTGACTTCAAGGATATAGATGTCGCTGTCCCTGACCGCGAACTGGACATTCATGAGCCCGACGACCTTCAGTGCGCGCGCCAGTTTATCCGACTGGTCCATCAGTTCACGCACGATCGGCGGTTCGAGCGAATGCGGGGGCAGGGAGCAGGCGCTGTCGCCCGAATGAACACCGGCTTCCTCGATATGCTGCATGACACCGGCTATGTGGACATCCTTCCCGTCCGACAGGGCATCGACGTCGACTTCGATGGCATCGGCCAGGAAACTGTCGAGGAGAACCGGGCTGTCACCGCTCGCAACGACTGCTTCGGAAATGTACCGTTTCAACTGGTCTTCGTCCCGCACGATCTCCATGGCCCGTCCTCCGAGCACGTAGGACGGGCGGATGACTAGCGGATATCCGAGCGATCTTGCGCCCGAGATCGCTTCGTCGGGAGACCGCGCGATGACATTGTCCGGTTGTCGAAGGCCGATTTCGCCCAGGAGTTTCTGGAACCTTTCCCGGTCTTCGGCCAGGTCGATTGCGTCAGGCGAAGTTCCGAGAATGCTGATTCCCTCCGCCTCGAGCGCCCGCGCCAGCTTCAGCGGCGTCTGCCCGCCAAATTGCACGATAACCCCGAGCAGCGTCCCGTTGGAACGTTCGATTCTCAGTATCTCCAGGACGTGTTCAAGCGTCAGGGGCTCAAAGTAAAGGCGGTCGGAAGTGTCATAGTCCGTACTGACGGTTTCCGGGTTGCAGTTGACCATGATTGTCTCGAAACCCGATTTCGACAACGAGAAACAGGCATGACAGCAACAGTAGTCGAACTCGATTCCCTGTCCGATGCGGATCGGGCCGCCGCCCAGGATCACGATCTTTTTTCGGTCAGTCGGCCATGACTCGCATTCGACCTCTTCCATGGCCGGAGATTCGTAAGTCGAATACATGTAGGGCGTTCGGGACTCGAACTCCGCCGCACAGGTATCTATCCGCTTGAACGAGGCCTCGACTCCGAGGCGCAATCGATGGCGGCGTACGTCATCCTCTTCGATTCCCGTCAAGCTCGAGAGGCGGGCGTCGGTAAATCCGAATGCCTTGACGCGTCTCATGCCGGGACCGGTTCGAGGAAGGCCAACCCGGCGCACGTGTTCCTCGACATCCACGATTTCCCGGATTCGGCCGAGGAACCACGGGTCGAAGGAGGTCACATCGCGGATGGCGTCGTCGTCGACGCCGTGGCGCATGGCCTGGGCGATCAGCCGCAAGCGGTCCGGTGTCCGCGCGGCGAGCGCCTTGATGACCGACGAATGATCCGGTGCACCGTCGATTCGGATTTCGTCAAACCCCGTCAGGCCGGATTCGGTCGACGCGAGAGCCTTTTGCATGCTCTCGTGAATCGTGCGTCCGACGGCCATCACTTCGCCGACGGACTTCATTGCGGTGGTCAGGACGGGCGCGGACGAAGGAAACTTTTCAAATGCGAATCGCGGGATCTTGGTGACCACGAAGTCGATCGCCGGCTCAAAGGAGGCCGGCGTGACCCCGGTAATGTCGTTGTCGAGTTCGTCAAGCGTATAGCCCACCGCGAGTTTCGCAGCGATTTTCGCGATCGGAAAGCCGGTTGCCTTGGACGCAAGCGCCGAAGAACGGGAGACGCGAGGGTTCATTTCTATGATCACCATGCGGCCGTCGTCGGGATTGACGGCCCACTGGACGTTCGAGCCGCCGGTCTCGACTCCGATTTCGCGAAGTACCTCGATCGAGAGGCTTCGCATGCGCTGGTATTCCTTGTCCGTGAGCGTAAGGGCAGGGGCGACCGTAACGCTGTCGCCCGTGTGAATGCCCATCGGGTCGACGTTTTCGATTGAACAGACGATGATGGCATTGTCCGCGACGTCGCGAACGACCTCCATCTCGAATTCCTTCCAGCCAAGCAGGCTTTCATCGATCAGGATCTGCCCTGCCGGTGAAGTCCTGAGCCCGGCCCGGCATACTTCCTCGTACTCGCTGCGATTGTACGCGACTCCACCCCCCGTGCCTCCGAGCGTGAAAGCGGGACGAACGATAGCCGGCAGTCCGACGACGTCGATCGCTGCCATGGCTTCGTCCAGCGAGTGGGCAATCGATGCACGCGGGCTTTCGATTCCGATGCGTGCCATCGCTTCGCGAAACTTCTGCCGATTTTCGGCCTTTTCGATGGCCTCCCGCCGCGCGCCGATCAGTTCGACCCCGAATTTTTCCAGGATCCCGCGATCGTCGACCTCGAGAGCGGTATTCAGTCCAGTTTGTCCGCCCATTGTCGGCAGAAGTGCGTCCGGACGCTCGATGGCAATGATTTTCTCGACGGTTTCCGGCGTGACCGGCTCAACGTAAGTGGCATCCGCTGTCTCCGGGTCCGTCATGATGGTTGCCGGATTCGAATTGACCAGGATCAGCCGGTATCCCTCCTCGCGCAGGGCCTTGCAGGCCTGGGTGCCGGAGTAGTCGAACTCGCATGCCTGCCCGATAACGATTGGTCCGGCGCCGATGACCATGATCGATTCTAGATCAGTACGTTTCGGCATTTGCTGGCGACGTCTCCTGTTGCGCACATTCCGGCCGGGGGCACGAGACCGCGTTGCTTATAAACTTGTCTCGCACGCAAACAAGCGCCTGATGACGGCGGGCATGAGCCTCGAAATACCGGCATCGCCGTGCCTTCGGCACAGGCATCGCCGAACGGATCTTTCCGTTCTCGCGGCAACGATACGTCAGGAGGCGCGATCGGGTCGGTGCCGGGGCCGTCGGGAAAATCCGGTACCGTGTCGTTTCCCCGGCCTGTTTTGAAACGATCCGATCCCTTCCGAAACCACCGCGACGGCCCGCTTCCGGCGAAACGGCACGCGACGGCTCTTGACAACGACCGTTGGAGGGAATGAAACGCAGGCCGCAGGGAGGCCCTGGGGAAGGCAACTGAATGTCGCCCAAGGGTTTTCCAATCCGGAGGCAGCTGGACACCTGCCTTGCGCCAACAGGAACAAGGGATTCGACGACATGCACATGTATCGCTCGCATACCTGTTCGGAACTCGGAATTTCCGACGTCGGGAAGACCGTTCGGCTATCCGGGTGGGTTCAGCGGGTACGCGATCATGGCGGACTCCTGTTCGTGGACCTGCGCGATCATTACGGCGTTACCCAGATCCTGGCAGACCCAGACAGCGATGCGTTTCACCAGGTCGAGGCGTTACGTTCGGAGTGGGTGATCCGGATCGATGGGGAGGTCAGGGCCAGGTCGCCCGAGCTGGTCAATCCGAAGATCGAAACAGGCGAAATCGAGGTGTTCATTCGATCACTGGACGTTCTCAGCAGGGCGGATGAACTGCCCCTGCCGGTTTTCGGAGATCACGACTACCCGGAAGAAACGCGCCTCCGGTACAGGTTTCTCGACCTCAGGCGGCAGCGGTTGCACGCGAACATGATGCTGCGTTCCGCGGTCATTTCGTCGCTCAGGGACAGGATGGTCGACCGGGGTTTCAGCGAATTCCAGACACCGGTCATTGCCACGTCGTCACCCGAAGGCGCACGGGATTTCCTGGTGCCGTCGCGATTGCATCCCGGAAAATTCTACGCGCTGCCACAGGCTCCCCAGCTATTCAAGCAACTGATCATGGTTGCCGGTTTCGACAAGTATTTCCAGATTGCCCCGTGTTTCAGGGATGAAGACCCCCGTGCCGACCGCTCACCCACGGATTTCTATCAACTCGACATGGAAATGAGTTTCGTGACGCAGGACGACGTGCTCGAGACGATCGAACCGGTGATCCGGAGGGTGTTCGAAGAATTCGGCGACGGGCTTCCGGTAACCGCAAACGTCCCAAGGATCGCCTACCGGGACGCGATGAGCATGTACGGGACTGACAAGCCGGATCTCCGGAATCCCCTGAAGATGCAGGTGGTCTCGGAGCATTTTGCCGATTCGGGCTTTCGCGTGTTCGCATCGCTTCTCCAACGTCCCGGCACCGAAGTTCGCGCGATTCCGGCCCCCGGCGGCGGTTCGCGCCGTTTCTGCGACCGCATGGATTCGTACGCACGTTCCGAAGGGCTGCCTGGCATGGGGTACATTTTCTGGCGTCCGATGCCCGACAACCCCGATTGCGTCGAAGGCGCCGGCCCGCTGGCCAAGAACATCGGTCCCGACCGCACGGAGTCGATCCGGGTCCAACTGAACCTCGGCGTCGGAGATGCCGCGTTTTTCCTGGGAGGCCTCCCCGCGACGTTCGAAGGTGTCGCGGCGAAGGCTAGGGACGTCATCGGCAAGGAACTGAAACTGACCGACTTGGAGAGATTCGAGCTTTGCTGGATCGTCGACTTTCCCATGTACGAAAAGGACCGGGAAACGGGCAGGATCGATTTCAGCCACAACCCGTTTTCGATGCCCCAGGGGGGCAGGGAAGTCCTCGAGAATTCGGACCCTCTCGATGTGCTCGGGTACCAGTACGACCTGGTCTGCAATGGTAACGAGCTGGTTTCAGGGGCAATTCGCAATCACGAGGTCGACATCATGCGCCTGGCCTTCAACATCGCGGGATACGACGATGAGGAGGTCGAAGCGAGGTTCGGCGGGCTCGGCCGGGCATTTTCCTATGGTGCACCGCCACATGGTGGATGCGCCGCCGGAATAGACCGGCTTGTCATGCTGCTTGCCGGAGAGACGTCGATTCGCGAGGTTATCATGTTCCCGATGAATCAGCGGGCCGAGGATCTCATGATGGGAGGACCGACCGAACCGACGAACGCGCAGCTTCGGGAGCTCGGATTGCAGGTCGTCCCCCAGGACAAGAATTGAGCAAGGCCATGGCGAAGCCGGGCGACCGGGCGGGGGCTCGCTTGACGGCCGCATGTCTCGCCGGGGTTATGGCATGAACCCGGTTCTCGGCCCGATCGTTTGCAACTGGCGGGAGCCGGAAAGGCCGGGTCGCTTTGAACTCGAGGGGGCGTATGCCCGACTCGAGCCCCTGGAGTCCGATCGTCACTGCCGCGAGCTGTTCTCCGCCTACAAGGAGGATCGCGAAGGGAGGGTCTGGGACTACCTGCCGTACGGTCCGTTCGATTCACTTGCCGGTTACACTTCCTGGGTTGACGAGGCGGCGCTGTCGAATGATCCCTTGTTCTTTGCCATCCGCGACAAGAGTTCCGGCCGGGCGGGCGGCGTTGCATCGTATCTTCGAGTGAAACCTGTCCAGGGGTCCATAGAGGTCGGGCACATCAATCTCGCGCCGTCTCTACAGCAGACGCGGGCGGCCACCGACGCCATGTACCTGATGATGAAATGGGCATTCAGCGCCGGATATCGACGGTATGAATGGAAGTGCAACGCTCTCAACATCCGTTCGCGCCGGGCTGCCGAGAGGCTTGGCCTGTCCTATGAAGGCGTATTCCGGCAAGCGACCATTTCGAAGGGAAGGAACCGGGACACGGCGTGGTTCGCAGCGATCGACGGGGAATGGCCGGCGCTTGAACGGGCCTTCGAAAACTGGCTTTCCACGGAAAACTTTGACGGAAACGGTCGACAACGACGCCGACTTGCGGCAATGACCCTGCCGATACTTGCGACACGTGACCCGATCTTGTCCGGGCAATTGGTTCCGGGAAATGATCGCCACGGCGAAAACCCCGCAGCACATTGATCTCGGGGACTGACCAAAGAGAAGGAGAATGTCCGCTGGAAAGAAATACTGACGCGCTGGATTTTCTGCTGACCAGGCGTTCCCGGCCGGCCAAGATTCTTTCGGGTCCGCCGCCAGGACGCGCTGAGTTGCAGACGATCCTGACCGCCGCGGCACGGTCGCCCGACCATGGAATGCTGGAACCCTGGCGTTTCGTCGTGCTCGAACGACCGGCCCTGGATAGAGTCGCGAAGATAGCCGAAGCAAGGGCAACAGATCGCGGACTCGATTCGGCCGCTGTCGAAAAGGCGCGATCCGGATTTGCGAACTCTCCGCTCATTGTCGCCGTCATTTCATCGCCGGAGCCATCGGAAAAGATCCCGCAGGTCGAACAGACCCTCTCCGCGGGAGCCGTATGCCTCGCCTTGCTGAACGCCGCGCTTGCCAGCGGCTGGGGAGCGAACTGGCTGACATCCTGGCTTGCGCTCGACCGGGAGTTCCTGTCCTCGGCGCTCGGTCTCAAAGACCACGAATTCGTCGCGGGATTCGTCCACATGGGCGTTGCGAATCATGTACCGCCGGAACGCCCCAGGCCGAATGTCGAGGCAAAGACGACCTGGTTGGCAGAGTGAATCGCATGGCTTCCGGGAGCGGTCACGCGCAGCCACGGGATGCGGGTTGAACGGGGCGGAGCAAATCCGAATTCGGCCCGCTCCGCCAGACGCGATTTATCCACCCTGATCAATGCGCTCGGGCCATTACAGGCCAAGTTTCCGGGCACCCGAAAGATCGTTTCAGGAACCCGAACGAACGAGACCCGGAGTCGCGAACGGGAACGATCGCCGGCCACCCGCCTCCAATGGCATGAGCTTCAGGAATTGAGAGCGGGTATCTTTCCGGAAACCCTGCCGGTTAAGGCCGGAAACGGTGCCTCCAATTCCACCATCGATCCCGATGGCCATTGCCTCTCTCGAAGCGGCGCCGGCCGCTGATTGCCAGTGATCAATTCTTCCGTGTTGGCGCCGCGATGGCATTTGTCATGCATTCGAGCGTTGGAGCGATCCTTGTCTTCGTGACATTCGTCGAAGTGGGGGATTCTGCTGGTCACGGCGGGAATCCCTCTCGTGCTCGGGGCAAGCATTTTCGGCGCGCCGTTCCCGGCCTGTCTGTCGCGCGGGATGGAAGCGCGAGTCCGGCGCGTCCCGCTCGGGAACTTGCTGCACAAGGGGACGGCCTCGCTTGCCATGCATCCCGCGGCAGGCATGTCGTCGGCGATGCCGCTTCCGGTGCCCTTCGAAGCAGGACAGGTTCTCGTTCTCGTAAATCTGCTTTTCAACGCCTCTCTGGTCGTGCTCTTCATCCCGGTCATCGGGATTGTGGAGCGCCTGTTGTTGCGGATGCTGCCTGACGCCCCCCCGGTCGGAGACTTACCCGGGGGCACGAAATCGGCACGGCCTTGAAGACAGTGCGCACCGTACGCCGAGATTGGCACTCGGTTCCCTCGCGAGGGAAGTCCTGAACCAGGGACACATGGTCAAGTCCGTTGTCTGTCCGGTGATGGAAATCAACCAGAAACAGGACCCGGAGCAGGCAGGCAAGATCCGCGGGATCAATGCGGACGGCGGGGACGTGCTCACCGACAATCGGCGCCTTGAAGCTTTACTGCAACGGTCGTGCTCGAAGAAGGCGGATGTGCGAAGGGCACGGGAACTGGCCGGGATTTCCTACAAACTGCGTTCAGCCAGCGATGTCGTTGTCACCCGGCCCCTGGGGCTTGCCGAGAACAAGGACCAGTTGAACATTGGGTTTCTCGCCGACGGTTGGAAGGAACTCGTCGACGTAGATGCCAAAGTGATGACGAGCCTGTTCCTAACACTCTCGGTCTCTTTTTGTCCGACGAAGTCGAATGCGCGCGCCAGTCGATGAAGGAAAAAGGTCGCTCTCGTCTGCAGAGAAAAAGAGCCGGGGGCGCCACCTGCAACGGCTTCGGGGCGGCAATGAAGTCAGCTTTGATAGCAGCGACATCCACCTAAACCATCATGATTTTCTGCGTACACTGACCCCGGAGCATGAAACTCGCATGTGACTGACGGTTTCCGGAACGGTGTCGTGTGGTGGCGCCGTTGCCGGGACTGGAGTATCTCGTGGCCCATGGAATGGGTGGCGGCAGAACAGGACGTCTATTTTTTGTGGCCCTGGAGCCCGTTCCTAAACTGTCCATTCGCCGTGGGGTCCGCGCCCCGGAGTGTTTCCGCCAGGCATGACGCCTGCCGAGAACGTGGAGAAAATCGAGACGCTGCAGGCGGCCTCCGGCCGCGTGCAAGCCAGTGTAAACCCCTCAGGCGTGCTTGCCGCCACCCGTCTCCTGTCAACCACAATTCAACAGGAGTTGGATCATGAGCGATACACCGAAACACGATGACATGGAAGTCCGGCATGCCGCCGCTGCGGGTCTCGATGTCCACAAAATGCAGGTCACGGCGACCGTCCGCACCCACGCGGGTGGAGAAGGTCCCCGTGTCGAGACCCGCGAGTTCAGCGCACTGGCGAGCGGTCTCGCCCTTCTGGTGCAGTGGCTGCTCGGCCTGCGGGTGAGCGGCGCCGTCATGGAAGCGACGGGTGTCTACTGGGAGAAGGTCTACGACATTCTGTCCGATGCCGGTCTCGATGTCATGGTGGTCAATGCCCAGCACGTCAAGCAGATCAAGGGGCGCAAGACCGACATCGCGGACAGCGTCTGGCTGTCGCGCATCTGCCAGTTCGGCCTCGGGAGCCCGAGCCTGATCCTGCCGAAGGACTTCCGCGACCTGCGGGGGCTGAGCCGCTACCGCCGCACGCTGATCGAACAGCGGGCGCGGACGCAACTCCGCATCCAGAAGGTCCTGGACCGGGGCGGGGTGCGCATCGGCGGCGTTCTCAGCCGCATCACCCACGGGGTCAACGGCCGCCGCATCCTCGAGGGGATCATCGCAGGCGAGGCGTGTGAGGACATCCTGGACGGGCTGAGCTGGCACGTCCGCAAGAAGCTCGACCTCCTCGGCGATGCCCTGAGTGTCGAACTCGACGCCCATGGCCGGTGGATCCTGGGCGATCTCCTGGCCCGGTTCGACAGCGACACCGCCCGGATCGAGGCGGCCAATCAGCAGATGGAGGCCGCTCTCGCTCCCTACGAGGCCCAGGTCCGGCTCCTCGAGACCCTGCCCGGCGTCAGCCGCGAGTCCGCCATGGCGATCCTCGTCGAACTGGGCCCCGACATGTCGGTCTTCGCATCGGCCAGACACTGCGCCGCCTGGACGGGGATCTGTCCCGGGAACAACGAGAGTGCCGGCAAGCGCCGCAGCGGACGGATACGGCGGGGCAACCCGGTTCTGCGTGCCATTCTCGTCGAATGTGCCCATGCGGCGGTCCGGACCCGGGGCTGCCAGTTCCACACCTACCACCAGGCGGTGAAGAGCCGGCGCGGATACAAGCGCGCCATCGTCGCCGTGGCCCACAAGATGCTCCGCACCATCTATGCCATGCTGCGCGACGGCACGCCCTACGCCGATCCCGGGATCGACTACGAGGGCATCTCCATCGGCCGCAAGGCCAGCCGCTGGCTGCAGAAGCTCGAACAGTATGGATACGTCACCCGACTGGCACGCGAGGAACAACCCGACATGTCGGCACAAACCGCCTGAGACCCGGCGTCGCCCGCAACCGCTTTCGGCCCATCACGAGGCCGTTTCCGGGGAGCCCGAACAAATAATCGCCGACAGCGACTGAACGGCGACGCCTTCCAGACTGACGTTACCGTGGCTGCCTCCCGAAAAACCGGGTGCCGGCGGCCAGGGGAAAGTGCGTCCAAAGCCCGAAAAGAGTTTCAGAGAAAAAACCTTGGGCGTTTTCACGGATCTGAACTCGCGGATTTCGGCCGTAGCCTATTCCGTGCTTGACCGGAACGGGATGCTTCTCGGAACGCGTCTGTTCGAAAAGCTGGTAGACGGGCAGCCGGCCTAACCCTACCATGTTATGAAAGATTGTGCTGAACGGCGCGGTTTCGATGGTGTAGGCCAGCGCCATTATGGCCCAGTCCCAGATCAGCCGCACGCTTGGCGGCCCTGCGGCGCGTGCGCGCATTGTCGCGATCCTGGCGCAGGAACATTTCGACAGCCGGCGAGCCCTGGGTCGTCGGGTCTGCGCCGAATTCTCCTTCATCGACGCCATGGGCCGGCCCCAGGTGTCGGGATGCCTGCATGCGCTTGCGACCCTTGCCGGGCGCGATCCCGATATCGTGCTGCCGGCTCCGAAGTCGGGGGGCGTCGACATCACTCCACGCCTGCTCGACGCTCCGGTGCCGGATCCGGTCGACGTTCCCACGGCCCTGTCCCGGGTTGAGGGTCTTGCGATTGTCGAGGTCGTCACGTCCGATGACCGGGCGCTGTGGAACACGCTGATCGCCCATGAGCATCCCCATGGCATGACCACCTTTGCCGGGCGCCAGCTCCGCTATCTGGTGGGCTCGGCCCATGGCTGGCTGGGGGCGGCGGGGTTCTCGGCCGCGGCGCTCAAGGTTGCGGCCCGCGACCGCTGGATCGCATGGACGCACAGCCAGCGGAGCGGCCAGCTTGACCGGATCCTGTGTCTGAACCGTTTCCTGATCCGGCCTTCGGTCCGGTGTCCGCACCTGGCCAGTCACGTCCTGGGGCGCATCCTGCGGCGCCTGCCCCGGGACTTCGAGGCCCGCTACGGTTTCCGCCCGCTGCTGGTGGAGAGTTTCGCCGATGAGGGCTATGATGGCACCTGCCTGAGGGCGGCCAATTTCCTCTGCGTGGGCCGGACGGCGGGCCGTGGCCGGCAGGACCGCGAGAGGCGGCGCGCCAAGACGGTGAAGACGGTGTTCATGTTCCCGCTCGACCGGCGCTGGCGTCGGGAACTCGGGGTCCCGCATGTGGAGCTCCGGCCGGCTCTCGAGCCGGGGGAAGGCCTGTCGGCTTCGGACTGGGCGGAGAATGAATTCGGAGGGGCTCCCTTGGGTGATCGGCGACTGTCTGCGCGGCTTGTGAAGAGTGCCGGGCTTCTGGCGGCGTATCCGGGCCACAAGATCAATGCCAGCCCGGACAGCGACAGCACGGCGATCAATGCCTTCTACCGGCTGGTCGAGAAGCCGGCGGAATCGGCGGTCACGGTAGAGAACATCCTGGCGCCGCACCGTGAGCGCACCGTCTGCCGCATCCGTGGCCAGCGCACGGTTCTGGCCATCCAGGACGGCACCGACCTGAACTTCGCCACCCGGCCGGGCTGTGACGGTCTCGAGGTGATCGGGCGGAACCAGACCAGCGCGAAGACCCTGGGCCTGCACCTGCACGCGACACTGGCGGTGAGTGACACCGGCCTTCCTCTCGGCGTGCTGCGCCTGGGCTTCGACGGGGCGGTGAAGCGCAGGCCGGAAGCCGAGAAGCGGAAGAAGAGCGAACGCTGGCTTGACGCCTTTGCCGACATCGGTGCCGCGGTGCGGGAGGTCGGGGGCAAGACGCGGGTGCTGTGCGTCTGTGACCGGGAGGCGGACTTCTACGAACTGTTCGATGCCCAGCGCAGGAACCCGCGTGTCGGATTGCTGGTCCGGGCGAAGCATGACCGTGTGCTGGGGAAGGCGCGTCCGAAGCTGTTCGAGACCTTGGGCGGGGGCGCGGCCGACGGCCGTATCGCGGTCGAGATTGCGGGACTGACGGCACGTCCCAAGTCCAGCAAGAAGAAGGCGCGCCCGATGCGCCGGAAGCGTCTGGCGCAGTGTGAACTGCGGTTCCGTCGCGTGGTCCTGCCGGCGACGATCCCCGGCGGTGAACCGGTGACGGTGTCGGGGGTGCACATCGTTGAGACCGACCCGCCGGAGGACGAGGCCCCGGTGCAGTGGTACCTGTTGAGCACGCTCAAGGTCGGCTCGGCCAAGGAAGCGGCGGAGATCGTGGGCTACTACCTCCAGAGGTGGCGGATCGAAGATTATTTTCGCGTCCTGAAATCCGGTTGCCGGGTGGAACACCTGCTGTTCCGCACCGCAGACCGGCTGCAGCGGGCCATCGCCATCAATGCGGTGATCGCATGGCGCATCATGCTGATGACCCTGCTCGGACGCCAGGTGCCGGACTGTGATCCCGACCTGATGTTCACCGATGCGGAACTGAACTTCCTCGGTGACTATGCACGAAAACATGCCATGGCCACACCGCAGCGGCTCGGCGACGCGGTCGCCGTGGTGGCGCATCTCGGCGGATATCGCGACCGCAAGCATGACCCGGACCCCGGCAACCAGATCATGTGGACCGGCTACAACCGCCTGACCAGCGCCGTGATCGGCCACGAAATCGGCAGTGAAACCGGTTATGAAACCGGCTTCGAGGCTGGCAAGAGACATGCCTTGCGGGAAAGCAGATGACCTGTGGTCATCCACCATTTATCATGACTCGGTAGGCCTAACCGGCGCACACGCCTCGCAGACACCCGCGCAGACACCCGCGCGTGATGCGGGATGCTTCCAAGTCGGTGAGCCTTGCAACCGCGCCGAGCACCGTGCGCTCAGAAACGTCTGTCCGGAGACACGATTGTCACGTGAAGCTTCCTGTTCCGTGGCCGTCCGCGGCAACTTCGAGACCATCCGCGCATTCATGGCGACGGACCCGATCCCGACGCTACAACCAATGAACAAGATCGTCTCAAGGAACATCGCCGCGGACGCATGCGAAATACCGCCTGGCTGCTGGCAGTTCGGGAAATGTCACCCGTTTCCGACGGTGACGGGAAGACAGGAATTGGCCCGTTGCCAAGTTCCCGTGAAACCAATACCTTGACCGCGTCCGGCTGAACGAGTGGAAGAAACTAATGCGTTCGCCCGTTCCAGCTGGCAGGTGTTCTCCATTCGAAAGGAGGATTGCTGCAGGGTTCTCCGGTTTGGCCGAATACGCCGATACCAACTCGGCGTGGGGATGCGTTTCTCGCACTGCGGCCTTTCGGGAGCTCACACTACGGCAGCCAGTTGCTTGTGCACAGTCGGCATTGGCAGTCGGCGCCGTCCGACCGGTTCGGCGTGCTGCCAATTTGTTTGGGAAACAGGAAAATGAAGGGAATGACATGACCTGCATTAAAGGCGAAGCGAATTCGGTGAATGAACCGAGATGGGGAATGACGCGCCGGAGGCTCCTCGGCACCACGGCTGCAGCGACCGCGACCGGTCTCGCCGCACCCTATCTCGGGCCGGTCCGCGCTCTCGCGGCCGACGGGTATGAAATTGTCCACTGGAGCTGGCTGTCGGCATCGGACGGCGAAATCTGGGCCCAGATGATCGACGGCTTCAACGAAGCCCACAAGGACAAGGGCGTTCAGATTCGCATGGAGGTGGTCCCTTACGAACAGTATGTGACCAAGGTTTTGGCGGCGACCGCTACGGGCCGCGCTCCAGACTTCGGATGGGGAACGGCCGGAACCGGTGCCGCGTTGGCACGCGACGGCGTGACCGTGGCTCTGGATGACCTTGTCGGGGAAGTAGGCCTCGACATTGAGGACTTTGATCCGAAGTCAATCCAGGCGGCACGCTATCCCAAGTATGGCAACAGCATCTACATGGTCCCGATGGACCTGATGAGCCTGCAGCCGGAGATCAACCTGGACCATGTGGCGGAAGCAGGGCTCGATGCCTCGTCGCCACCGGCAACCGGCGAGGAGTTGATCGAATGGGGCCTCGCCATGACCCAACGGGACGGCGACACGGTCACGCGATCCGGTATCCTGATGACCGGTTCCGGCGTTCAGCCGACGGTGACCTGGGGAATTGTCGCCGAACAGATGGGTTTTCGTCGCGCCAGCGACGATCTCTCGACGGCGGCGGTCAATCCCGAAAAGGGTATCGCCGCGATGGAATGGGTTCTCGACCTCTTCGACAAGCACCGTGTTTCGACCCGCGACGTGACAGACCGCTACAAGGCGTTTGGAACCGGCGGCGGCTCGATCTTCTGGACCGGACCATGGACGCTGAATGGTTATGTCGGGCAGGGGCTGAACTTCATGACTTCGCTGTTCCCCAACATTGGCGGGGAGCAGAAAACCTACTTCGAAATGGGCGGGCTTGAACTTTACGCCCAGTCAGACCCCGGGCGCTACAAGGCGACGCTCGAGGCGGTCAAGTGGCTCTCCGACAACTCCTTCCTCTGGACAACGGTCGGCCGCGGCGCCTCGCCGAGGAAATCCATCCTTGCCCGGCCCGACTACAAGACCGCCGGGCACTCCTGGGACGTTCGCGGCGCCTTCGTGGACGGCATGGCGTTTGCGACGATTCCGGAGATTCCGGTGCTCGCCGGACCGGACTTCACCATCTACTCCGGCGGCAACTACCTGGCCCGGACACTGGAAGGCGTGTGGACCGGGTCCAAGACTCCCGCAGAGGCTATGGAACAGCTTGCGGAGAAATGGCAAGAAGGTCTCGACGCGGGCTGAGTCGAACGACCTGAGCCCCCGGAGACGAGGGACGCTGGCCGGGACCTTTTCCGGCCAGCAGTCTTGTGCCTGTCCGCACGCTGAACATCGCAGGTGCTGCGTCAGGCATCGGGTCGCCGAAACAAACGTAAGGACTGCGGAAATCCTGCAAGGCTTCGTTTCGGCAGATTCTGGTTCGGGGGCGGATCCACTTTGCTGTCACCCGAAAATCAGCGCAGGTTCAGGGAGATGCCTCCCCCACCCACAGTGGCGAGGGACCGGAGTGAGAACAAATTGCGTGCAGCACGACCTGAACGTGGGAGGCCGGCGCCAAGGTGAGCCTAGGAACGATACCTGACACAGGACCACATGTGGAAGACGGCGAACGGCCTCCAATTGACTGGATCGGCTACCTGTTCGTTGCCTGTTTCGCGATTCCGTTCCTGGTGTTCAATGTCGGCCCGGTCATCTTCGGGACCTATGTCGCCTTCACCGAGTGGAGCATCATCGGCACGCCGCGGTGGGTCGGCCTGGAGAATTTCCGGGAAGGCTTTTCCGACGAGTGGGTCTGGGTCGCCTTCCGGAATGTGTTCTTCTACGCGCTGATCATCGTCCCCGGCGTCACCGTCCTCGGGCTGACGTTTGCCCTGTTCGTCAATCGCTCCTATCCTCTCGCAGGACTTGCCCGGACCCTGTTCTTTGCGCCCCATGTGGTCTCCGCAACCGTGATCGGACTTGTCTGGGTGTGGATACTCGACACCCAGTTCGGGCTCGTCAACAACCTGCTTGGCACGATCGGTATCCGCAACATCCCCTGGCTCACCTCTACGGACTGGGCCCTGATCGGCGTATCGATCGCTTCGATCTGGTGGGATCTCGGACTGGCGTTCGTGCTGCTGCTTGCCGCGCTGCAGGACATTCCGCGCGACCTCACCGAAGCCGCTACCGTCGATGGCGCCGGCCCCTTCAACCGGTTGCGCTTCGTCATTCTTCCGCACCTCCGCCCTGTGCTGTCCATGGTGATCACCCTGCAGCTGATCTCGACGCTACGGATTTTCAGCCAGGTCTACGTGATGACCAACGGCGGGCCGGCTGGTGCTTCTTCGTCGCCGATTTATTACATTTACTCGGTGGCAATCGTCCGGAATCTCTACGGCTACGCCTCCGCGCTCGCGATCTCGCTATTCGTCGTCATTCTTCTGGCAACGATCGTCCAGCGATTTCTCATCCGGGAAAAGACCTGATGCGTGGCTGGCTCGAACGGAACAACATGGGCTGGAGCGACCTGGCGGTCTGGATCATCGGCACGACCATAGCGCTGGTCTGGGCGGCGCCGTTCTTTTGGATGGTCTCGACATCGTTCAAGTTTCCCTCGGATGTCATGACCGCTTCAATCGAGTGGATTCCGCGGCGGGTCACCATCGACAACTACGTCAAGATTTTCGAGTATCCGATCGTCCGATGGTTCCTGAACAGCCTCGTCCAAGCCGTGGCCTCGACCACGCTGTGCGTCCTGTTCGGTGCGCTCGCCGGGTTTTCCCTTGCGCAGTTCCGCTATCCCGGCCGGGCTACCATTTTCCTGGTATTCCTTGCCTCGATCATGATCCCGGTCGAGGTCTCCGTCGTCCCGATGCTTCTCGCCTTCATCAAGATCGGCTGGGCCAGCACGTACAAGGCCTTGATCTTGCCAACGATTGCAAATGTCTTCGCGGTCTACATCTTTCGCCAGTTCTTCCTGAATTTCCCGAAGGAACTTATCGAAGCGGGGCGCATGGATGGTGCGGGCGCGTTTCGGCTCTTCTGGTTCGTGGCGCTCCCGCTTGCCCGTGCACCCATGATCGCGGCCGCGGTCATCGTGTTCACTCTCAACTGGAACAACTTCCTTTGGCCACTCCTCGTCGTTTTCGACGAGAGCATGAAGACGATGCCCGTGGGCATCGCCCGTTTCGCGCCGGTCATCGGAACACACACGCAACTCGAAGGCTACTCGGTCGCCATGGCCGGCATCACCGTGTTGTCGATTCCCAGCCTCGCCCTGTTCTTCTTTCTCCAGCGGTATTTCATCCAGGGGATTTCCCATGGCGGAATCAAGCAATAGATCACATGCCTCCACCCGGCTCCGCGGGCTTCCCTGGCCTGCCCGGCCAGACCGAGTCGAAGGATCGCTTCCCGTCTACGACAGTATCTGGATCGACGGCTGCGCGGCGGCTGCCAGTGATGGCGAGAGGCTGGAATCCGTGGATCCTGCGAGTGGCGGCATTCTGGCTGGTTTCTCTTCCGGCAGTGCGGAGGACGTGGACAGGGCAGTTTGCGCCGCGCGATCGGCCCTGGCCGGACCCTGGGGATTTCTTACGCCATCCCACCGCGGGGCGCTGTTGCTGGATTTCGCCGATGCATGCCGGCGCCATCTCGACACGCTGGCAGAACTGGAAATGCTCGATACCGGCAAGCCGATTTCCGCGGCGCGCGGCGACGTGGAGGGCGTTGCAGCGACGCTCACCTACAACGCAGGTGCCGCTGACAAGCTCGAGGGGATTTCGGTGCCGCTCGGTCGGGAGTTCCTCGACTTCACGGAGGCGGAACCCCTGGGAGTCACCGCCCACATTACCCCATGGAACTTCCCGCTGGGAATGGCCGCGCGTTCGATTGCGCCAGCCCTCGCTGCCGGCTGCACCACAGTAATCAAGCCAGCTGAGCAGACCCCGCTGTCCACGCTCGCGCTTGCGCGGATGGCGAAGGAGGCGGGGTTCCCGGAAGGCGTGGTCAACGTTGTGACCGGCGATGGCCCGCGAACCGGCGCCATGCTCGCCGGGCATCCGGGGATCGACGGCGTCACCTTCACGGGCTCGGTCGAAACGGGGCGCAGCGTGGGCGCGGCCGCGGGCAGGAATTTGCGCCCGGCGGTGCTTGAACTCGGCGGAAAGAACCCGATGATCGTCTTCGCGGATGCCGATCTCGAACACGCCGTCGAGTCAGCCGTCGAAGGGGCGTTCGATAATTGTGGGCAAGTGTGCTCGTCGGCATCGCGGCTGCTGCTCGAACAGGCGATCGCCGAAGAATTCCTTTCGCGTTTCGTAGAACGCGCAGGCAGGCTGCGCGCCGGACCCGGACACGAAGATCCCGATCTCGGCCCGCTGGTTTCACGCGAACAGTACGAAAGGGTCCGGGGCCACCTGTCCCTGGCGGCCGAAGAGGGGGCGCATTTCCTCCTGGGGGAGCCACCGGCGGAATGGAAAGGCGGCGGGTTCTTCGTGCATCCGGCGGTTCTCGAGCCGGCGAGCCTCGACAGCCAGGTGGCGACGAAGGAAACCTTCGGACCAGTGGTTACCGTCTACCGGTTCAGGGGCGAGGATGAGGCATTGAAAATTGCGAACAGGCTTCCCTATGGCCTCGCCGCCGGAGTTCACACGGCGAGCATTGACCGGGCACTCCGGCTCTCCCGCAGGCTTGATGCGGGCACGGTGTGGATCAACGGATGGTTCATCGGCGGTGTGCAGGCGCCGACGGGCGGCATCAAGGACAGCGGGTTCGGCAGGGAACGCGGGCAGGAGGGACTTCGCCACTACCTGCGGATCAAGAATATCGGCATCCACCTCGGATTCGGAAACGGCAGGACGTTCTCCGCGGAAGATGGAGGATGATGGCCGCCTATTCCGCGGGCTGGCGCAACAAAGCAACAGGAAGGAACCCAGATATAGTGTCAAACTCTGGAAAGGCGGAAAACGCCGGCATCACCTGGTCGCAGCCCAGCGTCGTTCTCCCTTGGACCGATACCACGGGAAAATGGGACAGCGGCATCTGCGAACTGGCGGACGGGACGCTTGTGGTGAACCTGACCATCACTGCGTTCTTCCGCCGGGGCGTGAAACCCGAACAACCCTCCTGGGCATCGCGGCCCATGACGCGGGAATGGGGAGACTGGACCTGGGCCTTCAAGACCCAGGGATGGCTCGGCACCTATATGGTCAAGTCCACCAACTGCGGTGAGACCTGGGGCGCGCCGATTCCGGTCAATGTCCGGCCATTGAAGCACGGCGGCTGCCGGTCAGGATGCTGGCAGCTGCCTTCGGGCGCGCTGTTAATGGGTCTTTGCGGGCGGATCCGCGGGTATGGCGAGGAAGGAGAGGGCGAGACGAACCGTTCTGTCCTGATGCGATCGGATGACGGCGGGTCGAACTGGGAGTATTACTCCACGATCGCCTATGACCCGGCTTCCATCATCGACTACGAGGAGCCTGCCATCCTGCGTCTCGCGGACGGAAGGCTCATCTGTCTCATGCGAACGCATGTCGACCCGAGCGGCGATGCGAAGAACATGGTGATGCCAGTTTCGGAAGATGAAGGTTTCTCCTGGACACCACCAAGATGGACCAACATCTGGGGGAACCCCGCCGATCTCATCGCGCTGGCCGATGGGCGGTACCTGATGGTCTACGGCTACCGTCGTCCGCCCCACGGCGTACGCGGGGTCGTCTCGGAGGATGGTGTAACCTGGGACGTCGCCAATGAATTCGTGATTCGCTCCGGCGGCGTGCCTGGCAGCACGAAACTGGAGACGCCAGGATCTTCTCGGGAATTCGAGGCCGATCCGGATCGGCGCGGCGCGGGTTCGATCGATCCCGACAATCCCGGCCTGTTTCAGCACATCGGATACCCAACGGTTGTGCAGGCCCCCGGACGGCGCGGTCGTCGCGTGCTACCACGAGTGGGATACGACAGATCGACCGCTGCAATACGTCCAGTGCACCCGGTTCCAGGCGTGACGGCGTGACGAGGGCGTTCCGGGAACTGGTTGACGGAACCCATGCCCGGCAAATGACAGGAGCTGCGATATGAGTGACGTCGAACTCAAGAATGTCAGCAAGGAATTCGACGGCGACCGCGTGATCCATAACGTCAGTCTTTCCGTCCGGTCGGGGGAACTGGTCGTCTTTGTCGGTCCTTCCGGCTGCGGAAAGTCCACCCTGCTGCGCCTCATTTGCGGACTTGAGCATCTGACAGGGGGCGAAGTGCGTATCGATGGCCGGACCATGCGCGGCGTCAACCCGTCCCGGCGGGAGGTCGCCATGGTTTTCCAGTCCTATGCGCTCTACCCGCACATGAGTGTTGCCGACAACATGGGCTTCGCGCTGCGGATGTCCGGAATCGGAAAGGTCGACCGGGCCGCGCGCGTTCGGGAGGCCGCGCGGACCCTCCGGCTTGATGAGTTGCTGGAGCGCATGCCAAGGCAACTCTCCGGTGGCCAGCGCCAGCGTGTGGCGATCGGGCGGGCAATTGTTCGCAATCCTAAGGTTTTCCTGTTCGACGAGCCCCTCAGCAATCTCGATGCAGAGTTGCGGGTCCAAATGCGGCTCGAGATTGCCGCACTCCACCAGGAATTGCAGGCGACGATGATTTACGTGACCCACGACCAGGTCGAGGCGATGACGATGGCCGACCGAATCGTCGTCCTGCGGGAAGGAAGGATCGAACAGGTAGGGACTCCGGTCGAACTGTACCACCACCCGGCCAATGTATTCGTTGCCGGTTTCATCGGGTCGCCGCGGATGAACCTGCTTGAAAGCGAGGTAACCGGATCCACGGGGAAAGCGCTGCACATTAGGTTGGCCGGGGTCGAAGGCGCGGAACTTGCGCTTCCGGGAGCGGACGGGCAACTGGCTGCGGGTGACAAGCTGACGCTCGGCGTCCGGCCTGAAGCATTCACCGAGCCGGAAGGAGACGGATTCCGGGTGACGGCAGACGTCAGGTTTGTGGAAAACCTGGGCAGTACCCTGCTCCTCCATGCCCCGGACTTCCCTTCGGGCACGCTCGTCATCGAATCCAGGGCATCCGAGCCCCCCGAACCGGGCCCCCTGGAGGTCTCGATCGATCCTGCACGAATCAACCTGTTCGACGAGGCAGGCCGGGCCATACGACTCGTGACCTGATTCCAGTGTCAACGAGTTTGAGATGCGCCGCGGTTTGGCCGTGTTTGACGGTCGTCCGGTTACTGAATGCCGCCAACCAACACTCGAATCAAATCCAATAGCTTTCCGGGTTCCGTGCGTAGTCCAGCAAGATGCACGAATAGACCGCCGTCGGATCAAAGGGATAGCGGGCCTCGAGTTCCGGGGTGAGGGTGACGCCGATGCCCGGGGCGTCAGGCAGTCCGAGCCGACCGTCGCGGATTCGGCGCTGCCCCGCCAGCATTTCGTCTCCCAGGGGGAAGTCCAGCATCGGATGCTCGACCAGCCTGCCGCCGCCCGCTATGGCACAGTGATAACTCGCCATGATGGCCGCGGCACCGCCCCAGGCGTGGACGACGACATCCGTATCCAGGCGGCCGGATGCTTCGAAGACCTCCATTACCGGGGAAATTCCGCCAATGACCGATGCGTCCGGCTGCACGAAGTCGTAGACGCCTGCCTGCATCCTGCGGACCATTTCTCCGGGTGTCGTGATGATTTCACCTCCGCAAACCTGTGCTTCGACACGGTTCCGCAGGTCCCTGAACCCTTCCGGGCAATCCGGGCCGACCGCTTCTTCGAGGAACACGACCCGGTGGTCGGAAGAGGCGTGTACCCGTTCGAGGAAATTGACCACGTCGTCCACTTCCTGCGGCGGGTCCGCAAGGTTCTGGCACATGTCCACGCCGACCCGGATGCCACGCCGTCCCGCCTCGTTGACAGCCCACGCCGTCCGGTTGATATCCTCTTTCACCGCGCGAATCTTGTAGAGCGTGATTCCGAGCGCCTCGAGCTGACCGAATTCGGCCTGGAAGTGTTCGCGCGAATCACAGCATCCGCCGCTGCCGTAGACCTCGATTTCGCATTCGCCGGTGCTGCCAAGGTATGCGAACAGCGGCTGCTGCCGGGATTTTGCGGCCGCGTCGTGCAAAGCGATGTCGATTGCGGAGAGGACATGCCGGGCTGCGCCCTGGAGTGACCAGTAGTCGCAGAGACTCCTGATATCGGCCGTGCGGCGAGAAATATCCAGTGCGTCCTTGCCGAGTAGCACCGGCGTGCAAAGCTCGACAATGGCCCGGAAAACCAATGGGGCGAACACCGCGAGGTATCCTTCGCCGATTCCCGTCACTCCGTTCGACAGGGTGATTTCGACCATGCCGACCGTGCGCTTGGGACCGTTCGGGAAACACTCCAGGATCTCCGCGTCTTCTGCGAAGGAATACGGGGAACTCAGCAGGACGCACCTGACCGCGTCGATCGTAACCATCAATACCCCCGGGAAAGTCTGACGATCCCCTTCACCGGTTCCGCACGGTTGAACCGGTGAAGGTTGCTCTCGAAGTAATCGATCTTTCGGTCGAGTTCGTTCTCGAATCCGCCGGCACTGTGCTGGGTCAGAAGCAGGTTCGGGCAGCTCCAGAACCGGTGCTCGCGCGGGAGCGGTTCGGTTATGGTTACGTCGATGACCGCGCCGGCAAGATCGCCGGCTTGGAGCCTCTCGGCGAGCGCGGCCTCGTCGAGCAGGGAGCCGCGCCCGGCATTGACGAGTATTGCGGATGACGGAATTCGAGCCAGGCGATCCCGGTCGAACACACCGGCCGTACCGGTGGTATGGGGCGCGACGCAGACGACGATGTCCGCGCCTTCCAGTGCGCGGTCGAGTGCATCGGCTTCCCAGTCCCTGGCGAAGGACAGAATTCGGCAGCCGAAAGGCTGCAGGATCTCGGCGAGCCTCCGGTTGATCGCACCGAAGCCGAATAACACGACTGCTGCATCGGCAAGCAGCCGGAGTCCGGGCCGAATCGCTGCTCCGTGCCAGTGCCGGCGGGCCTTGAGATCGGCGCACTGGTCCATTCCCCGCATGAGCGCGAGGATGCCCGCAAGGCAGGTCTCGGCGACCGGTTCGGCGTAGAATCCCGAGAGGTTGGTGACGACCGGCCGCTCCCGGTTCTCCATATGATCCCAGGCGAGCGCCTCGTATTCTCCGAACCCGGTCGAATCCAGCTGCAGCCACTGCAGCACGCGGCATTGCGCCAGCCAGTCCCGGGGCGGATTGCCGAAAATGATCCGGCTCGAAAGGAACCCCTCTTTCACGTCTTCGAAGGAAGTTCCCGGCCTGCAGAAATGCACGTCTTCCCGGGCCGCAAGCCTGCGAATGCGGTCCTGCCGGTCACCGTCGAAATCCAGGTAGACAAAAATCCCCATTCCCGGATTCCGTTATCCGGTCCCGTCCGGATAGGGTTCGCCGCGCCCCGCGAGGCGACCGGCACGCCGCTCGGGCATCATGGGCTGCCGCCGAGTCGCGGTGCGCCGATTTCCCTGAGCATGTCCAGGGTCTCCCGGCGGTAATGCTGCCGAATGTCCCGGGTCGGCGGCCGGCATCGGCTCGATGGAAGGCCGACAAGTTCCATGCAGAGCTTGTCGAGGTAGCCGTCCCCGCTGGTGAACTCCTGCTCGATGCGCGTCCACAGCTTGTAGAAGGGCATTGCCTCCCGGACCAGCATGCGGGCGATTCCCGTGAAATCGCCCGCCTCGGCCCGGTCGACCAGGCGGATTCCCCATTCCGGCCAGAAATTGCAGTTGTGAACCTCGAATGCGCGGGCGCCGAGGGCTGGCATGGCGCTGACGGCAAAGAACAGGTTGTTGTCGATGATCGTGAACCGTTCGGAAAAGTTCGAGGTCACATCCTCGAATTCCATCGCGTCCGTTCGCGGAACCGCCCATTTCAGACCTACCACATTCGGGATTTCCGCCAGCCGCCCGACCATTTCGAAGGAGATGTTCGAACTGGTCCAGAAGGTGTTGTAGATGATTATGCCGACATCAGGCGCGGCCTCGGCCGCCGCCTTGACAAACTCCTCGAAGTCGCCTTCGGTGTGGGTGAAGTAGAACGGGCAGGAAACCTGGATGAAGGTCGCGCCAACCCTGGACGCCTCCCGGGCAAGCCTCTGGAGTTCCAGCGTGCTTGTGGTCTGCGCCCCCATCGCCACTGGGGCCTTTCCGGAAACCTCCTCCACGACGATCTCGGCCACGCGGACGCGTTCCTCGAAGGTCAGGGTGGAGAAATCACCCGCCGCACCTGCGGCGAGAAAGGTCGCATAGCGGCCGGTCAGCCCGGCGTCCATGAGAAACCGCACGTGTTCGCGGAGCGCCGGTTCATTGACTGGCAGGTCCGGTTGATCCCGAAACGGTGTCGGAACCGTGACGTAACAGCCTTCCAGGCGTTTTCTGAGTGTCTCGTGGTCCATGGGTCGCAGGTATGTGCTAGTCCTCACTGGCGAACCCGGGAGCCTTCCCGTCCCCGCATGTGATGCCGAACATCAACAGTGAAGCCACCGAATATCACCATGACGGCCGGCCGGCACCACCCAAGGCAACAGCCTGGAGCGAAGCGACCCTATCAAGCGGTATTCGGCAAGCAGGTCTCCTTTTTTCCGTGTTCGTTTGGGCAGGTTATCGTCCGAAAGGCCCTGTTTCAAGGAACGGTTGCCCAGTTCATCGGACGGAATGTCGACATTCCGACCGGCCTTTTCCCGTGCCTTCAGCATGATCCCTGCGGCGGCGCAAGGGCATTTGGATGATCCTTCGCCGGCGCGGCCCCAGCGCGATGACGCTGCTCACGCCTGCGGTACGTCCCGAAAGGGCTAACGCCGAAGGCGACTGAAAATTCGACACGCGGGATTTGACTCACGGGCAATCGACACGACAGTCCTTGTCAGGAATCCAGGTAACCCGGAAACGGGCCGATGGCCGCGTTTCCGAGCCAATTCTCAACGAATTCGCCGACCGAGCGAAAGCACATCAGCGAAACCGACTCCTGATCAGGCATCCAGACGGCGACAGGAACCTGGCCCAGCCTCGTCCGGATGAAGTCCCCTGGCCCGAATGCCTCGCGCGACAGGTTCGACGGACATCCCCTGGCAAGAACCTCGCGCGCCGACGGGCCACGGACATTGATCGTCACGCGCGCATCGGAAACGTCCGCCAAAAGCACGTCTTCTTCGCCGAGCGAATCATCGAGTTCGGCAAGCACCGTCTCGACATTGTTCCTCGGCACGCTGATCAGGAGTTCGTCATGCGACATCCAGGCAACGGAGCCGTCATCGCCGAATTCGATGCGGCGGCGTTCCGGAACCGCGCACCCGATCGCATCCCGGATCGCCTGGACCAGGGTCTCCGTGCCCGGATCACCCCGGAGCGTGATCATGCCGACAGGTTCCGCAAGGGTAAGCGTCACTCCGGTGCCCGTGTCCCGGTCCGGTCCCGCGTCACGTGACTTCGAGGCCGGCATTACGGCAGAAACTGCGGATCGACGATTCGGGCCTGAACCGGGTCGCCGCCTTGCGGACGAAAACTGATCACTTCGCCCTTTCTCTCCGGCCCCCTTCGCACGAGGCCAAGCGCGATCGAGCGTTTCAGCGTCGGTGACCAATAGGTCGATGTCACCCGCCCGATCATGTCTGGCGCACCGCCAGGTCTCTTCGCTCCACTCGTTGCGTAGGCGCCGTCCGGGAGTACCCGTTCCGGGTCAAGCGTCTCGAGGCCGACATATTGCCATCGCTCCGGGTCGGTCAGGAACGGCCGTGCCTGCGCACGTTTCCCGAGAAAGTCTTCCTTCTTTCCCGATACGGCCCAGTGCAGACCGAGATCCTGCGGTGTGACCGTACCGTCAGTCTCGTCACCGATCATGATGAATCCCTTTTCCGCCCGCATGACGTGAAGCGCCTCGGTACCGTAGGGCATGATTCCATGTGCCTCTCCCTCCTGCAACAAGCGCTCCCAGAGCTCCAATCCGCGAGACGCCGGCACCTGAATCTCGTAGCTCAGTTCGCCGGAAAACGAGATGCGAAAGACACGTGCGCCGACGCCTCCGACGTGGGTGTCCACGAAACCCATGAAAGGCAGCGCGGCGTCCGGCATGCCGGGCCCGCCTGTCTGCCCGAGCACCGAAGCGGCTTGCGGCCCGACGATACCGATCTGGGCGAACTGTTCCGTCAGGTTGATCGTCCAGACCTTCCAGGTCCACCACTCCGTCTGCAGCCACTCTTCCATCCAGGCGTGGATTCGGTCGGATCCGCCCGACGTTGTGTGGCACAGGAAACTGTCCCCGGATAGTCGGGCAACCACGCCGTCATCGATGACAAACCCGTTCTCGTTGCACATCAACCCGTAGCGGCACTTGCCCGGCTTCAGCGACGACATCATGCCCGTATACAGCATGTCCATGAAACGCGGAGCGTCCGGGCCCTTCACCAGGATCTTGCCGAGCGTCGACGCATCGAGCAGGCCCACCCGCTGCCGGGTGTTGAGAATTTCCCTGCTGACGGCTTCCCCGGTCGTCTCCGCGCCCCTCAGGTAGCAGAACGGCCTGCGCCAGTCAGCAACCGGCTCCCAGTATGCGCCGTTATCGTCATGCCATCCATCGATCGGCGTCTTCCGGGTCGGCTTGAAGAGGGAACCGCGCGCCTCTCCGGCAATTGTTCCGAAGGCGACCGGAGTGTAGGGTGGTCGAAACGTCGTCGTCCCAACGTCCTCGATCTCCCGGTCAAGGCAACTCGCGAGCACCGAAAGGCCGTTGATGTTGGACAGCTTGCCTTGGTCGGTTGCCATGCCGAGCGTCGTGTAGCGTTTGGCGTGTTCGACGGATTCGAACCCTTCGCGCACCGCGAGTTCGACGTCCGAAACCTTGACGTCGTTCTGGAAATCCAGAAATGCCTTTGACCGCAGGCTGGGTGCCGTGCGCATCGGCAGGATCCATGAGGAATCGGGCGGGTCTTCGGTTGGCGCCGATACGTTTGGCAGGTCAGTCGAACCGTTGTTCCGGTCATGACCGGCCCGTCGCGCGGCCTCCCGGCCGGCGGCGTCGGCATCGGCGGGTATGTCGCTGGCGTTCATGATGCCATTCGCACTGCCGCACGCAATCACCATCCCCCTCCCGTCGGCTCCGCTGGGCGGACGGTCCGGGTTCGGGCAGAAACAGGACCAGTCCCGGTTCCACGCCAGTTTTCCGCCGCAGTGAGACCAGAGGTGAACGGCCGGTGACCAGCCACCGGACATGGCGACAGCGTCGCAGGCGACGCGTTCACTGGTCGGACCGCTGCCGCCCGAAGGGCAGATCTCAATCTCCCTGACCCGGCGGGTTCCCCGTGCCCTCGAAACGGCGGCACCCGGAATGACATGCAGCCCTGCCTCTCGTGCGGCCGCCACCTGCATGCCTTCGGCCGAAGCCCGCGTGTCCACGATGGCCGGGACTTCGATGCCCTTCTGCGAAAGCCGGACCGCAGTCAGGTAGGCGTTGTCGTTGTTTGTGACGACCACGACCCTGTCGCCGACCCCGACACCGTAATCGACGGCGTAGTCCCGCACCGCGGAAGCCAGCATGATTCCCGGAATATCGTTTCCTGCGAATGCGAGTGGCCGCTCGATCGCCCCGGTTGCCATGACGATCATGCGTGCGCGAATGCGCCACAGTCTCTGGGCGGGACGACCCGATTCGGTGCATCCGTTCTGCAGGCTTTCGCAGGCCAGAACGTAGCCGTGGTCGTAGACTCCGAGCACGGTCGTTCGATTTCGGACCGTTACCCCCGCGTTCGTCTTCAGGGATGCGACCGTTTTCCGGGTCCATTTATCCGCATCCTGTCCGTTGACCGCGGTGTCGTCGGCCGCCATCCGTCCGCCGAAACAACCGCCCTGTTCGAGAAGCAGGACGCGCGCGCCGGAATTGGCCGCGGACCCGGCTGCGACCAGTCCGGCCAGACCGCCCCCGACGACCAGGACATCCGTATGGGCGTAGAAGTGTTCGTAGGTGTCGGGATCGCTGTCCGCGGGCGGGTTCCCCAAACCCGCGGCGCGCCGAATGAGCGGTTCGAAGAGGTGCTTCCAGCCGATACGGGGGCTCATGAAGGTCTTGTAGTAGAAACCCGCGGCGAACATCGGCGCCAGGAGACCTGAAACGGCTCCGAGATCGAATTCAAGGCTCGGCCAATGATTCTGGCTCGAACAGCGCAGCCCCTCTTGCAGGATAACGGTCGTTGCCCGCTGGTTGGGCTGCCTGTACGCGCCCGCTCCGGTTTCGACCAGCGCATTCGGCTCCTCAGGTCCCGAAGCCACGATCCCCCGGGGCCGGTGATACTTGAACGACCGCCCGACCAGCACCTGGTCGTTGGCCAGGAGTGCGGATGCTATGGTGTCGCCCTTCAGGCCCGACAGTTTCCGGTTGTTCCAGAAAAATCCGAGGGGCTGGTCCCGGTGGACCAGGCGGCCTCCCTCGGGCAAACGTCCGCTCATCCCCAGATCCCTCGCCAGTTGGGGCGTTTCGCCCTGATGCGTTCCTTGATCCAGTCCGGAGGCTCCAGCGTTTGTGCCGGGTAGGTACCGAAGACCTCGTGCGTTCGCGTGCACCTCGCGGCATGGAACCATTTGCCGCACCCGAACGCGTGCCGCCATCGTTCGAAGTGAACGCCATCGGGGTTGCCGCGAAGGAACAGGTAGTCCTCGAAATCCTCGTCGCTCGAGCCGGGACCGTGACGGGCAATATGAGCCTGTCCACCACAGGCCAGTTCGGTTTCGTCCGCCTCCGCACCGCAATACGGGCAAGTCAGTTGAAGCACCGTGTTCCCCCTCGTTCCCCGGAATGACCTGCCGGTGCCGGACAATACCGCGCCCGGTTCAATTCCTGCCGGGGCGACTGGCGACGCATCCGTTCCTCCCGACGGCGGTGCACCGCCTGCGATCTGCGCCCGGCCGTCAATGCGCCACCCCGGCGGCGACGCTCTCATCGATGAACCGCCCCTCGCGAAATCGGTCGAGGCTGAACGGTGCCGCCAGATGACCGGGCTCACCTTTCGCGATCAATTCCGCCATGGCCCAGCCGGACCCCGGGATCGCCTTGAAGCCGCCCGTACCCCAGCCGCAATTGATGTAACAGTTGTCCAGCGGTGTTTTCGAAATGATCGGGGATCGATCACCAGTCATGTCGACAATCCCCGCCCATTGCCGGAGCATCTTGAGGCGGGAAATGATCGGAAAGGTTTCGACCAGGGCGCGAACGGTTTCCTCGATGTGATGAAATGAACCGCGCTGCGAGTAGTTGTTGAATCCGTCGGCCCCACCTCCGATCACCATCTCGCCCTTGTCGGATTGGGACATGTACCCGTGAACGGTATTGGCCATGACGACGATGTCCATGCAGGGTTTGACCGGTTCGGAAACCAGGGCCTGCAGCGCTACGGATTCGATCGGAAGCCGGAACCCGGCCATTCCGGAAAGGATGCCGGAGTGCCCCGCAACGACGATTCCGAGCTTTCGACAATCGATCGGCCCGCGGTTCGTTTCGACACCAGTGACGGCACCCCGTGACTTGTTGATCGCGGTAACCTCGCAATTCTCGACGATATCCATGCCCATCGCCGAGACGGCACGGGCGTAACCCCAGGCAACGGCATCGTGCCGTGCGGTTCCTCCGCGAGGCTGCCAGAGCGCGCCGAGCACGGGATAACGCGGTCCGTCAATGTTGATGATCGGGCAGAGTTCCTTCACGCGTTCGGGCCCGATGAACTCTGTTTCGACTCCCTGGATGCCGTTGGCCTGTGCTGTTCGCTGATAACCTCGTACCTCATGGTGGGTCTGGGCGAGCATCGCGACCCCACGTGGACTGAACATCACGTTGTAGTTCAGGTCCTGGCTGAGCGTTTCGTAGAGAGCCCGGGCCTTTTCGTAGATTGCCGCGGATGCATCCTGAAGGTAGTTCGAGCGGATGATCGTGGTGTTTCGGCCGGTATTACCACCGCCGAGCCAGCCTTTTTCGACGATGGCCACGTTTCTGATGCCGTGGTTGCGCCCGAGGTAATAGGCCGTCGCGAGTCCGTGCCCGCCGGCGCCGACGACGACGATGTCGTAGGCGCGCCCGGGGTCGGGAGAGCGCCAGGCTCGTTCCCAACCGGAGTTGCGGCGGAAAGCTTCCCTGGCGACGGCAATTGCCGAGTACCGCTTCATCGACCGCAGCTGCCCCATGCTCTTGTTCCGGCGACGCACCGATGATCCGGACCGACCGGACCGGATCCGCGCGTATGTGCACATAGACATGATTCGCGCCGATTTCCATGCGCCGTATCGACATGAGGGCGGCGAACGAAAGTCGTTGTTAGTGGCTGAACTAATGCGCGGCATTCTGGGTGGTTTGCCGCGTTTTTTTCCCTATTGCGGCGATCCTGTTGTGTCGACCCTATCGTAGCGCCCCCGTTGTTTCCGTCCTTTTGTATCGGAGCCCTGTTGCCGCCGGTCCGGGATGACGGTTCGGCCTTTAGCGGGATAACCGCGGCGCCGGCCCTGACGCCTGGCACCGGGAACGGGTGACGCTCCTCCGCCCGGACCGGGCGGCCCTGTTGTCAGTCCTGTTGTGTAACGGGTCCGGATCCGGGGTCGCGGTTTCCGGCCGGAGGGTGCAGAAGCGGCGTCGGAGAGAGCGATGCGGCACCGGCCAAAGTTCACGGAAAGAACACCGGCGCCGCACCCGGAGAACCGGTCATGGTGACCGGGTTCCTGCCTATTATCAGGCAGTTCGGTGTCCGGGTCCACCCCGCTCTGACGGCGGCGGATGTGTTCACAGGGCCGGGTTTTCATCTGCAAGCGGTGCCGCGCCCAGGTCATTCTCTGCGCGCGCTGCGATCACGGTCATCAGTATTGTTCGAAGTCCTGCAGTGCGGAAGGCCGCCGCGCGCGTCGCCGCGAGGCCAACCGCCGGCACGCGAACACCGAAACGGGACGGAGGCTGAACCGGGAGCGCCAGAAGCGCTTCCGGATACGCCGGGCGGAGGAGGAACGCCGTCGCCGGATGCACCCTGTTGAAGCGGATGTCGCCACCGTCCCGGAGCGGACTTCGAAAGATTCCGTAACGGACCATGGTTCCCCGGCCCCGAAACTCCCGGTTATCGGGTCGAAACCACCGTGGTGGCGTGATTCGGCGCCCCGGTGCTCACGATGCGGGCGGGCCTGCACGGGCCTGGTGCGTGCAGACGCATGGCCACGGCCCTCGAGACGGCGAAAGGAGTGACAGTTCCATGGCAATCGACCAACAGACCCGCAGCGAGATCCTGCGCCTGCACCGGGCCGAAGGCTGGCCCGTCGGGACCATCGCGCGGCATCTCAACATCCATCACAGCACGGTGAGACGTGCGCTCGGCGGCGCCGGTGTGCCGCGCCGTTCGCGGACGAAGATGATCGACCCCTACATCCCGTTCATCACGGAACAGTTCGAGAAGGAACCGGGCCTCTCGGCCAGGGTTCTCCACGAGCAGGTCCGGCAGCGGGGCTACACCGGCGGGCTGGACCACTTCCGCCACCTCCTGCGCGACCTCGGACTGAGGCCGCAGAAGAAACCCGAGGCGTCGATGCGGCTCAACTTCCTCCCGGCCGAGCAGGCCCAGGTCGACTGGGTCGATCTCGGGCGGGTCACCATCGGCCGGGCCGAGCGCAAGCTGATGGGCTTCGTCATGACCTTGAGCTATTCACGGTGCAGCTTCCTGCGCCTGTCCTACACCGCGGACATGAGCGCCTTCCTCGCCGGCCATGTCGCCGCCTTCGAAGCCTTTGGCGGTGTTCCCCGTTCCCTGCTCTACGACAACCTCAAGAGCGTGGTGACCGCGCGGCGCGGCCCGGCCATCACCTACAACCCGACATTCCTCGCCTTCGCCGGCCATTATGCCTTCGAGGCACCGGTCACCTGGCCGCGCCGGCCACAGGAGAAGGGACGCGTCGAGCGGAATATCCGCTATGTCCGCTCGGCATTCATGGCCGGGCGCGACATCAACACCCCGCTCGACCAACTCAACGCCGACGCCCTGGAATGGTGCTTCGGCCCGGCCCTCGAGCGCCCGTGGCCGCAGGATGACGATATCACGGTCGGGGACGCCTTCGCCCGGGAGCGCGAGCTGCTGGTCCCGCTGCCCGATGTACCCTTCCCGACCGACGAAATCTGCCCGGTGCGGATCGGAAAGACCCCCTATGCCCGCTTCGACACCAACGATTACAGCGTACCGCACAAACATGTCGGCGCCACCCTCACGGTCGTGGCCTCTCCCGAGCGGGTCCGCATCCTCGACGGGGAGCGCGAGGTCGCGGCCCACAAGCGCTCATGGGACAGCAAGCGGCAGATCGACGATCCCGAACATGTCAAGGCGCTCATCGCCAGCAAGCGGCACGGACGGGCCATGGGGACCCGGGACCGGCTGATCCGCGCCGTCCCCCGTGCACAGGGCCTCCTCGCCGCCGCAGGCGCGCGCAACGACAACGTCGCGACGATCGCGCGAACCCTGACACGCCTGCTCGACAGTCATGGCGCCGATGAACTCGACCGGGCCATCGCCCGCGCGCTGGAGCGCGGCTCGCCCCATCCCAACACCGTCATCCGCATTCTCGAGACCGACCGCGGCGCCGGCAGGCTGCCGCCGGAACTCGGAGCCGATGCCGCCGACCCCGGCATCACCACCCCGCGCGCGACCGGCCTCGAAGCCTATGAACGCGCCATGAAGAACAGGAAGAAAGGAAAACCGGAATGATCACCCTCGAGGACCGTGCCCGTGCTCTCGGCCTGCATGGACTGCTCGCCCGCTGGGGAGAGGTCGCCGAGGCCGACTGGCTCGAGGACCTCATCACCAACGAGGAGCACGAGCGACGCGCCCGCAGCTTCGAACGACGACGCGCCGCCGCCCGGCTCCCGGCCTTCTCCCCACTGGCCGACTTCGACTGGACATGGCCGCGCGACATCGACCGCGAAGCCATCGGTGAACTGATGACCCTCGCCTTCATCAGCCGTGCAGACAACGCCGTGCTCGTCGGCGGGCAGGGAACCGGAAAGACCATGATCGCCGCCAACATCGCCCACCAGGCGCTCCTGCGCGGACACACCGTGCGGTTCGAGGCCGCGCCAAACCTGCTCGCAGACCTCGCCGCCCTCGACAGCAGGCAGGCGCTCCTGCACCGCCTCACCGTGCTCGCGCGCCCGCGCCTCCTCGTCCTCGACGAAATCGGCTACATCAGGCTCGACAGCCGCCTCGCCGACATCCTCTACACCATCATCGCCCGGCGCTACCGCAGACGCTCCACCATGATCACAACATCCCTCGGCTTCGCACAGTGGGACCGGGTCTTCCCCGGCGCCGCCGGAATCGCCGCCGCCGTCGACCGCCTGACACACAAGGCGACAATCGTCGCCATCGACAGCGACTCCTGGAGGTTGCGCCATTCCGGGAACTGACCGCCCGCGCGTCGACTTCGACGCCCTCAAGCGCAGGCCCTTCGAAGACATCGCCGCACAGTGGGGATATGCCCGGGACCTCAAGGCCTCGACACGCAACTGTCCCGTGTTGCGGGCCGACGGACAGCCAAAGCTCGTCCTCGGGAAACGCGGCAACGGACACTGGGTCTACTTCAACACACAGGACAACACCGACAACGGAACCATCATCGACTTCATGGTCAACAGGGGCCTGACCTTCGCCGATATCCGGGACCGGTTCGCACCGTCCCAAACCACCGCCCCGCAGGCCGCGGCATCCTTCCGCGACACCTGGAAGGCCGCGAAACCCCATCCCGCGCCGCCATGGCTGATCAGCCGCGGCATCACGGCGCACACGCTGAAAACCACACGCCCGACCATCCGCTGCGACCGGAACGGACGGGTCCTGTTCGCCCACCGGGACCGGCACCGCTCTCTCACCGGCTTCGAGATCGCGCCCCCCGACGGGCCACGCCGCTTCGCAACCGGCGGAACACGGGCCCTCTGTGCCATCCACGCCGCAACACAAGCCGCATCCCTGCGGGCGCTCGTCGTCACCGAAAGCGGCCTTGATGCTCTCAGCATCGCTCAACTCGAACACTGCCCGCCCGACCATGCCTTCCTCTCCACCGCAGGCGCGCCGTCACGATCCCAGTGCGCCCAGATCCAGCATGCCGCCAATATCCTTCCAAACCTCGAGGCCCTCGTGCTCGCACAGGACGGCGACGAGGCCGGGGACCGACAGGGCGAAGCCATCCGCAAAGCCGTCGTCCTGCCCGATCACGTCAGGCTCGAAAGACGCAGACCTCCCGACAGCATGGACTGGAATGACATCGTCAGGGAATGAGCGGCAACGCTCCCGAGCAAGGCCGCGGCACCGGGCCGAAACCCCGAAAAGCCCGATGAAAGAAGTTCCCCGCTCGCATGGCACGTCAACCGACGCCCGAATCAAACCTCCGAAAACACCCTGCCGAACAGGCCGACGGGAAAGAAAACCGTCCAGTGCAGGCCAACCACGCACAACGAAAACATCCCCGATGGCCCAGATTCGATCGCCAGGACAGACCGACTAAACCAGAAAACGCGCAATACCACCCAAAATCCCGCGCTTCTCAAAAACCGTTAACAGTCGTACCTGAGCCGTCAGAAGGTCGTGCATGTGCGCCGGCAGCGGCGCCACTTCCCGGATCAACCGAAAAACGGTACGAATGCCCGCGGCGGCGCGAGGCACATCCGGCTGAAACCGGGCCGGGTCGCGAGCGTCATTGAACGCCAATGGGAGTTGCCAATTTCCAATGTTCTGGCTCGTCATCGGACTAATCCTGGCCGCCGTGATCGCTGCCGCCGTCAGGCCGCTCGTAAGCGGGAAGGAATCCTTCGGGACGCCATCGTCGCACGATCTGGACGTATTCAAGGACCAGTTGGCTTCGGTTGACGCGGATGTCGCTCGCGGTGTGCTTACGGAAGATCAGGCGGGTCCGACACGTCTTGAAATCTCGCGGCGAATCCTCGCTGCCGACAGGAGATCTCGCGAAGAATCCGAACCCGGTCCCGCCGGCAGGACCGCAACCCGCATTGCGGTCGCGCTCCTCGTGGTTTTCCTGGGCGTTGGCAGCCTTGGCCTCTACGGCCTGGTCGGCTCGCCGGGGTTGCCCGACCTTCCGCTGTCAGAACGGATACGCGTGATGAATGCAAATCGTCCCGGTCAGCTTGATGCCGAGCGTACGGTGCGTGTCCCGGCAATCGAGCCGGCAGAACAGGAGGAAGAACTCGTTCGGCAGCTCCGGGCTGTCGTCTCGTCCCGTCCCGATGACGTGACCGGGTTGAGACTCCTCGCTAGGCACGAGGCAAGACTTGGCCGGCTGTTCGAGGCCAGGCAGGTCCAGGCGCGCTTGATCGATGCGCTGGGTACCGAAGCAGGGGCCGAGGACTTCAATGACCTTGCCGTCTACATGATTGGCGCGGCAGGGGGCTATATCTCTCCCGAGGCCGAGGCCGTCCTCTCGCGGGCGCTCGCGAGGGATCCGGAAAACAGGCGTGCGCGGCATCTCTCGGCGATTGCCCTGTTGCAGGCCGGGCGCAAGGCGCAGGCGATCCGGACCTGGCAGCAACTGCTTTCCGAAGCAGCTGTTCGTCCTTCGGCAGAGGAAATCCGACAGATCCTCGAGGCAGCGAGTGATCGCCCCTCGGCCAGCCGCATATCCGAAGCATTTGAAACGGATCGAACCGGAGCAGGTTTCAATGAGGACGATCGGGTGGCGAATCCGGAACGCGGGAATACCACCCGACGTTCCGAGGAAGGGAAAGGAGCCGGAAACGGGACCCCCGCGGACTCGCGACCCGGCAGCGGGGGCATCGGCCAGTGACGGGCGTATTCGACGACCCACGGGAATTCGCGGCGAACATCGCCGGTAATCATCCGCTCATGTCGCTGGACCTGGGGGACAAGACGATCGGTGTCGCCGTTTCGGACCGCATGAGGTGCGCGGCCAGTCCACGCGAGTCAATTCGCCGAAAGAAGGGTTCGTTCACGCGAATCGTCGCGAGGCTGGCAGAAATCGCTGCTGAGTCCGGCTGCGCCGGCGTGGTTGTCGGCCTCCCCAAAAACATGGACGGCTCCGAGGGTCCCAGGTGCCAGTCGGCCAGGGCGATTGCCGAAAATGTCCGCGCAGGTCTCGGAATTCCCGTATTGTTGTGGGACGAACGGTTGTCGACAATCGCCGCGGAACGGGTTCTGCTCGAGGCCGACCTGTCGCGAAAGCGGAGAAAGGAAGTGGTTGACAGCGTGGCTGCTGCCTACATCTTGCAGGGTGTCCTGGCGCGCATGAGAAACCTGAAGGAGCTACCGGATGACCAGCGCCCGATCATCGGAAATCTGGAAAAGAAATGAAGTCGATTCCCCATGTGTCAGCGTGTGCCTGGTTCACCCGGACGCCGGAATCTGTCTCGGCTGTCATCGGACGCGGGCGGAAATCGATGGATGGAACGACCTGTCTCCGGATGAGCGGGCACTCATTCTCGACGAACTCCCGGGCCGGGAAAAGTTGCTTCGCGGCCTCAGGCGGCGGCGGGGATCTCGCCGCGGCCAACGCGCCGGGGCAGGGCGACCGGGTGGCGGGAGCATGGCGAACCCGCCGGACCTTTCGTGAGTTTTCCGGCAAACCGGTAGATCCGGAGGTCTGACAATCTCGTATGCAGCAGGATCTTGAAATCATCAGGGCGCTTCCCGTTTGGTCGGGACCGGTCTCCCTGACCAGGCTGAGCGGCGGAATCACCAACGTCAACTACCTTGCAGAAGACGGGAGGCGCCGTTTCGTAGTCCGTTGCGGTGACGACATTCCTGTTCACCATATCATGCGTTTCAATGAGCTGTCGGCCAGTCGCGCCGCGAGCGCCGCCGGGATATCCCCCGGAGTCGTCTACCACGAGCCCGGAATCCTGGTTCTCGACTACATCGAAGGCCGCACTCTCGAAGCGCGTGACTTCCGCGACCGGGAAACCCTTGACCGCGCGCTTTCGGTTGTCACCTCGTGCCACGCGGACATCCCGAAACATCTCCACGGGCCTGCCCTGATGTTCTGGGTCTTTCACGTGATCCGGAACTATGCAGCTGATCTCGAAGCCGTGAAAAGCCCTTATGTGCAGCTGTTGCCGGAGTTGCGCGCGGCCGCGGAAACGCTGGAGATTACTGTGTCACCCGTCGAGATCGTCTTTGGCCACAATGATCTTCTCGCGGCGAATTTCATCGATGACGGAACGAAAATCTGGTTGATCGACTGGGACTACGCGGGATTCAATTCGCCCCTCTTCGACCTAGGCGGCCTCGCGTCGAACAACGAACTTGATGAAGCCCAGGAACGCTGGATGCTCGATACCTATTTTGCGCGTACGGTCACCGATCAGCTCCTCGAGCAATACCACGCAATGAAATGCGCATCGCTCCTGCGCGAGACCATGTGGAGCATGGTGTCTGAAAACCATTCGATCATCGACTTTGACTATCGTGCCTACTCCGAAGACAACCTTGCCCGGTTCAGGTCGACCTACGGCCAATACCTCGAGTCCTGATCCTTCCAGTGGGCGCGTTACCGGATACGGCAGGTGTGGTCATCATCGGCGGCGGTGTTGCCGGCTGTTCGACCGCGTATCACCTCGGCAAGCTCGGGTGGACTGACACTGTTCTTCTTGAACGCCGTTCCCTGACTTCGGGGACCACCTTTCACGCTGCCGGCTTGGTCGGGCAACTGCGCGCGCACTCGTGCATCACAGAATTGCTCAGGTACTCGGTTGACTTGTACCAGCGAATCGAGGCCGAGACCGGAATCGCCACCGGGTGGAAAATGACCGGCGGACTGAGACTGGCGTGCTGTCCGGATCGACTGAAAGAACTTCGGCGCCAGGCATCCCTCGCCCGATCGTTCGGCCTGGACATGGAGGTCCTGACTCCGGGCGAAGCCCGAACTTTGTGGCCACCCATGTCGACGGATGACGTCGTCGGAGCGACATTCCTGCCCACCGACGGACAGGTCAATCCATCGGACCTGACCGCCGCGCTTGCGAAAGGCGCGCGGATGACCGGTGTCAGGATCCTGGAAAACACCGAGGTCTTGTCAGTAGAAATCGATTCGTGCGGGAAGGCGGTCACGGCGGTCGAAACCGGCAGGGGGCGCATCACCTGCGGCGCGGTGATTTGCTGTGCCGGGCAATGGACGCGTTGGCTTGCCGCTTCGGTCGGAGTGTCTGTCCCGCTGGTTCCCCTGTTGCATCAATACCTGGTCACGACTCCTGTTGCCGGATTACCCACCACTCTGCCGACGCTGAGGGACCCTGACCGGCTAACCTATTTCAAGGAGGATGCCGGTAAGCTTGTGATGGGAGGATATGAACCGAATCCGGTGCCATGGGCCGGGGGAGGCAAACAGGATGATTCTCACTTTTGCCTTCTTCCCCCGGACTGGGATCAATTTGAGCAGCTGATGCAACCCGCAATCGACCGGGTGCCGGCACTGAAGACCGCCGGCGTTCGGCAGCTGATCAACGGGCCGGAGAGTTTCACTCCCGACGGAAATTTCATCCTCGGAGAGGCTCCGGAACTGCGGAATTTCTATGTCGGCGCGGGCTTCAACGCCTTCGGGATCGCGGCGGCGGGCGGTGCCGGCATGGCGTTGGCGAGGCTGGTCTGCGAACGCGAGCCGCCATTCGATCTCGGGCCCGTCGACATTCGCAGGTTCGGCGCGCCCCACCGGAACAGGGACTGGGTCGGGAGACGTACGCGCGACGCCTACGCCGCCCACTATACCCTGGCGCGGCCGCGGGGAAATGCCGTTGCCGGACGCCCGTACCGACACCTGGTCCTGCACGATGAACTCAAGTCGGCAGGCGGCCGGTTCGGCGAAAAATTCGGCTGGGAACAGGTCGACTGGTTCGCCGGCCGGGACCAGGGAGACAAACGGTTCGCGTCCCCGGGCGTCGGAACGACGTCCATGAACGAGGCGGTTGCGGGGGAAACCCGTGCCGCGACGACGACCGCCGTGCTTCTCGACAGGTCATCGTGCGCCAAGCTCCGGATCACGGGTCCGGACGCGTGCGAGGCTTTGAAAAGGGTCGCCGCCGGCGAGGTTTCGGGTCCCGTTGAAACGGCCGTCCATTCACCGATGCTGAACGACAGGGGAGGGATCGAGTGTGATGCCCTGGTGGCGCGAGTTGCCCCCGACGACTATTACCTGTTTGGCGGTGTCGGAACGGCGACCCGGATTTCGGACTGGATTCGCAGGTGGAGCGATGACGCGGACCGGTTCGAACTCCGGGATGGCACCGAGGACTCCTGTGCTCTCACCCTCCTTGGTCCGGAAGGGCGCGCCATATTGGGCTCGTCAACCCCGGACGACGTTTCGGAAGGAGGGTTTCCAGCCGGCCGCGCGCGGCATATTCGAATCGGCCCTGAAAGCTGCCTGGCGATTCACATGACATCGTCTGCCGGGCCAGTCTGGGAATTGCATGTGCCAATCGGTGCTGCAAGGACGGTCTACCGGGTGCTTGTCGAATCGGGGCAGGAATTCGGGCTGAGACTTGCAGGCAATCTATGTCTCGAGAGTCTTCGGCTCGAAGAAGGCCGTCCCGCCTGGGGATCTGACATCGGGCCTGACACGACTCCCCTGGAGGCAGGTCTCGAGTGGGCAACCGGCATCGATCGGGGAGGGGACTTCAAAGGTCGAGATGCATTGATCCGGCAACGAAGGGTTGGAGTGACGAAGATCTGGGCGGGATTTTCGACCGGGCGACCGGGCGTCGAACTGGTTGGCGGAGAGGCCATTATCCGGAACGGTCAGAGTGTCGGCTGGCTGACCAGCGGAGGATTCGGCCACAATGCCGGACGGGCCATGGGCTACGGATTCGTCCGATGCCAGGAGACGCTGGATCGATCCCATGTCTTGTTCGGGCAATATGAACTGGACGTGTCCGGCGTGCGCGTTCCAGCCGACGTTCACTTGGGAAGTTTTCCTTGAGCCTTGTCCGCGCCATGCCCGGGTCCGTTTCTGGTGACAGGCCCGGATTTCCGGCGAGCCGGGTATACCGGGGTTACGGATCGTTCAGCCAGGCGCGACCGAGCGGAAATGGCGGACGAAAGTAAAGGATCATGCGCCCTTCCCGGGGTCCGTGCAGGGTGTCCGGCCATGGCGCCATCCCGTGCAATGCGAAGCGGTGGACGAGGTAGGCTTCGCCCGGACTGGCCGGCAGTTCGCGCCTGGCGCAGTCTGCCCAGATCGATCGTCGCGCGTCTTGGTAGACGTCGGTAACGTCGACATCGCTCCACTGGTCCGGTTCCAACGATCCGAATGCCTCCCGGAATACCTTTCTCATGACTTCATGAGATCCGTCCCAGACCACGAATGGCGCCGCTTTCGCGGGCGATTCATTCACAGGGATCCCGAGCACGAACCGATGCAATTCCCGGAGATGGCGCCGTCTTCCGGTACCGACCGGATGAAGGCCATCGACATGGGCCGCGTCCCGATCCACCCGGTACCTGTGCGCGTTGATCGATTCATGCGCATCACGCCGCGGATACCCCCGAAAACAGACCGACACCTGGGCCCGGTCCCAGGCAGTAAACCCCTGGATTTCCTTGATGAAATCAGTCGCGCTGCAGGAAAGCGGCCTGGATCCGCCGACCGATCCGTCCGCGTGGTTGGGCAGTGCCGAGACGCCGACGAGCCAGGTGTCGCCGTGACGGAGCCATTCCCTTCGAACGTCCGGAGCGGCGGCGGCCTCGAACGCCGCCGGCGCTGCGGCCGCAAGCCATGACCGGAGACGCGGATCGACCGGGAACTTGACCCATCCCCTGACCGCGTATTTCTCTCGGATCGAACGATTCATTCTGAACAGGGGCGGAGGCAGCCTGGTACGCCGTTGTCAAACTGCGCCCGTTGGCTATTCCGGTGATTCGGCCAGCGCCGCGGCCATCATCGGTGTGACTTGGTCCGCATCCGACGCGATTTGGACACCCGCGGCGGCGAGACGGTCAGATTTCTCCTGGACCGACCTTGACCCGAACATCGACAGGGTTCCGGCATGGCCCATGCGGCGCTCGCGGGGCGCGTGCCTGCCCGCAATCAACGCAACGACCGGCTTGTGAAAGGATTCCGAGGACAGGTACTCGGCAGCCTGCTCTTCTTCCGTGCCGCCGATCTCGCCGATCAGGATCACGCCCCTTGTCTGTTCGTCATGCAGATACATCTCGAGGCAGCTCCGGAAGCCGAGTCCGTGAATCGGGTCCCCTCCAATTCCAACGGTCGTAGATTGCCCGAGGCCCGCACGACTCGTCTGAGCAACAATTTCGCTCGTCAGGGATGCGGAGCGTGACGCAATCCCGATGCATCCTGGCCGGGCATCGGCTGTCGACATCACGCCGATCTTGCATTCGTCAGGCGTCAGGACCCCCTGGGAGTTGGGGCCGACAAGCACAGTGGTCGAGTTCTCGAGCGCCGCCCGGACACGCATCACGTCGTGCACGGGTACCCGCTCCGTCACGCAGACAGCCACGCCGATATTGGCTTTAACGGCCTCCAGCATCGCGTCGGCGGCATGATGTGCGGGTACCAGGATCAGGCTCGCCGTCGCACCTGTCTCTGCCATGGCTTCAGCGACAGTATCGAAGACCGGCAGGCCCACATGCCTCGTGGCGCCCTTTCCCGGCCTGACTCCTCCAACATAGGCCGAACCGTAACGCAGGGCGAGATCCGTGTAGAAAGTGCCCGACCTTCCGGTCATTCCCTGAACAATGACCCTGGTGCTCCGGTCGACGAGAATTCCCATGAATGACGTCCTTGCCGATCAGAGTGACACGACGCGTGCAATGGCCGAAGTCATCGACTCGAAATGCTCATAGGGCAGGTGCCGGTCCTTCAGGATCGTTCGCGCCCACGGCGCGTTCTGGCCTGCGAGACGCGCAATGACCGGAGGTCGGCGAGCAGATCGCGAGTAGGCAAACGCGAGCCCTTCGACAACGGTATCGCAGACTGTCATGCCTCCGCCGTGGACGTTGAGAAGTATAGCCTTGACGGAGGTGTCCTCGAGCAGGAGCGTTACGCCCTTCGCGATCTGCAGGCTGGTCGCCGTTGTTCGAATATCCATGAAGTTTGCCGGTCGCCCACCCGCGTCGATCAGCATGTCGTTCGTGGCTAGTCCAAGTCCGGCACCATTGGTCACGACTCCGATGTCTCCGCCAAGGCGAACGAAGTTGATTTCGTTTTCCCTGGCGGTCTGTTCGACCGGGTCGGGCTGCAGTTCCGTGGAAAGGGCTTCGTATTCCGGATGGCGAAAGAGCGCGTTGTCGTCGAGCGAAATCTTTGCATCGACCGCCAGGACCTCATCGCCTTCCGTGATTGCCATCGGGTTGATCTCGAGAATGTTGATGTCGAGATCCCCGAACGCCTTCACGCAACCGTTCACCAATTCGAAAGCGCCGTCCCTGTGGTTTTCCGGGATTCCCATGCGGGCGAGAAAGTCGATGATTTCGACATTGTCTCCCGAACAGTCGGGAGACAGGGGGCAGGTGACGAGAATGTCCGGATTCCGGGCTGCTTTTTCCTCGAATTCCACGCCGCCTTCCGAAGAGCCCAGGAGTGCAGGCATTGCCGTCGTCTGATCAATAACGATCGCGAAATACAGTGAAGAACGGAAGTTCACGGCCTCTTCCACGTAGACGGTCTCGACAGTTTCGCCTTCCGGGCCGGTCTGCTCGGTCACCAGTCGGGTGCCGAGAATCTTCCGCGCTTCGATTCCGGCGTTTCGGGGGGAATTTGCAAAACCGACTCCTCCGGCAAGCCCGCGGCCCCCTGCGAGGATCTGCGCCTTGACTGCGAATTGGCTGCACCCAAGTTCGCCGGCAACGGCGACGGCTTCAGTTTCCGATTTCGCGGTCCGACCAGCAGGAATCCTCACGCCGTATCCGGAGAGCAATTCCTTGGAACGATTCTCGGTCAGAAACATTGCAAACCGTCCTTTCGGTTGCCGAGACAATTGCCGCTTTCCATCGCAAGGTCAACAACGTTCAAATTCATTTGGTATTATGTATACCACAACACGCCATATCGTCAATTCGATCAGAACGTTATCCGAAAAGTGACTCGGACATCCGGGAAAGGAGCGTCACGGGCTTTCCTGGTCCCGGTCGGAGAGTGGTAAGTTCCGCCGTTGAATGATTCCATCCCGGGGCAGGCGACAGATCAACCCGGACACGGTTTCGAACAATCGGTTATTGTGCCGGTTCACCGTGATGTGGTATACATGATACCTGAAACAAAACCTTGTTTTCGGGCAAGGCGCTGCCACTTATACGAACCGGCGAGCGGGCGGCAACTTCGCACGTCGGCTTGATGGAACGGAGTTCTGACGGCAGCTTCGATGTTGAATGCGGCTTGAGGGGATGAGCATAGAACTGAAACCGATTTCCATTCGACACACGCTCAAGGATCACATTTACGATGTCCTGCTCGCCGCGATTCTCGAGATGAATATCTATGCCGAGAATGCCGAATTGCGGCTGGACGAACGGAAGATGGCCGAGCAACTGGGAATTTCGAGAACGCCGGTCAGGGAAGCGCTCGCGCGCCTTGAACAGGACGGATTCGTGACCATACAGCCGAGGAGGGGTGTCTATGTCAGGCGCAAGTCGCTCGACGAAATCCTTGAAATGATCATCGCGTGGGCGGCGCTCGAAAGCATGGCCGTGCGCCTGGCGACCGTCCGGGCGTCCGATGCTGAAATCCGCAGGATTCGCTCACTGGCGGAAAAGTACAGCGAGTCGTCGGTCACCAGGGATGTCGGAGAATACTCGGAAGCCAATATCCGCTTTCACCAGGGCATCCTGAAATTGTCAAAATGCGCGTTGCTCAAGGACTTGACCGACGGGCTGTTCATGCACATGCGTGCCGTCAGGCGCCGTGCAATCGAGGAAAGCGACCGCGCAATCCGGTCTGTCGGCGAACACATGGCAATAATTGACGCGCTGGAAAAGCGAGACGCGGACCTGGCGTCAAGACTTGTCCGGGAGCATACCTTGCGGCTGCACGATCATGTTCAGGCGACCTGGGTTACCGAAGTTCGGGCGGCCGGTGAATCCGGATCGGCCGACAGGACCCTGAAGCGGCGACCGACGAAACATGGCCTGGTCGGGGATTCGGAGTTGTCGGCAGGAACCGGCCGGGAGCGCGTAGGCAAGCTTGCCTGACATGCTCCGCGATTCAGGCAACGGCCGTCCCAGCTGTACGCTTCGCCGGATGCAAGTCCCGCGGCAGCGGAATTTCGAGACGTGGTCATGGTGGCTGCCGCATCGGTCGGCAGCGCGTTTGAGCGCGTTGGTGCCCATTCGGCCCTTGGCGGTCGAAGAATGACAGCGCCGGAACATCAATGACGTACGGACCTTGCTTGTGCCGGAGTGATCGTCCGGTCGGGGCGGAAAGGGTCATTTTCAGGCAGGCCTGAAATCGCTCGGGCCGAGAGGAAACAATCGGGAGTTGGGAATGCGAATCGTGGTACATGGACAACAGGCGTTCGGAAAAGCGGTCCTGGATCGACTGCTCGAGAGGGGTGAAGAGGTCGTCGCGGTTTGCTGCGCGCCGCAGAAGGCCGGCCGGCCCGTGGACCCCCTGGCGGAGGCAGCAGCGGACAACGGGCTTCCCGTTCACCAGCCAGGCTCCTGGAAAACACCGGAAGCCCTCGAACTCATGGAGGGCTTCGAAGCCGACATCTGCCTGATGGCCTATGTATTGCTCTTCGTGCCGCAAGCGGTGCTCGACGCACCGCGCATCGGGACATTCCAGTACCATCCGTCACTTTGCCCGCATCACCGGGGCCCGAGTTCGATCAACTGGCCGATCGCCATGGGCAGGTCCATGACAGGACTGACGATATTCTGGCCGAACGACGGGTTGGACGAAGGGCCGATCCTGATGCAGAAGACATGCCCGATCGGGCCTGACGAAACCCTGGGAGATGTCTATTTCAAGAAACTGTTTCCAATGGGTGTCGATGCGATGATGGAAAGCCTGGACCTGGTCAAGGCAGGAGTTGTCATTCGCCACGACCAGCGGCTTGACGACGGTTCATATGAAAGCTGGTTCGGCAGGGAGCAGGCGCGACTCGACTGGTCGAAACCGGTCGTCGAGACCTACAATATCATCAGGGCGGCGAATCCCGCACCTGGCGCGTGGACGACCCATGAAGGCAAGCGAATCCAGATATTTGACAGTTCCAGAACCGAAGGATTCGGACCGGTTGGCGACATCGCGGATGTTTCGGTTGACGGTGTCACCGTTCAGGGCAATGGAGGCCGTATCGTGATGAAACGTGTTCGCCCTGATGGTCAGGGAAAAATTCCCGCAATTGAATGGGCCAGATCCGAAGGCATCGCTCCGGGCGCCCGGCTAGGTACCTGACAAGGAAAAAGGGCGGGAAAGGTTCATCTCGATCGGGGCACCCGCCGTCACGGTCAGTGCGGCCAGAACAAGGAGCATCGATCTTCCCGCCTGGCGGTGCTGCACACCCGCAAGGGCATTGCCGCCGGGCGCGCTCGCGCGGATTCGGCGTCCTCATGCGAACGGCGCGTTTTCATCCCTGGCCGGCGCATCGATTTCCCGTAATGCCGCTTCAATGAATTCCGGACCGGTCCCCTGATGCTGTCCAGCGGTCGAGAGCTTGCGGCGCCATCGTCGGGCACCCGGACGCCCCGCGAAAGCGCCCATCATGTGGCGTGTGATTGCGTGGAGCCGCTGTCCTCGCGCCAGTTCGGATTCGATGTAGGGAATCATTGCCTGTACCGCGACTTCGGGAGACACGTCGCTTCCGGTCTCTTTGAACAGGCGGCGATCGGCCGGTCCGAGAATGCCTGACGGGTTGTTGTAGGCCGCACGCCCGAACATGACGCCGTCGATCCCGGAGTTCAGGTGATCGATAGCCTGGTCCAGGGACTCCAAGCCGCCATTGAGTATGATCGAGAGCCGCCCGAATCGCTGTTTCATCTGCGTGACGAGTTCATGGTCGAGGGGTGGAATCCGCCTGTTGTCTCGCGGGCTTATCCCGTTCAACAGCGCCTTCCGGGCGTGTATGGCGATGATCGTCACGCCCGCGGCGGCGACCCTGCCGATGAACCCGGGCAGCGCAACATGTGGATCCTGGTCGTCGATTCCGGTTCGGCACTTGACCGTGATCTCCGTGTTCCCGGCCACTGACTGCATGGACTCGACGCAACGCGCGACGTGGTCCGGATCCGCCATGAGGCAAGCCCCGAAGCCTCCTTCCCTGACACGTCCCGACGGGCATCCAACATTCAGATTGATTTCGTCGTAGCCGGCCTCGCATCCGACGCGAGTCGCTCCGGCGAGTTGGTCGGGGCACGATCCGCCAATTTGAAGCGCGACGGGATGCTCGGCCGGATTGAATTCCAGCAGTCGAGGGGCGGCGCCATGAACGAGTGCCTGGGCGGGAATCATTTCGGTATAAAGCATCGTGCGGCGCGAAAACTGCCGGTGAAAAAACCTGCAGTGGCGGTCCGTCCAATCCATCATGGGGGCAACCGATACCCTGGCGCACTGTTTTTTGGCCATCGCCCCAACCCTGGTCGTTCTCGTCATTTGATTGGACCCGTTTATCAAAGGTGTAAGGGTTGATCACGGCCTGTTTGTCAGGAATCCGAGTCGGAGTTTCCGCCAATACCGCCTTGTCCCGACTCTTTCGACCGGCAGTCGTCGTGACGGATTTCAGTTGCGCGGGCAACGAACGCGCTCATGGTTCGGGCTGCTCCGGTCCGCCTTTCGGCAGCGGTCGTCCCGGCTATTGATTGACCCGCCTCCAAACCTGCGTCGTCTCCAGGGTCGGGCGCGACGAACCGGCCTTTTCGGGATGCGTTTTCGAACCGGTCGGAAACGCTGACACCATTTCCTCCCCACGTCGCGACGGGAAGCGGACGGATCGAACGCGGTTTGGCGATTCATCCGAATGCCGATCAATCGGATGTTTCCCGGATTCGTTGTTCAGGATGATTCGGAGGGACCGGGAGCGCCTATAAGGAAATCGTCAGCCGTTTGACGGACTTCCGTCGGCAAATCGCTGAAAATCCGAATCTCGGAGCTTTCGTGCGCCATTTGCCTCCGTGGGGCCGGAATCGGGCGGACATCGTGAACGGGAAGGCCAGGTCGGCAATGACGCGGCAACAAAATCATGGTATGTCCCCGATGCGCCCCTCTTTGCTTGCACGAATTCACCCGGACGGCTAAATCATTCCCATGGCGAGAGTACCAACACTAGTCGATCCCTTTGGCCGCTCGATCACCTATCTCCGTGTTTCGGTAACGGACCGCTGTGATTTTCGATGCGTGTATTGCATGTCGGAAAACATGACGTTCCTTCCAAAGGCCGAACTCCTGACGCTGGAGGAGTTGGACCGGCTCTGTTCCGCCTTTGTCCGGGAAGGAGTGCGCAAGCTGCGGATCACCGGGGGTGAACCGCTGGTTCGGCGCAACATCATCGAGTTTTTCCGCTCGATGTCGAGACACCTCGACACCCGCAGCCTGGATGAATTGACGGTCACGACTAACGGTTCGCAACTACGCCGGTTCGCGGAGGATCTTTACGGCTGTGGCGTCAGGAGGATCAACGTTTCCCTCGACACCCTCGACCCGGACAAGTTCTCCCGAATTACCCGTTGGGGCCGCCTCGGGCAGGTGCTTGAAGGAATCGATTCAGCCCTCTCTGCCGGAATCCGGGTCAAGATCAACACGGTTGCCCTGAAGGGATTCAACGAGGACGAACTCGAGTCGCTGATCGAGTGGTGCGCTAGGAAAGATCTCGACATCACGTTCATCGAAGTCATGCCGATGGGCGACATCGGAAACGAAAACCGGATCGGACAGTTCTGGTCGATCCGTGACGTGCGCGAACGCATTGCCAGGAGTTGGACCGTCGTTGATACCGCCGAACGAACAGGCGGTCCTGCCCGTTACGTACGCCTGGTCGAAACCGGACAGAAAGTCGGGTTTATCACGCCGCTCAGCCACAATTTCTGCGAGAGCTGCAACCGCGTCCGCCTGAATTGCGTCGGGACCCTTTACCAGTGCCTCGGACAGGAAGGTTCGGTCGACCTGCGGACTGTATTGAGGGAGCAAACGGATGATGACACCGCGCTCGTCGAAGCGATCCATGCTGCCATTGCCAGGAAACCCAGGGGCCATGACTTCGACTATTCCCGCGGCACCGTCCAGGGTCAGATGTCGCGCCACATGAGCCATACTGGCGGATGAAGTTCCCTTCCGCCGGTTTCTCAGGGACGTTTCGAACGAATCAGGCGCGTATTCTTGTCCTGGCAGCCAGGCGTCTGCGTGTTGCGTTTCCAACATTTGGACAGGGGGTCAATTCGAGTGGCCATGACTTCGAAAGAAAAGGTAACCAAGTCCGACGATGAATGGCGTGAACAACTCGGTGAGCTTGCCTATCGCGTGACACGACAGGCTGGGACCGAGCGTCCGTTTACGCATGAAGGGTTTCCGAAAGGAGACGGTACCTTCCGTTGCGTGTGCTGCAGTCAGCCGCTGTTTTCGACGGGAGAAAAGTTCGAATCCGGTACCGGCTGGCCGTCGTTTTTTCGGCCTTTGTCGGCAGACGCAATCGAAGAACGCGTTGACAGAAGCTGGTTCATGCGTCGGACCGAAGTCGTGTGCAGGCGATGCGACGCCCATCTCGGGCATGTGTTTCCGGACGGTCCGGAACCGACCGGCCTGCGCTATTGCATCAACGGAGTGGCGCTGAAGTTCGTGGCGGACTGAGCTGTTGCGCCTGGCAATCGAGGTGAGTCGCTACGGACCGTCGGCGAGGTCGTCCGACGTAATGTTTCCTATGCTTCCGAGCAATTGCCGGATCAATCCGGGCGACTTGACCGCAACATCCGTTACGCGGCGGTTAAGCGCGATGACCCGCCCGTCTTCCAGTCCGAAACGCTCGACATTGCTGACAGTGCCGCCGCCGTCAAAACTGACGGCAACCAGTTGGCGGTCGATGATCTCCGGATGCCTGTAAGCATATTCCCTGACAGTGCTGGACAGGTAATACCATTCGCTCTCCCCGGTCGAGCTTGAGAATGCCGGCGTACCGATCGCGGTGGCGACGGTCTCTTCGGTATCGACGCCGATTTGAAGGAGATCGAGATCGACCTGCGACGGCGTGTAGCCGTGGCTTCTGATCACCTCCGAACATGCGGTCATCGCGAGAACTGCCGCAACCAACAGAAACCGGATTGCCTTTTTTGTGGCGGACCCGGGAGCTATCTGGCAAAACGTCATGCTCAGGCTTCCTTTTCGTGTCGTTCAAGCGGGGCACGATTGCGATAAACTGATGGAATCCCGAGAATAGCAACCGCTTCGGTCCCGGAACTATCATGAAAGCGACGCACGGTAAAAGAGGCAGCAATGCGACGGCGGGAACCTCCTGCAGCCAAAGGAAACTGTCCGCAAAAAGGCTGCCCCGATCGGGATTCCACCAATTCAGAATCAGGTTTTCCAGGCAGGAAATGGACGAAATCCAGGGAATGCTGGGAGTTTCGTCGATCAGGCGCATGATGTTTGAAGGAACCCTTACCCGCGAGACGCAGGGAACATGGCGACTGGAAGGTCTTCTTGGCGCAACGGTCGTTCAACCGTGCGTTGCGTCCCTTCGGCCGGTGACGTCCAGGATCGAGGAATCGATCGTTCGCGCATTCGTTCCCGATCTGGAGATGCCCGGACCCAACACGGTCTCGGTCTGTCCCGACGATGATTCCATCGAACCTCTGCCGGACGTGATCGACCTGTCTCACGTCGCAACGGAAGCGCTCTCGCTGGGCCTCCCGGACTATCCGCGCCATGAAAACACGAAGGCGGTCGCCGAGAACGCCGGGCTGGTGGAGACGCCAGGTCCGTTTGCCGCGTTGGCTGTCCTCAAGGGTGGCAAATGACGGGGATTGCGAACGAAAGGATGCGCGCGCGACTCGAACAGACATGCGGCTAAACGATACCTCGGGACAGCGGGGCGCCTGGAATCGCAGATAATCGAAGACGACGCCGGCCTTGTCCGGATTTTTTTGCAAAAAGGCTTGATGGAATTTCATTTCAGGCTATTTTCTGGCATCCCGACGAGCGTTTAGAAGATCGTAGCACTGACAAACTGGGTGGCCTGTTTTCAGTCGGCCGAAACAGCAAAGGATTGGAACATGGCGGTCCCTCGGAAAAAAGTTACCCGGTCGCGACGCAACCAGCGTCGGTCCCACGACCGGATTCGTGGCGCAAGTTGGCAGGAGTGCCCGGAGTGCGGTGGCGTCAAGCGTCGACATCATGCCTGTCCGGAGTGCGGGCACTACAAGGGTCGCGAAATCATCATCGTTGAATTGGAAGACGATCAGGAAGTTGTCGCCTGACGTCTTTTCGGTCTGGAATGAACGAACCTGCTCCCCCGGAGCCTTCCCGAGACTTGCAATCCATTGTTATTTCCGTTGATGCAATGGGGGGCGACCACGGACCTGATTCCGTGATACAGGGGTTGCAGGGATTTGCCCGCCGGCACCAGGACGTCGGGTTTATCGTTCATGGAGATTTCGGCTCTCTCGACGACCTTGTCAATCGTTCGCCGGACCTCGGCAGACGCTGCCAGATCCGGCACTCTGATGCTGTCGTCGGAATGAACGATCGGCCCAGCCATGTCATGCGCCACGGACGCGGAACGAGCATGTGGGGTGCGCTGCAATCCGTACATGAAAAAGAGGCGACGGTCGCAGTGTCCTGCGGCAACACGGGTGCGCTCCTCGCGTTGTCGATGATCAGCCTGCGAAAGGCGCCGCATGTCAATCGTCCCGCCATCGCGATACTGTGGCCGACCAGGAATCCCGGGAAATTCAACGTTGTGCTCGATGTCGGGGCCGACATACGGGCGGATGCCGAAGACCTGCTCAAATACGCGTTGATGGGTGTCTCGTATGCGCGTACCGCACATGGTCTCCCGAAACCGCGAGTCGGGCTCCTCAACGTTGGCACGGAGGAACACAAGGGCCGGGACGAACTCAGGCATGCACATGAATTGATCAGCTCGGCGGCCAAAGCCAACAGGTACCGGTTCGAAGGTTTTGTCGAGGGAGGCGATTTCCCTTCGGAAGACATAGATGTCGTGGTGACGGACGGGTTCACCGGCAACATCGCGCTCAAGGCGGCAGAAGGGACGGCAAGCCTGATCGATGAACTCTTGAACGAGGCATTCCGGTATTCGCCGCTTTCGCGGATGGGGGCGCTGTTTTCCTACGCGTCGCTGGGACGATTCAAGCGGCGCATAGATCCCCGTCATGTCAACGGGGGTGTTTTTCTCGGGTTGAACGGAATTGTCGTCAAGTCTCACGGCTCCGCGGATGCGACAAGCGTTGAAGCTGCCGTTGCCCTTGCATACCGGTTGGCGAAGCTTCAGTTCCACGAGAAGCTTGTTGCCCGCGTCGCGTCAGTCGCTGTCGGATCTCTGGATGACAGTGCCGGGAACGAAGACGTTGGCCAGGCAGGGTCTGTCCCGTCTTGTTGAGAGCAGTTCCAGTTGGGGTCGGACATGCGCTTCCCGGCCGAGTCGTCCCGAATTCGGAGTTCGAATCGTTTCTCGATACGACGGATTCCTGGATTCACGAAAGAACCGGCATAAGAAGGCGTCACTTCGCCGCTGACGGCGAATTGACTTCCCATCTTGCAACCGACGCCGCCAGGAACGCGCTCCAAGATGCACGCCTGCAGGTTGAAGAGATCGACGCGATCGTACTGGCGACGTCTACGCCGGACCAGACATTCCCCTCGACTGCGACCAGGGTTCAGGCGGCCCTGGGGGCGACGCGGAGCTATGCTTTCGACCTGCATGCGGTATGTGCCGGATTCGTGTATGCAATGGGCAATGCCAACGCGCTGATCGTTTCCGGCCAGGCCCGGCGTGTCCTGGTCATCGGTTCCGAGACATTTTCCAGAATCATGAATTGGCAGGACCGCACCACATGCGTTCTGTTCGGAGACGGTGCAGGTGCGCTGGTGCTCGAGGCCCGGGAAGGCCGTGGTGATAACGAAGACAGGGGTATCCTGTCGTGCAAACTGAAATCCGACGGGCGCCTCAATCAGATTCTCTATGTTGATGGCGGCGTTTCATCGACCCAGACGACAGGTGTGCTCGTCATGGAAGGCCGAGAAGTATTCAGGCACGCGGTTGCCAAGCTCGCTGATGTTGCCCACGAAGTCCTGGATACCTCCGGGTTATCCGAATCGGACGTCGACTGGGTCGTTCCCCACCAGGCCAATCTCCGGATCATTCGCAAGACAGCCCAGAAAATGGGGATCCCGATGGAGCGGGTCATCCTGACCGTTCAGGACCACGGCAACACGTCCGCCGCATCGATTCCGCTTGCCCTGTCGGTCGCAAAGCAACAGGGCAAGCTCAAGGAGAACCAGGTCATCCTCACGGAGGCGATAGGGGGAGGGCTGACCTGGGGTGCTGCCTTGTTCCGCTGGTAGAACCAGGTGATCCGGAGATTCTCCGGAGATTCTTTCCGTTTCGGGAGCACAGGTCCCTGGCGGATTCCTGCGCGGTTCACCGGGATTCTTGATGGCTTGAAAATCTCCGCCAAGTGGTATTTTATCGTTCCATCGTCTTGAGGAGTTTCTTTTATGGCCAAGAAAACACTGACCAGACAGGACTTGAGACAAGCGGTGTTTCACGAGATCGGCCTGTCCAACAACGAGTGTGGAAAGTTGGTCGAACGGATTTTGGAAAATGTTTCGGAAGCCTTGATTTCGGGTGAGGAAGTAAAGATCTCGAATTTTGGATCGTTCAAATTGCGTGACAAGCCTGAACGCATGGGGAGAAATCCGAAAACCAACGTTCCTGCCGCGATTTCGGCGCGCCGCGTCGTTACGTTCCGTCCGTCCAAGAAGTTCAAGGCAGCGATCGAAATGGGGAACAAGCCCTCGCAGATTTCCGAATAGATGAAGAAGAGCAAGCACGCGCTGCGCAGTATTTCGGAGGCCGCCACGGAACTCGGTGTCTCCGCCAGCGCATTGAGGTTCTGGGAAAGTCAGATTCCGCAGGTCAGGCCGGTCCAGCGATCGGGCAACCGCCGGTACTACCGGCCGGACGATGTCCTTTTGCTTACGGGAATCAAGCGGCTGCTCTACGACGACGGGAAGACCATCAAGAAGGTCTGCGAGATTCTTCAGTCACGAGGCGTCGACCATGTCAGGTCGCTGGCGTCCGCGCCGGCGGACGGTCACGATGTTGCCGAATCCGTCCCGGAAACCGGTGCGATTCCCTCCGGCGACATTCCGGGCCGGGAGGAATCCGGCGACGCCGGAGTTGAAATCGAGGAGCGGTTGCCGCTTTCACCTGGGGGGCTCCTGAGGGGGCCGCGGCGCATTCGAGCCGCGTCCGGACTTGGCGACGCCGAACTGGCGGAAATCCGCAGGCTGTATTCCGAACTCGCGGCGATTCGCGACCGATTGGCCGAGGACCTCGATGAAGCGCCGCCGCGTCCTGAATGACGCCGTCGTCCCTTTACCAGACCGGTTTCCATTTGCGGATGTACTGTTCTCGACTATAAGGAATGCGTCGGGCTATAGCGCAGCTTGGTTAGCGCGTTCGTCTGGGGGACGAGAGGTCGCAGGTTCAAATCCTGCTAGCCCGACCAAGCGGACAGAGTTGCAGTCAGCAACTTCTCCCTGATGGGGGAGGTTTCAAGGGCGGAAGTCCTGAAAGCCAATGCTGACCTGCACAAGAAAGGAGACCGTTATCCGATCAACCCTGAACCACCTTAAAGGCCAGCCCTTGCGTGCTTCTTCGGCGCCAGGCGTTCGAGGAATCATCAGCGAACACGCCGGTTCAGGCACAAGACGGGGCGACTCGGAACGCAGGTGATGAGTGATCTTCGGCATGCCTGTTGGTTGCCGCCGGTGGAGTTCAGATCGGTGCGGGTGTGCAGATGACGAAGTATGTGGGCGTCTTGCCATCCCAGGACATCGTCGAACTTGCGGATTCCGGCGGGATCAACTCGACCTTGCCGATTGAACCCCGCCAGGTTCAACCGGCAAGCCTCGATCTGAGGCTCGGGAGAAAGGCCTGGCGAATCCGGGCATCCTTCCTGCCCGGCGAGGGGTCGAGCGTCAGGAAACGCCTGAGCGAATTCGGAATGCACGAGATCGATCTTACCAACGGAGCGGTGCTGGAGAAAGGCTGCGTGTATCTCGTTCCTTTGATGGAGTCCCTTGCGGTTCCGAAAGACTTGACGGCAGTCGTCAACGCGAAGAGTTCGATCGGACGCCTGGATATCTTTACGAGATGCATTGCCGATCAAGGGACGGAATTCGACAGGATCGAACCCGGATACACGGGCCCGCTTTACTCCGAGATTTGCCCAAGGTCGTTTTCGATTCTCGTTCGTCCTCGCCTGTGTCTCAACCAGATCCGATTTCGAAGGGGCGAGTCCGTCCTAACCGACGAAGAGCTCGCGCAGTTGCATGCGCGATACGGCCTCGTCGACGGCAAGGCGCGAATTGACAACGGTCTTGAATTCTCGGTCGATTTGTTGCCCGAAAGAGGTTTCGCAGCGGGTTACAGGGTCAAGCCCCACACGGGCCTGATCGACCTGGGCAAGGTTGATCACTACGACCCGGCGGAATTCTGGGAACCGGTGTATTCGGAAAAGGGCCGGATCATCCTGGATCCCGGAGCTTTTTACATCCTCGTCAGCCGGGAGGCGGTGCACGTTCCCCCGGTATGCGCGGCAGAAATGGTTCCCTTCAACGCGATGGTCGGGGAATTTCGGGTTCACTACGCGGGTTTCTTTGACCCGGGTTTCGGCAGCACGGTTTACGGAGGGAAGAAGTCGCGCAGCGTCCTGGAAGTGCGTTGCCACGAAACCCCGTTTTCGCTCGAACACGGACAGGCGCTTGGAAGACTGGTCTACGAACGGATGACCGGGGTTCCGGAGCGCGTCTATGGACCAGGGCTGGGATCGAGCTACCAGGGTCAAAGCCTCAGGTTGTCCAAGCACTTCAAGGAAGTCCTTGCGAAACAGAAGTAATCGCCGCGCTGCATCCGGGGAGAAATGATGTCCCAAAAGACCGTGAAGGCCCACAGGTCGGTTTCCCGACCGGTAAACCACCAGGATGGCAACAGGCCCTCAGGTGCCTGCCGGTGATGGCGACACTGACATCCGGGCAACCTGGAAGCAGGTGCGGGCAAGGGGCACATCAGCCATGAATTCAGTGGTTCAAGCGATCAAACGCATGAGACCCCCAGACCGCAAACACGTCCCCCGTTGTCGGGAATCTCCCGAAGCATCAGGATGTCCTTGACCGAGCAAGAAACTCCCGATCCATACGCCGACGGGTCACCGGACTGCGGGGGTTGCGCGGTGCAGACACCGTCACCGCGACGGCGGTGCTGGCCGTACCTGGGGGTTTCAACCGTTTCGGCAACTCCTGGCAGCCAATGACCCATTTCGGCCCTGTGCCCGGCATGCGTTCCACCGTATCAAATTGCTGCACGGCCCCTTTTACCGAATCGGGATTATGCCTCCTTTCGGGTTGGCTGGGAATAGGCAGACAAAGCGCGACGGTGTCTTTGATGAGGGTTGGGACCGGACCCAGTAAGGGCGCCTTGACCTGAAAGTCGCACCCGGTCCGGTTCCAAGGAACACCAAATCGATCCGCGAAAAACCGGGGTCCCAAAACGGGCCGGCCCAGGCGGGCAATCAGCGCAGGCTCATTTCGCGCCTCCAGGCCGCATTTGCAGGCTTCCCGGATCATTCCGACGCGCAGATCGGTTGACTCATTGCCGACCTCGAGCGCCCGGGTCTCCACGACAATGATATTTTCGTCGTCATTTCGGACGGTTGTGCTTCGATGGAAGACGGGCTGACCGGAGCCGTGGACTGCAATGCTACTTGTTCAGGTGTCGCCGAACCGGCATCCGAACTGGTCCCACGCCTTGGCGATATGAGGGCCTGTCCGTTCAGCTGGCGGAAACTGCCGGTCTGAGAGATGCCCGCTGTTCATTCATTTCGTTTGGCGTCAGAATTGTTCAGCAGCTCACGGGCACGCCCGGTTGCCCTGTCGATGTGCTCTCTCAGCAATGCCGCGGCCAGGGTGACATCCGCTTTCTTGACCGCGTTGAGAATCGCTTCATGTTCCACGTGATGCTGATCGATGAGTCCGGGTTCGTTCATCACCCGGAAGTGGGTCAGGCGCGCCAGGCCCACGTACTGGTCCGAGATGATCGAAATGGTCCGATTGAAGGGCGACGGCGCGAGTAGCGCCAGGTGAAACCGCCTGTTGAGTTCCACCTTTTCCCACAGGTCGCAGCATGCGCGATCCTGCTCCAGCAGCGACTCGCAGCCTGCCAGGGTATCCGGCGTGTGCCTCGGCACGGCGTCTTCGAGGACAACGGGTTCAAGGGCGCCGCGAATCCTGTTGATTTCAATGAGGTCCCGCTGTTCGACCTTCGCGACGACGGGGCTGCGGCGCGGCCTGAGAATGATCAGGTCCTCTGCAGCCAGGATACGGATCGCCTCGCGGACCGGGACGATGCTGACGCCGAGTTCGCTCGCGAGCGGCATGATTTTCAGCTCACTGCCCCCCTCCAGTTCGCCCGCGATGATGCGCTGTTTGAGTTCCTCGTAGATGGCGCGCGGGCCGTCTCCGTAATTGAGCAGCGTGCCTTCCATCCTGTCCTCCGGGCTCATGCGTTCTTTCCCTCGATTTCACGGAACATTTCCGCGAAACGGCACAGCGCGAGATCCGCGTAACGTGACGAAACCAGCTGGACGCCCGCCGGCAGGTCTCCGGCCGCCCGGCGCAACGGCATGCAGATTGCCGGCAGTCCCGGAAGGCTCGCGAGCCCAAACCAGAAATGTTGTTCCAGGACCGGCCGCCGCCCGCCGTTGACCGGTACCGTTCGCATCGTGACGTCTTCGACCATCTCGAGAAGCGGGGCCGTACATGCGCCTGCCGGACACGCCAGTAGATCGTATTCCCTGAAGAAACGGGACCATTCCCGGCCAATGCGGAGGCGCTCCTCGTGCAACTCGAGCCAGGCACGGTGCGGGAGATTCGCGCCCCTGGCGTTGATTTCCGCATGGCCATGCCCGCAGTTGGCGCGGCGTCCGGCACCCTGCCGCCGGGAGGAAGACAACACAGGTCTCGTCGAGGTTTCCGCCCGGACGAGGAGGTTCATGATTTCTGTCTGGCGGGCGAGGTCGACGTCCGGGCAGGCGCGCGGCCCGACGGTCGCACCCGCCCCGGCTAGCACCGCGGAAAGGCGTTCAAGCCGGTCGAGGTATGCCCTGTCGACCGGGCAAATGTCGTCGGTCAGGAACACCGCGACCCTGAGGTCGCGAAGCGGGCGCAGATCTGCCCGCGGCAGCCGAACGGCCCACGGCGACGCACGGTCCGCCGGTCCGGAAAGGACCTGCAGGATCATCGCGGCATCACGGGCCGAGCGTGTAATCGGCCCCGCCACGCCGATATCCGGCTCCCGCAATTCGCCATGCGGCCCGTGGCCGCGCATCGGAATCAGCCCCCAGGTCGGCTTGAGTCCGAAGGTGCCGCAATAGTGGGCCGGAAGGCGGACCGAGCCTCCAAGATCGCTGCCGATGTCGGCGTAGCTCATGCCGGACGCAACGGCCGCCGCCCCGCCGCCCGATGATCCTCCGGCGCTGCGTTCCATGTCGTGGGGGTTTCGGGTCGGTCCATGCAGCGGGTTGCAGGTTTCCCAATCACCGAGGTAGGCAGGGATGTTCGTTTTCCCGACAATGATTGCACCGGCCTTCCGTAGCCGTTCGACGATAACCGAGTCCCTGTCCGCAACATGCTCTTTCCGGTCGGGGTCGCCCCATGTCGTCGGTCTCCCGGCCCAATCGAAACACTCCTTCACTGTGACCGGAACGCCGTGGAGCGATCCGACCTTCCTTCCACCGCGCCGCTCCAGGTCGCAACGGTCAGCCTTCCGGCGGGCATTTGCCGCCTCCAGGTGGACAACCGCATTGACGGTCGTGTTCAGTGCGGCGATGCGTTCGAAACAGGACTCGAGTGCCTCCCGGGCCGTCGTTTCGCCGACCCGGAATGCCGCGAGGAGCGCCGATATGTCGGGATAGCGGCCCGGGGTTGCCGTGACGGGATCAGGAGACATTGTTTCGGTCCATGTCATGTTGCTTCGAGGACCTTGCTCAGGAACTGTTTCAGCCGTTCATTCCCCGGATTTCCGAAGATCTCGTCGGGCCTGCCTTCCTCGACCATCGCGCCTCCGTCGAAAAAGCAAACCCTGTCCGAAACCTCGCGGGCGAATCCCATCTGATGGGTGACCAGGAGGATCGTGTAGTCGCCGGACTTTGCCAGGTCGCGAATCACGTTCAGGACTTCGCCGACCATTTCGGGGTCCAGCGCCGATGTCGGTTCATCGAACAGCAGGATTTCCGGCCGCATGGCGAGGGCCCGGGCGATCGCCACGCGCTGTTGCTGGCCACCCGAGAGCTGGCTTGGATAGTGGTCGCGCTTGTCGGTGAGCCCCACCATCTCGAGGAGTCTCAGGGCCTCGTCTGTGGCCTCCGCCTTCGTCAGTCCCTTGGTCTGGACGGGCGCCTCGATGCAGTTCTCAAGCGACGTCATGTGTGGGAAGAGGTTGAAGTTCTGGAACACCATGCCGATTTTTGAACGTATCCGCCGGATGTGCGCCTTGCTGGCAGGTACGAGCCTGTCGTTCTGGCGCATCAGGTTGAGGGGCTCGCCGTCAACGTAGATCGTTCCGCCCTGGATTCCTTCCAGCGTCATGAGCACGCGCAGAACCGTCGTCTTTCCGGATCCAGACGGGCCGATGATCGCAACGATTTCGCCTTCATCGACGTGGAAATCCAGGTCCTCGAGGACCCTGAGTTCGCCGTAGGCCTTGAGAACCTTTTCGAATCTGATTTTTGGTCCGTTCACCTCTGAATGCTCCGTTTTACGAAATTCTCGACGAGCCGCACCAACTGCGCCGAAACGAGGCTCATGACGAGGAAGAAGATACCGGCGATCGTGACGGCTTCGGTGAAGCGGTAATACTCGGAGCCGATCAGCTTCGATGCGTGCATGATTTCGCCGACCGCCACGAAAGAGAGCAGGGGAGTCTCCTTGAAGATCGCGATCAGGTAGTTGCCGAGCGCGGGCACGATCGGCGGCAGCGACTGCGGGATGATGATCTTCCGGAACGTTCGGAAGGTTGACAGGTTGAGCGCCGTTGCGGCTTCCCACTGGCCGCGCGGCACCGCATGCAGGCCGGCGCGGTAGACCTCGGCGCAAAGGGTCGAGTTGTAGAGCGCGATCGCAATTATGCCTGTCGTCAGAGGCGGCAGCGTTATGCCGACCTCGGGCAGGAGGAAAAACAGGAAGAAGATCTGAACGAGCAGCGGCGTTGCCCGAATGAGCTCGATGAATTCCGTGACGACCCGCGAGACGACCCGGTTGCTCGAGGTCTTGAGAAGCATCAGCACCAGCCCTCCGACCAGTGCAAGGAGGAACGACGCGAAGGTCGCGTACACCGTGATTCCGGCGGCCTCCCAAAGGCGGGGAACGACGACTTCGAAGGTGAAATCCCATCGCCAGTCCATGGGTCAGTGCCCCCGTCTCAGGTGCCGGGAGAACCGGTCTTCGAGCGCATCGCCGGCAAAGCGAACGAACTGGGCGAAGCAGTAGTAAAGCATCACGGTGATCGTGAAGATCTCGAGCGTGCGGTAGTGGAGCTGGTTTTGCTGCACGGACGCGTAGGTGATGTCGACAAGCGTCACGGCGGAAACCAGCGCCGTCGCCTTGATCATCTCGATCGTCAGGTTTGTCATGCCGGGTATCATCACGATAACCGCCTGGGGGATCACGATGCGCACGAGGCGTTTCCACTCGGACAGGTTGAGTGCGACGGAGGCTTCGAGTTGCCCCCGCGGTACGGCGGCCAACGCACCGCGAACGATTTCCGCGCCATAGGCGCCGAAGTTGAGTCCGACGCCGAGGACGCCTGCCGTCATCGGCGAGAGCACGACTCCGAATTCCGGTAGCACGAAGTACAGCCAGAAAAGTTGCACGAGCAGCGACGTTCCGCGGAACACCTCGATGTAGACGATTGCCGACCAGCGGATTGGCGCGACCCGGCTGTCCTTGGCGATTCCGGCAACGAACGACATGACGAAGAAGAGCAGCGCCGAGAGGACGGAGACCTGAAGGGTCACGATGGCTCCGCGCAGCATCGCTGGCAGGAAAATCCGCATCTCGGAAAACGTCGCGAAACTCAATCCGACGAGAAACCCCGTCAGGGCGACGACCGCTACGATCCGTCCAACCAACGAAACCGCCTCCTTCCAGCCAGGCAACATCCCCCGGAACTTCCGGCGCAGTTCCATGAATTGATCATCGCCATTGCCCTACCGCGGGTTCTGCCGGCCGCGCAAACGGTCGACACCGCCATAGTTCCAGGCATTGTAGGATTCCCCCCGCCGGAGGTAGCGCCCGCCCGTGGACGTGTGGGGGTTGTCGTCCCAGGAGAACACTTTGCCTTTCTCCAGGGCTTCTCGGACCAGGAACCGCGCCTTCTGGCTTGCCACGATGTTTTCCCGAAGCTCCGCCAGGTCGCCCCAGGTGGCGTCCGCGAGGGCCCGGAGTTCCTGTTCCAGGCCTGCGACGCGGGCCTGGCCGGCGAGATTTTCCAGTTCGTGGGGGTCTTCAGCCAGGTCGAAGAGCAGCGGGGGAACGGACGCCGAACAGATGTATTTGTGGTGCCCTCGTTTCACCATCATGACCGGTTCGACGACGCCCTCGCAGGTCATCTCGCTGAAGACCGTGTCGGGCCAGTCCCGGGCGGTTCCCCGGGCCAGCGGGACGATGCTGTTCCCGTCAACGGGCTGGACGGGTTCAAGTGAACCGGACGGATCGGCGATGTCGACGAAAGTCGGCAGCAGGTCGACGAGCGACACGTTTTCCCGGATCCGCGTCGATTCGAATCCCGGTCCGCAGAGAATCAGCGGAATCCGCACGGCGTTCTCGAAGAACACCTTCTTGAACCACATCCCGCGTTCGCCGAGCATCTCGCCGTGGTCGGACGCGAGCACGATGAACGTCTCGTCAGCGAGGCCCGTCTCCTCGAGTGTTCCCAGTATGCGCCCGATCATGTCGTCGACGTAGGACATCGAGCCGTAGTAGGCGCGCCGCGCGTTCCGGACGTGCTGTTCGGTGATCCCCGGCGCGGGAAGGTTGTAATGGCGGAATATTCTCCTGCTGTGTTCGTCCAGGTCTGAGTCCGCGATTTCTCCCACCCGCGGCAGGTCGATTTCGAGATCCGTGTACCGGTCCCAGTGCTCCTGCCTGCAGAGAAAAGGCTCATGAGGATGGGTGAAGGACACGGTCAGGAAGAAGTTGCGCGTATCGTCGCTCCTGGCCAGGTCGAACAGCTTCTGAACCGCATGGAATCCCACCTCTTCGTCGTAGTCCATCTGGACGGTTCGCGGCACCGGCCCCGCCTCGACGAGGGCCTCGCGGGCATTGGTTGCAAAGTCGTCGTCCTCGCCGTCCCACTGCGGCAGCGTGCGGAAGTCGGCCGAATAAATCTCCGGCGTCAGCCGTTCCTCGTATCCGTGCAGCTGATCCGGGCCGATGAAATGCATCTTTCCGCAAAGCGTCGTCTGGTAGTCGAGAGTCCGCAGGTAGTGGGCGATTGTCGGAATCGACGCCCTGAATTCCGCGGCGTTGTCATAGCATTCGATCCTGCTCGCGTGCCGCCCGCTCATCATCGAGAACCTCGACGGCGCGCAGACCGGGAAGTTCGTATAGGCGTTCTCGAATACAACGCCCCTGTCCGCCAGCCTCTGGATGTTCGGTGTCCTGGCGGTGGTTCCTCCGTAGACGGACAAGGCCGACGCGGCCTGCTGGTCGATCATCAGGAAAAGAATGTTCGGGCGCATCGCCGTGTCCTGCTGCCCGTCAGCCGTGCAGATGCTGGACGTCAAATGGCATCGGTGTCGCTCGGCTGCCGGCGCCGCACCGGGCAGGGCGGCGCCGGCCTGGTCACCCGTCCGTGGTGACTAGCCTTCACACAGTTCGGCGGTTTTCTGGGAGGGAAGTTCGTCCGCTTCCATCCCGTGCAATTCGAAAATCGCCAGGTGGTCCGGCGAACCGATGAAGGCCGTCAGTTCAGCGTTGAAGGCATCGACGAAGTCGCCGTCATCCTTGCGGAACGCGAACGCACCGTGCGGCATGGCGAGTTCTCCCGCCACGATCTTGAACGCCGGGACCATTTCCAGGTCCTGTTCCGGTACGCCCCGCACCACTTCCCGGCTTCCGGGGACGGACAGCGCATAGACCTGGGCCCTGTCGGCACGGAGTGCCGCGATTGCCGTCGGGTTGTCGGGAATCTGCATGATCTTGTCGTCCGGAACGCCCGAGGACTCGGCATAACCGGTCTGCGCGGCACCGGAGACGACCGCGACGGTCAGGCCTTTTTCCGCGATGGAATCATAATCGACGACACCGTGCGGATTGCCTTTTACCACGATCAGCGTTTGCTGAATCCCGAATGTCGGTTCCGAGAACCGGACCTCTGCGCAACGTTTCGGCGTGACGAACATGCCCGCTGCGACCACGTCGAAGCGTCCCGACTTGACGCCTGGTATCAGCGCACCCCATTCGATTGCCTTGGCGTCCCCGATCTTGCCACCGAGTTTCTCGAGTACCGCCTTCAGCGTATCGACATCGGTTCCGGTAAGGACGCCGTTCTCGTCCATGTAGGCGTAGGGCTTGAAATTGTAGAATGCGACATTCAGCCCGTCGCCCCTAGCCTCGTCCATGAGGCCCGCGGCGTGCGCGGAAGGCAACCCAGCCGCCACCGCTGCCGCGATACCCAGTGCCAAGAGTTTATGTTTCCAAGGTAATGTCATCGTTCAACTCCTTCCAGTTTGGCGTTTGAGGTTTCGCGCGAACGCCATCCCGCGCGACCACGTATCGTTTCTGCCCGGCACCTCACGCGTCGACCACCGGGATATCCCACTCTGCCGCGGGGGCCGACAGGAGGTCCGGATCGCCTTCGGTCACTGCCCAGTTGTCTTCCGCGTTGATGAAGCCCAGGTGATTCGAGAAATTGGGATTGCAGGCGAAGACGTTTCCGGGCTCGAAGGAGACGTCCTCGAAGGCGGCGAGCGACGGGTATTCGGTGGTGTCGATGCCGACCCCGTGGCCGACGCGCCCGACGCCCATTGTCGCGAGACCGCGTTCTGCGAGGTAGCCGTCGACCACGCGGATCACGTCTGCGGGCCTGTTGCCTGCGCGAAGCTGCTGGTTGCAATCGTGGCGCAGCTGCATCATCCAGCGGTAGAACTCCGAAAGCTCTGCCGACGGTGCGCCGATCGAAGCGGTCCGCGCGAGATCGGACCAGTAACCGCGCCAGGAGACACCGACGTCGAAGCCCAGTGTCTCGCCCTTTCGGATCACGCGATCGGTCGGCAGCAGCACGATGCCCTTTTCGTTGGAGCCGGACATCACGCAGAGAAGCGAGATTTTCTCGGCGCCTCCCGCGACGAGATTCCGGCGGAGGACCCTGGCGACCTCGTTCTCGGTCATCCCGGCGTGCACCTCGTTGAACGTCTTCACCTGCGCCTCGGCATTGATGACCGCGGCGCGGCGCATGTATTCGATTTCTTTCGGCGACTTCACGTTCCGAACCGCCAGGATGATGTCGGCTGCGTCCGTCAACTCGGCGAGGGGAAGGCTTTCCGCGATGTCGCGGAAGCCGGAATGGCTTATGCCCAGGTACTGTTCCCGGCCAAGTTCGCAACCGATGCGGGACCTCGACAATCCGAGGTCCCCAAGGACGCCGACGATGAATTCCGGATGCCCTGTCAGGCTGCCGGTCGTCCGGATGTCCGTGATGTAGGTCGTCTGCTCGACCTGTGCGACCTCGAACGGCATGGTGATCAGGGTCGGTTCGCCGTCCTTCGGCAGGATGAACACGTAGGAGCGGATCTTGTCGACGGCGCATTGCTCCGACCGGTGCCCCGTGAAGTACTGGTAGTTGAGACGTTCGGTGACGAGAAGCGCGTCGATGTTCTTTTCGTCCATCAGCGCACGCGTCCTGGCGTAGCGATCTTCGAATTCCTCGCGGGAAAAGTCCGCGTATTCCGGTGCCATCGTCGTGAGTTCGTGTTGACTTTCACATAATACTATATAATATAATATATATTGCAAGCGTTTTTTCCGGTGAACGGGTACGTGTCCGCCCCAGAGATCAAGGATGGTCCGCGCGGCCATCGTGCGGAGGCATCCAGGCAAGGTGCCGTCGAAAGGTACGGGCACCGACAGGTCCGTGGCGACCGTTACAGGTCAAACGTTGGCGACATCCGGATTGATGCGCGCGCCCCTCTGTTCTCGGTTCTCGGATGGATGCAGATCGATCATGCTCCGTCCACCATTTTCTTTCGCCTGAGGTCTCGCCATGTTCGGCTAGGCGGCAACCGTTCAATTGGATTACATCGGCAGCCCGAATCCCGTACAGTCCGGCGGGAGATGGATTCCCGCCGGAGGTCCGATTTCTGCGGGTAACGCAAATCCGGAATTGACCGGGAAACGCCGTCGATCTCACATACGGGGAGCAGAGAATCCATAGGCGACGTGATGCACGGCCATGCTCCCATCCGTCACGATTCGGGCCGGTCCTGCAGAATCCCTGTTTGCATTTAAGGAGTACCATGGACGTCTGGCGGGAACTGGCTCGCGCGGAAACCGGCGAGGGTGATACGATCGTCCTGCGGCGGCGCGGGGAAATCTTCGATATCCGCTTCAACGGCTGGGAACTCATGTCGAGCAGCAATTCCGTGTCCGAAACGACTCTTGCACGGGTTGTCTGCGGTCAATGCCACAAGGAGTCTCCGAAGATCCTGATTGGCGGTCTCGGGATGGGCTATACGCTGCGCGCCGTGCTCGATTCCATCGGCAGGGAGGCGAAGATCACCGTTTGCGAACTTCAGAAAGAAATCGTCGAATGGAACAGGGGCGTGCTGGCTCCCCTGGCCGGGCACCCGTTGACGGACATGCGGGTCAATGTCCGGAACGTGAACGTCGTGGACGTGATCCGGGAGGGTGGGCAAGTCTTTGACGTGGTCCTGCTGGACACCGACAACGGTCCTGACTTCATCCTTCATCGGTCCAACCGCGGCCTCTACGAATCCGAAGGACTCGCCTTAATCTCGCGCATCCTCGGTCAAGACGGCGTTGTCGGTTTCTGGTCGTCCACGGAATCCGCCGAGTTCGAAGATGCCCTGGATTCGATCGACTGGAAATGGCGGCGGCTTCGCGTCGAGCTGGCCGTGCCCGGTAAGCAAGTCTTTCACGTGGTCTACATGGCTGGTCGGTCGCTGTCGCAATGATCTTGGCGGTTTGCGGCGACGCAGGACCGGAAGCGCCGCACCGGGTTTGACCTTTGCGCCATGCGGCCCCTCGTCGACAGGGACCGATTGGGGAAATTCACCAATTTACCGCCCAAATCTGACTCCCGCATATTCCGCATATCATCCGATGTCGCCAGTCTGTGTCACCCGAAGTTTGTTTCAGATTTCATCGTGGTCGCCACCCGGAGCGAAGCGACGCGATCAAGCTGGATTCGGCAGGATGGTCTCCTCTTTTTTTCGTGCCCGGGGGAGGCATGCGAGCCGGTGTCGTCGGGTGCTCCCGCCGATCAACGTTCGTCGGGATCCGGCATGCGGTATCCGACGCCGCGTTGGTTGAAGATCCAGGCCGGGCGCGTGGCGGTTTCGCCAAGCTTGCGGCGGAGGTTCCGCACGAAGATCCGCACCAGGTTCGGGCCGGCGTATCCCCGCCCGCCCCACACCTGGCGGAGCAGCGTGTCGTAGGGGACAACCCGCCCGGCGTTGAGCGAGAGCACCCGCAGGAGCGTGTATTCGGTCGCGGTGAGGTTCACCGCGCGGCCCTCCACCGTGACGCGGCGGCTCTCGTAATCGATCGCTAGTTCGCCCAGGATAAACGGGGCCGGGCGCTCGTGCCGTCGCAACGCCGCCCGCACGCGCGCGGTGAGCTCGGTCGGAGAGAAGGGCTTCACGATGTAGTCCGCGGCGCCGGCATCGAGCGCCCGGGCGACGGTCTCGTCGCGGCCATAGCCCGAGATGAAGATGACAGGCAGGTCGGAGAGCTCGGGAATCTCGGTCATCAGCTCGATGCCGTCGGCGCCCGGCAGCACCAGGTCGAGCACGACGAGCACCGGCTTCTCCGCACGGAGGATGCGGGCAAGTCCGCGGTGATCGCCCGTGATCACGGGCGCGTAGCCATCGTCCGAGAGCGCGTCGCGCACCAGGCGCAGCGTTCGGGGGTCGTCGTCGACCACAAGGATGCGTGGAGGCGCGGTATCTTCTTGAGACTGTCGCGAAGGTGCCGGCGACGCACCGGGCGCCTCGCTGCCGGCGTCCTCGGCCACCGGCACGGTGAAGATGATGGTCGTACCTTGACCAGGGCCGGCGCTCTCTGCCCGGATGCGCCCACCATGCGCCTGCACGAGCCCCTTGCAGATGGCGAGACCCAGGCCGTGGCCCGCCCTCTTTCCCTCCCGTTCTCCGTCCTTGGGGCCGACGCGCTTGAGGAACAACTGCGCAAGCTGCTCAGGCTCCATGCCCCGACCCCCGTCGGAGACCGCGACCGCGACATGAGCTTCCTCGCGCAGCGCCGAGACCCGGATGGCCGACGATTCCGGAGCGTGCCGCGCGGCATTGGAAAGCAGGTTGTTCAGCACTTGCACGATGCGCCGCCGGTCGGTCATCACCCGGGGAAGGTTCGGCGGAAGGTCGATGACAACCCCGTGCCGCGCGCCTCCGTTCAGGAACGTGTTCCGTGCGCCCTCCACCAGGTCGGCGACCTCCGACGATTCGGGTGAGACCGAGAGCGTGCCGGCCTCGATGCGCCCGGCATCGAGCAGATCGCCGATGAGACCGCGCATGTGGTCGGCCTGCTCGCCGATGAGGCGGTGGAACTCGCGCATCTCTGCCGGGTCGAGCCCCGGCGCCTCCTCCTGCAACGTCACCGCCGAGCCCTTGATGGCGGCCAGCGGCTCGCGCAGTTCGTGGCTCACCAGGCCCAGGAACTCGGTCCGCATGCGCTCGATCTCGTCGAGCGGTGCAAGATCCTGAAAGGTGACCACCACCGAGCGGACGGCGTCTCCTTCGGCGGGGATCGGGGTGGCATTGACCAACACCCGAACACTGCGTCCGTCCGGCACCGAGAGCACCATCTCTTCGAGGCGGACCGTCTCGCCGCTGTTGAGCTGCTCAGCAAGGGGAAATTCGCTCAAGGACACCTCGCGTCCGTCTCCGCGACGGAACGACAGCACCTCCAGGAGCTGCTCGGGCGGTCGGCCGGGCATGCGCAGGCTCTCCACGATCCGCCGCGCCTCGCGGTTGAACGACACCGCCCGGCCATTCTTCGCATCGAAGACCACGACGCCCACCGGCGAGGTCTCGACCAGGGCCTCGAGATCAGCCCGGGCGCGTCGCTCGCTGCAGTGCGTGCGCGCGTTGGCGATCGCAGACGCGGCCTGGGAGGCAAACAGCGACAGCACCTCCTCGTCCTCGTCGGTGAAGGCTTCGCCATCCGCCTTGTCGGCGAGGAAAAAGTGGCCGAAATAGACGCCTCTGTGGCGCATCGGCGTGCACTGGAAAGTTCGGGAGATCGTCCAGGGGGATTCGATTCCGAGCGCGCTGACGTATTCAGGGAAGTCGGCCACCCGCAACGGCCCCGGCAGGGTGCGAAGATGCTCGAACAGGTGGACGTTGCCAGGCCAGGCGAGCTGTTCGCGTTCCTCCTCCGTGGTCAGGCCCGAAAACACGGGGTCCTGCGGGTCACCATCTTCGTCGACGGTGACGATGACGCCGTAGCGGGCGCCGGTGAGGGCACGGGCGCTTTCCACCGCCTCGCCGAGCACGATGTCGAGGTCAAGGGTGGCATTGATGCGCAGGATGGCAGCGTTGAGGTTGGGGACAGGCTCGCGCGGTGCCTGGTTCTCCCGCGTCGCGTCGTCGGACTGCGTCATGGTTTCTCCTTTTCCGATTCGGCACGCAACCCGAAACTCGTCCGGACACCGCATTTGTGGTGCCTCACGCTGTCGTTCGGGGCGTGCCGCAGGGACAATCAGTTCATTATTAATCGAATCTAAATCAAAACCTCCGATTTTCACACACACACTTAACACAAAACTCTTTACGATCCAACGGAATTGGGATTATCGGTTCGACGAAGCGGATTTTCGCGGGCTGGCAATGTGTAGTGTCGCGCTGGACTCTCCCCCAGCGCGACTTTTTTTGGGCGGCGGAGTCGGGTGCTTCGCCGCAAGTGATTTCTTTGCGAGAGGCTCCCATGTTCGGAGAGCACTTCGGTAACGAGTCACGAATCGGGGTGCCTTTTCGTGGCGCGCGGCAGGGTTCCTCGTTCTGGCCGCGCTTCTCGCACTCTTGCCGAAACCCTGGGCGCTGCAGTCCGCCGGTGTGACGCTTGACACGACGGTCGTCGACGAGGTCGGCGGACGGGTGATGATCACGGAGACGGCCACACTGCTTCCGGCGGACGGGAGATCCGGACAAGGGGCCGCCGTTTGGGCGACGACCAAACTCGGCCGCAGCCTCACCGCAGCGGGCAGAAACGACTTCAGCGGCGGCGGAACCGCCACCGGGAGACTGCAGGCGTGCAGGCTCTGGTGCAGTGCCCGGTGATGGCGGCCGGTCGCCTCGACAACGACAAGCTCAATGCCAACCTTTTGCAGCATATTGCGCAAACCGCGCAAACCGCGGCGCCCGACGGCGTCATCGTCCCGTAGTTTCGTGTTGACATTCGCATAATACTATATAATATAATATTTATTGCGACCGTTTCTTCTGGGGAGCATGCAGGTGTACGCCTTGGAGTTAAGGGATGTCCGTGCGTACATCGCGCGGAGACGCCCGGAAAAAATGGTTTCGGAGCATGCTGGCGCAGGTTGTTGTACCCGTGGACAGGCCGTCGACCGTCCCTTGGCCATCGATAGCAGCCATCCGGTTATCCGATGACGGAATTCAGGTTTGCGCGCCGGTCCTCGGTCCTCGGAAAGTCGGTGTTCGATCACGTCCCCGGAACTATTTCTCTCGCCAGCGGTGCCGCTTACCCGCCCTTGCTGCCCGATGTCGTGCGCGAGGCAGCCGAAGCAGTCGGCCCGCGTCGGGAAGAAGCTATGCAATACGGACCGCTGATGGGGCTGGATGACTTGCGTGAGGAAATCTGCAGGTTCGTGGCCGGAGACGGGGTCCAGGCGAAACCCGAAAACGTGCTCGTCACTTATGGAGCGAAGAATGCGCTCGACCTCGCGTGCCGCGTCTTCGTCGAACCGGGTGACCGCGTGATCGTGACGCGGCCGTCCTACATGACTGCGATCCATATCATGCGCACGCACAACGTCCAGTTTGTCGATGTCGGCCAGGACCGGGATGGCCTATCGACCGACGAACTCGAGGAGCAACTCGAGCTTTTCGAGGCTAATGCGGAGCCAATGCCGAAGTTGCTGTTCGATGTACCGGACTTCCACAACCCGACCGGCATCACCATGAGCCTCGCGCGGCGGCGAAAAATCCTTGAACTCGCCAGACGCTACAATTTCGTGATTTGCGAAGACGATCCGTACCGCCGCATCCGGTTCGATGGCGAGGCTGTGCCGCCGATCAAGTCATTGGACACGACCGGTCACGTGATTTCGCTCGGGACCGTGTCGAAGACCATCGCGCCGGGATTGCGTGTCGGCTGGGCCATCGGGGACGCGGGCGTCGTCCGCAGAATGGCCATGCAGAAGGCCGATGGAGGGTCGAATACATTCGCACAGCGCATCGTCGTCCAGCTCATGCGTTCCAACAAGATCAGCCGGCATGTCGACGAACTGACGGAAAAAATGCGAAGCCACCGTGATGCGATGGTCGCTGCACTTGCCGAGTACATGCCGGAAGCGAAGTGCCGGGTACCGGATGGAGGGTATTTCCTTTGGGTCAGGCTACGCGAGTCCGACGATGCGGAACACGTAGTCGAACTTGGTATCCGGGGTGGCGTTGAAGCCACGCCGGGGCGTCTGAGTTTCCCGTCGGATGATCCCGGAAATTGCCTGCGGCTGGCATACAGTTTCGTGGACGAAGACCAGATACGCTTGGGCGTCGCGCAACTCGGAAAGGCCTACAGGTCGTACAGGTCGACCACCTCGCCCGCCTGAACCGTCAGCAAAGGAAACAGAATGCCTTGTCCCAAAGCCAGCCTGGCGCCGTCCTGCGAGATCGATTTCGACGAGGACGGAAAACATCACGGTTATATCCGGATTCAGTTTTCCTCTGACCGGTCCGCCTACGGCTGGATTCCGGTGCCGGTCATGTCGATCAGGAACGGTGCCGGACCCTGCGCCATCGTCATCGGCGCCAATCACGGTGATGAATACGAGGGCGTTTCCATTTGCAACGAGCTGTACCAGACTCTCGGGCCTCACGACATTACCGGCCAGGTCATCTTTCTTCCCGCGGCCAACGCGCCCGCGTATTATTCCGGCCGCCGCACGTCGCCGATCGACTGGACGGGCGAGGCCAATCTCAATCGGCTTTTTCCCGGCAACCAGTACGGTTCGCCGACCGAAATGATCGCCTGGTACATCACGAACCAGTTGGTCCGCAGGGCGGACGCCATTTTTGACCTCCATTCCGCCGGCAAGTCGATCGATCATCATCCGTCGGTGAAAATCCGCCTGATGGGCGTCGAGGACAAGGACGCGCTGCAGATGAGGTTCCTGCATTTGTTCGGAGCGCCTCTCGGGATCGTCGGCAAAAGGGTCCATGAAACGACGCTCTCCGGTGAAGCGCTTCCTCGAAATGTCATCTACGTTTCGACCGAACTGGGCGGTGCCGGCAAGATCAGGCCCTGGATACGCGACTTCGCCTTCAACGGCATGAAGCGCTGCCTTCGAGAAATGGGCATCCTTCCGCCGGACCTCGACCTCCCCGAACCGGAACACGCCGTTCGGCTCATGGACATGCAGACGGACGAAAACTACATTTATGCCAACAAGGACGGCATGTTCGAACCGCGCGTGAACCTGGGCGATGACGTGGAAGACGGTCAGTTTGCAGGCTACATCTGGTCGCTCAAGGAACCCTGGCTTGCTCCCGAAAAGCTGCACTTCAGAAAGGGCGGTGTCGTGTTTTGCAAGCGGACACCGGCCCTTTGCGAGGTGGGCGACACGCTGTTCTTTACGTTGAACGGTTATCGTGGATGATGGTGACCGCACCCGGCAGGTTCTGCGGTCATGTCCAGTTCGCGTCCGTCAGTGGTCGATGATCTTGAAGATCATCGCATTCGCACGGGCCGTAACGGATTCCTGCACGCGGAATCCTGGCGCGGGTAACGCGTGAGCAAGTCAATTCCGACCGTCGACTTCGTTGTCGTGGGTTCCGGTAGTGCCGGTGCCATCGTCGCCGCGCGGCTGGCCGAAGACCGGTCGGTCCGCGTCGTGCTTCTCGAGGCCGGACCGAAGGACAACAGCTTGCTCTTTCGTATCCCGGCGGCGATGCGCTACGCCTACAACGCACCGAAATATAACTGGAACTTCCAGACCGAGCCCGAACCGTTTCTCGACGACCGCCGGCTCGTTCAGCCCCGCGGCCGCGTACTCGGAGGGTCGTCCTCAATCAACGGTCAACTGTACCTGCGCGGCCATCCGCTGGATTATGAAGGCTGGGCGCAGGCAGGTGCGCGTGGCTGGTCGTATTCCGACGTGTTGCCGTATTTCAAAAGGCTTGAGACGCGGTTCGACGGCCCGAGCGAATATCGGGGAACACAGGGACCCGTGGGCGTAACAACGGTCAGGCCTTGCCCGCTTGCCAAGGCCTTCCTGGAAGCCGGAAAACAGGCGGGTTACCGGTCCACCGAAGACGTCAACGGTTTCCAGCAGGACGGTTTCGGTCTGTTCCCGAAAAACGTTGCCAGGGGCCAGCGTTCATCGACGGCGAAATGCTACCTTCGCACGCCCCCTAAGAACCTCCGCATCCAGTCCAGCAGCACGGCGTCACGCATCCTGTTCGAGGGAAAGAGGGCGTGTGGCATCGAATATCGCCGCGGGAGCGAAATGCGGACGGTGCGCGCTGACCGCGAGATCGTGATCTCTGCCGGCGCATTCAACAGTCCTGTCCTTCTCATGCACTCCGGGATCGGTCCCGCCCGGCATCTTCGGGAATTCGGAATAGAGGTCATCAGGGATGCACCGGATGTCGGCGAAAACCTGATGGACCATCCGCTCACCGCCGTCCAGGCAAGGTGCAGGGAACCGGTCACCCTTTTCAGGCACCTCGACCCGGTTTCCCGGGCACGGGGGATCGTCGAGTGGCTGATAGCAAGAAAGGGTGTTCTCGCAAACAACCATTTCGACGCGGTCGCGTTCATTCGCACGAAGGCAGGGGTCAGGGTTCCAAATCTACAGATTGCCCTGTTCGCGATTGCCGTGGCGGAAGGAAGCGCCGACTTTATCAGGCAGCATGCCTTCCAGTTGCAGTTTTCCATCCAGCGTCCGCTCAGCCGCGGGTACGTACGACTGGGTGGAACTCACGTGCAGGCAGTGCCGCGGATCCGTTTCAACATGCTTGAACATCCGCAGGACATTGAAGAACTCAAGGCCGGATTCGTCCTGTCCCGAGAGCTGCTGCGCCAACCCGCACTGTCCCGTTATGCGGGGACCGAGCTATTTCCGGGTGAAGGTGTCGCAAGCGACGACGAGCTGGAATCCTGGCTTCGGGCCACATGTCATTCCTCCTATCACCCTTGCGGCACTTGCCGGATGGGCGAAGATGATCTCGCGGTGGTCGATAGCGAGTGCCGCGTCAGGGGTGTGGAGAGATTACGCGTTGTTGACGCGTCGATCATGCCTCTCATCCCCTCGGCGAATCTGAATTGTCCGACCATGATGATCGGGGAAAAGGCTTCGGACCACATCGCGGGAATGGATCCCTTGCCGCCCCTCGACCTGGCCTATTTCACTGATCCGAACTGGGAACAGTCACAACGATAGTTCCGCCAAACTCAGGCCTGTCGCCTTTTCGAACGACGGCCTGGATTTCGGGGAACCATGCGTGGCCACAATGAAGGTGACTTTCCTATGCCGCCGCCCTGAACCGTCGGAAGCGGATCGCGAGTCGATCCCGATCCGGCCGGTCCTTGTCCCGGTTCGGGAGATGGAGTTTTTCGCCGTCCAGCCGTTTGAGGGATTCAAGAATCGGGCCATCGTTCTGGTCCAGCAATCGGTCCGAGACGTGCAAGCCATAGTCGGGATCGATACCGATTAGATGCGCATCGAAGGCAGCATGATGGATTTTGGAGAGCGGAAGGCCGTTCGGAACTATTGGCTGCCCCAGCTTTTCGTTCTTGTCCGAAACGATATGCGCCGCATCGAGCAGCCGCTGTTCGGGCAATCCGGACAAGGCGCAACGACCGTCATAGGCACCGATGACTGCTTCGCGGAATGATGCCTGATGAAGCCGCTGCTTTACCAAACGTAACGCATATCGTCGTTCCAAGGCGTTTCCCGGCGGGACCAGCTCTTCCTGCTCAGGCAAACCGAACGCGACACGCGCCTTCAGCCCATCGGCATCCCATCCTGAAATGAATACCGGGAGAATAGCCTGGTAGCGGCCGGGCGCGACGCCGAAAAATATATGACCGGTATCCCGTTCTCAAATGCCTCCCGCAGCCAGCGATTGTCCGCTGCCTCCGGATTCTTTCCCATGAAGGCGTATTCCACCATCTCTTCACCGTCAAAGATCTGGCGGTGCACGTCTCGTTGATCGTCATACCAGACCCGCGCACCGGGTCGCGGAAACACGGTTTTGATGGAAAGCAGATACCGCATCTGTTGCGGCTTGAAGATTCCCCGCTGAGGATTGACAAGGGGGATGCGCCGCCCTTCGAAAACGAATCCCGGACCCAATTCGTTAGCGGTCAAGTGGTCATGCACTTCACCCAGCCTTCGAACGTGCTCGATGGCCGCCATCCGAATCCGGGTGTCCGGATCGGTGTTGCTCATGGAAACGTCCGTCACGTCCTGAAACAGTTTTCGTTGTGCCAGCTCAAGGCATCAGGATCGGGGCACTGCGAAGGATCCTGGGGCGCTTTGATACGCCTACCGTGCAGGTCATAGTAGTGCCGGCCGTTTTCAAACTCCTTCTTGATCCGGCGGCTGACCTCGAAGTCGAGATCGGGTGTAACCGTCACGTAACCAGCGTCGAAAAGGCTGTGAATGTCGCGCCGCAACAGTAGTCCGTTTCGCGCCTCGTGTGCACCACCGTCTCGATAGGGCCGGATGTGGGCCGCTTCCAGCGCTGGCAAGGTCCTTTCCTGTGTCACAGCGCAGCGCCGTTCGTAAATGTCGGTCACAAGTACGCGGAAAGCGCCCTGTCCCAGGCGTGGGCGCATGAGATGAGGCACGCCGAAACGCGGCTGGTTTTCCATAATGCCGAGGATCGGACGCCGGCGAAACCGTTCGTTGACTGCCCACCAAAGGCGCAGCCCCTCTGCGTCATCCGTGTTGTACCTTTTGTACGCGACGATGTTCGGGGAGAAGTTCTCCGGCACTGGGATCCAATCGTGCTCATCGAGAAAGAACGGCTGGGACAGGATACGACATCCGATGGGAAAGTCACTCCGATCATCTGGGTCCGTCCGGATATACTTGACGATTTGCGAGCGCATTTTCTGCTCTGACAGCGCGCCATTCGCTTTGCCGAACGCTTCCCAGGCAAGTGAACACGGTAACACATTGGCATAGGTGAATATGCCGCCGCCAACGATCATGTTGTCTGGTGCGTGGAGCTTGAACAGGAACAGTTCACCCGGCTTGAGGGCACGGAAGTTCTTCGCCGAGGGCGCCCAGAAGTTGACCTCGCTCAGGTCCGGCTGCCGCCGCAGTGTCTCGAACCAGTCTCCATCCGTGACAGCAACGACGAGATTGATTCCCATGATCAGTACCGATTCAGTCTCTTCTTTCCCCATGTTGACGGGGTGCGCTTCCAGAAGATGTCTCAGCCGATGATGATGTCATTGGTGAAACCATCCACTGTTTCCGGGATACTTTGTTGTCATTTCGAAATTTTTTGCGAGACACCTTTTCTAGGATGCGCAGCTTAAGCCGTGAGGCCGAGCGTCAGTTTCTATCTTTTGAATGGAAAAAACAGCGTGCTCAGCAACGAGATTTCTTCTCGCTCCAAAAATAAATGCAGTTTCTGCTTCCAGATTCCGGACGTCTCTGGATCAACTCCATCCCTCTCGCCGGTGCGATATCCTCTTTGAGTTAATTCTACGCAGATTGACCAGTTGGTCCAGTCGGTCAAGTATCAGAGTGCTTCATTCTACGGTAACGGATTTGGCCAGATTTCGTGGCTGGTCGACATCCGTACCCTTTGTCGCGGCTGTGTGATAAGCCAGGAGCTGCACGGGGATCGAATAAAGGATTGGCGCCAAAACCGGGTGAACCTTTGGCAAGACCAGGGTGTGCCAGCAGCCGTTATCTTCCGTCGCCGCCCCGGATGAGTCCGTAATCATCAGGGTTTTTCCACCGCGCGCCAGGACCTCCTGCATGTTGCTGTATGTCTTTTCGAAAAGGCTGTCGGTCGGAGCGATAACAACGACGGGCATTTTCTCATCGACCAGGGAAATCGGGCCGTGCTTCAGTTCACCTCCGGCGTAACCTTCGGCGTGAATGTAACTGAGTTCCTTCAACTTGAGAGCGCCTTCGAGTGCGATCGGGAACATCATGCCCCGTCCTATGAACAACGCGCCGCTCGACGTCGCGAATTCGCGGGATATTACTGCGATCCTGTATTCAAGATCCAGCACTTGATTGACCAGGCCGGGAAGGAACTGCAGCGCCATGACAAGTTCCCGAAACCCATCCGCCTCAAGAGTGTTTCGTTGCCTGCCCGCGTCAATTGCCTGCCACACGAGCGTTGCCATTTGACAGGCAAACGCCTTTGTCGACGCGACGCTGATCTCTCTGCCTGCAAGAATGGACAGGACAACGTCAGATTCCCGTGCAAGCGAGCTCTCTTCGACATTGACGACAGCCACTGTTCTGGAAACCGTTTCCTTGGCGTAACGCATGGCGGAGAGGGTGTCGGCCGTCTCGCCCGACTGGCTGACAAAAAAGGCAATCGACCGATCCGACAGAGGCGGCTCCCGATAACGAAACTCGGAAGCAAGGTCGAGATCGACAGGGATTCCCGCGAGCTTTTCGAACCAGTATCTTGCGACCAGGCATGCATAAAAGGCCGTCCCGCAACCCGACAGCACGATGCGGTCCACGATTGAATAGTCGATCCGGTCTGCCTGCTTGTCACCAATCAACTGGATCGACTTGGAGTAGTGCTCAAACGACTTCGCCAACAGCGTGGGTTGCTCATGGATTTCCTTGAGCATGTAGTGCCTGAAGTGCCCCTTGTCGGTCGTCGACGCGTCCACCGACGCAATACGCCTCGGTCTATCCGCCTGTTTCCTTTTTGAATCCAGGACTGTCACTCCCGCCCGCGTGACGATCGCAATGTCACCGTCCTCAAGGTATGAAACCCGGTTGGTCATTGTGGCCAGCGCCAGAGTATCGGACGCCACGAACATCTCACCGTCGCCGTGACCGACAACCAAAGCGGAACCATGGCATGCCCCGACGATCAGATCTTCCTCTCCTTTAAACAGGAAGCAGAGCGCATATGAGCCGCGAAGTCGATCCACGGTTTTCGTTGCGGCATCAACCGGTTCGAGGCCATCCTGCAGAAATCTTGCGCAGAGCTGCGCTACGGCTTCAGTGTCGGTTTCAGTTTGAAAGGTGCATCCCGCCGAAGTGAGTTCGGCCCTGAGTTCCCGATAATTCTCGATGATTCCGTTATGCACGATACTGACGGAACCAATCTGGTGGGGATGAGCGTTCTCCTCCGAGGGCTTACCGTGAGTTGCCCAACGCGTGTGACCGATACCCGTCTTGCCGGCGACCGGTTCGCGGGCAAGCCTCTCACTGAGGTTCGCGAGCTTGCCCTCCGCTCTGCGGCGCCTGAGGCGTCCTTCGTCGATCGTCGCGATTCCGGCGCTATCGTACCCTCGGTATTCGAGTTGCCTGAGCGCCTCCAACAAGATCGGTGCGGCCTCATCTTTTCCCAGGATGCCAACGATTCCACACATTATTCCGTTATCCCAGCTTCGTGGACCCGAGGGTTACGGGCGTTTTCTCGAGCCAGGTTTCGGCCTTGCCATGAGTTGGCGCGCCATTCCCGGCTTGTTCTCCTGAACGGTTCGCCCGATTGCCAAAGCGTCGTCGGGGACATCCCTGGTCACGACAGTGCCAGCGGCTGTCATTGAATCGGTTCCGATCCGAACGGGTGCAACCAGGGTCGAGTGGGAGCCGACAAACGCTTTTTCACCAATGACCGTTTGGTGCTTGGATACGCCGTCGTAGTTGCATGTTATCGTTCCGGCCCCGACATTGGCGCCGTCTCCGACCAGCGAATCTCCAATGTAGGACAGGTGGTTGACCTTCGTGCCGGCACCGATGGCGGAAGCCTTGACTTCTACGAAATTGCCAACCCGGGCGCCTTCGGCGACAGTCGTGCCCGGCCGCAAGCGGGCGTGAGGTCCAACCACGGCGCCCCTTTCGATGACGCAACCCTCGAGGTGCGAAAAGGCCCTGATGGTTGCTCCTACCCGGACGGTGACACCGGGCCCGAAAACGATGACGGGTTCAAGTACCGCTCCAGGTTCAACGACCGTGTCATGGGAGAACCAGACAGTCTCAGGTCCATGCATGATAACGCCGTCACGGGCCGCCCTGGTTCGGACTCCCGACTGGAAACATGATTCCGCAATGGAACAGTCGGCCGGAGATTCGATCGGCATTGCTTCCTCGGGTGCGCAGGTGCAGGTCGCGAAGTCTCCCTTTCTTTCCCTGATCGCGTCGACCAGGGAGGAGACCGGGTCGCTGTTGCCATATTCAGTCACTCCGTGTTCGTCCGCCGCCACTTTGGGAATGTCCAAACTAGGCAGGCAAATGGCAATCGGCTTGATCTCCCGTCCTGACCTGCTGCGGCTCTTGTGTTCAGGGGCGCTCGAATTGTTGTCACGGACGACCGGCCCCGAATCCACGCCGGCCTCGCGATGATCCGCGGGATGGAGGATGGCCGCACCTCCATTTTCCCGGGCCGACTGCACAAGTTGGTGAAGTGTAGCCGGACGCACGAGTGGCCTGACGCCCAACAAAACCAGTACATGGCTGGCTGACGGTTCAAGTTCGCTCTCAAGCTGCCGAAGGGGTTCCATCGGGGCTGAACCGGGATTTCCGATCAGCACTCTTGCTCCAGATGATTGGATGGAGGTGGAAATCTCGTTCGCTCGCTCGATGTCGTCGACGCTGACAAGGACTTGTGAGACGTCGATTTCGTCCAAAGTCCGGATGACGTGAAGGATTGCCGGGAGGTGTGCGATCGGTGAGAGACTTGCCAGCCAGTCTCGCTCCTGGCCCCCGCGATTGTCCGCAGGCAAGATCAATGCGACAACACTATCGGTGGAATGCTGCATGCCTGGGCCTCCGTTTTTTGTTCTTGTCGCGGCGCTGCCCCCGCGAGAATTACCGCATGTCCGGTTGCAAATCACGCTGAGCGATAAAATGATCTTTCAATTCAGTAACAGCGTTGCCTGAAGCGATCCCTGCTTCAATCGGCATGACCAGTCGAATCGCGACGACGGGCGCAGAACCGGTTTCTCCCTGGGCAGGCACTATAAACCGTTCTTTCCTCGCTGCCTTGTCAAGGGAGGCCGAGGTTTGACAGTTTCGCGCGAACCTGTTTCCATCGTCTTTCCCGACCCGGTCAAACTGACTCGTCTCCGTCACGATTGGCTGTTCAATTGTCGTTGGGAATGGAGGCTTGCCTTGAAGACAGTCGTGTTTGACCTCGACGGAACGCTTGCTGATACCAGTCGTGACCTGATACGCGCTGCGAACCGCTGTTTCGAAGCCCGCAACTTCCGGGATCCGCTCGATCCGGTCGCGGACGCCTCGACCGCTTTTGACGGCGGCCGGGCAATGCTGCGCCTGGGGTTTTCCCGGCTTGGCGAGAGTTGGTCCGAGGCGGACGTTGATGGAGAGTACCCGGTATTCCTGGAGCACTACGGCAGGGAACTGGATCGGGAAACCCGGCTGTACCCTCATGCCGAAGAAGCCCTCGACACGCTGTTGTCACGGGATTTCCTGCTCGCGGTCTGCACGAACAAACCAGAGGCGCTCGCACTCGAATTGCTGCGCCGCCTGGGAGTCCTTGACAGGTTTCGCTCGGTTCTTGGAGCTGACACATTGGCGGTTCGGAAGCCGAACCCGATCCACCTGCTTGAGACGATCCGTAGGGCCGGAGGCGAAAAGGGCGCCTCGGTCCTGGTGGGTGATACCGACAACGACCGCGCGACGGCGAAATCGGCCGGCGTGCCGTGCGTGCTTGTTACATTTGGTCCACGCGGGTTCGAGGTTGAAAACCTCGATCCCGAATGGCTGCTGCACGATTATCGGCAACTGGCAACACTCGTCGATGTGGCAATCGGGACGTTTCATGCGGAAAGGTGCGGCTAGTATCCAGGGCTATCGCGCTTGGGTTTTTCCGGGTTCGGCGTCCTGTGCGAGGCTTGATGCGAAGCTGACGGGTTTCAGAAGGAAGCCGTTGTCCCGGCCGGCCCTTTTCAGCTTGCTGCGCATCGATTGCTTCTTGACCGAAAATGAGATGCGATCACTCAGCCTCCATCAGGAAAAGCTGAAAAGCCCGGGTCGAGATTGAAAGACAGCGGCCATGATCGCGTTGTTTGGTTTGTTCTTTGCGATTGCCGATGTCATCCGGCTGGCAGTTCTGGTGTGCTCTGTCATGGAATACAATTCCCTTTGGCGGGATCGGATGTCGGTTCTCTCGTTTGGGCGGCGTCGACGCTCCTCGCCGTGCAGACACCCCAAAATGTTGCATGCAACATTTTGTTTCAAGTGTTGCGGTCATTTTCATGTTGCGGTGATTCAAAAGAGTCAGGTTTGACAGCGGCATCTCTGGAATCTCGGCAACATAACATTTTGGAAGCCACTCGCGCGCCGCGCGCGGTTCGCTCACCTGCGGCGGACGGCCCGAATCGACAGTGCCAGCCCGGACCTCGGCGGCAATGCGATCGTCATGGCTGAAGGCGACGGTACCGAAAGGCGTGTGAAACCGTCCCATGCGGCCGGTGGTCATGACCGTGATGCACCGGGTCAGCCGCGAGGTGCTGCTGTAGCCGCCGAGAGCTGTCTCAAGGCTCAGGCAACTTGTGTCGCCCGTCGTAGCGCCGCCGCGGTCCACTCCTGTATGTGAAGGCGGCGGCGGGGTTGCGGACAGACATTGCCGCCACGTGCAGCGCGTGCAGCGCGTTTCAGCATCCCCCGGGGCCACCAGCCGGGTGATCCGAAGGTGAAGGTCCCTTCCGTACGCTCGGGAAAGATGGAACGCAGGTCGGCTGTGGTGAAAACCGCTCGGTCCTGCTGGCAGGTCAAGTTCCCCAACCGTATTCGCTGTGGCAGCATTTTCATGCCGTTTTCCTGTTATGGACGACTCCGCGTCTTTACAGGATTTCTATCCAGACCAGGTGGCAGAGGCCTGCGGCACACATGAAACCTCAGATCATCTGTTACTCAAGTTCCGATGGATCTCTAGTCGTGGCGTACCACGACACGATCGCCTTAGGCTTCCGAATTGCATCCCTTCATTTCGTTTCCCGAACCGCGTTGAACAGGAGTTGCCATTCCAGGCTGCCTGCCATTTGCAATTGCTGTACTCGACATCAGGAATGCTGCACGGGCCGGCCCGGGTCACCGGCCGAATTTCGCTGATTTCCCGGAGAGCAATCGTTCTGAACATTGAATCCGTGGCCCGAAACAGGACAATATGATATGGCCTGTTTCCGCGGAACGGACCGGACAGAAGGGGCAGGAATCATGATCGTTACCAGCACTGACGGCATCGAGGGACGGCACGTCTCGGAGTATCTTGGAATCGTATCGGGAGAGGCGGTGATGGGCACCAATGTGTTTCGGGACCTGTTTGCCGGAATTACCGACCTGGTCGGCGGGCGGTCCGGAACCTACGAGGAGGAATTGCGACGGGCAAAGGATGTGGCGCTCGAGGAAATGAAACGCGAAGCCCGTGCACTCGGTGCCGACGCAATTGTCGGTGTCGACCTTGACTACGAGCATCTCGGCGGCGGAAGTCGCTCCATGCTGATGGTCACGACCAACGGAACCGCCGTGAGGTTCAGGTAATTGGCTTGATTGCATCCTGGAACTTGCCGGCTACGTACAAATGGATGTAGTCCGGCGCAACGCCGGACATTCAGGCGCGCAGGCAACAATTTGCAGGGAATTCCAGGGGTTCGGTACAACGGGTATCGCGTGACAGCCGTATCGCGACACGCCAACCGACTGAATACAAAAGGTGAGCAATTGTCAGCCGGCATTGACAGGGTGTCACCATGTCCGCGGTTGCGGATTCCGACCAGCAGATTGAGTTTTGCCTGGAGTCAGGACCCATTGATTTCTTGTGTTGTTTGATTCTGTCTGATTCAGTGTCTGGCGACAAGCATGGGCAAGGAGCAGTAGGATGAAGGATCTCTTCTGGTTGACCGAGGAGCAGATGGAGCGTCTTCGGCCGTTTTTTCGACATCGCACGGGGCGCTGAGGGTTGATAACAGGCGGATCTTGAACGGGATTTTCTTCTTTAATCGCAATGGGTTAAGCTGGCGGGATGCGCCTGCGGAGTAAGGTCCGCCGAAGGCGCTCTATGACCGCATACAGGGGTGGCAGGCAACGAACTCGACAGGCAGGAAAATCTACAGGGTCAGGCTTGAGAATGATGAAAGCAATCGAAGGAGATAATGGACAATGGCAAGGTTTCCAAAAAGCGTCGCCGCCGTGCGCACATTCTGCTTCTGGCTGACGAGAGCCGCCCTCGTTTCGGCCTCGGCGACACGGAGATCGCCGAGGTTCTCGGGAACGGGACCGCGACGGCAGAGCGGGTGCGCAAGCAGTACGCGTGGAGGAACTTCAGGCGGCGCTGGAACGCAAGTTCCAGATCAACCCACGAACATCTCGAAGATCGAAGAAGACAGGTTCGATTCCGGTACGGGACGGAATGACATTCTAAGCATTTTTTCGGTGGCGTTTCTCTATGTCGAGAACGGAATTCTCGCTGTCTCCGAGATCACGGCCATATCCCAACATGCCAAAAGTCCCACAAGGAAGTTCATATTTCTCCGAATCAGTTGACGCATTACCGTTTTGGTGGCTCCCAACTTTCGGAGCTTGTCGTACGAGAGATCATACTCGCCAAGCATGTTGAAATACCACCATGCCCGAGGCGAGTGGAGTGCGAAATCTCAAAAAACTATCCTGCGCCTTGGGGCCCGGCAGTCTCTAACCGAAGGGTCAGGTAGAGATGGTTCCGGCAGATGATGTTGTACTTGATGAGGCGGTGAACGGACAGAGAACCGCCGAAAAATCAGTCCCGGAAAACCGAAAAGACCCGCTGTCGGACAAAGGGTCGTTTCCAATGCAACCCGTTCGCAGAAAAAGTGAGTTCAACCCGATGATTGCGAGCCGAAGCGATTTTGATTGCTGGTCACCGCACTTAAGGATCTACCGATGTCCTTCTCGATCGATCGAGTTGTACCCTGGGGCCGAAGTGCGGCCGAGTATCTGGCGATGTTCAGCTTGGACGAGGTCGACCTTTGTGGCCGCATTTTGGGGTGCGGCGACGGCCCAGCGAGCTTTAACCGGAACTTCATCGCGAAATTTTTGAAAAATCCCTTATCATCAGCGAGATAGCTGATTTCGGGCGGGACTCGACATGTAACAGCCCTGACGGGCCTGGTCACGAGAGGAATTTGGCGGGTTCGATCTCCAGAAGTTTGAAGGCCCGGCTCTGCAACGGCGTCGGCTGCGTAAACACCGGAAAATGGTGGTCGGGATTGGATGGAACCGTCGCCTCGTTCAACGTGAGCGTGGCCAGGTCGGCGAGAAGCGTCGTCAGGCTGTGAACCGGCAGCCCGTCGGAGGTCAGTTTGGTGTCGGCCTTGGCCTTGGCGCTCTCCGAGACCCTTGCAGGCGCCACCGGTGACGTGCGTTGTGCCCGGGCGCCCTCACGATCGTCATCCTCGAACAGGAGCGGCGCCAGGCGACGGCGGAGATGCCATTCAACGTAGAAGGCCAGCACGCACAGGAACACATGCGCCCGGACATGGTCCCCGGAATAGACGTGGACCGGCCGGATCTCCAGCCGGGATGCCTTGAGAATTCGAAACGCCCGTTCGACTTGCGCGAGGGACTTGTACGCCTCCACCGCCGCCTCCGGCCCGATGGCTTCGGGATCAAGGCTGGTGCGGATCACGTAGACCCCGTCAAGCCGGCCCTCGGCGGCAATCCGTTCCTGACGCCGGCTCCAGGTGATGGCGCCGTCGGTGACGGTGATCTCGAAATGCTTCTCCACCTTCCGGCGGTTGGCATCCCGTCCCACCCGGCGGTTGATGGCCTCCCGGCCCTTCAGCCGGCCCGCGCGCACCGACGCCGCAATCGTCTCCAGCGTCTCCTCCGTCGCCAGCAGCAGGTCCTCCCGCTTGCGGGCCCGTTCCTCCCGCAACCGCGGGTTCAGGCAGACCATCAGCCGCTCGCCGGGAAAGTCCGGGCCGGTGACCTCCGCAACCGCGTCGGGAACCAGGGCCTCGGGGATGAGCGGGGGCGGCTCGTCCTCACCCGCCGGACGCAGGAGCTTGCGGATGTCCCTGGTCTTGAGGGCCGAGATCCAGTCGAGATCCGCCGGCTCGAGATCCTCGTGGATGCGGGCCGTGGTGATCATCCCCCGGTCGCCCACCAGCGCCACATGGTCGATGCCGAAGCGGGTGCGCACCCGATCCACCTGGGACGCCACCGTGGAGGGATCCCCGGTGTTGCCGGCAAAGACCTCCACCGCAACCGGACAGCCGTTTGCGGCACAGAGCAGCCCGTAGGTGATCTGCTGCTTGCCCGTCTTGCCGTCGCGGTTGTGGCCGAAGGCCGCCAGTGGGCAGCACCGTCCTTCCAGGAAACTGGACGAAACATCGTACGAGTTGCCATCTGACTGATCACCTCCATGTTGCAATTCAGGACGGATTCCGGAAGCGCCCCGCAACCCGTTGACATGATGCTGTTTTCTTCATGTTGCCGCGCTTGAGCGTGAATCGCCGGATCCCGGTTTACAACGTGCAACTGCCGGAATGCCCGCGATTGGCTCACATGTTCGCCGGGTCCGGACCCGCCGACCCGGTGCGTCCCCCTCGCTTGAACGCCGGATCCTTGCCGAAAGCCCGCACGACAGGGGATCCGACGGCGATTCCGCACAGGCAGAGTCGCAAAATCAGCCCCGCAGGCGGGGTTTACGTCATGCAACTCCGGGGCCGCAGCCGTGATCGCCGGGTCAGCCATCGCCTGCCTCCGGGGTCTCGAAGAGGGGAAGCCGGTCTTCGCCAAGCTGAACATACAGTCCCTTGACCGAACCGCGGCGGATGTGCCGGGCCTTCAGCGCACCGGACCGGATCCGCTGCCAGATCACCTGACGGGACACGCCAAGACGTTTCATCGCCCTGTGAAGCGACACGAAGCCGGCCGGCGGTTCGTCACAGAACTGGCTGCGCAACTCCGGCGTCATGCGGATCCGATAGGGCGCCCCGGATGCCGGTTGTTCGGCCGGCACGATCCCTGCCCGGATCCAGCGGTAGAGCGTGCCGTCAGTTGTTTGCAGTTCACGGGCCGCTTCGGCCACGCTGAGCAGGGGGGCGTCGGGATCCCGCCTTTCGGCGCGCCAGGCCGGAATGTCGTTGCGCACCCTCAACTGCCGGACGAGATACGCCGTAAACGCAAGCCCCTTGGCGGTGCGCCGCCCCTGGCGGTTGAGAATGGTCGCCGTCCGGGCGTCCGGGTAATGCGCGGCCAGCCGGCGGACGAGCGCCACCGTGTCGATATCGTCACGGACCACCGCCGGAGCCTGGTGCGACGGCAGCTCAAACTCATCCGTCGCGCCCCCGTGCCAACGCACGAGGATCCGAATGACTTTCGCCGTCCCGTCGCGCCAGAGCATGACCTCCTCCACCAGGCAGGCCAGAAGACGCTTGCGGTCCCGGGCGGTGACAACGGGAGACTCCCAAAGCCGGGAAAGACGCATGCCCAGGGCATTCAGCCGCGTCAGGGGCGGCGGCTCGGGACTGTCCCGCTGCGCCTGCTCCAGGGCGTCCCGGGCCGCGGCCAGGGCCTCCAGGGCCCGGTTCCAGTCGCGTTCGAGCGTATCGGCGACCAGGCGATTGTCGGGGTCCACCTTCCAATAGCGGCGTTCCGCAAGCGAGGCTTCATAGTTGCAGCGGTCAACGTCCAGCTGCAGCGTCCGATGCGCCTCCTGGTCTTTTTGCTGCTGCTGCCTGAACGCTTCGGCCGCCGCCTCGATACCGGATGCCGAAACCGCTTCAAGGAATGTGTCGCCAATCAGGGCATCGATGCGCTTGCCGCCGACCGTCATGCACGACCGTCGGCCGGAGTCTCCGTTGCGTGGCGCGCAGATATAGGACCACGCCTTGCCGTAGGCAACGCTCATGGCGCGGCCGCAGTGACCGCAGACCACGCGACCCTGCAGCAGCGCCTTGCCTTCCCGCTCCGCGCCCCCTGTTCCCGATGTCGTCGAGTTCGCCGTAAGCTGGTCCTGGATCTCAAGCCAGACCGGCCAGGGGACGTAACCCTCGTGATGATCCTTGATCAGGACATGCCAGTCCTCCGGTCCGACCTTGCGGATGATGCGCCGGACCTGGTTGTCGTCACCCAATACCCGCTCCGTCCGCTGGCGCCCGTAGACATAGGCGCCCCCCATGGCCGGATTGCGGAGAATCGAATAAACGCGCTCGTAGCGGGTTTCGCTCCACACGACGGTGTCGCTGCCCGATTTACGGCTGGGAAGCCGGACCCCCTCATCCCGAAGCGCCTGAATCGCCTGGTGTGCCGAGCCGTGCGCCAGGAAACCGGAAAACACCCGGTCGATCGCATGCCGGACCTGCAGGTCCGGATCCTTGAGCAGCGAAGTCCCCTCCAGCACGTATCCGATCGGAATGTGGTGATACAATTCGCCGCGGGCGGCCTTGTTCCGGATGCCGCCCTGCAGGCGCGTCCGGATCAGGAAGGCTTCCGATTCCGAAAGCGTGCCCTTGATCGAGAGAACGAGATTGTCGTCATGACGCGCCGGGGAATACACCTGTTCCCCTTCAACCAGCAGCGTGTCCGTCATCCGGCACCAGTCGAGCAATTGAAACCACTCCACCGGATTCCGTGCCAGGCGGCTGACTTCAAGACCGAAGACCGCCCCCACACGACCGCGCGCGACCGCATCGGCAAGCCGCGAAAAACCGTCGCGTTCGCCCGCAAACGAACCCGAACGGCCCTGGTCCGCATCCACGGTCTCAATCAGGTCGTCGTGCCAGCCCAGGGCGCGCGCCTCGTTGGCCAGCGCGTACTGGCGCTCCGTGGATTCCCGGTTCGCGATGACCTGCGTCGGCGTCGATTGCCGGATGTAAATCAGGGCACGGCGCTCAAGGTGGCGGGCCGTGATCTTCTCGCCTGCGCTCATCGTCCATCTCCGCTGCGGCAACCTTCGTCATCAGCCGCGACAGTTGCGTCACAAACGCCGCACGGTTCTCCTGCGGAATCCTTTGCCACCGCGCCAGACGTTCCTCCCAGGCCAGAAGCGCCAGAAGCGGCGGTTCCCGATCGTGGCCCTGTGATCCCAACCCGATCCTCCAGTGTCCTGATCCGTTCAAGCAGGGCGAAAAATGCGTCAAGCGTGCCGCGGGTGCAAGCCACCGGGGTCGCGCATCCACCCAGCGTCGTCCAATCCGACGGAATCCGGAAACGCTGACCGTCCGGCATCTCCACATCCAGGAACATGCGGCCGCAGGCGTGCCTGCGAACCTTGCGGATCTTCAGTTCCAGGGTATCGTACGGGTGCTTGAAACGCTTGAGAAAAACCGGCTCCGACGGCAGGCGCCGGGAAAGCCTTCGAAGTGTATTAGTCTGTTGCCCCTTCGTAAAGGACAAGAGTGTTGCCGCCCCCGAGGTGGCGGTTGGCGAGGCTCTTCTCGATCCAGGGCTGGCGCTTCAGCAGCCAGTCGAGCATGGCCAGCATCTCGTTGCCGGTGACGGGGCCGAGGCCGAGCACGGCCCCGAGGCTGGTGGATGCGGTCTCGGGCGACAGCGCCCGGGCGGTGGCGAGCTTGGAGGCGGGATCGACGATGCGCGCGACGATGGCGGCGACGGCGAGATCCCGCATGCGCTCTGCCTTGCGGCCGAGGATGCGGACCAGGCCGATCCGGCGCAGGGTGCCGAGGACGGCGGCGACGTGGCCGTGGGGCCGGGACCGGCGGATGGTGAAGATGTCCTCGGGGCGGGCGACGGTGACGCCGCCCTCGAACAGGGCCTTGATCCCCTGGATGATGTGGGGCGGGAGCTGAGTGAGGTTGGCGAGCGTCTTCTTCTTGAGGCGTCCGTTCTCGCGCCAAGCCTTTCTGATGAGGATTGTTGGCCTGCTCTGGCGGTTTGGGATGGATTCGTAATGGAAGGACATGGAACCCGGATATCTTGTGTGTTCGGGTTATATTGGCACGAGATCGGGCAGTCTGTCAATTTACATGTAACATCAATCCCCAAATCCGCATCCGCAGGGGTCCAAAAAACGACTCTAAATCAACGACTTGTGGACGTTTGATTCCGTTTTGTTCCGTTTGAAGTTCCGTTTAACGCCGAACTGACTGCCCAAGGACGTGCCGTTATCTCGGTCGATCCGCTCTACGCCTTTTCCCCTGCTTCCATCGAACGACAGATGGAAAGGACGTTCGTCGAGGTAATGGACCAAGTTCACCGAAATCGGGACGATTTCGTCTGGACGCATGTACCGTCGATAGAGGAATTAGGCCGGCGACGCATGACTTCAATGCGCCGGGACGGAAAGGGCCGCGCAGAAGCCCATATGACAGAAGCCGACGGATCCACTGCCAATCGAGCACATCGCTCTTGCGCACGGCGATCTGCTTTGTCATCCGCGGCGGTACAAGCATCACCTCGAAACCGGCGCGATCCAGAACCTCGTAGACCGGAATCCAGTACACGGAGGTCGACTCCATCGGTTACGCTCATCGGCCGGGATGCCGGCATCAACGACCTGCCAGTATTCGTTGTAGGTTATGGTCGAGATGCACTCGGCCTAGCCCTGAAGAAAGGGATCGACATTGAAGCTGAAGCCCTGCATTGGCACAGTGGGGCAGACGCCTGTCCGCAGCGTGTGATCTCTTTTGCGAAGAATTCAGGAATAGGGAATTGTGGCGCGTTCATCGACTATCGATTGCGCCGGTTTCCGCATTCGCCTCCCATGGTTTGATGACATCAACATCTGCTGCCTCGAACGAAGAGACATCGCGAGTGGCAACGGCCGCGCCGCGATGGATGGCGATTGCGGCGATCAAGCCATCCTGAAAGCCGATGGCACGTCCCCGGCGCCGCGCAACGGCCAAGACGTCACCAAACAGAAGCGCCGCGCCAAGATCGAAGGGGAATATTCGGTCAGAGAACAAAGCAACGGTATCCTCCAGTCTGCGCTCAAGACCGTCACGACGCCTGCCTGCATCCAGCTTGTGAACGCCTGCACTGATTTCAGCAATGGTGACCGTCGTCAGGTACAGGGCATCCTCGGCTTGTCGGTCGAGCCATGCGAGAACGGATGGCGAGGAGTCGAGCTTCGTGATCTCAGAAATGACGTTTGTGTCAAGAATAATCATTGCAGATCCACGGGTTCGTATGGCGTCTGATTACGTTCCAGGTCGACGTCCGAAAGATCAGCTCCGACCCATAGAGCTGCGATGCGACTCCCAAGACCAGTGCGCGATTCCGGCACCAGCGCGCTCTCGAGAATCTCCCGTGCCAGGGACTCCGCGCTGCGGTTCTGCTGTCTGGCACGCGCCTTCAATGCGCGGTGCGCCTCCGAGGCCAGTTGACGGACCAGAATCTGCGGCATGTTTCTCCTCCTATGACGACCAGACGCTATCACAACACAAGAGTGATAGCAAGTTCTGCGGTGACGCCTGATTGCGCGCCGCGGTTCCCGTCGAGCGTATCTGGCCTGGCGTTGGCATCAAGCGGAAGCGGTCATGGGTCCGGAGGTGACGGAACCGCTCGGCGAGGAACAACTCCAGCTCGCCGACCTTTGCCGGGCACGCGCGAAGCTGGCCGCCGACAAGGCCGCGTACGTCAATGCCAGCCGGGAATTCGAGGCCCCCGAGGCGGTCGCAGTGACGGCCCACATGATCGAGCAGTTCGAGCAACAGATCGCCCGGCTCGAGGACGCGATCCGTACGTTGATTGCGAACAATCCCGAATTCGCCCGCCGCGCCAGGATCCTGCAGTCGATCAAGGGCTTCGGCGCGGTCACCGCCGCCGTGCTCTGTGCCGAGATCCCGGAACTCGGCACCGTCGACCGGCACGCTGCCGCTGCCCTGGCCGGCCTGGCGCCGTATCCCGATGACAGCGGGAAGCGAAAGGGACAGAGATACATCAAGGGCGGGCGCATGCTCCCGCGCAATACCCTCTTCATGGCCGCAACCTCCGCAATCAAGTTCAACCCCGACATGAAGAGCTTCTACGACCGGCTGATCGGCAGGGGAAAAGCGCACAAGGTTGCTCTGACAGCGGTCATGCGCAAGTTGGTCATTCTCGCCAACGTGCTCATACGCGATGACCGAAACTGGACGGCCACTGCTCCGGAACCGAGTGTCGGTTGATAGTCAGACCTGTGGACAAGTCAGGGACAACTTTCCGACGAAAGGTCGATAATCATGGATTTGGCCCAAAATCGGCATTGACCCTAATCACGGATGCTTCCGCTCGGCGCCCTCTGGCCCGAGGTCATTGCAGGCGCGGGAAAGGCGGATGACGGCGAGTGACATAAAATGAGTACTGACGTGCGAAAAATTGCAATTTGGTCACCCAGGTGTTCCGTGACCGCGTCAGCCTCCGCTCTGACTTTGAACCTGGTATTCATCAAGCGCATGGCGAAACGTCGTTCCAACTGGATTGCCGGGAACCGACCAATCTTGAAATCCATCGAGAGGCGGTCTTAAAGCTGTACCACTTTCACGGAGTTCTGGAAAATTCGGGCAAAATCTGCAAGAATCAGCAACCTAAACGCTCCGCCAAATCGTCGAGGTTCTAGCGGCGAAAGAATCCGTGTCGGGGTTGCTCGATGAATTTCCGGAAGGCTGGCGCGAGATCGATTCCTGTCACGAACGAATTGGGGCGGCGCGGACCGAGCAATGATGATCGTTTCAGCTTGCCAGCTGATTGCAACGGTCGCCGCTTCGGTCATTCCCACATGGCTTGCCATTCTTCAGGGGCGGTAGCGTTCATCAAGAATTCGCGGTCATCCTCGCTGGGAACCGGAAATGCGTTTTGAATGTTTGAATCTGCCAGATCGAGATCCAACCATCGTTCTCGCAGCGATCAGCATCAAATGCGCGGACAAAACGCCCGTGATTGCGACGAGAGGCGACGACAAAATGCTTGGAAGGTCATTTTGCCCCGTACAGGAATCGACCCCAAACCGCCGGTTAAACCTGGTTCCGGTTGCCGAACGGACGCCTGGCCGCCCGGCGCAGAAGCAAGTGCCATGGCGGAACGTTCTTTCGGTTGTGTCGACGGAGATTGCGAAAGGCGGGAGACAGGCGCGTCAGGCTTGAAACGTCGGACAGTCAAATTCTATAATTTGAAGGCCCCGATTATCTCGGCGGGAGTGACGCAGTGTTCACCGCTTCAATGAAGTTCGCCCTCGGTGACGATATCAATTCCATAAAGGATTCGGTTCGACGCTGGGCGCAGGAACGTCTTGCGCCCCTGGCAGCACAGATCGACCGGGATAACTGCTTCCCCCGCGCAATCTGGGAAGAAATGGGCTCACTGGGTTTGCTCGGAATCACGATTGACGAAAAATTTGGCGGAACGGGAATGGGATATCTTGCCCATGCCGTGGCCATCGAAGAGATAGCCAGGGTCTCGGCATCGGTTTCGCTTTCATATGCGGCCCACTCAAACCTTTGCGCAAACCAGATTCGGCTGAACGGAACGGATGAACAGAAACGCCGGTTTCTCCCCGGACTCTGTTCGGGCGCGCATGTCGGTGCGCTCGCCATGTCGGAAGCTTCTGCGGGTTCCGATGTCGTATCGATGCGGCTCAGGGCCGAGAAACGGAACGGGTACTACCGCCTAAACGGATCAAAGTTCTGGATCACGAACGGCCCGGACGCCGATACCCTGGTCGTCTACGCCAAGACCGATCCGGGTGCCGGGTCGGCCGGAATCACGGCCTTCCTCGTCGAACGCACCATGCAGGGGTTTTCCACGGGACCCGGACTGGACAAACTGGGAATGCGGGGTTCCAGCACGTCCGAGCTGATCTTTGACGACGTGGAAGTGCCTTTCGAAAATGTTCTTGGCAGGGAAAACGAAGGAGCCTCCGTGCTCATGTCGGGCCTCGACTACGAGCGTACGGTCCTCGCAGCAATTGGGACCGGGCTCATGCATGGGATCCTCGACCACGTCGTGCCCTACTTGCACGACAGGAAACAGTTCGGCCGACCCATAGGAGACTTCCAGCTGATGCAGGGGAAACTCGCGGACATGTACGTGTCGATGAATTCGGCAAGATCCTACCTTTACGCCGTTGCCGCGGCCTGCGACCGTGGCGAAACGACTCGTCAGGATGCCGCGGCCTGCATCCTGTATGCGGCTGAAATGTGCATGGAATGCGCGACCCAGGGCGTGCAGGCGCTGGGTGGAGCGGGATATCTGAACGATTCTCCCCTCAGCCGCATGATGCGGGATGCGAAGCTACTCGAGATCGGTGCCGGGACCAGCGAGATTCGCAGGATGCTGATCGGACGTGAACTCATGAAGGCGTCCGGGTGAGTCGCGGTCTCGGGCGCCGGGCAGGGTACCTGGAACGAGTTCCAGGATGACATCCACGGATATGACTTTCGACTCCTTTGCCGGGCAATTTCGTTGGCGGGTCCCCGACCGTTACAACATCGCACGGGATGCATGCGATCGGTGGGCGGCAACCGAACCTGACAGGCTCGCGATTGTCGATTGGTCATCCGGTCGCAGGCGGGAGTTCACGTATTCGGCATTGAGAATGATGGCCGACGACCTGGCCAACAGGCTTCTGGAAGCGGGAATCGGAAAAGGCGATCGGGTCGGCGTCGGGTTGAGCCAGTCGGCGTTCACCGCTGCGGCCCATATCTCGATCTGGAAAACCGGTGCCATCTCACTACCGTTGTCACCTCAATTCGGCGATGACGCCCTTCACTTTCGCCTCGCCGACTCCGGCGCCAGGGCAGTGATAACGGACCTGGAAGGAAGCAAGGGATTGGCCTCGATCAGCGACAGGCTTCCCGAGTTGGAACTGGTATTGCTGCCCGGTTCCCGATCGAACGCGTCTTCCGGCACCATGGTTGATGCTGCCGATACAGCTGCCGACGACCCGGCCTTGCTGATGTACACGTCCGGGACGACTGGTCCGGCAAAGGGCGTCTTGCACGCTCACAGGGTCCTGCTCGGACACTTGCCGGGTGTCGAGATTTCCCACGATCTGTTTCCGCAACCCGGAGACGTGATCTGGACACCTGCGGATTGGTCGTGGATCGGCGGGCTGCTCGATGTGCTGATGCCAGGGCTCCATCACGGAGTACCCGTGGTCGCATCGAGATTCCCGAAGTTCTCCCCGGACCTTGCGAAGGAACTGATCGAAGGCGAGCGCATACGCTGCGTGTTTTTTCCTCCGACAGCTCTCAGGATGCTGAAGGCGCATCGGTGCAGCATAGACGGAATGCGGACGGTCGCATGCGGCGGTGAACCACTTGGCGCCGAAATGCTGGATTGGGGGAGGGGCGCGTTCGGGGTCAAGATCAACGAGTTCTACGGCCAGACCGAGTGCAACATGGTCGTTTCATCCTGCGGCGCCTTGTCTGCGCACCGTCCGGGATGGACCGGACGACCGGTCCCGGGACACGAGGTCGCTGTCATCGATCGGTCGGGGAGAGAGATCCAGGACATGGAAGGCGAAATCGCGATCCGGAAGGGCACGCCTGTCATGATGCTCCGCTACTGGAATCGGCCTGATGCGGCCGCCGAAAAATTCCGCGGCGACTGGATGCTGACCGGCGACCGGGGCGTTGCCGCCGACGGGTTCATCCGCTTCGTCGGCCGAAATGACGAAGTCATCACGTCGGCCGGATACAGGATTGGACCAGCAGAGATCGAGGACTGCCTGTTGACGCATGACTCTGTTGCGTCCGCCGGTGTCGTCGGAAAGCCAGATCCAGTACGAACCGAGATCGTCAAGGCCTACATCGTTCTCCGCGAAAATGTCGCTGCAGATGGCGACATGGAACGCTCGATTCAGGATCACGTCAGGCAACGTCTCGCCAGGTATGCATTTCCTCGGGAAGTCGAATTTGTGGATGATCTCCCCATGACGGTAACCGGAAAGGTCATGCGAGCCGTGCTCAGGGAACGCGCCCGGGCCGAGACACGCGAAACGCGGCAGTCATCGGAGGTTCATTGATGGCGGTTATCAGATCCAGACACGTCCCGGGATCGAAGAGAGCGGTCGCGAACCGGAAGGCACAACTGGAACGACTTGAAACCGTGGCTCGGGTCGCGAAGCTCAACGCGATCGGAGGAAGCGATGCCGGCCGCAAGCGCCACCTGGCCCGGGGGAAGTTGCTCCCACGGGAGCGTATCGCCGGATTGCTGGATCCGGCGTCTCCGTTTCTGGAAATCGGCGCGACGGCGGCATGGGGCGTATACGACGAAAATGTGCCTGCGGCGGGGCTGATCGCCGGCGTCGGGCGGGTTCACGGCCGTGACGTCATGGTCGTTTGCAACGATCCGACGGTCAAGGGCGGGACGTACTATCCACTGACCGTCAAGAAACACCTGAGGGCACAGGAAATCGCGGAGTCATGCCAGCTTCCCTGCGTCTACATGGTCGATAGCGGGGGAGCCAATCTTCCCAACCAGGCCGAAGTATTTCCTGACCGGGATCATTTCGGACGTATCTTTTTCAACCAGGCAAGAATGTCGGCCGCAGGTATTCCCCAGATTGCCGTCGTCATGGGGAGTTGCACGGCAGGCGGCGCATATGTGCCCGCGATGTCGGACGTTTCGATCATCGTCAGGGACCAGGGAACGATCTTCCTTGCCGGCCCGCCGCTGGTCGAGGCTGCCACGGGCGAGGTTGTCACGGCCGAGGACCTGGGTGGAGGTGACGTCCACACGCGACTATCCGGCGTCGCCGATTACCTGGCGGAAAACGATTCCCATGCGATCGAACTCGTGCGACAGTCATTGGAGACCGTCGGCAGGGGAGGTTCCGGACAGTACCGCATGACGGACATCGAAGACCCGCGGTACGATGTCGAGGAATTGCTCGAGGTCGTGCCCGCGAATTCTCGCCAACCATACGATGTTCACGAGGTCCTGGCACGCGTCGTCGATGGATCGCGCCTCGACGAGTTCAAGGCAAGATTCGGCGAAACCCTGGTTACCGGCTTCGCACACATCAAGGGAATCGCGGTCGGTATCGTTGCCAACAACGGGGTGTTATACTCCGAATGCGCAATCAAGGCCGCGCATTTCGTCGAGTTGTGTTCGCAACGCCGGATACCGTTGGTGTTCCTGCAGAACATCACCGGGTTCATGGTTGGAAAGAAGTACGAAAACGAGGGCATCGCGCGGCACGGAGCCAAGATGGTGGCCGCCGTCGCGACGACGGCCGTCCCGAAGGTCACGATGATCATTGGCGGGTCGTATGGCGCCGGGAATTACGGGATGGCGGGCCGCGCCTATTCCCCGGTCTTTCTCTGGACGTGGCCGAACAGCAGGATTTCGGTCATGGGTGGTGACCAGGCAGCGGATGTGCTCGCCAATGTCCGGCGCGCCGCTGCGGATCGGCGGGGTCAGTCATGGTCCGAAGATGAAGAAGCTGAATTCCGCAAATCAACCGTCACGATGTTCGACGAACAATCGCATCCGCTTTACGCGTCGGCGCGCCTCTGGGATGACGGAATCATTGATCCACGGAAAAGCCGTGAAGTCCTGGCGTTGTCCGTGATTGCCGCGTTGAACGCACCGGTCGGCGAAACGCGTTTCGGTGTATTCAGAATGTAAATCGCGGGTGGCCGGTAATGACATTGTGCAAATCCGTTCAATTGTCGGCGCTGAACTTGATGCCTGCAAGACAGAGCTGGAACCGGCCGTGATCCAGAAGGTGTTGATTGCGAACCGGGGCGAAATCGCCTGCAGGATCATCCGCACCGCCAGGAGAATGGGTATCGCTACCGTCGCGATTCATGCTGATGTCGATACTGAATCGCCGCACGTCGGGATGGCCGACGAGGCCATTGCCCTCGAACCTACTTCATCGGCAGGGAGTTATCTTGATGCCGATCGAATCGTCGAGGCGGCGCTGACCTCGGGCGCGGATTCCGTTCACCCCGGGTACGGATTCCTTTCGGAAAACCCCGAATTCGCGGCCCAGGTCGCACAGGCGGGACTGACGTTCGTCGGCCCGCCGGTCGAGACGATTCGGGTGATGGGTCTGAAGGACGTTGCACGGGCGCGGATGATCGAGGCGGGCGTTCCCGTGGTTCCCGGATTCCCTGAACAAGGATGCGGCGAATCCGAGTTGGCCGGGAAGGCAACGGAAGTTGGTTTCCCGGTTCTGGTCAAGCCTGTCGCCGGAGGAGGCGGTATCGGCATGAAGAGGGCCGATGGCGCCGATGAGCTGCCGGCTGCGGTTGCAGCTGCAAAACGCGAGGCTGCCGCGGCATTTGGAAACAAGGCGGTTGTCATCGAAAAGCTGATCGGTGATCCCCGGCATGTCGAGATCCAGGTGTTCGCCGACCGCGACGGCAATGTCGTGCACATCTACGAACGTGACTGTTCGCTCCAACGCCGCCATCAGAAACTGGTCGAGGAAGCACCCGCGCCGGGAATGCAGGCGCATGTGCGCAATGCGATCACGTCCGCCGCCATATCCGCAACCAGCGCGGTCGGATACGTGGGGGCCGGGACAGTCGAGTTCATCGCGGATGCCTCGGACGGGCTCAGAAGTGACAGGTTCTGGTTCCTTGAGATGAATACGCGCCTGCAGGTCGAACATCCTGTCACCGAGGAGGTGACGGGGATTGATCTGGTCGAATGGCAGTTTCGGGTCGCGGCGGGAGAGCGGATTCCCGCGAAGCAGGAGCGCATTGGCCTCAATGGGCACGCGATTGAAGTGCGGCTGTATGCGGAGGATCCGGCAAACGGATTCCTGCCGAGTCCGGGCCGAATCGCCTTGGCAAGGTTCCCCGATGCGAAGGGTATCAGGGTGGACCGTGGAGTCTGTTCAGGCAGCCAGGTTCCGTCGGAGTATGATCCGCTGATCGCGAAGATCATCTCATCCGGCAAGACCAGGGAAGACGCACGGCTGCGGCTGGTCGACGCGCTTGATGCGACACGCATTGCCGGTATTCGCACAAACCGGACGTTTCTCCGGGAGCTGGTCAGGACCGACGCGTTCACTGCCGGCCAGATGACCACCGGGACCGTTGACCGCGCCGGAGATCTTGCGGTCGTTCCGTCTCCGCGCCAGGAAATCCTCGCAATCGCGGCAGCCGTTGCGGCAGGAATCCCGGAGTGCAACGACTGGGCTTTCGGCTTCACCTTGTGGCAACCACTCTCCAGGCGAATCGTGCTGAACGTGGACGGAATCGAATGTCAATTCAGCGTATCGGTCACTTCGTCCGGTGAATGCACGATCAACGACGGCAGCGAGTCGGCCAGGGTTCGGGCAGTCTCGGTTGATCGCTGGGATGTCAACGGATTGCCGATCAACGCAATCGCGCTTAGATCGGGGGATTTCGTTAGGGTCCATGAACAGCATGACTGGCAGTTCGAGCTGCCTGTGCAGGTTGATCCGGGCAGAGATGACCACGCGGGTCTCGTCGATGTCCGGGCGCCGATGACGGGCAGGATCGCGTCCGTTCATGTTCAACCCGGTGACCGGGTCGAAGCCGGCAGCTGCCTCGCGACGATGGAGGCAATGAAAATGGAACATTCACTGGAAACCGCGCAGGACTCGATGGTCACGAGCGTCATGTGTACGGTTGGCAGGCAGGTACGGGAAGGCGAACTTCTGATCTCACTGGATCCAATCCAATGATTCGACTGCACCACTGCAAACAGACGCGCTCGATGAGGGTTCATTGGCTGCTGGGAGAAATCGGCATCCCGTTCGAGAGCCGGGTCTGGCCTTTCGACAGGACATTGCGCCAGGACGAGTACCTGCAGCTGTCGCCGGCAGGCCGGGTTCCGTCCCTCGAGGACGGCGATCTGACGATGTATGAGTCCGGGGCCATCGTGGAATACCTGTGCGAACGCTTTCCTGACTCCGGATTCGGGCGCCCCCCCGGCCATCCCGAACGGCCGCGCTGGCTCATGTGGCTGCATTTCTCGGAGACCATCGCCCAGCATCTTGCCAATTTGACCCAGCATCACATTTTCCTGCGGGAGGACTGGATGCGTTCCCCGACGGTCATGCGTCTCGAACGCATGCGTCTGGAAAAGACACTCGGTGTTGTCGAGACAGCGTTGGACGGCCAGGACTACCTGCTTGCGAGCGGCTTTTCCGCGGTCGACTGCAGCATCGGTTATTGCGTCTATGTCGCGCGGTTTTTCACCTGTCTGGACAGGTTTCCGAGAACCCGGGAATATTTCGTGCGCATTTCCGGACGACCGGCTTTCCAGGCGACGTTGCCGGCCGCGGGGGAAGCTCGCCTGTACGAAAAGGACTTCTACCCGGTTCCGGACGACTGAATTCGTCGCTTCGTTCGAGTCCGGGAACGGCGTATGTTCCGGTTGTCACGGGCTAAAGTGCGGCGGTGTCGAAATGATGGCCGGATCGATCCGGAATCCTTTCCAGGGGTTCCTGTTGCGCCCGGGCGCCGAACATGCCGGATCATGTCCCGGCCGAAACAGAGATGAAGCACCCTTGCCAACGTGATTGCGTGATCGGGTTGTCAAGGCAAGGCATCGGGTCAATCGCGATGATCGCCCGAGAAGAGTCGGTCGGCGCGCCAGTTCAACAAACGGAAAATTTGGGAGTTGCCGAATTGGAACAGTTCCAGACCCTGGAAGTCAGCGTCGATCAGCGGGGCGTCGCGAGAGTCGCGCTCAATCGCCCCGAGCGCCACAACGCCATGAACGGACAGTTGATCCGTGATCTGTCCAGCGCGGCGGTCATGCTCGACGATGACCCGCGGGTGCGGGTGGTCGTTCTTGCGGCAAAGGGCAAGAGCTTTTGTGCCGGCGCGGACCTTGGTTGGGCCAAGGCGATGATCGGGGGCGACCACGAGTTTCGCATGGAGGAGGCGATCTGTTTGGCGAACATGTTCAACAGGCTGGACTCACTGGGCAAACCGCTTGTTGGACGCATTCACGGGCAGGCGTTTGGAGGTGGAATCGGGCTGATGAGTGTCTGCGACGTGACAATCGGCGTCTCGGGCAACCGCTTCGGTTTGACCGAAACCCGTCTCGGGCTCGTGCCGGCCACGATTGGACCGTATGTTGTCAGGCGGTTGGGTGTCGGTACGTCCCGGTGGTTGTTCACGTCTCCGAGGTTGATGAACAGCGAAGAGGCGCATGATCTCGGAATTCTTTCCCGTGTCGTTCGTGAAAGGGAACTGGACGCGTCGATCGAAGACGCTGTTGCACCGTTTCTCTTGGCCGCTCCCGGTGCAGTGCGGAAAGCGAAATCCCTCGTGAGGCAGCTCGGGGGCGAGATAGACAAGGAGACAGTTCAAGGCACTGCCGAACTGCTGGTTGAAGTGCTGGAAGGGGAGGAAGCTAAATCGGGAATCGATGCATTTTTTGGAAAGAAGGCCCCGCCTTGGCAGGTTTGAATGACAATCTTGTCTCGCCAGTTTCGCCGCGGTCCCGTCCGAGATTGGCAATGTGGACAAACGCGCCCGACTTGATCCCCGAGTTCAGCAGGACCACGGTAAATGGTTGAACGCGCAACCCCCGTCGCCGTCGAGACCATTGTCACGCCGGTATGGCCATGGGGCAGGGTCTCTGAGGAAAAAACAGGCGGAGGCACTTCTCATCGAGATGCGGCGACGGGGCCTCGAACCGGCGCCGGATGCTCTCGATCGTATCCATGCCGCGAGTGAATCACATTTCGATTCCAAGGGGAATCCCTCAGCGACAAAACGATTCGCCTGTTACGCAACGAGCCCTATGCGGATGTGTTGCTCGGCAACCACCCGGACGAGGATCACTGCCGGGAGCGGCGCAATCACTTTCACATGTGCCCGCTGGATGAGAGGTCGAGGCGGGCGGACAAAATACTGATTCGGAAGGTTCGGTCGTCTCCGATGGTCTTTCGGCGCACTTCGCGGTAGCACGTGCTGTGCGACGGTGCGAAGGCGTTCAACAGAGAGGCGCGGCACCGGGTGCGCAAACATCGCGAATCGCCGTGGCCAGCCGGCAATTAGCCTCTCATTCATTCTCGGCAAATATGAGGAAGGCAAGACGGACGATTTGCAGGACATTCTGGTGTGTGTGGACCAGGAATTCTCACGCATTGACGCTCAACACGATTTTTCGACACAGGCGCGGTTGGCCGCACTGCTGCCCGCGGACGATGTCGAAGACGGGGAATTGCTGTCGAACAACGACTCGAGCACGATCCTGCGCTTCTCCTCGCTTGCGGGTGGCGGCATGCTGGAAACGTGCCGGTTCCTGGCGAGAGCGGACGCAGAGGTCACGATCTGGGACAAGCTCTGGGGCTGCCATGCTTGGCAGCCCGACCGATTGTCCTGCGAAATCCTGTCGTGCCGACATCTCTGTTCCTGGCTCAGCCTGTCGCACGAAAACCGGAGCGAACTGCGCAGCGAGGGAGTCCGCTTCGAATAGTCATGTCAATGCAGGAAAAATCTCCGGAAAACGGGTTTGCCATGAATCTCTTCCCTCATGGCATTGGCGATCATTGTTGCCGTCTGTTCGGCCGCACCCTGCGGGCCGCGGTTATCGAGTCGTGCGTAGATTAAGGTTGTCTCCCGTCACTGGTGACCGAGCTGCTTCCTGAAGGTGGCAAAACCATGCTATGCATCGCACCCTGCGACCCCCACAGGCAAGGTATTGGGATTCGAGATCCCGGCGCTTCAAACTGGCCACCGGCCTTGATGACGCGTTGAATTGGGTGATCCCGGGAAAATGCAACGTCGAAGAATAGCCCTCTGGTGGGCGGTCTCCGCTGCCCGGTCAGACAGATGTCTTTAGTTTCGATGTGATCCTTACAGAACTTTCTGCACGCTGGCGTGCATTCGGGTGCGACAGGAAAATTCCAAGTTTACCGCATTCCGTGCCTTTGCCAGGAAATTGAATTCCTGAATGGTAGATTCAATCATCACGTCGAAACTCCGAATCTTTCTTGGACGCACGACTATCCCCGACCTTCCTCGAGAGTTTCCCGTCGTTTCCGTATCTGCCTACTTTATGTTTGACGGACGATGGAAATCTGGAATTTTGGCCGAGGCACGACGCCAAATCCAAGGGTCTCCGTGGCTCTGTTTCGAAAGAATCATAGCCCCGGCAAAACCGGCTCAGGCGGTTGACCAAATGACGGGCCGGCGATAAACCGTGGCACCGCCGGACGGGGTCTGGCGATGCGGGCCAACCTTGGTGCCGATTGGAGAATCCCTTGGACGAACTACTGAGAGAGTATCTTCCGATTCTCGTCTTTCTCGGTGTCGCCGCCGGATTGGGCTTGGCCCTTGTTCTCGCGGCCGTGGTCATCGCCGTCCGCAATCCGTATGCGGAAAAGGTCTCCGCCTACGAATGCGGATTCAACGCCTTCGATGACGCCCGGATGAAGTTTGACGTCCGGTTTTACCTCGTTGCGATCCTGTTCATCATTTTCGATCTTGAAGTGGCGTTTCTCTTTCCGTGGGCGGCCTCGTTCAAGGACCAGGGCCTGCTGGGATTCTGGTCGATGATGGTGTTCCTCGCAGTGCTCACCGTCGGGTTTGCCTACGAGTGGAAAAAAGGTGCGCTCGAATGGGAGTGACGGACCAGGCGCCGGCAGGAGCAGTTGCGGCCGGCATGGGTGGGGGACCGCTGGCGGGCGCCGGAGCGGCCCCCCCGGCCGCCGAGTTTCGGAACGCTCTGCAGGACCAGGGATTCCTTGTCACCTCGAGCGCCGATGTCATTAACTGGGCACGGACCGGTTCGCTGCACTGGATGACCTTCGGCCTTGCCTGTTGCGCTGTCGAGATGATGCACACCGCCATGCCGAGATACGACATGGAACGCTTTGGAACGGCGCCGCGAGCCTCGCCGCGCCAATCCGACCTGATGATCGTTGCGGGAACGCTGACCAACAAGATGGCTCCGGCCCTGCGCAAGGTTTATGACCAGATGCCTGAGCCCAGGTACGTGATATCAATGGGTTCCTGCGCGAATGGCGGCGGCTATTATCATTATTCCTATTCGGTCGTGCGCGGGTGCGACCGGATCGTGCCCGTCGATATCTACGTCCCCGGGTGCCCGCCGACAGCTGAAGCCCTGCTATATGGAATCCTGCAACTTCAACGCAAGATCCGCCGGACGGGAACCATAGTCAGGTAGTCCGAATGAGCCAGACAGGATCGTTGAGGGACCTGGCGTCCCACCTTCGGGAATGCCGGTCTGACGCAGTGCTGGAAGCGGGAGTCACGGCCTGCAGGGAACTGGAAGCCACGGTAACCCCGCAGAAGGTCGCGGAATTCGCGGAGTGGCTGAAAACCGATGAACGCTGCCTGTTCACGACGCTGATCGACGTCACTGCCGTCGACTACCCGGCATCCGAACGACGGTTCACCGTCGTCTATCATCTGCTTTCGATGCAGAGGAATCACCGGATTCGGGTCAAGACCTCGGTTAGGGAAACCGGCGAACTGGTTCCGTCGCTGGTTGGCGTCTATCCGGCGGCCAACTGGTTCGAACGTGAAGTCTTCGACATGTACGGGGTGATGTTTTCCGGGCATCCGGATCTCCGGAGAATCCTGACCGACTACGGTTTCCAGGGGCATCCGCTCCGCAAGGACTTCCCGACGACCGGGTTTACGGAGGTCAGGTACGACGAAATCGAAAAACGTGTCGTCCAGGAACCCGTCTCGCTCGTTCAGGAGTATCGCAGTTTCGACTTCACCTCTCCTTGGGAAGGTGTCGGAGCTGTCCTGACCGAACCCGGTGACCGATCCGGCCGGGACTCCGAAGAGGGCGAGGGCGGGACATGACGGAAGCCACCTTCGACGCCGCCGCCGGCGACGACGGGCGCGTTCGGAACTTCAACATCAATTTCGGTCCGCAGCATCCGGCGGCGCATGGCGTCCTGAGGCTGGTCCTGGAACTCGATGGCGAGATCGTCGAGCGTTGCGACCCGCATATCGGGCTTCTCCATCGGGGAACGGAAAAACTGATGGAAAGCCGCACGTACCTGCAGAACCTGCCTTATTTCGACCGGCTGGACTACGTGGCACCGATGAACCAGGAGCATGCCTGGTGTATAGCAATCGAAAGGCTGACGGGTACGTCGGTCCCGCGGCGTGCACAGCTAATCCGCGTGCTCTACAGTGAAATCGGCCGTATTCTCAACCACTTGTTGAACGTGACCACCCAGGCGATGGACGTCGGGGCCCTGACGCCGCCGCTTTGGGGATTCGACGAACGCGAAAAACTCATGGTCTTCTACGAAAGAGCGTGTGGCGCCCGGCTGCACGCGGCGTATTTCCGCCCCGGAGGTGTCCACCGGGATCTCCCGGAAGACCTGCTGGACGACATTTTCGACTGGGCGGGCAGTTTTCCCGCTGTCCTGGACGATATCGACGAGTTGCTGACCGAAAACCGCATATTCAAACAGCGCAATGTCGATATCGGTGTCGTGACGCGGCAGGATGCGCTCGATTGGGGATTTTCCGGGGTCATGGTCCGTGGTTCCGGCATGGCCTGGGACCTGCGTCGCTCACAGCCCTATGAATGTTACGAGGAGTTCGACTTCAGGATTCCGGTCGGACACAATGGCGACTGCTATGACCGGTACCTCTGCAGAATGGCCGAAATGCGCGAGAGTACCGGAATCGTCAGGGCCGCGATCGAGAAACTCGCAGGCGAGCCGGGAGACATTCTTGCGCGCGGAAAGCTGTCGCCGCCAACGCGCGAAGACATGAAGACGTCAATGGAAGCGCTGATCCACCATTTCAAACTGTATACCGAGGGTTTTCACGTTCCGGCCGGCGAAGTCTACGCCGCCGTGGAAGCGCCCAAGGGGGAATTCGGTGTCTATCTGGTGGCAGACGGAACCAACAGGCCGTACAAGGCCAAGATTCGCGCGCCCGGGTACCTGCACCTCCAGGCCATGGATCACATGGCGAAGGGGCACCAGCTCGCGGATGTCGCGGCAATCATCGGAACGATGGACGTCGTGTTTGGAGAAATCGATCGATGACCGAGGATCGTGACCAGGTCGTGCGCTTGTGCCCATGCCGGAATTCGGCGGCCGGGCCGGCCGGTGCGGGAAGGGACACCTCCCGGTCATGATGAGGCGCCTGCACCACGAACAGCCGGAATCCTTTGCCTTCACGCCGGCCAACGAGGACTGGGCGAAGCAGGAGATCGCGAAATATCCGCCGGGACGCCAGGCCTCGGCGATCATACCGCTTCTCTGGCGCGCGCAGGAACAGGAAGGTTGGCTGTCGAGACCCGCAATCGAGAGCATTGCAGCGTTGCTGGATCTGCCCCCGGTCAGGGCGCTCGAGGTCGCGACGTTCTATTTCATGTTCCAGCTGAGACCGGTCGGCAGCGTCGCCCATGTCCAGGTTTGCACGACCACGACATGCATGATTTGCGGCTCTGACGAGATTGTGGACGTCTGCAGGAACCGGATCGCACCATTGCCGCACCAGCTGAGCGCGGGCGGAAAGTACAGCTGGGAAGAAGTCGAATGCCTTGGAGCATGCGCCAACGCGCCGATGGTCCAGATCGGAAGGGATTTCTACGAGGATCTGACGTCCGGGAGTTTTTCCGCCATCCTGGATGCCCTGGAAGAGGGCGCGGTTCCGACGCCGGGTCCGCAAAACGGCCGGTTTTCGTGCGAGCCGCTCTCGGGGCTGAGCACGCTGACCGACCCGGACCAGGGAAGCCTGTCCGAAACCGTGAATGCCTCGGTTTCGCTTGCGGCGGATTCGCCGCGAGACGCGGAGTCCGGGACGCCTCCGGAAAGCGGGGAGGGTCTGTCGTGAGCCGCGAGGCCGATGGTCGCAGGGCGGCCTGGTCCCGCCTGGCGGCGCGGTTGCGCGGAGCCGGGGCCGGCCAGGTTCGGATTGCGGCGATCGTGATTGTCGCGACCATGGTTCTGTGGATGCTCGGCTCCTGGCTCGGAGGCAGGCTGGGACTGCCCGCCCGGTTCGCTTTCCTGGTGGATTTTTCCGCCCTGGCCGCCTTTTTCTGGGCGCTGGTCGTGGTGGTCCGCGCGGGCAGGCGCGTCCGGGAGCAGGAGGGCAGATGAATGCTGGCTGATCGCGACCGGATCTTTACCAACCTCTACGGCATGCGCGACCGCTCGCTCGCCGGGGCAAGGAAGCGCGGCCACTGGGACGGAACTGCAAAACTCCTGGAAATGGGGCGGGAGCGGATTATCGACGAAGTCAAGGCTTCGGGACTGCGCGGGCGCGGCGGAGCCGGCTTCCCGGCCGGGCTCAAGTGGTCCTTCATGCCAAGGACCAGCGACGGGCGCCCTGCCTACCTTGTGGTCAACGCGGATGAATCGGAACCGGGCACCTGCAAGGACCGTGAAATCATGCGTCACGACCCCCATTCGCTGGTCGAAGGCTGCCTTGTTTCCGGTTTCGCGATGGGGGCCAAAACCGGGTACATATACATCCGCGGCGAATTCGTCCGGGAACGCGAGGCCCTCCAGATCGCGATCGACGAAGCGCGCGACGCGGGCCTTGTCGGCCGAAACGCCTGTGGTTCCGGCTGGGACTTCGACCTTCACCTCACCCATGGCGCAGGCGCGTACATTTGCGGCGAGGAAACGGCATTGCTCGAGAGCCTGGAAGGCAAGAAGGGCATGCCGCGGATGAAACCGCCGTTTCCCGCGGCGGCCGGCCTCTACGGCTGCCCGACGACCGTGAACAACGTCGAGACGATCGCGGTTGTTCCGACGATTCTGCGCCGTGGCTCTGGCTGGTTCGCCTCGATCGGACGTGAAAACAACACCGGAACGAAGGTGTTCGCGTTTTCCGGCCACGTGAACAATCCCTGCGTCGTCGAGGACGCGATGTCGACGCCGCTACGGGAACTGATCGAACGTCATTGCGGCGGGGTCCGGGGAGGCTGGGACAATCTGAAGGCAGTCATTCCCGGTGGCGCGTCCGTCCCGCTGATTCCCAGGGCGTTGTGCGACGAAGCGATCATGGATTTCAGCTGGCTTGCCGAGCACAAGTCCGGACTTGGAACGGCGGCCGTCATCGTGATGGACCAGTCCACGGACGTGATCAAGGCGATCTGGCGGCTGTCGGCCTTCTACAAGCACGAGAGCTGTGGACAATGCACTCCGTGTCGGGAAGGTACGGGATGGATGATGCGTATCATGGACCGGCTGGTGCAAGGGACTGCCGACCCGGAAGAGATCGACATGTTGCTCGACGTCTCCTATCAGGTAGAAGGCCATACGATCTGTGCATTGGGAGACGGCGCGGCGTGGCCGATCCAGGGCCTTATCCGGCATTTTCGCGATGAAATCGAAGATCGGATCCGGGCCCGCACGAGGTCCACGAGGCCGGCGGCCGGGACCGGGGCAACGGCCAGGATCGCGGCAAAGAAGATGAACATGCAGGATGTGACGCTGGTGGTGAAACCACCGGCGCAGCCTGAGCGACGGGCGGGGAGCGCTTGAGATGAGCGAAACGGCGCGACTCATCATCGACGGTGCCGAATTCGAGGTGGATCCGGCAATGACGCTGCTCCAGGCCTGCGAGCTTGCCGGGACCGAGATTCCGCGTTTCTGCTACCATGAGCGGCTGTCGATCGCCGGGAATTGCCGCATGTGCCTGGTCGAGGTTGTCGGAGGCCCGCCAAAGCCGACGGCGTCCTGCGCAATGCAGGTGCGGGACCTTCGGCCGGGCCGGGACGGCAGCCCCCCAGAAGTTCGAACCATGTCGCCCATGGTGCGGAAGGCGCGGGAAGGCGTGATGGAATTCCTGTTGATCAACCATCCCCTCGACTGTCCGATCTGTGACCAGGGCGGGGAATGCGACCTGCAGGATCAGGCCATGGCCTACGGGGTCGACTTTTCGCGGTTCCGGGAAGCCAAGCGCGCGGTCAACGATCTCGACCTGGGTCCGCTGGTGGAAACCAGTATGACCCGGTGCATTTCCTGCACCCGTTGCGTCCGGTTCACGACGGAAGTCGCCGGGATTACCCAGATGGGCCAGACCGGCCGCGGTGAGGATGCCGAAATCACGTCGTACCTCGACCAGACCCTCGACAGCGAGCTGCAGGGGAACATCATTGATCTCTGTCCCGTCGGCGCACTGACGTCGAAACCGTACGCGTTTTCCGCGCGTCCCTGGGAACTTCAGAAGACGGAAACGATCGACGTCATGGACGCGCTCGGCTCCAACATCCGCGTTGACAGCCGCGGCCACGACGTGATGCGCATTCTTCCGCGCAACCACGACGGGGTCAACGAAGAGTGGATCTCCGACAAGACCAGGTTCATCTGGGACGGACTCCGGAACCAGAGGCTCGACCGGCCCTTCGTCAGGAAGGACGGCATCCTGAAACCCGCGACATGGGCTGACGCCCTCGGCGCGGCCGCCTGCGCGATCAGGGGACGGAAGCTGGCATCGCTGGCCGGCGACCTTGCATCGGTCGAATCCATGTACGCCCTCAGGGAACTGACCGCCGCGCAAGGCGGCGCTTTCGAATGCCGGACAGACGGTGCGTGCCTCCCGGCAGGAAACAGGTCGGCGTACATTGGTACGGCCAGGATCGAGGACATCGATGGTGCAGGATCGATCATCCTCATCGGCTCCGACCCCAGGTGGGAATCTCCCGTACTGAACGCCCGAATTCGCAAGGCCTGGCTCAACGGAGCAACGATCAACCTGATCGGCGCACACCGTGACCTGACCTACGATTATGTCCATCTCGGCACAGGGAGGCCGGCATTGGCGGACCTGTCGGCCGAAATCCCGGAATCCCTTCGCAGGCGCGGCGATTCGATCGTCATTGTCGGGCAAGGCGCGCTTCGCGAGGAAGACGGTCTTGGTGTTCTCGGCCACGCCATGCACCTGGCGGATTCGCTTGACGCCGGATTCATGGTCTTGCACACGGCGGCCTCCAGGGTCGGTGGCTTAGACATCGGTTTCGTGACAGAAGGCGGCCTTTCCGCCGCGCTCGGTGGGGCGGAAACGGTTTTCAATCTCGGTGCCGACGAAATCGAAATGCCGGAAGATGTCTTCGTGATCTACCAGGGGAGCCACGGCGACACGGGCGCGCACCGTGCGGATGTCATCCTGCCGGCCGCGGCCTATACCGAGGAGAACGGTACGTTCGTCAATACCGAGGGTCGGCCGCAACAAACGGTCAGGGCATGTTTTCCTCCCGGTGAAGCCAGGGAAAACTGGGCGATCCTGAGAGCGCTTTCCACCGAACTCGGAACGCCCTTGCCGTTCGATACGCTGGCGGAGTTGCGCAGGGGCCTCTTCGAGACCTGCGGCCACATGCAGGAAATCGATCAGGTTCCGACAAACCCGTGGGATCCGGTAGGCATCGGGAAGATGGGTGACGGCGATTTTCGTCTTGCAGTGGACGATTTCTACCTCACCAATCCGATCGCCCGGGCGTCGGTAGTCATGGCGGAACTCAGCCGAAACGCCGTGGACAAGCGCCTCGGCCGGGAAAGGGCCAGGGCAGCGTGATCCTGCGTCCGTTCGAAATCACGGGGGCGCGCTGAGTGAGCGGTCTTCTTGAAACCCAGTTCGGGGTTTTCCTGATCGTTCTCGGTCAGTGCATCCTCATGACCGCTTTCGTGATGATCAGCCTGCTGTTCCTCGTTTACGGCGACCGCAAGATCTGGGGTGCGGTCCAGTTGCGCCGGGGACCCAACGTCGTCGGTCCCTGGGGTCTCCTGCAATCCGTCGCCGATGCGATGAAATACGTCTTCAAGGAGTTCGTCATCCCCGCGGGCGCGGACAAGACGGTGTTCCTGCTGGCGCCGCTGGTGTCCTTCATACTCGCCCTGATCGCCTGGGCCGTCGTTCCCCTGTCGGAGACCCTGGTGATCTCCAGCATCAACGTCGGTATCCTCTATATTTTCGCGGTCTCTTCCCTCGAGGTTTACGGCGTTATCATGGGCGGTTGGGCCTCGAACTCGAAATACCCGTTTCTCGGTTCCCTGCGTTCCGCCGCGCAGATGATTTCCTACGAGGTATCGATCGGGTTCATCATCATCGGGGTGCTGATCACGACCGGCTCACTCAACCTCGTGGACATCGTGCTCGCGCAGGAAGGCGAGTACGGCATCTTCAACTGGTACTGGCTCCCGCATTTGCCGATGGTTGTCCTGTTCTTCGTTTCCGCCCTCGCGGAAACCAACCGTCCGCCGTTCGACCTTCCCGAGGCGGAATCCGAACTCGTCGCCGGTTACCAGGTCGAGTACTCGTCGACCCCGTTCCTGTTGTTCATGGCCGGCGAATATGTCGCCATCTGGCTGATGTGCGCCCTGACGACAATCCTGTTCTTCGGAGGATGGCTGTCCCCCGTGCCGTGGCTCCCGGACGGGGCGCTGTGGATGCTGCTCAAGATGGGATTGTTTTTCTTCCTGTTTGCATTGATCAAGGCGGTCGTGCCGAGATATCGCTATGATCAGCTGATGCGCCTGGGTTGGAAAGTGTTTCTGCCGCTTTCGCTGGGCTGGGTTGCGGTCGTGGCCGCATTCGCCCAGTTCGGCGTCTTTGGCGGAACCTACGCGCGCTGGGCGATCGGCGGTTAGGTCGGAGGCAGTCGAAACATGTCATTCAATCAGTCAAACTGGGTTGGCAGGGGTCTTCGGGCAGCGAAGTACCTCTTGCTCGCGGACATGCTCAACGGCCTGAAGCTGGGAATGAAATACTTTTTCCGCCCGAAGTCGACGGTCAATTATCCCCACGAAAAAGGTCCGCTCAGCCCGCGGTTTCGAGGCGAGCACGCCTTGCGGCGCTACCCGAACGGGGAGGAGCGATGTATCGCCTGCAAGCTGTGTGAGGCCATCTGTCCGGCGCAGGCCATCACGATCGAAGCGGAGCCCCGCGATGACGGGTCGCGCCGGACGACCCGCTACGACATAGACATGACGAAGTGCATTTATTGCGGATTCTGCGAGGAAGCCTGTCCGGTCGATGCAATCGTCGAGGGGCCGAACTTCGAGTTTGCGACCGAAACGCGGGAAGAGCTGTTTTACGACAAGGAACGGCTTCTAGCGAACGGTGACCGGTGGGAGGCTGAAATTGCCCGCAACCTTCGGGAGGACGCGAGATTTCGATGATGGGCAGGACGACAACCGGCACCGGGGAGGCACCTGCGACCTGCGCAGTGAGCCGGGGACGGTCGTGGGGTTATCGGGTGACTCCCGATCCGGCACCCGGCCAGGGAACGCGGCGGCTGTCATGACGGTGACTGCCCTTGCATTCTATCTCTTTGCCTTCACGGCGGTCGGCTCCGGCCTGTTCGTCGTGCTGGCGCGCAATCCCGTGCACTCGGTGCTCTGGCTGATCCTGGCCTTTTTCTCGTCTGCGGGCCTGTTCGTGCTGATGGGCGCGGAGTTCGTCGCCATGCTGCTGGCGATCGTTTACGTCGGTGCCGTCGCCGTGCTGTTCCTCTTCGTGGTCATGATGCTGGACATCGATTTCGCCGAGTTGAGGGGTGGATTGGCCCGATACATGCCGCTCGGGCTTCTGATCGGATTGATCCTGCTGCTGGAGCTTGGCCTGGTCATCGGCCACTGGAACTTCGCCGAAACGGCCGGGGACCTCCGTGCCGCCGTGACGCCGCCCCGCGAACTGGTTCACAACACCGCTGCAATCGGACAACTCATCTACACCGACTACATCTACCTGTTCCAGGCAGCTGGGCTGATCCTTCTCGTGGCCATGATCGGAGCCATCGTGCTCACGCTGCGGCATCGCACACATGTCAAGCGGCAGGACATTCCGAACCAGATCCTCCGGGACCCGAGGGAGGCAGTAAGCCTGGTGGATGTGCCTTCAGGGCAAGGGCTCGGCCAGTGATAACCCTGGAACACTACATCACCGTGGCGGCAGTCCTGTTCGTGATCGGAATTTTCGGCATCTTTCTCAATCGGAAGAACGTGATCATCATACTGATGTCCATCGAGTTGATGTTGCTCGCCGTCAACATCAATCTCGTTGCCTTTTCGACCTTTCTCGGAGACCTGGTCGGCCAGGTCTTTGCCCTTTTCGTCTTGACGGTCGCGGCAGCGGAAGCCGCAATCGGGCTCGCCATTCTCGTCTGCTTTTTCCGAAACCGCGGCACGATTGCCGTCGAAGACGTCAACATGATGAAGGGCTGAGTTCGGCTCAATGGAAATCATCCTGGTCTTCGCGCCGCTGGTCGGCTGCATTTTTGCCGGGTTCTTCCACCGGTTCATTGGCGAACGCGCCGCGATGGCCATCTCGACTGGGCTCCTGTTCGTCGCGGCTCTCCTGTCCTGGTACGTGTTCCAGACCTTCGATGGAGACACGAAGACGATCCCGATCGCGCGCTGGGTGGAGAGCGGATCGCTGAGCACCGACTGGGCGCTTCGAATCGATCGCCTCACGGTTGTCATGCTCGTCGTGATCACGACCGTCTCCTCGCTCGTACACCTGTACAGCTGGGGCTACATGGACGGGGACAGCAACTGGAAACCGGGAGAAAGCTACAAACCCAGGTTTTTCGCGTATCTGTCGTTCTTTACGTTCGCGATGCTGATGCTCGTGACTTCGGACAACCTCCTGCAGCTGTTTTTTGGTTGGGAGGGCGTTGGCGTCGCGTCCTACCTTCTGATCGGGTTCTATTACCGGAAGCCGTCGGCGAACGCGGCCGCCATCAAGGCGTTCATCGTCAACCGGGTTGGGGATTTCGGTTTCGCGCTGGGGATTTTCGGCCTGTTCATGCTGACGGACAGCATCGACTTTTCCGTGATCCTGGATCCTGACACGGCCCGCGAGCTCGCGGAAACGCGGTTCCGGTTTCTTGGCCAGGATGTACCCGCGCTCGAGGCCGTAACCCTGCTGCTCTTCATCGGTGCAATGGGCAAGTCAGCCCAGTTCCTCCTGCACACCTGGTTGCCTGACGCCATGGAGGGTCCGACCCCGGTTTCGGCCCTGATTCACGCGGCGACCATGGTCACCGCGGGCGTATTCATGGTGTGCCGCCTGTCGCCCTTGATGGAGTTCGCCGACTGGACGGCCGGATTCGTCGTTGCGACCGGCGCGCTGACGGCGTTCTTTGCCGCGACGGTCGGCCTTGTCCAGAACGACATCAAGCGTGTTGTTGCCTATTCGACCTGCTCGCAGCTCGGGTACATGTTCGTGGCCGCGGGCGTCGGCGCCTACTCGGTCGCCATGTTCCATCTGTTTACCCATGCCTTTTTCAAGGCCATCCTCTTCCTGGGGGCGGGATCGGTCATCCACGCGATGCACCACGACCAGGATATGCGGAACTACGGCGGGCTTCGAAAGAGCCTTCCGCTGACATTCTGGGCGATGATGATCGGAACGCTGTCGATCACCGGTCTCGGATTGCCACTCACCGGTTGGGGTCTCGCCGGCTTCCAGTCCAAGGACGCCATCATCGAAAGCGTGTTCGCGGCGCCGGGATCACTTGCGGCAATCGCGTTCTGGACCCTGGTCCTGACCGCCTTGATGACGAGCTTCTACAGCTGGCGGTTGGTATTCATGACCTTCTTCGGCTCCCCGCGCGGCGACCAGGAGGCCCACGAGCATGCCCACGAAAGCCCGTGGACCATGCTGGTGCCGCTCGCGCTGCTGGCCGTCGGGGCAGTCGCCGCGGGCATGGTCTGGTACGACGAGTTCTTCGGCAAGTACGCCGAGGAGTATTTCGGGGCGTCGATCTTCATCGACAGCGAGACCAATCATGTCTTGCATGACGCCCATTACGTGCCTGCCTTCGTCAAGGTGTCGCCTTTCGTGGCGATGTCGGTCGGGTTCCTGCTGGCCTGGCTGTTTTACGTCGGCAGGACGGATCTGCCGTCGCGTCTCAGGGCGTTCCAGCCCGGGCTTTATGCTTTCCTCCTGAACAAGTGGTATTTCGACGAACTCTACGAGTTCGTTTTCGTGCAGCCGGCCAAATGGCTGGGAAGCTGCCTCTGGAAACTCGGTGACGGCAGGATCATCGATGGTGCGATCAACGGACTGGCGATGGGCATCATCCCCTGGTTCACGCGCCTGGCCGGGCGGGCGCAGTCCGGGTACCTCTTTCATTATGCCTTCGCGATGTTCGTCGGACTGGCCGTGATCATCACCTGGTTCTCCATTTCGGGGGGCGCCGGCTGATGGACAACATTCTGACGGTCGTTATCTTTCTGCCTCTTCTCGCGGCATTCATCCTGATGATCTTTCTCAAGGGTGACGACCCGGCTGCCCGCCAGAACGCGCGGCGCCTCTCATTGGTCGCCACGGTGACGACATTTCTCATCTCGGTCGCGGTCTACAGCCAGTTCGACCCCGACGACACCGGCTTCCAGTTCGTCGAGGAATACCGCTGGATCGGCGGCCTGACCTACCGCGTGGGGATCGACGGAATCAGCATACTGCTGCTGATGCTGACCACATTCCTGATGCCGGTCGTGATCGGCGCCTGCTGGAATGTCGAAAAGCGGGTCAAGGAATACATGATCACGTTCCTCGTGCTCGAATCCACGATGATCGCGGTTTTCTGCGCGCTCGACCTGGTCCTGTTCTACGTCGTGTTCGAAGCCGGATTGATCCCGATGTTCCTGATCGTCGGGATCTGGGGCGGGAGAGACCGGATTTACGCGGCGTTCAAGTTCTTCCTCTACACCTTGCTCGGCTCGGTCCTGATGCTGGTGGCGATGATCGCGATGTGGCGCCTTGCGGGAACGACCGATATTCGGCTGCTGCTTGCACATGATTTCCCCTCCGATCCCCTGAACATACTCGGGCTGACCGTAATCGGGGGCGTCCAGACCCTGTTGTTCCTCGCGTTCCTTGCGAGTTTCGCGGTCAAGTTGCCGATGTGGCCGGTCCATACCTGGTTGCCGGACGCGCATGTCCAGGCACCGACCGCGGGTTCGGTCGTCCTGGCGGCCATTCTGCTCAAGATGGGTGGGTACGGGTTCCTCCGGTTCAGCCTTCCCATGTTTCCGGTCGCTTCGGAATACCTGGCGTTTTTCGTGATGGTGCTTTCGGTCATCGCCATTGTCTACACTTCGCTCGTGGCGATGATGCAGGAAGACATGAAGAAACTGATTGCGTACTCGTCCGTCGCCCACATGGGATTCGTCACGATCGGTATTTTTTCGGCCAACCAGCAGGGCGTCGACGGCGCGATTTTCCAGATGCTCAGCCACGGATTCATTTCCGCCGCCCTGTTTCTCGGCGTCGGCGTGATCTACGACCGCATGCATACGCGCGAGATTGATGCCTACGGCGGGCTTGTCGTCCGCATGCCGGCCTACGCGATGGTTTTCATGCTGTTTACCCTGGCGAATGTCGGGCTTCCCGGGACTTCCGGATTCATCGGGGAGTTCCTCACCCTGGCTGGCGTCTTCAAGGTCAACACGTGGATTGCCGCCGGGGCCACCACCGGTGTCATTTTTTCGGCCGGTTATGCCCTCTGGCTCTACAGGCGCGTGATTTTCGGCGATCTCGTTCGCGAGAGTCTCAGGTCAATCCAGGACATGGACAGGCGTGAACGCCTGGTCATGGCGCCGCTCGTTGTCATGACGGTTCTCCTCGGGGTGTACCCGGCCCTGGTTCTCGACGTGATCGGACCGACGGTCAGCTCCATGCTCGAAGGCGTTGCCGCGACACAGGCGGCCGCGAGGCTGGTGATCCCCGATTCCGGACTCGCACCGGTCGCGGTGCAGGCGCCCCTGGATTTCCTGGTATCGCTCGTACCCGGGTCTGCGTGAGAGTGGTTCGATGATCCTGACCGATATCGAAGTCGCGCTGCCGGAAATCATTCTGGCCGTTTTCGCCATGACCGCGCTGATGGTTGCGGCATTTGGCCGGAAAGACGTCTGGGCGAGCGCCACCCTCTGGACGTCTGTCCTGGTCATGGCTGGCCTGGGCATCTGGATCGGCCTGTCCCCTGGCGAAATCCGCCATGCCTTTGGCGGCGCCTTCATCGACGACGGATTTGCGCGTTTCGCAAAGGTTCTTGTCCTGATGGCGAGCGCTGCGGTTCTCATTTTGAGCAAGCAGTACCTGAAGCGGCTGGGTCTGCTCAAATTCGAGTTTCCGATTCTGATCGTCATGGCGACTCTCGGCATGATGATGATGATCAGCGCGGGGAACCTCATGGCCCTGTACATGGGCCTGGAACTGCAGTCGCTCTCCCTCTACGTGGTTGCGGCCTTTCGCAGGGACAGCATCCGTTCGACCGAGGCGGGGCTCAAGTATTTCGTCTTGGGCGCATTGTCGTCCGGGCTGCTGCTCTACGGCGCCTCGCTGGTTTATGGCTACGCCGGCACGACCGGGTTTTCGGGGATTGCATCGACGATCAATCAAGGCAGCCTGCCCCTGGGCATGCTGTTTGGCCTGGTGTTCATTTGCTCGGGCATGGCGTTCAAGATTTCCGCAGCTCCGTTTCACATGTGGACCCCGGACGTCTACGAGGGTTCTCCGACCCCGGTCACGGCGTTTTTCGCCACGGCGCCGAAGGTCGCGGCCATGGCCCTGTTCGCGCGGGTCCTGCACGACGCGTTCGGCGGCGCGGAAAGCGACTGGCGCCAGATCATCGCGTTCCTGGCCATCGTTTCGATGTTCCTCGGATCGGTGGCGGCGATCGGACAAAGGGACATCAAGCGCCTGATGGCGTATTCCTCGATTGCCCACATGGGATTTGCGTTGATGGGACTCGCTGCAGGCGGTGTCGGCGGCGTTCATGCAATGCTTGTCTACATGACCATCTACCTGGTCATGAACATCGGCACGTTCGCGTTCATCCTGAACATGGAGAGGGATGGCCGCCCGGTTACCGAGATATCGGCACTGGGTCTTTATTCAAGTATCGAACCGGCGCGGGCGGTTGCGTTTGCGGCGCTGCTGTTTTCGCTGGCCGGGATTCCCCCTCTGGCCGGATTCTTCGGAAAGTTCTTTGTTCTCAAGGCCGCCGTGGATGCCGGCATGGTCTGGCTCGCGATCGCCGGCGTGCTGGCCTCGGTCATCGGCGCATTCTATTACGTCAGGATCGTCTACCTGATGTACTTTGGCGAACCGGCGGATTCGCTTGACGGGCGCATGCCGCCCACGCACTACGCGCTGCTCATGGCGTCCGCGGTCTTCATCGTGTTTGGCGTGGTCAACCTGTTCGGCATGGACTCTCTCGCCGCTGCCGCCGCCAGCGCACTTCTTCAGTGACCGAAGCCGATCGCTCCTTCGCTTCGGACATGCGCGGTTTCCCGTGCATCGCCCTGGACACGGTTACGAGTACCAACGCGGAAGCACGCGCCCGCGCGCGGCAGGTTTCGGCTCCCACCTGGGTGGTTGCCAGGCGGCAAACTGCCGGCCGAGGACGCGCCGCACGTGTGTGGTACTCCGAGGCCGGGAACTTCTACGGAACACTGATTCTCCCCGATGCGGGAAAACCGGGCCAGGCGGCGCTCCGATCGTTTGTTGCGGCGCTGGCGGTTCGGGACGCGCTTTCGAGCCATGCCCCGCCGGGTTGCGTGTTCCGGCTGAAATGGCCGAATGATGTTCTTGCACATGGCCGGAAAATCTCTGGAATTCTCCTTGAAACCGAAGGGCCGTCACTGCTGATCGGAATTGGCGTCAACCTGGTCGTGGCGCCGGTCTTGTCCGACGGTCAATCGGAAAGGCGGGACAGGGAACTGCAACCGGTCGATCTCAGATCGGTCGCGGGCGTGACCGTGACGCCCGGGCAATTTCTGTGTACCCTCGCGCCCGCCGTTGATGCCTGGGAAATCCGGTTGCGGGCGGAAGGGTTTTCTCCCATTCGGGACGCGTGGCTGGAGGTCGCGGAAGGCATCGGCTCCCGCGTGGCCGTGCGCATCGGGACAAGGGAAACAGCCGGTTTGTTCGAGTCGATCGACGACACCGGCGCGATGATGCTCGCGACACCCGGAGGCCGCGAAGTTGTCACCGCGGCTGACATCCACCTTCTGACGACGGACACATCTCATGCTGCTTGCGATTGATATCGGAAACACCAATTCGGGTTTCTCGCTGCACGACGGAACCCGTTTCATAGCGGCCTGGCGTTGTGCGACCAAGCCTGACCAGACCGCGGACGAATATTTCGTCTGGCTGAGCAACCTCATGAATTACATGAGTTCCCCGATTCCGCCCCGTTCCATTGACCGGGTCGTCGTTTCAGCCGTCGTCCCCCAGGTTCTCTTCAACATCCGCGTCCTGTGCGACCGGTATTTCGAATGCCGTCCCCTGGTTGTCGGGAAGCCGGAATGCCGTCTCGGCATCGGCATTCGTGTCGACAGCGAGACCGAGGTCGGCGCCGACCGGATCGTGAATACTGTCGGCGCCTTTGACCGCTACGGTGGCGACCTGATCGTGGTCGATTTCGGAACCGCAACCACGTTCGACGTCGTGGACAGCGATGGAGCCTATGTCGGAGGCGTGATCGCACCAGGGGTGAACCTGTCGATGCGTGCGCTGCACGAAGCGGCGGCGGCTCTGCCGAGAATCGGTGTCGGGATTCCCGAAAGGGTCGTCGGCACGAATACGGTCGCATGTATGCGCGCAGGCGTCTTCTGGGGATATGTCGGCTTGATCGGCGGGATCTGTTCGAAGATCCAGGAAGAACGGCAACGCAAGATGAAAGTCATCGGAACCGGTGGCCTCGCGGGACTCTTTGAACGCGGTACGGATGTTTTTGATGTAATCGACGGTGATCTGACCATGCACGGCCTGTACCTGATCGACGCGTTAAACAGGGACGCGTGACATGAATTCCGGCAATCGACTGATCTATCTTCCTCTCGGCGGGTGCGGCATGTTCGGGGCGAACATGTACGTCTACGGCTGGGGGGCCGAGGGTTCCGAGCGCCTGATCGTCGTCGATTGCGGGATCGGCTTCCCGGATGCTGAATCCGCGCCCGGAGTGGATGTGCTGATTCCCGACAGCGCCTGGCTCAAGGACCGGCTTGACCGCCTTGAGGCGATTTTCATCACCCATGCCCACGAGGATCATGTCGGCGCGATCGGACATCTCCATCCGGAGTTGCCGGTGCCCGTATTCGCCCGTCGCTTCACCGCCGCCGTCGCCAGGACGAAGTTTGATCAACTTGGCCGGAAGGGGAGTGCCGTGCGGGAGGTGAACCCCTGGCCGGAGTTCACCGAGGCCGGCCCGTTCCGGGTCGCGTTCCTGCCGGTCGCTCACTCGATTCCCGAAGCGGCGGCGCTGGTGATCGATACGCCGGCGGGCCGGATTGTTCACTCGGGCGACCTCAACCTGGATCGTACGCCCGTCCTCGGGGAGGTGCATGACCCCGAGCGGATCAGGCAGGCCGCCGGAAGTGAAGTCGTTGCCCTGGTCTGCGACAGCACCAATGTTTTCAATCCGCAGGCGGGACGTTCGGAAGCGACCGTGGCCGGCCCGGTTGCACGGTTGATCGACCGGTCAACCGGTATGTTTGCCGCGACGACCTTCGCGTCCAACGTCGGGCGGCTGAAGTCGCTGGCCGCGGCGGGTATTCAGGCCGGTCGATCGGTCGCGGTCGCGGGGCGGTCAATGCACAGGATCCTGGGCATTGCGTGCGAAACCGGCTTTCTGGAGGACTTTCCGGAACTCGTCCCGCTTGAAGAAGCGCGGTACATCCCCCGAAACAAGCTGATGCTCATCGTAACGGGAAGCCAGGGTGAACGGAGGTCGGTTTCGTCACAGCTCTCCTGGGGCAGCTACCGCGGATTCGACCTGGAACCGGGAGACAGCTTCCTGTTTTCGGCACGCACGATTCCCGGCAACGAGAAATCGGTCAACGCGATCAAGAACCGGCTTTCCGCGAGAGGCGTGGCCGTACACAGCGCCGAGGGGAGCCCGTATCATGCCTCCGGTCACGCATGCAGACCGGACATCGAGGAGATCCACGAACTCGTTCGGCCGCAGATCGTGATTCCGATGCACGGAGAGAACCAGCACTTGCGGGAACACGCGAATCTGGCGCGTGACCGGGGATTCAAATCACTCTTCGTCTCGTCAGGCATGGTGGCCGACATTTCGCCGGCTGATCCTCGGGTCGTCGATCACGTCGATACAGGGGTACTCTGTCTCGACGGATCAACCCGCATCGGCCGGAGAAACGAGGTAATCCGGGATCGAAGAAAGATGGCCGAAAGCGGTGTCATCGCGGCGGCGATCGAGTTTGATCTTGACGGCACTGCCTGGTGTTCCGGGGTGTCCCTCAAAGGCGTGCCGTCCCGGGACCGTTCCTCGGGTTCACTGACCGAAACCCTGCGCAAGAGGATCTCCAGCACGCTTGCCGAACGAGGTCCGCTGGACGCGGAAAAGGACGAGGTCATCGAGAGAATCGTGACCAGGGTCGTTCATTCAACGGCATCAAGGTCTGTCGGAAAAAAGCCGGAGGTCATGGTTCTCCTGACCAGCGACGAGTAGTCTCAACCCGGCGAGCCGCCTCCGGATCACTGTCGAACCTGCCCGGACGCAAGCGCGCCGGTCAAGGCTCCTGGCCGGACTGGACGCTGGCCCGGTTCGGTCCGAACGGCTTTTTCATGAATTCCGGCATGTGTTGCCCCATGCCCAGGACCGTCGCCCGCTCCCCGGGATCCGGAGCAGGCTTCCGCGACGCCTGACGGGTCTGGCTGCGCGGAGGCCGGGAACCGGTATCCCGATCTTTCGACTTCGGCGTTTCCGGTTTCGTCCTTGCACGTCGGGGTTTCGTTTTCCTGTCGCCCTTGGTTCCTTTCCTCGAGTCATCGAGTTTGGAGATTTCTTCCTTCGCAGTATCCGGCAGTTCGATCCGGGAAATCCTGAGATTGATCAGTTCTTCGACAGCGGCAAATGCCGCATCGTCGGCCGGTGAGAGGCAGATGGTGAAGGCGGAGCCGGTCCGGCCGGCGCGCCCGGTTCTTCCGATCCTGTGAACATAATTCTCGACATTGTTCGGAACGTCGTAATTGAAAATGTGACTGACGTTGGGGATGTCCAGTCCACGTGCAGCCACATCCGACGCCACCAGCAGCTTGACCTGGCCCTGCCTGAATTCGTCAAGAACGCGCGTGCGATGGCTTTGATCAAGGTCGCCATGAATGGGCTTCGCGTCGAATCCGTGCACCTTGAGGGACTTGGCGACGATGTCGACGTCCGACTTTCGGTTGCAGAAGACGATTCCGTTGGTCAACTCCTCTCCCTGTCCGGCAATGAGGTTGCGCAACACGATGCGTTTTTCCTTGGCGGCCCTGGATTTGCGCCCGGCCTTGAACGTGCAGACCGACTGGGCCGTGTTTTCCGAGGTTGTCGCCTGGGGCGCGACCTCGATCCGGGCCGGGTTCTGCAGGAATTCGTCCGTGACACGCTCGATTTCGGGCGCCATCGTCGCCGAAAAAAACAGGGTCTGGCGCGTAAACGGGGTCAGGCGAAAGATCTTCTCGATGTCCGGAATGAAGCCCATGTCGAGCATGCGGTCGGCTTCGTCGACCACCATGATCTGGACTCCTGTCAACAGGAGGCGTCCGCGCTCGAAATGATCGAGCAGCCGTCCGGGCGTTGCGATCAGGATGTCGACACCCTTGTCGATCAGCTGGTCCTGTCCTTCGAAACGAACGCCGCCGATCAGCAGCGCCCTCGAGAGATGATCCGCGTACCGCGCGTAAACATCCAGGGTGTCCGCGACCTGCGCTGCGAGTTCGCGCGTCGGGCACAGAATCAGGGACCTCGGCATTCTCGCGCGAGCCCGGCCATTGATCAGGGCCGAGATTATCGGAAGGGCAAAACTCGCGGTCTTGCCGGTCCCGGTCTGGGCGATCCCGAGTACGTCCCGACCCTTCAGGGCGTGGGGGATGGTCTCTGCCTGTATTGGTGTTGGGGTCTTGTAACCGGCATCGGTTACGGCTCTGAGAACCCGGGGTTCCAGGTCAAAACCGGAAAAAGACGTCATGAGATTCCGTTGTCAGCATGTCAGCGCGTGGGAGTGGGAAAGTGAATCGATGCGGGCGAAGTGATCGAATCAGTCTCCGACATGTGCCGGGATGGATATGCGCAAGCGCCATATGTGTCAAATGACCCGCGTTTTGGACGGGCGGCGTCAGCCGGATGTGCGCGGCCTGTCTGCTTGCCGCCGAGCATTTGTTCGCGCGTGTCAGGCTGGTTGGCGCGTTTCGTGACAACTACTGCGTGCAGGCTGGTCCCGGATTTTCTGCGTTCGGCTGGATCGCGTCCCGCGTCCAGGGATTCGTCACTTGAACCGAACTGACACCGAATGAAGTTGCCGCAGCGTCGGGAATTGAAGGCCAAGGACTCTTCAGTCGGTCAAACCGCCAATGTTCCGGCTTGCTGCCCGGAAGGGTTCGAGTCGAAGGCCGGCTTCCTTTCGAATTCCGGGCCTGGCCCGCGCGCGGCCGCGGGAACGCCTAGCGCAGGTCGCGGGTGGCCGCCTGGATTGCCGTCAGCATCTTGTCCCTGAGAATTGACAGGTCGTCAACGCTGCGTCCCCTGGTCTGTTCGGCCATGCCGGCCACCAGATTTCCAATGACTTCATCGTCCAGGTGCGGATCGCCGAGGTTTTCCTACCATCCGCTGAACGTATCCTTGAAATGATCGCAAAACGCCTGGAGTCCGCCTTCGCCCGCGCCAAGATGAAACAGCATGGTCGGTCCCAGGGCGGCCCAGCGCAGGCCGGGGCCTGCCCACATGGCCTTGTCGATGTCCTCGACGCTGGCTACGCCTTCGATTGCCATGTGGACAGCCTCCCGCCAAACCGCCGCTTGCAGGCGATTGGCGACATGTCCGGGCAGTCCCTTTCTGATGCGGATCGTCACCTTTCCGATATCCCTGTAGAACGCTTCCGACATTTCTGGCACCACCGGGCTTGTCCGCGAGTTCGACGTCAATTCCACCAAGGGTATCAGGTGCGGCGGATTGAAAGGATACCCGAGGATCAAGTTCGCCGGGTCTTTCCAGCCCTTTTGCAGAGCCTCCTGGGTGAGACCCGATGTCGAGCTTGAAACGATTGCGTGCAAAGACAGGACCGGCTCGATTTCAACGTAGGTGGAGTGCTTGATCCGCAGGCGCTCGGGCACCCTCTACCCCTTCACGGGCCGACTTGGCGAAGGACACCGAATCCGGCGTGGCATGGTCTGTCATGCCAAGCTCCTGCAATCCGGGTCATGCTTTCTCGATGTGACTGCTCCCCGCCCTGAAGGACGGGGCTTCCTGCTTCTCAGGCTGCGGCGGACAGCGTGGCCGACTCGTATGAACCTTCCCATGATACCCATGTCAATAGAGTTATGCACAGGTTGGAATCGCGCGACCTGTGGAAAACTTAAACCTGCCGCGCATGCGCAGGTGGGGTATCCTGTCGCTGGGGTCCCCTCCCCGAGCTCGGGGAGGGGACAGTGGAGTTTCGCTCCGCAGGGCGGGTCGGACCGATTCCGACCGGGTTCACAGGAACCGTGCGTCAGCGTGGTCGGCCCGTCCTCCCTTCGTCCCCTCGCGTCCTGAATGGATGCCTGGGTCATGAACCTGATCATCACGAGAGTAGGAGCGAGAGGACAATGACGATGGTAGTCGCAGGTGTGGACGTCAGCAAGACCGTCCTGGATGTTCATGTGGACGGCGCGGACAGGACGTTCGCGAATGACAGGACGGGCTTCCGCGCCCTCGCCAACTGGCTGCGGCGATGCGCGGTCATGCGGGTGGTCATGGAGGCGACGGGGCGGATGCACCGCAGGGTGCACCGGTCGCTGCATGATCGGGGCTTTGCGGTTTTTGTGATCAATCCACGGCAGAGCCGGGACTTTGCCAAGGCTCTTGGCGAGCTGGCGAAGATCGACCGGGTCGATGCCCGGATCCTTGCGGTCGATGCCCGGATCCTGTCCGACGCGTCCGCCCCCACCGCGCCGCTCAGCGCGTTCGTGGACAAACTCTCCGACCTCGCAGCCGGGACGGACACCCTTCCGCCGCGGAACGCGGCTCAGTTCAGTGACGCCTATCTCGTGCACGAGATAGGCGGTGCTTTCCGGTCTCCTGCTTCGCGCAGGAACATACCATGAACGCATACGATTTGTATACTGAGCCAAAGCAAATTACTGCAAATGGCCTTCAATTAACGGCCTCACATATTTGTACGTTCGCTCTTCGGATTGTAGAATGCCCGAAGTGCAGCGTCCGCGGGATATCGCTCGCAAGCGATCTCGATCTCGAATTCACCGCTTTCCACGAGGTCTTTGGTGACGCCCTCCGGGTGATGGATGTAGCCCATGCCAACGGAATGTCCAAGCGTGAAACTGTAGGCACCCGAACTGATGTAGCCAACATTCTCACCGTCCATGCGAATGAGCTCATCGTGGAACAGGACCGGCTCGGGATCGGTCAGTTTGAACATCACCATACGCTTGTTGAGTGGCTTTCCAAGTTGCGCCGCAATTGCCTCGCGCCCGATGAAGCCAACAGGCTTGTCCAACTTCACAGTGAAACCCAAGCCTGCTTCATACGGGGTGTCCACCGGGGTGAGATCGAGCCCGTACTCGCGATAGGCGCGCTCAGAACGGAGGTGTTCCAGGGCGTGATATCCGGCCTGGCGCAGGTCGAATGCTTCGCCGGCTTCACACAAGGCGTCGAAGACACTCTGCGTGAATTCGCTCGGTATGTGCAGCTCCCATCCCAACTCGCCGATATATGTCAGGCGGTTGGCGAGCGCTCTCCCATATCCAATGTCTATCTCCTGCGACGTCGCAAACGGAAACGCACCGTCGGAGAGATCGGCGTCGGTGACCCGGCCCAACAAATCCCGCGATGTCGGACCCTGCACCGATAGCACGGAATAGGCGGAAGTGACATCCACCAGCGTCACCTGGTCTTCTCGGGATATGTGCTTTCCAATCCAAGCCTTGTCGCGGGCCTGCGTCGTCGCTGACGAGACAATCAGATATCGGTCTTCGGCGAGACGGTTGACGGTGATGTCGGTTTCGATGCCACCGCGGCGGTTTAGCATGTGCGTGTACACCAGCTTACCCACCGGAATGTCCACGTTGCCCGTGCATAACCTTTGGAGGAATGCGCAAGCGCTGCGTCCCTGGATCAGATGTTTGCCGAATGAGGTCTGATCGAAAACGACAACCCCTTCCCGGGCAGCGCGGCACTCTTCGGCCGTGTATGCGAACCAATTCGGGCGCTGGTACGAGTAAATATTCTTCGCGTCGACACCTTCCGGCGCGAACCAAAGGGGGCGTTCCCAGCCCATTGCCTCGCCAAAGCAGGCGTTACGCGCCGCGAGACGATCATGGATCGGGCTTTTCCGCACCGGCCGCGAGGCCTCACGTTGCTTGTGGGGCCAATGCATCTTGTAGTGCAACCCGAGCGATTCACCGGCCCTGTTGTGAAGGTAGCTCCGGTTGGTCTGGAACGGAGCAAAGCGGGCGATATCGACCATGGACAGGTCCATCGTCGGGTCACCCTCAACGATCCATTCAGCGAGCGCCCGGCCTGCGGCGGGGGCGAACTCAACGCCTTCGGAGTTGAACCCCGCGGCGACGAAACAATTCGGACATCCTGGCGCCTCGCCGAGCACGAACAGCAAATCCGGCGTGAAGCTCTCTGGGCCATTTAGGAACTTACCAATGCCGGCATGTTCCAGAGGCGGTAGGATTTCCGTCGCTTTTGTGAAGGGCAGCTCGAAGTGGCCCCAATCCTCTTGCAACTCGATGAATTGCGCGTCAAAGGGCAACTTTTCCATGGGCAAGGGCTTTCCTTGCGGCTCGAAGGAGCCCACGAGCAGCTTGCCCGCATCTTCCTTGATGTAGATGTAACCGTCGGGATCTCGGAGAACCGGCAGAGTCGGCTCGACGAATTCGAGTGGTTCCGTGACGACGTACATGTGCTCGCAAGGGTAAAGCGGCACATGAATTCCCAACTGCGCCGCCAGATCGCGAGTCCACAGCCCGGAGCAGAGGATCAGAGTTTGGCATTTGATTTCGCCCGAAGGTGTCTTCACCCGATAATTCCGAGATGCAAGATACTGAAGCCCGCTGACCGGCGTGCCTTCGAACACTTTTGTGCCACGCTGCTTGGCCCCGGCGACCAGAGACGTAGTTGTGTCCACCGGGTTGGTCTGGCAGTCCTCCGGGACGTAGATCCCCCCTTCGATGATCTCCTGGTTCATCGCCGGGTAAAGGTCCTTCGCCTCTTTCGGCCCAATTAGATGTGCCTCGATATCGTAGCTCTTGGCGATCGTGGCCAAGCGTTTTGTCTCGTGCATGCGCTCCTTGGTACGTGCCACGCTGAGGGAGCCGTTCTGCTTGATTCCCGTCTCTTGTCCTGTCTCTGCCTCCAAACATCCGTAGAGCTGCACGTTGTATCGGGAAAGTTCGGTCAAGGTGTGGCTCGACCGAAGTTGCATTATCAGGCCGGCTGCATGCCAGGTCGTGCCGGAAGTGAGCTTGCCGCGCTCCAATAGAACTATGTCTGTCACTCCGAGCTTGGACAAGTGATAAGCGATGCTGCTGCCTACAACGCCACCGCCAACAATGACCACTTCGGCCGACGTGGGAGGCGATTGATCCATCAGCGGAACTTTCGCTTGCTGAAAGGTGATGACTGGATTCTCATATCGGCATCCTCAGTCGTTGGCTGGCAGCACATCTCCAGGAAGAAAGGGCCACCAAACTGCATTTCAAACATCGCAAATGCGCGGCCGGCGATCCGGTGTGTCGAGCCAGGGGCGGGCGCGTTCGAGCGCCGAGGCGACGCGGAAGGCACGCACATCGTCGAAAGCGCGAGCGACGATCTGAACGCCGCTGGGCAGGCCATTCTCGTCGATGCCGGACGGCACAGCCAGAACTGGCAATCGGCCCAACATGTTGAAAGGGTGGGTCAGCACCCATCCATAGTTAGGCATGACCAACTTGCCGTTGATGGTTAAGTCCTTGTCCCAAGGTTTCAACTCAGCGGGCACGGCCTGGGTCGCGTTGGTTGGGCAGATGAACGCGTGGCAGCGCTCAAGAATAGGGCCGAGTGTCGACTGCATTTTGTTGGCAAGATCGAAAGCCTCGTAAAGCGCCTTTCCCGTGACCGAAGGGCGGTTCTCCATGTAATAGCGCGTGTAGTCGCAGAGCATGTCCGCCTGTTTGTCCAGATTGCGAGTTGGTGAACCACTGGAAACCAGCACCAAATAGCGCATCGCCACGCTTGTGAGCCGTTCGGTCCAGCCCAGTTCGACCTCTTCGATTTCCGCCCCCTTGCGGCGAAGTGCATCAAGCGCGGCCAGCGTCAATGACTTGACCTCGGGCGCGACTTCGCGGAAGCCGAGGTCGAGGGAATAAGCGATGCGCCAGCCCTCGATACCCCCCAGTCGCTGTGGGATACGGAGTTTGGGCCGAATCGCCGCGTTGTCCAGCGAGTGAGGTCCGGCCATGACGTTCTGCATCAGTGCACAGTCGGCGACCGTGCGCGTCATTGGCCCCACAGTGCTGTACATTTCGAGATTGAAGGGTGGGTCCGACGGAATCCGCCCATGTGGTGCCCGGTAGCCAATGATACCGCAACAGGCCGCCGGCACGCGCAGTGATCCGGCGTTATCCGAGCCGGTGGCCAGCGTTGTTGCACCAGCCGCCAGCGCTGCAGCCGAGCCGCCAGACGAACCGCCGCAGGTGTAGCGGGTATCCCATGGGTTGCGCGTCGTACCGTGCAGACGCGAGGTCGTTACCCAGTCAATGCCGAACTCGGGAGTCGTCGATCGGGCATGAAGGATGGCGCCGGCCCGCAGCAGGCGCTCGATGGCGGGATTGGTATGGTCGTCAACGCAGTCCTTGTAGATCAGCGAGCCCTTGGTGGTCACACGGCCCTTGATCGCGGTTATGTCCTTGACGGCGAGCGGCAGGCCTTCGAGCGCACGGGCACGCCCCTTCATGTATTTGGCCTCGGCGCGGCTCGCCTTTTCCAGCGCCTCGTCGAAATAGGTGTTGGCAAAGGCGTTGACCTGGGGCTCGACCGCTTCCGCCCGTGCAATGATCGCCCGCATTAGCTCGACGGGCGAAAGTTCGCGCCGCCTGAAACCTGCGATCGCCTCGGTCGCCGAAAGATAACAAAGTTCGGTGTCGCTCATCGCTCGGCCTCCGCACCGCTCATGGCCGACAGCCTTCGCGCCGATTTACGAGCTTTCGCATACCGTTTTCAGAGAGCACTGTCCCACTACCTCCGGCATGGCCAACGTCTCAATGGTAAGATCGCACTCCAGAGCGCGAAGTTTTGGCCGAACATCGTTCTCGCGCAACTCGTGGTACAACAACTGCCGCCTGTCACGCCCCATCGACCGCGGCGTATCTTAGTGTATCTTAGGGCGTGGACTCAAATGACTGGTTTGCGATCCGGCGGGGCAGGAACAGGCTGGCAGCCAGATGGACGGCGGACAGGAAGTTGCGGGCGGTCTTGTCGTAGCGCGTGGCGATCCTGCGGAACTCCTTGATCTTGCCGAAGATCCGTTCGACGAGATTTCGCGTCCTGTAGGTCTCCCGATCGAGCGGCCGCGGCAACTTCCGGCTGGCCCTCGACGGAATGTCCGCGGTTGCTCCCGCCGTCTCGTCATGCCCGAGCCCGGCGAGAAGCGCCACCGCCTGCGCGCAGTCGGCTGCCTGGCCCGGGGTCAGGAACACGGTCTTCACCATCTCGTTCCCGTCGATGTCGAGAGGGACCTTCGTCGTCCGTCCGCCGCGGCTCAGCCCGACCTGCGGTGGCGCGCCGTCCCGGGGCGCCCCGGCGCCGTGCTGGTGGACGCGCACCGACGAGGAGTCCACCATGCGCAGGCGAACCGAGCCGGGCGGGCCGTCGTCGCCCCCGTCGTCATCGCCCGCAAGCCTTTGAAGCTTCTCCATGATCGCCGCCCAGATGCCGTTCCTGCTCCACCGGTTGTAGCGGTTGAAGCAGGTCGTGTACGGACCGTACCGCTCCGGCAGGTCGCGCCACGGCGTCCCGGTGCGAAGCACGAAGAAGATGCCGTTCATCACCCTCCGGTCATGCACCCGTTCCGGGCCCTGGTGCTTGTGGGAAAGCACCGAGCGGAGGATTTCCCATTCCGCGTCGCTCATGTCGTGTCGGTCGCCGCTCATGCCTCGAACTCCTTTTGGATTGCTTTCGCCAAGAACTGACAGATCATGCGAAAAGGTCAACATTTGGGTACATAGCCGCCTAGAAAATTGTCAGAGATTGTGCAAGGATAAGCTGGTTATGACGCAAACTTCCGCGACCGCCCCTGGCGATGCCGTAACTGTCCTTGTCTATTTTCCCGGCCCTCAACACGATGAACGCTATTCGGCGTGGATCCGCGAGCGCTATCCCGCTCTGCGCGTCCTGAGTGCCAACGATGCGGCGTCGCTCGATCGTTACGTGGCAGAGGCCGACGTTCTCCTAGCTCAACATTTTCCTGTCGAAGTCTTCGACAAGGCGCGTCGGCTGCGCTGGTTTCAAAGCACCAACGCGGGCGTCGACTCAATCTTTCCGATCCGCGACCGCGTCGGCGACCTCACCGTTACCAGTGCGCGAGGTATGCATGGCGAAGTCATCGCCGACTTCGTAATGGCGGGTATAACAATGATGCACTGGGACTTCCCGCGGTTCATGCGGGAGCAAACTCGCAGGGAATGGCATGCACGAGGCGTCGCTCCCCTCGCGGAACGTGTGCTCGGAGTGGTCGGGCTCGGCTCGATTGGCACAGCCATAGCCCGCCGTGCCAAAGGCGCCGGCATGACGGTGGTCGGCTCGAAACGAGATGTAACCCAGTCTGTGGCTGGCGTCGACAGGCTCTTCCCGCCAACTGGCCTCGAGGAACTTCTACAACTTTCTGACTTTGTTGTCCTCGCCGTTCCTCAGGTTCCAGAAACCACAGGTCTAATTGGTCGCGAGCAGCTTCGGCTAATGGGCGACACGGCCTTTCTGATCAACATTGCCCGAGGCTCGGTATGTGTGGAAGGCGAGCTCATCGATGCGCTTCGGGCGGGCACCATCGCTGGCGCCCTGCTCGACGTGTTTGAGCGCGAACCACTCCCAGCCGACAGTCCACTTTGGTCGATGCCTAACGTCATCGTCACCCCCCATACTGCCGGTTATCCGAGCAACTACGACGCACGCGCATTTAAGATTTTTGGCGATAACCTGCAGCGATTCCTCGACAATAAGTCACTGCGTAACGTTGTCGATTTAAGGCAAGGTTATTAACTAAGGAAGCCGAGCAAGCGAGAGATGGCAGGGTCACACGACATTCCAGAGCTTGAGAACGTGGCGCTGCGTTTCCCGGTGCGCTGCAAAACCGCCCGGGGAACATGGACCCTGACATCGTGGCCGGAGTAAGCGTTCTGCATTTCGAACGCGCCGAATACGCGGCGCGGTTGACGGCAGTGAAGGAGCGCATGTGCGCCGAGAAGATCGATGTGCTGGTCGTCACCGAGCCGCCCAACATGTATTATCTGACTGGCTTCGACGCTTATTCCTTTTACGTTCCGCAGGCGGTGGTCGTTGCCCTCCATCTGGATTTACCGATCTGGACCGGGCGGTTCATGGACGCCGTCACCGCCCAAAGTACGACCTACCTACCGTCTGATCACATCGTGCCCTATCCCGACCATTACGTGCAGTCGACCGAGCGCCACCCTATGACCTTCATTGGCAATCTGATCGCCAATAAAGGATGGAGCCACGCGTCGATCGGGGTGGAGATGGGCGCACCTTACTACAGCGCCCGCAACCATTCCGAACTGCAAAAGGCGTTGCCCAAAGCACGTTTTCAAGACGCCGAGCTTCTGGTCAACTGGGTCCGCATCGTCAAGAGCAAGCAGGAACTTGAGTACATGCGTGCTGCTGGCGAAACGACCGATCGCATGGTCGCGGCTGCGGCACGCGCCGCGCACCCGGACATACGCGAGTGCGACCTCGCCTCGGCCATCGTCGAAGTGCAGCTCAAGGGCACTGAGCGCCATGGAGGCATGCCGAGCTCGGGCGCGCCGATGATTTGCGCCGGTGCGCGTGCCAACGAACCGCATCCGGCCTGGAACGACCAGAAACTCGGCAACAACGTCCCAGTGAACATCGAGATGGCCGGTGTTTGCCACCGGTACCATGCGCCGATCAGCCGGACTTTCTATCTCGGTGCCCCACCCCATTCCTATCGCGACCTGGCCGAACGCGTCGCGGCTGGTGTTCATGCGGCGCTGGATGTCGTCAAGCCAGGAGCATCCTGCGAGGCGGTCGAGGCGACGTGGCGAAATACTCTCGCCCAGTGGGGTCTCGAAAAGGAGGCACGGCTCGGCTATCCAACCGGCATCGCTTTCGCGCCGACCTGGGGCGAGCGCACCGCCAGCCTGCGCAAAGGCGACACCACAGAGCTCAAGCAGGGCATGGTTTTCCATATGATGGGGGGGCTCTGGATTGAAGGAACCGGCGTGACAATTACCCAGACCTTTGTCGTCACTGATTCCGGACATGAAAACTTGACCAAGAGTCCGCGCGAGCTCATCATCATTCCCTAGCAGAACCTAGATTCGCGCCCTCTTAGGGATACCTATTCCAGGCCAAAGACATGATCCAACCGCCAGCCAAAGTATCCAATTCGTTGACCGCGAAAGTGATCGAGATTCGGCGCAGAATTCATCAATACCCGGAGTTGTCGAATCAAGAACACGCAACGCAGAAGTTGGTCGAGCGCGAGCTTCGGCAGGGCGGGCTGGAGAACATTCAGCATGTGGCGGGAACGGGATTGGTAGTCGACATTGAAGGAGCAAGCCCGGGTAAACGCCTGGTGCTGCGCGCCGACATGGACGCATTGCCCATTCAGGAAGATCGCCCTGAACTCGACTTTGCCTCTGCCCACGACGGTGTCATGCACGCCTGTGGGCATGACGCGCACACTGCAATGCTACTGGGGGCGGCGATGATGTTGTACGACGCGCGTCAGCAATTGCAAGGATGCGTTCGATGCGTATTCCAGCCCGCCGAGGAGGCCGAACCCCTTGGCGGGCGGGCGATAGTAGCAGACGGCGTGCTCGACGATGCCGATGCTGCGCTTGCGCTGCATATCGATCCGGATATCGAAGCCGGCTGCATTGGCATAAACGATGGCGCGATGCTGGCGGGTGGCATTGAATTCACGTTGTTGGTTAAGGGGCGAAGTGCGCACGCCGCGCGACCGGAACGCGGCATCGACAGCATCTACATCGCCGCCTGCATAGTGCAGGTGCTTCAGTCCATCGCAAGCCGGCAGGTGAACCCGATGGAGCCTTTCGTATTGACGCTGGGCAAGATCCACGGCGGCACCGCAAAAAATATCATTGCCGAGCAGACCATCATCGAAGGCACCGCCCGCGTGCTCTCCGAGCGACTGCGAGAGTCGGTGCCCAAACTCATTTTGAACACCGCGCGGTCGATTGCCGCCGCCCACGGTGCGAGCGTTGAGCTCGATATCAATTACGGCGAGCCGGTGTTGGAGAACGATCCATCGGTCAACGAATTGACTCGCCGCGCCGCAGCCAGGGTAGTTGGTGCTGACAAGATTATCGAACTGCCTGTCGGGAGCATGGGCAGCGAGGACTTCGCGTTTTATACTCAGAAGCTACCGGGTGCGATGTTTCGGCTCGGCGTATGTGCCAAAAATGATGCCGAACCCTATCCGCTGCATCACCCGCGACTCAATATTGATGAATCGGCGTTGCCGGTCGGCATCGCCATTTTCGTAGAGGCTACGAGAGACTTTCTGAGCTAACTTTGCTTGTTTCGCCGGCGAAACATGCGGCCATCGTGCTGGCCAGCGTTCGTCTCTGCACAGCGGGTGGCAGGGGAACAGTCGCCAAAAAACCAAAAATCAACAGCCCTGGCTTTCCTTCGACTACTTGACGAAAAGAGTGCGCGGCGTCGAACACAGGGCCTCATGGCCACTCTCAGTGACGGCGAAGGATTGCGTGATTGCGACACTGACATCGTCCAGCCACAGGCCAGGCATCATATGGAAACACATGCCCGGCTCAAGAACCGTTTCATCTCCCTTGCGAAAACTGGCCGTTCGTTCACCGACCGCGGGCGGATAGCCAATTCCGATGGAATAACCGAGCCTCGACTCTTTCTCGAGGCCGTGTCGGGCGAGCGATTGCCGAAAGAAGGCATTGACCTCCGAGCATGTGCGACCGGGGCGAATACTCTCGAGTCCCGCATTCAGAGCTTCGATCGCGATGTCAGAGAGCTCACGGTAGGCGGGGGAAGGTTGTCCGACCGAGATCGTGCGACCTAGATTGACCTGGTAGCGGAGCCGATTTCCGTGAACTTCGATATAGACCGTTGTTGAAGCCGGCAGCGGCTCGTCGGTCCACGCCGGATGTGGCTCGAGGGCCCTCCCTCCAACGCCGAGCATCAGCTGCGAGCAGTCATAGCTTCCCCCGAATTCAGGCGTGCCAGACACTTGCTGGTGATAGATGGCGGCGGCGAGATCACATTCGCGGACTCCGGGTTCGATTGTATCGACGGCCCGCTGAATCGCGGCATCGGCGATTCGGCCGGCTTGTCGCATAAGAGATAGTTCGGCCGGGCTTTTCACAATTCGGATCCAATTCACCAGTAGATCCGAGTCTACAAATTCAGCGAGCGGAAGAGCTCGGGCGAGATCGGCGTGTGCACGCGCGGAATAGTAGTAGCCTCCCATCTCTACGCCGATTTTCACCTTTTGGCCCCCAATTTCTTTTACCACGTCGGCCATAATGTCGTACGCGGACAAGCCAGCAGCCGACTGGACATATTCGTCTTCGTAAGCTCTGATATTGTCATCCGAAAGATAGGTAGTCCTTACTGCAGAGACGCGGTCCATGAATCGCCCGATCCAGATGGGTTCGTCGTGATGGAGCGCGACGATCACCATTTGTGGCGTGTAGAACGAATAAGCGTTGTAGCCGGTCAGATAATTTTGGTTCGGGGGCTCCGAGAGAAGCAATATATTGATTCCTCTTTTGGCCATCGCTTCTTTTACAGCTGTCAAGCGCGCCGCAAATTCGGCGCGCTCAAAATGCAGTTCCTTTTTCATACCGATGTACCTCGGATTGACTGCAAGAATTCGGCATCGTCCGCGGACGCGAACTAAGAGGAACCGAGTGCTTCGATTGGGTTGAGGGCGAGGATCCGACCCATCACTTTCGATCCGAGGGCAAAGCCTCGTTACTCTTCGGCCCCGAAGGAGCGGCCGATGAACGCACTCTGTTGCTGAAAGATTGATCCGAGTCTTGCGCCGGGCACCGGCAAACGCACCGGCACATTGGCGAGGCGCGGTACGATCGTCGCTTCGCCACGCACAATCAAGGATTCGAACGCGTCGGGGTCTTCTGTCAGCGGCACGGATCTTTCGGGTGTTAGCAAAGGCCAGGTGTCCGCCGCGGCGTAGTTCAAGTTCAACAGTGAGCGAGGTCGTCCGCTCCGGCTTTCTGACGAACCGTGCACTGCCCGCACGTGATGGACGGTAATGGAGCCCGCGGGCCCGGTGAGGGCTACCGCCGAGGAGGCGTCGAAGCCGGCGACCTCTGGGTTGATCGCGCCGACGAACCAGCCATCGTCATGGTGGTCGAAGATGGGTCCCATGTGCGAGCCGGGGATAACGCTTAACGGACCGTTTTCCGCCGCGCAGTCGTCGAGCATTACGTTAATGGAAAGCATGTCGTCGTTGGTCTGGGGGTAGAATGCCCAGTCTTGGTGCCATTCAATGGTGGCGCCGCCGCCGGCCGGTTTACAGTTCAGCTTGGAGTGGTCGAATCGGATGTTCGGTCCAATTAGATCAGCAACGATGTCGAGCACGGTTGAGGACCGCATCATCGCCGAATAGGCCGGATGCTGTCTGTCCGGAACCCTGATACGGTTTACCTTGGGCTGCTCTGCCGTGTGACCTTCGGCCAGGTCGAAAACATCGTTGCTGGTGCTCACCGAACGAGCCTGCTCGAGAAACGCGTCGGTGACGCGGCGCAACTCGTTGAGCGTCTCGCCTTTAACTGCGTCTTCGACGACAAGGTAGCCATTCTCTTTGTAGTGCACAATTTGGCGTTTCTGCAGCATCGCTCATCTCCCCGATCGAAAACTGGAGCAACCAATTACGTAACTGCTCACCCCTTCTTGGGAGCAGATTCGGCGTAGTGCAACTTGATCATGTCTGCGGCCTTGCCTGCAAGCGCGATCTAGATGGCGACGAGGGGATTGTATCCGAGCGCGGCCATCGAGCTCAGGCCGCTTGAGATCCGGCACCAGGCCTCGGCGTGATGCCGTGTCCGGAAGCACCCGGACACCTTCATCTTGACCTACGCATCCTGATCTTCCGCTCCGGCATTGTTGGTGAAGCTGACGTCCGGGTCGCTCATGAAGCGCAGCACGGATTCCTCGTGCTTCAGGAGGCGCTCATGCAGGTTGTGCGCGTTGGACTTCGCGGTCCGCCCGCGCTTCCCCTTCGGGCGCGGCGGGATGTCGGGCAGTTCCTTGCCGCCCTGGGTCAGGTTGGTCCGGTACCGCTTGCGCACGGCCAGACGTTCGGCCTCGGTCAGGACCTTGGCGTCGCACTTGTTGATCCTGTGGCAGGCCTCGCGCAGCAGGCTCTTCATCAGGCGCGCCCAGCGGAAGCCGTTGGACTCGATGACGAAGGCAATCTCGCGGAGGAGGTGAGAGCCAAAATGTTGCGCGCAACATTTTGGCTCAAATGTTGCGGTCATTTTTATGTTGCGGTGACTCAAAAAGTTCTGATTTTCCAGCGGTCTTTCTGGAATCTCCGCAACATTTCATTTTGCATGCCGCCCGTATTTGACAGTCAGAATTCCGGTTAACAGGCACGCCACCGGCCTCGGGCGCCGTGTCCGCCTGTCGCCTTCTTTTCGACCGATCCGGCCGCCCCTTGGCTGCACCACGTGCCGGGATTTTCCCGGGGTCCTGACATCCCGGGAATACGTCGCACTTACGATCTCTCCTGTTCCACTGGGCATACGGGATCAGCTGTCACGGAGCATCGAAACCGGAACTCCGGGCATGAGAAGGATCGCTGCACCGCAACATAATTTTTTTCAGTACTCCCCTGGCATTGCATGACCCTGTCTTCCAGACAAACAGGGAGACACGATCATGTTCAAAGAACTGTTCACCGATGGCCCCACCATCGAGAGATACCGCGCAACACCGTTCCTCGATGAGCGGCTTCGCTGGCTTGAGCATTGCGCCGAGAGTGGCGCCCGGTCGAACACGTTGCGCAAAATCGCCAATTGCCAGCTCCATCTGGTTAACCTTCTCGACCTGCAGGTCGGTGACCGTATCGGTATCACCCGCATCGAGGCTGCAGCGGAACAATGGTCGCTGCCCGGCGTCCGCCGATTCAACACGCATGCGCGGCCGGACGCACGTCAGCGGTTTGTCGACCACGCGGTGCGATGGCTGCGTTTCGCGGGCATGTTCGAGGAGGAGCCTTGTCGGCCGCGACATGCGCACACCGACGAAGTCGCGATCTTCGCAAACTGTATGCGCGCGGAGCGGGGCTGGGCCGAGGAGACGGTTCGCGGTTGCTACAACGCAATCGATCGCTTTTTTGACAGGCTCGATGACCGCGGGATCGCGCTGGATTCGGTCCGCATCGAAGATATCGACGACCAGGTCGCCCACTGGCACGCCTGCGGTCTCAGCCGGGTGACGGTCAAGGATTACGCAGAACGTCTGCGCTCCTTCTTCCGCTTCGCCGAAGGCCGGGGCTGGTGCATGGCCGGACTTGCCGATGGCATCATGGCTCCGTGGTTTCACCCCGGCGAGACGATCCCGAAGGGTCTGAACCGGGACGAGGTCGTGCGCCTGCTTGCAACCACCGAAGGCGATCGGCCTGCCGATATCCGCGCCCGGGCCATTCTCATGCTGTTGATCACCTACGGCCTGCGCGCCGGCGAGGTTGCCGGCCTCGGGCTCGATGACCTGGACTGGACAGAGGAGCGGGTGCAAGTACGCCGTCCGAAGCCGGGACGCACCCATCACTATCCTTTGTCGCGCGGTGTCGGGCAGACAATCCTGCGCTACATCCGAGAGGTTCGTCCCCAACGTCCGGAAAGAGAACTGTTCCTGACACTGAATGCCCCGATCCGGCCGGTTACCGGGATCGCGATCAGCCATGTTGTCAGAAGTCGTGTCGACCGCATCGGGATTGTCGGCAAGCGGCGCGGCCCCCATGCGCTTCGCCACGGCACAGCCCAGTATCTCCTCGACCATGGCCTGTCGATGAAGGAGGTGGGTGACTACCTGGGTCATCGTAGCATCTCGGCCACTGCCGTATATGCCAGGGTGCAACTCGACACGCTGCGCGAGGTCGGCGAGATCGACCTGGAGGGCCTCTTATGACCCTCCTGGAAGCGATCGACGCCTACATCGACTGGCGACGGGCCCACGGCGCGAAGTTCATCACAAGCGCACTGATTCTGCGTCAGTTCTGCACGCATGTCGGTGGTGACATCGACTGCGACGCCGTCGGGAAAGCCGAAGTTCTGTGCTTCCTTGCCGGCAACGGGCCGCTGACCCGGTCCCGGGCCAACAGGTACGGTGCACTGGACGGGTTCTGGCGCTACGCGATCAGCCGCGGCCATGCCACCCGGTCGCCGTTGCCCGCGCGAGATGACGAGCCGCGAAGGCCGGAGTCGGCACCACCTTATGTGTTCTCGCGTGTCGAATTGCAGCGCCTGTTCGGGGCCATCGACATCAGCCGGCACCGCCCGGTTCAGCTCGATGCCGCCACCCTGCGAGTGCTGCTCCTGCTGCTCTACGGGGCTGGTCTTCGGCTTGGCGAAGCGCAGCGCCTTACGTTCGACGACGTCGATCTGAACGATGCGGTGCTGACCATACGCGACAGCAAGTTCTTCAAGAACCGCCTTGTTCCCGTCGGAAGTCAGCTCGCCGAAGCCCTGCGGAGCTACGCCGCAAGGCGCAGGGAACGCCCATTGCCGAAGGGCATGGCCTCCACCTTCCTCGCCAACCGCGATGGCACGCCGTTAGTCGGCTGTACCGTTCGAAGTGCATTCGCCAAGGTGCTCAAGGCGGCCGGGATCCGGCATGACAGGAACGACAGACGGCGTCCGCCGTGCTTGCACTCGTTTCGTCATGCCGCGGCCGTTCACAGGCTGGAAGCCTGGTACCGACAGGGCGCCGACGTGCAGCGGTTGCTGCCGGCGCTCTCCACGTGACTTGGCCACGCTCACCTCGACGGAACCCAGGTCTATCTCTCGATGACGCCCGAGTTGCTGCATCAGGCCTCGGTCCGTTTCCAACATTATGTCGAAGGAGACAATCATGAATGAATTCCGCAACCTCGGCCCCTGGCTGCGCCGCTTCCTGGCCGAATACATCGTCACCGAGCGCAATCTCGCCCGCAACACCCAGCTCAGCTACCGCGACACCTTCGTCCTGCTGATCCCGTTCATCAGCGCCAGGGTCAGAAAGCCGGTCGAACGCCTCACGGTGGACGATCTCTCGTCCCGGCGCGTGCTGGAGTTCCTCGCCCATCTCGAGGACGAGCGCGGCTGCTCGGTGCAGACCCGCAATCTGCGCTTGTCTGCAATTCGGGCCTTCGCCCGTTTCGTCGCCAGCCGCGATCCCGCTCACCTGGAGTGGAGTTCCAGTATCCGCGCGATCACCGTGAAGAAGGCGACACCCCAACCCATAGGCTGGCTCACCAGGACCGAGATGTTGGCGCTGATTGATGTCCCCGACCGGCGGACACCGAGAGGAAGGGTCGAACACGCGCTGCTCCTGTGTCTCTACAACACCGGCGCCCGCGTCTCCGAAGCCACGGCCCTGGTGGTGCGGGATCTCGAACTCGGGGGTGGCGGTGGCAGGCATGCACTTGTGACCCTCCACGGCAAGGGCAGGAAACGGCGCCTATGTCCGCTCTGGCCGTGGACCGAAGGCATCCTCGCCGAACTGGTGAAGGGGCGCTCCGCCAACGACGCCGTCTTCCTGAGCCGGTATCAGCGTCCCTATACGCGTTTCGGCGTCTACCGGCTCGTGGAGAGGTGTGCCGCCCGCGTGCCCGAACTCGAAGGGAGGACCGTAACACCGCACCAGATTCGGCACGCGAGCGCCTGCCACCTGCTTAAGTCAGAGGTCGACCTCAACACGATCCGGGCCTGGCTCGGCCATGTCAGCCTCGAGACCACCAACATCTACGCCGAGATTGATCTCGAGATGAAGGCCAGGGCGATGGCGCTGTGCGATGCGGCGGAATCCGGACCGGATCGCCCCTGGAAGGAAGACAGGGGGCTGATGGCTTTCCTCAACGAGCTCTGAGCGGAAAAGATTATGTTGCGGTGAGCGGGAGAATCCCGATCCCCGGATCACGGTTCCGGCTCACCGCAATTCCTCGTTCTGCGACGGCATTCCATGCAAGGGAAGGAAAGCTCCCTCCGCCTGTACCAGCAGAAACCCGGGTCGCAATATGTTCATTCACGGGTGGGCTGGGTTGGCCGGACAGGAGGGGACAGGCGGACACGGCGCCCGAGGCCGGTGGCGTGCCTGTTAACCGGAATTCTGACTGTCAAATACGGGCGGCATGCAAAATGAAATGTTGCGGAGATTCCAGAAAGACCGCTGGAAAATCAGAACTTTTTGAGTCACCGCAACATAAAAATGACCGCAACATTTGATCCGCACAGCTGGTGCCTGCACCGGTCGCAGGCGAAGCAATTCGCCCAGCAGTCGTGGACCAGGACGCCGGCGTAGCGCGGGCGGATCGCGGGCGGATCGCGCTTCATGATGGCGCCGCCCCCAAGGAACGGCTCGATGTACACGTCATGAGGCGGCATCGCCGCGATGATCGCTTGGCTGAGACCGGACGTGGCCTTGGAACCGAACCATGCAGTCACCGCAGAAGCCTCTCCGCCTGCCCGAATCAACGCATGACCCCTGGACAGGCGTCGGAAGCTATGTTGTCAAATGCGGTCCCTGCAGAAGGAAGAACCGTTCGCCCGGCTCGCGACAAACCAGTCACGCCACGCAAGGGGGCACACCTGAACCAAGGGGTGAGCAGTTACCCAATTACCTTATCAATTCACCTGAAGCGGGCCACCTCTCCCCCAAATACAAGTCAACAAGATTTCCAGTTTGGAGGCAAAAGTCGCTTGTGGTATCCTGCTTTCGGTTACGAATGGGAAGGAAGAACAATGAAGAGTCTGAATGTATTTCTCGGAACGGTCATCGTCGCGGCGATGTCGATAACGCTAGTCCATGCGTCGGACGGAACATTTCGCCAATCCCACTACGGTGGATTTAAAGGGTTAGACCTCGACCCAGCGTCAGAAAATCGCTTCTTTCAAGTAACAGAGAAGACGATGAGCCGCTTGATCAGGCCCGGCGAAGGCGGAAAGCCAGATGCGGATCTGGCGACTGAGTGGTCTTCAAATGACGACACGACCGAATGGATCTTCAAGTTGCGTGAAGGGGTCAAATTCCACGACGGGTCTGACTTCGATGCGGCCGACGTGATTTATACCTTTGATCACGTACAAGACCCCGAATTCGATTCGACCGCCGCGGCGGTCGTCAAGATGGTCGAAAAGATAGAAGCCCTCGACCCGTTCACTATCAAGATGACCCTCAGTGCACCATACCCGGATCTCGGGTTAGCGCTGCAGGATTATCGCTTGCGGATAATTCCGGAAGGCTCGGTGGATACAATTTCGACGACCGGTATCGGAACCGGACCATTTATGGTGGATACATACGATCCTGACGGCACAACCGTTCTGAAGGCGAATCCCGACTATTGGGAGGGCCCGCCCGGTGTCGAGACGATCGAGGTCATCGCCATCGTGGATGCGAATGCGCGCGTACAAGCATTACAAACCGGCCAGATCGACATGCTAGGCTGGAGTGATATGACTGGGGAAAGTCGACGGCTCTTCGAGAACAACCCAGATTACAAAATGCTGACCGTTGAAACAGGCGCTTGGACGGGAATCGCTTTCCTGACAGACACAGAGCCCTTCACCGACCCACGCGTGCGCAAGGCGCTGCGAATAGCAACCGATCGCCAAGCCCTGATTGACCTCGTTCTTGGCCCCGGCAACGGCACAGTTGCCTGTGATCATCCGGTGTGGACGGGCGATCAATATTGGACGCCGATCGAATGCCCCCAGCAGATCGAAGAAGCCAAGCGGCTGCTCGCCGAAGCGGGCTATCCCGATGGCATCGAGTTCGATATCGTCACCAGCAACATTGAATCCTATTTCATTCCGCTGGCGGAGGCCTATCAGCAACAAGTTGCGGAGGCCGGGATCAGGGCCAACATCGTGGTGGCCCCGGCGGAAGGATACTGGTCGGAAGTCTGGTTGAAGCTGCCAGTCTCGCAAACGAGGTGGGGCCAAAACCCCGCTGACAAAATCCTAAATGCAGACTTTAGGGGCGGTGCGCAGTGGAACGAAACCCGTTTCAACAATGCGGAGTTCGACGCTTTGCTGGATCAGGCGGGTCAGGAACCCGACTTCGAGAAACGAAAGGCTCTGTACGCTCAACTGCAGCGGATAATCTACGAGACAGGCGGAAACTTCATTCCGTTTCACATGAACCAGGCCATTGCAGTGACCGACAGAGTTTCCGGGATGCAAGCGGTGGTTGGAGATGCTGTCCGTTACCACCTAATAACTGTAAGCGACTAACCGACAGGTAATGCTCTTGCAGTCCAATAGTAAGTGGAGTCCACGTCGCTTTGGCCCGGGCCTTTGGTCCGGGCCCGGGATGCTGGAAACAAGGCGAGAGCCCGGCTGAAATGCTACTGCTCAGGCCTGAATTTCCATCGACTGAACTCCTGACATATACGTTTCCGAAAACCGCCACGGACTCGCCGACTGTTACTTTGCGGGTGACGCCACCCGGTGCCTTATCTACCGCTCGCTGTCTGGAATGGATCCTCGAACTTCTTGAGTTCAACTTGGTTTCCAGGCCATGACAAGGCCGTGATCAGGAGTCGAAATGGTTAGGTTGATTGCGCGCAGGTTGGCACTTGGCGCTATAACGATCATGCTCGTCTCGGTCGTTATTTTCGCGGGGCTCGAAGCGCTGCCCGGCGACGCTTGCACCGCCTATCTGGGGCAGGCGGCCCAGGGAAAGAGGCTGGAAAATTGCCGTGAGGAATTTGGAGTCAACCGCCCACCGGTGACACGCTACGTCGAATGGATCGGAGGCGCGGTTAGGGGCGATTTCGGCGTCTCGCTCAAGGATAAGGAACCCGTCTCCGAAACGGTCGGCAACCGTTTTCGTAACACGGTCATCCTCGGCGCTACGGCGTCGCTGGTAGGAATTCCGTTTGCCATCCTGCTCGGTGTCATCGCGGCCCTGTGGCGGGACCGCGCCCCCGACCTATGGATATCCACCACGGCGATATTCGCCATGACGATCCCGGAGTTTGTGACCGCCACCGTCTTAATCCTGATTTTCAGCGTCTGGCTCGGATGGCTCCCCGGAATCGTGGTTACGCGACCCGATGCACTGCTTTTTGAGTTTTTGTCGGACATCATCCTTCCGATCATCGCACTCGCACTTGTCATGTCGGCGCACATTTTGCGCATGGTACGTACCAGCGTAATCGATGTGTTGGCCAGCGACTACGTCCAGATGGCGCAACTGAAGGGCGTGCCTTATTGGCAGAGAGTGTTCAGGCATGTGTTACCGAACGCCCTGTTGCCGACCATCAATCTCGTCGCCTTGATGATTGCATGGCTATTGTCTGGCACAGTAGTCATCGAGGTAGTGTTCAACTATCCTGGGCTTGGTCGATTGATGGTCCAAGCCATCTTCTTCCGTGACATTGTCACGGTGCAGGCCATCGCCCTGATATTGGCGACGCTTTATATCGGACTGAACCTCTTCGCCGACTTGTTGACTTTTGTAGCCAATCCACGACTTAGAACGATGCGGTCGAGGCAGCCCTGATGGCGACGACAAACTTTAAGCACCTCCAAAAGAGTGTGCTCGCTAGGTCACTAGCTGTCCTCTTGTCGGTGGCCTCCCGGCCTTCTGGCCTCATAGGTCTCATTCTCGTGGCTTTCCACGTCCTCTTGGCGGTCGTGTCGCCTGCAATCGCGCCCTACGATTTCAAAGAGATGAACCCACAGTTGACCCTCGTTGGGCCCTCCTCCGAGCACTGGTTCGGCACCGATAACCTCGGGCGCGACGTGTTCACTCGCTCCGTGCTTGGGGGGCGACAGGCGTTACTTGTGACAACCGTTGGCACTGTCCTCGCCATCACATGGGGAGGATTGCTGGGAATTTTACTTGGCTTCGTTGGCGGATGGCTCGACGAGTTCCTTATGCGTCTCGTCGATGCGTTTCTTTGCTTGCCATGGATTCTGGTTTTGCTCTTGATCGTTGTCATAATCGGTTTCGGTCACAGTGTGATGATTCTTACTTTGGGGTTTTTCTTCGGCGTCCCGGTTATACGTATGGCGCGCGCAGCGACGCACGATGTGGTGGCACTCGACTTCGTGACCGCTGCCCGAGCGCGCGGCGAAAGTCGGTCCACAATTGTTTGGCGGGAACTTTTGCCGAACGTGCTCGATGTTCTGCTGGTTGAAGGCGCCATGCGTTGGTCTTGGATGCTGCTGACGTTCAGCTCGTTATCATTTCTCGGGTTTGGTGTAACGCCGCCAACGCCCGACTGGGGCCTGATGATTTCCAATGCGCGAGGCTACATTTCGATCGCATGGTGGGCGGCGGTGGCTCCCATCGTGGCACTCAGCTCGCTGATCATTGGGATCAATTTGTTTGCCGACGCACTGGCCAAGACCCTGGGTATCGATCGTGCCCAAAAGGCGCCAGTCTAGTTCTCGCAATGGGTGAATCCCTCGTCCAGGTAAAGAACTTGAGCGTAGGCTATACAAGCCAGGCGGGAGCCACGCTGCCAATACTGCGGAACATCGATCTCGCGATTGGCGATGGCGAGACGATTGGGTTGGTTGGCGAGTCAGGATGCGGCAAGAGCACAATGGCCCTGGCCATGATGGGTTATCTGAAAAGTGGCATCCGGGTCTTAGAGGGCGAATCCCTCTTTCGTGGGGTCAATGTATTCAACATGGACGAACGGGCTCTCGACGCCATTCGCGGCGGTAATCTTGCCCTGATTCCACAGAATGCCGGCCAGTCATTGACTCCGACCTTGAGAATCGGCCGGCAGATTGGCGAGTCCGTAAGGCTGCATTCAAAGCTCGCAAAAGATCAACAGCGTGAACGTGTTATCGAATTGGCGTCTCAAGTGCGTTTGCCGCAACCAGAGGAAATGCTGGAACGCTATCCCCACGAACTCTCTGGCGGTCAACAACAACGTGTTGCCATCGCGATGGCGCTGGCGGGCGAGCCCGAAGTTCTGTTGCTCGATGAGCCGACGACCGGTCTCGACGTCACAACTCAAGCCCATATCCTTGGGTTGTTGCGTGAGTTGGCGGCTGAGACCGGGACTGCGATGATCTATGTCAGCCACGACCTGGGCGCCATTGCGCGAGTCAGCAATCGCATAATCGTCATGTATGCAGGGGAACTCGTGCTCGATGGTCCGGCACGCCGGGTGTTGAAGCAGCCGGCACATCCCTATGCCCGTGGGTTGCTTTTGTCAATTCCCAGGTTGAAGGAGGCGGTCGTGCCTGCCTCGATGCCGGGACGGCCTCCGCCTCCGGGCAGGGCTCGCCAAGGATGCGGATTTGCCGATCGCTGTCCCATGGCGGGGCAACGTTGCAGGGACGAAAGACCATTGCTTGAGCCCACGACCTCGCGAGAGCTTGTGCGCTGCCATTTCCACGACCGGGTGGAGCAGCTCACACCACCGGAACCGCCGCATTGGCGCCGCGGGGCGAGTAGGGACCAATTGGACAGCATCCTTCGACTCGACAATGTGGCAATCAGCTATGCCAAGCCCGGTATCGTTGACCAGATTCTGGGTCGGCATCCTGAGGTGAGGCCAACTGTCGACGAGATCGATTTGACCATTCGCCGAGGGGAAGTCGTCGGGGTGGTCGGCGAATCCGGAAGCGGCAAGTCGACGATCCTTCGGGCCATCGCCGGCCTTTTGCCTCCGCGAAGCGGATCCATCACTTTCGAGCAGGCCGAAAATCTGAACACCCCTGTCGACAAGCGAGCGAAGAATCTGTCTCGACGGGTTCAGCTTATTTTTCAGAATCCGGATGCCTCTCTCAACCCCCGACACACAGTGGCGCAAATTCTAGCGCAACCGCTGAGGCTCTACTTTGGACTTGGCAACGACCAATTGCGAGAGCACAGCGTAGCTTTGCTCGAGGGGGTGCGTCTTGGCGAAGATTATCTAGAGCGCCTGCCGAGTCAGTTGTCCGGAGGAGAAAAGCAAAGGATCGCGGTAGCGCGGGCCTTCGCCGCCAACCCTGACCTGGTTCTGTGCGACGAGGTGACATCTGCACTCGATGTATCGGTTCAAGCCGCGGTCCTGGATCTGTTGAAGCAACTCCAGGCCGATCGGGGAACAACCTATATTTTCGTGTCGCATGACCTGGCCGTGGTACGTGCCATAGCCGATCGCGTGGCCGTCCTCTACCAAGGCAGGATTTGTGAGATGGGTCCATCTGAAAACGTCTATCGCTTTCCCTCCCAGCCCTACACCGAAGTGTTGCTCGGCGCGGTACCGGAGCCCGATCTGGATGCAGGTCCGGGACTCGTGGCCAAGGATGTACCGGACCTGTTTCCCCCGGATAAAGGGTGTCCCTTCCAACGACGTTGCCCCCGGCATATCGGCGATATCTGTGACAATGAGACGCCACCATGGCAGCCTACGGAGTTGGGTCATGCGATCCGCTGCCATATTCCACTGGCCGAGCTGCATCGCAGGCAGGAGCAGTCGGCGAGCGCCGTTACTGCGAAGTCAGAGACCGGCAAATGAGTCGGCGATACGTTGATCGCGGAAATGTCCGTATCCGGGTGCTGGAGCCCAGCGGTCCACCGGATAAGGACCTGCTCGCGCAGAATTTAGCGGCCCTGAGGTCAGCTGGCCTCGAGGTGGATTACCAACCCTACGATGCCGATTCTGGTGACCGTGTGGGCATGGGTGGAATAGCGGATCGGCTGAGACAACTGCGTGAGGGCCTAACCGGCGATGGCTACGACTACCTGGTGGCAGCATGTGGAGGAAATGGCGCCAGCGATCTGTTGAGTCGGCTCGACTGGGGTGGCCTGGAACGCTTGTCACCGCGACCGCTGGTGGGAATTTCTGACGTGAGCGCACTTCAGTCGGCGCTCTATGCCCGACTCGGGTGGCCTGCACTATATGCGAATATGCCGGGATCATCGTTGTGGACGCAGACTGATGTCGAGCGGTTGTCGGCACTGCTGGTGAGTGGTCGGCCCAGGTCCGGGTCAATTTCGGTGCAACCCCTGAATAAGCTTCCAGCAGAAGGTGTAAGGGGGACCCTGTTTGGGGGCTGCCTGAGTGTGATCACCAGATTGGTCGGTACCCCTTATATGCCGGAGTCACTGGCCGGCTACGTGCTATTTTTTGAGGATGCATACGAGTACGAAACGAGGTTGCTGGCCGCCTGGAACCAATTGTTGGACAGTGGATTACTCATTGGTGCTTCGGCCGTGGTGCTCGGCCGTTTTACCGAGATGTTGGGTGTGCAAAACGAAAGTTGGCTGAGGCACAGGATTGCAGAGCGCACAGGGTGCCCGGTCTATTATTCACCTGATTTCGGCCACATCACCGGTAGCTACCCGCTGGCCCTGGGTGCTTCGGCCCGGATAGTTTCTGGCCAGCTTCAGTGGTCGCTCAACTGAGGCCCAGTACGGGGTTCTCGTAACGGAGCTGCAGTGTGTTGCTTAAGCAAGTTATTGTATTTGAGTGATTTTCGATGTTTGTTTTCGGTTAAGCTATTGATTTCATTCAATCTGGTCCTCAAGGCGGGTTAGCTCCATATTTCCCTCATTTTGGAGGGGAATTATCGAAACCGCCGTAAAACCCCGACCTTCAGGGCGGGGATATAAGGCGTCCTGCCCGTTGACGTGACGCTGCCGCTCTGGCATACATCCCCTTGCGCTGCGAGAACCAAGTGGCGCGCACGGAGGGATGCCCGTGCCTGCCTGTGGAGGCCTGCGTAAGACCGGAGCACCGCACCGGCGACGGCCCGCGAAGCAGGAAGCCTCGTCATTCATGGCGAGGTCCATCACGATTCTTGAGGAAGCCGGGATTGGCGAGGGAGCGTTTTCGAGCCCATTGAGTGAGCTTGAGATCGATGTGTTTTTCACCCTGGGTCCTGAGGAAATTGCTGCCGTTTGCGATCGCCGTGGGGAGTTGAACAGGCTTGGTCTGGCCCTGCATCTATGCGTCGTGAAGATGACCGGTCGTGCGGAACTTTCGACGAAGATGGTTCCTCAGGCGGTACTTGTTCATGTCGCAGACCAGTTGGATGTGCCGTCACCGAACCTTGCATCCTTGCGGTCCCATTACCGGGACAGGTCCACGCTCTTTCGACATCGCAAACTGGCTGTTGAAATGGCCGGGTTTCGCGAGGCTGGCGCCGGCGCCCGGTCGGGAGGTTAGCGGCTGAACTAGTGCGCGGCATTCTGGGTGGTTTGCCGCGTTTTTTCCCAATTGCGGGGATCCTGTCGATGGCTGTGGAAAAGGGCGGAATTCTGGCGATTCGCCGCGCTTTTGCCAGGGTCGTTTCCTTTCCCTATTGTACGGCTCCTGTCGGCGCCGTCGCCCGGTCCAGGGTGAATCTGTTCTGTTTTTTTGCCGGCACACGGGTTTGACGCGATTGTCTTTCGCATTTCACCGATGCGCCTTTTGCCACGTGAGGTGACGTCACATCGACCCCGGACAAGGCCCCACGGCACATGATTCTGCGCCCGGGGCTGTTTCCCGGCGGCGTTTCCGGCGATTTGGCGATTGCCGGACATGCCTGTTCACCCCCGTCTTCGAGGGTGGAGACAGGATTGGCAACTCAGGCGCGAGTGTGGTGGGTCTTCAGCCGAACGCCATGCGCGGGCGGGTGTTGCCTGTCAGTTTCAGCATGTCCAGGACCCGCCTGGGTTTTCGGGCCAGTCTGCGCGTGGTCTCGGCGACATTGTCGCTGTGAGTCTTGATCAGGCCGATGGCGAAGCGCCGGAGCAGGGTGGCGTTCGCCGGGCCGTGGCCGGTGCGGATGCGGCTTCGGTCCTCATCGAAGGTCATGTCGAGGATGTGGTGGTTGGCCTCGATCCCCCAGTGCCCGCGATTGAGGCAGAGCAGGCGCTCGGGTGTTGCCCTGTCCTCGGTCAGGCTGGTGATGCAGTAAGCCGTTTCTTTGGACTGTTCCCCAGTCTTGACCTCGAGGGTTTCGCGGTGGACGGCGAAGACCTGGCCTGTGCCGGGAAAGTCGGCGTAATCGTTCAATTCACTGGAGACCCATATGGAGCGTTTCTCCTTGCGCCCGTGGTCGGGCTTGCACTCGGGTTCGACGAAGTCCGGCGCACGGCTGGCCATGATCTCGTCGAGCGTCAGGCTGATATCGCAGAGCAGGGTCTTCTGGTTGCCCTTGACGGTGAAGGCGTAGTCGGCACCGCGGTCGAGGAGGTAGGTGGCCAGTTTCCGCTGCGCCAACATGGCATCGGCGGTGACGGTGCGGCCGCTGATGTCGGGCAGCATGTCGAGCAGGGGGATGACTGTGCCGATTTCGTTGGTGCGTTTTTCCTCGTCGTCCGCCCCCGGCCTCATTCCGACTTTTTTTTGGCGTAGGATTTCCTGCTGTCGTGGCCGACAACACCCATGACATGGGTCTGCACGCCATCGGCATCGACGGCGCCGCGCATGGTCTTGCCGTCGACGGCCAGGGCGCTGTCCGGGCCGCCATGGTCTTCGTTCCACTGCCGCAGGGCGGCGTCGAACTCGTCCGGGCACACCCGGACCAGCACGTCGCGGATGATCGTCCTGCTCGGCGGGATGTACCGGCCCTGGTCGAAGCGCGGCCTGAAATACGCCAGAACCGCCTGGCTCTGGTCCTCGACCCACTCCGAGATCTCCTTGTAGCCGCGCATGCCGGCAAGGGTCGCGGCGGTGGCGAGCGAGAGCACCGATGGCAGGTTGTGCCGCCGCCCCTGCCGGCGTCGCGGATCCTCCACCTGCTTGAAGTAATCGGGCAGGGAGCGCATCTGCGCAGCGGTGAGTGTCATCTTCGGAACTCCCTTGTGCAGGCCGGGATCAAGGTGTGCCGTCCGCAGCCGGCGGCGCGCATCCCGGCACAGTGGATAGAGAAAGACAAGCTTGGGCCGGTCGTGGGTGATATAGCCACTGCCCAAGCGGCCGAAGCCCCGGGTGTGCCCGACACAGAGCCAGTTGGCCGCGCGGTAGACCGTGCCCCGATGGCGCACAGGGTCCACGAACGTCTCCAGGAGCAGGATTTCGTGGCCGAAGCGGAGCGGCCAGTCCCGCACCAGGCGCCGCGCGCACAGCGACAGCACCCGCGAGCCGAGGTTCGGCACCCCGCCGGGCAGAACCAGGAACCGCGAATTGTTGGTGACAAGGTGAAGGCGGCTGAACTGGCTGCCACGCTCCCAGCCGATCCAGTCATCGCGCGCCGCGCAGAGCAACGCTGATGCCGAAAACATCGCCAGCGCCAGCCAGCGTCCCCCACAGTGGGCGACATAGCGTATGGTCTCGCCTCTCGGCTGGGCGTCGCCGAGGAAATGATGCTCCTGCATCAAGGCGCGAAAGCGGGCCTCGTCCACCTTCGTCACCATGTCCAATGACACTTGGGAAAGATCCACCACGCTTTCGATCCATACCGCCTTGCCGCGAATCACCCGCGGCTGACTGTAAACCGGTGCTGCGGGAGAGTCCACCTCCGATAGTCATATCAATGAAGGAAAAGAGAAAATTCCAGAGAACGGATTTGCCTTGTCGCCCGGTCTCACGTCGCTTGTCCTGAGAGCACGGGCGTGGCACCGATCCGGCCGTCCGCACCCGCGGCACGTTTGGGTGACCTGCGCCGTGAGGGCGACGACGCCCTGAACGGGCCGGTTTCTGCCTGATTTCAGGTGACTGGCTGTCCGGATGCCCTCGTGTGGCGGAGATGGCGGATGTGTCTTGAGGGTCGGCTCTTCTATTGCTGTCTGTGCGGGCGTCAGGTCGTCCTGTGCAGGTCCTGCGACCGCGGCCACCGGTACTGTTCGAAGTTCTGCAGCGAGCAGGGACGTCGCGAACGTCGCCGCGAATCGAACCGCCGGTATGCGGCGAGCGCGCGTGGTCTGGAGACCAACCGTCGGCGCCAGCAGTTGCATCGGATGCGACACGCGCTGCCGGCGCGAGCCGACATGGGGTCCGCTGCCACCGCCAGCCAGGCACCGCCGTCGGTACGTTTCGTAACGGACCATGGTTCCGCGACCCCGGTCCGCCGCCTGCCTGGGGCGGTTCGGTCGGGTGAATCGTTCCCTCGATGCGCCCGATGCAGCCGGCCCTGCCCCCAACTGGTGGCCGAAGAGATGCGATCTCGACCCAAAAGGCGAGGAAACCGGTGATCCGGTCGCCAAGAGACAGCAGACCCATCCCGAAAAAGCGCGGTTTGCCGCCAAAATCCCGCGCTTTCATAAAACCGCCGACAGATCCTGTTGTGTCGACCCTATCGTAGCGACCCTTTTGTATCGAAGCCCTGTTGCCGCCGATCCGGGATGACGATTCGGCCTTCTGCGGGATAACCGCGGCGCCGGCCCTGACGCCCGGCGGCGGGACCGGGACGTTCCGCCGCCCGGTCTGGACGGCCCTGTTGTCAGTCCTGTCGTGTAACGGGTCCTGGATCGGGGATCGCGGTTTCCGGCCGGAGGGTGCAGAAGCGGCGTCGGAAAGAGCGATGCGGCACCGGCCAAAGTTCACGCAAGAACACCGGCGCCGCACCCGGAGAACCGGTCATGGTGACCGGTTTCCTGCCTATTATCAGGCAGTTCGGTGCCCGGGTCCACCCCGCTCTGACGGCGGCGGATGTGTTCACAAGGTCGGGTTTTCCTCTGCAAGCGGTGCCGCGTCCAGGTCATTCTCTGCGCGCGCTGCGATCACGGTCATCAGTATTGCTCGAAGTCCTGCAGTGCGGAAGGCCGCCGCGCGCGTCACGAAACGGGGATTGTCCACCTTCCCGCCCGAACTCGCGCTCACCAGATGGGTAATCCCCATGTCCAGCCCAACCACCCTGTCCGCATCGCGTGCATCTGCTCGTCACCTACCCGCCAAAGCTGTTCCTCTCCAGGCTGGTCAACAGCCTCAAGGGGGTGTCAAGCCGTCGCCTGCGGAGCGTCCGGCCCGAAATCACCGGGCGCTATCGCAAAGGCGTGCTGTGGTCGCCGTCCTACTTCGCCGCATCCTGCGGAGGAGCCCCGCTGGAGATCATCCGCAGATATGTGGAAGAACAACGCACCATCGGGAACCCGCGCTAGCGCGGCTGCGCCTTGTATCCCCGACCCGAAAGACGGGGATTTACGGCACGTTGGATAACCGCGAACGGCGCTCTCGGCGCCGGGGTCGGGGTCATAGACCGTAACGCTCCGTCCCGAGGCCAGGAACAGGGCCGCCCAGCTTGCGCCAATGACGCCGGCGCCCAGGACAGCGGTGCGGGAAACGTCGCTCATCAGAATAGTCCCGGATTGAGTGGAGATGCGGCGGTCATGCCGCCGTCCACGGTGAAGAGTTGACCGGTGGCAAAGCCGGCTTCATCCGAAGCCAGCCAAACCGCAATTGAAGCGATGTCTTCGGGATGACCGAAGCGCCGTGTCGGGTGGCGGGCAAGAGCGTCCGATCTTGCCTTGGCCGGATCATCGGCACGTTCGAAGCCCGCATCCAGCATACCTGTTTCGATCCACCCGGGACAAATCGCATTGCAACGGATGGATGGGCCATGATCGACTGCAATGGATCGGGTCAGGCCGTGCACGAAAGCCTTGGAAGCGTTGTAGAGCGCCATGGACGGGTCAGCCACGTCTGCCGAGATCGACCCGATGTTGATGATCGACCCGCCATCCTGCATCAGCGGGATCAGGGCGCGACACACGTTGAAAACGCCGCGGGCATTCGCCCCCATCACCAGGTCCCAGTCCGCATCAGTGCTGTCCACGACCGTCTTTTCGATCTGGACCCCGGAATTGTTCACGAGGATGTCGAGCGATCCCAACTTGCGCGCAGAGTTTGCGACGGCCCGGGCATCCGAGACGTCCAGGGTCAGCCAATCCGACGGTAATCCATCAGGGCGGGGCCCTCGACCACAGGTGACCACATCGGCGCCTTCGGCCAGGAATGCATTCAGGATTCCTCGGCCAATTCCCTGCCGCCCTCCCGTTACAAAGGCTCTTTTCCCGGCCAGCCGCATCAGCGTGCGACCGAGACAAACCGGACGGCCATACAGGCGTCCGTCGCATGGACCGGCATGGCGCTGCCTGTGCCCGCGCCCTTCTCGGCAGCCCGGGCTGGCGCCGCTCGAAACACCGGCCATCGCGTCGGAGGATTGCCAGGTGGCTGGCAGGATCTGGCCGGATATCTCGGGCCAGGCTTGCCTGTTCGCGGATCACGGGTGTCCGGGTGGACGATCGGCGCCCCTGCCTTCGCTGCCCCGATGATGGCTATTGCGATCCCGGCCGGGGCCGCCGGCAGTTGCGGCGGCATCGAAGGCATGCACGCGCCGCCGGTTGGAGCGAAAGTCTCGGAGCCGGACCCGGGCATCAGAGTTTCATCTGTTGCACCTGCGCGGACAGTCCTCCGTCCAGGACCCAAAGTTGTCCGCAGGCATAACGCGCCTCGTCGGAGGCCAGCCAGTTCACCAGATTGGCGATGTCCTCCGGCGTTCCGTACGTGCGCATCGGATGCACGTCGCGGACGGCCTTTTTCAGCGTTTCGATATTTCCACCACCGCCGCCGGAACCATCGCCTTCGAAGAAACTCTGGAGCATCGGCGTGTCGACATAACCGGGGCAAACCGCGTTGACACGAATACCTTCCGGCCCGTGATCACAGGCCATGGCACGGGTCAGGGCATGCACCGCGCCCTTGGTGGCACAATAGGCGGCAAGACCCGGGTCAGCGATAAAGCCGTCATAGGATCCGAAATTGATCAGGCTGGCGCTGCTGCCTGAATTCGCGGCTTCGCGCATCAGGGGCAGGGCATGTTTCGAGGTCAGAAACGTGCCTGTCGAATTGACCGCGAAGCTTCGGTTCCACTCTTCCAGGGACGTGTCCTCGACGGTCTTTTCGATTTCGATTCCGGCAGCGTTCACGAGAATGTCGAGCTTGCCCCGTTCAACCCGAATCCGCTCCATCGCCGCGATGGCGTCTTCCTCCCGGGTCACGTCCAACTTGACGAAATTGCTGCCGTCGACATCGTGGGCGCCAAGCGACCCCTCGGCCGTCAGGTCGGCGGCATAGACCGTGGCCCCTTCCTTCAGGAAACGCCCGACGATCGCGCGGCCGATGCCGCCCCGCGCGCCGGTTACAAGTGCGGTCTTTCCGTCAAGGATCATTGTCCGGCATCTTTACTGGAGGGTAGCGGTAGCGGTCGGCGGCAACCGTCCAGTCCATGTGATTTCGTACGTATTGCCGGCTTGCATCCGATGGCGGGGCGTAATCCCAATGCTCTCCGGCGCCGGCTTCCATCGCCGCATGCAGGACACGGCGGGACCTTTGCGTCGCAATCACCTTGGCGCGGATTTCCTCGCCGTCCCAACGTTCGGTTACCTCGGCGGCAAATCCGGCCAGCACGTTGTGGTACCTCGGATCGGTCGCGAGATTTGTTCGCTCATGAGGATCGTCGTTCAGATCGTAAAGCTGGGGCGGATCGGAGTCACAGTGAATGTATTTCAGCGGTCCGCGCCTGATCATGATCACGGGATACGTGGTCATTTCAGCGCAATACTCACCGATGGCCTCGTCAACCGGATCACCTTCGCCCCGGGCCAATGGCAGGAGGCTGCGGCCATCAATCGGTTCCCCGAGCATCTCCACACCGCCGCCGCCGATCTCGATGAACGTGGGCAACAAATCGACCAGGGAACAAGCGTTTCCCGCGCTTCCGCGCGCAATTCCGGGCCCTGCCATCACCAGGGGAACCCTTGCAGAATGCTCGAAGAAGTTCATCTTGTACCAGAGCCCGCGTTCGCCGAGCATGTCGCCATGGTCCGCGGTCACGATGACGACCGTGTTTTCCAGTTCGGCGATCTCTTCGAGTGTTTGCACGATCTGCCCGATCTTGCTGTCGAAATAGCTGACATTCGCCAGGTAGGCGCGACGGGCCCGACGCACCTCTTCTTCGGTCAGCGGGACACGGGAAGCTTCGATCCCGTCCATCAGTCGGCGGGAGAACGGATCCTGGTCGTCCGGATCGGGAACGAACTCCGGAAGGTCAATGTCGTCATCGGAGTACAGGTCCCACCACTCCGGCCGCGCCACGTAGGGGTCGTGCGGATGAATGAAACTGGCGACCAGCGCGAATGGATATTCCTGTCCCGATGCCTTGTCCCGCGCGAAGTCAAACAACCAGCGACGGGCTGCAAAACCGACTTCGTCATCGTAGTCGATCTGGAAAGTCGCGTGGGCGACACCACTTTCCTTGACGGTCTGCATGTTGTGATACCACTTGTCGATCCGTTCGTCGGGAGCTTCCCAATCCGGGGTCCATGCAAAGTCGGCCGGGTAGATGTCGGTTGTCACCCGGTCTTCGAATCCGTGCATTTGATCGGGGCCGATGAAATGCATCTTTCCCGCCAGGCACGTCCGGTATCCTAACGTCTTCAGGTAATGTGCAAACGTAGGAACGGACGCCTTGAACTCGGAGGCATTGTCATAGGCCGCGATCCGGCTGATCAACTGCCCCGACATGAAGGCAAAACGCGACGGTGCGCAAAGCGGTGAATTGCAATACGCAGCATCGAAGCGCATGCCCGTCGAGGCGAGCGCATCGAGATGCGGTGTTTGCGCAACAGGATGCCCGTATGCGCCGGTAAACTGCGGAGCCAACTGGTCCGCCATGACGACGACGATATTTGGGCGTGTCATGTGACTCCTCGGGCATACGCGTCCAGCACTAGGCCATGAAAGTGATGCACGGCATGTTCGGACTTTCCTGAACCATCGGGATTGTGAACGATGCGGCCCAGTTCGAAAGCCGGGGTGTTCATGCCCCGTTGGACGCTTTCGACGAGACTGATGTCTTCCACTTGCAGAACCTCGTCGAGATATCGAATGGCGTCGCGTTCCATTTCATTCGGCTCCTGGGTTTCCAGAAAAAAGTCATAGGTCTCCAGCGTTCTGTCGGGTCCCGCCGGAATGACGTTGAGTACGATCATGCTGGATCTGCCGGGATAGCGCATCAGGCATGTCGTGGGCCAAAGCCACCACACCGCGTGCGTTTTCACCGTCGCGTTGGAAACGTCATAGGCGCTGTTGGCGGAGTGTCCGGCATCGGCCATGTGACTGGAGTAAATGCCGTAGGTCTTCACCTTGTAGGTGTCCATGTCCACCAGGTCGCAAAAGTCCTTGTGCGCCGTCGGGCAGTGGTAGCATTCGAGGAAGTTGTCGACGACGTTCTTCCAATTGGACTTTATGTCGTAGGTCAGGCGGTGGCCAAACGTGAGCTGTTCTATGTCCGGTGCCCAATGGCGAACTTCGGTTTCGAGATTTCCGGATTGCTCGGACAATGGAGCGGCCGTCGTGTCGAGATTGACAAACACGAACCCGCAAAACTCCTCAACCTGAATCTCGTTCAAACTGATGGCGCCAATGTCGAAATCGTGAAGGTGTTCGGTATGGGGTGCACGGACGAGTTGACCATCGAGTCTGTACACCCATGCGTGGTATGGGCACATGATCAGGGTCGTGTTTCCCTCGCCGGACAAGAGCTCGTGAGCACGATGCTTGCAGACATTGTAGAATGCCCTGAGTACGCTGTCTCTTCCGCGCACGACAGCAACGGGATTGCCCGCGATTTCCACGGTCACGTATGATCCGGGCTCCCGTGTCTTTTCGACATGGCACACCCATTGCCACGTTCTTGCCATGATGGACTCGAGGTCCGCGTCGAACCAGAACACATCGGTGTATGCGTTCGAATGCAACGAGCTTGAGCGTGAAGGATCCGGATCATAGCCGACCGAGATCGGTATTGCCTCCGACATGCCTGTTACCTCCGAACACCGATGCCCAAATTGCCTGCGATGGGCGGGCGGTTCTTAACACTATTGGCAGTGAATTTGACAATTTTTTGCCCGGGTCTTTTCCTCATGGCCGCGATCCGGAAATGAAACAGCGTACTGCTGGATTCAACCAGGCGAGTCCATGGAAAGACAGGACCTGAACGCTCATGGCAGGCCGTGCCATTCCGCCCGTTGGTCATTGGATTTCCGATGACGCAGCCTGCGTCTTTGCGCCAGGTGACGAACAGTCTTCCTTGAAGCGGAGGCCGCGCCAGGTGAGATCGATACCGGGCCGAGATCAGAATGTCCCGATCTTCAATCCGCTCTTGCGGGCATTCGGACTGCCGGACAGTTTGCGATTCGATTCTGCGGGCGAATCCATGCATTTTCAGCGTTTCATCCCGAGGGAAACTTCATCTAGGGCCCGGCCTGCCCACAAGATGTCTTCACGGGCCACCTTTCATGACGGGTCGGGATTCCGCATGTTGCCATGAAAGGGAACGAATGGTCGATCCCAGGCGAAACGCAACTCACGCCCGACCAGGGCCTCGGAACTTGCGTTCGAGGCGACGCCATGATTATTCGGCCTTCGACGGCAGTTGACGTCGAGCTTTTCAGTTCACGGGAGATCGAGATGGACTTGGGTATACGGGGTAAACGCGCAATTGTCTGTGCGGCGTCGAAGGGCCTCGGACGAGGATGTGCAGTGGCGCTGGCTGAAGCAGGCGTTGAATTGATTATCAATTCGAGGACGCGCGAAACCCTCGAACGAACTGCCGACGAGATCAGGAAGACCTACGATGTAGATGTGACGCCGGTCGCATCCGACATATCGACGGAGGAAGGCCGTGCCGCGGTTCTGGAATCCGCGGGCGCTCCTGACATTCTGGTCAACAACGCCGGAGGACCGCCACCGGGAATGTGGAATGACTGGACTCGTGACGACTTTATCACGGCACTCGATGCGAACATGTTGTCCGCGATTGACATGATGACACGCTGCCTGCCCGGCATGATGGAGCGGAAATGGGGCAGGGTGGTGAACATCACGTCCCAGTCGGTGAAAGCGCCGATTCCGGTGCTCGGGCTGTCGAACGCTGCCCGTACCGGGCTGACCGGCTACGTCGCCGGCACGTCGCGACAGGTCGCGGGTTCCGGAGTCACGATCAACAATCTCCTGCCTGGAATTCATGCAACCGACAGGGCGGTGTCTCTCGACACGGATGTTGCGGTCGCGAAGGGAATATCTGTGGACGAGGCCAAGGCCGAAAGATGCGCGACGATTCCCGTTGGCCGCTACGGAACGACTGCGGAGTTCGGGGCTGCCTGCGCGTTTCTCTGTTCGATGCACGCCGGCTTTATCGTCGGGCAGAACATCCTCCTGGATGGGGGCGCCGTGGTCTCGACCATATGAGAGACTGGTTTTCGCGCAGCGGACCAGATTCGAAAACGCGTATTTTCGATGCGAAGACCGCGTTCGGCGTCGGCAACTTTGGCGGGGGCAGTGCCGCTTGCTGCACTGTGCTTCAAGCCTGTGCCCCGAGTGCGCCGTGGAAAGGCGTGTTTTTCCTTGTTGGCGCAATCTTCACTCAGCAGTCTGTCTGTCGCTTTGGTCGGTGGTGAAAAGGTTTTTTTATTTCGAAAGGGGTGCCGCACCCGTATGGTATGACGTGGCGGACGCGGTATCGGCGCCGCCTGCTTCCGATCAGTGAGACCGCTTGCGGCCATTCTGATCCGAAATTTCCTGTTTCAGCCGCATCAACGTCCAGCCTTCGGCCAATGCCTGGCGCAGTACGTCCTGCTGACTGGGAGGAGCCATGCCGGAGAGCGGCGAGTCGTTGTCGAGGTTGGCCGGGAAGGGATAGCCTTCCGCCGACGCCGCGACCACATTGTCGGCTTCGCGCGCCGTGATCGCCCCGGTTTCCAGGAGTCTCTTCAGGTCATCGTAGATTGCGAGCGTGATGCGGCTGCGGTCGACGATCTCGATCGATCGCCCGTATGCCGATCCGACCTGCATCAGGTTCGCGAACCGTTGAACGTCGGTTGTCCGGTTCGCGCCCGCCGCGTGGAACGTGGCGGGGTTGAAGAACAGCATGTCGCCCTTTTCAAGCGGGAGTTGCACGCAAGAGTCCTCGAAACAGGCGCGGAATTCCGGTAGCAGCACCGCGATGTAGCCCGGCAGGTAACTCTGCGAATAGGGCAGCAGCTTCGTCGGTCCGCTGTCGAGCGGCATGTCGCTGTGCGCGATTGCGCCCTGCAGTGTCAGCGATGCCGACAGCGTGTGCTGCGAGGCAGGGTAGCCCTTGAGCGTCTCCACGTCCTGGAAACCCATGTGGTAGTCGCGGTGAGCAGTCTGGGCCTTTCCGCCAGGACGAACGACATTGACCTGCATCGTAATCTGGTAGCCGGAACCGAGCCAGCTCTCGCTTGCCCGCCGGGTCAGTTCGTTGGCGTTGTAGCGTGCAAAGAGTTCGGGTGCACGGATGCAGAGCTTCTCGTGGGAGTTCCAGACCCGGCTGTTGGCCCCCGCGGCGGCGAAATGGTCGCCTTTGCCAGTGTTGCCGGCTTCCTCTTCGGCAATGATCGCGTTCAACTCCGCCGTCACCGCGTCGATCAGACCGAGGTCGTCATAACCGCCGCGAATGGTGACAATTCCGGGCCCGGACTGGAACGACCGGTTCCATTCCGCCATCACGGACCGGGCCTGCGGTTCGTCGGTCATCGCCCGGTGCATCGCGCTGCCGTCGTAGACCGGGATGTTGCCCGCAATCTCGATAGCGTGCGGATAGTCCCTGGCCCGCGTTTCCTGCGTGATGTGGCGCCTGAATGCATCGACGTCGCAGTCCCTGCCATCCAGCCAAACAGGTCGGTACGTGTCATCCTGATCGAGCATTGGCTATCTTCCCTTGTTCGATCCCTTGATTTGCAACCAGGATTCTGTACCCATTTTCCTCGAACCGTTCTAGCGCGTTGAATCGGATCGGCTCTGATTGGGGTCAAAGTCGTCTGGCGAACGACTTGACGGACACGGAATGGGAGGTACCGAGCCCGGTCCTTCCGACCGGCATGCGGTCTCTCGAAATTCGTCATCTGCCCAAAGGTGCCAGCACGCCGGAACTGTTGCCGGACCTCGATCCGGCGCAATCCGAAAACCAACGGTCACGAAGCTCGAATCGGCTGAAACCGCGATGTCTGGGATTTTCCGGGATCGTCCTGGAGGTCTTGCGACAACGGTTCTTTGTTGCTAACCGGTCGTAGTAACCGACTTGTTTGGTCGGGTAATGCGTACGGGCAGTGTTCGTGGCTGAAGACGAAGTCATTCTCGAGATCCGGGATGTAACCCGGCGATTCGGCCGCATAACAGCCGTCGACCGTGCCAGGGTCGGTTTGCGGCGAGGTGACTTGACATGCCTTCTCGGTTCGTCGGGCTGTGGAAAGTCGACCCTGCTCCGGATCGCGGCAGGTGTAGACCGCCAGACTTCAGGCCAGGTCCTGATGGACGGGGTCATCGTTTCCGACGACCGGTTGCACGTTGCGCCCGAACACCGGAACATCGGTCTCATGTTTCAGGACTTCGCGCTCTTTCCGCATCTCAACGTCGCGGAAAACATCGCGTTCGGCCTTCGTGGACGGAGACATGACAGGGCAGCCCGGGTCGAGGACATGCTTCGTCGCGTCAATCTGGACGGGATCGGCAAGAAATACCCGGACCAATTGTCGGGCGGAGAGCAGCAGCGTGTCGCGCTCGCACGTGCCCTGGCGCCTGCGCCGCGAATCCTGCTGATGGATGAGCCGTTTTCTGATCTCGACGGCAGATTGCGCGATGAAGTGCGGAGTGCGACGGTGGCCCTCCTCAAGGAAGAAGGCACAACGGGGATGCTGATCACCCATGAACCCGAGGAAGCAATGCTGCTGGCCGACCAGATTGCCCTGATGCGTTCGGGCCGCATTGTACAGACCGGAGCGCCCAACAATATCTACAACGTTCCGGTCGACAAGGCGGCGGCCGAGTTCTTTTCGCAGATCAACGTCATTTCCGGAAAGTCGAATGGCGCGCTGGTCGAAACTCCGTTCGGCCCTTTCTTGGCTCCGGGAACCGAGCCGGGCATCGATGTCGATATCGTGATCAGGCCGCACCACTTGAGGCTGGATTTTGACAGGAATGGCCGGGGGCCCAATCCGACGGTCGAGGAAGGCGTCCCGGCACGGGGAATCGTGCAGCAGGCCCGTTTCCTGGGCGGACACAGCGTCGTCGATCTCGAGATGGAATTCAGGAGTGTTGTCCTGAAGGCATCTGTCCCCGGTATCTTCATGCCAAGAAAAGGCACCCCTCTATGGCTTTCGCTGCGGCGGGACCGTTGCCTGGTTTTCGCAAGGAGTTGATTCATGCACCTGATGAAACGACCGGGCGTCGTATCAGGGGTCACGCGGCAATGTATATCCGAAGGAGTCGCAAAGCCGGCCGGCACGTCCGGAACCGGACTCGATCGCCGAGGTCCGCGAACAGCGACAAGATCAATGGCGAACGTGGGGCCAGGTCAAACGCAACGGACCGGTTCACTCTTGAAGCCGGGCAAGTCGAAATCCGGGAGAGAACTGCGCGATGGCCGGCTTTCAATTGCGGCTCGAAACTGATCGCGACCGGGACGGAATCGAAGAACTTCTGCTTGCAGCCTTCCCGACCGCGCTCGAAGCTCACCTCGTGCAAATGCTGCGCGAGGATGACGATGTCGTGTATTCACTTGTCGCTTCGGAACGAACAGGGGTCGTTGGCCACGCGCTTTTTTCGAGAATGCCGGCGCCCGCCGGTACTCTCGCCCTTGGACCGGTCGCCGTCACCACACCGCGTCGTCGCCAGGGGATTGCCGCCGCGCTGATCAGGGCAGGCCTCGAACACGCAAAGGCAGACGCCTGGGAAGCCGCGATCGTGTTGGGCGATCCATCGTACTACCGACGCTTCGGTTTCAGCCGGGAGGCCGTGAGACGCATGTCGTGCAGGTACGCGGGGCCAAATCTCATGGGGCTGGCCCTGACCAGGACCGCATTCGGCGGATCGCACATCGAATATGCGCCCGCTTTCACGAAGGTCGAGGATTCGCCCTGAAAAGGAACGGCGGTACGCATCGCGGGAAGTCCGTTTTCCCGATCCTCGGTGGCCCTCAGTTGACCGATATCCCTTTTCGCCCCGCCAGGTCGCAAAAATACTGCCAGGCGACTCTCCCTGACCGGCTGCCTCGCGTTCGCTGCCACTCGATCGCCTCGGTCCGCAGTGTCTCGTCTGAAATCTCGACCCGGTACGCGCTGCAGTATCGTCGAATCATGGCAAGGTACTGATCCTGGCTGCATGGATGGACCCCGAGCCAAAGTCCGAAACGATCCGAAAGCGACACCTTTTCGTCGACGGCCTCGGACGGTGAAATCGCGGTCGAGCGTTCGTTCTCGATCATGTCCCTGGGCATCAGGTGCCGGCGATTCGAGGTTGCGTAAAACAGGACGTTGTCGGGCCGTCCCTCGATTCCCCCGTCGAGAATGGCCTTCAACGATTTGTAGTGATTGTCCTCGTAACCGAAGCTGAGATCGTCGCAGAACAACAGGAACCGTTGTTCCGGGCCCCGGAGCAAATGCATCAAGCGCCCGATCGAGGGCAGGTCTTCGCGCTGTATTTCAATAAGGCACAGCGGTGATTCGGCCGACACGACCTTGTGTACCGCCTTGACCAGGGAGGACTTGCCCATACCGCGTGCGCCCCAGACCAGCGCATTGTTCGCCGAATGTCCGTTCGCGAATTGGCGCGTGTTCGCGAGCAGGGTGTCGCGCGCGCGGTCGATCCCCACGAGCAGGTCGAGATCGATGCGGTTGACGAAAGGTACCGGGTCGAGCCGTTCGGGGTCTACGTGCCAGACAAAGGCGTCACAGGCGGTAAGGTCCGGAATATCGGGCGATTGCGGACCCAGTCTCTCGATCGCCTCGGCAATGCGCGAGAGCAGTTGCCTGCTCACAGAATCTTCTCCGCGTCGGAATCGTCTTCTTCGTCGTACAGCCCGGCGGCCCTCAGCCGCGCAATCCGCCGGCGTTCGACCGTGGCCACGAGCTGGATCGAAACCTCGTAAAGGGCGTAAACCGCGGTGAACAATATGACCTGCGTAATGACGTCGGGTGGCGTGATGACCGCTGCGAGGCAGAGTATGCCGACGACCGCGTACTTGCGCATTCGCTTCATGCCTTCTGCCGAAACCAGTTCGGCCATCCCGAGCAATGTCATGAGAACAGGCAACTGGAAGCAGATCCCGAAGGCGAAGATGAACTTGAGGGTGATGTCCAGGGACTCCCTGACCGAACCAAGGAATACGGTCGAAAGTTCGCTATCCGGGTCGGGCCTCTCCACGGGAACGACCAATCCTCCGCTGCTGTTGGACAGGATCTCGGTAATCGTCGGGATGACGTCGGAAAACCCGATGAAGAAATTCATGGCGAGCGGCGTCACGATGTAGTGCGTGAAGGCGGCGCCCGCCAGAAACAGGGCCGGAGAGGCAATGATGAACGGCAGGAATGCGCGCTTTTCGTTGCGGTACAGGCCGGGCGCGACGAATCGCCAGAGCTGGTGCGCGATCACCGGAAAGGACAGGCCAAGCCCCATGACCACGGAAATTCGGAAAAGGACGAAGAACTTTTCCTGCGGAGCCGTGAAAATCAGTTGCGGATCCTGGCCCCGGGAACGAAGGATTTCCGCGATCGGCTCAACGAGGAAATCGAGAAGCGTTTCTGAAAACGCGAAACAGATAAGCATCCCCGCGACGAACGCGAGGACCGAACGAATCAATCGCGTTCGCAGTTCCGCGAGGTGCTCGATCAGGGGGGCTGCGGAGGCGTTGATATCTTCTTCGCTCATCCGATGAAGATTCCTCAGCCAACCCGGTCAGAGGTCCCGGCGTCAGCCGGCTCTTCGGTGGAACGACCCGGATCTGATTGAATGACGTCTTCGCCGGTCGGGGAAGTATTGGCGGGTGTAGCATTTGCGTCGGCATCGGGGGACACGGTTGCGCCGGTTGCCGGTGGAGCGTCCTTGCCATCGTTCGGCTTTCCGGGGGCGGCGGATTGCGGGGCCGGCTCTTCCTTCGGGGCTATTGAATTCTCCGAACCGTTGCCCTTGATCTCGCCCTTTTCTTTCATCCGTTCGGCATGCTCGCGCGCAGCGTCGACCGGCTTGGGTTTCTTCTGGTCCGGAAGTGTCGATGAGTTCAGGGTTTTCCGGATGTCGTCGAATCCGAAACTCGTCGTCTTGCTGGCCTCCTGAAACGTCTCCTTGACGTCTTTAACACCCGCTTCGTCAGCGGCGCGATCCATCGCACGCTGGAACTCCCTGGCCATGCCGCGCGCCTTCCCGACGAACTGGCCAACGGTCCTGAACAACCTGGGAAGCTCTTTCGGGCCAACAACGATCAGGGCGACGACGCCAACGACGAGCAGTTCCGACCAGCCTATATCGAACACAGTCAGGCAGTCCTTTCACAGCAGCGCTCAACTCTCGCCGGACGTATCCCGTTTCTTCTCGGGCTTGACTTCGACGGTGTCGCCGGACGCATCCTCGATCGCACCGTCAATCTCGTCCTTGCCTTCCTTGACGCCCCGCTTGAACGCGGTAATGCCTTTTCCGACTTCGCCCATCAGCGAAGATATCTTTCCGCGGCCAAACAGTATCAGGACCACGATCGTGATCAGCAAAAGGCCGGGAAGCCCGATATTCTGAATGAGGCCAGGCATGATGGGAAGCATCAATTCCTCCTGTCGTCTTGTGGCGGGCAGGAAGTTCTCAACTTCCTCACTTGATCCCGTTGCATGTATTTATGTCTTTTCTGGCCGTTATACAAAGCCCGAATTCACGCGCATCCTCCGGTAACGGTAACGGCCGTTGCATCTGCTTGGTTTCGCTCCAGGAACGAAACGTCGGAATCGGTCGCCTGCGGTGCTCGAATGGCTACCGGGTATCGCCGTAGAGAAAGGGCACGGGGTTGACGCTTTCAGTGCCCTGCCTGACCTGGAAGTGGAACAGTGAAGGCGACGCTTCAACGACCCGGCCCACGATCTGGCCCCTGGATACGCGATCTCCCTTTTTCACCGTAACTCCCGTAATCCGGCTGTAGACAGTGTACAGATTGCCCTCGTGACGGATTAATACAATGGTCGTATGGGTTTCCGAGGGTGAGACGAGAACGACCGAACCATCGTCGGAGGCGCGGACCGATGTCCCCGCCAGGACACTGAAATCAATTCCGTGGCTCCCGCCGGGACTCGCGGAGTAGGGACGAGCAATCTGTCCTTCAACCGGTACGAGAAGCCTTCCTTCCGTTACGGAGACCTGGTTTTGGGCCTTCGGATCCGCAACCGGAACGGTTCCGCCGTCCCCGTTCGCGGCGCCGTCTTCGTTTTCTGGTGCCGACGCGACCTGAACCGGCTCGTCCGGGGTTTCCTCGCGCCGTTCAACCCGTCGCGCTACGGGGAGGGTGACCACGGGTTCCGTGATCGCCTCGCTTTCCGCGGTTTCGACTTCCGTTTCTTCTTCGTCGCTTGGGGTCTGTGCGACTTCATCGGACTGGATCGCCGGAAGCGGTTCTTCTGTCAGTGCGGAGTCCGTCCGCCCGATCGCGGACTCCGCGATCGCCGCCAGGTCGCTGACATTTCGAACCGTGGATCCGGTTGGAGGCAGGGCGAAGACCTCGCCGGGGCGAGGATGATAATTGGCGCCGAGGCCGTTGTAATGTGCCAGTTGCTCGACGCTCACCCCGGCACGCGCCGCGATCGTCGCAAGCGTATCTCCGGGCATGGCCAGGATCGCCTTGCTGTCGCCGATCGCAATGATCCCGTCCGACCCAGGTCCTGGCGCCTGCACAGTTTCCTCGCCTCGTCCGGGCACCTGGGGATCGGGGCTTGTGACATGTACACACCCTGCCGCGACTGCCAGGCACAAGGACAGGGCAATGGCGCAAAGCATGGTCTCCGGGCTTCGTTCGGATCTGGAGTGGATATCTGTGAAAAACGTCATTGCCTCGCCGGGGTGCTCATTCGGACGTCCAATCCGGAATGCCGTCGACCAATGGTACGAACCTGACAAAATTCAGTTCCTCGTAGTGAGGCCCATCTTCCGTCATGACCAGTTTGATCAGCCTTTGTATATCATCCGTCTGGCCAACGGGTAGCACCATGACCCCACCGACAACAAGCTGTTCAAGCAGCGTTGCCGGCGGATCTTCTGCAGCCGCCGTCACGATGATGCGGTCGAAAGGGGCCTGCTCCTTCATCCCGAGCGTGCCGTCGCCGTGGACCGCCGTGATGTTCGACAGGCGAAGAGTACGAAACGCTTCCCGGGCGCCTTGATACAATTGCTGGTGCCGCTCGATCGTGTAGACGCGACGGGCGATCCGCGACAGGATCGCGGCCTGGTATCCTGAACCGGTGCCAACCTCCAGGACCTTGTGATGCGACTCGACATCCAGGACCTGGGTCATGATTCCAACGACTGACGGTTGGCTGATCGTTTGGCCACAGGCAATCGGAAGCGGCCTGTTTTCGTAGGCGCGTTCCCGGAAGCGGCTGGGGACGAAACAATGCCTGGGCGTCGATTCCATGGCAGTCAGGACCTGTTCGTCCGTAATACCCTGGCTCCGCATTTCCTGTTGAAGTTTCAGCCATTCGGCTGAAGGGTTCATCAGTTGAAGGCTCCCTCAAGTCTTTTCATCGCGTCGCCGGATGTCAGGTCGGCGTGCATCGGTGTGACCGAAATATAGCCTTGAATATTGGCGTGTACATCCGTGCCCGGCCGCGTCGCCCGATCCTGGGGAGGGCCCTGGATGAACAGGAAGTTCCGGCGCGAGGGAGAACGATACGGCACGACACTGAATTCTCCATTGCGCCTGTATCCTTGCGCGACCAGCCGCGTACCCTTGACGTCGGACGCCAATTCCGGCGGGAAATTGACGTTGTAAAACACGCCATAGTCGCCTGAGCATTGCCAGATGTCCAGTTCGAGGAGTCTTCTGATCAATGGCGCGGAATGCGCGCGGGCAGCTTCGAAGACCGAATTGCCCCGGAGATTGCGCGGACCGCAGAACTGGGACAATGCAATGCTCCTGACGCCGTGGAGTGCCGCCTCCATTGTCGCTCCGACCGTTCCGGAATAGACCGCGTTTTCCCCTGAATTGTTGCCCCGGTTCACTCCCGAGAGCACGAGGTCAGGGCGGCTGTCCGCCATGACGTGAAACAATCCGGCGAGAACGCAGTCCGCGGGGCAACCGTGCAGCGCGAACCGGCGCGAACCGCATTCCTCGATCCTCATCGGACTGACGTACGAGACACAATGGCTCACGCCGGACCGTTCTTCACGAGGTGCAATCGTCCAGACCTCGCCGCCGGTTCCCGCGATCTCGTGTGCGACTTCGTCCAGAACGGCGAGGCCGGGCGCATCTATGCCGTCATCGTTCGTGATCAGGATTCGCACGTGCTTGGACCCTCCGGTTTGGCGGAGACGATGCTTCGTCGACCCGAACCGCTCGAGCCGCAACCGCTTGAATTCCTGCCCGGCCTCCGTTTTCGCGGCATCCGGAGTCGATGTTTCAATCTTTGCCCCGGGTCAGGCAAGTTGGCCGTCGGCGGTCAGCGTGGAACATCCGTCCAGCCAGTCACCCAATGCGGCGGGAAGCCGGACGCTTCCGTCTTCCTGTTGACCGTTCTCCAGGACCGCGATCAGACAGCGCCCGATGGCGAGGCCCGAGCCGTTCAACGTGTGAACGAATTCGGGGCGTGCGCCCGGCGTGCGCCGAAAACGGGCGTTCATGCGCCGGGCCTGGAAATCGTCGCAGACGGAACAGCTGGAGATTTCCCGATAGGTGTTCTGACCGGGAAGCCAGACCTCGATGTCATGGGTGCGGCTTGCTCCAAATCCCATGTCTCCGGTGCACAGAATGACCGTGCGGTACGGCAACTCCAGGGTTTCGAGGATGTCCTCCGCGCAGGCCGTCATCCGGTCGAGTTCGGCGAGGCTGTCTTCGGGCGTCGTGACAGAGACCATTTCGACCTTTTCGAACTGGTGCTGGCGGAGCATTCCGGCCGTGTCCCGGCCCGCGGCGCCTGCCTCTGAACGAAAACAGAGCGTATGGGCAGTCAGGCGCAACGGCAATCGGTCCCCGTCAAGAATCTGGTTGGAAACGTAGTTGGTCATGGAGACTTCGGACGTCGGGATGAGCCAGTGCCCGTCATTCGTCTGGTAACTGTCTTCCGCGAACTTGGGCAATTGGCCGGTTCCGATCATCGTGTCTTCGAGGACAAGAACCGGAGGATTGGTTTCGGTGTATCCGTTTCTGGTCGTTTGCCGATCCAGCATGAATTGGCCCAACGCCCGGTGTATCCTTGCGACGGCACCGATAAGGACGACGAACCGTGCGCCGGAGAGCCTTGCCGCCAGTTCGAAATCCATTCCGGCCCGGCAGCACTCCAGTTCGTGATGTTCCTTCGGAGCAAAGGAAAATTCCCGCCTGTCGCCCCAACGGCGGACTTCAACGTTGTCATCCTCGTCGGCGCCATCCGGCACGTCGTCATAGGCGGTGTTGGGTATTTCCAAGAGGAGGCTGCGCAGGCGTTGCTCCTCTTCCTGGAGGTTGGCCTCGAAGCGGGCGATTTCCTCGCGCATTCGGGCCGCCGTTCCCCGCAGACGTTCAAACGTCTCGTGATCGCCGTTTGCACGCGCCTCGCCGGCAGATCTCGACGCCGTGTTCCGCTCCGCGCGCAACTGTTCCACGGCCGCAATCGCGTTCCGCCGATTCTGGTCGATTTCAAGGAGAACCGATGAAAGTGGATCAATGCCGCGTCGTTCGAGAGAACTGTCGAATCCTTTCGGATCGTGAACGATTTTTCGAATATCGTGCATGATCGACCTCCGGGAATTACCGGTTGATGGAGTGCAGGACGGGCGTTTGGCACGAAATCCCCCATTGGTCAAACATGAGATGCCCGGGCGGTGGCGTCCATGATCTGCAGGAGATCGTTGAGAGGTTTTTGGCACCCCTAACGTAAAGGTTGACGCCATTCACTGTTTCAGGCCAGAGGGGCGATCTATCCGGGAGGATGACAGGTTCACGGAGAATCCAGGTCACTTCATTCTGGCCACAATCTCCCGACCAGCCACACGACTGTGGCTTGCCAAGAACAATGCCCGGGAGTAGGTTCCACCGGACTTTTCCGCCGGGGTTACGGTAACGAGACGAGGACAACGCAATGATTGCATCACCGGCTTATGCACAGTCCGCGGGAGGCGGATTGGGCTTATCGAACTTCGCGCTGTTGCTCGTGATTTTCGCGATCATGTATTTCCTGCTCATCCGGCCGCAGCAAAAAAAGGTCAAGCAGCACAAGGCCATGGTCGAAGCCCTCCGCAAGGGGGACACGGTGGTTACCCAGGGCGGACTCATCGGCAAGGTGACCCGGGTCAAGGCCGACAACGAACTCGAAGTCGAGATCGCGAACGGCGTCAAGGTTCGCGTGGTTCAATCAACGATTCAATCGGTTCTGAGCAAGACCGAGCCCGCATCGGGCTGAACTTCAGCCGGGCCGGAATTAGCCATGCTGCAGGTCTCTGTATTTCGTCACGTGCTCATCTGGGGCGTCTGCGTTGCGGGCATGATCCTTGCCCTGCCGAATGCCTTCTATTCGCGTGTCGAGATGGCGAATGACGCGCGCGCCGCCCTCGAGGTTGCCGCCAGCCCAACGGCGGAACTGGTAACACGTGCCGACCGGTGGCCGTCGTTCCTGCCGTCGTCCCTGGTCAATCTCGGTCTGGACCTCAGGGGTGGCGCCCACCTGTTGGCTGAAGTCCAGGTTGACGACGTCTACGAAGCCCGTCTGGACGGGATGTGGCCCGACGTGCGGGATGCCTTGCGCGAACGTCGTGACGCGGTCGGAACCATCAGGAGACAAGAGTCGGCCGGTTCGGAGCTCCGCGTTCGCATTTCCAGGCCGGAAGCAATCGAGACGGCCATCGCTGCCGTCGAGGCCTTGTCCCGACCGGTCGGCGGGCTGACGGGTCCGGCATCGGACGACATCGAAGTCCGTGCGGATGGTTCTGACGTGGTCGTGACGTTGTCCGAAGCCGAAAAGGCACGAACCGATCGCAACACGATGGAGCAGTCTCTCGAAATCATCCGTCGCAGGGTCGACGAGGCAGGGACGCGTGAGCCGGCGATTCAGCGACAGGGCGATCGCCGAATCCTGATTCAGGTCCCGGGCATAGGATCGGCCGAGGACCTAAAGGCCCTGATCGGGAAGACCGCGAAGCTGACGTTTCATACGGTCGACGGACAGACCTCGAACCCGGACGAACGCGTACGTCCAAGGCAAATCCTCTTGCCCTCGGACGAAGATTCCGGAATTTTCTACCTCCTGGAAAAGTCGCCGACGATTTCGGGCGACCACCTCGTCGATGCCCAGCCGAGTTTCGATCAGAACAACCAGCCGGCCGTCAGTTTCCGCCTGAACCCCGCCGGAGGCCGGATTTTCGGAGAATACACGGCGCGGAACATCGGCAATCCGTTCGCCATCGTGCTTGACGGGCGCGTGATTTCGGCTCCCGTGATTCAAAGCCATATTCCGGGCGGATCAGGAATCATCACCGGCAGGTTTTCACTCGACGAGAGTACGCAACTCGCCATCCAGCTCAGGGCGGGCGCCCTGCCGGCGAAGGTCATCTACCTCGAGGAACGTACGGTCGGGCCGGAACTCGGGCAGGACAGCATCGACGCGGGACGTGTCGCGTGCGTCGTTGCCTTTGTCGCGATCCTGATTTTCATGGGATTGAGCTACGGGATATTCGGCCTGTTCGCGAATGTCGCGCTGATCATCAATGTCGCGCTGATCTTTGGTCTCCTTTCGGCGATCGGGGCGACGCTGACGTTGCCTGGAATCGCCGGCATCGTGTTGACGATCGGTATGGCTGTTGACGCAAATGTTCTGGTTTTCGAACGGATCAGGGAGGAATTGCTGAGTTCGAAGGGTCCGGCAAGGGCGGTCGCGGCCGGGTACGAGCGTGCCCTGTCAGCGATCATCGACGCGAATATCACGACCCTGATCGCGGCGACGATCCTTTTCGCCATGGGGGCAGGCCCGGTCAGGGGCTTTGCGATAACCCTTGGTCTTGGAATCCTGACTTCGGTTTTCACGGCGATCTGGGTAACGCGCCTGATGATCGCGACACTGCTGGCTTATCGCCGGCCAAGGACGATCGAGGTTTGAAAGAGTCATGCGTCTCAAACTCGTACCTGCCGGAACGCGCATAGATTTCTTCCGCTGGTCGGTCGTGACCAAATGGGCATCGGCAGGAGCGATGCTCGCCTCGGTCGCGCTCGTTTCCCTTGTCGGCCTGAATTTCGGGATCGACTTCAAAGGCGGCACGACAATCCGCACCCAGAGCCTGCACCAACTCGACGTGGGCGAGTATCGCGCAGTGCTTTCCGGGTTGGACCTCGGCGACGTCTCGATTACGGAGGTTCGCGACCCGGCTGCAGAGCTGACCGGCAATGCGGAGAATGTCGCGCTGGTCAGAATCGAGCAACAGGCGGGAGAAGAAGCCGTCAGCGCGGAAACTGTCTCTGCCATCAAGGATGCACTTCGCCGAATAGATCCCGATATGGTTTTCCCCCTTGTTGACAGCGTTGGTCCGAAGGTGTCAGGGGAGTTGATCCAGGCAGCGGTTATTGCGGTCGTCCTGGCGATCTCGGCAGTGCTTTTCTACATCTGGTTGAGGTTCGAGTGGCAGTTCTCCCTTGGTGCGGTAGCCGCGCTCGTGCACGATGTTGTCCTGACGATCGGGATTTTCAGCCTTCTCCAGATCAAGTTCGATCTTGCCATCATTGCCGCGCTGCTGACGATCGTGGGCTATTCCCTGAACGACACGGTCGTCGTCTATGACCGCGTTCGAGAGAATCTCCGCAAATTCAAGAAAGAACCGTTGCGGAACGTGCTCAACCTGTCGATCAACGAAACCCTGAGCCGGACGGTCATGACCTCGGTGACGACGCTGATTGCTCTCATCTCGCTCTTTGTCCTCGGGGGTGACGTCATCCGGGGGTTCGTATTCGCGATGATCTGGGGCGTGGTCATCGGCACCTATTCTTCTGTTTTCGTGGCGTCGAGCATGCTTCTGCGCCTGGGCGTCAAGCGGGACTGGTCGAAGAAAAGCGAAGAGGCGGGTCCGGATTTCGCGAAGACCGGCGCGTGATCGATCTATTCTACTCGGCCCTGTCGCACGACGGGCTGCCGATCCTTCTGACAGCGGTATCCGTTGCAGGGCTGGTCCGGGGATTCTCCGGGTTCGGTACGGCCCTGATCTACGTTCCCTTGGCATCGCTCGCGATGCCGCCCGTCTGGGTCCTGACGGCCATGATGATCTTCGATATCTTTGGAGTCCTCCCCCTTGTCCCGAGGGCGGTCAGGGACGGGCGTGTCAGTGAAGTCTTCGTTCTGGTTGCGGGCGCGCTCGTCGGACTGCCGGCAGGGATGTTCCTCCTGACCAGAATCGGTGCAGATGAGTTCCGGATGCTGATCAGCCTGGCAGCCTTGATCCTGGTTGTCCTGCTCGCAAGCGGCTGGCGCGTGAAACGGGCTTTGAGCCAGCGCGCGAAAGCTGGGGTCGGGGTCATTGCGGGGACGTTCGGCGGCGCCACAGGGGCACCTGGACCGCCGATCATCCTTCTCTATCTTTCCGGTCCGGATCGCCCGGCAATCGTCCGGGCGAACAACATGCTGTTCCTTGTCCTGTTCGACGTGGCTTTCCTCGCCCTGTTGGCCGCGATCGGCTATCTCGAACCCGAACCGGTCATGATCGGAGTCATCCTTACTCTGCCCTACGCATTGGCGGGCTGGCTTGGCCAGATGATTTTTGATCCGCAGCGAGAGCGATTTTACCGGAATATCGCTTATGCGATTATCGCGCTCTCGGCGCTGATCGGTCTCCCGGTTTTCGACTGGTAATCGCGCGGCACTCTCGGAAATCCGTGAAATCCGATCCCACTGCGGAAAGACAGGGGCAGGTGGCGGCGAAATCGCTCTGAATCGCGAAATTCGATCGCGAGGTCTACTTTTCCCCGACTCAACATGTGATAGAGTCTCGAATCCCGGGGCACTATGGGGCCCCGGCTGAGTTGACCATGCTAGACGAGGAGGAACCGCGACATGGCTTTTGAACTTCCGGATCTCCCCTATGCCCACGACGCGCTCGCGGACGGTGGCATGTCACGGGAGACGCTCGAATTCCATCACGACCTGCACCACAAGGCCTACGTGGATAATGGAAACAATGTGATCCAGGATACTGAATGGGCAAGCAAGTCACTGGAAGACATTGTCACTGGAACATATTCGGCCGGATCCGTTGCGCAGAACGGAATTTTCAACAATGCTTCGCAACACTGGAATCACATGCAATTCTGGACAATGATGGGACCAACCGGTCGAAACATGCCAGGAGAACTTGAAGGCCGGATTGCCGATTCATTCGGATCGGTCGACCAGTTCAAGCAGGATTTCACCGCTGCAGGCGTCGGACAGTTCGGCTCGGGCTGGTGCTGGCTGGTCGCTGAATCGGACGGGTCCCTGAAAATCACCAAGACCGAAAACGGCGTCAATCCGCTTTGCTTTGGCCAGACGGCGCTTCTCGGATGCGATGTCTGGGAGCATTCGTACTACATCGATTTCAGGAACCGGCGACCGGCGTATCTGGAGAATTTCCTGAACAACCTCGTCAACTGGGAAAACGTCGCGGAGCGTCTTTCGGGAGCCTGATCGACTGGTCAGTCCGCTTTTTTCCGGTGAACTCCTGGTGCATCCTGGCGCAGGTGCCCGCCGGCGCTACGGCCCAGGACCTGGCCGAGCCTTTGAATCAACCTGCCCTCGGCACGGAAATCTTCCAGGGATTCGCGGAAACTCCAATCCGCGAATCCCGCCTTGATCTGGTGCTCGATGAGCGCGAGGAGTGGATCCCAGAACCCGTTGACATTCAGCAGCAGCACGGGTTTGCCATGCATGCCCAGCTGGCGCCACGTCAACACTTCAAAGAGTTCGTCGAGGGTTCCCGGTCCGCCCGGCAGGGCGACGACCGCGTCGGAATTCACGAACATCACTTCCTTTCTCGAGTGCATGTCGCTGGTGACGATGCAATCGTCCAGGTGCAACTCGGCCGATTCGCGTTGTACGAGGTGCGATGGTATGACGCCGAGCGTCCGGCCGCCGGCGTTCCGGACGGCTGCTGCGATGGCCCCCATCACCCCGGTACCTCCAGCGCCGTAGACGAGCCGGACGCCTGAGTGTGCCAGCCAGGTGCCCAGAGCGTTGGCGGTTCTTTCGATTTCCGGATCGGTTCCCATACGCGAACCGCAGAAAATGCATACCGAGGCATTGAAATCCGTCATGATGAGGCCCTTGTGAAGTCCTGAACCCTATAAATTTCCGTTCGATTAATCTAACACGGCGATTACCGAATAACGAGAACGCTGGGGACTGCTACCGATGGCGGAATCGACGAGACCCGGAACGGTGCCAAGACCACTGTTTTTTGCGATTGTTGTCGCGATCCTGGCATTGGTCCTGATTGTACTCGTTCTCCTGCCCGGGGATGAGCCTGACGATACTGAACTTCTGACCGAGGAACCCGGCGTTGAACAGCAGCAGGATGTTCCGGCGATTGTCACGGATCAGCCTGACGACGAACCGCGACAGGTGGATGTTATCGAGGAACCCGAACGAGACGGCGAGCCGGACGATGGTGTCGTCGAGGCCGACGATGTTTCCGAGCCGATTGTCGATCAGGCAGAATTGCCCGCGCCTGTCGACACACCTGAACCGGAAGAAGCTCAACCGGGCTTGCTGGATGTAACGGTTGAAACGACGTTACCTGATGCGCGGGATCAGGAACCCCTGGTCGAAACCCTCCTGGACGAGGAAGCGGGAAAGGATGACCTTCCCGAACCTGTCACTGAGGCGGCGCCGGCTGAAATCGGCGATGGTCGGCAGCCTCAGGAAGACATGGAAATCGATCCGGCGTGGCTGTTGCTCCTGCCAACCGGGGACGGAACAGATCGGGTCGTGGAGCCCGAGATGGAATCGGTCTCTGTTGGCGAGCAGGCAGTTCCGACCGAATCGGCTGAACCGGAGGCAGGCGATGTTCCTCTCGTTCGACCGATTGTCGTAGCTGAACCTGAGGAACCCGGGAGCGCTGAGCCGAAGGTTGCGGAAGTCGAGTCGGCTGAACCGGAGACGGGCGATGTTCCTCTCCTTCGACCGATTGTCGTAGCTGAACCCGGTGAACCCGGGAGCGCTGAGCCGAAGGTTGCGGAAGTCGAGTCGGCTGAACCGGAGACGGGCGATGTTCCTCTCCTTCGACCGATTGTCGTAGCTGAACCCGGTGAACCCGGGAGCGCTGAGCCGAAGGTTGCGGAAGTCGAGTCGGCTGAACCGGAGACGGGCGATGTTCCTCTCCTTCGACCGATTGTCGTAGCTGAACCCGGTGAACCCGGGAGCGCTGAGCCGAAGGTCGCGAAAGCCGAATCGGCTGAACCGGAGACGGGCGATGTTCCTCTCCTTCGACCGATTGTCGCGGCGGAACCCGGTGATCCCGGGAGCGCTGAGCCGAAGGTTGCAGAAGCCGAGTCGGCTGAACCGGAGACGGGCGATGCCCCGGTCGTTCGACCGATTGTCGTGGCGGAACTTGAGGAACCCGGGAGCGCTGAGCCGAAGGTTGCGGAAATCGTGCCGGCTGAACCGGAGACGGGCGATGCCCCGGTCGTTCGACCGATTGTCGTGGCGGAACTTGAGGAACCCGGGAGCGCTGAGCCGAAGGTTGCGGAAATCGTGCCGGCTGAACCGGAGACGGGCGATGCCCCGGTCGTTCGACCGATTGTCGTGGCGGAACTTGAGGAACCCGGGAACGCTGAGCCGAAGGTTGCGGAAATCGTGCCGGCTGAACCGGAGACGGGCGATGCCCCGGTCGTTCGACCGATTGTCGTGGCGGAACTTGAGGAACCCGGGAGCGCTGAGCCGAAGGTTGCGGAAATCGTGCCGGCTGAACCGGAGACGGGCGATGCCCCGGTCATTCGACCGATTGTCGTAGCTGAACCCGGGGAACCCGGGAGCGCTGAGCCGAAGGTTGCGGAAATCGTGCCGGCGGAACCGGAGGCAGGCGATGCCCCCGTCATTCGACCGATTGTCGTGGCGGAACTTGAGGAATCCGAGAGGGCGGAGCCGAAAGTCGCGGAAGTCGAAACGACAGAACCTGAAATGAGCGAAGCACCTGTCATTCAACCGAACGTTGTGGCGGAGGTGGAGGAACCCGAAAGCACGGAATTGGAGGTTGCGGGTGCCGAATCGGTGGAACCGGAGAAAACTCAGGCTGCCGTCAGCCAACGATCCGTCACGACGGAACCCGAGACTGCGACCCGAAAGGACACTGGGACCGGTACCGTAGCGGAAGTGGCTGAGGCGGATCCAGGTATGGCAACAACCGATCCTGTGGACCAGGAACCTGGTTTGGTAGTTGCGAGCCTCTTCGAGCAGGACGTCGATCCTTTGGAACGCTTGAAGGAAACGGACCTGGAGAAGGCTGCAGGCACACCGGTTGCGGACGACGTTGACGCGGATTCGACCGGGGAAGTCCTGTCTGGCGCAAGCGAGGGTGATCCCGAACAGGTGTCGACTCAAGAGGCTGGTGACCAGACGGTCCCCATTGCTGCACCGACTCTAGACGACGTTACCGAACCGGTCGAAACGGCGGACCTGGAAGAACCCGCGCCCGAATCCGAGAGCGAATCTGTGGAACCATCTACCGGAACCCTGGTTGCCCTGGTCAAGACCGACGATGCCGAACCCGCAGAGGAAATCGGGGTGGAACCGCTCTACGGCGGCCCCAGCTTTGACATTGTCAGGATCGAGCCTGACGGAAATACCGTAATTGCCGGCCAGGCATTGCCTGAAAGCACCGTCAGTGTTTTTCTTGGCGAGAATGAACTGACTTCGCAAACAGTCCCGCACCCGGGAAGCTTTGTTTTCTTCATGGATCTCCCGGTCCGGGAAGGGCCGATATCGTTAAGTCTTGTCGAAGTGACACGCGAGGGCAACCGATTCACATCGGACGAGGTTGTCCTCGTCATTCCTTCGAGCCCGGATGACCAGCCCAAGGTCGTCGTTGCAGACAGCGAGGGTGCGACGGTCATTCAGGATAGCGAAAGATTGGGCAGCGAAGGTGATCCTGCCGAGGTCGCCGATAGTTCTACCGGCGAAACGACCCAACCCGGCGACACTGGCGACGAGGATTCGGGCGACGCAGGGAAACAGACCCTTGAAATTGTTGCAGACAGCCCGGGAGCACCGGCTGTACAGGGAGCCGGCGCCGGGGAAAGTGAAACCGAACACGTCGAAGTCGCGGACGATTCCACGCCGGAAACGACCCGGCCTGTTGCCGGACCCGGCGGCACGGACCCGGGCGATGTGGAGGAGCAGCCTACCGTTCTCACTGCCGAAGGTGGGAGCACAACGGTTGATCGGGGCAGCGGCGAAGGAGAGAGCGGAACCGGCTCGATCGTGGTCGCGGAATATGTCGACCGCACAACAGTTCGGCCTGAAGACGGTAACGATCTGGTCTTGGGCGATGGCGAGAAGCAGGACGCGGGTCTCGTAGCCGACGGGACCGGGGAAGCCGGCGACAGACTGTTTGCCGGCGAGCCACCGACTCTGTCACTCGATACCGTCAGCTACGATCTTGAGGGCGATGTCGTTGCTGCCGGAAGAGGGCAGGGCGAGAGCGAAGTCAGGGTTTACGTGAACAACCGGCTGGCAAGTTCAAGCATGGTTCAGACCGATGGAAACTGGCGCGTCGAACTCAGGAATGTCCGTGAGGGCGTCCATACGCTGAGAGTTGACGAAGTCGACCCGCAGGGGAATGTCCAGGCCCGGGTGGAAAGTCCGTTCAAACGGGAAATCCTGCCTCGCGAAACCCTGATAAGCCTCAATATGGCGCAACCGCTCGCGACCGCACGATTGACCAGGGTCACGATCCAGCCGGGTCACACCTTGTGGGCAATAGCAAAGGACGCCTATGGACAAGGAGTCAAGTACGTACAGATCTACGAGGCAAATCTCGATCAGATCAGGGATCCTGACCTGATCTACCCGGGTCAGGTATTCGATGTGCCCGACCCTAACCGGTAAAGGGCGGGTTGGGTTCCGGGGTTTTCCCGTGTGATCTGAATCGGGTGGTCGGTCGATGCGGCGAACAATCATGACAGACGGAAAGATCAACCGGCAGACAGGCTGGTTGGTCATCCGAAGGGTGGCGCCCTATCTTTGGCCAAGAAACCAGCCTGAATTCCGTATTCGGGTTGTCCTTGCCCTTATGGCGCTGTTCATGGCCAAGCTTGTTGGTGTCATCGCACCCTTCTTCTTCAAGGCGGCGGTCGACGCGTTGGCCCCGGATCCTTCGGCCGCGTCGCCGGTTTTCATGCTGGGCCTTGGTGCTGTGGGACTGACCGTCGCCTATGCCTTTACACGGTTGATGATCGTGTGTTTCAACGAACTTCGAGACGTCATCTTTGCCCGCGTCGGGCAGAGGGCGCTCAGGACACTCGCGTTTCGAACGTTTCAACATCTTCATTCGCTGTCGCTTCGATACCACATCACCCGGAAAACCGGCGGATTGTCGAGGGTCATCGACCGGGGCGTGAAGGGCGTCGATTTCCTTCTTCGTTTCATGCTGTTTTCGATCGGGCCGCTGATCCTGGAACTCCTGTTCGTTTCCGCAATCCTCTTCACGATTTTCGATGTTCGTTACCTGCTCGTCATTGTTGTCACCATTCTCCTTTACGTCCTGTTCACGTTCAGGGTGACCGAATGGAGGGTGCAGATCCGCAAACGGATGAACGAACAGGATACGGAAGCCAACCAGAAGGCGATCGACAGCCTGCTGAACTTCGAGACGGTGAAGTACTTTGGCGCAGAAAGACGGGAAGCCGGTCGATTCAACCGTTCAATGCGCGGGTACGAAGAAGCCGCCCTCCAGACAAGCTATTCTCTCGCTTTCCTCAACCTGGGACAGTCGCTGCTGATCACGACAGGCCTGTTGATCGTCATGGTCATGGCGGCGCTCGGAGTGCAAAGCGGTGATTTGACTGTCGGGGATTTCGTGCTGGTCAATGCCTACATGCTGCAGATCACGTTGCCGCTCAATTTTCTGGGCACGGTTTACCGCGAGATCAGGCAGGCACTGATCGACATGAGCGAGATGTTCAATCTGCTCGAACAGAGTCCTGAGGTCACGGACAAACCCGACGCCGGACGTCTGGCCGTGAACAATGGCGAAGTCGAGTTCGACAATGTCACCTTCGGGTATGACCGATCACGTCCGGTCCTCAAGGACCTGAACCTCGTGATCAGGTCGGGTGAAACCATCGCGGTCGTCGGACCGTCGGGATCCGGGAAATCCACGATCGGTCGACTCCTGTTCCGGTTTTACGATGTTGACAGGGGAAGTATCCGGATCGACGGCCAGGATGTTCGGGATGTGACGCAGAGGAGTTTGCACGACAAGATCGGAATTGTTCCCCAGGACACGGTCCTCTTCAACGAGACGATCGGTTACAACATCGCCTATGGCCACCATTTCGCGACGCGCGAAAAGATCGAGGCCGCGGCCAGGGCTGCACGGATTCACGATTTCGTTGAAGGTCTTCCGGAGGGTTACCGGACGGCTGTCGGAGAACGCGGCCTCAAGCTTTCCGGTGGCGAGAAACAGCGGGTCGGCATTGCCCGCACCATCCTGAAGAACCCTCCGATTCTTCTCCTTGACGAGGCGACGTCTGCGCTCGACACCGAAACCGAGAAGGAAATCAAGGAGAGCCTGAACGAGATGTCGAGAGGGCGGACCGTCATCATGATCGCGCACCGCTTGTCGACCGTCGTCGACGCCGATCGAATCCTGGTCCTGGAGGAAGGTAGGGTGGTCGAGGAAGGCCGGCATGAGGATCTCCTCGCCAGGGCCGGGCGTTATGCCGAGATGTGGCACCATCAACTGGCCGAGGAGGACCATCCGGCGGTCGCGGCTTGAGTACCCCGAAAGCCGGTGGCCTCGTCCGCCGGGACCCGGTCAGGCCGAGGTTGGGGCCAGCATGCATCGGGAATGCTCGACGTCCGCATCCATTCCGGATGCCGGGACGCATTTACAGGAATTCAAATCCGGATCGATTCACGGCAAGCCGGGAGCCTGGATTGCGTTCCCTTGCAGATCGGTTCGTGGAGCAGGCGGCGGACCGCGATAGAGGAACACGCGGAAAACCCCGGCAGGGGAAGGTCAAAGGACACGTCTCAATGGCGGGTGCGGAGGCTTGATCGGAACCACGTCGTCAGGGAAAGTCTCATCATCATCATCATCATCTTCACCTTCGACGGCCGCGTCGGGTTCGTCCAATTCGGGTGCCGGCCACACGATCTCGACAGGACCCGCCGTTGATTTCGCATCAAGCCTCAGTCGAAGGTCCCTCGTGGCGGCGCTGTTGCGTCCGGTCGACAGGGCGGCAATCAGCTGCCCGGAACCCGACCAGATTTCACCGGCCCAATAGCGAATTGCGAGGAGCGAGGGAGTCAGCACCAATGTCAGGAAGGTCGATGTGGCGAGTCCGAATACGATCGCGGTTGCCAGCTGCTTCCACCACAGGGCCGCGGGAGCATCGACCGTGTAACCGCCATTGGCAAAGTCGATGGAAATTCCGAGCATCAGCGGGGTCATGCCGGCGATTGTCGTTGCCGTCGTCAGCAAGACCGGCCTCAGGCGCGCCTCGGCCGTACGCACGATCGCTTTCAGAACGGGCATGTATCGCGAGTACTGGGTGAACGTATCGATGAGGACGATGTTGTTGTTGACGACAATTCCGGCCAACGCGACGATTCCGATCCCGGTCATGATCACGGAGAACGGCTGCTGCATGACCATCATTCCGAGAAGCACGCCCGTCGTTGACATCACGACTGCAAGAAGCACCAATACAGCATTGTAAATACTGTTGAATTGCGCGAGCAGGATGACGAACATGAGCCCGAGCGCCCCGATGAAAGCCTGTCCGAGAAAGGCCTGGCTTTCTTCCTGGTCGTCCTGGTCACCAGTCCATTCCCAGCTGACCCCTGCGGGCAGGTCAGCCTCTGTTTCGATCCACTCCGTCAACTGCCCGATCATCGCCGTCGGGTTGACTCCCTTGTCCACGTCCGCCCGGACCGTGAACGCACGTGCACCGTTGACCCGGTCGATCTTTCCGACCCGTCGAACCGGTTCGCGCTTGACGAAGTTGGACAGCGGTATCAGGCCGTCCCGCGTACGAATGCGCAGCGTATCGACGCTGGCCAGGAGCCTGTCCTCTTCAGGCATGCGCACGAGGATGTCGATTTCCTCGTCTGAATCCGGCAGCCGCATGGCGCCGATCTTCAGACCCCTGGTCACCATCTGGATCATCGAACCGACAGCCGTTACATCGGCACCGAAACGTCCGGCACGTTCAACGTCGACGTCAATTTCCCAGTCGATTCCCGGCAACGGGCGCGTATCCTCGACTGCAATGAGTCCATCTGTTTTCGTGAACTTCCTAAAGGCAATGTCAGCCGCCGAAAGGAGTTCACTCCAGTTGTCGCCCGTAATCCTGAGCGAAACAGGCTTGCCATCCGACGGGCCGCGTTCCTGGACGACGATATCTGCGAGGACGCCGGGAACATCCGCAACCCGGCGGCTGATCGTGTCAAAAATGCCAACGCCTGTGTTGACTCCGCGAACCTGCCAAGGATCGAGCTCGAACTGGATCTGGCCAATGCTGTCGAGCGGTCCTCCTGAAGCATCGCCGAGCCCCGTGTTCAATGCACCGGATCCGGCAAACGAAAAGGCCGCCCTGACGCCGTCGACCGCGAGTATTTTCCGCTCGACGGCCTGAACCAGCGTGTCCTTTTCGGTGAGCGACAGGTTTCCGCGTGCGCGAACATGAACAAGCCCGTTTTCCGGCTCGGTGTCCGCGAAAAACTCGACGCCGTGATTGTTGTCCCTGAAAAACGTGACAACCCCGAAAACGAAACCGGCGGTGACGAGGACGGTAACGACCGGCATGACCGGGTTGCCGACAATGCCCCTGATGACCGAGCCGAACCAGTTTCGGCTGTACTCTCCCGACGGATGTCGGGCGCGGGGATTGCGGACCAGGGATCGACTCGCGACCACGAACAGGGCCAATGCCAGCAGGAACGGGACGATTGCCACCGCGGTTCCGCGCAAGATGAACAATGAAACGACGAAGAGCACGGCGAGCGATGCCGCTACCAGGGCGGCCCTGGCGACCCAGTGCAGTTTTTCGCGAAGTCTCCCCGAAACCCGTTCCTGAATTCTGGTCAGCCGCGCCGTAATCCCTCCGACCACAGGCAGGAAGACAAGAGCTACCAGAAGCGATGCCGACAACACGAAAATGAGCGTCTTGGGAAGATTGCCCATGAACTGGCCAGGCACGCCCGGCCAGAAAAGCATCGGAAGGAAAGCGCAAAGGGTGGTTGCCGTCGAAGAAATGATCGGCCACGACATGCGTTTGGCTGCCCGCGCATAAGCGCGCATCGGGCGGGAGCCCCGCTGGATCTGCTTGTCCGCGTACTCGACGACGACAATTGCGCCGTCCACCAGCATTCCGACGGCGAGAATCAATCCGAACATCACGATATTCGAAATCGAAATCCCGAGAACGCCCATCACCGCGAATCCGAGCAGGAACGATGTCGGGATCGCGAATCCGACGAGCAGCGCCGAGCGCATCCCGAGGGAGGCGATCACGACGATCATCACCATGAGAACCGCGGTGAGCACCGAGCTCTCAAGCTGTTTGATCATGGAATTGACGGCCTGGCTCTGATCGAGACCGAAATCGTAGCGGATGCTCTCACGAAGGGGCTTCGGCCATTGGCTGGCCGTCTCGGCAACAACGTCCCGAACGGCCTGGGCGGTCCTGATCTGGTTGAACCCTTTCTTCTTGACGACCTGCACGACAACGGCGCGTTTGCCATTGAACCGGGCCGTTCCTGTCGGGTCCTCATATGCGAGCCGGACCTCTGCGATGTCTCCGATGGTGACAACGCTGTCGTCCTTGACCATGACAGGCAGGTTGACGACGTCGGAAGTGTCGTCGAAGGAAGAGGGAATCTTGACCCCGAACGTTCCTTCAGGAGTTTCGATTTCCCCGGCGGCGATGAGCTGGTTGTTCGAGTTGACAACCTGTATCATTTCCGCGGCCGTCAGGTCATAGGCCTCGAGTTTGAGCGGATCGACGATGACTTCCAGGACGTCGTCACGATACCCGATCGTCTCGGTACTCAATACGGACGGCAGGGCCTCGATCCTGGTCTCGAATTCCTTGGCAACCTGGGCCAGAATCCGCTCGGGTATATCGCCGGAAACCGCCAACACGATGATCGGGAATTCCGATATGTTGATTTCGTTGATCGTGTAACGGTCGGCACCGTCCGGAAACTCGGCAGCAGCTTGTCCGACCTTGTCCCGGACATCGGCGAGCGTTGCTTCCTTGTCCCAGCCAAAATCGAATTCGAGCAGGACACCTGCGTAACCTTCGGAGGCGGTTGCCGACATCGACTTAAGGCCCTCGATCTCCTCGAGTTCCGTTTCAAGGGGTTTGACCAGGAGCGTCTCCGAGTCGGCCGCGGAGATTCCCGGGAACGGAACCGACACAAAGAGCACCGGGATATCAATATCCGGAGCCCCTTCCTTCGGCAGGCTGAAATAGGCGACACCGCCCGCTGCAACGGACAGAACGACCAGGAACATGATCATCCTGGCCCTGTTGGCAGCCCAGTCGATGATCGCGTTCATGACTCGGCCGCCTGATATGTGATCGCCACGGGACGACCGTCCGAAACAAACTCCTGGCCGATGACGATGACATCGGCGTTTTCGGGCAGACCTTCCAGCCAGACACCGTCGAGCGTGTCCCTGATGATGCTGACCGGCATGAACTTGGCAAGGCCATTCTCGTCAACGGTCCTGACGCCCAGCCTCCCCCTGTCGTCCAGGGTCAGTGCAGATTGCGGAAGGAGATGCCCCCGGTCGTCCTTGAGGGAAATGACGATTTCGGCGGTTGCCCCGTCACGTATTGCCAGATCCGGGTTGGGAGCCGTAACCTCGACCCGGAACGTTCGTGCTCCATGGTCGGCGCTTCGGGACACGAAAGACAACGTTCCCGACACCTCCCTGCCGGACGCCAGCCGGGCATGCGCCTCACTCCCGACTACGAGTTGCTCGACCTGGACCTCGTCGGCAAACCCGACGAGATTGATCGGGTCAAGCGACACGACGACCGCGCAGGACGACCCCGGCTGCAGGAGCGTTCCGAGCTCCGCCGTATCCGTCTCGAGGAGGCCGGGAAACGGAGCGAAAACCCGGAGTCGCTCGATTTCCTTTTCCGCACGGATGACCGCCGAACGTGCGGCTTCCAGGGCCGCGGAGTCGGCGATCGCGGCCGTTTCGGACCCGAATCCCCGTTGTGCAAGTTGAGCGGATACGTTGGTTCTGTTTTCTGCATCGATCAGGCGCGCCCTTGCTTCAAGAAGAGTCGCGTCCCGACTGCCCACGTCCAGTTCGCACAGGAGTTGGCCTTCTTCGACCATGGAACCCTTCCGCAATGGTTCGGAAATGACCCTGCCGGAGGTTTCGGACTTGACGTCGACGTGCCGGTAAGCCTCGGTTCGACCGCGCAAGACGAGCGTCTTTTCGACGTCGACCGCGACCGACCTCTTGACGACGACGGAAACCACGTCGGCACTTCCGTCACCGGAATCGACTGTCGAGGTTACGTCGTCGATTCCCGCGGCTTCGATGTTCGCCTGTTCAGCGACTCCACCGTCAGGCCCCCGTAACGGAAGGCTTTTTGCGAACAATAAGACACGGTCACGCTCAATGATGAGCATGTACGTGACGGCGCAGACGACAAGCGCCAAAACCAACTGGATTGGGCGCATTGCAACCCCCGTGTCACTTGAATCGGCTTCCAACGGCCGATCCCGGACCTCCAGAAAATCAACTCGTCATCTAGTAATCATATACCCCGTTCGCAAGGGAATCAAAAATATCGTGATTTTGGCGGCACGTATTGCGCGATGTTGGTCGTTGGAACGGATCCCGAATTTGTGTAATGCGTGCCGCAACAAGGACCGGATCTTCCGAATCCTGCCCTACCGTCGGCGCCACGGGACCTGGCGGAATTTGGAACGCGGGAGTTCCGTTTGATCAGATCGAATGACTGGTCAACAGGGATCCGGTTTGTGTACAGACGGCCGAGCAGGTTACGGAATCAGCGATGAAACGACCCCGACCCAAGAAATCGACCGGCGGGCCTCCCGATACCTTCTTTGAAGAAGTCCAGGAAGAGATCCGTCGTGACAGGCTGTACGGATACGTCCGCAAGTACGGTTGGATCGCGGTCGCCGTGGTGATCATTGCCGTCGGCGCAACTGCGTATTTCGAATACCAGGATGTCACGACGCGGCGAGACGCGGAAGAGCGGGGGAACCGGATTTACGCGGCGCTCGAGATCGAGGACGGTTCGGGGCGTGCGGAAGCACTGTTCCGGATCGCGGAGGAAGGCGGTCCCGCCACGGCGATCGTGGCGTTGAGAACTGCGGCCGAGTTTGTCGAGGCAAACGAGATCGATCGGGCGATCGAGATCCTCGACGGGCTTGCGGAAGACACCGGACTCAATTCGGTCTATCGCGATCTTGCCGCGCTCAAGTCGGTCATTCTCAAGGCAGACTCGCTGGACTCGGACGCTCGACTTGCGGAGCTTGACCGCCTGGCCCAGCCCGGCGCGCCATTTCGCCCGCTGGCAATGGAACAGCGTGCCGTGTATTTTCTCGAGCGCGGAGAGCGTAAAATGGCACTTGACGAGTTGTCCGGATTGCTCGACGAACCCGGCGTGAGTTTCGGGCTGCGACTGCGCGCGGCGCACGGGATTACCGCGCTGGGTGGCGACATCTCCGACTCCGGGACTTGAGTCGGGTTCGGGTAGACCGACACGTTGATGCCACGAGAGTTCCCGTATCAGATTCAATGGGTATCGGTGTGAAATATTTCGTCATGACCGAGAAACCGATGTGGACGGGCGTGAAGGGTATTCTTGCCGCCGTCATGCTTGCGACCATCCTTTCTGCCTGCTCCAGCGATGAAGACATCCTGCCTGGAGAACGGATCAACGTCAGGCCGGATTCACGGCAGGGGGTCGAGGGCGGCGTTGTAATCGGCGGGGGACCTGCGGACGGGATACAGGAATTCGAGATGCCACCCGTGCGCTCCAATATCGCGTGGACGCACATCAACAGCGTGCCGACCCATTTCGGGTCCCACGTCAGCTTGCCCGCCCAGTTGTCGCACAGCTGGTCCGTTGGCATCGGGTCCGGAAATGCAAAACGGTTGCGCCTGTCGTCGGAACCGGTCGTCGCGGATGGCCGGATTTTCACGCTCGATTCAAGTGCCGGTGCCCGTGCATTTGATCTCGACGGAAAACTCCTGTGGCAGGTTGACCTGTCTCCAAGCCAGGAAGCGGCAAATGAAGTCACCGGTGGCGGGTTGGCATACGGTGACAACACATTGGTCGCCACGACCGGTTTCGGAGAGGTCATCGCCCTTGATCCCGTGTCCGGGGAAGTCAGGTGGCGGCACCGGTTGGATGCCGCCGTGTCTTCGGCACCATCCATCAACAATGACCTGGTCGTTGTCGTCGGTCGCGACGACGAGGCAGTCGGACTTTCACTCAGTGAGGGACGGATTCAATGGCGGCAGTTTGGCGCCGGCGACAGTTCAGGCATCCTTGGAGGCGGATCACCTGCAATCGCCGATCAGCTCGTCGTGTTGCCATTCGCATCGGGCGAGGTGATTGCCGTCCTTCCGGAAACCGGTGTCAGTGTCTGGAGCAGTACGGTCAGCGGAGGCCGCCGTGGATTGAGCCGCTCGCGGATCGGCGCGATTTCAGGTGACCCGGTCGTGGGTCCGGAAGCCGTTTACGTCGGAAACCAGGCAGGAAAGCTGGTCGCACTGGACAGCAGGACCGGCCTGATAAACTGGTCGGTCGATGATGGCACCTTCGGGCCTGTCTGGCCGGCCGGGACCTCGGTTTTCGTCGTGACAGACCGCGCAAACCTGAAAAGCCTTTCAGATGCCGACGGGTCGGAACGATGGTCGGTTCAACTGCCTGAGTTTGACGACCCGGAAGACCGTGAAGGCGTATATGTTCACTTTGGCCCCGTTCTTGCCGGCGGTCGGCTCCTGGTCGCAGGAAGCGACGGTTTTCTCCGGAGTTTCGATCCGGGCACGGGCGAAATGTTGAGCTCGATGGAGCTTCCCGGTCAAGCCGCGTCGCGCCCTGCAATTGCAAATGGCGTTATGTACCTGTTGACAGCCGACGGCGAACTCCACGCGTTCAATTGACGCATTTGGGTGAAATCAGTCCGCCACGGACACCCTGAAAACCATGTTCACGGCAGCGATCATCGGGCGGCCAAACGTTGGCAAGTCCACCCTGTTCAATCGTCTCGTCGGACGGCGCCTCGCGCTTGTCGATGACAGCCCGGGCGTCACGCGGGACATTCGTGAGGGCCTGGCCACCCGCGGAGAGTTCACGTGCAGGGTATTGGACACCGCCGGGATCAGCGGTCCGGATTCCGCCAGTCTCGGCCAGGCGATGATCGCGTTCGCCCGGCAAGCCGCGGAAAAGGCCGATGTCTGCTTGTTCACCGTCGATGCTCGCGCAGGGGTGACGGCACTTGACCAGGAGCTGGCAATATCGCTTCGACGAACAACCCACCGCCTCCTGCTCCTCGCCAACAAGGCCGAGGGCAGCGCCGTTCAGTCCGGTGTCAACGAGTTCTTCGCGCTTGGTCTGGGCGAACCGCTGGCGATTTCCGCCGAACACGGGGATGGAATCGACGAATTGTTTGCACGATTGGAGGGAATCTCGAACGAACTCGACGAGGATTCGAAAGATCAGGGCGACGACCTGAGCGATGTGGATGTACCGGTCACGGAGGACGTTGAACCCATCAGTGCCAACCGACCGCTCAGGATTTCGGTCATCGGCCGGCCCAATGCCGGGAAATCGACCCTCGTCAATCGCGTACTTGGCCGGGACCGTTTTCTGACCGGGCCGGAGGCGGGAACAACCCGGGATGCGAATTCGGTCCGTTTTGACTGGCACGGAACACCGGCACAGATCTGGGACACGGCCGGCTTGCGCAAGAAAGCCAGGGTGGTCGGCAAAATCGAGAAGCTGTCAGTCGCGGATGCATTGAGAGCGGTGCAGTTTTCTGAAGTCGTGGTCGTGCTCGTCGAAACGGACCGGTCGTTCGAAAGCCAGGATTCGAGGATCATCGATCTGGTCGCTCGCGAGGGCCGGGCAATCGTGGTTGCCGTGAACAAGTGGGATCTTGCAGACGAACGGCAACACAGGTTGCAGGTCCTGAGGGAGGAATTTCGAAGACTCCTGCCACAGGTGAAAGGGACACCGCTGGTTCCGGTCTCGGCGCTTACGGGGTTGGGCCTCAGGCGGCTACATTCCGCGGTGTTGTCGGCACATGATGTCTGGAATCGCCGAGTCCCGACAGGCGAACTCAACCGCTGGCTGGCGGGGAAGGTGGCAGCTCATCCTCCGCCTGCGCCCGGAGGACGACGTGTTAAGTTGCGATACATAACCCAGGCAAAGACCCGACCCCCAGGATTCGTCGTCATGTGTTCGAGGCCCGATCACATCGGAGACGACTATCGGCGGTACCTGGTCAACGGGATTCGCGAGGCGTTCGACTTGCCCGGCACGCCAATTCGCCTGACACTGCGAAGCAGACCGGAACGGAATCCGTACAGGCCGTCCTGACCTTGCCTTCTCGTTGCCCAGGTGTTTCGGTCAATGAAGCGCCTGCATCGCGTCAAAAGCCTGGACCCGCGTGCCGTATGATTGTCAGAACGAACACGCGGTTTCGGATTCGGTTTGCCAACCGATCGAGAATTCTCTCCACGCCAGCCGCCGTGCCTTTGCGGATACTGCTCAATGACCAGCCCCCTTGTTGCTGCACCAATGTTTCCGGCTGCCGTGCCGTGGCTTCGGCCGCGTGCCACGATCCGAGAATCGTAACCCTTTGGCGTATTGATTGTGACATCGCAGAGGACCAGGCGGCTGTCACCGTCGCACGCGGTGATACAGGGGTCCGACGCCTCCGGCCAGACGGTTCCGACGACTGGAGCGCAAGGGCCTGGAAAACGGAACCGGTTCCAATGTCCAACGGTGTCCGAAGACCGTGGGGATAGACCCTGTCCCACGCAGGAACCAGCTAGGGCAATCCACAGCAACTCGATCTGGAATCCAATAATGGCGACATGTGACATGCCATTGCTCCAGGGGTCCACTCAACGCATGTCCCCGAGGGTGTTTTCAGAAATTCGGCGGTTGTTGGCATCCGCGCGGGAGGCGTTAGCCCAAACCCGGCCGCTCAGGCGGAGTCGCCGGAGGATGGAGTGAGGGCTTTTCAAGGTCGACGAGTGCCATTACATTTCATGTGCCGAGTCGACAGCGGTGCTTACATGTTCCTGGCATCGAGATTCGGAACGCACGAATGAATTGGCGTGCGTGCGCACCCTACATCCGTCTGCCACAGGAGGCCCAGACAATGTCATCCACCGAAGACCGCATCAAAAATATAGTAAACGACAATCTGGACGTGGGCCGTGAGCCCAATTTCGACGCCAAGCTCGTCGAATCCGGTGTGTCCTCAGTGGACTGCATCACCTTCTTCAAAATTGTAAATGAAGAATTCGGCTTGGGGCTGGTCGCTGAAGAGTGTCGGCAATTCGAGACCCTAAGGGATCTTGTGACCTTTATTGATGCACGCGGATGACGGGAATATCTTGGGCGGTGCGTATCTCCGCTCCATAGTCCCTGACACATCATGAAGCAGGTTCGGCCGAGTCCGACCTTGAACGCTTCATGATCGTGCCGCAATCCATGACGAAAAAGGCTTGCCGTCAGTAACGGGCAGTACTGTGACGCTCAGGCTGCCCGCGGCTGGCTGCAAGCCGGTGCGAGATCATTTCGTGCGTGTCCCTAAAACGTGACTCCGGCGACGGGCAATCGTATTTTCGCGGTGACGTGCCCGCGCTGGGATCCGGACTCCGGGCTGCCTTGGAATCTGGCCCGGTGTTTGAGGCGCTTGTCGCCGGCAAGGACGTCAGGCACGTGCAGCCGTGGCGGGGTCATACTCGTTTGGACCTTAGGTCGAACGCCATCGCCAAAAAAATTTTCAATTATAACAGGAAAGTACGGGATAGCAGTCTGGACTCGTACTCGGAACATACCTGGTCGGATTGATTCCCAGCGGCTTAAACGCCCTGCCTCGCAATCCCCATTCCGGCTGGCAATGCCGCGAGCACGTGGAGATTTGCTGCCATCAGGAGGTTTGGTTGGTGTTGGGTCCCGGAATATTCTGGCTTGAAACGGCGGGTTTTTCCCACGTTCCCTGCCGACAGTTTTTTTCAGTGATTCAGGGACAATCCGGGACAAGGATTCTTACCCAGGCAGGGTTTTTCAGGTAGCCACTCTGTCCAGTCAAGAACACCATCAATCAGCTATTTTTGGTGCAGGCTAGTCGCGGCCGGCGGCTTTCGTTTGCCCGTCGCTCTTCCCAGCTGTCGGACGACGGGGAAGACTAGCGGCTCGCCCGTCTTGGTCCGGCGTTCGGCCTTGTGCAGTAGGACCAGCCCGCCCCGACGAGATCAGACTATCTTCGAAATCAGCGGTCACATTCTTGCGTTGTACGGCTGGAAGATCGAACGGAAGAAGGGTATCTTCGGTCATGGCCAGCATGGCTTTCTCGTTGCTACAGAAGAAAGACGCTGAACAACGAATTTCTACCCGAACACAACGACTTAGGTGATGTCCGCAATCACTAATTCGGGCCGCGCTGAACAAAGCACGGTTAACGAACCTAGGTGAGCCAAGTGGAAAATGTCATGGCGACCACTGAGGAAATCGAGAGACTGCTTTGCCACATCATGGAACTCACGATGGACGCACCGGGTGACGGCATTGCCGTCTCAAAGGAAGCAGACTCGTCACATGCGATTGGCAGGTTTCCAACGAAAAGCTTCGGCGTCAATCGCGACCGGTGGAAAGCAGTCATGGCAAGCGAGGGCTTCCCAGAGAACCGCGGGAAGATGTGGTACGTGACCGACCGAGATCCGGTTTTACCAAGGAGGGAACCGCCAATTCCGGCAGAATGCGACCCCGATGCGCGAGCGCAGGGCATTCTGGGAAACCTCAACGAGTACGGTGCTTTCAAAATACCGGAGGGAATAAGGCTGCGCATTGCGTGGGGCGATGTTGGATCGAGAAGCGACGTAGGAGAAGCAGTAAAGCAACATTGGAGTGAAGCAGAACGCCTGCACAAGTCCGGTCACACGGACAGCCGGGAATTCTGGGGAATATACGGTGTGGTCATAAACGATCAAATCAAATTCGATAAGTTCACGATTTCGCCAATAGACCCGGATCAAGGTGCTTGGCTTAGACACGAAAACGAGACAAGAGGTGTTGGCAATGGTCCACAATATGTTCAGGAAGCTGAAGTATATCGGGCCGGTCAAAGAATCACGAAACCGAGAGGTCCGGACCAGGGTGTGGTTGTTCAGGCACCCGTTGAAATTCTTACAACCTGTCCCGACCAAACACACGGGATTGCAATAAGCCAAGGATACGACGAGACGAAAGAGGTGCGGCGGCTGCGATATGCGATGACCTTGGCCGGAGGCAGAGACGTGCACCAGGGCTTCACTGTGGCCGGAGGCGAATGGTGGGGCATTCCGCTTGTAAATCAGTCGGCAGGGATGAATCCGTACAGGCCCCGCGGAAAGGGTGTAATCGATCTAAGGAACAAGGAACACCTGATAGAGCAGTGGTATCGGAAAGTAACCAAGGTCGATGAAGAGAACGACAAGTTATACCGCGCAATGCTCGTGGCCAATGAAACGATTCGGGATACAAGCATGTCCGGATTTGTGACAGCCACAAACTTGCTGCGGATTCTTGAGTGTCTGGCGGCGGAGACATGCCGACGCAAAGGTCGGAAGGATGGAGCTATGATACGGGCATGCGTGAAGGCTTGGAGGATTGATGGGGAATGCCACCATGACACAGAGGAGAGCGTCAGGGAGCGATTGCTGAAAGTAATCAGACTTAGAGTGGAAGAAGCTCACTATATCAATACTCATTACGAACCCTAGTCGGTCGGCGTAGAATTGCAATGGTTGTGGGGATTGCTCATAGAAATGCTGAAGACCTGTGTGGCCCGCGGTGATATGAATTTCTTCGAGGCGAGGCGCTCTTGATTTGTACAGGCAGGCTGTACAGATAGGGTAATTGTCTGACAATTGTCTCCCCTCACCGAGCCCATGAAGAGATAATTCTTTCGGCCCAGGGCGCTCGGCCAGGTTGTTATCGATTTCCAGAGCCTTGCTCAAGATAGGGCCGCGTGCACTTGATCCGGGTCAGCGCATGGCGGATCGTCGCCGTCAGCGGGGTCTTGGCTGGGATCTTCCGCTGCTGAGATGGCAGCGATCGCTCCAGTTCGTCGCGGCGCGGCGCGGCCTTGGTTTCCCTCCGTGGAGGCCGGGCTCAGGCGCGACGGCGGCGACGTGGAAGCCAGGATGGGCGCGGATGTGGGCGGCGGTGTTGGGTCCCGAGTTTTGCGAGATTTCAACGGTACAGATTGAAGAGACCGGTTGGAAGGGATAGTTCGCTCAAAACGGATCCGAATGACGCATCACGACAGTTGCTCGTTCGAACGGCAGAATGGCGCGGCTGACCTGATGCTGAGAATATAGGTTATAAGCTATATAGTTATTCTCCCATAGTGCAGGATGGAATGGGAAGTTGAGTTTCATGACGCGTTCGAAGGGGAGTTCGACGGCCTTTCAGAATCGGTGCAGGATTTGATCTTCGCCAGGGTCAAGCTGCTGGCAATGATCGGCCCGGATCTTAAGCGGCCTTACGCAGATACATTGAAAGGTTCCAGGCATGCGAACATGAGAGAATTGAGATGCAATGCTGACGATGGAGAGTGGCGTATCGCCTTTGCCTTCGATCCTTGGCGGAAGGCAATGCTGCTTGCGGCGGGAGATTCAGGCAGGTGTCAACGAAGAGCGCTTCTACAGGAAGTTGGTTGCCAAGGCAGACGAGCGCTTCGACCGGCATCTTTGGACGCCGGAATAGAGAAAGTGATGGGCAGGTCCCTGAACGAGAAACTTGATGAACTCACTGCCGATCTGCGGGAAGGGATCCTCGCCGAGGCCGACCGGCTGCACGCCGAGTTTCTGACTCTGCAGAAACTGCGAAAGGCCAGGGAGATGACGCAGGTGCAGCTGGCTCAGGTCCTGAATATCCGCCAGCCTACCATTGCTCAGATGGAAAAGCGGAGCGACCTGATGATTTCGACGTTGCGGAGCTACATTGGGGCCATGGGCGGGTCACTGAGTCTGGTGGTTGAGTTTCCGGACCGGCCACCCGTCTTCCTCGAACGACTTGGAGACGCAGAATCCTAAGTGAGCACCAAAACCTCCGGAGTCAAGCTGCAGCCTTTTTCGGGACGATTCCGGAAACGATTTGTCACTCCATGCATTTATGGCCGCATTCACGGACATTAGTTCGCCCATTTGATGCTGTGTGCTGCGAGAATGCGTAGTTGGCCAGTTCGCCAGCGCCGATTCACGACGTTGTGGACGTTACACACGGTTCACCGGAAAACCTGACAACGTGTCAGCCTGCTGCCCCGTTCGACCTCCTCACCGCTGCTGCCTCAACTGGATTTCCAAGTCGGCCGTTCGCGCCCGGGCCAGGAAAGGAGGTTTCGAGAAACGTTGGAATTTGAAACTCGAAGGGACCTGGTTCAGGCCGCTCATTTCCCGGTCGTGTGACTCGTTCACCGCTTGATGGAAATGTGGATACCGATTTTCATTTGCCGGACAGGTCAGTGTTTCAACTATTCAAGTGACGCATCGGGGGCGAGAGCGCCATTCTCATTCCCCCGCGAGAAACTCCAGAATGGCCTTGTTGACATCCTTGACTTGTTGCCATTGCGCGAAGTGGCTTGCGTTTTCAATCAGAAGCAGTTTCGCCCCGGGAATGAGTTCAGCCATTCGCTTTGTATGCGCCTCGTCGATGGCTTCTTCGTAAACCCCGGCCGCGACCAGAAAGGGAACGGTGATTCCGGCCAACTGTTCTTCGGTAAACACGGGTTCGCTTCCCCACATCGCGAACACCTTTCCTGAAAACCCTTCCCATGCATCTGGTGTCGGTGAAATGCGCGCGTACTGGGTAGCCGCGTGACCGACGTAGGCACCGACCAACGCATCGGAAAAAGCGGACGGCCGAATGACGGATGTGTGGTAATTTGCCCCGAGCGCGAACACCCTTGTCAACCGGTCCGGATCGTTGATTGCCAAGTGAAGACCGATATTCCCACCATCGCTCCAGCCGACGATTGCGACCTTGTCTATGTCCAGGGCGTCCATCACGCTCGTCACGTCGCTCGCCAGCAATTCGTAGCCGTACGGCTGGTCGTCGTCGGTCGAACGCCCGTGGCCGCGGGTATCGATCGCAATCACCAGGTGTGTTTCGGCAAGGGCGGAAATCTGTCCGCCGAAATCTTCGGCTGCCCCCAAGCCTCCGTGCAGTAGCAGAACCGCTTCGGATTTGTCTGTTCCGTATTTTGCGTAGTGAATGCTGGCTCTATTCACGTTCACCTTGCCGATCGAGTCCGGATCCGGAAGGGGTTGTGGCGGCGTTAGCGTACGCCAGTTGTCACCTGTCATCACGAAACTCCTTTGCAAAAACCAAGGGACGACTCCAAAAACCTCAAACGCATGCAATGCATATTTCGGAGCAACTTTGCGTGTCGGGCTTGATCTTCCTCCCCGCCGGACCGTCAATTCCAGCCTTGAACGGCAATAGATCGAAAATGCCCGACAATCACGTTTCAGACGGTATACAATTGTGAGATAGGTAATGTTGTCAACAAGGATGTGCGTTCAGAAATTCCTCCAATACTGAAACCAAAACGTCTCGATCCAACTAAATCACCGTTACGGATTATTCTTCTTGGAATTGCCGCGACAAGGGCGTGGCCAGGTTTCGGCCATTCGTCGTAAAGCCGTTGAGAGAAGAGATCATCACATTCACAGTCGTTTCAAAAACAGAGTCAATTCGGTAGCGGTGGCGACGAGTCCCTATCCGGCAAGGATGGCGAGACAAGCTTGAACGGAAATGGATCGTGCCAACAGATGCGCTCGTAACACGCGTACCGCGCACCGCATCGTGGTTTGGGCATGGCACCAGGTCAAGGTGATTGGACAGAATGTTATCAGGGTGACGGATTTCGATCCCGTATATTGCGATCGCGTCTTCGGGAAAGTGTCGCAGGTTGCAATCGATGATCATGTCACATCGTCCGATTATCGCTGCGGCGAAGACAGGACGGTCGTCAGGACGTCTTTGGAGAAGCCGAAAAGATCGCGGGTCTGGTTGATGGATTTGCCCATGGACGCGTTCCTCGGCGACAGGACGACCCAGGTGGCTGTCGGAATGTGTTTCATCACTCTTGGAAACGCTCTCAACCGCGTTAAATCCGGCAGTCCCGAACTTGCGGCAAGGCTTCCGGAATTGCGGGACGCTATCGGATTTCGCAACATTCTGGCCCACGACTATGAAGCAGTTGAGCCGGGGATAGTCTGGCGGATTGCTTGTGACAGCCTTCCCGAACCCAAGCGGAAGGCAGTGTCATTGATCTCTGAACTTGAGGCCGCGCCAGGCGCTCGACGGACTGTCGCAGGCCGTTCGCAATGAGTTGTCAGGCCAACCGGCAGCGAATTCACGACACAAGGCGTAAATCCTGACAGCAATCATCGGTGTTCTTTGCTGGAACATCGGTCTTCATGAGGAGCCGGTGCAGGTTCTGATTAACTCCAGCAGTCATGGTGCTGTCATCCGGGAGGCGCGCCCGTGGGGGGAATCATGGTAGTGGAAACACTACGACCGCGGCGTGCGCATCCGCAGACTGTCGTATCGGGTGGACGTCATCGGACTCAGAAACATACCGCAGGGCAGAAGGCCGGGACCAGACGAATTTGCGATGAACGCCACCGGCACCATTGCCGCTGCCCGGATCATTCCCGAGAACGGCTTGTCCTTCGCTGCAAACTCGTTCTGCACCCGGCAGGAGGAACCCCAACCCGATTCGAGCGAAGCGGTAATTTCAATGAAAGAACCCAACGTCAGTCACCCTCAAGCCAGACTAGACGCACCCGGATTTTGGCAAACTGTGTCCAAGGCAATGCCGAGTTGAAGCGACCTGAAATCATGATCGCGTCGGTGAGCGGTTACGGTGGCGATACCAGCGCTGCCTTGAGGAAATTCTCGAGCTCTTCGTAGCGACCGCTCACGACCAGTTCGAATGCCTCTGGAAGCAAGGTCGCCTTCAGGCCGGACAGGGCGAGGGACTCGTCGACGATCTGACGCTTGTTGGAGGATGTTTGAAGGGCAAGGATTTCGACTTTGATCTCCTCCTCGTCAACGCGGGAATGGTACTTCCGGTCAACGCGCCACATTTCAGGGACACCGAGTGCTGCGTAGAGTTCTGGTTTGCGGTCCGCGGGATTCGTCACCTCGATCTCAACCACCAGATCGGGCGGCGTCGTCGCCTCGAAGGCGAGTGCGGCCTCGCGGCTCTCGCGCCGTGCTCTGTACCATCTCTCGGCATTGGCCCCGATGTAGAAGCTCGCATCAGCCTCCAGACCGACGTTCTGAGGATCCGACGAACGCTTCCAGCGAGTGCCGAGTTTGGCCTTGGCAGTCTCGCCGAGAAGGCGTGCGGCTGCCACAATCGTCTTGCCGGCTGCGTCGGCGTAGTCCTCGTGCGGTCCTGAGGGTTTCATCCAGAGGATGATCCCCTCATTGGCATCAACCAGCACCCGCCGTCCGTACCGGTTCCAATCGATTTTTTCGGCGAGTTCGGGGATGATTTCGGGCGGCACCGCGATCCGCCAGAATTCCGACCCCATCGAGCCAATGCTGTGCTGCGGTGCGAACGTTTCGCTCATGCGGACCGCTCCTTCCCGCGTTCATAAATCGTTGGGCTGGTCCCTCTTTGCCACCAAACGCTTTGCGTTTGAAAGGTGCCGTTTCATATATTCGGTTGTGGTTTTCCAGAACAAGCCTGCACTCATCGGATTGAGCCCGCATTGCCTGCGAATGGGATGTACAGGGTACGGCAGTATTCCAGAATCGCTTGAGTGGTGAACCCGCAGGGCGCAGGGCGCAGGGCGCAAGAAACTCGGGTTGCAATTCCGTGATTCAGGAGGCGAATCCTCGGGCGGACACATCGAGCGCGTCTCCTGCGTGATCGCGACCAAAAATTTCCTCCGAATCCGGCCCATCGGTGTTTCTTGGCGAGGTAATCGGTCACGAGAAGCGCGGTTTCGGCCTGCCCGGCTTCCGAGTGGCCCTTTTCAGGTCGTGAAAAACGCCTTCTTTGGCGCCCGGAGCGAACTGGTGGGTGTGGTCAATTGGAACGGTTGCCAATCCTGTCCTTCAGGGCTTGATTCCAAGGCCACGAACTTCGACGTACAGCGAGAAATGCGGGGAGTTCCGGCGGCGATTATGGCGACCGCGACCATTGTCGGCCCGCTGCTGATGTCTGGGTCATTCAGGTCTATTTTCCTGGCGCGCTGTACCGGTTATTGTCCGGGATCGATGTGCTGGTCTCGCGTCTATCATTCTTGCGGCTGGTTGGCATCTGCGTGCAGCCTGCCGTTCGAACGGGAATTGCAGTAAAGGTGTAGCGGCCAGTTTCCTCCGGATCATGTCCCGGCTGCTCCGAGGTTCCACTAGGAGTACAGCAAAAAAACCGTCCGTTGCCCGTCATGCGTAGTGGCGAGATGCGATCGGATTCAAATGATGTCAACGACAACAAGTCTTGCGAAATCTGTGGAAATGTTCCGCCGTAAGGAAGCATGGCGATCACATATTTAACGATGTGACGGCACTTGCCGAATGACGAACTGGGCGATTGCCCGCGGCTTCGACGTGAAATACTCGTGCGAAAACGTCGGGATTGCGACAATTGGTGGCAGAATATTGCCCGACTGAATGACAACCGGAAAATGTGCGCATCTTCCATGAGTGCTTGATTCCTGTCATTCGGATGTTTCGGCATGAGGTATCCTTCGCTGAAACCATTGAAGCTCGGCGCCTGTTCCTGTTGGCGGATTAATGGTGTCGGAATGGGAACGTTTGGAGATCGCACATCCCCATGATCCGCCCTCGATTTTTGTCGAGTACACAAGAACAATCGGAGCCTACATGTCCGGTGAAGGCGGGATCAGGGAACCAAGGTAACCTTTGACGTCCTCCGGCTTCATCGCCGGTGCGATCCTCTTGGAAGTGCCTGTCGGAATGTCGCCGAAATAGAATTTGAAACCCGGAATGAACCGCCGCCTCTTTCGCAATGGCATGCCAGCATTTGGAAAGACGTCGGACCGCTCATTGGCACTCCTGTCATGGCACGGCAACATATAGTCAGAGCGTTTGTCGAGTTCCTCGACCGATTTCCATCCATCATAGCTGTTGACGAATCGCGCTGGTACCCGGTAGCGCCAACATTCTTCCGCGTTAGGTTCAAGGTTGCGCAAATTGAAAACCGCGTCGCCGCAAACCACGATATCGCCAACGCTCGTGGCGACACTCACGGCCATGTGCCCAACGGAATGGCCCGGTGTGGGGAACATCGTTATGCCCGGCAAGATTTCGCATTCATCATCGACCGATTCGAACACTCGATCCGAATATGCTGGCCTGATTTTCAGGTAAACGCTCTCATGTGTGCGGTAGTAGAGGGGCAGGGGATTGTAGGCCATTTCGATCTCTGCCTTTGGAGCAATGAGGCAGGCATTGCGAAACTTGTCCATGTTCTGCACATGATCCCAATGCAAGTGCGTAAAGACGATCGCATCGATCTCATCGGGGTCGACGCCGAGTACCTGTTCAAGGTGTTCGTGTACGTGCAGACAACCCCGCTTTTCGCACTTGTGGTGGTATTTCGTTGCGCGCTCTTCATCGCAAAGACCCGTGTCGACAAGGATCTTGTACTCACCGGTATCGACGTAGTGGCAGAAAACCGGTTGCCTAATCTTCTCGCCGGCCGGCCCTTTCCATAAAACATATGTGCCAAGATCGGCCTCAAGCCAGCCGGTGTTGATCGGATAAATCCTGGTTTCCGCAATGCTCATGCCAAACTCCCTGAAATTCGAGTTCGTTTTGCATGCAAATTGACGTTATTGTATTCAGCTGCAAGTAAATTCTCTTTTTACGCCGGATTCGCCTTAAGAACGGTCAGATAGCTGTCTGCCATGTGATTCCGCATCCCGTCTGATGCCAGCTTGGAGTCTTCGGAGAACAGTTGGTCGATAAGCAATATGTGATTCCGTGCGGAACTCAGAAGGTCTTCCTTGGTTGCGAATCTCCTGGCACGAAACGGGCCGGTGCGGCGGCGCAACTTCGATGCAATATCCGCGATGTATGGATTGCCCGTAGCCCTGTAAATTGCTTCGTGAAACTGTTCGTTGGCGATCAGGTAGGCGTGACGGTCACCTGCCTCGGCAGCCTCGAGGCACCGATCCTGTTTTTCGGATATTTCGGCGCGTGAAAGAAGCGTCATCCGTTGTGATGCGATCCGGGCACATGCGACTTCGATTTCATACATCACCTCGAAGAGTTGCGCCAATTGTTCACGAGAATACACCGCCACTCGGACGCCGCGTCCCTTGCCTTGGACCAGGATGCCCTGCGCCGCGAGGCGCGACAGTGCGTCACGTACCGGCGTCCGAGACACCGAAAAGCGTTTCGACAATCCAACCTCATCCAGATGTTCGCCAGGCACCAACGCCCCAATGGATATGTCTTTGACAAGTGCGGATTCGATCCGGGCAACGGTTGTGCCGCGTTCCGTACCCGCCGGTTTCTCCCGATCTGCCATCTGGTTTCTGCTCCCGCGCAAGAAGCTTCTATGTAACGCAATAGTGTGTGCAATGCCAAATCGGTAGCAAATCTCACTATGGTCTCGTCTTTTCCCGGAACGTGAATTTCGATTCGTTGCGGGAATTCGGCCGGATACAGCCATTATATGGAGTGTGATTATCCATCGATCCGGCGGCGAATAACCGGAGTCCACGGTAATTGGAGAGATGCCGATGCCTGAAAGGAAAAACCGCATGATTTCGTACGGGCGCAAAAAAATATTTGTCTGAGGAACGGGCTGGACATGTATTTGCTGTCAGGTTTCCCCTGGCTGGTCGCGTCTGCCATGCAGTGCGAGGGTCCGAAGGATTGGCGCTGCCAGAACACTGTTCGTGGCGTCCTTTCCGTGCCGGGTAACACCTGAGGGTATCCCGCTGCCCTTTCGTGCCCGATTGCGTCGCGGTCCATGTACTCCAGGATGTCCGTGGAGCATTCGCCCGCTTCCCGACTCTGGCGACCGTCAATGGGGAATTGAGTCGCAGTTGATATCGACGGCCAGATCCTTCTCGCAGGCCGGCAAATAGGCATTTTGAACGTCATCGACGATAACCTGTCCGGGTTCCGAAAATCGTGGGCGAAGGTGTTCAAACCATCGCTTCGCGGCCGTGCACCCGCCATCGCGGTATCGTGCGCCTTCGCCGATGAGCAACGGCAACCGGTGGCATTGAGAGACAGTTCGCTCGACGTCACGTTGGAGACGTCCCGGAAAAACCTGCACCAACAGCAATCGACTTTCGGATTGAATGGGTCGCTTAGTGGCATACCGATAAACGGAAGTGACGGGGCCGGTCCTGGGAGCGATCGTTGGGGCGCGCAACAGTCGAGACACTTGGACATCCCGACGTACAGGAACCCGTAGGAGTTGGTCTCCACAAGGTAAGCGAGGCAAGGCAAGTCCGGGCCGCGTTGGACGTTCGCTGGACCTTGCTCAATGGGCGTTGGCGGACGGGTAGCGGCGGACATGGAAGATGGAAAAAAATGTACGTCAACTGGGCTGGCGCTTCATCGGAATGGCGGGAACTTCATAAGCTGTGCGGGTCCGGCATCCGGGAACAACATGCGTGTGAACGCCGGGGGGCCGTTCCAGGTTCTCGCCACCGAGGTCAGGACCTGCAACGCGATACGTCGTTCAGTTCCGCGATTTAATCCGTCGGTTTTCTTTGATTCCGCAGCGGTGTCCACGCCGTTGGCGGACCAATCACCCTGAAAGAAGTTTCGAACGAAAGCCGCGCACAAGGCCAGTTGTGATGCTGCTCCGGATTTTCCTTCTAAAGCGCGCGCGCCGTGAACGGTTTCAAATTTGGCCGAAATTGTGTGCAAATTGGACATTGACCTTTCCACTGTGTATCCATAGCGTTATTTTTGGATACAATAGGGGCCTCATATGCCCGAACTACAGTTGTGTGGTCTGGCCAAGAGTTATGGTGCGGTGCAGGTGTTGCACCAAATCGACCTGTATATGGAGCCGTACGAATTCACGGTGCTTGTTGGTCCATCGGGCTGCGGCAAGTCCACGACCCTCCGTTTGATCGCGGGACTAGAATCCGTTTCGGAAGGCGAAATCTTCATTGACGGGAAACCGGTCAGTCACCTGGAGCCGAAGGATCGTGACCTGGCGATGGTCTTCCAGGACTATGCGCTCTACCCGCACATGAACGTTGCCAACAACATGTCGTTTGCACTGAGACTCAAGAGAGAACCCAAAGCCAAGATCGATGCCAAGGTGCGCGAAGTTGCCGCAATGCTGGGCCTGAGCGACTACCTGCATCGCAAACCCGGCGAACTGTCAGGGGGCCAAAGACAGCGCGTCGCCATGGGACGGGCGCTTACCCGCGATGCGTCGACCTTTCTGTTTGACGAGCCTCTGTCCAATCTTGACGCCAAGCTGCGCGGGCAGATGCGCGCGGAACTCGCCATGATGCGTCAGCGGGTAAGGAAAAACATGGTTTACGTGACGCATGATCAGGTCGAGGCCATGACGTTGGCGGACAGGATCGTCGTCATGCGTGACGGCCATATCCAGCAGGAAGGCACACCCGTGGACCTGTACAAGCGACCGGCGAACCGTTTCGTTGCCGAGTTTCTCGGCACGCCGCCCATGAACTTCCTCGATGTGGAACTGGAAGAAACCGATGGCAAGATCTTTGCCACGAATGGCCCGGTCCGGGTCGAGCTCGTGGACGAACTTTCCGTCCGAGCGCACAGGCAGGCCAACAGGAACGTGATCTTGGGGATTCGTCCTTCCGACCTGTCGTATCAACCCGAAGAAGCGCCGGGACGAACGATCAACCTCAAGGTGCTGGTGTCCGAGTATATCGGCACGCGATCAGTCCTCATCTGCGAAGGTGGCGGGACCGACTTTTCCGTCGAGGTCAAGTCCGAGACTCCGGTTGCCTTGGGAGAAACCATGAAATTCGCAGTGAACAACAAGTCCGTTCATCTTTTCGACCGTTCGACAGGAACGGCGATCTGATGGCAGACCGCATCCAGAAAGAAGGAGTAAATGATGCTGAAAAACGTTCGAAACCTTGCTTTCGCAGGAGCTGCAGCGCTTGTCCTGCCGTTTTCCGACGCGTTCGCAAATCCATATGCGGAATTCGAAGGGACGACGCTCATCGTGAACTTTCCCGCATTTCCGCATTATAACTCGGTCGTGAAGATACTGCCGGAGTTCACCAGGGAAACCGGAATCGAGGTTGAGGTAGACCAGCTTCCGTATCTCAAGATGCGTGAACGGCAGACACTGGAACTGGCGCAGGAAGAAGGCGCCTACGACCTGATCTCCTATGTCGTGTTTTCCAAGGCGGACTACGTGTACGCGGACCAGCTCGAAAACCTGGCAAAATATTTCATGAACCCGAAACTTGCCGACCCGAGCTACGATGCCGAAGACCTCATCGACGGTTATGTCCAGAACATCGGAGTTGCGGGAGGGGCGAAAGGGTATCTGCCGGGTCCGACAGGCTCGCTGTTCGGCTTGCCGTCAGGCTCCGAGACGTCGGTCCTGATGTACCGCAAGGACATCTTTGAAAAGCACGGGTTGAAAGTCCCGGAATCCTATGACGAACTGCTGGATGTGACGTGCAAAATCCCGGAACTGGAACCCGGGATGGGGGGCATGGCTTCGCGGGCGGCATCGGGCCACCAGGCCAGCCATGCGTTCCTTTTGCATTTGGCACCGCTCGGCGGCCGTGTTTTCGACGCCAATTGGAACCCGATCATCAACAGCCCCGAGGGCGTTGCCGCGGCAAATGCTCTGAAGACGATCGTCGATTGCGGGCCGGAAGGCAGCAGTGCATTCGGACCGTCTGAAGCCGCCAACGCTTTTGCGACCGGCAAGGCGGCCATGTTCATGGATTCGATCGCCTTTGCACCCGGGTTTGAGAACGTCGAGAAGAGCCGGGTTGCCGGCAAGGTTGGCTACGCTTTGCACCCGGCAGGCGTCCGGCGCGGTAGCCAAACCGGAGGCTTCGGCATTGCCATACCGTCAAACGCAGAGAACAAGGAAGCGGCATTCCTGTTGATGCAATGGATGACGTCGAAGAAGGGCGACAAGCTGATCACGATGGCCGGCGGAAACCCGTCGCGGTTTTCGACCTATGCTGATCCGGAGGTGCAGGCAAAGTATCCCTTTGCGGCCACTTTCGGGGAAGCACTCAAGTACGCCGACCCGGACTGGCGCCCGATTATCCCGCCGTGGGGCAGGATCAATGCCGACATCGGAACGACCATGTCGAAAGTCCTGACCGAGGGGCTTGATCCCCAGGAAGCCCTTGATGGCGTGGCTGCACGTACCCGCGCGCTCATGGAAGAGGAAGGCTACTACATCTGGCAATGACATAGATCCCTGCGTGGCCGGCGGAAACTCGTGCGGCCACGCGAGCCCCCGATGCTGGGTTCATGGCAATCCGAATTCCCGTGAAACGCTCCCAACTCAACAGGTCGACCCCGTACCTGTTCCTTGCGCCGGCCGCGATCATCATGGCGATCGCATTGTTTTTTCCGTTGCTGTACATGGTTTACGGGAGCTTCCGGGACTGGGACCCAAGCCAGACCCTTTCGGAAAGCGAATTTATCGGGTTCGGCAATTACACCAAGCTCTGGGCGGATGCGGCGTTCTGGGAGAGCGTGTCGGTCACCCTGTATTTCGCAATCGCCGTGGTTTTCTTCGAGATGATAATCGGCGTAGGGCTTGCGTTTCTGCTTGACCGGAAAATGCGCGGAATGTCCGTCTTGAGGACCATGTTCATTCTGCCAATGATGATCGCGCCCGTGGTTGTCGGGCTGATGTGGCGGTTCATGTATCATCCGACGGACGGCACCTTTAACCGGTGGCTTTCGTACTTCGGGTTTAACGGGGTCGACTGGTTGGGGAATCATGCCCTGCTGTCGGTGATTGTCGCGGACATCTGGCAATGGACCCCATTCATATTCATCCTTGCTCTTGCCGCCCTTCAATCGTTGCCGCAGTCGGCCCTCGAGGCGGCTCGAATAGACGGTGCAACAGGCTGGCAACTTGTCGTGCACATCAAACTTCCACTCATGATGCCGGTACTGATCGTGACGATGTTGCTGCGGCTGATCGACGCGTTCAAGGTCCTCGAGGTCATTCTTGTCATGACGGAAGGCGGGCCTGGACTCGCCACAGAGATACTTGCGCTGCGCATATCACGGACAGCGCAGGAATTCCGGGAACTGGGCGAGGCGGCGGCAATGTCCAATTACCTTTTGCTGCTCCTGTTGCTGTTGACGCTGGGAATGCTCGCTTTCACGCGCTGGCAGGAAGTGCGCGCGGAACGCCAAAGGCGCCGCATCGAAGAGGAAGGATAGGCATGAAGCCTGCACGGCGAAAAAGTGATCGCCCGCACCCGGCGTATTATGCCCTGCTGGCGACGTTGGCCTTCATGTCGGTGGGCCCCGTCTTCCTGATGTTCTCGAATTCATTCAAGATTGACATCGACATCATTTCCGGGACCAGTGCGCTGTTCTTCCTTCCCACAATCCAGAACTACGAAACCGCCCTATGCGACATCCTGTGGTATGAACCCGATCACCTCGACTTCTGTGCAATCCGTTTCGGTGGGTCCTTCATCAACTCTCTCATCATTGCGCTGATCTCCACGGCTCTGACGCTATATATCGGTTGCATGGCTGCCTATGCGCTGGTCCGCTTCCGGTTCATGGGTCGCGACAGCGTCTCACTTGGCACTTTAGCCGTGCGCATGGTCCCGCCGGCCGTCCTGCTCGTTCCGGTGTTCGGCCTTTGGAACAACGTATTCTGCATAGACCGGCAGACGATGGTCGGCGCTTGGATCCGTGATATATTTGGCGGGCGCGGCGATGTTTGCCTGGCTGGAACCCACTCGGGAATCATCCTGATTTATGTGGCAATGAATTTGCCGTTCGTAATCTGGATTCTCCAGAGCTTCATCGTGCAGGTTCCGCGTTCACTGGAAGATGCCGCACGGATCGATGGGGCAGGCCCGTTTCAGGTGTTCTGGCGGATTGTAATGCCGTTGATCAAACCCGGGTTGGCCGCGGCGGCGATTTTCACTTTCCGCATAGCGTGGAACGAGTATCTCCTGGCCTCGGCGTTGGCGGACCGGGACACCAAGACCGTTCCGATCCTGATCGTGAACAACACGAGCGAATTCAACATCGAGTGGGGCACAATCATGGCCACAGGCATGTTGCTGGCTGTGCCACCCATTCTGTTTACCTTGCTCGCGTCACGCCAGATCATCACCGGCATGACGGCCGGTGCAATCAAGGGTTAGACGGTGACGGCCAAGGTAGCCTTGCTCACCCGCACCTGGAACCGAAACGGGCTCAGGCATGCGTCCTTCGGGACGAACTCGGACGGCACGCCGTGTCCGTGTAAACATTGTTGCGATTTCCTGCGAACCGGGGGCCTCGTCGTTGACGTTACCGGGAAGCGTTGCCGCATGGGCAACGTTGCTGAGTGTGCTGTTCATGATCTTGTTGCCAGGAACTTTGATGAAGGTGGTGTCATGGCTGGCACATGTCTCAGCTGCGATCGACAATACCTATGGTTGGACCAACGGCACTCGGCCCGACGGGCGGTACGTCTGTCGCCGTTCAGACAGGATTGCGCGAAATGGGTAATGAATGTGCCTTCGTTCACGTCGACGGACCTGACGGCGCGGGATTTGCGCGATGTACAAGGAAAGGCGTTTTCAAGGCCGTGATCCACCTGACCTGCCGTGAATTGAACCGGATTGCCATTGCCGGCGACGGTGTCAACATGAAGAACATGTTCGCGGCAACAGCAGACCTGCCGCGAATCGTTCTGCCCGGTGGCCGGAAATTTTTTGCCTTCGGTCCTCTTCAAACGCTGGCAAAGGCCCGCGGGGTGCGACCATCTGGCAGCACTCGAACCGCTTCATGCACGTGAGAAGCGCGACAAGAGAATTTGTAGCGACGTGTGAGACTCGCGCTGATTATGTGAATGTTGCTCGTGCTACGGCGCGTGTGATTGCACCACCGGATGGGTTCCCTACGGGACTGCCCGTGCAACGGGATCGAAGACGAGGCGTTGCGTATTGTTCGCCACGACACTTTTGTCGCGCTCGCGCGCCTCTACAAATCCAAATCCATAACCACATCGACGCGCAACCGACGGCGCGACGCGCGGTTGCAATCCCGTCCCTGAAGGCTTGGCATGCTGGAAAGCTCCGACATCATCGTCAAGAAAGATTGCCTGATAGCCGCTGCGAAGTGCTGCTTTTCCTTGCGCCTGCAGACGAATGCAGGTGGAAACCTCTCGGTTCGGCTTGCCGAACGGAATGCAATCGCAATTAAGGCGTCAGGTATCGGATTCAATGAATGCGCCCGCGAAAACCTGCAGGTTGTGATGTTGGATGGCACGATTTTGCCCTCGAGGCTGAAACTGAAACCGTCGAAGGATTTGGAGTTCCATCTCGATCTTTACAGGCGGCGGGAAGACGTGAATGCCGTGGTCCATTGCCACAGTCCCTGGGCAACGGGATACGCGAGCGCGGGTCTGGAGATACCGTGCCAGAAGGTGGAGATAGTCGAGAAAATCGGCCGCATTCCCGTGATCCCTTTGTCCAGGAACGGCGGGCCGCAAACCGCAGCTGAGATCGGACCGGTCTTTGACGAACCGGCAATCAAGGCGGCGGCGCTAGCCAACCATGGCACAATTGGAGTTGGCAATACCCTGATGGCTGCCCAGTACATCGTCGAAATCATCGAAGAGATGGCGCATATCGCGTTCGTGCGCGATACGCTATTGCTTTCGCCTGGGCGCACGATACCGAAAGTTGCGGGGAACGGCACGCACGAACACGAACGAGACGCGCCCGCAAGGGCATGAGAACCGAAACGGCGGGGGGCTGGAGGAAGACATGGAATCACGCTGGGACGACTCTGAACTGAAAGCACTGGTATCCAAATACACCGACATGGGCGTCAATGAAGATCTTGCGATTCGAACATACACGACTCGGATATTGGGTCAGGAACCCCGACTCGTGCTTCATGGCGGCGGGAACACATCTGTCAAGACGCGGACGACGGATGCGCTCGGCGTCCAACACACGGTGCTTTGCGTCAAAGGTTCAGGATGGGACATGGCCAGGATCGAGCCTCCAGGATTACCGGCGGTCGAACTGGCTCCGTTGGCCGCGCTTGCCCGTATTCCGGCGCTGAGCGACGAAGATCTGGTCGCGGCGCAGCGGCGCCTGCTTCTCGACCCATATGCCCCGAATCCTTCGATCGAGGCGGTTCTGCACGCCATAATCTCGCACAAGCACGTGGATCACACCCATTCGAACGCCATCCTGTCATTGACGAACCAACCCGACGGGGAAGACATCATCCGCGATCTGTTTCCTGAAACGACGATTGTCCCCTACGTCATGCCGGGTTTCAAACTGGCCAAGAAAGTCCAGGAAATCCTGGATGAATTGCCGGGAACCAAGCACCTTATCTTGATGAACCACGGGATCTTCACGTTTCATGACGACCCTCGCCGGTCCTATGACGACATGATCCAGATGTGTCGGGCTGCCGAGAAACGCCTGGACATGGGTTCGGCGCGACCGTTCACACCGATCGGCCTTCCGGCAAAGACTCCCCGGGTCAGCGAGGTTGCGCCTATAGTTCGAGGTGCCTTGGCGCTGCCGGGCGAAGAGGAAGGACGGCCCGGCCGTTGGATACTTGACTTTCGCTGTTCGGACCAGGTCCGGTCATTCGTCGATGGCGCGGAAGCAGGTGATTACGCGACACGCGGGAACGCGACCCCGGATCATTCGATCCGGATCAAACGCTTTGGCCTGGTGGCTCCAACCCCCACGAGCGATGGCCTCCGGACATTTGCCTCGGCGCTTTCGGAAAGCGTGAAGAACTACATCGACGAATACGCTGCCTACTTCGAACGAAACAACACGAGGGTAGGCGGTGGGCTCACGCAGATCGATCCCGTTCCGCGGGTTGTCTACGTGCCGGGATTGGGTCTGTTCGGTGTCGGGAAATCGGCGGCGGACGCGGCGGTTTGCGCAGACATAGCCGAAGCCACGGTGGATGTCATCAGCAGGGCCGAGGGGATAGGAGCGTTTGTCTCGTTGCCTGAAGAGGAACTGTTCGACATTGAGTATTGGTCAATTGAACAGTCGAAACTGGCAAAATCCGTCGAAAAACCACTGAATCGGCAGATCGCAATCGTAACAGGGGGAGCAAGTGGCCTCGGTCTTGCGACGGCAAGACTGCTGAAGTCCGAGGGCGCCGAGGTTGCGATCTTTGATATTGACGCCGAGCGGGTCAGGGGTGCGGCATCGGACGTTGGCGCCATGGCGGTCGTCTGCGACGTGACGGTTCCCGATTCGGTTGAGAATGCGGTCGATCAGGTGGTCGACCGGTTTGGCGGCGTCGATATTCTGATCTCCAACGCCGGTGCGGCGTTTCAGGGTGCGCTCAAGAGCGTGGACGATGCCTATTTCCGAGAGGCTTTCGACATGAATTTCTGGTCGCACCATCTGGTCGCGCGTGCGTGCGTCCGGGTTATGGAGGCTCAGGGAACGGGCGGCGCAATCGTTTTCAACGTTTCGAAACAGGCGCTGAATCCGGGTCCCAACTTCGGCCCTTACGGGACATCCAAGGCCGCGTTGATGGCGCTTGTTCGGCAGTATGCGATAGAACACGGATCCTCGGGCATAACCGCCAATGCGGTCAATGCCGATCGGGTCCGCACCATGCTGTTGACGGATGAGTTTGTTGCCGAACGGGCGCAGGCACGCGGCGTTACGCCGGAAGAATACATGCGCGGCAATATTCTGAAGCGAGAAGTGACTGCAAGAGATGTTGCGGAGGCATTCTTGCACCTGGCGACGGCGACCAAGACCACGGGCGCGATTCTCACGGTTGACGGAGGCAATGTAGCCGCAATGGTAAGATGATGTTCCCGGAAATTCAGGGGCATCTGTCGAAGGTGGCAGGAGCTACCGTCGCCAGCACCGATGACTGACGTCCTATCATCGAGGCCCCAGCCTGTGTTCACCCCTGTTTCTTGTCGGTGGCCATGTAATACCAATACACGAAAACAATCACCCATCCGGTGAGGGAGGATTGGTGTTTGTGATTTCAGTGCCAGCCAGCAAGATTTCCTCCTGTAAGTTGTTGATTATGAGCAAGAAATACAAAACATGCACAAATTTTGCTGGCTATGCTACACACGTTGTTCTTATTTTGTTCATGAGTCATTTTTTCTTGGATTGGTAAAATTACCCGTTGCGATACGCGTGGATCACATGTTCTCAGGACTATCCCACGTATGTGGATGCCCCTTTGACGTAAGCTCTTTTCCCTCTCTGTCGAGCCTGGTTTTCGTGGCTGTTCTCACAGTTTATCCGACATCAACACAGAAACGACCCGACCTGTTCTTCGCTTCCGGTAGCCACCTCGTTTCGGCGAATGGGTAGACAATATTCTGCGACATCAGGTCCACCAGTTGTCCAACTAATTTGACGAACTGACCGCAGCGATACGCGAACGGCAGGATTGCTGTTAACGGCACTTGAAAGATTTCCAATTCCGTCAGGTGACGCGCAAGAACACCAAGGCATAGCGTTCGTACGATTCCGTTGTTGTCGTGGGTACGAAGTCGTTCCGCCGAATTCATGGCAGGTGAACGTCCGGGAGCGTAAGTTCGACTCCGATCTCAAGCGAATTAGCGGCCAGGTCGACAAGCTTGAATTTCTGCTCAGCTTCCGCATCATGATACGGTAGCGAGGTGGCACGATGGCCATATCATCGATGGCGAGATCGTTCATACTTCACTTGCCTCGATTCCCAACCCAACGGAATAATGTGCGCCCGGGATTTCAAAAGAAGCGTATCCTGAGGGTCCGGTTTCCGAGCCAGGGGATCGGCTGGGCGATCTCCCCGTAACCTGCAGCAAGCAGGAGCGGGTTGTTGGCGCGCCGTCCCAGGGTGACGATGATCTCGTCCCCGGTGATGCTGATGGTCGCGCTGGCGTTGACGAGCCTGCGGAAGATGGTGCGCGCCTTCGCAACCTCGAAGCCCTGTCCGACACGGATTCCGAGGAGCCTGTAGAGGCTGCTCGCCATCAGGGTGAGCTGGACATCGAGATCGATGCGCATGGGCACGGCGGCAGAGAGCGCGTCCATGTGGAAGAAGTCGATGGCGTCGGCGATGGTGTTTTCGATCACCATGCGCCGGGCGTAGCGGTCGACGAGTCCGGAGGCGGGCTCGTCCATCTGGTTGCTCAACAGCAGGGTCGGCTTTTCGTGGCCGAGATCGGTGATGGCGATCTGGCGGACCTCGCCGGGATAGTCCCTGATGCGGATCCTGCGCTCGAGGATGCGGGGCCTGCGGTAGATGCGTCCGACATTGGCGAGGGTGATCCTGCGCCACGCCTCCGGCGGCTCGGCGAGCAGGGACGCGACCATTTGCGCCGTTCGCCGGCGCAGCGTCAGGAAGGCGATGCCCATGGCGTCGAGCCGGGCCAGGTTGGCATAGGTGGTCAGGCGGCTGTCGAAGACCAGTTCGGCGGGCAGCGCCCCGGTCCGCGCACGCCAGGCCTCGACGAAACGCAGGACCTCGTCGTTCTGCCGGTTCTTGCGCACGCCGGTGTTGGCATAGGCGAAGACCCGGGCGTCGGCATCGCGGGCGAGGAAGGCGAGAACGCCCTTCTGGCGCCGGCTGCGCTTCGAGACGTAGTGCTTCTCGATGAGCGCGTCGTCGCCGTGATAGGGGATGGTGTGGAAGTCGAGGTCGAAGGACCTCCCGCCGCCGAAATCGACCCCGAGGCCGCGGACGGCAGAATGCCAGCGCTCCATCATGGCCGGACTGCCGCGCGGGTCCACCCGGCATGAATACTCGGTGAGCGTGGCACGCTTGGGAATGACGTTGAGACCGGCGAAGAGGGCGAGACCCGGATCGAGGGTCTCGGCCATGACCTGGGTCGGGCGTCCGATGCCCCAGAGCTTGAGCGCGAGCAGGGAGCGCAGGGCATCCCCGGCGGTGATCATGCGGCTCCCCGGCAGGGCGCAGTCGGCGGCGAGGGTGTCGATGTCGATGCGGGCGAGATCGGGGGCGAACAGGAACAGGCCGCCGAAGTCGGTGCGCAGGCTCCGGGGCGAGAGATCGAGTTCGCGCCGGTCGGCGACGGCGGCAAGCTCGGGATGGACCGCGCGGCTGCGTTCGTCGGGCGAGCGCCGCCACAGCTTGGGCAGGCCTGCCCGCCTGATGACCCGCGCCACGGTGGTCTCGGAGACCGGGATCTTCTCCTTGCCGGTGAGATGATCGGCAATCTCCGCCGCCGAGAGGTTTTGTTTCCTGCGCAGCTCGACGATCCGCGCATCGCGGTCGGGCCCCGGCCGCGGCCTGCGCCTGCCGCGCCGGTCGGGCAGGAAGAAGGCTTCATCGGGTTCCCTGAGGAAGGCGGCGCGCAGGTTCCTGAGGGTTCCGGCTGCATAGCCGAAGCGCCCGGCGGCCTCGTCGACGGAGAGGCCGTCGACGAAGAGTGCGCGCAGGGCCTCATACTTCCTGTGTGTGCTGTTTTCGGGTTTGAGGAAGCGGTCTTCGGGGTTTTGCATGGCGGCCTTGCACTCATATTTGCCTGTTAGCCTGACAATTCCACCATATTTAGATATATCCCCCGGGTCAAGCGCAAAATCCGCTGTGTGGCCGTATCCGGGGTATAAGCGGGCAAAAACAGCCATATCGGGAGGGTCGGCGGCTGCGATGATGGCCATTGCGGGTGACGACGGAATTTCGGCATCACGCTATACGACGGTGGCGGAATCAATCTAACCGGAACTTCCAGCGGAACAAAACGGAATCAAACGTCCACAAGTCGTTGATTTAGAGTCGTTTTTCGGGGCTCGGCGGATGCGGATTTGGGGATTGATGTTACATGTAAATTGACAGACTGCCCGATCTTGTGCAAATATAACCCGAATACACAAGATAATCGGGTTCCATGTCCTTCCATTACGAATCCATCCCGAACCGCCAGAGCAGGCCAACAATCCTCATCAGAAAGGCTTGGCGCGAGAACGGACGCCTCAAGAAGAAGACGCTCGCCAACCTCACTCAGCTCCCGCCCCACATCATCCAGGGGATCAAGGCCCTGTTCGAGGGCGGCGTCACCGTCGCCCGCCCCGAGGACATCTTCACCATCCGCCGGTCCCGGCCCCACGGCCACGTCGCCGCCGTCCTCGGCACCCTGCGCCGGGTCGGCCTGGTCCGCATCCTCGGCCGCAAGGCGGACCGCATGCGGGATCTCGCCGTCGCCGCCATCGTCGCGCGCATCGTCGATCCCGCCTCCAAGCTCGCCACCGCCCGGGCCCTGTCGCCGGAGACCGCATCCACCAGCCTCGGGGCCGTGCTCGGGCTCGGCCCCGTCACCGGCAACGAGATGCTGGCCATGCTCGACTGGCTGCTGAAGCGCCAGCCCTGGATCGAGAAGAGCCTCGCCAACCGCCACCTCGGGGGCGGCAATTCTCTTGTCCTTTACGAAGGGGCAACAGACTAATACACTTCGAAGGCTTTCCCGGCGCCTGCCGTCGGAGCCGGTTTTTCTCAAGCGTTTCAAGCACCCGTACGATACCCTGGAACTGAAGATCCGCAAGGTTCGCAGGCACGCCTGCGGCCGCATGTTCCTGGATGTGGAGATGCCGGACGGTCAGCGTTTCCGGATTCCGTCGGATTGGACGACGCTGGGTGGATGCGCGACCCCGGTGGCTTGCACCCGCGGCACGCTTGACGCATTTTTCGCCCTGCTTGAACGGATCAGGACACTGGAGGATCGGGTTGGGATCACAGGGCCACGATCGGGAACCGCCGCTTCTGGCGCTTCTGGCCTGGGAGGAACGTCTGGCGCGGTGGCAAAGGATTCCGCAGGAGAACCGTGCGGCGTTTGTGACGCAACTGTCGCGGCTGATGACGAAGGTTGCCGCAGCGGAGATGGACGATGAGCGCAGGCGAGAAGATCACGGCCCGCCACCTTGAGCGCCGTGCCCTGATTTACATCCGGCAATCGACGCCGACGCAGGTCATCGCGAACCGGGAATCCACGGAGCGCCAGTACGCGCTGGCCAACGAGGCGCGCGCCCTGGGCTGGCACGACGACCTGATTGAGACCGTGGATGCGGACCAGGGCCGTTCGGGTTCGTTTGCGGGCGAACGCGACGGTTTTTCGCGGCTTGCCGATGCGGTCGCGCGCGGTCGTGTGGGGGCGGTCTTCGGTCTTGAAGTCAGCCGCCTGGCACGGAATCCGGTGGAGTGGTTTCAATTGCTCGACTGGTGCCGGATGACGGACACGCTGCTGGTTGAAGGGGAACAGGTGTATTCCCCGGCGCGTCATGACGACAATCTCGTTCTCTCGATCAAGGGCACGCTTTCGGAATCGGAAGCCTTCCTGATCCGGACGCGCCTGCAGGGCGGCATCCGGAACAAGGCCGCCCGCGGCGAATTGTATCACCACATTCCGATCGGATACGTGCTGGAGGGGACTTCGCTGCTCAAGGATCCGGACCTGCAGGTCCGGCATGCGATCGACCGGGTGTTTTCCGGTTTCCTGGCGCACGGCTCGGCACACCAGGCGATTCAGGCGCTTCGGGATGAGGGGGTCCGGCTTCCCAGCCGTAAATCGGGCAGCGACACCGTCGTGTGGAGCGAAACCCGCTACGAGCGCGTTTATTCGATTCTCCGCAATCCGGCCATGGGGGGCGCCTATGTCTACGGGCGCCAGCGGACGGAGCGGGTATTGGGTGACGACAACCAGGTCCGGCGCATCATCCGCAAGCATCCATGTTTGGAGTCAACGGTTTTTTTGAGGCTGAAAGGCATTTTTTCATGCCTCATTCCGAGCGTTTCCCCGGGTTTTCCACAGCGTGAATCGGCCCCGTTGGCGACAACCCGAGGCCCCATCCCGCGCCAGGTCCGGCGATCGCGCCGGCGGCACAGCCCAGCTTGGCCCGTGTGTTCGTCGACCTCCTTCCGACCGCCTCAGCCGGTCGGTGCCGGGGACAGTTCAACCGTCCACGTTCGATCGTCGCGAAGCAAGACGTTGGCGAGGATCACGAGTTTGCGCATGACCGCAACGAGCGCCACCTTGTGGTGTTTCCCCCGAGCCTTCAGCCGGTCATACAAGGCCTTCAACTCCGGATTGTACTTCGTCGCTGCCAAGGCCGCCATGTACAGGACATCGCGCGGCCGGCGGCGCCCGCCCCGGATATGCCGGGATTTGGACGACTGGCCACTCTCCTGCGCATAGGGTGCCACACCGATGAGCGCCGCCGCCTGGCGGTTCTCCAGGGTCCCCAGTTCGGGCATCCAGCACATGAAGGCGGCAGCGGTGATCGGGCCGACACCGGCGATCGAGGTCAGGATCTCGAAAATCCTCCGGGGCTCCGGATCGTCCTCGATCCGGGCCCGGATCCGGTCTTCGAGTGCGTCAATCGCCACCGTGACGGCGCCCACGGCCTCGGCACCGGCTGCGACCGCCTCCCTGTGGGTGACCTCGCGTCCGGTACCGTTCAGTGCCGTCCGGGCATCGACAAGCTGCTCCCGCATGACCAAAAGGTCGGAGAGTTCGTCCACGAACGCGCTGAGCGGCGCGGTGGGCGCAGCCGCGTCGGACAGGATCCGGCCATAGGCCGCAAGGATCCGCGCATCGACCCGGTCGGTCTTCGCAAGCTCGCCGAGAGCCTTGGCAAAGTCCCGGCTCTGCCGCGGATTGATCACAAAGACCGCGAAGCCCCGATCATGCAGCGACCGGTGCACCCCGCGGTGAATCCGCCCTGTTGCCTCCATGACCACCCGCGTGACCGCGCATCGCCGCAGCCAGTTGGCGAGGGCACAGAAGCCCGTCCTGTCATTCGCGAACGTCCTGTCGACGCCGTCCACATGAACATCCAGGACGGCCTTGCTGACATCCACACCTGCGATTACCATCGTCATTGTCCTCTCGCTCCTACTCTCGTGATGATCCGGTTCTTGACCCAGGCATCCATTCAGGACGCGAGGGGACGAAGGGAGGACGGGCCGACCACGCTTGCGGACGGTTCCCGTGAACCCAGTCGGAATCGGTCCGACCCGCCCTGCGGAGCAAAGCTCCACTGTCCCCTCCCCGAGCTCGGGGAGGGGACCCCAGCGACAGGATACCCCACCTGCGCATGCGCGGCAGGTTTAAGTTTTCCACAGGTCGCGCGATTCCAACCTGTGCATAACTCTATAGACATGGGTATCATGGGAGGGTTTATACGAGTCGGACCGGAGGACTGGCATGTCCTGATCAAGGATCATCACGAGGGTTACGTCCCCTGGCCGGTCTGGCTTGAGATCCAGGACCAGCTTACGGCGAACTCGACGACATCGGGAACAGGGGGCGCGGAGCGGGAAGGCAAGGCGCTGCTGCAGGGTCGCGTGGTCTGCGGTCACTGCGGCCGCGCCATGAGCGTTGCCTACGGCAAGGCGTGGTCCTATATCTGCGCGCCACGCAACGGAGACTCCGGCCGACGGTCGTGCATGACGGTCGGCGGCAAGCGCATCGATGCCCTGATTGGCGACACATTCCTTGAAGCGGTTTCGGCATCCGGTATCGAGGCGGCGGCCGAAGCGTTCAGGCAGCAGCAGCAAAAAGACCAGGAGGCGCATCGGACGCTGCAGCTGGACGTTGACCGCTGCAACTATGAAGCCTCGCTTGCGGAACGCCGCTATTGGAAGGTGGACCCCGACAATCGCCTGGTCGCCGATACGCTCGAACGCGACTGGAACCGGGCCCTGGAGGCCCTGGCCGCGGCCCGGGACGCCCTGGAGCAGGCGCAGCGGGACAGTCCCGAGCCGCCGCCCCTGACGCGGCTGAATGCCCTGGGCATGCGTCTTTCCCGGCTTTGGGAGTCTCCCGTTGTCACCGCCCGGGACCGCAAGCGTCTTCTGGCCTGCCTGGTGGAGGAGGTCATGCTCTGGCGCGACGGGACGGCGAAAGTCATTCGGATCCTCGTGCGTTGGCACGGGGGCGCGACGGATGAGTTTGAGCTGCCGTCGCACCAGGCTCCGGCGGTGGTCCGTGACGATATCGACACGGTGGCGCTCGTCCGCCGGCTGGCCGCGCATTACCCGGACGCCCGGACGGCGACCATTCTCAACCGCCAGGGGCGGCGCACCGCCAAGGGGCTTGCGTTTACGGCGTATCTCGTCCGGCAGTTGAGGGTGCGCAACGACATTCCGGCCTGGCGCGCCGAAAGGCGGGATCCCGACGCCCCCCTGCTCAGCGTGGCCGAAGCGGCCCGTGAACTGCAAACAACTGACGGCACGCTCTACCGCTGGATCCGGGCAGGGATCGTGCCGGCCGAACAACCGGCATCCGGGGCGCCCTATCGGATCCGCATGACGCCGGAGTTGCGCAGCCAGTTCTGTGACGAACCGCCGGCCGGCTTCGTGTCGCTTCACAGGGCGATGAAACGTCTTGGCGTGTCCCGTCAGGTGATCTGGCAGCGGATCCGGTCCGGTGCGCTGAAGGCCCGGCACATCCGCCGCGGTTCGGTCAAGGGACTGTATGTTCAGCTTGGCGAAGACCGGCTTCCCCTCTTCGAGACCCCGGAGGCAGGCGATGGCTGACCCGGCGATCACGGCTGCGGCCCCGGAGTTGCATGACGTAAACCCCGCCTGCGGGGCTGATTTTGCGACTCTGCCTGTGCGGAATCGCCGTCGGATCCCCTGTCGTGCGGGCTTTCGGCAAGGATCCGGCGTTCAAGCGAGGGGGACGCACCGGGTCGGCGGGTCCGGACCCGGCGAACATGTGAGCCAATCGCGGGCATTCCGGCAGTTGCACGTTGTAAACCGGGATCCGGCGATTCACGCTCAAGCGCGGCAACATGAAGAAAACAGCATCATGTCAACGGGTTGCGGGGCGCTTCCGGAATCCGTCCTGAATTGCAACATGGAGGTGATCAGTCAGATGGCAACTCGTACGATGTTTCCAGCTCTTTCCTGGAGGGACGGTGCTGCCCCCTGGCGGCCTTCGGCCACAACCGCGACGGCAAGACGGGCAAGCAGCAGATCACCTACGGACTGCTCTGTGCCGCGAACGGCTGTCCGGTTGCGGTGGAGGTGTTTGCCGGCAACACCGGGGATCCCTCCACGGTGGCGTCCCAGGTGGATCGGGTGCGCACCCGCTTCGGCGTCGACCATGTGGCGCTGGTGGGCGACCGGGGGATGATCACCACGGCCCGCATCCACGAGGATCTCGAGCCGGCGGATCTCGACTGGATCTCGGCCCTCAAGACCAGGGACATCCGCAAGCTCCTGCGTCCGGCGGGTGAGGACGAGCCGCCCCCGCTCATCCCCGAGGCCCTGGTTCCCGACGCGGTTGCGGAGGTCACCGGCCCGGACTTTCCCGGCGAGCGGCTGATGGTCTGCCTGAACCCGCGGTTACGGGAGGAACGGGCCCGCAAGCGGGAGGACCTGCTGCTGGCGACGGAGGAGACGCTGGAGACGATTGCGGCGGCGGTGCGCGCGGGGCGGCTGAAGGGCCGGGAGGCCATCAACCGCAGGGTGGGACGGGAGGCCAACCGCAGGAAGGTGGAGAAGCATTTCGAGATCACCGTCACCGACGGCGCCATCACCTGGAGCCGGCGTCAGGAACGGATTGCCGCCGAGGCACGGCTTGACGGTGTCTACGTGATCCGCACCAGCCTTGATCCCGAAGCCATCGGGCCGGAGGCGGCGGTGGAGGCGTACAAGTCCCTCGCGCAAGTCGAGCGGGCGTTTCGAATTCTCAAGGCATCGCGGCTGGAGATCCGGCCGGTCCACGTCTATTCCGGGGACCATGTCCGGGCGCATGTCTTCCTGTGCGTGCTGGCCTTCTACGTTGAATGGCATCTCCGCCGTCGCCTGGCGCCGCTCCTGTTCGAGGATGACGATCGTGAGGGCGCCCGGGCACAACGCACGTCACCGGTGGCGCCTGCAAAGGTCTCGGAGAGCGCCAAGCTCAAGGCCGACACCAAACTGACCTCCGACGGGCTGCCGGTTCACAGCCTGACGACGCTTCTCGCCGACCTGGCCACGCTGAGTTTGAACGAGGCGACGGTTCCATCCAATCCCGACCACCATTTTCCGGTGTTTACGCAGCCGACGCCGTTGCAGAGCCGGGCCTTCAAACTTCTGGAGATCGAACCCGCCAAATTCCTCTCGTGACCAGGCCCGTCGGGGCTGTTACATGTCGAGTCCCGCCCGAAATCAGCTATCTCGCTGACGATTAAGGATTTTTCAAAAATTTCGCGATGAAGTTCCGTCTAACTGTCAATAATATATGATACCGGGACTCCGGAAATCACCGATCAGGACGCGAAATCCCCTTGCCAGGGCGCAATTCCTTCACATTATTCTGTTGAGTTGGGGATCGAGGCTAGGGAATGAAGATAGGAAAGAACTTCAGAAATTAAGTCGAAGTTGTGCAGTTGATTTGGGACATCAATTCCTCGGCCTGTTGTTCAGGAGAGTATAGTGAAGATTGATCCTCGCCCGGATAGAACCTTGCCCTGACGCCAGTAGGCATTGGACAAGGAGTGAATGTCAGCAAACGCTCATGTCCGAAGGCCACCTCGTTTCGCCATGTTTCGAACAGAATGCGTTGTGCTGCCTTTGACGCCGAATATGCGCCATGAAACTTTCCACCGTGAACCTGATCGTCAACATGTACGACGGTCCCTGTCGCAGGCGTCAGCATGGGCGTGATTGCGCCAATCAAACCTGCGACCGCAACGACGTTGATCTCAAGACACTTGGTCAAGTCGCGTTGAAACGAATGAGCGATTGGTGAGAGTGGGGGAGCATGAACCGCCGTGTGACCCCAGAAATCCAGTTGTTTCCACCGTTCCCGGATTTCGCTGCAGAGGCGTCCGACTCCGTCTGCGTCGCAAATGTCGAGCGGCACAAGGGTCGTGCTTCCGCCCAATTCCCGAATGCGGTCATCCAGGGATTCCAATGCGCCTACTGTTCGTCCGACCGAAATCACATGAGTACCGCGGCTTGCGAAGGCTGTGGCCACGGCGAATCCAAAGCCCCGCGAAGCACCAGTGATCAGTGCAACCCGCCCTTCAAATGCGTCCATGCTCAGGCCGGTACCGCGTCAAGATCCTGGGGGACGAGCGCCGTCGTCGGCGGCTGGACGGGATAATCGCCCGAGTAACAGGCATCGCAGTACGCGGGGTATGACGAGTCGCGTCCCGATGCCTGGCCGCACGCGCGGTACAAGCCGTCAAGGGAGATGAACTTGAGGCTCGCCACCTGCAGATGCTCGCGAATTTCCTCTTCCGGCATGGTTGCCGCCAGCAGCTTTTCGCGCTGGGGCGTGTCGACGCCGTAAAAACAGGGCCAGGTCGTCGGCGGAGACGCGATACGGTAGTGAACCTCGCTCGCACCGGCGTCGACGATCATTTCGCGGATCTTGCGGGAGGTTGTCCCGCGCACGACCGAATCGTCGACCAGGACGATCCTCTTTTTCCTTATGAGCGCCCGGTTGACGTTGAGTTTCAGGCGGACTCCGATGTTGCGGATTCTCTCGCTCGGCTCGATGAACGTCCTGCCGATGTACTGGTTCCGGATGATTCCCAAGGCGTACGGAATTCCGCTTTCCTGGGAAAATCCGATCGCCGCCGGCGTCCCGCTGTCGGGGACCGGGCACACCAGGTCCGCTTCGACCGGTGCTTCGCGCGCGAGCTCGACTCCGATCCGACGGCGGGTTTCATAGACCGACTGACCCCCGAAGACGCTGTCCGGGCGTGAGAAATAGACGTGCTCGAAGATGCAGGGACGCGGGTTCGCGGGTTTGAACGGAAAATGGCTTGCAATCCCCTCCGGCGAAATCTCCACCAGTTCTCCAGGTTCGATCTCGCGTTCGAAATCGGCGCCAATGATATCCAGGGCGCATGTCTCGGAGGCGAGAACATGGCTGTTGCCCACGTGCCCGAGCACCAAGGGCCTGATGCCGAAGCGGTCCCGCACTCCGAACAGGTGGTCCTGCGACATGGCAATGACCGAGAACGCGCCTTCGACCTGGCGAAGGGCGTCCTTCAATTGGCCGAGAATGCAACGTTCCGTCGATCGCGCCATCAGGTGAATGATGCACTCGGAATCCGACGACGACTGGAAGATGGAGCCGTCGCCGATCAGGGAACGCCGGAGTGAATCCGCGTTGGTCAGGTGACCGTTATGCGCGATGGCGCAGCCGCCGTGCCTGAGTTCCCCGAAGAACGGCTGCACGTCTCGAATGGCAGTATGACCTTTCGTGCCGGTAGTCGCATAACGGACATGCCCGATTGAAAGGTCTCCGGGAAGGGAATCGATAACCGACGACTTGGTGAAGTTGTCGCGGACATATCCGAAGCGCCGAATCGTGTTGAACCCCTCGGTGCAATCAAAGGCGCAAATGCCGGCTGCTTCCTGCCCCCTGTGCTGAAGTGCATGCAGTCCGAGTGCGACAAACTGCGCGGAATCCGGATTGTTGGTGATGCCGAAAATTCCGCATTCTTCACGGGGTTTCCCGAACCCGAACGGGTCCGGACGAAATGCGGGCGCATCAGGTTGCATGGGCACACATTCGGTTCAAATCGATACGCCGACTACCTGTCGGGCGGCACCGCCGCTTCATTCCCCGGCTCCTTGTCCTGTGTCCGTGTTGCCGTCCCCGGTACCGGATGTGCTTTCGGCCGCCTTGGAATCGCCGCCGGCGGACTCGTCGTTTTCGGTCACGGTGTCCGAACCCGGCGTCGAGGTTTGATCCGGAGGTCGACAGGACACCATGAGTTCATCGAACCTGTCAATGATCCACTTCGGCGCGTTGTTCGGAATCTGGGTTTCGATTCCGGCCTGACTCGTCGACAAAAATTGTTTCGTCAGGCTGTCTTCGATCATGTCGATTCCGTCTCCCTTCGGCACCAGGCGGTCGTGGACGATCAGCACGACGAGTACGAGTACCAGTCCGCGCAGAATCCCGAACATCAGCCCCAACATCTGATCGATCCCGCCAAGAGCGGAATTGCGCACGGTTCCCGAAAGTACCGGAACAAGAACCGAGACGACGATGAGAACAAGTATGAACGTGACAATGAAAGCCGAGATAATCGAAAGTTCGCAGGAACTCCCGATGATGTCGCTCAGAAACGGAATTTCGTAAACGAGCGGTGTCGCCAGGGGCGCAATAAAAAAAGCGCCGATCGCGGCGACGATCCAGCCGGCAATCGCCAGAGTTTCCCGGAGCAGGCCACGGGAATAGGCGAGAATCCCTGAAAACAGCATCACGAACGCAACGATACCATCGAAGATCGTGATCTCCTCCATCCGGTCAGTCTCCAGATTGTGCGTCAGGCGGGCGGCTCGTTGATGGCCGGGCCGCCAATATTTCGTTCACAAATTCCCCAAGTTCAAGCACTTCCCGAATAACGAGGCCCGAATCCGTCCGGATCTTCTTCTGTGACGGTGCGTAGACCGTGTCGAATCCGAGCTTCTGGGCTTCACGCAACCTTGGGTCGACCTGGGCAACCGGCCTGAGGGCGCCCGAGAGGCTCACCTCTCCGAACAAGGCCGCCGAACCGGCGATCGCTACCCCCTCATTGGCAGATACAAGTGCACCGGCCACGGCCAGGTCAGCTGCCGGATCCGTGATCCTCAGACCCCCGGCCACGTTCAGATACACATCCTTGCCGGCAAACGAAATTCCGGTGCGGGCGTCGAGCACGGCGAGGATCATGGCAAGTCGGCCGCCGTCCCAACCAACGACGGTTCTCCGTGGAGAGCCTAGCGGAGAATTCGCGACCAGGGCCTGTATTTCGACGAGCAATGGCCTCGATCCCTCGATCCCGGCAAAGACGGCAGAACCGGGCGTGACGGACTCGCGTTTGGACAGAAACAGGGCGGATGGATTGGCGACCTCCTCCAGACCCTTCCCGGTCATCTCGAACACACCGATTTCGTCGGACGGGCCAAAGCGATTCTTGACCGCTCGCAGGATGCGGAAATGGTGACCCCTGTCGCCCTCGAAATACAGGACCGTGTCAACCATGTGTTCGATGGCGCGCGGCCCGGCGATCTGGCCGTCCTTGGTGACATGGCCGACGAGAATGACCGTCGTTCCGGTACTCTTGGCGAAATGTACGAGCTCATGCGTCGACGCACGAACCTGGCCAATCGAGCCGGGTGATGCGTCAATTCCTTCAAGCCACATCGTCTGTATCGAATCGATGATCACGACATCGGGCCGTTCCTGGCCAAGCATCGCCAGGACGTCTCGCAAACTCGTATCGACAGCGATCCGGACGGGTGCGGATGCAAGGCCGAGGCGCCGCGCGCGCATGCGGATCTGGGCCGCGGCTTCCTCGCCGGACACGTAAACGGTGTTCGTACCACTATCGGCGAGGCGGGCGGCTGCCTGGAGGAGCAGGGTCGACTTGCCGATTCCGGGATCGCCCCCGAGAAGAATTGCGGATGCTTGGACGATACCGCCGCCGAAGACGCGATCGAGTTCGGAAACTCCGGTCAGTGTTCTCGAGGCCTCGACGTCCTCGTCCGACAGTTTCTTCAGGTCGACGGCTCGAAATCCGGTCGCCCGGCCCGCGCGCGATTTGTCGAGTGACACGGAATTCTCGATCATGTTCCATTCGCCACAGGCGTCGCACTGGCCGCTCCATTTGCTGTGGGTCGCTCCGCATGAACGGCAGACGAATATCGTGACTGGTCTCGCCATTATGGATGCTTATTCGACGACCAGCGCGGGATACATCAGCAGCACGGACGCAAACCCGGCCTGGAATGGCGGGAAAACGCGATTCCAGCGCTTCTCAAGAAAAAACGCCGCACTTGAGGACACAAGCAACGGCAAGCCCGCCACGACCGACAGGGCCCCCGATCCGAAATGAAGTGCCGCCATCCCGACCAATGTCGCGAATACAGACAGCGCATGCGTCAAGCTGATCCATCTGCGATTCCAGGAAAAGTACACCTGCGAAGCCGAGAAGAGGGTCGCGGCGAATATGAATGCGGCGAGGAGAACCGCGAGCAGCAAGGTGAGGATGGTCATGGCGTCAGCCGTCCCGACCGGGCGCACTCGGGCGATCGGACCCATTCCTCGGGACTTGAGCCTGCGTGTCGACGCGACGGTGGCGCCCGAGAAACTCTTCCATGTGAGGATTGCCGGAACGGTCCATGTCGGTGACCGGGCCGTACCAGCCGATCGTTCCCTCGTGAATCATCGCGATCTGATCACCGATGGCCCGAACCGACGACATGTCATGGGTGATCGTGACCGCCGTCGCTCCAAGTTCGTCAACAATTCCGCGGATCAGGTCATTGATGACGTCTGCCATGACCGGATCGAGACCGGTCGTGGGTTCATCAAAGAATATGACGCTCGGATCAGCCGCGATCGCACGGGCCAGGCTGACCCGCTTCTGCATTCCGCCGGAAAGCTCCGCCGGGTACAGATCGGCGATGTCCGGATCCAGTCCCACCCGTCCAAGTTTGTCGATCGCGACTACACGGGCTTCGCCGGGGTGGCGTTTCTGCTTGCCGCGCAACAAGCGGAACGCAACATTCTGCCATACGGGAAGAGAGTCGAAAAGCGCGCCTCCCTGGAACAGCATCCCGAAGTGTTCGAGAAACTCTGTCCGTTTCCGGTTGGTCAGCGGTTCCCCTTGGACCCTGATGGAGCCCTGGTCGATCGTGACCAGTCCGAGAATGCATTTGAGCAAAACCGACTTGCCGCTACCGGATCTACCCGCAACGACCAGGCTCTCGCCCTCCTTGACGACCAAATCGATCCCGCGAAGAACTCGATTGTCTCCGAAGGACTTGTGAACGCCGTCAATGGAAATGATCGTCATGCCGAAAAGAACAATTCAGTCAAAAGATAATTGGCCGCGAATATCAGCACCGACGCCGCAACCACCGCGTTTGTCGTGGCGCGCCCGACGCCCTTGGCGCCACGACCTGACCGAAATCCATGGTAACAGCCCATCATCGTGATGATGAATCCGAACACGGCCGCCTTGATCAGGCTCGACGCCACGTCGCCGACTTCGAGAAAGTTCCATGTGTTGTGGATGTAGGCGGCCGCGTTGAAGCCAAGCCTTTGCGTCCCAACCAGGAACCCACCGAAAATCCCGATGACATCGCCGATGAACACGAGGACCGGCATGGTAACGACTCCGGCGAGGACTCGCGGAACGACCAGGTACTTGACGGGATTTATCGACAGTGTCTCAAGGGCATCGATCTGTTCAGTCACCCGCATGGTGCCGATCTCGGCCGCAATTGACGCCGAGACCCTGCCAGCGACCATCAACCCGCCGATGACTGGTCCGAGTTCCCTGATGATTCCGATCGCGACGATCGTGGGAACGACGGATTCTGCGTTGAAGCGGGAACCGCCGGCAAAGATTTGAAGGGCGAGCGCCGCCCCGGTGAACAGGGTTGTCAGGCCGACGACAGGCAGGCTGAAGTAACCCACGGCGATGAGTTGCTGACCGAATTCCCGGGCATAGACAGGCGGACGCACGACGTGGCTGACCGCATTCGCGGAGAATATCGCGACGCTTCCGACCGCCCTGCACATTGCAAGAGTCGATCTCCCGACCGAAGTACATACCAGGCCGATCCAGAGGACCAATCGCAATATCATGAAAGTCACTCGCTGGTTTTCGGGCACCCGGGCAGAACCGATGTCATGATCAGCCACCTATGTACCTGCGACGAAAGCGTTGTCCAAGGGTGGTGAGGATTTCATATCCGATCGTGCCCGCGACTTCGGCCAGATCGTCGATCGTCTGGTGTTCGTTCAGAACCTGGACCCGCTCGGGCGTGCCCTCGATGTCCGTGATGTCGATCGTGATCAAATCCATCGAAATCCGACCCACAACCGGACAGCGGGCGTCACTGACCCAACAGGAGAAAGCGCCGCCACCACCCATGACCCGATGCAACCCGTCAGCATATCCGGCGGCAATTGTCGCAATCCTGCTTGCTCTCTTCGCAGTCCAGTTCGCTCCGTAGCCAACGAAATCTCCGGCCGACAATTCGCGGGTCTGGATCACGGGGACATCCAGTGAAACAACCGGTGCGGCGGTCCGAAACGGCGCGCCTCCGTATAGTCCGATTCCTGGCCGGCACAGGTCGAAGTGATACTGCTGACCGAGCAGTATTCCTCCGGTCGCGGACAGCGAACGCGGGGCAGGGAAGTCTGCAGTCATTTCGCGAAATGCCGCAAGCTGAGCCTGATTCCGTTTGTCGGTTTCGTCGTCCGAGCACGCAAGGTGACTGATCACCAACCGGGCCCCTCTCGGATCGATCATATGTCGGACGGAGGCAAATTCCCTACTGGACATGCCCAACCGGCTCATTCCCGTGTCGATCTGGAGGCCGAACGGATGGTCAGGCAGCGACGCCAGGTGACGATTTACCTGCTGTCTCGAATTCAGGAGCGGAATGAGCCCGTGGCCGGCAAGAATTGGGGCGTCTCCGCTCATATGGCCGCCAAAGACAAAAATTTTCGCATCCGGACCAGCTGCATGGCGGATCGCCGGCCCTTCTTCGGCAATTGCGACGAAGAAGGATCGCGCACCCGCACGGCGCAGGCTCGTGACGACACGATCGGCGCCAAGTCCGTATCCATCGGCCTTGACGACAGCCGCGGTTTCGACCGACGCGGCGGTCATCCGGTCCAGAGCCTGCCAGTTGGCGACGATCGCGTTGAGATCGATGGTCAGATCGGGACGGGCCAAGATCGTTCCTTTTTCGGGAATTGGCCCACGGGCACATAAGGCTTGTTCTCAATCGATTCAGATTTGATTGAGAAATCCCCAGGCTTGAGTTTCGGGGTCCGGAAACACTGGCAACAGGTCTGCGACATCATACCATCCAGCCAACCGATCGATAGGTTCTGGCGCCAGCGTCTTTCTTCGGTTGCCTTTCCCGGTTGGAAATGCCGATCGGCCAGAGGCCACGCGTCGACCTCAAATGGGAACCTCGTCGTCATCGGGAAAGGGCAGGTTTCCGGCCGGCGAACTTGTTGCCCGATAACCGTGTGTTGATGTTCCGGCAGGAACGCCATACGCTGGTTTGTCACGGTCCCTCGCGAGATTGCCGAACCTGGTGAATTGGCTCTCGAAACTGAGTTCGACGGTGCCGATCGGACCATGACGTTGCTTGCCGATTATGACTTCGGCAACCCCATGGATTTTTTCCATCTTTTCGAGCCATTCCTTCAGTTTCTCACCGTCGTCTTCCGATGGCTTTTTCCTTTCTTCATAATATTCCTCGCGAAACACGAACATCACCACGTCCGCGTCCTGCTCGATCGAGCCCGACTCGCGGAGATCCGACAGCATTGGTCGTTTGTCGTCACGGTTTTCGACCTGCCTGGAAAGTTGGGACAAGGCGAGGACTGGGACGTCGAGTTCTTTCGCCAGTGCCTTCAGCCCCTGGGTAATTTCGGTGATCTCATTGACGCGGCTGTCCCTGAGATTGGTCGGGCGAACGAGTTGAAGGTAGTCGACAACAATCAGATCGAGTCCATGCGTGCGCTTGAGTCTTCTCGAACGACTGGCGACCTGGTTAATCGGCAATGCCGGTGTGTCGTCGATGAACAGCGGAGCGGCTTCAAACCTGTTTGCTGCTTCGACGAATTTCCGGAAGTCGTCCCTTTCGACCCTGCCTTGCCGAATCAGGTTGGAAGGAGTTCGGGCCAGATCGGCAAGTATCCTCGTGGCAAGCTGCTCACGCGACATCTCGAGGGAGAAAAACCCGACAACCCCCTCTTGGACCTTGTCACTTCCTGAACCATTTGTCCCGTGGCGTTCGGGGTGGGTGGCAATGTGGAAGGCGATGTTGGTGGCAAGTGCGGTTTTGCCCATCGATGGCCTTCCCGCGAGGATAACGAGGTCAGATTTGTGAAGCCCGCCGAGCCTGTGGTCCAGGTCATGCAGGCCGGTTGCCAGTCCGGCCAACCCGCTGCCCCGCTGGTAGGCCGCGGTGGCAATGTCAACGGATTCCGTGAGTGCCTTTCGCAGGCTGCGAAAACCGCGATCGATCCGGCCGTGTTCGCCTAGTTGGTAGAGTTGCTGCTCGGCTTCGACGATCTGCTCTTCAGGCTCGGTATCCGCATCAACCCTGGCTGCCTTCATGGAGATTTCTTCACCAAGAGAAATCAGGCTTCGGCGTATCGCCAGGTCATGGATGATCTTGGCGTAATCGCGGGATGCAAAAATCGACGTCGCCGATCCGGCGAGCCTCGCAAGGTAAGCGGGGCCACCTATTCCAGCCAGTCCCGGGTCGTTTTCCAGGAATACCTTGAGCGTGATCGGTGAGGCGATGGTGTTTGCGCGGATCCGGTCCGATATCAACCCGAATATCTTCGCGTGGACAGGATCGAAAAAATGCTCTGCGGCGACGACTCCCTCGATCTTCGAGAAGACTTCATTGTTGATGAGTAACGCGCCGAGGAGGTTTTGTTCCAGTTCAATATTATACGGAAGTTCGGTCGAAGAGGGGTCTTGCTCGGACGATCTCTGGAACGCTCTGACATCCACCATCTGCGTCCCTTTCAACTGGATTCGAATCCGACCGGAAGGACTTTAGTCACCCTGCAAATCGGTTCAATCTGGATTTCCTGTGGATACCCTGTGTGCGAATCAGGAAACCTGCCGTGATCCCGCCCGGCACAACTCATGGACGGTCGATTAATGCTAATTTTTGACAATATATGGTATGAATACCGAAAACAAACTATAAATAGGCCATTTGCGTCATCAAACAGCCATCCAAGCCGCGAATGCACGGCGATGTTTCCAATTACATGTGTCGAATCCTTCGATAGTGTTTTCGGCACGATCGGTGAGAGATACAACTTTTGTCAGCCTGACGTGAATCCGGATCGCAGGCAGTCCCGCGGCATGCGCTGAGTGCATGGCTGGAACAACCGGAATTGGCGGCGCCGGGCAGGATTTCGCGCAGACCTGTCCAGCTCGGGTTAGAATCTAAGCCGCCGCGGCCAATTCTCAGGGGGGGCGTTGCTTGTGTCGCGGTACACAAACACCCCGAATGCAGACTCCAGCTGGGACCATGGCGACAGAACGACCCTCTCGCGCCGCTCAGCCCTAAATGCACGGGCAATCCACCCGCGAACGGTGCGAGAGAGACCCGAAACAGGTCAGGAGGGTTTCTTTCCGTCCGGGTCCGCAAAATCGGGGCGCGACAGGTCGAGTTCGCAGCGGGTGAGGTGCGGCGACCGGCGGCGGAGTGCCTCGGTGCTGGCCGGATGGAAGTGATTTTTCTTGTCTTGTCGATTGAACGCGCACCTCCAGGTTTCTCGGCACCGACCCGGTAATTCCGGTAGTCCCTGAACACCTTCCGAATCCTGCTCGTCCGTTTTCCCGCCCGGAATGCCCTGGCGGATCCCGACGATTGCATTTTCTAGAATACCTTGTCCAAGTCGATTTCGGTGGAAAACAAAGGAAAAAGATTTGCAATCCAGAATAGACAATATGTTAATAATAGCGTATTTGATATCCAGATAAGAAATAATGCATTATCTGGATTCAGCGAATAGGAACGGAAACACTGTGAAACCTTTGGAGTTCAACACTATCGATGACTATCTGGACCGCTTGTTCCAAAATCCACTGCGCTTCGCCATCATTCCCAAGAAGATGGGTGGAAAGGCGCTCAATTTGTCACGGGCTGGGATTGAAGCTCGAATCAACGCTGGACGACTTAAGGAAGTAACGATCGGCAATAGGCGATTTCTCTGCGCCAAAGAAGTCATCGAAACTTTCCGGGACGACCGTGCCTTGGCATCCAAGGCTCGCGAGTTGCTGGAAGACTGCGCCAAAAACCGCAAAACGACGACCTATGGTCCATTCATGCGCGAATTGGGGATGACCACACAGAATCCCCATCACCGCAGCAAGATCGGGAGCATTCTCGGTGCTATTTCGAAGGACACTTTCTCAAAAGATGGAATCTTGTTGTCTGTCCTTGTCCACCGACAGTCCGTGGGGAAAACTCGTCCGAGCCCGGCATTCTTCAAACTTGCAGCAAATTTGGGTGTCAAGGGGCACGACGCCCCGAACTTCCTCAAGAAGCACACAAAACGTGTCTGGTCTTTATATTCACGCCAACGGTCCAGTTGAAATATCGGATCACCTTTTCGTCAGACGGTCGTTTGACGGACAGGGTTTGAGACATTTTTTCTATTCATTCCAATGCTCACACACTCACGCGTTATGATACTTGCTCAAAACTTCCTCATATGCCGCTGTCAGAGCGCAGTTTGTGCTAAAGCGCATGATCGAGATCGCCGCTGCCATCGAATACCGGATGGTCATTCACTGACGCGCGGATGATCGATTTCGCCGGCATCGGGAAAGTGTTTCTCGTGGGCGACATCAAAGGGATGTTTCCGCCGTTCCACGTGTTTGCCCGGCGCGTGACGGGCAGCGGGGAGGATGTCGTGCAGATCGGCGATTTCGGCCACGGGTTTCAAGATTACCGCACGGCGGCGGGTGCCGGAGAATTCTTCCAGGAGCATGCCGGCACCTGCGGCTTCATCCGCGGCAACCACGACGACCCTGGGATCTGCCGCATCATGCCGGGGTGAGTCCCGGACGGGCACCATGATCTGGCCCGGCACATCAGTCAGAACGAGTGGAAAATCGTCATTCTCGACGGCGAGATCAGGATAGATCACGAAAAACTCTTAATGCGCCGCTCTTGACGCGCATTTGTTCACGGAATGTGTTGGTCCCCTCGGTTGCGCCTGTCCAGAAAATTCGAGTTATCGGAAAAAACACTGCGATCGAGCGGAGACCGGAAGCTCCGTCTACAGCGTTTGCTTCTCGATCAGGACCCGCTCGCCGTCCTTGGCTGCGGAAGCCTTGATAGCGTCCCAGAGTCCGGCCAGGCGCAAACCGTCCTCGACAGATGAGTGGTTCGTCATGCAGCCATCGCGGATCGCCATGAAAGCCCGCAGCGGATTGTCAATGACTTCGGTCTCGTCACGCTCGATCGCGCCGTCAGCAGTTACGATTTCACGCCATCGTCCCCAGGCATCGACATGAACTGTTGCCGCAGTGAAGTAAAACGAGATGTTCGATGCGCAGGCAAACGGCGCCGCCCCTACCGCGTGCATGGTAACAAGCGGACCGCTTGATAGCCGGGCGGCCACGGCTGTGACCACATCGACTTTCAGGCCGCGCCTGTCCATGAACGCCGCCACGCACGAAAAGTCGGAATCGGCAATTGTCAGCACCGTACTCATCAAATGCGCACCGGTATCGAACATGAACCCGCCGCCAGAAACCTCGGATTCCTGTTTCCACTGACCGGCATACAGGCTGTCCCAGTTCTCCCAAATGCTGCCGGAGACGCCAAGCAGCTCACCGAACTCGCCTGCGGTCGATCTCGACTTCAAGTCATGCACCAGCGGCGAAAGACCGCCCTGATAGGCGACCACGACCGTCGAACCGGTACGCCGGCAAACACCTGCCAATTCCAGTGCTTCGGCGACGCTCGTTACCATCGGCTTTTCAATCAGCAGATCGATTCCCGCGTCCACGACGATGATCGCGTCCCTGGCGTGAAACGCATGCGGTGTTGCCAGGTACACGGCGTCAATTTCGTTCCCGAAGCCGCGGAGAAGTGACCGCATATCGCCGAACGAAACCGGCTTGCTCGCGCCAGCTTCAACACAGAGGCGGCTGAACCTGTCCTGCGCGTCTGCACAGATGTCCGTTATGGCGACGATGGCCACATCCGGCATTTGCAGCCAGCTCCTTGCGTATTCCGTAGCCTTGTGACCGGTTCCGGCAATTGCGAGACGAAGTTTCCCGGGCATGGCTCAACCAACGTCCACGGGGAAACCCTGCAAAGGTCTGCAGCGGATAATCGATTTCGTGGGGTCTGCTGTCACCTGTCGTGTAAACCGGCGTTTCACTTTGTTGTGCGCCTCCTGATCGGGTGTCACTGTTTTTCTTGCGGGAAGTGAGTTGCGCGCGATTCAGGCGACGGCGGCAATCTCTGTATCGATACGGAGGATTTCCTTTCCTTTCAGCTAACCAAACCTGGGCGACGGCGAAACGAAGTCGTATCGATGCGCTGACGCATATCGAAGGTGCAAGGCGGAGAATTGCAAGCTGGTTCTGTCGCCGTCATGCAATGACAAGCCGGGAGACGGACCGCAAATGTGGCGAAGGCGGACACCGTCACGAATCGGCCCGGAACCGATCGCGGGCTTGAGGACAGACTGTCCGCCATCAGGGGCTTTTGTTCCATTTTGGTAACGTTATCATTATGAAATGAGCCTAGGGGTGATACGTTTCATACTGAAAAAAATGAGTAAAACAATATCAAAAATCGGAATCACCATTTTGTTGCAATGATTATTGTAAACGTTTACAATCATTCGCGTCTTGATTCAACAGGGGAGGGCAAAATGTTGATCCGGAAACTTTCACTTGTGGTTGCGAGTGCTTCGATCCTGGCGATTCTGGCGGGGACTGCAGCAGCACAGACGATACGGATTGCGGAACACCGGCAGGCGCGGATTGACGCCCTGATGAAGAATGTTCCGGCGATTGAGGAGAAGCTCGGCGTCACGATTGAGGTCGTCGAATATCCAGCTCCCGAAAAGGACTACCTTACCAAACTGCTGACCGAACTCCGCGCCGGGAACGCACCTGATCTGTTCACCGCACCTCGTGGCCAGGACGTGGCGGACATGGTCGCAGCCGGGTATCTGGCGCCTGTTGGTGCCGAAATGCGCGCCTGGGAGGGATACGATCATCTCTTCGATGTCGCCAAGTCCCTCGTCACTGCTGGCGACGGCGAAATCTACGTCCTTCCGTCGATGGTGAATGTCCAGCAAATCTACTTCCGTCGCGACATCCTTGACGCCGCCGGGATTTCAACCGAACAACCTGGGAGCTGGCGTGAACTGATCGACCGGGCGAAGGAGGTCAAGGACAAAACAGGCGCGTACGGGCTGCTGTTTCCTGCCGGTGTCACATGGGGTGGCGGAGCGTTCGGAGAAGGCTTCACCTACCTGATCATGGGAAGTTCGACGCCGCAGATCGCCAATGACGACGGCACTCTCAACCTGAAGGGGCCGGGCATCATGGATGTGTTCGGGGTCTACGAGGAGTTGATTGCCAATGATCTGATGCCGATCGACCCGTTACTGGGTCCGGAACCCTGGATCATTCCCAAGTACGAGATGTTTCCGGCGGGTGAACTCGCGGCGACAACATGCGGCACATGGTGTTACATTTACGATTGGGGTCCGGAATCCCGCAATCCCATACCGAATGTAACGGATGCAGTGGGTACCTGGGCGGTTCCCGGGCAAGACGGTGGGCAATATGTCCTCGTTGACATCGACAGCCCCTGGGGCGTGAATGCCGATGCGGCGGACGTCGACAAAGCCAAACAGGTTCTCCTGGAGCTCGGTTCGGTGGAAGTTGCTGCCGCCTACGCCGAAAAGCTCGGCAACATTCCGGCTCGGAAGGACGCTGCGGACAATGCGGACTTCCAGGCGCTCAAGGCGCTGGTCCCAATCCACATGAACGTTGACGACGGTGTGTTTCTCAAGACAGCCACGGGATTTTCAGTTGTCTCGGAAGGTGTGGCCCGCGCCACCGAAGCCCTTTTGCGCGGTGAAACGGACGCTGCCGGCGCGCAGGCAATTCTTGTCGAGTACGCCACCGATCTTCTCGGAGAAGATGTCGTAAAGTGATCCCACCGGGCTTTTTTTGGCATCCATTCGAGATCGACACCTAGAAATACGGAGCCGGTTGCCTCGGCATCGGCTCCGCTTCTGACCGCGACCAAAAGCTGATAGCGTTCGCGGATGGCGATCGCGGCATATCAGAAACGCGCAAAGCGGCAATTGCTGCTACTCTTGGCGCCTTCAGCAGTCTTGCTTGGCGCCTTGGTCATCTATCCCGCATTCTATTCGATATATCTCAGCCTCACCAACGAAGCGCTCTCCGGACCGGCTGCGCTGAATCCGCGTTTCGTCGGGACCAGGAACTACGTCCGGCTATTCACGGACGGAGACTTCTGGAACTCGCTGGTGGTGACCTTCTGGTTTGTCCTCGGGTCAGCGATCATCGGACAGTTCATTCTTGGACTTGTTGCCGCCATCCTTCTGAGGCGGCCATTCCGGCTCAGGCCGGTGATCAACGCCATCATACTCATGCCTAACGCGGTGCCGGAGGTCGTTGCCGGCTTCATGTGGGTGAGCATGCTTGCAGGCGGCGAACACGCAACCCTGAACAAGATCGTCGCATGGTTCGGAATCCCGCCACAGAACTGGCTTGCAACATTCCCGCTGACGATGATCATAATCGTCAACACCTGGCGCGGAATCGCATTTGCGATGATCCTCCTGACTTCGGGAATAAGCTCAATCTCGCACGAGCTTTACGAAGCCGCCCGGATGGACGGCGCAACCGTGCGCCAGATTTTCCTGAGGATCACGCTACCCCTGCTCATGCCGACAATCTTTCTTTACATGCTCGTGTCGACGGTCACGACGATTTCGCTGTTCGGCCTTGTCTACGCCCTGACCCGCGGCGGTCCGGGAGGCGCGACCGAAATCATCGGGATTTACATTTTCAACCAGTCCTTCACGGCGTTTCAGCTCGGCTTCGGATCCGCGGTCGCCGTGGTCATGCTGGCAATTTCGCTTGTCATCGGAATTGCCTATGTGCGACTCCTGAGGGTGCAGGTCTAGAGATGTCTGGCATTTCACCCGGTGAACGGGCCCGGGCTCGGGCGGCAGAGGCTGCCGCCGGCTTCATCCTCGTATTGATCTGTCTCTACTGTGCAATACCGTTCGTCTGGGTTTTTGTCGCTTCCGTCGATGCGGAGCCGAGCCAGTTCCTGAAAATGCCGCGGTCATGGTCGCTGCATCACTATACAAGCATATTCGGCCAGCATGACGGATTCCTGTGGATCGCAAATTCCGCGATCGTTGTCGGCTCTGCGACCCTCATCGTCATTGTCCTTGGCGGCCTCGGCGGCTATTCCCTCTCGCGCAGCCGAGGCTGGTGGCGGCGACCGTTCCTGTACACGATTATCCTGATACGCGTCGTGCCGCCCACGGCGTTGATCGTTCCGTTGTACAAGGTGCTCCTGACGGCAAACCAGCCCGTTGAATTCATCGTGCGGGCGATCATGCCGTCTGAACTGGTCCGTTCGTCGATGCATATCGTGGGATTCGTGAACGGTTATCTCGGGATCATTCTGGTCCTTGCGGCCACCCAGCTGCCACTCGCCTTGTGGATCATGAAAACCTATTTCGACACGATTCCAAGGGATTACGAAGAGGCTGCCCTGATGGACGGGGCAACGCTCCTGCAGCGTATCCGCAAGGTCCTGATCCCGCTGGCGCTCCCCGGACTAGCAGCTGCAGGGCTTTTCGCCTTCATCATTGCCTGGGGCGATTTTCTGATGCCGCTGATCTTTCTGTCTTCGAACGAATTGCAGACTTTGCCGCTCGGCCTGTTCCGAGCCTACATGCGAGTAAACCAGATGGACTTCGGCTTCATGGCGGCACTTGCCGTCATTTACACGCTGCCTGCGGTCATTGCGTTTGGTTTCGCGAGACGATTCCTGGTTCAGACTTTTAGCGGCGGTGTCAAGGGCTGACCCGCAAGGAAGGAAAACGCGGTGGCTACGATTGAACTCAGGGACGTCAGCAAGTCCTTCGGCAACGTGGACGTCGTGAAGGGCGTCAGCATTGCAATCGAGGATGGTCAATTCACGGTGCTTGTCGGGCCAAGCGGCTGCGGAAAGACAACACTCCTGCGCCTGATCGCAGGTCTGGAGTCAATCGATTCTGGCGACCTCCTCCTCGACGGAAAGCGTCTGAATGACACCGCACCGGACAAGCGCGGAATCGCGATGGTCTTTCAGTCCTATGCACTCTATCCGCACATGACGGTCGCACAAAACATAGGGTTCTCGCTAGATCTGAAGAATGTGCCCAAACGGAAAGTTCGCAGAGAGGTTCAGGAAGTGGCCGAGATCCTCCAGTTGTCGGACCTGCTCGACCGCCGCCCTGCGGCCCTCTCGGGAGGACAGAGGCAAAGAGTGGCAATCGGCCGGGCCATTATCAAAAAACCCTCCGTCATTCTCTTTGACGAACCCTTGAGCAATCTCGACGCGTCCTTGCGGGTCCAGATGCGCGGCGAATTGCAACGGCTGCACCAGACCCTGTCGGCAACCGTTGTTTATGTCACCCACGATCAGGTCGAAGCGATGACCATGGCTGACAAGATTGTGGTCGTCAGAGATGGCGAAGTCGCGCAGTCGGCCGAGCCGATCGAACTGTACAAGCATCCTGCTGACACTTTTGTCGGAACCTTCATTGGATCACCGCGGATGAACCTGCTACAGGCGACTGCGCGGCGGCGCGCAGACGGAAGAACAGAGGCCCGCACCGACAATGGATGGATCATCCAAATGGCGAACGGCCAGTCATTTGCGGACGGCCAGCGGGTTCAGATTGGCGTCCGGCCAGAACATCTGAAGCTGTCATCGGATGCGACGTCAGGTGTCTCCTGGCACGTTCACGTTGTCGAGCGGCTTGGAGTTGAAACCTACGTGACGGTCGGAACCCGCGGGAGTTCCGTCATCGCCCGCCTCGAAGGCGATGTGAACGTGCAAGTCGGGGATTCTGTAGGCTTGGAGGCAAAGGCGAGCGAATGCCATGCGTTCGACGGAACCGGGAAGGCTATCGCATAGCGATGAAACAAGTCCTCCTGCCCGGCAAGGGGAAATGAATGGGACGCTGCGTGACAATCTGGACGGAGGCATGCATTCAACGTGAACGGGCCGACATGTCATCCGTATATCTAGGCGGTATGGATGCAGCGATCGCCGGCGGAATTGTCGATGAATGGTTCATATTGCGCGCGGCGGGCTTAGGCGATCCGGATCATGGGCTGCCTCCCGAGACGCTTGAGGCGACGGATGTTCTCGTATGGTGGGGGCACGACGCCCATGAGGACGTACCCGATGATCTGGTTGACCGCGTGCAGCGAAGGGTTCTCTCCGGTATGGGACCCGTGGTCCTTCATTCAGGCCATCATTCGAAGATCTTCAAGCGATTGATGGGTATCAGTTGCAATCTGGCATGGCGTGAACAACCGCAAGGCGAGACGGAACGGGTGTGGGTTGTTGCCCCGTCGGATCCGGTGGCCGAAGGCCTGCCATCGAGTTTCGACATTCCCCAATCGGAGATGTATGGCGAACCCTTCGACATTCCATCTCCTGACGAGCTGGTGTTTCTTTCCTGGTTTCAAGGAGGTGAAGTTTTTCGAAGCGGATGCGCATTCTTGCGCGGCCGTTGTCAGGTTTTTTCTGGCCAGGCCATGAAACGTTCCCGATCTATTTCAACCCGCATGTCCGGCGTGTCATTGCAAATGCAATCAGGTGGGCACGACAGCCGCACGCGGATGGCCGCGTTCTGGCGAACTGGCACCGGCCGAATCCCCATCCCCTGGAGACGTGACTTGACCCGAAATGAGGCAAGTGGAACGCCAACACCGCAAGCACTGCACGAAGCGGAATTGTGTGGAAGACATTAGATGAATCAAACGGTAGCCCGGATGCGGAAAAGGCGAATAACCTCGGTAGAATTGGCCAAACTGACTGGATTTTCTTCCGCGACCGTTTCGCGGGCCTTCTCCCCGACCGCCAGCATCAAGAAAGCGACCAGAGAAGCCATCCTTTCGGCGGCTATCGAGCACAACTACCAACCAAGCGCCATTGCCCGGACATTGCACAGCCAGCGGTCGCGCCTGGTGGTGATTGTGGTGAACACAATCGCCAACCCATGCGAAGCCGAGGAACTGGACGCATTGGTCCATAGGCTTCAGGACCGCCGGTTGGTTCCGATTATCCTGTGTTGCGCTGCGATCGAAGATCGCATGACTTTGATGCGGTTTGCCTCAACCTATCACGTCGATGAGGTGATCATTTTTTCGGATATGTTTTCGGCAGAGGACGCAATCCGGATTTTTGACGGGATCCGTCCGATCATGGTGGCCGTGGACCCCGTCGACGAGCCGAATGTGGATTCGATCGAGATCGACGGAAGATCCGCGGCTGCCGAAATCATCGAGAAAATTGTCAACGATGGACGCAGGCGCTTCGCCTACCTTGCGGGACGAAAATCAAGCTGGATAGACCAGAAGCGGCGCGACTGGTTCGCGACCGCACTCGAAGCGCATGGACTGCGGTTCGAGGCGTTCGGCCATGGTGATTACACCTATGATTCAGGGTTCAAGGAGGCCGTGTTGTTGTTGCGACGCAACGGCATTGATGCATTGATTTGTGGCAACGACGTGATGGCAATTGGCGCGCGCGACGCGGCAGTGCGCTTGCTTGGACGCCGCATTCCCAAGGATCTGGCAATCGTCGGACAGGACGGGATCTCGATGGCCGGTTGGGATTGTCATGACCTGACCACGCTTGCGCAGGACTATGACGTGTTCACAGATAAGATAATCCAGCTCATCGAACTCGACCCGCCCGAACCCGTTACGCCCAGGAGAATAAAGCTGCAGTGCTTCCCGAGATGGGGCGCGACAGCCTGAATCTTCTGCCCAGTCGCTACGGTGCCTCGGCGGCGACCGTCGCGGGTCAGGTGCCTGTGCCTCAGCATGTAACGGCCACGGTCGGAGACTCGGTCACGTGCCGCCCGGGGCCGGATTGCCATGTTGTTCTCAATCCCTCTACGGGCATCGGGATAGCGATCCCGTCGGCACACGCCCGAGCTGAGAGCAACCGGCCCCGGCCACGTGTAGGTCACTTGATTCTTTCCGCAACGAGCGCACCATCTGCGCCCGTCGCCGGAAAACGGCCTTGAGAGCTAGAGGGCGAAGCCCCGTGCCTTGCCGGTTTGACCCGTACATGACGGCGTCTATGCAAGGTCAAAACTCGGGGCAGGGCAGCAGGATACGAAATCCATGGACATCATTCGCAGACCCGAAGACCCGGCAACACTGGATCCCGGCGCAAGTCCCCCGATCCCGGTGCGCAAGCCACTGCTCTTTCTCGCGCTCCGGCCATATCTGCCGGACACGACATTTGAGACAAGACCAAACGGACATCGCCCGAAATCTTACAAACACACGCGAAATACCGAACAATCGGATCAATTTTTTCGTGAATATTCCTTGGATTACATGCGCGCCGCGATGTTTGGTCGGACGGCGAACAGAATATCCCGTGCACAACCCTTTGCACGCGCACCGTCCCGAACTGATGCCGACCATTCGAAGTGGACGGTTACCGGAATCTGCCTGCCCGCCGAGGAGATAGACACACTCGACTTGCACCGAATTCTGCGCCGGTCAGTTGTGCTGATGGAAAAGGCAGTACTTTCAGTTGCTATTCAGCCACAACTTTCCGGTCGCGCTCCGTTGTCCTCGAACCAGGTTCCAAGCCGTGGCGCTCTTCAACTTCCGACAGGGATTGGCTGGAAACCAGCCGTCTTCATAGCATGTTCAGGCCTGACTCGGCGCCGGGTTTTTTGGCCTCCAAAGGGTCATTCTCGCACCGCCAAAAGACGGGGGTTCCGGGGTCGAAAACCGTTACAGAACCAACCGGCGTTTCGATCAAGGACGGGAACACCGCAGGATTCTGCCGCCTGGTCAGGGTGATTGTCGGGCGATTCACGGGCATGCGGTAAAACCCGGCACCGTTCAGCGAAACGAAAGCCTCGAGTTGGTCAAGCGCGTCGTGGTCATCGAAAACCTGGGCAACGCACGGAAGCGCGTTGGGGGCAGAGAATATCCCGGCGCATCCACAGTGGGTTTCCTTGTCGGCCGTTCTGTGTGGAGCACTGTCGGTCCCGAGGAAAAACCGCGGGTTTCCGCTTGTTGCCGCCTCGATCAGCGAAATCCTGTGAGCCTCTCGCTTGGCTACGGGGAGGCAATAGTAGTGGGGGCGAACGCCCCCGGCCAGGATGTGGTTCCGGTTGATCAAAAGGTGATGGGCGGTGATGGTAGCGGCAATCCGGTCGCCGCCGGACTCCACGTAATCGACTCCTTCCCTGGTCGTGACATGCTCGAGGATGACCTTCAGGTCGGGAAGAGCGCGCCTCAAGGGCTCGAGAACGGATTCGATGAACACGGCTTCCCGGTCGAAAATATCGACATCGTGGTCCGTGACTTCCCCGTGCACGCAGAGCGGGCAGCCGGCACTTGCCATGGCTTCGAGAACAGGCATTGCGCGCGCGATATTGCGAACGCCGGAGTCCGAATTGGTGGTCGCACCGGCCGGATAGAGCTTGACCGCGGAAACGACCCCGTCCGAATAGGCCGAAACGACGTCCAGAGGATCGGTCGTCTCGGTCAGGTAAAGGGTCATCAGGAACCGAAAGTCGTTCCCCGCGGGCAAGGTGTTCTCAAGGCGGCGGCGGTACCTGATCGCGTCATCCGTCGTGACAACTGGAGGAAAGAGGTTGGGCATGACGAGCGCACGGGAAAAATGCCGGAGCGATTCAGGCAGGACGCCGCGCATGAGTTCGCCGTCCCTGAGGTGCAGGTGCCAGTCGTCAGGTCGACGAATTGTCAGCTTCTGAATCATGTCGAGAATCGTTTAAAACCGGTCATTGGCCCGAGACTCTGGCGCTCGCGTCATCCCCGAGCGCCGGCAGTATCCGACTCTCGAGAATGCGCGACGTGATTGGCCCGGCGTGCCTGAGAATGATCTCGCCGTTCGCATCGATCACGAAGGTTTCGGGCACGCCGTAAATTCCCCAATCGAGCCCGGTGCGGCCATTCGGATCGGCGGCGAGCGTAACGAACGGGTTGCCCAGTTCGGCAAGGAACTGCGCCGCGTGCTCCGGTTTATCCTTGTAATTGATGCCGTGGACCGGGATGCCCGCACGCGCGAGCTTTTCGAGACTCGGATGTTCGGCCCGGCACGGAGCGCACCAACTCGCCCAGAAATTGACCAGCTTGATACGGTCAGCCTCCAGATCGTTCATGCCTGTTATCGGGGAATCAACGGTACGGAGATGTTCGATCGTCAGGGCAGGCGTCTTGCGGCCGACGAAGGCGCTTGGAAGCTGGTCGGGGTCGGGGCGCTCCAGGGCAAGGGCGAAAAGAACGGCGAGCGCCGTAAACCCGGCCGCAACGAGAATGATCAGGAAACGTGGCGATAATCTAGTCACTCTCGTGTTTCTCCGCCTCTCGCAACCACCGCCTGCTCCTTCCGGCCTTGATGAGCGTATGAACGACAAGTGCGGCGATGAGAACGGCTGCGATGCCGTAGGCCGTAAGGACGTTGATCGCGCTTTCGTTGAATCCGGAAATCAAAGTCAACTTCTCCGTGCACGAATTGCTTCAAGCCGGCGAAGCCTGATTTCATGCCGCGTGCCGAGCACGACCAATGTGACGAAGAGAAGGACGAACCCGGCGATGCAGACGACCAGGGGATAGTAGAACGCGTTGTCGATATGCGTTTCCCGGTCGAGGGAGAGGGTCGAACCCTGGTGCAGGCCCTGGGACCAGAAGAGGACGGCGTAGCGCGACAACAATGCGAAGACGGATCCGACAATGCACAGGATTGACGTCAGGTCGGCGGCCTGGTCCGATTCATCGAGAGCCTTCCACAGGCCGATGTAGCCCACGTAAAAAAGCGCAAGGATCAGGAATGACGTCAGCCGGGGATCCCAGACCCAGTAGGTCCCCCAGGCAGGCTTGCCCCAGATGGCTCCCGTCGCCAGTGCAACCAGGGTCAGCGTGAAGCCAACGGGCGCGGCCGCCTTGGCCGCCAGGGCGGAAACGTGGTGCCGCCGAACCAGCCAGATCAGCGACGCCGCGAGCATCATGAGCCAACCGTTGATTGCCATCAGCGCCGCCGGGACATGCAGGAACATGATCTTGACGTTCGGGCCGTGTTGATAATCGTCAGGTGTGAAAATAAGGCCCCAAGACACGCCGACGGCCAGGGAACAGCAGGTCAGGACAACCAGGTAAGGAAGGATCCGGTCGGACACGGTCATGAACAGCGATGGATTCGCGTATTGCCAGAGCGAGTTGCGATTTCGCTGACGGGAGTGCGTGTTGTTCCACATGGCAGACCAGAGTTCACTCGACGCTTGCACGCAAGGCGGCCGCTGTCGCGAAAGGCATGGTTGCCGCCGACACGAGGGTCAACCCGGTCAAGTACACGATTGCGACATCATATGACTGGGTGGCGACGGGAACCTGTATCGCCTGAACCCCGAAAATCAATGTCGGAACGCACATAGGAAGGACAAGAATTGACAGGAGTAGACCGCCGCGCCTGACCCTGAGAGTCAGGGCCGCGTTGAATGTGCCGACGAAACTCAGGGCTGGCGTTCCCACGACGAGGCTCAGAACCAGCCACAGGCTGGAACTGGCGGAATAGTTCAAGAGAAACGCCGGCACGGGGGCGATAACGGCAAGGGGCAGACCGGTGGTCACCCAGTGGGCGCATGCCTTGGCCACCGCGATCCCTTCCGGCGGCAACGGGCTTGTCATCAGGGCCTCGAGAATCCCGTCCTCGTGATCCTGCCGAAAGATCTTTTCCAGGGACAACAACGATGAAAGCAGGACGCCCACCCAAATGACGGCAGGCGCGAGTATCTGGAGTTGCTCCGGATCAGGGCCGATCGCGATGGCAGTAATGACGACCAGAAGCAAAAGGAACGCCAGGGCAAGGCCAGAATTGCTACCTGACTTGAGGGCCAATTCGCAGTCCCGGCGAAACAGTGCCAGCATCAGGCGAATTCCGGTCGAGAACGGGTTTCCCGGGTCGGCCCGGCCGAGACACCGGAATAAATGGACTCGCCATCAGTTTTTCCTTCTGCCATGCCGGAGTGTACGGCCAGATCAATGGATGCCGCACTGTCCGAAAACTCCGGTTGCTGACTGGTCAGGACTGCCTGCCCACCCGCTTCAAGGTGATCCTCCAGGAGTGTCCCGAACCCTGTGATCGAATCGGCATCCAGTGCCGTTGTCGGCTCGTCCAGTAACCACACGGCTCGACCGGCGGCGTGAATCCGCGCGATTCCGAGCCGACGACGCTGACCTGCGGAAAGCGATCCGGCGGGTTGATCAATGTACGGCGTGATGTTGAGCAATTGGGCGGCTTTCTGTGTCCGGACGTCTGCGTCCTTGCCAAAGTACCCGTGAACATTGGCCCAGAACCGGAGATTGTCGGCGACGCTCATCGTCGCGGTGACGGCGCTCCTGTGGCCGAGGAACGTCAACTGGTCGGAATCGATCCTGATCGTTCCCGAAGCGGGACGGGCGAGTCCCGCGAGGCAACGCAGCAAGGTCGTCTTTCCGCTGCCGTTTGGACCGTGAACAACGAGGAGACTGCCCGGTCCGACACGAAATCCAACGCCCGAAAAAATCAGCCGTGAGCCATATCGACATGCAAGGTCGGTGACTTCAAGGTCCATGGGACGTTCCTCGTGCCGCATGTGAAGATTGCGACGTTTCGGTGATCGATTCGTCGCCCTGACGTGACAAGCCGACCGACCCGGATTGGCGACGTACGGAATGCAGGGTTTTGGATTTGGAGGCAAGGATTCATTGGATATCCGGACACGGCCTTGAAAGTCCCGGCGCAGCGAAAAGGACCGGGCCGGGAGCGGCAAGAAAGCAGGTATTTGGCGGTGTCACGCTGACGCCGATACCCTTCAGCCTGCCTGTAGAACGGAGTCGGGCATACAGGTCAATCAATTCTGCCGAGGGCTGACCCGGTCAATCTTGTATCGCCTCTATCGCTGGTGCATATGCGACTCATTCAAGGTCAAGCGGCGGAGTTGGAGATGGTTGTCGCGGTCGGACGCAACAGTTTCGGAACCAGGACTTCTCTGGATACCGGGCACAGTCACATCGATTACTACTCGATCCGGGCGGCCGAAAGCGCCGGCCTGGGCGAATTTTCCGGGCTTCCGGCCGTGCTCAACGTCGTGCTCGAGAACATGCTGCGGTTCGAGGACGGGACAAGCGTCGATGCCGACGACATCCGTGCGTTTTCCGATTGGGGCAGGAACGGCGGCAGAAACCCCAAGGAGATTTCCTACCGGCCGGCGCGCGTGCTCATGCAGGATTTTACCGGTGTTCCGGCCGTGGTCGATCTCGCGGCAATGCGCGACGGCATAATCGAACTCGGGGGAGATCCGGAAAAGATCAATCCGCTGACCCCGGTTGACCTCGTCATCGACCATTCGGTCATGATCGACGAGTTCGGCAATCCGCGTGCATTCAGGGTCAATGTGGAACGCGAATACGAACGAAACCTGGAAAGATACACGTTCCTGAAATGGGGTCAGGCGGCATTCGAGAACTTTCGGGTCGTGCCGCCGGGAACCGGAATCTGCCACCAGGTCAATCTGGAGTACCTGTCGAGGACGGTCTGGACGGACCAGGATCGGGACGGGGCCTGGATCGCGTTTCCCGACACCCTTGTCGGGACGGATTCTCACACGACCATGGTCAATGGGCTGGCGGTGCTGGGTTGGGGTGTCGGCGGGATCGAGGCAGAGGCGGCTATGCTCGGCCAGCCGGTGTCGATGCTCATTCCCGAGGTCGTCGGGTTTCGGCTGACCGGAACCATGGTAGAAGGAACGACTGCCACGGACCTGGTGCTCAAGGTCGTTGCAATGCTCCGCGAGAAGGGGGTCGTGGGCAAGTTCGTCGAGTTCTACGGCGACGGGCTTGACACGTTACCGCTGGCGGACCGTGCCACGATTGCCAACATGGCGCCCGAATACGGGGCCACATGCGGGTTTTTCCCTGTCGATGCTGAAACGCTGCGATATCTTGAGGTTTCGGGACGTGATCGCGAAGGGATCGCCCTGGTCGAGGCCTACGCCCGGGAAAACGGAATCTGGCGGGGAACGGATTACTCCCCGATCTATACGGATACGCTGGAGCTGGACATGAGCACGATCGTTCCGGCAATATCAGGCCCGAGACGTCCGCAGGATTTCGTCCCGTTGTCCAAGGCGAAGTCGGCCTTCGCCAACGAGATGACCAGCAACTTCAAGCGTCCCCTCGACAAGAAAGTCCCGGTCAACGGCGAGGACTATGAAATCTCATCGGGCAAGGTGGTCATTGCGTCGATCACATCCTGCACAAACACGTCGAACCCCTATGTCATGATCGGGGCTGGACTGGTGGCGAGAAAGGCGAGGGCGCTCGGACTGCAGGTCAAACCCTGGGTCAAGACATCTCTCGCACCGGGGTCACAGGTCGTTTCGGACTATCTTGAGGCTTCGGGGCTGCAGGAAGATCTGGACGCGCTCGGTTTCAACCTCGTGGGCTACGGTTGCACGACCTGTATCGGCAATTCCGGACCCATCCAGGAAGAGATCAGCGCAGCGATCCACGACAATGACCTCGTCGCCGTTTCGGTTCTGTCGGGCAACCGCAACTTCGAGGGAAGGATCTCTCCCGACGTCCGGGCAAACTACCTGGCATCCCCCCCGCTGGTCGTTGTCTATGCGCTTGTCGGAGACATCGGGATCGATCTGACAAACGAGCCGGTCGGGCAGGATGGTGAGTGCAGGGACGTATTCCTCAAGGATATCTGGCCTGCGACATCGGAGATTGCCGAAATCGTCGACAAGACGGTGACCCGCGAGGCGTTCGAAAGGAAGTACGCCGAAGTCTTTGCCGGGGACGAACGATGGCGCAAGGTCCTCACGAACGACAGCCTGACATATGACTGGCCGGCGGAATCGACCTATGTTCGGCAACCTCCGTATTTTGAGGGAATCACACCCGAGCCGGGCGAGATTTCGGACGTTCGCGACGCGAGAATCCTCATGATGCTGGGCGACATGGTGACGACGGACCACATTTCGCCGGCGGGATCCTTCAGGGACACGACGCCGGCCGGCCGGTACCTGACGGAACGGCAGGTGCCGCCGAAGGAATTCAATTCCTACGGTTCGCGGCGGGGAAACCACGAGATCATGGTTCGCGGAACCTTCGGGAATATCCGCATCAGGAACGAGATGCTGTCCGGTGTCGAGGGCGGGTTCACGAAAGGGCCCGACGGAAACGAGAAGCCCGTGTATGACGCCGCCATGGAGTACGCGGCGGCAGGAACGCCGTTGGTGGTCGTTGCGGGAAGCCAGTACGGCGCCGGGTCATCCCGCGACTGGGCGGCAAAAGGTGTCGCGCTCCTGGGAGTCAAGGCGGTTATCGTTGAGAACTTCGAGCGGATTCATCGATCCAACCTGGTCGGCATGGGGGTGGTTCCGTTCGAGTTCACCGGCGGCGACACGAGACATTCGCTTTCCCTGACGGGAGACGAATCGATCACGATTACCGGCCTGGAAGGTCAACTCGCTCCGGGTTCGGACTGCGCGGCGGCCATCACGTATTCCGACGGCAAGACGAGGAATATTACCCTCAAGTGTCGTATCGATACCGAAGTCGAGATTTCCTACGTCAGGAACGGTGGAGTTCTGCCGTTTGTCCTTCGCAACCTCGCGGGAGTCGGTCAATCCTGAGGCATGAGTTCAATTGCGCAGGCAAACCGAACGGCCACGACATTTGAATCCCCTGGTGTCGATCCGAATTCCTGCTGATCAAGTTGGCTCGCAAGGTATTTATGGGTGTAAATTTACCATGGCGACGTTTTTGGCTCATGCTGCGAGCTTTTGGCTGTTTGGTTTTGCGTTGTCATTTGCCGCAAGAGCGGTCCACGCGCGGTCGAACCGGCCTGAGAGGATCAGTGCCCGAAAGGTCATGATCGCCTGGCCGCCCTCCATGCTCCATCGCATGCCCGAGCCCTTGAATCTTTTTGTCACGATGCTTTTGTTCGCGGCCTCAACCACACCGCTCCCGATGGGGAGATTACGGTCCTTCAGAGTCCGATAGCGCATGCGCAGTCTGTTCTTGCGGAAGTATTCCAGCTCCCGCTCCACGTCTGCTCGGCCACGGCCGCAACTGTCCCGCAGGTAGCGTATGGCCCGGATGACCCGTTCCACCCCGTCGTGTTCGTCCATCAGCACACCGCGCCACTTCCGGAACCAGTGGTCCGGATCACGTGCAGATTGTGCGACGACATGAAGATGTTCGAGTGCGTGCCAGACATCGAGAACCTCCGCATGGGGATCCAGCTTCGCAAGGAACTCCCAGTTCGACAGCGCCCCGTCAGCCGCCGCCACCAGCACCAGGTCGGGACGCACTTCCCGGATCCGCGCAACCTCGCTCAAGAGCCGCGCCTTCAGGCTGGTCATGCCCGCCTCCGGCATGCGCGCCAGGCAAACGCCGGCAAGACGCGTCCCCTCCCTGTCGAAGAAGGATACCGTCCCGCAGGAGGCCTCGCGCCAACAGGCCTCCGCGCGCCCATCCTCGCCCGGACGCATTGGAACCATCACGCCATCCAGCGAAACCGCCGCAGATACCGCCGCACCCGGAATGCCTTCCGCCTCCCGCACCTGCTCCGTCACCGCATCCTCGGCCGCGCTCCAGTGCTCATGCACCGCACGCGCCAGATCCTGCAGCGCACTCGCCGACGGCGTCATCGCGCCAGCCTTCTGCAGCAGCTGTTCCGCATCCTGGTAGGTGCAGTGGGCCACCGTCGTCACCGCCGCCTCCGCCGCCGGCCGCGTCATCCAGCCCCCCATCAGCCCGAGACCCTCGTCCACCGGCATCCATGACATGGTTTCGCCACGGCGGCGGAAGCGGCTGCGCTCATAGCTCACCTCCCCGAGCAGGGTCATGATGGTCTTGTGCGTGGCGCCAGCCCGGTACCAGGGCTTGTCGTCCCGCACCAGCCGGGGCGCGGCGTCATCGCGGGCCTCGATCAGGTTCCGCAGCATCTCCCGCCCCGTCGCCGCAACGGACTCGAAAACCAGCATCTCAACCTCGGCAAAGTCGCACGCGGCACCGGCCGCGGCAAAGCGTTCGAGGACCTCGCGGCGGATGTCCGCAGCCGCCGCATCGGCAATTCCGGACATGTCGAGAGGGTTGGACAGCGCTGAACACGTATGCGAAAGTGTCATTGGGAATGCTCCTTGCTTCGGCGAAACGCCGAGTTTTGTGATTGGCCGTACGATAGCGATGTCGTGCGGAAGGAACATTCCCAATTTCTCCCGATGGTGACAAAATTCCGGCTCGACCCGAAATAATGTCACCTCGACCGGCCAAAACACGCCGAAACACCCACTTTCGCCTGATTCGCAGCCGCCAAATCCCTCCATCCGCGCCAGATCATGTCGCCATGCGAGATTCACACCCGTATTTATTGGACCGGTTTCTCCGCAGGTGGGAAGATCGCCTAATCGTGAATTGCGTCACGACGAGGAATGTTGATAGGTCGATTTGCCATGATGCGCTTGATTGGAATTGTCTGGACGTCCTGTATCTGGGCGTTTTCTTCTGTCCCCGTGTTGGCCGGACCGGTTCTGGTCGAGTTGTACACGAGCCAGGGCTGTTCGTCCTGTCCGCCTGCCGATCGATTCCTGACGGAACTGGCGAAACAGGACGATGTCATCGCTCTCGGCATGCATGTGGATTACTGGGACTATATCGGTTGGAAGGACGAATTCGCGATCGCCGAATTCACTCCGCGGCAGGCTGCCTACAACATGCGCCTGATGAGTCCGTACAGGTTGGTCACGCCCCAGATCATCTTGCACGGCGTCGCCCAATTCGCGGGCGGCCGAATTCGGGGAGTCCCTGAAGAGATCGAATCCCTCCAACGACAGCCGGAGCCTGTCGAGTTCATCGTGAAAAGGGCCGGCGAACGGTTGACGATTCGTCTCGAGCGAAAGGAGCAAGGCCGCGAGGTCTGCACGGCCGGCTGCAGCATTTACCTGGCTGAAATCACGCCGGAAGCAACGGTCAAGATCGAACGAGGCGAAAACAGGGGGCGAACGATCCTGTACACCAATGTCGTCGACTCGTGGAAACGGGCGGCAACGTGGAACGGACAGGAGAAAAAGCAGCTATCAGGACAAGTTGATCCGTCCGCAGTTTTGATCGCTGTGCTCCAGGAGGGCAGGACCGGCCCTATTGTCGCCGTCCGCCAGGTCGATTAGTTTCCGGAGAGGACAATCGATTCCTCAAGATGATGCAACAGCGGCTGGCTGGCGGAGTGTATTTTTTCTGAATGAATTGTCGGAAGGCGGGTCGGGTTTCCCGGTTTGATCCCGCATTGAGTTCCCTGGAAATTGGAATAGCCCGGAACAGGTGCCGCTGCAAAAACGAGCATCTGTCACGCTTGGGATTTTCGTTTCACCGCATGCCGCCCTCTTCAGGGCGCCGAGCGTATGCGTTCACGAACCGAGTCGCGCTCTTCTTTCGATCAGGCTGCAGGCGGCAAACGCTACTGCGGCTACGCAAACGATGGACGGACCGGCTGGAGTATCAAGCACGTAGGCGGCACGCAGGCCAGCCAGTGCCGAGATGGCGCCGATTGCTCCAGCGATCATGGCCATGGCCTCGGGTGTTCGGGCAAGGCCGCTGGCAGCGGCGGCGGGGATGATCAACATGGCTACGATAAGCAGAACACCGACAACCTTGATTGCCACGGCAACGGTGATCGCCAGGGCCAGCGTCAGGATCAATTGTTCGTGACGGGGATCGAGCCCGCTGGCACAGGCCAGTTCTTCGTTCAGGGTCGAGGTCAAAAGCGCTGACCAGCGCCAGGCGATCAGAGCAATGACCAGCGCGCCGCCACCCCAGATCACGACAAGGTCAATGCGCGAGACAGCCAGGATGTCACCAAAGAGATAGGCCATGAGATCGACGCGGATGCCGGATAGGAACGATACCGCCACAAGTCCGAACGCAAGGGAGGAATGGGCCAGAACGCCCAGAAGCGTATCCATGGTATAGCCCCGCCACGCCAAAAGTGTCGCCGTCACGGCCATCACCAGCGCCACCGCCACCGTGCCCGCAAAGATCGATGCCTGCAATGCCAGGGAAAGAGCGACACCCAGAATTGCTGCGTGGGCCGTTGTTTCTCCGAAATAGGCCATGCGCCGCCAGACGACGAAGCAGCCAAGCGGAGCCGCTGCAAACGCCACGCCGATCCCCGCCAACGTCGCGCGCGTCATGAAATCGTCGAGCATTATTTCGCCGCCATCGTCGAAGGGACGTCGTGATCGTGGTCATGATCGTGACGATAGAGTGCCAGGGCGCCGCCCGTTCCTGCGCCAAAGAGCATACGGTATTCCGGGGCCGAGGCGACCACAGCGGGCGTCCCTTCGCAACAGATATGGCCGTTGAGGCAAATCACCCGGTCGGACGTGCTCATGACAACGTGTAGTTCATGGCTGATCATCAGAACCGCGCAGCCGGTTTCCTGCCTTACCGTCTCGATCTGGCGATAGAAAGCCGCCGAACCCGGTTGGTCGAGGCCCTGAGTAGCTTCGTCAAGCAAAAGGATCTCTGGCCGGTTGATCAGGGCGCGGGCCAAAAGCACGCGCTGAAACTGCCCGCCCGAAAGTTGAGACATCTGGCGTTCCAACGTGTCCGGCACTCCCGCCTCTTCAAGTGAAACCTTGCGGGCATCCGGCGAAACGCGATCGGTGAGCTTCAGGAACCGATCAACCGTGATCGGCAGGGTTGGATTGATGTGCAACTTCTGCGGCACATATCCGATTCGCAGGCCGGGTTTGCACTTGACCCTCCCGCTGTCCGGTCGGTGCGCGCCTACGATGGCGCGCAGGAGGCTGGTCTTGCCCGAGCCATTTGGGCCGACAATGGTGACGATCTCCCCCCGCTCGATCGACAGGCTGACATGACGCAGTGCCGTGTGGGCACCGTAGCGGATGCAGAGGTCTTCAACGGAAACCAGGTTCATGAGCCGGTTTTCGTGGCGCAGGCGGGACATACGCCTTCGGCTTCCACAACCGTGCGTTCGACCCGGAATCCCGCCGCGCGGGCGGCGGCCCCGAGGGCGCCGCTGGTCGGTGCCGATTGCGTCTCGGCCACGGTATCGCACAGGCGGCAGATCATGAAGGCCGGCGAATGGGTTTGACCGGGATGGGCACAGGCAACGAAGGCATTCAGGCGTTCAAGCTTGTGTACGAAGCCGTGGGCGACCAGGAAGTCGAGCGCGCGGTATGCCACCGGCGGCTGGGAGCCGAATCCCACCTCGCGCAGTAGATCGAGGATCTCATAGGCGCCAAGTGCGCGATGCTCCCGCAGGAGAAATTCCAGAACCTTGCGGCGCACCGGGGTCAGGCGCAGCCTCTCGTTTTCGCAGCGTGTTTCGGCGGCGGCAATCGCGTCTTCGATGCAAGCCGAATGATCGTGCTGCGCAAATCCGACCGGGACGATGTTCGTGGCTGACACGATTCAAACCTTTCTTGTTATGTTATTGCATTTCAGTTATGCAGATCGCAATGTTATAAAATCACACGGAGGATCCGATGTCCAGAAAACTCCTTCTCCTCTCGATAACAGCGGCATTGATGGGCAGTACCGCGATGGGGGATATCCCGAACGTTGCCGCCGATATAGCGCCCGTGCATTCATTGGTGGCCCGCGTGATGGAGGGGCTCGGCATGCCGAACCTGATCATCCAGGCGGGCGCGTCACCCCATGACTACAGCCTACGCCCCTCCGAAGCCGCCGCGTTGCAGGACGCGGACCTGGTATTCTGGATGGGTGAGGAACTGACGCCATGGATGGAGGGTGCGATCGAGACGCTTGCAGGCGATGCAGTCGTCACGGCACTTCTGGAGGCGGAAGGCACAATCCTGTTCGACTTCCGCGAAGGCGCGTTGTTCGATGCCCATGTGCGCAAGGAAGAGGGCGAACATGCGCACGAGCACGAGCAAGATCACGAAGAGCATGCCCACGAGGAAGAGCACGAAGAGCATGACGAGAACCAGGAGCATGCCGGGCATGCGCACGAGGATGAACACGACGACCACGCCCGTGACGAACACGGCCATGCTCATGGCGAACATGACTCGCACGCGTGGCTCTCGCCGGAAAACGCAAGCACCTGGTTGAACCTGATCGCGGCACAACTCTCATCCGCCGATCCCGGCAATGCCGGAACCTACTTCGCCAACGCAGCCGCAGCGCGCGCCGAGTTGGAGGTGCTGGTATCCGAGGTCCATGGCATTCTGGAACCGGTACGGAAAGGACGGTTTATCGTCTTCCACGATGCCTATCAGTATTTCGAGGTGTCCTTCGGTCTCCAGGCTTCTGGTGCCATTTCGCTTGGTGACGCATCGGACCCGAGCCCCGCAAGGATTGCAGAAATACAGGATCTCATTCGCGACGAAGGTATCAAATGTGTTCTGGCCGAGCCCCAGTTCAACAAGGGCTTGGTGCTTACCGTGATGGACGGGACCGACGCCAATACCGGCACACTCGATCCAATCGGTTCAAACCTCGAGCCTGGCCCGGCGCTTTATCCGCAGTTGATTCGCAATCTTGCCACAACGCTTGCAGAGTGTTTGTGACCTGCCGTGCGAACCGGTCGGCGCCTCGGCATCGGCCGGTTCATGCCAGCAGCATCAAACATGTCCGGGCTCAAACGTTCATTGCGCGCAACTGCCCGCAACGTTCAATTGCGATGTGTCAGCCCCAGGCGCCAATTGTTTGGGTGGACGACAGCACCGTGGGGTGCCTTGTGGGAAGCGCCAGCAGTCAGGCTTGTTTTACCCGGGAATGTTGACGCAGATGTTCTGAAGAAATTGGCAAATGAAGGTGGTTCAGGATTCCGGTAATCTCTTGTTCTGCCTATTCCGTGCGGCGACCTGGTTTTCTCGATACCAAACGAAAATGCCAGCCGAGACGATAAAGACCGATCCAACAACTGTGAACAAGTCGGGAACCTCGGAGAATACGACGTATCCGAGAATCGCGCCGTAGATGAGCCCGCAATAGTTGAAGAGCGATAGGGCGGAGGCATCCGCCTGGACGAGAGCGCGGATCAACATGAAGTGACCAATTCCGCCTCCCGCTCCGAGAATTGCCATGAATATGACGTCTGTCGGTTCGGGAGCGGTCCAGAAAAACGGAAGGCAGAGATTGGCGCCTATTGTCCCGATCAGGGCAGTGTACAGGAAACTTGTCCAGGGGTTTTCGGCCTGACCAAGAAATCGCGTCGAGACCGCGTATGCCGCAAAAAAAGCTGCGGCCATGAGGGGCAGCAAGGCCGCTGGCGTAAAGAAATCGCCGGCAGGCCTGATGATGATCAAGGCCCCGACCAGACCACACGTAACACCGGCCCAGCGCCGCCAGCCGACTGGCTCGCCGAGAAAAAAGAACGCAAAAAGGCAGATCACGAGAGGCGCGACTTCAAAAATCGCAATGACCGTGACAAGCTTGAGATGCGGAAGAGAAAGGAAAAAACAAACGGTCGCCCCGAAAAGGAAAGCGGACCGCACCAGCTGCAGGCGCGGGTATTTCGTTCTGAGCAGCGTTCGGAGTCTTGGCGCTGCAATCAGAAACACGAAGACGAGTTGAAACGTGTATCGAGCCCAGACGACCTGTACCGGGTGGTAGCTGCCAGTCAGGAACTTCGCGACCGCGTCCATGATCGAAAAGGCAAAGATCGCGCCGAGCATGAGGGTCGTACCGCGGGCAAACGGTGTCAGGTCGCCCCATCTCTGCATCAACGCTCGTCCGAAGGCTCGTTCGCAAGTGCAACGCCAATCATGGAATCGCGGGATACCAGCCCTGCCAACTCTGACTCAGTGAGACCCTGGGTCCTGTCCGGACGTGCCGGAATGACAATGTAGCGCATGTCCGCGGTGCTGTCGTGGACGCGCACCTTTACGTCGTCGGGGATTTCGAGGCCGAACTCCCTGAGCGTCGCACGCGGCGATTTGACAAGACGGGAGCGATACGCTCGCTGTTTATACCAGTCGGGCGGCAGGCCAAGCAGGTTTCGGGGGTAACAGGAACACAGTGTACAAACGATGACATTGTGGATGTCCCGGGTGTTTTCGACGGCAATCAGGCGGAGTCCGGCGGGGTCTAGTCCCATTTCTTCCATGGCGGCACTCGCATCAACGAGCAAACTCTTGCGGAAATCGTCATCGACCCAGGCGCGCGCGACCATTCGTGCACCGTCGGCCGGTGTTCTCCGGTCCATGGCTTCGATAGTCGCGGTAATTTCGCCCGCGGTGGTCACGCCCTTGTCGACAAGAAGTTCCCGTACCGATATTTCCATGTTTTGCCAGTAGGTTAACGGAGAATCTTCATCAATATATGCGGAGTCACGATGTTCGTCCGCCGAGACTGGTCCTTGCTGCTGTTCCGGATCAGGCAGCATCGGACCATTTGATCCGTTCAAGCCAGTGCGCAAAAATCTCCGCATCAAGCGTATCGTCGGGGCATTCGCAATTCTCGCCCCAGATCTCGCGCATCGTGAATCGCACGCGCAGCAGTTCGACGTTGCCGGATTTCAGTCCATAGGCAAGTTGTTCGGGGTTCATTGTGGGTCCGAGTCGGCGTTCGATGACTCCGTTTTTCCCCCGAAGATACCAGGGTGTACGGACATGGCCGGGCGGAACCAGTGCCCGAACGCGCACCTTGTCACCGCGGTTCAGATTGGCAGCATTCGCCATAGGTCGATCCCCGTTTCCGGACTTCCGACAGTTTCCTGGCAAGTTCTTCAGTTGAATAGACGCCAGTTTCAATCAGTACCCGGTTGACCGCGAATATCCAGCGTTCGTAGTAACTCATGGTCTCGAAAGCGTTTTCACCCATTTCTTCCAGCACGCGGCGAAGTTGATCCACGGTGAACAAGCCTTTTCGGCTCGCGATCACCATGAGTGCATCGATGCGCTTTTCCCAGAACGCATATTCGTGTTCATCACCGGAGACGGGCTCCGATTCCTGACCACCCATGTCATGCCACTGTCGACCGGAAAATTCGTGCATGAGCGCAGGTTTATTCCGCATGGAAAAGGCTATCAATCGCCAATTCAGCTGAATCTCCTCAAAAGGAATTTCGCCGAACAGGGATGGGTGCTGCTTGTGCCAATGAGCGACGGATGAAGTGGTTGGCCGCGTTCGCAGGATTTCACGCCAAGTGACAGGGGGAGATTGGCGACAGTTCAGATCAAAGGTGCGAAATCGGACGGGACGATTGTGTTGGAATTCCGGTCTTCACTTGGAATGGCATCAATTCCGGGCGATGCCGGAATCGAAGCGGAAAGAAGTCCACATTGAGCGGGTGACAAGACGATACGCGGTGCTTGCGGTTGGTACTGCTTTCCTGATCGTATTCTCGCTCTGCAACAGTTCGGTTTTGTCAGGGCGTTTTCAGATCCCAATTTGTTATTCGGCATCTTCGCGGCAACTGGTGTCGGACTGCTTGCCCCCGGTAAAGGTGAGGGTGGCCTGCGCCCGCCTCGTCATGAGCTCCAGGGCGTCGCGATCACATTCGGTTGGTCGGACGGACCACTGTGTTGGGTTGCGGTGTACCGGGCGCGAAGGCAACGAGGCGTCGCCTGGAATCGGCGCCAGTAGGTGATTTCACCGTGATCGTCGTGGAGTTGCGGGTCGACCTCCAGCCGCCCACAACGCGCACAATCCGGCGCCAGTGAGGACGAAAGTCCCCAGTATCCTCGGGCACCGCATGGAGCGTTTCGTGAAATAGGCGCGCGCACGACGGGTTCGGGTTCGGACTCGCATCCAACGTCAAGTCTCGCCTCGGCACCGTCGCTCGTCTCGACAATAATGCTCAAAATGCCGTTGTTCAGGGTGCCCGGACCGGTCCGGCGCCCCCAGGGTTCATCACGACTTACTTGCTTGGTCCGATCACCATAACCATTTGCCGTCCCTCCAGTTTCGGCATGATTTCAACCTTGCCTGCCAGACCGACCGTCTCTGCTACCCGGTCGAGAACGGCGAGGCCAAGATTCTGGTGAGCCATTTCACGTCCCCGAAAACGCATGGTAACCTTGACCTTGTCCCCGTTCGAGAGAAACCGCATCACGTTGCGCATTTTCACGTCGAAGTCATGGCTGTCAGTGTTCGGACGAAACTTGACCTCTTTGACCTCGATGGTTTTCTGCTTTTTGCGGGCTTCCGATTCCCGTTTTTGGCGTTCGTACTTGAACTTTCCGTAGTCCATGACCTTGCAAACGGGAGGGTTGGCCGTAGGCGATATTTCGACAAGGTCCAGTCCCGACTCATGCGCGAGTTCAATTCCTCGTTCGGGATGAACGACTCCGACGTTTTGACCGTCGGGACCAATAAGTCGAATTTCAGGGGCGATTATGCGTTCGTTTACGCGGGGACCGGTGTCGCGCTGCGGTGGCGCGTGGTGGGGGCGTCGGGCTATTGGTTTCGTGTCCTCTGCTGCTATTGCGCACTCAACAATATGCATTAAACCTCGTCGGATCAATGCATTCGGCGCAATCTCTTTCCAGATTCGGATACTACGTCAATTGAATTTTCGGTTTATCGCCGTTTTATGATCAATCGTGTGGGAAATATGACAGTGAACCAAGCACTGGCGTGTTTGGACAGCGCGATGATCCGACCCTGCGGTTGTCGATTCAGTGGCCGGCGACCGCACCCGTTAGGTCCGCGACAGTGTGGGATGTCTTGTGCGGGGAGTTGGTTGGGAAACGTTCGTGAGATTGCAGGCTGGCGACGACGGCGACCCGCAGTCCGAACGATCAGGTGCTGCGCCTGGCCGAGGGCAGGGCGGTCCATGACGTGACTGCGCTGAAGAGGATTGTCGAAGACGCTCTGAGGGCGTGGCTTCCGGTCGCGCGGGACAGCGATACGTTTTCGAAATCGAACTCGAATCCTATCCGTGCACTTTATCGACTTGTGTCAGGCAGTAGGCCGGGAAAACTCACGGCTTGGAGGGTTTCCGGGCAGGTTGAATGGAAAGGAAGTCGCTGACGATCTCGATGACCAGAAGAAACGCGACTTCACAAACAGGTGTTTTCCGGGCAACCGGGATTTTTCGACCGTGTCACGATGGAGACAGGAAGCAGAGAACGCGGCGCGGCGGTGCGGAAACAGCACGAGGACGAATTGCCTTGCCTGCGATGGGAACATTTCATAGATCGGTTGGAGAATGCGGGCGTAGCTCAGGGGTAGAGCAACAGCCTTCCAAGCTGAAGACGTGGGTTCGATTCCCATCGCCCGCTCCATAGAAATTGCGCGCCGGGGACTGTCGCGTTCAGGCGACAGGTGAATGCGCGCACCCCTTTGCAACGCGTGTCCGGAAAGTGTATGTTCCGGGCAATGGGGCCAGGAACTGGCCTTCGGTCGCGAAGCAGGCAGGTTGCTGCGAGGCTTGGTCGAGAAGCCGTCGCATTTATGCGATGGAGTGTTCACGAATTGCTCTGGTCTCAAAGCATGAGCAGATCGGTGAATGGAGAGCGTTTCCTCAAGACGTGAACTGGCTGGCATCGCCGTTATCCACATGCACAGCCCGTTTGCGGCAGTCATTTCGACGGGACCGAAAACGTTTCTCCGAACTCTGTACACCTCCGGTTAATCAAAGCCTTCTTTCCGATCGAATTTGCGTCCTCAGGCGCGGAGTTCAGATTGGCGATCACCGTACGGCCGAAACCGACAGGAACGAGGTTGTGTCGATGATCACGGGCGAAAACTGAGTGAGTCATTGTGATGACCGGCAAGACCACGCGAATGTTTGCAGAAACGTCCGAGATTCCACGGGTCCTGGCAAGGCAGATCAGCGAAGGGCTGCCCGTCTACTTTGAAGCGGCGGACTGGCTGCGCGGATTGTCACCGAGCCTGTTTGTTACCTGCGCCCGTGGTACGTCAGACCATGCGGCGACCTACTTCAAGTATTTGATGGAAACGTCCGCCGGTATTCCGGTCGCTTCGATTGGGCCTTCCGTCGCTTCGGTGTTCGACGCGCCACTCAAGCTTGAACGCGGCGTCTGCCTGACGATTTCCCAGTCCGGAGGCAGTCCGGATCTGGTTGCGCTTCAGGCTTCCGCGGCACGGGGCGGCGCACGGACGATTGCGCTGTTGAATACGGTAAATTCGCCCGTCGGCACAGCTGCAGAACGGGTGTTGCCAAGTCTGGCGGGGCCAGAGATATCTGTTGCGGCAACAAAGTCCTATATCGCCAGTCTGTTTGCGGTTGCCGCGCTTCACGCCCGACTCAACCGGGATGAGGCCCTGGAGGACGCTCTTCGGCAATTGCCGGCAATCGCCGAAAAGGCACTGGCACTCGAATGGCAAGGCTTATCTGTCTCATTAAAGCAGGCAGCTACCGCGTTCGTGGTAAGCAGGGGGCCTGGCTTGGCATTGGCCGGTGAAATCGCGCTGAAACTGAAAGAAGTTGCCCGGTTGCACGCGGAAGCCTTCAGCGCCGCGGAGGTTCGGCACGGCCCGATGGCGCTCGCCGCGAAGGAACTTGCCGTTCTTGCGTTTGTCACCGACGATGCGAGTCGCCAAAGCGTCGTCAATTCTGCCCGTTCACTGGAAACGGCCGGAGCGACCGTTGCAGTCGCCGGCGCCAATGTGACCGGATGCGCGCTATTACCAACCGTACAATCACCGCATCCGCTGCTCACGCCATTGTGCCAGGCGATTACCTTCTATCGATTTGTCGAGGCGTTCGCGCACGTGCGCGGGCTGGATCCTGATGTTCCTCTGCACTTGCGCAAGGTAACCGAAACGATCTGAAAAATCCCGTTCGAATTCGGATATCGTGAACGCGGATTGACGCCTTGGCATCGAAGGTCGAGCCGCAGACTCGTTTTCTGACACCTGTCCGTCCCAAGGAAAGCAACATGAAGCAATTGCCGCCGGTTGCGATCACCACGTTGCAAACTCGGTTGCAGTGTTTCCCGAGGTCAAGACGACGCGGGATCGGTCACGTAGCCGCCGTTGCCCGCACCTATGAAAAAATAGTCCGCATTTCCGCCGCTGCAACCGACATGTCACGACAAGGATTTTCCAAGTCGGCGCGATATGTTCTATAACGGGCGACTGTCTCGCTCAAATGGATGTGAATCGAAATGGAATCCCGCAAACTCGGACAAAACGGCCCGGATGTCGGCGTTGTTGGCTACGGAGCCATGTCATTTACCGATGCCTACGGCCCGACAACTGTCGAAGCCTCGATGAAGATATTGGATGAGTGCATCGATCTTGGCATTACGCACATCGATACCGCTAATGCCTATGGTATGGGCCGCTCCGAGACAATCATCGGGGACTGGCTGAAAGCCCGCGGCGGCGAAAATCCGTTCACGATTGCAACCAAAGTCGGCATCACCCGGGATCCGGAACAGCGGCTGAATAATGATCCCGAACATATGCGGCAGGCGCTTGATGCGAGCCTGCAGCGGCTTGGTGTCGAGGCGATTGACCTCTACTATGTTCATCGGCGTGACACGCGATTTGAAGTCGAGGAGGTCACGGAAACCATGGCCGGTTTCGTGAAAGCGGGAAAGATCAAGGCAATGGGTTTCTCCGAGATTGCGCCATCTTCATTGCGCCGGGCGCATGCTGTCCATCCGGTCGCGGCTGTCCAGTCCGAATACTCTTTGTCAACGCGCCTGCCGGAATTGGGGTTGGTGCAGACGTGTGACGAACTCGGGGCCTCGCTCGTCGCTTTTTCACCAGTGGGTCGGGCTTTGCTGACCGACCGGCCACATGGGGCCGAATTAATCAGGGACATGACCTGGATGGCCACTAACCCGAGGTTTCGCGAGCCCAATCTTGGTCACAATCTGGACTACAATGCGAAATTCCGGGCGCTTGCAGCCGACATGGGAGTGGCCGCAGCGACCCTCGCCATCGCCTGGCTGATTCACCAGGGCGACCACATTCTGCCGATACCGGGAACAAGACAAATCGAGCACCTGCGGGAAGTTGCCGCCGGGGCCGACCTGCGTCTGTCTAAGGAAGATCTCGACCGGATTGAAGAAGTCTTGCCGGTCGGATGGGCGCATGGCGACCGTTATTCGGTCGCCCAATGGGCTGGCCCCGAGAGATATTGTTAGAGCGAAGTTCGACCAGGTTGAACTTCATCGGTGCAGGTCCGCCCCAACCTGGTCAAATGATCGATATACTGAAGAAAAATATACGGATCCGAAAGTGGAAACCATTTTTCACGTTCGACGACTTTAGATCGAAACGGATTGTTCAATTCGGTCCAATTTCCGCATTGGCGTCAAGCACTCCGTGGACCAAGCCGTTAGGTTCTTATCCCTTCCGAATGGAGGCAATGAGTTCGCGATCGATCACTTGTCGAACCCGAAGTGTTCCAACTGGGTGCAATACCAAACGATCGCTTCCGGTAGATTTCCAGGTTTTTGACCATCGTGCAAGGATCGAAGGCAGAATGTTCTTCGGTTGTGAGTGCGCAGGTTTCGTCGATAAGGAATCCGATTCGCATCGCAGGGAGATTTCCGTCTCCGAACCCGTGGCCGGAAGTTTCCAGATGCGAGATGGTCGAAATGGTCGGTGTATGGGACCGAGTCTCTGGCGTGGATGATGATGCGCGGGCGCTTCGCGACAAATTTGAGCCCCTGTGCCCAAACCAATACGTTCCGGTTTCAGGTTCTCGTACCGGAGCAATGTCGAGAGGCGTTGCATCGTTCGAGCATGGGACGGGCGAAGAAAAACTCCTGACGCTTGGCCTGAAGAACGCCTGTTGAAAATCCAGTCTGACGGCCCTTGCCGACAAATATAGCCGGATAATCCGCGACGATGGCGCAATGGATGTTTTCGCTGATGATAAGTGGGATTGCGGGTGTTCATAACCGAGGCGTCCGGTCGTCCGGCCGCATGCATCCGTTCGCAGAATCGGATCGAGAATGTCACATGGCCAGTGACCGGCATGGTAGATGGAAAAGGCGGGGAGGAAGTTTATCGTCCCCCGGAAAGTTCGTTAGCTACCACGCCGCCGGCAGATCGAGGAATCCGGGATCGAATTATGATGGACTGGCGCCGGTGAAGACCAGGGGAAAGCGCTCACTCACGTACGGAGCGCCTGGAGCGATCGAGTCGTCCAGCAGCCATTCGGCGACACCCTGAACCGGATCATATGTGGCTTGGGCAAGGGCAAACCGTACGGCATAACCCCGCCTGCGCAGGGTTGATGTGCGGTTGCCCATGGCCGCATGCACGATGAAACCATCAAAGACCAGAATGTCTCCAGGCTCGAGTTCCCAATGAACAATGTTGTAGCGGTCACGCTCGGCTTCGAAGTCCGGCATGTCGCAGTATTGCGGGTCCTCCTTGCGCAAGTATTCGACAAATGCGCCTTTCTTGTCGGTGATAAAGGGGCGGTATTTCTTTCCCCAGGCATGGGAGCCGGGAATGAACTCCAGTGTCCCATTGTCGGCATCCGCGGGGTCAAGCGCGATCCACGTCGTCAAGATCGGCCCTGATACCGGCCAATACGGCTGGTCGGTGTGCCAGCCGGTCCGAGTGCGGGTTCCCGGCTCCTTGACGAACATCTGGTCAAAAATCAGCGATACGGAACTGGATTGGCCGATGCCTGCTACCAGGCGCCCGATGCCGGAGTGAAGACAGAAATCCTGAAAAATCCCGGGTTGCGTCCTCATGTTTCGATAGGCGAAATACCGCTCGCCACGCTTCAGTTCCTGTTCAACAGCATTACGCAGCTGGTCCAGCCAAAAGGTCGTCAGGGCTTGCCGCACGACCACGACGCCATCCCTCGCGTAGGGCTGTGCCAGATCAGAAACGTCCTTGGTCAGAGTGTCCATTCTCTCTCTCTTTCCAGGTTCCCGACTCATACTTAATTCGAGCCCGGCAGGAATCAGCAGACCATCAAGAATTCTTCGGTCAAGTGGCAATCGGTGAAACGCATCTTTACGGTATTTCCTATTCACCAATGTTCAAGGTCAACATGTTTTAGCAATTCAATTCGAAAATTGCATGAATCGGATTGGTCGGCGAAGATAGCCCGCAACGAGGTTCCGGAATCACTGACACAACACTGCCGATTTGCCATCCAGGTCACATGTGAGGGCGTTGGCAGCGGCATCGAAAATTTGGAAGAAAATTTGGGAAAATGAGAATCATTGTGCTTGGAGCAAATGGAAGAACCGGCAGCCAACTGGTGCGTTTGGCTCTGGATCGGGCCGCCGATGTGACAGCTATCGTGCGGTCGGAAGACAAATGCCTTGATCTTGAAGATGATAATCTAACGACGATGTTCGGTGATCCATGCGACCCGAAGTTTCTGTCTCGCGCATTTCGCGGAATGGACGTCGTCGTCTCGACGCTTGGGGGGCGAACTCCGACGAAGACCGCGACATCAGTTTACTACAGGTCGGCCGAGGCCATCGTCGAAGCTGCTCGTGACACAGGTCTCGAGAGAGTTCTCGTGACTTCGACTGCCTTGTTGTTCCCGCCGCGTTCACTGTTGGACAGGCTCCTTCCAATGATCGTTCGAAACACGGTTTCGAATGCTCGAAAGATGGAGCAGACGCTGGCGGGCGCAGACATTTCCTGGACGATAGCGAGATGCGGATTTCTGACCGACAAAGACGAGTACGGTTACCGCGCAGAAATCGACCGTTTGCCAGGAAATGGGTCCTCAGTGCCGCGCAAAGGATTAGCGAGCTTTTTGATTGATTCCATCGAACATCCAGATGCAATTTGCCAGGTATTTGGCGTCTCGGGGCCAGAGTAAAAGCAAGACAAGATCATAGCCTCCATGCCCCTCGTTGGCAGTGCGCGGTCAACGAGAGCTGCTAACCCGTGCGTTGTCTGCCCTGACGCAGAAGTCGTTTCAGCATTCACCTGGCGAAAAGAGGCCGCATATTTCTTCGATCCGGGCGACGGGATAATCGAAGTTCCGTGCCCCAATGCGTCGGAGGTGAGCCGTCGACTTTGGGAAGGCCATCTCGATCGAGTTCGGATCCGCGCTGCAGGCCGGCAGAACCAGAAATCGGAACCCATGGTCCTTGAGAACCCGTGCGGCGGACCCGACCATGATCATCTTCGTTTCCTCGCCAGCGACGTGGGGTTCGAAAGTTCAGCGACACTTGTGGGGCACGGATGGAAACTCCTCCGTCCGTAAATGGTCACTGCCACCCGCGGTTTCGCGGTTGGATTTGCCGAACTTGAAGAGTTGTAATTTCCGCACTCGAAAAACTGCATGCCGGGTTCAGATCCCGAACAACAAAAAACGCACGCAAGTCACCGGGTCGAGGAATCGCGAGTTCAGCGCCCCCGGATGCGCGGATCCAGTGCGTCCCTGAGCCCGTCGCCGATATAGTTCACGCTGAGAACAGTGAGGGAAATCGCCAGTCCGGGCCAGATGACCCGCTCCGGATTGAGCGTCATGAAGTTCGTGCTGTCAAAAAGGAGGCGGCCCCAGGTCGGAAAATCCGACGGAAATCCGAGGCCGAGGAACGAAAGCGCAGACTCGGTAATGATGGCGTTGGCAATCCCGAGCGTTGCCGAGACCATGATCGGGGACAGTACGTTCGGGAGAACGTGACGGAGTATCAGTCGATGGGGCGGTGTCCCGATGGATCGTGCCGCTATGACGAATTCGCGTTCCTTGAGAGCCAGGACGTCTCCGCGGACGATTCTGGCTGTCTGCATCCAGCTCGTGATGCCGATCACGAACACGATCAGGATGAAAATTCCGGTTTCCGGACCGAACGCCGCGCGCAAGGTATCGCGGAACAACATGATGATGACGAGAAGCAGCGGCAAGAGCGGCAACGCGAGAAAGAGATCGGTCAGCCGCATCAGCGGCCCGTCGACCCGGCGGAAAAACCCCGCGAGAACGCCGACAAGGGTGCCGAGAACAAGCGACAGGAACATCGCCGTCACTCCGACGGCCAGTGAAACTTGGCCGCCTGCAAGAACCTGGGCAAATGTGTCGCGGCCGAGTTGGTCGGTTCCCATGGGGTGGGCCAGGCTCGGTCCCTGGTTCTTGGCGCGTATGTCGATCGTTTGGGGCTCAAGGGTCCACAGGAACGGTCCGAAGAGGACCGCGAGGCAGACAAACACGAAAAAGATCATCCCCAGGGTTGCGCCCCGGTGCGTCAGGAACTGGTCCCGGACATCTGCCCAGTGGGATCGATGCTGGTCGGAAAGGGCCGTGTTCGTCGGTCCTGACTCAGTCATACCTGATCCTCGGATCCAGGATGCCGTAGAGGAGATCGGCAACGAGATTGAAAAACACGATCAGGACCGCGAATATGAATGTGAGGGTCTGGACGAGCGGAATGTCGGCTCCCTGTATCCCGATGATCAGGAGTTGCCCCAGTCCATTGACCTTGAAAACCTGCTCGGTAATGATCGCGCCGCCGAATACCTGTGGTATCCCCAGAGCGATAACGGTCACGACCGGAATGAGCGAATTCCGGAGTACGTGAACAAGAAGCACGACGTGCTCCTTGATTCCTTTCGCCCTGGCCGTCCTCACGTAGTCCTGGGTCAGGTTGTCAAGCATTGACGCCCTCATGAAACGGCTGATCTGGGCCGCGTTGAACAGCGCCAGCACGGAGACCGGCATCACCATCTGCCGTACCTGGAAAAGAAAGCTGTCCCAGTCGGTGACACGGTGGGTTGTGTCGTAAATTGACGGAAACCAGTCCAGTTGGACCGAAAAGACCACGATCATCAGGACGCCGGTGAAAAACGTCGGCACCGAAAATCCGACCATCGATACGAAAGTACCGGCCTGGTCAAACCAGCTGTACTGCCTGTATGCGGAAATGACGCCGATCGGTATAGCGATCAGTATCCCGACCACGTAGGACATGCCCACGACCCAAAGGGTTTGGGGGAGGCGTTCGACGATCAGGTCAACGACGGGCGAACGCGTTGCCCAGCTCTGAACCCGAAGGCGGCTGCCGTCGCCGAACTGCATGCCTGTCCACTGCTCCAGGATGTTCAGGGGTTCGTTGACGAAAAACTGGATGCACCAGTAAAGGTACCTGATGTGAATCGGCTCGCCGAGTCCGAGAGACTGGCGAATCTTCTCCCGCACGTCTGGAGGAATCGTCAGCGGCAGGTTTCCTGTCGGGTCGTTCGGCGCGAGATCGAGAAGCAGGAAAATTGCGAAACTGATGAACAGGAGAACCGGAACCGTAAACAGAAGCCGGCGAATTGTGTAGTTCAGCATCGGCAACCCGGCGATTACGTACTTGACGGAGTGCTACCCCGGAGGTGACTCCGGGATAGCACAACAAGCGAATATTACTGACGATACCAGTCGGCGGCGTTCCAGAGTTCGCTGTCCCAGGTGTTCAGGATGACGCCTCCGAGCGCGTTGGCGTGCGCGGAAACGCGACCACGGTGAATGAGGGGAATCATTGCCCCTTCCTGCATCAGCATGTCGTTCATTTCCATGGCGATCCGTGCCCGCTCGGAGAGATCGGCAGTGTTCCCGAGTTCTGACGCAAGCGCATCGTAGTCCGGATTGCAATAGCGGGGCATATTGTTGCCGAGCCAGTTGTTCTCCGGGCTGGGGATTTCGTCGCATGTCCAGTTGTTCATGTACGTTTCCGGGTCTGTTCCCGAGAACAGATTGGTGTACATTTCGATGTCGGCATAGAACTTCTGGAAGGTGTCGGGGCTCGATTGGTCTCCTCCGAAAAACACGGAAGCGTCAATGTTTTTCAGCTCGGTTTCGACACCGATTTCGCTCCACCATTGCTTGACCAGCGCCTGCGTGTCCTGGCGCACCGCATTGGTCGAGGTCTGGTAGAGAATCGACAGGCGAACGCCGTCCTTTTCGCGGACGCCGTCTGAGCCAGGCATCCAGCCCGCTTCGTCAAGAATTGCATTGGCCTTGTCAATGTCCTGAACCAGGCATTCGTCGTTGGCAGTTGATGCATAGATCGCCGGAGCTGGCAAAACGTTGCAGGTAGCCTTTCCTGCGGAGCCGTAACCAACCTCCGAAAGCAGGTTCCTGTCAATCGCCACGGACAGGGCACGGCGAACGGCCGGATCAGTCAGAAACGGGTGTGGGCCGCCGTTCGCGGTCGAACGAGCGTCTCCAAGGTCCGGCGACGGATCGGTCAAATTCACCATCAGTCTCTCGACCGCGGTTCCGAAGGCGGCGATGACGGTGCCTTTGCCGGCTTCCGACATCTGGTTCAGGATCGCCGGGTCGATCTGGAGATTCCAGGCGTAATCGAACTCACCGGTTTCGAGCACTGACCGTGCAGCGGCCGCGGCATCGCCACCGCCCTTGAACGTCAGCGTTGCGAATCTCGGTTTCGCGGGATCGCGGTAATTCGGGTTCGCCTCCATGGAAATGACGTCATTGGCGCGGAATTCCGTGACCCGGAACGGACCGGTCCCAAGGGGGCCGAAGTTCTGTTCCGTACATTCTGGAGCCTTAGCACCAATACAGTCCTGGAACTGGGCTTTCTGGATGATCGGACTCTCGGCGCCGACGAATGGCCCATACGGGAACGGCTTGGGCGTCGAAAACGTGACCTTGACGGTCAGGTCGTCCAGAACGTCAACGCTCTCGACATCCGAATAACTCGTCGACTGCTGGCAGCCGCCTTCCGGGTGCATGCAGTACTCCGCCGTGAACTGAACGTCGTGAGCCGTAAACGGTGTTCCGTCCGACCAGATGATGCCAGGCTGGATTTTCCACGTAATCGATGTCAGATCTTCCGCGACCCCTCCGTTGGCCACGGTCGGGATTTCCGCTGCAAGCCATGGAACCATGTTCCCGTCCTGATCGTAACGGGCAAGCGGTTCGATGACGAGTGATGAACTTTCGATATCCTTGGTTCCGCCCGACAGGAACGGGTTCAGGATCGAGGCCGCCTGCCAATAAATGATATTGACGTGGCCGTCCGCACCTCTCTCGGCATTTGCGGGCAGGGAAAAGATCGCCGCAAATGCTGACAGCGCGACTAGATTCTTGCATTTCATGTCAGTTCCTTTCTTTCTGGTTGTGCTCGTTGCCTCACGCCCCCCGATGTGATCCCGGTTTCACGCTGATGCCGGCGCCGGATTTGCGTATAGATGGCACGCAACTTCGTGACCTTTTGACAGTTCCACGATCCCCGGCGAAACGGACTTGCAAACGTCCATGACAAATGGACAACGCGTGCAGAAGTTGCAACCCTTGGGTGGGTCGGCTGGCGACGGGACGTCGCCTTTCAGGATAATCCGCTCGCGGTGAGATTCGCTGAGCGGATCCGGCTCCGGAACCGCGGAAAGCAGCGCTTGCGTGTAGGGATGGCGGGGGGATTCGTACAGTTCATCGCGTGGAGCGGACTCGACGATTTTTCCGAGGTACATCACCGCGACCCTGCTGGTCATGTGGCGGACCATCGACAGGTCATGGCTGATGAAAAGGTATGTCAGGCCGAACTCGGTTTGCAGATCTTCCAGCAGATTGATGACCTGTGCCTGTATCGACACGTCAAGGGCGGCGATCGGTTCGTCGCACACCACGAATTTCGGGTTCAGAGCCAGCGCGCGCGCAATTCCGATCCTCTGCCGTTGCCCGCCCGAAAACTCGTGCGGATACCGGTTCATGAAGTCCCGGTTGAGACCAACAGCATCCATCAACTCCCTGACCCGGTCGATTTTCTTCGCCGACGGATAGTCGGTATGCTCGTCCAGAGGTTCGGAAATGATCGCCGATACGGTCATCCTCGGATTGAGACTCGCTTGCGGGTCCTGGAAGACCATCTGCATCGTTGGCCGGGCCTGCCGCAGTTCACGACCGGAGATGCTGCTGATCGGTTTCCCGCCGATTTCGATTTCTCCGGCCGTGATTTCATGGAGCCGCAGGATCGACCGGCCGACCGTGGACTTTCCGCAGCCCGATTCGCCAACCAGGCCAAGCGTCTCGCCCTCGTGGATTTCGAATGACACATCGTCGACGGCCTTTACTTCGCCGACCCTTCGGCGGAAAACGCCCGCGAGAATCGGGAAGTGCATTTTCAATCCCCGGACGCTGACCAGCGGAGTGGATGTTCCTTTTTCAGCCATCGGCCGGATTCCCTTCAGGCTCGTAGAGGAAACATGCAACATCATGATCGTCCGCGATGTTCGTTCTGGCCGGATTCGCTGTCGTGCACCGTGCGAACGCACGTGTGCACCGCGGCTGGAACGAACAGGTCCTTGGAGTGCCGGTCATGATCGGAGGTTGTCCGCCAATTGAATTCAGGCGGTCGCTTCGGGCCCCCCTGATACTGGGGACCGTCTTGAGAAGGGCTTGCGTGTAGGGATGGCAGGGATCGGCGAACAGTTCCCTGACCGGCGCGTGTTCAACGATCTGGCCCCCGTACATCACGGCAACCCGGTCGGCGATCCCCGCGATGACGCCCAGGTCATGGGTGATCCAGATTATCGCCATCCCGAGCTTGTGACGGATGGACTTGATCAGTTCCAGGATCTGCGCCTGGATCGTGACATCCAGCGCGGTTGTCGGTTCATCGGCGATGAGCACCTTGGGATCGCACGCAAGGGCAATGGCAATCATGACGCGCTGCCGCATTCCGCCGGAAAACTGATGCGGGTAATCCGACAAGCGCTTCCGTGCGTCGGGGATGCCCACGAGGTCCAACAGGTACGTCGCCCGTTCAATTGCCTGCCTGCGTGAGAGCCGGAGGTGTTCGCGTAACGGCTCCATGATCTGAAAGCCAACGGTGAACACGGGATTCAGTGACGTCATCGGGTCCTGGAAGATCAGGCCGATTTCACGGCCACGAATCAGCCTGAGTTCTTTTTCCGGCAACCCGAGAATTTCCCGCCCGTCGAAGTTTACCCGGCCATTGCGAATTTCGGCGGGAGGCGATGGCAACAACCCGATGAGAGACATCATGGTGACCGATTTCCCGGAACCGCTCTCACCGACGACTCCGAGGAGTTCGCCCGGTTTCAGTGTGAAGCTGACCGAGTTGACCGCGTGGATGGCCCCGGCACGGGTCTGAAACACGGTTTCCAGGCCGTCGACGTCGAGTATGGAACTCGTTTTGGTATCCATTCAGGCTCGTTCCATCCGGCGCACCGCGGAACTTGAGTATCCGCGCGGTGACATTCACCACGCACCTTCAGAAAAACACGATTTGGCCCAAGTCACAATGTCCGAGTTGATATTTTCGCAGAATTGCGAGGGGTTACCTCATCGAAACCCCGGTGAATCGTCTGAATCCCCGGATCCTGCCGGGTTTCGGGAGGATCCACCAGCTGTCCGGGATTGGGTGGCGAGGGCGAGGGCGGCGACAAGAATCGCGACGGCAATCCAGATATTGGGTCCATGGGTTTCGCTGAACAAGACCATCCCCCAGCAAACGCCGGAGACGAGCCCGACGAATGATCCGAAGTTCACGAACACGGCTCCGCTGCTCTGGATTATCCTGAAGTACGCGATTCCCTCGATGATGCCGGCTGCGACGAAGACGAGAAGCGCGAATTCGGCCCCCGACCACTTGATGGACTGGAGTCCCGGGTCGCCATGCAGGAGAAACACCGGAAATACGATCAATGCGGCGACCAGGGTTTCGCCGGTCACGGCCTGAAGCGGTGTCATGCCGACGGGCCAGAACCTGGAAACATAGATTGACTCGAATCCGTAACAAAGCGGGACAACGATGGCGACGGCAATCCACGGCAGGTTTCCGAATCCCTGCATTTCGAATTCCGGCAACGTGATCAGGCCGACCGAGATGCACCCGAGGCCGACGGCGACGGAACGACGGAACGATACGGATTCGACGCGAAGAACAAGCGCGCCGGCGACGGCGATGACCGGAGAAAGGCAGGCGATCATCGTCAGGATGCCCGCACCGAGCACCGTCGCTGCATAAAGCGTCGCACCCAAGGGAATAATGTATCCGAGGATCGCGGTTACAAGAAAAAAGGCAAGCAGTCGTCTTTCCGGGCGGATCAACTCTCCACGCGCGGCTGACAGGGCCAGGAAGGCAACCGAGAGAAGGACCAGTGCGAACGTGATCAGCGTCAAGTCAGAATACCCGCCCTGACCCGCACGCTTCAGCATGGAAAACTGGAGTCCCCACATGGTCCCCATGACGATCATGAGCAACAATGTGCCGGTCGTTACAGGAAGCGCAGGAAGCACCCGTCTCAAGGAATCAGACTCCGGCTGGAGGCGTTTTGGCGTCTGGCATCACTTGTACTGCTCAATTCAATCATCGGGGATTCCCCAAAAAATTTTCAGGCAAGTGCAGTGCAAGTCCGGTGTAGAGATTTCCTGACCTGGCGACCGGGGGGCTTCAACACGCTTCCCCGACGCAGAATGTCGCCGGACTTCGCGAATCACCCCATCGAAAGCCGCAAGCGGGACGAAGCTCGATTCCTCCAATTTTCTTGAACCATCACCAACCTGGTCCCGCGCCGGTTTTCCGGCTCCGGTCTGTCATTGTTCTCGATGATTGGCCCCGTCGCAGCTGTTCGGAATACGTGGCCCGAAGGCAACTCTCAGCTGTCGCGGTACACCTTTTCGTTGCGTTCGTGTTGTTCTTGTGCCTCAAGGGTGAGAGTGGCGATTGGCCTGGCATCCAGTCTCTTGAGCGAAATCGGTTTTCCTGTCGCCAGGCAATAACCGTAGGATCCGTCGTCGATCCTCCGGAGAGCCTCGTCGATCTTGGACACAAGTTTACGCTGACGATCGCGTGTGCGGAGTTCCAGTGATCGATCGGTCTCCTCGGAGGCGCGATCAGCCATGTCGGCGGGGTTGCCATGGCCAGCCTGCATGTCGACGATCGTGTCCTTGCTTTCCGCGAGCAATGAGGACTTCCAGTCAAGCAGTTTCCGGCGAAAATATCGGAGCTGCCGTTCGTTCATGAAGGTTTCGTTGTCGTGAGGCCTGTAGCCCGATTCAAGTTCAACCTTGTTCATTTGCGTTGGAGGACTTTCAAAATGAGATGCGCGTGAGTCGCTGCCGACCCGTTCAATGCGGGTCCGAATAACCGACTCATTTAACGTTGTCACCCCTTTGAAAACGCCCCTGATTGTCGGCGTCGAGATTGAGACCGGTTTGCACGGACAGCCAGTCCCTGATCTGCAGGAACAGAACCGGTCCGCTCTTCGGCTCGACGCCGGATCGGGATCCGAGAGTGAGATGCGTTCTGCCGGACTCTTTTCGGGACCACACGGCCGGGTGGCCCGGGGATCCGGCGATTTGATGGCGATTGGCACAAGTACGGCTTGTCTCGAGAGTGATGGCGGTCTTCAGGAGCGCGCTTCGGTTTGATCAGCCTTTTTCCGGATTTCGTTGCGATCGACGTCGCCTTCGGCATGTGGGAGCATGCTGTCGCCCGGCCGGATCCCGAACCACTGTACCAGCGCCTTGGAGGCCGCCATTTGGAGTTTGCCGGTGACCTTGCTCACTCGGGGAGCCATGCGAACAAGCGTGTTTTGGCCAGCAATTCGAATCGACCGACGGCACGGACATGGCGGTTGCTGTCGTTGATCCGGAGGCCATCCGGACCTTGACGGATTGTTTTCATCCGGCCGGTGAAGATCTTGTGGGGATGGACGTCGAATAGCTTTTTGCAGAACAGATCGACCACGCGCAGTTCTTTTCTTGACGCCAATTCGAGGCAACTTCTTGTGAAAAGATTTGCTCCGATGATGCGAATTCGGTCGCGATGACTTTCAATTTTCGGAGGCATAGATAAAACCCCGACCAGGACGATCGGAAGCATGGCCGACCAAGGGGTTACGGGATGATCAACATTGACTCACTCGAGTTGCGCCTCGCCGAAAGCGCTGATTGGCCGGCATGGTCGAGGATGTGGGCCGAATATCTTCGGTTCTATGGCTCGCAACGTTCGAAAAAGCAGTTCGAAATCACTTGGGCCAGAATCACGAATTCCGAAGAGCGGATGTATTGCATCGTGGCCGTGTCGGGGACGACTTACCCGGGATTCGTCAATTTTCTCTACCACCGGTCGTTCTGGGATGACGAAGACCGCTGTTATCTGCAAGACCTTTTCGTCGAACCGTCGTGGAGGGGGAAAGGGGTCGGGGCGCAGTTGATCAGCGAAGTCGGGAAGCACGCGGATATGGCCGGTACGTCGGGAGTTTATTGGCTGACGGGGGCCGACAACCGGACTGCCCGCCGGCTTTATGATCGCGTCGCCACCTTGACCCCGTTCATCAAATACGCCTACCCATAGAAATTTCGTCAGGTGCTCGGTCGAATTCAGGTTCCGAACACGCGGGGGAAGGCGTCGTGCTGCTGATTCTGGCATTTTTCGCAGGAGCAATTGTCGGCTGGATCCGGGCGTCCCGAAGACGGTTGGGATTGGGTGACCGCGTCCATCATTCGGCCGTGTTCGCAATCGTATTCCTGATCGTGACCATTTTCGTCACGTCCGTGTTTTCCTGGCAATTTGACTGACAACCGGAGAACGGGCAATCAGGTTTGCGTGGCGCAATCCTCAGGCTTTGATCCGTTCATGAATGCGCTCCTGTTTCCGGTCCGGACCGTGCATTTTCCCGTTACGGGTATAACCGATGCAACCGGTGCACGGTCCACCATGCGTCAATTCGACGTGAACATGCGAGAAAATCCGTTTCCGGAGATTGATAATCGGCCGGAAAGAGCACATTATCGTGATATGCTGAAACTTGCCCCTGTATTGCTCGCTGTTGCCTGGGGACTGTTCGTGTATCTCGCCTCGGCGCGAAGGGTACGCAAGGAACTCGACCGGAATTCGAAACCCTGCGGCGACAAGCGCATCAATGATCTTGTCGCGAGGCTAGCTGATGAACTGGAACTGGATCACATACCGGTATTTGTTCACGAGTCACGGGAATTGAACGGAACGGTGTCGCCGGATGGCCGCGTGTTCATTACCAGGGGGTTCCTCGACAAGTACCATCTCGGGCAGGTTACGGCCGAAGAACTGTCAACCGTCGTTGCGCACGAACTCGGGCACCTTGCGCTCGATCATACACAGGCACGCATGCTGGACTTTGCGACCCAGAACGCGATGCGTGCGGCCCTGCACATGGTTGTCGGCAGATTCCTGCCGATCGTGGGCGGAATGGTCGCCGGATTCGCCGTCAGTCTGCTCACGGCGAAACTGTCGAGGTCCGATGAATTCGAGGCGGACAAGTTTGCAGCGTTGTTACTTTTGAAGTCGGGAATCGGAACGGAACCCCAGATTTCCCTGTTCCGTAAACTGCCGACCTTGACGGGACTCAATGTCAGCCAGATTGCCTGGTTGACCGCAAGTCACCCCAGTCCTGAAGCACGAGTCGCAGCGATCGAAGCCATTCAGTCGGAATTCAACACCACTGCCTGACGATCCGATCACGGGATTTGGGCTTCCTGAACTGGAACGATCGGGTGGCGTCGGGCGGTTTGTAACCAATTCCGAGCGACAGTGAAGGTCAACGATGGGGATCGGATTGCACGGAACGCAATAATCATCGGGTCTGTGGTCGGCATGTTCATGGCTGCAGCCGGGTTGGTTGGGATTTTATCTCTCTGGAGCCGAGGCGTTGCTGCTCGATGGGGAGTATTCATTCATCGGAGTACTGGCCACTCTTCCGGCTCTCAGGATTTCCACAATAAAAACAAGGATGAGAAAAACGTACCCGTTCGGACAGTTCGTAGACGAACCCACATACCCGCCTTTCATCGGACGACTTGCTGCCGGTTTGATTCTCGCCGCGGCGCCAGGCAACGTGATCAAGATAATCGATTACTTCGAAGGGAAGAATATCCGGTAGTCGATACACCGGTTATCCTCGTGTACACCGTGGTCATGGTGGCCCTTTGCTTTGGGTTGGCGGCGTTCTTCGGGCATTCGAATTGCAGGTTGAATGGAAACAGCACGTTTCCGGGAGTCTACAGGGTTCAATCCAGAATTGACGTTCTTCTTTCCGCAGGAGCGGGCTGCGCATCGATCCTTTTTGTCCTTTGCGCCTCCGGGCTGGACATTTGGTTTTCTGACCCAAATCGGCGATGCGATTGTCGTTTTGCTGCTCTGCCTGTCGGTGATGAATCAACCGGTCAAACTGATCAGGACTTCGTTTATCGAACTCTCTGGCGGAGCCCTGAACGACCTGAAGGTCGCCGGGAGAATACGTTCTGTTGTTTCAAGACATGTTGAGGGAGCGGGAATCGCTGACCTATTCACTTCAAAGACTGGTAGCCATACTTCGAGGTCGCATTCACGGATGGGTTTTTTTGATGCGCATAACTCCGGCAATCTGCTGAGGATAAGAAGGCAAATGACGGACGAGCTTAAGAATGAATTTGACGACATTGCGTTCGAATTGGCCTTGGCTGCCGAGCCTAATCCGTCCGAACATCATTGAAGAACGACGCAAGTCATGCGTTCGGGACCTCGGGGGATGGATCGCGAGATGTGTATAAATATGCGAGTCGATTTCTCCGGGTCGCAAACCGAAGCGATAGTATGCCCTTGCGCTCGATTCCGAGGCTGGCTACGCGACCCTGGGCCAAACCGCTGAAAGGGTGGCGGTTGCGCCTCGTTGCAAGCTGAGCGGTTGAACGCCCATGTCACGACTGACGGCAAAAACGGCATCTTCCGAAAGAAGTCCGAAAGAACCCACGAGACGGGATCCATGAAGCGCGCGTTGATTTACATCCTGGGCGCAGTGATTGTCGTTGCCGCGGTTTTCGCCTGCCTGGTCTTTCGCCCCGATATCGCGGCTCGGATCTTTTTTGGAACAGCTCCCTCACCAGTAGAGATGAATATCAGGCATGTTCACGACGTGCCCGCGGCAGACAGGAAGACCGAGGCCATCGTCGCGGCTGCAAGTCTTTTTCTGGACTCGTTGGCGGACAATCAGAGACGGGCGGCATTATATCGGTTTGCCGATAACGCCCAGCGTTCAAACTGGTCCAACTTCCCTGAGGGCATGGTTCCGCGTGGCGGTGTAAAACTCGGCGCACTCTCAGAGGAACAGCGGGCGCATCTCGACGGGCTCCTTGGGGAACTCTTGAGTGAAGACGGTGTCAAGAACATCACTCACCAGTTGGCCGCAGAAGACATGCTGGTCTCGGGAGACGCGTTCGGTGTGATGAAATACGGCAGTGAGTACTATTACGGTGCATTTCTCGGGGAGCCGTCCACGACCGAGCCTTGGATGTTCCAGTTCGGCGGGCACCATCTCGCGATAAACGCCACGATTTTCGGGCCGAACGTTTCCTTTTCGCCGATGCTGACCGGCGGGCAACCGCTGCATTTGCGCCTTGGCGGTGAAGACATTTTCATTACGCAAATGGAAACTGCGGCGGCGCAGGCGTTCATGGATAGCCTCACGGTCGACCAGAGTGAACAGGCCGTTCGTGCCGAGGAACCCATCGACCTCTTGCTGGGACCCGGAAAGTTTGGCGCAACAGTTGAGCCGGAAGGTGTCAAGGGCAGCGACCTGACGGCCATGCAGAGATTGCTGCTCCTGGATGTGATCAAGGCCCGCCTGAGTTTCATGAACAGTGACGACTATGCCGACAAAATGCAAACCGTGGTGGCCAAAATCGAGGACACGCACTTTGGATGGTGGGGGCAGCAAGATGCCCTGGGCGCCGTGTACTTCCGCGTGACCAGCCCGTCCCTCGTGCTCGAATACGCGTCGCAAGACGGTGACGGCACCGCAGATCACGCCCACAGCATGTATCGTGAACTTGACAACGACTACGGTTCCGCGTGGGTCGGGGCCAATTGACCCAGGCAGGATTCGTTCATGCTGTATGGGACCGGCATGATCGGCAAATCAATCGCCGCAATGACCATTGCTGATCAAGGATGGCTGGCGGGACCGGGCACGCCACAGTCGTGTCCAGGACGTTTTCCGGTTTCTTGGTGAGGAAGAGGCGAATCGGAAACGACGATTTCGGCTGGATGCTGGGAAAAGACGGTTTCTTCCGGTCAACCAACTGGTGAAGTAATTCTATGTCAGGAAGGCGCCATTGATGCTTGGGCGTAACGAAACCACGCAGCGAAGCGGAGGGAATCGCAATCTGCCCACTCGTCTGCGAATCACTGCAAGCACTATAGCTGCGACGAGTTGCAGCCCGAAGTGCGTTCGACCGCGACCGCGGTACCTGGGACCGTCTCGAATTGCCAGCGCTACCCTGTTGGTACAGGTGTTCGGAACGTTTAACACGCCGGCTGTCGGGACACGCGACACGCGACACCTGAGCGACAATGAGCTGACCCAATTCTCGATTTCAGAGGCAATTTCAGCGACTGTTTGACGGATCGAAAAGGGTGTCCTTGCCCACCGCCGACGATTCCGTCATTTCTCGGCAGATCTCTCGGGCCGTCCGGTCGCGTCGTCCGTTGGAGAGGCGGGCCTACAGCGCAAGACGGGTTTCATCGCCGGGCATTGTGAATGCCGGCAAGGCAGCCGGCGAGACAATGGACGCCGTGAGTTCACGAAGGGGAAGTGACATGGGCGGCGATGTTGTTCGCCTGAATGTCCCAGCCTCGGGTGTTGCCGCGCAGAACTTCATTGCGGCGCGGTTCAGGTATCGCGTCGAAGCCGCTCTCGACGATGGTCAAACGGGTTCCGTCCGTTGTTGGTTCCAGGCGAAATTCGACGAGCGTCATTGGCTGCTCGGAAATGTCAATTCCGGAGCTCTCATCGAAATCGTGCCATCTGAATGACAGGAACTGCTCGTGATCCATGCACTCGATGACTGCACGCCATGGAAGGTGTTCGCAGCCCGGATAGGTCATCATACCCGTCGACACGATACCAGGTTTGAACGGTCCATCCAGCTTGACACGGAACCACTGTCCAAATTCCGCGGGATCGGTCAGGGCGCGCCAAACCCGCGATACTGGCGCTCGGAGATCAATTGTCTTGACGATAGGTTCGGTCATGGAAACTCTCCGGGTTTTCTGTCTTCTCGGCACGCTATTACCAAATGGCAACCACATGTTCGCATAAATTGAGGTGTCGCACTTCGTGACACGTTGTCCTTGCGAGTGATGAAGGGAACCCGGCGGAATGGAGCCTCTCGGGAACCCAGGCGAGAAAATCCGACTCACGCTGATTCTGCAGAGCGAGCAGCAAATCGAATTGTCAATTGATGCAAGCGTGGAGAAAGTCTCGCATGTGCGGCTGGCCAACGACGGGAAACGCAGTGTACCGCACGCGGGGTAGGCAGATGCGGCGGTTCACGTGGCCGCAGCGCGGGTCAGCGACAGTCGAGCGGTTTCCAGGTGTTCCTTCATCAGCATCGCCGCCCGCTCCGGTTCCCGTGCGCGGATCGCGTTCATGATCTGTCGATGCTGGTGATTGTACCGGATTATCGTCTGACGGTTCAGGGTCGCTTCGCGCATGCGTTTCCACTCATTCTGGTGGCGAACAAGGTTCACCCTGGAAACCAGCCAGACCAGGAGGGAGTTTCCGGTTGCCTGGGCAAGTGCCTCATGGAACTGTCCGTCCGCCTCGGCGAACGCGATCGGGTCGTCCAGGTTGCTCTCCATTTGGGAAAGCAGGTCCTCGAGCATATCGAACTCGGCCCTGCGGCCGTGGAGAACGGCGAGCCGGCAGACATGGGGCTCGAGTGCGAATCTCGCGTCGACCAGTTCAAGCGGCCGTGCGTTGGCGAATAGCTCGTATGCGGTGAACGAGGACTCGAGGTCGGCATGCGTGACAAATGTTCCACTGCTGCGGCGGGTCTCGACCAGTCCCTCGTCTTGCAGACTGACAATTGCCTGGCGAATCGTGCCCCGTGAAACCCCGTGGATACCTGCGAGGTCCCTTTCGGCCGGCAGTCGGTCGTGGCAGCGCAGGGTTCCGTCAAGAATATCGCGCCGGAGTTTCGCCGCTATGTCTGCCGATCCGGATTTCACTGGGTTCATTCACATGCGTGTGATCAAAAGACTCACCAATAATAAACCAAAATGAACCAATCGCAACTTAAACCCCGCAATTTTCCAAAAAATGGTTGAGTATTGGCGAAATTTCGGTGAAATGGCTGTCCGAAGATATCGCGATCCGGATCTGAACCGGTTCGGGTCAATGTTCAAGACAAGGGGCGCAGATCGTCGGCCCCGAACATGAAGTGTTTTGCAAGGAGGGGCGAAGTGGCCACCGATCTCGAAAGATTTGTTGATGCACCTGGCAGGGCCGACAAGGTCAAGGAAGTTCGAAAGCTGATCGATGAACGCGGAATTGAATATCTCTACCTCCAGTTCGTTTCGGTCACCGGAAAGATCATGGGAAAGGGTATTCCCGCGGACCATTGGGAAAGTATTGCACGGAAAGGGTTCCAGCTCGTCTACGGTGCGACGGTCAATCTCTTTACCGATCGGGCAGGGGATTACCTCGGCTACGGGCCTGAAGCGGCCGAGCTTGTCGGCATACCGGAGCCCGAGACCTTCATGCAATTGCCGTGGGAGAACCGTATCGGCAGATTTTACTGCACGCTGTTTCGAAATCGGGAAGAGCGCGAGGATGCGGGTGCGTTTCTGACGGCCGATTGCCGCGGGAATCTCCGCAGGCTGCACGACGCCTTCAAGGAAAAACACGGCGGCTTGCATCTGCGTATCGGCACCGAGCCGGAAATGATGTGGCTGAAATTTGACGAGGACGGCAAGCCAAGGGACGGTTTCTCGAAACCGTACTGCTATCACATCGACCAGTTCGAGAGTCTGCGGCCGGTCTACATGCAGGTCATCAAGTACTGCCGTTCCATGGGTCTCGACATGATCCAGGGCGACCATGAGGATGCCCCGGGCCAGCTCGAACTCAACTGGACCTTCGACGACGTTCTGAGAAATGCCGATCGCCTGACGACCTACCGCCAGATCTGTGCCCAGGTTGCACGCGAACACGGCATTTTCGCCTGTTTCATGACAAAACCGTTCATGGGTGTTTCCGCGTCAGGCTGCCACCACAACATCTCCCTCTGGAGAGGCGGAGAGGATGTCATGGTTCCGACAGGAAACGATCCGGACAACCTGCCCGGGATGACCGACAACTACATGTACGTGAAGGGTGGCGAGAACACGTTCATGCCCGATGGCGATGACCCGCAGTTGCCGGGAAAGGCCGGGCTGGAAGCCATCGGCGGAATCGTTCACCACCTGAGGGCCCTGACTGCCATCGGGTGTTCGACGGTGAATTCGTACAGGCGCCTTTGGGACACGGGGTTCTGGGCACCGGTCTTCGCCGACTGGGGGTTCCAGAACAGGACGACTGGCCTTCGCGTCTCGGCCCCGGGAAGATTCGAGTACCGTTCGGTGGATTCGATGGTCAATCCCTATCTCATGGGCGCGACGATCCTTGCCGCCGCGGATGACGGTATCGTCAACAAGCTCGATCCCGGTGAACCGGAAGAAAGGAACATCTACCAGGCGATGGAAGCCGGAAAACAGGTTCGGAAACTGCCGATGTCCCTCGGTGAAGCGCTCGAAGCCCTCGAAAACGACGAAGTGATCCGCCGCGGGCTGCCCGGAGAAATGTACCGGCTCTACCACGAGTACAAGTCCGACGAATGGGCCCGGTTCATGTCGACCGTAACCGACTGGGACAACGAGACGTACATGGAATGCTTGCCTTGAGGACATGACAAGCCCGAACGATTGCGGGGCGTGACCTGCGTCGCGCCCGCATGTCCTGATGACTGATTACAGAAAGGGCCGCCGATGTGTGGAATAGCTGGACTGATTCATCGTGGCCGCAACGCGAATGTCGGTGCCGAGATCACCGCGATGTTGCAGGCGCTCAAGCACAGGGGACCGGATTCGACCGGATATGCCGTCTATGGATCCGGTGGCGAAAGTGAACTCATCATGCGTCTCAAGGTCGCCGAACAGGAGGACCTGGGGCGCGGACGGGGAATCCGCAAGGTGATCAGGGACCGGATTGATACGGTGGACGGCATACTCGCCGAGCATGGCGCGACGGTCAGTTCAAAGGAGCACGCAACGGAATATGCGCTCCGTTACGTGTTCAGCCACAGCGGAGATGTCGCGGACCTTGCCGCGCACATCGAAGAAACCCCCGGAGTGGAAATCCTCTCGCTGGGCCGGGGCCTTGAGCTGATCAAGGATCTCGGGGACGCTTCCGTCGTTGCGGGAGCCTACGGACTCGAAGACTTCACGGGTACCCATGGAATAGGACATACCCGCATGGCAACGGAATCGGATGTCGATATCCGTTCGGCGCACCCGTACTGGGCCTTCCCCTACAATGACGTCTCCGTGGTGCATAACGGCCAGATCACCAACTACTGGATCCAGCGCCGCGAAATGGAGCGCAAGGGTCACCGTTTCATGTCGGATTGCGACAGCGAACTGCTGGCCGTCTACACCGCGCACCATCTTTCCGAAGGCTCCTCGCTCGAGGACAGTCTCAGACGTTCGATCGACGAAATCGACGGCGTGTTCACCTACCTGGTGGCGACACGGGACAGTCTTGGCATGGCGAAGGATACCATGGCCGCAAAGCCACTGGTCCTTTACGAGAGCGACGACATGATCGCGATGGCATCCGAAGAGGTCGCAATCCGTTCAATCCTTCCGCAGGAAATCGACACCTGGGACCCGTATGACGAGGAGGTTCGGGTATGGCAGGCATGACCGGCGACAGCCTTCGGAGCATGAGCCAGGACGATCGCGCACGCGCACTCGGCATGATGAGCGAACAGCTGGGCGGGCGCTCGATGTTCGTGGAATTCGACGAAAGCGCCGAGGAACGGTTCACCTATCCCTGGGCGCCTGACGTCGATTTCAACAAGCGGACCGAGTTTGACACTGGCGAACTCTCGAGCACGGAGATCAACCGGAAGATCCGCGACCTGATGTCGGAAGGATTCGGAACGATCGTCGTGCGGAATCCGCGTGGCCGGCACTCGCTCGGCGTCGGTATCCTGTCGCGGCTGAATCTCGTGTTCGAAGGGTCACTCGGATATTTTGGCGTCGGGCTGATTGACGGCCCCAACGTGCGGATCAACGGCAGGGTCGGCTGGTCGTGCGGAGAAAACATGATGTCGGGCACCGTCGTCATCGAAAAGAACGCCGGATCGACCTTCGGGGCTGCGATCAGGGGCGGAGACCTCGTCTGCAAGGGGTCTGTCGGCTCACGCACCGGAATCGACATGAAGGGCGGGACGATCATCGTGGGTGGCGATACCGGCGCGCTTTCCGGATTCATGATGCAGCGAGGCCGCATGGTCATTTGCGGCAACGCCGGGAAGAACCTGGGCGATTCGATGTACGACGGCACGATCTTTGTCGGCGGCGAGATCCGGTCACTCGGTGTCGATGCAGTGCCCGCGGAACTTACCGAACTCGATCGGTCCTGGCTCACGCGAAAGCTGATTCCCCATGGCCTGCTGCCGCAAGACGGCGTCGGCTGTTTCACCAAGATCGTCGCCGGCAAGCAACTGTGGAATTACGACAACCTCGAACCGACTGAAAAGAAACTCATCCTGTGATGCCTGACGGCCGGAATCCCTCCCATGCGTCGCAGACGGGAAGGCGTGCTTCCGGCACTGCCAGGCAGGTATCGGAAATCGAAAGGAGACCGAGATGGCAGACGGAGCGTTGCCAGTAAAGAAACCGCTGGAGCGGGATCCGTACCGGCTCGGGGACTCGTTCATTTTCCCGCCGCACGTCATCGACGACATCCACGTCAAGTCGGAGCTCGGCCGCTACCGCATGCGGGGATTCTCGCTGTTCAAGCGGATCCCGCACTGGGACGACCTGACGTTTCTTCCCGGAACCCTCACGCGTTTCGTCATCGAGGGATACCGGGAGAAATGCGAAACCAGGACGATCATCGGGCCGAGGGCCAAGAGACCGCTCGAACTCGAGATACCGGTTTACGTCACGGGTATGAGCTTCGGCGCGCTGTCCTACGAGGCAAAGACCGCGCTCGCCCGGGGTGCGACCATGGCGGGAACCGCGACATGCTCGGGCGAAGGGGGCATGATTCCTGACGAACGCCGGTACAGTTCGAAGTGGCTCTACCAGTGCATACAGTCACGCTACGGCTTCAATCCCCACCATCTGGTCCTCGCCGATGGTTGCGAGTTTTTCATCGGCCAGGGATGCAAGGTCGGCCTTGGCGGTCACCTGATGGGTCAGAAAGTCACCGACCAGGTCGCGGAAATGCGGTCGTTGCCGGCCGGAATCGATCAGCGTTCGCCGGCTCGGCATCCCGACTGGCTGGGTCCGGATGACCTTGCCCTCAAGATTCAGGAGATCCGGGAGGCGACCGACTGGATGATACCGATCCAGCTGAAACTCGGCGCCGCACGGGTCTATGACGACGTCAGGATGGCCGTCAAATGCGATCCTGATTCCATTTACATTGACGGGATGGAAGGTGGAACCGGCGCCGGTCCTCACCTGGCGACCGAGGACACGGGCGTACCGGGCATGGCGGCAATTCGCCAGGCGCGCCGCGCGATCGACGATCTCGGAAAGAGGGGGGAGATTTCGCTGATTTATGCCGGGGGAATCCGCAACGGGGCCGATGTCGCCAAGGCCATCGCGCTCGGAGCCGACGCGATTGCGCTCGGGCACGCCGTGATGATGGCGCTGAATTGCAACAAGGACATCCCGGAAGCCAACTATCCGGAAGAGATGGGTGTGGATCCCGGGTATTGCTACCATTGCCATACGGGGCGTTGCCCCGTCGGTGTCGCGACGCAGGATCCGGAGTTGAGAAAGCGGCTGGATCCGGATGAAGCCGCGGAGCGTGTCTACAACTTCCTGCACACGTTGACGATCGAGGCCCAGTTGTTTGCCCGGGCTTGCGGGAAGACAAACATCCATTCGCTCGAACCCGAAGACCTGGCGGCGCTCACGATGGAAGCTTCGGCGATGGCTGCGGTTCCTCTCGCCGGCACCAATCACACGGTTGGCGTGGACGACTACCATCATATCTGAGCATTGCGACGAAACGCGGATACGCGGCACCGTTCGCGTTTGAAACGAGGAGAAACCGAAATGGCCGGCACGCAGTACCGGGGTTCCGAAATCAGGGATGTCGATCAGTTCATCGACGATGCGGCAGGACTGGACTCGGAACGGGAACAGGAAATCGGCCAGCACATCGGCTATCGCTACGACGTGAACCTGGTTCCGGACTACAGCCGCATCACGCCGTTCCTGGAACGCTACATGGAGATCATGGGTTGGGACGACCTGAACTGGCTTGAGGACATCCACATGGGTTACGAGGACGGCCAGGCGGCCGTGTTCGACAGAAACGTCAATGGCTGGGTACGGGTGCCCGCAAGCATCGATCTGCCCGACAACCAGCAGGACCGCGACATGATCGCGAGAGAACTGCTCATCAAGTTTCAAATGTCGGATCGTCATCCGCTGGTTGCGCTGCGAAAGGCGTACACCAAGTTCTGATCACCTGAGCAAACCGGTCCAAGCCATGTCCCGCAAGCTGAACATCGCCTGTCTCCAGACGAGCCCGAGGCCGGATTTCGAGTCCGCCCTGTCTGAGGCGCTGGGCCTCGCCGAACAGGCCGTGGACCGGGGAGCCCAATTCCTGGCCTTGCCGGAGTACTGTGGTGGATTGAAGTCCCGAGGCGCCCGGATCGTGCCACCGTCGTCGACCGAACAGTCGCATCCCGTTCTTGCGGGCCTTCGCGCATTTGCGTCCGAGAGACGCGTCTGGATGCTGATCGGATCGCTCGCGGTCACTGCAGCACATGGCCGCATCGTGAACCGGGGATTCGTCCTTGACGAAAACGGTTCGATCGTGAGCCGCTACGACAAGATCCACATGTTCGATATCCAGTTGTCGGAGACGGAAGTCTACCGCGAAAGCGATACTGTTTCGCCGGGAACCGAGGCCGTCATGACCGGCACCCCGTGGGGAATGGTCGGACACACGATCTGTTACGATTTGCGATTCCCGGGTCTTTATCGGGACATGGCGAAGGCGGGCGCCGCGATCATCACGATTCCCGCCGCCTTCACCAGGAAAACAGGCGAAGCTCACTGGATTGTGCTCAACAGGGCACGGGCAATCGAGAATACGTGCTTCGTGGTTTCACCTTGCGCGACCGGGAGTGTGCCGGGCGGCGGGGCGTGCTTCGGGCATTCGCTGGTCGTCGATCCGTGGGGCGAGGTTCTTGCGGACGGCGGAACTGGTCCGGGCGTCGTCAGCGCCGTGATGGACCTCGAACAGGTTGCGGACGTTCGCCGCCGCATCCCCAGCCTGGATCATGACCGTCAGTACACGCGGCGATGGGAAGAAGGAAAGAAGGCGGCATGAACGAAACCTGGGCACTTGACGTGGCGAACACGGGGCAGGAGATGTTCTTGCGGCGCAGGAACGCGTTCCTGAAGTGGCAGTGCCGCGTGCGGCAGATGGCCATGCGAACGGCGGGCGGCCGCCCGGACGCCGCGATCAGGCCGGTCGTCGTCTTGCCCGACGGTAGTGCGCCGGGACGCATAACCACGATCATGTTGAAGCGGCCGGCATTCAGCGTGACGCCTGAAATTCGGCACATGGTGAGCCGAACCCATGATCCGGCTGAACGCCGCGAAGCGGCTGTCCGGTTTCTGTCGGCTTCCCATTACCAGAGAGCCGAAGAATTTTCCGATGAACTCGCCGCGACATTCGCGCCGGGCGCCGCGTTTGTGGAGGCGATCTCTGGGACGGGGCGATGCAGGCTCGTGTTCGATGCCTATTCCCAGGGGTTTGATCTTGCCTGTTCGGTCAGGTTGCATGGAGCCCACGATCCGTTTCGCGAGGCGGCATACTGGCACAACAAGCTGTTCAATTCCGAATTGCATCCCGATACCGTTGTCTTGGGATTTTTGCCGGACTGGGAACACTCGAAAGCGGCCCCCGAACCGGCTTGGGTCCGGGCGACGGCCGACCGGCAGGCTGGCCTGGTGATGAACGAAGAAAGGACAGGAATATGACCACGCGTGTTGCGATTATCGGCGCAGGACCGTCCGGGTTGGCGCAACTCAGGGCGTTCCAATCTGCCGAGGCAAAGGGAGCGGGAGTCCCGGAAGTCGTATGTTACGAAAAGCAGGAAGACTGGGGCGGGTTGTGGCGCTACACCTGGCGCACGGGAACCGACGAGGCAGGGGACCCCTGTCATGCCTCAATGTACCGGTACCTTTGGTCCAATGGTCCCAAGGAAGGACTCGAGTTCGCCGACTACACGTTTGACGAGCATTTCGGGAAGCCGATCGCGTCCTATCCTCCGCGGGCCGTTCTTTACGATTATATTGAAGGGCGGATCAGGAAAGCCGGCATCCGGGACAAGATCCGGTTCAACAGCCTGGTTCGCGACGTTCGGTACAATGAAGATACGGGCAAGTTTGCCGTGGTCGCGAGAGATTCGGCCGAGGACCGGGAATCGGAAGAAATCTTCGACTACGTCGTTGTTGCGACCGGTCATTTCTCGACCCCGAACGTGCCGTACTACGACGGTTTTGACTCCTTTGACGGGCGAATTCTGCACGCGCATGACTTCAGGGACGCGCGCGAGTTCATCGGATTGGACATATTGATTCTTGGCACCAGCTATTCGGCCGAAGACATCGGCTCGCAATGCTGGAAGTACGGATGCAAGTCGGTCACCGTGGCGCATCGGACCGCTCCGATGGGTTTCGATTGGCCGGACAACTGGCAGGAAGTCCCGAAGCTGGAACGCGTCCGTGGAAACACAGCGTGGTTTATCGACGGGACCAGCAAGGACGTCGACGCGATCATCCTGTGTACGGGGTACAAGATTCACTTTCCGTTCCTGCCCGACGACCTGCGCCTGAGATCGGCAAACCGCCTCGCGACTGCCGACCTGTACAAGGGAGTTGTCTGGAACCGGAATCCCAGGCTCTTCTATCTCGGGATGCAGGACCAGTGGTACACGTTCAACATGTTCGATGCCCAGGCGTGGTACGTTCGGGATGTCATCATGGGCAGGATCGAGCTGCCGTCCCGCGACGTCATGGAGCAGGACCCGAAGGATCGGGAGGCCGCCGAGGACGCGCTCGAAGATGATTATCAGTGCATCGCCTACCAGGGGGACTATGTCAGGGAGCTGATCGCGGACACCGACTATCCCAGCTTTGATATCGATGCAGCCAACGAAGCCTTCTATCAGTGGAAAAAGCACAAAAAAGAAAACATCATGGCGTTTCGAGACAATGGGTACGTGTCACCCATGACCGGAACAATGGCGCCACCGCATCACACCAAGTGGGTTGATGCGATGGACGACAGCATGGAGAGTTATCTTCAGGCTGACTAACCGGCCCGGGCGCCGTGGTTTTCTCTCCCGGGAAAGCCGCGGCGCCCGGCCAGAAATCGCCCGCAATGCAATTTGCGGGCGTTCCAAAAAAAATCGGAGGGACAAATGAAGAAAGTGATTTCAAGTACAATTGCCGTGGCCGCCCTGGCGGCCGCACCGTTTGCGGCGAATGCTGCAGACAGCAGTGATCCCATAATCATTCCGACTCACAACTGGTCGAGTCAGATCGTCATGAGCCATGTCGTTGGCCAGATGTTCGAATCGATGGGCAACAATGTCGAGTTTGTTTCGACCGACTCGCAGGCCGTGTATGAATCGGTTCGCCTCGGCGACGTGACGCTCGAGCTCGAAGTCTGGGAAGGCGCATTTGGCGTGGCATTCAACGAGGCCCTCGCCAAGGGAGGTCTTCACGATGTCGGCGACCATAACGCGGTGACCCGCGAGGACTGGTGGTATCCGCTCTGGACCAAGGATCATTGCCCCGGCTTGCCCGACTGGGAGGCGTTGAACGAATGCGCTGCGCTGTTTGCGACGCCTGAAACCGGTGACAAGGGCCGTTTTCTCGGCGGACCGGTTGACTGGCTCAAGCACGATGCCGAACGCGTCGAAGCGCTGGGAATGAACTTCACGGTTGTCAACGCCGGTTCTGCCGCAGCCATCTGGGCCGAAATTGCCGCGGCCGAGAAGACCATGAAGCCCGTGGTCGTGTTCAACTGGACCCCGAATTTCGCCGAGGCGGTTTGGCCCGGCGAATTTGTCGAGTTTCCGGAGTACTTCGAAGGGTGCAAAGAAGATGCGTCTCTCGGCCCCAACCCGAACATGACCTACGATTGCGGCAATCCGGCCAACGGCTACCTGAAAAAGGCGGCCTGGGACGGCATGAAGGACAAGTGGCCGAAGGCTTACGGCGTCCTGACCAAGTTGTCGTTCACCAACCCGCAGATCGCCGAAATGGCAAAGCTGGTTGACGTCGACGAGATGGAGCCGGAAGATGCTGCGACAGTATGGCTCGAAAGCAACAAGGACGTCTGGATGCCCTGGCTGCAGTGACATCCTGAAATTGCTTTTAGCGATGGCCGCGTCCGGTTCATGAACCGGGCGCGGCCCCTGACTTTAACGGGGAGGGCAATGCCTGAATCTGAACCTGTCATTCGATGTCAGGGCATTTGGAAACTGTTTGGAGATCGGCCCGATCGCTATTTTGCGTCGATGACAGGCGCCCCGGACTACGAAAGAATCAGGGCGGACGGATATATCGCTGCCGTTCGCGACGTGTCTCTCAGTATCGACAAGGGCGAAATGCTGGTGATCATGGGCCTGTCCGGGTCCGGAAAGTCCACGCTTGTTCGCTGCATGTGCCGCCTGATCGACGTGACGGGCGGAAACGTCGAAGTGGAGGGACAGGACATCGGTTCCCTGACCGAAAGGGCCCTGATCGACCTCAGGCGTTCGAAGATGGGGATGGTTTTCCAGAACTTCGCCCTGTTGCCTCATCGAACCGTTCTCGAGAACGTGGCGTTCCCGTTGGAAATGAGGGGGCAGGACCGGATTGAACGGCGCGAACGGGCACTGGAGATGATCCGGCTCGTCGGCCTCGACGGCAGGGAAGAGTACTTTCCCCGCGAGCTCTCGGGAGGTCAGCAGCAGCGGGTCGGAATCGCCAGAAGCCTCGCGATCGAACCGGATATCTGGTTTCTCGATGAGCCGTTCTCGGCATTGGATCCCCTGATCAGGAAGGAAATGCAGGACGAGTTCCTCCGCCTCCAGGAATTGCTTGGCAAGACCATCGTTTTCATCACGCATGATTTCGACGAGGCGCTGCGGCTCGCCGACCGGATCGCGATCATGCGGGACGGGGCGGTTGAACAGGCCGACACGCCCGATCAGATCGTGCTTGAGCCCGCGACCGACTACGTACGCAAGTTCACAGAAGACATCGAAAAGTCGCGTGTGGTTCATGCGGCGGGACTTGCCCGGCCTGTCGACGCGGCAGCAATTCCTCGAGGAAGGCCGATCTCCGGCAAGTTGACGATTCTCGAACTCGCCCGACAGCTGGTCAACGACCAGCGAGACGAAATTCCGGTGGCCGATTCGGAAGGCAGAATCACGGGCGTTCTGAAGCGGACGGATGCACTCGACATTCTGTTCGGGGAGCGGTCATGAGCATCGCATCCATTCCGTCGGGTCGGACTGGTGGTTGGTTGTCGCAGGCGCAGATCGGTCAGGGTCTCATCCTGCTGGCGATTCTGGCGGTTGTCTTCAAGTTAAACCTTCCCGGGTTCCTGGTTCGCCCCCCCGAGTGGCTGGTCTTGCCATTCGCGGACTGGATCAACGCCTCGTTCAACTTCATCAAGGACGACCTTGGGTTCATTTACGTGACGCGGGCATTCGCCGCCGCGGTTGAATGGCTGCTCGATGTCACTGCCAACCTCTTGTACGGCAGAAACCGCTGGCCGCGCATAGGCCCGATTCCCTGGACGACGATTGCTGTCACGGCGGCGATTGTCGGGTATGTGCTCAACGGCTGGAAACTGGCTGTTCTTTCCGGTGGCACCTTTCTCTGGATTGCCGTGATGGGACAGTGGAAATGGTCGATGGAAACGCTCTCGGTCATCGTGGTCGCTGCTCCGTTTGCCGTTTTCCTCGGCCTGCTGCTCGGAATAGCCGCCTGGCGCCGGCCCTGGGTCGAACGCATGTTGAATCCGATCCTCAACATCGCGCAATCCTTGCCCCATTTCGCGTACATGATACCGGTCGTCGTTTTCATTGGTGTCGGTCCGAAGTCGGGTGCTGTCGTGACGATTGTCTTTGCGACTCCCCCGATGATCCGGATGACATTGCTCGGCCTCAAGAAAGTCCCGCCGGAAATCGTCGAGAATGGCCACATGTGCGGCGCAAGCAGGTGGCAACTGATGCGCTACGTGCGCATTCCGACGGCTCGAACGGAAATCCTGATCGGTGTCAACCAGGTCATCATGCAGTGTCTCGCGATGGTCGTATTGGCCAGCTTTATCGGGATGCCGGGTCTCGGGCAGAAGCTCCTTCAGCTATTGCAGGCGCTCAAGGTCGGCCGTTCGGTGGAGATCGGCATAACGATCGTCCTCATCGCGGTCTGGCTTGATCGGTGCACAAAGGCATGGGCACAGAAACAGCCGGTCCATTTCGACAGGGGAACGAGTTGGGCCGTTCAGCATCGTAATCTGTTGATCTGGGCAGGATTGGCGGCTGCCACCCTGGGTGCGGCCGCGATCTGGCCGATCGCCGATGAAGTCAAACGCAGCCAGGCATTCACGATTTCCAAACCGCTTGATGCCGCTGTCGACTGGATCATCGTCATGATCGATCCCTTCACCCAATGGTTGCGCGGCGCCCTGATCAGGTTTGTCCTGATCCCGATGCGTGACGCTTACCTGTGGCTGCCATTCTCGTCAGTCCTGTTGTTGCTGTCAGGAATCGGGTACCTGATCGGTGGCCTTCGGTCCGCCCTGGTTTGCGTTGCGTTCTTCGGCCTGATCGCGATGTCCGGCTGGTGGGACAGGGCGATGATCACCACCTACATGGTTAGTTTTGCGGTCATGCTGGCTGCCGTTATCGGCTTGCCACTGGGCATTTGGGCATCCCGGTCATCACGGCGTTCAAATGCCGTTCTGCTTGTTTGCGACACGGCACAGACCTTTCCGAGTTTCATTTACCTAATACCGGTCGTCATGCTCTTCGGTGTCAATGACGTGGCGGCAATCGGCGCCGTCGTCATCTTTGGCGCCATCCCCATGACTCGTTACACGATAGAGGGGCTTCGCTCGGTTCCTCCGGAGCTCATCGAGGCCGCTGACATGTCGGGCGCCTCGGAGGTCCAGAAGCTGGCAAAAGTCCGGTTGCCGATTGCGGTTCCGACAATCATGGTCGGAGTTAACCAGACGGTGATGTTTTCGCTGTTCATGGTCATCATCGCGGCCTTTATCGGAACGCAGGACCTCGGCCAGGAAATGCAACGCGCCTTGTCGTCAACCGACGTTGGCAAGGGTCTCGTGCTCGGATTGTGCGTTGCATTCATGGGACTGATGGTTGATCATCTGATCATTCGCTGGTCTTCCGAGCGCAAGTCGGCACTTGGCATCCGTTAGGCTGATCGGGAGAGTGCCCAGGAGGAAGGGCGGCAAACCGAGGAGTTGACTATTCGGGAACGCCTGCATTTCCTGGATCGGAGCCTGAAGGCGGTCACATGATGGTACAACCTGTCTTCGAAATTCCGTTTGAGCGTTCCGGCGTGTCGGAACCCGGGCTTCCGGTCCTGCAACCGGGCGTCGAACGTTTTCCGGTTCCGGGAGGCGGGTCGCGTGCCGTCCGGGTCGATCCGGGCGACGAAATCCTCATTGTTGATACCGAAGGACTGCAGCCAGCCGAAGTTGTCATGTTTTCGCCAGAGGGGTCTTCCGATGCGGGCATGATCGGGCGCTCCGGTGGCCGGTCTGCGGTCGGACTCCAATCGGTGCTCGCATCCGGACACCCGTCGGGTGCGCGGGTTCACCGTGCGCTGATGGCGGCCGGATTAGACATCGGACATGCGGACGCGGTCCGGGTGTTTGAACAGGGCTCGCGCGCGGGCGAAATCGAGCGTTTTACGGTGGATTCGGACGGTCTTTTGCTCGTCGCCGCGCCCGGAGGGCCGATGGCTCCGGATTCGCAGGACGCACCGACGGGCATCGTGCTTTACGTCCGAAGGTCAGCACCCAACGAATACGAGGGAGATTTGACCCCGGCCGACCCGCTCGCCGATCCGTTGGCTGACTTCAACATCCAGCCCGGCGAAGCCAGGGCCTACGAGGTGCGTGCAGGCCAGTTCATCCAGATCATGGATGTCCAGGGCCGCGAGTGTTCGGACTACCAGGCTTTTTCGCTCCGCGCGCTCGACGCAGGGCTTGAGCGCGACATAGACCCGACCACGACACGCAGCCTGATGGGGTCACTCTACCCGTCTCCCGGGATTTTTTCGAAATACTGGACGGTGGACCAGGAGCCGCTGGTCGAGATCGTCCAGGATACGTGCGGGCGCCACGACACCTTCGGACTTGCCTGCACGGCGCGATACTACGAGGACCTGGGATATCCGGGCCACGTCAACTGTTCCGACAACATCAACGGAGAGTTGCGGGGGCGCGGGATCAGGCCCCGGGCTGGTTGGCCGGCAATCAACTTTTTCTTCAACACCATGCTGGACGACACCAACGCGCTCGCGATGGACGATCCGTGGTCACGCCCGGGCGACTACGTGCTGCTAAAGGCACTGACCGACCTGGTTTGCGTTTCCACCGCCTGTCCGTGCGACGTTGATCCGGCGAATGGATGGCGCCCGACGGACATTCAGGTTCGGGTTTATGGCAAGGACGAGGAATTTCGGCGCTCGGTAGGCTGGCGCCGGTCTGTGGAGACCGAGTTGGAAGATACGAAAGAAACAGGATTCCACGCGTGTTTCGCCAGGCACACACGGGATTTCACCGAATACAACGGTTACTGGCTGGCGAACGCAATGACCGGTCACGGGGCGGTCGCGGAATACTGGGCATGCAGGGAAAAGGCGGCGATCATGGACCTGTCGCCGCTCCGGAAATACGAAGTGACCGGACCCGACGCGGAAAGACTCATGCAGCTGTGTCTCACGCGCGACATGAGCCGGTTGTCGGTGGGGCAGGTGGTGTACACGGCGATGTGCTACGAACACGGCGGCATGATCGACGACGGCACGGTTTTCCGGCTGGGCGACATGAATTTTCGCTGGGTCGGCGGCAACGACGAATCCGGACTCTGGCTTCGTGAGCAGGCGTCGCGCAACAACCTGAATGCCTGGGTTCGGGATTCAACCGACCAGTTGTGCAATGTCGCCGTGCAGGGTCCGTGTTCGCGCGAGATACTGGCGAAGGTATTCTGGACGCCACCGACCCGGCCGACTGTCGATGAATTGGAGTGGTTTCGCTTCACGGTTGCCAGGGTCGGCGGATTCGATGGCCAGGCGACGGTGATCAGCAGGACCGGCTACACGGGCGAACTCGGCTACGAGGTATTCTGTCACCCGAAGGACGCCACCTCGGTCTTCGACGCGATAGCCGAGGCTGGAGAGCCCCATGGGCTGGTTCCGTTGGGCCTCGAAGCGCTTGACATGCTGAGGATCGAGGCCGGGCTGGTTTTCGCAGGCAACGAGTTCTGTGATCAGACGGACCCGTTCGAAGCGGGTATCGGGTTCACGGTTCCCCTGAAAACCCAGAATGCCGATTTCATCGGCCGGAAGGCACTGGAAGAGCGAAAGGCGCATCCGCAACGCAAACTCGTCGGCCTCGACATCGAGGGTGGTGTCGTGCCGGGCAATGGAGACGGCATCAGGATCGGCAAGGCACAGGTCGGGGAAGTGACATCAGCGACCCGGTCGCCGATTCTCGGGAAGGTGATCGCGCTTGCGCGCATGAGCGTTGCGCACGCCGAGCCCGGCACTCCCGTCGAGGTCGGACAGCTCGACGGTCATCAAAAGCGCCTCAAGGCAAGGGTTGGTTCATTCCCGGCCTTTGATCCCCGGAAGAACAGGGTCAAGGGGATCTACGACGGGGCCGACTGATGGCGGTCCGGGCAACCTGAACGTCCTGCTGACGGAGTGGCGAGGACCGCCTCCGTATTTCGAATGATTGTCCGTTTGCGAAAACGGCGCGAACCCGTTTCGTTTTCTCTCGACGACCCGCCAATCGCGGTGAAATTCGCCCAACATGAAAAAGGGCTGCCGCGAGGCAGCCCTTGATCACCGAATTGGATTCGGTCTTGCGGTCAGGATTCGCTGTCTGCCGCCTCGTATTTTCCCTTCTCGACCCGATTGCATGCCCAGAGCAGGTAAATGCAGGCCAGGATCGATATGGCGGTGTAGATCCCTGGCAACGCGCCAAAGGCACCCATGTACATTGCGCCGTCGACAACGGCCCAATCAGCTTCTGAATATGGGAATCCCATATCTGTCTCCTTTTTGTCTCAGGTCTAGGTCGATGCTGCTGGCGACGCCGGAATTCCTTCCGGATACGCTTGTGCAGGAACCTTGACCGGGTCGAGGCCCGCGATTTGTGCCGAATCGGGAACGCGGAGCATTCCGGCCATCTTCAGAATGTAGGACACGATGTACCCGGGAACGAAACCGAGCAGGAAGAAGACAATCGAACCAACGATCTGTCCAATCAGGCTGATCTCGGCGACTTCGCCGGCCGCGCCTTGCAGCGCCGGGAAGCCCGTTGCGAAGATCCCGAGCACGACCATGGCATAGATGCCCATCGTCCCGTGAACGGTCACGGCTCCGACTGCATCGTCGATTCCCCACCGTTCGAGCACCTGGGCCGCCGGCTGGAGCAGAATGCCTGCGCCGAGGGCGATCAGGAATGCCAGTGCCGGGAAGTAGATATCCAGTCCTGACGCGACCGAAATGAGACCGGCAAGGGCACCTGACATCATCCAGAAAGGATCCCTGGTGTAGGCCCAGGCACCGATGATTCCGCCTCCCATTCCCATGAGGATGTTGAAGCTCAGAGCGCTCAGGGTCATCGGCGTACCGTAGATCGTCGTTGCCTTGTCCGCGTACCACGACCATGCTTCGCCGGGCACGATGACGCATGCCATCAGGAAGCCCCAGAAGCCGACCATGATCAACATCAGGCCGGTCACGGTGAACGGCAGGTTGTGGCCCCTCAGGTCGTTCGCAGTTCCGTCCGAATTGAACTTGCCAATTCGAGGCCCAAGATTGACCAGGACACCCAGCGCGAAGAATCCGGCGACCGCGTGAACGAGCCCCGCTGCTCCGAAATCGTGGACACCGAATTTTGTGACCAGCCAGCCATCTGCATGCCAACCCCAGGCAGCCGCAACGACCCAGGCGAACGAACCGAGGACGATTGCGCAGATGGTGAATCCGACCGTCTGGATTCTCTCGATGAGTGCACCGGACATGATCGAAGCGGTGGTGCAGGCAAAGAGCGTAAACGCACCCCAGAAGACGCCGGACGCCCGGTCGGCGATGTTCGGTCCCATGTACTGCGCGGCTTCGCCCCATCCGAGAGCGATCGCATTGGCGTACCCTGCGCCCGAAATCTCATACGGACCCGGTGATAGGGTCAGACCCGTGGGGAAGGCCCAGTAAACCCACCAACCAAACCAGTAAAACGTCGGAACCATGAACGCGAATGCAAGGATGTTCTTGACGCCTGATGACAGCACGTTCTTCATCCGCGTCGCGCCCATTTCATACGCCAGGAACCCGGCGTGAATGATGATCATGAGCGGGATCGTCAGATAATAGTAAGTTTCGGCGAACATCGTGTTCGTCACGGCTGCGCTAGCCTCAAGCTCGGCGATCCTTGCCGTTAATTCAGCAAGTTGCTCTTCCATAGCTTTCTCCCTGTTTGTCCACGTAGCCGGTCAGACTTGTCTCGGAAGTCTTCGCGGAACTACATTGCCGCTCAGACTGGCACATGACCCGTTTTCAAGCAACATTTTCCGAAAAATCCCAACCAATTGTGTACCGGTATGCGTCATTCATCTGTATTTTGATTTGAAATTAGGCAATCAGGAAACGAAACAGACCTCCTATATTGCGTGGATTTCGCCTGATCCTCTATGAATCGAACCAGTGAACCCGCCAAATCCATCGTCAGGAGACCTGCCCGATGGCGGACACGCCCGGTCTTCGGCCTGACCATTTCCGGGGGCAGCGCATTTCCGGTCGAATTCCGGGAATTGAATCGGGCAGGGTATTGCGGGATGATGTTTGTCGCGACCACGGGCCGCGTGTGTATGGGGTTGCGGAGTGTATTCGTCGGGCCGGACAGTGATGCCAAGTCTGCCATCAAGAGCAAATGTCCTGCATTTTTTCCAGTTCGTGCCGGTCTGGATGCTGGTCAAGCTGAGCAGCCTTTTGACTCCCCGACTCCGGGGACGGCTATGGTCCCATCTCGGCGGCGTCCTGGCTCGCATGAGCCCGGAACTCCGACGGCGTGTGGACCACAATCTCAGATTGGTCATGCCCGAACTGGGTCCACAGGAGCGGAGACGCCTGACCGCGGCCGTCGGTCGTCATTTTGCGCTGACGTATTCCGAACTCCTGTTCAACCGGCAATTCGGAAAGGGCGTTGGCCGGTTTGACATGGCGGGGCCGGGGATGGCTGCCGTCCGGGAAGCACACGCAACGGGAACGGGGTGCATTATCGTTTCCGGCCATTTTGGCCAGTGGGAAGCGATCCGCCATGTACTCAAGGCACAGGAAATGACCTGTTCCGCGATTTACAAACCGAATCGCAACATTTTTTTCGACAAGTTGTACGCGAAAAACATCCGGTGCGGCGGAGAACCGCTCTTCGAGACAGGTGCGGCCGGAATGCGGGCGCTGGTTCGCCATCTCCGGGGCGGTGGGCTGGTGTCTCTCTTGCTGGATCAACGCTACATAAAGGGGGATGTGCTCGAATTCATTGGCCGGCCGGCATTCACATCGACGCATTTTTGCGAACTCGCATTGCGGTTCTCGGTACCGATCGTTCCAGCTTACGGAACGAGAAGCCGGGACGGCAGGATCCTGGTCGATTTCGAGGAACCGATCGAGGAATCGGACCCGATCTTGATGACACAGAAGATCAACGATAGCCTGACGGAAAGGGTGCGGAAAAACCCTGAACAATACCATTGGATGCACTGGCGGTGGAAATACGCATCTCCGGCTTTGGACACAGACGAGGGATGAGGACGCCGGATTCGCCAGGGGGACCTTAACCTTGGATTGCACGGCTGAAGGCACGCGCATCCGGTGGGGTTGTCCTGCCCTATCCGGGCGTGTCACGGAAACCGTGACATGCAGCGGGAATTGAAACGGGAGATGCAGGTTGCAGATTGCCCATCGTAAGGTCGGTTCAGAGTATCCTCCGCTGATCATCGCCGAAATCGGCATCAATCACGGCGGAAGCCTGGAAGTCGCCAAGGACATGGTGAGCCGCGCCGCAGCCGCAGGGTCCGAATGCATCAAGCACCAGACGCATTTTGTCAATGACGAGATGACCGAGGAAGCCCGTTCGATCTTTCCGCCAAACGCAGACGTCTCGATTTGGGACGTGATCGAACGTAGTGCCTTGTCGTCCGATGATGAAATCCGACTCAAGCAGCATGCCGAGAACCTCGGGCTGATTTACATTTCCACTCCATTCAGCCGCGCGGCAGCGGATTTCCTGCAGGAAATCGACGTTCCGGCTTTCAAGATCGGGTCGGGGGAATCCGACAATCTGCCGCTCATCCGGCATGTCGCGGCGTTCGGGAAACCGGTCATCATGTCGACCGGTATGCAGACGGTCGATTCCATTCGAGAATCCGTCGAAATTCTTGATTCGGCTGGAGTGGACTATGCGTTGCTCGAATGCACGAATCTCTATCCGTCACCTCCTGAACATGTCTCGCTCGGGGGAATCACTGAACTCAGGGACGCGTTCCCCAATGCGGTCGTCGGGTTTTCCGACCATTCGATCGGGCCTGAAATGGCATTGGCCGGCGTTGCGCTCGGCGCCGCGATCATAGAGAGGCACTTTACCGATAGCCGTTACCGGGATGGCCCGGACATCAGTTGTTCCATGGATCCGGCCGAACTGAATTTTCTCATTCAGAAGACGCGGGAGATCGCGATTGCGCGCGAAAACGAAAAGAAACGATCGGCTCCCGAGGATGCGGTGTACAGGTTCGCCCGCGCCTCGGTGGTTGCGGACAGGGATCTCCCTGCCGGTCATGTCGTTGCCGAGACGGACATTTGGGCGAGGCGCCCCGGAACCGGGGAAATAGCAAGCCGTGAATTTGACCGGGTTATCGGACGGAAACTGGTTCGATCGGTACGACGAAACACGCAGTTGAAATGGTCGGATCTTGCCGACCAACCCGCTTGATTCAATGTGCCGCGGCACGGTGCGTCGGCCGGGCCGGTTCGAAATCCATCCAATGTATGTCTCGTCCGGTCGGCGGCAGCCTGAACGTTATGGGGATTTTGGTGAACGGAAGCCGGGCCTGTCACCGTTCCTTGGCAGCGAGGAACATGTCAGTCACTGCAGCGTACAATACGGTCGGGGCGCGGGTGCGGACCGGCATGGTCGCGTTGAAACAGGGCGAACGGTGCCGTCGCTGGTCGCGAGAGAAACCGGGAAACAGGGAACGTCGACCTGTCGGATTCGCCGATTCAGGCAGGTCTGGCCTGCTTTGGCGAGGGCTCGTAGTTTGTCATTTCTTCATTCTCGTCGCGGCTGGTGCCGGGACAACCTCGTATGCGGGAAACACGCCAGGAATAATGGGTATAGCGTTGGCATAGTCGCGGCCGACCGGCCCAACCATCGGTTCCGTCGGCGCGACTGCCAACGTGCCTGGCTCCGCAAAAGGAAGAGCGCAATCGGAGCAGTCTGAAGAACGTGCGAGCGTACCTGCAACGATCGGCGCCAAGGTTCCTCTCCACGAGTGCCGTCCTTCCAACATTCAAATCGAGCAGACAGTGGACGACAAGGCGTTCAATGAGGGCCGAACATGACAAGCAGTTACGCTTTGAATGGAGAGATTTGTTTCCGTTCCCGAAAGCCTGTCTTGCCTTTTGACTGTTGACGCTTTCGTTTGCCAACCGTTTGAATTAAGCCTTGCCGGCAATTGGCAGGTCGCTCGGGTCAGGATTGGAGGAAAACGATGGAAGAGTTTTTCCAACTGCTGTTCCAGCTCCAGATAGCTCCTTCGGCAATCGCGATTGCGGTTGCCGCGCTGTTTGCGTTCATCCTGATCCTGATGATGGTCAAATCGGTGCCACAGGGAGAAAACTGGACGGTTGAACGGTTTGGACGGTATTGCCGAACCCAGAAGCCCGGACTTCGAATGCTTGTCCCACTCGTCGAGCGGGTCGGCGCCAAGATCAACATGATGGAGACCGTGCTCAACATCGGATCCCAGGAAGTCATTACGCGCGACAACGCGATGATTTCGGCCGATGCGATCGCCTTTTACCAGGTCGTCGAAGCCCAGCGCGCCGCCTACGAGGTTCGAAATCTCGAGCATGCCCTCGAAAACCTGACTCAGACCAACATTCGATCGGTAATTGGCGCGATGGACCTGGACGAATCGCTCTCCCAACGGGATCAGATCAATGCCCGGTTGCTCAACGTGATCGATGAGGCAGTGAAACCCTGGGGAGTCAAGGTTACCCGGGTCGAGATCAAGGACCTGATGCCTCCTCCGGATATCTCCGATTCAATGGCGCGCCAGATGAAGGCGGAGCGTGAAAAACGGGCGGAGATTCTGCAGGCTGAGGGTGAAAAACAGTCCGCCATACTCCGGGCTGAAGGGGAAAAGGAATCCCTGATCAGGGAGGCCGAAGGTCGAAAGGAGGCCGCGTTTCTTGACGCGGAAGCCAGGGAACGCGAGGCCAGCGCGGAAGCAAAGGCGACCTCGGTGGTTTCCAAGGCGATTTCTCAGGGAAACGTACAGGCGGTCAATTACTTCGTTGCCCAAAAATATACCGAGGCCCTGGGAGACATTGCGGCGTCTTCCAATTCAAAGACGATCATGATTCCCCTTGAAGCGGGAAGCCTTGTCGGGTCGGTCGCGGGAATCGCCGAGATCGCACGGGAAGCGATGAGTTCCGGCAAGAAAAGCGACACTGACGGGTAAGCAGGTCCGATGTTTGATTTCCTCCAGGGGATTTCGCCATTCTGGTGGCTGGCGTTTGCCTTGCTCCTTGGCGCGATCGAGATGATTGCGTCGACGACCTTTCTTTTGTGGCCGGCGATCTCGGCCGTCGTGGTCGGAGTTACGCTGTTCATCGCGCCCGAACTTTCAGGAAATCTTCAGGTCTTGTCGTTTGCTGTCCTGTCGGTGATTCTCGCGATAGGTGGACGATGGGTCTTCAGCCGTGCCAGGAAGGGAGCAGGTTCCGGTCCTGCGCTCAATGCACCGGCTGAAAGGGTTGTCGGTCGTCGCGCACAGGTGCTTCAGGGCGATGGTACGAAAGTCCGGGTCGTGGTCGACGGTGTTCGATGGGACGCGAAAACGGACCCTGGGCAGGTCTTGAAAAAAGGCGAACTCGTCATCGTGAAGTCCGCCGAAGGAACAACTTTACATGTTGTGCCGCTCGATGCGGACTGAATCGGAGAGCCTCGTGCGCGAATGCAAATCGAACTCTCGTGCCGGGCGGTTTCACAGAATTGCCCGGGTAACGAGTGGGCGGGGTTTCCATGGGAACCGCCGCAAAGGGAGATACGCAAGGCTGGGCATAGAGGCACCGCAAGGTCTCCTTTGACCCGGCCGAAGTGCCGAACGGTACAAGGAACGATCAATCGCATAGCAAATGTGCAAGCTGCCGAGAAGGCTCTTGAAGCGATCATGATTGACTCCGAAAAACGATCGAACGTCAGTGTTCGGCTTCGTGAAAAAATGACCGGGACGGAGGGATTGTTGAACCGTTACCGGAAACCATGACGGCCCCGGAGGGCGGAATTCCGGGATGACTTACGACGGAAAAGAGATCGAGCGACGACTGCGTCTGGGCGAAGACAGCCGATGGGAATTCAAACAGATCGAGTTTGCCGGCAACCGTCCGCGAAGCCCCTCCCGTGACAGCCTCGCAGATGAAATCGCGGCGTTTGCGAATGCCAATGGCGGTGCGTTGCTTTGTGGCGTCTCCGATGACGGTGAAACGCAAGACATGTCTCGTGAGCAACTCGTCGAACTGGATACCCTCCTGGTTGAAGTGGCCACAGACAGCATCAAACCTGCCAACCGCATTGAAACGCACCACAGGGAACTTCCGACCGGCAAACGCATTCTTCTGGTCGTGATCCCGAAAGGTGACTCGCAACACGACAGCCCCGGCGGGAGCTTTGTTCGGGTAGGAAGTTCAAAACGCAGGATGGCAAGCGACGAGAGACTCCGCCTCGCGCAAAGGCGGAGTCAGGCGCGCGACCTGTGGTTCGACAAGCAACCGATGCCAGTTACAGGATTTGGAACCCTGGATGAGGCGCTTTGGAAACCCCTGTTGAGTGCGGCGGGTGCGGCGGAGCCGGAAGCGGCCCTGGAAAAGCTGGACCTTCTGGCACCTGATGATGCCGGTATCCCCCGTGCCACGGTGGCCGGTGTGTTGTTGTGCACTCGATCGCCCGAGCGATTTCTTCCCAGCGCCAGCATCACGGCAACCTGCTATCGAGGCCAAGACCGGTCTTCCGGGCAGGTCGATGCGCAGGAAATTACGGGACCGCTGGATCGGCAGATCGCTGGCGCGATGACCTTTGCGATGCGGAACATGCGAATATCGGCACGGAAGACACCGGCACGGGTCGAATTGCCACAGTATAGCGACAAGGCCCTGTTTGAGGCGGTGGTCAATGCCGTGGTTCACCGCGACTATTCCATTCACGGCAGCAAAACCCGTCTGTCGTTGTTCGAGGATCGCCTGGAGATCCAGTCGCCAGGTTCGTTGCCGAACAATCTGACGTTGGACAGCATGGCCGAACGGCAAGCGACCCGAAACGAAGCATTGACATCCGTGCTGGGACGAATGCCAGTGGGTGAAATTCGTGGTTCCGGGGACAGGCTGTATTTCATGGAACGTCGCGGAGACGGTGTACCCATCATCAGGCGGGAAACCCGGGAACTCAGCGGGAAGTCACCGGAGTACCGCCTGATCAACGACTCGGAAATCTGCCTTGTCATCCCAGCAGCAGCTCAGGAAGAAAGCGCCGCTCATGCCATCGTTACCGCGTGGTCCAAAGGAAAGCCGGTTTCCGGAGTGGAAATTCTGGTTCTGTTTCCGAACAAGACGTGGAAGCAGGCCACCACGAATACGGACGGAGAGGCAAACTTTGACCTGCACACAACCCATCTCCCGATGACCGTGTTTGCGGCTGCCCCCTTCTACGCTGCCCATGTTACCCAGGCCTGGACGCCGGGCGAAGGTGCGCTCGCCGTCGATCTTTGGGGTTTGCCGAACGGTGGTTCAGTCGTTTTCCCGGAAGCCACCGGCCACCTGCCGGGATTGAAAGGGAGGTTGAATCCAATCCGGGACACGCATGACCGGACCCATCTGTACGCTTCCAACATCGCCATCAATGGGGGCCAGCAACAACCCGTTCACTTTTTTCCCGGTGAGGAACTGCGGCTCACAGACGCTGACGGAAACGAACTATGGGTGCGCATTGTCGATATCGTTGGCAGATCTGCACTTGTGGAATATCGTGCGTCCCCTCAAGGGGATCAACCACGTTAGTAGGGCAATTGATCACAGTGAACCGATTATTGGTCGTGATTCCATTTCATCAGTCATATTTTCCCGACAAGATAGCTGTTTGGGCTGCGTCAATGGCTTCAAGCGTCCTAGCGGTGCTTCCGGCATGAAGTGCGTGAAAACGTAACGCGTCCTGACCGAGTTTTTCGGCGTCTTCGCCCGATCGGAGCATTCCCATTATCGTGCTTTCAAGCTCGTCAATCGACTCGGTCTTGAACAGGACACCCGCTGCCATGGCTTCGACGGCCGGGAATTCGATGGTCCAGATATGTGGTCCGACGATGACCGGTTTCTTGAGGGCCAGGGGCTCGATGACGTTGTGAGCACCGGCCGGCGTGAACCCTCCGCCAACGACGGCGATATCAGAGAGTTCCAGATAGAATGGCATTTCGCCCAGAGAATCCCCGAAAAAGACGTCAACGTCGTGGAAATCCTGTCCACTACCGACCAGACGGAGTTCTTCGTCGAGGATTCCTGATCTTGAGACGACGGTCAGCCCGGATCGTTGCAGGAATTCGGCGACCTTGGCGAATCGTTCCGGCCGCCTCGGAACATAGACGAAAAAGGGCCGAGGCAGCTTTGCCTCCGGGCAACGTGACCGAAGCCTGAGAACCAATTCGGCGAATATACTGTCTTCGCCCTCGACCACGCTCGTGAAGGCAATGACCGCCCGTTCCGGGAGGCCGATGTGTCGGGATCTCGCGAATCGCCTGGCCATTGAAACCTGGCCTTGGGGCAAGGGTTGGTCAAAGCGCAGTTCGCCCGTCACGGATACGTTTGAAACTCCCAGTTTTCGAAACCTCATTGCGTGTTGTTCAGACTTGGCGAAGGCAGCGCTGATCAACTTCAGAACGCCCAGTCTCAATGCATGCACTGACCACGATGACCGTTCACTCCGTTCAAGGTTTCGCGTCGTGATCTGGGTGTTGCAAAGGTAGACCGGAATGCCTTGTCTTCGCGACGAGGCGATCATGACCGGCCAGATGTCGAACTCCAGTATAAGGAGGAACTTCGGGCTGATCTGACGATAGAACCTGCGGTACGCAAACCCAAATTCGAACGGCTGATACCTGGTCACGAGGCGACCGGCCGATAGGTCTTTACCGAATTTGCGTTCGGCTTCCGTCCTGGCGGCCGGGGTCATGCAGGTCACGACCACCGTCTCACCCCTGTCGAGAAAGACTCGGATCAGCGATTCTGCGGCCCGAATCTCTCCAAGTGAAACCGCATGGATCCAGACGGAACCGGGAAGGCTCGCACCACCACCAAATCGTTCGCCGAAACTGGCGCCGTACCGGCGGTCTCGAAGCATGCGCCAGAAGAAATAACCCAGAACCACCGGAAATCCGACGATCCAGATTACGCGATAAAGGAGAACCATGAAGCTAATCCGGCCGGGAAGGTCGTCGGAGATTCCCGTTTCGGCCTCTTTTCGGGCGCAGTCGCCGTCAAGTGTATTACGGAATTCGGTCAATGGGTTCTTTCGAGGAACGGTGCCAATCGATCCACTGTTTCCTGAACGATCGATTCCCCCTTGGTCAAGACAGGCTCGACGTTTCGGGCCAATTGGCGGACCTCGGGATCAAGAACTGCATCTGCGAGTTCATTTCCTCCAGATATCTTGCGAGCGGCCCGATGATAGTGGAACATCTCGTAGTCACCTTCGAAATTGCGGACGCTTGGCCCATGAACAACTGCGCATCCGAGGCGGGCAGGTTCATACGGATTATGCCCGCCGCCATTGCTCATGGAGCCGCCGATGAACCCGACCTTGGAAATCCTGTACCAGACGCCAAGCCTGCCGATCTTGTCGATGATCGCGACCTGGCAATCATCGGGTGGTGGAACACCGTCTTTCAGGCGCGCGCAAATTAGACCGCGGCTTTGCATGAATGCCTCGACATTTCCAGCGCGGCCCGGGTTACGTGGTGCCACGACGAGCAGGGAGGACGGGTCGGATTGAAGGACACACTGGTGTGCGTCCGCCACGGTTGCCTCGTCGGAAGCATGTGTCGATGCGGCGAGCCAGATGTTTCGGTGGGACAACGCCTTCTCGAGCAGGGCACGGTCTTCCGGTCGATCGGCGAGAGGTGCTGCACCTGCCTTGAGCGAACCTGAAACCCAGATCCGTTCCCGATCCACGCCGAGTGCGTGGTAGTACTCGGCGCTGCCCTGATCCTGCGCTCCAACAAATTGGAAACGGCGATAGAGATCCGAGTACACTCCCCGAATCCGGGCCTTTGCCGCGTAGGATGCCGCATCCATTCGTCCGTTGATCATGGCGAGAGGAATTCTTCGGCGGTCGGATTCGAAGATCATCGCGGGCCAAATGTCGCGTTCAACCCAAACCGCCAGATCTGGCCGCCAGTGATCGAGGAAAGCCCGAATGCACCGGATGCAGTCCAACGGGAGGTACTGATGGCAACAGCGTGCAGGAAGATTGGCCCTGACTGCATCGGCAGAAGTTCTCGATATGCTCGTCAGGAGCACCTGCAGGTCAGTGAGCTCGTCACCAAGGGAGCGTATCAGTCCTGACACGGCAAGAAGCTCGCCGACTCCGACAGCGTGAAACCAGGCGAGTCGCTTTCCCGTTCGCTGCAAGGAAGGCATTCCGAGGCGTTCATGAAATCGGTCGGGATCTTCCTTGCCGCGTTTCAGGCGCCCGTGAACGATGTACCTGGCAACCGGGTAGGCAAGTCTCGACGCCAACAGGTATAATCGAAGTCCCGGGCCCGTACGGGTCTTTTCGGACATGAGGAGACTCCCTGATCGGCGGTCAATGCAATGAACATAAATTCACGCAAATCTCAAACCGCGTATCAGGGGTTCCCCTTGTTCGATTCGATCCACAGCAGGATGCGTGACAAAAGGCGGTTGAAAAATGGCTGTTCGGCGGGACGGGCCCCTTTGCGCCATCCAGGAAATTCGGCTCTTTCCAGATCCGCATGGTTCTCTGCAGCGTTGTTCGCCGGAGGATTCGGTTTTCCGCAGCAGGAAATTCGTTGCGATTACGTCTGTGTTGATGACATCGAGACGTTGATACTTCGATTCTATTCATGTTTCATCTCTTCGTGCCAGACATGCACTTCGGATTCTCGCCATGACATTTCCTGCCGTTAGCGACAGCCTCGTCAAGATTCCATTGGGATCATTGCAGGCAATATCCCTGGACACGGAAACGACCGGGCTTGATCCGGCAAAGGCGCGAATTCTCGAACTGGGCGCCGTTCGGATCGAGTCAGGCGGGATTCGCGAGGATGACGTGTGCTCGGTTCTTGTGAACCCGGGTGTTTCGATTCCCCCCGGTTCCACTCGAATTCACGGCATCCGGGACCACGATGTGGAAGATGCGCCTGAATTTCCTGTTGGAATGTCCGGATTCATTGATTGGGCCGGGCCGTGCCTCATTGTCGGGTATTCGATCGGGTTCGACATGTCCGTTCTCGAGGCCGAGCACGAACGGCACGAAATGAACTGGATTCGGCCCCGATCCATCGATGTTCAGGATCTTGTCAGCCTGCTTGGTCTCGAATTGCCCGACTTCTCCCTGGAAACCGTGGCAGATTCGCTCGGAATCTACGTTTGCGGACGGCATCGCGCAGTACCCGATGCGCTGCTCACGGCCAGAGTTCTCGTCGAACTCATACCGAGACTCAGGTTGGCCGGGATCCAGACGTTTGCCCAGGCTGAGCGTTCGTGCGCCTTGATCCGAGCCCGGCGTGGCGAGACCGGAATTCGGATCTCCGATGGTTTGGCGCATTCGCGCGGTCAGTCGCGTGCCAGCAGCAATCCGTATCTTTACAGGGTCAAGGACATCATGCGGTCTCCGCCCGTCTCCGTACCGCCGCATTCCACGGTTGCAGAGGCAGTTGCGGTAATGGTTCGCAAGGAAGTTGGTTCCGTCATTGTCAAAGAAACCGACGAGACGCCAGCGGGGATTCTCACGGAAAGAAACCTGATCCAGGCCTTGGGTGCCGATGGCCAATCAGTGCTCCAGTTTCCGGTCGAGCGCTACTGTTCCAGACCCCTGATCACCGTTTCGGTCAAGGAGTTCGTCTATCGCGCAATGGGCGTGATGGCGTCAAACCGAACCCGGCATCTTGGTGTAACGGGTCTCGATGGCGCGCTGGTCGGAATCATCAGCGCGCGGGATGCCCTGGGCCGCCAGGCGGGCGACAGCATAGAGTTCGGGCGCGAGATCGACGCCGCCGTTTCCCCGGCCGAACTTGGACGGATCTGGGCCGGTCTCACGACGGTTGCGGCCGCTCTCGTCAACGAGGGTGTCGATCCTCGAACCATCGCATCCGTGATTTCACGCGAACTTCGTGGGCTGACCGGTCGGGCCGCCGCACTGGCAGAGGCCGAAGTCGTCGACGAACTTGGTTCTCCGCCGGCAGGTTTCGCGGTCATGATCCTGGGATCCGGCGGCCGCGGAGAGAGCCTTCTCGCGATGGATCAGGACAACGCGATCGTGTTCACCGAAGGAGACGCGGGAGGAAAGGCGGACATCTGGTGTGAACAACTCGGACGGCGCATGTCGGATTATCTCGATGAGGCGGGGGTGAGCTACTGTTCGGGCGGCGTGATGGCGTCACGGCCGGAATGGAGAATGGACGTGGCGAACTGGAACAGCAGGATCGCCGAATGGATGGCGTTGTCCCGACCGGAAGACCTGCTGAACGCCGACATTTTCTTCGATTCCATGGCGGTATACGGAGAAGAGAAGTTGGCCGGCAAGCTCAGGAGGGACGCGATCAGAGATGTAGCCGGGCAGAGGTCCTTTCTTCGGATGCTGGCGGGCAGGGCCGCGGACGCGCCCAGTCCCTTCGGGTGGTTGGGGCAACCCAGGCTTCTACGAAATCGACTCGATTTGAAGATGCACGGGCTCCTGCCGATATTTTCTGCCGCCAGGGTGGTTGCGCTCATGCACGGTATCCAGTCGCGATCAACAGCAGATCGAATGCGAAAATTCCGGGAACTGGACGAAGTTCCGAAGAAGATCGTCGACGACCTGGATTCGGCGCATGGCATTCTGCTGGGCGCGATTCTCCGCCAACAGCTGGAAGACATTCGAAACGGAATCCCGCTGTCGAATTCGGTGGCGTTCGGCGAGTTGGACGGCATGAACCGCCAGCAGGTAATCTGGGCACTGAAGCGTGTTCCTTCGATTGCGGATATCATGAAGGTTCCCGTGGGTCTTTGAACCTCACTCAAATCGCTGCGGTTGACCGATGGTTCCATGTATTGGCACGCAACTTGCAGTGGATTCAAATAGACCGGAAATTGGAAGCATGGCCCAACAAACTCTACACAACGCTAGTCCGATCCGAGCAAAACTCAACAGCGATGCCAGTACACAATTTCAAAAAGAAATCCGTGCACAGTCGGTCTCCCGACTCTGAATCCGACATTGCACATGAATGGCGCATGTTTCGTCAAATCTTCGATGTGCGAAGCGGGGTCGGACCGCGTTGGGTTGAAGGCATTTGACTAGCCTGAATTACCAGTGCGCCGTGAAAGGCGCGTCTTCCTTGCGGGTGCGAATCCCGCCCAACAATTGTCGCTTTCGGTTGGTAGCAGCCGGAGCGGGACATGGAGGCAACGACATGGACTGAAGCACTCCGGTGTCAAAGGACTGCGCAGAGCAGTTTAGCGAGCAGACAGGCCGGAACGCGAGTGAACGCCGCGCAGGCCTCGAAACGGGCGTCGCGGGAGCCGACCCACCTGGTATATGGGGAAGGCCGATGGCGGTTCGGGAAGCAAGCGACAGACGCACCGGGCCGTTCCCGCCGGGGTATTGGCGTCGGCATGTCTGCAAGATGGAAGACGAGGCAACACGGGAAACCCTGTCGGTGGTGAGCACGCACCAACCGGAAATCCGCGAGGACCAGTCCGGGCCGTCAGGGTGGCGGAGAGGCCCGTAGTACTGAGGACGCCGGGTAATGCCGGTCGAGGGAAGGGGCCTCAGGTGCGGAGGGACGCGGAAAGGATGAACGCCTGCGGGAGTGGCTCAGCCTATAACCCCGCCTTGAGGGCAGAGACTTCGGAACGCGTCACATGCGGAAGCGAAGGGGTCGGACCCGAACGGTTCGACGCCGCCGGGGCGTGAACAGGCCCGGCGGCACACCGGAAACGACGCGGGAGGCAGGATGGCTGTCGTGCAGCGGCCTCGGGGCGGCCTCGGGCTACCGGACCAACCGGCTCCTCCCCCACGACCCGTTCTGGTGGTCCGTGTGCGAGGTGCATGATCCCACTGGAGAGCCCGGTGCGGGAAATCCGCACGCCGGGTTCGGAGAGCGGGGGACTGGAAACGCGGCCATGGGAGCCGGACTGAGGCCCGGAGCGAAAGCGACGGACAAGCCACCGGACCCTAAAGCTGGCGCGCCAGCCCCCGACTCTACAGTCACGCGATGATGTGACAATTTAGAGGGCTATTATCCGAATGTGAGGCGCAATGTTCGGTTTCCGAGCCATGGGATGGTGCATTTCTTTTCGGCGAAGCCGTTCTTGACGAGAAACGGATTGTTGGCGCGGCGCCCGAAGCTGACGGTGATGTCGGCATCGTTGATGTCGACCTCGGCCGCCGCATGGATGAACTTGCGGAAAAGGGTCCGGGGCGTCTGCTTCTCGTGTCCGTGGGCGATGGTCTGCGCGAGCATGCGGTAGAGGGTTGCCGCCATGACGGTGAGCTGGAGGTCGACATCGACCTTGAGGGGGACGGCGGCCGAGAGTGCATCCATGTGGAACATGTCGATGGCCTCGGCGATGGCATTCTCGATGACCATGCGCCGGGCATAGCGGTCGACCAGTCGGGTCGGTGTTTCCTTCTCCTGGTTGGTGATCAGCAGGGTCGGCTTCTCATGGCCGAGGTCGGTGATCGCGATCTGGCGCACGGTGCCCGGATAGCCGGAAAGGGTGACGGAGCGCTCGAGGATGCGCGGGTTCCGGTAGGCCCTGCCGACATTGTTGAGGGTGATCCGTTTCCATTCAGCGCGGGGGGCGGCCTGAACGGCGTCCATGACCCCGGGGGTGCGGCGCCTGAGCGTGATGAAGTGAATGCCGTGGTGGTCGAGCCTGGCGAGGTTGGCATAGGTGGTCAGCGTGGAGTCGAAGATCAGTTCGCGGGGCCAGTCGCCGGTGTGCTCCTTCCAGTCTTCGGCAAAGCGCAGGATCTCGTCGCTCTGGGTGGCCTTCCTGACCGTGGCGTTGACATGGCAGAACAGGCGGGCCTCGTCGTCGCGGACGATGAAGGCGAGGATCCCCTTCTGCCGCCGCGACCGCTTCGAGACATAGTGTTTCTCGGCCAGCGCGTCGTCGCCGTGATAGGGAATGGTATGAAAGTCGAGATCGAAACTGGTCCCGCGGGGGATGCCGGCGTCGCGTGCGGCATCGGACCAGTTGCGCATCAGCCCGGGCAGGGACCGGGGATCGATGCGGCAACTGTACTCGGTCAGCGTGGCGCGCTTGGGAAAGGCATTGAGGCCGGCAAACAGCGCCAGGCCCTCGTCGAACACTTCCGGCATCGCCAGTGACGGGCGGCCGATCCCCCACAGCTTGAGGGCCAGGAGGGCGCGAAAGGCCGCGGCGGCGGGGATCATCCTGCTGCCCGGCATGCCGGCATCGGCGAGCAGCCTGTCGAGGCCAAGGGTTTCAAGGAAGGGCAGGAAGAGGAACAAACCGCCGAAAGGCGTGCGAAAGCGGCGCGGCGTGAGGTCAAGCTTCCGGACATCGGACATCTCCGCCACGTCGGGCCGAACGATGTCGGCCATCAGGTGCGCGGGCCGGCGGGTCAGGCGTTCACGTCCGGCCCGGCGCAGGACATTGGCGACGGTCGAGACACTGACGTCGATGCCCTCGTCCCCGAGAATTCCGGCAATGTGCTGGACCGACAGCGCGCGCTGGTCGCGCAATTTGAGAATACGGCCGTCGCGCAGCGCCTTCGCGGGCCGGGGCGGGCTCTCGTCGGGGTCCGGTTGGCGGGGTTCGAAGAAACCCCAGTCCGGATTGTCGAGAAAGGCCGAGCAGAGATTGCGGAAGCTCCCGTGGGAGTAGCCGAAGCGCCTGGCGGCCTCTGCGGTCGAGCAGCCATCGACGTACCGGGCGCGCAGCGCCTCGTAGCGGCGCATCTTGGGCGTGGCCGGATTGAGGAATACGTTCCGGGGGTTTGTCATAATATCCTCTGAACATGGATAATACGTCACTATATTTATATGCCGTGCTGCTGTCAAGTGCCTGAACGGCTTCCCTTGCGGGATGGTGTCACAGGCCCTCAAGATGTTGTGGAATTGGGTCAAATGCGGGTCTTGATCTGCCCCCGCGAGGCCCGGCGTGGTGGGTCATGGAGGGAGCGAGGCGATATCAACGTGTGGTTACTTGTGCAATATACAATACATTTATGACAGTTCGGTCGGGAAGTGTGCCGATCATGTCCTTGCAACAAGACCAACGGCCCGCCAGAATGTCATGGCATCATCTGATTTGGCAATTCAGGCTAGCGACTGTTTGGACCGGTCAATCGAGTGGCACGCCGCGAAAGACTTAGTTGAAATGCCACTTGACCCATGCGGCATCAGGCAGGCATTTCGTGTTCAGTGGCGACCGCACCGGTTTCCGGTGGAAAACCCTCAACATCCCGAGCGAATCGCTTAGTCCGTTGACGCTCACAGATACGACGACCTTGTAGCCACTATCGACGTGTTGGATTGAAAACGCGCCCCGGTCGAACGCCCCATGATGAAACGTGCGAACGCAAGCCCGTTTGTCACGTCGTCAGGTCCATCATATGCAGACCAACGAATGTGTGCGGCGTCCAGTCCGAAGGGTTCATCGTGAATTCTCGGGTCGTAATCGCATACCACGCAACGTCGTTCATAGGCAGTCAAGACATTGTTCCTGAAATCCGGATCCCTCTTCCTTCGCTTCACTGTAACCGTCGGAAACGATGGTTGAAGGCTTGCAGCCCTTCTGATGTCATCATGCACGGAGACAGGAAATTCACGATTAAAAATCTTGCTGGCGGCCTTTTCGAGGACGTCTTGGTTGTTCTCGAGGTGCCGGACGTATTTCTTCGGAAGTCCCACCCTCGGCATCGGCTTCGATCAGACCCGAACGACGAATCCTTCTCAAATTGCCTCGTTAAATTGAGCCCAATTTCGGGATCTGCCACAGCCGGTCCCGGCATAAGGGTCCGCCAGGAAATAACCGAATCATGAAGTATGTCGGCTCAAGCATTGCTTCAATGGAAACGGATTGTGTCGGAATCCTTGATGACCAGCGAATCCTAGCGGTCAGCTTCCCGAATTGACGTGATTTTGACGAAAAACAATTCAAAACGGACGCGAAAGCAGCCAATGACCATTTGGAGGCGTTGAGTGAATGGTGCACAGCGTCAACCACGACGAAGAACATCACCGTCGTCCTCAGCCTAGGAATGCAGCGTTTATCTCGTGACGAGCCCTGAGTGAACGAAAGGCAGATAGGGGTCCTTCGCTCCGTCAGGCCCAAATCTCTTCAGCAATTCGTTTGTTGCCGGTTCAACTTGATCGAATCGCACGTGAATGTTCTGGCCGTTGGCCATTTGGCCAAGCGCAAATAATACGAGCAATGACTCATGTGGAGCCCTCCTTCCGTGTTTTGACCAGACCTTCAGCTTGGCCAGTTCACCCAGGAATTCGTCGGAAGCAGGCAACAATACATTCCAGAATTGAAACTGCTCACCCCCCGTTTGACCGGTGATTGCGTGGGTTCGTCCCCATTGTCGAGCGTCCGATTCCCGGCCCCTGACGCGGCCGCGTCAGGGACCCGCAATCCTCCGGACGCGGCAACTCCCCGCTGTTATCGCCGGTCCCATGGCAAGAAGCGGGAAAAGCGGCAGGAAGGAAGGGGACGGACCGACCGAGGAGGCAGGGCGTAGTGAGACGCCGTCGGGGAAGAGTGGAACCCGCACCGTTCCGGCACTCAACACCACCCCCCACGACAGGCTGTTCCGGGCGCTGGCCTCCGATCCGGGGCGCGCCGCTGCGCTCATCCGCGATCACCTGCCGGAGCGGATCGTCGGGCTTCTGGCGGCAACGCCGCCCGTGGCGCTGGACGGCAGCTACGTGGACGAGGCGTTGCGCGGCAGCCAGTCCGACATGCTGTTCAAGGTGGAACTTGCCTCGGGCGGCCTGGTCATTGTGAACGTGCTTGTCGAGCACAAGAGTTCCGCTGATCCCGGCACCCCGTTGCAACTTGCTGCGTACATGGTGCGTTATCAGAACGTGCCTTATCGGAGTGTTTTGTTTATCGGAACGTTTGGGTGTCGATAGGGTGCGATTCCGGTATGACGTGACATTCGGAGATCGAGATCGTCGTACCGAATCACGCGGCGAGCCCTGCCAAGGCCTGACGGGATCGATTCCAGTACGGGGCGAGTTGAAACTCTGTGGTCGTCGCTACAGGCACAGAAACGTCATCTGAACTGATTATCTAAGGGTTCGTCACGAAATAACCGCTACATTATCAGGGTTCGGAAGCAAGGTGTAGTTCCAGTCGCCATGGAAGTCGGCGCGCCGGATATCCAGGGCCTCGATCTCCGATTTGCTGATCTTGATGCCGGTCGGGTACTCGTTCGTGTCCCGATCACAATAGACCTTCAGCCCCTTACCGGTCGTGGTGGAGCCGATCAGGCCGATGATGGTTGTAAGAGTATAAAGGGGTTTGCCGCGCCAGTTCTGGGTGATGAAGGAGAAGAGTTTGTGCTCGATTTTGTTCCACTTGCTGGTCCCGGGCGGCAGGTGGCACACGCTGTGTCAAGTCCAGTTCAAAACTGACCCAGGATTCGCGTTCAAAATTGACCCACCTGCCGGCCTTTTCTTTTCCAAGTAGAATCATTTCTGCCGGGCATTCCGCTCCGGTGTTCGGGTTCTGCTGGAGGAGAAGAGGGAGATGGGAACGCTTGATCGATCTGACTGGCCTGGACTGGTGGCGACGGCGCGTTCGGTGCCGCTCGACAGGGTCGCGATGGCACTTGGCTACCGCCGCGACGTGACGGACAAGGCGCGCTGGAAGCGGCCGGGGTCGGTTCTGAGCATCAATGGCGAGAAGTATTTCGACCATTTGGCCGGGACGGGCGGTGGCGGGGCGATCAGCCTGGTGATGCACGCCGACGGGGTCGGTTTCCGCGACGCCGTCAGCTTCCTGTCAGCACAGGGGTTTCGCTCCTGCAACCTCCGGGACGGCGCGGCTCTTCCCGCGGGCCGGCGACGGCTGGAGCTCCCGGCCCGCTCTCGGGCCCTGTGGCCCGATGTGCGCGATCACCTTGTCAGGGAACGCGGGATCGGCGGGATGCTTCTCCAGGTCTGCCACGCCCGCGGGCTGGTCTACGCGGACTGCCGGAAGAACGCGGTGTTCGTTTCCCGCAACGTTTCGGGCGCGGTGACCGGGGCGGAGATCGTCGGCCTCGGGAGCCGCGGCGGCGCAGCCGCATTCAAGGGCATGGCGCCGGGCTCGCGGAAGGCGGCGGGCGGGTTTTGGATGGCGTGGGACACCGTTCCCCCGGAGCAGGCGGTTCTCGTCGAGAGTGCGATCGACGCGCTGTCGGTGCTGACGCTGCGGAGCTTCCCGTCGGCCGGATACGGCGGCGGCTTCGCGGCGGTGTCCGTCGCCGGCGTCGCGACGTCGGTGCCGCGCTGGCTGGATGGCTGGCGCCTGCGTCGGATCCTCTGCGGCTACGATGCCGACCGGGCCGGGGATACGGCGGCCGCCGGGCTCGTCCGGAGCGATCCCCGGGTCGTCCGATGCCGTCCGGCGGTCGAGGGGGAGGACTGGAACGACCTGCTGGTGCGGGAGATGATGGGCGAGCCGGCCTGGAGCGAGCGGCCCGAAGACGAAGCGTGCTGGTTCCCGCCGCTATAACGTGACTCTCATCTTGATTGTCGCGCTGCACGCCACCCTGCCCGCACGTCTGCGGCGGGCGTTCAGCTGCGGTGCCGGAACCGCCAGCTCTCGTTCCCGGTCTCGATGATATCGCAGTGATGGGTGAGGCGGTCGAGCAGGGCCGTGGTCATCCTCGGGTCCCCAAACACGTCGGCCCATTCCTTGAACGGAAGATTAGTGGTGATGATCAGGGGCGTGTGCTCGTAGAGGCAGGAGACGAAGTGGAACAGGAGGTGCCCTCCGCTGCGGGCGAAGGGCAGGTAGCCGAGTTCGTCCAGAATGATGAAGTCTCGCCTGCGCATGGCCTCGGCGAGACGGCCCTGGCGGCCGTCGCGCTGTTCCTGCTCCAGGAGATTGACCAGCCCGACAGCGTTGAAGAACCGGCCCCGGGCGCCGCGGCGGATGCAGGCCCTGGCGATCGCGACGGCAATATGGCTCTTGCCGGTGCCGGTTCCGCCGATCGCCACGACGTTGCGCGGCGGCTCGAGGAAGGAACCATCCGCGAGCTGGCGCAGCAGCCGCTCCTCGACAAGGCTCTGCGTGAAGTCGAAACCGTCGAGTTCCTTCGCCGTCGGCAGCTTGGCGACCGACAGCTGATACTTGATCGAGCGCGCCTTCTTGTCCGCAACCTCCGCCTTCAGCAGCGTGCCGAGGATCCGCTCCGGGGGATGGCCGCGTCTGGCTGCGTCGGCGAGCACCTCGTCGTAGACGGCCTTCATGCCTTTCAGGCCGAGCGTGCCCATCAGTTCCAGGATGTCCTTGCGTCTCATTCGGGGATCTCCCTCAGGCTGTCATAGCGGCCGCAGTCGGCTTCCGGCTCGACGCTCAGGCGAAGCCGCTCGGGAAGTTCGATCCGTGGTGCCGGACCGGGGTCGCGCCGTCGCGACAGGATATTCAGGACCACGTCGGCGGAGACGGCGCCGCCTTCCAGCGCGTCGCCGCAGGCCGCGCACACCTCGTCGAGCCCGTCCTCCAGCACCGCGGCAAGGATCCGCGCCATCTGCCGATCGCCGTCGTCGAAGGCGCCAAGCCTGTCCTTCACCGCCCCGAGCGCTTCCGGCAGAGCCCCGTTGCGGAACGGGGCGCCGTTGCGCAGCGCGCCGGGCTTGCGCTCGAGTACGGGCACGTAGTGGAGCCAGTCGTAGACCGTCCTGCCGCGATCGAAGCTGCGCGGGTGGCTGCCGACCAGTTCGCCGTCAAGGCGGATATCGACCCGGTCCGCATAGGCGAACACTTCCACCGCCTTCTGGGCCGCCCGCGCCTCGGCGCTGTAGCGGTTGCCGTCGAAGTGCACGAGGCAGGTCCTGGAGACGCCCCGGCTCAGCGGGCGGTGGCCGTCGAAGGGCCCCGGAAACGGAATCAGGCAGCGGCGCTCCTCGCGCGCGAACACCTCCCAGACCGTCAACTCGGGGTCGTCGGGATGCGGATGCTCCCGCGCATGCCTGCGGCAGCTCTCCTCGAGCCAGTCGTTCAGGTCGTCGAGGCTGTCGAAGCGCGGAGGCTCGCGGAACAGCCGCTCGCGGACGTCGCCAACCTGGTTCTCGACCTGGCCCTTCTCCCACGCCGCATTCGGCGTGCATGCCACCGGATCCACGAGAAAGTGCCCGCACATCTCCAGGAAACGGGCGTTGAACTTGCGCGTCCGCCCCGCGAAGATGACGTCGACCACCGTCTTCATGTTGTCGTAGATGCCGCGCTGGCAGGAACCTCCGAACAACTGGAACGCCCGGTTGTGGGCGTCGAAAACCATCTCCTGGGTCTCGCGCGGATACGCCCGCACGAAGCTCATGCGGCTGTAGCACAGGCGCATGTGCGCCACCCTGAGCCGCACCGTCGTGCCGCCGATGACCACCCATTCATGGCTCCAGTCGAATTGGTAGGCCTCGCCGGGCTCGAACGCCAGAGGAACGTAGGCGCCCGACACGCCGCCGCCCTGACGCTGCTTCCACGCGGCCGCGTAGCGGCAGACGGCACTGTAACTCGCATCGCATCCCTGGTCCGCAAGCTGCCCCCAGATCCGCTTCATGCTCAGGCGGTCACGTCGCTTTGTCTCCTTGTCGGAGTTGGCCTCCAGCTTCCGCTCGAGCTCCGGGATGAAGTCGCCGAGCTTCGGATGAGGCTGGTCCGGACGCCGATACTTCGGTGCCGACTCCCCGGAGCGCAACACCTTGCGAACCGTGTTGCGCGACACACCCATCGACTTCGCAATCGATCGAATGGACTTCCCTTGAACGTGCCACGCACGCCGAATCTTGCCGATCGTCTCCACTGACACCATCTCTCCTGCCTCGCTGAATTGTTGCGAGGCAGTCGTTTTCATCGGATCAGGGGTGGGTCAATTTTGAACGCGAATCACCCCGAAAGTGGGTCAATTTTGAACGCGATTCCACACGCTGATCTCGATGCCGAGTTCGCGTGCGAGCTTCTGCAGTTCCACCTTCCACAACCGGACGCGGCTCCCGTTGGAGCCGCCGCAGTCGGCGGTGATGAGCAGCTTGCGGGCCTCGGGGTAGCGTTCCTTCCCCAGGTGGCGCCACCAGCGCCGGATGCTCTCGACCGCAAACGCGGCCGTGTCGGAACTGACCCCGACATTGACCCAGCCTATGTTGTTGATCACGTCATAGACCCCGTAGGGGACCGCCTTGCCGAGCTCCTTGTCGGCAAAGTCATGGACACGGACCTCCTCGGGGGAGCCTTTCGGGCGCCACTCACGGCCCGAATTCTTGAAATCCCCCACCAATTCCTTCTTCTTGGTGTCCACGGAGATCACCGGCTGTCCGGCTTCAGCGAACGCTGCGACCTGATCGTTGATGTGGTGGAACTGCGCATCCCGGTCCGGATGGTCCGTGCCCTCCCGGGTCTTCACGTTCCCCTGGAGCGTGTAGCCCTGCCGCTTCAGGAGCCGGCCCACAAGGGTGTGGGACACCGGGAAACCCTGATCGGAAAGCGCAGTAGCGAGATGGCGCAGGCTCTTCGAAACCCACCGCAGAGGACGTTCGGGATCTCCGCGCACCGCCGGCTCCACAAGCGCATCAAGCGCCTCCTCAAGGCCGTCCTGGATTTCCACCGCAGGCTTGCGGCCTCCACCGGGACGGCGGACACGGCCCGAGGGCTCCGGTTCCTCCCCGAGTTCAGCAAGACCACGGTAAATGGTCGAGCGCGCAACCCCCGTCGCCGTCGAGACCAGTGTCACGCCGCCATGGCCAAGGGGCAGGGTCTCGGACGCAACAAACAGACGGAGGCTCTTTTCATCCAGATGCGGCGACAGGGCCTCGAACCGGCGCCGGATGTTCTCGATCGTATCCATGCCGGGAGTGAATCATATTTCGATTCCAAGGGGAATCCCTCGGCGACAAAACGATTCGCCTGTTTCGCTACGAGCCCTAAAGATGACAGCCTACCACGCATTTGCTACTTTGTTGGGACCATGAAGGTCTTCCTGAGCTACGCCCACGACGACGAAGCCCTTGCCAAGCGCTTCCGCAAGGCGCTTACGGACAGCGGTCTGGAAGTGTTCGATCCCGACCGCGATCATCTCCCCGGTGAGAACTGGGCCGGCGAGATCGCGCGCGCCCTGGAAGAGTCCGAAGCCATGGTCGTACTGCTCACTCCGGCAGCCACCAGCTCGCCCCACGTGAAGCGCAACATCGAGTACGCGCTCGGAGCGAAAAACTACAGCAACAGGTTGATTCCTGTCGTTGTCGGGAAATTCGACCGAAATCCCGCCGCCGAGCTCCCGTGGATCGTGCGGCGCATGCCGAGGTTCGAGCTCGACGACTCCGAGACCGAGCCCCCAAATGTCAAGCCGATCGCGGAGGCGATCCTCAGTCACGCCTGACGGTCCCCCCGAATCGCCGGTGCCCATTCCCGACGAAGTCTTCCTGTCACACTCGAGTGTTGACCGGGCGTTCACGGCCAGACTTGCCGAGGTGATCCGCGAACACGGCATTCCGGTGAGGTACAGCGAAACCAACATCCTGGGCGCGCGGCAATAGCACGACGAGATCGGGGCGGCGCTGCACCGCTGCGATTGGCTGGTGGTCGTTCTGACTCCCGACGCCGTGGCATCGAGATGGGTCAAACGCGAACTCCTGTTCGCACTCCAGCAGGAACGGTTCGACGACAGGATCGCGCCGATCCGGTACCGGTCGTGCAACCACGACGAACTTTCCTGGACGCTGGCATCGTTGCAGATGGTGGACTTCCGGGAGGACTTCGACCAGGGCTGCCGCGACCTGCTGCGGATCTGGGGCATCGGGTACGCACCGGTGTAATCCGGTCGATTCCGGTGCGGGGGATAATGACACTGTAAGCGTTTTGTCTTCGCGTCGCGTCACATTCACGGGTGATTGAACGAAGGCCGCCCACGCGGCCAGGTGGGCACGATCGCGGAAGCATTGATGGAACGAGGCGCGGCGCGGCGGTTGGAACGGGGCCTGGCCGAGGGATTGGAACGAGGCGAGGCGCGGGGGGTGACACGCCTTCTTGAGCGTCGGTTTGGTCCCTTGCTGTCGAGGGTCAGGGACCGCATTGCTGCCGGCGATCTCGACGATCTCGATGGCTGGCTGGACCGGACACTGGAAGCCGACGGCCTGGACGCGGTGTTCGGGACGGACAATCGACGCTTAATTCCCGGGGGGCGGACTGTTGCCGGACCGGGGGGACAGGAGACCTGCGGAGCGATGCCCTCTGGTACTGACGTTTTCCGCATGTCCGTCACGTTCGAGGAACCGGTCAAGGTCCGTGGCAGGTTGGGAATCGAGGCGGCCGTCGGTCTCGTTTCGCGAGATTGAAGTCTGTCGTGCAGGAAATTCATCAACCACAAAATCCGGGGTGGGCAGTTGCCCAGAAATGATCGTTCTGCGTACTCGGTAATAGCCGGTGCGAAATACTTGCAGAGCCAATCATTCCGCGTTCGCAAGGTCAAGTCAGTGGACCATTCGGAATTCAAGCGAGGGTTAGTCGTTTGATATGCCATGTGGTCAGAATCGTGTCGCAACTAACGAGACGTAGGGGAATTCCTATATCGGTCTCCCCTGCAACCGTTTGCCGTGTGTGTGCAGTTACATTTTGACCTGATCGTATCAACGAGTTCACACGTTGGAACAGAATCGTAGGAGGGCTGTGTCGTGAATTTCTCGGAGTGTGCATGACTTCCAATTCTTTGCCTTTCGGCAAAACCTGCGTTGAATTGTGACCGGTCATGTTCTCGAAAACGCGAAAAGCAACATCAATTGATGTCGGAAAAGACCTTTTGAAGCGGTCGAGACCAGAATTCCTCATCCCGGAGGACCGTGACAAAGCGTTCCGCCGCCCCTCCTTTCCCAAAGGACGTGCAGGAAGGATACCGGCGGTGCCATTCGCGATTGATGAAATCGAGGATCGTTTCCCGGTCATCGGCCTCACATGAAGAAACCGAAGCAGACGAGGCCCGATTGGTCTGACGCGTACCGATGTCGAGGCTTGGTACGCCCAGGAAGGGAGCTTCGCGCACGCCTGCACTCGAGTTGCCGACTAGCACGGCCGCATTCTTCAGAAGTTCCGAGAAATAGTGGAACCGCATGGAAGGAATCGCGCGGAATGAGCCCTTGGGCAAACCGCGAACGACCTCGTGGATAGATTCCGATCCGGGATCGTTGTTCGGGAAAATGGTGACGTACTTCCTACCTGATTCCTCGAGGGTCCCGAAAAGCGCCTCCGCCTGTGCACCCATTGAGTCGAATTCCGATGTCACCGGGTGGAATATGACGACACCGTAGTCCGACATCGGAATCGCATACCGTTTCCTGACGGCATCCACGGTGACGCCCGATTGCCCGGAGTGAATGTCAAGTTCCGGGGATCCGATAACAAAGCTCGAATTCCGCGACTCGCCCAGTCTCATGACTCGGTCACGTGCCGCGTCGGAACTGACGAAGTGGTAGGTCGCAAGCTTCGTATTGCAGTGGCGGAACAACTCGTCGATGGTCCCGGAAACCTCTCCCCCTTCGACATGGGCACAGCGGACGTAATTGACGGCACAGGATAACGCGCAGGCCAACGCCTCGGCCCTGTCACCATGCACGATGACCAGGTCCGGCCGATGTTCGGCGAGGAAATCCGAGAATCCGAGAACGGTCTTTGCAATGATCGTGTCCTGGCCGTCCCCGGGTTTCTGGTTGAGGAATTCGAAAATCTCGGCCCCGGGAACCCGATGCACCTCGATCTTCGTCAGGCCGTATCGTTCGAGCATATGCATTCCCGTCACAAAGAACGCGATTCTGTGACCGTCGTTCCGCGCCGCTTCGGCGAGGGGGAGGACTTTCCCGAAATCCGCGCGCGTTCCGGTTACAAAGACGAGTTTTCTAGACATTGGAGTTCCAGATTGAGGTGCCCGCCCGGGCCTGACGGATTCAAGGGGATATGGAGCGGGCGACGCAAAAACAATGCATCGTAATGGCAAATCTCGACGTCGTCATTTGTTTTGTCCACCAATATTCCGGAATGTTCAGGTCTGCTTTGTTCGACCGTTTGACGGATGCCGTTGCTGCGACAGGAATTTTCCAGGTTCAGTCGATAGAAACAGCGACCGCGCCAATCTGGACGCTTTTTCTCGGTACCGGATCGCATGGGCCTGTTGAACGACCGGATTCGCCGCGAGCGAAATGAGATCCAATTGCCGTATTGGACAATCCGGCTGAAAGTGGCTGTTCGCATGAATGGTCGCGTTGGCACCGCGCCCGCGGAAATGACACATTTTGGGTCGACGTCGGGCGGAATTCTGTAGAACCAGGCGGTGTGCTGGCTTGCGGGATGGCATGTTCGATTCTCGCGGACAGGCGTTGTACGACCAGCGACTGCATTGCCGGGCCGAGTTCATTTGATCAGACGCACGTACCGTCCCCGTCGAACAAATGCGCGTCGTCCAGATCGAACGACAGCCCGATGGGCTGATCCTCCTGAATGTCCGAACCGCCCGAAATCCGAACGTTGATCGGCTCCAGGCCCGGAACATCGACATACGCGAAACTGTCTCCCCCGAGATGTTCGGCCACACCTACCGTGCCGGCAATCAATGCGTCGGAAGGATCGACCACCGCGATATGCTCGGGGCGAATGCCGAAAAATTCCGGGGTGGTTTCCGCAACCGGCATGTCGATATGGGTTCCGTCGCCAAGGCTAATTCCGCCGCCTTCAGGCGCGCAGGGAATGATGTTCATCTTTGGCGACCCGATGAATGTCGCCACGAAGAGGTTTGAAGGATTGCGGTACAGGTCCAGCGGCGCGCCTTGTTGCTGAATGATGCCATCGTTGAAAACCACGATCCGGTCGGCAAGCGTCATCGCCTCGACTTGGTCATGGGTCACGTAGATCATCGTCTTGCCCAGCTTCTTGTGCAGCCGCGCTATTTCAATGCGCATCTGGACCCTTAGGGCGGCGTCGAGGTTCGATAGCGGTTCGTCAAAAAGGAAGGCCGCCGGATCGCGAACGATGGCGCGGCCGATGGCCACCCGCTGGCGCTGGCCGCCCGAGAGTTCCTTGGGTTTTCGCACCATCAACGGATCGAGTTGCAGGATGTCGGCTGCGCGGTCGACTGCAGCATCCATGGATGCCTTCTTTTCACCCGCAACCTTGAGGCCGAAACCCATGTTTTCGCGAACCGTCATATGCGGATAAAGCGCGTAGGACTGGAAGACCATCGCCAACCCGCGTTCGGCGGCGCCAAGCGCACTGACGTCCTTGCCCGCGATATCGATCGTGCCGCTTGTGATCTCTTCAAGACCCGCGATCAGGCGCAACATCGTGGATTTTCCGCAGCCGGAAGGACCGACAAAGACAATGAACTCGCCTTCCTCGATCTCCATGTCGATTCCCTTGATGACGTGGATGTCGCCGAAGAACTTGTGCACGTCGTTAAGTTGAATCGTCCCCACTTGTCTGCCCTCTTCCTATTCGTCGAGTTCCCAGGCCAGCCAGATCGCAGCTGTCCAGGAGAAGGTTCCGCCGCCGCAGCCGCGGCCATCGATCGGTGAGAAATATTCCGCGAATCCGCCGTTGCGGATCAGTTCACGCGTATCTGAGCGGATGCGATCGGCCCAATTGTATTCGCCAATGTCGCGCAGTCCGTCGGCGATCATGAAGTTGATCATCGCCCAGGCTGGCCCACGCCAATACCGGATGTGGTCGAAATGCTCGTCGCGGGGATCGAAACTGGGCACCAGGTAGCGTACTTTTTCCGCAAACCCCCTCAGGGTTGTCAAAAGTTCCTCTTTATGTGCCAGGACGCCCGCGTACAGCGGCAGGAAAGAAGCGGCAGATGCCCGCCTGGACTGATCTCCCGACCGCATATCGCGGGCGACGTAACCGCCAGCATCTTCATTCCACAAAATTTCCAGTCCGCTTTCCAGTCGGGTAATCCGGTCTTCGATGCGGGTTGTCTCGCGCCCGGCACTGCGCGCGAGGGCGTACAGGTCCTTCTCCGCGCGCAAGAGGATCGAAGTAATGCCCGGATCGGCGACAAAGAACGGGTTTTCGACCGCGATTCTTTCGGGATCCCACTGGCGTTCCCTTCCGAAATAGACCAGGGCGAGGTAGCGGTCGTAATCCTGCTTTTCGGGCCGCATGTCGTTGTCGACAAGCGAGGTATCGCTACGCGTGTACTCACCGACACCGCTAACGTCGATCATGTCGCCCGGGCGATCCCAGTCAGGCAAGTTGTCGCGACCCGATTCCCATGGATGGGTGATCGCTATGACCCCGGTTCCCTTGGGGTCTCGCGCACGGTGCCACCATTCGTGCCATGCATCGATGCGATTGATGAACCCGGTTGCCTGCTCGGGCTCAGCCTCGGCGAGCGCCCGGATGACTGAAGCCACCACGGGTGGTTGCGAGATTCCCGAACTGGGCATTGGGCCCATGTCGGCCTGCCATATCGATGGTCCGGGAAAGTAACCGGGCTCGTCGACACGGAAAATGATGTGGGGAACCATTCCGTTGGGCCATTGCGCTTCGAAGAGTTTTTCGATCTCCTCCCACGCCCGCGCGCGATCGAACGTGGCGAAACCGAGCGCGGAGAAGGCCGAGTCCCAGTTCCATTGATAGGGGTAGAGCCCATCGGTCGGAATGGTGTAGCCGCCCCTGTCGTTGCCACGCAGGATCGCGCGCGCGCGTTCGTTCATGGTCATTTCAGTCATCCTTTCACCGACCCGGCGGTCAGGCCGGAGACCAGGAACCGTTCAAACCAGAGGAAGATGACCAGGACCGGAATGGTGACGATCACGGCGCCGGCCATGAGATGCTGGCGCGGGACTTCGGATGAATTCAGGGAAACGACGGCGCGCGGAAGGGTGAAAATCTCGGGGCTGTCGAGAAACATGAAAGCGAAGAGGAATTCGTTCCAGGCGATCATGAAGACGTAGAGCGATACCGATGCGATCGCGGGGAGTGACAAGGGTAGGGTGATCTTCAAGATCACCTTGAGGCGCGAACAGCCGTCCATCATGCCCGCTTCTTCAAGCTCGGAGGGGATGCCGCGAAAATAGCCCTGAAGCATGTAGAGAGACACCGGTATGGTTGTTGCCGGATAGATGAGCATCAGGCCCAGCAAAGTGTCTCGAAGCCCCATCTGGCTGAACACGGCATAAAGCGGGATCACGAGAACGATGGCAGGGACCATGTAGATGAGCAAAATCGACCTGGACAGGGTCGTGCGTCCGGGGAACTTCAGACGCGAAATCGCGTAGGCGCCGGGAATGGAGGCGGCGAGGGTCAGCAAGACAGTGACGACCGAAACGACAGTCGAGACGATGACGAACCGGCCGAAGTCGAATGTCGTGAAGAGCTCGACATAGGAACTGAAAAGCTCGCTTGCGCCCTGGCGAACGTTGATCGAATAGTCGAGCGGGTTCAGCAAAAGCTCGGCCTGCTTTTTCAGACTGGTCATGAGCATCGCGTAGAATGGCAAAAGCACGATCGCCGTGAAGAACACGAAACCGAAGCCCTTGAGTGCACGGATCAGCACTTCCTCGGCGCGGTAGCGATTGAGTGTCGTCCAGTCGCGTGCACGAAACGCGATGGCGACGGCGCCAACCGTAGTCATCGCGAGGGAGACCAGCACGAGAACACCGCTAGCGGGCCGATCGGCAAGCGCAATTCCGAGGGGTGCGAAGTAGGTCAGGAGGCAGATGGTCAGCGCATACGCAATGCCGGCCAGCGCAAGTCGCAGGTAGAGGCCAGCCGCATAACGGTCGGACGCGAGCCAGGCGAAAGCCCCGGCAATTCCCGCAAAGAATGCGGCGAAGGTTGTCATTTCGGCGGCGGCGCCAAAGACGAGCGTGATGCCAACGCCGATGAGGACGGCGTTGATTGCGCCCCATACCCCCCCGAGGACGAATGCAAGAATGATTCCGCGCGTCATCACATGCCCTCCTCTTTGGGGACAAACCGGAAGTAGAAGGCGACAAATGCTGTCAGGACGAAGAAGATCACCACGGCTACCGCAGCACCGGCACCGAGATTGGAGAGCGCAAAGGCCTGTTCATAGACATTTACCGTCAGCGTTCGTGTGCCCGAGGCGCCCCCGGTCAGCAAGAAGATGTCATCGAACTTGTTGAAAGTCCAAATGAACCTCAACAAGAACAGCGTTGAGATGATTCCGACCAGTTGTGGCAGGTTGATGAACCAGAATTTTTGGAGAGGGGTCGCCCCGTCCATCTCGGCCGCTTCGTTGAGATCCGCGGACAGCGACTGCATCCGCGCCAAAATGAAGAGAAAAGAGAGCGGAAAATAACGCCAGGCCTCGAAAGCGATCACGGTCCAGAGCGCGATTCCGCGTTTTCCCAGGAAGTTGACAGCTTCGTCTGTCACGCCGGTAGTCTGCAGGATTGCGTTGAGGGTTCCGGAGAAAGGGTCAAGCAGGAAAACCCAGGTGAAGGCAACCGCAATGACCGGCGAGACATAAGGAAACAGGAAGAGGCCCCGCAGCACGGAACGCCCAGGAAACGCGGTCATCATCAGCTGGGCGGCAAAGAGGCCAAGGATCAGCGCGCCAAGAGTGCCAAAAACGGTATAGACGATCGAAACCCAGAGCACGTCCCAGAATTCGGTTGCGTCAAAGACCTTGCGGAAGTTTTCGAAGGTGAAATCCAGGCTGGCGAGCGCATTGTCCGATTTTCCACGGACCACGAGTTCGGTGTCTCCGGGTTTCACCGCTTCGCCGTCAAAGTATGAGGCTTCTGCCTCCAGGATGCTCTTGACCCGCACCTGTTTTCGCGGTTCGAGCGTCCCGAATTCGCATGAAATTGCGATGGCATCGGCTTTGCAGGGCTCTCCGATTTCCACGACGCGGAGACCTCTTGGAAGCGGGTCGAGCAGGCTTGCCTCGCGGACTTCCTCCTTGGGAGAACTCGATCGCACCCGGTACTCGATCTCCAGCTGGTCACCCACCTTGACCGGGATGTCGCCCTTAACCCGTTCACGGACCAGCATCTTCGCCGGTCGTAAATCCGCCAGTTCAATAGGTTTCACGCTAATCCAGAAGTTTGCGAGCAGCGGTACGAGGATAATGAGAAGGACGGATGCCACGGTCGGCGCCAACATTGAAAACGCGAGGCGCTGTTCGCGTTTCTCGATCGGTCCGCGGCGTTTGCGGGCCTTCGCGAGGTCAGCAGGGGTTGCCTTAGCCATCGGCGCCATTTCCTTTTGCTGGCGGTCCGCTTGAGGCGCGGGCCATCAGGCGGACCGGTAGACTGATCGTGCGGACCGGCGCGTCCGGGTTTTCCTTGCGGGCAATGAAAGCCTCGGCGATCTGGCGGCCGATGCCCTTCGGATCCACGGCGATGGAGGACAGTGGTGGTTCCCAAAGGCGCGAATCCTCGATGTCGTCAAAGCCGACGACCGACACGTCGTGTCCGACGCGCTTGCCCAGATGCGCCAGTCCAAGCGTTGCGCCGGCGGCGACCACGTCACAATTGCACACGATCCCGGTGATTTCAGGGTTTTCCTGACAAAGCGCAATTGCCGCCGCCTTCGCATCGGTCTTGGTTTCCTCGCAAGGGCGGATGATGGGGGAATTCAGTCCTTTGGTGACCAGTACGCTTGCGTATCCGCCAATGCGCTGGTTGATCGTCGGCGACAGGTGATCGCCGCCCAGGAAGGCTATGGTGGTGTGCCCGAGATCGGACAGATGCCTGGTTGCCATTGCTGTTCCGTAGGTTGAATCGACGCCGATATGATCGAACGGGTGATCGGGGAGCGTACGCAGCCAGGTAATGGTTGCCGGGCTGTTCCGTCGAATCCAGGCGATCGTTTCTTCGGTTGTCCCGGTCGCCGGAATCCACAACAAGCCGTCCGCTGAACCGCCAATCAAGGTGCGCAGGTACTTCTCCTGCAATTCCACATCGTCTTCGGCATCGAGCACGAAGAGCAGATACCCTTTTTCCTGCAGGTAGGAACTCGCGCCGACAACAACCTCTGCGTTGAACGGGTTGGCGATGCGGTGGATCAGGAGCCCGACATCGTGCGTTTCACCAGACCGCATGGCCATGGCGCGACGATCACGCACGTAGTCGAGTTTTTTTGCAGCCTTCTGGACCTTGCGCCGCGTATCGTCGGAAATCCGCCCAACTTCCCGCAGGACCTGGCTGACCGTCGAGACGGAAACGCCGGCCTCCCTGGCGACGGAGTGTATGGTTGGGCGCTTGTTCATTGGAAACAGACCATTCGAAAGAATCCGCTTAGATGTAGCCGATTGGTGCAGCAAGGTTTTAATGTTGCTCTCAAGCGAACTGCCACAGTTCGATCTGATGAAACGTTATATCTATATGAACTGTCAATACCTCTCCGAATTTATTACCATAGTTTGGCGCATTTAATACTACTATAGTTTGGCATTTCATTTGATCCCATAGTTTTGCGCATTTCTAACCTAACTGAATTTTTTCCTTGACTTGATGAAACGTTACATCCGATATTTGAGGAATAGTTCGCAGCCTGCGCCGATTGATTTCGTCAGGACTCCGGTAGCGCGGGCGAAACCATATGGGAGGAATCAATGGTGAAGAAACTATGTTCGGTTGCGATGGGCGCCCTGTTGGCGGCAAACGCCGGCTGGGCCGACACCGTAACGTTGTGGACGCCGGAAGAGCAGCCCGACAGAATCGAGGCACAAGAGAGGATGGCGGCTGCCTTCACCGAAAAAACCGGTCACGAAGTTGAAGTCGTTCCAGTGACGGAGAAAGAACTCGGCACCCGGATGACAGCGGCATTTGCCGCCGGTGATCTGCCGGATGTCGTTTACCACTCGTTGCAGTACCTTTTGCCCTGGACCGAGGCAGGGATCCTCGATGCAGGTGCCGGTACGGAAGTGGTCGAGGCACTTGGCGCTGATACATTTGCCGCCGGGCCCCTCGAATCAGCAAACGTGGATGGCGATTACGTCTCGGTTCCAGTCGACGGCTGGACCCAGATGGTCGTCTACCGCAAAGACCTGTTCGAAGCCAACGGCCTGGCTGCACCCGACAGCTATGCGAATATTGCCGCCGCCATCGACAAGCTCCATGGGGATGACATCTTCGGATTCGTTGCTGCGACCAAGACAGACGAAACCTTCATGATCCAGGTGCTTGAGCATGTGTTTCTTGCCAACGGGTATTCGCCGCTCGTGGACAGCGCGGAGAACGACATGAAACTCGTTGAGGCGCTTGAGATCTACAAGAAGATGGCTGACGCTTCGCCCGAGGGTGAACTCTACTGGAAGCAGTCACGCGAACTCTACTTCGCGGGCAAGGCGGCAATGATCATCTGGTCACCCTTCATCATGGATGAGTTGGCCGGTCTCCGCGACAGCGCCCCGCCAACGATCAACGACGATCCGACCTCGCGTGATCTTGCTTCGCGTACAGGATTTGTCACCCGTGTTTCGGGTCCGTCCAACCCGGGCGGTGCCGGTTGGGCCGACACCCGTTTCATGGGCGTGACCGCCGACGCCGATACCGACGCAGCGATCGAGTTCATCAAGTTCTCGCTCAGCGAAGGCTACGGCGACATCCTCGGCATGGCTGCCGAAGGTAAATTCCCGATCCGACGCGGCAACGCCGATGATCCGGAGGCCTACGTCAAGCTCTGGGCCAGCCTGCCGGTTGGTGTTGACCGCCACGCACCGCTCGCGGAAATCTATCCGCAGGACGTGATCGACGGAATCGTCGCAGGCTTGGCAACCGGCAACCGCTGGGGTCTTGCCGAAGGCAATCTGAGCCGCGCATCGAAGATCGTGAACTCTCTGCTCTACAACCGCATTGTTCGCGAATACATTGACGATGAGATCACGGCCGACGAAGCTGTTACACGGATTAAGGAAGAAGTCGCCAAGATCGACTGATTTCAAGACCGCGCCGAATTTGAACCGGGCTCCGTGGAGCCCGGTTCAATACCTGAATGTCGGACATCGGCGGGGGGCCTTGAGGAGGCGAGGCGCCTCTCCCCGAACCTGCCGATAGCTTCGGTAGAACGATGAATAGTCCTGAAACCCGGCGGCCAGAGCGGCTTCGAGAAGCGATGCGCTTTTTCCGCAAGGAACCAGGCGCTCCGCACGTCAGAGTCGCTGGACATTGCGGTATCGAGGCATCGTGACCTCAACCTGCCTTCTGAAAAGTACGCCCAGGTAATCCAGGCTGACTCCTGCCAGTCGGGCAACAAGGGAATTCGGGCACGCCGGGTCTTCGCGAATGATCGACAAGGCCCGTGCGATGCTGGGGCGCACGTCGCTGTTCGCAACAGCGGTAGCGTGTTCGACAGCGCGCCAGAGACGGTGGACCCCAACCATACCATTCCGATCTTCAGCGCCATTCTGCCCTTTTCGGCCGATAGCAAATTCGCCAGATCAGCCGTACCGTGCCACGCCGAAAATTTTCAACCCAGGCACGATTGCCCGGGAACCTACGCACAGAACTCATTTGGTGACAATCCGGACCCATCGTGAGCCTCGTTCCTTGATTGAGCACCCTTGTAAGCATTTGACTCGTTATACCCTATTTACAAATCCGGGTATAACTCATATGTTGTGTCTGGTTCTAGAAACCGGGTATAACCATGCAATCGATCAACTTCGCCCTTCAAACGACCTTTGCAGAACTTATCGAAAGATGTCTTGATGCGAGTTTCGACCAGGATTTCGATGAGCAGGGACAGTTCGTCAAAGTCACGTCCAAGGGGCGTGACTACTGGTATTTCCAAAAATACCAGGATGGCGGCCGGAAGCGTCGCTACGTTGGACCGGCGACAGAACCCGAAATAACGGACCGCGTTGAGAAATTCAAAGAGTTAAAGGCAGATTTCAAAGAACGACGCGAAATGGTGAGAGCGCTCAGTCAGGTCTTTCCACGCCCTGATGCGCTTACAGGAAACATCGTTGAAGCACTTTGGAAAGCGGGGTTTTTCCGTCTGAGAGGCATTCTTGTCGGAACAGTTGCCTTCCAAACTTACGCCGGTTTGTTAGGTTCGAAATTGCCATCCACGTCAATCATGACGCAAGACGCAGATTTTGCTCAGTTCAAAGCGATATCAGATGCGGTCGATGATTCAATGCCGCCGATTCTTGAAGTGCTTCGCGACGTCGATGAAAGTTTTAAACCTGTCCCCAATCTGGACCCGGAATCCGACACAGCATTTATCAATGACGATCATTACCGCGTCGAATTTCTGACCTCCAATAGAGGCAGCGACAATTACCAGGGTAAGGCGGCGGACATGCCCCCTCTTGGTGGCGCCAGGGCCACGCCTTCATGGTTCCTCGACTTCCTCATCAAGGATCCCGTATGGTCGGCGGTATTGCATCGGGGGGGCACACCCGTTCGTGTGCCTGATCCTGCTCGATTTGCCGTGCACAAATTGATCGTTTCATCACGCGGGCATGAAGGTTTATTTGCAAAAGCCGACAAGGACTTAATTCAGGCGGGTATTCTTATCGAAGCGCTCTCAAAGAGACGGTCTTTCGAACTCGGCGAGGCACTGGCCCTCGCTGAGGAAAGCGGTCGGAAATGGAAATTCGCAGTCGAACACGCTACCACGGCCCTGGACGAGAAGAAACAATATCTTCTTCAAAAGGCGCGCGACGATTTCGCCAAAAGCGCCTAATTTCTTCCTGCTGCGCTGCACCCGTAAATGACCTCCAAATTCGTCAATGGCCGAAAACGCTTGATCGCCATTTGGCCTCGCGCTGAATCTTCATGTTTTCACTTTCGTGATTCACGAATACTTGGATTCTCTGTTCGAGTGCGGGTACCGAGTGTCGTCTTGAACTCTGTGGGACACTTCGGGACAGGGTCAACTGTCCGTTTTGCCTATCCCATTCCGCGCCAGGGAATGGTCTTCTGAATGACCCATCGCATGACTAGGTCGAACAAGAGACCGAGCACGCCCATGATCAGAATCGTAACCCAGATCAATTCATAATCAGAAACCGTACGGGCGATATTCTCGATGAAACCGACACCGGTGGTCCCCGCGAGCATCTCTGCCGCCACGAGCGTACCCCAGCAAACACCCACAGCAATGCGGATGCCAGTGAGAATCTCGGGGAGGGCATTTGGTAAGATGACGTTCCACATGATCTGTCGATCCGTCGCACCCAAAGAGTGAGACGCACGGATTTTCGACAACTGTACGCCGGAAGCGCCGGTACGCGCTGAAATCACCATGATCGCAAAGGCCACCATGAAGAGGAGGAAAATCTTGCCGTCATCCTGGATTCCGAAAATGGTCAGGATCAGCGGGGCCCACGCCAGCGGTGGGACCGGACGGTAAAGCTCGATCAGCGGGTCGAAGAAGGACTTGAAGAACCGGGACACCCCCATGAACAGCCCTAGCGGGACTCCCAAAAAAATGCCCAGGGCCAAGGCCACCAGGACCCGGAACAGGGAGTCCCAAATATGGCCCTCGAACATCGGGATGTATCCAAGCGAGACATTACCCTGGGCAAACGCCAGGAGTTTGTCCTTGAAATTGGGGGTTATGGTCCCGTCGGGTCCATGGCTTGCAAATTCACCCGGCCAGACATCTGCAATCCAGTCCGGAACGAAGAAACCGACCACGTCGGCGATCGGAAGCCACTTCCACCAGAATAATGTCACCCCCCGATAACCGCCTCCGCCCTCGACATCCGGGTTCGCAAGCCGAAGAAATGTAGCGACCACGTCTGTCGGTTTGGGTAGCCATCGGGCTGATCCCTGTTCGGTGCACTGGGTTCGCGATTTGACGATGCCGGGACCCGGAAAAAACAGCGCATCAAAAATTCTCAAACTTCCCTGGGCGTCACTGGCCGCCGCATCGAGTGCGATTATCGCCGTGTTGACGCCCACCAGGGATGCGGCCGGAAAGACGAATCCATCGTCCAGTCGCCTGAAAATTCTTTCCACCGCCTTGACGTAGGACTTGCGTTGTTCAGAAGTTCTCTCGTCAAACTCACCGGATTCATTTGTTTCCTTAAGGACCGCGATTCGCGCTTTTGTTTCGTCAATCAAACGGTCGTTTTCCGGGAAATTGTTCCTGATTTTGTTGAAAACTCCCGCAATCTCGGCAGCGTCCGTCGCGGCCGTGTCGAACAGCATGCCTTTGGGCGTGATCGGCAAGATCGGGATTTCGGTAAACGCGGTGCCCCACTTGGGCTGCGCTAGGGCCTCCGCACTTGGCGTTAATCCCTTTGGACCTGAAATTAAGAATGCGCTGACCTGGTCCAACCTTTCGGTGATCGCGACGAGTTGGTCTTTGGATTCAGGATTAACCTTCGAGGGATCGGAAGCATTGGCCATCAAGGTCCGAATTTGTCCGACCAGGTCCAAGAGGTCAGATTGCTCCACGTCGGAGAATGCTCCTGTCGGCAGTTCGCGTTCCAGTGTGTCCAATTGCGCCGTGTTTCGTGACACCAGCAATGTCGATTTGTAGTAGCGCGATCCGATCGGCAGTGCCGCCTTGATCGGCGAAACTGCTTCTTCCAGCTTCGCAATCTGGCACATCTCATTGGCAGCTTTAGGGAAGTAGGCCCGTCCAGTTCCCCAGGAATAGTAAAACCATACCAGCATGAGCGCGGAGACACCGCAAACTGCCCAATACCATCCCCCCTTGGTCCTGACCGGGTCGCCAAAGACTTCATCCTTTGCTCTCAGTCTTGCCTGCCTCCTTCCAACGACGACCGACCAGACGAATGCACAGACAAATGCGACGATGAGTACTGCCGCAATTGAAGCCCTATTGTCCGAAAGCCACTCAAACACGACCCATGATCTCCTCTTCCATATCCCAGATCATCGTCAGGATTTCTTCGCGCACTTCCGAAAAATACGGATCATGTTTTATTTCTCGGAGCGACTCTGCCAGGCCCCTCTCAGCGAAGGGCAGACTGTATTCCTTGTGCACGCGTCCCGGGCGGGGGGCCATTACGAACAGACGCTCTCCCAACAACACTGCTTCTTCCACGGAATGGGTAATGATCATGATGGTCTTGCCGGTCTCCTTCCAGAGTTCCAGCACCAACGACTGCATTTTTTCCCGGGTAAGCGCATCGAGCGCGCCCAGGGGTTCATCCATCAAGATCACGTCCGGATCGTTGACAAGGCAACGGGCCAGAGCGACACGCTGCTGCATTCCACCTGAAAGCTGATAGGTCGGCGTATCGCCAAATCCTTGAAGGCCGACGATTTCCAGCCACTTTTCAACCAGTTTTTCGTTTTCCGTGCGATCGTTCCTCTTCATCCGGAGACCGAAATCCACGTTCTTTGATACGGGTAGCCATTCGAACAAGGCACCTTGTTGGAACACCATCCCGCGTTCGACGCCGGGCCCGTCGATCAGATGACCTCCAAGCCTCGCACTGCCGCCGGTGGGATTGATGAAACCGGCAATCACGTTCAAAAGTGTTGTCTTGCCGCAGCCTGAAGGTCCGAGAACGGACAGGAGCTCACCCTTTTTCAGCGTGAAATTGATGTCCTTCAATGCCTCTACCGCCGCTCCGGACTGCGGGTTGGTGAAGGTCATGCTCAGATGTTCGCAAACGAGATCCGCCATCGCCAGGCTCTATTCTATTTGTTTGCTTGTACTTAATATAGGTGTGGTGAAAAAGCGATCAGGATCGATTTTTCTCAAATCTCAACCAAAGAATGCGTCCTCCTTCATGGAAAAAAGGGGGCCGTAATCGGCCCCCTTTCCCAACCGTTCGGGATCTCGGTTACTCCAGGAAGGATCCGTCGATTGTCTTGGCAATTGCCGATCCGTCTGAGTCGCCCTGGAACACAAGACCAAGCGAAGCGGCTGCCTGTGCAGCAATTCCACCTTCGTTGAAGTACCTTTCAATCTGTTCCATGGCGGAAGGCGGGATCAGGCCGGCAACCTGGTTTTTGGTTGTCTCCAGGTCCATGCCGGAAGCGTCAGCGACGACCTTGAATTGTTCGTCGGTTCCTTCCCAGGCGCTGTTGGCCTCTTCGGTAACTTCAAGGAATGCTCTCACCAGTTCCGGATGCTCGGTCGCGAATTTCTCGGTAACCGTCACAACGTCGAACGAACCGATTCCGGCGTCGATTTTCTGCTGGGTTTCCATGATCCGGGTACCCACTTCCGCCGCCGCCGCAGTGTCAACTCCGCCAAAAACGCAAGCCATGTCGACTGCGCCGTCTGCCAGCGATTTTGCGCCATCGGGTGGAGCCTGGTCCACGACTGTCATGGTGGAAATGTCGATACCGTAGTGGTTCATGTAGCTCCGGAACGCAAAGTCAGCCATCGTGTTCAGCGGCACGGCAACAGTCTTGCCTTCGAGCTCGGAAACGTTGGAGCTATCGATGCCGAGCTCATTTCTGACAAAACAATCGTTTGCCTCGTAAACAACGGCAATACCGACCATCTTGAGCGGTGCGCCCTGCTGAATTGCGGTTACGAAAGGAGCAAGACCCTGCGAGTACGAAATGTCGATGTCGCCGGCAAGCATTGCTTCCGTCATTGCAGTCCCGGTGGTGAAGTCCACCCAGTTTACGTCGACACCCATCGCATCGTCGTATGATTTATCGACTTTTGCGACCAGATTGGGGGTTGCCCATTGCAAAAAGAACGCCACATTCACGGTGTCTTTCGCCTGGCCGATGGTGGGGCTCGCAAGTGCGATTGCGCTGGCGGTCGCAACTGCCGCCTTTCTAAACAGTAATTTCATGGATAGTTTCTCCCAGTTGTCATGACTCGGAATATCTTTCGAGCAGGCGCGATAATTCGCGCCTTCCCGCCGAGTCTCAATGCAAACATTTTCCGATCCTACATACAGTTTATATCGATCCAGCATACAGTTTCTATCGATCCAACATAAAGTTTCTATCGATCAAAAATTTTTCATGATTGGGCTTGTCGGAACGAATCTGACCGTCCATACGGACTTTTCCTCTGGTTGGTCTTCGTGGGCAACGCGTTGAACGCCGGGCTCGGTCGTCGTTCATTTCTCGAATTACCATCCGGAATGGGTTGGCGGGGACAACCATCGATTGTTTTCTACTTCAACCGGACTTGGAGATCGTGAACGAAGGGGTTCGTCACGAAACTATCGACACGAGTTGTCGCCAGGAGAGCATTCGGGTTGGCGATCGTGTTCAATGCACATACATCACGAGACACGCGGGCAGGCAGGATCCTGCGCCGGTTTCGAGCCCGTCCCCACGTCAGGATGAGCAATGGCCCTGCTTGTCTGCGGCTTTCGAAGAACCGGGCCATTCATTGTGGCCGGCGCAAGACTGCGGGAAAACCCGTACGTAAAACCGCGCCTGGGAAGAACCGGGACGGAACGGTCGATGACGACCGGATCAATGCCTGGTGCGCTCTCTGAATATCGCGTCGATGTCCTCCGCGGTGATGAGGGCATCGAGCCAGGCATCGAGATTTTCGGGCGAAGCGCTGCGGACCCGTTCAGCGTGTGCCGGCGTCAGTTCTCCGAATTTCAATCGCGCCTGACGCAGAAACGTGTCAACTTTCCCGGCAGCCTTGCCCTCGACGATCCCGGCGGCCTTGCCCTCGGTCCGGCCCTGTTCCATCCAGATCTGTGCCGCGGTGCCCATGATTTCCTCCACCGTTTCCGGGTCCATTCCCTTTCGCCTCAGCGCAGCCTCGATGCGCTCGGGCGGCAGGCTGACCTGTTCCATGATGTAGGTCAATATGTAGCGCCCGAACTCCGTCTCCGCAACTCCGGCAACCAGCAGGTCGTCCTCGGCGTCGCTGACAGTCTCGCGGAACGCGCGGGCCAGCGCCAGCAGTGCCGCGCGCACTTCGGCGCTCCGCGACAGCTCCCGCGGCGCGATCCGGCCGAGATCATGAACCACGTAGCGGCCGAAGGACTGCGCGACGTGTTCCAGGCCCTCGGGCGCATAGATCATGTCCTGGACCGAACAGGGCACCGTCCACGGGTCCCGTCCGTGATAAAACACTAACGGGATGACAGGCGGCAGGCCGCCGACCGGGACGGCGCCCCTGTCCAGCTCCTGGCCCCAGATCCTGAGCACGTACCGGATGAGCTGGAGCGGAGTGCGGTGATCAACACGCGCCTTGTGCTCCAGCAAGGCATAGACAATCACCTCGCCGCCGTCCCCGAGGCGGAGGCGGAAGAGGGCGTCGGACTGCGTCGTGCTGCCCTCGCCGTCGATCATCGTACCCTCGACATGCACCGGCGGGCGTTTCGGATCGAGCCGGGCAACCACCTCGGGAGGGAGGTATTCGTTCAGCAGCCGGCCGGCCCGGGCGGGGTCGGAGACAAGCAGGCGGAAGAGGGCGTCGTGCCGGGCGCGTGGCAAGGCCATGTCTGGTACCCATCATCGCTGATAGCGGTCCTGGCCCTGGCCACGACCGAGGTCACTGCCTTTACCCCGATCCCGGCGAATGTGCCATAACCCTTTCCCGCGCCCCGGCCATGTCTGCACGAATTCGGAAAACGAAACGTGGGCAAGCGGACGTCGCACGAGGACGGGACAAAGGCTCTCGAAACGTCGAACAAACGGATCGATCGTTTTGTGACAGACCCCAACTATCGCTTGATGTCGTGTCTCGACCCCACCAAAATGGTCGAAATGCCTGTGAATTTGGTTTTCTGAAAACCCGGGGAATCAGACGGGCGCCTACGAATGGCCTGCGCGACGCATGGCCACCAGTCGTCTCCTGCTCTGCAGAATTGCCAACTGGTCAATTGAGCCCACGGCCTGGACAATTCGATCGGGAAGACGGTCCCTTGTTTCAAGGCAGGTGAGAGGTCGATGAAGAGACGGGACATCAAGGATGAAGTTCACTGGACAGTCACGGCGAGTTCCGAACCAACGTGCCAAAAACTGATTGGCAGCGTTGATGTGGAAGTTCTGGTCGTTGGCGGTGGTCTTACAGGCTGCCGAACGGCATTGGGTCTGGCTGACGCCGGTGTATCTGTTGCTCTGGTTGATGCCAGGGAAATTGGCTGGGGATCATCCGGGCGCAGTGGCGGACAGTGCAATCCAATGTGGAGGCAGACTCCGCAGCAGTTGGAGGAAATGCTGGGTGCCACCCTTGGCAAAAACCTGGTCAGAACTACCCTACGCGCTGCCGACGACTTGTTTTCGGATATTGAAACATTTGGCGTTGACTGTGACCCGGTCCAGACCGGGTGGATCCAGGCCGCTCACACCAAAAAGGCCTCAAAAAATCTGGGTGTCCTGGGCAAGGCCTGGGTCGCCGAGGGCGCGGATATCATCGAAATTGAAGGTGGTGCGGTTCGCGAGGCAAGCGGATCGCCAGCATATCCTTTCGCGCTTCGCCATGCCGCCGGTGGACATGTCCAACCTCTGTCCCTGACCCGTGGATACGCATGTGCGGCCGTAGCCCGCGGTGCGCGGATTTTCAAAGACTCTCCGATCACGGGTCTCGAGCGGAACGACCGCAAGTGGTGCGGGAAATCCGGCCAAGGCGAGATCTCTGCCGAAAACGTCGTTTTGGCGACAAACGCGTACTCCGAAGGATTGTGGCCCGGGCTGAGCAAGACCTATCATTCGTTATTCAGCGTGGTGCTCGCGACTCAGCCGTTGTCCGTGGAGCAGCAGCAGGTGGTTTTGCCCGGCAAAGTCACAATTTCGGACACCCGTCTCGCAATTTACTATGCGCGCTATGACCGCGACGGCAGGCTGATCTTCGGGTGCGTCGCCAGCAGTGAAAACGTCAACGCCTTTGGCGGATTTGGTCGCCTCATGCGGGGATTGAAGACTGTTTTCCCGCAGCTGGCCGATGTCCCGATCGAACGAAAATGGGCGGGTCGGATTGCCGTGACCCCCGAAATGATGCCCCATTTGCACGAGCCTGCGCCCGGGGCCTTGGCAGGCCTTGGATTCAGCGGTCGTGGAATTGCGATGTCGTCCGTGATGGGTCGCGCGTTGTCGGCGAAATTGCTTGGAGCCGCTTCGGAGGATCTCCCGTTTCCGGTCCTGCCGATCAAGCCAATTCCTTTCCACGCGGTGACCAGCCGTCTCATTCCGTTGGCGGCCCCGGCAATGACACTGAAAGACAAGTTCGACACACTCACAAACGGTGTTTGAGTTGTTCACTTGATTTATTCCGCGACGAGCGCAACATCTGCGCACGCCGCCTGGAAACGGCCCAGGTTGCCGTAAAGCGCACGAAGCATGATGCCCCGTGCGCCGTTCATGTCCCGGTCGACGACGATGCTGCCGTCCGAAACTGTCTTCGCGCCGCCAAGGTGCTCGTTCACGAAGCCGTCCCATGAACGAGTCCTGCTGGTATAAGCCTCGTTGGCGATGATGAGCCTCTTGCCGTATTTCCGGCACATCCACTCCAGCTTCTGCCTGAACCGGTGGGCCAGGCCCAGCATCGAGCGCACGGTCTTCGTCCTGATCTTGCGGTCGGACTTCGCGCTCATGTCCTTCGTCTCGAAAGACGGCAGCAGGATCACATCGAAAGCCCGAACGAGATCGTAGGCAACCCGCCTGTGCAGGTCGTCGACCAGGTTGCGGATGCGGATCGCGAGCCTGTCGATCCGCTTCTCAAAGTGGCGCTTCCATTCCCCGTGCCTTGCTTTCGCGCGGAGCCCGACCAGGCGGTCGAGCTTCAGCAGGAGCGGAAACACCTTGTCGGAATAGAAGCCGTCGCCGTACCTGGCAGCGTGGTTCACCGCGTATGCGCTCACGAAGGTCCGCACGCCGGGGTCGAGGGCCACGACGGAGCGGACCTGGATTTCGTCCTGCCCAACCGTGACAACATGCTTCTGAGCGCAGATGAACCACTGCCCCCGCTCAAGCACGATGGTCGTGAGATACCATGCCCCTGGTTGCGGCGGGTTGGGATCTTCGATTTGATCGAGACTGTCGTGAGGAAGGCAAGGAGCTGAGCCCTGGATGCGAAGCTCCTTGCCCTGGAAAAAGAGCTTCCCCCACGCCTCGTCGGGCATGGGTTCTGTCAAATCGAAGTTCCGGGCGACGAACGCGCCGGACAGCTTCTGGACGGCAATGCGCTGCCGTATGTCCCCGATGCTGCGAAAGGAAAAGCCGCAGCGTTCTCCGTCCTTCCGTCGCCGGATCACGGCATCCCGGGTCCTGAACGCCGCGTTCACCGCCTCGTCGCAGTCGGCGGAGCGGACCGCGCCACCGCGCTCCTGAACCTCCGAACGCACGAAGGCGCGGATCGTGGCGCGCAGGGCGGTTTGCAACAGGTCCGGTCCCTTCGGGTCCACGAGGCCGCGGTCGGCCTCGATGAAGCAGGCGATGGCAAGGTTGCAGGCGCGGCGCTGCTGGCGGACCAGCTCATGCAGCAGGTCAGGGTCCTTCGGGTAGGCCCTGAACTTTCTTGTGCCTTTGACCAGAACCCTTCCCATGGTGGGAGGTGCAGAAGGAAGTGATAGACGCAACGAGGCAACGGACGTCGAACCGGTCGGAAAGATCGTCCTCTTCCAGAAGTTCGGTGCTTCCTCCCGAAATTTCGATGACGTGCCTGATGAGCGGGTAGCCCGAGCGGGTGATGCGCGGGTGATGCGGTCTGATGTGGCAACCACCACATGGACTGCCTCTCCGCGCAATGCGCGTTCCAGTAGGGCGACAAGGCCTCGTCGCCTGAAATCGACTCCGGATCCAGTGTCACGGACAACGCATCCGTCGGGATACCGGGCACGCGGGAGCCGTTCCTCGGTGTCGAGGGAGGAGAGCCGCCTGGCGCTGGAAGCACGGGCATCGAGGATGGTGTCGGGATCGACAGGAACCCGGACCCAGTCATGTCCGCCGGGTGTCCGCTCGAATCGTTGATGGCGCCCTCGATCCAGTGTCGGATGGTTTGCGTCGTGACTTTCTCGCGTCTCGCAAGGCATGTCGTCGTCATCCACGTATTGCGCCTTACGGTATGTTCTTGGTTTGTTCAAGGCAGAAAGACTGAAATGTTGCGTGTGTTGCTCAATCATGTGGCAGTGTCCTTCAACCGACTTTGCTGTATCCAAGAGACTGTCATGGTTAACTTATCGGGGAGGTGTTGCTATAGCCTTCGGACCCAATCCCGGAATCGTGCGCCATAACGTACGGGCGCCAACTCGGCGCAGATGAGAGTTGATGTTAGGTCAAATTGTACCAGTTCTCAGCTCGACTTTGTACATTTTTCCTCAGGTCCATGTCCAAAAGATTTCGGTGTTTGCGATTGCGTCGAGGGCTTCGTCGAGCGGGAGCACGAGGCCGCCCATGTCACCGACATCTTTCCATCGATTTTGCCAGGACCAATAAAAGACACGCATGGTGTCACCTGAACCTTCCGGTTTGAGCCGTGCGATGGGGGCCTCCGTGGCCGTCAGAGTGAGCGTATAGCCGCCACGGTTCTTGCAGACGGTCACGCCCCCGCCATTCTTTCTGTCGAAGGCCTCTATTCGCGCCAGAATGGGGTCGGGGTCGGTCATGGGGCGGTGAGGCTCGGGAGCGTCCTGTTGCTGTGGTGCCGGGGTTGGATGTTTCGCATTCGGCGGCCCATGCTTGCAAGCCCGGCATTGCTTCGACTGACCGGCGTGACACCCCGTTCCCTGTTGTTGGCGACTGGACGGGTATCGCCGTGTCGCCTCCGTCCGGTCCGTCCCTGATGGTGTGTTGACTCCATAGAATCGGGTCTCTATGGATTGGGCTCTCTTGCTGAGCGAGCGGCCCATGAAATGCTTCGGATCGAAAGCGACACCCGGTCTGTGTCAGGCCATCGTAAGCCTCATGCCCCCGCATGACGTATTTTTGGAGACGCATCTTGGGGGAGGTGCGATCATGAAGCGCAAGCCGCCTGCTGAGCGCTCGATCGGCATCGACCGCGACGCACGGGCGCTCGAAGCCTTCGCCTGCGATTATCCGGTCGAGTTGGTGCACGGTTGTGCCCACGACGTCCTGGCCGCGTTTCCGTTCCGGGGTCCGGAACTGGTCTACAGCGATCCGCCGTATCTGCACGCGACCCGCCGGTCGCGGCGGCGCTACCGCTTCGACTACGCGGAGGCCGACCACATCGCGCTCCTGGACCTGCTCACGGCCCTGCCCTGCCAGGTGATGGTTTCGGGCCATCCCTCGGCGCTCTACGACGAGCGGTTGGCGGGCTGGCGCCGACTGGCGCTGCAGGTGATGACCCAGGGTATCGTCCGGACCGAGGTCGTGTGGTTCAACTTCGCGCCCGACCGGGTGCACTGGGCGAGCTGCGCCGGTCGGAACTTCACCGACCGCCAGCGCATCAAGCGCAAGGCCGCCAACTGGGGCCGGCGCTACGCGGCCATGCCGGCGGGTGAACGCCTGGCCGTGCTGGCCGCCATGATGGCCGCCGAAGCCGACGAAAACCCGTGACGGGTTCACGCCGGTACGCCGTCCCCACCGGCACCCCATCGCGTGTTCGATCCACAATGAAATACCGGTGAAATCAATGCACTCTGATACAGAACTGCCGGAAGAGGATCCAATGACCACGGGCGATCCGGTTCCGGATATCCTCGAGATGTGGCTCGAACCATTCCGGGATGCGTTCACGGCCCCGACCTGGCGTTTCGTGCTCGTACTCGTCATGGGCGCCCTGCTGGCGCCGGGCAAACGGACCGTCACCGCCTGCCTGCGCATCACCGGGCGGGCGATGGTCGAAAACTTCGCGTCCTATCACCAGGTCCTCAACCGGGCCCGCTGGAACCCCCGGGATCTCGCGAAACAACTCGCCCGGCAATCGGTGGCGCGTCTGGTCGCACAGGGGAAACCCATCATCATCGGCCTGGACGACACCATCGAGCGGCGCTGGGGAGCCCGCATCCGCGCCCGTGGCATCTACCGCGACCCCGTGCGCTCCAGCCGCGGCCACTTCGTCAAGACCAGCGGACTGCGGTGGCTCAGCTTCATGCTGCTGACGCCGCTGCCCTGGCTGCCGGGCATCCAGGCCCTGCCGATCCTGACCATCCTCGCCCCGTCGGAACGATGGGCCAAACAGCAGGGGCGGCGTCACAAACCACTCACCGACTGGGCGCGACAGGGCATGCTCCAGATCATTCGCTGGTTCCCGAAACGCGCGATCATCTTCGTCGGCGACGGCAGTTTCGGAACCCACGAACTCGCCCATGGCATCGCGCGGCACGCCACCCTCATCAGCCGGCTCAGGCTCGACGCCAGCCTCTTCGCGCCGCCCGAACCGCGGGCCCCGGGCCAACGGGGGCGGCCCCGGCAGAAGGGCAAGCCCAGGCCCAAGCTCCAGACACGTCTCGACGACCCCGCCACCCGCTGGATACCGATCACCCTCCCGCGCTGGTACGGAGGCGTGAAGGACAAGGCACTCGAAATCCTCTCCGAAACAGCACTCTGGTATCGTCCCGGAACGCCGCCCAAAGCCATCCGATGGGTCCTCGTGCGCGACCCGGCCGGCCAGCAGGACCCCCAGGCCTTCTTCAGCACCGACCCGAACATGGACCCGGCCGAGATCATCGCCATCTTCGTGCGCCGCTGGCAGGTCGAGGTCACCTTCCAGGAAGTCCGCGCCCATCTCGGCGTCGAAACCCAGCGCCAGTGGTCCGATGACGCGATCGAACGGACAACGCCGGTGCTGTTGGGATTGTACAGCCTCGTCTGCCTGTGGGCGGGAGAATTCCTCGCCAAAACACCACATCCCTATCGGGCCGCATGGTACTGGAAATCCAGCTTCACTTTCTCCGACGCCATCGCCGCCGTGCGCGCGCAACTCTGGCTCGACTGCATTTTGCAACGCTCCGCATCAGACCGGAAGCGGCAGAAAATCATGCCGTTCAATTGCGACCACTACGACGGCGACAGCTCATTTCCAGAATACACCGTCAAAAACGTCCCGCCCGAAAGGATCCAGCGCATGGTCGAAGCCCTGTGCTTCGCCGCATAAATGTACAAAGTCGAGCTCAGACGGCGGTTTGTGAAGGCTCCTATGCACCGTCCCAGGGCAGCGATCGATAAAAGGTTGCCACACGCTCGTAGCAGTCCTCGAATACCGGAAGATCGTCGAGTTCCAGCTCCATCGTATTCCAATCTCTGCTCGCTCTGCGCTTAATCTCCGAATTTTCGAGAGACCGACGGTTCGGCTCGAGACGCCGTGCGGAGCACTTCTCCAGGAGAGCTTCCAGAATATCCGCCGGAGGAATTTTGTCCGAAAGGATGCCAGGAAGAAGAACATCGAGATCGTAGACATCCTGGCGCCGATAGCGATTATGTGGAATTTGCTGGAGCAAGGCGTGATACTTCTCTGCCACAAGATCGATCACTCCATACGCGTAGAGTTCCTGGCCGCCTGTTAGTTCCAGGACCTGCACATGGTTCAGCGGCTCGTTGAATGAGATATCGACATCGATCACGGTGGAGGCAGTTCCCTCGTTGAGCGCTCTCTCCTCGTTTGTTCCGCGGCGCGCGTAGGCGATCTTGAGCTTCAAGGCTGGAAATTCGGCTTCCGGGAATATGTGGTTCGGGCTTCCTTTCGCGGACTGCGTGCGGAGAACAAGGTCCGCATAGCCGAGACTGGCCGCGGTGCGAGGGAAGGTGGAGTCTAGCATTGTCCCCATCCTGTGGCCGATGTCGTCATCGGCGGCGAACGCGGCGGACAGGTCGATGTCCGTGGTCTGCCTCGGGCTTCCGTAGACGAGACCCAGCAGAATTCCGCCCTTGAGGAACAATTCGGTATTGATCGGCCCGGTCATGGCGATGGCGTTGAGGATGATCTCCACCGCCTGGCGTTGCCGATGCGCGACAGGATCTTGCGCGAGGCGCGCGACCCAGGCCGCGACGTCGACCGGATGCGGAGGCTCAGACATTCAGCGAAATCATCCAGGTTTCCGAAAAAACGGGGGCGAAGTCGCGGGTGGGATCCAGCTTTCGGCTGCCTCCCCGTTGCCCGAAAGCCTTCCAGCGTTCGATGCATGGATGATGGAGGCCCATACGCTCTTCGAGTATGTAGCCGGCCCTGCTCTTGATAAGCGCCTTGGGTGTCTGGTCTATCGTCGAGGCGATTTCGTCGAGGAACGTGGAGGCATGTTCTGCCCAGACATTCAGGACATGGGACATGCCTCCGCACAAGTCCGGTCTCTGGAGCATATCAAGAAAGGTCTGCCCCACCGTCGACAGTCGAATGTCGGTTCCCCGGTTGGCTATGAACGCGCCGGCCGTCTTGCTCTCGTAGATGGTGACGTCGCGACGCCTGACTCGATGGGGGTGCTGCACCAGCGTGAGCGGATACGGGTTGTTTTCTGCCGTATTCGCTTCGTTCATGTGGGCACGAAGAGCGGCGGTGGCCGTCTTTCGGTCAGGGCGCGTAAGCGCTAGGGCGCGAGGGGTTCGATCGGTAAGCCCCCAGCGCTGCATGGCGGACAGGTGAGATACGTAGCAGGTTGGGTCGACCAGGCAGACAATGTCTTCGGCCGGTCGGTCGGATACGGACAGCACGCGAATGATACGGGATCCGTAGTCCCGATCGCTGGTGATCGCACCGGTGGCCTTCAGAATTGATCGGAAACGGGCGATATCGTCACGGTCGGGGGTGTCGCGGCGGAGGTACAGCTTCTTGCCGGTGGACGCGCTGTACATTGCCAGGACGATCTGGAAGAACTCAAACGGAGAGAGGACGGGCGTGTCGTTGGCTTCTAACTGGTCAGCCAAATGGGCCGCCGCCCGGGTGAGTTTGGGACTGTGAATTCGTTGTGGCGCGGTATTCAATATGTTTACCCTGTATATGCGTCCTAAGGACGCATATACAGGGTAAACATTCTTCTGTCAAGCCTGAACAGGACATGGAACGAAGGCGTACTTCGATCCATCGCGGTGTTCCAGACTAATCTGTCGGTGATGAAAAGGTATGATGAAGCGGGTGGTGAGAAAATATTCAACACAATTTCAATTCATTGGAAACGATGATTTCATTTTGTCCAAAATCTGTCCAACAAATCCACCGATCAAAAGCCGTCTGCAAAATGGGCCGAAGGCAACGACCGATTCTCGGACGAATACATGGAATTGGTGGACTTCTCGGAATCACGTTCAAGTGCCGTCGGAATCTGCACTTTGGGGCAGCGATTATACGCGTGTTCACAAGATTTCCCGGATTCAAGTCCTTGCATGCATTTGATAAATATTCTGAACTTAAGACCACCTGGATCGAACTCTGAAAATCTCGGCCGGGCATCTAGGGTGCCCGGCCGAATTTCGTCAGGCCTCTTCGGTTTCTTTCTGCCGTTCTTTGATCCAGGCAATCATGTCGTTGCAGCCCGCAATATCACGCTGGATCGCCTTTCGTGCTTTCTCGCCGTCGCCGTTACGCAGGCCGTCGAGCACGTCGTAGTGGGCGGGTTGTTCCATGTCCGCCTTACCCATCGCTTCCAATTGGTAGATGCGCAGAATTGGCCCCTTCAGCGCCCACATGTTTTCCACGGTCGCATGCACCACTGGCATATCCGCAGCAGCCATAAGGTTGCAATGGAACCGGCGATTGAGACGCGCTGCTCGTATCGGGTTGCCACGAGCTGCTTCGGTTAACTGCTCCTGAATGTCTTCAAGGCTCTTGAGCTGCTGGGGCGTGATCTTTTGTGCCGCAACTTCCGCGGCTTCGCCCTCGAGCAAAATACCGACCCGCTGGATTTCGCGAAATTGATTGGGCGTCAGTTCGGGGACGTGAATAGCCGTGGCGGCTTTCATTTCGAGCGCTCTTTCGCTCACCAGGCGAAAAATCGTCTCGCGAACAGGTGTGATCGACACGCCGAGCTCCTTGGCAAGCCCCGCAATTGTAAGTTTTTCGCCAGGCTCATACCTTCCTTCCACCAAAGCATTCCGGACAGCGTCATAAACCTGTTGGGACAAATTGCCATTTTTCAGCGGCTTTAAACCGGTTTTGCTCATCGCAAGACTTCACATTGCTCACATTTCATATGACACTCTTTCCGTGCGCTGTTACCAAAAAAAGACGACCGGATGGCACCCATTACCTGGCTTCGGACGAGTCCTCTTTCGTCACCGGCAGCGACTTTGTCATTGCGGAAAATTAACCGCGGGTTGATGTTGAGGTTATACATCGGTCTCCTTATTGGTTTAATACAATATCCTCTGGTCACCAAGGTCACCGGAACCAATTCGGTTTTCCATTCTGGCTCCCCTGTATTCAATAATTTCAAGCTCATGGAGGGTATTGACTATCATATGCTGTGTTGGCAAGTCTTCCCAGCGAGCTTTATGAAAATTTACTTCTCCAGTAGCAGTGAAAAGTTTTACTGGAGGTGATGGCTTTTCTGGCTCAGGAGATAAAACTGCGTACTCTGAATCAGCCTTGCCCCAGTCTCCTGTTCTAGGCATGTATTTATAATGAATAGTACCTCTGAGAAGTTTTTCTTCGGATTCATCAAATATGGAGTTGCTCTCTCCGGGATCAATTTCTTTAAAATTGTTCAGTTTGAGATCCAGAAATCGAAATCCCATCCAGCTTGCCGTACAATGTGTCTCGCCCCTGCAGACATTGGGTTCGGGCAAGTTACAAAAAATCTTTGAGAATCCTAGCTGCTCTCTTCCGGTTAATATTGGATCTGTCAGGTTCTCCCATAAAACTGTTAGAAATGGACCGGTCGCACGGTCCTTAGTCCCATTGTAAATCACTGGGAATGTGACACCAAGGACGTTGTAGCCTCTGCCCGCAAGCCAATCGATTTCTTTCATAAACGTCTCAAAGACCGTCACGACAGGTTCACCTGCGAGTTCAAATCTTGGTGGAAGGAGTTTTCGTAGTTGAGATGCATTTGTCAAAAAACTAACTGAAAAACTAGTGATCTTTCTCTTGTCGGTCTTAAACGCGAATTTTTTGCCTCCAGGCCCCTGTCTGGGTCCGCACATAGGCCCAAAATGAATGGGCATCATGTACATTGATTCAGGATTTAGTGAGTTGGTCATCTTAATATTTTAGAATTATTGGCCCAGCCATTGGGGACTAGAAAGATTTCCTTTCCAGATTTCGAAAGGGATTTCGTCCCCCAACCATGGCTTGGATTGAAGAGTCATTTTGTTCTGCTGTCAAGAGCATAATATATCATATAACTAGTGTCCGTCAGAAAACCCCCCTATTTTGGCGATGGCGGGCGACGAATTTTGACAAACCGGAATGCCGCGACGCGGCATTTCGCCGCGCATCGGGGTGTTTACGTGTCCCGGACAGCAGGTTTTCCGCCCCTGGGACCGAATTTCGCGGCTTTCGCCACCATCAGCCCATAGGGCGCTGTTCCCGCTCCGGGCGGGTCATGAATGAACCGGTGTTTCGGGAGCGCCGTCAGGCGGCGCGTCGTCGGCGCGCCTTCCGACGCAGCAGAAGACCGATACGGTGGATGTTGAGGGCAACCACGGAGAGCGCCACCACACGGGCAAAGCCCCCCGCTCCGTACGCCAGAACCCGGTCGAGACCGCGGTGCTCGAGGTTGTTGATCGCCGATTCCACCGCCGGATGCTGGCGACGCATCACCACGAACTCCTCGCCCTGCTCGCGCTCGCGATCCGCCTTGTTGAGGTAGCCCTTCTTCGGCAGCACGTTGTGATCGAGCAACGCATCAAGGCGGACACGGTTCCCGGGGCTGTGAAAGCCGCGGTCGAAGCTCACCGCGCGAAGATCGGGAAACCGTGCCTGGGCGGCCTCGACCATCGGGACCGCATGGTCCACGTCGCTGCCTTCCCACATGATCTCGTGGTGGAGGACAAAGCCGTGCCGGTCTTCCAGGATGCACACAGGAACCCCAAGCTCCACCGGACATCCCGCCTTGCCCTTCGCGATCCAGCGCGTGTGCGGCTCGAAGATCGAGAACACCTTCTCGTCCTGAGGGATGGTCTCGCCCTTGAGAAGACGGCGCTCGATCTGGTCGATCTGACGCTTCGCATGGGCAATATAGCCGTCGATCTCCACGATCTCCCAGGCTTTCACCCCATGCGCAACCAGATCCGCAAGGCTCGCCTCCGCACGCGCGACAAGCTCGAGGCAACGCCCAAGATATGCCTCCACATCCTCGGGATGCGCCCGGCGCGTTGCCCGCACCTTGTGGAACAACCGCCGCACCAACCGCGTCAGGTGCTTCCATTGGCGCCAGCCACGAACACCGCTCTTCGCCGCCGCACGGCCCACCGCACGGAGCAGGCTACGCATCGCGTCCCACAGAAGACTGACATCCGTCGGATAGTGGACGTCGGTCTCGACCACGAAGCTGTCACAGCGCCCGACCAAGGGCGCGCCAGGCTTTTTTCTCGCGACCGCATGGCCGCTCTCCACAACCAGATCATTGACCGCAACAAGCAGTTCGGGGCGCAGAAGGCTCACATTGTCCACCAGCCTCTGGTAGCCGTAGCGATAATCGTCCCAGACATCCCCATGGCCAAGGAAGCGGCGCAACGTCTTGTGCTCGTTCACCAGCTCGTGGAGACGGTCGAAATCGCAGCCCAGACCCTGCTTGATCACCCCCATCACGAGGATCCGCCACATCTCCATGCCCGGCCGGCCGACCTTCCTGTCGATGCCGGGAAGGATGTGCTCGTCCAGGAGTGCGAACAGCCAGGAGCGGAAATGCTCGTCGGCGTAGAGATGCTGAAGTCCCAGCAGCAGGGCCGGGATGTCGTCCCTGGATTTGAGGTCCAGTTCGATGTCTTCGATGTGAACCTCGCCAAGTTCCATCTGCGGATTGCGTACACGTCTCATCCTTACCTCGCGAAGAAGTGTGCACATCGGCCCCAATTGGGCCAAGAGGCGCTGAAAACGGCTTTTCAGCCTTGATCTTCGCGGCGAGAATACCACGATTTATCGCATGGAGTCAATAACTTAGTTGATTTTCGGGCAAGCACTAGTTATATGATATATGATGCCTTGACAGCAGAACAAAATAACTATTCAATCCAAGCCATGGTGGGGTGGCGACATCCCATTCGAATCTGGAAAATCCGGAAAGGAAACTATCATGAAAAGGACAAAAGTGAACAAAACTTTAGACCTTATGCGGGCTTTTATGGTGGCTGCGGCAGGCGTCACCCTGACGGGTGCCGCGCATGCGGATGGCCACCTCACATTCCCGATTGGCGAAGGCGAGTTCAGCTGGGACAGCTACCATGCCTTCGCCAAAGCCCACAACTATTCTGGCCAGCAACTCACGGTCTTCGGAGCATTTCAAGGTCCCGACGAGGACAAGATGAATGCGATGTTTTCCTATTTCGAAGAAGCGACCGGTGCCGACGTCCGCTACACCGGCTCGCAGAACTTCTCGCAGGAAGTGATGGTTGACGCCGAAGCAGGTGCATCAGCGAATATCACTGCCTTCCCGCTGCCAGGTTTTGCCACGGACATGGCCAAGCGCGGATTCCTGACCAAATTGGATCCCGATATTGCCGGCTATACTCGCGACAACTTCGCCGCTGGCCAGTCCTGGGTTGACCTCGGCACCTATGCCGGCCCGGACGGGGAAAAGGCTTACTACGGCGTCCCAATTCAAATGTACATTAAGTCCGTAGTTTGGTACGTCCCCGAGAACTTCGAGGACGCAGGCTACGAAATCCCGCAGACCATGGAAGAACTGAAGGCCCTGAACGATCGGATCGTTGCCGACGGTGGGACCCCGTGGTGCATTGGTCTGTTTTCTGAGGGTGCGACGGGTTTTCCGGGAAGTGACTGGATGGAGGACTTATTGCTGCGCTCGCATCCTCCGGATTTGTACGACCAGTGGGTCAGCAACGAAGTTCCGTTTGATGACCCCCGCATTGTTGCCGCACTCGAGGAATGGGGCGAATTTGCCCGCAACGAAGAATATGTAGCCGGCGGTGTGGGTAATGTGGCCAGCCAGGATTGGCGCGACAGCCCGAAGGGTCTCTTCGACAGCCCGCCGAAGTGCTACATGCACCTTGCGGGAACGTACATCACGAATTTTTTCCCAAAAGGTGTAGAGTATGGCGACTGGGACTTCTTCTACTTCCCGGCCCGGGCGAGCAAGCCGGAGCTTGGCAAGCCAGTGATGGGTGGAGGTAACTTTTGGACCATCAGCAAGAACAGCCCAGCAGCCCATGGGTTTATCGAATGGCTGCAGACGCCGATTGCGAACGAGCTACTTATGGCTCAGGGCGGCACCCTGACGCCGCACTTGCGCGTCAACAAAGCGGTATTCAGTGACCCGGCGTTTGCAGGGTTAAATGATATTCTCTTGAACGCGACCACATACCGGTTCGACGCATCCGACCTGATGCCCGGCGCCGTTGGCGGCGGGACCTTCTGGAGGGGCATGGTGGACTATGTCGGTGGCAAGGATGCCGCCGCCGTTGCACGCGACATCCAGAATTCCTGGGACGCTATCAAGTAGTCCGGGACGGTCATACGGATCCCGGGCCGTCCGGCCCGGGATTTCTCGCATACACAATGGGAAGGTTTGGCGGGATTTTAGCAATTGGTAGACGCAGCATGGCAAAAGATTACACAATTCTCATCGGCACCCTTGGCCAAGGGCTGAACGTAAGCGCCGATGGCGGTGAATCCTGGACCAAAATCAATCAGCCCATCTGGCATGAGTCCAACGTCAGGGCGCTGTGCGTGTATCCGGACAACCCCCGGCGGGTATTGGCCGGTGTTGATGGTCAATCAGTGCCCGCATCCCAAGTGGGCGTTTTCCGCAGCGAGGACGGCGGCGCGACCTGGGAAAACCTGGATGCCCCCACATCGGACGTTGAGGTCTGGTCGGTGACTGTGGACCCCGCGGACTCGGACAACCTGTTTGTGGGCGCGCGGCCCGAGGGATTCCGCTCCAGGGATGGAGGGAGGACTTGGAGCAAACTTCATATGGGTGTGAACATGAACTGCCCCATCTCTGAACCGCTTCCTCCCTCGCCGCCGCGGACCACCTGCATGATCGTGGATCCCAGGGACAGCCGCACCATCTGGGCCGGCATGGAGGTTGACGGAGTTTACAAGAGCCTGGATGGCGGCGACAGCTGGGAACGCCTGCCCGACCTGGGTCCTGACCCATTCCAAGGCGACATTCACAGTATGGCTCTGAAGACCGGCGCCCGTTCCACACTCTACTGTGCCACTCCCTTTGGGCTCGCCGCCAGTCACGACGAAGGCCAAAGCTGGGAATACCACTATTTCCCCAGGTTCCATGAAGAGGATCCCGTGTCCTACTGCCGGGGCATGGTCATCAAAGCGGATAACCCCGATGTCATGTTCGTCGGCAACGGCGACGTTATTCCCGGCACAGCCGGTGCCGTGCAGCGCACCCAGGATGGTGGCAAAAGCTGGGAACCGGTGTCCCTGCCGGCAGAGCCCAATTCCGTTATTTATGGGATAAGCTCTCACAAGGAGCGGCCCGATGTGATCGTCGCCGCCAGTATCTTTGGCTATGTGTACGTGAGCGAAGACGGGGGTGATTGCTGGCAAAAGCTGCAACGGGAGTTTGGCGAGGTCCGTTCCGTGGCCTTGCTGCCCAACTGACCGTCTGACTCCTGCCCACAGGTCTGCTTTTTGACTTATGCCTCCCTCCCTGGCCGGTGCAAACACGCCCCATCATTTAATTGACCTTTGCGGGAGACAGAAACATGGCGAATGGAAAGATAAAAACAGCAGTGATCACCGGCGGGCACCCGTACGACGTGGCCGGCTTCCAGTCCATGCTTCGCTCCCTTCCCGAAATCGAGGCCTGCCCTCAGAACATGTGGGACTTCATCACCGACCCGGCGCGCGGTCGAGGGGACTACGAGGCACTGCTGTTCTACAACATGCACCTCCGCACGCCTGCTGAAGAAGATGGCAAATTCGAGGCCGCCATGAAGGAGATGCTGGAGAGTCTTGGCGATGGGGACCAGGGAATATTTCTGCTGCATCACGCGCTGATGGCCTTTCCCGGCTGGCCGCTATGGAGAGAACTCAGCGGCATGCGTCAGCGAGGCAATGTGCCGGTCGCCTTCGGCCAGACCGTGCGCATCGACGTCGCGGACACCGCACATCCGATCACTTCCACATTGAAGCCGTGGGACATCGTCGACGAGACCTATGACATAGACGACGCGGACGGGGACAGCCGCATCCTGCTCACCACCGATCATCCCCGGAGCATGAAGACGGTTGCGTGGACACGGACTTTCGGCGAGGCGAGGGTCTTCTGCTACCAGGGCGGGCACGATGACCAGGCCTACTCAAACCCCGGTTTTCGCTCGGTGGTGGGGCGGGGCATCCGGTGGCTGGCGGGGAGGCTTTGATGCTCCTCCCGCATATCCTCCCGAAGAGAGATCTCCGGCCAAATGCGGGCCGGTTCTTCCGCGCGCGGGGAAGTGGCCGCGCCTTTTGGCGTCTGCGCTGAGCCCGGCTTCGCGCTATGGCGAACCGCCGTCAACAGAGGAGGGAAACCATGAGGTTGAAAGGCAAGGCCGCTTTTGTCAGCGGGGGAGCCAGGGGCCTGGGAGCGGCGATAGCCAGGCTGTTTGCCGGGGAAGGGGCCAAAGTGGTCATTGGAGACGTGCTGGAAGAGGAAGGGCGTCGGACCGAGACCGAAATTAATGAAACCGGCGCCGAGTGCCTCTTTGTCCGGTTGGACGTCACCAGCGAGGCCGAGTGGCAGCAAGCCGTGACGTCCACCATCGCCCGCTTCGGGAAACTGGACGTTCTGGTGAACAACGCCGCTATTTTCCGAACCGGTCTGGTGGAGGAGACCACCAGCGAACAGTGGGACCAGGTTTTGGATACAAATGCCAAGGGTGCGTTTCTGGGGACAAAACACGCCATACCCGAGATGCGGAAAGCGGGTGGCGGCTCCATGATCAACATCGCTTCGGTGGCTGCGCTGTTAGGCTCCATGGAGACGTCGTGCACCTACACCATGTCCAAAGCTGCGATACGGCTATTGACCAAGTCCACCGCTATTCAATACGCTAGGGAAGGGATCCGCGCCAACTCCATACTTCCGCACGGCATCGTAACAATGATGAACGCCTCCTTGATGGAGGACGAAGAATACCGGCAGCTCTGGGTCAACAATATTCCCCTGGGCGAGGGCCAGCTGGAAGACGTGGCCTACGGCGCCCTTTACCTGGCTTCGGACGAGTCCTCTTTTGTCACCGGCAGCGACTTGGTCATTGACGGCGGATTAACCGCAGGGAGGTGATGAGTGAGTTTGGCATGACACACATCGAAAACATTCCGGGAGGCGCGCGGGAATGAACGCGGCAGTCCAGGGTCTCTTCATCATCATGATCGGCATCGGCGGCTGCGTCGGTTACTTCTACCTCGCCAATCAGCTGCTCGACAAAGTGCTGTTCCCGCCGCGCGGCAGGAATGCCGGAGACAACATCAACCGCGCCAACCAGATCCGGCCGTGGCTGTTCGGCTTCCCAGCCATTTTTTTGATTGGGGTCTACATAGTCTACCCGGTTTTCGAAACCCTTCGCCTGTCGCTCACCGACCGCGATTTGGGCGGCGCGTTTGTCGGTCTTGCGAATTATCAGGTGATGTTCAAAGAAGAGAAGTTCGTGGAAGCGATGCGCAACAACATGTTGTGGCTGATCGTCGTACCCGCTACGTGTACGGCGTTTGGCCTTCTGATCGCCCAGCTGACGGACCGCATTGCCTGGGGCAACATCGCCAGGACGATCATTTTCATGCCCATGGCGATCTCGTTTGTCGGCGCCTCGGTGATCTTCAAGCTGGTCTATGACACCCGCCCCGAGGTCGGGGTTCTGAACGCGGTCTGGATGCAGTTCGAAGGCGGGATCGGCTCGTTTCTTTTTCTGAGGATATTACCGGCCGCCATCCTGTTGGGCTTCGCCGCGGTGGCGGCGTATGTCTGTCACCTGTTCCTGCGGCCCTTCTTCATTCCGGAGGAACGAATGCGCGGAATCGCCGCTGGGGCTCTGCGAGTCGCTGCCGGTGCGGCGGCGGCCTGTCTCGCCGTCCTGGCGCTTCTGACCGCGGTCGATGTGTTCACGGTCACCCTGCCCTACGGCAAACCCCAGACCTGGCTGACGATACCGTTCTGGAACAACTTCTTCCTGATGGCCGTTATGATCTGGACTCAGACCGGCTTGACCATGGTGCTCCTCTCGGCGGCGCTGCGCGGCATTCCGCAGGAAACGGTTGAAGCCGCCATCATCGACGGCGCGACGCCGTTCCAGCTGTTTTTCCGCATCAAGGCCCCGCAGATCGTCGGCACAATCATCGTGGCGTGGACCATGGTCACGGTGACCGTGATCAGGGTGTTCGACATTGTCTATGCTGCGACCAGCGGCAATTGGGGCACGGAGGTCATTTCAAGTTACGTGTTCCGCGAGATATTCCACGACGTCGACTGGGGCGTCGGGTCGTCGGCTGCGATCATCACCATACTGCTGGTGGGGCCGGTCATGATCTGGAATGTGTACAAAGCCCGCTGAGAAATCGAGAAGATTGAACATGGACGGAATCGTGGAAACCAAATCCGCCCGCACATGGGCCGTGAACATCACGGTCGCTTTGCTGGCCGCGGCGTGGCTGGCTCCGACGCTGGGTCTGTTCGTCTCTTCGTTCCGAACCGCAGACCAGATCAGTGGTTCAGGATGGTGGGCAGCGCTCTTTCCAAACCAGCAGAACGAAGTTCTCCGGGCCGCCGATCCGGACGGTTTTCGCGTGGCTGACGGCGGCGTCTTCACGGTTTCGGGCAATCTGTTCGGCGAGGGGTCCTCGAAGAAGATTTCCGTCTGGGGCACCTCGTCACAAGCGATTGATGCCTATGTTCCCGGCGATGCGGCCGGCCTGGGAGACGGGGAAACCATCACCGTTCAGGCCAATGGCGACTACGTCTGGCGCGGAAGCGGCGATCAGCTGAGCGGCCGCGGACAGCGTGTGTTCGCCACGGTGAGAGCGCCGCCCGAGTTCACGCTCGCAAATTACCACTGGATGCTGTTCGACGAGACGCACGAACGAGGGATATCGCAGGCCTTTCTCAACACGCTGACCGTGGCCATTCCGGCGACGGCAATCACAATCGTGATTGCCGCGTTTGCCGCCTACACGCTTGCCTGGATGAATTACCGGGGCCGGGCATGGTTGATTGCGGGGATGGCCATGGGCATTGTCACTCCTTCCCAGGTTGCCTTGATCCCCATACTGAAGCTGCATGTGGACCTCGGTATCGGCAAGAGCTATCTGGGCGTTTGGCTCTTCCATACCGCGTTCACCCTGCCGTTCGGCATTTTTCTTTTGCGCAACTACATGGCCGGCATACCGCGCGAAATTATCGAAAACGCCAAGCTCGACGGCGCGACAGATCTCCAGATTTTTGTCAGGATCGTTCTGCCGCTCAGCATTCCGGCGCTCGTCGCGTGGGCGATCATCCAGTTTCTTTGGACGTTTAACGATCTCCTGGCTGCCAAGGTGTTTCTGATCGACGCCTCCGGTGACACCACGGTCATGACACAGGCGATTATCAGAATGATGGGGACCTTTGGCGGCAACTGGGATCTCATGGCGGCGGGGACTTTCATTTCCATGGCGGTGCCGCTGGCGGTTTTCTTCGCCATGCAGCGGTATTTCGCGCGCGGCCTGCTGGCCGGATCGGTCAAAGGGTGACCGGCTGAGGAATTGAGAGCGGGGCGCCTCGGCGCCCGTGAACCGGTTCCGGCGGAGGCGCCGGACCGTGAACAGACAGGGACGGCCCGATGTCCGAAATGAAGCTGACCAACGTCGAAAAAATCTATGGAGGAGCGGTCAGGGCCCTCGAGGATATCAATCTTGATATCGAGAGGGGTGAGTTGATCGTCCTGCTCGGGCCGTCGGGCTGCGGCAAGACAACCCTTTTGCGCATGATCGCCGGGCTCGAGACCATCACATCGGGCACGCTGGAGATCGAGGGGCAGGTCGTCAACGATGTGCCGCCGGCCCAGCGTGGCATCGCGATGGTGTTCCAGTCCTATGGGCTGTATCCGCACATGACCGTGCGCAAGAACATGAGCTTTGCCCTCGAGCTCGCCAAGAAATCGCGTCGGGAGATCAATGCCGCCGTCACACAGGCAGCGCGGATCCTCCAGATGGAGCCCTATCTCGACCGACTGCCGAAGACGCTCTCCGGCGGCCAGCGCCAGCGGGTGGCCATCGGCCGGGCGATCGTGCGTGACCCCAAGGTTTATCTGTTTGACGAACCGCTCTCCAATCTGGACGCCGCCTTGCGGGTGGCCACCCGGATTGAGATTGCCCAGCTCAAAGAGTCGATGCCCGAGAGCACCATGATCTACGTGACCCACGACCAGGTGGAGGCCATGACCCTGGCGAGCCGCATCGTGTTGCTCACCCCCGGCGGGCGCGTTGGTCAGGTCGGCAGACCGCTGGAACTGTATACACGGCCCCGGAACGAGTTTGTCGCCCAGTTCATCGGCTCGCCCGCCATGAACCTGCTTCCCGGCGAAGTCGTCGGCACCGGAAAGCGGACCGCAATTGAACTCGACACCGGCGGGGTTGCCGTCTCGGCTGTCCCGACGCGAAGCTCGGAGGAAGGCCTGAAGGTTAACGTCGGGGTTCGGCCGGAGGATTTGGCGGAAACCGACGGCGATTGTATTTTCGAGGGCAAGGTGAGCATCACCGAGGAATTGGGTGAGATGACTCTGCTCCACTTTGACCGGGTGCAGGACAAAGATACCGTGCTCGCAAAGCTGCCGGGCATTCACACGGGGCTGCGCGGCAGCACGGTCAGACTGACCGCCGAGCCTGCCAAGATTCACGTCTTCCACGAGGGCGTTTCCCTCCATTGCCGCTAAACTGAATTCTTAGGAGCTAAACATGCCGATACTGACGAAACATCAGATTGTCCGGATAACAGATATGATGATGCGGGCGGGAGGAGCCTCGGCCGGCAACGCCGGCATCGTCGCGGACCACCTGGCCAATGCCAGTCTTGCGGGATACGATTCCCATGGGCTCATACGCATCCCCCAGTACCTGAATGAAATTGAAAAAGGACTTGTCGATCCGAAGGCGGAGCCGGAAGTCGTCGGCAGCCATGGGGGGATCCTCCAGATGGATGGCCATTCCACTTTCGGACAGGTGGTTGCCACAAGGGCGACTGAACTGGCGATCGAGCAGGCCCGTGATCATGGGGTCAGCCTGGTCAGCATGGGAAACCACACTCACACGGGCCGAATCGGAGCCTACCCCGAAATGGCGGCAGCGGCCGGCATGGCTGCCATCATGTTCTCGGGCTGGGCTGGAGGACCGGTCGCCACCCAGGTTCCCTTCGGAGGACGCGAGGGCCGGCTCGGCTCGAACCCTTTGGCGATGGCCTTTCCTCATGCCGAAGGCGCCCCGGTCCTGCTTGATATTTCCACCTCTGTGACGTCTGAGGGAACGCTGCGGGTGTACCGCAACAGGAAACAGGAGCTGCCTGACACCTGGGTCATTGACAGGCATGGGGTTCCCAGCAGGAACCCTGACGATTTCTACGAAGGGGGCGCACAATTGCCCGTCGGCGGGGTGCAGGGGGGCCACAAGGGATATGCGCTCTCGCTGATGATGGCGCTTTTCGGGGGAATTCTTGGCCAGATCGCTTCCCCTCCGGGAAAGTTTGACAGGTGGGCAATGTGGGCAGGCTCCACGATACTCATCATCGACCTGGGCCGCATGGCGCCCCTGGAATCCATCCGGGCCGAGGTCCGACAGATGATGAGACACCTTAAAGACACTCCCCCGATGGAAGGATCGGGCGGGGTTTTCATTCCGGGGGAGAGATCCGCCAAGACGCGCCAGGAGCGGTTGGCCCAGGGTATCCCGGTGGATCCCGCCACCTGGGCTCAGGTGGAAGAACTCTTCGACCAATACGGGGTCCGTGGCCAATTGGCCGATGTCCTTCCCTCCGGAGGACATTCATAGGTTTGTTGTTTCTCTTAATGTGCCGCTTTGAAGCGCGCTGGTTTTCCCGGTTTGGGCTGACGTCGGATTTCCTGGAAACCGGAACAGTCCGGGAAGTTCCTTCCCTCTTCTTTTCCTAACAGGATCTTTTTCAGCAGCCGGCCTGAGGCGTGTCAGTACAAGGACAGAACCGGTGCGAAGGGCTGGCCCCGGTCGAGACAATGGACAAATTCCCGGCCGATGAAGCTTCAGCCATGTGGTTCGAGACCGGATTGTGGCCGGAGCGGTTTCACTGTGGAAAGTGTGGTCCGGCGCACTTTCGAAAGGGGCCGAACGCGAAAACAGGTCGCTGGGTCAGACTCGCCGACCGCGATTTCGGCGGCTTCGGTGACCGAGATCATCGTCGCGACTCTGCAGTTGAGCGGAGCGGCCTCCTCGTCCACATACGCGTCGGGCAGCTTGAGGATGCCCATTCCGGGCAAGATGCGGCAGTAATCGGCGAAGCTTCCCAAGAAGTGCGGTCGTGGCCGAATTTTCGCAGTCCCGGCGCCCACTGCGGCATGTCTTGTGCGTCAAAAAAGATTTCGGTCCAGGTGGATCGGTCACCCAAGGAGCGAACGGACCGCCGCGCTGATCCTCGCCAACGCCATTCGCCGATCTGATCAATTATTCCAATGATGTCGTGGCCGAGGATTCCAGGACACGGATTGGGCGGCGAACCGTTTAGGTGTGAATGTCCGACCGGCGGACAGTGAACATTGTTTTTGGCTCTGTTTACAAGCCGTTTGAGTTCATGATATGTTCCTTCGCGAAGCAGGAGACTGCTGATGATGTATCACAAGCAAATTCAGGCCTGGATCTCCCAGGTTGATGAGCTCAGCACTGCACAACGCAAGGAGGCCAAGTCAGCGCTCTCCGGAAGCTCACAGGCGTCGGCGTCGCTGGCCGCTATCGAGGCGGGCGTGGGCGAGGACCGTCAATGCCCGCATTGCGGCGCTGCCGGCGCCATTTCGCGCGGCAAGGCGCGAGGCCTGCGCCGGTATCAGTGCAAGGGCTGCGGGAAGACGTTCAATGCGGCGACGGGCACGCCGCTGGCCGGCCTTCACCGCAAGGAGAGGTGGCTGGAGTTCGGAAACTGTCTCGCGGACGGGGAAACGGTGCGTGCGTCCGCCAGGGGCGCTGCGGGCTTGGCGTCAACACGGCCTTCCGCTGGCGGCACCGGTTCTTTGCCGCCGAAAACCGGAATCCACGAAAGCTCGCCGGCATTGCAATTTCTGACACACTTGACGGCGAATCCGGCGACACTTGAGAGTGCCAGGCTAACTGGTGAACGTGCAGCGGGTGAAAGTCCCGCGGGAAGGAAAGGATAACCACCGACTTTCACCGCGAGCCGTGCGTCGGACATCGCGAGGTGTCAGGCGAAGCGTCGGCAGCGGCATGCATGGGCCGGGCTATTGAGCCACGAAATCGTCGGTCAGTCGGATGCGCCGAGACCGTTCAAGTGGTTGAAGGCAACACTTCCAAGCCGGTTTGGTGAGGCGGAAGAAGGCATCCCGGGGTCGAAGAACCATGGCACGCGCAGAAGCGCTTCACCGGGATCTGGGAGGTCTCCAGGCCGCCCCGCAGCCGTGCGGGGCCGCAAAGGAAAGGAGGGGAAACCCGAAGCCAATGACGAACGGCTTGGAGAAGTCAGACCCGGCAATAGCAGCCGTGAAGCCTGCGAACAAGGGGCGGCAACGCCCGGCGGAGCAGGTGGAGCCAAGGGCTGGGGCCGAGGGAAATTCGGGAAGCCGAAGCAGGCGCCGCGCGCAGAAGCGGGAAAGCCTGTCACATGAGGCCGACCGGATACGGCAGGCTGCGAAGAGAAACCCGGAAGAGCGTCTTGTTGCGCTCTGCCCATTGAGCCTCTTGCAAAATTATCGAGTTGACCGGCCGCTGAACAGTGCCGTGTATCCGGTGCGGGCTTGCGCGCGACCGCACGCCCCGGAATCCTGGGAATTTCGGCATTCCCTCCCGTTTCGCGGGAAAAATAGGCGAAAAAGCCGGAACCCAGGCCAGGTTTGACCGTTCGCCGGCTTTTTCAGGGCGTTTTCAGAGGAGATCGAGGACGCCGGAACCGTCCCGGAGGACGGGGAGGCGCGTTAGGGAGGCACAGCGAGGCGCATCAACTGGTCAACCGTCAGCGCAAGCACCCCGAACATCAAGTGGCAGAATACTTTCGCGTGTCCCCGGACACGCACATGGCGGGCGCCGAACTCGTCCTTGAGACGGGCATTGCTCCGCTCGACCCCGGAACGGATCCGGTAGCGAACACTCTCAGGCATGACGAGACCGCACACGCGCAGTGCCCGGGCCTCGTGTTGGGTCCCGCTTGAGCTCCGTGTCCCGGCGCGGGTTGACGTCGATGATCGGGACATGGCCAAGGCGTTCGCTCACCTCGTAGATCTCTGTCGCGTCATAGGCCGCGTCCATGAGGTCATAGAGGTTGGTCACGCGTCCGGCACTCATCGTCGCAAGGGGGATCGCCACCTGGCTGTCATGGACCGATGCCGAGGTCAGGATGGCACTCACCGGCACGCCGCAATCGGCCGTGTCGAGGTGCAGCTTGTATCCTCTCCAGCTGACCAGGAAGCCTTTGGCGTTCCTCTTCGCGCCATGGTCACACGCGCTCGGCAGGTCATCGAGCATCTCCTCGAGGCTCATGCCATTCGACTGACGTTCGAGACGCCCGGGTTCCTTCTCGACGTCCTCGCCCTTGCGGGGACGCCCGCGCCTGCGCTTCGGCTTCTTCCCGGTTGCCGGTTTCGGCGCCGACTTCTCCCGCCCCTCGATCGCCGTCGAGTCCCGCGAGACATGGCCGATCAGTTCCGCCCCCAGGGCATCCTTCACCAGTGCTTCGTGCATGCGCTCCGCAAGGCGGGCCTCGGAAAACTCGGCAAACGCACGCGAAAAGGTCGCCTCGCTCGGGATCGCGCTGACACGCGACCAGCCGCACAGCCGGCGTAGCGGTGCGTCAACCATGAGCCTGTCAATCAGGTTTCGGGTCGTCGGCAAATCCCATATCGCTTTGGCAATGAAGGCCCGTGCCAGGGCCCGACGATTCTGCTGCGGCCGTCCGGGGCCGCGCCAGTACATATCGACGAAGCGCTCGACCTCGACCAGGTCGAGGACCTGGACCAGATGTTTGTACTTCTCCATGAGGGGGCCAATCTCTTCGGCAAGTTCGGGAAAAAGTTCCCCTTGAAACCGGGTCCAAAGATTGGATAGAGTGGATTTCAAGGACATCGGGGTCGCCTCCCTTGGTAGTGTTTTTCGACAACTACACTATACCTTGTGGCGGCTCCGATTTCCAGGATCATCCGAGCAAAATCGTCGAAATCGGCGGGAAATTCACCCATCTAAGGGGTTTTGCAAGAGGCTCATGATGGAAAAGATTCTGGATGTTAAGGAAATGAAAGAGCTTCTTTTCAAGTCATTGCTGGAGGTAGCTGCCCTCGTCAAGAACCGGGACATTTCTTCCGTCGAACTGACCCAATCTCTCCTGAAGCGCATTGCATCCCTGGATGGGAGGCAAAAAAGTTATGCCACGGTGATGGCCGACCACGCCCTGGCGGCAGCGGAGCAGGCAGATCAGGAGCTGGCGGAGAAGAAGTATCGGGGGCCTTTACATGGGATCCCTATCGCGGTGAAAGATCTGTGTTTTACCAAGGGGATCCGAACGATGGGGGGAGCGGCGGTACTGGCCGATCATATTCCCAATGAGGATGCGACTGTCGTGACACGGCTGGCAAAAGCCGAAGCGGTTTTGCTGGGCAAGCTCAATCTGACGGAAGGAGCCATGGGGGGATATAATCCTCAATTTGAAGCTCCGTTGAATCCCTGGAATCCTGGGGTGTGGTCGGGGGCTTCATCCAGCGGATCAGGGGTCGCTACCGCGGCAGGGCTGGCCTATGGGACGCTGGGCAGCGACACCGGCGGGTCCATCCGCTTCCCGGCTGCTTCCTGTGGGGTGGTGGGCTTGAAGCCGACCTGGGGCAGAGTCAGCCGCTATGGCGTTCTGGCCCTGGCCGAATCGATGGACCATGTCGGTCCGCTGACCCGCAGAACCGCTGACGCGGCAGTGATGCTCCAGGCCATTGCCGGTCATGACCCCAAGGATCCCACCTCGCTTCCTGTCCCAGTTCCGGACATGGTGAAACACCTGGATGCCGGGGTGAAGGGGGTAGGGATAGGGTTCGACGAACAGGGGATGGCGCAACACACCGATGCGGAGTTGGCCGAAGCTGTAGCCGCCGGGGTGCGGGTCCTGGAGCAGCTTGGCGCCGAAGTGATCGAAATTCAGTTTCCCGATATGGATGAATTCCTGCCCGCCTGGCCCATCCTCTGCTCCGCCGAAGCAGTATTGGCCCATGAAGCGACTTATCCCTCCCGGCGTGAGGAGTACGGGCCCTGGTTTCGCGGCTGGCTGGATATGGGAGCCAAGGTCAGTGGTGCGGAGTACGCCAGGGCCAATAACCTGCGGGCAGCCTGCAACGGGCGTTTTCGAGAAATCTTCGAGACCATTGATGTGTTGGCTTGCCCCTCGATGACGGGTCCCCCTTGGCCTGTGACCCCGGAAGAGTCATATGGTCCCATGGATGACTATGACCCTTCCGTGCAAAGATACACCATCCCTTTTGATTTCAATGGCACTCCAACCCTCTCGGTGCCGTGTGGATTCAATCAAGACGGTTTGCCCCTGTCCCTCCAGTTCGTCGGACATCCACTCAAGGAACCTCTCCTGTGCCAGGTCGGCCATGCCTACGAGCAGGCAACGGAATGGCATATCCGGCAACCGAATTTAGAAGAGGGATAGTCATTGGTTTTTCTGTATGCCGGGATTTCTCAGCACCAAACGCTCATGGCAGGCTTCGGCCTTCCACCCCGACCGGCATGAAATTTCTTGTGGATCTGCCTGCGCCGTTGCTACAAGTTAACAAACAACTCTCCATTGTCGGGGACAACGTAAACGGGTTCGATGCCGGGCCATAAATCGGGGCTGCCCGAAACGTCAATCCGTCTGCGTGAGTGTCCGACGCGTTTTTTTCGCAGCTTGATTCTGCGGACGGGTTTATTTGTCTTCAGTTCCCATTTTCCCGGGGGTAATTTCACATCAAAATAAAGCTCACCAAAGCAGCAAAAGGAAAGCCTCATCATCGCGACGAATGTGGAGCGCCCCCGGAGCGCCCAGCGCCTCTATCGCCGCCGCTGGGGCATCGAATGCCTCTTCTCGGATACCAGACCCGTGGCTTCACATCGAGGATACCCACATCACCGATTCCGCCAAACTCGTGACCCTTCCCGGCATCGTCACCCTCGCCGTGACGTGGGCGCACCGCTGCGCGACCCGGGTGATGGGGCGCAAGCCAATCCGCCGGAAGACGCACAAACGTCTCAAGAAGTCCTGGTGTTCCGAACCGGGTTTGATGCTCTTCGGATGTGGATCATCTACGACCCGGACGACGCACTCATGGCATGGCAAACGACCATCCCGAAAGGACCGGTCAAACTACCGGAAATCCAGTGTGGCGTGTACTGTGGGCGGAATCTGCAGAATGGGTACCTATGTGCATTTTGGGCCGGTAAACCACCGAACAAATCATGCGATGACGCCTTGTGGTTGTCATTCAAGGTATCCGCCGGGCCAGGGTCGGGCTCGACTGGGTCAGGTTCACCCCGCAGAACATGCGTCATCAACCCGCTTTTCGTTCTCACCGTGAGACCTGTTTCTTCGGCCGCCCGCCCTTTGTGCCGTTTGACCTGGATGCAGCGGTTTTTGCGGGTGACTTTGAGCGGCCCGCTCTCCGGGCCAGCGCCTTGTACATCCAGTTACGGGTGCCAAACACCCCGGCAACCAACGCGGGAACATAAAGGTCGGCGTCCAGTTTCGGAAAGTGAAGATTGAAACCGACACCATCAACCTCGATGTTGGCGAGGTCATCGTGGCTGGCACTTTCCAGATCCTGAACGAGGTGTGCCGGAAACACGTAGGTGCATCCATTCACCAGATCGACCGTCACACGGCCCGTGTCGCGGTTGTATCGTGCCGCGGTAGCGCGAGGTTCCACTTCCAACATCGCTTGCCCTCGGGCTTCTGCCATTTTGAATTCCGCGTCAGTCAGGCTGTCCATGGATACGCTCCCACTCCTGCAGGAAATCATCGCGGCGCTCGATCACTACTGACATCAACCGTCGCAGTTCGGATTGCTTGATGCCGGCGACGGAAACGACTTGTGGTCTGCCGCCCGGTCCAAACAGGTTGATTTTCGCCTGCCCTGCTCCCGTGATGTGGATATGCGCCGGTTCATGATCTGACGTGTAGATTACAAACCGGAATCCGTGGGCACGGTGAATAACAACCATGAAGGCAAAATAACCTAACTGTTGGGTTTATGCAATTCCCGAACCCCTCAGGCCCCGTTTGTTTCCGGGCCGCTCCTCCACATGTCAGGGGAGTTCGCGTTCGCCCAAGACCAGGACAGCCAGGCTCCTTGAGGGCAGAGCTCTCGGGGCAGCCGCCGCACCGAATCCGCGCCACCTAAGGTACAAGCCCTCGCATGGGAAGCACAGAAGCGGCTGTGTGCCCGTTACCGGCATCCTTCCCATGTCCGCAAACGCCAGTGCCAGGTTACGACCGCAGTGGCCCGCGAAACTACGGCTTCACTTCGACTTGAGCAAGACGAGGCTCGCGACGCTGTCGGTCCTCCTCGTTGGTCTGGAAGATTGCCGGACCGTGAATCTCAGTCACCGTGCGAGCCAGTTCCCGGGTCGGCAACCTGGCTGCCAGTTTCGGGCTTCTTGTCACCGGCCCGACAGTGAGAAAGCGAGGTTTCGATAGTGTGCTACAGAACCTTAAATCAGGAATTCGTTCAAAGGTTACAGTTCGCGTACTCGGAGATCCGGCGAAACCTGTCTGATCGGTGTCGCGCAGAACGTGGCCATATCCTGAAAGCTGAATGCCATGCGACAGGCTTTGGGCACTGTCCAGGCCCTGCAGTACGTCACATTATTCTCGTCCGTCGCCGGGTTCGGAGTGACCTAGGCTACCTCCGTGATGATCATGGGGCGCCTGAATGATCTCGGTGAATCCATTGCGAAAATTGAAGGCCGTATTGCTGGACTCCCTGCGAAGCGGCGTGAACAGGGCTTGCGCTCCCGCCAGGGGAACGCTCTGTTTCACGGCACGTGTTGATTTCTTCGGCTGGTGCGCGCCGGAACCCGGGGGTAGTCGTGGAAATCACCGGACCGTTGTTGAAGTCTCCCACGGTCCGAGAAGGGAACAATTTCATGGTAGAACAACACACCGGCTCGATGGGATCGCTCTGCTACACCATGGAGCTGCCCCGGCCGTTGATCGAACGAGCCATCTGGATGGACTGGCGGGAGATGGGCCGGCGTGTCTTCGTGGATGGGGTCCCAGGGGATTCATCAGCTTCACGTCGCCGAGCCGCGTGCATGAACGTTATGCGGAGGCCGTGGGCGTTGTTGCACGGGCAGCCGGGCGGCAGCTCGGCCTCCGGCTGTCATCGCAGGGCAGCAGCCGGTTCCGCCACCCGAATACCAACCGTATGGTTGAACCGGCTGCCTGTTTCTATTTCGGGTCGAAAGCGGAAACCTGGCTGGAACTCTGGACGGAAGATCGGGAAACGGCCACACAATGGGCCCGCAAGACTCCAGAGGATCTGGTTGTCGAAGTCGAGCGGACGCATGGCGATGAAGAGAAGCCGGATTTGTATCGCGCGGTGGGCGTGACCGAGATGTGGCGGGTGGATGTGCCAGCGAGCGGCCCCGCTGTGGTCGTGGTTTTGGATTTGCAGGCAGCTGGCGGAGTCCGTGAAGCAGATCAGTCGCTCGTGCTGCCGGGTGCGACTCGAGACCTGATAGCCAATGCCGTCGAATTGGCGGCGGGTGGCGGGCTGGTCGAGTTGGAGGCGCTGATTAGAGAGACGCTGGTTCCGCTGGGCGACGGCAAGTCCGGCCGGGGCGGCTGAATGACAACTCAAGACCGAGACCGGTTGCGTTGCAGGAACCGGAGGTGCTGTTCAACGGGGTCTTGACCTCTTTCCCGGCCTGAAGGACGGAGGTTTTCAGGTGGCCTGGGTCGCTTGAACAATTCGCGCTTCACCACCGGCCTATCGACGCGCCTCCACGCCCGGAGTGTTTTCCCTATTGAGAATGTTAACACCCGGATGACGCACTCATGGCATGGCAAACGACCATCCCGAAAAGACCAGTCAAACTACCCGAAATCCAGTGAGTCGTGTACTGTGGCCCCGGCGAGTGGAATTAGGGATAACTTGCAGAAATGAATCAAAAAATCAGCGACTTGAAGTTATATTCAAGCCGAGGGCCATGTCCCGTGTTGTGATCATGTAAGAAGATCTGGTGGAGCGGGCGATGAGACTCGAACTCACGACCCCAACCATGGCAAGGTTGTGCTCTACCACTGAGCTACGCCCGCGACTCCAACTTCTCTCGTATTCAAGGGTCGGCGCCATTGCAACCGGTTTCTTGTTTCTTGAATTTCAGTTACGTACCGCCCGAGGCGGCAAGAGACCGAAGTGAGCTCCAGATCGTTGGGTCTGTTGGGCTTGAAGTCAGTCGTGCGTCAAGGTTGTGGGCCGGCAATCAGTGCGGTCGACAACAACCAAGCCCGAACCGGACGTGCGGAAATTCACGTGAGGTATGCAGGTCTGTTGCTGGCGGATTGCGCGGAAGCATCGGCTGAAATCTCGATACAATAAATGTGCGGTTAACCTGCAATCCTTCGCCTCGGGGTACAGTCGGTTGATCTCGCCATACGAAACTGGCTCCGAGGCGTATCGGCAAACTAGGTTGGCCGTGCTTTTCCGTCCCGTTTCAGGGATCAAGCCTGATTGGGAAATCAGGCCGGTCGGAGGCACGTGGCATGAGTAAAACGTCATCCATCGATCTCCCTTTCTGGGTCATAGGTCTGCGTGTGAAGCACTATACAGTCATCGAACAGAAACAGGACGTTGTAGGCTGGAATGTCGATTGCCTCGTCTTCAAAGACGCCTTGATCGGGACGATCGGGACGTTTGGCGATCCGGATCGACCGGCCGGACCCTCTGCACACTGAAAATCCGTGCCTGCCGACGGTACCCGATACCGTCCGGTGCAGATGGCCACATACGATGTGGACGGGAACCTGGCAGGTATCGAGAAGCGAGATCAATTCGTCGCCGTTCGCCAGGCGGCTCGGGTCGAGAATCTCGATCCCCGCGCGAAACGGCGGATGGTGCATGAATAGGATGACGCGGCCGGAACGAGGTTCGGAAATCCGATCGCGAACCCAGCTCATTCTGACCGGGCACAGGTACCCGCAATGGGGTTTGTCCATCTGGTCGGGATCGGCAAGAGTATCCAGCGCCAGGATCAGGTCCGAACCGACTCTCAGCGCCGTTTGAAGGAAGCCTGAGGCTTCGGTGTCCGGGCAGGTCAGGTCCGGAAAACACTCCCTGATGGCCATTCTGTCGTCGTGATTGCCGGGGATCAGGCGGCAGTTGAAGTCGATTGCCTCGAGAACCGGCCGAACCCGTTCGTATTCGGACCGTAACCCGTTCTGGGTCAAGTCGCCCAGGTGAATCAGGAAATCCGCGTCCGCATGAAACCTGCTTGCATGGCGTACGCCGGCCTCGAGGCGAGCAAGGGCGTCAGTCTGGCTCCGCCCATTCGTCGATTCACCCACATGGGAGTCTGAAAGAACAATGATCTTTTGCATCGTCATTTGATATTCACTCTTCGAGTTCGATCAGGAGGTCCTTCGCATCGACCTGGGTTCCCGGAGTTGCATGAATTGCCGAAACGACCTTTTCGGCCTCAGCATAAATGCCAGTTTCCATTTTCATCGCTTCCATCGTCAACAGCAGATCACCTGCGGAAACCGTCTGTCCGACGATGACGCTGACCGTCGCAACGACACCGGGCATGGGTGCCGCGACATGGTTCGGGTTGCCGACATCGGCTTTTCTGACCCGGGCCGTTGACTTGGCTGCCTTTCGGTCCTCGATCCGGATGGTTCTCGGTTGTCCGTTGAGTTCGAAAAACACCCTGGCAAATCCGTCTTCACCGGTTTCGCCAATTGCCTGCAAGCGGATTTCAAGGGTCTTGCCCGGATCGATGTCAACGGAGATCTCCTCGCCTGGCGTCATCCCGTAGAAAAAGGTCTTCGTCGGAAGTGTTCGAACCGGCCCGTAGATCAGGTGGCGTTCCATGTAGTCCAAATATACTGCAGGATACATCAGGTAGCCATTCAGGTCCTCGTCATCGATCACGAACCCGTCGAGTTTTTTGGAGACCTCCCTGCGGGTTGCTTCGATGTCGACAGGATCCAGCCTGGACCCGGGCCGGGATGTCGTTGGCTGTTCGCCCTTGAGAACCTTGGACTGGATCGCTTTCGGAAATCCTCCCGGGGGTTGGCCAAGACTGCCGCGCATCATGTCGACGACCGATTCAGGAAACGCGACATCGATGTCAGGGTTTTCGACATCGTCCCGCGATAACCCCTGGCTTACCATCATCAGGGCCATGTCACCCACGACCTTTGATGTCGGTGTCACCTTGATGATATCTCCGAACATCGAGTTGACGTCCGCGTAGGCGGTCGCAACGTCCTGCCAGCGGTCCTCGAGCCCAAGCGAGCGTGCTTGTTCCTTCAGATTGGTGAATTGCCCGCCTGGCATTCCATGAAGGAATATTTCCGATGCCGGAACGGTCAGTCCGGATTCAAATGCGACATAGTGTTCTCTCACGCCCTGCCAGTAATTCGATATGTCCCTGACGGAATCAACCGATATCCCGGTGTCCCTTTTCGTTCCTGAAAGCGCTTCGACGACGGATCCGAGACACGGCTGAGACGTTCCGCCAGACAATGCGTCCATTGCCAGGTCAACGGCGTCCACACCGACTTCAGAAGCTGCAAGGACCGTGGCGGCGCCAATCCCGGAGGTATCGTGATTGTGGAAGTGAACTGGAAGCCCGACCTCTTCCTTCAGCGCCTTGATCAGGACCTTCGCGCCGTAAGGTTTGAGCAATCCGGCCATGTCCTTCAATCCGAGAATATGGACACCTGCGTCGCGTAAGGCCTTGCCTGTACTGACGTAGTAGGACAGATCGTATTTCGATGACGCTGAATCCAGTACATCACCGGTGTAACAGATCGCCCCTTCGCAGATCTTGCCGCTCTCGATCACTGCGTCAATCGAAACGCGCATGTTCTCCACCCAGTTTAGCGCATCGAAGACTCGGAAGAGATCGATTCCCGTAACTGCGGCCTGGTGCACGAACGACTGAACCACGTTGTCCGGATAGTTCGTGTATCCAACCCCGTTGGAACCACGCAGCAACATCTGGAGCAGCGTGTTGGGCATCTGCCGGCGAAGGTCCCGAAGTCGCTGCCACGGACATTCCTGAAGAAACCTGTACGCGACATCGAACGTTGCTCCTCCCCAGCATTCGACGGAAAACAACCGGGGCAGATTGTGGGAGTAGGCCTCTGCAATGTTGATCATGTCGATCGAACGCATTCTTGTCGCGAGCAGGGACTGATGGCTGTCACGCATCGTCGTATCGGTAATCAGCAAGCGCGACTCCCTCGCCATCCACTCCGTTACGGCTTCAGGGCCGCCGTTCGCCAGGAGGTCCCTGGTTCCGGACGTCTTGCTTGGCGCAACGGCTTTCGGAATGACCGGCGTCTTGACTCGGGCTGGAGGGCATTGCCGCCCGAGGACCTCCGGATTACCGTTTACGGTTATGTCCGCAATGAAGGTCAGGATTTTCGTGGCCCTGTTGCGACGTGCGGTGAATGTGAACAACTCCGGGGTCGTGTCGATAAAACGTGTCGTGAAATTGTCGCTCACAAATTCGGGATGCTTCAGCAGGTTTTCGACGAATTCGATGTTTGTCGAGACCCCGCGAATCCTGAATTCCCGGAGCGCGCGATCAAGGCGGGCGATCGCGTCTCTCGGGGTCGGAGCCCAGGCGGTGACCTTTTCAAGCAGAGAATCGTAATGACGGGTGATCACGGCCCCTGAATACGCGGTTCCGCCGTCGAGCCGAATGCCCATGCCGGTGGCGCCACGGTATGCCGTGATACGTCCGTAGTCCGGTATGAAATTGTTATGAGGGTCTTCGGTCGTAATCCTGCATTGCAATGCGTGACCATTTAGCGTGATCGAATCCTGGTCGTGTTTACCCGTTGCTTCCGGTAGCGGTTTCCCTTCTGCGATGCGAATCTGGGCGCGAACGATGTCGATACCCGTGACTTCCTCGGTTACCGTGTGCTCGACCTGAATCCTTGGGTTGACCTCGATGAAGAAGAACGCACCGCTGTCCTGATCCATCAGGAACTCGACCGTACCTGCTCCCTGGTAGCCGACCCGGCGGCACAGCCGCACCGCGTGATCACAGACGTGGCGGCGCTGGTCGTTCGAGAGGTAAGGCGCGGGGGCTCGTTCGACGATCTTCTGATTACGGCGCTGGATCGAACAGTCACGTTCCCAGAGGTGGAATATGTTGCCATGCCCGTCGCCAAGTATCTGGACCTCGACGTGGCGAGCGCGCGATATCAGCCTTTCCAGGTATCCATCGCCGTTCCCGAACGCAGCTTCGGCTTCCCGTCGCCCCTCGGGGACCATGGACTCGAGCTCGTCAGGACCGTTTATCTGGCGCATGCCCCGTCCGCCGCCGCCCCAGCTTGCTTTCAGCATCAAGGGGTATCCGATGCGTTCGGCTTCCAGTCTGACAGCATCCATGTCATCCGGCAGGATACCAGTTGCCGGAATGACGGGGACATGGGCCTCCGTCGCAGCCTGGCGGGCGCTGAACTTGTCACCAAGCTTACGCATGGTCTCGGCCTTCGGCCCGATGAAGATCAGTCCGTTTTCCACACAGGCGTCCACGAGATTCGGGTTTTCCGAAAGCAATCCGTAACCCGGGTGGACCGCGTCGGCGCCCGATTGCAGTGCAACCCGGATGATCTCGTCGATACACAAATAGGCTTCCACTGGCCCGAGGCCGGACCCGATCCTGTAGGCTTCATCCGACTTGAACCTGTGCAGGCTGAGCTTGTCTTCCTCGGCGAATACGGCGACGGTTCTTATTCCGATTTCATTGGCCGCTCTCATGACGCGAATTGCGATTTCGCTTCGGTTGGCCACGAGGATCTTTCGGATTTCTTTCGTTTGCATGTGCGGACGCACTCCGTACTGGCTCGTCAAGGTCAAGATGCCGGCGAATCTGATGAGTTCAGCGTCGCATGTCTTTTCCGCATGGTACAGGCTGTGAACAACCCTGGGTACGGACACGTTTTCAGGTCATCCGATGCACATGTCAAACCCGGTCAAGGGACTCGAAATCGCTGACAAAACCTCGCGCGAATTGCCTTGTTCCTGTGTCGCGTTCGACTGCCGACTTTAACGCGTCGTCCTTTACCGATAATGAAGCTTGATGAACAGCGTTGTGCCACCTCCCGGATCCGTGTCTCTTTCTGACCGCGCCTTGGCGGCGGGTATGCCCGGTCGTGAACAGGCGCGGTACCTGGATGAACTGAATTCCGAACAACGTTCGGCAGTAGAAACTCTGGACGGGCCGGTTCTCTTGCTTGCAGGTGCCGGAACCGGAAAGACCAGGGCCCTGACCACCAGAATCGCGCACCTGATCAATTCGCGGGATGTACGACCGTACAGGATTCTGGCCGTTACGTTCACGAACAAGGCAGCCAGGGAAATGAAGACCCGGGTGGGACAAATTCTCGGTGAAGTGGTCGAGGGAATGCCGTGGCTCGGAACTTTCCATTCAATCAGTGCCAGGATGTTGCGTTACAATGCGGAACTTGCAGGACTGAAGTCCAATTTCACGATTCTCGATACTGATGATCAGGTCAGGTTGCTCAAGCAGGTTCTTCAAGCAGCAGATATCGACCAGAAGATGTTTCCGGCCCGTCACCTTGCAGGCATGATAGATCGCTGGAAAAACCGGGCGTGGACGCCCGACAAGGTTCCCGACCGCGAAGCTGATTGGGGCAGAGGAAGGGCGATCAAGCTTTATTCCGATTATCAGGACAGGTTGAAGACGCTGAACTGTGTCGACTTCGGCGACCTGCTTCTCCACATGGTCCAGATATTCTCCAAAAATCAAGCGATTCTCGACGGATATTGCAGGAGGCTCAAGTATATTCTGGTTGACGAATACCAGGATGCCAATGTCGCCCAGTATCTTTGGCTGCGACTGCTGGCGTCGCAGCACCAGAATATCTGCTGCGTGGGAGACGACGACCAATCCATATATGGCTGGCGGGGGGCAGAGGTCGGAAACATACTGCGGTTTGAAAGGGATTTCCCGAATTCGAAGGTTTTCCGGCTGGAGCAGAACTATCGTTCAACCGGGCACATTCTTGCGGCGGCGTCGCACCTGATTTCGTACAACAGGAATCGTTTGGGCAAGACACTGTGGACCCAGTCGGATCAAGGAGAGAAGGTACGCCTGATCTCCCACTACGACAGTGTCAGTGAAGCGGTCTGGGTTGGGGACGAGATTGAAGCCATCCAGAAAGGTTCAAGGGGCAGGGCGCCTGTGGCACTTGACGACATAGCGATCCTGCAACGGACGACGTTTCAGATGCGACAATTCGAAGACCGGTTTCTCCGGATTGGCTTGCCCTATCGCGTCATCGGAGGCCCCCGGTTCTACGAGCGACGCGAAATCCGTGACGCGATCGCGTATTTTCGCCTTGCCATATCGCCGGCCGACAATCTCGCCTTCGAACGGATCATCAACACGCCCCGACGGGGAATCGGTGACAAGTCATTCCAAATGATCTTCAACCGAGCGCGGGAAGCAGGGATTTCGCTCGTCGAAGCATCTGGTGACCTCGTCAGCGAAGGTCAATTCGCGGCCAAGACGCGGCGAGAGCTGGGCCGATTTCTTGGCGACCTGGAAGTTTGGGGTCGTGTTGTCCAGGGCGGCGAGAAAAGCCATGTCGAAGTCGCCGAACAAATCCTCGACGAAAGCGGTTACGCGGGACATTGGGCATCCAGCAAGGCGGTCGACGCACCCGGCCGTCTCGAAAACCTCAAGGAACTTGTCCGTTCGCTTCATGAATTCGAGAATCTCCAGGGATTTCTGGACCACGTGTCCCTGGTCATGGATCATGACCAGGAAACCGGGGAGGAACGTGTTTCCCTAATGACGCTGCATGCGGCAAAAGGGCTTGAATTTCCTGTCGTGTTTCTGCCCGGCTGGGAAGACGGGCTGTTTCCGTCCCAGCGGGCCCTGGCGACGAAATCCGGCAACGAAGCATTGGAGGAGGAAAGGCGGCTGGGATACGTCGGAATTACGCGTGCAGAGAAAATCTGCTACGTCAGTTTCGCATCGCGACGCCGCGCAATCAGCGGTGAATGGACCGACTGTGTCCCGTCGCGTTTCATTGACGAGCTTCCCGAAACGCATGTCGACGTCCTGCCAAGTCATGACGCAACGATTTTCGGAGCGGCGGTTATGCCAGACTGGCGATTCGGCGAAACCGGCTTTAGTCAGCACACGGCAGCGGGCAGTGGGATCAGAACGCCGGGTTGGAAGCGTGCGAATGCCAGGCGAAACCTGGTGCGAAGCACCCCGGGGCGATCACCGGCCTCCGGTGGCCGGCAACCGAACCTGGGCGACGCCACCCGGTTTTCGGTCGGAGACCGTGTCTTTCATCAAAAATTCGGTTACGGTCGGATACTGCAGATCGATCATGACAAGGTCCGGGTTCAATTCGAGAAGTCTTCTGAACGGTCCATCGCCGCAAGTTTCCTTTTGCCGACAACCACCGGCGGGGAATAGTCCCGCATGTTCCTTCGGTGAGGGCTCGTCACGAGATAAACGCTTCATTCCAAGGCTGAAGACAAAGGTGATGTTGTTTGTCGCGGCTGAATCTGTGCACCGTACACTCGACGCCACCAAATGGAATTTGCCGCTTTTGTGCTGGCTTCTCATCTGTTTTCTTCGAATTCATGGCAGCAGGTCGGAAAGCCAATCGCTCCGATTCTCTGATCATCAAGAATTCCGACAACCAAGTGTCTTGTCACAGTGATTTTGGCGGTTTGGGGAGTTTTCACTTCAGTGTCGGTAGCCTGTCCACGACAAGCGAACATAGCGCTGCGGATTACACGCGAAATACTGCCGGGCGCGACCGTCCCTGCCCGGATGAAGTGAACCTGTTCGTGGATATGACATTCCTGTCGCCCATCGTGGCTAATTTTCCCCAAACACCGGAATGCAGGAAATATCCCGAACGGGCATGACGGCAGCCGCGCCGTTGGCGACATAACTGCGTTTTGAGCGGAAGATGCGAAGAACCTCGGCAACAGACTGCTGGATTGCGGTGAGGGGCATTACTTTGCCAACCTGCTGAGCATTCGCCCAAGAATATAGGCTTCCGAGTTTCCGCAATGCATAAGCGCAGCCGCGATCACCGCGGCATCGGCCAGTCCGGCCGTTTCAGGATCAACGTCAATGTTGTCGAGGCATTTTGCACGGTACTGTCTGTACGCCTTGGCAATCAGCATCCGCGCTTCCCTGACTGCCTCCGACTCCGAACCTTCGCGCAACTGGGCGGCGTAGGCTTTCAGCTTGTCGACCTGATCGACGGGGACGAAAACTTCCACACGCTTCAAACCAGCCCGCCGCCGACGTTCACGTGATCGATTTACCCGTTCGTTGACGGATGCTTTGGCATGTGTCATCGGGTTGTCCTCGGTTATTGTTGCCGGACACTTTGCCATGAATATAACCGGCAACAATATTGACATTGTTTCCGGTCATATTTGCAAAAACGTTACCGGTTACAATCCTGATGTCGCACACCCTGACATATTTAGCCAAGGACCTCCGGCTCTTCGACCAGTGTCGTGTCAAAGTGACCTTGACGGTTTGGGGCGTTGTCATTTCAGTATCGGCAGACTGCCGTCGACAACGAGCACGCGGATACTTCGGGGGCATCCGATGCGGAGATTGCCGAACGGGTGGTCTGTGGCATATCGACTGTCACGCGTACCAGGCGACGCTTTGTCGATGGCAACCAGGAGTTGGTCCTCTCTGAAGCACCACAACGTAGATTCCGGAATAAGGAATGTCGTTGTGCCGCACAATTGCCGGGTGATCCGGCCGGCGGCATGTTCCGCGTCCCAGGGCATCAACCACCGGCGGACGCCGGACGCCGGCTTCCGAATCCTGATAATGTAGCCGGTATTTCGTGACGAAACCTGAGTGTTGACCTTAGACCTTCCGACCGGTTTGCCTGGTTGAGGACCGTCGCATCGCAGTGAAAAGGGTTCCCGAACGGCACCTGTTCAATCTCGTAACCTGTTTCAACACACATAGTCCAATGATGCCTATTCAAGGCACCGGAAACCATCGGTGGAAACCTCTTGACGGAATTCGTCGCTGTTCGGACAAAACAATTGTTGACCGGCGACGCGAAATTCCGAGATCGCGTTTTGGCCCGACAAGGATGTGAGCCAGTCGGCGAATTGCACAGCCAGGTCATGTCGGACATGCTCATGCCGTTCCGGATTGACCAGGATCAGGCCGTACGGGTTGAACAGCGGCGGTTCAGAACTGAACAGGACCGCCAACGATCCCTTGTTGCCGAAGGAAATCCACGTTCCTCTGTCGGTAAGTGTATAACTGTCCGTAACCGAGGCCATGTTCAGGGCAGCGCCCATTCCCGCCCCGATCTCCCTGTACCAGTCTCCCGATGGAGAAAGGCCAGACATATCCCAGATTTCCGTTTCTTTCTTGTGTGTTCCGCTGTCGTCCCCCCTGGAGATGAACATCGCCTCGCCTGCGGAAAGGCGTTCGAATGCCTCTATGACCGACAATGATTCGGCGATCCCGACGGGATCGTCGGCCGGCCCGACGATCACGTAGTCATTGTACATGACGTCGCGACGGTCGACTCCATGGCCCGCTTCCACGAAAGCGTCCTCGGACGGACGATGGTGGACCAGAACGGCATCGGCGTCTCCGTTCCGGGCAATTCTCAAGGCCTGGCCGGTTCCGACAGAAATAACATCGACGGTAATGCCCGTCTCTTCCTTGAGGATCGGCAGCAAGTAGTCGTAGAAACCGGAGTTTTGGGTCGATGTTGTTGACGCGAGCGTCATGCGGTCGTCTGCCGCCAGGCAGAATTGAGCCGAAAGGACAAACACAGCCGAGAACAGCGTTCTCATCAATGATCTCTTCCAAGGTACCTGCGTGCCGGAAATGATTCAGGGGATGAAAAAAAACCGTCGGTCGCTGCAGATTCGGCGATCCGCCCCCGGTCGAGAAACAGGACATGTTGCGATCGATCCTGCGCCTGGCGCAAGTCATGTGTTGCCCAGAGAACCGCGACGCCCTTGCCCGAGATCCTGGTCACGATCTCTTCAAGCAAGGCTGTGGACGCGGGATCGAGGTTTGCGGACGGTTCATCGAGAAACAGGACCGCAGGATCAGAGACGATCGCACGGCCGAGCGCCATTCGCTGGCGTTCACCTCCCGACAGCGCTGCGGCCGGGTCGTCGGCCCGGTCGAACAGGTGGACCGTCTCGAGGGTTCGGTCCACGATTTCGTGACGGCAACGGCGCCTCACTCCTGCGGCTGCGAGAGGAAACGCAAGGTTATCGGCAACCGATCGGCGCATGATGGCAGTATTCTGGAACACGAACCCCCGGCCGCGCCGTCCTTCAGCTGCGTCAATCCCGTTCCACGTGACAATGCCCGATGTCGGTTCGACAAGACCGTGGCACAAGTTCAGGAAAAGGGTCTTTCCTGCGCCGTTCGGACCGAGAATTGCCGTGATCCCGGTAAATTCATGGTCAAGTTCGATCGGGCCAACCCTGAGCTTTCCCCCGGCGGAATATGTGGTCCCGCCCATATGCAGTCGCGCAATCATCGCGTGACCTGGTACTTCGTTCCCAGGTGAACGATCGCGTGGGTCAGCGCATTGACGAAAAGTGCTATTAGGATGAGAATGATACCGAGCGCCAGTGCCAGTTCCAGGTTTCCTTTAGAAGTCTCCAGCGCAATGGTTGTCGTCATGATCCGGGTCACGCCGTTGATGTTCCCGCCGACTATGATGACGGCTCCGACCTCGGCGATCGCTCTTCCGAAGCCGGCAAGCACGGCGGTCGCGATGGCGAACCGGGCATCCCATACCAGCGTCGTGATGCGGAGCGCGGGGCCAGCGTCGACGGCGCGAATGAGAAACCTGTATTCGCGTTCGAGAGGCAGTATTGCTTCGCGCGTCAACGCGAGGACGATCGGAAAGATGAGTATCGTCTGCACGATGATCATGGCGCTTGGCGTGAACAGCAATCCCAGCGCGCCGAGGGGGCCGGACCTGGACAGCAGCAGGTAGACCATCAGGCCTGCGACGACGGGGGGCAGGGCCATGAGCGACGTGGCGGTGACGACGATTGCGCGTCGTCCGGGGAATTCCCAGATTCCGACCGCCGCGCCGGCCGGAATGGCAAGCAGCGACGCGATCATGGTTGCCGTCAGGCTGACCTTCAGGGACAGTGCGACGATTGCGAGAAGGTCCGCGTCAGCTTCCGAAATGAGCCGCCAAGCTTCTGAAAATGTCTGCAATCTACGATGCTCACTATTCGAAGGGCAGGGAAACGCGACGCGGGCAAACTACACGGGAGGCAGAGGAAAACAAGCGAACTCCGTGTGCAGCAGCAGCATTGACTCCGGGCGGCTTAGATGTAGAACGCTCGGGTCTGCCAATTGCTTTCTTCGCATCATGGACAGGGAGAGTCCGCTATGGCCAAGGCCAACACCATCAAGATTCGCCTGAATTCGACGGCGGGAACGGGACACTTTTATGTGACGAAAAAGAACTCCCGTACCATGACCGAAAAAATGAAGGTCAGGAAATACGATCCGGTCGCGCGGAAGCATGTCGAATACCGCGAAGGCAAGATCAAATAGACAGTTCGTCGCCCGCACTGCACGAAAGTTGTCACGATCGAGGCGTAAGTGCACGAACTGGTTACGCCAGGCCCGCGCCAATTGATCCATGTTTGGGTTTCACGTCCCGAACTGAACAAGTCGATGTCATTGAGAAGCTGACGCTTCCTGGACTCGGTTCGTCGGCCGGGATCTCCCGGGACTTCCTTTCGGCGAGATTTTGATCAAACTGATTTCTTGTCAGCATGACTTGTACGGGGCCGAGACGAGTCTTGGCCTCCGTATGCAGAAATGAATTCCCAGGAAAGCAAATGCCGGGGCTTATGGGCCCCGACATTTGCGGTTTCGATATCCGATACGGTTGAACTGCGTGAAGCTTGGACCGCTATTCGCGTTGGCCAAAAATCTGAAGAAGCAGCACGAACATGTTGATGAAGTTTATGTACAGGCCCAACGCGCCCATGATCGCAGACTTTTCCAGCCACTCTGTGTTCCCGGTTCCTGCCATCTGCAGGTAGGTATTCTTGATTTGCTGGGTATCGTAGGCGGTCAGGCCGGCAAACACCAGCAGGCCGATCACGGTAACCGCAAAGTGGAGCGCCGACGAGGCAATGAAGATGTTGAGCACTGACGCAACGATCAACCCGATCACGCCCATGAAGAGGAAACTTCCCCAGCCGGAGATATCCTTCTTTGTCGTGTAGCCCCAGAGGCTGAGACTGGCAAAGGCGATCGCCGTTACGAAAAACGTCTGTGCAATCGAGATCCCCGTGTAGATCGCGAATATTGTCGACAGTGACAGCCCCATGAGACCCGCAAACACCCAGAAGACTGTCTGGGCGGTCGACCAGGACATTCGGGCGATCGTCGCGCTGAACAGGAACACGACACCAAGAGGAGCGAAGATGATTACCCACCTGAATGCCGACCCGAACATCAGCTGCAGCAGTTCCGGAGGAACGATCAGGGTCGGTTGACCGCTCATCGCCCTGCCGAGGTCGCTACCGACCACGTAGGCCACCATTCCTGTAATGATCATGGCGATAGACATCAGCGCATAGACCTTGTTCATATGCGCCCGAAGCCCTTCATCGATCACAGCTGTACGGACGACGCCCGCACCGACTCGACGAAATGCTTGATTCTCAGCCATCATGAATCTCCTTCACGGTTCTTGGTCATCGCCAGATTGTGGCGCCACCATTTTCGACAGATATGGACGGTTATTGGCGAGGATTCAAGTTACATCCGCGTGAAAAATCCGCGAAGTATCGAAAGAGCCGACGACTCCGTCGTAACCAGGGCCTCAAAACCAGAAGATTCCGGTTTGGCCAAATGTCCCAGCAATCCTCAGATATCGATCACGATCTTGCCAACGGATCTGCGGGACCTGAGCAGGTCAAGTGCTTCGTTGGCGCTTTCCAGGCTGAAACGGTGACTCACGCAGGGTTTGATCTGGCCGTTATCGTACCAATTCAGAAGCGTTCCGAGACTCTCGGAAATCCTGGACGGCCACAGGCGCGCCTGGGCTCCCCAGTACACCCCGATGACCGAGAGGTTCTTGACCAGGAGAATATTGGCCGGGATCTGCGGAATCTCGCCGCACGCGAATCCGATGGGAACGAGGCGTCCGCCGGGATTGCAAGCCCTGAGAGCCGCAATGGTCGAATCTCCTCCGATCGGATCGATCACCACGTCCGCGCCACCAAGTGCCTTGACGGCATCCCGCAGATCAGTCGAATCCGACTCCAACACATGGTCGGCTCCCGCCTTGCGGACGTGTTCAAGTCGTTCGTGTCCTCGAGCCGACGCAATGACTTCAGCACCCATGACCTTTCCGAGCTCCACCGAAGAAATCCCGACGCCTCCAGCCGCACCGAGGACGAGAAGCCGTTCTCCGGATTGCAGGCGGGCTCCATGGCTGAGTGCAACGTGACTTGTTCCATAGACGATCGGAAATGCCGCGGCGATGTGGCTGGGCATTCGTTCCGGGACGGGAATACATGCATCCGACGGAATCGCTATGTATTCGGCCATGCCGCCGAAGCCGCAGTAGGCCGCGACTCTTGAGCCAACCAGGTCACTGCCTGAGTTCTCTCCTGCCTCCTCAACCGTTCCGCAGATTTCCATTCCAGGCGAAAACGGCAATTCCGGACGCTCCTGGTACCGGCCGCTCTGAAGCAGGAGATCGGCGAAGTTGATGCCACAGGAATGAACGCGGACCAGTAATTCATCCCGACCGGCAGCCGGAACAGGAAGCACCTCAGGAGTCAGTGCCTTGCCGTATTCACTCACGACCATCGCGCGCATGTATGATCATCCTCGTTGACGAAACCTTCGCGTGAATCATGCTGATCGCCAGCCGGGCTGCAAGGGTATAGTGTTTGCGGGTGACGGATACCGATTCCTGCCCTCGACCCCCGACGCCGGTGGAATCTCGAAGACCAGATTCCGGAGTGAACTGGTGAGAGGGGATTGCGCGCCGGAAACCAACCCAATACGAGCAGTTGCTTCTCGAATTCATACGCAACGGGTGGGTTTTTCCGGAGCGCGCAAGCCGTGACGGGAACGAAATGGCGGATATGAGCGACTCTAGTGAACTTTCGAACCTGTTGGTTATCGCCCACCAACTTGCCGATGCCGCGGGCACGATTGCGCTGAAATATTTCCGTTCGGCGGATTGCGGAATGGCAAACAAGCTCGATCATGGCTTCGACCCTGTGACCCGGGCTGACCGTGAGATCGAATCCTGCATCAGGTCCATGCTGGATGAACTCCGGCCGGATGATGGCATTCTTGGCGAGGAGTTTGCGTCCAGGCGCGGCAGTTCGCGTTTTACATGGGTGATTGACCCCATCGACGGTACGCGGAGTTACATTTCGGGTACTCCCGTATGGGGAATCCTGATTGCCGTAAATGACGGTCATTCAGTGGTCCTCGGCATGATTGACCAGCCGTTTACCGGCGAGCGGTTCTTCGGTGCCGGGAACAGGTCCTGGCTGTCCCGTGCCGGCACGACCGTCCGGCAGCGAACACGCTCATGCGCGCGTATGGAAGATGCCGTGCTGTTCACGACATTTCCGGAAATCGGGACATCGGCAGAACGAAACGCGTTTTCCGCTGTCAGCCGGCGCGCGCGGCTGACCCGGTACGGAATGGATTGTTACGCATATGCGCTGCTCGCCGGAGGGCACATCGATCTGGTTATTGAGGCTGGGCTCAACACGTACGACATACAGGCGCCGATCGGCGTCATTGAAGCCTCTGGCGGCGTCGTTACCGACTGGAACGGCGGGTCGGCGATGAACGGGGGCCAGGTTTTGGCCGCTGGAGACGCGCGGCTTCATGAACGGGTGGTGAAAATACTAAGGTCTTCGGCCGACCATTGAGCAAACGTTCCATATCGCTACCGGAACTACCGCAGTACGTTGCCGAGTTTGGCGACTGCTCCAAGATCACCGCGTATCTGTAATCGTCCGGTCATGAACGCGGTCATCGGATCAAGATGACCGTCGAGCACGGCGGTAAAGGTATCCTTGTCGGTCGATACCAGGCAGTCGACGTCGTCGTTACTGGTCGTACTTCCTTCCGGGGAGACCATACGTGCGCCGTCTTCATCAACGATGATTTGGCCTTCTTTTTCAATGGAAATACGGACGTGACCGTCGAAGGACTGTCCGGACAGTTTTTCGTTGACGTAGTCTGCGGCTCGGGTCATCAAACTGCTCATGAAATGATCCTGAATTACGATCCGAAGGCAAAAATAGGTCGCAAGAGCAACGCCGAACTGGTATCGTTGGGCCGATGGTAGCCACTTTTAGCGATTTCGTAAAGCCAGGCTCATGCCTTGTACGGGTCCGATTCATCCTGGCGCTGGCATTCGTAATGTTCGCATTTGAGGCGGCGGTCGCTCAATCCGACAACAAGGACCGATTGGACTTCCTCTTCGAACGCCTCTCCGACCCTGACCTGGAGAACTGGGAAGAAGTCGAGAATGAAGTTTGGCGTTTGTGGTCGAATTCGGGTTCGAAATCCATGGACCTGCTGCTTGAACTCGGAACACGGGCAATGGCCAACGGAGATCTTCGTACGGCCGTCGAGCGTTTTACGGTCCTGGTGGAAAACGCACCTGGTTTTCCGGAAGGATGGAACAAGCGTGCAACGGCATATTTTCTCATGCAACGGTATTCACTTTCCCTGGCGGATATTGAGAAAACATTGACCCTTGAACCTCGGCATTTCGGCGCAATGTCCGGTCTGGGCATGATCCTCGAAAGATTTGATCGTAACGAGGAAGCTCTTGGTGTCTACGAACACCTCGTGACCATTCATCCCCACCGACAGGATACGCATGATGCGATCCGGAGACTCCGGACCAGGGTGCTGGGTACCGAGATCTGACAGGAATCCTCCGGACTCAAGGACATGACGGGATTCGATGCGCGTATGGTCGCGGTTCTCGGGCCCACGAATACCGGCAAGACCCGATACGCTCTGGAGCGGATGCTCGCTTATCGGACCGGTGTTATCGGGCTTCCCCTTCGATTGCTGGCTCGAGAGGTTTACGACCGGACAGTCAGAATTCGCGGCCCGTCGGTCGTCGCCCTGGTCACCGGCGAGGAACGGATCGTCCCTCCGAGAGCCCAATACTGGGTAGCGACGACCGAGGCGATGCCGGTGGGTGTCGGCGCGGACTTCCTTGCGGTCGATGAAATCCAGCTCTGTTCGGACCCGGAGCGGGGCCATGTCTTTACCGACAGGCTGCTTCACGCTCGCGGCCTGAAGGAGACCATGTTTCTCGGTTCGGGCACGATGCGCGATGCGATCGTTCAACTGGTTCCCGATGTCCGCATTCAATACCGGGAACGCCTGTCCAGCCTGAGTTACGGCGGGCGGAAGAAGATATCCAGGATGAGGCCACGGTCCGCGATCGTCGGATTTTCCGTCGACGACGTCTATTCCATTGCAGAATGGGTCAGGCAAAAGCGTGGGGGAGCGGCAGTCGTCATGGGAGCACTGAGCCCGAGAACGCGCAATGCCCAGGTCAGGATGTACCAGGGAGGGGAGGTGGATTTTCTGGTTGCAACTGACGCGATCGGAATGGGCCTGAACCTCGACGTCGACCATGTCGCTTTTGCCGGCCTCGCGAAGTTTGACGGAAGAAGGGTACGACGACTGCAACCCAACGAACTCGCCCAGATTGCCGGAAGAGCTGGTCGTTACCGCAACGACGGAAGTTTCGGCGAGACCGGCGAGGCTCCGCCGATCGAGGCCAATGTTGTTGCGGCGATCGAGACCAACCGGTTTCAACCCGTCAGGCGCCTCCAGTGGCGGAACGGCGACCTGGATTTCGCCTCGATCGGCAGCCTGATCGAAACCCTGGAAGCGATGCCCTCTCACCCCGTGCTCTGCAGGACCAGGGAAGCCGACGATGTCAGGACACTCAAGTCAATCAGCACGACGACCGGGACTGCAGTTCCCGTTGCATCAGGCAAGGACGTCCGGCTATTGTGGGAGACGTGCCAGATTCCGGACTTCCGACAGGTCTCGCTCCACGACCATGCCAATCTCGTAAAGGACGTCTACCTGAACCTTCGGGACAATGGCGAAATTCCCGAAAACTGGCTGTTCGAACAGGTTTCCAGCCTTGATCGCACTGACGGCGACATTGATACACTGTCCAGAAGACTTGCGTTCATCCGGACATGGACATACGTAGTTCAGCGCAGGGGCTGGGTCGCCGACGAGGAATACTGGCGCGGCTGGACACGGGAAGTTGAAGACCGAATTTCTGATGTACTGCATCTTGCACTGACAAAACGGTTTGTTGATCGAAGGGCGTCCGTACTGATGCGTCGCCTTGAGCGGAAAGAACAGTTGATGGCAGAAATTGATTCCGCGGGTGAAGTTTCGGTTGAAGGACAGCATGTCGGCCGGATCGACGGGTTCCGGTTTAATCCCGACCCGAAAGTTGCGAGTGAGTTTCTGCAGACGCTCAATGCTGCCGCCAAACAGGCGCTGGCGCCTGAACTGGCTCGTCGTGCACATCGACTTTATTCCGCCAGCAACCAGGACATGGAGATCAACGGGCAGGGTGAGCTGGTCTGGAACGGCTGGGTGGTCGGGAAGCTTGAACTTGGCGCCGATGTCCTGTCGCCGGTCGCAAGAGAGTACGTGGATGAAGCCGCAGGTCCGCAGGTTTCGGAGATGGTTCGGCGGCGGCTCCAGCATTTTGTTCTTTCGCGCTTTGCCTCGGTTTTCGCGCCTCTGGTCGCGATGCGGGACGACGAGGCGATCGCGGGAATCGCACGCGGTGTTGCTCACAGGCTTGTCGGTTCCTTGGGCGTTCTCCCGAGGTCTCTCGTTGCCGAGGAAGTTCGCGAACTCGATCAGGACAACCGCAAGTTGATCAGAAAGCACGGTGTTCGGTTTGGTCAGCGCACAATATTCGTGCATTCCCTTTTGAAACCGGCTCCGACGCGTCTGAGAATTCTTGTCTGGGCACTGCAGAACCGGATTGACCCGGTTCCGGATCCGCCAATACCGGGGCGGGTTGTCTTCGAGATCAGCAGCGCAGTACCGCGGGCCTTCTATTCCTGGGCCGGATACAGGGTCGAAGGGAAATGGGCGCTTCGCGCCGACATGTGGGAACGGGTGATGGACCTGATCAGGGTTGAAGACCACCGAAAAGGTTTTGAAGCATCGACGGACATGTTGTCGCTGACGGGAATGTCGCATGCCGGTTTTGCCGATTTCATGGGTTCTGCAGGGTTTTCGGTCGAGCAGGGAGAACGTGTCAAACAACGCGCCCAGTCCGGAAATTCCGATTCACAATCCACGGAAAATTCGGATGGTTCGGATATCCCGGTACCGGAGACGGATGGCGAAGGTGCGTCGGCGGCCGGTGACGAAAGCGACCGGAATGTCGAGAATTCCGATGTGGGCTCGGCAATGGAAGCGGAATCCGCGAGCGGTCCGGACGCGGCGGCCGACCCGCGAGCCGAGTTCAACGGATCTGACAGCCATGATCCCCCGGTTGCCGAAGATGATCGGGCGGAAACATCGCGAACGGATCCGGAAAGGAAGGAAGACAGTCCTCCGGATCCGGTGGTTGAGGCCCCGCCGGAGACAATCGAGACCTACTATGTGTTTCGAAGGCTTCCGCCCAAGCGGCCCCGGAAAGAAAGGAAAGACCGACCGGTGAAAAAGAAGGGTCAGCCGCCAAAGGTTTCCGGACGGCGCGACAAGCCGAAACCGGCGCCGGAAATGAAACGGGAAAAGGTGGAGCACGATCCATCCAATCCATTTTCGGTGCTCGCGGCGTTGAGGGACGACATGTCGGGGAATCCCGGGCGGCGGTCGAATTGAAAGATTCGATTCGAATTGACCGGTGGTTATGGTATGCTCGAGTGTATCGGACCCGCAGTCAATCTGCAGCAAATGTCAGCGCGGGAAGGGTTCGTGTCGGCGGCGAGAAGATCCGGAAACCTGCGTATCGAATTGAACCGGGTGCTGTCGTGACCGTGACTGTCGGGCGACGGGTTCGCGTGCTTGAAGTCCTGGCTTCGGGACATCGTCGAGGACCGCCAGCGGAATCACGGCTGCTTTATCGTGAGGTCTTGCCTGCACGGGCATGACAAGTCCCGGCAATTCGGATGCGACGGTCGAATTGCCTTGAAAGACCAACATCTGCTCCATATGTTGAGTGTTCGCACAAAACCGGCTTGGCGCTTTCCCAGAAGTTCTGAACTGATGAACGACCATGACATATGTCGTTACCGATAACTGTATAGCCTGCAAGCATACGGATTGCGTCGAAGTCTGTCCGGTGGACTGTTTTTACGAAGGCGAGAACATGCTCGTCATTCATCCGGACGAATGCATTGATTGCGGCGTCTGTGAACCGGAGTGTCCGGTTGACGCGATTTTGCCCGATACGGAGCCGGGAATGGAACGTTGGGTTGAATTCAATCGGGAGTATTCCGAACTCTGGCCCGTCATCATCTCGAAGAGGGAAAAGCTGCCGGGGGCGGAAGATCGTGACGGAGAAGAAGGGAAGCTGGAAAAGTACTTTTCTCCCAACCCTGGGGAAGGGGGATGAACACTGAATCTCGGACGTCGCCGCAAAGTTGATCGATCTGACGTGCGTCCCGCATGGACGTTTACGGTGAGGATCTCGAAAGGAGTTCACTGTCAAGCGCCTTGACCGGATGCGGTTCAACGCTTCAGGCAAGCCGGACGGGGCAATGGTGAAAAACGGCCGATCACGACAATTCCAGGGCGATCTACTCACGGATTGACAGGCAATCATTGTCTCGATTCCTCCTGGCTGAATCGAGATGATCCCGGAAAGGAACCCAATGGCCAAGACAAGAAAAAGACTACCGTTCAAACAGAACCAGTTCGTTGTCTACCCTGCTCATGGCGTGGGCAAGATCCAGAGCGTGACGAGTATCGAAGTTCTCGGAAAGCAGACGGATGTGTACGAGATCTATTTTCGAAAGGACAAGATGACGGTCAAGGTTCCGATAGCCAAGGCGCTTGGCAACGGTTTGCGCAAGCTCTCGACACCTGAACAAATCACGGACGCACTGAAAATCCTGACCGGGAAGCCAAAGGTCAAAAAGGCAATGTGGTCTCGCAAGGCCCAGGAATATGACCAGAAGATCAATTCAGGGGATCTGGTTGCCATCTCGGAGGTCGTTCGGGACTTGCACCGGAACGACGAACAAAGAGAGCAGTCCTATTCTGAGCGTCTGCTCTACGAAGCCGCGCTCGAAAGACTGGCCAGAGAAGTCGCCGTCATCGAAGAGGTCGAGGAGCCCGCCGCCATGAAAAAGATCGGTACGATTCTCGCATCCCGCGCCAAGTAAAAGGCCGGACCGGCAGATCTTTCAGGCAAACTGGTTGTTCGAATCCCGGACTCCCGGATGGCCGCATCGTGAAACGGAGGTTCATTGAATGACAGAGGTCAACATTGCCAGTACCGAGAGTTCTGCGAATTGCTGGGAGGCCCCCAGGATATCGCCGGTCTGACCTCCGACGAGTTGCCTCGCCAGGAAACAGATCGGTACGGCGCCGATAACGGCGACAACGACTGCGGCCAACCCGGCAAGTCCGAACGCAACCAGACATATGAGGGTCGTCACGGCCGTGGCCAGAAGCGCGAGTTGACCCGTTGGTCTTCCGATCGAAGCGGAAAGCCCTGACTCCCGCGCCGGCGGTAGCGCGGCCATGGCCAGCACAATCGGCAGCCGGCTCGCACAGGATGACACCAGGAGGACTGCAATCAGTTGAAACCCTTCGAATTCGGAAATCGCCGACCATCGCCCAAGGAGAACCAGTGCAAGTCCCGTCGCACCGAAAACACCAATTTGGCTGTCTTTCATGATTTCGAGTCGTTTCTCGGCGGTGGAGCCTCCCGCAAGGCCGTCCAGGCTGTCCGCAAGGCCGTCCTCATGCATCGCGCCGGTCACGAGCACGAGCACGCCGAGAGCCGCAATCGCAGTCATTTCACGATCGATTCCAAGCCAGCCGAGCGATGCGCCGGCAACGCCGGCTACGGCTCCGGCAATGGCGCCGACAACCGGCCAGGCCCAACTGCTTCTGACGATGTACTCCGGGCTTTCGTCGAAACCCGGGGGCATGGGGAAACGGGTGAGAAAGCCGATCGCAACGGGCAGGTCACGGGGGTGGAATTCGGGAAGTCTTTCGCGCCATTCCTGCATCACGAAGTTCCTGAATTCCGGTACCAGTCCTTGTTGCTAGGATGCCTTTTGTCATCGTTGAAAACAACATCCAGGGTCAAGAAATGAATGCGTTCCGGTTCAAAACCATGGGCGATTTTCGCGAAATGCTGGAAGTGCTCCCGGAACCGGACACCCAGGCGATCGAGGAGGCCGCCCTTCGGAACTCCATGTTGACCAAGCCTGCCGGTGCTCTTGGCCGCCTCGAGGACATTGCAGCCTGGTATGCAGGATGGCGGGGAACCCCAAACCCGAGCATCGAGTCACCATGCATCGTCGTCTTTGCCGGTAACCATGGCGTAACCGCCCATGGCGTGTCGGCCTACCCGATGGGTGTCACCGCTCAGATGGTCGAAAACTTTCGCTCGGGCGGTGCTGCGATCAATCAGTTGTGCGACGAAGTTGGTGCCGAATTGTCCGTCTATCCGATGCAGCTCGATGTTCCGACGGCCGATTTCACGTCGCAACCCGCGATGACAAAGGAGGAATTCGTCGAGGCGCTGTCGACGGGATGGAACTCAGTCAACGCTGCGTGCGACACGCTGGTTGTCGGTGAAATGGGAATCGGGAACACGACTGCCGCTTCCGCGGTTGCCGCCGCGTTGTTTGATCGTGATCCTGAAACCTGGGTCGGGCGGGGAACGGGCATCGATGAGTCGGGTATCACGGTCAAGCGAGCAGCGGTTGCTGATGGATTGAGCACTCATCTCGAGTTTCTGGATGACCCGTTCGAAGCGTTGCGTCGCCTTGGAGGAAAGGAAATGGCGGCAATGGCCGGTGCCATCGCCCGGGCGCGGATCGAGTCAATACCCGTGATTCTTGACGGGTTCATATGCACGGCCGCCGCGGCGGTTCTCGAGAAAGCCAGGTTAGGCGCACTTGACCACTGCATTGCCGGCCACTTGTCAGCTGAAGCCGCACACGGCCGACTGCTCGATTCAATTGGCAAACTCCCGTTGCTCAGGCTGGGGCTGCGCCTCGGAGAAGGAACCGGGGGTGCGCTCGCGATTCCGGTTGTTCGCGCCGCACTTCGGTGCCATTCGGGGATGGCGACATTCGAAGAAGCGCAGGTATCAGGGCGGACGAAATGAAAAATGCCATGCATCTAGACCCCGGATGTGCCGTCAACGGTCGAAAAGGGGCGCATAGGCATCCCCCGTTTGACGCCAGCGGCTGACGCGTTCCGTTCTGGCGCCTGGCTCTCTGTCCACGATGAGACAGTTCGAATTCTCGGGAACTTCCGGGCAGATTCGCGACTGGAGCCAAACGCGCTCATTCGAGTGACTTGCGCGGGTTTCGTTCCCGGAAAACAGCTTGAATCATGGCCCCAACCCTGCATCGGGAGAATATCCGGTGTGAAGAATGTGAACGGAACGGAGAACGCACCGGAATCGCGGTCAAATTGGACGAGCTGACGAACCGCACCGTTTCCAACGTGTTCCGCCAGCTATTGATTCGTGCCCCAAGGTCCGTGATGGGCACCCTTGGCATCGATCCGCTCGAATGAATGAGCCCCGAAAAAATCGCGTTGGGCCTGGATCATGTTTGCAGTCGTGCGCGCGGTGCGCATTGTGTCGAAATAACCGAGCGCTGCGGACATTGCCGGAACGGGAAGGCCATGGGCAACTGCTACCGCGGCGACCTTGCGCAGTGCGGCCTCGTTGCTGCGCAAGAGGTTGGCGAAATAGGGGGCGAACATCAGGTTGCGGCCTGGGTCCTCGCCGAGTGCAGTGGACATGTCATTGAGCATCGCCGATCGGATGATGCAGCCTTCGCGCCAGGTCTCGGCAATTGCGGACATTGGCAGTTCCCAACCATGGGACGCTCCCACGCGCGCCAGCAGTGCGAAGCCCTGGGCGTAACACATGATTTTCCCCGCGATCAGCGCCGCCTCAAGATCGCCGAGAGTCAACGTTTCGCTGTCCAGCATCCGCGATGCCGCGCCGAACAACTCTTGTCCCACGCGTCGAATCGTTAATTCGGCGGACATGTTACGGGCGGCGACGGCAGCCTCTATCACGGGAACCGGCGCGCCGGCCTGCTGGCTTTCGATCACTGTCCAGCGGCCCGTGCCCTTTTGGCCGGCGCGGTCCCGGATGATGTCGAGCACCGGCGATCCCGTCGCCGGATCCGTCGCGTTCGAAACCTCGGCGGAGATTTCGGTGAGGTAGGACTTCAGGATCCCCCGGTTCCAGCGTTCGAACACCGCGCCGCATGCTGGAGCCGTCATTCCCATTCCGTCGCGCATCACGCCATAGGCTTCGGCGATCAGCTGCATGTCCGCATATTCGATTCCGTTATGCACGGTCTTGACGAGATGCCCCGCGCCTCCGGGGCCCATGTAGGTTGCGCAGGGCTTGCCTTCGTACTTGGCGGAAATGGCGTCGAAGACATGCGCTACCTGGTCCCAATTCGCGCGGTCGCCGCCGCCCATGATCGAGGGTCCGTGCCGCGCGCCTTCCTCGCCGCCCGAGACCCCGATGCCGAGATAGGGCGCACCGGCGGCGGCGGCCTCGCTGGCGCGGCGATTCGTATCGTGAAAGTTCGCATTGCCCGCATCGATAATCAGATCGTCCGGATTCACCAGGGGGCGAAGGGCCGCAATCTGCGCGTCCACGGCCTCGCCCGCGGGCACCATCAGGATGATTGCGCGCGGCGCGGCGATCGAGTTGACGAGTTCTTCCAGCGCGCGAGTCGGAGTAATCTGCGCCGCCAGTGGCCCGGCTTCTTTCATGAAGCCGTCGACACGCGCGACGGTGCGGTTGAATACCGAAATCGCAAATCCCTTTTCGGCAATGTTGAGCGACAGCATCGCCCCCATCGTGCCGAGACCGATCAATCCGATTTCCGATGTGCTCATGGGTGCTGGGACCCTTGCCGGTTCAGGGAGACGCGATAGATCGAGGTGGTTGCGGTAACGTAGAGTTCGTGTTTGGCGCGTCCGCCGAAACAGACATTCGAGACCAGTTCAGGCACCAGGATCTTGCCCAGTAGATCGCCGTTCGGGGATATGCAGTGGACGCCGTCTGCAGCGGAAGACCAGAGATTTCCGTCGGTATCGACACGCAATCCGTCCGCGAAGCCCGGATCGACCACGTGAAATACACCGCCGCCGGCCAGGCTGCCATCGGAACCGATGTCGAAAGCCCGGATATGCCGCGGGTCATCGCTGAACAGGCGCCCGGTATCGGCCACGTAGAGCCGCGACTCATCAGGTGAAAACGCCAGTCCGTTGGGGCAGTTGGCGTCCGTGACCATCGCGTCCATTTGACCCGTGACCGGGTCGACCCGGTACATGTTGCACGGCAGTTCCTGCTCCGCTTGATAGCCCTCATAATTGGTCATGATCCCGTAATGCGGGTCCGTGAACCAGATCGTACCGTCGGATTTCACGACCACGTCGTTGGGCGAGTTGAGGCGCTTGCCATCGAACTTGTCCGCGATCACGGTGACCTGTCCGTCATGTTCGGTTCGTGTCACCCGCCTGGCGCCGTGCTCGCAAGAGATCAGCCGGCCCTCGCCATCGCGAGTGTGTCCATTGCTGTAGTTCGATGGCCGACGATATGTGGTGATGCCGCTGCCAGGAGTCCATCGCAAGATGCGATTGTTCGGGATGTCCGAGAAAAGCAGACAGCCCGCATCTCCGAACCAGACTGGTCCCTCGACCCAGTCGAACCCGGTGGCAAGTTGTTTGAGCGGGGCGTTTCCCAGAACGTAACCGTCAAAAACGGGATCACGGGACTCAAAGAAAGACATTGGGAGCTCCAGACTTTTCAGGCGAAGTTGCTATCGATACCAATTGGAAGCGTCAAGAAGCTGACAGCTGACAGGCAAACACAGAGAGTCCGGCAAGTGGAATTCACTGCATGCACGCGCGTTCTGACCCATCGCGCAACCTTGGAAATGCTGGCCTGAATTACCAAATCTGATGATGCCATGACATTCAGGCGGGCCGTTGGTCTTGTCCCAAGGACATGATCAGTACACTTCCGGACCGAAATGTCATAAATTTATCCGATGCGCCGAAAAACCCGTCGTTCAGGGCGGGGATATACGGCGTCGGGTGCATCCCAGATAGTTTGTTTGGAGTGATTCTGCGGGATTTGGGGGTTGGTCAGTGAACCATCAGAGCCGGACTGTCAGGCGTGATTGGTGTGTCGTTCACCATGGCATATCGTTTGAATTTCCCAAACTCATGGGCGCTGCGGTGAACGACTCGCAGCCCTCGCCTTTGCAGTTTCGCCGCGCATGAATACAAACTCCGGTCTCCCGGGAAACTCAACTCGGATCGTCTCTACAGCGTGTCGTCACTGCTGTCAGCCTTCCTGCCCTTCCCAGAACAACGGACCAGGCCGCGTTTTCACATTCACCCAGGATTCCCAGTAATCGGCAATCGGACTGTCCTGCCACTCTCTCTGAAGATTTGCCCAAGTGAAGGGCCCTTTGTCCGGCCCGCTGCCGTGGGGCTCCAGCCATTCATCGCAGATCACATGGCTGGTGCCGGCATAACGAAAGTCGACCGACAGCCGTAACTTGTCCGGCGTATGGTTTTCGGCCGCACCGTGCACGGTGAGCATCTTGAATATCAAAACATCCCCGCACTGATAAGCGGACTGGTGCCATTCAAGATCCGGATCGGTGTCAACGACCCGGTGGCCCGGACCTTCAGAAGGCCGGGGCTCGAGGAATCCGCACTTGTGGCTGCCTGCCAGGATCTTCAGTCCGCCAACTTCCAGCGGCACGTCGCCCAGCGGGGCCCAGAGAGAGAGAGTCTCGGTTGAGCCGCGAACGAAAATCCAGTCTTGGTGCGGGTGGGTGCCGCGCGCGTTGTCCCGGGGGAAAGCGATACGACCGATCGTCTGCGGCAGGGGAACGACCGGTTCCTCGAAAATATCTGCCATGACCGACATAACGCCTTCATTGAATTTCAGTCGGTGAAAACTCTCCTGCGACTGAATTTTGGCGTAGACGGCAGCGTATTCCGGCTCACCTTCCATGATTGGCATGTGGTCAGTCAAGCCGTCCATTAAGTCCGAACCCGGGCGCAGCCACCCGGCCTCTGAGCAGAACTCGAGAAACTTTCGCCGCAGGTCGCTGACCTCGTCCCGTGGCAGCATGCCCTTGATAAACAGGTAACCGTGGTCGCGCAGCCGTTTGCGAAGTCTTGGCGGGTCGTCAAGAACGTCGTTCGATTCGATGAATGGGATCATGATGTTCACCAAATTTAGGCCCGCCACGGTGGCAACAGTTGTTGGCAGTCCCCTCGCACGGTGAGCCTGGAAGTTCAAGTTCTGCTTTATCGAACTCCCCGCCGCCCAGGTGCCGGAAAAAAAGGTCGTACCCAGACCTTGCAGCCGGTAGTCGTAGAGTTGGGTGATAATATTCGGATCAGTGATTTCCCAATCGTACAGGCAATCAAGCACGAATTCGGCGGCTTTCCTGCCCGCCTCATTGTTGAAAATCGTGGCCGTGCCATCATCGGTCACCATCGAACCGCCGTACTGGTAAAGCAGCGCTTCCCAGATGTTGCTAGGAAAAATGCCGGACCTCGGGCACAAAATGCCGGATTGGATGATGTCGCCCGCGCTGTTGCGCAGGGTCGTCACTCTCGCCCATTCGACGAATCCTTCGGGTCTTTCGGGTTCCCGGTCAGTCGGCAACCCTTCAGCATCCAGGTGGTCGAGATTGTAGAACAGCACCCATGAGTTCCAACCAAGCGGAACTGCATAGAGTTTTCCGTCCCAGCGGCATCGGTCAAGGGTATGCGGCAACACGTTGTCGAGCGGATAGTTCACCGCAGCCAACATGTCGTCCATTGGATCGAGGGCCCCGATATCGAGGAAGCTACCCATATACGGATAATCGGTTTCGAACATGTCTGGCAGGTCATTGGCGCCATAGGCGGCCGTGAACTTTGTATCGCCCTCATTCGAGAAATTGTCGAACAAGACATCGTAGCCGTGTTCCGCAGCGCCGCGCATCCCAAATTCAATGAGCGGATCACCGGCAGAGGCACCCGGTCCCATCCAGAATCGCATTTGCCTTGCAGCGAACGCCTCTGTTGCGGCGTCAAACCGAATGCGGCGAGGCCGGCCATTTCGAGAGACGAATTCCTTGGGAACCCTCTTCGGGTTAGGATTGTCATGATCAATTCTTCTGGTCGACTCGGTCTGTCTTTGATTGCGATTGGTTCATGCCAAGCGACTCAACGGCGCTGTCACACAACGCCGCCAGAGCCGTTCTTCCGGTTCGGAATGAGATTCAGAATTTTCCGAACAGACTGGTCGCTTGATCGCACCTGCTGCCGGATCCCTGTCCCTCCACGCACCGGGAACCAATCGATTGCGAGTTCGGCCAGACCGAAAATGCTCCAGCTAGCAGCGAGTTTCCTATGGTGGGCAATTTAGAATTTGATGATATTTTGCCACGAATTGAATTTCAATTGCCGCAAGGTCCGTTGGCGAAGTCCCGGCGTCGCTCCCACGAACCATATTGGCTTCCTGCCAAGGAATATCCGGGAATCCCACATCATTTCGCGAATTGTGCCGCGGCCCAGGATGTTTCAGACGGTGATCTCTGGTTCTGCTGATTCCTCCCTGACCGCCGACCATCAGATTGATGACACCGGGGCGGTTGCACTGGCAGCGCGCCCGCAGGTGCAATTTGCCGATGATGCTTTCTGATGCGTTGTTGCTGTTTCGTAACTGCTCTCCCCCTGTCCAGTCATTGATTGCGCGGGTTCGTCTCCACCTTTGTCGACCGCTGGTTTTTCCGGCCCCTGTCGTGTTTGCGCCAGGCATCCTGCGTCCTCTGGACGCAGCAACGCCCCGCTGTTATTGCCGGTTCCATGGCAAGAAGCGGGAAAAGCGACAGGCGGGAAGGGGACGGACCGACCGAGCAGGCAGGGCGAAGTGAGACACCGGCGGGGAAAAGCAAGACCCAAATTTTTCCGGCACTCCCCACCACTCCCCACGACAGGCTGTTCCGGGCGCTGGCCTCCGATCCGGGGCGCGCCGCTGCGCTCATCCGCGATCACCTGCCGGAGCGGATCGTCGGGCTCCTGGCGGCAACGCCGCCCGTGGCGCTGGACGGCAGCTACGTGGACGAGGCGTTGCGCGTCAGCCAGTCCGACATGCTGTTCAGGGTCGAGCTTGCCTCGGGCGGCCCGGCCTTTGTGTACCTGCTCGCAGAGCACAAGAGTTCGGCCGATCCCGGCACTCCGTTGCAGCTTGCTTCGTACATGATAAGCTATCAGAACTTTCTGATAGTGAACCTTATCGGAATGTTTTTCCTATCGGAACGTTTGGGTGTCGGTAGTTGACAATCCCTGCCTGGATCAGGTTACGACGATGACGTCTTGATCTTCGCGAGCGCGGCCAGGAGCTCGTCCTCCACACCTTCAAAACTTCCTGCAGATATCTCGGGTTGCTTCTGTCTCGACTGGATCTTGAGCTTCTCGGCCGGATCGAGCCGCAAGTATATCTCGGTGGTTTTCTGGTCCGCGTGGCCGAGCCAGGTGCTGACCTGACGAATGTCGTTGGTCGCCTCGAGAATGCGAAAGGCGCAGGCGTGTCGTAGCGTATGGAGAGCCACGGTCTTTTTTGCGATGGAAGGAACAACCGTCGCGGCCGTGGCGACGTGAACTTCAACGCGCTTGGCGAAGCCCCGTGTAGTCATGCCTTTCCTGGAGGAACTGAGGAACAGGTGCTGGTCGGGTCCGTCCGGACGCACGCCTATCCAGTTGTGCAGAGCTGCACTGGTGGCCTTCCACAGCGGCAGAACGCGGCAGCGACGGCCCTTGCCCATGACCCTGACCTGGTCGAGTTCGGGCTGGTTGAGACTGGCAAGGTGGAGGTTGACCAGTTCCGAGATCCGCAGTCCTGCGTCGTAGGCGAGATACAGCATTGCGTGATCGCGTATTCCAGTCCGGGTTACCCTGTTCGGGGCATCCAGGATGGCGTTGACCTCGTCGGAGGTCAGATAGTCGAGCGTTACCTGATCGGCCTTCTTGGAGGGGATGGCGCTGACCTGGGCAGCATGGTCGACGTACTGCGGATATTCGAACTCGAGGTAGAGGAAGAAAGCCTTGATCGCGGCCAGCCGCAGATTGCGCGTGGCGACGCTATTGTTTCGGGCAGTTTCGAGGTGTTCGAGGAAGGCGAGCAGGGTGCCGGTATCGAGGTTTGCGACTGTCAGCTTGCTGGGCCGGGTGCCGTGATGCCGGGCCGCGAAGACCAGGAGCAATTCGAGGGTCAAGGTATAAGCCCTGATGGTATGCTTGCTGGTGCCGATCACGTGCGGCAGGTATTGGTGCAGGTATGTTGTGAGCGGTTTTGCAAGATCAGTCATTGTCTTTCCCCTGCAGATGCAAGGCTTCGGTCGCAGCCGATATTTGCTTGAGCAGGACTGGCGTTGCCTCCAAATACCAATAGGTGTTGGCTATCTCACTGTGCCCCATGTACGTTGACAGCGCCAACATGTGGCGGCTGATGTCGCGCCGGTTGCCGGACGTGACGTTCTCAAGAGACCTTGACGCGAAGGAGTGGCGCAAGTCATGCAAGTGGGGGCCGGGTGTGCCCGGTTCGCCACGCAGACCCAGGCCGCGGACCAGCCTGATAAAGATCTTGGTCAGATAGTCCGGACTGACGGCGTGCCCCGATGGCATGATGAAGAGCGGATCGTCCGGTTTGCCGGGGCCACGTATCCGGAGCCAGGCATCGACCGCGCGCGTCACTGACGGATGCAAGGGAAGCAGTCGTGACTTTCCGAACTTTGCATTGCGAACCTCGATGCCATCCCTGGTCAGATCCCTGAGCCTCAGGCCGGTTGCTTCCGATCGTCGCATTCCTGTCGCCGCGAGAAGGCCGATGATGGTGTGGATCACATGCGGGGTGATCGAGCCTGTGGGAGGAAGTTCCAGCGCCGCGTTCATGATCAGCTTGACCTGGTCCGTCGACAGAATGTGCGGTGGTGGCCGGTGCTTGGATCTTCGACCCAGGGCATGTCGGTGAGGAACTTCGTGGCGCGGATCCTCGGCATGCAGATACATGGCAAAGTTGCGCACCAAATTGAGCTTGATGATCCGCTGATTTGGCGTCGATGCCTGTGACGCCCAGTCCAGGGCTGTCGCGATCCGAACGAACTGGTCGCCCTGTGCTTCGGCGTGGGCGGCAAAGCTGCCAAGGAAACGTGCCTGCCAAACAAAGGAATAGCCCGTCGCCTGCTTCCCGGCCACATAGGATGCTACCTGTTCGGACAGGGTCATGGTTCATCCTCCGGCCATGGTTGAGCCACTTCCAGCAGCATTCGCGTGTCGACTCGTGCATAAAGGGTTGTCGTCTTGATCGATTCGTGACGCAGAATCGTGGCCACGGTTTCGAGCGAAGCGCCACCGCGCAGCAGGTTCGTGGCGCGCGAATGCCGGAACAGATGTGCGGCAGGAAGGCCCTCGCCATCGATCCCGGCCCGTTCCTTGGCGCGCCGGACAGTCTCCGAGACGATTCTCCCGGAAGACAACGCACGATGTGGAGCACATGACCTCAGGAAGACGAAGTCGCTGTCGACACGGGGGCGACCATGAAGAATGTACATCTTCAGGGCATCGCCGCAATCCTGGGGCAGCGGCATGGCTTCGCTTCTGCGTGACTTTCCGCTCACCCGAATACGTGCCTGTTCCCAGTCGATGTCTTTCAGTCGGAGCGCCGGGATGTCGCCGGCCCGCAGTGCAAGCCGGGCCAGAAGCAGCATGATCGCGCGATCACGCATGCCGATCGACGTGGCCGTGTCGCAACTCGCGATCAGTGCCTCGACTTCGGAGTCGGTCACGTACCGCGGAAGGTCGGCTTGCGGTTCGATCCTGACGCTTGGGACGGCGGCAACAAGCGCCGGGTTGCAGAATCCGTTGGCGCCAAGATACCGCAGATAGCCACGCAGAACGGTAGCCATGCCCGCAAGTTGGCAGGATGATCTGGTCTGCGCCCAGCTGATGAAAGCTGCCCGAATGGTGCTCACGTCATATGACGCCGGATCGTCACCCAGATCCGGCAGCACATCCCGGTTCAAATGCCATTCATGGATGCAGATGGTTCTTTCGCGCGCCCCGCGATGGCGGTGCATCCAGTCCAGATAACCATCGACGAAGACGTTGCGCGCTGCAGGCGGTGCCTCCTCTGTTCGCCAGGGTTCCATCACTCCCGCGCAGGCGAGAAAATCGGCAAACCGTTCGATCGAGATGCGTACACCGGATGATCCCGTGAACCGGCTGGGACGTCGGAAGAAGTGCGGACAGGAACAGGTACACTCGTGTTCGAGAAACCTCCGGATCACGCCATCGTCGATCTGGTCGAGGACAAGGTCCGAACAGTAGAGCCAGACGACAAAATGGCGACATGCCGTCGAACGGTCTTGCATCGTGCAATCACTGTACCCTTGGCCGGACAGGTCGCTGATGAACGCGTCCACATGCTTTCCGCCCTCGACGATCAGTGACGGCAGTTCCGTCTGGCCGGTGTCCAGGAGCCAGGTGAGAAACCTGTTTGCCCGCTCTCGCGTGCGGCGCAACGGAGGGGATTGAAATCTCCCGGGACAGGTGCAGTCGTGCGACAGGAAACCGGCAATCCCGCGGATGTCGAATGCCGCGATCTCGATACCGCTGACAGCAAGCCAAGTGACGATGTGTCGTGCCATGCACACCAGATTGGCGATCCGGCGAGATCCCAGACCTTGCTGTTCCAGCCAGGACTGGTAACCGGGAATGATCTCCTTCAACCGATCCTGGAGGTCAGGGAATGAAGTCCTCTCGCCAGACGGAAAACTCATGACTCGGTTTCCCGGGTGGCCGGGCACGCGGAAACCGGATCATTTGTGCGGCGCGTTGGATACATCCGTCCCCCGGCGGCGAGACCCCGCAAGACCGCTGCCAGTTCACCGTTCGGGCATGACGAAACTGACAGCGGACCGCTGACTGTCAATCGTTCATGTGGCGCGATCAGGTCATGGCATCTGAAAGCCGCCTTCGCTTGTTCCTCCATGCTGCCTCTCCCGGTCTGATCCATGCAAAACCGGATCAACCACAGGAAAAGAAAGGGTTCGATGGAGATGTTCTGCGCGACTACAACCGATCACGGATTTTGTGTCCGGAAGCCAAGCCGGACATAATTTATGGAGTGATCTCAGCAGCCGATCGCGACAGGTCGGGCACGCCATCTGATCGATTGTCGAAGCTGGCAGGCAGCCGGACACGGATTTGAGAATGGTCCAAACCTCTACCCAGACCCGGGGCGGCTGGACAATCTCGCGCCAGACGCTTTGCCAACGTCGCAAGGTGCTCCGCGGGACCCCGAACTCATGGGCAAGGGTCAAAAGCGCCTTCTTGCCACTTTTGAGCGCCTCCGACACCGAGAGTCGGAACCAGGCGACGTATTGTCCACGATCCGGAAACCGAAGTGACGGTGGCAGGGTCCGCCCGCGACAACTGCGACAGCACAGGCTGGTGCGCTTCCAGATCTGACCGGCAAGTTCCGGTGGCAGACCACGCGGCTTGCGCGGGTAATCTCCGCGATCCAGTGGGCCGCCGCAATGCGGACAGCCCGCCTCCTGTGTCAGCCTGACAAGGTATTCATCGATCTGGCCAACGAAATTCCAGACCGCGACAGGGCAATGATCATCTGATAAAATAGCAAACGTCCTTCTGTAGGGGTAGTAACTTCAGAAAGACAAGCCCCCGGCCGGATTGCAATCCGGCCGGGGCAATCATGTCATCTTGACCTTTTGTAATCGGGACCCTGTTCCGGGTTCAATTGATGCGTACGGAGACCGCAGGTCTGACATTTGGCGAGCCCGACGTGACCGTTGTCATCACGGATCCGTGGCCGTAAAAGGTTCTGACAATTATTTTCCTTCTGGCTCCCAAAACTCGGCCAGGAGCAACTCCGAAACTCCCTTGAAGGGGTCGGAAGGCAGGATTCCCGACGGAATCGACCCGCAAATGCAGCTCCAACACCTACTGCATGGTCAAAACCGTCGGAATGTCAGGTCATCGGCCTGATACGCGGCAAGACGTTATCCGAATTGCTCCTGGGTAACCGATTGAAAAGACATGAGATATCGCTGATCGGTTCCGATAGGAAAAACATTCCGATAAGATAAGGATCTGGATGCGCCATGCACAGGGCCGGACGGACCGGCTCCGTGCCCTTCCACCGATCATTCCGGTCGTGTTCTACCATGGAGCGGCCCGCTGGTCGGTTGCGGAGGGGCTGGAAGCGATGATCGCGGCCGAGGACCCGGAACTGGTCTTCCTGCCCGGGGCGCGCTTCATCCTCCGCGAACTGAGAGCACTGCCGGCGGAGGAGCTGTCGCGTGACGCGGCGGTCAGGGCTGCCCTGATCGCACTCGTCCGCCGGACGGTGGAGTACCTGACGCTGGTTGCCGGTGGCCTGGCCGACGTGGATTCCACTTTCCAGAAACAGGTCATTGAGTATATCTTGCAGACCCATCCCGACGGGGAGCTGGAGGTTCTGCGCACCAACCTGCGTGAGGCGGGTTTCGACGAAATGGAGGGCCTTGTGGGCACGATCGCGGAAGCACTGATGGAACGGGGCGAGGCCCGGGGATTGACACGCCTTCTTGAGCGCCGGTTCGGTCCGTTGCCGCCGAGGGTCAGGGACCGCATTGCCGCGGGCGACCTCGACGATCTCGATGGCTGGCTGGACCGGACACTGGATGCCGACAGCCTGGAAGAAGTGTTCAGGAAGGATAATTGACGCCGAATTCCCGAGGGACGGACTGTTGCGGGACCAAGGGGCCAGAAGACCTGCGGGGCGAGGCAGCCCGGTACATCGGTTGTCCGCATGTCCGTGTCCCGTCCAATGGCCGGGCAATGCCCGTGGCAGGTTGGGGACCGAGACGGCCGCGAGCACCGTTTCGCGAGATTGACCGCTGTCGTGCAGGAATTCCCTCAACCGCAAATTCGGGGTGAGCAGTTACGCTGTTTCCAAGAATAACATCCACCCGACTTCGACGGTCCAATTTCATAAATCATTGTTTTGTATATATATCATTGACTATACAGGCACAGCAATTGGCGCCTGGATCAGAGAATCCGCCAAGGAATGTGTTACAGTTTCAGGCCCGTGAGGGCATGAATTGCCCGCCTACGCCTTGCTAATTTCAAAGTCGCAAAAGGCCGTCCCGTTGCCGGTGCGCCGGACAAGCGGTTGGCAGGCTCGAGCTCAACTTCAGAGCCAGTCTCTGTAAAAATCGCGCACCGGTTCCACCAAATCGGATGCCAGGCGTCGAAGCGACGCTTCCGCCTCTGAATCCGGACGCCCCAGCGCACGTGCAATTTCCCCTTGGACGGCCTGCCGGTCCACCCGCATGAAGTTGCCTTGGTCATAGACCGTCTCGCCGCCGATGATAACCGTTTCGACTGCGCCGGCCTTCGCCCGCCGAAGGAGGACGTCAATCAGAGGAATTGCCGGATCCTGCCAGGGCCCCGTAACGGTTGCCCAGTCGAGCAGCACGATATCGGCGGCCATGCCGGGCGACAATCGCCCAATCCGGCCGGCAAATGGTGTCGTTACGGCACCGTGTTCGGTGGCCATGCGCAGGATGTCGGTCGCCCTGGGACAGGGTGCGTCGTGGCCTGCCGGCCGGTGCAGCGTCAAGGCGAGTCGCATCTCCTGAAGCATGTCGCGATCATCGTTGATGCCCGCCTCGTCGATGCCCAGCGCAACACGCACGCCGCGGGCCAGAAAGGCGTTCAGGTTAACCGTGCCGCTCTTTAGCCGGAGATTGGACGAACAATTGTGGCAAAGGCACCCGCCCCGATCCGAAAGCAGATCCATATCCTCGCCAGACATCCAGACGCCGTGCCCGATTGTGAGCTGCGGTCCGACCAGACCGAAGCGGTCCATGAAGGCCAGCGCCGAACCACCGGTTCGGCGGCGCGCGTATTCGGCTTGATAGGGTGTTTCGAGGAGGTGCATGTGAACAGGCGCCCCCGTGTCCTCGGCCATACGCGCGGCACCCTCGAGTGCGGCGTCGGACAGCCAGTGGAGGTTCGAAGGCGCGATCTGGATACCGATTAGGTCCGTTTCGGCCCAACGCGCGCGAAGCGCGTGAAAGACGTCTATTTGAGCCTCGAGCGGCAGTGCGAAGTTCGAGAGATAGGCTGCCGCCGGCCCGCGAAGGGCGGCTGGAAGAGACGCCACGAAGATTTCGTCGGCTTCGTAGATCATCCGGTTCTGATCGCGCAGGGCGAACGAGTATGACGCCCGCATTCCGATCTCGGTGTAAGAGCCGATGATCGCTTCCGCGCGGGCGAGAACGGCATCGGCGTCGCCGGGCGCGCGGCTGTGCAAATGCTGCACCGTCGTGACACCCGAAGAAATCATCTCGAACGCCGAGAACAGCGTGTCGAGACGCGGGTCGACGTCGCGCATGACGAGCCGTTCGGGAAACCAAAGTTCGAGCGGCTGGTCCCGGGCGCCAAGCTGGAACGGTGTCAGCCCGACGTGATGATGCGCGTTGACGAGGCCAGGAATCGCAACCCGGCCGCGGCCGCCGACCACCCTTGCCTCAGGGTAATCGCGCCGAAGCGGGCGCGCCTCGCCGACCAACGCGATTTTGCCGGCCTCAATCAGCATGGCCGCGTCCTCGAGAATCTCGGGGACGCCGTCGGCGGAAAACCCGCACACAATTCGATCGGCGACGACCAGTGTTTGTTTCATGCCGGGATCTCCGCTCCAAGGCGCAGAAACGACAGACGCACAGCTGCCGGAACCGGCTCGACAAGTGGCACCGGCGCCGCCGCGGACAATGCTTTAGCGGCCATTGCGAGTGGGCCACCGCCAATGATGACCGCCTCGACACGCCCGCTGTCGGCGGCGCAACGGATCGCCTTGGCAAGCGCAGCCTCAAGCGCGGCGGCGTCGGCTGTGAGCGCCGTCGGATCGCCGTCGGTCGTCCAGGTCCCTGCATACCTCAGATGTCCGTAACGGGCGGCGGTCGACGCAATGCACGGGGCAAGCTTTGGTGTTGTCGTGACCACTGCGAACGGTCGCCCGTTCACACCGGCCTCGGCCATGCCCGCCTCCGCAATGCCCGTCACCGGCACGTCGAGCGCGGCGCGAAGCGCGGCGAGTCCGGGATCGCCGAAGGCCGCGACGATGACGGCGTCGGCTGCCGAAAGTGAGGGTGCGAGCGCTGCGACCGCTTTCGCGGCCCGGTCTAGTGCTACGGGCTCAGTGATAAGCGGAACGCCGAATCGGGCTGTGTGCCCCTCGACCCGCGCCCGCGCACCCGCCACTTCGGCGGCAATTGAGACCATTGCTGCCGTCGTCCCTGCGTTGGTGTTCGGATTGACAAGCGCGATCCTCATGACACGGAGAGGGTCAGCACGCCACACGTATAGGGCACAGCGATCAGCCACGAGGTTCCGCGACAGGGAAGGCCATCTTCGTTACCATTTGAGGCAGAGCGGTTCGCTCGCTTGGCAAAAAGTCCTTTTGTCCAATTGCAGCTGGCGCTGCGTCCCAAGACTCCTCGCGGAAGCGTCCACGCGACCCGCGAGATTGCGGCCGCGGCGCGGTCGAGATCCGCCGTCAACAAAAAGAACCTCCTGGATACCGCGATCCCACTGCTCCTTCGCCAACCGGCATGCGCCGGCCCGCGGTCCATATGCGTGGCAACCGCCGACCGCGCACCGATTGTCCAGGTCATGTCCGGCCATGCGCCGCAATGGACCACGAGGTTGCAGGTCATGCGGGACGTCCTTCCTCGGGTGCAAAGTCGGACGGGCACCGTCGCGGCATCCATTCCGGCAGTCCCAGTCCCGTGCGCCAAGCCCGCGCGATCTCAGCCCGCGTTGCGAACCAGACGCCCTCCCGAGACAGGGCATGATCGAGAAACGCTTCAAGTCCGCCGATCCGTGCGGGCCGCCCTATGATCCGCGTGTGCAGTCCGATTGACAGCATGCGCGGGGCCGACGCGCCTTCGAGCCAGAGGTGCTCGAAAGCGGCGATGCAGTAGCGCGCGAAGTCTTCGCCGAAGACAAAGCCGCCGCCGTTGTAGAAGCGCATGTCGTTGGAATCGAAGGCATAAGGCAAAACGACGTGCGGGCCCTCCCTGGTATCGACCGTGTAGGGCAAATCGTCGTTATAGGCGTTGCTGTCGTAAAGAAATCCGCCCTGCTCTATGAGCAGGTCGCGCGTGGCGAGCGAAGTCGCGGACCGCGTGTGCCAGCCGACGGGCGGCGCTCCGGCGGCACGGGCGATGGCCTCGACCGTACGCGCGATCGCACGGCGTTCCGTTGACTCTTCCATGTGCACGTGCCGCTCCCAACGCCAGCCATGGGCGGCGACCTCATGACCATCAGCAACCGCATCAGCGGCAATCCAGGGCGTCGTCGCCACAGCGCGGCCACAGGCATTCAGCGTTGCGCGAATCCCGCGCCCGCGCAGCACGTTCCGGATCCGGGGCCAACCCGCGCGCGGCCCGTACTCGAAATGACTCTCCATGCACAGATCCCGGTCGCCTTCGATCGCCTCGACAACCTCGTAGATATGCTCGTTGCGCGTATCGCCCGCTCCCAGGGACAGCTCGGCCCCTTCTTCAACGTTTACGACGATCGAGACAGCCAGACGCGCGCCCCCCGGCCAGCGGATGGCCGGAGCGCCGCGGCGATAGCCTTCGAAATCGCGCCGGTTCACGCAGACCCCACGGCGTCCATGAACCGGTTGCAAGAACGGTGGCGGCGGGCCGCGAAAAACAAAGGCCCCGTCCGAAGAATCTCAAAAGTCATGACGCGACCTCGTGATAGCGATCGAAAGCGGCACGCGCAGCTTCGCGATCCGCCGGAAGCGCCCCGTCGGCGCCAAAAGCCGCCACGACCCGTGCCGCCGAGATTGCACCGAACCGCGCCGCCGCCACAGCGTCGCCTGTTTCAACAAGCCCAGCAAGGAATCCGCCGGAGAAGCTGTCTCCCGCACCGGTCGGATCGACCGTATCCGCGGAAACCGCCGGCACCTCTACCGCGGCGCCAGTTTCCCGATCCCGGACCAGCACGCCTTTCGGACCCAGTTTCACCGCGACCGCGCCGGGGCAGCGTGAGGCAAGCTCGTCCAGTGCGTCTTCAAGACCGGCGCCGGGAACGAGCGCCCGCAGCTCAACTTCGCTCGGCAGGAAGGCGTCGAGGCGAGCGAGAATCGGCGCAATCTCATCCAGCCGACGGGCGGCAAGCTGACAGCCCGGATCCGCAGTGAAGCGAGTCCCGCCAGCCGCGAAATGGTCAAGCATTGTCAACATCACGTCGGGCTGGCTGGGCGCGAGGTGGACGCCGCGGGCCTTACGCCACTCCGGAGGGATCTGGGCAGGTGTCAGCGGGTGGCGATCGCGAAAACCGGAATAGCTGATCTCGCCCGAAGTATCGCGCTCCGAAAGTGTCGTACGCCAGCGTTCAACCTCGTCCGCACTCAGGCGGTCGGTGTGAAAGCCGGCGTTTTCCAGAGCCGCGGACGGGCTTTTCAGCCCCTCCTCACGATTGCCGCCGGCATCATAGATGAACCAGTCGCAGGATTCGAGCCGTTCATCAAACCATCGAACCCCTCCAAGATCGACGCCGCCGGCCTTCAGACGCTCGAGCGCTCTGCGGGGATAGCTTTCGACCGCCGCGCTCACTAGCCCTGCGCTCGGCCGCCACATCAGCAAACCGACGGCCGAATAGGCCCCGTTTCCCCCTGCCTGTTCAAGCGCGACAGTGCCGTCAGCCGCTACGACATTGTCGACCGTCAGGCCCCCGACCGCAACAAGATCAGGAATCACGTCATCCTCCAAGCCGCGGTGCTCCAAGGCCGATTGCATCGCGCTCCACCGCGGCGTGGTAACCGAAAAGGTGCAGCGGTACGCAATAGACAACGGGTCGGGTCTCCTCGGCCACCTCGGGGAGGTGCCAGGCAACGTCCGCGACCTCCGAGATCTCGGTCTCGCCCTCAGGAACGAGCGCGACGCAGATCCCCCCGATGCCACGGCTCATGATCGCGGTCTCGAGCGCGCGGCCATGGCTTGCCCTGTCGGGCGCTATAAGAAATAGCGGATCGCCGGCCTTTTGCGTGCGGTAATGGTGATACTCCTCCAACTGCAATGCGTATGCGTGGATCGGCGCCAGTTCCCCCAGCTTGGCAGAACCGACTTCAGCTGCCGCAAGGTAAGGACCGGCGCCGGTCAGAAGAACGAGGTCGGCGCGGGCGAGGCGGCGAGCCACCTCTTGCGCAGGGCCGTAGAATCGCTGCGCCACCGCGTCAACCTGACCGGGCAGTTCCTCGAGCGCGGTGCGTAAAGCCGAGGCGTCATCTCCTCGCGCCTCGCCCACGGACGCGGTCAGCGCGAGCATTAACGCCATCGCCGCCGTGCTCGATTGCGTGGGCCAACCGGCGCGTGTCGCGCGGATATGCAGCGCGGTCTGGAATTCCTCCATCAACGGAGATCCGAGCGTGTTCGATAACCCGATTGTATAGGCGCCGCGCGCGGCGGCGCCCTTCAGCCCGTCGATCACCGGCCTGGTCTTGCCGCTCGAACTGAGGCCGATCACCACCGTGTCGGCGTCGATGACTTCGAGCCCATAGGTGGCAAAATCGAACGCCTCGCAAGGCTCGGCCGTGGCGCCCAGGAGACCTTCCATGGCATGGCGCACTGCGATCCCCACAATCCAGCTGTCGCCGCAACCGACCATCGCGATCTTCCGGATCGACCGGTTCGCAAGTTCGCCGCCAATCAAGGCCAAATGCTCTGCGTTGGCCGCAAGCGTCGCGCTTATCGCTTCGCCCTGCGACATCATCTCTGTCTTGGTGAGTGCGATGCGGCGCAATCTTTCCGGATCTCCCGGCGCGTCGGACGAAGGCTCGTGTCGAATCTCCCGCATTCGCTGCTCGAAGTTCATGTCGATGTGCTCCTCGGCGTAACTGATGCGTATGCGGGAAGTGTATCGCGCAGACGCATTTTTCGGAATCTGATGGATGACAATAAAACGCAAGCCCGAATTGAGCACCCTGAAAATGAGCGGCGCCGAGCCATCCGGCGAGTCGGCCGTGACGAACCGCTCACATTCCGGCCACCAGATGAGCACAGGTTGTATCCGGAGCGAAGCGAATTCGACTCGGCCCGGGCGCCGCTTCCGCCCCCGGAACTTGCCGAGCCGGTTCTATGGCAAGGCAATCGGAGTAGCGGTTGGCTCGCGTACTGCCAGCTCCGAATTGGCGAAACGGTCAACCCCGAAGCGGCAACCGCCGCGCTGGCGCTTGCGCTTGCGCTGACCGGGAAACCGTGTGGCGCTGTCGTCATCACGAGCAGACCAGACACGGTCGTTTCCGTTGCAAATCACCTCTGCATGACCGTCATGGTGCTTGGCGGAACGATCAGGAATACCAGACATAATCCGCGCTCGCGTCCGCTGATCTCGCCCTTCGCGGATCATTTGCGCGTGCAGGCCAGCACCGGCTGCGCCCATTTTCAAGAGGCGAGGCGAACTTGATTCAAGCGGTCATGTCGCGAGCGTGGATCTCCCCCAGAGGCGAGGTGTCCACGCTGGTCGCCGCTGGCAGCGCCGGCGCAACAAAGACGGGCAGGGCCGCGCGCCTTCCTTCCGGTTCCCAGAAACTCTTTCAAAGCATGCCGCAAAAATGTTAAAAGCGCGCAGGGAGCTGAGTCTCGGGCGACCGCCCGCCAGGTTCTCCCCGCAAATGAAAAGTCATTGGAGGAATACTATGCATTTGACCCGACGTACGGTCCTGGGCGGCCTCGCCACAGCCACGACCCTTGCGAGTCCATCAATCCTGCGCGCCCAGAGCCGCGAGCTTGTGATGGTGGGCTACGGCAATGAATCCGACGCGCCGCTCATCGCGGCGGGCGAAGAGCTCGGTCGCCGCAATCCGGGGATCTCCCTGCGCGTCATCGGTGGACTCTCGGCCGAGGCCCTGGCGCAGATCAAGGCGGCGCGGGGCGACTCGCCCTATGACCTCGCGGTGATGGGATCGCCTGCGATCATCAACGCACTGGCCGAAGACGTGCTGATACCGCTGGATTTCTCGAAAATCCCGAATTCCGGCAACGTCGACCCCCGCTTCATGCCCTACGGTTACGATGTTGGCCAACCGATCTGGTTCGAAGGCATCGGCATCGCCTACGACACCTCGAAGATCGCAAACCCGGCGACGACGTGGGCCGGTTTGTGGAGCGGCGAATACAACGGTCGCATCGGCATGTGCCGACCGCAGTCAAATCTCGGGCTCGGAGTGCTGGCCGCGACCTGCGAAGCCTTCGGAATGCCGCAGGACGACATGGCGTTTGCACTGAACAAGTGGCAGGAACTCGACCCGCTGGTGGGACGCAGCCCGCCGCTTCTGCAGCAGATGATCGAGCGCGGTGAGGTGGATCTTGCGCCTCTTTGGCATGTCAACACGGCGCTTGCGGCCGGCGCGGGTCTTCCGATCGGCTATGTCAAGGTGACGGAACCCGGCCCCCTTATGCTGCCGACGAACATTGTCCACTTCGTCAACACGGCAGAAGGTACGGGAGACCTGGTGCACGAATTCGCCGACATCCTGTTGACAGAGGGCATTCAGAAGATGGCGGGCAGCGCTCCGATTTATTTCGGAACTGTTGTCAAAGGCATCCCGGTCGCTCCGGAAGCGGCGCCTTACGTGCCGTCAACGATGGCCGAACTCGACAGCACAACCTCGCTCGACTGGCCGATTTTCGCGCCGCTCAGAGGCGAAACTGTCGAAACTTTCGACCGCATGTTCGCAGCATGATGCAAGGACCCGCGGGTCCTTCGAACACTGTCGAAACCACGGCCCCGGTTCTTGGAATCGGGGCCGTCGGCAAGCGGTTCGGCGCCACGAGGGTTCTTCAGGACTTTACACTGGACGTAGCCGAGGGCGAGATCGTGACGCTCCTCGGCCCGTCCGGTTGCGGCAAGACCACGCTGCTGCGCTGCGTAGCGGGTTTCTGGGAGGCTGACGGCGGCACGATCGAGATCGACGGGCAGGACATTGTCGACGTGCCCGTGAATCGCCGCCCGGTCGGCGTCGTGTTTCAGAGCTACGCGCTCTTCCCTCACCTCACCGTCGCGCGCAACGTCGGTTATGCCCTGCGGATGCGCAACAAGCCGCGCGCCGAGGTGGCGCAGCGGGTCGCCTCGGTACTCGAGACCGTGTCGCTCACCGGGTTCGAGAATCGTTACCCATCACAGCTTTCTGGCGGGCAGCAGCAACGCGTCGCCATTGCGCGGGTTCTCGTGATGGAGCCCCGCGTCCTTCTTCTCGACGAGCCTTTCAACGCTCTTGATGCCAAGCTGCGCGGGGCAATGCAGGTCGAACTGCGCCAGCTCATCAAGCGCTTCGGTCTCACGTCGATCTTCGTGACCCACGATCAGGAAGAGGCGCTGACGATGAGCGACCGGATCGCCGTGATGTCCGGCGGCAAAATCGAACAGGTCGCGAGCCCCGACGAGATCTTTGACCGCCCCGCCACCGCCTACGTCGCGGACTTCATCGGCGTGTCCAATTTTTTGGAAACCCGGGCCGACACGGGGCACGTCAGGCTGCCCGACGGTCAGACGGTCGTGACCGACCTGACGGGCGGCGTCAAAGTCATGACGCGCCCCCACAACCTTCGGCTCGGACCGCCTGAAGCCGGGTCCTGGAAGGGCACGGTCTCGTTTCACCGCAATGTCGGTCCGCTGATCGAGTATCACGTCGAGACCTCGGACGGAAACGTCATCCGCGTCTCCGCGATGCGCCAGGAGCGCGATCGCCCAGTCATGGACCGTTCCCAGGTCAGCCTTTCCGTGATCGATCCTGCTTCCTGTTCGGTCTATCCCGGCTGATGGCCGAGGCGGCGACTAATCGGCGCATCACGCCGCCCGGCTTCGGAGAACAGGTTGCCGATGCGCTCCTGTCCGGCCGCGGAATCTGGCCGGCTGTTCCGGCGATCGTCGTGCTGATCGTGGTCGCCGTGATACCTTTCGCAATTCTCCTTTCGCTCGGCTTCTCCGATTTCGAGATCTCCCGCGGCACTATCGTTTCGCAGACATTCTCGCTCGCGCACCTCACCAACGCATTGACCGATCCACTCTACTGGATCACTTTCCAGCGCTCCATGAATCTCGCGCTCTCGACGACGGCGCTCTGCCTCCTGTTCGGATACCCTGTCGCCTATCTCTTCCTTACCGGCGGCCGTTGGACGAAGCGATTGATCCTGGTGCTCACGATCGCCCCTCTTTTGACCAGCGGTATTGTCCGCACATATGCATGGCTGGTCATTCTCGGCGGGCGCGGAGTCCTGAATTCGGCGCTGCTGCAGCTTGGCCTGATCGACCAGGCGCTCCGGATCATGAACACGCATTGGGCCGTGCTGATCGGGATGGTGCAGATCCATTTGCCTGTAATGATCCTGCCGCTGATCGCGGTCATGAGCCGCCATGACAGGAGTCTCGTCGAAGCCTCCGAGAATCTTGGCGCGTCGCGTATCGGCACGCTACGGACGGTGATCCTTCCGCTCAGCGTTCCGGGCATCGGCACCGGGTCGGCGCTCGTCTTTACCCTCACCTACACCACCTTTGTCGTCCCGCAGATTCTTGGCGGCGGAAATTACCTGAACGCGGCCACCATGATCTATGAGCAGGTGGTGTTCTCGCTCGAATGGTCGAAGGGGTCCGTCAGTTCGCTGATCCTGATGGTAACCTGCCTGATGGTGCTTGTGGCGATCGCTCTCCTGACCAATCATTTCACCAAATGGACGAAAGGCCACGACGCATGAAGTGGTTTCGCGGTCGTTCGCTGGTTGACGTGGTCGGGATTGGCCTGGTGCTCGCTGTGGCAGTCTTCTCCCTTGTCCTTCTGGTCGCGCCGTCGATAATCGTTGTCATCATCTCCTTCGATACGCGCGCCTACGTCACCTTCCCGCCCGCGGGCTTCACCCTCCGTTGGTATGAAGCTGTCTTCGAACATGGTGAACTCGTCGAGGCGATGCTGAACAGCCTCCAGGTCGGGCTGACGGTGACGGTTCTCTGCATCGTTCTTGGCGTTCCGACCGCGCTCGCCTGCGTGCGCGGCCGCTTCCGGGGGACGACCGCTCTTTCGGTCTTCGTTCTTGTTCCGCACATGGTTCCGGGCATTGTACTGGGCGTCGCCGTTCTTTTCGCTGGGGCGCTCGTGGACGTCTCGCCTTCGATCTGGCTTCAGTCCATTTCGATAACCGTTTTCATCCTCGCCGTGATGGTCCGGACCGTGCAAAGCCGGCTGATGCGCCTTGATCCAGCGCTCGAAGAGGCCGCGGCAAACCTCCGCGCCACGCCGTTTCAGAGCCTCCGTACGGTGACCTTCCCTCTCCTGATGCCCGCGATCCTCGCGGGCGCGGTGTTCACCTTCGTCGAGGGTTTTGACAATCTCTCGGTCGCGATCTTCACCCACGGTTTTCGGGACCGTCCATTGCCGGTCGAACTGCTGGCCCTCGTGCAGTACACCAGTTCGCCCATCGTCGCCGCCGTCTCGGGCGTGCAGATCGTGCTCGCAATCGCCGCACTTGTCGTCGTCTCAATGTCGATCGGCCTCGACAAGGTTAACGAATGAGCGGCATAGATCACGCCCGATGCCGCTGTCGACTATAACGGTGAGCATACCAAATCGCTGGCAAGAGCACCGAAGACCGCCATCCATCGCTTTCAGTCCCCTATCGACCGGCCGGCCACCCGCTCTTGAGAATCCGTTATCCAGGCAAGCAGGAACATCCGCATTCGCGGACCGGTTCAGGCTTCAGGCTCCAGACCACAGGGCGCTCTGGAATTCGCCGGTCTGCAGTCGAACCGGACTGCAGTGGCCACGGTTCGTCGTTCGCGATGGGAATGTGGCAGCACGCGGAAACCGGAACGAGAGCACCTCTCAAGCGATATGCAGGATTGCAATCGCAACTTCACGCCAGGCCGCCAACCGGTTCTGCATGTTATTGCTGACTTCCCTCTCACATACTGAATGGCAAGTTAGCTGCGACCCAGCAGATCAATCGAAAGGTGATGGTGGCCTTAAAGGGCCGGGAAACGAAAATGGGCTTTCGTCGCATTCGTCTGCTGCAGTTTCCTCCAGTGAATCAAGTTCGGCCATCAATTCATGCACAGTCAAGCGGAATGCGGGAAGTTCATCCGCGGCAGACGTCCATACTCGATCCGGCTTCACGCTGAAATGACCGTGGACCAACAGGTTGCGAAAACCCGCAACATCACGCGAGTCGGTGATGCGCCCACCCAACTCGGGATCTGTTTGATGAAGCTGGTTCAGGGCCTCGCCAATGACTTCGGAGTTGCGCTCGACCGCTCGCTGTTTCCCGATGTTACCTATATAGGCCCTTAATCCAACGCCCTCGGCAAAGCTTGCTATCTTCTCGGCGGCTCGTTCAATATCCTCCAGCAGGACCCCGGGATCACGCTTCATGGACAGCCTGGCGCGATTCGTTGACCGCCTCGCGCAGGCGACTGTTACGAATTGCGTCAGGTTCAGCAGGGTCTACCCTACGCCCCAGCACTTCTCCCAGTGCCCTGGTTAGCCTGAGTTTCTGGGTCACTCGGTGATATGACAATTTGGGAGGGCTATTTTTCGAATGAGGGACGTGTTGTCCGGTTTACGAACCATGGGATGGTACATTCCTTTCCGGCGAAGCCGTTCTTGGCGAGAAACGGATTGTTGGCGCGGCGCCCGAAGCTGACGGTGATGTGGGCCTCGTCGATGGCGACTTCGGCCGCCGCATGGATGAACTTCCGGAAGAGGGTCCGGAGCGTTCGTTTCTCGTGCCCGTGTGCGATGGTCTGCGCGAGCATGCGGTAGAGGTTTGCCGCCGAAACCGTGAATTGGAGATCGACATCGACCTTGAGGGAGATGGCGGCCGAGAGCACGTCCATACGGCCCGCCAGAATGCCAAAGCATCATCAGACTTGGTAATTCAGGCTAGGCGCCGCGGTGGAAGTGGTCGAGACAATCGGTCAGCCGCAATACATCGTGATCGTGGATGGCAGCGGAAAACTCTTGGTGAGATTCGGATGACCAGCCAAAAGTTCCTCAGCCGCAGATCGGCGCGGGCGAAGTCACGGGGCTCGCCGGTGATTTGCCGGTCCGGTTCGATGGCGTGCTACTTGGCGGGACCGGCGTCGGACCCGGCTCGCCTGGGCAGGACCTGGCGGTCGCGCGTGCGGCGCTTGCCACAATTGATGCGCAAGCCGACTAACCACGGAAAGCACGGCCAGCGACCGTTCAGAACGAAATTTGCACCTTCATCGCCTGGTTCCGGTCAGAGGCGAGTTGAAACCCGCTCTCGGCGTCGTCAAGCGCCACGGTCTGGGTGATCAGCGGATTGACGTCGATCAGGCCCTTCTGCATCAGTTCGACGCCCGTGAAAAACTCTTCGTGGAAACGGAACGAACCCCTGAACCGGATTTCCTTCGTCGTCATTGTCTGAACCGGGAGCTGCATGTCACCGCCAAGCCCAAGCTGCACCACGGTCCCGCCCGGGCGCAGAGCGGCGATTCCGCCGACCAATGCCTGTGCCACTCCGGTGCATTCGAATAGCAGGTCGAAATACCCCTTGCCTGCTTCATAGGCGGTCATCCGTTCAGGTTCCTGGCCGACGTTCACGGCGCCGTCGGCGCCGTTTTGCCTGGCCATGCGCAGTGTAAAGCCAGTGAGATCCGTCGCCACGATCTCAGCCGCGCCCGATCGTCGGGCCACGAGAATGCACAGGATCCCGATCGGTCCGCAGCCTGTGACAAGCACGCGCTTGCCCAGGAGGCCGCCGGCCCTGCGGGCAGCGTGGAGACAGACAGCCAGCGGTTCGGCCATCGCGGCCTCGCCCGCGGACAACCCGTCGGCGGGGGCGCATTGCGTGGCGTCCGCAACCAACACCTCCCGGAACGCGCCCTGGATGTGCGGGAAGGGCATTGCCGAACCGTAGAATCGCATGTTGAGGCAATGAATGTATTTCGCCTGGCGGCAAAAGGCGCAGTCGTGGCACGGGCGCGATGGCGACACCGCTACCAATTGGCCGACTTCCAGGCCGGTCACGGCCTCCCCGAGACGGGTGATGTGCCCGGCGACCTCGTGGCCGAGGATCATCGGCTCCTTCAGCCGGACAGTTCCGAAGCCGCCGTGATTGTAGTAATGAAGGTCAGACCCGCAGATTCCCCCCGCCGCCACGCTGATTTCAACCTGGCCCGCGCCGGGATCCCTGGCCGGGCGGTCCTCGATCCGAAGATCCCTTGCAGAAAGAATGACGACAGATTTCATCGCGGTCTCAATGAACGGGCGTCAAGAGTGGTTGACCGGCAAAGTGCGCAGTCAGGTTATCGCGCACCAGCCTACCCATGGCATTCCGGGTCTCCAAGGTGCCTGAGGCGTAATGCCGCTGAAGAAAAACGTTGTTGAGCTTCAGGAAGCGTGGATCCAGGTCGGGTTCGCCCTCGAACACGTCGAGCGCAGCAGATCCCGGCGTGCCGCTTTCCAATGCGTCAAGCAGTGCAGCTTCGTCGATGTTGGATGCCCTGCTGAAATTGATCACCATGCCTTTGGGTCCGGGCGCCTCGATCACCTCGCGGCCCACGATATGGCGGGTCTCTTCCGAAGCGGCAAGTGTCACAAACAGGTAATCGACGTGGTGTGCAAGTTCCACCGGATCGGCAATGAAGGTCCAGTCCGGCGCGCAGCCCTTTGGTGCAAGGTCGCAATAGGCGATTTCCATGTCGAATCCGACATCGTAAACAGAGATGTTCTCGAGATTTGGACAGGCTTCGATCATCTTTCGGTTGGCGCCCAATTCCCCCCGCGTCGCGATTCCCCGCACTGCGCGCCCGGACTTGCTCAGAAGTGACTCGGGGTCCGCCATTTTGAAAAGCTTATGCATTGTAAAAGCTTGGTCAATGGAGCCCGGTCCCACTCCGGAAAAGTGCCAACCTGAATGATCTCGGGATTCGACATTTCCTTGTTCATGCTGACAATGATGGTATCGATAACATAAGTGGAGGAATCACGTCTTGTCGAGTCAAATAAACGGGAAGCGGCGCATGGCCACTGGCATAGCGATGTTCGATCTCGGCGGGAAAACCGCGCTTGTTACAGGTTCCTCGCAGGGGATCGGGTTTGCCCTGGCAAAGGGACTGGCCGAATCCGGTGCGAACATCGTGCTAAACGGACGCGATACGGCCAAGCTGTCCAAGGCTGCGGCCTCGCTGCGGGCGAACGGCGCCCACGTTCATGAACTGGCCTTCGACGCGACGGACAATTCCGCGGTCATGGTGGCGATCGACCGCTATGAAAGCGACATGGGTCCGGTTCACATCCTGATCAATAATGCCGGAATGCAGCACCGCGCTCCGCTGGAAGAATTCCCCGCGGACATGTTCGAAATGCTGTTGCGCAGCAATATTGCGACAGTGTTCAATGTCGGGCAAGCCTGCGCGCGACACATGATCGGGCGCGGTGCGGGGCGCATCATCAACGTCGCCAGCGTACAGACAGCGCTGGCTCGTCCCGGTATCGCGCCTTACACCGCCACGAAAGGCGCGGTGACCAACCTGACCAAAGGCATGGCAACAGATTGGGCGAAACACGGGCTCAACTGCAACGCCATCGCACCGGGTTATTTCGACACGCCCCTCAATGCGGCCCTGGTGAACGATCCGGAATTTTCCGGCTGGCTGGAAAGCCGCACGCCGGCGGGCCGCTGGGGCAAGGTCGAGGAACTTGTGGGCGCGGCGGTGTTCCTGTCATCGGACGCATCCAGTTTCGTCAATGGTCACACGCTCTTTGTCGACGGCGGGATAACGGCGTGCCTCTAACCGGCAAGTTCGTGGTCATGGGGGTGTCCGGCTGCGGAAAAAGCTCGGTCGGCGCTGCCGTCGCCGAAAGGCTGGGCATGCACTACACAGATGGCGACGACCTGCACCCGCCCGCAAATATCGCGAAGATGTCGAGCGGCACGCCGCTGACTGACGCAGACCGCGCACCTTGGCTGGCCAGGGTCGGCCAACGGCTCGCGGCACTTGACGGGTCGGTTGTCATTGGATGCTCGGCACTGAAACGCTCCTACCGCGACATCATCCGTGACAAAGCTGGGGAATCGGTCTGTTTTCTGTATCTGGCGGGCAGTAGAGAAGTTCTGGCTGAGCGGATGTTGAACCGCTCGGGCCATTTCATGCCCGTTTCGCTGCTCGAAAGCCAGTTGGCCACGCTCGAGCCGCCGGGCCGGGACGAGAGGGCGATCACCGCGGATATCGGCCAGCCGTTCGACCAATTGGTCGATTTTCTGGCCGCGAAAATCAGGGAGAGAGGATCGTGGCGCAAAAAGCCGCACTTGTCGGTGCGGGCGCAAAGGGTGGACCCATCGGCATCCGGCTTGTCGAAACCGGAAACACACTGACCGTGTTCGATCTCGATGCCGAGAAGATTTAGGCACTGGTTGCCAGGGTCGGCCGCACGGCAAGCTCGGCAGCGAAGGCCGCCTCGGTCAGCGATTACGTCGTCACCAGCCTGAATTACCCGGAAATCGTCGATGCCGCCGTCTTTGGCTTAAGCCCCTATGTAAACACCGGAATGCTCGACCGGCTTTTCCTGCTACGGCACCGGTTTTCGGGCAAACGCAACATGCAGGCTGTATTCGGCCGAGAACGCGAAAAGGGTGCGGCGGAAATTCCGCTGAACCTCGCCATCACCTGTCCGGATTCCCGTACCGGGAAAGCCGCGCTTGTCGGTCGCAAATGGCAACAGCCAAAGGATATGACCTGGACGATCGTCGGCAAGCATTTCGACTGCCGCATCCACCACTATTTCGCGGTACCGAAAACTGTGCCTCTCGAGCCATGGCTGTTTGGGACCTCGATTTTCTTTTTGACGAGTTCCGCACAACTGACGCCATAATGGCGTGCCGCGAGTTGGGTCCGGATTGCCATATGGACATCGGCCTGGTCGGTTTCAACGCCATTGATGTCACGGCCGCTCTGCTTGTGCCTTTACCGAAAGGACCTCGCGCCTTTCAACCGGCATTGGCGCGCGCAAATCCTGTGCGTTCAATGCGACGGTATCACGATGGAGCGCATGGATTCGATTTTCGTCGCACGGCTCGAGCGTGTAAACGCATGCTTGAAATAGTGTCGGCCTTCCCTGAATACGGGATGTTAACGATACAAATCGGGGAGCCAAAATGCCGAAGCCACCCAAAATGGCTGACATCGCGAAGGCTGTCGGCGTCTCTCTGATGACCGTATCGCGGGCGTTCCGGCAGGATACGTCGGTCGGGGAGGAAACGCGCAAGAAGATCCTGATGATCGCAGAGGAGATGGGTTACGTCTTCGACAGTACGGCGTCGAACCTGCGGTCGCAACGAACCGGGTTCGTTGCCGTCACCATTCCTTCATTGAACAATTCGAATTTCGCCGACACCGTGCGCGGCCTCAACGAAGTCGTGCAGGTGGCCGGTTTGCAGGTCCTGCTTGGCTACACAAACTATGACGTGGATGAGGAGGAACGCCTGATTGAACAGCTGCTGCGGCGACGGCCGGAAGCAATGGTAGTGACAGGGGGGCGCCACACTGATCGTGCGAGGCGGCTATTGGAAGGCGCCGGAATTCCGGTGATCGAAACGTGGGACATCCCCCAATCGCCCGTGGGCTACACGGTCGGCTTTTCCAACGCGGACGCGATGGGCCGGATGGTCGAACACCTGCAATCGGCCGGTGCGCGGCGCCTGGTTTTCATCGGAGGAGATGACGAAGGCGATACGCGCGGTGCTGATCGAAGGAAAGGATTTGTTGCGGCTGCGGAGAGGCTGGGACTGGACTACCAGTTGATTTCGGTTGGTCCGCCGCCGGTGGCAATACGCGAAGGCACCCGGGCGATGGCCGGAGTCCTTGATGCAGGGAAACAGATAGACGCCGTGGCTTGCGTCTCGGACCTTGCCGCCTTTGGTGCTCTGACCGAGTGTCAGCGGCGCGGTGTTTCGGTGCCCGATGAACTTATGATCGCGGGTTTCGGTGCGTACGATATCGCTGAAGCTAGCTTGCCGGGCCTGACGACGATGGATGCACATTCGCTGACGATCGGATGCAAGGCCGGCGAACTCCTCGTCGCCTTGCTGCGCGACGGCGGCGATACTGCCACCGCGCAGACGATGGCGCATATTGAACCCGCGTTACGGATTTCGGGTTCCACCGTTTCGCGATAGACCCGGCCCGAATGCGCTGGGGCCAGGTCAAATATTCAACGCTCCAGGGCGCCAACACCTGAGAACCTGAACGCCTCACTCTGAAGGGCGTCCAGCTCTTCGGCGCTCATCTGGTCGCGGGCCACCGTGGTCCGGCTCAGAAAGACCAACGGAAGATCGCCCGCGCGACCTTCCAGGTCGGGCTTGATGGCTTCGGCGGGATCGAACACCAGAGGAAAGTGGGCGCCAGACACGCCGGCGCCATGGCGCCGCTTCCAAGCGGTCGCGTAGCGGCAGACGGCATTATAGCTCGCATCGCAGCCCGGGTCTGCGAGCTGCCCCCAGATCCGCTTCATGCTCGGGCGGTCACGCCGCTTCTTCTCCTTGTTGGCCTCCAGCTTCCGCTCGAGGGTCAAGTCCCGATTCTGCTGGATAATTTGGAGGGGCGTGCTTCCGTTTTCGGGCTTTTGACCGGCCCGTTGGCCTGTTCGTACTCTTCGTCCAGGTCCGTCCTCACCTGCTCCATTTGACGCCGCTCGAAGGCGGTCACCCCGATCGAGCGCCACTTCTCCGAAGCCCGGGTCATCGCCGCAAACATCAGCTTGAGCACGGCCTTTTCCCCCCAGGCGTTGGGAATCACCTTCATGCGGCGACGCTCCTCGCCGAACAGGCGCTCCAGCAGGTTGGTGGTCCGGATCGCCTTGCGGTGCCGCACCGGCATCCGCAGATGCGCGATGCACGCCTCGAAGTCATCCTGGAAACAGGCCACCGCGCTGGGGAACTCGCTCTCCCATTGCCGGACCAGATCGGCAGCGAGATCGCGGGCGATGGCCCGGGACGGCGCCTGGTAGGCGGCACGGGCCTGCTCGCGGAACTCGGGCCAGGCCTCCGCGCGGGAGACCTTGGCCGCCAGGTTGCTCATGCGGTGGAACAGGCAGCGCTGGCGCTCCGAGCGCGGAAAGCAGGTCTCGATCGCCTTGATGATGCCGGGAGCGCCGTCGCAGACCACCAGAAGAGGATCGCCGAGGCCGCGGCCCCGCATGTCCTGGAAGAAGGCGGAGACAGTCTCGTAGTCCTCCTTCGAGCCCGACATGAGATGGAGCAGGACCTTTCGTCCTTCGTGGGTCATGCCCCAGGCGGCCAGAACCGGCTCGCGCCGCTGGCCCGGGCGGATCCGCTCCGCGATGCCGTCGACGAACAGGTAGGCGATGTCGTAGCCGCCAAGGTCGCGAGTGGCGAACGCCTGGTAGTCCTGCCACAGCCGCTCTCCGATCTCGGAAACCGCGGTGCGGGAGATCAGCAGAGAACCATCGTCCTTGCGGAATGTGTCCTCGATGTCGCGCACGCTGAGGCCGCGGGCCAGCATCTCCACCGCAAGATCCTCCAGAGCCTCGCTCCGGCCCTTCAGCTGCGGCCGGATCTCCGAGCGGAACGGCTCGTCGCGGCCCGCGATCTGCGGCGCCGTGTAGTCCACCGCACCTTCGGCCGTCTTGAGCCGGCCGGTACGATTGCCGTTGCGGTAACCACGCTCAGGATCGCCGCCGTGCTCGTAGTAGCCACGTCCGAGCGCATCGCGGCTCTCCGCCTCCAGGGCCTCCTCAATGATCAGACGGGTCGCCAGACGCACCAGCTCGCTGCGGGCATCCGGCGCCGACAGGCGGCCTTCGATCAACTGCGATAGGGTCTCGCGTGTGTGCATCGAACCGGGTATTCTCTTTTCCATGGGGCGTGTCCTTCCGTTGAGGCCAGCGAAATGCCGGCGGTTTCAATCAAATCAACGGAAGCACGCCCCTCCCAAATTATCCAGCAGATTCTAGACTTCACCCCGCTCGAGTTCCGGGATGAAGTCGCCGAGCTTCGGATGAGGCTGGTCCGGACGCCGGTACTCCGGCGCCGACTCCCCGGAGCGCAACACTTCGCGAACCGTGTTGCGTGACATTCCCATCGACTTCGCGACCGATCGAATGGACTTCCCTTGAACGCGCCGCGCACGCCAAATCTCGCCGATCGTCTCCACTGACACCATCTCTGGCGCCTCGCCGAATTGTTGCGAGGCAGTCGTTTCCATCGGTTCAGGAGTGGGTCAATTTTGAAAGCGATTTCCATAGGCAAGGATCATCACCATGGGGCCGATGATCGCAAAACAGGATTCGAATCATTCGGTCAATGCGCGGGCTGCGTCGTTGTCAGCAGCGACCATTTCGCGGCCTCCTTGGCGCCCGCGACCATTCCGAGGACTTCCTGATTGTTGGATTCGGCGGATTTGACGGTACCGAACCGTTTTCCTCGGCGTTGAACGTGGATACGGTCCGAGACCTGGAACACTTCGTTAAGCAATTGGCCGCTCAGTATGATCGCAAGGTCTTGCGCCTTCAGCATTTCGGTGACCGACCTCGCCATGAATGACGAGGCTTCCCGCTTCGCGGGCCGCCGCCGGTGCTCCGGTCTTACGCAGGCCCTCACAGGCAGGCACGGGTGTCCCTCCTTGCGCGCCAATTGGTTCTCGCAGCGCAGGAGTTGTACGCGAAAACCGCGGCGCCATATCAACAAGCAAGGTGCCATGCATCACCGCCCTGAACGACGGGGTTCTACGGCACATTGGATAAGATTGAGCGTGCGGGCGGTCTTTTGTGACCCAAGGGACGCGGTCGGCTCGTCCATGGCCAGAATGTGTAGGTCTTCGTGATAGAAGGCCCTGGAATCGCCGCTGCGTGGCGCTGGCCGCCAGACAGGCTCTCGGTCGCCGTATCCAGGGATTTCAACCTGACGCCGAGGCGGTCCACCAGCACGCGCTCACTCTCGGTTCTCAAGCGGAAGATGTCGGGCACGGTCACGCCCATCACCTTTGTCGTCAGCTCGTTTCCAAGGAACATGTTCGCCGCGGGATCCAAGCGATCGGCGAGCGCGAGCGTCTGATAGACGGCGTCGATGCCCATGGCGATGGCTGCATTTGAGGAAGCGGAAGTGTCGGGAAGGACGAAAAAAACGTCCGGTTCAAGGCATGGCGGTCTTGTTCGTTGTCATCACGTAAGGATTCGCTTCGATTCCTTCCGGGGCGGGAGGAGCCAGATGCCTTTCCCGGCCTTTGCGTGTTCTCTCCTTGGTCGCAATGCCCAAGTGGCTTCGGCCGTGTCGAGGAGATGCGTGCGGGTGGAGGTGGGTTCAGATCGTAAAGTGAGGGAATCGATTGCCGGGCGTCCGGTTCCGGTTTGCCATTGGCAGTCCGATATCATCCCATCGGCCAGACGTGTCCATGGTTTATTGGTCCCGGCGAAACGGATACGGTGGATGACGGGCTTGGCGCGGAGTACGGATGATTGCAAGGAAGCCGCGATCGGACTTGCCCGTACAAAGGATGGTTGTAGTCTACCGATCCTTACGCCTCCTCCAAATTGGCAGGCTGGCGCAACCACCAAGACTGGCCGTGGTGACTCAGGAACTGCGTAACGGACCGAAGCAGGAATCATGGAAAACGCCGGCCCGCCTATTGGACAACCCGCGAAGAAAACGCCAGCGGTGTCGGCCCCGGCCACGTGCTGGGGCTGCGAGCCTCGCAACGGCCCCGAGTTCTGGGGATCGCACGATGAGGCATTCAGTGTGTGTGTGCCCAGGGCGCTGAACAGTTGCCTATTGACCTGACCAACGGCCGTTCGGTCGACCTCGTGCCCGTCGTGTTCGATTACCCGCCCGTCGTACATTGACATTGAGAACAAGGGACACACGATTCAGATGAATCCGGAACCCGGCAACGACATTGTTCTCGACGGCATCCGTCACGAACCGTCGCAGTTTCATTTCCACTGCGCCAGCGAACATCTTGCCGAATGCACACGTTATCCCATGAAACTGCACCTTGTGCATCGTAATGCTGTCGGAGGTATCGCGGTTGTCGGATTCCTGATCGCCGAAAGTGATGCAAATGCCGCACTGGGTCCGGCGTGGGCGCATCTCCCGCCCGAGCCGGGAACCTTTCGCTCGATTCGTGGAGAGATTGACCTGGCGGCGTTGCCGCCCCGTTTCGCACGACATGGCGCTACTGGGGCTCGCGCACCGCGACGCCCCGTACTGAAGGCGTCGCCTGGATTGTTCTTGACGAGCCGCTCTCAATGTCGCCGGCCCAGGCCGAAACGTTCGCAGTCCTTTACCCGCACAACTGCCGCCCTGTGCAGCCCCTCAGTGAACGCGTTCCGTACCCGAGGATGATGTCAGTGCCCCGAACGACAGGACGAATGCGCGCAGCATGCCTCCATTCCGTGTGAACTACGACTACGCCACGCTTCGCGGCGACGTCTTCGGCGGTGTCACGTCTATGGTGGTAGCGCTGCCCGTTTCCCTTGGCTTCGGCATTGCCTCGGGGATGGGAGCGGCCGCTGGGCTCTATGGCGCTATCTCGGTCGGTTTCTTCGCGTCCGTATTTGGGGGCACGCGCTCGCAGATATCCGGCCCGACGGCGCCGATGACCGTCGCTATGGCGGTTGTGCTGACCAGCCACGCGGACAGCCTCGCCGAAGCCCTGACCGTGGTCGTCCTGGCGGGCCTCCTGCAGGTGTTTCTCGGAGTGTCGAGGATCGGCCGTTTCGTGGCCTATACGCCACATGTGGTCGTTTCCGGATTCATGTCCGGTATCGGCGTCATCATCGTGCTGATGCAGGCGTTGCCGTTGTTCGGCGCTTCGGGCGCGACGGGGGGACCGATGGACGCCGCCCGCGCGCTTCCGGCCGCTGTGAGCGGCATCGACACCGGTGCCTTCGCCATTGGATCGGTTACGCTCGCGGTCGGATTTCTCTGGCCGCGACGATTCTCGCACTTTGCGCCCGGACCTCTCGTCGCCCTGGTAGTCGGAACGGCGCTTGGAATGCTGTGGTTCACGGATGCACCGGTCATCGGCGCGATCCCGATCGGCTTTCCCGCCCTGCAATTCCGGTTGACATCTGCCGAATTCCTGCTGCCGGCGTTGCAGCCGGCTATCATCCTTGCCCTGCTCGGTTCGGTTGACAGTTTGCTGACCTCCCTCGTGGCCGATTCGATGACAGGTGATCGCCACAACCCGGACCGAGAACTGATGGGTCAGGGCATCGGCAATATAGCTGCGGGGTTGATCGGTGCATTACCCGGCGCAGGAGCGACCATGGGCACCGTCACCAATATCCGCTCCGGAGGTTCGACGCCGGTGTCGGGCGCGTTGCGCGCGCTTCTCTTGCTCGCCTTGGCGATGGGTTTCGGGCAGCTGGTTGAGCCGATCCCGCTCGCTGCGCTGGCTGGGGTGCTGATCAAGGTCGGCTGGGATATTGTCGACTGGCGCATGCTGTCCCGGGTTCACCGCCTCCGTCGCGAGCACCTCCTGGTTATGCTTACGACGCTTTGCCTGACAGTGTTCGTTGACCTGATCACCGCGGTCGCCATCGGATTGATCGCCGGCGGCATGGTGCATGCAAGGCGGCTGGAACGGCTGGAGCTCGACAACGTGATGTCAGTGCCGCTGCTGGATACGGCTTTCTTCGCCGACGGCGAGGCGTCGGCTGACGACGACCCGCTCGCGGCACGGGTCGGCATGGTGGCCCTCAGGGGCACTCTGAGCGTCGCTTCATCCCACAAACTGGTCAGCGTGATCGGTCTCGACATCAGGGAACACGAGGTCGTCATCTTCGACTTCTCGGACACCGCCTATATCGACGACAGCGCCGCCATGGTGATTGGGCAGTTGCTGGAGGTTGCCACCGAGTCGGAGACCGAGTGCATCATCATGGGACTCGCCAACGATGTGGCCGTAACCCTGGACAGCCTCGACATTCTCGGCGATGTGCCGGCCGACCGGATCATCGGAACGCTGGACGAGGCTCGCCGGGTCGCTAGGGAAGCGCTCGGGGACAATGCCAAGGTTCGAAGAGGATAGTGAATCGCCGCCTCTGCATCCGTTCGTACGGCAAAAATTGATCAAAACACCAAACAGGTGGAGGCGACGACCGGAATCGAACCGGTGTCTTCGGATTTGCAATCCGCTGCGTAACCACTCCGCCACGTCGCCTTGTTGATTGCTATGCAAAACTACAGGTCCGGTCCCCAGGATTCAAGCGGACCCGTCTGCCCGACTTCGATTCATGCGGGTTTCGGCACTGCTTCATTGGCTGAATGCGTTTGCCGTAACTAAAGCCAATTGCGGAACACCGCAGATGACGATCATCGATCGTGAAACGATGGACTTGAACCGGACCAGCAGAATACCCATGAGCAAAATGCACAACCCGGTTTCGAGCAGGGCGACCGTGTTGCCGAATCGGGCTGCATCCCAATAACTGATCGGGCTTTCAAACACCCAGTCGCTGACGGGCCAAAAGTGCTGCCGGGCGTCGTCGTTGTGCAATGGGAAATCGGTTGCGATGTGCAGCAGGCCGCTGCCCGAGAATGCGACGAGCCACGGTCGTGCGAGTACAATGCCGATCACGAGGAGGAATCCCCAGACAAATACCGAGTTGTCGAGCTTGAAAACATCTTGCCATTCAGAGGAAAAGTACTGTGTGCCAAAAACGTATCCGGGACTGTTTCCGACGACGAACAGGCTGTATCCCGCCATGGCGTACAGCGACAGGTCAGGAAGGACCGCGCCGAGAACCGCCGCCGTGTTGGCCGTCTTTTGTTCCGGTCGGCCAAATACGGCCGCTGCGAGAAGAATGTGAGTCGGTGAATTCATGTCGTGTTGACGCGGGATTTATCCTCGTGACAGGCGAGGCCATAAAGGATCGACCATGGTAGCGTCCATAATGATTCAGGGAACCGGTTCGAATGTCGGAAAGTCCCTGATCGTCGCTGGCCTCGGCAGATGTTTGACCGATCGCGGATTGAAAGTCCGCCCGTTCAAACCGCAGAACATGTCCAACAATGCCGCCGTTACGGTAGACGGCGGTGAAATCGGGCGCGCGCAGGCATTGCAGGCAAGGGCCTGCCGTACCGAGGCCCGTACCGCAATGAACCCGGTCTTGCTCAAGCCGGAATCCGGATCCGGGGCGCAGGTTATCCTGAATGGAAAGCGGCTGGATACGGTCGAGGCTACCGAATACGCGAAGTTGAAGTCCCGTCTTCTTCCGGAAGTCATGCGAAGTTTCAACGAATTATCGGACGGAGTTGATGTCATTATCGTTGAAGGAGCGGGGAGCCCGGCCGAGATCAATCTGCGGACCGGGGACATTGCAAACATGGGATTTGCCGAGGCGGCCGGGGTCCCCGTGATCCTTGTCGGAGATATCGACCGCGGCGGCGTGATTGCGCAGATCGTCGGTACCAGTGTCGTATTGCCCCCGTTCGACCGTAAATTGGTCAAAGGGTTCATCATCAACAAGTTTCGGGGAAACACGGACCTGTTCGAATCGGGACTTTCCGAGATCGAATCCCTGACGGGATGGCGATCACTCGGAGTCCTGCCATGGTTTGACAAGGCGGACATGCTCCCGGCAGAGGACTCGGCATCCGTCGTTTTTCCCAATGGTGGCGGAGCGTGCAAGATTGCGGTGCCCGTGCTTTCCCGGATGGCGAATCTCGATGACCTCGATCCGTTGAGAATGGAACCGGGTGTATGCATCGACATGATCACGCCGGGGACGCCGATTCCGGCCGATGCCCGGCTGGTGATGTTGACCGGAACCAAATCGACGATGTCAGATCTCGAATTCATCCGAACACAAGGATGGGATATCGACATCCTGGCACATTATCGACGGGGAGGAAGTGTACTCGGGATCTGCGGGGGGTATCAGATGCTCGGGAAGGCAATCACCGATCGGGACGGCATTGAAGGGAATCCGGGAACGCTCGAGGGGCTGGGTTTGCTCGACCTGGCAACCGAAATGCGAAAGGAGAAAACGACCAGGTGGGTTGAAGGCCGTCATCTGGCGACCGGATCAGGAGTCAAGGGATACGAAATCCACATTGGCCTGACGACGGGGCCTGACGAAATCCGTCCCTGGCTGGAAATAGGCGGAAAGGCCGAGGGAAGCATTTCGGCTGATGGCCGAGTGATGGGCTGTTACGTCCACGGTCTTTTCGCTTCGGATGAATTCCGTCGCGCGTTTTTGTCTTCGTTGGGCGCATCAACCCGTGAATTCGCTTTTGAAGTGGAATTCGAGTCGACGCTTGACGCGCTTGCGTTTCATGTATGCAGGCATGTTGACATCGATCGGATCCTGAAGATCGGTGGTCATTCCTCTCAATGACAACCGGCATGTGGACGACCGGTTTCCGGACAAATCTTTTCCGGTCACAGGATGGATCCCGTCCGTGTCGGTTTGCCCGGTCGCGGCGAAGGGCGCGACCAGGGAGACAGCTGCAGCCACGAGGATCGGGATAAGACCTGTCAGAAATTTCCCGAAGAAAATCTGGCCTAACGCACGTCGACTCGATGCGGCTCCACGTCCAGGTCCAGGTTCTGCGCCGTCAACTGACCCATTTCCGCGAGAACAGTGAACGCGGCTACGAATACGTCGCGGGACGCTCTCGCATGGTTGACGCGCGCGGTCCGGAGTTCCTGTTCGGCGTTCAGCACATCAAGGGTAGACCGGGCGCCAAGACCGTATTCTACCCGAACGCCGTCAAGGGCCAGTTGCGCCGCGGCGATCTGTTGGTCAATTGCCTCCACCGAGGCATTGGCGACTTCCCAGTTGGAATAGGCGATCCGGATCGACTGGCGGGTCAATGCCGTTGCCATCAGAAGTTCGGACCGCCGTGCGGAAACGGTGGTCATTGACCTTTTTCTCTGGCTCCTGGCCTTGCCGCCATCAAACAGGGTGATGGTGGCCGAAATGCCCGCGGACAGATCGCTGCTTTCCATATGACCTCTGCGCACGGATTGAGAGACGTTTGCCGACACGGTGGGAAGACGGTTGAGGTTGTCACGGCGCGCACCTGCTTCGGCCGCGGCGATGTTCTGTCTCGCCACGGAAATTCTGGGGTGGTTCCTGAGGGCAATGTCCTCCGCCTCCACGACCGTTGACGGCAGATCGGGAACGCGTTGCGGCGGGACCAGATTCATGGGGGGCGATCCGACCACGGCCCTGTAGATCTCGTGCGAGTTCAACAATGACCCACGGTGAAGCTCCAGTTCGGCCGTGACGGAGGCAAGCCTGGCTTCCGTCAGGCTGACATCGGTTCGCGGCAAGGCACCGAATTCAAACCTGCTGCGGGTGGCGTCCAGCTGCTCGGTCAGGATTTCGACGTTGCTCTCTGCCAGGGACACGACTTGCTCGTCACGAAGGACGTTCATGAACGCCGTTACCGCGTTCAGCAGAACTGTCTGCTCGGTGTCGACGAGTCGATGTTGCTGCGAACGGGTTTCGCTTCTCAGCGCATTCAAGTGGTGCCCGTACCGACCGCCATCGAAAAGAAGTTGGCTCAATCCCAACGACAATGAAGTTGACTGGGATGTCCGATCGTTGGAAGACAGGTCGTTTTTCGCGTTCCATCCGGCCGTTGCGGTGACCTGCGGCCAAGCTTGCGAAATTGCGTCCGCCGTGGCCGTATTGGCAGTCTGGACTGAAGAGACGCCTATGTGGAGTCGCGGATTCGTCAGGTAAGCCTGCGCCAGAGCTTCATTCAGAGTCGTTGCGACACTCTGGATTGGGACAAAGAGGCAGCAGATGGCCCCCAATATGGTACGCCTCAACGTTTCGAACCCCTGGCTGCAGTCAGACGAAATCCGATCTCAGAAAACACGGGCAAACGCTTGTTCCTTCTTCCAATGCGTTTCGAATGATCGTTTGCGCCTGAAACCGGGCAGGACAGGTGCGCTTGCATCAAATTCGTTTCTCCAGTGAATATCTTTTCCAACTTTCCTTCCCAGGCGCCCACGGCAGACTCTATCGCTCCCGAATAGTCCGAATATACGGCCGCCGTCCTTCAGCTGATCGGAAATCGCGTCGGGAACATACTCGATTCCACCCTCGACAGTGATGACATCGTACGGGCAGTGGCGCGCACTTCCCTCGGCGAGCGGGGCAGAAATGACAATGGCATTGTCGACGTTTTGCTGGGTCAGCAGGGTTTCTGCTTCCTTGGCGATTTCGGTAATCTCTTCGACCGCGACCACGGCCTGGGCCAGCCTGGAGATCACGGCTGCAGAGTATCCGAACCCACACCCCAGATCGAGAACCAGTTCATCGGGTTGGATATCGACGGCATCGAGCATCTTTGCGAAATTCCGGGCGTCCAGGATAACCCTGTCCTGGTCCCGACCGAAGGGAATCTGCATGTCAGCGTAAGCGACCGGTTTCATTGCGGGCGGAACGAAAACTTCCCTGGGCACTGCCAGTAGCGCCTTGATCACGGGAAACTTCGTGACGTCGGAAGGTCGAACCTGATTGTCGACCATTGCGGTGCGCGAAGCTGCACTCTCATCCATAATCGACCGCTCCGGGTGACTCGCCGAATAGGCCATCTTCATTGCCACAGATTTGAGTTGAGAGCAATTTTGTCGACTTCCCAGATTGGCATGACGACAAATCGTGGCAACCCTTGCTCAACACGCGCTTGATCTCCGCAGCCGCGATGAATGTTCGCGTTTCTTCGATGGCGTGATCCGGTCTCCGCAAGATGTAATTGGCCGATCGTCTGCGTGAAAGGAACCTCTCGACGTCAATCCCGGTTTGCAAAAGCATCAACGACACGACTTTCCCTCATACCTGAACGCCAGCGGGACCACGACGGTGAATTGGCTTGAATCCCCGACTTCGCCGATTTACGCATCTCCAGAATATTGTGCCCGGAAATGGAGTTTCCCATGACACTCAACACGTACCTTTTTTTCGACGGCAACTGCAAAGAGGCGTTCGAGTTCTATCGTTCGGTGTTTGGCGGAGAATTCGCGACACTCATGACCTACGGCGATGGACCGCCTGACATGAAGGTGCCGGATGAAAGCAAAGACCAGATCATGCATGTTTCGCTGCCTGTCGGGTCGTCGGTCCTGATGGGTAGCGACAGGTGGTATGCGCAACCGGAACCGTTTGCGCCGGGGACCAATTTCGGGATCTCGATCATGGCCGAAAGCCAGGAGGAGAGCGACGACCTGTTCGCCAAGCTCTCCGACGGCGGCACGGTGAAAATGAAGATGGAAAAGGTATTCTGGGGTGCATATTTCGGAAGCCTAACGGACCGGTTCGGAATCGATTGGATGATCAACTGCGAATTACCCGCCGAGTAACCGGTTTGATCGACGGTTGCAGATGACCCGGAAAGATCCAGGCTCCTTCATGTGATCTGTCGGGCACTTCGTACCTGCGTCGAACATGCATGATTCGGCGACGCATGAAACGGGCGCGAAAACGCCTGCCTGACTGCAGCGCGGAGCCGCTATCGCATCCTATCGTCTGGATGCGTCAAACGTACGGAATTCCGTGTCAGCTATCTTTTCGATCGGCCGGAGAAGGACATGCCGCCGATTGAGATTGAGAAGGCTTGTTCGACGATTCGATTGTCCGGTGTCGGGCTCAGATCCTCAATGAAGAGGAACAGGCGATGGATCAGGTTAAGTTTGTCAGAATGAAGGATGGTGATCTGGAGGATTACGAGTTCCTCTCCAGGCATGAAACGGAGTTCATGCAAGGAACGGCCGGGCGATTGCTTCAGGCTATGCAGGATCTCGACGAAAGCCTGTCAGGTTACCAGGTGAGCAGACTCGGTCACTCGGTGCAAACGGCAACAAGGGCGTGGCGGGATGGGGCGGATATCGACTGGGTCGTGTCTGCACTCCTTCACGACATTGGCGACATCTACGCCCCGTGCAATCACGACGAGTATGCGGCAACGATCCTGAGACCTTATGTCCGGGAACAATGTCGTTGGGTGGTGGAAAAGCACGGGGACTTCCAGTTGATCTACTACGGCCATCACATTGGCGGCAATTCCGACAAGCGGGACCAGTACCGTGGACATCGTTATTTCGACGATTGTGCCGAATTCTGCGAACGCTGGGACCAGGCAAGCTTTGACCCTGAGTACGACAGCCTGCCACTGTCGTTCTTCATACCGATGGTTCACGAGGTTTTCGCCCGCGCACCCCACGATCCTGCGTTTCTCGAAGCCGCGGACCAGCCGCTTGTTGATCCTGCGGCGGCCGCGAGGCGCGCGTCTCAGGGTTAGGTCAGTGGAATTGATCGCGGTCTCACGAGGCCAGGTGGCGGACGTTCCGTGAGGCAAGCTCGGCTCATTTTATTCTTTGCGCCTGAAGTGGCCGGGATTTCGGGCGCAAGAGCGCTTTTGATGACCGGGCTTTCATCATGACCTATGTTGGGCGGGAGCCCGTTGCGGCAGTACCGGTCCCGCTTTCGATCCGGGTCAGGTAATGCGACCGCGGTTGCCTTGCATCTCGTCTGAATGCCGCACGGAAGCGGGGGAAGTTTCTCCTTTACTCGCTAGGCTTGCCGGGTAAGAAGCGGCTGAATTCAAGGGCAATTTGCAGGATCGCGTCTATGGCGATGCAGAAAAACTTCGATTTTCGTGTTGGCGAGAAGGCGATCGCGAATCGCTGGGATGCCCGCCGGGCGTTTCGGGCAGGCGCGAATGCAAGTGAAAGCGCCGAGAGTTTCTGCATCATGATTCCGCCACCGAATGTAACCGGCAACCTGCACATGGGCCATGCATTCAACAACACCCTGCAGGACATCCTGGTTCGATGGCACCGAATGCGCGGGTTCGACACGCTTTGGCAGCCGGGGCAAGACCATGCGGGAATCGCCACGCAAATGGTCGTCGAGAGGCAGCTTGCCGAGAGCGGGCAACCCGGACGCCGGGAAATGGGCAGACAGGCGTTTCTCGAAAGGGTCTGGCAGTGGAAAGAGGAGTCGGGCGGAACGATCATTAACCAGCTCAGGCGATTGGGCGCATCCTGCGACTGGGATCGAAATCGTTTCACGATGGATCAGTCCTTTCACGATACGGTGCTCAGGGTTTTCGTTTCGTTATACAAGAAAGGCCTGATTTTCCGGGGCAAGAGACTCGTCAACTGGGACCCACACTTCGAGACCGCCATCTCGGACCTCGAGGTCAACCAGGTTGAGGTCAGGGGAAAGATGTGGAGGCTCCGTTACCGCCTGGATGACGGGGTTTCCTACGAACATCCGGTTGCTCATGATCAGGATGGTCAGGCGACCGAATTCGAGACCAGGGATTATCTCGTTATCGCCACCACCCGGCCCGAGACGATGCTCGGGGATACCGGCGTCGCCGTTCACCCGGACGACAAACGCTACGAGGGTCTGGTCGGGCGTTTTGTCCGCCTCCCGTTGAGCGGTCGCAGGGTTCCGATCGTTGTGGATTCCTACGCTGACCCTGGCAAGGGAACCGGTGCCGTCAAGATGACGCCGGCGCATGACTTCAATGATTTCGAAGTTGGTGAGCGAACAGGGCTCCGCACGATCAACGTGATGGATGAACGGGCCGCGATGGCCCTTGATGGCAACAGGGAATTCCTCGCGGAATGCGCTCCTGCAGATGAGACCATGGCTCTCCACGGTCTTGACAGATTCGAGGCCCGTGAACGCATTGTCGAGTTGGCCGAAGAGCAGGGTTGGCTGGACGGCGTCGACGAAGATACCCATATCGTTCCCCACGGCGACCGTTCAGGTGTACCTGTCGAGCCTTTCCTCACAGACCAGTGGTTTGTCGATGCCGCGGCCCTCGCCGGAACTGCAATCGACGCGGTCCATTCCGGAAAAACGAGAATCCTGCCTGACCAGCACGCGAAGTCCTATTTCCGGTGGCTGGAAAACATCGAACCCTGGTGCATATCCCGGCAGCTCTGGTGGGGGCACCAGGTTCCCGTCTGGTACGATGAAGACGGGGGAGTCTATTGCGAGACGACCGAAGAGGAGGCGATCAAGGCTGCCGGCGGACGGTCGCTCGTCCGGGACGAAGATGTTCTGGACACATGGTTCAGCTCCGCCCTGTGGCCGTTTGGAACCCTTGGATGGCCCGAAAAGACCCCGGAACTCGCCCGCTACTATCCGACGGACGTCCTGATCACCGGGTTCGACATCATTTTCTTCTGGGTGGCCCGAATGATGATGATGGGGTTGAACCAGATGGGTGAGGCGCCATTCCATACGGTCTATGTTCATGCTCTCGTTCGCGACGAGAAGGGCAAGAAGATGTCGAAATCGCTCGGGAATGTGCTGGACCCGATCGAATTGATCGACGAGTTCGGGGCCGATGCCGTCAGGTTCACCCTGACGTCAATGGCGGCGATGGGACGCGACCTGAGGCTTTCGAGAGGACGTGTGCAAGGCTACCGGAATTTCGGGACGAAACTGTGGAACGCGGCTCGGTTTGCCGAATTGAATTCGTGCCGGTCGACGGAGGACTTTGATCCTTCGACGGTGAAGCAGCCAGTCAACAAGTGGATCATCGGGGAAACCGCGAGAGTTCGCGAGGCCGTGGACCTGGCTCTTTCCGAATACCGGTTCAACGATGCGGCAAATTGCCTCTATAACCATGTTTGGGGCCGCGTATGCGACTGGTTCGTCGAATTCTCAAAGCCGCTTTTCGCGGAAGGTGATCAAGACGTCGTCGCCGAAACCCGCACGACGATGGCCTGGGTAATCGATCAGTGTCTCATACTCCTGCATCCGATCATGCCGTTCATCACTGAGCAGCTCTGGGGCGAGGTTCACGGGCGGACCGGGCTGCTGGTTCATGCAGATTGGCCCGATTACCGCAGTGACGACCTCGTTGACGAAATTTCGGATCGAGAGATGAACTGGGTCATAAACCTGGTTGAGCAGATCAGGTCGATTCGCTCTGAGCTCAGGGTTCCGGCCGGCGCCACGATCCCGGTTTCGTTCAATTCTCTGGATCAGGCGGGTCAACGCGCACTGGAAAACAACCTGGCGATGATTCGACGGCTTGCGCGAACAGGTCCAATCTCGAAACGAAACCAGGTTCTCGGCGAGTCAGTCACGATTCCAGTGGAAGGCGGAACATTCTGTCTCGAACTCTCCGGTATCATTGACATGGCTGCCGAAAGGGCAAGGCTGTCAAAGGCGCAGGCGGAATTGGAACAGGACATCGGTAAAATGCGCTCGAGGTTGGCAAACGAGAAGTTTACAGCCAATGCGCCCGAACACATTGTCGATGAGCAGCGCTCAAGGCTGGATGCCTCGATGGAAGAATTGTCCAAGCTGAGTGCTGCGATCGAGCGCGTGTCGCCAGTCAGGTCCGACGCAGCGTGAAGCGATGATCAACCTCTGTCCCCTGGGTCGATATGCCTGATGTCATGACATCGAGAGGTGTTTCGCCTTGGAATGAACCTTTTTTGGCCGTGAACCCATGGGCATTGGACCGGACCGGGTTCGAATGCGAACCCGCGTCATGGTATTTCCGGGAGGGCAGTCGTTGCAGTTGACGAAACTTGTTGCGGGACTGCCGGCTTCGGTGCCGTTCGTCGGCCCTGAAGCCCAGGAACGCGCGCGCGGCAGGGAATTTCGCGCGCGTATCGGTGCGAATGAGAGCGTATTCGGACCTTCCCCGAACGCGCTCAAGGCCATGCAGGACGCCGCTGCCGGTTGCTGGATGTACGCGGATCCGGAGAACCATGACTTGCGCCGTTCATTGGCGGCCCTGCACCGGACCGAACCCGGGAATATCGTCGTGGGTGAGGGCATCGACGGCCTGCTGGGATATCTCGTGCGCATGATTGTTGAACCGGGTGTCCGGGTGGTCACTTCGCACGGTGCATATCCGACGTTCAATTATCACGTTGCAGGATACGGGGGCGAACTCGTCACAGTCCCGTATCGCGAAGACTGCGAAGACCTCGATGCCCTGATCGCCGCGGCAAGGGTATCGGGGGCGCGGCTGGTCTATGTCGCCAATCCCGACAATCCCATGGGTACGTTTCATTCAGCGGAAACTGTCGAGGCGGCAATCGCCCGACTCCCCGCTGGTTGTCTCATGGTGCTGGATGAAGCCTATATCGAATGTGCGCCCGAGCCGCCCTGCGATATCGATACCTCCGACGCGAGCGTGATCAGGATGCGCACGTTTTCAAAGGTCCACGGCATGGCCGGCGCACGGGTCGGGTACGCCATTGGTCACGAACGCCTGATCGGTTCTTTCAACAAGATCCGTAACCATTTCGGAATGTGCAGGATTTCTCAGGTCGGGGCACTGGCGTCGCTAGGCGACAAGGCACATCTCGAGAACGTCATCGCCAGGATTGAACACGCACGTCGGCGTATCGGGGCGATTGCGGCGTCCAATGGCCTCTACGCCTTGCCGTCCGCCGCGAATTTCGTCGCAATCGACTGTGGCAGTGATGGATCTTTTGCGCGAAAGGTTCTCGAAGGGCTGATTGCGCGCGACGTATTCGTTCGCATGCCGTTCGTTGCCCCGCAGGACCGATGTATCAGGGTATCGGCCGGAACTGACAGTGATCTGGACATTTTCGAACGTGTCTTGCCTGAAGCATTGGGGGAAGCGCGCAATGTCTCCGGCTGAATATCCCCGCGACATGGTCGGCTACGGCGCCTCCGTTCCGGATGCGCAATGGCCCGGCGGCGCCAGGGTCGCGATCAATTTCGTTGTCAATTACGAAGAGGGCGGCGAAAACAACATTCTCCATGGTGACCGGGCGTCGGAGGCGTTTCTATCGGAGATCATTGGCGCCGAGCCATGGCCGAATCAGCGTCACATGAACATGGAGTCGATCTATGAATACGGGTCGCGCGCAGGGTTCTGGAGACTGTATCGGATGTTCACCGAACGGCGGTTGCCCGTGACCGTATTCGGCGTTGCCACCGCCCTCGAAAAAAACCCGCAGGCTGTGAAAGCCATGATGAAGGCGAACTGGGAAGTCGCCAGCCATGGCCTGAAGTGGATCGATTACAGGGACGCAACGAACGATGAAGAGCGCCGCCATTTGCAGAAAGCCGTCAGCATCCACGAACGAATGACCGGCAGCAAGCCTGCCGGATTGTACCAGGGACGGACATCCGCCCTCACAAGGGACCTGGCGAGAGAATTGGGTTTCGAATATTCGGCCGACAGTTATGCAGACGACCTCCCGTACTACGAAGACGGGCTTCTGATCGTTCCGTATACGCTTGATGCCAACGACATGCGGTTCGCGACTGCCCAGGGGTTCAACTCCGGTGAACAGTTCGAGCGGTACCTGGTGGACAGCCTCGAGGTTCTTCGCCGGGAAGGAAACCGCATGATGTCGGTCGGATTGCATTGCCGGCTTGTCGGCAGGCCGGGCAGGGCGGCATCACTGGGCCGCTTCCTCGATCTTGTCACTCGGCTTGACGATGTATGGGTCGCAACCCGGATCGATATTGCCCGCCACTGGAGGACGTGGCATCCTGAATGACCGGTTCCAGGCCGATGTTCGAGGCGAGTCCAGCGTATGCGAAACGCGCCGAATAGCCGCTCCTGCGTTGTTCTGCTCTGCACGGAAGATTGCGGCAAGTTTGTGGGTGAAACGCGTTCACGCCCATGGGTCGGGAGAAATGTGTCGAGATAGCGGCATGCGAGAGCAATGAGTGAATCCGATTTCCGGGATGGACCTGGCGGTCATCCAGACCAGAATGCGCTTCTGACCGGAAGGGCTGTCTTTACCGAAGCCTATGCGGTCATTCCACGGGATGTCATGCGCGACATCGTTACGAGCAATCTGCCGCACTGGCAGAATACACGGGCCTGGATCGTCGCGCGACCCATGAGCGGGTTCAGCGAGACCTTTGCCCAGTATGTGATGGAAGTAGCCCCGGGAGGCGGCAGTTCCCGTCCCGAGCCTGACCCGCAGGGCGAAGCCGTGCTATTTGTGTTGTCGGGCGCGCTCGATCTCGTGATTGACGACAATAAGGCAGGGATTGCACGCGGCGATTACGCCTTTGTTGGCCCAGGGGTCCGATGGAGCGTGTTCAATTCGCCAGATTCGGATCGTCCCGCGCGATTCGTCTGGATCAGAAAGCGGTACCAGCCGGTCCACGGCATTTCGACGCCGGAATCGTTCGTATTGAACGAAGCCGAGGTCGTGCCGGAAGAGATGAAGGATTCCGGAGGGGCCTGGTTGACGACCCTGTTTGTCGACCCGGACGACATCCGACACGACATGCATGTCAACATCGTCACCTTCGAGCCGGGTGGGACGATCCCGTTCATGGAAACCCATGTCATGGAACACGGGATTTATGTCCTCGAGGGTAAGGCGGCCTATCGGTTCAATCGCGATTGGGTTGAACTGGAACAGGGGGATTTCGTGTGGCTGCGGGCATTTTGCCCCCAGGCATGCTACGCGGGTGGCCCCGGTCGGTTCAGGTACCTTCTCTACAAGGATGTGAATCGCCATCCGGAGCTTGGCATCGCAAGCCAATGATCATCCATGCGGAACCTCTTGTTGGTGCAGCATTCGAACCCTTTGGCGACATTATCGAGGCATCGCGGACCCGCAACGACCTGGTCGAGATCAACTCCGGCTATGTTACCCGGCACCATGCCCTGGCAACCATCGATTGCGATGATCTCGCCACAATTTCGATTTTCGAGGCCAGGCGACGACCGCTTCTCGTTCGCATGCTCGAGCGTCATCCCAGGAGTTCGCAGGCGTTCATGCCGCTGGACGGCGGCGACTGGCTCGTCGTCGTAGCGGATGAACCCGAACCGGATTGCTGCCGCGCATTCCTGTGCAAGGGATGGCAGGGCGTCAGTCTTCAACGGGGAACCTGGCATCACCCGCTACTTATCCTGGATCGGAAACAGTCTTTCCTGGTTGTCGACCGTGAAGAAACCTCGTCCAATCTGGAAGAGATCCTATTCGAGTCCGAATGTGGCATCAGCCTCTGAAATTACACGGGATGCCGCCTCCAGCGCACCGTCGCCGTGCGGTATCCCGAGCGCCTTCAACGCGGAGTCGACGCATCCGAGGGTGCCGAGGATCATCGGCGGGTTGAGATGTCCCATGTGACCTATTCTGAATGCCGACCCGGACAGGTGATCGGGGAAGCCGAGTCCGATTCCCAGGGTCACCCCGGATCGGGATTCGCACCATTGCCGAATGCGGTCGGCGTCGGTATCGCCATTATGGCTTCCGGACAGGTCATTCGTTGTCCTTATCGTCGTGACGGCGTGCGATCGATGAGACGGGTCAGAGACTCCGGGACGAATGGTTGATCCGTCGGCCCAGCGGTCGATTGCCGCCCAGACCGCCCCCGCCAGCCGCTCGTGCCGCGCCCAGGCGTTGGCGACCCCTTCTTCGTGGACCAGAATGTCGAGTGCTTCCCTGAGGGCGAAAATGTGATGGGTCGGCGCCGTACCTCCGAAGAGCTGGTAGAAATGCTCGGGTTCGGTCCTCGGGACCCAGTCCCAGTAGCCGGAGACGCCGGACACCCTTGCCCTTGCCTCCTTTGCCCGATCATTGAAATAGACGAATGACATGCCGGCCGGTGTCATTAGTCCTTTTTGGCATGCAGCGTTCATGACGTCGACACCCCATGCGTCCATTTCATGGGGTTCGCATCCAAGCGACGCAATGCAGTCGACCATGAGCAACGATTCATGGCCGACGTCATCCAACACGGCTCTGAGTTCGGGAATATCGTTTCTGACTGACGAGGCAGTATCGGTCTGGACTGCGAAAACCGCCTTTACGTACGGGGAAGTGTCGGCCCCGAGTCGGTCGCGAAGAACACCAGGGTCAAAACACTCATCCATGCCGAAATCGAGAACTTCGACGTCGATGCCCATGGTACGCGCCATGAAGCCCCAGCGGGAGCCGAAGAAGCCGGTGTTGAGCGCAATGACCCGGTCACCGGGAGACAGCACATTGCTGATGCCCGCTTCCCAGGACCCGTGACCATTCGCGATGTATATCGCCACGTTTCCGTCGGTCCTGGCGATGCTCTTCAGGTCGGGATAAAGCGACTCCGCGATGTCGATGAGTTTACCGTCGTAGATGTTGGGCGAGGGGCGTTGCATGGCGGCAAGGACCCTGTCGGGGATGATCGAGGGACCAGGAATTGCGACCGAGTTCCGGCCTCTGTTCAGCAACATGCGATGCGACCTCCCTTTGACCCGGATTTGCGGACGAAATCGGCCAGGCAGGAAACGGAGGCCTGGACTGAATGTGCGTACGCGTTCCAGCGAATCTTCGGTGCGGATTGAATAATTGCCACGGCGTTTATCACCGAGATTCGATATTCTTCAAGCCACAGCACGAAGTGCAAGCAGGATTCATGCGTGCGTCAATTTCGAGCGGGGCGAAGGACCGCGCGAGCGGTCCTGGCACGTGCTGCGCCGCGCAGTGCGTGTTCTTTGCCGGCACCTGGACGCGGCCAGGTAAAGGTGCCGCCATCGCGCCGAAGGTGTTCGGAGCCTGTCGATCGAGACCAGGCGGGAAGATCATTGATCCGGGAAAACCTCCGGCTCCGCAGCAAAGAAAGTGCGGGCATTCGTTCGTATGACTTGGCTTTCGAAACCCGGAGCACTCCTCTTTTCCTGCAACTTTTCCTGCAACGCCGAGACACCTCGCGAGCGTGCTGCAGGAACGGGGATCGGCTTTCGTACCCGGTAAACTTGGAGAAGGGGTCTCAACATGCTAGCTTCGTGCTTCCGCAACATGGTGCACTGACCACGCATGAGTGAAACTGCTCCGACCGGTCCTCCCGTATCCGTCTACAGGACCTATCTGAGATTCTTTCGGGAATGGCTGCGACCGCACAGCGTGCAATTCGTTTTGGTGGCGCTCCTGATGGTCATCGTCGGCATCGCGGGGGCCGGCTACGCCAAGTTCATGCAGTACGCCATGTCCGGTCTCGAGACCGAGGGATCCAATGTCGTGGTCTGGGGACCGGCAGGGATCATCGCTTTGACGGTTGTCAAGGGCCTGGGCGATTACAGCCGCAAGACGCTTGTCAATCGGATCATGTCAAAGGTCCAGTCCCGCATGCAGTCAAGACTGTATCAATCACTTTTGTACATGGATCTCAGCAGTCTATTGGCGGAGTCCCCCGCCGCGCTTTCCGTTCGCTTTTCGGCGGACCTGGAAGTCGTCCGAGGGTCGACCGGCGAAGTGTTCGGAATTGCATCCGGCATCCTCATCATACTCTCGACCATCGCCGTCATGGTTTCCATCGACTGGGTGATGACGGTCGCGCTGATCGGCATTTTCCTGTTTGCGTTCGGCCCTGTCGGGATTGTCGGAACCTATGTTCGCAACCTGGCGATTTCGACCCAGAAGGAAATCGGACGGATGACGTCCTCGGTGCACGAAGGGCTGTCCGGAATACGGATGATTCGCACCTATGGTCTGGAATCGAGACTGCAATCCTCGGCCGACGACTCGTTCGGCAGATTGCACCGCCTGCGGGTTTCGCTGGAGAACTGGCGCCTGAGCGTCGCCCCGCTGATCGAAATTCTTGGCGGTCTGGCGGTCGCTGCCCTGCTGTTTCTTGTTTCGTATCGAATTCAAGCAGGAGCGCTGGACCTTGCCGGATTCGTCGGATTGCTGACAGGCATTGGCGTCATCACGAACCCGGCGCAAAGACTGGGATTGGCTTATGCGGTCGCCAAGCAAGGTCAGGCCGCCCTTGAAAGGGTTTTCTCGATTTTCGATGTCCAGAACACGATCAAGGACGGGAGTGTTTCCTTCGAACCGGGAGAAAAGGCCGTCGGTCACATCCAGTTTTGCGATGTCGGATTCGTATACCCGGACGGATACGTTGCCCTTCGGGACATCAGCCTCGAGATCGAACCCGGTCAGACAATTGCGATCGTCGGACGCTCGGGTGCAGGGAAGTCCACGCTGTTCAACCTGATTCCGCGCCTGTTCGACGTCAGTGACGGAACGATCGAAATCGACGGTCGGGACATCCGGGAATACACCCTTGCTGCACTTAGGGAACAGATTTCAGTCGTTTCGCAGGAAAGCGTATTGCTCAGCGGAACAATACTCGAGAACATCGCCTTCGGCTCGATCGGAAAATCTGATGACGATTGCATCGGTGCGGCAAAGGCGGCCAATGCCCATCAGTTCATCAGGTCTCTTCCAAATGGGTATGAATCCCGGATCGAACCATCACGGCAAGCGCTTTCGGGTGGTGAGCGTCAGCGCCTTTCGATCGCCAGGGCTATTCTTCGAGAAGCACCCATACTCTTGCTCGATGAGCCGACATCGGCCCTGGATGCCGAATCCGAAGCCCTGATCAAGAGTGCCTTGGCGGAGCTGTCGAGGTCCCGGACAACCCTGGTCATTGCTCATCGGTTGACGACCATCCTGGATTCAGACGTGATCATCGTCATGGACCGGGGGCAAGTTGTCGATACGGGGACTCACGAAGAATTACTATTAAAATGCGATATTTATACCAATTTGTTCAATTTGCAATTCGGCCCGACAATTCGCCCGGGCCGCGGCCCGTGGCAAGCCGTCCTGCCTGGCCCGGAGGAAGTCAGGAAAGAGCCAAAGAGCGCATTGAGAAGACTGGTGAAGCTGGTCTGGAGATGAGGGCGCCGGGACGTGGCCGTGGATCAATCCCCCCGGTAAAACACCCCTAAGCGTTCAGGATCGCGCCCGAACAGGTACAGGACCAGGGTAGCGATATTTCGCGTTCCGCGGCGTAACCAGCCGTCGCGGACGTAACGGTCCGCACTGGTTACTGCCACGGCGGACAACAGGGTCAGTTTGCGGCCAAGCCGTCGACAGATCGCGACGTCTTCCATCAACGGTTGATCAGGGTACCCTCCGACTGCTTCATAGAGGTCTCGATGTATCAATAGGCCCTGGTCTCCATAGGGCAGGCAAAAAAACCGGGAGCGAAGATTTGCCCAGGAAGCGACCAAGGCCGGGAACGGACCAGTCTGATCGAAGCGAAGCCGGAAGTAGCCCGCCGCATCTGGGTTATGCAAATGAGCTTTCACGGCCATCGGCCAGGCACCTCCGAGTTCCGTGTCCGAGTGCAAGAAGAGATACCAGTCGCCCTTCGCGATTCTGGCACCTGCCTTTAACTGGCCTCCACGGCCAGCACGCGCGGTCTCGATCAGCCGGGCACCGGAGACCTCCGCGAGAGTGTGGATGTCATCCCGGGATCCTCCGTCCGCGAAGATCACTTCCCTGACGAGACCGGCGTGAACACCCGCCACGAGCGAAGCAAGTGTCGCTTCCATCGACGAGGCCGAGTCAAGTGTCGGAATTATGACGGATATCGGTGCCGGCATCGGTAAGTTGAAACATGGCCCCGGAACAATTGAAACCCGAAACCGACTGTGGTGTAGATGTGCTTGAAAAATTCGAGTGGAAAGCGCGCCCATGAGCGATTCTTCGACAGGACCGGATGAAAGGCGCGTCCTCAGGATAACCGGGGACGACGCGAAGGCGTTTCTGCAGGGGATTGTCACCAACGATGTCGACAAGCTGAAAGACGGCCTCGTTTACGCGGCGCTACTTTCTCCCCAGGGAAAGTACCTTTTCGATTTTTTCCTGTTTCTGCGCGACGGCGAAATATATCTCGACGGGTCGTTGGCCCAGGCCGACGCATTGATGCAACGTCTTTCGATGTACAAATTACGCGCACTTGTCGAGTTTGAAACCGTCGACCTGAAGCTCGAACGCGGAATCGATGAAAACCTGAGGCCGCGAGGTGCATTTTCGGATCCGCGGCATGAAAAACTGGGCTGGCGCGTTTACCGGGGTGCCGACGAACAGGATGGGCTCCCGGGATCAAATGAAGCGCCGCCGTCAGGACGGCTTGCGCCGGCAACCGGTTCGCAAACAGCGGATATCGACTGGACCGCGATCAGGGTCGCCAATTGCATTCCTGAAACGGGAATCGAGCTTGTTTCGAATTCGACATACATTCTGGAAGCGGGATTTGAGCGGCTCAACGGCGTGGATTTTGCCAAAGGATGTTATGTTGGCCAGGAGGTTACTGCCCGCATGCGGCACAAGACCAGGCTCCGCAAGGGTCTGGCGGTCGTGAACGTTGACGGCGCGGTTCCGGTCGGAACCGAAATTCGAGCGTCTGGCCGTGTCGCGGGCACGCTGTTTTCCCAGGCCAACGGAAAGGGCATCGCCTACCTGCGGTTCGATCGCATGTCCGACGACATGTCTGCGGGCGGGACCAAGGTATGGCCGCCAGAAGCTTGAGCATACTTCTGGCCGTCCCGGATCCGGCCCTTTTCTGCCGAATTCGGGACATGCAGGATTGATCGATCGCCTGAATTCGCGTGTTTGAATTCGTGCGTTACGGGTCATCCGACAGGACCGTAAAGGATCCGGCGGGACCTGAATGACCCAGCGCAGCGTCCTGAGGGCGAGGGTGGGCGAATTGCCGCTGTGCCACGCCGGGTGCGGTCTTACTGGATGCGCCACGAAGGACTGAATGGGGCATTCCGGTGCTTCAAGTCGGTCAAACGCCCGCGACATGCCGTCCGTCGTCCGCGCGCACTGGCAAGAATCCTGGCCTTGGCTTCTCGGCGATAGGCATCCACGGCCGAATCCGCAGGGCGAGTCTCCCGCACAATCTTGCAATTGGCCAAAACGTGCACGTCCAGTTCGGCCCGTCGCGGTCATGGTATCCCTTTGCGGCGACGATGCGTCCCGAATTCCAGGACTGGGACGAACCGCTCGGGTGATCATGCCCGCGTGCGACGGAATCCGAAGACCTGAACGTATCAACAGACAGGAGCGACGATTGTGTCGTTCATGAAAGCAGGGAGCAGACAATGAGATTCAGTCCAGGCAAATCTCGGATCCTGGCAGTTGCGGTTGTTGCAATTGCGGCCACGGCAACGACCGGCGCGGCCGACGCTGATCGATCCAGGGGCGAACACGCCCTGCAGTTCGATGAGCTTGATGCCGACGGCGATGGTATCGTCACCATTGCCGAACTCGAGGCGCACGGAGTCGCCAGATTCAATGAGTTTGACGCCGATTCCGATGGAAGCCTCAGCAAGGCGGAAATCGCCGGTCTCATGGGTGAGCGCCGGTCAAGGTCACGGAGGCATCAGGAAAGCGTTTCTGAAGACCGTCTAAATCGTTGGATTGACAGGCTCATCGATCGACACGACTCCGATGAAAACGGTAGCATCTCGATGGCCGAACTGCGCGCGCCCCGAATCGAAAGGATGATGGAATTTCTCGATTCGGACGGGGACGGACAGCTGACGAAGGCAGAGTTCGATGAGCGTTCAAAGAAACGCCGTCACGGCCGGTGGGGCAGGTTGAGACACTGAGGAATCATGGGTTGCATGCCGGACGATCGTGCCGCAACTGGTTCGGCATGCAATCATTCCAGGGGCGTGGCTGTGGACGCAACGACGGAACTCTCGGACGACGAACTCATGGCTAGATTTGCAGTCGGAGATACCCGGGCGGCGAGGCTATTGGCGATCCGCCACACGCCGCGCGTGCTTTCCCTGTCGTACCGCGTCCTCGGCGATTACACCGAAGCCGAAGACGTCGTCCAGGAAGCAATGCTTCGCTTGTGGCAGACAGCCGGCGACTGGCGTCCCGGCGTGGCACGTGTTTCGACCTGGCTGTATCGCGTCGCGACGAACCTTTCCCTGGACAGGCTTCGTCAGCGAAAACGGCAAATGCGTTATTCTTCTGGTGAGGACGCGAATGGCGCGACAGTCGACGTCAATGAAATCAGGGACAACGCGGCAGGTGTCGAACAGAGACTCATGGACGCGGACCGGGCGAACGCGCTGCATGCGGCACTTTCGGCTCTGCCCGAACGGTGCAGGGTCGCGGTCACCCTGCGTCACCTTGAACAGCTGTCCAACCCCGAGATCGCGGAAATCATGGGCACGAGCGTCGAGGCTGTCGAAAGCCTGACGGCGCGAGGACGAAGAACTCTCGCAAAACGACTGCTGGGACAGAAAGAGGAGATCGGGTTTAGCTAAGGACCCTAACGCGATGAATAACAGAGATAAAACCGACGATACTGAACTGGCTTTGGAGGAGTATTTCGCCGAGGCAAGACGAGCATCGCCCGTACCGGGCGATGCGTTGATGAGCAAGATTCTTGCGGATGCAACGGCCGAGGCCACTGCATGTCGTCGCGGCAATCCGTTAGAAGGAACGCGCCCTAAACCGACCCATGTGACGGGGATCGGCAAATTCTGGGCATCACTTGAGAATCGGCTTTTTGCAGGTGTGCTTGCCGCCAGCGTGTGCACCGGGTTTCTCGCAGGATTCCTGAATGTCCAGATGTCGTCTGAAATGGTGATGGCGATGATTCAAAACGAGGACGTTTACGCTCTTGAGTTTGTCGCGGTGCCCACCATTGAAGATCTGTTTCCGGAGGAATTATCATGACCTTAAAGAAATGGTTCAGGCGTGCACGCGAAAGCGGACGGCTCATCCGATATTGCCTGATTGTTTCATTGGCGTTCAACTTGCTTGTCGTCGGGATCTTTGTCGGCGCGATAGCTGGGCACGACAGAAGGTCCCATGGCTGGAATCCTGCCGGGATGTCCATTCGGCCGTTAATCAATGCCCTTCCGGATGCCGAGAGAACCGTTCTGATCGATCGCCTGCGCGAGGCGAGGAAAAGTGAATCGGAGGATGCCGGAGAGGTAATTAGGCGCAATGTTGAATTGCTCGCATCTGCGATCGAGGCCGACCCATATGAAGCAGAAACCGTCCTCTCCGCGTTTCAGAGCCAGCGAGAGTCATTCGGCCGACTGGGGGCGAAGGGGCATTCAGCAATCGTTGACGTGATTTCGGAACTTTCGCTGGAAGACCGTATCGCGCTTGCGGGAGCGTTTCGAGAAAACGCCTACTCCCGAAGGAAACACCGGTTGTCCGGGAATCGGAACGCGAATGGAAACCAGGTCGTGAATCGGGACCTGTAGGGAGCAAACGTGCATGAAACGGAATCGCGAAGATGCCGAACTGATGGCAATTCGGGCGTTCGAATGGGTCGCATCAGACAGTGCCCTGCTTGGGCGATTCCTTAACGCAACAGGTGCCAGCTTGGGGGAAGTTCGTGACGTGATGGATGACCGGGAATTCCTTGCTGCCGTTCTCGATTTCCTGATGACCGACGATCGCTACGTCAAAAGGTTCAGTGATCATTTGGGGTTGAACTACGATGAAATTGCCGAATTCCGTGCGTCGTTGCCGGGAGGAGAACTGCCGCACTGGACATGATCGGATCTGCCTGTTCGCAATTGGGTGCCCGGCTATTTCCATGCCGTTTCAAGTCAGGTTCGGACCGGATTTCACTCCTGGGAGGATGGTCCGCCCCGAAATCGATGCCCGGGAAAGGACAGTTGGGCCGTTCCGCGCCGGCTTTCCGTGCGAGAACAGAGAATCGGATACGTGGATCCTGAATGAGAACCAGCTCAAACGATTTGATCACACTTTTCCACGACAGTTGCCATCCTGTGCCCGGGGCCTGGGGCCGTAGCGATTGTCAGGGCACCGCCCCGGTTGCGGTCAGGGACTGACGTCGTCGTTGCCACGGCATTTCTCTTCTGCTGCGGGCCTCGATTGCGGCGGTCCGGGCGGAGATTCCACCGGCACGGGCAAGATCGTGCGAAGATTCCCCGGGGAGTGCCTGTAACGCTCTCTTCGCCGTGTTTCTCCAGGCAGGTCCACGTTCCAAGAGTTCCTGCCAGGCGGCATCCAGTTCGTGTGGCCTGTCCTCTGCAAGAGCCCTCAGCAATATCTTGACCTGTGCAATATCCTTTCCCGCCTTGGCCTGGCAGGCGGCGGAATCGATGCGCATGAGGGAGACGATCAACCTGTGAAGGACGAATCTTTCCGGCGCCGGGACCTTGACCGGCACGCCGGGTCCGTGAAGCGCCACCGCCTCGACTTCCCGATATATCAGGAAATCGAGGAACCGGAGGGGCTGGGCTTGGCCTCTCAATGCCTTCAGGGTCGTGAGCCCGGGCCGGTCAGGGCCGCGCAAAGGCGTCAGGACATCGACGGAAAACGTCTCCTGGCTCCCTGCCCGAATCGCGTAACGCAGGACCCGGCGCGTATCGTCCGGCGACGGAATGGCCTCGAACCGGCGGTCCGCCCTCAGGAGAACCTCAAGGAGGTCCGCGTCGATCTCGTCGTCAACCGCAAGGGATATCACGCGGAACTGGCCGATATCGACGTCGCCGGTGCGACCCATTTCTCCAGGCATCCTGACACCAAGCATCGGCGCGTAGCACTGGAAAGCGGCCGAACCGACGACAACCGCCCGCAAGCGGAACGCGCCGGCCTCGGAGAGAGCCGCGAGCACGTTTCCGCTCAATCCGTCCGGAACCGGCAGTCGTGCTCCGCGCAGGGCCCGGACAATCTCCAGCCTGTCCTTGCGGGCAGCCGCCAGTTCCGTCCGATCCTGTATTCGCCGGCGGACGTCCGGGGAACCCGGACCAAGATACCTTGCCGAGGGCCGGATTCCTCCCCTTGTAGGTGGCTGCCAATACCAGTAGTCGCGGTCCTTGTGCGTGCGCTTGTACGGCGTTCCGCCCGATGCCATGACCTCACGGAAGTTTCCGGTTCAGGCCTTGTCGGCGAGGTCGGCATAGAGAGTCTGGTCCGAAACCGGCAATCTCACGAGTGGTTTTATTACCGTGATCTCCGCAGCCCCATGTTGTAGGCAAATTTTTGAAATTGCTCACAACGAAAATTTCACGCAGTTAACCCTTTCATGTTGAAAGACAGGGCTATCGCTCATTTCGAAATATCGCGGACAAAGTGCAGGAATGGGATGGAAATCCGGGTAAATTAGTGGGAATCGGCGGTGAAATGATTCCGGTTACGATTCGCCTCCTTCGAAAGCAGGGAATTGACAGCGACTGACCGTCGGAACGGGGCAGTGCGTGCCATACGCGGGGTACTCTTCGACAAGGATGGCACCCTATTCGACTTTGCCGACACCTGGGCAGAGTGGGTCGACCAGGTTCTGCTTGATCTTGCTCCCGATGACCGCTCGTTGAGAGCGCGCCTTGGTGCGGCTGGAGGCTTCGACATCACGACCGGGCGTTTCGCCGCGGAATCATTTCTCGTCAACGCAACGCCGGACGAAATGATCCGGATTTGGGCGAGTTTGCACGGGAAACTCGGATTTGACGAAATCAACGCGATCTGCCTCGATCGCCTCTCCGGCCTCACACCCAAACCCGTTCGCGATCTCCGCCGGGTTCTCGACCGGCTCCGATCGATGGGACTCATACTTGGCGTTGCCACCAATGATTTCGTGGTAGGTGCCGAAGACCAGCTTGCCGCCGCTGGCGTACGCGATCGCTTTGAATTCGTGTGCGGCTATGACAGTGGGTTCGGTGGTAAGCCGGGAACAGGAATGATCGAGGCTTTTTCATCAAGCTGCGCCATTCCCCTTCAGGACATCGCGATGATCGGAGACAGCACCCACGACCTGATCGCGGGAAGATCGGCAGGCGTCGGGCTCGTGATCGGGGTCCTGACTGGTCCGGCAACACGGCAACAACTGGAAACGGATGCTGACGTGGTTCTCGACGGAATCTGGTCTCTCCCGGACTGGCTGGCAGGAACTGTAGACAGCCGAAAGGAATAGTGACAGTGTTTGGCGCGAGGCGCGCACGTCTCAATGAAATCACGGGCATTGGCGACGACGAATTTCGCAGCGAACGTATCAGGGGAGAAACAATGGCTGGAGAACGGCGACGTTCCGGAGGGCGCCGGGGAAATACCCGCAGAGCAGCCAGGTGTGCCATTGAGCAGATGCCCTGGAATCCACCGGTCAACCTGGATTCACCGACCGAACCGTTAAACGCAGAGGGCGTTCTGGCTATCCACAACGGAGCCATGAGAGTTCTTGAAGAAATAGGCATAGAATTCCTGAACGCGGAGTCCTGCGAAATCCTGAAGCAGGCCGGTTGCAGGGTCAGCGACGAAAACGTTCGGATGGACCGGGATTGGGTCATGGAGATGATCGGAAACTGTCCGTCCGAGTTCACCGTGACACCCAGGAATCCGGAACGGAGGATAACGATCGGCGGCCGCAACATGGTATTCGTGAACGTGTCGTCTCCACCGAACGCGTTGTGCCTCGACAAGGGTCGCCGCGTCGGAAATTTCGAAGACTTCGAAAACTTCCTCAAATTGACGCAGTACTTCAACTGCATCCATCTCGCCGGCGGGTATCCGGTTGAACCTGTCGACATTCACCCGTCCATTCGTCACCTCGATTGCATTCACACGAAACTCCTGACCACAGACAAGGTGTGCCATGCCTATTCACTTGGTCGCGAACGTGTCGAAGACGTCATGGAGATGGTCCGGATTGCGGGCGGTTTGACGCACCAGGAATTCGAAGACGAATCCCGGATGTACACGAACATCAATTCGACCTCTCCACTGAAACATGATTATCCGATGCTGGACGGAGCAATGCGCTGCGCCCGTCGGGGACAAATGGTGGTTGTTTCCCCGTTCACTCTGGCAGGGGCCATGGCTCCCGTCACCATGGTCGGGGCGGTTACACAATTTGTGGCCGAAGGTCTGGCCGCGATTGCGCTCTTGCAGTGCATCAATCCCGGTACGCCGTGCGTCATCGGTTCGTTCACATCCAATGTGGACATGAAATCGGGAGCACCGGCTTTCGGTACGCCGGAATATGTGAGGGCTACCCAGATCTCAGGGCAAATGGCGCGGTTTTACGGACTGCCGCTCAGGGCATCGAACGCCTGCGCAGCGAACGCCCCGGATGGACAGGCGGTGTGGGAAAGCATGAATTCCTTGTGGTCGGCCGTACAGGGGCATGTGAATATTGTCTACCATGCCGCGGGTTGGCTCGAAGGCGGTCTCATTGCAAGTTACGAAAAATTCGTCATGGACTGCGAAATCCTTCAGCAGTTCGAACGCTATATGGATTCGGCGCTCGTTTCGACGACCGACGACGATGTCGCCGTCGATGCAATCAGGGAGGTTGGACCAAGAGGTCACTTTTTTGGAGCCAGGCACACGCAGGACAGATATGAGACAGCTTTCTACTCACCATTCCTGTCTGACTGGACCAACTTCGAGGCATGGGAAAGGAATGGCGCGGTCTGGACGGCCCAGCGCGCGAACGCGATCTGGAAGAATATCCTCGCGGAATTCGAACCGCCGCCGATGGATGAAGGCATCAGGGAAGAACTTGGCGAGTTCGTTGCGAAACGCAAGGAACAGGGTGGGGCGCCAACGGATTTCTGAAAGGGCCATCGGGCATGGCAACGACCGTGCCGGTTTCGGGCAGACGTTACCGAGGTGCCGAGCAGACCCTGATCATCGCGGGATGGTACCGACGCCCTGACTCGAACAGGGGACCCCTAGATCCACAATCTAGTGCTCTAACCAACTGAGCTACGTCGGCACACCTGCACGAATAGCGTTCAGGCGGGCCATTTGCAAGGCGGGGCTACCGGCGGGGTGCACGCCATTTTTTTTGGTTGGCCTGAATCCGTTCTCCAATCCGAGCGTTTGATGGATCGCGCGGAGGGTTGAAACTTTCCTGCTGGCATGTTTTTTCCGGTGTGCCGCCGGGGCGTGAACAGGCGCGGCGGCACACCGGAAACGACGCGGGAGGCAAGATGGCTGTCGTGCAGCGGCCTCGGGCTACCGGACCAACCGGCTCCTCCCTCCCACGACCCGTTCTGGTGGTCCGTGTGCGATGTGCATGATCTCACTGGAGAGCCCGGTGCGGGAAATCCGCACGCCGGGTTCGGAGAGCGGGGGACTGGAAACGCGGCCACGGGAGCCGGACTGGGGCCCGAAGCGAAAGCGACGGACAAGCCACCGGACCCTAACGCTGGCGCGCCAGCCCCCGACTCTACCGTGCACCCCTTGTATGACACCTTTCACCAAAAGAATTAAATCAAGTTATCCACAGCTGTTGTTGGCGCGGATCTGTGGAAAAGTGCAGCGTTGCAATGATCATCTTCAGTTGAATCGGAATATTCCTGTTGCGTGCTTGCATGGGACAGGGATTGCGGGGAAGGTGGCCACCTTCCCCGCAGGGGAGGGGTCGGACCGATGAAGCCCCCATGGATAAAGTTCCGTCCGGTAGCCTGGTCGCCCTTCCCCATCATGTCCCGGACGTCCTGAACAGATGCGGGGGTGCAAGGCCCGAATGATACGCAAGGACAGGAGTGTCGGGACACAACCAGTGAGACGAGGACCATGAACCAGGAAGTACAGAATGACAATCAGGAAAAGGTGGTCGCCGGTATCGATGTCGGCAAGGCCCATCTCGACGTCCACATCGCACCGACGGGTGAAGCGCGGCAGTTCCCGAATGACGCCGGCGGGCGCCGCGGTTTGCGCACGATGCTGCACAAGGCCGGTGTCGAGCTTGTCGTTGTCGAGGCGACCGGCCGCTATCACCGGGCACTGCACCAGAGCCTGCACGCCTGCGGTCTCCCGGTGGCGGTGGTCAGTCCGCTGAGGGCCCGGCGCTTCGCCCAGGCCGCGGGCCAGATGGCAAAGACCGATCCCCTCGATGCATCTCTGCTGGCATGGCTGGGACAGGTCATGGGTCCGGAGGTGACGGAACCGCTCGGCGAGGAACAACTCCAGCTCGCCGACCTGTGCCGGGCACGCGCGAAGCTGGCCGTGGACAAGGCCGCGTACGTCAATGCCAGCCGGGAATTCGAGGCCCCCGAGGCGGTCGCAGTGACGGCCCACATGATCGAGCAGTTCGAGCAACAGATCGCCCGGCTCGAGGACGCGATCCGTACGTTGATTGCGAACAATCCCGAATTCGCCCGCCGCGCCAGGATCCTGCAGTCGATCAAGGGCTTCGGCGCGGTCACCGCCGCCGTGCTCTGTGCCGAGATCCCGGAACTCGGCACCGTCGACCGGCACGCTGCCGCTGCCCTGGCCGGCCTGGCGCCGTATCCCGATGACAGCGGGAAGCGAAAGGGACAGAGATACATCAAGGGCGGGCGCATGCTCCCGCGCAATACCCTCTTCATGGCCGCAACCTCCGCAATCAAGTTCAACCCCGACATGAAGAGCTTCTACGACCGGCTGATCGGCAGGGGAAAAGCGCACAAGGTTGCTCTGACAGCGGTCATGCGCAAGTTGGTCATTCTCGCCAACGTGCTCGTACGCGATGACCGGAACTGGACGGCCAGTGCTCCGGAACCGGGTGTCGGTTGAAAATCAGACCTGTGGACAAGTCAGGGATAACTTTCCGATGACAGATCGAAAATCATGGATTTGGACCTGAATCGGCATTGAAACCAAACACAGATGCTACCGGCGCCAGCAATTCTCAATATGGCATTCCTGTTTTCCTGACCTCTGGATCATCGGTTTTTCGAGGGCTTTCGGGGGGCCACGACGGGCGCGTCTGAACCGGCACGGAGGCCCGTCTCAGGGAGAAGCATTGAAAATGCTCAGTCGGGACCACTGTCTTCGTCCCGGTTGGACAAGCAGCGACGGTATTGCGATGCGGGTGACACGGCTGAACTCTCCGACAGAACCAAGCCGGCCGTTGTTCCTGCAGTTCAGCGCGTTCTGTTGGCGGATCCAGTTAAGGTGGCACCGGACCGAAAGCGTCCGTCCGCATAGACCATACTGCTTTTTTGAATGCGATCATCGAGGGTTTCCCCGTGTTCTTGACGCTGCTCAGACGCGAAATACGGCCAAACACAAGCCAAATTGAGAAAATAGAGAATCGCCAATGCAGTGCGCGTGTGCTTGTTCATGTCCGGCTTGGAGTGCACGAGGGAATTCCTCAGGCGATTCATCGCAAACAGCTCTTGTACCACGTTGACTGGCCCTTTGGGGAACAATTCCAGCTTCTTTGCGGTGTCGATTAATTCGACGAAAGTGGTCCTCGGATTACTCGTACCGGTAAATTCACGGAGAGACTTTTCGACACTGCTGTGGGAACGTGCCACACAGTCGATTGGCGCGTCCTCGATTTCGAACGATTGAGTCAGGTCGATGAACGAAGCATCGTGCTGAGCGGTGCCGGCGGCTATGTCCCGCAAGTGACGGGAAAAACCAGTTGAAGTCTCCGTAACTTGTGGATCCGCGGCAGGTTCGGATTCGGATAGCCTGTCCAGAATAGTCTGTTGTTGTTCAAGTAAGCGATCCAGTGTTTCTGTGCTGGCGGCTGCACCGGCCTTGATATCTTCCAGTTCTTTGGGCATTTCTGTGAGGCTCTTGGCCCAGTCAGGGGGAATTTCACGTCTGATTTCAATAATCTGTTGTGGTGTCGTGTCCGGAGCAGCGGGAGGTGATCTGATTTCGACGCGGTCGTCATGGCGTGTGAATTCCCGCATGATCGCATCATAGGCAACTTTCGTTCTGGGGCAGACCCACTTGGCAATACCCGGGTCCCAACGCCGCCCTGGGATCCGTCTTGCGCGTTCACGCTCGCTTGCCTTGATTCGAATGTAGTAATGCTGCTTGTCTTCAGTGATTTCCGTGGTGAGTCGGTTCATGTGTCGTTGTTTCCTCCGGCCGGCGTGCCTTCTTGTTGAGACCGAATATCGGTTTGCCGCCCAAGGCGCCAGTTGCCAATGTGCGGCCAGTTCGTTCCCGAACCGCCTGTGCGGATGAGTTCACCGACTGGCCCGATGATGCCACACAATCCCGAATAAATCGGGTTCCAACGAACACTCGTCATTGCGAGAAAAGAATCCAGGTAGAGCGACAGTTCTCAGCGTAATTCCTGTTTCGTCGTCGGCTTGACCGCCTCGGGCGTTTGCACGGGTGGCCTATTTGAGTCCGTCGCCACACTGAAAGTGCAAGAGATCAATCTGATCTGCCTTGAAAATGATTTCTACACCACTTCGTCAGCCGGTGAACCTGTTTTCCATCTGTTCGACTCAATCGCGCATTTCGAGTGACGGCTGATATCCGAGCGCACGATGGATGGATTGCTCGCTGCCGGGAATCGTGTTCGAGCGCCCGGCCAGCTACCGTTTCAAGCCGATACAATCCCCACTCTGCAGGAACTTGTGAACAACGGAGTGATTGTGACCGGGCGTGTGAAATTCTTCAGGGGACGATCAACGGCATACAGAAAAATCCAAATTGCCGTTCCGTAGCGACTGATCTTGCCAAGTGTGGTTTTACGACCATCCTAACCCATGTTTGACATACGCGAAATAAGTTGATTTTTTTTCAGTGGCTTGCGCCGCCTGAAGTGGCGGTTATGGCACTACAAGACCGTGCCCCATATGATGTCAACCACCCGTCATGCAACCATCCTCCGCTTCTTCCCGGGCTCGGGGTCAAGACCGAGCGCCCTGTAGATCTCCCGTTGACGGGGCTCCGCCCGGGTCGCCTTGCGGATATGGATAATTCGTCCGTCGGCACGACGGAAACAGGCGGTGACCCGGATCTGGCCCGAGAGAGTGTCCCGCAGCGTTCTCCAGCTCGCCGTCTCGCCATGAGCACGAAGACGGCTGCGGATGACCTGGACCAGCTGGTAGGCCAGGACGCTGATGAACAGGTGACCGTCGGACCGCTTCTGCTTCCAATGATACACGGGACGCAGGCCCAGTTCGGATTTGAGCGACCGGAACACCGATTCCACATCCGTCAGCATGGAATAGGTCCGCCACAGGGTCTCCGCATCCCAGTCGAGGTTGGTGCGCAGGCAGTAGACGCCGGGGTGGGTGAGCATGGTGCCGCTACGCGGTGTCCGCGTCCAGATGAGCCCGACCGCCTTTTCGGCATTCTCCGGATCGGTGACAACGTCGATACTGTAGTGCTGGCCGGCGCCATGGCTTTTCTGCCGGATGCGTCCGATCCGTTGCCAGACATAGGCGACCTGCTTGCGGGTCCGCGGTCGTGACAGCCCGTCGTGCAGCTTCTGCAACGCGTCCTCGAAGCGCGTCATGAAGCGTTCGGTGATGCCCAGCTCCTTCTCGGCCCGGGCCTCGGAGCAACAGAACAGGCGGAGCTCGGAAGCCGCCTCGTCGGTGACGGCCTGGATGTGGACCTTCCCGCGGGTGCGGGTCTTGATCGCCGTCGCCAGGTCGGGGTCGAAGTGGCGGACCCGCTCGCGACTGACCACGAGATAGCGGTAGCCATTGTCGCGGAGCCAGGCGACGTTGTCCTCGGTGGCGACGCCGGCGTCCATCACCACCAGCGCATCCCGGGGTGCCGAAAGCCTGGCCAGCATCCCCTCCAGTGTGCTGCTCTCCTTGACGTTGCCGGGGAACACGTCCGAGCGCTGCACGAAACCGCTGCCGTCGAGAACCAGGCCCAGGGTCAGTAACGGACAGTCGCTGCGCTTCTCCTTCGAGTGGCCACGCCGGGCCTTGGGCTGCTTGTCAGCCGCACCCTCGAAAAACGTGTTGGTGAGATCAACCAGTGTCACCGTGTGTCCCAGCGAGAACAAATCCGTCACCCGCTCGAACACGTGGGTCTCGATCTCCCGGCGCCGCGCCAGCAGGGCATCAGAGGCCCGGTACAGGCGCATCCTGCTCATGGTCTCGAAATCGACATCGAGCAGTTCGCCGAGCGCACTGCGCTCGCAGAGCCAGCGCCAGGTCGCACGCTCCGAGCCCGGCACCGCCATGCGGCCGATGATCGACCCCATGGCCACGGCCCGCGACCGGCGGTTGAAACCCAGACCCGCAAGAAGGTCCCCGATGCCGAGTTGTTCCATCGCCCACAGCCCCACGTGTTCGACACCGGCAGAACGCGGGCGCACCATCTCCAGGGACGCCACATCCACCGTTTCCATTTTGGAACCGGTCCCGGCGCCCGCGACCGGGGGCGAACGGCTGACCAGCCGGGCGGCGATGCGCTGCGCTTCCGCCTCGACCTCATCGGGCCAAGGGAGCGGCAGAAGTGTCTCCTGGCGCCCGATGAGCTGGGTGATCCGCGCGCACAACAGGCGCCAGTGTCTCTTCTGCACGGGGAAATTGCTTCCGAGGTTGAGGAGGGTCCTCTGCCTGACCTTGTCGCCCTGTCGTTCGTTGCGGACGAGGCGGTAGGAGAAGTACTCGGTTCCGTCCTCGGTTGTGCGTGTTTTGGCGCGCCTGATGAACATGGCGTGTGTTTATCATGTTGTGGGGTGTGCTGGAATCCCCTTTCTGTTAATTTATGTCACTACGACCGACTACCACGAATACAATATCAGGTAAAAACAGAGTGTTGGAGGATTCGGGAGGTCAAAATACCCCGAAATCGGCAGAATCACGCAAAAAAAGTCAAACATGGGCTAACCAACAGGATCGCTATTGACCTCAAGAGGAAATCTGAAATTTCAGACTATCGCGCATCTGGAATTAAAGCAGTTCCGGCCGAACTTCCTTGTGGGACTCTCGGATCCATGTTGGGTTATGGCAATCAATCGCCTACGCAAGACTCGCCCAGCCCCGTCAACTCCACGCGTCCGTGGTCGGGAAGTGTTGCCACCAGCGATAACGAACCACCCATTGCCTCAAGCGTCCTGCGCAATGTCGAAATTAGCATGTCATCACGTCTTTCGATCCTCGACATACTATCCTGTCCAATACCGAGTTCATCTGCGACCTGAACTTGCGTAAGCGCCAGCCTCTTGCGGAATTCACGCAATGTCATTTCCTCGGCGACCAGCTGTGCGGCCCGGACTTTTACCCTTTCTCGCAATTCCGGGGCCTCGGCAGCCAACACATCTTCCAAACTAACGGCTTTCATTCGTTTTCTCCCATCGCCAACAATACGGTTTCAATTCTGATGCGAAGTCCACATCTGTAAATCCAGGTCATTATTCACGGTGACCGATCTCCTTTTCATTCATGATAACACTCTCTCAAACCGCTTGTCGGCGGTTGCGATCAAGGTCCGATAGAATCGTTTCTCGTTCATGCGCGACTTGTTCCCAGCTGCCAACAGAATTGCGTTTCGGTTCGGACCGAATGCGAACGCAACACGCCATGCCCCGTTAACAGCTGTGAACCGAAGTTCCTTCATGTTTGCGTGCCTTGAACCATTCAATGTGTCAGCATACGGGCGGCCCAAATGCGGTCCTCGCAGTTTTAACAATTCGGCCCGAGCGAGAATCTCGATTTTGACTTCGTCGGGAAACCCCTTGAATTCCAATTCGAACTCGGGATCGAAGAGCACTCTCCATCCCATGCGCACTCCTATAGTTTTGGTGAAATCTGCTATTTATATGGTCTACGATCCATATGTTGTCAAGGCCATCAGCAATTCTAAATGTGGCATTTCTGTTTTCCTGACCTCTGGATTATCGGTTTTTCGAGGGTTTTCGGGGGGGCACGACGGGCGCGTCTGAACCGGCACGGAGGCCCGGCTCAGGGAGGGATATCGACTTCTCCGGCGAGCACCTGCATCAGGCGCTTCCAGTCGTCGAACACCAACCTGGCGGTCAGGACCTGCGGGTACCGGAACATCCAGTCACGTGTGCCGCAGACCGTCCGGGCCTTCTGCCAGTGCTTTTCCGCGAGGTCGCAGGCGGTATGGAGGGCGAAAGCCAGAAGGTTCAGGTCAAGGAGCACGGAGGCGAGGTTCTTCTTTCCTTGGCCGAAGTTCCGGTCGTGGTTGAAGTCGAGTATTTTTAGAACGTTGAACTCGGCGTTCTCCACGCGCCATCGGGAGCGTCCGCAGGTGACGATGTCGGCGACATTGGTCCTGCTGACCGGCAGGTCGGTGACGAAGGCGGTTCTGTAGGTCACCTTTTTCGCGGCCATGTCGTGGATCTCGAGGCAGACCCATGTCATCGGCATGGCCGCCGCGCCGCCACGGATCCGAAGGTCCGGCTGCCAGATGTAGCTGTACTTCTTCGGCTTCTTGATGTCGCGCGTCACCCTCGTGAAGAGGGTTTGCGGATGGCAGCGGTCGAGTTCCTCATACAAGGTCTTGTGGCTCGACCTCTTGGTCGTCAAGATGAAGTTGCCGCCCGTCGCCCGGATGACCTCGCAGACCGGTTGACAGGCGTAGAGATCGTCGCCGAGATACACGGGTTCGGGCTCTTTCAGGCGCGGGCCGATGCGCCGCAACCAGAGCTTGGCGGCATTGCGTTTGCAGACCTGCTTCTTTGACCCGTCCCGGGGCCTGATGATCTCGACCGGCAACGGCACCGCCGCGACCTGTCCGGGGTCGACGATGGCAGCACCGAGGACCTTGTGGTAGTTCTCGACCATCTCGTTATCGGTTCCCTTGTTGTGTGTCCGGCTCAAGCAGTTCGGGCAACTGATCTTGTAGAAGTTGAAGTACTCCGTGCCATCGAGGGCGATCAGGGTCTTGTGATTGAGGCCGCTGCGGCGGCTGCGCAGCGCGGCCAGGGCGCCGCGATTTTTGAGGTCCCTGGCGACGTCGATGAAGACCGGGTCGAAGTGTTCCGGCGGCCCACCGGGTCGAGGAGGGTCTGTATTTGTTGTCGGAGGGAATCTTCTCCATTCCGAAGAGGGTGAGGCAGTTCGAGAGACCGCGGCGTTCGGCAAGCAGCTTCTGTTGGTCGAGAAAGGAGGACGACTTGGTGAAGAACTCGGAAAAAGCCGCCATGCCGACGTCGATCATGTAGCATTGACAGTTCTTGCCGCTGCGCAGGTCGAGCATGTTGGCGCAGCATTCCCGCAGGAGGGCGAGATATCTGCCGAGCAGCTCCATGGGGGGGAGGAATCACGGAAGTTTCGCAAGGTGAATCCCTGTAAGGCGGAATTCCTGAAAAATTCGTTGAAAGTCAAAGAGTGTTGCATTTTCGAATCACTTCCGGCCCTCCGGGAGGGTCGGCACGACGCAATGCAAAATAATTCACCGCATGAAATAAAAGAACGCGATTACAACACTTTACATGTCAAAAAACCGAATCGAGAATTGCTGTACCGGCGCATGGAAACGAACGCATGAAGAGGGTCGCAACGCGGGTCCTCTGGCTCGAAGCCTCGTCTTTCGGCGCAAGTCATGTGTTTACCGGGGACATCTGATCGAAATCGGTCCGTCCGAAGTCGGCCGGTTTGAGGATTTCGGACCACTCAGCAAAAAACGGCGGAACTTTCTACTCGGCTCGACTCAAGGCTTGGGTGGAGACAAGATTCCTTCTTGCTGCCCCATCCGGATACAGATCGTGATCGCCTTCCGGAGCAAATCTCCTGACGGAAGGTGGGTCGTGAATAACTCGTAGTCTATGGGCAGCGGTGCGGGCAAATCTCAGAGTCAGCGCCTTGCGCCGGGATGCATGCAGCGGATTGGAAGGGATGCACGGCGCACTGCGTTCGATACTCGCGTCAAAGCCGTCGGCGATGATCAAACCGGTATCCGTTGGCAGAACGTCAATCGGAAACGAAGTATCGACGGCCCACAAGAACTGGTCGCAGAACTCGAGATAGCGATGCCATTTCGTGTCGGACCTGAAGTCTGCCAAACCCGACTTGCATTCGATAATCCAGAACTCGCCTTTGGGACCCAGCGCCATGACGTCGACACGTAACCCTGGTGACGGGACAAACTGTTCCATTGTCACGAAGCCATGGTGCATCAGGTGACGCATGACGCCACGGGCAAGAAGCCGTCCTGGATCCTGTTCCATGTTCATCCGGCCTTTGAACATTTGTAGAACAAACTGTCAATGATCCACTCGGACTCAGTGTCGATACGTTACTCCGGCATGGATGGCCGTTCCGCATGATCGTGAGACAGATACTGTTGTGTTGCAGCGGTTCATGTGTTCATCCTGGTTGAAATCGGTACAAGTCGGGCCGATGGTCGCGATGGGACCGTCATGACAACGAATTCGCTTGCCGGGACACCGATCGCACCGCTGATCTGCCGCAAGTCCACTGACTGATGGCGCTTTTCATCGATCTTGCCACGTTTACGCTGAGCGATGTGACGAACCCGACCAAATTCCACCACCGTTTTCCCGTGTTGGCGCGACCAATGCCGTTGCGGAGCAGGGAGTTCGAACGACTGGAGATCGATCCCGCCAAAGTCCTTCCGTGTGATTAACTCCGCCAGGCCCGTTACATGGAGTCTCGCCCGGATTCAGTTACCTCGCCGACAATAATATTCTCTTCGAACTTCACCGATGAAGTACCGGCTAGGTCTGCTTGACAGGTCTCAGGACGGTCGCTACCGTGAGGACGTCGTCGCGCAGAGGATTTTCTGACGGATTCAAATAGCGGGTTTTGGCGGTCGCTGATTCTCGCGGGATTCCTTTGCGGCATGCGATCGAAAACAATTTGGAATTTGGGAGGAGAAATGATGAATGGACTTTCGAGACGGTCGTTTTTGAGGAATTCGTCCCTGGCAGCCATCGGCACGGCCACGCTGAGCCTCACGCCGCAACAAGCGCTTGCGCTGAGACAGATGCGGTTCTGGCTGGGACTGGGAGCATCGGCTGGAGACCCCCTCATCGAGTTCGGCCAGCGTGCGGCCGAAGCACACGGGTACGACGTCGCATTTGACAATTTCTCGAATGAGGGTGACACGAAGTTCACGGCCGCCTACGGCGCCAACGATCTTCCCGACATGTTCGAGACCGACTATCCGTACATGGGAGGGTTCCTTGGAATCGGGGCTCTCGACCCGATGGACGAGATGCTGGCCGCGGTCGATTATCCGCTTGACAAGGTGCTTCCGCACATCCTGGACCGGTGCCGTTGGGACGGACAACTCTACGCGGTGCCGCACGGTTGGAACTCGTGGGTCCTGTTTTACAATCTTGACCACCTGGACAAGGCGGGCCTGCCGACGGACCGGGAACCGGAGAATCTGGAGGAATTCGTCGAGTGGTCCAAGAAGATGACGCTGCGAAACAGCGCCGGCGACATCATCCAGTCCGGGTTTTCCTGTCCAAGGTCGGGGATACTGCCGAACAACATCTGGGGAGCCCTGCTGTACCAGTACGGCGGTTCGATGGTCTCCGATGACGGAAAGGCGACGAATTTCAACAACGAGGCTGGCCGGAAGGCCGCGGAATTCATTCTGAATTCCCTTTACGAGTGGGAAATCACCGATCCGAACATAACCCAGCGGTATGATTACTGGCTGACGGGCCAGGCATCGACGTTCTACTCCGGCACATGGGTTGTCGGCAGTTCGCTCCAGCAGCCTAACCTGAACTTCCGCGCCGATGTCATGCCGATCCTGGGAGACGAGCGGGCCGTGATGTACGAATACAGTGGGCTGGTGCTTCCGTACGGTCGTCCGGACGATGTCAAGGAAGCCGTTGGCAACATCTACAAGTACATCGTGGAGCGTGCAGGGGAATTCGGCGTGGCTTCGTCGCAGATTCCGGTGACGATGGAGGGCCTCGCATTCGAAGGATATAACAGTTCTCCGCACAAGGCACACTTCAGAGGTTCCGAGGAGAACGGTCAATATGCCTTCTGGGATGTTTCCCATCCGAAGGGGGCGGAATTCTCCGTCTACGGCGGTGCCAGTAGTGCGGTGACCCGTATGCTTGACAAGGTCTGGGACAAGTCCAGGAGTGTGGACGAAGGCCTCAACGACCTCGATGAGCATCTTACTGGCATCCTGCAAAAGGAACCCGTTGCCATATAGACCGCCGCGGGCAAACTACGTACATTCATCCGCGAGGGGACAACCAGAGACCTTCCCCTCGCGGATTGCGGCTGGAGTGGCGAGATACCGCCATTTGTAAGACCTGGAGGTCTTTTCAATTACAAGGTGGTGAGATGTCGCCATTTTTAGAATCAAACGGTCTACTCAATAGTTCGGCAGGCCTTCGAAAGCGGTTGCGGGCCGACGGCTACCTGTTTTTCCGGAACATCCTCCCTAAGGAGCAGGTGCTGGATCTCAGACAGCAGATTCTTGAAATCTGCGAACAGGCTGGGTGGCTGCGCCCCGGCGCAAGACTGATCGACGGATTGTTGTCGGACCGTGCACCCATAATGGAGACAGACGAAGAGTACGCGGACGTCTGTGCGCGGGTTCAGGCACTGGAGGCGTTTCATGGCCTGAAACTCAATCGGAAGATCATCGACATCATGGAGGCCCTGTTCGAGGAGGAAGTGTTTCCTTTCCCTCAGACGATCGGGCGGATCGCATTTCCCCGGGACAATGCGTGCGGCACCCCGGCGCACCGGGACTGGATATTCGTCGGCGGCTCTACGGAGACGATCTCCTGCTGGGTTCCGCTGGGCGATGTGCCGCTCGAGGTCGGAGGACTGAAGGTTCTCGAGGGAAGCCACAAGTCCGGTTTTCTCGAGCCGAAACCGGCGCCCGGCCCCGGGGGCAGGATCGTTGAGGTCGATCCTCGTCTTGTGTGGCGGCAGTCCGAGTACGGGTGCGGGGATATCCTGCTGTTCAAGATGCTCACTGTCCATGCTGCGGCAGACAATCTGACGCGGGACAAACTCCGGCTTTCGGCTGATTTTCGCTACACGGGAACAAGCCACATGATAACCGAGGAGTGGTTTCAACCCCACGGCTGTGACGCAGGCGAACCGTTCTCCTGGGAGGCAATCGAGAGCGGTTGGCGGGACAGCCCGGTTGCGCACCACTGGAACAGGTTTCCGGACCTGAAGATCAAAAGACACGAATGGTTCTGGGAACCGGACGGCGTCAGGCAATGATGAATTCCTGGACACGGCAGACACGGCGTCCGATATCGGACCCGTTTGCCCGCGGGGCAAACCGCCGGTGAGGCCAGCATTTCCTGCCTTCCTTCGTCTCCGGGCGCCAGGCTGCCGATTTTGAGGTACACCGTTGGCAAACTATACGCCGATCACGCCCGACAACAGGGTTGAGGGCTCCGGACCCCCGGATCACCGGTGGTTCATTGCGCTGAGACGCGTAAATCCGTTTGCCTATACGTTTATCATTCCGTTTCTGGTCGTGTTCCTGATTTTCAGGATCTATCCGTTTTTTCTTGGCATACTGACAAGTTTTACGGACGCAAGGGTTGGACCGAGACCGGGGAACTATATCGGTTTCGAGAATTTCGTTGAGGTGATGACCAATTCCGAGGTTCGTCGGGCCTTCATCATCACGTTCCAGTATTCAATTATCGTCGTTCCGATGTCCTTTTTCGTTGGTCTGGCAATGGCGGTTTATGTGAATCGCAAGTTGGCGACCCATACCATTTCGCGCCTCGTATTCTTCGCGCCATTTGTCCTTACGGCGACGATTATCGCAATCGTCTGGAACTGGACGCTTCAGACGCAGTTCGGCCTGGTAAATGTGGGGCTTGGTATGCTCGGATTGCCGGACCGCATCGCCTGGCTGAAGGAACCGGTTCTCGTCCTGCCGGTGATTGCGTTCATCACGACCTGGTGGCAGGCAGGATTCGCAATGGTGATCTTCCTCGGCGCGCTTCAGAGTATTCCGAGTGAACTTCTCGATGCCGCTCGTATTGACGGCGCAAATGCGTGGCAGTCTTTCTGGAAAGTTACGTTTCCGCTTCTGCTCCCGGTTTCCTCATTGGTGATCACGATCACCCTGATTGAGGCAATGCGGGTCTTCAGCCTCATCCATATTATCACTCAGGGAGGCCCGAGCGATTATTCGACCAGCGTTGTCTACTATATCTTCCAGGAGGGCTTCGTGCGATTTGAGCAGGGCATGGCGGCTGCGGTTGGCGTCGTCCTCTTTCTGATCATCATGATCCTGACAATATTGCGTTTCACGCTGTTGCGCGCAGACAAGGAATACTTCTGAGTGATGGCCGGACCGGGCGTGAACATGCTGGCGACCAGGCAGGGCGAACGCGCCATTCGCTTGACGATTGTCGCGATAGGGTTGCTGTTCACGGTCCTGTGGTTTGTTCCACTGCTTTGGGTAATCCTCACTTCGCTGAAACCGACCGGAGAAATACTGACCAATCCACCGCAGTGGATTCCCACCGAGATTTCCTTTGAACACTATGAGAAGGTTTTGGAAAAGCCGATCGGACAATGGACCATCAACAGCCTGTACATATCGATCGTGTCGACATTCCTCACGATCGTGTTGGGCGCGGCTGCGGGCTACGCCTTTGCGCGCCTGCGATTCTTTGGCCGGAATTTCCTCTTTTGGCTCGTTCTCGCGTCCTTCATGATGCCGTTCGAGGTGATGCTGATACCGTTGTATCGAATGATGGGGGATTTCGGACTTGTCGGGAACCGGTGGTCGATCATTCTGCCCTCGGTTGCTGGTCCGTTTTCCGTATATCTGTTCCGGCAGTTTTTCCTGAGTATTCCACGTGAACTGGAGGACGCCGCAGCGATCGATGGCGCGGGACTATGGGCGCGGTTTTTGCTGGTTGTGCTTCCGCTTTCAATTCCGGCCTGTGTCTCGGTCGGTATCCTGGCATTTGCGGAGAATTTCAACCAGTACCTATGGCCGCTGATCATGAGCACTTCGGATTCCGTGAGGACGCTCCCGGTCGGTTTGAACCAGTTTTCGCCATCGCTCCAGGGAAGCACGAATATAACGCAATACTACGGAATGGGGGCCGCGGCGGTCACGATGCTTATCATTCCGAGCCTGATCGTCTTCCTGATATTGCAACGTTTCTTCATGGACAACGTCATCACGTCGGGGATGAAGGGATGAGCGGGGCGGGCGAAGTCATGTGCATTGCCGATCCGATGGCAGCGCATTCCAGCCATACCCGTCTCATCGGGCGACCGTAGTCGCAGGCTGACCCGCAGAAAACCACGGAGGAAGGTCGAATGTCCGGAATCATGCTGGAGAACGTCGTGAAGAGGTTCGGAGAGCAAACCATCATACCGGAACTCAACCTCTCGATCGCAGAAGGCGAGTTCGTGGTAATTGTCGGGCCGTCCGGATGCGGCAAGTCGACGACGCTCAGGATGATTGCAGGACTGGAGGACGTGACAAGCGGCACGATCTACATTGGCGGACGCGACGTGACCTGGGTGCCGCCGAAGTCCCGCGACATTGCAATGGTGTTCCAGTCTTACGCGCTCTACCCGCACATGAACGTTGCCGCCAACATGTCATTTGCCCTGCGGCTCAGCAGGACCCCGAAGGACGAAATAAGGGAACGCGTGCGCAAGGCGGCCGAAATGCTCGAGCTGACCGAGTTTCTGGAACGGAAGCCAAGGGACCTGTCCGGCGGACAACGCCAACGTGTGGCAATGGGGCGCTCGATCGTCCGTGACGCCTACTGTTTCCTGTTCGATGAACCGCTTTCCAACCTCGATGCGAAACTTCGGGCATCGATGCGAACCGAGTTGTCGATCCTGCACAAGAGACTCGAACGGACGATGATCTATGTCACCCACGACCAGATCGAGGCGATGACGATGGCGGATCGAATCGTGATCCTGGACGATGGCCGGATCCAGCAGGTAGGTACACCCCGAGAGGTGTACAATGCTCCCGACAACCTGTTTGTGGCCGGCTTCATCGGTTCTCCCTCGATGAATTTCCTCGATGCGGAAATTACGGGCACGGATCCGGTGTCCGTGCGCGGGGATGGATTTGAACTTCCGCTGCCGCCGGAACTTGCCGCGAGAGCGCGCGCGACTTCTTCGCGCACGGTCAGGATTGGTTTGCGGCCCGAGCACTTTGCCGCCCCGGATAGTCCCGGGGGCGCTCGGGATGCTGCCCTTGCGCCAATTCGCCTCGAAGTGGATGTTGCGGAATACATCGGCTCAAGCCAGTTTCTCGCCGCACGGGTCGGCGACACGCCGGTAACCGCCGCGATCGACGTTGGACCCGATACGCTGCCGATGACGAGTGGGCAATACGGATTCGACATGAACAGGCTCTACCTGTTCGACAACCAGACCGGAGAATCAATCTAGAACCGGTCCTGCAGGTGCCCTGTGCCGTCCCGGAGGCGTCGCGACGGGGTCATGCCATGAAGGCCCTGGTTGACGAAACAGAACGGGAACACGTTTCGATCATTCAGGGACCCCGGTTCATACCTTCGGTCCAGAATCAATGTGCGCGCGACGAAATTGCGGCGGGTTGTCTCAGACCCTGAAGCGGGTGCAGAGCACAAACTGCAGCGGATTCCTGTCGTTGCTCCACTCATGATAGCAGGCGACGATTGCCCCGTCGGGCGCCTGTACCACGGTCGGATATCCGATATGCTGGAACAGGCCCGGATTTTTGAGGTCGATTCCACCGCCGCCATCTCCTTCTCCCGAGTCCCATCCGAGGCTTGAGGAGGGCGAAAAGACGGCGCTGCCGGAGGGAACCCCTCCTTCCCGGATCACGAATTCATTGGCGACGTCCCAGGTAACGCCGTCTTCGGAAACCATTCCGCGTGTTCCATACGGAGGACGACGGTAGCCGTAGACCATGAGGTATCGGCCATCCGCAAGCGCAATGAGATCGGCGGGGTAGCCCCAGATATTTGTCCATTTCGGCGGTGTCCAGGAAAAACCGTCGTCCTCGGAAATGGTCATGGCCATGTTCTTCGCATCGCCGCTCGGATTGACGTGCGTTCGCAAGAAGCAGACCAGCCTTCCATCCCTGAGGCGGAGCACTGCCGGTTCTTCATAGTCGATGATCGAGGCCGGGTCGTAGGCGATCGTGGAATAGTATTCCCAATTGGATCCGCCGTCGTCGGACCGGATGAGTGCCGACCGGGTGGATTCACCCTCGCCCTCTTCACCGTATCCCCGGATGCGCCCGTACAGTCCCATCAATAGAGCGCCGGACGGAAGCAGCCAGCAGCCGGAACGGCACCCGCCGTGCTTGAGCGGGCGGACATTGCACGGCACCGGATCGCTCCATGACTTGCCGCCATCGCTGGACTTCACAACATACGTCCCGATCCAGCCCTGTGTCTTGAATGCCCATGTCCAGTCGCCCCATTCGCGCGTGTGCGGTCTCGAACTCCAAGACGGTTGCTCGGCGCGTATGCCGCGCTTGAAGAATGCCGTGATCGTCAGATTGACGATGAGGGAACCGTCAGCGAGTTCGCATATCCCGCAGTCCCAGTTTCCACTCGTGTCGGTCCAGGGGAGCACGACGGCAGGATCCGACCACGTGACTCCCCCGTCGGACGACCGGGCAATGAGGGTCTGGCCGCTGTCATGGTGGAACGGGAACCGCTCCTCATTGAACACTGCCACGATATCGCCGTTCGCGAGCGTACGGGCACATACCTGGTTCACACAGTGTTCGGGATGCCGAAAGATGTCGTGGTGAGAAATGTCATGGATTTCGTTCATGTTCGCAGCAAGTCCTTCCTAACTGGTTGCCTGCAGGTTCGTCGGGTCGAACGGCCGTTCTGGCTGTTCTGCCCCGGCGCCTGCTGGAGTCACGCCGTAAAACCGTTTTCGCACATCGCCCCCGGCTCCGTCCGACCTCAATGTTTCCCGGTGTGGCCCGGAACCTTGGAGCTTTGGCCGGCCGGCGGAACGGTTCGTTCCAATGCTGCGACAAAAACACCGCTGAGGCGGCATGATCCGCGAGATATTGCCTGATGTTGCCGCATCGCGAAAAGTCCGGGGCGGCGGGACGGAAAATCCCTCCAAACCGCCGGATACATCCTCCAACGGCGCATTGCGGGGCATGTTCAACCAGTTCAACAGGCGGTTTCCTTCGGAATCACAGCTTCCCGCATCTTCCCGACCGCTCCGATGGAATCAAGCGCCAAATCCTTCTCGGGCGACGTTTTCACTATCTCGAATGAGAGGGAAATACAGTTGATCAATCTTGGCATTGAACTTGCCTTGTGTGTCCAACTTGGGTTGCGGTCGTCCTTTTCGTATGTTTGCATCCAGTCGGACTGCAATTGCAGGGATGTCGCCCCCGTGCGAGCCTCGCATTCGGAGTGGAAACTGTTCCCTCCCGCACAGTAAGGCGTCCGGACTCGTCTGTCATGGTGAGAAGGGGTGTCCGGCACCCGGGCAATTTTCCTACTGCCGGTATTCGTCGCGATTACGCGGGTATTCGCGAGTCCTCCAGGAATACAAGGCGTTCCCGCCGAGCACCTGGAACCGTTAGGGAACCACTCCATGATTTCGGGGTTGTCAGCGACGGAACAGGGCGAGCCGGGCAACAAGGTTCGAACGTTGTCAATCGTCGGGATCAGGTTGGGGCAGTCCCGGAACGGGTGATCGGGCACTTACAGTTATTCGTATGTAACGTCGATGATCGCGCCGCCGATTCGGCTTTCGCAAAGGACTACCAGCAAGCGCACCTTCATCGACAACTGCGCAACTGCATTCCCGACTTACCCGAACATGTGCGGAGTTCACCGGGTGATTCTCGGATTTGATCAGCGAAGCTACCGGCCCGGTTCGGGACCGGCATGAAAAAAGGGAAACACGACTCCTGAACCCGGCGAAGTGACCGGCTGACGCCGGTTTTGGCGTGTCAATCGCAGACAAGCAAGAACTTGCGGCTTCAATTGAACAGATTCAGACGGGAAGTGTTTCCCGGTGAATAATCGACTGGTAAACGACCACGAATTTCCTCGAGCTGCCCGTGCTCTCTTGTGTGTTGATCATGGCAATTGAAGCGATCTGACGAGCCTGTCCGCATCCGCTCGAGGGGCACGTCATGGACAGACCGCAGCGAACAGCCCGAAATCGTGTCATTTGATCCCGCCGTTTACGGCAACTTCCGGGAATACACCGGAACTGCCCGGGATCGTGCGAAAACCGGCTACATAGTCGATGCGTTTATTCTGCAGCCGGCTTCTGCCTTCGGTGCTTGCCCGAAAAGGGCGGGTCGATTAAATGCGCAATAGGCGGATACTGCCCTTCTCGTAGTTGCGATATTCCAGTCGCCGACAAGTTTTTCTGGGGAGCTGGCTCTGTGGTTGGCCCTGGCCTTTCGCATCCGGTGCCCACCTGGCATGACCGGGCGTACAGGAAATATGACAGCCTCTACGGTTGAATTGGCGGTTCCGCCGAATTACGCCTGTTCCGCAAAACTGCATGATCGACTCCATGAACATCGCGGACAACAAGGCAAGACTTCGGAATGCCGCACTTGAACGCCGCCGATTCGCGGCAAGCAGGTCTGCAACCAGACGCGCCAATGAACGGTTAATTGGATTCCTGAACCAGGTCGGCCAGGGAATGGCCGTGGCCGGGTATTTACCGATTCGATCTGAAATTGATCCTACAAATACAATGGCTTACTTAACAGAAGTAAATTCAATTGTCTGCGTCCCTGTCGTTTGCGGTCCGGGACTTCCACTCAAGTTCCGGCAATGGATGCCAGGTATCCCGCTGATCCGGAACGCATTCGGCACGTCCATTCCGGAAAGCGGGGACTTTGTTGAGCCGGATTTGCTGATCGTACCGGTCGTTGCGTACGATTCGGCTTGCACCAGGCTCGGATACGGAGGAGGGTTCTACGACCGGACCCTCCAGATCCTGCGTGCCAAGCGTACCAAAACTGACCAACCTTTGGTTGCAGTCGGATTCGCCTATTCTGACCAGGAACACCCTGCGATTCCGCGTGACGCACACGATCAGCGCCTCGATGCAATTGTTACGGAAGCCGGATTGACTGTTGCTGAACCGTGAACGGACAGAGGGTCCGCGAGGGAGTCACGGCATATCGATTCACGGCCACCGACTGTTTTTCGGCGAATCCGCTTGTTGTTTCCAATGGTGAAACATATCGGTGACCCATGAGATTGCTTTACCTTGGAGATGTGGTTGGAAAGGCGGGGCGGCAAGCAGTTCATACTGCTTTGCCTCAACTGCGCAGTGAACGCACAATCGACTTCGTCGTCGTCAACTCGGAAAACGCGACGAATGGTCTTGGGCTGACCTGTGCGCATGCGCGCCAGTTTTTTGATGCGGGCGCCGATTGCCTTACGCTGGGCGACCACGCTTTCGACCAGAAGGAAATGCTCCACGGCGTGGAGCAGGACCAACGGATCCTGCGGCCGTTGAATTACGGAAAAGCAGTGCCGGGACGCGGCGCCGGTTTGTTCGAGACTGCCGGCGGACGAAGAGTGTTCGTCGCGCTCGTGCTTGGCCGCGTCTTCATGAAACCGACCTTCGACGATCCGTTCTCTGCGGTCGACGCGGCCCTCAGGACAGCGCCGCTGAAAGGTCGTGCCGACGCAGTGATCGTGGACATTCACGCGGAAGCGACCTCGGAAAAAAACGCCATGGGGCATTTCCTCGACGGTCGTGCGTCACTCGTTGTCGGATCACACACGCATATTCCGACGGCCGATGGGCGGATTTTGCCCCACGGAACAGCATACCTGACCGACGCGGGGATGTGCGGAGTGTACCAGAGCGTCATCGGATTTGATCAAGAGATTCCCCTGGGTCAGTTCAGGACCGGCGTGAAAAGGGGGCGCGCAACACCGGCTACCGGCGAAGCGACTGTTTCCGGCTTGATCGTGACGACCTCGGACGAGACGGGACTGGCGGTTTCCATTGAACAGATTCAGATCGGAGGGGTGTTTCGACGAAGCAGCAGCTGATGAACGAACATGTGTTTCTCTGGGCAGCCCTTCTTCTCCTGGGTGCCGGTTGGGGTCTGACGATGCCGATGACCCGTATCGCCGTTTCGACGGGGCATGGTCATTTTGGACTGATCTTCTGGCAGCTTGTTTTTTCCGGAGCATGTTTGGCCGTGCTGGCATTTGCCGGTGGGCGGAGACGACGCATTCGTCCCCTGACCTGGCCCCGTTTTGTCATCTGTACGATCATCGCGGTGTCGGGAACGATTGCCCCGAATACGTTTTCGTACCAGGCAGCAGTCGAACTCCCGGCGGGGGTCATGTCCATTATCATCGCGCTGGTTCCCATGTTCGCGTTGCCCATCGCGATTCTCATCGGCAATGAAAAACCAAGGATTCTGCGAATACTCGGGATCCTGTTTGGCGCGGCTGCGATCGTCCTGCTTCTCGGTCCTGACGCGAGCCTCCCCAACCCGGCCGCAGCGGGTTTCGTGCTGTTGGCTATGATCGCTCCGCTCTGCTACGCGACCGAGGCAAATATCGTTGGGAAGATGGGGCTTGCCGGGTTGAATCCTGTCGAGGCGATCTTCTGGGCATCCCTGATCGGGGTCCTGATTTCCGTTCCGCTGACCGCCTTGACTGGTCACTGGATCGACCTGTCGCAAGAATGGGGATCCGCTGAATACGCGCTCCTGGGCCTCTCTGTCTTGCATGCGTTTTGCTATGCAGGGTACGTTTGGCTGGTCAGACGTGCCGGAACCGTATTCGCGGCGCAGGTCGCCTACATTGTGACCGGATTTGGGGTATTCTGGTCCATTATTCTCCTCGACGAGAGGTATTCCGGCTGGATCTGGGGAGCCGTGGTTCTGATGACCATCGGGCTGGTCCTGGTGCAGCCGGGAAAACCATCAAAGGAGGGGAGAGCCTCCCGCGAGGTGGCTTGAGGCTGACGAACGAGTTGTTATGCGTGCTCCTCTAACAATGTCCAGGAGGTGTATCGTCGGATGATCCCGGAATTGCTCCCCGAAGCCTGGCACGTTGCAATCGCCTGCACGATTGTTTCCTGCATGTTCCTTGCGTTTTTGTCCGAGCGTTTTCCCCCGGACGTTGTCGCGTTTTCGGCCGCGACAGCAATGATCATTCTGGGAGTCGTTCCGATGGAACGCGCACTCGGCGTGCTGTCCAATCCAGCGCCCTGGACGGTCGCGATGATGTTCATATTGTCAGGGGCGCTCGTGCGAACCGGTACGCTGGCGCTCCTGACGGGCTGGGTTAGCGCGCGCGCCGAGAGGCATCCGGTACTGGTTCTCGGCGTCCTTGTTTGTGTCGTCCTCTTTGCATCTGCATTCATGAACAACACGCCTGTCGTTGTCGTTCTCATCCCGGTTGCCATCAAGCTGGCGAAGACACTGGGCACCGCCGCGTCGAAGTTGCTGATTCCCTTGTCGTATGTCGCGATTCTCGGCGGAATGTGCACCCTGATCGGCACGTCCACCAATCTCATCGTTGACGGCGTCGCGCGCGCAAGTGGCCTAGAGCCGTTCGGGATATTCGAAGTCACTCCTCTGGCGGCAATTCTGGCACTATACGGGATTGTATATATCCTCATCCTTGCTCCAGGAATGTTGCCTCACAGGGAGACCGTCAGCAGCATCCTGGGCGACAGACGACCGAAGCGGTTTTTTACGGAAGTCGTTGTCTCGGAAGGTAGCACTCTGGTGGGGCGAAAGCCGCTTGAGGTTGCGGAGTTCCGGCATCAGGGCGGCCGCGTTATCGATGTTGTCAGGGGCGATGAATCACTTCGTCGGGAAATACCCGAAATCACGCTCCAGGAAGGAGACCGCGTCATACTGCGCACGGCCGTCGGAGAACTCCTTGCCTTGAAACAGAGCAGGGACGTAGGAGTCGTGGTCGCCGACACCGTTTCATCTCGCGAATCCACGACCGTCGAAGCCCTGATAACGCCGGGTTGCCTGTTGGTCGGGAAACGCGTGCGTGCCCTTCGGTTGCGCCGCCGTTACGGTGTCTATCTGCTTGCCATCCATCGAAGGAACCAGAACCTTCGCGGTCAGCTCGACGATTTGGCGATCCAGGTGGGCGACACGCTCCTTCTTGAAGGCGCCCCCCAGGATATCAGGCGTCTTTCGGACGAACAGAATACGGTCGATCTCGTTGAACCTGACGTCAGGCCATACAGGAGGACGCACGCGCCCTGGGTTATCCTTGCGCTAGGTTGTGTTGTCGTCCTGTCGGCGTTCGGAGTCGCTCCGATCCTGCTGCTGGCGATGATTGCCGTAGCCATCGTCCTGTTGAGTCGGTCTATCGAAGCGGACGAAGCATTTGGTTCCGTCGATGCCAGGCTGCTGGTTCTCTTGCTGGCAATGCTCGTGGTTGGCACAGGCCTCGAGACGTCCGGTGCAGTAATCCGCATTGCCAATGTGATTTCACCGTACATCGGCGTGCTGCCAGCATTCTTCATGGTCTGGGCTATCTATCTTCTGGCGTCCGTTCTGACTGAATTGGTTTCGAACAATGCTGTTGCGGTCATGATCACCCCGGTCGCGATAGCGTTGGCCCATTCGCTTGGCGTGGATCCACGTCCGCTCGTCGTGGCGATCATGGTCGCTGCTTCGGCCAGCTTTGCAACTCCGGTGGGTTACCAGACCAATACCCTGGTCTACGGTCCCGGAGGGTACAGGTTTACCGATTTCGTTCGTTTGGGACTGCCGCTCAATTTGACTATTGGAATACTGGCGAGTTTCCTGATCCCCTTCTTCTGGCCACTCAATCCTGGCTGACTCGCGTGGCATGTCGTGTGTCAATCCGTTCCTTCATGCGTGACGGAAACAGGTGGTTTTGTGCAGGAGTAACCGAAGTCTCTGGTATGGTTTGTACGCAGATTTGGCGGCGTTCCCTTTGCGCAAATGATTGCGCGTTCGCGTGAGGAACCATGGTTCAAGCCGAAGGAGTCGAGCCCGGTTGAGGGAACAGGTTCCGAGCCCGGCCCACGTCTCCCCGCGGGCCGTTCCGGTCAAGCAGGATGCTGCCCTCACTCGTCAAACGTTTGCTTCAACAGATTTTACGGCTTCTCGGGAACTTCACCAGAAAGTGCGACTCGCTGGTTCACATCTTTCCCGCACAAAGTGGAACGGTGCCGTAGAACAGTCGCATCACGAGTTCAAACGGCACGAAGGTTGAACCGCTTGTGGAAGAAACGAAACCGTGTACACATCCCATGATGCATATGCGGCCAGCCCAAAATCGTTTCCGCAGTTCTTTCAAGCCTGCTTGTCTTGGCTGGCTGTTCCGTCAACCCCGTGACCGGGGAACGTGAACTTTCATTTAAACCGGAGGAACCGTGGAATTTCAGATTCCGACACGCTTGAGAAGAAAAAAGAACGAACAGGGCATGTATCGGGAAATTGCCCGGCTGATGTTGAAATCGACGACGTCGACGCCGGGGTTTGGTCGCAAGACTTCCGGTCAACGGCGGCGTTCGTTTTCGATCCCTTGCGACGGTTTTCGGCGTATTCTTCGACCCTCGCAACCGTTTGTGCCTGGAAATGGTAAGGGCCTTTCTTCGCTTCCGGCATTCCCGCATACCTCTGGCGCAATGCCCGCGACCATTCGACGCCTGGCGGATCAGGGATTCGGTTTCCCTGTCCCCGACAGCGATGCAGGACTTTCGATATTGGCCCCTGGGGCTGAGCTTCGAACCCCGTCGACGCCCTGAACGCGGAAGGTAAACAACCATGGATGCCCGTCTTTATTTTGATTGCAGGAACGCGCTCGGCGAATGCTGTTTCTGGGACCCGCGCGGCGATTGCCTGTGGTGGACCGACATCGAGCGAAGTTGCGTCTGGCGAATGGATGCGGACCGGAACGCGACGCGCTACAACCTGCCGGGGCGCGCCGGATTCATTCTTCCGCGGCAGGGACCGGGTTTCGTGGTCGGATTTCCCAACCAGGTCGCTCTCGCCGATCAGGAACTGAAGGTTTTTTCCAAGCTTCACGACGTGGAACCGGACCTGCCGCAGACGCGCATCAATGATGCGGCAGTCGATCCGTTCGGTGGCATCGTGTTCGGCACGGCCGACGAAACCCCGGACATGGAGCAGCGGCGGCCCGTCGGCAACGTCTATCGCCTTGGCCCGGGCGGTGATCTCGAAAGGTTGTTTGGCGATGTCATCCTTACCAACGGTCTGGAGTTCTCGCCAGACGGGCAAACCATGTACTTCGCCGATACGCCGGATGGTCGGATCCGCAGGTTCCGGGTTGGCGCAGACTTTTCGGAGTTCGCGGAAATCACGCCGCTCGCGGATCGGGAAGCGGCGCCGGGCCTGCCCGATGGCGGCACCGTCGACGCCGAGGGAAACTACTGGAACGCCCGGGTCTGGGGCGGTTGCGTCGTGCGATTCGACGCGGACGGTCAGGTGACGACCCGTATCGATTTGCCGACCAAGGGCCCCACCTGCGTTGCCTTCGGCGGTGTGTCGTTGAAACGGCTCTTCATTACCACGCTGAGTGTGCGTCACACCGAAGATGAACTGAAGGCTGCACCGCATGCCGGCAGCATCTTTGTCGCCGACATGGACATCCCCGGAACTAGGCAACATCTCTGCGCGCTTTGAACGCGTGCAAGACCAATTAAGCTGTTGACTTTTGTTTTCTGTAAGGAATAAAACGGAATAAAAGTAGAACAAAAATAGAACAAACATGCCATATCGAGATATTACAACCCGTATCGGGGGGGATATTCGTTCCAGGGATCATGGTGATTTCCCGGTAGCGGGGCCAATACGGCTACGCAGGGGACGCATCCATGAGGTGACGGGTGACAGCGCCGACATCTTTGCGATCATGGTTGCATCACGCCTGCCCGGACCGGTGATCTGGATAGGAGGGACGAGTGCGGTGGAATCTCTCACCCCCGCCGCAGTGCGCGAATTTCTGGACCCGGCACGGATTATTCTGACGAATTGCACGACGCGAAAGGAAATCCTCTGGGCTGGTGAACAGACCATACGGGCAAACAACGTATCCTGTGTCGTTATCGAACTCCATGATGGTCCGGACTTGCGTACCAGCAGGCGGTTGCAAATCGCGGCTGAGGATTCGGGATGTACGGGTATCGTCCTGATTGCAGGTCGGGTCCACACCTCTGCCGCCCAGACCCGCTGGGAATGTGTTGCCATTCCCGGAAACGTCGGAAGCTGGAAATGGTGCTGCATCAAGAACAGGCACGGGAAGCTCGGCACATGGAACGTACAGTGGCTGGGAGACAGGAATGACAAGACAGGGAAAACGTGTACTGTCCATCTGGCTGCCGCGTCTGCCGCTTGATCGGCTCCGGCGCCGGAATGACCCGCGTATCCTTGGTCCCTTTGCCATCATTGCCCAATCCCGGAATGTCTGGAAACTGACGCATCCGAATGATGTGGCGTTTCGGGCGGGACTGACCCCGGGTTTGTCGGTACCTGATGCACGGGCCATCTGTCCGGACCTTCTGACCGAACCGGGAGACCCGGAACGCGAGGCTCGTTTTCTTTACGCATTGAGATGCTGGGCCGACAGGCTGTCACCCCGGGTCGCGCTCGACCCGCCGGACGGATTGATTCTCGATATTGCGGGATGTGCGCATCTTTTCGGGGGCGAGGCGGAAATGGCAACCCATGCACGCCAGGGGCTTCATGACATGCAGGTTGAAGCCCGTGTCGGGATTGCCGATACGAGGAAGGCTGCATGGGCGCTTGCACGCTATGGTTCGAATCCAATCGAAATTGCATTGCCCGGAAAGACCGTGGAATCCCTGCTTCCTCTCCGGGTCAATGCGCTTGGCCTGCCTTCGGAAATGGTCACGGAACTGCGTCAACTCGGAATCGAGACCATTGGCCAGCTCCATGTGATCAAGTCATCCGAACTGGCGCTCCGGTTCGGACCCGACCTGGTGCAGGATTTGGCGCGCGCCACGGGATGTGTGCCCGACCCGATCATATCGCATCGTCCTGATCCCGCCTACGCTGCCGGCATAACCATGCCCGATCCGATTGGACTGGTCGAGGATCTGGTCCTGGGTCTGGAAAGACTGGCCGATTCCGTCTGCAGACGCCTGCAGGCCGGACAAAAGGGTGCACGCCGTTATCACCTGACTGTCCGATGTGTGGATACCGGGAATCATCGAAGTACCGTCGGTTTCGCAAGACCGGTCAATGACCCGATCATGCTGTTGCAGCAGTTCAGGCACCCACTGGATGAATTGAAAATCGAATTTGGCGCAGACCGGCTGCATCTTGCGGCCGATTGTGTGGAACGGATTCAGGCTCGGCAAAGGCATTTGGGTGAAGCCGGCAATCGTGACGGTGATATCACGGGGATTGTCTCGACTCTTGGCAACCGTCTCGGATTTGACCGCATTTGCCGATGGCTTCCGGCTGACAGTCATTTGCCGGAGCGGGAATTCGGATTTGTGGAGGTGGCGCATTGCGAGATGATTCCGGTTTGGGAGCGTAACCCGCGCAGACGTCCGGTCCGGCTGTACAAGTATCCCGAGCTTCTGAAAACTCTTGAGCCGGACCGTCCACCAAAGAAATTCAGCTGGCGCTGCCAAACATATGAAACCGCGCATGCCGAGGGACCGGAACGTCTGACATCGGAGTGGTGGCGGAACGAAACCTTGCCGCTGCGTGATTACTGGCGTGTGCAGACCACGACAGGATTGAGGTTGTGGTTATTGACATATCCGGGGCTGAAACAGCCTGACTGGTATGTTGCAGGTCGATTCCCGTGAGTTACACCGAACTGCACGTCACCAGCAATTTCACTTTCCTGACCGGCGCCTCGCATCCGGAAGAACTGGTTGTTCGCGCGGGGAATCTGGGCCTTTCCGGGATCGCAATTACGGATATCAACACATTTGCCGGAATTGTACGTGCACATGCGGCTGCGAAAAAGCACGGGCTCCGCTACATTGTTGGTGTCCGCCTTGTTCTGACAGGGGGGACTGAAATATGCGCATATCCAAAATCCCGGAAAGGCTATGGCTACCTCTGCCGCCTGTTGACGACAGGAAAACGCCGTACCGTCAAAGGCAAATGCGAGCTGTCGCTGGATGATGTCCTGCAGTGGGGCAATGATTGCATGCTGATTGTCTCTGGCACTGCCCGGACCTTTGCCGTGGCAGAGAGACTGAAGGCCGCCTTTGGCCGTGATCACGTGTTTGTGGGCATCATGCCGCGATATGACGGGGATGATGCCGCGCATTTTGCACATCGTGCGTCTGTTGCTGCCCACGCAGGTGTCCGGCTTGTCGCCATGGGCAATGTGCTGATGCATCACGGGAGTCGAAAGCGGCTGGCTGATCTGCTTTCCTGTATTCGGCAAAAGACAACGATCAGCAGGTTGGGCCGCCGGTCGCTGCCGAATAACGAACGTCGCCTCAAATCCGAATTCGAAATCCGGAGGCTGTTCAGGGATTATCCAACGGCCGTCTCCAACACCGCTGCCATTGCCGAAAGTTGTACGTTTTCGCTGGATGAACTCAGCTACGAATACCCGGATGAAATCACCGGCGGCAAGGCCCCCGACGATCGCTTGCGGGAACTGACCGAAAAAGGCCTGGCGCGCCGCTACTCCGGTGCCAGCGTGCCACTCGAGGTCCGTTCCACGGTCGAGAAGGAGCTGGGCCTGATCACCAAACTCGATTACGCGCGCTATTTTCTCACTGTCCATGATGTGGTGGAGTTCGCCCGATCAAGAGGAATTCTATGCCAGGGGCGGGGCAGCGCTGCCAATTCCGTTGTTTGTTACGCGCTCGGCATCACCGAGGCGACACCGGAGACCTTTTCCATGGTGTTCGAGCGCTTCATATCGGCCGCACGCGATGAACCACCGGATATTGACGTGGATTTCGAACACGAGCGGCGTGAGGAGGTCATTCAGCACATTTACGGGAAATACGGGCGGCATCGCGCAGGCATTTGTTCAACGGTCATCCATTTTCGTTCACGGGCTGCCATCCGGGAAGTCGGGAAAGCCATGGAATTGTCGGACGACATCATTGCCGCGCTTTCCAGCCAGGTTTGGGGGTGGTCGGGCAGGGGTATCAAGGATGAACATGTCAGGGCGGCAGGTCTCGATTGCCGGGACCGGAGATTGCGGCAAACCCTTGGGTTGACCCGGGAGATCATCGGATTTCCACGCCATCTTTCCCAACATGTGGGCGGCTTCGTCATGACCCGGGGACGCCTGGATGAATTCTGTCCGGTCGAGAATGCGGCGATGGAAAACCGCACCGTCATCGAGTGGGACAAGGATGACATTGATACCATCGGCATGTTGAAGGTGGATGTGCTCGCTCTCGGAATGCTGACCTGCATCCGGAAGGCTTTCGACTTGCTGCGAATCTGGAAGAATCTTGACTACAGCATGTCAAAGATCCCCCAGGAGGATCCTGCCGTTTATGACATGCTTTGCGTTGCCGATTCACTGGGCGTGTTTCAAGTCGAAAGCCGTGCGCAGATGAATTTCCTGCCGAGAATGCGGCCGCGGACTTTCTATGATCTTGTCATCCAGGTGGCGATTATCCGGCCGGGTCCGATCCAGGGTGACATGGTGCATCCCTTCATCAAGCGGCGGCGTGGTGAAGAACCGGTGGTTTTCCCCTCGGAGGAATTGAGATCTGTCCTGGAAAAAACGCTGGGGATTCCGCTTTTCCAGGAACAGGCCATGCGAATTGCGGTTGTTGCCGCCGGATTCAGTGCGACTGAATCTGATCAACTCAGGCGATCACTGGGAAGTTTTCGGGGACCTGGTACGGTGGAAACTTTCAGGGAACGTTTTATCGCGGGGTGCCTGTCGAAGGGCTACGATCGAGAATTTGCCGAGAACTGCTTCAAACAACTCGAGGGGTTTTCCGGATACGGATTCCCGGAAAGCCACTCAGCGAGTTTTGCGCTTCTGGTCTATGTTTCAGCCTGGCTGAAATGTCATCATCCCGAGGTTTTCTGCTGTGCGCTGCTCAACTCCCAACCCATGGGTTTCTATGCGCCGGCACAGATTGTCAGGGATGCACGTGCCCATGGTGTGACAGTACTCCCGATCTGCGTGGAGAACAGCTATTGGGACAATGTCCTGGAACCGGCAAGCGATGGCTCGTTCGCCGTACGCCTTGGCTACCGGCACATTCGCGGTTTCAGCGAAGAGGATGCTCACTGGATCAGTGCCGCACGCAGTCGGGGCTACAGGTCAATCGATGCCGTCTGGCGGCGTGCCGGCCTGTCCCGAAAGGCCCTGTCACGCCTGGCGAGTGCCGATGCCTTTGCCGGATACGGCCTGAGCAGGCGGGAAGCGCTGTGGGAAGTGAAGGCTATCGGCGGAGACAGGCCGTTACCGCTCTTCGAACAATGCGGAGAAAGACTGCCGCAGACCGCAACGCCGCTTCCACAGATGTCCTGTGCGGAGAATGTTTTTGAAGATTATGTGACAACTCGCCTCACGCTACGGGAGCATCCTGTCAAGCTGCTTCGCTCCGGACTAGGTCTTTTTGATAACGCATTTGCGATTCGGAATATTCCGGATGGACAATGGGTAACGGTTGCAGGGTTGGTCATCACGCGCCAAAGGCCCGGTACGGCGCAAGGGGTCATTTTCCTGACACTCGAGGATGATACCGGCGTTTCCAATGTTATTGTCTGGTCGAAGAGCTATCAGGACTACCGCAAGGCGGTCATGACCGGACGGCTTCTCAAGGTAGAGGGAAAGCTGCAAAGGGAGGGTATCGTCAGCCATATCATATCGTCCCGTATCGAGGATCTCTCCTGGATGCTCGATTCATTTGGTGGTGCCGGCACCCGGGGTGGCAGGATAGATCCGGTATTCGCCAACACTGACACCGCCCGAGGCTCCACAGCGGCCGGGAATGCCAGGGCGGAGCCCGGAACGACCGGATACGAAACCCCTGCACCTGTGGCATTGCACAAGGGAGTTGCTCCCCGACGACACCCGCGCCAACAGGCAAAGATCCTGTTCGGCAGCTGAACCGGCTCCCGAAGGAAACAGGCACATCCCGACCCGCCGATTTCACTTCCGGCGAAAGCGGAACAAGGCGGCGTTTCTCAAGAAAATTCCAGCCCGGATTGGGGTAAAGCGTAAGGAACTTATATTCTGTGTACTGAATTTGACTTCCTGAGCATCAGAGACCCGGACAATCCCACAAGAGGTACGAGGGCGCTTGAATGGTGCAGAATCTCTTCTATGCTTGTCTCCTCATGAGTTTGCAAAGGAGCGTTTTGTGCAAAGGACATCTCTTTTCTTGGTTATTGAATTCGCTACCGTGCCCGCGTCTGTATTGAACTCTTGTGTTACAGATTTACGAATTCTGTCGGGCAGAATTTTCCACAAAGCTCTTCTCCATATCCTTGTCAGCAGTATGATCACGTTTTTGGTGGCTTGCAGCGGAAAGATGGACGGTGTGGTTAGGGGTGAAGGCACACGCGTGACGTTCGAATACGAGCAGGGTATGGAACGCGACTTTTACGAAGCGACAATTGACGGGGAACATTTCAAAGGACAAGCAGTTTATGCTCATGCCAGGTCCGATATAAGTGTTGGTTCTTTTGACGGAACGACGCTTCCGGTCATCACGTCGTCAACTAGTGGCAATCTCGTGGCAGTCATGTTTGGCGACAGGGGATCCACCATGCGCTGTGACATGAACTATGCGGACAGTTCCGGATTCACTCCGATGGGAGGTGTTGGCATTTGTTGGCACAGCGACGGCCGCATAATCGACATACTGTGGTGAGACCCGCTCCGCCTAATCCAAGGCTCTGAACGGTGCCGAACAGCGCGAACCGTCGTTGCGACACAGGCCAATTGACGCTGAAAACTATATTGCCGCTACACAATTCCCCCGGTAGTGGTCATGTGTGATGACGCGAATGCCCTCAATTGCGCGTATCCCGGCACAGAAGCAATTCCACTCCTGTCCGTCGGAATATCTCATCTTCGCTCAACTTGAACAGGCGAGGACGCATTTCAGGAAGGCTCTAAAGGGAAGGTATCGTCAGCCCAATCATATCGTCCCGTATCGAAGATCTCTCCTGGATGCCCGCTTCATTTGATGGTGCCAGCACCCGGGGTGGCAGGATAGATCCGGATTTCGTCAACACTGACACCGCCCGAGGCTTCGTAGTGGCCGGAAACGCCGAGGCGAACCTAGAACTATTGAATATGAAACTCCCGCACCCGTAGCATTGCACAAGCGAACTGTTCCGCGGCATCCGCGCCAACAGGCAAAGATCCTGTTCGGCAGCTGAACCGGCTCCCGAAGGAAGCAGGCACATCCCGACCTGCCCGAGCGAGGTTCCACTTCCATGCATGTTACCGCGAGCAAAAGCGGCGAGCGGCATGCCCGCCCAAATCACTCGGGCAACCGCGCGACCATACTGCCCCATTCGCCCGGAGTGAAAGCCCTGGTCACCCTGGCAGTGACATTCCCGGATTTCCGAACAGCCATCGCGAATGCGCATACCGATTCATCGTCCGGCGCTTCGACCTTCATGATGAAGTCAAAGTGAGCCATGCAGTAGTGGAATTCCAGGACCGTGACGCCAAAGTTTGCTGCAAAACCAACGACGCCCTTGGCTCGTTCCGGCGCCTGCTTGCAACTCATCATTCCCTCTCGCGTGACGTCTTCGGTGATGTAGTAAAGCGGCATGGTCTGTTCCTCACTTGTCGGCGGTGAGCCGGTTGCGGACAAAATCGTAGAGTCGGGGCAGGGCAATTGCGCTGATCAGCATGAGCCCGATGTAGATGTTCATGACGATTCCGGGAACGTTGACCAGCGAGAGACCGAATGTCAGCAGGCCGATCAGGAACACGGCCAGAGTTACGCCGAATATCGATCCCGTTCCTCCCGCGATGCTTACCCCGCCCAGCACGACCATGGTAATGATCTGGAGTTCCCAACCCGTTGCCACGTTCAGCCGCACGCTGCCGAGCCGGCTGGTGAGCAAAACTGACGCCAGCCCGCACATCAGGCCCGTAAGCGCGAACAGGACCAGTCGATATCGAGTGTGGGATACGCCCGAATAGACTGCCGCCTCCGGGTTCGTCCCGAGAGCATAGACCTTTCTGCCAAAGGTTGTCATGTGCAGGACGATGCCGAATGCCACCGTGGCGATGACGTAAATGACGAATTCCACGGGCACGTAGTTACCCAGGTAGTGCTGTCCGAACCACGCGAAGTCGGCCGGGAATCCTGTGAATGCCTCGTCGCCGGCGATCAGTGCGACGATGCCACGGTAAAGCGACAGGGTGCCGATGGTGACGACGATGGAGTGGACGCCCAGCAAGCTGACAATAGTGCCATTGACGAGTCCGGCAAGCGTGCCCGTGGCAAGTCCGAGGATAACGAGCGTCGGCGTATTTGCCCCCAGGTCAGCCGCGACACCCATCAAGACGGCCGCGAGGGCAACGATTGAAGCTACGGATACGTCGATCTCGCGGGCAATGATCAGCAATGCCATCGGCAGGGCGATGAGAGCCTTTTCCGAAAAACTGAACGTGCTGTCGATCAGGTTGTAGAAATCCAGGAAGTAGGGCGAAAGAAAGCTGTTGAGGACAATGACACATGCCAGAAAAACGACCAGCGCCAGCTCCCAGGGGCCAATAGGAATTCTCGCGATCACCCGTTTGGTGCCCCTGTTGACGCGGACGCCCGATCCCCGGGGGTCAGTATCTGCCTGCCTGGTTTGCGTTCCGCCCGGGCGTTGGCCGCGATCGCAACCAGGATGACTGCCCCGACCACCGCAAGCTGCGCGAAGGCGTTGATACGCAGGAACGGAAGGGATGTTTCCAGCACGGCTATGAACAACGCCCCCAGGGCGGCACCTGCGACGGTTCCCCTCCCTCCTGCAATGCTGACGCCGCCAATCACGCAGGCGGCAATGATGGCGAATTCCCTGCCTTCAGCGGCCTGGGTGTAAGCAATGGCAAACCGTGCCGTCCACAAGTATCCGCAAAGCCCCGCGACTCCGCCCGACACGACGAACACGAGCACCTGCACCCGTTTCAGGTTGATTCCGGCGTTGCGTGCGGCAGCCAGGTTGCTGCCGAAGGCGTAGATGTCGCGCCCGGGCCTGGTGTATTGGAGACAGAGCCATACCAACCCACAGCAGACCAGGCCTGCCAGGAAGACATTGGGAAATTCGAAAGTCTTACCCGCGCCGAAGGATTTGAATTTGTCGGACATCTCGTGAGAAGAAATCCACGCTCCATCGGACAATACGTAGACGAGACCGCGTATGATGGTCATGGTCCCGAGCGTGGTGATGATGGCCGGTATGCCAACAAACGCCACCGCGATTCCGTTTGCCAGGCCGAGCCCGGCACCCATCAGCAAGCCCAGAAAGACGAATACGATGGCCGGCAGTTCGGGCATGCCATGGGATAGTATCGCCAGGAACATGCCGGTGAAGGCAAGTACTGATGCCTGCGACAGGTCGATCCCGCCCGTGAGCAAGACGGCCAGTTGCCCGATGGCGAGTATCGCCAGGAACCCCCAGCTGGTCAGCAGATTGTCGATGTTCTGTTCACCGAGGTATTCTGGCGCGCGCAGTACAATGACCGTGAACAGGACGAATATCGTGGCAAGGAGTATTCCTTCACGCTGATTGAGGAAGTCGCCTATTGACCAATGTTTCAACTGCCGGGCACCTCGATCGACGGCTCCTGTTCCCGGCCCGAGCCATTTCGCCGGGTTGCTATCGCAGCTATTTTTTCGCGATCAAAGTCATTCCTCGCAAACTCTGCGACGATCCGTCCTTGTGCCATAACGACCAGCCTGTCTGAAATGCCGATTGCCTCTTCGAGCTCTGAGGAGACCAGGACAACCGCCAGCCCTTCCTGTACGAGCCGACCGATCGCCTCATGGACAGCGGCTTTCGAGCCCACATCGATACCCTTTGTAGGCTCGTCGAGAATAATGACGTCCGGGTTGGTTGCGAGCCACTTGCCGATCACCACTTTCTGTTGGTTGCCGCCCGACAATTCCTCTACGGCTTGCGACCATCCGCTGGCCTTGATTGCGACGTTCCTGCCGAATTCGTCTACCAGTTGCTCCTCACGCCCGGAACTGAGAAAGCAGTAACTCGATACGTTTTCAAGCTGCGGCAATGAAACGTTCCTGGCGATCGACATGGGCAGGATGGCACCATGGTGCTGCCGGTCTTCAGGAACGTATGAAATGCCAGAAAGTATTGCTTCGCCTGGCGACTTGAATTCAACCGGCACTCCGCGGAGTCGCACGGTACCCCTGCTGTGCTGGCTCAGACCAAACAGGGATTCCATCACTTCGGTTCTCCCCGAGCCAACCATGCCGTAAAAGCCGAGGATCTCACCGCGGTGCAGGTCGAAGCCGATTTCGTCGAATTCGGTTGGATGGCTGTAGTCCGACACCTCCAGGATTACCTGCCCCAGCCTTGCGTTGGCTTTCGGGTACACGTCATCAAGCGTACGACCTACCATGGCTCGTATCAGCCCATCTTCATCCGTACTGTCAGTAGTCCCGGTGCTGACCGTTTCCCCGTCGCGGAGAACAGTATACCGATCACAAATCCTGAAGACTTCGCCCAGCTTGTGCGAAATGAAAATAATCGCTTTTCCCTGCTCCTGAAGTTTGGCGACTATTCCGAAAATCCGCTCGATCTCCGAATGCGAGAGTGCCGCCGTGGGCTCGTCGAGAATAATGATACTGGAGTCGGTAGACAGGGCACGTGCAATTGAAACGATGTGCCGCTCGGCGACACTCAGGTGGCCAAGCTCACTGCGGGGATCTATTTCCGTGCCGAGTTCCTCCAGCAGGAGGGTCGAATCCCTGATCATGCGCGGCCAGTCGACAAACCCGAGCACTGGAGACTTTGGCTGTGCCGCGACAAAAATGTTCTCCGCCACGGAGAGCTCGTCGAACATCGAGGGTTCCTGGTGGATGGCCGATATGCCGGCCGCAGTGGCGTCATGTGGCCGTGCGAGTGCAAGTCTCTTGCCGTGCACCCGAATAGTACCGGCATCCGCAGAATGGATGCCGGACAGGATCTTGACGAGGGTGGATTTGCCGGCGCCGTTTTCGCCGACCAGTCCATGCACCTCGCCGGCGCGGGCTTCGAAGTCAATTGCCTTCAAAGCCTGTACGCCACCGAATCGCTTCGATACGCCTTCGACGCGCAGGACCGGCTCGGGCATCACGACAGGTGAGACCGAGCGCCCCGTCATTCTTGCGCTCGGTCTAGGGGTTTTCCGTTAACGCGGCGCTGGTATCAATTGCTGACCGAATTGATCAAATCGGCAGCCTCCTGAATGTTGGACGCGTCGTACACGAACAGTTCGCCCATGACTGCGACATTGTTTTCACCCACGGCAATGTCGCCCATCCGCCCTGCGGACATCACGTCGCCTTCGGCACCGGTAATCGCTTCACTCACCAGTTGGTGTGTTGCGTGCACGGTTGTGTAACCAACATCGATCATGTTCCAGATGGCAAATGCCGGCGTCGCGCCGGAAAGCACATGATCCACCATTTCCGTCGGGAAACCCAAACCTGTCACCTTGACTTTCCCGATGAGTCCCTGGTCCCTGACCATCTGAGACGAGGCCGCGATCCCCACGGAAGTGTAGGCAACGATTGCCTCGAGATCCGGATACTTGTTAACCAGGCCAAGCGCCTCGTTGTACCCTTTGTCCGAGCGTTCGTCGCCATAGGCCACCTCGACGACGTTGAGGCCCATGTAGGCCTCCTCTTCCTTCGTCAGGCGGATCATCTCGTCCACCCATTCGTTCTGGGTCGTCGAGTTGGCAGGCCCGGTAATGATCCCGACATCGCCTCCCCCTTCGGTAAGTTCGAGTGCGATCTTGACGGGTGCCAGCGCGATGAGTTCGTTCGTAGCGGACGCAATGTGCAGGCGGCGGGCCGAAGATTCGGTGTCCTGATCCCAGGTAACGACGGCTATGCCCCTTTGGGCCGCGCGGTTGAGAGATGGTGTCAGTGCGGTGGCGTCATTGGCCGTTATCATTATGGCATCGACGCGTTGCGCAATGAGCGAATTGATGAGGTTGATCTGGCCCTCGGCGGTGTTCTCCGTGGGGCCGGTGTAAATCAGTTCGATACCAAGCTCTTCGGCTGCCTCTTCGGCACCGATGCGGGCAAGTTCGAAGGCGGTGTTGCCGAGCACACGGACCAGCATGGCGTAACGAGGCTTGTCCTGCGCCTGCGCCGCGAACGCGGTCATCGCCAGAATCGCAATCAGGACAGTTTTGATTGCCCGGTGGATCGATAGAAACTTCATTTGACTTTCTCCATGTCTGGATCTTTGCCTGTTCCGGAGCGCGTATTGAACGACTCATGGATTTCGTGTGACTGCTCTCCACGCTGGAGGATGGAGCCTCCTGCTTCTCAGGCCAATGCGGGCGGTTGTGTCGTGTTGCGCTAAAACCTCCACGGGCAGGGACGGCCAGACCTTCCATCCTTGCAATTTCCGTTTTCATGCGCTTTGCCCATAGCCGCTTGGTTCTCGCCGGCTTTTTGCGGTGGTTCGTTGCGGGAACGGAACCTTCTGACTCGACCATAACTCTAGGCATTCCGGTTGGCGAGGTCAAACACGGTGGCGCCTTGTATCTCCGCCCTGAACGACGGGGTTTTGCGGTGTGGTTGATAAAGACATGGCAAAATGCGAAGGTCGGGTGGGTGGCGGTGAGAAGGGCAAATGGCTTTGAAATTCAGGCGCGTGGTTACCGGCCACCGCCAAGACGGAACCTCGTGCTTTCTCAGCGGTGACTTGGCGGAAGCAACCGTCAAGCAGGTTGGGCGTGGACTGAGGTTTTTCGAACTCTGGGAGACCGATGGCCCGTTGGCCTCGAATGAAGGTCTTGACGACGCCGGAAAGCGCCCGTTCAGCCATCATCCGCCCGCGGGTGGTACACGCTTCCGTATCGTGGAATTCATGCCCGATTCCGAGCATGACGAAGCATCCGTATCCGGTGATTTCGAGTCCATGGACGTGGTCCGGCAGGTCGAATCGAACGACCCGACGATGCACCGCAACGAGACGGTTGACTATAACATCATCTTGTCTGGCGAGATCTTTGCCGTAACCGAAGAGGGCGAGATGCTGCTGCGGCCCGGTGATGTCATAATCCAGCGGGGAACTGCGCACACCTGGCGTAACAGGAGCGACAGGCCCTGTGTATTCGCATCGGTCATGGTTAGTGCCGAGCCGCTTGCCAGGTTCGATGGTGACAACGATGAATGATACCAAGCGCGTCAACCGCGACGTGCTTGGGGAATTCCTGTTCAGACTTTTTTCCAACCTGGGCATGACTGACGAGAATGCGCGGACATGCGCTGACGACATCGTGCTTACCAATCTCTGGGGAATTGACAGTCACGGCGTCGTGCGGCTGCCGATCTACGCCCGGCGCCTCCGGGAAAACGTCATCAATGGCAACCCCAACGTCCGGGTTCTCGCTGACAGCGGTGCCTTGAGGATCCTGGATGGAGACGAGGGAATGGGGTTCCTGGTCGGCCACGAGGCGATGCGACAGGCGATGGAGATGGCCGGCGCACACGGGATTGGCGTGGCCAGTGTCAGGAATTCGAACCATTTCGGGGCTGCATCACTCTATACCTGGCAGGCGGTGGAAGAAGGTTTCATGGCCCTTGTCATGTCCAACGTGCGTCCAAACATGGTCGCTCCTGGCGGTGCCGAACCGGTGACAGGCAACAACCCCATCGCTTTTGGCGCTCCGACCCGTTTGGGATTTCCCTTTCTTCTTGACATGTCGATGTCGATGGTCGCAGGCGGCAAGTTTTTCTTGGCCCAGAGCAGAGAGGAAAAAATCCCCTTTGGCTGGGCAACTGACAGGGATGGCAGACCAACGGATGATCCTGGAAAGGCTCTCGAAGGATTCCTTCTGCCAATCGGCGGACATAAGGGGTTTGGCCTCTCATTGGTTGTTGACCTGCTGTGTGGAGTGATCAGCGGTGGAGCTTTCCAGCACCAGATTCGCAGCATGTACACGTCGCCTGACAGTCCCAGTGGCACCTGCCACATGATGCTGGCTCTCGATCCCGGGGGGCTTCTTGATGAATCAGCGTACCTTGAGCGAATGGACATGTTTTACCGCACCATAAAGTCTTCCCCGGTGAGACCGGGTTCATGCATGTATCTTCCGGGCGAAATCGAGCACGCAACCATGCTCCGGCGCGAGTCGGACGGCATTCCAGTGCACGATGAACTGCTTCGCGAGATCAACTGCATCGCTCGCGACCTGGGAATCGAGGCACTCGACACCATCGACCGGACCCGTCACCTCGTGACCCAGACAGAATCCTGAACCACCGGTAGAAACAGGATTGGTCACGCCGCGCACAGTTCCAGGCAAGCCGGCACCCCGTGCATCGTCGACCGCGACGCCACGGGCTTCAAGCGGCTCGCCAACTCCGCCGAAGACCGGCTCGGAATCAACTCCCGCACGCGCAGGTTCGGTCACCTGATGTCGACACCATGCCGCCATCCACGACCACCTCGAAAACGAGCACGGAAACGGAGTTCAAACCTGCAATGAACCTTTGGCCGCGATCACAAGCCGAATTTCCGCGGGCGCTGCCTCGGGCGTACCTGTTGATAAAACCTCGTCCTCGCTCAACTTGAACAGGCGAGGACGCATTGCGTATAAGGCCAGGGATATGCGCGGCAGTGCCGGAGGGGATCCGCACCGGAAGAGAGAGGACTGACATGGCTGGTCACTCGAAATGGGCAAATATTCAGCACCGCAAAAGCCGCCAGGATGCGTCGCGGTCACGTTTGTTCTCTCGCCTGGCGCGGGAAATCACGGTCGCCGCGAGGCAAGGCGACCCGGACCCGGAGAAGAATCCCCGTCTCAGGCTGGCAGTGAAGGAAGCGAAATCGAGTTCGGTCCCGAAGGACGTGATCGAACGGGCAATTTCGAAGGCATCCGGGAACGAAGGCGATAACTATGAGGAAATCCGGTACGAAGGATACGGGCCGGAAGGAGTGGCGATCATCGTGGAAACGATGACCGACAACAGGAACCGGACTGCGGCGAGCGTGCGTTCGATCTTTTCCAAGGCAGGCGGAAGCATGGCGGAAACGGGTTCCGTTGCATTCATGTTCGAGCGAAAGGGGCTGGTGTTCTACCCGGAAGCAACCGGTAGCGCTGACGACATGCTGGAGGCGGCCGTCGAAGCGGGCGCGGATGACGTCGAAAGCTCCGAGGCAGGACACGAGATTTACTGTGACGCCCGTGATCTCAACGAAGTTTCGAACGCGCTGGAATCGTTTCTCGGCGAATCCGAGTCCTCCCGGCTGATATGGAAACCATTGTCGACAACAGCGCTCGGGTTCGAGGCAGCCCAGAAAGTCTTGCGGCTTGTCGAGGTTCTCGAGGAAAATGACGATGTCCAGAACGTAACCGCGAATTTCGACATCCCCGAAGACGTGATGGAGCGGTTGACGGCCTGAGGCCCGAAGTAAACCGTCCCGGAGCTTTCCGGTCTGGTACCGATGTCATTTGGACACACGGGATCGATCCGGCGCCAATATGGCAAGCGGCGCTGTTCGTTTGTCCGGTTTTCTGGCAAAAGCCGCCCGAGAATCGAGGCTACGGGCAAAATCTGACGGCAAGGTGCCCACCCGGATGACCCTGGCCGACCAGGGGCCGGGGCGGCATCCGGGCGCAGTTCCGACGGAGGCGTTTCATGCTTATTGGCACACCATGTGAAATCTATCCCGACGAAAACCGCGTCGCGATGACGCCTCAGTCCGCACAGCAGCTGGCAAAGATCGGATACGAAGCTGTCGTCGAGGCAGGAGCTGGCGACCCCGCCGGGTTCTCTGATGTCGAATTCGAGGAGGCCGGCGCCAGGGTGGTCGCATCGGCCGAGGAACTGTGGCGAGACGCAGACATCGTCATCAAGGTCCGTCCCCCGGAAGAATCGGAACTTGAACTGCTTCGGGAGAACCATCTCCTGATCGGTTTTTTCGACCCGGCCCGAAACTCTGCCGCGCTCAAGGCAGCTGCCGGTTCTGGTGCATCCGTCATCGCCATGGAAATGGTCCCGAGGATCAGCCGCGCGCAAAAGATGGACGCGCTGAGCTCGATGGCGAATATCGCCGGGTACAGGTCTGTCATCGAGGCCGGAAGCAATTTTGGCCGATTCTTCACCGGTCAGGTGACGGCGGCCGGCAAAGTCTCTCCGGCAACCGTTCTCGTCATCGGGGCAGGGGTGGCGGGTCTTGCGGCCATCGGGGCGGCTCAAGCGTTGGGCGCCGTGGTCAGGGCCTTTGACGTTCGTGCGGAAGTGGCCGAGCAAATCGAGTCGCTTGGCGCGGAATTCCTGATGCTGGATTTCGAAGAGGACGCATCGGGGGAGGGCGGTTACGCTGCTCCGTCAAGTCCTGAATTTCGCGAGAAACAGCTGGAACTGTTCCGACAACAGGCGCCCGAAGTCGATGTCGTGATAACGACTGCGCTGATACCGGGGCGGGAAGCGCCGGAACTGTGGCTTGACGACATGGTCTGGTCCATGAAACCGGGATCAGTGGTCGTCGATCTCGCTGCCGAGCAGGGCGGAAACTGCACACTGACGGTTCCTGGCGAAAAAATCGTGACCGACAATCGGGTTACAGTAATCGGTTATACTGATTTTCCGAGCCGTATGGCGTCGCAGGCATCTTCGCTCTACGCAACAAACATCTTTCACATGATTGACGACCTGACCCCGGAAAATGACGGAGTCATCCGGCTTGACATGGAAGATGACGTGATCAGGAATGCAACCGTCGCCCATGAACGCAACGTCACCTACCCGCCGCCGAAGCTCGTGGACAAGACTGTCGCGGCAGGTCCGGCACCCAAGATCGGATCATCGCTGACCCATGAGCAAAGGGTTCAGGAAGCAGCGGCCGCCGAAATTCTGGCGATCCGGAGGACCGGATATTGGCAGCTGGCTCTTCTGATCGCCGGAGGAATCCTGATGTTCGTTTTGGGACTGTACGCTCCACCGTCTTTCATGCAGCACTTCATTGTGTTCGCACTCGCATGTTTTGTCGGGTACCAGGTGATCTGGAACGTCAACCACGCGCTCCATACACCTCTCATGGCCATAACCAACGCGATCTCCGGGATCATCATCCTGGGAGCGCTCCTGCAACTGAATACGGGAAACTGGCTTGTTACGGGCCTGGCGGCGGTGTCGGTGCTGATCGCGGCAATCAATATCGTCGGGGGGTTCCTGGTCACCCGACGGATGCTGAACATGTTCCAGCGATCGTGAATCGGATGGTGAAATGATTTCCGGGTTCGTCACTTCGGCCTATATCGCCGCCAGTGTTCTGTTCATCCTGGCGCTCGGCGGCCTGAGTAACCAGGAAAAGGCGAAACGCGCCATTTGGTTTGGAATCGTTGGCATGGCGCTCGCCGTATTCGCGACGATTTTCGGACCCGAAGTCGGCGGTTTGGCCTACGTCCTGCTGGTGCCGCTTCTGGGAGCAGGCGCTGTCATCGGCATCTACGTCGCCCGCAGGGTCAAGATGACGGAAATGCCGCAGCTTGTTGCGGCGTTGCACAGTTTTGTCGGGCTTGCCGCCGTTTTCATCGGGATCAATTCGGATCTCGGCGGTCCGCATTCGGGTTCCTTGCCGGAGCATGGCGCTGCCGCCGGGGCTGCAATAGCCACGACCGCCGAGGTGTTCATTCATCAGGTTGAGGTCTTTCTCGGCGTTTTCATTGGAGCCATTACCTTTACCGGCTCGATCATCGCCTACGGCAAGCTTTCCGGACAGGTATCCGGAAAGCCGCTGACTCTGCCTGGCCGGCACGTTCTCAATCTGTTGATGGTTCTGATTTCGATCGGCCTCATGGTGGTTTACCTCGCCGGCTTCGGAAGCTGGACGCTGTATGTCATGACGCTGATTGCGCTGGTGCTTGGCGCTCACCTGGTCATGGCAATCGGTGGTGCCGACATGCCTGTCGTCGTCTCGATGCTCAACAGCTATTCCGGGTGGGCTGCCGCGGCGACGGGGTTTCTGCTCGGGAATGACCTGCTGATCGTGACCGGCGCCCTTGTCGGAGCCTCAGGGGCGATTCTCAGCTATATCATGTGCCGTGCGATGAACCGCTCGTTCATATCCGTCATCCTTGGCGGATTCGGAACCGGGAGCGGAACCTCGCTTGAGGTTGATGGGGAAATGGTCGCGACCGACGTCCACACGGTCGCGGCCCAGCTTGAAAGCGCCAGTTCAGTGATCATCGTTCCCGGATACGGTATGGCGGTCGCCCAGGCGCAGGCATCGGTTTCCGAACTCACCCGACGTCTCCGCGCGAAGGGTAAAACCGTGAGATTCGCCATTCACCCTGTCGCCGGACGGCTGCCAGGCCACATGAACGTGCTTCTTGCAGAAGTCAAGGTCCCCTATGACCTGGTTCTGGAAATGGAGGAGATCAACCCGGACTTTCCCCAAACGGACGTTGTCGTCGTCATCGGCTCCAACGACATTGTCAATCCTGCGGCCCAGGAAGACCCGTCGAGCCCTATTGCCGGAATGCCCGTGCTCGAGGTCTGGAAGGCGAAGTCGGTTTTCGTGTGCAAGCGCGGCCAGGGTACCGGGTATTCCGGGATCGATAATCCTCTGTTTTACAGGGAAAATACGCGCATGCTCTATGGCGACGCGAAGTCAAGCGTCGACCAGGTCCTCGGTCTCGTAATGTAGGCGGATACGAAGGCAAACCCGTGAAGAACCGCCTGTTTATCAAAGCGGCAGACGGCGAAAGGAATCCCTCTCCGGACCGGATGCTGCCGATTCCGGATAAGCCCTTGGCGGCCATTCAGGACCCGTGACTTTTTCCGTTTCAGACCAGCGACTGATTGCGGAAACGACCGCACGTGCGCTCATTGAAATCGAGGCGGTGCGATTTCAGACGGATCCGCCGTTCACCCTTACTTCCGGCATGGTCAGCCCCGTATATATCGATTGCAGGAAGATCATTTCGTACCCGCGAATTCGATCGGTCATGATGGATTTTGCGTTGTCTCTCCTTTACCGGGATGCAGGTTTCGAAAAGTTCGACTCGATCGCTGGCGGTGAGACGGCGGGAATTCCGTTTGCTGCATGGATCGCGGACAGAATGCAATTGCCGATGATTTATGTTCGCAAGAAACCGAAGGGGTTTGGAAGGAAATCCCGGATCGAAGGTGATTTCGAAGAAGGTCAACGGGTTTTGCTCGTGGAAGATCTCGCGACCGACGGAGGCAGCAAACTGGGTTTTTGCGAGGCAATTCGAGATGCCGGTGGCATCGTGAGCGATGCAATCGTCATCTTTTTCTACGACATTTTCCCGAACTCGAGGGAACGGCTGGCGGAGAACGGTATTCGATTGCACGCACTGGCAACATGGAAAGATGTCCTGAACGAGTGCCATCGTTCCGGATTTTTCGACAGCCGGACGCTTGGCGACGTCGAGGAATTCCTTGACCGGCCGCTTGCGTGGAGTGAAGCCCGGGGAGGGAAAAGCAGCCCCTCCGGTACGCGTTCGTAGCCCGGGGAAATTCCGGGATTGGAAATCCGACAAATGGAAGCTGACTTTGTCATCGTTGGCGCCGGGTCCGCAGGATGCGCCCTGGCGTACCAACTTTCGGAAGAGGGACGCCATTCCGTGATCGTTGTTGAATACGGCGGCAGCGACGCGGGCCCGTTTATCCAGATGCCGGGTGCTCTGTCCTTTCCGATGAACATGGGGAGGTATGACTGGGGATACGTGAGTGAACCGGAACCCCATCTCGGTGGCCGCAGGCTTGCAACGCCGCGCGGCAGGGTCATCGGTGGTTCGTCGTCGATCAACGGCATGGTCTACGTCCGGGGTCATGCGCGGGACTTTGACCACTGGGAAGCGTCAGGCGCAAAAGGTTGGTCCTTTGCGGACGTGAATCCGTATTTCAAACGCATGGAAGACTGGCATTCATGCGGTCACGGCGGAGACCACAGCAAGCGCGGAGTCGGGGGGCCTCTCCATGTCATTCGTGGCACGCGCGAGAATCCGTTGAATCATGCGTTTGTCGATGCAGGAATCGAGGCCGGATACCAGTATTCGGCGGACTCCAACGGAGAAAAGCAGGAAGGATTCGGGCCTTTGGACCAGACCATCTGGAAAGGCAGGAGATGGTCGGCTGCCAACGCCTATCTCAAGCCCGCTCTCAAGCGAAGAAACGTCAGACTGGTTCGGGGACTAGCCCTTCGGATATGCCTTCAAGGGGGCAGGGCAACCGGTGTTCAGATTCGAATGGGAAGCCGACGCGTCCTCGTCAGGGCGAATCGTGAGGTTGTTCTCGCCGCATCGTCGATAAACTCTCCGAAACTGCTCTTGCTGTCGGGGATTGGTCCTGCCGGGGAACTCGAGGCGCTCGGAATTCCTGTGAGCGCTCATCTCCCGGGCGTGGGAAAAAACCTTCAGGATCACCTTGAAGTCTATGTTCAGTTCAAGTGCCGCAAACCGGTCACGCTATACCGGTACTGGAATGTCATGGGAAAGATCTGGGTCGGGGCCAGGTGGCTTATGACGCGACGCGGTCCAGGTGCATCAAATCAGTTCGAGTCGGGCGCGTTCATCCGGTCAGGCTCCGGGGTCGAATATCCGGATATCCAGTTTCACTTTCTTCCGCTGGCAGTCCGATATGATGGCAGGGCGTCGGCAGAGTCGCATGGCTTCCAGATACATGCTGGCCCGATGCGCTCCAGATCAAGGGGTGAAGTGGTCCTGAAATCGGCGGATCCTGAAGAGCCGCCAAGAATTAGATTCAACTACATGAGTTGCGAAAGTGACTGGATCGAATTTCGGACATGCGTGCGTCTTGCTCGCGAAATCGTTTCCCAACCCGCGTTGGCGTCCTTCGCCGGTGAAGAGATTCAACCGGGGAATGGATTACGAAAGGACTCAGAGATCGACAGCTTTGTCAGACAACATGCGGAAAGTGCCTACCATCCTTGTGGAACCTGTCGCATGGGCGCCCGTGACGACCCGCACGCGGTCGTGGATTCTGAGTGCCGCGTCATCGGGGTAGACGGCCTAAGGGTTGCGGACAGCTCGGTGTTCCCGCGAATAACCAATGGCAATACGAACGCGCCATCGATCATGGTCGGAGAAAAGGCGGCCGATCATATCCTGGCGCGGAAACCGCTTCCCCGATCTAATGATGTTCCCTGGATTCACCCGGAATGGGAGGCCAGCCAAAGGTGACGAAAAGGGGTTCCCGACCGGTGTCTGACTTGATGTCGAGACATGCTCATTGGTCTATCTGCATATGTGCACGCAAATTCTTGAAGCATTGATCGGTAAACTTCCGCGCGAATCCACCGATCAGCCTCGAGCCAATCTGGGCAATTTTGCCGCCAACACGTAGTTCAGCGTCGTAGATCAACTCGGTTCCGGAGTCGGATTCGCCCAGTTTAACCCTGGCAGTGCCCCTGACGAACCCGGCAGCCCCTCCTTTGCCAACTCCGTTAAGGGTTATTTCCCTGTATTTCTCCACATCGTCGAGCGTGATGGTCCCGCGGAACCGCGCCTTGACCGGTCCGACCTTCTGGAGAACCACGATGTCGACACTTCCGTCTTTCGGGAATCCTGCGACTTCCTCGCAACCTGGAATGCAGGCTTGCAGGACTTCCGGATCGTAAAGCGCGTCCCAAACGGACTGTGGGCTTGCCGAGAGGGTCTCCGTCCCTTCTATCTTCATCGCTGCCTCATGATTGGGCGCCTGATTCTTGGCGCATGATTGACCTTTGGGCCGGTTTACCGCTCTGTTCGCCCAGGCGGACATGACTCCAGATCTTGAAGATTCCTGCCTGACGTGGTTCCCGAATGAAGGAGATAGGAGCTGCGCCCGTGTCGTTCAAATCTGCTTCCAAGTTCGTCGTCCGGAACCAAGTCGTCAATCCGAGTGTTTTACAGCCAATGGCGCGGAATGCGAGCCACGAGCCGGCGAATGGCAGCGTTACATGTCCCGATCATGGAAGAAGTGACGATACGGAGATGATCGCTGAAATTGCCAACTGCCGCATTGAATACGAACTGCGTCCGCAGTTCAAGCAGGTCTATGGGTGGTTTCTCTCCGAAGGCCTTTGCGTCCTCATGGACGTCTTTGTGCTGCCCCGGTATCGTGTTCCAGACGAAGCGGCAAGCGCCTGCCTGCCTGTCCGGCCGTGCGCCGTGCGTCCGCCTTGGAGCCTGGCAAAAGCCGGCAGATTATTTTGCGGTATGCGGAAGTTTCACTCACGCGGCCGGGCCTTCGGTACAAGGATCATTCGGTGACGGAAAATCCAACACCTTCCCGCCGCACGCCCACCACACGACCTACCTGCATTGTCAAGGAATCACCCGGGGCGGGAATCAGGCGCTCCCAATCCCTGCGACAGGTGCAATCAATCAGAAACTGGCAGCGTAACCGCGCCGTCAACCCGTCGATACAAGCCCCCATGGTTTCGGGCAAGAGCCTGTCGGAAACCGCTCTCTACCGAGCAGGATTTCGGACATGGGAGTCAATCCGAGGATGAGCGATCAAGCCTAGAGCATACCATTCAGGGTTCGAATGGGGTACGCGGCGATCTTTTCGTCGGATGTGAGAAGTGGAATCTGTTCCATATCGCTTTGAACAATCAACATCCGGTCGAACGGATCGCGGTGAAGAAAGGGCAGGGCTTGCAACGCGACCATATGGCGGTCCGAGAAGCCCAGGCGTTCAAGACCTTGTGCAGTGATGACTTCGCAAATCTCGCCGACATCAGCTGTCAGTTTTCCCAAGCTCGCCTTGATCGCGATCTCCCAGAGGAGAACGGGGCTGATGACTGGATTGTCGGACAAAAACACGCGGCGTGCTTTCGGTCCAAGCCTCTCGGAATCGGTTAGCCACCAAAGGAGTACCTGCGTGTCGATGAGAACCCGCACGAGCGCTCAACCCTCAAAGTCGGCAATGATGTCTGGGGCTTCGGCGTCGAAATCATCTGGTATGACAATCTTGCCCTTGAGAGCACCGGGACTGCGCTGTCCGAAGGAGCCTTCGCTCGGAACAAGCTTGAATCGACCTTTCTTGGCACCCTGGCGCGAGATCTCGATCACAACGCCAGCTGCCGCCAGGTCAAGCAGTTCTGAAAGTCGTGCCTTAGCTTCGCGCAGAGTGTATTCCTTGGTCATCATCAGGCTCCTAACGTAACTACATTTATATTAAATAGTCACATATGTCAAGTGTCGAGTTCGGCATGTGAAGACAAGACGGCGCCGAAATCGGGAATCCGTATCGCGTACGGCGGCGATGCATTCGGCCTTCCGCCCACCGCGAAAATGCGCCTTTCCAGCGCCCCGAGAAATGGAGGTTGCGGGCAACTTCCACGCAATTGCGTTTGAGGACGGGTTTCAGAAATTCCTGACCAGGGCTTCGACCCGGGCGGTGTAGAGGGCGGCGATGATTCCCATGCATCCTGAAAACAGGATGCAAACGAGCAGGATTTCTGCGCTTGTTGCGTGCGCGACGAGGTTGCCGGTAATCAGCGACATCGTCCCGCCGCCGAGCGTCATCAGCGAGCCGCCAATTCCCGCCGCGGCACCTGCGAGTTCCGGTCGAACGGACATGATACCCGCGTTCGCACTTGGCAATGTCAGGCCATTCCCGATTCCGATGAATACCGTGAAGCCGAAGAATGCTAGTGCGTGGGTTGCTCCTGCGAACAGGCATATGAGCGACGCGCCCATTCCGAGAGTCACGATGACAGCGCCGGCGATAACCATTCGTCTCATGCCGATACGAACGGCGAAACGACCGGAAAATGCGTTCCCGAAAAAATACCCGATGGGCGCGAAACAGAAATAGAAACCGATCTGCCCGGGTTCCAGACCGTAAACCCGCGCACCGACAAATGGGCTTCCCCCGAGATAGGCGAAAAACGTCCCGGCCGTAAACGCTCCGGTTACCGAATATCCCCAGAACCGCCGTGACCTGATGAGTTCGGGCAACATCCCGAACAGCCTCGAAAAACCGCCGCCGGCACGTGAGGCCGTTTCACCAAGGTCCAGGTAAACCAGGATCAAGGCCACAACTGCAACGCCTGACTGGACCAGGAAATTGGCCTGCCATCCCGCATACTCCTGCAGGATGCCACCGATCGGAGGTGCGACCATGGGCACCAACGCCATGCCCATGGTTATGTAACCGATGAAGCTCGCCGAACGGGTCGCCCCGACGATGTCTCTCGCAATGGTTCTGGACAAGACGAATCCGGAAATGATCGACGTCTGGAGGACACGGCAAATCATAAAGGTCTCGATGTTTGGAGAATATGCTGCGCCGGCGGAAACAACGGCAAATATGGATATCGAAACCAGCAATACGCTCCGCCGCCCGTAACGGTCGGACAGCGGCCCGATCACCAACTGCATGATGCCGGAGAGAAAGACGTACCCGGAAATCGAGTACTGCAATACGGCCGGTGTCGTATCGAAATAGATTGCCATGGCCGGCAAGGACGCCAGGAAGATATTCATCGACATCGATGAAATCGCGGTTATGAGTACCAGCGTGGCGATGTGGGGAGGACTGCGCCGGTCAAGGAACCGGACGGGTATTCTGGTTTCCATGAGGAGTGACCTATGGTTATTCATGGATTCTGTCTACGGAAACCGGCGCCCGTCCTCGTAGAACCGCCAATCCCTTCCGACTGCATTTTTTGCAAGGAATATCGGTCAAACAGTTCTCGGATTGAACCTGGGCGAGGAAACCGATTTCATTTGAAGGAGTCAGGGGCGGACCGAATACGCCGGGTTTTCAGATGTTCTTCGTTGGTTCGTACCTGCAGTCGGCAGTCAGAATGCAGGTTGACCTCTTTGCACGGGAACACGCAAAGGGCAGCGGCCGCTTGAAACAAGGATCTTGGGATTCAACCCTGGATTCCATATGAATGTGATGCCGCGCTGGACCGAAGGATTAGATGCCAATTTCCAGCTTGGCCGAACGAGGAGTTGCGGAACAGGGAGAACACCTATGAGAAACGAACGCGATGTGAAATTCGATGCCGGGATTGGAGCGTGGTTCGGAAAATCGAAAAAGATTTCACCTGCAGAAATGGAAGGCCGTGTCTGGCGTTTTGGTGAACTGGTCCCGTCTCCGAACGCATATCTTGATTGCTCCGTGCCCGGACACGTCCGAACCCTCTTCAGTGCGCTCGGTAGTGGTCCGGAAGAAGAGCAACTCGAGGGCACTGCCGTCGAGCAAGCTGAAAACTACCATATCGATTTCGTAAAGGCGGCATCCGGCAACGGCGCTGCTTTGCACAGCCACGGATCGGAGGAGACATTCATTGCACTCACGGGGAAGTGGGAGATCTACTGGGGCGACGACGGCGAGCACTCGGTTGTGCTTGAGCCCTTTGACGGGATGGTCGTGCCGGACGGCGTCCTGCGAGGATTCCGTAATGTATCGGAGGCGGAGGCGGTTCTCCTTGTCGTTCTGGGTGCCCATAACGTTGGCCACTGTGTCTGGGCAGAAGCCCTGCAGCCTTCTTTTGCCAAGGGCGCAGCACAGGCACCGGCAGCAGGGTAGGCAATAATCTGCGCCAAGCTGTCGGCACCCACTCCTTGGTGCTGCAACGAGATCCCTGAACTCCTGGCTCCAGGGAATGAGGTCGGGCGGAAAACGGGCCGCCTGTGCCAAAAACCGGTTGTTCGTCCGATGTTCATCCTCAGACGTTTTGTCCCCGGCCGGAATCAACCCGAACCTGTCCCGCAGGAGGGAGCCCAGCGGCGAATCCTGGCAGATCAGTAAATTTGCACTTCCCGAAGGGCTGCAGGGACGCGCCGACGACGAACTTGAACGCGTGTGTGGAGTGTTTCCGGGGCGTCGTTGACCCACTCCGATGTGTGATCGTCTTGTCGAACCGTGGCCTCCGGGAACCGCGATTCCGGGTGTTGCCGTTGCCTGCAATCATGGACGTTGCAGCCGAAACCCTGCATGCTGCCGAAGTTTCCGACATGGGGATTGTCGACATCCTCGCGGCCCGGAATGGTACACGTGAAAGGCCGAGATCTGTGGCAGGCGCACGATAATCACGGCCGAATGAATTGACCCGCAATTGGATGTATCCAAAAATGCCGCAGTTTGATTTAACCAAGGGACATCGACACTGGCTTGTCCCGTCGTTGTGACCGGCATTGTACGGGAAGCTTCCGCAAAAGGGGAATCGGAGACATAGACATGCACAGCATCGTTGCGGAACTTGAGAACCGCCGGAACGCCGCCCGACTGGGAGGTGGCCAAAGGCGTATCGACGGCCAGCACGCGAAAGGCAAGCTGACTGCACGCGAACGCCTCGAGATCCTTCTCGATGAAGATTCATTTGAAGAATTCGACATGTACGTCACCCATCGCTGCACGGAATTCGGCATGGACAAGGAGCATTACCCGGGTGACGGGGTCGTGACCGGCTGGGGTACAATAAACGGTCGACAGGTTTATGTTTTTTCGCAGGACTTTACGGTTTTCGGGGGCTCGCTATCGGAAACCCATGCCGCGAAGATTTGCAAGATCCAGGAAATGGCGTTGCGAAACGGCGCTCCCGTTATCGGATTGAATGACTCGGGCGGTGCCCGGATTCAGGAAGGAGTCGCGTCACTCGCAGGCTACGCTGACGTGTTTCAGAACAATATCCTCGCTTCGGGAGTCATTCCCCAGATCAGCGTCATCATGGGACCATGTGCCGGGGGCGCCGTGTATTCACCGGCGATGACCGATTTTATCTTTATGGTCAGGGACAGTTCCTACATGTTTGTCACCGGGCCAGATGTCGTCAGGACGGTGACCAATGAAATCGTAACCGCAGAGGAACTTGGAGGGGCGAAAACCCATACGGAAAAGTCCGGAGTCGCGGACGGCGCATTTGACAACGACGTTGAAACGCTGATGGAAATTCGGCGGTTCTTCGATTTTCTCCCTCTCAACAACCGGCAGGGGCCGCCGGTTCGAGATTTCGATGATGACCCGGGAAGGGAAGTCCCGGCGCTTGAATCCCTGATTCCTGGCAGCCCGAATGCTCCGTACGACATGAAGGAACTGGTTCAAAGTATTGCGGATGAAAGATTTTTCTTCGAAATTCAGGGAGAATTTGCCAGGAATATCATCGTGGGGTTTATCCGGCTTGAAGGATCCACGGTCGGAGTCGTGGCAAACCAGCCGATGATTCTCGCCGGGTGCCTGGATATCGAGTCATCGAGAAAGGCCGCGCGATTCGTTCGATTCTGCGACGCCTTCGGTATTCCTATCCTGACATTCGTCGACGTTCCCGGCTTCTTGCCAGGAACGGCGCAGGAGTTTGGCGGCGTGATCAAGCACGGAGCCAAGTTGCTGTTTGCATTCGGAGAGGCGACCGTACCGAAGGTGACGGTCATCACGCGCAAGGCCTATGGTGGAGCATATGACGTCATGGCTTCAAAACACCTCAGGGGAGATATCAACTATGCGTGGCCGACGGCGGAAATCGCCGTCATGGGGGCAAAGGGAGCCGTTGAAATCCTGTACCGTTCCGAGGCAGGAAACCCGGAAGCGATCGCCAAGCACACGTCTGACTATGAAACGCGATTCGCCAATCCCTTTGTGGCAGCGGAAAAGGGATTCATCGACGAAGTCATCACACCGGGAAACACCCGTTTGCGGGTTTGCCGCGCTTTTGCCGCGCTCCGAGGCAAGACTCTCAAAAACCCGAGAAAAAAACATGACAACCTGCCGCTATGATCCTGGCGTTTCGTTTGGGAGCGTCGCTGGGGCGCAATCAGCGAGCGTTGCAGGCGGGGTTTTCGGCCCAGTCCGGCAGAAATGCCAGATCTGCCGGGATGACTGAATCCCGGATCCGCCAGCGAAGCCATTCGAGGGATTCAAGCCGACAAATCATCAGGATCGTTTGCCCGCCCCCCCTGAACCTGCCAGCCGGATTCCGGGCCATGGCCGCACCCGGAAAATCTGGACGCCGGATGCCGGCTGTACTGATTCACCGTCAACGATGCTGTCCCTTTTTGACGGTCAGTCCGGCAGGTCCCGAGTTGACGCGCGGTGGCAGGTTAACGGAAAATCCGGCAAACGGCACCGAATTCCGCCGGAATTGACAACATCGTGTTTTTATGGTCAGCAAGATGTGCTAAGAGGCAAGACACCGCACATTGGCGGTAATCCCAGCCGGGTCAATTGCGCTATCGTCCCGGCACCATCAGGAGAAGAGACAATGAACACAGTAAAGATTGTGGCCGCTGCAATTCTCTTACTCGGCCTTGCCGCCTGTGGTCAGGTCGCGGAAGAGGAAATGGAGATGGAGATGGAAGACGCCATGGAAGACATGGTCATGGAAGAAGAATCCATGGGAAAGGCGTAAATTAGTCACCTTTTTCTCGTGATTTTCATGGCCGGGGCCGGTGAAAACCGCCCCGGTCATAACGTTATGTTGGTACAAATCTGCCCGGAAATATAGATGGGGCGTCGGGTGCTCCTGCCAGACGTCAGCGCGAGCGTCGGTTTACTATTGACGACATTCGTCTGCCCGGACTGCAAGAAAATCAATGGAATCGGGCTCCCGGAAATCCCGGGTGTTCCGCTGTCCGGCTTCAGCGGCCGGGTAAACCCGGGGAGTTGCGAATACAGGGAAGCAACGGACCTCCTCCATGTTTAGAAAAATCCTGATTGCGAATCGCGGCGAAATCGCATGCCGGGTCATCAGGACGGCGCGGCGAATGGGTATTCGAACCGTTGCGGTTTTTTCGGATGCCGACCGGGATTCGTTGCATGTTCGCATGGCTGACGAAGCCGAGCACGTCGGACCGCCACCGGCCGCGGAATCGTACATCGACATCGGCAGGGTCCTGAAAGCGGCAAAGGAATCAGGGGCGGATGCCGTGCATCCGGGTTACGGTTTCCTGTCTGAAAATCGGGATTTCGCTGCCGCTCTTTCGACGGCGGGAATCACGTTTATCGGTCCGCCGGTCGGTGCAATTGCCGCGATGGGCGACAAGATCGCCGCAAAGAAAATTGCAACCGACGCCGGAGTTTATACGGTTCCGGGGGGCGCCGAACTCGTGGTCGGCCCCGACGAGGCGGTCACGATCGCGCGTACGATCGGATACCCGGTCATGATCAAGGCTTCCGCCGGCGGCGGAGGCAAGGGAATGAGAATCGCGTGGAACGACGATGACGTCAGGCAAGGCTTCGGCATGGCCGCATCCGAATCACTGTCGTCATTCGGCGACGATCGGCTTTTTGTCGAGAAATTCGTCGAATCGCCGCGCCACATCGAAATCCAGGTGCTGGCAGACGCCCACGGAAACTGCGTTTACCTCAACGAACGGGAGTGTTCGATCCAGCGGCGAAATCAAAAGGTTGTCGAGGAGGCGCCGTCACCGTTCCTGGACGCCCGGACACGGAAATACATGGGAGAGCAGGCCGTCGCCCTGGCAAGGGCCGTCGGGTACCGGAGTGCGGGTACGGTCGAGTTCATTGTCGACAAGGATCGCAACTTCTACTTCCTGGAAATGAATACGCGTCTGCAGGTTGAACATCCGGTAACGGAACTTACCACCGGTATCGACCTGGTCGAGGAAATGATCAATGTTGCGGCTGATCGACCGCTTTCCGTGACCCAGGACGACATTTCGATCAACGGGTGGGCAATCGAATGCCGGATTTACGCGGAAGATCCTTATCGGGGTTTTTTGCCGTCGGTAGGGCGGCTGACCCGCTACAGGCCTCCGCCCGAAGTGGAGGGTAGGGTCCGGGTCGATACGGGCGTCAGTGAAGGCGACGAAATCTCGATCCACTATGACCCGATGATTGCCAAGCTGTGCGTGCACGGCAAGGACCGGGATACGGCGATCCCCCGCATGCGCGATGCCCTTGAAGCGTTCGAACTGGAGGGAGTGGGCAACAACCTGCCGTTCCTCCTGGCAGTGATGGGACACCAGGAGTACGTGTCCGGGGAGGCGACAACGAGTTTTATCGACGAAAACTATCCGGACGGGTTCAGCGGGGTTGAACTCGACGAAATCGACCTTCGTAAAATGGCCGCGGTGGCAGTGGCAATGTACCGGGTACGGGAAATCCGGGATTCACGAATTTCCGGCCGGATGTCACACCATGCGCGGGTGGTCGGCACGTCCTGGTTCGTCAGCCTGTGCGGGCAAGACTTCCCGGTTGAAACCACATCTGACACGTCGGGTACGACCGTCGCGTTTGCGGACGGCGAGACGTATCGCATCGAGTCTCCGTGGACACCCGGGCAACGTATCGTGGAAGTCCGTATCAACGACGAGCGGATCATACTGCAAACCCGGAACACGGCATGTGGATTTCGCATTCACTTTCGTGGAGCACGGTTGGACGTCTACGTGCGGACACCGCGTCATTTTGAACTCTCGAAATTCATGATCGAAAAGCCCGAGAGGGATACGTCCGGAGCCTTGCTGTGCCCGATGCCGGGCCTGGTGGTCGCGCTTCACGTCAGGGAAGGTGACGAGGTCGAGGACGGGCAGGCGCTTTGCACCGTCGAGGCGATGAAGATGGAAAACCTGCTCAGGGCCGAAATGGGGAGGCGGGTGGACAGAATCCTCGTCGGTGTCGGAGATAACCTCGCGGTCGATGATGTCATCATGACGTTCGAACAGGACGAGGCTGACGACAAGGCCTGAGGTCCGGTGTCAGCGATTCAGGACTTCCTGTTGGCGCAGCGGCATTTTGTCGATCGCCCTCGAGATTTCGCGAACCGACCACGGAAAGGGCTTGCGAAGTTTGACTTCTCCGTCCTTGCCGATGATCACCAGCATGAACCCGCGCGGACGGAGTTGTTTGCGTAGCGGGCCAGAGGCCGAAGGATCAGTGTCTGTCAGGACGACGACGTCGCGTTCTTCAAGGTCCTCGGTGCGCTCGTGAAGCAATTCCAGTTGCCGAATGTAATTCGGATCATTCGGACTGTCGGAAAAAACGACGATCGGGCGGTTTTTCCAAAGGAATTCCGACAAATCCGACGCCTCGGATTCGTGAAAGATGGAGTCGCTCGAAGCGTGCGCAACCAAGGCCGTGGAAATCGCGGCCACCAATGCAAACTGAAACGTTTTCATGACAATGCATTTTGTCATACTGTGGCGCATGTGGCATCCGTTTTCTGAGTAGTCACGTGAATCCGGGTTCGGTTGCATGGAGTCACAGTAGCAATGGATCATTCAGGATTGAAGGCTTGGGAGCAATTGGTGTCAAATGAACTCGGGAACAGGAAACCGGACGACCTGATCTGGCGGACACCCGAAGGAATCGACGTCAAACCGCTCTATACCCGGGAGGACCTCGACGGAATCGACCATGTCGACAGCATTCCGGGCATCAGCCCGTTTGTTCGAGGCCCACGGGCGACAATGTATGCAGGACGACCGTGGACCATCCGCCAGTACGCAGGATTTTCGACCGCGGAGGAATCGAACGCCTTCTATCGCGACAACCTTGCATCGGGCCAACAGGGGATTTCGGTAGCTTTCGATCTCGCTACGCACCGGGGTTACGACAGTGACCATCCCCGTGTCGTCGGTGATGTGGGCAAGGCCGGCGTTGCCATCGACAGTATCGAGGACATGAATGTCCTCTTTGACGGCATTCCCCTGGATTCGGTATCGGTATCCATGACAATGAACGGCGCAGTCATCCCGGTGCTGGCGTCATTCATCGTGGCGGGCGAGGAGCAGGGAGTCCCCCGGGACAAGCTTGCGGGAACCATTCAGAACGACATCCTGAAAGAGTTCATGGTGCGGAATACGTTCATCTATCCGCCTGAACCTTCCATGCGAATCGTGGCCGACATCATTGAATTCACATCGAAACACATGCCGCGATTCAATTCGATCTCGATTTCCGGCTACCACATGCAGGAAGCCGGAGCGACATTGACGCAGGAACTCGCATTCACGCTCGCCGATGGCAAGGAATACGTCAAGGCCGCGCTTTCCCGAGGTCTGGACGTCGACAGGTTCGCTGGAAGGCTGTCATTCTTCTTCGCCATCGGCATGAACTTTTTCATGGAGGTAGCCAAGCTCAGGGCGGCCCGTTTGCTCTGGTCGGAAATCATGAGCGAATTCAATCCGCGAAATCAGCGGTCATTGATGCTGCGAACGCATTGCCAGACATCCGGCGTTTCTCTCCAGGAACAGGATCCGTACAACAACATTGTCCGCACTGCTTACGAGGCGCTGTCGGCTGTCCTTGGAGGGACCCAGTCGCTGCACACCAACAGTTTCGACGAAGCCATCGCCCTGCCGACCGAGAGAAGCGCCAGAATTGCGCGAAACACCCAGCTGATCCTGCAGCACGAGACCGGGATACCGAATGTCGTCGATCCGCTTGCCGGGTCCTACTACGTCGAATCCCTGACTGCCGAACTTGCCGACGAGGCAAGGAAGATCATCCGTGAAATCGACGATCAGGGCGGCATGACGCAGGCCGTGATGGATGGAACCCCGAAGATGCACATCGAGGCGGCCGCTGCCCGGCGTCAGGCGGGCATTGACCGAGGCGCCGAGGTGATCGTTGGCGTCAATCGTTTCAGGCTGGATACGGAACCGGAAATCGAATACCGGGAAATCGACAATTCTGCAGTTCGGGATGCGCAGATCAGGCGGCTCCGGGGAGTCCGCGAAAATCGCGATGACGATATGTGCCGGGCTGCCCTGGACGCCTTGTGCAACTGCGCTTCGACCGGGAATGGCAACCTGTTGGCCCTGGCGATCGATGCGGCCCGCAGCCGTGCAACTGTCGGAGAGATTTCACGGGCGATGGAAGATGCATTCGGGCGATACAGGGCTCATGTGAAGACGGTGACGGGAGTTTACGGACGTGCCCACGGCGGGGACGAGGGATTCGACAGAATCCGTTCCGAAGTTGACGTTTTTTCCGAATTCGAGGGCCGCCGCCCGCGAATGCTGGTTGTCAAACTGGGGCAGGATGGTCATGACCGGGGCGCAAAGGTGATCGCAACGGCGTTTGCCGACATAGGTTTCGACGTCGATGTCGGGCCCCTGTTTCAAACGCCTGCCGAAGCGGCCGAAGATGCCATTGACAACGACGTTCACGTCATCGGCGTCTCGTCGCAGGCGGCGGCGCACAAGACATTGGCGCCTGAACTGGTACGGGAACTTCGTCAACGGGAGGCGGGTGACATCCTTGTTGTTTGCGGCGGCGTGATCCCCCAAAAGGATTACGGCTTTCTTGAAGAACATGGAGTCAAGGCGGTCTTCGGGCCGGGAACCAATATTCCGGCGGCAGCGAGAGAAATCCTCGAGTTGATCCGGGAAAACCGGAAGGAAGGAGCCGGCTGAATAACGGCCGGGCAGGAGACAAGACGGAAGACGGGGAGGTGAAATCCGTGTCATTTCGAGCCGTTTATGAAGAGTCCATGCGAAACCCGGAAGGCTTTTGGCTGGGCGCGGCCGAGGCTCTCGATTGGATTCGCGCGCCCAATGCTGCATTGGATCGGAGCAGGGCGCCATTTTATGCCTGGTTCGGGAACTCCGAAATCAATGGCTGTTACAACTGCGTCGACCGGCACGTGGAAAACGGCCACGGGAACCGCGTCGCGATCATTCACGACAGTCCGGTCACCGGGTCGGTGTCGAAACTGACGTTTCGTGAATTGCAACAGGCGACCGCCCGGCTCGGGGGTGCGCTCCGGGCCCGCGGCGTGGGAAAGGGCGACCGGGTCATAGTCTACATGCCGATGATCCCCGAAGCGCTCGTCGCCATGCTGGCCTGCGCGCGAATCGGCGCCATACATTCGGTCGTCTTTGGTGGATTCGCGGCGGAAGAACTGGCGGCCAGAATCGATGACGCCACTCCGAAGGCCGTGATTGCAGGATCGTGCGGGATCGAGCCATCCCGGGTTGTCGCTTACAAGCCCCTTCTCGATTCGGCATTGAAATACTCGGCGCACAGACCTGAATTCTGTATCATATTCCAAAGGGACGTGCTCCGGGCAGAACTTGTTTCCGGCCGCGATGTCGACTGGAACGAATGCCAGGCAGGAATTGAACCGGCGGACTGCGTCGCAGTGCGCGGATCAGATCCGGCATACATTCTCTACACCTCGGGCACGACGGGCAAGCCAAAGGGCGTTGTCCGGCCAACCGCCGGTCACCTGGTCGCGCTCAACTGGACGATGAAGAACATTTACGATGTCGATCCCGGAGACGTCTTCTGGGCCGCGTCCGATGTCGGTTGGGTCGTCGGTCACTCGTACATCGTCTATGCCCCGCTGGTTCACGGAAACACGACGATCGTTTTTGAAGGCAAGCCGGTCGGCACGCCCGACGCCGGGACGTTCTGGAGGGTCATCAGCGAACACCGTGTCAAGAGCCTGTTTACCGCGCCGACCGCGTTCAGGGCGATCAAACGGGCAGACCCGGACGCGGACCTGATTCCGGGTTACGATCTCTCCTGTCTCGAGGCGCTCTTTCTTGCCGGAGAGCGATCTGACCCGGACACGGTTGAATGGGCGCGAAAACACCTGCAGGTTCCGGTCCTTGATCACTGGTGGCAGACGGAAACCGGGTACACGATCGCCGGTTATCCCTGGGGAAAGGAAAGGATCCCTGTCAAGCTCGGCTCGGCAGGGGTGCCGATGCCAGGGTTCGACGTCAGGATCCTGGACGATGAATGCGACGAAGTTCCAAGAGGTGAACTTGGATCAATTGCCGTTCGCTTGCCCTTGCCACCAGGTTGTCTTCCGACGCTGTGGAACGCAGACGAGCGATACCAGGAGGCCTATCTCTCAAAATTCGAAGGCTACTACGACACCGGAGATGCGGGGATCCAGGATGAAGACGGTTATTGCTACGTCATGGCCCGTACCGATGATGTGATCAACGTCGCCGGGCATCGCCTGTCGACAGGTCAAATGGAAGAGATTCTCTCTGACCATCCGGATGTTGCGGAATGCGCGGTCATTGGGGTTCACGACCAGCTGAAAGGGCAGCTTCCATTGGGGTTCCTGTGCCTGAACGCTGGGTGCGAACGACCTGAAGACGAGGTCGTTGGCGAATGTGTTGCCGCTGTCCGTGGAAGAATCGGACCGGTCGCGGCGTTCAAGCAGGCTGCTGTCGTTGATCGCCTCCCGAAAACGAGATCCGGCAAGATCCTTCGCTCCACCATGGTCAAGATTGCGGACGGACAGGAATGGAAGATGCCTGCGACCATTGAAGACCCGGCCGTACTCGACGAGATCGCGTCCGCGTTGACGCGGCTGGGATATCCTGCCCAATGACACTCGAGTCGGAACGACCGGAGTCACCCGACGTCGATCCTGTTGTTGCCGAAGCTTTGCTTGCTGCTGCGAACCGCGCACGAAAACATGCCTATGCTCCATATTCCCACTTTCGGGTGGGCGCGGCGATTCGAACGAAGTCCGGTACGATCTATTCGGGTTGCAATGTTGAAAACGCAGCTTTTCCAGAAGGAACATGCGCCGAGGCGGGTGCGATTGCGGCCATGGTCGCAGCAGGTGAAACCCAGATTTCGGATGTGCTTGTCGTGGCGGGCGGCAAGCGGGCCGTGGTCCCATGCGGGGGATGCCGCCAGAAGCTCGCGGAGTTTTCTCGGCCCGAAGCGCGAGTCTACCTGGCCGACCCGTCCGGGGTCGTCGCGGTAACGACAGTCGGGTCACTGTTTCCCGGAGCGTTCTCGGCCGATCACCTGGCCGCCGACGCCTGATCAGGTGAAGTTGACGTTCGGTTACGCTGCCACTGCCATGTCACGCGTGTGGAACCGGACGGACTCGATTTGAAACCCGATGCCGCGCGCTTTTTTGACGGTTCTTGATTCTGTCGGTTGTGGAGGAGCAACCGACGCCGATCAATTCGGTGACAAGGGAGCAAATACGCTCGGCAATCTGTTCCGGGCGCTTGCGGCAGATTCGTTGCCAGCGGGATCAAACGCTTCTCTTGAGTTGCCAAACCTGTTTCGCCTGGGACTCGGCGCCTCTCTCTGTCTGGCTTCCGGGACGCGCATCGATGGCGAGGCGCCTGCATCAAGTGCGATTTGGGGCGTTGCCGAGCCTGTCTCGCCAGGCAAGGACACGTTGACCGGCCATTGGGAACTCGCGGGCGTACCGCTTCCCTGGAGTTGGCACGTGTTCCCGAGATCGGTCCCGGCATTTCCCGAATGGTTGCTGCAGTCGGTCTCCGAGGCCTGCGGGTCGGACGGAACTCTCGCCAATTGCCACTTTTCCGGTACCGAGGTCATCGAGGAATTCGGAGCCGAGCATCTTCGGACGGCGCGACCGATTTGTTACACTTCGGCTGACAGCGTATTCCAGATCGCCGCCCACGAAGAGCGATTTGGCCTGGGCCGCCTGTACGGCCTTTGCGACGGAATCGCGGATGTTGTGCACGGAATGAAAGTCGGGCGTGTCATTGCCCGGCCTTTTGCCGGCGACGCGGAACGAGGATTTTTCCGAACATCAAACAGGCGCGACTTTTCGTACCGTGCTCCCGAACCGACGCTGCTGGATCGCGTGACGGAGGCCGGCGGAACGACGCATGCGATAGGCAAGATCAACGACATTTTCGCTGGACGCGGAATTTCGTTCGCACACGACGGGCGTGACGACGAGGAAAGGATGGATCGTCTGATCGAATTGGTAGGGTCCGCCCCGGACGGCAGTCTCGTTTTCGCCAATTTCGTCGAATTCGATACCCGTTTCGGCCATCGTCGGGATCCCGATGGATACGCCGGGGCGCTTGCGCGCTTCGACCGCCGGATCCCGGAGATCCTCGCCGGCATCCGGCGTGGCGATCTCCTTGCATTCACGGCTGACCACGGCAACGACCCGACCTGGCGGGGAACCGACCACACCCGGGAACGCGTTCCGTTCCTGGCTGCCATGCCCGGAACCGATGGTCGCTGTGTCGGTATTCGCCGTTTCGCCGATATCGGCGAAACGGTCGCGGCGCATCTCGGCCTGGCTCCAGGCCGTCACGGAAAGGATTTCCTGTCGGGGAGGCGGCGGCGACACGCAACGCAAGGAAAAATTCCGTCAGCGGCACGATTCAAATTTTGAATCGAGCGACTCCAGCCGGAAACGGGCAATCTTGTCGATCTGCCGAAGCGCCTCCTTGAACTCCGCTTCGATGCCGTTCTCAAGTCGTTTCGACATGCTCGACAGTATCGCCGCCCGATCGAGTCCGCGGACCGCAATGATAAACGGGAAACCGAACTTGTCACGATAGAGGCGGTTCAAACGGTCGAAGTTGTCCCGCTCCTCGTCGCCGAGCTCCGTGAGGCCGGCTCCAGATTGTTCGGACTCACTGTATGACGTCAGCTTTTCATCATTGCCGGGCCTGATCGCCAGCGCGGGGTGAGCCCGGACAAGTGCCAACTGCCGCTCCTTGCCCGATTGCGAAACAACCCGTGCCATGCGATCGGCCAGATCCGTGGGCCGATCAATTCCTGAAAGGTCGCATCCGTCAAAGACGGCTTCGGCTACCCACGGAGAACTTTCGTAGATGCCGGAAAACAGTTGAAGGAATTCGGTTCGCTCCAGCAGTGCCATTGAGCCCATGCGCGTTTCTGCCTTACAACCCGACAACACCGAATATAGAACTGTGGCAGTCTATCAGCAAAAGGGAAACAATGGAAATCGTCCTCCGTGACTGGTTGGATCTGTTGTTCCGATGGGCTCACATCGTTGCCGCGATCGGATGGATCGGGACATCGTTCTATTTCATGGCGATCGACTCCGCACTCCGCGCCCGCGCCGGTCTGCCGCGCGGTGTCGCGGGGGAAACGTGGGAAGTTCACGGCGGTGGTTTTTATCATACGCGAAAATTCCTGGTTGCTCCCGAGCATCTTCCAGCGGATCTGATCTGGTATCGTTGGGAAAGCTACCTGACCTGGCTTTCCGGTTTCTGCCTCATGATCATCGTCTACTACTGGGGAGCCGAGAGCTACCTGATCGATCGCCTGGTTGCCGACCTGACCGTAATGGAGGCGATCGCAATTTCCGTGGGTTCGCTGGTCGCCGGCTGGGTTCTCTACGACCTGTTGTGCAAGTCGCCGCTCAGGCACCAGCCGGTTCTGGTGTTCGTGGTGCTCTTCATCTCGATCGTTTTCCTGGCGTGGGCTTTCGGGAAGCTGTTCACTGCCAGGGCCGCGTGGCTGCACGTCGGGGCGATAATCGCGACCATGATGACCGGAAACGTTTTTTTCGTGATCATTCCGAACTCGCGAATTGTCGTCGACGACCTTCGAAACGGTCGGAAACCGGACGCCCGATTCGGAAAGATCGCGAAACTCCGGTCCACGCACAACAATTACCTGACACTTCCCGTCATCCTGATGATGATTTCGAACCATTTCCCGATTGCGTTCGGGCACCCGTACCACTGGGTGCTCATTGCCGCTATTCTCGTGATCGGAGCCACGGTGAGAATCTGGTTCAATTTTCATGAAGCGGGCATCCACGGCCCCGTGACGCATTGGCAATGGCCCCTGGTCATCGCCTTGACGTTCGGATCGATCTGGTTTTCGACCTGGCGTCCGGATCTTGAACACGCCGATGCCAGCGCAGGTGAGGCGACGCTGATCATTTCCGAACACTGCTCATCGTGTCATTCCGCCAGGCCGACCCATCCGGACTACGAGGCCGCACCCGGTGGCGCGACTTTCGACACTCTCGCCGAGATTCAGTCTTATGCTCCCGAGATCCTGTCGCAGAGCGTGTTGTCCACTGCCATGCCGCTTGGCAACGAGACGGGGATGACCGAGCGCGATCGCGCGATTCTGGGGTCGTGGCTGCGGGCAGGGGCGCCGTCAGATTAGCCACGCGCCTGACCAAGCGTATCCGCGCCGCAATTTTCTGGATTGCCTTGTGTTTTCTCGAATGCAAGTTCCGAGGTTAACCCTCAGGAATTACAGGAGTATCTGGCGACTGCCAAGATACTCGGGACAGGTAAACTGGGCGTCGACGCACGATTGTTTTCCGAAGGCATACCGGTTCTCAACAATTCCCACTGTTGCAAGGTCTGCGACCGGGTTTTGCAGGGGTTCAGGTTCCGGATGTGGCATCGGCGCGGGTGCGAACGGCATTGGCGCACCGGTGGCCGGTACAGCAAGCGCCGTGGAAACTCGGGTTGGACGAAGACAATGACGGATTTCACTAACGAAACTGACGACCGGGCTTATGAAATCGGTGGCCAGATCGAAGGGATTCTTGATGCATTGAACCTTGGCGACAGGGATTCGCTGGTCGCCATTCTTGAGGAAATGCACCCTGCCGACATCGCGGACTCGCTCGAACAGATCGAGCCCGACGCCCGGTTGCGCCTTCTCGAGTACTGGGGGGCAGATCTGGATGGACGAATCCTGCCGGATCTTGACGAGGTCATCCTCGGGGAACTGATTCAGGGGCTGTCAAATGATGCCGTCAAGGAGGCGGTCCGGAACCTCGAGACAGATGATGTTGTCGATATCGTCGAAGACATCGATGAGCCGCAGCAGGAAAGGGTTCTGAACGCACTCGATGATCCGGATCGGGCGGCAGTCGTTCAGTCTCTGCAATATCCCGAAGACTCTGCTGCGCGGCTGATGCAACGGGAACTGGTTGCGGCGCCAGTCCAGTGGAGCGTCGGTGACCTGATCGATTACCTGCGCGAGGCAGGCGATCTTCCGGAGCGGTTTTACCATGTGTACGTGGTCGAACCGAACATGCGACCAGTCGGGAAAGTCGCACTGTCGCGCCTGATGGCCTCACCGCGCGATGTGATCCTGACTGAACTGGCGGATACCAACTATGACCCGATTCCGGCGACCCGGGGTCTTTCGGAAGTCGCCTATGCCTTCAAACAGTACCACATGGTTTCCGCGCCCGTCGTCGATGACGCGGGGCGACTGGTCGGTGTCATTACCATCGATGATGCGCTGGACGTCCTCGAGGAGGAAGCCGACGAAGACATGAGGCGACTGGCGGGTGTCGGAGGCGAGGAAAGCCTCAACGACGGTGTCGTCGCCACGACGCGGCAGAGGTTTCCGTGGCTTGCGGTCAACCTGTTGACGTCAATCCTGGCGTCACTCGTGATCGCGATGTTCACCAGCACGATCGAAGCCGTGGTCGCCCTGGCCGTTCTGATGCCTATCGTGGCGTCCATGGGAGGAAACGCCGGTACCCAGACACTGACGATTGCCGTCAGGGCGCTCGCGACGAAAGACCTGACCGAAACCAACAAGCGGCGTGTCATTTGGCGGGAAATCAACGTCGGGCTTCTGAATGGCCTGATGTTCGCCGCCATTGCCGGACTGGTCGGGCTGATCTGGTTCGGGTCGCCGATCCTGGGAGCCGTCCTCGGACTGGCCATGATCGGCAACCTGTTTGTTGCAGGACTTTCGGGGATATTCATCCCTCTCGGGCTGGATCGATTCGGTCTGGACCCGGCACTTGCATCGGGAGTTTTCGTCACGACCGTTACCGATGTCGTCGGATTTTTCTGCTTTCTGGCCCTTGCGGCACTCATCTTGTTGTAGAAGACCTCGACCGACGTTGCTGGTCATGACATTGTCGTCATCCGAGGACGGTTTCGGGCCGCAGACGTCTGCATGATCTGGATTCTGCAGGGATTTCCCATCCCCGTCTCCGGAAACGGCGGCAAGGAGAATCGGCACCAGGAATGGACGGACACGGGATTCGGGTGGAACAAAGGCGGGATTTGAACGGATATCACATGCATGACACCGAAAGGACATCGTGTTCCCGGTTGCCGGGTTCCATTGACGATGCGCAAAGGCTTTTGTCGGGAGTTGACTACATTTGCGGCCGTGCGCTCGCGACGGTGACCTTTCTCGCACTCAGGTTGCCGCGCCCGCTGTTCCTCGAAGGAGAAGCCGGCGTTGGAAAGACGGCAATTGCACAGTCCCTGGCGACAGCTCTTGGCCGGCGCCTGATTCGGCTGCAATGTTACGAAGGGCTCGATTCCGGTTCGGCAGTCTATGAATGGAACTTCGCCGCACAAATGATCGCGATCAGGACGGCGGAGGCCGCGGGTCAAACCGATCGCGTCTCGCTGAACGCGGAGCTTTTCGGTCCCGAGTTCCTGGTAGAACGCCCTTTGCTCGAGGCAATGCGTCCCAGGCCCGAAGGTCCGCCGGTCTTGCTGATCGACGAGATTGACCGAACCGACGAACCGTTCGAGGCGTTCTTGCTCGAAGCGCTATCCGATTTCCAGGTGACCATACCGGAGATCGGAACGGTCGCGGCAGAGCCCCCTCCGATCGTGGTTCTGACCTCGAATCGAACCCGGGAGGTTCATGATGCCCTGAAACGCCGATGCCTGTACCATTGGGTCGATTTTCCCGATTTTGACAGGGAAATGCAGATACTCTCGGCACGTGTTCCTGATGCGGGCGTGTCGTTGTCCGGACAGGTCGTCTCCTTCGTTCAAGCGCTTCGAACCGAGGACCTCTTCAAGAGACCCGGGATCGCGGAGACGATCGACTGGGCCCGATGCCTGGTCGCGCTCGATACGTTTGAGCTGTCGCCCAAGGTGATTTCCGATACCATTGGCGCGTTGCTGAAGTATCGGGACGACATTTCGGCATTGAAGGAATCCGAAATCACGCGATTGCTCGATGCCGCGAAATCGCGGTCCGAAGCACAATCAGGGTCTGCATGATGGACCAGGTCAGACTGACAAACGCCCTTCAAGGGGGTCAATTGAGTTCAAACATAGTCCGGTTTTCGCATGCGTTGCGGCGCGCCGGACTGAGTGCTGGAACGGATCGGATCATCGAAGCAGTCCGGGCGGTTGACGTCGCGGGATTTTCCAGCCGGGATGACTTTCGGCACATTCTGCGCTCGTGCCTGACCTCGAGGCCGGAACACCAGGCGGTCTTTGACCAGGTCTTCCGGCTATTCTGGCGTGACCCCAGGTACCAGGATCGCATGATGGCCATGCTTGTTCCGTCGGTCGTCGGCGCGAATCCACCTCCATCCCCGGAAGCCGCCAACCGACGTGCTGCCGAAGCATTGATCGGGGATGAAACGGTAGGGCGAAACGGCCAGGGACGGACTCAGGACTCGGAAACGGTCGTCGAAGTTGATGCAGCCCTGACGTGGTCCGCTGCCGAGAGGTTGAGGACGATGGATTTCGACCAGATGTCTGTTGCCGAACAGGACCTGGCAAAACGGGCAATCGAGAAGATCGATCTCAGGGTCAAACCCATTACCTGCAGGAGGAACCGTGTAGCGGCCAACGGTGTACTGACGGATCGGCGTGCGACGTTCAGGAGAGCCATGCGCACGAGTGGCGAATTGCTGACGATGGTGCGACGGAAACACACCCGGCGGTGGCCCGATCTCGTTGCCTTGTGCGACATTTCCGGCTCCATGTCGTCGTACAGCCGCATGCTGTTGCACTTTCTCCACTTGGCTGGGAATGAAAGGGCCCGCGGGTGGGGCAGGGTGCATTCATTTACGTTCGGCACCCGTCTGACCAACATTTCGAAGCAGATGGGAATCAGTGATCCCGACGCGGCGCTTGCCGCTGTCGGGTGTCACGTTCGTGACTGGGAAGGGGGAACACGCATTGCGTCCTGCCTGCGGACGTTCAACCGGGATTGGAGCCGCCGTGTCCTCGGGAGAGGAGCCGTGGTTCTGCTGATCAGTGACGGCCTGGACCGCGGAAACCCGGACGACCTCTCGAAGGAGGCGGAAGGATTGCGGCTTTCCTGTCGAGACCTGATCTGGATCAACCCTCTCCTGCGATGGGACGGGTTCCAGCCGCTGGCACGAGGAGCAAGAGCCCTGCTTCCTCATGTTGATCGACTGGTCGCCGGTCACAGTGTCAAGTCGCTGGAGGACCTTGCCAGCATGCTGGGTGACGGGACGCCGCACCGGGTGCCATGAAATGAACAAGGGGTGTGATGGACGATTTTTTCAATACTCCTGAAGCGGCCCTGCGCTGGATCGACGAAGGCAAGGGGGCCGCACTCGCTACCGTGATCCAGACATGGGGATCGGCTCCGAGAAAGGTAGGTTCGCAGCTTGCAGTCTCGTCGGAGTCCGAAATCTACGGTTCCGTGTCAGGCGGATGCGTCGAAGGGGCTGTTGTCGTTGAAGCCGTACAGGCGCTCAGTGACGGCAAGTGCCGGGTACTGGAATTCGGCGTCAGTAACGTTGAAGCGTTTTCGGTTGGACTTGCCTGCGGCGGAACCATACGGGTCATGGTTGAACCTGTCGGTACAGGAGCGGGGCCAGACGTCAGAACGATCGAGGAGATGTGCGCCGCGAGATCCGAACGGAAGGCGATAGCTTGCCGGGTCAATCTCAAGTCGTGGGAGCGAAAACTGGAGCGACCAGGAAGCGGCGGCGATACGGGACGGGTCATTCGGACGGAATCTCGGGTTGAGGGCGACGAATTCGTCCTGGTTCACAATCCGCCGCTCAAGCTCGTCGTCGTCGGAGCAGTTCATATCGCCCAACCGCTTCTGAGGATGGCGCGCCTTGCCGAATTCACCACCGTGCTGATCGACCCGAGAGACACTTTCGCAACGAAGGATCGGTTTCCCGAAGAGACGATACTTGACGAATGGCCCGATGACGCCCTGGCCACGGTCGGGCTCGACGCACATACCGCGGTCGTCACATTGACGCATGATCCGAAACTTGATGATCCTGCGATTGCCGCTGCGCTGGAGTCCGATGTCTTCTATCTCGGGTGCCTGGGCTCGCGCAGGACCCACGAAAAACGGGTTGTTCGCCTGACCGAGGCAGGGATTCCCCGAGACGTGATCGATCAGCGTATCCATGCTCCGGTCGGTCTCGGGATCGGCGCCGCGTCGCCGGCCGAAATCGCGATATCGATCATGGCAGAGATTATTGCCCGTTTGCGCGGTAAGGAGAACCGAACGTGATCTTTGGACCGATTCCTGTCGAACAGGCGGTCGGTACGGTGCTCGCACACTCGTTGAAGCTTCCCGAATCCCGAATTCGAAAGGGAATTCGGCTGACGGAGCAAGACATACGGTCCCTCCGGAAAGCCAATGTCTCGGAGGTTGTCGTTGCCCGTCCCGAACCCGGTGATTTGGGAGAAGACCAGGCCGCCGAAATACTGGGCCGAAGGTTCCTGGCAGATGGATTGAGTCCGCGCGCCCCGTTCACGGGCCGTGTGAATGTCGTTGCCGGCAAATCAGGCGTCCTGGAAGTCGATACACGTGCGATCAACGCGGCCAACGCTGTCGATGAAGCCGTTACAATCGCGACTTTGCCCAACCATACATTCGTGGTTGCACGCCAGTTGGTGGCCACCATCAAGATCATCACCTATTTCGTCAATGAGGCGGTCCTGAATCGTGTCGACGGGATTATCGGGAGCGGCTCATTGCGGCTGCACGGATTGGCGAGGAAGACAGCGTCGCTCGTGCTCTCACGCCTACCGGATACGAAAACGAGAGTCGTCGAGAAAGGCAGGGATTCGGTTACCGGGCGCCTGACGGCACTGGGAATCGGACTGGACTCGGTGCGAGTCGTGAACCATCAGCCACGTGCGATCGCGGAAGCCCTAACATCGGTTGGCGGTGACATGATCCTCGTGCTCGGGGCGTCGGCGACCTCTGACAGGATGGACGCCGTGCCAGCTGCAGTCACGCAGGCAGGCGGCCATATCGAGAGATTCGGCATGCCGGTCGATCCCGGAAATCTGCTCTTCCTTGGAGAGTTCGACGACACGCCTGTCATCGGTTTGCCCGGATGCATCAGGTCTCCTGTGCTGAACGGGGCGGATTGGGTCTTGCAACGCGTGGCCTGCGGAATGACGGTCGATGATGACACGATAGCCGGAATGGGCGTTGGCGGTCTCCTGAAAGAGAACCCGGGCCGTCCCCAGCCTCGCAATGCTACGCTGTCCGGAACCCGTACGCCGAACGTTGCCGGGATTCTGCTTGCCGCCGGGTTTTCACGCCGCATGGGCGGTCGAGACAAGCTGCTCAGGAAGGTTGACAATGTGTCGCTCCTCGAACGGTCCGCCATGGCGATGACCAGGAGCAGTCTGGATCACACGATCGTCGTCATCCCCGCGGGTCATGACGATCGTCGATTAGCCGTTGAGCGCCATTCCGTTTCTCTGGTCGATATTCCGGTCGAGGCAGCGGCGACAGGTATGGCGGCCAGCTTGCGGGCCGGTCTTGCAGCGATACTCGAGGGAACGGACGCGGTCGTCATTGTCCTTGCGGATATGCCGGATGTCAGCGAGGAACACATAAACCGGCTGATCGAAGCGTTTTCGCCGCAGGACGATCGGGAGATCTGTCGCGCGATCGCGGAGAACGGTGCCCCGGGTCATCCGGTCCTGTTCGGAGAACGGTTTTTCGAAAACCTGGCCTTGCTTGAAGGGGACAGGGGCGCGAGGGAATTGCTCGGCAGGGCATCCCGGTTTCTCGTCGACGTTCCGACGCCCGGCCTTGGGGCAGTCATTGATCTCGATACGGAAGAGGACTGGTCGGCCTGGCGTTCCGGCCAGTGGGGAACAACTGGTTCCAGAGACGACCATCCGAGGCCTGTTCACGCACCGTAGGACCACATCATGTAAACCGGCCGCCGGGATTCCGGCGAACCCGGACGGATTCCGCGAGAACGGCAGGACTACTTGATCCTGAGCAGTCGATCGACAGAGATCGGGCCTCCACCTTTCAGAATGAGCGTCACCAGCAACATGACCCAGAATAGTCTCTGGTCAAGAATGAGCGAACCCGAGTGACGGTCGAACCACATCCCGATGGTCGAGGCGTCTGCGTTATGCCCCGAGATATCGACAATCGACATGACGACGATAAAGCCAATCATTCCGAGCGATGACAAGCGCGTCAGAAGGCCAACAACAACCAGGAAAGGCAAGATGAACTCGCCATAGGTTCCGGCGATTACGATCAGGGTGTCGAGAAATGACATTTGCGAAGGATCGTAGCCCACGGACTCGAACTTCTTTGGAAAGATCTGGGCGTATGCACCGATCGACGGACTGAAAATACCATCGAGTTTTGTAACCGCCGATGCCCAGAAAAATCTCAGGAGGACAGCGGCGAAGACGAACCGTGCAATGGTCGTAATCAACCAGTCGGAGTTGCCGGTCCCGAATACCCGTCCAACGATCGTGTTGTGCAATGATATGAGCGAATTCATTGTCGTGATTCTCCTGCTAGCTGGACGTTCTGGATTAATCGCGCCTGGAGCATGATGGTGATGTTGGGCGAGAGTTCGAACCCATCGACCAACTCTGCCAGACTGGCAGCACGTCCGAGTTCCGTACCATCAAGAAGCGCGTTGATAAAGCGGGCTCCGCCAGGCGGCAGGCGGCGCATTTCGATCTCCATTTCCGGCCGCGCAACCAGGACGTCTTCGCCTGAATCAGGCATTTCCGTGGTCCCGGTTCCGACATTGGCCTCCCAAATCGATTGAACGGGGAAACGGGACTCCACGACTCGCGTCGACGGGATCAGGTCGAATGCCAGGAAGGGAAACTCGTCCGCCCCGAATTCAGTCAGACGGCCGGCGTCGCGGGGCAGGGCGTCGGCGGCGTGATATGACTCGCGCCTCGCCCACTCGAGACGTGCAGTATCTGCCAGGTAGGGAACAGATTCCGCCGCGGAGAATTCGGCGACAAACTTCGGAAAGGACTGCCCGTAATGAAAAAGGAGCGGAGAACGCGGCGGGTTCGCGGCAACATATTGTCGCGCCATGAAGCGAAAAAAATCATCGCCAACGAGTTTGCGGACAACCGGAAACCCATCGGCTATCGCGTCCACGAGACTGACGATCACGTTGTTTCGATAGACGTTGAAACGTCGTGTCGCGGGCGAGCCGTCCGGTTGCAGCAATCCTTCAGGAACGGAAAGCCCCGGGTTCAGGATTGCCGCTGCAAACTGTTCCTGGTTCATGCCGGCCCGGTCTGTTGCGCCTGCATCGCTGCGAGGTCGGGCGCACGACTCCCGGCGTTTGACAATACCCTGGCCGCGCGAGTTGCTTCCGCGGCGAGAACTGGCCAATTCGGTATATCGTTGTCCCACTCGATCAGTGTCGGTTTCGGTCCGCAACGATCGATGACTTCGGCGTACAATCCCCAGACCGGATCAACAATCGGCCGGCTGTGGCTATCGATCAGCAATTCATTTCCGGTTTCATCTTCGTCGGCTTCGTGTCCGCCGAGATGGATTTCACCGACAAGATGGATCGGGAAGTCGTCAAGATATTCGATTGCAGAATATTGCTGATTGGTTGCGGAGACGAACACGTTATTGACGTCGAGGAGCAAACCGCACCCGGTTCGTGCGGACACTTCGGCGAGGAAGTCGCATTCCGACATGGTCGTTTCGGCAAATCGCAGGTAGCTGGAAGGATTTTCGAGCAGCATCGGCCGGTCGAGCGCCATCTGGATCTGGTCGATATGTTCGACGACCCGCCGAAGAGTCCTGCCGGTGTAGGGAAGTGGAAGCAGATCGTTCAGATATGCCGTGTCATGGGTTGACCAGGCAAGGTGTTCCGAAAACAGGCCGGGTTTCAACCAGTCAACCAGTATCCTGAGGCGTTCCAGATGCTCTGAATCGAGGCCGCTCTCGGCGCCGATCGACAGGCCGACGCCATGGCAGGAAACCGGAAAACGCTCACGAAGAGATCTCAGGCCCGCGAGAGCCGGGCCGCCGTCCCCCATGTAGTTTTCTGCATGGATTTCGAGCCATGCCACGTCGTGAGCAGAGCCTTTCAGATCCTCGTGGTGCTGGGGTTTGTACCCGACTCCGGGTAACGCGGGAATTGAAAAAACCGACAGGCTGGATCCGTCCATTGTATCAGCGCGTGGTCCAGTCAATCAACACGTCGGCCCGCCAATCTGGCTGGCGAGCCGGAACTTGAGGATTTCGGATCAGGCAGGAAGATCGCGCTCGAGCTCTTCCAGGGATCCGTTGCGTGGCGTGCCGTCAGCCTGATTGGGAAGTTCAATGTCCATACAGGTTCCCTTGGGAACGAGCGTCCAGGCATTTCCCTGATAGTCTACAGTCGAGGTGCCGGCGCAGGTCGTGCCGGGACCGGCTGCACAGTCGTTTTCTCCTGCAAGAGAAACACCGAAGCATTTCTCGTTTTCTGCAGCCACCGCGGGCGCTGCAAATGCTGCCAAAGCCGAAGCAACTGCCGTTGCAATCGCTGCATTCGTGACTGGTCTATTCGCCATTTGTCAATCCTTTGCTCATCGGTACGGCCCTTTTGGACCTGGTTCTGAAAACGAGGCAATATTAACTGAACGAATTTCACCGTTCTACCTGATTCAATCGATCGATTTGCGTGTTTCACGCGGTTGTGACATTCAGTCATTACTACCGGAGAAGGCCGCCGGACATCTCCCGAATACAGCTTCCCACCAACACATGGTCGCGTCGCCACATGCGTTCGGAACCTAAAAAATTCCACCTCCGGCAGGATTCATTGTCGGATATCACGCGACCGCTTTTGTCAGAGCCTGATCAAGGTCCGCGATCAGGTCGTCGGGATCCTCGATCCCGATGGAGACCCTGACGACATCGGGTGCAGCACCCGCGGCTGCCTGTTGTTCAGGTGTCAGCTGCCTGTGTGTGGTGGATGCGGAATGGATCACGAGCGACCTCGTGTCCCCGAGGTTGGCGACATGGCTGAAAATCCGCAAGCTGTCGACGAGCTTGATGCAGGCGTCATAGCCGCCCTCGATCGCAAACGTGAACAGTGCGCCCGCGCCCTTTGGATAGAACTGCTTGACCCGTTCGGCGTAAGGGGAGGACGCGAGGCCTGCATAGGTGACGGATTTCACGCGGGAGTCATTCTCGAGCCACTCGGCAACCGTACATGCATTTCTCACGTGTTTTTCCATGCGCAAGCTGAGCGTTTCGATTCCGAGAAGCGTGATGAAGGCGTTGAGCGGCGCCTGGCACATTCCGAGGTCGCGTAACCCGACGGCGTGTCCGTGGAGCGTGTATGCCAATTCGCCGAAGGTCTCGTGAAACTTGAGGCCATGATAGGCAGGTTCGGGCTGGCTCAATGACGGAAACCTGTCGTCGGCAGACCAGTCAAACCTGCCGCTGTCCACGACCACTCCGCCCATGCTGGTGCCATTCCCCGACAGGTATTTCGTTGACGAATGGTAACTGCTCACCCCTTTTTGTCGGTGGTGTGTTTATAGTGCATTTTGATCATGTCGGCGGCGTTTCCGGCAAGGGCGATCTGGATGGCGACGAGGGGATTGTAGCCGAGCACGGCCATGGAACTCAGGTAGCTTGAGATCCTGCACCAGGCCTCGGCGAAGAACCGGGTGCGGAAGCATCCGGAGACCTTGATCTTGACCTTTGCCATTCTGATTTTCTGTTCTCCAAAATTGTTCGTAAAGCTGACATCCGGGTCGCCCATGAAGCGCAGCACGGATTCCTCGTGCTTCACGAGGCGCTCGTGCAGGTTGTGTGCGTCCGACTTCGCGATCCGCCCGCGTTTTCCTTTCGGTCGCGGCGGGATTTCCGGCAGTTCCTTGCCGCCCTGGGTCAGGATGGTCCGGTATCGCTTGCGCACGGCCAGGCGTTCGGCCTCGCTCAGGGTCTTGGTGGTGCTCTTGTTGACCTTGTGGCAAGCCTCGCGCAGCAGCGTCTTCATCAGGCGCGCCCAGCGGTAGGCGTTGGCCTCGACGATGAAGGTCAGTTCGCGCAAAAGATGCGAGCCACACAACTGATGCCTGCACCGGTCGTAGGCGAAGTAGGTTGCCCAACAATCATGGATCAGGACGCCGGCGTAACGCGGGATGATGCCGATCTCGTCGATGGCCTCCCTGCCGCGCTTGCGGTGCAGGAACTTCAGGGTCAGGAACCCGTCGGTGAGGACGTGGAGCCACTGGGTCTTGCCGTCGACCCGGAAGCCGGTCTCGTCGGCATGCAGGGCCGGGCGCGTCAGCAGGTGTTCGATGGCGGCCTCCTCCCACGCTTCGAGCGCGTCATGGAGGCGCCGGACGTAGCCAAGGCAGGTGGCCTCGGAGAGCCTGAGGCCGGAGATCGCCTGCACCAGCGCAACGGCCCGGCGCAGGGACAGCATGTGGGCGACCAGCAGGTTGATGATAAAGGCTTGCAGGCCGCTGCCGTACTGCAGCGGGCCCGGCATGGTTTCGGGGAACCGCCCCTTGGTCCGGGCCTGGCAGTCGGGGCATTCCTTGATCTCGGCATCCACGCGACGCTCGACGACCTCGAACACGATGTCGTACAGGATGCGACGTTCCCGGTTGACGGGATCGACGCCGGACAGGTCGGCGCCGCAGGCGTCGCAGGCGTCGACGGTGACCGTCTCCTCGACGGTGGTCTTCCGGAGGTTGTCGCCCGTCTTCAGGTTCGGTTTCGCGCCCTTGCCGCTGCTGCCGTCGCGCCGGGCGGTCTCGTCTTTCTCTGTCTGCGACGGCGGGAGGCCGGAGTTCCTGCTGGTCTTGCGGGTCGTCTTCTCGAGGAACACCGCCACCAGGATGTCGAGCAGCAGGAACAGGGCGTCGATCAGCGCGCGCGTTTCCGCACTCGCCTCGCCCGTGCGCTTGATGGCGTCGAACCGGGCCCGGCAGTCGTCCATCTGCGCACGCAGCGAGGCCCCGTTCACCGTCGGCATCACTCCACCTCCACCGCCAGCACTGCCGCCAGCACCGCGAGGCGCTCGCCCGGCGGCATCGCGCGGTAGCGCCGCGCCCAGCTTTCAGCGTGGCGCTTGATGCGCTGGCGGTCGGTGAAGTTCCGGCCCGCACAGGCGTGCCAGTGCACCCGGTCGGGCGCGAAGTTGAACCACAGCTTCTCCGTCACCACGCAGGACTGGTTGTTGACCTGGATCTCCAGCGTGCGCCAGTCGGACAAGTGCTCGTCGTAGAGCCGGGACGGATAGCCGGAAATTATCACCGAACAGGGCAGCGACTTCAGGATGTCGAGGAGCGTGACATGGTCGGCGTCCGTGTAGTCGAAGCGGTAGCGGCGCTGCGACCTGCGCGTCGACTGCACGTAGGGCGGGTCGCTGTAGACCAGTTCGTCGCCCTGGAAGTCGAAGTCCGACAGGAACGCGTGGGCGCAGCCGTGATGGAGTTCGACCGGATAGTCGCAGCTGAAGGTGTCGATGGCCCGGCGGTTGAGATCGATGCCGATGTTGCGCAGCGCCGGCGGCTTGCGCTTCATGATGGCACCGCCCCCAAGATGTGTCTCCAGATATGCGCCATGCGGGGGCGTGAGGCCCACGATGGCCTGCGAGAGACCTGTCGTAGCTTTGGACCCGAACCATGCCCCCATCGAAACGGTCTCCCCCGGAACAGTCAATCCGGAACCGACAGTATAATGCTCGCTCTATGGTGTCAAACGATAATCCTCGGCGGGCTGCTCGGACAACCCGACGGAGCCTGCATGCACCGTCAGGACCCTCGACAGGCACGAATAGACACCCAGCGTTGGCGCGTCCTGTGTGCGGCGTTTCGTGATGACGCCGCAGGCCCGCCGGCAAGTGCAGATGACGAGAAAAGATACTTGACCCGAGCGCCATCAGGCAGGACGGTCAATGGTCAAAGGGGGGCGAGCAGTTACGACGAATGTACGATGAGGGTCGCACCGAACTCGATCGGTCTGCAGAGATACGGCGTGGCGCTCGTATTGTCGACGACAAGAGGAATCCCGTAGGCGTTCGAAATCTCGGCAATGGCAGCAAGATCGGTGACATATCCCCCGGGGTTGCAGACGCTTTCGCAAAAGATGGCTTTCGTTCGGTCATCGATCGCATTCCGGATCGAATCCAGATCCTCGAAATCGAGAAATCGGGACTTCCAGCCAAACCGGCCGATCGTGTGCGTGAACTGGGTGACGGACCCGCCGTAAAGCCGTGTCGAGACAACGATATTGTCACCCGGTGACATCAGGGGAAACAGGGCCAGGATCTGCGCTGCGTGACCCGACGAACAGGCGACGGCCCCGACCCCGGCTTCGAGCGTGGCAACGCGTTCCTGGAGAACAGCGATCGTCGGATTTGTCAGACGGGAATAAATGTAGCCGACTTCCTGGAGATTGAACAATGCCGCTGCGTGATCGGCATCCTTGAAAACGTAGGCCGTATTCTGGAAAATCGGCGTCTGCCGGGCACCTGTTGACGGATCGGGACGTAGCCCGGCATGAATCTGTAAAGTATCGAATCCGTATGTTGCCGAAATATCCATGATTTGCCTTTCGTGATGTGTTCCGAGTTAAAAAAAGAGTGTTGCTTCCGTCGAGTGGGGTCCTGCGCATTGAGCGTCGCGGACATTCGAGATTCGTGAAGATCCGCGCGATGCCAATAGTTCAATGCGGCTGAAATCGGAAGTGTAACGCGGACCGGATTCGAACGATGCCCGGTTCTCAGTCGTCACCGAGCTTAGAAGAAATGATTCCCGTGTTGAAGCCGAACTTGCGCAGTTCTCCGAAAAGCCGCTGATGTTCGATCTTGGGACATCTGTTTTGAACAACCTGGAGCCCATGCGCAGCTGCCTCGTCGGCAGCGTGTTCGTGGACGATACCGATTTGCATCCAAATCGTGCTCAGGCCCGGCACGAGCACGGATATCGCCTCGGCAACCAGTCCGGGAACATGTTCGGGGCGGCGAAAGATATCCACCATGTCGACACCGGTCGACTCCGGTATCGATCGAAGACTGTCGTAAACCGGTTCGCCGTAGAAATCGCTGCCTGAATAGGACGGATTGATCGGGATGATCCGGTATCCCCTCAGGTGAAGGTAGCGGCCGACAAAATAGGATGGCCGAATCGGATTCAGCGACATTCCGACGCACGCGATCGTCCTGGTTTCACCAAGAATCTTTTTCAGAAGCGCGTCGGACGGGGTCCCGGTCATGGTTGTCCGATCAACGTGCCGCGGCGAGCGCCACCACGCTCGAGGCACAAGCGGAGATCACTCCAGAACGCCCGGCCAGTTGTCGTCGCCTTTTCGAATGTTGCCCTTGATGTCGACAGACCACAGTGTCCGTACGATCTTGTTGTAGTTGAGATACAGCTTGTCGCCGTGAATCGTCCAAGCGTCCGGATCCGTGGACGCGGTATAGTTCCGCGAAACGGCATAGGCGCAATAGCCACCGTATTGTGGTGCGTAGGTCTCGGGATCCGCCTCAAACGTCGCCAGGTTCTCGGCGCTGGCAAACCTCCAGGTCGCATCGTTCCAGGTCAGCGTATGGTCGTCGCTCCCCTCTACGGGCTTGCGTTCGGTAAAGTAGGCCACCGGGTCGTACCCGTTGATGGCAAACCCACCGTTCGAAAACACCATAGGTTGGGAAGCCGCTGCCGGGTTGCCAACGGTCAACGCCACGCCTGTAGCCGTGGCGAGCAAGAGAATGTGCCGGCGTGTCAACATGAGGATGTCTCCGTATTGATCTGAAAAGTTCGGCAACCCTGATTCTAATTCGATTCGGTCGGATTTCCAGCGAGATAGCGAAAACGTGATGAGGCTTCGGTTTTTGAGGTGTCGATGTGACCAGCCTGTCCGGGGCGCCGCCCGCGCATGTCAGGCGCGTGCGGGCGACCCAGGATTAGAGGGATGGACGGCACCGGATCCCGCACAGGATTCCGGTTGCCGGAAGCAGCCTGTCCCACGTGGTGCATAGGACGCCTTGCCGCCCGGCAGGAGACGCGGAAGATCCTGCCCGGGGCGCCGAAAGAGCAGGTTATTGAAAACAAGGTCCTGGTTCCAACCCTTGACAGCGATCGAGGCGCTGAACTGTTCACGTATTTCACCTGGAGACTTTACCGCCGCACGGCGGAGCCGCCGCCGGAAGCCGGTGCGCCGCCGTCTCTGCCCGGGTCCGCGTCGATCCTCATCAGTAACGGGGGCAGGAGGAAGAAATCGGCCATGAGGGCCATCGCGATGACCAGTGCGGTGAGCTTGCCCATCCCGGCATTGAGTTCGAAGCTGGAGAGGCTGACCACGAAGAAACCGGCCACGAGGACGAGGGAGGTCGTAAGCAGGGCGCGGCCCACGGTTCGGAAAGCGACACGTACCGCGTCGGGTGACGCGCAGCCCAACTCACGGCGGGCCCGTCTGTACTTGCTCAGGAAGTGCACCGTGTCGTCGACCACGATGCCCAGCGTCATTGCCGTGACCATCGACAGGGCGACACCCACCTCTCCGACCGTGAGTCCCCAAATTCCGAAACCCAACGCGCCCGGAACCAGGTTCGGCACGAGGCTCGCGAGTCCGAGACGCACCGATCCGAGCGCAAAGATGAGGACAAAGGAGATTCCGACGAGGGCGATTGTGGTACCGAGCAGCATCGCGGTTATGTTTCGCCGGCCGAGATGGGCAAACATCAACGTGACGCTGGCACTCTCAGGACGGCCGATGTTTGGCGCATGGTCCTCCAGCCGTTGCATGGCGCGCCGGTCAAGTGCGATCACTTCGTTCGAAGACAGGGTCTGTGTTGCCACCGTCATCCGGGTGGCCGCCTTGTTCATGTCGATCTGGTTATTGAGATCGAGCCCGGCGGGAAGCGAAATCTCGTAAAGCAGCAGGTACTGGGCGGCCAGTTCCTGGCTCGACGGCAAGCGGTATTCGGCGGGCTCGTCGCCGTGCAAGTTCATGTTGAGCCGCCTGAAGGTATCCGTGATGACATTGACGTGAATCGTCTCGGGCTGCTCCCGGTACCACTCGGCAAAGGCTTCGACGTCGGAAAGGTAGGCGGGGTCGGTGATCCCTCCCGGCTCGCCGGACGCCAGCGAATACTCCATGGTGTAGAGGCCAGTGAGATTTTCGACTGTGAAATCCGCATCGCGCCTGAACTCCATGCTCTCGTCAAAATAGTGGAGGAAGACGTCGTTCAGCTCGTTGCGAGGTATCGAGGCCACGAGTGCCACGGCGATTGCTCCGAACCCCCACAACAGTACGCGGCGGCGTCGGATCACGAAATCCCCGAGCCCGGCCATCGCCTCATCGGCGCGCCGTACGGTCGCACGCGCCCGTATCGGCAACAGCGACAGTAGCGCCGGCAGAAAGGTCACCGAGAGCACGAACGCTGCACCCACCCCGAAGGCGACAAATGTGCCCAGTTGGCGGAGCGGCGGGACCTCCGAAAAATTCATGCTCAGGAATCCGAGCGCAGTGGTCAGGCAGGCGAGGAAGACGGGTTGAAGGTTCACCCGCACCGATTCGACGATCGCATCCTGTCTGGGCAGGTTTGTTCGGGAGACCGGCGGCGGGGCTTCGTCGCCCTTGTCCGCAGACGCTTGGGATGCATCGCCCGTCATGGCGTGGACGAGCGTCGAATAGATGTGGACGGAACTCGCGATCGCGACTGTCAGCACAACGATCGGGGCGATGGCGGCAGGCGCCGTCATCGGGAGTCCTACCCAGCCCCCGAGACCCACTGCCGTCATGACCGCCAGCGCAACGACGAGCATGATCGCGAACGTCCCGCTCAACCCTCCTGTCAGCAGCACCAGCATCAGCGTCATCGCCATGAAGCATGCCGGGACGAGAAACTGGAGGTCGCGCAACGACACCTCCATGAAGGACTGGTTGAAAATCGTGAGACCGGTCATGCGTACGTCGATGCCGGGATAGCGTTCCTGGACCTCGTCCACGAGCCCGCGGGCGAAACGGGCGACCAGGGAACCTTCCCGAATCTCGTACTCGCTCGGCAGATGTACGGTGACGTCGATGCCTGAAACACCGCCGTCGCGTGCGATGAGGCGCCCCGCGAGACGCGGGTCGGCGAGAGCGATCGCGCGAATCCGGGACCGCCCCTGAGCATCGCTGCGCGTGGCCTCGTCCGCGAGATCTCGAACCAGGATTTCGTCGCCCTGGGCAGCGGAGTGCTGGAAGTTGGTGACGGAGTCGACGCGGGTCGCGTAGGGAATTTTCCAGGCCTGCTCGGTGAGCCACGCGGTCGCTTCGAGTGCGAGCGCCGAGGTGGCGTTGCGATCCTCCGGTGCGACGGCGAAAAAGATGTTGCCGCTCGTCCCGTAGGTGGTCTCCATGACCTCGTACGCGAGGCGCTGCGGGTTGTCCTTGTTGAAATAGGTTCGGTGGTCGGCCGAAAACTCGAGAAACGCTGTACCGCTGGCAGCAATCCCGGCAAGGATCAGGGTGACGATGATGATTGGCCACCGCCACTTGATGGCCCAGCCGCCAAGTCGCGATTCCAGTTCGTGCTCCACCAGCATGATCGGTCCTCGCATCACACGCCTTTCAATCTTGACTACCGAGTGCGAGTCGAGCGGCACCTTACGTCCGCCCCCTGCAGAGCGGAACCCTTGCAGTCGAATACGGCCCATGCGATGGCAGATGCCCCATGCCAATCTCATCGTGCAGCGAGCCGTAGCCCGGCACTCACTGACAGAACGCCTCCGCAACCGGCACCTCCGGCAGAATGTCTTCGCGCTCGCAGTCGCGTCGGCGAGAGGGTGTCGGACGCCTGCGGGGCCAGGCTGGCCGAAGACGCGCTGCGCCAGGAGGTCGACCGCCACTAAGGTCTGGGCGAAGATCGCGAAAAGCACCCCAATTGCCTGGCTCGTTGCTGCGGAAGCATAGCGTTACTCGCGGCGAAGCGCCGTCACGTCGTCGGGAGCGACATGCTTGAATACCTTCTTGCCGAGGGAAGGTGGAAAAGGTGTCGGAAGAACATCTGGAAGTTCTTGGTCGTGTTCGGCCGGCGGCATATGGTGACAATTTTCTTGAGAAAGCGCTCGGCGGGACCGGACGATGCAGAGCCCGTGTCCCTAGATGCCGACGCACATTCGAAACCGGCCAAGCCGCCGCCCAGAAAGAACGCGTCTTTTCCGACCTCCTTCCGACCTCCTTCCGGCGCCGCACGGTCCGCTTGGTCAGTATTGGCGGGTTGCGCTTCGGCACCACCTGTCCCCTGTCCACGGGTTTCAGTCATCAGACCGTTACCGGTGAGCATCAAACTCCGAGCGAAAGCGAGACGGTGAGAGGCGAATTTGCAAGGGTGGCAAGCGGACTGAGGGAGAATACGACAGGTGTGGCAGCCACGCATTTTTTTTCCAACCCGTTGCCAATCGTAGAACCAGGGCCTGGCGAAGTGAAGCCTGATCTTGACCTCCGGCCCAATCCGGAGATCCCCGAAAGCCGAATTCTGACGGGCATTCAGAAAAGGCCTTGTCTCGTCCTGATTGCGTACAGCGTTATCGCGACCGAAGTTGACACATTCAATGAACCGGTCGCACCGCCCCGCCCGATACGTGCCATGAAGTGACAACAATCCCGTGTTCTTTTTCTGAGGCCTTTGCCCTCGGAGCCAAATGTAACGGCGATCGAGGAAGCCGTATCGATGGATGCGACCAACTCATTGAGATCAGTGGTTGCCGATCCGTCGAGGCCGATGATGGTTGTCCCTGCGTCCGAGGCGGAGATCATTGAATTTGCGAGGTTGGGCACGCGAAGATAAGGGATTCTATCAAGGGCGCCTGACGCCGCCTTTGCCAGCGCACCCGATTCTTTGGCCGAGTGTCGCGCAGGGGCGATGACGGCGTCGGCGCCAAATATGCTGGCGGTTCGCAAGATGGCACCAGTGTTCATGGGGTCGGTAACCCGGTCGAGAAATACGGCAAGAATTGGTTGGTCATGCCGGTTTTCAAACAAATGCCTGTCAAGCTTCCTGCGCGGCAACGGATCAACCAGCAAGGCGCAACCCTGATGTGATGTGCCCGACTCGAACCTGACCGGAACGCTCCTCGGCGACACGATTTCAGGATCAAGACCAGAGTTTGAAACACACTCACCAAGTCGGTTCAGCGCGTTTTGAGTGACGACCAATCGATATTTGCTGCGGTCGGGATTACCGAGAGCTTCGCGTACCGGATGTACGCCATACAGCCAGAACCTTGGTGTTCCGGTCATGTCTCGACTGATTTCGTCGCCTTTCTTGCGTGGTCCGGAGCGCGTGGACCTGGGCACCATTGGAATCCTTCCAGATCGAGCCTTGTATTGCTCGCACCTTCGATTGTCTGTGCGAGCGTGGCCAATTTGGGATCATGACATTTACTCTACTGGCAGGTCACCGTAAACCGATCCGCGGACCCCGGCCGAATTGATACGGCGTCGACAAAAATTTCCGGGCGATGCTCCGTGGGCCGTCGAACTCGGCAAAGGACACCAACGTCGCGGAAAGTCGTTGGGCGCGGCGACGAGAGTCAGTGCAGGCCATCGGAGTCCAATACGATTTCAGTCGTTCCAACGGACCAAGTGTATGGAGCGCAGGCGTGACCTGCAAAGAGGAGAGTCCATCAGAATGCGAACGGGAGGCGAAGTCCTGGCCGATTTACTTGTCAGGCAGGGGGTCGAAACGGTTTTTGGTGTCCCCGGGGAAAGCTATCTTGCACTGCTCGATGCGCTTTATGACAAGAAGGACCGAATTCGGACGGTCATGGCCCGTCACGAAGGTGGAGCGGCGTTCATGGCGGCGGCGCACGGCAAGCTGACCGGTGAACCAGGTATCTGCATGGTAACACGGGGGCCGGGCGCGACGAATGCGGCAATCGGGGTTCACACGGCCATGCAGGATTCATCGCCGATGATACTGATCGTCGGTCAGGTCTCGAGGAGCAACAGAGATCGCGAGAGTTTCCAGGAAATCGACTACCGGTGCTTTTTTGGTGACGTTGCCAAGTGGGCAATCGAGATCATTGATCCGGACAGAATCCCGGAACTCGTGGGCAGGGCATTTCATTGCGCGGTATCGGGCAGGCCGGGGCCCGTTGTTCTCGCTTTCCCGGAAGATGTGCTCCAGGCGGCCACGCGTGCAACAATCCCTTCGCTTCCGTTGGCACCGGTGCTGTCCGAGCCGGGAGACGAGATCCTGTCACGAACCTGCAGTGTGCTCGAAACCGCCCAACGGCCGCTGATCCTCGTTGGAGGTAACAACTGGTCTGATCGAGGGCGGCGAGCGCTGCGCGAGTTTGCAGAAAGCAATTTGATACCTGTCGTTGTCGGATTTCGATGCCAGGATTTGATTGACAATTTCAGCCATGCTTATGCTGGTGATGCCGGTTTCGGAATGTCGCCACATGTCGTGCAATTGATTGAACGCGCCGATGTCGTTCTGGCGGTTGGCACCAGGTTCGATGAAGTCACAACCCGAGGATTTACCCTGTTCTCTTGTCCGGATGCGGGTCAGAAGATCGTTCATGTCCACGCGAGCGACAGGGAGTTGGGCAAGATCGTCGCACCGACCCTGGCCATTCAAGCCATGCCCGACGCGTTTTTTTCCAGTCTCGGGCAACGGAGATTCGATCGCCGAATGCAATGGAAGGAGTGGTTTGAGAAAGCTTCACCCGGTCATGAAAGCGGGTTGGATAGTCATCCATCAACCAGGGGTGTTGACCTCACCACTGTCGTGAAATGGTTGGCGGAATCTCTTCCTGAAGACGCTATTCTGACCAATGGGGCAGGGAACTTCGCCATCTGGCCGGCACGGTATTTTCCGCTCGGGGATCAAGGACGGCTGCTGGCTCCGCAGTGCGGCGCGATGGGATATGGGCTCCCTGCAGCGATTGCCGCCAAGCTTTCGTATCCTGAACGTGACGTGGTCTGTTTTGCGGGCGACGGGGATTTCCTGATGACCGGGCAGGAACTTGGAACTGCCGTTCAGCATGAATTGTCGCCCATCGTCGTCGTTTGCAACAACGGCATGTATGGAACCATTCGCATGCACCAGGAGCGCCAATATCCGGGTCGAGTCCAGGGAACGGAAATCCAGTCGCCGGACTTTGTTGCGTTGGGGCAAGCGTATGGCGCCTTTGCGGAAAGAATACAAAGGACAGATGAGTTTCCGGCCGCGTTTCGACGAGCGCAGCAATCAGGTCGAGCTGCACTGTTGGAACTCATCATTGACCCGGAAGCGATCGCTCCGGGAGAAACCCTGAGCGCGATACGAGCCAGACACCGCGTATCGCCAACCACGTAATATTTCCGTCGGAGTGGCGAACAAGCGTGGAATCGTCAGGTTTTCCCAAAAGAAGCTGTCCTTGGGGCCGCCGTTCACCAGGCCAATCGTTCCGGGCCGGGTCGAGAGACGCGGGCACACATGGCACACGCACATCACTGCGGGAAAAAGCCGTGTCAGCAATGACTGTTCGCAAGGCCGAGCGGAATCCAGGTAAATGTCTGGCAGGTTCGGAAACAGCATACAGGTTCCGGTTAAACTGAACGAGAGTCCTGGACATTCGAACGCAGGATTTGGAATATCCGTGTGGTGTTTCAGGATTCCCTGGACACGACGACTGCGCCATGAGGGCATGCGGGGCGGCTCCAAGCCGTTCGGTCGAACATGAATGCCGGAGGGGGAAAACCGACATCTATCCTGCGAAAATTGTGTTCCGGTACGGCAAAGACAACATACCCCTGGATTGGAGCCTACGGTCGAATATTGATAGGTGGAATCTGCTTGCCCCTGTTCGCCGAACCAAGTTCCCCCGTTTGACATCACACGCCTCGGCCATGTCAAACTCGTCGCGACCGAACTGGAACATGCGTGCTACCCGGTCGAGACCGGGTTGGGGCTGGAAGTCACCGAGAAGATATGCATGCATCTCTTTTGGCGCGCCATCGAGGAGTCGGGTCATCGCTCGCCTGTATTTGAAAAGACGAACGGGAGCGTTTCGGTGCATCATCCAAACGGCCGCAACTGCAAACCTGCTCGAGGCTTGAACTCGTGTCAGTCATCGCAATTCTCGGAATGGGCACGATGGGTGCAGCGGTCGCAGCTGCGTACAAGGCTTCTGGCCACTGTGTCGTGACCGATCTGGCCGGACGGTCGGAGATGTCCGTTCGCCGTGCAACCGAGCGCGGCATCGAGGTCGCTGACGACTTGAGGTCCCTCGTGCGGGATGCCGACATCGTCTTTTCGATTGTCCCGCCTGATCGCGCCCTCTCTGTCCTCGAACGGATTGTGAAACGTGCCGGGAAGGTTCAGGACAAGCCACTCTTTGTCGAAGCGAATGCTATTGCCCCACAGAGAATACGCCAAGTATTCCGGATTTGCCGGAACGCAGGATTGCCGCTTCTCGACGGTGGAATCGTCGGCGGCCCTCCGACGCAAGGTACCCGCCCGCGACTTTACCTGTCCGGTAACGGCACGGGCGATCTCGCACATCTCGACGGTCAGGCGTTCGAACACAAGGTGCTAGGGGCCGAGATCGGGCAGGCTTCAATGCTCAAGATGCTCTATGCCGGTCTCACAAAGGGCTTGAACGCGCTCCTCGTGAACCAACTGCTTGCCGCGGAAAGGGCCGGAATGTTTGACGCCTATGTCGAAGAGCTCGCCTGTTCCCAGGCCGCATTGCTGCGACACGCCGAACGTGTTGTGCCGCGCATGCCCGCCGATTCCGCACGTTGGGAGCCGGAAATGCGCGAGATCGCGGCAACAATGGCTGACCTCGACGTGCCAGCGGGATTTCACCGTGCGGCAGAACGCATCATGGCGCGCCTCGCCACGTCACAATTCGCACATGAAACGCGCGAAACCGTCGATCCCAATCGGACCCTGCACGGCACACTGCGCAATCTGTGATGTGCGTCACGTAAAACGCCGGACATGCCTGGGCGTGATACCAGGTTATCCTGGTCCACGCGGCAAAGTCAGTGAAATTCGGCTGTACCTTACGCCGGCTGACTCGTGACGAGGTGCCACACGAAGATTGGCCTGGGACCCCGGAACATTCCGGGACCCTGCAACAATTCCCGCCGAAGGGTACGCCAGGGGAAGGACGCGCGCTCCGGCGGCCCCGGAGAACGCTTGCGGTGCAACTACGCCTTTTGGAGGGGAGAAACCATGACTCGTCCGACAACGCCACGAAGGAGAACCAGGCCCCGCGCGCGCACGTTTCGACCCTCAAAGCGGCCATTCTGCGCATCACGCTGCCATCGACATCGGCACTGTGCTCGGCAAGGCGGTGGAGAGCGCCCGCACCGGCCCCGCAACCGTGCCATCGTCACTGTCGACAGAGTGCCCCCGGCCCTCCGTGCCCTCGGGCCTCACGGTGAGGCGAGGAATAGGAACAGCTCGCCTAGCCGGGCAAAGACCACCTGTTCGAGCTTTCCGCACCCTGCCAGGGCCAGTGTGGGTAGCCGCCTCTCCGGTCTATGTCCGCGCGTTCGGAATGGAGTCGGGAATTCCATCAGTGCGGGACGAACACTCCGGTTAACGGGCGGTGTGTACGTCCAACCTTGAATCGAATGATCGCAGGAACTTACTTCGTGAGCTTTTTCTTGACGATCAATCTAACGGTCGTTACGTCCGGACCGGTTAGGGCGACGGGCTGCAAGGTGCGGCAGCGGACTGTAACTCCGCCGGGGAGACCCATGCCTGGTTCGATTCCAGGGTCGCCCACCAGTTTTCCCAACATTCACGGCGGCGGTAAGCTTCGCCGCAGTTTGCCGATCGGTTTAAGTTCGGCGTTTTCATCCGTTTTCCACGATGGAAATCCCGGCGTTCAGGTTGGGAAAAAAAGCGTGTCCCGTGTTGATGATACGGGTCAACCGAAGCAGGTTGATATTGGAACAGGATGGTGCCCTCCGGTGGAACACGCTGGTGCAGCGCGTGGAGGCTTCTTGCGATGGCTCGGCTATGATTCGCGAATTTGAGCGACCTTGAGGAAGACCTGGAAGACCCTCCCGAACCGGCGATCGCCGTGGATGTCAATTCCAGTGGGCGAAAACCAAGCCCTTCAAGGCGACAGACATGCCGCCCATTGCTTTCTCGGTGTGTCTGTTAGTCTGCATCCAAGTTTTCCGGGTCCCTTGTGAATCCCACGCCTTCGAGCGGGGAAAATGTTAAGAACTGGCTATCGATGTTGTCCGCGGTGACCGCTTCATTGATTCGATCGTGAAACGCAACCTCGCCTTTTGGCGGGTCCAGCCAGATCATCAGCGCAAGATCGTCTGACAGGCCGAATTCGGCAGCTGCAAGGGTCAAGGAGCCCATTGCGTGTGTCGGGCGTTCCTGCGCGCCTTGATGACGTCATCCGTCAGGTCGGTGCCCGTAAAGGGGTTTGGGCTGTAGTTCCTGCTTCGGAGATCGGAGTGCTCAATCCGGCCCGTAGTCAGAACTCATCTTGTGTGTTGGAGCGCTCCGCAACTCCATCCCCGAGGCCAGGCACGCAGCCGAAATCGCCGGCAAGTGGACAGTCTGCAGCTCGCACCGGGATTCTTCGAGAAAATCCACGAATTTAAGGGACGCCTCCGAACAGAAAGAAATATAATTTCTTAATTTCAAAACTTTAAATGCTGTCAACTCGCCATGTGAGGCGCACGCCCACTGAATCGGTAGCGCTTGCTAAACCGTTTGACTGACTTTATTATTTCAGGTTCATTTCAATTTGGATGAAATTAGGAACGAGTTGTCAGCGTGTCGATCGGAGGCCAGAGACTGAACGAATCCCACACGGGACTTTGGTTCCGTTGTGCCTCGGACGAGTTTCCGGCATCGTGACTTCCACGCATTTTCCGCGATGTTCCAGACGTCGCTCCGGCCGCGGTCACCGTTCAGTTTTCCCAATGCCATACCCGAACGATTGTTGCTGAGGATTCTGTAGATGTTTGAACTGTCAGAAGAACAGGAAGAGCGCGCGAGACGGCTTCATCAGGAGTGTCTGATCGTTGATGCGACGGCGCTGTTTCACGTCGCGTCCAAGGAACGGTGGTTCAATCAGGCCCGGAGCGGCGGTGTCGATGTAGCCTGGGTCACGGTTGGCGGCAATGCCGGCATGGCCGAGACCGTGCGGGCCGTTGCCAACGCCCTGCGTTTCATCGAATCGCATGCGGATGTGGCGGCACATGTCCGGACCGTCGAGGAAATGCGGCAAGCCAAACGGGATGGGAAGATGGGTATCCTCTTCGCCACCCAGGACGCCGCCTGCCTCGATGGCGACTATGCCTACCTGGCCCTGATGAAACACCTCGGTTACAGGGTGATGGGACTGACCTACTCCGAGAGCAACATGCTGGGTGACGGCTGCGGCGAGCGGACCCGCGAAATCCGCGGGCTGAGCTATTTCGGGGTCGATGTCGTCCATGAAATGAACCGTCTCGGAATCCTTGTCGATCTTGCCCATTCCGGCGACGCCACGACGATGGACGCCATCCGCGAATCGACTCAACCGTGCCTGTTCACCCACGCCAATGTCAGGGCGATCAGCGACACGTCGCGCAACAAGACGGACGAACAGATCGTCGCCATGGCCGAGACCGGCGGAGTCATGGGAATCACCGGGCTTCCCCGGATGGTGAACAACGATCTCTATGCCGCCAGCCTCGACGGGGTGCTCGACCACATCGATTACGTGGTCAGTCTCGTCGGCATCGACCACGTTGGATTTGGCGGCGACTACACCGATTCCATCGCCAGGGTCGAACTCGGCGAGATGTTGCCGGGGCACGGTACGGCGACAACGACATCCATGAAGAAGGCGCCGCCCACGGTTGGCGCCGGCTGGGCTTACTGGCGCGTCAAGCGTCCGGACATGCTCGGCACGATCGAAGAACGAGATACGGTTCCGTATGCCAAGGGGCTGGAGAATCATTCCCAGCTGCCGGACCTGACCCGCGGGCTTGTCGCCCGCGGCTACGATGATGAAAGCGTGGCCAAGATACTTGGCGAAAACTGGCTGCGCGTCCTAGGTCAAGGGAGGTAACATGAAACACCGTGACAACCAGGCGGAACGGACCGCCATCTACAGCATGATCTTTTCCGGGACACGGAGGACCGCGCTCGCCGTATCGGTGGCCGCCGCTGCCGTTCTGGGCAGCGGTCTGGCGGTCTCGCCGGCGCTCGCCCAACAGAAAGGCGGCACCTTCATCAAGGTGATCGAAAACGAGCCGGCAACCCTCGACTACCTGTTCGGGAAGGACTTTGGCGCGCTGACGACGATGACCAACATCTACAACAACCTGATGACGCTGGACTTCGAGTTTACGCCGCATCCCGAACTGGCGGCCAGTTGGGAAATCTCACCTGACAGCTTGAGCTACACCTTCACCCTGCGCGACGATGTCACCTGGCATGATGGCACGCCGTTCACGGCGGCAGATGTGGCATTCACCTTCAGCGAGTTGACCTGCGCGATGCACAATCGCGCCAAAACCTGGTGTCCGCGGGTCGAATCCTTCAGCGCCGACGGTGATCACACCTTCATTATCAAGCTCAAGGAACCCTTTGCGCCGCTCCTGACGATCTTGGCGGATTACAACTCCGGGACGTTGATCCGGCCGAAGCACGTCTGGGAAGGGAAGGTCGACCAGGACAACCCGCAGTTGACCGAGCCCACGGTCGGGACAGGCCCCTTCGTCTTCAGTGAATGGGTCAGGGGCAGCCATATCGCGCTGGTCCGCAACGACAACTATTTCAAACCCGATTTGCCTTATCTCGACAGGGTGGTGATCCAGTTCCTTCCCGATGAAGCGGGACGGCTGGCAGCGCTCGAGAATGGCGATATCGATATGATCCATTCCTACATACTGCCTTACGAGCGGGTGAAGCAGTACCAGGCGGATCCACGATTCGACATCATCGAACACGGGAACGAGGCCACGGGAACCAACGAAAACCTGCTGATGAACCACGACAACCCGTATCTGCAGCACAAGGCGGTTCGTCAGGCCATCGCACATGCCTTGAACAAGGACGACATTGCGGAAGCGGCAATGTTCGGGGCCAGCAAGGCCGCACATGCCCATGTCCACAGCGGCGTCAAATGGGTCTATTTCCCGCAATACGACTATCCGCATGATCCGGCGAAGGCTAACGAAATGCTGGATGCCGCGGGATTCCCCCGGGATGACGACGGCAAGCGCTTCGACCTGCGTCTGTACTGGGCTTTCGGCCGGGCGTTCGAGGGCCGGGCCGCCGAGGTCATCCGGAGCCAGCTCGCTGAGGTCGGAATCGGCATCGAGATCCAGTCCTATGACAGGCCTTCCTTCATCGAGAGGGTGTTTACCAAGCGCGATTTCGACATGGCCCATCAGCTGTTCACGACATCGCCAGATCCGACGCTCTCGGTTGTTCACCGGTACAAATCTTCGACGATTGGCAATGCATTTGCCAATGCTGCCGGATGGGTCAACGAGGAGTACGACCGGCTGACCGACATCGAGGTCACGATTACCGATGTTGCCGAACGGGCCGAGGTTTGGCGGCAGGTCCAGGAGATCCTCATGGATGAGCTGCCCGCCAACCCGCTCTTCGGGATGCCCAACATGCAACTGGTTCGGTCGAGTTTCGCCGATGTGATCACCGGCCCGATCGGATACAATGGAAGCGTCGAAGCGGCCTACATGAAATAGACCGCATCACCCGTCCGGCGCAAAGGCGAACACGGGCTTGCCGTCAGGCTTGTCGGCGTGGGCGCCTTTGCCGGGCGGCGGAGGGCGGCAGTGGCGATGGCGATTGGAACCGGCTGCGCTGCCGCCCGCATTGTGACGGGAACCGGGTTCCGGTCACGAGATCCGGGCTCCGGACCGGGTGCGGCCGGTCTGGCGAATCCGGCCGCGAAATATGGACGACGGCACATGACCGGAACGGAACGAGGGACCTAGACGTTGGGCCAGACATTGAGAGGTTACGTCACCGGCCGGCTTCTGCAGGCCATTCCGCTGATCTTTGTCGTCATGACCATCAATTTCATTCTCATTCATTCGGCGCCGGGCGACCCCATCCACCTGTTGATCGGAGAGGGTGGAGCCGCCAGCGAGGAACTGATCGAACAGACCCGGGCTGAATTCGGTCTGGACCGACCGCTCCATGTCCAGTTCGTGAGCTATCTCGGCAACGTCCTGCAGTTGAATCTCGGTTTTTCGCTCCGGTACCGGCAGGACGTGTTCGACCTCATCATGAGCCGGTTGCCGGCAAGCCTGTTGCTCATGGGCACCGCCTTCGTCGTCAGCAGCATTGCCGGAATCCTGCTTGGCCTCTATGCCGGAACCCGCAAGGATACGATCGCTGACCGGATCGCGGTGATCCTGTCGATTCTCGGCTACTCCATGCCCGTATTCTTTCTCGGGCTGATCATGCTCTCCGTATTCTCGATCCAGCTCGGTTGGTTCCCGGCCCAGGGGATGTACGACATCCGCAATCCGCAGACGGGCTGGGGGCTGGTCAAGGATGTGGCCCACCACCTGGTTCTGCCGGTAATCACCTACAGCGCCTTCCAACTGGCGCTGATCTTCCGCGTGACACGGGTCAAGATGCAGCAGGTGATGACGGAGGATTTCATCATCACCGCACGGGCGAAAGGGGTCTCCGACCGGCGCGTCGTGTTTCGGCATGCGGTGCCCAACACCCTGTTGCCGATCGTGACCATTCTCGGACTCAACCTCGAATGGCTGCTTGCCGGTTCGGTTCTCACCGAGACCGTTTTCGCCTGGCCAGGCCTCGGCCGGCTGATGTTCGATGCGGTCTCGGCCCGGGACTTCCCGCTGCTGATGGGGTTGTTCATGGTCATTTCCTCCTTTGTCATCATCGTCAACCTGCTGACGGACGTTCTCTACCGCGCCATCGACCCGAGGGTCAGTTTTCGATGAAGGAGAACTGGCGCCTCTATTTCCGGAACTGGCTGTCGACCCTGGGGCTTTTCGTTCTGGTAGTTCTGGTGCTGGTTTCGATCCTGGGGCCCATCCTGGCACCCTTTGACCCCGAATCCGTCGGGATCGACCGGCGTGCGCTGGCACCGGACACGGAGCATCTGATGGGAACCGACGAACTGGGCCGGGACGTGTTCAGCCGGTCGGTCTTTGGCGTTCGCGTGTCGCTCATGGTCGGAATCGTCGCTGCGCTGATCTCGACGCTCCTCGGAATCCTGATCGGCAGCATGGCGGGGTACTTCGGCGGCCTGATGGATCATGCCATGATGCGCATCACGGAACTGTTCCAGGTGGTTCCGCAATTCTTCCTGGCGGTCGTCCTGGTCGCCTTGTTCAGCGCCAGCGTGGTCAACATCATTGTCGCGATTGCCGTTCTCTCCTGGCCTGCGATCGCCCGGCTGACCCGCGCCGAGTTCCTGTCGCTCAAGTCGCGGCAGTTCGTTGATGCCGCCCGGTTGAGCGGCGCCAGCGACGCGACGGTCATTTTCCGTGAAATCCTGCCAAACGCCATGGGACCGATCATCGTCAGCAGCACGCTCTTGGTAGGTCGGGCCATGTTGACCGAGGCGGGCCTGAGCTTTCTTGGCCTCGGCGACCCCAGCCGGGTCAGCCTGGGCGTCATGCTGTATCAGTCAAGGCCCTTCATCCAGTTCGCATGGTGGGCGGCCATGTTCCCGGGGCTGCTGATCTTTCTGGCCGTACTCAGCACCAACCTGATCGGCGACGGCCTCAACGACGTGATCAATCCGCAGGTGGTGGAAGAACGATAGGGATGGACGACCGACCGGTGCCGGCTCCACCAGAATGACGGTAAGGACGCCTGGAAGGTCCGCACGACACCGTGGTTCCGGAAATCAAGAGGAGGAAGGAGACAAGCCATGACCCATGAAGAGCGATTGGCCCGCCACGCCGCGGGGCTGCAGTGGGATGACATTCCAGGCGAGGCCCGTGAGGCGGTGTCGACGTTGCTGATCGACACGGCAGGTGTCATTCTCGCCGGTCTGAAAAGCGAGGAATGCCGCAACCTCCTGGCACGGCATGTCGCCTGGGGCGGTGCGGAAGAGAGTTCGGTTGCCGGGAGTCCCCGTCGGCTGCCGGCCCCTTCGGCTGCATTCGTCGGTGGCGTAATGGCCCATTGGTGGGAGTGGGACGATACCCATGACGACTCGGCCGTGCATGCGAGTGCCGTGATCTTCCCGACGCTTCTCGCTGTTGCCGAAGCGGCCGGACTCGACGAGGGCGAGACGGCTGGACGTGAATTCGTGGCCGCATCCACCGCCGCTTTCGACATCGCCTGCCAGGTCGGGGCCACTTTTAACCCTCACTATCACGACGGGGTGATGGCAACCGGCGTTCCCGCTCACATCGGCGCCGCCGCCGGAGCCGCGCGACTTCTCGGATTGGGTGAGGACGGCATCATGTCGGCCATGGGGATCGCTGCGGAACAGGCAGGGCTCAGCCGTCAGCCGCTCACCGATCGGGTCAACGGCAAGAACATCCTTTGCGGGATTTCGGCCGGACAGGCGGTCCAGAGCGCTTACAGTGCCGAGGCAGGAATCAAGGGATCCGTGAATTTCCTGACTGGGAAGTACGGGCTCAATGTCCTGTTTGCCGAAGGCAAGGCTGATCTCGAGGCGGGCCTCTCGGGAATCGGTTCGCGCTACAGCGTGGCCGAAACCAGCATCAAGCCCTATCCCAGTTGCCGATCGACCCATCCGGGGCTGGACCTGACCTTCGACATGATGGCCGAGGATTCGGAACTCCCGGAGCGGGTCCGGTCCGTCGAAGTCGAATCGTCGCAGATCGTATTCGATCTTTGCGGGCGGCCCTTTGAACCCGGGAATGACCCGCGCGTGGCGGCCCAGTTCAGCATTCCCTACACGCTTTCAGTGGCTCTCACCCGGGGGCGTATCGCACTCAACGATTTCGACCCGAACCAGGTTGTCAGTGACCGGGGCATCCTGGAGAAGACTCGAACCATAAGGGTCAACCCGAGAAAGGAACCGGTCGCCGGCGAAACCTGGTGGTGGCCCCATCGAGTCCGCATGACGCTTGACGACGGCTCGGTTCGCGAGAAGGAGGTGACGGCGCTCCGCGGCTCCCGTGCCCGGCCGTTTCTCCGGGAAGAGCAGGACGCCAAACTCCAGGAAGCGGGCCGCGATGCACTGTCGCCGGACGAGTTGTGTAACCTTGCCGGGAACGCCAGAAAGGTGGACTCCCTCGGAATCCGCCCGGTCGTCCGGCGCATGCGCGCCGCCCGGTTCGCCCACTAACCGCCGGGCGGGCCGACGGCGGCCGACTGGCCGGCGCCGGCGGAACAGGCGGAATAACCCATGAAGTCCCGGCAAACCGGGATACCTGACAAACGGAATGAGGAATTGACCATGTCGACATCGGAAAGCATACGCGCATTCAACCGACTGCCCTTGACAAGCGAACCCCGGCCAAAGCCGCGGGACTGTGGAATCAGTGAAATCTGCGACTGGGGGCTGCCCCTCGGGCAGCAAGCGGACTACCTGGAACACACCGGCGAATTCGTCGATGTCGCAAAGGTCGTTCTCGGATTCGCGGCGATTTATCCGCTGGATATGCTGAAACGAAAGGTCGAGATTTACCACAACGCCAACGTCAAGGTGCAGCCGGGCGGCATTTTCTTCGAATATGCAGCCAAGCTGGGAAAGGTCGACGAGTATCTGGAGCATTGCAAGGAAATCGGGTTCGACTATGTCGAAGTCTCCGACAGCCGCAGCGACTGGACCCGGGAGGAAAAGAACCGCCACATCAAGTCGGTCGTCGATGCCGGCATCGCGGTCATTCCGGAATCCGGCGGCGGTGAGCAACATTCCATCCAGGAAATCGTCGACGACGTCAAGGCATGCATGGACCTCGGCGCCTGGAAGGTCACGGTCGACACCGCCGAGATCCGCTCGCCCCGTGGCGAGATCCGCCAGGACCTTTTCGACGCCTTGCTCGCCGAAGTCGACATGAAGGACCTGATCTTCGAAGTCTGGGCGATTCCGGTCTGGGGTGGCCTTACGCACCAGATCCGCGACTCGGAAATCTGGCTGGTCAAGCAGTTCGGGCCCGATGTGAACATCGCCAACCTGATGTTCGACTGGGTATTCTCACTCGAGGCGCTGCGCCGCGGCGTCGGCATCAACATCAATTCCGCGACCGGTGGCATGGATTATCAATAAGTCCGGCGCCGGGCGTTGCGGCGAACGGCGGCGAAGACCGGGGCCGTCACGGGGCGGTCCCGGCACTAATCTTGCGCCGGCGACTGCCGTCAGGACAAACCGGCCATGACCGAACTCCTTCAGGTCGAAGAACTGAGTACCCATTACCTGTCGGAAGGCCAGACCGTGCGGGCCGTCGACAATGTTTCCCTGACCATTCGCCGGGGCGAGGCGGTCGCGCTGGTCGGCGAGTCCGGTTCCGGAAAGAGCACGACCGCTTTTTCGATCATGCGGCTGATCTCGAGCCCAGGTCGAATCGCCGGCGGGCGTGTCCTTCTTGACGGGCGCGATATCCTGACTCTCGACGCCGCTGCGATGGCACGTCTGCGCGGGGTCGAGATGAGCATGGTGTTTCAGGAACCGATGACGTTTCTCAACCCGCTGATCCGGGTCGGCGAGCAGGTCGCCGAGTCCATCCGCATCCACCAGAACATTCGTCGGTCGGACGTGCGAAGGAAGGTCATCGAGACGCTCGGCATGGTCCAGTTGCCCAATCCGGAGACCGTCGCCGACTATTATCCGCACCAACTGAGCGGTGGCATGCGCCAGCGGGCCCTGATCGCCATTGCCATCGCTTGCCGCCCGAGCTTGCTGATCGCTGACGAGCCGACGACCGCGCTCGATGTCACGATCCAGGCGCAGATCATGGAACTGCTGCGCGAACTCTGCAGCGAACTCGGCACTGCGCTCCTGCTCATCACGCACAATCTTGGCCTGGTGGCCGAGTACTGCGAACGCGTCTATGTCATGTATGCCGGCCAGATTGTCGAGGAAGCCGGCATCTTCGACCTCTTCGAGTCCCCTCGGCATCCTTATACCGAGGCGCTTCTCGACTGCTCGCTGCTTTTTGACCGGCGCGCTGACCAATTCCGAACCATACGGGGCCGCCCTCCGAGCCGGGTTGAAGTGCCCTCGGGGTGCCGCTTCCATCCGCGCTGTTCCCGGGTAATGGCCGAATGTTCCAAGATCGAACCCTCCGTGGTCCGTTTTACCAACGGAAACCAGGTTCGTTGCCGCCTGCACGAGTGACCGGGTCCGATGAAACCTCTCCTTGAAGTCGACGACCTGCAGGTGTTCTTTCCCGTGAGCGACGGCTGGTCGACCCGGGACAAGCGTACGGTCAAGGCTGTCGACGGAATCAGCCTGGCGCTGCGAGAGGGGGAAGTTTTGGCCGTTGTCGGCGAGAGCGGTTGCGGAAAGACCACCCTCGGGCGAGCCGTCGCCGGGCTGACCCGACCGACGGGAGGCGAGATCCGGTTCCGAGGACAGGCGCTCGATCACATGACGGCCGAGAACCGGTCGGTCTACCGGCGCCAGGTCCAGATGGTCTTCCAGGATCCGTATGACTCGATGAATCCGCTGAAGACCGCTTTCCAGATGATTTCCCAGCCTTTGGTGATCAACCGGGTCGTCCCCAGGGCCGAACTTGAGACCGAGGTGCTGAGGCTGTTCGACCAGGTCGGGCTGTCGCCGGGTCCGAGCTATCTGAACCGGTCGCGCCACCAATTGAGCGGCGGCGAGCGGCAGCGGCTGTCCATCGCCCGCTCGATTTCCGTCAGCCCGTCGATCATCGTTGCCGATGAACCGGTCTCGGCACTGGACATTTCCATCCAGGGCCAGATCCTGGCGCTGATGCGGGAACTTCAGGATGCGTCGCAAATTTCCTATCTCTTCATTTCCCATGACCTTGCGGTGGTCCGTTCGCTGGCAGACCGGGTCATGATTGTCTACCTCGGCCGGGTTGCGGAAGAAGGTCCGACCGAAGCGGTCTTCGATTCGCCAAGGCATCCCTATACGCTGGCACTCCTTGCGGCCCACCCAATTCCGGATCCGGAACGCAGCCGCAAACGGCGACGCATGGTGCTCACCGGTGACGTTCCCTCGCCGATCGATCCGCCGTCCGGCTGCCGATTCCACACCCGCTGTCCGATCGCGGAACCGATCTGTTCGCAGACGCCACCGCCGTTCCAGGCCTTTGGTGACGGCCATCGTGCCGCTTGCCACTTCGCCGACCAGCTCGAAAGCCGCATGCAGGCCCTGGCTGTGCTAACGACGGCGGTCCGCACCGAACGGTCGACCGGAACAAGAAACGGGTAGCGACGGCGCGGGACGCCCGCGAAACGGGTGGCCATGCCGGTTTCCTCCCTTTATGGAGCTGCGTGAGGACCGTCACTTGGCGGATCTGCTGAGGCGAATGTGGATCCGTGAGATCCACCTGGCAGCGGCGGTCAATTCAAAACGGAAACTGGGGCCGGTACCCGTTGGTAAAAAGTTTGCTCAAGTTGTCCCGACTTGCTCGCGGATCGGCCCTACATCATCTGGTCGTTCCTGCAGGAGTGTTTCCGATTGCTTACGGACTGACGCGCAACTTTCGGATTCAAAACTGTTTTTCGTTTTCCGGGGATCTCTTTCAAGATCATGGAGTTCGCCTGCTCCCGAGATCATGTCCACTGTCAATTATTGGGTCCGCGTCCTTACCGTGCGCAGGCTGGGGGCGAATTCTGTTCGGGTTGGCGACAATGAACGCTCGTTGATCGCGTAATCCGGTTTGGCGAAACCTGAATTCAACAAACCGCGACGGCTCGAACCTTGCTGGGGAAGGATCGCTTCAACGCCCGCATAGTCCGATATGGTCGCCGACAAATCGAGGGCGGAAACCAGATCGCCATTGACCGACTCGGCCGGATTTCCCGGCACCCTGACAATCAGGGGAACCCAGAGCAGACCTTCGTCATGCATCAGTCCATTCAGGATCAATCCGAGGTCGCCCAGCCAGTCACCGTGATCCGACGGGTAAAACTCGATTGTATAGGAGGCGAAACCGGCATTCTGGTCATCCGACTACTTCACAATTCGGCTGTAGTTCTTCCGAACTTCAGCCCTATTTTTCGATCCGGCCGGTTCGGCCGTCAGCACTTCTTCGTGCGACCAGGTCCGCGAAGACGCAGACCGCACTCAGTCACGGATTCGAACGGGGTTCCATTTTTTCGGCCAATTCCGTTGAAGGGTGGGGAAGGGTTCCGGACCTGCCGAAATCCCAGCAGCCCGGCAAGCACTATTCGGAAGCAGTTGCCAACAACGCTTCACCAGCTTCGTTCTGGTTTGTGATCAATCCTTCGAGGTCGCTCCCGGCAATGATGGCTGCACCTCCGAATGCCTTCTTGATTATCCCTCCGGCCTTCGTGTCGGGATCACTGACAATTCCGAAAATGGCTGATGTCAGTGCACCCCGGGCTTCCTCCGGCAATCCCGACGGAGTAGTTTGACCTCTATCCGCTGTATGAAGTCGGTGATGCCATGTTGCACCCGAACACGGGTCAGCGCCGGCATCCCCGGGTTGAAAAACAAAACGCGTTGATGGAAGGCGAAGCGCGAATCCGCGACGAAACGGAAAGACTGTCGGCCTATGCAACCTCCTACGGTCTTTGTACCAGGCTCGACCATTCTGTTGGCCAGATCCTCGACGCGCTGGAAGCATCAGGTTTCGCCGACCGGACCACTGTCGATTATACATCCAACCATGCGGATTATCTTGGTGCAAGGAGTCTTTCGGGAACGTCGAACTTCTATCTGGAACATATTGATATCCCACTGAATATTGCGGATCCTGATCTGGGCCGGGCGAGTGCCGTACCCCGGTCGGCGGATGGACCTGTCGGCGACGGTTTCGGAATTCCTTGGCCTGGAATTGACTCGCCGGGCACATTGCTGCCGGAGCTGTTTCAGGCGCGTAAATGGTCCGTCGCGGGAGGTGGAAATACCACCTATATGTCGAATTTGCGCCGGAACTATTCGATCTTGAAACCGATCCCGAGGAACCGGTCGATCTCGGCAAAAGTGACGGCCACGCGGCCATTCGTTCAGAAATGCACATTTTGCTTCCCGACATTTGCGATCCGGAGGAAGTCAACGACCGAGCCTTTCAAGATCAGGCCGCGCTGATCGAACGGGTAGGTGGGCGCGAAGTCGCCCTTGGACTGGGCGCTCCGGGCGCCACGCCACCTCCCCAAACCGGATAATGGGCAGACGACCGGGCGGCACGGACGCCGCGAATTCCCGCGACGCCGTCAACAGCCTTACAGCGCGCGCGGCCGCGAATCGCGTGAAGGATCGTTTCCTTGAGTGTGTCGATCGAGCGGGAAGGGTTGACGGCCGTCCTATCCCGAGCCCTGACGCTCCTGCTTTTCCAGTATTCCCGACTTGCCTTCCCTCCGTTCGAGTTCAGCCAGGACGTCCTCAAGCCTGATTCCATGTGCGGCAAGCATGACGAGAAGATGAAACACGACATCCGCCGCTTCTCCGACCAGGCTTCCGGTTTCGTTGCTGGCAGAGGCGACGATCGCCTCGATCGCCTCTTCGCCAAACTTTTCCGTACACTTCCGTGGCCCCTGGGAAATCAGGCTCGCCACATGGGAAACCGAGGGGTCACCGTCAACACGGGATTCAATGATACGGGCGATTCTGGTCAGAACATCGGACATCTCTACAACCTGACTGTGATTCCCTGGCGCGCCATGTATTCCTTTGCCTCCTTGATGCTGTGGTCACCGAAGTGAAAGATCGACGCGGCCAGTACAGCGCTTGCACCGCCGATCGTGACGCCCTCGACCAGGTGTTGAAGGGTTCCGACCCCACCAGACGCGATAACCGGCAATCGAACACTGTCGACGATCTTTCGTGTGAGTTCCAGGTCAAAGCCGATCCGGGTTCCGTCCCGGTCCATTGATGTCAGGAGCAATTCGCCGGCGCCCCTGGCCTCTACCTGCCGCGCGAAGGAAACGGCGTCGATTTCCGTCATTCGGCTCCCCCCATGGGTCGATATGACGTAGTTGCCGTTACCGATCGATTTCGCGTCAATCGCGACGACGACACATTGCCGACCAAACCTGTTCGCGCAATCGGAAACGATCCCGGGGCTCCTGACCGCAGCGGAATTGATCGAAACCTTGTCTGCACCAGCAAGCAGAAGTGCCTGCATGTCGTCGGGTGAACGGACACCTCCGCCGGCAGTGAGCGGCATGAAGCACTGTTCGGCGGTCGATCTGACAACGTCGTACATTGTCTCCCGGTTTTGCCGGGTCGCCGCAATGTCGAGGAAGCAGAGTTCGTCGGCGCCGGAAGAATCGTATGTCCGCGCGCATTCGACCGGGTCCCCGGCATCGACCAGGGAAACGAAATTGACTCCCTTGACGACCCGCCCGTCGGCAACGTCAAGGCAGGGGATGACACGTATCTTCAACATGTCGGCGCACCAAGGACTCGCAGCGCATCAGCGGGCTTGATGACGCCTTCATGGATAGCACGCCCGACGATCACCCCTTCGAGAGTTGCGTCGCAGGCCTTGAGCGACTCTAGATCACCAAGAGTCGAGATTCCTCCTGACGCAATCACGGGGGTGCTGACAGAATTTGCGATTGCGACCGTGGCGTCAGTGTTCGGGCCTTCCATGGCGCCGTCCTTCAGAATGTCAGTGTAGATGATTGCCGAAACGCCAAGGTCCTCGAATCTCTTCGCAAGATCAACGGAAGGTACTTCAGTCTGGCGGATCCAGCCTCGCGTTGCGACCATGCCATTCCTGGCGTCGATCCCGATGGCGATCCGATCCGGGAAGTGCCTGCAACTCTCTTCCACCAACTCGGGCGATTCAACCGCGGCCGTTCCGAAAATGATTCGGGAGACTCCTGCTTCAATCCAATATTCAACCGTCGCCAGATCGCGAATGCCGCCCCCCAGCTGAATCGGAATCGACACGGAATCCAGGATGGCGGAAATCGCCTGTGCGTTTTCCGAATCGCCCGAAAACGCCCCGTCGAGATCGACAACGTGCAGCCATTGGCAGCCGGATTCCTCAAACATTACAACAGTTTGGGCTGGCGTGGGATCGTAGACCGTTGCCCGGTCCTTGGCCCCGCGCAGGAGCCTGACCGTACGTCCTCCCATGAGATCGATGGCGGGAAAGAGAATCATCAGGATTGTTCGTACAGGCGGCGGCGAGACATTGCCCGCTTATAGCCGGGAGTTTCGGAATCGGCGAAACCGGAGCAGATGGTCCGGTTGGGGGCATTGGAGAAGCCGGCCGATTCCTCGATCATCTCGACCATGATGGGCGGCGCAGCGTTCATGGCTTCCAGGCAAGGAAATTACCGATGATCCTAAGCCCGGTCGCCTGGCTTTTCTCGGGGTGGAATTGGGTGCCGATGAGGTTGTCACGCCCGACCGCCGCAGCGAAAGGCTGCCCGTGGGTCGCGCCGACCAGGATGTCACTCTCCAGTCGTGGGTGCAAATGGTACGAATGAACAAAGTAGGCGTGGTCTCCAGCCTTGACCCCGGTGAGGACAGGATGACCGGAAGCGCAACTGTCAAAGTCATTCCATCCCATGTGGGGTATCCGGATCGACGGATCTCCCGACTCAAGCTTGATGACATCGCCAGGAATCCAGTCGAATCCCGGGCAAGAGGATTCGAGTTCCGTACCCGTCGTTGCCATCAGCTGCATTCCGACGCAGATACCAAGGAAGGGTACACCACGTTCCTTGACGGCTTCGGTGATAGCCTCGATCAGGCCGGATCGTTCGCTCAGACTCCGGCGGCATGCAGGGAATGCGCCGACACCGGGAAGGACAATTCTGTCGGCCTTGGCGATGTGTTCGGGTTGTCCCGAAAGCAGGACCGCGCTCGACGGCAGTTCGTCCGCCATTCGCTGGAAGCTCTTTTCCGCAGACCTCAGATTGCCGCTCCCGTAGTCGACAATGACGCACCAGTTCATGGGCCGAGAGTTCCCTTCGTCGAGGGGACGGCCTCGGGAGCGCGTGGGTCGACCTCGACGGCTGTTCGCAACGCCCGTGCGAATGCCTTGAAGGTCGCTTCGACGACATGATGGCTATTGACGCCTCGAATCCGGTCAATATGGACGGTCAAGCCGCCATTGACTGCGACGGCCTGAAAGAACTCCCGGGCGAGTTCCGTATCGAACGTGCCGATCCTGTCAGAGGGCGGGTCCGCCTCCCACACCAGAAACGGTCGACCCGAGAAGTCAAGCGTGACGCGGACCAGCGCATCGTCCATTGGCAGTGTACATGATCCGTAGCGCCTGATTCCGGCCTTGTCGCCCACGGCTTCCGAAAGAGCCTTTCCGAGGGCAATTCCGGTGTCTTCAACCGTGTGGTGGTCGTCGATATGCAGATCGCCTCGCGTTAATATTTCGAGGTCGATGAGAGAATGCCGCGACAATTGTTCGAGCATATGGTCGAAAAACCCGATGCCGGTACTGAGGTCATGCCTGCCGGTTCCGTCGAGGGTCACGCTTGTCGAGATCTCGGTCTCGGACGTTTTTCGAACGATCGTGGATTTTCGCATGTCTTTTGCCCGGCTGTACTTGAGTTGAAAGAAATGAGCGAGTCACGAATCCTGGCCGGCAAGCCATCGAACGAGCGCCTTTCCCGGGTCGGAGATCTCCGAAACGGATTCGAACCAGTGATCTCTCCAGCCGTCTCGCGGCAATCCGGCGAAAATCATGAGATTGAGCGGATACGACTCGCTATCCGTACACCGGCGAAAGTCGTCCCGAAACAGGAAAACGGCCTTTTGCCAGGCAATGGCCATCCCGAGTTCGACCATGACACCCTCGTCAGGCGGGCAACCATTGACGATGGCAAAGATTCCGTCGGAATCCTTGACATCATTCAAATCCGACTGGCCGACATCATATGCCCAACCGTCACGAGCGAAATCCATTTGACCGATCCGTTCGAACGGTTCCCAAACCTCGGCCCCGACATTTTCCAGGGCGGACTGGATTTCGCGAAGCGGACCTGATTTCAGTTGAGAAGAAAAACCGTACGGGTTTGCCAGATAAAGCCGTTTCGCCACGATTCCGCTCCGTCCGCTTCTTTTGCTCCGCCTGTCGGCTCCAGGAGCATGGCCCCATGTTCTGACATGTGTCAATCTCGTATTTCCCGGTGAAACGCCCTGTAACGAATTGCCATAGCCGGTCGAAATCTGAAAGGTATTCTGCGCAAATGCCGGAACGGGCCTATCGTTGTCGCACGAATGTGAAGGCGCGCGATTGTGCAGTTGCTCGGCTTTGCCGTTCGGCATTGATCGCCAGAAACACTTGATTTCAACCAAAGGGAACGGATCAGTGACGGTTTCCGGAAACGGTCAGGATTGGCGGTCCCTCAGGATCTCGGTAATTCCCCTCAGCGTTCGCGTCCGTTTGCCCATGCCTTCCAGCCTTGCCAATGCGCATGTGAAGAGAGAATCCGCTTCCCGCCTGGCACCCTCGACTCCTAGAGAGGTGACGAAAGTTGCCTTGCCGCGCTTGGCATCCATTCCGACTGCCTTTCCGAGCTTCTTTTCGTCTCCGCAAACATCCAGCAGGTCATCGACAATTTGAAAACCGAGTCCGATTTCAAAACCGAATTCTCTTAAGGAACGGCGTTTTTCCTGACCGGCCTGGCCAGCGAGAATGGCGCCCGCTTCGCACGAGAATGCGATAAGAGCCGCCGTTTTTTTCATCGAGATCAACTTGACGAGTTCAAGGTCGCTTTCGGGCCGGTTTTCAGACCGGAGGTCCACCATTTGCCCGCCGACCATTCCATTGCCTCCCGCCGCGGCCGCCAGAGCTGAAGAGAATTCGCACCTGATCCCCGGATCTCCATTGAGCCTCGAATCCGCTGACAGTTCGAACGCAAGCGTGAGGAGCGCATCTCCGGCCAGTATTGCCGTAGCTTCGTCGAAGGCAATGTGGCACGTGGGTTTGCCGCGCCTCAACATGTCGTCGTCCATCGCCGGAAGGTCGTCATGTACGAGGGAATAGCCGTGGACGAGTTCGACAATCGCGGCGGCAAACACGGCGTTCCGGTCGTCAGCACCAGCGACATGCGCGCAGCTCCTGAGCAGAGAAGCCCTCAGGCGTTTTCCGCCGCCAAGGACGCCGTAACGCATGGCATCGAAAAGCCGGGAGTCGCGTTCCGTGGATTGCGGCAGGATCGTAGCGAGTTCCTGCTCGACCGCCGCGGCAGTATCCCTGAGAAAATCTTCTGTCCCGGATTTCAAGGAGGAATCTGTCAATCACAAGGTCCTTGACCGAACAACGATATCGCTGAGACCCGCCATTTTCAGTATCGGGCACCGGCAGCCGGGCTCGGGAAACTGGCGGGCATTGGTGGGTGGAGCCGCCAACTCACGGCACCAGGGACGATAGACGAGATTTCGTTTTCCGGCAATATTGGGTCGGCGGTACCGGTTGCAGCTGAAATCGATCCCGTGAGGCAGAATCCGTTCCTGCTTCTCGTTCCAGATGAACAATGAGCTTGGCGTACTGGACTGGGATTCATTGGCTGGTGTATAATGGGAATTCCAGTCCAAAGGCTTCTGGACGCGGGGCGCCTGCCAAGCAGGCAAATTGAGACAATCCCAGTTCGTCCAGGCACCGGGAGAAAAACATTGAAAAAACCACCTCTGCAGGTCCTATTGGCCGAAACGCGCGGTTTTTGTGCGGGCGTGGTCAGGGCGGTCGAGATCGTGGAACGCGCTCTCGATCTCTACGGTCCGCCAATCTATGTCCGAAACAAGATTGTCCACAACAAGACGGTCGTCACCGAATTCGAAGAGAAGGGCGTCGTCTTCGTCAAGGACATCGGCGATGTTCCGGTCGGCGCGATCACGATCTTCAGCGCGCATGGAGTGTCGAGAAAAGTCGTGAATGAAGCTGGCGAGCGAAGCCTGCAGGTCATTGACGCAACCTGTCCGTTGGTCACCAAGGTGCACAGTCAGGCCAAACGGTATTCAAAAAAGGGATATGAACTGATCATGATTGCCCATGAAGGGCATCCTGAAGTCGAAGGGACAGTGGGTCAGGTCGATGGGCAGGTCCACATCGTCGCAACGGTGGAAGACGTTGAGAAGCTGGAACTGGCGAATCCCGATAAGCTGGCCTACGTGACCCAAACAACGCTGGGAGTTGATGACACGCGCGACGTCATCACCGCGCTGGTGAACCGGTTTCCGAACATTATCGGCCCGGACGTCAAGGACATCTGTTATGCGACCCAAAACAGGCAGACTGCGGTCAGGGCCATGGCGAAACAGGTCGATGTCATCCTCATTATTGGTGCCCATTACAGTTCGAATTCCTGCAGACTACGGGAGATAGGCGAAGCGTGCGGCGCCGACAGTTACCTTGTCCCGGATGCCGACGGCCTGGACCCGGCATGGCTGTCGGAGGCCCGGTCGGTCGGGATCTCTGCGGGTGCCTCGGCCCCGGAAAAACTGGTGCAGGGACTGATCGCGCGGCTCGGTCAGATGTTCGAACTCACGGTGGAGATTTCCGAAGGCGTCAGGGAAGACATCCAGTTCAATCTTCCTCGCAAGTTGTCCAGGGCCGGAACCCGTGCCGGATTATCGGCGTAGACTGCGGGTTATCGATCAGCGGGCGACTCTCACATCGGATTCTCAATTGACGTGATCCGGGTTTCCCGGTTTCCATTTCCCCGACCATTCCAGACATCGGTTGGCCGCGGTTTCTCTCGGGATGTTGACGCGGGCCGTAGATGATTCTCGACTTTTCCGCTTGACCTCGGTCGACTTCGGCGAATGCGGAAAATTCAATTGACCCGGCGTCGGACCGCCGGATGGGTGGAACATCGCGGAATGTTCAGGAACCGGACCGTTGCGCGTCCGACACACTCGCCTGCCACGCCGTCACTCCAAGGCGGTTCGAAACATGACCACGTTGGACTGGTTGATCGGTGCATCAGGTTCTTCCACATCCTTGTAAACGGGTACGACATGGATGCTGAAAGCGAAAATCCGTCGTTTGTCAACCAGCGACTCGATCGATGCGCCGAACTGTTCATTCTCATAATGCAGTTGATTGATTCCAATTGCGCAGAGGGCTCCGGGACGTGCCAGTTGCAACGCGGATTCGAACGCCGCGGGGCCCAGATGTCCGATTGTAAACGTCCCGCAACTGACCAGCCCCCCGTAACGCCTGGCCGGAATTGTCGATGGATCGGTCAGGTCAACTTCAATCAGGTCGCGATAGGCACAGCTTCGCCGGGCCTCGGCAAGCATGCCGGTTGAAATGTCCATACCATCGACCGTCTTGCCGCAACCCGCGAATGCCAGACCGACCAATCCCGTGCCGCACCCGATATCGAGGATCGGGTCGTCCTCGGGGTCCGCACGCGCGATAAATCGCTTAGCGAGTTCTTCCGGATAGATGTAGCCCAACCTGACAGCGAAATCCCTGTCATAACTACTGGACCAGGCATCGTAGTACTTCCGGTGCGCATCATTGTCTTTAAGCCGATAGGCTTCGTCTCTACTGTGCTTGGTCATAGGTCAAACGTGGACTGAGGCAATGTCCCGAACGGACTCCTCGTTTTTTCGGCGGCCATGATTGCCGCCTTCGGTTAGCGAGGCGCGGGAATCGCGCGACACCGAAGATTACAAGATGCGATCACGAATAGCGAACCAGATGAGTGCGAGAGCCAGGAAGGGTGACCTCAAGCGGTTTCCACCGGGGAAACCGGGTGTTGGCATGCGCGACATGACGTCGAACCTTTCGAGATCTCCGTTGATCGCCTGTGCGATGATCTTGCCTGCCATGGTTGCCATGGCAACGCCATGACCGGAATAACCGGACGCGGAGTAAATTCCCCTTTCAACCCGCGCAAAGTGAGGCATCCGGTTACGGGTTATCGCAAGGGTTCCGCCCCAGGCATAATCAATCCGGATGTCGCCGAGATCGGGAAAGATCCTGAGCATGCGTTTCCGTACCTTGCGCGCAATATCGGGCGGAAAGCGGACACCGTAGCTTTCTCCTCCTCCGAAGAGAAGTCTGTGATCGGGCGTTCTCCGAAAGTAATTGACAACGAACCTGTCGTCGTAGGCAGCGACATCGCGGCGAAGCAATCGTTCGGCCCTGCTTTCATCGAGTGGCTCGGTGGCGATCATGAAGCTGTTGATGGGCATGACCCTGCGGGCGATTTCAGTATCAAGCGCTCCAAGGTACCCGTTGCAGGCGATGACAACCGCGTTTGCGGAAATGCTTCCCTTCGCCGTCTTTACCGTGGCACTTTTCCCTTGTCTGATCGACTCGGCCTCGGAATTTTCGAATATCTGGACACCGATTTCACGTGCTGCGTCGGCCAATCCGAGCGCGAATTTCAATGGATGCAGGTGGCTGGCGCCCCAGTCGATCAACCCACCTCTGAATACTGCCGATCCGACGAGTTCGGCGAGCGAGTCATCGTCGAGCAATTCCAGCTTGTCGTAACCGTAACTTCGCTCAAGATGCTCAAGCGTTGAACGAGCGAGTCGCGCCGATTCCTTTCCCTGGCCGAGCCGGGCAACGCCCGGCCGATAATCGCAGCGGATGTCGTGTTTCCGGATGAGCGCGCGGACCGTGGACTTCGCTTCTTCGGCGATTAACCATAATGCGCGGGCGTGATCGTGGCCCAAGTTCCTTTCGAGAATGTCCTGTCCCAGTCGTTGACCTGATCCGACCTGGCCGCCGTTTCGTCCCGAAGCCCCCCAGCCGACGCGGTGGGCATCAAGTACCGTGACATCATATCCAAATTCCGCCAGATGAATGGCAGAGGACAACCCGGTATACCCTCCGCCGATGACACAGACATCGACTGAAAGGTCGGCTTCAAGCGGCGGCACGGGCACGCGGACCGGAACTGTCGACTGGTACCAGCTCGGCGGGTACGTTCCCGGTCGATCATTGGCGTGCAGTGGATTCGGCATTGCGACTGGCTCCTTTCGGCGCTTGCGATACTGCTCCTGGCGTCGTGGTTCATTACGTCTTCGGACTCAGGAACGCTGGTCATCACGACAATGTTGTCGTTGGGAGACGACAACCCGCCAAAGGTTTTCCGGGTCATCAGGGGCCTTGGCGACGGTTTCGTTGCTGGCGTCCCGTTGCTGGCCGGAGGTTTTGGCGCACTCCGGACTGCTTCGACCGTAGCGCCCTTTCCGATTTCGTTGGTCCTTCTGGCCATGCCCTGGGGGCTTTTCAAGTCGCTGGCCGTTGATCCCGGAGCGGTCGGCATTCCGTCAGATGCCATAGCACCGGACGGGGCGCGAATGAGCCAGGAACTGCACGCCTGACACCCACGAATGGCTTGTTCCGGTTTGACCGGGACAGGCTGGCTCAATCGTTGCAGCCGCTTCGGCGGTGCCGGTGCTGCGAACATGTCGATTTCACCCATGTCTGCGTCGTCTTGGGATTGGAGTCGAGGTGAAATGCGCCTTCCCTGGGCCAGGGGGGGACAGTCGCCGTTCGTGATCCTGCGGTCGTGGCGAGAACCATTGCGGTTGAACCCCGTCTCCCGGTTCGCCCGGTTCGGGCAGGAGACGGGACTACGGGCGAACGTCAGAAAACTGTCGGTTCAGGACGGCGGCCAGCAACCGGGGTCCCTGAAAAATCCGGCCATGACTTTGGCAATCTTGTCTGCATCGAGAGGTGCGTGAAGCCTCGACTGTTCTTCCCTGGCGCGTTCTGCACCCACGGCCTGAAGTCCGACTTTCTCGAAGAGGCCATCAACAAAATCCGCATCGAACTCAGGGTGGGGTTGTATGGAAAGAGCGTTTCCCTTGTACGCCAGGACGGCGTTCCGGCAACTGTCGCTGGAGCCGACGACCCGGGCTTCCGGCGGGATTTCGCAAACCTGGTCCTGGTGCCACGACAACATGGACAACGGTTCTCGAAAACCGTCCACGCGATACGCCGTGCGTCCTACTGACCAACCTCCAGGGTACTTTTCGACGACCCCGCCCAGCGCCTGCGCGATGATCTGATGACCGAAACAAACGCCGATCATCGGAACACCCGCCTCATAGGTTGCCCTGATGAAATCCTCGAGCGGCGGAATCCAGGGATGATCTTCATAGGTCGAAAAGCGCGAACCCGTGATGAGCCAGCCATCGGCGCACGCAGGCCTCTCCGGTAGCCGGCACTCCAGGACGGGCCACGTCGAAAATCGCATGCCTTGTCCCGACAACAGCCGCGCAAACATGTCCGGGTATTCGCCGTGCTTGGAGACCAGTGCCTCATGAGTCCGCCCGGTCTGCAGTATGCCGATGTGCATGGGTCTTGATCCGAGTTGTCGAAAATGGCCTGGTTTTGTCACTCGAAGTTGTGACCGCCGTCGCAGCTTCGTTCGCTGATCTACCACCATCAATTGTCAGGGACCAACGAAATCTCGCGAAGTGATTTCCCTGAATGCCGCCGGCCGTGGGGCCATTCCGGGCAAGTCAAGGTGGAAGCCGAACCGCAAACGATCCTTGAATCTGGAGGATTTCCGATTATCCACGACGTAATCGAAATCGTCGGGCTGCCAACCGCGATTCAGGGCGGTTCAAATTCGATCGAGGCGGAGATTGGAAATTGAGTGCACTTGGAAAGATACTGGGAGGAACGATCGGATTTGCTTTCGGTGGTCCAATCGGAGCCTTGTTCGGTGTGGTCGCCGGGCATTTCGTCGAAAAGTCAATGCTGGGCGGCGAGGCAACCCTACGCAAGAGAGACCTCCACGATACACCCGGTCGAAAGGATTCTCCCGAGGAACTTCAATGGGCCTTCATTTTTTCGCTCATTACGCTCGCCGCAAAACTGAGCAAAGTAGACGGCAAGGTCACAAGGGATGAGGTCGAAACACTGAAGGCCGTATTCCCAATTCCCGAGGACGCCTATTCCAGCGTTCATCTGATTTTCAACGCAGCCAAGTCGGATTCCCTCGGGTTCGAGCCGTATGCGAGGCAGATCCGTGTGATCTTTTCCGAAGACCGCGATGTGCTGGAAAGCTTCCTCGCAGGATTATTGCAGATCGCCGTCGCCGACGGCGTCTACCACCCAAGTGAACGCCGGTTCCTGGCGAGTGTCGCGCGGATTTTCGGTTTCAGCGATGGGGACTGGTCCCGAATCGAAGGGACCTACATTTCGTCGGCTCGTGATGACACCATCGATCCTTACGAAGTCCTGGGCTTGAGCCCGGACGCCTCGGATTCGGAAGTTCGCGCGGCTTACCTCAAGATTATCCGGAACTATCATCCTGATCGTCTGGAGGCGCAGGGAATCCCGGTCGAATTTCGCAAGCTCGGCGAAACAAAGACTGCCGAAGCCAACGATGCATATGACAGGATCAAGAAGATGCGTGAATTGACGAATTGATCGGCGGTTCACCGGGACGAGCACATGTTACCGCCGTTACGCTTGAACGGCTTTCTTCCACGTTGTTGTCAGGTGAATTCCCACGGTACGGACAATACGGCGCGACAGGGCGACTTGTTTGTGCAGGGATTTGCTTTTGAGATTTGAACTTACGGCAACATTTGAATTTTTCGGCAGTGCATGCTGTGCGGAATCCGCTCAAACGGGACAAAAGACCGCTGACAGCCCACGCATCCTTGTTCACGGCATAATTCGAGGTTCAGGGACGCGTTCCTCGCCACGGCCGCGTCAGCATTTTGAACGAGCCGGGACAGGGCTTCGAACGAATCGCATGAAAATCGATCAGGGAGTGACCGAATGGTATTCGGAGGAAGGAATGGGGACGAGATCGAACAACCGCAGCCGACATCGCAAATCGACGCTCAGATCTCGAATTGCCGATCTGACGGCGCGAAAGAATGGGTCGGGGTCGGCATTCTTCCAGGTTACGTATGGCAGCCCCGGCGTTGGTTCGCTCCAGAAGACGACTCTCAGATGACCCGTGTCCGGATCGGATCCGATTCGGGCAATCAGGTCGAGCGAAACCGCGTCGATTGCAGCGATGTCAGCTTGTCCTGATGCGACCATGCGTATCGATTGCCGGTGGGAACCGGAATGCATCTGGCTTCCAAAGGTGATTCCATGATGACGTGCAATTCCTGTTGGAACCGCATATCCAGACTGCGACAGCTTGTCGTTGTAGGCTAATTTGGCACCGTCGAATTCATCGATCCGGCTACGCCGGTCATCTCGACGGGCGACAATTGCGCTTCGGTAGTATCCCGGTTTGCTACCGAAGACACCGTAATCCGGCGTACCGATCAAAGTAACGTGGCCGGCCAGGTTGCGCCGGTAGGGCAACCCGCAAATCTGGGTGAAGTACAGTTCGTCGAGAGTCGGATCGGGCCGGGTGAATTCAGTTGGATCCAGCTTCTCGGGAGCGTCAAGACCTTCGTTTCCCAGGTGGTGACGGATCAGCGACCAATATCGGCCATGATCATCAATGTTCTCCGGCAGAATGTACATCGGGAGACTGGCAATGCGGCGTTTCACGACTCATTCTCCCTGTTCGGGCCTTCTCGCTCTCTCTGCTCGCTGGCGAGCCAGGCCGCTGTCACGGTCGGCGACACCGACGAGATGTGTCACCAGGCGGAGAAACCCGTTTTCTTCGGCATCGCGCGTATCGTCGGCGAGTACAACCATCCAGAGAGCCTCGACAATCGCCTTCCGTTCCTCGTACGGCACCGTCCGCTTGATGACGCGCGTGAACCTGACGGTATCGGGAGCCTGTGCCTCCAGTTCTTCCGCTTCCCTGCGAATTCGGACCGAGTCCGGTTCAGCCAGCGCAAAACGTTCCTGCAATACCAGGTCGATGACGTGTTGTTCGTGCGGAAGGTACTCACCATCGATCCGGGCCGCGCGAACCATCAGCGCGGCCAACGCGATTTTTTCGTCTTCAGCGGAAATCGGATTCGGCGTTTCGCGTTCGGGAGATCTGAATAGAGCGATAAGTTCGGAAATCATCCCGGGGCTCCGGGAATCGAACCGGCCGCGATACCCGTGAACCGGACAGAAGGATGGATCATACAAGCCTCGACTGTTCCATCGCGGCGCGTATGAAGTCCCTGAAGAGAGGGTGCGGATCAAATGGCCGGGATTTCAATTCCGGGTGAAACTGAACGCCGATGTACCAGGGATGTCCGTCCAGTTCCACGATTTCCGGAAGGCGACCGTCCGGGGACATTCCCGAAAAGATCAAACCACATGCCTCGAGTTGTTCGCGATACCCGACGTCGACTTCGTAGCGATGGCGATGGCGTTCCGAGATTGACGTTGAATTGTATATTTCGGCGACTTTCGACCCCGGCCCGAGGACGGCATCGTATGCCCCGAGGCGCATGGTTCCACCCTTGTTGTCGTCGACCGTCCGTTCGAGTTTCGTGTTTCCCTTGATCCATTCCTTCAGGTGATAGATCACGGGAGAGATATCCGCGCATCCGTTTTCAGTTTCGCTCGCAAACTCCTCGGACCCGGCTGTCCAGATTTGCCCGACATTCCTCGCGGCTTCTATGACTGCCAGTTGCATGCCGAGGCAGATCCCCAGGTACGGAACCTTGCGTTCGCGGGCAAACCTGGCTGCCGCGATCATGCCATCGGTGCCGCGCTTCCCGAATCCTCCCGGAACCAGAATACCGTCAAATCCGACAAGCTTCGAGGACGCGTCGACTCCGTTCTCCAGTTGCTCCGCATCGACCCAGTCCGCGACAACCTTGACCCGGTTGTACATTCCACCGTGCACCAGGGCTTCCGCGATGGATTTGTAGGCATCCTCAAGACGCGTATATTTGCCGACAATCGCTATCTTGACCTGTCCTTCGCGGTTGTGAACACGATCGAAAACGTTCTCCCAGACCGAAAGATCCGGTCGTGGGCAGGGTTCGATCCGGAACGCGTCAAGCACGGCCTGATCAAGACCTGCCTCGTGGTAGGCAAGAGGGGCGTCATAGATCGAATCCAGGTCCGGGGCGCCTATGATCCATTCACGCCGCACGTTGCAAAAAAGTGAGACCTTGCGCCGTTCGTTTTCGGGAATCTCGCGTTCGGAACGGCAAACAAGGACATGGGGCGCGATCCCGATGGAACGGAGTTCCTTTACCGAGTGCTGCGTCGGCTTGGTCTTCAGTTCGCACGATGCCGAGTTGTACGGCAAGAGGGTGAGATGGACGAATACGCATTTGCCGTCTGGCCTGTCCTGGCTGAACTGGCGGATTGCCTCGAAGAACGGCAACCCTTCGATATCTCCAACCGTTCCCCCGATTTCGCAGAGCATGAAGTCGACTTCGTCTTCGCCGGTCGCGATGAAGTCCTTGATCTCGTCGGTGACGTGCGGAATCACCTGGATCGTCTTGCCCAGGTAGTCGCCGCGGCGCTCCTTTTCCAGGACATTGGAGTAAATCCGGCCAGCGGAAACGGAATCGGAAGACCTCGCCGAGACATGTGTGAAGCGTTCGTAGTGGCCGAGATCCAGATCGGTCTCGGCGCCGTCATCGGTGACAAACACCTCGCCGTGTTCGAAAGGCGACATCGTACCCGGATCGACGTTCAGGTAGGGGTCGAGCTTTCGCAGTCTGACGGTGTAGCCGCGCGCTTTCAGGAGTGCGCCCAGGGCAGCCGTTGCCAATCCCTTGCCGAGCGAAGAAACAACGCCACCCGTGATGAACACAAATCGGGCCATATTTCCAGAAGTCCCCGCCAGTCGACCTGATTCCAAATCGGATTCAGTCCGGAATCATGTCTGCATACGGGAGCATATAGCTAGCGGATTCGATGGATTGTGACAAGACACACGCGTTCCGGAACCCCGGAACGATGGCTGAAATTGTAAAAAAGGACGAACAGACTGGCAGATTTGGTAGGACCGGGACCAATGCCGTTCGGCGTGGACTATGCCTCAATAGTCAGGGGGAATCCGGTTCACCAGCGAGACGTCTTGAATGCAGATGACCTTTCACCCGATCACTCCTGTTTGGGAGGAGTCGCGGGAGAGTCACCCAAGACCGGGGGGAGAAGATCATCGCCTAGCGTGGAATCCTGACCGGATTCCGACTCCACCGGTATTGAACCGCCCAAGCGCTCCAGGACCGAATCGGTTTCCGCCAATCGGGCGGCGAGGATGGTGAGAAACATGCTGGTGATGAGAAAGGCCACCGCGAGCGCCCAGGTTACCTTCGAAAGCGGGTTCGCCTGCGCGCGGCCGGCCATTGGATTGCCGCCGCCAATTCCGAGTCCGCCGCCCTCGGAACGCTGGAACAAAACGATCGCAATCAGACATAATGCGAGGATCAGGTGTACAACCAAGACAACATTCTGCATCGCCTGATGTCTCCCGAAAGGCTTGTGCGACGGCACTGTCTATTTTATCCATTCCCCCGTGTCGAGATGGATTGTAACGGGATACGGAGAATCCGGCATCCGGCACGATTCCTCGAGCCGCGTTCCGGGATCATCATGTTTCGGTATTCCCCGTCTGGCATGATTGCCTGAATCACCTTCGGAATGGTGTTCCATGGGCTGACTCCCGGTACGGCGATACGTTGTTTCCGGTCGGCCATTCCGGCGGGATTTCGCGATCACCCGGTCTGGCGGGCTACCCGCTACCTTCGGGAGGCACCCGAATCATGGTTCCCAACATGGTTGCGACGTGTTTGATCTCCGGCTCGTCCGCGAGTTCGGTGTAGATTTCCGCTGCAACCGTGCAGACCCTTCTTCCGAACCTGATGACACGTCCTTCAGCCACGAGAACATCTCCGGTGGCCGGCGACAGCAGGTTCGTTTTCATTTCGATCGTCAATACCCGTTCTCCCGGTGCCATCAGCGACAAGGCAGAAAACCCGGCCGCGGAGTCGCCCAGGCTCCAACCGAAACCCGCGTGCGGAAACCCATCCTGCTGGCTGACCTTTGCGGCGACAGGTGCCTTGATCGCCACATTCCCGGGTTTGATACTGACTAATGTCGCGGAGAGTGTCTGCATCAATCCCTGACGATCGAAATTGATCCGAACATTCCGATCGAAGTCCGGGTTGAGGGGGCGAAAGCCAGGCCGCTTATTGGTTTTCATGGTCCGATTATTCACAAATCGCGATTAAGTGCCAACATGGCATCCGACCCATGTCGCAAGTGTCACATGTGACAGGTTTCGAGTGTCAGCCTGGCGGAAATCGATTCGATACCACTTCAGAATGAGGTTACAAACGCCGGGTGGCGCAGGTTATGTACTTCGCCGACAGGAACAGATCCGGATCCAAGGATGTGACGAACGTAACGGTGATCGGCGCCCAGTGGGGCGATGAGGGCAAGGGCAAGATTGTCGATTGGCTGTCTGAACAGGCTGACATCATTGTTCGATTCCAAGGCGGTCACAATGCCGGGCACACGCTCGTCATAGATGACCAGGTCTTCAAGCTTTCGCTCGTCCCGTCGGGAATCCTCAGACCCGGAAAGCTGTCCGTTATCGGCAACGGGGTCGTGCTCGATCCGTGGGCGTTTGTCGATGAAATCGACGGAATTTCCGCACGGGGAGTCGAGGTTTCGCCAAAAAACCTGATGATCGCGGAAAACGCCCCCCTCATTCTTCCAGTCCATGGGGAACTGGACAGGATCAGGGAAAGAAACGCGGGCAAGGTCCGGATCGGCACGACTGGCAGGGGAATCGGGCCGGCTTACGAAGACAAGGTTGGGCGTCGGGCTGTTCGCGTTGCCGATCTCGCGGATGAAAAGACGCTGGACTTGCGGCTGGACCGTTTGCTTGCACACCACGACACCCTGAGAATCGGGCTGGGCGTCGGACCCGTCGACAGGGAGAAACTCAAATCCGATCTCTTGGAGGTTGCCCCAAAAATCCTGAGGTTTTCCGGACCCGCGTGGGAGACGCTCGGTCTCCGTCACCGATCCGGCTCTCGGATTCTGTTCGAGGGCGCCCAGGGGACCCATCTCGATGTTGACTTCGGGACATATCCGTTTGTGACGTCGTCCAACACCGTGGCGGGGGCAGTCGCAACGGGCACGGGAATCGGTCCGGCTGCTGTCGGGTTCGTTCTGGGGATCGTCAAAGCCTATACGACACGCGTAGGGGAAGGGCCCTTTCCCTGTGAACTGTTCGACCAGACCGCGAGGCATATTGCCGAAGTCGGACGCGAAAAGGGCACGGTGACGGGACGGCACCGCCGTTGTGGCTGGTTTGACGCCGTACTTGTTCGAAAGTCATGTGCAACGAGTGGCGTTGACGGCATCGCACTCACCAAACTGGATGTTCTTGATGGGCTGGAACAGGTCCGGATCTGCACGGGATACGAACTTGACGGGCAAAATCTCGACGCGCTTCCGGTCGCGGAAGACGAACAGACGCGGGTCAGACCAGTTTACGAAACGCTTGAAGGCTGGTCAGAGAGCACGGCCGGTGCCCGGCGTTGGATTGATCTTCCTGCATCCGCAATCAAGTTTATCCGGAGAATAGAGGAACTTGTTTGTTGTCCGGTCGCGTTGCTCTCGACCTCTCCTGAAAGAGAAGACGTCATTTGTGTATCGAATCCGTTTGCCACGAGATGAGACTCCGCTTCCAAACGCGACGACGCCTGGCCCTGTTGATCCTGATTGTCTGGTTACCGGTCTACGTTGTCTTGGCGATTACCGTGATCAACATGTTCGATCGTCCATCGGTTTTCGTCGAGTTTTTGACCTATGTCGGGGTCGGGGTCGCATGGGCCTTGCCGTTCCGTTCGGTTTTCAGGGGCATTGGAACGGATGAATCCAACCGTTGAATGGACCGTGTCCGACTGCCCGGGTTGAGGCGTTTTGCCGCCATATGAAAATCCGTTGCGACATGGCTGTCGGTGAGCTGTTCTCCACGTCCGTTTTCCGTACGGCGGGGAATCCGAAACGCAAGCTTCAGTTTGAATCAGGTTTCGATGTGGCCAGGGGCCCTGTACAAGAATTTGAAACGGCCTCTCTCAATCAATGGATCTTGAGCGGTGCGCTCAAGTGAAGTCGAAAAGGCAATGACCGGGAAAAAGGAATACGGTTCTGCTGTCACGCTGCTTGGCGGGGGGGAATTCTCCGCAAGAGATTTACGTGAAGCGATCGATATCGCCCCGGTACTCGTTTGCGCGGACGGCGCGGCGAACGATGCTTCCGAACTAGGCCTTGAGCCCGACCTGATTGTCGGTGACCTGGATTCGATCTCGACGGCGGTTCGCGAGAGGTTTCCGGAAAAACTGGTCCGAATTGACGATCAAGACACGACCGACTTTGACAAATGCCTTTCACGCGTCGCCGCACCGTTGCTCGTGTGTATCGGATTCACCGGATTTCGCCTGGACCACGAATTGGCGGCACTCGCGTCACTGGCAAAGTACACGACCCATCCCGCCCTGCTGGTAACCCGGTATGAAGTCTGTTTTCGAGTCCCGCGAACTTTGGAAATGCAGATACCGGAAAACACAACAGTTTCGTTGTTTCCATTCAGTTCTGTTTCGGCACGAAGCAAGGGATTGAAATGGCCCCTGGACGGCCTCGAACTGCACCCCTCGGGGATGATCGGAACTTCCAACTTGACGACCGGCCCTTGGCTGGAAATCAGGGTCGACCAGGGAAACCTACTGATCATGCTGCCCCGGAGCGAATTGCAGACGGTTGTCCAGGTGTTGCACGCATGAACAGGCTAACGCGTGCCGGCTGATCCGGTATGCCGCCAAATCAGCAAACAGGAGTGTTGACGGCGAGCCCGCCGGTCGAGGTTTCCTTGTACTTGTCGCTCATGTCGATACCCGTCTGACGCATGGTTTCGATGCAGGCATCCAGTGGAATGAGGTGGTTGCCGTCGCTCCGGAGAGCGAGTGACGCGGACGATATTGCCTTTATGGCCCCGAGTGCGTTCCGTTCGATACACGGGGCCTGTACCAGGCCCTTGACCGGGTCGCACGTCATGCCGAGATGATGCTCAAGCGCAATCTCGGCCGCGTTCTCGACTTGTTTCGGCGAACCACCGAGAATCGCGCACAAACCTGCGGCAGCCATCGCCGACGCCGATCCGACTTCCCCCTGGCAACCGACTTCTGCGCCCGAAATCGACGCATTTGTCTTGATGATCGCACCAATGGCTCCGGCGGTCAGCAGGTAGTCGATCGAGTCCGACTCATCGGAACCGGAAACGTGATCGAGATAGTATCGGAAGGCCCCCGGAATTACGCCGGCAGCACCGTTGGTCGGCGCCGTGACGACTTGTGCCCCGGCTGCGTTTTGCTCGTTGACCGCCATGGCATAGGCCGAAATCCAGTCATTGACGACATGGGGGGTCGACTTGTTGCGACCTCTTTCCGCAATCAGGGAATCGTAAATGGATTTCGCACGCCTGCGAACATTGAGACCTCCCGGGAGCAAACCCTCCTGGGACAGGCCTGCATCAATGCATCCATTCATTGCCCGCCAGATTCGAAGTAATCGAGCGCGAATGGCGGCCGGATTGTCCAGTGTACATTCATTGGCAAAGATGATTTCGGCAATGGTCTTGTCGTGCGTCTCTGCCTGAGCAAGCAATTCAGCCGCGGACAGAAAGGGAAACGGAACGTCCGGACCGGTCGTCCGGTCTGTTTTGTCAGCATCGAATTCATCGCCTGTCAGAACGAATCCGCCTCCAATTGAAAAGTATGACTGTTCAACGACAACGGTCCCCGTTGCGTCCAGTCCCCGCATGATCAAACCGTTCGGGTGTCTGGACAGCTTGACTTCGAAATCAAAGTCCAGGTCAGTCTCTGGGTCGAAATCGAAACGACCAAATCCAGACGGATTCACGGTTGCCGATGTCTTGACTTCCTCCAACTCCAAAATGGCTTTTTCAAGGTCGAAAGAATCGGGTCTGAATCCGGCGAACCCGAGGATTACCGCTCTGTCCGTTCCGTGCCCCTTGCCGGTAAAGGCAAGGGAACCGTGAAGCGAGCATTGAAGCCGCCTGACCGTTACCTGGCTGTCACGAATGTGCCTGAGGAACCGGCCGGCAGCGATCATCGGGCCCATCGTATGGGAACTCGACGGGCCCACCCCAATCTTGAACATGTCGAAAACACTGAGATACATCTGGCTAGCCTGATCGTAGCATGGCGGCATCGATGCCTGCCGGATCAACTGTCGCCCGAATCCACAACCGAAGAGCGTCCGTAACCGGCGTTTTCTGACCGGTTTGCGCAATTCCTGCCCACGATCCACGACAAGACAGGATATGCGCGGTCTGTCGGGGCCGGGTCACCTTCCAGGTTGAACCGGCCGCGTGTATACTTGGCACGACCTGATCTCGGAGACGTTCCCGGACGCGGAAACTCCTTTCCGGACAACAACTTTCTTTACCCGTACAACCACGAATACGGCGTGACAACACATTCCGAACGGCAATCGAGGCAATACATCAGGGGTGTTTCCGTCTTGCACGGCGCCCATCGGCGAAGACCAGGCCCGTGCCGTGGAAAGTCCCTGGCCACCAGAATACGATTTTGCTCCTGCATCCCGAGAAGGATTGCCGGAACTTTTCGGAAGAAATGACAATGGAAGTATACGTCGGTTTTGACTTGCACCGGACCACCGTTTCGTTGGTATTGGTGGTTGAAACCGGGTACTGCCCGCGCTGGCTAGCGTGACTTCAATGAGCGATTCTGACCATCCAAGGAACCAACCCGGTCAAATGGCCCATGCAAGTTCCGAACAAGCTTCCGATACCGCCAAGACCGCCGCTGCCCGGCATGGCGTGGCTCAAGTCGAGAACGGCATGAAAGTCGGGATGGGAACGGGTTCGACAGCCGAGATCTTCATTCGGTTACTCGGCCAGAAGGTTCGTGACGGGTTGAGGATCAGGGCAACCGCGACGTCAGCCCGCAGTGCGAGAGTCGCAAAGGGCGCAGGGATCAAGGTCGAGGATCTTGATCAGATCGGCCGCCTCGATGTGACTGTCGATGGTGCGGACGAGATCGGCCCGGACAGGGACCTGATCAAGGGAGGCGGAGGCGCATTGCTCCGCGAAAAGATCGTTGCCGCCGCATCCGAGAGGTTTGTCGTGATCGCGGATGAAAGCAAACTGGTTGATATCCTGGGAACCTATCCGTTACCTCTCGAGATCATCCCGTTCGGAAAGCTGGATACGCAGTCCAGGATTTGCGCCGAACTTCGTTCGTGCGGTTTTTCGAATTTCACGACGACTTGGCGGGAACGGGATGAACGACCATTCGTCACGGACGAAGGAAATGCAATTCTGGATTTGCATTTGGGCACGATCCGCGATGCTGGTGAACTCGACAGCCTGTTGAACCGCATTCCCGGTGTCGTCGAAACCGGTCTGTTCGTCAACATGGCAAGCGAGTGTGCTGTGGGGGCCAGGAATGGGCGCGTTGTCATTTACTAAGGCACGGTGTTGGTCCCATCGCGCGACAGTATCGTTGGGTTGGAACCGGCTTTCGAAAACAATCGATTCCTCAGATGTTTGATCTCGACCTCTTTGTCATTGGTGGCGGATCCGGCGGCGTCCGCGCCGCAAGAATTGCCGCCGAAACCGGGGCACGTGTTGCTCTCGCGGAAGAATTCCGGATGGGCGGTACCTGTGTCATTCGCGGATGCGTGCCGAAAAAACTCCTCGTATACGCCTCCAGTTATTCCTCGGCCTTCGAAGACGCGCGCGGATTCGGATGGTCCGTTGGAGACAGCGTGTTCGACTGGAACGCCCTGATCTCGGCAAAAGATCGTGAACTGGAGCGCCTGGAAGGGATTTACCGTTCCAACCTGGGGAAGGCCGGAGTTGAGATCTTCGACTGCCGGGCAGAGGTCGTTGATCCCCATACGGTCATGCTTGCGACCGGAGATCGATTTGTCGCGAAACACATTCTCGTCGCAACCGGCGGGTCTCCTTTCGTGCCGGACGTGCCCGGAGCGGGTCGTGCAATCACCTCGAACGATGTGTTTCATCTGGACAGGCTTCCGTCACGGTCGCTCATTGTCGGAGGCGGATATATTGCATGCGAATTTGCCGGCATCCTGAACGGGTGCGGTTCCAAAGTTACCCAACTCTATCGAGGAGAGCAGATCCTGAGGGGTTTCGACGGCGGAATCCGCCAGACCGTCGCCGACGGCATGTGCGATCGAGGCGTCCGATTGTGTCTCGAGACCAATGTCGTATCGATCGAAAATTCCGATACCGGACTCCTGGTGACAGATTCGACCGGCGAAAAACACCAAGCCGATATCGTGCTTTACGCAACAGGGCGGCACCCGAACTCCGGAGGCATGGGCCTCGGTGAAATCGGCGTCGAATTTGGTCCGAAGGGTGAAATCGTGGTTGATGCCTATTCAAGGACATCCGTACCGTCGGTCTACGCGATCGGGGATGTGACCAATCGGGTCAACCTGACGCCTGTCGCCATTCGGGAGGGAGTCGCATTCGTCCGGACCGTTTTTGCAGGAGTGCCGACGAAACCGGATCACGAGATCATTCCGACGGCGGTATTCACGCAGCCGGAAGCCGGAACGGTTGGATTGACCGAGGAACAGGGGGCGTTCAATGGACCCGGATCCACCGGTTTTGATGTATACGAATCGAAGTTTCGCCCCATGTCCACTGCTTTGTCCGGACGTGACGAGTTCATGCTGATGAAACTTGTCGTCGCAAAATCCACAGGAAAGGTGATGGGGTGCCATATCGTTGGCGCGGGTGCCGCGGAAATGATTCAATTGGCGGGAATTGCGGTCAAGATGGGCGCGACCAAAGACGATTTTGATCGCACGGTCGCCGTGCATCCAACGGCTGCGGAGGAACTCGTGACGATGGCTCGCGCCGCGAGGTCGATTTGATGGATGGCTTGGATGTGGCGGGCCATGTGCCGGATTCGTGGTTGACGCAGTGCATTTGTCGGTTTGAAGACAGGCAGGACTGCGCGTCTGCAGGGATTTCAGCCTGCGAAGTGGGAAACGCCGGGAAACAGGACACATGAAAATATCGAAGATTCGCGCGTGGAAAGTCGACTTACCCCTGAAGGAGGGGAAATACGCATGGGCGGACGGAAAGTTCGTCGAGGTTTTTGACAGTACGATTGTCGAGATTGAGACCGACGAGGGAATTAGCGGTTTTGGTGAATGCTGTCCCCTCGGGCCGGTTTATTTACCGTCATACGCATCTGGCGTTCGCACCGGGGTCGAAACGATTGCCCCCCATCTGATTGGGGTGGACCCGACAAACATCAATCGCGCCAACCAGCTCATGGATTCCGTCTTGCGCGGCCATCCCTACGTCAAGTCGCCCCTGGACGTCGCCCTCTGGGACATTGTCGGCCAGGTCACTGATCGACCGCTGCACGCATTGCTTGGTGGTCAGCTTCAATCTACCGTCGCGTTATATCGGGCAATTTCCCAGGGTACGCCGGAAGAGATGGCAAATTCGGTCGGAAAATACCTTGATGAAGGATATCGTCGATTTCAGCTCAAGGTTGGCGGAAACCCTGACGACGACATCGAGAGGATTGCCGCGGTGCGCGATACATTGCCTGGCGATTGCGTACTCGTTGCAGACGCGAATGGCGGGTGGACGCGCGCTCAGGCGGCAAGGGTCGTTGATGCGGTGAAAGACCTGGACATTTTTGTTGAACAGCCCTGTGCAACCTACGAAGAGTGTTTGTCGATCCGGCGGCGAACCGCTCGGCCGTTCATTCTCGACGAGGTTATCACGGATGCTGCTGACCTGATCATGGCAATTTCGAATGACGCGATGGACGTCATCAACTTGAAGATATCGAGGGTAGGGGGGCTGACCAAGGCGCGAATCTTGAGAGACATTTGCATCGAGGCGGGGATTGCCATGACGATAGAAGACAGTTGGGGTGGTGATGTTGCCACCGCGGCGATCGCCCATCTGGCCCTGTCAACGCCGTCACGCGTGTATTTTTCGGCAACCGACTTCAATTCCTACTGCGACATGGAGATCTCCCCGGACGCTCCAATTCGGGTAGGTGGAACGATGAGCGTTTCAGACCGGCCGGGACTGGGCATCGTTCCCTTGGCCGCGAGCCACGTGCGCCCGGCCCTTCAAATCGAATCGTAGGCATCAGAGTGCGCAGCAATCGTGTCATCCATGTCGTTTCGGCGCATGCGGAGGGTGAAGTTGGCGATGTCATTGTCGGCGGGGTGCCGCCGCCGCCCGGAGAATCGATTTGGGAACAGAGTCGTTGGCTTCTTGATGATGGAATTCTGAGAAACTTCCTTCTCAACGAACCGCGTGGAGGCGTTTTTCGACACGTCAATCTGCTCGTGCCTGCAAAAAACCCGGAGGCGGAGATCGGTTTCATCATCATGGAGCCCGAAGACAATCCTGCCATGTCGGGTTCGAATACGATTTGCGTGGCCACGGTTTTGCTCGAAACCGGATTGATTCCGATGATTGAACCGGTGACGCGTTTCACTATTGAAGCACCCGGCGGCCTCATTCGTGTTCGGGCCGAATGCCGGGACGGAAAGGCTGTTCGGATCACTTTCCGGAACATTCCGTCATTTGCCGATCAACTCGACGCCGTGCTCCAACTTCCGGGAACTGGTAGAATTTCCGTGGACGTTGCATTTGGCGGCGACAGTTTCGTTGTTGCCGATGCCGGAGACCTTGGTCTTGAGTTAAGCCAGGACGAAGCCCGAAGGATCGCCGAAATCGGGACAAGGATCGTCGCCGCAGCCAAGGAGCAGCTGACCTTTAGCCATCCTGAACTGCCGGGACTGTCCGGAATATCGTTTTGTCTGTTTGCCGGAAGTGTCGAACCGTATCCGGACGGTGTCCGCAGCAATTCGGCCGTGGTCATCAGGCCCGGCAGGGTTGATCGTTCTCCAACCGGAACCGCCGTATCCGCGAGGTTGGCATTGCTGCACGCAAGAGGCCAGCTCAAGGTTGGGGAGTGCCTGCAAGCCGTGTCCATAATCGGATCTGAATTCATCGGCAGAATCATCGGCACGACGCGCGTAGACGGCGAAAGTGCCGTCATTCCCGAGGTTTCCGGGCGTGCCTGGATTACGGGAATTCATCAACACCTCCTCGATCCGTCGGACCCATGGCCAGGAGGCATTCGCTTGACCGACACTTGGGGGGCCGCGGTGCACGTAAGCGGGTCCGGGCCTTCGTAGGACCGAAAATTCCGTCTTCCCGGCTACCGACGTCGCGGTCGGCATTCAGACCTGCAATGGTACGCCTCCGGAAACGGTCTCTTTCGAACTCGGCCAACGTGGCAAAAACCCCGAACTCCGACCGACCGGCAGTTGTTGCTGCGTCCGCGTGGATCCCCGGCATCCGCACGCTTTCAAGCCAAAGCCATGCGCGAACAGTTTCGCTGAGGTTCGAACGAGATGGTCCCGCCTTCTGCCACTCGGTCAATGATTCGAACCTACCCGGTGCGGAGGGGTTCGAAAACATTCGCCGAGGCCAGAACGCGCAGCCTGCATTCGCGTGTCTTCGCGAAAAACCACGCAAATGTGAATGTTTCGTTCCGTGAATCGGGAGCAGACCGGGAATGATAAATGCCTGTCAATTAGAACTGGAAAATTCCTGCCAGTTTTCGCTATGTATCTCTAGCAGCGCGAAATGATGGTTTTGACCGATTCGGATTGGATTCGTCGCGCAACTGCGGGAGGTTAACAGCAAGCATGCCAGGCAATAATTCAGGTGGCCCCTGGGGAGGAGGATTTCCCGGTGGTGGCGATGACCGCAGAGGGCAGCGTGGGGGTGATCGGCGTCCAGGGGCGGGCGGAGATCATCAGAATATTGCCGACATGGACGAATTCGTCCGCAAGGGCCAGGAACGACTCCGGGGACTCATGGGAGGCCGCGGCGGGTTTGGAAGGGGACGTGGCGACCGTGGCGGCAGTCCCAGGATCAGTCGCGGCGGTCTGATCTTTATCATTCTGGTTTTGATCGCTGGTTGGCTTTTCATGTCGTTTTACCGCGTCGATACATCTGAGCAGTCGGTGGAACTGCTTTTCGGAGAATATTACCAGACCGGCACCGAGGGCCTGAACTTTGCGCCCTGGCCGGTCGTCAGGAAGGAAATCCTTCCGGTTACGCGGGAAAATACCGAAGACATCGGAGTCGGTACCGGCGCGCGATCGGATGAAGGCCTCATGTTGACCGGCGACGAGAACATCGTCGACATCGACTTTCAGGTTGTCTGGAACATAAGGGACCTTCCGAGTTTCCTGTTCAATCTCGCCGCCCCCAGGGACACGATCAGGGCAGTGTCCGAATCGGCAATGCGCGAGATCATTGCCCGGTCAAATCTTGCTCCGATTCTCAACCGTGACCGCGGATTGATTGCGCAGGAATTGCAGGACCTGATCCAGGAAACGCTCGACAGCTACCAGTCAGGCGTCAACATCGTCCGAGTCAACTTCGACAAGGCCGACCCGCCGCGTGAAGTCATCGATGCTTTCCGCGAAGTGCAGGCGGCAGAACAAACGCGTGACACGCTTGAGAAACAGGCTGATGCGTACGCCAATCAGGTCGTCGCCGAAGCCCGAGGTGAAGCTGCGCGCTTGCAACAGGAAGCCGAAGGATACCGGGCGCAGGTCGTCAATGAAGCCGAAGGCGAAGCATCGCGCTTCCTGGCGGTTCTCGAGGAATACTCGAAGGCGGAGGAAGTGACCCGCAAGCGCCTCTACATTGAAACCATCGAAAAAGTCCTGGGAGACGTGGACAAGATCATCATCGACGAGAGAGCCGAAAACAGCCAGGGCGTCGTACCTTATCTCCCGTTGAACGAAATCAGAAAGTCGGACCGCTGACCGGCTGAACCATGGGTAAAGCAGAATGACTCGTGCAGCATATGTAATTCCTGTTCTGGCCGTGATCGGATTCGGGCTTCTCTCGGCGGTCTTCATCGTCGACGAACGCGAAAAAGCGCTGGTCCTTCAATTCGGGCAGGTTCTGTCAGTCAAGGAAGACCCGGGCCTTTCATTCAGGATTCCGATCGTTCAGGAAATCGTCCGTTACGATGATCGTATTCTGCCTCTGGATACCCAGCCGCTGGAGGTCACGCCCCTCGACGACCGCCGTCTTGTTGTCGATGCGTTTGCGCGCTGGAGAATCAAGGACAGCGTACAGTTCCGGAGGGCCGTGGGCACGAGCGGGGTCGGAGGTGCGGAACCGCGCCTGGAGAGAATTCTGAACGCACAGTTGCGCGAAGTCCTTGGTAGCGTGACCTCGGGAACCGTACTGTCGGCTGACCGGGCTGCTCTCATGAACCTGATCCGGGACGGGGCGAGGGGAGAAGCTGGAGCCCTGGGCGTGGAGATCGTCGATGTCCGCATCAAGAGGGCAGATTTGCCTGAGCAAAACCTGGCGGCAACATTCGAACGCATGCGGGCCGAAAGACAGCGAGAGGCTGCCGATGAAATCGCCCGAGGAAAGGAAGCCGCCCAAAAGGTCAGGGCACAGGCCGACCGCACCGTGGTCGAGTTGACTTCCGAGGCAAGAAAGCAATCGGAGATCATTCGCGGAGAAGCGGATGCGCTTCGCAACTCGATCTTTGCCGACGCATTTGGCCGCAATCCCGAGTTTTTTGCCTTCTATCGATCGCTCAGCGCGTATGAGAAGTCGCTCAGAGGGGAGAATTCCACCTTGGTCATCGCTCCCGACAGTGAGTTTTTCGAATACCTGAAGTCTGATACCATTCAAAGGTAGGCAATGCGCGATCTGGTGCTTGGCCTTGGCGTCGTAGCTGTTGTCGAGGGATTGGTACTCGTGCTCATCCCGATGCGCCTCGAGGACGTTATCAAGGCGATAGCCAGGTTGAAAAAGGATCAGCGTCGAATTGCGGGCCTCCTGATCATGACCCTGGGGGCCGCACTCGTCTGGGTTGCCAAGAATTGGGGCTGACACTCGTCCCGGCCCGGTCGAATGACCTTGATTCCGGAAATCATTTGCGACATCCGGAATCTCTTTGACGCAGGTCCAGCAGGTCCCGCCAGGGGGCTACACCTCTCCCGGTTTCACGTTGAATTTACGTTACGCGATTTTGACTTTGTCGGGTCAATGGCTAATTGAGGATCATCGAGAATCAAACGAAACCAGTGGAGGCGCGTTATGAGGATCATGATGCTTGGGGCAGCAGTCGGAGATTTGGCCGCGGCGTGGGCTCGACCATGTCGTGGGTTCGGGGCGGCGGTGGTCGCGTTGTTTTTGATTCAGGTGCCATACGGGCATGCGTCGTATGTTCCCGAAAGCTTTGCTGATCTCATCGAGGATCTCAATCCCGCTGTTGTCAACATCACAGTTACCCAGACTGCTGAGGCAGTAGAACCATTTTCCGGCCAGATACCCAATCCGTTCAAGGGAACTCCGTTCGAGGATTTTTTTCGCCAGTTTCGTGATCAGCAGACTCAACCGGACCAAGGGCTGCGAAGGAGGGCATCGTTCGGATCCGGGTTCATCATTTCGAGCGATGGCTACATTGTTACCAACAATCACGTCATTAGTGGCGCTTCGGGAATCGAGGTCGACTTCTTCGACGGAACTTCAGCAGAAGCAACGGTGGTCGGCGCGGACCCCAAGACCGACATTGCCTTGCTCAGGGTTAGTGTCGACGAACCACTGCCATTTCTCGAATTCGGGGATAGCAACGAAGCGAGAGTCGGTGATTGGGTCGTCGCGATTGGCAACCCGCTCGGTCAGAGCTTTTCCGCTTCCGCAGGGATCATTTCTGCGCGCGGCCGTGCCCTCGACGGCGCATACGATGACTACATCCAGACAGATGCTGCAATCAATCGTGGCAATTCCGGAGGTCCATTGTTCAATCTCGACGGAAAAGTCATTGGAGTCAATACGATCATCATTTCGCCGACTGGTGGTTCGATCGGACTTGGATTCGCGATGTCGTCGAACGTGGTTGCACCCGTCGTCGAGCAATTGCTCGACCATGGAGAGACACGCAGGGGTTGGCTTGGCGTTTCCATTCAGGACATAGATCCCGAGATCTCCGAGGCGATCGGGCTGGAAGGCCGGGACGGCGCCCTCGTGACCAACATGATGGATGGCGGCCCCGCCGAGAATGCGGGTATCCAGCAAGGTGACGTCATCCTGTCTCTCGACGGGACGGACGTTGACGATGTACGCTCACTGGTCCGGCTGGTTGGGAGGTCCGAAATCGGCAAGGAGGTCCCTGTAAAGATTTTCCGTGACGGCGAAGAAATGACCTTGAGTGTCGTTCTGGGTCGAAGGGAGGACGCCGAGCGTGACCGTGTCGTGCCAGCCGCCTTTTCACCCGAGGAACCTGAGACGGATACCTTGCTCGGAATGGAACTCTCGGCGCTGACCGATATCCACCGCGAGACCTTCGGACTCGAAGAGGGAGCCGACGGCGTCGTGATTACCGACGTCGATGTCGAAAGCGAAGCATATTCCAAGGGTATCCGCGCTGGCGATGTCATCGCCGAGGTTGGGCAAGAGGACGTCCAGCTACCGGGTGATGTCGCGAGTGTGCTCAAGGACAAGCGCGACGCGGGACAGGCATCGGTTCTTGTTCTGGTCAAACGGGGAGACGGTGCCGAAAGATTTGTCGGTCTGTCCATTGAAGCTCAATAGCGAGACCGAATTCAACCAGACATTCCCGTTCTCGAAATCAATGGACAACATTGCCAAGAGGATTTCGGGATTGCGCTGAAAATTGAGCGACGGCCGGATTTTCCGGTCATTGGTAATGACCGGATTCATGTCAGCATGCAGTGGCCCGACGTTGCCAGTCCCGGCGTCGGGCCACATTCGTTTTCCGGATCGGTAGGGCAAGGGCGATCTGAAGTTCCCGTCCATGCGATACCCTGGTTGTTGCGCTGCAAATCGATGTTGCGGTCGTCAGCCATCGTGTCCCGCCATTCCCTTCATTGCCCTCAACCTGCCGTTCAAGCATTTTTGTGAGAGCGGCCTCGCACGTTCGTTTTCAATCGTCGACAAAGGCGCGCCATTGTGCCCACCGCACAACTTGGGAACCCGTTCTGATCGATCTGGTACGGCGCATGTTGCCCGGCTGTTTCCCGGAATTTAATGTGCACGGATGCGACTCTGGAGCCTTCATCCCATGCATCTGGACTCACGCGGGCTGGTCGCGCTGTGGCGGGAGGCACTGCTTGCCCAGGCGGTTCTGAACGACGAAACAAAAGGTTACCGGCACCATCCCCAGCTGTTCAGATTCCGTGCGCAGTTCTCTCCGATTTCATTCATCTCCGAGTATTTCCGGGCGGTGCACGCCGAGTCCGTTGAGCGGGGGTTCCGGTTCGACTCGGGCAAGATGATGCGTGTCGGAACGACACAACAAATCGATGTACCGGCAGGTCAAATCGACTTCGAATGGCGTCATTTGATGGCAAAGCTCAAAAGCCGCGCACCTGGGTGGTTCGAAGCGCAAAGGGATGCGCCGCCCAAGGTTCATCACTTGTTTCGGGTCGTACCCGGCGAGATTGCTGATTGGGAACGTCCGTAGCGGGGCGCCGAAATTCATCGCGCCGCCGGTGGCATGTTCCGGAGCCTGAACACGATCATGCACGAACGGAACCCGTGGGACTCCTTCCCGTAAATCCATCGCCAACATACAGACGGGAAAAGGCGCGTTGTGCGGCCACCATGGCTTCTTCCTGGCGACGCGAAATGTGGTCTCTCATTCGCGTCGCAGCCTTGTCGCCGTCCCGAAGTTCCAGCGCTTCGACAATCCGCATGTGATCGCCCGGCGTGATTGACCGCCGAGTTTCCATGTCGATCCAGCGAACATATCGGGACCTGGCGTTGAGGTTCGACAATAGTCGCTCCAACTCGGCATTTTCCGACAATCGGATCACACGCATGTGAAATTCCTCGTCCAGGTCCACGAGCGTCCAGACTTCGGCGTCACCCTGGTAGACCGGCTCGATGTCGAGCAGGAACGCCCGAATCCCGGCGATGTCAGTTTCCGTCGCGCGCCTGCATGCGAGGCGAACGCCCTCGCACTCGACGGCCTGGCGAGCCTCGTAAAGGTTGAGAATGCTCGCGGGGTCGAGCGAGCGACAGAAAAATCCATGTCCCGTTCTGTAGGTCAGGAATCCTTCCGCAACGAGCCTGTTCAGGGCTTCGCGCAACGGTGTCCTGCTGGTTCCGACCTCCCGCGAAAGATGGATTTCGTTAATGCGTTCATCCGGCTTGAACTCGAAACCCACGGCCATCGCCCGGACCTCAAGATAGACCTGATCAACAACGCCCTTTACGCTTGCCATACTTCAGGCCCAGTTAAACGTATTGCCTGCAACCCGGTTAGCGAGAGAGTCTGTCACCAGTCTACGCGTACTCAAGACTTTCGCTCCCTTCGCATGCGCCAAGATCTTTGTCGCATCACCGCTTGACTGCGTATTTTATCCTGCATACAGTTTTGCATATCAATGTCAATACAACTTGTCGACGAAAGGCGGAAGGTGAAACGTGCCTGAAACTGCCAAACCCAACACGTTGTCCGGGGCGGACACCTTGGTCCGCATGCTCGAGGCACACGAAGTTCGCCACGTCTTCGGCCTGTGCGGAGACACGACACTGCCATTTTACGATTCACTCTACCGGCTCGACCACGATATCGAGCACATTCTGACCCGCGATGAACGCAACGCAGCCTACATGGCCGATGGCTATGCCAGGGTGACAGGAAAAGTCGGTGTTTGCGAGGGGCCTTCAGGCGGCGGGGCAACCTATATTCTTCCAGGGTTGGTGGAAGCAAACGAGAGCTCGATTCCGGTCCTCGCCATTACCTCGGATGTCGGGACGCGGTCAAAAGGTCACTATCCTCTGACCGAGCTGGACCAGGAGCGATTGATGCGCCCCTTGACCAAGTTCAGCGCGGTTGTCCAGCATGCTGACACGATTCCCGATATGGTGCGAACCGCTTTCCGCAAGATGACGACCGGGCGACCCGGCGCTGCGCACCTGGGACTTCCAATCGACGTCCAGAGAGGTCATGCAAATCCGGACGACATTTGGGCGGATCCGGCCCACGCGACCTTTCCCGCGCACCCCTTCGGTCCCGATCCTGCCGCTCTCGAAGCCGCTCTTGACGCTATCCTATCCGCATCCTTTCCCCTGATCGTCTGCGGAGGCGGCATCGTGTCGTCAGGCGGCGAAGCCGGGTTCATGACTTTCGTGGAAGCCCTTGATATCGCTGTCGCAACGACGATTTCGGGGCAGGGTTCGATTCCCGAAACGCACCCGAACTGTGTGGGCGTCGTCGGTTCGAACGGTGGCGTGCCAGCCACCCGGGAACTGGTACAGGCCGCCGATCTCGTAATCTTTATCGGTTGCCGCGCCGGGTCCGTTACGACGGAGCTCTGGCGGTTTCCTGTGAAGGGCACGCGGATTGTCCACTTCGACTGTGATCCCGATGTTATCGGGGCGTCCTATGAAACCGAGGTCGCAGTCGTTTCCGACGCGCGCCTGGCGCTTGAGGCGCTGAACCGGGAGCTCGAGGTTCGCAATCCCAACCAGCGATTTGGGGGGGCCGCGGCCGTGGCGCCACTGAAGGCACGAAAGTGGGACGCATTTCGCGCGCTTTCCGGTAGTCCCGAGCGGCCGATCCGACCGGAACGTACGATCGCCGCGCTCCGCTCCGTTCTCGATGACGATGCAATTGTCGTCGGCGACCCCGGAACCCCATGCCCATACATCTCTGCCTACTATGAATTGCGGTCGTCGGGCCGACGGCTGTTTTCGAACCGCGCACATGGGGCGCTCGGCTATGCACTTCCGGCGTCAATGGGAGTCTCCGTTGGTACGCCGGGCAGAAAAATCGTGTCCCTGATGGGTGACGGCAGTTTCGGTTTTGCGTGCGGCGAACTGGAAACCGCTGTACGCAGGAACATGCCGATCACTTTCATCGTCTTCTCGAACGCAGTCTACGGCTGGATCAAGGCTGGGCAGAAGACCGGCTTTGGCGGGCGCTATTTTTCGGTCGACTTCGACCGTACCAATCACAAGTCAGTCGCAGAGGCATACGGACTGAAGGCCTGGCGCGTTGAGGAACCCGATGCCCTGGAAGCAATACTGAGGCAAGCCGTGGACCATCCCGGCCCAACACTCGTCGACGTGATCAGCCAATCGCTCGATGAGGCAGCGGCACCGGTCAGCGAATGGATTTCCTGAATGTCGGTACATAGAATGACGAGTCTTCGAGTTCACATTGCCAGCATATGTGGGAACGCAAGGCTCTCACCTGTTTCGGGTGACGTCTCCGGCATCAATGCCGTCCTGCTCAAGTTCGGCACTGATACTGGTTTGACCGGTTAGCGCCAAGCATCGCTCTGGCCTGTCCTTGCCAATGTCCTGCTTCGCAACGACCGAACGTGGACGGTTGAACCGACCTCGGCACCAGTCGGCTGAGGCGGTCAAAAGGAGGTCGGCGACCACCTGTTCCGGTTCGGGCGCCGCCGGCGCGGTCGCCGGGCCTGGCGCGGGATGGGCCTCTGGCTGTCGCCAACGGGGCTGATTCGACGTGTGGAAAAGCCGGGAAAAGCTCCGAAAGAGGCATGAAAATCTGCCTTTCGGCTTCAAAAAAACAGTTGACTCCAAACATGGATGCGTCTGGAAAAGCCCCGTGAGTTGTTCGGCCGTGTGATCTGCCTTCGCATCGGTGACAGTCAGGTGTTGGCGGCATATGACGCGGTCCACAGGATTCGCGATCTCGGGGCAATTCGCCCTGACTTTGTCGAACAAACGGTCAGGAGGAACGAAAGTGCCGCACTGGCCGAAATGACCCGGACGGTCTCAACGCTCTTGCGATCGATTCCTGATCTCCGGAATGCAGATTCGTTGATACCCTTCGACCGGCTGACTTAGCTCGGGTCCCTTTCAATTCCCGATCGCCGAACATGGAAACCTGCCTTTTGATTCGCCGTTCGACAGGCGTTCCGCACGTGAGGGTCGGTTTGCGTGCATATTCCCAAGCATCCAGGACCGGGTTGTCGATCAGCAATGACTGTCAGGTTGACCCGTCCATTTTCGGGAAAAAGGCGACGAGATAGGAAACGGCAGCATACACGCCATTCTCCGGACGTGAACCGACCGGATGCGCGGTTGTCTCCCCGGCTGGACAATTCGGCAGCAAGTTGCATGTTGGTTGCCGATGCGTGGGCATCCGGGGAATTCAATGGTCCCCGACCGGGGAATTCGCATGATTTTAGGCCATATTGGCGCACGCAAGGGTTCAAGGGGTGTTCTGGGGAAGAACATGAGACCGGTATGCGGGCGTCCGCTCATTGACTGGTCGCTGGATTGCCTGTTCGATTCAGATCGCGTCGATCACGTCGTCGTTTCCACGGATTGCGACGACATTTATGCGCATGGCCTTGCCCGGGGGACATTGCCGATCGGATTGAGGCCCGACAGCCTCGCCACGGATACCGCGGCAAAATGGGATGTCTGGCAGCATTCGCTGGCAGTTGTTGAAGAGCTCGTAGGTCAATTCTCGATATTTCTGGATCTGGATTGCACGTGTCCATTACGAATTCAGGAGGACATATCCGCAGCCCTTGATCTCTTTCTTTCCCAGTCACCGGACATGGTCATGTCTTGCTGCGTTGCGAGGAAAAACCCATATTTCAATCTGGTCGAACATGATGAGACCGGCGCACTAAAGGTGTCGAAGGAACTTCCGCATCCGGTTGTCGCGCGTCAGCAGGCTCCCTTGGTTTATGAACATGTGGGTTCAGTTTACGTGATTTCCCCCGACTACCTACGTAAGGCGTCAGAATTGTTCGAAGGTCGAGTCATACCGTATGTCATGCCGCAAGAACGTTGCGTGGATATCGACAGCGAACTCGATTTCAAGATTGCCCAGCTTCTTTTGCAGGAAAGAATCGACACGTGATCAATGAACCGGGAAGCGAACCTGGTGACGGGCGCAGTCAAATTACCTGGTTCAACATAGGCAAATAAATCACCGCAGGCGCACGTTTATTTGCAACCGATCTGGAAGGTCGCCGTGCGCTGGCGGACCTGCACCGGCATCCATGACTGCCCGACAGGATTGCAATCCCGGACGAAATCTCTGCTTCGAGTCGGCATTGTTTTTTCATCACCACGCCGTAGGGTAGAAATCTGTTGTTTTGTCTACCAGAGGGGGCGATGGGCCTGAATATCAAGAACGACGAGACGTGCCGCGTGGCGGGCGAACGGCGGGTTTAATGGGCGAGACGATGAGCAGGGCCTGCCCGGATGATCGTTGACACGTCGGCACTTCTGGCAATCCTGAACCGGGAGCCCGATGCGGAACGCTACGAGACGGGGATCCTGACGGCAGTACCGTGCCGTATGTCGGTTGCGAATATCCTGGAAGCGACGATTGTGGTTGAGAGCCTTGGCGGTGCGGAGGCAGGCCATGAATTTGACGCATTCCTAGAGCACGCCGCGATTGAGCCGATACCGGTTGCGACCGAACACCTGGCAGCTGCGACAATGGCATGGCGGCACTTCGGCAAAGGCAGGCATCCGGCAGCGCTGAACTTCGGCGACCGTTTCGCGTATGCGCTTGCCGACGTGACTGGAGAACCACTGCTGTACAAGGGCGGCGATTTCGCCCGTACCGACGTTCAGGCGGTTCTGGTTCCATCTCGAGAGCCGTCCGGGTAACCAGGAAAGGCCCGCCTTCGGCGGTGCGCCGGGTGGCTCTAGGCCAGGATACGGCGCCATCCGGGGGATAACGGCGGTCTCATTGACGAATACGGGACATTGCGGCCAAATCGTGGGAAGAGCCTGTGCTGCGACGGCCGGTCAAGGCGCGCGGACCTGACCCTCGACCTGCTGCCGTCCTTTTCATGACGGGCACATTCCGCAGGAACCGGCATTCCCGCCGTCGTGATGTTTCCTTCGAACCCGCGCTTGCCCATTAACCGCGGTAAATGGCGAAACAATAAACCCGAAAATGCCGCGGAATGACAATTCCGTCCGACTTGTTCCTTCGCAACGAGATAAGGAATCGCCAACCGTAAAGGCCGATGATAAACGGCGGAATTGCGCGGGCAGACCACGAGCCACATTCAGTGATTCAGTTTGGGGAATAGAACTGGAACAAGTCGACTGTGAATGCACGGAGTGGTTTGGTACACAGCCGTTTCGAAACCAGCTTTCGTCAAAGGGACACCTCCGGCTTTGAGGATCGAGCATGGCAAAAATCACCTACATCGAGCACAATGGAACGGAACACGTCGTCGAGGTTTCAAATGGCCTGACTGTCATGGAAGGTGCCCGCGACAACGACATTCCGGGAATTGAGGCCGATTGCGGCGGCGCCTGCGCCTGCGCCACCTGCCACGTTTACGTTCACGAGGCATGGGTAGACAAATTGCCTGAACGAGACATCATGGAAGAAGACATGCTCGACTTTGCCTGGGACCCTGATCCGGTAAAATCACGCCTGACATGCCAGTTGCAGGTGACCGACGAACTGGACGGCCTGATCGTGACAATGCCTGAAAAGCAGATTTGACGGATTTTCATCTGGCGCTGCGTTCTCGGGAAACGACAGGTTGCGGCGTCGATGCAAAAACGGGACAATCGCATCGCAATGACTGAAAGGGAGGGAAAAATGATCTGGAAATTGTTGGGTGGATTGATCGGGGCGGCCTTTTTGGCCAGTTCCGTCTGGGCTGTTGATCTCGAGGGACGGATCTTCAGGATCGCGACGGATCCGACATATCCGCCGATGGAAGTGATTGACGAGGATACCGGCGAAATCGTCGGTTTTGACATCGACGTCATGAATGCGATCTGCGAGGAGATCAATTGCATTCCCGAGTTCATCAATACGGCGTGGGACGGGATATTCGCCGCCTTGCAACAAGGAGAATTCGATCTCGTCATGTCCGGTGTGTCGATCACGGAAGAACGCGACAAGACCATGGACTTCTCGGATCCGTACCTGGTCGTGAGCCAGGCGATATTGCTGCGGGTCGAAGACGAAGGCCTGACGGTTGAGGACTTCAAGGCTGGAGGTCATCGGCTCGCTTCGGTCACCGGGACGACAAATGCGATCCTTGCCGAGGAAATCGTGGGCCGCGAGAACGTCAACCTGTATGACTTGTTTTCGGCAGCCATCCAGGCAGTTCAAAACGGTGATGTCGATGGAGTCGTCATCGACGGAACATCTGCTGTCGCTTACGAGCAGCAATTCGCCGGAGAATTGACGGTCGGAATCACGGGATTGCAGACCGATCCCCTCGGGATTGTCATGCAGGAAGGAGACCCGGTCGTTGATGCAATCAATGCAGGTCTGGCGGCAATTCGGGAAAGTGGCAAACTTGACGAGCTCATATCAAAGTACTGGGCAGCCGAATGATTCGAAAATGAGAGCCCGCCCGGTCTCTCGGTCAATTGAAACCTGCCGGGATTCAAAAAAGGAATCCCGGCATTAGAAATCGTCTGACGTCGATCCGCCCGAGCAATCTCGTGCTCCTTGCAGCAGCGCCGTTCATCGTCCTGCTCTTTGTCTCGTCCAGCAAATACATGCGATCTCTCAAGGCGATCGTCGGTGTGGGCGATAATGCTCTCGCTCATTTTGTCGCATTCCTGCTGATTTTTCTTGTTCTGGCTTCGGGATTTCTTGCAGCGCGACGATGGGTACTCGGTACGGATTCCCCCGGGTGGCTGAATGCGGCAGCCTGGTTGGCCATCCCTGTTCATTTCGTCATCCTGCCTCTCATCGTGTTTCTCCCCTCCTTGACCGAATCCTTTCTGCAAGCTGGCCTGTATCACGCGGTTAACGAGTATGAATCGACTCTGATTGACCGTACCGGAAGGCCATGGGTGTTGACGCCGGAAGCCAGGGTCGGCCTGACACTGGGTTTCCAAGCCGGGCTTTCGATTTACGGGAGCATTTTCTTCCTGTGTTGCATCGGCGTGCTGCGGTGGGGGGAACGGGTTCGACTGCAGGCCGGTCAGGTATTCCAGGTCATCTCGGGCATCCTGTTGTTCTACCTGCTGTTTGTGACGCGCTGGGAGTTCGCAACAGGTATCGCGGTCACGTTCAGGGCGACGGTGTTCGCCTATGTCCTTGCAGCCATTCTCGGATTGATCTGGAGCGGACTCCAAACCTTCAGGCAAACACCACGAACGACACCTGTCTACGCGACGATCAGCCTTGTCCTCCTTGCAGTTGCGGCTTTCTTTTGGGCCCAGCCGAGAGACACTTATGTTCTTGTCGGCAGTACCGATGCACGAATAGCCATTATCAAGGGTACGCCTCAATCGCTGGCCGACACGATCCGGTTCGGGGAGTATCCCGGGGGCGGGGGGCAGTCCCTTCGAATCAGGAACGTTCCGGACGTTCCCTCCGCACTGGAACAGGTCGACACGGCCAACAGCGTTTCGGGAACATTCATTCCCGTGTCTGCACATGACGGGAGATACCCAGTCATCTGGGAAACGGATTTCCTGCCGAGTGACGCCAAGACCCCCGCAATCGTGTTCACGGTTATCGGTGCGATGCTGCTGGTGTTGACGCTTGGGGGCGCCCAGCATGGATTGCATCCTCTTGCGGTCGGATCGGAATTCTTTGTCGATACGATTCGGGGAATTCCGATGCTGGTCATCATACTCTACATCGGACTTCCACTTTCGGGAGCTGTGAAAGAGGCGTCATCCGGAACGATCGATCTTCCGAACATGACTCGCGGCATCATCGCGATCGCCGTCGGTTACTCCGCGTATATGGCCGAAATTTTCCGTGCCGGCATTGAAGCGGTACCGGTGGGCCAGACCGAGGCCGGAAAGAGCCTCGGGTTCACCCGATTTCAGATGGCAAGACTGATCATTCTGCCGCAGGCACTTCGTATAGTCGTCCCGCCACTGGGGAACGAATTCATCGCGATGATCAAGGATACGTCTTTGCTTTCGATTCTATCGGTCAGGGACGTGACCCAAAGAACGCGCGAATTCCAGGCGTCGAGTTTCCTTCCCTTCGCGCCGTTCAACACGGCGGCAATTCTCTATGTGGTGATCACGCTTGCGTGTGCCAGTTTCCTGAAGTGGATCGAACGCCGGTACGAACCCGGAACAGGTTGAAGTCGCAAATGGCACGGCCCGAACTCGGCGTCTGTTACTACCCCGAACACTGGGAGCAAAGCCGATGGGAGGAAGACGCCAGGCAAATGGTCGGCGCGGGCCTGACCTGGGTCCGTATCGGTGAATTCACCTGGGGATTGACCGAGCTTGGCCGGAACAGGTTCGACTGGGCATGGCTCGACAGTGCTCTGGATGTGCTTGGTGATGCCGGACTGAAGGTCATTTTCTCAACGCCGACTGCGGTTCCGCCCAATTGGCTGGTCCGGGAATTTCCCGAAATCCTTCCCGTCGATTGCACCGGGCGAACACGCATCTCCGGATCAAGACGGCACTGTTGCCTCTCCAGCGATAAATACGTCGAGGAAGCCAAACGCATCACGAACGAATACGTCGGACGTTACGGAAGGCATCCGGCCGTGCGGGCGTGGCAGATCGACAACGAGATAGGCGATCACGATACGACGATCAGCTATTCAACTGCCGCCCTGTCGGGATTCCGCCGCTGGCTTCGAGGCCGTTACACCGACATCGACACCCTCAATCGGTCCTGGAACACGATGTTTTGGGGCGGGCGTTTCGGGGATTTTGACGAAATTCAGTTACCCGTAGGATCGGTAACCGCGCCGTGCCCGGCGCTCGAGCTTGAATTCATGCGGTACTCGTCCGGGCGTGTCGCGGGATTCATCGGAATGCAAAGCGGGATCATCAGGAAACACTCCCCTGGACGGCCGGTGATCCACAACTTCATGGCAGGAAGCTACGACTTCGACCATCGCCGGGCTGCGGCTCACCTCGACATGGCGGGATTTGACAGCTACCCGCTCGGGAACCTGATCGAAGGACACTTGCCTGTCGAAGAAAAAGCCTCTTGGTTGAGAATCGGCGCGCCGGACTACCAGGGGTTTTACTGCGACATGTATCGTGAACAGGGTCACGGCAGGATGTGGGTCGTTGAACAGCAACCTGGCCCGGTCAATTGGGCGCCGTACAATCCTGCGCCGGCCGACGGCGCGGTAAGGCTATGGACCTGGATGGCCTACGCACATGGTGCCGATACGGTCCTCTACTTTCGATGGAGGCAGGTTCCCTTCGGACAGGAACAGTTTCACTCGGCACTTTACCATTCCGACGGAACTCCGGATCGCGCGCGCCATGAAATCGCCAAGGTCGTGACAGAGCGTGGACTTGTTCCGCCTACGTCCCGTTCGAAGGCAGCGATCGCCCTGGTCGTGGACTACGAGTCCCGGTGGGCACAGAAAATTCTACCGCACGGACCGGAGTATTCGGGAGAATTCATCGCGGCGGACTGGTACAGGTGCTGTCGCGAACTCGGGAACGATGTCGATGTCATCGGTCCGGAATCAGAGTTGTCGTGTTACCGGCTCGTGCTCGTTCCTGACATGGTGGTCAGCCACGACGGGTTCGTGTCCCGTTTATTGGACAGCCATGTGCAAATCGTTCTGGGTGCACGATGCGGAAGCTTCGATTCCTTGATGCAGTCACCTCCTGAGGGTGCTCCGGGCGCCTTTCGCCGCCTGATCGATGTCGCCGTTCGAAGAGTCGAAAGCCTTCCTCCGTGGCACAGGGAAGCGGTCGATTTCGGTGACCGGGAGTTTTCCGTAACGGGTTGGCGGGAACATGTTGAAAGTGACGAACCGGTCATGGCCCGATTCTCGGGAGGATTTCGCGGCGGTGATCCCGCTGTCCTGGCCAACGATCGCACGACCTACCTCGCAATCACACCGCGTGGGGAATGCCTGCGAAGAGTACTGGTCGACGCGATGACAAGGGCAGGCCTGCCAGTCTCTCCGGCCCCCGAAGGCATCCGGGTGACCTATCGAGGGAATGTCGGGTTCGCATTCAATTTTTCCGGCAGTCCCGGGATGGTTCCTGAATGCCCGTCACAGAGATTCCTGATCGGAGCCCGGAAAGTCGACCCCGCGGGGCTGTCAATTTGGATAGAAGAAGAACACTGATCGCTCCCGCTCGGCCTCGGCCAACGGAATTCGACCCACGAAAAGGCCAGGCCTGCTTTCCGCCGCTTCGCAATTCCTGTCCTGGCGATGGACCCGTCAGCCTATTTGCCAATGTCGCTGCGGAAGAAACCCTGCTGCCAGTCGATCTGGCCAATCGACTCGTAGACAGTTCTGCGGGCGCCCGGCGCCGAATCTGACCGCGCGGTCACGTTGAGGACTCGTCCTCCGGTCGCCGTCAGGCCATCGTGGGACCTCGCGGTCGCCGCGTGGAAAACCCTGAATGAGCTCGTTGCGGAAATACTGTCGAGTCCCTTGATCGCCGAACCGTTGACGACTCGCCCGGGATAACCGCGTGTCGCCATGACAACCGTTAAGGCGTGATCGGGTGCCCAGTTTACCCGGACATCCCGGAGCGTGCCTTTCGCACAGGCATGCATCGCGTCAAAGGCCTGCGCGCCGAGACGGATCATCAGGACCTGGCATTCCGGATCGCCGAACCTGACATTGTATTCGAGGAGGCTGGGCCGGCCATTCTGGATCATCAGTCCCGCGTAGAGTACCCCCTGGTATCGAATTCCTCGGCGCCTGAGTTCGTCGAGTGTCGGATGGACGATGTCATCCAGTGCACGTTGCATGACTTCGGTTGTCATCGCAGGTGCCGGTGAAAGCGCTCCCATTCCGCCGGTGTTGGGTCCGGAATCACCGTCGAACGCGCGCTTGTAGTCCCTTGCCGTTCCAAACGGCAGGACGGTCTCGCCATCAGTCAGCACGAAAAACGAGGCTTCCTCGCCATCGAGGCATTCCTCGATGACGACCTGTGCGCTCGACGCATTTCGACCGCCATCCCGTTTGTCGAATATGCTGTCGATGGCTTCGATGGCTTCGGTTGCCGACCGGGCAACCGTTACACCTTTGCCCGCTGCGAGGCCGTCGTCCTTGACCACCACCGGCAATTCACATTCTCGAACATGGGCCCTGGCTTTCTCGGGGTCATCAAAGACCGCGTAATGGGCAGTCGGGATTCCCGCTGAATCGCAAATTCCCTTCGTAAACGCCTTGGACGTCTCAAGCCTTGCAGCTGCCTGTCCCGGGCCAAAAACGAGCAACCCGTCCGATCTCAGCGCATCGGAAACCCCGTGCGCCAGGGGAGCCTCCGGACCCACGACCACGAATTCGACATCTTTCTGTTTGCAAAATTCGGTGACCTGAATTCGATCGCAAATATCCAGTTCCCGGCAAATGGCGACGTCGGCTATGCCTGCGTTTCCAGGTGCGCAATAGAGCTTGTCACACCTGGGATTCTGCTTGATTGCCCAGCAAAGAGAATGTTCGCGGCCGCCACCGCCAAGAACCAGAACGTTCATGCCGGGTACCGGCGAACCATCCGGCAGACAGGGACGCTCCAGGAACGGTTCGTTGTCTGGAATGCCGGTCCTCCCGTGTAACGCAATTGACCGATGGGCGGTGCCGGGGTGCCGGTCGAACCGGGCCGGCAACCCGGGAATGCCATGGATTCTGCGGAACGGCAGGAGGCACGTGCTGCTTTGTCAATGCAATCAAGGAAGCCTGCGATCATTGTATCCATTCAGTCCGGACGCCGGACTCCGAATTCGAAAGAGCGTCGCAATGGACTTGGAGTTTCATGACCGTCGTTCTAAAGACCTGAAATCGATGGATCAAGTCGACCGTCCACAGGAGGTGCGAAATGGGTTTTTCCGATGACTTCGGGGCGGCTGGATCACGGGGAAACGTTCCGGAATACACGGTTTCGGAGATCTCGCGACAGGTCAAACGGGAGATCGAAAACCGATTCGGACGCGTCCGTGTGCGAGGCGAAGTCGGTCGCGTGACGCGGTCGGCAGCGGGCCACGTGTATCTTGATCTCAAGGAAAGGAATGAAGTCCTTTCAGCCGTGATTTGGCGGGGCGCAGCGGGAAGGCTCACACATTTTCCGGAAGAAGGAATGGAAATCGTTGCGACCGGAAAGTTGACCGCTTTCTCGGGGCAGTCCCGATATCAACTGAGCATCGAGACCGTCGAGCCCGCGGGAATCGGTGCCTTGATGGCAATGCTGGAAAAGCGAAGGCAGAAACTCAGGTCAGAAGGATTGTTCGAACAGGAATACAAGCAGGCCTTGCCGTTTCTTCCGGAAGTCGTCGGCATCATAACGTCTCCGACCGGGTCGGTCATTCGCGACATTCTGCACCGGTTTCGCGACCGCTTTCCGAGAAGCGTCCTGTTGTGGCCGGTTGCGGTGCAAGGTGAAAACTGCCCGGGCGAAGTCGTTTCTGCCGTCCGGGGGTTCAACGCATTGAAACCGGGCGGGCAGATTCCCCGTCCTGATATCCTGATCATTGCGCGGGGGGGAGGTTCGGTCGAAGACCTGTGGGGGTTCAACGACGAGAATGTCGCAAGGGCAGTGTTTTCAAGCAGCATTCCGGTTATTTCTGCAATCGGGCACGAAACAGATACCACACTCGTCGATTACGTTGCCGATCACCGGGCGCCAACGCCGTCCGCCGCTGCGGAAAGGGCGGTACCGGTTCAATCTGAGTTGCTCGAACGCATGGCCTCCCTCGACGACCGACGAATTGGCGCGCTCGCGCGGCTCACGGGAGACCTCAGGAAATCGTTGTCCGGCCTCTACCGGGCGCTTCCGAACCCTTCAGAATACGTCAACATGCAGGGTCAGCACCTTGACCTCGTCTGCAGCCGGTTGGAGCGGAGTTTTGGTCAAGGTTTTCAGGAACGCCAGGGCAGGTTCGCTGCTGCCGTATCGAGAATGCGAGGTGCAACGATCCTCCGCAGAATCGAACAATTGCAGACATTGCTTTCCAGAAATGTCCAGGGATTGATTCGGGCCACGTCATCGACCCTGGAGCGAAAGGGCACGCGGCAGGACAGCCTGGCAAGGCTTATGCAATCGCTGGGATACGGGGCGACGCTTCAACGAGGGTTTGCGCTTGTTCGGCGAGGCGACGACAAGGGCGCTGTCATCACTGACCTGGCAGGTGCACGAGGCGCCTGGACATTCGACATTCAGTTTCGAGACGGGCACCTGAGTGTTCGCCGCCCGGACGAGGATGCCGCCCGGGAGATCGCGTCCGAAGATTGAATCGCCCTTGAAGTCTTGTTGAAAGCCGCCCGGCGGAGAGCGAAATTCGGGTGTCGCAGGCGAAACACCTGAAACCGATCAGGATGTGCCGCTTAATTCCTATGGCCGTGACACGCCGAAACACGTACATGGCGGCAGGATTTTCGAGAGGGCAGAGCATGCTGGAGCCATCACGCCGCGGCATCTGGAAGTCGGGAAAAGGGAAAGGCGGAATCAGACCCAAGGGTCGCCAGGTCTCAGATTCCGCGCTGTCCGAAATTCGGAAACTTCTCGGTGACAGGCCTCGACGGCGCGATCTCCTGATCGAGTTTCTCCATCTGGTTCAGGATGAGTATCGCTGTCTCTCCGCTGCCCATCTCGCGGCGCTTGCGGAAGAGATGAAGCTGCCGCAGGCAGAAGTCTACGAGGTCGCGACCTTCTATGCGCATTTTGATGTTGTCAAGGAAGGAGAGGAAGCGCCGCCGGGGATTACAATCCGCGTATGTGACTCGCTTTCTTGCGAACTTGCAGGTGCACGGGAATTGCTTCACGACCTGGCACGTGAACACGAAGGCGGCGGCGCGGTCCGGGTCGTTCGGGCGCCGTGCATGGGTCGCTGCGACACCGCGCCAACGCTTGAGATCGGGCACAACCACATCGATCATGCCACGCCGGATAAAGTCCGTGCGGCAATTAGGGCAGGGGATTTCCATCCACGCATACCGGATTACGAGGACCTGGCCGAATACGTTGCCGCAGGAGGGTACAACGAACTCAACGCACTTCGCGCCGGTTCCAGGACTCCCGATGAGTTGCAGGAAGACGTTTTGGAGAGCGGGTTGAGGGGCATGGGTGGCGCGGGCTTTCCCTCTGGGCGCAAATGGTCATTTGTTCGGATGAACGCCGGCCCAAGGTATCTCGCCGTCAATGGAGACGAGGGCGAACCCGGAACCTTCAAGGACCGCTATTTCCTCGAACGGGAACCGCACGTCTTTCTCGAAGGGACGTTGATCGCGGGATGGGCGATCGAAGCCGAAACCTGCTTCATCTACATGAGAGACGAATACCCGGCTATCCTCGAGATTCTCGGGACAGAGATCGGCAAGCTCGAACAGGCGGGGGTTGTCGATCCTGGCCATATCGAGGTCCGTCGCGGTGCCGGCGCCTATATTTGTGGCGAAGAAAGCGCGATGATCGAGTCGATCGAGGGCAAGCGCGGCTTGCCAAGGCATCGACCACCGTATGTCGCGTCGGTCGGGGTATTCGATCGACCGACGCTCGTCCACAACGTCGAAACCCTGTACTGGATTTGCAAGATCGCGCGCGATGGCCCTGATGTTTTCGGTACACACGGGACGAACGGACGAAAAGGCCTGCGAAGTTTTTCAGTGTCGGGCCGCGTGCGCGACCCTGGGGTCAAGATCGCACCCGCGGGCGTGACGATCAGGGAACTGATCGAAGACCATTGCGGAGGAATGCAGGACGGCCACGTATTCAAGGCCTATCAGCCCGGAGGCCCGTCGGCCGGTATCCTGCCGGCAACATTGGATGATATCCCGCTGGATTTCGATACCTTGCAACCGCACGGCTCGTTCATTGGCTCGGCCGCGGTTGTCGTGTTGTCTCACATGGACCGCGCCCGTGACGCTGCCCTCAACATGCTTCGTTTCTTCGAAGATGAAAGCTGTGGCCAGTGCACTCCGTGCCGGGTGGGCTGCGAAAAGGCGGTCAAGCTGATGCAGTCAGACAAATGGGACCAGGAACTGCTGGAGGACCTCTGCCAGGTCATGGAAGACGCGTCGATTTGCGGACTGGGCCAAGCAGCACCAAATCCCATCAGGCTTGTTGCCGAACATTTTCCGGAAGAAATCTGATGACTTTCGGGAAGAAGCCTGTCGCTCCCTTGCGCGTTTTCGCTGGCGCGTGTTCGAAAGCGCGGAAGACTGCGGACTGAATTTGGACTCGATCGCTTGAACAAACCGACTGGCCCGCAACGAATTCCACCGGATACAACTGTTCTTGCCGGATGTCCGGGCATTCGACCTTCCCGTGTGAAAGGTTCATGAGATTTCTCTCGAAATTGACCAACCGGTTGATGAAGTCGTCATCCCTGCTGCGCGAAGGGGTGGAAAGTGCACTGTCGGATGACCCTGACGCCTCGATCGAACGTGAGCGACAGGGCGAAATCGACCGACCGGCTCGCCCTGAACAAACCGAAACCGGGCGAGACGTTTCCGCCAGGGGCGTGCTTCCCGACCTGTTCGCGAAGCGGGCATCGCCGAGATCAACCCGCAAGCCTCTCGACCAACAGACGCTGGAAAACCTGGAAGACATGCTGATCACGGCGGACCTCGGCTTCGACGTATCTTCCAGGATAACTGCCCAGATCGCCGAGGACTGGATGGGCCGTCGCCTGGGGACGGCCGAAGTTCTGGGGTTGTTGACTGACGAGGTCGTCAGAATACTTGAGCCCGTGGCGACTCCGATGCCAATCTACGAAAAGAAGCCCCAGGTCGTTCTTGCCGTCGGCGTCAATGGTTCCGGAAAAACAACCACGCTGGCGAAGCTCGCCGCCCGCTTCCGGGAATCAGGAATGTCTGTCATCGTAGCCGCCGGCGATACTTTCCGTGCCGCGGCGGTTGAACAACTGGAAATCTGGGGTGAAAGGGCGGGTGTGTACGTGCATTCATCCAAACAGGGGACCGACCCGGCTTCGGTCGCCTTCGATGCCCTGGCCCGGGCGGAGAACGAAAACGCCGACATTCTCCTGATCGATACCGCCGGCCGCTTGCAAAACCGTAGCGATCTTATGGCAGAACTTGAAAAAATCATCCGGGTTCTCCGAAAACGGGACACCAGTGCGCCGCACAACACCCTGCTTGTTCTTGATGCAACAACCGGCCAGAACGCAATCAACCAGGCCGAGGTCTTCACCAGGGCAGCAGACGTTACGGGTTTGATCATGACAAAACTCGATGGAACGGCCAAAGGCGGTGTACTGGTTTCCATCGCCGACCGTTTTGGACTGCCGATTCATGCCATCGGGATCGGTGAGGGTCTCGACGATCTTCAGCCATTCGATGCAAGGGACTTTGCCCGGGCCTTGACGGGCCATGCCGAAAGCCACTGACCGCGATTTGCGTGGTGAAGTGCCGTTATCACAGGATTCATGAATCATGGACAAACCCGAAAAATTGAACTCCTGGGTCAAGTTGGCCCTGGATCTGGGGCCGGTCCTGATCTTTTTTCTGGCGTACACCAGATTGAAAGACCAGGAATTCATTGTCTTCGGGGAAAGTTATGGCGGGTTCATCGTTGCGACGTTGCTGTTCATACCCGTGCTCCTGATTGCAACCGGAGTTCACTGGAGTCTGACAGGCAAACTTTCGCGCATGCAACTCGTTGTTGCAGTCATGGTTATTTTCTTCGGAGGGTTGACCATCTGGTTCAACGACGAGCGGTTTTTCAAGATCAAACCGACAATCGTCTATCTGTTCTTCGGCGGCATTCTCGGAGTCGGGCTTCTTTCCGGGCGCTCATACCTGGAGTACGTCCTGGAAGACGCAATCCCGTTGAAACCGGAAGGCTGGCACATACTGACACGGCGACTCATGATGTTTTTTCTGGCTCTTGCCATTGCCAATGAATGTGTATGGCGACTGATGTCGACCGACACCTGGGTCAACTTCAAGACCTTCGTGTTACCTGCTGCCATATTTGTCTTTTTCATGGCAAATGCGCCTCTGTTCGCACGTTTTGGCCCTGAACGGCAATAAACCGCAACCCGGCAGGCGGAATTCGGCGCAAGGCCGCGGAAAATCCTCGGGCACCGGCGGGAAAAGGCGACTGCAGGGTGGTCAAACGCCAAGAAAGGCAAGCCAGAAAGACGCGGACAGAACCGACAGTGCCGTACCGGCCAGTACGGCAGAGGCCGCGGTATTCCGGGCACGATCGTACATTGTCGCAAATACGTAGCCGTTGACACCTGGCGCCATGGCGGCGAGGACGACGACCGCCCTGGTAAAGGCCGGATCAAGTTCAAACACCCTTGTTGCCAGGACGTAGGCGATCCCTGGATGGATGACCAGTTTCAGGAAACAGACCGTTACTGTTTCCCTGAGACTGTCCTTGAGATGGAATCGGACCAGGACACCTCCGAGGGAAAACAGTGCGACGGGCAGGGCGGATTGAGCGAACAACTCTGTCGCGGCAGTGAAGAACGCCGGTATCGGAATCTCCGTGACGTTCACCAGGAACCCGAAAACGATTGCCAGGGTGAGGGCATTCGAGAACATGGTTTTCGTCGCGGTGACAACGGTCGCCGTGAATCCCCTTCCATTGGCGCGGGCGACTTCCATCGCGACGATTCCGATGCAGTAGCAAAATGGTGCGTGCAACGAAACAATGACAAACCCCGAAGCAAGAGATTCGGGTCCGTAGGCACGGTCAAGTATTGGAAGTCCAACCAGGACGTTGTTCGAATACAGCGTCACAAACCCGATCGAGACGGACTCTCCCCGGGACCTTCCGAAAACAATGCGGGCACCGAACGATCCGAGAAGGAAAATGACCGTGGATGCCATGTAGTAACTGGCGAGGAATTCGGGTTGAAGGACACTTCCGATTTCCACGCGGGAGATTGCCACGAAAAGAAGGCAGGGTATGGCAACGGATTGGGCATACCACATCAGCCCGTCCACATGGTCAGGACTGATAAACGACCTCTGCGTCAGAACATATCCCGTTCCGATCAGGCAAACGACTGGAAGCAGGATTTCGATTATGTGCAACATGATTCAGGATCAGGATATTCGATCCAGAGTCCGTCGTATGCTGCCGCTACGTTGGACGGGGTCTCCTGGCAAATTGTCTTGTAGTCGAGATCAGTGTGCATGTTGGTCAGCAGCGCCTGGCGCGGCGCGGCGCGTTCAATCCATTCGAGAGTCCGGCTCAGGTGGGAATGTGCGGGGTGGGGATGCCGCCTGAGCGCATCGACAATCCAGCAGTCGAGGTTTTCGAAGTCCCGCCAGGCATTCCCGGGGATCGAGGATACGTCGGGAAGATACGCCAGATGACCAATCCGGAATCCGAACGCTGAAATGTTTCCGTGTTCGACCTCGATCGGCGTCATGGTTATCGATCCGCCAGGTCCCTTGATGGTAATTTCTGTCTCGATCATGGCAAGATCAAGGAACGGAGGATGGAGCGATTCCGGAGGCTTCTCGAAGGCGTAGCCGAATCTCTTCGCAATTGATTTTCCTGCACGATGGCCGGCGTAAACCGGAATCCTGCCTTCACGATTCATCGCCACGATACGAAGGTCGTCGAGACCATTGGTATGGTCTGCATGTTCGTGGGTATAGACGACGGCGTCGAGGATACCGACATCCGCGTCGAGCAACTGGACCCTCAAATCTGGAGAGGTGTCGATCAGGACATTCGTGGTGCCGGACACTGACAGGCGCTGGACCAGCAGTGAGCAGCGTTTTCGGAAGTTTCGCGGCTCATCGGGGTCGCAGGCGCCCCAATTGCCACCGACCCGGGGGACGCCGCCTGACGATCCACATCCGAGAATGGTAAATCTGAGGCCGGCGTTCACTCATCGACTCCCGTCGCGGAGGCCTTTTCGAACAGGCGATCGAAATTCCTGGTTGTCACGGACGCGAACTCGTCCAGGGTCATTCCGAACAGGCTCGCACCGACGGTGGCCGTATGCATCGTGTAAGAGGGTTCGTTCGTCTTTCCGCGAAAAGGCACCGGTGCCAGGTAAGGTGCATCGGTTTCGACCAGCACCTGCTCAACGGGAACCTTTGAAAAGATGGCGCGAAGTGTCTCCGCGTTTCTGAACGTCACGATTCCCGACATCGACAGGTAGAATCCCATTCCTACTGCCAGTTCGGCCAGGGCGGCAGAAGAGGAATAGCAATGCATGACACACTTGAAAGGCGCATTTTCGTATTCCTGCTTCAGAATGGACCCGATATCGTCGTCCGCCGCTCTTGCATGAACGACAAGAGGCAACCCGGTCGCCCTCGCCGCGTCGATGTGCACCCGAAGGCTGGCCTTTTGCAGTTTTGCCAACTCCCGGGTGTAATGATAGTCCAGGCCCGACTCGCCGATCGCAATCATTTTCGGATGCCGGGATACCAGGATCAGATCGTCGACAGAGACCATTGGTTCTTGAGCCACCCGGTGCGGATGCGTGCCGGCAGCGTAGAACACCGGATCAAACCTCTCCGCGATGGCGCGCGCTTCAGGTTCGGAAGACAGGCTGGTTGCGATCGTGACCATGCGCGCGATACCGTTCCGTGTCGCCCGGTCGACGACATCCGGCAGTTCGCTGCTGAAAACGGGAAAATCCAGGTGACAGTGGCTGTCGACGAGTTCGATTCCGGGTGAAAGCATTTGCGGCGACTCAGGCAGGCGCGTGCCTCGCGGCCGCGTTAATCCTTGACAGCATATCGAGTATGATGCTCGCGGGGTCAAGATTGACGGTGGCCGCGCCTCTTCCCATCGGCGGCAGTTCCTGCGCCAGTTCCGCCCATCGCGACGCCATCCCAGGCATTTGCGACAGTCTTGACCACATCTGTTTTTCTCCAGGCACGGATTCCGTCATGTTTTCCGCGCCGAGGACGCTGAATCGCGCGAGACGCGCAAGCGCAACCGCCAGCAACCGGAGTATGATGTCGAAACGGTGCTCATTGTTTCGGCCACTGCAGCTGTCAGCAAGTCGATAGACAAGTGCTCTGTCCATCCCGGGAGCGCCTGACAGAATTCTGACAATGTCTCCGTAAATTTCCACGCCTTGACTGTCCAACAACTGAACCGCTGTTCCGGGCGACCCGTCGGACAACTCCGCAAGAGCAACGAGGTGGCGGTCTTCGGGATCGCACCCCAGACCGGACAGTACGCTCCCGACCTGTTCCGCATTGAGCGGTCGGCAAGAGAGTTTGCTGCATCGAGACCGGATCGTCGGGATAATCAGGGCGGGCTGGTGGCAAACCAACAGGAACAAGGCCCTTTCAGGCGGTTCCTCAAGCAGTTTCAACAATGCGTTTGCCGCTGACGGATTCATGTCGTCGACCGCGTCAATGATGGTGATTCTCCAACCGGCGTTCGCGGACGTCTGGGAATAGTGCGATCGCAAACGGCGGATTTCATCGACAGTAATGAACGGCCGCATTCCCTGTCTTTTTTCGTTCCAGGTTCTTCGGCACAAGAAAAGGTCCGGATCGCTCAGGGCGAGAATGCGGCTGAAAACAGGGTTGGAAACATCCGGAGGAGGGACCAGGAGTCTTCCATGGCCAGTTTCATTTCGGGAGTCCGGATCGGCATCGGGACCAGATGCGCTGGTCAGGAGGTAACTGGCAATTCGCCACGCGAGTGTGGCCTTGCCAATTCCTTTGGGGCCGGAAAGCATCCAGGCGTGGTGGACGCGTTTCGAGCGAACTGCAGTCATGAACGCGCGCTGGACGCCGTCATGACCGACGAGTTGCCGAGCACGGCGTGGATGGGGAGCGCCGGCAATACAATCTGACTCGGGGTACCCGGATTCACTCACGATGCTTCTCCCGTGCTGCCTTGAAGACCTGTCGGGCGACGATCTCCGGTGCACAGGTTGCGTCAATAACCTTGATGCGTTCGGGGTTTTCGTTGGCAAGTCCGAGAAAGGCTTGCCTGGCCTTTCGTTGAAATTCCTTCCCGAAACTTTCAAATCGCATTTCGGACGAACGAGTCGCCTGGCGTCGCTCGAACGCCATCTCCGGGGCGAGGTCGAGCAATATCGTCAGGTCGGGCGGCCGAATACCGAGTCGTTCGTGCAGGAGGTCGACCAGCCGTCGAAGATCCGAACGTACGACTCCCTGGTAAATTCTCGTTGAATCGACATACCTGTCGCAGACAACGATCTTTCCTGCCGACAATGCAGGACCGATTACCATCCGGAAATGTTCGAAACGGGCCGCCGTAAACAACAGGAACTCGGTTTCAGGCAACCAGCGCGTCTTGTGGCCTTCGACCAACAGCGGACGGATCTCTTCCGCACCGGGAGAGCCGCCGGGTTCCCTTGTTGCCACGACCGTTTTTCCCTGCGACCGAAATGCCTCGGCCAGCAATTTCGCCTGGGTAGACTTGCCGCAGCCGTCAATTCCCTCGAGAGTGACGAAAAAACCTCGCGATGCTGTATGCGGCATGGGCCGCCTCAACTCATGCCCGGAACCAGGGAATACAAGCGGATCCACATGATCTCGAATACGGCCAATACGCGTGAAAAGACACCACCTCTCTCGACCGATGATTCCGCGCGCAGTGGGTAGGTGGTTTGGGGAAATCCCGGAAATTCTACGACGAGATCCGCAACATGGCTTCCTTTTTCCAGCGGCGCCTCCAGCGGCTCACGATATTTCAGGGTAACGGTCATGTCGCCTTTCGCCCAGAAAGGCGACGTTACATACAAGTCTGTTGCCGAAACAAGTCCGACCTCCCTTGTTGTACCGAGTGAAACTCTTGCCTTTGCGATCCGGGAATTCTGCTCGAATACCTTGATAATCGAGAACTCGCGAAAAGCCCAGTTGACGAGGCGCAACGATTCACGCCGTCTCTCCGATTCGCTTTCCAACCCTGAAACGACGAAAAGGATTCGGCGAACGCCGTTGTCCGCCGAGCCGACCAACCCGTAGCCTGCCTCGTTGGTGTGACCGGTCTTCAGACCATCGACATAGGCGTCAAGTCCCAACAGGGGGTTCCTGTTGTTCTGGGTGATCCCCCCCCAGGTAAAGCTCGGCTCCTTGAAATATCCGTAATATTCGGGGAAATCCGCAATGATGCGTTCGGCAAGCGTGATCAGGTCCGTCGCGCTCATCAGGTGATGCGGATGAGGCCAACCTGTCGAGTTGGCAAAAGTCGACGTCTCCAGACCCATTGCCTCGGCCTGCAAATTCATGAAACGGACGAACGCCTCTTCCGTTCCCGCGAGGTTCTCGGCGATTGCAATGCAAGCGTCGTTACCGGACTGAACGATGACGCCCCGGATCAGGTCGTCAACCGTGACGGTTTCTCCTTCTCTCAGGAACATCTTCGATCCACCCATCTCGGCAGCCTTCCTGGACACCTGAAACCTGGTTTGCAGGCTGACCCGTTTTTCCTCGAGCGCATCGAAAAGCAGATACAATGTCATCAGCTTTGACATCGACGCCGGCGGAAGCCTCAAATCGGGATTCTTCTCCATCAAGATCGTTCCGGACGTCATGTCCTTGACGATTGCCGCCTTGGCAGTGGTGTCCATGGTTGCGGAGGCTGCGCCGTGACTCGAGGCAGCCAGAGACGACAAGACCACGAACAGGATGAGCAGGCTGTTCAACGCAACCGAGTCGAACCCGGTCAAGTCGAGGCAGCGATTTCGGCGTTTCGTCATGATGGAAAGAAGCTGACAGAGACAACGCGGAATCGCAAGGTCAGAAACCCCGCGACAAAAGCGGAAATGAAAACCGAATTCTGGTACTCGACATCCGAGTCGCGATGAGTCAATTCGGCACCCCGAGGCTGGTAACGTCGAATTCATGCTTGAACATCCAGGCGGCGAAGCTGGTAAACGAACGCCAATGGATCAGGTGCTGTTGGACGACCGCTTCGATTGGCAGAGCGGTGCTGGTCGACGGATTCACGTCGTTTTCGGATTCGGGATCGGGGCAGGAGGGCTATGACATGATCCTTGAAGGAAAATCAGCAATAGTCACGGGAGGAGGGTCAGGATTTGGCGCCGGCATTGCACGGCGTTTCGCGGAGCATGGGGCGCAGGTCGCGATAGCAGATGTCAATATCGAATGCGCAGCGGCGGTTGCTCGCGAGTGCGGCGCTCATGCGTTCGAGGTCGACGTGTCCGACAGCGGAAGCGTCGGCGAATTCGCAAGCGCATACTGCCGTGAATTCGGTGCCCCGGACATTCTCGTCAACAATGCCGGGATTACTCACGATCCCGCACCGCTCGAGGACATATCGGAAGATGAGTTCCTTTCGGTGTTCCGAGTCAACTGCATGTCGGTCTATTTGACGGCCAGGTATTTCGTTCCGCTCATGAAAAAGACCGGAGGAGGTTGTATCCTGAACATCGCATCGACCGCCGGATTGTCGCCCCGGCCGCGATTGAACTGGTACAACGCATCGAAAGGATGGATGATCACGGCCACCCGAACCATGGCCATCGAACTGGCGTCCGATCATATTCGCGTCAATGCGCTGGCGCCCGTCGCCGGCGAAACTCCCCTGCTCAAACGGTTTCTTGGCGAGGACACTCCGGAAACGAGGGCTGCTTTCCTGTCAACGATTCCGCTGGGGAGATTCAGTGTCCCCGACGACCTGGCAAACGCCGCGAGTTTTCTTTGCTCCGACGATGCCGGGATGGTGACTGGCGCCATATTGCCCGTTGATGGAGGGCGGACGATCTGATCGCCGCGTCCACACGCGGTCCTGCATCCATGAAAGGTCATGGGAATCACCTGAGGCGTAAGAAGAATGAACAAATCCGACGATCGGACGAATTGGGCCTTTGTCAATTCGCTCGCCCATTGCAGAGCACTCGGGATTGATGTCGAATCGGTCGGTGACGGGGCTGCAACGATGCGCATGCCCTGGAGTCCCGAACTGGTTGGCGACCCGAGAACATCGGTCATTCATGGCGGTGCGGTATCGGCGCTGCTGGACACCTGTGGCGGAGCGGCGGTGCTCTCGCATCCGAAAAACAACGCTCCGACGGCGACCATCGACCTTCGAATAGATTACATGCGTTCGGCCAGTCCCGGGCAGTCTGTCCGCGCAAGGGCCGAGGTTTATCATGCCACCAAGTCCGTCGCTTTCGTGAGGGCGCAGGCATGGGACGATGACAAACGACCGGTCGCCTCCGCCACAGGTGCCTTTACGTTTACGCCGACAGGGGCAAACTCGCGCGCCTGGTACGAGAGCCTTGTCCAACCCGGTGGTGCGTCCGGCATGGCGGTCCACGCGGGCGCCTCGGATACAGGCTCGAAACGCGTGAATGCAGGCGCCATGCCGGGCGAACGCGGTCCCGACGCCTTTTGGACGATTCCGTACGTCGATTTCATGGGGATCACGTTCGACCGCCATGGTGATGAGCTCACCGCTGTCATGAAGTTCGCCGAGAAGCTTGTCGGGAATCCGTTGATTCCGGCTCTTCACGGAGGTGCAATTGCCGGATTCCTGGAAGCCGTCGCCGCTGTCGAGCTCATGTCGCGTTCGCATTCGCCCGCAACAGAAGGATCCAGCTGGGGCGGAAACACCGGGGATGCTGAAGTCAACAGGGCAGGTCACATCAAGAAAATTCCCAAGACAATTGACTTTTCAATCGATTTCCTGAGGCCGGGTCTCGCCGAGACCAGTTATGCTCGAGCCCGAATCAACCGGTTCGGATCACGGTTCGTGTCCGTCCGGGTCGAGGCGTGGCAAGGACAGCGTGACCGGCTCTTTGCCGAGGCGACAGGCCATTTTCTGAATCCGGTCGCAGATGCCTAGTGGCTCGATAGGCGAGATTTCGCATCGCCGGGTTCTTCGAATCGCAATTCCAATCGTTCTGGCAAATGCGACTGTTCCGATGATTGGAGCTGTCGACACCGGCGTCATCGGTCAACTCGGCCTGGCGGCCCCGATCGGTGCGGTCGGGATCGGCGCCATTATCCTGTCGGCACTATACTGGTTTTTCGGATTCCTGCGCATGGGCACGTCAGGCATGACTGCTCAGGCGGTCGGTGCCGGAAACAACCAGGAAGTCTCGGCCATGCTGTTGAGGGCACTCCTGGCCGGTTTCGGTGCCGGGTGCCTGTTTGTCGTTTTCCAGGCTCCGATTATCTGGGCGAGTTTTCAATTGTCGCCGGCATCAACCGAAGTCGAGATGCTGGCTCGCGAATACCTGCGAATACGTTTCTTCGGAGCTCCGGCCGCGATTGCTGCCTACGGTATCTTTGGCTGGCTGATCGCGACGGAACGGACGCGCTCTGTCTTTGTTCTTCAGTTGTGGGTCAACGGTCTGAACGCCACCCTCGACTTCCTGTTCGTTATCGGGTGGGGCTTGGGGATCTCGGGCGTTGCGGCGGCATCGGTGATTTCGGAATGGGCGGCACTTGGACTGGGACTTTGGTTGACGCGCAGTCATCTGGGCCGCGACTGCTGGAAGGACTGGTCGGCCGTTCTCGACCGGGCCCGCCTCTTGCGGCTGGCAGGGATCAACCTGGACATCATGATCCGATCGGTCCTCTTGCAGGCAAGCTTCGTGTCCTTTCTTTTCCTGGGTTCGTCATTCGATGATGCTACCCTTGCCGCCGATCAGATCCTGATTCAGTTCTTGCACATCGCGGCGTTCGCGCTCGACGGGTTTGCCTTTGCGGCGGAGTCACTGGTCGGACAGGCGTTCGGCGCCAACAACCGGCCGGCGTTACGTCGGGCAGCCCTGTTGACATCGTTTTGGGCATTTGCATTCATTCTTGTTCTGGTGGCCCTGCTTTATCCATTTGGAGAGTGGCTGGTGGCGCTGATGGCAACATCGCCGGAAGTCAGGACGGTTACGTCTGAATATCTTCCCTGGATTGCAGTGCTGCCCCTGATCGGCGCCGGCGCATGGATGCTCGACGGGGTTTTCATCGGAGCGACCCAAACCCGTGATATGCGCAACATGATGATTGTCGCGTTTTTGGCCTATAGCGTAAGTGTTCTGTACCTGCTGGACGCTTATGGGAATCACGGCCTCTGGGCGGCTTTACTCGTTTTCTTCCTTGTACGGACGTTGACGTTGGCTGTCCGCTATCCGACGATCGAACGGAAACTTGGCGGGCAACAACCCGCCAATTGAAGCTCCCTCATCGAAGGTCCGCGCCCACGGCACGGCAAACATTCTCGAATCCGTCGCGTTCGAGCAATCGGTCGAGCTCGAGTACGATGGTCCTGACGAGCGAAAACCCGGAAAAAACCAGAGCGGAGTAAAGCTGGACGGCGGAAGCGCCGGCCCGGATTTTCCTGTAGGCATCATCCGCGGAAGAGACGCCGCCGACGCCAATGACCGGGCAGCGGCCGTCAAGAATCGAATAGGTTTTTGACAAAACGACGGTTGAGCGATCAAGCAACGGTTTTCCCGAAAGGCCACCGCTTTCGGCGGCAAGTGCGTCCGTAAGCCCAGAACGGTCGGTCGTCGTGTTCGTGGCAATGACCCCTGACAGCCCCGAGCGCGGAATTGCGGATACGATGGCCCGGAGGTCCGTATCGTCAAGATCCGGCGAGATCTTGACGAAAACCGGTACCGGCCGCTGTAGTCGCCTGCTCTCGAAAACGACCCGTTCCGCGATGGCGCCCAGAGCATCCGCCTGCTGGAATTTGCGAAGTCCCTGGGTGTTCGGCGACGAGACATTGATGGTGGCGAAACTGGCATATGGGCCACAGGCCTCGATGACCCCGGCGAAGTCCTTGCCCGGGTCCGGACTTTCCGCGTTCGATCCAAGATTGAGGCCGATGACGCCAGAACCCTGGTAACGGGAGAGCCTGCTTGCGACGGCCGCTGCGCCGTCGCTGTTGAAACCCATTCGATTGATGATCGCACGATCCTTGGCCAGTCTGAACAGGCGCGGTTTTCGATTGCCTGCCTGCGGCTTCGGGGTCACCGCACCGACTTCCAGGAATCCGACCCCGGTCGCCAGCAATGGACGGACCACTTCTGCATTCTTGTCCAGTCCAGCGGCGAACCCGACGGGATTCGGGAGTTGAATGCCAGCCAGAGTCGTCCTTGTTCTTGAAGTGGAAACAGGGCCGGTTCCCCCAACCAGCCCGAGTTTCAGGGCCCGGATGGTTGCCTCATGACCGAATTCCGGGTCGAGTCGGTTGACAAGCGCCAATCCGGATTTCTCGAAGACGTTCAATTCAGACCCGCTGGCAAAACGTGTCGGCCGGAAACGCGCCTGACCGGATACCAGGACCGGATCAACTCGGCCTCGAGTACACCGAAGTCGTGTGGAAACAGACCGCCATTTCGCGAATGTTCCCAGCGGAGATCGTGTCCCAGATCCCGCGACTCGAACGAAAGTATGCTCAGGTCAATGTCGCCGCTGAAATGATTGTCCAGGGTCCCGGGCAATTGCGATGCTGTTGACAGGTGAATGAACCCATCCCTCTCGTCCGCTGTGCTTCCACGCGTACGTGCACTGGCGAGAAAGCTGATGAACTCCTTGCGTCTCAGTACCTTGTAAATGGTCATGGTCTTTCAATTGGATGAACACGGGAGACGAGGTCAACACGCAATCGCATATTGCGGACGGTGGTTTGCCGAATCGGGGTCTTCGCTTCAAAGCGAATCTGCCAATTCCCTGGGATCCAGGCCGAAAACCGAACATGAATGCCGGCGGCCTTCAAGTCCTGGAGGCCAAAACTCGGAAAACAGGCGGAACAAACCACATGTTGGTTCCTTGATTTACGGATGTATGCCGCGAAAGAGCGTGGAGGCCTGGATTCCAGATTCCGGGTTGCCCCCGAATTTCGGGGCAGCGCCCGGATTCGAACGTCACGGGGCTACCGACCTTCATTTCTTTGGATGTGCCGGTGTGGTTTCAATCCCTTGACCCGGGACGTCGCGGGTCGGTTACGTTCCAGTTGACCGCACGTTCATGGCAATGTTGATCGCGATTCTTCCTGTTATGAGGATGCCTTGCCTGCGGTCCCGGTCTTTATCAACGCGGCCCTGCTGATGGGGCCGGTTTTTTCCGGTTTCGGGATTTCGATATTTTGCGGCACACATGTTCACGTTCTTTTCCGCCGTGGCTGGCGCCATCACACCTCCGGTTGCCCTTGCCTTGTTCGCGGCCTCGACCATCACCAAGGGGGAACCGACGGCGACCTGGTTTTCCGCAGTGAAGTCGGGAATCGTCATGGTGGATTTGCCTCTTTCGATGAGCTGCGGGTGCAGGTTCGCGACACGGCCATGCCGCCGGCATCCCGGCACCGAATTCCGGTCTTCCGAAAATGCCTTGAGTGATTTCCCGAACCCTGCTTAACTCTGAAAAAGTCTTATTTTTTCTTCCTTATCACGTAAAATATCCGTATTTTGCCGTTGAAAGGACGATTAATGCCCAGAATTTCCGTTGCCAAATCGCTGGAACACATGCCGGAAGCATTCGTATCCGACAAGCACACCGCGCGCGCTGTATCGCGCGCGGTCAAGGCCGGCAAGCTGCGCAAGCTTGCCTCAAGGCTCTATACCCGCAACCTAGTCGATCCGCCCGAGATGATCGTAACGCGCAATTCATGGAATATCGTCATCGGGTTTTTTCCGGGAGCACTTGTTGCTGATCGTACCGCATTGGAGAACGCACCGGCGAGCGACGGCTCGATCTGTCTGATCACCGCACGCGGCCAGAACATCCGGCTCCCGGGTCTCACTCTCCGACCACGGCGCGGTCCGGGGCCGCTCCCTACCGACCGACCGTTTCTCGGCGGACTCTTCCTGAGCTCGACTGCGCGCGCCTATCTGGAAAACACGCGTCCGTCACGTGCACGCGGCAGCCTCGTGAGGCGCACACTCGGCCGAGCCGAAATCGAAGAACGCCTCGAGACTTTCATTCGCCGTTCAGGTGAAGAAGCAGCAAACCGATTACGTGACGAGATTCGTGCATTGGCCTCGTCCCTTGAACTCGAGGCAGAAGCCTCGACCCTTGATGCGATGATCGGAGCCATGCTCGGAACCCGCGAGGCGAAACTTACCGCACCTCCCGCCATCGCCCGTCGTTTGGGCCGCCCCTACGACTCGGACCGAATGGTTCTGTTCCAAACCTTGCACAAGGCGCTACGTGACCAACCTCCGCTTTTCCGAATCGCGCCCATTCGGCGTCCCGAGGCCAATGCGACGCTCGCCTTCTTCGAAGCCTATTTCTCGAACTTCATCGAGGGCACCGAATTTGCTGTCGACGAAGCCGCTGACATCGTGTTCCGCGGTGTCATTCCAAACGAGCGGCCCGCAGACGCGCACGATATCCTGGGCACCTGGCGCATCGTTTCCGATCAGCGAGAAATGTCCCGCACCGCGTCAAATGCCTTCGCAATGGAAGCTCTTCTCAAAGCCCGCCACGCGTCGATCATGGAAGGTCGAACGGACGTGCGGCCCGGCAACTACAAGCGGGCAGGGAATCGCGCAGGTTCCACCATATTCGTGGCGCCTGACCTTGTGCAGGGCACTTTGGAGAAAGGTTTCGAACTTTGCCGTAGCCTGGAAACGGCCTTTCAGCGCGCGATATTCATTAAGTTCCTTATCTCGGAAGTCCACCCATTCTCGGACGGCAACGGAAGGGCGGCACGGATCATGATGAACAGCGAGTTGGTCGCTGCAGGGGAAGAGCGTATCGTCGTGCCCACCATTTACCGTTCCAACTATCTCTCCGCCTTGAAGGCGCTGTCGCAATCCGGCTTACCTCAACCCCTGATCCGCATGCTCGACTACGCGCAGAGATGGACCGCCGCCGTCGACTGGCGCTCGCTTGAAGAGACGAGACGTGAACTCGACGAGTGTAACGCCTTTCAGGATCCGAGCCTCGCAGAGGAAGAGGGCAAGCGGCTGCGTATGCCGGGAACCGCGTGAGGATTCTGTGTAAAATCGGTGGCAACTGATGGGGAGCTTTCGTTGCCCATGAAACAATCCGAGGTAATCCAATCACCCCGAAAGACGTCAACCGGGAAATGACAAAAACCGTCGCACAGCCACAATGTCAAATCAAGGTCCGGGCGACGAGTTGTCCCCAATCATGCGGCATGCCTTGCTTATGGGAAAAACGGTACAGTTGAGGATAGTCGAATGAAAGGCAAGGAACGCAACTGGGATTTCGATGAAATGACCGATGAGGGAACTTTGTCGGATTTTCGCCCTGCCGTCATTCTGGTTCGCCCGCAATTGGGGGAGAACATAGGTGCGTCGTGCAGGGCCATGCTCAACTTTGGACTGGAACACCTTCGGATCGTGGACCCTCGCGACGGGTGGCCGAATCCATCTGCCGTCGCGATGGCAAGCGGAGCTGAATGGATACTGGAGCGGGCACGGTTGTACGCCACGACCAGGGAAGCACTTTCAGGACTGAATTTTGTCTTTGCGACGACCGCGAGGACGCGAGACATGACCAAGAATGTTCTGTCTCCCCGGCAGGCGATGCGGAATGCGCGGCAAATGGCGGCCGACGGCAACAGGGTTGGCCTTCTTTTCGGTCCAGAGCGATCCGGTTTGAACAATTCCGATGTTTCGCTTGCCGATGCCATCGTAACCATACCGGTAAATCCGGGGTTCAGGTCGCTGAATATTTCACAATCTGTGCTGTTGTTGGCCTATGAGTGGTGGGTCGCCGCGGAAGACTCCTCATGTGAAAGCACACCCCGCCGCAATCCCGAACCGATGGCAGAGTTTTCGGAAGTGCAGGTCTTGGCCGATCGTCTTGAGAAGGAACTCTCGGCTCGCGGGTTTTTTACTCCAGAATCAAAGGCTTCGAGGATGAAACGAAACTTACGCAACCTGCTTTCCCGAATGCAGCTGACAGGTCGCGATGTCCGGACGATTCACGGTGTCATTCGAACACTGACGGATAGAAGACCGGGCTCTGGAAGTCATGCCACCAAACGGTGATGTTTGAAAAAATTGCATCGCGAGGACGGGTAATCTGCTGTCAGTTGCCGTGATGCCGTGACATGCAATCGGAAGGAGCCTCAATTCACCCGAAGGATTAGTGCCGGGGCCGCACCTTTGCGCGACCCCGATGAAGAAGGGGAGTGTAAAGCGCCGCGCCTGACAAGGAGAATTTACCGCGGAAACTCAATCAGTGCTGGAAATGCCGTGAACATTCATGCCGTTCGGAAGTCGGTCAGATCACGGGTTCGCCAGCTGATTTCGGCACAAAAGCTCCGGTGTGTGCGGTTTCGATTTGTTGTAAGTCCGGATCAAATCGGCCGGGACCCGATTCGCGGTCCGGAATTCCCAATGACCGTCTGGTGACTCGGTGAATGCATGACTTCCGGAAAAAAGATTTTTGAACATGTACCGGACCCGGACCGCAGCTTGGAGCCCGGTTCCGGTGGCAGGCCTTCCCGCGGACAAAAGACCGGCAGGGTCAGGAGGCTGGTAGCCTGGTGGCTCCTCATTCAGATCTTGCTGGTCATCGGAACGATTCTCATCGGCGGGATGACACGGCTGACGGACAGTGGCCTCTCGATTACGGAATGGAAGCCGATCTCGGGAGTCATTCCACCCATGACAACCGAGGATTGGGCTCAAGAATTCGAAAAATACAAATTGATTCCTGAGTTTGCCTTGCAGAACGCAAGCATGACTCTCGCGGAATTCAAGAGCATTTACTGGTGGGAGTGGGCTCATCGGATGATTGCCAGGCTGTTGGGAGTTGTCTGGTTGGCCGGGTTTGCCTGGCTCCTCGCGCGCGGGGGCCTCAACCGAAACTGGATCATTCGTTCGTCGCAAATCGGCATTTTGATCATTGTTCAGGGCGTCCTCGGATGGTGGATGGTGACATCGGGGCTGTCAGGGCGAAATGTCGATGTCGCGGCATACCGGCTGGCAATCCACAGCACGCTCGCATTCGCGATTCTCGGCCTGGCTGCCTGGTCGTACTGGCTGGCAAGGATGCAGCCGGTCGAATTGCTTCAGGCGACGCGTCGCAGAAACAGCCGGATCTCACGGTATTCGGCGGTGTTCGTGACGATCATGCTCTTGCAGGTTTTTCTTGGCGGACTCGTCGCTGGCCTGGATGCCGGCAGGGGTTACGTGGACTGGCCGCTCATGAATGGCCAGTTCCTGCCCGACGAAAGCTTTGACTACAGTCCGTTCTGGATCAACTTTTTCGAAAACGCCGCATTGACGCAGTTCAATCACCGGTTGGTTGCATACCTGATCCTGGGGTTTTCGGTGTTTTTCTGGCTACGCTGCAGGCGGTCCTCGATGGTCTCGATCAGAAACTGGAGTGCGCTCGTCATCGTTGTGGTCTTGTGCCAGGCACTGGCGGGCATCGTCACTCTTTTCGGGCAAGCATCGAGTCATACCGCAATCCTCCATCAGGCGGGGGCCGTCGCGACATTTCTCTTCATTACCAGGCTGAGGTTGTTGGCAGTATTTCCGCCTGATGACCGAATAGGAAGTGAATGACGATGGCCAAGCGCGACGACGACATATCCTATGACGAACTCGGTGCCTACCTGACGAAAACGACCTTGCTTGAACAGGTCCAGGGACTGCTCATTTGGGACCTGGAAACCTGCATGCCCGCAGGCGCGCAGGATCAGCGGGGAAAACAGAACGGCGCGCTTGAGGAGATCGTCCATTCTCGTTGGGTTGCCAGCGAACTCGGGGATTTGCTTGATGCCGTCGACCCTGGCGATCTGGACGCACGCAAGTCAGCCACAATCAGGGTTGCCAAAACCAGGCGTGAGCGTGCCGTGCGCGTGCCCGTTGAACTTGCGGCTGAAATCGCGCGTGTGACACCCGAGTCGGCGAACACCTGGGCCAAGGCCAAAAAAGACAGTGATTTCGAGTCTTTTCGTCCGATGCTCGAACGGATGGTCCAACTGAAACGACAAGAGGCCGAAGCGATCGCCGGAGATGGCTGTCTTTACGATGCATTGCTGAGCGAGTTCGAACCCGGAACGAGCAGCGAAGAGATTTCGGAAACGTTTCGCAGGCTGCGCGACGGCATCACCGATTTGCTGGGAAGAGTACGCGACAGCGGAAAGACAGTGCCGGAAATCAAGGGATGTTTCCCGGAGCCGCAGCAAATTGATCTCGCTCAGGAGATTGCGGTGGAGTTCGGATATGACTTGTCCCGGGGGCGGGTGGACCAAAGCGTTCATCCGTTCACGGCCGGGTCACATAGCGATGTCAGGATCACGAATCGCGTTGACGAAAGCGATCCATTGGACTGCCTGTATTCAACCATCCACGAGGTGGGACACGCTCTCTATGAACAGGGTGTCGATGAAGACCTTGGATCGACTATTCTCGGAACCGGGACGAGCATGGGTATCCATGAGTCCCAAAGTCGCATCATGGAAAACCAGATTGGCCGCAGCCGCGCGTATTGCAACCATCTGTACAAGCGAATGTGCGGTCAATTCGGAACCTCCTGGATTCCTGATTCCAACGATCTATATCGCGCCGTTAACGCAATCAAACCGGGGTACATCCGGACCTCGGCTGATGAAGTCCAGTACAACCTTCACATCATGCTGAGGTTCGATCTCGAACGGGCGCTCATTAACCGCGACCTTGAAGTGAATGACTTGGAAGCCGCGTGGAATGATCGTTTTTTGGAAGACTTTGGTTTTGCCGTCGACAAGGCCAGCAACGGGGTTCTCCAGGACATTCACTGGGCACAAGGCGGTTTCGGGTATTTTCCCACCTACACGATCGGGAACATTTACGCGGCCGAGATCATGGCGCGGGTGGCCCTGGACATCCCTGACCTTGATGAACAGGTTTCTCGTGGAGACGTGAGCGTTCTACTCGCCTGGTTGCGCGAAAAGGTTCACAGGCATGGCAAAGTCTACCTGCCGCGCAAACTGATGAAACAGGTCATCGGCCACAGTCCGACGGAAGTCCCCCTGATTGATTACCTGAACGAAAAGTTCGGCGAGCTTTACGGTTGCTGAGGGGGCAGGTGGTCGCTTGAACAAGGCCTCCCGAAGAAAGGTGTCAAAGAAATACGCAATTGCAGACAGCTATTCGTTTGGTCCACTTGGGACCGAAATCAACCCACACGGGCGGATTTATTGCCCACCCGCGTCACGCAAACCTTGTCGAACGACAGGACTCGCGGAACAGGGACGGACGCCGTGACCACGTATGCGATGGTTCGGTCGGCGCCGAATGCCGTGTGGAACGGAACGAAATCGAACCGCGGGGCGCATTGGGTGAGGAGCGCCTGAATGCGCCTGATGATGAATGAACGGGATCTTGGCGAATTCCTGCGGGAGAGATTTCCCCAGGTAGGCAACAAATTTGAAATCGTGAATTTGACCGATCGGGGGATCGATGTCCGCCTCAAGGTCCGGGAGCAAGACCTGCGACCAGGGGGCACCGTTTCAGGCCCGTCGATTTTTGCCCTGGCAGACGTTTCGGTCTACTTGGCCCTGTTGTCACGCATCGGTCCCATGGAATTGGCGGTGACGACGAACTGTTCGATCAATTTCATGAGAAAACCACCCCGGAGTGACCTGCTGGGGCGTGCCAGGATCCTGAAACTCGGAATATCCCTGTGCGTGTGCGAAGTGGACGTCTACGCGGACGGTGTCGACGGGATGATTGCACACGCCGTGCTGACATACTCGATTCCTCCACGAAAAAAATGAGGTAATAATATACCCCACATATAAAGCGTTATTTTTTCATGATTATTTTCCATAGTTTGGCATTGACTTGATTGAACCGTTTTAGGATACAGCAGCCTTCTGGATGAACACCTGCAAGAATCAACGTGGGGTTGAGGCATGAAGACCTATTCGGCGAGACTTGTTGATGTCGACAAGAGATGGGTGCTTATTGATGCAGATGGAGTCGTACTCGGGCGCCTCGCATCGATCATTGCTGCCCGCCTTCGAGGCAAACACAAACCGACATTCACTCCTTCCATGGACATGGGAGACAATGTCATTGTCATCAATGCTGACAAGGTTCAATTGACCGGAAAGAAAAGGACGGATCGAGTTCACTATTGGCACACCGGTTATCCGGGCGGAATCAAGAGCCGGACTCCCAGTCAGATTCTATCGGGTGCACATCCCGAACGCCTGCTCATGCAGGCCGTTCGGCGTATGCTTCCTAAAGGCCCCCTGGGTCGACGCCAGCTGACGAACTTGAGGGTGTATGCCGGTTCTGAGCACCCTCATGCTGCCCAGAAACCGGAGGTTCTGGACGTCAAGTCGATGAACCCGAAAAATACCCGGAGCGAATGACGATGAATGAATCGATCAGATCAATGGCAGACCTGAACGAAGCGGTTGCGGACGGGTCTGAAGCCCTTCCCGCTGAACCAGTTGCACAACGCGAACCGGTTCGCGATCAATTCGGGCGCTCTTATGCGACGGGCAAGCGCAAGGACGCCGTGGCCCGCGTGTGGATCAAGCCCGGGTCGGGCCGTTTTGTCATCAATGGCAAGGATATCGAGAGCTACTTTGCACGTCCCGTGCTTCAAATGGTTCTTCGCCAACCGTTCGATGTCGCCGGAGTCAGGGACGAGTTTGACGTCAAGGCGACGGTAAAGGGAGGTGGTCTTTCCGGACAGGCCGGTGCCGTCAAACATGGAATCTCGAAGGCGCTCCAACTCTACGATCCGTCGCTGCGGCCTGCGCTGAAATCGGCCGGGTACCTGACCAGGGACGCCCGGGTGGTTGAACGAAAAAAGTACGGAAAGCGGAAGGCCCGCCGCAGTTTCCAGTTCTCGAAACGCTGACGGAATCGCCGCGCCCGAAAAGTCTTTCTTCGGCCATACAGAATCGTTACCGGGCGCCTTGGAGCGGCGCCCGTTCACCCTTCCATTCGCTTTGGCCTGACATGGGCGTCGGATCGTTCGTACCGACAATCCTGCGATTGATTCGCGAGTCCGTTTACGGCCATCGAAGCCGGCCTTGATTCAGGAAAGAGACATGGCAGAGGTGGACCCGGCCAGAGATCGATTCATTGTTGCCGTACCTTGATAGCGAATCGCCAGGTTCCGTCACCAGTCAAGAATTTCCGCAACTTTCTCGATCCGCATTCCACGTCGGTAACCGTTTGTCCAGGAACGCGCCTATGCCTTCCTCGGCGTCTGCCTCCAGCATGTTCATGACCATGACCTCGGAGGCGAACCGGTATGCCTCGGGCAGGGTCAGATCGATCTGTTGATAGAATGCTTCCTTGCCAATGCGGAGGATTGCGGGAGACTTGGATGTGATCTTTTCCGCCAACCCGTCGACTGATTGACGCAGGTTCCGTTTCGGAACCACCTTGTTTACGAGTCCGATCACGCGTGCTTCGTCCGCGTCGATCATGTCCCCTGTCAATAGCATGTTCATCGATGCCTTGCGTCCGACATTCCGGGACAGTGCAACCATTGGAGTCGAGCAAAACAGGCCGATATTCACGCCGGGCGTGGCAAATCGAGCATCGTCGGACGCGACAGCCAGGTCGCAAGTGGCGACCAACTGGCATCCCGCAGCAGTTGCAATACCGTGCACCTCGGCGATTACGGGTTTAGGAGTGCGTGTGATCGTCATCATGAGCCTGGAACAGAGGTTCATTGTTTCCTCGAAGAACATCGCGCCCCTGTCCTGATTTTGCCGCGCCTGCGTCAATTCCCTCAAATCGTGCCCGGAACAGAATCCCGGTCCATTAGCGGAAAGGACGATCACCCGGACGTCCCGGGAGTCCCCGAGTCTGGAGATCGCCTCAGTGAGCTGTCGAAGCATCGCGGTGGACAGGCTGTTGCGGCTTTCGGGTCGATTGAGCGTCAGGCGGGCGATGGAGCCGCCCTGCGATTCGAGCAAGATGTCGTTTTCCAATTTTTTCTTCCGGTTTTGGTTGATCGACAAGTCTTCCAGGCGCTGGCAGCTACCGTCCGTTCAGGCCGGAATCCCGATTGCCTTGGCAAATAGCCACTGGCCGGAATCCCGGTGCGGACACGTGCCACGGCGTCTCAACCGGGCCTGCCGGTCGGGGCGTTTCACCTGTTTCCGGGACGCCTCTTCGCTGTCTAGCGGCGTGGTATCGCCAGTCCGCCGTCAATTGTGGCGTAACGGCGAACGAAGTCAAACACCATGGCAAAGTTGACCGAGAACCGGAATTGCCTGCAGTTGCATTGGAATTGCAACCAGGTTCATGTCTGGCCATCTCCTGGATCCGGGCATCATTCAGCCGGCTGGCCTCCATGGTTTCGTTGAATCGCCTGTTTCCCGAATCAGGGATCCTTGCTGCAGCCGACCGGTGTCATTCACTCGGCATCGGAAACGGCCTGTCGATTCCCGGCGCTCGAAAACACTTTTCGGCGCCGCAGGGAATTCAACACTTGTATCGGGGGCGATACGAAGAAAGGCAAGTCATCGGCGTTGCACGGGCTCAGGAGTTCCCTTAATTCGACCCGTGAACTCGTCTCCGGAGACTATCGTGTCGAAACAGCACAAAATCGCGATTCTCGGTGCGAGCGGCTATACGGGCGCCGAACTCATACGCCTGATCGCTTCACATCCAAGCATGGAAGTCGCGGCGCTCGCCGCGGACAGGAAGGCCGGTATGGCGGTCAGCACTGTTTTTCCTCACTTGCGGCACCTTGATCTGCCCGGTCTGGCACGACTCGATCAGATTGACCTGACCGAAATCGACATCGTGTTCAGTGCTTTGCCGCACAAGGTCAGCCAGGACGCGGTCAAACAGGTTGTCGAGGCGGCCAGAGTGGTCGATCTTTCTGCGGACTTCCGATTGAAAGACGTAAACGAATACAGGCGATGGTACGGAGTCGAGCATGTTGCTCCTCTGCTGGTTCAGGAGGCAGTTTACGGTCTGACGGAGTTCTATCGCGATGAGATTCGGGACGCTCGCCTCGTTGCGGGAACCGGGTGTAATGCCGCAACCGGGCTCCTGGCCGTGTTACCGCTACTGGATGCAGGAGTCGTCGATTCCGACGAGATCGTCATCGACCTGGCGACCGGAGTGTCGGGCGCAGGAAGATCGCCCAGCGAAGCGATTCTGCACTCGGAGGTTTCTGAAGGGTACCGGCCGTACAGCGTGGCTTCCCACCGGCATATCGCCGAGTTTGAGCAGGAATTTACCAGAATGGCAGGAAAACCTGTCAGCCCAACGTTTGTCGCTCATCTTCTGCCGCAAAACCGGGGAATTCTTGCAACGGTTCATGTCAAGGGGAATCCCGGGCACGTTCACCGGGCTCTCGCCGACCGCTACGCGAATGAACCTTTTGTCTTGGTGTTGCCATTCGGTGAAATTCCGGACACCCACCATGTTCGTGGCGCGAATTTTTGCCATATCGGTGTCGTTTCCGATCGGCGTGAAAATCGAGCAATCGTTCTTTCCGTCCTCGACAACCTGGTGAAAGGCGCGTCGGGCCAGGCCGTACAGAATGCCAATCTCATGCTCGGATTGCCCGAGACTGAAGGGCTGATGGCCCCGGCGCTGTTCCCCTAGTCGCGTAGCCAGGTGTCGATGCGTGGTCTCAGGAAGAAACGCCGCCTCCAGGTCATCGCAGCGGCGGTTACGCTTCTGGCGCTCGCGACGGTCTTGATCGGATATGCTGCCAGGGACGGAATCCAGTTCTTCCGCAATCCCAGCCAGATCGTCAAGAACCAGGACATTCGTGACGGCGTTCCGTTCAGGCTGGGTGGTTTGGTCGAAGAGGGAAGCCTGATAGTACATGATTTGGGCGTTCGTTTTCAGGTTACTGACGGATCGCATCGAATCCCCGTGACCTTCACGGGAATCCTTCCCGATCTCTTTCGGGAGGGACAAGGTGTGGTCGCGTTGGGAACGCTCGACTCCGGGACATTTTTGGCGACGGAGATCCTCGCGAAACACGACGAAAACTACATGCCGAAAGAGGTGATAGAGTCGCTCAGGGAAGAAGGGGTATACAGGCCTGCCAATTGAACTCGTGGAAACAGATTCATGCCTGAACTGGTGGATGTTCCTCGGAGCACTTTGAAGCGAGAGGGACCAGGATCGGAGAAGCCGCAGACTGCGTTGCGAACATCATGAGCGTAGAGTTATCTCAATTTGCTGCCTTGACGGCGCTCTTCGTTGCCTGTGCGACCGTCGTCATACCGCTCGTCGGGGCACGGTGCGGCTGGACCAGGTGGATGCGGTTCGCGGCATCCGGTATGATTCTCCAATTCGTGCTGGTTGGGCTTGCCTTTGCAGGCCTGACCGCGGCTTTCGTTACGTCCGACTTTTCCGTCAGGCTGGTCGCAGACCATTCCCACTCCCTGAAGCCGCTGCTGTACAAGGTTACCGGCGTTTGGGGGAACCACGAGGGATCCTTGCTGCTCTGGGTATTGATCCTCGTCTTGTGCGGATCGCTCGTTGCACTGTTCGATCAAGGATTGCCTCTGGAGCTGAAGGCGCGGGTTCTTGCAGTTCAGTCGATGATCACGACAGCATTTCTGGCTTTTCTGATACTGACCTCAAACCCTTTCGAGCGCCTCTCCGTTCCACCGCTCGATGGCAACGATCTCAATCCCCTGTTGCAGGATCCAGGCTTGGCGTTACATCCGCCATTTCTTTATCTTGGCTACGTCGGTTTGTCCTTGACCTACAGTTTCGCCATCGCTGCGCTGATAGGAGGACGGGTTGATGCCGCTTGGGCACGGTGGGTCCGGCCCTGGACCTTGTTTGCATGGATTTGGCTGACAATCGGGATCGCCTTGGGCTCATGGTGGGCTTACTACGAACTGGGCTGGGGAGGCTGGTGGTTTTGGGATCCGGTCGAAAACGCCAGCTTCATGCCGTGGCTCGCGGCAACGGCGCTGCTCCACTCCGCTATCGTGACAGAGAAACGCAACCTGTTGATGAACTGGACAATTTTGCTGGCGATCCTCGCCTTTTCCTTCACTTTGATCGGAACCTTCATCGTTCGCTCGGGAGTCCTGACATCGGTTCATGCTTTTGCTGACGACCCGGGCCGGGGGGTTTTCATCCTCGCCATCCTGGCAGTTGCGACGTGCGGGGGACTCGCGCTGTTCGCGTCAAGATCCGGAGCCAGTGGAGGCTCCGCCGGGTTTACTGCCATCAGCCGTGAATCCGCTCTCATCCTGAACAACCTCCTGCTCTGCGTTGCCGCGTTCGTTGTTTTCGTTGGAACGATCTGGCCGCTTGTCGCCGAACTGGTATGGGATCGTAAGCTCTCTGTAGGTCCACCGTTTTTCGATCAGGCTTTCACGCCATTCATGGTTGTCCTGGCCGCCGTTCTTCCTCTCGGGGCATCGTTACCCTGGAAGCGGGGAAATCTCCGGATATCCATGAAAAGACTCAGGGGCGTACTCGCATTGTCGCTATCCCTCGGATTGCTGGTTTGGGTCATTCAAACCGGTGGTCGCATGCTGGCACCTGTCGGGGCAGCCCTAGCCGCATGGCTGGTGTTAGGCGCAGTACGAGAACTCCTGATCGGGGTGCGAAGCCGGGATTCCTGGCTTGTGTTTCCGTCCATGAGTCTGAACCGACTCCCTCGAAGGGTTTGGGGGAAGTCGTTCGCACACGCTGGCCTCGGAATAACCCTGTTCGGTATTTCCGCAATTACGGCCTGGGAGACGACAGATATTCGGCTGGCGAAACCGGGTGACACCTTCAGTGTAGCAAATTACGTGTTTCACTTCACGGACGTAAGGCAGGAGGTCGGGCCAAACTACCTGTCAGTCGCAGGCGTTTTTGACGTGTCACGATCCGGGACTCCGGTGACTTCGTTGGCGCCGGAAAAACGCACCTATCTTGTCTCGGGATCGCAGACTACCGAGGCTGCAATTGACACCGGGTTTTCCCGTGACCTTTATCTTGTTCTCGGTGAGCGGCAAGAAGGAGGTTTTTGGGTTGTACGAACGTACGTCAAGCCGTTCGCCGTGTGGATCTGGGCAGGTGCAGCGATCATGGCGATGGGTGGCCTGTTGAGCCTTTCGGATCGAAGGATCCGTGTCGGGATTGGCCGTCAACGCGGCATCAGGAATTCCGCCGGGATTGCGACTACCTGACGGCCTGGAAACCGGTGTGTCGAGAACAGCGGCAAAATCGTCAAGGCAGGCACCATGATAGGCTCCGGGACAGAATGACCCGGCGGAACGGAAACTGGATGACCCGGTGGACCCTCGCGGTCCTGCTTCTTGGGTTGCTTGCGAGGCCGGCGATTCCGGTTGAACCGGACGAGATGCTGGAAGACGTTGAACTCGAAGCCCGCGCCCAGGAAATCTCCCGCCAACTTCGGTGCCTTGTCTGCCGAAACGAGAACATTGACAGTTCGAATGCGGACCTTGCCGCTGATCTCAGGATACTTGTGAGAGAACGGCTGACCGCGGGCGATTCCAATCAGCAAGTGCTCGATTACATCGTTGATCGATTCGGCGAGTATGTGTTGTTGAAACCGGGGAAGGGTGGTTCGAACCTCATTCTCTGGCTCGCGGGTCCGGTCGCTCTTTTCGGCGGCGGCGTACTGGCGGCGGTGATCGTGCGCAGGAGCAGGCGAATGAAGCCACTCCAGTCCTTGTCCGAGCGGGAATCGGAACGCCTGCGGCATCTGACCAGGGAATGACAACGGAGACGCGCGTCAAACGGGTTACCAGTACGATGCAAGCCGGTGACTTGAGCAGTGCCAAGTGCATTTTCCAACCCAAGGCAGGTTCATTGGCATCGGAAATCGCGTTTATCTGCAGGATTTCCTCGCCAGTCCAAAGACGTGTAGGGTAGGTCATGGCAGGAGTGATTGCGATACCTGGCAGATTGAAGGCATTTGCTCCGGTGCGACCGTCCTTCCCGACCTGAGAAATCCAGGCGCCGGGAAAAACCAGGAAATCCCGATGGAATACGAGACACTGCAATTTTCCGTTTTCGACGACATCGCAACGATCATGATGCACAGGCCGAACGAAATGAACGCCCTGAACGCCCAGATGCGTGCTGAATTGGTGCATGCGTTCGAGTTCGCACAAGATGACGCAAGGGTCGTTGTTCTGACCGGCCACGGAAAGGCTTTCTGTTCGGGGCAGGATCTCGGAAATTCGGAAAACGTCGCCAGTATCGATATCGAAACCACATTACGTGAAGAATATGTTCCGCTGGTCAGGGCAATTTCAGATTGCACGATTCCCACGATTTCTGCCGTAAACGGCGCTGCTGCCGGGGCAGGGGCCAACCTGGCACTATGCACGGACATCACGCTGGCCAAGGAAAGCGCTTACTTCCTGCAGGCCTTCACCAGGATCGGGTTGATTCCCGATGCCGGGGGGACTTACTGGCTACCCCGCAAGATCGGCCTGTCGAGGGCGCTCGGGGCAGCGCTGCTGTCAGAGCGGATTTCGGCTTCGGAAGCGGCCGACTGGGGAATGATCTGGCGCTGTGTACCGGACGAGGATTTTGAAGATTCCCTGGCGGAAACCGCGCGGTATCTGGCCAAAGGCCCGACTGAAGCATACAGGCTGGCCAAGCAGGCCCTCGGACTGAGCCTGGAGCAGTCGCTGGAACAGCAGCTGGATATCGAGTGCCGCTTGCAGGGCCAGGCGAGCCGCACCCGTGACTTCCGGGAAGGCGTTCTGGCATTTCTTGAAAAAAGGCCTCCTGAATTCGAAGGCCGTTGACCCAGTATTGGATTGTCCTGGTTGACCCGCCTCGCCAGGCCCTCGTGACGCGGGAAACCTTGCAGTCAAGGCCGGTCGGAAATCCGGACGTACTCCCTGATCGACTTGCCAGTGTACCGTTGCCTGGGCCGGCCGATCTTCTGCACCGGGTCCGCCAGCATTTCCTTCCACTGCGCGATCCACCCGACGGTTCGGCTCAGGGCGAATATCGGCGTAAACATCGAGGTCGGGAATCCCAGTGCCTCGAGGATTATGCCCGAATAGAAATCGACATTCGGGTACAGCCTTTTCTCGACAAAGTAATCGTCCTGGAGCGCGATTCGTTCCAATTCCTTGGCGACCTTAAGTATCGGCTTGTCTTTTGTACCGAGGTAATCGAGCACTTCGTCGGCCGATTCCTTGATGACCTGCGCCCGGGGATCGTAATTCTTGTAGACGCGGTGCCCGAATCCCATCAACCGGAACGGGTCTGACCGGTCGCGTGCGCGCTTGATGTATTCAGGAATCCTGTCAACGGTGCCGATTTCCTTGAGTATCTCCAGGCACGCCTGGTTCGCGCCACCATGAGCAGGACCCCAAAGACAGGCAATTCCGGCCGCGACACATGCAAATGGATTGGCGCCGGACGAGCCGGCGAGGCGAACGGTTGAGGTCGAAGCGTTCTGCTCATGATCGGCATGAAGCATGAAAATCCGGTCGAGAGCCCGACTCATGACGGGGTTGACGCTATAGTCTTCCGCCGGAACGGAAAAACACATTTGCAGGAAATTTGACGCATAGTCGTGGTCATTTCTCGGGTATACAAACGGTTGCCCGACCGAGTACTTGTACGCCATTGCCGCGATCGTCGGGATCTTGGCAATCATCCTTATCGACGCGATCTCGCGTTGCAGCGGATCATTGACGTCGGTTGAATCGTGATAAAACGCGGAAAGGGCGCCAACGACCCCGCACGCGATGGCCATCGGATGCGCGTCCCTTCGAAATCCGCGATAGAGAAATAGCAACTGCTCGTGCACCATCGTATGACGGGTTACCCGGGTCTCGAAATCTTCGAGCTGTTCACGGTTGGGCAGGTCGCCGTACAACAGCAGATAGCAAACCTCCAGGTAGTGGGAGGCCCGTGCAAGCTGCTCGATCGGATATCCTCGATACAGGAGTTTTCCGTTTTCGCCATCTATGAACGTGATGGATGAGTCACACGAAGCTGTCGACGTGTATCCCGGGTCGTAAGTGAAGACATTCGCATCACGATAGAGATTTCGAATATCGACGACATCAGGCCCCAGCGCTGAAGTGTGGACCGGGAGATCAAAGGATTTGCCCTTGAGTGAAAGAGTTGCGGTTTCGGATTTAACTTTGGTCATCAATTTCCTCGCACAGACTCAGATGTGGTTACGGAATGGAATCCTGTCGCCCGGCGACTCCAGATGAAGCGGCCGGATTTCAAACCATGTCCGTCGAGATACGCGGCGGCATCCCGCAATTATCACAACGCGGTCTTCTCCGACAGACCTGACAACCGGCGGAATCGACTCCCGTTTGGCAAGTACGTGAGATGCGTTTGTCCCGTTGGAGAATTCCATGTTGCGAAGGCTCGCGAACACCACGTTCATCCGCAGTATTGCCGAGTACTCTTGCAAGACGGCATTCCTAATGCCCTCGTTTCCGTAGCCAGATTTCCAGCCATGAGGAGGACGGCCGACCTTGGCGCCCACTGCGTCTGGCAATTACATCCCGTTCGAAAACTGTTGTCGGCACGTACCCGAAACAGGATGCCGACAGTGAGTTGCTCCTGTTTCGGGTAACAAATGGTGTCTGCAAGCAGGCCCGCGCTATCAATTGACCGTCTGAATTCGTTCCGAAATCCGTTCAAACCTGGCGGAACACTCGTCTTTGCCGAGGAGTTGAACCAGGTCGGAAACCGGTGGTGCGTTTCGAACGCCAGCCCCCGCAAGAACTGCTCGAAGGAGCTTGAACACCTTGGCCGGCTTGACGTTAGCCCTTTCGGCAACGCCGCGAATCCTGACATCGGGGTCATCGGTGAATTCGTCATCGAGGATGACATGCGTGCGAACGAGTTCAACGAGTTCGACAGCTTTCTCAAGGTCCAGGTCCAGGTCCGCAGACAATTCACCGAGTCCCGGGGGCGTCGGGCGGGAAAGCAGGCAGGACGCACGGTCAAGAATATCCGGGAGGCGTTTCGCGTTCTGTTTCAAAACCGGCATCGCACTGCGCATGGTGTCGCGTTGGTTTTCGAGGAGCGGCTGACGGCCCGTCTCCAGCAACCATTCCGACAACTGCTCAGTGAGCACGTCGTCGTCGGAGGCACGCAAATGATACGCCGAGACACTGTCCAGTTTCTTGGAATCGAACCGTGAAGGCGAACTGCCGACCGACCCGAGATCAAACCACTTCACCGCGTCTTCAGTTGAAAACAGCTCGTCATCGCCGTGAGACCAGCCCAGTCGCGCCAGGTAGTTCCGCATGGCTTCGGGAATGAACCCCGACTTCATGTATTCCGCGACACCGACGGCGCCGTGGCGTTTCGACAGCTTTTTTCCGTCGGGACCGTGAATCAGGGGAATGTGCGCAAAAGTTGGCAAATCCCAGCCGCATGCCCGGAAAATCAGTGCCTGGCGACCGGCATTTCCTAGGTGGTCGTTGCCTCGGATTACGTGGCTGATTCCCATATCGTGATCATCGACGACGACTGCCAGCATGTAGGTTGGCGAACCGTCTGAACGCAACAGGACCAGGTCGTCTAACGTGTCGGCCTTCCAACCGACATCACCTGCGACTGCATCGTGAATTCGAACCGTGCCGCTTCGAGGAGCCTTCAGGCGAACGACAAATGGTCGATCCGGTGCGTTTCGGCGATCCCCATCCCGCCAGGGGCTCTGAAAGAGAACCGGTCGGTTTTCCTTTCGCGCTCGGTCGCGCTCGATCGCGATTTCTTTTTCAGTCGCATAGCACCGGTACGCATTGCCGCAAGACAGCAACCGTTCCGCGGTCTCCCGGTGTCGGTCACTGCGCTGCGACTGAAAAACAACGGCGCCATCATGATCCAATCCCAGCCAGCGGAGACCGTCAAAGATGGCGTCAATCGCGTCCTGCGTCGATCTTGCACGATCGGTGTCCTCTATCCTGAGCCGAAACTCGCCGCCGTGCCTATTGGAAAACAACCAGTTGAACAACGCCGTTCGGGCGCCTCCGATGTGCAAAGTCCCGGTGGGCGAGGGCGCAAACCGTGTCGCAACCCGTGATTGTCCCATAAAGACCCCCCTTTGCCGAACCCGGAAGCCATCTGAACACCGGCATCATTCTCTGGCGAATTACCCGGGTGACCCGGGTTCCGACGACTGTTACGCGCCGGACCATCACGAGATTCACCGATCAGCTTGTTTGCTCGGGTAAAGGAAACGCCACCGGGTCATTCCCGGCAAGAGACATTCGGCCCTTTCTTGGGCTTTTGCAATATGGCCGTGTTCTCCGCAAGCCGTTCAGTAGGTTCTCAACAATCCGACAAGGCGTCCCTGAATCCTGACCTGATCGCGTCTGTAGACCTGGGTGACATAATCCTTGTTTTCGGCCACCAGTTTGATGACGTCTCCATGTTTCCTGAGGCGTTTCAACGTCGCTTCCTGATCCTCGACGAGGGCCACGACAATGTCGCCGCTGTCGGCATCCTGCTGATGGCGAATGACCACGACGTCGCCATCGTTGATCCCCGCGTTGATCATCGAATCTCCCTTGACGTCCAGGGCATAGTGTTCGGCCGAGTTGTCCAGCATGGACCCGGGAACCGAAACATGGTGCGACACGTGTTGAATCGCTTCGATCGGCGTACCTGCCGCGATTTGACCCATGACGGGAACATCAAGAGCGTGACGGGCGGATCCTGCACCACGAAACTGATGGGCAGGTCGAGACGCGGCGGCACCAATGACGGAAGGCCGGAATCGTTTCTGATCAAGTGCCTCCGGCAAGTTGGTGATTTCGATCGCGCGCGCCTTGTTGGCCAGTCGCCTGATGAATCCGCGCTCTTCGAGAGCCGTGACAAGACGATGAACCCCGGATTTTGATGTCAGCTTGAGTTCCACGCGCATTTCTTCGTAGGAAGGAACAATGCCATCGCTCTGAACCCGCTCGTGAATGAGCTTCAGCAAATCTCGTTGTTTCGGTGTCAACATCGTGACCTCCTGGTATTTCGACGCAATTTACATGTCCTGTTCTAGTTATGTTCATGGTTTGTGTCAAGAGGTTTTGAAATCGGGTTGTGTATATCTGGACGCAGGAAACGAATTCACCCAACACTTGGTATGGTCGGAAACGTTTTCACGTACAGGTTCCTGTACGATTTCGTCAGTACACCTCGGTGTTGCATGAAGCTGAATTCAGCCTTGCCCGAGCGCTGGTCAGGGTTGCCGGCGGTTCCGGTGGAAGCCGCACGCGCACCTACATGCGTATCCATTCGACCGCATCCCCTGCGATCCGGGGGCGGTCACGCGGAGGGCGAACGAGAAGCGCGTTAGATTGCGCCAAGACTGAAAGCAGGGAACTGTCCTGACGCTCGAACGCGCTGATCGTTTGACGTCCGTTCTGAATGACGGCCTTCGCGCACATCAAGTGTTGTCTCGGACCGTTCGCGGGAACATCGGCTCCGAGAATCGCCGGTTCCAGTGGCAAAGGCGAGCGGCCAAGTCCCAGCATGGCCCGCATGACAGGGCGCAGGAACACGTGACCACAAACAATCGAGGAAACCGGATTCCCGGGGATTCCAACGAACAGCTTGCCGTCAATTTTTCCGACCATCAGTGGTTTTCCCGGGCGCAAGGCCACCTTGTGGAAAGCCAGTTCCAGCCCGGCCTCGACCGCGACGCCTCGAACGAGGTCATGGTCGCCGACAGAGGCTCCGCCAAGCGTGACGATCACATCCGCGTCACGTGCCAGGTCCAGGTTGAACCTGATACTGGAAATCGAATCTGCAGCGATCGGCAGCAGCTGCGGACACCCGCCTTCGGACTCGACGATCGCCTTGATGCCGTAGTTGTTGGAAGAAACGATCTGATCGTCCTGGGTTTCATCCCCCAATGCGACAAGCTCGTCTCCGGTCGCCAGGATCGCGACGCGCGGCCGCCGCTTGACTTCGACTTGCCGTGCATTCATCGAGGCAAGCAGCGCAACCGAAGAAGGGCACAGGCGCCTGGGCGCAGAGACCGTGTTTCCGGCCGCGTAGTCACTGCCCGCTGGCCTGACGAAAAATCCCCTGCTGACGTCCGCATTGATCGTGATCACGTCATCAGTTCGCGTGACGTCTTCCTGAATGACGACCCTGTCAGTGCAATCGGGAACCGGGGCGCCGGTAAAGACCCTGACGGCCTCTCCGATACCGACCTGACCGACGAACCTGGAACCGGCCGCAGATGTTCCGACCACCCTGAAACGGGAACCCTGCCGAACCTCCTGAGAGCGAACCGCGTATCCATCCATTGCCGACGAATTGAACGGTGGCTGGTCACGTCGTGCGGTCACCGCACGCGCAAGGACGCGCCCGTTTGCGTCGGGCAGCGAAATCGTCTCGCTATCGAGCGGCTCGGCGAGATCGAGCGTCCGTTTGAGCGCGTCCTCAAAGCTGATCATGAGGCTGCTTCATACCTTCCCGATTTCCCGCCGTCCTTCAGGGAAAGGTGAACGTCGGTTATCCTGACGCCTCGGTCGACCGACTTGATCATGTCATAAACCGTCAAAGCCGCCGTACTGACGGCGACAAGTGCTTCCATCTCGACCCCGGTGCGACCGTTCATCCGCACGGTCGCCTCGATGTCGACGCATGACCGGGACGTATTCGCGGCCAGGTCTACCGTTACGGAATTCAAAGGCAGCGGGTGGCAGAGGGGTATCAGGTCCGAGGTCCTCTTGGCTCCCATGATCCCGGCCAGGCGGGCCACCGCAAGAACATCGCCCTTCCTGGTCCGACCTTCGACGACCATCGAAAGGGTTTCAGGTTTCATCAACACGGCGCCCCGCGCAACGGCGATGCGTTCGGTGACCTCCTTGTCCGACACGTCGACCATGCGCGCCGCTCCGGTTTTGTCAAAGTGAGTGAAATCAGACATCGGTGGTCACTCGCTGTTATCGGGGTTGCCCGAACCGTTTCCGGTCAACAACTCCTGGACCGCAGCAGCGACGTCGGATCGACGCATGAGGCTCTCCCCGATAAGGAAACAGCGGACTCCGTGACGTGCGAGACAAGCGAGATCGCCATGGGATTTCAGACCGCTTTCCGAAACCACGATCCTGTCGTCCGGAATTCGAGGGGCAAGTTTCAGGGTAGACTCGATCGATACGTCAAAGGTCCGCAAGTCACGGTTGTTGATACCGACAAGCCTGGCGTCGAGTTCCAGGGTTCGATCCAGTTCCGATTCATTGTGAATCTCGAACAGGACGTCCATTCCATGTTCCCCGGCAGCTGCCGACAACTCCTGCGCCTGTGCGTCACTGACCGACGCCATGATGATGAGAATGCAGTCCGCGCCCCACGCCCGCGCTTCCACGACCTGGTAGGTGTCGTACATGAAATCCTTTCGGAGCACCGGCAATGCACAGGCCTTTCTGGCCTCAACCAGATGCTCGGATGAGCCCATGAATGACAGCTTGTCGGTAAGAACGCTGAGGCAAGCGGAGCCGCCGTCCTGGTAGGCCACGGCAAGTTCGCGGGGATCGAATTCCTCGCGGATGACACCTCGCGACGGGCTGGCCCTCTTGATTTCACCGATCAAGGCAAACCCTGTTCGGGAAACGGCTTCGAGCCTTTCCGCGAATCCTCGAGGCCGCTCAGCAGCTGCAGCCAGTTCTTCAAGTTCGCGCAGCGATCGGCTGCGTTTCGAAGCTGCAACTTCCTCGATCTTGTAACACTTGATCTTGTCGAGAATGGAAGTCATGGACTTCTGGCAGCTGTCGCCGAGACAAGGGCATCGAGGCGTGATCGTGCTGCGCCGGAATCGATGCTCTTCCTGGCCAGCTCGACCCCGTCGGCCAGGTTCCCGGCCTTGCCCGCGATAACCAGGGCTGCTGATGCATTGAGCAGGACAGAGTCCCTGTAGGCTCCGGTTTCACCTCCGAGGAGTTTTTCTATCTGTTCGGCATTGTATTCAGGTGAGCCTCCGACAATTGACTCGAACGGATGCTCGGGGAGACCGGCGTCGCCGGGTTCAATCGAGAACACCCTGACGATCCCGTTCTCCAGGCCGGCGACCGAAGTTGGCCCCGAGATCGAGATTTCGTCCGTTCCATCACCCCCGTGAACGACCCAGGCAGACTCGCATCCCAGGGCGGCAAGCGTCTCTGCCATGGGCCTGATCAACCCGGGCGAAAAACTGCCCGTCAATTGCCTCTTGACGCCAGCCGGATTGGTCAGAGGTCCAAGTATGTTGAATACGGTTCGGGTCCCGAGTTCCTGGCGAACCGGCATCACATGGCGAACGGCCGGGTGATGTACCGGCGCCATCATGAATCCGATTCCCGCCGTTTCGAGTGCACTCTCGACTGTTTCCGGATCAGCCATGACATTGACGCCCAGAACCGAAAGGGCATCGGCGGTCCCGGATTTGGATGACAGGTTGCGATTGCCGTGTTTCGCCACGGGAACTCCGGCGCCGGCGACGACGATTGCCGTGGCAGTCGAGATATTCAACGTGGACTTGCCGTCTCCGCCGGTTCCCACGATATCGATCGCGTCATTCGGCGCCCGAACCTTTCTGCAGCGTTTCCGCATTTCCTGCGCCGCCGAGGCATATTCATCTACGGTTTCACCTCGTGTGCGAAGAGCAACCAGCAGGCCACCCATCTGGGCCGGAGTCGCTTGCCCGTCCATGATGATCGAAAACGCCTCGCGGGCTTCCTCCCGGCTCAGTGGCCCAGCTATCGCCCTCGAGATCAGGGGTTTAAGCGCATCGCTCATACCCTTCCTCCATCAACTTGTTTGCCTGCGCGCCAATCCGCAACGATCCGCAGGAAATTCGACAACATGGAATGCCCGTTTTCGGTTGCAATGCTCTCCGGATGAAACTGAATCCCGTGGACCGGATATCTGCTGTGCTCAATACCCATGATCGTACCGTTCTCGAGCCAGGCGGTAACCTTGAGTTCGTCCGGCAGACTGGAGCGCTCGACCACCAGCGAGTGATAACGCGTCGCGCTGAAAGGCGAGGGGAGTCCTTCAAACCAGGACTCCCCTTTGTGGTGCATTATCCCAGGCTTTCCATGCACGATCTCGTCACATTGGACGATCCTGCCCCCGAACGCCTGGCCAATGACCTGGTGCCCGAGACAGACGCCGCCGACGGGGACACCGGCAGAGACTGCAGCAAGCGTCAGGTCAAGGCAGATCCCGGCCCGGTCAGGATCACAAGGTCCCGGGGAAAGCATGATCGCATCCGGTTCCATTGCCAACGCGTCCGGGACACTGATCTTGTCATTTCGCCATACCGATACCGAAGCGCCCAGCTCTCCGAGAAAATGAACCAGGTTGAAGGTGAAACTGTCATAATTGTCGATCAGCAGGAGCATTCGGGGAGCCGTTCCACATCGGAATTTCGGGTGTGAACCCTATCTGGCAAGTCTATATGAATGATTCAATGCACAATAGCGGTGAATCCAAACGGGTATTCGATCATGAGGCAGGAAAGCGGGAACAGGGTCTCGTCAGCCGTTAGGTTGATCGCGGGATTCCTGGCGGGAGCGATACTGGCTATTCTTGTGATCGTCCTGGTTTTGGTATTCAACCCGGTCAATTCAAAGCCCGAAAGCAAACTGTTGCGATCATCCGGGACAACCGGGGTTTCCGAATCGTAGCTTGGCGGACGAACGGCTTCCAAAGGCCCATGCCAGGTGAATTCTGATAATCCCACGGCAGGCGGCTGTCCCGCGAGAATTCGATCCGGCGGGCCTGCCCGCTAAATCGGGCCTAACCACGATTCCTGAAGTCGACGAATATCCCTGAATCCCGCGCCGCCTGGACAAGCGCACCGGACTTGTCGACGGTTTCCTGGTATTCACTGTCCGGGTCACTGTCGTGAACCACGCCACCCCCTGCCTGAACGTAAAGCGTTTGGTCCTTCAGCACGGCGGTGCGAAGTGCAATGCAGAGATCCATGTCACCTCCGGACGAGAAATAGCCGATACCACCAGCATAGACTCCCCTTTTCTCCGTCTCGAGTTCATCTATGATTTCCATGGCGCGTACCTTGGGGGCACCCGCCACGGTTCCCGCGGGCATTCCCGCCAACAAGGCCGACAAGGCGTCCTGATTCTCGCCAAGTTGGCCGATCACGTTCGAGACGATATGCATGACGTGGCTGTACCGCTCGACCGCGAAAGTCTCCGTCGGCTCAACAGTACCTATCTTCGCGACACGGCCGACGTCGTTCCTCCCGAGATCGAGGAGCATCAGGTGCTCGGCCATTTCCTTGGGGTCGCCAAGCAGTTCGGCTTCCAGTTCAGTATCTTCCTGCGCAGTCTTGCCGCGTTTCCGCGTGCCGGCGATCGGGCGAACCGTCACGATACCGCCCCGGAGACTCACCAGGGTCTCGGGGCTGGCGCCGCACACCTGGAATCCTCCGAAATTGAAGTAGAACATATACGGTGAAGGGTTCGTCCGGCGTAAAGCCCGATAAAACGCCAGGGGAGGATGCGTGAATTTCATCGCCCAGCGGTGGCTGAGAACAACCTGAAAGATGTCGCCGGCACGAATATAGGCCTTCGCACGTTCAACAATCCGGCGATAGGCATCCCGCTTCATGTTCGACTGCGGAACAGGCTCATCGCCCGTAACATTCGCAGAGGGAAGAACAACGGGGAGCGGGTCGCCGATCGCCTCGATCGCAGCCTTGATCCGGGCAGTCGCTTCGTCGAATGCCCTTTCGGGGCTGACTCTGTCCTTGACCCATGCCGGGCTCACGATCGTGATTTCGTTTCGTACGCCATCGACGACGACAATGACGCTTGGCCGGATCATCATGGCATCCGGAAGGCCGAGCGGGTCAGGGTTCGTATCCGGGAGATGTTCAACCAACCGGATCATGTCGTAGCCCAGGTACCCGAACAGTCCGGCTGCCATCGGGGGCAGGTCACCCGGGAGCGAAATCTCTGAAGCCTTGAGCAGTGACCTCAGGGACGCGATCGGGTCGTTGCCGGAATTGATCGTTTCCGCGGAACGCTCGCCTCCCGGCACATAGGTCCATGACGAGCTCCCGCGGCTTTCCCAGATCAGGTCAGGATTGTATCCGATGACTGAATACCGCCCCCTGATCTCACCACCCGTCACCGATTCCAGCAGGAAACTGTCCGGCTTTCCGTTCGTCAGTTTCAGAAACAGGGAAACGGGCGTTTCGAGATCCGAGGGAAAGCAACTGTAGACAACCTGACTTTGCCCACCGGAGTATCCTCTCCGAAACGTGACGAAATCAGGTTGCTGGATCACGGTTTCAACCGTCGCCACCGATCACGAGTTGTGTATTGATCTGGTTGATGGCCGTCTGATTGATGGAAACTCCAGCCGAACTCTCGACCGCGGTCGTATAAAGTTGGAACATGTCGGACCCGCGAACCCGATCATTCCGCTCGCGGGATCTCTTTACCGCCTCCTCAATCTCGGATTCCGGGATCCGAATCTCCGACAGCCGGGCCAGATACATGCCGTCGTCGCCTTCGACGGTGGTGACTTCTCCTATCCCGAGAGAAAAGACCTCGGCAATCAGGTGTCTCGGTGCTCCGATGACCGTGGCATTGCGCACCACGCCCGTCTCGGTCTGGGCGTCGAGACCATGCTCCCCAAGTGCTCCTCCGCCGGCCAAATTCGATTTGATTCTGCCCGCCACTTCAGAGAGACGATCCATGACCACCCGGCTTTTCCAGTCGTCGGCGACGTCATCACGTACAGCGGACAATGGCAATGGAGCTGGTTCCCGAACCGAGTCCAGTCTCACCATGAATATGCTTCCGTCGGCCAGATCGAGAATCTCCGGAAAATCCCCGGACTCGATCGACCAGGCTGCATCTCGAAACTCCCGGTGTGCAGCGATTCCCTGATGTGACTCGACAAGCTCCGAAAGATCGAGCGTTCCGCCCTCGAGTTCCGTTTCTGCGGTGATCTCTTCGATTGTTGCTCCAGAGGCCAGCAGGTCGTCGATTTCCGAAACGCGCTCGCTGACCAGAGAAATTGCCCGTCCCACGGCAAGCTCTGCGCGAAGCTCGTCTCGGACGTCGTCTATCGGAGTCGTGATCGCATTCTGAATCGAACCAACCCGAAAGAGTGCTGGCCCGAATACCGATTCAACCGGCCCTGCGATCCCCGGCTGATCAAGGGCAAATACGGCTTCCGCTGCGTCAGCCGACAGGTCGTCCCTGGCGACCATCCCAAGGTAAGTGTCGCCCGGCTCAATTCCGCGCTCGCTGACAATATCATCAAAACTGACCGCGCCCGAATCCAGCAGGGCACGGGCGTCCGCCGCGACCTGCTCGGTCTCGAATGCTATGCGCTCCACTGCACGCAATTCGGGGATGTCGAACCGTTCAGGTTGTGCGTCGTACTCCTCCTGAAGCTCTGAATTGGCGACTTGCACCTCGTCAATCAGCATGTCCGGCCGGAGCCATGAATAGGTCAACGAACGGGTCAATGGACTCATGTAGTCGTCGGGATGGGCGGAATAATGTGCTTCGATTTGACCTTCGGACGGAGATTCGACCGGGCTGTCGAGATTCGATTCCGTAAGTTTCGCCCACTCGAAATCACGTCGCTCGAGTTCGTACCGCAGGATCGCTTCCGATAAAGCCCCGGAGGAATGAACGCCGAGCGCGACGGCGTCGCGAATAATTCCGCGACGCAGTTCATCGCGGAGGTCTTCCTCGAATTCGGCTGTCGTCAATCCGGCCCGGTCGATCGCGAATTCGTATGCTGCCTGATCAAAGTTTCCGTCAAGTCCCTGGAACCCGGACATCTCCATGAGGCTGTCGAGAACGAATTCGTCACCGACACTGATTCCGGACTGGATAGCCTCGTTGCTGACGGCTGCAATTTCCAGCGAGAGGCGCAGCACATCCCGGAATATCCCGATTTCTTCGGCTTCCGAAGTCGACAATGCACGGCCCATCTGTTGCAATCTCTGGTTGAGCATTCGCGCATAGGCATTGACGGTGACAGGCGCATCTCCAACCGACGCAACCGTACTGATCCTGCCACCTCCCAGTCCTCCCACGCCGAAACCTGCAAGCCCGACGATAAGAAGACCGACGAGGATCAGGGCCAGCGATCTGTTGCCTTTTGCACGCATGGAACGCATCATTTGAAGTCAGGCCTCCCGTTTGGACCGCTTTTGCGGGCCGGTCGAATTCCAGGGCACATGAATGCGCCGCGTTTTACGTATTGGCCGACGCACTGACAAGCTCCGGCATCGGCAGTTGAAACCACGACGGGCTCACGGCCGCTCACAGGCCGCGCAAGCGATGGAACAACTCGCTGATTCCTTTTTGACCGATGTTTGCGAATGCGAACCGAATATGTCGGTCGCCGCAATGGTCAGATCCCGAAGGTTCCGGGACGAACACGGATCCGGGAATCGTCAGAATCGCTTGCTCCCGCAACAACTGCTTCGAGATTTCCTGTGACGGGGATTCGAACGGGTGTTCGGCATAGGCGAAGTATGCTCCACATCCCTTTAGCTTCCATCCTTCGAGTGCCAGGAACCCTTCGGTCACCGTGGCGCGCCGACCAAGGATTTTCTCGCGTTCCTCTGCCTTCCAGTCCTCGAGATTCCTCAGTCCGAAAAGCGCACTTCGCTGTGCAAGCTGGTTCGGGCAGATTGTCACAGTGTCGAGGAACTTTTCGATCTGGGAAATGCGCGAAAGTGAAGAAATCAGGGCGCCGACACGGTGCCCGGTCAGCCGGTATGCCTTCGAGAACGAATAGAGGTGAATGAACGTCTCGTCCCAGGCGGTCCTCGAAAATATTCCGTGAGGGGGAAATTCCCGGCTGTCAAAGTCGCGGTAGGTTTCATCGACGATCAGAGCGATTCCAGCCGATCGTGCGAGTTCGAAAAATGCGTCGACGACATCGGGCGGATATTCGGTGCCGGTCGGGTTATTCGGTGTGACCAGAACGATACCCTTGACACGTCGATCCAGCAGCTCCTTTGCCCGGTCCGGAACGGGGACCATGTCGTCGCCAGAGGGCAGGGGGCGGGCCTCGACGCCCGTCATGCGCAACCACATACCGTGATTGAAATACCATGGGACGGGCACAATCAGCGCATCGCCGGCCTTGCAAAGAGAGAGTGCAGCGGCACAAAACGCCTGGTTGCACCCGGATGTAACTGCAACCTGGCCCGGTGAAATCTCCGCACGATATTCTGTTGACCAACGCCCAGCGATTTCCTCGCGAAGTTCGGGCATCCCGAGTACCGGTCCGTAAGCATGTGCTTCCCGATCAGTCAGGACGGCGTTGGCAAGTTCGCGGAGAAGGCTGTCAGGTGGAGGGTCCGTCGGAGCTGCTTGCGAGACGTTGAGCAAAGGCATGTCATCCGGCCACCCGACATTGGCAACCCATTCGCATGTTTCCATGACCGGAGGAGGCTGAACGGATTTGAGATCGGAGTTTTCGGCTTTCTTGATCACGCGCATGACGTAAACGGTGCTCGGGTCAAGGACAACCCGGATTGATCCCGGGCGGACGGACTGACGCGACCATTATGTGTGGGCGAGCTTGGTGCGGGCCGGTGACGTGAAATGTGACTTCGGCGAGTGAGAGTCGTGGGGCGTCAGGTGACGGGAATTCCTACCGTGACGATCCGTATTGCGTTCCTGCGCGATGATTAGCGAAGATCATCATTCCTTATCGCTCCTCCCCTGCAAAGTGCTAGTGGTGCCTGGCGGCTTGACCGTTGGCTTCCTTGATGGTGTGTCTTGAACCGGGTGCGCGGTATTTCGCTATACGCACTGCGAGATTTGACCATTCGAAACAGGCAATTTCAACGCAACTTGCCTGCCAGCCTGTCCAGCGCTGGGTAGATGCGCGTGAAATCCTCGTCCTCCATGCCTGCGTCTACTGCTGCCTGTATCCAAGCCAGGGTCTGGTGGCCAATCCGCATCGGGCTGCCCAGCTCTTCTGACAGGGACACGGCCATGCCGACATCCTTGTGCAGGTTGTGGATCCGCGAGCGGCCGTCCCAGGTTTCAGACAGGATGTGATCGGGGAAGCGGCGTTCCGAGATGAAGCTGCGGGCATTGCCTGCGTTGAACACCCTGATCATGTCGGAGAGGTTAATCCCGGCAGCTTCGGCAAGGTGGCCGGCTTCCGAACAGGCCAGGAAGTTTGTGTGCGTGATCAGGTTGAGGACCAATTTCATCGTGTGGCCGGCGCCCGAGGGACCAAGATGAATCAGCTTGCCCGCGCAGGCCTCGAGGACAGGTCGCGACCGGTCGAGCACATCGATGTCTCCGCCGATCATCAGGGTCATCGTGCCCTCATCGGCACCCTTGGCGCCACCGCCGGTCATGCCTGCATCCATGTAGGGGATGCCGACATCTGCGGCCCGTGCGGCGAGCCGTCTTGTGCAGGCAGGGTCAGAGGTGGTGAAGTCCCAAATGATCAGGTTTGGTCCGGCCTTCGCCAGCACGGCATCGAGGATTTCGGCGATCTGCCCGGACCCGGGGACGACGAAGACCACGACGTCCGCCTCGGCCGCCATCTCTGGCGGGGTCGCAATGCGGGTGGTGGAGGCAAAGGCTGCCCGCGCGGGCTCGGCCACGTCCCATGCCATCAGGCTGTGGCCTGCCCTGGCAATGTTCCTGGCGATTCCGCGGCCCATGTTACCCAGGCCGACAACGCCAACGGTCTTGGTCATTGAAAGCTCCATTTTGTGGTTCCGGCGCCAGCTCCGCGCCTGCCACCATATCCTTGTTGAACCTGCGAGAAATCCATGTTTCCAAATGCTCTTTACATGGCAGTTGCCTCGAAGATGTACCTCGTACCGGTTCCTGGTTTCCCCGTTTCGGGCAATGCCAGGCGATTCAAGGTGATGACGCCAACATCGAGACCGAGGTCGACGGTGACAAGCGGCAGGGTCCGACAAATCCCGCCGCCGCCGAGACGGCGATGCAACCGGTAGGCTTCGGGCAGTTCGCGCACGTGGATGGCTGCGGGCCAAAGCCGAGGGCACGGCAGACGCGCAGACGATCCTCGATGGTTAACGTGCAGGTCTTCAGGCTCTCGCAGTCGGCCAGTTTCCCGTGGTCAACGCCACGCATGGGAAGTGGCGCAGGCTGTTGGTCCCAGTATAGCCCCTGAGTTCCAATTTGAACGTCATGGCGTCCTTACGTGAGCTCTTTCATCAGTTCCGACGGATCCGGCGGCAACGGGACAACTTCGCCCCGTTTGGCCGACAGGTCCATCGCCATGGTTAACATCAGGTTGCGATGACCATCCGCCGCTGTCGCATGGGGCGTGTCCTGCCCGGTTTGGAGGCGCTGGTACCAGGCATTGGTTTCTTCTCGCATCGGCCCCCATAGCTGCCCACCATGCAGATCGCCCGGCGGGTAACTGGTCAGGAAGTCGACGTGCCGTTCCGGTGCCTTGTATCCCTCGGGCGCGTAGCCCGCGCCTTGCGCGATATTTGTCGCCATCACGAGATCGCGGTGCGTGTCCTCGATGTCGATCACGCCCTGGGTGCCGACGATCCCGATCTCGATTCCGTAGACCGCGCCGGGCCAGACTTCGGGCAGGGCCCAGGAAATGTTCATCGAAAAGATCGTGCCGTCGTCCATTGAAAAAATTCCAAGGGTGGAATCCTTGGTGCCCCACTCGCCCAGGACCTTGCTGGTGGATTGTGCATAGACGCTAACTGGGGTCTTCCCTTCCATCAGCCACAGTGACATGTCGAGGCTATGGGTGCCTGAGACGACCATCGGCGTCAGAGTGGCCCGGTCCTGGGTGCGTCGGATAGTGGCGATGGGCACCATTCGGTTCATGAAGGCGCGGGTGACGACGGTGTGGACGTCTCCAATCTGGCCGGTGATGAGCCGTTCCTTGACGGCCAGGAATCGGCGGCGAAATCGTTGGGTATAACCAATCACGGCGTCCAGGCCGGTTGCATCGATTGCGGACAGGATCTGCTCCGACTGCCGGGCATCGGTGGCCAGCGGCTTTTCGATGAAGAGCGAATGCCGCATTTCAGCGGCAAGCATCGTCGGTTCGAAGTGGAAGTTCTCGTCCGTCGCGATGATGGTCGCGGTCACTTCGGGCCGGCGCAACAGTTCGCGAAAGTCGGTCGTGAAGAAATCGGCACGAACGTCATCTGCCAGGCGTCGACCGATGTCGGATTTCACGTCGCAAATGCCGATCCATCCGACACCGGGATAGGCGCGGGCCAGTTCCGCCCTGATCCGGCCGATGGTTCCGCAGCCAACGATGGCCAGACCGATTTCCTTACGATCCCGCATGTTCAACCCCCTGTGTCACTGTTCGGTTTTCGCCTGTCCGGGGCCCGTCACATGGCTGGCGCGGGCGATTGAACAGGCGCGGAGCGCCATTACGATCACGCCGAACAGAACCGCCAACAGCAAGAAGGTTCCGATCGACTGTGACGGCACGAAGCCTGGAGCCGTTTCCTCGAACACCAGAAACAACCGCCGGAGTTCTCAACTGCAAAAAGAGCGAGGATGACACCCCGCATCACCGGTGCGAACCTGATTTTGAAGACCTGGTTAGGCTGGATCATGTTCCCGTCGGCCTTGGTCAACCCAGGTACTTTGAGCCCGGACCGTATTACACGCCGATCGTATTTGGCTCAATGACCCGGCACGGGCTGGCAAACATTCATGATATCGACGACTCCCTGCCTTGGGATGTGCGCGCGATCCTGCACGAGATTGCCGCCAACTACGAAGGGCAGGCCGGAATCTTTTACCGGCAGGAACACGATCGCCTGGTCGAGGAAATGCGTGGCCCGTTCACCGTGACTGAGGTTGATCCGAACGTGTGCGGGGCCCAAGCCTTCGCACTGCGCTTCTTCATCCTTGCCGACAACATCGCGTGCGCAGTGAACATGCCCCCGCGAGGCAAAAACATCGCGAATTCGGTCGCGACGATCGTCGTCTTTCAGGTCGGTTTTGCCGTCCCGTTCGGGCTCGATGCAGCAAACAGACTTTCTGATGGCGGGTTCATCCCGAAGTCTGCCCGCGGCGTGACCGTGCTCAGCATCACGTCGGTTGCCGCGTTATTTCTGCTTTCTGCAAATACCGGTACGACACCGGCACTGCTGTCCTTTGCGAACAGTGAATTCGACGGAGCGGGCGCTCACGGTGCAGGTTTGGTCCGCGCGGTTCATGATCATCTTCGGAATTTGCTGACCGCGTTGAACCATGTCCTGCTTGCTTTCATCGAGGCCGTAAGCAAAACAGAAGAACTTCGTTTGTGTTGATGCCGAAAAGCTCGGGACCGCGCGTGATTGATTTGGGAGCAGCCGCGACGGTCACACTGGCGGGGGCAGGCGAGCTGAGGCAAGACGCACGTGGGTGCGATAGAGTGGGAGTAGCGAGATGGCGACGACGGAGGTGGCGGTCATCGGGACCGGATGGTGTGGTGGCGTCAGGGCGGAGACGCTGGCCAATTCGATTTTGGTCGATGCACTGCATATCTGTGAAATCCGCCCCGAACGGCTGGAAGAAGTCCGCGCGCTGACCGGGCCGGCGACGGCGACACTCGATTACCGGGACATTGTCTCCAACCCGGCCATCAGTGTGGTCTACATTTCGACGGCTCCCGAAGAGACCCACTACCCGATCGCCCGTGATTGCCTGAAGGCGGGCAAACACGTCCTCCTGGAAAAGCCCATTGCGCTTGAGTTCTGGGAAGCCGACGAGCTGATCGCCCTGTCCAACGCCCGGGACGTGAAATTCACCATCGGTTATTCGCAGCGGTTCAACCCCAAGATCGCCTATGCCCGAAAGTCCATTTCCGACGGCAGGCTCGGCAAGGTGGTCAACGTCATGGTCAGCCGCCACGTGTCGCGGAATCTCGGCAAGAAGGTCGCCAATCGTATCAAGCTGTCGCCTGCGGCGATGGAATCCACCCATGATCTCGACTTTGTCTTCTGGTTTCTGGAGCCCGCCAGGCCGGTGAAGGTCTATTCGCAAGGCGCCTATGGCTACATGAAGGACCTGAACGGTTCCTACGACTGCATGTGGACGACGGTGACGATGGATGACGGAACGCTGGTCGTCATCGGGGGCGGTTGGAACCTGCCGCCAAGCTATCCGAACTATTGCGCGACCTGGATCGAGATCACGGGGACCGAGGGCGCGCTGATCCTGGACGACACCGCGCGCGATCACTGGTTGAACACTGTTTCCGGGGGCACGCAATTCCCGATGTCGACCATGCCGGGTGAACACGTCGACCATGTATTTGCCGGCCAGATGGGGCCGGAGACGATCCATTTCCTCGAGGCCGTGCTGATGGACCGCCCCGCGATGGTCGATCCGACCGATGCGCGACTGGTGATGGAGGCATATTCTGCCGCAGACCTGTCAGCCGAGACCGGCGAGCCTGTCTCCCTGCCGCTGTCGAACCGTTCGATCGCGCAGCTGGCCGACATCAAGGCGGCAGGATAGGGGAACTGCATGATGGCCACGACCGTCGGGATCTTCGGGCTGGGCCTGATCGGCACGGCCCTGGCGGAACGCCTTCTGGCCGCGGGACATGGTGTCATTGGCTACGATGTGGATGAAACGCGGGGAACGCTCCTGCGGGAAAAGGGCGGGCTGCCTGCGGATCCCGAAACGATCTGGCGAAGCGACATCATTCTCTCGGCTGTCTTCAGCACTGACCAACTGGCCGGTATCATCGCGGCTGCGCCCGAGGTCACGGACAAGGTGCTTGTCACGATGAGCACGTGCGACCCCGATCAGGTCGCAGAATTGGCGGAGTCCGCCCGGAAGCGTTCAATCGTGCTCGTCGAGGCCCCGATCTCGGGCACGAGCCTCCAGGTCCGGCAGGGCACTGCGCTCCTGTTGCTTGCCGGCGACGCGGCAGGGCTCGACGTCTTCGAACAGGTTGCAGATGCAATATCGCCCAACCGGGAACGGGTCGGGGCCATTGGCAACGGGAACAGGACCAAGCTGGCGATCAATTGCGTCCTCGGACTGAACCGGGCCGCTGTCGCCGAAGGCCTCGTTCTTGCCGAGGCGCTGGGCCTCGACCCTGCGACTTACCTGCAAACGGCGCTGCGTTCCGCGGCGCGGTCCGATGTCATGAACGCGAAGGGACCTTTGATGATCGCGCGCGACTTCACGCCGCTTGGGCGGATTGCCCAGTCTCAAAAGGATTTCAAGCTGATCCGCGAGATGGCCGCACGCAACGGGCACGGGAACCTGCCGATGGTCAATCGCTATCTCGAGGTGATGAAGAACGCCGAACAGGCGGGAGACAGCGATCTCGACAATTCGGCAGTGTTCCTTGCGGTATCCCGGATGGCGAAAGCCTGACCTTGAAATCCGGCCAGGAAGATTGCTGCCGTGATCAAGATTGGCTGACAAGATTCAGAAAGAAACAGCCTTTCCAGTTGGTCCTCCTCGGCTTTCCGCGCACCGATTGCTTCGAGCATGACGGCGCAACCCGCACACGGATCAGTGCCGACTCTCGCGTCAGCGCCAGGACGACGCCGTCGATTGCGATCACGTCCGAACCGAGGCGTTCGGCCCGACCCGCGGCAAGGCGAAGGAGCACCCTTTTCCGGCAATCCGGGTCGAGACCACTGAACAGCGCCGAGAAGGTGTCGCGGCTCAGGGTATCATGCTCGAGCTTCATGAAGCGGCGATGGAACGCAGGACACGCCGCCCGTTTCGCGACAGGACAGTCCGAGCACGTGCACGGTTCATGTCGCTGTTCCGGGGGGGCGTCCACTTTGCCGAAGAGTCGTCTGAAGTCCTGCGTTTTTCTGCCTCATCCCTGCCGCAGGTTGCTGTATTTCAACGGGGAATCACGCAATCACGCAGGTGGAAAAGGGTATTTCTTCCAATGCGGCCGCCCTGCATGACAGGACACGATACCTTGACGCGTAAATTCCAGAAATATAATCTCCCATGAGTTTGGAATGCTCCAAGCCGGAAGCATGTCTTTTGGAAAGGCGTGTTTCTCCATGTATTGACGAGGAGGGTTGATCATGAAGTCATACAGAACCGTGTTAGCGCGTTCCGCTTCCGCTTTGGCGGTCGGCGCATTCGCGTTTTTCAACGCTACGGGCGTCGTCGCTGAGGATCGGTGCGACGATCCTCGGGTTGCGAAAGCAATCGAGGAGGGCGAACTGATTGTTGTCGCGAGCGTCTTCGAAACACCTGAGACGCAGAACGCACATCGCGAGGGATACATCAGCTATTGGTGCCTGCCCGACGACTTTAAGGTGTCTTACGACATCAGGAACACGTCCGGGACAATCGCTCGAATCGAGGCGGAGGTGAGTCAGGGCGTCCCGATTTCAGGCGACGTAACGACGATGCCTGCAATCACTTGGCTGACCGACGCGGTCGAACGCGGTCTGATCATGGCATATGAGTCACCCGAATACGAACATATGAAGCTGCCGGAAAGGATCGGTCTGAACAACCGGCCGTACTGGACGTCGGACATGTACATGATGTTTCCGATGTGGAACGGCAACGAGCTGCCCGATCTGGAGATCACGAGCTGGCACGACTTGCTGAAGCCGGAGTTGAAGGGAAAGATGAGCCTGATGGACGGTTCTACCCTGCAATCGGTCGCCCTGGTGTATCACTACCTGAAGCAGAGGCTGCCTGAGGACTACTGGGAAAAGCTGGCGGCACAGGACGTACTGATCTCGTCGACATCCATGCATGGCGTTGAGATGATGATGTCAGGCGAAAGACCGCTGTCGATTCTCGGGGTTTCGGCTGACGCCAACGTGCTTTCCGACCAGGGAGCGACCCACATTCGGACCGCGATCCCCAAGGAGGGCGTCATGTTACAGGAGCAGGCGACGGCAGCTTTCGCCGACGCACCGCATCCGAACGCCGCTCAGCTGTGGATCGATTTCCTCAGGAGTCATCCCGGGCAGCAGATCTTCGAAAAGTACGAGGGTCGAATTCCGGGTCGGGAAGGAGTTCCCAGCAGTTTCGCCCTGACGCCAAACGCCGATGACATCGGCGATGCGGCCTTCGCTCCCGACTATCGAGAGATCGCGACGAACACGGACCTTGTGAGGACTGCTCAGGAAGAATTTGCAGCAATCTTCGCGAAGTGACACGCAAGCGGATTTCGTGTTTCGCCTGATGCCCCTGGAGGGCGTTCGTCGGAAATGGTGGAACGCGGGTTGAATCCGGACTTCGGGGCGGCGCCTTTGACGCCGCCCCTTTGCTACATGTCGAGTCGCCGACCGAATTCCGGGAGGACCAAGTGACGGCGTACGTGGCGGTACAGGGACTCCGAAAGAAATTCGACGATACGTGGGCCGTCGACGACGTGAACTTCGAGGTCGAGAAGGGCAATCTACTCGTCCTTCTTGGACCCAGCGGATGCGGCAAGACCACCACTCTGCGATGTGTCGGCGGACTGGAACAGCCTGAATCGGGCGAGATCGTCATCGACGGCGAAGTCATGACAAAAGCGGACGAGGGGCTGTTCGTTCCACCCAACGCGCGCGGAATGGGGATGGTAGCCCAGTCCTACGCCATCTGGCCGCATATGAGCGTCCACGAGAACGTGGCGTTTCCTCTGCGAATGAGGAAAGAGAACAGTTCCGAAATCTTGCGCCGTGTCCGGGAGGCACTGGACGTTGTGCGACTCGGTGACTTCGGTAGCCGCAACGCAACGGACCTGTCGGGGGGACAACAGCAGCGGGTCGCGCTTGCGCGCGCGATTGTCGGAAATCCCAAGGTCCTGCTTTTCGACGAGCCTCTCAGCAACCTTGACGCGAAACTTCGCGAGGAGATGCGCTATCTGTTGAAGGACATTCAGCGCGGCATCGGGACTACCGCGATCTATGTGACGCACGATCAGGCAGAGGCGATGGCCCTTGGTGACGAACTGCTCGTCATGAACGCCGGCAGAATCGAGCAGCGGGGCGATGCGCGTTCCCTCTACAGCGAGCCGAAAACGCGGTTCGTGGCGGACTTCATCGGAGTCGCAAATCTCCTGGCGGGCACGATCGAGGAGAACGGGTCGGCCGAAACGCGCTTGATTGAAGTTCGACTGGTTGGCAAGGATGGCGATTCCTGCGTTATCCGCGTCTCCAGAGGGACGGAGGTGCTGTCCGGCGATGTCACCGTTCTGGTGAGGCCAGAATGGATGAAGGTGCACAGGACGAACCCTGAATCGGAGGAAAACCTGATTTGCGGCAGGGTCCACAAAAGCCAGTATCTGGGCGACCGGACCGAAATGCTTGTCGACACCGGGTTCGCGCGGATGCGGGTGTGGGTTGACGGTGGCCTGGCTGTCGAGGATGGGGCAACGGTCCGCCTGGAGATCGACAGTGAAAGATGCATCGCGCTGCCGGCCGGCTGATGCCGGATATCACTGGAACTGAATCGGTCGAGGATTCGTACATGTCCGACCTCATTCCGCAACCAACCGTACATGTCACCATCTGCATTCCCGGAACGACTGCGCCAGCCTCGCGTCTGATCCGGCGGCAGACTTTCAAACCCTCAAGGTCGCAAGAAGGCTGGCCGAAATGCGTCCCGCGAAATCTTCGCGAAATTCGCCGGACGACGGAATGGCGCTCCGTAAGTCATCGTTCGGACGACCGATCAGTGGGTATCGACCGTCCCGGCAACGCCGTATCACTCCCGCGCCTTTTTCTTCCACTCCGCCGCGCGATGAGACGGATCTCATGACGGGAACGGCCGCCGTGCGCACGGCCAGGAGACTGCTCCGGGGCGAACTCAGGATGGACAGGCTGGCCTTCTGGGCCGCCGCGGCCTTGATTTCGTTGGCGATCGTGTATCCGGCCTCGATGTCCGTGTACGCCGCCTTCACCGAGTCCGGCTCGTTCAGCCTCGGCGGTTTCGCGAGAATCCTGGAACATCCCACCGTCGGGCGGGAAATCGTCACGACGATTCTATTCGCGACAGGCGCGACCTTCGGCGCAGCGGTGATCGGTGTCCCGCTGGCATGGGTCAACGCACGCACCGACGTTCCCGGACGCCGTTTGCTCGAGATCCTGTGCGTCATACCGTTGTTCATCTCGGCATTCGTGGGAGCCATGGCCTGGCGCATGCTCCTCGTCCCCCGGGCCGGAATGTTTACCCGCCTCATGACCGACTGGGGATGGCCGCCGGAACTTCTGCCCGACGTCTACTCCCTGACGTCGATGATCGTCATCCAGTCGATATTCTACTCTCCGTTCATGTATCTGTACGCTGTCGCCTCGCTGAGGCAGATGGACCCGAGCCTGGAGGAGATCGCGCGCATCCACGGGGCCAGCAACTGGCAGGTGCTCTGGCGCGTGACGCTGGCCGTCAACGGGCCGGCGCTGCTCTCCGGTATGGTACTGGTATTCGTGTTCACCGTAGGTACCCTCGAAATCCCCATGGCCCTCGGAGCTCCCGGCGGGAACTATGTCCTGGCCACGCGCATATGGTCTCTGATGAGCGATTATCCGCAGGATGTGACCATGGCAGCGTCGCTGGGAATTCTGGCGATCCTGATCGCCGGCACCGGGATCTGGATACAGCGGAGACTGCTGGGCGAACGCCAGTTCACCACGGTCACCGGCAAAGGCTATCGTGCCAACCGCATCCGGCTCGGCAAGTGGCGTTGGGTCGCATTCGGACTGGTCGTATCCTACGTCACGATCGCCGTGATCGCGCCTCTCCTCGTGCTGGTTCTGGTCGGCCTCCAGAAGTACTGGGCAGGATCATTCCAGGTCAGCCTGTTCACGCTGGACAACTTTCGAAGCGTCCTCTTCGAGTACGACGTCACAAGGCGCGCGATTGTCAATTCCCTGTTGGCCTGTTCGGTCGCCGCCACCGTCGCGGTTCTCCTGTCGGCGGTGCTGTCACAGACAAGATCGAGAAGCGGCGAATCCTTTATGGGACTGCTTTGCCTTCTTCCGATCGCAATCCCCGGAGCGATCTTCGGGATGATGGTTCTCTTCGCGTTCGTGAGGACACCGATCTACAACACGCTCGGAATCATCATCTTTGCATACGTCATCGGCTACTTCTACCTCTCCTACCGGACGATCTATTCGGTCCGCATGTCGATCCACGACGAACTTGAGCAGTCCGCCCGAATTCACGGAGCGACCTGGTGGCAATCGACTAGAAGGATCCTGCTTCCGCTCCTGAAACCGGGAGTATTCTCGGCCTGGCTGATGATGTTCGTGGTCCTGGTGAGGGAGTTCTCCTCAGTCATGTTCCTTTACCGAAACGGGACCGAGGTGATGTCGGTTGTCTTCTTCCTGCTGATGGAACGTCATTCGGCGAGACTCGCGGCATTCATGATCATCCAGACCGTCATCCTGCTGATCGTGATGGCGATTTTCCAGAGGGTCAGCTACCGGAACTCCGACACGATTGCCGTCTAGCGCACGTCTCCGCCCGGCCGACCGCGCGAACGCCTCCCGTCAGTCGACGCGGAATCGCTCGGTCTCGATGATCGCCTCGACGGTGATTTCCACCCTGGCCTTGGGGACACCCAGCCCGGCCACCTGAATGAGCGTGCTTGCGGGCCGGTTGTTCCGGAAGTACTTGAAGCGTTCATCGGACGCCTCGTAGTACTCTGCGAGATCGAGCACGTAGGTCGTCGCCGTCACGACGTCGTCGAACGTCGCTCCGACGTGATTGAGACCGATTCCAATGTTCTCGCAAGTCTGGCGCAACTGCTCGCGCATCGTCTTCGCGACGACGTCACCGTTCGGCAGCCGCGGCGTCTGGCCGGAAAGGTAGATGTGCGTGTGCGACTCGTCGCTGACCACGACGATCGGAGTGTACAGCAGTTCACCGTTTTCGACGCGCGCCCACATGTCGTCCGGGTTCAACAACAGTCTCTTCACCATTGGTTTCCTCCTGAATATTTCGGATCCCGGTCAAACCGGTTCACGATCGCTCCGGCTGCTGTCGCGTTCGGGCGAGAATGTCGTTTCGTCCGCCGGGATCTCAACCATCGATCACGGCAGTCAGGTCGTACAGAACCCTGCATCCCGGCACCAGGGCGGGGCCGTCCGTGCGCAGGTTGGTGGTCGGGGGCAACCGGTCGCCGAGTTTCGCCCGCCACGGCTCTTCCGCTTCCTGGAGTTCGTTGTAGTCGGCGTACACGGCGCGACGCTTCACCAGATTGCGGACGTTCGTCCCTGCTGCGCGGCAGATGGCCTCCACATTCCTCAGAATGTAGCGGGATTGGAGGCCGATGCTCGACGTGTGAAACGGAAAGTCGGGATCCGGGCGTGCCTCGATGGCCAGACCCGAGCGGTAGTCGGTGGCCATCTGCGTGGAGAGAAACAGGTAGGGTCCCGCCTTCACGGCCTGCGGTTCCGCGCCCAGGGGCGTTGGTGCGTCGTCCGTCGAGATGATCTCCTTCCTGTAGGGCCCCCCGGGGTCGATTGCCACCAGTTCGATCTCCACAACCGTGTGCGGGACGGCCAAACGGGACTGAACGATGAACCGGGCCGGCGGGTCGACCGGAAAGTGCTCGCGCCAGACCTCGTCGAACACGGCGAAGTCGGACATGCGCTCAAGATAGATTTCTGCGCGCACGACGTCGGCGAAGCTGCACCCCGCGTCATCGAGAAGTTTTTCCAGGTACGAGAGCACGTATCTCGTCTGAAATCGAACGGGGTTATGTCTGTATGGCAGTTCGGGATGGGGAACGATTTCGTCGATCGGGCCGCGCGGCCCGGTGGATGTCGTTCCGCGCGTGAAGACGAAACCGCCACCCCGAACGGCCTGCGAGTACACCGACCACCCGATTGCGGCGACCTGGCCAATGGCCTGGACGCTCTTGATCGGCACCAGTTCGCGGTCCAGTTCCGCGTCCGAGGCAAGCACCGTCATGTCGAGACTCACGGTCGCCCCGTGCACCGGGAGTTCGGGAATGATCAGAAGGCTGCTCGGTGGAGCAGCGGCCGCGTCGAACCACTCCTTCCGAACACGCAACGCCATGTCGACCTCACCCGGATCCGTGTGGTACGAGTTGATCTTGAGGCATCTCGGCAATGAGGTTCCCAGTTGCCGCAGGGTCGTGTCCAGGTTCGCGTAGACGTACGACAACTGCCGGTGAACGCTGGACCCGTGCCAATAGTAGTTCGGCAGCAGCTTTGCCTCCGCGGGGATGCCCAGCGTCGGGTGGACCGCCATTTGTCCCCCGGTGAAAACAAGGTCCCCCGCACGCGCCGCGATCGGCGGCGTTCCGGGAGGACCGTCAGGATGATGCTGGTACTCGATTTTCATGTGGAGCAATCCTCCTCCCGCAGTGGTCGCCTAAAGAGCGGCTCGGTTCGCGGGCGCGGTGTCAACGGGTCCGGTCGACGTGACGCGTTTTGTTTTTCGCGTGGCGCTCGCCGGATCATCCCGTCTCGTCCCGCGTTCGACCGGTCCTGCGTCGCCGCAATTCGAGAACCGCGAACGCGATCAGGACCAGCACCGTCAGCGACAGGATGACGGCCGTGATCGGCCTCTCGAAGAAGGCAAGAATGCTCCCGTCCGATTGCACCAGCCCTCGGCGCAGAGATTCCTCCAGGATCTTGGCGAGGACGAAGGACAGCAGCATCGGCGCGATCGCGATGTCGAGTTTGCGCAAGACGTAGCCGATTATCCCGAAAGCGAACATCACCGCGAGGTCGAAACTGCTGGATTTCACCGAGTAGGTACCGACCACGCAGAACGCGACCACGATCGAGTAGAGCAGCGGCCGCGGGATCGTCATGATTCGAATCCACCAGCGCATCGTCAAACGCCCGAAAACGTAAAGGGCGACGGTTGCGAACAGGACGGACATGAACAACCCGAAGATCACATCGCGGTGTTCGGAAATCAAAAACGGGCCCGGCTGCAGGCCCTGGGCGATGAGCGCGCTCATCAGGATTGCCGTGACGATGTCGCCGGGAATCCCGAACACGAGCATCGGGATCATGGCGGCGGCGCACACGGCATTGTTGGCCGCCTCGGGGGCCACAACGCCCTCGTAGGCGCCCCTGCCGAATTTCTCCGGTTCTTTCGAGGCCCGCTTCGCCAAACCGTAGGCAACCCAGGGCGAGGTCTCAGAGCCGATTCCCGGAAGCGCGCCGATGAAGGTACCGACCAGCGAGGAACGCACGATCGTCCACAAATGCTTCACGACGGATCGGAATTGCATTCCCGCACCGGCAAGATGGACATTGACCGAACTCGCCACGCTCTTCCGGCTTCTCCCAAACGACTCCATCTGGATGAGCACCTCGGTGATGCCAAAAAGTCCGGTCACCAAGGCAATGACGTTCAATCCGCCCGTGAGTTCGCGCAGGCCGAACGTGAGCCTCGGAGTGCCCCCGATCGGGTCGGTCCCGATCAACGCAAAGAACACGCCCATCGTGGCGGCGAGGACGCCCTTTGCGAGGGAACGTCCTGAGACATAGCAGATCATGGTGAGCGAGAAGAGCACCAGCGCGAAGAACTCGTGCGGGCCGAACTGGATCGCGATCAGGGCCAGCGCCGGCGCTCCGAAAATCAAGGCAACCGTTCCGAAGGCGTCCCCGATCAGCGAGGCGTTCAGCGCACCCATGATGGCGGGCCCCGCCTTGCCCTGTTTCCGCATCTCGTAGCCGTCGAGAAGGGTTGCCGCGTTGGCCGCAGTTCCCGGCGTGCCGATCAGTATCGCGGAAATCGATCCGCCAAACGTTCCTCCCTTGAACAGGCCGATGAGAAACGGAATACCGATCAACGGCCCCACGAAAAAAGTAAACGGCGAAAGCAGCGCCATTCCCATCGTCGCGCTCAACCCCGGGATCGCGCCGATCATGAGGCCGGCAATCGTGCCGGCTGAAATCGCAGCGATGGTCTGCCAGTTGAAGACGACGACGGCGGCGGCGAGCAGATCCTCGAACATCGATCTCCGTCCGTCGGTTAGAGCAGGAGCCCTTCAGGCAGGCCCACATGAAGGCCGAACCGAAATACAAGTCTCAGCGCGACCGCGACTCCGATCGCGACCGGAATGACAATCGCCAACTTTCGGTATCCTCCGATAAAGCTGGCGACGGTTATGAACACGACCGTGGAAACGACAAACCCGAAGGTGATCACTGAGATCAGGTAAACCAGGATGCCGGCAAGGCCCGCGCCCGCGCGCAGGTAGGAACCGGAATCGGTCTCGACCGCCGGCAGGGCACCCGAGCGCAGCGGGATTGTCGCCAGCACGAGCACTGCCGAGGACGCCAGCAGCAACGACGCGAGGCGCGGGAAAAATACCGGCTCCAGCGCGACATCGGTTGTCCCCGGAATCGAGAACGCCCAACCCCGAACCAGGTTTGGCGCCGTGAAGAAGAGGAGTACGCCTACCGTGAGTACAGCAACGGCGAGCGTACCCTCAAGCTTCCATCTCAAGAACCTTCCACCGTCCGGATGGGAAGTTCACCCACCCAGGGCCGCCTTCAGCAGTTCGGACGCGTTCTCCCAGTCCTTGCGCCATGCCGCCTCGAACTCGTCGACGATGAACGTGTCCGGGTCTTGCAAGGTCAATTCGAATGCCTTGAGCAAGGCGGGATCCTGCTTGATCTGCCGCATGGCGTCCTGCAGTCTGGCCACCTTGTCATCCGACAGGCCGGGTGGAGCGTAGATCGCGACCGACGATCCTGCGATCACGTCGTAGCCCAGTTCCTGCATGGTCGGCACGTCCGGAAACTGGGGAAGGCGTGACGCCGCGGCCACGGCAAGCGGACGCAGGGTGCCGTCCTTCACGTAACCCTCGATCTCGCCGGCGTCGTCGAACAGGAGTTCGCCCTCTCCCGCGATGATTGCCCTCATTTTCGGACCTCCGCCGCCATGCGGGTTCCACTTGAACTTCGCGGGCGAGATTCCTGCCTGCTTGAGCAAAAGCAGCCACCCGTAGTGGTCCGACGTCGCAATGTCGGAGATCTCAATTGCGATCGGGTCGCTTGCGGCCATCGCCGCCTCGAGGAACGACTCGAGGTTTTCATAAGCGGATGTCGCCCGGGTCGTCATGATCCACGGGACGAAAGAGACCTGCGCGATTGGTGTGAAGTCATCCGCGTCGAGATCCAGTCCCTGTGCGATCGGGGCAATTATTGCGCCGCCGTTGTCGCAGATCGCCAACTCATATCCGTCGGGATCCGCTTCCTTGATGAACTGCATCGCGACCGTTCCGGATCCTCCGGTCCGGTACTGCGGAAGCAGCGACTGCCCGAGATACTTCGCGGCAACGCGCTCGACCATCCGCAAATTGCGGTCGACGCCGCCGCCGGCCGGATAACATGCCGCGACACTGATCGGCCGGTCGGGATATCCGTCCTGCGCGATCGCGGGCGCCGTATTTGCGAGTACCGCGGCCAGAGCAGCGGACACACCAAGAGTTACCAGTTCTTTCATTGATCTTCTCTCCCAGAAAGTTCGAATATTTTTCAAATTAACCCGAAATCAAACGCAGTTCAATGCTGTCACGTCGATCTGAACTGCAGCTTCCTCGACCGGTCCCGGATCCGGCACGAACACGCAGTCGAAAGCCGGCAGATCCCCGGCCGTAAAGAGGGAACGAATCGCCTCGTAGGCGATGAGGTCCGCTTCCGAGCGAAGATAGACCACGGTCTTGGCGATCGCCTCCGTGCCGATCCCGGACGCGGCGCAGCATTCCTGGATGCGGCGCCATGCCCACCAGATCTGTGCCGGCACCGATGGTGAACTCGTGCCCGACTCCAGCGAGCGCACGAGATCCGACGCTTCGGGAGCGACCGTTTCGGCACTTCCCACAATGCGGCCGCCCGGCCCGACTCCCAACATGCCCGCGAATAGCAGGAGCGGACCCGCACCAACGGCGGCAGGACCAGCGAAGGGGGCAGGCCAGGGCCACGCGAGATCGGAACGGCCAAGAGTGCCCGGACGCAGCGCCGTCGGTTCAATCTCGATTCTGCAACCCTTGTGACCCACCTCATCGAACCCGACCACAGTCAACGCGGGAGCACAGTCACAAAAGAAGTGCTGATGAACCCGGTGGAAGGTCCCGAAATCACGAAGGTCGGCGAGATAGACGCGAACATGCACGATGTCTGACATCGCCATGCGGTTGCTCGCCAAGGCACGTCGAATCTCGTTGTAGACGAACCAGGTCTGAGCTGCGATAGGGCCGTCGCGCGCGTCCGGATGACTGCGTCCTGTCTCAAGGAACCGTCCCTCCTCCGGAACATCGTCGAAACTGGAAACCACGGGCTTGCCCGGCAGTGCGGTCCTGATTGGAATGTGGCCGGCGAGGAAGACGAGCGGCCCGCTTGCAGACATCTGCGAGTAGATTGAGGCCGACGGGTTCGCGGCGTCTCCGGCAGGGGTCAGTATCTGGCGCGCGCCGAGGCAGTTCTGGTCCTCGACGTCGACCGCGATTCCCTCGATTCCGAACCAGCCGCCGCACCGGCCTCCGACACTTGACACGCCGAGCCCACTGCTTGGGGCGGCCTCGGGCTGCCAGATCTTCCGAACCCGTTCGAGCACCGGAAAGAACCGCTTGTCGCGCTGCCACATGCGCTGCCGCAGGATCTGGTCGCCCCGCGTCCCGGCACAGGCCAGGACGCGCTCCAGATTGCTGTGAGCGCGCCACGCGTCCGCCGTCGCCTCCCCCTCCAACTCGTCGACCAGGACGAAGCCTTGCGAAGGTCCGGCGAATTCAGGCGGCACATCGGAGTAGGACGCGGGCTTGGCGTCCGTCCGCCCCCCTCTCACTCCCGAAGTGAACACGAACCCGCCTCCGCGGACAGCCGCCGGGTAGTCGGGCCAGGCGGTGACTTCCGGTTCGGTCGGCACCTCCCTGCGCCGCATTCCTACCTCCAAGACAAAGCGATGCCGGAAGCATCGGGTTTTCGGAACGACACCCGGGGGCCACCGCGGTTTCGCCGCCGCTGCTGTTCGGGTCTCACATACCCAGAAGCCTAGTCGCGTTCCCGGACAGAATCAAGGACCGCTCGTTCTCGCTGAGGCCCGCATGTTGGGTGACGAACTCGACCGGACGCTGGTAGGACATGTCGAAGCAGAAGTCACTGCCAAGGACGACCCTGTCGGCGCCGACAAGCGAGATGAGGTAGTCCAGGGCCGGATGGGCGTGCGTGATGGTGTCGTAGTAGAACCGCCGCAGATACGTATCCGGCGGATTGCGCAAATGCCGGCATTCCGGGCGTACCCCCCATCCGTGCGTGATTCGTCCCACAAGGTAGGGGAAGGTACCGCCGGCGTGCGGCAGGCAGAACGTCAAGTCCGGAAACCTGTCCAGCACTTCGCCGAAGATCAGATGGGAGGCAGCGATCGCCGATTCGGTCGGATTGCCGATAAAATTCGTCAGATAGAATTTCCGAAGTCGGGCGGGATCGACAACGTTGACGGGATGAAGGAACACCGCGAATCCCCGGTCCTGAATTGCGTCGTAGATCGGGAAGAAACTTTCGTCGGACAGTTCCCTGTCGCCGACCCGGGTGCCCATGTAGATACCCCGAATTCCCGGCAAGTCCCGGATTCGGGCCAGTTCCGCCAGGGCAACGTCGGGTTCGTGCATCGGAAGAGTCGCCAGACCGACGAATCGGTCAGGGTGGGAGAGGTGAGCCTCGACGCAGGCGTCGTTGAAGGCTTCCGACAGGCGCCTCGCAAGATCCGCGGGCGCCCAGTAGACCATCGGTTGGGTGAGCGACAGGGCATGGACGGAGACGCCCTGGTCGTCCATCGAGGCCAGCCTTGCCGAAATGTCGTAATAGCGGATCTCCACCGGCGTGATCCGATTGCCGATGGCGATACTCGGTCCACCGACTCCATCCCATTCGCCACCGATCCCGTACTGGCCGCCTTCCTCGGCGACCAGTTTCAGATAGGCCTCCGGAAAGAAATGCGCATGGATGTCGATTGTCCTGATGTTCATTGTTCCCCCCGCCGTCTCGCCTCAATCCGGTCCGAACTTCAGGACCCGCCCGGGTCATGGCCCGATTCGCGGAAGGAGAGGCTAAAGGCCGCAATTGCCGGTGTCCAGAAACCGTAGCGACCTCGGCGGCGGACCGTGTCGCAGGCCGCGATTCGGGTTTCTTGCGACGAAACTTGTCCTTATGGTACGTGTTCCGAAGGGAAACGGTGTCCTGGTGGAACGCCGATGCGCACGGGAGGGCACGATGGGCGAGGGCACTGAAGATCCCGGGCCGGTTAAAGTCGGATCAATCGACCACGTGGCGCTGGCGGTTCCCGACCTGGACTCTGCAATCTCGTTCTTTCGGGAGAGATTTGCCGCCGATGTTAGCGAGGCCGTCACCCTGGCCGGGCAGTCCATCCGAATTGCGTTCGTGCGATTGGCGAACGCCGATATCGAACTGATGGAACCATTGAGCCGGGATTCGCCGGTTGGCCGTTTCCTCGATCGAAATCCGGAGGGCGGGCTGCACCACATCTGCCTTGCGACGGATAACGCGTCATCCGCCCACGCGGCATCATTGGCACGGGGGCTGCGGCCACTGAACAGCCCGAGGCCGGGTTACCACGGGCGTCCGTTGTTCTTCCTTCATCCCAAGTCTACCCTTGGAACGCTGGTCGAGATCGAGGAATCCGAGCAGGAATCCGAAGACGCGTGATACGAAAACTGGAGAAAGCAATGAACGAGAACCGAGAGGGCCATTACCGGGAGATCCTGTACGAGGTTAAAGACCAGGTCGCATGGGTCACGATCAATCGGCCGGAGGTGCGGAATGCCTTCCGGGAACAGACACTGGATGAACTCATTCATGCGCTTCGTTCGACCAGGGACGACCCGTCGATAACCTGCGCGGTCGTAACCGGATCCGGTGACAAGGCGTTTTCGGCCGGCGGAGACTTTTTTGCGATGATGCGGCTGAATTGGGTCAACGCCGCGCACTGGAACGAGCGCATGCTCGGACTCGCGATGACAATTCGCGGACTCCCGATCCCCGTGATCGCCATGGTCAACGGATGGTGCATGGGGGGCGGGCACGAATTGGCCTTGTGGTGCGATCTCGTCATTGCGTCCGAAAATTCGGTCTTCGGCCAGACTGGCGCCCGCGTCGGCGCTTGTCCGACGGTTGGAGCGACACAGTACCTGCCGCGGCTGATCGGTGAACGACTCGCTCGCGAGATGATCTTCATGTGCCGGACCTTCACGGCGGAGGAAGCCGTTCGCGTCGGACTGATCAACCGCGTCGTCCCACAGTCGGAACTGCGGCAGGCCACCGAAAACTGGTGCGCGCAGTTCAAGTCCCTGAGTTCGCAGACCCTGAGACAGACGAAGAAGTCACTGAATCACGAGTCGGACGAGCTCTATGCCTCCTGGCAGCAGGGAATGGAGTTGCTCGCCCACGTCTGGGGTTCCGATGAGGCCATGGAGGGGATGAACGCGTTTCTCGAACGGCGTAAGCCGGACTTTCAGAAGTTTCGCGAGCGCAATCGGGAAACCGTCCGCGACTATCTCGACGGACTTGCGGCGGACGAAAACATGGCACCGCCGAAAAATCCGCAATCATGACACGGGACCCCGTCAGGACCGGACCGCTGTCAGGTATCCGGGTCGTCGATCTCAGCCGGATACTTGCCGGGCCGTTCTGTACGATGAACCTCGGTGACATGGGCGCCGAGATCATCAAGATCGAGCAACCGGGAAAAGGCGATGACACCCGCGGCTGGGGCCCTCCGTTCGTGGGCGGCGAAGCCGCGTATTTCCTGGGAGTGAACCGGAACAAGCGGGGGATGACCCTGAATCTCAAGGACCCGCGCGGACTGGAGGCGTTGAGGTCACTCCTCAAGTCGGCCGATGTCGTGGTTGAAAACTTCAGGAAGGGTACGTTCGAGAACTGGGGGATCACGAGGGAATGGCGCGAACGGGAAGCGCCGCGCCTCGTGCACTGCGAAATTTCCGGATACGGCAACGACGGCCCCCGCAGCGGCATGCCCGGATACGACTTCCTGATGCAGGCTGAATGCGGATTGATGAGCATCACCGGTGCCCCGGACGGGGAACCGATGAAACTCGGAGTCGCGATCGTCGACGTGTGCACCGGAATGTACGCGTCGATGGGAATCCTTGCCGCCCTCAACAACCGCAACAAAACCGGCCGCGGGCAAAAATTCGAGGTGTCTCTGTATTCGACCGGGCTCTCGATGCTGGTGAACGTCGCCTCCAATCACCTTGCCAGCGGAAAACGGCCGGGCCGCTACGGCAATGGTCATCCCAACATCGTTCCTTATCGCGCTTTTGAATGTACGGACGGCAGCATCGCACTTGCGGTTGGCAACGACGCTCAGTTCTCCCGCCTCGCCGAATGCCTGAACCACCCGGAGTGGGCCGACGACGATCGATTCGCCCGCAATGCGGATCGCGTACGCAACCGGGAAGCGATCGACGCCCTCGTCGCCAAGGCGCTGGCCACGCGCAGTGTTGGCGCCTGTCTCGAGCAATTACGGGGGTACAACATACCCTGCAGCCCGATCAACGGCGTGCTCGAAGCGATCGCCGACCCGCAGACCGCGGCATGCGGCATGGTCACGGAACTCTTGCACCCGACGGCGGGGGCGATCCGAACGCTCGGAATTCCGTACAGCTTCTCCGACACACCGGCGTCGATCGAATTCCCGCCACCACAACTCGGTTCGGATACAGAGGCAATCTTGTCGGAAATGCTCCAACTGGAACCGGAGACCATCGCAGAATACCGGCGAGACGGCGTGATCTGATCGTGGGGCGCTTCGATGCTTCGGATAGCAGACCTGGAATCCTTTGGAGTCGCGCTGCGTCTCGGTCGCTCCATGGCGATGTCCGGCGAGACGGTCTCTGTCTCGCGCAATCTGTTGGTGCGCGTCTCCGACGGCGAGGGCAATGACGGCTGGGGAGAAGCCGCCTCGGCACCACTCATGACGGGTGACACGCTTGGGGGAATGCTTGCCGCGGCGGAATCCGCCGCGGTTGCGTTAACCGGGCTGGAGATCACGTCCGCCAACGACGTGCACCGCCTTGTCAAGTCGACGATTCCCGGGAGCCCGGGTGCAAGATGCGCAGTCGAAATGGCCGTCCTTGATCTTGTCGGTCGGCGCACTGGCACGCCCCTCTACCAGATCCTGGGGGGCCGCGTTCGCGACAGTGCACCTGTCTTGGCACTTGTTTCGTCGGATCGGTACGAGGCGGAGATCGAGCGTCTCCTGCAAGGCGGTGTTCGGTCGTTCAAGGTCAAGGTCGGGATCGACGGCGTGGAGTCCGACCTGGCGAAGTGCCATGCGGTTCGAACCGCCGTGGGAACGGACGTCCGGGTTTCTGCGGATGCCAACGGAGGATTCGACCTCGCTGACGCGGTCGCGTTCGCTGCGGGTGCGAAGGATGCCGGTCTGGACTTCATCGAACAACCGTTGCCGGCCCCGGACCTGACCGGGATGGCCGCCTGCGCAGACGCGACGAGCGTTCCGATAGGCGCGGACGAGGGGTTCCGCCGAGTCAAGGACATCCGCATTCACCATGAGGCGCGGGCCGCATCCGGGGGAAGCCTGAAACCCCTCAAAATGGGAGTCGGCGGAGTCCTGGCCGCCGGGAAGTTGATGGATTCACTTTGGATGAAAGTGAATCTGGCGGGAAAAGTTGCCGAATCCTCGATCGGCAGCGCAGCGATTGCGCATCTTGCCGTGACCCTGCCGCGGTTGGATTGGGACGCCAGCCCGACGTGTCAATATCTTTCGACGGACGTCACCTTTCAGCCGGTGGAGATTGTCAAAGGAACCCTCGCACCGTCGGACGCTCCGGGTCTCGGCGTGGAAGTTGACCCTGACAGACTGCGCGCTCTTCTCGTTCGGTAGGGCGGCACCTGGCTGGCGACCGGCGCCGGGTGATTGCGATCACCGGTTCGGAACTGACTGTCGATTACCTGCGGATCGAGCCGGTTTCGGTTCCGCTCGTCGAGGCGGGCCGGGCGTTCTGCGGAGTTCTCGACGGCGAACTCGCGACTGCTCTGGACGCGTTTGCTGGGGAAATGCCCGCGCCACGTCCCCTCTATCGGGAAACCTGATGGCGGCCATGAGCAACCATCATTTTCCGCCGGACCGGCGGTGATGGATAATCCCGCCGGAAAGAGCCGCTCGGAGGGCGAGATGGAGCTGTCGTTTTTCACCATGCCGATCCACCCGCTGGACAAGCCGGTCGCGCAATCCATCGCGGAGGATCGCGAGGCGTTCCTCCTGGCGGAGGAGCTGGGCTTTGCCGAGGCCTATTGCGGTGAGCACGCGACCGATCATGCGGAGATCATCACCTCGACGGTGGCTTTCCTGGCGAGCCTTGCCTATGAGACCAGTTCGATCCGCCTCGGCACGGGCACCGTGAACCTGCCGAACGCGCACCCCGCCCGGGTGGCGGCCGAGGTGGCGATGCTCGACCACATGCTGGAGGGCCGCTTGATCTTCGGGATCTCGCCCGGCGGGCTGATGTCGGATGCGGAGGTGTTCGGCAATTTCGGCCGCGACCGCAACGCCATGTTCGTCGAATGCATCGACATGGTGCTCGACATCTGGGCGGGCGAGGCGCCCTACAACCTGTCGGGCGCGTTCTACGAGGTCTCGACCGCGCGCACCATGATCCCCGAGATTGGCCAGGGCATGATCCTCAGGCCCTACCAGGATCCGCACCCGCCGATCGTCGGCACTGCGGTGGCGCCGTTCTCCCGGGGTGTCACGGCGATGGCTGCGCGGGGCTGGGATCCGATTTCCGCCAACTTCCTGCTGCCGCGATGGGTTGCCACGCATTGGCCGAACTATGTCGCGGGCTGCGAGCAGGGCGGGCGGGCGGCCGATGCCAGGAACTGGCGGGTGGCCAAGAACATCTGCGTTGCGGACGACATGGCGAGCGCGCGCGCCTATGCCCGCGACCCCGGCAGCCCGTATGTCTACTATTACGCGCAGCTTCTGACCAAGCTGGGGGCGGCCGGGCGCATGAACCTGTTCAAGCAGGACCAGGACATGCCCGACAGCGCGGTGACGCTCGAGGATGTGGTGGAGCAGCTGGTGATCCATGGCGACCCGCCCGCGGTCGCGGACCAGCTTCTCGCGTTCCGCGAGCAGGTGGGCGATTTCGGCAACCTGGTCTATGCGGGCCACGACTGGACGGACCGCGAGCTGGGCCGCCGGTCGATGATCCTGATGGCCGAAGAGGTGATGCCGCGGATCAACGCCGCAATCGGTGCCGCCTCGTGAGCAGGGCAGGCAGCCTCCGGGTTCGGGACGGCACCCGGATTTCCTGGTCGGTGGCGGGGCGGGGACCCTGGCTGGTCCTGTCGAATTCGCTGGCGTCGGATCGCGGCATGTGGCGGCCCCAGCTTGCGGCCCTGCAGGCGCGTTTCACGGTGCTTGGCTACGACACGCGCGGCCACGGGCAGAGCAGCGTCAGCGAGGACGCGTTCGGCTTCGACACGCTTGCAGCGGATGTCATCGCCATGATGGACCATCTCGGCCAGCCCAGCGGGTACCGGTCCTTTCGGTCCCCAGGTCGGCGTTGTCCAACAAAGATATTCCTTGCCCGCCCCTCCTGACCGGGACTATCAGGCTGGCGCCATTCCGATTCAGGCTAACACCCTATCATGGTTCAGCCGCCCCTTCTGGTCCTCGACCGTGTCATGGTTACGTTCGGTGGTGACCCGCTCTTCAATGATCTCGACGCAACCATCCGGCGTCGCGACCGGATTTGCCTTGTCGGCAGAAATGGATCGGGAAAATCGACCCTGATCGGCTTGATGGCGGGCTTGGTCGAAACCGATTCCGGTGAGAGGTTCCAGGCCTCGGGAACCCGAATAGGGGTTCTCGAACAAAACCCGGACCTGCGTCGGTTTCGTACCCTCCAGGATTTCGCAACCTCCGGGATTCCTGAAGAGGAAAGGTTTCGGGCGCGGGCTGCAATGGACGGTCTGAAGGTTGCGCCACATATACCCGTCAATGGGGCTTCAGGAGGTGAGCTCCGCCGCGCCGGAATTGCGAGATTGATCGCGTTGGAACCGGACTTGATGCTTCTCGACGAACCAACAAATCACCTGGATATCGATGGAATCCTCTGGCTTGAAAACCATTTGTCGAAAACCGAAACGGCCTTTGTTGTCGTTTCGCACGATCGAACATTCCTGCGGTCTGTGACGCGTACGACGCTCTGGCTTCACAATGGTCGACTCGATCGGCTGAACAAGGGGTTCGGTCATTTCGAGGACTGGCGCGATGAAATCCAGGCAAAAGAAATTCGCGAAGGGCGCGAACGCCAACGAATTCTCGAGCGGGAGGAAAGGTGGCTTGCCGTCGGGATTTCGGCCCGGCGGAGGCGAAATTTACGCCGGTTGCGGCAACTCAAGGAACTCCGGTCCGAAAAGAAAGTACCATCCCGAGACAAACCGGGTCCGAAAGTGGAATGGGCACCGTCTCCGAGATCCGGGCAGTTGGTCGTGGAGACCGACGGAATGTCCAAGGCGTTCGGCGAAACTAAAATCGTTGATCGGTTAAACCTCAGGATCAAACGCGGTGACCGAGTTGCCGTGCTGGGAGTCAATGGCATCGGAAAGACGACCTTGCTTGGTCTGCTGTCAGGCCGTTTGACACCGGATTCGGGGACGATCAGGTTCGGGTCGCGGTTAAGTGTCGCCCGGTTCGGCCAAAGCGATAGCGAGGTCAACGCTGCCCTGACGGTCCGTGAAGTGCTGACCGGTGACCAGGATGCCTCTGGAAGAAAGCGAACCGACCACGTGTTCGTACGGGGGAAACTTCGCCATGTCGCGGGATACCTGAAGGAATTCCTTTTCGACGAACGACAGGCGGGGGCGCCGGTGGCATCACTGTCAGGGGGCGAACGGGCGCGATTGCAGCTCGCCCGTGTCATGACTCGTCCCAGCAATCTGCTTATCCTTGATGAGCCGACCAATGATCTCGACGTCGAGACGCTCGATCTGCTTCAGGAAATCATCTCAACATATTGTGGAACCGTATTTTTTGCCAGTCATGATAGGGATTTTGTCGATCGGGTCGCGACGACGTCACTGTTTCTGGAGGGCAGGGGCCGAGTCCAGATTCATGCCGGTGGTTGGCCCCGAATATGCGAAACGAGTTTCGCTTCTTCCGCCAGAGACCAATCTCGACAAATTCGGAAATCCAAAAAGGACAGGCCGCGCCGGAATTCGCCAGGGAGCAAGGATAATGGCTTGAGTTTTGCCGAAGAACACAGGTTCGCCAGATTGTTGCCGGCAATTGAAGCGATGACCGGCAAGATCAGGGACTTTGAGTCGGCCCTTTCGGACCCCGACCTGTTCCTCAAGGACCCGCCAGCGTTTCGGAAGGCAAGCGACGAACTCGCTGAATGCAGACTCAAACTCGAGGCCGCAGAGGCGGAATGGCTCGAACTCGCGGAAAAGATGGAGTCGTCAAACCACCGTTGACAGGCGTCAATCCGTGCATGGCTCGGAGGCACTCGGGCGAGCTTGAACTCAAATGTCGAGCGCGTCGACCGATCGCGCATTCTTCTGGATGAAAGCAAATCGCGATTCGGGCTTTCGACCCATTAGATCCTGAACAAGGTTATCCGTCTTGTCGGGTTCTTCATCGACTATCTTGACTCGAATCAATTGGCGGGATTCCGTGTCCATCGTGGTGGCTTTCAGATCCTTGGCATCCATCTCTCCAAGACCCTTGAACCGTGACGTCTCGATCTTTCCCCTTCCACCAAGCCCGCTTTCAAGCAGACGCGCCCGTTCTACATCGTCCCGCGCGTATGCCCGAACGGACCCTTGCGTTAGGCGATACAGCGGTGGACAAGCCAGGTAGAGATGCCCGTCGTCAACCAAAGGTCTCATTTGCGTAAAGAAAAATGTCATCAGGAGCGACGCGATATGAGCACCGTCGACATCCGCATCAGTCATGATGATGACTTTTTCGTATCTCAGGTCATCAATGGTGAATCGGGACCCCGTCTTGGTGCCCAGTGCCTGGCACAGGTCATTGATCTCGCTGTTTGCCGCCATCTTGCTTTTGGATGCACCGACAACGTTCAGGATCTTTCCCCTTAACGGGAGCAGGGCCTGGGTCGTCCTGTCCCTTGCCATCTTGGCGGAGCCACCTGCGCTGTCCCCTTCCACGATGAACAGTTCGGTACCGGCCTTGCTTTCCTGGCTGCAGTCGACGAGTTTTCCGGGAAGGCGTAGCCTTCGTGTCGGTGATTTTCGCGACGTTTCCTTTTCGGCTTTCCGGCGCAGACGATCCTCTGCACGCTCCGTAAGCAAATCCAGTACGGAATTTGCCGCCTGCGTATCTGATGCCAGCCAATTGTCGAAATGGTCGGAAATCGATTTTTCCACCAGACGCGCGACATCTGCGGAGACGAGACGGTCTTTCGTCTGCCCCGAAAACTCGGGTTCCCGTACAAAGCAGGACAATATCGCGCACCCGCTTCCAACAATGTCCTCACGATTGATCAGGGACGCCTTGCGATTGCCGGTCCTCTTCCCGTAAGCCTTCGTTCCCTTGAGGATCGCGGACCAGAATCCTTGCTCGTGAGTTCCACCTCCTGCCGTCGGCACCGTATTGCAGAACGAATGCAAGAATGCACTCCGGTCATGTGTCCAGTTGATGGCCCACTCAACCGACCCGCTGGTACCGTTGCCAAATTTTTCGTGGAACTTGACTTTTCCTGCAAACGGTCCCGGAGCATTTGTATCGAGGCCGGCAAGTCTTTCGCCGAGGTAGTCCTTGATACCACCGGGAAAGAAAAACTGGGCGGTCGCGGGGACATCGCTCGCGCCGTCGATGAGCTCGGCATCGCAATTCCATCGGACGTCAAGACCGGAAAACAGGAATGCCTTTGATCTGGCCATTTCGAATACCTGGCGGGGACGGAATCGCGTGTCCCCGAATATCTCCGGATCCGGGTGAAAGGTCACGGTCGTGCCTCGGCGGTTGTGCGTCTGGCCCAGTTCCCGCAGGTCCGTTACCGGAACGCCGCGCGAGAACTCCTGGCAGTATATTTTTCGCTCCCTGGCCACCTCGACTCGGACATGCGACGAGAGGGCATTGACAACCGAAACCCCGACGCCGTGCAATCCTCCGGAGACCTGATACGCCTCGCCAGAAAATTTTCCGCCTGCGTGTAACGTGCACAGGATGACTTCCAGGGCCGACTTGTCCGGGAACTTGGGATGCGGATCGATGGGAATCCCGCGTCCATTGTCCTGGACCGTGACAAATGTCCGTCCGGTATCGTCGCGGTCCAATTCGATTTCGACCCTGTTGGCGTGGCCACTGATTGCCTCGTCCATCGCGTTGTCCAGAACCTCCGCAATGAGGTGATGCATCGCCCGTTCGTCTTTTCCGCCGATGTACATCGCGGGTCGCTTGCGAACTGCCTCAAGCCCCTCCAGAACCTCTATTGAATTTGCGTCGTAGTGATGGCTCGCGTTTACCGAGTCCTCTGAGGTCATTACCTGCACTGTGTCCTGCTCCAGTTCCCGAATTATTCTGGGTTCTTGTTTTCGTTGATTGTTAAGGCAATTCGACTTGAAATACAAGATATTGCATCCGGATTTCGTCCGATTGGCCGAGAGAGTACCAATGATCGAGTCAGGAAAGCCGAAACGAATGCCGATGTTGATCCGTTGACGGGCGTTGGTTCCGGAATTGATGTGGAGCATTTCTCGAAGGGCGGACTTGAGCGCTTGAAATTGAAAACCCGGATTGAGCGCCCGATGGAACATTGATTTCCCTCATCTGGTTGCCGCCAGACCAGGGCAGGTTTTGATGTACACTTACCACTTCCAAGAAAGATGCCGGCCGCACTCAAGATGTCTTTGCCTTGGTCGGCATGCTGAAAGATTTTTTGTCCCGCAATTCGTCAACACATAAACACGCACCTTCAATTCTAATGCCCTGTTGTAGCGTTTTTTTGTTCTCTCTCACCCCGCAGATGCGATCGGGATTCGACCATGATTCCTCCGCACTTGCACTACCCGATGAAGAGCTACAATAACTACCAGCCTTGCTGGTTCAAACCCGAGACACCCGATTACTGAATCTACCCTAAGGCGCTCGGGGTTAGTTGCATCTCGGTGGCGTTGAAGCCTAGCAAACTGCTGGTTCAGCCAGCAGGATGGTTCCATCAGGTCTCTACACTAGTCGTATGTTCGATTTTGACGATGCCATTGAAGACCTCGTGGAGGTGCGGAAAATGGGGCGCAAAAGGCTGAAGGATTTGGCATCGTGAAAAGGAATCAGACCACTAGACAGTCTGAACATGTCGGTTAGTTACTTCTGACGCTATTGAACGCTGAGGCCGGACGGAAATACGATTCCCTCTTTGGAAGCGATCCTAGAAGGGTGGCAGGATGCAGAAGCTCCCCCGCCTGATAGGGCCGACACACAAAGGAAATGCTTGGCACATGCAACAGCGGTACGGATAGCACATCCCAACCGCAACAAATGGGGATCTGAAAATGCTTCGCGACAACAGTATTTCACATACCAACCTCAATTGCGCAGTCAGCTTCGGCGGAAGAGGAGGTGGCGGACGATGTGCCCCTAGTGATCCTTACGGCCGCTGTTATGATCGCCATTGTTCTTAGGTTAGTTCCGCCCCTTCGCGGTCACGTTCGAGGCGAGGAAATCAGGCTACGTCGACCGCTTGCAAAGTCGGTTGCTCCGCGTCGGCTGCGGGACAGGCGATGTCCAAGAGTCGCCACGGTGGTGTTGCAGCTGAGGGCGTAGGTGTTGGAATCGCTGGTGAAGTCACTGCATCAGTCGCTTGTCCCGCCTCGGGAACTACGACGTGGTGAACACCAAGACTGAACCGGGGCGGCTATGTCGCCCCGGTTTTCCCGCTGCGAAGGAACTCGATGGATGAGACTTTTCCTGGTTACAACCGGCACAAAACGGATCGCTGCGTTATCCTTCCAGGGTTGGGTGTCCCTGCTAACAGTTTACTTAGTGTTGTTGTTGATAACCGGGGTCACCAGATCACTTGATGCAAGCCTGGCAAAATTCGCACAGGTCGCATCCTATCTAGTGCAATTCGCATTCTCGCTGACGCTCGTAAAGATGGAGCAGGATGGCAAATCTGAAATACTCGCCATCGCGCATGCTTTCCGCCGTTTGTTCGGCGCATTGCTCTACGTGTTTGTTGTTGCCGCACTGGCGTCGGCTATGATCATCGGCGCGACGATTATCGCCCTTGTTGTTGCGGGAATTGAGGCCGAGAGCTTGGCGGAAAACCCAATCTTCATCCTTGGCTTGTCGGCACTTGTAATCTGGACTTTCCTTCGAATCGGAGTCCTTCTGCCGGCACATGTTGTTGAGGGCACCGGATGGTATGCATTCAAGACGGCCTGGCTACAGTCTGAGCCCTTCAATCTTGAAATGGCCGTAATTGCGATTGTTTTGGCGATAGCGGGTTTTGCTTTTCCTGCACCTCAATTTGGAACCGGGTTTACCCTTGCCAACCTGATTGGAGATCTGCTCACCTTTTTTGAGCTGCTCTTTTCCGCCGCAGTCACTTGCAGCGCATATGCCAGGATCTCCGGTCTATCCTTGAAGTGATCGATGCGTGATCAGAAACGGATACCAGCTCGTGTACTTGGAGCGGGTCTTGCCGCCACCGTTGTGTCTGGTGGGCTCGTTCTTGCCTTGACCGGATTCCCGGAAACTGCGGGACCCTTCCAGGATGTTCTTGTTGTTGCAGACGACGGCAAAACTGTAACGGTGCACGTCATCATCCAAATGCCGCCAACAGCCGTTGGCCTTGCACACTACACCGAGCATCTCGCTTGGCTGAACTTGAACAGTAACGAACGCGGCATCCTCCACTCCAATGCATGGACCAACGACGGAGCCGTCGGCTATTGGCTGTCTGGTGCCGAAGCAGAACTTCCAGCATTGCTCAGGCGCATCTCGGGTATCTTCAAACCTATCGACCTACCTGCTGATTTTGCTGAACAGGAACGCATGATTGTTCTGCGTGAATATGAGCATCGCGCAGCCGGTGGAACAAATATGCTATCGGCTGAGGCGGCAGATGCGTTTCTCTATGCAGGCAACCAGATCGCTAACTCGGTTATCGGCACACCGGAAGAAATCATGGCCCTCAATTATAACTCGGCGCGGGTGCTGCACGCCGCAACGCACCGTCCAGGAAACAGCACTCTGGTTGTTACCGGAGGTGTCACCGAGCGACAGGTTCGCCGGGGACTGCGCCGGGTCGACTGGCCGTCGTCGTTGGAGACACCTACTGAAGTCACTCCTCTGCTCTTCGATCTGGCAGAACCGGCCAGCACGATCATGAACTACCCTGATCCCGATGCTGCTCCACGCATGATCTGGCGGCGAGTGGTAACGCTGGATGAACCCGTTCAGTTCGACATTCTGGATGTGCAGACCGCACTCTTGCGCGAAATTCTCGACACGAACCTGCCAGGTGGAATTTCCGGACCGTTGCGGTTTGACGCCGCCGTCGCGCGCAGCTTTGACCTGCAGATCTGGCCCATCGATGAGGACAATGTCGAGATCAGTTTCACTGCTGCACCGGACGCAGGTGTGTCGCTCACCGAATTGAAGGTAGCCTTCGAGGCAGAACTGCAAAAGATCACGGCAGCAGCCGTCCCCAGGGAAACCTACAGCCGGGTGCTGAACCGGTTTGACAAATTTTGGCCAGATTGGCGAGATGAAGACGACACCGCCCGCTGGATGGCCGATTATGTTCTTGACCGCGTCTCGGCCCGGCGCGTGCCACTCTCCGAGCCAGAACTGAAACAACTCGAATCTGGCCTGACCCCTGGATCCACCAGTTCGCTCCTGCAACAACTCGCCGGAGAAGGCCGCACAGTGGCCGCATTTTTCGGTCCGGAGGACAGATTTGAATGATCCGCATTGTCCTCATCCTTGTCTCTACCCTGGCTTTTTCCGCCTGCAAGGAAGAAGGCCCGACTGCCAGTCGACAGACCAGCCCCCGGGGACTCGAATACACGCTGATCCATATGCCTGCGATCAAGGACGTGACTATCCAAGTGGCATGGCCAACCGATTGGGCCTATCGCGCGGATGTCAATCAGGCCGCTCCCTATATCGGTGCCCAACTGATTCTCGTTGGCGGTGCCGAAGGCTTTCAGGCCGGTGATGTCGGCGAGCGCTTTGCAGATCTGAACTCCGAGGGCAATCTCACATCGACTGTTGACCATGTCCTTGGCGAACTGACCTTCGAAAAGGACCACATGGACGAGACAATCGCGGTTGCGAATGCGCATCTTCGCGCACCAGGCCTCGGAGAGATATGGTTTGAACGCATCCGCGATGGAATTGCGCTGAACATGGCCGAAAAACAATCGCAGCCCGCACATCGCGGATTCGACGCCGTACGCTGGGCGGTGTTCGGCGACCAACCTTTGCGCAATGCCCTTTCTCTTGACGGGCCGGGCACATTCCAAGACCTTACCCGCGCGGATGTCGTCGCTTGGCATTCCAGGACCATCACGCGCACTCCCGATGCCATCGTCGTTGCCGGCGGGATCAACGCCAGCGAGGCAGGTATGGCCCTCGATGGGTTGTTTGAGGGATTACCGGAAGCGGGCGCTATTTTAGCCCAGAAGGCTGCAGCGGCTTACTCGCCACGCCGAATCCTATTGCACATCCCTGATGCCGAGGTGACCAGTCTTGCCTTTGTTGCACCATTACCGCCTACGCGGAAGGGAGGCGAGTTAGAGGATCTGATCCTTGTCGATGCCCTTGGAGGCGGCAACCAAGACGCACTTTTCGAAGCAATCAGGACAGGGCTGCGCGCTACGTATGCCTTCGGTGCAGGGATCGGCAACTATTCGCGCGAACACCGTTTTCTGTTCATGACGGGCGCAATCGAGGCAGAAAAGTTATCAGAAGCAGAGCAGGTTGTGCGGGAAACCTATGCTGCATTTCGGCAAGTCGGTCCGAAACAAGATTTGGCCGATCACAAGGCACCACTTGCGACCAGTTTTTCACAGCTCTCCGACTTTGTTCTCGATCAAGCGAGATCAGAAATGCAAGCTGCGCTCGACGGTTTTGGCCCGGGAAGTTCCTTGTCGCTGAGCGACGAGTTGGCGGACGTTACTTTGTCAGATGTTGTCAAGCGCCTTGATGAAGGTTTTCCTGATCCAGACAGCTTCTTGGTAATCGCCGTTTCGGCGGATGCCGATGCTCTTCCCGGGGCCTGTATCATAAGCAATCCGCGTGAGGCCGCGGATTGTCCATAACCCGACGGGAAGATGAAAACACCGGTGAGATCCCATTTTCATTGTTTGGCAGGACTCTCTGGGAGTTCACGTCGCATTTTATCGAACTTGTATTTCTCGTTATCTGTCTGTACCTGATCGGAATTGTCGAACCCTTCACCTTTCAGGTCATCATCGATCGCATACTTCCGTTTCAACGCGAGGCATATTTGCTGGTTGCGGTAGGCATCTTAGTCGCTTTTGATCTGATCTAGCCAGTCACAACCACGCACGTGTGATAAAAATGATCAGGGCAATTTGCCCGGAGTTTGTTCTTGACTTCGAAAACGCGTTCGAACCTGTATCCGTCCTGCTCCTACTTGTTGGATTTTTGAGAGTTCGTTCCCGGAGCAAATCCTGGTCTGTCGCAATTCATTTTCCGTTCGATGTGCCGAAATCCGAGGGACAGGGCTTTGGCATCGACAATGCGTGAGCCATCGTCTTGACATCTTGGTGCCCAAGGGAACTTCGCGGGAGATCATCGACAGGCTCCCTGGCACCGATCCGACGATGTTCGAAAACGGCCAAATTCAAGGTATGAAAAAAGCGGGTGAGCCACGGATGCATGTCACCACACGTGACGATATCATCGAAATGTGAGAAGTTCAGGAAATCACGTTCTCGGAGCCTCTTGCCGGCTTTTGAATTCTATGACTCCAAATGGGCGGCTTTGCCCGCTCATCACAACGGTGATGACAGGCCCATGAGTTTTCAAGACGAAACACATGTCATCAATGAAATCGTCGCGCGCGGACGTGAAGCTCGACACGAGTTTGAATCCCGCGGGAGCCAGCAGCGTTACGACCGCGCGGCAACCGCTGCCGGCTGGGCGATCATGGAACCGTCCCGAAACCGGATGCTCGCCGAATTGGCGGTCGAGACGACCGGGCTCGGAAATGCCGCCGACAAGATAATCAAGAATCACCGCAAGACCCTCGGTCTTTTGCGCGACATCGCCGGAGTTCAGACCTTCGGCGTCGTGAAAGAAGACCGTGAATTGCGGATGACGGAGATAGCCCGCCCCGTTGGCTTGATCGGGAGCGTAGTCCCGTCGACCAACCCTGCCGCAACACCCGCAAACAACATCATCAATTCGCTGAAATGCGGAAACGCCATCGTCATTTCGCCGTCTCCTAAAGGGAGCGCGTGCTGCAAGGCGCTCATCGAGTTCGTCCACGCGGAATTCGACAGGATTGGCGAAAACAGGGATCTCGTCCAGATGATTCCCTCTCCCGGCAGCAAGGCCAAGACGCAGAGACTGCTGGAGACCGCTGATCTCGCGATCGTGACGGGAAGCCAGGACAATGTTCGCCGTGCCTATTCCAGTGGCACGCCAGCGATCGGCGTCGGCGTCGGAAATGTCCCAGCGATCGTTGACGAAACTGCCGATCTGGCTGCGGCAGCTGCCAGGATTGCCCAATCAAAGTGTTTCGACAACGCAACCTCGTGTTCGTCGGAGAATGCCCTGCTCGTTGTCGACGACGTGTACGACGACTTCTGCGCTGCCCTCAGGAAGGAGGGGGCCGCCATCGTGCCACGAGCACAAGAGCAGGAAATCGTCGATCGGATCTGGCCTGACGGGTCGCTGAACCCAGGAGTCATGGCCCGCGACGCCGATGTCGTCATCCGCGAACTCGGTCTCGGAGACAGATTTCCCGCATCGACGAGGTTCGTTGTCGTTGAAACCGAGGGAATCGGACCCGGCTTCCGGCTTTCGGAAGAAAAGCTCAGCCGCATCGCTGCACTGTACCGATGCCGGGACTTTTCGCACGCGCTCGAATTGACGGGCAGGATTCTCGATTTTCAGGGCAGGGGACATTCCGTGAGCCTGCACTCCGGGCGTGACGACAGGACCTACGTTCTTGCGAAGGAACTGCCGACATGCCGCGTCATCGTCAATCAGGCGCACTGTTTCGCGACCGGAGGATCGTTCGAAAACGGAATGCCTTTTTCCCTGTCGATGGGATGCGGGACGTGGGGCCGGAATTCCATAGACGACAACCTCCACTGGCGCCATTTCATGCAAAGGACGCGAATCGTCCGGCCGATCGAAGCCCGCGAACCGGCACTTGAAGATGTATTTGGCCCGTATTGGGCCGAGTTCGGAAAGTGACACCGTATCCCCGGTCAGCGCCTGGTGGAACCGTTCGGGACTGGCTCGACGAACATGCCGGAACCGATCCTGACAAGATAAGCCATGTCTTTCCGGGCCACGGTTCGATGACCTGGATCGAGTTGCGTGACACCGCCGACGACATTGCCCGCCGATTGACCGGCCTCGGTATTCGCCGGGGAGAAAGCGTCGCGGTGATGATTCCGAACGGGCGAACTGGAGTCGCACTCCTGTTCGGCGTGCTCTACGGCGGATTTCGTCTCACCATGATCAACATAACTGCCGGTCCGGCGGCGGTCGCCCATGCGCTCGATCATTCAGGTGCCAGGTTCGTCTTCCTGGATCACGGTCGGTTCGGCCTGCTTGATGCAGCGAGAACCTCCGTCGCGCTGGACGTCACCGCGATGCCCATTGGCGATGGCGCCGATCACTCGTGGAGCGGGCGTGCGCCGAAACTGCACGACGTCGCGGCAGGCGACGACGCCCTCTTGATGTACACGTCGGGAACAACCGGTCGCCCGAAGGGCGTGCTCCATACGCAGTCCAGCCTTCTTGCCGGCGGGTGGACAACGGCCCAGGCTCACGAATTGACGCCGCAGGACAGGGCGTACTGCGTACTTCCAATCTACCATATCAACGGTCTTTGCGTGACCGTCATGGGGCCGCTTGTTTCGGCAGGGTCGGTAACTGTCTGCGAACGGTTTTCTGCCGGGCGTTTCTGGCAACAGTGCGGCGAGTTCGAGGTGACGTGGTTTTCCGCCGTCCCGACGATCATCTCCTACCTCGTACATGGCGAGACCGAGCCGGATTCAATGGTACGGCAAAGAATACGCTTTGCAAGATCAGCATCGTCCGCACTTCCGCCAGATGTCCAACGCGCATTCGAGTCCCGTTTCGGTATTCCGGTCATCGAAACAATGGGACTGACCGAAGCAGCGGCGCAAATCCTGTCCAACCCCCTGCCACCCGGAATACGCAAATTGGGCTCACCCGGAATTGCCTTTGGCAACTCCATTGCAATTCTCTCGCCCGAACTCGTTCCGTTGCCTCCCGGACAAGAAGGCGAAATCGCTGTGCGCGGTCCCAATGTCATGCGGGGCTACTTCAGGGACCCTACGGCGACGGCGGAGTCACGGACTGAAGATGGTTGGCTTCGTACCGGCGATCTCGGGACCCTCGACGACGACGGGTACGTGTTCGTCACGGGGAGGCTCAAGGAACTCATCATCAAGGGGGGAGAGAATATCGCACCGCGCGAAATCGACGAAACTCTCTATGCTCATCCCGATGTCGTCGAAGCGGCTGCCTTCCCTCGAACGTGCGAGAGGTACGGCGAACGTGTCGAAGCCGCGGTGAAGTTGCGAAGCGGAACATCCGTTTCCGCTGGCCAACTCATGGATATGTGCAGGGAACGATTGGGCGAATTCAAGAGTCCCGATCGCATCTTCCTGCTCGACGAATTGCCGAAGGGGCCGTCGGGAAAGATACAGCGGCTGAAACTGGCATCACTTACCGGGGAGGGTCGGAGCGGGAAAACACGATCCGCCTGACCGGTTGATCGGATCGAACGTCTTGACGGAAAACGATTTCGGAAATCACGTTCGGAATGACCCGATTCCGTCCGGGTGTTTTCTGCGGTCAGCCATTCCCGCGCTCGGGAGCCAGTGAGGTCTGTATGTCTATCGTCCCCTCCAGAGTGCGGTGCACAGGACATTTGTCGGCGATCTCCAACAACCGCCGCCTTTGTTCGCCCGAGAGCTCCCCGGTCAGTTGAATCATCCTCTGGAAACGATCGATTCGCGTCCCCCGGGAAGACGTGTCACACGATGCACAGTCCTTTGCGTGGACCTTTTCATGCGAGACGTCCACATGGATGTGATCGAGCGGCCAGCCCTTGCGCCGCGCATACATTCGAACGGTCATCGATGTACATGCCGCCAGCCCTGACGAAAGGAACTGGTAGGGAGTCATGCCCATATCGGTGCCGCCGTAACTCTCCGGTTCATCTGCCCAGACGTGGTGGGCGGGGCCAGCCATGATGTTCTGAAGAAATCCGTTCGGTTCTGCTTCGGCTGACCTGATGATTCCTTCGGGAACGTTTTCCCGAACCGGTTGTGCGGCGACATCGAGATAGCGGGCCGCCCAGGCTCCGATGACCTGGGCGGCATATTCCCCATCTTCCTTTCGCGAAAGCAGATGATCGGCACTGTCCAGGGTGACAAAACTCTTCGGATGGCGAGCCGCCGCATAGATCGCCGCGGCATTTTCAATCCCGACCGTTTGATCGACAGGCGAGTGCAACACGAGAAGTGCGCGACGGAGCTTTCCGATCGACTCGGACAGTTTCGCCTTCGTCACGTCATCAACGAACGACTTCCTGATCGTGAAGTTACGCCCGGCCAGGGACACTTCCGCTTCTCCGGCTTCTTCGATTTCCCCGAGCGAACTTTCGAAGTTATGCAGCACGTGTTCGGGATCAGCTGGGGCTCCAACCGTTACGACTGCCTTGACGTACGGTAATTCAACTGCGGCTTTCAGTACCGCCGCGCCACCGAGGGAATGTCCGATCAAAAGGCTCGGTCCCCGAATCTGGTCTTCCAAGGCTCTTGCGGCGAGGACCAGATCCTGCACGTTCGTCGAAAAGCCGGTGGCGGCGAACTCCCCGCCGGATCGACCGAGGCCAGTGAAGTCGAAACGAAGGACGGCCAAACCGAGCGCGGCCAGTCCCTGAGAAATCCGACGTGCGGCAGGAATATCCTTTGAGCAGGTAAAACAGTGCGCAAACAAGGCCGTGGCACGAGGTGACGTTGCAGGGAGATCCAGGCGTGCGGACAACATGTCTCCCGAATGGCCGGCGAATGAGAACTTGACTTGGGGCATTGCTTGATTCCGGATCATTGCATGGTCGATGTCATCGCCGACATGGCGACACGGTCTCGTGTTCGACATCACGGCCATTACTGACGGCGACACTAGCACGGCAATCGAAATAATGAAGCGGAACCACGGCGTTCCGACAACGAGACTTGATCACGATTCCGGGATCGGAAATCGCGCCCCCTTTATCATGCCTGGTGCGACGATCGGTGAACGGCAAAAACCTGCACCGGCGCAGATTGAAAGATCTTTCTCACTCGCGGTCGAATCGGTGTTGTCGTCGAGGTTCCGCCTCGAACAGCCCGGCGTGTGTTTGCAGTTTGTCCGGGAAGGCGGCGGAAACGGCGGGGCGAAGAGACCACGACGGTCTGATCTCCTGGGTTCCCAGGCTCCGGCCCGGTTCCGTCCTGTCCGAACACCTCGGGGTGATGGTCGCGCATCTTCCGTCAGGATTCACCCATCAATGCTGGATCGAACGGGAATGAGGTCAGGTTTTCGTGGCCATCTTCAGTAATGAGAACCTGGTCCTCCAGCTTGATCGAGAAGTCACCGCTTTCCTCGCTGACCAACGCCTCGACGCAAAGAACCATCCCCGGTTCAAGTACGTAATCGAAACGGTCCGGGTGATACGCGTCGGGATAAACGATCGATGGCCACTCGTCGCAAAGGCCGACGCCGTGCATTTTGACGCCGTATTTCTGCTTCTGGTAAATCTCGTCCAGATGGTGACCGCCAAATGTCAGTTCCTTGAAACTGACGCCCGGCGCGAGAATGGACGTGTTTTCGCGAATGTGATCCACGCCGTGCCGCATGGCACGAATCATGTCGTCGCGCGGTTTTTTGTCGCCGATCCAGAAGGTTCGGGAAATGTCCACGCACATCCCGTAGCACCCGATCAGATCCGTATCCAGCGCCAGGATTTCATTGTCTTGCAGGATGCGGGGACCGCATTCCTGAAACCACGGGTTGGTTCTCGGGCCCGTCGCCAGGAGTCTGGTCTCGATCCACTCGCCGCCCCTCCGGATGTTCTCGGCATGGAGCGTCGCCCAGATTTCGTCCTCCGACCGTCCCGGTACCGCGGAATTCCGCATCGCTGAAACTGCCATTTCGCAGGCATCGTGGGCGCAGCGCATTGCGAGGATATCGTCAGGTCCCTTGACCGCCCTTGCCTTTTCCGTGACTTCTTCCCCTTCGAAAATCTCGAAACCCTCGGCCTCGAGGGCCTTGAGCCCGGCAACCATGATCTTGTCGACTGCCAACCGACGGTTGCTGCCGGCATGGACATTTACCAGTTCGCGAACCTGTCCCGCAAAATTCGTGGCATCGCTTTCCACCTTGTCACCGGCGGAGAAATAGAACAGCGCGGCACCCGTTCGTCGTTCACGAACAAGTGGATTGAACTCGCTCAGAAACGGGGCGATCTTGTAGTCCCAGATGACCATGTAGCCGTCAGCGCAAAGCAGGACCGCCCGAAACGGGTTGTGGGAATTCCAGAGCTGCATGTTGGTCGTGTCGGTCGCGTAACGGATATTGAGCGGGTCAAAAAGCAGGATGGCCCCGTAATCGCGTTCCACAATGTGCCTGGTCAACCTCCTCCAGCGGAATTCGCGCATCCTGGCCAGGTTCGGGAGAGTCAAGCCCGCCTTTTCCCATTCCCGAAACGCAAGTTGCGTCGGTCCTATCTCCAGGCGGTCATTGTCGTTTGGCGATCCGTCAGGTAGGTTCGGTCCCCGGGTCGGGTCAATCTTTCGACTGTAATTTCCGGTGCCGATATTCATGGCAACTGCCCCTACCACGGTGTGTCTCCAGGCCGCAAACGAATCGATGCCGGCGTTCATTGGAAAATGGCCGTCCCGCCTGTCCGGAATTCCTGCCCGATTGCGGCAAGAGCCGTGAAAAACTGTCGCTAACGGGCAAGTGTGACGCGGCGAGTCCTGTGCATGGCAATCGAATCTGCGGCGACCCGGGCTGGTGACGGATCCGAAAGAGGACGGTTTTCGGCGATTTGCCAGGCGGAATTGCCCGTTCGACCGTGGAGCGAAGAACGAACCCGCAGGTTACCCGGACTGAATCCCCTCAATCCGCGCCAATGGCTGGTCGTCGACGATGTCTACGGCGAGCAGATGTCCTACCGCGACCACCTCGTTGAACATCACTTTCCGGATGTGTCTGCCTGCCTGGACGTGGCCGGGAATGCTGCGGCGGAACTCCTGGAACTGGTCATCGAAACCGTCACGGAAATTCGGGGGTTTTGCAGGAAAAAGAACATCGTGACCCGCCCGGACGGCGTTTCGGTCCAATTGGATGGCCGGCACCCACTCGCAACCGTCGGGCGCCTCGTGCAGGAGGACTTTTGCATTCTGCAGAAAACCGGGACGGAGCATGTGCTCACCGCGGGGATTCTCTGTTTTCCGGCAAGCTGGAGTCTCGATGAAAAACTTTGCAGGCCGCTGACTTCAATTCATCAACCGATTCCGGATTACGACGACCGGGTCGCCCGGGGTGTCCAGCGCGTATTCGACGCACTCGTTCCCGAACGGCCGCTATGGCGCGCCAACAACCTCGTCTACGACGATCCGGACCTGTTTCAGCCAAGACGTGAAAACGCACGGCGTTCGAAGCCGGGCGAAGGAAGGAAATGGATTCGCGTTGAGGTGCAAACACTTCGAAAACTCCCGGTGTCCCAAGCCGTCGTTTTCGGGATCCATACATGGGTCGTGTCTCAAGAAAACGTCGGTCCGGGTTGCCCTCTGCTCGATCGTTGAACGTTCTGTGCCGCAGAAACAGGCAAAGCAACCGCAGCGAGTCGATCCTGAACTTCGAAGAGCGTGGTTGCTGAATCGAAAGGCCCCCGAAATCGGGGGCCTCTGGATGAATCAGCCTGCCAGGAGATCGACATCCGGACCTGGTCAGCAACTGTAGTACATTTCAAACTCGACCGGATGGGGCGTATGTTCGAACTTGTAGATCTCTTCCCATTTCAGATCCATGTATCCGGCAAGCTGGTTTTCCGTGAATACATCTCCGGCCAGCAGAAACTCCTTGTCGGCCTCGAGGGCACCCAGGGCCTCGCGCAACGACGCACAGACGGTCGGTATTCCCGCCAGTTCTTCCGGCGGAAGGTCGTAAAGATCCTTGTCCATGGCCTCTCCCGGGTCGATCCGGTTTCGAATTCCGTCGATTGCCGCCATCAACACCGACGCGAAACAGAAATACGGATTGGCCGACGGGTCGGGAAAGCGCACTTCAATGCGCTTGGCCTTGGGAGAGCTAGTCCATGGGATCCTGACGCATCCTGACCGGTTACGGGCAGAGTATGCTCTGAGGACCGGAGCCTCGAAACCCGGAATCAGGCGCTTGTAGCTGTTCGTCCCCGGGTTCGAGAATGCATTCAGCGCCTTGGCGTGCTTGAGGACGCCGCCAATGCAGTAGAGCGCCTCCTGAGAAAGATCGGCGTACTTGTCGCCGGCAAGGATCGTCTTGCCTCCTTTCCAGATCGACATGTTCACATGCATGCCGGTTCCATTGTCGCCCGCAACAGGCTTTGGCATGAAGGTCGCAGACTTGCCATAGGCGTGCGCAACGTTATGGATGACGTACTTGTACTTCTGCAATTCGTCGCCCTGGCGGGTCAAGGTATCGAATATGAGGCCTAGTTCATGCTGGCATGACGCGACCTCATGGTGGTGTTTGTCCACCTTCATCCCCATGCCCTTCATCGTGCTCAGCATTTCCGAACGGAGATCCTGCGATGCATCGGTCGGGTTGACCGGAAAGTATCCCCCCTTGACTCCCGGCCGGTGCCCCATGTTGCCCATGGAAAACTCGGTGTCGGTGTTCCATGAAGCGTCAATCGCATCAATTTCGTAAGATACCTTGTTGATTGTGTTGGCAAAACGCACGTCGTCGAACACGAAGAACTCGGCTTCCGGTCCGAAGTAGCAGGTGTCGCCGACGCCGGTGTACTCGAGATAGGCTTCCGCCTTCTGCGCGGTGCTCCGTGGATCACGCTCATAGGCCTCACCCGTATCGGGTTCCAGGACCGAGCAATGTACGGCAACCGTTCTCTCGGCATAGAACGGATCCAGGTACCCGGATTCCGTATCCGGCATCAACTTCATGTCCGACTGGTCGATCGACTTCCATCCCGCGATGGAGGATCCGTCGAACATCATTCCTTCTTCGAGAAAGTCCTCGTCGACGTGATCAGCCGCAATCGTGACATGCTGCAGCTTGCCGCGAGGGTCGGTAAAGCGCAAATCGACATATGCGGCGTCGTGGTCGCTGATCATCTTCAGGAGTTCTGTGGCACTCATTTCTTTTTCTTCCTTGGCTCAGGTTGGCAATGGGTGAACCCGGTTCAAACCCGCAGACTAAAGAGCGTCAACCCCTTCCTCTCCGGTCCGGATGCGGACGGCCTGTTCGATCTCGTAAACGAATATCTTTCCATCTCCGATCTTGTCCGTCCTGGCCGCCTTGACGATGGCTTCAACTGCGGCTTCAAGCTGGTCGTCGGCAAGCACTACCTCAATCTTAACCTTGGGCAGAAAGTCAACGATGTATTCTGCACCTCGATAGAGTTCGGTATGTCCTTTCTGGCGACCGAATCCTTTCGCCTCGATCACTGACAGCCCCTGGATGCCGGTCTCCTGTAACGCTTCCTTGACTTCGTCAAGCTTGAACGGTTTGATTATCGCCTCGATCTTTTTCATTGTCTTCGTTCCTTGATCACCGAAGTTTCGAATTCAGGGGTTTGGCCAATCGCCGTGCGCGCGACTCACCACGTCCCGTGCCTTCGGGCAATTCAACCGGTCGGGCGCGCATGGCATTGTCCTCGAATTCGGCTTGAATTGATCGCGGGATAGGCAAATTGCACAAATGATAACCAAAATGGAAACACGATGATGGATCGGGTCTTGACGTCAGGACAGATGCGCCGACTGGAGGCGGACATGATCCGGTCCGGTCGCCGAAGCGGTGAATGTCTCATGGAACGCGCCGGCGAGGCTGTTGTCGAGGAGATCTGCCGGCGATGGGGCGCATGTCGTCGCGACGGCACCGGAGCGCCGGGAACGGATCGTGACGTCCTCGTATTCTGCGGCCCGGGCAACAACGGTGGTGACGGCTTTGTTGTCGCGCGACGGCTCGCTGAACTTGGATGGCCCGTGCGGGTGGCGATGTTCGGGAGGGCGGACAGAGTCCCTCCGGATGCGGCCGCCAACCTCGAGAAATGGCGTCGTCTCGGAGATATCCACCCCATCGGTGCGCGAGACAAAACCGATCCCCGATGGATTGCGAAAGGGAAGACGATCCTCGTCGACGCGCTTTTCGGAACCGGTCTCAGCCGCCCTCTCGGAGGTGGCCTTGACGGTTTGCTCATGGAAGCGGCTTGCCAGGCGCCACTGGCAATGGTGGCCATCGATGTGCCGAGCGGTGTCTGCTCCGACAGCGGTCGGTTGCTGAATCCGGTTCCGCCCTTCGACCTGACGGTCACATTTCATACCGCCAAGCCGGGACACTTCCTTGCAGAAGGCGCCGGTTGCTGCGGAGACGTCGTCGTCAGGGACATTACACTGGAAGACGCCTGCGATCCCGCCGCAATGCTCACGGGGCTCGAGGCACTCGCCCTGAAGACATCTCTCGAAAAGAGCGCCGAACACCACAAGTACGTTCATGGCCATACGCTGATCGTGTCCGGTCCCGCCGGCCGGGGCGGTGCTGCGCGCCTCGCGGCAAGGGGAGCGCTCCGGGTCGGCGCCGGGCTCGTGACGGTTGCCTGCGAGAATTCGGCCCTGGGTGAACACGCGGCACGATTGAACGCGATCATGACCAGGGGATTCGACCGGCATCGCGACTTCGAACACATCCTGGCCGATGCACGCATCAACTCCCTGTGCGCAGGCCCTGGCCTCGGATTGCACACCGGGGCCCGCCGTCTGGTCTCTGCGCTCCTTCGCTCCGGCAGGTGCCTCGTACTGGATGCCGACGCCCTGACCATGTGGGGAGACACGCCCTGTTCGCTCATGAGGAGGCTTCACCCGAAGGTTGTCCTGACTCCGCATCTTGGAGAATTCTCCCGGTTGTTTCCCGACATATCGGAAAAATGTGTCCGCGTTCCCGAGACATGGCCGGCATATTCCCGGATCGACGCGGCAAGGGAAGCCGCGGGGCGGGCAGGGTGTACGGTTGTTCTCAAGGGCGCGGATACCATTATTGCGACCCCCGAAAAGGTACCCTGGATCAACGCGGCAACGGGAAGAAGATCCGTTCCATGGCTCGCGACAGCCGGATCGGGTGACGTCCTTGCCGGAATGATTGCGGGATTGCTCGGGCGCGGACTCGAGCCGCATCAAGCCGCGGCGTCTGCCGTCTACCTGCACACCGAGGCGGCGCGTCAATTCGGACCCGGACTGGTCTCCGAGGATATCGCCGAGGAACTTCCACCGCTGTTTGCATCGATTGGCGTCAATCGACCTGCGGAAACAGGACGGCAGGGCCCCTGAATTCCGCGCCGTACCCATGCCCGTCAACCGGTTTTTCGAATGGTGATTTTCTCTCGCAATGCTGCAACGCCTTTGCTAGAAGTGCGCCGGTTTCGGGTGGCAGTCACCGCCACTCGTTATCGGATTCCGCGGGTGTGGCGGAATTGGCAGACGCACCAGATTTAGGATTTGGCGCCGCGAGGCATGGGGGTTCAAGTCCCTCCACCCGCACCACATGTTTTCATGGGACCCTTTGCATCGAAGTCAGAAACATCGGAACAGCGTAATCATGGAAATCACCGAGAATCTCAATGAGGGCTTGTCCCGCTCCTACACCTTGACCGCAACGGCCGAGGAGGTTGACGAAAAGGTCACGCAAAAACTGAGGGAACTCGGCGTAACTGCCCAGATCAAGGGATTTCGCCGGGGAAAGGCTCCGGTCTCCGTGCTCCGCAGGATATACGGCAAGCGCACCCGGGCAAACGTGTGGATGGAAGTCGTTCAAACAGGCATCAGTGACCATCTGGCCAAAAAGGACGAAAAGCCTGTAAGGCAGCCTACGGTTGAGTTGAAGAACTCGCGCGACGATCCCGACATCAACATTGAGTTTTCCTACGAGTGTACGCCGGTCGTTCCGGAAGTTGACCTTTCCGGTATCCGCATCGAGCGTCCGGACCCGGTCGTGGATGAGCAGGATGTCGACAAATCGCTCGAAGGATATGCCGGCGCGAACCCGGATTACGTTGACAGGCAGGAAGACGAAGGGGCTTGCCTGCAAGACAAGGTTGTTGTCAGTTTCACTGCAACGGTCGACGAGATTCCGGTCGATCGCCTCAACGCGACGGATTTCCCCGTGATCATCGGATCCGATACATTCATCCCTGGATTCGAGCAGCAGCTCCTGGGGGCCAGGGCGGGAGACCGGCGCACGGTCGAAGTGACGATTCCCGCGAATCATACGGACAAGGCGATAGCGGGCAAACAGGCTTTGTTCGATTGCGAAATCGGTGCGATCAAACGCCCGCAACCGAGGGAAATCAACCGGGAACTGGCGAAATTGCTCGGTTTCAACACCCTGGACGAATTGAAGGACCGCATTCGAGAGAACCTGAGATCCGACTCCGCCATAGTTGCAGAACAGATAGCCAAGACCCGCTTGTTGGGCGAACTGGTGGAAAGACTGGAATTCGAACTTCCACCGAAAGTCCTGGAAGAAGAAATCGATCGACTTAGGCAGGCGCTTGGACAAGCTGACGCCGGCGAGCAGCAGGAAGGACCGGAGGGAGGCGACGAGGACCGGAACGCCCCAGGCGTCCGGCAGGAAGACGGTGGAACCGGCAACTCGACCGGGAATGACGCCGATCCGGAGCAAGTTGCAGGTGGCGAGGAACCTCCGGGCTCACCTGAAGATCCCGACGGGATTTCCGGGGAAACGGGAACCCGGGAATCCGATGACGAACTGCACCGGATTGCCGTCCGCCGTCTTCGCACGGGATTCCTGTTTACGCAGATTGCCAAAGAGCGGGATATTTCCGTGTCGGAGAGCGACATGTACGAGGAGTACAGCTCGAACTACCGTCCCGTTTCTCTCAAGATTTGGAAAGAGCAAATCCTGCCAAACCGGCAATTTCGTGAAACCCTGTTCAATGCGTGCCTGGAAAAAAAGGTCGCAAACTGGATCCTTTCACAGGTAAATGTCACGGAAAAAAGTGCGAGCCTCGACGAAATCACGGCCATGTCGCAGACACTCGAATCTTGAATTTCCCGGCAGGATTACCTTGAAGTCATTTCGATCAGGACCTCGTCCGCACACAGGTTTCTCTCGAGTGAAAGGACGAAACCGGAAAGTCGCAGCCGGAACGGAGAAGTACAGGTGAATAACCCGCTTGAAGTTTATGCGAACACGCTGGTTCCCATGGTTGTCGAACAGACATCGAGAGGGGAACGGGCCTACGATATCTATTCACGGCTGCTGAAGGAGCGAATCGTGTTCGTGTCAGGGCCCGTCCAGGACCCGACCGCCACTCTGGTCGTCGCTCAATTGCTGTACCTGGAAGCGGAAAGTCCCAAGAAGGACATAGCAATGTACATCAACAGCCCGGGAGGGATCGTGTCTTCCGGAATGTCGATCTACGATACCATGCAGTACATTCGTCCCCAGGTCTCGACACTTTGCATTGGACAAGCTGCGTCCATGGGGGCCCTTTTGCTCGCGGCAGGTGAACCCGGCATGCGTTACGCCCTGCCGAACAGCCGGATCATGGTGCACCAGCCGTCGGGCGGATTCCAGGGAACCGCATCGGACATTGCCTTGCATGCAAGGGAAATCCTTGATCTCAAGGACCGGATGAACAGAATATATGTATCTCATACCGGGAAACGGCTCGAAGATGTTGAAACTGCTCTTGATCGTGACAACTTCATGTCTGCCGAAGAAGCTAAGGACTGGGGGCTCATTGATGAAATCGTCGAAAAACGGGAAGATGCTGCCGTAACGGAGTGATCCCGGGCTGCGGTTCCCGCGGATACTGGCAAGAAAAAGGGGAGTGCGGAACTAGGCCGGGATCGTTGATCCGGTGATTGCAGATGCCGCGTCCAAGTGCGATCAGAGACGCGTTGTGCCTCGACAGTTTCTACACTAGGTTCGCACGAATGAGGCACAGGGCAGTGCGTGGGCAAGCGGCCTTGTTACACCGTCACCCGAAGGGCAGTAACGGCAGGAGAAGGCGGGGATGGCAAAGACCAAAGGCAAGAATTCCGGAAACACGCTCTATTGCTCGTTTTGCGGCAAGAGCCAGCACGAGGTTCGCAAACTGATCGCCGGGCCAACCGTGTTCATCTGCGATGAATGCGTCGAGTTGTGCATGGACATCATTCGCGAAGAAGTCAGAAGCGGGTTGTCAGCGACCTCGGACGGAGTTCCTGTTCCTGCCGAAATCTGCAAGGTTCTTGACGATTATGTCATCGGGCAGGACATGGCCAAGCGTGTCCTCTCGGTCGCCGTGCACAACCATTACAAACGCCTCAACCACGACGATAAGAACTCCGAAATCGAACTGGTCAAGTCGAATATCCTGCTCATCGGCCCCACGGGATGCGGCAAGACCCTGCTTGCCCAGACCCTGGCCAGAATTCTCGAAGTTCCCTTTACCATGGCCGACGCCACGACACTGACGGAGGCAGGTTATGTCGGGGAAGACGTCGAGAACATCATTCTCAAGTTGCTGCAGGCCGCAGAGTATAACGTTGAACGTGCCCAGAGGGGCATCGTCTATATCGATGAAGTCGACAAGATCACGAGAAAGGCGGACAATCCCTCGATTACGCGTGACGTTTCTGGCGAGGGAGTCCAGCAGGCCCTTCTCAAGATCATGGAAGGTACGGTTGCCTCGGTTCCGCCACAAGGCGGCAGGAAACATCCCCAGCAGGAATTCATGCAGGTCGACACGACCAACATCCTTTTCATTTGCGGCGGCGCTTTCGCCGGCCTGGAGAAGGTCATCGCGCGGCGTGGGCGCGGGTCGGCGATCGGGTTTGGGGCGGATGTCAGGGACGAGGACACGAGGGAGACCGGCGAGATGCTCGAGTCCCTCGAGCCCGAAGACCTGTTGAAATATGGGCTGATACCGGAATTCATCGGTCGCCTGCCGGTCATCGCCACACTGTCAGACCTCGATGAAGATTCGCTGGTTGCAATCCTTACCGAACCAAAGAACGCATTGGTCAAGCAATACCAGCGCCTTTTCGAACTCGAGGACGTCGTGCTGAAGTTTACTCCCGAGGCCTTGAAGGCCGTTGCATCGCGCGCCATAGAACGCAAGACGGGCGCCCGGGGCCTGCGATCGATCATGGAAGACATCCTGCTCGACACGATGTTCGACCTGCCCGGATTCGAAGACCTCGAGGAAGTCGTGGTCAATGAGGATACCGTGTTGCGCGGGTGTGAACCGCTCAGGGTTTTTGGCGATCGGCTGGAGTTGTCGGCGACCGGGTCGTGACCAGGGCGGAACGTGACGTGAACTGAGGGCCAACGGAAACAAGAGATGTTTTTGAACCGGTTGTTCACATGGTGGAATGGCCAGACGCTGAATACCCAGTTCCATACCTGGCTGCGGGGGAATTACGTCGGAGTTGACGACCAGGGGAACCGTTACTTCCAGAACGGGCAACGACGGTGGGTCATATTTGCGGGTGAAGCCGAGGCCTCCTGGGTTCCGCCCGAATGGCACGGCTGGCTCCACCATACCTGCGAAACACCACCCACGGAACGAACAGTTTCGAAGCAGGACTGGGAAAGGCCGCATGTGCCCAACATGACCGGAACCGACAAGGCATATGTCCCCAAGGGAAGCCTTCGATCCGGGAATCCCGGGGCACGGCCTGGCTACACTGCATGGACCCCGAACAGCCCTGAATGAACCGAGCCGGGACCGGTGATCAACCTGGCCAGGGGGACAGTTGAGTGATGTCGGAGAACATTACTGAAACGGTAATCGGCGCCCTGGTCATCGCAGCGGCGGCTTTTTTTCTTTTCTTTGCGGCCGGGTCAATCGGAACCCGTACGCACGACGATGGCTACCAGATTCATGCGGAATTCCGGGATGTAGGCGGAATCATTCGCGGAACCGACGTACGACTCGCAGGCGTCAAGGTCGGTACCGTTTCCGACCTATCCCTCGACATGGAAACGTACTTTGCCGACGTTACGCTTGCGATCGATGAAGGGGTTTCCATTCCGGTCGACTCTGCGGTCGAGATCACGATGGACGGTCTCCTGGGAGGAAATCACGTCCAGATCATTCCGGGTGCCGAATTCGAATACCTGGAGCACGGAGATGCAATCGAGGACGCACAGGGGGCGGTAAGTTTGACAACGCTGCTGATCAGGGCGTTTTCGGGTGAGAAGTGAACTCAACGATACCGCGCGGGCGGTCAGGGTGTCACTGGAGGGAGCGTTGCACCACTGTCGGCCGATCGTGCCCGCCTTTACGCTCGTGCTGCTGGCTTCGGGCGCCATAACCCAGGATGTCGTCGAGGACAATATCACCACGTCCAGCCTGGAACCTGTCGGTCCGGAAACGATCGAGAATACGGTCGCGACCGAAAACGGCATCGGCGCCTCGCTGAGGATGCTTGACTTCCTTTCCGGCCAGGTCGACGAACTGGAGATGTCGGAAGGCCAATCGATCGAGAAAGGATTCCTGACTCTCGAACTTGTCGAATGCAGGTTTCCGGCAGGCAATCCGAACTCCGATGCCTTTGCACGGCTTGTCATCACCGACAAACGCGATGACTCTCCAAGATTCAACGGCTGGATGGTTGCATCGAGTCCGGCGCTGTCTGCACTCGAACACCCGCGCTATGATGTCTGGGTGATCAGGTGCACAACCTCCGAAGGTTGAACGGACTCGGAGAGCAAGAAGAAGTCTGCATCCCTGGACAGTGCCGACTCGAGGTTCTGCCTGTAAACCGCTGACGGAACTTCGATTGCGCCCATCCGCGCAAGGTGCGGCGTCAGGAACTGGACATCGAGAAGAGCGTAGCCTCCGAATCTCATGCGCGCGACAAGGTAGGAAAGGGCGATCTTTGACGCGTCCCTGACCCTGGAAAACTTGCTTTCTGCAAAGAAAGCCCCGCCGATTGACAGCCCGTAGAGCCCCCCGACCAGGACATGGTTCTGATCGTAGACCTCTACGGAATGTGCATGGCCTTCGGTGTGCAGTGTCATGAAAAGCGAGCGGAGGCCTGCGCTGATCCAGGTAGACGGGCGGTCGGCACAACCGGCTATCGTTCCTTCGAAGTCCCGGTTGATCCTGATCGAAAAACCACAATTGCGAATTCGGCGCCTGAGCGAGCGCGGTGCATGAAACGAGTGAAGAGGCAATATCCCCCTCTTTTGGGGCGCGATCCAGACAACCGACGTATCGTCCGCGGATTCGGCCATCGGAAAGATCCCGATCGAATATGCCTTCAGCAACACATCCTTCGTGACCACCTCGCACGGTGTTTTCATTGTCCTTTCGATCTGAACGTCCTCACGAAGTCAGGATTGTTTGCTCAGCCATCTCTCCAGCCAATGAATGTCGTACCGGCCGTCCTGAATGTCCTTTTCCTCGAGTAACTGGCTGAACAACGGTGCCGTCGTATCGATGCCATCAACAACCAGCTCGATCAGCGCCCGCTTGAGCCGTGCCAGAGCGGAACCCCGGTCCTTGCCATGGACGATCAGCTTGCCGACAAGGCTATCGTAGTAAGGGGGGATCTCGTAACCCTGATACAGGGCAGAGTCGAACCTGACTCCCAACCCGCCTGGAGCATGGAACGTGGTGACGCGTCCGGGGCAGGGCGTGAAGTCCGGCAGACGTTCGGCATTGATTCTGACCTCTACGGCGTGCCCCATGAGGCGCAGTCGATCCTGATCAAGGGTCATTTCCAGGCCGGCCGCGGTACGGATCTGTTCCTTGACCAGGTCGACTTGAAAGATCGACTCCGTAACCGGGTGTTCGACCTGCAACCGGGTGTTCATTTCGATGAAAAAAAACGCTCCCTGTTCGCACAGGAATTCAATGGTTCCTGCGCCTGAATACTGCATTTCGCCGATCGCGCTGGTGCAGATCTTGCCGATCTTCGAACGAAGTTCCGGCGTCATCGTCGGCCCTGGCGCTTCCTCAAGTAGTTTTTGGTGACGCCTCTGAATCGAACAGTCGCGTTCGCCGAGATGTACTGCGTTTCCGCGGCCGTCACCAAAGACCTGGAATTCGATATGGCGAGGTCTTTCGAGGTATTTTTCCAGGTAGACTTCATCATTGCCAAATGTGGCCAGTGCTTCCGAACGCGCGGAACCGAACGCCGCCTCGAGTTCCCCCTTCGAGCGGGCGAACTTCATCCCCCTGCCGCCACCGCCGGCCGAAGCCTTGACAAGAACCGGGTATCCGATTTCGTCGGCAATCCTGAAGGCGTCCTGTACATCGGCGACGTTTTCGTCGGACCCCGGTACGCACGGAACGCCGAGGCGTGACATGGTCGATTTCGCCGTCATCTTGTCGCCCATTCGACGGATGTGATCAGCGGATGGACCGATGAAATGGATTCCGTGCTCTTCAACGATGTCGACGAATCCCGGGTTTTCGGACAGGAACCCGTAACCGGGATGAATGGCTTCCGCTCCGGAGATATCGCAGGCCGATATGATCGAGGCCTGCGACAGATAGCTCTCCGTCGCCCGCGGCGGCCCGATACAGACGCTTTCGTCTGCCATTCGGACGTGCATGGCATCTTCATCTGCCGTGGAATGGACGGCAACGGTCGCTATGCCCATCTCCTGGCAGGCACGAATGATCCGGAGGGCGATCTCTCCCCGGTTTGCGACAAGAACCTTGGAAAACATGCCGGAATCGTAACGCGGGCTACTCGATAATCATGAGCGGAGCACCAAACTCCACAGGCGATGCATTTTCGACGAAAACGCGGCTGACTCTGCCGGACTTCGGCGACGGGATGAAGTTCATCGTTTTCATTGCCTCGATGATGAGCAGTGTCTGGCCTTGTTGAACCTCGTCCCCGGCACTTACGAATGGCGGGGCTCCCGGCTCCGCCTGGAGGTAAGCCGTTCCCACCATCGGAGAGGTTATCAATCCGGGATGCTGCTCATGTGACTCGTCTGATTCGCCCGGTTTGCCAGTGATCGAGGCGGCACCCGGACCGGAGTCTGTTCGGGTTTCAACATGTGAAACAGCAGGCGCCGAGTCAGGAACAGGATGCGCGCCCGTGTTCCTGGCGATGCGAACCTTCAAGTGCGATTCGTCTGGGTAGGACCGTTGAAGCTCGATTTCCGACAGGTCCTGGTCACGAAACAGCGCGGTCAATTCCCTGATCAGTCCGAGATCCCGGTCGTGGTCTTTCTTGTCCATTCGCCTCAATCCACATCAGTTTTTCCGGCCCACCCGGTGCCGAGCATCAAGGACCGCATTGCATCGCCAGTGACATGACACCTTTGCCTTCCTCGCCGCCGCGGCGGATGAATTTCGAGATCTAGCAATTGAAAGGACGGCAAACTGCACTAGAGTTCGCCGGCTCTGGTCGCGTCAATCAGGCGTTGCAGATCCGCCTTCGGCACGAATCCTCGGACAAAGGTTTCTCCCACGATGAAGGTCGGAGTTCCACTGATTCCAAGCGCGCGTCCGAGTTCTCTGATCGAGAGGATATGGGAGTCGACTTGCGGATCCTGCATTGCCGTCTCGACGTCGAGCGGGTCCAATCCCGATTGCCCCGCGATTACTTCGAGAGATGAACTGCTGATTGGTCCCGGATAGGTCATGAGGGTATCGTGAAGCGCCTCATAGGCATCGCCACCCAATGAAAGGAGTGTACCGACGGCCATCTTCGCGGCAAACACCGACTCTGGCCCAAGGATGGGGTATTCCTTGATGATCCATTTGATGTTTCCGTCTTCCTCGAGCAGTCTCGCAACTTCGGGATGCGCCCGTCTGCAATATCCGCATCGATAATCCAGAAACTCCACAAGCGTCACATCTCCGTCCGGATTCCCGCCAACGTATGAAATGCCATCATCGGTGATTTGCTTCCGGTACGCCGCAAACAGCTGTCTGTCCCGATCCTCCTCCGCCTGGTTCCGCCTCTCTTCTATGATCCTGAGCATTTCCAGGATTATGTCAGGGTTGGACAACAGGTAGTCACGGATCTCTCCGTGCAGGGCATCCCGCGTTTCCTGGTCAAACTCGAATGCCTCAGTCCCCGCGGTTACCGCAAATCCTTGGATGGCAAGACACAAGGCCAATGCGGATACTGAAACCCGCCTCATTGCGTTGTACCGATCAGGATAGGTTCCGTCATTTCAAGCGTCCCACCATTTGCAAAATGTCCCTCGCCTTTTGCCATTCCGGGGAACCGTTCCGCAAGAGTTTCTGCGCGTGCCCGGCGTGGGTCGCAGCCTGCGCGAACTGGGCATTCAACGCAAATCTCTCGGCTGTCACAAGCGCAGCCATGCCTCTTTGCCCATCCTTCTGGTAGGCAATCGCCAAATCCCTGAGCATTCGTGCGTCCCGGGGATCAAGGTCGTACGCGCGCTTGAGGGTCCTCAGCGCTCCTGAATTTGACTCCCGGCTCCCCAGGGCGAGTTGCGCCCGACCGAGGCCTGCCAGCAACAATGGCTCTTTCGGAGCCAGTGAGACCGCATTGTCGTACGATTCGATCGCGGGCCGGACACGACCACTCGCGAGCAGGAATTGTCCCTTGAGTTCATTGTAGAACGGATCGTTCGGCCTTTTTCGGAGCAGGCGTTCGGTTTCCTTCAGACCGGCATTGAAATCCGGAAGTCGAAAGTAGGAGATTGCCCGAACGAGGGAGTTGATTTCACTTGAATCGGCGTTCCTCAATTCACGGATGTTTCTTGACGGAGTATTCAGGAAACCGTTGAACTTGGCGCGCGCGCGCGCGTACCAGTATTCGTGCTCCCTGGTGATGCCCGGATCTTTCCGGGCAACATTGCCGGAGTGCCTCTTGACCAGTTCTTCGATTCTGTTGATCCGCGTCGCTGAAAGCGGGTGCGTCCTGAGATACCTGGCGGATCCTGACCGCTGCAGAGGCTCGGACCGGTGCAGCAGTTCAAGGACCTCGATGGCTGCTTCGGGATTGACCCCGGCGTCGGCCAGGTATTCGATCGAGCGGCGATCGGCCGACGATTCCTGGGATCGCGAAAAGGCGTAAAGCCCTTTTTGAGCCACATCGGCCGCACCGATTGCGACACCGATACCTGCGGTCGTATTCCCGGTCGCCGCGGCGACCAACCCGAGAAGCATTCCGAGGCCAGCGGCCGTGCCAGCCTCGTTTACCGCGATCGCCCGTTGAGAGATGTGCCCCCCGGTGATGTGGGCCACCTCATGGGCAATGACTGCCTGAAACATGTCCACGCCATCCAGCTTCTGGACAAGACCCGAGTTGATGATGATGTTCCTGTTCCCGGCCACGAACGCGTTGATTTCAGGGTTATTGACAATGAAAAAGCTGATCGAAGACGGACCAATGCCTGCGGCGTTCAGGACTGGTTCGCTCACCAGCCTGATCGTTCGCTCTATCTCGGCATCGCGGATAAGGCCGGATGCCGGGACCTGGCTTGCCGGACCCGTACATGCAAGCGCGGTTGCAATTGCCAGGTGAACAAGCCGTCGCTTCATCCATCCGCTCCAGGTGTTTCGCAAGTCGACATGACCGACCTCCTGTTTCGGAAAGAGACCAGGGGGTCGTGCTCGCCGCCACGCGTCACATGCATCATCGCCAAGTTGCTTGTCCGCAACCTACGGAGTCCCGGAATCCTGTGTCGTCCACCAACCCGTACGGCGCCGGCCAGAGGGTTCAACGTCCTTTTGATCTCCGTCTTCGGGTGGCACATCAACTGGAACAGCGGCCTCCGAAACACGACCGTCCCGCTCAAGTTCGTCGCTGGAAAAGGCAGCCTGGTCGATGTCTTCGTTTGACGGCTTCCCGGCACTTTCACGCGCGACCTGATCGGGGGCAGCTGCTGACCGGACACGCTTTCGCCGGCGTCCATTTGAACTTTTCCGGCTTTTCGATGTCGCGGCCTCCTGATCCGCTTCAGGTGTTTCCTCGATGGATTCGTCCGCATTCGGCGAAGCGCCCCGGCCCGCAGTCGGTGCAACATCGGCGGAGGCGACGTGATCGACATCGCGCTCCTCGGTGTCGGTTGCCTTGGCCGGCCTGCGAGACCTCCTTCGCTTGACCCTGCGCGAGGACTGCCTTTTCGATCCCTTCGGCGCGGCTTCACCCGCTTCCGCCGCTCCAGCCTCCTGTTCCATTACGGTTTCGGATGGTTCCGCAGGAACATCCTCGCCATCTGGCGCGACGTCTGCTTCGGCAGAACGCAATTCCGGGCTGGCGTCCTGGCCGGCTTTCGATCCGGTATCCTCATCCGCTGGTTCGGTTCCCGCGTTCCTGGCCGACGCACGGTTCTCCGAACTCCCGCGCCCCCCTCGTCTCCGGCGTCGTCTGCGGCTCCGCCTGGACTGTCCCGCGCCGTCCGCCTGTTCGCCGTCGCGTTCGGGCGGACCCGATTCATCGACCAGCACGCTGTCGAACGACACGGCCTCTAACGTACTCCTTTGACTGCTTTCGGCCGCGGGTTTCCTGCGCGAAAGCGTGAATTCGGAAACCGGCACGGACATATCGGTTTCGACGCGCACGGAAATTCCCCGTTGTGCCTCGAGTTCCACGAGCGCACCGCGCTTGTCGTTCACCAGGTAATTGGCGATGTTGACAGGCACCGACGCCACGAGCATTTCGCCTGCTCGACAACGCAGGGATTCCTCGAACAGGCGTCGCAGGACCTGGAGGCCAAGAGACATGTCGGTTCGAATCGTCCCTGAACCCTGGCATTGGGGGCATGGAATCGTCGACGATTCGAGCAACCCCGGGCGCAATCTCTGACGCGTCATTTCCAGGATACCGAAACCGGAGATGTTCCCGATCTGGATGCGGGCCCTGTCCGACTTCACGACGTCCTTGAGCACCCGTTCGACCTTGGCGTTGTCCCTTCGCTCGTCCATGTCGATGAAGTCGATCGCGATGAGGCCGGAAAGATCGCGAAGCCGAAACTGGCGTCCCAGTTCTTCGGCGGCTTCAAGGTTGGTGCTCAGCGCCGTCTCGGCGACCGATGCCTGCTTGGTGGCCCGCCCCGAATTGACGTCGATCGCAACCAGGGCCTCGGCCACGTCGATCACGAGGTATCCTCCGGACTTGAGCGGGACGACCGGACTGAGGATATCGTTGAGGAATCCTTCAATCCTGTACTTGGAGAACAGGGGCATCGGATCCTTGTAGTGCTTCACGCGTTTTGCATGCGAGGGCAAGAGCATCTTCATGTATCTCTTGGCTACCTTGTAGGCCTCGTCACCTTCCACGAGGATCTCTTCGATTTCCCGGCTGTAAAGGTCCCGTATCGATCGCTGGATCAGACCACCTTCCTCGTAGATGAGCATTGGCGCGATCGACTTGAGCGTCAACTCCCGGATTTCGTCCCATTGGCGGCACAGGAATTCGAAATCGCGCCTGATCTCGGCCTTGTTTCGCTTGGCGCCAGCGGTCCGCACGATCAGACCCGCGCCTTCGGGCACATTGATCCCCTCTGCGATCTTTTTCAGCTTTTTCCGATCCGCCGCGTTGGTGATTTTTCGTGAAATCCCGCCTTCACGGGGGGTATTGGGCATCAGGACGCAATAACGACCCGCCAGGGACAGGTAGGTCGTCAAGGACACGCCTTTCTTTCCCCGCTCTTCCTTTACGATCTGGACAAGCAGGATCTGGCGAACCTGGATGACTTCCTGGATCTTGTACCGGCGCGGCAATGCCTTGCGGAACCGTGCGGCCGCTTCGACGTCATTGTCGGCGTGGTTTCCCGTGTCCGGCTCGACTTCGCCAGCGCCGTTCGAGTCGACGTCGGCCTGGGACTCCCTGCCGACGACGGGCGTTTCATGTTCGGTGTCGTCCGCATGGACAACAAGGTTTTCGTCGCGCGCGCGTCTGGTCTTCGCACGGCGACGGCCCTTCCGCCCGCCGGAATCATCGCGGCCCTCGGGAACATCGACGATCCCCGACCCCTGGGAGGGATCCCCGGTATCCATGTCATCATCTGAATCCGGGAATATCTCGGTCAGGCCATCGTCCGCGCTGCCGGACGATTCGGCGACCGCGTCAAGTTCCTGTTCGGCGGGACGGTCGTCACTCCGGGCATCACCCTTCGTGTCGCCGGCAACGGCCTCGGCCGAATCCGCGTGTTTTTCCATTTGGGCTGCATATTCCGCGACCGACTTTTCACGGTCGGCGACCGGAATCTGGAAGTAGTCCGGATGAATTTCTGAAAACGGCAGGAATCCGTGACGGTTTCCGCCGTAGTCGACGAATGCTGCCTGGAGTGATGGTTCTATTCGTTTGACTTTTGCGAGATAGATATTTCCGGATAGCCTGAGCTTGCCCGAACTCTCGAAATCAAACTCCTCGACCTTGCTTCCTTCGGTGATAACGACCCGAGTTTCTTCCTCGTGCGCCGCATCAACGAGCATTTTCTTTGCCATGTTGCCTCTTCGACACGTGTTTCCTCCGGCGCCCCCGAAACCCGGAGGCAGACAGGGGACCGGACACACATGTTCATTTTTCTTTCCACGGCAGGTTTTTGCGGATGAACGCTCGACGAGAATCCATGTTGAACCATTCGGTCTAATCCATGCGCACCAACGACCTGCATCGTGGCAGTTTCCCGATCTTTTCCGACAAAAATGCGGAAAATTCCACCTTTCATCGGAAATATCGTACATAATTTCATGTCGCCGTGATCCGGGTGCAGTTTCGAAGCCGAATCTCTGGTTCCGGCGATCAGCTGAATTCCAAACCGGGCCAAAATGCCCGTGTACGGGATATCTAGTGATTAGCTGGCTACGATTCAATCCGAATCCTGATCAATTGTCGGTGAAGGCATGGCGAAGCCGAACGGGCCGGTCCCGGCCCGGATTCAGGCCTCAGGGTCCTACCTGTTCCGTCCCGTGAATACGTCCGGAATCCGGCATTGCCCTCGAGATTTCGCAAGACCGTGCTGGACCATCGGACGAGGCTTCCGCAATGCCGATCATGGCATGTCGGAGGTCGCGGCCGGAAAGGCGGCAGGATGCACGATCCCGGTGACTGCAACAGGGTAATGGCTCCAGTGACGCCGGACGGCATGATGACGTGAACGGTGCAATCACGTCGCTTTCACAATCCGTTTGAAAACATCCCCTGCCCATTGCTTTGACGGAAGAGAGGTTCCAACTTATAGTGTCAAGGCTTGGAAGTACCCGCTTCCACACGCGGAGCAAGGGTGTGATTGGGTTTCTCTTGCAGATTTCAGGTGCGCTGTTCAGCAGTCTGACGACGGGCCTTTTTGCCCTGGTTCTCGTCGGAGCACTGATGTTCGGGCACTACGGGCGTGGTCTGCCGGATCACGCGGCACTTGCGATTTACGAACCGGCATCGGTTTCGCGGGTTTATTCCATTGAAGGCGACGTCATCGACGAATTCGCGAGTGAAAGGCGGGTATTCACGCCGATCGAAGAGATTCCGCCCTTGGTCAAGGAGGCGTTTATCAGCGCCGAAGACAAGGAATTTTACCGGCACCGGGGATACAATCCGACCGGAATGGCAAAGGCGCTTCTCGAGGTGCTTCAAGGCGGCAGGTTGCGTGGCGCATCGACGATAACGCAACAGGTCATGAAGAATTTTCTTCTGTCAAGCGACCGCTCGGCAGAACGGAAAATCAAGGAACTCATCCTCGCCTCCCGGATCGAGAATACGCTAACCAAAGACGAGATTCTGGAACTTTACCTGAACGAGATTTTTCTTGGCCAGAATTCATACGGCGTCACTGCCGCGGCGCTGACGTATTTCAACAAACCCCTGGAAGACCTGTCCCTGGCGGAAGCTGCCTACCTGGCGGCGTTGCCCAAGGCGCCGAGTACATACCACCCGACCAGGCAACGAAGTCGCGCATTGTCCAGGAGAAACTTTGTTCTCCGGGAAATGGCCGAAAACGGCTATGTCACCGAGAGTGTGGCAAATGCCGCGAAGAGCGCGCCGTTGTTGACGGTTCAGTCCGGAGACATTCCGTCCGGCCGTTCGATTCGCCCGCCCCGGGGCTACTTTACCGACGAAATCAGAAGACAGATTTCGCGGGAAATCGGCGAAGACCAGTTCCTGTCCGGCGGGTTCGTCGTACGCGCGACACTTGACCAGGTGCTTCAGGAGGCAAGCGAAGAGGCGTTGCGCGGCGGACTGGAGAAATATGACCGCACGAGAAATGTTTACCGTGGACCGGTTGGAAAGATCGATTCCGGGTTGCTGCATTCCGAGGATAGCTGGAAAGACGCACTTTCCCGCCTCGACATGGCACGGGACATCGCCGGGTGGTTTCCTGCCGTCGTACTGGGATTGACCCGGAATTCGGCGGAAATCGGCATTCCAGGGGTCACAACGACGGACCAGCCGCAGGTGATTCCGATGAGCGATCTATCCTGGCGTCCCCTCAAGGAGAACGGGAAAGCAGGTCCCGAGGCACAGGTTCCCGCGGATCTTCTCGATGTCGGAGACGTCATATACGTCAAGTCTGTCGAGGTTGACGGCGAATTCAGCCACTGGTCTCTCCGCCAAATCCCGGATGTGCAGGGGGCCTTCATGGCAATGGACACCAATACCGGCCGCGTGCTCGCCATGCAGGGTGGATTTTCGTACCAGCATTCGGTATTCAACCGCGCAACCCAGGCCTTGCGGCAACCCGGATCATCCTTCAAGCCGTTCGTCTATGCAGCGGCCCTCGACAGCGGGTATTTTCCATCCACGATCCTGATCGATGCCCCGTTTTCGATCGAAACTCCGGAAGGGATCTGGCAGCCCGAGAACTACACCGAAAAATACTATGGCCCGGTTCCGATGCGGGTCGGAATCGTGAAATCCCGAAACCTCATGACCGTCAGGCTGGCCCAGGACGTCGGCATGGAGATCGTCGCCGAATACGCGGAAAGGTTCGGTGTCTATGATCACATGGAACCCTACCTTGCGAACGCCCTGGGTTCGAAGGAGACGACGCTGTACCAGATGGTCGCGGCGTACGCGATGTTCGCCAACGGCGGAGAGCGTGTCGAACCGACATTGGTCGACAGGATCCAGGACCGCTGGGGCAAGACGACATATCGTCAGGACCGAAGGGAATGCACCGGATGCGGCCGGGGCGATCTGGATCCCGGAACAGCCCCTGCTATCCTCAGCGAACGCCAGAGGATCATCGACCGGATAACAGCCTTTCAGTTGACGTCGATGATGCTTGATGTCGTCGAGAGAGGGACGGCCAGCAGCACGGTGAATCTGGGCTTTCCGGTCGCGGGCAAGACTGGGACCACGAACGATTCAAGGGACGTCTGGTTCATCGGCTTTTCTCCAAACATCGTTGCCGGTTGCTATATCGGGTATGACCAGCCTCAACCCATGGGTAGGACCGTCACGGGTTCGGGGATGTGCGGCCCCGTGTTCAATTCATTCATGGAGGTCGCGGCCGAGCGGTACGGGACGCCGGAGTTTTCCACCCCTGTCGGCGGCGTGTTCCTCAAGTTCCATCGCTGCAGTGGAGCGAGACTGCCGGAGTCCGCCGAAGGTGAACATGTCGTCGAGGAGCTGTTTCGTGAGGGCGACGAACACGCCGCAGATGAACTGAACAAGATCGGCGGTGGATTCGGGGTTGGGGAAGACCTGCTTGTCGGCGACTGCATCGAAAATGTGCAGACGATTGCCGATGCACTCCCTGACGAAGACACCGAGATGGCAACGGCCAGCGAAGAAACGGACACGACCCGTGAAAACAATGCCTCTTTCGGCTCGTTGTCCAGCGGCGGCCTGTATTGACACCGAAAACGGGTGAGCCGGGCTGATGAATGGCCCGCTCTCGAACATGACCGCCACCTTTACCGGCTCCGCGCTGACCGATATGTGTGCACACGGTCGAAAGCGTGTTGTCGGGATAAGTCGTGCGGTCGGAAACTGAAAATATCGTCTCATCCATCCAGCGGTCCCTTGAGTTGATCTACAGGCGACAAGACCTGGAGTCGGCGCGTCATCGGCTCGAGGAATTTAACGCAAGGTGCGAAGACCCCGATCTCTGGACCGACACGGCGCGGGCTCAGCGGCTGATGCGCGAAAGACAGTCGCTGATGGATAACGTGGCCGCATATGAACAGTTCAAGTCGGAACTGGCGGAATCCATTGATCTTCTCGAACTTGGAGAAGAGGAGAACGAGCCCGAGTTTGTCCATGAAGCAGAGTCGGTGCTGGCAGACCTGGGCAAACGGACGAAAAAAAAGGAAATCGAGGCACTTCTCAATGGTGAAGCGGATGGAAACGACACGTTTCTGGAGGTCAATTCCGGGGCCGGAGGCACCGAAGCCTGCGACTGGACCTACATGCTCGCCAGGATGTACGAGCGTTGGACGCAGCGGCGCGGGTTCAGTATCGAAATGATCTCCGCGCAACCCGGTGATGAAACCGGGTATCGATCCGTCGCGTACAGGATTTCAGGCACCAACGCCTATGGCTGGCTGAAGTCCGAGTCCGGAGTGCACCGTCTCGTCCGGATATCTCCATTCGACTCCAACGCACGTCGACACACGTCGTTCAGCTCGGTCTGGGTGTATCCCGTCGTTTCCGATGACATTCAGATCGAGATCAACCCGTCCGACATCAGGGTCGATACATTCAGATCTTCCGGTGCCGGGGGACAGCACGTCAACAAGACCGACTCAGCAGTTCGCATGACGCACATTCCCACGGGAATCGTCGTGACATCGTCGGAAAAATCACAACACCAAAACAGGGCGAACTGCCTGGCTTCACTCAAGTCAAGGCTCTACCGGCTCGAACTGGACACCCGGAATCGCCAGATCCGTGAAGCGCATGAAGCAAAAGGAGATGCAGGTTGGGGGAACCAGATCCGGTCCTATGTCCTGCACCCGTACCAAATGGTCAAGGATTTGCGCAGCAACTGGGAGACATCTGACACGAAACGGGTTTTGGACGGCGACCTTGACAGTTTCATGTCGTCGGTCCTTGCCCTGAAGGCTGACGGGCAAAACCGTTCGGGATCAGCATAGGGGCAGCGTCACGCCGGTTCTTTCGACGCGCAGGTGCGGAGGGAAACGGTCAACGAGTTCGTCGACTTGCGTTACCCGTCAGGCGACTTGGATCGCTCGTGCCTGTTGGCCGCTGGCGCTGGCTGCGGCTGGACCGGTTCCGGGCGTTTTGCCTGCACTTTTCGAGGGGAGGGTTCAGCGTTGTCATCGAGCGGCTTTTCCCGCCTGCTGACCTTTCCGTCAAAACGCGCGCCACTTTCGATCGCGATCGTCTTGTGAATGATATCGCCAACGACATGGGCGCTCGAAGTCAAACGGACCTTGACCCCCCGGATCATCCCTTCGACCTTTCCGTTGACGACCACGTCGTCTGCAACCACGACGCCGGTGACCTTGGCAGTCTCGCCAACCGTAATCATGTGTGCCCTTACGTCGCCTTTGATGGTTCCTTCGATCTGGATGCCGCCGGTCGTCCGCAGGTCTCCCTCAAGAAAAATATCCGTCGACAGAATCGACGCCCGGGGTTTCGCCTTGTGCGGGGAGGCAGGCGCGGCCGCCGGGGCGGAATGAGGTCCCTGTTGGGTCGGGGCCGCCTTCGTGTCCGGTGAAAGACGGGGTTGCGGTACGGGATTGCCGGCCGGACCGAAATCGGATCTGGCGCCGGGAGTTGTCTGGGTCTTGCCTTTTCTAGAAAACATATCGTCCTGCCTCCAAGTATTTTTTTGGGTCCCTCGGGTTGCCGCCCACATGTACCTCGTAATGAAGATGGGTCCCGGTACTGCGACCGGAATTGCCCATATCACCGATTCGATCCCCGCGCGAGACCATTTGGCCCCGCCTGACGTGAATTTTCCTCAGGTGGCCGTAGACAGTCTCGAATCCGTGAATGTGCCTGATCCTGACAACTCTCCCGAAACCGCCTTTCCAGCCCGCATAGACGACCTCCCCGTCTGCGGTGGCGTAAATGGCGGTGCCCGATCGCGCGACCATGTCCACACCCTCGTGCCGGGAAATTGTTCGGGTAAACGGATCCTTGCGCAGCCCGTAGTTGCTCGAGACCCTGAATTTGCCGCGCACGGGCATTGAAACCGGAATCTTTTGCAATGCCAGGCCCATGAAATGCGCGCGATCAAGATCTTCTACCAGGGACCTGATTCGATACGCATGAGGACTTTCGGACAATGTCCGTTCTATATTCGACAACGACCCGCCAGGACCACCCGAGTTGGAGAACCGTCGGCGCACCGTTTCAAGCAGACTCTCGAGATCGACGCCGGACCTTTCAAGCGCCTTGACCATCGGGCCTAGTGAAAGCTCAACGGCACCTTCCAAATTGCGGAAAATGAAGTCGTAGTGACCTTCCTGGACCTTGAGTTCATGCTGAAGGCCATCGACCTGTTCCTCCAGGTTCGCAATCCTGCCCTCCTTGGAACTGAGCTCGGCGACAGCGATATCGAGCGTTCTCGCGACGGCGTTCTGAAGCTGTTCCGCGTCGAGCTGCTCGTCCACCCGGCCGGACAGTTCAGCAACCCTGGACTGCAAGTGTTCGACTTCCGAATGTAGGCCATTTCGTTCGATCGTCAGACCGGCAAGCCGTTCCTCAAGCAAGGCAACACTTCGTTCCAGTTCACGCTGTTTCGCAACCGCCTGCAATTGCAGACCCTTTTCAGCACCCAGTTGCTGAAAGACGCGTCGGTTTCGTTCGTTGTCAGTTGCTGCCGAAGCCAGCATCTTTTCGCTGCTTGACGTCAGTTCGTCGATTCTCTGTTGGTAGGTCGCGTGAATCAACTCGTCCTTGGTTTCGGCCGATTGACGAGTGCCGAATTCAATTCCGACCAAGACCGACAGCGCGAAGACGTAGGTGACTGCCGACAGGGAGCATACAAGGACTATTGCCTGGACAACGGGAGAAATGCGAAAGTACTTGACCTTGTCGCGGGATTCCACCCTCACGATACGCTCTGGAAACAGGCGGCTCAAGCTTGTGCCCCTGATCAAATTCATGAGTACCGCATGGACTGCATCAAATCAGTCGTTGAGTAAGACATGGCAAAGGCCATCAAAATGACGGTGATTTGCACGGGACCGACTCACTTTACAGATTATTTCAGAAAGTTTCAAATTTTTTGTTTTCGATAACTCGAGATTGGCGGGATTTCGCCAACGTCCATTTGAACGGCCTGTCTTGCGGCCAATTCGGTTCAAAGGGAACATGAGGCAGGTGGTCTTGCCATTACTAAATGGATCAGTCCGTCCGGCAACGCGTTCATGCCGATTTCCCGGCCTCGCACCCCGGTTGTCCCGCAACACGGGATTTCGCGCGACAATGTCCGTTTCGTCGTTGCCGCAGACTCAAGTGGCCGTCATCACCTGCATCGCGCAGGTGCCCGACCTCAAGCACCATCAATTTTCACCGGTTCGAAATCTGTGGTAGTCAGACATCTGTTCAGTCTCGCGTCACCTTGCCTCATACTGCGGACAGGTGAACGAGAACCGGGAACAAAGTTCCAAAGTCCTGCGCGATGCGGCTAATCAAGAAACTGATCGAACTTTCCGCTGCCCTTGTTGTCGGGACGGTTGCGGTCGCTGTCGTTCTCGTTTCTCTTTTTCTCGTCGTTGTACAGGACCGAGAACTCGAGAGTACCGGGTTTCCCGCATTGGTTGAGCAGCAGTTGGAATCGATCTTTGGCAGGGGCCGCGTATCGGTCGAGGCGGCCTCCATGGGACTGGGAGACAACGGAATCAACGTCGAGATGGCGTTTCGGTACCACAATGCTGATGGTGGGCAGGGATTCACCTTTCCGAATGTGCGGTCGACCATTTCGCTCAAGGGCCTTGCCCAGGGCGAGTTACGCCTGCGGTCGCTCGAAGTGTTCGGACTCGAGGTTTTTGTCGTCAGAGATACGTCGGGAAGACTTCGATTGCCGGCATTGACGGGCGAAGGACCCAGTCTGGGTAAGGATCTGGGAAAGAGCATCGATGATTTATTCGTTTCCGGTCCATTGGGGCGACTGGACCGCATAGAACTGAAAAATTCCTCGATTGAATTCGAGGACCTGGGATCAGGAACGAAGCACAGGTTTCTTTTGCCAGGATTACACATGACCAGGGAGCGGGATCAGCTTGACCTGACGTCCCTTGTCCGTTTCCCGGCCGACGAACCGGACGAAAGTCTCCAACTGGAATTCTCGATGACCAGGTCACCCGGAACCGGTACGCTGGTGTTCTCTTCACGCCTCGGCCGTCCCGTGACCACGATTGGCACCGATGCGGCTGGCGCCGGGAGAGCACTCCTCGAGGGATTTCTACCGATTTCGACGAGACTCGTGTTTCATGACCGTGAACCTGATGATTCCCCTGGTACGGACCGTGAAGAAAATGACCCTGAAATCGATATCGAGCAGGTTCATGAATTTCCGTTCGACGCAACCGCATCGGCCGGCAGCGGCGATCTGGACGCCGCCGGAATCCTTTCATTACGGATGAACGCGAACGAGGAACTTGAAGCGATTCAGGTCCGAATCCCTTTCTTGACGGCAAGACTTGGACCGCAGGGTGATCCTGGTTCCCGCCTGGAACTCCCCAAGGGCGGACTTGACCTGGTCTTCTTTCCGGCATCCCGGGTTGTGGAAGTCGACCGGGCCTGGGTTTCCGACGAAGAGACGCTGCTCCAGGCAAGCGGAAGACTGGATTGGAACTCTTTGTTTCCGAAGGGCAAATTCAGAGTCGATGCGGATCGCCTGACGATTGAAAGGGTCGAAGACCATTGGCCCGTTGGCAGGGCGGCGCGAGCCATGTCATGGTTTGAAAAAAACGTATCCGCAGGAGAGTTCCGGAGCATTACAGGTGATCTCGCCTTTGATGAATCCGGGCTTGACTATGACATCGGGTTCGGCATCGAAAACGCCGAATCCTCGTTCTTGCCCGGGTTTCCGCCCATACGGGGCGGAGTCGGCTCGGGAAGACTGAGCACGGACGCGCTGAAAATCGTGCTCGACTCGGGGTATCTTGAAGAATCCGCAACCGGGCGCGCAGACATTTCCGGATCGGGTTTCGAGATTGCACCCCTTTCCGATCCGGATCCAATTGTCAATTTGACGGTGAAATCAACAAGTTCCGTAGGTTTCCTGGCGCAAATCCTAGACCGGCCGGAAGTCAGGCTCCGCATGCCTGAATTCATCGATCCCGATACCGTATCCGGAACCGCCCGTGTCTCGGGGTCGTTCAGGTTTCCGATGAAGCCGCGGCAGGGAATGCAGGATTTCGAATACTCGATCAGTGCCAGGCTGGCGGACGTTCGCGCGCGCGCCCTGCGGATCCCCAGCTTGCGGGAAGCGGCAGACCTGGAATCCGGCGAACTCGTCGTCCGTTCCACCAATGCCGGAATATCAGTAGAAGGTCCGGTCAGCGCGGGCGGGCTCAGGGGAGCGCTGGCCTGGAACATGAAAAGCGATTCCAGTCAACCGAGATCGAACGTTCTCACGGTCGATCTCGACATGTCGCCCGAGCATCTTGACCTGTTCGGCGCGGAGTTTCTCAAAGGAAATATTTCCGGAACGACCCGATTGATAATCGAGGCCGATTTCGACTCGCCCGAAGGGAGGGTCGTGACAGCAACCTCGTCACTCGACGGCATGATCTTGACATTCCCCGAACTGAACTGGTCAAAGCCGGCTTCGGAAAAGGCCCAGCTTATCGTCGTCAGGAATCTGGACGAACAGGACCAACCGTACAAGCTCAGATTCTCGGCAAGGGGACTGCGTTTTGAGACCGTTCTTGGGGGCGGCGATCGCGAAAGCACCATTCGACTTGAAAATTTCCAGCTCGGCACGTGGCTGACGACGGACGTTTCCATACAGCGCGGCCCGGAAGGGCTTCAGGGAATCGAACTGAACGGTGGAACCCTTGACTTGAGGGGAACCCGTTTTGGCAGTGGTGCCGGGGGAGGGGACCCGGTCGCGATCGCCTTCGAGCTCGACCACGTGCTGGTCGACGACCAAATCAGTCTCTCGGGAGTCACCGGCCTTGTTGAAACAGGTGGCGGTGCCTCGGGGGAATTCTCGGGAAAGGTCAACGGCCCGGAACCGGTGCCGGTTTCCGGCAAGTTCCGGTCACGAGAAGGCGGGCGTACGATCGAACTGAAAGCCGAAGACGCGGGCCAGTTGCTCCGGCAAACGGGCTACTTCAGGTCCGCATACGGAGGGCGGATGGACCTCGAGATCCTGACCCACGACGACAGCAGCACCAGGGACATAAGCTTTCGGATCACGGATGTTCGCGTGCGAAACGCACCGGTTCTTGCAGAAGTCCTGAATTCGATCAGCGTGGTCGGCCTGTTGCAGCAGTTGTCAGGCCAGGGTCTGGCGTTTGATTCGGTCACAGGAAAGGTGAAAACGCAGCCGGAGGCGGTTTCGATTTCGAACCTGAGCGCGGTCGGCGCTTCGATGAGCATAACTCTCGCTGGATGGTTCGATCCGAAATCGAGGCACATTGACTTCGTGGGCGTCCTGTCTCCTGTCCATGTACTGACGGGCGTCCTCGACAAATTGGTCGGTACCGTGCTGAACACGTTGGTTGGACCAAGCCGCGAAAACCAGACATTCGGATTCAAATACATGATGGCGGGTTCCGTCGATAACCCGAAAGTCACGGTGAACCCTCTTTCGATTCTGACACCGGGGAAGTTCAGGGAAATATTTGGATCCGACATTCCGACGCCGCCTCAAGCCGGCGAGTGAATCTGCCCGTTTTATCATGACCCGAGTCGTGCATGACTTCAAGGAGACGGGATTGAACATGTCCGATTTCCAGTTCGACCTGCCGGAGGAGCGGATCGCCTTGAGGCCGGCCAGGCCTCGCTCCTCGGCCCGGTTGCTCGTTGCAAGCGGTTCGTCGGTTTCGGACTCGACCTTTACCGAACTTCCGAAACACCTCAGGTCCGGTGACAGGTTGGTGTTCAACGACACCCGGGTCATTCCGGCACGGATCCGCGGCTTCAGGATTCGTCGCACGTCCCGAGGCGAGACCAGGGCGGCGGTGGAGGTCGTGCTCGGCTCACATGAGCCTGAAGACACCTGGCACGTCTTGTTGCGCCCTGCGCGAAAGGTCCGGGTCGGAGATCATCTTTCATTTGGCGAGAGACTCTGCGCCGAAGTCGTATCAAGAGACCGCATCGGTACACGCCTCAAGTTCAACGCGCGTGGCCGGGATTTCATTTCGCTGCTGCCCGATGCGGGAGAAATTCCCTTGCCCCCGTACATTGCCAAACGGCGACCGGTCGACCCTCAGGATACGGAAGACTACCAGAGCGTATTCGCGCGCATTCCCGGAGCGGTCGCAGCACCGACTGCGTCGCTGCATTTTGACGAGATCGTCCTGGACGGCCTGAGGCACAGGGGAATTCAGATGTCCTGGATCACGTTGCACGTGGGCTTTGCGACATTCATGAATGTCCGCGCCGATGAGATCGAAGGAGACAGACTGCACAGCGAATGGGGTTCAATCACGGAATCGGCCGCGAGCGAGATCAACAGAACCCGTGACCGTGGCGGAAGAATTATCCCGGTCGGCACGACGACGTTGCGGCTCCTGGAAACGTCAGCGCGGACTTGCCGCCATTCCGGTCAGATCGTTTCTCCCTGGCGCGGCAAGACGGACATCTTCATCAAGCCCGGATTCGAATTCAGGGTGGCTGACGCATTGATCACCAATTTTCATTTGCCGAATTCGACCTTGATGTTGCTGGTGAGCGCGTTCATGGGATCCGGTCGGACACGCCGGATTTACGCCCATGCCATTCAAAACGGCTACCGGTTTTACTCCTATGGTGACGGCTCCCTGCTGATTCCGTAACCCAATGGGCAAATTGCGACCTGGATTGGTCGCGGATGTGCGGTGATCGGTCCGTGACTCTGCTACGCGGAGAACGTCGGACAACATTCAGGGACACGGCTTGATGGCGACCGTTCTCAAGAACGCGTGGGCTCTTCTATTCGGCGTTTTTCTCCTGATGCTCGGAAACGGCCTCCAGGGCACGCTTCTGGGCGTCCGGGGAGACATCGAGGGGTTCTCGACCAATTCCATGGCCTGGGTCATGGCCGGATACTTTATCGGAGTCCTGGGCGGTGCCCGGCTGGCTCCGGAAATGATTCGCAGGGTAGGTCACGTGAGGGTTTTCGCTGCGCTGGCATCCTGCATATCGGCCTGCCTGATTCTCTACGCCGCGGTTCCGAACCCGTTTGCCTGGTTCGCCCTTCGGGTGGCGGTCGGATTCTGCATATCCGGCGTTTATGTCGTCGCCGAAAGCTGGCTAAACGATGCTGCGACAAACGAAACGCGGGGACAGGCGCTCTCCGCCTACGTCATTGTCCAGATGGTTGGAATCGTCGCCGCACAACTCATCCTGAACGTTGCCGACCCCGGTGGATACACCCTGTTCATCCTGATTTCCGTATTGGTCTCGGTGGCGGTGGCGCCTATTCTCCTGTCAATCAATCCTGCGCCCGTATTCCATACGACCAAACCGATTTCGCTCAGGAAACTGTTCGAGATATCTCCTCTCGGCATCGTCGGAATGTTTCTGCTTGGCGGTGTTTTTGCGGCATTGTTCGGCATGGCGGCGGTTTTCGGAACCGTGCGCGGATTGAATCCAAGGGAGATTTCGGTTTTCGTCGCGACGATTTACGTGGGTGGTCTGGTCGCACAGTACCCGATCGGCTGGTTGTCGGACCGCATGGACCGCAGGATTCTGATCGTCGGCGTTACGTTCTTGGGAGCAATGGCGGCGGGTGCCGGTGTGTTCTTTTCCGGGGATTTCGTCTTGTTGCTGGTGACGGCACTTGCAATTGGTGGCGTGGCGAATCCGCTGTATTCGCTGTTCATCGCCTATACGAACGACTTTCTCGATCACGACGACATGGCCGCCGCCGCAGGCGGGATGATCCTTGCCAACAGCATTGGTGCGATCGCAGGCCCGCTGATTATCGGCTGGCTCATGACAACCTTCGGTGCAAACAGCTTTTTCGCATATATCTCTGCCTTGCTCGCGGCGATGTCGGTATATGCTCTTTACCGGAGTACACGGCGCGTTTCACCAAATGTCGATGAATTGACCAGCTACACTCCGGTCGTGCCGACGGTTTCGCCGGTTGCGGTTGAAGTCGCGCAGGAGGTGGCAATCGAACAGGCTCAAGACGAGCGGGCGGACGGATAGGGAAAAGGGGGAACAGACTCTCGACCGCGCTCACTACACAGTTTCGGCAGAATTGGTTAATGGACCAGGCGAAATGCCGGGATGAATGGGCTCACCCGCGCAACCAACACTGGAACAGGATTTAGAGATGACGAAAACGGCTGCTGACGTGCTTGCATTCTGGAAGGACGAAGTCGGTGTCGAAAAATGGTACATGGGTTCACCGGAACTCGACCAGGAAATCATCGACCGCTTCATGTCCACCTACGAGGCCGCCCGGGATGGAAAGCTCGATCACTGGCAGGGTGACGCGAACGGATCACTCGCGCTGCTGCTGCTGATGGACCAGTTCCCGCGAAACATGTTTCGTGGCGACCCGCGATCGTTTGCCACCGACCCAAAGGCTCGCCGTGTCGCACGAAACGCGATCGAACAGGGTCAGGATTTCGAAATTGACGGCCTGATTCGACAGTTCTTCTACCTGCCGTTCGAGCACTCCGAGAACCTGCACGACCAGGAGTACGGCTACGTGGTGTTCAGCAAGAGCATGCCGGACCTTTCGCTCGGGCTGCTTCATGCCAGGTCCCATTTGGAGATTATCAAGAAGTTTGGCCGATTCCCGTTCCGAAACGAAGTGCTGGGCCGGGAATCGAGTGCCGAAGAGAGGGAATTCATGGCAAACGGCGGCTACATGGCATTTACGGACGAGTTGGAAAAACGGGAAAGCGAAGCCTGAACGCCCCGCGCGGTGACTTGCCGGAACTCTGTTGAACGGTGTGACGCGGGCAGGCGTCTTCGACGCCTTTCGCGGGGTCGTGTTTCCCTGGGAGCGGGAAGGGAAAAGATTCAGTTGCAATCGTCCCGCAAAATCCATCCGCCGCCCAGGACGCGCGTACCCGAGTTTTCGAAAAAAACGCAGGCCTGGCCGGGCGCAACGGCTTCTTCGGACGTGAGGACTTCGACCTCTCCCGACGATTCCGAATTTGGGCGAACGACAGCTTCCTTGGGGGGGCGGGTCGATCGAATGCGGACCGAAAGGTTCCATTCGGTTCGATCGTCAAATCTGCCGTCGCCGAGCCAATTGACCTGACCGATGCGGAATTTACCTGTCCTGAGGGCTTCCCTCGGACCAACGACGACCGTTCGGTTTTCCGGGTTGAGCCTGACAACATAGAGTGGCTCACCGCCACCGATTCCGAGCCCGCGCCTCTGACCGACGGTGTAGTGAATGATTCCCCGGTGGGTTCCGAGCTTGCGCCCATCCAGGTGAACAATGTCACCTGGCTCGGATGCCGCCGGCCGGAGCCTTTCGATCACCGACGCGTAGGAACCATCCGGAACGAAGCAAATATCCTGGCTGTCAGGTTTTCGGGCGACCGGAAGACCGTACTGCTCCGCGAGCGTTCGGGTTTCCGACTTCGAAGGCAGGCTCCCGAGCGGGAATCGCAGGTAACGCAACTGGTCCGGCGTCGTCGCAAAAAGAAAATAGGATTGGTCCCGTGCAGTATCGACGGCGGTATGAAGCTCGACCCCTTCGACTCCTTCCACGCGTCGGACGTAATGCCCGGTCGCCATGCAGTCAGCATCGATCTGCTTCGCGGTTTCAAGGAGATCGCGGAACTTGACCCCCTGGTTGCACCGAATACAGGGGACCGGAGTCATTCCGGCGAGATAGCTGTCGACGAAATAGTCGATCACGTCCTCTTTGAAACGACTCTCGTAGTCGAGAACGTAATGAGGAATTGAAAGGGTCTCCGCAACACGGCGGGCGTCCGTGATATCGCGGCCTGCGCAGCATGTTCCGGGCCGTGACGTCGCCGTGCCATAGTCGTTGAGTTGCAGCGTCATCCCGACGACATCGTAACCTTCGGACACCAGCATCCCCGCAACCACGGAGCTGTCCACGCCGCCGGACATCGCGACAAGTACCCGCGTATCCGACGGGTCCTTGGCCAGGCCAAGGGAGTTCCTGCTCCGCAAACCTGCTTCGCCTGTATCGTGTTCGGTCATCGTTCTCACTTAATTCAGGACATTCCGAAAGTCCATGAAACGGGCGTCGGCCTTCGGACTGAAATCGCCCTTCCGACGCGCCGTATTCACTTTTTCCAATTCTTCGAACATCGTGATTGATCCGGCGTTACCATTCGCAATTCGGATCGCTGGAATCATTCAGTTTCGATCCGGGATCGGTTAGACATGGAATCGTCAAAACAGCAAGAACTCCGAGAACGCCGGACGAAGTCCGGTTCAGACCTGCTCTCCCGATGTTGCCATGGACGACGTGCCTGTCGAAAACTTGAGTGAGGAAGAGGCGAAGGCGGAACTCGCTTCGCTGGCCATTCGACTGGCGCGTGCGGACTATGACTATTTCACTCGTGATGATCCCGACCTGGACGACGCCGAGTACGATCTCCTCAAGCGGCGAAACCGTGACATCGAAGCGATCTATCCCCACCTGATCCGACCAGACAGCCCAAGCAGTCGAATCGGAGGCCCGATTTCCGAGTCATTCGAAAAGGTATCACATGCCGATCGCATGCTGTCGCTGGACAACGCCTTTTCCGAAGACGACGTGAGAATCTTCGATACGCGCATACGAAACTTCCTGGGGCTCACGGAGTCGGATCCCCTTGACTATGTGGCGGAACCCAAGATTGACGGGCTTTCATTGTCGTTGCGGTACGAAGACGGGCGTCTGGTTCAGGCAGCAACACGTGGAAACGGGGAAATTGGCGAAAACGTGACCGAGAATGCGCTCAAGATCGAAGATATTCCGGCGACATTGAATCGGGGCGGGCCAAGAATTCTGGAAGTCCGCGGCGAAGCCTACATGCGGCGAGACGATTTTGATGTACTCAATTCGCAGCAAAGCGAGCGTGGGGAAAAGACATTTGCCAACCCGAGGAATGCAGCGGCAGGGTCAATCAGGCAGCTTGATTCGCGTATTACAGCCAGCAGGCCTCTACGTTTTTTCGCATATGCCTGGGGAGAGTCGAGCGAGCAGCTGGCTGACACGCAGATCGAAGCAGTCGCGAGAATGGCCGAACTGGGCCTGCCCACCAACCCCCTGGGCGTGATTTGCCCAGGTGTCGATGCGTTGATTGGAAGGTATCATCACATCGATTCCCTACGCGACAGCCTTGGCTATGAGATCGACGGCGTTGTTTACAAGGTCAACGACCTGGCAACGCAGGACAGGCTAGGCATTCGGAGCACGACCCCGAGGTGGGCGACCGCACACAAGTTTCCCGCGGAAACGGCTTTCACGACATTGAACGCAATCGAAATCCAGGTAGGACGAACCGGCGCACTGTCCCCGGTCGCCCGGCTCGAACCCGTCCACGTCGGCGGCGTCCAGGTTTCCAATGCCACTCTCCACAACGAAGATTACATCGCGGGCCGGGGCACCGGCGGAAACCCGATCCGGGAAGGGCGCGACATTAGGGTCGGTGACAGGGTCGAGGTTTACCGCGCCGGCGACGTCATTCCGAAGATCAAGGACGTCGACCTGTCGGCGCGGCCCGCCGACAGCGTACCCTACGAGTTTCCGCAAACCTGCCCCGAGTGCGGTTCCCGGGCGGTTCGAGAAGAGGGCGACAGCGTAACGCGGTGCACAGGAGGGCTGATTTGCCCCGTGCAGGCAGTCGAAAGGCTGAAACACTTTGTCTCCCGTAACGCTTTCGACATCGAAAACCTGGGAGCGAAGCAGATCGAGCAGTTTCACGCCATGGAATGGATCGGTGAACCCGCGGACATCTTCCTGCTTGAAGATAATCATGGTTCGGAACTCGCGGAACTCAAGGGTTCGGGGGAAAAGTCGGCCGCCCGCCTGTTCGCGTCGATCCGAAAGCGAAAGAACATTTCGTTTCAGCGCGCACTTTTTGCTTTGGGGATTCGCCACATTGGCGAAAATGCGTCAGCGTTGCTCGCGTCGCATTACGGGTCCTTCGACACATTACTCCTGGACATCGACGAGATGGCTGACCCGGACAGCCGATGTGGCCCGCAGTGGGAACACCTTGTCGGTATCGACGGGATCGGCGAAGTCATGGCGAATTCGCTCGTTGACACGCTTGCGGGCGAAGCCCGCTCCGCGGTCGACCGCCTGCGCGATTTGGTCGTCATTGAAGAAGTGGAAGAGACCGATAATGCCGAAAGCGAATTGTCTGGCATGACCATCGTCTTCACCGGGACACTTGAGAAGATGACCCGCAAGGAAGCCAAGACAAGGGCAGAATCTGCAGGGGCAAAGGTAACGGGATCCGTCTCGGCGCGGACCGATCTCGTGGTCGCCGGCCCCGGTGCAGGGAGCAAGGCGAAAAAGGCCATTGACCTGAACGTCAAGGTGATCGACGAAGAGGCCTGGCTGACGCTTATTGCATCCCGTTCCTGAATGGGTCGCCATGCCCGGACGACCCGAAATCCTGTTCCCCCTGTTTGCTCCGCTTGACGGTTTGGCGGGGATTGGTCCCCGCACGGCAAAATACCTCGACCAACTCGGGGTCAAACGTCCACGTGACCTGCTTTTTACCCTGCCGAGATCCGTTCTTGTCCGACGTGAAATCACCAGCATTTCCCAAGGGGTTCCCCAGGAACCGGTGACCATCAAGGTCGAGGTCAGGTCCCATCAACCCGGTACCAGGAAAGGGCTGCCGTACCGGGTATGGGTTCACGACGGCAGGCAACGGTTCCAGCTTGTTTTTTTCAATGCCCGCAAGGACTGGCTCGAAAAAAACCTGCCGGTCGGACACCAGCGAGTTGTTTCCGGAAAGATCGAGGAATTCAATGGATTAAGGCAAATCGTTCATCCGGACCACATCCTTGATCCAGGCACAAAATCCGGGATCCTGTTAGCGGAACCGGTATATCCCCTGGTCTCGGGGCTGACCCAGAAAGTGATGAACAGATCCGTTACGGCAGCGCTCAAGCGAACTCCGGATCTTCCCGAGTGGATTGCACGGGAAATGCTGGCCTCGCGCGGATGGCCCTCCTGGAGAGACGCGCTCACGCATTCCCATTCTCCGAGGTCGGAAGCGGAAACGAGTTTCGGTTTTCCGCCGCGGGAGCGGTTATCATTTGATGAATTGTTTGCACACCAAATGACGCTTGCTCTTGCGCGAAGCAGGCTCAGGCAGCAACCCGGACGATCCAACCTCGGCGACGGACGATTGACGAAACGCGTGCTCTCCGAATTGCCGTTCACCTTGACGAAGGCCCAGGGGCGCTCGATCTGGGAAATCAACCAGGACATGGCCAGAACGGTTCGCATGAACCGTCTGCTGCAGGGTGACGTCGGATCCGGGAAAACGATCGTCGCATTCCTGGCGTTGCTGAATGCGGTCGAAGCGGGTGGGCAGGGAGTCCTGATGGCCCCAACGGAGGTTCTCGTCCGTCAACATCATGACAAACTGAAACCCTTTGCCAGGTCGGCAGGTCTCAACCTGGCCCGTTTGACCAGTCGCGACAAGGGACGCGAACGGAATGAAAAACTCGCCATGCTCAAGGCCGGTGACATCCAGGTTCTGGTCGGGACCCACGCGGTATTTCAGAAGGGCGTGGAATTCAGTGACCTGCGGCTGGCCGTGATCGACGAGCAGCATCGCTTCGGGGTCAAGCAACGACTGGATCTCAGCGCGAAGGGCGATGCGATCGATGTCATGGTCATGAGCGCAACCCCGATTCCACGATCACTGGCGCTCGCGTGTTACGGAGACATGAGTGTCTCGATACTCGACGAAAAGCCACCCGGCAGGCGCCCGGTCAAAACCGCGATTGCCTCGCGAAAGCGGATGGCGAGCGTAATCAACCGGTTGAAGTCGGCGGTCGATTCCGGTCGGCAGGCGTACTGGATCTGCCCACTGGTTGAAGAAAGCGGAATGTCGACGCTGACGCCGGCAGAGAACCGGTATTCGTCACTACGGGCCGTGCTCGGCAATGATGCAGTCGGTCTTGTACACGGCCAGATGTCGCCGGCAGAAAGGGACACGGTTTTCGATGCGTTCACCAGCGGCACAATTCGCGTTCTGGTTGCGACAACGGTTGTCGAGGTCGGCATTGATGTTCCCAACGCCACGATCATGATCATTGAACACGCAGAGAATTTCGGTCTTGCCCAGCTTCATCAGCTTCGCGGGCGGGTAGGGCGGGGACGGAGTGAATCATCCTGTCTCTTGCTGTTTGGCGAGCCACTTTCGAGCAATGCACGGCGTCGCCTGGAAATCATTCAACAGACCGAAGACGGATTCCGCATTGCCGAGGAAGACCTCGCGATGCGCGGCGCCGGAGACCTGCTCGGCGTCCACCAATCCGGACTACCCGAATTCAGGATTGCGAACATCGAAGACCAGGGCGAGTTGCTCCGCGAAGCTCACAAGGAGGCCCGGGCGTTTCTCGAATGCGATCCCGACCTCGGTACGGACCGCGGCCAGGCCGTGCGAACTCTCCTGCACTTGATGGAAGTTGGGCAATCGGTACGGCTGATTTCGGTTGGCTGAAATCCTGGTCTCCTTGAACTTCAGAGAGCGGAACTCAGACTGCTTGTCCTTGCGGGCGATCCTCGCTGCGCCTGCACGGCACGTGGCCAATGGCGTCCCCCGTCAGAATGTGGTCGATTCCGGAAGGGGGCGAAATGACACTCCAGGCATTTGGTCTTCGCCTCTCGTCGCATTCACGAGCGATTCACATTTGATGCTGAGCGCTGCGAGAATGCACTTTTCATCCGGCTTGCCCTACCGAGTCATGATAAATGGTGGATGACCACAGGTCATCTGCTTTCCCGCAAGGCATGTCTCTTGCCAGCCTCGAAGCCGGTTTCATAACCGGTTTCACTGCCGATTTCGTGGCCGATCACGGCGCTGGTCAGGCGGTTGTAGCCGGTCCACATGATCTGGTTGCCGGGGTCCGGGTCATGCTTGCGGTCGCGATATCCGCCGAGATGCGCCACCACGGCGACCGCGTCGCCGAGCCGCTGCGGTGTGGCCATGGCATGTTTTCGTGCATAGTCACCGAGGAAGTTCAGTTCCGCATCGGTGAACATCAGGTCGGGATCACAGTCCGGCACCTGGCGTCCGAGCAGGGTCATCAGCATGATGCGCCATGCGATCACCGCATTGATGGCGATGGCCCGCTGCAGCCGGTCTGCGGTGCGGAACAGCAGGTGTTCCACCCGGCAACCGGATTTCAGGACGCGAAAATAATCTTCGATCCGCCACCTCTGGAGGTAGTAGCCCACGATCTCCGCCGCTTCCTTGGCCGAGCCGACCTTGAGCGTGCTCAACAGGTACCACTGCACCGGGGCCTCGTCCTCCGGCGGGTCGGTCTCAACGATGTGCACCCCCGACACCGTGACCGGTTCACCGCCGGGGATCGTTGCCGGCAGGACCACGCGACGGAACCGCAGTTCACACTGCGCCAGACGCTTCCGGCGCATCGGGCGCGCCTTCTTCTTGCTGGACTTGGGACGTGCCGTCAGTCCCGCAATCTCGACCGCGATACGGCCGTCGGCCGCGCCCCCGCCCAAGGTCTCGAACAGCTTCGGACGCGCCTTCCCCAGCACACGGTCATGCTTCGCCCGGACCAGCAATCCGACACGCGGGTTCCTGCGCTGGGCATCGAACAGTTCGTAGAAGTCCGCCTCCCGGTCACAGACGCTGAGCACCCGCGTCTTGCCCCCGACCTCCCGCACCGCAGCACCGATGTCGGCGAAGGCGTCAAGCCAGCGTTCGCTCTTCTTCCGCTTCTCGGCTTCCGGCGTGCGCTTCACCGCCGCGTCGAACCCCAGGCGCAGCACGCCGAGAGGAAGGCCGGTGTCACTCACCGCCAGTGTCGCGTGCAGGTGCAGGCCCAGGGTCTTCGCGCTGGTCTGGTTCCGTCCGATCACCTCGAGACCGTCACAGCCCGGCCGGGTGGCGAAGTTCAGGTCGGTGCCGTCCTGGATGGCCAGAACCGTGCGCTGGCCACGGATGCGGCAGACGGTGCGCTCACGGTGCGGCGCCAGGATGTTCTCTACCGTGACCGCCGATTCCGCCGGCTTCTCGACCAGCCGGTAGAAGGCATTGATCGCCGTGCTGTCGCTGTCCGGGCTGGCATTGATCTTGTGGCCCGGATACGCCGCCAGAAGCCCGGCACTCTTCACAAGCCGCGCAGACAGTCGCCGATCACCCAAGGGAGCCCCTCCGAATTCATTCTCCGCCCAGTCCGAAGCCGACAGGCCTTCCCCCGGCTCGAGAGCCGGCCGGAGCTCCACATGCGGGACCCCGAGTTCCCGACGCCAGCGCCGGTCGAGCGGGAACATGAACACCGTCTTCACCGTCTTGGCGCGCCGCCTCTCGCGGTCCTGCCGGCCACGGCCCGCCGTCCGGCCCACGCAGAGGAAATTGGCCGCCCTCAGGCAGGTGCCATCATAGCCCTCATCGGCGAAACTCTCCACCAGCAGCGGGCGGAAACCGTAGCGGGCCTCGAAGTCCCGGGGCAGGCGCCGCAGGATGCGCCCCAGGACGTGACTGGCCAGGTGCGGACACCGGACCGAAGGCCGGATCAGGAAACGGTTCAGACACAGGATCCGGTCAAGCTGGCCGCTCCGCTGGCTGTGCGTCCATGCGATCCAGCGGTCGCGGGCCGCAACCTTGAGCGCCGCGGCCGAGAACCCCGCCGCCCCCAGCCAGCCATGGGCCGAGCCCACCAGATAGCGGAGCTGGCGCCCGGCAAAGGTGGTCATGCCATGGGGATGCTCATGGGCGATCAGCGTGTTCCACAGCGCCCGGTCATCGGACGTGACGACCTCGACAATCGCAAGACCCTCAACCCGGGACAGGGCCGTGGGAACGTCGACCGGATCCGGCACCGGAGCGTCGAGCAGGCGTGGAGTGATGTCGACGCCCCCCGACTTCGGAGCCGGCAGCATGATATCGGGATCGCGCCCGGCAAGGGTCGCAAGCGCATGCAGGCATCCTGACACCTGATGCCGACCGATCGCGTCGACGAAAGAGAATTCCTCACAGACACGGCGACCCAGGGCTCGCCGGCTGTCGAAATGTTCCTGCGCCAGGATCGCGACAATGCGCGCACGCGCCGCAGGGCCGCCAAGCGTGCGGCTGATCTGGGACTGGGCCATAATGGCGCTGGCCTACACCATCGAAACCGCGCCGTCCAGCACAATCTTTCATAACATGGTAGGGCTTGCCTGTGCTGTTTCACGACATCGAGGACGATATTCTTGCTGATTCCGAGACCACGGGCGATCCAGCGGTAGCTTCGTCGTTCGCTGACGGCCTGAAGGAGATTGGGCGCGAGCCTGTCTGACTTTGGCCGCTGTCCTGGCCGGCGGCCGAGCTTCTTCCCCCGAGCCTTCGCCGCTGCCAGCCCTGATTTCACGCGCTCACTGACCAGTTCACGTTCGAATTGAGCGATCCCCGCCTGCATTGTGGCCATCATCCGGCCATGTGGCGTATCGGGTTCGAAGGTCATTCCGTTCATTGCGACGACCGAGACCTTCCATCCTGCCAGTCGGTGCAGCGTGGTGAGCTGATTCTGCGTTGATGGGGTCGATTCCGGTAGGGCCAGGATCGTACGTTAAGCACGTGAAGCCGCCATTGTTCGCCACAGGTATTTCAAAGCGGTGCTACTGTCACTGAGTTGCTCCCTCTGGCCTTCCAATTCCTCCTCCGCCTCGCGCTTCAATACACCGCGCATCCATACGAGGTGCCAAATGGACACGGATGGTGCCGTTAGGACGTCGGATTTGGCGGCTTCCAGAGAGGGGTACTCGTCCGCTAGGATGTACGCGCCAGCGGTAGTCGCTACACCAAAGGTATCGTTGAGCCTCAACACGAACTTATCTGAGCATGGTTCCAATTCAATGTATCCCAACTCCTCTTGGTGACCGCGAATCCGCTGAGTCAGTCGATTTTCCGACAAATGAATGCTACTCACTTTCCACCTCGCGATTCCATCTAGCCTCCGTAACCCGACACCGGTAGCAGCTCGCTACGGATTTGATCGATAAACTGCCGCATGAACGCGACGCGCTTTTCGGCGAGTGTGCGCCCTGAAACCGTTTGCATCATCGCGGGCAGTTTGAACAACTTAACCTCGAAATGATCCAGGGCAAAGTTGGTGTCGTCCAGTTCGCGCGCCTGGGCAAAAGGATCATTACCGTCAAATAATGACCGCTTCATGGTGCCGGAATTATAAAATACGCGGGCGATGCCAATCGCGCCAAGTGCGTCGAACCGGTCCGCGTCTTGAAGGATTTCGGCCTCTATTGTTTTGGCGGGGACACCGGCAGAAAAACTATGTGCCTCAATGGCATGACAGGCGTTGGCGATTGACCATTCAGCCATACCGAGCCCTGCCATGATTGGCCGTGCTGCTTTGGCCGACATGGCAGAGGCTTTTGACCGGTTGGGGTCAGATTTTGGCAGGCTTACCAGATCGTGCAGATAGGCAGAGGCAATCAGGACATCGGTATCGCCCTGACCTTCTGCCTTGGCAATTTGCAGCGCGATGCGCTTGACTCGCCGCATGTGGGACATGTCGTGGCTGCCATCGGACAGGTCGGCGTGGGCGCGCACTGCCGCTTCCAGGTTCTGTTCAAATGAGTTGTTCATCGCAGGTGTCGTATTGCCTCGACCAAATTTCTCGCCACAGGAGCATATGTTTTTTCCAATCTTTTGCGCGAATACATTCCTGTTTCAACCAGGAGCGGACGATACCTGATTTTCGAATGTCACATCTACGGGTCGATTCCGGGGAACAGGGTCGTACGTTAAGCGATTATCCGCCTGCTCAATGTTCGATAGACGGTCGGCCGTGATACGGAGAAGACCTCTGCAAGATTGCTGATCGAATATTCCCCGGTATCGTGCATTCGCCAGAGCTCTTTCTGTTGTTTTTCCGACAGTTTTGGCTGTTTCATCCACAACTTTCCCTTCGCCTTCGCGATCGCCATGCCCTCGCGGGTACGCATCTTGATGAGGTCCGCTTCGAACTCGGCGAAGGTGGCAACGATGTTGAAGAACATCTTCCCCATCGGGTCCGTGGGATCATGGACTGTCGCGCCGAGAGCGAGTTTCACGCCTCTTTCCCGCAACTCATCGGCAATGGTGCGCGCATCCGGAACGGAACGGGCCAGACGATCCAGCTTTGAGACGACCAGCGTGTCACCCTCGCGAAGGGCGGCGAGAGCCTGGTCAAGACCGGGACGCTTTCGGTTCGTGCCGGTCAACCCATGGTCCGTGTAGATGCGGTTCTCGTGAACGCCGAGCTCACGGAGGGCTTTCCGCGGCGCCTCCAGGTCCTGGCTGAGGGTCGAGCAGCGCGCATATCCGATCTTTATGGATTCCATGGACTGTACGAATAAGGCCCCGCAATTGCAGATTTCATCGTACCAGTCATTTGAGACGATTTTTGCCCTTGTTTCGTGGACGTGGAATTTCGACTTGAACCTGTCCGCTGGCCGGTGGTCTTTCGGACACCCGACCACCACAACACACGGAGACACCCGAATTGCCGAGACGCAGCCTTTTGACGGAGCGGCAGCGTGCCGCGCTTGTCGATCTGCCGACTGGACTGACGAGGCATCCCTGGTGCAGCACTACACCCTGGCCGATGACGATATCGAACACATCCGGGAGCGAAGGCGACCCGAAAACCAGCTGGGTTTCGCGCTTCAACTCTGCGCCTTTCGTTGTCCGAGGCGCCTGTTGAAACCGGGCGAGGTGATCCCGGAGGAAGTGTCGCGTTTCATCGCGGCCCAGCTGGGCCTGACGCCGGGTGATCTGTTGCCGTATGCGGTTCGCGAAGAAACCCGCCGCGAGCATCTTGGTACCTTGCGCGGGATCTACGGCTACGGGATGTTCACGGGTAAGCGTGCGCGCCAGATGAAGTTCTGGCTCACAGAGCAGGCCGAAGCGGCAGGGTCCGGCGAAGAACTGGTGCGCAGCTTCGAGGAAGAGTGCCGCCGCAGGCAGATTGTCCTGTACGGCATGTCGGTCATCGAGAGGCTCTACGCCGACGCCCTGGTCGCGGCAGAGCGACGGATCGACGCCCGGATTGCATCACGAATCGACAGCAGGATGCGCCCGCGTCTCGACAACCTGCTGAATGAAGACACCGACGGGCATGTGAGCCGGTTCACATGGCTGCGCCAGTTCGAGGTCGGGAACAACTCGGCCGACATCAACCGCCTTCTCGACCGGCTCGAATTCCTGTAGGCGATAAGTCTGCCGGTGACTGTTCTCGATGGCATTCCACCCGACAGGGTCACGCGACTGCGTCGTCGTGAGCGGTACTTCACCGATGGGCTCCTCGATATCTCCGGTGACCGCCGCCTGGCCATCCTGGCGATCTGTGTCGTCGAGTGAGGCGCCGCCATTGCGGACACCGTCGTGGAAACCCATGACCGTATCGTCGGCACGATCTTTCGGGAGGCAAAGAAGCTTGCCGACCTTCTTGTCGAAGAGGCGCATACCGACATCCAGGATACCCTCGGTTCGTTTCGGGACCTTGCTGATGCCCTGATGGAAGCGAAAAGCAATGAGTCTTCACTCGAGGACGCAGTCGAGGCTTCCTGCGGATGGGGCGCTCTGGAGACGCTCGCCGTCAAGGCCGGGCAGCTGACCGAAACCGTCAAGGCCGATCCCCTGGATCATGTCGCGAAAGGCTGGCATCGGTTCCGACTGTATGCGCCGCGCATGCTGAGCGGGCTGGAGATCTCCGGCGCTTCGGTGGCCACGCCGCTGCTCGATGCATCCGCAGTGATCCGGGATGGGCTGAACATCGTTGCCGACGAAGTCGCGTTCCTGCGGCCGCGGTCAAACTGGCGCAGGCAAATGCGGAACGAACATGTCGACAGGGAACGTCTCTGGATCGTCGCGGTGATGTTCCATCTGCGCGATGCGTTCCGGTCCGGGGATATCTGGCTGAACCATTCACGGCGCTATGCCGACATGAAGCAGGTGCTTGTCCCGATCGAGGCGGCGAAAGCCATACCGCAGTTCGTGGTTCCGTTCGAACCGGAAATCTGAATTGCCGATCGCCGGCAGCGCATGGATGACGGGCTGGACAGGCTCGCGAAAGCGGTCTGGGCCGGAACCCTCCCGAACGGCGTTATCGAGAATGGAGAGCTGCGGGTTGAGCGGCTCAAGTCAGACATGCCGGACGAAGCTGGAGAACTCGTGCTGGATCTCTACAAACGGCTGCCCGAGGTCCGGATCACGGATCTTCTGGTGGACGTCGACAAGGCCACGGGTTTCACCGACGCATTCACGCACCTGCGCACCGGAGCACCATGCAAAGACATCATCGGCCTGCTGAACGTGATCCTTGCGGAGGGTCTCAATCTCCGCCTGAACAAGATGGCAGTGGCGTCCAATACCCACGACTTCTTCCAGCTCTCACGCCTGTCTCGCTGTTATGTCGAAAGCGATGCGATCAACCAGGCCCTGGCGATGGTGATCGAGGCGCATGCCAGGCTGCCCATGGCGCAGTTCTGGGGACAGGGACTGACCGCCTCGAGCGACGGGCAGTTCTTCCCGACCACACGCCAGGGCGAGGCCATGAAACTCATCAATGCCAAATACGGAAACGAGCCGGGATTGAAGTCCTATACCCATATCTCCGATCAATTCGGCCCCTTCGCCATCCAGCTTATTCCGGCCACGGTGGGCGAGGCCCCATACATGCTGGACGGGTTGGTCATGACCAGGGCCGGTCGACGGGTCCGGGAGCAATATGCCGATACCGGCGGCTTCATGGATCTCGTTTTCGACGCCGCGGCGCTTCTCGCCTACCGTTTCATTCCTCGCATTCGCGATCTGCCGTCCAAGCGGCTCCATGTCTTCGACCCGAAAGGTGTTCCAACCGAACTGAGGGGTCTGATCGGTAACAGGATCCGGGAAAACACGATCATCGCCAACTGGCCCGATGTCCTGCGCAACGCGGCCACGATGGCGTCCGGGATGATTGTCGGCGGTTTTATGAAAGCGCGGGATTTTGGCGGCAAACCGCGCTTTTTCGGGATGGGTCTGCTGTCTCTTGGCGACCGGATCACCGGTTTCCTCGCCTTTTGGGTCGAGATCGCATCTCTTCGGCCACCAGTTGGGGGCAGGGCCGGCTGCATCGGGCGCATCGAGGGAACGATTCACCCGACCGAACCGCCCCAGGCAGGCGGCGGACCGGGGTCGCGGAACCATGGTCCGTTACGAAACGTACCGACGGCGGTGCCTGGCTGGCGGTGGCAGCGGACCCCATGTCGGCTCGCGCCGGCAGCGCGTGTCGCATCCGATGCAACTGCTGGCGCCGACGGTTGGTCTCCAGACCACGCGCGCTCGCCGCATACCGGCGGTTCGATTCGCGGCGACGTTCGCGACGTCCCTGCTCGCTGCAAGACTTCGAACAGTACCGGTGGCCGCGGTCGCAGGACCTGCACAGGACGACCTGACGCCCGCACAGACAGCAATAGAAGAGCCGACCCTCAAGACACATCCGCCATCTCCGCCACACGAGGGCATCCGGACAGCCAGTCACCTGAAATCAGGCAGAAACCGGCCCGTTCAGGGCGTCGTCGCCCTCACGGCGCAGGTCACCCAAACGTGCCGCGGGTGCGGACGGCCGGATCGGTGCCACGCCCGTGCTCTCAGGACAAGCGACGTGAGACCGGGCGACGGCGCCGACAGGAGCCGTACAATAGGGAAAGGAAACGACCCTGGCAAAAGCGCGGCGAATCGCCAGAATTCCGCCCTTTTCCACAGCCATCGACAGAGATCCCGCCGAGCGAACTCCTGCGGAAGCTCGCGTCATTCCCGCGTCAACACGATCTGGCCGTCGCGTTCCGGGAATTCGGACGGGTCGAACGGACGCTGTTCATGATCGATTGGTTGCTCGATATCGACATGCAGCGACGCGCCAGTCTCGGCCTGAACAAGGGCGAGGCACACCATGCCCTGAAGAGTGCACTGCGGATCGGACGCCAATGAGAGATCCGCGACCGGACATCCGAGGCCCAGCACTTCCGGATTGCGGGGCTCAACCTTCTCGCAGCGATCATAATATACTGGAACACCGAGCAACTCGGACGCGCGGTGCAAGAACGCGAACTGGCCGGCCTTGCGACGCCACTGGATCTGCTCAGACACATCTCACCGCTCGGGTGGGCTCACATCCTCCTCACGGGCGAATACCTGTGGAGTAAAACGGCGGCTTCACGTGCTTAACGTACAATTCTGCCCCCTTGTATGACACCTTTCACCAAAAGAATTGAATCAAGTTATCCACAGCTGTTGTTGGCGCGGATCTGTGGAAAAGTGCAGCGTTGCAATGATCATCTTCAGTTGAATCGGAATATTCCTGTTGCGTGCTTGCATGGGACAGGGATTGCGGGGAAGGTGGCCACCTTCCCCGCAGGGGAGGGGTCGGACCGATGAAGCCCCCATGGATAAAGTTCCGTCCGGTAGCCTGGTCGCCCTTCCCCATCATGTCCCGGACGTCCTGAACAGATGCGGGGGTGCAAGGCCCGAATGATACGCAAGGACAGGAGTGTCGGGACACAACCAGTGAGACGAGGACCATGAACCAGGAAGTACAGAATGACAATCAGGAAAAGGTGGTCGCCGGTATCGATGTCGGCAAGGCCCATCTCGACGTCCACATCGCACCGACGGGTGAAGCGCGGCAGTTCCCGAATGACGCCGGCGGGCGCCGCGGTTTGCGCACGATGCTGCACAAGGCCGGTGTCGAGCTTGTCGTTGTCGAGGCGACCGGCCGCTATCACCGGGCACTGCACCAGAGCCTGCACGCCTGCGGTCTCCCGGTGGCGGTGGTCAGTCCGCTGAGGGCCCGGCGCTTCGCCCAGGCCGCGGGCCAGATGGCAAAGACCGATCCCCTCGATGCATCTCTGCTGGCATGGCTGGGACAGGTCATGGGTCCGGAGGTGACGGAACCGCTCGGCGAGGAACAACTCCAGCTCGCCGACCTGTGCCGGGCACGCGCGAAGCTGGCCGTGGACAAGGCCGCGTACGTCAATGCCAGCCGGGAATACGAGGCCTCCGAAGTGGTCGCAGTGACGGCTCACATGATCGAGCAGTTCGAGCAACAGATCGCCCGGCTCGAGGACGCGATCCGTACGTTGATTGCGAACAATCCCGAATTCGCCCGCCGCGCCAGGATCCTGCAGTCGATCAAGGGCTTCGGCGCGGTCACCGCCGCCGTGCTCTGTGCCGAGATCCCGGAACTCGGCACCGTCGACCGGCACGCTGCCGCTGCCCTGGCCGGCCTGGCGCCGTATCCCGATGACAGCGGGAAGCGAAAGGGACAGAGATACATCAAGGGCGGGCGCATGCTCCCGCGCAATACCCTCTTCATGGCCGCAACCTCCGCAATCAAGTTCAACCCCGACATGAAGAGCTTCTACGACCGGCTGATCGGCAGGGGAAAAGCGCACAAGGTTGCTCTGACAGCGGTCATGCGCAAGTTGGTCATTCTCGCCAACGTGCTCGTACGCGATGACCGGAACTGGACGGCCAGTGCTCCGGAACCGGGTGTCGGTTGAAAATCAGACCTGTGGACAAGTCAGGGATAACTTTCCGATGACAGATCGAAAATCATCCCCCGTTCCACTGTGAAGTGCAACACTAGAAGTGGTGGGAATCCGTGTCTTCGACACAAGGTGTTGCAATTCGGTCAGATGGCGGCGACAGTCCCTGTTGCGAAAAAGGGAGACTGTCATGCCAAAAGGCTACCACCACCTGACCTATGAAGAGAGATGCCAGATTTATGCACTGAGAAAAAGCGGCCTTTCGGGTCTGGCCATCGCCCGGCAGCTGGGCCGTGACCGGACGACGGTCTGGCGCGAGGTGCGCCGGAACAGCGGCGGGCGCGGATATCGGCACAAGCAGGCGCAGCACACGGCGTCGGCACGGCGTCGGGCGGCCTCGTCGGTTCCGAGGAAGATGACGCCGGAGCGGTGGAGACTGGTTGCGGACAAGCTGGCGGAGGGCTGGAGCCCCGAGCAGATCGCCGGCCGCTTTCGGAAGGACGGTGTCCCGATGGCTGGCCGTCAGTGGATCTACACGCACGTCCGTGCCGATCGGAAGGCGGGCGGCGGGCTCTACCGGTTCCTCCGCCGCCGCGGCAAGAAGCCGAACTGGAAGGGCGGCCGTCACGCCGGCCGCGGGCACATTCCGGACCGTGTGGACATTTCCGAGCGTCCGGCGGTTGTGGAGGCGAAGGAGCGGACCGGCGACTGGGAGGTGGACACGATCGTCGGGAAGGGCCACAGCGGCGCCCTGGTGTCGCTGGTGGACCGGGCGTCGAAATATACGCTGCTTCAGAGGGTTGAAAGACGGACGGCGGACGCGGTCGGCGCTGCCCTGCTGCTGATGCTGCTGCCGTTGCAGGCCCTTGTCCACACCATCACGGCGGACAACGGCAAGGAGTTCGCGGGGCACGCATGGGTGACGCAGGCCCTCGGCGCCGGGTTCTTCTTCGCCACGCCGTACCACGCCTGGGAGCGCGGCCTGAACGAGCACGTGAATGGCCTTGTGCGGGAGTACTTCCCGAAGGGCACGGACTTTCGCAGGATTACCGACGCCCAGGTGAAGGCGGTCCAGGACCGGCTGAACGCGCGTCCAAGGAAGTCGCTGCGCTACCGGACCCCGGCCGAGGCGTTCCGCGAGGCCCAGCCTCCCTGACGGACGCCGTCCCGGACCGTCCTTCGGAAGGATCGGTTCGAGGGAAACTCGAACAACTCCGGCCCGCCGGCCTCCGGTCGGGCTACGCCCTTCCTTCGTCTGGCGGGCCGGAGTTGCCCCCTCGCCGGGGCTTGCGCCGTCCGGAGAGCGCGGCTACGCTCGTCTGGAAGGGATTTCAGCCGTCACCGAACCGGATTGCCGGTGCCCCGGGGACCAAAATTCCCGTCACGTGGCCATTTCCTCCGCTCGGGCTACGCCCTCGCTCCGGAAATGGCCACGTTGCGCTTCGGACTGGAAGTGGTGCATGGATTTGGACCTGAATCGGCATTGAAACCAAACACAGATGCTACCGGAATCGACCCCTTAATGTGTCATTTTCCACTCTGCCGGAGTCGACCCCTTGATGATCTGGCGGTAGTTTCAGCCCTGCTGGTGATTAACGCAACAGAACCCGTCGCCGAAACGTTGGTGGTGGTTGTCCGGGGAATTCCGATGCTTCAGACAATCGGCATCGTGCAGCGTATCATTGACGATTTTCCAGGTCGTCGAGGGATATGTCATCGAACGATGCGTGATTCAGGTCATAAAGCATGCTGTAGAGACCATAAGCTGCCATCAATTCCTCATGGGTGCCGGTCTCGACGATTTCGCCGTCGCGGAGCACGATGATTCGATCGGCATTACGGATTGTCGCAAGACGATGGGCAATTATGATTGCCGTGCGGCCTTCCAGTAACAGGAGTAGTGCGCGCTGAATTTCCAATTCCGTATAGCTGTCGACATTGGCGGTCGCCTCATCGAGTACCAGAATCGGCGCGTCGGCAATCAGAGCTCGGGCAAAACTCAGCATCTGACGCTGACCCATCGACAGATTGGAGCCACGCTGATCAAGGACGGTGTCATAGCCATGTTCGAGGGCAGAGATGAACGCATGTGCACCCACCGCCCGGGCTGCCTTGATGATCTCTTCGCGGGTGGCGTCCGCAGTTGCATACCGAATGTTCTCGAAAACCGTTCCCGAGAACAGGTACGGTTCTTGCAGCACCAACGCGATATGCCGGCCGAGTGATCGCTGGTCGACATCGCGCACGTCTTGGCCGCCGACCCTGATCTCACCCTCCCAGACGTCATAGAAACGGTGAGCCAGGGAGATAATGCTGGTTTTCCCCGATCCGGTCGGACCGACGAGCGCAACGGTTTCGCCCGGTTCGGCCCTGAAGCTGATGTGTTTCAGAATCGGCTCGTCCGGCTTGTATCCGAAAGTGACATTGCAGAATTCGATGGAACCGTCGTGACCGTCAAGACTGATGGCATCCGGGCGGTCGGCGACATCAACAGGAACATCAAGCACTTCGAAGATACGCTGACCTGCAGCCATCGCCCGCTGCATGATGCTGTACTGGATTGTCAGTGATCGGATCGGGTCAAAGAAGCGCTGAACGTAGAACAGGAAGGCAACCATGACGCCGACATCCAGCGCACGATCAAGCACGAGCCCACCGCCGAAGACGACAATGACGGCCATCGCGAGGCCGGTCAGGCCGTCAACAGTTGGAATCAGAACATTGGTGAATTGCGCTGCCCTGCATTGCGCGCGCAGGTTTTCCCGCGCCTTCGTCTGGAACAGTTCGTAATTTACGTCTTCTCGGCCGAGTTCCTGTACAGCCCGGACACCATGCACACCTTCCGCAAGAGCCGCGTTGGTCGCGCTGCTGGTTTCACGCGAATAAAGAAAGGCTTTCCGTGCGCGAGGAAGCCAGACTATTCGTACGCCAAACAGGACCGGCACGACGAGCAGGGTCAAGCCGCCAAGACGTGGATCAAGAGCCAACAGGACAATGATGATACCGGCGAGCAGCACAAAGTCGCCGATGGCAAATATCGAGGATTCCAGGAATTCTTGCAATGCCTGCACATCGCCCTGCAAGCGCGACATCAAGCGGCCGATCTCGGTCTTGTCCATGAAGGACATCGAAACAATCTGCAGGTGGGCAAACATGGCCCGGCGCAGATCGAACATGAGGTGGCTGGCAACCTTGCCGACGATCAGTTCCTGGAGATGATTGGCGATGTAATTGACGGTGACGATGCCGAAGAACGCGATCACGGCAACATGCAGCAGTGACTGGCCTTCCGGGCCTAATACGAGCGCATCATCGATCGCGGTTCGGATGACCAGCGGGATCGCCAATTGTGTTAATGTAAAGATCAGAACGCCGGCTACGGCAATGGCGATGCGGCGCTTATACGGCTTCAGATAGGTCGCGATGCGACCGACGACCCAACGGTCGAAGGCTTGCCCGAACAGTTCCTCGTCCTGCGAGATCTGGGATCCGACGACTGCCAGTGGCCCGGACCGCCCCGTATCTGGCCCCGGGCTGGGCGGTATTCCTTGCGCGACGCTCACCGCGATGCTTCCTCGCGTCCGGGCAGACTCTGTAACCGGTGGAGTTCGGCGTAGCGCCCGTTCAAAGCCAGCAATTCTTCCTGTGTGCCGCGTTCAACGATGCGGCCTTGTTCGAGGAATAGGATTTCGTGAGCATGTCTAAGCGAGCTGAGTCGATGAGCAATGATTATGACGGCGCGATGCCTGGCGAATTCCTGTAAACTGATATGGATGAGCGCCTCTGTCGCTGCGTCGACGGCAGCAGTCGAATCATCAAAAATCAGGATGGCGCTATCGGGCAGGATGCCACGGGCGATTGACATGCGTTGACGCTGGCCGCCGGACAGCGACAGCCCGCGTTCCCCGACTAAAGTGGCGTAATCGGTGGGCAAACTCGTGATGTAGCTGTGCAACTGGGCCATTGTGGCCGAACGTTCGATGTTCGGCTGGCTGGCCCAGGGATCACCATATGCGACATTGTGTCCGATGCTGGCCGTGAAAATAAACGCTTCCTGCTGAATAATGCTGACCTTTTGTCGCAACGAGGCGAGCGTGACATCTCGGATGTCCTGTCCGTCGATGGTAATGCGCCCGCTTCCCACTTCGTAGAAACGACCGATCAGTTGTGCGATCGTGCTCTTTCCGCTCCCGGGCGGACCGACAATTCCGATGGTTCGACCTGGCCCGGCCTGGAAATCGATTCCTGACAATGTACGCGAATCACTGGCCTGCGCCGGGTAGCTGAAATCGACATTTTCGAAGCGGAGGACGCCATCACTCATGACGAGATCGCTGGCGTCAGGGCCATCCATAATCGACGGGATCAGATCCAGAACATTGAACAGGCGGCCACCGCAGGTCGATGCGCGCGCAACCGAATTCGACATCCAGCCAATTTGCCGGATCGGCATCTGCAGGATTGTCATGAAGGCCAGGAATTCGGTGAGTTGGCCAAGTGTGATCTCGCCATCAAGCGTCTTTTGGCCACCAATCCACAAGACCAGCCCCATGGCCAGAAAGAACACATAGGTCATCTGCGCCGTACTGCGGACGAAAAGAGCAATCCGTTCGTGCGAAATCTTCAGTGCCCGTCGCGAAATCCGGTCAAAGCGGGAGAGTTCATAAGGTTGGGCTGCGAAGGCCCGCACGACCCGCAGACCACCAAGATTCTCTTCCATGGCCTTGGTCAGCACGGACAGCTCAGCCTGTAATCGTAGCCAGGTGTCGCGCAGCCTGATCCGTGCAATCGAGGCTGACACGCCGACAAAGGGGACGAATCCCAGGGCCAGGATGCAGAGTACGGAGTCGATGCGGAACAGAATGATGAAACCGCCGCCGATGAGGATCGCGAGCAGAAAAGCACGCAGGATGCCGGTGCTGACGAACCTCCGTACACCTTCGATATCGAGCATGCCACGGGTTATCAGGTCGCCACTATGAACCTGGTCGTGCCAGCCAATGCTCAGTTTCTGCAGTTTTCGGTAGTAGGCGAGGCGAAGATCATGTGCGATGAGATGGCCGATGGCCTCGCCCTGGTAGTTTTGAATCATCGTAAACAGGCCGCGCATCAGGCTAATCGCAACCAGAATGAGTGCGGTGTTCAACAGCGCGTCCTGGGCCTGTTCCCGACCAGCGCCCGAGGCGGCGTCGCGCAGCAAACCGTAGGCCTGGTCGACGGCCTTGCCGATGTACTGCGGCACAAACAGCTGGAAGCCGGCTGCGAGGATTGTCGCACCGACCCCGAGGGCCATCCGGCCGGGATGCCGCATTGCCAGCAGCGTGATCCGCCAGAGAATACGTGAATCAAGTTTCGAGAGAGGGTCAGCCGAACCCGCGATTGCGTCGGAATCAAGCTGAGTGGAACTGGAGGAGGCTTCGGACGCGCTCATGATCTGAGGATAGGTAACGGCTTACTCCGGTAAAATCCATGTTCGGGCCGATTCCGGGGGGTAGAGTCGGGTAGGTGACGGATTTCTTCTTCCCCGCCATCAAGTCGCGACGGCCCCAGTGTTCCTTGTTTGACCACCTCCCGTGTTCTCCTGGTCCATGCCTGACGAACCCTGCCTCATGCCTCTTTCACAGGGGTGCCGAGCGCAAGCGGCACTTTGACTTTTCCCAATCGGTCTTGCATGCGTCACGAGGGTTGCGTGGGCCGGCCAACAGGATCTGATTCCTTTTGGCCTACGGCTATTTCCGTGCATCGCGACGTTTTTTTCCCGGAACGATTTCACGAACGTGACATCAGGTTGTGTCCCGTGCGCTTGATCTGCCCCTCGATACGTTCACGCCGGAGAGCTTCATTGATATGACCCGGTTGCGCCGTCAGAAGCGTATACTGGGGTCGATTCCGGGGGCCGAATCGTACGTTAAGAGATTTTCCGCCTGCTCAACGTTCGATAGACGGTCGGCCATGATACGGAGAAGACCTCTGCCAGATCGCTGATCGAATATTCCCCGGTATCGTGCATTCGCCAGCGCTCTTTCTGTTGTTTTTCCGACAGTTTCGGCCGTTTCCCCCCGCAACTTTCCCTTCGCCTTTGCGATCGCCATGCCCTCGCGGGTGCGCATCCTGATGAGGTCCGCTTCGAACTCGGCGAAGGTGGCAACGATGTTGAAGAACATCTTCCCCATCGGGTCACTGGGATCATGGACTGTCGCGCCGAGAGCGAGTTTCACGCCTCTTTCCCGCAACTCATCGGCAATGGTGCGGGCATCCGGAACGGAGCGGGCCGGACGATCCAGCTTTGAGACGACCAGCGTATCACCCTCGCGAAGGGCGTCGAGAGCCTGTTCAAGACCGGGACGCTCCCGGTTCGTGCCGGTCAATCCATGGTCCGTGTAGATGCGGCTCTCGTGAACACCGAGCTCACGGAGGGCTTTCCGTTGCGCCTTCAGGTACTGGCTGAGGGTCGAGCAGCGCGCATATCCGATCTTTACGGTTTCCATGACCGGACTCTGTACGAATAAGGCCTCGCAATTGCAAAATTCATCGTACCATTCATTTGAGACGATTTTCGCCCTTGTTTCGTTGATGTGGCTTTTCGGCTTGAACCTGTCCGTTGAACGTTGGTCTTTCGGACGACCCGTGAGACCATCCAGGAGATGGCGCCTGGAGCGTAAGATTCCGGCAGGGGCTGCGCGAAGCCGATGAGGTTGTGGTGATCTCCGATGCGGCGTGTTGGATCCGCAACTTCTGCGCGGAGCTGCTGGATATCCCTCTACTCCCTCTGCTCTTCCAACCGGTCCGTCGCCGGGGGCGGCGTACGCGAGAGGGCGGAGACCTCCGCCCGCAGCTCCGGGGTCATGTCGACCGACACCGAGTCGAGGGAGGAGCGGAGCTGCTCGACGTTGCGCGCACCGATGATCGGCGCGGTGACCCCGGGATGGGCTCCGACCCATGCGACGGCGGTGCTCACCGGGTGCAGTCCGCGGTCGTTGCAGAACCCCGCGAACTTCGTCGCGACGTCGTGCATCCACTCTTCCCCGTAACGCGTCGTGTACGCCCGGTTGGTGATCAAACGGCCCCGGTTGGCCCCGCCGCCGGCGTACTTTCCGGAGAGCAGGCCGCCGCCGGTCGGGCTGTAGGGGATCACCGCGATCTGGTGGGCCTGGGCCATGGGGAGGATTTCCACCTCCGCCTGGCGCTTGACGAGGCTGTACATCGGCTCCAACACCTGGAGCCGGGCCCAGCCGTGGCGCTCCTGCACCGCGAGCGCCGCAACCGCCTGCCACGCGGCGTAGTTGCTGGCGGCGGGATAGAGCACCTTGCCAGAGCGCACGAGGTCCTCGAGCCCCCGCATCTGCTCGTCGATCGGGGTGCGCGCATCGAACTGGTGCAGAAACAACACGTCCACCCGGTCGGTGCCGAGCCGTTTGAGGCTCGCCTCGACCGCCCGCGTGACGTGACGGCGTGAGGTGCCGCGAGCGTTGACGTCGTCGCCCATCGGGTTGTAACACTTCGTCGCGATCACCAACTCTTCACGGTGTCCCCTCACCAACCGGCCGAGGGCGCGTTCCGACTCCCCGGCGTTGTACGTATCGGCGGTATCGAAGAAATTGATGCCCGCGTCGCGCGCCGCGCCGTACATCCGGGCTGCAGTCTCCCCGTCGGCGTCGCCGCCGAACGACATCGTGCCGAAGCAGAGCTGCGAGACCTGCACGCCGGTCCGTCCAAGGGGTCGATACTCCATCATGCGCCTCCGTGTCCGATTGCCCTTCCCGCCCGGTGTCCGTTCACCACCGCCACATCGATGTCACGCGGCTGGTAGCAGTCTCCAATCACGTGCACCTCCGCCCCCTCACCGCAAGGGCCGCGCCGCGCGCATCGTCGGGGAGGCCGCCCGAGGCGAATAAGACTGTGTCGATCCCTTCCATCGTCCTCGGCTGCCCCGAGATGACGTTGTAAATCTCGACCGAATTTTCTTCAATCTCCCGCACCCATGTGAACGGCGTGAGGGTGACGTGCATCGCTGGGTTCGTTTGCGGAAGCATCTGTGTTTGGCGTCTATGCCGATTTAGGGCCAAATCCATGATTTTCGATCTGTCGTCGGAAAGTTATCCCTGACTTGTCCACAGATGCTTCCGCAAACGACCCCGGTAAGGCGCCGTGCACCCGCTGTATTTCAACCTTCAATCCGATCTGCCGGATGCGAAAACTCCTCTCGCCATTTGATGCATCGTTGTGCGTCGCGTTCTTCATAAGCACGCAAGGCTGACTGAGGATCCAGCGTGAATGTATGCTCTCTGTCCTCTCCCAATGCGGTTAGTCGCATGGTGTACCAGGCCGTTACACCGCCCCGGGGCGGGGTTTCGAATACCGGAAACTCGGGATCACCGCCGTCCTCGGTCAACCAGAACTTTGCAAGCTGCGGATTGAGGACCATGCCGCGAGCCAGACTCACCATGTCCACGGCGCCACTCGCCACTGCATCCACTGCCTGCTCGCGTCTTGTGAACCCGCCCGTCAGCATGAGCGGTACACTTGTTGCCCCTTTGGCACGTCGCGCAAAATCCAGAAAATAAGGACCGCTGTCCGACATTCCGTCAGAACTCGCCTTTGCTCCGGGGAAATAGGTTCCACCGCTGATATCAATGAGATCGACCGATGTTTCGCCGATAAGACGCACCACCTCCAAAGCGTCATCCTCCGTCAATCCGCCTTCCAATTTGTCCGTCGAGTTTATCTTGATTCCGATGGGATACGATGGGCCGACAGCGCGGCGCACTTCGTTCAATACCCTTAGCACTATTCGGCATCGTGCTTCGACTGAACCGCCGTACCCATCGTTGCGACGATTGAACAAGGGAGACAGGAATTGACTTAGCAGGAAGCCGTGGCCAGCATGGACGTGAATGCCGCTGAATCCTGCACTCTTCGCAAATGTTGCGGTTCTTGCGTACATGCCGGGCAGCTCCCGTACTTCTCCAACGGACATCCCGGCACATCGAAGACCTGGCATGTCTATTGCAGATGGCCCCTTCGGCTGGCTGATCGGCTTGTGGGAAAGAGCACCGGCATGACCGAGTTGCGGCCAGAGGTGAGCGCCCTCGACAACGGCTCTGGTGACCAGTGACCGTATTGCACGCTGATCGCTGTTGTCTCCGAATACCAGATTTCCCGGTTTTTCCGGAAAGCGGGGGTCCCCTTGCACTTCACCTATGATGGAAACAGCGGCGGCGCCTTCCGCCCATCTTTCGTAAAGTCGGACTTGCGCCTCGGTGGGATCGCCTTTGCCGTTTCCGAGGGAATCCGACATTGCCGACTTTGCGATGCGGTTCTTTAGAACCGCGCCACAGGGGAGGTCCAACGAGTTTCGAAGGACGTGATGGGAAGTTGAAGATTTGTGCTCCAACGGTCCTGCATTCATTTCAGCTCATCCCATCGCGATTGCTTCAGCGCCGCCACGCTCGCTGACCAGAATCCCGATCTCAGACTCGAAACCGAAAAAGGCAAGCGCGGGATTTCCGTGGCCCGGCTTGACCGCCTTGCCGAGCCAGGCAGCCTGCTCGCATTGCGAAGCCAGGTTCGTTACCTGATGCCGAAAGCCGGGATCCCCGACATTCGTCTTGAGGTGATGCAGAGCACCGGTTTTCCCAGGGCATTCACCCATCTCAATGACTGGCCCTCCTGCTCGACAAGGAAACCGAACTCGACCCATCGAACACCATGACCGATAGCGCAGCCTATTTGGATTCGGCCTAAACCCAGCAAAGGTATGTAAAGTAACAAAAGGGGAGATCGCCCAGGAAGTTATGGTCTCACGCACGTTCTTGGCCCTAACCCAACACAAATACCAGAATTTCCATAGCGGGTCGGTTCCGGCAGGAACCGGAGCTCTCAGAGGCCGTTGACGGGTAAAATTGCCCATGCAAACGCTGCTGATTGCGGCTGAGAGCATCGAAAATTTCCCGAAACTTCGCGTATACCTGCGATTTGTGTGAATTTGACAGGAATCGCGTTCATTTCAGTTTTGCCGTGGCCTGAATTCTCGAATTCGCTCTGGTGGGAAGTAGCGATAGAATGCGGTTCTTCCGATCTCGAGTTGCTTGATGACTTCATTGACGAATGGATAGTTCTCCCCGTCTCGGAGCAGTGCCTCGGCGAGGCGTACTTTCTCGTCATCCATTGAGCGAGGCCTGCCGCCCTTCCGACCGCTTTTTCTTGCGGCAGCGAGGCCCGCCTTGGTGTTCTCGACAATCAGTTCACGCTGGAATTGGTCGAAAGCCGGGGTCATGTGAAAGAACAGGCGCCAGTCGGGGTCGATTCCGGTACGGGGCGAAATGACACTCTAAGCATTTTGTCGGCGCCCCTTGTCGCATTCAAGGCGATTGTCCGCGTATTTGATGCTGATCGCTGCGAGGATGCATATTCACCCGGCTTGCCTGCGCCGTTTATGCCTTGCTGTGCGGATGAGCCGAGAGAGGCTCGAGTGCAATCTACAAAAGCGGCTGCATCATTCTGCTCCAATCCATTTCATGCCGTAGTCATTGCCGGGTTCGCGATACATGCTGTGGGCGTGCTCTTGTTCCTGCGCTTCGGCCAGCGTGTCCTGGGGTGCATATTCGATGATCGTCGAAGGCGCGGTAATTCGGAAATAGGCGAAACCCGGCGCGTCCTGCGGTCCCCACCAGCCGAAATAGGTGTCGTCGAGTTCGAACAAGACGGTTTCCATCTTTGCTGCGTTGTCGTCGTCGTTGATGAATCCGAGGCGCGTTTGGATCAGCGCGACCAACAGTTTTCTCTGCGCCTCGGACAGATCGCTGCCATTAATGCCTTCGTGAGCAACGGTGGTGCCGTATTCACCTGGGCCCAGCAGAAGGTTGATGGACTTGTCACTGCGGATGGCCTGTGCCTTTTGATCCTCACTCAGGCTCTCAAGCAAGGCCTGCGCGGCGTTGACTTCATCCTCCACGATGAATTCCGTCTTGCCTTCATGGTCGATGTAGAGCGGCTGCCCGCCTGTCAGCATGGGCGAGAAGGTCACATCAGCCCCGTAGATCGTCACGTTGATGCCAAGGTGATGACCACCGAATTGGAACATCCAGGGCTTGGTTGCAGAAGGCTCTCCCAAGATGGCGACGTAGAAATGATCGACGCCATATTTGTTGAACCAATGGTCTGTCGGAAAGGTCTGCTCCGCAGCCAGTTGGTATTCAAGGTTTCGAATGCCGCGGGGGCTCATGATCTCGGCCAGCAGCGCATCCATCAAGGCGTACTGCCCGGCGCTGAGTGCGCTCAGTTTAAGCCCGCCGCGCGGGATCATGCCTTCGGGGAAATTGGACCAATTGGAGCGCTGCGCGTTGTCGGTGAAGGCATAGGTTGCCATACCGTGCTGCCCGGCATCCAGCGCTTCAAGGAAAGCCTTGGCCGCTGCGGTGATTGCTTCAGTCTTGGCATCGGTCGTGCGGGGCCGGAAACTGTCGCGAAGCCGCGCGTCAATCGGCGCGGTATTCACGCCAAAAACGATACTCGTTGTCAATCGGGGTTGTGCGAACACAAAGGCCATGAAAGCGATCAGAACGATGGCCAATGAGCCCAGGACCCCTAAAGCGATTTTCATGCGTGCCTCCTGCCAAGAGGGAATTGTGCGTCACAGGCGCAGACGGAGAAGGTCACCTTGCTCTTCAAGCTCATCGAAGGGGGGGTCGATTCCGGTACGGGTTTATCCATTTCGTCTTTGCCTCTTGTCGCATTCACGGGTGATTGTCCGCGCATTTGACGCTGGGCGTTGCGAGAATGCATGTTCATCCGGCTTGCCTGTGCCGCTATACGACATTGAGGACGGTATTCTTGCTGATTCCGAGATCACGGGCGATCCAGCGGTAACTTCGTCCCTCGCTGACGGCCTGAAGGACCTTGGGTGCGAGCCTGTCTGAATTTGGCCGCTGTCCTGGTTGGCGGCCGAGCTTCTTCCCCCGCGCTTTCGCCGCTGCCAGTCCCGATTTCACGCGCTCACTGATCAGGTCACGTTCGAATTGAGCGATCCCCGCCAGCATTGTGGCCATCATCCGGCCATGTGGCGTATCGGGTTCGAAAGTCATGCCGTTCATTGCGACGACCGAGACCTTCCATCCTGCCAATCGGTGCAGCGTGGCGAGCAGATCCTGTGTCGATCGCCCCCACCGGGAGAGCTCGGAGACAAGGACGGCATCGATTTGCCGTGTCTGTGCGAGATCCATTTCCTTATTGCGTGCGGCAAGATTGGCGGATGCCCCTGGCGCGGTTTCCCTGAATATCCGCGCCACGTCATAGCCGCCTCGCCCGGCGAAGGACGTCAATTCCGAAACCTGGCGCTCGCAGGACTGGTCCGCGGTGGAAACCCTGGTGTAGATGGCCGCCCGCTGTCCCAATTGAACCTCCCCTGATTTCGGTCTTGCAAGTCATTGATTTATATGACCCGGGGTCTGTACCAAACAGACTATACACAAACAGGGACAATGAAGAACACTCTGCGCCCTGGGCGGGCGTCAAGGCTCAAACACATCGCATCCCTCTGATGGGCACACACAGGTCACAGGTGAATTCAGATGGCCCGGAATGGCGGCCAAAATACACTTGGTGATTTCGCCCCTTACCGGAGGCGACCCCATATACCTGTGCCTGGTTCCAATTGTCGCCTACTCCGCCGTTCGCAACATTCATGCGTTGTTCCGGGAGCGATTGTGAAGCATGAAGATGCCGAGAATTCGGATGTGAGACCAGCGCACGGGCCGCGCACGAATGCTACTCCCGATACCGCCTGTTTGCGCAGGTTCGCGGCGGGTATTCCAGTTTTCCAACCACAATGCTGCGCTCTTTTTCTGCTTTCTCCCGGCCCGGACGTTCAATGAATGCCGAAGGCGGTGGGTTCCAGACATATCGGTCAAATGGCCCCTAAACGATCATGATTTTCTGCGTTCACTTACCCCGGAGCATGAAACTCGCATGTGACTGACGGTTTCCGGGACGATATCGTGCGGTGGCGCCGTTGCCGGGACTGGAGTATCTCGTGGCCCATGGAATGGGTGGCGGCAGAACAGGACGTCTATTTTTTGTGGCCCTGGAGCCCGTTCCTAAACTGTCCATTCGCCGTGGGGTCCGCGCCCCGGAGTGTTTCCGCCAGGCATGATGCCTGCCGAGAACGTGGAGAAAATCGAGACGCTGCAGGCGGCCTCCGGCCGCGTGCAAGCCAGTGTAAACCCCTCAGGCGTGCTTGCCGCCACCCGTCTCCTGTCAACCACAATTCAACAGGAGTTGGATCATGAGCGATACACCGAAACACGATGACATGGAAGTCCGGCATGCCGCTGCTGCGGGTCTCGATGTCCACAAAATGCAGGTCACGGCGACCGTCCGCACCCACGCGGGTGGAGAAGGCCCCCGTGTCGAGACCCGCGAGTTCAGCGCACTGGCGAGTGGTCTCGCCCTTCTGGTGCAGTGGCTGCTCGGCCTGCGGGTGAGCGGCGCCGTCATGGAAGCGACGGGTGTCTACTGGGAGAAGGTCTACGACATTCTGTCCGATGCCGGGCTCGATGTCATGGTGGTCAATGCCCAGCACGTCAAGCAGATCAAGGGGCGCAAGACCGACATCGCGGACAGCGTCTGGCTGTCGCGCATCTGCCAGTTCGGCCTCGGGAGCCCGAGCCTGATCCTGCCGAAGAGCTTCCGCGACCTGCGGGGTCTGAGCCGCTACCGCCGCACGCTGATCGAACAGCGGGCGCGGACGCAACTCCGCATCCAGAAGGTCCTGGACCGGGGCGGGGTGCGCATCGGCGGCGTTCTCAGCCGCATCACCCACGGGGTCAACGGCCGCCGCATCCTCGAGGGGATCATCGCAGGCGAGGCGTGTGAGGACATTCTGGGCGGGCTGAGCTGGCACGTCCGCAAGAAGCTCGACCTGCTCGGCGATGCCCTGAGTGTCGAACTCGACGCCCATGGCCGGTGGATCCTGGGCGATCTCCTGGTCCGGTTCGACAGCGACACCGCCCGGATCGAGGCGGCCAATCAGCAGATGGAGGCCGCTCTCGCTCCCTACGAGGCCCAGATCCGGCTCCTCGAGACCCTGCCCGGCGTCAGCCGCGAGTCCGCCATGGCGATCCTGGTCGAACTGGGCCCCGACATGTCGGTCTTCGCATCGGCCAGACACTGCGCCGCCTGGACGGGGATCTGTCCCGGGAACAACGAGAGTGCCGGCAAGCGCCGCAGCGGACGGATACGGCGGGGCAACCCGGTCCTGCGTGCCATTCTCGTCGAATGTGCCCATGCGGCGGTCCGGACCCGGGGCTGCCAGTTCCACACCTACCACCAGGCGGTGAAGAGCCGGCGCGGATACAAGCGCGCCATCGTCGCCGTGGCCCACAAGATGCTCCGCACCATCTATGCCATGCTGCGCGACGGCACGCCCTACGCCGATCCCGGGATCGACTACGAGGGCATCTCCATCGGCCGCAAGGCCAGCCGCTGGCTGCAGAAGCTCGAACAGTATGGATACGTCACCCGACTGGCACGCGAGGAACAACCCGACATGTCGGCACAAACCGCCTGAGACCCGGCGTCGCCCGCAACCGCTTTCGGCCCATCACGAGGCCGTTTCCGGGGAGCCCGAACAAATAATCGCCGACAGCGACTGAACGGCGACGCCTTCCAGACTGACGTCACCGTGGCTGCCTCCCGAAAAACCGGGTGCCGGCGGCCAGGGGAAAGTGCGTCCAAAGCCCGAAAAGAGTTTCAGAGAAAACCGGGTGAAAAAGGCATGGACCCCGAAATCCGACGCGCTGAGATGCTTTATTTCGCGCGAAATGGCCCTTCCATGAGGTTTAGGTCATCTGAAGCAGAAAGGCGCTCAGAGGGCACGAAAACGCGTTTCTGGCCATTTGTTCTGTTTGCGACACAAAATTGTCGCTTCCGAGCCTATTTGCCCAAATTGCCCAGGAGAATCCCGTGATTTCGAGTGAGACATGGTTTCCCGAAACGCAACCGAATTCCAGGTGGCTTCGTCATGCGTTCCGGCAATATCTTTCACCTTTTGCACGGTTCCTCGTGAGACTCCCAACTCACGGCGATGCCGGTTGGTGGCCTCGCATTGGCAACTCCTTTCCTCATTGCGTCCATGGCCTTTACCCAACATAGATACCGATTCCGCCATAGGAGATTTCATTTTTCATCAAAATGCGGTTGACGCCTATGTATCTTACAGGATACAAAAGGCAGCTGGTTACAATTCGCCAGACCGATGCCTACGAGAAATGGTTCCGAAAGCTCCGCGACAGGGAAGCGAAGGCGCGTATCCTCATCCGTATCAAGCGTTTGTCGGCGAACAACCCGGGTGACGTGCGCTCGGTTGGCGGTGGAATTTCGGAGCTTCGGATCGACTATGGTCCAGACTACCGTGTGTATTTCTGTCGTGTCGATGGAGCGATGGCTGTACTGTTGTTGGGAGGTGACAAGAGCACCCAGAGGCAGGACATCGAAAAGGCCCGTGATCTTGCACAGAAGTTGAATAGTGGAGGCTGGTGATGGACGGACCCGAAAAGCAGGAAGACGTCGTGAGAACGCGGCCGTGGGACCCGGCGGAGCATCTGGAAGACGTGAGCGATGTCGTGGCGTATCTGGAAGCGGCATTTGAAGATGGTGACCCACAGGTGATTGTGGGTGCACTTGGAGACGTGGCACGGTCAAAGGGCATGACCAAGGTCGCGGCGCAATCCGGACGCGGCAGGGAAAGCCTGTACAAGTCTTTGTCACGGGACGGGAATCCTGGTTTTGCGACAGTTCTCAGCGTCATTGAGGCCTTGGGGCTGCGGCTTCAGATTGTACGCTGATTAATCGAAACTCGTGACCGCTATTCCCGCGTGGGTCGCTGTTTGATTCCGTCTGCGCGCCAGGATCGGATATGTCTCCGATCGGAACCGGATTCGCGCCGCCCTCACGACCAATTTCTGCCTGTTTCCTCCCGTTCCTTGCTCGTTCGGCTAGACCAGAGCATAACCACGTTTATGCGCTGCACTAGAATTGCCGAGACGACCCCGGAATGAACTCCAGTATCCCCGAAAATGCCCGAATTTCGCCCACCGGCGGCTCCAGCCTCCTCGTCGCCGCGCCGGCGCCAGCAACCGCGGAAATTTCGGAATCCGCCCTCGTTCCCGCCCCGATTGCCCGCCTCGGCGACGATGCGTGCCACGCCTGGGTCGAATTCTTCGCCTCGCACATCCGCAACCCCAATACCCGTGCGTCCTACGCCCGCGCGGCTCACACCCTGTTCCGCTGGCTTGGCGATCGCGGCATCGGGGACGTCCGCAACATCCGGGGAGTCCACATCTCGGCCTGGATCGAGGACCGGCTCACGTGCGGCATGGCGAAGGCGACCGTGAAACTGGAACTCGCAGCCGTCCGGCAACTCTTTGCCTGGCTGGCACTCCACCGGATCATCCGCGAATCGCCGGCTGTCGCGGTCCGCGGGCCGAAGCAGGTGTTGCGGGTTGGCCTGACACCGGTGCTCACGACGGCCGAGGCCCGGCGGTTCATGCGCTGGCTCCCGTCCGGGACGATCACGGAACTTCGCGACCGGGCGTTCATCGCGACCCTGACGTACAGTTTTGCGCGGGTCTCGGCGGCAGTGGCGATGAACGTGGCGGATGTCTCGGTCCGCGACGGGCGCTGGCATGTCCGGTTGCACGAGAAGGCCGGCAAGGTCCTGGACATTCCGTGCCACCACCGTCTGGAAGAATACCTCAGGGACTACATGGAAGCCGGAGGGCTCACGGAACGCGAGCTTCGCGCCGCGCCGCTGTTTCGTGCGGTGGATCGCCGCAAGGGCTCCGTCTCGCTGTCGGACCGCAGGTGGAGCCGCCACCGGGCACGGGAGGCGGTCGAGCGCCGGGCCATTCGTGCGGGTGACGAGGGCGTCATCAGCTCGGGATACATCGGCTGTCACAGTCTCCGGGCGACCGGGATCACGGCATACCTGGAGCATCCCGATGCGCGCGTCGAGGTTGCGCAGTACCTGGCCGGGCACGCCCGCACGGAGACGACACGTCTCTATGACCGCCGCGAGGAGCAGGTTTCGCTTGATGAAGTCGAGCGGATCGGCATTTAATAGGGTAGGGGAAGGAACTTGGACCATGACGGCACAGGCCAGACACGGGGAAACCCGCCGGGCGACCTATCAGGACGTGCTCGACGCGCCGCCCCACAAGGTTGCCGAGGTGATCGCCGGTACCCTCCACACCCATCCAAGACCGGCAGCCCGCCATGCCTGGGCAAGCTCGGGATTGGGGATTAAGATCGGTTCGCTATTCAACTATGGCGATGACGGCCCTGGCGGCTGGTGGATCATCGATGAGCCGGAACTGCACCTGGGCGAAGACATCGTCGTGCCGGATCTCGCTGGCTGGCGGCGCGAGACAATGCCCGAATATCCAGACGCGGCTTATTTCACGATCGCGCCAGACTGGGTCTGCGAGGTGCTCTCGCCGGCCACGCGGCGGCTGGACGTGAACGAGAAGCGGGCGCTCAATGCACGTGAGGGCGTCGGCCATCTCTGGTTCGTCGATCCCAACGCAAGGGCGCATGAGGCTTTCGCATTACGCGAGGGGCAATGGCTGCTGCTTGCCCCGCTCGCCGATTACGCGCCGGTCTCGCTTCCTCCCTTCGACGCCATCACCTTCCCGCTCGACGTCCTCTGGCCAGAGGTGATTGCGAACCACGAGACGGATGGCGGCCTGTAACACGATCGTATCCGCTAAGCGTGCGAGAACCGTCTGATAACCCGAGCGCAAACCACAAGCCCAGACATAGTATACAGAAAAAAATACTGAAAATCGATCCCAGCAAACTGATGGGACCGGGTGTCAGGCAAACGGTCGTTTCCAATACAATCGTGTTCGCGGATAAAGTAGGTTCAGCCCGATGTTTGCAGGCCGTTTTGCGTGCAATTCGGGTTCGTTCGCAGTAAATTCGGGTTTCACCCCATCGATTGATAGACGCACTCATTTTTCGGGCTGAGAATCGCGATTATTGCAAGCCGAAGCAGTCATAAATGCAAGTCACTACAGGTATGGAATTCTGCCCGGAGGCGCAGGGAGAGCGGCGGTGCCGGCAATAGCGATTTCCAACAACGACATTGCGGTTGTGACGTGGATGTTGAATCATAATCTCGGCGCGCACTCGTCTGCGCGGCTATTTGGCGAGGATACGTTGAGTGATGAGCCAAAGAACATAATGACGCAGGAAGTTACCCCAACGCGGGACATTACCCCACAGGAAGCAATCAAGCGGCTCGAGCAGAATATTGGCTCTCGTGAGGAGATGCTGGCGTACTCGTTGACGATGCTTTCGACGTCTGGGCAGCCGACGGACGTTACTTTCTACAAGCGAAAGCCGCTCTTGGATGTCAAGGTCAGCACGAAGATTGGTGCTGCTCGGTTCTACGGGCTCGAAAACTATCTACCACGCTTACTCAAGCGTATCGAGTTTTCGAACGGCGCTGTCGCAGGACTAGGAGAGATCTGGACCATCAACCCTATGCCAAAGGGCGGCTTCTCGGCCGAGGAGTTAGCCTGCGTCGACCTTTCGAAAGGTGAAGAGCGACATGGGCCGCGAGGCGAAACGCTGCGAACAATGATCCGCAACACCTACCATTGCAATAGCCGAAATGAGACCGACTATTTTTTGCGTCGATGGATCGCTTCATAGCGAACTCAAGCAGTACGTCGGCTATTTTCTCAGGTTTCCAAGTTGAGGAGGCATTTCCCACTGTGGCGGTGGCGGATTTACCCTCAGATGTGTGATCAAGGCTCGCTGATTCTGCAGCTCCTGCTGGCCTCGTGCATCCAAGCCGTCCTCATAGGGCGCGAGGCGCGCCATTTCAGCGTCGGCCTCGTCAAAAGCTCCACAATAGGCGAGAACGACGGCGTACTGACTGCGGACTGGAATAACGCGTCCGGCAAGCTTCAACTCCATGATTATCGGCATCAAATTGCGTTCAATGACATCACGTGCGCCGGTGTAGTCGTTTCGGGTTATGAAGTCGTCGACGAGGTCCTGGCCGACTCTCACGAGGGAATCGAGTGATTGAGCCATCGAATAAAACTTCATCGCGTGGATAGGCGCCAAACCAGGATTGTTTCCGGACGCCTTGACCGCCTTTGATTGAAGGTCAAGAGAGTCCGCCAGGTGTTTCAGATTAACCGTCTGATCGTTATCGCCTTTTAGTAACGGAAATATCTTATCCGGATTGTTACCCATCACGTCGCCTAGCCTAAGGCCAAGTAGGTCATAATATTCGGCAATCAGGTCAAGGGTGCCAGAAACGCACTCGTCCACCATTCCCAGTTCAAATAGCGCGTGAGCATAGTTGTATTTGGCTACACGAAGGTGTTGCGGCGTCTGTGGGAGAATGCGGCTCAATTCCTTCATTGTATTCTTTACGGTCGCGACGTCGCCGGCGCGGGCAGCAAAGACCATACGCTTCATGCCAACGGTTAGGCGCTTGGATAGGCCTAGGTTATTCTCCCGAACAAGTTCGTCCATGCGATCGAGCTTGCTTCGGATGTCGGTGTCGTCACCGTCCTTAAAATGAGCAAAGACGAGTCCGTCGAGGGCCCAAAATCGGTCTTCGGCAGGCATGTTTTCATACGCAGCGGCCTGGGACAGGAACGCAGAAATCTCTTCCATGTAGCCAAGTTCATGAAACAACTCGTCGGTTGCCATCTCCACCAAAGGCTTTACATCGCCGAGAGCCACAAACATCCGAAGAAGGAGGAATATCCGTTTGCGATCATGCTCTTTCGGCAGCGCGACCATCAAGGAATCGCGGATTGCTTCCTGTGCGCTCTTGAGAGCCGCAACACCGCAATCGTTGAGGTACGCGCGCCCAAGTGGACTGATCGCATCGTGAAGTTTGAAGCGATCGACGCCGAAGATCTGAATCGAACCGCTTGATCGAAGACGGCGAAACGCCGAGGCCGCGTCGGCTGCCGCCAAGTCGAAAGTCCGCTTCAGTACACTGCTGGCTTCGGCTTGCGAGAGCGGAACATCACTCACGCTGAGTGCGGCGACCGCGCGGCGCTCATTGTCATTGTAGGTCTCGAAGACATCCGAGAGGATGATTTCCTGCGCCGTTTCGACGATGTGCGTTCGCTCTTCGAGTGCTGCGCATAGACGAGTGACGCTTCCACCATATGACTCGGCTGCAATCTTAAGAGCATTTTGAACATACAGCGGCAAGCCACCTGTGAGCGTCAGCAATCGCTCGTAGTCCGCGAAGTCGCCGCGACATCCAAGCGATGATCCCTCCGCCGCGGCGGTCTCGTTAGACCAACCGAGAAGAGATTCTGCCGATATCCCGAGAGTGGCTTCGAGGCGGGCGATCGAGGCGTTTGGTTGAGCGAGCAGGACGAAGCGCAGCTGCGGGGACGCTCTAATGAGGGGAGCAATGTCGCCGGCGGCAACGCGGTGGGCGTTGTCCAGCACCACGGTCGCGGTGACGCCATCTTCCGCTAAGTGGCGACCTATCACGACGAGGATTTCCGTCCCACTCGCTCCGGGCAACAGGATTTCTCCCAGGATCCCACCGCGTGAGCCAAACATTCGAGCAGCTAGCTCGCGAGCGACGACACTTGCCAGCACGGGACCAGACAGGTCTGCAACGTCGCAATAGGCGAGTCTGTCGGTCGCGTGCAGAGCGGTCTGGGAAACCCATGAGGTCTTGCCAGCGCCTGAGAAGCCGACGACGAGCCGCACGCGTTGCGTGCTGACGAGCGCCGGTTCCTTATCCTGTGGCCGGTATCGCAGTGGCGGCGCGGGTAAGTCCTGTAGTTGAACGACTAGTTGCTCAAAGAGGCTTGGTAGATCCTCAACAGCGAATGTGTGGCTTGAGTTGGGTTCGATACCCGCTGCAGCCGCGAATACCCGCCCCGCGAGTTTCCAAACGAGTGTTTCGGGCGCCAGGATGGAAAACGGCAGTGTCTCCGCCGCCAGCCGGCATGCTTCGAAGGCGTCGCTAACCGTCTCCCACGGCTCGGGGAGTGAATTCTCTGCAGAAGCAGACCCGGGGGGCAAGAGAGTTACATCATTCGGCCAAGCCGCACCTACAGCTCGTTCAGCGAGGTCTTGCCCCAGTGCCGTGTTCGACACTACGACGAATTGGCAAGCGCCGCCTCGTCGGCCTTCGACGTGCTCCGCGCGAATCTGATCGAACCTAGTGAGGGCGCTATCAATATCACTGTAGACAAGTCGTGACCCGCGCGTTTTGATTTGCGCATAGACGCGCCGCTCGGGAAACACTAGCTCGACGTCTTCGTCGTTCTCGACAACGAGGTGTGTGACGCCAGAACTCGCGGCGTTGAACAAGCACGCCACGGCGTAGAGGTGCTGATAGAGAAAGCCACGGTGAACGGCTTCTATACGAGCAAGTTGGCGAGGGTCTAAGGTAAAAGTCTCCATGCAGCGCTTCTATCTCTTCACGAGGGGATACAGGGGGTCGCCTGGCAGCGCTACGACAAGGCTTTCGGTCTCGACAATGTAGTGTCGAAAAGCAAAATTGATGAGATCCCTGGTCAGCTCGAGTAGCCCGCCTTTCATGAGGCGCGTCTTGTCAAGTCGGCCTAAACGGACCGAAGAGTTGCATATATGGACATCTTGACGAACACACGGTGAACAAACTGCAGGTTTTGTGATGTTTGCGGGGCGGGTCTTCCCGGATTGCTCACAGGCCTTGACGGGTTTTGCCATGTTCTCCAACAACCTTGCCTTTGGCGTTGTAGACAGTTCCGCGTGAGATCCCCATCTCGCGAGCGATCCTGGTTGTTGACTGCTCTTCTGAAATGCGATCCCAGATTGCGTCCATATCGACCTTCGGCGGGCACCCGCGATAAGTGCCTTTCCCTTTGGCCGCGACAATTCCCTCTGCCTGCCGCTCGTGCCGCAGGTTGGTCTCGAACTCGGCAAAGACGCCAACCATGTCGAAAAAAGCCTTGCCGGGAGCGGTCGAGGTATCCACGGGCTGCTCGATTGCGGCAATGTTGGCGCCTCTCTACCTGAGCTTTGCGACAATGAGCTGAAGATCCTTCATGGAACGTGCCAGGCGGTCGATACGCGTAACCGACCATCGGTGTTTTGTCCTGATGGATGAAGTCGAGAATGACCCCGAGTTCGGGACGGATCTCGAGGTTGGAGCCACTGCCGGTTTCGGTCCGAATCATAGCACATCCCGTGGCCTGAAGTACCGCGACCTGCGCCTTGGGGTTCTGGTCCGGTTTCGAGACCCGGGCACATCCGATGCGGGCGGTCGAAGTGTTCATTTTGAGTATGCCTCCAGCGCTTGGTGTACATTATGTCGGAAACAACCCCAAATGAACATCGGAACCGGAATCGGCCAAGCGCCTGAGGAGGTCGTCCTCGGCGTCCGTCCAGTTCTAGCGTCGGCGGCTCATGTGTTCCCCACCCAGTAGTCCGAAAGCACACGCCCGCCAAGGCGCGGCATTAAAGCGTCATCGAATGGCAGGGGTTTGGACATAACGGTTTTCGCATGCTCAATGGCTACGAAAACCCCATACGCACGTGTGTGTCGCCGGAAGAACAATGCCCTTGAATTCGCAGAGTCAATCGAAAGGTCATCCTTGCAAGATGACGAGGCCATGTGCACATACGGCCGTAGAGCAACTATGGCACGACATCCAGTTCGCCCGGTCCCAGTGACCATGGATGCAATCTCGGCCTGCGCAACATGGTGAAGCAAATTGGAGCCCGAACTGCGCATCAGGGTGCGTCGTGGTTTGTTGAAAGTGGAAATGTGTTGGTACCCTTTCATGAGGCGTGTTCTGTCAAGTGTTGAATTTCGCCTGTTAGATCATGTCTGTTCTCCTTGCTTTTCCTGGTTGCCAGGTTCGGAACGTCTCAGCATTCGGTCGCGATTGTCGCGCACCCACCTTTCATCCGGTCGCCGTACGGCCTCAAGCCGTTTGCAAACCCTAATCCCGCTTGCTGTGCAGGTGCGACGTTCCGCGTGGCGGGACCCCTCTATGTTTCGGCGTTTCTCAGCCCTGGTACACAATCGGTCACACGCCACCCGGCTCCAGTTCCGGCCGCGTCCGGCCGGTCCGGATTCAAGGCATCATGTCGTTCAGGCGCACTCCGCGCCGTCTGGCACGAGGCCCGTTTCGGAAAATCTCCAGAGGGCAAACACAAGCTTGCGCGCCAAGGCGACGATCATCACGCGGCGGATCCTGCCCTTCGCGCCACCGCACCGATCATTGAACCACTTGTTCAGTGCACTGTCGGGCTGATGGCGCAGCCAGCGCCGGCCATCTGGACCAACATGGCACGGATCCAACCCGGTCCGTCCCGGCCGATGCCCTGATCACATTCAACCGCACCAGACGCCCAGGGGGTCGGCGTCAGGCCAACCCAGCTCGCAAGCTCCCGCCTGTTCTCGAATTTGCGATAGAACACTTCGTTCACAAGCAATGTCGCGTCGTTCGGGCCGATCCCCTTCAAGTCCGTCAGCAAGGCAATTCGGGCCATCGTGCGGTCAGGACTGTCGCTGTCGTCTGCGGATGCGCCGGCAACCAATTTGCCCTGTTGGACCGTTTTGTCCCGTTGCGCTTCAACCACGTCGATCTGATCCTGCACGAGATCGAGATGCATGCGGAGCCTTCTGAGCTCGCCCTGTGCAGCTTCGCCCAATGTTTCACCGTAGCCGGTCTTCAAGACCCCAAGCCTGTCGCTGAAGTTCCTGCTCCGGGGATCGACCCCGGTGATGCCCTGAAGACGCAGCAGCCCCTTCATGGTGTTGGTCAATGACGTGCGCTGCTTCACGAGCCGCTTGCGCTCACGCAGCAATCGCTTTCGGTCCTCCTCGGCAATGCTCGGAACCCGAACACGGCTGAGAACCTGAGAATCGCCGCGATCGTGCGCGAGCAGCGCCCGGATCATCTTCTTCGCGTCAATACGATCCGTCTTGCGCTGCCGTGCCTTGCGGTTCACCAGGAGACTCGACGGATCCAGGACGATCGTCTCGTACCCATTCATTTCCAAGCAGCGAGCCAGCCAAAACCCTTCGAAGCCGGCTTCGTAGCAACACAGAACCCGAACCGTGGATCCGATCTTTTTCAAAGCATCTTCACGATACCTCTCGATCAACGCAAACAAGCCGCGCGTATTCGAAGTTTTCAAAGTGTGAAGACCGACCTTCCCCGAACCGGGAGGCTGACGCCGATGACCCAGCTCTTCCCGCTGAGTTCAATCGCAACATAAACCGTGAATTCCTCCAGACAAACCGGCGTCGTGATTTCATCATTTGATTGCATTCCAGGATCTCCTACAGAGGAACGTATGCGGAACACTAGCAACCGTCCCGCGCGCCTCATAGGATCTATGGAGGGACGAGAGCGGAGGCAGGCGCCATTATAAGAGCGTGGCAGACGTCAAATTGAGGAGTAAGGACAAATGTCTGAAAAAATAAAGAAATTTTCCAATGATCTGGATCGTTTGATTTGCGAGGGCGACAACCTTCTCTTTGCAATGCAATACAATTGCCACGAGACAGATTTTATGAAGAATTTGATGGAACTATATGAGGGGGATGAGGCGAAAGCCAACGATTTTCTCAAAAAACTGCCGGACTTCAAAAGAGTGTACCAGAAATGGTATTCCGAGTCTTTGGCAGTAATCAAGCAAGTGCTACCAGACAGAGTCGCCGATTTCATGTCCCATTACGAGTACCCGCGGGTTCGGAAAGACATCACTTTTCAAAATTACATGGTTCGGGACTATCTGCAGGGTCTTCGGATCACTCGATCCGGCCATGGGATTATTGCTGATAGGGCATCGGCGATTCCTGAATTCGAGCAACAACTCAACATTGTCAAAGCGGCCAAGGACACTTTGGTATCCACTCTCATGGACCTTAAGGCCGTTCTCCAAGCTGATCTGTTTGATACCGAGATTGAAACGGCTGGTGTGCTGGCGAAGGGTGGATATATGCGGGCCGCCGGTGCCGTTTGCGGGGTTGTGATCGAAAAGCATCTGCTGCACGTTTGCGGCGTGCATAAAGTCGCCGTCAAGAGAAAGAACCCAGGAATTGCCTATTTGAACCAATTGCTCAGGGATGCAAATGTCATCACCGTTCCTCAGTGGAGGTTCATTCAGCATCTAGCGGATATTCGGAACATCTGCGATCACGCCAAGGGCCGCGAGCCTACCAAGGATGAAATTGATGATTTGGTGGCAGGTTCCAAAAAGGTGCTGAAGACAGTTTTCTAGCAGATTGGTGGACCGCTTGTCTTGGCAGCCCAAGGGCGCTGTTGGTCGATTCGCGGTTCAACAAAATGCAGAAAGCCTACCAGACCGACTTTGCCAAGCGTGCTTTGCCAATCCGCCGGCTTAGAGATTGGTGGGCGCGTGATCGGGTTTGGAAACGGGGCCGCCCTCAATTTTGAGCTGCGGATGTGCAGGACCCGGCTCCCCGCTTGGCACAGAGGGCCTGCCGCACGTCCACGGCCCGGACATACGATAAAAACCGGTTTACCCCGTTCGGCCGTCACCATGCGGATTGGTGTTACGAGATCGGTGTCGTTCGAGATTACTGAGGTGGCATCGAACCGCCCTGACCATGCATCATCCAGGAGATGGATCGCGAGATTAATGCCCGATCCTTCCTCTTCCATCGTGTGCATTGTTGTTCCAATCATCGGAATAGCCGACACCGTCGTCTTGCAATGAGGTACAGAAATTCCAACCTTGGAAACAATAGGGTGGTGTTCACTCGTTCATTTCATTGTCTTGTTGTGTGGCAAGTTGTTTTTCGTAATCTCCAAAGTAGATCGAATTGTCTTTTTCTAAGAACCATGCTCTTGTGCCCGCTGTTTGTCGGCCGGTTACAACCGAAGCCGCAGCACTAACGCTGTTGAACGCATAGTTCTCCTTGAACACACACATACCATCTCTTTTTTCAATCACACCTTGCGAAACCAGTTGCTGATAAAGCCGACCATAAGAACTGTCCTCGGTCGTCGCTCCCACCCATCTTTCGCGGGCATCCGAGCCCTTTTCGACGACGAAACTGCCGCCATCTTTCCATGCGCGAGCTGAGACTTCATTGGTAGACAACAAGAAAAAGGTGATTTCGTCGTCCGTCTTTTTTGTTTCATCTTTCTTCGGTTTGATTTGTTCCGTCAGGAAGTCGAAACGTAGTGCCGACAAAACGAGGCACAGGTTTCGCAGGAAATCGACCATATTGGCCGTCGCTGCTTTGCTCAGTTGGCTTTCAGTGGGCTCCTTAGAATTTTCGAGGGTGGCTTTGCCGATCTTCTTTACGAGCTTGTAAATCCGACTTTCAAGAAAGCGCGAATGCGCTTTGTTTTCTCTGAAACTCTTTTCGGGCTTTGGACGCACTTTCCCCTGGCCGCCGGCACCCGGTTTTTCGGGAGGCAGCCACGGTAACGTCAGTCTGGAAGGCGTCGCCGTTCAGTCGCTGTCGGCGATTATTTGTTCGGGCTCCCCGGAAACGGCCTCGTGATGGGCCGAAAGCGGTTGCGGGCGACGCCGGGTCTCAGGCGGTTTGTGCCGACATGTCGGGTTGTTCCTCGCGTGCCAGTCGGGTGACGTATCCATACTGTTCGAGCTTCTGCAGCCAGCGGCTGGCCTTGCGGCCGATGGAGATGCCCTCGTAGTCGATCCCGGGATCGGCGTAGGGCGTGCCGTCGCGCAGCATGGCATAGATGGTGCGGAGCATCTTGTGGGCCACGGCGACGATGGCGCGCTTGTATCCGCGCCGGCTCTTCACCGCCTGGTGGTAGGTGTGGAACTGGCAGCCCCGGGTCCGGACCGCCGCATGGGCACATTCGACGAGAATGGCACGCAGGACCGGGTTGCCCCGCCGTATCCGTCCGCTGCGGCGCTTGCCGGCACTCTCGTTGTTCCCGGGACAGATCCCCGTCCAGGCGGCGCAGTGTCTGGCCGATGCGAAGACCGACATGTCGGGGCCCAGTTCGACGAGGATCGCCATGGCGGACTCGCGGCTGACGCCGGGCAGGGTCTCGAGGAGCCGGACCTGGGCCTCGTAGGGAGCGAGAGCGGCCTCCATCTGCTGATTGGCCGCCTCGATCCGGGCGGTGTCGCTGTCGAACCGGGCCAGGAGATCGCCCAGGATCCACCGGCCATGGGCGTCGAGTTCGACACTCAGGGCATCGCCGAGGAGGTCGAGCTTCTTGCGGACGTGCCAGCTCAGCCCGTCCAGGATGTCCTCACACGCCTCGCCTGCGATGATCCCCTCGAGGATGCGGCGGCCGTTGACCCCGTGGGTGATGCGGCTGAGAACGCCGCCGATGCGCACCCCGCCCCGGTCCAGGACCTTCTGGATGCGCAGTTGCGACCGCGCCCGCTGTTCGATCAGCGTGCGGCGGTAGCGGCTCAGACCCCGCAGGTCGCGGAAGCTCTTCGGCAGGATCAGGCTCGGGCTCCCGAGGCCGAACTGGCAGATGCGCGACAGCCAGACGCTGTCGGCGATGTCGGTCTTGCGCCCCTTGATCTGCTTGACGTGCTGGGCATTGACCACCATGACGTCGAGCCCGGCATCGGACAGAATGTCGTAGACCTTCTCCCAGTAGACACCCGTCGCTTCCATGACGGCGCCGCTCACCCGCAGGCCGAGCAGCCACTGCACCAGAAGGGCGAGGCCGCTCGCCAGTGCGCTGAACTCGCGGGTCTCGACACGGGGGCCTTCTCCACCTGCGTGGGTGCGGACGGTCGCCGTGACCTGCATTTTGTGGACATCGAGACCCGCAGCAGCGGCATGCCGGACTTCCATGTCATCGTGTTTCGGTGTATCGCTCATGATCCAACTCCTGTTGAATTGTGGTTGACAGGAGACGGGTGGCGGCAAGCACGCCTGTGGGGGTTACACTGGCTTGCACGCGGCCGGAGGCCGCCTGCAGCGTCTCGATTTTCTCCACGTTCTCGGCAGGCGTCATGCCTGGCGGAAACACTCCGGGGCGCGGACCCCACGGCGAATGGACAGTTTAGGAACGGGCTCCAGGGCCACAAAAAATAGACGTCCTGTTCTGCCGCCACCCATTCCATGGGCCACGAGATACTCCAGTCCCGGCAACGGCGCCACCACACGACACCGTTCCGGAAACCGTCAGTCACATGCGAGTTTCATGCTCCGGGGTCAGTGTACGCAGAAAATCATGATGGTTTAGGGGCTCACCTTTCGCCGTGACAAATATGGCTTTGTCCCACCAGTCCTTCTTGCCTTCTTTGATGTGCTGTTTGATCCGTGTGTGGATTTCGTCGGTTTCGCCTACGTAAAGGGTATCCGAGTCATTCTTCTTACCGACCAATAAGTAGATCCCTGGCTGAGATGTCTCCGGTTCTTCCAAAGCTTCGAACACCTGAGTTCTATTTGTGACCAGCACATGCCCAGTCCATTGAAAAGGGATCGTCGCCGTGGTCATTCCTTCGGAATCGCCGTCATGAAAGAACAACTCGATTGATCGTCCAGAAGTAGTCATGCTGCCGTTTTCCTTTTGGGGTTCGGTTCAGATAAGGACGAAATGAGTATCTTTCAAAACAAATCCGGTCAATTAGGCTCCATTCGTAAGGCTCACCTTGGCCCGGCACTCGGGCGGTGCGAGTTGCGTGAGACCGGCGGTGCCTTCCCGGATGGTCCTGTGTCGAGGATTGTCGGCAAGAGCGGCTGGGTGATGTCGGAACAGGCGGGCCGTGCCCATCCCTGACCGATCTAGGGGCTTCTCGGCCTCGGCCAGCCTGCACCAAAGGCAGCTGCTTGATTCGAAGGGAGCGGCGCGATCTGCGGCACGAGCGTGCAGGAACGAACGTCCCGAACGGATATGGTCGTTCGCCACTTTGGCGAGAGCCTCAGGACTTTGTCGTTGGCCACATGAATTTACTTTACGTGGAATTCAATCGCGGGCCCTGCAGGTGTGACCAATATCGCCCGTCTGTCGGTGATGTTCGATAGTGTTGGCTTTGCGCTGATCCTTTTTATGGCTGAAGACGAACAGGCTGACGGTTCAATGCACACGCGGAAAAACTTCATACACGAAGGTGGGTACTCTCCGAATGAGGAACCCAATGCGAGGCACCTCTTCGTTGGAGTTGAAGCGGCCGAATGCATTGTCGAAAAGCGCAAGGCCAGAGTTAAACTAGACCTCGGGAGAGACGCTTGAAACGTAAGACAAATCGTCTTGATGAAATACGCAAGGGCCAAGAAGAGGCGGCTAAGCGACGTCGCGCACTTGTTAGGGAATTGAGTGCTCGGCGCAAATCGAAGCAGTCGGACAATGCCGGCAATGCTTGCGAAGTTGAAGATGCGTTTCCGCTTTACAACATCGACATCGAGCGCGCCATCGCCGCCGCGGGTCAATTGCACTTGATCCCGATCGAATTGGATATAGGCGCCGCCCAGACCTTGAACCGACCTATGATCGCACTCCTGTGGGAATTCCTGCATACAATAACCAGACGCGAGTCTGCCGTCGTTCTGCAGTGGCCGGTTGGTCAGCGCGATATCTCATTGCTTCATCCCCTGACCATGATGGCACTCCTTGGAGAGCCCAGGAAGCATCGTACGAACGACGCTGAGTGGTGCGATCCGTCTCAAGGTTGCAGGACCCTTTATTTCCCTTGGCGTGGCGGCGCATCGGCAGCGCTGCAGAAAACCTTGCTTGCGAGACGCACTGACATTCTTGACTGGAACAAGTACCACCTGATGCGTCATTACATGGACAAGAAGAGCGACGCCACTGTGATGGACAAGCTCCATCTTACGCTGGGGCACCTTAGTCAACTTAGCCAAAGAGATAATTCCAAACCTCACTTGGCTCACCCGACTCTTGCGGAATCCTACCCTGTCTTTTCCGCCGAGGCAGGCGTGGAGAAACCAAAGCTGTTCCGCCGAGCGCACGGGGAGCTTTTCGGAAGGGTCCGTCACGGCGCCGCACTCGACCGGCAGGCGGACCATCGCGGCGTTCTGTCAGCGCCGGAAACAGCCCCGTTCGGTCTGTTTGGCGTATCTCCCACAGCTCCCTTTCACCGCGCGCTTTCTGCACCCGTTTTCGGGCGTGGAGGCAGCGGTCCGCAATTACCCGATGTATGTTTGCTCGATCTTGCGCCACGCACAATGAACCGCCTTGGTTCGAACTGGGCAAAGATCGTTGAGGATTTTGTAACAGAATCAAGGCAACGGTTTCCGCACATTCCATTCTTTGTCGTCACACAGGACGCCTACGTACACCGCCGCATGACAGGAATGCTGCGCTCAGTTACAAAGACAAAGGCCATTCGCTCAAGGGTCGTGGTCAGGATTTCACAGGACCCCGTCTCCGACGATCCCCCGGTCGCGTTTGCCAACGCGATTGAACCACGGTTCAGCACGGTATCCGGCCCTACGTCCGACGCGATTACTGCCCTTTCTGAGGCGGCGCGCGGTAGTTCAGATCCAACGCTTGCTGGGACACTCCGAAGAGAGATGGGGGCTTTGCGCAAGGCGGCCGCTCTTCCATGCGGATTGGAGCAAGCCTACAAAATTCTGTGCCAGGAACTGGGACAATCCGCTGCCGAAACGTTTCTGGAGTATCGATCGCGCGGAACGCTTCTGGCACCGTTGAAAGAGGCACTTGCGTCAGAGATCGGAGGAGCAGAGCGGGCACGCGTCACTTCCGCACGCGATGCCGTTAAAAGGGCTTTCGACACTCTAGATCAAGAAACACCTATCGGTTCGCTCTTTGCCGAACTTGCCAAGGCTCTCGCTCGAAAGTCCAGCCGCACCCTGATCGCATTCGGCTCTGACTGCGATTGCCTGCTCGGAAGGGATCGCTTGGTCAGCGATCGCGAGTCAGGCGCCGCTATTGGCCGAAAAATCGAAAGGGAGCACCTCCGCCTTACCAGCATTGAGGCGCTTGAAGGTGTACTAGCCGAAATCGAAGGGACCAGGCACAGGAACGGCTGGAAGCGACTGGTTCTTGTTTCGCCTTCGTTCGAATGGATGTCTATCGTGCTCGCCCGAGGCTGGCTCCCCGACGAACTGATCGTGGTTTGCGAACGCAATTTGGCAAAGCGCGTCTCAGAGTCCTTTGAAAAATTGTCATCTCATCCCGACTTGAGTGGGGACGGGAAGCTTGGTCACCGGCTCTCACTGGTTGCAGATGCAGCGATGCTGGAGCTTGAAGCCCGCAAAGCATCATCCGTCGAACTCGAACTTGATGAAGGCGCGGAAGCAAGTCCCGGCGACAGTGTCATCGACTTGACGGACGATGACGCTGATGGCCACAGCAAGATAGTCGTCATGACCCTTGCTACAAAGAGAACCCTTCGCGCGCGGGAAGGTTCAGCGATTGTTCGGCACAATCACGGTGTTGACGTCAATCCGTTCGAGCGCACCTGCGCGAGACACATCAAACGCGGCGAAGCAATCGTAGTTCCCGACCAAACTTTCCTTGAGGAGGCGCGTGAGACGCTTCCCATTCGCGTGCTGGCGCGCAGTTGGACGGATATCTACCACACGACGGTGCAGGCACACCTCTCGAGCATTCCGGGCGGCAGTCTAAACGCAAAAGCGAAGTACGTTCTAAGCCAAATCCGTTATAGGGGTGGCAGGACACAAACGGAAGCTGCCGTCCTGAACTGGCTAAAGGTCGAAGAACACTTGCAGGTGGATGCGGAGCGCCGGCAGCCACATGCTCCTCAGAGGCGGCGCGAGTTTGATGCGTTCATGGCGGTATTGGGAGTGAACGACACCCTCTCGGAGAGAATGTGGGTCGAAGGAATTCAGCCCCTTAGAATAGACCGCAGAAGAGCCGGCCACCGGATGGCGCAGGCCTTTGTCTCCGTACTCGTCGATCCACACGGAACCGCATCCGGACTGGACTCCACCGTTCGTTCGGCCATCAAGACACTGCGCAAGAGAACCTTCGATTACCTCGATCAGGTCGTCGATATTGAAACCATTGAAGGGAGCGAGCGTCATGACTGATGCAAAAGTCGATCCAGGCACGCCTGACACTTCCGAGCAAGCGCTTCAAGCGGCCGACCTCAGGGCCGCCGAGCGCGTGTTTCAAGCTCAAACCGGTGCAGATTTCACGGAAGTCAAGGAAGGCATGGTCGATGCTTTGCTCCGGCTCACGGAACAACATTGTTCCGGTGAAGGCACGGACGGCGAAATCATCTACGGAGTCAGGCCTTCTACCAAGCTGGTGAGCGGGTTTCTGCTGCCAAGATATGACCAAACCGGTCAGGAAGACGAAACCAGCGACATTCACATCGCTACGATGGGTGTGGACCTCCAGGTGGCAGCCGACATTCCCGGCGAAGCCATTATTCGTCCGCGGCTTGCCGTGTACCTACGAGAACTGCCGAGCTGGCAAGAAATCAGCGACCCGGCCAACGAAATGATGCCGCAGGTTCACCTGTCGCGAGAAACGCGCCAAGCAGTCGAGAAACTGGCACGCGCCTATATTCAGGAACGAACTGCGGCCTTGCCGCCACCGCCAGACGATGAAGGCGATCAAGAACGTGGAGGCAACGCGATCGCCCAGGCCGAAGCCGCGCATGAAACGACCGAGGTTCCTGAGGAAGTGCGAAGAGAATCCGGCGCGAACGACAGAGATGCCGCCGGCACCGCTCGTGCCAGCGCGGGTATGGCAGAACATGCCGAGCGCGCCGCCAGAGCCTACGATCAACAGCGCAAGCAGCGAAACGCCGCAAATCTAGAGCGCGTCGCGGCGATCTCCGCCATTCGCCGCGAGGCTTTTGACCTTGCATTCGCCGAGCTTGGAATTCGGCTCGTAGACGTAGGCAACGAAGCCACCGCTGCGCGCGCACTAAGTTCCGAACACCTCGAAGAAGGCGCCGAAAGCGAAATTGTCGAGGCGGGTATCGAAGACGAAGAATCTCAGTCATCTGGGGAAACCTCCCAACTTACCGAAACTGAAGAAACCGAAGACAGCACCGAGCTCGCGACCGGGGCCGCGCAGGCGCTCAGACTCGGCGCCGGCCGCATTGACGATCGATTTGCGGCGCCGCAACCGATTCCCCAGAAGTGGAGGCGGTTCACGCTTGATCTCGGAGAACTTCGTCTCGAAGTCCCGGACCCAACGAGCAGGGCATCCGCAATTGCCGAATTCGAGCGTGTGTTCCGAGCAACGCTGGACGAAACGATCACGAATTGGCTGGCAACCGAGATAGGACAGCAGAATGCTTACAGGCCGAATGAACGAATTCTGCCGAGCCATTTTGCGGATGAGGCTGCCTGGAATCGCTTCCTATTCGACCTTCGAACAAGGCGTCCGGCAACTCCGGCAGATGTCAGACCAGACTTGGCGGGGGTTACGCTTGTCATCGCACTCGACCCTGACTTCGTCGACGCTACACGCCTCAATCTCCGTATCGCCATTCAGAACGACGCAGCGATGCCCGCTGGCCGAGATGCCTCCGCCTTTGAACATGCCGTGTTCCAAGTCGACCTTGAAGTCAAAGTATCAGAAAGCATCCATCTCCCACTGCTTCTCGATCGTGTTGAGCCCTCGTACCGGTTTCGGCACTGGCTTGAATACTCCGCAATGGGCCTGAATTGCGGTGTCGAGCAAGGGGACCCGTTGACAGGCTTCGTATCACTGAAAACCACATGGGCGCCGCGCTACACGCAGCCACGAATCGACCCGACCTCATTTGCCGACGTCCCGACATCCTATCGCGAGCTTAGCGATCCAAGCACCGACATCATGCGTCTCATGGCTCTTCCCGACGCCTACGACGCTTGGATCGATTCACAGTTGCAAGTTGACGTGGGCCTAGGGCTCCCCGCCGAGATTGCCGATGAAGAGAGAGCATCGCATGCCCGAGACCTGAACGCCTATCGACGGGAAGCTGGGTATATTCGTGCAGGCATTACATTGCTGCTTCAGTCGCAACAGGCTTCGCGCACCCTTGGCGACAATCCCCCTCAGAGTCCCCAAGAGCGGAAAAACCTGGTGAAGCGCGCGGCACCGTGGACAGCGTGGCTTCGCACCAACGAATCATTCGCGCTATACGGCACCGGGCGGTTCACGGACTGGCGCCTGTTTCAGCTCGCATTTATCCTCGCGCATATTCCTGCATTTGCATCCCGCACGGCGGAATTCGAAAGCTTTTTTGACGCGTTTCGCGACGAAGAGTCGGCGAGCCTATTGTACTTCGCGACCGGCGGCGGAAAGTCCGAGGCGTTCTTCGGGCTGCTGATCTTCACACTCTTCTTTGATCGACTTCGCGGCAAACACAGGGGCGTTACAGCGCTCATTCGGTACCCGCTACGCTTGCTCACTCTTCAGCAGGCAAGGCGCCTCACGCGCATCCTTGTTCACGCCGAGCTCGTCCGGCTACGCAATCGCCTCGATGGATGGCCCTTTGAGCTTGGCTTTTGGGTTGGTTCGGGAAACACGCCCAACAGGGTGGCACAAGGATTCGGCGGTGTACCGGCTATAACGGTTGCGGCCCACGCCAACGACCAGTCATTGCTCAATCCCCCCGACAGCGACACGGAGCAGGCGGCGGTCGCACGCCGACGGTCAGCACGTTACAAGGAAGCGCTCGAATCCTACGACAAGCTGCGCATCTGTCCTTGTTGCGGAGCTGCCACTGGGATGCGAAGGTACCCGTCCCAGTTCGGGCGCATAGGTATCGTTTGCTTTAACGATGAAAACTGTGCCTGGAACACGGCGAATCCGCCTGCGCCCCACCGTGTGCCGCTTCCGTTTCTTCTCACGGACGACACCATCTACCAACGTGCACCGGCGGTCGTTCTGGGCACGATCGACAAGCTCGCACTCATCGGCCAGCACGACCGTACGATCAACGCAATCGTCGGAATGTTCGGCGGAGCGCGCTACATGGACCCGGAAAGCAAGCACTTTTTTGTGCCCCGCGGAACCCGCGCGCTCGCCAAGGCAGAAGATGACGGCTGGACGAGGTTGCGACCGGCCTTCTCTGGCGGCGTGGATGTATTCCACGACCCGTTTCCCAGCCTGATAATCCAAGACGAAGGCCACCTGCTTGATGAGAGCCTTGGCACGTTCTCAGGTCTCTTTGAGACGACTCTGGAGAGTGTTCTACTTCAACTCGGGAACGGAAACTTGAAGGACTATGTCGTGAGATGGGCGGCGCCTGGAAGCGGTACAGGTGGGCGACCGCGGCTTGCCAAGGTGATCGCTGCGACTGCCACGATCTCGGACCCGGATCGGCAGTTGCAGGTTCTCTATCAGCGCGAACCACTCAGATTTCCGTGCCCAGGACCCAACCTTTATGAGTCATTTTACGCGTCACCCCGTGAGCCCCTGCGGCCCGAGCGCGTAACGTTCGGGGAAAGCCTGCCCGAACACATCAGGCCGGAGATTTCGGTGCCTCACATGCGCTACTACGTATCCATGATGACGAACGGCCGGTCCCACACAATGACGACATCGGCTGTTGTCTCTTCCTATCACCTTGCCATCACCCAGCTCTGGACAGCGCTTCATGAAGGTAGGACCCAGGAGTTCGTTGACCGACTGACGCAAGCACTTTCGCCGCGAGACCCGCTCACGCCGCTGCGCGCGCAAGTGCTTGCGGATGTTGCCACCCTGCCAAACGGCGCGCAGGTACTGGCGACGCTGCTTGATCTGCTGCGCATCTCTTTGACCTACGTAACAAACAAGAAAGGCGGCGATCAGATCATCGAAACGTTGGCGGCGCAGGTTGAGCGCGATCAGCGAAGCAACGGAATTGCTGACCTTCCCTTTGTCACAGACCTGATTTCCGGCGGCGTCACTATCGCCGAAATTCAGGACGTAATGTCCCGAGCCGAGGGCGACGCCTCGCCGGGCGAGCTGTTCTCACCGCTCGGAGAATCTCTCCGCAACATTGTCGCAACATCAGCGATCAGCCATGGCGTCGACGTGGACAGGTTTAACGCGATGTTTTTCGCGGGCCTGCCTTCTGACATTGCCGAATACATTCAAGCGTCAAGCCGGGTCGGCCGTATGCATGTCGGGTTCAGCTTGTTCGTGCCGACGCCACACAGCCGACGCGACCGGTATGTGGTTGAGACCCATGATCAGTTTCACCGTTTTCTTGAAAGGATGATACCGCCACCGGCTGTACAGAGATGGGCAGACCGTGCGATCCGCCGCGCAATACCCAGCATTTTGCAGACTTACCTTTGCGCCGTTGTCGAACAAGACTCGTTTCGCAGCGCCGAGGACGCCAACAAGGGAAGTGCACGCCACTTCACAACGGCTGCTGCAATCAAGGCTTGGGCGGACTGTCACCCTGGGGGCGGATACCCGGCCGCGGTACGCGCCGTCACGACGTTTGCGCTTGAAGCAATCGGGATTGACGGGCGCGGCGACAACGCCATCGGCGCGGCAACACATGCCGAGCACTATCGCGGTTTTGTCGAAGACCTAATTCGAGAAATTTTAGATATCTTCACCCAGCGCTCAGATCCGAGCCAACTGTCGAATTTCTGGAACAGTATTGAGACGCGAACGCTTCGTCGCCCCATGACATCCTTGCGTGACGTGGACGCCGGGGGAGTTATCCTTGGCGCGACCAGCGATCCGTTCCGACGTCGGAAAGTGAACCTGGAAACCGTGCGGCAGGTTATGAAGGTCATTCGGGGACAGCGCCTTGCCGTCAGGTCAGACCTCGACGCTGATCCGACTCCAATTGACATTGAGGATAGAACATGAAGGCCCATGACCAAGGGCCGACGCGCACAGCGAGTACCGCCAGCGCTTCGGCAAGGCTCTATCCACCACGCATGACGCGCTCACAGCCACAGCTAGCGACCGCCTATGCACCGGGTGCAATGTTTACGTGGGAAGGCGGAAAAGGCGCGTGCGTAGCCGTGCCAGTTGACGGAGCAGCTATCGATTTCTCTGAGCGAAGGACACGGCGCGACCAGATTGTCGAGAACCTTGACGAATTCTGCCAAAACTGGCTTGCCCGAGGCATGGCGATCAACCGAGACGCGCCGGTCTACGAGGTTCAGTTGCTCGACAGCTGCTTCTACAACCCGATGCGGTCAGGCGCTGCCGGTGTCGAAATCGGTCTTGATCGGTTCGAATTCATGCGCCCGGACAGAATGGGCTACCTGCCCGGACCGCTGGTCTATCGATGCGACGCCTGCGAGAAGATTCGCGAGTTTGTCTCTCCTGCGCATCAGGTCGCCGACCCACTCAGCATGCGGTGCGTCGGCGATAGCGGCACGAATGATTGCCGCTGGCGGCAGCTTGATGTCGTCTATGTTCACTGGTCCGGGACGCTCGAAGGCCTCTCGCCGTTCAAATATACAGTCGGCGCCGATGGAGAAGTTCGCAAGATTCCTCGGTGCCAATGCGGTGCAGACGAGTTCAGGTTAATCAAGCAGGGAAACCAATTCTCCCTCTGGCGATTTCGGTGCTCCGGCTGCGGCGCTGAACGGGAAGTCTATCAAACCGATCCATTCAGCTTGAATTGCCTGAAGGCACGCATGGACCATGGCGCTCCTCATCGATGGAGCGAGATAAATATGATCCCGGTGTCATACCGGGCTTCGCCGGTCTTCTATGTCCAGTCAGCCCGCTTCATTGTCTACGATGCAGACCCTGAAGTGGTCTCGCTCATGCAGACGGCCAAACAGGCGGATCTGATTTCGAAAATCGCCGCGCTGCACGGATACGGCGGAGCGGACCCCTCCCAAGAGAGAATCCTCGAACAGTTGCAGGCAAAGGGGCAGGCGGCACAATGGCCAGCCTACGAGAAATTCTCGCAGCAGGCACGGGCGTTCCGCGATTCAGGAGATGATGCGAAAGCCGAAACATTCGCCGATGCCGCGCGAATATTACTTCAGTCCTGGTATGATTCCGGTTTCGTCGTGCCGGAAGCCGTCGCCACGCCTGCCCTGCAAGAGAATATCAATGCGCGCGGTGATTTCGCGAGAAGGTTTGATCCAATTCGAAGCACAGTTGAGCACGACGCACTTCGCAGGAGGAAGATCGATGCCACCGGCGAATCCCACGACCTGCGCCAGATTCATCCTCATCTATGCGCAGAATTCGGTGTGCCAGAGCTTGAGCAGGGTTATCGTACGCGCGTGGCTGACGATCTTGCGCGTGCAGGAATTCAGGACGCCTATCTGATCCGCAATCTCGACATGGTTGAGTTTTCCTTCGGATTCACTCGGGTTTCCGCTACGCCGATGACTGTTCAGAAGGACCGCCCGATGCCAGTCCGGCTCATGGGATTCCCGTCGTTGCCCAATCACAAGCGGCCAATTTATGTCGTCGAGCAGCAGAACGAGGCGATCTATGTTCGCCTGCAGCCGGAGGATGTAACCGAGTACCTTATCCGCAACGGCGTTCTCAGTAGCTCTCCTGTCCCCCCACTGACGTTGGGCGCGACGCTCATCGAACAATACCAGGATTTTGGACCGTTCCTGCAGCCCTTTAGAATTCGCGACCCGGCCTCGCGTGATCGCTCGCGCGACGTTCCATCGATGGTGTACCTGCTACTGCACACGATGGCCCATCACGTCATGCAAGGGATTGCCCGGTTCTCGGGACTCGATCTCGGTTCCATGGGCGAAGCGATCTTCCCGGCGGACCTGGCGTTCCTTGTGCATCGACGCGGCATGACCGAAGACCTCGGAAACATCTCGTCCATGTGGCGCGACCACAATTGCGCTTTTCTTCATTATCTCGTTGCCCGCCGTGAACTCCGTTGCGGTTCGGGTACACTTTGCGATCATCGCGGGGGTGCCTGTCCGGCATGCATCATGGTGCCGGAGATTTCCTGCATAGCAGGCAATCAGCTTCTCTCGCGGTCAGCGCTGGTGGGGGGCCGGGCGCCGCTCTGGGATCAAAATCAAGCGCAGCTCCACGGCTATCTGGAGGTCGTCCACAAGCTCAGGCAAGAGAGACAGACACAAGAGACAACATGATGGCGACCGACGCCGATGTCGTACGGTGTTCTTCGCCCTGGCCCGGACTGGCGGCCCAACTGCTGGGAGCGATTGCTGGTTTGGGAAATGGGAACTGGACCTTGGAACGTCTGAGCGCAGCGAACTCAACACGACTTGAACCAGGTGATGTCCAGCAGGTCCTGCAAGGCCTTGAAATCGCTGGCGTCTGCGTGCGTCAGGAAGGTGGCGAAGAATGGTGCACCTCCGTGAACAAGGCTGAGCTGGAAAGACTTGCCGCACTCCTGCGTGGCGCGGAATATTTTCGGAGGCTCAGGCTCGACGCAAAGAACCTCGAACTCGTAGTGACCATGCCAATGGCCCCTAGTCGTCTCGCGGAAGAACTGCCCGGTTCGCCGGGTCGGCCAGGCGATTACCTTCCTACCGCCAACGCCCTTTTGCGAATTGCCGCCGCCGCCGAAGACAGGTTGCTTGTTATGATGCCCTTTATCGACTCCCGCGGTTTTTTGTGGCTGAAACAGGTTTTCGAAGGCGCCAGGGCGAGCACCCAAAAAATACTGATCCTCAGAAACGTCGAAGAGTATGTTGTCGAATTGTCCGTGCATCACGCTGACTGGCTGCGGGAAATGAAAGTCGCCATTTGGGACTACCATGTCGCGCACGATCGCGGGCGTGCGCTTCCGCTGGAAACCTTTCACGCAAAAATCGTGCTTGCTGATAGCGGCCTGGCCTATGTCGGTTCAGCCAACATCCTTGGCTCAGGCGAGGGCACGTCGCTTGAGGCCGGCGTTCTTGTCGACGGAAGGGCCGCAGGCCAGGTCAGCAGGCTCGTCGACGGCGTGCTCAGGGTCGCGCGCCGCGTGTAGGTGCGCTGGGACCAAAATTTCCCCCAAGCTTAGGAACAACTTTGCCAACCCCGCTTCATAGGCTTTCGCATCTACAGACCTGACCAGTTCCGGCGAAGGTAATGCAAGGCGCTCTAGGAGCTTTGCCGAGACGCTGAAACTGCCGGATACCGCCGAAAACCGATCGTTCACAGCCGCCGAATTCAGCAGTTCGGCAAGTTGCCTCGGTGTAAGCGCCGGCCTGAAATTCAACGCTTCGAGTACAATAACGTGGTTTTCTGCCACGAAGCCGCGTTTATGTTGCTCTCGAAAGCTCTTCGGCACCGCGGCCGCATTCAGGCGCCGCTCCTGATTGCGATTGCTTGTTCGTTGCACAACGACAGCGCACTTGCGCGTCGCATAAGCAGGATCGCCTTTCTCTTGCGGGCAATACCACCCGGCATTTCCCAACCGCTTGAACGCAGAATGGTCAAAGCCACCATTTGGCCGAATGGCCGATGCCCACACAAGCGGGTAATCCCCATTCCGGCGCTTCGTATGCAGACGATTACGCTCGCGGGTCGGCACGACCTTGCCCACGCGGACGCGATAACCGTAGTCTGACAGAACGCATGCTCGGCCCAAAGTCGATACTTCTATCGGCATTACGCGGGCCTGCCTCCGTGCCACCGGAAGAATCCAGGCCTCGCCACCACCAGTCGCCCTGGCTTCCCCGCACGCCACTCTCGTTCCGTTTGCGTCAATGATGCCGAGCTCGTACGTACGGAGGAGATTGGTGCTGTCTACAGCCAGCCTTCGCCTCAGTTTGAGAACGCAGACATCCTGAATCGCACCGAGAAAGAGGTTCTTCCGTTGCTCGTGAAGATCTATGCCAAGTACTTCGGCGCGATCCAGAATTTCTTGCCGAAGCCCGGCAAAGTAAGGCCCCGCGACGAAACTCGTTGGAAGGACAAACACCAATCCGCCTCCCGGCTTGAGCCAGTCGAGACTCCGAAGCAGGAACAGGGAAAAGAGGTTGGTGTGCCCACCCAGTCCTGCCCGCCCCGCAATCTCGAGGTAGGATTTCCTTACTTTTGCACCTACCTTGCCATACGGAGGATTGCCAATGACCAGATCATACTTCCGCCGCGAGTTTGAAGTCAGTGCATCCCGACATTTAACGAACGCCGGCGCTTTCTGTGCGCAGTATCCAAGATCACGGGCGAGCATGTCTTCAAGCAACAAGGAGGAAAGAGAAGCCAGTCCAGCATCTATCTCGAAACCGCGAATATCATTAAGCGATCTTCGGCAAGCATCGCCGACAGAAGCGCCTGTTGCAATTTTTTTTCTGGCGATGTGGCGCGCCATTGGTGTCAGGAAGGAACCACCCCCGCAGGCCGGATCGAGTATGACCGGGTTCTCGATATCATCGATAAACGGCCTGCACGATTCGATGGCCGCTTTCGCAAGGTCCGGTGGCGTAAAATACGCGGAGAGTTTACGACGGCGATCTTTGCCGATCAGCATCGCATAGGTACTGGAAATTAGGTAGTGCCGCTGATCCGTAGAAGCACTACGAAGAACCTCACGCGCGCCGTCTGTGATGATGCTGACTTCGCCGTCACTCAGAATCTCCATGCAAAACGCAAGGGGACTCTCGAAGAGCGCATTGATTTCCTTTCGCTTTCTTTGAATGACCCTAAAGAAATCTGTAACCGTAGGTGCTTTTGAATTGTTTTTGCGGTCATTTTCGCCGTTATCCGAGCATCCTTCGTTTTGTGCAAGGTATTTAGTCACTACTGTTTGCTCACCGATTAAGTTGCGGAGCCGCCGCCAGCGCTCAGCCGCACCAGATGCTTGATAAGCGACGAAGTAATCTCGAAAGTGTACTCGATTTCTTCTTCAATGACATTGGAGTCGTGCCGCGCGTATGTGTTCCGGAAACTGCATTTTTCAGAACCTATTTTCGGTACAACAGCCACCGGAATCCTCCGCGGCCAAGCATGGCATTGATCGCGATCCGTACCTCATGGGATTTCGTGGTTCTGTAGATGCTGACGGGGTTTGAATCCCACTCAGAGAGGACTGATGTGGAAAATAACCCAATGAGAGAATTCGCCTTGAACACGTGCAGATATACCCGCCATGACCTTAACACACCTCCTCAGATCTTGTGCGAGATGTTCGGGAACGAGTCCTGTGTAATATCGTTCGGGCGGACATCGTTTTTGACGAGCGTGATCTGCCAATAACTCACCCTCGGATCAAGTCCGAGAAATATCATACCTATGGCCGGCAGGCCGTTTACAGTCGATGTCGTGCCCGTCTCCAAGTGCAATTCTCGAACAACTGCCAGCACGTTCCAGTTCTGGCTGATCATGGGGTCCATTCGCTCGATTTCGTTGGCCAGATGGGTCCTGGAATCGTCCAAGGGATCAGCAGGAAAAATCATCTTCACGATGTTTTTCGAAATTGGCACTCCCTGTGAGCGTAGCGCATCAACAACCTCCCAACCGCTAAGTCCGCTTCCGCCAATGCCTCTTGCTCCACCGGTACCGACACATCCGTGTTTTGGCCAAGGCGGCCCAATGTCATCAAACAGAACAGCACTGCCGCAGCTGCACTGCAAGACATGGATATCTTGTTGGCAGTGCCAGCACGATGTTGGATAGATCGTCGTTTGACAGAAAAGGCTGTAAGTCGGAACCGGCATCCAATATCTCTAAGCAAAGTGTTTAATCGTTAACTGGCGCCCGAAAAAAGTAGGGCCGTCGCACGCCAAGGCCCCGGCATCGAGTTCGTGTTCAGCCGGGCAAATTTCGGATTGTGACCTGCGCGCGGTTGGTAACAACGGCAGGCCTTTGCATAGGTGCAAACACCGCTCAGTGCGGCTTGTATGAGGCTCTGGGATATCTCGCACAGGTCAGCCTTGAAAATGTTGGCATCTCGAATCAATCGGGGCTGAAAACGTCGGGTCGGAGGTCAGCATAGATTTGTCTTGAGGAAACGTCCGTTAAAATCGGTCAGTAGAGTCGCAAGAAACCACACGTATTTCATCGCCCGATACTGTCAAACAGAATGGTGACAGAACGATTACATGGGTAACGTGTGTGAAAAACCATCGCCTATCTCAGGGTGTCAACCACACAACAGGATGCAGGCAGCCAGCGCCTCGCCATTCTCGAATAAGCCCACAAACAAGGCCTCCAGATCGATGACTTCGTCGAGGCAACAGCACGGGGACAGGCCACGGCAAAGCACCGCCGGCTAGATGAAATGATCGATATTCTCAACCGTGGCGACCGCCTGGTCGTGAGCGAACTTTCCAGGCTCGGGCGTTCGCTCGACCAGACCGTCACCGTCCTCGACCGCTTCGCAAAGGCGGGCGTCGCGTTCAAGGAGAACATTCGTGTCGAAGGCAAACAGGATATCCAGACCAAGGTCATGACCACCCTGTTCGCGCTGTTCGCCGAAGTCGAGGGTGACCTGATCTCGGAGCGCACGCGCGAGGCCCTCGCTAAAGCCAAAGCCACCGGCAAGACGCTCGGGCGCCCGAAAGGATCAATTGGTGTGTCGCGTCAGGACGGCAAAGAGGACGAAATTCGTCAATTCATCGATCTCGGCGTTGCCAAGAGCGCGATCGCAAGGATTACAGGCGTTTCCCGGTCAGCCCTCTCCAATTTCATGGCCACGCGGGGACTGAAACCCGGCCGTTAGCATGTATTTCAACACGAATCTGGCTAACACCCTCTACCGGAAACGTTGTGGCTGGGTAGAAGGGGACCTTGCGGTGCCCCTTCCCCCGCAGTCCCGGACGTGCCCGCATTAGAGCATCCGGTTCCTCGCATGTCAGTTTCGCTCATTTGGCGTAGATCGAATGGACGACCTTGGCCTGTGGCAGCGGGAACAGTACCAGGATATCTTTCATCCTCGTCCATGACAGTTTCCCGTCGCGGTGTCGACGGCCAAGCCCGCAATGCCAGCTACGTATCACCGCTTTACGAAAGCGGCTTATCTGTTTGCTGTTGCCGGTCAGACCGTAGTAGCCGCAATGCCCCCGGATTACCCGACCAAGGTGCCGGTGTTGCTCCTGGAGCGGGAGATGCCGGTTGTTCCTGCACCAGTCCCGTATGGACTTGGCAGCCCGTGCAAACCGGTCGCGGGCCGTGAACTGACGTACGACCAGCCGACCTCGCCGTGACTTGCCCCACAAGTGGGTGAAGCCGAGGAAGTCGAACTTGCCCTGTCCGTCATGTCCGCCGCCCTGCCTGTGCATGGGCCGGAAATCCACAAAGCGCGTCTTGCCGTCATGGAGCGTGAGCCCATACCGCGCAAGCCGCTTGCCAAGGACCGCGAGCACCCGCTCGCCATCCCGGCGGTTCCTGAATGCAATGACAAAGTCATCCGCGTACCGCACCAGTCGGTGCGCCCCAACGCGTGGTGCCACATCCTCTCTCATCCATACATCCAGCACATGGTGCAGGAAAATATTGGCGAGGATCGGACTAACTACCCCACCCTGAGGCGTGCCTTCTTCGGTGCGTTGCAGGACGCCATTGTCGAGCACTCCTGCTGCCAGCCATTTGTCGATCATCCGTCGAACGACGCCGTCGTTGATCCTCTGGTCAAGGAACCCCCGCAGGTGCTTGTGATCGATGCTATCGAAGTATTTCGAAATGTCGGCATCAATCACCCATCTGAGGCCTTCCACGGCCAGTCCCGTCCGGAGGTCTTTCAACGCTCCGTGGGCAGAATGGCCGGGCCTGAAGCCGTACGAGCACGGCAGAAAGTCCGCCTCGTAGATCGGCTCCAGCAGCATCAGTATGGCTCGCTGCGCCACCTTGTCCTCGTAGGTCGGGATGCCCAGCGGTCGCTGCCCTCCATCCGCTTTCGGGATGTAGTGCCGGCGTACCGGCGGGGCACGATAGCGGCCAGACTTCATACGCCCCAGAAGGTCAAGCAGGTTGGCCTCCGCGTGGGTTTCGTAGTCCATCGCCGTCACCCCGTCGATGCCCGCTGCCCCGTCCACTCGTGTGAGGTTCAGGGCCACGATCATCCAGTCAAGGTCAATGTGGTGGTGCAAGGTCGTGAACACCATGTCCGGGCACGTCCTCGCCAGTTCGGCTATCCGGGTTTGTTTCGTTGACACGATGTCGAAGCTCGACGTCTCCATGTGTTTCCCTCCTCCGGTTCTGTTCATGCGACGCTCCGCTTTCCTTCACCGGGTCCCGATGGCCTCGGTTCCCCGCCTTCACAGGTACTATCAGAGCGCTACGACTCCCGATCCCGCATCCCTTGGGCTTATTGTTTCGCCGTCCGGTACCGTGCGTATCCTGCTGGGGTTCGTTCCCGCTCTTAACGCTCCCGGCATCGTGCAGGCCCGATGCCGGGCCGGGGTCTGGATTGATCTCGCTGGCATTCCCTTTCCAGCCTGTTCCACGCACGGACGGAACCGGGTCTCCCAGGTTCCCTGGCGGTCCATCTACAGCTCTGCAACGTTCCCGCGACCCCGGACGGCCCGTCACGCCTCGCCATGGCGGCGCTTCCGGTGCTGCCCCTGCAAAGCCCACAACAAAGGCACCATCGTTGTAATTTTCGAGGCTCAATAGCGTTGCTTCGCTGCCCGCTGTGTACGCTTCACGACGCACGTTGCCGTACGCCATGCAACACTCGCTTCCGGCTGGCTGGCTGGCCTTTACCGGGCGGGGGTTACACCCGCTGGACCGCGATGTTGGGTTTCAGTTTCGATCTACATCTCCACCTCCTCCCAGCCAGAGCTTTGCCTGGCGCAAGGACTTTTTGTATCCATGTTGGTTTAAGGCCAATACTGATACAATCCGGTTCCATCGAAAACACACCAGAGCCCACAAACTCCGCGTTTCGAAAAATTGTTGGCGGACCCTTAGCCTTTAGCCTTCACTGCCCTCCAACAGAGGTAAGGGCCGCTTCTGTCCCATTCTCATAGGACAGAAAGGCCTTCACCTCATAGACTGCCTTTTCGACATCCGTCTTTTCATACCTAGGCTTTAAATCCATCACATGCTTCGCGAGTTCTCCGTTGTCGTCAAATTCCTCCCGTGGCGCGTGGCGATGCAAATACGCGATTGTAGAAACCAGTTCCAAGTCTTTCGCCGATCGTTCACCGAAGGATTCCAACACTCTCTCTATAGCTGCCTTGTTTTTCTCGACAAACTCCCGTCCTCTCTCCTGCATCCGGCCGGTGTGCTCGCTGGTATCGATCTCGTAACAATTGGCCGACCTGTCGTAACTGATTTCTGCACCACCACTCTTTGCAATCACGTCCAAGTCTCCAGCAAGGCTAACCGAATACGGTCCGTAAGAATAAAATGCGAACTGATACCCTGTGTCGACAGCCCCCAATTCCTGGATGAGATGAACCTTCTTTTGAAGCGCTTTCTTGCCGAGTTTCTGTTTGGCCTGCTTGGATTGAACGATCACAAAGGCGACAAGCGCAAATTGGTCGAACTTTCTATTTCCTCCCATCATGGTCTTCTCCTCAGTTATTCGTTTCCTGTTGAACCAACGATTCAGCTTTGGAGCGATGGCGCTCCGGCACGTACAGGCGGCGTTGGTTTACCTTGATCAGTCCGTCAACGACGGGCGATAGCGTTTGCAGAGGCACTGAACGCTTAGTGCCGCCCGAAGTCTGCCATACCTTGATCTCCTCTGATCCGGACTTGTACCAAGACTTTTCAGCATTGCGGACAACACATTCATACTCTTTGAGTTTGTCATTAAGCTCGGCGACTTTTCCGATTCCATCGGGGTTCACTACCTCGGGCGTGGAGAACACCATTCGATAGTGTTTTCTCTTACGTAGGATTTTACCGTGATCCCCACCTTTTTTTTCGGATATCAGGCCGAGTACCCTCCAGTCGTCCCATTCAAGAAATTTGTCGACTTCATCCGGAGGCGGAAACACTCCGTAAGTCGACTTAAGCAACTCCTTCAAACACTCAACCAGGTGATAGTCGTAGATCACCCGAGTCTTGTGGAAGTAGAGCTGTGTAAACATCATGAAGCGGGCGATAAGCAGTCCTTCTACAGCATGGACGCCGTCCTCTTCGACACCGATGTGGTGACCCCCTGTCTCAGGGTCCGGACAGAGGCGCAATGAATAGATCACTCTGTCCAAATCGTATCGCCCGTACTGCACACCGGCATGGTGCGCATCGCGTAACAGGTAGTCCATCCGGTCAGCATCCATTTGTCCCGAGACGAGGTCTTTCCAAAGCAACGCGCCTGCAGTACGAGTTGATTTTCCCAAGATTTCGAGAATGTCACTGACACGAATTCCGTGATTTGAAGACTCTTGATGGTTTTCGATCAGATCGTTCAGGCAATGCCTTATCACCTTCTCGGAGTAATCTTCGTGCACGTATTGGCCAGAGCCATCGGGTTTACGAGGCAAGAGTTCCTCGGCCGTATGTGAGAATGGGCCATGACCAAGATCGTGCATCAAGGCTGCCAGGCGTATGATTTGCCTCTGACGCCCTAAAGTAGAGTCATTAAATTTGTAGTCGTCGCTGCAAAGGATATCCTCACTTCGGCGCCGCAGGGCATCGAACATTTTCGATGCGACATGCATGACACCAAGCGAATGCTCAAATCGATTGTGTGTCGCGCCAGGATAGACCATATCGGTCCAACTGAGTTGACGAATACTGCGGAGCCGTTGAAATACCGGCTGATTGATTACCTCCCACTCGAGTCCATTAAGGCGAACGAATCCGTGAACAGGATCCCGGATCTCATACCGCTCCAACGGATTGCTCATACTACTTTTCCGGAACAGTTTCGATCAGCCATATTTTTCGATTTGCGCTACTGTCAAGTTTCAGTCGCCACTTGGATGGGGCCATATTCTCCTTATCGGCGAATACAGATGGCCCAAAGTCATTACCTGACAGACTTGTACACATGCTTTACTGTTTTGGGAAAGGCTCTCTCGTGCTGTTTAGGTGAATTGCTCGTGCATTTCGGACTGAGGGAGACCTCAGAGGACCATAACCGACCCCAAAATTGCTTAGTGTCATTTTTCACTCAGCTGGAGCCGACCCCGATTTTGGCGATCTCACGCCGTCGGTCCCAATAATGGCCCTACCCCAACATAGATCCTATGAGGCACGCGGGACGGTTGCTAGTGTTCCGCTTACGTTCCTCTGTAGGAGATCTTGGAATGCAATCACATGACTAAATTGCGGGGCCGGTTAGTCCGGAGGATATCACGATCAATGTTGCGATTGAACTCAGCGGAATGAGTTGGGTCATCTGCGTCAAGCATCCCGGCTCGGGTAAGGTCGGTCTTCACGCCTTGAAAACTTCGGATACGCGCGGCTTGATCGTGTTAATCGAGAGGCATCGTGTAAATGTTTTGGAAAAGACCGAATCCACGTTTCAGGTTCTCTGTTGCTACGAAGCCTGTTTCGAAGGGCTTTGGCTGGCGCGCTGCCTGGAAACGAGTGGGTACGAGACGATCGTCATGGATCCGTCGAGCCTCCTGGTGAACCACAAGGCACGGCAGCGCATGACCGATCGAATTGACACGAAGAAGATGATCCGGGCGTTGCTCGCGCATGATCGCGGCGATTCACAGGTTCTCAGCAGTGTTCAGGTTCCAAGCGTTGCCGAGGAGGACCGAAAGCGATTGCTGCGTGAGCGCAAGCGGCTCGTGAAGCAGCGCACGTCATTGACCAACACCATGAAGGGGCTGCTGCGTCTTCAGGGCATCACCGGGGTCGATCCCCCGAGCAAGAACTTCAGCGAAAGGCTTGGGGCCTTGAGGACCGGCGACGGGGAACCATTGGGCGAAGCTGCACAGGGCGAGCTCAGAAGGCTCCGTGTGCATCTCGATTTAGTGCAGGATCGGATCGACGTGGTCGAAGTGCAGCGGGACAAGATGGTCCACCAGGGCAAACTGGTTGTCGGCGCATGCGCAGACGATTGCGACAGTCCTGACCGCACGATGGCCCGGATCGCCTTGCTGACGGACTTGAAGGGGATCGGCGCGAATGATGCGACATTGCTTGTGAACGAGGTGTTCTATCGCAAATTCGAGAATAGGCGCTTGTATGAAAGATTCTCGTCCGTGTACAATGTAGCTTCGTCTGGACACACATTGTCCTGAACGAACTGGTGGATGGACGCCTATTGACACCGCGATGCTCAGTCTCGTCGGGAGCCGCCGTTGAGAAGTGCCATTCCCTACGGGCAATGGGCGAGCATGCGTTACAGAGAACCCCGATCACCGCCAATGTGTGGAATCTTCAGATAGCGCTCCACATCTGCAACAGCACCTTGGCCTCGAAGCCCAATGCAGTACGGGCAATCACCGTCGCGTGCCCGCGCTTTCGTTACGCGGAAGAGATGGCCGGCGTAGTTGATCAGCCGCTCAGGCTCGCGCATTCCGGTAGCCGCCATCATGAACTCTATCGCAGCAAACGAAGCCACCAGACCATTGATTGGCGAGACAGAGGGGCCTGATTCACCAAGAACTTCGTGTGGTACTCCGTAGACTGCTGCCACCCTAGCTCGTTCCACCTCACCTGACAGGTAGCGGCGCACATCGTCCTCGTCGAGCAAATGCAGGCAGTGAAGGCAACTCTGTCCGTCCCACACGATACAAACTCGACCACCGTAGACATCCGCTTTGTGAATGTCTGATGCCAGATCGATGTACGGTACTTCGTAAGCCGAACACAGCTCGTTCAGGATGAACCGCGGTCCATCTTCGTCAAAGCACCCGAAGACCCAGTCACTGCTCTTCACTGCTTCGAAGGCCTCGAGAGTAACGAGCTCATTCTGGATAGGCTTGGCCTCCACGTCAGGATTCATTTCCGAAATTTGTCGCGCTACGAGTTCTACCTTGGGGCTGCCTGGAACAGGATCGCGGTGTCGGGCCCCGATGAAGCGGTTGCGATTGGTCTCATCCAGTTCCTCTCCGTCCACAAGCGTTATGCTGTGCACGCCAAGAAGCGCCAGATGTTGCGCCAGTGGGCTGCCGAGCCCACCGACCCCGACCAAGGTCACCTTGGTTTGCCGCAACTTGCGCTGACCGTATTCTCCGAAAAACCGAATGTTGCGTTCATAGCGCTCGGGCAAATCCGTCATTGCCATCCCCACAAAGATGAATTCGTTGGTGTCAGTGTCTGTCCATCGACGACCAAGCCGTCGAGTGCCTGTGGGACCGTCGGGTTGTCCGCCCAAACGAGCGCGTCGAATCCAGATCTGGCGAACACGAGCGCCATGTAGGGTCGCCGGTCAAGTCGCCACCACATATGCGGGACGGTCTCGTTCAGGCCCTCTCTGTCAGCCAGCGAGAAAGCTGCGGGCTTGGGGCCGAGGTGAGAATGCATTTCGATCAACGACGCAGCCATATCGTGGGCCTGCTTGATCAGACCGGCGCGCGTCGCATCAGTCATTGCCAAGTAATCGTCTTCCTGGGAGGTGAAGTCATCGGGCCCAAGAAGTCTTGTTTCGACAACTTCGAAGCGGATCTCCCGAACCGTGCGCTCTGTGTGGGCGAAGAAGAACGCCGCCTGTTCTTGACGGACATGCCGAGGCAGCAAATGCGCCATGAGGTTCCGAAACACTACCCCTTCGATCGCCAGGTATGACTTCACGCCCCCTCCTTCAGCCGGACCGAGAAGCTGTCGCACCAAAAGACCAGGTTGGATCCTTCGCAGGGATTGCTGCTTGGCTCCCACTTCTCCGCCGACCAGGAAAAATGAAGCCATTCGCCGGGTAACGGCACTTCTTTCGGGGGAGCTCCTGTACTGCCAGGGGAACTTCCTTCGAAGGTGACGCTAGCCGGCATCAGAAAGCCATAGGGGGCGTTTCCCGGATAGTCTGCCTTGACAAGAAGGGCGATCGGGGCCGACTGAACCGGATTGCCATCGATTTGCCAGCCGCTCGGCACCGGGTAGCCGGGGAGGTAAAACCAATCCTCCCCAGCTTCCTCGATGTGCTGAACGTCGGCGTAGACCTGCTTCAGCAGATCCAACTCCCGAGCGATACGCGGGCGCATCAGCCTCGCTTCCACAGAATTTTCTTGCCAAAGCCGATGCCGGGCCTCAATTTGACCACCTCGTCTGGAGCCAGCTGGCGCTCGTAATTGTTCTCGTCGACCTCGATCACGCCCTCGGAAATGTCCCAGCCGCCGAGCTCGGCGATCTGCTTGGCTGTGATCGTTTCCTTGTCCCAGGGCACTTCCTTGCCCTCGATGTTGAGACAGAATTTTGGTTTCTCCGGGGCCTCGATTACGGTAACGATTTGATTCATCGGGTTTCTCCATCTTGGTGGCGCTTCACGCCGGATCTGGGAAGAGCACGTTTCCCAATTGGGATTCAAGCTTTACAATAAGCCGATATTAATTGTCAAGAGGCTTCAAACAAGTTATTTTATTCGCGTAATGATTGTCAAACAGGGAGGATCTAGTATGGCTGTGGAGGTTGAAAAGGTGGTCCAGCTGCTTGAGGCGGCGCTTGCAGCCGACTACACACGACTGCGTCGAGTCGGCAACCGCATCGCACGCACACTGGCTGAATCGGACGACCTTGATTCCGCCCGGCGCCTTCGCGCGCTGCTGCGGAAACGAGAGGTGCCCTTGAGGGCTTCGGGCTACATGGAGGCCGTGCCCATCGATGCGAAATCCAGGCAGCCTCTGGTCGAGGAGCAAAGCTGGCCGAACGGGCCCATCTTTCTGGATGAAGCTGCGCGCAACATTCTAGGAGCGTTTCTTACTGACGTTGAGCATGCCGAGGAGCTCAGCGCCAAGGGACTTGCCTCAAATCTGTGCATGCTCCTGTCTGGCCCTCCCGGAACAGGTAAGTCCCTGCTGGCCAGCCACGTGGCAGCGCAGCTAGATCGCCCGTTTTATGTTGCCCGACTGGACTCGGTCATTTCATCGTTGCTTGGCGACACGGCGAAGAACATTCGCAACGTCTTCGATTTCGTGCCGCGTCACGATGCCGTTCTGTTTCTCGACGAAATGGATGCGGTCGCAAAGCTGCGCGATGACAGGCATGAATTGGGCGAGTTGAAGAGAGTGGTCAATACTGTAATCCAAGGACTAGACGCGCTTGAAGAAGCCACGGTGGTCTTAGGGGCCACCAATCACCCCCATCTACTTGATCCGGCAATCTGGAGACGTTTTCCCTACAAGATTGAAATGCGGCTGCCAAACAAAGCCGTCCGCGCCGATTTGTGGAAGTATTTTCTTTATGCAGATGGAGACGTCGATGAGGTTGCATGTGCCGTTCTGGCAACTATTTCCAAGGACCTCTCTGGCGCTGACATCGAGACTATCGCGCTCGCGGTTCGCCGTAATGCCGTTCTCACGGACACCGAGGTCGATCCCGGCACCGCCGGTCTGGCCATTATTCGCACTTGCGACAACAAGCCCGTTTTGCCGTCACGTGTACCCTTGACCACTGCGCAAAAGCGTGAATTCGCCCGTGTTGCAAACGAAAAGTTCCATGTGAGCGGAGCAGATATTGCCCGCGTTCTCGGAGTCAGCAGACAGGCTGTGTACAGCTATCTGAAGGAGGACGACCATGCCGGTGTCTCCGGAGACGCCTCTTCTTAATCCCGTCCTGACCCTGCAAATTGACCCACGCCCGGAACCGCGCCCGGGTCGGGGCAAAGATGCATCGAAGATAGTAGCTTCGCGGTTGCGGCAACAGCAGGAGGTCCTGGCAGGCGCATGCCGGCATATTTTTCGCGAGCGTGCGCACTATCCGACATATGCCGGCAAAATCCACCTGATCGCATCTATGTTCGAAGACTCGTTCGCCCCAGGCCACACACCAAAGGATCTCTTCAACGAGAACGTGGGATGCCGTTTCGTGGCGCCCTTCACACGCGGCTACTTGATAGAAGCCACAATTGATCGTTTGCCACTTCTCGTCAGGAAGATTGGTGAGCCGAATGACACGTCTTCTCGTGTCGATATTTCACGAGTGGAAAAACTGGGTGCTTTCGACCAGAACACGGTGTTGCGCGGCCGTAAAGTTGAGCAACTCTGGGATAAGGCTCCAGAGTTGGACGAAGGACGGCTCTTCGCTGTCTGGTTTACACCATTCCGCGACGGTGATGCGCGCCGGGCCTTACTAGAGACCATTGATCGCTTGTCCTCGGAGGAACTTTTTCTGCCGGCTTATCCAGTCTTGCGTTTATCGCAGACCCAGGACATTGACACACCGTCCGAGCAACTCGAGCCTATCCAAACTGCGAGCCAAACCAGTGTCGCTCGTGCACTCCGTACTTATCGAAATACAGGATTTGCCCGTGCTACCGTCATCTTTCAGGGGCAAGACGCGTTGGCACAGTTCGTTGCATCCGGCGCCTCGTACCGGATTGATCCGGTCAAGCCTCTCGGCTTTGCAGCTCCGGGCGAGGGGCTTGTTGAACAGGGGCCCCCTGCACCAGATGTTACCGGCGAACCCATTGTCGCGGTTGTTGACGGCGGTCTGACTACGTCCAAGTACAAGCTTGCCGAAGCATGGACCGCTCCACCATTTGTGCGTGACGGTGTTGCCAACAGCAAGCACGGCAATCAGGTGAGTTCTCTGGTAGTCCACGGACACCAGTGGAACAACAATCGACCTCTCCCAGCACTAAACTGCCGCTTAGGAACCGTCCAAGCCGTTCCACGTGCCAACGCGAATCATCCAATCGATTTCGAGCAGCTTGCACATTACCTTGCGCAAATCGCAGGAGCTCACCCCGACACCCGCATTTGGAACATATCAGCCAACGCACGAGAACCTGAGGACGATCCGGATCAGATCAGCGACTTCGGTGACTCCCTCGCCGGATGGGCGCGTTCCCTGGGAGTGCTGCCGGTTGTTTCCATTGGAAATGTTTCAACAAGCAACGATGATCGCCTCTGCGCGCCAGCCGACTGCGAGGCAGCTCTCGTGGTCGGCGGTCGACAGGCTGACATGTGGGGTGACCCCGGCAACGGCTGTCCGAATTGCCTGCCCGGTCCAGGACCGGATGGTATGCTCAAACCTGACATTTCCTGGTTTTCGACATTGCGAATGATCGGCGGCGTTACAGCATCTGGTAGCAGCTATGCTACTCCACTGGTTTCTGCTGTAGCGGCTCACACGTTTGCCAACCTTAAGGAGCCCTCGCCGGACCTCGTACGGGCTTTGCTCATCAACGCAGCTGAGCAAGAAGTCCACGCACCGCGACTCGGCTGGGGTACGCCTTACCACGGTCATCTTCCATGGAATTGCGCTCCGGGTACGGTGACCCTCGCATGGAAAGCTGCCCTCAAGCCCGGTACAGCGTACTATTGGAACGATATTCCGATACCGAATGAACTAACGCGCGCTGGAAAACTTTTCGGACAGGCCAGAATGACGGGAATTGTAAACCCGCTAACGTCTCCATTCGGCGGCCCCAAATATTTCTCCAGCCGGTTAGAGACGTCACTTCAATACAAGAATGGACGTGAGGAGTGGAGCAATCTCCTGGGCCCGATACGAGCATCTTCACCTAAACAACAACAACATGCGCACCGCGAGTCCATAAGATGGCAACCAGTTCGTCGTACTAGCCGAGACTTCACCAAGAGGGGAGGCCTGACATATTCAGAGGATCAAATGCGTCTTTATGCACGTGTTTTCACGCGCGACCTTTATCAATTTGATATTGAGCAGCAATCTCAACTTGACTCCCAAGAGGCTGTGTTCGTGCTGACCTTTGTAGCGGCGGATGAAAGTGCACCAATCTACAATTCAATGGCACAACGGCTTGGAAATTATGTCGAAAGCGCGGTCATCGGCCAAGAAATCGAGGTAAATGTCTAATTTGTTGTTCAATGACACGTTGATGAGGATATGTTGTTCGACGTCGAACCATTGCGCTGGAAACGGCCTTAACCCAACATGGGTACCGATTCCGCCATAGGACCCTTACGCCTTTGATTTCTTGATTCTGTTCTTCTTCATCCAGTTTGAGAGGTTTGCGGGCGTTGTATTGTAGCGCTTCGATCTTGGTGGCCATCGAGAAGGCCATGGCGAAGCGGGACAACACGGGCGTCCTGCCCCTCAAATTCGCACCCAGCATCATCCCGGAAAATTGGGAGCGGCCAAAACGGTGAAACGGAGGATGCAAAATGAAAATTTCTATGGCGGAATCGGTTCCCATGTTGTTGGGTCAAGGCCCATTTCGCGCACCTTCGCCGCGAGGGCAGAGCAGCTGCAAGGAAGGCGGCATGATCGAACTGTGGCAAGGTGTTGAGAGTCTCCTTTCTCACATAATGAAAAAATGAAACCGATTTGATTTGCGATTGAGCCGAGTGGGCCCGGGAAAGAACACGCTAGATTGAGCGACAGACGCCGGTCATGAACCGTCCTGGTCAAACTCGCCCGGCCACATCATGCGTCCACCTTGTTCGCACAGTGATGTTGTCGCTTCCTCAAATCCCGATCCTCTCGATTTCATCCAGTGAGACGCGCTCAGCTCGCCTGTCGTAGAGCTTGGTCGTCTTGGGGTCCGCGTGGCCGGCGAGGTATTGGGCCACCTCGACGCGCGCTTCCGGATTTTCCAGGTATGCCGTGATGCCCGTCGCCCTGAAGCTGTGATTGCAGACATCCGTCGAAATTCCAGCCGTCCGGGCACGTCGCCGGAGCATTTCCCATGCCCGTTGCCTGGTGAGGCGCCGACCGGATATCGAGTTGTCACGGTTGAGCGAGCGGAAGAGGGGGCCGTCACGGTCGATGCCGATTCCGGCGGCCTCGATGTAGTCCTGGAGATAGGTCTCGAGGTTGTGATGGCAGGGAACTTCCAGTAACTTGCCACCTTTCTCAAGCAGGCGCAGCCAGAGACGGCCTTCGGTCATGAAGACATCCTTCACGTTCATGGCAAGCGCTGCGGAGACCCGCGCAAAGCTGTACGTCATGGTAGCAATCAAGGCGCGGTCGCGAAGGCCTCCGATGGTCTCAACCGGGATGGAGCGCAGGAAACGGCGGCACTCGGCGGCGGAAAGAACGGGCGTCGTCCCGCGGCGAACGGTGTGCTTCGGACCTCGCACTGCGGCGGCCGGCGACGACGAAACCACCTGGCGGACCGTCAGCCAATCGAAGAGCCGCCGGATACCGGCCAGTTCCTGCTTGACCGTCGGGCGCGACGCCTCGCGCATGCGTTCCTCCAGCCACACCGCGATATGGACGGGCTCGATATCGACGACGTCGTGGATTCCGTATTCTGCGAGCCAGTCGAACAGCCGGTGTGCCGCGCGTGCATAGGCCTGGCGGGTATTCCTGTTGCGGATCTGGGCAGCGAAGAAGTCCAGCCAGGCCCGGCGGCCGGTCTCGCCGGCGTTGGCGACGGCGGCAGGAACGATGCCCACCGCGACGGTGGCGGACCCGGCCGCGGCCAGGGCACCGGTATTTCGTACGATGGTCATCCCTTGGATCCGGGCCGCTGGTTGATCAAATGTTGTCGCACTGACAACGGACATCACTCCAGCCGCAAATCAGGCAAGCGCCCCGGGCGTCGGTTCTCCTCAGTGGCTTTTGCGCTGGCCGGGCTCCATTGCATCGGTTGCAGACCCACAGTACGTGCGCCGAGTCCGGGACGGCATGATGGTTGTCCCGCGGGCCGGACCCGATGCGGGGAACGGCGAGCAGGTGCCGGACTCGTGTCTCTGAACCGCATTGGTCGCATTTCATGGTCTTTGACCTTCCCGGAACGAGGCGTACATAAACGCCGTTATGAACGGGTCAATCCGGGAAAAGGCAAGATGTGAAAAAAGGCGGGTTCTGCAGAGGACCGCTTCTACACAAGAATGAAACGGTGAGGAGTCTAAAGAGATCTAGGCTTGGAGTGCTAGGATTGTCTCATCCATTCGAGTTCATGCACTATTTGTGCGGCGTCGCAGACAGTCTTGGCGATTTCGAGCACATGGCGGTGGTGGGTGGGATAGATAGCCTGGCTCGTACGGCTGATCCGTGCCATGACACGGCAGGCGGCGCTGGTTCGTTCTTCGTCGAAGGTTTCGAAAATGTCGTCGCAGAAGAACGGAAGACATATTCCCTTTGTGACAAGTTGTTCGTACGCAGCTGCGCGTATGGCGAGGTAGAGTTGAAACCGAGTATTCTTCAACAACTCTGCCACCCGTTTCGCGGTGCCCTCTGAATCGACAGCCAAAAAGGCTTCACCATCGCCCTCAGGCTGACTCTTCAACTGTGAGTAGGCATCCTGGGTCAGTGTGGAGAAGCTTCGTTCGGTCGCGGCCATCATGCCGCTGCGGTGGGTATCGCGGTAACGGCGGATCGCTTCTCCAGCCAGCCGGTGGCCCAGATTCAGTTCGAGATGTTCAAGCGCGACCTCTTATATCTGCAATGCCAGAACTGCCCGGTGCTCTCCGGGAGCTGCAATCTCGGAATCCCCCGTCACCTGTGACAGCGCCTGCTGGGCGGCCACACGGGCATCGGTTGCACTGGTCAATGCCGCCTCTGCGGTTTTGAGTTCAGCGGCGAGGCGTGTACAGAATTACGGGGAATCGGCCGTCCCGGGGTGCACCTTTTGGTTAAGACCCGGGCGGTCAGTGCCCGTATCCCGGGATTCCGAGGCGCAGATCAAGAGGGCTGCCCCGAGCAGCTTCCGGGTATCGTCGTAGACTGCTGGACATTCACCACGCCACCGGGAATAGAGGCGATGGGGCGAGGGGTTGCCCCTTGCGGCAGCATCGATGGCTTCGCCTGCCTCCGCCACGAAGTTGGCGATTCGCGCCCTCATGTTTTCCTCGTAAGTCCCTCGGTGACGAACTTCCATCCGAAGGTGAAAGAGGGAACTTCTCACGCGGGGGCGGATCCGGAGTCCGTCCAGCACATGCGGGACGTCGGTCCATAGGCGTTGCGCCCTCGAATAATGCCTCGCAGCGCGGGCGAATTGACCGGCCTCCCGGGCCATCAAGCCGACGTTTGCGATGCTGGTTGCGATACGCGGGTCGCCGCGCTTGAAGAAAATGCGCGCAAGCATCCAAGCGATCAGGAAATTCCGCCGTGCACCTGAGCGGTCACCTTTGACCCAGGCGGCATTTCCGCGAACCTGCAACCTTTCCCAGACAAGGTCGGTGCGACGCCAGCCCGCGGCCAGAGCCGCCCGCATTTCGGATTTGGAGTTGTCAGATTCCGAGGTACGCTGCGCGGACATGTTCGTTGTCGTGCAACTCGTCTGCCGGACCCTCGAGCGCCAGTGATCCGGTTTCAAGAACGTATGCATAGTCGGCGAGGTCCAGAGCCAGTTCGGCATTCTGCTCGACCAGGACGACCGGCACACCCCGGTCGTTGATTTCCCCGATGATCCGGGCGATTTCCTCGACGATTTTCGGGGCCAGGCCCATGGACGGTTCGTCCATCAGGAGCAGTTTCGGTTTTGCCATCATTGCCCGTCCAATCACCAGCATCTGCTGTTCGCCGCCGGACATGGTCTTCGCGAGTTGAGTTCGGCGCTCGAGCAGGAGCGGGAACCGGGTGAAAACGCCTTCCAGGTCACTTTCGACATCTTCCCTTTTCCTGCGAAGAAACGCCCCGGTTCGCAGGTTTTCCTCGACCGTGAGGTCGGGAAAAATTCGGCGACCCTCCGGAACATGGGCGATGCCTCGCGCAACGATCCGGTCGGGGCTCAAGTGGTCGATCCTTTCCCCGGCAAAATGGATTTCGCCTGCATTCAGCTTTGCAAGGCCGGAAATCGCCCGCAGGGTTGTCGTCTTGCCGGCGCCGTTGCTTCCGATAATCGTGACGACTCCGCCGTCCGGCACCTTGAGCGTGATGTCGCGAATTGCCGAGACCTTGCCGTAGGTAACGCCGACATGCCTCATCTCAAGCAACATGGCGTGCGCCTCCGAGATAGGCTTCGATAACGTCGGGATGGTGACGAATTTCCTGAGGGCTGCCTTCGGCGAGCAATTTGCCGAAACTCATGCAGGTAATCCGGTCGCAGAGCCCCATGATCGCGTGCATGTCATGCTCGACGAGGAGGATGGTGACGCCAGTGTTCCGGAGTTTGCCCATCAGCTGCATCATTTTTCGGGTCTCTTCAGGGTTCATTCCCGTGAATGGCTCGTCGAGAAGGACCACGTCAGGTCGTGCCGCAAGCGCGACCGCCATGCCAAGAGCCCGCTGGTGGCCGTGCGGCAGGTCTCCAGCCGACTCGCCGGCGAAACCGGCCAGGCCGAAGAATTCAAGCGCTTCCTCGGCACGGGCCCGCGCGGCGCGGCGGTTCGCCGCATCCAGCCCGACGATTGCGGCAAAGATGTTGGGAGGAAAACCCATGTGCGTTCCAACCAGTACGTTTTCGAGCACGGTGAGTTCGGCGAACAACGTCGAGTGCTGGAATGTCCGCACGACGCCGCGCCGGGCCACCTCGTACATCCTCAGCCCGGAAATGGTTTCACCACGCAACCTGACTTCGCCGGCCGTCGGTACGTAAAAGCCCGACACGATATTGAATGTTGTTGTCTTTCCTGCGCCGTTGGGCCCGATCAATCCGTGGATTGCGCCGTATTCTACACCGAACGAGAGCCTGTCGACTGCTGTCAAACCGCCGAATCGCATGGTCAGGGCATCGATCTCGAGGAGAGGACCGCTCATGCTTGACGAGACTCCTCCGCCGCCGTCTCAGTTGTAACTTGGCGCTTGACCAGTCGCCTGGAAAGGGCACGCTGAACCAGGCTTTCGAGTCCCTTCGGCATGAACAGCACCGAAAGAATCAGGATGAGGCCATAGATCAGAGGCCGCATCTGTTCAAATCCCGCCTCACGGAGCACGATCTCGTTGAAAATGGTGAGCACGACGCAGCCGAGGATCGGGCCATAAAACGTCGCCGTGCCGCCGACGATTGTCCAAGTCAGCACGAACACCATCATCTCGACATCAAAGCTGTTGGGATTGATGGTTCCTATGTAGTGAGCCAGGAGCGCACCTGACAGCCCCGCGAAACCCGAGGCGAGGACAAATGCAAGTGTTCGGTAGGCCCTCACGTTCACACCAGACGCTTCGGCGAGCGTGTCCTGCCAATGAACTGCGTGAAAAGTAAGGCCGACCGGCGAGCGTTCGATTCTCCACATCACCCATAGCGAAATTCCGACCACAACCAGTGCAAAGTAATAGTAGCTGACCGGTTCGAAGAAATCGAAAGCGTAGATTCCGATGTCGAAATCCGGCATCGGGTCGATTTTCTTGATGCCCTTCGGACCTCCGAAAGGATCCCTGAATCGCTTCCACAACAGCCGGATGATCTCGCCGGCCGCAAAGCTTCCGATCAGGAAGTAGAATCCTTTCATCCGGAAGAGCGGGACACTGAGTACGAGCGCGATCATCGCCGCGGAAACAGCCCCGAGGACGATCGAGACAGGCACGTAAATTCCCAAACGCTTTGTCAGGAGCGCGGACGCGTAGGCTCCCACGCCCATGATGACGACATGGCCGAGCGACCATTCCCCCGTGAGAGTCAGGAGCCTGTAGGATGCGACAAGCAGAACGTTGATGGTCAGGAATACGAGGATCTCTTGCTGCGAGAAACTCAAGGCGTGGGGCAAGGCGACCAGGATTGCCGCCGTACCCGACAGGATCAGGATTTTCGTGACCGCATTATGCACGGTCAGCCGTCCCGAACAGGCCCGTAGGTTTGGCGACCAGCACTGCAAGCATCAGCAACAGGCCGACGATATCGGCGATGACGCCGTCAAAGAAAGTGGTGACGAAGGTGTGGACGAAGGCATAGGCAACGGCCACGACAACGGCACCCTCGAGCGATCCGATGCCGCCGACTATTATGACGATGAAGGCTGTCACGATCACCGAATGGCCCATGTGCGGGTTGATCGAGATCAGGGGTGCCGTCAACGCTCCCGCAACCCCCGCGAGGGCAGCACCGATGAACATGGCGACACGTGCTGTCTGGTTTATGGATATTCCCTGCAGTACAGCTGCTTCCGGGTCCTGGGCGCTGGCACGAAGCGCCCAGCCGAAACGGGTTTTCTTGAGGAATGCCCAGAGCGCCGCAAGGAGAACGGCGGCCACCACGATGACGACCAACCGCTGGACCGGCAAGCGGACCTTGTCGGAGATGACGATCACTTCCTGTGTCACCGGCGGCACATGCTCCATGCGTACGCCGAAACCCATCGACACCAGTGCCTGCAAGATCATCAGAAAGCCGATCGAGGCAACCAGCCCGCCGAGCGGGTTGTCCCTAAGTCGTCGGAAGAACGCACGTTCCATCCCCAGGCCCACGACACCGACAAATGCCAATCCGATGACGACCGCAACGGGAAAAGGCAGGCTCCAGCCCGCGTAAACCGCGACGACCGAATAGGCGCCAAGCATGAAGAGTTCACCATGGGCGAAATTTATTACGCCCATAACACCGAAGATAAGGACGAGGCCGACTGCCACGAGCGCGGTGTAACTGGCAGCATAGAGGGCATTGAGTCCGGTTTGAGCGAGCAGTTCAACCATCGTCCAACTGGTTCTGGTTGTGAATGCGGGCGATGCGCAGGTCGTTGCGCACCGCCCGAATGGAAATGAAGGTTGTGGAAAGAGACCGAGGTCAGACCTAGCTGCGCTGGTCCCACATCTGCCCGTAAGCTGCCATGTGTTTCTTGAGCAACTCACCGTGCTCGGCGTACCATTCGGGAATCGAACGGAATTCCTTGATCGTCGCCTTGCCGTTCTCGATCACGACAACCGGCCAATTGCCGACCAGCGCGTTATCGATGCCAAACAGATCCTTACCCCACCAATCTGCCTCGCCGAAGGCATGTAGGCCGGTCCCGCCTTCTTTCATTGCGGCCAGAACCGCTTCGGGTTCTGCTGAACCTGCCTTTTCGGCGCCGGCTTTCCAGAGGTCCATGATGGAAGCGTATTCCCAACTCACCGCACCCCACTGATCGGCTCCGTAGCGGGAGGCGTATTCAGCGTAGAACCCGTTCGGATCCTGGAAGTTGATGATCTCGTCGTTCAGCGCCGGATCATCGAAATCCGGGAATTGGAAAACGAATCCTTCCATGAATTCTGCGGAGGTCTTGGCGACGATCTGCTGGTAGAAGTCCGCGGTGCAGGAGATGATCTGGCCGCCGTATCCCTGCTGGAACAACTGTTCGCAGATTGGATGCACGTAGTCTGCATAGCAGGTGTCGAGGCAGACGATGTCGGGATTGCCAGAGATCAACCGTGTCACGACCGGCGCGAAGTCAGTGGTCGCCGGGTCGAACAGCAGAGGATCGTCCTGCATCTCGATGCCTGCGGCCTCGAACGCGGCGAGATAGGTCGCGACCGACGGGAGGCCCAGAGCATCGTCCTGCGCGCACATCACTGCCGATTTGAGTTCGGGTTTATTCTCCGCCAACCACTCGACACCGGTTACATTGTAGATCGGGTGCACCTCGCACGGTGCGATCAAGGTCGTCGTGTCGGGTGAGAGATCTGACGGCAGCAAGGTCGAGAACAGCATGCCCGTCCTGTCTGCCACGGGTTGTGCACCGGGCCAGGTATCGCCACCGAGCATCATGACGAACTTGACGCCGTCCTCGCGGACCAGTTTTGTCGCGCCGGTTCGTGCCTTGGCCGGATCGTACTCGTTGTCGTATGCAACGAATTCGACCGCATGGGCTTCACCGCCAATGTTGATTCCACCGGCTGCATTTATCCATTCGGCCCAAATCAGGCAGCCATCCAGCCCGGGCTTGCCCCATGCGGCAACCGGGCCAGTCAGGGGAGCAAGAAACCCGATCTTCACCACCTTGTCCGCTGCAAATGCAACTCTTGGAAGGAATGCCGACACTGCCGCGGATCCGGCAACGGCCGCACTCGTGCTCAACAGTTTGCGGCGGGAAAGACGATTTCTTAACGTCTTGGCAAGCATTGTATTTCTCCTTCGTTGTTTACTCATGAGCATTGCTGGCCTCTTGCCTGTCTCATTTCATGCAACTGCTCTTTTTCTGGAACCAAAACCATACCAAACATTCCTTATTGGAACATTTTATTGAGCCATAATCATAAACCTGCTGTAAATCAAGTGGATATTGACAATTCAAGCGAACGGCTGAGGTGTCACGCCAAGGTCGAATATGGCGCGATTTTGACGATCAAGGCTTCAACCATGAGGTTTCGAGCGCATTTTCCTGCATTTGGGAATTGCCGGGCAAGCAAATCGAGGCAAGATGCACATTTGGTTTCAAATTGGTTGATTTTGGTGCAATCAAGATCTCGGACTCGAGCGGAAAACACCATCCGGCGCCTCGACATGTCGGACGTCCGCGAAAGGCAGATTCACAACAAGGACGAGAAACCGGCTGACGTCTTGCCGTCGCGGCCGCAAGGCGTTGTTTGAGGGAATTCTTCCGGAATTCAAGATCAACATCTGGATCCAGATCTCGCTCGAGGCGCTGTCACGGCCGCGTTCGGCCGCCGGCTCAAGGTCCATGTCGGGCAGGTTCATAGTGTCCGTTTCCTGGTTTCGAAAAGAGGCCGTCCCGGTTTTTCACAAGGGTTCGCCCGAGATTGTTCCTGGAAATAGCACGGAAACAAACACGGACACGTCCCGGGGAATTTCGTCAAGGATGAAAAGAAACCCGTCGCAGGCAAGAAAAAGAAGATGTTCTCAATTTGTTCTTGATTTCCCAAATCGAATTGTAATAATGGGAACAAACAACGAATGAAACAGGATCAAAACATGATCAAAAACCTGTATCTCGAAGTCAAGCGTTCATCCCGACCGGCGATTGCAGACCTGTCCGGCCTGTTGTCGATATTCGTGGTGCTATTTGTCGCACTCAGCCTGACGTGAGACCCTGCGCCTTTTCCAGCGCTTTCATGGCATCAATCGTTGCGTCAAACGCCAACATGATAGAGGCATGGCGATTCTTGAAATCCTTGGCTGGCCTCAGTGCCTCCAATTCCTCGAAAGGGGGATCCGGAACCTGACCGTCTTCTTTCAACATTGCCTCCAGCTGGTTCCGGGCAAGTTCAATTTCACCGCGTTCCCGGCCAATGACATTCTTTCCGAGCACGGAAGCCGATGCCTGTCCCAGCGCGCACGCCTTGACGTCCTGTCCGAAGCTCGAAACCCGGCCGCCGTCCGTCGTCAGGCCGACGGTGACGGTAGAACCGCACAACGGTGATCGTTTCTTTGACGAACTTTCTGGTTCAGGAATCAGTGTCGCAAACGGAATCTCTGCGGCCAGAGCGAGAATGCGTTTGGCATAAAGCTGGATCACGTCATTCGCTTCTGCCATCGGTCGTGTGCCTTCAACACCACTGGAATATACTTTAATTAGGTCCGATTGAAGAATTTGGAAAGTATCCATGAATACAATCGACCCCGACAGCCTCAAATATGATGAAAAAGGACTGATCCCCGCGATTGCTCAGGACCATTTGACCGACGAGGTCCTGATGTTGGCCTGGATGAATCGTATCGCGGTCGAACGCACGTTTGCAACGGGCAGGGTTACCTATTGGTCGAGGTCTCGATCGGCACTCTGGCAAAAAGGCGAAACATCGGGAAACATTCAGAAACTGGTAACCGGACACATCGACTGTGATCGGGACTGTTTGCTCATCAAGGTCGAACAGACCGGCCCCGCATGCCACACAGGAGAGAGAAGCTGTTTTTTCACCTCGATAGACTCGGTAAAGAAGGTCGGCAAGTAGTCGCCGTTCACCGCCTCTGATTTGGGCAGGTTTGGTCAACTCTCCAAGGATTGAACTCCGGTTTTAGCGAATCTTCAGGCTGCCGGGTGCGGAATCGGAGGAAAGTCTCACGAAGGCATCTCAAGTCCGACCATCGAAAAGATGTCATCAGGCGTCTTTCCTCTTTCCCTGAGCGATCGAATAGAAACTGCGTCATGTCGTTTGGCAAGCCGGACATCCTGGCTGTCCCGAATCAGACGATGGTGACGATAGATCGGTGTCGGAAATCCGAGGATTGTCTGGAGCAAGACATGCAGGGGCGTGCAGAACGCGATGTCCTCGCCCCGCGTGACATGCGTGACCAACTGCATGGCGTCGTCGGTGACGACGGCGATATGGTACGACGTTCCAATGTCTTTTCGCGCAAGGACGACGTCTCCCAGCATGCCGATCAAGGATTCAGGGGTGATCCTGACGTGGACCGGATTCCCGGACCCGAGTTCTGAAAACCCGAGACCCGCAAGCACATCCGCGCCACCAATTGACTCGATCGCTCGACGAAGATTCAGACGGATTGCATCGCCTGGTTCGAGGTCGTCCATTGACCGCCCGCGACATGTGCCGGGGTAGACCGGGGGGAGAGACGGTTTCCTGGATTCGGGAGATGAGTGGGTTGGCGCGGCATGTTGACGTTCTCCATCCTGGATGGAGGACCGGCCTGATTCCTGCGGAGCGGAAAGCGCCGCGGCAATATCCTTCCTTGAGCATCGGCATGGATAGCAGAGTCCGTACGCGACAAGCCGCGACAGGACATCCGCGTAAATGTTCAGTCTTTCCGATTGCCGCATGACTGGCTTCCGCCAGGTCAGGCCAAGCCATCCGAGATCCTCGTAAATCGCCACTTCGAACCTTGTCCGGCACCGCGCAGCGTCAATGTCTTCAATTCTCAGGAGGAACTCGCCCCCACATGCCGCGGCCGCCCGCCAGGCTGTCAGGGCCGAATATGCGTGTCCAACGTGTAGAAACCCGGTCGGAGATGGGGCAAAACGTTCGCGCATTCAGGTTCTTTGCATCACGAATACTGTCGAGCACATATCCAGTTTTGAAATGTGAGGGCCATACTCCTCGTGGAGCATCCGGAATTCTCCGGATCCCAGCCTGTCTTCAACAGCCTGCATGTATTCCGGTTCGGCCAAGGTGTGGTCATTGAACGAAAAGACCATCAGGTTGCCTGACGCTAGTACCGACAGGCATTCGTGGAGAAAGTCGATCGGGGCCGCCCCGGTGCCGATGACACCGATTGCCGCGATCAACTCATAGGTGCCAAGTTCGAACTGCAAAGGTGCGCCAGGTTCGGAAACCGAGAGATTCCTGTAAATTCCAAGGTCTTTTGCCTTGGCGAGCATCTCCCGATTGATGTCCATCCCGAATATATTCGAGAACCCCGCTGCGGCGAGCGCCGTTCCCGAAATCCCGGTTCCGCATCCCACGTCCAAGACGGGCCGGGCCTTGTCGTTGACAAATCGCGCTGCAGCCTGTGCGCATCTTTGCGGAGTGACATACCCGTGAGCAGTCAGGTCCGCATCGTATGATTCTGCCCATTCACTGTAGAGATCATGTTTCTGCTGATCTGTGTCCAGATAATAGACCTCCGAGAGGAAATCTCTAGCCATCGGTCTGCTCCATCTTCAATCGGCGGAGTTGAGCAGAAGTCTACCGAACGCGTCAAGCCTTCGGTCGGATCCTACGAATTCCAACTGCCGGAAATCGAATCTGAAGGGACTCGATCCCGTGCAGGCAAAAACGATCGAATGCGGACCGCGAAACCGTTCCCGGAAGGTGTCGCCTTCCTAATCAGGATCTTCTCGGATAGGTGTTTTCGCACCGTCGTCGTCTGTTTCGCCGCCGTTCCTGTCCGGCTCGGCGATTCTGGCGACGGACACGACTTCTTCCTCGTCCACTATCCTGAAAACGTTAACACCGGCTGACACACGTCCGGCTCGCCGGATATCAGAAACCGGGCACCTTATGGACTGGCCCGTCGACGTCACGAGCATGATCTGATCGTGATCCTCGACTGTCAATGAAGCGACGATTCGATCGTTGCGCAACTTCAGGTTGGCCGCCTTCAAGCCTTTCCCGCCACGGGCCTGGATCCTGAATTCGTGCGCGGACGTACGTTTGCCGAATCCCTTGGATGTTATCGTCAGAATCCACTCCTCGGAATCAAGCAATTCCGAATACTCCTGGTCACCGAGGAAATAGCCAGGCTCGACATCGCCCTCAACTTCGCTCTCGACTTCGTCCTCCAGACCTTTTTCCAAAGAACGCCTTCTTGCAAATGCATTTCGTTTTTCTGCCGAAAGCTCGACATGCCGGATGATTGCGAGAGAAACGATACTGTCCCCCCGCTTCAACTTGATTCCCCTGACGCCCGTGGAAGGCCTGCCCTTGGAAACCCGAATGCTCTTGACCGGAAAACGGACAATCTGACCGCGCGAAGTTGTCAGCAGGATATCTTCGGCGCGTGACGCACTCAGCACCCCGATGAGGCTGTCACCGTCCCTGAGGCCGACCCCGATCTTTCCATTGACCCGAATATTCTGGAAATCGGTACGGGCATTGATCTTGATTCGACCATTCCGCGTCGCGAAAACCATGTAGTCGCGGTCCGGATGATCCGATTCCGGCATGATTGCAGCAATCGAGTCGCCCTGCCTGATCTGCAGAATATTGACCACGGCTTTTCCGCGGGCGTTTCTTCCCCCTTGAGGCAGCCGCCAGGTCTTGAGCCGATAAACCATTCCGGTAGTTGAGAAGAACAGGAGCGGCGTGTGCGTATCGGTGACGAACACGGACGTTACGAAGTCCGTTTCCTTCGTTGCTGGACCCTTGAGGCCTTTTCCGCCGCGCTTTTGTTCCCGGTATTCGGACAGCGCGGTCCGTTTGATGTATCCTTCGTTGGTAACCGTGACGACCATGTCCTCACGTTCAATCAGGTCATCGTCATCGAGTTCCTCGGTATCATCAACGATTTCGGACCGGCGTGGCTGAGCAAACCTCTTCCGAACCTCGTTCAGTTCGTCGGTGATGATGGCCAGCGCTCTCTCGCGCGACCCGAGAATATCCAGGAAGTCCCTGATCTGATCGGCAAGGGTCGCGAGTTCTTCTCCGATGTCCTTGACGCCCATGGCAGTGAGGCGTTGGAGCCGCAGTTCCAGGATGGCTGAAACCTGGGTGTCCGACAGTCTGTACGTCCCGTCTTCACTTATCCCGTGCAACGGGTCGTCTATGAGTCGAATGTACTCGATGATCGACGCAACGTTCCACGTCCGCTCGAGAAGCCTTTCCCGAGCTTCTGCAGGGCTGGCCGACGATCGGATCATGGCCACGACTTCATCGACGTTGGCGACTGCAACCGCCAATCCGCAGAGCAGGTGGCTTCGTTCGCGCGCCTTGCGCAAACGAAATGCTGTCCTTCGAACAACGACCTCGTTCCGGAACTCGATGAACGCCGAAAGGAATCCCCGAAGATCCATCAATTCGGGACGTCCGGCGTTAAGTGCCAACATGTTGCACGAGAATGACGTCTGCAGCGCCGTCTGTCGATACAGCTGGTTCAGGACCACCTCAGGTGAGGTGTCGCGTCGCAGCTGCACGACAATCCGCATTCCGGATCGGTCCGATTCATCCTGGACACCCGAAACTCCCGGGATCGACTTGTCGCGCGCAAGTTCTGCAATTCGTTCGACCAGGGACGATTTGTTGACCTGGTAAGGGATTTCGGTAACGACGATCGCAGGGTTGTCCTTGCCATCTTCTTCGATTTCCGCCCTTGCGCGAATGACGACACGGCCTCGTCCGGAAGTGTAGGCTTGCCGGGCTCCGATCGTACCAAGGATAACTCCGCCCGTAGGGAAGTCCGGCGCCGGCAGGTGCCGTGTTGAAATCTGGATCGAATCCAGATCGGGGTCTTCGATAAGAGCCAGCGTCGCGTCGATGACCTCACCGAGGTTATGCGGTGGAATATTCGTTGCCATTCCGACCGCGATTCCGCTTGCTCCGTTGACGAGCATATTCGGGAACCGGGACGGCAGCACGATCGGTTCCAGATCCTTTCCGTCGTAATTGTCCTGGAAATCGACCGTGTCTTCCTTGATGTCGGAAAGCAGGAAGCCGGCTGGCCGGTCCATGCGGACTTCCGTGTAGCGCATTGCCGCCGGATTATCGCCGTCAACGGAACCAAAATTCCCCTGGCCATCGAGCAAGGGTAATGACATGGAGAATGGTTGTGCCATGCGAACAAGCGCGTCGTAGATCGCACCATCTCCGTGAGGGTGGTACTTACCCATGACGTCGCCAACCGGCCTGGCAGATTTTCGATAGGGGCTGTCGTGAGCGTTCCCGGCTTCGTGCATCGCATAGAGAATGCGACGGTGCACAGGCTTCAACCCATCTCTCAGGTCGGGAATCGCCCGGCTGACGATCACGCTCATTGCGTAATCGAGATAGGAGGTCTTCATTTCCTCCTCGATGGCAATCTGTGGACCGTCGCCGGGTTCCGAAATCGGCGGGTTTTCTTCCGGAATTTCAGTCATGTCAGCCAAATCTGCTTTCCACCCGCAACTCACACCAAATGTTGTAGATCACTGTAGCACAAATACCGCCATTTGCAATGCCACGCACTTCAGTTTGGCGGCTCCAGGCACAAATCCGCAACCTGCCGCGTCGGATCGAAATAATGGCTAAAATTATTTTTATTCAATTCATTATGCAAACATATGAAAGCAGTTTAGTCAAAACAGTCACGCCTAGTCGAACAGGGACATTCAAACACCGATCAGCATCATGATTTCAGTGGCGGGGTTACGGTCGGGACCCACCGCAATACGGGGCAGTTCTTTCCCCGAGTGCCCGTCATGCGCCCCGACGATTTCAGCCGATGGCCAGGTTGCTCAAGTTGCGTGAAACGCCCGGATCCTACCAGCTGGCTCGACGTCGTCCCCCGGCATTGGCGGAAAGCCGGTCCGGCACTGGATCATGTGTTCGACAGCTTCCATTTTGGGACTTGTCAAAAGGGGAGCTCATCTTCTTCTTCAGAATCAAATCCGATCTGGGCGGTCTGTCGTGAATCGTCCTGATCTCCGAAATGACCGCCGGACCCTCTATGCCCGCCGTCGCGGGAACCAAATCCGTCGTCGCTCCGTCGGTCCAGAAACGTGATCGCTCCCCCGAATCCCCTGACCACGACCTCTGTCGAATAACGGTCGCTTCCTGTCGCCTGGTCCTGCCATTTTCGGGTCTGGAGTTGACCCTCGACATAGACTTTAGAGCCCTTTCTGAGGTATTGTTCGCAGTTCCGTACCAGGCCTTCAGAAAAAATCGCGACACTGTGCCATTCGGTCCGCTCTCTCCGTTCCCCTGTTTCACGGTCGCGCCACGTATCGGTCGTCGCGATTCGCAAGTTACAGACCTGTCCACCGTTCGGAAAACTCCGGACCTCCGGATCCCGTCCAAGGTTGCCGATCAGCATGACCTTGTTCAAACTTCCACTCATTTCTTTCCACTCCCGTACCGGCCAGATTCTGCCCAAAAACCTGATTCAAGGCATGTCGCCAACAAGCGCCAGAACGCCACCGAAACCAGCCGCACCCCGTTTCCGAAAGGCCAGAACCGCGCAGAATTCCAAAACACTTGAGGTCGATAGCACCTGGGAAATCCGAACGTTTTCCTGTGGCCCTCAGCGCCAATCTGCACCGTCTATCAACAGTACTCCGCTCCATCAACCGAAGATCGTGGCCTGATCTCGAACACTGGTAGCTCCAGTCGCGCTGATCATGTCGAGACCGCAGTTTAGGCGTTTCAATGCCATGACCACCAGCCGACCCAAATTCCGATTACATGAAAATATCGACGTGCGCAAAACAGGTTTGACGGCATGGCTTTGCCCCGTGCGCCTCGCCCGTCACCGGTACCGGACACGTCAAGTCCGGTTGGATTCCGGTCGCCATTCCGGTAGACGAATTCAGGTCGAGCACGAAGGGCAAAGGCGGTCGATGAGCCAACCTCAGAATCTTGAAATACGGGGGGCAAGGGAACACAATCTCGGGTCGATCGACGTCGATATTCCCCTGCGGAAACTTGTCGTCATCACAGGCGTGTCCGGCTCCGGGAAATCGTCCCTCGCGTTCGACACGATTTATGCGGAAGGACAACGACGTTACGTCGAAAGCCTGTCCGCTTACGCGCGTCAGTTCCTCAACATGATGCAAAAACCCGAAGTGGACCACATTTCCGGCCTCTCTCCCGCAATTTCGATTGAGCAGAAGTCGACGTCGAGGAATCCCCGCTCAACCGTCGGTACGGTTACCGAAATCCACGACTATCTGAGGGTTCTTTTCGCCCGCGCGGGAACGCCGTATTCCCCGGCAACCGGATTGCCCATCGCTGCGCAGCAGGTCTCCGACATGGTCGATCGGGTCATGTGCCTCAGGCAGGGTGCACGCGGCCTTGTACTTGCCCCGACCGTCCGCAACCGGAAAGGAGAATATCGAAAGGAGTTTCAGGAACTTGCAAAGCGAGGATTCCAGCGCGTCAGGGTCGATGGCAAGATCTACGACCTGGATTCACCTCCGGAACTCGACAAGAACTTTCGTCATGACATCGACGTCGTTGTCGACCGGGTCGTCATTCGTGACGGAATCGAGCAACGGTTGGCCGACAGTTTCAGAACAACGCTTGATCTGGCTGATGGCATAGCAATTCTTGAAACCGTCCCCGAAGACACCTCCGCACAACCCGAACGAATCGTCTTCTCGGAGAAGTTCGCCTGTCCGGAATCGGGATTCACGATACCGGAGATCGAGCCACGCCTTTTTTCGTTCAATGCACCTGCCGGAGCCTGTCCCAAATGCGATGGCCTTGGCACCGAGTCCTTTTTCGACGAACTGCTGATTGTCCCTGACGTCAATCTCTCCGTCCTGGAAGGCGCGCTCGCACCGGTGTCCCGGAAAAACACGGGCATTTTCAGCGGAATGATCAAGACGCTCGCGGCTGAACTCGATATCGACATCACGGTTCCGTGGCGTGAACTTCCGGAAGCACATCGGAATCTGTTCCTGTACGGTTCCGGCGAGAGAACGTTCCCGTTTGAATTCAGGCACAATGGCCAGTTGTTGAGATTCGACCGCCGCTTTGAAGGAATCATCCCAAACCTTCGCAGGCGGTACAAGGAAACCGGATCTTCACACGTTCGCGATGATCTGGAGAGGTTCCGGAATACGCGTCGCTGTCAGTCTTGCGAAGGCCAACGCCTCCGGACTGAAGCGCTTGCCGTACGCATCGGTGAACACAATCTCGGCAAAGTGGCGGAAATGACGATCGGTCAGGCCCTAGAATGGGTTGCAGGGGTGCCCGCCCATCTGTCCGAACAGCAAAGGGAAATTGCGACCGACGTGCTCAAGGAAATCCGGGAACGATTGGGGTTCCTGGTCAACGTTGGTCTCGACTACCTCACCTTGGCGCGCGCGGCCGGATCGCTGTCGGGAGGGGAAGGTCAGCGCATCAGACTCGCCAGCCAGATCGGATCAGGACTGACCGGAGTTCTATATGTACTGGATGAGCCGTCCATTGGTCTTCACCAACGCGACAACAACCGGTTGATCGATACGCTGAAGGGCCTGCGCGACCAGGGCAATACCGTGATCGTTGTCGAGCACGACGAAGAGGCAATTTGCTCGGCAGACCATGTTCTGGACATGGGTCCGGGGGCAGGCGTTCACGGCGGGCAGGTTGTCGCCCAGGGCACGCCGAACGATATCGCCCAGGATCCGGACTCGATTACCGGACAGTACCTGTGCGGAGTCCGCAGAATCGATGTCCGGTCACATCGTCGGCACGGCTCCAGAAAGGCGATCAGGATTTCCGGTGCCACGGGCAACAATCTCAAGGACATCGCGGTTTCGTTCCCGCTCGGCACGTTCATATGCGTGACCGGTGTGTCGGGTAGCGGCAAGTCGACACTGGTCGTTGAAACGCTTTACAGGTGTGCTTCACGCGAGATTCATCGCTCGCGCGAGCGCCCTCACAATTACGCGTCGATCGAGGGCCTCGAGCTGATCGACAAGGTCATCGACATCAATCAGCAGCCAATCGGCCGGACACCTCGCTCGAACCCGGCAACGTATGTCGGCGCGTTCACACCGATCAGGGACTGGTTTTCCCAGTTGCCGGAATCCCGGGCAAGAGGGTACCAGCCGGGACGGTTTTCATTCAACGTCAAGGGAGGCCGGTGCGAAGCGTGCCAGGGGGGAGGCGTGAAGAAGATCGAGATGCATTTTCTCGCCGATGTGTACGTGACGTGCGAGAGTTGTAAGGGATTGCGCTATAACCGGGAAACCTTGGAAATCAGGTTCAGGGACAGGACGATCGCCGACATCCTGAACATGACGGTCGAGGAAGGAGTGGAGTTCTTCCGCGCGATCCCGTCGATCCGGAACAAACTGGTTGCCCTGAACGAAGTCGGGCTGGGATATATCAAGATCGGCCAGCAAGCGACCACGTTGTCAGGAGGGGAAGCGCAAAGGGTGAAACTGGCCAAGGAACTTGGCAGGCAATCCACGGGCAAGACACTTTACATTCTGGACGAGCCAACGACCGGGCTGCATTTCGAGGATATCCGACGGCTTCTGGATGTCCTTCACATGCTCGTCGACCAGGGAAACACCGTCATCGTGATCGAGCATAACCTGGACGTGATCAAGACCGCCGATCACATCATCGATATCGGTCCCGAAGGCGGTGAGGGAGGAGGTGAGGTCGTCGCGACTGGAACGCCCGAACTCCTGCTTGATCAACCGAACAGCCACACCGGGTTGTACCTGAAAAAAGCTCTGCAACCGCTGCACTTCGCCGCAGCGTGAGCCATTCCGGAGATCTGGCCAACGTTCAACGAGAAAGCATCTACCGGCTGTCAAGCCAATTCGGAAATTGACCGGGGATTCCCTTTCATGGCGTGACCCCGGTTACGGTTAAGCGATGTCCATCGACACAGGCAGTTAGGGCTCGTTGCGAAACAGGCGAATCGTTTTGTCATCATCCGGACACCTGCTTCTCGATGCCGGTTTTGATCCGAAAACCAGGGATCACAAGAGGCGCACTTCCTGGGACCTTGTCCGCGCACGGTTCACGCCCGAGGAACTGACCGCAATGGCTGCCAAGATTCCGGAGGTGGGCCAGGCGATCGTGCGCCTGAAGACGGCAACCGGGGGGTGACAGGGTTTCCGTCAAACCCTCCGTGTGAAGGCAGCGACGCGCGACCCTTCCCGATCAGTCCCATGCCTCAACCATCGTCGAACACTGCCCGACGCAGCGTCTTGTTGATTCGCGTCTGCCAACCGCGTCCGCCGTCACGGAAGTGGGCCACGAGATCGGCATCGAGACGGATGCCGATATGCTTCTTGGTTGGAGCCTTCTGTTTTCCGCGACCGCGCCGGTATGCCGCGACGATGTGCGGGGCGACCTCGGAAGCCGGCCTCATGCGCAGGCTTTCGTTGGTGGTCAGTTCGTGCGTGTCCGGGTCTCTGGCGATACCAACTCGAATGGCGATCTCCTCGCCGTACTCCTCTACGACCTGGTCGAACGTCATATCGGACGCCGCAATCTTGTCGATTTGCTTTTCGGTCAAATCGGCCTTGGCGGGTTCCGGCCAGATGGTTCCGGGCCTAAGTTTGGGCATAGTCTCTCATTTCCTTCGTAGTCGCCTTTCGCAGGCTGACAATGCGGATTCTGTCTCCGCGTTCGGTGTAGACGACGAGATATGCAGGACATCACCGATGAATCCTTTGGCGATCCATCGTGGCTCCGGGTGGTTGTTGTCAAAATCAATCACTGCCGTATCCCATTCGAATCGCTCCATGGCCGCGAAATCCACACCATGCTTGGCAATATTGACTCGGCGCTTGTTTTCGTCCCATTCGTATTCGAGCGCCGTCGTTATGCCTATAATGTAGCAACAATCTAGTCGGATGCCAAGTATTTTGTGGTCATAATTTACGAAAAACCCCGATGATCACTCTGGGGTCGATACTGGTTAGGGTTCGTTGCGAAACAGGCGAATCGATTTGTCGCTGAGGGATGCCACCCGGAATCGAAACGTGATTCACTCGCGAGATGGATACGATCGAGAACATCCGGCGTCGGTGGCACCACCTGGGGAAGGAACGCTACCCCGAGGCCTGCAGGCTGCTCATCACCGCCGACTGCGGCGGCTCCAACGGGAGCCGCATCTGGTTATGGAAGGTGGAGTTGCAGAATCTCGCACGCGAACTCGGCATCGAGATCAGCGTATGCCACCTGCCACCCGGCACCAGCAAGAGGAACAAAATCGAGCACAAACTCTTCTCATTCATCACCCGGAACTGGCACGGAAAACCCCTGTACACCCTCAAAGCCGTCATCAGCCTGATCGGCTCCACCAGGACCGGCACGGGACTGAAGGTCTACTGTGACCGGGACACGAACGAGTACCCGACCGGCATCAAGATCAACAAATCGGAGATCGAGGCCCTGGATATCCGGCGCGCCGACTTCCATGGGGACTGGAACTATACCTTGCTTCCGAACCCTGACAATGTAACGGTTATTTCGTGACGAGCCCTTAGGCCGCGACTCAAGGAACCTCGTGATGTTCCGCGGTGTCGGTCAGTGCCATCCTGAATACAACCGATCCGATCGCTGATTCTCCGAATGTACGAAAGCCGTGTCCTGCCAGATCGATACCGTCGGGGGGAGGTGTCCGATACTTCGCGTGCGCGCATGCGCCGATCGCAGTGGCTTCATTGCAACGACGCAGGTACACCTCACGAAGGTCACTGGCAGAATTCAGTCGGTCTCCATCAACGAACCGTTCGCGTGACCGCATCGATTGGTCAGTCGAGTCCGAAATCCCGCACGCGTTCCGCAATTGCTCAAGGGAGCCGCCTTGCCCTGGGAGCATTTGCTAGGAATCCTCCGCCTTGTTAAGGTGACGCCGAAATACATGCACAAATTGGGCGGTTTCGCCTGCAGTTTTGCTTGCGTTAGGCAGCCGCGGCGAAGTTCCGCTACAGAGGGACGGGCATGCCAGCGGAATCGATTGCGGACTGCAACAGCTGTACGGCCCTGCCGACGGTGTCGGGTAACGGGTCGTATTTTTCCGGCAACCGGGCAAGTGAAGAGTACGTATCTGCCGAATCCGGGGGACACCGTCGGTGGTCATCGGAAACATGGCCTGCCTGCACATGATTGCCGCTCCCAATCCGGTCGGTTTCGGCACTTGCGGACAAAATCTCCCCGTGGCCTTGGACCTCGCCGGCCCGTTTTATCCGCGTAAGGTTGAACGTACCGGTGCCTGCCTCCTCGGCGACAGGGCAGCTTTCACGGAACGCCGCCCGGCGCAGGTTCCGGACCCGTTCAATGGCAGACATGGTCGGGGCCGGTTCGGCAAAGACAAGCCATGACCCGGATCAGGCAGAGGATCGAGAACTGGTTCGAGGCATTTGCCGTCTTCCTGTGCCGGAACAGGATTCTCGCGATCCTTGCCGTGTTGCTCGCCACTGCCGCGGCCGGGAGCGGGTTGCGCCAAGTCACCGTCGACACATCGACCGAATCGTTTCTTCACGCAGATGACCCTGTTCTCGTAAGATACGAGGAGTTTCGTGCACAATTCGGCCGAGACGATGTGATCATAATTTCGGCCAAACCGGATGCGCTGTTCACCCGTGGCGCACTGCTGCGGTTGAAAGCACTGCATGAAGACCTGGCCGGAAACGTTCCGCACCTTGCCGACATCACCTCAATGATCAATGCGCGCAGCACCCGGGCGGAAGGCGACCGCCTGATCGTTGGTGACCTCCTGGAATCCTGGCCGGAGTCCGAAGCGGAACTCTCGGAACTTCGCGACCGCGTACTCGCCACCCCCCTCTACCGCAACCTGCTGATCTCGCCTGACGGCAAGGTGACGACGCTGGCACTCGAGTTGTCGCGTTTTTCCGAATCTGGCAACGCGTCCCTCGAATCTGCTCTCGACCTGTTCGACGAAGATTTGCAGGCACAGCCGACGGCCGGGAAACTGACCGATGACGAAATCCACGAAACGCTTGCCACGATACAGGACGTCGTTGCCAAACACCATTCGGGGGACTTCATCTTGTGGACCGCAGGTACGCCGGCGGTCACCGACGCGCTCAAGATTGCGCTCCAGGATGACATGAAGCGTTTTATCGGGCTTGCCATCGGCATGATTGCGGTGCTCTTGTTCGTCATGTTCCGTACGGTCGCAGCAGTCGTACTGCCGCTCGGGGTTGTATTGCTGGCGTTGTTGAGCACGGTCGGGCTGATGGGACATCTCGGCACGACCATCAAGTTGCCTACGGTGATTCTGCCTTCGTTCCTGCTCGCGGTTGGCGTCGGAGCCTCAGTGCATCTGCTCGCGATCTATACCCGGAACGTCCGTACCGGGAACGGGCGTCGGCAAGCCATTGTCGGAGCAGTGGGGCATGCCGGGCTTCCGATCTTGTTGACCAGCCTGACAACAGCGGCGGGGCTTGGATCGTTTGCAGCGGCCGAGGTCGCTCCGATCGCAGAACTGGGTCGCTATGCCGCCATCGGTATCCTGATCACGCTCGGCTACACCCTGGTCCTGTTGCCGGCGGGACTTACTCTCGTCCCGAAGGGGCGGGGCAAATCCGCTCCCCTCGCAAGCAGGGCCGCGAAAAAGCTGGACGAATTCCTGATCGCGATCGCGAACTGGAGTGTATCGCATGCCGTGCCAATCGTTGTGGCGGCCCTGGTAATGGCTGCAGTCAGCATCGGCCTGGCGTCTCAACTTCGTTTCTCACACGATGTCCTGTCCTGGCTTCCCGATGACTGGCCGGTGCACCGGGCGACTCGCGCCATCGACCGGGACCTCGGTGGTTCGGTTGCACTTGAGGTCGTGCTGGACACACGCGCCGAGAACGGTCTCCACGACCGGGGAACACTGGTCAGGCTCGACACGCTTGCGCGTGAAATCGAGGAAGAGTCGGCCGACCCTGTCGCAGTTGGTGCGGTCCTCTCGGTGGTCGACCTGTTGAAGGAAATCCACCAGGCGCTCAATGAAAACCGGCCCGAATACTACCGCATTCCGGAAAATCCGCGCCTGATCCCGCAAGAGTTCCTCCTGTTCGAGAACTCGGGTTCGGATGACCTCGGGGATCTCGTCGATACCCAGTTCCGTCTCGCGCGGTTCACCATGCGCGTGCCCTGGCGGGATACCCTTGTCTACCCACCGTTCATTCGCGATGTCGAGACACGGTTTCGCGGCGTGTTCGGTGACATGGCGGACGTATCGATTACCGGTGTCATGAGCCTGTTGAGCCGAACGCTCGAGGCCGCCATCCGTTCCGCCGCACAAAGCTACCTGATCGCCTTCTGCGTCATCACCCTGATGATGATCGCCCTGATCGGTCGGCTCGGAACCGGCCTGATCAGCATGCTCCCCAACCTCGCGCCGATTGTGCTCACGCTTGCCCTTATGGAGGTCGCCGGAATCCCGCTCAACCTGTTTACCATGCTTGTCGGTTCGATCGCGATCGGGCTGGCCGTCGATGACACCGTGCACTTCATGCATCATTTTCATCGTTACTTCGAGCGCACGGGAAACATCGAGGACTCTGTTCGCAAGACGCTCCTGACGTCCGGACGCGCCATGCTCGTGACATCAATTGTCCTGTCCGCCGGATTTTTCATCTTCTGCCTCGCCGGCATGAAGAACCTGATCGATTTCGGACTGCTGACAGGAGTCACCATACTGACCGCGCTCGTCGCCGATTTTGTACTTGCCCCTGCGCTGATGGCGTTGCGCTATCGCAATATGGCGCCGTTCGGGGATTCGACCGTACCGGGAGAAACGGAATGAAGAAATCTCTTTTGCCACCTGTTGTCGTTCTCACCCTCCTGGTCTTGCTGCCGTGGGCGGCGCACCCGGCAGGGAACACGGCCCTGGAAATCATGCAGCGCGTCGATGCCCGCGATGAAGGCGACAATCGGACTGCAAGGCTGACGATGACGCTGATCGACCGGAACGGCCGGGAGCGAACCCGGTCGCTGGAGACGTTTTTCAAGTACCGGGGACGGGACCGGCTGAACCTGATGTTCTTCCTTGCGCCCGCAAACGTGCGAAATACCGGTTTTCTGACGTATGATTACCGGACTCCCGAACAGGATGACGACCAGTGGCTGTACTTGCCCGAACTGCACAAGACCAAGCGGATTGCCAGCGCCAACAAGTCGCAATCCTTCATGGGGACCGATTTCTCCTACGTCGATATGACCCGCCGCGTTCTTGAGGAGTGGAACTACAAGCTGCTGGGCGAACGCGAGGTCCGCGGAAAGAAGGCCTGGCTCGTTGAAGCGATACCGGCCTCCAGGATCGTTGAACGGCGCTACGGTTATTCGAAGTCGGTACTGTTTGTACGCCAGGACATCCACATGGTTGTCCGGGCAGTTCACTGGCTTTCCGAGGGTGGCCGGCTCAAGTACCTGGACATCAAGGCACTGAAAAAGATCGACGGCATATGGACAGCGACCGAACTCGACATGCGGACCGTGCGCAACAAGGAGACGTTGCATCGCACCGTGATGCGCTTCGAAGATGTTCGTTACGGCCAGGATCTTGACGAGGGTCTGTTCAGCCTGAGGCAGCTCGAGAAGGGAACCTGAACGGCGTCATGGCGTTTCGCCTGGTACTTGTCCTGCTTCTCGTGGCCGGCCCAGGACTAGGCCAGACTTCACTTGAGCTGGCGCTCGAAGGGTTCGAGGATGCGCCTGCATCCGTGCACGCCGACGACATTGACGACATTCTGGACGATTTCGACACCGAATCATCACCTGGTCCGACCGAACCGGATGCTTCGGGCGTGCTGCCCGCCTGGCTCCGGCTCGGCGCTACGCTGGAAGAGCGGATGGTCTTCAATATTGCGCACGATGCTCCCCAGTCCGGGGAAGTCGATCATCGCGGTCTATCGTCGCTGCATTCGCGCCTCGATGTTGAAGCCGACGTGGAGCTGGGCCGGGATTGGCGAGGACGTGCCACCGGACATGCCTGGTTCGATCTTGCCTTTCATGCAAACGGGCGGAGCAGTTACCCGCGCGGGTTTCTCGACGCGTACGAGCGCGAGGCGGAACTCGGCGAACTCTTTGTGCAAGGGTCGCTGGGGGAGAACATCGACGTGACGCTGGGACGCCAGGTGGTGATATGGGGCCGGTCAGATCTTTTCCGCGTCACGGATGTGCTCAATCCACTCGATAACCGGCTACCAGGCATGACCGACATCGAGGATCTTCGGCTGCCGGTCGCGATGGCACGACTCGACGTATACGCCGGGCAATGGAACGCGAGTATGATTGCGGTCCCCGAACGCCGATTCGACAAGGGGCCCGTGCCCGGCAGTGACTTCTTCCCCAGGCAGGCTTCGGCGCCACCGCAAGACGATCCGGACAATGCGTTCGGTTCACCAGAAGTCGCCGTGGCACTCACGGGAACCTTCCCGAGTTGGGACATCTCTTTTTACGCAGCGAATGTTTTCGACGACCGGCCGCATGTCGTGGAAACCGGCACCGGTCCGCGGCTTCGCCGCAACAGGATGTGGATGGTAGGCTCGGCGGGAAATTACGTTTCGGGTAACTGGCTGCTGAAAATGGAAGTTGCCGGTTACGCGGGCCTGCGTTTCACCAACGCGGCAGGGAGAAAGTTCTCGCGTCTGGCGGCACTCGTCGGCTTGGAGTATTCCGGACTTGCAGAAACTGCGATCGCCTTCGAGGCGGTCAATCGTCACATCTTCGACTATGATAGCCGCCTGGCCTCAATGCCCGACGACCGTCGCCGCAATGAACCGGCCACGGCGTTTCGCATAAGCCGGAGTTTGCGCAATGACACGATCGAAGTCTCATTCCTCGCGCTAAATTTCGGGCTGGCAGGCGAGAATGGAGCCATCCAGAGATTGCAGGCTGTTTTCGATTGGACCGACTCGGTCGATCTGACGGCCGGGTTGGTGCTCTACAAGTCCGGCGACCAGGTCCCGTTCCGGGAGATTGGTGACAATGACCGGTTGTTTTTCGCACTCGACTACCATTTCTGAGACTGGCATTCTCCACGATTCCGTATGTTACGCCTATTCGTGCAGGTGCCGGGACAGGCGCTTCAATCGCGTTTCGAGAAAGAATTCGCGCGCGCAGGGGAGTAAGTCGCGATGTAGTGCGGAATGCCCTGAAGTTCGGCGTCTGCCAGCATCGTGAGCGCACACCGGTTGCTGTCCACGCCAATTTTGGGCCGTGCCGCTGGCGCTGAAATACGTCCGGACTAAACGTAGAGGAGCATTTCGGGCATCCTGCCGCCGGCAGGAAACCCACCTTCGACAATCGTCGCGGTCTTCAGATCGATTCTCGTGATTTCACCGCCGGCAAGGGCAACCAGCAAATGCCGGTTGTCTGGTTCCGGCAGAGCATGGAACGGTTCGTCAGGGACTTCGACAAAGCTGGCGTCCGTCATGTCGCTGCTGTTCAACAGTTCGACATAGCCCAGTTTCTTCGACTCATCATAAGTCGTAACGATCACCTTCGTGCCGTCATGACTGTTGAACGGCCAGCCGGGAACACCGGTCAGGCCGACGGTCTGGACGATTTCCCGTGTTGCCAGATCAATCAAGTGCAGCAATGGTCTGTGAAAGTCACCCACATAGAGCATTCCGCCATCGTGAGATACGCGGATCGCCTGTGCACCCACCGGTACCGGAATGCGCGAAACGACCCGCCGCGACGAGACATCCACCTCCACAATCACGGGGTATTCCTTCGCCGAAAACCAGACGGTCGAACCATCCGGTGCGGCAGCAAGAAAGTGGCAGGGAACCTGCAGCCAAATCGTGTGTTCAATTTCCCTGGAAACCGGATCAACGATCACGACACAGCAGTTTTGCTCGACGGTCACCCAGATCTTTCCCATGGGATCAGTCATCATGGCGTGGGGACCGCGATAAAGACCCAGATCGACATGCCCATCGAACGTCATGGTCTCGAGGTTGACAACAGCCAACCGGTTGTCAGGTGTATTGTTGCCGTAGTCCTTGTCACCGTAGAGCGAGACAAAAGCCATGCATTCGTCGGACGTTACGGCGATTTCGTGCGGCTTCGCGATGCCGCTTTCACCGACCGGCACGATTGCGCGTATTTCTCTCGTCGCGGCGTCAAATACTGTCAGGCTGACATTTTCTTTCACGGAAGCAAGGATATATCTTTTCTTGTCGTCCATGGTTGCTTCACTCGCCATAATCCGGTCTCTCCACTACTGGCCCGCCACCGGGACCGCACGCACGGCAAGAGTGGCCGATGGGTGGAATTCAGACTCGCAACGCGACCGGATTCCTGCCGGCATGCAAGACCAGTTTAACCGGACTGCCAAGTCCATCATGTACGATTTTCCGGCCCGGGGGCCTTTCGCGAATTGAACATGCATCAAACGTCACTGACGAGCACTCAGGATTGGCGATAAAAGCTTGCGGGAAGCGTGCAGAAAAGGCGCCGGGATCGGCGTCGCATGGTGGCAATCCTTTAAGGAACAGGGTCAAGATTTCCAGACTCCACGCGCGCCTTTCAGAGGATCAACTCTGGTCCCGTTTTCTGGTCTCCAGTCTCGGGAGCATGGCAGAGCAGTCCTTTCCGAGACCGTCTTCCATGTCGACAAACTGTTCGAAAAGATCCGTCGCGAGACGACCGAGCCGCGTGTCCGCGTCAACCTGTTCGGCCGCTCTTTGGCTAAGTCGAAGATCCTTGAGCATCAATTCCGCAGAGAACCCGGGCCGATAATCATTGTCGGCCGGAGAGACCGGACCAACGCCTGGGGCAGGGCAGTAGGCGTTCATTGTCCAGCTGTAACCCGAGGAGGTCGAGACGACATCGAAAAGTTTCTGTCGATCGAGTCCGAGCCGGTCTGCGAGGACAAACGCTTCGCACGTTCCGATCAGGGTCACCCCGAATATCATGTTGTTGCATATCTTGGCGGTCTGACCGCTCCCGCTGTCTCCGCAATGGACCGAGCGTTGACCCATGATCTCGAAAAGCGGCCGAACAATTTCATAGGCGACGGACGTGCCGCCAGCCATGAATGTCAGTGTCCCGGCATCAGCTCCGGCAATTCCCCCGGAAACCGGCGCATCGACAAAGTGGATGCCCGCACTTTCTGCATCGCCTGCAACCGCACGAGCCGACTCGACATCGATTGTCGAACAATCCAGCAACACCGAACCCCGTTGCATGATCGGAACGATCTCCTCCGCAACTCTCCGTACGACGTCGCCGTCGGGCAGCATCGTGACCACGACATCCCTCTCTTTCGACGTCATCCTCACATCTTCTCCCTGGCTGACGCCACCAGGCACGCCGGCGGCGATATCGAACCCGACGACGTCCAGCCCTGCCGCGGCCAGGTTTCGTGCCATCGGGAAACCCATGTTTCCAAGACCTACAAACCCGATCCTCATCATGCGAATCCTTCCTTTTCGAGTCTCAGTTCGTCGTCGCCTAACGGCATCAGCATTCTCACCACGTCGAGATCGGAAACCGCGTCGATGTCCGAATGGCGCCACCGAGGGTTTCGATCACGGTCAATGACCGCGGCCCTGATGCCTTCGATAAAATCCCCGTGCTCGGCCGAGCGGAAGGTGAACCTGAACTCTTCCCTGAGCGCCCGGAAAATCGTATCGCTTTCACGGACGCGGTGAACGATTTCGACGCAACATGCGACAGACAAAGGGCAATTCCGGGTGATGGCACTCAAGGCCGCTTCCGCGAACTTGTCAGGATTTGCGGACATTGACCTGAGAATGTCGGCAATCGTTTCTCCTCCAAAGTGCCGATCAACCTCACGTTGCCTTTCATGCAGGACTCCGCCCGGGGCCGGGGTGGCACGATCGTCCAGGATTCCCACTTCGCCCGTTTCGACAAGATCTGCCTTGATCTCTTCCCAGCTTTCACTCGGGGCAAAGTAGTCCGCGAATCCCGCGTATATGGCATCCGCGGGTCCCATCCTGGTTCCCGTTGTCCCGAGATACTCCCCCATCCTCCCGGGAGCGCGCGCCAGTAACAGTGATCCACCCACATCCGGCACGAGGCCGATCCCGCACTCGGGCATGGCAACGATGCTGTTTTCACAGACAACCCTGTGGGACCCATGACACGAAACGCCAACCCCGCCTCCCATGGTAAACCCATGCATGAACGCAACCCATGGTTTGGGGAAATTGAATATCTTGGCATTCAGGCGGTATTCGTCACGCCAGAACCGGCGTCCGTATTCGAAATCGCCGCGCGTGGCGGTATCGTACATGTCCTGGATATCACCGCCGGCACTGAATGCCCGCTCTCCGATGCCCTCGATCATGACGAAGTTGACGTCGTTGTCCTGCCACCAGGAATCGATGGCGCGCTCGATCCCGGCGATCATCGCATGGCTCAGCGCGTTCAGGGCCTTGGGACGTTGCAAGGTGATTCTGCCTACCTTGCCTTCACGACGACAAAGGATGTCGCTCACTGCCGATCCCTGCCGATCAGCGCCCTGCTGACAATAACGCGCATGATTTCGTTCGTCCCTTCAAGGATTTGATGAACCCTCAGATCCCGCACTATTTTTTCGATACCGTAATCGGCAAGGTATCCATAGCCGCCGTGCAACTGCAGGCAATCATTGGCCACGCGAAATGCGAGGTCGGTGACAAATCGTTTTGCCATCGCGCAGTGCATGGTTGCATCCGGGTCGCCCTGGTCCAGTTTCCACGCCGCCTGCCTAAGAAACACTCGACCCGCCTGAAGCTCGGTTTCTGCGTCAGCGAGCCGAAACTGCAGCGCCTGGAACTGGTTCAGCGATTTCCCGAATGCCTTGCGTTCGGCCATATAGGCCAATGTCTTGTCGAACGCGCCTTGTGCTGCACCGAGCGCGCAGGCCGCAATGTTCAATCGCCCGCCATCCAGTCCAGCCATGGCGTAGGTGAAGCCTTCCCCTTCGTCACCGAGCAGGTTTTCAAACGGGACCCGGGCATCTTCAAGATTAACCTGTGTCGTTGGTTGGGCCCGCCATCCCAACTTGTCTTCAAGAGCGCCGAAACCAAGACCCGGTGTTCCGGATTCCACGACAATACTGGAGATTCCCTTGGGCCCGTCTCCGCCGGTACGGCACATGACGAGGTAAAGATCAGAATAGCTGCCGCCTGAAATGAATGCCTTGGATCCGGTCAGGGCGTACCCGTCATTCGTACGAACCGCCCGGGTGTTCAGCGCGGCCGCATCCGAACCCGAACCCGGTTCGGACAGGCAGTATGAAGCGATACTATCCATGGACGCGAGGCCACCGAGATACCTGTCCCGAAGAGCCGAACCTCCGTAGGTCGCCACCATCCAGGCGCACATGTTGTGGATTGACAGGAACGATGCGACCGAAGGACAGGCAGCCGAGAGACCTTCGAAAACCAGGGTTCCGTCAAGACGGGACAACCCCGTTCCGCCCATGGATTCCGGCGCGAACATCGCACCAAAGCCAAGTTCGCCCAATTCGCGCCAAAGTGATTTCGGAATGGTTCCAGCACGGTCCCATTCAAGTGCATGCGGTCCAATCCGATCACACCCGAACTCACGGGCAATATCGAATATCGCCCGCTGTTCGTCCGAAAGCTGAAACTCCACGGCGCGTCCTTTCGTGATGCCGTCCTCCGGGAACCCGAAGCCTGGCCAAGTTTACGAGCCTTCGGTCTACGTCCCGGTCTTCCGTCACTCCATAACGGGAATCGAAAACGCCGCGCCTTCCTTGATTCCCGACGGCCATCGGGACGTGACGGTCTTGGTCCTCGTATAGAATCTGAATGAATCGGGCCCGTGCTGGTTGAGGTCACCAAACGCCGACTTTTTCCATCCCCCGAATGTATGAAACGCCAACGGTACCGGGATCGGGACATTGACTCCGACCATTCCGATGTTGATCCGGCTTGCGAAGTCTCGCGCAGTGTCGCCATCGCGCGTGAAGATCGCGGCTCCGTTGCCAAACTCGTTTTCCATGGCAAGTTCCAGGGCATCGTCATACGAATCCGCCCTGACGGTGGACAGAACCGGGCCGAATATCTCGGTCTTGTAGATGTCCATGTCCCTTGTCACCCGGTCAAAGAGATGCGGTCCGACGAAGAACCCGTTCTCATAACCCTGCAACGAAAAGTCCCGACCATCGACCACGAGTTCCGCGCCGGCTTCGATGCCGGACCGCACGAGACCGAGAACCCGCTCCTTGGCTTCGCCGGTAATCAGCGGTCCGTAGTCTATGTCGCCGTCGGCGGTATAGGGCCCCACCTTGAGGGTTTCGATTTTCGGCACCAGTTTTTCGCGCAGCGCATCTGCCGTTGAATCGCCGACAGGTACCGCAACCGACACCGCCATGCAGCGTTCGCCAGCAGCTCCGTAGCCTGATCCCACCAGGGCGTCCGACGCCTGTTCCATGTCAGCATCGGGCATGACGATCATGTGGTTCTTGGCCCCGCCGAAGCACTGGACACGTTTTCCGTTCCTGCTGGCGCGCGCATATATGTACTCGGCAATCGGTGTTGATCCGACGAACCCGACCGCGCCGATGTCGTCGTGATCGAGAATCGCGTCGACTGCGACTTTGTCGCCGTGCACAACCTGCAGAATACCATTCGGGAGTCCCGCTTCCTGCAGGAGTTCCGCAAGCATGACCGTCACTGAAGGATCGCGTTCGGACGGTTTGAGAATGAAGGCGTTTCCGGCCGTGATTGCCGGACAGAATTTCCACATCGGAATCATCGCTGGAAAGTTGAATGGGGTGATTCCTGCAACCACTCCAACGGGTTGGCGCATCGAGTACATGTCGATTCCGGGGCCGGCGCTGTCCGTGAATTCGCCCTTGAGAAAGTGCGGAGCGCCGATACAGAATTCAGCGACTTCCAGACCGCGCTGGATGTCGCCGCGAGCATCCGGAAGAGTCTTTCCGTGCTCTTTGGACAATGCTTCCGCCAGGCGGTCCATGTCACGGTTCAGCAGCGATACGAACGTCATCATGACGCGCGCGCGGCGCTGGGGGTTCGTGGCCGCCCAGGATGGTTGCGCCTTTTTTGCTCCTTTGACCGCCCTGTCCAGTTCTTCGGCGCTGGCCAGCGGGACTCTTGCGATAACCTCGCCTGTCGCCGGATTGTAGACGTCTGCAAAACGTCCTGCCACGCCATTGACCCGTTTCCCGTCTACGAAATGTGAGATCTCTTCCATCATTCGCTCCCGATCCGATTGTGCCGCGGGTGTGTCCCGCAGCGAATATCGATCTTGGCAACTAACTCAAATCGGCGCATTGACGCAATAACGCTGACGAATGGGCGGAACGGTGATCGGGGACGTAATCCCGCTCAGCAGTCTGTCGATACTCCGTCACGTCCGAGAATGGCCATGATTCGACTTGACCGCGTATCGGCAAACCTGTTTTGCGTTTGCCGCACATTTGAGATGGCAAGAACGGCAAAGTGAAAGGCACCTCATGCGCACGGGACTGTATCCTGGCACGTTCGATCCGGTAACGCTCGGCCACGTCGACATTCTGAAACGGGCTTGCAGCCTCGTTGATCATCTCGTTGTCGGCGTCGCCATCAACGCCGACAAGGAACCGTTGTTCTCGCTCGAGGAACGGGTCGAAATGGTGACGAGCGTCGCCGACAAAATCGCATTGGCATCGGAGACAAGGATTTCGGTTCATCCTTTCGGCGACCTTTTGGTTCAGTGTGCGCAGGACGTTTCGGCGAGCATCATAATTCGCGGACTCAGGGCCGTTTCGGACTTCGAGTATGAGTTTCAAATGGTCGGGATGAACCGCCTGCTTGATGAAAGTATCGAGACCGTGTTCCTGATGGCTGACGCGGAATACCAGGCGATCGCGTCACGCCTTGTGAAAGAGATCGCACGACTAGGTGGCGACGTCTCCCGGTTCGTCGATTCCGAAATTGCCGACGCTCTTTACAAGAGGCTGCGCTCGAACGGCAATTGAACCGCGCAAAGTCTTCCTTCGCCGCGCGATGCATCGGCCATGGGCGGCCTCGGGATTCGTGGAACGGTCACGGAATGACCGGAGATCAAGGGCGAAAAACCAACCAGTTTCCCGCCGGATCTGCTTTCAAGCGCGGTTTGCGATCAAACCGACAGAATCTCATTCCGGATCGGATCCGCCTGCGAACGGCAGTGTCGTCACGCCTCGGACCTTTCAACCCGGTGAAATCCACTTCCCGTGCGTTTCAGCCGGCCAAAACGCGAACGTGTCGCTTCTTCCCGGCGGAAAGGACGACACCTTCGGAGAGCCTTTCATGGCTGATTCTGAATGCAGGTTCGGCAATGGCCACGTGGTCGACACGCGCGCCGCCGTCCAGGATAAGCCGCTTGGCTTCTTTGCCGGACTTGACGAGCCCTGCTAGTACAAACAGCCGAACGACCGAAACGTCCCGATCTTCGGAATCCGTTACATCGACATGACAGACAGGCAGCCTCTCATCCATCCGTGAACGGTCTCGCTGTGTCCCGCCACCATTCGAGCCCTCGGAGCCAAAAAGTGCGCGCGCGGCTTTTTCAGCGTTTTCCGCTGCAGGACGACCGAAGGCCAGGGTGGTGACTTCGGTGGCAAGCATCGTCTTCGCCACGTTCAATTCCGAACCCTCAAGTGTCGCCATCCTGTGGCATTCGTCGAGGTCGATTTCGGTGAACAGGAGCAGGAAACGGCCTGTGTCGGCATCGGCGGTGTTTCGCCAGAACTGCCAGAAATCAAATGCGGATACGCGCTCCGGGTTCAGCCACACTGCGCCCGATGCCGTTTTTCCCATCTTGCTTCCATCCGCTTGCTGGAGCAGGGGGGATGTCAGGCCGAAGACTTCCGAGCCGTTGATCCGTCGCGTGAGGTCGACGCCGTTAACGATATTGCCCCATTGATCGGAGCCTCCCATTTGCAACCGGCAGTCGAATCGCGCGTTCAGTTCCATGAAATCATATGCCTGCAGCAGCATGTAATTGAACTCGAGAAAAGTCAGCGGTTGCTGCCGGTCCAGCCGTCGTTTCACGGATTCGAAGGAAAGCATCCGGTTGACCGTGAAGTGACGCCCGTAATTCCTCAGAAAATCCACGTAATTGAGTTGATCCAGCCAGGCGGCATTGTTCGACATGATGGCTCCGCTTCCGGCGCCACCAAATTGGATATAAGCTTCAAATATATTCCGTATCCCTTTGATATTATGGTCTATAATGTCGGATGAAAGCAGTTTTCTCGATTCGTCCTTTCCCGAGGGATCCCCGATTTTCGTGGTTCCTCCTCCCATGAGAACGATTGGCCGGTGGCCGGTTTTCTGCAACCATCTGAGCAACATGATCTGGATCAGCGACCCGACGTGCAAACTGTCTGCCGTGGCGTCGAACCCGATGTAGGCAGACTGCGGAGTCTTCGCGAAAACGCGGTCGAGACCTTCGAGATCGGTGCAGTCCTGCACAAATCCCCTGGAAATCAGGACGTTCAGGAAATCAGATCTGGGCTTGAATTCCATCTCCGGTTCATATCCCTTTCTGTAGGCAGTTGGTCCTATAGACCAAGGCAACTTGTGACGAAAGGCCGACAAACATGGATGACTTCGAACCGATCTGGTCGCTCGGCTGCATGTCGGGCACATCCATGGACGGGGTTGACGCTGCCATGTTGCTCACGAATGGCGAACGGATCTGCGCATTTGGCAATCACTCCTATCGTCCCTATTCCGCCGAGGAAATCGAGGCGATCGCTGCAGCACAGGGACTCTGGCAGGACGACCAGCCGGACATCCTGCTCAAGGCGGAGGAGACTGTACGCCTTGCGCATCTTGAGGTCATTTCGTCCTTCTCCGGGGTGGAGGAGGTCATCGGTTTCCACGGCCAGACCGTCGCGCATGCTCCCGGAATGGGAAAGACGCACCAGATCGGGGACGGCAAACGCCTCGCGGAAGAAGCCGGGAATGTGGTTGTCTGGGATTTCAGAACCAGGGATATGGCTTGCGGCGGGGAAGGGGCTCCGCTCGCATCCATCTTTCACTTTGCCTGCGCGAAGTGGATCGGCGAAACACGCCCGGTCGTATTCCTGAACCTAGGCGGAGTGGCAAACCTGACTTACGTGGACCCGCTTGCCCCTGAACCGGAAACACCTGGCGCGCTCGTTGCATTCGATACAGGCCCGGCAAACGCATTGATCGACGATCTGGTGGGGCGCCGCAGGAATTGGGGATTTGACAGGGACGGAGATCTCGCCGCGACCGGCAAATGCGATCTCGCAGTCGTCGAAGAGGTGCTCTCCCGGCCATACTTTGACCGAAAACCTCCGAAATCCCTGGACCGGAACGAATTCAAGGATGTGCTCAAGAGTGTTGATTCTCTGCCGGATTCAGATGCGGCGGCGACGTTGACAGCCTTGTCGGCGGCGGCCGTCGCCCGCGCCGAAAAATTCCTCCCTGCTCGCCCGGGACGCTGGCTGGTGGCGGGCGGCGGGAGCCGAAACCGCACATTGATGTCCGAACTGGCATCACGTCTCTCGGCACCGGTGTTGTCGGTCGAGGATGCCGGACTCGATTCGGACATGCTGGAGGCGCAGGCGTTCGCGTTCCTGGCGGTTCGTTCAATGCGGAACCTCGTCCTGTCGCTACCGTCCACGACCGGCTGTTCGGTTCCGACCACGGGTGGCAGAGTTGACCGGCCAAGCCGCAACCCGTCGAGATGAAAGACCGACGGACTCTTGTGAAAACAGGAATTGTCCATGGCGGAACCGGATTGAACGACACGTGGGGAACAGGGCGAAAACGGTTTCGGGTACGTTACGTTTCCGGAATTCCGGTCTTGACCGATGACACCGGACTATCGCGTGGTCTCGGTCAGCCGCCTGCGAACGTATTCATCGACGCACGTTATCAGCGTATCCATGTTCGGCTCTTCGAAAAAATGCCCTGCGGATGCAACGACCTGGTGCGAAATCGTGATGCCCTTTTGTTCACGGAGGCGACGCACGAGATCCTCGATGCTCTCGGGTGGAGCCACATTGTCAGCGGAACCGTTAATGATCAGGCCGGATGACGGGCAAGGAGCAAGAAAGGTAAAGTCGTACATGTTGGCGGGAGGCGAGACCGAAACAAATCCGGAGATTTCCGGACGCCGCATGAGCAGTTGCATCCCGATCCACGCCCCGAAGGAAAATCCGGCAACCCAGCAGTGTTTCGCGTTCGGATTGAGCGCCTGCAGGTAATCCAGCGCCGCTGCCGCATCCGATAACTCACCGACACCTTCGTCATACGTCCCCTGGGAACGCCCGACTCCGCGAAAGTTGAAACGTAGGACGGTGAACCCCATCCTGAAAAAGGCGTAATGAAGGTTAAAGACGACACGATTGTTCATCGTGCCGCCGAATTTGGGGTGCGGGTGCAGAATTATGCCGAGCGGGCTGTCTTTTTCCTTTTGAGGGTGATAGCGCCCCTCAAGGCGCCCTTCGGGACCCTGAAAGATCACTTCCGGCATCGACATCTCCGGATTGTGCCAGCCATCCTCCGGTTCGGGACAGGTTGACGGTTGCAAGGGAACAAATTAGAATGATTCTAAAATCTTTAAGAAGTCTCCTTCCCCGGAAACATGCCTGTTAGTGCTTTCGGTCGCGGGCGTCAACCGGGGCGAACCCAGGAAAAAAGGTCATGAAACTGAGCACAAAAGGCCGCTACGCGATGGTTGCTCTCGTCGATCTTGCCGGGGCAAGTCCGGCAACGGCAGTTCCACTGGCCGAAATCGCCCAGCGGCAGAAAATATCGTTGCCCTACCTTGAACAACTGTTCGTCAAGTTGCGCCGGGCCGGCCTGGTACACGCGATTCGGGGACCGGGAGGAGGTTACCAACTCGCGCGGTCGTGCGATTCAATTCGGGTCTCTGAAATCCTATCCGCCGTCGATGAATCGATGGACGCGCTGTCGACAAGCGCCGGTCAGTCCGGGGCAGTATCCGGAACCCGTGCTCAGTCATTGAGCAACAGGTTCTGGGAAGGCCTTTCGGCGATGGTCTATGTACACATGCACCAGACGCGGTTGAGCGACATATCGTCAAATCATCTCGCACCGTGTCCCGCCGTTCCCAACCTTCTTCAGATGGCCGACGAAAAGTGAGCCGAACCTATCTTGACTGGAATGCGACCGCGCCCTTGCGCCCGGAAGCCCGGGACGCGATGCTCGGCGCGATCGGGGCTGTCGGCAATCCGTCGTCGGTGCATTTTGAGGGGCGAAGGGCGCGTGCGATCGTCGAACGTGCGAGGATCCAGGTCGCAGCGGCGTTCGGGGCGCATCCCACGGAGGTCGTCTTTACCTCCGGAGCCACGGAAGCCGCCGCATTGGCAATGACGGATCGAAACCTTGGCGCCGCCCTGGTCGAACATGAGTGCGTGCTTGCCTGGGCAGAGCACGTCCTCGAGACGACGGCAGATGGACGGATCGTTGTTCCTGATCCCGGCAATGCCTCGGCGCAGGCAGCGAACAGCGAAACCGGCATTCTGCAGCAACTGCCGCCGGGTCTGGCGGTAGCCGATTTTGCCCAGGCATTCGGAAAGACGCCATGCAACTTCCGATCTTCGGGAGCGGAAATGGCAATCATCTCGGCTCACAAGATTGGAGGCCCGACCGGCGTCGGTGCACTTTTGGTTCGCGAGGGCAGGGACGTGCCCCCACAAATCCTCGGTGGCGGCCAGGAATCGGGGTTGCGGGCAGGTACCGAAAACCTGTCCGGAATCGCCGGGTTTGGTGCGGCGGCCGAGGCCGCCTCGCGCGACCTCGAGGACGGGGTCTGGAGTCGCGTGGCCAGTCTTCGCGATTCATTCGAGACGCGCATCGACGAATTGGTGCCGGACGCCGTCTTCATCGGGCGTGGAGCACCACGATTGCCGAATACGAGCTGTTTCGCGCTTCCGGGATGGGATAGCGAAACGCAGGTGATCCAGATGGACCTGCAAGGGTTTTCGGTATCTGCAGGATCGGCCTGCAGTTCGGGGAAGGTTACCCGGACCGGAAGTCCGGCGCTACGGGCGATGGGCTTCGATGCGCAAACGGTTCGAAGCGCGATTCGCGTTTCCATAGGTCCTTCGACCCGGGAAACAGACCTGATGAAATTTGCCGAGGCCTGGAGTGCGTCCAGCCGCCGCGCGGTCGACAAGGCACGCGCTGCGTAATCGCCCCGGCATTTGAACCATGGAGATCAAAGTGGCCATTGACGACGGTGAATTCAACGTACGGGAAGGTGTCGATCAGGAAACCGTCGAAGCGGTGCGATCGGTCGGTACCTACCGATACGGATTCGAAACCGACATCGAAACCGAGTACGCGCCGAAAGGCCTGAACGAAGACATCATCCATCACATTTCCGATCGAAACCAGGAACCGGAGTGGATGACCGAATGGCGGCTTGCCGCACACCGGCGGTGGGTCAGCATGTCGGAACCGAAATGGGCGATGGTCAACTATCCCGAGATCGATTTTCAGGACCAGTATTATTTCGCCCAGCCGAAATCGATGTCGGAGGCCCGGCCGACGTCGATCGACGACGTCGATCCCAAGCTTCTCGAAACCTACAGGAAGCTTGGCATTCCCCTTCAGGAACAGATGATCCTGGCGGGCGTGCAGGGTGCAGGCGATGTACCCGCTGACGGACGCAAGGTCGCGGTGGATGCCGTTTTCGACTCCGTTTCCGTCGGGACAACGTTTCAGGAGGAACTCGGGAAAGCCGGGGTGATCTTCTGTTCCATGTCGGAAGCACTCCGGGAGCACCCCGAACTCGTTCGGAAATACCTCGGTACGGTCGTTCCTCCTTCGGACAATTTTTACGCGACGTTGAATTCGGCGGTGTTTTCCGACGGTTCGTTCGTGTATGTGCCCCCCGGCGTCCGATGTCCGATGGAACTCAGCACCTATTTCCGGATCAACGCAGAAAACACGGGGCAATTCGAGCGAACACTCATCATCGCCGACCGCGGATCCTATGTTTCGTATCTTGAAGGGTGCACGGCACCGCAGCGCGATACCAACCAACTGCACGCGGCGGTCGTTGAACTCGTGGCCGAGGAAGAGGCAGAGATCAAGTATTCTACCGTTCAGAACTGGTTCCCGGGCGACGAGAACGGAAAGGGTGGCATCTACAATTTCGTGACCAAAAGAGCCGACTGCCGCGGCAATCGCTCCAAGGTCATGTGGACGCAGGTCGAGACGGGTTCTGCAATAACCTGGAAGTATCCGAGCTGCATTCTTCGCGGTGCCGAAAGCCAGGGCGAATTCTATTCAATTGCGATCGCCAACAATTTCCAGCAGGCGGATACCGGAACGAAAATGGTTCACCTTGGCAGGAACTCCCGTTCGCGAATTGTCTCAAAGGGAATTTCTGCCGGGCGCGCCCAAAACACTTACAGGGGTCTTGTTTCGATGCACCCGAGGGCACGGAGCAGCCGTAACCACACGCAGTGCGACTCCCTGCTGATCGGAGGAAACTGCGGTGCCCATACGGTGCCGTACATCGAGGTCAAGAACAACTCTTCGCGCGTCGAACATGAAGCAACGACTTCTCGGGTCGATGAAGACCAGCTGTTCTATTGCCAGCAACGCGGCATGAACGAGGAAGAGGCGGTTGCCCTTGTCGTCAACGGTTTCTGCAGGGACGTTCTGCAGGCCTTGCCGATGGAATTCGCCATGGAGGCACAACAACTGGTCGCGATCAGCCTGGAAGGCTCGGTAGGATGAACAGGTTTCGTCAACCCTTCATCTATGGAGCCGTAACCGCCGGGGTCGTTTTCTTCATAGGCTGGTCGACCGGCATGGGCGGTTCCTTGTTGCCGAACGCCGGTTTTTCGGTTCTCATGGGCGTCTTTGCCGGAATCCTCTATTGGCTGGTGCAGAGATACGCCAAGCCGGGTACCCGGTTCGGAATGGGTGGTGAACGAAGGCAGGATTCATCTGCCGCGGGTAAAAACAACAAGCAGGTCTGACATGCTCGAAATTTCTGGTCTCCATGTTGCGCTCGAAGATGAGCACAAGCCGATCCTCAAAGGCGTAGATCTGAGCCTGCCGCCCGGGACGGTGCACGCGATCATGGGACCCAACGGGTCAGGAAAATCGACATTGTCGTATGTCCTGGCCGGCCGCGAGGGATATGAGGTCACCGGTGGTACGGTCACGTTGGACGGCGAGGATGTACTCGAACTCGATCCGAGCGAGCGGGCCGTCATGGGGCTTTTTCTCGCGTTCCAGTATCCGGTCGAAATACCAGGCGTAACCAACATGACGTTCCTTCGAACGGCGGCGAATTCGCTGTCAAAGGCCAGAGGCGAACCTGAAATTACTGCGGGAGCGTTTCTGAAACGCGTTCGGGCTCATGCGAACGAACTCGGAATCGAACAGGAAATGTTGAAACGCCCTTTGAATACCGGGTTCTCCGGCGGCGAGAAAAAACGAAATGAAATATTGCAGATGACCATGCTGCAACCCAAGGTCTGTATCCTCGACGAGACCGATTCCGGATTGGACATTGACGCCATGAAACTCGTCGCGGCGGGTGTCAACCGGTTGAGGACGGAAGACAGATCGATTTTGGTGATCACGCATTACCAACGATTGCTCAATTACATCGAACCCGATGTTGTCCACATCATGGCGGATGGCCGCATCATCGAATCCGGAGGTCCAGAACTGGCAATCAGGGTGGAGGAAAACGGATACTCCGACCTGTTGAAGAAGGTCGCCTAAATGTCGACCGGACAACAAAAAACGGACACAGTCGAAGAATTTCTCGGAAACTACGATGCCCCTTGGGGCACGGGCTGGGGGAAACAGGCGCAAGCGGCCGCAGAGGCCCGGTTCCGCAGTATCGGACTGCCGGCCCGCAAGGACGAATACTGGCGTTTTGCCGGCCCGGACGGATTTTCCAGGACGGATTGCGAACGGGTTTCCATTCTTTCGGACTCGGTCCAGCCGGCGTTTCACGAAACGGACTGTCTGAACCTCGTCTTCATTGACGGTGTCTTCAGACCGGACCTCTCGGACCGTGAGGCGTTGAAACACGTCGACATCGTTACGATCGCGGACGCCATGGCGCTCGACATTTCCTGGGCGAAATCGGTATTCGGCAAACTCGAATCCAGGGGACAGGATCCGGTTCGAAGGCCGTTTGCGGCCCTGAATTCCGCCCGAGCTTCCAATGGATTCGCAATTCTCGTATCCGGACGGGTCAGCAGGCCCGTTTGCCTTGGTTACCTGCGCGAAAACGACCGGTCCGACGCGATCGTGCATTCCGTTGTCCTTGTTCGGCAGGGCGGGTCCTTGACATTGCTCGAAAACGGTCCGGGCGCCGCCCGACTGAACTCGGTCCTCGAGGTTGAACTCGAGGCAGCTGCTTCGTTCGATCACGTGAGAGTCCAGGGACGCGACCATGAGCGCCGCGCGATCACCCACATGTTCGCGCGCCTTGCGGAGGCATCTTCGTTCAGGAGTTTTACGATGACCGCCAACGGGTCGCATACCCGCAATGAGGCGTTTATCGAGTTGTGCGGGGATGACTCCCGTGTGACCGTTGCCGGGGTTTGCGTAGGGGAAGGGGCGTTTCTGCACGACGATTCAGTTTTCGTGGTCCATGACGCGGAACGATGCGAGAGCCGCCAGGTGTTCAAGAAAGTCCTCGGAGAGGGTGCCAAAGGTGTTTTCCAGGGGAAAATCCTTGTGAAACCCGGAGCGCAGAAGACGGACGGTTACCAGATCAGCAAGGGCCTGCTGCTTGATGAGACCAGCCAGTTTCTGGCAAAACCCGAACTTGAGATCTACGCTGACGACGTTGCGTGTTCACACGGGTCGACGAGCGGAGCGATTGACGAGGAAGCGCTGTTTTATCTCATGTCCAGAGGAATCTCGCGGAAGGAAGCAGAGAGAATACTGGTGCTGGCGTTTCTCGAGGAGGCGGTTGACGAGATTTCCGATCGGGACATCGCCGAAGATATAAGAATTCGGTTGGCGGAGTGGATTGCACGACACCGGTCATGAACTCTCTGACATCGGAAATCCTGACTGCGTACCGACACCCTCGCTTGAGTTTCGAACGCCAGCTTGCCAAGAACATCGGCGATGATCGCATCCTGTTTTTCGGTATGCTCGCCTGTTTCCTGGCATTTGTTGCCAGAATGCCGTCACTGTTCCGCGATTCGATACCTTCCGGTTCACCGCCCTTGCATGCTGTCGTGCCTATTCATTTCGCGGTTTCACTATTGATGGCGCCGTTACTCTTGTATTCGGTCGCGGCCACGTCGCATGTCCTGGCACGCGCTTTCGGTGGTCGGGGGAACTGGCGCGATGCACGCCTCGCTCTCTTTTGGGCCGTCCTGGCCATGTCGCCTCTTGTACTCGTCGCCGGAATCGTCGAGGTGGCGTTCCAACCTTGGATTTCGGGAGCGCTGCTTGTCCTGATAGCGGTGCTGTTTTTCTCGTACTGGATGCATTGCTTGATTCGCGTTGAGTTCATGGAAAGGCCTGCGTACATGGTGGATGGGCAAGAGGCTCTCGGGCCGCGCACCGGGTCCGAATGCGGCAGATTCACCTATTTCAGGCGGGCATCCTTCGGGAAACCGGATGGATGATCGGTTACCCAGCATGTTGAAGGACACGTTAGAACTTGCGTACCTGACCATCGTGAGACCGGGTCAAGGTGTTCGTATCGCAGTCCGGTTTCTGAACACGTCCCCGATTGTGCGGCTGGAGTGCCTGCTGCTGATCGCGATTCTGGGAACGCTGGCAACGACTCTCACCGTCCAGCTTGCTCCGGCAATGCAGGATGGCGCGACGGAGCTGTTGATCACGTCGCCAATCAACCTGACGATAATCCAGATTGCCACGATGTTCATTGTCGCGGGGTTTATCTTTGGCGTGGGAAAGGTGTTCGGAGGTACAGGGAGTTATCAGGAATGCCTTGGAGCAATAATCTGGCTGCAGGCCATGCTCCTGATTGTTCAGCTTGCCCAACTTGTTTCGGTGCTGGTCTTCCCACCGATCACGTCGCTGGTGACATTCGGAGGACTGGGAATCGCATTTTATCTCGTCATCAGCTTCATCAAGGAGATCCATGGATTCCGCAGCGGACTGGCGGTCGTCATGGGCGTCATCCTTACGCTTTTCCTGATCGCATTGACGATTGTCGCTTTCCTGCCAATGGTTGGATTCCAGCCGGGAGTCGGTGGCTGAATGTATGATGTCGACACGATTCGCAGGGATTTTCCGATCCTCGAAAGGAGTGTGAACGGTAATCAGCTCGTGTATCTGGACAACGGTGCATCGGCCCAGAAGCCGACGGCAGTCATTGAAGCCGTAACCAGATCCTATTCCAGAGAGTACGCCAACGTTCATCGCGGCCTGCATTACCTGTCCAACCTGGCGACGGAGAACTACGAAGCTGTCCGCACCGTTATCCAGAGGTTTCTCGGTGCCCGGCACGCCCATGAAATCCTTTTCACCAGCGGAACGACCGAAGGACTTAATCTCGTTTCATATGCGTGGGCAGCCCGGAACATGAAACCCGGGGATGAAATTGTCCTCAGCGTCATGGAGCACCACGCCAATATCGTCCCGTGGCACTTTCTCCGTGAGCGCAATGGCATTGTGTTGAGATGGGTGGATATCAGCGACGACGGTGAACTCGTGCCGGAATCCGTGCTGGAGGCCGTCACTCCAAGGACCAGGCTCATAGCAGTCTCGCACATGTCCAATGTCCTGGGCACCGAGGTTGATGTCGAAGCAATCTCTGCAGGAGCTCGCGACCTGGGCGTTCCTGTATTGGTTGATGGATCCCAGGCAGCCGTCCATATGCCGGTAGACGTCACCGAAATCGGATGCGACTTTTACGCGATCACCGGGCACAAGCTGTACGGCCCTTCAGCGTCGGGAGCGCTTTACGTTCGGGAAGAGAGACTCGATGAAATGTGGCCGTTCATGGGCGGTGGTGACATGATCCGGGAGGTCAGACGTGATGGCATCGCGTACAATACGCCACCGCACAAGTTCGAGGCCGGAACTCCGCCGATCGTCTCGATGATCGGCCTGGGTGCAGCCCTCGAATACCTCGAACAACTCGGAATGGAAAATATCGCATCTCACGAAGCAACCATTCGGGACTATGTCCTGGACCAGATGGAAGGTCTCAACTGGCTTGACGTGCAGGGACGGGCGGCAGACCGTGGAGCGATCTTCTCATTCACCATTGCGGGTGCGGGTCACCCGCATGACATTTCAACCATTGTCGACCAGAAAGGGATTGCGGTAAGGGCCGGGCACCACTGTGCTCAGCCGTTAATGGAACGGCTGGGACTGACTGCCACCTGCCGGGCCTCATTCGGTCTTTACAATACGCGGGATGAAGTTGACCGCCTGATTGAAGCCCTCGAGATATGCCATGACCTCCTCGGCAACTGACGGCCAATCGCAAGGGTCCGCCACAACGGGCAAATCGGGATCCTGAACGACCGACCGGTTCTTGCCATCGGGCTGGCCTGCTCCGGGAAGTTTCGACTGTCACGATTCCGGTCTTGGACGAGATTGGGCTATCCGGTCGTCACACCGCGCCTTGTTCAGCAGTCTGCGCCTTAATCGTGGTTCATTCGATTCTCGATCAGTTCGTCGACGACAGCAGGATCGGCCAGGGTCGACGTATCACCGAGCGCTCCGTAGTCGTCCTCGGCGATCTTTCTGAGAATACGTCTCATGATCTTTCCGGACCTCGTCTTCGGTAATCCCGGTGCCCATTGGATGAGGTCCGGCGATGCGATCGGGCCAATTTCCTTGCGAACCCAGTTTCTCAACTCGATTTTCAGTTCATCGGTCGGCGTTTCGCCCGTCATCAGGGTCACATAACAGTAAATCCCTTGCCCCTTGACGGAATGGGGGTAGCCAACCACGGCTGCCTCCGCGACCTTTTCATGCGCGACAAGCGCACTTTCCACTTCGGCAGTTCCCATGCGGTGGCCCGATACGTTCAGGACGTCATCGACCCGCCCGGTGATCCAGTAATAACCGTCCGCATCCCGCCGTGCACCGTCACCTGTAAAGTAATACCCCTTGAAGTCGGAGAAATAGGTCTCGATGAATCGCTGATGGTCGCCATAGACTGTCCGCATCTGGCCCGGCCAGCTGTCCTTGATGCAAAGGACACCTTCTGCCTCGGTCGCTTCGATTTCCTTGCCGGTCACCGGATCGAGTATCGCTGGCTCGATTCCGAAAAACGGATTGGTCGCGGACCCCGGCTTGGTGGAGGTTGCACCAGGGAGTGGCGTCAACAAGTGCCCGCCGGTTTCGGTTTGCCACCAGGTATCAACGATTGGCCGCGACCCTTTCCCGACGACCTCGTTGTACCAGTCCCAGGCTTCCGGATTGATCGGCTCTCCGACCGTTCCCAAGACCTTGAGTGAGGAAAGGTCGCATTTTTCGACCGGTTCGGAACCGTGTGCCATGAGCGCCCGGATTGCCGTTGGCGCCGTGTAGAACTGGTTGACCTTGTGGCGTTCGCATACCTGCCAGAACCTCGAAATATCGGGGTAGGTTGGGACCCCCTCGAACATCAGCGTGGTTGCTCCATTCGCCAGCGGCCCGTAGACGATGTAGCTGTGCCCGGTAATCCAGCCGACATCGGCGGTGCACCAGAAAACATCGCCGTCGTGATAGTCGAACGTAAACTGATGCGTCATCGACGCAAAAACCAGGTACCCGCCAGAACTGTGCAGCACGCCCTTGGGCTTGCCGGTCGAACCCGACGTATACAGAATGAACAACGGATCTTCCGCGTTCATGGGTTCGGGGTCGCATGTGGGCGAGGCCGCGCTCATCATCGCCGCGTAATCGTGATCGCGTCCCTCCACGTTTCCAGGCCCTCCGGCGGTACGACCGACAACAAGTACCGGAACATCTCCCGAGATTTTCAGCGCGTCATCGACATTGGCCTTGAGAGGTACGTTCCGACCGCCTCTCGGTCCTTCGTCGGCCGTGACGACGAGAGACGCACCGCAGTCCTGAATTCGGCTCGCAAGAGCTTCGGGTGAAAATCCTCCAAAAACAACGGAGTGGACCGCCCCGATCCTGGCGCTGGCGAGCATTGCGTAAGCCGCTTCAGGGATCATCGGCATGTAGAGAACGATCCGGTCTCCTTTCTTGACGCCGAGAGACTTGTACGCATTTGCCAACCGGCAAACCTGCTCGTGGAGTTCGCGATAGCTGATGTGTCGCTCGGTACCCGGCGCATCGCCTTCCCAGATGATGGCCGTCTGGTCCGACCTGGCGGGGAGGTGCCGGTCAACACAGTTCGCGCATACATTGAGAATACCGTCGGCGTACCAGCGGATCGACACTTCGGGCCAACCGTAGGAAACTTCCTTGACCCTGGAATACGGCTGAATCCAGTCGACCCTCTTGCCGTGTTCGCCCCAGAATGACACCGGGTCATCGACCGAATGCCCGTACATCTCAGCATAGCGACCCGCATCAATATGTGCCTTTGCTACAACTTCCGGCGACGGTTCAAATCGTGTTTTACTCACCGTGCACGCTCCCGTTTCCAAGCCCAACTGGCCAATATTAATGCCCAGCCAACCGGAAAATGTCTAGGCCCAACGGCGATTCCCGATTGAACGCTTTGGCGCGAATTCAGGTATTCCCTTCAGTGAATTCCTGGAGGTAACTCATGTCAACTCTGTCCGTATGGAAGCGTCGGCGACATGTCGAAAAGGCTGACTTGCGACAGTGTCTTGTCTCTCATGTCGTTAGGCGAGGACCCCATCCAGCCGAACCGAGTTCAAGTCTTTGAGGGCGATCTGTTGCTTCCGATGCGGCCCGGTGACCAACTTGGGAGGTCATCGGGTGAAGGGGTGTGCCAGTGTTCGTGCCCCGTGCGCCGTGCCGTCGCGTGATTGTCCGGAAGAGGACGTTCAGATCTCAGCGCAAGACGGCGGAGGGATTCTTCCGAGATGTCAGTGTAAGCAAATCCTAATACCCGGACACCGAGGCGGATCGTTCTATGGTTTGCCCATTGTAATCGGATCTTTCGTTTTTTGAGCGAACGTACCAACGGAACAGGTGCAAGGCATGGTTATAATGCATCCCGGATGGGGCCTTGAGCGCTGATCGATTGAGGAACTTGCTTTTGTCGGTGCCCCGTGCGAGTCCGTGCCACTCAAGACGGCTGCGGTTTTTTTACCTGTCTTCAGAGAAGTATTCGTCCGGAAGCGGGAAATCATTGTCCCGTATGACATCCTGTCCCGACAAGCCCGTATCGGACGGCTGACAGTTCGAACGATCTGGCAGGCCTTTTGTCGACAGAACCTGTCACTCTTGATACCAAATCATGGAATCGAAATGCGAGCAGGGGGAATGCAGTGACGGTTGATGTGAATGGTCTTGCCCAAGCCAAGGCAGTTGTTCTTGAACACTTCGAAAACGTCGACTGTGCCAAGGCGGAAGATGTGTCAGAGGCATTGGGACGGCGCACAACTTCGAAGTGCAGGTTTCACTTCGTCCATCCATTCAACGAGGCTGTCGGGGCGGAAGCGGCGTCCGATCTTTTCTGGAAACCGATAAAGAAGTGTTTTTCTCCCCTGCAGCGGAGGCAGGACATTTTTTTTGCCGGCCGCAACAGGGTCGACCAGGAACGCACGGTCTGGGTGGTTTCGATGGGTCATTTGCTCGGCCTCTTCGATCAGCCATTCCTCGGAGTTCGTCCGACGCGGCAAGCGACGATGCTGAGGTACGCGGAGTTCAACCAGGTCGAAGGAAATGGGATCGTCGACAACACGATCTTTCTCGATACTCTCAATTTCCTGACTTCGACGGTTTTTTTGCGTAACGCATTGATTTTAAATGTTTCACATTTTGGATTAGGCACTACATCCGGCGCCCGCGGGTGAGGTATGGGTCAGGATCGAGCCGATTTCGTCTCCGCGCCATCGGTACCCAGTCCGTAGGGGCGGGCCGAGGCATTCAGCCCGAGGGTGGCGTAGATGGCCTTGGCCTCCGCGCTCGGCCGCGAGGGAATGACATAGCGTTTGCCGGTCTCCGGATCGTGCAGCACCGAGCACTGCCGGTCGTTGAGCGCCTCGCGAATGACCCGTGGCGACATGGGCCGCTTCTGCAACGCCACTCGCCGGGCAAGATGGCGCACGCAGGCATAGGCCATGAAGGCAATGGCCAGATGGGCACGGATGCGCCGGTCAGTCCAGTGGAACACCGGCCGCACCCGCAGGTCGTGTTTGGTAATGCGGAAACTCTCTTCAACCTGCCAGAGCTGACGGTATCGATCGAAGAGGTCCTGTACGCCGATGCCCCTGAGATTGGTGACGACACCATGCAGCCCGTCCCAATGCTCGGCGGCACGGATCTTCTCCTCGTCCACCTCGAGACTGGAATCGCCGACAACCCGGACGTAGCGGTGATAGCCGCTCGTGCCGAGCAACTGCTTCGGCGTCGTGCTCTTGCCGAGGCGCCGGATCAGCTTCGCCACCGCCCGGCGCCGGTCATGGGCGTCCTTGCGGGCCCGTTTCGCACTCCATGACACCACCAGGCGGCGGCCACCGTGACGAAACACGCCGACCTTGAGCTCGCTGCCGGCAACCCCGCGGTAGCGGGAGGTCCTGAGAACGCGCGCAGTCAGGGCCTGCGGCAGGTTGCGCAACCGGGCACCGACAATGAAGCGGCAGTCCCGCGCCTCGAGAGCGGCCAGGTTGTCCTTGCTGAACATGCCCGCATCGGCGACGATCACCGCCCGCGCCGTCTCGGGATGCATCGTGCGCAGCGTCGGAATGAAACTGTCCCCCTCCCAGTTGTTGCCCGGGAAGACCTCGTAGCCCAGCGGCAGGCCGCCGCGTGTCACCGCCAGTGCCAGCAAGACCTGGACCTCGCTGTGCTTGCCGTCCTTGCTGTAGCCGTAGGCCCGCAAGGTGTCGGCGCAGGTGGATTCGAAGAACAGCGTCGTGCAGTCGAACAGGACCAGGTCGATCGGCTCGGGAAACAGCGAACGGGTGTAGGCGCCGATCCGGTCCCGCATCCCGGCAATGGCCGCCTCGTCGAGCCGGTCCATCATCCGGTAAACCTTCTCCAGCGGCACAAGCACGCCGAAATCCCGCTCCAGGCGCCGGACACTGGCCCGCTTGCTGTCGGGATTGGCGATCCGGGCCATCACCGTGTGATAGAGAACCCGGTTCGACATCCGCTGGCGGCCCGCGGGGAGCACCAGGTCGAGGCCGAGTTCCCGGTAGATGCGGCCATAGACCTCGTGGATCCCGGTGATGATCCGATGCTCCTCGCGCAGGCGGCTCAGATCCTCGACCGGGAGCCGTTTGCGCCTGCTGCTGCGCCCGGCCTCGATGGCCATCTCGGCCACCTGTTCGGGCGGGAACAGGCCCGGGCGGCGCTTGTGCAGCATCCTGGCCTTGATGTGTTCGGCGAGTTGCCTGAGTGCGCTTTCCTCGTCGGCGTCCATGGCGACGCCGACGTGGCGGACGATGCGTTGTCGGACTTTCTTGCCCTCGCGGAAGGACTCGACGATCTGGACGGATTTCCTTGGTGAGTTCGGGGTTGTCTTGACGCGGATGAACATGGCGGGAGTATAGGGGAGCGCAGGGCGATTGTCAATGCTTCGGGGCTGCTAGGCACTACAACGGCCTTCTCGGGCGGCGACGGGAAAAAACGCGTTCATTCAATGGCTTGGAGGACCCCGAAATCGCCAATCAAACCAAAACCGTCGAAGTCAGGAGGCGGATCGTTCTATGGTTTGCCCATTGTAATCGGATCTTTCGTTTTTTGAGCGAACGTACCAACGGAACAGGTGCAAGGCATGGTTATAATGCATCCCGGATGGGGCCTTGAGCGCTGATCGATTGAGGAACTTGCTTTTGTCGGTGCCCCGTGCGAGTCCGTGCCACTCAAGACGGCTGCGGTTTTTTTACCTGTCTTCAGAGAAGTATTCGTCCGGAAGCGGGAAATCATTGTCCCGTATGACATCCTGTCCCGACAAGCCCGTATCGGACGGCTGACAGTTCGAACGATCTGGCAGGCCTTTTGTCGACAGAACCTGTCACTCTTGATACCAAATCATGGAATCGAAATGCGAGCAGGGGGAATGCAGTGACGGTTGATGTGAATGGTCTTGCCCAAGCCAAGGCAGTTGTTCTTGAACACTTCGAAAACGTCGACTGTGCCAAGGCGGAAGATGTGTCAGAGGCATTGGGACGGCGCACAACTTCGAAGTGCAGGTTTCACTTCGTCCATCCATTCAACGAGGCTGTCGGGGCGGAAGCGGCGTCCGATCTTTTCTGGAAACCGATAAAGAAGTGTTTTTCTCCCCTGCAGCGGAGGCAGGACATTTTTTTTGCCGGCCGCAACAGGGTCGACCAGGAACGCACGGTCTGGGTGGTTTCGATGGGTCATTTGCTCGGCCTCTTCGATCAGCCATTCCTCGGAGTTCGTCCGACGCGGCAAGCGACGATGCTGAGGTACGCGGAGTTCAACCAGGTCGAAGGAAATGGGATCGTCGACAACACGATCTTTCTCGATACTCTCAATTTCATGCATCAGGCTCGGGCAGAAGCTCTGCCGCCATCGACGGGCGCGACGATGGTAACCCCGGGTCCGAGGACCCATGACGGTCTGCTTTTCTCCGATCAGCCTTCCAGTGAAGGGAAGGCGACACTGGACCTGATCCTTCGAATGATCGACCGTCTCGTGTCAGCCGACGTCAAGACAACAAAGGAAGACCTGGAACTCGACTGGATCGAAGACATGATTTGGTGGGGGCCGGGCGGTATCGGCGCGCCCTATACCCAGGACAGGTATCTCGAACAGCATACCGGTCCGTTCGAGGACGGATTGGAGTGGGGGCATCATTGCGGCCACAGGATGCAGTGTGGCGAAGGCAAATTCGGCGGCTTCTTCGGCTGGCCCAGCCTTGTCGTTCGCTCAAAAGGTGGCTACATCGGGCTGGCACCTGCTGCCGACGAACAAACGACCATGCGCGTTGTGGACTTGTACCGACGCGAAAACGGTTTTTTGGCCGAGAACTGGAACTTCATCGATCACCTTCATTTTCTGGATCAGAATGGTGTAGACCTCGTTTCTCGCCAACGGATGCTGACCGGGCTGTAGAGTTTTTCTCGGGATTTCTCCTTGGTAAACAGCATCGGACGGCATTAACCAGGATGATGTTTGACGCGTTGAGTTCACGCAATCATGGCTTGCCACCAACGGGCCAAACGTTACCCTTAAGTCTCTCACTCAAGTCAAGAAAAGGAACCAATTCATGTTGAATTTTAAAACTCTGCTCGGCGCAGTTGCGGCGACAGTCGTTGCAGGCGGGGCCGCAACCGCGGGATGCGGCATCTCGAGTGGAAATATCAGTGTGCTCGCCAATGACTTCCCGGCCCTTCATGCGGTCGTTTCCACGGCCGAAGAATGTGCGGGAGACAATGTGACGTTCTCCAAGCACCACACCGCGCAGCACCGTGAAATCCAGGTTGCCGCGCTGACCGCCGACCCGGCCGAGTACACTGCCGTGATTGTCGCCAATTCTTCGGCCGTCCCGTTGATCAACAACGACTTGATCCGCCCGCTCAATGACCTGGTCGCGAAGCATGGCCAGCACCTGAAAAAGAGCCAGCTGATCACCATCGACGGCAAGATTATGGCCATTGCGTTCATGGCCAATGCCCAGCATTTGTTCGTGCGCAAGGATATTCTTGAGCAGGTCGGAAAACCGATCCCCGCTACCTACGAGGAAGTGCTCGAGACTCTCCAGGCAATCCGTGAAGCAGGAATCATGGAATATCCGTTCACGGCGCTTTTCAAGGCCGACTGGAATCTCGGGGAAGAGTTCGTGAACATGTACCTCGGTCACGGGGGCGAGTTCTTCAAGCCTGGAACGGCCGAACCAGCCGTCAACAACGAGACCGGCATTGCAACGCTCAACATGTTGAAAGCGCTGACCGAATATACCAACCCCGACTTCCTGACGTACAACACGTCAACAGTCGCCCCGATCTGGGAAGCCGGGAATCTGGCAATTGCGCAGCTTTGGGGATCGACCGGCGGGCAAATCCTCGATGACGAAGGCTCGACGCCAGAGGTTGTCGAGAATACGGTTCTTGCTTCGGCGCCTATGGTGGCAGGTGGCTCGACCCCGGCATCATCGCTGTGGTGGGACGGCTTCACCATTGCGAAAAACATTTCGGACGAAGACGCGGAAGCGACTTTTATCGCCATGCTCAACGGAATTTCGGATGAAATGGTCAAGGCGAACAACGACAAGGCTGTCTGGTTGATGGACTCCTACGTTCCAGGCAAGGCGGCACAAGGTGTCGCACTGACGGCAGCGGGAGGAACCCAGCCATACCCGATGATTCCGTTCATGGGGCTGTTGCACCAGGCGTTCTTCACTGAATTGCCCGACTTCCTCCAGGGCAACGAAACGGCTGAACAGACGTTGATCGACATTGAGGCTTCTTATGTCGCGGCCGCCAAGGAACAGGGATTCCTGTGATCTGAGACAACAAGGGATGCGTCCGGAATCAGCCGGGCGCATCCGCATGTTCAGACCTGACTGAACGGTCGCTCAACGGAGCGCATCAGACATGCCGCATCGCACGTTCGCATGGTTCATGCTGCCAACGCTGGCCGCGATGATCCTGTTCATCGCGCTGCCCATCATCTCTGTCCTGGTTCAGTCATTTTTCGTCGAACACGAACAGGTGATGATCGAGGCCGAGAACTGTAATCCGTTCAAGTGCGAGACCGAGCTGACGGTCGATACGGAAGCTACCCGAAAATTGCTCGAAGAAGCGCCGCTTGGCCGTTTCAATGGGCTGCTCACCTATACAAACCGCAATCACCTGGCATTCTCCGAGGTCGCGGAAATCTGGAGGTCTTCGGAGAACTGGGGACGATTTGTTGCCGGCGTCTACAATCTGCCCTTTTACAAGGCCCTGTTCTTCACGCTGACTTACACCTTTGTCGTGGCACCACTTGTGCTCATCCTGGGACTGCTTGTCGCTCTAGGCGTCAACGCGCTGCCACGAATTGTCAAGGGACCTACGATCTTCGCTTCGCTGCTCCCGATGATCGTGACCCCTCTCATCGGGTCCTTGATCCTTTTCTGGATGGTCGACGCTGATGGAATCATCGGCGCAACACTCCAGGTCATCTTTGACGACGATGACTTGTCGCTGAAGGCTTCTGCTCCATTGACCTGGATTTTGCTGATCGTCTACGGGATCTGGCACAACACTCCATTCAGTTTCATCGTATTCTATGCCGGCCTCCAGACCGTCCCGAGAGAGACGATCGAGGCGGCGCAAATCGACGGGGCATCGAGATTTCAGAGAGTTCGCTACGTCGTCGTCCCGTACATGATGCCGTTGGCCATATTCATCATTCTGATGCAGCTGATGGACGGTTTCAGGATATTTGAACCCATCGTCGGGTTTTCGGCGTCGGCCAAGGCAACATCGCTGTCGTGGATTATTTTCAATGACTTGTTTGGCGATGCCAAACTGTTCGGCTCTGCCGCCGCGACGTCAGTCATGACCATCATCGGCGTCTGTATCCTTCTTGCCCCTGTGCTCGTGCGGACCTGGCGCGACTTCAATCTGAAACGGGCGTAGGGGGTAACAGCGTGGCAACTCCCGCACATCGTCGCTCCAGCCTCCTGGTATGGTTCTCGACGAGCATGATCGTGCTCTGGTTGCTGATTGCCGTCGGCCCGTTTGTCTGGACGGTCTGGGGATCATTCAAGGTCCAGGGCGATTTCTTTTCCAAGGCCGATTGGCGGAACGCGATTTACGGCGTCCTGACGATTGCGGAAACTGGGGACGCCTTTACCGGAGGCGGCTATTTCGGTGCCTGGATTCAGGAGGAATTCTGGCGCAATGTCATCAACACGATGATTGTCGTTTCCTTTACAGTCATCATTTCACTGACCTTCGGAACGCTTGGCGGCTATGCGCTCGCGCGGTCAGGATTTCGTTATGCATTCTGGATTTTGATTGCCGCCCTGGTTTTTCGGGCGATGCCTCACATCACGCTGGTTTCAGGTTACCTGTTGCCGTTTTTCCAGTGGAACCTCTGGGGACACCTCTCGACCACGATCATTGTCCTGGTTGCGATCAACCAGCCGTTCACGCTGTGGATGCTGCATTCATTTTTCCTCAATATCCCCAAAGACATGGACGAAAGCGCGATGGTCGACGGCTGTACGCGCTTTCAGGCTTTCCGGCACGTGATTATCCCGGTCATGTGGCCTGGCGTCATCACGACCGGATTGTTCAGTTTCCTCCTGGCCTATAACGACTTTGCGATCACTTCCATGCTCCTGTCCTCGGAAAACCAGACAATGGTACCCAAGATTGCCAGTTTCCTCGGAACCGTACGCGAACAGGGGAACGTGATGTTTGCGGTATCGGCTGTCGTCAGCGCAATCATTCCGCTGTTTTTCCTGGTGCTGTTCTTCCAGCGTCAACTCGTCAGCGGCCTGACAGCGGGGGCCGTTAAGGGATGACCGCAGCATGATGACCGTCGCGCCCGGTCCTTTTTCCGAGGAAAAGATTCTCGTCCTGGAGCACCTCCAGAGACTCGACGAAGCGAGGGCGGGGGATGAGACAATCGTTGAATTTGAGCGGAGTCATGCCGAAAGTCACGTCTACCGTGGCGTGCATCCGTTCAATTCACTGACCGGTCCCCGGCATCTGGCAAGCACGGTCTGGACTCCCCTCAAGTCTTCGATCGGACGGGTCCAGCGGCGGCTGGATATCCTGATTGCAGGGAATCACGATTTCGAGCCCCGGAATTCAACCTGGGTTGTTGCCATGGGTCAGTTCCTCGGCCTGTTCGATTCTCCCCTGCTTGGCATTCCACCAACAAGAAAGGTCGTTCACCTTCCCTTTGCATCTGCGTTTCGCGTGTCCGACGGGGAAATCGTCGAGACGATCGAGTTCCTGGACGTTCTGTCGATCATGGATCAGGCCGGTTCGAACCCGTACGCTGCAAGGCAAACGGCGGCACAGTTGATGTCGCCCGGACCGCGAACCCATGACGGGGTGCTTACGGAAAGACAAGCGGTCAAGGATGGCCGGCAGACACACCAACTGACCAAGGCCATGCTTGATGATCTCGTGGACGGGGGAATGTGTTCGCCAACCTCTCACCTGGAACGTTTCTGGCACCCGGACATGAACTGGTTTGGGCCAACCGGAATCGGCGCCTGCCTGGGTTTCGAAGGATATCAGCGCGGGCATACACGGCCGTTTGAAGAACGCCTTGAGTTCATCGACGCCATGGATGCCCAGTGCGTTATCTCGGAAGGGCAATACGCCGCGCATTTCTGGCGCCCGTGCCTTACGATGAAATCAACCGGCGGATTCCTCGGGCTTCCGCCCATGGATACGCCGGCCGAGATGAGAGTCGTTGACTTGTACAGGAGGCAAGGACAGAAACTCGCGGAAAACTGGATCTTCATCGACATGTTGCATTTTCTGAAGATGCTGGGAGATGACCCGCTTGAAACAATCATCGGAAAGCCTTGAATGAATAAGGAAAACACCGGGATCGGTAACCGGTCGTCACATCATCCCGCACGGGCACTGACCCGATCGCACATGCCGTGTTCCTACGACATTTCGCTGGCACGCTACACTGATGGCCGGACAGTCAGGATTCCATCCGACTACGGTCCTGAACAGAAACTCACCGGGTTCCATCCCGAATACAGGAACATCGTCGACTACATCGTGCGAATTACGCACCGGATTTGGGAAACCGACAATCGGAATGTCGAGTATATCGGCGAGTGTTACGCGCCGGATTCGATTGTTTTCGATGACTACGGCCTGCAGTCCGGAAACCAGAAGATCATCGACGATACCCATCACACGACATCCGCGTTTCCCGACATCGTTCTCGATGCGGAGGAAGTCATCTGGGCAGGGGATGACCAGGTCGGATTTCACACATCCCACCTGACCCGGATCACGGGAACCAATTCCGGCCCGAGCCGTTATGGCCCACCAACAGGGCGAGCGGTTGATTTCGTGGTGATCGCAAACTGCGTCTCTCTGGGAAACGACATATTCCTGGAACATGTACTCTACAACACTTCCGCAATGCTGATTCAGCTTGGCCTGGATCCCTGGAAAGAAGCGAAACGTCTCGTTTCCGATCCACCCAAGGGTTGGCCGCGTGATGACCGTGTCTGGAACGAGTTAAGGTCTGCGACCAATCCGGAAACGCCGATTTCCCGGGCCGAACCCGTCGATGGTTTCGACCCGGACATGTTCGCACGCCAGGTCCATGACTCCGCCTGGAACGGTGACATCGGGAAAGCCGAACAAGCGTACGCGAAAGACTTCGGTTTTGAAGGATCGTCGCTCAGGATGTTCAACGGCACTGGTTCCTACCGGTCGTACGTAAGTGAACTGAGAAATGCGTTTCCGGATCTCAACATGACGGTAGACGAGGTCTACTGGATGGGAAACGACCATGACGGCTGGCTGATTTCGACACGCTGGAGCGCCGAGGGCATCCATTCCGGGGGGACTGCTTATGGCAATCCAACGGGGACGCCGTGCCAGATTTGGGGCATTACGCAATGGCGGGTTGAGAACGGACTCATTCAGCAGGAGTGGCAACTCTTCAATGAATTTGACCTGATGATGCAGATCGCCAGGACCCGCGATGACCGCGACTGATTTCCGATCCAAAAAGAATCTTGTCCTTGCTGCCAACGCGGCCATTGACGCGGCAGGCCCAAACGACACCGCAGCTGTCCTTCAGCAATGGACCGAACCGGACTACCGGTGGCGTGGGGTATATCCATTCAATGAACAGGCAGGGCAGGAGGCAGTTGCCGGGGTCTTCTGGTCTCCTCTGAAATCCGCCTTCGGTCAGCTTCAAAGGCGGCCCGACATCTTCATGGCCGGACTCAATTCGATCGACGGCGGTTCTTCGAAGTGGGTCGTCGAAATGGGCCATTTGATGGGCCTATGGGACGAGGACTGGATAGACCTTCCCGCGACAGGCAAGATCGCCTTCCTGCGTTACGTCGAGTTTCACAGGATCGAGTCAGATAAGATCGCAGAATCAGCATATTATGTCGATATTCTCAATCTCTTGGAACAGTCGGGAACCAGGTACTTTCCTCTGCAAACCGGGGCATCGATCCTGACCCCCGGGCCAAGAACCCAGGACGGTCTCCTGTTTGATCCGCAGGATCCCGTGGAAGGGAAGGCGACACTCGATCTGATCGAGGCAATGATTTTCGATTTGCGGGGGAACCGTGTTCATTCACCGAAGGGGCACATGGAGCAGTTTTGGCACCCCGACATGTGCTGGTTCGGCCCAGGTGGCATAGGTGCAAGCGCTTTCTTCGGAGGATATCGGCGCGGACATTGCCAACCATTTGAAGACGGGCTGGAGTATGTTCGCCATACCGAACACAAATGTCGAATTGGTGAAGGCAGGTACGGCGGCTTTTTCGGCTACCCGAGTCTGACCATGAAGTGCACCGGAGGATATCTTGGCATGCCCGCAACGAACGTTGCTGCCGACATGCGAATCGTTGACCTGTACAGGCGCGAGGGTGACAGGCTTGCCGAGAACTGGATTTTCATTGACCTGCCATACTTTTTTGCCCAGCAGGGACTCGATATTCTCGAAATCATTCGAAATTCGTGATCGCTTGATCACGGGACAACGAACGTGTCGCAGGTGGCCAATCGAGGTTGGAAACGCTCGATCAGGGCTCAAGCACTTGTGATGCCTGAATTCCGGGAATACATGGCCGTCAGTCTTCAGCAGACTGACCGTCGCCGCTACGACCGATCCAAGCTCGACCGGTAAAGTCACCAATGTGTGCGTGAGCGCGCGGTGGCAGTCATACCGTCACCGTTGCCATGGCCACTGCAGTGTCCAAAAGCCGGTTCGCGTATCCCCATTCATTGTCGTACCAGCTCAGAATCCGGACGAGCCCGCCTCCCGTCACCGTGGTCTGATCCAACGCGAAGACTGAAGATCTCGGGTCGTGATTGAAATCAATCGACACAAGCGGCTTGTCTGTCACTCCAAGAATACCTTTCAAGCGACCATTGGCGGCTTCGACAATCGCGGAATTGATCTCTTCGGACGTGACCGTCCGTGACGGGACAAACTTCAGATCGACCGCAGAAACATTGGGAATGGGAACGCGGATTGCGGAACCGTCCAGCCGTCCTGCGAGTTCGGGCAGAACCAGTGAAATCGCTCGTGCAGCCCCGGTCGAGGTCGGAATCATTGATACCGCCGAGGCGCGGGCCCTGCGTAGGTCGGAGTGGGGGGCGTCTAGCACTCTTTGATCGCCGGTGTAGGCATGAACAGTCGTCATGTATCCGGTTTCGATTCCGAATGCGTCGTTCAGAACCTGGGCAACCGGAGCAAGACAATTCGTCGTGCACGACGCGTTCGAAACGATCCTGTCCGAAGCATCGAGCGTATCGTGGTTCACGCCGAACACGATTGTCTTGGCCACATTCTTTCCTGGAGCTGAAAGCAGGACTCGTTTCGCTCCACTTTCCAGGTGGCGTCCAGCGGACTCTGCCGAAGCAAAGATCCCCGTGCATTCCAGGACAACGTCTACACCTGCCCACGGCAAGCGTTCGGGATTTCGCTCCGACGTTGCGTGTATTTCGGAATCTCCAACCCGGATTGCATCACCCATACATGTGACATCGTGCGCCAAGCGCCCGTGAACACTGTCGAATTTGAGCAGGTGGGCACAGGTTTCGGTCGACGCGATATCATTGATCGCGACGACTTCAATGTCGCTTCGCCCGTACTCGAGAGCTGCACGCAATGTGGCCCTCCCGATTCTTCCAAACCCATTGATCGCTAGTCTTATTGGCAAATCTGCCTCCCTTGCCCAATATGCCCGATTCCGCGGCAATAAACCCGGAATCCTAAGGTGATGCCAGCGACCATGCAAGTTCGTTTGCGACCGATGTTTTCAACACGACAGCGATGAAAGCCATGTCCCGGCGCGCAGACCGCCTCTCATTTTCGGTCGCCCGAGAATCCAGATCGCGCCTATTCCCTGCGTGTTCTGGCCGTGTGCGGCAAAGCGACACCAGATTTCGGAAACGGCAGGGTGTTTGCCCGAGGGTGGCAGCCAATTCCTGTCTGTTCAGGCCAGATCCGTTCTGGCGAATTCGTCGCCCTTATATATGAGCCGGGCGTCGTAGGCCGATGCGCACGCGTAGGCGAAACAATCTCCGAAATTCAAAGAGGCCTCGTGGCCGACGAACTTGCCGTATTCACGCGCGGCCAGCAAGGCGCGCCGGCCGATTGCAGGCGTGATGGTTATGTCCTCGGCTTCAACAGCATCGCAAAACGCCGCCACAACCTGCTCAGCAATCGCGAATTGCTTCGGCGTGGGGCGGGTCGGTCCTGAACGCGACCGGGCCAGCGCGGCCACTGCTTCGAATCTTGACAGTGGCGAGACGAGGCGGCCTGTCTTTTGATCGCCTATGCGCTTCACGATTTCTTCATGGCCGGGTTCGCCGTTCAGAATCGCAACGACGGCCGATGCGTCAATGAACATCACCCGTCGCCCCACATGTCATCCGTGAACGTCTTCATGTCAAATGTCGGGTCAGGTGCACCGATCTCGTCGGCTCTGGATCGGACTTCCCGCATGCGCTCAAGGAGGGGTTTTTCTTTCTGCACGGCCTCGAGATGTGCTTGCAGAGCTGCGCGAACCGCCTCCGTCTTGTTCCCGGCACCGGTCGCTTTCATGACCGTTTTCGCCAGTGCATTCACTGAATCATCCCGGATATAGAGTGGCATCATTATTGTCCTCCTGTCTGCACAATGTATATTCCAATACGAATATTATAGCAATTCAAAATGAATATTCATGGGTTTCTTTGCCGACGAACAGGTACAAAGGCAACGAACCAGGTCAGGAGCGACCGCGACCGCAGTCCTTCCTACCGATGTCAACGGAGATGTACGTCTGGCATGGTACGTGGCTGGCCTTCGGATTGCGAGACTGGTCAACCTCATATAGCAGTTGCGCTTGTCGGCTAAAAAGCGCGGCGTTCCGGAAAGAATGCCATGACCGCCGAAGACATCGAATATGTGCGGATGCGGGGTTCGATGGCCATTATTAGACCTACCCTCAGGGATGTCGCAGAACGCGCCGGCGTAAGTGAAATGACGGCGTCACGCGTCCTTCGTGGCCTCGGCGAGGCGTCGGAGGAAACGATTCACCGGGTCCGGTCCGTAGCAGATACGCTCGGCTATGTGCCTCACCGCATTGCCAGTTCGCTGTCGTCGAGAAACGTCGACCTCATTGGCGTCGTGGTGCCATCGATCAGCAGCATGGTTTTTTCTGATGTCCTTTCCGGGATCTCCGAGGCGGCTTCCACCGCCGACAAGCAGGTGGCGATCAGCGTTTCCGGATATGACCTTGCAGCGGAGGAAAGAGCTGTACGCGAGATGCTCTCCTGGCGACCGACGGGACTGATCGTCGCGGGACTCGAACACACGGATGCCACAAGGAATTACATCAAGAATTCCGGAATACCAACGGTAGAGATCATGGACGTCGATGGTGATCCGGTCGACATGAATGTCGGTATTTCACACTCGAAGGTTGGTCGAAACGCGGCCGGCATCATTCTGTCCAAGGGGATTCGAAAGATCGGTTTTGTCGGGACCGGCATGCCGAACGATTTCCGGGCGGCAAAACGGCTCTCGGGTTTCAAGGAAGAACTCAGTCGTCGTGGGATTCCCCTCGTGGCCGAGGAATACTACTCTGGCAGTTCGTCGTTGAGACTCGGGAAATCGTTGACCGAACGCGTTCTCACTCGTCACCCCGAAATCGAGTGCCTGTACTTTTCAAGTGACGTCCTTTCTTGCGGGGCGGTCCTTTATTGCCTGGAGGCGGGCAGGGCGGTTCCCGACGATCTAGCGATCGCCGGATTCAATGGCCTGGACATTCGACTTGCAATGCCGGTGGTACCTGCGACGAGCCATGCCTTTCGGAGGGAGTGCGGCACCAAGGCAGCAGAGCTCATTCTCGGGGCCTCCTCGGGAAAGATCATTGAATTCCAAAGTGAGTTCGACCCCGGAGACTTTTTCTGACACTGCGGCTCGATGGCAAGAGAGACTGCTGCCCGCGTGCCGCTGGCAGGGAATTGTCTTTCAATTGGTCAATACTTTGGATTCTGCTATAACCTTGCAAATCATCCATCACATGGAATAAATACAAGGTATGATCGAGCGCCCCCACAGGAAATCAGTCGAAGACGCCTTGGAACACCAAGCGGGGGTCGTCCTACTCGGACCGAGGCAAGTCGGCAAGACAACACTGGCTCTAGATATCGCGGAAAATCGCGACGCTGTCTATCTCGATATGGAACGGAACGCCGACCGTCAGGTATTGGAAGAACCTGACTTGTACCTCGATGAGCAGATGGGCCGTCTCGTGGTGATCGACGAGGTGCAGTTCGTGCCGGATCTGTTCACGGCGTTGCGTGGTCAAATCGATCGGCGGCGTAGGCGAGGACACCGGACTGGGCAGTTCCTCTTGTTGGGGTCAGCCTCAAACGCACTCCTCCATCAAAGCGCGGAATCGCTGGCCGGACGGGTCAGCTATCACGAACTAACGCCATTCGCCCTGCCGGAAACCGGTGCCAAAGCGATGTCGGCCCTCTGGCTGCACGGAGGTTTTCCTGAAAGCTTCCTTGCGAAAAGCGATAGGGACAGCCTGGTCTGGCGCGAAGATTTCATTAGGACTTATCTGGAGCGCGACATCCCGGCGTTTGGTTCACGCATTCCCGCAGAAACCCTGCGCCGGTTCTGGACCATGCTCGCTCATGAGCAAGGCGGGCTTCTGAATGCTGCAAAGCTTTCCGGCAACCTGGGCGTCTCTGGCCAAAGCGTGATGCGCTACGTTGATCTGCTTGTCGACCTGATGTTGGTGCGCAGGTTACCGCCCTGGCATACGAATGCCGGCAAGCGCCTGGTGAGATCACCCAAGGTGTATATCCGAGACTCGGGTTTAACCCATGCGCTTCTCGGGATCGAAAAGCTGGAAAACTTGCTGGGACATCCGGTTGTCGGGGGCAGTTGGGAGGGGTTCTGTATCGAGAACATGATCGCGGCAGCTCCACGAGGAACTGAGGCCAGTTTTTATCGCTCATCTGCCGGAGCAGAGATCGATTTGGTCTTGAAACTTCCCGGTGGTGCGCTCTGGGCGATCGAAATCAAGCGCACAACATCTCCAAAAGTGACGCGCGGGTTCCATATCGCCTCAGAGGAATTGAAAACCGACGAGCGTATTCTGGTCTATGCTGACGATAGGGAGGTGCCTTGGCAAGGAGGCGTACGAGCGATGAGCCTTATGAGTGCGGTTGAACGGTTGGCTGCTTTCCAGTCACGACAAATCACAGGCGATGCGAACCCACCAATCAAGCCGGCTGTTTCAACACCAGACAATTGACGGGACAAGAAACCAGTCATGGACACTGTCTCCGATTTCCTACAGGTCAAGGCGCTTCGTGGGACAAGAAAAGTGGGAGTGAAATCGGGCCCGTGTTTCCGCTGTCCGGAAGCCAGCAAGGATCATGTGCCAACGAAATCGATTTGAAAGCGCGGGAAAGTTCAACGATTGCACACGCAATGTCAGTCCTCGCGACCAAGTGACCCAGGCAGTGATGTGAGCCCCCACCAAATCCGAAATGGGACTTTCGTGGCGAGGTGATGTCAAATGACGGATTCCCGCAGGTTTTCGAATCTCTCGATGTGGAGTGAACCAGGATGTGCAGGGTTTGACCCTTGCGGATTTCATGACCCCTGTACGTAAAATCGACAAGCGCTTCACGTGTAACCCATGTCGTGGTCGGAAACGCGCGAATGGACTCTTCGACAGCATTCGCGGCAAGATCGGGGTTTTGGCGAAGTAATCGCCATTGCTCGGGATGTTCAGCGAACAACGCCATAGAATTCCCGAGCTGCGACCTTGTTGTGTCAACGCCACCGAAAATCGTGATAACGACCAGGTCGATCAGGTCGCTGTCGTCGATCGAACCATGGTTGTCCCACCGCGAAACGTACCGGGAAACCAGATTGTGAGAATCGTCGGCGATCCGAGCTTCCCAAACAAGTTCGTGGGCCAGTTTTTCCAGGCGATCATGCGCCGAGTTGATTACAGGTGCGTGAGAATTGCAATTGACTCCCATTGCGAGGCCAAGACTTGCCGCATCCCTCGCGATTGATGGCCAGGTGCTTGCAGGCAGGCCAAGAAGCAAACACATGGCCCGCGACGCGAACGGATTGGCAAAATCCTGCATGAACTCACAGCAATCGTTGTTTGATATCCCGGAAATGATATTGCGGGCGATCTTGCTGAATGCCGGTCTCAGCGACTCAACGAATTCTGCCGACAAGGCGGCAGACGTGACCATTCGTAACGACCTGTGTCTCTCGCCTTCCTGAGCGATGACGCTCCGCGCCCAGAACTCGGCGAAACCGCCCGAGAGGCCGTTCGACTCGGGCCAAGCGTAGCTGCCTTGGCGGACGCGCCGGTCCCTGAGGAGTTCCCCGGCTTCCCGATGTCGCAGTACGGCGAGGCCGTAAGGCGTCCGCGCGCACCATGCTGCGCGTCGAGCCCGCCGGACTTCGTCAGATCGGGTCGAAAACTGCGGCGATGCCAAATCCAGGAATGGCAATCCTGTTTCCGGTACCATTTTCTCGTTGCGGGAATTCGTATCAGTCATGCTCAATCGGTCTCGAAATGACTTTGCCGGAAGACCAGCACTCCAGGCCGATCGGGCAGGGGTCCAGCACTGCCAGGCAGTCGATAAGGAACCTGCCCAAACCGAACATTTCAAATGATGCGCTATTCTTCATCCAGTTTCCTGGCGCTTCCGGTAAGCGTCCGCCGAAAGGCGCCTTGCAACAGAACAGGAATCCTCGGAAACAGGCAACGCCGGTTCCGGTCCCGAGCGAAGTTTGCGCCAGGGCCTGAATAGAGGCAAGCGGGTCCAAGGTGAATTGGCTCTCCTGGTTTCGGTTGGTCGTGTCCATGAACTAGAGCGCTCAAGTCCCACACAAAAAACGGCGGGGTCAGTGCTCCATTTCAATCCGAAGTCCCGGTCATGCATCGGTTCCGCCACGACGACCGGCGCCGGAACAGTTCGAATTGCCTGCGCAACTCCAGCCATGGCTTGAGGATCAAAACCGGGGTTGCCGGGATCAGATAATGTTGGCATCGGGTCCGTACGGAAATCTCGTGAGGTTTTCGGAACCGTCCTCGGTCACGAGAAGGATATCATGCTCGCGGTAACCGCCGGCACCTGGCATTCCCTCGGGAATCGTGAGCATCGGTTCCATTGAAACGACCATGCCGGGTTCCAATACGGTGCCAATGTCCTCCCGGATCTCAAGGCCGGCTTCTCTTCCATAGTAGTGGGAGAGAATTCCGAAGGAATGCCCATAACCGAAAGATCGAAATTCCAGCAAGTTCTCGCTTTCCAGGAACCGGTTGATTTCCGTACAAATCTCGCTGCAAGAAATGCCGGGGCGGATGAGTGACAATCCCAGTTCGTGCGCGGAGACGTTTTTTTGCCAGATACGAAGCGTGGCATTGTCGGGATCTCCCAGAACCAGCGTTCTTTCCAGAGCCGTATAGTATCCCGATATCATCGGAAAACAGTTCATGCTGAGGATGTCTCCAATCCTCAATTGCCGAGTTGTCAGCGGGTTGTGGGCCCCGTCAGTGTTCAATCCGGACTGGAACCAGACCCATGTGTCCCGGAGCTCGCTGTCCGGATACGACCGTGCGATCTCGCGTTCCATCGCATGGCGACCTGCGGCGGCGACGTCCAACTCCCGCACGTCCGCGCGAATCTCCGAGCGGCACGCTTCGCCGCCGATGTCGGCCACGCGTGCACCGTCCCGGATCAGGGCGATCTCCTCCGGCGACTTCATCATCCTGGCAGCCATTGTGTCCGCGGATATGTCCTCGAATTCGACGCCCGGCAGAAACTCTTCGGCATTTCGCAGCATTGTGACCGTGAGGTGATCGCACTCGATACCGACCCGCGCCGCAGGTCCGACGAGTTCCGCAACTGCCCGCCAGAAATTGTCCTGTCGCCAGTCGGTATAGACCACGTTTTCTGCCAGTGATCGGCGCCACGGCTGACCACCGTCGATGTTCGCAGAAACCGTCGTGCAGTCTTTTTCCGTGATCACGCAACCGTAGGGACGGCCGAATGAACAATAGAGAAAACCGGAAAAATACGCAGTGTTGTGCATCGAGGTTATGAGAACTGCCGGTATGTTCCGCTCATCCATGTTCTTGCGGAGCTTCGTGAGGCGTCGTTCGTACTCAAGCCTCGAGAAGGGCAGCTTGGTCTTTTTGCCGTTCCTGAAGAAAAATCTGGATGGACGTTCTCTCGCAGCCACTGTTGCATCCATGCCCGGGTCACTCATGACCTCTTGCGGTTACATCCGGGCGTGCAGGACAGTTCCGCCGTTTCAGAATTCCGACGGCCGTGTACATACGAAATCGGCGACGCCATCGCCGTTGCACATCGGCTTGAATCTATACGCTGGATTCCTCCATGTCAAAACATCGGGACGCCGCACATCGCCATGAAACAGCTTCGACGATCACCCCGGGAATCCTGTTGTGAATACTCGATCATGACCTGCATGCAGGATCGGAACTCTTCGCAAGGGGCTCTGCAAAGCCGAATCCAGCGCGACTGCCAGCGAGGTTGTCGCCGCATTTGTCGTGAACTTCCAAGCGGTCGGGCAGGCGGAAACGTCGGCACCTGCAGGGGCAAGCGTCTACGTCTCAAGCTTGCCCCGTGAAGGGTAACTTCCTTCATCCAGGGAAAGGGACTCATGCCGCCGGTCTTCGTACAGCGACGTAAGGCGAACCGTGACAACCTGAGGTCGCACGCGTGGGTCGCGTCCATGGCCACGTATTCTCACGCATCATCCGCATTGAATGCCCTGGGTGACGAAAACCTGGCGCCGGGTGCCGACATGCGGACCGCCATGATTCGCGTTCATTGGAGACGGGCAGGCCCACGTGCCGTACGACCGCCGCAGGTCAGGTGGTTTCCGTTGATGCGCGAACACATGAAAGTACCGGCACAACTAAATCCGATAATGTATATTATGTTAAATAAGCGTCAATCATCATCACGAAAATTCGTAAAATCTTTCTTTTTCAATACAATAGGATAAATTTCTCAACTCACGACCAGCATGCGACTCGGAACCTTTTCTGTCAAACAAACCCGAGTCGATACCGCCTCAATACTGAAGAGCGATTACACTCGGCGATCCATCGAGGCGCTTCAGTTGGTTCAGTTAGAATCAACTTCTGTTGTCGTTGTCCGGAAACATGAATTCGAACTGGCTAAATTCGAACATGGCGTCATCTGAAAAGCATGACGAAACATAAACGTACCCGACCCTTCCGTGTTCAAATCTGCGATTCCATCCTGGCAAAACTGCAGGTCTGCGGCGTCAACAGTTACCTTGTATCGCGCATCCGCGAGTGTTCCCACCCAACGCCACCATCCTTTTCACAGTTCGCGAGAAATAACTCGCAATGGCGCGGTCCTGAAAACTGTCTTGCAAAAAACCACATGCCCCGCTCGCAATTTTCACAGCACTTGCGCCAATGCGCCACTACATGTCTTCGCCGTCGAAATAATCGACCTGACTTGACGTGCGCCCCACGAATCTCAGATGAGCGTTCATGAAATCGGATCCGGGGAATATGGCAATCGCGGCAAACTTCCCACTATCCGGATACTCGACAACATCGGGGTCGTTGCGTGTGGAGATCGCGAGATACTTCAACGGCGCATCACCGGAATTGATGAGTTGATGTGCAGTGTCCAGCCCTCCCCGAGGCGCGCCGCAAATGTCGCCTGATTTCACTGGAAACTCGGACTCACCAAGTCGATACGTACCCTGCCCTTCAAGAATCACGAACATTTCATCGTTTCCGACATGATTGTGGTAGGGAAACGCCCGACGACCGGGTTCGACGGTCAACAACATACATCCAAGATCACTTAGTCCGACCCGATCACCGATCGGTGCAATCGTGGCGCCAAACTTCTTTGAACCCTCTGGAACTCTCTCGAATCCTTCAACCTTTTCGATATTGATGACGTTCCCACTCATGTCTTTTCCTCTTGCTGCATTTCTGGCAAACGTACGGCCGTTCTGCATCATGGACGATTTTCTTCCGTAAACTCAAGTACGTACTCCGAAATACGCGCTTCGTCATTTGGCAAGAAACCCTGACCGGAAGTGACGCACGAACTCCGGAAGCCGCGACGGGGACGCGCACGCGATTCCGGAGCGGGAGGCAGGAGTCACGCCAAGATGTGTCAAAAGCGATGTTTAAGTCGACTCAAGTCGTCGGAATCTCGCACCTCGTCAAAACACGTCGTCTCCGTTCGCCCATTGTGATAAAATGATGTTCTGAATTCAGCGGACTCCAATTTCGAAACTGTACAAAAGATCCATTGGAAACCTTCGCCCACCCAGGTGGAGACAGGACGCCAGATCATCCCTGGGAAATGACGGAGCTCATGACTCATGAAATCGATTCTGATCCTGAACGGACCAAACATGAACATTCTTGGAATCAGGGATCCGGAACTCTACGGAACGGACTCGCTTGAGGACCTTGAAGCCAGGTGCATCGAATACGGCAAGCGCCGAGGAGTTCATGTCGAATGCCGACAATCCAATCACGAGGGCACGCTCATCGACTGGATCCACGATTCAATGGGAAATTTCGATGGAATCGTTCTGAATGCAGGCGGCTACACCCATACGTCAATCGCGCTCATGGACGCGGTCAGCGGAACCGGTACTCCGACCATCGAGGTTCACTTGACGGACATTCAGGCCAGAGAAGAATTCAGACGGGTTTCATTTATAGCGCGGGTCGCGTTCGGCGTAATTTCGGGCCATGGAGCCGAAAGCTATACCAAAGCAATCGATTTGCTGATCAACGATGAAACAAGCGGGAAGGACCACCTTTCCGCGTGACGCGCTACCACAGTCGCCCCTGACCCGAGGACAAAAGATGGAGAGGCAAGTCACGCACCAACGTCGTCCCATGCCCCTCCCCGGCTTCAGGTCGAAAACCGGCAGAATTGTTCCAAACCGTCCGTCCAAACTGTCCAGGAATTGCCCGAAAAACGCGGCGAGGCGGATGTCGCAAAGGAATATCAACCGCCCATTGCTTTCGCAACCTCGGCCGCAAAATCCTCCTCGTTCTTTTCGATGCCTTCTCCGACCTCCAGTCTCGCGAAACCGAGAATCTCGATTCCTGCCTTGTCGGCAATGGCGCCAACAGTCTGCTCAGGGTCCATCACAAACTTCTGTTTCAGGAGCGTAAACTCCTCACAGTATTTTCGCCAGCGACCGGCAACCATCATTTCAATGGCTTTTTCCGGTTTTCCAGTCTGGCGCGCTTGCTCCAGGAGAATGGCCTTTTCTCTCTCGACGAGTTCCGGGTCCAGGTCGGCCTCGCTCAATGCGACCGGATTTGAAGCTGCCACATGCATGGCGAATTTTCGTGCAGTTTCCTTGTCTGCTCCCTTGATCGCGACAATTGTCCCGATCTTGCCCATACCGCTTTCCACCGCATTGTGGACGTAGCTTGCCACATGATCTCCCGTCAATCGCACCATCCGCCGGACACCCATGTTCTCGCCGATGGTCGCGACCTTGGATGCGACCACTTCCTCGACCGTTGTTCCACCGAGGTCGGCGGACCGCAAGGTCTCCACATCATCAACACCAAGCGCGGCATCGGCAACATCACGAACAAGCTTCTGAAAATCAACGTTTTTTGCAACGAAATCGGTTTCCGCGTTGACCTCTACGGCGACTCCCACTCCGTCGCTGACAGCGACACCGATCAGCCCTTCGGAAGCCGTCCTGCCGGACTTCTTGGCAGCTTTGGCCAACCCCTTTGTACGTAACCAGTCAAGCGAAGATTCAATGTCTCCATTGTTCTCAACCAGAGCCCGCTTGGCGTCCATCATTCCGGCACCAGACATGTCGCGCAGTTGCTTCACAAGTTTTGCAGGAATCGACATTTCCTGTACCCCCGAAAGTTCGTAATTGATGTTGAATGGATGGTCGGGACACCGGGCCGTTCACTGCCTGATCCCTGCCCCGGCCACGGCGCGGTCACCGCAGGAGTCAGAACCGTTCACTCAGTCTGAGTATCGGCATCTTCTTCTGCCGCTTCGGCCGGTGGCCGTTCAGCAACAGTTTCTGCGACCTCCTCGGCCTGAGTGGGCAATTCCGCCAATTCGCCGACATCGATGCCTTCCGAGCCCATCTGTTCCTCAACCCCGGCCAAGGCGGCACGGGCTGCCAGATCGCAATAAAATGCTATGGCGCGTGACGCATCATCGTTTCCCGGAACAAGAAAATCGATACCTTCCGGTGCGCAATTGGTATCGACGATCGCGACAACAGGGATTCCAAGCTTATTTGCCTCGGCAACCGCCAGGGACTCCTTCTGGACATCGACAACGAAAAGAAGGTCCGGCACGCCGCCCATTTCCCTGATGCCCCCCAGTGACGCCTGCAACTTTCGTTGTTCGCGCTCAATTCCGAGGCGCTCCTTTTTGGTCATGCCCTCGGTTCCGGATTCCAGTCTGTCGTCGATTTCCTTAAGCCGTCCTATCGAATTCGAAACCGTCTTCCAGTTGGTCAGGGTACCACCGAGCCAACGATGATTGACGTGGAATTGCGCAGAGCGCTGCGCAGCTTCGGCAATCGGCTTCTGTGCCTGGCGTTTCGTACCGACAAACAGAATCCGGCCACCTTTGGCGACAGTTTCACGAATCGCATTCAGGGCGGCATCCATCATCGGGACCGTTTGTGTCAGGTCTATGATATGTATGCCATTTCGGGCACCGTAGATGAATTCGCCCATCCGGGGATTCCATCGATGCGTCTGATGACCAAAATGCACACCAGCCTCCAACAACTGGCGCAGCGAAAAATCGGGAAGCGACATTCAAATTCCTTTCCGGTTTGGCCTCGGCGGATCAAGAACAAATGTTCAACCGGTGGACGGCCACCCAATCGTAGTCGCCCGAATCCGCCTGCGTGATGCGCCGCTGTTACGTTACTCGGCAAACCATGGCAAGATCAGAGTCAATTGTCCGGAGCGGAGTGTCCGTTGCAAAAAGTGCCGCGGTCCACCTGGCTCCAGTCACACGCACTTTGTTTTCGATTGGAATTTTCTTCATGGCATGTCGTGACATTCGCCGAGTTTTTCGAATGGGCTGCGGAATTGCCCGGCGTGCCACAGGAGCATCAGGTTTGAAAGTGATTCTTGGGGGATCAGGCCAGACGTCTTCGGATTTGGCGTCCACCCATATGCACATGCCCGCCACTGTTCCGACGGTGATGGGCGACGTGAGAACCCTCCCTCAGGATTCGCCCGCGTATTCGGCGTCGGTGACCTGCTCAAGCCAAGTTACGTTCGAACCGTCGACGGCCTCCTGAATCGCTATATGCGTCATGCCGGTATCCGGCGCTGCACCGTGCCAATGGCGCTCTCCCGGACCAAACCAGACGACATCTCCGGGCAGCATGTCTTGAACGGGACCGCCATCTGTCTGGACACGGCCCTTCCCCGCGACAACGATAAGTGCCTGTCCGAGCGGGTGGATGTGCCAGGCGGTGCGCGCACGAGGTTCGAAAGTGACGGTGACGACCCGGACACGCGCCGGGTCGGGAGCCGAGATCACCGGGTCAAGACGGACGCGGCCGGTAAAGTACTCACCTGGCCCCTCGCTTGACGGCCGGGATCCTGCACGATGGATTTCCATAGGCCCAATGCTCCCCAATTGTGTCGGGTACGTGCCCGCCACTTCCGGCTCTGTGGTCAGTATCCGATCGATGCTTGCAGAGGTCAACCGGGCTCGGTGCCACCTGGGCTCGGCGCAAAGGCCTGAAAAAGCCCTATGGCAAATCTGGCGGCTGCCAAAGGGAGGTCACTCGATCGTGCAAAGCGAAAACGTCGGACGCGGCCAGCAAACATGATACCTTCGTGGCGCATGCCCCGAATGTGGAGGCAGACGCCGGGTCCAGGAATCGAAACATGTGATCCGGAACGGACACACATCGAGTCTGGAATTCATCCGAAACCGGACCTGCCAAGGACGATATTTGGGACCGCATGCCGCAAGCGACCGACAAGACGTTCCCGAAGTCGCCGGTCACCGGTCTGAACGAATGCGGGAGGCCGGATTGGCTTCCGCCGTTTCGAGTTTCTCCTGTGCCGCAAGCCACTGGTTTTCGGCCCGGTCAAGAAGGTCTTCGACTTCGGAATACCGTTTCTGCCGCATGATCATTTCGGATGCCCGGTCCGGAGCATAGATCTTTGGGTTGGCCAATTCTTGCTCGAGCACCTGGCGCAACTGAACGAGTTTTTGAACTCGCGCTTCACATTTTCGCAATTCGGCCCTCAGCGCGCGCAGGCGCGAATTGGCACCGGGCGTCCGTCTGGCGGGACTCTGGGCTTTTGCTGGCTCGGCATTTGCAAGGATCTGATTTCCGTAAGCTTCGAGATCGTCGTCGTAATTCAAAACCGTACCGTTCTCCACGAGCCAGAGACGGTCCGCGACATGCGAGAGCAGAAATGCGTCATGGCTGATCAGTATGACCGCCCCCGGGAAGGCGTTCAACGCCTCGACAAGAGCCTCCCGGCTTTCAATGTCGAGGTGGTTGGTCGGTTCATCGAGCACGAGCACGTGGGGCGAGTGACAAGTGGCAAGAAGAAGCGAAAGACGGGCTTGCTGCCCCCCTGAAAGCTTCGCGACCGGTAATTCGGCCTGTTGGCTGGCCAATCCAAAGCCCGCAGCCATTGATCGCAATTCCGCCAGGGGCTTGTCCTGCAACTCCCGCGCAATGTGTTCCAAGGGCGATTCACTCGGACGAAGTTCCTCGATTTGATGCTGGGCGAAATAGCCGACACGGAGCTTGCTGGCCCGGGTGACGCGACCGTCCATCGTTTCAAGACGAGTCGACAGCAATTTGGCAAACGTGGATTTCCCTTCCCCATTTCGCCCAAGAAGTGCAATCCGGTCATCCTGATCGACACGAAGGTCCAACTGTCGCAATACTTCCCGTCCGTTGTAGCCCGTACTGACTCCCTCAAGCAAAATCAGCGGTGGCGGAAGGATTTCGGGTTCTGAAAAACGAAAGGCCGTATGGCCGTTTCCGGAACCTGCAGCGACCGGAACCATGCGCTTGATCATTTTCAACCGTGATTGCGCCTGTTTCGCCTTGTCAGCCTTGTACCGAAATCTGTCGACGTAGGACTGGAGCCGCGCTCGCCGCGCTTCCTGTTTCTTCGCAACCGCAGCCGAATGTCGAGCCCGTTCGGCGCGTTGGCGCGTAAACTGGTCGTATCCACCACGGTATAACGTGAGCTTTCGCTGTTCGAGATGCAGAATCGACCCTGCGACCCGATTCAAGAGACTTCGGTCATGGCTGATGATCAAGGCCGTTCGCGGATAACTTGCCAGGTAACCCTGTAGCCAGAGAGCACCTTCGAGATCGAGAAAGTTGGTCGGCTCGTCGAGAAGAAGGAGGTCCGGGCAAGCAAAGAGTGATGCGGCAAGAACCACCCTCATGCGCCAGCCGCCAGAGAGCTCGGAAATCGGCAACATCTGCTGGTCGTGCGGAAAGCCGAGACCTTTGAGGATGGCGCTTGCGCGACCTTCCGAAGACCAGGCATCGATCTCCGCAAGCCGCGTCTGCACTTCTGCGATGCGAACGGGGTCATCGGAGTTCTCGGCAAGCAGAGCGGTGCGTTCCGTATCGGCGGCAAGCACCGTGTCGAGGAGCGAGCCCTCATCCCCGGGATCTTGATCAACGCCACCGACTCGGGCGCCCTTTGGTTGCCTGATTTCGCCAGCTTCAAGTTCAAGCTCACCGCGTATCAGGCGGAACAACGTGGTTTTTCCGGTTCCGTTTCGCCCGACGAGGCCGACCTTGTGACCGCTGGGAATCGTGACGCTCGCGCCCTGGAACAGCGGCACGCCGTCGTAGCCAAACCTGATATCGCTGATTTGCAGCATCCACGCGGTTTGGCCCATGGCCGCTACGGGGTCAATTGGGTGTTTCGGGCTGCCTCGACCTCGCTTTGCAAATTCGCCTAATTCCTCGAATGCGCGCCGACCAAACACCCGTTGATTCGCTCGGTCCGGTCGAGGAGATCCGGGGCACTACCGGCCGTCCGACAGTCACCTTGCCGTCCCGAACAACCGCAGGCAGGCACCGGATCAAGTCGTGTAAACGAACGCAAGCGGCGAAAATTCCGCTAAAATTCCATCGCTTGGACTGATCTCCAACTGCTGCCCGAGATGACGGCGGAGCTGCCAGCGCAGTCATCGATGGGTCACCCCATCGGCGATGCCGAACATTGGTTCAATGTGCCCGCCGCGGATCCTCACCGCCTCGGAACTTGCACGATCATCGCTCCGGTCTCACTGCATTTTCCTTTCTGGTCCCGCAATTGACGCGGTCATTTTCACGGACTTTTTTTGCTCCTCAAGGTATTCCTCGCGCCAGTCCCGCCCGAAATGTCGAATAGTGCGCTCTCGCTGGCACAACCATTCGCATGGTTTCACGCCTTTGGCATCTTCACCATCAATCCGCCGTTTCCGACCAGGGGTTCCCGTCCGGAAGATGACGGTGCCTTACGAGACAGGTACGGTGGTCTGGAAGTCAGTATCCGCCATGCGGGTGTCGTGTCATTCACTTCTCGGGCGGAAAAGCCTGCACCGCACTATCAGGAAATGCGGCCTCCGCATCAAACCACCCCGGAAATTTGCGAAATCCCTTCCAATTGTGAGTTCAAAAGGTAATGTCATAATTGATCATCGTAATTCACTCACCTCGGTTTGATGGCAAATCCAGTTCTATGCATCGGATCAATGCACTGGGACGTCATCGGGAATTCAACCACGGTCATTGATCAGGGGGACGATGTTCCGGGATCGATCGTCCGTCATCCCGGTGGCGTCGCCTTGAATGTTGCTCGGGGACTTCGGAAATCCGGCATCAACGTCATGATGCTGGCATCCGTAGGGCCCGATTCCGAGGGAGACGAGCTTCTTGAATTCGCAGCTTCGAAGGGGATCGACACCAATTACGTCCACCGGTCCCGCACCAGTCGTACGGATCGATACGTTGCGGTCGAGGACTGCAACGGACTCGTTGGTGCCGTTGCCGACATGCGGAATCTCGAATCATCCACGGAAGGAATCCTTGCTCCGCTTGTGAACGACCAGCTGACATCCTCAGGACACGCGGTCGACGGAACAGTCGTCATTGATGGGAACCTGCCGGATGCGGCGATTAAACGAATTCTTGCGTTGCCAACGCTGAACCATACGGATCTGAGGGTCGTCGCTCCTTCCCATCCAAAGGTAAAACGCCTCCGGGGATTCTTGTCTCGAAAGTCAACGACCCTTTACCTCAACCGCAACGAGGCCAGCCACCTCGGCGGCGTCGGTTTCAGTTGCGCCAGATCAGCAGCTGCCCGCCTCGCTTCCTCGGCCAACGCACGCATTGTTGTAACTGACGGTAGACGCGAAGCAGCCATGGGCAAAAACGTCATCGTACTGGGTTCCCTCCCGAAACGCATCGTGACCGGAGGACGGGTAACCGGGGCCGGAGACGCCCTGGCGGCAGGCCATATCTCCGCCGAACTGAATGGAGCCCCGGCTCAGAAGGCGCTCGACCAGGCCGTGAACGCCGCCGTGAGATTTCTTGAAGAACATGCAACAGCCAATGATCTCACCTGAATTGAACCCCGAAGTCGGGAAGGCGATAGCAAGCGGCAGACCCGTCGTTGCACTGGAAAGCACGGTCATTTCCCATGGACTTCCATATCCTGAAAACCTGCAGACTGCACTCGCCATGGAAGAAATCATTCGAAAATCAGGCGCGGTTCCAGCGACAATTGCGGTTGTTTCCGGATGTTTACGTGTTGGACTTGAAGCGCATGAGCTGGAGTTGTTTGCTCGCACCGATGGAATTTCCAAGCTGTCGCGGAATTCTTTGGTCCATTGCCTTGTCACCGGAGGAAATGGTTCACTCACGGTAGCCGCAACCATGATTGTTGCCCGACTGTCAGGGATCCAGGTCTTCGCGACCGGAGGCATCGGGGGCGTACATAAGGGTGGATCAGAGACATTTGATGTTTCGGCGGATCTTCATGAACTGGCCAAGACCGCTGTTACTGTTGTTTCCGCGGGGGCGAAGGCAATTCTCGACATCGCCATGACACTTGAAGTGCTTGAATCCCTCGGCGTTCCCGTCATGGTTTTCAGGGCAGACGAGTTTCCCGCATTCTGGTCGAAATCATCGGGAATTCCGGCACCCCTTAGAGTCGATTCCGTCGAGGATATCGCGACAATGCACTGGAAGCGGAATTCCATCGGTCTCACCGGCGGTCAACTCATCGCCAACCCGATTCCCGGAAGAGATGAAATCCCGCGCGGGATTGTTGAACCGGCAGTTGAATCCGCAACGCGGGATGCGAGAAGACTGGGCGTCAGATCGAAGGAACTGACACCTTTCCTGCTTCAAAGGGTTCTCGAAGAAACCGAAGGTCGGTCGCTGTGCGCTAATGTCGCATTGCTCAAGAATAATGCAAAATTGGCAGCCGAAATCGCAGTCTCCATATGCCACCTCGAGAACCCGACGTCTGAAGTCTCGATCGGACAGGCAATTCGCTGAACGGCAAGTTTTCGAAAACCACCAACGAAACTGGGCACTACGTAAGGGGGAACCGGATCGGTTCGCGCCGCCAGGTTGCTGTCAATCCCAACATTCGCTGAACGTTCGATGTGGCGTCACGTCATGAACAGATTGAACGACAATGGTTGTTCGGCGCGCGCCGATTTCGGTGACGTCGATGGCATCCTGGTCGGTCGCATTTTAGGGACCCACGAAATCGTCGACATTCGCGCCAATTCCGTCCGGGAACCGGAGGCTGTCTTTCGCGACGCGGCGGACGCCTATGTCGATACCTGCACCGGGATCGACAGCCCTCCTGGAAGACCTGTTGCGGCCGTGTCATGTTCGATAATCGCTTGGTCTTCACCGTGCCGCGGCAACGGCCGCAGAACTGTCAGGAGTGAGCCTCGCCAGACGGGCCGGGAAGATCAAGAGGGAAGCAGTCGGGTGGCATACCTGAGTGAAACCCCTGCCCCTCTGGCCCAACGATTTCGGCAAATCCGTCACAGGTGTCCAATCGGGACGTAAACCCCGGCGATCTGATGTCAAGGGTCTCCCGGGTCTTGGCAGGCATCACGTAAGTGCAGGCGGCATTGCGGTGGCTAACACTGCCAGAATTGGCATTCTTGCCATAATGCCCGTGTTTCCCTAGTAATTCCGGAGTGAGTTCCTTCGTTCGCCGAAAAAACATTCGAACGTGAACTCTCGTTCCGATGCCCGGGCACGGACATCAAACGAATGGTGAATTAGTCGAATGCGCGCCAATTTTCTGACCGGCCTTGCAGTTGTTCTGCCGACAATTCTCACATTCTATGTGGTTTGGGCGTTTGCCGGTTTCGTGGATGACCGTATCCTTCCACTGATCCCCGACGCATTCAATCCACTGATTCACTACGAGGTCCAGATCCGTGGTGTCGGCATTATTGTCTTCGTTGTCTTCACGACATTCGTCGGCGCTGTCGCAAAGGGATATGTCGGCCGGCAAGTCGTTCGGTTGGTCGAAGCTGCTGTCGACAGAACCCCTATCGTACGGTGGATCTATAACGGCGCCAAACAAATCATCGAGACGATCCTCAATCAGCAGAACGCCACGTTTCAAACGGCATGCCTGGTCGAGTATCCGCGCAAGGGCATCTGGGCTGTCGCATTCATCTCGACGAGTGCCAGCGGCGAGGTGCTGGAAAAGGCGGACCAAGGCGAAATGCTCAGCATCTTCTTGCCCACGACCCCGAATCCGACATCTGGTTTCCTGTTGTTCGTCCCCCGCCGCGACATCATCGTCCTCGACATGGAAATCGACGATGCGGCGAAACTGGTCATTTCTGCGGGATTGGTGGTCCCGGACGAAGGCACCGCCGGCAAAAGGGTTTCTGCCGATCCCAAGCAGTCCTATCTGACCACGCAAACGGAAACCTCCGCGGACGACTGAACCGACAAAGCCTCGGCGGCCATGACGACCGGTCGACAAGGACCGCGCCTGGGCTTGGCGTGAATTCGGGAGGTCAGACGACGCGTGACCTGTCACGCATGCGTGAGGGACTCACTTCCTATTCCTGTTCAAACCACCAGACCTCCGGGAGGAATCCGATCCAGTCACCGTAAATCGGCAATCGCTCAGGATATTTCAGTTCCGATACATGGGCCAGACGCGACACAGGTGAATGCCAAGTGGGAATGACGTAGCGGCCGGTCGTCAAGATACGGTCAAGTGCCCTGGTTGCCGCGATGAATTCATCCCTGTGTCTCGCCGAGAGAATCGCTTCGATCATCGCCTCTGCCGCCGGGCTGTTCATCCCCATGTAGTTCCTGGTGCCGGGGGTCTCGACTCCGTCGCTCCCCCAGTAAAGCCATTGTTCGTTTCCGGGGGAAAGGGACAGGCCACGACGGTAAGCCGTTATCTCGAAATCATAGTTGTTCATACGCTCCTTGTTTTGAGCGCTGTCAACCAACGCGATCTTCGTCGCAATTCCTAGGCGACTGAGCGCGTCGGAATAAATGTTGAGGATCGCCTCGGCTTCCGTCGAACCGGAATTCACCAGGAATTCGATCTCGAATGCGGCACCGTCACTGTCACGAAGAACGCCGTCGACAACTCTCCATCCCGCCTCTTCCAACAGCCGTGTCGCCTTTCGGAGATTCGAGCGGTTTCGTTCACCGCCGTCTGAAACCGGCAAGGAAAACCCCTCAACCGCCCCTGGGAGCAGATCGCCCTCAAATGGAGCAAGGAGTTCGCGAACCCGTCCCTCCGCCGGGCCGTCGACCATGCCGAGAATGGAGTTGGAAAAATATGATGTGATGCGCGGCAGCCCGCCTCCGTTGATCGTCCGGTTGATGAACTCAAAGTTGAACGCATGGATCAGCGCGTCCCTGACCCGCCAATCCTTGAACTTCGGCTTGCGCGTGTTGAATACAAAACCCCTCATCCCCGAAGGCCGTTGATGCGGAATTTCCGATTTCGTAATGGCGCCGGACACGGCGCGAGGAAAATCATAGGCCGTATCCCACTTCCCGGCGTTCCACTCCCTGTAGGTCGACGTCTCGCCCGCCTTGAACGCTTCGAACAAGACATCTCCATCGCCGAAATACTCGTAACGAATCTCGTCGAAATTGTGCCGGCCACGATTGAAGCCAAGGTCCCTGCCCCAGTAGTCGGGATTGCGTCGGAACGAGATGAATCGGCCTGCTTCGAAGTCGTCGATGACATATGGGCCAGACCCGGTAAGCAGGTCCAGCGAACTCTCTGCGAAGTCCCGCCCTTCCCAGTCAGCCTTGCGAAGAACCGGTCGCAACCCCATAATCAACGGAAGTTCCCGATCGACCGTGTTGAAAGTGAATTTCACCGAATGCGGCCCGGTCTGTTCGGCGCTGGCGATTTTCTTCCAGGAATTGCTGTACCGGGGATGTCCATCCGTCCCCAGCGTTTCGAAAGACCACAAGACATCTTCGACCGTCACGGGAGAGCCATCTGAAAACCGCGCCTCCTGGCGCAGCGTAAACTCAACCCACTCCCGATTCGGTCCCACATCGATCGATTCAGCCAGCAGACCGTAAAGTGAAAAGGGTTCGTCCCAGTTTCGCCCCATGAGTGGCTCGACAACATACGAACGGATTCCCCACGGCGCACGCCCTTTCAGAATATACGGGTTGAGTGAATCGAACCCACCGCTCTCGCCAAAAACAACCGATCCTCCTTTCGGTGAATCGGGATTGACATAAGGGAGAGCCTCGAATCCTTCCGGTAATTCGGGCTTCCCGTACATCGCGATACCATATGTTGGTTGCGCATCAGGGCTGCCAGGAAAAACTAGGGCAACGACGGCGGCACCCAACAAACAAGAAAATGAAATCGTCGTAAGTCCTGACATCTGTGGTCCCTCCGAAGGCTTCCAAGCGCTTTTCTCGGAAACTACAAGCCGGTTCGGATTATTCAAGCATGGAAAATGTTATGGTTGAATCAAGCTGCCGCACATGTTATTTCACCATCACTGCTCGATAGGTTTCTTGCCTGTATGAAACCTGCCTCAACTGTTTAGCGCCTCCTTCGGGAGGCGCCTTTTTTTGACCTTCGTTCAGGAACCGTTGTCGCAAAACGTCATTTGTCTGCATGTCCGCGCTTCCACGCCCGACACGTCAAACGTCCCGGTTCCGCCGGTCAGTTCTCGCCAGTTTGATTTGAATGGCGCAGGTTCACGACCAAAGATATGTTCATTATCACCAGGAATCGAAAGACCCCGCCGGCTGCCGGCCGACCAGGCCGCCCAATCTGAAGGCGGCCCCGAAAGGATGGAACTCTGTTCATCACCCTCAACCGCCTTGCATCGCCAAACCGCACCTGTCGAACAAGGCAGGTTGGCGACACGCCGGAGTGATCCCGAAATGATCGAAATTGACGTGGTCTCTGACGTGATCTGCCCGTGGTGCTATATCGGCCGGCACCGTTTGAAAATGGCTTTGAGCGATGGCCAATCCGATTCAGTGGCCTTGCGCTGGCAGCCATTCCAGTTGAATCCTCTCATGCCGAAATCAGGCATGGACCGGGGCCTTTACCTGGCGCGGAAGTTCGGAGGAGCGAGCCAAGCGAAGGATATCTACTCGGCAATTGCATGCCAGGCTTCGAAAGACGGCCTGAAAGTCGACTTCGACGCGATTCAGCGAACACCCAACACGCTTGACGCCCATCGACTTATTTCCTGGTCTGAGGGAACCGGACGCCAGGACGAAGTCGTTTCTTCTCTTTTCCGAGCCTACTTTCGTGAAGGCCGGGATATCGGAACGATTCCTGTCCTAACCGCGATCGCGGGCAATGCTGGCATGGACCCGGTTGATGTCGCGGAGCGGCTGACCAGTGGCGAGGACCGGGAACGCGTCGTCAGGCAAAGCCATCATCATCAAACGTCTGGCATTAACGGCGTCCCCGCGTTCCTGATGGATGGCCGGATCCTGGCGCACGGAGCACAGCCCGCATCATTCTGGAGTCAGGTGATTCCAAAGCTTGCAGGACACCGGAACCCCGGTACCTCCGGTCGGGCATAGTTTCAGCAGGTCATGTTACCTTGAATCCGCGTAATCCATCGCGCAAGGAGTTTATCGCCCTGGTTGCGCTGCTTTTTTCAATGGTTGCATTTTCAACTGATGCAATGCTGCCGTCGCTTGCCGAGATCAGCGCCGATCTAGCTCTCGCAAATGTCAATCATGCACAATTGGTCATAACCGTTTTCGTGCTTGGTACTGGAATCGGACAGTTGGTCGCGGGCCCGCTTTCCGATTCATTCGGCCGCAAGACCGTAATCTGTCTCGGAATTGTGATTTTCCTGTTCGCCAGTCTTTGGGCGTTCTTCGCCTCATCGATGACAGAATTGATGATCGCTCGATTCGTCCAGGGGTTGGGAGTGTCTGCGCCGCGAACCGTTACCCACGCATTGGTGAGGGACCTGTACTCGGGCCGCCATATGGCCCAGATCATGTCTTTTGCCATGATGCTGTTCGTTCTCGTTCCGGCCGTCGCACCTTTGATCGGACAAACCATCATGCTCACGCTGGGATGGCGGTACATTTTCGCCGCATTTCAAATCGTCGCGGTGATCGCAATTGCATGGCTGTTTTTCCGCCAACCCGAAACCCTTTCCCCTGACAAGCGTCGGCCGTTCCGGCCTCGGGAGATCGTGCACGCGGCACAGGAAGTCGTAACCAACCGGCGAGTCGTGATCAGTATGGGAAGCCTGTCACTCGGCCTTGCCTGCATTTTTTCCTATCTCTTGTCGGCGCAACAGGTCTACGTTGTCTGGCTGAAAGCCGGTCACGACTTTCCGCTCTATTTCGCGTTAACCGCAGTCGTTGCAGGTAGCGCAAGCTTCCTGAATGCGTTTCTCGTCGTAAGGGTCGGAATGTTGTGGCTTTCGACCATTGGTTACGCGGCAATTTTCGTATCGTCCCTCGGTTTCGGGGCCGTCGTTGCCCTGGAACTGGTCGGCCTGCCCTATCTTCTGTGGCTGTTCGTCGCGTGGAGTACCGCGATGTTTTTTCTTCTCGGACTGTGCATTGCCAATCTGAACGCACTCGCACTCGAGCCGATGGGCCATGTCGCGGGAATGGCTTCAGCTGTCATTGGTTCGATCGCGACTATCGTATGTATCGTCCTCGCGTTTCCGGTCGGGCAATTGTTTGACGGCACCGGACTTCCACTGGTCGTCGGGGTCGCCATGTGCGCCGGGACAGCCTGTCTCATGAATCTTCTTATGCGGCGACATCCGTTACAGTCTCCGATCGCCTGATGGCCTTGGCTACGTCCCTGCAGACGACCACCGCACCCTTGACCCTGTCGCTCTGTTTCGACCAATCGCGTTTGACAACCAACCGATTGTTTCTGACCCGCGCCAATCCATCCTGCGACTTCAGATAAGCGATCAACCCGTCGGGATTCGGAACGCGGTCATTGCGAAAACGGATCGTGGCACCGTCCTCGCCTGCCTCAAACAGATCGATTTCCGCCCTGCGGCATATCTCCTTGATTCGAACGATACGCAGAAGGATTTTGACTTCGATAGGAAGACCGCCAAATCGATCAACCAGTTCCGCTCCCATTTCGTCAATTTCGACCCGGCTCGAAAGGCTCGCGATCCGCCGGTAAAGGCTCATTCTCAGGTCACGATCTTCGATGTAGCGTTCGGGGATGACGACGGGTACGCCAAGCCTTATCGTGGGCTGCCAGGTCGTTTGCACGTCATGTTCGGACTCGATATCTCCGTTTTTCAATCGCGTGACTTCTTCCGCCAACATGGACCGATACAATTCGACCCCGACTTCCCGCATGTCCCCGGACTGTTCAGCTCCGAGCAGGTTCCCGCCTCCGCGCATGTCCAGGTCCTGACTCGCCAGCGACAGTCCTGCCCCAAGGCTGTCCAGCGAGGAAATGACACGAATGCGCTTCTCCGCGGACGGCAGAAGTCGAGCCCCTCGTTTCAACATGAAATACGCATATGCTCTCACGTTCGAGCGCCCGACCCGACCTCGGATCTGGTAAAGTTGTGCCAGCCCGAACATGTCCGGCCGGTACACGATCAAGGTGTTGGCCGATGGAATGTCGAGCCCGCTCGTGGCGATTGTCGTTGCCACCAGGACGTCGAACCGGCGATCATAGAACCCGTTCATCCGCAGATCCAGATCCTTGACGTTCAGTCGACCGTGAGCTTCGACAAAGCGGACTTCCGGGACATGTCTTTCGAGAAATCGCATCATGGTTCGGATGTCGGTAATGCGCGGCACGATGATCAGGCTCTGTCCGCCGCGGAAGCGTTCCCTGAGCAAGGCCTCACGCGCGGTTACGCCATCGAATTCACCGAAATAGGTCCTGATCGCCAGCCGGTCGGCCGGCGGTGTGCTGATCATGGAAATGTCCCGGATGCCGATCAGGGACAGTCGCAGCGTCCGGGGAATCGGGGTCGCGGTCAGCGTCAGGACATGAGCACCGGGACAGGACATCCTCAGCACGTCTTTTTGAACGACACCGAAGTTCTGTTCCTCGTCAAGAACGACCAGGCCAAGTCGTTTGAACCGGATCCGGTCGCCAAGCAGTGCGTGGGTTCCGACAACAATGTCGGCGCTGCCGTTTTCCAGCATCTCTCGCGTTGCCCTGGCCTCAAGGGGGGGCGCCAATCTCGACAAACTCCTGACAATGATCGGCGTCTCCCGAAGCCGCTCGCTGAAGGTCGCGAAATGTTGCCGGACAAGCAGTGTTGTCGGGCAGACAACCGCAACCTGGTATCCGTTTGAAGCAGAAGCGTAGGCTGCACGAACCGCGACTTCCGTTTTCCCAAAGCCCACGTCCCCGCAAACGAGGCGATCCATCGGGCGCCCGGCAGCCATGTCACGGAGAATTGAATCAATCGCTTCAAGCTGGTCACGAGTTTCCGGATGCGGGAACCGCGCACAGAACTCGGGCCAGCTTTCCTGGTCGGGCTCAAGTATTGGAGACTCGTGGAGTTGCCGGGCCGCTGCAACTTTCAGCAGTTGCCGTGCCAACTCCCTGATCCGTTTCTTCGAACCGGCCTTACGTTCTTGCCAAGCCAGTGATCCCAATCGATCAAGAGACGTCTCCCCCTGGCCGTAGCGACTGATCAGTTCCAGGTTTTCAACGGGCAGGAACAGCCGACCGTCGTTGGCGTATTCAATGTGCAGGCATTCGTGCGCGTTCCCGTCTACGCTCAGGACCTTCAGGCACTTGAAACGCCCGATTCCGTGCTCTTCGTGAACGACAAGGTCGCCCTCGGTAAGGTTATTCGCTTCAATCAGCAGTCGTGCAGGCTTGTTCCTTTGCCTGCGCGTGGCCCGAACGATTCGTTCGCCGAAAACGTCCTTTTCGCTTATCACCGTCAGGCCAGGAGCTTCAAAACCTTGCTCCAGGGCCCAGATACAAAGACCTGTTGTCCCCCTCAATTTTTGCAGGTCACCGCAATCTCCGACAACAACCGATTCTTTCAGATCATACTCTGCGAGCAAATCCGCCATCCGCTCGAGAGAACCCTCCGAATGACAAGCGATGATGACATCGCCTTCGCCTGCCCTGTCTCTGAGGTGTCCTGCAAATGCTTCGAACACGCTGGTGGCGTCACTCTGTCGTTCCGGCGAAAAATCCCTGCCTCTCCGTCCTCCCCAACCTGTGCCTTTTTCGCCTGCCGTTCCTGCTTCGAAGAATGTTCCGACGTCGCGCTCGGCGAGACGCTCGGATATTCCGGCCCGGTCGAGATACAGGTATTCCGGCGGACACGGGCGATATTGCGTATCCGAATGTGATCGTCCGTTGAACGCATCCTCTCGGGCACGGTACTGGTTGACGATCGTCTCCCACCTGGATTCGCAAGTTTCAAAGAATCGTTCGTCCAGGAAAACCGGGGAGTCCGGGAGATAGTCAAGCAATGTCACCATGTTGTCTTGAAACAACGGCATCCAGTGCTCGATTCCGAGGATTTTTCTCCCTTCGCTGACTGCATCATACAACTGGTCATTTCCTGCGACGCCGAAGATCTGCCTGTACTTCTTCCTGAAACGACTGACGTAACCGTCGCCGAGGCACACTTCCGACGGCGGGATGAAGTCAACCCTTTCAACCGTTCCCTTCGACATCTGGGATTCGGCATCAAACGAACGTATCGAGTCCAGTTCGTCACCCATGAAATCGAGACGAAGCGGGTCATCATATCCGGGAAGAAACACGTCAATGAGTCCGCCCCTGATCGCATAGTCACCTGGCTCCGTTACCGACTGGGCGCGGGAAAACCCCATGTCCCTGAAGTACTTGAGCAACTGCGCATGATTGAGGCGGGAGCCGACGGCAGCAGAAAAACACCATGTTGCTACGGCCTCTCCGGGAGGAATTCGCTGGGCCAACGCCGAGACCGTCGTAACCATGACCGAGGGGCCTTCGGGTGCCCGGGTCAGTTCCGACAGGACTTTCATTCTCTTCGCCGATATCGTGGACCTGGGTGAGATCCGGTCGAACGGCAGGCAGTCCCAGGCCGGAAAATCGAACACGCGAATCTCGGGAGCGAAGAAAGCCAGCGACGATTTCATGGCCTCGGCCCGTTTGTCGTCACGTGCGACGAAAATTCCGGCAATGGCCCGTCTGCGAATTACGGCCGCCAGCACGAACGCGTCAAATCCTTCGGGGCAACCCGAATACTCGGTCCGTCCTTTTTCGTGATCTATTCTTGTGACGATGCTCATTGCTTGCCCGTAATTCGTTGCCGCCAGCTACTCAACAGCATTCTTCGCGTACGTTTCGCCTTGACTGCATTGGGCGCGGCGGTACGGTTCGCGAACAATGCAGCCCGCCACAGACGTGGGCCGTTTGAAGGATTGAATTTATGAAAAAATCGATACTGGCTGGCATCCTGCTGATTTCCCTCTCCGCTTGTTCGGGAGGTTGGGATTGGTCTCGGGCCAATCCGATGACTTGGTTTGGAGGAGAAGAAGAGGAAGTGATAGAGCCGTCGCCTGACGATGAAACGTCCCCGGAAGACTCCTGAGATGCTTATGGCGAAACATCAAATTCAGAGGCTCTCTACCCGGGACGTAATCCCGGAATGACGATGTGACCGAGATCGCGCGTTGAAAGAAAGAAGGCCGGCTTTTCAGAGGCCCCATCGTATTTCCTTTCTCAGTACCTGCTACTGCCCATTCTCATCAATTGCTTTCCCGTTGCCCGCTGGGCCTTTCACCCGGAACGCAAGTTCGCGGTGAAACCATGGCTGGAACTTGGGCCGACCGATTGTCTCGATCCGGGACGTGCAAAAGGCATCCGGCGACCTGGAGTTTTCCAAGAGCGTTTCCCTTGGCATCATGAAGGGCGAAGTGATCTGTATCACAAACCGGTCCGGTTCGAGAAAGTCGACTCTGATCCATCGGTCAACGGCCTCAACGACATCCGGTCGGTTTCGATCACTGTCCTCGGGCAAGAGCACGATTTCCGTTGACATGATTCACTGGTCGACTCACGGGTTCTGGGAACACGGACAGACAACGATTTCGTGGAAGCTCGCGAAAACGGGCCTGTCTCGACGATTGCCAAACGCCAAGCAACCCCTTCGCCCACTTTAGGTTTTCACCTCTGGCGATGCCGGAACTGCGATGATTTCACGGTTGAGAAAGCCGCAACGCCCGCGGGCGCCTGGTTGCCTTCTTCTACCTGACGTTCGAGATTTAGCCCGGCAAACGACGCCTCGTACCCGTACGTCTCTTCTCAGTTTCCACGTCATCGAGAACGCCCCTTGCTTGATTATCTCTGCCCTCGACGTGCCGCGCTACGAGGGCTCCCCCATCCGTGTTCACGGGGGCGTGGAGGGTATCTTCAGCGCAACGTTCATACCACAGACCTTATCCAATGCAGGGTTGCTCAAAATTCCGCTTCAACCCCGGTGACGTCGGCCTCATTCGTGATCGGCGTTTTTTCGAGCGGTGACCGGCAAGGGTGGCAGTCACCCGGCAAGGTCGGACCCCTGACCCGAACCTGCAGCGCATCGAGGCACCGCCCCGCGGCGAGCGCGGCGATGTGAGAGGCTGCCGAACTGGTTTCACGATTACCGCCGCCTGTCATCGGTTTGCCGGCCATTCGAACAGAGGCGAGGATGGTGCCGGAGCCTGGCGGGACCATTGCCTCGTCCACGATCAGAAGCAGTTCATCGTCTTCGAGGATCGTCGACGCCTTACCACATTCAGCGTCATGCTCGCGGTCTGAAACATCGCCAATTCGCGCTTCGTTTCAGGTGTCGGGTACGGGAAGCGGGGATGCACCGATGTTCGCGTTCGGCCCTCCCGGATGGTGAATCCACCATCAACTGCAAGCGTTGCTCCGGTGATGAAGCCCGATGCGGACTGCGCAAGGATAGTCGCGGCATGTGTAACTTCCTCGGGCCGACCCCAATGCCCGACGGGCGTACGCTCGGCAAAGCGAACCTTGTCGAGCATCCCGGCATCGGCGCGAGCCATCAAGGTTTGCGTGGCGATATACCCGGGAGCGATGGCATTCACCGTGATTCCAGCACGGACGGTCTCCAGTGCCAATCCTTCCGTAACGCCGAGAATCGCCTTCTTTGCCGCCACATAGCCGAGACGGTGCGGCACCGTCAGGAATGCATTTTCAGTCCGGCAACTGAAGATATCTTCCCACTGTTCTGGATGTTTGATGTGAAATCACCCCGAGAAAGTGTGAACTGAAGACAAACGATACCATCCGCAGAATCAAGCTGGGAAAAAACGCGTCAGCCACTCACGCAGACAGATTGACGGTACGGGCATCCCCCCATTCACAGCCCGGCATCGAACCCGTTTTCGCCGTCTCCGACAACGGAGCGTTGTTCGTCAACTTGTAACGACGGCGCGACGGCGCAGGCATATTCTCAAAAAATGACACGCCGGTCGGAGGGGCGGACCGAAGCCTGCCATAAGCGTTGAGGTCGATTGAAAGTTGTTTTTGCCAACCAGGACCTGTCGCAGATACATCGTCCGTCCGATCCTCAGCGCGTGAAAACCGCCTTGGAATCGTCCATTACTATGGGCGCAGCGCGCTGGACGATACGCCTTTGCGTTTAAACAAATTGAACGAAGAGCCCATTGCCCTCCCGTGGCACCAATGCACGGAGCATTCGACTTCGACAGGGCGACCACCTAGGCAAATCTCTTCCTCGCAAATCCGGGGTTCTTTCGGAAACGCTTCAAAATCCGGGAGCGTGACGTTACGAGTCAAACACGTTGGGGTTAGTGCGCCAAGTCAGGAAAAGGAGGTTCAATTGCAGGTCATTCCGCCACGATTTCCAAAGGGGCGTCCGCGAAGACTCAGACGAACGCCATGGATCCGGAATCTCGTCAAGGAAAGCCCGGTTTCCGTCAATGACCTGATCATGCCAGTGTTCCTGACCGACAGGACTGGCGGTTCGGAAGAAATCTCCAGTTTGCCCGGCCTGATGCGCTACGGCATAGATGGTGCCGTGGAACTGGCCCATGAATGCTCCGGACTCGGTATCCCCGCAATTGCTCTATTCCCATATGTTGACGCCGAACTGAAGACGGGGGATTGCTCAGAAGCCGTCAATCCCGAAAACCTGGTGAATCGCGCAACCAGGGCAATCAAACAGGCTGTCCCTGACATCGGTATCATGCTCGACGTTGCGCTCGATCCATACAACCCGACCGGGCATGACGGACTTACCGAGAATGGCGAAGTCCTGAACGACGAAACACTGGAAATCCTTGTTCGACAGGCGCTGGTGCAAGCTGATGCCGGGGCCGACATAATTGGCCCGTCCGACATGATGGACGGCCGGATCGGCGCAATCAGGGCGGGCCTGGATTCTGCCGGACATCAAGGGACAGCCATCTTGGCATATACCGCCAAGTACGCGTCGGTGTTCTATGGACCGTTCAGAGACGCAGTCGGTTCGTCCGGTGCGCTTGCTGGCGACAAGCGCACATATCAGATGGACCCGTGCAACGCCGATGAAGCCTTGCGCATGACGGCCCGCGACCTTGAAGAAGGGGCTGACATGATCATGGTAAAGCCTGGAATGCCCTACCTCGATATATGCTCGCTGGTGAAGTCCACCTTTCGGGCACCGACTTTTGCGTACCAGGTATCGGGAGAGTACGGGATGATCATGGCCGGACATCAACGGGGATATTTCGATCTGGACGCTGCCATCATCGAGAGCCTGTCCTCTTTCAAGCGAGCGGGATGCGATGGCGTCCTGACCTATTTTGCCACAAGAGCTGCAAGGCATCTGAAGAAGGCGGGCGTCAAGTAAAACGAAGGCGGCCGCAGATCCGAGCTCGCGACAAGGTCCTTCAAACCGCGCCAGACGCGCGAAACCCGATTGACAGACGAAATCGGGCCCGGACAGTTCGGTCGAGATCGCGGTACGGGCAAATCATAAAATGAGACCGGCGGATGACATCGGGTCAGAGATTGTGTAAACAGTCAAAAAAAGAAACGAGCAGATTCGCAGGTAACTCCCATGATCGACATCAGTCGCCGGAACTTCCTGGTCGCTGGAGGTGCTATTCTCACCAGTGCGTGTGCTGGTGGAACCGACCGAAACGCCAGCGTCCTGATCAATCAAAAAATCGAAATCGCCATCGACGAGATGGAAACAAAATATCCTTTCACGAAATCAATCATGGAACGGTCAACAGGACTTCTTGTCATACCGGAAGTCAGGGAAGCCAGCTTGATCGTCGGTGGGATGTATGGTGAAGGGGCGCTTCTGATCGACCAGATTCCGGTCGACTATTATTCATTTGCTGCCGGTTCGGTCGGCTTCAAAATCGGCGTTCAGTCGGTAAACCACTTCCTGTTCTTCCTGGATGACGGCAGTCTGCGACGGTTTCGCGGACGTGACGGATGGGCAGTCGGCGCCGACCTGGAATTCACCGTCATCGATAAATCCAACAGTTTGGCTGTCAGTTCGGAGACACACAGGCGAGGCGTCTACAGTCTGAGCGTGACCAAGACAGGGGTGCTTTTTGGAACGGCAATCGAAGGCGGGAAGTTTTCGCGAATCGCCCGTTGATCACCGTGAATCGCACGCCGACCTGATTTCGGCGATGTTGGCTCCATAGAACGACCTGTCGCCGTCTCTGAATACTGACGATCCCGCGACCAATATGTCCGCCCCGGCCTCCACGCACAGTGGTGCCGTGGTCGCGTCAATTCCCCCGTCAACTTCCAGCCAAATCGGCCGGTCCCCGATCATTTCTCGCGCAGACCGGATCTTTTCCAGGGCAGGATAGGTAAACGCCTGGCCGCCAAACCCCGGATTGATCGTCATGACCAGCAACAGATCGATCTGGTCCAGGCAATACTCGATGACCGACAACGGCGTCGAGATATTCAACGCGACCCCGGCCTTGCAACCCATCTCGCGGGTTCGGCGCAGCGTCCGGTCAAGATGGGGTCCCGCTTCCGCATGCACGGTCAGGATGTCAGCGCCCGCGCTCGAAAACGCCTCAATGAACGGATCAACCGGCGAAATCATCAAATGAACGTCGAGCACGGTCCGGACATAGGGACGGATCGCCGCGACGACGTTCGGGCCGATCGTCAGATTGGGGACGAAATGTCCGTCCATCGGATCAACGTGGATCCAGTCCGCACCCTGGTCTTCCAGGGCGACAATTTCCTCGCCAAGCCGGGAAAAGTCTGCGGAAAGGATTGATGGCGCCACCCGGACAGGTCGTGATGGATCAAATTCAGGTTTCATGACCTCCCTCGTCAATGGAACGCAACCTGCGGATCAAGCTGGACGTGTCCCAACGCCCTCCCCCCAACTTCTGAACGTCCTTGTAGAACTGGTCGATCAGAGAAGTAACGGGAAGGCTGGCTCCATTCTGTTCGGATTCGCCAAGACAAATCGCGAGGTCCTTTCGCATCCAGTCAACGGCAAATCCGAAATCGAACTGATCATCGAGCATCGTGACGCCGCGGTTCTCCATCTGCCACGAACCCGCAGCTCCCTTCGAGATCACGTCGAGCACGCCCCGACCGTCGAGTCCGGCCTTGTCGGCGAAATTCAATCCTTCCGAAAGACCCTGCAATAGTCCAGCAATGCAGATCTGGTTGACCATCTTTGTCAGCTGGCCGGAACCGGTTTCTCCAAGAAGCCTGCACGACTTCGCGTAGCAGCCGATCAGGCCTTCGACTCTCTTGTAGGTTTCGTCATCGCCTCCGCACATGACCGTCAAGACGCCGTTTTCCGCTCCGGCCTGCCCGCCCGATACCGGTGCATCGACAAAACCGGATCCAACGGCGGCGGCGGCACGACTCAGTTCTCGCGCAACAATTGCCGATGCCGTCGTATGGTCAACCAGAACCTGTGACGGTCCCATGGTCTTCAACACGCCGTCCGCGCCCAAGGTGACTGAGCGGATGTCGTTATCGTTGCCCACGCAGGTAAAGACGACCTCTGCACCAGACGCTGCCGCGGCAGGCGTCTCCGCCAATCGTCCCCCGTGCTGTCTGCACCACGCATTGGCCTTCGACCGGGTCCGATTGTATACTGTGACAGAGTGGCCCTTGGCCTGCAGGTGTCCGGCCATCGGATACCCCATGACGCCCAATCCGATAAATGCGACTTCAGCCATGCTTGACCTCATATGCCAAATGTAATTCGTTTGGCTGACTTGAACCCTCTTGCCGATGAGGTCAATACGGGAGCGAGGCTTTGAGAACGCTGTTCCGTTGGCTTTTTCGGGGAACCATCGTTTTTGTCGGCCTCGTTTTCCTCACGGCCGCGGCAGCCTATATTCTGGCTGTCCGGTCGATACCAAACTATGATGCGGACCTACGAATTCAAGGACTCGCGACCGACGTGGAAATCGTCCGCGACGCGCACGCAGTGCCACATATTTTCGCGACAAGTGCCGCCGATGCCTTTTTTTCGCTGGGATATGCCCATGCGCAGGATCGTCTCTGGCAAATGGTCCTGATGCGCCGCGCGGCGCAAGGACGGCTCTCCGAACTGTTCGGAAGCAGGACAATCGAAACCGACGTCCTGATGCGGCAACTGGCCATTTATGATCTTTCGGTCCAGTCACTCAAACATCAGTCGGAAAGAACCAGGTCGGCACTTGAGGCCTATTCCAATGGCGTGAACGCTTGGCTGGATGTGGTCAATCGGGAGGCTCTGGGTCGGGGAGCGCCAGAGTTTTTTCTTTTCGGGACTGAAGTTGCTCTTTGGGCACCGGCGGACAGCCTCGCCCTCGTTCGCCTGATGGCACTCCGTCTCAATACCCAACTCCACTCCGAGACTTCCCGATCACTGGTTTCCTTTGTGCTGGATGCCGATCGGGTAGTCGACATACTTCCCGATTCACCCGGCCGGGGCGTGACGTCCCTGCCCGCCTTTCCGATGATCGGCCCGGTTTCCATGAACACCAATTCGACCCCACCGGAATCCGCCGTCAAATCCGGATTCCTTATGCCCTTGCCGCATCCCGGCCTCGCCGGAGCATCGAATGCGTGGGCCGCGCTGCCCGAACGATCAGTGACCGGAGCCGCACTCTTTGCCGCAGACCCGCACCTTGGACTCACCGCTCCCGGGATCTGGATGCTGGCGCGCCTGGAATTTCCCGAAAACAGCGTCATCGGAGGAACGATTCCCGGAATCCCCGCGATACTCGTCGGCCGAAATCGGCACATCGCGTGGGGAATTACCAGTGCCTATGTGGACGATCTTGACGTCTATATCGAAAAACTCAATCCGGACAATCCTGACGAATACCTGACGGAGGACGGCTTCATTCCCTTTCGAAAGGTAAGCACTGAAATCGGAGTTGGCGGCGACGAGGCCCTGCCGCTCGATCTTTTCTGGTCGAAACGCGGACCGGTCGTCCACGGGGGATTGTTCGGACTGAACGGAATAGTCCCGGAAAACCACGCAGCGACCGTCCGGTGGACGGCCCTGGACATCAACGACAGATCGATGAACGCCGCTATCGACCTCATGTACGCGCGATCAATCGGCGAAGCCCGCGCGGCTGGAAAAATCTTCAAGGCGCCCGCGTTGAATTTGATTGCCGCGGAAAAGGACTCGATCGCGTTGCAAACAATCGGCGCCTTGCCATGGCGCCGACCGGATCACACCAGCCAGGGTCGTATGCCGTCACCGGGCTGGCTGCCCCAAAACCATTGGCAAGGGTATCTGCCTTACTCGAGTCACCCGTATGCCATCGATCCCGAAAGCGGCATCGTGGCCAATACCAACAACGGCACGACCAACGCGCGTTTTCCGTTTCATCTCAGCTTCGACTGGGGAGATACCCAGCGTATCGAACGCCTGGAACGCCTCCTTAACGAAAGGCGCGTTCACACCCGCAAGAGCTTCGTCGACGCACAGCTTGACGTTGTGTCATACACCGCCAGATCGCTCCTGCCTCTTGTGGGCCGAAACCTCTGGTACTCGGACCCGCCAGGTCCGTCGAGGTCCCGTCTGACGCTTCGCCGCAATGCCCTCGACCGGCTGGCCCGGTGGAACGGCGAGATGAGCAGGCATGAACCGACTCCCCTGATTTATGTTGCCTGGATGAGGCATCTTCAGAAGTTGTTGATCACGGATGAACTTGGAGAACTGGCCGACCGATTTTCACGACCATCGCCGGTCTTCATAGAGCGTGTGTTTCGCGACGTCGACGGCGCGGCTTGGTGGTGCGACATTCGCCAGTCGACCCGGGTCGAGACCTGTGACGAAATTGCCGGCCGGGCTTTGGTCGAGGCCATCGTCGAGCTATCCGGAAAATACGGGCAGAACATGGAAGCGTGGAGGTGGGGAACTGCCCACGTCGCCAGGCACGACCACGAAGTCCTTGGCGAGATACCGGTGCTTTCTTGGTTGTCCAATGTTCGCATCGAGTCGTCGGGTGGCGAGAACACCCTCCAGAGAGGTGGGATGCCATGGAGCGGTGACGAACCGTATGCCAGCGTGCTGGCAGCAGGACTGAGGGTCGTCGTGGACTTTTCAGATCCCGACAACTCGCTCTACATCATCTCTACGGGACAGTCCGGTCACCCGCTGTCGCGCTACTACGACGACCTTGCCCAGCTTTGGCGCCGCGGCGAATACATCACGATGTCCCTCGACGATTCCTACGTCCGCTCGGGCGCCGTCGGAGTCACCTGGTTGCGTCCGATCGAGTAATCGGTTCCTTGGTCAATTCGGGAAGCGGTCCACCGCGAACAATCGGGAAGCGTTCGCGATCCATGGAGACCTCCTGGATCGCCACCTGGCTGGATCAGGACGAGACCCGTAACCACCGTTCAAAACCGGTGTGTCATTTCCGGGGCTGGATTGTCGGGAAAACGTGTCCGGAAACGACGGGCCAGGTCCTTCGACCACCAGACATCGATCTCAATCCCGAAGTCGCTCAGTCGCTCGTCTCGGACGGCATCATGCTCGTATAGCCACGCACGTTGCTGCCCTGCAGCGAAACCAAACCGAAGGGTTTCCAGATCTCGACACCCCTGTAGCCAATCCTCGAACCACGCCAGGAGGGTTTCGACTCCGTCGCCCTCAATTGCGGAAACCGGAAAGACGCGGTCATCCCGCCCCGCCGCATTCAGGGTTGATGCGCGTTCTTCAGGGGGCAACCGATCCAGCTTGTTCCAGACCTCGATCGTCGGGCGACAATCGCTCTCGCGCAGACCAATCGCGTTCAAGGTCGCGGCAACCGTTTCTGCCTGGTTGATCCATTCAGGATCGGTCAGGTCGCGAACGTGAAGAATGACATCGGCGTGTTTTACTTCTTCCAGCGTCGCGCGAAAAGCCGCAACGATCTGGGTGGGCAGGTCTGAAATGAACCCGACCGTATCGGTGATTAGAACCGTTTGGTCAGACTCGAGATCGAGTTTCCGCACCGTGGGGTCCAGCGTGGAAAACAGAGCCCCGGATTCGACAATCTCGGACCGGGTCAGCCGGTTGAAGAGCGTTGATTTTCCAGCGTTGGTGTAGCCGACGATTGCGACAGTTCGATGGTCGAGTCGCCGTCGAGCAGATCGGTGCAGTCCGCGCGTCTTTCGGACGTCATCGAGTCGCCGTCGAACTCGGACGATCGCGTTGTCGATGTCCCTGCGGTCTGCCTCAAGCTGCGATTCGCCAGCCCCTCCAACGAAACCCAACGCGCCTCGCTGGCGTTCCAGATGCGTCCAGCGACGCACCAGACGCGACCTCTGGTATGTCAGGCTGGCCAGCTTGACCTGCAAGACACCCTCTCGTGTGCGTGCCCGATCCGCGAAGATCTCCAGGATCATGCCCGTCCGATCGACAACACGAACATCCCACTGGCGTTCGAGTGTCCGTTGCTGGATCGCCGATACCTCTGCCCCGACAAGGGCGATTTCGGCCCCCGCCACCTTCAGGGTTGTTCCCAGGCGCTCACATTGCCCGCGTCCGAACACGCGCGCGGGATGAATCGAATCCAGCTTTACGATTTCGGCATGAACGACGTCGTGATGCAGCGCATCTGCCAGCGAAACGACTTCTCTGAGGGCCAACTCCGGCGATCGTCCGGCAGCACACCGCTTGCGACACGGCAAAAGGACCGCTGCTTTCATGCTTCAGGTTCGTCGCTACCGCCGCGGTCTGCGTCACCGCCGAATTCCGAATCGTCATCACTCTTCCTGTAGAGGATCACATTCTGCGAGGGCATGATTGTCGAAATCGCATGCTTGTACACCAGTTGCGCCACGCCGTCGCGACTCAACAGTATGCAGAAATTGTCGAATGACGTAATCGTTCCCTGCAGCTTGATACCGCTGACCAGGAATATCGTTACCTGACATTTGGACCTGCGGACCGAGTTCAGAAACACATCTTGAAGCGCGTGCCTGTCGCCCATTCCCGGGCTCCTTTTACTGGTCGACCACCTCTTCCCTTATCTTGCCACGGATTGGTTCGACAAGCTACCGGCGATTCCCGTGAACGTCTGCCGATATCAAGGATGCGGCGTGGGAGTTCCCTCACTCATGGATTCCCGAAGGGTATTTCGCGAGGAAGACCGTATCTCATTCCGTTCCGGCAAAGGGATTCGCGGTTTGCGACAAGCCCACTGCCACGTCACCAACCCCACTGGCTCTCGGTTTCCAGGCGAGTCGAAGACCGGGTCTGGTCGTGATCATTTTCGCCAGTACCGGTGACCAAGAAGTGAAAACACGGCGAGGACCTCAAGCCTGCCGACAATCATGACAAGGCACAGGATGACCTTGGCCGAATTGGTCAGGTCGACAAAACCGGTTGTCTCGAATCCCGCCTGCGTTGCGAGGGGGCCAGTGTTGCTCAATCCGGCAACTGCGAGGACGAAGCTCCTTTCGAACTCGATCCCCGTCGCAGAGAGTGCCAGAATCGAAAACGCGAGCGCAATGACGAACAACATCAACAGGATCCAGGCAACATATGCTCCCTGCCGTCTCAGCATTCTTGCACGATCACCGGCTCCGCCTACAGAATTCGGATACCCGAGCCTCGTCAGCTCGCGACGACCCTGCTTGTAGACGGCATAGATCCTCAGCAGCTTTATCCCACCCGCCGTTGTTGCGACCCCTCCCCCGGCCGCGGCAAGGCCCATGAGCAACAGCTGCCCGGTCTCGGGCGTCAGTCGCTGATGATCACTTTCCCAGAATGAACTCTCGAAACCGGTTGTGGTCAAAAACGACAACACCGTGAAGGCAGAACCCCAAAGCAGCCGAAACATGGCGTCAGGGTCCGGGCGCCCACCGGAATCGATCGAAACGACGAGAACCCTGATACCAATCAGGATCGAAATCACCACGACGAAGAAAAGGGCAAGATTTGCTTCCTTGTCACGTTTGAAATCAATCCAGTTGCGGAACGTTCTGTCGAACGTCAGGCAATGGCGGGATACGGCGAAAATGAGAAAAAGAAAGACCAGGACTTCCCCCAGGAACCCGCTTCCGGAATTCCTGATTCCTCCGACCGGCGATATTCCGCTGGTCGAGATCACCGACATGGCGTGCGTAACTGCCACGAAGTTCCGATCACCCACAAAGGTAAGCATCACGGTCAGGCAAAGCGTGATTCCGACGTAGATCGGGGCGATCTGCCGCGCACGCCGCGCAATGCTCTCCGAAATGTTTGCGTATCCGATCTGACCGCTTGTCACCGTCGAACCCTGCGCCACGGCCTGCATTTCAAATCCACCAATTCTCAGCGGTGCAAATACGGCAAAGGCGACGACGACAATGAAGAACCCTCCCAACCATCCGACGAGCGATCGCCAGAGATGGAGAGGTTCGGCGAGCTCGCCCGGTTCGCCGAATTGCGTCATTCCGGTCGTCGTCAGGCACGACAGCATTTCGAAATAGGCATCGAGCAGACCCGCCGAGGGTGAAAGGTGCGCGAGCGGTGCTCCCAGGAGCGCCGGGAGCAGGAGGTAGGCCAACAGGACTTCGAACAGTGGAACGTCGGGCGAACGACGGCGAATACGGCCATCCACCGCCAGAGCGATCATGAAGGTGACAAGCAGGAAAAAAGTGCCGTGGTACAGGAACGACCGTGCAACCGGCCACATTTCGAGCCATGCGGCGTGGAGCATCGGAACATACATGGCCACGGCGGCCACCATGGCGAATATGACAAGGAGTGGCTGCTTTCCAAACTGAATCATCGGTCAGAGGGATTCGGCCCGACTCGTTGGATCAACCCGAGTAACGGACAAGCGATGTCCGCCGCTCAGGACCTCGTCGTTCCGAACATGTTGGAAAAAAAAGCCTGATTTCGAAGAAATCGGGACGGAAAAACCGCAAATCGACAAGAGCATGTGCGCGATCCTCAGCGTCGGGCATCGCGTCCCGAAAGGTGACGGCTTCGAACCGGATGCCTGCCGGCATCGAGCATACGAAAAGCCGCGCCATCCGTGAAGTCAGGTGTGCGACCCGCCTGGCCGCCAGCCGGGCGGAGCGAGTTCGAAGCCAGCGAATTCGAAGGCAGGGGCGACCGAACATCCAGCGAGTGTCCACGCACCGAGTGAAACCGCACTCTGCCAACAGTTGGCCGGGACGACGACATGTGGTTCGGCGCCGGCGCCCGTGCCGAGCAAGCGTTGGGTCGCCGCCATGCCATCGGACCAGAGCGAAATCCGCAAGGGTGCGCCGGCATAATGGTGCCAGATCTCAACGCTGTCGATACGGTGCCACGCCGAGGTTTCATTGGCCTTCAGCAGATAATAGATTACCGTGATCGCTCCGCGACTGCCCGGCGGCGCCGGAGCGCGGAACGTCTCCTTATAGTGGCCACCCTCCGGATGCGGCTCCAGACCATAGCGTTCGATAACGTCGTCGGCATCCATCGGTGGCCTCCACCGTTCGTCCTGCCCGGAATCCTCGCCCAGCCTGATTGCGCGACTGGGTCTGCTCCAGTCCAGTTCGCCGAGTATATTGAGAGTAAATGCTCCGCAAGCATCCATGTTTGGAGTCAACGGTTTTTTTGAGGCTGAAAGGCATTTTTTCATGCACCACTTCCAGTCCGAAGCGCAACGTGGCCATTTCCGGAGCGAGGGCGTAGCCCGAGCGGAGGAAATGGCCACGTGACGGGAATTTTGGTCCCCGGGGCACCGGCAATCCGGTTCGGTGACGGCTGAAATCCCTTCCAGACGAGCGTAGCCGCGCTCTCCGGACGGCGCAAGCCCCGGCGAGGGGGCAACTCCGGCCCGCCAGACGAAGGAAGGGCGTAGCCCGACCGGAGGCCGGCGGGCCGGAGTTGTTCGAGTTTCCCTCGAACCGATCCTTCCGAAGGACGGTCCGGGACGGCGTCCGTCAGGGAGGCTGGGCCTCGCGGAACGCCTCGGCCGGGGTCCGGTAGCGCAGCGACTTCCTTGGACGCGCGTTCAGCCGGTCCTGGACCGCCTTCACCTGGGCGTCGGTAATCCTGCGAAAGTCCGTGCCCTTCGGGAAGTACTCCCGCACAAGGCCATTCACGTGCTCGTTCAGGCCGCGCTCCCAGGCGTGGTACGGCGTGGCGAAGAAGAACCCGGCGCCGAGGGCCTGCGTCACCCATGCGTGCCCCGCGAACTCCTTGCCGTTGTCCGCCGTGATGGTGTGGACAAGGGCCTGCAACGGCAGCAGCATCAGCAGCAGGGCAGCGCCGACCGCGTCCGCCGTCCGTCTTTCAACCCTCTGAAGCAGCGTATATTTCGACGCCCGGTCCACCAGCGACACCAGGGCGCCGCTGTGGCCCTTCCCGACGATCGTGTCCACCTCCCAGTCGCCGGTCCGCTCCTTCGCCTCCACAACCGCCGGACGCTCGGAAATGTCCACACGGTCCGGAATGTGCCCGCGGCCGGCGTGACGGCCGCCCTTCCAGTTCGGCTTCTTGCCGCGGCGGCGGAGGAACCGGTAGAGCCCGCCGCCCGCCTTCCGATCGGCACGGACGTGCGTGTAGATCCACTGACGGCCAGCCATCGGGACACCGTCCTTCCGAAAGCGGCCGGCGATCTGCTCGGGGCTCCAGCCCTCCGCCAGCTTGTCCGCAACCAGTCTCCACCGCTCCGGCGTCATCTTCCTCGGAACCGACGAGGCCGCCCGACGCCGTGCCGACGCCGTGTGCTGCGCCTGCTTGTGCCGATATCCGCGCCCGCCGCTGTTCCGGCGCACCTCGCGCCAGACCGTCGTCCGGTCACGGCCCAGCTGCCGGGCGATGGCCAGACCCGAAAGGCCGCTTTTTCTCAGTGCATAAATCTGGCATCTCTCTTCATAGGTCAGGTGGTGGTAGCCTTTTGGCATGACAGTCTCCCTTTTTCGCAACAGGGACTGTCGCCGCCATCTGACCGAATTGCAACACCTTGTGTCGAAGACACGGATTCCCACCACTTCTAGTGTTGCACTTCACAGTGGAACGGGGGATGCCTCATTCCGAGCGTTTCCCCGGGTTTTCCACAGCGTGAATCGGCCCCGTTGGCGACAACCCGAGGCCCCATCCCGCGCCAGGTCCGGCGATCGCGCCGGCGGCACAGCCCAGCTTGGCCCGTGTGTTCGTCGACCTCCTTCCGACCGCCTCAGCCGGTCGGTGCCGGGGACAGTTCAACCGTCCACGTTCGATCGTCGCGAAGCAAGACGTTGGCGAGGATCACGAGTTTGCGCATGACCGCAACGAGCGCCACCTTGTGGTGTTTCCCCCGAGCCTTCAGCCGGTCATACAAGGCCTTCAACTCCGGATTGTACTTCGTCGCTGCCAAGGCCGCCATGTACAGGACATCGCGCGGCCGGCGGCGCCCGCCCCGGATATGCCGGGATTTGGACGACTGGCCACTCTCCTGCGCATAGGGTGCCACACCGATGAGCGCCGCCGCCTGGCGGTTCTCCAGGGTCCCCAGTTCGGGCATCCAGCACATGAAGGCGGCAGCGGTGATCGGGCCGACACCGGCGATCGAGGTCAGGATCTCGAAAATCCTCCGGGGCTCCGGATCGTCCTCGATCCGGGCCCGGATCCGGTCTTCGAGTGCGTCAATCGCCACCGTGACGGCGCCCACGGCCTCGGCACCGGCTGCGACCGCCTCCCTGTGGGTGACCTCGCGTCCGGTACCGTTCAGTGCCGTCCGGGCATCGACAAGCTGCTCCCGCATGACCAAAAGGTCGGAGAGTTCGTCCACGAACGCGCTGAGCGGCGCGGTGGGCGCAGCCGCGTCGGACAGGATCCGGCCATAGGCCGCAAGGATCCGCGCATCGACCCGGTCGGTCTTCGCAAGCTCGCCGAGAGCCTTGGCAAAGTCCCGGCTCTGCCGCGGATTGATCACAAAGACCGCGAAGCCCCGATCATGCAGCGACCGGTGCACCCCGCGGTGAATCCGCCCTGTTGCCTCCATGACCACCCGCGTGACCGCGCATCGCCGCAGCCAGTTGGCGAGGGCACAGAAGCCCGTCCTGTCATTCGCGAACGTCCTGTCGACGCCGTCCACATGAACATCCAGGACGGCCTTGCTGACATCCACACCTGCGATTACCATCGTCATTGTCCTCTCGCTCCTACTCTCGTGATGATCCGGTTCTTGACCCAGGCATCCATTCAGGACGCGAGGGGACGAAGGGAGGACGGGCCGACCACGCTTGCGGACGGTTCCCGTGAACCCAGTCGGAATCGGTCCGACCCGCCCTGCGGAGCAAAGCTCCACTGTCCCCTCCCCGAGCTCGGGGAGGGGACCCCAGCGACAGGATACCCCACCTGCGCATGCGCGGCAGGTTTAAGTTTTCCACAGGTCGCGCGATTCCAACCTGTGCATAACTCTATAGACATGGGTATCATGGGAGGGTTTATACGAGTCAGGGGATCGAGACACGACGTATTCCAGAGAGCCGTACCAGAACGCGATTCCCGATCATGGGACCTCGCTCACCCGACCTGGATCATGCCACTGCGAGGTACGGGCCGCATTTCGACGATTTCGACTATCCAAAGATGTTTCGGAAAATCGGTTCAATGATCTGGCGCGGCGAACCACCAGGAATCCCGCGCGTCTTGCCAGCCTTCGACAACCTGCGAAGGGTAAGACCAGGAGCCCATCGATCGGCGGCGGAAGCTGTGGAAAACTTGATTCAATTCTTTTGGTGAAAGGTGTCATACAAGGGGGAGGCTGCACCTCGAAGAAGTGTGGCCAGCCGCATCCAACCCGGGAACATCGGAACGGTTTGCCCTCACAGCAAACGCCCGCGCTTCGTTCCGACCGAACCTGCAGGGAGCGGGGAGCGCAGTCGTCGCCGGAATTCCGGCGGAACCTGACAAGTCAATGTCAGCAGAATCGGCTACGCTCGGGTCAGATCAAGTGATCGATCGCCTTGATTTCCTCGAACAGGCTGAAAATCACGACGTGGTCGCCACGGTTGATGGCGGTATCTCCTTTCGGACAAAACACGTCCGCGTCTTTCCTGATCCCGACGATTCGCGATCCTTTCGGGATACCGACCCGCCTGATGGGCTTTCCGGCCATCGGGGAGCCTTGGGTTACCTCCAGTTCGATAATTTCCGCTTGCGCATCGCCAACCGTATAGACCGAAACCACCCTCCCCTCGCGGATATGCCTGAGGATGGATGACACCGTCACCGTCATGGGATTGACGAACTTGTCTATTCCCAGGGGCATCCGCATCGACGCGAGACCCAAGTCATTCACGAGCGAGATCGCAAGCGGGCTTCCGACCGCCTTGGCCCGTGCCCCGACCAGGATGTTCGTCTTGTCGTCCTGGGTTACGGCAACGACGGCATCCGCCCTGTCGACGTCTGCTTCCTCCAGCATTTCCATCGCGAGACCGTCACCGTTCAGCACGATTGTCCGCTCCAGCGCATCGGCAGCCCTTTCGGCGACATTACGGTTCAACTCGATGACGACGGACTTGATTCGTTCCGGCCCCGACTCGAGCAGCGTCGCGAGATTGAGACCGACATCGCCACCACCGACTATGATAATTCTCTGCGCCATTTCGCGGACTTCGCTGAAAACCGCAATGGTCCTGGAGCGGTCTTCGACGTGACAGAACACGTACACTTCATCGCCGTGATAGAGTTGGTCGTCCGGGTCCGGGACGATCAGCTTTCCGGACCGTCGAACGCCGGCCACGATCGCCCGCATTGTCGGAAACAATCCGGTCAGCTGCCTCAATGGGGTGTCAAGTATCGAACACTTTTCTCCCAGCTGGATACCGACCATGACTAGCTGGCCGTCGAGAAAGTCCTCCGTCTCGAATGTCTCCGGAGCCTCCAGTTGATCCAGCACTGCCACGGCTACCTCGCGTTCGGGCGAAATCAGAACGTCGACCGGAAACCCGTACGTACCCTGCTCGAAAAGGCCGCGGTACGCGGTTGAGCGAAGCCTCGCCACTTTTTTGGGAATGGAAAATACCGACTCCGCGATCTGGCAGGTTACGATATTGACCTCGTCCTGTCGGGTGACGGCAATGATCATCTGGGCATCGCCCGCGTTGGCCCGTTCCAGGACATCGGGATGGCAGGCCGAACCGACAACCCCTTCGACATCGAGCGCGTCCGTCGCCCGAGCGACCAGATCCGGATTCGTATCGATGATGGTGACGTCGTTTCTTTCACGTGACAGGTGCAGGGCAATTTGTGAACCGACCTGACCGGCACCGCATACGATGATCTTCATCCTTGACCTCTACGCAGGGCGTCACGTCCCGGAAATGATCCTGTCATTCTGGCGTTCCCCGAACGCCTGCCCCGTTCGTATCCCGTTGCGAGGCATCTTCTTGGAGGCCATTGTCCCGCCCGGAGTCTTCACCGTCAGCACCCTTCGCGGCTCGAACGCCGTCACCGCCAGGAGTCACGATTTCGAGCGTCCGAAGTTTCCGGTGCAGGGCCGTCCTCTCCATGCCGACAAACTCGGCAGTGCGCGACACGTTCCCTCCAAACCTCTTGACCTGGGACAGAAGATAACTCCGTTCAAACTTGGCGCGGGCGTCCCTCAGATTGAGCGCCATGAATTCGAGTCCCAGGTCAAAGGCTTCTCCATCCTCGCCGTGTTCCCTGTCCACGAGCTCATTCGGGCAAATCGGTTGATCGTGAGGTCCCAGAATCAACACGCGTTCAATGATGTTTCGCAGTTGACGGACGTTTCCAGGCCATTTCATCATTTGCAGCTTGCAACGTGCGTCCTCCGAAAGAGCGCGAAGAGGAAAACCATTTCTCAAATTGAACTCCTTGATGAAATGGTTTGAAATCATTGCAATATCTTCGCACCTCTGTTCAAGGGACGGAACGGTGATCGGAACGACATTGAGGCGATGATAGAGTTCTTCCCGAAAGGCTCCTGCCGCGATTTCCTCCTTCAGATCCCGTGTCGTCGACGCGATGACCCTGACGTCAACACGAACGCGATCAGAACCGCCGACCCGAATGAACTGTTGCTCCACCAGGACGCGAAGTATCTTCGACTGGGTGGCGAACGGCATGTCGGCGATTTCGTCAAAAAACAAAATCCCGCCATGAGCCTGCTCGAACAGGCCCGGCTCGTGCCCGCGTTCCGCCGACTCCCGGCCGAACAGCACGACCTCCATTTCACCCGGTTCGACCGAAGCGGAATTCACGCTGACGAAAGGGGCGTTCGATCGGCCGGAGTTTGCGTGGATGTACCGCGCCGCCACTTCCTTGCCCGAGCCTGGAGGCCCGTAGAGCAAAACCCGTGCATTGGATCGGACGACCTTGTCCAACCTGGATTTCATTGCCCTGAACGCCGGGGATTCTCCCAGCATGACCGACGATGCGATTTCACGGAGGCGGAGCGTTGAATTTTCGCGCCTCAGCCGCGAGACCTCCATTGCACGGGAAACGACGACGAGGATTTGATCGATGTTGAAAGGCTTCTCAATAAAATCGAACGCGCCTTCCTTGATGGCCGCAACCGCGATCCCGATGTTTCCATGTCCCGATATGATGATGACGGGTACGTCGGGGTTGTCGCGGTGAACCGATTTTAATACCTCGATTCCGTCAACCCGACTTCCCTTGAGCCAGATATCGAGAATGATGAGAGCGGGAGCTTCCCGGTTGACCTCGGACAACGCGTTTTCAGCGGTCGCCACGACGCGCGTCGTGTAACCCTCGTCAACCAGGATGTCGGAAATGATCTGGCGGATGTCACGTTCATCATCGACGATCAGAATGTCGCCCTGACCATTTGAATTCGACTGACTCATGTCTCTGTCATCACCTCGCCGTCATGGTCGCCACGCCCCGCGATCCCGGTGGGACGTTTCTCCGGCAAGATGAACCGTGCCAATACGCCGCAATGTGCGTTGCCTTCGAATACCGGTGCATCCTCGAGTTCAAGGCCCCCGCCGTGCTGGTGAGCTATTTTTCGGACGATCCAAAGACCGAGACCCGTGCCCCCTTCGCGATGCGTCACATAGGGTTCGAACAGTCTCGATCGCAGACCTTCCGGAAAGCCGATTCCGTTGTCCGCCACGGTGATTTCGATCTCGTCACCTCGCCTTTCGGCCCCAATACGGATTTCCGGGACGAATTCGGCCGGGCTGTCACTGTTTTCAAGTGCCGCGATCGCTTCCCCGGCATTCTTGATCAGGTTGATCAGTGCACGTGAAATCATGGTTGGGTCAACTTCCGCCATGAACGGATTGGATGGGCTGATACCCTTGAATTCCACCTCGGAGATGGGCAGTGCCGCCCGCTCGAGTGCAACGGTGTCGTTGATCAGGATACCGATGTCGTGCACCTGGAATTCTGGCTCCGGCATGCGGGCGAACTGAGAGAATTCGTCGACTATCCGAAGTAGACTGTTGGTCTGGCGAATGATCACATCGAAGTGCTTATCGAGAAGATGCGCGTCTTCGCCAACCCGTGATCTGAATTTTTCCTTGAGGCGCTGGGACAAGAGCCTGATGGGCGTCAACGGGTTCTTGACTTCATGCGCCATGCGTTGAGCGATTTCACCCCATGCCGCCATGCGTTGGGCCGTCACGAGTTCGGTTACGTTGTCAAAGGTTACGACATATCCTTCCAGGTGCCTGCCTTCCCGGGTCCGGCTCGCAATTCTGACCAGGAGTATCTCGGCCTTTCGTGGCCCCGTCAACCTGACCTCCCCTTCGCTGACCTGGCCGTGACGACGCCGAAGATTCTGGAACAAGTCGGAAAACTCCGGAACGACCGAGGTCAGTTCCTTGCCCAGGAACGAATCCGGCTCCTGATCAAGCAGAGTTGCCGCTGCCGCGTTCATCACTTCGATCCGGCCCTGGGCGTCAAGACCTATGACCCCGGCCGTCACGCCCGAGAGCACGCTGTCAAACAACCTGCGCCGGCGTTCCGTTCGGTCGTTTGCGGCAATCAGGTCGTCGCGCTGATGTTTGAGCCGGTCGGTCATCGTGTTGAAAAACCGCCCGAGAACGGCAATTTCGTCACCGCCGCGCTCTTCCGGCACGCTGACGTCAAGGTCACCCGAAGCGACTTGCTGCACCGCCGTCGTCAAACGGCTTACAGGCTGTGCAAGCCGTTCCGCGATCCACAGGCCAGCCCAAATTGCTCCAATGATGACGAGGACCGTAAACCCGACATAAACGAGTCCAAGTTCAAAGAGGATCCTTCCACGTTCGCTCTCCAGCCGATTGTACAGTTTGGCCGTTTCTGTCGTCTCATCGAGCAGGATCAGCAGGTTTCCGTCCACGACACGCGAAACGTAGAGATAGGTATTGAGTGCCCTCGGGAGCATGATCAGAGCACGGAATTCGTTGTTTGCCCAATCCTTGATGACTACCGTTTCACCTTCCGTCGCCCGCCTGATCTCGTTTTCGTCAGGTGCTTCGAAGTCAAACAGGTAACTTCGGTCTCCCCGCGCTCTCAGTTCGGACGCGGAGTTGATCAGGTAGGCCTCTTTGAGTCCACGCTGGATCTGCGCCTGACCGTCACTGAGGATTTCCTGAAGTCCCCGTTCGATGGCGCCGAATGGTCGCGCGATGCTCTGGTCCATGTATTCAGCCAGGAATCTCGCGTCTTCGACAAGATGGTCGTGTTCCTGCTTTTCGTATGCCTGGGCAGCTGCAAGCGAAGAGCCGACAACATCCCCGACACGTTCGGAAAACCAGCTTTCGACTCCGACATTCAACGTCACCGCGGCAATGATCGCGACCAGAACGGTCGGCACAAGTGCGATACCGGCGAGTACGCCCGAAAGGCGAAGATGCAGCTTCGATCCGACGGCATGGCGCCTGGCTACCATCAACCTGATGATGCGGCGTGCGACCAGCGTCGCGACGACAGCGAAGTAGGCAAAGTCGGCCAGGAAAACCAGCAACAATCCCTGCGGAGAAACACGACCACTGAAACGTCCGATCGCGAACACCGTCAATGCGGCCAAGACCGGTCCAAGACAGACAAGCAGGATATTCACGACGGTCCGTGTACGCCATGAACGCAATGGGCTCTCTGCCCGATCACTCGGATGTTCGGCGCTACTCAATTCCACGGCCATTGGTCTTTCTTCGGCCTCTTCCGATTTCCTGGTCCTGCCCGGTCGACGGCAATTCACTCACGAAAGCTTGCGCGTCCGCGTAACCTCGATGTTCAGGTCGCGTATCTTCTTTCTCAGCGTGTTTCGATTGATCCCGAGGAGTGAAGCTGCACGAATCTGGTTCCCGCGGGTGGACGCAAGGGTCAGCGCGATGAGCGGCAATTCGACCTGTCGAATGATCCTGTTGTAGAGTCCGGGAGGCGGCAACCTGTCACCAAACAGGTCGAAATAACGCCGAATTCGATCCTCAACGACCGTAGACAGGTTCATGTTGTCCTCCAGCCCTGCCTCGGCATGATCGATCGAAGTGTGTCTTAGCGCTTCGGAAACGAACTCGTAACCGATTTCCTCTTCGGGACACAACAGGGCCAGTCTCTGGACGAAGTTCCTCAATTCGTGAACATTTCCGGGCCAGTGGGCTGTGCGCATATGGTCCAGTCCTTTTCGGCTGATCGTCTTGAACACGCCATTTGTCGATCCGAAGGATTGCAGAAAGTGCGTTGTCAATTCCGACAGGTCCTGCAGGCGTTCACGAAGGGGCGGAAGATTGATCGTGATGACATTCAGACGAAAAAACAGATCTTCCCGGAAGAGACCGCGTTGCAGGAGGTCAGCGACCGGCTGCCGTGTCGAAGAAATCAACCGATGGCTTCGGTTCCCGGCAGAGTCATTGCGCAGGAGCGAGAGAAGCCGGTTTTGCATGTCGACTGAAAGTTCTCCCACGTCATCGAGATAGATGGTTGCCGCACCCTGCACCGTCGCCGGGAAGATCGATCCGACGGAATCTCCGGGATTGCCGGGCTCCGTTCCACCGCCGGTCGTCTCCAACCGCAGGTCATCGAGGCCGGCTTCGGCATCGCCGGTCGAGGCTGTCCCTGACAGCGCGCGTCCGCCATGCCCGGTTCTCCCGGGGTGGCCATCCACCAGAAAGACAGCTTCAAGCTGTTCCTGGGTCACTGAGGCGGAATCGATCGTCACGAATGGCATGTGCCTGCGATGTCCGAGGGAGTGCAGCGTCCTCGCGACCAGGTCCTTTCCCGTTCCGCTCTCACCCGAAATCATGACGTTCAGGTCCGTGTTGAGGACTCGCGCCAATACGCGGTAGACTGATTGCATCGCCGGCGAACTTCCGACAAGCGGCAGCGAGCCACCTTCGTCACCGCCCGCGAATCCCGGCTTTCGGACCGGCGACAATGCTCTGCTGACCTTCAGCATCAGATCCTTGAGATCAAAGGGTTTGGGCAGGTAGTCGTATGCGCCGGCCTCTGCCGCCCTGACCGCTGTCAAGACCGTGTTTCGTGCCGAAATCACGATAACAGGAAGGTCTGCTCGCCTGCGGCGGATCGCTGGCAGCATCTCGAGTCCGTCTCCGTCGGGCATTACGACGTCCGAGACAACGACATCGCCTTCCCCTTCCTCAACCCATCGCCAGAGCGTTGATGCGCTTCCCGTGGAACGAACTCTGCAACCTGCCCTGGTGAATGCCTGGGTCAAAACCGTCCGAATGGCCCGATCATCGTCAGCAATCAAAACCGTACCGTCCATCAATTCCGCTCCTTGATTTCTTGCCAGACTGGAAGCCTGATCCTGAATACGGTGGTACCGTTCTCGCTTTCGCACTCGATCAATCCACCGTGTGCCGCAATGGTTTGCGAAACCAGGGACAGGCCGAGACCGCTCCCGTTCGCCTTGCTTGTTACGAAGGGTTCAAAAACCTCCGAAATCAGGTCCGGGGGGATACCCTTGCCGTTGTCAATGACCTCGACATGCAGTGGAAGACTCTCAGAGCGTGTTCCAGGGGCAGCCAGCCGGATACCGGTCCGATAGAAAGTCTTCAAACGAATGATACCACGGTTGTCTTCGACGGCTTCGGTTGAATTCTTGATGATGTTCTGAAAGGCCCGAAGCATCTGGTCTGGATCACCTGATGCGTCAGGCAGAGACGGGTCAAATTCCTTGATGAAACGGACACTCCGGGCGTAGCCTGCCTGCGCGCCGCGCGCCGCCCGGTCCAAGACGTCGTGAATGTTGACCGGTTGATGTTCGACTGGACGTTGATCGACAAAATACTCGACGCGGTCCACGAGTTTACCGATGCGCTTTGCTTCCTGCCCAATGAGTTCCGTGAGTTCGAGGTCATCAGGTCGCGCATTGATTGCCAAAAGCTGGGCGGCGCCGCTGATCCCTGCCAACGGGTTCCGGATTTCGTGGGCGAGCATTCCGGCCATTGTCGTAACCGAGCGCGCCGCCGACAAGTGATTCAGGGAACGGTGAATCTTTTCGGCTGATCCCGTGGGTTGAACCATGATCAACAACATGCCCTCACTGCCGTCGATGTTGCTGACACTCAGAGTGCAGGAAAGTGAGGTCATGTCCGAGACCTTAACGACAACATTGTACTGGGTTACGCGGTTCGAGCCGGACTTCGCTTTCTGGATCGTGTCGTCTACCAACGTGTTCGGACCGAACAGTTCGACGACAGGTCTCCGATGCATTTGCCGGACCGACATACCGAGGAGTTGTTCCGCTGCCGGATTGGAAATCTCGACCGTATCGTCAGGCGCGACAACGAATACGGGGAATGGCAATGCGCCCCAGATGTGCTCGAAACCGACCGACACTACACTGCTGACCTCATGAGCGTCTGCAGAACGGGCATGCCGCCGCTGGCCACGCGCTCTGTACCCTGTCCCGGATCACGGCCCGGAGCGGCAATACAGACGCACGGATTCACCCACGTTCATGGCGAAAAACGCGCCACAAGGGTTCAATTCTGCTCAGTTTATGGGCACTGTTGGCGGTGTTCAATACGCGATGACCCCGAATCATGACTTTTCCGTGTTGATCCTGACTGTATCCTCGCAGCGGTGGCGATGCCTGGCTTCCCGGGTTGTTTACGTAGCCTGACAGTGGGAATAGTCTTGTGATCGGTCAGGTTTTTGCATGCGAGTCCGACGGTTCGGGACCAAGTTCGCCTGGAAGGGAATACCGCATCATGACCCAGACGGGGCATTCGACATGAACAGATCGGTATTTTTTTTGAGTCTTCCGATTTGCCGAAGAACCGGGGCTGCGGTCAACGTGGCCAGGACAAGCTGATGCGGCAGGCCGAACCCGTGGCTTGGGCAGCTCCGGTTGCACCCAATGACCAACGCCACGTTCCGGCGTTACCTTCCGCCCCTGCACGCGGCAGGATCCCTGCAAGCGATCGCAGATCCCGCCGGGGGTCGTCGTGCAGGAAGGCACCATCGTGAATATCTCGGCAATCGTTGTCGCGGCGGGTGCCAGCACGCGCGCTGGCGGTGGCGTCCCGAAACCATATCGAAACCTGGGCGGTGAACCCATCCTGGCCCATGCGATCAGATCACTCTTGCAGCACGAGCAAATCGGAACGCTGCGGGTCGTGATCGGTGCCGGGCACGAGGCATATTTCGAAAAGGTTGCGAGCACCATGAATGATGATCGGCTCTTGTCGCCGGTTTTCGGAGGTGCGACCCGCGGTGAGTCCGTACTTGCAGGTCTCGAATCCGTCGAAACCGAACATGTCATCGTTCACGACGGTGCCCGGCCGTTTCCCGACCAATCCGCAACCGAGATTCTCCTGGACAAGCTGCAACGGCACGACGCGGTTTTCCTGGCCCTTCCGGTCCACGATACCCTCTGTTACATCGATAGTGACGGGACGATTGCGAGAGGGCCGGATCGGCAGAACCTCTGGCGAGCGCAGACCCCCCAGGGATTCAGGCGCAACGCGATTCTCCGTGCCTACCGGGCCGTGGGAACCGGCGAAACAGACGATATCTCCGTCGCGCGGGCAGCAGGAGTTCACGCAATCGCAGTTCCCGGATCCGAAGCCAATCTCAAGATCACCGTTCCGGAAGATTTCGGGGTTGCGGCACGAATTCTCGGGCAAGACTCGACGTCCTCCGGGAAAGACGCGCTGCAGTCCGATAAATCCGGTTTGCCGGGCCCGCGCGACGTCGACGAACACGGTGAGCCCCAGAACCGGCCGATGGATCAGTCTGCAAGTGAAGACGAGGATCGAGGATTGGATATCCGGGTCGGAAACGGATTTGATGTCCACGGTTTCACCGAGGGAGACAACGTGATCCTTTGTGGCGTCAGGATCCCGTTTGACAAGTCTCTCGACGGTCATTCCGACGCTGATGTCGGATTTCACGCTGTGACCGATGCCTTGCTGGGCGCAGTTGCGGCGGGCGACATAGGCCACTGGTTTCCCCCGTCCGACGACGCGTGGCGGGGAGCCGATTCCGGACACTTCCTCGAGATCGCGGCAGCCCATGTTCGCGAGGCCGGATTCCGGATCGCCAACATCGATTGCACGATCATATGCGAACTGCCGAGGATCAAGCCCCACATTGAGGAGATGAGCGAACGCGTCGCCAAGGTCGCGGGAATCGCCCGTCATCGGGTCAGCGTCAAGGCAACGACAACCGAAGGACTGGGATTCCCCGGTCGAGGTGAGGGAATTGCGGCCATGGCGACCGCAACGGTGGCACGACCGTGAGCAAACTCATCGCAACCGTACTGGGTATCGGTTACGTTTCCCTTGCGCCGGGAACGCTTGCCTCGTTGGCGACCCTGCCTCTCGCAATTCTTGTCTACGCGGTTGGCGGATTCTTCGGATATGCGCTGTTGACCGCCGGTGTTCTCGTGGCGGGCTTCGCGTCGGTTGCAGAGGCCTCCCGCTCTGCCGGCGTTGCCGATCCGGCGGAAATCGTCATCGACGAGGTCGCCGGCCAGCTGATCAGCCTCTTCCCGCTTCCACTGGGGCTGTGGCTACATGGATCCAACGTCCTGATACTTCCCTGGCCGGGCGTTCTGGCCGCATTCGTTCTGTTTCGTGCATTCGACATCCTCAAACCGTGGCCAATCAGCCAAGTCGACGGTTTGCAGTCGCCAGCTGCTATCATGCTCGACGATATCGCCGCGGGTATTCTCGCTGCTCTCCTGGTCGCGGTCCTTGGAGCCGTTGCCCATGGCCTGACCCGTTAGGTACTTGCGTGCAAGGCATTGCCCGATCGATCGCGTATCGGATCGCAGTACGCAGTCAAGGACGTGACTTCGGTGCGCACGGCGCGTGCAGAGCGAGTCACGTTTGCGAAACGATGCAAGTCAGACCAATCATCGGGGAGTCATGGTCCAGAACGAACGAGTAAACGTGAATGCGCTGTCGAAACGGTTACTGCATCGACTGCAGTCGCTCGAGATGAAGCTTGCTACGGCCGAGAGTTGCACCGGTGGACTGGTTGCCGCGGCTCTGACGGAGATTCCCGGATCGTCCGAGGTCTTCGAGAGGGGATTTCTCACATATTCGAATGAATCCAAGGTCGAAATGCTCGGCGTCCGGGAGGCGACGATTTCCGAATTCGGAGCCGTATCGGAAGAAGTGGCCAAGGAAATGGCGTTGGGCGCTGTCGGTCGGTCTGGCGCAAACGTGGCCGTCGCGGTGACAGGCGTCGCCGGTCCCGGCGGTTCCGGGTCGAAACCCGAGGGCCGGGTTTGTTTTGCCGTCGCTGTCGACAACCGGGTGATCAGCCGGCAAACCGACTTCGGCGCACTTGGCCGCTCGAGAGTTCGCCAATCGTCGGTCAAACGGGCTCTTGAGATTGCCCTGGCGGTGGCAGAGGAGGACCATGTCAGCGCGGGGCATCCCGACCGAAAGCGGACTTAGCTGCACTTCGACAAATATCTCGACTTCCTGGGATTTGCATTCAACGCCATGTCATTTCATGGGTTGGTATTTGTGCGCAATATTCTCGGTCGAGTGCACTGAACGATGCGCCTTGACCAGGCTTCCATACTTTCCCGCATCGTTGGGCCCAGACAACTTGGCCGTTGAACCGAGAGGCTATCGTAGCGTGCGGGACGTCCTGTACACTTGTCGTTTCGGAAATGTCCCGTATCTGGTAGCTGGATCCACCATTCACCGGTGGCCGTGCAATGCAGTCACGACGCGGGCCAGATAATCATTGCAGTGGGGAATCCTGATTGACAGGCGGCTTCTGCCCGATATTCGGGTAAATACTGCCATGTAAACTATACAAACAGCTGGGCTAAACCGGTTTCGTAAACTAGTCGGTCATTTACGGGCACTGAATGACAACGATAAGCCAAGTGGCTCGTGAAGCCGGTTACTCCCCGGCAACCGTTTCCCGGTATCTTAACAATCGTATCGAACTGCCCGCATCAACTGCTTTGCGCATCGACGCGGCCGTAGCACGTCTCGGCTATCGGCCAAATCTCCTCGCCAGGCGATTGAGTACGGGCCGGACCGAGGCGATCGGACTGGTCGCCACGGAGATTTCCAATCCATTTTTTGCTGAACTGGCGGCCACGATCGAGGTCGAGGCGGAACTGCACGGATATTCGGTGCTGATGTCCACCACGCGCGGGGCGCGCGAGCGCGAAATCACCTATCTTGGGAGGCTTGAGGACCGGCATGTCGACGATCTGATCATGATGACGAACGAACCGGATGACGGAACCCTGGCAACAAACATTGATGCCCACTCCAACGTGGTGCTCGTTGACGAGGATGTTCCTGGCGTAGCGGTGCCCAAGGTATTCGTCGAAAACGAGTACGGTGCCTATCACGCGACTCGCCATCTGATCGAGGCCGGACACACGCGCATCGCCCACACTAGTGGCCCAAGGTTTCTCATGAGCGTCAGGGAACGCATGGACGGATACCTGCGTGCACTGCGCGAGAACAGGGTCGAACCGTCGATGTCCCGTGTCCTGTTCGGCTCATATTCCCGGAAATTCGGTGCCGATGCCACTGACCAAATGCACTCGCACGCGGACCGGCCGACCGCCGTGTTTTGCGGAAGCGATATCGTCGCGACCGGCGTCATGCAGCGGCTTCGCGAGGGCGGGCTGAACGTGCCGGACGACATTTCGGTGGTCGGATTCGACGACATGCCCTTCGCCGATATGTTTGCGCCTGCACTCACCACGGTCCGTCAACCGATCGAGACGCTGGGCCGGAAGGCGTTCAGGGCCTTGTACGCACTCATCAACAAACAGGAAACTGTCGCCGAAGAGCGTCTTCCTGTCTCGCTTGTCGAACGCCAGTCGGTCGCCAGGCGACCCTGACTTCAGCGTTCTACCGTGCCCGCTAGTATATTCGCCGCCGTGCCCTTCCCCGCTACCGACTCGGACTTCAGCACCGGTTACGGGTACGACCGGTTTTTCACCGGATCAATCGGCGCGTCCGCGCCTGCCCGGGCGCGCGACTGGCCAGGAATCCATCAGAGCCCGAATGACGTTCTGGCTCATTCGTGCCAGTCCGGGATGAATTCAACGCACCATGCGCAATGAAACGATGGCAGGAAACGGGCCCACGAGCTTGTCCCGGCTGTGGCAGAGGCGAACCGCGATGGCATGAGTCACTCCGGTTGAAAGCGGACATAGCTATTTTTTAACCATAGCCCGATTTTTTTGTACAAATTTTAGTCATATCGACAATTGAACATTCAGCTTTCTCGGGTTTTTCCCAGCTTCTGGTTGAATCCTGATATCCTACGGTTTCTTCGCGACGCTGACCGAGAATCCAACCAAAAGAGGAATCACTCATGAATGGAGCTGACACAGCCTGGATCATTGTCGCAACGGCACTGGTGCTGTTCATGACGCTGCCGGGCCTGGCCCTGTTTTACGGCGGCCTCGTTCGGGCGCGCAATGTCTTGTCAGTACTGACACAGTGCTATGCGATCGCCTGCGTCATCAGTGTCTTGTGGCTTGCGCTCGGGTATTCGATCGCGTTCGGTGGAGGACAGTCCGGGATCTGGGGAGGGTTTGACCGTGCCTTCCTCGCCGGCGTGACGCCAGATTCCCTGAGCGGTACGCTGCCCGAAGTTCTGTTTTTTGCCTTTCAGATGACGTTTGCCATCATCACGCCCGCACTCATCGTCGGGGCGTTCGTGGAGCGAATCAGCTTCGGGTTCGTACTTCTGTTCTGCGCACTTTGGTCACTCGTCTGTTACGCACCGGTTGCACACTGGATCTGGGGCGGCGGGTTTCTGGCCGATGGTGGCATATTCGGTGACATTGGGATTCGGGACTTCGCCGGCGGGATCGTTGTTCACGAAACAGCCGGGATTACGGCGCTTGTCCTTGCGTTCCTGCTCGGCGGTCGAAGCAAGAAAAACGTTGTTCCGCACAATCCGGGATACGTCATGATTGGCGCCGCCATGCTCTGGGTGGGCTGGTTCGGTTTCAATGGAGGGTCGCAGCTCGCGGCCGACGGCGGCGCCGCGATGGCACTGACCGTCACACATATATCAGCGGCAGCGGCCTCGCTCACATGGGCACTCTGGGAACGGATCAAGTTCGGCAAGGTTTCCCTTGTCGGCATGGTTACCGGAACCATTGCCGGATTGGCGTCAATCACCCCTGCATCCGGGTTCGTCGGTCCGATCGGCGCCCTGATCATCGGTGGAGTTGCCGGCATCCTTTGCCAGGAAGCGTGCAAGCTCGTCAAGGAAACGCTGAAAATCGATGACTCCCTCGACGTGTTCGCGGTGCACGGTGTTGGCGGAGTTTTCGGGACCGTCATGATCGCGGTGTTCGGACAGGGAAGTTTCGTGGCCCAGGCCGGATCCGTCGTCATTGTCGGAGTGTTCACAGTCATCGCCACCGTGATTCTTGCAAAGCTCGCTGGCCTGGTCTTCGCCATGCGTGTCTCCGATGAGACCGAAGAATCCGGTCTGGACCTGAACACCCATGGTGAGCAGGCATACAACCTGTCGTCTTGAACGTCATCGTGGGGCGAAATCCGGCCCGTTTCGGTCCGATCGGTGAGACCGGAGGGGTTTTCACGAAAAACCCTCCGGTTTCCCGTTTTCGGTTGCGGGACACTCGTCCTGGTCGTGAAGTGATCTTGCCCGTTCCTCGAAGGCGTAAATGACCCGCTGCATGGCCATGTTGAACGCGATTCCGACCGTCTTTCGAAGCAGGAACGACTTGAACTCGAATTCGATGAAGAACCGGACTTCGCAGCCGTCGCCGTCCGGAACAAAGCGCCACTGAGTTTCAAGCTTCCTGAAGAATCCTTCCAGATTGCTTACGTCGATTGTAAGATTGTCCGGATCGAGGATAACCCGACTGCGATAAGACTCCCTGAATGCCTTGAATGACAGTACGAGTTCGGCGTCCAGGATTTCCCTTTTTCCATCCGTCCGACGGTTTTCGATCCTGGCGCCTACGCACCATGGAAGAAATTCGGGATAGCTTTCGATGTCGGCGACAAGGTCAAACATATCCCTTGCCGGCCATGACACGGTTCGGGTGACGTTTTGCGGGGTCATGGAATCCTGTCTCCGACGCCGAGTCCGGGTCCTGGCTCGGCTAGGTCAATGACTCGGCCGGCACGTTGACGTTGACGTGTCCGGACAATATTGAATCGGCGTCATGACGAGCCTCTCCCGAACCGCGGGTCCCGTGCCGCAGGTGAACCTTGAAGGGACACCGTACTTTGTCGATCCCATGATTTCGGCGAAGTCGATCGCTGCCAGGGTTGAATCCCTTGCCGGGGACATTTCCACTCATTTCGCCGGAACCGAGCAACTTGTCGTGGTCGGTCTCCTCAGGGGTTCCTTTGTCTTCATTGCCGACCTGGTACGTGAACTGGAATTGCACGTTGAAGTCGATTTCATGGAAACCTCTTCGTACGGTTTTGGAATGCAATCGTCTAAAGAAGTTCGCATAATCAAAGACCTGAGCGGTGAAGTTTCAGGAAGGGATGTCCTGGTTGTCGAAGACATTGTCGACACGGGACATACGTTGAGCCACGTTCTGAAACTCCTTCGCGCGCGGAATCCCATCCGGCTCGAAGCATGTGCGCTTCTGGACAAGCCCTCCAGGCGGGAGGTGGATGTCAGTGCGAAATGGACAGGGTTCACCATACCCGACCGGTTTGTCGTCGGATATGGGATCGACTACGCGCAGAGTAACCGGAATCTGCCCTATATCGGTGCCGTTCGCTTTGCTGTAGGGCCTGACGCACCAGATTGACGCATCGGGGGATAGCAGCCTTTCCCGACCCGACGGTTTCCTCGTACCTGGTCATGTTCGCTTGAACGGACCGCCCCGTGCGTAATGCGCGGGTTCGCTCCGCTGGCGGGGATACGGTCAACACGACATCACCTGGTTTGCCGTGACCACCTGGGCATGTGGATCGGCTCCGGCATTCAACCAGGTGGACATTCGGATCCAAGTCTTCACGACCTGGCAGGAGTCGCGCCTCACGGCTCGCACGCGTAAGCCCGGCGTCGAGCATCCTGCAGGCGGCGAAAATCCTCCCCTGCGTGATAGCTCGAACGCGTCAGCGGCGAAGCAGAGACAACCAGGAAACCCTTGCCAATTGCTGCGGATTCGAGCTCGCTGAATTCATCCGGAGTAACAAAATTCATGACGGGATAATGTTTCGGGGTCGGTTGAAGGTACTGGCCGATGGTCAGGAAATCCACTTCCGCTGAGCGCAGGTCATCCATGACCTGGTGAACCTCGATCCGGCTTTCACCAAGTCCAACCATGACACCCGACTTCGTGAACATCGCCGGATTCCTTTCCTTGACCCGCTGAAGCAGTCGCAGGGAATGGAAGTACCGCGCTCCCGGACGGACCTCGGGATAGAGCCTCGGTACAGTTTCCAGGTTGTGGTTAAAGACGTCAGGACCCGCGTCGACAACGGCTTCCAGGGCAGAGTCGGCGCATCTGAGAAAGTCAGGGGTCAGGACCTCTACCGTCGTCCCCGGAGCACGTCGCTTGATCGCCTTGATCGTTCGCGCGAAATGCTCCGCTCCGCCGTCCTCGAGATCATCGCGATCGACCGAAGTGATGACGACATGACTCAAGTCCAGCTTATGAACCGCGACCGCGGCGCGAGCCGGTTCGAAGGGGTCCAGCGGATCCGGCCTTCCTGTCGCCACGTTGCAGAAACGGCAACCCCGGGTACAGGTGTCGCCCATGATCATCATGGTGGCGTGGCCCTGAGACCAGCATTCGCCAATGTTCGGGCAAGCGGCTTCCTCGCAAACCGTCGAGAGACGGTTCTCGCGGATGATCTCCCTTGTCCGGGCGTAACCGCTTGAAGCGGGAGCCTTGACCCGAATCCATGGCGGTTTCCTCATGGCAGGCGTGGCCGGTTTCCCGGAATGTTCCGGATGCCTGACCCGGGCCGCTTCCTTGTCAATCGTCCCCACCTTCTTCCTCGCTCTTCCGCTGCAAAGCAAGTCCTCTGCGAACCTAGCAGATCCGGTCAAACAAGGTAATCCGAAGTTGCTTCCGGATAACCGATTTGCGGTACGCCATCGGTATCGGACATGGATCAATTGAGCAGCGCAGGCGAAATCTGCGGCCTGGTCCCGTGTCGAGATCTATGACGCGACGGTCTGGATGACAGCCGTCGCGCCAAGGGCGCCTGTTGCCGGCCTCCCCCGTACAATGCGCCTCAGGCCCTGAAGAGCATGAGGCGCCTAACTCGGGTATTCGTTGGCGGACCGGGTGGCTGGCCATAGACCGGAGCCGCGACGGGGAAGGCAACCTCAGCCAGCAGATTGCCGATTCCGGTGCATGTAACGCAGGTCTCCTGCAACCATTGACCCAAGGCGCGTAGGCACGCATTCGGTCGGGACTGCGCAATGTCCTGGCCAATCGATGCCCGAGTCGGCGTTGGGCGCGTGACTCGTCGAATACGAGCAGGTTCCTGTTTTTGCCTTTGCAGACGACCTCAAAGATCGTGGGTGCAGAGCCGCCGCAACGTTTCCTGACAATGTCCATTGCTCTCGGCATCATGGATTCTCTACTCGGTGGTGTCGTTGACGAACCCCCTGGTCCCACTCATGCGCGTCAATCGTGGCAAGAAAACCCCTCGACGCAATCGATCCGGGAGGCAAGCGGTATCGCAAGGATTGCAAAGAGTTCAAACGATCCGCCCGCGTCCGGGCGGAACGGGCTCGAATCATGACTTCTTCCGGTCGAGTGCCATCAACAGGGGCGGCAGAAGCAGAAAATCCGCGAGTAGAGCGAGAATAATGGTTAGGGCGACCAGGAGGCCGAGCGCCCAGCTGATCTCGAACCCCGACGAGGCGAACACCAGAAAACCAAGTGCGAGCACGGCCGTTGTGGTCCACAGGGCGTGGCCAACGGTGTGAAAGGCGCTGCGCACGGCATCCGCTGCGTCTTTGCCGTTGCGGCGGGCCTTGAGGTACGTGGTCAGGAAGTGGATCGTATCGTCGACCACGATCCCGAACGCGATTGCGGTCATTACCGAACCGGCAAGTCCCACGCGCCCGACCATGAAGCCCCACAGGCCAAGGCTCATCGCGGCGGGAATGAAATTCGGTACAAGGCTGATCAGGCCGACGCGCAGGCTCTTGAAAACGAAGACCAGGATCAGCGAGATGAGCGCCATTGCTGCAATTGTTCCGGTCAGCATGCTCCGGATGTTGCGTTGGGAGAGGTGAGCAAAGACGATGCTGACGCCCGAAGCATCGGTGGCAAGATCGGGGGCGTTCACGCGCAGCCAACCCAATGCCCGCGCATTGAGGTCGCGCTGCGCCTGCGAGGAGAGGCTCCGCATCACAACCGTCATGCGGGTTGCCGATTTTTCGATATTGATGCGGTTATTCAGGTCCCGCCCGAAGGGCAGCGACAATTCATACAGCAGCAGGTACTGGGAAGACAGGGCGGGGTCGTCGGGAAGGCGATAAAATTCCGACGCGTCGCCATTCATGTTCTTGTTCAAACGTTTCATGATGTCCGGGAACGCCTGAACGTGGGACACCTCGGGCTGCATTCGGAACCAATCAGCAAAAGCTTCGACCTCGCGCAGATAGTCGGGATCGGTGATGCCGCCCTCGCTGCCCGAATCCAGCGAGTATTCCAGCGTCTCGACCCCGGTAAGGTTGTCGATGACGAAGTCCGTGTCCCTGCGGAACTCGTAGCGCTCGCTGAGGTATTTCGTCCAATTGTCTGTAAACTCCAGCCGGAAGATGCCGGTCACCAGGACAACCGCCATGATCGTGAAGGAACAGAGCAGAATCCACCGGCGGCCCACGACAAAGTCGCCAAAGCGGTCGAAAAAGCTGGGCCCGGTGGTCCGAACCGCGCGCCGTCGCAGTGGCAGAACCGAGAGCAGTGCAGGCAGCAACGTGAGTGAATAGACGAAGGCACAAAACACGCCGAAGGCCACCAGGTTTCCGAGCACGCGGAAAGGTGGTGAGTCAGAGGCGTTCAGGCTCATGAACCCGATCGCCGTGGTGAGCGATGTCAGGAAAACCGGCCAAGCATTGACACGGATCGATTCCACGATCGCGGCATGGCGGTCGAGACCCCTGCCGATTCCGGCCAGCGTGGTCTCGACGATGTGGACCGAGTGTGCAACGGCCACCGTCATCACGATAATGGGGACGCCGGAATTGGCGGGGTTGAATACCGTGCCGAGCCAGCCGGCAAAACCCACCGTGGTGTTGACGGTGAACACCAGGACGGCGACCAGCGCCGCCATTCCGAGCATCGAACGCAAGAGAAGGGCCGCCACCGCCGCGATGATCGCGAACACGACTGGAACCAAGGTTTCGAGGTCGCCCCTCGTGGCGTCAGCGAAAGCCCGGTTCAACGGTACGTCGCCGGTCAGGTAGTAGGCGATTTCCGGGTTTTTTGCACGTTCCTCGTCGAGCAGGCCGTTCAGGTAGTCAGTGATTTCGACCACCTCTGCATCGGGGTTATCCCCCAGGGCGAAACTGATCACGAGTCCCGCTGCTTTTTCGTCGCGCGAAACAAGACGCCCGGCGACCTCGATCGCATTGAGCGCGACATCCCGGATGTTCCCGAGTTCGGCATCGGTCAGCGCGCCCGCATCCTCGACCAGCGGAGCGACAATCAGGTCATCTCCACTGGCCCGACTGTGGGAATAGTTGGTGAGTGAGTCGACCCGTGTGGAATACGGCGTCTTCCAGGCAGCCTCGGTGAGCTCCTCGACCGCCCGTAAGGTATCCCGTGTAAATACGGAATTCTTTTGCGGCGCGATCGCGATCAGCGCCCGGTTCGATGCGCCGTAAGTCGTTTCCAGCGTGTTCAAGGCCGCGAGCTGCGGATTGTCCTCATCGAACAGGCTGCGGTAATCGTTTGTAACGCCGACGAAAACAACACCGGCCGAAACCCCCAACATGACCAGAGTGGCGATCACGAAGACCACCCAGCGATGGCGCAGAATCACACCGGCAAAGCGGTCGATGACGGCAGTCGTCATCGAATCCTCCGCGGCGAACGGAAACGCCGGCACGGTTTGCGCGGTTCCCGGTCACGCGTGTCGATCGGTCGTGCACCAACGGACAGGCCGCGCCGCTCAAGTCCTACCACTGCGAGGATCGCTCCGCATAGACATCGTCGGGAAGTGAGTAGCTGATCCCCTTCTTGTCGTACATCGAAACTTCCAGAATGGTTGTGAAATTCGCGTTCTCGCGAGAGAGGCGGGGGATCAATCTTTCCATAATCCGCTCAATCCGGTTCAGGGTTCGGAATTTCCAGAGTGTCCCGAACGTCCGTTTCTGCGAATACCTGAGTTCATCGGCGAGTTCGTTGCCGATCAGGGCACGCGAAATCTGCTCGATATACCCGGCGAGCTTCCGCCGCTTGTTCCTGTCGTCCAGGCCAGCGAACAGAGGCGCTGAGTTTATCAGCGAAGACGCGAGCGCGATTGATTCCATCGAAGGCGGAGGCTCACAGACGCGTCCGACCCGAAAGACCTCGAGCGCGTCCTTTTCGTCCTGGTACAGGATGGTCTCGGGTACGCCCATCAGGTAACCTGAGTATCGCCAAACCGCCATGAAACTCCTGCGTTCCTCTTCGTTGAAGGACGCACCGAGCCTCTCGAGGTGCTTCAAAAGCCTGGCGGAAAACGCGGCGATGGCAAATCCAACATGCGCAGCACTGAGCGGCGTGCCGATTTCCTCGGTATCCCATTCTTCGGACTTGGCGAGCAATTTCCGGATCTTCGCATGGACCAATCTTACCCGAACGGAGTGAGTCCACCCGTCGGCGTGCGTATCCATTCCGCCCGGCATGAATATCTCCAACATGTGGCGATTGTTCTGCTTCAACCGTCTCACACCCTTGTCACGCAATCGGCCAGTCAGGAAGAACGACTTGGCGATGTTGGTCGAAAAACCCTCGACCAGAACGCCACCCACCATGCCGGCGAGGACCAGCCGCGAATTCCTGTGGAACATCCGGCAGCCGGGCTGGAACGAGGACAGGTCGAGCCACTCTGGAGGTTCGGCACAGTGCGCGAAGAAGTTCCTGACCGATGCCGGTGCATTGCTCAGCGCGTTGTTTGTGCGGTCGTGCATGCCGAGCGCGATCAGCCTGGACATTTCCTTGGGACCAAGCGGCTCAAGATCGGCGACCGCCGCATCGGCCAGCGGGTCGCCGATCGTCGTATGTGCGATGTAATTTGCCGACCGTTCCGGTTCGACCTGCCGGCCCCTCGCGTAACCGTCGATATAGGCCTTGGGGATCTTCATCTTTTCGAAATCCGCGACTCGTCCTGTCCGCATACCGGAAGCGAGAGCTCAATCAGAATATCCGGGGAATCTGCCAGGTCGTCAGGCATTGAAGCAGGTATCATTGCATGAAGGCCTTTCAGATACGTTATGGGGTTATCGCTTTTATCGGGTACTCGCGTCAAGCATGGGGTAATTCCCCCACGGCAGTTTCCACCTTTTATTTCAGCATCACGCCATCCCGCGATACGAGCACCCCCCGGGTTCGTTCGGAAACTTCTCCCTGTTCCGGATCCCGTTTGGTCTGAAATTTTCCAGAAAGGCCTCAAGCGCCATGCTTTCGCCGAGTCGATAGAAACTGTCGGCATTCCTCTGGCCCCAACGGAAGAACACGCCCCATGCAACAGCGGCAACCCGGAATGATGCACAGGTGCAGGAGATGCCTTCGGAACCGGATTGAGGACGCCTTTCGGCACTCGTAGGCCGGTAACGGTATCGAAAATATTCAACCAGACCGAAAGGCGTCATTGCCCGGCTTGGCGTCGGCGTCGCTTCACTGTGCGCCCGTCCGTCCATCGCGTTCAACTCGCCTAGGCGCTTGAGATCACGTATCAGGGGGTGGTAGGTTACCGACGCCAACATTGGTTTTTGCCACAGAGTGATGTCACACCGATGTCATAAGGTCATTGCAATCGTGCGAATCTTCTTTTTCTTCCTGACATCGCAACTGGTGCTGAGTTCGGTGATCGCAACTGGAGCCCGCTGCGAAAACGGTTTCTCCGGGCCGGCGGAAATCTATGGACGCATTTCGCTGGAAACCCGGCAATTCTTCGAAAACGGAGCCTACCCGGATCAGCGTTCGCACGCGAGCGGCATCTCCGCGGAGGTCACGGCCTATCTGGAGGACGACCTGGGCCGAAGCATCACCGTGACGCCATTTGTCCGATACGATTACGGAGACCCGGAGCGCAACCAGGTCGATCTCCGGGAGGCCTATCTCCTGATGTATGGAGATATCGGAAACAACGAATGGGAACTTCGCCTTGGCATCGATCGCGTTTTCTGGGGCGTCGTCGAGTCGCGCTCCCTGGTCGATATCGTCAATCAAACAGACCTCCTGGAAAATCCGAACGAGAAAACCAAGATGGGCCAGCCAATGGTCCATGGGACCCTGTCGGGAGATTGGGGTGTACTGGAGTTGTTCGGTCTGACCTGGCACCGCCCTCGGTCCTTTCCGGGGAAGCACGGGCGCCTGCGTGCTCCACTCATCGTGGACACCGACATGACAACCTATGAATCCCGGGCGGGAGAATGGAATGTCGATCTGGCCGCCCGGTATACAAACAGTTTCGGGCCCATGGATATCGGGCTCAGTGCTTTCAATGGCACTAATCGCGAACCCGTCCTTCGACCGTGGCCACCCGAAGAACAACGACCTGAAAATTGGACGGCTCTGGTGCCGCATTACGAACGGATCACGCAGTTTGGCCTTGACACCCAATTCACGTCCGGATCATGGCTGTTCAAACTTGAAGCAATCCACCGCAGCGGCGCCCAAAACAGTCTGTTAACGGAAGAAGACTATTCCGCATTTGTCATCGGCGCGGAGCACACGATCTACTCGATACTGGATTCCAATGCGGACTTGACGCTGTTCGCCGAATGGGCGCACGACGGACGAGGCCGAAGGGCAACTAACGCGTTCGAAAACGACGTCTTTCTGGCAGCGCGCATAGGGCTGAACGACGAATATGACACGGAGTTCGTCGCGAGCATTGTGAAATCCCTCGACACGGACAGCCGTGTCTTCGGCGCGGAATTTAATCGCCGCATTTCGGACAACTGGTCATTGACGGTGGAAGCTTCCGCATTTTCGAGGGTCGGCCAAGACGACGCGCTGTTTTACCCCGTGCGGCGCGACAGTAGTGCCTCGGTTAACCTGGACTACAGCTTCTGAGCGCAATCCCCGTGTTTGCGAACCGGGAAAGGCGTTTCTGGACTGGATTCATCCGGGTGTGTTAGTAACGAATTCAACCAAGTTCTCGGAGACCATCACGATAGCGAACCAAAGGGTCAGGCTTGACCGCCAATCCAGGGCCTGCCACAGGTCACCTGATCGTCCCGCATGGTTCATGGCTGCTGACCGGAGGAATCAATGATGCCAATCGTTCTTGTCCCGCCGAAATTAGTCTCGCCTGGGGCTTTTCTCGCCGTTCTTGCCCTGTTGGTCATTCCTTCCGGCGGATTTGCGGCCAGTGCCGAGGAAACCGGGCTGAAGATCGCGGTCGAGGCCCGCGAAAGCCAGAAGGGCTATGGAGATCTGACTGCCGACTTGAAAATGATTCTCCGCAACAAGAGTGGAGCGAAGAGCGAGCGTGAATTGAGTATCAAGACCATCGAGGTCAAGGGGGACGGTGACCGCACCCTGTTCGTGTTCGACCGCCCGCGTGATGTCAAGGGAACCGCATTCCTCATCTATTCCCACACGGATTCCCCTGACGAGCAATGGCTCTATCTTCCCGCATTGAAGAGGGTGAAACGCATCAGTTCATCCAATCAGTCCGGTTCATTCATGGGAAGTGAATTTTCGTACGAGGATCTGGGGACCGTCGAAGTCGAGAAATTCACTTACCGGTACCTGAAGGACGAACCCTGCGGCAATCTCAAATGCACCGTGTCCGAGCGTATTCCGCGCACCAAGAATTCCGGTTACTCGCGCCAGCTGACATGGTACGACACCGAGGAATTTCGCCTCATCAAGGTCGAGTATTACGACCGCAAGAACGAACTTCTCAAAACCCTTGTTCTGGAGGACTACAAGAAATACCTTCGCAATTTCTGGCGCGCCAGCACGCTGACGATGACGAACCACCTGACGGGGAAGAGCACAGTTTTGGAATGGTCGGACTACGAGTTCAGGACCGGTCTCAAGCAAAGCGACTTCACCCGAACCGCTCTCAAACGGGCACGTTAACGCCCTGATTCAATAATTCGACGTACTTGCATCCGGGAGGCGTCAAGGCCTTTTGCATTCTCCATGCCATGGCGTAACGCGCGGGCTCCGCGCCTTGCGGGCGCAGACGATCATTTGCCCGGTGTGCGCCCTGCCCTGCGAACGCTCCGTCCGCCCTTGCGGCGAGAAGGTTCGGCTTCCTGGGTCCCATCACTGATAATCTGCGTCATGGGATGACGTGCATTCCTGATTCCGTATTCTTCATACAGTTCCTTGGCACACTCCGATAGATCCCGGCCCGGCGGGACATTGAGCGCCCAGTCCAAAAAAATCGTTCGACACTCGGCTTCGGTGATTCCGTCGATTTGGTAGGCTTCGTAAATGAGACCCTTGGGGTCAATCGAAAGCCTGCCTTTCGTGGGTCTGGGTTCAGTCGTTTCGTGACCGCCTTTTTCAGACATTTCCAGCCGGTCCTCCGCCCACTCACCGATTTGCGGGCAAATTCAGGATTGCAGAACCCGACTGATAATGCCGTCGCAATCTGATGTCCTGTCCCGTAGATGGTTTTCAAGTTCACCCAGGGCCTCTCGCCCCGTGAGCGCCAATAGTACGGCCTGACCACCGGACCCAAGCGTATTCATGTCGAAACGCTCCTCGGCCAGTAGCCGTTGCACATGCTGGACCTGGACAAGGAGATCATGTGTACCCGTCAATACGGCAAGATCGGACGGGCTAATCCATTCCGCCGCCGCAGCTGCCGTCAGTTGGTCCTTGGGGTGGCGTTCGGTAGCCCCCGAGACCAGCGCAAGAGTCTGCGCCAGTAACTCGATCTCCAGCAGTCCTCCGGCTCCCGTCTTGACGTCCCAGACATCCGCACCTTTCCTGTTGGCGGCAATACGCTCGCGCATCTTGGCCACGTCGTTGAAAACCGTAGACTTATCCCTCGGCTGAAGTAACACTTCTCGCCGGACGGACTCGACCTGCGCAATCGTCTTTTCATCTCCCGCGATAACCCTCGCGCGGGACAAGGCCAGGTGTTCCCAGGTCCAGGCTTTCGTCATTTGGTATTCGCGAAACGATTGAAGGCTCGTCGCGACGGGTCCCTTTCGCCCGGAAGGCCGCAATCGCATGTCGACGTTGTAGAGTTTTCCTTCGGTCATCAAGGAAGAAAGGGCTGTGACCAGCGCCTGGGTCAGCCTGGCAAAATATGTCGAAACCGCCAGGGGCTTGGCACCCGTGGACTCGTCCTGACCGGCAGCATCGTAAACAACGACGAGATCAAGGTCCGATGTTGCCGTCATTTCCGACGATCCTAGCTTTCCCATGGCGAGAATGGCGAGTCCCTTGTCTGGAACGTCGCCGTATCTCTCGACGAATCGCAGTTCGACGCTGGGAAGCAAGGCACGTACACAGGAAACCGCCAGATCGGAGTAAGACCGCGCGGCCTCGAGAACACCCGCGATTCCCCTCAGTTGCAGTACGCCGATCTGGAAGTGCTTCTTGTGCATCCAGATTCGCGCAGCGTTCAATCTGGCCTCATAATCCGGTGTCGTGCCCAGAAGTACTGCAAGATCTTCGAAAAGTTCGTCACGATCGCCCAAGGGTTCGAAAAAAGTCGGATCGAACAACGCGTCCATGACGGATGCGTTCTGGGCAAGGTATGCTGCAAGGCTCGGCGCGTTGGAACAGACGTCGATCAAGAGGTCCAGCAATGGAGGATTCGCTTCGAACAGCGAGAACAGCTGAACTCCTGCTGGCATGCCCGTCAGGAACTCGTCAAATCGCGCGATGGCGTTTTTTGGCGCATCGGCGGATCCAAGACGACCGAGAAGCTTCGGACGAACGCGTTCGAATGCCGGCAAGTCATTTCGCGATCTGAGGACCGGCAGATCCAGCCAGCTTTCCGACAGTTCGATCAGGTCATCCGAAATCTCGATTTCTTCTTCGTCTTCTTCGCCCTCACGTTTGAAGAACATGCTGCAGGTGTCATCAACCATCCGAAGCCGCTCGCAGACATGGGTGCGGAATTCCCCGACGTCCGAGTAACCCGAAAAGGCAGCGATCCGGGCGATCCCGGTTTCATCGGCCGGCATCGTCTGGGTCTGGATATCCTGCACCATCTGAAGCCTGTGTTCGAGGTTACGATGGTGGCAGTATGCGTCGATCAGGGACTCGGAAGTGCTTTCCGGCACCCAGCCCTTTCTGGCCAACACGCGAAGCGCTCCCAGCGTACCGGGTTCCCGGACCTCGGGATCACGTCCTCCGGTTATGAGCTGAAGCGTCTGTGCGAAAAACTCGATCTGACGGATACCCCCGGGTCCCAGCTTGACATTGTGACCCTCCAGCCGAATCGGGCCGGAAAGTTGCTTGTGCTGGCGAATCCTGTCCTGCATGTTTCGGGCTGCATCCACGGTCCCGAAGTCGAGGTGCCGCCTCCAGATGAACGGAGTGATCTGCTCGAGAAACCGATGGCCCGCAGCCAGATCGCCTGCCGCCGGGCGTGCCTTGATCAAGGCCGCCCGTTCCCACGTTCGACCCGTACTCTCGTAATAGCGCAGCGCTGCTTCACTGGATACACATACCGGAGTCGTCGACGGATTCGGCCGGAGGCGAAGGTCGGTCCTGAAGACATATCCGTCGCGTGTCACATCAGAAAGCAACCTCACGAGTTGCCGTATGATCCGGACAAACTCCGCGCGAAGTTCCGGGATATCATCGCCGGGCAGGTCCGACGCGTCGGATATGACAATCAGGTCGATGTCTGACGAGTAATTCAGCTCCGCCGCGCCCATCTTTCCCATCGCGAGAACGGATACACCTGCGCAGGTCTCCAACACCTGTTCATCGATTCCAGGCAGTTTTCCGCGTTCGTAACGTGCGCGCATGAGATGCCGGAGCGCCGTATCGACCGCGGTGTCGGCAAACCTGGTCATTTGGGCTGTCACGGTCATGACGTCCCAGACGCCACCGAGATCGCAGAGCGCGAATAGGAGTGCCCCCCTGCGTTTTGCAACTCTGAGATGAACCGCGAGGTCGCCCGTCTCGGGCGTCGACCTCATCCAGGACAGCAGGTCCCGAAGTGCCTGCTCAGGCGTCTCGTCCCAGATCGACCGAAACCACTCGATTTCCCGCCTCAGCAGACCGGTCAGATAGGGGCTGCAGCAGGCCATGCCTGCGAAAAGGCGGCGGTGAATGTCATCAGGCTCAAGATCGTCGATCAGGTCTGACAGATCAGGTGCTTCCGCCGGTTCAAATCGCTCCGGCGCCGACCTTATTTGGCCCCTGAGTGTCATGAAATCAAATGACTCACTTTCCAGCAATCGATCAAGATCAATTCACAATTCACTTGGTGTTGCGGTATTGCGGATCGCCATGATGTCAAACGCAAGCAATAAAATGACGATGTCCCGGACTTCGCCTTCGAGGGCGCAATCTGCCACGTGATCAACTCCCATCCTCACTCGGGTCCGGGGAATCCGCCGCCTTTGGGAATCCAGGTGCCGCACTTCTTTCCTGCCAACAATTGCCGCTGGATTCAATCGCCCGTTGGCGGATACCCGGTAACCGACCAGATCGGCAGTTCGAGGCGGACATCAGCTGTCGGCGACTGTCCGGAGGACGGATTCTGCCGCACGTCTTCCCGGATCCAGCTGGCCTCCGCCAAGCCTCCCCAGGGCTTCGGCGAATGCGCTCCGCTGGGCCGTGCGTTGATCGGAATCGGAAAGCAGCATCGACAGTTCCGCTGCGACGCTTTCGGCGGTGCAATCCGCCAGGAGGTACTCGGGAATCGCGTGACGTTCGATCAGCAAATTGACCAGATTGGCGGTGTCAATCCTGACGAGCCTCAGAATCAGAAACGCGGTCAGCCGGCTGGATCGATAGCCGATCACCGTCGGGCACCCGGCTCTCGCGAGTTCCAGGGTCACTGTACCTGAAGTCGCAAATGCAGCTTGCGCCATGGTAAAGATCACGTGTTTCCGGGTTCGATCTTCCTCGTCATCACCTGTGCACGGATCCAGAACCGATATGGAACCGGGCCAGTTTCGTACCAGTTCCCGAACCATTCCGGCTACCGGTGCGGCAACTGGAACGACCCACTCGACTGAATGATGCTGAGCCGCGACCCGCGCGATCACATCGCCGAAAACGGGTCCCATCCGGCGGATTTCGCTTGCCCTCGAACCGGGGAGTAGCACGACCAGAGGCTTGTCAGGGCCGTACGGTCCAAACCGATCCCGGAATTCCCGTTCAATTCTTCGCAGCCTGTCTGCCTCGAAGTCGCGAACCAGGGGGTGACCGACAAAGTCACAGGTCATTCCGACCTTTTCAAAATAAGGTGGCTCGAAGGGGAGCAACGCCAGAACATGGTCTACCGATCTTGCCATGCGTCTGGCCCTGCCCGGTCGCCATGCCCACACAGTCGGGGCGACATAATGAATAACCTTGAGGTCAGGCATCAGGCGTTTCGCCCGGGCAGCGACTCTCAGGCTAAAGTCGGGGCAATCGATTGTAATGAGGGCGTCGGGACGGAATTCCGCTATCGACTTTGCCGTTTGCCGGATTCTCCGTAGAAGCGCAGGAACCCTGAAGACGACTTCCGTCAGGCCAACAACGGAGAGTTCATCGAAAGGAAACTCGGATTCGAGACCAACGGACGCCATGGACGGACCGCCGACCCCCCTGATCTCGATTCCACCAGCCACGATTTCCTGGAGGTTGCGGATCAGAGAGCCGCCGAGCCGATCGCCTGAGAGTTCCCCCGCAATCATGTAAAAACTGACCTTGCCGTTCATGCGGTCAGTTCATCTTTCTTGCAAATCCAGATGAACAGGCCGCATTCACGCGCGTGCCTGATACATTCGTCCGGTTCGAGCATGAGGACGTCACCAGCCACAATGATTATTCCGGAGAGACCGGCCGAACTTGCGCCGATAACCGTTTGTGGACCGATGGCGGGCATGTCCATGTCGCGGTCCTGGCAGGACTTCGCAGCCTTGTAGAGTACGCCCGCGGGACCATCGGTATCTTCGACCTTGCCGCGAATGAATTGTCCTGCGGATGCGAGCAGCCCGTCCGTTCCCTGAATTGTCTCGACGCCGACGCAGAGGCCATGCGCCACGACGACAGCCTGCCCGACATCGACGGACCCGAGTGCGTCAAGTATCGCCCGGGCTCGACGACCGTCTTCGATGTCCTGCCGCGACGGGCGATCCCTGGTGCAAACTCCGGGTTTCGGGAGTAACTCCGGAACTATTTCATGGGGTCCCCTTATCCGGAATCCCTCGCGCTCAAACAGGGACCTGATTGCCCGCAACACACCGTCATCACCGCCCTTGAGCGTCGGGAACAGCCAATTGGCATGTTTCTGCAAGGTTGAATCGAAATCCTCGGGGTTCAGCGGCGGCCTGCTGAATTTTCCGGCGAAAACGACATCCGTGCAGCCAGCGTCGACCAGCCGAGCGAAAACCTCTCCCGGGCGTTCGAACCGGGCCTGGAATCTGGTTGAATTTCCCGGGAAGCGACCCTGATCGTAAAAACTCGCGACGTGCGCGGGCTGACCGCGCGCATCACAGGCTTCCGCAATGATCTCCGGCAGGCGACCGGCCCCGGCGATGATTGCGACTGGAGGCCTCGCTCGGGCCATGGACTTCATTCTTCGGGATCGTCGTTCGGACCCGGAGTGCAGAGATTTCGGGTCCCTCCATCGAGGATGAATTCAACCATTTCCCTGATCTGGTCGTTGCTGTCGGCGAGGCCCCTGAACTCCAGCGCACTGTCCCTGATGTTCCCGCTGTTCCTGAAAATGGCCTGAAACGCGGACTGGAACTTCCTGATTTCCGACGGTTCAATTCCGCGACGCCTGAGACCAACAATATTCAACCCGCGCAACGTCGCCCTTTCACCGTATACAGTACCGTATGGAATGACGTCCCTGGCGACCGCCGCGTGTCCTCCGACCATTGCGCCCTCGCCGATCCGGCATCTCTGGTGAACCCCCGCCTGGGCTCCGATCGTGACATGGTCCCCGACCGTACAGTGACCGGCGATTGCCGAGTAGTTGACCATGACGACATGATCCCCGACCTTGCAATCATGAGCGACATGGGCTCCGATCATCAGCATGCAATCGTTCCCAATCTCCGTTACGCCGCCTCCATCGACAGTGCCAAGACAGATGGTCGCATACTGGAAAATCCTGTTTCGATCGCCGATCACGAGTCGCGTTCGTTCGCCCCTGTACCAGACGTTCTGCGGCGCGACGCCGATCGATGCGAACGAGAAAACCGTTGTATCGGCCCCGATCGTTGTCAAACCGTTTATGACCACATGAGCCTTGACGTCGACGTCCCGCGCCAGATGGACATCAGGGCCAATGACGCTGTACGGCCCGATCTTGCAGCCGGGACCGATCGTCGCACCCGGTTCCACCACCGCACTCGCGTGGATTTCAGAAGAAGGATGTATTGTCATTCCAACCCGGCACGTTCCTCGGTCGGAACCATCATGGCATCAATCACCGCCTCGGCGACAGTCTGTCCGGAAACCACTCCACGACCACTGACCCGCCAGATTCGACCACGGCTGCGCAAGACTTCCACGTGCAACTCCAGCACGTCGCCCGGTTTGACGCGCCTTCGAAACTTGCACTTGTCGACAGTCATGAGGTAGACGAGCGGCCTCACATCCGTCAGCGCCAACGTGTGGATGACGAGAACGGCCGCCGTCTGGGCGATCGCCTCGACGACCAGGACGCCCGGCATGATCGGGTTTCCGGGGAAATGCCCCTCGAAGTGCGGTTCATCCGCGTTGACGGCCTTCATCCCGATGGCGCTTTCACCTGTGCGAATGTCCTCGACTGAATCGATCATGAGGAACGGTTCCCGATGCGGAATCATCCTCTTGATTGCATCAAGATCCGCTCGAAGCGGCCGGTCCTTGCTCGTGTTTTCCGACATCGGGATACGCGGTCAGTCCTCTCGCATGAATTCGGGTCCCTATCAGTCAGTTCCTCGCCTGGCAATCAGGTAAGCGGCCCTGTACCCCTACTCGCTGCCCTGTTCCTCCCGGCCTGACAGGTACGCCCGATCCATCCTTTCGATCACGTCGTCGGTTAGGTCTGCCGCCGAGGTCGCCAGCAAGACTGCCTGCCTCCCGACAATCATTCCGATTCCGCGCTCCTGCATCATTTCCAGCATGACCTGCTCCGCCTTCCTGAAAAACCGTTCGCGTGCCAGTTCGTACCCAGCGTTAAGCTGTTCAAGTTTCTGTTTCTGGTCCGTGCGTATCGCGTTGACCTTTGAATCGAATGCATTCGCGTGCGTGCGGAATTCTTCCGGATCCGCGGTTTTCCGCATTTCGGTCAGGGCGCGTTCTTCGGTTTCCAGTTCAGCCTGCAGTGCCTCGTTTTCCGCCCTGAGTTCATTTCCTTTCCGGTTCAGGTCTTCGAGAATGAGTTTTCCTTCGATCGAATCGCTGAGAAGCCTCTCCTGGTCCACGATTGCCGCACTCAGCTGCCAGGTGGTGTCCTCTGATCGGATTTCCTGGGCACCCGGAATACTGGCGAAACCGCACAACAGGAAAACGATGACCGCCGGACGGGCGGCCACTGGAATGCCCGATTTCGGGATCAAAAACGCGTACCGATCGTCAGGCGGAACCGCTCGGTCCTGTCAACACCCTTGATGTACTTGAGCGGCCTGGAGAAGTTGAAAGCGAGCGGCCCGATCGCCGTGTTCCAGTACAGGGCAAACCCGGTCGACGAACGAAGTTCGAAGCCAGGACTCTTGGCCCGAATTACCTCCGGATCGCACGTGGTTGGATTATCCTCGCAGTCGGGATTATCCACCGCCGGGACATCAAGCCCCCAAAGCGATCCGGCGTCAATGAATATCCCGCCGGTGAGTCCGACTTCATCGGGCAGGCCGAGCGGGAATGTTCCCTCGAGCCGTGCAATCGCGAAGTACTTGCCACCGAGCGGACTGTTGTTTTCGTCCCTGGGACCGATCCCGAACGTCTGGAACCCGCGGAACGAATCGCCCCCCAGGAAAAACCGGTCCGAGACCCGGGAGTTCGCTCCGATGGGAACAAAGACCCCAGCTTCCAGTTCGGAAGACAGGATCACGTCGCCCTTGAGCAAACTGCTGTACGCCGTGAAATTCGCACTCGATTTCGAATAACGGACATCGCCCCCCAGACCGGCAAGCGTCTGGCCGACGCTGAACCTGTACCCTTCCGATGGCTGGAAGAAGGAATCGGTCTTGTTCAGGACGTACCTGGCGCCAATGGCGCTGGTTAACGTCTTGCCCTCGGGACTCTCGCCAACGAGAGGAGATATTTCCGCGGCTTCTGCCCCCGTACGTCGCTCCAGCCTGGCCTGGTTCAAGACGTAACTGAGCTCGAGCCGGGCTGACGCACTGACCGGGAACGACACGCGGGGACGCATTCCGATTTCGCGGGAATTGTACGTGAATGAATCCGACGTATTCCTTTCGTGGTACACGCTCACGCCGACCGCCAGGTCACGATCAAGAAATCGGGGTTCCTCGAAGGAAAACGCAAATGTATTGTCCGACTTTCCTACCGAAAGGCTCACACCGACTTTCTGTCCTCTTCCGGCAAAGTTCGCCTCGCGCAGGGCGATGTTGCCGGCAACCCCCTCATCGGTCGCGTATGCGACACCGAATGTCAGGCTTCCGGTCGGGCGTTCTTCAACCGTCACTTCAACAATGGCCTGATCCGGAGCGGACCCGGGCCGCGTCTCGACCGTTACGTTGCTGAAGTAACCGAGCGCGCGAATCCGGTCCTGTGCACGAAGGATTTCACGCCGGTTGAAGGGATCGCCTTCGACAACCCTGAATTCTCGCCTGATGACGTGATCCAGTGTTGTCGAATTACCGGAAATCTCGATGCGCTCGATGAACTGCCTCGGGCCACGAACCAGTTCGACATTGACATCAACTGTCTGACTTTCGTTGTTTCGCCTGATCGAATGGGCTGACTGCACGAACGTATATCCAAGTTCATTCGTGCGAAGGTTTATGTCGTCGAGCAGTTCTTCCAGCAGTTCCTCGTCAAAGATCTCGCCTTGCGAAATATCCACGAGATCCGCGAACGCATCCACGTTGACTTCCGGAAGTTCACTCGAGATCGTGATATCGCCAAAGAAGAACTGGGCCCCTTCCCTCAGGCGAAACGTGACGAGAAATCCGTCTCGTTCCCTTGTCAGTTCGGACGTTACCGAAAGAATTTCAAAGTCGATAAACCCGCGGGAGAGATAGAATTCCTCGAGGAGCGCCCGGTCACTCTCAAGTCGTTCTTCGATAAACGTATCGCTTCTGAACAGCCAACTCAGCAAATTTGCCTGTTTTGTAGCAAGGACCCGCCGCAACCGCCTGTCGGAGTAGCTCCGGTTGCCGACAAACCCCACCCTGGCAATTTCGACAATACCACCTTCGAAGACCTCGAACACGAGATCGACCCGGTTTTCCGTCCTTCGAATGATCCGCGGCGTGACCTCGGCGCTCAATCGCCCGGCAGCCATATAGGCGTCCACGATGTTCCGTGCATCCGATTCCGCTCTTGCTGGCGAGAATGTCTGCCTCGGCTCCGAAGTGATCAGGGTCATGAGGACTTCATCATTCAGAATCTCGTTTCCCTCGATGGCAATCTGGTTGATTGTCGGCCGCTCCTCAACCTCGATGATGAGCCGGTTCCCTTCCGGGCGTACCGCGACATTCTCAAACAGGTCCGATCGGTGAAGGCGCTGAACGGCGTCGTTGATTTCCCAAAGCCGAACACCCACGCCGGTTGGAATCCCCGCGATCGAGCGAACGGTGTCCGCCGACATTCTCTGATTTCCGACGACTTCGACGCGATCGAACACGAGAGCACCCTGTGCAAGTACCGGGGGACCGAATTCTCGAGGGTGCGGCGACGCAATCCAGGCGAACAGGACGATCAGTACAAAAATTAATCCACGTCCGAAATTTCGATCTTTCATTCGAAAATTGCTGAAAGCGGCAAAATTACCGAAACCGAAACCGACCATTTTGCCCCCGCAGGTGAGGAAAACCTATCTGAAATGAACTGCCATCCTACTGCATGCCGACCATGCCTGCAATTGTCAGAGCTTGATCCAAAAGCGAGTGAACTCACGAAATGTGGTATGACCATGTCAAATTTCCCACCAACGAAATGGACGCCAACCTGGCTTGGCGCACTTCCACTCAGGAACAACACGGGCCGTGAACAGGGCGTCAGCGGCGGGCGATTCCCTGCATGAACCGGCGTAGAACACTTCGCGAAGACCAATCGAGCATTTGTGGCCCGGCTGCGACGGCGATCGTATTGGCGGATCAACCGACGCCCGTTCCTCAACCGCGCGATCATTCCGATCAATGAACTTCCCCGGGACACGCCGAAGCGCACCGACGAGCCCCGACATCACCTCTGCAGGCACCTCACGCATACACCCATGTCGACGGCCAGATCTTCCTTGCACGCATGAATCTCGCGTTGCTTCGCCGCCATTCGCACCGCGCCATCGGTCCTGCGCGTTCGTCTTTTCGGGACGATCTCGTCGTATTCGAGACCGAAGCTGGCCTCATACGGATCATCGCCAGTGGTGCCTTCAACGTTTCCACGACAAAACCCCGTTCCACCCTGCAAATTCGACGCCACGCCGCTCCATAACGGCAGGCAGTACCAGTTACTCCTTCCGCGCACCGGCCGCGATGGATTCGACCTTCCCGGCACCGCGATCGGACACGACGCAGGCATCACCGCTGGTCGGCCAAGAGACTTGGGTGAGGTCATCGATGTCGTGATGCCTGGCGCGGACCGCCCGCGAGAACGAGCGAACGGCGTCCGCATGCCGGCTTCGGTTCGACCCGGAATCCCCGCAAAAAGTCGAGTTGGTCAAGCTCCGATGAGGCGCAGGATATCGTTGTACGTCGCAAACACCATCAGGCAGACGAGAGCCATGAGGCCGAACCTCGTCAGGATTCCGAGTACCCTGTCGCTCGGACGGCGGCCGACACCGGCTTCATATGCGAACATGATCAGATGGCCGCCGTCAAGGACTGGAATCGGCAACAGGTTCAACATCCCGATCGCGACGGAAATGACGCCGAGCAGCCACAGGAGGTCGAGAAACCCGTTCGACGCGACGTCTCCTGAAACATGGGCAATGCCAAGCGGTCCCTGGATGTTCTCGAGCCCAATGTTGCCGACGATCATGTGGTAGATCCCGTCCACAGATACCTCGATGACGAAAACCATGGTCGAAAACCCGATTTCGAGCGCGCGGAATGGACCCGGCGTCGTGACTTCCGGGTCGAATGCAATCCTGCCGCGAACGCCGATGACGACGCGTTTTTCGAAAACCCCTTCGCCAACCTCCCGATCCATCACCGTCGGCATGACGGAGACACTGACAAGTTCGCCGTCGCGCCAGATCAGCATGTCCACTTCGGACTCCCCTGCTCCGAGAACAGCTTCACGCAGATCGGAAAACCTGCGCACAGCCCTGGAGTCGACTTCCAGGACCAGGTCGCCGGATCGCAACCCGGCCCGGCTTGCAGGAGACAGTGGCTCGATGCTGGAAAGAAACGGTACAAGGGGGTGATCGCCCTCGATTTCCAGCAGCCTCCCGTCACGCTCCACCAGGTACTGAACGGTTGCGCCGGATGCGGAAGCCGCATGGTCATCGGATCGGTTTTCCCGGTCAGGCGTGGTGTTTTCGGAGATCAGGATTTGAATGTCTGCAAAATCCTCGACGTTTCCGCCGTTGACTTCGATGATGCGGTCGCCCCGTTGTATACCAAATTCGTAACCCGGCAGATTGAGCACTGCGCCAACCGTCATGTTGCCGGAAGAGACTCCGTTTACGGCCGCGAGACCCGCAAACAGGATCACGGAAAGGGCGAAGTTGGCCACCGGACCCGCGGCAACAGTCAATGCACGTCGAAGAACCGACGCATCGTCGAAACGGTCGCCACCGACCATCCCCTGGAGTTCCCCGGGCCGGCCGGCGGGTACTGGCGCCTCTGGCTGTTCGCGGACTCCGCCTGTTTCAGAGGCTTCGAGGAAGCGGACATAACCGCCCAGGGGAAGGGCGGCGATCTGCCAAACGGTTCCCCTGCGGTCGCGCCGTGACCATATGACGGGACCGAAGCCGACCGAAAAGACCTCGACACCGATACCACACCAGCGACCGATCACGTAGTGACCTAGTTCGTGAACGAAAATGATTACTGAAAGCACGAAAATGAACGGGATCGCGTAGGCTACAACAGGCCCCACGACCGGAATTACGGCAATCGTGTCGAGCATTTATGGCTTCCCGGTTATGAGGTTCCGGCAATTTCGTCGAAAACGGACCTTGCCCAGAGATCGGCCGACCTGACGGCGGAAAGGTCGACCTGCGACTGTTTTCCCGAAACCCGCCCCGCATGTCGATTCAAGACCTTGCCCACGATCTCGGCCATTTCGGTAAACCTGATCTTCCTGGAAATGAAAAGATCTGCGGCTCGTTCTTTTGCCCCATTGAATACGGCACCGGCAAGACCTCCGAGTTCCATGACCTGTTCGGCCTGTTCGAGCGCCGGGAACTTCCTGACATCGGGTCTTTCGAATTCGAGCGGACCAAGTTTGGTCAAGTCCACCGGTTGAAGTCCCTGCTCCTTGCGTTCAGGCCAGTTGAGCGCAACGCTGATCGGTTGTCTCATGTCGGTGGGCCCGATCTGCGCAAACATTCCCCTGTCGACGAATGACACGATGCCGTGAACGAGGGACTGCGGGTGGATCAAGACCTGGAATCTCTGCCATTCAATAGGAAATAACTCTTTCAATTCAATAAGCTCCATCGCCTTATTAAACATTGATGCACTATCGATGGAAATCCTTGTGCCCATGTTCCAATTGGGATGATTCGCCGCTTGCTCGGGTGTGACCGAGGCAAGCCGCTCAATCGGCGATCTCAGAAACGGTCCCCCCGAAGCGGTCAGAAACACGGTTTCGATGCCATCGTAGTTCACTGCTTCAAATATCTGGAACAGCGCAGAGTGCTCACTGTCAACCGGGATCAGCGTGCAACCGTTTTCGGCACATATCCCCTTCAAGAGGAAACCGCCGCACACCAGGGATTCCTTGTTCGCCAGGGCCAGTACCCTGGCGGAGCCTGCTGCCTTGAGGCTGACCTCCAGCCCGGCAATCCCGACAATCGCCGACATGAACCAGTCAACCGGCGCTTCGGCGGCCTCAAGCAGGGCTTCGCGGCCGCCAACTGCCGAAACACCGCTCCCTTCAAGTGCGCGGGCAAGATTGTCCAGCCGGTTCTCGTCCGCGATGACGGCAACTTTCGGGCGCAGGTCAAGTGCCTGTTTCACAAGCAGTTCGACGTTGGTACAGCCGGAAAGTGCCAGGACTTCGTATTCCGATTTGTGCCGTTGAACGAGACTGACCGTTGACTGCCCGACCGAACCCGTAGATCCAAAAATCGAAATCCTTCGCATCGCTCAATCCCAGGAAACGAAATCAGACGGCAACCAACCGGGGCAACATTCCGCCCGAGCACATCAGCCAGCCGCAACAGCAGGCCACGACCAAGCCATCGAAACGGTCGATGAGACCACCATGTCCGGGGATCAGGCGGCCGCCGTCCTTTGCCCCTGCCCTGCGTTTCATGGCCGATTCGGCAAGATCTCCGATCTGGGACGACGCAGACAGAACAATAGCCAGCAGGAGCGCACTGATCATGGTCAATCCCGACATCCAGTAGACCATACCAACGCCGACAGCCAGGAACCACCCTCCGACGACTCCCGACCATGTCTTGTTCGGGCTGACGGCTGGCCAGAATTTCGGTCCGCGCACAAGGCGGCCGACAATGTATCCGCCCGTATCGGTAGCAATGACGACCATGACGACAAGGGATGCCAGCATCAGGCCGCACTCCGACCTGATGGTCGCGAGACCAAGAAAACCTGCGACCACAACCGCCAGTGCCGCCGCGACCGCATGGGGCGACGGCTTCGTCAGGACAATTGCAATCGCGGCGACCCAGAAAGGGGTTCCGATCCAGAGAAGGCCAGGAACCAGCAGCGAAAACAAGGCAGCGCCTGCAGCGCCGCCGGCAAGGAACGCGTATGCCCTTCCGGAATCCGGCCAGTGCATCGCCGCAATTTCCCACGAGATCACTGCCGCGGCAATCGAGAGGACCCCGGCAAATACCAGGCCGCCCATCCACAAGGAGGTCAGTCCAATGGCGGCAAGAACCACGGATGACAGAATTCGTGTACCAAGATCTTCAAAGCTCAATCGCGACCAAGACATCGTCAGGCGGTGACAACGGCAATCCTGCCAAACCGACGTTCCCGCTTGCCGTATTGGTCGAGTACACTGTGAAACATGTCGGCCGAAAAGTCCGGCCACTCCGTCTTGACAAAGGCAAACTCGGCATAGGCCGATTGCCACAAGAGGAAATTGGAGAGCCGCATTTCGCCTGATGTCCGGATCACGAGGTCTGGGTCAGGCACTTCGGCGGTATCCAGAAAGGAAGACATCGTCTGTTCCGATACGCTGTCAGGGTCAAGTTCACCTTCGCGCACGGCAACGGCAATTCGCCGAACCGCCCGCGTGATCTCATCCCGCGCCCCGTAATACAGGGCAACAGTCAAGTTCAGCCGGGAATTATGCTCAGTTTCTCTTTCCAGCCAGCGCGCCAGCTCCTGCAACCTGCAGTCAAGGCGGGAAAGGTCTCCGATGAAACGAACCCGAATTCCGGCATCAACCAGTTGTCGCGCCTCGGACCGAATATACTTGTGAAAGAGGCCCATGAGCGCGGCGACCTCTTCTTCGGAGCGCTTACTGTTCTCGGTGGAGAAGGCGAAAAGCGTCAGGAATTCGATTCCGGCATCCAGTGACGCCTTGAGAATTTCCCGTACGCGGGCTGCTCCCCTGACATGCCCGCGGATTCGCTCCTTCCCACGACGTACGGCCCAACGACCATTCCCATCCATTATGATGGCAACCGACCTCGGCACTTCGTTGGCATCTCCCGGCGCCGTTTCAAACATTCGTAAACCCGTGCTGGCAAAAGAAAATCCGGCGGGTCGCTCAGACCTGCATGATCTCTTCCTGCTTGACCTTGAGAGCTTCGTCGATCGATGCAATTGCTTCGTCTGTCAGGACCTGAATCTCGTCGGACCAGAGCCGCTGGTCATCTTCGCCCATGCCTTCTCCCTTCGCGGCCTTTATCTGGTCCATACCGTCACGACGAACATTTCGTACGGCAATTCGGGCGCCTTCCGCATATTTTCCTGCAACACGCGCGAGTTCCCTGCGCCTCTCTTCGTTGAGTTCCGGAATCGGCAAGCGAAGAATTGTCCCGTCAACGACAGGGTTGAGGCCAAGACCGGAATCCCTGATTGCCTTGTCGACCGCAGTGACCAGGCTCCTGTCCCAAACATTGACCGTAATCATGCGCGGATCAGGTACATTGACCGTGGCGCACTGGTTGACGGGAAGCTGGGAACCGTAGGCCGGCACCGTGACCGGGTCCAGGATCGCAATCGACGCGCGTCCGGTCCTGAGACCGGCAAATTCCTGCCTGAGAACCGATACGGCACCATCCATCCGGCGCTTGAGATCATCGACATCGATATCAATATCAGCCATTGGTTTCCCCTTCCGGTGTCCTCCTGGCGCCGACATCGTCCGGACTGCGAGTCACCCGTTGAATTCCCTCTCGATCGGGTACCTTCGTTTATCGCGACCCGGATCGGCCGACGACGGAAAATCTTCCCTCTCCGCGAAGGATTCCCGCGAGACCGCCCGATTCCTTTAGGGAAAATACAACAATCGGCAATCCATTGTCACGAGCGAGGGCAACCGCGGACGCGTCCATGACCTTGAGATTTTTCTGCAGAACCTCATCGTAGCTAACGTAATCGTAACGCCGTGCGTCCGGATGAGTTTTGGGGTCCTTGTCGTACACGCCGTCGACCTGAGTCCCCTTCAGAATCGCGTCGCAGGCCATTTCACTTGCCCTGAGTGCCGCAGCCGTATCCGTGGTGAAATAGGGATTCCCGGTGCCCGCGGCGAAGATGCAGACGCGTCCTTTTTCCAGGTGGCGGACGGCCCGTCGCCAGATATAGGGCTCACATACTTCATCCATCGGAATCGCCGAAGCGACCCTGGTGAAAACCCCCATCGACTCCAGCGCACCCTGTAGTGCGAGTGCATTCATGACCGTCGCAAGCATTCCCATGTAGTCGGCCGTCGTGCGTGCCACTCCATCTGCCGATCCTTCGATTCCCCGGTAAATGTTGCCTCCGCCGACAACCAGGCACAACTCGACCCCGAGCGAACGGACCGTTCTGATTTCCTCCGCAATATGGCGGACCATCGGAGGGTGGAGACCGAATCCGAGTTCGCCCATCAGCGATTCACCCGAAATCTTCAGCAGTACCCGCTTGTACTTGAGCGACGGTCCCCGGGTTGATGTACCTGCCTTTTCGTCCGACATCCCTTTGACCGCCACCGTTTCCTCTCTGTCGGTACTGACTGTAGCAATCGCGAGGATTTTTCAACGGCGAAAATCCGAAATCCCCGGGCGGTTCCGCCAAACCCGCATGTGATTGCGGAATATGCGGGTTCCGTGGGCACCGGTTCCAACAAAGGTCAATCGCTGCACGCGTTCGATCGAACGATTGATGTCCGGCATCGAATTGGTGCCGGAGCGTACCTCGGTGCCGCATACAGGAACCAGCACTCCGAACATTTGCGGACATGACCCATGTAACCGACCGCAATGAACCGAATTGACTTCATCTTTAGCGGCATTAATGCATGATCTCATGATGAGTGCGCCTGGCCGCCCGATACTTATTGCCGGGCCAACCGCTTCGGGCAAATCTTCGTTGGCCCTTGAGCTCGCCCGACACACGCACGGTTGCATCATCAACGCCGACGCCTTGCAGGTATACGCGTGCTGGAAAATCCTCACGGCTCGGCCAGGCGACCGGGACATGGCGATTTGCCCGCACCGGCTCTTTGGCTACGTCGGCATGAACGAACCGTATTCGGTGGGCAGATGGCTGCGCGACTTGAAGACCGTTCTTGCGAAATGCCGGTCTGACGACCTTCGTCCGATTATCGTCGGGGGAACGGGGCTGTACCTGACCTCACTGACCACCGGTTTGATCGAAATCCCGGAAATACCACGGGTTGTGCGCAACCAGGCCGACCGGATACGCCTCGAAACTCCGGCCCGGTTCAGCGAGGACCTGCTCAGGTATGACCCGGAGACTGCCAACACGATCGATGTCGGCAATCCCGTTCGCGCCCAAAGGGCCTGGGAGGTCCTGACAGCGACCGGAATTGGTTTGGCACAGTGGCATCGAACCCCGCATTCTCCGATTTTGCCGGCGTCTTCCGCCCGTGCCTTTGTCATAAGCGCGGCTGCGGAATGGCTCTTGCCCCGCATCAGGAGCAGATTTGAACACATGGTCTCCCGTGGCGCGCTTGACGAGGTCCGTTCAGTCATGGAAGCCGGCTACGATCGCCGAAAACCGTCGTGCAAGGCGCTCGGGGCCAGTGAACTGGTTTCGTTCGTCAACGGTGACCATTCACTCCCCGAGGCAATCGAACTTGCGACCATTCGCACACGGCAATTCGCGAAACGCCAGAGAACCTGGTTTCGCAACAAGATGGCTGACTGGGAACGCGTCGCGGCAGGCATCAGCGCCAAGGACCTGATCCCAAGGCTTTAACCGCCATTTTGCGCACTGGATGTTGAAGATTCGGATCGTTTGAAGACTTGATCATGAAAATCCGGCAGTGGGACAATCATCCATTTTTCGGTGATTCCAGGTCGAAAAGCCGAATACCCATTGCACGGGCCACGGCATTCATCCGCCGGTCATAGCTCGCGAGTGCGATCCCCTGCCCGTGTTCGGCCAGATATGCGCACGACGCAAGATGCAGGGCATCGAGCGTCCGTAGCGCCTTGCGGCCGGGAAAGGCATCCAGCGCCCGCACGAGCACAGACGGGGAAAGCTCCAGCATTGCGACACGCCCGATCAGCCAGCGCGCCGCCTCGCCGTGGGACTCACCGAGCCCGCGCGCATACAGCGGGGTCCATATTTCGTATTCCAGAAGCCGGCTCGAAAACAAGGTCTCTTCCCAGAGCGAACCGGGCGGTTGACGGTCCTCGGCAAGAAGATGCGCGAGCGCAACAGACGAATCGACATAGATCACCGGTCGCGCCGACTCTCGTCAAGATCGGCAAGTATTTCATCCAGCGTGGCGACCGGTTCCGGTTTGGGCGGAGGTCCCGAAGTGGTCAGCCTGGGCGGACTCAGCACGCCCGACCGGACCGCGTCAGCCAGAAAGGCATCAGCAATCATCGGGCTCCTGGTCTCCCGGAGCGGGCCGAGTTCCGCCACGATCCGGTCCCGGTCGGTCACCAGGATCGTCTCGCCGGACGCAGCAAGCCGGACATATTCGCTCAGCTTGCTATTCAGAACCTTGATCCCGACAGATCTCATATCGCAAATAAGTAGCGACCGATCGCTACTTCGTCAAGCACCAGTGCAAAAAGCCTAAGAGCTTGACCTAAAAGTGCGCGGCCCCGCGATATGTGGTATTCCTAGTCAGGTTTCAACGACAGACGAGGAGGTCCACATGTCCTGGAACAAGGCCGCGCAGGAGACATATAAACGAAATGGCGAGCGCTTTGAAACCGATTTGACGGATAGGGAATGGGAACTGATCGAGGCGCTTCTTCCGCCGCCATCTCGGATGGGGCGTCAGCGCACGACTGATCTGCGTGAGGTCATCAACGCCATCCAGTACATGTTGGGCACCGGATGCCAGTGGCGTGCGATTCCGAAGTGTTTTCCGCCGTTTACGACGGTTCAGAACTATTTCTATGCCTGGCGGGACGACGGGACATTTGAGACCATGATGGACGTGCTGCGCGGGCATGTCCGGGAATTGGCTGTCAAGTCCAGTTCAAAACTGACCCAGGATTCGCGTTCAAAATTGACCCACCCTTTCCCGGCTGCCTGGTGTCGTCGGACATCGGCAGGAGGGCGGGTGATGGCGGGAACTGGCCGCAGGCCAGCCCGCTGCGAGCGCAAGCGAGCCCCACCCGGATTTCAACACCGCAGTGAACGCGACGACTGACCCGTTCGCGAGGCCCCGGCGCCGCAGGCGCCCCCTTCTCTCCGGCCGTCAGGCCGGAGGAATCAAAATAGTGAAAGAATCGGTGTTGTGGTTGTCCTGTGGTGCCTGTGGGCGAGAAGCACGCGAGTGTGGTCAACGCGGTGGGCGAGGCGCCAGCCTCGTCCACGGCTTGTCCACACGTCCCGCAGGGCGCGGGCTGGCCCGAAGGGCTCGTCCACAACTCCACAGGACGCTCCCCGATCGATGCAGGGCGGCACGGCAAGGCAGGCGCTCCCTCAGCCTCAGCCGCCGTTCAACGGCGGCTGTCTGTTGCGCTTGCGCTGGGACTCGCCCTTGAGTTCGATGCGATAGGCGTTGTGGACGATGCGGTCGAGGACCGCGTCCGCGATCGTGGGCTCTGCGATCTCCTGTGGCCAGCGATCCACGGGGATCTGGCGGACGCAGTTCGCCTGCGACGACTGGAAGAGGTGGCCCCTGCAGCGCGACAATCAGGATGAGAGGCACGAGTTGACGGCCGCCGAAAGAAGGTTTTTCGCCCCCTCCCGCACTTTCTGGCATGGTATGGGCGATGACACCGCCGTCATCTGATGCGTTCCTTGCCGGATCCTGTTCCACGGACGCCCGGTCACGCCGCCTGGCGCGCCGTGGCGCATGACCCGCGCCACCCGTTTCCCGGCCGGCGTATTGCGGTGCATCGATACGGAGGATTCCTCTATGCATGGTAACGTTACCGCGCGGCCGGAGGCATGCCGGACCATCAGTCCCGGCCGAAGCCGAGCGGTGGATCGTTGGCCTCGAGCTCCGACAGGTCGATCGAGAGAAAGGCGTCGGCCGCCCGGGCATAGGGGCTGTCTTCAAGGTTTGGCGGCACCCTGTCGCGGCGATCCCGGACCTGCTCCTGGATCTCGACCAGGGCGGCGACATGCCTGCGCCACCGCTTCCGCATGCTGCGCTCTTCCTTCGGCTTGCGGTAATGGACGACGACCTGCCTGCCTTCGGCCCGGAGCCTCTCCTTCACCCGTTCCCGGTAGCGCCGCTGCTTTTGTGCCGGTGTCAACGCCATGACGATCTCTCCCCCTGTGTGTTTCGCCCTGTATTCACTGGTCGGCAGACGGCCCTCCCGGGCCATGCGGCCCGCTTTCCGGTAATCGGCCTCCAGGGCCGTGGAAGCCGCGCTCAAGGTCATTTCGCCGCGCTGTCGGTGCTGACGCTGCGGAGTTTCACGGCGGTGTCCGCCGCCGGCGTCGCGACGTCGGTTCCGCGCTGGCTGGACAGCTGGCGCCTGCGTCGGATCCTCTGCGACCACGACGCTGCCCTGCCCGCGAGCCTGCGGCGAGTGTTCAGCTGCGGTGCCGGAACCGCCAGCTCTCGTTCCCGGTTTCGATGATATCGCAGTGATGGGTGAGGCGGTCGAGCAGCGCCGTGGTCATCCTCGGGTCCCCGAACACCTCGGCCCATTCCTTGAAGGGGAGGTTGGTGGTGATGATCAGGGGCGTGTGCTCGTAGAGGCAGGAGACGAAGTGGAACAGGAGGTGCCCGCCGGCGCGGGCGAAAGGCAGGTAGCCGAGTTCATCCAGAATGATGAAGTCCCGACGGCGCATGGCCTCGGCGAGACGGCCCTGGCGGCCGTCGCGCTGTTCCTCCTCCAGGAGATTGACCAGCCCGACGGCGTTGAAGAACCGGCCTCGGGCGCCGCGGCGGATGCAGGCCCGCGCCACCGCCACCGCGAGATGCGACTTTCCGGTGCCGGTTCCGCCGATCGCCACGACGTTGCGCGGCGGATCGAGGAAGGAACCGTCCGCGAGCTGGCGCAACTGCCGCTCCTCGACAAGGCTCTGCGTGAAGTCGAAACCGTCGAGTTCCTTCGCCGCAGGCAACTTGGCGACCGACAGCTGATACTTGATCGAGCGCGCCTTCTTGTCCGCAACCTCCGCCTTCAGCAGCGTACCGAGGATCCGCTCCGGGGGATGGCCGCGTCTGGCCGCGTCGGCGAGCACCTCGTCGTAGACGGCCTTCATGCCTTTCAGGCCGAGCGTGCCCATCAGTTCCAGGATGTCCTTGCGTCTCATTCGGGGATCTCCCTCAGGCTGTCATAGCGGCCGCAGTCGGCTTCCGGCTCGACGCTCAGGCGAAGCCGCTCGGGAAGTTCGATCCGTGGTGCCGGACCGGGGTCGCGCCGTCGCGACAGGATGTTCAAGACCACGTCGGCGGAGACGGCGCCGCCTTCCAGCGCGTCGCCGCAGGCCGCGCACACCTCGTCGAGCCCGTCCTCGAGCACCGCGGCAAGGATCCGTGCCATCTGCCGATCACCGTCGTCGAAGGCGCCAAGCCTGTCCTTCACCGCCCCGAGCGCTTCCGGCAGAGCCCCGTTGCGGAACGGGGCACCGTTGCGCAGCGCGCCGGGCTTGCGCGCGAGCACGGGCACGTAGTGGAGCCAGTCGTAGACCGTCCTGCCGCGATCGAAGCTGCGCGGGTGGCTGCCGACCAGTTCGCCGTCAAGGCGGACATCGACACGGTCCGCATAGGCGAACACTTCCGCCGCCTTCTGGGCCGCCCGCGCCTCGGCGCTGTAGCGGTTGCCGTCGAAGTGCACGAGGCAGGTCCTGGAGACGCCCCGGCTCAGCGGGCGGTGGCCGTCGAAGGGCCCCGGAAAGGGAATCAGGCAGCGGCGCTCCTCGCGCGCGAACACCTCCCGGATCGTCAACTCGGGGTCGTCGGGATGCGGATGCTCCCGCGCATGCCTGCGACAGCTCTCCTCGAGCCAGTCGTTCAGGTCGTCGAGGCTGTCGAAGCGCGGTGGCTCACAGAACAGCCGCTCGCGAATGTCGCGGACCTGGTTCTCGACCTGGCCCTTCTCCCACGCCGCGTTCGGCGTGCATGCCACCGGATCCACGAGGAAGTGCCCGCACATCTCCAGGAAACGGGCGTTGAACTTGCGCGTCCGCCCCGCGAAGATGACGTCGACCACCGTCTTCATGTTGTCGTAGATGCCGCGCTGGCAGGAACCTCCGAACAACTGGAACGCCCGGTTGTGGGCGTCGAAAACCATCTCCTGGGTCTCGCGCGGATACGCACGCACGAAGCTCATGCGGCTGTAGCACAGACGCATGTGCGCCACCCTGAGCCGCACCGTCGTGCCGCCGATGACCGCCCATTCATGGCTCCAGTCGAACTGGTAGGCCTCGCCCGGATCGAACGCCAGAGGAACGTGGGCGCCCGACACGCCGCCGCCCTGGCGCCGTTTCCACGCGGCCGCGTAGCGGCAGACGGCACTGTAACTCGCATCGCATCCCTGGTCCGCGAGCTGCCCCCAGATCCGCTTCATGCTCAGGCGGTCACGCCGCTTTGTCTCCTTGTCGGTGTTGGCCTCCAGCTTCCGCTCGAGCTCCGGAATGAAGTCACCGAGCTTCGGATGAGGCTGGTCCGGACGCCGGTACTTCGGTGCCGACTCCCCGGAGCGCAACACCTTGCGAACCGTGTTGCGCGACACGCCCATCGACTTCGCAATCGAGCGAATGGACTTCCCTTGAACGTGCCACGCACGCCGAATCTTGCCGATTGTCTCCACTGACACCATCTCTTCTGCCTCGCTGAAAATGTTGCGAGGCAGTCGTTTCCATCGGATCAGGGGGGTGGGTCAATTTTGAACGCGAATCACCCCAAAAGTGGGTCAATTTTGAACGCGATTCCACAAATTGGCGGGACGCTCCGCGGAGCCGACAGCATCCGCGATCGACAGCCAGTCGGTGAAGACGACGGAGAGCGGCGGTCCTGCCGGCTACGACGGCGGCAAGAAGATCAAGGGCCGGAAACGTCACATTGCCGTGGACGTCGAAGGGGCTCCGATCATGATCGAGGTTCATGCGGCCGACGTGCAGGACCGGGACGGCGCCCCTGGGGTGATCGTCGGGATGCTGGAGAAGGCGCCGGAGGTGACGAAACTGTGGGCGGACGGTGGCTACCAGGGTCCGAAGCTTGTCTCGAAGCTGGAGGAACTCGGGCTTGGTGGACTGCTTGAGATTGTGGAAAAGCCGAAGGATATCAAGGGCTTCACGGTGCTGTACCGTCGCTGGGTTGTGGAGCGGACGTTTGGCTGGATGTCGCGATGCCGGCGTCTTGCGAAGGATTTCGAGCGGAGCTTGGCGAGTTCACTGGCATGGTGTCAGCTGGCGGCTTGCCGTTTCATGATGCGGCGGGTGGCACGTGAGGCATCCCATTGAAACAAAACGGAAAAAGCGAGAAAGCGAGATATGATTCAAGCTCTAACATCCGTGGCAAGTTGTTCCCTCTCATTCCATCCGAAGGACTGCCGTCCGGTCAGGCCAATTCGGGTCTCCAACACCATTGCCCTTGAGGCGCGCTGCTCCCGCTTCCGCCGCTGCTCTTGCGGTCACAGCCACGACCACTGCTCTTCGCACCGACTCTTCCTTTCCCATTCTGGTCTAACTGGTCCACGATTGAACTGCATCGCCGAAATTTCCATCCCTCGATTTGGAAGGGAATTGACTTCCGAATCCGAACACGCCCCGTTTGGAGTCAACTTTGACCTTGACAAGAAAGCTGTTCGATTGGCGCCATTTGGTCCTCGTCAGGGTTCTTCCTTGATCGCATCGCCGCGCCAAAATGGCGCGCACATGGTTCAATGTTCCTGCTTCCGGTACTCGACATTCCGTCCAAAGGAAAACGCGACGCCAATTCACAATTCCTGCAAGGTGCCATTCAATTCCGAATTGTCGAAATCCATGTTCGGGTTACGGCATGCCCGGTTGAAATACCCCGATCTTCGCGCCGAAACATGCATGTTTGGGAGGCGAGTTTAGCCGGGTTGCAGTTCAGTTTCGGCCGGCGTCGACCTCGATTTGCCGACGTCGTGACAGTTGGCGAACGGCCGCCCGATCGATGCGGGGACTCGACTCCAGAAAAAACAGACCCTAAATTGTGCAACCCAAACTATCATCAAATGATATTCACAGTTAATCGGAGAAAAATGACATGAAAGACATAAGAGCTTTGCAACAACGATTTCGAGATGGCGGGATCAGCCGTCGCGATTTCCTGACAGCAATGAGCGCACTTGGCGTATCAGCCGTTGCCGCAGAAGGATATCTGTCATCGGCCAGCGCCCTCGCGGCGACGCCTCGCAAGGGTGGTTCGGTCGTGTTCGCCAACAACCTGCACGGTCCTGACGACCAGATGGACCCGATGTTGTTCACGTCGGGTATCGACTACACGCGGGGAAGGGCAACCTACAACAACCTGACCCAGATTCTGGATGACATGACTCTCCATCCCGAACTCGCCGAGGAGTGGAGCGTCAATTCAGATGCGACCGAATTCACTTTCAAGATTCGAAAGGGTGTCGAATTCCACGATGGCTCGCCGCTGACCGCTGATGATGTTGTCTGGACCATGAACCGGCATCTTGGCGAAGAATCTCCCTCGACGGCCAAGGCCCTTGTCGCGTCCGTGAAAGAGTGGCGAAAAGTCGACAGCCATACTGTCAAAGCCGAACTCAATTCGCCGGACTCCGACTTGCCCATCAAGCTCGGTGAAAAGCAGTTCAAGATTGCAAAGATTGACACCGAGGACTTTCGCCAGGGAATCGGGACCGGCCCGTACGTGCTCGAGTCATTCGAACCCGGCGTTCGTTCCGTCCACTCGCGGAATCCCAACTACTGGCGTGACGGGCCAAATTTCGATTCCCTTGAAATCACCGCGATCACGGATCCCATTGCACGAGTCAATGCGCTCATCGCGGGCGATGTCGACCTGATCGTCAATGTCGACGCAAAAAGCATTGATCTCGTCGACCAGGCAGAAGGCGTCAGGTTGGTCTCCACACCATCCGGTTTGTATGGCGGCATCTGCATCCTGAAAAACACGGAACCAGGATCGAACGACGACTTCGTCAAGGGCATGCAGTTCATTCAGGATCGCGAACGCGTGGTACGATCGATCTTGAAGGGACACGGAACGGTCGGGAACGACCATCCGATCGGACCTGCATACGGCCCGGATCACTGTCAAGAGTTGGCGCAACGTCCGTTCGACCCCGACCAGGCTAAGTTCCATCTCGAAAAATCGGGCCACACATCGGCTGAACTTTTCGTGGCGCCTGTAGCACCTGGCTTGCTCGAAACCTGCCTCCTGATGCAGGCAAATCTGAAAAAGGTCGGATTCGATCTTGCGATCAAGCAGGTTCCGACGGACGGTTACTGGGGTGCGGTCTGGATGAAGGAGCCCATGAACGTTGTTTCGTGGAACATGCGGCCCACGGCGAATGCCATGCTCGCAATCCAGTTCGCATCATCTTCCAGCTGGAATGACACGTTCTGGCACGACGAACGATTTGACCATCTGTTGAGTGCCCAGTTGGCCGAAACCGATCCTTCCGTTCGCCACGAGATGCTCTGCGAAATGCAGTCGCTCGTCCACAATGGAAGCGGCATGGTGATACCGGCGCACACCAATGTTCTCGACGGTGTCAACGACAAGATTCAAGGCATTCCGAATGTACCACTCGGTGCAGTTGGCGCCTACGAATTCGTAGAGTTCGCTTGGATTGAAGAGTGATCTCTACCGATAACCTTTTGCCGGCCTGCACAGGCTTTTCAGTGCAGGCCGGACGGTCGAAAAACGCTTGTTCGGAAATTCACGCACAGTCCCCAACTCGACATCGTGATCGATCATGCTGATCTCGGCCGTGTTCCGCCGGACGGTCGTCGGCGTACTGACCATGATCGTCGTATCGATCATGATCTTTGTCGGAACGAGCGTCCTGCCCGGTGATGTGGCCAACATCATCCTGGGACAGATGGCCACCCCGGAATCACTGGCAGCACTGCGTTCAAAACTCGGACTCGATCAGCCGGCCTACATCCGGTACTTCATGTGGCTTGGTGACATGGCAACGGGCGATCTCGGCATATCAAAGGCCGGGGCCGGAGCCGCGACCATAGGCACTCCGATTTCGGAACTCATTGCTCCGCGAATCGTCAATACCTTGAGACTGTCGAGCATCGTAGCCCTGATCGCAGTGCCCCTGTCCTTGACCCTGGGATTGCTCGCGGCAATGTATCCAGGGTCTCGCATTGACAAAGTCATCACGTTTACCACGCTCGGCCTGATTTCGGTTCCCGAGTTTCTTGTCGCGACTTTTCTCGTCCTGGTCGTTGCCGTCCAGATGGAGTTGCTCCCCGCAACAGCCTACATCAGCGGAAAGGAAACCGGCCTAAAGTTGGTCAGGGCGCTCGCATTGCCGACACTGACCCTCGTCATCGTGGCGTCGTCACAGATAATGCGGATGACACGCGCAACCGTGCTCAACGTCATGAGTTCCCCGTACATCGAAATGGCGATTCTGAAGGGTGTCCCCAGAAAAAGGATCATTCTTCGCCATGCCCTGTTCAACGCGATCGGACCGATCGTCAACGTGATCGCGCTCAATCTCGCCTACCTCGTCAGCGGCGTGGTCATCGTCGAGACGATCTTTTCCTATCCGGGGTTGGCCAAGCTGATGGTCGACGCTGTTCAGACCCGTGACCTGCCGTTGGTTCAGGCCTGCGCCATGATCTTTTGCGCGACCTATATCGTCCTGATCTTCGTTGCCGACATGGCTTCGATCCTGTCGAATCCGAGATTGCGGCACCCGAAATGAGCCGAACACTTGTCTGTTGAACCCAAAGACCCCAACCCGACTGTCCTGTCCGACTTCGACGAACTTCCGGATGCGCCCCCCCGGCGCAAGATCCGTTTTTCATGGGTGGGAAAAACAGCAATAGGAGTTGTCGTTTTCTGGGCCCTCATGGTGATCATTGGTCCCGGAATTGCCCCTTATCATGAGGCGGATTTTCTGGATGAAGCGCTGTTCATCGTTCCAGGTAGTGACGACCCCTACCCCCAGACAGACTTCCAGCCTCCCAGCAAGGTAGCTTACCTGGGAACGGATTATCTCGGCAGGGACACGCTCTCCCGGATACTCTACGGCGCCCGTACAACAATCGGAATTTCATTGATTTCCACGTTGCTGGCCTATGTCGTGGGAATCACGCTCGGAATTCTGGCGGCTGTTGGGGGGGCCTTCATTGACAGTGCGCTCAGTCGACTGAACGACGCGATCCTCTCGATGCCAACCATCATGCTGGGACTGGTGGTCATCTCTGCGGTCGGAAGCACGATTCCCATCTTGATCGTGCTCACGGGACTCATCTACGCCTCGAGCGTATTCCGCATTGCCCGCGCTTTCGGTCTGGACATCATGGTCAGCGATTTCGTCGATGCGGCACGGGTCCGAGGAGAAGGGCTCTGGTGGATCATCAGCCGGGAAATCCTCCCGAACATGATCATGCCAATGGCGACTGATTTCGGGTTGCGGTTTGTTTATGTCATACTGTTCATCTCAAGCCTGAGCTTTCTGGGACTCGGTGTTCAGCCCCCACAGTCCGACTGGGGAAGCATGGTTCGTGAAAACCTGGCGGGCCTTCCTTACGGTGCCATCGCGCCGCTCGTCCCCGCGCTGGCCATTGCCACTTTGACGATCGCTATCAATTTGATCGTCGATGATGTCTCTGCATTCTCCGGCGGCAAACTTGCCAAGAGGATGATCTGATGGCATCGCTGCTCGAGGTCGACAACCTTGTAATCGACGCGGTCAAGGACGACGGCTCGCTCGTGCCCATCGTCAAAGGGGTCAGTTTTCAACTTGATCGAGGTGAAGTTGTCGCGCTGATCGGCGAGTCCGGTTCCGGGAAGACCACAATTGCACTTTCGGCTCTCGGATATGCAAAACCGGGACTCGAATTCAGTAGCGGAGAAGTTCGAGTCGACGGTGTCGATGTCATTTCGATGCCTTCGGACGAAAAACGGAAGCTACGTGGTCAACGCGTTGCCTATCTCGCGCAAAGTGCCGCAGCGTCATTCAACCCCGCGTTGACGATCGGTGAACAGGTAACCGAGTCTGCAATATTGCAAGGGAGTATGAGCCAGGAGGACGCCAACGAGCGGGCCGTTGCCCTCTATCGGGCGCTTGAACTGCCGGACCCTGACCGGCTGAGCTTTCGCTACCCCCACCAGGTTTCCGGTGGTCAGTTGCAACGCCTCATGGCGGCAATGGCACTTTGCGGCAAACCGGACCTGCTGGTTCTTGATGAACCGACAACCGCATTGGACGTAACAACCCAGATCGAAGTTCTTCGTGCATTCAAATCGGTCATCAAGCAGGAGGGAGCCGCAGCCCTTTACGTGACCCACGACCTTGCTGTCGTGGCCCAGATCGCCGACCGAATCGTCGTTCTCTACAACGGCGAGGTCCAGGAGTACGGTAGTGCCGACGACATCATCACGCAGCCGGGGCACGACTATACACGCCGGCTTATGGCTGCGGTGCGACCTCCTCCTGCTGCGGGACAGGGCGACGAGTCCACGGGCGAACACAGGCGCGACGTTCCAGCGCTGGAAGTCAGGAACCTGACAGCCGGTTATGGCCCCAAGAACGCTCGAAATGCGGTCAAGGTGCTTCGAGACGTCAACATTACCGTCGAACGCGGCCACTCCCTTGGTGTCATTGGCGAGTCGGGTTGCGGCAAATCCACCCTTGCCCGCGTTGTTTCGGGATTGCTTGCCGGCATGGAAGGCGAGGTCCTGCTGCACGGGGAACCCATGAAGCCGGGTTTAAAGCAACGCGACCGGTCCGAACTCCAGAAAATACAGTTCGTATTCCAGATGGCGGACACAGCCCTGAACCCCCACCACCGCATTGACCACCTGCTCGGTCGGCCATTGGAGTTCTACCTCGGGGTGCCAAAATCCGAACGGCCGCAGAAAGTCAACGACCTGCTCCGGATGGTCGAACTGCCACCGGAGTTCGCCGGCAGATTCCCGGAAGAGCTGTCGGGTGGCCAGAAACAGAGGATCAACCTGGCGCGCGCCCTCGCTGCATCCCCGGAAATACTCCTGTGCGATGAAGTCATTTCGGCACTCGACTCGATCGTCGGAGCAAACGTCATCAGCCTCCTGAAACGACTGCGGGCGCAAACCGGAGTTTCCTTCGTCTTCATTAGCCACGATCTTTCGACCGTGGCCTCGTTTGCCGACGATATCGTCGTTCTCTACGCGGGAAGGGTTGTCGAACAGGGGACGACCGACAAGGTCCTTTCGCCCCCCTACCACCCGTACACCAGGCTCTTGATTTCCTCGGTCCCCGAGCTTCGGACGGGATGGCTGGAAGAGACCATGGAAACGAGTGAGGCAAAGGCCGGAATTGACCGCGTCGTCGAAATTACCGATGTGGGCTGCCCGTTCTTCAACCGTTGCCCGCTTGCCATCCCGGGGACATGCGACAAGGTTGTTCCGCCGGTCCGCAACATTGACACGAACCATCTCATTGAATGCCATCGCTCGATCGAGGAATTCAGTCACGGTGCAGCGGCCTGACCAGGCAACCTTCACTCAACAGGCTCCGAATTGTTTGAAGGCCGATTCCTGGACGCCCGTGTTGTGGTGGACGCGCGGGGTGCCCGTCTCGTTTCCGGCACGAGATCGATCGTTAACGGTAGGTGACTTCCCTGCTCTCGCCCTCAGGCCGCGCGATAGCCTCGATCATTGCCGCAAGTGACACCGTCCCCACGACGTCTCCGGCCCGGCGTACTCGCGCCGACGTGATGTCCTGGTCGTTGAAGATCTGGAGCGCGTCTTCAATCTTGGTCGAAGCGTCGATTTCCGGCCCGGCACCATTGACCTCGGCATCCATGACTGCTTCCACGCTGAGCACACGTCCGCGATTGATTTCGAGAATGAAATCAGACACATAATCATTGGCAGGCTTAAGGATGATCTCTTCCGGGCTGCCCTGTTGAACCACTGAGCCATCTCTCAAAATCGTAATCGAGTCCCCGAGTTTCAGCGCCTCGTCCAGGTCGTGCGTAATGAAAACGATCGTCTTGTGAAGCTCTTGCTGAAGATCAATCAGCACGTCTTGCATGTCGTTCCGGATCAAGGGGTCCAGTGCAGAAAACGCCTCATCCATGAGGAGAATATCGGCATCCGTTGCGAGCGCTCGGGCCAACCCCACCCTTTGCTGCATTCCGCCTGAGAGTTGAGCCGGGTAGTGCGATTCAAACCCGTTCAGCCCGACCCGTTCGATCCAGTGCTGGGCCCGTTTGCCGGCATCATCTGCGTCGATACCCTGAATCTTGAGTCCGTACTTCACATTGTCTGAAACGGTCCTGTGCGGCAAGAGCGCGAACTTTTGAAACACCATTGATGCCTTGAATCGCCTGAAGTCCCTGAGTTCCTTGTCCGGCATCGACAGAATGTCCTCGCCGTCGACGGTGATTTCTCCAGCCGTTGGCTCGATCAACCTGTTGATGTGGCGAATGAGCGTTGACTTTCCCGATCCGGAAAGGCCCATCACGACCTGAATGCACCTTTCCCGGATTTCGATGCTGACATCCTTGAGCCCGAGCACATGTCCGTGTTTCTCAAGAAGGCTCGTCTTGTCTGCACCGGACCTGACACTATCGAGAGCACGTTTCGGGTTGGGGCCAAAAATCTTGTACAGATTCCTGATCGAGATCTTCACGTCATAGGCCATGACCACCTTCTCGGTGTTTTTGTATCCGTTTGCCGTAACTCTGCGAGACACGGTCAAAGATGATCGCAATCGCAACGATCGCCAGGCCATTCATCAGGCCAAGCGCAAGATATTGGTTATTGACTGCCCTGAGCACGGGAACGCCGAGACCCGAAACGCCGATCATCGCGGCGATGACAACCATGGACAGGGACATCATGATTGTCTGGTTTACGCCCGCAAAGATATTGGGAAGCGCTAGAGGAACCTGAACGTTGAAGAGCTTTTCCCGATAACTGGATCCGAACGCGTCCGCTGCCTCCAGTACCTCCTTGTCGACCAGCCTGATCCCCAGGTTGGTGAGACGAACAATGGGAGGAATCGCGTATACGCAGACAGCGATCAGTCCGGGCACCTTTCCGATGCCCAGAAGCATGACCACCGGGATCAGGTATACGAAACTCGGAATCGTTTGCATGATGTCGAGAACCGGCAAAATGGCGGCCTGAACCCGGTCACTGCGTGCCATGAGGATTCCGATCGGAATTCCCACCGTGATGCACAGGACGGTCGCGACCGACACGATTGCTATCGTCGCCATCGCATCTTCCCACATTCCGAGGTATCCGATGAGCAGAAACGACGCGATCGTTCCTGCCACAAGCCACCAGCTTCGGGAACCGACCCAGGCAAGGGCGCCAATCACGACCAACACGACGGGCCACGGCGAGTCGACAAGAAGGTCCTGAAACCACTTCAGGAACATCAGAAGTGGGTGGAAAATGTTTTCGAGCAATTCGCCGTATTCACGGGAGAAATCCCGAAACGAACTGTCAATTGCCTTTTTCAGATCGCGGAGTGCCTGCCGTTCCATCGTTGGAAATTCGGCAAAATAACTCATGACTCACATCTCCCATGAGCATCGATATTTCAAATGAATCGGCCTGTCGGCAATGTTGTTGCCGGCAGGCCGAAACAAAATTCCGAAAAGTTCAGAGGGCTGCCTTTACCTTTTCCGCCACGTCTGCCGGAACCCACTGGGTCCACAGGTCTTCGTGCCTGATAAAGAACTCGATCGCCGCATCAGCACCGCCAGCCTGCTCATCGCCCATGTAGACCAGCATGGAGTTCATGATCGGTCCCGGGAAAATGCGGTTGGACAAGTAGTCGACGACTACGCCCCCCTTCTGCATGAGGTCGTCGGTAACGACCGTATGGACCTCGGAAACGGTCCACGCAGATGGTTGCGGATCGGCGCAATCCTGTTCCGGCTTGACGATGCAGTTATCCCAGTTCTCGGAACCGGCAAACTCAATTCCGAACGGAACAAGATGCATCTGGTACTTGCCGATCAACGCGGTCGGGGACCAGTAGTATCCGAACCAGTTTTCTTCCCGTTCGACAGCCTTGGCCATCGAACCGTCGAGTCCCGCCGCCGATCCCGGATCGACAAGGATCCAGCCTTTGTCTTCCATTTCGAAAGCACGGAACAGGTTGGCATTGGCCAACTGGCACCCCCAGCCAGCGGGACACCCGACAAAAGCACCCTTTGATGAATCTTCCGGGTGCGGGAACAAGTCCGGCCGTTCGAGTATGTCGAGGACCGTCCTGAGTTCCGGATTATTTTCGGCCGTATACGGCGGAATCCACCACCCTTCGCCAAGTTGCGTGATCGGTCCATTGACGACCGAATGCAGCCGGCCTTCCTCGACCGCAATTGCGAGTGGTTCGCGAACGGCATTGATCCACAGTTCGCCAGCGACATCGGGCTGACCCTTTTCGTTCATCGACGCGAAGGTCGTGGTTGTGGCGCCAGGAACCAATTCCACGTCGCACCCATAACCATGTTCGAGAATGAATGCGTCAACGTTGGCCATGAGCTCGCCCGAAGCCCAGTTCCATTCAGCCATGGAAACCGTTCCGCAGTCGCTCGCCCAGGCCGAAGACGCAAGAACTGTCGCACCAGCCAAAACGGCCGCCGCACAGGTTGTTTTTTTGTGCATAGATTTTCTCCTAGATCCTGATTGATTGTACTGGTTTCAGACTACGCACGCTGCCTGTTTGAAGTCAATACTATCAGAGGACCGGCCGCAGATCGCGAGACAAGACAGGGGCCTGCGAAACAACAAAAACGAACGGCGGATCCGGTTCCCGGAAACCTGAAACGCCTTCACATGTTTCCCGCTTCGATTTCAAGTGCGCCCGATTCTGCGGATCCAACTCTCTGGACCGAGATTCACAGGTGCATTTCGCGGCGGTGTTATGCATCCGTCGCAAAAAAGTGCCGGTTGAGTGATGGACCTCGCCATGAACGATGAGGCTTCCTGCTTCGCGGGCCGCCGCCGGTGCTCCGGTCTTACGCAGGCCTCCACAGGCAGGCACGGGCATCCCTCCGTGCGCGCCACTTGGTTCTCGCAGCGCAAGGGGATGCATGCCAGAGCGGCAGCGTCACGTCAGCGGGCAGGACGCCTTATATCCCCGCCCTGAAGGTCGGGGTTTTACGTCGGCTTCGATAAAACACGACGCGCCTGGTTCGGACGGACGTGGGAAAGCCCTGCCGGGCACACGGATAGAACAAATCCTGAAACGGTCTGAAGGAGCAGTGGCCGCCACACTGCTGGTAGCCCAGGGATCAGTCCTAATTTGGGCCAACAATCGGCAATTTACTTTCAGGCTGAGCCCGAAATGTGGTGGTCGTGAAAGCCGTGTCGTCGGAAGCGGCGAGATCGAGGGGTGGGTCGATTGCAGTCACCGGCACGCCGGCACACCAATAATTCCTCAGGTCCAAAACTTCCTGCCTACAAGCACGCTCCGGCGGACCCGCCGAAATTCTACGCGACTCAGGTCGGCGAACGCTCCGCCCAACCGGCGAAGATACGCTCCAGCACGACGACGACATAGTACAGCAGAATACCAAGGGCCGCGAGCGCGATGAGCACGGCAAACATCAGGGGATAGTCCGCGCTGATCTTGCCACTGTCGAATAGATGGCCAAGGCCGCGCCCATGCGGCTCGACGATTTCCATCAGGTTCGTGCCGATGAAGGCAAGCGTTACCGCGACCTTGAGAGCCCCGAAAAACTCCGGCAGCGTCTTCGGAAGCGCAATCTTCCAGAAAATCGTGAAACGGGAGGCGCCGAGCGCGGCGAGAATGTCACGATATTCCGGTTCGAGTGTGGACAGGCCGATCGACACCGAAACGGCGATAGGAAAGAAAGAAATAAGGAACGCGATGAGGATGGTGTTCATGTCGTGCTGGCCAACGAACAGCAATGCGATGATCGGGACGACGGTCGCCTTGGGTATTGCGTTGAAACCGACAAGCAGGGGGTAAAGCGCATCCCGCATGGTTCGGTTCAAGCCCATGATCATTCCGAGAAGCACGCCGACAATCACGGACAGCACGAGGCCAACAACGGTTCGCCACAGCGTGTCCCAACCGTACTCGAGGAAAAGCCAGCGGAACTTCCAGAATGCAGGTCCAAGATCAGACGGTGAGGCCATCTTGTAGTTCGGCCAGTCATTCACCCATACCAACACCTCCCAGAACAGGCAGAACACGACGAGCGCGACAATTGGCGCTAGTATACGCCAGTTCATAGGCCCTCCACCCGTGGGGACCTGCCCTGTGCGATCTGAATCTGGTGTCGAAGTTCCCCCAACATTTCCGTCGCCTCGGGGGAGTAGAGGTAGCCAAGGTCCCGTTCGCCTTTCCACGGGACCCTCATTGTGTACTGCGTGACCGCAGGTCGGCCGGAAAGCACGATCACCGAATCACCAAGAAAGATCGACTCCCGAAGATCATGCGTGATCATGACACCGGTGAAAGGCTCCTCCGACTTCACCTTGTGCATCGTCTGCCAGAGGTCTTCGCGGGTGAACGCATCCAGCGCGCCGAATGGCTCATCGAGGATAAGCACCTCCGGCTTGTGAACGATTGAGCGGCAGAGTGAAGCGCGCTGTCGCATACCACCCGAAAGTTCACTCGGTCGCTTGTCCTCGAATCCCTCGAGGCCGACGAGAGCCAGAAGCTGTCGTGCGCGTTCTTCCTTCTCCTGCCTCGGCATCTTCGGAGCCACGAGTTCAAGCGGCAAAGTCACGTTTCGCAGAACGGAACGCCATTCGAGCAGAACCGGGTTCTGGAACGCCATTCCAACCGAGGACTTCGGGCCTGTGACCCGCTGCCCGTGTAACCAGACTTCGCCTGCATTTGGTTCCAGCAAGCCGGCGATCAGGCGCGTGAGGGTTGACTTGCCGCAACCCGAAGGGCCGACCACGGCCACGAAACCCCCTTCGGGAACCCGCATGTCGACACCATCGAGGACGGGCAGTTTTCCGCCCTCCGTTTCGTATGCGAGCTTGACGCCCTTAATGTCGATCAGAGCGTCCATGCGCGACCCGACACCGGCCGGAGAGGTTGTTCCCACCTGATCCGCCTCCCTGGCCGGTGCATGTTGCGCACTGTGTGCCGCGCCGCGGTCAGGCTACTGGAGCATCCTCATTTCAGCCGCAGGCAGATAGGAATCCGTGAAATAGAGCGAAGCGTCTGGTTTGTTCTTGAACTCGTAAGTCTCCGCGATCTGAAGCAGAGCCTTCTCCATGCGCGCAGAATCGATTCCTCCGATGCCATTGGCACGCGCGTAGTCCGTGAGTACATTGGCGTCGATGGAAAGCTGAAGCCGACGAGTCTCGAGTGCTGCGTCGGCGGCCGGATTCCGCTTGACCAGCGACTCTACGGCTTTCGCCGGATCGGCGATTGCATCCTTCCACCCCTTCGCGACTGCGGTGATAAAGCCTGTAACCTTGTCAGCGTTGGCCGCGGCGTAATCAGTGTTTACGATAATCGCGTTTCCATAGAGCGCGAGTCCGTAATCCGCCATCAGTATGGTGGAAATGTCATCCTCGGGTACGCCGAGACGAACGAGATTCAGAAAGGAAGAAAACGAATAACCCGTGACGGCGTCCACGTTGCCCTCTGCAAGATTCGGCTCGCGGGTCGGGAATCCGACCGGCTCGACGGTAATCTTGTCGACATCAAGGTCGTTGGCCGTGGCGAATGCCGGGAACTGAGCCCAGGCCCCATCGGGCGGAGGCGCGCCAAGCACCCTTCCTTCGAGATCTTTCGGCACCATGACACCGAGGCTCTTTCGACCGACAACAGCGAACGGCGGCTTGTCGTAGATCATCATGACCGCGATAACCGGTGCTCCGGGATTCTGATCCAGGAACTTGACCAGGGAGTTGATGTCCGCGAAGCCTATCGGAAACGCGCCGGTGGCAACCTTGGGGATTGCATCCAGAGACCCCTGGCCTGCAGAGATTTCGACGTTGAGGCCAGCGGCCTCGAAATGTCCATTGTCAATGGCCACGAAATACGGTGATGAGGGACCTTCAAATTTCCAGTCAAGCGCAAACGGCATGTCTTCCTGGGCGCTGGCAACCCCTGCCAATGCCAAGGTAAAGGCAAAAGATGCGATAGCAGATTTGTACATGGGCAATGTCCTCCTCCATTGCAGGTTACGAAACACAAACTCCTCACCGGCGCATAAACCAGATGACAAGGTGCAATTTGCGACCGGTCGGCGTCAGTTCAATTCCCTGACACCCTACTTGAATCCAATGCTAACGCAAGGTTTTGTCACACACTTGCCGGAAACTCCGAGAGAGTCTTGAAGTGCATCCGAAAACCGAGAAGGTCAATTGGCATGTCTCGAACAGTCCGGTGCGTTCGTCTTGGCGAACCCGTTCGCGCTCGGACATCCGAATGCCAGATACGCCCTGGTTTTTTTCACTCTGACAGGCAATTTCCAGCGGCGCACTCTGGCGTTGTCCGACGAATTCAAGCGCCGACCCCGAAGGGGCGTGCCGTGATCGCCCGTCCTCTCCTGCGTGTACTTGTTCGTGTCGACCCCGGGCGATAATTGGCACACTGTCGATCGATCGCCGGCATCGACTCGAGAATTGAAAGGGACGGAGATGATTCCACGCTATTCTCGGCCGGAAATGGCCGAAATCTGGTCGCCTCAATCAAAGTACGGGATCTGGTTCGAAATCGAGGCCCATGCGTGTGACGCAATGGCGTCTCTCGGGATCATGCCGCCCGAACTCGCAAATGAGATCTGGAAGGCGAAAGAAACGACATTCGATGTTCAGCGAATCGAAGACATCGAGGCGGTGACCCGCCACGACGTCATTGCGTTTCTCACGTACCTGTCGGAACTCGTAGACAAGGACGCGGCGCGCTATCTCCACCTCGGAATGACATCGTCGGACGTCCTTGACACATGTTTCAATGTCCAGTTGTCCCGCGCATGCGACCTGCTGATCGCCGACCTCGAACGGCTGCTCGAGACACTCAGGGAATCGGCGTTCACCTACAAGTACACGGCTTGTATCGGGCGATCGCACGGCGTCCACGCGGAACCAACGACCTTCGGGCTCAAGTTGGCCTTTGCCCACGCCGAAATGGCCCGAAACCTTAAAAGGCTCCGTTCTGCCCGTGACGAGATATCGGTTGGAGCGATTTCCGGCGCCGTCGGGACCTACGCACACGTCGAGCCGGCAGTCGAACGACATGTCTGTGCTGCCATGGGGCTCCTGCCGGAAACCATTTCGACACAAGTCGTTCCGAGGGACAGACATGCGGCGTTTTTCGCCGCACTCGCGGTCATCGCCTCGTCAGTCGAGCGAATAGCAACCGAATTCCGCCATTTGCAGCGTAGCGAGGTACGTGAAGTTGAAGAGGGTTTCAGGGAGGGGCAGAAAGGTTCGTCGGCCATGCCGCACAAGCGAAACCCAATCCACACGGAAAACCTTACCGGGCTTGCAAGACTGGTCCGGATGTCAATTCAACCTGCGCTGGAAAATGTTGCGTTGTGGCATGAACGGGATATTTCCCATTCCTCGGTCGAGAGAATCATTGGCCCGGATACGACGACTATCCTCGATTTTGCCCTGACTCGACTTGAAAACGTCGTCCGCAATCTCGTCGTCCATCCGGACCGAATGAAAGAGAACCTTGACCTTCTCAAGGGACTGGCTAATTCGCAGCGCGTCATGCTTGCTCTTGTCGAGAACGGCGTTGCACGGGACGACGCTTACGGAATCGTGCAACGAAACGCGATGAAGACCTTGGACGAGAACCTTGATTTTATTGATCTTCTCAAGAAAGACCCGGACGTCGCACGCGTTCTTTCCGAAGCGGAACTCGAGGAACACTTCGACCCGGCCCTTCACCTGCGGCATGTCGACAGCATCTTTGAAAGGGTTTTTTCATCCTGACCGGGAACCGGGTTCAGGACAACCGGATTTGGCGGAATTGAGCGGTCGCAACAAACAGACACGCACGGTCCATGGCAGGGCGTGACCTGTCATCGCAAACTCTCACTCCAATTCAAGGATTTCGTCTTTAGCCTCCTCGAGGAATCTGTCCATCGTGCTGCGCAGTTCCCTTTCACTGATTCGTTCGCCGAGATCGCTCGCAACCTTGCGAAAGACATCCTCTTCGCCCGGTTCGTCGAAATCGGACCGGATCACTTCGCCTGCATAACTATCGGCGTCATCTCCGGACTTGCCGAGCAAACCGGCCGCCCACAACCCGAGTTTCTTGTTCCGGCGGGCCTCGACCTTGAAACGCAGCGCTGCGTCGTGGGCAAATTTTGATTCAAATCCTTTTTTTCGTTCTTCAAATGTGGTCATTTCCAACCCCTGTACTGGCCCGATCCCGAGCGCAGATATTTTCAATTTGCGACCTTGATCGTCAGATCCTGTTTCCGGCCATCGCGATCAGGCTGATTCCTCCGTTGTGGCGACGAGCGAGGCCCGAAACCACCACGTAGCCATATGGGTTCAATCCTCCCGAGGATCAAGGGAATCCTCAGTTCCGCCATATGTGGCAACCCGACAATCGCAATTGCAACTTGGGTCAGCCATATTCCGAAACAGGTATGGCCACGAGACACATGAACCCGGCCAATCGTTGCTTCGGCCGTGAACCTCCTGTATCCCCTAGCTTGCCCCGATTGGGCGAATTCATTACTAACCATCGTGTCTGACCAGTCTTGATCAAGGCAGGAGCGAGAACGCATGGCGCGCCGCAAAAAGATCTACGAGGGTAAAGCCAAAATCATGTTCGAGGGCCCTGAACCGGGCACCATCGTTCAGTACTTCAAGGATGACACGACCGCATTCAATTCGAAAAAACGGGACGTGATCGAGGGGAAGGGAGTCCTGAACAACCGGATTTCCGAACACGTCATGGTGGGTCTCGATTCCGTCGGAATTCCCACGCATTTCATTCGCCGCCTCAACATGAGGGAGCAGCTTGTCCGTGCCGTCGAGATCATTCCCCTCGAAGTCGTGGTTCGCAACTACGCCGCCGGTACCTTGGCAAAACGGCTGGGAATCGAAGAAGGTACTCCCCTGCCCCGACCGATCGTCGAGTTCTGCTACAAGAATGACGATCTCGGCGACCCGCTTGTCGCAGAAGAGCATATCTACGCATTCAACTGGGCAAGTCAGCACGACGTGGAACACATGGTGACACTTGCATTGCGCGTCAACGACTACATGTCGGGTCTCCTTTTCGCCGTGGGAATCCGTCTGGTGGATTTCAAGATCGAGATCGGCCGGCAATATGATGGTGATTTTCACCGCTTGATCGTGGCAGACGAGATCACCCCGGATTCCTGTCGTTTGTGGGACATCGAATCGGGGAAAAAACTGGACAAGGACGTCTTCCGCCTGGATCTGGGTAATCTGTCCGACGCGTATGCCGAAGTGGCGCGTCGCCTCGATCTCTTGCCCGGAAACAATGCCGTTGTACCGCGACGTACCGGTTGACACCTCCTTGCGGAAGATCAGTCCCGATGAAGGTCCAGGTCCACGTAACCGTCAAAAAGGGAATTCTTGACCCGCAAGGGGAGGCCGTTCGCTCCGCGCTGGAACGCCTCGGGTACAACGGGGTCAATGAGGTCCGGATCGGAAAACTCATCGAGCTGGACCTCGAAACGGACGAAGCCGAGTCGGCGAGACCAGCGGTTCATGCGATGTGTACCGAATTGCTGGCCAATTCCGTCATCGAAGATTTCGACATAAAGATCCCCTGATGCGGGCAGCCGTCATCCAGTTTCCCGGTTCAAACTGTGATCGGGATCTCATGGTCGCCTTCCAACGTGCGCCAGATGTACGTTCAACCGTGAACCTTGTCTGGCACAAGGACAGGTGCCTGCCACCGAAGCTCGACGTGATCGGAATACCTGGCGGGTTCTCTTACGGCGACCACCTGCGGTGTGGAGCAATCGCCGCACACTCCCCAATCATGAAGTCAGTCATGGAATTCGCGGGAAAAGGAGGATATATCATTGGTATATGCAACGGATTTCAAGTTCTGACCGAGGCAGGGTTGTTACCCGGAACACTCATGAGGAACTCGGGACTCAGATTTCTGTGCAAGGAAGTGGAACTCTCGGTTGAAACCACGGACTCCGCCTTTACCTGTTTGCTCGATCGGGATGAATACGTCAGGATGCCGATTGCTCATCACGACGGCAACTACCGGACGGACCGGCAAACACTGAACCGCCTTGAAGATGAAGACCGAATTGCATTTCGATACGAGAAAAATCCGAACGGTTCGCAGGACTCCATTGCCGGAATCCTGTCACGGAATCGGCGAATCCTCGGCATCATGCCCCACCCGGAGCGATGCGCCGACCCGATGACCGGTGGAACAGGGGGCTCGCGACTCTTCAAAAGTCTCGTCTCCAGCCTGGCGAACGGTTGAGTCGCTTCTGGCGGCCGTAATCGGGGAGACGAACAGACGCAGGCGGAGAGTGAAGGCCTGGTCAGGACATCAGTCATCGTTAATGCAATGTACGGTGACAGAAAACCAGACGACGGAACAATGCCGCGTCCGTCAAGAATTCAGCCGACGTACCACTCGATTCAGGGTGAATACGGAAATCGACTGCTGTCATCGTCGTGCGGCGTTTTTGGTCCGACAAACATGTCAAGACTCGAATCATGAACGTCAGCAATAGCTTTCGCCGAGGCCGGAATTTCACCGGCGCACTGTGGACAATGCGTTTCGGGGTCCTGATTCTGATCCTGATTGCCGTGGGATTCATCTGGATGAGTAACCGGTACCTTTCCGACAGGTACATCCAGGCAGCACGGAATGAAATCGAGCACCAGCTTGCAGTCATCGGCGGCCAAATCGTCAGCGAACTCAATCGAATGTCGTTGGTACCGCTGCACCTTTCGCGGGACTCGAGTCTGATAGAAGACCTCGTCACCAAGTCTTTTGCACGTACGTCGGTGAACCTTTTCGAACACCAGGAAACCGTCGGTTCAAAAACCCTCCATTTGCTGAACGACATCGGCCGCCTGGTCGCGACAACCGAACGCGAAAGATTGACGGAAATGCACAGCGAAAGGGCGTTTTTCGTCAATGCGGTTCGCTCTGACGATACCGTGTTCTCCAGCGAAATTCTCGAGGACCGGATTCAACGGCACTTTTACAGCCGCCGCATTGAGCACGACGGGAAAACGGTTGGAGTTGTCGTGGTTGAAATCAACCTCGGATCGTTGTTCGAAACTCTTCCGGACCAGGAAGGGATCATTTTCGCTACGGACTCTTCGAGAACGATACTGTTTTCCACCGAAAGCAGATTCCACGGAAAGACAGAGGAAGAGGTTCTGGCAGATACCACACAGGTTTCGAGACTTCGGCTGGCATTTCGCAAGGCGAGCGCGCTGCTTCAGGCTCCGGTTGACGTGCATTTCCGAGGGCAGTCGTTTGCCCGGGTTGCCTCGTCGATCCCCTTTCAGGGATGGAGGCTCATCAAGCTTTCGGATTTCGCATCAGCCCGTGCCAAGATCAACCAGATCTTGGCCCTTGAAATCACCGTTTTTGCGATACTGTTATCGAGCCTGATCTTCTGGTTGCTGCACCGCCAACAATTTCGTCTCAGGATCGAGTCTCGTGAACTCCGCCTTCTGAATGCCCGTCTCGAACAGGAAATCACCGAACGCAAACGCACGGAGAAGGATCTGGAGCGGACTCGCCGGAACCTCGCGAAATCGGAGAAACTTGCGGCGCTAGGCGAACTGTCCGCCGTTGTCGGTCACGAATTGAACCAACCTCTGTCAGCAATGCGCACGTACCTGGCAAGCTCCCGTACCCTGCTCGATCGGGACAACCCCAAGGACGCACTCGAAAAGATCGGTGAACTTGACGATCTCGTCGTCCGAATGGCGAATATAATCGATCAGTTGAAGGCACATGCTCGCGAGAATACGGACAGATTGACCGAAATGGACCTTCGCGGTGCAATCGACTCGTCATTGGCGATGATGACCGCAGAAATCGAGCAAACAGGAGTCAAGGTCACGACGGAGGTGCCGAAAGATCCTGTCATGGTAACCGGTGACCTGGTCTTGCTTGACCAGGTCATCGTCAACCTGATCAGGAATTCTCTCGATGCCATGGCCGATCTTGACGACAAACAACTTGAACTCAGGCTGAATGTCGACGATTCATTCGCAACCTTGACGGTGAAGGACAATGGTATCGGACTTGAAGATCTGAACAAACCGTTCCTGCCGTTTTTTACCGCGAAGTCCCAGGGCCTGGGCCTTGGACTGGCCATTTCCTCGGGGATCGCGAAAGACCTGGGCGGCAACCTGACGGCGGAGAACGAAACCCCTCAAGGCGCGGTTTTTCACTTTCGCTTGCCGGTAAACGATTCCAACCAAACAATTTCCCCGGAGTAGGCTATGTCGGAACAGATGGAGGTAACGATCGTCGACGACAAATTCGACGTCAGGGAATCACTCCGGCAGTGGCTTGAACTGTCGGGCTATATTCCAAGGACCTACGAGAGCGCTGAACAGGCTTTGCAGGACATTGATTCCGACTATCCCGGCATCGTGATTTCCGACGTCATGTTACCTGGAATCGACGGTCTCGGTTTTCTCAGGCGCATTCAGATGATCGACCCCCAATTGCCGGTGATCATGATAACCGGGTACGGCAAGGTCAAACTCGCGGTCGAGGCAATGCAGTTGGGCGCTTACGACTTCCTCGAAAAACCCTTCGACCCTGACCGAATGGCGGACCTTGCAAAGAGAGCGTCCCAAGCGCGAAGCCTGACGCTTGAGAACCGGGCGCTCAGGAGGGAGCTTTCCGGAATCGCGAACCTGCAAAACAGGTTGGTCGGCGAAAGCGCGGCAATGCGTCAACTTCGGGAGGAAATCCTGGACGCCAGCCAAGCTGACGGCCACGTCCTGATCACGGGAGAAATTGGCACCGGAAAAAGCACGATTGCACGTGCGCTGCACGCATGCGGACCGCGTCAGGGCAAGCGGTTCATCGTCGTCAACTGCGACGCATTTGCCGAAGACGAACTTGGAAGACAGCTCTTTGGACCCATGGATGAGGGGTTACCGTTGATCGATCAGTCCCTCGGAGGGAGTTTGTGCATGGAGGACTTCTTTGCCTTGTCGCCGCCCTTGCAGGCTCGCCTGTTGCAACGGATCGAAGAAACGAAGTTCCGCGATCGCGCGCCGTTCAGAATAATTGCCGTTTCAAACCAGCAATCCGAACAGGATTCCACGGACTGGCCGATTCGTCAGGATCTGATCGATCGTGTCGCCAGAGTCAGGATCAATGTTCCGCCACTGCGCGAAAGGTCCGAGGACATTCTTCCCCTGTTCAACCGATTCACGTGCATGTTTTCGGAAGATTATGGCTGTTTGCCGCCTACCGTTACGCCCGGAGACGCTGTATTGCTTCTCAACTCCGACTTTCCCGGAAACGTCCGCCAGCTGATACAGGTAGCCGAGCGCGCAGTCTTGAGCAACCGTCGCGGGAGCTTTTCGCTCGCGGAACTCCTGTCACCTGACGAGCCTTCGATCCCGCACACGCATTCGAAGGGAGTCGGGTCACTCAGGCAACAACTCGACGCGTTCGAACATATGTTGATCGAGATTTCAATGAGGCAAAATAACGGAGCGGTCGCGGAGGTCGCGAAAGACTTGTCAATTCCCAGGCGGACATTGAATGACAAGCTGGCCAAATACAGGTTGAAACGATCCGATTACCAGGACAGGAACGAGTCATGAGTTCACCAATTTCGGCCGTGCCAGGGGCTGCGTTCGCGTAACGAATTCCGAAAGCGAACTCTCCAGGTCCCCAAATCCGGTAAACCGATATTCGTAGACCAGGTCCAGGCGCATTGCACAGTCTCTCGCCTTTGCCTGCAAGTCCGCATCTTCCTTTTGCGACTGGTAGACCAGCTTTTTGTAATTTCCAAAATACTGGTCCCTCAGTTCCGGATGGCGGTCAAGGCCCAGCGGTTTCCAGACAAACGCATCGAATTGCCGCACCAGAAAGTCAGTCAGGTAAAAGGTCGACATCTCATCTTCGGCACGTTCCAGAAACGCGTCGTTTCCTTCGAAGAAACTGTAGCAGTGCGGTCCGGCGATCATCGTGACGCCGAGTTCCCGGCATCGTTTTTCCAATCGACCGCCTGTACCGCAGTCCGCGTACGCCACGAAAATATCTTCGTAGGACTTTCCGCCTTCCAGAACGGCAGACGCAACCGCGTCAGTGATGAGTTCCGGACGGAGATGAAGCTTGGCGGGAAGGCACCTGAGCTCGATATGTGCCCATCCGTTTCGTTCGATCAACTCAAGGATTTCGCGCGCAAGCGCCCCACAGGCAATGACCAGGATCCGTCCAGCCGGGCCAGGCGATGAACTGGCCTCCGACCGAACAAGCGAAACGTCATCCGTTTCCATCGCTCTTCACGGCAGCCATCAATTGATTGTGCTTCCTGGCCATGAACTCTTTCGCGGTCTCGACCGCGACGGCCGCATCCCTGCAATAAGCATCTGCACCGATCGCTTTGCCGAACTCCTCGTTCAGCGGCGCGCCTCCGACCAGCACGACGTAATCGTCCCTCATGCCTTTTTCGACCATCGTATCGATGACCACCTTCATGTACGGCATGGTCGTCGTCAGCAGGGCTGACATTCCCAAGATGTCGACTTCGCCGGCTTCCAGCGCCTCAATGTAGTTTTCCACCGGGTTATTGATTCCGAGGTCCTGAACTTCAAACCCAGCGCCCTCCATCATCATGGTCACGAGATTCTTCCCGATATCGTGGATGTCGCCCTTGACGGTTCCAATGACCATCTTTCCGACGCGCGGAGCGCCGGTCTCCGCCAACAGTGGCTTGAGGATCGCCATTCCCGCTTTCATCGCGTTGGCAGCCAACAGGACTTCAGGAACGAACAGTACCCCGTCACGAAAGTCTATCCCGACGATTCTCATGCCTTCGACGAGTGCCTCGGTCAGGACCTTGTACGGCGCCCATCCTCGGTCCAGAAGAATTCTGACTCCTTCCTCGATTTCTTCTTTGAGACCGTCATACAGGTCATCGTGCATCTGCGGAACGAGTTCATCATCCGGTAACTCCGACAGGATGATATCGTCTTCTTCGTCATAATCCGACATTGCTGCCCTCAACTGCCCTACGGTGATGCAGGCGTCACCTTGTGCACGAAATCTTCATTATATGGAAGTCGGCCATGTTCTGAATGCGACCGGGTTCCGCTTCAATTCGACATATCGTCGGTCACATGGCGGTCACTTTGGCCGGACTGCCGCTTTCGTTTTCGTCTTCTGGTCAAGCGTTCCGACTTCATTTGGTCGGCACCTGCGGGAGCATCCGGGAGCCGGCCAACAAATTCACCAAGCTGGCTGGTTATCATTTCGAGCCCAGGCCGTTCACTCCGGCCGGTCCGTTCAAGAGCGACACGCATCGCATCAAGGTGCGTCGCAGTGGTTCCACAGCAGCCGCCAATGATGGACGCACCGCAATCTCGAGCAAGCACAGCATAATTCGCCATTGTTTCGACAGATGCATCGTAACGGATCTTTCCGTGACGGAATCGCGGAATTCCGGCATTGGCCTTGGCGATAATCGGGCATGTAATTCCTGCATCGACGAATCCGAGGACGGTTCGCAAGAGATCCGGAGCTCCCAAACCGCAATTGGCCCCCGCCGCCAACGGCAACGGGTCACTTCCGTGGACCGCCGTGACGAGATCGGCCTCGGTAACTCCCATCATCGTGCGTCCGGCCGTATCAAAACTCATCGTTGCGCACCACGGTACGCCTGTTGCGCCGATCGCATCCCTGGCCGCCGCCAATTCCTCGAGGGCAGACATCGTTTCGACCCAGATCAGATCCACTCCCCCGGCGACAAGGCCGTCCGCCTGCTCGGCAAGGATTTCCACTGCTGAAGAGAACGACAGCTGGCCAAGAGGCTCAATGAGTTCTCCGGTCGGACCCATCGAACCGGCAACGATTACATTCCTGCCGGCACGATCGGCGACTTCGCGGGCAATCTCAGCCGAGATCCTCGAGAGCTCCCTCGCTCTTTTTTGAGCTCCGTGCAGACGGAGCCTCGCGGCATTCGAGCCAAAGCTGTTCGTCAGGAACAGGTCGACACCGGCATTGACCGCTCCCTGGTAGAGGGCGCGAATTCGATCGGGATGTTTCTCGTTCCAAAACTCGGGCGCATCGCCGGACACGAGTCCCATATTGAACAGGTTGGTTCCGGTTGCCCCGTCCGCGAGCAACCAACCCCGGTCCTGGAGGACATGGGAAATCGGATCCGGAAATCGAGCCATGTCGCGTCGGCCCTGTTCAAATCGCCCAGAAGACCGGGCCATTGCGGAAGGGCCCGCCCGTACCACCCGAGCTGGTCGAGCTACGCAACCTGATTCCCGAATCATCCACGACGGCCTCCATTTTGGTCCTGAACTGAATTCAAGAAACCCGTTTCAGGCGACCTGTTCGCGGCCGTACGACTGAATTCTTGCGATCATCGAGCGCAATCCGTTCGAGCGCTGCGATGTCAGGTGCTGGTCAAGTTCAAGGTGTGTAAACGCGCCTAGTGCATCAAGGCGGGCAACTTCATTCAGCTTGCAACCGCAATAGTAGGATTTCAGAATGGCGATCAGCCCGCGAACGATCATCGCATCGGAATCACCGTCAAAAAAGAACCGGGCCGAATCGCCGATACCTTCGATTCGAGGCACAATCCAGACCTGGGAAGCGCACCCGTCTACCTTGGTTTCCGCGATGCGAAACGAGTCGTCGAGCGGGGGCATCGCGCGTCCGAGCTCGATTATGTAACCGTAGCGGTCTTGCCAGTCATCGAGATAGGTGAATGTCTCGACGATGTCATCGAAGGATTCCTGCATGGACGGCGACTCCCCAACCAGAGCCGGTCTTTAATTGGTCCGTTCGGGAATTGCACCGGATTTCGTCACCGCGTGCCCACCCGATCAAGCCTGTGACGTGTTGTACACAATTCGCCCGGTCCTGTGAACTGACCTCGTCGAGTCCGCATCGCCTGAATGCCCGGGAATTTCCACCGGTTCACTGATCGCGAAACACCCGCATCGACTTTCGAGATCCAATCGATCTGGAACAGTGCAATCGCAGTCGATGCGGGGAATCCGCGTGGCAGTTCATACCGGGACCATGGCGTTCCTGCCGCGCATTCCGCACCGCTCCCGGACAGGTTCGAGCAAACGGCAATCCAGGTCAGTGGGAAACGAAACGACCTGCATTCGGGGGCAGTGACAAGTTTTTCCAGAGGAATCGCATGGTCGGCAACTGCCGAAATTCGACTTCGGAGCCGCGCGACTTCACCGAACCGCAGACTGTCGGAGATTCCCTGAAACCGCCCATGACGAATGAGGCGAAATACGGTATTCTCGGTCCGCTGCCGGGTGTATCGGTTTTCGGGAACCGGCATTCAATTGACTCATTTTTCAAGGAATCACCATGCAAGACAGAAATTCGGAAGGTTGGAATCGAATTCGTGGTCCCGAGTCAATCTTGAGAATACTGGGCGTCCTTTCCATAGCCTTCACCTTTGCTGCCTGTAGTGGAGGCGGCGGTTCTTCCTGGTACAATCCCATGGAATGGTTCGGTTCCGACGAAGAGCAGCCGGTTTCGGAAGACCGGCAGGCGGTCGGGGAAACTGCAGGGATCGATGGTCTCGCTGGTGGCCAGGATTCCGGAAGGCTTGCAGACCTGGTCGTCACGGCAAGCCTGGAACCGACGACTTCGGGATCGATCCTCTTGGTGAACGCAAAATCCGGAATCCCGGGCTTTCATTCCGTCCGTCTGCACAGAGTCACAGATGCGAATCGGCGAAGCGGCGACCGGGAGACGCTTGTTTACGAAGTCCGGGGGCTCTTGCCGGGTCCAGACGCGCAAGCGTTCCAATCCGCGGGCAATGCGCCCGTTGATCTCTCGATTGCAACATTTATCCCCAACAGCACACTCAACAGGAACGACCGGATACGGGTGATCGGAAAACAGAATTCAATTGAACTCGTGATCTGACCGGAGCGCGTGCGGGCAAACGTTCAGGTCAGCCGGACGGAAAATTCCCGATCCCGGTCGCAATTATTCGTACGCCGTCCCGTTCCCGTTTGAGGGCAATCTCTCCACTTGCCAGCCGCCGGGCATCGCGACCAAATGTCTCGTTCCTCCAGCCAGTGAAAACGCGGCCACACATCTCGCCCGCAGCGATTTTTTCCAGTTCCGCGGTCGTGGCAATCAGTGACGGCGCCACCCCGGCCTTCACGGCATTGGCCTTCAAGAGGGCCCGCAACAGATCAAGGAACCCGAGATTCGCGACCGCCTGTTTCTTCGCAGGCGTCCTGGCAGGCAAGTCCCCGGCCGGCAACACCTGGGCTCTGCGAACGGCCTTGATCAATCCCTGGGCAAAGTTCCCTTTCTTCAAGTGACCCGGCAATAGCCGGCACCTTTGCAGCGCGGAAAGATCTGCGGGCCGGACTGATGAAAGCTCTGCCATGGCCTTGTCGCTCAAGACCCGGTTCCTCGGAACATTCCGTCGCTGGGCGATTTCCTCGCGGAATTGCGCGATTTGACGAATTGCTGCCAAGTACCTTGCCGAAACGTTTTTTGTTTTCAGCCTCTTCCAGGCGTTTTCCGGATCAATGGCATAGAGTTCGGGCTTGAGCAATTCCGCGAATTCCTCGTCCATCCACCAGACACGGTCGAGTCTGGTCAGCTCGGCAACAAGGTGCTCGTAGATCACTCGGAGATGGATCACGTCACCGAGTGCGTATTCCAGTTGCCGCTTCGTGAGAGGCCGCCTGTTCCATGCGGAAAATTGCCGAGACTTGTCGAGAGGCAGCTTGACGATCGAGCGGACCAAGGCCTCATAACTGACCTGCTCGGTGTAGCCGCAAGCCATTGCCGCGATTTGCGTGTCAAAGAACGGCTGCGGGAATACGTTTCGATCGAGGTAAAAAACCTCCAGGTCCTGGCGTGCGGAATGAAAGACCTTCGTCACGCCTGGATTTGCGAATAACTCGTAAATCGGATCCAGAGACAGGTGTTCAGCCAAGGTGTCGACGGCCGAAACCAGTTCCGTCCCCTGACCTGGCGCCGCGATCTGGACAAGGCAAAGTTGGGGGAAATAGGTCACGTCGCGCATGAATTCCGTATCGACGGCGACATATGGATAGCGCGAACAGGACCTGCAGAATTTTGCGAGCTGGTCAGTTGTCCGAATGAGCGTCACGCATTTTCCCCCTGAATCAAGAAAGGTATCAAAACGGTCATGACCCAATGCCAGGGTTTCATGTCCATATGCGAACTCCGATACGTCACCATCGTGCCACCGCCAATGGGTCACATTCTTCGAGGCTGGCAAGAAGCATCAATTGCGCCACACGCTCATCTGGAAGATTTCGCAGGCATCGTCGAGCCGGCCAGGATCGTCGATTTCAAGGTTTTCCAATGATCGCGGACGAACCCGGCCTCTTGTACACCGGTCTGCCCGAGTGTCACCACCGATCCGAAGTCCCGCTGTTGCAGGCATTGACCGATTGCCTACCCGGCCGCCGCTCGAGACAGTCTGCGGCCGTCCTCTGGAAGAGGGAATCTTCGATGAGGGGCAAAGGGTTCATCGCGTTCGTTTCAAGCGATCCTGCAACTCCCGCCGATGTCCGACGAAAAAAGGCTACCGGGAAAGGAAGGCGGGAAAAGGCGGGTCAATTTTGGACGCCGATGGTGGGTCAATTTTGGACGCCTATTGACAGTCAACTCCTTCCGATCAAGGATGTATGTCTCGCTAACACCCCTAAGGACTGCACAAATCACACCGGCCCGCAAGGTATGGCGCTTGATGTCGTCGGCGAACAGCCATGCACCTGTGTGTGTCATTTTTCCGCACTTGACCAAGTGCAGGTTCTCCAGTGTCGCGACAGGCTCGATGTCATCTGGAAGCCCCGCTCGGCGGGCGAACTGCTGCCAATTCTCATCATTCAATCCCTGTTCCAAATCAAAGCTTCGGAAGGGTGTTTCTTCGAACCTGATGAGCCCTTCCTTGAAGAAAAACTCGCGGATTTCCTCGCGAGACATCTGCTGGCTGTTCCCGCACTCGCGGATGAATAACCTACCCCCGAACGAATGAGGCTTGCCAAACTGGTCAGGCACCCGCACACAGAGAACCTGGCCGGCAGGTTCGATCGATGCCCGCCGAGGCGAGATCACGAGAATCCCTTACGAAGTCACCGCGTGAATTATCGCCAGCGTGCCAGCCACCACCCATTGCCAAAACCCTTTGCGGTCACTCACTGACGGCCTCCTTAGCTTCCGCGCCTCACCAACTGCTCAGGCAGGCCGGTGTATGGGGAATACGAGGATTGTAACGCCATTGGCGATCATGCCGACAAGGGCGATAAACCTCCGGCTGGCATCCGTGTGATTGTCAGCATCGCGCTTGGCCATATCCTCGGCCAGCCGGGAAATGTCGGTGCGATATTCGGCTTGCTTGGGATTCATGCGTCCCTGAAATGCCGCAATCCGGACCGCCAGTTCGTTATCGTGCCCACTGGACTTGGCGATGGCACACAGAACCGGCCCCACTCCCGACAAACGAAAGATCTGGTGGCAAATTGGTGACACAGCAACTTCATGGCTGCTGCGGCATCCCGTAAGTCTTTGTTTTGATTGGCTCCGGCGGTAGGGATCGAACCTACGACCAATTGATTAACAGTCAACTGCTCTACCGCTGAGCTACGCCGGAACAAAACCGCCAATACGAAAAGCGCGCGCCGTATAACAGGCTGCAGGAGTTCAGTCTACAGGATTTGCCGGCCAACCGTGCAGGCAGACGATGATAAAACGGGTCTGGCCAAGCCATGTCGTGGGCGATTTCCCAGGGTCATGCACGGGAGCAACGAACCGAATTCTCCGCCCGGGTGCAGGAGAAATTCGTGAATGCTGCACGGAATTCGCGCCCGGTGAACCGGATTGAGTCGCGCCAGGACCGACTCGGCAACGGGAGTCCGCTTCAGATACGCGTGTAGGGGCCGAGTGGGTTTTCCCGAAAATCCGGTTCGACCAATCCACGATCTGAAAGGTCAATCAGGTGGGCCAAAACGTTTCGCTCCGCGGCAGGAATTAGCCTGCGGTCAATGTTCGTATAGATCTGATGCACAAGCTCATTCGGCGTGAATTGTCTCTCTGACAAGTTGGCGAGAATCTGGTTTTCTCTCGCGAGGCGGTGCCTGATCTGCCAGTCAATCATGGCCCGGGGATCTTCCACCGGACAGCCGTGACCGGGAAAGTAGGTTCTGTCGCCCCGCCGCTTTGCCATCCGCTCGAGCGAATTCATGAACGCCCGCATGTCCCCATCCGGCGGGGAAACCATCGTCGTTGCCCAAGACATGATGTGGTCACCCGTGAACACAATCCCGGAATTCCGCCACGCAAGGCAAAGATGATCGGCCAGATGGCCTGGGGTATGAAGCGCTTCAAGCTCCCATTCATCGCCCTTGACGACTGTTCCATCACGGAGGTCAACATCGACACGATGGCTGTGGTCAATTCCTTCACCGCCTTTCATCTTCCGGGAAATCACATCAAGACGACGATCATGCCCTTTCGTCGGTCCAGGCTCCACGAATCCGTAGACAGGAACGTCGAGCCTGCGTGAAAGACGTCTGGCAAGCGGTGAATGATCCACATGCGTATGCGTCACGATAATATGGGTAACGCGTGCATTTGTCGTCGCGTTGAGCAACGCCTCGAGGTGAGCGTCGTCATCGGGGCCAGGATCTATGATCGCGACCCCGTCCACGCCGAGAAGATACGTCTGCGTACCCGTAAACGTCATTGGTCCCGGATTTGGCGCCGTGACAACCCTGACGCCGGGTACGAGTTTCAGGGCGACGCCGACCTGAACCTTGTGGTCTGTCACGAACGGATTCTGCATGTTGTTCGCCGTAAGATCACAATTCGTTCTTGCTTCGTTTCGTCTCAAGCGCACGGTCGCCGTACGCAGGCACTTTGAGGCGCACTGGATTGTCCATCGTTCCAAGCCATTCGCAGGTCACCTCGCGGGCTCCACCCCTACGGAAGTCGGGATCTTAGGTCCTACGGTTCGGCTCGATCGAACGAAAAATACGTGGACGGTTCGGCAACTGATTCCCGGGGCAGGCTTGCACGCCGGGTCCGCAATCCATATCCCGTTCCTGCCATGCTCAGCCTCAGAATCAGGGCGATAACGCCGCGGAGCCTGTTCGGGCGATCCATCATGATTCTGATGACCCCCATCGTCTTTGTCCAGATCGTGGTCGGTGCGTACTTTGTCGATCGACTCTTTCACGACGTGACGATTCAGATGACGACCTCGTCGGCTGCCAATATCGGTTACATCGTTTCACAGATCGAACTGTCCGTTCACGATGGCGAGGCAATCGGGCGACTGGAGGAATTGACCGAGCAATTCGAGATTTCCGCGAATCGTTTGCCAGACAACAGCGCATGTCCCGAAACTGACCGCAGGGGCGCGATCGATCTGACCGGGATTCAAGTCACGAACGTCTTGAGACAGGAGATACCCAACCTTCAGGCTGTCGATCTCCTGACCAACAGCAAACAGGTTGTCTTGTGCGTGAACACGCTGGCCGGACCCCACGAAATCGTTTTCTTGCGGCAACTGGTGTCAGCACGGAATCCGCACCAGTTGCTCGTCGCGATGGTTCTGGCCGCGGTTTTGTCGACCGCGATCGCAATCGTCTTTCTGCGAAATCAGATTCTGCCGATTTCGGGGCTTGCCAGTGCAGCCGAGGCATTCGGAATGGGTCAGAGCGTCAAATTCGTGCCGAGAGGAGCGCTTGAAGTTCGAAGTGCCGGAAATGCATTTCTGACCATGCGAGATCGCATAGCCAGCCACGTCAAACAGAGAACCCTGATCCTGTCAAAGGTCAGTCATGACCTGAGAACACCCCTGACGCGCATGAGGCTTTCATTGTCGTTCCTGCCTGATGGCGAAGAAATCAGGCAAATCTACCGCGATGTCGACGAAATGGAGCACATTATCGAAGGGTTCCTGGCGTTTTCGAGCGATATTGCCGACGAGAAGGTCACGAGGATTTCCGCGACAGAGTTGGCCGGAAACATTGTCCGGAACCGCCAGCGTTCGGGTGACAGGATTGAACTTAAACTTCCTGCCGACCGAAACGACAAGGGAATTTTTCTCGGCCGCAAGACAGCGCTGACGAGAGCAATCGACAATCTTCTGTCAAATGCGTGCCGCTTCGGCGATGTGACTCGCCTTACGGTCAACCTGGCTGAAAACCGGATCCGGTTCATCGTTGAAGATGACGGACCGGGAATTCCGGCAGAGCAAAGGCGCTCGGTCTTTGTTGCCTTCTTGCGCCTGGAAACGGCCGAAGGCGAGGCCTCGGGTGCAAACGTCGGCCTGGGTCTTACGATTGCGAAGGATATAGCCGAAGCTCACGGCGGAACCGTACGGCTTGACCGTAGCGGAGACCTCGGTGGATTGAAGGCTGAATTGATGTTGCCGCGTTCGTCAGGCAACCTCGAATTCCTCGAGTCAGGGCAGCGTATTTCGGGCGAGACAAACGATGGCAAATCCATGGTAGGCCCGGAGGGACTCGAACCCCCAACCTAAGCGTTATGAGCGCTCCGCTCTGACCAATTGAGCTACAGGCCCACCGTGGCACATCACTATGCCACGCAATTGCCGGGGTCAATGTCCGCCGACTCGGTTAGCTCGGTCATGCTCGCATCAACCGGGTACTCTTGCCGGATGTCACCATCCTTTTGCATGTCTCTCCCTGCACAACGAGGAAAGCGGCAAATGTCGCTGATTATCCGGAACTTTCCCTGTCAGAATCGTCAATTCTCAAGCGCAGTCTTTTTCGATAAAAGGCGGAACCTCCACCAGCAGTCATCGCCCGGAGAGGCACCATGCCGCTGACCTACAAGGACGCAGGTGTCGATATCGAGGCGGGTAACGCCCTGGTCGACCGCATTCGACCCCTCGCCGCAGAAACGCGCCGGCCGGGAACGGTTTCCGGGATTGGCGGGTTCGCGGGACTCTTTGATCTCAAGAAGGCAGGTTATTCCGACCCGATCCTGGTTTCAACGACCGACGGCGTCGGTACCAAGCTCCGGGTCGCCATCGAATCCAATGACGTCTCCGGTATCGGCGTCGATCTCGTCGCAATGTGCGTCAACGACCTGATTTGTCACGGCGCGGCCCCGCTTTTCTTTCTCGATTACCTGGCCATGGGCAAGTTTGAGCCGGATCTCGCTGCCGACATTGTCAAGGGGATCGCGAAGGCTTGCCGGGCTGCCGGCTGCGCTCTCATCGGAGGGGAAACTGCCGAAATGCCCGGCCTGTATCGAGATGGCGATTTCGACCTGGCCGGTTTCGCGCTCGGCGCCGCCGAAAGACACCAGATCCTGCCGCGCGATGTCCATGATGGCGACGTACTTCTCGGATTGCCTTCAAGCGGCCTGCACTCGAACGGCTTTTCCCTTGTCCGGAAGGTCGTCGCGGATTCCGGATTGTCCTGGTTTGACACCCCCCCGTTTCAGGTCAGCAATTCACCCGGCAGAGAGATCCGGTTGTGTGAAGCGGTCCTCGAACCGACCCTGATTTATGTCGACGCCGCAAGCGCAGTGTTCTCGACATGCAATCTCAAGGCACTCGCGCACATCACCGGAGGTGGCTTGACGGATAACGTCATGCGTATTCTGCCGGCAGGACTGGGCGTAGAAATAGACTTGGATTCATGGAATTGCCCGGAAATTTTCAAGTGGATTGAACAAAGATCGGAACTTGGTGCCTCCGAAATGCTCCGCGTGTTCAATTGTGGAATCGGGATGGTGGCCATTGCATCCGCAGATACACACCTGGATGTTCTCGACGCGTTGAAAAACGCGGGTACTGCCGCGATGCCAATCGGGAGGGTCTGCTCAGGCAATCGGGCCGAGTACGCCGGGTCCCTGTTTTGACGTGCAAGGTTGCAATCCTGGTTTCGGGAACCGGGACCAATATGGAAGCACTGATCGATGCAATGAACGATCCGGATTTCGAGGCAGAGCCCGTTCTGGTCCTGTCGAACAAACCCGGCGCGTTGGCATTGAGCAAGGCACATCGAAAAAACGTTCCCACGTCCGTCGTTGATCACCGCGACTACAGACACGACGGGCGCTCGTTCGACAGGAAAATAAACGAGGCCCTCGTCGAGGTGAACGCCGATGTCGTTTGTCTTGCCGGATTCATGCGTATTCTGGGAGAGGAGTTCGTCAGGAACTGGGAAAACCGCGTCCTGAACATCCATCCCTCGCTGCTTCCCGACTACAAGGGCCTGGATACCCATCGCCGCGCGATCCTTGACGGCAGGGAACAGGCCGGATGCACGGTCCATCTGGTGACGGTTGAACTGGATGCCGGTCCTGTCCTCGGTCGAACCGCAGTCCCGATCCTGCCGGGAGACACCCCTGACAGCCTGGCAGCGAGAGTTGCAAAGGCTGAACACCGTCTTTATCCGACCGTCCTCAAGGAATTCATTCGGGCCTTGCAACGAAATCCATGACGTCGAAAACACCTGTATCGTCAATTCGCAATCTCGGACCTGTTTCAGCCGGGCAGTTCGCAAAGGCAGGCATTACGTCGGCCGAAGAGGTCAGATCGCTCGGTGCTGATCGGGCGTACCAACGTCTTCTTGCTGCAGGTGTCAGGCCACATTTCATTGGATACTACGCGCTGGTCCTCGGACTGCAGGGGCGGCACTGGACAGATTGTTTACCTGAAGAAAAGGCCGTGCTGAGGAAACGTTTCGAAGTCATTACGGAATTTCGGGACTCGCCGGAGTCGGATTCGGGCACCCTTGCACGCGCCTGGCTCGGAGGTGCTCTCGATGAACTCGGCGCAGTCGAATGACGGCAGAGTGAACCCGGGAACCGTTCGGACACCGCCTCTTGGGACGTAGTCTGGCGTTTCGAAAGAACCGCGTTCCTCCTGTCGTCAACAGTTTGTCCGGCAAGTTTGTCGCGGGAACAATTTTCCGAAATCGGCGACTGGCCTCACGGACCTTATCCCTTTGATTCCCGGATGAATTCCAGCGCCGCCCCGGGCGAGGAGTATCCGGCCGCAACGTGCTGCCTGACGAGATTGCACCGAGCCCTGCGTGCCGTACCGACTTGCATCTCGTGGAACCGGGCAGACTGGTTTGCCCGGGATAAGGGTTCGTCACGAAATAACCGCTACATTATCAGGGTTCGGAAGCAAGGTGTAGTTCCAGTCGCCATGGAAGTCGGCGCGCCGGATATCCAGGGCCTCGATCTCCGATTTGCTGATCTTGATGCCGGTCGGGTACTCGTTCGTGTCCCGATCACAATAGACCTTCAGCCCCTTACCGGTCGTGGTGGAGCCGATCAGGCCGATGATGGTTGTAAGAGTATAAAGGGGTTTGCCGCGCCAGTTCTGGGTGATGAAGGAGAAGAGTTTGTGCTCGATTTTGTTCCACTTGCTGGTCCCGGGCGGCAGGTGGCACACGCTGATCTCGATGCCGAGTTCGCGTGCGAGCTTCTGCAGTTCCACCTTCCACAACCGGACGCGGCTCCCGTTGGAGCCGCCGCAGTCGGCGGTGATGAGCAGCTTGCGGGCCTCGGGGTAGCGTTCCTTCCCCAGGTGGCGCCACCAGCGCCGGATGCTCTCGACCGCAAACGCGGCCGTGTCGGAACTGACCCCGACATTGACCCAGCCTATGTTGTTGATCACGTCATAGACCCCGTAGGGGACCGCCTTGCCGAGCTCCTTGTCGGCAAAGTCATGGACACGGACCTCCTCGGGGGAGCCTTTCGGGCGCCACTCACGGCCCGAATTCTTGAAATCCCCCACCAATTCCTTCTTCTTGGTGTCCACGGAGATCACCGGCTGTCCGGCTTCAGCGAACGCTGCGACCTGATCGTTGATGTGGTGGAACTGCGCATCCCGGTCCGGATGGTCCGTGCCCTCCCGGGTCTTCACGTTCCCCTGGAGCGTGTAGCCCTGCCGCTTCAGGAGCCGGCCCACAAGGGTGTGGGACACCGGGAAACCCTGATCGGAAAGCGCAGTAGCGAGATGGCGCAGGCTCTTCGAAACCCACCGCAGAGGACGTTCGGGATCTCCGCGCACCGCCGGCTCCACAAGCGCATCAAGCGCCTCCTCAAGGCCGTCCTGGATTTCCACCGCAGGCTTGCGGCCTCCACCGGGACGGCGGACACGGCCCGAGGGCTCCGGTTCCTCCCCGAGTTCAGCAAGACCACGGTAAATGGTCGAGCGCGCAACCCCCGTCGCCGTCGAGACCAGTGTCACGCCGCCATGGCCAAGGGGCAGGGTCTCGGACGCAACAAACAGACGGAGGCTCTTTTCATCCAGATGCGGCGACAGGGCCTCGAACCGGCGCCGGATGTTCTCGATCGTATCCATGCCGGGAGTGAATCATATTTCGATTCCAAGGGGAATCCCTCGGCGACAAAACGATTCGCCTGTTTCGCTACGAGCCCTAAGTTCAATCGCGCCCTTGAAACACACGAACGGTGTGTTCAGCGACCTTCTGCAGGAAAAGCACCGTGGAACCGTCGATTCGGCCAAAGTAATCGTATTGAACCCCCACCGGAGACCGTCCGTAAAGGGACGCGAATACCGTCGCCGCAGCCAGGTACGTGCCCGCCGGACTCGGGTGGGTGCCGTCGTAGGGCATGTGTAACTGCAGGTCCGGGCGACGACGGTAGGCTTCTTCGAATGCCAGCCCTACGGGGATCACCAAGGCGCCGACCTCGTTTCCCACCGTCACGTAGAGATTCTCGATGTCCCGGATCATGTCACCCCGGTACATCTCGTGGGGCGGGACGTAGGCATGGGTCATGTAGAGCGCAGTCTCACCTCCCGCTGCAGCGATCTCCATCGAAAACCGGGCGACCGCCTCCGCGAACCTGACCCGGTTCCCGTCAAGGAGCGCGGCCTTGCTGTGGCCCTGTAATACCACGACCTGGAAAGGCCGCTCCATCCGGAACTTTCCCGGCTCCAGGTAATCCGAGATGTCGTGATCAAGAAGAATACCACCGTTGATCGTCGCCGACTTGAATTTTAGGTCGTCGGAATCATGGATCCCTGCCGCCACGACCATGCGCTTGACGTGATCGTGCAGGCTGTTGTTGTAATAAAGGTAGCTGTTGCCGACGAAGAGGATACGCGTCGGCGCGGCGGTTTCGGTTTTCGTGACCTCCGGGACAAGGTTCGCTACCGCAAAGGAACCCGAGACCCACAGTAGAAAAGCAAAGACCACCACGGCCAGCATGTCTCGCCGCAAATTCATTCAACACAAACTCCTGCATCAGAGACCAACGGGTCAAGAGTCCCTGGACGCCGCAGACACTGGTGGCGAAAAGCCGGAAAGCAAATATCCGGTTGTGATGGTGACGAGGGGACGGTTTGTACAATACCAAATCGGCCGATCTCGAATTCAGTCATGGATCGATCCTGCCGTGTCAACGTCACCCGGTTCTCTGTGCCAATTCCGTTCGTGGTCGATAAATCTCTTGTTTGCCGGGTTGAGCTCGTTTGTGGTTGCGGGTGGGAACGACGTCACCATGCGTTCCTGGAATGTTGATTGATTTTGTTGCGGCGGGGCTATGCCGGAGGTCAGGACGTCGGGCATCTATGCCCCCTTGGTGGGAAGCCCGAATTTGATCGCAGAATCCTGAACGTGCGCCGCCTGCCCCTGGAGTCTCGCGTATCTGGTCCAGTATTCATGTGCATTAAAACGCTCAGTAGTCCCGGATTCCCTTCAGCACGTAATCTGTCGGAATGGCTTGAAATGACCCGGAAAAGCGTACCTACCTGACAATTTCCAGGTCTGAAAAGAAGAACCGGATTTCTTCGGCCGCAGTTTCAGGGCTGTCGGATCCATGAACCGAATTCTCGCCCAGAGACAATGCAAAGGACTGTCGAATCGTTCCTTCGTCGGCATCGGCAGGATTTGTTGCCCCCATGATTTCCCGGTTGCGTGACACCGCATCTTGACCTTCAAGAACCTGAACAACAACCGGCCCCGATGCCATGAAACGACATAGCTCGTCGTAGAAAGGACGTTCGGCGTGTACGGCATAGAACATGCCAGCCTGTTCGCGTGTCATCCTGATGCGCTTCTGCGCCACAATCCTGAGACCAGCCCCTTCCAGCATCGCACAGATCTTCCCGGTAAGGCTTCGACCGGTCGCATCCGGCTTGATGATTGACAAGGTCCGTTCGACTTCCATGCTGCTCCATCCTCCAATCCGTTCCCCGACATCGTCAAGACGTCGCGTCGTTGGCGCGTGCGCTATCACAATGACGTCAAGTCGAAAAGGACGCCGTGAGCAGCTGAAGATCAAGATTGACGACAAATGCATCGTCCTTCGGCACATCCGATCTGAGAAGGTGCCTCGCCCGTGATATCATGGACCGAAACAACCCGACACGGATCATCTGGCGTCAGTCCCACGAAAAACATGCGCCCATTCGTAACGTCACCGGGCTGGCACCCGATGCGGCTGAAGAGGACCCTGGCCACGCCCCGGCTGGAGACGATGAGTGGTCGGCAGTGGCCGAACTCGGCGATCGAAGCGATTGCATCAAGTACGCGATTTCCGAACGTCCGGTTCGACTCTCCGCCAAAAGGAGATCCGCCGCGGACAAGAAAGGCTTCCGTCAGAACCACGGAACGGGAATTCAGCGTCCCGAGCCGACGCTCCCGAAGTCCGGCGCGCACGACTGTCACGAGACTGAAATAGCGGTTTATGATCCTGGCCGTACACAGGGTACGTCGATTGTTGGCCGTATAGATAACGCCTGGTGGCGGCAAATCACCTTCGAGCAACCGGTAAGCGGTGTCGTGTGCCTGGCGTCTTCCGATATCTGTCAACGCCGAATCGGAATCGCTTCCCGCGCGTATTCCCAGCCTGTTCGCATGGGTTTGCCCGTGCCTCACGAAATAAAAACCGAATTTAAAGGCCTCAGATGGGTCTTCCACCAAAAACGTCTCCACGCCAGTGCAAAGGCTGAAAATCCAGATCCTTTTCATAAACTTGGCCGCCAGACCTGATCCAATCGGCGATCAACCGGGCCAGGTCCGGATCACAAAGTAACGGCGTATGGCCAGTCTCCCTGACCTGGATTACCGACATCCCGGAGTGATCCCGCATCCGGTCGACTGTAGCATCATCGGTCGCGTCACTGAGAGTCCCGTGGACCAGGAGTACGGGGCAAGTAACCTGTCGCCACTCCTCCCAGAGATCAAGGTCGTTGGCAGCATCGTATCGATAGGAAAGAAGAGATCGAAGATCGTGCCGATAAATCCTTCCCCCGTCCGCCTCCGACCAACGCGTCTTGTGGTGGGCAACATGGAGTCGCACTGAATCCGGCGCCATGCCGGAATACCTTGTCGCCGCGCCGATTCGCCGAATCATTTCAGAAGGAGACCTGAACACGTAGTGGCGCGCAACCGCTCTTGCGCGGCGCGTCCTCCGGGTCGCCGGAATCCACGGGCCGGAGTCATTGAGAACCAGCATCGATATCAAGTCGGGATGGCGACTCGCGAGAGTGATCGCGGCAGCGCCTCCGAGCGACGACCCGAGTACCGTGACATCTTCAAGACCCAGATGAACCAGGAACTGGCGCAGCTGCTCCGTGTATGTTTCTATGGTGTAGTCCGATATCTCGGCCATCCATCCACTCCGGCCGCGGCCAGCGAAGTCCAGGCCTATGAGTCTCAGCTCCGGGTACGAATCAAGTGCCAGGAAATCAAAACGCTGCGATACATTGGTCAGTCCGCCGACGGCGACCACGGGCCGACCGTCGCCTTTCCAGTCAAAAACGGCCAGGTTGACCGGATAACACTTTCCCACCCCCATTTCCGGATCCTGCAGCTCAGGCGGATGTTCATACCGAAAATACTCGCGCGCCGGTGCCGGCCCAAGTGCTCCGAGAATCGCGTGGATGATCTCTTCATAATGGCGCCAGTCAAGATCATCCACTTGGAGCGGACGCATGTTCTCGAACCAGCCCCGGACGGCTTCTTCGGCTTGAATGGCGGAAGCTGTCCCCTGCTCGCTTGAGCAGCGGTAGCCTCCGGAGACATTCGTGCGCAAGTTTATCTCATTCCTCGGTTCTGTTCAGCCCGTGCTTGACCAGCCTGATGTGGTTGACGTTGCCACGCCTTTCCCAACTCGTTTCGTCGGTCAGTTGTTTGACGAGATAGACACCGAGGCCCCCGATTTTCCGATCCTCCACACCTGCGTCAACGTCGGGTTCAGGGGCTTCGACAAACGGATTGTACGGAGACCCGTGATCTTCCATTTCCACAATGAGGTCGTCGTCCGCTTCAGACACGACGATGCGGATGTCGTCAGATTCTGCATCCTGGCCGTCAGGTTGGTCCCGGTAACCATAGCTGATCACGTTTGTGATCAGCTCGTCCAGGCAGACATTCATGTTCATCGCCCAGCCTACCGGCCAGTTTCGCTCTTCGGCACGCGCATCAATGATGTCCGCAAGTCTTGCGAGTTCTTCAAGCTTGTTTTTGATCGTGAACGACAGAACGGAACCCGACTCCGTCAGGACAGAGCCAGGTTCCGGTCGGTCGGACGATTCCTCCGACTGGTCCACGATTCTGCCACCCGTCTCTTCGGCGCCCCTATTCTTGTAGTGCAGTACGACACAGGTAATATCGTCAAACTGCGGCGCATCACCGACGAAGTTTTCAACGCTTCGAACGATCTCCGCGATGTTTTCGTCAGGCCCTTGCGTGGGATGAGCTGTCGCTTCCGCAGCAGCGGCTATGAGTCGTTCGTCCCCGTAGGCTTCCGACTCCTTGTTGAATGCCTCCGAAAGGCCGTCAGTCACAAACACCAGGCGATCACTCGGATGCAGGTCGATGTGGGATTCATCATAGTCGAGCGAATCGATCATGCCGAGAATGACGCCACCGGTCAGTTCAAGAGGGACAGCCCTGCCGTCCCGAACCAGGATGGGCGGATTGTGACCGCCGTTTGCAAAGATGAACCGCCCTGTCGACTCGTAAAGCACGCCAAAAAAGACGGTGACGAACATCTGCTCTGCATTGTTACGCTCCAGGAAATCATTCACGCGTCTCAACACTTCGCCGGGCGAGTCCTGATTCCTTCGAATGGTCGCCCGCAAGACGGTGCGCGCCATTACCATGAACAGGGCCGCTGGCACGCCCTTGCCCGAGACGTCCGCGATCACGATGCCAACCTTGTTTTCGTCTATCCGGAAATAATCGAAGAAATCCCCCCCAACCTCCTTCGCTGGCTTCATCGTTCCGCTGATGTTGAAAACCGAACTCGCCGGCAATGGATCCGGCATCAGCGACAACTGGACCTTGGCCGCAATATCCAGTTCTTTCTGGATTGCTATCAGTTGATTCTTGGTGGCAAGGGCGTCGCGAAGCCGTTGATTCTGATCCTGAACGCGATCAGACATTTTCTGGAAGGCGATGGCCATCATGGCCAATCCGTCAAGTTCGGCCTCCCTGATCAGACTCTCGTTCCCCTCCTCTTCCGTTTCCCGTTCACCCTCCTCTTCAAACCTGTCCAGGCTTTTCGCCGCCTGTGAAAAGGAATTCCCGGTCGTCTCTGACCGGACCTGCACCATTGCTTCGAGTTTGTGGAGTTCCCCAAGTACCGCGCTGCGTTCCTGGTCATCCAGGGTATCGGCAAGGCCCGTCATTTCTCGCCTGATGAAACGCTCCTGGCGGGCCCGCTGGCGTTCGCGGGACTGCCGGAGACGATCCATCGCAACCATCTTGGACCTGAAAATGTTCAGGGAATTCGCAATCCGGCCGACTTCGTCGCGGTCGCTTCCAGTCTCCAGACGGATACCGAGGTTCCCACGCGAAAGGGCATTCAGCATGTCGATGCCGGCAGCGAGAGGTGCAAACACCCACGACATGTACAAGTTCAGGAGAACCAGAACCACGACAAGCGCAATCGCTGTCCCCCAAATCATCAAGTCTCGCAACCGGCGCTGTTGTACCGCAACGTCACTGACGTCCCTTATGCTGATGAGGTTGGCACGCAGGCTGCCAAGTTCAGACTCTTCCGGGACCACGATCGCCGAATAGACCCTGTCGTCGACAGGGAGCGTCTGCAGGCTGTTCAGCTGCAGCAGGTCGACGTGAGACTGAACGGAACGCCACAGGTCAACGGCCTCACCGGCGAGCAGGCGTCCGCGCCTGTTGACGAGCAGGACGGTGGACCGGGTCACGGTTTCCATTTCCGAAATCGCTTCGTGTATGTCGGTCGCAAGGATACCGAGGCCCGCGATTCCCGCTCCATCGTAAATCGGGATGCCGACTGCAACGACGATATTGCGTTGCTGGTCGTTGCTGATGCCGCTGATGACCTCGCCGTCTGCGAGCGATCTGGCCACATTCTCTTCCGTGACCGAAGCGGTCGGAAAGAGCTCGGATGAAGACGAATAGATCAGCCTTCCATCGCTCGAGACGAGATCGAGCCTGTCTGCAATTCCCGCGCGCGATACCTGTTCATGCACGCCACCTGCATACTGCCTTATGGCTTCGCCATCAGACTGACGAACGGACGAAACCAGGGCGGCATTCTCGGATATCACATCGGCATTTATTTCCATACGCTGAACGATCTTGTCGATTACCCGGTCCCAGACCGTTGAACGGTCACTGACAATCTCGCCGGCAAATCGTTCCGTGATGATGTCTTCCCGCTGAATGGCCGCAACAACGAACCCCGCACAAATCGCAACGAAAGCCAAGGTGACGATCAGGCTGATTCGGGTGCGAAGAAGCATCGATCGATCAGTCCGTCTCCGGAGAGTCCCTGAAATCGGCAACCGCCATCAATGCAAGAGGCGGATAAAGGCCCACTTCGTGAACAACGTCCATGTTGATCCACAGCTTGTATCGAGCGAGTTCGCCGACCGGCAGCGTTTGAGGATCAAGTCCGTTGACAAGGATCCGTTCTGCCTGCAAGGCAGCAAGTCTTCCCAGGGTAAAATAATCCGTAACCAGGCCGAACATCGCCCGTGAATTCAGCAAAGGTGCCTGCGTTGAGGCAAACGTCGGAAGGCCCGCCTCGATCGCACTCGACGTATAGACATCGCTGTGCCTGGTCAGGAACGAATCCGGACCCATGTACAGCAGGTCAGCGCCGTCTTCCCGTGCCCGCCGCACCAATTCGGGCAATGCTTCCGGGTCGGGCCTTCCTTCATCGTTGGCCGGGACCGGATATTCCAACAACTTCATCCCCACCAGCGGAACCGCTTCCCTCAGATGCGCGACGTTGATCCGGGAGTTCCCGGCAGACTCGTCGTAAATGACGGCCAGTGCCTTGAAATCGTAATACGCTTTGATCGCGCCCAGTTGCACGTCGACGGGTGCCAGAAACGACACCCCGGTCACCATTCGGCCGGGACGCTCAAATCTCTCGACGATGTTCGCCTCGATCGGATATGCGACAAGCACAAAGACACCGGGGATGTCCCTGATGAAGTCGCCGGGGTTTTCCTGTTCGACTCGTCCCACGATGCTCGTCGTCGTGCCGGTTCCCCACGTATAGACGAGATCGGGCTGTTTTTGCCTGATCTCTTCAATGATCGGAGGCGCGTTGTTTCGGTCGAGATCGAGATTCTTGACTTCAAACTCGAACGGGATTCCACGTTGCCTCAGTTGGGCGCGAAAGCCATCCTCGACTTCGGTTTCCCCTCGCCAGACGACTCCGATAATCCTGTAAGGATCATCCGGGGTCGCTTGACGTCCCTGTGCCTCGGCAACCTGCATTCCGAAGGAAAGCAGAACCAACATGGTGGCGCAGGTTGCGACGACACGACGCATCACGCGCATGGCCTTTCGGGCAGCAGGCGATGCAGGGACCGGTGTTGTACGTATGCGTTCCCGTTTCACTTGACGCCACCCCGAGCGAGCATCGCCCCCCTGCCCGCTGGCGAGCCGGAAAGATACGTCGCGATCAGGAACAGGGGAACGAATGCCAACGTGATCATCCCGATACCGGCAATTGCCACGTTCAGATCAAACATGATCGCCAGGGGCGCAGCAACCAGGGGGCCGAGAACCAGTCCCAATCTCTCGATCACGCGGTAGGCGCTTATTGCGGACGCTGCTCCGATCGCCCCCTGGAACCTGATGGCGGATTCCTGAACCATGGCCAACTGTGACGTCAACGACAACGCGTGGCCGATACCAAGGCACAGGATCGCAAATGCAGCCGCCACGTTCGCGTTCGGGATTCCCAACGCCGGGTGGACAACGACGCATCCGAACCCTGTCAGAAACACGCCAGCTGCAACCAGAATCCTGTAATTCCCGGTCTTGTCAGCGATCCAGGAAACAAACGGCAGGGTGCCAAATGTCGAGAGTCCGTAAAGCATCATCAACCAGCCAATTACGGACTGGCTGTTTCCGATTTCGTTCAGGTGGAGGGGCAACAAGTAAAAGAAAAACCCGGTGGCAATGAACTTGCCGGGGACCGCGGCAAAGAACGCAACTGCAAGAAACCGCATGTCAAGGAAGAGCATGCGCCATCCGGCAAACTCCGCGGGGCGAATGAAGCCGGAATTCTTCGAATGCCTGCGGACATCATCAAGGGTAAAATACACGATGAGTCCCGAAACGAGCGCCAGGCCGGCCGAAAACAGAAAGGTCGTTTCGTAACCCAGCCGGCCCGCGATAATCCCTCCGAACGGAGGGCCGCATATCATGCCGACGAAGACGGCACCGACAAATATGGACATCTCGGTGGCCTTGTTCTGGCCTTTGGCATTCTCGGCCACCCATGCCTGCGCCGCGATGAAGATCAGCCCATAACCGATTCCCGACAGGCCGCGCCAGAAAATGAAATCCAGGTAGCCCACGGTGAGGAATGAGCCGAAATATCCGACCACGGCTGGAACAGCACCCATGAGGAAAACGCGGCGGGCACCAAATCGGTCAGAGAGCATTCCTCCGATCGGCGTAAAGACGGCTGCGACGAGCATGAACACCGTAATGGGAAATCCGACCAGGAATTCCGTGGACACCGACGAGTCCTGTGGCGCAAGCCTGCTGACGAACAATGGAAGAAACGGCCTGGACAGTTCTTCGGAAAACATGAGCAGGAACATGGGGACTCGAATTTGGGTACTGCTCTTGTGCCTGATTTCCTGTCCGCCGAGAAACCTGTACGTCCCGTCGACCTTGACCTTGATCCCCTGGACTTTCTCGGCAACGCTGCGGTCCAACTGCGCATTGCGGATTTCGCGAAGCTCAAACCTGAAGTCTTCATATCGCTGCTGCATCGCGTGCAGGAGATCGTTCAGGCTCGCCATGACCCGGCCGACCTCGTCACGTGCGCGCACGACAAGGTGGTCGGCGAAAACCCCTTTTCGTCCACGGGCCAAGGCGATCGATATGCTGCTCAGTGGCGAAGTGATCTTCGTGCTCATGAAAAACTTCATGAATTCGATAGTCACAAGCCAGGACACGATGATAACGGTCACGACATCAAAATAGATGTCCGAAAGTCGGCTACTCACATATTCGGTACTGATCCCGACAAGAAGTGTCGTAACGACATCTCCATCAACCTCTATTGGAAATGCAGAGGTAATCCGGTCTCCCATCTGGCCCTCCGGAGACAGATCGCCCAGGGACGAACGCAGGTCTCGGCCAGAATCGGCGACCTCGTCGTTTTGTGTCAGGACCAATGTGTCTCCGTGGCGGTCCAATAGCGCCATGAACTCGATTTCCGCGTTTGTGCTCATGACGCTGTTGAAATACGCATCAACGCCAACCAGGCGATCAGGAGGAATTTCGAGTCCGCTGACCCCGAACGTGATCAGGTCGCTGACAGCCCGCCCGACGACTTCGCCCTTGCGTTCAAGTTGAGGTTTCAGGACCTGCTCGAATCCCTTCAGCGAAAACCATGCAAACGCGATCTGGCTGACGAGCAGGAGAATGGCCGAAAGCGCAACAATTCGGTAGAGGACGGCTCCGGGGCGCCCGATGATTCCGTCGGATTCGGCTTGTCCGCCAGAATCGGATTCGGTGCCAGGTTCCTGCTCGATCCTGTCGACTGAAATCGTCACGACCTGCCCGCCTGTTCCTCGTCAATTTGACGAATTTCATCCCTCGCGCTTACGAGTGTATCTCGCGCTCGGGTGACCTCGTCGGCGAAGGACTTGAACTCGGACGACCCGACCTGCATCGTTTCCTGTCCCGCGGCACCCTCATCCTTGCCTACCCGTTCCGTCATCGCGGCAATGGCAACCCGGAGATCCCCGAGGTCCTGAAGCGGCTTGCGGAGAATCACGAGGCATCCGAAGACGGCTAGAGCCATGATGATCATGACATTGGTGGCGCCGACTGCCATCAGATTCGATGCCCGGCTTGAGACGCTGTCATCCAGGAACTGACGCGAATACCGAAGCGCGACCGATCCGACGTTTTGGTTGAAGCTGTTGCGAAGCGCGACACCGACAACGCCGGCGTCCCTCTGGAGCAACGCCCAAACACCGTCGTCGCCGGTTTCCTGCCACGCCTGGATCCATTCTTCGGTTACGAGATCACCTTCGAAGCTCGTATCAGTGCTGTGAATTACCGTTCCGGTTTCGTCAAAAACCTCAATCGTGAAAATCTGGGGGTCACCCCTCACGTAGGCACCCATCGCTTCCGGAATGTTCTCGATGCTCGACAACTCGAGACCAAGGTCGAGCTGGGTTTCGATGCCCTGGCGAATATCGTTGACGACAAACTCGAAACGGGTCGAGAGAAATTCTCCGAGGGTGCGTTCAAACGTGTGAAGGCTGAGAATTCCGGTAACGCCAAGACCGACAAACAGGATCGCGGCCAGCGTTGACGCGATCTTGAAGACAAATCCGACGTTCATCGTGGGTCACCTTTGGTCCCTAACCCGGAAAAGCTCCATCTCTGTCTGAGAAATCATTCTGCTTGAAATGTCCTGTGAGCTTTTGCGGATTTTCGGTTTTCCCTTACCGAAAGGGACTGATGACAACGGAAGGAACCGAGGGCTCGTCCCGAGCACCATTCATCCCCAAACAGTCCTCGAATCCGACCGGGGGAGTGGATCGGGTCCGCCGACGGGAAACCGAAATGTGCCTGCCGTCAGTAACGCAAGACCAGCCAAGTCCTGAAACCTGGGTTTCCGGCGTTGAATCCTGTGTCCCTGGCATTTGCTGACAACAACCGGGTCAGCTCAGGGATTCCAACGCCTTGTTCCTGGAACTGAAGGTCGAAATTATGCGATCAAATCCGCTCACCCTGAATATCTCGTCCACGGACGGGGACAGTGAACAGATCAGCAGCTCTGAATCCGCCTGGTTCAGATTCTTGGCGATCAGCAGGATCGCCCTCAGACCGGCACTGCTGATGTACGCAAGACCTTCGAGGTCCAGTACGACCTTGCTCGAATGCTCGGAAATCTTCGCCATCAGGTCGTCCTCAAACTGCTTGGCGTTCGTACCATCAATGCGCCCTGTCACACTCGCAACGAGCGCACCGTTTTCAATCCCGGTTGAGATTTCCATCGTTTCCCCTAATCAATCGTTGACTTTCGTGCAGATGCAAGGACTCCGATTCAGTAAAATATCGAAAGCGCCCTGCAATGGCAACCAGTCCATTGTCTCCTGTTTTCAACGTCGTAAAACGCTTCAAGGACTTTGTGCAGAAACACATTCCCTCCTTTCGGAATCACATCATTCCACGCATCGACAACGTAATCGTGGCTTCTATGTCCCTGACAGCCCCGGTAACCCCGCGCCCGATCAGGTCCATCTTTCGTATCTGCCGAATGCGCGGAAGCGCGTTCTTCAGTTCCCGCGCAGACAGGAGATTGCCGAAAACACCGCAGGCGTAGGCCAGTGAAATGATCGCAATGTCCCTGACATCCGGAATGCCGTCATCAAACAGCACCGACATGATGCGCAACTTGACCTCGCGTTCGTACTTGTTGTCGATAATGGGATAGCGGCGTTCCTGGAGAAGCCAGAAAAACCTCCTGTCGACCTCCTTCAGGACTCCCCGTTCCACGAGTTTTTTCAACGCCAATTCCTTGAGGTCGACAGAATCCGCGCTGATCTTTCTCACCCAGTACTTGATTCCGTTCGTATCCGGATGTTGGACAATTCGCGCCAGCGTAGGATCAAGAAGCGGATTCCCGATCGGTGCCTCATTCACAATGAACAGCGACTCGAGATCGGTGTCGATCCGGTTTTCCAGCGCCAGTTCAATCAGTACAGAGCCTGCAATGGCATAATCCAGCGCATACTCCGGAACGGGAGCGAACGAACCGTTCTCGTCGTCGAGTATCAGGAGCATGAGTTCTTCGAGCAGGCTGAGCATGGATTCCTCCTAGTCCAATCGACAACAGTCTAGGCATATGCCACGAAAAGTCACGAAAATTTTGATCGCTTGCCGTCATCCTGAGGCGGTCCTTGAAGCGCACATACGCAATCGCGTTTTCGTTTTGGCAATCGTGAGTTCAGATCAAGTCGACAGCGTTTCATTCCGACTTGTGCTCAAGTCGCCACTGTCCGGATTCGTCCGTCCAGTAGTTGGCGGACCAGCCCTCGTCCACGAAACGCTTCCAGTTTTTCCTCGCGGCTTCCAGTTGGGCATCGTCCCTTCCGTCAAAAATCACGCAGATTTTCGAGAAATCCCTGATTTCGGGCGGTTCGAGAAGGCACCGACCGAGACTGGCAAGGAAATGAGCGCCGTTCAAGTTTTCGGGGCCGGTTGCCAGAAGTACCGGCTGACTGCCTTCGTTGCCGTCGCCCGCCACTCCATGGGGAATGAATGCTTCATCGTCACACAACCACAGGAATTCATCGAGTCGCTGAACCTGCTGCGCATCCCACGCACGAACCAGGACTCGCGAACTCTCGCCGAAGGCCCTCTGAACAAGCTGAACAAGGACGCGTTCCGTCGGTCTGCGCACGACCCTGTAAAAGATGCAATCAGGCATCATCTCCGGATTCAAACCGGTCCCGAACAAGCCGGTCCAGGGCCAACACGCCCCAGCCGGTTGCCCCGCAGGGGGCAAAGTCGGACCGGGACTTGAGGCTTGTCACTCCGGCGATGTCGAGATGAATCCACGGGGTTTCCTCGCGTATGAAGTTCAGCAGGAACTGGGCCGCAGTCACCGAACCGGCGGGCCGCCCCCCGACGTTCTTGATGTCGGCCTTGCCCGACTTGATCAGTTTCTTGTAATTTCCCCCGACAGGCATCCTCCAGGCTCCTTCCTGTTCCAGCCGCGCGGACTTGAGGAAGTCTTCGCAGAATTGGTCGTCGTTGGAAAAAACTCCGGCAGCTTCGTGTCCAAGCCCGATGATGATGGCTCCGGTCAGGGTCGCAAGGTCGATGATGGCCTCGGGCGCGTATTTCTCCTGAGTATACCAGAGCGCATCCGCCAAAACGAGGCGGCCTTCGGCATCCGTATTGATCACCTCGATCGTATCGCCCTTCATGGACCGGACGATGTCCCCGGGACGCTGTGCGCGACCATCCGGCATGTTCTCGACCAGGCCGACCACGCCGACGACATTTGCACGCGCATTGCGGGACGCCAGCACATGCATCAGGCCGGCAACAACCGCCGCCCCTCCCATGTCCATGGTCATTTCTTCCATGTTCGCGGCCGGCTTGATCGAGATCCCGCCCGTGTCGAACACGACCCCTTTCCCGACGACGGCGAGCGGCTTTTCGTCGCCTCCACCATTCCACTCCATTGCCACAAGGAATGACGGGCTGTCCGAACCCTGGCCGACCCCGAGGAGCGCATTCATGCCGAGCTCCCGCATCTCGGTTTCGCCAAGAACGGAAACACCGAGCCCGAGTGGCTTCATTTCGAGCAGCTGATTCTTGAACGCCTGGGTGCCGATGACGTTCGCGGGTTCGTTGACCAGGTCGCGGGTCAGGTAGACTCCCGCGGCCGCGGCGCCCTTGTCATCGTACATCGCTGCGGCCTTCTCGGGCGAGGGAGACATCACTCTCAACTCACCGACTTCCTTTTTCTGGCCCGCAGACTTGTGACGGTTGAACCTGTATCTCCGAAGCACCGCGCCAAACGCCATTTCGGCCGCCGTGGCATACTGGTTCGACACGATGAGCAGCGATCTTTCAGCCGCGGAACCGGCAGCGGCCGCGCCTGCCTTGCGTGCGTCCGTCGGCGATGACCTGCGGTCCAGCTTGCAAATGACGAGTGCATGAGCCTTGATGCGCGGGGGAGGAACGATGAGGTGGCCCGTTCCCGGCTTGAGGTCTGTAAAAAGGTCGGTTTCAACAAACCTGGAAATGACCCCGTGAGACATTCTGTCGAGTCGTCGAACGACGCGGCCCAACGTCCCGTCCGAGCCGACCGTTACGGCGACCGCTCCTTCAAATGTCGAAAGCTGCTCGGCGGAAATCGCCTCGAATCTGGGGTGGGTTGGTTTCGCCATGGTCTCCTCGCATCCACTTGTACTCATCCGGCTACCGGTACATCATTCGGCGGCCAATTCAACACGGGTTCAATTCAGTCCCGTGCGAGGGCCCATGGTCGGGTCACACGAGACTGTTTTTTGGCGAAACCCGGTTTAACGGGTTCTGTCAACGGCTGCGCCATATTTTTTGCGCGTCAGTGGTGGTCCGGGAACAGACTCGGCAACGGTCAAATCCGACCGACACCGCCCGAAACCGCGCGACACGATTTTCCCTGTCGACTGGCGTCCGCATCGTGTACGAAATGCGATCAGGCCACAAGTTCGAGTCCTTCAGTACATGTTCGCTTGCCCGAACTGGATCCGGAGTGTCAGAATGGGAAATAGGGTCGTCAAGGCAATTCTGCCAGTCGCCGGGCTTGGGACCCGTTTGTTGCCTGCGACAAAATCCATCCCGAAAGAAATCGTCACCCTGGTAGACCGACCGTTGATTCAATACGCGATTGACGAAGGACGCGCCGCCGGAATCGAGCAGTTCATTCTCGTGACATCGCGCGGAAAGAACTCGCTTGAGGACTATTTCGACCGGTCGCCGCACCTGGAAAACGCGCTTCTCGAACAGGGCAAGACGGATCGGCTCGACGACCTGAGCGTCGCAACTTCGGAAAGTGGTGAAATCGTCTACGTCAGACAGTACGAACAGCTCGGCCTGGGACACGCAGTCTGGTGCGCGCGCAAACTGATTGCGAACGAACCATTTGCCGTCATGCTCACTGACGATATCATCGTCGGCAGAAGTCCTTGCCTGGGTGCCCTCAAGGACGTTCATGACTCGACCGGCGGCAACGTGGTGGCGTTGATGGAGACCACGCCCGAATCGGTGTCGTCATACGGAATCGTGGATCCTGCTGCCATTGACGGCCGCCTCGTGACGATCGCCGGAATGGTGGAAAAACCCGACCCCGGGAGTGCGCCTTCCAATCTCGCCGTGGTCGGGCGCTACATATTGACGCCTCGGGTTCTTGACCATCTTGACCGTATGCAACTGGACTCCGACCAGGATTCGGAAATCCAGTTGACCGACGCGATTGCAGCCGAAACCGCTACCCAAAATGGCGTGTTCGGTTATCTTTTCGAAGGCGAACGACATGACTGCGGTTCCAAGGCCGGATACCTGAACGCTACGGTCGCCATTGCTCTGGGCAGGAGCGACCTGCGGGATGCGTTCCTGGAGACCCTGACCGATACTGTAAGGCGTGCCCGCTCCGTCGGGCCGCCAACGCGGACTCCAAATGCATCGCCTGGAGGGACAGACCCGCGAAACGCGCGTTTGTCCGATCCGATCGGGGGAAGCGTCAATTCGGCGCAACATGGGTAGTACTCCGCGCCCTGAAAAGCCGGGTGTTCGCTCGTCGGGCCGATACCGGACCTCTCCCTCACGTGCCGCCGTTGCCTTGAGCCGTCACTTCGCCTGGAGACAGACCGACCAGTATTTTCTTATCCAGGTCGGCGGGTACTTTTTCTTTTTTCTCGCGGTATTGACCAGCATTATCTGGCTTGTGAATATCTTCAAATATCTCGAGTTCGTCCTGGAAAACAGCAAGGCCGGACGCGACTTTTTGTGGCTGGCCATACTCCAATTGCCGAAAACCCTTGAAATCGGGATTCCGGTTTCCGGTTTCGCGGCCGCCGTCGCACTGACCAATCGCTTGTTCAGTGACTCGGAGCTAGTGGCAATGATGGGCGCGGGAATCAGTGGCCTTGCGCTCATGCGACCGTTTTTCCTGGTCGGAGCGGTGTGCTTTCTGGTGGTCAGTTTCATCGGTCACCAGATCTATCCCGTCGCGCACGAAGAATTCGAACGCCTCGAAGACAGAATCCAGAGTGAATATCTTGTCCAGATCATCAAGGAAGGCGAGTTCGTCTTCCCTGACAACGACTCCGTTTTGTTCTTCGGCACCGTTGGTCCCGACGGTCGGTTGGACGACATTCTGGTCAGCGAATACCTGGATAGCGGTTGGACCCTGATCCATACGGCACCGCACGGTCAGTTCGTTACCGAAGGCGACAAACCCGGCCTTCTGCTGGAGAACGGTATCATCCAGAAATTCGACGCAGACGGCAGGACACTTGGAACGGCCCACTTCGACCAGTTGAACTACAATCTTCAGCGTTACGCCCACGAAGAGGCCGAGCGTTTCCGATTGTTGCGGGACATGCCGACGCCGGAGATCATCAGCAAGCTTTATGCCCCGAACGAGCCGGACTGGGCAGCACATGCCGTCGTCGAAATCAATGAACGCCTGGTCAAGGCATTGCTCGCGTTTCTGGCGCCATTGATCGGTATATCCGCGCTGCTTGTAAGCAGCTTCAGTCGATCAGGGTTCCTCTTTCGAATTCTCGTCGCGATCGCACTCATGGTCCTGATCAACCTGTTACGCGGAGTCATCGAATCGAATATGCAGGCGCGTCCGGAGTTTTGGCCGGTCCTCTATCTTCCGGTCCTGGCAGGCGCCGCGACGGTTTGCGCCCTGTGTGCAGTCGGGGCCAGCCGCTGGCACACCAACTGGGGGCGACTAGAGGAACGGCTATCGACCGGTCGAGCCCGATGACCCTGCATCTATACTTCGCGCGGCAATACATGACCGTTCTGCTACGCGTTGTGTTGTTTGCCGCAACGCTCGTGTTCGTCTTTGTCGCGCTCGAGAGCCTGCGCAGATCTGGATCAGAATCCTCGATCATACTGTTTGCACTGAAGTCGGCGGCCCAAAAGACACCAGACCTTGTCTCGGAATCCATGCTCATCATCGTCACGGTTTCCGCGATCTGGTACTGTGGACGAATGACGAACTCCAATCAGTTTGTTGCGTCCAGGGCGGCCGGGATGTCCGCTCTCGGGTGCCTCGCCGCGCCAATCGCTTGCGTCGTGCTTGTCGGCCTTTTGGGAACATTGTTCCTGAACCCCGTCATCGCATCGATATCCGGCAAACAGACAATGTCGGGGACAAACAGCATTGAAGACGTCGGAGATGCCGTTCCATCGAAGAGTCTTTCCGGCATCTGGTTGAGGCAGCCCTGGATGGACGGCCACGAAGTCGTCAACGTTCGGGAAGCCTCCGAAACAGGTGCCGAACTAGGCGACGTCATGATATTTTCATTTGATTCGGAAGGCCGGGCGATCCGGACGACGCATGCCGAAACCGCCAGCCTGAACCAGAACGATGGCGGGCAAATGAATCTGACGGCAACAAAATCGTGGATCATCGATCCGACAGTTCCGTATGCCGAACTGTCGGCCGAGACGGCACGGTCGCTGACATTCCCCACAACGATTACCGGTGATCGGGTCCGGTTCGGAAACCCGGTTCCCGAGGTGATGCAGGTCTGGAACATCCCCCGATTGGTCCGTTCGGTTGACCGGGCGGGGTTCTCGTCATTGGCGTACAGGCTTCACTTTCACCTCGAGTTGGCCCGGCCGATGCTGCTTGCCGCGACCTTCGTCATCGGCTCCGCATTCGTACTCGGCGTCGTGCGTCGCCGGCACTTTGGCAGAAGAGCGTTTTTTGCCCTGCTTTCCGGTGTCGCCATGAGTTTCTTTCTTGAACTGACCAGGTTTCTCGGCATGGCTGGCGAACTCCAGGTTTCGGTGGCTGCCTGGTTCCTGCCGCTATCCGCCTCCATGCTCGGCCTCTCCTTTGTTCTTTTCCTGGAAGACGGTTAGGCTCCGCATGATGGTTCCGGAATTCCAGACAAGGAAACACCGACTGCAAGAGATGCAAGAGGCACGGGATCCCCTGGCGCGGTGCGGTCCTCGATCAATCCTTGCTACCTGGCTCAGGATTTCGATCACGGCCCTGCTGGTCCTTGGAACCGTTCTTCTCGACGTTCGGCCCACCGTTGCCCAGCAGCCCCCCGAAGCTCCTCCGGTCTCCATTGTTGCGGGAAGGATCGAGGTTCTCGCTGACTCCCAGGTCTTGATCGCATCGGGAGGTGTGACAATTCATCACCGTGATCAGATCGTCAGAACGGAAAGATTGACCTACAACCAGCTCACCAAAAGACTGTCGATCGACCAACCGCTGGTCCTGGTCACGGAAGACGGTGTTGCAATCGCCGAGCTTGCAAGGCTTTCGGACGACCTGGAAAACGGAGTCATTCGCAGCGTCCAGATTCTCACCAGGCGGCAATTGCAACTGGCGGCGAACAGCATGCACCTGAGCCAGGGCCGGTACAGAATCCTGACGAATGCGGTCGCAAGCTCCTGCCGCATCTGCCGAACGGGCGATACACCGGACTGGCAGGTCCGGGCAGACGAAGTTCTCTATGACGAGCTGGAACAAAGGATCTATTTTGAAAATGCGGTTCTGGAAGTTGCAGGGATCCCCGTGCTGCACGTGCCGTCCCTGAGCATCCCGGGACCAGAAATCGATCGTGCATCGGGATTCCTGGTTCCGACGATCATCACCTCAACTGTCCTCGGGACTGGCTTCAAGCTCCCCTACTACATCGCCAGGTCGGATCATGACGACATGACCCTTACGCCATTCGTCACGACCGAAGGCGGCGCGGTTCTCGAGACGGAGTACCGAAGGAATTTCAGATCCGGGCAGATCCAGATCGACGGCGCGGTTCTTCTCGCGGGTGGAATCGGCGACGACCGCCTGGCCAGCTACATTGCCGGAAGCGGGCAGTTTGCGCTGCCCAGGGATTTCCATTTGGAATTCGACGCATCGCTTGCCTCGAACAAGAGTTTCACCGCGCTTTACGGTTATGAAAAGCGGGATCGCCTCGTGTCGGAAATCGATATCGAACGGACCCGCCCCGATTCCCATCTCGGATTCGGGGCGTCATTGGTCCAGAGCCTGCGAACGAATGAAATCGACCAGCAGGTCCCGCTCGTATTGCCTGAATTCCACTACCGTCAGATCACGAGACCGTCTCGGGACCTTGGCACCGTCGGATTTCGTGCTCACGCGGTCAATCTTTCGAGAAAACACGGGAACCGCCTGTTCAGATTCGGCGCTCACGTGGATTGGAAAAACAGGTGGCAGGCCTGGAACGGCGTCCAGCTTGGCGTCTCCGGCGAAATTGTCGGTCTTGGATACAATTTCAACAAGTACAAATTCACCGATGATTCTGAAGTCCGCAGCGGTTCGACCGGATCGGTGGACCCTGTCGTCGCCGTCGATTTGCGCTGGCCACTTGGCAAGACAACCCGCCCGGGGGTCCGGCACCGCCTCGAACCGATCATTCAACTCGTCTGGCGACCGAACCGGACCCATGACACTCCGGACGAAGACAGCCGTCTGGTCGAGTTTGAAGCCGCCAACCTCTTTTCGTTCAACAGGTTTCCCGGATACGATCAAATGGAACGGGGAATCACCGCGAATGTCGGTGCCAGCTACAGTATCTTGACCGACTCGGGTTTCAGCACCGATGCAATGATCGGGCAGGTCCTACGCTATCGCGATCTCGGGCAGTTTTCCGACGAACCCGACCTCTCGGGGCGAAGTTCCGACTATGTGGTTTCCCTCAACATGTCTCTACGGGACCAGCTTGACCTGACCACACTCGGAGTCTTCGACGGCGACTTCAGGTTCTCGAAATTCGAGCAGGAGGCGAGCTATCGGCACGGAAGGTTCGAAACCGGTTTGAGCTATGTCAGCCTGGCAGGAACCGAACCTTCTCAGGAGCTCATTCTCAGCGCACGGTACAACGTGTCCGATGTTGCCCAGCTGCGGGGGTCCCTGCGCCGAAACCTGGAGAGCCACAAGACGACGGAGGCCGAAATCGGCTTCAGTATTCGAAACGAGTGTACAGTGATCGACTTTTTCTTCTCGCTTGACGCCGCCGGAACTGGTATTGTCATGCCTGACCGTCAAATCGGCCTGACTATCGAGTTGTTGGGATTGAGCGGAGCCATTTCCGATCCCGGATACTCGCGAAATCGCTGCGGAGCCCGCGTTCGGGCCCTGCCTTGATGACGAAGCACGTTGATCTTTACCGGAGCGCGAATTCATGACTGCGAACCCGCTACGAATCGTAGTGGTTGCACTGGGGTTATTGGTCCTGAACGGGCCAGCAGGTATTTTCTCCTTTGCACCAATTTCCCCGACCGCGAATGCTGCAAGCAATCCGTTCGAGATTGTCGTCGTCGTCAATGACCATGCAATTACCCAGTACGAAATCTCCCAACGCTCTTTGCTGCTGAAGGCTTTCGGGATCGAGGAAGATGTCGAAAAACGGGCGCTCAAGGACCTGATCGACGATCGGGTCCGGTTGTCCGCCGCGGAACGGGTCGGACTGCCCGTCGATGAGGCAGCCGTCGACGCCGGCGTGTCCAATCTTGCGGCGCGGGAAGACCTGACCACGGAACAGCTCAATGCCTATGTCCGCAGATTTGGTGTCGATCCTGAAACCGTCAGGGATTTCGTTCGCGCGGCGATGAGTTGGGAACGCGTTGTTCACGCCAAGTACGGGGATACGGCCAGGATCTCGGAACATGAGGTCGACGCGGCGCTGTCCCTGACTTCCGAGGAAAGCGAACAGATGGTCCTTTTGTCGGAAATCATCCTCGTTGCCGACGAACAGGGCATGCAACGAACCGAGTCGATCGCCTGGCAGCTTTTCGAGATCATCGACGACGCGGACGAATTCGCTGCGGCGGCAATTCAGTTTTCGAAATCGCCGTCGCGCCAGGACGGCGGCCGCCTCGACTGGCTGAGCGTCCGGAATATTCCGCCCCAGGTCCTGACGCGGGTCCTTGCCATGAAAAACGGGCAGGTCTCGGGTCCGATTCAAATTGATGACAACGTGATTGGACTGTTTCTGCTTCGCGGCATAAGGGGTGGGCAGCCTGTCGAACGAAAGCCGACCACTGTCTCCTTTCTGCAAATTCCCGTGCCTTCCAACTGGTCGGCTGATGCGGCCAGCGAATTGATTGAAGGGTCAGAGACCTGTGCCGACCTTCAGGTTGCCGTGCTGGAGTTTGATCCCGAAACAGATGTCGCTCCGAAGACGACGGATGACGATACTCCGGAACTCCTGGCGCAGGCCATTGCTCGTCTCGACCTCGGAGAGGCCACGATTTTTGGTGATGATTCCGAAGATCAATCTGTCATCATGGTTTGCAACCGGTCGGAACAGGGTTCGGTCGAATCCCGGAACCAGATTCGCAATGCACTTTATCTCCAGCGACTTTCGGGATTTGGCCAGAGCTATCTGAGCCGCCTTCGAAGCGAAGCCTTTATCGAGTACAAATGACGCTCGTCGTCGCCCTGACTTCCGGTGACCCGGCCGGCATCGGCCTGGAAACCGCGTTCAAGGCCTGGTCCCATTTCTCGCGTCAAGATCCGTTTGTCCTGATTTGCGATCCGGATCACGCCGCGGAAATGGGGCAGTCGCTCAATCTGGCCATGGTCCGGGTCAGATCACCGGAAGCAGCTGGAGAGGTCTTCTGCGAGGGCGTGCCTGTGCTCCCTGTCGCGTTTCGCAACCCGGCGACCCCTGGCTCGCCCGACGCAGGAAATGCCCGAAATGTCCTCGACACGATTCGCACTGCCGTCGATTGCCGACGGGCGGGAAAGGTCACCGCGGTTTGCACTAATCCTGTCAGCAAGAGCATCCTCAAAGAGGGTGCCAGGTTTCAGTATCCAGGACAGACCGAGTTCCTCACGGCACTTTCCGGTGCAGATTCGGGAATCATGATGCTTTGCAACCGGGACTTTCGGGTTGTCCCGGTCACGACCCATATCGCACTCCGCGACGTCCCCGGACGACTGACCGGCAAAAGGATCGAGCGCGCCATCCGTGTATCCGAACAAGCGCTCAAGTCGGATTTCAGAATCACGTCCCCAAGGATTGCTGTCGCCGGCTTGAATCCTCACGCTGGTGAGAACGGCATGATGGGTCAGGAGGACTTTCGCCTGATTCAGCCGATCGTCGCCAGACTTGCGGCAGAAGGGATGGCGATTCGGGGTCCGCTGCCGGCAGATTCGATGTTTCACGCGGAAGCCAGGGAATCATATGACGTCGCGATATGCATGTATCACGACCAGGCGCTGATACCCGTCAAGACGGTCGGAATGGCACATACGGTCAATGTGACCCTTGGATTGCCGTTCGTCAGGACATCACCCGGTCATGGAACCGCCTTCGACATTGCCGGACAAAACCGCGCGGACGAACGCAGCCTGGTCGAAGCCCTGAAACTCGCTCGGCGACTGGCTGCAAACCGGGGCGCATGTTCCGAACGACGCGATGCATGACGGATTGCCACCGATTCGGGAGGTCATCTCCATGCACGGGATTCGGGCCAAAAAAGCCCTGGGGCAGAATTTCCTGAACGATTTCAACCTGACAAGAAAAATTGCCCGACATGCCGGTGATCTGACAAAATGCGATGTGGTTGAGGTCGGGCCGGGTCCAGGGGGGCTGACCAGGGCCCTGCTTGCCGAAGGCGCGCGGCGTGTCGTGGCCATCGAGGCGGATGTAACATGCCTTCCTGCACTCGAAGACATCGCCCGTAAGTTTCCGGAACGCCTGAAGGTCATCTCGGGCGACGCAAGAATTGTTGATCCTTCGATGGAAGTTGAACGTCCGGCCCGGATCGTCGCCAATCTGCCGTACAACGTCGGGACTCGGCTTCTGGTTGACTGGGTCATGGCCAAAACCTGGCCGCCCTACTGGCAATCGATGACACTCATGTTCCAAAAGGAGGTCGCACATCGAATCGTGGCTTCACCCGGCCGGCGGCAATTCGGCCGGCTTTCGATTCTCGCCCAGTGGCGATGTCACACACGCATCCTGTTCGAAATTCCGCCCGAGGCATTCACGCCGCCGCCCAGCGTGACATCCGCTGTCATCCACCTGGAACGACGCCTGAGGCCCGATTCCGCTGACAGGCAGATCCTGGCGCAAGTTACCCGTCTGGCATTCGGCCAACGCAGAAAAATGCTCCGCCGCAGCCTGAAACCGCTCGTGCCGGACATCGGCCAGACGCTCGGAGCGATCGGAATTCCACCTGAAACCCGGGCAGAACAGCTTTCCGTCGGCGATTTCTGCTCGATCAGCCGAGCCGTTCAACAGCAGAAAAGGGTTACGATGCCAGACAATTCGTCTGCCCGGTCGAATGACCGTCGCCCGTCAGATCAAGGCATCTCCTGATGAATCGTCAGATTCCGGAGTCGAGACGACGAGTACGGAGTCGGAGTCGCTTTCGACCGCTATCGGCAGAATCTGGTTTCCTCCGGACCCCCGGCGACCGGGCCGGTTTCGGGTCCGACGGCCTTCCTGCTTTCCGGACTCAGGCGTTTGCACCAGCGTCTTTCCACCTGCCCTGGCCGGGTAAAGCTCATCTGCTGCATCTACCGCGAGTTCGGGTTGTGCTTCGAGATGTTCCGCCTGTTCTCGCGCGGATGCCTGGGCAACGGACTGCGCCTGCCGGCTGTTTTCCAAGGCTTCCCGACGACCCGCGATCTCGCGTTGAGCGTCGCCGAGCAACCGGGCATAGTGCTCCGAGTGCTGCAGGTGGTTTTCCGCACCAACCCTGTCGCCGGCCAACTGGGCATCCCTGGCGAGGGCGATATACTTGTCGATAATCTGTTGTGGCGTTCCCCGAACCTTTCCGTCCGGTCCGGAAGAGTCAAAAACCCGATTAAGGATGCTACCGACGTGGTTGCGCCTGTTACCGGATTTCCCGCGTGAACGCGGCTTACTGGATGGTCTCATGTATTGTGATTACCCTGAATTTCCGCCGTGAGGCCGGGCAGCACATGCCTTGACCAAAATCTTCAACTTTCGTGCTGGCACGTGCGTGATGAGAGCGAAGACTCAATCATCACTCAAGGGATACACCGCCATTTTAATGGATTTCAAGAGCAATCTGGCAGTGCATCAACAAAAAAAGGCCAAAATCATGCCAAATCCACCAAAATTTCGCCGCAGGAACTTACTTTCGCCTCTCAAGCCGAACGACGCGGTCAATCCGGTCAAGATCCTTGTAGATACGGCTGTCCAGATCACACACGGATCGGAACATTCTGCACACCGGCCGTGCCTGCGAGGCTCCGACCTCGAGAAAAACGCGCCCACCCGATTTCAGGTGCGTACCGATGCCGGCGACAATCTTCCGATAGCATTCCAGTCCGTCAGGGCCACCCAGGATTGCCCTCGCGGGTTCCCAGCAGCGTACTTCCGGTTCGAGAAACGGAACTTCCGTTGTGGCGATGTACGGCGGGTTGCTCACAATGAGATCAAACTGCCCCGTGACCGCGGAAAACCAGTCCGAGAGGACAAGCTCGGCCCGGTTCAGCACTTCCAGCCTGACCAGATTCTCGGACGCGACCCGAAGGGCGCCGGGTGAAATATCAACTCCAACGCCCGTGGCTTCCGGTCTCTCCGAGAGCAGGCTGCCGAGGATGCAGCCCGTTCCCGTCCCGAGGTCGAGAACACGATCGAACGGTGGCCCCTGAAGAGCCATTTCCACCAGCAACTCGGTCTCCGGGCGTGGATCCAGAACATCTTCGGTGACGAGGAACCGTCCCTTCCAGAAGTGCCGGTGACCCACGATCCGGGAAACCGGTTTTCGTTGAAGCCGCTGGCGGACCAGATCGCGGAATCGGCTCGCCATCTCATTGCTGACGGCCTCGCCGGAGATATCCGGACAGCGACCAGTCGCATTTCCAGCGGCAAGCACATGCGTCAGGAGCACCCGGGCATCGTTTCGGGCGTGCTCACCGATGGCCGGTTTCAACTTCCTGACGGCCTCCCTGAACAGGGACCGTGGCGTATCGGCGGTCACGTCCCGGAGCCGGAAAGCCGGTTCGCCCGATCATCCGCAACAAGTGCGTTGACGACATCGCCAAGGTTTCCCTGCAGGACCTGGTCCAGCTTGTAGAGCGTCAGCTTGATCCGGTGATCTGTCAACCGGCCTTGAGGAAAGTTGTACGTCCGAATTCGCTCCGAGCGGTCACCGGTTCCGACCTGTTCTTTCCGGCTCAACGCGCGCTCGTTCGCCTGCGCCCGTTGTTCGCGTTCGTATAGCCGGGACTTGAGTATGCGCATCGCCTCCACCCTGTTCCGGTGCTGGGACTTTTCCGAACTCGTAGCCGAGATCCCGGTCGGAATATGGGTGATCCTGACCGCCGAGTCGGTCTTGTTGACATGCTGCCCACCTGCCCCGGAAGCCCGCATCGTATCGATCCGGATTTCATCAGGGGCGATCCTGATGTCGACGTCATCAACAACCGGCAGCACGGCGACGGTCGCAGCCGATGTATGAATGCGTTGGTGGCTCTCTGTCGCAGGGATCCTCTGGACCCGGTGGACCCCGGATTCGAATTTCATGCGCCCGAATACACCGTTTCCGCCTATGACGACCGTGGCGTCGCGGACTCCGCCGAGTTCCGTTACGTTCCTCGCGACAACTTCAAACGTCCATTTTTCCCTTTCGGCGAATCTCTCGTACATTCTCAAGAGATCCGCGGCGAAAAGCGCCGCCTCCTCGCCGCCTGTGCCTGCCCGGATTTCAAGAACAACCGATTTTGAATCGTCCTCGCATCCTGGTTGGAGCGCGACCCCCAGTTCCTCTTCCAGGCACTTGAATTCCTGCCGAAGGCGGATCAATTCCTCTTGGGCCAACTGCTTCATTTCGAGATCGCCGAGCAAGTTCTCGGCATCCTGAATCTCGCGCATGATTGTTCGATAATCGTCGATTTTCGCAACGATATCACGGAGTTCTGAGTATTCCCGCGAGTAGCGCGCGTATTCGTCCGGATCGAGTCCCGTTGCCATCCTGGCCTCGAGAAGCGCGAACCGATCAGAGATTCGGTCAAGTTTTTCGATCGAAATCATGGATTTTCCAGAACGTCCGACACGCACGCCGCGAATTGCGCACCATGCTGGCAAATGTTATCCTAAATCTGTTGCCAACACAAAAAACGCCTGCTATTTTGCCACAATGACAAGAATTGTCGCCATCGTCCTCGTCTGGCTGATTTCGGGATCGAGCGCGGTTTCGGAAGATGCCAAGATCAAATATCCGGACTGCTACTGCACCGATCAAATGGGCCAGCGGGTTGAGCTCGGGGTCAGCATCTGCATGGTTGTCGACGGCCGGGATTTTTTGGCACGCTGCGAAATGTCGCTGAACAATCCGACGTGGAGAGAGATCGGTTCCGGGTGCCTGAACGCGGACATTCCCGACCTTCCGCCGCCTCGACAAGACAGTTCGACCTGATCCACCCACTGCACCGCGCGGGCGGGTTCCGAGACTCTGCATGCGACAGGTTCTCTTGTGACCGGAACCGCTGCCGTCATCTCCGTCGACCGAGGGTCCGGGGATCCGGGGGTTCCGAAAGACCGGCTTTACGAACGATGTCCTCCTTGGTGCGTTCTTCGTGAACCCAACCGCCGGAATCGCACACGAACCGTGACGCCAGTCAGCCTTCCCGTCTCTCCGCCAGCAACATCTGCGTTATCGAGACGTTGAATACCCGGAACGAGATCAAATGCCACCGCGTCAATCGATATGCCTTGACCACTGAACACGACCGCGGTCGCCACAGAACGCGGATCAGCGAAAAGGGCACGCGCCGCGCGCAACAGAAAACGAATCCCACCTTCGGAACGGGCAAGGTCCTGTTATTCCTCGACGATCGTGTAACTGATCCGTCATTTCCCCATTCGACAGATCCTGGTCAGGCGCAGGTTCGGCGTCGAGCCGGAATCCCGTCTCAACCCGAAATTGGGATTCGATCTTGTCGATGAAAGTGAGCCGGGGAATGTAATCCGGCAACCACCGACGCGGATCGAACATTCATCCGTCGCCGACCCAACCGACGCCATCTAGCGGTTAGATGGGCCTTTATGCGTTCGTAGCCCCAAGCCTTCCGCTTGCCACGCCGGGGCTCGCCGTCTGACTGCCACCGGTACCACCACCTGTCTTGCAGGATTCCTGCTTCCGTGACGATTTCGTGTAACATGCGCTACGGGAAAATGGGACAAGCGGAGCGATTGATGGAGATTCTGGTCATCGTCATGGTCTTTGCCGTAGGGTACGTTCTTCTTCGCGTCTTGGTCAGAAAGCGCCCGAACAGGCTCATTGGCAAAGCCTTTGTCACGGACGGCGATGGCATACGCGTTTCCGGGCAGGAAGTCAGGTTTGCTGGCCTCGACGCACCCGAATTTGACCAGGTTGCCAGACATCGGGACGGCTATTGGTACCCACATGGAAGGCGGGTGAAGAGCGCCCTGATCCGGGAGATCGGCGGCAAACGCGTTCATGTCACCGTGGAAAGCTACGACAAGTTCGGGCGGGCGATCGGAATCGTCATGTACAACAACAAGGATGTCGGCGAATGGCTGGTCCGGGAAGGTCACGCGAGGGCCATGTACGGTAACCGGTACAAGCACATCGAACAGGAGGCGCGAAATGCCCGACGTGGCATGTGGCGACACGCTGCCAACGTCGATCCAAGGAAGTGGCGACACCGCAAGCCGAATCAGCGTTGATGACGGGAGTGGGTGCATCCCAGAAACTTCGTGCAATGCGATTCGGAGAGATTGAAATTGACGGGAGCGCTACCAGTCAAGTATCCGCCGCTCGCGAGGATCAATCCAATACACACTGAGGTCCAGTCCATCAGCGTCTTCGTTGCCCCGACTCGCCGCGCCGGGAACCGGCATCCGGCAGACTTCATGCGCTGGAAGCCATATTTGCCGGCGGTCACCAGAACATATGAAACAAGGGAATACCTTCGGGAATCTTGAACCTGGCAGCACGCTTTGCTGCGCCCTGGACCGGGTTCATGGGCGGGCCGTGCCTTGCCGGCGACCGGCTAATCCCGAGAAGTGTATAGAACGCACCTGGCAAAGCACGAAACCGGTTTGCAGTGCCAGGAACGCAAGATGGCAGAGCGCGAAACCGAGGTGGCGAAGCGCGTCGAGGACAACCTGCGCCGGCAAGTCGGGCTCCGGATCGCCGCGGTCGTCATTTCCGACATCCTCGTTCGCAGGACAACCTGATCCGGTCCCTTCGGAATCCACGAACCTGCCACAACGTCAGGCGCCGGCGACGGCGAATACAGCGCGAAACTCGTGCCCATGGTCAGCGGGTCATCCCGATCCTGCCGGGGCGGAGTGTTCAAAATCCGGACGATCGCCGGCTGTCCGGTTACTTTGCGGAATTCCCTGTATGACCGCGGCTCAATGTCCAGGCAGGTCTTGGGTCCGGATCGGGTAAACCGTGGATTGTGCGGCCAGGGCGCCCCGAACGCGGGATGAATTTTCGCGGCAACTGGCCGGCCTACCGAAACCAGCGGCCCGTCCCGACGCTGTCATGCGAAATCACGACCAAAATGAGGTGGGCCGGCAAAGGCCGGTGAGGATCATGGGCCAGCCCGCAACGCGCGCTCCTCCCGGGCCGCGCGCTCCTGTTCCTCGGCCTTCTCTTCAACCAGTTCAACGATTCTGTCGACCATGTTCTCGTTCGCAAGTTTTTTGTCCTGAAGGCCCGAAAGATACAACATCCCGGATCCTGCGCCCCCACCGGTAAAGCCAATATCGGTCATCTGTGCCTCACCGGGGCCATTGACCACGCAACCGATTATCGAGAGCGTCAAGGGCGTCCGGACGTGGGCCAGGCGTTCCTCCAGAATCCCGACAGTTTCAATGACGTCAAACCCCTGTCTGGCACAGGACGGGCAGGAAATGATCGTAACCCCCCTGTGCCTGAGATTGAGCGATTTCAGGATCTCGTACCCGACTTTCACTTCTTCGACGGGGTCTGCAGACAAGGAAACACGCAGTGTATCTCCGATTCCGAACCAGAGAAGGCTGCCCAATCCGATGGACGACCGCACGGTTCCGGACTTGAGCCCTCCCGACTCGGTTATTCCGATATGCAACGGAGCATCTGTCGCTTCCGCAAGTTGCTGGTAGGCAGCCGCGGCAAGAAATACATCGGACGCCTTGGCCGAAATCTTGTATTCGGTAAATCCCGCCTCTTCCAGCAAACGAATATGGGAAAGACCGCTTTCGACCATCGCTTCCGGACACGGTTCCGCGTACTTTTCGAGAAGATGACGCTCGAGCGAACCTGCATTCACACCGATCCGGATTGAACAACCGTTGGTCCTGGCCGCTCGAACGACCTCGGCCACACGTTCACTCGACCCGATGTTTCCCGGATTGATTCTCAGGCACGCGGCACCGGCATCCGCCGCCTCGAGAGCACGGCGATAATGGAAATGGATGTCGGCAACGAGCGGAACGGGGCTGTCCCGAACGATTTCCCTAAACGCCATTGTCGATGCCGGGTCGGGGCAAGAGACACGGACGAAATCGGCTCCCGCCTCGGCACAGGCATTGATCTGGGCCACGGTATTCGAAACGTCAGTGGTCGGTGTGTTCGTCATCGTTTGCACTGCAATCGGCGCGCCGCCGCCGACTGGTACGTCCCCGACCATAATTCGCCGACTAGGTCGCCGTTCAATGCGCCTCCACGGCCTTATGTCATGGAGTTCCATTCTCACCCTGTCCGAAAACCTGCATCACAGACCTCATTCAGCCTGCATCGACCTGAACACGCAAGCCCTTCACATTCCGCGGTACACGAGAGTCATCATTGCGAGCGAGGCAATACCGGACGCAAGGTGTTTCCGTCCGCAACCGTCTGGCGGTTCCCGTCAACCGCAATTTGTGACACCTCGAAATTCTCGATTATGTCGGCAGCGTTTAGCGACACGCGCTTGGCAACCCCGGTTCCGGTTCCGACGGGTCCGTAGGTCTTTCCGTCGACAACGAGATAGACCGAGCCGGAATTTCCGGATCGCAGCAACGGGTTTTCGACATCCTGTGGCACCTGGTAGATCTGTTTGGCGTCCAGGATTTCCTCGAAAAGCACATCTCCTGCATCCACAAAGACCCTCAACCAGGCCGGATTGGCGGCATAAACCTCGACGATTGGAGGCGCTTTCTCGACAACCTGAGGGGTTTCCGCGGGAATGGGGATGGCATGATCGTCCGTTTCGATCAATGTCCCGAAACTGTCAGGATCAATTGAAGCAATCGGACCATCTCTCGGCTCCACGACCGGATAATCGAGAATTTGAGGACGGTAACTCCGGCCCAGCCCTGTCGCATCAGGATGTTGCACCGAACCCGGGGCAGAGTTTCCAGCGACCTCCTCCCCGAATCCCGAAGCGCTGTTCCCGTCTTCCGGCGTGGAAAGCCACAATGACGTGATCAGATCACCATTGGCCACGCGGGTCTCATCAATCGGAACCATGCGAACCTGCTGGATTTCGCGTATGACATTCCACCCGCCATAGGCCAACCCCGCGATGATCATCACAAGGACACCCATGTTGAACACTGCGGAGACCGAAAAATCTTGCCAGAATTGCCGCGGGCGAATGAATCCGAGTGAAAGAGTTGACCTGTTGACCAGCGAATCCCGGCTCGATGGCACGTTGCGACCTTCAGGCTGCAAGTCCCTGTCCGGCAGTTTCAGATCTTTAACGGCGAACGGATCGGCGACTTGATGCGAAAACCCGGTCTCCTGGCAGAACTTCAGGTACGTCATCTCGGGGTCCAGGCCAAGATAACGCGCATATGACCGTACGAGACCACCAACAAGGACCGGCAATTCGAACTCCGACAAATCGCCGTTCTCAATTGCCAGAATGTAGGATGGCTTGATTCGCAAATCGGCAGCCGCCTGTTCGACTGTCTTGTTAAGCGTGATGCGCTCACCGCGAAGGACATCCCCGAGCGTGACGACATATGAGTCGTAACCGCGCAAAGGCTCGAAGTCTTCCACGGAGTCCACTCCCCAACTCCATCCAGCCGACAGCGGTTCCAGCCCCCCTGGATTCACTTGCCGGCAAGGATATTTCGACTCGCTTCCGCAGCTTAACAAATCGCTCCGAAAGAATCCACTCATTCGCGGATTTCCGGTCCGGATATTTGGCGAATGCCCGATCCTGTGAAGATGTCTCGGGATTCCGCCGCGAAATTCCGGGACAAGTCGCTCGCGGAACCCCGCCACAGGCTTGGAACGGCCACGATCATCCGGCCAACTCAACCGGGTTTCGCGTCCATCATCGAAACACGCCTGATTTCTGCGACAAGGCCCCTGTATGGTTCCGGACAATCTTTCATGCCCGTGATCCAGTCAAAAACCGAAACGTCAATCTCGAAAAGCAAAGCCTCAAGATGCTCAAGTTCAGCGTCCGACAGGTACGCGAGCCTCTCTTCGACGAAGCGTCCGATCAACAGGTCAAGTTCCCTCATGCCGCGGCGCTTCGACCGCACACGAATGCTCCGGCGCTTCCGGTCTCTTTCACGATCGTCCATTTGACAATGCCATGTAGCCCCAATCCAGACTGCATCAATCGACGAATTCGTGCCATACAACCATGTCAATACGGTCTCCCGAAGCAAATATCCAATTGTTGACCGTCACAGCCGGCGACTCTACAAGTCGCAACCCTGCATTGATGCTGTCTTCGACCGGGCTTGCCAACATGAACCTCGTCTCCAAACGTATGACGAGAATTCGGCCTTCTGCCACCGTCGCAATTACCGACCTTTCGAAGGATTTGAAGTCCCGGGGAAGGGACGTGGTATCACTGAGTACCGGTGAACCGGATTTCGACACGCCGGAAAACATCCGCCGGGCGGCTCGATCAGCGATCAGGGCCGGCGAGACCCGATACACGATCGTCGACGGTATTCCCGAACTCAAGGCTGCAGTCGCGGACAAGTTCCGGCGCGACAATCACCTGAACTACGATCCGTCCCAGATCACCATAGCGAATGGCGGCAAGCAAATCATTTTCAATGCGCTGATGGCATCATTGAACCGGGGCGATGAGGTCGTGATCCCGGCGCCATTCTGGGTATCCTACCGTGACATGGTCCTGCTTGCCGATGGTGCCCCGGTCGTCGTGGAAGGGCAATTTGACAACGCGTTCAAGATTACCCCCGGGCAGCTTGAATCCGCGATTACCGCCCGAACCAGATGGGTCATTTTCAATTCGCCCTCAAATCCGAGCGGTTCGGCCTATACCAGGTCCGAATTCAGGGCGTTGACGGATGTTCTGTTACGGCATCCGCATGTCCTGGTCCTGTCCGACGACATCTACGAACACCTGACATATGGTGACTTCGAGTTCAGTACGCCAGCTGAGGTCGAGCCCGAATTGTTCAACCGCACACTGACCATGAACGGCGTCTCGAAGGCCTATGCAATGACAGGCTGGCGAATCGGATTTGCAGGAGGACCCAGGTCCTTGATCGCAGCCATGCGAACGATTCAGGGCCAAAGCACCTCAAATCCGTGTTCGATCAGCCAATGGGCCGCCGTCGAAGCCTTGACCGGCACGCAGGAGTACATCGCGACCAGCAGGCTGGCATTTCAACGCCGACGTGACATGGTCGTCGACTTGCTGAACGGAATCCCCGGGATCGAATGCCCTGCTCCTGTCGGCGCCTTTTATGTCTTTCCATCCATTGCCGGCTGTATCGGCAAGACGTCGGCCTCGGGGAAGGTCATCCGCACCGACGAGGACTTCGTCACTGCACTGCTGGAGGAACAGGAAGTCGCGGTCGTTTTCGGGGCTGCCTTCGGCGTGAGTCCCAATTTTCGTCTCAGCTACTCCGCGTCGGAAGAGCTGTTGCGCGAAGGATGCCGACGAATTGAAAAGTTCTGCCATGGACTCCGTTGACCTCCCGGGTTTCCAGGCTGCGAACAACTGAGCCGACCGGTCATTCCACGAGAAACCTCGCGCAGTCCTTCCACGACCCCTGCCGGGTCCAGGCGGTTGACGGGATCAGCCGGCGTTCTCCCGAAACGTGCAGCCCGCGGATCTCAAACCGGCAGAACCGTCGTAGACTTGATTTCCTCCATCGACAGGAGCGCGGAAACGTTGAAGATCGTCACATTCGAGATCAATGCCTGGTAGAAGTCATCATAGGCTTTCGCGTTTCGCACCCTGACTTTCAGGATGTAATCCACGTCTCCCGCCAGGCGATGGGCTTCAAGGACCTCGGGACGGTCCAGCAATGACTGAAGAAACCGGTTCTGCCACTCCCGTTCGTGTTGCGACGTTCTGATCAGAACGAAAAAACACGCTTCGAGCCCGAGCTTTTCCGGATCGAGCAGAACAGTGTTTCGTCCGATGATCCCCTCGCGCCTGAACTTCCGGATTCTGTTCCAGACCGGCGACCGGGACGTACCAACCTTCCTTGCTATTTCATCGAGAGATTGATTTGCATCCTCCTGAAGTTCAGCAAGGATTTTCCTGTCTATCGCGTCAAGTTGAACAGCCATTTTCTTGCTCTCCGCAATTTCGTAATAATTTTATGATTTTTTATTATTTTTACGAATGTATTTCTTTTTTTTCCAAAAATAAATTGAAATATGGAAAAAATTTTCTACGGCAATATATTCAGCAACGAACTGTTCTCGTAACAAGACAACGACTTTGTGCCAGGAATGAAGCATTTTCCGATTTACGTGGATCTTTCAGGTCGCAAAGTCGTGGTTTCCGGAACCGGCCACACAGCCGTGTCGAAGTTGCGCCTGCTCCTGAAGACCGGTGCCAGGATTGCCGTATTCGGACTTCGACCGGATCACGAAATCAGGAACTGGGCCGAACGAGGCAAGTTATCTCTTTTCCAGCGGCCGATCAAAAAAAGGGATATCCGCGGGGCCACCCTGCTCTACTGCGCCAATGACGATGCGGCCGAAGACTCAAGGATTGCAGAAATCGGCCGTCGTCTTCGCATCATCGTCAACATCGTCGACAATCTCGCCGAAAGCGACTTCATCACCCCGGCGATCGTCGACCGGACGCCTGTTACAGTTGCAATCGGCACGGAAGGTGCGGCGCCAGTCCTCGCAAGGATGCTGAAGGCGGATATCGAAGAGCGCCTGCCCCAATCCATCGGAAAGATGGCCGGGACAGGTCAGAAAATGCGACCTCTTGCGCAGGGTCTTCCTGCAGGCAAGTCACGGCGGGAATTCTGGAACGGCTATTTTGCCAACAAGGGCATGAAAAGCCTGGCCGGGCCCGGAAGGATCCTCGAGGGAGGTTCGACCACGCGGGCCGAAACCGACAGCCCGCCACCGAAAACGGCCCGCGGCCGGGTGTTCATAGTTGGCGCCGGCCCCGGAGATCCGGACCTGATGACCCTCAGGGCCCGGAACCTCCTCCATGACGCCGATGTCGTCGTCCATGATCAACTGGTGCCCGACCCGATCATCGAGATTGCACGACGTGAGTCGTTGATCATTCGCGCAGGAAAGAAGGGGTTCTCGGAATCGTGGAAACAGGAGGACATCAACCAACTCCTGATTCACCACGCGTCGGCAGGTCGCCAGGTCATTCGGCTGAAGTCAGGTGATCCGGCCATTTTTTCGCGACTCGATGAGGAAACTTCGGCATTGTCAGATGCGGGAATCGAATGGGAAATCATCCCGGGGATCACGACAGCGACGGCAGCTGCCGCCCGGCTCGGGGTCTCCCTCACGCGGAGGCGAAGAAACTCCGAGGTCCGGCTTCTGACCGGCCACGATGTCAAGGGATTCACCGAACAGGACTGGGCGGACCTTGCCAGGCCAGGCGCCGTCGCTGCGATCTACATGTCACGCCGGTCTGCGCGTTTCATTTGCGGCCGGATGCTGATGTACGGCTCACCCGGATCCAAGCCGGTAACGATCGTGGAGAACGCGACCAGGCCGGACGAAACGATCATTAACACGGATGTGCTCAACCTGGCATCGGCGGTGGCGAAGGCGGAAATTGCGGGTCCAATGATACTGTTGGTCGGCTTGCGCGGCTCGGAAGCCGGTATGCAGGAAGACCGGATTCCGGCCAATATGGCGGACGGGCGAGGAAAAGCCAGGCCCGTGCCCGCCTCCGCAGGTCACTAGGGTCTAAAAGTCCGCATTCACAGATGCCTCGAACATTCACGCCAAAGGTACTGACTGCAAACGATCTTCTGAGCGGGGATGTCGTTTACCTTGCCGCCAATTCCCGGCTGACCCGTGTTTTTTCGAATGCCCTGTTGATCGAAAACGAGGCAGAGGCAGAGGGCCTCATGAACTGGGCAGAAGGACAGGCGGAATCATTTGTCGGCCCCTATCTCGCCGACGCAACCCCGGGAAGAGACGGCCGGCCGCAGCCCGTCCATATCCGTGAACAACTCCGTTCCATGGGTCCGTCAAACTATCTGCACGGAAAACAGGCAGGGGAGTAGAACGTGTACAGGTACTCGGAGTTCGATCGCAGACTTGTCCGTGACAGGGTTGAGCGGTTTCGCGACCAGGTCCGACGCCGGATCGACGGCACCTTGACCGAGGACGAATTCAAACCGTTTCGCCTCATGAATGGCCTGTACCTGCAATTGCACGCCTACATGTTGCGGGTCGCAATTCCTTATGGGACCCTGGACAGCCGGCAACTCCGACAACTCGCATACATCGCCGAGCGATGGGACAAGGGTTACGGACATTTCACCACGCGCCAGAACATTCAGTTCAACTGGCCACGGCTGGAAGACGTTCCGGACATCCTTGATGCGCTCGCAGATGCCGACATGCACGCGATTCAGACCTCGGGTAACTGTATCCGAAACGTGACCGCAGACCACTTCGCCGGAGCGGCGGCCGACGAGATTCGCGATCCTCGTCCCGTCGCTGAACTGGTCAGGCAATGGTCATCGGATCACCCGGAATTCGCCTTCCTTCCCCGCAAGTTCAAGATTGCGGTCACCGGGTCCCGCGTGGACCGGGCCGTGACCCGGGCACACGACATTGGCCTGCGGACAATTCGGAACGAAGCCGGCGAAACCGGTTTTGAGGTGATCGTGGGAGGTGGTCTCGGCCGAACCCCCGTCATCGGCACGGTCATCAGGGATTCCTCCCGGAATCGGACCTCCTGCCTTATCTCGAGGCGATCCTGCATGTGTACAACGCGATCGGGCGACGCGACAACAAATACAAGGCACGGATCAAGATAACCGTTCGCGAAAACGGGATCGAGGCGATCCGGGAAATGGTCGAACAACGGTTTCGGGAAATCAAACCGGAATTCCGCGGACTCGACCAACGGTTGCTTCGTGAAATCGAAGACGCGTTCGCCTCCCCCCAATTCGTCGATGCTCCGACCGGCTGCTTCGAATCCAGGTTTGAATGCGATCCCGACTTCAGTTCGTTTGTGAACACCAATCTCCACCCGCACAGGCACCCCGATTACAGCATCGTTTCCGTTTCGCTCAAGGCTCACGGAAAGACGCCGGGAGATGCGACTTCGGACCAGATGCGAACCCTTGCAGATCTCGCCGAACACTTCGGGCACGACGAGTTGCGGGTCAGTCACGAACAGAATGTCATTCTTCCCCATGTCCACAAGAACGATATTCCAACCGTCTACGACGGGCTCGTCCGTGCCAGTCTGGGAACCGCGAATATCGGCCTGACTTCAGACATCATTGCCTGCCCGGGCATGGACTATTGTGCCTTGGCGACGGCCCGGTCCATCCCGATTGCCAGGGAGATTTCCGTTCACCTCAAGGAACTGGAACGCGAAATCGGCCCCATGAAGATCAAGATCTCAGGCTGCATCAATGCCTGCGGCCATCATCACGTCGGACATATCGGCATACTTGGACTCGACCGGGCCGGTGTCGAGAACTACCAGGTCACGCTTGGAGGAGACGGGACCGAAACGGCCAGCCTGGGCGACCGGGCCGGACCCGGCTTTTCGGCCGACGATCTGATCCCCGCAATCGACCGGTTGGCCCGGGCGTACCTGAACATTCGCGCAGACGAGTCCGAATCGTTTCTCGAAACCTATCGCCGGACCGGAATCGAACCGTTCAAGGCCGCCCTTTACCCGAATTCGTTGCGCAGCGCTGCCTGAAGTCAATAAGGGCCTTCAGCGCGAATTCGGTCAGCCGGTTTTGCGGCCAGGAGCAGGAGAGCAGTCCAAATGGCAGTCATCGTATCGGACCAAGGGTTTTCCCCGGATGACTGGACCGGACAGTTCCTGAACTGGAAACAGGTCGAATCGGACCAAGCGAAAATCCACCCGGGCAATGCACTGGACGTCCCGAATTTCCTGGACGGGAATGAGCTGGTCCAGGTTTTCGACCGGGTTGCACTGATCAGGATTCCGTTTCCTGCCCATGTCGACGGGCGGGGATTCTCCCTCGCCCGTCGATTGAGGCGACTGGGATTCGAAGGGCGTCTTCGTGCCCAGGGTCACATCCTGGCCGATCAGTTCGTCTTCGCCCGAAGGTGCGGTTTCGACGAAATCGAGATCGACGACGACCTTGCGCGCAGGCAACCGGAAGAGGTCTGGCTCCCGGAGGCGGGATGGAAAGGCAACAATTATCAGCAAAGGCTCACCGCATCACCCTGAACCGGCTCGTGGAACGGGCACGGAACGATCGCCCGAGTGTCAGGCACGGATCGTGAATCAACGCATGTCCGGACCGCCGTCCGAAATTTCCGGATAATTCCTTCATGCCTTGAGGATGGCCTGGAACTCCCTCCATTCCCGTTTGGACATGCCCGATTCATCCTGGGTGACGACTTCGCCCGCCAGCATTCTCCTGATGCAATCCAGTGCCGGCCCGGAGAGCAGGACAGCGTGTTTTCGGTAGTCCTCAAATGCTGCGTAGGTAATCGGAACCCAGTCAGCGAGGATTCTACCCATCACATCCGCGTAAGCCCGAATCTCGAACTGGGCGTGAGTATCACCGCGCAGATGAACGAAGTGCAGGAGGTTGTGCAGATCCGTCTTCCAGTACCACTGCGTATAAACGCTCGCCGGTAGGTTCATTCTAGCCAGTTCCCGTGAGAGTCCGGACTTCTCGCCACCGTCGTCCAGCATCTCCTCGTAGTGGTCGTAAGCCCTTGCACTGTCGGTCTTCAGGATCTCCAGAACCCTCTCGGCCTCCTCTCCCTGCAACGGAATTCCCCTGCCCTGATTGTTGCTCCTGGATTGCGCCGCGAGTTGTTCGGGTGCCGGCACGTAAAACTCGCGGTCCAGTATGGAATAGCGGGCCGAGTATTCGTTGACGTTCGCAGTCCGGTGTCGAATCCATTGCCGCGCAACAAAGATTGGCAATTTGACGTGGAACTTCACCTCGCACATCTCGAACGGGGTCGTATGCTGATGCCGCATGAGGTAGCGAATCAGGCCGGCATCATTCTGGACGCTCCGCGTCCCCTTTCCGTAACTCACACGCGCTGCCTGCGTTATCGCCCCGTCATCACCCATATAATCGATGACCCGGATGAACCCGTGGTCCAGAACTTGGTGGGCGAAGTACATTCGCGCCTCCATTCCCGGAGAAACCGCGCGCAGGGTTGAACGCGACCGAGATCGAAGCTTATCGATCTCCGCAAGGTGTTTCGGATCAATTGCCATGGCTTCATCCCGGTCGGCCGATGTACCGGTTACGGTCCGGCTTGAGGTAGAGGCCGACTTCCAATATCAGGCATATCACGAAACCGGTCGTCACGCGACGGGCAGAATATCATCCGCATGTTCGTGGTGTCTTGCCCTGTCGGCGATGCAACAAAGACGTTCTCGCCTCGAGAACGGTAACGAGAGAAATCCATGGGAATCAAGTATTTACACACGATGGTCCGCGTGAAGGACCTAGATGAGTCCATGAAGTTCTATCAACTTCTCGGCCTGGAGGAGACCCGTCGGCATTCCAATCCGTCGGGTCGTTTCACACTCGTCTTCATGGCCCCGCCCGGACAGCCGGAATGTCCGGTTGAGCTGACGTTCAACTGGGACGGAGACGAAGGACTTCCGTCGGACAGCCGACACTTCGGACATCTCGCCTACGAGGTTGACGACATTTACGCCAGCTGTGAGTCGTTGATGGACAATGGCGTGACAATCAACCGGCCGCCCCGGGACGGTCACATGGCGTTTGTCCGTTCTCCGGACAATGTCTCGATCGAACTCCTGCAAAGGGGCAAGGCATTACCACCTACCGAACCCTGGGCCAGCATGGAGAACTCGGGTCACTGGTGATCACCTGATCGTCCGACTGGTCGAGAATGACTCCATCAATGAAACGTTCTGTCACCGGTCCAGCCCGGTCATTCGAGAATCGTCGGATGAACCAATGCCAGGGCGGTAAATGACGGGTTACCGCTCGATAACTGTCGCGTTTCTGTGCCTTGCGACTTGGATCTCAACTCCTGCGCACGCGAACTGCAGGCAGGCACTCGCGATCGGGATGGACGTGTCCGGTTCGGTCGATGCCGAAGAATACCGCTTTCAATTGACAGGGTTGGCGAACGCCCTGACCTCGGACGCCGTCAGTAGCCTGCTCTTGAGGACGTACGATACGCCCGTCATGATATCCGTCTTTGAGTGGAGTGGTGACCGGCATCACGAAATCGTGCTTGAATGGCTGAGGATTGAAGATGAACAGACCCTGGCGGACGTCGCACTCATTCTCAGTAGCCGGACGCGTGCCAAGGGGCCATTCACCACCGCGATCGGAGCGGCAATCCAGTTTGGCGGTGCACTCCTCGATCAGGTGCCCGAGTGCTGGCGCCACACGCTCGACTTGTCCGGGGACGGAAAGAACAACTACGGTGTTCCGCCGGAAACAGTCGGGTCGACAGCGGCCCGTGTTGTGATGACGGTCAACGGACTCGTCATCGGCGGCCATGATGAAAGGCTAAGGAGATCACCTGAAACCCGACTCGAGGAATTACGTATCTACTACCGGAACAATGTGGTTTCCGGTCCCGGTGCGTTTGTCGAAGTCGCCCGCGGATACCAGGACTTTGAAGAAGCGATGACGCGTAAACTCATCAAGGAATTATCCGGCATCGCGATCAGTTCCTACGGGACCCCGGGTTCGCCTGCTTCAGGTGGTTGAATTCGATCCGCATCCGCCGGTGCATTGGCGATCAACTGTGGGTTCCGAAAGGCTGGGTAGAAGGGGACCTTGCGGTGCCCCTTCCCCCGCAGTCCCGGACGTGCCCGCATTAGAGCATCCGGTTCCTCGCATGTCAGTTTCGCTCATTTGGCGTAGATCGAATGGACGACCTTGGCCTGTGGCAGCGGGAACAGTACCAGGATATCTTTCATCCTCGTCCATGACAGTTTCCCGTCGCGGTGTCGACGGCCAAGCCCGCAATGCCAGCTACGTATCACCGCTTTACGAAAGCGGCTTATCTGTTTGCTGTTGCCGGTCAGACCGTAGTAGCCGCAATGCCCCCGGATTACCCGACCAAGGTGCCGGTGTTGCTCCTGGAGCGGGAGATGCCGGTTGTTCCTGCACCAGTCCCGTATGGACTTGGCAGCCCGTGCAAACCGGTCGCGGGCCGTGAACTGACGTACGACCAGCCGACCTCGCCGTGACTTGCCCCACAAGTGGGTGAAGCCGAGGAAGTCGAACTTGCCCTGTCCGTCATGTCCGCCGCCCTGCCTGTGCATGGGCCGGAAATCCACAAAGCGCGTCTTGCCGTCATGGAGCGTGAGCCCATACCGCGCAAGCCGCTTGCCAAGGACCGCGAGCACCCGCTCGCCATCCCGGCGGTTCCTGAATGCAATGACAAAGTCATCCGCGTACCGCACCAGTCGGTGCGCCCCAACGCGTGGTGCCACATCCTCTCTCATCCATACATCCAGCACATGGTGCAGGAAAATATTGGCGAGGATCGGACTAACTACCCCACCCTGAGGCGTGCCTTCTTCGGTGCGTTGCAGGACGCCATTGTCGAGCACTCCTGCTGCCAGCCATTTGTCGATCATCCGTCGAACGACGCCGTCGTTGATCCTCTGGTCAAGGAACCCCCGCAGGTGCTTGTGATCGATGCTATCGAAGTATTTCGAAATGTCGGCATCAATCACCCATCTGAGGCCTTCCACGGCCAGTCCCGTCCGGAGGTCTTTCAACGCTCCGTGGGCAGAATGGCCGGGCCTGAAGCCGTACGAGCACGGCAGAAAGTCCGCCTCGTAGATCGGCTCCAGCAGCATCAGTATGGCTCGCTGCGCCACCTTGTCCTCGTAGGTCGGGATGCCCAGCGGTCGCTGCCCTCCATCCGCTTTCGGGATGTAGTGCCGGCGTACCGGCGGGGCACGATAGCGGCCAGACTTCATACGCCCCAGAAGGTCAAGCAGGTTGGCCTCCGCGTGGGTTTCGTAGTCCATCGCCGTCACCCCGTCGATGCCCGCTGCCCCGTCCACTCGTGTGAGGTTCAGGGCCACGATCATCCAGTCAAGGTCAATGTGGTGGTGCAAGGTCGTGAACACCATGTCCGGGCACGTCCTCGCCAGTTCGGCTATCCGGGTTTGTTTCGTTGACACGATGTCGAAGCTCGACGTCTCCATGTGTTTCCCTCCTCCGGTTCTGTTCATGCGACGCTCCGCTTTCCTTCACCGGGTCCCGATGGCCTCGGTTCCCCGCCTTCACAGGTACTATCAGAGCGCTACGACTCCCGATCCCGCATCCCTTGGGCTTATTGTTTCGCCGTCCGGTACCGTGCGTATCCTGCTGGGGTTCGTTCCCGCTCTTAACGCTCCCGGCATCGTGCAGGCCCGATGCCGGGCCGGGGTCTGGATTGATCTCGCTGGCATTCCCTTTCCAGCCTGTTCCACGCACGGACGGAACCGGGTCTCCCAGGTTCCCTGGCGGTCCATCTACAGCTCTGCAACGTTCCCGCGACCCCGGACGGCCCGTCACGCCTCGCCATGGCGGCGCTTCCGGTGCTGCCCCTGCAAAGCCCACAACAAAGGCACCATCGTTGTAATTTTCGAGGCTCAATAGCGTTGCTTCGCTGCCCGCTGTGTACGCTTCACGACGCACGTTGCCGTACGCCATGCAACACTCGCTTCCGGCTGGCTGGCTGGCCTTTACCGGGCGGGGGTTACACCCGCTGGACCGCGATGTTGGGTTTCAGTTTCGATCTACATCTCCACCTCCTCCCAGCCAGAGCTTTGCCTGGCGCAAGGGCTTATATCGATGGGTTGACGGCGCGTCACGCCGCCAACTTTCGATCGGTTTCACGGGTCACAGGGGTGGCCGGCGCCAACGCTCCTCGCCGTGCAGACACCCCAGTCCCTGAGGTCAAGATGTTGCGGGCCGCATTCAGGTCCGCGTGATCGGCATGGCCGCAGGCCACGCATTCGAACGTCCGGTCGTTCCGGTTTCCCGGGTCAGTGATCCCGCAGGCGTTGCACGACTGGCTGGTAAATGCAAGGTTGACCTCGATCAGATTTCTGCACTTTAGGCGAGTTTCTCCTTCATGCCATGCCAGCCGGTGTTGAGTATCTCCCGGTTGAGACCGGACTTGGCCTTCACCTTCGTGCCGGGGTTCGCGAGCGTGCCCCTTGCCGATTTGGTCATCCCCGCCGTGTTGAGCTTCTCGACAATCACCGTGCTCGCCCGGTTCGCGATCCGGCGACTGACCCGGTGTTGCCAGTTCTTGCGTCTGTTGGCCCGCTTTGATGTGAAATTCCTCGCCGGGGAATGACAGGTAGAGACGAACGACACTGTTCGCAGAATTGCGCTGCGAAAGGACATGCCAGGCATCCGCGCCGATGGATTGACGGTTCAGGCAGCCCCGATTGTGGCCCGGCATCAAACCCCTCGGGAGTGGCTTCCTGACGAACAGGTGTCTGCAGTTGGTGTTCAGACCCTCCGATGCGAAATCAACTGTACAGAAGCAGCGGGACCGGACGGGTTTGGATAGCCACGTGCCACGAGAGGCAAGGGTGCATTTTGATGCACGTTCACAGTCCTGAAAGACTGGAGACATTTCGGGGCTCGGACCGTCCGATCTCGGACCAGTTTAGGTTCGCGAAGCCCAGGGCTCACCATTAAAGATACGGCCATTGTGCTGCCTCCCTGCCGCATCATGCAGCAACAGCACGGGCCATCCCACCAGAATTTCATGCCGGTCGGGGTGGAAGATCGAAGCCTGCCATGAGCGTTTAGGTCAAGCTCTTAGCGGGCAGCGCCTGCCGCGCGCCAGTTCGACGCGCGGCAGCAGGCGCCCGTGAACCTTCCGCGAGGAAGGCCGGGCAGCCGTGCACGACCTCGATGTCGGCGGACAGCCGGCGCAGGCTCAGGCCCGGCACGTGTCGATGGCTGTGGAAAAGAGCGGAATTCTGGCGATTCGCCGCGCTTTTGCCAGGGTCGTTTCCTTTCCCTATTGTACGGCTCCTGTCGGCGCCGTCGCCCGGTCTCACGTCGCTTGTCCTGAGAGCACGGGCGTGGCACCGATCCGGCCGTCCGCACCCGCGGCACGTTTGGGTGACCTGCGCCGTGAGGGCGACGACGCCCTGAACGGGCCGGTTTCTGCCTGATTTCAGGCGACTGGCTGTCCGGATGCCCTCGTGTGGCGGAGATGGCGGATGTGTCTTGAGGGTCGGCTCTTCTATTGCTGTCTGTGCGGGCGTCAGGTCGTCCTGTGCAGGTCCTGCGACCGCGGCCACCGGTACTGTTCGAAGTCTTGCAGCGAGCAGGGACGTCGCGAACGTCGCCGCGAATCGAACCGCCGGTATGCGGCGAGCGCGCGTGGTCTGGAGACCAACCGTCGGCGCCAGCAGTTGCATCGGATGCGACACGCGCTGCCGGCGCGAGCCGACATGGGGTCCGCTGCCACCGCCAGCCAGGCACCGCCGTCGGTACGTTTCGTAACGGACCATGGTTCCGCGACCCCGGTCCGCCGCCTGCCTGGGGCGGTTCGGTCGGGTGAATCGTTCCCTCGATGCGCCCGATGCAGCCGGCCCTGCCCCCAACTGGTGGCCGAAGAGATGCGATCTCGACCCAAAAGGCGAGGAAACCGGTGATCCGGTCGCCAAGAGACAGCAGACCCATCCCGAAAAAGCGCGGTTTGCCGCCAAAATCCCGCGCTTTCATAAAACCGCCGACAGCACGCGGGACGCCAGGTTCGGCACCCGTCCGGGGGTGAGGAAGACGAAACGGGAGTTGTTGCAGACCAGGTGCAGGCCGGAACTGCTGCTCCTGCGACCACCCGATCCAGCGGTCGCGCGCGGCGAGCTTGAACGCGCCCGGCTGCCAGCCGACCAGCGCGAGCCAGGTCTCGACGTTCAGCGCGACATGGCGCGGGCCCTTGCCGACGATGCAGTGGAACCGCAGGCAATGATGCTCCTCGATCAGGCGGTCCCAGAGCCGGTGCTTACGCCCGCCACGGGTCGTGCGCACCGTGACCGCGCGCAGGTCGATGGACGAATCCGGCGACGGAAGAATCATCATGGCCAGCACGCCGCCACATCAAGAACAATATCCTGGTTGGTGTCGGCTGAAACGGCCAGCCCCAAATCACCGCGCGCCGGTCATCGGGCGGACAATGAAGTCGCCCTGAGAAAAAGCCATGCTGAAAAGGCCGGTCACTCACAGAAAAATTCGCCCTGGTTCGCTCACCAGCGCATATTGACATTCTTCACGCGCGTGTAGCTGAGCAGTTCCTCGAAACACTCCTCCTTGCCCAGGCCGCTTTGCTTCCAGCCCCCATAGGGCGCGCCGAGATAGCGACCAATTGAATTGATCCAGACATATCCGGCCTCGACGCGCTCCGCCGTGCGCATGGCTGCTGCGAAATCGTTGGTGAAAATGGCGGCTGTGAGGCCGTACATGACACCGTTGGCTATATCGATCATCTCGTCCTCGTCCGACCAGGACATGATCGACATGACGGGTCCGAAAATCTCCTCGCTGCCAATTTTCATCTCCGATGTAACCTTGTCGAACACGGTCGGCGCGATGAAGAAACCTTCCTTCAGATCGGCGTCGTCGGGCGGCCCGCCCCCGGTGACCAGTTTCGCCTTCTGCTCAATGCCCGAGGCGATAAAGCCGAGAATCCGGTCATATTGTTGCTGTGACACAATCGGCCCCATCTCCGCCCCCTCCAGCCAGGGGAACCCGATCTGAATGGCGTCCGCCTTGCGGGCCAGTTCGGCCACCAGAACTTCATGCAGGGATTTGTGCACCAGAACGCGCGACGTCGAAGAACAGGACTGTCCTTGCCGTGTCATGTTCATGGCGCTGATGACGGCGCCGGCGGCTTTCACGGGGGCGGCGTCGGGGAAAATGATGATGGGGTTCTTTCCGCCAAGCTCCAGCGTGACCTCTTTCAAGCCCTCTGCCGCTTCCCCGGCGATGATCCGCCCGGTTTCAACAGAACCGATGAAGCCGACCCGCGATACATCGCGGTGGCGGACCATGGCAGACCCGGTTTTGCCGTCGCCCGTCACGATGTTGACGACGCCCGGCGGAAGAATCCCATCGCATAATTCTCCAAGTTTCAGACTTGAGAGGGGCGCCTGCTCGGGCCCCTTGATGACGACAGTGTTGCCCGCAGCCAGCGGGGCTGCCGCCTTTTCGGCGCAAAAGCGGAAAGGGTGATTGAACGGGTTGATCTTGGCGACAACGCCATAGGGCTGGCGCATCGTCAGGTTCAAATGTCCCTGTTCGCGGGAAAGGGTCTCGCCCTTGATCTCGCTCATCAACCCGGCAAAGTAACGCAACGCATCGGACGTACATTTCATGTCGCCGCGCATGGCCGAAATCGCATTGCCGCTGTCGACGGAATCCATCAGGGCGAGTTGATCGGAATTCTCGTCTACCGCGTTCGCCAGGCTGTTCAGGAATTTGGCCCGTTCCGTGATCGGCATCGCCGCCCATTCAGGGAATGCGCCCTTGGCCGCTTGCACAGCGTCGTCGACGTCATCTTCATTGGCGATGGGGACCTCACCGAGGACATCGGCGTTGGCCGGGTTTTTCGTGACGATGGTTTCGCCGGAGCGCGCCCGTTTCCACTCCCCGCCGATATAAAGGCCCTTCGGTTTGAATCCGAGATCGGGAGTAGTGGCTGCCATTGTGCCTGCTCCTTGGGTTTAAGGGGTGAACGCCGCGCGCAAAACGCTATGCTCCGATGCGCGCTTGACGGCCTCATTGAGATCAGTGAGCTTGAACCCGGAATCAACGATGTCCTTGAAGGGGAAGCGATCTCGATTGGCGACGACGAAATCAAGCGCCCGTATCGAATGACGCGGATGGTAGTTATGAATACCCTTGAGAGTGACCCACTTCTTGACGAACAAATTGGCATCGACAGTGACATTGGCGTCAGGCGTCACGATGCCACCGAGCGTGTAACGACCGCCGATCCGTAACATTTCCAGCTCTGCAGCAACGACATCCGGCACACCGCAATCCTCGATGACGACATCGACGCCGTCCGGCGGGGCGAGTTTGCGTACTGCATCGACGTCGTCGTCTTCGCTGCGGTCGGAGATATCTATGGTGAAATCGGCACCGAACTTCTTGGCTGTCTTCAACCTGTCCTTAACAGAGTCCAACCCGATTACACGCCGCGCGCCGCGCGCTTTGGCCATTGCACAACCATACAGGCCCAGCAGACCGAGCCCCTGGATAGTGACGACGTCACCCATGCCGATTTCCGAGGCTTCGGTCACAGAAGCCATTGTGGCAACGCCGCAATTGATCGGCGTCGCTTCCTCGTCGCTCAGTTCATCGGGAAGCTTGAGGATCCCGGTGCCCGGCCCGGTGCCCGGCACGACATAACAATATTCGGCAAAGCCACCCAGGAAATGAGGATCCTCTTCGACCAGATCATGGCCATATTTGCGCACGCCATTCGATTTCTGCGGCATGTCGTGGACATCGCGGTAGTCGGACTCTCCGTGATGGATATATTCCGTCCAGGTGATCCGATCGCCTACGCTCAGCGAATCGCCACGCATGTCGCGCTTTGTGTCCTCGCCCAGCTGATCGATGACGCCGACAATCTCATGGCCGAGAATTCCGGGACACGGGTTGGGCCGATGGCCTTCCCGGGAATGGATGTCCGACCGGCAGATCGTCGACATCGAAATGCGGACCAAGACTTCATCGCTGCGCACGTCGCGCGTCGGATAATTGCGGATTTCGAACGGTGTATTCGGCGCATCATAAACTGCAGCCTTGGCCGTACGTTTGGCCATTATTATGGGACTTATATCGATGGGTTGACGGCGCGTCACGCCGCCAGCTTTCGATCAGTTTCACGGGTCACAGGGGTGGCCAGCGCCAACGCCCCTCGCCGTGCAGAATCCCCAGTCCCCGAGGTCAAGATGTTGCGGGCCGCATTCAGGTCCGCGTGATCGGCATGGCCGCAGGCCACGCATTCAAATTTCCGGTCGTTCCGGTTTTCCGGGTCAGCGAACCCGCAGGCGTTGCACGACTGGCTGGTATATGCAGGGTTGACCTCGATCAGATTTCTGCACTTGTAGCCGAGTTTCCCCTTCATGCCATGCCAGCCGGTGCTCAGGATCTCCCGGTTGAGACCGGACTTGGCTTTCACCTTCGTGCCGGGGTTCTCGAGCGTGCCCCTGGCCGATCGTGTCATCCCCGCCGTGTTGAGCTTCTCGACAATCACCGTACTCGCCCGGTTCGCGATCCGGCGGCTGACTTGGTGTTGCCAGTTCTTGCGTCTGTTGGCCCGCTTTCGCTGAAGCCTCTGCAACCTGAGCCTGGTTCTCATGCGCCGCCGTGATCCCTTGCGCTGGCGGGCAAGCCTGCGCTGGTTGCGCCTGATCTTCGCATCAAGCCGGCCCGTATCGGGCGCAGGGATGATCTCCGCCCCTCCGGTCGTGTCCACCACCGCCACCTGCCGGACGTTCATGTCCACGCCCGCCGTGACCCCGGTGTCGGGACGCTCCTCAGCCTCGACCTCGTAGCAGACGGTGACGTACCACTTGCCGGCGATCTTCCTGACCACGGCCTTGACCGGCTTGCCCTCGGGATACGGGTTCCCGCCCTTCCGCCGGATGCGCATGGGACCAACCCTCGGGATGGAGATCATGTCGTCCCTGATGGTGACGGCCTGGGGAATGGTGAAGGACGGCGTCGACCCGTGGCGGGACTTGAAGCGTGGATGTCCTGCCTCGCCCCTGAAGAACGCCTTCCACGCATCGGCCTGGTACTTGAGCACGTACCGGGTGATGCTGAAGGAGTATTCGCAAAGCCACGGGATTTCGTTGCGGAGCACGGTGAACTCCTTGCCGAGCGAGAAGAACGAAACCGACGGAGGTTTCTCCCCGTTGGCCTTCGCCTCCTCAAAGGCGTCATTGTGCTGTCCCAGTATCGTGTTCCAGACGAAGCGGCAGGCGCCCGCCTGTCCGGCCAGGCGCCGTGCGTTGGCCCTGGAGCCGGGCAGGAGCCGGTAGATGACGTTGCGGTATGTGGGAGTTTCGCTCACGCGGTCGGGCCTTCGGCACAAGGTTCGTCTGGTGACGGGAAAGGCTGGCTTCCCATCACGCGCTCACTACACGATCTGCCTGAATTGTCAAGGAATCATCCAAGGTCACGATCAGGCGTTCCCGGTCCCTGCAACAGGTGAAATCGACCGAAAACTGGCGGCGGAACCGCGCCGTCAACCCATCCATATAAGCCCCATTATTATCCGCTCCGTTGATTCATGCGGCTCCGTTCATCGCGTCGTCGAAAATCTGGTAATTTTTCGACTGTTCCGATGCGGCCCGGGCCGCATAGACCGCGTTAAGCGGATGGCTGATGACGAAGGGAACGTCGCGCTCGGAGATGCCGCCATAGGCTCTGAGCCGCTCGCCATTGAGACCGGCCAGATCATGATTGTCACGCCCCATGCCGACACAGTGGCTGGTATCGGAAATGACCACAACATCCGCCTTAACATCGATGGGCAGGTCGAGTTGCTCGGCCGTCTCCTCGCGGCGCAGGACCGTCTCGATGCCCTCCATGGGCCGAATGAAAGCTATCACATCTTCTGCGCTCACATCAATAAAGCAATGAACGCGCACAAATCCGCCAAGCGAGCCATGATGGCCGACAAAGGCATCGGTGATCGGACAAATGACCTTGGTATTGCCGGCACCGAATTCGGCGTCGAGAAGATCCTGCAGATAGATGATGTCATAGTTGCCGTCGGCGTCGCATTTGTCCTTCATGCCATGATCGGCGACGATGCCGACAATGGCGCCAAGTTCCTCGAATCGGGCAAAGCGGTCATCCAGCACCTTGTAGAATTCGAGCGCCTTGGGATGGTCAGGCACATATTTGTGTTGCACATAATCCGTCAGCGAGAGATAGAGCAGGCTCGGCGGATCATCCTGCTCCAGAGACTTGATCCCCGCATCGAGCACTAACAGGGACAGCTCTTCGGTATACATGTCGGGCAAGGGCTGGCCGACAAAGCCGAGCGCGTCCTCGATCCCGTTTTCCTCCATCGTGCAGCTGTCGGCATTTTGCTTTGAAAAGCAGACATTGCCCTTGGACACGTCGAGGTCTTTGCCGAGCTGCTTACGCAACTTGTCCTTGGCCGTCACGATCAGCGTTTTCACACCCATCTTCGAGACAACATCGAAGATCGTACGCGAGCGCATCAGTTCCGGGCCGGTCATGACCACCATTTCCCCGGTTTCGGGATCGAGATAGAAATTGCCCGATTTGCAATGCACTTTCGGCGGACTGCCGGTGGCGATCGACATATTGTTGGGGCAGGTGAAGCTCGGAATGACGCAATGGGCAATTCCTGAGAAGCCGTCCTTCATGAAGCGCTCGATGTTGGGAATAACGCCGGCTTTCGCGGCGGCGTCGAAAGTTTCCGGATCGCTTCCGTCGATGCAGACAACCGCGACCGGGTCGTCGGCATATTGTAGGTGATGCCGTTCAGTTCCGCTCCGTTGCTGGTCATCTCCACTCTGCCTGTTCTATGTCGCCGCGGGGCTCGTCTTCGGCGCAAGCTAGCAACTATCATCCTGTCCGGTAAAATCGGAAGTCGTCAGCAATCTATCGATTTAGTCAATGTATCATAAGTGGCTTGAAGCGTTCCATCATGTGGCGACAGAGGGTAGTTTCACGCGCGCAGCGCAGAAACGGAAGGTCGGCCAACCGACCATTTCTTCTCATTTCAGCAACCTGGAGGCTGGATTTGGCGTCGAGCTGTTCCACCGCAAGGGCCGGACTATCCGATTGACTTCGGCAGGCCAGTCGCTTTACAGCATCTCGCACGATCTCTACGGCCATGAACAGGAAGCCATCGCCTTCCTAAATGCCGCCAAGAATCTTGTGATTGGCGAACTCAAACTCAGTGCTGTCGGTCCCTACGATGTCAAGGAACTTCTCGCGGCCTGGCGCGATCGGCGCCCCGGCATCAAATGCTCGGTTCGTCTTGGACTGATCGAGGAAGTCCTGAACGATCCGGAGGAGTTTGAATCTGATATCGGCATTGTCGGGCGTGACTGCGCTAGCCTGAATTACCAAGTCACGCGATGATGTGACAATTTAGAGGGCTATTATCCGAATGTGAGGCGCAATGTTCGGTTTCCGAGCCATGGGATGGTGCATTTCTTTTCGGCGAAGCCGTTCTTGACGAGAAACGGATTGTTGGCGCGGCGCCCGAAGCTGACGGTGATGTCGGCATCGTTGATGTCGACCTCGGCCGCCGCATGGATGAACTTGCGGAAAAGGGTCCGGGGCGTCTGCTTCTCGTGTCCGTGGGCGATGGTCTGCGCGAGCATGCGGTAGAGGGTTGCCGCCATGACGGTGAGCTGGAGGTCGACATCGACCTTGAGGGGGACGGCGGCCGAGAGTGCATCCATGTGGAACATGTCGATGGCCTCGGCGATGGCATTCTCGATGACCATGCGCCGGGCATAGCGGTCGACCAGCCGGGTCGGCGTTTCCTGCTCCTGGTTGGTGATCAGCAGGGTCGGCTTCTCATGGCCGAGGTCGGTGATCGCGATCTGGCGCACGGTGCCCGGATAGCCGGAAAGGGTGACGGAGCGCTCGAGGATGCGCGGGTTCCGGTAGGCCCTGCCGACATTGTTGAGGGTGATCCGTTTCCATTCAGCGCGGGGGGCGGCCTGAACGGCGTCCATGACCCCGGGTGTGCGCCGCCTGAGCGTGATGAAGTGAATGCCGTAGTGGTCGAGCCTGGCGAGGTTGGCATAGGTGGTCAGCGTGGAGTCGAAGATCAGTTCGCGGGGCCAGTCGCCGGTGTGCTCCTTCCAGTCTTCGGCAAAGCGCAGGATCTCGTCGCTCTGGGTGGCCTTCCTGACCGTGGCGTTGACATGGCAGAACAGGCGGGCCTCGTCGTCGCGGACGATGAAGGCGAGGATCCCCTTCTGCCGCCGCGACCGCTTCGAGACATAGTGTTTCTCGGCCAGCGCGTCGTCGCCGTGATAGGGAATGGTATGAAAGTCGAGATCGAAACTGGTCCCGCGGGGGATGCCGGCGTCGCGTGCGGCATCGGACCAGTTGCGCATCAGCCCGGGCAGGGACCGGGGATCGATGCGGCAACTGTACTCGGTCAGCGTGGCGCGCTTGGGAAAGGCATTGAGGCCGGCAAACAGCGCCAGGCCCTCGTCGAACACTTCCGGCATCGCCAGTGACGGGCGGCCGATCCCCCACAGCTTGAGGGCCAGGAGGGCGCGAAAGGCCGCGGCGGCGGGGATCATCCTGCTGCCCGGCATGCCGGCATCGGCGAGCAGCCTGTCGAGGCCAAGGGTTTCAAGGAAGGGCAGGAAGAGGAACAATCCGCCGAAAGGCGTGCGAAAGCGGCGCGGCGTGAGGTCAAGCTTCCGGACATCGGACATCTCCGCCACGTCGGGCCGAACGATGTCGGCCATCAGGTGCGCGGGCCGGCGGGTCAGGCGTTCACGTCCGGCCCGGCGCAGGACATTGGCGACGGTCGAGACACTGACGTCGATGCCCTCGTCCCCGAGAATTCCGGCAATGTGCTGGACCGACAGCGCGCGCTGGTCGCGCAATTTGAGAATACGGCCGTCGCGCAGCGCCTTCGCGGGCCGGGGCGGGCTCTCGTCGGGGTCCGGTTGGCGGGGTTCGAAGAAACCCCAGTCCGGATTGTCGAGAAAGGCCGAGCAGAGATTGCGGAAGCTCCCGTGGGAGTAGCCGAAGCGCCTGGCGGCCTCTGCGGTCGAGCAGCCATCGACGTACCGGGCGCGCAGCGCCTCGTAGCGGCGCATCTTGGGCGTGGCCGGATTGAGGAAGACGTTCCGGGGGTTTGTCATAATATCCTCTGCACATGGATAATACGTCACTATATTTATATGCCGTGCTGCTGTCAAGTGCCTGAACGGCTTCCCTTGCGGGATGGTGTCACAGGCCCTCAAGATGTTGTGGAATTGGGTCAAATGCGGGTCTTGATCTGCCCCCGCGAGGCCCGGCGTGGTGGGTCATGGAGGGAGCGAGGCGATATCGACGCGTGGTTACTTGTACAATATACAATACATTTATGACAGTTCGGTCGGGAAGTGTGCCGATCATGTCCTTGCAACAAGACCAACGGCCCGCCAGAATGTCATGGCATCATCTGATTGTAGAGTCGGGGGCTGGCGCGCCAGCTTTAGGGTCCGGTGGCTTCTCCGTCGCTTTCGCTCCGGGCCTCAGTCCGGCTCCCATGGCCGCGTTTCCAGTCCCCCGCTCTCCGAACCCGGCGTGCGGATTTCCCGCACCGGGCTCTCCAGTGGGATCATGCACCTCGCACACGGACCACCAGAACGGGTCGTGGGGGAGGAGCCGGTTGGTCCGGTAGCCCGAGGCCGCCCCGAGGCCGCTGCACGACAGCCATCCTGCCTCCCGCGTCGTTTCCGGTGTGCCGCCGGGCCTGTTCACGCCCCGGCGGCGTCGAACCGTTCGGGTCCGACCCCTTCGCTTCCGCATGTGACGCGTTCCGAAGTCTCTGCCCTCAAGGCGGGGTTATAGGCTGAGCCACTCCCGCAGGCGTTCATCCTTTCCGCGTCCCTCCGCACCTGAGGCCCCTTCCCTCGACCGGCATTACCCGGCGTCCTCAGTACTACGGGCCTCTCCGCCACCCTGACGGCCCGGACTGGTCCTCGCGGATTTCCGGTTGGTGCGTGCTCACCACCGACAGGGTTTCCCGTGTTGCCTCGTCTTCCATCTTGCAGACATGCCGACGCCAATACCCCGGCGGGAACGGCCCGGTGCGTCTGTCGCTTGCTTCCCGAACCGCCATCGGCCTTCCCCATATACCAGGTGGGTCGGCTCCCGCGACGCCCGTTTCGAGGCCTGCGCGGCGTTTTATGAGCTGTTTCCCGTTATGCGCTGGTCAGGTCCTAACCCTATGTACAACCATGGGTGGACCTTTTCTGTACAGCGCATAACTGATTTTGTTTACAGTGATCGCAAGTACTCCATGAGCCCGGGCTTGTCGCGATAGGACTTGCCCAGCGTCGGGCCTGTTGAATCGAAGAATGCGACTGCTCGTGCCTTCCTTTCGACGTCGATTTTGGCATAGAGGGCCGTCGTCTCGAGCTTCGAATGTCCCAGCCATGCACTGATCGTGTCGAGTTCCACTCCCGACCGCAGCATATGGGTCGCAGCCGTGTGTCGAATCACATGCGGGCTGACTTTCTTGCCGTCTAGCGATGGGACATGCTCAGCGGCTTTCGTTGCGCACCGCTCGACCATCTGTCGAATGCCGGATCGGGTGATTGGGCGCCCGAGACGACTCAGGAAGACGGCCTCGTCAGCGCCACGCCCCGCCACCAATTCCGCAAGTGCCACCGTTGAATCCCGCAGGAGCGGGCACACGCGTGTTTCGCCGCCCTTGCCGAGCAAGGTAACGCGCGAGTGGCTTGTGTTCTTGTCGGCCAGTTGCAAGGCACCGACTTTCAAGTGTGCCGCCTCGGATACTCGGGCACCCGTATGGTACAAGAACAACAACAAGGCGCGTTCGCGGCGGCCTTGAGGTGTTGTGGTGTCCGGAGCGTCGAGCAAGGCATCGAGTTCGGGCTTTTCGAGGTAGCTGACTGCGGGGAGCGCGGTCTTCTTCAGCGCGATGGCGCGGATCTGTCCGCACCATTCGACATGCTCGGGGCTGCGTGCGGCAACGTAGCGGGCGAAGGAGCGGATGGCTGCAAGGCGTTGGTTGCGGGTGCGGGGCGAGCAGCCGCGTTCCCCCTCGAGATGCGCCAGGAATGCGAGCACGCGCTCGGCACTCAGGTCACGGACGGTTAGCCGGTCGACCGGTGTACGCGCCTTGTCAGCGACGAAGGGAAGTAGCAGGACCAGCGTGTCGCGATAGCTGATCTGGGTATTGCGGGCGAGATTGCGCTCGCTGACGATATGTTCCTCGAGGAAGCGGCGCAGCCAGCGGCCCAGTAAACCAGTGTCATTCATGGTTGCCTCCTGTCCCTGCCTGCACGTAGCGTTCGAAGCGCAGCGCGGCTTCGTGCAGTAGTTCCGGGGTCATGTGAAGATAAACTCGGGTGCCGACGATGCTGGTGTGGCCCAGATAGGTAGACAGCAACGGCAGCATGCGTTGCACGTCCGCCCCCTGACGGTACCAGTCAGTGAGCCGGTGAACGGCGAAGCTGTGCCTCAGATCGTGCAGTCGTGGCTGGCAACGCGCACCTCCGTTTTCGCGGCTCACGCCGGCTGCCTGGCGCAATTGGGCGAAGGCCTTGCTCACGGTTCTTGCGGCCAGCGGCGTGCCGTCGCGGTTCGCAAAAAATGGACCGTCTTGCGCCTGCGAAGCGCCGGAGCCCCTGCGCTGAACGACATACTCCTGCATGGCCCGCACGAGTTGAGGTCCGAGGGGGACCAAACGGGTTTTTCCGAACTTCGTATTGCGTATCGTCAGCACGGCGGCTCCCAGATCAACATCGGCCACGGTGAGAGTGAGCGCTTCCCCGCGCCGCAATCCGGCGCCGTATAGCAGGAGCAGTAGCGCGCGGAAGGTATGCGGCTCCAACTGATTGATCCGCTTGCGATAAGTCGTCACGGCGTCGAGAAGGCGGCGCAACTCCTCACGTGAGTAGATGTAAGGAGGCGTGGACTTGAGCGCCTTCGGAGCCTCTGACGGCAGTGGCGAGCGAGTGGCAAAGCCATACGTGATCGCGTAGCGGAAAAAGCCTGCCAGAGTGCTATGAAGAAAGGCCCGGTTGCCCGAGGCGGGCGCGGCGCCAGCGAGAAAGGCGCTCACCCGATCGCCGGTAACCTCGTCACAGTGGACCGCTTCGCCGACGCAACGGCAGAAGCGGCGTAGCGCGTACGCTTGGGACTCGAAGCGAGCACCCTGCGCCCGCCTCCAGCCGGTGTATCGGTCAACCGCCTCGCCGAGTCTCATACCAACCCCTCCAGATCGAAGTGGGCCACCTGGCGCAAACCGGTGAGGTCCACTTTGGCGTACATCGCTGTCGAATCCAGACTTCGGTGCCCGAGGCAGTCCCCGATCTCCTGCATCGAGAACCCCTCGTCCAGCAAGCGCTGGGCGAAAGCGTGACGTAAGGCGTGCGCTCCGCGTCGAGGGCAATCAATGCCGCAACGCTTCAATCGGCTTCGCACGACGCTTGATATCGCGGTGGCGCTGAGGGGACGGATCGGTGCCGTGAGCGTCAGAAAAATCTCTCGGACATCGGTACGCTGCCGAGCCTCGTAAAGATAGCGTGCAATGGCATCTCCAACGCGGCGCGACAGCGGGAACAAGTCGGTGCGGCCCGTCTTGGAACGGCGAACGTGCAGCGTCTCCGCCTGCCAGTCGATGTTGTCGAGCCGCAAGCCACACGCTTCGCCGGCGCGCAAACCGTAGGCCGATAACGTGAGCAGGAGAGCTCGGTCGCGCAGGTCCGCCGAATGGTCGCCCTCGGTCGTCGAGAGAAGGCGCAGCAGCTCGTCCTTGGAAGGGCCAACGGGCAGCGTGACGTCCCGGTAGACGCGGGGCGCAACAATTGCAGCGGCCAATCCCGGCCGGCACCAACCGCGGTTCTCGGCGAACCGGAAGAAAGACCGCAGGGAATCCGCATGGGTCCGGATCGTGGTGCGGCAGCGGACACGTCCGGTCCTGGCATTCTTCTCGTTCAACGCCCGGTCGATCGTTGCGGTCGTGACGTCTGCCAGCGTACCGGTCCTTGTACAGAATCGGCGCAGAAAGTCGTCTGCTCGTCTCCGTCGGTCGCGGATCGTGGCTTCGGACCAGCCGCGCTCCTGACGCATGTATTTCACAAACTCCGCGACTTCGGCGGCGTGCATGTGGGCTGACTCCGCGGGGACTTCCAAGCGGCCCAGGAAGCGTAGCCAGCCGGTAGCGTTCGAAACGAAGTTGCGCTGGGCAAGGTGGGGATCACCACTGCGGCGCTTGGGATCCTCGGATGCCCAACGTTGCGCTGCGGCCTCAATCTCGGATCGGGATACCGTGCCCTCCTCTCCGAGTTCCAGATAGTGGATGACTTTGACCTGAAGGGCGGCGATTCCACGCAGCGTGGAGGGCTTGGCGCCCCGCTCGGCTCGGTGCGCAAGGTACTTCAGGCGAGATCGAACTAGCGGAGCAGCAAGGTGCCGCTGAACCGCATCTGCGCGTCGGAAGATCTGGTTGAATTCAAACATGGTCGGTTTCCTTTACTGAAGAAATCACCGACCATAGCCTAAAGAACCACGTACCGTTATGCGCTGTACAGAAAAGGTCCACCCATGGTTGTACATAGGGTTAGGACCTGTCCAGCGCATAACGGGAAACAGCTCATAAAACGCCATATGCGCTACAGCGCATATGGCGTTCACTCGCGTTCCGGTCGGGTAGGGCACTGGCGCGCACCACAGGTCACGTTTCCAGCACCCCCCCTGAAATTCCGTACGTCCGGTTTTCCCGGGTACGGCTTCAAGCACCAGGCACCCCGGAGGGAGATCGGTACGGTGCCTTCCGCGACTACCGCAACGCTTAAGGCTGACCCGGCCATACCCGTCGCGATATCCCGCGTTTACACCGTCCTTCGGCTCGACAGCACCATCCTTCAATCCGGATGGTATCCACGGTCGGCACCGGGCTCTGTGTCCCGGCATGACCTGCCACCTTCGCCACCTGGGCCCAGAGGTCCTCGCTCCAGCCGGGTTGTGTTGTCCCAACCATCACCGCTTAATCGACCTCATCCGCCAGTCAGGAGGACTCCGCACCATTTCCCGCACTCGCGGTTATAGGCGCGGTCCTTGACATTCGAGGGTCACAACATCCTGTCTGTCCTCCTCACCTTGTATGACAACATTCATGAAAAGAATTGAATCAAGTTATCCACAGATTTTTTTGGCGCGGATCTGTGGAAAAGTGCGGCCTTGCAATGGTCGTCTTCACATGAATCGGAACATTCCTGTTGCGTGCTTGCATGGGACAGGGATTGCGGGGAAGGTGGCCACCTTCCCCGCCGGGGAGGGGTCGGACCGACTACTCACCATGGATAAAGATCCGTTCGGAAGCCTGGTCGCCCCTCCCCATCATGTCCCGGTCGTCCTGAACAGATGCGGGGGCGCGAGGCCCGAATGATATGCAAGGACAGGAGTATCGGGACACAAACGATGAGACGAGGACCATGAACCAGAAATCACAGAATATCAATCAGGAAAAGGTGGTCGAGGTGGTCGCCGGTATCGATGTCGGCAAGGCCCATCTCGACGTCCACATCGAACCGACGGGTGAAACGCGGCAGTTCCCGAACGACGCCGGCGGGCGCCGCGGATTGCGCACGATGCTGCACAAGGCCGGTGTCGAGCTTGTCGTCGTCGAGGCGACCGGCCGCTATCACCGGGCACTGCACCAGAGCCTGCACGCCGGCGGTCTCCCGGTGGCAGTGGTCAGTCCGCTGAGGGCCCGGCGCTTCGCCCAGGCCGCGGGCCAGATGGCAAAGACCGATCCCCTCGATGCATCCCTGCTGGCATGGCTGGGACAGGTCATGGGTCCGGAGGTGACGGAACCGCTCGGCGAGGAACAACTCCAGCTCGCCGACCTGTGCCGGGCACGCGCGAAGCTGGCCGCCGACAAGGCCGCGTACGTCAATGCAAACCGGGAATACGAGGCCCCCGAGGCGGTCGCAGTGACGGCCCACATGATCGGGCAGTTCGAGCAACAGATCGCCCGGCTCGAGGACGCGATCCGTACGCTGATTGCGAACAATCCCGAATTCGCCCGCCGCGCCAGGATCCTGCAGTCGATCAAGGGCTTCGGCGCGGTCACCGCCGCCGTGCTTTGTGCCGAGATCCCGGAACTCGGCACCGTCGACCGGCACGCTGCCGCTGCCCTGGCCGGCCTGGCACCATATCCCGATGACAGCGGGAAGCGAAAGGGACAGAGATACATCAAGGGCGGGCGCATGCTCCCGCGCAATACCCTCTACATGGCCGCAACCTCCGCGATCCAGTTCAACCCCGACATGAAGAGCTTCTACGATCGGCTGATCGGCAGGGGTAAAGCGCACAAGGTTGCCCTGACTGCGGTCATGCGCAAATTGGTCATTCTCGCCAACGTGCTCGTACGCGATGACCGAAACTGGACGGCCACTGCTCCGGAACCGGGTGTCGGTTGAAAATCAGACCTGTGGACAAGTCAGGGATAACTTTCCGATGACAGATCGAAAATCATGGATTTGGACCTAAATCGGCATTGAAACCAAACACAGATGCTTCCGATCTTTCACCATTGAACTTTCCCGAATTGCCGCCGTCTCTACGTCGGGGGATCCCGATGCGTGCACCTCAGTTCTTCCGCATCGGCTCTGGCCATCAGATTGCTAACAGACCCTTGGCGTCCCCGTTTACCCCACAAATCAGCTTCATGTGGGAAGGAAGTTTCGTCGCTTCAAACAATCGTTCGCTTTCGCTACGGCCCTCCGGTTTGCTCGCCGTCCTGGCTGACCAGACCAAAGGCAATTCTGCATTTGGCCTACGACGGCTTCTTACTTCCCAGCTCGCTGATACAGGGTCACCCCGGTACCAGTGGGATATGCTACGGCGCCAAACTGAGAATTGCGCCGGCGGGACTTCCACCCGTAGAGTCGGGGGCTGGCGCGCCAGCTTTAGGGTCCGGTGGCTTGTCCGTCGCTTTCGCTCCGGGCCTCAGTCCGGCTCCCATAGCCGCGTTTCCAGTCCCCCGCTCTCCGAACCCGGCGTGCGGATTTCCCGCACCGGGCTCTCCAGTGGGATCATGCACCTCGCACACGGACCACCAGAACGGGTCGTGGGGGAGGAGCCGGTTGGTCCGGCAACCCGAGGCCACTGCACGGCAGCCATCCTGCCTCCCGCGTCGTTTCCGGTGTGCCGCCGGGCCTGTTCACGCCCCGGCGGCGTCGAACCGTTCGGGTCCGACCCCTTCGCTTCCGCATGTGACGCGTTCCGAAGTCTCTGCCCTCAAGGCGGGGTTATAGGCTGAGCCACTCCCGCAAGCGTTCATCCTTTCCGCATCTCTCCAACCTGAGGCCCCTTCCCTCGACCGGCATTACCCGGCGTCCTCAGTACTACGGGCCTCTCCGCCACCCTGACGGCCCGGACTGGTCCTCGCGGATTTCCGGTTGGTGCGTGCCCACCACCGACAGAGCTTCCCGTGTTGCAGCGTCTTCCCTCTTGCAGACATGCCGACGCCAGTACCCCGGCGGGAACGATTTGGTGCATCTGTCGCTTGCTTCCCGTATCGCCTTCGGCCTTCCCCTAACTAACGGAGGGTCGGCTCCCGCATTGCAGTTTTCGAGGCCTGCTCAGCGTTCACTTCGCGTTCCGGTCGGGTAGGGCACTGGCGCGCGCACCACAGGTCACGTTTCCAGCACCCCCCCTGAAATTCCGTACGTCCGGTTTTCCCGGGTACGGCTTCAAGCACCAGGCACCCCAATGGAGTTCGGTACGGTGCCTTCCGCGACATCCGCCACGTTTAAGGCTGACCCAGCCATGCCCGTGGCACCATCCCGCGTTTGCGCCGCCCTTCGGCTCGACAGCACCACCCTTTGATCTGGATGGTATCCTCGGTCGGCGACGGGCTCTGAGTCCCGCCATGACCTGCCACCTTCGCCACCTGAGCCCAGAGGTCCTCGCTCCAGCCGGGTTGTGTTGTCCCGCCCATCACCGCTTAATCGACCTCATCCGCCAGTCAGGAGGACTCCGCACCATTTCCCGCACTCGCGGTTATAGGCGCGGTCCTTGACATTCGAGGGTCACAACATCCTGTCTGTCCTCCTCACCTTGTATGACAACATTCATGAAAAGAATTGAATCAAGTTATCCACAGATTTTTTTGGCGCGGATCTGTGGAAAAGTGCGGCCTTGCAATGGTCGTCTTCACATGAATCGGAACATTCCTGTTGCGTGCTTGCATGGGACAGGGATTGCGGGGAAGGTGGCCACCTTCCCCGCCGGGGAGGGGTCGGACCGACTACTCACCATGGATAAAGATCCGTTCGGAAGCCTGGTCGCCCCTCCCCATCATGTCCCGGTCGTCCTGAACAGATGCGGGGGCGCGAGGCCCGAATGATATGCAAGGACAGGAGTATCGGGACACAAACGATGAGACGAGGACCATGAACCAGAAATCACAGAATATCAATCAGGAAAAGGTGGTCGAGGTGGTCGCCGGTATCGATGTCGGCAAGGCCCATCTCGACGTCCACATCGAACCGACGGGTGAAACGCGGCAGTTCCCGAACGACGCCGGCGGGCGCCGCGGATTGCGCACGATGCTGCACAAGGCCGGTGTCGAGCTTGTCGTCGTCGAGGCGACCGGCCGCTATCACCGGGCACTGCACCAGAGCCTGCACGCCGGCGGTCTCCCGGTGGCAGTGGTCAGTCCGCTGAGGGCCCGGCGCTTCGCCCAGGCCGCGGGCCAGATGGCAAAGACCGATCCCCTCGATGCATCCCTGCTGGCATGGCTGGGACAGGTCATGGGTCCGGAGGTGACGGAACCGCTCGGCGAGGAACAACTCCAGCTCGCCGACCTGTGCCGGGCACGCGCGAAGCTGGCCGCCGACAAGGCCGCGTACGTCAATGCAAACCGGGAATACGAGGCCCCCGAGGCGGTCGCAGTGACGGCCCACATGATCGGGCAGTTCGAGCAACAGATCGCCCGGCTCGAGGACGCGATCCGTACGCTGATTGCGAACAATCCCGAATTCGCCCGCCGCGCCAGGATCCTGCAGTCGATCAAGGGCTTCGGCGCGGTCACCGCCGCCGTGCTTTGTGCCGAGATCCCGGAACTCGGCACCGTCGACCGGCACGCTGCCGCTGCCCTGGCCGGCCTGGCACCATATCCCGATGACAGCGGGAAGCGAAAGGGACAGAGATACATCAAGGGCGGGCGCATGCTCCCGCGCAATACCCTCTACATGGCCGCAACCTCCGCGATCCAGTTCAACCCCGACATGAAGAGCTTCTACGATCGGCTGATCGGCAGGGGTAAAGCGCACAAGGTTGCCCTGACTGCGGTCATGCGCAAATTGGTCATTCTCGCCAACGTGCTCGTACGCGATGACCGAAACTGGACGGCCACTGCTCCGGAACCGGGTGTCGGTTGAAAATCAGACCTGTGGACAAGTCAGGGATAACTTTCCGATGACAGATCGAAAATCATGGATTTGGACCTAAATCGGCATTGAAACCAAACACAGATGCTTCCGATCTTTCACTGCTGAACTTTCCCGGATTGCCGCCGTCTCTACGCCGGGGGACCCGGTGCGTGCTCACCTCGGTTCTTCCGCACCGGTGCTAGCCATCGGGTAACAGGCTGACCCTTGGCATCCTCCAATATCCCCACAAGTCAGCTTCCATGTGGGGGCGAGTTTTCGTCGCATCAACGATCGTTCACTTTCGCTACGGCCCTCCGGTTCGCTCGCCATCCTGACTGACCGGACCGGGTTGGAGCCTTGCTCCAGCCAAGCCCACGATGGCTTTCTACATCCCAGCTCGCAGGCACGTGGTCACCCCCGTACCCGTGGGACATGCTACGGCGCCAAACCAAGAATTGCGCCGGCGGGACTTCCACCCGCTAGTTCAGCAGCCAGACTCGCTGCACGCCTGTCTGCTCGCTAAACTGCTCTGCGCAGTCCTTTGACACCGGAGTGCTTCAGTCCATGTCGTTGCCTCCATGTCCCGCTCCGGCTGCTACCAACCGAAAGCGACAATTGTTGGGCGGGATTCGCACCCGCAAGGAAGACGCGCCTTTCACGGCGCACTGGCAATTCAGGCTAGCCTCGATCCCCAACTCAACTGAATAATGTGAAGGAATTGCGCCCTGGCAAGGGGATTTCGCGTCCTGATCGGTGATTTCCGGAGTCCCGGTCGCATATATTATTGACAGTTAGATTGATTCCGCCACCGTCGTATAGCGTGATGCCGGAATTCCGTCGTCACCCGCAATGGCCATCATCGCAGCCGCCGACCCTCCCGATATGGCTGTTTTTGCCCGCTTATACCCCGGATACGGCCACACAGCGGATTTTGCGCTTGACCCGGGGGATATATCTAAATATGGTGGAATTGTCAGGCTAACAGGCAAATATGAGTGCAAAGCCGCCATGCAAAACCCCGAAGACCGCTTCCTCAAACCCGAAAACAGCACACACAGGAAGTATGAGGCCCTGCGCGCACTCTTCGTCGACGGCCTCTCCGTCGACGAGGCCGCCGGGCGCTTCGGCTATGCAGCCGGAACCCTCAGGAACCTGCGCGCCGCCTTCCTCAGGGAACCCGATGAAGCCTTCTTCCTGCCTGACCGGCGCGGCAGGCGCAGGCCGCGGCCGGGACCCGACCGCGATGCGCGGATCGTCGAGCTGCGCAGGAAACAAAACCTCTCGGCGGCGGAGATTGCCGATCATCTCACCGGCAAGGAGAAGATCCCGGTCTCCGAGACCACCGTGGCGCGGGTCATCAGGCGGGCAGGCCTGCCCAAGCTGTGGCGGCGCTCGCCCGACGAACGCAGCCGCGCGGTCCATCCCGAGCTTGCCGCCGTCGCCGACCGGCGCGAACTCGATCTCTCGCCCCGGAGCCTGCGCACCGACTTCGGCGGCCTGTTCCTGTTCGCCCCCGATCTCGCCCGCATCGACATCGACACCCTCGCCGCCGACTGCGCCCTGCCGGGGAGCCGCATGATCACCGCCGGGGATGCCCTGCGCTCCCTGCTCGCGCTCAAGCTCTGGGGCATCGGACGCCCGACCCAGGTCATGGCCGAGACCCTCGATCCGGGTCTCGCCCTCTTCGCCGGTCTCAACGTCATTCCCAAGCGTGCCACGCTCACCGAGTATTCATGCCGGGTGGACCCGCGCGGCAGTCCGGCCATGATGGAGCGCTGGCATTCTGCCGTCCGCGGCCTCGGGGTCGATTTCGGCGGCGGGAGGTCCTTCGACCTCGACTTCCATACCATCCCCTATCACGGCGACGACGCGCTCATCGAGAAGCACTACGTCTCGAAGCGCAGCCGGCGCCAGAAGGGCGTTCTCGCCTTCCTCGCCCGCGATGCCGACGCCCGGGTCTTCGCCTATGCCAACACCGGCGTGCGCAAGAACCGGCAGAACGACGAGGTTCTGCGTTTCGTCGAGGCCTGGCGTGCGCGGACCGGGGCGCTGCCCGCCGAACTGGTCTTCGACAGCCGCCTGACCACCTATGCCAACCTGGCCCGGCTCGACGCCATGGGCATCGCCTTCCTGACGCTGCGCCGGCGAACGGCGCAAATGGTCGCGTCCCTGCTCGCCGAGCCGCCGGAGGCGTGGCGCAGGATCACCCTCGCCAATGTCGGACGCATCTACCGCAGGCCCCGCATCCTCGAGCGCAGGATCCGCATCAGGGACTATCCCGGCGAGGTCCGCCAGATCGCCATCACCGATCTCGGCCACGAAAAGCCGACCCTGCTGTTGAGCAACCAGATGGACGAGCCCGCCTCCGGACTCGTCGACCGCTACGCCCGGCGCATGGTGATCGAAAACACCATCGCCGACGCCATCGACTTCTTCCACATGGACGCGCTCTCTGCCGCCGTGCCCATGCGCATCGATCTCGATGTCCAGCTCACCCTGATGGCGAGCAGCCTCTACAGGCTCCTCGGAATCCGTGTCGGACAGGGCTTCGAGGTTGCGAAGGCGCGCACCATCTTCCGCAAGCTCGTCAACGCCAGCGCGACCATCAGCATCACCGGGGACGAGATCATCGTCACCCTGGGACGGCGCGCCAACAACCCGCTCCTGCTTGCTGCAGGTTACGGGGAGATCGCCCAGCCGATCCCCTGGCTCGGAAACCGGACCCTCAGGATACGCTTCTTTTGAAATCCCGGGCGCACATTATTCCGTTGGGTTGGAAATCGAGGCTAGCGATACGATACATCCGGTGTTCTATAACCGGCACCGAATATTTGTGGTTGTGAACCGGCGGCACAGGTTGGCCGACAGAAACAATATTCGCCTAAAGGAGTTGCAGGACGAGGAAATGATCGTCCGCACCGCCAGTTCCACAACCCAAAAAGGGCTTCGATACCGCCGCCACCGCGAGGGGCGTGACGGTGGTACCGGTTTTGAGACTGAAAGCCGGGAGGGCTTGCGCGAAGCGATCGTCCGCGGCCTTGGAATCGGCGTCATTTCGGAAACGGAGTTTGCGCCGCATCCGGATCTCAAACCATAGACGGTGACCGATGCCGAGATGTTCACGCACGCCTATATTGCCTGTTTGAAGTCACGCCGCAACAGGCCATTGATCCGGGAATTCCTGCATCTTGTCGCCTCAATCGTGGAAGGTCGGGAAAAGTAAGCGGGCCGTGATTGCGGCTACTTGGCTTTCGCCACCAGGGCCCGCGCCCAGGCGGATGCGCCTTCCGCGATCAGAACCAGAACGACGATCGAGAGCAGGATTGCCGAGACACGGTAAGTTTCGATCTGTAGAATATTGCGCTTCAGATACCAGCCCATACCACCGGCGCCAAAGAAGCCGACAACCGTCGCCGCGCGGAAGGCTACGTCCCAAGTATAGATGCCAATGCCAGTAAAGGCGACGCGCACCTGGGGAAATACGCCATAAGCCATGACCATCAACTCACTGGCTCCCGTTGCCCGAATGGCTTCCACCGGGCCCATGTCGATGGCCTCGATCTCCTCTGCGAACAGCTTGCCGGCAAAGCCTATGCAGAACATGGTCAACGCCAGGACTCCGGCCATCATGCCGAAGCCGAGTATGGTGACAAACAGGATCGCCCAGATGGTTTCATGCACCGCGCGCGCACTCATCGTCATGAAGCGGGCCAACGGGTACACGTAACGCCGGCTGGGCGTCATGTTATAGGACCCGAACCAGCCAAGCGGTATCGCCATGAGCAGGCCGAACAGAGCGCCGAGATAGGACATCTGGATGGTGTCGACGACGGAAGCCAGATAGTCGGGATCCGTCACATAATCGATCTCCGGCGGATAGTACCGGTCGGTGACTAGACTGCCCACACGGCCGAACATGTTGATGAAGCGCTCGAGCGGAATGTTCAGATAGGCGACCGAGTAACTCAAAAAGACCAGCGCCAGCAGCAACCCGCCCCAGCGGTACAGCGACCCCGGAAATTTGAAGCGCCGCCATTCACGCGGAGGCGACGCGACATCGCCTCGTTCACGATGTGATGCCTCCGTGCTCGCCATTGCTAGATGATTGCCTTCCGCACCAAATGGGACACGATTTCGCCGAACAGGATCAGGATCAGGATGGCGACGATGACCGTCGTCACGCCAGGATAGTTGAAGGTATTGAGCTGTCGGAAGAAGACCAGACCGAGACCGCCGGCGCCGACCAGTCCGAGGATCGACGAGCGGCGGATATTGATCTCCCATTCGAAAATGATAACGCCGATCATGGTGGGCAGCACCTGGGGCAGGATAGCGTAGATGAAGACCTGGAACTCGTTGCCGCCGACGGCGCGGATGGCCTCAACGGGGCGGTGGTCAAGATCCTCTATGGCCTCTGCCGACAACTTGGCAATGAATCCGACCGAACGCACCGCGATGGCCAGCACCCCGGCCAGCGCGCCAAGCCCGACGGCGGCCACGAAGAAAAGTGCCCAGACGATTTCATGAATGGAACGGCTGAGCGTCATCATCAGCCGCGCCACTGGGTAGGTGATCGGCATGAATGGCGTGATGTTGAGCGCGCCGAACCAGATCGCCGGTACGCAGATCACCACGCCGAGCAGCGTTCCCAGCGTCGCCACCATGATCGTTTCGATCGCCGGCTCCAGAAGATTGGGAAACAACCCGAAGTCGAACCCAATAAACTCCGCCACCGATTCCAGCACACTGGAGACGGAGCCCATACGCTTCCAATCCGTATCCTCTACAATCGTGGTGTTGACGCTCCAGACAACGAGCGCGAGCACGATGACGTAGAAGAGCGACCGGAAAAGTCTGTTTTTCGAACGTGCTGCAAGGATGCGTTCGACCTGTTCCGCCGTCGCCTGCGCGGATGCCACTACAGGACCTCCATCGCGTATATCTCATCCAGCTTCTTCGCGTTCATTTTCGAGGTGGGCCCGTCGAACATCTTGACGCCGTCCTGCAGGCCGATGATCTTGTTGCAGAACTCCATCGCGAGTTGGACATCATGTATATTGCAGAGCACCGGCACCTTATATTCCCCCGCGATCTCCATGATCAGTGCCATCACTTCGCGGGAGATTTTTGGGTCTAGGCTCGAGGTCGGCTCGTCAAGCAACAAGAGCTTGGGATCCTGCATTAGCGCACGGGCGATACCGACACGCTGGCGCTGTCCACCAGAAAGTTCATCTGCGCGTTTGTCCACATGATCGGACAGTCCAACCCGATGCAGCACTGATAGCGCACGGGCGATGTCCTCTTTCGAGAACAGGCGGAACAGCCCCGTCAAGTTGCCGACATAGCCGAGCCTGCCGGAGAGCACATTGTCCATGACGGACATGCGGTTCACAAGGTTGAACTCTTGAAAGATCATTCCCATCCCGCGCCTAAGCTGGCGCAACTGGCGGGCATTGAGAGACAAGACGTCGGTGCGATAGAGCTCTATTTGCCCCGACGTCGGTTCGATCAGCCTGTTGATGCAACGGATCAGTGTGGACTTGCCGGCACCGCTGGGGCCGATTATCGCGAAGAAATCATCTTCATCGACCTCGAAGCTGATCCCTTTGAGGACTTCTGGTCCGGCTGCCGAATACCGAACCCTCAAGTCTTTGACAGAAAGGATAGACATGTTCCTCCATCGCCCCCATTGCTATCAGGATCCTGAGAGAGGCGAGATGTTGACCCGCCTCTCCAGACAACAAGGTTGCCGACATTGGCGCCGGCGGACAATCCAGCGCAATTGCCACACTTATTTCAAGGCGTCCTTCGCCTTTTTCAGCTCACGGATAACATCATAGTCCTTGGACGACATCGCGACGAACTTGTTGGACTTCACGTTGTCGAGAAAGTTCTTCTCGCCCGGGTTGGAGGGTGACAAACCGAGGAATGTTGCCCTGACCTTGGCCTTCAGGCCATCGCATAGGGTGCTCCGATAGACGAAGGGATCTTGGGGGATCGGCGGAGAGGACCAAAGAACGTTGAAATCCTCGAGCTTCACTTCGCCCTTGTTCACCACGTTGTCGAAGCGGTGCGTGGCGACAAATGCGGCGTCCACTTTGCCCTTGGCAACAGCCACCGTTGAAAGCTCGTGGCTACCCGTATAGACGACCTTTCCAAAGTATTCGTCCAGATCGCCACCTACCTCCGGGGCGAAGACAACCCGCGGAAACAGATTGCCGGAAGTGCTGCCGGGATCGACCAGACCGAGAGTCGTGCCACTCAAAGAGTCGATTGAGGTGTAATTCGACCCCTTCTTGGTCACGAGCGCCGCCTTGTATCCAGGGCCTTCTTCCTGAAGATGGCCGGGGCGCTTGGCATAGGTGGCGAAGACCTCGACGGTGCTGTCCTTGCTGTTGGCAATTACGTAGCTGTACGGGCCGAGCACGGCGACATCGATGAATTGGCCCAGAAGCCCCTCCACGACAGAGGCGTACGATGTCGGCATGAAGAACTGAATCTTCTTGCCCGTTTCCGTTGCCAGTCGGTCGGTCACCGGCTTGTACAGCTGTAACTCCGCGACGGTCTCTTCTGTCGGCACCATCGCGAAGGTCAACTCCTCCGGATCCTCGCAGGACTGGGCGTTTGCCACGGTGGCAATAGCGGCCAGCGCAACAACAGCGACGATGCTGTGCGCGATGGAGCGCGCGGCCCGCTTCAACTTTTGACAAGAGTCGGCCTTTCTGGCCGTCAATTCACGATTGCGGATCATCTGATTCCTCCCGTTTTGAGCGCCAGCGCTGACAGAATGTGCGCATGCGACGCGACCACAAGACGGTGCCCCGGCCACTTGTTGGAGTTTTCAGACCGCGAGTGGTGTTGAAACCCTCTGCAGATTCACGGTCGTGAAATCGCGGTCTCGGAGCCCATATCGAAAAGACTAACACCTTCTCTCATATTGCCCAATCGAAAATATCTATTTATCGATTGAGCAAATCAATGAATTTGAGTATCTGCTCACCCCTTCTTGGAGCCGTTTTGGGCGCAGTGCAGCTCGTAACCGTTTGTCGACGGTGTGATGGCCTTTCTGGCTTTCACTGATTTAATGCTCGTTTCCAGTATTTTCTGAGCGGGCAGAGCCAGATGGCCTTGATCGGCTTTCCGAATTCCTTCCGTGTGTCGTAACGCCCGCGTCCCTGCGTGGCTCCGACATGGATCCATCCGGAAGCCTTGTAGGTGATCCCGGGGAAGCGCGGGGTTTCGACGAAGGTTTCCATCAGGACCGGGGAGATATTGTACCGCCTTTGCCAGTCCCCGGGCAGTTGGCGGCGCACACTTGAGAGGATGTGGGAAGCCAGGTTCGGGATTCGGACCCATGGCATGACCAGAAAGCGCGGGAATTGTTGATCACGCGATACAGGTTCCGCTCCCGGACGGCCGGAGACCATCCGATGAAGTCATCGAGGGGGCGACGATGACATCGTCGGGGACGGCGTCCGTGGCCCGCGCCCGCGCGATGACCTGCCGGACGCTGAGGTCCATGTTCTCCCGGCGGATCGCCAGCAGGGTCTCGACAACATCGCCCGGCATGTGCCGAAGCAGGCCGCGGTCCTTGCGGCGCTTCGGCATCAGCCCGTCGAAACCCGACTTCCGGTAGGCGCGGATCCAGCTCCGCATCGTCGTTGCCGCAACCTTGCGCCGGCCCGACCCCGGGATCGTCACCTCCCGTTGCGCTTGCCGCTTCAGGTACGGCGCCACCTCCTCCGGCGGAAGGTGCAGGGCCTCCGAGATCATGGCAAAGCGAAACAGGGCGACGTCCTTCCGGCCGTCGTTGATCGTGTCTTTCATGGTGATTCCCTCCGTCATTCCGGGCTCCGATGCGCCGGTCGGCCCCATCTGCCGCGATCGGCGGCCCCGGAACAGGGTTCGAATAGTGTTGGAGGCCCGGTCGGGGATTTCCCACCCGTCCCGGGAGGCTGGAATCCGACGGGAGGCGGCAGGAACTGCAGCTGGGCCGTCATCTCCTGGCGCAGGTCAACCAGCAGCGTTTCGGTGCCGAGCGCGGCGCGCATCGACACCAGGTCCGCCGGAGTTCCCCTGAACAGGTCGGGGCGCAGCGTGACGACGGCCTCCAGGAAGAGCGAAACCGCCATGAATGCGCCAAGTAGATCGCGGATCGCGTTCGCCAACTCATCGCGGTCGGGAAACAGGCACCGGGCCGCCGCCCAACGGCTCGGGGCGGTGGCGAGAACCATCATGGCGTCCTCGATCTCCTGCAGCGAACCGCGGCGGCGCGCCGCGGCAAAATCCGGAAGACGGCTGATCGTGGTCTGGCAGTCACGGCAGTCGAAGCGGGCAACGCGCATCGGGATCGGCGTCTTCCGCCCGTAGGTCCCGTGACGCATCAGCCCGCAATCGCACGTGTCCCGGCCTTTCAGGCAGGGAGGAAAGCTTGCGTTCCTCCACTCCTCCCGGCTAACGTATTCCTCGGCGGTCAGTTCTGTTTCGAATCTTAGCTGTACGGGCCGCCCATGGCCCGGCGAGGGGCAATTCGCGCGGGCCACCCTTTTCTGTCCCAGGCCATTGGCGGCAGGCCCTCCGGCCAATCAAGCCGGAGGGCAACCGGACTGCAACGGCCAGCGCCAAAAGGCTGCTTGATATGGTTTCAAACTGACAGAGTGGCTACTTGAAAAGCTCTGCTTGGGGAAGAAAATCCGTCCCGGATTGTCACTGAATCACTGAAAAAAACCGTCAGCAGGGAACGTGGGACAAACCCGCCGTTTCAAGCCCGAATATTCCGGGACCCAACAGGCGCCCGCCTGTCCGGCCAGGCGCCGTGCGTTGGCCCTGGAGCCGGGCAGAAGCCGGTAGATGATGTTGCGGTATGTGGAGGTTTCGCTCACGCGGTCGGGCCTTCGGCACATGGTTCGTCTGGTGCGGGAAAGGCTGGCTCCCCGTCACGCGATCACGACACGATCCGCCCGAATTGTCAAGGAATCATCCAGGGTAAGGATCAGGCGTTCCCGATCCCTGCAACAGGCGAAATCGGTCGGGATCTGGTGGTGAAACCGCACCGTCAACCCATCCATATAAGCCCTTTCCGAAACGTAACATGCAGGGCCGGCCCGGTGGTTGATAAACGGAGCCTGTCCGGTCCTGCATGACGCGGGGCCGGCCGTTGGATGCGTAGCGAGACGCCAAACCCGCCTTTCTCCAGTATATCCATCCCAATTCCCGCATCGTCGAAGATACCATGAGCCTGCCTGGATTAGCGCTTGCGGGCTGATTCGGCTGGAGGCAATAGATCAGGCATCAAGATATGGTGGCAAGGGGTCGTTCACCGGCAACCCCTTGCCGAATGAAAGGAGATCGATGATGTCGAAAGACTTGAACGACGTGGCTCCCTCCAAGGGTGAAGTTAGCACGCTGTATGTGGCGGTGGAAGTCAGCGGGAAATCCTGGGTTGTTGGGATCGGTGATCCGGAGGACCCCGGCAGGGTTGGCCTGCACAAACTGGATCCGGCCGACACGATGGGTCTTGTTTCAAAGATCGGGAGGTCTTGTGCCCGTGCCGGTAATTTGTCTCGGGTGCTGCTGACTTACGAGGCCGGATACGAAGGCTTCTGGTTGGCCCGCTGGTTGGCTGAGCATGCGCCGCAAATCGATGTTGTCATGTGCGATCCGGCGAGCCTCGAGGTGGTTCGCAAAAAGAAGAAAGCAAAGACGGACAAGATTGATGCCAGGCGGATGGTGCGGGCCCTGAGGGCATGGGATCAGGGCGAGGCCGAAGCGCTATCGGTCGTGCGGATCCCGACGGTTGAGGAGGAGGATGCCAAGCGCCTGCTTCGGCACCGGGAGCGTCTTGTGAAGGAGCGCACCAGTCTGGGCAACACGATTCATGGTTTGCTTAAACTGCACGGGATCCGGGAGCTGGATCCGAGAAGCCCGAAATTTGCGGCCGAGCTGGCCGGGGTGCGCACGGCTTTCGGCACGCCTTTACCTCCGGGTCTACGGGATGAGGTTGAGGCAACGCACGAAAGGCTCGTCAAGGTCATGGAGCAACTGGCGGATGTCGAGGAGAAGAAGGCCGCGCTGATCGCGGAGGCGGCAGTAGTGGTGCCATCACAGGATCCGTCTCATGAGGAGAGAAATCAGCCTGGCACAGAGGATGAGCGTGTTGGTTCGGCTGCCGCTTCCGGGCCGGATTTGCCGGGCGGTTCTGCGTTGCTGGTGAAGTTGAAGGGGATCGGAGCGAACGATGCTCTACTTCTGCAGAACGAGGTGTTCTACCGGGACTTCAGGAACCGGCGGGAGCTCGCCGCCTGGGCGGGTCTCGTGCCGGTCCCGTGGGCGAGCGGTGATGTCGAGAATGACCAGGGCATCAGCAAAGCCGGCAATTCGATGGTACGCAAGCATCTGGTGCAGTTGGCGTGGCGTTGGCTGCGGTGGCAGCCCGACAGCGAGATCTCGAAATGGTACCATAATTACTGCGCGCGCCGGCGTAACAAGCTCTTGCGCAAGCGGGCAATCGTTGCCGTGGCGCGCAAGCTGCTGATCGCGCTGTGGAGATATGTCCTGATCGGCTTGGTGCCGACAGGTGCAGTGTTCGTCAAGGCGACGGTGTCGTAACGTCATCTTTCGGAGACAGGGACACAGGCTGAGAAAAAAGGAGCTTTGAATCCGAGGCGGCTCGACGGGGCCGCGGAGGAACCGGGTGGACGTGTGATCGATACGCAGCAGGGTTTGCCATCACGATGGCACCGCCTCGAAGAAGGATCCCGTCCCCCGGAACGTCGCAACCACAGGATGTGGAATTAGGGTCACGCGACCGGCACGGGCTGGTCAATCGAACCGGATAAGAGTTGAGCACGCCGTTGAGCTTGCTGCCGAAATGACGTTCCACCCGGATTACCTTCGCTTGCTCCTGATGACCGCTGAGAAGCTCTTTGAAAAGCTCCTTGTCCGCAAGCGGACGACCCAACGCCGGGTTTCCTGGCCAAACGTCGGCGAGACGGGCCAGTCTCATCAACCGCTCCACTAAATCGGGAGATGCGAATGCTTCAGGAAATGTGAGGCTAGATTCCGGGCTTGCAGAGAAAGCTCATAAGAGTTGCGTCGGATGATCTTTGGCTTCGCGCAAGGATTCAGCAATCTGAACCGAAGTCCACCGCGGCTTCGGGTTGCGTCCATGAGGGCCACACAAGCCCGAAGTCCGCATCCCCCATGGAGAGAACGCTGTTCCGGTGGCAAGTCCCCCTGCGCGTACGGCACCAGGTGACGCAGGAAGCCGTACTGTTCGATGACCGACATATTGCTCCGTTTAACCGTTCCGGACCCACCAAATGCCCGGAAAAGAGCAGGAATTGGTCGAAGGTCGGCTGCTATCTGGGAAGAGAAGTTCCTCGGGATCTCCAGGCGGACGATCACGTTCGGGCCGCTCGATAACGGTAGTCCCGGCGGGGTCGACAAACAACGTCGGCGCGTTCCATGTCGAACAGGATTCCCTGAGAATCGAGACATGGCCAACCCTCAGTCGAAGCGGCCAGGACAAGAAATTATTTCGCGACACGTCAGCGCGGGATGATGAGTCAGATTTGTACGCCTTATTAGGCCATTTCTCCTTCTGACCCTTTTCATTTACGACTGGATCGACTAAATGAGGCGTGTTCCTCACGGAACTATGGCGATAAACGCACATGTAATAAACGGACCGGACCCGGGGGCGGTACCCGGCGGCTCCACCAGGATCATGGGGCCGAAACAGTATCGACGGACGCGTAAAGATGCCTGCTTTCGCTCGGCGGACTGCCACCGTTATCGGCGTAAACAGTACAATTGCAAACGACAATCGTGCTCCGGTTGCTCTCGCTGCTTGATGCAGCGCGGTTAACCGAAATTTTTAGACCAGGTCTCAGCAAGACCTGGCGGGGTCGGCAGGCACCTGGCAACAGAAGCCTGCACTCATCTGGACACCAATTTGTCGACCATCAGCGTCCTGATCGACCGCATGGCGGGGAGGTGACATGGTGGATTTCAGCGGGCTGCCGATAAAGGTGGTCCCGCTCTCGCAATTCAGGTCGTCGTCAGATAAACACCCCTTAAATTCGCGATGGCCGGGCAAGACTCGTCGCTTACTGATCATCAAGGGTCTCTCAGTATGGATCAAGGAATTGACTACGGAGAACTCATGCATCGGGCGATGCGGGAACTGATCGCGAACGTCCTGGCACGCATCGGCCGCGAGGGTCTGCCGGGCGAGCATCATTTTTACGTGACATTTGACACGACACGCTCAGGAGTGGATGTGCCATCCCGCCTCCTCGAGCGACATCCGGACGAAATGACCATCGTTCTCCAGCACTGGTTCCAGGACCTGACGGTCACTTCGAAGTCGTTCTCAGTTGTCCTCAGTTTCGACAACACCCCGGAAAAGTTGACCATTCCGTTTGACGCGATCACCTCCTTTGTCGATCCATCGGCCGAGTTCGGCCTCCGATTCCAGTACGGTTCACATCAGGATGGAGACCAGAAACAGGAAAGCCCGATGATCGAGATCGATGACGCAGGAGCGGAGGCTGATCATGCCCCAGGTGACGGCGGCAAGGTCGTCCGCCTGGATTCCTTCCGGAAACCGAAATCCAGATAGATCGGGTAAGGAGGCCAGTGCGGACATTCGGCCGCGGGCTCCGATTGGCAAATAGAAGGACCTCCGAAGATGCCGAATCATGCGGCGGGCCACATACGTGATACAAGGACGGAAACCGACAGTTTCGGTCCGATCGAGATCCCGTCAGGCAGATATTGGGGCGCGCAGACACAGCGAAGTCTCGCTAACTTTCCGATCGGATGGGAGCGGCAGCCTGTCTCCATCATCCGGGCACTCGGAATCATCAAGAAGGCCTGTGCCGAAGAAAACATGGGGCGGAACCTGATCGATCCCGTGATCGGAACCGCAATCGTGCAGGCAGCGGAAGAGGTCGCCAATGGTGACCTGGATGATCACTTTCCCCTCGTCGTCTGGCAAACGGGATCCGGGACCCAGACGAACATGAACGCGAACGAAGTCATCGCCAATCGGGCCATTGAAATCCTGGGAGGCGAAGTCGGGACCAAATCCCCTGTCCACCCGAACGATCACTGCAACAAGGGGCAATCGTCCAACGACACCTATCCGACCGCCATGCACATCGCCATTGCGATGACGGCACACGATCACCTGCTGCCTGAACTTGAACACCTGCACGGCTGCCTGGCCGCCAAGTCCGGGGAGTTCGAGACGATCATCAAGATCGGTCGAACGCACACCCAGGACGCGACCCCGCTCACGCTGGGCCAGGAATTCGGAGGCTACGCGCACCAGCTTGAGGCAGGGATTGACCGCGTACGCCAGGCAATGAAGTCGATTTACCCATTGGCACAGGGTGGGACCGCAGTAGGGACCGGACTGAATTCACCTCGCGGCTGGGACGTCGCGATTGCGGCTCGAATCGCTGCACAGACCGGGTTGCCATTCGTCACGGCGGCGAACAAGTTTGAGGCGCTCGCCGCTCATGACGCCGTTATCGGGATGTCCGGATCGCTCCGCGCCATGGCGGCCAGCCTGTTCAAGATCGCCAACGACATCCGCTTTCTCGGTTCCGGACCCAGGTGCGGATTCGGCGAACTTTCGCTTCCGGAGAACGAACCCGGAAGCTCGATCATGCCCGGCAAGGTCAATCCGACCCAGTGCGAAGCAATCACTCAAGTTGCGGTTCACGTCATGGGCAACGATGCGGCCGTCGGGTTCGCTGGCTCGCAGGGCCATTTCGAACTCAACGTGTTCAAACCGGTTATGGTCTACAACGTATTGCAGTCTATACAGCTTCTCGCCGACTCGTCCCGTGCGTTTGCCGACAACTGCGTGGTCGGGATTGAGGCCAATACGTCGCGAATCGATGCCCTGCTCAATGACAGTCTGATGCTGGTCACGGCACTTGCTCCGGAAATCGGGTACGACAACGCGACGAAGGTCGCGAAGTCGGCACATGCAAACGGAACGACTCTCAAGGAAGAGGCGCTGCGGCTGGGTTACGTCGACGAAGAAACGTTCAATCGCGTCGTCAGACCGGAACGCATGTTGGGGCCGAAGTGATTCCCCGCAATCGTGCTTTCGTCACGTCCTTCCCCGGCTCCATGTCCGGCGCAGCCGTCCCGAATGCGGCGGGCTGGCACCGGGCGGGTGCGGAAAACGCGACGGGATCGTAGGCCGAATCCGCCCCTTTTGTCGAAATGTATGCACGACCGGAAAAGTACTCGGTAACCATCCGAGGTCACCGGACCAGTGTCTCGCTCGAAGCCGGGTTCTGGACGGATCTCGGGGAAATTGCGCGTGAACGAGGTATCTCTCGAAACGCGCTGATCACGGAGATTGATGCGGCAAGACGCATGAAATCGGGACTTGCTTCGGCCATTCGCGTGTTTGTTCTCGAATGGCACAGGCGTCGCTCACGCAGGTCGGGGACGGCAGATTCATGTGGCTGACGGCCATGTGAGGCATGGGCCGCACCTGAACACGGCATGGTCCCACCGCACGCGGGCCAAGGCCGGCGTCACCCGAAATCGGCGAGCCCCGGAAACGTTTCCAACAACCAGAACGAAATGTCCGAAAAATTGCCGGTCACGAGCAAGGTACCGACGAGGAGAAACAGGCAACCCGCCGTCCGTTCAAACCAGGTTGAAACGCGACGAAAGCGTTGCATGATACCAAGCGATTTTCTCACGAAGGCAGCAACCAGGATGAACGGGACTCCCAGCCCGACAGCATATGCCGCCATGAGAGCAGCCCCGTAGGACCCCGAGCCTTCCTGGATGACCAGGGAGAGGATGGCTCCCAGTATCGGACCGATACATGGGGTCCAGCCGAATGCGAAAGCCAACCCGAGAACGAATGCCCCGAGTGCGCTTCCTCCCCAACCACCGGTGTTGATCCTTGCCTCCCGGTCAAACAGCGGAATCCTGAAAATTCCCAGAAAATGAATTCCGAAGACAAGAATCATCAGCCCTGCCACAATCCCGAGTTCCGCCTGGAACTGGAGCAACATGCGTCCGGCAGTGGACGCCGCCAAACCGAGAAACATGAACACGACCGAGAGACCGGCAACAAAGCAGCACGCTGCGATGAGTACCCGGCTGTCGGAATCACCGTGTTCTTCCATGTCACTCACTGTGATTCCGCCCATGAACGCCAGGTAAGGAGGTACGATCGGGAGGACACACGGGCTCAGAAAACTGAGCAAGCCCGCGAAACCGGCCAGGCCGACGGCGACCATCGGACTCGATTCGAATATGTCAATCCCGATCATGCGAAGACCCATAAACGCCTACGGCGCCGCGGTCATCTCCGCGTCGCTCACAAATCCGTGGACATTCGTTTCAAGTCGACCTATCGGACACGTATGGATCAGGATTGGGATGCCGAACTGGACGCCACCGGTCTGCAATGTCCACTCCCCGTATTGAAGGCCCGGCGAAGGTTGCGGGACATGAGCGAAGGCCAGGTTCTTCGAATCCTGACAGACGATCCGGCGGCGGTTGTGGATTTTCCGCATTTCTGTGATGAGCAGGGCCACGGAATGGTCAAGTATTGCACATCGGAATTGCCATTCGAATTTCTGGTTCGAAAGGGATGACAGGCACTCACCCTGGTCTGGTCCGGGGATCGGACTTGCGAACGGAAAACACAGGAAGGGGGCAAAAGGCCCTGCCCCGTTCCTGATCTCGGTTCCAGTGGACGGGTCATCGAAGGAAACCAGCCCATGGACTGGGACAAGCTACGCGTTTTTCATGCGGTTGCCGAAGCCGGCAGTCTGACGAGGGCAGGCGAAATACTGCACCTGTCCCAGTCAGCGGTCAGCAGGCAGATCAGCGCCCTGGAGGACAGCCTGGCTGCGGTCCTGTTTCACCGGCATGCGCGGGGGCTGATCCTGACGGAATCCGGCGAACTCCTGTTCGAGACCGCGAGAAAGATCAGGTCGGAGATCGATCGAGCGGAAGTCAGGATCCATGACGATCAAAACGCGGTACAAGGCGAATTGAGAGTGACGACAACAACTGGATTCGGGACCCTGTGGCTGGCGCCCCGAATCGGTCAACTGTTCGCGCGTCACCCGAACCTCAAGATCGACCTCCGACTTGCGGAACACGTTCTGGATTTGTCGATGAGGGAAGCCGACGTCGCCATTCGGATGAAAGAACCGAGCCAGGCCGAACTCATTCGCCGCAGACTGATGACGGTCAACATGCGCCTTTATGCATCCCAGGAGTACCTGGCAGTCAACGGCTCACCGTCCGCCCGTGCCCAGCTTCACGATCACCGTCTCGTCAGCCAGAGCCCGGCGACCGAACAACCGAACTCTGCCTACAATTGGACCGTGCCCTTCCTGAAATCCGAACACTGCTCGCACATGACCGTAAACAACTATTTCGGCGTACTCCAGGCGGTGCTGCACGGCGTGGGGATCGGGGTTTTGCCAAACTACGTCACAGACGACTTCCCGCAGCTCGTCAGGGTACTTCCGGATGAACAAAGCCAAGGCATCCCCGTGTACCTTGCCTATCCCGAAGAACTCAGGCATTCGAAACGGGTGGCGGCATTCCGCGATTTCGTCATTCATGAGATCATCGCATTCAGAAAATTTCACGAGTCTGATGGCAGTGCGTCGCATGCTGGGGCGACCCGTTCCTGAAGCGGTCGATCCCTGTCCTTCCGGTCGGGGCGGAGGAAACCGGGCGACCGGTGCCAGGCCAGCCGCTCGCCAAAATTCTTTGCAGGGACTGCACTTGCCTTTCGGCGACACCCCGAGACGCCGAAATCGACGACGTCCATCCAGCATCCAAAGATGAAGAACAGGAAAACGTGAGACAGGAACCGGAGATCACGGACGAAGTCATTCGGGATCACGGATTGAATTCCACGGAGTATCAACGTGTTCTTGAGATGCTTGGCCGTACGCCGAGCTTCACCGAACTCGGGATCATCTCGGCAATGTGGAATGAGCATTGCTCCTACAAATCATCGCGTAAGTGGTTGCGCCTGCTTCCGACAACAGGGCCCAGGGTGATTCGTGGCCCGGGTGAAAATGCCGGTGTCGTGGACATTGGCGATGGCCAGGCGGTCGTCTTCAAGATGGAAAGCCATAACCACCCTTCGTACATCGAACCGTTCCAGGGAGCGGCAACGGGCGTGGGCGGAATTCTCCGCGATGTATTCACCATGGGAGCCAGGCCGATCGCAGCGATGAACTCCCTTTCTTTCGGTTCCCCTGATCACCCGAAAACAAAGTCCCTGCTTTCAGGAGCCGTCGAAGGAATAGGAAGTTACGGAAACTGTTTTGGCGTGCCGACCGTTGGTGGTGAAGTTCGGTTTCACAGGGCGTACGACGGAAACTGCCTGGTCAATGCCTTCGCAGCCGGCCTTGTTGAAACCGACAGCATTTTCTACTCGGCTGCAAGCAACGCCGGCAGGCCGGTCGTCTATCTCGGTGCACGCACGGGGCGCGACGGCGTCGGCGGGTCGTCGATGGCATCTTCGGAGTTTGATAGTGCCGTCTCGGGGAGTCGATCGACGGTTCAGGTCGGGGATCCATTTACGGAGAAGCGGCTGCTCGAAGCCTGTCTCGAATTGATGGCCACCGGGGCCGTCAACGCCATTCAGGACATGGGAGCCGCCGGGCTGACGTGCTCGGCGGTCGAGATGGGGGACAAGGGCGGACTCGGAGTCCGCCTGGATCTGGAACAGGTGCCCGTCCGAGAGGAAGGGATGACGGCCTACGAAATGATGCTCAGCGAATCGCAAGAACGCATGTTGATGGTCATGAACCCGGGTCACGACGACATTGCGCAAAAAATCTTCAAAAAGTGGGAGCTGGAGTTTGCAATCATCGGCGAGACCATCACGGACGACCGCTTCGTCGTGACGCAAGAGGGAAAGGTCAAGGCAGACCTGCCGCTGAGCGCACTTTCCCGTGAAGCTCCGCAGTATGACCGTGAAACCCGGGCGACTCCTCCCCAGCCGCCGCTTGTGGAAATCCCGGGTATCTCCCCGGTTCTGGCCTTGAAATCCCTCCTTTCGACACCCAATCTCGCATCACGGCACTGGGTCTACCAACAGTATGACAGTTCGGTCATGGCGGACACGGTACGCCCTCCCGGATTTGGTGCCGCCGTGGTTCGTGTTCACGGCACCAACAAGGCGCTGGCGTTTACTTGCGACGTCACGCCGCGTTATTGCGCTGCCGACCCCGAGGTCGGCGGCAAGCAGGCTGTTGCCGAGGCATATCGAAACCTCACGGCAGCCGGCGCGGTTCCGATCGCGTGTACCGACTGCCTGAATTTCGGAAATCCTGAGAATCCGGCCGTCATGGGCCAGTTTGCCGGATGCATCGCCGGCATCAGCGAAGCCTGTACGGCACTGGACATGCCCGTCGTTTCCGGTAACGTGTCCTTCTACAACGAGACTGACGGTAAAGCGATCCTCCCCACCCCGACGATCGGCGCGGTTGGCCTGATTGATCGACTTGACACGCTGATTGGGACCAGGGCGGTCGATGGAGACACCGCCATTCTTGTAGGCGAAACCCGCGGCCATCTCGGGCAATCTGCCTTGCTCGCGGAGGTCTTCCACCGGGAAGAAGGCCCCCCTCCCCCCGTCGATCTGCACTCCGAGCGCGTTCACGGAGACTTCGTCAGGGCCTGCCAATCGCTGATCCATGCGGCGACAGACCTTTCTGACGGCGGACTTGCACTGGCAGGTTTCGAACTTGCGGAACGGTCAGGAATTGGATTGATTCTCGAATCGGGGAATCTGGGCTGGTACTTTGGAGAGGACCAGGGTCGATATCTTCTCGCGGTGTCCCCGGAGGACGCCCTCCGATTGCTTGCGGAAGCAGACAGGCTTGATGTTTCGGCCAGGGAAATCGGCAGGTTTTGCGGCAGTACATATCGGTGCGGCGACGATGCGATCGCCATGGAGGAATTGGTGGATGTATTCCGCACGTCATTCGAATACCTTGGTGAACAGGGCCGCGCACAACCCTGAAAACCAGAAGAACCGTTTCGGTAACACGGTTGGATACGTTTGCCGCGGCACATGGCATGCTGTCCTGAAGCCACTAGAATCCGTCGGAGAGAGTACCAATTCTCACATGTTCCTCCAAAATCGATGACCGGAGGCCGTTCCGGGCCCACCTGTTGCAGCGGTTGAAGCAGGGCGCGTACGAACCGTAGTGCACCGGGATGTCACGCCGGGCCGTGCCAGTGCGCAGTTCAAACACGGTACCGTTTGTCACTCTTCTGTCACGCACCTGTTCCCGACGCTGGCGCTCATGAGGAAGGATCGAGTGTGGAATTGTCCGGCACCGCATCGTTCATAACGTACCGATCCCAATGCCCCACAAGTGCCTGAAACAATGAGAATCCCGGGCTCAGGAAGAAAATATCATGACACGAATTGCTTCGTGTTGATCATTGTTGTTGCAGACACCATACGAACCGTCGAAATGCCTGAAAGGGCCGCAACCGACCACAACGTCCAATGTGGCGGCACATACCGGGACGGTCTGCCGAGCGGCCATTGGAGAACAGCGATGTATCAACACCTGTTGAACGCTGCCCGGGCGTTGCGTGCCGGCACGGCTCCGATCAATCCACGCTGTTCGGGGCTTCGCGCCCCGGCTTCCAGCGCCGTTTTCGGGTCCGACGCGTTCCTCTGGCTTTCATGAAGCGGCCGGTGGACACGACGCTGGAATCGCCGACGCCTGCGCAAGCGTACGGAAAATTCCGGCATGGGATCATGACCAGGACCACACCTGCAGACCAGGGCCTCGTCCAACGTCCAACATTAACCCCTCATCTCAAATTCCACGATATCGGTGAACAGAGGACGCTGCTCGTTTCCGAGGCATTCAATACGCTGCTTCACGGTGCGCTCCTTAGCGACCTGCTGCCGCTGCTCGATGGACGCCACGTCCACGACGAAATTGTCGCTGCGCTTGACGGTGCCCATGCCGCGACCGACGTCATTGCGGCTGTCGTCTCACTCTCCGCCAAAGGCTATGTCATCTCGGCGGAACATGGAATGGACGAAAGCCAAGCGGCCTACTGGTCGTCTCTTGGTGCATCGCCGCGTTGGGTTGAACAGCGGCTGGAGGAATCTCGAGTAACGGTTGACGGTGACAGAGGACGGCTCATCCGGCATCTTGATGCAAGCGGAGTCAGGGTAACGGCCGCCGACCCCGACCTCACCGTCGTCGTCTGCAACGACTATCTCGACGCCGGCCATGCCGAAGTGAATCGACGTCGGCTTGACGCGAACGCACCATGGATGCTTGTGCGGCCACTTGGCATGGAGGCGCTGTTCGGCCCCGTCTTTCGCACAGACAGGCAGGGACCCTGCTGGGAATGCTTGGCCTATCGCCTGCGTAACCATCAGGAAATTCACAGCTTTCTCCGCAATGTTGAAGGCGAGGAGGCTGCGTTCAAGCCGTTCGCCGCCAATCCGGCGGTCCTGGAAGCACTGTTCGGACTGATTGGGGTGGAAATTGTCAAATGGTTGATCCTCGGTGCGGCAACCCGGATTCACGACCACGCGGTCGCGGTGAATGTCGGTACACTCGAGAGTTCGCCGCATCTGGTCATGCGGCGGCCACAATGTCTGGCCTGTGGTGACGAAGAATTGTATCGGCCTGACCGGCTGCCGGTTCCGCTACGTCTGGAGGCGAGTCCAAAAACCCATTGGAACAGCGGCGGTGCGCGCACCATGGCGCCGGACGCCACCCTGGCGAAATACCGCCACCTGGTGAGTCCGATCAGCGGTGTCGTGACCTGGCTGACACGCACGACTGATGAGACCGATTCCTGGTTGCACGTCTATTGGTCCGGAAGCAATCTTGGAACGAGGAGACGGACGTTGAGTTCGCTCAGGCGCGGCCTGCGCAACAAGTGCGCCGGCAAGGGCACGACGCGGAATCAATCCAAGGTCAGTGCATTTTGCGAGGCGGTGGAACGCTATTCGGGCGTGTGCCATGGAGATGAAATCCGGGTTCGCAAGCGATTCATCGATTTCGCCGAAGGAGACGACGCCATACACCCAAATGACGCGCAATTGTTCAGCGAACTGCAGTTTGACAATGCGGCGAGCATCAACGCGAAGGGTCACCCCAACAACATCGTGCCACGGCATCTCGAACCCGATGCCGACACAGACTGGACACCAGTGTGGTCGTTTACGCAGCAACGGCACCGCTATCTGCCGACGTCTATGCTCTACTATAGCATGTCCACGCAACAGCGCGATCCCGCGGACCTGATCGCAGACTCGAACGGATGCGCTGCCGGAAATACAGTGGAAGAAGCCATCCTTCAGGGTTTCTACGAACTGGTGGAGCGCGATGCCTTCGCAATCTGGTGGTATAATCGGCTGCGGGTGCCTGCGGTCGATCTTTCCAGCTTCGACGACAGGTACCTGGCGTCAGCTCCGGACTATTACGCCCGTCATGAGCGCGATCTGTGGATTCTCGACATTACCTCGGACATCGGCATTCCCGCATTCGTCGCGCTCTCGCGCCGGCCGGAGGCCGAGACCGAAGACATCATTTACGGCGCCGGTGCCCACGCTGACCCGCGTATCGCCGCGCTTCGTGCGGTCGCCGAATTGAATCAGTGCCTGACTTGGCTGCCACGTCCGCGCGTGCGCACAGACAGGCCCATGATCGATGATCCGCTGGCGCTTTGGTGGTGGAATACAGCTCGAATCGCCAACTGCTCTTGGCTGGTCCCGGACGGACCACGTCGCAAGGCTTCGCATTTTCCGGTGCCGGAATCTACGGATACGCGCGACGATGTGGAAGAGTGCCGCCTCCGGGTCGAAGCCGCCGGCATGGAATTCCTGGTTCTGGATCAGACACGGCCCGACATCGGCCTGCCTGTGGTTCGGGTCATCGTGCCGGGCATGCGCCACTTCTGGGCACGGTTCGCCCCTGGCCGCCTTTTCGATGTGCCTGTCAGGATGGGCGTCCGCCTTCATCCTCTTGCCGAAGCCGAACTGAATGCCGCACCGGTCATCGCGTGATATGCCTACCATGGACATAGACAAGGCTGTCACTCTGACTCAGGACCGCCTCGCTGAAGAAGGCGGCACCATGGGCGATCTGCTCGGACATTTTCGAAACAGGATTTCGCGGATTCTGATCGGAGATCCGGAGTGGGAGCGGGTACTCGAATGCGCAGGAACACTCCCGATCACGATTGGAGCACTTCCCTTCGGCTTTGAATTCCCTTTGCATGAGCGCAGGCCAGAGGCGGACTTCGGCGTTTCACTCGCGGGTGGAACTCAACCGGCAGCGTTTTTCCGGGACCGCGCGCGAACCGATACGGCGGATGAGACCGCGAAAGCGATTACATCGCTTTTCAGGCAGATGGATGCCAAGGATTCATCCCTGCGTGACATTGTCGGCCGCAAGTTGATGCTGGAATACGACATTGGCACGGCTCGGCACGACCACGTCTTGATTCCGGGAATGTTCCTGCGGCCGGGAGAACGACCGATCATCGGCGGTGGCAATCAGGTGAATGATGTCGCCACGGTTGTCGATGCGCTCGTATCCTGCGTTGGCTGGTCAGTGACCGAAGCTAGGCGGGAGACCATCGAATGCGTTTGCCGGGCACAGCCAGGCGATACGCGCTTGGATTCCTTCGGTATATTTCCGTCTCGTTCCCCGGCAATCCGCCTGGCGATCATGGGCTTCAAATCTCGACAGGAAGTCTGTTCATTTCTGGTGCGCTCGGGCTGGCCGGGTCGGATCTCGGCTGTCGGGTCCGTGATTGAACGCTTCATGGAACGCGCCAACATTATCAGGACCGGAGTCAACATCGACGTTCAGGAAAAGGGAATTGGTCCGGTGCTCGGCCTCACGCTCATTGTCAAGCAAAGATACACGAAGGACTCAAGGTATTGGCTTGACGGCCTCACCGACTGGGACCCGTTCCTTTCGGCCCTGGGCCACGAGGACATAGTCGTTCAGGAAAAGCTCAGGGCTCTCGCCGACTGGGTTTCGAAACCGACAACGCTTTTCGCAAAGTCTGGTCGCTTCATCCTCCTGCGCGGAATTCACCACATAAAGCTGGTCATATCCGGAAACCAGCTTCGAAAAGCAAAGGCCTACGTGTTCATGGTACTATCCGGAGCGGTTCCAGATTGACGGGAACATCAGACCAACACGAACGCCCTGCAAAACATCCCTGAACCGGGACGGCGGGGTCCGTTCATGCCTTCGAAAAATGCGGAATCGGATGGTCGTTTCGCATCGTGACCGGCGACTCGCCGGCGCATGGGTCTACCAGCAGCAGCACAGTCCAGCTGAAATCGCTTCGAGTTGTTCCTCGGTGATGTTCGGGTCCGGCGGCAACGCAAGATGTACTGTTTGCATGTCGCTTTCGTGGACCTTGATCGTCATGGAATCGGGAATGGTGATCCCCAACTCTTCACTGATTGCAGACTTGGGATCTGCAAGAAGCTGTTGCCTGAAATCCACGTCCAACGCAGACTTCTCGACAACATGCTGCAACATTTCGTCGCCACTTCTCATGGTAACCCTCCGTATTTCCGACAAGCAACTCGACTCGTGCGCACGACTGAAATCTGGCACGAAACTGATGAATGATCAAGTTCCAATGAGAAATAAACAAAATAAAATTTACAATACTAAATTTAAACTAGAGATTCATGCAAATGAGGCTAAATCTGACGAAAATAATTCCTATTCGGCCTCCGCGTGCGTCGATCTGCCGCAGTCAACAGCGCCGGCAAGAGCGACAGGTCGGCAATGAGCGCAAAGCCAATGATAATGGCTGTCAAGACTCCAACCTGTGCGGTGGGAACAAACGGTGAGAACACGAAAATCAGGAAACCGGCGACCAATACAACCGTCGTCGTGAACAAGGATCGGCCAGCCGTGTCAAAGGCGTAACGCACCGCCTCTTCCGGGTCGTGGCCGTACTCGCGCCGGGCACGAAGGTATTTGCTGAGGAAATGCACCGTGTCGTCCACGACGATCCCGACGGTCATGGCCACCACGACGGATAGCGAGAGTCCCACCGTTCCTACCGTCAATCCCCAGACGCCGAAGCCCAGAACGGCCGGTACCAAATTGGGAACGATGCTGATCACCCCCAGCCGCAGGGATCGCAAGGCAAAGAGGAGAATGGCGGAAATGGCCAGGAGCACGACCATCGTCCCCACCAGCATGGCACGAATGTTCCTTTGGCCAATGTAGGCGAACAGTGCTGCGGGGCCGGTGCTGTTGACACTGGCGACATGCGGCGCGTTTTCCGCAAGCCAGGCCTCGGCATGGGAATTCAGGTCAAGCACATTCTGTGAATATAGTGTCTCCGCCGAAATCGTTACTCGTGTGGCCGATCGGGACCTGTCGATCTGATTGTTGAGGTTCAGACCCTGCGGAAGCGACAACTCGTAGAGCAGCAAGTACTGGGCTACCAGATCCCGTGTTTCCGGAATCCGGTAAGCTTTCGGATCGTCACCATGCATGCTCATGTTGAGTTGCCGAAAGGTATCAGTGATTACCGACACGTGACGTACGGGTTGCTGTTCTCGAAACCAGTCCGCGAAATTCGCAACCTCGGCGAGGAATAGGGGATCTGTGACGCCACCCTCGGAAGACGCCTCCAGTGAGTACTCGAGCAGCGTATTGCCGCTCAGGCGCTCGTCCATGAAGTCCGTGTCCTGGCGAAACTCGACGCTCTCATCGAAGAAATGAACCAGGACGTCATTGAGCTCATTGCGTGGAATGGCCAACATCATCACGGGCACAATCACCGCCCACCCCCACAATACAGCCTTTCTGTGGCGCAACACGAAGTCGGCCAGGGCGTTCATGGTGGGTCCCGGGAGTCGGCGTTCCTTAGTGGCGCGAATGGGGAGAAGCGAGAGAAGGGCCGGCAGAAAAGTGACGGAGAGAACGAACGAGGCGAAGATCCCCAATGCGACGAAGTTGCCGAGATGACGGTAGGGCGGAACCTCGGAAAAGTTCATGCTCAGGAACCCGAGTGCGGTCGTCAGGCTCGCCAGAAACACCGGATGAAGGTTGAGCCTGATGGATTCGACGATGGCATCATGCCTGGAATTGCCGGCACGCAGGCTCTGCCGCAAAGCCACCAGCAGGTGCACGCAGTTCGCCACGACAATCATCAGTACGATGGTCGGCGCCGGCGAGACGGGCGGGGAAAAAACCAGACCAACCCATACGCCCAGACCGATGGACACGAGAATGGAAAACACGATGACCAACCCGGTCGCCGCCACACCCGCCCAGCTCCGGATCAGGACGCCAAGGATCACGGCCATGAGCAGGAGGCTGGCCGGCAGAAAGATCATCTGGCTGCCAATCGACGCCTCAACGAAAGTCTGGTTGATCATGACCGTACCGACGATACGCAGGTCGATGTCGGGAAACATGCTCTCTGCCTCCCTGGCAACCGATCTGGCGAATTCGGCAACCTCGGCCACTGCGTCCAACAGGCCCTCTTCCGGAAGTTCAACTGTGACGTTGACGACACTGACGTCCCCGCCCCTTGCCAGGATACTGCCCGCGATACGCGGATCGGATAAGGCGATCGCCCGTATTCGTGATCGCACTTCAGCTTCGGCGACTTCATGCGGATCAACAAGGTCCCGCACATACAGGTCGTCGCCGTCGGCGGTCGTATGTTGAAAATTGGCAAGCGAGTCGACGCGTCTCGAATAAGGTGTATTCCAGGCGGCATCCGTGAGCCATACAGCTGCAGAGAGTGCACTTTCCGAGGTGGCGTCACCATCGTCCGGGACAATCAGGAACACGATATTTTCGTTTTTTCCGTATGTATTCTCCAGCGTTTCCAGCGCCAGGAGCTGGGGATTGTCGTCGTCGAAGAAAATGCGGTAGTTGGCGGAAAATTCGAGCCGTGCAATGCCGCTCGATGCGAGTCCAACAGAGACCAGGGTGATCAGTACGACAAGCCAGCGTGCCGCGAGTATCCGTTCGGCGAATCGTTTCGCGAAGGGTTCGCCATCAGGACCACGGTCGTGCACGTGACTGCCTCAGCTAATTTCGAACGAAACCGGCGCCCAGTGACGCGCCAGGTATCAGACACGGCAACGTTCGGCCCGGAACCCGAACAGGCCGGGGTCTGCACACCTAGGCCCCGTGCTCCGAACCCACTGAATTCAAACCAGGATTGATCAAGTCATTCGCCATGCGCCACAACACGAACGGGAGGTCAATCAAGGGCACGTTACGGCACGCCTGAAATTGCTGTCAAGGATTTTGCACCGGGGAGTCTTGCCCAGGGCCGGATGAAACGATTCCGAAGGAAAGGCCGGCTGCCGCAGACTGTAAACTTCAGCCCATGCGCGGATCGATCAAGCGGCATGGATCGCCGTTCGGTGATGGCCCCGACCGTAAGCCAACCCATGTGCCAGGCAAGGGCATTCCTGATCCTGTGGCGGTGCCCGATGAGACCTTTTGTGCGCGGTTCCGGTCCCGGTTTCCGGAACCGGATGCCGGGCTGGATCGCCCGGTGATCCGGAGCGCACCGGAATCCGTCGGCATCGTGGCCTCGACCGCCAAGCCGATTGACCGTGGCCGAGCGGTCGCCAGCCATGGGCGTGCGAACCTGTCTTGCCGAAGGACCGGTAAGGTCGGAGCCGAGGACCTTCAGGCCGGGCACGGTCGACCGTCCTCCGCGGGGGACGCAGAATGCCCGGGCCACTCTACAGGCAAGGTGCCGTCTTCAGGCGGAGGTCTGAAGGTCGTGCGGTGCGTCGCATCGGTTTGCGTCAAACACTCCCGTGCCGTTCGCACCCTTTTCCCGTCGCCGTCCGTCCGGAAATGGGGCTCGGGAGATTTCGCCAGATGTCGTTCAATCGAGGCACGGTCCAGCCATGGCTGAACGCGTGGATCAGGCGATCTGCCTTTTCACCAATTCCCTGAAAACCCCGTCGATTTCCATGAGTTCATCGAATGATCCGCATTGCACAACTTTTCCGGCCTGCAGCACGTAGATGCGGTCAGCCTGCTCCAGCGTGGAGAGCCGGTGGGCGATCACGATCCGGGTGGACGTCTGGGCGGTCAGGTTCTGCATCACCTTGGCCTGGTTTTCATTGTCCAGCCAGTTGGTCGCCTCGTCAAGCAGCAGGATTCGCGGACTGCCGATCACCGAACGGGCGATCGAGACCCTTTGACTTTCGCCACCCGACAGAACCGCCCCGCTTGTGCCGACCATGGTCATCATGCCCATGGGCATGTCCTTGATTTCGTTCTCGACCTCGGCGATCCGGACGGCATTCCAGACATCCGCGTTCGCCACATCATCATGATGACTGACCAAATTGTCCCAAAGGTCGTTGGGATGGAGGCCGACGGATTGCGGGACCGCGCCAATTTTTCGGCGCACCTGTTTCAGATTCAGGTGCCTCAGATCCCGCCCGTCGTAGTACACGGCGCCAGTGGTCGGCCAGTCAATTCCAAGCGCGAGCCGGAACAAGGTGCTCTTGCCAGCACCGGATTGCCCGGCAATCGCGACAAATTCACCCGGGCGGGCATGAATCGTGACATCGTCAAGGATCAACGGGCCGTCGGGATCGTAGCGAAAGGAAATGCGGTCGAAAAGAATGTCGCCACCCAGATGTTCAACCGGCTCTCCCTCGACTTCGGATTCGGTCTCGGCCGCAAGAAACGGGCTCATCTGATCGAACGCGGGCACCATGGCGGCGATGGTTCCGATGGACTCGCCAAGCCGGACGATAGCGGACTGAAAAGTGATGAAGACAGTGTAGACGACGATAAAGTCGCCGACCGGGACGGGACGGTCGGTCATCGTTGCCGCCGCGAAGAGCATGATCCCACCGGCAAGAAAGGGAAGCGCGGATCCAAACGCCCGCGAATGTCCTTCAAGCACGTTCAGATCGAGTTCCGCGCGTTTTTGTTCCCGGTAGTCCTGCGCCCAGATGGCATAGGCCGACCCTTCCGCGTTTTCCATTCGCAGCTTTGTGATACCGCCCACGATCTGGAACAGTCGACCGGTTACGCGGCGGGCTGCGCTGATCATCCTCCTGTAAGGCGAAATTTGGCCCAGTCCGAGGCAGACATTGATCAGCAGCGATACCATGCTGACGGCGAGGGCAACGACACCGAGGGTGGCGTCGTAGAAAGCGATGACGCCAAAAACCGGAAGCAGGAAAATGACCGACAACATGCTGTCGGCAACGACGCCCTGCACGTCATCCCGAAGACTCTGGAACGTCAATCCCGACATGGCCAGGTCACCGGCGGAATGGCGACGCAGAATGCTCGGTGGCAATCGCATAAGGCGGTCCCAGACGGCAGCTTCGACCCGCGACGCCGCGCGTCCTTCGAGCCGCATCATCGTATTGCCCTGTAGCAGATGCAACAGTGCACCGAGCAGGCCAAAACCCGCCACAGTCATGGCGATGGCATAGAGTGCCCCGGCACTTGCACCTGCCGTGACTTCATTCGCAACAAGTCCGAGTGCGAGTGCCGGAAGCAGTTTGATCAGGCCGCCGGGAAATCCGGCGATCACCAGGCGCACGAGATCCGCGGCCGATCCATGTGAAGCGATCGCCAGCAGGTCCTTCGGCCTTACGTTCCCAGGCGGCAATGGCCGGTAGAACATCCACGCATCCTTTGCCAACGAGCGTGCGCGATCCTCCGTCATCCGGACACTGCGCTTGCTGACCGGGTCCACTTCCCGGTAACGCCCAAACATTCCCGGCAAAAGCGCGACGGGCTGGCCGTCGTCTGCCCGAAATGCCAGGAGCGCGGTGCTTTCTCGACGCCACCAGTCGTCCTCGCTTTCCAATCGAACGCGCCGGGCGCGGACCCCTGACGCATCGAGAACGTCAACGAGTCTCAGCGGAGATTCGGACGGCCCCGACCGCACCGGAAACTTGAATTCGATTCCTTCGCGTCGGCCAACGATTCGGAGAGAGTCTGCCAGGGTCGTGTCCTCGATCCTGGAATCCCGGGCGATCGGGCGATCATAGATATTGAAAAGCCGCTGCCGGGCAGCGTTCTCGGCCGTTCGGCGGCTTGTCGTCTGCACACGTTCAAGATTCGCATCATCCACCACCGCCAGTCGACGGTTCAGGCGTTCCATGGCCAAGGCGACCGCGTGAAATGAAGCGAGCGCCGGCAGTAGCGTACCTTTTCTTGCCAGTTCTTCCGTGGACTGGCCGGAGACAGTCGCCTTGCCGAGCACGGTGAGCCAGCTCGTCGGCGTCAACGGAATTATGGCGTCCTGCGTTCCGCTGGCCTCGGCAATGTCCACCCGGTCGACAATGTCCATGTACAGGCTCTCGCCTTGGGGCGGTTCGGATATCCAAACCACATCTCGCCGCACGGACAGTGTAGAAGGACCCAGGGCCTGTGTCAGGCCGGGTTCGGCCAACGCGGTCGGACGCGGAAGACGGCTTGCAAATCGGGAAAGCGTGCCGGTAATGGCTGTCAGCCAGGTATCGATCTGTTCGGCCAGTTCTGCCGGATGAATCTCTGACAACGAAGATGCCGGCAGCCGTTTCAAAAGGGTCCCCGGCTTTCCCTTGGCGATCAAGCCAAGCGTCGTGCAATCGTCACTGTCCCGTGTGTCCGGCGCGACACCGGGCAGCAACCGGCCGGACTCGCGACGCATAAGGTGCTGCGGTGCCGCCACCTGGACCTCGTCCCTGGATTCGACCAGGAAAAGATTGACGGCGCCCTGAACGATGAACCAGACACAATCCGGATCGTCGAGTATGACGGGCAGGTTGCCGGTGCAGGGCACGGATACGCCGGAGCGGGCGGCGAGTTCGGCTATGGGCGTGTATGTCGGCTTGCCGTCTTGCATCAGCCAGACTTGACCAACTTGAAATACGTGCCACCCCTGTCGGCGATCAATTGGTCGTGCGTGCCACGCTGAACTTCAGCGCCCTTTTCCAGCACGATGATTTCGTCACAATCCCTCACGGTGCTCAGCCGGTGCGCCACGATCAGGCAGGTGATGCCGCGACGTCGCAAGGCTTCATCGACACATTCTTCGGTCTCGGCATCCAGGGCGCTGGTCGCCTCGTCCAGAATGAGCATCGTCGGATTGCCCACCAGCGCCCGGGCGATTTCCAGCCGTTGCCGCTGACCGCCGCTGAAATTCACCCCGCCTTCTTCGACGGAGGCCGCGTAACCGCCCGGTCTCAGGAGAATTTCGTCATGGATTCCGGCGTCACGTGTCGCGGCAAAGATGACCTCATCCGGAACGGCCGGGTTCCACAAGGTGATGTTGTCGCGCAGAGACGCGGAAAAGAGCACGACATCCTGGTCAACCATGGAAATTGACTGCCGCAGCACATCTTCCGGAATCTCTTCTCGCAAATGGCCATCAAACAGGATTTCGCCCGACCAGGGCCGATAAACACCCGAAACGAGGCGAGCCAGGGTCGACTTCCCGGAACCACTGGGACCGACGACGGCTACGCGTTGCCCGGGCTTGACCATAAGGTTGAAGTCCTTGATCAACGGGGGTCGGCTCCTGTTGAAACCGAACGTGACGTTTCGCAGTTCGAGGTGCCCCGCAAGCTGGAGACGGCCATTGAATGTTGGCGTCGACTCCGCTTCCGTGCTCCGGCGCCTGAAAACCGGATCTTCCTCGGTCCGTGAAATGTCCTCGACTCTTTGCAGGTCGGTTTCGAGCATCTGGCGTTGGTCGGAAAATTCCAGGAAGCGTCCGACGGGAGCCAAAAACATTTCCGCCAGAATGTAGAACCCGACCAGCGCCCCGAGGGTCAGGTCTCCGGTCATGACCAGACGACCCCCGAACCCCAGGATCACCGCGCCCCGAAAGGCAGAGAACAGGCCCGGCAGCGCTGTGTTGACGGAAACCAACTCGGAATAGGACTGACGCGCATGCAGTTCGCGCGCCTGCTGACCACTCCAGCGGGAAAAGAACCGGTCATCCGATCCCGTCATGCGCAGGCTGTTCGCATGTTGCAGCATCTGCATACCGAAACCGATCAGCAACCCCTGCTCACGTCGCATTGCCCGGCTTCTGACGGCCCGAACCGAGTTGAGGCCGTGGGCCGCCAAACCGTGCAGAATGGCCAGCAACAGCACGATCAGCGCAAGGCGGACATCATAAGCCAACATGGCCGCGAACAGCACGACGCTCATCGCCATGTCGACAATGAGCACGAGAAACTTCTCGGCCAGAGTCTTCGAGATTCGATCAATGGACGAGACGCGATCCGTCAAGTCGCCCGCAAGCCTGTGTACGAAAAACTCGACCGGCAAACGCAGCAGCCGCGAAACGCCCCGACTGTAGCCGATCACGGAAATCCGGACCGCAAGCCGTTTCAGGAATCGATGCTTGAGCAACGTCAGGACGTAAACCAGGACGCCGCCCCCGAGCATGGCTGCCACAACGCCGCGCCAGGGCCCGTGATTTGCCAAAACGTCGTCCACGAATACTCCAAGGGTGGCAGGTATGACGAGCATAAGAATCGTCAACAGGAGTCCGCTGGCCATCACACCCGCAAGCGCGGTCCATGATCCAGCGAGCAAACTGCCCAATTGCCAGAACAGTCCCGGCTGTTCGCCACCGGGCCGGAAGTCGACACCGCGCTCGAATCGCAAGGCGATTCCGCTGTAACCCTTGTTGAACTCTTCGGCGGAAATCCGGCGCCGTCCCGTCGAGGGATCGTTGAGATGGAAATTGCCGCTGCTGAATCCTTCAAGTACAACGAAATGGCTGAATTGCCAGAAAATGATCAGCGGCAAATCGAGTTTCTTCAGTTGCTCGGCACGGACGCTGAGTCCGCGGCACTTAACGCCAAAGTGCCTGGCGGCGCGCATGATGCTTGCGGCACTGCTTCCGTCGCGGCTCACCTCGCATTTTTCGCGCAGTTCACCCAGTGGCACCCAGCGCCCGAAATAGGCCAGTACGCTGCCAAGGCACGCAGCGCCGCATTCCGACGCATGCATTTGCAGCACAATCGGCGTGGTTACCATTCGTTTCGAAACGTCGGATGCCGCCTTTTTTCCGGTCCCTGTCGAGGCACTTGGAGGCATCTTATGATCGCCTCATTTTCAGAAGTTCCAAGGGGGACTGCTTGCCAAGACTGACGACAACACGGCATTCCCGGCCAGTAAGGGATGACAAATCAAGGGTTTCATCGAGCACGATGTCGACGCGGCGCACAGACACGGGTACCGGGAACTCAAGGTCCGTCAGCTCTTCGGACAACGGTACGGCGGAAACTGCCGCGATCTCTCCGCCAAAATCATCTTGTTTTCCATCTGCCGAAACCAGCTCGATCACCGCTGGCATCCCTGCTCCGATAGTCGGCGCGATTTCGCTTTCGATCCAGGCGAATACTTGCACCGACCGGTCGCCCGCAATCACGACTTCGGCGGGTTCGACCAATATGCCATCGACCACGACGTTACGGGATACGTTGCCAAAGACCAGCCATGCCGCGAGCATGAACATCAGCAAGGCAATGACGGCGACCAGCAAACGCTCCCGCGGTGTGGAAATCATCAGCAGTCGGTTGAGTTGTTCTCGTTCTTCCTTGGCTTCGGCAACCGTAGCGTGAAAAGAGTCAAAAAGATTGTTGAACACGCCCGTGCGAAGCCTCCCGTGGGGAATCAGACCAAGTCAAGATAAGCCTCATGCGGCTCGCATATTCCGTAGGACTGTATGCAGTGTGGTCGGAAAAGGTCAAGTCATCGACCTTTCTCCCACCTTTCGTTGGCCAGGTAGGACGGATCGCTGCAGAGGGCCTCTCCCCAGTCGCCGTAGGAATGCGCATTGCTGCGCGCCCCCCGCACAGATCCGGACATGGACGCTAATCCGTCCGGCTCCTACCTCGGGTTCTTGACGGTGAACCGCCGGTCTGGCCACGGGTGGCGGATCGAGGCACGGGGCCAGAGTATCTCGGTCATGCGCTCCATCCTCTTCCAGTCGAGACGGTGCCGCTGGGACCGTCGGCGCAGCGCTTGCATCCACAGGCGTTGCAGCCTGCGACGGAAAACGCGTATGAACCGGGATGACCCCGTGACGGCGAAATAGTTGAGCCAGCCGTCGTAGACTTGCCCGAGCCACCCTCCAACCTCCCGGATGTCGTGGTGCCAGCGCTTGCGGAGAATCTCGTCGATACGCGCCAGGGATCGGTTCATCCGTTTCGCGATCGGATTGCGACCGAGCCGGAATCGGCCTTTCCGGGTTGTCGCGCTGCATGCGTGAACCCGAGAAAGTCGAAGGTTTCCGGCTTGCCCGTGCCGCGCAGGCGTCAGGCCGTCGCACCGTGACGGAAGGACACATGACTCGGGATGACAGTGTCTGGCGTCGTTGCGACCGTGCATCGACCACCGTTGAACAGGTCCGATCCGTGGCTAACAGCCGAGGCCCTGAGACATCTGGGCATAACTGGTGAGCGGAACCGCGCACATCCGGTTCCAATCCGCCTTGTCAATGACTGGCTGGTTCAACAGTTCGATCATGTCGTCAAATCTCTGAAGTGCGTCGCACCCGGCCACCTTGGGATCCGTTGCCGCCCGGTGTCTTGGCCAGGCGTCATCGCGGGCGAAACGCCAGAAACCGGTTTCGTACCTGGAGCCACGGCAGTAGTGCCAACCGACGAACAGTCCGTAACAAAGCATGTTCCTGACGAGAAATCGATTGACGACGGGCGCATCGCGATCACGGTTTTCCGCTGAACGGTTAAGGCGAATGCGGAGAACCATACCTATTTGCAGCTGGGCAGACACGATCGCCGTGGCCTCGAGGGGTTCCATGAAGGCTGCAGCGTTTCCGATGCGGGCCACCGCGCCATCGTAGATCTGGCGATGGACAAAATTAGGAAACCGTATGACAGCGCGTTGCTCGAATTCCGATACGCCATCGGCTTCAAGAAACGCATCGAAGTCCGATTCGACCTCGGAGAGGTCGGATACGTCGCGATTGAAGACATATCCGTAGGATGTGTGAACCGTCAGTGGAATGACAAATACCCAACCATGCGGCCGCGCGACGGCGCGGGTATAGGTATGATGCATGACCGGACCCTCCCGTTCCTCCGCGAAGATTGCCGGGCAACGCCGGATGACGGCCGTGTTGGTGGGGATAAATGTAATGTCGACGTGCCGGTCCCGACAAAGCTTTCCGGGAAAACCGCGCGCGTCAAAGACCAGGTCATAGCTTTCCGGTGGGAGGCCCTCGAAATCCACCTGCGCGCCGCCGTCCACCCTGGTGATATCGAGCACGTTCGCGTCGATGTGGCGTGCGCGTGTACCTTCGTGCAGCAGGTCCGTCAGGAAGTCGGCGGACAGATGGTACGCGTAGGAAACCTGTTGCGGCGTGAAGTAGTGTGTGAAGTTCCGGTTTCGCCGTCCCCATCCCTCGAATGCGACACCGTACTTGCGCGTTCCCTTCAGGCGTTTCTGGACAGTTTCATCGGGCAAGTCCGTCAGTCGCCGCAATTCCTGGACCAGGCTTGGCCAGCTTCCTTCACCGACCCCGATGTTCGGAATGCGCGAGTCGTAGATATGGTGAAGTTCAACGTCACCGTCGGGATGAAGCCGCGATACGCTGGCGGCCGCCAATGACCCTGCCGTTCCTCGCCCGACGACGGCGATCTTCCGTAACGATGTCCTGCCCGGTTGAATCATCCAGCACGAATTTCAGGAGTTTCGCTCGCACCCCGCTCGCCCGGAAGGCCCGGCACACTGCATTCATGGCAAATTGCGATTGTCTTGAGTTCTTCTTCCAGGGTCAGGGAACCGCGTCCTTTTCCGGCAAGCGGGTTTGCGATCACGATCCAACGCGGTGTCCGACTGCCCGGCAGTGCGGCGTGTGGTTTCCAGATCAAGTTCACTTTCTTCATCTCACGTCCCGGACATCCCGCCCGTGGATCCGGACTTCGGCGTTTCCTGACCGATCCAACGTGAACGCGAGTCCGTGGCGGTCAGGGTTCCCCCGGACGTACGATGCGGCGCATGGTTTTGTTGCCGCCACGGCCGGCAGGTCTCGCGTTCCCGAGGATTCGGCAACCCGCGCCGCGGCACGCCCGGCGGTCGTGAACACGCAGGGTGCAATGTCGAATCCATATGGCGTCAGCGGACACGACGAAGGGCCGTCCGGGTGAAATCTCTTTCATCAAGATTGTTGCGGAACGAAAAGTCCGTCCACTTCAGGGTCGTGCTCGCACCGGTCAAGTGATTCACCATCGTCTGTTCTTCTGCACGCCAGAACCGATCCAGGTATTGCCGGTAGTTGGCGAGGGTAAGCGTTTTCAGGTGCGAACCCTTTCTGTCGTACAGGTCCATCTTCCAGGTTCGGAGTTCGTCTGAATCTTGCCAGACGACCTTGCGGCTGTACCCGGACTTCTTGTCCAGGGGAATCTGTTCAATCACCGTGCACGTGAGTTCGCCGCAGGGTTCATCGCGAAGAAACCTATAGGTGTATTCCTCCACCTCCGGAGGACTCATGTCTTCGTACGAAAACTCGCTGCCCATGAATGACCCTGATCGCCTCGATGCGTTGATGCGCTTCACTCTTTTCAGTGCCGGCAGATACAGCCACTGGTCGTCTTGAGTGTTGATATGCGCGTGGGTCAGGAGGGCCGTTCCCCGCACGTCTCGCGGCTGATCGAACAGAAACAGGCTCTTGTCACCATCTCCAGGTACTTCCAGAACCTTGAAACGCATCTGCCGGACGCTTTCCCGGCCCTTCCGATCGCGCAGCACCATCAACATACGCGCCGTGAAATCCCCGAACCCGTCGTTGCGTGCGCTGGCTTCGCGGGCAATCCTGAGGCCCTTGTCCTCCGGCGACTCGTCCTGGGCTACGGCTTGAACGTCTGGCAGGCCGACACAGGTCAGCGCGAGAACCAGGGCACAGGCCCGAATGCGGTAACCCGTACTCCCGGAGGGCGGGGAACCCTTCTCCTGGTCTTCACCTAACGGCCGGTTTTTGGCCGCGTCACCGTCCGTGATCACATGCAGGGGTTTCGAAACAGCCATCCCGCATATGTACTGCGATTCCCCGGAAAAGGGGAAGGCCCGAACCGGCCGGAGGCTCAATGGCAATGTTTCCGGCAAGCGAATTGACCGCGAACGCGGCGAAGGGATCGGCTTCAGCATGCTCACGCCGAGCCATTGGCGCCACGACCAACGGCCGGCCACCGACCACTTGAACACCTGGAGGTCCGGCCGGGTTTCGTCAAAGCCATTCTTCGTCAACGACTCGCTGGCGCCGGGAGCCGAAACGGGCGGCCATTCGACAGCTTCGCCCATCGACCGGACCGGCAGCAGCCGTGTTCCGGTTTCACCATGCCATCACCTGGATTTCCCGAACCGATCATCGGGACCCCTGCGCACCATCGTTGAACACCAGAGTCCCACCGTCTCTTCGCGGAGCCCAAGGACGCGAACCGTCGAGATGGCACTTCCGGGTGCAGCCGCTGCGTTCACGTCCCGCAACCGACGGGCGCGAAAGATTCCCGGAAAAGGAACCTGATCATGCGGGTGTCGGCGGTCTCCGAATTCCGGAGAGTCATCCCCCTGTGCATGGGACCGCTGGAAACGGCAATTCAGAACGAAAACGGGGCGTTTGATCCAGCCAGGGCCACTGCCACTCGCAGGAGATTTCACCTTTTCGGTAGGTGTATCCGGGAACGGCCATCTCGACTTCGGCGGCTTTCCTCCCGATCCCCATTCATGGGCACGCTCGGCCGAGGCACGGGTTGACGATGGCAGCACAACCTTGCGCAAGTGCCTTCGGCGTACCCCCGCTTGACCGATGACGAAGGGAATTCACGACTCGGCGTCGCGGATTGGATCTTTCTCTTTTCCTGCCTGAGCGCATTCCGCCATGCTGTCCAGTGCATCGATTTCGGCGGCGACCCGCGCCGCCATGTCCTCGACCGCGGTGGTCAGCGCGTCAAAGTCATCCATGCCGCAAGCCCCTGCAAGAACCGCCTTGCTCCGGGGACCCAGGGTCTCGATCGAAACACCGTCGTCTGCGATCAGTCTCAGGGCACCACGGAGGTTCCGCCACAACGCGTCGGCTTCCACCAGTCCGGTTGCCGCGCTTTCGGGGATCCGCGCCTGGGTCGCGGCGGCGCGATAGACCGCCGTCGAAGAGGGCGCCGGATCAGTGTGTGCAATTGCGCCGAGGCTCAACTGGAGGCGCCGTGCCAACCGGTCGACGTCCCTAATGCCACCGCGCTTGATCTCAAGCGAGGACAGCTCCGGTTCGACTGCACCATCGCCGGCCCCGCGCAATTCGGCAATCGCCGCATCGCGCACAACGGCCAAACTCAGGGCCTCGCGTCGCGCATCCTCGAACCGTTGCGCGATCCCGGCTGTCCCAAGTTCAAAAATGCAGCGCGCCCGTGTCAGGTCCAACAGTTCGCTCGCGTTTAACTGCGATCGGGTGGAGTCTTCAAAGTCAGCGAGCGGCCGCACGGCGCGATCCCGGCTGTACCGCGGAATCGGGGTGAACAGCAGGCTATCGCGCGTGAGGTCATCGAGTGCCGCGAGTGAACGCCTGCACATGCCGTCGAAGAGGCCGGACGAATCCCCGTCATGGACAAACACGATGTCGAGGTTGACCCGGTGCGAAGCTTCGCGGCTGGCCAGATCGCCCAGGGCGATCGCGGCGACACCCCCTTGGCTCTGCGTGCCGTACCGATCCTCGAAATCCTCGGCGACCGCGGACAACACGACGGAAATCGAGGATTCCGCCAGATTGGACAGGGCCGTCCCCGCCTCGACGGGCGTCAGGTTGCCGCGCAAGACGTGCATGCCGACCTGGAACGCCTTTTCGTTCGACCAGCTGCGCATCGTGTCAACCGTATCCGGAACGTCCCGGACGGGGATTTCTGCGATCCGTTCCTTCATTTCCGGAACGCCGAATTCAAGTGTCCAATACAGGCGTGTCAGTCCCTGGCGGGCAATCGCTTCGACCTCCCTGTCCGGTCCGAATCCCGTTGGCAGATCGAGATCGGTGAATTCCTTATCATGCAGGCTGTCGAGGAGTTCCGGATGCCGCTCGATCCACTTGGCCAGGTGAGGCGCGACATCGAAAATCTCGACGATGTCATCAAAGGCTTCCGGTCGCGCGACCGAAACCTGGCTGTCGTAGGCGCTCCAGTCATCGATCTCGGGATAGAAATGCGTTCGCCACTGGTCAACTATTGGATCCATCGTCTCGAACCATCGTTTGGGACGCACGACCAGTGCGAACATCTGGCCGTAACTGCCCGGCAGTTGCGGCGACTCGTCAGCACCGTAATTCTGAAGCAAAGGGTAAGGCCGACTCGCCACGGCATGATGATCAGGATGCCGCTGCATGTTATAAAACATCCAGTTGCTGAACTTGTAATTGGCGTTCCAGGAGTGCCGGGGGCGGACCGTTTCGAAGCGGCCGTTTGGCAGCCGGATCCGGCGCAACCCGTAATGCTGCATGTAATTCGCGACTTTCATCGAAAAGACGACGCTGAGACTTAGAAACGCATAGATCGGAACCACCCAGAGGCCGCCCAACCAGATTACCAGTGCATACCAGAAGGCGGTTTCGATCCCGTACCGCCAAAACGGGTTTGAATGGTGCCAGACGGGCAGCCGGCGTCGTGCCAGCCGTTCACGGACGATCCGCCAAGAGCCGGTGAGATTGTGCACGACTTCCCTCGGAAAATACTGCCAGAAACTCTGGCCCTTGGGCGCGGAACCAGCGTCATACGGCGTGCCGACGAGGGCGTGGTGAATGTAGACGTGCTCGGTCGCGTATTGCGGATAGGAAACGGAAGAAAGCAGGAATTCGCCGATCCGCCGTTCCCATTTCGTGCGCCGGTGGATCAGTTCGTGGCCGACGATGAACACCGCCTGAGCCTCGCAAGTGAGCACGAACGCCAGCAGAATGCACTCCCAGACCGGGAACTGGTCCGCGGCAAGTATCTGCCAGATCCCAAAGACCAGCGTCGGTGGCCAAAGGACTGCCCAGATCCAGACCGGCAGGTCGTGCCAGAACAGCAACTGCCGCGGCGTCTTGACGGGATCCATGCTCCGTTCGTCGTCGCCGAAAGCAATGTCCAGGGGACCGGCAAGCATAAAGAAAACGAATGCCGCCAAGATCCACCAACCGCCGTACAGCAGAGAGAGAATGATCAGCGGAAAAATCCCCAGGGGCAAATAATGCGGCAAGGCACTGCCGAATGAAGGCTGGACCATCCTGACATTCGCCAAGGCCGGACCACCGGGTACGTCCACGTTCACTGCCACCGCGCTTTCTCCGTTCTTACCTTACCATGCATTCATGTCCCTACCCAAGTTCCGTAACCAAATCCATCAAAACCAATCCAGAGATTCGACACCACTCGATACGGCGATAGCCGACGAAGCAATTTTCCTGGCGCTCCGGCAAGGTCTGTCCGGGAGAAGTTTGCAACGTCGGGCATATCGGAGTTCATCCAAGGGGCCATGCCGTAGGACGCCGCAGCCCCGCTTCCCCGGTTACCTCGAGCCGAATGGAGAAACCCATCTCGCCAACGATTTCACCGGGTTGCACGGGAGGTTCAGTCGTCGACGTGTAATCTGTCGCCATTGCGTCGGATCCCGCGTGCCGCTGAGCCAGGAACGTGGCCCGTATTTCGGAACCTCATCCGGACCCTGTGCCAGGGACCTTGCCAGGCTTTATCGGAAGAAAACCAAATGAAAAGTAGGGAAGCGCATGCGACGGTACGCCATCCGTTCCCAATTATCCCAAAGACCGTCCGAGTCCGGTCAGCGCTTACTCTGTGCAGGGAAACCGGATTCGGCCTTCATCGCCGCCGCGGTCGGATTTCACCGGCGCCGATGACGTCCAACTTCCAGGCCACTGGCAACGGGACCCGACAAACGATAGCATTGTCGCGCCGAAACGGCGACCGCAGCAGCCGCAGCTGACTCGAAGACGTCGTTTCCCGGAGAATTTCCAGCACGACAAGCGTCGCGTGCTTCCGTTGGCTCCGTTACCGGGGAATTCCACCAGACCTGCAACCCAGACACCAGAAGAATTCCATGACAAAGTCCATCAACCCGTCCGGCTTTCTTTTGTCCAAGGCCAGCGAAAACACGAGCTTTCGCGAACGTCTTCTCACGAATCCCAAGGGGACGATCGAAAGGGAGTTCGGCGTGACGTTGGCCGAAGACCATGAAATCCACGTGCATGAGGAAACCGATACAACAACGCATGTGGTGCTGCCGCCGCGCAACAAGTATTCCGCAATCGAACGGGAGAACGCCAGGACCGGCGCAGCATCACTTGCGTTTCTTCGCAAGACTCTCCATGACCCCGCACCGCCCGTCCGGTCCTTCATCCCCAATCCATCGACGGTCCGGGAATCCACGGCCACACCGGCGGCCGTTGCCAATGCAGGCAGAGAGAGCATCCGCCGTGGTCTCGACTTTCTAGAATCCGCCGTCGACGACAACGGTGCCTGGCACTGCATCCGGTTCAACACGGCCGACCCGAACATTCCGCGACATTTCGAACGACCGCCTTTCGTTTCGGCACTCTGTGTCCTTGCCCTTGAAAACAGCAATGACGTGCGTGCCAAAGCCCTCAGTGCCGCAACCAGGGAATATCTCGCCGATACCATCGAGTATCCCGGCCTGTGGCGCTACTATCGCCACCTACCCCAGGATCTTGACAGTTCCTCGCTCTGTTCACTGGTCATTGATACGCACCCCTGGGTTCTCCTGAGAAGGAACGTTCCGAGGATGTTGGCGAATCGTGACAAGGAGGGTCGTTTCATGACCTGGGTGCTGGAGGATGGCGAACCTGACGTCGTGTCGAGCTTTCGCATTGAAGCCGATCCGGTCGTCAATGCAAATGTCATTGCCTACCTCGGCGACCACTCCGAAACCAGGGCCGCCCAACGATGGCTGGAAGCGTTGATCGCCAGTGATCAACTTGAGGGTTCATCCAAATGGTATCCGGACCCTGTTTCGATCTATTATGCAACGAGTCGCGCCATGATTCGTGCGCAGCCTGCATTCGGTCAACTTGGCTCGGTACTCGAGGACCGAATCCTTGGCCTGCGCGACGGGCAGGGAAATTTCGAGAACACTCTTCAGGCCGCACAGGCCGTGTCGGCGCTTGACAACATCGGACGGCTTGAATGCATCGACACGAAGCACCATGCGGAAACGATCATCAGGTCGCAAAGGGAGGATGGAAGCTGGCCGGAAATCCTTGCGTTTGGAGACCAGACGTTGCGATGGGGATTGGTCGGGCAGATCGGGCATGGCTCTGAGTCCCTGACCTCCGCGTTCTGCATCGAAGCTCTGGAGCGTCTCGTTGACGACCTGAATACGAGATGAAAATGCTGGGCCTGGTCAACCTCGATTCCGGGCAAATGACGGCCCGTAATTTGCGGCTGAACTAAACTGCAACCACGTTCGTTTCGTTCAATCCACTTTGTCGGTACAGACTCTCGAACCCTTGCTTCACCTTAGTAAAGAGTAAAATGAAAACAGCGCGATGAGGTCATCAGGTTCCGGAACTGCATGTCAAAGATTCTGGCCGAGGGGATACGGCGGCTCTCCCGCGCAACCACCTTCTGGAATAGCGTAGGAAACCGCGGGCATACATGCACGGGTACAACCGGCAGCCGGATCTGCGGACCGATGGCAGCGAGACTGCCAGGCCGATGACATGGGCCTGATCCAAGATCTGCGACAGGGACGGAAAAAGGTTGAGGTACGGGAACGCCTGCCAGCATGACGGGTGTTTCCGACGTCGCCGCCAGTGGTCAGGCACGGAAACGCCGAGATCTCGTTCGTCAACATCCTGTGGTAATCCGGGGAAATCCTTGGGCGGAACACTGGGCGCGAAGACAAGAATTGCGCCTACATGCTCCTCGTCCTGAAACCGTTCGGGTTATACATGCACGCCGGCGGTGACCTCGCGGAAACGCATGGAATGACGAACCGTGAGGCCCGCGGCACACGCGACTGGATGTTTCGAAGTGTGCAGGTCCTTGACCGCCATGCTCTTGGACGACGACTGAAAAGGCCTGATTCAGGTGCGCGCAGGCGAATCCGAAGTTCCTCCCCGAACCAGCCTTCGCGTCAGTTTCAACATGCCCGCGCGCCGCACCCTGCAAACGCTCGAGGCAATGCAAATGCCGAGACCAGAACGAAAAGTGCCGTATTGAGAATTGCTCCCTATGGCACATGGCCGGTCTTGAAGTTTGTAGACGTCAGACCTATTTTCCGGAACCGATCGGGAGTTTGCCATGGCTATGGACGCAGAAGAAATCCGAAGACTGATCCTGGACGCGTTCCCCACGGCAAACGTAACCATTACGGATATGGCGGGCGATGGAAATCACTATGCGGCAGAGGTCATCGCGCGAGAATTCCAGGGGAAAAACCGGGTTCAACAGCAACGCATGGTCTACAGGGCGTTAAAGGGCAAGATGGACGGACCGTCAGGTGATCTTCATGCACTTGCCCTGACCACAAGGGCACCCGAAGGATCGGATACGTGATCTGCAGATTGGGGAGTCCCGGGCCATTGGTCGCGCCATTTTATCATGTTTCACCCGTCCAGAACGCGTGTGGCACGTTTCCGGGTGGACATCACGGGTTTGCAAGCAGTGATTCTGACGGAGTCCAGGACAGGCACGCAGCCGGCATGGCGTCGCACGGGTGTCCGCATCACGGTTTGCCGACTCTCCACACTATCCGTGGCGAACAGGCCTGAGCCGGGAAAACTGCGCAGAAACCGAAAGGAAATTCAGGATATGTCAAACGTAAATGATACGATCGGAGCCGAGATCGGTGAAAACGACGTTGTGCTGTTCATGAAGGGGACAAGCAGCATGCCTCAGTGCGGTTTTTCTTCCAGAATTGCCGGCGTACTCAACTACATGGAAGTCACGTTCAAGGATGTCAACGTTCTTGCCGACGAGGAACTGCGCCAGGGCATCAAGGATTATTCGGACTGGCCGACAATTCCGCAACTCTACGTCAAGGGAGAGTTCATCGGCGGTTGTGACATCGTCACGGAGATGACCCTTTCAGGAGAACTGGACGAACTGTTCGACGACAAGGGAATTGCGTACGACAAGGCAGCAGCCAATCGAATCCGTGAAACAAACCGCTGATTCGGGTTGAGTTGATCCGAATCCGGTCCACGTTATCGGGTCAGAGGTGCTGCGACCCGTTCGACTGCCTCGACCATCCGAATCATGCTCTCGAGAAGTTCGTCACTGGCCTGACCTTTCTGTTTGGCCGACTTCAGTTCGACGTCGAACCTTTCCTGCAGGTCAGCAAGGCGTACTTTCGCCCGGGTCAATTCGCCCTTGACCCTGCGGAGGTCGTCCATCGTCTTTTGAGCAAGATCGTTCGCTTCCCTGGCAGCTTTCTCGGCGACCCGAGCGGCCTCGCTTTCCAGTTCAACCGTCTTGTTCGCGACCATGAGCCCCGCCAACAGCAACAAACGCGACTCGGGAATACGGCCCATCTCATCGGTCAGGGCGGCCGCCTCCATGTCGAGGCGGTTTGCCGCATTCTTGAGCGCTTTGTCCTCGCCTTCACCGCAGGTGAGTTCGAATGCCCTGCCGGCAACAGTCACGACGATATCAGGCACCGCGTTCTCCTTCGACCAGTGGCAACAACTGTTCCAGAATTCCGTTGATGTGATTCACATCTTCCTGCCTGGTCTGCCGAAGCCTTTCCATCTCCGCTTCAACCTCCGACCGGTCCGGACGGCTCACGTCCGCTGACGACTGATCGGCGGCAATCTGAACAAAATTCTGTACCTGGTTTGCAAGATCGGAAATTTGCCCCAGGGCATCTTCGAGTCTCGCTTGAACGACCTGAAGCTGGCCATCGAGGCCCGTATGAGCTCGGGTTATCGACTCGACGACTTCGCCTGTGTCAGCTGCGGCTCCGGAAAAATGCTTGGCCAATTCCAGTTCCGCCGCGGCTTCCGCGAGCCGGCCCTCGGCTTTGGCAGCGGCCTGCTCGGCTGTTTCAATTCCGGTTTTCAATTCGGCATTCTGCTGTCGCAACGCGACAATGTCCGCCACTCCTTCACCATCGCTGATGGCTTCGTCAATTAGGGCAAGCGCGTCCTTGAGACGGTTCTCCAGTTCCGAAATCTCTTTCATACTTTCGCTCGATATCTGTCCAACCGACATCCTGCCGCACTGAATCCCGTTTTTCAACCGATGAGTGACTCTGTGGAAGTGACTCTGAAAACTCCTCGCGAGATAAACAATGACGGACGACATGCATTGGTGAAACTGCAATTCACCGGCGTCAAGTCCGGCGATGATCCGGACATCACCTTGCCTTGTGCCGGCTCAAGCAAAATGACATTTCCTGATCGCGTGAACACCACTATATCAATTTCGAGAAAGTTGAATGACGATGGCTGCCACGACGTCGCGCAAAGCGACACAACCGGGTCCATAGCGTCTTGAGGATCAGTTCGCCCGGTTGTCGGAACGGTTCTTCAATTCCGGTTTGAGTCATTCCCGGATGCGTCCACCAACTCAGGGCGCTGTTTCGACACCTGGTCGCGGCACAAACGCATCCTTGACCAACCGATGGAGGTTGCTATCAGGCCCATGGTGGTTTCGTGCCACTGCCAGAGAAACCTTTCAGACTGGAAGGACAGGATCATGAATCTCGAAGAACTGCGGAACAAACATCCTTCCCATTGGCAACTCGCCAACGCGATAAGGTTTCTCTCCGCTCAGGCTGTTCATGGCGCCGCCTCGGGGCATCAGGGAATGCCAATCGGAATGGCGGATGTCGCAACCGTGCTTTTCACGCGGTTTCTGAAGTTTGATCCCGGTGTCCCGGACTGGCCAGACCGGGACCGTTTCATTCTCTCGGCCGGTCACGGTTCAATGCTGCTCTACGCGCTGTTGTACCTCACAGGATACCGTGACATGCCCATCGATCAGATACGGGCGTTCAGACAGCTGGGATCCAGAACTGCCGGCCACCCCGAGTACGGGCACGCCGGCGGAATAGAAACGACCACCGGACCGCTGGGACAGGGACTCGCCAACGGAGTCGGCTTCGCCATGGCCGAGGCAGCGCTGCGCGCAAGGTTTGGCAGATCAATCGTCGATCATTTCACATTTGTCATCGCCGGAGACGGTTGCCTGATGGAAGGCGTCAGTCACGAGGCCATGTCGTTGGCCGGGTACCAGGAATTGGACAAGCTGATCGTTCTCTGGGATGACAACGGCATCACCATCGACGGGCCCGTCAGCATTTCCGATCGCACGGACCAAATGTCCCGATTCGAGGCCGCGGGCTGGTCTGTCAGTGCGTGTGATGGCCATGATCCCGACGACATCGGCCAGGCAATCGCTGCGGCCATGGAACAACCCCGGCCTTCCATGATCGCCTGTCGCACGCGCGTCGCGTGGGGAGTCGACGGAGTCGAAGGGACGGCTGCGGCCCATGGCTACGCGATCAAGGACGGCGAACTGGACCAGATGAAAAAAGCCTACGGCTGGGAATCGCCAGACTTCAAGGTTCCGGATGATACCTTGCGCCTCTGGAAGGAAATCGGTGCACGCGGCTCGAAACTCCGCAAGGAGTGGGAACGCAATCTCGACCAGGCGAAACCCGCGGTCCGGAGGGAGTTCGACCGCGTCATTACCGGACAGACTCCAGGCAAACTGGCAGCGGCAATTCGGCGGGTGAAACGGTCGGTGGCAGACGACCGGCCGGTAAGTGCAACGAGAAAATCGTCACAGGTTGCGCTCGAGGCGATCGCACCGATCGTCAAGGAGGCATTCGGCGGGTCTGCCGACCTGACCGGCTCGAACAACACGCGTACATCCGGAATGGAGCCCTTTTGCCCATCGAATCGACTGGGGCGCCATGTACATTACGGTGTTCGTGAACACGCCATGGCAGCGGCGATGAATGGAATGGCGTTGCATGGGGGCGTCCGCCCTTACGGAGGAACGTTCCTGTGCTTTACGGATTATGCCCGTCCGGCCATGCGCCTTTGCGCCCTCATGGGTCTCCCGGTTACCTACGTCATGACACACGACTCGATCGGTCTCGGCGAAGACGGTCCGACCCATCAACCGGTCGAACACCTGGCGATGCTTCGCGCAACTCCCAATATGAATGTCATACGACCCGCGGATTCCGCGGAAACGGCCGAAGCATGGGAAATTGCCATCTCAGCAACAGGAACACCCACGGTCCTGTCTCTGTCGAGGCAATCTGCGCGGACCTTGCGAACAAAGTATGCACGCAAAAACCACACGCGCCTGGGGGCCTACATTCTGGCCCGGTCCAACGGCCGATGCCGCGTCATCCTCATGGCGACGGGAACCGAGGTCGAGGTCGCCATGGATGCACGGGACATCCTCCAGGACAAAGGGATCGGAACCAGGGTCGTTTCGATGCCATGCTGGGAAATCTTCAGATGCCAGGATGAAAAATACCGCAGGCAGATTCTACCGGCCGGCCCGGTCAGGGTAGCTGTCGAAGCAGGGAGCCGCCTGGGATGGGATGAATGGCTTTCCGGCGAACGAGGAAATTTCCGCCGCTCCGCCTTCATCGGCATGGATTCCTTTGGCGCCTCGGCCCCGTCAAAGGCGCTCTACGAGCATTTTGGCATAACTGCCGGAAAGGTTGCCGGTGCCGCACTTGCGCTCTTGTGACAATCACGGGCAAACAACAGCCACGACCGGGGCCGATCTTCCCGGGCGGAGGAATTGCCCGTCGGGAGGTTACATGAAGCCACCAAAGAGTCCGGTCCCGGTAGACCAGGTTCCGGTTCCCGGGACCGGGGGAAGCCCCAGCCAGATTGTGAAGCCGTTCGGAAACCCGACCAGCGCCATCACGGAAATCCCGCGCAGCCGGGGGGGCCGGATGTGAAGCTGCCCGGTCTCGATGACCTGAGCATACATGGTCACCGCGTATTGACCAGGATAGACATCAATGTCCCGGTTCGGAACGGTGTCGTAACGGATTCCACGCGCATCGGGCGCGTTGCCCCGACAATAAGGCGTATCCGTGAACTTGGTGGAATGCCCGTCCTCATCGCGCATCTCGGACGCCCCAATGGGCAGTTCGTTCCGGAGTTGTCCCTGGAGGTCACTGTCCCGGCGCTTTCGGCAGAAATCGGTTCCCCGGTTTCGTTCGTCCCGGGCCCGCCCGGCAAGGGTTCATTGCCTGCCGTCAAATCCGCAAACGACGGCGAAGTACTGCTCCTCGAAAACTTGCGTTTCGTGCCCGGCGAAGAAAGCAACGACCAGGCGTTTGCGCGCGAGCTCGCGATGCTGGGCGATCTCTATTGCAACGACGCCTTCTCCGCCGCCCACCGCGCCCACGCGTCGACGGCAGGCGTGCCAAGCCTGCTCCCGGGTTGCGCCGGCGACCTGATGCAAGGAGAAATCCGCGCCCTGACACATGCGCTCAAGTCTCCTGAACGCCCATTCGTCGCCTGTGTCGGGGGAGCGAAAGTTTCGTCCAAACTCGGGCTCCTTCGAAGTCTGGCCAAGCAGGTCGACGGGTTGGTCATCGGTGGCGGAATGGCAAATACGTTCCTGTCTGCGCAAGGGCTTGAGGTCGGTCGCTCGCTCTGCGAGTTCGACATGGGCGATTCCGCCCGGGCGATACTTGACGTCGCCAAGCAATTCGACTGCACGGTTACGCTGCCGGATGATGTCGTCGTCGCGCCGAGGCTTGAGACGGATGCGCCTTGCAGGGTCGCTTCAGCCGATGAATGTCATTCCGATGAGATGATCCTGGACCTGGGGCCAAAGAGCGTCGGGCAGGTCAAATCCGTCATCGACACGGCCAGGACGTTGATCTGGAACGGGCCGCTTGGCGCATTCGAGACCAGGCCTTTCGATCGCGCGACGCTCGAGCTCGTCCGTCATGCCGCTGCCCGCTCGGCAGCCGGGGAATTGAATACGGTCGCTGGCGGTGGAGACACCATTGCCGCGTTGAATACAGCAGGTGTTACGGGCTCTTTTTCCTACGTGTCGACGGCTGGTGGTGCATTCCTCGAGTGGGTCGAAGGAAAACCCCTGCCCGGAATACAGGCCCTGCTGGCAACTGAAGGAGGTTCGTCATGATGATGACGCAGACGGTCGGGAAAATCCTTGCCAACTATGAAAGCGACAACCCGGGGGTGAAGGGCAACCTCTGCCGCATGCTCATGAATGGGCGCCTGGGAGGGACCGGAAAAATGATAATCCTGCCGGTTGACCAGGGATTTGAACACGGACCGGCACGGTCGTTTTCCGTCAACCCTCCAGCCTACGATCCCCAGTATCATTTCAGGCTGGCCATCGACGCCGGCCTGAATGCCATCGCCGCCCCGCTGGGTTTCCTGGAAGCCGGTGCCGCGAGATTTGCCGGTCAGATTCCGATGATTCTGAAGGTCAATTCGGCAAATGCACTGGTTCCCAAGGCACCGGCCAAGGACCAGTCGATCACGGCCTCGGTCGCCGATGCTCTCAGGATCGGTGCATCGGCGATCGGCTTTTCCGTTTACCCGGGATCCAGCATGGCGCTGGAAATGTTCGAAGAGATTGCCGAATTGCGCCGGGAAGGAGCTGCATCGGGCCTGCCCACCGTCATCTGGTCTTATCCCCGCGGGGAAGACCTGGCCAGTCAAGCCGAAACTGCCACGGATGTCGTGGCGAACGCCGTGCACTTTGCCGCCCTCCTCGGCGCCCACATCATCAAGGTCAAGCTCAGCTCCGGGCAATTGGCCCTCGATGCATCCCGGCCCGCTTACCTCGACGGCGACATTGAACTGGAGACGATGGCGGGACGCGTTGCACACTGCATGGACGCGGCACTGGCCAGGCGCAGGATCGTGGTGTTTTCCGGCGGGTCGAGGCAGGACGACGAACAGGTCTTTCTCCAGGCTCGCGCCATTCGCGACGGCGGAGGGAACGGGTCGATTATCGGCAGAAACACATTCCAGCGCGAACGCGCGGAAGCGATTCGCATGCTGGACACGCTCGTTGACATCTACAAGGGATGAATCCGGTCCTGTCCATGTGGCGTCGGAATCTTGTCCTTCGAAACGACGGGGACCTGTTCCGCCCTTGAGCAGTATCGTGGAAGGTTGCCTCGAAACTGAACGTTCGTTGATCGATTCCGACCCTGCCCTTCGATCGGTTCAAGTCACCCGTTACCGAAAACGCCATGCGCATGATCACCGCGGCCATTCGGAGAGGCCTTGTCCGTCTCCACGGGCGTGCGCAGCCGCCAAACGATTTACACGGCATTGCGATTGTGAAATAGTGGAGTAAACCGGCAGGAACCGGGATCGAGGCAGCAGTAATGGATCCGGAAAAAAGGCCGTCATTTATTGGAATGGCCGTGTTTGGGTTCGCAGCATTGGCAGCGGCGGGATATTTTTCGTGGGCTGCAGTCCATGGAGATTTCGGGCAAATGCAACGCGAGCAGGTCACGGCCGACGTGGCGGAAGCTGAGCAGCAGTTGGCAAGTCTGACCCGGCAACGCAAGGAACTGGAGAACAAGGTTCGCCGCCTTTCGGACGATTTTCTCGATCTCGACCTGCTGGACGAACGTGTCCGGGACGTCCTCGGCTATGCGCGCGGGGACGAAATTGTCATTCAATGAATCTGATTGGCCCGTGGTTTGCGCGGATGCCTCCTCTCGAACCCGGCTGCACCCACGTTCACCAAGGTAGGCGAATAAACTCCCCGCCCGGGCCAGCATCTTGAGGTTTCATGCAACGCACGACGGCCAAAATCGATCGTGCAAGTTGTCACCCGATTGACTATGATCCGGCCAAATTCGAACCGAATTCGGAAGGCGCGACGATGGCAAGGCGGAAATCCTCCCGGCAGCCCAAGGTGCAGGGAAGCGAACTTCTCGACTATTACCGCTCCATGCTCCTCATCAGGCGCTTTGAGGAAAAGACCGGGCAGTTGTACGGAATGGGAGAAATCGGCGGATTCTGCCATTTGTACATCGGTCAGGAAGCCGTTGTTGTCGGGCTGGAAGCCATCGCACGCGAAGGAGACCAACGCATTACGTCATACCGGGACCACGGACACATGCTGGCATGCGGGATGAACCCGGATGGCGTCATGGCCGAACTGACCGGCAGGGTCGGCGGTTATTCACGCGGCAAAGGCGGATCGATGCACATGTTCTCGATCGAAAGGAATTTTTTCGGTGGTCACGGAATTGTCGCCGCGCAGGTTCCTATCGGTGCCGGTCTTGCTTTTGCCAACTGGTATCGAAAGACTGACAATGTCTGTTTCACGTATTTTGGTGAAGGCGCGGCAAACCAGGGGCAGGTCTACGAAACCTTCAACATGGCCAGCCTTTGGAATCTTCCCTGCATTTTTGTGATCGAAAACAACCAGTACGCCATGGGAACGGCTCAGGGCAGGGCTTCGTCAACTCCCGAGTTGTATACGCGAGGAGAAGCTTTCGGGATAAGCGGCGAAACCGTCGACGGCATGGACGTTCTTGAGGTCAGAGCAGCCGGCGAACGTGCCGCCAAAGTGTGTCGCGCGGGAAATGGACCATTCATCCTCGAAATGAAAACATACCGTTACCGGGGTCATTCCATGTCCGATCCAGCCAAGTATCGGACGCGAGACGAAGTCAAGAAAGTTCGCGAAGAAAGCGATCCGATCGACCGAATTCGTGACCGAATTGTCGGAGAAGGCCATGCCGACGACGATGCGCTGAAAGCCGTGGACAAGGAAATCAGGGCTGTCGTCAACAAGGCTGCCACGTTTGCGACATCCAGTCCGGAACCACCGGAGGATGATCTGTATACCGACGTGTACGCCTGAAAGGATTCCATGATGGCAACACAGATTCTCATGCCCGCGTTGTCTCCGACCATGGAACAGGGAACCGTCGCCAAATGGCTTGTCGAGGAAGGCGAAGTCGTTTCGTCCGGGCAGGTCATCGCGGAAATCGAGACTGACAAGGCGATCATGGAGCTCGAAGCGGTCGAGGAAGGAACGATTTCAAAGTTGCTTGTGCCTGCCGGAACCGAGTCAGTTGCGATCAACTCGCCGATTGCCCTGCTGATCGAAGAAGACGATGACGGGGATACGGAAACCGAAACGGGCCAGGCTGGCAGCCATGACGGCGCCTGGAGCGCCGGCCAGAGCCTTGGGTCGGTCCCCGATACGCCCGCACGAATCGATGCAAGGACCGGCGACGGAACCAGGCCTGACGTCGCACAGGCACGCGAGGTCACACCAGGCAAATCGGACATGACGAATACCACGGTCCGCGACGCGCTACGCCAGGCGATGGCGGAGGAAATGCGCGCCAACCCGGACGTCTTCCTGATGGGAGAGGAGGTCGCGGAATACCAGGGCGCATACAAGGTATCCCAAGGGCTGCTGGAGGAGTTCGGCCCGTCCCGCGTGATCGACACGCCCATAACCGAGCATGGCTTTACCGGTCTCGCCGTTGGCGCGGCATTCGCCGGACTTCGTCCGATCGTCGAATTCATGACCTTCAATTTTTCCATGCAAGCCATTGACCAAATTGTAAATTCTGCTGCAAAGACTCTGTACATGTCGGGTGGTCAAATGGGATGCCCGATCGTCTTTCGTGGCCCAAACGGGGCGGCAGCCCGCGTGGCGGCCCAGCACAGCCAGGACTACGCCGCCTGGTATTCGCATATTCCTGGCCTGAAGGTTGTTCAGCCGTACTCGTCTGCGGATGCCAAGGGATTGTTGAAGTCAGCCATTCGTGACCCCAATCCCGTCATCTTTCTCGAAAACGAAATCCTCTACGGCCGGAGCTTCCCGGTTCCCGATGTCGACGACCACAGTGTTCCCATCGGCAAGGCAAGGATTTGGCGGGAAGGCAATGATGTCACCATCGTCAGTTTCGGCATCGGCATGCAATTCGCCCTCGAGGCGGCCGAGAGGCTGTCGGCAGACGGCATTGATGCCGAGGTCCTTGATCTCAGGACACTCCGGCCAATGGACACGGATGCCATCATTCGCTCGGTCGCCAAGACAAATCGTTGCGTGACAGTGGAAGAAGGATTCCCGGTCTGTTCAGTTGGCAATCATGTTTCCGCAGTGCTCATGGAACGTGCATTTGATGATCTCGATGCTCCGGTCATCAATTGCACCGGCAAGGATGTCCCGATGCCATATGCGGCTAATCTGGAACGCCTTGCGCTCGTAAGTTCTGACGAGGTCGTCGAAGCGGTTCGATCGGTCACGTACAGCTAGCGAGCCCAGGACATGCCCATCAAACTGTTGATGCCTGCGCTGTCGCCCACGATGGAGGCAGGGACATTGGCCAAGTGGCTGGTCGAGGAAGGCGATTCCGTATCCGCCGGCGACCTGCTCGCCGAGATCGAGACCGACAAGGCGGTCATGGAATTCGAAGCGGTCGACGAAGGGACGATTGCCAGGATTCTTGTTCCGGAAGGCACCGAGAATGTCGCCGTAAATTCCGCTATCGCGATCCTCGCGGAAGATGATGAACAGATTTCTGACGCCGTTCTTGACGACGAAACGGCGCTCCAGTTCTCCGAGTCCGATCCCGTTCCACAAACGCCGTTACCGGCGGATCCCGGAATGGATGAGCGTGCAAACGGAGACGATTCCGCAGCCCGAGACCGGCCACGGACCGATACGCAGCCTGCAGGCGGCGAAACCCGTGCCGGTCGAATCATTGCGTCACCCCTCGCCCGGAAACTAGCCAGGGCCCGAGGCATTGACCTCGCATCAGTCAAGGGCACGGGCCATCACGGACGAATAATCAAACGGGATATCGAGGGGTTCGAGCAACAGCCGGACAAGGTTGAGGCCAAGCCAGCCGTCTCGGACGCGCGCGCCAGGCCACCTGAGCCGTTCGGAATTGCCGCACGCAAGGACGTGCTTTCTGCCTACCGTGATCGATCCCACACCGAATTCGGTCTGGACGGCATGAGGAAGACAGTCGCTGCCAAATTGACCGAAGCAAAACAGACAATTCCGCACTTCTACTTGCGGCGGAAAGTCTCAATCGATCGACTCATTGATTTGCGTTCGGACATCAATTCTGGTCTTGAACACAGGGGGATCCGGGTCTCGGTCAATGATTTCATCATCAAAGCCTGTGCAGATTCGCTGCAGGACATGCCCGAATGCAACGCGATCTGGGCAGGCGACAGAATCGTCCGCTTCGATGCATCCGACGTCGCCGTCGCCGTCGCCGTTGAAGGAGGCTTGTTGACACCAGTCATACGTGACTGCGAGACCATGAAACTCTCGGCGATCTCCGAAATGATGAAAGACCTGGCGAAACGCGCGAGAAACCGCAAACTGGCGCCCGAAGAATACACGGGCGGGAGCTGCACGATTTCGAATCTCGGGATGTTCGGGATCGACAGTTTCGATGCGGTTATCAATCCACCCCACAGCTTCATTCTTGCGATCGGAGCCGGGCGCCGGTGTCCGGTGATTGCGAGTGACGACAGCTTTGAGGCCGCGACTGTAATGGAAGTCACGATGTCGGTTGATCATCGAGCCATTGACGGTGCCTTGGGAGCACGGTTTCTTGAGGTTTTCACCGGTTACCTGGAAAATCCTGCGACACTTCTCGTGTAGAAATACGGCAAGGGCACTGACCAATCCGGAACTGGTGCCGGACGTGTTCCATCCCGTCTCCCGGTCGAACCTTTCGGGGCGGCGAGGTTGCGGCAAACAGCCCGCCAGGTGCAGCCAGCGATACGGATGCCAATCTCCCCGGCTACGGGGCCGTGCGTCGGCAAGAAAAACCCCGACTTGTGCACTGTTCTTGTAATCGGTCGTTTTTCAGCAATTCAGATCATGCGCGTTCAACGCAATACCGCCTGTGAACCATTGAAGGCTATTCGAAATCAGCCTCAGAAGGCCTAAGGGCGGACCTGTCGGCCTTCAGGACCGTTCACTCTGGTTTGAGCAGCCAAACCCCCGGCAGGAAATTCTCAGCACTGTTCCCGTAGCAACTGGTTCATCGTTCGAGACGGTTGGTCACAGCCCGCTTCTCCCACGATGCGCGCAGGAACACCCGCAACGGTCTTGCATGGAGGAACTTCCTCCAGCACCACCGAGCCGGCAGCGATCCTGCTGCAATAGCCAACCCGGATGTTTCCAAGCACCTTGGCTCCAGCCCCGATCAGCACGCCGTTCTCGATCTTCGGATGCCGGTCGCCGTCGGCCTTGCCGGTTCCACCAAGGGTGACCGAATGAAGCATCGACACATTGTCTCCGACGACGGCAGTCTCGCCGATCACGATCGAATGCGCATGGTCGATCATGATTCCTTGCCCGATGACCGCACCGGGGTGAATATCAATGCCGAAGACCTCCGAGATACGCATCTGGAAGAAGTAGGCAAGGTCCTTGCGACCGTTCTTCCACAGCCAGTTGCCGACACGATACCCCTGTACGGCCTGGTAGCCCTTGAAGAACAGGATTGGCTGAATGAAGTAGTGGCATGCCGGATCGCGGTCGTAGACAGCAACCACGTCCGCCCTGGAGGCCTCACCGAGAGTCGAATCCGAAGAATACGCTTCCTCGACGATACCAAGTATGATTTGCGCAGACATTTCATTCGAAGCGAGCTTCAGGGAAATCCTGTAGCTCATCGTCTTCTCGAGTGATCCGTGGTGGAGAACGCCAGAGTGTACGGCGCCTCCCAATATCGGTTCGCGCTTGACGATATCCTCGGCTTCCCGCCGTACGCGCTCCCAGACCGGATCAAGCGTCGCAATTGCGGGATCGATCTTTTCCGCTGTCATCGTCGTTCACCTTCCCTTGTGCCGGGATGCCTGCAGACTAGCATGTCAAATCCTGCGTGTCGAACCGCGATGCCCGTGACTCAGGGCTATTCTTTTGTTCGCAAGGTGATGGGTTTGGCCTGATATAGGTACTGGCCATTCTGTTTTCGCTATGGCACAGTGCGGGTCATGGAGACGCTGCCGGCCCCTGATTCGTTGATTGACTTGCGTTCTGTTTCGGTGCGCCCGACCTGGGGTGATCGGGAGCACCGGCGTTGGGACCGTTTGGTGGAGGAGCACCATTACCTGTCGTTCCATGGCGTGTTCGGCAAGGGCCTGCGCCATGTCGCGGTGCATGGTGAGACCTGGCTCGCACTGATCGGCTGGCAATCCGGCGCCTTCAAGCTGGCTGCGCGCGACCGCTGGATCGGCTGGACGTCCGAGCAGCAGTTCCGTCGTCTGCACCTGATCGCCAACAATTCCCGTTTCGTCATCCTCACGCCCGAACGGGTGCGCAACCTGGCCTCGCGGGTTCTGGGGCTGAGCCTGCGGCGGCTGTCTGCGGACATGCAGGCGGTTCACGGCTTTCCGGTGTTTCTGGCGGAGACGTTCGTGGACCCGGCGCTCTTTGCCGGGACCTGCTACCGCGCGTCGAACTGGCGCTCCCTGGGCTTCACGCGCGGCTTTGCCCGCGAACCCGGCGGCGCGGCGCGCTGGCGCCATCATGGCCAACCCAAGGAGATCTTCGTGTACGAACTGACAGAGGGCGCCACAGAGGCGCTGGGCCGGAGCGAGACACCGCCACACTGGGGGGCCGGGCAACACGGCGAACCGATGGCGACGCCGCGGCTGCGCAGCCTGTTCGAATGCCTGGGCGACGTGCCCGAGTGCCGCCATGCCCGGGGCAAGCGTTATCCGCTCAGGACCATTCTGGCGATCGCGGTCGCGGCCCGGCTTGCCGGCTACCGGGGCGTGACCGCCTTCGCCCAGTTCGCCGCCCTGCTCGCGCAGGAGCAACTCGAGGCCGTGGGCGCGTTCTGGAGCGAGAGCAAGCAACGCTACACCGCGCCGACCACCACCACCTTCCACACCATCCTCGCTCAGCTGCCGCCCGACACGCTGGACAACGCCATCAGCCAATGGACCGCCCAGCACGGCGACGCCCATGCCCCCGTGGCCATGGACGGAAAGGACATCCGGGGCGCCTCGAAGCAGACCGAAGACGGGCGGCGCATGATGGTCGCCGCGGTCGAGCACGGGACCGGACTGGTCCTCAAGCAGGTCGAGGTCGATGCCAGGAGCAACGAAATCCCGGCCGTGCGCAAACTCACCAGCGGGCTCGGTCTCGCCGGGCGCACCGTCACCCTCGACGCGATGCATGCCCAGCACGAGACCGCGCGTTACCTGCTCGAGAGCGATGCCGATTATGTGCTCAGCGCCATCAAGGACAACCAGGAAACCATCCACAACGAGCTCAAGGCGATCGACTTCACCAACGCGCCCTGGCACGAAACCATCGACAAGGGCCATGGCCGGATCGAGCGACGCCGCTGTGCCGTCGTCGACCTCTCCGGCGCCGAATGGGACGGATACGCCGCTCTCCACGGACGCCAGCAGGCACTGTGCATCACGCGCGAGCGTGAGGTCATCAAGACCGGCGAGCGCAGCACCGAAGTGATCTGGAGCCTGACCTCGCTCGACGCCGCGCGCGCCGGACCCGAGGAATTGCTGGCCCTGGTGCGCAACCACTGGCACATCGAGAACCGGGTCCACTACGTTCGAGACTTCACCTACGACGAAGACCGATGCCGGGCGTATGTGCGGCACATGCCACGCAATCTCGCCTGCCTGACCAACGCGGCCATCGCCATCGTGCGCTGTGGCGGCCGCTTCCGTTTCATGCCCGAGGCCAATCGCCATTATGCCGCACGGGCGCAGGAGGCCCTCGACGCGATCCTGATCGCGCCAACCGCATAATCCCGCAGACGCAAACCTGGAGCAGAAAGCACCCGGACGCGCCGTCGAGCGGCGCGGTGCGAACACCTGTGCCCGACAGGCCCGAAAACCCCATCAGCGGACCCGGGCAGAGCCATGACAGCCGTCCACGGCAAGCGAACATTCCCCAGACCACACAAATGACAAACAATGTCACGGCCGGATCCAGCTTGAATGCCGGCTCAAGGCAAAATCTCCATCACCTCACACAACTCAGTCAGAACAAAAGAATGTTCCTGGCCCGTGACTGCACGCGTGCAACGTGTTCAGTCCCACCTTGTCCGCACTCTCGCCAAGACCCGGAACTGCTCGGTCCGCGTCAGTCAGCGATTTCCGTTCTCTTGTTCGATCCGCCGCCACTTCGCCACATTGCGGTTGTGCTGGTCCAGCGTTTCCGCAAACACGTGCCCGCCCGAGCCGTCAGCGACGAAATACATGTTTTTCGAGTCGTTCGGCTGTACCGTTGCCTCGACCGCGGCCCTCCCGGGATTGGCGATCGGTGTCGGGGGCAATCCGCGAATGAGGTAGGTATTGTACGGCGTTTCCTTGTCCAACTCGCTTCGCGTGAGCCCGCGGCCCAGGCTGTCTTGTCCGAGAGTCAATCCGTACACGACAGTGGGATCACTCTGGAGCGGCCAGCCCCTGCGAAGCCTGTTGGCAAACACGGCGGCGACTTCCGCCCTTTCCGATCCGACCCCGGTTTCCTTTTCGACAATCGACGCCAGGATCAACACCTCTGCAGGAGAATCCAGGGGAAGGTCGGTTTTTCGGTTGCTCCACGCCTCTTCAAGAATGGCGTCCTGGGCTTCTTTCATCCGATCGATCACCGACTGGCGGGATTCTCCGCGCGAGATCGCATACGTTTCAGGTGCGAGCGATCCCTCGAGGGGGATACTCGTTACCGCACCTTCCAACTGATCGGTTTCCATCAACCGCGCGATGACTTGCGCGACCGTGAATCCTTCCGGAATTGTGACCCAATGAATAATTCCATGTCCTGATGTCAAGGCATCCAGAACAGCATCCATCGAACTGCCCGCCCGCAGTTCGTATTCACCGTATTTGAAATCGGTCTCGCGATCGAGTGACCGGACCCCTATCCGGAAAATGGCCGCGCTCGAAATCGCTCCTCTGGCCTCCAGCCGTTCAGAAATCGGCCCCAGGGTTTCGCCCCGCGCAATCTCGAATTCCAGCGAGGTATCGAGTGGCCCTTCCCTGTAGAACTCGTAGCGGCCCCACGCAAGTACGCCCGCGAGAACGACGAGCGTCACGACGAGCAAACTGACGAGGTTCGAAGCAAGATGCCGCATGATGCCGTCAGTCGGCGGCCTTTCCGACAACGAGGGATATGTTGGTCCCTCCGAATCCGAAGGAATTCGACAACGCGACCCGAATTTCCCTCTTGACGGCTCGATGCCGCGCCAGGTCGATGCCCGCATCGACTTCCGGGTCATCAAGGTTGATCGTTGGCGGTGCCACCTGATCCCTGATGGCCAAGACGCAAAAGATCAATTCGACCGCCCCTGCCGCCCCAAGCAGATGACCGATCGACGATTTTGTCGAAGACATGGTAACATTGGGCGCATGGGACCCGAGCAGGCGCTGTACGGTCGCGAGTTCAATCGTGTCTGCCATTGTCGAGGTGCCATGCGCATTGATGTAGTCGATATCCCGAGGCGCCATCCCTGCCCTGGCCAGTGCCGCTTCCATGCAACGAAACCCGCCGTTTCCGTCTTCGGGTGGCGCGGTCACATGGTATGCGTCACCGGAAAGGCCAAACCCGAGGATTTCAGCGTAAATTCCTGCTCCACGTGACCGCGCGTGCTCGAGTTCCTCGAGGACGACGACTCCGGCCCCTTCACCCATGACGAAACCGTCGCGTTCCTTGTCCCAGGGCCTCGATGCACGACCGGGATCATGCGCCCAGGCGGTCGAGAGTGCGCGACAGGCGTTGAAACCGGCAATACCGAGTTCGGTGATCGAACTCTCGGCACCACCCGCGACCATGACATCGGCATCTCCCATCATGATGAGGCGCGAAGCATCCGCAATCGCGTGTGCACCGGTCGAGCACGCGGTAACCACCGAATGGTTGGGGCCCTTGAATCCGTACCGAATGGACACCTGGCCCGAAGCCAGATTGATGAGAGCTCCGGGGATGAAGAACGGGGAAATCCTCCGCGCGCCGCGGTCTCTCAGTATTTCGGTTGCCCGTGAAATGGACTCCAATCCACCGATCCCCGAGCCGATCATGACACCGGTTCGAACACGACCGTCTTCATCACCGGGCGTCCAGACGGCGTCGGCAATTGCCTGATCAGCTGCGGCCATCGCGTAGAGAATGAAATTGTCGACCTTCCGCCGGTCCTTTGGCCCCATCCACTCATCCGGATTGAATGTACCGTTCGACCCATCGCCCATAGGCACTTCGCAAGCATAGCTGGTCGTCAACCCGGACGCATCGAAGCGCGCAATCGGTGCGGCACCGGATTCGCCTTCCAGTACGCGATTCCATGTCTCGCCTACCCCGCAGGCCAGTGGCGATACCATTCCAAGGCCCGTAATGGCTACCCGCCGCATGTGTGCTCCTCAACAGACTGATGACAGTCGGGGACTCCTAATGCCTCGACATCGTACAAACAAGCACATGCAGGCCAACCGACGTTCATCCACACCTGTCTTCAAGAATTTTTCCGCCCCGGTGTGATTTGCGGAAATGTCCTGGAATGCGCCAGCATCTTCGTCACCTGGTCACAAGGCGCGAGCAGGCGTTCGGCTTTCAAGGCTCCGGCGGCCCGTCTCGGCAGGCGGCGCCTGCTCGGATCCGGAGCAGTTCAGGCAGGTCGAATTTGGCACAATGCCAGGCGCGGCCGGATACCCCGGTGGTATGGCGAAGGATCGCCCGGCCACGGATTACGAGAACCTCGAAAAACGGGGAAATTCATTGGGAACCCGAGAGGAGGACTTGACGCAGGCGGTTCAGCGCCCCCGGCACCGGCAGCGACCGGTGCTTCAAGCCGAAACCCGGGATCGCCGTTTTTCTTTTGACGTGTTTCTTCGCTGCTGCCTATCCCGAGACAATCACGTCATCCGGCCTTGGGGTCGCCAGGTCGAGGGCTTCGGCCAGGTCGACACTCCTGTTGAAAAGGGCGCGCCCGACAACAGCGCCATGGATGGTTCCGATCCGTTTAAGCGCAGAGATGTCCTCGAGCTCACGAATGAGACCGCTGGCGATGACAGGCGTCATTGTCGCAGAAGCCACGGCGGCAACTTCGGAAACCGGCAAGTCCGTCTCCTCGGCTTCCACTCCGACGTCGGTGAAGAGAATCGCCGCCAACGGAACCCTGTCAAAGGCGCGAACGAAATCAAGCGTGTTGAACATGCTGGTATTGCGCCAACCGTCGGTCAGGACCTTCCCCTTGTACACGTCGACCGCAAGGACGATTTGATCCGGAAAACTCTTGGCAACCCGTTTGACAAGGTCGGGGGTTCGGACAGCGGCCGTTCCGATCACGATTCGACCAGCACCAAGTTCAACGCCCTCCCTGACTCCGTCTTCCGTTCGAAATCCCCCTGCCAATTGCACGGGAATTCCGGCCCGGCGAATGATCTCGATCACGAGGTCATGGTTTTCGTCGTTTCCGTCGATCGCGTCGAGATCGGTCAGGTGCATCCACTCGGCGCCGACATCCGCGAATTCCTGTGCCTTGGCGACAGGGTCGACATGCCAGATCAGGGGATCATCGAGATTTCCGCGACGCAGGCTGACGCATCGACCTTTCTTGAGTTCGATCGTTGGGTAAATCACCATTGCACATTCCTCCGTTATCCTCCGTCATCAGGAGAATCTGCAACCCTTGCGTTCATGACACCGTCATGCGCATTTGCCCCTGGATTCAACCGCAACCCGGGCGCAATGTCAAAAATTCCGTATCGCTCTTGGTCATTCCCGATCCGACGTGGCCAGGATTGCGAAATCAGAGGCGCACAATGATCATTGGGTTCATGCGCCGGTACTCGTCACGGCGAGGTGCGAATACCTGGCGGCGACCCGTTCGAATCAACCGCCGTTCAGGTCAGACACGTTGTTCCGAAGTCTGGGGATACGTTCGTCGATGCGATCACCGGCCGGCAGGAATTTCGCTGCTATTCAGTTGCGGATTCAATATATTTGACGGCATCCTCAAATGTTTGAATCGATTCGGCTGCGTCGTCGGGTATTTCTATTCCAAATTCTTCTTCAAATGCCATGACCAATTCGACAGTGTCGAGGCTGTCGGCCCCGAGATCATCAATGAAGGACGCACCGTCCGAAACCTTGTCTTCATCAACGCTCAGCTGTTCGACAACGATCTTTTTCACCCGATCCGATACTTCACCCATGTCCCATGTCCTTTTTTCGTTACTCGGGGAATACCCGGGTTCGCAAATTTTCAGTTCATCGCCGGTGACAGTTTCGGCGAACCCTGAATCGCATTCGGTGCGCTATACCACACGCCAACCAAATGGCAATCGCATTTGAGCCGGCGCAAGGCGGGCACGGAATGGCGGAACAGGCGAATTCGTTGCCCATGCAGGCATTCGTCAAACCATGAGCATGCCACCGTTGACGTGAATGGTCTGACCGGTCACGTAGGACGCTTCGTCACTGGCCAGAAAACGAACGGCGGCCGCCACTTCCTCGACGGATCCAAACCTGCCGGCCGGGATCGACTCGCTGTACCTTTTGGCGACGTCATCGGGCAGCCTGTCCGTCATCGCCGAAACAATGAACCCCGGAGCAACACAATTCACCGTCACGCCGCGGCTACCGATCTCCTGGGCCAGCGATTTTGCCAGTCCGATCATGCCCGCCTTGGATGCCGCGTAATTTGCCTGGCCCGAATTGCCCGTGAGTCCGACGACGGAGACAATGTTGACAATTCGTCCCTGGCGTTTCCTGATCATTGTTCGAATCGAGGATTTCATCAACCGCATCGCCGCCGAAAGATTGACGGAAACGACCGTCTCCCAATCGTCTTCGCTCATACGCAACATCAGATTGTCCCGGGTGACGCCGGCGTTGTTGACCAGAATGTCGAGTCCGCCCATTGCTTCCGCCGCGCGTTGAGGAAGCGTGGATGTCGCTTCGCGGTCGGCCAGGTCGCAGATCAGGGGGTACGCCCGGTCTCCCAGTTCGCCGGCAAGAGCATCGAGAGCATCGACCCTTGTCCCCGAAATCGCGACGTGCGCGCCCCCTGCATGCAGATTCCGGGCTATGGCACCGCCGATTCCACCGGAAGCACCGGTTACGAGGGCATGTTTTCCAGATAGATCAAACATCGGATCACTCCTGCCGCTGTCGAGTTGTCACATTTCCGGGAATGCCCGGTCACGCGAAGGCCAGTTCATTGACCAATGTCCGGACGTCATCGGCTGTCTGCACCGAACGACAGGAAAACGTTCGGTCGGTCCGTCTGATCATTCCGGACAAAGCGGACCCGGGGCCGATCTCGAATCCGGTTTTCGCGCCCAGGTCTCTCATGCGAATCACGGTCTCTCGCCATCGAACCGGCATCGTCACCTGCTCATGGAGCAATCGGCGAACGTCTTCCGGGTCGTCGGTCATGTCGGCGGTGACATTGGCCAAAAAGGGGATTTCCGGAGGTAGGATTGTTGCGTCCCGAAGTGCGGCTTTCATCCGTTCCGCCGCCGGCTGCATCAGCGAACAATGAAATGGCGCCGAAACAGGCAGGAGAACCGCGCGCCTGGCCCCGTTTTCCTTTGCCATGGCGACTGCCCGCTCGACAGCGATTCGATGCCCCGAAACAACGACCTGTCCAGGGTCATTGTCGTTGGCAGCCTGACAGACGTCGTCACCTGCCGCCCTGTCCGCCAGGTCTCTGACCGTTTCGACGTCAAGACCCAGGATTGCCGCCATTGCCCCTTCTCCCACCGGTACCGCTTCCTGCATTGCCGTTCCACGGATGCGCAGGAGCCGCGCCGTCTCGCCCAGGCCCAAAACCTTCGCCGCGCACAGGGCCGAATATTCTCCAAGCGAATGACCGGCGACGCAACCGGGAACGGATTTCGGCAATCCCTCCGCCCTGATTGCGGCCAGGATTGCCATCGACGTCGTCATGAGAGCCGGCTGTGCATTGGCTGTGAGGGTCAGGTCTTCAATTTTGCCGTCCCAGATCAATTCCGACAGCTTTTCACCCAGTGCATCATCAACCTCGTCGAACACTGCCCTTGCTTCCGGCCATGATTCTGCGATGGCCTTTCCCATACCGATTCTCTGCGACCCCTGGCCGGGGAAAACAAAGGCCGTGCCGGTCTCAATTGGCTGCATGGATCACTCCCGGACTGGCGGAACTCGGTAAAGTCAAGCTGGCGCTTATACCGGCCTCGTGAATGCGTCCAGCCCTTGCAACCAGATCATGGAAAGTGTACAGGAGCGCTCCTTTCGCAACAATGAAACGAAACGACCCTTTCGTTGCACGTCTGAAAGGCCTGGGTCGTGAACATTTGAATATGGATCGGATCACGGAATGGCGCTCTACGAGCATGTATTCATTGCGCGTCAGGACCTGTCGCACGCGCAGGCCGAAGGACTGATGGAACAGTTCGGCAATATCCTGGAATCCAATGGCGGCTCACTGGTTCACCAGGAGTATTGGGGACTCAAGACACTTGCCTACAGGATCAACAAGAATCGCAAGGGCCATTATGGCTTTTTCCGCTCGGACGCACCTGCGCCCGCCGTCGTCGAAATGGAACGCCAAATGCGCTTTCACGAGGATGTCCTGCGCGTCCTGACCACCAGGGTCGACAAGCACGACGAAGGACCCTCGATCATGATGAAGTTCAAGTCATCGGGCAAGGGCCATTCCGGCCACAGGAACTGAGGCCGGGCCGTCAAGGAGAACTAAAATGGCAGCAAGATCGTTTTTCCGCCGCCGCAAATCCTGTCCCTTCTCCGGAGAGAACGCTCCCCGGATCGATTACAAGGATGTCAAGCTGCTGCAGCGTTACGTGTCCGAACGCGGGAAGATCGTTCCATCAAGAATAACCGCGGTCTCTTCGAGCAAGCAGCGCGAACTGGCCCGCGCCATAAAGCGCGCTCGATTCCTCGCGTTGTTGCCCTATACGATCAAGTAGGAGTTCCCTCCATGGATGTCATCTTGCTCGAAAGGGTTCCGAAACTTGGACAAATGGGAGACGTGGTCTCCGTCAAGAAGGGATTTGCGCGAAACTTCCTTCTGCCTTTCGGAAAAGCGCTCAGGGCAACCGATTCAAACATCCGGTATTTCGAATCCGAACGCGCGCGAATTGAAGCCAGAAACCTGGATGCCATCAAGGAAGCCCGGAACGTCGCCGAAAAGCTGGATCAACGACAATTCGTCGTCATTCGTTCTGCATCCGATACCGGTTCGCTCTACGGATCGGTAACTAGCCGGAACGTTGCGGAAGTCGCAGCCGGTGCCGGCGTTGAAGTCGATCGAAGACAGTGTGTTCTTGACCGCCCGATCAAGGAACTCGGCATGCACGACGTCTCCGTCGTCCTGCATCCCGACGTGAGCTGTACAATCGTGCTGAACGTCGCACGATCCGAAGAAGAGGCGGAACTTCAGGCGACCGGAAAGGATATTCGAGAGATCGAATCAGTCGCCGAACTTGAGGCGGATGCGGAGGTCTCTGACCAGCTTGCCGAGGCCGGCGCCGCGGTCGACGAAGATTCTCCGGTCGCAGAGAACGAATGACGGGCACTCCGGGCCGGGATTTGGCCCGAAAATTCGCCGACCTGCGGATCATCGGCTGTTCTTGCGGACCGGAGTTCCCGCCCGGTCCGGAATCTGCTTGATTCGACCGACCCCTGATTTGATAATCGTTCGGACAGCGCCCGTGCGGTGAGCGTGATGAAACCGCTTCGTCAGGGAGACGGTCTTGAAAGTCAGCCAATCCAGGTCAGAGAGTCTCAATGTCCTCGGCGAGCAACTGAAACCGTGTTCGTTCGACCCTCTCACCGGGTTTTATCGGGACGGTTGTTGCAACACCGGTTCCGACGACCACGGACGACACACGGTTTGCTGTATCGTCACCGACGAATTCCTGGAGTTCAGCAAGCAACGCGGTAACGACCTGAGCACTCCGCGGCCGGAGTTCGGTTTTCCCGGCCTGAATGCCGACGACCGTTGGTGCCTGTGTGCCGAGAGATGGCTGGAGGCCTACCTGGTGGACCGGGCTCCGAGGGTCGTGCTGGAGAGCACCCATTCGGAAACACTGTCTGTCGTCCCGTTCAGGGTCCTGAAGCAATTCGCCATCGACATGAACTGACGGGAGGTTCGGTCCCGGTTTACGAGTGATCGGTACAGTCCCGGGATTGACCCTACCTACAAAACGAATCTGGCAATAACGATTGCAACGCTCATTGTTCAGGATTAGCGTCTCCCAGACGAGTGCGGACGAGAGTATCGCCGCAAGCTGCGAACGAGGCTCGGGCACGACAAGACCGGGTTGCCACCAGGAAGAACGAACGGAGTGCCAAGATGGATTCGCCGTTGTACACGAACGACATTGAAGAGGTGATCGAGAACGATCGCGCACATGTCTGGCATCACCTGACCCAGCACAAGCCCTTCGAAACTGTCGACCCTCGCATCATTGTCGAAGGCAAGGGCCTGCGCGTGTGGGACGCACGCGGGACGGAATTCATCGATGCCTTGTCGGGAGGCGTCTGGACCGTGAACGTCGGATACGGCCGAACACGTATCGCGGACGCGATCAGGGAGCAGTTGGTCAAACTCAACTACTTTGCGAACTCAGCCGGGTCCATTCCGGGGGCGATCTTCGCCCGAAACCTGATCGAACGGATGCCCGGCATGAGTCGGGTGTATTTCCAGAATTCCGGTTCGGAAGCCAATGAGAAGGCTTTCAAGATTGTACGCCAGATTGCCCACAAACGCTACGGCGGGAAAAAGAACCGCATTCTCTATCGGGAACGTGATTACCACGGAACGACAATTTCGGCTCTTTCGGCCTGCGGACAACCGCAGCGGTACGAGCAGTACGGACCCTTCACTCCCGGTTTTATCGAGGTTCCCCACTGTCTTGAGTATCGAAGCCAGTGGGGACCCTGCGAGGATTACGGTGTTCGTGCAGCGAAGGCGATCGAGGAGATCATCGTTCGCGAGGGGCCCGACACGATTGGCGCCATCTGCCTTGAACCGGTAACCGCAGGAGGGGGCGTGATTCCCCCGCCTGAAGGATATTGGGAAACGGTCCAGGACATCTGCAAGAAATACGACATCCTCATTCATATCGATGAAGTCGTTTGCGGGCTTGGACGAACAGGCACCTGGTTCGGCTACCAGCAATACGGGATCAAGCCGGACATGGTCACGATGGCAAAGGGAGTTGCTTCCGGATACGCCGCCATCGCCTGCCTGGTCACGACCGAAGAGGTCTTCGATCAATTCAAGTCGGACCCCGACGACCCGCTCGACTACTTCCGGGACATCTCCACGTTCGGTGGATGCACCGCCGGACCGGCGGCGGCAATCGAAAACATGGCAATCATTGAAGAGGAAGGATTGCTCGAGAACACGGAAATCATGGGCACCTATCTCGCCGAGGCATTGAGCGAACTCCAGGGCCGGCATCCGCCCATCGGAGATGTCAGGGGCAAAGGGCTGTTCTACGGCATCGAACTGGTCGAGGATCGAACAACCCGTGTTCCGGTGAAGGAATCCCTGGCGCAGGCAGTCGTCGCTGATTGCATGGAACAGGGCGTCATCGTCGGGGTCACCAATCGCAGTTTGCCAGGATTCAACAACACGTTGTGCCTGAGTCCCGCGCTTATCGCGACCCGCGACGATCTCGACCAGATCGTCGGGGCGATCGACTCGGCGCTGGGTCGAGTCTTTGAATGAGCGGGGTCCCCTGATTCACGTAGTCGGCGCCAGAATCCCGCGTGGCAAACCGATGGAAAACACTTCCGACCCCCTGGTCATATTCATGCCGTCAGGAAAAAGGGGACGGTTTCCGGTTTCTACCCCTGTACTGACGGCGGCGAGGCGCCTTGGTGTTGACCTCGACAGTGTTTGCGGCGGACGAGGAATCTGCTCGCGATGCCAGGTCACTCCCGCCTATGGCTCGTTTCCGAAGCACGGCGTGACGGTAAATGACGACGCGCTTTCCGAATGGAACAATGTCGAGGAGAGATACCGGTCGAAGCGAGGACTGTTGCCCGGCAGACGCCTGGGTTGTCAGGCCAGGATCGAGGCCGACGTCGTCATCGACGTTCCAGCCGAATCCCAGGTTCACCGCCAGGTCGTCCGGAAGCGGGTCGAAGCGCGTGACATCGTCCTGAAACCGGACGTTCGGCTACACTATGTAGAGGTCGAACGACCGGACATGCACGAACCTTCCGGCGATATGGAACGGATTGCCCGTAGTTTCCAGGACCAGTGGGGGATCTCGGGCGTTGTCGTCGAGCCCCACTTGTTCGGCGTATTGCAACCTGCCCTCAGGAAAGGCGACTGGAAGGTGACCTGTTCGCTGCGACGGACCACCGGTGGAGCGTACCAGACGATCGGGCATATCTGGCCGGGGTATTTTGACGGGGACATCTATGGTCTGGCGATTGACCTCGGTTCGACCACGATCGCAGCTCACTTGTGTGAACTGAGGACCGGTGCGGTCCTTGCATCGTCGGGCATGATGAATCCGCAGATCCGGTTTGGCGAGGATCTGATGAGCCGGGTTTCCTACGCGATGATGAATCCCGACGGCGCTTCGGAGATGACCGATTCGGTCCGCGAGGGGATCAACGCGCTGATCGGCGAGGTCGCCGCGGAAGCCGGAGTGGAACGAGAGCATATTCTCGATACTGCGCTGGTTTGCAATCCGGTCATGCATCACCTGTTTCTCGGCATTGATCCCGTTGAACTGGGCCAAGCCCCGTTTGCCCTGGCGTTTTCGGATGCCCGTTCCATCAGGTCTTCGGAATTCGGTCTGAAAATGAACCCGGGGACCCGAACGTACATCTTGCCCTGCATCGCCGGACATGTCGGCGCGGATGCCGCGGGCGTGGTGCTTTCGGAGTCGCCCCAAACCTCCAAGGACCTGGTGCTCGTCGTCGACGTCGGCACGAACGCGGAGATCATCCTTGGCAACTCGAACCGTGTCTTCGCCTGCTCGTCTCCTACCGGGCCCGCGTTCGAGGGCGCGCAGATTTCATGTGGTCAGCGCGCTGCGCCAGGAGCCATAGAAAGGGTACGGATCGACCGCGACACGGGACTTCCACGATTTCGCGTCATCGGTTCGGAAATCTGGTCGGATGAAGAAGGCTTCCACGACAGCATCGCCGTCACGGGCATCACCGGAATCTGCGGCTCCGGCATCATCGAACTGGTTGCGGAAATGCGCCTCGCCGGAATCCTGGACGGTTCCGGACTGATCGGATCGCCGGAACAGACGGGATCACCCAACTGTTACCGCGACGGGCGAACCTTTTCATACCTCGTTTCCGAGGGCGATGACGGCGGGAGGCAACGGGTATCGGTCACCAATCGTGACATCAGGGAAGTCCAGATGGCCAAGGCCGCCCTTTACTCCGGCGCCAGGTTGCTGATGGACAAGTTCGGCGTCGACAGGGTCGACCGGATCGTGCTGGCTGGCGCATTCGGATCTCACATTTCTCCCCTTCATGCCATGGTCCTGGGCATGATTCCCGACTGCCGGATCGACAGGGTTTCATCGGCGGGGAACGCCGCGGGAACCGGCGCAAGGATCGCGCTGCTCAATACTGATGCACGCGCAGAAATCGAGGCCGCCGTCCGGGAAATTCACAAGGTCGAAACCGCGATCGAGCCAAGATTCCAGGAGCATTTCGTCAACGCGTCTGACATTCCCAACGGGTCTGAACCGTTTCCCGTCCTCGAATCCACGGTTTCGATTCCAAGCATCAATTTCAACATCGGGTTCCGGAAACGGAACAGGGCCGCAGGAACTGCGCGGCCCCGGCGCCGCAAGATGTCGCCCTGACCTGCCGGCATTGCCGCGCGCCTGCACGGTTCCGGTTGACAGCAAACTCTTTCTGACTAACTGTGCAGCAGGGCGCGGGTATGGTGAAAGGGTATCACGCGAGCTTCCCAAGCTTTCGTTACGGGTTCGATTCCCGTTACCCGCTCCAACCTTTTCCCAGGAACTGCCAACTCGAACGAGCCCGCCCCGGCCTGGAATCAAAGTCCCAGCCAGTCGCGCCTGTCACGGTGCAGGAGCGCGTGCGATTGAACGGGACCATCGGAGCCTGGATCGTACATGTACAATCCACCCGGGCGATCGGCCCATCCTGCGGCGATCGGGTCGATCCATGCCCACGCTGCTTCAACCTCATCCCCGCGCATGAACAGCGTCTGGTTGCCCCGTATGACGTCCATCACCAGCCGCTCGTAGGCGTTGGGCATAGCCTCGGCGTCGCTGCCAAGGGCCTCTGCAAAGGTCATGTCAAGCGGGACTTCCGTCAATCGCATTCCACCGGGACCCGGGTCCTTGATGGTCATGCGCATGGTGATCCCTTCATTGGGCTGAAGGCGAATTGTCAGGCTGGTGCCCTTCCTGTTGGCCTGTTCCTCGAAGATCCAGTGAACCGGGTCCTTGAATGCTACTGACACCTCGGTCAGGGTCGAGCGCAGCCTCTTTCCGGTCCTCAGGTAGAACGGCGTTCCTGACCAGCGCCAGTTTTCAAGATGAACTCTCAGGGCGACGAAACTTTCCGTTTCACTCGCGGGATCTCCGCACTCGTCACGGTAACTGGCGACGTCGGGGCCCGAGAGATACTGGCCACGGACAACGTCGTCTTTTGCGACCCGTCCCAAAGATTTGATAACCTTGAGTTTTTCATCCCGAATCGCATCGGCTTCAAATTGTGCGGGAGGCTCCATTGCAATCAGGCACAGCAACTGCATGAGATGATTCTGGACCATGTCGCGCATGGCTCCGGCCTCGTCGTAGTAGCTGCCTCTTCCTCCGATTCCGCCGCTTTCGGCGACCGAGATCTGGATGTGATCGACGTATTGCGAATTCCAGATGGGTTCGAACAGGGAATTCCCGAACCGGAGCGCCATCAGGTTCTGAACCGTTTCCTTCCCCAGGTAGTGGTCGATACGGTAAATCTGGCGTTCGTCAAATCGCCCGGAAAGCTCCGCGTTCAGGTTGCGCGCGCTCGCCAGGTCGTGGCCAAACGGTTTTTCGACAACGATGCGGCAATCGGGCGAGACAAGTTTCCATTCGGTGGCCATCGCCGTAATCACGCCAAACAATGATGGAGCAACGGACAGGTAAAACGCCCGAATGACATCCTGCCTGAGCATGCGCCTCAGTTCGCTCCATCCATCTGATCCGTTTACGTCGACACGGGAATAACATACGCCGCTCAGGAACTCGCCCAACGCTTTCCGGTCGTCGACGCACGGAACAGGGAATTCCCGAAAGGACGTTTCGATTCTGCTTCGGTAGGATTCATCCGAAAGCGGCTGCCTGCCTACACAAATGACGCGCGCATTTTCCGGCATCTGTCTCGCCCGCCACCTTTGATATAGCGCCGGCAAGAGCTTGCGCGTCGCGAGGTCGCCGGTCCCGCCAAAAATGACCAGATCAAACGGTTCGACCGGAATTACCGTAGTGACCATGAGATCTAACGCTCGCGATTAACCAGGGTCGGGTTGCTATCGCAATGTCCGGTGGTTCTTGCAAGTGCAACATGTCGAGCGCGTATCGAGTCGTACGGTCAGAACGGCGCATCCGATTTTCAACAACACTTGACCGTTGCGTGCGTGCGCAGTGGAATTCGTCGGGCCGAGCCTGTATGCACCCTCAAACGATTCTGGACGAGCGGACCATTCGCAGCAACCGATGCCGATCGGAGCGGGTTTGGAAATCCGTGAATTTTGCGGCTTTCAGGTGGTTACGGGCAGAATTCGATCAAATGATCGCAAAGGAACGTCTGGTTGAACAAGGTCGAAGATGGAAGATTCACTCATCCTCAACGCACGGTTCGAACACACTGAATTCGTACCGAAATTCAGTGATCCCGAAATCACCGGGAATGGCCAAAGACGTGCCAGCGTCGCGCTCAAGGAGCTTCGGACCCTTTGGTTCAATACCGGAACGCTCTGTAACATTGCATGTCACAATTGTTACATCGAGAGTTCACCACGCAATGACCGCCTTGTATACATTACGGTCGAAGATGTTCGCGGCTACCTCGGCGAGATTTCCGAACTGAACTGGCCTACGGAGGAAATCGCCTTCACCGGCGGCGAACCTTTCATGAACCCCGACATGATCCCGATCACGGAATCGTGCCTGCAAAGGGGTTTTCACGTATTGATTCTGACCAACGCCATGCGGCCGATGATGCGAAAAAAGGTGCAGGACGGCCTTGCAACGTTGAATGCTTCATTTCCCGGACGGTTGACCCTCAGGATTTCGCTCGATCATTACCTGAAAGCAAACCATGACCTGGTGCGCGGCGGCGGGAGTTTCAAGGCCAGTCTCGCTGGCATGCACTGGCTTGCCGATACCGGAATCAGGATGACGGCGGCCGGAAGGACGCTCTGGGGCGAATCGGATTCACAATCCCGTGAAGGATATCAAGAGTTGTTCGAAAGGAATGGATTTGCGATCGACGCGTGGAACCCCTCGGAAATGGTGCTGTTTCCGGAAATGGACGGATCGCTCGATGTTCCGGAAATCACGGAATCGTGCTGGAGAATCCTGGGGAAGTCGCCCGACAGCGTCATGTGTGCGAAGTCACGAATGGTCGTCAAACGCAAGGGCGCACCCGGACCGGTTGTCGTAGCCTGTACGCTCTTGCCCTATTCTCCAGAATTCGAACTCGGGCGTACCCTTGCAGAATCCGTTGCTCCTGTCCGGCTCAATCACCCGCATTGCGCGAAATTCTGCGTCCTCGGTGGAGCCAGTTGCTCTGCATGATTTCAACGCGGGGGTTCACCCACTTCCGCTCTCGCAAGCCTCTACCAGAATCGATCTGATCTCGGCCAGGTCGACCCGGGATTCGACGAATGCGCGCCCGATTCCCCGGACCAGGACGAGACGGTTCCGGCCCTGCCTGACTTTCTTGTCCCGGCCCATCAGCTTGATCAGCGTATCCGTATCGGGGAGATCGCCCGGGACATCAGAAATGCTCGCCTTCATTCCCATTTCGAGGAAGTGACGCCGGACCCTGTCGCGATCCCCGGGGGGACAGAGGCCCAAGCGCACCGAAAGATCGAACGCGAGGCCGCATCCGATCGACACTGCTTCCCCATGAAACAATCGGTCAGAGTACCCGGTCGCGGCTTCCAGGGCGTGACCAAAGGTGTGACCAAGGTTGAGCAGCGCGCGATCACCGAATTCGGCCTCGTCCCGCGAGACGAGTTCTGCTTTCAATTCGCACGACGTGGCGACCCCTTCAACGAGATGCGTTTCGCTGCCCGAGATGACGTGCCTGCCGTTGAGTTCCAACCAGTTGAAAAAATCCGCACTGCCCAACAGTCCATACTTGACAACCTCGGAATACCCAGCCAGCAGGTCCCGGCGCGAGAGAGATGCGAGCAGGGAAGTGTCCGCGAGTACGAGGACAGGCTGGTGAAACGCACCGATCAGGTTCTTTCCATGACGGGAATTGATCCCGGTCTTTCCACCGACCGAGCTGTCGACCTGCGCCAACAGGGTCGTCGGCATTTGAATGTTACGTACTCCCCTCAGGGTGATCGCGGCAGCGAAGCCGGCCGTGTCGCCGATCACGCCACCACCGAACGCAACGACCGTGTCCTCCCGTTCAATTCGCTCCGACAGCAGCCAATCGGTCGCAAGGCGGACAGTTTCCCATGACTTCGTTCCTTCTCCCTGTTCAAGCGTCAGGCTGACGGATTTGATCCCCGCAGAAGCGAGTGACGCCTCGAGCCTTTCCAGGTAAAGGCCGCCCGTGGGTTTGTCGGTGATGACGGCCACGCGCCTCCCGACGAGGCAAGGACGCATGATCTCGCCTGCCGACTCGATAAGTCGCGGTCCGATCATGATATCATACGTTCGAGGGCCGAGTTCGACCCGAACCGTCTTCATCATCTGGCGACTCCCCCGCAAGATCCCGCGTGACCGTTTGCCGGAGTGAATCGGGTCGTATTCCGGATGCCCGAATGCGTCACTCCGGCGGAACGCAGCTTGTCCCGTCCACCTGGCGTGTTCGCTCGTCGCCGCGACTCAGGGAAACGCCGCTTCCCACCGTTTCGACAAGCGTTCTCAAGACTGCATCAGCCATGTCGTCGACGGACCTGTCATTGCGCGACCGCACACTGATATCCGCCTGTGCATAAATCGGGCGCCGCACCCGGTACAGGCGTTTCAACTCGGAAAATGGATCGTCGACGTCGAGCAGCGGACGACCGCCCTTACGCTGGACTCGATCCCAGATCGTATCCGGGTCGGCATCGATCCATACCGAAAAACCGCCTTGCATGATGTTCCGTCGATTGGTTGCGCTGACAAATCCCCCCCCTCCGACAGAAAGCACGATCGGTTTCCCCGTCAAGAGCGACTCGATCATCCTGGCCTCGAGATCCCGAAAGACCTGTTCGCCCTTTTCCGAGAAAATTTCGGGAATCGTCATTCCGGAGGCACGTTCGAGTTCGTCGTCCGAATCCGCAAACCTCACGCCAAGCCGGCTCGCGACCGCACGCCCGACAGCCGTCTTGCCGGCGCCCATCATTCCAACGAACACGATCGAGCGATCTATACAATAACCCATTCCGCCCCTCACGGCAGCGAGAACACAACGATGCCGCACGACGCCGGCTCGACCGGAACTTCCCCGGTGCAATCTCCCGGCATATACCAATCGTCATGCGTTGCTGCTATCATTTGTTTGCGGAGAGGGAATCCGCCATGGCCGAAAGTGCCGGCAGACAGAGGCGACAGCATGCTGAGATCGATTCGGTACCTGTTTTATCTGGCGGTTCTGTTGTCGATCGGCATCGTCGCCTATGCGTACCTGGGGGACATCTCCGTACCGCAACGCGATGTGGAACTGGCTATCGAAGTTCCGGCGAAGTAATCCGGCCTGTCAGCATCCTGCCTTGCATGCGCCCGATCGGCCAGTTCACCGACGACCTCAATGGAACGGAATGTCATTCTCCTACGTTCAGCCCAATTTCCGGCACCAATGGTACGAGATCTTGAACGACATGAATTCACTCTCCCTGTCCTCGAGAGTGGACGATCGAAATCCAGGGGACATCTTCGCGGGACTGCCGGCACCACGAGAGCGCCGGTTCGCGGCATCCGGTAAAGTCGTGCCACCGACATCGAGACACTCGGGTTGCGGCGGTGGCGGCCGTCAGAACCTCCTTCCTCCATGGATCCCGTCGACATGACACCGAAGAGAACCGAAAACAGAATTCTCCAGTTTCTCGACTCCATGCGGGCCGAACGCAACGCCGCCGAAAACACCATCTCGGCCTATGCGCGGGACATCGGCGACCTTGTCACGTTCCTGGCGAAAAACGGGCGTACGCTCGACAACGCGGACAGGCAGGACATCCTGGATTACATGCATCTCCTCAATCAACGTCGCTTGTCGGTCGCGACGCGTGGGCGCAGGCTTTCAGCAATCCGGCAATTCTACCGCTTCGCGCTCGATTCCGGCTGGCGCAGCGGCGATCCCACCCAGAGAATCACGGGACCCGGACGATCGAAATCCCTGCCACACACGTTAAGCGAGGATGATACAGAGAAAATCCTGGCCGCTGCGGGACAGGTTGGAAAGAGCCCACTCGAAAGAGCGCGAAACGACTGCATGTTTCAGCTGCTCTATGCGACAGGCATGCGCGTCTCCGAACTCGTTTCGCTGCCCGCATCGACCGTGCGCGGCAACCCGGAAATGATCCTGGTCCGCGGTAAGGGAGGCAAGGAGCGGATGGTACCGTTGTCGACCCCGTCCCGGCTGGCGGTCCTGGCCTACTTGAAGCTGCGTGATGATCAGGAAACCGGAACCGCGAAATCCCGCGCCAAGCGCTCGGACTTCCTGTTCCCCTCACGCAGTCGCAGAGGACACATGACACGCGAACGGTTCTACCTGTTGACAAAACAGGTTGCCTCCACCGCCGGCCTCGACCGCGAGCATGTTACCCCGCACGTACTGCGGCACGCCTTTGCGACCCACCTGCTGGCCCACGGAGCTGACCTCAGGACCATCCAGGTCCTCCTCGGGCACAGCGACATATCGACAACTGAAATCTATACACATGTTCTGAATCACCGTATGAAGCACCTTGTCCTTACGAACCACCCCCTTTCGACCAACCGAAAACCCGGATGATGGCCCGATGCAGTTGAGGATCCCGTTACAGGATGGTCTCGGCCTTGGGAATCGGTCCGGACATGCCCTTGTCCGGTTCATCGTGGCTCCGGCCGGATCTGCATGAGCCGACCCGTGGGGCTGGTGCGATTCCGGAGCCGGAAGACGTCCGGTGCCCCGATTTGCAGGAGGCGGCCCGGCTTTGCCCGAGTGGCGTCACGCCTTCTGGTTCGGTACCGTTAGGTTGACCCAACACGAGTCGGCTTCAAATTGAAATCAGGCGACAAGACATGACCACGATTGACCCTTCCCTAGTGGAGAGACTGGACGCGACCTTCTGGCTTACGGTCATTTCCATACTGGCGCTTCTCGTTCTCTCGGCCTTCTTTTCAGGGTCGGAGACCGCCTTGACTGCCTCAAGTCGAGGGAAACTGCACTCCCTCGCCGATCGTGGATCCCGGGGCGCCTCCCTGGCTCTGAGATTGACGGAAAGAAGCGACCGCCTGATCGGAGCCGTGCTGCTCGGAAACAATCTGGTCAACATTCTTGCTGCTGCGCTTGCGACAAGCCTGTGTACCCGACTGTTCGGCGACGGAGGTGTCGCTCTCGCAACCCTGATCATGACCCTGCTCGTCCTGATATTTGCCGAAATCCTGCCGAAGACATATGCACTCGCCAATTCAGAGCGTGCTGCCCAATGGCTGTCACTACCGCTCAGCGTTTTTGTCTGGACATTCGCACCCGTCGTTGCTGCAATTCAGGGACTGGTCGGAATCTTGTTTCGAATCCGGAGTTCACGGCAGGCCAACGGAACCCAGGAACAGGACGTTCAGGACGAAATTGCCGGGACCATCGTTCTCGGCCACGTTGAGGGCAACGTGCAGAAAGACGACCGGGACCGCCTGCTCGGCGCGCTGGACCTGAAAGACCGTGTCGTCGAGGAGATCATGCTGCACCGATCCAACATCGAAATGATCGATGCAAATGCCGATCCGGGTTCAATCGTAAGCCAGTGTATTCGATCGCCCCATACCCGCCTCCCGGTATTTGATCAGGATCCCGAAAATATTGTCGGGCTGGTGCATGCCAAGGACCTGCTTCGGGCACTGGACAGCCTGACGGGAACCGAAGGCGACAAGAAGACATCCAGATTCTCCGAATTCAACGTGATGGACGTCGCCATGAAGCCGTATTTCGTTCCGGAAACGACGACCCTGAATGACCAAATGCGGGAGTTCCTCCGGACACACACGCATTTTGCCCTAGTCGTCGACGAGTACGGCGCCTTGAGAGGATTGATCACGCTCGAAGATATCCTTGAGGAAATCGTCGGGGAAATCACGGACGAGCACGATGTTGCCATTGCGCCCGAAGCCGAACATGACACTGAAGGCAACTTCATCGTTGACGGCACGGCATCCATTCGCGACCTCAACCGGACTCACGAATGGTCCTTGCCCGATGAAGAGGCCGTGACCATCGCGGGCCTCGTCATCCACGAGGCCCAGATGATACCGGTCCCGGGCCAGGTCTTCAGCTTTCACGGATTTCGTTTCGAAATCCTTGCCCGCGAGCAAAACCGGATTACGCGGTTGAAACTTCGGCCGCTATGATGCGGACCCGCGGTTCGCACGGCACCTGTGTCCGACTCGCAAAAACCCCTGGGGCGCGGGCTCGAACAAAGGGGTGGCGCTCGGAACAGGCGGCTTGATCAAACGGATCGAATTGCGAGAACGGCATTCAGGCCGCCAAACGCGAAGGCGTTATTGAGAGCGACATCAACATTGCCTTCCCGACTCTCGTTAGGCACGACATCAAGATCGCAATCGGGATCAGGTTCGACAAGTCCGACCGTCGGGGCAATCATTCCGTCCCTGACCGCCGCGATGCAGGCAAGCAGTTCAACCGCACCCGTTCCACCGATCAGATGACCGTGCATCGATTTCGTCGACGAAACCATGACGTTTTCGGCATGCGTTCCAAGCACCTGCCGGATAGCCTTGCATTCGGTCTTGTCATTGGCCCTGGTTGCCGTACCGTGGGCATTGATATAGCCAACATCTTCGGGCCTCGCGCCCGCATCTTCGAGTGCGCCGGAAATTGCCCGCGCGGCACCTTCCGCATCCGGAAGCACGATGTCTGATGCATCGGAAGTCATCGCGAATCCCACGACTTCGGCCAGAATGTCGGCACCCCTGGCGGACGCGTGTTCGAATTCCTCGAAAACGAACACGCCTGCCCCTTCTCCGAGGACCATGCCGTTTCTTGTCTTGCAAAACGGCCGGCAACCGTCCCTGGACATGATCCTGAGACCTTCCCAGCCCTTGACGCCGCCAAAACACAGCATCGTCTCGGAACCGCCCGTCACCACGATCGTGGATAGACCCGCACGAATCATCTGGAATGCCTGCCCCATCGCGTGGTTGGACGACGCGCAAGCCGACGACACGGCAAAACCCGGACCCTTGAGGTTCCATTTCATGGAAACATGGGAGGCCGCCGCATTGCCCATCGAGCGCGGAATGATGAAAGGGTGAACCCTGTTCTTGCCGACCGCGTAGACGCTGTGAAAGCTCTCGTCCAGGCTGTGAATTCCGCCGCAGCCCGAGCCTAGAACAACCCCGGCACGCGCTGCCAGCTCACCCTCGACGACAAGCCCCGACTGGGTGACGGCTTCGTCCGCCGCGATCAATGCAAATTGGGTAAATCGATCGTAAAGGGCCAGCTGTTGCCTGGAAAACTCCCGCTCTGGCACGAGGTCCTTGATCTGGCCGGCGATACCGATCGACAGGCGCTCCGCTCGTTCAATGTCAAGTTCCGTTATCCCGCAGTCGCCATTGGCCATGGACTTGAGCGTTTCAGGAACGGTCCGACCCAGGCAATTGATCGTTCCCTGGCCGGTGATGGCCACGCGATGCATGGGGAATTCACCCGTTGCCTTCAAACAACAGGTCTTCAACTGCCGTCACAATTGATCCGATCGAGGCGAAATCAAACAGTCCGGAATCGGGATTGTTGGCATCAAAAGGGAGTTCAATGTTGAAGTTCTCTTCGATCGCGTACACCAACTCGATGACACCGAGAGAATCTATGCTGAGATCGGCAAGCATCGAATCGGCGTTCAGTTCAGACGGATCAAGCATGGCAAGTTCGGCCACGATCGAAATGATCCGGTCCAGGATCGAATTGGCAGATCTCGTCATTGTCCGGTTCCCGACGGCTCCGTCAGTCGTTGCTGTCGTTGCCACCTGCCGAAGCAAGGCGTTCCAGATTCCTGACCCTTTTAGCCAATCGAGGCAACCTGCGCAAAGCCTTGTATGCGTCAATGTTGAGATTCATCTTCATCGCCGGGTTCCCCATCATGATGCGCCCGGACGGCACATGACTAATCACCGCCGACATCCCTCCTACCATCACGTCCGAACCCACATTGACATGGTCGCCAACACCGACATGGCCGCCCAGAAACACGCGGTCACCCAATCTGACGCTGCCTCCCATGGCGACAAGTCCGCAGATCAGGCAGTTTCTCCCGATCTGAACGTTGTGCGCGATGTGAACCAGGTTGTCGATCTTGGTGCCGTCGCCGATGACAGTCCGGGAAATCGTGGCACGGTCAATCGTGCAGTTCGCCCCGATTTCCACGTCGTCGCCTATGACAATTCCGCCAAGCGAATTGATTTTCACGATGGGTACGTCGGGGTCCGGCGGAACGACATGCCCGGTCGCCTTGGCATTCCGGATCGAGTCCGGCGACGGAGTCACGTAGGAAAATCCGTCGGCGCCAATGACGGTGTTGGACTGGCAAACGAAATTTGAACCGGTCCGAACCCCGGGACCGATGCGGACCCCGGAACGAATACATGCTCCCGTTCCGATATGCGTATCCGGACCAAGTGTGCAGTGGCCGGAAAAAACTGAATTTTCCCCGATCTCGACGTCGGCTTCAATTTGCGTGAATGGTCCGATGGACACATTGTTCCCGACCCTGGCCGTTGGATCGACAACTGCGGTCGGGTGAATTCCCGGCTCAACCCGCCGAGGCGGAAGGAAAACATGCGTAATCCTGGCGAAATCCAGTTGCGGCTCGCGCACGAATATCGCCGCATCCAGTCCAAGATCCCGCCAGTTGGTGCCAGGACAGAGAATCGCGGCACGGGCGTTTCCCTGACCCAGAGCCTCCACGAATTGCGGATACAGTGCGATGGCAAGATCGCCGGGACCGGCGTCAGAGGGCTCTCGTACGGCGAAAACCCGTATCGACGTGTCTCCGGCGGCTTCGGATGCAAGCGACGAAGCGATTTCCGCTATCGTAAATCCGGTCACAGCTGCTCCCTGACGTGACTGCCCGACGGCTATCGGATGAACCCCGGATTTCGAATCAGGCCCGGGCCGGCCTGTTCGGGGCCTCTATCCGAGACCGCATTCCCGATTACCTGCGATGTCGACCCACCGCCGGACGGAAGCAGGTGGCGGTGTTCAGGGGCGAATTGTCCCGTTCCCTTCCACAAGGTACTTGAAGCTGGTTAATTGTTCTGCACCCACCGGGCCACGAGCGTGCAGTTTTCCTGTAGCAATGCCGATTTCCGCCCCCAGCCCGAACTCGCCGCCGTCGGCAAACTGCGTCGACGCATTCTTCATCAGAATCGCACTGTCGAGCCGGGAAAAGAACATCTCTGCGGTATGTTCATCTTCGGTCATGATACAGTCCGTATGTCCAGACCCATAGCGACGTATGTGCTCAATCGCCCCTTCGACGCCATCGACGACGCGGGCAGCGATCACCATGTCAAGGAACTCGCACCCCCAATCGTCATCAGAAGCAGGATTGATTTCGGGGAACGCTTCGGACAGCGTTTCGTCGCCACGCACTTCAACTCCCGCATCCAGGAGTTCCCGGACAAACGGCGCACCTGCGACCACGAAGTACTCCCTGTCAATGAGCAGGCATTCCGCGGCCCCACAGATGCCCGTTCGACGGGTTTTCGAATTGAGAACCACCCTCATGGTTTTTTCGGGATCTGCCAATCGGTCGACATATACGTGGCAAATCCCTTCGAGATGGGCAAAGACCGGCACGCGCGCCTCTTCCTGAACACGCGCAACCAGTCCCTTGCCGCCACGCGGGACAATGACGTCGATACTTTCGCTCATCGCAAGCATTGCACCGACTGCCGCCCTGTCGCGCGTCGTTACAAGCTGGATTGCGGAACCCGGCAAACCTGCAGCTTGCAGTCCTTCGGCCATACAATCACGGATGGCCTTGGCCGAATGGATGCACTCCGAACCGCAGCGCAAAATGACGGCATTCCCTGACTTCAGGCACAATGCACCGGCATCGGCCGTCACGTTCGGGCGGCTTTCGTAGATCACCCCGATAACCCCGAGCGGAGTCCGGACTCGACGGATCTTCAAGCCGGACGGAACAGACCATTCAGCCATGACCTCGCCCACCGGGTCCGGGAACCCGGCTATCCGGCGCGTGCTGTCAGCCATGTCTTGAATTCGGCCTTCGTCAAGGGCCAGCCGATCGATCATGGCGTCAGACAGGGATTTGCTGCGACCATATTCAAGGTCCCGCGCGTTGGCGGAGATGATTTGATCGGTGTTTAGAAGCAGGCTGTCGGCGGCGGCTTCCAAGGCTTCCGTCTTAACGGCGGAGCTCGCATTGGCAAGTTTACGAGCGGCCGTCCTTGCGTCTTCACCCAGTGCAGCCATGAACCGCTGGACGTCCAAATGGGTGTCAGGCATTGATCGTCTCCCGTTAACAACAAGCCCTACAGCCTGCCCTGGTTCAATCCACAGGTTGCATCAAGCTGGTTTCCCTATCGGGCACGTACCAGAAACCAGTCCGAGGGCAACCGATTTCGAGTCATAGCACGAGATCATCCCGGTGCACGAGAGCAGCGCGCGCGGGATAACCGAGGGCCGATTCAATCTCGTGGCTCCTGAGGCCAACAATCTGTTGCGCATCCCGGCTCGAATAACTTGCCAGGCCGCGAGCAATGTCGTGACCTTCAGCATTCCTGACGGCGACGGCGTCGCCCCTTCCGAACTTGCCGGTTACCTCGACGACACCCGCGGGCAGAAGGGAATTGCCGCCTCGGAGCGCCCTTTCGGCGCCAGTGTCAATGTGCAGCCACCCCTTGGGTTTCATGGCGGCAATCCATTGTTTTCGGGCAGTTTTCGGGTCGTCCATCGAGAGGAACCAGGTACAGTTCGCTCCTTTCCTCAAGGCAGTGATTGGCCGGTTGACGTTTCCGGCCGTGATCACCATGGCGCAACCGGCCCTCATCGCAGTTGCGGCCGCCATCAGCTTGGTTTTCATGCCGCCACGCGATGCAAGACTTCCCGCGTCACCTGCCATGGATTCGATTTCGGGCGTGATTTCGCGAACCACATCGATTCGCCGGGCATCGGGTCGTACCCTCGGATCGTTGGTGTACAGGCCGTCAACATCGGAAAGGAGAATCAGAACGTCCGCACCGGCCATCAATGCAACCTGGGCCGAGAGTCGGTCATTGTCTCCAAAGCGGATTTCGTCCGTGGCAATCGTATCGTTTTCGTTAACGATGGGCACCACCCGATACCCGAGCAGCGCGTTGATTGTCGCGCGGGAATTCAGAAACCGTCGACGATTGTCGCTGTCATCAAGGGTCAGTAGGACCTGGGCCGCGACAATGTCATGCGGCGCCAGTACCTCTTCGTAAGCCTGGGCAAGTCTGATCTGCCCCACAGCAGCAGCGGCCTGGCTTTGTTCCAGCGCCAATGGTTTGTCCTGCGGGAATCCCAGGACCGATCGGCCGAGCGCGATGGAACCGGATGAAACCAGAATGACCTCCCGGCCACTGGCCAATTCGAAGGCCACATCCGCCGCGAGATCTTCGAGCCAGTCTAATCGGAGTTTCCCGTTTTCCGAGTTGACCAGCAGGTTCGAACCGATTTTTACCACGATCCGCCTGGTGGATTCCGGCATGCTCACGGGTGCCATGTCCCCCCGTCTTCTTCCGACCGGTCCGGAATGCGGTTCATGATCGAACGGAGAACTCCCCGCAGGCCCACGCGCGATACTCCCGAAACGGGTATGACCGGATTGTCGGTTTCGTGAACAAGCGCGTCAAGCCCGGCATCGATTTCGCCCTGTTCGAGCGCATCAACCTTGTTCAACCCAACCACGGACGGCTTTTTCTCCAGTCCGCAGCCGTAACACGTGATTTCATGCAGAACCGTCCGGTAGTCCCGCACGACGTCGTCCGACGTTCCGTCAACGAGGTGCAAGAGTACCGAACAACGCTCGAGATGACGCAGGAATCGGTCTCCGATTCCTTTTCCGTGATGGGCGCCTTCAATGAGACCGGGAATGTCGGCCATGACGAATTCACGACCATCAAGGTCGATCATGCCGAGGACGGGGTGGGTTGTGGTGAACGGGTAATCGGCAACCCGTGGACGGGCGTTTGAAACAGCAGCCAGAAATGTCGACTTTCCGGCATTCGGCAAACCAACGAGGCCGGCATCCGCGATCACTTTCAACCGAAGCCAGATCGTCCGCTCGACTCCACCTTGCCCGGGGTTGGCACGGCGTGGCGCCTGATTCCGAGGTGATTTGAAATGTAGATTGCCGAAACCGCCGTTGCCACCGGCGGCGACGCGCAATCGGTCTCCCCGGCGTTTGAGATCGGCAAGAACGGTTTCCCTGTCTTCCTCCAGCACCTCCGTCCCTTTCGGTACCTTGAGGACCATCGATTGCCCGTTCTTGCCTGATCGGGCGCGGCCTGCGCCTGGCCTCCCGTCACCGGCATGGAAGTGTCGTCGATAACGAAAATCGATCAGCGTATTGAGGTCGGGATCGACTTCGAGCCAGACGTCGCCACCACGGCCGCCGTTTCCTCCATCGGGGCCTCCGTATTCGACATGCGCCTCTCGCCGGAAACTGACGCAACCGTTTCCCCCGGCTCCGGAGCGCACTTGAATCCTGGCCAGATCAAGGAATTTCACGTGTTTCGAGCCCCACGACGTTCACAACAGGGCAGAGCAGGAATCAACCGCGGCGCTCAGGGCTCAGACGCAGAACATCGTTTCCGCCGGATTCCGGAAGCCGCCGATCGGCCAGCCTGGCGCGAACCGCACCCTGACCGGTTGCCGTGCCCGGCACAAGCATGGTCCGGCGGAAATTCGTTTGCGTTCCCCGAAATAGGGAGATTACTGCCCGGAATGGTCCGCAGCAGGGAGGACCGAGATGAACGTTCGCCCCTTCAGGCCCTTGCGGAATTGTACGTGCCCGTCGACCGTCGCGAAAATCGTGTGATCCTTGCCAATTCCGACGCCCTGTCCGGGCCACCAACGGGTTCCGCGTTGACGCACGATGATGTTTCCGGGAGCGACGGACTCACCACCGTACTTTTTGACACCCAGGCGGCGACCCGCGGAATCGCGTCCGTTTCGAGATGACCCTCCGGCTTTCTTGTGTGCCATTTCCTGCTCCCTTACTCGTCCGAGGCTTCTTTTCCATCATCCGGCAAACTGATTTCATTGATCCGGACGATCGTTACGTATTGCCGATGGCCCTTCTTGCGTCGCGACGACGCCTTTCGCCGGCGGTGAACGAAGTTGATGACCTTCTTGTCGCGGGTTTGCTCAAGGATCTCACCTCGAACGACCGCCCCGGAAACGGTTGGCGCACCAATGCGGACATCGTCGCCACCGACGACAAGGATTTCATCGAATTCGACAGATTCGCCGACTTCTCCTGCCAGTTTTTCGGTTTTCAATACATCTCCGGCGGCAACGCGATACTGCTTGCCGCCCGTCTTGAGCACAGCGTACATGGCTGTTCCTTCGGTTTCCACGCCCTGTGGCCCCGGCTGAATCATCCGGAGTTTTGCGAGCAATTTCCGCGCCTCGGGCAGTGCGCTCCCATCAAAAGGATCGATCGGACTGGAGACTGCCACCAATCCCGACAGGTTGCGGGGTATCGTTGAGTTCGAGGGTCAAGTCAAGCGGAAGTTCCTCGTGGGAATCTCCATACACGGGCCGCAGGGCGGTCGCTGGTTCGGCAGGTTTTCGATGGAACCGAGGCGAACGAGCGGATGTCGGCCCGGAATTGTTCACGCGCATCGTTCCGGTACCGGAAACGGGCAACTCATGGACATCAAGGCTTGGATCACGAGCCGTGATCGTTAAAACACTGCCTGCGAATCATGATTCAGACAGATAAATGGCCTTCATCAACCCAGAACAAATTCCCGAACTGTATCGGACGGCACTCGAATACCAGTCCGCGGGGAGGCCAGCAGACGCGCTTGCAATTTATGACTCCATCCTCAAATCGCGGAACGACGTTCCCGAAGTTCACTACCAGGTCGGAAGGATCTTTCTGAACAACACCGAGTTTCGGAAGGCTGTCACGCACCTGCAGGCGGCCCAGGTTCTGGCTCCCGGCGAACAGGAAGTCTGGAACTCTTATGTTGCCTCCCTGATCTGCCTCGACGACAGGAAAGAAACCGCCGACGCCTTGCGTTCCCTCAAGTCATCAGGACTTCCGACAGGACTCATTGACGCGTACAGGTCTCGCCTGCTCGGCAGGCGGATCAAGTCCTCGGTTCCGATCGGCAATTCTGACAGGGGTGAAGTCGACAGGCTCCTCCGCCTCACGAGAGCAGGTCGTCACGAGGAAGCAGAAACCATTGCATCCAGACTCGGGGACATGCACCCGGACGTCGCCCTTTTTCCCAATCTGCTCGGGATCATTTTCAAACTGAAGGGCAAATCAGACAGGGCGCGCCGGTTTTTCGAACGTGCTCTCGAAATCAATGGCGGCTACGCAGAGGCCCACAACAACATGGGGCAGCTTCTTCTCGAATCCGGCGAAGAAGAACTGGCGCGGCAACACCTGATTCACGCGCTGGTTCTCACGCCAGGGTCGCCAAGCGTCCTGACCAACCTGGGGCGCCTGGTCCGCAACAAAAACCAATCATCGAGGGAACCCGAGAGGTTCTTCAACCGCGCCATCAAGGTCGACCCGGGGTACGCGGAAGCATACCTGGAGCTTGGCCGCGAGAACCTTGACGCCGGCGATCCAAGGCAGGCACGCATCAATCTGCGGAAGGCGCATCGGTTGGGATGGCAATCCGCGGACCTGTTTCTGGCGCTTTCGCGCGCCGAAGAAAACTCCGGGGATATTCCCGAGGCGATCAAATGGTGCGACCAGGCGATCACGCAGGCGCCAAACCAGGCAGCTGCGCTCAGCAGGAAGGCCGTGCTTTGCCAGCAGATCGGGGACTTCGGGACTGCTGAACCATTGTTTCGGAAGGCGATCGAACTGGAGCCGAACAACGGCGAGCACTACCGCCTGCTGTCCGCGAGCTACAGGTTTTCCATTGATGACGAACTCGTCGACCAAATGAAATCCGCCTTTGCGAACACCTCAATCGATCACAAGGATCGAATGGGACTCGGATTTGCCCTGACCAAGGCAATGGAAGACTGCGGTGAAACCGGAGCGGTTTTCGAATACCTCGGCGAGGCAAATCGGCTCATGCGGGAACTGCATCCTTACGATGTCGGGACCAGGGTGAAGGAGATCCGCCAGGTCACGGAGTTTTTCGCCGAATTCGATCCGCGGCGGGGGCCGGGCACGGGGTTTTCCGAATTCGCCCCGATCTTCGTTACCGGCCTGCCGAGATCGGGAACAACTCTCGTCGAACAGATTCTCTCGAGTCACAGCACGATCCGAGGGGTTGGCGAACTCGGGTATTTCAGCCAGGAAGCGGCCAAGCTTTCGATCTTCTCGAAATCCCGTTCATCCTTTGCCCAGATCAAGGACAGGGAACTCAGGAAGCTTGGAAAGGCATACCAGGCTAGGGTCCAGTCGGAGTTTCCGGGAGTCGTTCGGGTCGTGGACAAATCGATTCAGACGTTTCTCTTTTTGGGGCTTGCCAGGCTGACGCTTCCCAGGTCAAGGATCATCCTGATCGAGCGAGACCCGAGGGACAACCTGTTCTCAATGTACAAGAACAGGTTTCCGGAGGGGACACACCTCTACAGTTACACCTTCAACGACCTCGCCATGTACTTCAATCTTTATCGCGAGATCGTTGATTTCTGGCGCGAAACCACGCCGGATAGCTTTTTCGAGATCACTTACGAGGACCTGATTACCGAGCCGGAGGCGGGGACCAGGGCCTTGCTGGAGGCCTGTGACCTTGAATGGGAGGACGCGTGCCTGCAGTTCCACCGGAATCGGCGCATGGTCAAGACTCTCAGTCTCTATCAGGTCCGGCAACCGATCTACACTTCGTCAATGGATGCGTGGAAGAAATACGAAGAGGAACTCAAGCCTCTCTTCGATCAGCTGGACCTGGATTGACACGTTTCGCTCCCGAACGACAAGGGATTTGTCCAAGAAGGATTCACGGACCACGAGCAGCGTGTTCCAGGGGCTTCACGTGCCGGACCCACAGCCAAGTTCGGTGAATCGACGACCTCAACGGTATCTTCGGGGATCGGGACGCCCCGCGGGCCAGCAACGCCGGCGTCCCCGCAAGCGACTCTACATGCGCGCCGAAATCCACTCATGCCGGGAATCCCGGATTCAGGTGAACAGACCCGACTGCAAAACGATCTGCTTCCAAATGGCGGTTTCGTCGAAGAGTGTCCATTCGCGGCGAAGGGTTGGTCGAGAGGTACCGAGGCTGCCGAACTCGGCATGCGATATCCCCAAGACATAGACTTCCGCTCCGGTCGGAGCGCCAAACGCGCCATTTCCTTCGTGGAAACCGTTCAGCGACCACCGAATTGCGGCACGGGGCGCCATGAGTGGGTCGTTACGACCGATCTGATGATGGATCTCGAACTTCGCTGACGGGAAGCTGGCGCGTAGGCCCATCCAGAAACGGTCAATCGCGTCCCAACCGTTTACCGAAACACCACCAGGGTATTCCGCCTGAACCGCGCGGTCGTATTCGGCCGGGATCGCCGCCATGTCAGCGCCCATGATACGGGTGAGGATCTCGGCATAGCGCGCACCCCATTCATTATCGTTGCCGCGGCCCGTGTAGGGACCCTCCCGATCGGTTGCCGGCGTCAGGGGTTGCACGCAAGCCTCCGCTCCGCCTTCGCGGACAATCATCTCATGAGCGTAGTCCTTCGGGGTCCAGCCGAGCTGCCTGACAATCGCCCCCTGATCCCGGATCAGCCATTCGTCGTTGATCTGGTTCCCGATCGCATGGCAATCAGCAATGATGCGATACCTGAGCCTGATTCCGGTCACCTTTCCGTAAATGCCGTCCGCCGCATGGGTCGCCGTCGAGAGAATACGGTGCGAACTAAGCATGCTGGTCTCGGGCGTGCCTGACCAGATGACGTCTTCGCCGAGAAGCTGGCGATCCGGAAACTCCGCCAATGTCGCCATGGTACTCGCGATGACTTGGTTGTTGCCGACGACAACCGACGCCGGGGAGCGAACGATGATATCAGGGGCATAGTAATCCTTGAGTGTCGCTATGCGACGGTCTTCCCAGATCTCTTTGGTAATTCCGATGATATAGTCGGGAAAATCGGAAAATTTCGGATCAAAACCTTTCATCCTGCCCATCGCTCCGGCACGCGAGCCGATCCCCGCACGATGAGCGGCCCCTCGATTTCCAGTCGTTTGCTTTCTGACTCCCGATCCGAAATCTGTCTGAGCAGTATATCGACCGTTTCCGACACCATGCGATTGGCAGGCTGTCTGACCGTGGTCAGGTCATAGGTCGGCCACCTGGATAGCGGCACATCGTCGTAGCCGACGACCGAGACATCCGCCGGGACGGTGAGACCGATCTGGAATCTGAGCACATCCATGACCGCAAAGGCCATGTGATCATTGGCCACAAATACGGCTTCGGGCCGGTCGGGCCGGTCGAACATACGCTGCGCCGCCCCGGCGGCACCGTCCAACGTGAATTGACCGACTTCCCGGGCATATAAGGAAACACCTGCCTCTGTGAGCCGGTTGACGAATCCGGCTTCACGGTCGCGTTGCGTTGAAGCGCCTTCCCAACCGGCGACGTAACCGATGCGGCGATGCCCGCCAGCGAGCAGAAAGTCCGCCACCTTCCGCCCGCCTGCCACGTTGGCCGAAGTCACGGCGGTCACATCGCCAACATCCTGGCTCCGGTTGAAAAGAACGACCGGAACACCAACATCCCTGCAACGTTCTGCGACGTCAGACGATAGTGCGACCGATGCAAGAATGAGCCCCTCGACCTGGTAGGCAAGGATTTCCTCAACCACGCTGTCGATGTTCCCGGCCGCCTGGGAAGCCATGAAAACAAGGACATGGTAGCCCTTTTCCTGCAGCGCGACCGAGAGCTTTTCCAGCGCCTCGGGATAGAACTGATTGTCGAGGTACGCCACCACGAGGCCGACAATCCGGCTGCGTCCGGAAACCACGGCCCGTGCGAGTGAATTGGGCTTATAGCCCAGTTTCGCGGCCGCCATTCTGACTTTCTCCGCCGTTACTGACGACGCCGATGCACCAGGGGTAAAGGTGCGGCTGACCGCCGAGCGGCTGACGCCTGCAAGTACCGCGACATCGGCGGAGGTAACCCTGGTCGCCTTCATGCCTGCCCACCCTTGAGTGAAATCGGGCCGAGGTTTCGCGCCTTGTTGAACTCGCTAAGGCGGGCAATGACATCGACGCCAAGCTGGCGATAGGCGTCCAGCAAGTCCACCATTACCCAATTCTCACGGATCTTGCCGTCTTCGATGCGCCAGAAGTCGAGCGAGCGCATCGTTATTTCCCTGCCTTGCGGCGCAATCCCCATCCAGCCGTCACCGGTGACGGTTTGGATCATGTTTGGCCAACCGGTCACGGCACAAAAATTGTTGTCGCAAAAGAAATGGTAAGTGACCTCGCTGACTTTTGAGCCGCGGTCAGGCATGGCATTCAGGAACGGGATCTGGTGCCAGTTTCGGAAGCCCTCGATCCCGCGCCCGGTGCCAATCCCGGCCGGCCCGTACCAGTTCATCCGTTGGCTCCAGAATCGCGGCATCTCCATCTTCTCTGGTCCGCCCCGGGAAGGATGCAATTTCATGTATTCCAGCATCTCGATGACATGTTGCCGATTTCGCTGGCTGAGTTCCACGTCTCGGGGCGAGCGGATCAGACCGTCGCCCGACGACGGGCCGGGGATGCAGAATTCGCGCCCAAGCGATGGTGCCATTGGCCATGCATTCGCCTGCATCATGACCTCGGGGATATCCCAGAGTGCCTGGTACTCGACAACCTTGCCGCCCTTGATCCGGTAAAACTCGTGAAACCGCATGTGTGCCAGATGGCCCGTGGGCGGAATGTCCAGGAATGGCGAAATGAAAGTGCCCATGAAGTGGCCGCCGCAGCCGACCCAGTCGGCACCATGCTCGTCGTCGCCAGCCATGACGATCCAGTCCCGGCGCTCGACATCGGGCCAGGCAGCTTTCAGCAAGGCGAGCGCGTGATTGTGGAAGGTATCCGGCCCGACCATGTCGCCGAAAGGGTGGGCAAGGTGGAATATCGCATCTGGCAGGGCGAGATCGCTCAGCGCGCGGCGTAGCGCTGCCTCGTCCCAGTTGTATTGGGCCGCCCGCAGCGAATCGATCGCCATCCGATTCTGGGTGTGAACGTCGGTCATCCCTTGACTGCCCCCGTGATCAGGCCACTCACGATCTGGCGCTGAAAGAAGAGGACAAGCATGAAAAGCGGTGCGGTGGCCGAAACCACGGCAGCGACGGCGAACATCACATTGCCTTCAACCTGGGTTGTGCCGAGGAAACTCGCGATCTTCGGAATCATCGTCTCGTTTTGCTCACTCAAAAGCATCGATGTTACGGCAAAGTCGTTGTAGGCGAGGAGAAAGCTGAATAGACCGGTGGTGATGACGCCCGGCCACATGACCGGGATAATGACATAGCGGAAAGCCTGAAAGCGCGTACAACCATCCACCATCGCGCTTTCGTCCATGTCCCGCGGGATATTCAGAAAGAACGAGTGCAGCATCCAAAGCGTGAAAGGCTGGTTGATCGCCACAAGCACGATGATGGTCGTTGGCAGTATGCCCCAGATGTTCCATTCGAAGAAAGGCAAGAGATAGCCCGAAACCAGGGTCATGTGCGGCATGGCCCGGAAGACCAGCGCCGCCATCAGGATCCAAAAGGCGTAGTACCTTCCCGACCTGGCAAGCGCGAAGCCCCCGAGCGTTCCGATCGTGAGCGAAATCACGACGGTAAAAAACACCACGATACAGGTGTTCAGGGCCGCGCGGTAGAAATCTTCCTGAACCCAGGCACCGTAGTAACCTGCGCCCGTGAAAGCGCTGCCGGTCTCCCTGATGGTGTGGACACCATACAGTGCGTTGCGCCAGTCGGCCCGGGAAAAGAAATCCCCCTGAACCTTAAAGCTGCCCCAAAGCGTCCAGATGAAGGGGAACGCCGCAATCAGAAGCCAGACCGCAACAAGTGCGGTCGAGAAAACCACCAGCGGGGTGATACGGGATTGTGCCCTTGTCGCCATGTCCCGCCCTTTAGTGCGATCGCCGCCTGAAATCGCGCCAGGTGCGGATCAGGACCGGGGTTACCAGGACAGCCACGCCCAGAATGGTCAGCATCGAGGTCGCGCCGGCAGAACTGTATAGCGGATTGGCGCTTTCGCGCAGGTCCTTGAAGATGATCCAGCTGAGCGACTGGGCATGGGCTTCAGCCGAAAACCCGACGATCGGCTCGAAGACGCGGAAATTATCCATCAAGAGGATGAGCGTCACAAAGATGACGATCGGCATCAGGTGCGGAACGACAACATTCATCATCCGCTGCCACTTGGTTGCGCCGTCGATCATCGCGGCCTCGATGGTTTCGCGCGGCACGGTCTGGAGCCCGGCATAAAAAACGATGAAGCTGAACGGCAGGATGTGCCATATGCCGTAGACGATCAGCATGGTCCACGTCAGCACGGGCGAGGCTTTGAGACTCAGCGCACTGTCGTCATAGATCAGCTGCAGCGTCGCACCGATGATCCCGTCACCGTCGACCATCCAGAAGAGGATCAGGGAACCGACAAGCGGTGTCACCATCATCGGCAAGAGCGAGACGAATATCGTCGGCCCCTTGAGCAGCTTCGGCAGGTTGTTGATACCGACCGCGATTGCAAGTCCCAGGACCAGAACGAAAGGAGTGACCACGAATGTGTAGGTCAGGGTGAAAGTCAGCGCCTTGTAAAAGGGCAAATTCAGGATCTGCGAAAAAAAGGAACCAATTGTCCCGGCAGTGTCCCAAGCCTTTCTGATTTCCTCCAATGCGAGATGGGACCGGTTGGTATACGTGCCAATACCGTTGAACCGGCCGAGGGGCCGTTCCCTGCGCAATTCCTCCGTCGCGCCGGTATCGACCGAAGTCGTCTCGGTACATCCGAACGGACCGCAGCTTTCCGAGACGACGATCACCTGTTCATGTTCGATGTGCAAGGATTGAATGAAGACCGAGACGATCGGTAGCGCGATGAAGAGAATCATCGCGGTCAACGTCGGCAAAATGAACCAAAAAAATGTCCGGTGCGGCATTCGTCAGGTCTCGGGTCGCGGACCGGCATGACGGGGCGCCGGAAGGCGCCCCGTATCTTCGATCAATTCAGGAAGCCAGCTTCCCTGGCGGCGGTCACGTATGCCGCCTCGACATCGGCGATCGCCTGTTCGGCGCTTTCGGACCCCTTCAGGAAGTCCACCAGCTCCGCACCGAGAGCATTGTGCATGAGACCGATGTAGGGGATCATCGGGTAGGACTTTGCACCGCCTGTCGCCGTCGCCGCGACGCCAGCGGCTGCCGGTCCCGGCTTGAATCCTTCGATCAGCCAGACTGCATCGTCGTTGTGCTCTGCGACCATCTCAGGCGTCATCGCACTGACAAGCGCGGCAAATGTCGCCTCGGCCTCCGCATCGCCTACATTGGTCGAAATGGTGATCCCGTCCCACCAGAGCGTCGCTGCAGGGATGGAGCCACCTGCAACGGTCGGTGCGCTGGACAGAACCGTATTCGAGGTTACTTCTTCGCTTGAGCCTTCATTGTCGAGGATCACTCCACCGCGCGACCCCCACATGATGCCAAGCGCCGCCTGACCGGCTTCCCAGAGACCTTGGGTTTCGTTCGAGGCCTGGGTCAGGTGGTCTGGATGTGCGTATTCAGCCAGCGATTTCATGACATTGAGAGCCGCAATTGCCTTGTCGTTGTTGATCGCGGGTTCAGCCGAACCGGGCTGGAAGAATTCACCACCATGCGCAAGGTAGATCTTGTTGAAGACTTCGCCAACGTTCCATCCGACTTTCAGGTTCATGACCAGCGGATGTTCCATGATCCCTGCGGCGCGGATCTTCTCGGCCGCTGCCAGAACTTCCTCGTAGGTGGCGGGAATACCGCTCACGCCCGCCTTTTCGAGGATGTCCGAGCGCGAGAAAAGGTGCTGGGAGTTCGCCATGAAGGCCACTGCCATGACGTTGTCGTCGATTGTAATCAGTTGATGCGGCTCAAGATGCGCACCATACTTTTCGATATAGTCGTTCAGCGGGCGCACGAGGCCGTCATTCATCAGCTGCGTCAGTGTCGAGTTTGCCACGATGACGGAGGTGTACTCGGCAGGATTCGGTGTCAGCGCCGCGTTCATGATTTCTCGGGCCTCGGTAGTGTGGTTGCGGACGAATTCCGCTGCCGCATCTCCACAATTCGCCTCGGCGGTTCCGGCGACAGCGTGGATCGCCGGAAAGTCGCTGGCCAGGATCCGTATCGACTGTCCTGACGGACCGCAGTCCGCAAAGGCAGCCGAGCCCATCAGCCCGGCAACAGCCCCGGCGATGGTAAGGTGTCTCACAAGCATATTGTCCTCCCTTTGTTGGATCCGGGTGTGCCATTCGATCGCACACCCGGGTAGTTGTCCCGGACCGGCTTCGCCCGGGATTCATGGGGCTAACGCCACAATCCGCGCGCCCGTCCGGCATTCGAACGGGTGGCAATCGGTCATTCGGGCGATTCCCCCGGCAACGGAGCCAGTTTGCACACGTGTGCAAAACAGACATTATCAGCGGTGGCATGTCAGTGGCAAGAGCATTCAGGACGTAGGGCGTAGTGGACAGACCTAGGGCAATGTGCCAAATGAGGGCTGCGGAGAGGTGCCGGAGTGGTCGAACGGGGCGGTCTCGAAAACCGTTGTGGGCGCGAGCCCACCCAGGGTTCGAATCCCTGTCTCTCCGCCACAAATGAAGATCGGGTACTTGGATTTCTCCGCGGGCTTTGGAACCATCCCGTTTACGTCATGCGCACCAATGACCGCGAACGTTGCCGAACGCACAGCCAGCGACGACACGGATCACCTTACACGATGCCATCCCGGGTTTCTGACTGAAGCAGGTCGACGACGCGTCGAAGCGCCTCCTCGTTCGAGTCACCCTCAAGGCGCCGCATCCGGTACAGGTCAAGCTGTCGGTCTGCACTTGCGCCTTGTTCGACGATCTTGAGCGTGTGACGAACTTCCGCTTCGCAACCGAGCACACTGGCATCATCGGCGATCTTTTCAATGAGTTCGGCAAGGTAGTCCTGGATATCGACGCGACCTGAATCCGCGTTCGGTTCGCCAAAGAACGCAAACACGCCATAACGCTGCGCAACCCACCTGTCTTCCATGATGATTTCCGTCAGCGGTTCATCCGGAAGTTCACCCTTTCGATCCAGGCGGACGAGCCAACGAACAAGGCTGGCATAGAGCGCGGCAATGCTCACCACGTCGTCGACACGTGTGCAAGCATCACAAATTCTCAGTTCAATCGTGGGAAAATGGTGCGAAGGGCGGATGTCCCACCAGAGTTCGCTCCCGTCGCCGATGAAACACCGTTCCCTGTATGCAGACACCAGAGATTCGAACTCGTTCCAGGATTTCATCGGGGTCGGCATTCCGGTGCGTGGCAATCCGCCGATCAGGCTCAGCCTGTACGACTTGAATCCGGTGTCGAATCCTCCATTGAACGGCGATGATGTTGAGAGTGCATGAAGCAATGGCAGATATCGCCTGATGGCGGTCATGACCCGGATGCGCGTATCCGCGTCGTCAAATCCGATATGGATGTGCGTGCCCCCGATGATGAAACGCCTGACCCCTTCCTGGAATGTCATCGCGAACCGGTGATATCGCTCGTTCGGGGTGATCTCCATTTCGCGCCATCGGGCGAGCGGATGGGTGGATGCCGCTATGGCGGCAACACCGTGGTCTTCTGCAGCCTGCGTGACGATCCGGCGAAGATCGCAAATCGCGGCTCGCAATTCGGCAATGGACCGGCAAACCCGCGTGTTGGTCTCAATCTGGGACCGTATGAACTCCCGCACGACCTTGTGCGGTCCACAGTTTTGTTCGCACGTTTCGAAAATTCCGATGTCCGGATCGATTACAAGGTCTCGCGTCTCCGGATCAATCAGAAACAGTTCTTCTTCAACACCAAGTGAAATCGGAATGTCTTCACTTTGCCCCGCAGAATCGCCTTTAGTGGCGATTCCGTCATCGCGGGCCGGTGTGCGCAAGGTTTCTTCCATCTCGGGCATCATTCCAGCATTCCTTGTAGTCCGTGTTCGTATGCAGTTGGCGATTTCGGAACTGGTCACGACATCGGCCCGCCGAACGTGCTACCGGTCGATCTCGGCGCCCCTTTTTTTCGAGTACGCCCACGAAAAGACACCCGTTATTATTGGGATTCATTCACACAAAAAAGGAGATTAGTGACTCACTTGCCGAACCCATACCCCCTGTGCGTGTTCAAGACGAACGCCGGAGACGGAATCATTGATCCGTTCACGCGGCAAACGGCTTCACTCCATCCCTGATCAGCTTCCAATTGATCGCGTCCAGAAGGGCATCGAAACTGGCGTCGACGATGTTCGGAGAAACACCGACGGTTGACCATCTGCGACCTTTCCCGTCTTCGCTGTCGATGATCACTCTCGTGACCGCTTCTGTGCCACCGTCAGTGATGCGAACCTTGAAGTCCACTAGCTTCATATCGTCGATTGCCGCCTGATACGGGCCAAGGTCCTTCGCCAGCGCCCGTGCCAGTGCATTGACAGGACCCCTGTCGTTGCCGGCCTCGTCTTGGCTTTCCGAAACATTCATGACAACCGAGTCACCGAACATGACGACAACGACGGCCTCTGATACCGTCTTCATCCTGCCTTGCCGATCCCTGCGGCAATCAATATTGACGCGATACCTCTGGACTCTGAAATATCTCGGCAGCTGGTCCAGGATGCGCCGCGCAACGAGCTCGAACGAGGCCTGGGCGCTGTCATAGGCGTACCCCTTGTCTTCCCGCTCCTTGATGTCCCTGAGGATCGCATCGATCCGCGGATCGGATTTCTCTATGTCCAGTCCAGCATCGGCAAGGCGCTTTGACAGGCTTGATCTTCCCGCCTGATTCGACATGGGAACCACTCTCTGGTTGCCGACCAGCTTCGGCCTGACATGTTCATATGTCGAGGGGTCTTTCATGACACCGTGGGCGTGAAGCCCGGCCTTGTGCGCGAATGCCGACGCACCGACATAAGCAGCGGACTTAAGGGGAACCCTGTTCAGGATGTCGTCCAGCAGGCGGCTTGTGCGTGTCAAGTTTCGAAGTTGAGTGCGATCAATCCTTGTCTCAAATACCTCGTTGTATGGCGCTTTGAGCAACAACGTCGGAATCAGGGAGATCAGATTGGCGTTACCGCAGCGTTCCCCGAGACCGTTGAGCGCACCCTGAATCTGCCTAGCGCCCACATCGACCGCCGCCAGCGTATTGGCGATCGCATGTTCGGTGTCGTTATGGCAGTGAATCCCGACGTGATCTCCGGGAATTCCCGCTTCAATGACGTCTGCTGTAGCACGCTTGACCGAATCAGGTAGGGTTCCGCCGTTCGTATCGCACAGGACAATCCAGCGCGCCCCGGCATCATAAGCGGTTCGGGCGACCCTGATGGCATAATCCGGATCGTCCAGGTACCCGTCGAAAAAATGCTCGCAATCGAAGATGGCTTCCCGGCCGCGAGCGACCAGAAGGGCAATGCTGTCCCCGATTGCATCCAAATTTTCTTCGAGTGAAATCCCCAGTGCACTCTTGACGTGGAACACATGTGCCTTGCCGACGAGGCAAACCGCCTTGGTACCGGCATTGACGACGGCCGCGAGCACACCGTCATTCGCGGCAGATCGCCCGCTCCTCCTCGTCATGCCGAATGCCGTAAAGGTCGAACGCTTCAGCGATGGTGGAGATGCAAAGAACTCATCGTCAGTGGGATTCGCTCCTGGCCAGCCGCCCTCGACATAATCGATACCGAGGTCGTCCAGCATGCGTGCAATCCGGTATTTCTCATCAACAGAAAAGGCCACTCCCTGGGTCTGTTGACCATCTCTCAGCGTCGTATCGAACAGATACAGCCTTTCCCTGGTCATTTCGGGCTCCTCAGTCTTTCGGGATCAAAATTTGGACCGCACTGCCAAACCGTACCTTCGGCCGAATCCATCAACTCGACTCCTGCCGCATGCAAACGGTCGCGCAGGCGATCGGCGGCGGCGAAGTCCTTGCGCATACGTGCAGATTGCCGCTCCTGGACCAGGCGGCCGATCATCGAATCATATTGCCTCGAAAGTGGTTCCGGGCGGTTCCAGTCACCCATGTCGTCGCCGAGCAAGCCAAGGAGACCGGCCGACGCTTTCAGTTCACTGCCGTTCCTCTTGCCGGCGACATCATGCAGGGCGGCAAGTGCCGCGGGAGTATTCAGGTCGTTGGCCAATGCCTGAACCACGGTTGGAGAAATCTCTCCGGAGTCGTCGGCGTCGTCGCAAATCGCCCGCCACTTTCTCAACGTTGATTCCGCTTCGCGCACCCGTGCTTCCGTCCAGTCCATCGGTTTTGAATGGTGCGTCCCGAGGAAAACGAAACGAATGACTTCGCCAGGTATTCCACGATCGAGCAGGTCCCGGATGGTGAAAAAATTTCCGAGGGACTTTGCCATTTTCTGCCCCTCGACCCTCAGCATTTCATTGTGGATCCAGACACGTGCGAAACTGCTCCTGCCTGACAGGCAACAGCTTTGCGCGATTTCGTTTTCGTGGTGAGGAAACATCAGGTCCGCTCCGCCACCATGGATATCGAATGACTCACCGAATAGTGCTCTCGTCATTGCCGAGCATTCGATGTGCCAGCCCGGTCGTCCACACCCCCACGGGCTGGACCAGCCAGGCAAATCATCCGTTGATGGCTTCCACAGGACGAAGTCCATTGGATCACGCTTGTACGGAGCAACCTCGACGCGAGCGCCCGCGATCATGTCGTCCAGACTGCGCCCAGACAGCGATCCGTAGTGCGGGTAGGAAGTCACATCGAAAAGCACGTGCCGTTTGGCCTCATATGCATGATCTTTTTCAATTAACGCGTTGATAAAATGTATCATTTCCGGAATGTATTCCGTGGCACGAGGTGCAAAATCGGGCCCGAGTTCTCCAAGGGCGGACATGTCCTCCAGATACCATCCAGTCGTTTCTTCCGTGATGTCGCGGATCGACCGGCCGGTTTCGGACGCGCGCGCGTTAATCTTGTCGTCAATATCGGTGATGTTGCGCGCGTAGGTGACTTTCCCCCAACCATTGACCGGCGCGAGAAATCTCAAAACGCGGTGAAGGACATCGAACACGATTACAGGTCGCGCATTTCCCACGTGCGCACGATCGTAGACCGTCGGTCCGCAGACATACATCCGGACATGGTCCGGGTCGATCGGGGCGAAGGTTTCCCTTTTCCTGGTCCGCGAATTGTACAGTTGCAGTTCGATCATGGTTCACCGACAAGCCTGACGCGTTCTCCCAAGCGAGCACGAAATCCGATTTTTTTGAGAAACAGAAGGCCGGCTCGCCTGACGATGTCAGCCGATAATGCCTATGCAGCAAGTAATGGTAGCCGTCCTCATAGGCACCCATTACGGCATGCGGTCACCGGGCGCAAGAGCGAAGAGCGATTGACGCCGGGTCTGGTTAGCCCTACCGAGTCATGATAAATGGTGGATGACCACAGGTCATCTGCTTTCCCGCAAGGCATGTCTCTTGCCAGCCTCGAAGCCGGTTTCATAACCGGTTTCACTGCCGATTTCGTGGCCGATCACGGCGCTGGTCAGGCGGTTGTAGCCGGTCCACATGATCTGGTTGCCGGGGTCCGGGTCATGCTTGCGGTCGCGATATCCGCCGAGATGCGCCACCACGGCGACCGCGTCGCCGAGCCGCTGCGGTGTGGCCATGGCATGTTTTCGTGCATAGTCACCGAGGAAGTTCAGTTCCGCATCGGTGAACATCAGGTCGGGATCACAGTCCGGCACCTGGCGTCCGAGCAGGGTCATCAGCATGATGCGCCATGCGATCACCGCATTGATGGCGATGGCCCGTTGCAGCCGGTCTGCGGTGCGGAACAGCAGGTGTTCCACCCGGCAACCGGATTTCAGGACGCGAAAATAATCTTCGATCCGCCACCTCTGGAGGTAGTAGCCCACGATCTCCGCCGCTTCCTTGGCCGAGCCGACCTTGAGCGTGCTCAACAGGTACCACTGCACCGGGGCCTCGTCCTCCGGCGGGTCGGTCTCAACGATGTGCACCCCCGACACCGTGACCGGTTCACCGCCGGGGATCGTTGCCGGCAGGACCACGCGACGGAACCGCAGTTCACACTGCGCCAGACGCTTCCGGCGCATCGGGCGCGCCTTCTTCTTGCTGGACTTGGGACGTGCCGTCAGTCCCGCAATCTCGACCGCGATACGGCCGTCGGCCGCGCCCCCGCCCAAGGTCTCGAACAGCTTCGGACGCGCCTTCCCCAGCACACGGTCATGCTTCGCCCGGACCAGCAATCCGACACGCGGGTTCCTGCGCTGGGCATCGAACAGTTCGTAGAAGTCCGCCTCCCGGTCACAGACGCTGAGCACCCGCGTCTTGCCCCCGACCTCCCGCACCGCAGCACCGATGTCGGCGAAGGCGTCAAGCCAGCGTTCGCTCTTCTTCCGCTTCTCGGCTTCCGGCGTGCGCTTCACCGCCGCGTCGAACCCCAGGCGCAGCACGCCGAGAGGAAGGCCGGTGTCACTCACCGCCAGTGTCGCGTGCAGGTGCAGGCCCAGGGTCTTCGCGCTGGTCTGGTTCCGTCCGATCACCTCGAGACCGTCACAGCCCGGCCGGGTGGCGAAGTTCAGGTCGGTGCCGTCCTGGATGGCCAGAACCGTGCGCTGGCCACGGATGCGGCAGACGGTGCGCTCACGGTGCGGCGCCAGGATGTTCTCTACCGTGACCGCCGATTCCGCCGGCTTCTCGACCAGCCGGTAGAAGGCATTGATCGCCGTGCTGTCGCTGTCCGGGCTGGCATTGATCTTGTGGCCCGGATACGCCGCCAGAAGCCCGGCACTCTTCACAAGCCGCGCAGACAGTCGCCGATCACCCAAGGGAGCCCCTCCGAATTCATTCTCCGCCCAGTCCGAAGCCGACAGGCCTTCCCCCGGCTCGAGAGCCGGCCGGAGCTCCACATGCGGGACCCCGAGTTCCCGACGCCAGCGCCGGTCGAGCGGGAACATGAACACCGTCTTCACCGTCTTGGCGCGCCGCCTCTCGCGGTCCTGCCGGCCACGGCCCGCCGTCCGGCCCACGCAGAGGAAATTGGCCGCCCTCAGGCAGGTGCCATCATAGCCCTCATCGGCGAAACTCTCCACCAGCAGCGGGCGGAAACCGTAGCGGGCCGCGAAGTCCCGGGGCAGGCGCCGCAGGATGCGCCCCAGGACGTGACTGGCCAGGTGCGGACACCGGACCGAAGGCCGGATCAGGAAACGGTTCAGACACAGGATCCGGTCAAGTTGGCCGCTCCGCTGGCTGTGCGTCCATGCGATCCAGCGGTCGCGGGCCGCAACCTTGAGCGCCGCAGCCGAGAACCCCGCCGCCCCCAGCCAGCCATGGGCCGAGCCCACCAGATAGCGGAGCTGGCGCCCGGCAAAGGTGGTCATGCCATGGGGATGCTCATGGGCGATCAGCGTGTTCCACAGCGCCCGGTCATCGGACGTGACGACCTCGACAATCGCAAGACCCTCAACCCGGGACAGGGCCGTGGGAACGTCGACCGGATCCGGCACCGGAGCGTCGAGCAGGCGTGGAGTGATGTCGACGCCCCCCGACTTCGGAGCCGGCAGCATGATATCGGGATCGCGCCCGGCAAGGGTCGCAAGCGCATGCAGGCATCCTGACACCTGATGCCGACCGATCGCGTCGACGAAAGAGAATTCCTCACAGACACGGCGACCCAGGGCTCGCCGGCTGTCGAAATGTTCCTGCGCCAGGATCGCGACAATGCGCGCACGCGCCGCAGGGCCGCCAAGCGTGCGGCTGATCTGGGACTGGGCCATAATGGCGCTGGCCTACACCATCGAAACCGCGCCGTCCAGCACAATCTTTCATAACATGGTAGGGTTAGCCTTCGACGCTTGCATCCAAGAAAAAGGTGAACGACCTGTCAGTCCGCATTTCCCGGACAGGCTCGCCGATGCGGCTGCCAACAAGCGGTGGCGGCTAGCGGCGAAAGAGACGGAAGGGCAGGAGCCATGCTTCCGACATTTAACTTAAAGGAACAGAAGCGGAAGCGAATTGACCGCGAGCCGGATACTCGCGGGGCTCGTCTCGATGAAGGGGTAGATTGCATTCTCCAGTAACGCTAAGACAGGGAAGTCGGCTCCATGTAACGACTACAATGCGACCGTCGATTTCCAGAAGATGCGCGTGTTGGCCGACAAGCCATCCAAAAGCCTGATGCGCATGCATGGCCCCAAGGGAAACCCCATGGTCGGCAAACCATCCGCCATCATCGGTTGCCTCCGCGAGCGCGAGGAAGTTCAACTGAAGGATTTGGTTGTTTGCCAGCCTAGAGACATCGTCTGCCTTTCACCCTTCCTGGGGACGGTGGCGGAACATGTCCTGGAATCAGTTCCGCAAAAAATCGAACAGATGACACTTGCCGAACGACGGATTTCGTGGTGACGATCGAGTCGGTGTCCCATCGAACCGGAACAAACTGAAGAACGAGCCTGGCGATGAACCTTTCGCATCGAATTGAGAACATCAACGCTGGAGGCAGCGATGGCTGGGAGGTCTATTACCAGGCACGTCGACTTGCCGCGGCAGGCGAACCCGTTCTCGATCTCACGATTGGCGATCACGACTTTCGAACTGCGGCCCCGATCATCGACGAGATGAACCGGAGCGCAAGAGGAGGAAACACAGGTTATTCACCCGTTCCCGGATCGGTTGCACTCAGGAGGGCGATTGCAGCCAGAATCGAACACCGTACCGGCGTCGAGACATCATGCGACAATGTCCTGGTGACCGCTGGCGGCCAGGCCGCCCTGTTTGCGACTCACCTGGCCCTTCTCGAAGCAGGAACAACGGGGCTCTATTGCGATCCGTACTACGCAACGTTTCCCGGCACAATCAGGGCAACGGGTGCGACAGCAGTCGCGGTGCCGACTCGTCCTCAAAACGGATTTGTCCCGACTGCAGAAGACCTGAGGCGCTGCATCGACCACACAGTCCGCTCACTCCTGATCAATTCTCCCAACAATCCTAGTGGGGCCGTCTATGGCCGAGAGGCACTGATCGGGATCGGCAGAGTCTGCAAGGAAAACGACCTTTGGGTGATTTCTGACGAGGTATACGAAAGCCAGGTCTGGTCAGGAGAGCACGTTTCTCCACGTTCGATTCCGGAACTTGCGGATAGGACACTGGTGATCGGTTCGCTGTCGAAAAGCCATGCAATGACCGGGTTCAGGTGCGGCTGGGTCGCTGGGCCGGAGGCCGCCATTTCGCGACTGGGAGACCTTGCGACGGTCAGCACCTACGGCGTTGCCGGATTTGTTCAGGACGCAGCTTTCCAGGCAGTCGTGCAAGGTGACCAGATCGAGGCACGCGTGGCAAACATCTACCGACAACGGCTCGAAATCGCCATGGATTGCCTGTCAGGCGCAAATTCGGTGCTCATCGTTCCGCCCAAAGGAGCGATGTATGTCTTGCTTGACCTCTCGCCCACGGGATTGTCCGGGACCGAGTTTGCCCGTCGCCTTCTTGAAGACAGGCGCATTGCGGTGATGCCCGGAGAGAGCTTCGGCCAGGCAACGGCGGGTCATGTCCGCGTTGCGCTGACGACTGGTTCTGCCTGCCTCAAGGATGCGTTGAACAGACTCGTTGACTTTGCAGGTGATCTCGCCACGCGAAAATGAGAACGGCAACAAACAGCAGGGGAGAATCACCGTCAGGGGTCCCGTTCCGGTAGCACCACACCGTAACCGGTCATGGGAGGTCCCCTCCGCCGATCCGGTGCCCAGAGTTTGATGCACCTGCACGGACATCGGGGGTTCACCGCGCCTGAGCGCTGCTGTAATGGGATTGAGTTACGGTTCGGTAAATCATGCACCCGGACTTTTACACGGATTCCCCGTCAGACGCAGCCAGGTCTTGCGAAAATCTTTTGGCCTGCCAACACCATCCTGCAATCTGAGTCACGAGGTTAGATGCAATGCAATACGCTGACTATCGCCGGTGGAGCGAAAGGGCGACGGACTGGATCGAGAAGTATCATGCCTCGATCAGCGAGCAGCCGGTTCGCTCAACGGTCAAGCCGGGTGACATCCTGGATCGGATACCCGCATCGCCCCCCGAACACGCTGAATCCATGGAGAGTATTTTTGCGGATTTTGAGGACATTATCCCGGATGGGCTGACGCATTGGCAGCATCCGAGGTTCTTTGCCTATTTTTCAGCGAATGCGGCGCCAGCGTCCATGGTGGCCGAGCAACTCTCCAGCGCAATCGGCGCGCAGGGAATGCTCTGGCAGACATCCCCCGCCGTCACGGAACTCGAGATCGCCATGACCGGATGGCTACGCGAAGCGCTCGGCTTGCCCCCGACTCTCGCTGGGGTCATTCAGGATAGCGCGTCGTCATCAACCCTTGCAGCTGTCCTGACCATGCGCGAACGCGCACTGGCATTCGAGGGTAATCGAACCGGTCTTTCCGACAAGGGCAGGATTCGGATTTACGCGACCGACCAGGCGCACAGTTCGCTCGACAAGGCAATTCGGATTGCGGGAATTGGCCAGGACAATCTCGTCAGGATTCCGACCGACGAAGATCTGGCGATGTCGCCGACATCACTTGCAGAACGGATTGCACGGGACCGGAGAGACGGGCATATTCCTGCAGGCGTCACCACGGTAATCGGTGGCACTTCGGTTGGCGCTTCCGACATCTTGCGCCCGGTTCTCGAGATCTGCCGCGATCAGGGACTCTACAGCCACGTCGACGCAGCCTGGGCGGGGTCGGCGATGATTTGCCCGGAGTTTCGACACATCTGGGACGGTATCGAACTCGCGGACAGTATCGTATTCAATCCTCACAAATGGCTTGGTGCCCAGTTCGACTGTTCGGTTCAGTTCCTCGCGGGTCCAGCAGACCAGGTTCGGACTCTGGGCGTTCGTCCGGGTTACCTCATGACCCTCGAACACTCGAAGGTTACGGATTTCAGCGACTGGGGCATCCAGCTTGGGCGCAGGTTCCGGGCGTTGAAGATCTGGTTTTTACTTCGTGCCTACGGACTTGAGGGACTTCGAAGGCGAATCCGAAATCACGTGGCTTGGTCCAACGAACTTCGGGACCGGCTTGCCCGAATCCCGGAAATCGAGATCACGTCACCGTGCCGCCTCTCGCTGTTCACGTTCCGATATGTCCCTTCCGGCGGGTCCGACCCGAACGAGGCAACGGAGAGACTCCTGCAGGCAATCAACGCCGACGGCCGCTTGTATTTGACACAAACGATGCTCGACGGCCGATTCGTTATCCGTGTGCAGGTCGGGCAATTTGACACGACCCGTGATGATGTCCTTCTGGTCGCCGACATAGTCCGAGAACTCATATCGGTACGGTGACGGAGTTTCTCGGCCAATCTTCGACATCTGCCAAATGTGATCCGTTATTGGGACAGGCGGCTGATCCGAGAACCCCGCGACCACATCTTGGACCACACCTTGCCCGGAATCCTGTCATTCGTCCTACCGAAATGCCCGGGCGACCGAATTGTCATCCAAGTCGTCCTTTCTCTCTTCACCTGCCGAATTTCGGCACCGGGGCATCCGTCAACCTTCGACTGGTGCAAATGGCTCTAATTTAAGGTGGCGTCATGTTTGACAACACGAGGACATACAATTAACGCTTTGTTAACCGTCCCCTGAGCAAGGAGTCGGAAGATTGGTCGATCTGGACTGGTTGGAAGCGCTTATTACGCTGACGATTGGGGCAAATCGTGGCCGTGCTGCACGCGGGTCTCCCTAGTTTTGAATTGAGTCTGGCAATCCAATCCCGTACTCCAGGGCAGGTTCTCTAACATGAATGACATCAGACCACGCAGGGCAGGTGGCCGAGCGGCACGACGAACCCTGCGCTCCGCACCCTTGCCGAGGGATTCCCGACCGATTTGGCCGGGACTCGAAGGAGGAACATACCAACCGCTGACGGAGTCCGGCATCAACCGAATCCATCATGCAGCTCTCGACGCCCTCGAGCAGATCGGGATTGCTGACGCGCCGGAATCGGGCATCGAGATCCTGACAGGCGCAGGTGCAGTATTAGGTGACGATGGAAGAGTGCGTTTTCCGCGTGCCCTGGTCGAAGACACCATTGCAATTGCGGCGAAGAAAATCGTCCTTCATGGCCGTGGCCCAAGACATGATTTGGACCTGTCGGGTCACCGCGTCCACTTCGGAACGGCCGGCGCAGCGGTTCATCTGGTCGATGTGGAAAACCGGCAATACCGGGAATGCAGGGTTCAGGACCTGCACGATGCGGCATGTATCGTGGAGCAACTCGACAATGTGCATTTCTTTCAACGACCCATGGTCTGCCGTGATATTCCCGACAACTACGAAATGGACCTCAACACGATCTACGCGTCGTGTACCGGAACTCTCAAACATGTCGGAACAAGCTTTACGGAAGTGGCATTCATGCCCGGCGTATTCGATTTGATCTACATGATCGCGGGCGGCGAACAGTCGTTCCGTGACCGGCCGTTCATTTCCAATTCGAATTGCTTTGTCGTGCCTCCCATGAAGTTCGCGACAGAGAGTTGCCTGGTCCTCGAGGCTTGTGTTCGGGGAGGAATGCCTGTTCTTCTCTTGTCGGCCGGACAAGCCGGCGCCACGGCACCGGCGCCGATCGCCGGTGCAATCGTTCAGGCGACAGCAGAATGCCTAGCCGGACTGGTTTATGTCAACGCCATGATCCCGGGGTTCCCGGCTATTTTCGGCACCTGGCCGTTTGTCTCCGATTTGCGCACGGGCGCCATGTCAGGCGGATCCGGTGAGCAGGCGCTCCTGACGGCTGGATGTGCACAAATGCACAAGTACTATGGTGTTCCAGGCGGGGCCGCGGCGGGAATAGCTGATTCGAAATTGCCGGACATGCAGGCCGGTTATGAACAGGCGCACTCCAATGTCATGGCAGGATTGTCTGGTCTCAACATGGTTTACGAGGCCGTTGGCATGCATGCATCCTTGCTGGGGTTCTGTCTCGAAAGCCTCATAATCGGTGACGATTTACTCGGGCAGTCGATGCGTTGCGTACGCGGAATCGAAGTTTCAGAGGACAACGTTTCCCTGGACGTTATCAGGAGTGTCTGTCTGGACGGTCCGGGACATTACCTCGGACACCAGCAAACTCTGCAGCTCATGCAGACGGAGTACATCTACCCTACCATCGCCGATCGGACGTCGCCCAAGGAATGGGAGGAAAACAACCGACCCGGTCTTCTCGATTCTGCGATTCGCCGTAAGCAGGAAATCCTGTCACAGGCGTCTTCTGCACGACTCCCCCCGGATCTTGACGCCAGGATCCGCAAGGACTTTCGGATTCATCTGCCTCTGACGTAACCGGCTCCTCCCGGAATGGCAGGCACGACGGGATTTCATTTTCTCGAGATGTCGCTGGCCCCTTAAATCGGACGAAAATGGCCGAAACAGCTTCCCGGCGACGATACGACTTGCCCGACGTTGGCTACACCTGCAAGGTGCCGGCGCGACCGGCTGCCCGCAAGCGGCGGCACATAACCGGCTGTCGGGAACGGCAGGACCTGTCCCGTACTGTATTATCCGACGACAGTACGGAGGTCACGCGCGACACCGGAGACTGCCTTGGCAAGAATACCGAGATCGGTACCAACGGCCAGAAAGTTAGCGCCCCATCCCACGTATTTCCTGGCCGCTTCGGCGCCGCCCACATAAATTCCGGCAGATCTTCCCGCATTTCGAATTTTCTTCAGTGCCTTCTCAATCGCGTTTTGTACATCGGGGTGCCCGGGATTCCCGAGATGACCCATGTCGGCCGAGAGGTCGGAAGGACCAACGAAAAGGCAGTCGACTCCGTCGACTGCAAGCAACGCGTCCAGGTTGTCCAGGGCGATTTGGCTTTCGATCTGGATGATCAGGCAGGCCTCCTGGTTGGCCGTGGACAGGTAGTCCGCATTCAGACCGAACTGGCCTGCACGGGTTCCCGACGCGACACCTCGAATACCGTCTGGCGGATAACGCATGGCGCGGACCATTGCTGAGGCGTACTCTTTGGATTCCACCATTGGCACCATGAGTGTCTGCGCACCGGCGTCCATGAATTGCTTGACGACGTGGTTTTGTCCTTCCACCACTCTCACGACCGCGGGAACACCCGTCGCATCGAGCGCGACCAGTTGATCGCGAACGGAAAGCACATCATTGGTCGAATGTTCGCTGTCCACGACGATCCAGTCAAAACCGGCGTGGCCCAGGAGCTCAGCTGCAAGTGGAGAACCAAGGCTATGAAACAGTCCGACGCTCGGTTTTCCCTCGCGAAGCATGCGTTTGAGCAGGTTGATCCTGGCAGGCATGCAATTCTCTCCCAAATGTGGTCAGGTTTTTCCTTTTGACACTTCTGTCAGTAAATCACGCTGGTATCGTCGAGGAACCGGTCGTCGATTGTTCGGGCTTCGCCGACCTGGACAGCCGGATCAAACACGCAATCCCAATCCACCGACAGTTCGGGCGCAACTTCGTCTGCAAGAACGACCCTCGGGGGACGCCACTGACCGACTGTGCCGCGGCACGCTCTCTTGACGATTTTTTTGGCTGATACAAGGCCGTAATTTTTTGCTTGGGCAAATCCTGCCGATTCTGCCATCAAGAAACCACCGGCGGTTTCTTGGAAAATCCGTTCCAGCGCATCCTTTGGCAGAACAGCAATTGGACCCATCTTCCACCTGAAACGGGTCGGTTGTACGGTCAGCCCGAGCAGAGTCATCCGTTCCTTGATCGAGAGGTTTCAGATCTCAGCAATTGTGAAGAACGCGCATAACGCCGGGCCGGGCAGGCCCCGCGATCAAAGGTCATTACCGGATGTCTCTTTCTCGATCCAGTCGAGAAACGCATCGGAGGCCGGGGTCCGGGCATGGGTGGCCGGCGGAAGAAGAAAGTACCCCTCCTTCAACGGTGCGGTGTGCTCAAACGGACGGACAAGGTCGCCCTTCTCGAGCAGATCCAAGACGAGCGAGTCGTGGGCCATCGTGATGCCTGCGCCATTCAGTACCGCAGTGATCGCGATCACGAAGGTCGAAGTCAGGTTTATTTCACCGTGCCGGGTAAACTCCTTGCCCTGTGTCTTGAACCAGTTCCCCCAGGTACCGGTGATACCGGCGCAGTCGAACAGGGTGGCCGATTGCAGATCGAAGGCTTCACCGCGGTAGCCAGGCGCGCAAACGGGAAAAAACCGCTCGTCGGCAAGGCGGACCGCCGCTTCGGACATTTCTTCGCCCTTTCCAAACCGAATTTCGACGGACGCGTTTGCAGCATGGCGCTCGGGATCCCAGATCGGAGTCACGATGTTGAGCACGAGCCAGGGATACATCGAATAGAGTCGATCCAGGCGCGGCGCGAGCCAGAACACGGAAAAGGCCATGTTGCATTGAAGGGTCATGTTTCGGCCCCGGTCGCCGCCCGTGAAAGCCCGGGTGCTGCTGGCTATCAGGTCGAAGGCCTCTCGAAGGCCGGGAAGGTAATTCGCACCATCTTCGGTCAACTCCAGGGTTCGTGTTTTTCGAATGAACAGGTCGCGGCCAAGAAAAGACTCGAGGCGTCGGACATGCTGGGAAACGGCGGACTGGGTCAGGTTCAACTCGGTCGCCGCGCGGGTGAAGCTGAGGTGGCGCGCCGTGACCTCGAAGGCGCGCAGCCAGGTGAGAGGCGGGAGGCGGGAGATCGTCATCCTGGTTCATTACGCATGTATTAATTTTTCTAATGGATTAACCGAAAAATCATTGTTTGTCAGCCTCCATCACACCTGAAAGAAAGTGTCACCGGGCAAGGAAAGCACGTGTGCGACAGGTGGCGCAAATCGAAAACCTCACTCACTGGAACGAGCGCACGGACCTTGCCGCGGCCTTCCGCTGGACTGCGCGCTTGAACATGCACGAGGCGGTAGCGAATCATTTCAGCCTGGCAGTCAGCGACGACGGCAAATGGTTTCTGATGAACCCCAGTCAGCGGCACTTCAGCCGGATCAAGGCCTCGGACCTGTTGCTTCTCGATGCCGACAATCCCGCCGCGATGGACCAGCCCGGCGCCCCCGATCCCACCGCGTGGGGCCTGCACGGATCGATCCACCGGCAGGTACCTCACGCCCGTTGCGTGATGCATGTTCACTCGATCCACGCCACGGTTCTCGCCTGCCTGAAGGACAGTACGCTATTGCCGATCGACCAGAATACCGCGACATTCTACGGCCGCACCGTGGTGGATGAGAGTTTTGGCGGTCTCGCCTTCGAAGAGGAAGGCATGCGTTGCGCCGGGATTCTGTTCGACCCGAAGGTCAAGGTGATGATCATGGGAAACCACGGTGTACTGGTGATCGGCAGCGACGTCGCCGACACGTTCAACCGGCTCTACTACTTCGAACGTGCGGCCGAGACCTATATCCACGCCCTTCAGACCGGTAAGCCGCTACGGGTGCTCAGCCACGAGATTGCGGAAAAAACCGCCCGGGAGCTCGAAATATATCCCGATCAGGCCGAACGTCACCTGACCGAACTGAAGGCGATCCTTGAAGACGAAGGATCGGACTACGCGAGCTGAGGACCGCCAATGCCCGGTTACGTTCCTACGAACGCCGCCTCGTCCGGTGTTCGACTCGACAAGAAAACCCTCAAGCAGATCGCCGCCCGTTCGGATCGACCGGGGCTGCTCTACCTGGCAAAATGGACGCTGTCGCTTGCCCTTACCGGTGCCCTGGTCTGGGCCAGCCTCGGCACCCTTTGGGCCTGGCCCGCCATGTTCGTCCATGGTGTGTTCCTGACGGTGCCCTCCTACGCCGTCAGTCACGAAACTGCCCATGGAACCGCTTTCCGCAGCCGATGGCTGAACGAGGCGGTCCTTTGGATCACGTCGCTGCTTTACATGGAAGAACCGCTCCATCGGCGTTACACGCACACGAACCACCACACCCATACATGGCACGTGGGCAAGGACAGCCAGATGCCCTTCGACACGCCGATGGGATTCGGGGGGTGGCTGACCGAAATCACCGGCTTCGGACTCTTGCGTTTCCACATCCAGGTGTTCTTTAACCTCGCGACGCAGCGCTACACCGACACCATGCGGATGGTGACGCCGGTAGAGGAATTCCCCGTGATGACCCGGAACGCGCAAATTATGCTGGCCATCTACACCCTGATCGCCGCGGCCCCCTTTGCGGGAATTTGGTGGCCGTTCTGGTTCCTTGTCATCCCGCGTGTCCTGGGCGCGCCGGTGATGCTCCTGTTCACGCTGATCCAGCACGTCGAGTTGCAGGAAGACTCGCCCTCGATCCTCGAAAGCACGCGCTCGTTCCGGGGCAATTGGCTGGCCAATTTCCTCTACATGAACATGAACAACCATGTGGAGCACCACCTTTACCCGCAGGTACCTTTCCACGCCCTGCCGGACCTCGCCCGCGCCGTAGAGGCGCAGGTTCCCTCGCCTGACCCGGGCTTCTTCCGCACGAACTGCGAAGTCTTCCTGGTGGTCTTGCGCCGTACTCTGGGCCTGTCCACCAAGGCTCCCAGCATACGCCAGGCGCCGCACATGGTCACCTCCGGCGGCCCCGTGGTGCAGGTCGCGCAAAGGACAATGTGACATGAGGAGGATCTACGGCTTCAGCCGCAAGCCGGCCCGGCGGAATTACACGGTCGCCGACCTGCGTGCCATCAAGGGGTCGGGCTGCAAACTCTCGATGGCCAATCCGGCCAACAACGACGAACTGCACGCCTGCGTCGAAGCCGGGATCGACGTTTTCGTGGTTGGTGCCGGCCAGATCGAGGATGTGCGACAGATCGCGCCGACCCATTTCGCCGGCGTCGGCTCCACGTGGGCGCAATTCGGCTCCGACGACGAAATCGTCGCCCACGCCTATGAGGCGATGCGCAGGGGCGCGGACATGTACTACACGCTCCGCTCCTACGAGGTCATGGAGCGGATGGCCCGCGACGGCATCCCGGTGCAAAGCCATATCGGTCTGATTCCCACGTTCAGCCACTACAGCGGAGGCTTGCGCGGCTGGGGCCGAAGGGCAGACGAGGCGATCAGGGTCTGGGAGACTCTGAAGCGTATGGAGGATGCGGGTGTCTTCGCCGTCGAGGTGGAATGCGTTGCCGAGGAGGTGCTTGAGGCGGTCAATGAAAGAACGACCGTCGTCACCTTCTCTCTCGGTTCCGGCATGGCGGGCGACGCGATCTTTTCCTTCGTAGCCGATATCTGCGGAGAGGCAAGCGAAGAGGAAAAGCCCCCCAGGCACGCCCATGCCTTCGGCAACCTGGATCCGTTACACAGGCAAATTCGCGAAGAACGCGTTGCCGCGCTCGGCCAGTTCCACCGTGAGGTGGTGGCTGGCAACTTCCCCTACGCCGAAACCAGCATCGGCATGCATCCAGGAGATAAGGAGAAGTTCCTCGAAGCGCTCGAACAGTGGAATCCGACACATCAATGAACGACGCGATGGATTACAACCGCGCCTTCCCGGCCAAACCGCAGCCGCTGACGCTGGAAGAGGCAGCCCGGATCACGCCTCCGATGCAGGCGGTGGATACGGAGGGCATGATCGATGTGCCCCGTATGCGGCGCTACCGGCAAAACCGATTGCGCGAACAGATCGTCAAACAGGGTTTCGACGCGATCATCCTGGTCGAGCCGCTGTCAATCCGATACGCCACCGGCGTGCGCAACTGCGCGCTGTTTCAGATGCATATCCAGGCAGGCTATCTCTTCATTCCAGCCGAGGGGCCTGTGATCCATTTCGACAACGCGCCGGGACACACGACCGGCTGTCAACTGGAAACCATCGACGAAAACCGCGCCGACATTCTGCCGCTCTCCTATATGTTCGCGGGCTCTCGCCACCAGGAATGGGCGTCCCGCTGGTCCGAGCAGATGGAAGACCTGATCCGCATCCATTGCGGGCAGGGAAGAAAGCGGGTTGGCATTGAACGCTCCGGATTCCATTCCGAGCAGGCGCTGGTGGCAAAGGGGCACGAAGTGGCGGACGTAGCCCCCGTCCTGGCCATGGCCCGCAAAATCAAGAGCCCCGAAGAAATCCTCGCGATGAACCTGACCATTGCCGTGGCCGAGGACGGCATGACGCGGATGCGCGATGCCTTGCGCAACGGGGTGACCGAACAAGAGCTTTGGGCGCTCATGTGGTCGGCCCTGATCGAAGGCGGCGGCGAGTGGTTGGACTACCGGCTGCTGGCCTCGGGCGAGCGTACCAATCCCTGGCAGCAGGAGGCATCCAGCCGGATGATCCGCGCGGGCGATCTGGTGGTTTTCGACTGCGGCATGGTCGGCCCGTTCAGCTATGGCAGCGACATCTCCCGCGCCTATCAGTGCGGTCCGGGGCTCCCGTCGGACTACCAGAAGAAGCTCTACTCGATCGCTCATGCTGAGGTGATGACAAATACCCAGCTGGTGAAAGCCGGTGCGGCATTTTCCGATATCGCCCGCTCCCGTTACATCCCGCCCGCGGGTTTCGGTGATCAGCTCTACCCGTGCATGATGCACGGCATCGGCATGGCGGACGAATGGCCTGCAATTCTTCATTCTCCCGACCACCCCGAATTTTTTGACGGCGAACTGGAGACGGGCATGGTGATGTGCGTCGAAAGCTACATTGGTGAGGTCGGCGGCATCGAGGGCGTCAAACTCGAGGACCAGGTTCTCGTGACCGATAGTGTCCCCATCGTCCTCAGCCGCTATCCATTTGAAGACAGCTTGCTCATGCGGGAAATCTGAGGTGGGCAAATGAACGACCCTTTGCAAATCGGCGTTCCGGGACGGCAAGCCGAAGGATTACGCGACAAGCGCGGAGAAACCACGACCACCTCCGGCCCGAACGAAGTCTGGATGGATGGGCCGCAAACAGTCCGTTCATCCTTGTGGGCGTAAAGACGAAAGAAAGTACGTTTGCCGGAACGAGACCTTCTCTCCGCATGTCCGCGCGACCGTTCGGAATGCGGGCGTGGCCAAATTCCATCCCGGAATGATGATTCACGGCGGGTTTCTGCCATGCGGGTTTCCTTTCGCAGGATGGTTGCGTCTTCCGTTCCGACCGACCTGGGCCGGGCTTCCATAACGAATCCATCGCTCTCGGTGCGATGGCCCATCAACAAAAGGAAAGAGCCGACGGATGACTCAATGGATTGACGCCTGTGGAACGGAAGACATTGACGAAGGTGACCTGATCGCATGGGAATACGGCGGGCATGCCTATGCCATCTACAAAACCAGTAAGGGGTTCTTTGCCACTGATCTGATGTGCACTCATGAAGCAGAGAGCCTCGAATATGGTCTGGTTACGGACTGTGTGATCGAATGTCCCCTGCATGGTGGACGCTTTGATATCTGCACGGGCAAGGCACTTTCAGCGCCAGTCAGCGTTGACCTCGGGACATACGCGGTAAGGGTGGATGGCAGTCGCGTGTTCGTACAAATCGAACGCTGATCCGAACAGCTGCAATCCTGAATGGCGGAGACCTGTGATTCAGAAAGTCTGTGCCTTGAATCGAGCCGGTGCAGCAACAGGCATGCGGAGGCCAAAAGGGCCTCGGCTGGGTCGCTACAGGGTCCATACGCGGGAACGGCGAAGCTTGGTTTGCTCGCCGCAATGGCGCTCTCGTCAGTGTTGGATGTTTCGCACGACGTGCCCGCCGCGAGGCGGAGGTCCGCGGAATAGTTGGATCGAAGCGGCCGTCAATCGAGGTAGTGGGGTCGCCTTCCGGACCCGGATCGGCTTGATGGCGGAGAGACAGGGATTCGAACCCTGGAGACGGTTCCCCGCCTACACGCGTTCCAGGCGTGCGCCTTCGACCACTCGGCCACCTCTCCTTGAACTCATAGCCGATTATACTGTGTGGAAGCAGGCGGCAAGACTCTACAGTTATGCCTATAGTTTTCTGCAATTTCGATTGGGTACTCCTGTTGAGTTTGGGGGCCTGTCTGCACCGGCGCGCCCGCGGGCGCGCCGGTGCAGACAGAAATCGCCGCCGTCAGGCGGCCATCCGCAGCCGGTCCCGGCGGTGCTCCCGCAAGTGGATCATGTTCAGATACCGGTTGGCCTCCAGCCAGTCTTCATGGGTCTCTATGGCCAGCGCCAGCACCAGTCGCAGACAGCTCTGCGGGGTCGGAAACACCCGGACGATGTGCGTCCGGCACTTGATCTCCTGATTGAAGCGCTCCAGCATGTTCGTCGACTTCAGGTGTTTGTGGTGCTGGCGTGGCAGGCTGTAGAACGACAGCGTCTCCTCGATCGTGTCCTCTTCCCAGGCCGTGAGCTTTGGATACTTCGTCTGCCAGCTGATCAGCCAGGCCGCCAAGCCGGCCCGGGCCTCCTCGAGATCGCGCCGGTCTTGGAGCCAGCGCAGCAACTGCAGGCAGTCGTCGTCGCGCTTGCGCGGCATGTGATCCAGCGCGTTCCGGAGAAACTGAACATAACACCGCTGTCAGGCCGCCTGCGGCAGAACCTCCGGGATCGCTTGACGGAGGCCGGCATGATCGTCGGAGACCACGAACTCAACACCGCCGAGGCCGCGGCCCCGAAGATCCGGCAGAAAGTCCTTCCATGAGGACCGGCTCTCCCGGTTGGCCAGTTCCACACCCAGAACCAAGCGCCGGCCGTCACGGTCAATGCCGAGCGCAATCAGAACCGCCCGGGCCCCCACAACACCGTTCTCCCGCACCTTCTCGTAGCGGGCATCCAGAATCAGGTACGGATACGGCTCCTCGAGGCGCCGCCGCTCAAAGGCCCCAGCTGCGCGTCCAGGCGCTTCACCACGTTCGAGTTCGTCGACGCCGAGGAGTTGTGCGGTCACAGCTTCTCGGCCTCGACATCCATCGTATCGGTCTTCAGCCGCTTCGAAAGGCGCGCCGATGACGTGATGCCCAGAGCGGGACGGCCCCCTATGTCGCCGATGGCGGCAATAGTCGCGATATTCAGTCCCGAAGTCAGAAATCCTGCGGCCCGAGACGTGTCAACATCCCGAGACGAGGCGAATTGCAGCTGTGCGCCAACAAGATCCGTTGAAACCGTAGTCCGCCATCGGAAAAAATGGGGATTTCCGGCAGACACCGTTCAGGTCGATGTCAAGCCAAATTGGTGTTTTCCTGATCGGGCGTTGAACACAATGGAGTCTCTTTCACTACGGATGTTCGAAATACCGGACGCACATTTTTCGGCAACCACCGCGCCGTTCTTGGTCAGCTGTCGGTCCGGATTCCCCGATTTCGGGAAATGAACTTCCGCGTCCGCTCCTGGGGGCACGCTGATTGTCAATGAAAACCCGCTCGCCGTATTCTCCCACGACGTCTCGATTGTTCCCCTGACCGTATCGAGGGCGGCGTCAACCGCTTTCAGCCCTGACGGAATCTTTGGAGCGATCACCACACTTGAAAATCCGCTGCAGTCGCGGCCCACGCGTATGCCCGCCAACGCCTTGTAGAGCCACGCACCGATCGAAGCGTACATACCATGGTTATGGGAATTCATGCCGATACCGGTGCCCTCTTCCCAACGTTCCCACATGGTCGTGGCGCCGCGTTCGAACATGTAGCCCCAGCTTGGATAGCTTGTTTGTGTCAACAAGCGATAGGCGGTGTCAATTTCGCCGCCATCCGAGAGAACGTCAAAAATGTATTTTGTGCATAGATTTCCGGTCGTGAGATGGAAGTCATGATCCTCCACGTCCTTGACGATGTTGGCCAGGACCGACGTCTTTTTCTCGTCCGGTACCAGGCCCATGTAAAGCGCCACGGAATTACAGGCCTGGTTGTTGCTTGCATAGCCGCCTGTCCGTTCGTCCCAAAACCGCCGGTTGAAGGCTCTGTGGACGTTCGCCGCCAGTTCGCGAAATCTGCGCCCGTCTTCGTCCCGATCGATTACCGTTGAAATCCGAATCAGGAGTCTGAGCAGATGATAATAGTGGGCGCTCGAAATCAGCGCACTGGGCGTATGCGCCGAAACGGCGGACGTCCCGATGCTCCCGGCAATCGCTTCTGTAACCGGGGGCGCCCAGTCGCCGATGTACCCATCCTCGACAATGTGATCCTTGGTCCTTGAGGTCAGGTAGTCGGCCCAGCGTTTCATTCCCTGGAAATGGGTTTCCAGGACTCGTTCGTCGCCATAGTGCTGGTACAAGAGCCAGGGGATCAAGGCGTAGCAGACGCTGACAGGATCTCCAGGCCTGGCGCCCCAGCGAAACGGGGCGGTGTCGGAGACCGCGCCGGATACTGGATCTTGAGCGTCTCCGATATCGTCAAGCCACTTGGGGAGGAATCGGGAAACGTCGAAATTGTAGATCAGTTCTTCGGACCGGGCAGCCATGTCGTTCAACCAGCCCATGCGCTCTGCGCGCTGGGGGCAGTCGGTCGGCAGGCCATGCAGGTTGGACACTTCTGTCCATCGCACGGATTTCTCGATGCGGTTGACAAGTGGATCCGAGGACTTGAACCGCCCGGTTGCCGCGACGTCCGAGCGGACGACCTTTGTTTCGATGCAGTCGACCGTCGGTTCACCCGGAAAACCTTCCAACTGTATGTATCGGAAACCGTGATAGGTAAAGCGCGGTTCCCAAGTCTGGGTCCCGTCTTTCGAAAAAATGTATCTGTCCCGCGCCTCGGCGAAACGCAGGTTTTCCTGGTTGACCGTGCCGTCTTCGTAGAGGCACTCGGCAAAACGCATCGTGGTCGCCGTGTCACGCTTACCCGAAGCGGTGAGCGCGGCCCAGCCGGCGAGATTCTGACCATTGTCCAGCACGAATACACCCGGTTTTGGCTGATCAATGGATCGTGCCCTCAGGGTATCGACGACACGGACCGGCTCCATCGTTTGGGGCACCAATTTCCCGCCAGGGGGATCGACGACCATCGACGAAACCCATGCCCCGCCATGAACGTAGCAAGACTCGTCGCCTGTCGATCGGTCCCAATCCGGCTTCTCGAGGCGAGCGTCATAGACTTCGCCGTCGAATACGCTGCTCGAAACGATGGGACCGTCCGAAACCTTCCAAAGATCGACGTCATTGTTGTTTCGGCCATTGGTGATCATCAGCCGCGTCGTGCCATCCGCGAACACGACCTCGATCTGCGCGACAAGCTTGGGCATACCGTACCAGCCGGCTCCGACGATTGCCCCGACGACATTGGCGCCCGAATTGAGATATTCGCTGACGTCATACGTGGAATAGAGCACGCGTTTGCTGAACTCGCTCTGCGCCGGTTCGAGCACGCGGTCGCCGACCTTTTGCCCGTTGATACGGAATTCATACCAGCCCAATCCGCAGACATAGGACCGAGCCCGGGCGACCGGTTTTTCCAGTGTGTAGGAATTTCGAAAATACAGTGCCTTTCCGGTACGGCCGGCGGGAAAGCCGACCCAGTTCGCCTGCCAGTCGGATTGTTCAAGCAGGGCAACCTCGAATGAACCGGCCGCACTGAAACCGCTTGCGGAGTCATCCGAATCCCACAGGCGGACCATCCAATGGCCTACGGATCGGCTTTCCAGCGGATGGCCGTCATATTCTATCAGGGGCGACCGGCTCGACGGAACCTTTCCGCTGTCCCAAAGGTCTCCTTTGCCAGAGGCGAGCGATTCCGTGGTCGAAGCGACAAGGATCTGGAAATGAGTCGCCTTTTCCCGGCTTCGCGGATGGCAGTATTTCCATGAAAACCGTGGCCGGTACGTTCCTATTCCGATCGGATTTTTCGCGAATTCGGTTTTCAAATCATAAATGCGAAACGGCATTCCCGATTGTCCTTCTCGTAAATTTTTGTGTGGTGCCGATCAGCTCGCCTCGACAAGACGCGCCATTAATCCGCCTACCCTCTGCCCAGGCGGGATTGGACCGATTCACATCTTGATGGCTCCCGCGGTCAGACCTCTCACGAATTCTCTGGATATGAACAGAAACACGACCAGCAACGGCAAAAGCGAAATGATGTAACCGGCCATGAGCGGACCATAGTCGGTTTGATATTGCGTTCGGAAAAACGCGAGCCCGATCGGAATTGTTCGCAAGTCATCGTCACTGATCACGATAAGCGGCCAGATGAAGTCGTTCCATGTGTTCAGGAGCGACGTTATGACGACGATGCTGAGGACCGGGCGTGACAGCGGCAACGCGACGTGCCAATAGCTTCGCCAGATTCCCGCCCCGTCCATCCTCGCGGCCTCGAACAGCTCTTCCGGCAATCCGGCCATGAAGTTGCGCAGCAGGTAAATCGCAAAGACCTGAAGGCCAGCGATTCCAGGCAGGATGAGTCCCCACAAGGTGTTGAGCATGCCGAGGTTCTTGACCAGGACGAAAGCCGGGACCATCGTCAGGACCGAAGGAACCATCAACAGGCTGATAATCAGCATGAACAGGAAATTGCTGCCCGGGAAGCTGTATCGGGCAAATGCAAAGGCCGCGAGACTGGAGACGAACAATACACCGACTATCGTCGCTGCTGTCACGATCGCGCTGTTGATAATGTATTTGCCGACAACCCTGAACGCCAATGTGTAATTTTCAAAATGTAACGGGTAATCGAGCGTCCAGACGTTGTGATAGAACTGTGGCAGATCCTTGAAGGACACGACGAACAACAACCAAAAAGGAAAGAAGGTCAGGAGCGCCATGACCAACAGATAGGCGTGCTTTACCCGATCCTCTTTCCGCAAGACGGCCATCAGTTCGGGTCGCCGGTGCTTGGGTTTGGGTTTGATCAAAGTCGACATGGCTTCAATTCGGATCAAAGTCTGTGGTGGTACGCAGGCGATTATTGGCAACCAACGTGATGACCAGCATGATCACGAACAGGACGACGCCAATTGCCGACGCGTAACCCATGCGACTGAACTCGAAAGCATCCTGATACATCGCCATTCCCGGCACCATCGTCGAGTAGCCAGGTCCGCCGCGTGTCAGAAGAATGATGGTATGAAACGTCTGAAGCTGCGTGATTATTGTCATCACCAGGTTAATTCGGATCTGCGTTCTAATGAGCGGCAATTCAATGTTGCGAAACATTTGCCAACTCGTGGCGCCTTCAAGAATGGCCGCCTCTTTGACCTCGCTTGAAATGTTGTTCAGTCCAGACAAGTAGACAAGAAGGTTCAAACCAGCCACGAAAGGAAAGCCAACGCCGGTGCCTCCACCGCCGATGAGCGCGATCGCAAAGATTGCGATATCCGGGTCGGCTAGCCAGGCACGAACGAACTCGGGATATCCCACAGCGATCAGGAACCGGTTTATGGGCCCATCCAACGGATCGTAAAGAAACTGCCAGACCAGAACAGTAACCACCCACGGAATGACCAGTGGCATCGTGAATACGAAGCGATAGACTGTGCTCATTTTTCCGGACTTCAGATTATGAATGAAAACCGCCGCGATCAGCGGCAAGGTCAGAGCAAAGAAAACGCCCGCGCTGGTGAGTATGAAGATGTTCTTGACCGACGGACCAAGCCGTTCGTCACTGGCCAAATCGATAAAATTCTTGAACCCGACAAATGTCGAATTCACGCCGTCCCATTTGAACAAGCTGTGATAAAAGGCAGAGAAAAACGGGTAGTAGCTGAAGACTACCAAAAAGATCAGCGCCGGAATCAGGCACAGATATACCGGAAACTTGTTGAGTGCACGCCGCCGTCGGCGGCGTGCACTTACTACCGGACGCGAAAGCGCTTCACCTTCAACTGGCAAGGCAGATTATGCCTTGTCCGGACTAGTTTCCGAGGACGCGATCGGCAGCCTGGTCCATTTCGGCATTAAGGCGATCGACCGTTTCATCCAGCGTCTGGTCCCCCGAAAGATACGGAGACGTGACGACCAGGAACTTCTCGGCGAAAACGGAATCGAACATCGAGTCGTCTTCCTGATAAGGCGCCCGAGCCAGAGTCACGGATTCCTTGAAATCTTCCAGATCGGGATTGGGCGGTGCACCATGCACACCGGGCAACGCGATTCCGCCTTCAAGGATCATCTGGTTCAGCTGATCAGGCTGGGTTGCGAACATGAGGAAGTCTATCGCCGCCTCGACTTCGCCGCTCTCTACCGCGGTATTTGTCACCGCGTACTGGAATGAACCGTACCCCGCGGACTTGTTCGTTGGCGGAACTCCGTCAGGAATCAGGTCCGATGTCGCGGAATCGACAACCGGCAGATAGAATATGCCAAAGTCGAAATCTCTATTCGGATCCTCGGTGATGGTTGGCAGCATCCACGTGCCGACAACCAGCATTCCCGCCCTACCGGTGACAAACAACCGGACAGCGGCGCCCATGTCGGTACCTAGCGCACCGGGCTGCCAATAGTCGGAGAAACGTTTCAGTTCCATCAACCGGGCGCGATTGCGTTCGTCGTTGTAGGAATAGGTTCCTTCCTTGACTGCTGTTGCCATTTCGACCTTGTCCAGCACGCCATCCCCGTCTTTGTCATGTTTGCTGATCTCGGGATGGTAGAAGAAATTGGTCAGCCAGCCGGAAACCCAGGTCAGCTGATGCAGGTTGTTGCCCGTGGCGGCGAAGCCATACGCACCGGTCGCCTGGATCTTTTCTGCAGCGACCATCATCTCTTCCCAGTTATTGGGTACGCCGTCCACTCCCGCTTCCGCGAACAGGTCCTTGTTATAGTAGATTCCGACCTGGATTTGATCGGCTAGGACAACATACAATTCGCCATTGGGCGCTTTCCAGACTTCGATCTGGGGGAAAAACAGGTCGCGCCACCGTTCCGACCCGGGTTGACCTGCCTCAATGTAGGGGTTTGGCCGTTCGAGATACTCGTTGATCGGGACCAGCCATTTCTTGCGAAAATCCTCGACTGCCCAATCTCCCAAATACCACATGATGTCGGGCGCAACCCCACCAGTCAGTTGCGTAACCATCCAGCGCCGTGTGTCCGCATTGATGGACTGCCCGATCACTTCGATCGTCACATTGGGATGCAACTCTTGGTACGCGGCAATAATGGGGTCGATGCCCTGAATTGCGCTCGATTTCGTACCGCCCCCGGCTGTTGCCATCACCCGGGTTGGGGTGTATCGGCCGGGCCAGATCGTCAGGTGTACCTCGTCATCCTGAGCCCTGACTTCCTCTGCGGGCAACATCGCAGCGAGGACGGCAACAGCCCCGACGGCGATTTTCATTGCCCATTTCGTTGAGAATGGATGCCAGAAATCCGGTTGCAGCGATGTATTCTTGATTGCTGTTTCATGTAACATGATTGATCCTCCCATTCAATTTGCACATCAATTATGCCATCAATGAGCAATTACATCAATGCGATTTTACATCATTTGCCGCAATTTTTGATGCATCACATTCGAAATCAGGATACAAACCGGTTACTTGGTCAAAATAAAACGAACGGAGCTCGAATGAAACGTAGGCGGCCGGTGCGGATAGCGGATGTCGCACGCGAGGCGGGGGTCGGCACGGCGACGGTCGACCGGGTTCTGAACGACCGGGACGGCGTTTCGGAAGCGATGGAGCGGCGTGTCCGCCAGGCGATGGAAGTCGTTATGGCACGAAAGCCGGGAAGCATGCGCGACCGACCTCAGCCACCTCGGAGTCATTTTGAAATTCTTCTTCCAAAGGATAACGAGGCGGGTACGTCGTTTTTTGCGCGATCTTCACAAGCGCACGGCCAGGCGAATCAGGTCGGTGTGACCTGTTCTTTCGTCGAAAAGATGAACCCAGCGGCTTTGGCCAGTCAGCTTGATAGAATGCGCGAGCGCGGCGCGTCGGGGATTGCTTTCATTGCACTCGACCACCCCGCCGTATCTGACGCAGTCGCCTGTATTATCGACGAAGGCATACCGGTCGTCTGTATTTCGTCGGGCTTCGACGGATCGTTGAACGTTCCTGTCGTTGGTATGGACAATCGCGCCGCCGGTCGCGCCGCCGGGTTCCTGATGGGTCAACTCATACATCGGCCGGGGCGGGTCGCTGTATTGTGGGGCGGCCAACTCTATCGCAGCCACGAGCTAAGGGAAATCGGCTTTCGAAGTGTCCTGCGCGCAGAATTTCCAGAACTGGAAGTGCTGGACCTGGTATCCGGCGGTGACGATTCAGATGGCAACTATCGACAAGTTGACCAGATGCTCAAGGAATACTCGGACATCGTCGGAATTTACAGCGTCGGTGCCGGCAATCACGGCGTCGTTGAGGCAATCAAGGAGCATGGTCGATCGCAAGAAATCATACTGTTCGGTCACAATCTGACGGCTACGACCCGACGGTATCTTATGGAAGGCTCGATGAAAGCCGTAATTCACCAGGACCTGAAACGAACCGCCCAGCTGACCATCCAGACACTGCTGGCGCAGCACAACGGTGAGCCGTTCAAGGAATCGCGGGTGCCGGTTGAACTGATCATGCGAGAAAATACGCAAGGGCATGAATTGTCGTAACCAGGGACACCGGTGCTCACCGGGCAGGGATTGGCCGGTTTCGAAGCGGATGGACATCGATCCATTTGCCTTGAACCGGCCATGCAAGGAGATCTGAAATGACCGAGGTTGTTCTTTCGGGTATCTGGAAAGCCTTCGACGACGTCGACGTCATCAAGGGTGTCGACCTGAAAATCCGGTCCGGCGAATTCGTCGTGTTTGTCGGCCCGTCAGGTTGCGGAAAATCGACACTTTTACGCCTTATTGCCGGACTGGAGGACCTTACCGCAGGCGAAGTGGAAATCGGCAGCGAAGTGGTGACGGATGTTGCACCGTCAAAACGCGGCATCGCAATGGTGTTTCAGTCATACGCTCTCTACCCCCATATGACCGTTTTTGAAAACATGTCGTTCGGGATGAGGCTCGCCAAGGCCGGCAAGCAGGAGACCAAGCGGCGCGTCCACGAAGCCGCCGACATTCTACAATTGACGCCCCTACTCGACCGACTTCCGAAACAACTTTCCGGTGGACAACGGCAAAGGGTCGCCATCGGGCGGGCCATTGTCCGCGATCCAAGGGTTTTTCTGTTCGATGAGCCATTGTCCAACCTCGACGCCGCGCTGCGTGTGGCAACGAGGATCGAGATCGCCAGGCTGCATCAGAGCATGTCCCATACGACGATGATCTATGTCACCCACGACCAGGTCGAGGCGATGACGCTGGCAGACCGCATCATCGTCTTGAATGACGGCGTGATCGAACAGGTCGGGACGCCGATAGATCTCTATGATCATCCGATAAACCTGTTCGTGGCCCGTTTTATCGGCTCGCCAGCCATGAATTTGGTGCCGTGTTCGATCGACAGCGCCGAGCCAAAGGCGACCGTCACACCCACCAACGGAAAACCGATAAATGTCAATCTACCGGTAACCTCGAACGCAGTGGGGTCGAAAGGTACGCTTGGAATCCGACCAGAGGACTTTGAAATTGGCGATGAATCCACATCCATTGTCTCAGGCGATATCGACATCGTCGAGGTATTGGGCGAATTCACGATGATCTATGTGGATTGCGGTTTGGTTGAGCCGGTCCTGGCAAAACTTGACGGAAACGTTCCCGTAAAGATCGGAGACCACGCACATTTGACTGCGCCAGTCGCGAAACTCCACCTCTTCGACAGCAACGAACAGGCCTTTAAGCGAAAGCATCTTTCAGACCCGGTCTCATAGCCAGGACATGCTGTGGCCGTGGTAGCCCCAAGCAAACGTCAGTCCCCGTCGCGCGATGCAAAAGGCAAGGATAGAGCCATGCTAGACCAAGCTCAAATCGACCAATTTCATCGTGAAGGCTATCTCATCGCGCGAAATGCGGTGCCCCGTGCAGCGGTTCAGGCGCTGCAAGACGAAATCGAAACGACGATCGACATGCATGCCAAGATACTGCGGGAGCGCGGAGAGATCACTGAGATGCACGAAGACGCGGATTTTCTCCGTCGAACCGCACATTTGCATGCCCAGTCGCCCAGGATCCTTGACCCGGTAGCGCATGGGACCCACACCGGGCCGGCAATATTCAACTTGCTCACGTGCCCGGAAATTCTCGACATCATGGAGCAATTGCTGGGGCCCGAGATCCTTGTTTCCAGCATCTACCGGTTGCGGCCAAAGCTGCCGGGGCTGGCAGAGGGCATCATCCCCTGGCACCAAGATTCGGCCTATTTCCACTCCTGTGCAGACGATGACCTTGTCCCGACATTTTGGGTGCCCCTGATGAATGCGACGGTGGAAACGGGATGCATGGAAGTCCTGCCCGGGTGTCACAGAAAGGGCGTGATCCGGCACTATTGGGCCGACCTGAAGGCGCCTGGGCTCTGCGTACATCCCGACCGCATGCCCGACGTGAATCCGGTCCCGGTCCCGGCCGATGTAGGTGATGCCGTGATGATGACCAATCTCACACCGCACAGGTCTACTGAAAATGTATCAGGCCTGATCCGGTGGTCCGCGGACCTTCGCTATAGTTCGCCGGAGGCTGGCGATTACGGCCCGAATGAAGCCTCTTTCCTTGGCAGAAGCAAAGATCGGCCGGACGAGGTGGTAACCGATTGGCGGGCGTTCGAAGCGATTCGCGTGAACCACGTGCCTACAACAAAGATTGACCGAACCTGGCGTCGGTACGACGAGGAAACATTTCAGTTCCCGGAAAAGCGATTGGACCGGGCCCAGTAGGCTGAACCGCACGAAGAAACTCCGTTTTCGGGCGCCAGTTCCGTCCGAGTTATGCAACCCGCCGGAGAAACGCGAATCGATGGCGATCTGCCGCCAATACCCTGTCTGAACGGAACTGCTCGCGGGTCGGCAATTGTCGGATCTGTTGCCCATTGTTAATCTTGGCCAGTGAAAGGAGGCACTCCACATGGGAAAGACCAGAATCCTCCCTGCCCGTTCGGGCACGGCATGCCAGCTCAACGCGGGACAGCGAATTCGCGTCATCAATACTCACGGCCAGCAGGTGGTCGACACCTGGGCGTTCAGCGGGGCCGACTCGACCGAATTCATGGCCATGGATGCAACCCGGGTGTTCAATATGCGGATGACGCCCCGTGTCGGCGATGCCTTGGTCACCAACAGGCGCCGAGAGATTCTGGTGCTCGACGAAGACACGTCGCCCGGGCGACACGACACGATGATGGCTGCATGCGATCGGTGGCGATACCGTCTGCTGGGATTCGAGGGGGTTCACGACAATTGCGCTGACAACCTGGCATCTGCAATGGCCGAATTGGGAATTGTCGTGCCCCATACGCCCTCACCCCTGAATCTCTTCATGAACATTCCCTGGGACGACTCCGGTGATCTGGGATTCGAGCCCCCGTTGTCCCGGCCGGGCGACCATGTCGTCCTGCGTGCAAGGATGGACTGCATCGTTGCCATGTCGGCCTGTCCCCAGGACATGGTCCCCGTCAATGGAGAATCCTGCCAACCAACCGAAGCGCATTTCGAGATAATCCCGGGATACTAGGCAACTGACCTTGCCAACTCCGGAAACAATTGCCGGCTCAAAAGGCGTGGAGATTTGTCCTTCATTCAAGGTGGCGGGAATTTCAGTCCTATGACGGCCGACGTCAAGCTCCCGTTTCTTCCCATGGCTTCTCCCGACTTCCGCACGATCAACGTCTGTCTCGGATGCGCGGGAAGCAAACTGGTGCGCCCGGACGCGCCTTGACGCACTCCAACCGTTCGGCAAGTGCGTCAAACGAAAACCGAACCCCGAATGCCGAATCGGCGATGAACCCCGTTGAACACGGGAATCCGGAAAAAGGAACGCGGGTGGCGGTCGGAAGACTGAACCAACCCGGTCACGGCCTGATCCGAACGCGACCGGGGTCGCGATCAGGTCCCGGCTTCGGTTGCCGCGCGCGCCCAAATTCTATGCAATCTCCAGCGGATGTATGTTCACGCGGCGATTGAGGCGGCTCTTTTTTTCGACTTTTCCGAGCCGCAGCCTGCCAATCTCTCTTGTCGTTCGCACATGCGTACCCCCACACGGCTGAAGGTCGACGAGTTCGTCGCCCTCGCTTATTCGAACCAACCGGACCTTGCCGCGTCCGCTTGGAGGCTTGACCGACATCGTTTTCACGAGCCCGGGATTTGCCGCCAGTTCTTCGTCCGAAATCCATTCGTCCGTGATTTCAAGGTCCCGATCCACCAGATCGTTCAATGAATCCTCGATCGCCTGCTTGTCATCGGGCGCAGTCGGCATGTCAAAATCCAGGCGGCCCTTTTCGGCAGATATCTGGCCACCCGTGACCGGCAACGGGATAACGACCGAGAGAAGGTGCAATGCAGAATGAACACGCATATGGGCAAGCCTTTTGTCCCAATCAATCCTCTGCAGGACAGGAGCTCCGGCCAGCAGTTTGACGGGCGATTCGGGAACAAGAACGATGTCTTCACCGTCGCCCTTGACCGTTGTCGCGATTCTGATCGTCTCGCCGTCGACGACGAGCTCGCCCGAGTCCCCGGGCTGGCCGCCGCCGGTCGGATAAAACAATGACCGGTCAAGGATGACACCGCCACGATCATTGATCGCGACCAAGGTCGCGTCCGCTTCTCTCAGGTAAGCATCCCGTTGATAAAGTGATACGGTCATCGAACTGTTTTCCTCTGTATCGAACCCGAGCCTCTCCTGTTCCCGGTCCCGCGGATCGCCAGACCCCGAACCATTCCTGTTACCTTCGGTTCACTCTTCACTCTCGACATAGACAGTCGGAATTTCCGTGATCTCCCCGTCGAGCCAACCAGGGACAGGCAGGTTCTTTGATCTCAGGAACTCGGGATTGAACAGTCTGGACTGATATCGCGTTCCGTAATCGCACAACACGGTAACGATGACATGACCGGGACCGAGATCCCGCGCCATGCGGATTGCGCCAGCCACATTCAAGCCCGTGGAACCACCCAGGCAAAGGCCTTCTTTCTGCAAAAGCGAAAACAGTATTGGCAAGGCTTCCGAGTCAGGAATGCGGTATGGATAGTCGACTTCGAGGCCCACCAGGTTCTCGGTGATTCGACCCTGTCCGATTCCCTCCGTGATCGAGGTGCCTTCCGCTTTCAACTCGCCATGCGCATAGTAGTTGAACAGCGCGGCGCCCTCCGGATCCGCAATACCGATCTTTACGTTCGGATTGCGCGACTTGAGTCCTTCGGCGACTCCGGCCAGCGTACCTCCGGTGCCAACAGCGCAAATAAAAGCGTCCACCCTACCGCCAGTCTGATTCCAGATTTCCGGCGCCGTGGTCACCACGTGAATCCGCCGGTTGGCCACGTTGTCGAACTGGTTGGCCCAGATGGTGCCATTTGGCTCCGAATTCGCCAGTAATTCCGCCAGGCGCCCCGAGTAGCGAACGTAGTTGTTGGGATTGCGGTAAGGAACCGCCGGCACCTGGATGAGCTGGGCACCGGCCAGGCGAAGCATGTCCTTTTTTTCTTCACTCTGTGTTTCGGGAATCACGATGACCGTGCGGTATCCAAGAGACCCGCCGACAAGCGCAAGCCCGATCCCGGTGTTGCCCGCAGTTCCCTCGACGATCGTTCCCCCTGGTTCCAGGAGACCGCGCTCCTCGGCATCCCTGATGATTCCGAGGGCAGCACGATCCTTGACCGACTGCCCGGGATTCAGGAATTCGGCTTTCCCAAGGATTTCGCACCCGGTCAATTCCGAGGCCTGGTTCAGGCGGATCAACGGCGTATTTCCCACCGCGTCTGCCAAGTCTGACCTGATTCTCATGTTCCACCCGAAATCTCAGTGCGGACGCCCGCGTTCTTACTTCCGGCTCTACCTGCCTTCAACCACTCCAGCGGCGGCCTTTCGGAGCTTTCCGATCGTGAATCGCGATCGGGTCGAATTCCGGGGAACGTCCGCATCGAATGATCATGTGGTGCCGGATCAAAAGGCAATGAGTGACCCGATGTACAAGCAGTAGCCAGCGAAAAGAATACCGCCTTCGACGCGGCTAATCCTGTAATGGCTCCACATGAACAAGAACAGGAGTACGGTTGTTGCCGCGAGAACCCAAATGTCGTACCGCGCGATCTGGTCGGAAATCGGCAGCGGTACGACCAGCCCTGTCACGCCGGCAACTCCCGCCAGATTGAAGATATTGCTCCCGAGGACGTTACCGAGAGAAAGATCGGTTTGCCTGCGGTATGCCGCCACGAGTGCCGTTACGAGTTCCGGCAATGACGTACCGATTGCAACGATGGTCAATCCGATGATCTCGTTCGATACGCCCAGTCTCCGCGCAAGCTCGACTGCGCCTGATACCAGGCATTCGGCACCGGCAGCTATCGCGGCAAACCCTGCAAGAGTGATTAACAATATCTTGATAAAATGCTGTTTTTCCTGTCCTGATTCGTTTGTCTCCACCCTGGCTTGAGACATCAGAGATCGCGTTTCGGACCCGGAACTCGTTCTTGCCGTGATCACGACATAGAGGCACAGCAGTGCCAGAAGAACGATCGCCAACCAGGTGTTCAGCAAACCGTGGAGACAGATTCCGACGAAGACGATCGTGATACCGAGGAGACCCACACCGTCGCGAAGTACGGCCCTTGTATCAACAATGACCGGCGCGAACAGGGCGGGCAGGCCGATGACCAGGAGCGAATTGGCAATGTTGCTTCCCACGACATTTCCGACTGCCAAACCCGGCGAACCCGACAAGGCCGCGTTGATCGAGACGACCACTTCCGGGAGCGATGTCCCGAATCCTACGACGGTCACACCGACAACCAACGGAGAGATATTCAGCATGCGCGACATCCTTACGGAGCCGCGAACGACAAGCTCCCCCCCTGCCGGCAGCAGGATCAACCCGGCTACGATCAGAAAGAAAATCATCGGCGCCCTGGAAACTCCGCCTGGACTCTTCACGAGAAGGGTCCCCTCGTGTGCCCAATTCAACGTGATTGCAAGTCCGAATGCCCCGCGTGCCTCGGTGAAAGAGGCAACCTGGCGAAACGGTATTCCTTCCACTTGGCGCCCCCCCGGGACACCGATGATCGGGATCTTCCGACCCGACGCGGCCGATGTACGCTGCCTCTTTCCGGGACTGTCCCGACAGGTATTTCGGGTTGCAAGGGGTAACCGCCGCCGCACCGCATTGACACACGGAGTCCGACGGGCATTGCGGCTCACGAAACGATATTGGCCGACGCCGGCGAGTGTGGTACGTGCAATGCGCATTTTGCCCGGTGAACCGCCGGTTCGCCCAGAGTATGTACCCCGGCCTACCCGGCCAATCAGAAGAGTTGCCAACTCGATTTACTGACAGGAACCCGACCATGTCTGATTCGTCGACTTACGTCCTGGAACGCGATTTCGACTCTGCCAGCGACCTCGTTTGGAAAGCCTGGACTGACCCGGAACTTGTGTCACACTGGTATGGCCCGGGCGTCGAGACGGTTGTCCATGAACTTGAAGTCAAGCCTGGTGGCCAATGGCTGTTGGAAATGCGTATGGGCGGGGCATCACACTATCAACGTTTGGACTATGTCGCAGTCGACCCGGGAGTGAGCCTGTCCGCGATCCAGTTCGTGACAGACGAAAACTGGAACCCGATCCCCAACCCGATGATGCCGAATTGGCCCAGGCAGGTCCGGTTGGAGTTACACCTCGAGGGTTCCGGCAACAAGACCAGCATGCGCATGACTTGGGCGCCTCATGAAGCAACCGAAGACGAACAAGACTTTTTCTCCCAGGCGGTCGGCAATATGGACAAGGGTTGGCAGGCCGGGATGGACCTGTTGGCAAAGCAGCTGGAGGACCTGAAGCAGTCGTGAGGCAGGGACGCGCCGGTAATCTTCGACCGGCCTTGACTCCCCGCGGTTTCGCCGTCCGGCATTGTCGCGAGGACGTCCTGGTAGAGGACAACCGGCGTCAAATGACCTTTTCAAGAGCATCAATCAGCCGTGAGACATCATCAGCCTCGGTGTAGTGGACAAAGCTCAGCCGAAGAACACCGTGAGTCGGGTCGATTCCGAGGGCCTTGAGGCAACGTACACCGTAAAAATGCCCTCCGCCGGCCATGATTCCATGGGTGGAGAGAGCGGCCGCAACGGTTCGCCCCGGCCGGTCCAGAAAAACCGACACTGTCGGCACTTTCTCCTCTGGCATGCCTGAACCGATCAGGCGGACAGCATTGCTGCGGGATAACCAATCCAGCAAAGGCTTCAGGACTCTGGTCTCTTGTTCCCGCATCAACCCCGCGACGTATGTGCACCGTACATCGGGTCGTCTACGGGTTCCCCGGTGATGACCATACAATAGGTCAACGTAGTCCAGAATCCCGGCAGACGCGGCCACCTGGGCATGGTCGGGGCCGGCTGGCGTCAATCTGAGAACCGGGTTTCCCGCATTGAATTCGTGGCCCTGGTTCGGAAGCCTTTTTCCCAGTTCCCTGCGTACCGCCATGACGCCCTGATGAGGGCCATAGGTCTTGTACGTCGAGAACAGGTATATGTCTGCGCCCAGACTCCGTACGTTCGGAAGGCCATGCGGCGCATAGCTCACGCCGTCAACGCAGGTCCAGGCACCGGCGTCTTTCGCCATCTGGCAAATCGTCTTCACCGGATTGATTTCGCCAACGATGTTTGAACAGTGTGGGAAACAAACCAGTTTCACTCGCCGGTCCAGAAGAGATTCGAGGCCGCTGATCGGCAGGTGGCCGGTTTCCGGATCCAGTTTCCAGACGCGAATCGTCACTCCGCCGTCAGCGAGCCGGGTCCACGGGCCAACGTTCGCTTCGTGATCTTGCTCAGTAACGACGATTGCGTCGCCGCTTCCCAGGATCGACCGGAATGCCTGCGCAAGAACATATGCATTCTGCGTCGTCGACGGACCAAATGACAGTTCGTCCGTTTCAACCCCGATGGCAGCGGCAAGACGGGTTCGGGCCTCGTCCATCTCTTTCCCGCCAACGATCGACCTTTCGTACTCGCCGTAAGGCTGCACCTTGCGCTCGCGATAAAACCTGCTCAGCCTGTCAATGACCTGGCGGCAAGGGTAGGTTCCACCTGCGTTTTCGAAGAATGCCGATTTGGACAATCCCGGATCGGAAAAGGCCGGAAACTGGCTTTTGGCGAATCCAACGTCAAGTTTCACTCTCTTGCTCCTGGCTCAGGTGGTTCATATCCGGTTGGCACTGGAATCAACGATGGGTTTCAGCACCCGAATTAAGAATGACCAAAACACTGACCGGCGAACTCCTTGTCATGATCGATTCCGATAAAACCACCGATCTGTCTGTCCCAGTGCCTGGCAAAGACACCGCTCTTGTTCAGCAGTTCTTCATGAGTGCCCTGCTCGACGACTCGTCCGTTCTCGAGGACCACGATCCTGTGCATCCGAAGTATGGTCGAAAGCCGGTGCGCAATGGCAATGACGGTCTTGTTCTCCATCACTTTTCGCAACGCGTCCTGGATCGACGCCTCGACGGTCGAATCGAGGGCCGAGGTCGCTTCATCGAGCACCAGGATCGGCGCATCCTTGAGAACCGCCCGTGCCAAGGCGATTCGCTGGCGTTGCCCCCCAGATAGCCGAACCCCGCGTTCCCCGAGATGGGTTTGGTAACCGGTACGGCCGTGCTGATCGGTGAGCCCCAAGATGAATTCGTGCGCCTCGGCCTGTCGTGCAGCCTCGATGACCTCCTCGCGGGATGCGCCGGGTCTGCCATAGGCGATGTTCTCGAGGGCCGACCGATTGAACATGGCCGTCTCCTGGGTAACCATGCTGATCTGACGCCTCAGGCTTTCCTGCGTCACCTCCCGAAGGTCGTAACCGTCCAACAGGATTCTGCCTTCCTCCGGATCGTACAAACGCATCAGAAGCGCGGCGAAGGTCGACTTTCCCGCGCCGGATTCGCCGACAAATCCGACATGTTCGCCCGGTTGGATGACCAGACTGACATTATCAAGGCCGCCTCCGTGCCGGCCGTAGGCAAACGAGACATTCTCGTAAGCGATCCGACCCTCTACCCTGGGCAGGGAAAACGCGCGCGGACCGTCGAGCAGGCCGTGGGGGACAGCGAATGTCCGCATTCCATCTTCGGCTTCGCCCACATTGGCGTAAACCGCCATGAGGACAAAACTGACCCAACCGGACATCTGGGCGATCCTGAGGGACACGGCACCTGTCGCGGCAATGTCGCCCGCCGTTGCCTCGCCCTGCGTCCAAAGGAGCAACGTTCCTCCGACCAGGGTTACGGGGAGAAGGCCGGAAACCGACATCAACGAAAACCTGAACGCTGTCGCTACCTTGCCGAAGCCAAGCGCATTCTGCCTGAAATCCTTCAAAGCCTTCAGAGCCGCCTTGTCTTCGTGTCGGTTATGAGCAAACAGCTTGACGGTTCGGATGTTTGTAATCGTGTCGACGATCTGGCCGGAAAGCATCGACCGTGCCCCCGCCCTGTTGCGGGAGCGAATCCGAATTCGCGGCATGAACCAGCGGATCATGACCGCGTAAATGACGAGCCAGACCCCCAAGGAGGCCGAAACGCGGGTATCGATCGATGCCAGCAGAACAAGCGAACCGACCAGGGATGCCAGAGCGAAGGAAACAACGTTGACGACTTCGACGACCGTTTCGGTAATTGCCCGGGACGTCTGGAGCAGTCTTTGTGCAATTCTGCCCGCGAAGTCGTCATCGAAAAAGGAGACAGATTGCTCGATCGTGTGACGATGCAGTCTCGCCAGCACGAGTGCGTCGACATTTGGAGCGATGAGTATCGACGAAAACAACGAACTCAGCCCGATTATGATCGGACGCAAGACCAGGAAAAACGCGGTCGCACCGATCAGGAGGACAACGTTGTCCGCGAACAGACTGTTCGGGTCTGCGCTGACAACGCGATCAATCACGACACCGAGAATCAGTGCCGTGTAGACCTCGAGCGTACCGGCAGCCATCGAGAATATTACGCCGGCGCCAATAACGGGAACCGCTCCTTGCAGGCACCAAAAGTAAAACTGCAAGAGGGAACCGGGCGGGCTGCCCGGTACCTTGCGGTCAAGATCAAAGAGGTCGGCGAACCACATGCGACCTACCGGTGATTTCCGGTGCCAAGGCCATGAATTAGGATCTCAGCGGAAAGCAGGCATTGACAGCACCGGAAAGTTGCAGAGGCAATCAATGTCGAGGAACGTCCGGGTTTCCGGTGTCTTTCCGTCACATGGTCAATCGGCTGAATCCTGATCTGGCTCACGGCCGCAGTCCCCTTTTGCTCGCCGATCACCGGAATACACCGCTCCGGAACACTCCTTGCCGGGCAAACCTTGCGCGACGGCGGAAATCAGGGTTGATCGCGGGCTCGTGCCGGTTACGGTGCATCGACGATACGGCGCCGGACAACGAGTTTCGGTCTTCGACTATCGGGCGCAGGAACGCAAGTCAGGAGAACCCTGAAATGGCCGAAAAACCTGGCCAGATGTTTCGGTTTCGTGCCGTCGACAAGGCCATCTGGGAGGATCTCGTCAAACTTTTCGAAGGCCGGGGCGGCCCATCATACTGCTGGTGCATGGTTTGGCGACCCAAGCCTGTTGGCGCTTCAAAGTGGCCGAAAAACGAACGAAAGCGAATGTTGCGGGCGCAATTGCACGATCTCGTCTCCAATGGGGTGCCGGTCGGTATCATCGCCTATCACGAACAGACCCCGGTCGGTTGGTGCTCGGTTGCACCGAGATCGACATTCAAGAAACTCGGAGGCCCGGAAATCGGCGAAGAGGATGAAAACCGAATTTGGTCAATTACATGTTTCTTTGTCAAAAGGGCATATCGGGGACGCGGTCTTTTTTCAGGGTTGCTCGACGCTGCCGTTTCAACGGCACGCGACCGCGACGCGCGTGTGATCGAAGCCTATCCGGTAGACGGAGACTCTCCGAGCTATCGCTTCATGGGATTCGTCGAATCGTTCAGAAACGCCGGTTTTGTCGAAGTCGGCCGCGCCGGCAGCCGTCGTTACGTCATGAGACTAAGCGTTTGACATGGAATTCCCCGGTGGCGTTTCAGCCGCCCGTCCCGGGGAGCTCCGGGGCAAACAGGGGCGCGATACGAAAACCCGCGTTTTTCCATGCTTTCCCATCATGACCGCAGCCTACGCGTTCACGTCAACGATGACCCGTCCCTTGACCTTGCCCCTGAGGATCCTGGAACCGAGGTCAGGCAAATCGGCGAGCGTCGCCGGTTGCGCCATCGACTCGAGCAATTCGCCGGGAACGCCCGATGCAATCCGGTCCCAAACGCGCACTCTGTTGGCATGCGGTTGAAGGACACTGTCAATTCCGAGCAAACTGACGCCACGCAGGAGAAACGGGATGATCGAAGCCGGCACATTGGCCCCCCCAGCAAGACCAACCGCAGCGACGGACGAACCGTACTTCATCTGGCCGAGCAACCGGGCAAGCATATTTCCACCAACAGCGTCGATGCACCCTGCCCATCTTTCCGATTCAAGCGGGCGCTTGACGGTTTCATCAATCTGTTTCCGGTCAATTATCTCGGAAGCCCCAAGCGACTTCAGGTAGTCTCCGGTTTCAGCCCTTCCAGTCACCGCGGCAACCTCATACCCGAGCCTGGCAAGAATGGCCGTTGCGACCGAACCGACGCCCCCGGCCGCACCGGTCACGAGCACGGGACCGCTGCCCGGTTCCAGGCCGTGGTCTTCCAGTGTCATGACCGCCAGCATCGATGTGAATCCGGCGGTCCCGACAATCATGGCATGTCGTGTTGTCAATCCCTCGGGAACGCGGACCAGCCAATCTGCCTTGACACGCGCCTTCTGGGCATAACCCCCCCACCGGACCTCCCCGACGCGCCAACCCGTGAGAACGACCCTGTCACCCGGCTGAAAACGCCCGTCATCCGAGCATTCGACCGTTCCGGCAAAATCGACTCCCGGAACATGCGGATAATTCCTGACGAGCCCCCCTCCAGGCCCCAGGCAGAGACCGTCCTTGTAATTGACGGTCGAATACTCGACGGCAACGGTCACATCCCCGTCTGGCAGATCATCCTTGCCGATCTGCTCGACCGCGGCGGCCGTAGTCCCCTCTGGCTGTTTTCTCACCACAAGCGCATTGAATTTCATGGTGCTTTCCTTGCCTATTTTTGTTGCCGAACCGCTCGCGGAACCGCATTTGCCCTTTGCATGCGGGCGCGCGTCACGGGCCGGACCAGTCAATCCTGCAAATTTCCGCCGACTTGCCGTCGAAGTCCCAAACCCTGCCATGGTCACGGAGTCGCGACCGCAAGCCTTTCGCGACAACGATGTCCGGGCCAACCCAGTAGCGGCTATTCCGAATGACGACCTGTTCGTCCGGGTTCAGTCCGGCAACTTCCTCGATCTCTCCCTGGATTTTCCTTCCCACGACGATCGAACGGCGTCGTTTTTCCTTGACGATCTCGACCTTGGTTCTTTCGGCGTGGATGATCGTGCTCACGAGCATGGTGAACAAGCCTGTTGTCCCGCCGGCTGATCCCGACAGGACTTTCAGAATTCCATTGTACGCCTTTTGGGTTGCACGGTCGTCAACATATGCGGCAACCTTCCAGTTGCCTTCCGCCATCCTTCCCGGAATATCGACCAGCAGGCCGACACTCAGGCCGGCAAGACTTTCTCCTTCGAAATGCCCGTCATCGATGCTGATCGCCATCCATGCGTGGCAGTATCCCTCGGTTGGCGGGTGTTTCCCCAGACTGACGACACACGGGCAAAAGACAGTGCATGAACAGTTCAGGAACAATTCCCCCTTGATTTGCCAGTCAGTCGGTTCCCGCCGGCGCCGCGTGGGGATCATGCGCTGGTCGATTCGTTCCAGGACTTCCAGCCGGTCTCTGCGACGAACCCCTGCCTTCCCCGTGCCAGTCATCGGTTACTCCCTCGCCCCAGCCGTTCGCGTCATAGGATTCCTCCCGCCAGCAACAAACCGAAAACCATGAGAATTATACCCAGGGGTCTCGTCACGAAGGTCGCGACTTCCGGCAACTTTTCGAGTATCATGACGGCAGTTGCAAGTCCCATCCACAAGAGGTTCATGGTTCCGCCAACAAAACCGAGCATCATGAATCCCCAACAGCATGCGACACAATACGCCCCGAATCCCATTCCCAATCGCAAACCGCCCCGAAACCCCGGCCGCCAGCGCCCGAGGAAATACAATGTGGGAGACAAGCAGATTCCCTGGCAGACCTCCTTTGCCCGCGTAAACTGGTAGCCCCCGACCACGAATAGAATGACTGCCTGAAGCCACCGAAACGTCGCCGCTCCGAGCAGGTCTATCAACTCCAGCAGGAAAAGACCCGTTTGCACTAGCGCCATGGCACCTGCGAAACCGAACCAGGCGAGAGCATAACCCGCGATCAAACCCGTCCATCCCGTGCGGTTCGCATGGCCAGAGTTGATCAGCCCCTCGAAGGAAACGAGAACCGGCGCCAGCGTCGGCCCCATCATGGCCAACATCATGATCGCCCACATTGGAAACAGCACGTGAAATCCTTGCATGGGCATCATGTTCGCACTGACGGCCTCCCCGAATACATTCAGTCCCGACATTCCGGCCATGGTGAACATGATCCACCACGCCAACATGATGCCAGAAAAAAACAGGACCCAGCCAATCGCCCTTCCCCGGTCCCCGATGCCTTGCAGAATCACAATCAGCTACCTTCCAGCGCAAAACCCCGTGCCCGCATGACACTCTGCTTTGCACGCAGGCCTGGTGGGATTCCCCGCATCGGACACGGGACCCAGGAACGGGTGAACACCAAGGTCGGCCGACTCACAGTATACCGTCTCGCAACAGGAAATGTCCGGGTGCGATTTCGTCGTAGCGGCTGGGTCCGGGGTCGTGGCCAGCAGCATGGATCGGGGTGTGGAGCGGTCTCGCATCGGTCTCGTTACGCGAAATCCGGGCAGCCGGATCCATCTTCGGAACCGCGGCAAGCAGGGACCTCGTATAGGGGTGGTGAGGACGTTCGAAAATGTCGCTGCGTCGTCCCATTTCCACGATTCGCCCCTGAAACATGACGGCAACGAAATGGGAAATGCGCTCGACGACCGCCATGTCGTGACTGATGAACAAATACGACAAACCCAGGTCGGATTGAAGGTCCATCATCAGGTCCAGGACCTTCGCCCGGATTGATGCGTCCAGCGAGGACACTGCCTCGTCGGCGACGATGAATTCGGGATTCACTGCCAGTGCACGGGCAATTGCGACCCGTTGACGCTGACCGCCCGAAAGTTCGTTCGGAAATCGCCGGAGGAACTGGCGCGGCAACTTGACGCGCTCCAGCAGGTCCGCGACGCGATCCTCGAGCGCGCTGCCCCTGTCCAGGCCGAAGTTGCGAATTGGTTCAGCAATCTGGTCGAGCACGTGCATCTGCGGATTCAAGGAACCGTACGGATCCTGAAAAACCATTTGAATGTCGCGGAACCGGTCTCGCATTTCCCGTCGCGACAGTGACAGAAGGTCCCGCCCGCGAAACCGAATTTCGCCGGAATCCGGTTCTTCCAGCCGCAGTATGCAACGCCCGACCGTGGACTTGCCGCTGCCGGACTCCCCCACCATGGCCAGCGTCTCCTTCTCGCCCACGCGAAACGACACGTCTTCGACCGCATGAACATTTGCGATCGTCCGTCTGAACAGGCCGCCGTGCACCGGGAATCGCCTGACGAGATTCCTGACTTCGAGAATGCGTTCCCCGTCCGCGCAAGGCATCGCTTCGTTCCGGTCCACATCGCCGGACGTCCCGATCCGTGCCGGTGATGGCTTGCCAGCCATTTCACCAATCTTCGGCACCGCTGCCAAAAGCGTGCGCGTGTAAGCATGCCTTGGTCGCAGGATGATCTGGTGGACGGAACCTGTCTCGACCATTTCGCCCCCGCGCATGACGGCAACCCGATCGGCCATCTGCGCAACGACCGCCATGTCATGGGTAATCAGGAGCACGGCCGCTCCCGTTTCGCTGCACAAACGTCTGATCAATGCCAGAATTTCGGCCTGAACTGTCACGTCAAGTGCCGTTGTCGGTTCATCGGCGATGAGCAGACGCGGTTCGCAGGCCAAGGCCATTGCGATGACAACCCGTTGACACATGCCGCCCGAGAGTTCGTGAGGGAATTGTCTCAGCCTGCGCTCCGGATCCGGAATCCGCACCCTGACGAGCAGATCCAGCGATCGATTCCATGCCTCCTTCCGCGACAACCCTCGGTGCTTCATCAGGCCTTCAGACAACTGCCAGCCGACGGTATAGGACGGGTTCAGTGCAGCCATCGGTTCCTGGAAGACCATGCCAATTTCGTTGCCGCGAATCCGCCGCATCTGCCGCTCGTCCGCGGTACGCAGGTCCAGTTCGTCACCAGAGCGGCGAACAAAGTTCAGGTGGCCACTGGTCACTTGTCCGCCGGAAAAACGGGTCAACTGCATCAATGCGTTCGATGTCACGGATTTTCCGCTTCCGGACTCGCCCACGATGCACAAGATCTCGCCAGGAACGACCTCCAGGTTGACGTGTCGAACCGCGACCACTGTTCCGCCGAGTGCAGGGAACTCGACACGCAATCCATCAATTGAAGCGAGTGGTTCCATGGCAGTCCCGTTTCAGGTTCCTTTGAGCCAGCGCCAGCGTTGAACCGGGTCGGTCACGGCCCGAACCCAGTTTGCAACGAGGTTCAGACTCAGGGCCGTCAGAAAGATCGCCAGGCCTGGAAATGTCACCAGCCACCACGCGGAACGGATGTGCTCCCGACCATCCGCGATCATGAGGCCCCAGGACGGGTCCGGAGGTTGAACGCCGAAACCAAGAAAGCTGAGCGATGCCTCAGAGAGGATAAGAATCGCGATTTCCAGGGTGAAGAGAACGATGATCGGCGCCATGACATTGGGCAGGATGTGCCTGAACACGATCCGTAATCGGGATGCACCGAGCGTCCGGGCCGCCTGGACATAGGTTGCCGTTCGGGCACCTAGCGCCAGTCCCCGGGACAGGCGACAGAACACCATCCAGTGGAGCACGGAAAATACGAGAATCAGATTGACGTAGCCTCCACCGATCACGAACAGTACGAACAGGGCCACGAGCAAGGACGGCAATGACAGCATCCCGTCAACGAAACGCATGATGATGTCTTCGTACAGCCCGCCGAAATAGCCCGCCGTCAGCCCGGCGACAACGCCGAGCACGCATGAAACCACGGCGCCAAGGACACCGACCGAAACGGAGACCCGGGCACCATAGATCAACCTAGAGAACAGGTCGCGGCCCAGTTCATCGGTGCCGAGCACATAAAACGATCCCTTCGTACCGGTCGCACCGGGCGGCAGCATTCTGTCGGAAAGGTTCAGACCGGTCGGCGGATAAGGCGCCAGGATTTCCGCACCGACGGAAAATACACAGAGCAGTGCCAAAAAGACGACGGCCGCCAGCGTTATCCGATCTTTGACGATCGACCATGCATAGTTCGTGAAGGAGGCTCGGGTCTCCTGCGGACCGGTCATTCCGCCATCTCGAATCCTGAAGCCGGTCGACAAGAGTTCAGACCCCTTTTCCGAGACGGATTCGCGGGTTGACCAAACGATAGGCAAGATCAACCAGGAGATTGACCACAACGACCAGCGCGGCCACCACTGCGATCGAGGCCTGAATCAGGGGAAGGTCACTGCGGGTCAGGGAGTCGATGATCAGCAATCCGATTCCGGGCCATGCAAAGATCTTCTCGACGAGAATAGCACCGGTAAGCAGGGCTGACAGCTCATCTCCGATCATCGTGATGATTGGCACTGCAGCATTCCTGAGAGCATGCAGGAACACGATCCTGCTTTCGTTCAACCCTTTTGCCCTCGCGGTTACAACGTAGGGTTTCGACAGTTCGTCCAGCATGGCGCTCCTGGAAATTTGCGCGATCCTGCCGATCGGCCGCGCCGCGAGCGTGAGCGCCGGGAGAATGACGTGGCTCGCGCCTCCGTATCCACCGGTCGGCAGCCAGCCGAGTTGAACAGCGAACAGGACGATCAGCATCAAGCCCAGCCAGAACTGTACGATCGAAACGCCCGCAAGGGCGATCGCGGAAACCAGCCTGTCGATTGCGGAGAGCGGGTTCGCCGCGGCAGCGACCCCCATGAGTACGCCAAGGGGGACCGCCAGTCCCATGGCGACCGCCGCGAGCAGAAAGGTTGCAGGTAGTCGCTCAAGTACGATCGCAACGACCGGTTGGCCGATTGCATCGAGGTCCTCCGACGGCAGGACCGAAAACCCGAAACGGTAACTGACGCCGAAATCGCCCTGGATCAGGTTGCCAATATAGCGCAAATACTGCTGCCAGAGGGGATCGTTCAGCCCCGCAGCATTCCGCAACTTTTCCAGCGCAAGGTCGCTGGCTCCCGGCCCCAGCATGTTAAGGGCCGGATCTCCGATCAGTCGCCCGGCCAAGAACACGAAACTGACCGTCAGCAGCAGAAGCAGAAACGAATTCGCTATTCGTGTTACGAAATACACCATCCAGGACGAGCTTCAGTTCTCCTGGTGGAAAGGCTGACGGCCCCGGGAAAGAATCCTGGGGCCGCCCGCGCCGATATTCATGAGTCCGGTTTGACGTAAACCGCCTGGATCCTGTGATCCGTCCCGAATGTGAATTCCAGCCCGGCCTCCACGAGGTGGCCTCGATCCAGCAACGCGAGCGGGACGATCAGGTGCCGGTCGTGGACATACTGAACCAGCTCCCGCATTCTTTCACCCCGTTCCTCCCCGAAACTTGCCAGGGCCTCGAACAGGCTGGAGTCGAATTCTTCGTCGCAATACACCGAGGATCGCGACGGACCTGTCGGATCATCGATGTTCGGGCAGGCATAGTTCGACAACAGCAACAGACCGTAATCTCCGGAAGGATTCTGCTTGACGTGAACCTGCATCATCTGGCGTCCGGGCTCGTTCGAATAGCCGGTGATGCGAACCCGCGGGTTGAACTCCGCCGGCGTCTGCACCCTGATGTCGGTGCCTATGCCGGCCATGCCAAGCATTGCCCCCAGGGCCTCGACGATCGGTTTGATGCGGGGCGTCGTATCACGTCCCACGATTTCGATTTCAAGCCCGTCAACATCGACGCCGTCGGCCCTGGCTTGGTCCAGCAGCGACATCGCGTGGTCAAGATCATAGGCATACGGGCTGACCGCGTCGTTGAATCCGATCGTACCCTTTGCGCCGAGTTGACCCTGGGGCACCGACGCCATGCCGTAAAGGTCGACGATGCCTGCGATATCGATCGCCGAGAAAACCGCTTCACGGATTCTTGGATCCGACAACCGTTCGTCGGCATGCAGCGAATGGTCGAGTCGACCGTAAAGATAGGTTGTCGACGGTCCTGTCACGCAATTGTAACTCTCGGCTTCAGCGGCACGCGCGCAGTCGTCAGCGGACGGGAACATGGCGAGTTGAGCTTCTCCGCTCTCGACCATCGCGACCCGCGCGGCGTCTTCCGATCGGAAGACGAACTTCAGGTCCGAAAAGGCCGGCTTCGAGGTGCCGTAGGCATCGCCTGCGTTCAATCCCCACCAATCCGGGTTGTAGGTTGCGGACCAGTACTGGCCGTGTTGCCACTCTACGAACTTGTAGGGCCCCGTTCCGACAGGCGTATCGAAATGCCTCGCAGGATTCTCCGCCAATTGCGTTGGCGACGAGATTCCATTCAGCGACAGCCGGAATTCGAGCAGAGGATCTTGTTCGCTTGATCTGACTTCCACGGTTGCGTCATCTATCGCGACAGCGGAGATTTCGCCGGGTCCGGCGTACTCCTGGATTGTGAATGCGTTCTCCGCACTCCAGACCCAGCTCACCGATTCTGCGACGGCCTCGGCGGTCATGGCAGTCCCGTCATGAAACGTCACGCCTTCCCGAATCGTGAACCGTAGCGTGCTTCCATCGACCCTATCCCAGGCCGTTGCCAAAACCGGAATGAACTCTCCGGAGACCGGATCAACCGCAATGAGCGTTTCCAGCACGTTCCGGAGACCGGGAGCATTGATTTCCTTGTAGGCACCTTGCGCGGCAAGATCCTGCGGCTCCTGATTGACCGCAACGACCAGGGTCCCCCGATCCGGTTCCGCGTGAAGGGCGAGATTCGAAAACGCGATTATGCCTGCCACCAAGACGAACGAAATTGGACTGGCGACGGAATAGTACTTAGTCATTCTAATCTCCTGTTTTTTCCGAAGGAATAACCGCGTTCCTCAAATGAACGGCTGGAAGAATAATCGGAACCTCGCAATCGAACACTTGGGACCGCAGTATCCTGCGTCCTGAATAAACCGCCGGAGCCTGCCGCAGTTTGCGGGCTATTTCCGACTGGCCCAGTTTACACTGCCGGGTTCCTAGAAACAACTGCGCCGCGATCTTGGGAGCGGTTCACGTATGGCGCAAATCACGTGTGGCGCAAATTCCTGATCTCTGACTCAGTGAGAACGAGGCACACGTTTCAGAGCGGTGCATCATTTGTCGGAGCACTGGCAGACGCCGCGGAATGGCGTCGTGGCGGCAATTGAGCACGGGTGACGCGACGGGCCCGGGTGAGGTTGACATCGACTTCGATGGCGCAGCGAAATTCGGTGACTGTTCCCGCAAAGCTGAAATCCGGCATTGCAGCATTGCGGCATAGTTGACCAGGCCGTCCTGAACGGGCCAATCCGCGATTGTGTGCAGCACGGCAGCATTGCTTTCGGATTGTCCAAGGTCGAGCGGGTGGTGTTTCCATCCGCCTGAATGGTGTCCTATCTTTGCTTCGGCTTATGACCTCGCGCCGCCATCCTGACCGACGGCGAATACCTCGACCCCTTCGGCAAGGCAGACGCAGGTTATGGCGAAACCGATGCCGTGCGCTGTGCCAGTCATGAGGATGCGTTTGCGGTCAAGTTGCATCGCCAATGCCCTTCCAGCCTTGCACCGAAGCTTCCCGCGCACGCTTGATTTCGCTCCAACTGATCTTGCCACCGCCGCCTTCATCACGGAAACGCGCTGCCTCTTCACGGATGGCGTCGGCAACCTTGGCAGCCTCGTCATCGGTCAGGTTGCAGGGATCAAGGTAAATCTCTTGCCGTTCGACCAGGTTGTCGCGCACGACGATTCGAGGCGCACGGACCTCGAGCCGTCCGACCAACTCCCAAGCGTTGAAACCGGCAGAGGCAGGATCGACAGCAATCTTTACGCGAGTGATCGGATTGCCGGTCCAGTCCGCGTGGCGCGCCAATGTAAGCCCGGGCACGCCGCCCAAACTCATTAGCCAAAGCTCGACCCGCACGTCTTCAGCCGCCTCGGCAGCGGCGTGGTCGCGGGCATCCCACAGTTCAAGCGCAGCCATGGCACCGACAACGCTTTCCTTGCCCGCCTTCATCGTGCGGCCGATGCCTCGATGCTGAAGGTAAGTGGCGCGAACAAGATCGGATTTGCCTGCCACGATGCCGCTGGTGACCCCCGAGAGAAACTTGTGCCCGGAATAGATCGCTGCGGAAGCACCAAGCGCAATGGGACGACGCAAATCGTACTCCGAAGCCATGTCCACGATCACTGGTACGTCGCATTCGCGACACATTGCGATGAAGACATCCATCGGCAATTCGTTTTCGCGTACCGTATGGTGCGAGACGACATACATTGCGGCGACCGCGCCTTCTTCCAGAGCCGCGCGCAAGTGCCATGTTTCGCAGGCGGCTGCCGTGCCGACAGGCGCGACCTCTGCCCCTGCAAGACGGATCGCCTGATCGACCCGTGCGCCATAGTTCACCATATGGCCCGAGGCCAGAAGTACGCGGCGTTCGCCCGCGACCTGAGGCAGCGCTTCGATCCGGGCAAGGTCCATGCCGGTCAAACAAGCCGCCACGGTCTGGGTCATGGCTGCTGCAGAGCAAGCCGTGATGCAGCCCTCCTCGGCACCGGTTGCCCGCGCAATGACCGAACCCGCACGCGACTGCAACTCGTCCATCCCGACGAATTCACCAAGTATCCCGTCCACAAGAGCACGCACCTCGTGTGGAACGCGCGACGCACCGATGCTGGTCATGGTGCCCGAGGCGTTGATTATCGGTGTCAGGTTCCAGCGCCCAAACGGCTCATCGATCATGTTAGGCGCCCCCAGGTAGCGAGATCGAAGGCGTGGAGCCGATTGCGCATGATGGCACGAGGTACTGTCGCACCTGGCACAATTTTCCCGCGAGCCTCGCCGCTTGCCCGTGCAGTGAGTGCAGCACCGCGCCTGATGTTCAGATGACGAGGCGCCTCATGCCCCAAATCCTGAATCCGAACCACTATTGCATCGCCGATTTTCATCGCTTCCTCAGCTTCAATCCGACGGACAGGTTCTCGCGAACCGACATTTTTTGGGTAAGGCGGACGGAATTGGAAATCCATTGAGGCATTGTGCTTGGCGGACGTTAGTTCATTGGCGCGACAACCACTGATAAACAGATGCCCAGCGGATTTGGATTCAAGGCCCGCAATCGTGCGAAGTGTGGCGAAGAACCTGGTGCAGCCTAAAGGACCCACGAGCGCCATGAATTCGCCTTCGCCAATTTGCAGATCGAGGTATTTGACGACTTCGACTTCATGTTGGCGCTTTCCCGCTTCGCTGAGGCGGGTTTTACTCATTGGCCAGATCCCGGTCCGGGTGTGATAGATACGATGACATCGATCTCAACCGTGATATTTCCTGGCAGAGAGGCCATCCCGACGGCGGCACGGGCGTGGCGGCCACGAGAACCGAAAACCTCGCAAAAGAGATTCGAACAACCATTTATGACTGCAGGGTGGTCCTCGAATTCGGGAACTGCATTCACCATACCAAAGACCCTTCTGATTTGCGCCACATGGTCGAGGGATCCCAGGATTTCTCGCATCGCGGCAATCAGAACCAACCCGGTACACCGGGCGTGGTATTTGGCATCCTCGACGATGACATCCGCGCCGACTTTTCCAGTCGCAAGTGTGCCGTCTTCCAGAAGTGGTCCCTGGCCAGAGAGATAAAGGGTCGTTCCGTCGATCGAACCAAGGTCGAAATTGCCAACCGGCGGCGGAACTTTCGGCAAGGACAACCCCATCTGCGCAAGCCGCATCTCGGGAGTCTCATCCACGTCGAAACTCGCTTTCGGATTGGTTATCATCGGGAAAAGGCCTCCTCGATCCTGTTTTTGGTGCTTGCCACCCAAGCTTCAGTCGCATGAAGTCATGCACGGTGCCGAAATGCCAGTTCTTCGCTCTGGACGAAATCGTTAAGGCCCGCACAGTTGTAACGACATCCCTTCAAAACACGTCTAGTGCTGCGAAGTGGATGTCGACACCCAGCCTCGCAACCGCATCCAGAATCTCCTTGTCTCGTTAGTGGTGCATCATCGTGCCGACAACTAAGCCCGGACTTACGGCTTGCCCAAGGAGAAACCATTCGAACATTCGTCGATGAAGGTCCGGTTAGACTTGCATTTCGTCCTGGCGTGCTCCATGCTTTTAACTCACAGTGATTTCCTTGGTCATCGTCGTGTCATGCGCACGCGCCACGTCGATCACGTTTTCGGAAGAATTCGAAAGTCGTCTTTTGCGATTGGCCCGGATGATTGATCTCGGAAGCGGGCAAATGCCTCGGTCCCTTAGCTCAGCTGGATAGAGCGCCACCCTCCGAAGGTGGAGGTCGAAGGTTCGAATCCTTCAGGGACCGCCAAATCACTGGCCCGGGATTGCTGAATGCGGTTCTTGTCTCCTCACGATCATTTCATACACCGCTTACGGTGCAATTCCGGGCAGGCGTGAAAGCGTTTCGCTGGTACCGGGATTTCTCTTTCCGGCCAGGCGGGTGAGGGCGATAAGCCGTCACGCGTCAAGCGCCCGGCAATCCTCGACTGCCCAACCGATCATGGCCCGTTCTCCGACTGAAAGTCGATCATGGCCCGCCGTGTTCGGAAGCTTGAGCACGAACTCATCGTTGCCATGAACGTTCATTCGGCATCGAATGTGATCGCCGAGATAAATCAACTCGAGAACGTTGCCCTCGGTCGTGTTGGCTTGACCGCCATCGCCGATCACGACACGCTCGGGACGAATTGACAGTGTCGTTCGGCTGCCACTGCCGCCACAGTTGATCGCCAAGGCCCGATTCCTGAACCCGTCGTCAAGAACTACGGAAGCGTAGGCACCGTCGACATGTTCAATCGTTCCCGACAGGCGATTGTTCTCGCCGATGAACTGCGCGACAAATGCATTTTCCGGGCGCTCGTAGAGATCGTCAGGAACCGACAACTGCTGGATCACTCCGTCATTGAAAACCGCGATCCGGTCCGACATCGTCAACGCTTCGCTCTGGTCATGGGTCACATAGACTACCGTGACCCCCAGGCGTTCGTGCAAATGCTTGATCTCAAGTTGCATGTGCTCGCGCAGCTGTTTGTCCAGCGCGCCAAGCGGTTCATCCATCAGAACCAGTTCCGGTTCAAACACGAGTGCCCGAGCCAGGGCAATCCTCTGTTGCTGCCCACCGGACAGCTGGGCCGGCCGCCGACCGTAGAACCCGCCCATCTGGACCATATCGAGCGCGTTCTTGACCTTGAGTTCCCGGTCGGACTTCGGGAGGTTTCTGACTTCCAGGGGGAAGGACAGGTTTTCGCCAACCGTCATGTGTGGAAACAGCGCGTAATTCTGGAAAACCATTCCGATCCCGCGGCGGTGCGGCGGTATGTTGTTGATGGGTCTTCCACCTAGCCTGATTTCGCCGTGCGTCGCCGTTTCAAATCCGGCCAACATCATCAGACAGGTGGTTTTTCCCGATCCCGAAGGCCCCAACAGGGTCAGAAACTCGCCGCGACCGATCTTGAGATTGAGGTCTTTGACAACGAGCGTCTCGCCGTCATAACTCTTTTGTACTCCGTCAAATACCACAAACTGATCGTTGTCACTTGAGTTTGGCAATCTCTATCTCCGCAGCGTCAACGCACGTATGGCCGGTCAGCCCGTCACGCAACTCGGCATTCCCCTTACTTCGGAAAACTTCTATTCAACCGGTACACTGTAGCAAATCTCCATCCTTGAATAAACGTGTTGTGTACCGCGGATTGTTGAGAATCATGCCCCAACCACAATCCTGATTTCCCGACCCTTTTTCCCTTTTCTGCCCAGATTGCACCAACCGGGGCTTAACGGGGGACATCCGAATCGGGGTTCGTTATCGGCAAATGGTGCGGCCGAGAAGACTCGAACTTCCACGGGTGTTACCCCACAGCGACCTCAACGCTGCGCGTCTACCAATTCCGCCACGGCCGCACTTCAAGACGAGCCGCCTATAAACGACACCTTTCGCGATGTGAAGAGGTTGGTTTCTCCGTACACTTGTCGAACCTGGATCGATTCGGAGCCATCATGGTGGAGTGGCGAAAAAGCGCGGGCGAAGTGCCGTACGAAACAGCCGTCCAGTACATGGGAGAACGCGTCGAAGCAATTCTCCAGGGACGCGCGAACGAACTCGTCTGGTTGCTCGAGCACCCGCCAATCTATACGGCTGGAACCAGTGCCGACAGCCTGGAGCAATATTTCGGTGACAACCGGATTCCGGTTCATCCGAGCCGACGAGGCGGTGCTTTGACGTATCACGGTCCAGGTCAACGCGTTGTATACGTGTTGCTGGACTTGAATCGCCGCGGCAAGGATGTCCGGAGGTTTGTCTGGTGTCTCGAGGAGTGGGTCATCCGCACCCTGAAGGATCTCGGTGTCACCGGCGAAAGACGGCCGGGTCGCGTTGGTGTGTGGGTCGTCCGAACCGAAAAGCCCGCACTGGGTGATGGCTCGTTTCGCGAAGACAAGCTTGCAGCCATCGGCGTCCGGCTCAGGCGATGGGTCAGTTCGCACGGGTTGTCGCTCAATGTTGACCCAAACCTCTCGAATTACGAGGGAATTGCACCTTGTGGCATTACCGAGCACGGGGTCACCAGCCTTGTGGATCTTGGCCTGCCCGTCACGATGGGAGATGTCGATGCCGCATTGCGGCGCGCTTTCAGCCCGGTGTTCGGAAACGGTGCTGGCGGGAGCGTGGAAGAATGAACCCGAATGAACCCGGTTTGTTTTCGCCGGAAGTCCTGCTAATGACCTGTCTTTGAAACCTTGATCGCGTCAAACGAATTCAGGAGAACGCTGGACACGATTACCTGACTTCTTTGCCGGGTAGAACCGGACCCATGGCCGCAACATGAGAGAAAAGCATTACCCGCGTCTGAAGGAAAAACACCGCACGATCAGGGACAGTTCTCCCGAAAACCTGCGCCTCCGCGTACATCGGGCGCTCAGTTGGCTCAATAGGGCCGAACAGGAGGCCGATGACGACGACGCGGCGTTCATCTTTTACTGGATCAGCTTCAACGCGGCCTATGCCACCGAAGGTGCCGTCTCGTATCGTTCAACCACTCGCAGAACGGAACGTCACAACTTTTCCGAATTCTTCGCGACGCTGGTCGAACTCGACAAGGAGGAGCGGATTTACGAGGTGATCTGGGAACAGTTTCCGGATTTCGTACGCTCGCTTCTCAACAATCAATTCGTCTATCAGCCATTCTGGGCTTATCACAACGGGCTCGACGGCTACGAGAACTGGGAAGCAGGCTTCAGGAAAAGCCGCGAGCAGGTTGCGCGAGCCCTTAGGTCCAAGAATACGGTCCAGATTCTCGAGATCCTGTTCGACAGGTTGTACGTGTTGCGAAACCAGTTGATTCACGGTGGCGCAACCTGGGGAAGCGCTGTCAATCGCGACCAGGTCCGGGGCGGTCGAAACATCCTCGCGCGCCTGACTCCATTCTATATCGAACTGATGATGGACAATCCCGGCCTGCCGTGGACCCGGGGACACTATCCGGTTCTCGATTCCGGTTGACGCGAGGAGACCGCTGACTCCCGGCGATCACGTATTCCCCAGGATCGGATGATCTGAATCCGGTTGAGACAAACCACCAGTTGGAGTACCAAGCCGACCATAGCCCGATGAATCGGGTCCATGAACTGGATTTTCCTGGAGGCCTCCATGGCAGACGCGGCTCTGCACGACCACGATGACCATTACCGTCCTGGCTTCTTTGTACGATGGTTCATGTCAACGAACCACAAGGACATCGGGCTTCTCTATATCTTCACTGCCGGTCTGGTCGGTTTCATCTCCGTTGCTTTTACGGTGTTCATGCGTCTGGAACTCATGGAACCGGGTGTTCAGCACATGTGCCTGGAAGGCTCGAGGCTGATCGCTGCAGCCACGGAGAACTGCACGCCGAACGGTCATCTCTGGAACGTCCTGATCACCGGGCACGGAATTCTGATGATGTTCTTCGTTGTCATTCCTGCCCTGTTCGGAGGATTCGGAAATTATTTCATGCCATTGATGATCGGCGCGCCGGACATGGCGTTCCCGAGGCTGAACAATCTCAGCTACTGGATGTATGTCACGGGAACCTCGCTGGCGGTTTGTTCCATGCTGGTACCGGGCGGAAACAACCTGAGCGGCTCGGGTGTCGGATGGGTGCTCTATGCGCCATTGTCGACAACCGAGGCCGGCATGTCGATGGATTTCGCCATTTTTGCGGTTCACGTTTCAGGCGCTTCGTCGATTCTTGGCGCGATCAACATGATCACGACATTCCTGAACATGCGCGCGCCAGGAATGACGCTGCACAAGACACCGCTTTTCGCGTGGTCGATATTCGTGACGGCCTTTCTCATCCTTCTGTCGCTGCCCGTACTCGCAGGGGCGATCACTATGCTGCTGACCGACCGGAATTTCGGTACGACATTCTTTGATGCCGCCGGGGGTGGCGACCCTGTGCTCTACCAGCACCTCTTGTGGTTTTTCGGGCACCCGGAAGTCTACATGCTCGTCGTGCCGGGATTCGGAGTCATCTCACACGTGATTTCGACATTCTCCCGAAAGCCGATTTTTGGCTACCTGCCAATGGTCTACGCAATGGTCGCGATTGGCGCCCTCGGGTTCATCGTCTGGGCCCACCACATGTACACCGTCGGCATGAGCCTGACCCAGCAGACGTACTTCATGCTGGCAACCATGGTGATCGCGGTCCCGACCGGAATCAAGATTTTCAGCTGGATCGCAACCATGTGGGGCGGATCGGTGTCCTTGCGAACTCCCATGCTGTGGGCATTCGGATTCCTGTTCCTGTTCACAGTCGGAGGCGTGACGGGAATCGTCCTCAGCCAGGCTGGTCTCGACCGTGCCTACCACGACACCTACTACGTCGTTGCGCACTTCCATTATGTCATGTCGCTCGGCGCCGTCTTCAGCATCTTTGCAGCCGTTTACTACTGGATCGGCAAGATGTCGGGCCGGCAATATCCGGAATGGGCTGGCCAGCTGCATTTTTGGACGACTTTCGTCGGTGCGAACCTGACGTTCTTTCCGCAACATTTTCTCGGTCGCCAAGGTATGCCGCGACGTTACATCGATTACCCCGAGCAGTTCGCCTTATGGAACGAAGTCTCGTCCTATGGCGCTTTCCTGACATTCGCCTCATTCGTGTTTTTCATCGGTGTCGTTTTCTACACCATTCGCTTTGGCAGGAAGATTGAAGAAAACGCTTACTGGGGAGAACACGCCGACACGCTTGAATGGACGCTGCCCAATCCACCGCCTGCTCACACCTACGACATATTGCCAACGCGGGAAGAATGGGACAGGCAGCCGCATCATTGAGCCAGGAAGGGCGAAACGAAAGGCATCGCGTTGGCACATCGGGAGGAAGGATCAGGATATTCTCGCACTAGTGTCCCGCTCTCTGCGAATGGCGGAGACGGCACCTCCTCGGGCCCTCCGCTATTTGAACTGACACTGAGGCCGAACCGGTCGCTCACGCGCAAGGGGCACGCTTTCCTGATCCTTGCGACTTTCCTGGCCTTTGCGGTCATGCTGAGCCCGTTTCTTGGAACGGCCATTTGGCCCGTGATGCTGCCATTCCCTCTGTTCGTTCTCTGGCTCTTGATTATGCTGATCGAGCGCAACTACCTCGACGGCAGGCTGACCGAGGAACTGAGAATCTGGCCGGACCTGATCACGGTTGATCGGATCGATCCGCGGAGGCCAGGTGGGCAGCGCTGGTCCGCAAAACCCTACCGGACAACTGTTCACCTGTATTCGAACGGACCCGTCGAGAACTACCTGACACTTCGCGGGAACAGCCGCGAAATCGAACTTGGTGCATTCCTGAGTCCGCAAGAGCGATCCCACCTTTTCGAAAAACTGCAGCGGATTCTATCCAGATCGACTGCGAACCCGCATTTGTCGCCGTGCTCGGGGTAGACGGGCTCAAAACCTCGGCGGCTTGCGCAAGGTTCGCCCGAAGCCCGGAGCGCCAGGCAGGGCGGGCGTTTCGTTCGTCAAGGGGACCGGAATCGGACGATTCCAGGAATTCTGTCGAACGCTGTCCCGACAGGCCGATACCGGAGACTGCAATTTGGGCTCTCGCGGGGGTCCCGGGTTCGGACTGATGCGTGGTTTCGGGACATATGCGGAGGAAAAAATGGGCGAAATAAACATAGAACATGCCAACGTCACGGTTAAGGACCCTGACGAAACAGCCGCGATGCTCGTTCGTCTTTTCGGCTGGAAGATACGCTGGCAAGGGGTCAAGGGAGCGTCGATTCACGGAGGCTACTCGGTTCATGTCGGAACGCCGGGTAACGGCGGAGGAGCGACCTACCTTGCACTTTACCGCCATCCCGACCCGGACCAGGACACCGCTGATTCCTATCGAACCCGGGGCGGCCTGAATCACGTCGGTGTCGTGGTCGATGACCTTGACGCTGTCGAACAGAGGGTTCTTTCGGAAGGACTGGAAACTCACTCCCATGCCGATTACGAACCCGGGCGAAGATTCTACTTTGACACGGACGATGGGATCGAATTCGAGGTTGCGAGCTACGCGTGACCCAAGTCACCCGTTATTGGCATCGATTATGCCTCTTCGCGAGGTTTCGCCGTTACGCTTGAATTTCGCTTCATACACTGCGTGAAAATGATTCGTGCTGCATTTCATTCACGTGCACGACATGCGTAAGGTGTTCGGAGGATGCTCGGAGGATGCCGTCTGGGTGAGAAACCATCAGTTCGCGTGGGAATGGTCATACTTCGCGGGCGACGAACTGCCAAGCTGGAGGCCACCTGCGGAACGTGGCTTTGAATCGGGGCAGTCGATGCTGTCATGTTTCTGATTGCCGCGGATCCAGGTTCGCTGCGGCAGAATGCCCTTCAGGCGACACGTACTTTCGCGCCATCCCTTCCCGTGACTTGCACGGACTTGTTGAAACGCATTTCGACCCGATCAATGAGTAAACGAGAAGGCGTACCTGAATTGGATCCGAACTGCTAGACGGACAGAAACGAAGTTTTCGCGTCTCGCCCGTAACACAATTTGGATCACCGTTGTTTGAATCGCCGAAAGCATCAACGGAAACCCCACCCATGAAAAACCTAGACAAGCTTTCGATGAAAGTGACTTTTGACTCGGGTCAATTTAAATGTAGTTCGGCGATTGAAGTCAAAAGCACGTTTTCCACGTTACAAAAAACGGCAACTGCTGCCGAAGGACACTATGGCTGAACTCAACCTGTTTGATCGCATCCAACTCGGCGAGGATTCGACGCTGGAACTCAAATGCGTCGATGTCACGGGCAGACGGGTCAAAAGTCCAGACCGGCGCGACTTTGCCGACGAACTGGCGGCAATGGCAAACGGTCGAGGCGGAACAGTGGTTTTGGGCGTGGATGACGTGAGCAAGGAAGTCGTTGGTATCCCACTGGACCAATTGGACATTGTTGAGGGATGGGCGAGAGAGATCTGCAATGACTCTGTGAATCCTGCGCTTGACGCAGACATCCGCAAATTCACCCTGAACGATTCAGCTGGCAATTCAGTTCCGGTCATTCGAATAGATGTTGCGCGCAGCCTGTTTGTTCACAAGAGCCCTGGCGGGTACTATCGTAGAATTGGCAGCTCAAAGCGTGAAATGAGCCCGGAGTTTCTCGCCCGGCAATTCCAAGAACGCAGCTACAGCCGCCTTGTTCAATTTGACGAAACTATCGTTCCCGGAACCGCGCGATCAGACTTGCATTATGAGCTTACGCGACGATTTACTTCAGCGGATCCTATGGACGATACTCTGCGAAAGCTCCGCATTATGGCAAGCGACGGCGACGGAACCGAAGGGCTGACGGTCGCTGGTGTGCTTCTTTGTACGGCCAATCCACAAACTTGGTTACCGCATGCATACGTCCAAGCGGTCAGTTATGCCGGTGAACGAACAGACATCGACTACCAGACAGATGTCCGCGACATCTTGGGACCGCTCGACAAACAGGTTTCCGAAGCCTTGCACTTCGTAAAGAGAAACATGTTGGTACGGGCCACAAAGACGGACGCACGGTCGGAGCGGCCGCAGTTCAGTGAGAGGGCAGTATTTGAAGCACTTGTGAACGCTGTCGCGCATCGCGACTATTCAATGCCCGGCTCAAGGATTCGTCTGCACCTGTTTGCGGATCGCCTCGAACTCCATGTACCGGGTTCGCTTGCCAACACCATGACTCCGGATAGCCTGCACCTAAGGCAATCCAGCCGGAACGAACTCATCGTGTCATTGTTGGCACGTTGTCCAGCGCCTACAGGCCTTGACCGTTCACATTTGATGGATCGGCGCGGAGACGGTGTCCCAATTATCCGTACCGAATGCAAACGCCTTTCGGGTTACCTGCCAGAGTACAGCTTGCTCGACGAGAGTGAACTGAGGCTCGTGATCAAATCTGCAGGTTAAAGTTTGGTTTAGCTTGTGATGCAACGGTGCGCGATCCGCCAAGAGAACTCGTTGCCTCGTCGCGAAATCTGCCAGATACAGCGACTGGATCAGATGTCCTCGAAATACGGACGCTCCCGATGACTGAAATCAAGCGCATAGTATGCCTCGCAAACTCACGGAAGTTGGCAGGCCGATGTGTGGCTGGCCGCGAGTGGGCGGCAGAAAAGGGAAAGGGAGCTTGGATTCGACCCGTGAGCGAACGTTCAGGCCAGGAAGTGTCGGAGTACGAACGTCAATACGAGGACGGAAGCGATCCACGGATTCTCGACATAATCGACCTACCGTTGAAAGAATGGCAGCCTGGCGGCTTCCAAACCGAGAATTGGCTACTCGATCAGGGTCACTATTGGAAAAAGGTTGGATCCTATTCACCGTTCGAGCTTTCGAATTTGGCTGACCCGGTCAAGCCTCTCTGGATAAACGGCCACAGTACCTATAACGGCCGCAACGACAAGATTCCGATCGCGGCAACGAGCGGCATAAAATCCTCCTTGCGATTGATATATGTCGAAGACCTCGCGATTAGAGTATTCGCGCCTGGAGAGGCGTTCGGTAATTCCAAGAGGCGCGTGCAAGGCCGGTTTGTCCATGCAGGTCAAACCTATTCCTTATGGATCACCGACCCCTTTCATGAGAAGCGATACCTTTCGAAGCTCGACGGAACCTACCGAATTGATGGTCGCTACCTCACCATCAGTCTTGGGGAGCCATACGGAGATGCCGTCTACAAATTGATTGCGGCGATTATTGGATCGGATGGGCGGTAGCAACATGAACAAAAATCTGCTTTCGATCCTTACGATCGGTCACTCGAACCATACAATGGAGACGTTTCTCCAACTCCTGGACCGGCACCACGTATCTGCGCTCGCGGATGTACGCTCCGCACCGTACAGCCGTTTCAACCCACAGTTCAATCGCGAGCAACTTGCGGAATGTCTCAAGAATTCCAACATCGAGTACGTCTATCTCGGCAAAGAATTGGGTGGGCGATCGGACGATCCTTCCTGTTACGAACACGGCCGAATCCGTTACGACCGTCTCTCACGGACGCCAAGCTTTCACGAAGGTCTGGAACGGCTCGTGCGCGGCGCTGAGGAACACCACATCGCACTGATGTGTGCCGAGAAGGAACCACTTGACTGCCATCGGACACTTCTGGTCGGGCACGAACTCGACAAGATGAATGGGATCGATGTCACCCACATATTGCCGGACGGACAGCTTGAACCACACATGGACACGATGAATCGACTGCTCGCGAAATACAGACACCTGCGCCAAGATGACTTGTTCAGGTCGCGCGATGAACGTATTTCGGAAGCGATCGCTGTTCGGACCGAGCGAGTCGGCCACACGAACAATCAACTCCTGACGTGACCTGCCGGAAAGACCAATGAAGATATTGACCATAGGCTTCACCAGGAAATCCGCACAACGGTTCTTCGAACTTCTCCGCGCATCGGGTGTCGAACGCATAGTGGATGTGAGGCTCAACAACGGATCGCAGCTTTCCGGTTTCGCCAAAAGGGACGATCTCGCCTGGTTCGCGCGAGAACTCTGCGGAATAGACTATGTTCACGAACCAGTCCTCGCCCCGACGAAGGAATTGTTGAGTGACTACCGTCAAGGACGAATCGGTTGGGACACCTATGAGTCCAGGTTCATTGACCTCATGAAGACGCGGCGAATAGAATCCGTTCTTTCGAAGGAGGTCGTGAACAACGGCTGTCTGCTTTGCAGCGAAAACCAACCGCACCATTGTCATCGCCGACTCGTCGCTGAGTACCTGAGAGAGCACTGGGGTGAGATGGAAATCAGGCATCTGGGTCACGGGAAAGATCACCCCGGCATTCACGAGACCTGATGCCGCGGGCGGCGGTAATGCGCACCTGTATCGACCGATTCTGGTCGGAGCGGATGAGCCATTCGGCTTCCGTCTCAGGATTCGGCAGGAACGCCTGCTCCAACGCCAGACCGTCTACTCGCCTCCCCAAGAAAAAAGGCGATCACTGCCTCGGTACCATCGTGGAGTATTCATTCGTCGCTGGAAATCGTCACAAGTCGAATTACCCTATACGATCCGCCCAGTGAAATTTCCGAATCAGTCACGGAACCTGGCCCCAGCCATTCCGCAATCGGTATGAACCCCGGCTTGTTCAGCCAAGCAGGTTGCGTACGGCGGGACCGACCTTGCCGAAATCCATTTGCCCGGCATATCGACCCTTCAATTGGCCCATGACACGGCCCATATCCCGGATGCTCGACGCTCCCACCTCGTCGATCGCCGTCTGGATCGCCTGGCTGATTTCTTCCTCGGTCAATTGCCTCGGCAAAAATTCCCGAATGACCACTATTTCCGATCGTTCTCTTTCGGCGAGCTCCAGTCGACCTGCTTCTTCGTAAGCCTTGATGCTCTCGTTTCGCTGCCTGATCATCTTGTCCAGGATGGAGAGGATTTCGCCTTGCGAAACACCCGTATCGTTGCCTTCAACCCGCGCCCCGATGTCCCTGTCCTTGATCGCCGCTGATATCAAGCGAAGGGTCGATACCCTGATCTGATCGCGATCCTTGATCGCTTGCGTCAGTGCAGCCTTGATTCTGTCTCGCATGGCTTCGGCGTTTCCATTGACAGGTTGCCATAATACGAAGCGACAGTCGTCAGTTCAACTGCCGGAAAACCCGGGAAAGGCGGGACAACCACATGTGGTTGACCCGGTTGCCATCGATCATTTACGACTGAGCACCGCATCGGGTCATTGGTCTCCGCATGCGACACCGATCGGCGAATGCCGCCGATCATGCGACCGGAGATTGCAATGTCTTTCAGTGCCATGACCCAGAATTCGGACAAGCCAACTGCGAGTATTGTACTTTCGGACGGAACCTATTTCCTGGGACGCGGATTTGGTGCGACCGGTTCGGTAACGGCTGAGCTCTGCTTCAATACCGCGATGACCGGTTACCAGGAAATCATGACGGACCCGTCTTACGCTGAACAGGCGGTCACGTTCACCTTTCCCCACATCGGAATCACCGGAACCAATGATGAGGACAACGAGGCCGGTGATCCGGTCGCAAGGGCCATGATAGTCAGATGGGATCCCGCAGAACCTTCCAACTGGAGATCCCAACAGACCCTCTCCCAATGGCTCGAGGGACGCGGCTGCATCGGGGTTGGCGGGGTCGACACCCGAAGACTGACCCGCGTGATCAGGCATCTCGGTGCGCCCCACGCCAACATTTGCCATGACCCGGACGGCAGGTTCGACATCCTGGATCAGCTTGCGAAGGCAAAGAATTTCGAGGGTCTCGAAGGCCGGGACCTCGCGCGCGACGTGACGTGCCTGCAGGCCTACAGATGGAACGAATCACGCTGGGCGTGGCCGAAAGGCTATCAACGGCTGAATACGGACGAGGGCAAGCGCGTCGTTGCGGTTGACTATGGGGCCAAGCGAAACATATTGCGGTGCCTTGCCGACGCCGGCTGCGACGTGACCGTCTTGCCGGCGCAATCTTCCGCTGACGAAATCCTTCGACGAGACCCTCAGGGACTCTTTTTGTCGAATGGCCCCGGCGACCCGGCTGCCACCGGCGAATACGCAGTGCCAATGATCCAGGACATCCTCGAAAAAACCACGATTCCCGTATTCGGAATCTGCCTTGGTCACCAAATGATCGGGCTCGCCCTTGGCGCAAAAACCGTCAAGATGAATCATGGTCATCACGGCGCAAACCATCCGGTCAAGGACCTTGAAACCGGGAAAGTCGAAATCACTTCGATGAATCACGGCTTTGCGATCGACTCACAGACGCTGCCGGACGGCATCCTCGAAACTCACGTTTCCCTCTTCGACGGATCTAACTGCGGTCTTCGAATGCGCAACCGGCCGGTGTTTTCGGTGCAGTATCACCCCGAAGCCAGTCCGGGTCCGACAGACAGCTTCTACCTGTTCGAACGGTTCGTGAAGGCGATGGACGCATAGGTGCCGGCGGGCGCCCCGCGGATATCCCATGCAGTGGTACACCCCCGGCGGCGATGACGTTCGGGGCCGCCGCAACCACGCGTGATCCTTCAGGTTCGTCGTCGCCGTCAATAAGCGAGCCAGCCGGTTTCGATTGTTTCTTGATCCCGATCCGCAATACAAACACGTATGCGACCCGATCGAGTCACGACAGATATCCTTGTCAGTGGAGGTGGAATTGCCGGGCTTGTGGCCGCGGCGACACTTGGTTCGGCTGGTCTTGACGTCGTTTGCACAAGTGCGGACCCGGCATCGGCGCAAGGGGAGGAATCCTCCCGCGACAATCGCACGACCGCGTTCCTTCAACCGGCCAGATCGACCCTGGAGGAAGCGAAGGTCTGGGATCGGGTTTCCGATCACGCCGTGCCGCTTCAGGTTCTGACGATTCTCGATGCAGGAGGCCACAAGAACGGGATCCGTTACCGGGCACGGTTTGACGCCGCCGAGATCTCGGACAGGCCATTTGGATGGAACGTCGCGAACGGAGTCGTCCGGAATGCCATCGTCGACCGCATCTCGGAACTGCCCAACGTCCTGTTGAAGTCTGGCACACTAACCCGCCAGATTTGCCCGAGAACAAGGGACGTGGTCGTAGACCTGACGGACGGCTCGGTGATTTCGTGTCGCCTGCTGATCGGTGCCGACGGGCGTGATTCACATGTCAGGAATGCAGTGGGAATCGGCGTCAAGGCCTGGCAATACGGTCAAAAGGCCCTCGCCGGTTCGGTGATTCACAAGCAACCGCACGGGTCAGAGTCGCTTGAAATCTATCGGTCCGGCGGGCCGATGACCCTGGTTCCAATGACCAGCGACTCGGGACGGTACAGGTCGGCGTTGATCTGGATGGACGCGGCCAAGAGAATCGAGCTGCTGTCCCAACTTCCTCGAGCGGAATTCGATCGCGAACTCACCGCGCGCAGCGGCGGTGTCCTCGGAGACCTGGAAGTTGCCGGACCACGGTCATGCTGGCCGGTCATGGGACAACTGGCCCACCGCCTGACCGGACAGAGAACCGTCATTCTGGCCGAGGCAGCCCATGTCGTTCCTCCGATTGGCGCCCAGGGATTGAACATGTCTCTGACGGATATCCAGACTCTTTCCGACGTCATCCGGTCGAGCAATCTGGATCCCGGGTCGCCAACCGTCATTGGCCGATTCAGTCGACGCCGTTGGCCTGACATTCTGGCGCGGGTCACGGCAGTGGATCTGCTCAACCGGGCGGCGATCGCGGGAAACCCGGTCATCGGCTCGTTGCGCCTGAGTGCGCTCAAGACGCTGCATCGGAATGCCGTCATGCGAAAACCATTCATGCGCGCAGGTCTCGGACGAGTCGCCTGACAGGCGCGGTCCGTCGATGTCGCGTTCGTTGACGCGGGTTCCGGCGGACCGGACAGCCGGTCCTGCAATGCGGAACTCTGGTTCTCCCAAAGGCAACTGTCGGGTGTGGCCGATTCTTGCGATCGCGATTGCAAAGGCTTTTCGTGGCGGCGCTTGTTTTTGCCACGAGAGCGTTTCCATTTCGGGTTTTCGCCAAATCTGGCCTTCAAATGAACAATTTAAAGTCATATTTGCGCATGGATGGGTACTCGGTGTCGATTCCGACGTCAGGAACACGACGGTACCTGACGATATCGATCTGGATTGAAATGAGGACATGCCCAATGCGCGTTTACTACGACACAGACTGCGATGTGAATCTGATCAAGGACATGAACGTCGCGATTCTCGGATACGGTTCACAGGGACACGCCCATGCGTTGAATCTCCGCGATTCCGGTGCCCGCAATGTCTGCATCGCCCTGAGAGAGGGATCCGGCTCGGCGCGAAAGGCAGAGGCCGAAGGCCTGTCGGTAAAGAGCATCTCCGACGCGGCGGCATGGTGCGACCTGATGATGTTCGCGATGCCCGATGAACTGCAGGCCGAAACCTACCGAAATCTCGTACACGCGAATATCCGGGACGGAGCGGCAATCGCCTTTGCCCACGGTCTCAATATTCATTTCGGGTTGATCGAGCCCAAACCTACGCTGGATGTCATCATGATGGCGCCGAAGGGTCCAGGCCACACGGTTCGCGGCGAATACCTCAAGGGTGGAGGAGTCCCTTGCCTCGTCGCGGTCGATAACGACGCGACCGGACGTGCCCTCGAGACCGGCCTCTCATATTGTTCGGCAATCGGAGGTGGTCGATCGGGCATCATCGAGACGAACTTCCGGGAAGAGTGCGAAACCGACCTGTTCGGAGAGCAGGCGGTTCTTTGCGGAGGGCTGGTCGAATTGATTCGAATGGGATTCGAGACCCTCGTCGAAGCAGGATACGCGCCCGAGATGGCCTATTTCGAATGTCTCCACGAGGTGAAGCTGATCGTCGACCTGATCTACGAAGGCGGAATTGCCAACATGAACTATTCAGTCTCCAATACGGCCGAATACGGAGAATATGTCTCGGGACCGAAGGTGTTGCCATACGACGAGACAAAGAAACGGATGAAAGACATTCTGGATGAAATCCAATCCGGCGCATTCGTACGTGGCTTCATGCTGGAGAATGCGGTCGGTCAACCGTTCTTCAAGAGTACGCGCCGAAACAACGATGCACACCAGATTGAACAGGTCGGGGAACGCCTGAGGGCCATGATGCCATGGATCTCGGCAGGGCGTCTCGTCGATCAGGAAAGGAACTGAAACAAGACATCGCGCGTAACGGCAAGGGGCGGTTCCAAAGAGCCGGCCCCTTGCCCATCGCGAACGCTCGGGCGGATCGGATCAGGTCGCGCACGAAGGTGGCAATGTCCGGATTCGGGACCTGAATCCGTGGTGTTGCGATCTGCTCATTCACCGGAAATGATTTCCGATGCGTATCGGGGGATATGTGAACGTTCGACCCCGATCGCAGCCAGCTGTTCATCCGTCATGCTCGACAACACGAAGGCAATCCGGCCTGTTGCATGGCGGCGGAAAGCCCGTTTCAGGTAAGACCTGACGGCCTGACCTGATCGTGACGCCGCGTTTCGGGCAATGCCTGCGAACCCGGTAAACGCCCCTGCTTCGAGTCTGGAGCTTGCACCCGCCATTTCAGTCCACTCCGTCAGCAACTTCCCTGGAGATTCGCGCGATGTCTGCCCGCACGATTCCCAGGTCGTCGAGATCCCGATCGGTAAGCCGATTCAATTCGTCGTGGGTTTGTTTGAAGCTCCTGTACCAGCGCCTTGCACGGGCGACGGAGGCAATTTGAGTACGGAGCCACCCAACCGGATGGACTTCGAAATGCCCGGTTTCCGCGGTCTTGCGGACCATGTCTGCGATCATGATTTGCTCCTTTCCATTCGCTCCGGGTTCTTCGATTTCATGAATTAGAACCCGGCTGAACCGAAAGGTAGGTCCCGGATTCGCAGTCAACAACGCACAACAATGCATAGCCGCTATGCGAATTCGGACATGCCGGTTCCGCCTTGCGACGGGTATTCCCGGATTGATTCGAACGGAGGCGTTTTGGGAATGGTCAGCCGGTCGCTAAGGTCCTGCTGCAACGAATGTCGAGACCGGCCCGAAACGCCTGGACCCACTGATCGTCGGCTGGTCACGATGGTGGCGTCCAACGCCCCCGACGTCGCAAGGGAGTTCAACCCCGGGATAGCTGCAAAGATCGGGTGAAATCAGCGGGTTCTCTTCCGGCCTGCGGGAAAATTTGTTCCGCGGGAATCGAGACCGCCACCGCTATCTGAGAAGGCATTCATGGATTACCGCCCGACAATCGACCACGTACACAAAGTTGGTTGTTCGTGATAGCAACCGGGGCTCGTGCCCGGGAAAAAAGTGGCGTGAAAATCCGTTACCTGTCCCGTGCTCTGACGAATCCGGATCATGTTCCATGCCGACTGCCTTTCGCGACCGCTGAACATGCACAGCAAGACCCGTTGCCTGGTGATGGTATTCGCTCTTGGGCTGATATGGGTGGATCATTTCCATGCGTGGAGCTGGCGCTGACCGGGTTCGGGCCGGTCACGGTCGCGGCTGCGCGCGTGACCCTGGGTGCCTCCGTTCTGGCGGCTTTTGCCGTCGTTCAACGGCAGGAGTTCCGGTTCCTGACAACTGTCAAGAACGAGATTCTGTGGCCGTATTGCCTTGGGATCGGCCTGATTTCCCTGGCATTGCCCTGGCTGCTTCTGGACTGGGGGCAGGTCTACGTCACATCCGGTTTCGCCGGCCTCACGATGGCGACGATTCCACTGATGATATTGCCAATGGCGCATCTCCTGACCCGAAACGACTGCCTGACGCCGATGAAATCAATCGGAATCCTCGTCGGATTTTCGGGAGTCTTCATACTGTTCGGCCTTGATACAGTCACGGATCAGGCTTCCGGCAACGTCGAGACTCTTGCCCCTTTTGCCTGTGTGGCTGCTGCGTTCGGATATGCGACCGGGTCGATACTCATCGCGAGAAGACCCGAAGTGCCACGTCTGGCCTTTGGTGCGGTCAACCTGCTGACCGGCTCGATCGCCCTGATTCCTGCCGCATTGTGGATCGAGGGAATTCCGTCGACCTGGCCGGGCCTTCCAGCCTTGTTCGGAGTTGCCTTCCTGGGTCTTGGATCGACAGCGCTCGGAACGCTGATTCTCCTGCAGGTCATACGGGAAGCGGGCCCATCCTACCTGAGCCTGGTCAATTACCAGGTTCCCGTCTGGGCCGTGTTTTTCGGAACGGTCTTTCTTGATGAATCCCTGCCACCGCAATTCCTGATTGCCCTGGTTTTGATCTTGCTGGGCCTCTTTGTCAGCAGCAAGGGCAGGCTGCCATCCGAATCATGGTGAGAATTCAGGATTCAAGCCGCTCGTGTGACGGCCGCCGCAACGTCGGAGACAACTGATTTCAACAATTCGGGATTCTCGCACTCGCCCATGACCCGGACAAGCGCTTCCGTGCCGGACTTGCGGATGACCAACCGGCCCGAAGACCCGAAGGCTTCCCTGCCGGCCCGAACAGCTGACTTCACGCTCTCTGCCTCCAGCGGGTCCTGCCCCCTGCCACACCTGACATTCTGCAAAATCTGGGGAACAGGTTCGAACTTGCTGAAAAGCTCGCTGGCGGTGCAGCCCGACTCCACCATGGCACTGAGAACCTGCAATCCCGCCGTCAATCCATCACCGGTCGTCATGTAGTCGGTCATGACGATATGCCCCGACTGCTCTCCGCCCAGATTGCATCCCTCTCGAAGCATGGTCTCGACGACGTACCGGTCACCGACATCGCACCGGATGACAGAGAGCCCAAGTCCGGAAAGGTAACGCTCCATCCCCATGTTGGACATCACTGAAGCCACGATCGAATTGGTTGACAATTTGCCTTCGTCCAACCACGTCGAGGCAATCAGCGCCATGATCTGGTCACCGCCGATGACCTGACCCTTTTCGTCGACCATGATCACGCGGTCAGCATCTCCGTCGAGGCAGATTGCGACATCAGCCCGCCGTTCGTTGACGGCCGCCGCTGCCGTGGCCGGAAAGGTTGATCCGCAGTTGTCGTTGATGTTGTATCCGTTGGGCGACACGCCGATGGGAACGACATCGGCACCGAGTTCCCACAACACCTCCGGAGCCGCACGATAGGCGGCGCCATTTGCGCAGTCGATAACAATCCGCAATCCGTCCAGCTGCCTTTTTCTTCGAAACGTTGTCTTGGAAAACTCCATGTATCGGCCGAGTCCGTCGTCGATCCGGCGGGCTTTTCCGATCTTCTCCGGCGGCGCAAGATCAGACCCCTGCCCCAGGACCTCCTCGATCTTGGTTTCGGTCTGGTCGCGGAGCTTGAATCCCTCGCGTCCGAAAAACTTGATTCCATTATCCTTGTACGCATTGTGCGACGCCGAAATCATCACTCCGGCATCTGCACGCATGGACCTCGTCAACATGCCGACAGCTGGTGTCGGGACCGGTCCGAGCAGCAACACGTCCATTCCGGTCGATGCAAATCCGGCCGTCAGCGCGCTTTCGAACATGTAACTTGAATTCCTGGTATCCTTGCCGATGACAACTCGATGGGTGCCAACGTCACGTCTGAGAACAATCCCGGCAGCCGCACCGAGGCGGAGCGCCAACTCCGCAGTCATCGGATATGTGTTCGCCTTACCCCTGACGCCGTCCGTACCAAATAAACTGCGAGCCATTCGGCCTCCTTTCACAACATCGCTCGCCAAAGAGCGATTGCCTGCCGGGTCTGCGCGATATCATGAACCCGGATAAACTGCACGCCCTGACCAAGGACTTCCAATCCCACCGCGATCGAGCCAGGGAAACGCCGGAGTGCGTCATTCTCCTGGCCAATTGTTCCGATGAACCTCTTTCGTGATACCCCAACCATGACTTGGCATCCAAGTCCATGGAACAGCGAAATCCCCCTGAGAATCTCAAGATTGTGCTCGGCAGTCTTTCCAAACCCGATGCCAGGGTCGATGATGAGCCGGTCTCGCGAAAGTCCTGCCGAAACACATGCGTCGACCCTCGCTTCGAGGTACCCGTAAACATCGAGCAGAACGTCGGAATAGACCGGACAATCCTGCATGGTTTTCGGGTCGCCTTGCGCGTGCATGAGGCACACGGGAAGCTGCTTTCGCGATGCCAATTCAAGATTCCCTGGATCGAACTCCAGCGCCGAAACGTCGTTCAGCATGTTTGCACCGACCGCGATGGCCCGAGCCGCAACCTCCGATTTCCGTGTGTCGATCGAAACCGGGTCGCTGAAGCCGGATTCCCGCAGCCGCCCGATAACGGGAACGACCCGTGCGGTTTCGACCGCGGGGTCTACGAAGGCGGCCCCGGGGCGGGTCGACTCTCCGCCGATATCGAGGATCGATGCGCCTTCACGAAGAATGCGCATGGCCTGCCTGACCGCGATCTCCGGTTCCGCGTAGTGGCCGCCGTCCGAGAAACTGTCGGGAGTCACGTTCAGAACCCCCATGATGTGCGGCCGGTCCGGCGCGAGGCCCAGAATCGGGACCCGTGGCCGGACAAGCGCTTCGATGACCCCCTCATCGACGTCGTCCCACCTCACGATGTCCCGGGGTTCTCCCCGCGCTAGTCGCTCGCAGAACTCGAACCACAAGGGGCCGCCGGCGAGCGACAGAGCCGACTTCGGCCTGGCGCGGTCGGTCTGTACGACCGGGCGGAACCTGACACTGGTCAAGGGGTGAGACCTCGTTCATACCGGTGAAATGTCATCGCATTCGTCATCACGCCACAGACCGGTCCGGCGGCTCGATCATGACGAGCGCATTTCCGTGACAGTTGATTCCCCGATCCAACGCGGTCACCGAACACGGCATGCCCCGTTTCCGGACCGACCAGGAAACTACAGGTCATTGGGGGTCAGGGCAAAGTCGATCTGCACATCGCCCTCGCCCGGACCACGTGTTCCGAGCAGGTCATCCCCGCGACCGCAGGCGACAAGTCTCCGCGCCCCGACCGACCTGGCCAACCAGACAGCGAGTTCCTGCGCCAGCGGCCTCTCGCTCTTCAGTGATTTCGTATTGTCTTCGGACCCGAGAACGATCCGTGCGGGAGCCCAGACCGAAGTCCGGTTCTCGCCAGTCTGCGCCTTCAGTTCGGTCAGGGTCGTCACGACGCCGAACGCGTTGTCGCACGAAGCCAGGTACCAGGCATTTTGCTCGATCGACAGAAGTTCAATTCGCACCTGGCATCCGGGTTGCCCGGAACGGGGCCATGATCCTCCCGTTTGTCGACGCAAATGACCGACGCGATATTCAACGAACGAATCGACTTGTTCCAAACGGGGAGCAGGTCCGAATGCAGTACGTTGTTCGGAACGAAAATGACCTTCGGCGTGACCGGGAACGACCAGCCGGTTTCCGACGATACGAGAAGCGGTTCTGAACCGCGGCTGCGAACGATTTCGACGCCGAGCGCACCCGGGACCTGATCGAGTTTCTCGACTCTGATTTCCGCGACCATCACCCGAACGTGGCGAAAAAGCACGGCGGCAATGCGCTCGGCAACAGTTTCGAGGAGGTCCGACCGACCGTCGGTCAGAACTTCCTCGATTGCTTCAGCAATCGTGTCATAGGACAGGACGCGATCGACATCGTCTTCCTGACCGAAGGCCCCGTCTTCCAGGTTCACGGCAATATTGAAGAGAACGCGTTGCGGTTTTCCATTCTCCGCCTCGAAGGCCCCGGTGTCGACGCTGCGAAGATGGTCCCGGAGCACCAACCGGTTGCGACGTGAACCGCTGTGCCCGGTCGTCATGTCCACGGCGCCGTGCCCTTCCTGAATTGGACGTGTGGTCATTTGAGAAAGACACCCTCGGGCAAAGACCGACGCTCACGGATTCATCGATCGATGCAGCGCGATTGAATCCGCGTTGTCGTCCGTGCGGGCCAACAGTCGCAAGTTCCTGTATCGATACGGCCCGGAGCCCCGGCTGGTTTACGCAACCCGGTTCGGGCGGGCGACAGCATCGACCGGGTTAAGCGTCTCGCCGATTAAAAAAGTAGTGGTCGCCGATTCTTGCAGTCCTGATCAGTTTCTTGCTCCATCCCGGGCGGACCGAAACCGAGTGATAGTACAGGGCCCCGTTGGTCAGGTTCAATTCGAACCCTTCCAGCATTTCGTTCGCGATCAGGGCCGCCTTTCTGTGGGCATCCTCTTCGTGGAAAACCTCGTGAAGCCCGTCGCAGTTGTACGAAAACTGGCACTTCCCCCGCTTGTGGACGCCCTGATCCAGTACTTCGCAGATGGTTCCCGGAAACTCCGGTGAATCCCTGCGATTGAGGATGACCTCGGCGACGGCAACCTGGCCTCTCAGCGACTCGCCACGCGCCTCGAAATAAATCGCTTCGGTCAGGCAACTCCATTCATCATGGTCGGTAATCGAGGCCGCGTCAGGCAAACGACTGGCGGTCTCGACTAGGATCCTGAGGTTTTCAATTGCCCGGAATTTCCGGATTTTGTCCGGGCGAAGCTTTGGCAATGTTGATTCGATCATGGCGACAGCCGTCGCCGGGACCCGGTCCCCCGTTGGGGCACTCTTGCCGGGATCGGATTCACGAACTCGAGGGATCAACGCGACCGGGTTGGTCGAATGCGGCTCCATCCCGACGGCAATCCGACGCGGAGCCGCGCCGGGAACGACCGCCACGGTTTCAACGGGCGGAAATGCCCGAGGGAGCCGAACAACGGGTTTTCGCCCCTTCGGTAAAATGGAAATTTCCTGAGGCGTCCCGAAGCTGGTTTCACTCGAGACGTTGTTGTCACCGGAAGCCTCGTCTCCGCTCTTCCGGTTGCCCAGAAGGAATTTCAAGAACGCAGGAACGACAGGGACCTGGGAAAACGCAACGATATTGGGCGCAGGCGCCCGAGCGGGCGGTAACGAACCGAGATTCAGAGATGGCTGCGCAGGGGCCATTCCGCCGACGGCGACAAACACCACGAAACAACCAACCGCGACGTGCAGTCTCAGCGTCCCCCCTCCGAGCCGAAATCGGCCCAATTGACCCTGATCGGTACAATTCGTACCAGGATACAACGGTGCGGAGGACAAAATATATTCGTGCAAGGGGAAAGAACAACCCAAAAGTTGCACCTGTACCACAAGTAGCGAATGTCCGCCTGTCAGCACACCCCGCACGCGATGATTCATGTCGTCAGCCGGTTCGCCAATCCCGGATCAAACGCCGTCCCCGACCACCCGGCGATGTCGGGATCGACCGGATGTCACGCCAGTGGGCTACTCTCCTCCGCTTTCTCCGGACGATGCGCCCCGGCGGCGGCGCATTGCGTCTCGCAACGCTTCCTGGGCAGCCACCAGGCGCGCAACGGGCGCGCGGTAGGGTGAACACGATACGTAGTCGAAACCGGCCCGGTGGCAAAAGGCAATCGACTTCGGGTCACCGCCATGTTCGCCGCACAACCCGAGAACCAGGGCAGGTCTCGCGGAACGACCGCGTTCCGCGGCCAAAAGGAGCATCTCGCCAACTCCGTCGGGATCAAGGGTCTGGAACGGATCTTCCTCGTAAATGCCCAGTTGAACATATTCGCGCATGAATCGACCCGCGTCGTCTCGACTGAGACCGAAAACCATTTGCGTGAGATCGTTGGTGCCAAAGCTGAGAAACTCCGCCACCTCCGAGATCTTTCCCGCCCGGAACGCGGCACGCGGGGTCTCGACCATGACGCCAAGCGCGTAATCGAAATCGAAATCACTCTCGGCCCGAACCGCGGTGGCAACCGCGTTGACGCGAGATTTCACGATTTCGACCTCCATGGTCGACGAAACCAGTGGCACCATGATTTCCGGGGCGATGACTGTCCCATCTTCACGGCGAACAGCAACTGCCGCTTCGAATATCGCCCGTGCCTGCATGTCGTAGACCTCCGGCACGGTCATTCCGAGCCGGACCCCGCGCAACCCGAGCATCGGATTGAACTCTGCCAGGTCGTCGATCCTCTCGCTGACCCGAGATACGGGCAATTCCATGGCTTCGGCCAGCCGCTCGATCGCGCCCCGGGAAGTCGGCAGGAACTCGTGCAGTGGCGGGTCCAGGAGGCGAATGCACACGGGCAAACCCTGCATGATTCTGAAGATCTCGATGAAATCCGTGCGCTGAATCGGAAGCAGCCGTTCAAGTGCTACCTGCCGGTCAGTCGGAGTTTGTGCGAGTATCAGTTTGCGCATCAGCGTCAGCCGACCTGGCTCAATGACCATGTGCTCGGTTCGTACCAGACCGATACCGTCGACCCCGATTTCCCTGGCCAGACTGGCTTCCAACGCCGTGTCTGAATTTGCCCGCACTCCCAGAGTCCGAACCTCGTCGGCCCATGACATGAACACGCCGAATGCCCCATCGAGATCAGGTTCGACAAGTCCCGGCGCACCGGCGACCACCCTGCCGTCCGTACCGTCAACAGTCATGACATCACCTTCACGGAGTACCCTGCCGTCCGGAATCGTGACGGTTCTTGTCCGAGCATCAACGTGAATGGCCGTCGCGCCTGTCACGCATGGAACACCAAGACCTCGCGCGACGACGGCGGCATGGCTCGTCATGCCTCCCTTCTCGGTCAGGACCGCACTTGCCGAGTACATGCCCCGGACATCTTCAGGCGACGTCTCGACACGGACGAGGACGCACTCCTGCTCGCGGGACTTCATGGCCTGGGCAGCCATGGCGCTGAACACGATTCGTCCGGTCGCGGCACCCGGGCTCGCGGCCACACCGGTCGCAACCACATCCGGTTGGCCGCGCGGATCGAGTTGGGCCAGCATGACGTCGTTCAGGTTCAGCGGATCAACCGAAAAGAGCGCATCCTGCCGGGAGACCAGACCGTCGTCAACGAGCCCCACCGCAATGGCCAGTTTCGCCCGTGTCGAACGCTCCGCCGGAACCGCGTCCAGGATCCAGGCTGTCTCGCCGTCCAACAGGAAATCCAGTCGCATCTCGTCACGAAATGTCCTTCGCGCGACCAGGCCGTATTCGCTCAACATGCCCCTGATGACCGGGGAAGAGGCATCAAATGCTGACGCCAAATGGTCGTCAACCGCATCGAGTTCCTCGGAAGATGATGACCGTCGAGCACTCCCGGGCCGTTCTGGAAGGAATCTCCCGAAAACGCCGGCCTCGCCGGACAACGGTGACAGGAACTGCACCGACCCCTGGCGTGCAGACACGTATCCCGGTATCATGTCCTGCACGATCAGTCCCAACCCGGCATCCGGAGGTGCGCCACGCGCCGACCTCAGAATCCGGGCCGAAGTTCCGTCCCAGGCAGCTATCATCGACTTCAGACCGTTCCTGAGCTGAACTGCCGGGTCGTCGGGGAAATCTTCACCGACCAGGGCGCGGTAGGCTTCCAGACAGGTCGCAACCAATTGCCCCGGCTGCTTCCTGACCTTCGTACAGTCCCAGGCGATTGCCCTGAATGTCTCGGCCTCCTGGTGCTTGATACTGACAGCGTACTCCTGGACGAAGTGGCAAAAGGCTTCTGCGGCCGCATGTTCGCCCAGGCTGCGGGAGAGGTCTGCCAGGACCTGCCTGTTCATTCCGATATTCACCAGGGTTTCAGGGCCGCCCCAGGAGCGCGAAACCGGACTCGAGCGGATTGCCTTCAAACGACCCGGCGCAATTAGCGGCGACAGGTCCCAGTCTTCCCGAATTCCCGCGTTCGCGATTTCCCGGACTGCCGTGACCGACAAGGCGAATCCCTCTGGTACCGGTAAACCGGCACCGTGAAGGCGGTTAATCGTATGGGCCTTTTGTCCGAATTCCTCCAGACGCAAGGCCGCCTTTGCCGACAACTCCCTGATTAATCCCGACTTGATCAACTGGGGCCTTCGAACGCGCGAGCGCAGCTGGCCGTGACAACAGCACAAATCGCGTGGATTCCGTTGCCGGGCCGGTTCATACGCCAAGTCTTGAAAAATCTGCGGCCCTGCACATGACCTCGCAGATCCGGTTCATCAGGCACAATCGATTGCGGCGCAGGAGAGAATTGTCCACGTTGACCAGAACCGTGTCGAAATATGCGTCCACCGGCGCCCTCAGTTTTGACATTTCGGTCATGGAAAGCACGAAATCTTCGTTGTCAAGCGCCGCTACGACTGCAGTTTCGGCGTTTCCCAGGGCCAAAAAAAGCGACCGTTCCGCGTCCTCCCGCGCCAACGCCGGATCAGGCGCCAGCACGTACGAAACCCCGTCCTTCCGCTCTTCCGCAACAAGGATGTTCCTGGCCCTGCGGAATCCCTGCACGAGGTTTTCACCATCATCCGTCTTCAGGAATTCGGCAAGTGACCTGACTCGTCGAACAAGCAGGACAAGATCATCGCGTCCCGGCAATTGCAGGCAGGCATCGACAAGGTCTCCAGTCACGCCCAGTGCCCTGAGGTGACCCTTGAGCCGGTCATGGATGAACCCGAGCAGGCTGTCCGAGACGTCCGGAGGCAGTCGAGACTCGAACAGCTTGAGGAGCGGCAGCCTTAGTTTGTTGTCGAGTATCAACCTGATCACGCCCAGCGCGGCTCGCCTGAGACCGTACGGATCCCTTGAACCCGTAGGTTTCTCGCCAATTCTCCAGAATCCCGTCAGCGTATCCAGCCGGTCCGCGAGCGCGAGCGTAGCCGAGACCGGCGCGGCAGGGACCCTGTCATCAGGTCCCCTCGGCGCGTAGTGTTCTTCGCAGGCCCGCGCAACGTCTCCGTCGAATCCGGCGGCAGCCGCGTAGTGCCGACCCATGGTCCCCTGCAGTTCGGGGAACTCCTGCACCATGCCGGAGAGCAGATCGGCCTTCGCGACCCGTGCCGCAGCTTCGGCCTTTTCGGGATCCGCGCCGGTGACGTGGGCAAGCTCCCCGGCCAACCCGACCAGGCGTTTCACCCGGTCGGCCTGGGTACCGAGATCCGCAAAGAAGGTCACCCTCGCCAGATCTTCGATCCATGACGTCATTCCGTCACGGGCCTGGCGGAGATCATGTTCCCAAAAGAACTTGGCATCCGACAACCGGGCGGACAGCACCCTCCTGTTCCCCTCAAGGACCTTTGCGCCGCCGTCCCGCGTCTCGGTGTTCGCGACAGTGATGAAACCCTCAATTCGTCCATTGTCAGGATTCCGGGCGGAAAGGAATTTCTGGTGTTCCCGCATTGAGACCTGAAGGACTTCCGGAGGCAAGTCGAGGAATCCGGGATCGATGGCACCCGCCAGGACAACGGGCCATTCGACAAGTCCTGATATTTCCGCAAGGAGTCCGGGGTCGTGGACGAGCTTCCACCCCCGGTCACGGACGAGCCGTTCCGCGTCCCGGCAAATCATTGCTCGCCTTTCATCGGGATCAAGCACGACCCTGGCGGTCCGCAACCTGTCCCTGTAGTCCCCGAATGACGAAACCGGAATTGCCGCGGGAAACATGAACCGGTGTCCGAATGTACGGTTTCCCGAGCGAATGCCCGCGACCGAAAACCGGACCACGTCTGCTTCGGGGGCACCTGAACCGTCCCGATCCCGTTTGCCGTCCGACAGGATACACAGAATCGAGCGAAGTGGCCGAATCCACCTGAAGGATCCGTGACCCCACCGCATGGACTTCGGCCAGGGAAAGTCCTCCATGACCGACTGGACAATGCCAGGGACGATTTTGGTTGCGGCGGTTCCCGGCCTTTCGATGACCGCATAGTATGTCTTGACGGTTTCTCCCTTTTTCTTCGCGCCTCCGCGCCTGTCGTCCCGGATCTCGAGGGCTTCCCTTTTGAGCCCCGTCGAACGCAGAAACCCCTCGATCGCGCGTGCAGGCGCGTCCACCCTGGGTCCTCTTCGCTCCTCGCGGGCCGCGGGCGACATCTCGGGCAGTCCCGTCACGACCAGGCACAGGCGCTGCGGCGTCGAATACGACCGCGTTTCCGAAGGCGGGAGCCCCGCCGCTTCGAGGCCTGCCGTCACCAGCCGTTCCAAATCGGCCGAGGCCTTTCGCTGCAGGTGCGCAGGCATCTCTTCCGACATCAGTTCGAGGAGCAGTTCAGGCATCAATTACTCCTGGCTGTCCTGGTTGAACTGATGCCACGCAAATGCGCGCTGATCAGGATAGACCGCCACAAGCCGATCGACACCGGGGGCGATCTCCCGTTCACCGACGAAAGCGACAGCATCGCCCTTGGCCAGGTCTTCCGTCAATTGCTTGACGTCAAAGCAATCGAACCAGGGAGGCGGGCGCAGCGGAACCGCATGATCGGCTTGAACATATCTTCGTTTCAACTGCTCAAGCGAATGCTCGCTGACGAAGCAGCCACGAAACTTCAGCGGGCTGGTCTCGGCATCAATTCCGGTAAAGCCGGACACCGGAATCGTCTCGGGGATCCCGCCAGCAAGGCTAGTCAGGCGAATGTCGGTTGCCACCATGGACCCGCCGCGACCCAGGTCTTCATCCATATCGATCGAACTTTTGACCGTAACATTCTGATAATAAGCGTAATTCTGCGTATAAATCAAACCTGTGCCCGCGATGATGCAACAGGTCACAAGCCCGACAACCAGATATTTTCCGTTCACGGTCATGCATCACCGGCCGCAGTCTTCAGGAATTCGTCGGAACAGAGCTTGGCAAGCGCCCGCACCCGGCCGATATACGCTTGTCGCTCGGTGACCGAAATCACGCCACGCGCATCGAGCAGATTGAAGAGATGCGACGCCTTGATACATTGATCATAAGCCGGTAGCGCCAGCGGGACAATCCGATCCGTGCCGGATCCGTTGACACGCGAGCCAACAATGCGCCGACATTCCGCTTCCGCGTCTTCGAAATGCCGGAACAGCATGTCGGTGTCCGCAACATCGAAGTTCCAGTACGAGAACTCCGTCTCATCCTGCCTGAACACGTCACCGTATGTCAGCGGTGTCCCGGAACCAGGATCATTGTAAGGCATGTCCATGACGTGATTGACGTCGAGGACAAACATGGCGAGCCGCTCGAGGCCATAAGTGATTTCGCCCGATACCGGCTTGCAGTCATGCCCTCCGGTTTGCTGGAAATAGGTGAATTGACTGATTTCCATGCCATCACACCAGACTTCCCAACCAAGCCCCCAGGCGCCCAGGGTAGGACTTTCCCAGTCGTCCTCGACGAAACGCAGGTCATGCAGGTCGGAATCGATTCCGATTGCTTCAAGCGAACGCAGGTAGTCGTTCTGAAAATCGGGAGGCGACGGCTTGATCAATACCTGGAGCTGGTGATGCCGCTGAACCCTGTTCGGGTTCTCCCCGTAGCGTCCGTCCGACGGTCGGCGACTCGGCTGGACATACACGGCCGTCCATGGTTTCGGGCCCAGTGCGCGAAGCGCCGTGGCCGGGTGAAACGTTCCGGCACCGACCTCCATGTCGTAGGGTTGAAGCACGGCGCACCCTTCGCCGGACCAGAATTCCAGCAACCGAAACATGATGTCCTGGAAACACCGTGGTGTGTTCAGTTTCTCGGACATGTGACAACACTTTCGGCCAACGGAATCACGATCCAATTATTTTAAGCCAGTCAGGCGGTCAATCTGATCCCGGTCATCGGAAACGAATCGCGGTCTGCTGTTGGTACGGGCGACTCGGGAGCCGGTTGCCTCGCGAGCGCCGACAATGCTTGGTACCGGTCCGGGGATCCTTCACGATGCTGAAATTGCGGGCGTCAGGTGAATCACGGTCGGACGATTCCCGGAAAACACGTCGGTTACCGCTCTTCCAAACTCCGACAGGCCCGAAGGACGCGCATAACCGGTCCGATAGGCTCGCGCCAGGAGTTCGAGATCCGGTCCGGGCGCCGTGACCGCAATCGGTTCGATCTGGGCCGCTGTCATGCAATCCTCGATCTCTTTCAACGCCCGATTGTCCCAAATCACGACTGGCAGTCCGATGCCCATTTCGGCGGCGGTAGCCAGTTCCTGCACGGTGAACTGAAATCCGTAGTCTCCCGCGACGGCAACGACATTCCTGCGTCCCGGAGCGGCGCTTGCACCGATTGCCGCGGGAAGGGCAAATCCCAGGGTGCCGAATCCGGACGGGTGAAACCACCTGTTCGGCAAATCCAGGCACACGGTTTCCTTCGCGACGTAGGCAAACTGGGTCATGTCCGAAAAAATGACGGTTTCATCACCCACCGCATCAACCAGCGCATCGGCGACCCGGGCTATGCCTGGCCGTTCCAGGTCCGCAGACGCCCGAAACCCGGACCTTGTCTTTTGGAGATGTGCCGGGTCCCAGCCGGAACCTCGGGCCGCCACCGGCAATGTGTCCGCCAGGTCCTCAAGGAAACGCGTTGCGTCACCATGTAACGCGACGTCGGCACCATGCTTGTCGGAAAGCGCGGAGTGATCAATGTCGATCCGAATCATTTCGCACCGGTGGCCGAGGTGCCGTCGCCAGAGATCGGTCTCGCTCAGGCGGGATCCGACGACAACGACGAGATCGGCTTCCGAGAGCACTACCTGACTTTCGGGACGGGGCAACGCCGTCCCAAGACCGAGAACGTGGTTGCTTCTGACGATTCCCTTGGCCGCGTAGGTGCAAAAAAAGGCTGCTCCGCTTCGCTCAATGACCCTTAGGGCAGCGGCGGGCGCTCCTCGCGCACCGCCACCGAAAATGAAAAGCGGCCGCCTGGAACGCCCGATCCTTGCCGCAACCGCCTCGACATCATCGCTCGATATGGCCGTCGGCCCCGATACCGAATCCAGGTCGGGGATCGGCGCAACGGGGTCGGACAGATTGCTGATCGGGATCTGGATCTGCTTCGGAAGCGGCCGTGAGGCCGAAAACTCCGCGAATGCCCGGTCGAGAAGCTTCCGCACGCTGTCCGCGTCATGCGCCGTCGCGGACCAGTCACATACCGTCGCCGCCGCCCCTTCCTGGTCCTTCATTTCATGCAGTCTGCTTCCGGAGGAATCGTCGTCCGGATCCAGGCAGGATGACAGGACGAGCATGGGAACGCTGTCTGAATACGCCTGTCCCATCGGGGTCATGATGTTGCACAGCCCGGGCCCCGAAATCACGAGGGCAACGCCGGGGCGCCCCGTAACGCATGCGTATCCGATGGCCATGAAGCCAGCACCCTGCTCATGCCTCGGAAGTACATGGCGGATTCCTGCGTCCTCGATGCCCCGGTACAGCTCAATGTTGTGGACGCCGGGAATTCCGAAAACCACGTCGACACCGCGCTGTGCAAGCGCATGAGCGACCTGCGCTCCAAGTGACCTCAACGTGGCCGGACCGTTCATCTACCGTCTCCAGAATTCGGTCGTGAACAGAACGAAAACGACCATCAGTTCGAGCCGCCCGATAAGCATTCCCGCGGCGAGCAGCCATTTCGCCGTATCATTGATGCCCGCATAATTCCCGGTCGGCCCGATGACGGGCCCGAGACCCGGGCCGATGTTCGCAAGTGCAGCAACTGCTCCGGACATCGACGTCATCATGTCAAGGCCCGTCATGCCCAGTGAAATGGCAAGTACCGTCAGGCTCAACAAGAACAGGAAGAAAAACGCCATGACGGACGCAATGACGTCTTCACCGACCTTGCGTTGGGCGTATTTCGGAACAAAGACGCCGTGCGGGCTGCGCAGTCTGCGAATCTGGGTCACGACCAGGGAAAACAGCAGTTGGTAACGGAAGATCTTGATCGAGCATGACGTTGAACCCGCACATCCGCCGATCAGACCGACAAGAAAGAACATCGAAACCGCAAATCCACCCCATCGACCGTAATCATCGCTGACGTACCCGGTGCCCGTCAGTATCGATATTCCGTTAAAGGCGGCTTTCCTGAAAGCGAGTTCGTTACCTGCCGGGGCGGTCACGAGTTGCCATACGGTCAGCAGCGCAACGACAAAGGTGGCAACCAGCAGGAATGCGTGGGTCTGGCTGTCCCTGATGAACGGTCCCGCGTGCCCGCGAAACAACTGCATGTAGCGAATGAACGGAAGGCTTGCGAGCAGCATGAACAGCATTCCGACATATTCCGGTCCGGGCCCGAGGTTCGCAAAGGACGCATCGGAGTTCGCAAATCCCCCGGTCGCCACAGTTGTCATGGCGTGAACGACGGCATCGAATTCTCCGAGTCCTGACCATTGGTAGGAAACCGCGCACATGACGGTGAGCAACAGGTAGATCCAGGCCACGGAGCGGGAAGTCTCGGCAACCCGCGGCAGTATGTTTCCCAGGTTGTCGACATCTTCAGATCGAAAGATCTGCATACCCCCTACGCGCAGTTGCGGCAGGACCACCAATGCCACGACGATGATCCCGACACCTCCAAACCACTGCAGCAGGCCACGCCAGAGCAGGATGCCCCGGGGCAAGGTCTCCAACCCGGAAAACACGGTCGCGCCTGTCGTCGTCAGGCCGGACATTGCCTCGAATACGGCGTCGGTAAACCCGGCTCCGGTCACGCCGAGCACAAACGGAAGTGAACCGAAAAGCGGCAGGATTGCCCAGATGCCGGTCGTCATGACGAATGCCTGCCGGAGAGAGATCCCGGTACCCGCGGAATTCGCGCATGCAAGCGTCATGGCACTGCCGGCCAAAATGGTTATCAGGGCCGACTGTCCGAAAACGAGCCAGTGGCCATTTCCGTCGTACCAGTCCAGGATGGCCGGCACGAACATGACGAGGCCCAGGCCGAGGACCAACCTGCCAATGACATGTCCGGCCGGTCGGAAATCAAACATCAGGCGGGCGCGTTCGTCGAAACGACGATCGATCGGCGTTTCGCCCTGATCGTCGCGACGCGTGCACTTTGAATGAGCGACCGATCGACATCAAGGCGTGAAAGCGCCGACAGCTTGACACCGTTGCCCTGGAGGCATGATCCGGATCGTTTCAGCAGGTCAAAGCGGACGGTCTTGCCCCGTCGATCATCCGGAAGTCCCCTCACCGCAAATTCCCGTCACAGCCTCGGCCGTGCCTTACGCATGTTCTTTATTCGCCGGAAGACGGGCTTCCGATCGCAAGCATGAATTCCTGCCGGAGTTCCTGATTCGAAACATAGGCGCCGTGCAGGCTCTTCGTCACGGTTTTCACGCCGGGCTTGTGGACGCCCCGTGGCGACATGCAGAAATGCTCGGCTTCGACGACGACGATCACCCCTTTCGGAAGCAGGCCTCTCATGAGCGCAGTGGCGATTTCGGAGGTCATTCTTTCCTGTATCTGGAGTCGCCGCGCATAAACGTCCACGACGCGTGCGATCTTCGATATGCCAACGACGTGAAAATCTGGCAGGTATCCGACGTGTACCATGCCGACAATCGGCGCCAGGTGGTGCTCGCAGTATGACTGGAACCTGATGTCCTTCAGCATGACAGGTCCCTGGTATCCACCGACATCCTCAAAGACCTGTTTCAGGATTTCGACCGGGTCCTTGCCATACCCGGAGAACCACTCCTTGTACGCGTGGACCACGCGTTCGGGAGTTTCCCACAGACCCTCACGATCCGGATCGTCACCTGCCCAACGCAACAGCGTCCGGACGGCCTCCTCGGCGTCTTCGGCATCAGGTTGCGAGACGGTCTCCTGCCCGCGATTATCCTGCTCGATCAAAAGGTCGTGGATGTTCATGGGCGCACCTCAAGTTCGGCATGTATAGCTCCGCATTCGGAATTGTCCAATCTTGGGGAGAATATCACCGGGTCCGTCCATACCGGCAGGTCCGGCACAAGCAGCGACGTCATGAAACCGGAATGGAAACGGTCTTGCGGCGCCGGCCTCCACAGATCCGCCGTGCACGAACTGCGGGCTGAGTTCAGCCTGGCTCTCAGGCCGACACGAGAGCCTGGAGCATGTCGTCCAGCAGGTCATGCGGATCTTCGAGTCCGACGGATATCCTGACCAGTCCTCCCGAGATGCCCAACTCCAGGCGACTCTCCTCGCTCAATCGCTGGTGTGTCGTCGTGGCAGGGTGCGTAACCAGGCTTTTCGCGTCGCCGAGATTGTTCGAAATAATCATGAGTTTCAAGCTGTTGACAAACCTGAATGCAGCGTCTTTTCCACCGGACAATTCCACCGAAAAAACGGTTCCGCCCGCGGTCATCTGACGCTTCGCGATTCCCAACTGCGGGTGATCGTCGGCAAACGGGTAAATGACGCGGGCAAGTTTGTCGTGGCCGGCCAGCGACTCCGCAAGGAAACTGGCCGAGCGTGCCTGCTCATGGCACCTCAATCCCAGGGTTTCCATACCCTTTAGAAGTACCCAGGCGTTGAACGGGCTGAGCGCGCTTCCCGTGTGCTTGAGAAAGGGCTCGAGCGTATCCCTGATGAACTTCCGTTTTCCCAGGACCACTCCCCCGAGACAGCGGCCCTGCCCGTCAATGTGCTTGGTTGCCGAATAGATCAGAACATCGGTCCCAAGCCCGAAGGAATCCTGGAACACGGGCGTCGCGAAGACATTGTCGACAACGACTTCTGCACCACTGCCGTGAGCAATCCGTGCGACCGCGGCAATATCGATGACCTCCAGCGTCGGGTTCGAGATCGTCTCGAAAAAAACGACCTTGGTATCTGCCCGAATCGCCGAACGCCATTCCTCGAGGCTGGTACCATCAACAATCGTCACCTCGACACCGAACTTGGGGAGTACGTTCTCGACGATAAAACGGCACGAACCGAACAGCGCCCGCGACGAAACAAGGTGGTCGCCGGCCTTGAGCAACGACATCAGTGCCCCGTTGACTGCCGCCATGCCGGACGCTGTCGCGAAAGCATCCTCGGCACCTTCGATTAGCGCGATTCTCTTTTCAAACATGCGCACGGTAGGATTGCCGTACCGCGAATAGGTGTACTCGTCTTCGCCGCACTCCTGAAACCTGGCTTCAGCCTGTTCGGCGTTCGCGTACTTGTAGCCTTGCGTCAGATACAACGCCTCCGAGACCTCTCCAAACTGGCTGCGGCGGATTCCTCCGTGAATCAAACGGGTTCTTGGCTGCATGCCGTTCATCTGTACCTCAATTCTCCCTGCCCAGCCGCGTCGGCGAGGATTCGCGCCAGGATATTCGCACCGGAACCAGGCCGTCCCATCCGCCGGCGCCCTCCTTTGAGCCGCCCGGTGACTTTTCGTATCTGACCGCCTATTGCATGGTCGACCGCCGGTCAAACCCGTCAATCCAAAAATTTACCGGGATGACCCGTTTTTTGGGGTGAGCGCCCGTGTTTTCGGCGGCACTCGGCAGCATCCGTCCACCGCGCTCCCGAAATTGCAGCACGGGTTCTCGAGGCACCTGGCGGATTGCGATTCGGGTCAGACGCCCGGTCCCCGCCGTCACCTGGGACATGGTTGCGGGATCGGGCGATTTCCTGTTTTCGACTCGGACGCAAGGATTTATTGCGGTCGAACGAAGGGAAATTGCAGGTGGACCCAAAATGACGGACATGCGCGGACGGACAGCACTGATCACCGGGGGGTGCACGGGAATTGGCCTCGGGATAGCCAAGGCACTAGGCGCTGCGGGATCACGAATTGCGCTGCACGGATTGCCAGGAGAACAGGCGGCCGGGAATGCATGCCGGGAACTTGCCAAGGCCGGCGCGGCCGACGTCGAGTTCTTTGCAGCGGACCTCCGGATTCCCGACGAAATCGGTTCCCTGATGACACGGGTTCTTGATTGGAGCCCCATCGATGTTCTGGTCAACAATGCAGGGATTCAATCGACGGGGTCGTTGTCAACGATGCCGGGAAACAAGTGGGACGAGATTATCGCCGTCAATCTGTCGGCGGCATTTCACACGATGAAAGCCGCGATGCCGGCCATGGCCGAGCGCGGTTACGGCCGTGTCGTCAATGTCGCGTCGGTCCACGGTTTGGTCGCATCGATCAACAAGGCACCCTACACGGCGGCAAAGTTTGGCCTGGTCGGCTTGAGCAAGGTCGCGGCACTTGAATACGCGACGGCCGGCAATCGGGAATCCGGCGGCGTCACCGTCAATTGCATCTGTCCCGGCTGGACGGAAACGGCGCTTCTCGAACCGCAAATCACGGCGCGGGCCAACGAGCTTGGCGTCGACCGTTCGCAGGCAATCGCCGATCTGCTGGCAGAAAAACAACCGTCCCGCCGCACGGCGACCACGGCGGAGATCGGTGAACTCGCGCTTTGGCTGTGTTCCCCGGTTGCGCACAACATTACCGGCGCCACGATTCCCATGGATGGAGGCTGGGTGTCCCAATGAGTTCGGGGGCGCCTGCCTGCATGTCCTTGCTGCCGGCCGCATCGTGGTTGTCGCATCGTGGTTGTCACGGAATACCCGCCGGCAAATGGATTTGCCCGAGCCGGCATCGATGACGGGCGGAAAAACGGCGAGAAACCATGGCTGAACCGATAGCGCTTCATTACTGGCCCACGCCGAATGGCTGGAAGATCTCAATTGCCCTTGAAGAAATGGGACTCCCGTACGTGGTCAAGTACGTAAACATCGGTGCAGGAGACCAGTTCGATCAGGAGTTCCTGAAAATTGCGCCAAACAACCGAATGCCGGCGATCGTCGATCCCGACGGACCGGGCGGGCAACCTGTTTCGATTTTCGAATCGGGCGCGATCCTCATGTATCTCGCCCGCAAGACCGGCCAGTTTTACGGCAAATCCGAACGGGACCGCATAGAAATCGAACAATGGCTGATGTGGCAGATGGGCGGGGTCGGCCCCATGGCCGGCCAGGCACACCACTTCATCCGCTATGCGCCCGAGCTGGATCCGCCCCGGGACATTCCCTACGCGAAAGACCGGTATCGTGCGGAAACGGGTCGCCTTTATCGAGTCCTGGATCGGCGTCTCAGGGGGCGGGATTTCGTTTGCGGTGAATTCTCCATCGCGGACATGGCCATCTGGCCATGGGCATGCCTCTGGGAAGGGCAGGAACAGGACATCTCCGGCTTGCCTGACTTTTCGGCGTGGCTCGACCGCTGCGCGGCCCGGCCTGCACTCGGGCGGGGGAAACAGGTCGGAAGCGAGTTTCGATCGCGCGACCGGACGGACAGGAAGGCTCAGGAAATCCTGTTCGGCCTTCAACACACTGGCGAACATGAACGGCGGTGACTGCTCCGCGCCCTGAGCGACGGGGTTTTACGGCGCATCTGATGATCGTTTGCGCGCGTTTTTGCACCGCCTTGCGAGACAGTGTTCCCTGATGGCAAACCGGAGGCCTGCCGGACGGCCGGCAGACTGATTGCGTCACACTGAATTCAGGGCCTGATGTCAATTCGGCCAGCGAGCGATTGCTCTTCGGGCACATCGGAATTCGCTGGCCTCGACAACCGCTTTCACGGAATCCGGGCTGCGGCGACCGCACGGGCACGGCGCCGGCCAGCACAAACTAAGGTTGCCGGAAACGCATGTAGTCGATAGTGGAAGACGCCTTTCAGGTACGGGAAATAAACGTGACCGAAATCCACGACACCATAGCGCGCGTGACGCGGCGGATCGCCGAACGCAGCCGGAAATCCAGGGCCGCCTATCTCGACGGCGTCAGGGAAGCCAGGGAATCGGGACCCCGGCTGCCCCATCTCGCCTGTGGAAACATCGCCCACGCGTTTGCATCCAGCCCCGGAGAGGACAAGAACGCGCAGATCGAGGGCACGTCCGGAAACCTCGCGATCATTACTGCCTACAACGACATGTTGTCGGCGCACAAACCCTACGAAAACTATCCCGAGATCATTCGATCCGCGGTTCGCCGGGCGGGGGGAACCGCCCAGGTTGCGGCCGGCGTACCCGCGATGTGCGACGGAGTCACCCAGGGTCAGCCGGGAATGGAGCTCTCGCTGTTCTCGCGCGACGTCATCGCGCTTGCCTCCGCAATCGGCCTTTCGCACAGTGTATTCGACGGGGCGATCTTTCTCGGAATCTGCGACAAGATCGTCCCGGGCATGCTGATCGCGGCAGCCGCGTTCGGCCATTTGCCCGCAATGTTCATTCCCGCTGGGCCCATGCCTTCCGGCATGCCAAACGACAGGAAGGCAAAAATCAGGGAAGAATATGCGGCCGGAAAGTGTGGCCGGGAAAAACTCCTCCGTGCTGAAATGGCATCCTATCACGGCCCGGGAACCTGCACCTTCTATGGTACGGCGAATACCAACCAGATGTTGATGGAGTTCATGGGGCTGCAACTCCCGGGAAGCAGTTTTGTCAATCCGGGCGGATCACTGCGCCGCGCCCTGACCGAAGCGGGTTCGCGGCGGGCGCTGGAGATTTCGCGGAATGACGGGAACCATACGCCAATCTGCGACGTCCTCGATGAAAGGGCGTTTGTCAACGGAATCGTCGGGCTGAATGCCACCGGTGGATCGACCAACCTCCTCATACATCTCGTGGCTGTCGGACGGTCGGCAGGGATCGTGCTCGAAATGGACGATTTCTCCGAGATTTCTTCGGTCACCCCATTGCTTTGCCGCATGTATCCCAACGGGATTCTGGACATTAACCATTTTCATGCAGCCGGCGGCCTTGGATTCGTCATCGGGGAACTCCTTGATGCGGGTCTTCTGCATCCCGGGACCCGAACCGTCGCCGGTTCGGGCCTCGAAGCCTACACGCGCGAACCGGCACTCATTGACGGCAGGCTGGCATGGCGCGACCGGGCGAGCGAAAGCCTGAGTCTCGATGTGCTCAGGCCGATGAGAAATCCGTTCAACCAGTCTGGCGGGCTCAAATGCCTTTCCGGCTCCCTGGGTACGGCGGTGATGAAAGTGTCTGCGATTCCGGAAGATCGCCTCAGCATTACGGCTCCGGCCCGTGTATTTCACGACCAGGAAAGCGTCAGGAAGGCCTTCCGGCAAGGCGAACTCGACAAGGACGTGATCGTCGTCGTCCGGTTCCAGGGTCCGAAATCCAATGGAATGCCCGAATTGCACGGCTTGACGCCCACGCTGGCATCCCTGCAATCCAGGGGATTCCGTGTCGCCCTGGTTACCGACGGAAGGATGTCAGGAGCTTCCGGAAAGGTGCCGGCCGCCATCCATGTCACTCCCGAGGCGTTCGTCGGCGGACCGATTGCCAGGATCAGCGATGGCGACATGCTTTGTGTCGACGCCGGTGAAGGCCGGATCGAGTTCGGCGATCCGACCATGCGGGCACGGGTGTCAAACCTCAAACCCGCATGTCCGCCCGAATTCGACCACCGGGGAAGCGGTCGATCCCTGTTCCAACTGTTCCGCCAGAACGCGCGGCCAGCCTGTGACGGCGCAGGAATCATCTGAGGCATGGCTACCGCGAAGCCGTCGGGCACCCGACTCCGGTCCCTGCATGAGATTTGCCGGCAATGCCCCGTGATTGCCGTCCTGACCGTGCACGACGTCAGGACAGCGCAGCCGTTGGCTGAATCCCTGGTGGCCGGCGGCATGCGCGTACTCGAGATCACGTTAAGGTCGTCCGTATCACTCGATGCGATCCGGGCCATGTCGGGAGTCAAGAATGCAATCGTCGGTGCGGGAACAATCGTTTCGGTCGGCCAGGTGCGGGATGTCGTGGATGCAGGTGCGGTCTTCGGGGTTTCTCCCGGTTTCTCACCGGCAATTCTGCATGAATGCCGGCGGAAGGGTCTCCCGCTTCTGCCCGGTGTCTCGACGGCAACCGAAATCATGTCGGCGCGTGATCACGGTGTCGACATCGTCAAGTTCTTTCCTGCAGAGGCAGCGGGAGGAAGAGCCATGTTGCGCTCGTTTCTCGCTCCGTTTCCGGACATGCGCTTTTGTCCTACCGGGGGACTGACGGAGCACAATACGGCCGACTACCTTGGCATTTCCAATGTCATCTGTGCGGGTGGATCTTGGGTCGCGCCTGCGCCGGTCGTGGAAGACGGTGATTGGGCGGAAATCACCAGGCTGGCGCGAATCGCCTCAGGTTTTCGCTGAGCGAACCAGTGGTCAGGTCGGCGCGCCACCCGAATGCATGATGGGCCTGGCATGTCTCAAACATTGAAGAGAACGTGCAGCACATCTCCATCGACCACGCGATAGTTCCGGCCTTCGGTTCTGACCTTCCCTTCTTCACGTGCTCCCTGTTCACCTCCGAATTCGACGTAGTCACCATACGAAATGACCTCGACGCGAATAAATCCCCGGCTGAAGTCGCTGTGAATGACTTTCACCGCCTCGATTGCCGGCTGCCCGCTCGTAAACGTCCACGCCCTTGTTATTTTCGGACCGGTCGTGAAGAACGTTTCAAGATCGAGAAGTCGGTAACCGGCCCGGACGAGACGATTGAGACCGGGTTCCTCGAGGCCGAGATCGTGAATGAAGGTGTTGGCGTCTTCGGGGTCGAGTCGACTGATCTCCTCTTCGATCGACGCAGAAATCGCGATGCAGCCTGCGTTCCTTGCGTCGGCCATTCTTGAAACGGCTTCGAAATGGCTGCCGTTTTCAACGATGTCATCTTCACTCACATTGCATACGTACAAGACCGGTTTCGACGTGAGCAGAAGGAGCGATCGCCAATGATCGGCCTCGTGCACCATGACCTCGACGTCTCGGGCGGGCCGGCCGGCTTCCATTGCTTCGGTTGCCCTTCCCATCAATGACGCGAGCGCGCGAGCGTCCGGGTCCCCTCCCTTGATTTTCTTGTCCATCGCCTGTCGACGCCGTTCGATCGACTGAATGTCGGCCAGCAGCAGTTCAGTCTCGACGATTTCTGCATCGCCGAGCGGATCGACATTTCCTTCCACATGGGTGACCCGCCCGTCCTCAAAACATCGAAGTACCATGATGATCGCATCCATTTCCCTGATGCTGGCCAGGAACCTGTTCCCCAGGCCTTCGCCACGCGAGGCGCCCCGAACCAGTCCCGCGATGTCGACGAAGGTCATTTTTGCCTGAACCGCCTGCGCCGAACCGGCGATCAGGAAGATTTTTTCGAGTCTCGGGTCCGGAACCGGAACCTCCCCGACATTTGGATTTATGGTACAGAACGGGAAATTGGCCACCTGCGCAGCGGCCGAACGCGTCAGCGCATTGAACAAGGTTGATTTCCCGACATTCGGGAGCCCGACGATTCCGGAACGAAATCCCATGGAACGGCCTCCCGCGGCGAAACTTGCTGGCATGCACCTTCACATAGGGCGTGCAGGGTTGTGCCATCTACCCTTGACAACACGCAGCGGCAAGGGCACGGAAAAGCCGGTTCCGGTCGATGTCCTGATCCGTCGACATGCGGAATCCGGATCATGGTTTTCGGCATTGCGCTTCCGGAATGCACAACGCACCTGTGATCAACAAAACGGAGAGCACCGAGATGTCACGGATTCAGGACAGGTTTTCGAGACTCCAGGCTGAAGGGACTTCGGCGTTCATTCCGTACATCATGGCCGGAGACCCCGATTACGGCACGACACTCGAGATTCTTCGTGGCCTGCCCGACGTCGGCGTCGACGTGATTGAACTTGGGTTTCCGTTCACCGATCCAATGGCTGACGGCCCGACGATCCAGCTTGCGGGCCAGCGGGCGCTCAGTTCGGGAACGACCCTGGCGCGGACGCTCCGAATGGCGTCCGAATTCCGGGAGTCGGACAATGAAACGCCGCTGATCCTGATGGGGTATTTCAATCCCGTCCTTTCGTATGGCGTTGACGCCTTTCTCGGGGACGCGGTCAATTCGGGCGTGGACGGGCTGATCATCGTGGACCTGCCGCCCGAAGAAGACGACGAGTTGTGTGTTCCGGCGCTGAACTGCGGTATCGAATTCATTCGCCTTGCCACGCCGACGACTGACGCTGTCCGGCTCCGGAAAGTGCGCCAGAACACTTCCGGATTCATCTACTATGTCTCGATAACCGGGATAACCGGGGCAGGCGCCGCGGATGCGGGTTTCATTGCGCCGGAAGTCGCCCGGATCAGGGAGGTCTGCGAACTGCCGGTCTGTGTCGGGTTCGGCATTCGAACGCCGGAAGCGGCGGCGGACGTGGCGCGTATCGCCGACGGCGCGGTGGTCGGTACGGCAATCGTGCAACGCATAGCAGCGGGCGCCAGGCCCGATGAAGTGCTCGGTTTCATCGCTGAGCTTGCCCTTGGCGTGCACAATGCCCGACGGACATGAATGGCAAACGCGGCAGCCGGGACAGCCTTTTCTGAAAGAGCGGGGATTCCATGTCGGTAATCGTATGCATCGACGACCTGAAGGACCTCTACCGCCGGCGCGTGCCGAAAATGTTTTTCGACTATACCGAGAGCGGGTCGTGGACCGAGCAGACATTCAGGGAAAACACGGATGATTTCGCGGAAATCCGCTTTCGGCAGCGAGTCGGGGTCGACATTTCGAACCGCTCTACTGCCGGGAAGATGGTCGGACGAGACGTGTCCATGCCGGTTGCTCTCGCCCCTGTCGGCCTGCTCGGCATGCAGCACGCGGACGGCGAGATTCTCGCGGCACGGGCGGCCGAGAAGTTCGGCGTCCCCTATACTCTCTCGACCATGTCCATATGTTCGATCGAGGATGTCGCCGAAAACACCAGCGAGCCCTTCTGGTTTCAACTCTACGTAATGAAAGACCGGGATTTCGTCGGCCGCCTGATCGACCGCGCACGCTCCGCGGGTTGCTCGGCGCTGCTGCTGACCATGGACCTTTCGATTATCGGTCACCGTCACCATGACATTCGAAACGGGATGACGGCACCGCCGCGGCCGACCCTTCGAAACATGATCGACATTGCAACCAAGCCGACCTGGGCGGCGGGTCTGATCCGTACCCGTCGGCGTACGTTTGGAAACATCATCGGGCACGCGAAGGGCGTCGAGAACATGACGTCTCTCATGCAATGGTCAGCGGAGCAGCTGGACAGGTCACTGAGCTGGTCCGATATCGACTGGATCAAGGAACGCTGGGGGGGGCCCTTGATCGTCAAGGGAATTCTCGATCCCGATGACGCGGAAATGGCGGTTCGATCGGGCGCGGACGGCATCGTCGTTTCCAATCACGGAGGGCGGCAGCTCGATGGTGCGCCGTCTTCGATCCGCGCGTTGCCGGAGATCGTCCAGGCTGTAGGTGATCAAGTCGAAGTCCTTTTCGACAGCGGCATCAGGTCGGGCCAGGACGTCCTCAAGGCATGTGCGCTCGGTGCATCCGGTACGTTCATTGGCCGATCATTCGTATATGGGCTGGGAGCCATGGGCGGCCGGGGCGTCACCCGCGCACTCGAGATCATCCATACGGAACTCGACACGACCATGGCGCTTTGCGGTATCACTTCGATCGACAGGGTAGGCCCCGACTGTCTGGCAGAACCGCACGCGGCGGCGCATACGCCGACCATTAAGGAACATGCTCAGGTTTCCGCCGGTTGAAGCCCGGTTGTCACCGCGAATCGGGCAAGCACGTCAATCGATTGCATTTCCCGCGGTTCGGCCGCCAGCCGCGAAATCGGCCTCCGGTTTCCGGCCCGCTCCTGAATTCCGCCTTTTCAAAAGGGCAGATCTTTCCTATAGGGCGGCGGATTCCGTCGGGTATCGGTCCCGGACGGCCTGTTGGTATTTGGAGATTGCAGATGGCCGAACTGCCGCAATTCGTCGCCTTTCCCCGCGACAGAACGGGAAAAGGCGGTGCGCGCCAAGCGCGAAGAGATGGTTTCGTACCTGGGGTCGTGTACGGCGGTGGGCTGGATCCGGTCGCGATTAACGTCAAGTTCAACGAGTTGTTCAAGACGCTCAAGAAAGGGCGCTTTCTCTCGACGCTCTTTGAACTGAAACTGGAAGGACACGAGGATTCCCGGGTAATCTGCCGCAATGTCCAGCGGGACGTCGTCAAGGACCTTCCGATCCATATCGACCTGATGCGCCTCAACTATACATCGCGCGTCAATCTGTTTATCCCCGTGACCTTCGTCAATGAACTGGATTGTACCGGTTTGCGCCGGGGCGGGGTGCTCACTGTCGTTCGCCCTGAAATCGAGCTGAAAGTAACGGCGAACAAAATTCCTTCGGCTATCGAAGTCGACATTTCCGGTCTGGATATCGGGGATGTCGTGACGATTTCAAGCGTCTCGCTCCCGGAAGGAACCCGGCCGATGATCACGGACCGGGACTTCGTCATCGCCAACATCTCGGCACCGTCGGGCTTGAAATCTACCGAGTCGGAAACACCGGAAGAAGATGAAGAAGAGATCGAAGAACAGGAATCGACGGAACCTGAAACGGAGTGATCGACCAAAAGGAGTCTGTCGCCGCAGGAAATCTGAACTCTCTCAGTTTGCGCCGATCATGTTGCCTTGAGTTCGTACCGGCTGCAGCTTCTGCTTCGGAACTGCCTATTTCCTGCAACAGTCCGACAAACGCCCGTCCTTCGGCATTTGTTCGATCGCAAGTGAGTTTGCACCGTGAGATTGGACACAGAATCCATCGGGGCGAGGTCAGCAATGGGGCGCAAACATGGTTTACTCGTCAGGGGAATGCAGGGGCCATGGCTGCGTTGCCGCTGCAATTTCCGTCAGTTGGGCACCAGCCACCGCCCGGAACCCGAATGACGTGCCGCGCGGAATAGCCAGGCAAAAGACCGATGCCAGCGGGGTGATTTCCTCGTGCTCGCCGGTTCGACACCACATCTCGCCTCGGCCGGTCAAGACATACCGGATTTCCTCGACCGTCCATTGAAAACGACCCGCGAGAGCGCACCTGGCTCAGGCCGGAACTGCGCTACGCTTTCGCCCTTGAGCACGAGCAGAATCCTGACTTCAGCACCGTCCGGCGCGGTCGTATCGGTGGCATCCGGCGAACAAACCTGGAAACCCCGGCCACCGGGCCAGACGACATGAACGGCGCCCCGTCATGTCGATCAAGCTGCCATCATCCGAATCTCGTGACAAGTCCGGCCCATGGATTCACCCCGAACAGAACGGGGTGCAGGACAATAAAGGCGACCCATAGCACGACCCCGAACGCCGCCCCAAAAACAGCCCTTCGGTCAAGGTGGCCGCGACCCGACGTTAGCCGTGACCATTCGTCCTCGCCGAACTCCCGTTTGAGACGCCGCTCGAAAGAAACGACCCCGATGACCCCAAATAGAGCGGTACCTCCAAACAGAATCACGCTTGGCCAGTCGCCATTGGCCGGCACATGTGCGAGTCCCCAAAGTGCCAGACCCAAAATCAACGGATGCCGCACCCAACCCACGACTCCGGGGCGGCCAGGATCAAATCCGGTCCTGCGAAATGCAACAGAATTCGGGTTCGGAACAATGGACCCGATTCCAATCAGGATGAACCCGGCAAACGTTGCGACTGCGGCGAATTCGTATGACCATGCCGGTGCTGACCATAACATGATCCGGTCGGCGGCAAGCAACGCCCATATTACCCAGGTCAGGAGCAACAGAGACACGACGGAATAAATCATCAGATATGCCTGTTCGCCCAGACGACGGACCAAGGCCGGCCTGAGCCCCGAACGCCTGGCGACAACATGGCTCGCAACGAAAACCGCCATTGCAACGAGGACTTCCAACCTAATCGGTCTCCGTCAAGCAAACAGGCACGCCTGCCCGGGCAGGTCTTGATTCCAGGGCAGGCACCTGAAGCGTATAACCGTCAAGGTCCAATTCCCGCAACATCACCAGAAACGTCAACTTGAATGGACCCCGAATTGATGGCGGAAACCGTCAAATCGAAACACGGTTCTTCCATGATGACTGGATTTCGGAATTGTGCCATTGACATCCAGTCAACAAGTGCCGGCCACGATCACGGCGGGGAAGTCGTTGCCTGCGGCGGAGTGCGTGGTCCGACCGGCACGCGGCGTACGTAAAAAACGTCCCTGGCCTTCCGACTGGCGTCGCGGAGTTGACTCCGAGATCCGTCGCGGGATCTTCCTCCGGGAAGACTGCCTGGCCGGATCCGGTCCCGATAAGGAAAACGACGCTGATCCGCAGTCAATCGGTGTCCGAATTCGCGGTCACTTCAAATCCGGCGGCGAGTCTGCCATCCTGAGCGGATGATATTGTTTGCAGGGCTCGGAAATCCTGGTCGGAAGTACGTGCGACACCGGCATAACGTCGGCTACATGGCCGTCGAGCACATCGCGATGCGTTTTGGCTTCCCCGCCTGGAGCAGAAAATTTCAGGGATTGGCGTCGAATGGCCGGATCGACGGCGTTCGAGTCGTTCTGCTCAAACCCGAAACGATGATGAATGAATCCGGACGTTCGGTTTCCGAAGCGCAGAGATTCTTCCGTATCGAACCGAAAAACGTTGTGGTGTTTCACGACGAAATTGACCTGGCTCCAGGAAAATGCCGGGTCAAGGTCGGAGGCGGGACTGCCGGGCACAATGGTTTGCGCTCGATCGACAACCATTTGGGCAAGGACTTCCGTCGCGTCCGGATCGGTATCGGGCACCCGGGCCACAAGAGCCGCGTTACGTCGCACGTTCTTGGCAACTTCTCGACGTCAGACGCTGCCTGGCTCGACCCTCTGCTCGACGCGGTGGCAAAGGCGGCGCCTTTCATCGTCAGTGGCGACGACAACGCATTCATGAACGAATGTGCACGCATTCGCCGGGCTGCGGGGACGTTGCCTGAACATACGGACAACGAAAGCCCACGACCGCGGCAAAGTGACGCTCCCGAGGCGCCGTCCCTGTTGCGGCAACTGCTGAATCGCCTGAGAAATTGAGGAAATTCCGTCAGAAACACGGTGAACAAATCAACGCAATGACCAAGGTGCTCAAATTAGAATAATTCTAAATGCTTGACATCTCTTACCACCGAACCCTATGATTTCCTTCAATCGAGAGGGGCAAGAGATGTTCATTCAGACTGAGGCAACACCGAACCCGGCAACTTTGAAATTCCTGCCGGGGCAGACCGTACTTGACAGCGGAACGGTCGATTTCCCGGACCCGAACACCGCGTCCGATTCTCCGCTCGCAAGCCGGATTTTTTGCGTGCAGGGTGTGACCAGGGTTTTCTTCGGCAACGATTTCATTTCCGTCACAAAGCGGGACGGTACGGACTGGAACCACATAAAACCTGCGATTCTCGGCGCAATCATGGAACATTTCCAGTCCGGGCAGGCCGTTCTGGGGGCGGACGCGGAAATGTCCGCTCACAAGTCCGATGACGGGCCCGATTCGGAAATCGTCGCCCAGATCAAGGAACTTCTGGACACCAGGGTGCGCCCTGCGGTCGCCCAGGACGGTGGCGACATAACCTTTTACGGATTTGATCGCGGCGTCGTCTACCTTCATATGCAAGGTGCATGCGCGGGTTGTCCATCGTCGACAATTACACTGAAGATGGGAATCGAAAACCTCCTGCGGCACTACATTCCGGAAGTCACCGAGGTCTGTCCGGTTGCGGCGTGATCGCACCGTTCTTTCATTCGATACAGCGCGCGAGCATTGCGCCGCAGTTCTGGTCACCGGTGGTGAAACCGTCGGCCACGTGATCGATTTCATGAAGCGGGGTCAAGCCGAACGGCTTTTCCCGATGCTGGAAGACTTCCTTGGAGCCAGGCGCATTTCGTGGACCGACCTCGCCGCCATCGGCGTCGGTACGGGACCGGGGAACTTTACCGGTACCAGAATCGCTGTCTCTGCAGCTCGGGGGTTGGCGTTGGCGCTTGGCATACCGGCCATCGGGACGAGCAGACTAGAATCGGTTGCGTTCCTGGCGCATGAATCCGGAATTGCCGGCAACGGTGACAGGATTCTCTGCGCGGTTGATCTGCAGTTCAACCGGATTGCAACGCAGGAGTTCACGGCCGCTCCAATTCCGAACGGGCTTGAAGAGCCCCACGTGCGCGACGCCCGCGCATTTTTGGCCGAAAATGGGGCTTCGGCGACAACGGCCACTTCAGGTGACGGCGAAATCCCTCTGTTTCGGGAACTGTCCGGGGATGTTCCCGGTTTTCTCAAAACCCTCGGTTTGCTGACCTGGACAAAGCTCGTCGAAGGCGGTTCCTACCCGCGTCCCCTGCCCCTCTATCTTCGGCCTCCCGCGGCGACCCCGGCGAAGCGGTCGGCCGTCCATTCCGGCCGACCGGGATGACGACCGAACTGACCCCGAGCATATCCGGACATCGCCGCGACATCGCACGGCGGTCGATTGCTCAAGAATCCGGTTGACGAGAAACCGGTCGTCAATGCTAAACGACTCCTGCACATGAACGCCCGGCGGACTGGTCCGGCGGGTCTGGTTTCATCCAACGATGCATCAACGAACAGGGGGAAGCAATGACAACGTTCAGGACCGTCCTAGGCTCAATCGCCGGCCTCATGCTCGCGACGGTAGTGCAGGCCGAGGGACCTGCAATCATTTATGATGTCGGAGGAAAGTTCGACAAGTCATTCAACGAAGCTGCCTACAACGGCGCGGAAAGATTCACCGCGGAAACCGGCATCGCGTACCGGGAATTCGAAATGCAATCGGAAGCCCAGCGGGAGCAGGCGCTCCGCCGCTTCGCCCGTGCCGGCAACAACCCGGTCGTGATGACCGGTTTCGCGTTCGCATCGGCGCTCGAAGCCGTGGCGCCCGACTTTCCGGACACGAATTTCGCAATCATCGACATGGTTGTCGATCAACCGAATGTACGCTCGGTCGTCTACAAGGAACACGAAGGCTCTTACCTCGTCGGCATTCTCGCGGCGATGGCAAGCAAATCCGGGAAAGTCGGGTTTGTCGGTGGAATGGACATCCCCCTGATCCGGAGGTTTGCTTGCGGTTATGTGCAGGGCGTCAAGTCGGTCGATCCCGATATCGAGGTATTCCAGAACATGACCGGAACCACGGCCAGCGCGTGGAATGACCCCGTTCGGGGCGGCGAGCTTGCCATGGCGCAAATCAACCAGGGCGCGGACGTGGTTTACCACGCAGCCGGCGGCACGGGCCGCGGGGTGCTCCAGGCGGCTGCCGATGCAGGCGTTCTCGGGATTGGTGTCGACAGCAACCAGAACCATCTTCATCCTGGCAGCGTGCTTTCATCGATGCTGAAGCGTGTTGACGTCGCAGTCTACAACGCGTTCAAGGATGGAACGTCAGGTAACTTCACGACCGGATTCTCGGTTCTCGGGCTGTCTAACGACGGAGTCGGCTACGCTCTCGACGAGAACAATGCAGGCCTGGTTTCGGACGACATGCGCATGGCAGCCGACACTGCGGCCGAGAAAATCATTTCGGGCGAAATAAGCGTTCATGACTACCTTTCCGACGAGAGCTGCCCGGTCATGTAAGCGTACCTGATCGAGCGACGCAGTGTCGAGCCATTCGGTTTCGGGGCGACCGGACCTGGTCGCCCCGGCCATTGAACTGAGAGGAATTTCCAAGAGCTTCGGGCCTGTCCGGGCGAATCGTGACATCGACCTTTCGATCAAGAAAGGCGAGATTCACGGAATCGTTGGAGAAAACGGCGCCGGGAAATCCACGCTCATGGAGATTCTCTACGGGCATTATTCTGCCGATGCCGGGCAGATCTTCATAGACGGGCGGGAAACACCGATCCCCAACAGCGAAGCTGCCATTCGTGCGGGAATCGGGATGGTCCACCAGCATTTCATGCTGGTCGAGAACTTCACCGTGCTCGAGAATGTCGTCCTCGGCGCCGAGGACGGCTCTTTGCTCGCGCCGTCGCTGGTCAGGGCGCGGGCGCTGCTCGGGGAACTCGCCCACGAGTATGAACTTGAGGTCGATCCCAAGGCCGTCATCGAAGATCTCTCGGTCGGATTGCAGCAGCGCGTCGAAATCCTGAAAGCGCTCTACCGCAACGCCGACATTCTCATTCTCGATGAACCGACGGGTGTGCTGACGCCATCTGAAGCCGATCACCTTTTCCGGATTCTCCGCAACCTGCGGAACCAGGGGAAGACGATTCTCCTGATCACCCACAAACTTCGCGAAATCATGGATGTAACTGACAGTGTCAGCGTCATGCGTCGAGGGGAACTCGTGGCAACGCTCAGGACCGCCGAGACGTCGCCCGAAGAACTTGCCGAATTGATGGTCGGGAGAAAGGTCCTTCTCAGGGTCGAAAAGCAACCATGTCAACCGGGCGATATCCTTCTCGATGTCGAAAACCTCTCGGTGACCGACAGAAACGGGCTACGGCGACTGAAAGAGATCTCGTTCAACGTCCGCGCCGGGGAAATTTTCGGAATTGCCGGCGTCGCCGGCAACGGACAATCGGAGTTGCTTGCCGTCCTTGGCGGTATCACGTCCGGGTCCGGCAACGTGCGCGTCAAGGGCGCGGAAATCGAAGTCGAGCGCGCCGACGGCCAGTCGCGCCGCGCAGCCGGTATCGCTCACGTCCCCGAAGACCGGCACCGGCTGGGCCTGATCATGGAATTCGCCCAATGGGAGAACTCGGTTTTTGGCTACCATGTCGTTGACCGGTACTGCCGCCGTTTCGGACTGACAAACCGGCGCTCGATATTCGAGGCCGCGGAGGCAAAGATCGAGAAGTACGATATTCGGCCGGCGAACCGGAACCTGAGTGCCAGCCGGTTCTCCGGCGGGAACCAGCAGAAAATCGTGATTTCGCGGGAATTCGAACGCGACCCGGACATCCTGATCGTCGGCCAGCCGACCCGGGGCGTGGATATCGGTGCGATCGAATTCATCCACCGCCAGATCGTCGCTCTCCGCGATGCCGGAAAGGCGATCTTGCTGATTTCCGTGGAACTTGACGAGATTCTCTCGCTCACCGACCGGGTTGCCGTCATGTTCGACGGATCGATCTCGAGCGACGAGTTGACCGAGCGGACCGACGAGCGCGAGCTCGGACTCTTGATGGCGGGTCTTGCTCATGATTTCGAAACCGCGAGGGGACACATGTCCTCCGGGCGGTCTTCTTCAGCGGAGTCCGGGCGATGAATGACCGGACGCGCGGCTGGATACGGCTGTTTCTTGTCCCGTTTCTGAACCTCGTGCTTGCATTCGTGGTGGCCGGTCTTGTCGTCCTCATGATCGGCGAGAACCCGCTGCGTGCATTGAGGATTCTCCTGACGGGCGCCCTCGGGAGCAGCTACGGAATCGGATACACACTCTATTATGCAACCAGCTTCACGTTTACCGGCCTTGCGGTTGCGATCGCCTTTCACGGGAGCCTGTTCAACATTGGCGGTGAAGGACAGGCCGGCGTTGCAGGAATCGGTGTTGCAGTCGTCTGTCTGAGCGCTGTCGGCGATACGCACTGGGTGCTCGCGTTCCCGCTGGCCATCGCCGGTGCGGCCTTTGCGGGTGCCGCATGGGCCGCCATCCCGGCGTATTTGCAGGCCAGCCGCGGCAGTCATGTCGTCATCACGACGATCATGTTCAACTTCATCGCTTCGGCCCTCCTGGTCTACCTGCTCGTCAATGTCCTGAAAGTCGAGGGATCCATGGCACCGGAGAGCCGGAAGTTCGGCGACGGCGCGCGCATGCCGTTCATGCACGAACTGGCCGGCTGGATCGGCATCCGGATATCGCGAACACCCATGAACATATCGTTCCTACTGGCAGTCGCGTGCACGTTCCTGACCTGGGTCCTGATCTGGAGAACCCGCCTCGGTTACGAAATCCGCGCCTTCGGGCAATCCGAAACTGCCGCGGTGTATGCGGGGATTTCACCGATGCGCATCACCATGGCCACCATGTTGCTGTCAGGCGGAATGGCGGGGCTCATGGCGCTGAATACAGTCATGGGAGAGGCAAGCCGCCTGGTTCTGGATGCCGTCCAGGGGGCGGGTTTCGTTGGAATTGCCGTTGCCCTGATTGGCCGATCGCATCCGGTCGGCGTCTTCCTCGCGGCGATCCTGTTCGGAATCCTCTACCAGGGCGGCGCGGAACTCGCGTTTGAAATGCCCGCGATTTCACGCGAAATGATCGTCGTCATTCAGGCACTGGTCATACTGTTCACGGGGGCCCTCGAAAACCTTGTGCGCTTCCCCGTGGAGGGATTCCTTCGTAAATTCCGGGAGGCGGGAAACTGATGGAATTTCTCGTCTTCCTCCAGCTGCTCGATTCCAGCCTGAGACTGGCGACACCGTTCCTGCTGGCCTGCCTGGCCGGGCTGTTTTCGGAACGGGCGGGTATTTTCGACATCGGTCTCGAAGGCAAGATGCTTGCGGGTGCGTTCTGTGCGGCAGCGGTCGCCGCCACCACCGGGTCAGCCTGGGCAGGCCTGGCAGCCGGAATCGGAATCTCCATAGCCCTTGCGGTCCTGCATGGGTTCGCCTCGATCACGCTTCGCGGAAACCAGTTGATTTCCGGCGTCGCGATTAATTTCCTGGCGTCGGGAATGACTGTTCTCGTCGGTCAGAGCCTTTTCCGCCTTGGAGGCCAGACACCGCAACTCAAGGGCGACGCCCGATTTACCGAGATTTCGCTCCCCCTGGCCGAGACGCTGCAGAACATTCCCTTGATTGGTCCTGTCTACCACGACTTGGTGTCCGGCCATAATGTCATCGTCTACATGGCCCTGTTCGCGGTTCCGCTGACATGGTGGGTGCTGTTCAGGACCCGGTTCGGACTCCGGCTGCGGGCAGTTGGCGAGAACCCCGGTGCGGTCGACACGGCCGGGATTTCGGTCATCCTGCTGCGCTACCAGGCAGTGATCATCTGCGGAATTCTCTGCGGAATATCTGGGGCGTACCTGTCCCTCGGGACCTCCGCGGCCGGATTTGTCAAGGACATGTCGGCGGGCAAGGGATTCATTGCCCTCGCGGCCCTGATCTTTGCCAAGTGGCAGCCGTTGAACGCGCTTTATGCCTGCCTTCTTTTCGGGTTTCTCGAGGCGATCGGAACCAAATACCAGAACGTCGACGTATTCGGTCTCTTCGTCCTGCCGGTCCAGTTCATGCAGGCCCTGCCCTACATCCTCACGGTCGTCATTCTTGCCGGGTTTGTCGGCAAGGCAATTCCCCCGCGGGCCGGCGGCCAACCGTACGTCAAGGAAGAATAGTCATGCCGTCGCCTCCCGGTCACAGGCGACCAGGCCTCGAACAGGTCGACGCCTGCCTGCGCGTGCTTGAACGTGCCTTTTGCGAGACGGACATAGACATCGCGGTCGTACTCGGTTCAGGTCTCGGCGATGTCGCAAACATCATCGACGGCGACAGCGTGGGCTTCGACGTGTTGCCCGGATTCCCGGCGACCGGGGTCTCGGGACACGCGGGACAGCTGAAAATCGGCACCTGCGGAGGTTCCCAGGTCGCGGTCATGTCCGGGCGGGTGCACTACTACGAGTCCGGCTCGTCAGACGCGATGCGGTTTCCGCTCGAGGTTCTTCGTGGACTTGGTGCGGAAGCCCTGATTCTCACCAACGCCGCAGGGTCCCTGAATCGGATCCTCCCGCCCGGGTCCCTGATGATGATCGAAGATCACATCAACCTGTCGGGTATCAATCCGCTGACGGGAATCGGCGATGACCGGCGATTTGTCACAATGACGACGGCCTACGACCCGCGCCTCCGGTCCATGCTCGGGGAAGCGGCGGCGAATGCCGGGGTTTCCCTTGGCTCAGGCGTCTATGCCTGGGTTCCGGGGCCGAGTTTCGAAACTCCTGCCGAGATCAGGGCATTCGGAATCCTGGGAGCGGACGCGGTCGGGATGTCGACCGTTCCCGAAGTCATCCTCGCGCGATACCTTGGGATTCGCGTCGCGGCGGTTTCAATAATCACCAATCTGGCCGCCGGCCTCGGGGATGAGGAAATAACCCACGAACTCACCAAGGAAGTGGCTCCGATCGGAGCTGCCGCCCTTTCCGATGTCCTGCGAGAGTTCTGTAACGTTTTCCGAACCGACCGGTAAACGATCGAGCCGGACCGCCGCAAATTGCCATGGACGCGGGCATGGGGCCGACATTCCGAATTCACGGCCCCGCCTTCATCTTCGTCCCGCCCGTTGTGCCGTCTCCGCCCACCAGGATTCGAATGCAGGACCAAAACCGAGGATCAGGAACCATGTCGCGTCATTCCAGCCAGTTTTTCCAGCCCGTCTCCGGCCTGGACCTCCCGCGGTTTGCCGGAGTTCCGACGTTCATGCGATTGCCGCATTTGACAATCGAGCATGAGAGAATCGCCGAAGTCGATATTGGACTCATCGGCGTTCCATGGGACGCCGGAACCACCAACCGCCCCGGCCCGCGACACGGTCCAAGGCAACTGCGCGACTACTCGACGATGATTCGTTCCACCAATCCGTTCAACAGGATTAGTCCCTTCGAGATCGCCAACTGCGCCGACCTCGGCGATGTTGCGGTCAATCCCGCCGATGTTCAGGACACAATGAACCGCATTACCGAATTCTACCTTGGAGTGCTCGAGAAAAACATCGTTCCCGTGACCGCGGGGGGCGACCACCTCGTGTCGTTGCCGATTCTGAGGGCGGTGGCAAGGGACGGCCCCGTCGGAATGATCCACATGGACGCCCACACTGACCTGTTTCATTCCTATTTTGGCGGCAGTCTCTATACCCACGGTACTCCTTTTCGCCGCGCGGTCGAGGAAGGATTGCTCGACCCTCGCCGGGTCATTCAGATCGGAATTCGCGGCACGATGTACGATGACGAGGACATCACCTTCGGACAAAGGGAAGGCGTCACGATCATTCCGGTCGACGAGCTTTTCGAGCGCGGCATCGATGATGTCATGGCGGAGGCCCGAACTGTTGTCGGCAGCTCCCCGACCTATTGCTCGTTCGATATCGATTTCATCGATCCCGCGTATGCGCCCGGTACCGGAACACCGGAAATCGGCGGCCCGACTTCGTACGAGGCACAACGGGCAGTTCGCGGCCTCCAGGGTGTCAACCTGATCGGAGCGGACCTGGTGGAAGTTTCTCCTCCGTTCGACCCCGGCGGGGGAACCGCGTGGTTGGGGGTTTCGATCATGTTCGAACTCATATGCATTCTGGCAAGACGTATCCGCGCTCGCGGGTTTCCGGATTGACGGGAGGCCGGACGGTTCCTGCCGGAAATGGAGATCAGGTTGTCTTTCGGGTCAAGCGGCTGGCAAGCGGCGAATTCGGCCATCTGTGCCCGGGCTCGGCCATGGTGTCGGCGCATGCATCGGATCGCAAGCAGGCACTGCAGGTGCCGCGAGATCTTCCGCACCCCGTCTGGCGGCTGACGCTACGGTGGTGGGGTCGCCCGCGTCTCGATTCCGGCACGCCGGGCAGCCTTGGCGAGAGCGCGATCCAGAGTGGCCAATGGAAGTTTCATGCGCAGTGCCAGGTCAAGGTAGGTCGCATCGAAAATGGACAGGTCATGCTGTCTTGCCAGGTCAAGGGTGGCCGACCAGACGCGCGCCACGGATACTGGTTCGACCTCGATGGGCAACGCATCCAGCATTGCGCAGATACGTGGCCACTCGTCGATACCGATGCGGTTCCGCCTGGCAGCGGCGAGCAATACGCTACCAACCTCCACAGGCCAGAGTGACGGCACAAAGGCGCGGTCTTCAATGAGCGAATCCCGCAGTCGGCCGGTTGCATCGGATGCCTCGTCCGGGAAGACCCATGCCATGGCCACCGAACAATCAAGGACGAACGCCATCAGTGCCTGCGGGCCTCCTCGATGATACGCCGCACCGGGGTCCCGAGACTGTGTGTCCGCTGGAATTCCTTCAAAGCGTTGATTGCGGACCGCACCTTGACAGAATCCTGTGGCTGGAACGGGATCAGTTCGGCCACGGGATGGCCGTGCCTTGTAATGACGAACCGCTCGCCCGCGCCGACGCGCCGAAGCAGTTGCGGCAGACGGGTTTTCGCCTCGAAAGAACCGATTTCCGACATGGCATTCACTTCCATTTCGGACAATATCAGACCAGACACAATCTGGTCTAAACTGATCGAAAGGTCAAGGGTGCCATTACCGGTTCAGATTCGGAATGCCCCGGCTTTGACCCCTTTTCGTCCCATCCGGGAAACGGTTTGACAGCAGACTTGCGGACAAATCGATCGCCCGGACAGTCCGGAAAGGTAGCATGACGTCACTCGGAGATATCATGGGGTGAAGCCGGGATAGAGCCGTGGTCCGCGGCGGGACGTGCTGCGGGCACATCATCGAAGATGCCGTCTCGGGCGCGTCGACGGAAAAACCGACGACCGACAAAGCGCTCAGAAGATTCCACGAGAGCAACGCTGCCGCCGTCCGCCGCGTCTCCAATAGTTGAGGTTGAACCTGACGTGACATATAGGTTCGCGATCAATCCCGGTGACAGGCTGGTCGGAGCGTTGTTCGGAGCGTTGTCACCCAACTACGGACATTCCCCGACGGAAACCCGCGCATGCTTCCATTCGGCCTGAGTTTCGAGATGATCGTCGTTCTCGGCGTTCTTGCGTTCACCGTCTTTCTTTTCGTTTCCGAAATCGTCCGAGTCGATCTTGCGGCGATTCTCGTCATGGTTCTTCTCGGCGCCCTGAGTTATCTGCCCGGACTAGGAGGCATTGTCGACGTCAATTCACTGTTCGACGGATTCGCCTCGAACGCGGTCATCTCAATCATTGCGGTGATGATCATCGGTGCCGGGCTGGACCGCACCGGCATCATGAGCAAGGTAGCCGCCACCATCCTTCGCATGGGAGGGGCATCGGAAAAGCGAATCATTCCGATAGTCTCCGGAACGGTCGGTGTCATCTCCGGCTTCATGCAGAATGTCGGGGCCGCGTCACTGTTTCTGCCGGTTGTCAGCCGAATTTCTGCCCGTTCCGAGTTGCCGCTAGGCAGGCTTCTGATGCCAATGGGATTCTGCGCGATACTCGGAGGAACCATGACCATGGTCGGGTCATCGCCGCTAATCCTTCTCAACGACCTGATTATTTCGACCAACAGGACACTTTCGGATGAACTCAAGATGGAAACATTTCACATGTTTTCCGTCACGCCCGTCGGCTCCGCGCTCGTTCTGACCGGGATACTCTATTTCGTCCTGTTCGGCCGATGGGTTCTGCCCGGAAAGTCCAAGAAGGACGAAGCGACCACGGCCCAATCGGTGAAAGACTACGTGAAGCGGCTTTATGGACTGAAAGCCGACATCTTCGAAGTGGTCATTCCCGAAGGTCATCTCCTGGTCGGGCAGACGCTCTCCGACATGATGGAAGCCTACCACCTCTATATCATCGGCACGTACCACCATGGGCAAAAATGGCTTGCGCCCCCCGTCGACACCACGATTGTCGCTCCTTGCCGACTGGCGATTCTCGGGCGCCGAAAGGTCATCCAGGAGATCGCCGATGTCTATGGTCTCAGGATCGAGGACAGGCTCAAGGTCTTTAACGAGGAATTTTCGCCTGCACAGTCTGGCATCGCCGAAATCGTCGTTCCCCCGAATTCGCGGGTGATCGGGAAGACGGCTCGAGACCTCCTGTTTCGAAAGACATTTGGTCTGAACCTGCTTGCAATCCACCGGGTTGAAGAAACCCTGAGCTACGTCGAGACCGAAGACCACCCGGCCACAGTGATCGGCAAGGTTCCGTTTCAGGCTGGCGACACGCTGGTCGTCCAGACCCAGTGGACGAGGTTGACCCGTCTCAAGAACAACTCGGATTTTGTCATCGTGACTTCGGAATTCCCACAGGACGAAGTCCGTCCCAAAAAGGTTGGCTGGGCGCTGTTCTTTTTCCTCGTCGCAATATCTCTCGTCCTGTTCACCGACGTTCGGCTTTCCCTGTGCCTTCTGACTGGAGCCGCAGGAATGATCGTGACAGGCGTGTTGTCGGTTGACGAAGCCTACCATTCCGTGGGCTGGAACACGGTCTTTCTGCTTGCCGGCCTGATTCCGCTTGGACAGGCAGTCCAGAGCACCGGAACCGCGGAATGGATTGCGCAACAGATATTGAACTTGCTGGAAGGATGGCCGATCTGGTCACTTCAGGCTGGAATCGCCGCCTTGGCGACCGTCTTCACATTGATCATGTCGAACGTTGGCGCCACGGTACTCCTTGTCCCGCTTGCGGTCTCCATAGCCCTGGCATCCGGCGGCGACCCGGCGATTTTCGCCATGACCGTCGCGATTTCCACGTCAAACTCGTTCCTGATCCCGACCCACCAGGTCAACGCACTGATCATGGGACCGGCCGGCTACCGGGTGGCGGACTTCATGAGAACCGGCGGCATCATGACCATTCTCTTTCTCGTCGTATCGCTCCTGATGATGAACTTGGTTTTCTAGGTGCACGAAGGATGACGCCTTTCGCCGATCCATCGCTGCTTCGGGCCGTGACTGCATCGACAGGGATGGCAGATCGAAGGGCCGGGATCAGGCTCCCCTGGGCTCGAGACCCAAACTCGCCTGAATATCGAGGTCCGACGTGTCGAGGGGCCGACTCGGCCATGCCAACGCGGCGTTGTGAACCCAGACAAGTCTTTTCTCCGCGCGGGTGACGGCAACATAGGCGAGACGTTTCCAGAGCGGCAACTCGGCCTCGATCATGCCTGATCTCGACGCCGCGGTCAGGTCGGGACCGAAGATCTGCACGGCCGGCCACTGCGACCCCTGCGACTTGTGGATGGTACAAGCCGCCCCATGCAGGAACACGCCGCCCATGTGCGCCGAAGACGCCATGAACGGCTCCGTCTCTCCCGGGACCTCGATCTTGATGATCGTTGGCACGGAGATGACCGGCTCGGGTGCCCCCATCATGTAGAGCCTTGAATAACCGGGCCTCGCCGAGCGGTCCAGGAACACCGCCTGGGCGCCCTTGATCACACCACGCGTTTCAAGATCAAGGCGTTCCTTGCGGTGCTTGCGCGAGATCTCGAGGCCGTCACAAATCAGCGGCTCGCCCGGCTTCAAGCGGTCTTGGGGAGCCTTGTGACCTCGCCGAAACGCATCCAGGAGCCGTATTCGGCTGGAATTCCTCCAGCAAAGGACCGGCGAGCGCGCCATCAAATCCGCATCGACCCGGCGTGAGAACCGAACGCGGTCATCGCGCGCGCTCAGGCGCCTGATCTTTGAAATGAACGATGGAAAGTCGGACCCGGGGTCAAGCAGGTCATGCGCGAGGTCAAGAATCGGATTGTCGCTCTCCTGGCGATGAATTCGGCTGAGAAGGAATGTCCGCATCAACTCCGGACTTTCGAAAACCATGGAATTTTCATTCCTTACCGGAGCAAGTTGTGCCGGGTCGCCGAACAGCACGATCGTCGAGAATATCGTTTTCAGGTCGTCCAGCTGCCGAACATCCAGCATGGAGGCCTCGTCGACGAATCCGATATCCAACGGCTCGTCCCGAAGTGCCCAACCCTTGATGAATTCCGCAGTACTGATACCGGCCGCCGCGAAGGCCGCGGCAATCGAAGGGCTCATCCGATAGAATGACTGAACGCGCTCAAGAATCGAATCGCTGACCAGTGCAGTCGTCGGGCGCTTTTCCTTCCCCTCGAGCCAGGCTGCGATCTTGTCATACTCCGGATCGTACTCCGGCGTGTACATGATCCGGTGTATGGTCGTTGCGGGAACTCCGCGGTTCCTGAGAACGCTTGCCGCCTTGTTGGTCGGTGCGAGCACGGCGAGCGTTCGGCCGTCATTGGATTTTGGTGCGGCTTCGCTTTCGGAAACCGCCTTGACGCCTGCGGAAACCAGGGTCCTGACAAGTTCCGCCAGAAAAAACGTCTTGCCTGACCCGGCCTTTCCCAGAACGGCGACGACCTGCGGCGCGCTTTTTCGGCTCCGTTTGGTTCGTTGCCGCCGCTTTTCCAGGTCGATGCCGGCATCCGAGAATATCTCGACAAATGCCTGATAGGCCACAGACTGGTCATCTGAAAACTGCGGCAATGCCTCGCGAATCTCCGGCATCGGATCAGGCAATTATCGAGACGGCCGGGCGCGCAGGCGCTCGGAATCCGCGTCTCGGGACATTCCGCCCGCGGGTCGAGTCCAGGGTGTACCTGTCAAACTGCATTTGCGAATCGCGACCGTTGATCCGGATGTGGTTCGGGCAAGATTGGCCCCTTTGCTCAAGTTTTCGCCTGTCGCGCCGCCGAGATCACTTCGGCCAACTCGCTTCAAGTGCGTCCTCGATCGTCCTCAAGCCGGTCGTTGGAGCATTGACGAGAACGGCCATGTTTCCGGGTTTGTGCTCATTCCGCATCATTTTCATATGCGCGTCCGGAATCTGACCCCAGGGATAGACTTCAGACATGCACGGATCGAGACGCCGGTCCAGCATGAGCTTGTTGGCGCGCGAAGCCTGCATGAGATTGGCAAAATGACTTCCCTGAACCCTCTTCTGGTGCATCCAGAGGTATCGTGCATCGATCGTCAGATTATAACCCGTCGTCCCCGCACAAATGACCACCATGCCACCGCGCCTGACCACGAATGTCGAAACCGGGAATGTCGCTTCGCCCGGATGTTCGAACACCATGTCGACATTGTTTCCCTTGCCGGTGATGTTCCAGATCGCCTTGCCGAATTTTCGCACGTCGGCGAACCATTTCCGGTATTCGTCGGAGTTGACCTTCGGGAGTTGCCCCCAACAGTTGAACTCGGTTCGGTTGATCACCCCTTTTGCGCCCAGTGAATGGACGAACTCGCGCTTGCTTTCGTCGGAAATGACCCCGATCGCATTGGCCCCGGCGGTGTTGATCAGTTGAATCGCGTAAGAGCCCAGTCCGCCCGATGCCCCCCAGACCAGGACATTCTGGCCCGGTCGCAGGACATGCGGCCGATGACCGAAGAGCATTCGGTAAGCTGTTGCGAGCGTAAGGGTATAGCACGCGCTTTCTTCCCAGGTGAGGTGGCGAGGTCGCTGCATGAGCTGTTGGGCCTGGACATTGGTAAACTGGGCAAATGATCCGTCAGGCGTTTCGTAACCCCAGATTCTCTGGCTGGTCGAATACATCGGGTCTCCCCCGTTGCATTCCTCGTCGTCGCCGTCGTCCTGGTTACAATGGATGACGACTTCGTCCCCGACTTTCCAGCGCCGGACCCTGTCCCCGACGGCCCAGACGATTCCGGACGCATCTGATCCGGCGATGTGATATTCGGCGCCATGGATATCGAACGGTGAAACGGGGATGCCCAGGCCCGCCCATACACCGTTGTAGTTGACACCAGCCGCCATCACCATGACCAGCACTTCGTGGCTGTCGAGCTTCGGCACGTCGACAATTTCCGCCTTCATGGCATCGACGGGTTCGCCGTGACGTTCACGCCTGATCGCCCACGCGTGCATATTTTCCGGCACATGGCCGAGCGGAGGGATTTCCCCGATCTCGTAGAGAGGTTTTGCCGGGCAGTTCACATCGAAATCCCATGCTGCCATATCAAGGTCCTTTCATTGAGTTCTCCGCAGGTCCACCGTACTCGCCGGTCGCTGATCGGGTATCCGTTGCCCTTGTCGTGGGTACCGGCGCCGGATTGAACTCCTGATCACTCATTCCTTCCAGACGCAACTGACAAATTGCAGACCGAACGATGTTCCTGACCGCCCGTTCGTCTGAAGACGTCATCCTTGTAACGCCGGGACAATCTGTTTCTTGCGTGAAACGATACCTGGCAAGACGATCGTGTCGCCCATTGACGTGACGCCAAAGGCCGATTCGGCCGTTGAGCGAACCTTGTCGTTGGGAACAACAAGTGTCGCCTCCAGGCCAAGTATGTCGATCACGAAAACCAGGATTTCCTCGACTCCGTCCTCCGACGCCACGCTCGCCATGCTTCCAATCAACTCGTCCTTTCGTTCGAGCAATCCTGAAGGGCTGGTCGTCTCAAGCATTGTTATCCGGAACTTGCCTTTCGGCGTGTCATAGATTTTTGAATCAAGGCGCAACAGTTCGCTGGCGGAGAGGTGGGAAACGTCCGACTTGGCAGCAAACAACTCTGCGGCATGGTCCGAAATTCCGACGCCGAGTTCGGTTGCGAGACGAAGGGCCAGTTCCCTGTCTTCGTTCGTCGTCGTGGGGCTTCGAAACTCGAGAGTATCGGAGATAATGCATGACAGCATCATGCCCTTGATCGACTCGGGTGCGTCGCCGAGCGCGTCTCCCATCACTCCGGCAATCACGGTCGCCGTCGCTGCCACGGGCCGAATGACGAACTCGATCGGCTGGCTGGTTTGCAGCCCTCCCGCAATCAGGTGATGATCCATGACAGCCACGACATTCGCCGAATTGATTCCGTCCGGCAGTTCGGCCGGGTTGTTCGTGTCGACTATTGCCACATCATCGCCGGCCTTGACTCCACCGAGCAGGGCAGGACAGTCGAGGTTCCAACGCTCGAGGACGAATTTTGCCTCCGCGTTCGGCTCGTCCTGAACGAATGGGGCGGCATGCTGCCCCCTCACCTCGTTGAGGTACCAGGACCAGATGATTGCCGAGCCTGTCGCGTCGGTGTCAGGGGCCTTGTGCCCGAAAACCTTGATCATGCCGTTTTGTCTCCGAGTGAGAGGTCCGCAGGAAGTGGCGGTCGTACCGGCCTTCCGAAAAAAAGTTAAACGGACGCTGCCAACACGAGGCCGGGTGCCGCAGCGACTCCGTTGCCGTAGGAATCCTCCGGCGGTTCCGGATCAATTCGGGAGCCCCGTACCCGGGCAGACCGACAAACCCGAGCGAGTCGACCCGGGCCAACCAGAAATCCACTACCGTAGCGAACACTTGCGGGTCGTCTATCAGCGACAGGTTCACTTTGCGCCGACGCGCCGATTTGAGCGATCGGTAGGACTCTTGCCAAGTCCTTTCTCAACCTGCGCGAGCCAAGAAAGATTGCGCTTGTCCCGCTCGAATTCCCGGCATGCCCTCTCGTAAGAGGCCGTGGTTTTCTTGCAAACCAGGGTATACGGTGAACCCCGACGCTCGGTGACGTGGGTCACGTCGCACTGATCGCCGTCAATGATGCGATGCAGATGCTTGCGCCGTTCCGTATTTAGCGGCATGCGGCACTCGTGTTCGACCGGGTCCGCCAGGAAACGGCTTAATTCGCGGCAGTCCGCACATTTGCAAGAAAGTTCGGCGTTGCGCCGGAAATCTTCGGGCGCTTGAGGTTCTTGCGCGGTTCGCGCCTGCAGTTCTCGTCGGCAGGCGGACAGCCAGAACGCCATTGCATTCTCGGTCGGCGACAACGCTTTAAGGCGCAGCTCAAGTCTGAAAATGGCTTCGAGATGTGTATCGGTCAGATCGTAGGTGCCTTGGCTTGCCAGCGCGTGATCGATCACTTGCCTCAACGGGCGTTGCGCCCCGATTTCCAGCATCGCTTCCGCCAACGTGACAAGCAACGCAGAGCGGTCGATCTCTCTACGTTCCCACGCATTCCTCGGAGGCTGGTCATCGAACCTCTTGAGCGCATCCGCGGCACTCCGGCACAACCGGATGCAGACTTCGGCATCGCCCTCGCCGAGGTCAGGATTCGTGCAGAGCAGATGTAACAGCCGCGCATTCCTGAGCAGCGTCGCTTCCGACGCGCCGTCGATCGTCCGGATCAGTTCATCTTCAAGGCAGCCCAACCCGTGACGCCGACAGAATTCCGTAAACTCCTGGTGAATCTCGACGTTACCGTCGGCTCGCACGATCTCAGACAGAAAGCGTCGCATCAACCCGGGATCATCCAGCTTGCAAAGCAGCATCGAAAAGACGCCTTGATCAAACTCGTCGTCGCCGTAGAAGGACCAGGGGTCTGGTGTCTCCCAGCCGTCGATGATGGCTCCGGCGAACTGAAGTCTGTCGCGCCGCGTCGCCTCACCCTGTTCCCCGGGGCTGCGTTCCGACGTCATCACCATCGCTTCCAAGCCACCAACGGCAGCCCGTGTTCCAGCGCCGCACAAAACGGAGAAGTGCCGATCCTTCGGCCAGATCACAATGGCGGCCCTGTGATACCAACGCTCCAGGGTGAGGCCCGCATTGCCAGTGTAGTCTTCGAATTCCTCCTCGCTTGGATCTCCGTCGTCGAGAGCTCTGCTCGTGACGAGTTCATCGCCTTCCACCGGGATCTCACCGAAGTTTCGGGTATTGCCATGTCGATCAGACCAGTGGTTCGCAGTCAGTCGGACGTCAAAGATCTCTCCCATCTCATGCTCACGGCCCGACCCGCCATCGCCACGAGTTCGGGATCGGGATCGGTAGCTCCATCGTCCAGGGTTGAAGTAGTCACGGTGATCATGATCGACATCGCCATGTTGCCACAAGGTAGTCAGGGCAAGATGCGCGAAGCAACCGGCCTGCTCAGCCGCCATGAACATCACGTCGGCACGTCCGCGGTCGGCGCCCTTGAGATTGTCGATCGCGATTCCGTCCCGCGTGTATCGGTGCTCCAACGTCACGACAAGTTTTTCGGTTTCGCCCTTTTCCCGCCACGAGCCGAGAAGTTCCGCAACCCTGAACGAGATTGTACGGTATGACGGCGGGCATAGTCGCTTTCCCTTATGCAATTTTTCAAGCGTAACATTGTAAACCAGACAGAGGCGGTGACCGCTGCGCAAGGGTCTGACCTCGTGGCGGCAGTCTGCGTAGAAAACCGCGTAGCTCAATTCGAACCCGGATGCGGCACCGGGAAACGCAATCTCGTGCTCCTTGCCGTCGTGCCGAACCACCAGTTCTCCGCCTTCGTACACCGACGGCAAGGCCACGATCAGTGTGGCAACCATTGAATCCAGTCTTGCCCCGTCGCGATGCGGCAGGAAAAAGCTCCCCTGTTCGTAAAGCAGCAACTTGTACAAGTGGGCCGAAAGAGTGCACGCCTCGAGTCCCAGGCGCAGTTTTGCTTCCTCAAGTATGGACTCGATCAGTGTACTCCACTCCGGGTTCGTCAACTCGAAACGCACCGGATCCATCTCCCAGACCCGTCGCACATCCGTATCCAAAATCGTCCGCGTACCCTTGCCGTAAGGTGCCTGCCGACACAACTCGATCAGGTTGCAAGCCTGGATCTTTGACAAAGGCAGTCCCACTGCTCCGTGATCATCGACCACAAGCCCCGGCAACGTGAATTCCCGATCGCCAGCTGCGAATACTTCGCTCGACCGATCTATTCCGCCTAATTCAGCGAGGAGGTTTTCATCGATCAGGGCAGATCTCCCAAAATTTTTCAGCGAAGATTTTCCATCAACGTCCTTCGCCTTTGAATTCGGTCTACCTGTTCTTCACGACCTGAACAACATGCCTCTACCTGTTGGGCACACGCTCTGCAACAGCGTCGAAGCGTGTAAACGAGCCGCGTCCAGAGACATGACAGCCTCCCTCGTCCCGCCAGTTGAATCCGAGGACAGGCCGTATTTTCGTATCTCGATCTCGCGGCCGCCGAGCACCGAGACGTAGCACGGTCTCCGGGGGCGTGATCCTGATATGGTGCAGTTTGTACATTATATGTTCTCTTTTTGATCGCTTTATGGTCACATTCTCCAACAACTGTTGCTGATTTTGGCCGCTTTTCCGGCTCCGGCCTGTTGTCTCTGGCCGGGATTTCCTGAACAGAACCCTGTATCCACCACTGCGGGCAGTTCGCATGATTCTGCTGGACACGCACGTTGCTGCCCTCAAGGAAGAGAGCAGGCTCCTGTTTTCGGAGGCCCTGCCGAAAGCCTATGAGGCACACTTGGAGACGGTTCTCGACAAGGTGCGCGAACATTCCGGGCGCAACGATTACCTGGAACTGGAGATCGCCATTCGCGATGCCAGCAACCGGTTGTCTGCCAGCATCCTGAAGACCGCCTTTCTTTCCCTCGACCGCGAGGAGCCCTGGATCGTTCACGAGGGCAGGCGATACCGCCGTGCGGACCAGTCGACGAAGCGGGTGATGACGACGTTCGGGCCTGTCGCGTACGAACGCTCAAGATACCGGCGCAAGGGCATTCCGTCGGTTTTTTCCGGCTGACCGGGCGATCGGGCTGATCGCGGGATGCTGGACCCCTCTCGCTGCGCGGAACGCGCTCTTCAAGCTGTCGTTCCTGCCGCCGCGCGACTGCGTGAGGGATTTCCGCATGCAGGGCGGCATGTGTCCCAGCGTGTCGAGCCTGATCAGGCTCTACGAGGCCGCAGGCCGGCACTGGGAGGCGATCGCCGATGCCGCCTACGAGGAGATCCGCGCAGGCGAGGCGCTGCCAGCCGACGCCTCCGTCGCGACCATCCAGATCGACGGCCTGATGGTCCCCATGGCGGGCAAAAACGCTGGAAAACAGGGGGCTGGCGCTATGGAGTGGCGCGAGGCCTCCTGCGGAACGGTCACCGTCGCGACGGCGGCCGGCGACATCATACGCACAATCCGCCACGGCCGGATGCCCGAGCCCGGGAAGGCGAGCCTTAAGCGGCTGCTCAAGGGCGAAGTCGCAAACCTGCTGACGAAAAGGCCCGATCTTCAGCTCGTCACGGTCGCGAACGGCGCACAGGACAACTGGCGATTCCTCAGCGAAGCCTTCCCGACGGCGGAACAGGTGCTCGATTTTTGGCATGCCGCGGAAAGGCTGAAGGAAGCGGTCGATCTCGCGTACGGCAAGGACAGCAATGAAGGTGGGCAGAAGTACCGGATACTGCGCGAAAGGCTGCTGACCGAACCGGGCGGGGCCGACCGCGTGATCAGGTCACTTGACTATCTTCGTCGGCGGCATTCGCAGGACATCTCGAAAACGATCACCTATTTCAGGAATAACAGGCAGAGGATGAACTACGCGGAATGCAAGGCGGCCAGCCTCATGATCGGAAGCGAAATCGTGGAATCGACAAACAAAAACCTGATCACGCAAAGACTGAAACGGGCGGGAATGAAATGGAGACACGCAGGCGGCCAAGCAATCATCACGTTGCGGGCCATGGCCCTCTCCGATCGCTTCGACCGCGCATGGAACTTGCTTCAAAGAGACTGGCAATACTCAAATTGAGAATGTTTCGCAACTGGGCACCATATTAGAATCACGCCCGTCTCCGGGTCTCCAGGTGCCGTCCCCTTTGTCACCTACTGGTGGATCAGTGTCTCGTAGAAGCCCCCGCCCGCGTCGAGCGACAGTGCGCACTACAGCCGGATACATGTCGAAGTCAGAATTCGCACCTGCCGACCGCGCGCTCTTCTCGGCAAGCACGACTGGCCGGTCGGTCAGAACACTGGCGCGCGCGCCTTGGGCCACGATTCCAGTGTCCCCCTTGAAAACCCGGACTTCCGGTTCTCCTTAGTCCGGCCTCAAGCGTCAGGCACTCCGCAAGGAGTTCGCGACGATGCCTTCGGCGACATCCGCCACGCTTGAGGCCGACCCCAGCCATGCCCGTGGCATCATCCCGTGTTTACGCCACCCTTCGGGTCGACTGCACCACCGTTTGGTCAGGTTGTCGTCCACTCTCGTTGTTCCCGGGACAGATCCCCATAAGCGTTAACTTGTTTTCCGTTCCTCTGGTGGCTCTCCGATCGGGAAATACCTTTCCATTTGCCGACGGCGTTTTCGCATCGGCTCCGAGAGACCGCGGGATATCCCGGGCCAGTCCGCCAGGAGCTCCCGCAAGGGAATGCCGGGCTCGATCGTTCGACGGACCTGGTTGAGCATGAATGTGAACTCTCGCCTCCTGCTGCCGGTGCGGCCGGGCCGCGAGCTCGTACACCCAGGGGGAAACGGCGCTTGCGTGGGCAATCAGTTTCTCGGTCAGCAAGGCTGCGAACAGCTTTCCGTACAGCCACGCCCGTGAACTCTCGCCGTCGTGCTTGGGAAGGTGCCCCAGTTGCGCGACCGACTTGAAACGCTTGAACACCAGCTCCACCTGCCACCTCAAACGGTACCAGTCCAGAACCGCCTCCGGCGTGAAGCCGGCATCGGGGAAAGGTCGTGAACACGATCACGTACCTGGCGAACTCCAGTGATTGCGGCTTGGGGGTCGTGCCTTTCCCGGATGCCTTCCGGCGCAACTTCTCGTGGGCAATCCTGATCGCCGTTTCGGATTTCCTCACCGAGCAGACCCGTCCCGCGACCGAAGCCGCCCCGTTGCCGTCGACCGCCACGTCCCACCCGCCTGCACGTCCGGGGCAGTCCAGGCCGGCGACAGCCCCAGGCAGGTCGAAGCACCCACCGTCCGAACCGACAAGGCGAATGGACCCGGTGTTCACACGCACCATGGCATGGCCGCCGGAGCGCACGACATGCTCGATGCCGGTGGCGGTCGAATAGCCGCGGTCTCCGATCAGGGAGTCACCACGCGCGACCGGGAACTGCCGGAACGACTCGCCGGTCCCCGGACCCTCGGTCTCCGTCAAGCGGAAATGGTCGCAGACAAGGGAGGGCAGGCGCACGCTGTAGTGCAGCCGCCACAGCGAACCCGTCTTTCCCGGCCCCTTCACCGTCGTCGCATCCACCAGGCGGACCTCAAACCCGCCTTCCGGGGAACCGGACAGCGCACCACCCCGCTCCTCGAACAGCGCACGGCACAGCGAATGAAGCCACGGACCGGCCTTGGCGAGGCGTTTCATCAACGCCACCGACGAAAGGTCCGCAAGGCCGGCGCGCCGGGCCCGAACAGCGGTTTCACGCAAGGAGTGTCCGCAACCAAGATGAAGCAGGAGCACGCGGAGAAGATTTTCCGGCGACTTGTCCTTCCGCAATCCTTTCAGTGCGCCCGACTCCGCCGCCAACGCCTCCCAACCGGGCGGGAGAAACCCCAACAGCAAGTCCCAGTCTTCGTTCATGTCGCGCCGCTCCTTGAAACCACTGATGCAGCACAATAGCAGAGCGCCAAGTGATGTCAGACAAGTTAACTCTTATGGGGGGATACGTCGCGCGGTTGACCGACCTATTGTCGAGCACCGCCCCACTCCAGTTGATCGACGGCGCCTACCCCTCCACGGGCCTTGCCCTGGGCGGATAGCCGGATTACGTACCGGCTCCGATCGAATTACAGTCGTTTCCGGCGCGAAACTTCGGGAGCAAGGAGCCAACAATTCCCGACACCCACCAGATTCCTCTACACGGGAGCCACGCTAAGTTTGGAAATGGCCGGTATTGAACCTCAGGCTGGAAACGGGATGGCACAAACATTGGAGATACTGAATGAACGCCTGGTTGTACTTAACCGTCGCGATTGGCCTTGAAATCACGGGGACGTTTCTTCTCAAGTTGTCGGATGGTTTCTCGAAATGGCAATGGGGCTCGCTTTCAATCGTCTGCTATTCCCTTTGTTTCTGGGCGCTTGCACCCGCTCTGCGAGATTTACCCGTGGGCATCGTATATTCAATTTGGGCCGGGGTCGGAATTATCGGCGCGACCGCACTGGGCATGCTTGTTTTCGGAGATCGGCTCGCCATCTATCACTACGGCTTTATCGCGTTGATCCTGGTGGGTGCAGTTGGCCTCAGGCTGACAACGACCGGGTAGCATGGCTTTCATCGCCTTTGCTGAATGGTGCTTGCTAAGTCCGCATGACACGTCAACTGTTGCGACCTGCAATCATCGTGATTTTCGGCCGAAACGCCGCAATTGTCCGGAAAGCTCCTTCAAAATTGGGTGCGCCCGTTGATTGCGTGAAGCCCGGATTACATGCGAATGAACCCGAACTGTCTGAAACCAATCGGAAACCAGCTTGAAATCATCGGTCTGAAACCGCTTTTCCCACCCGTCTACGCCTTTCGGCGACCCGTCAGCCCAACGCCGCAATGATGCGCTCGTAACCGCGGCACAAGAGCTCCGGATGGCTCGAACCACCATCAAAACCGGTTGCGTAAACGTCGATTGACGTAGACGCTTGAGGGACTGATGGCCGACCGCTTTATCGCCGGACCAACGCCGTCATCGTACCGGCAGCGTATCCGCTCTTTTGGCCGACCGGGTGGCCTTACACGACCCCGGAAGACCGGCGCAACAGCCCGCAGGGCCGGAAGCACCAGTATTGGGAGTCGGTGATCGGCCGGTTGATGACGTCAATACCGGATGATTATTCCGCAATAGTGCCGAAGTAATGGCAATCCCCGGTCCATCGGCCGAGGTGTTTGTTCGGGGAGCATCCCCTCCAGTTCATCAAGCAGTTTTCGGACCTGGCCCCAGCCAATCCTGCTGGATCAGAGCGCGGAGCCTCTTGCAAAATTATCGAGTTGACCGGCCGCTGAACAGTGCCGGGTATCCGGTGCGGGCTTGCGCGCGACCGCACGCCCCGGAATCCCGGGAATTTCGGCATTCCCTCCCGATTCGCGGGAAAAACAAACCACCACTTCCAGTCCGAAGCGCAACGTGGCCATTTCCGGAGCGAGGGCGTAGCCCGAGCGGAGGAAATGGCCACGTGACGGGAATTTTGGTCCCCGGGGCACCGGCAATCCGGTTCGGTGACGGCTGAAATCCCTTCCAGACGAGCGTAGCCGCGCTCTCCGGACGGCGCAAGCCCCGGCGAGGGGGCAACTCCGGCCCGCCAGACGAAGGAAGGGCGTAGCCCGACCGGAGGCCGGCGGGCCGGAGTTGTTCGAGTTTCCCTCGAACCGATCCTTCCGAAGGACGGTCCGGGACGGCGTCCGTCAGGGAGGCTGGGCCTCGCGGAACGCCTCGGCCGGGGTCCGGTAGCGCAGCGACTTCCTTGGACGCGCGTTCAGCCGGTCCTGGACCGCCTTCACCTGGGCGTCGGTAATCCTGCGAAAGTCCGTGCCCTTCGGGAAGTACTCCCGCACAAGGCCATTCACGTGCTCGTTCAGGCCGCGCTCCCAGGCGTGGTACGGCGTGGCGAAGAAGAACCCGGCGCCGAGGGCCTGCGTCACCCATGCGTGCCCCGCGAACTCCTTGCCGTTGTCCGCCGTGATGGTGTGGACAAGGGCCTGCAACGGCAGCAGCATCAGCAGCAGGGCAGCGCCGACCGCGTCCGCCGTCCGTCTTTCAACCCTCTGAAGCAGCGTATATTTCGACGCCCGGTCCACCAGCGACACCAGGGCGCCGCTGTGGCCCTTCCCGACGATCGTGTCCACCTCCCAGTCGCCGGTCCGCTCCTTCGCCTCCACAACCGCCGGACGCTCGGAAATGTCCACACGGTCCGGAATGTGCCCGCGGCCGGCGTGACGGCCGCCCTTCCAGTTCGGCTTCTTGCCGCGGCGGCGGAGGAACCGGTAGAGCCCGCCGCCCGCCTTCCGATCGGCACGGACGTGCGTGTAGATCCACTGACGGCCAGCCATCGGGACACCGTCCTTCCGAAAGCGGCCGGCGATCTGCTCGGGGCTCCAGCCCTCCGCCAGCTTGTCCGCAACCAGTCTCCACCGCTCCGGCGTCATCTTCCTCGGAACCGACGAGGCCGCCCGACGCCGTGCCGACGCCGTGTGCTGCGCCTGCTTGTGCCGATATCCGCGCCCGCCGCTGTTCCGGCGCACCTCGCGCCAGACCGTCGTCCGGTCACGGCCCAGCTGCCGGGCGATGGCCAGACCCGAAAGGCCGCTTTTTCTCAGTGCATAAATCTGGCATCTCTCTTCATAGGTCAGGTGGTGGTAGCCTTTTGGCATGACAGTCTCCCTTTTTCGCAACAGGGACTGTCGCCGCCATCTGACCGAATTGCAACACCTTGTGTCGAAGACACGGATTCCCACCACTTCTAGTGTTGCACTTCACAGTGGAACGGGGGAACGAAAAAGCCGGAACACAGGCCAAGTTTGACCGTTCGCCGGCTTTTTCAGGGCTTTTTCAGAGGAAATCGAGGACGCCGGAACCGTCCCGGAGGACGGGGAGGCGCGTTAGGGAGGCACAGCGAGGCGCATCAACTGGTCAACCGTCAGCGCAAGCACCCCGAACATCAAGTGGCAACAAACTTTCGCGTGTCCCCGAACACGCACATGGCGGGCGCCGAACTCGTCCTTGAGGCGGGCATTGCTCCGCTCGACCCCGGAACGGATCCGGTAGCGAACACTCTCAGGCATGACAAGACCGCACACGCGCAGTGCCCGGGCCTCGCGCTTCAGGTCCTGCTTGAGCGCCGTGTCACGACGCGGGTTGACGTCGATGATCGGGACGTGGCCAAGGCGTTCGCTCATCTCGTGGATCTCTGTCGCGTCATAGGCCGCGTCCATGAGGTCATAGAGGTTGGTCACGCGTCCGGCACTCATCGTTGCAAGGGGGATCGCCACCTGGCTGTCATGGACCGATGCCGAGGTCAGGATGGCACTCACCGGCACGCCGCAATCGGCCGTGTCGAGGTGCAGCTTGTATCCTCTCCAGCTGACCAGGAAGCCTTTGGCGTTCCTCTTCGCGCCATGGTCGCAGGCGCGCGGCAGGTCATCGAGCATCTCCTCGAGGCTCATGCCATTCGACTGACGTTCGAGACGCCCGGGTTCCTTCTCGACGTCCTCGCCCTTGCGGGGACGCCCGCGCCTGCGCTTAGGCTTCTTCCCGGTTGCCGGTTTCGGCGCCGGCTTCTCCCGCCCCTCGATCGCCGTCGAGTCCCGCGAGACATGGCCGATCAGTTCCGCCCCCAGGGCATCCTTCACCAGTGCTTCGTGCATGCGCTCCGCAAGGCGGGCCTCGGAAAACTCGGCAAACGCACGCGAAAAGGTCGCCTCGCTCGGGATCGCGCTGACACGCGACCAGCCGCACAGCCGGCGTAGCGGTGCGTCAACCATGAGCCTGTCAATCAGGTTTCGGGTCGTCGGCAAATCCCATATCGCCTTGGCAATGAAGGCCCGTGCCAGGGCCCGACGATTCTGCTGCGGCCGTCCGGGGCCGCGCCAGTACATGTCGACGAAGCGCTCGACCTCGACCAGGTCGAGGACCTGGACCAGATGTTTGTGCTTCTCCATGAGGGGGCCGATTTCTTCGGCAAGTTCGGGAAAAAGTTCCCCTTGAAACCGGGTCCAGAGATTGGATAGAGTGGATTTCAAGGACATCGGGGTCGCCTCCCTTGGTAGTGTTTTTCGACAACTACACTATACCTTGTGGCGGCTCCGATTTCCAGGATCATCCGAGCAAAATCGTCGAAATCGGCGGGAAATTCACCCGTCTAAGGGGTTTTGCAAGAGGCTCCGCGGTTTTGTCTTTAGGCAGAGGCGACTTCACGGTTCCCACGCCATCTACATCAAGTCCGGGTTCCGTGAACGCCAGATCGCCAGCCGCAACCTCGACTTCGGGCCGGTCGATTCAGGCAAGGACGTCAATCCGGAGTTTGTCAATCGAGCGAGTCCTCCGATTTTTCCTCTTCAAAGAAGGCGTCATTGTCAAAGTCCCCGGTTCCGGAATTGATTGACCGTTTCAGGACAGCATTAATAGAGGATTTTGTCCCTCACAATTCAGGATCATGCGTTACGATGAATGAAGATCATCCGATAACACGTTGTTATTATGGAACCAAAATAAGTATGCGATCTTCACAAGAACGGCGGATCCCGCACCTCCGGAACTGTCTTGTCAAATCCCTGACGATCTCATCCTGCAGCGTATCGATCCAATGCCGTTTGCCACTTCCCGTCGAGGTTCACCCAATCTTGTACAACAAACTGCGCCAGGCCCTGTACGGGTTCCGATTGCATGACACATTCGGAGTGCTAGAAGTTCAAAGTCGCTACCACGAACCGGTTATGGCTACCGAGGACAGAAAATGAGCTCTGGTACGAAGGACAGGCCTTGGCTATTTCGGACCTATGCGGGCCATTCGACTGCGGCCGCTTCCAACAGGTTGTACCGGGACAACCTCGCAAAGGGACAGACAGGTCTTTCGGTTGCTTTCGACCTCCCGACCCAGACCGGATATGACAGTGACCATGTTCTGGCCCGGGGTGAAGTCGGCAAGGTGGGTGTTCCGATTTGTCACCTCGGCGACATGCGGGCACTGTTTGACGGGATCCCGCTCGAGAACATGAACACTTCGATGACGATCAACGCCACTGCTCCGTGGATCCTGGCGCTTTACATCGAGGCAGCGCGAGAACAGGGCGCAACGATCTCGCGGCTGACCGGAACCGTCCAGAATGACATCATCAAGGAATACCTTTCGCGAGGCACCTATATTTTTCCTCCATCGCCGAGCCTCGGCCTGACCAGGGACGTGACGACCTACTGCTTCAGGGAAATGCCGAAATGGAACCCGATCAACATTTGTTCGTACCATCTCCAGGAAGCCGGCGCGAAGCCTGAACAGGAAATCGCGTTCGCCCTTGCCGCAGCGATCGCCGTTCTCGACGACGTGAGGTCCGGGATTTCAGCGGCAGAGTTTCCCAGGGTCGTCGGCAGGGTTTCGTTTTTCGTCAACGCCGGCGTACGGTTCGTCACCGAGCTGTGCAAGATGCGCGCCTTCGTCGAACTCTGGGACGAAATCTGTTCGGACCGGTATGGTGTCGATGACCCGAAATACCGCCGATTCCGGTACGGTGTGCAGGTCAACTCCCTTGGCCTGACCGAACAGCAGCCGGAAAACAACGTCTATCGAATCCTTCTCGAAATGCTCGCTGTGACCCTGTCGAAAAAAGCCAGGGCCAGGGCTGTCCAATTGCCGGCGTGGAATGAAGCACTCGGCCTTCCCCGTCCTTGGGACCAGCAATGGTCCCTGCGCATGCAACAGATTCTTGCTCACGAAACCGATCTCCTGGAATACGAGGACCTTTTCGACGGAAACCCTGCTATCGGGCGCAAGGTCGAGGCGCTGAAAACCGAAGCCAGGACTGAACTCGGGCAGATCGAGGCGATGGGCGGCGCGGTTGCCGCGATCGAGTACATGAAGAATCGCCTGGTCGAGAGTCACTCGGAACGAATCTCGAGTATCGAAAACGGGGAATCTGCCGTTGTCGGCGTCAACCTTCATGTCGACGGCGAGTCAAGCCCGCTCGCGGCAGGAGAAAACAGTTTTCTGGTGCCTGACAGTTCCGCCGAGGCTGACCAGATCGAACGACTGGACACATGGCGACAGTCGCGGGATGCGAAAGCGCATGCTGCCGCGATGCGTTCCCTCCGTGCGGCGGCCGAGTTAGGGGCCAACATCATGCCGCCGTCGATCGAAGCTGCCCGTGCCGGCGTTACGACTGGTGAATGGGGCGACGTGATGCGTTCGGTATTCGGCGAATTCCGCGGGCCGACCGGCGTCAGCGCTTCGGTATCGAACTCCGTCGAGGGGCTGGATGAACTCCGTTCCCGGGTCGATGCCGTGTCAGACAGCCTGGGCCGGCGGCTCAAGATGCTGATCGGGAAACCCGGCCTTGACGGCCATTCGAACGGCGCCGAGCAAATTGCCGCGCGGGCCCGCGATTGCGGTATCCATGTTGCCTATGACGGCATTCGCCTCGCGCCGGACGAGATCGTCGAGAGACTCAGGGCCGAGAACGCGCACATTCTCGGCCTGTCGATCCTGTCGGGATCCCACATCCCCCTGGTGAAAGACGTCATCGAGCGCATGAGAAACGCCGGCCTCACCCACGTTCCGGTCGTCGTCGGAGGAATCATTCCCGACGATCACGTGGATGTCCTGTTCCGGTTGGGCGTTGCCCGGGTTTATTCACCCAGGGACTTCAAGATAAACCTGATCATGAACGACATCGTCGCATTGTTCGAATCCGACGACGAACGCACGGCGGCCTGAGAGAACCAGACTGACCAACCGGATTCCGGACGATTTCTCACCCGGGACAACCGTCGACGAAACGACTTGCGACGCGTGACGTCGAATTCCAATAATTTACAAACATGCGTTTCTTGCCGGGCTAAAACGAACGGCTTTCAGAAGGCTGGCGGCTGGCACGAAGTCACCGGCGGTCACCACGGTTGGGCGGTCGAAATGTTCTTTGAAACCCGAGTTCACGCTGAAGCGAGGACGGCGGCATTGAGTATTCAGGTACGTTCTCTTACACATCCACGTGGTCGGCCTGCAGGTGGTTTGGATCAGTCGGGGGAAGATTCCCATGTTTATTGATAGTTTGCTGGCCGGCGGGCTGCAGTTCATGTCCGCGTTGTTCATATTTTGCGTTGGCCTCGGCGTCGCCATCGCGCTCGGCCTTTTTGTCATGGACATCTCTCAGACCCGCGACGCAGTCAGGCGGAATTATCCTGTCATCGGGCGATTTCGATACGTCTTTTCGATGCTCGGCGAATTTTTCCGCCAGTACTTTTTTGCCATGGACCGAGAAGAAATGCCGTTCAACCGCGCCGAACGCGAATGGGTCGATCGTTCGGCAAGGGATTCCAATAATACAGTGGCCTTCGGATCGACGAAAAGCCTGACGCCGACCGGTACGGTCATTTTTGTCAATTGCGCTTTCCCCACTTTGACAGAAGACGCCGTCGATATGGTGCCGATGGAAATTGGTCCTTATTGTCGAAATCCCTACGTTGCACCGTCCTTCTTCAACATTTCCGGGATGAGCTATGGGGCCCTGTCCACACCGGCCGTCAAGGCACTGTCGCGGGGCGCGGCGCAGGCCGGCTGCTGGCTCAATACCGGTGAAGGCGGCCTGTCACCTCACCATCTTGAGGGGGGATGCGACATCGTTTTCCAGATCGGAACCGCAAAGTACGGCGTCCGCAATCCCGACGGCAGCCTGAGCGATGACAGGCTCGGGGAGGTCGCGGCACATGAAACGGTTCGGATGTTCGAATTGAAGCTCAGCCAGGGCGCGAAACCGGGCAAGGGCGGCATTCTGCCCGGCGCGAAGGTCACGGCGGAAATCGCCAAGATCCGGGGCATCAAGGAAGGAGAGGATTCGATTTCGCCCAACCGCCACCCGGAAATCAGGACGGTCTCCCAGCTTCTCGACATGATCGGGCATATTCGGGAAGTTTCGGGGAAACCCGCAGGGTTCAAATCGGTCGTTGGCGACGTCGATTGGCTGGAAGAAATGTGCATCGAAATTCACCAGCGCGGCATAGAGAGTGCACCGGATTTTATCACTGTCGATGGCGGAGACGGCGGAACCGGTGCCGCTCCGATGCCGTTGATCGACAATGTCGGGTTGCCTGTAAAGGAAGCACTTCCGATGTTGTCCGACACCTTGCACAAATTCGGATTGAATGAACGGATCCGTGTCATAGCCTCAGGCAAGCTGATCACTCCCGCAGAAGTTGGGTGGGCGCTTGCCACGGGGGCGGACTTCGTTACGTCTGCCCGGGGTTTCATGTTCGCGCTCGGATGCATCCAATCACTCAAATGCAACAAGAACACGTGCCCGACAGGGATCACGACGCACAATGCCAGGCTTCAGAAAGGCCTGAATCCCGCTGAAAAATCGGTCAGGGTCGCGAGTTACTGCAGGAAGTTGATCAAGGAAGTACAGATCATTTCGCATTCGTGCGGTGTCGTCAGGCCACGGCTGATGACGCGCAAGCATGTCCGCCTCGTCCAGTCTGACGGAAGATCCGTTCCGATGAACGTCCTTTATCCCAGGCCGGAAATCCTCCCCGAATACCGAGAACACGCGAAGGCCGCGTGATTCATCCGAATTCGCGCTCGAAGAACGCCCTTTGACACGATCCTGATCAAATTCGGTCCTGGTGCCGTGGCCGGCGGTCACATGCGGTTCGCCACCGGGTTTCGTGCGGGGAATACAGGATGATGGTACGCTGGCGGACCCTTCAAGAAGATCCGGTCACTCCGGTGTCTCCGCTCCGGTTGCTGGACGCGCGCGACCGCAGGCTTCATCGGGTCACGGTTTTGCGGCGCGGTCACATCACTCGGCATTGAAACGGAAATGCAGGCCGATGCCGCAACCGATTTACAAACTCTACGTCAGCGCAGGGGTGCCGGGAGTGGAAATCGAGGTGAGATTTCCAAAAGTCACGTTGCAGAATTCCCGGGCTTCAGATGTTTCTCTCGACCAGTTTTTTCTTGATTTCCGCGATCGCCTTGGCCGGGTTCAACGACTTGGGACAGGTTCGCGTGCAATTCATGATCGTGTGGCACCGATACAGCCGAAACGGATCCTGAAGGTCATCCAGCCGGGCGCCCGTACTTTCGTCCCGGCTGTCGATTATCCATCGATATGCGTGAAGAAGTGCCGCAGGCCCAAGGTAGCGATCGCTGTTCCACCAGTAGCTCGGACAACTCGTCGAGCAACAGGCGCACATGACGCATTCGTACAGGCCGTCGAGCTTCCGGCGGTCGTCAATGGATTGTTTCCACTCCCGCCGAGGTTCGCTGGTACGGGTCTCCAGCCACGGCTTGACCGACGCGTGCTGGGCGTAGAAGTGCGTGAGGTCGGGCACAAGGTCCTTGATCACCTGCAAGTGCGGCAACGGGTAGATCCTGACATCACCCTTCACCTGATCGAGGCCGAACGTGCAGGCCAGCGTATTGACCCCGTCGATGTTCATCGCGCATGACCCGCAAATCCCTTCCCGACAGGACCGCCGAAAGGTCAACGTGGGGTCGATCCCGTCCTTGATTGCGATCAAGGCATCAAGGACCATCGGTCCGCAAGCGTCGACGTCGAGCTTGTAGGTGTCGATCCGGGGGTTTTTCCCGGAATCCGGATCCCACCGGTAGATCCTGAGCCTGCGAATCCGACCGTTCGTGTCCGGTGCGGGCCAGGTCTTGCCCACCTTGACCCTGGAATTTCGCGGCAGTGTGAATTCCACCATGACTCAATCTCCCGCTCGGCCCGCCTGGCGTCGATCAAATGGCTCAGGACCGTGATGTGGCTTCCCACGAACCGCCGCCGAAGTAAATGAACTTCCCGCCGCGGTCGAATTCCCGGCAGGAATTCTCATTCCTCGAATGGCCGGGTCGGCTCTTTGCCGGAACGCCTGACAACGCAATCCCGGTAGACAACCTCTGGGTCCCGGCCAGCCAGAAAGTCGTCGGTAACACCGATTATGAATCCGCTGCTCACGGCACCCTCGGAATTGACTCCCACCGAGACAGCCGCCGTAGGCCTTGTCGCGTGTCTCGCCTTGACCGCGCATTCGACCATCGCCTCCTCCACGCTCAAGGGCTCTTCGGTCCCGCAACCCGCGACCGCCAGCCCGGTAGCCAGCACCAGGACCAAGGTGAATGCCTTCTCCATGTTCAGTACACCCTTGCCTTCGGCGCGATCTTCGACAGTTCGATACCGCCGTCTTTCTCTCCGACAAGTGGTTCGACATGAACATCCCGGTAGTCGAGGCGAACACCGGATCCGTCAATGCGGGCGAGCGTATGCTTCCTCCAGTTGACGTCGTCGCGTTCGGGATAGTTCTCATGCGCGTGGGCGCCACGGCTCTCCTTCCGTGCCTCGGCACTGACAATCGTCGCGAGCGCGTTCGGCAGCAGGTTGGTGAGTTCGAGGGTTTCCATCAGGTCCGAATTCCAGATGAGGGATCGGTCGGTAACCCCGATGTCGTCAAGCCTTGATGCCACATCTTTCATCCTGGCGCATCCGGCGGCGAGCGTCTCGTCGGTTCGGAATACAGCTGCGTCCTCCTGCATCGTTTTCTGCATCTCAAGGCGAAGCGCAGCCGTGGGAACAGCACCGTCAGCGTAACGCAAGTCGTCGAACCGATTGAACGCCCGCTCGATGGACGCAGCGTCCATGGATCGATCAGGCACGTCGCGCTCGATGACATCAGCAGCACGAACGGCTGCAGCCCGCCCGAACACGACAAGATCAATCAACGAATTGGATCCGAGCCTGTTGGCACCGTGGACGCTGGCGCAACCGGCCTCGCCAACCGCCATCAGACCCGGGTAGACCCGGTCATGGTCGTCGGGGACCGGGTCGAGCACTTCGCCCCAGTAATTCGTCGGTATCCCCCCCATGTTGTAGTGAACGGTCGGCAGCACCGGAATCGGGTCCCGGGTCACATCGACGCCCGCAAAGATCCTGGCACTCTCGGAAATCCCCGGCAGCCGCTCGGCCAACGCTTCCGGGGGCAAATGATCAAGGTGAAGATGCAGATGGTCGGCGTTCTTTCCGACCCCTCTTCCTTCGCGAATTTCCAGTGTCATGCACCTGGACACGACGTCTCTCGAGGCCAGGTCCTTGTAGGTCGGCGCATAGCGTTCCATGAACCGTTCGCCCTCGGAATTGGTCAGGTAGCCTCCCTCCCCGCGCGCGCCTTCCGTAATCAGAACACCGGCACCGTATATTCCTGTCGGATGAAACTGCACGAACTCCATGTCCTGAAGCGGTAGGCCCTGACGGGCAATCATGCCGTTTCCGTCGCCGGTACATGTATGGGCGGAGGTGGCCGAAAAATAAGCCCGGCCGTATCCGCCCGTTGCAAGGACGACGATCTTGGCGTTGAACAGGTGCATCGTACCGTCATCGAGCTTCCAGGCGAGGATTCCCTGGCAAGACCCGTCCTCAGAAACAATCAGGTCAACGGCGAAATACTCGATGAAGAACTCCGCGTTGTGCTTGAGCGACTGCCCGTAAAGCGTGTGGAGAATCGCGTGACCCGTACGGTCGGCCGCCGCACAGGTTCTTTGCACCGGCGGCCCTTCCCCGAACTCCGTGGTGTGACCACCGAAGGGACGCTGGTAAATTTTTCCGTCCTCGGTTCGGGAAAACGGAACCCCGTAATGCTCAAGCTCGTAAACCGCGGCGGGCGCTTCCCGGGCCAGGTATTCCATTGCATCGACATCGCCGAGCCAGTCCGATCCCTTGACCGTGTCGTACATGTGCCACTGCCAATGATCGGGACCCATGTTCGCCAACGAAGCCGCGATGCCGCCCTGTGCGGCAACGGTGTGGGATCGCGTCGGAAAGACCTTCGTCACGCAGGCCGTTCGCAGACCTTGTTCCGCCATGCCGAGGGTGGCCCGCAATCCGGATCCTCCAGCCCCGACCACAACGACATCGTAGGCGTGCTCTGTCCATTCATACGCGGCCAAGGCAACTGTCCCCGATCGTCCGATTCACCCGCCAAAGGCCATTCTTGCCACCGAAAAAACCCCGATCACACCAAAAAGCCAGCAAAACAGCTCGGTAATGATCGACAGCGCCGCAAGTGCCAGCCGGTGGTGAACATAGTCCTCGATCACGACCTGAAGTCCTTGCTTGAGGTGCCAAAAGACAGCCATCACGCACAGGACCGCAACGAGCGCATTGAACGGATTGCCGAAGGCGGTCACGATTTCGTCCCTTGGTCCACCGATCAGGGGAACGAGCGTCCAGAAAAACAGGATAACCAGCGGGATCAGCGCGATCGACGATACCCGCTGCTGCCACCAATGATGCACGCCTTCTCCCGAAGCACCAAGCCCGAAAGCGCGCTGCCTGTCCGTCCTGTAGCTCATTGCCAGCTCCCCAGTTCAAAGGACCGCGGCGGCGAGGACCAACGCGGTCAGGATCAACGACGAAGCCACAACCACCCATCCCGACAGGTTGATCTCCGGAATGGCAAATCCGGCACCCGTATCCCAAACCAGATGCCGGATTCCGGTACACAGATGATAACACAGCGCCCACAACGAACCGACAAGAACGAGCCGGCCAGGCCAGGACAACATGACACGGTTGGCGAATTCGAAGTACTCGTCGCTGGTCGACGCGGCCAGCAACCACCAGACGACGAGTGCGGCTCCGGGAACGAGCCCGACTCCCGTTATGCGGTGGAAGATCGATGTGACCGAATTGATCTGGGGCCGGTAAATGGTCAAGTGTGGAGACAATGGCCGAGCATTCCGGTCAGGTCTTTTCATTCGGGTCCTCTCCGTGTCCGGAATCTCCGATCCGGCCCGCTTCCCAAAATAGCGAAGAACTTCCCGAGCGAAACCGAAAAAACACGATCGATTTTTCGGGCCACCGTCCAGGAATTGCCACTGGCATGTGCGGAGTTGCTGCCCTTCCGGCAACCCTGCCCGTCCGGAGCCCGCCGGGATTCCACCACGGCTCAATGCCGAACGGGATGCCTGAAACCGGATACGGACCCTGTCTTGACGCGTTCATTCCAAACGCCAGGTCTCACGGACCTGCATTTGTTTCCGGTTCAGACCGACGCCCTGCGGTGAACGCCTTCCGAACCGGGTATCCCGTCTCGCCGGTCAGGTGGGAACCAGTGCCCAATAGTCGAAGTCGAGGATAATTCCGGGACGATACCGGCCGGATTCATCCCTGAGATCCATCCCCTCGGCATCGGCGGTCGCCGCGACGAGTCGAAGCCTCAGCGCCCCGACCCCGGGGGCAGGTGTTTGAGCGACGTCCAGGACGTGGCTCCATGCCCGAACCGTGTCGCCCGCGAAGCATGGATGAACATGCGCTCCGGCGTTAACGGCTGCGATGAACTGCGCATTGGCAAGTCCGTTGAACGAAAGGCTGCGGGCAAGGCTGACGACATGGCCGCCGTAAACCAGGCGCCTGCCGTCTTCCCGAAGCGTCGAATCGAAATGGACACGGGCAGTGTTCTGCCAAAGGCGGGTCGCCGCCATGTGGTCGGCCTCTTCGATCGTGATCCGATCAACATGGTCGATCGTTTCGCCCGGCTCGTAGTCATCCAGGCGGTAGGGTTCGCCCGCGAGGGCAAAGTCATAATTCCGGAAGTCCAGCCCGTCGGGGACCGGCAGTTCGGACGGACTGACGAAGGCCGCCAGCGCGGGAGCCGATGCGCGAGGGTGAGGCGACCCGTGATCCCGCTTGCGGACCATCACCCAACGAACGAACTCGACGACAGTTTCTTCGCGCTGGTTCACCCCGCGCGTCCTGACCCAGACAATGCCGGTCTTCCCCGACGAGTTCTGCTTCAACCCGATGACTTCCGATGTGGATTTCAGTGTGTCCCCAGGAAAAACCGGGCACAGGAATCGACATTCCGCATAGCCGAGATTGGCAACGGCATTCAGGGAAATTTCCGGTACCGAGCGACCAAACACGACGTGAAAACAACCGAGTTCGTCGAAAGGGGATGCGGAGAGACCGCAGGCGCGGGCAAATTCGTCCGAGGAATGCACCGCAAAACGCGACGAATAGAGTGCGTGATAAAGCGCCCTCTCCCCGCCGGAAATGGTCCTCGGTACGGCGTGCTCTATCGTCTCGCCCTGCCGAAAATCCTCGAAAAACCGCCCATGCCCACTTTTTCCCATTTCCTCCCCGCCTTTCCCTGCCGCAAGTCCTTTCCGCCCTGCTCGGCGCGCGGGCTGACCTCGGCATGCGGGCCGCCGCTCATGTCCGCCGGCAGGTCCGGAAAAATCGATTCGTTCACGGTCAATGTCAATCGGCCGATCGAACATCGATGCCTTGACGCCCCAGACGGCGGCCCGGATCAGGCAACCGAGATCCACACGCATCGGTCGCCTGTCCCTGGTTCCACCTTGCTTGCCCTTTTCGGCCAATGAAGGTACCCAACATCATCGAGAACAACGCGACTAGCAAAAGGGACGGAAATGGCACGACGCAGGATCGCGATGATCGGGGCTGGCCAGATAGGCGGAACATTGGCGCACATGGCAAGCCAGAGAGAACTCGGCGATGTTGTCCTTTTCGACATTGTCGACGGTATTCCGCAGGGAAAGGCCCTCGACATTGCCGAAAGCGGCCCGATCGACGGTTTCAACGCCGTTCTGCAGGGGACAGGCAGCTATTCTGATATTGCCGGGGCGGATGTCTGTATCGTGACCGCGGGAATTCCGAGAAAGCCGGGAATGAGTCGGGATGACCTGCTCGGAATCAACCTCAAGGTGATGAAGTCCGTGGGAAACGGCATCCGGGAATATGCACCGGACGCATTCGTGATCTGCATTACAAATCCGCTTGATGCCATGGTGTGGGCCCTGCAACAGTATTCAGGGATTCCCTCGGAACGGGTCTGCGGCATGGCGGGGGTGCTTGACAGCGCCCGTTTCCGATACTTTCTGGCGCGGGAATTCAACGTGTCTGTCCAGGATGTCACGGCATTCGTCCTCGGTGGTCACGGAGATACCATGGTCCCGCTTGTCAGGTATTCCACCGTCGCCGGAATCCCGCTTCCGGATCTGGTCGACATGGGGTGGACGACATCGGAACGCATCGGCGAAATCGTTCAGCGCACGCGCGACGGAGGGGCCGAGATTGTCGGGCTGATGAAAACCATGTCGGCCTTTGTTGCACCGGCGACATCGGCAATTGCGATGACTGAATCGTACCTGTTCGACAAGAAACGGGTCCTTCCATGCGCCGCGCGCATCCGGGAGGCCTATGGTGTCGACGATCTTTATGTAGGCGTACCCGCAGTCATCGGTGAAGGGGGCATCGAGAGAATCGTCGAGATCCAGCTCAACCCGGAAGAACAGGCCATGTTCGACCATTCGGTCGAAGCTGTCAGGGGCCTGGTCACGGCATGCCGGGCGATCGATCCGGATCTCGGCAGCGGCTCGTCGGGTCATCAGCACGGCGCATGAGCACGGTCGGTTTGTACGTGGCAAACGGGTTTTGAAACGAGGCCGAAACCCATGGAGTCCTTACCCGGTATCGCAACGATTCGCACCTTCCGCTCAAGACCGGCTGTCTGCCGCACGTCTCCCCAACTTTTCAGGCATTTGAACCGGGCTGACTGCTTATGAACATTCATGAACATCAGGCGAAGGATCTACTCCGCGAATTCGGCGTCCCCGTCGCTGAGGGTCGCGTAGTCACGTCGTCAGACCAGGCCAGCGGCGCGGCGCGGGAACTCTCGGGCCCGGTCTGGGTGGTCAAGGCCCAGATCCATGCGGGAGGCCGGGGTAAGGGCAGGTTCAGGAATGCGCCCTTGGCAGACTTCGGAGGCGTCCGGATTACCCGGTCGCGGGAAGAGGCCGCCAAGGCCGCCGAACACATGCTCGGACGAACTCTCGTTACACACCAGACCGGTCCGGAAGGAAAAACGGTCGGGAGAGTGTATCTTGAAGAAGGCTGCGACATTCGCCGTGAACTTTACCTCGCGCTGCTGATCGACCGCGGAACGTCCCGTTTGTCAATCGTTGCCTCGACCGAAGGCGGAATGGATATCGAGGAGGTTGCGGCGTCCACGCCAGAGCGGATTCTCACGGTGACCGTCGACCCCGCATCGGGCATTTCGGATTTTCACGCCAGGAAGATCGCTTTCGGCCTGGGACTGTCCGGCGATACCGTCCGGGACTGTCTGGCTCTCATCCGAATTCTCTTTCGCCTGTTCATGGAAAAGGACTGCGAACTACTCGAAATCAACCCGCTCGTGGTCGACGGAAACGAACGGCTCGTGTGCCTGGATGCAAAGATCGGTTTCGACGGTAACGCGCTGTACAGGCATCCTGACATCCAGGCACTCAGGGATCTCGCCGAAGAGGACGAACGGGAGGTCTCGGCTTCGGAATTCGGGCTGAATTACATCGCACTGGACGGTGAAATAGGCTGTCTTGTGAACGGAGCCGGCCTCGCCATGGCGACCATGGACATCATCAAGCTCTACGGTTCCGAGCCGGCCAATTTCCTGGACGTAGGAGGCGGTGCATCACGGGATCAGGTCAAGGAAGCGTTCAAGATCATTACATCCGATCCGAAGGTCAAGGGAATCCTCGTCAATATCTTCGGCGGCATCATGCGGTGCGACGTCATCGCCGAAGGCATCGTCGCGGCGGTTCGGGATGTCGGTCTGCACGTCCCGCTCGTCGTTCGACTCGAAGGCACCAACGTCGAGATCGGACGGCAGATCCTCGGGAGCAGCGGTCTCAGGATTGCGGCTGCAAACGACCTCGCGGATGCCGCCAAGCGGATCATCGCGGAAGTCAGGGCCTAGGCGGAAGGACCCAAACATGGCCATACTTGTGGACAAGGGCACCCGGGTCATTTGCCAGGGCTTCACCGGTCGGCACGGATCGTTTCATTCCGAACAGGCGATCGCATACGGTACGGCGGTCGTCGGTGGCGTCACTCCGGGAAAGGGCGGCTCGACCCACCTGGGGCTGCCGGTTTTCGACACGGTAGCGGCTGCGCGCGCGGCAACGGGTGCGAATGCGAGCGCGGTCTACGTCCCGCCCCCTTTTGCCGCGGACGCAATCCTCGAGGCCATAGACGCCGGAATTGAACTCGTCGTCTGCATTACCGAAGGTATCCCGGTGCTGGACATGCTCCGGGTCAAACGGGTGCTCGACAACGCCACCACGCGCCTGATCGGGCCCAACTGCCCGGGAATCATCACGCCGGAGGAATGCAAGATCGGTATCATGCCGGGTCACATTCACCGTCGCGGATCTGTCGGCGTTGTCTCCCGATCGGGCACGTTGACCTACGAGGCCGTCGGTCAGACAACCGCGATCGGACTTGGCCAGTCCACCTGCGTCGGCCTCGGCGGAGACCCGATCAAGGGTACCGAGTTCATTGATGTCCTGGACATGTTTCTCGATGATGCCGAAACCGAATCCATCATCATGATCGGAGAAATCGGTGGTTCGGCGGAGGAGGAAGCGGCGGCGTACCTTGCAATGGAAAGGGAAAGGGGCCGTTCGAAACCGGTCGCCGGATTCATTGCCGGGCGAACGGCGCCGCCCGGCCGCCGAATGGGGCATGCGGGCGCTATCGTCTCGGGCGGCAAGGGCACGGCAGAGGGTAAGATCGACGCAATGGGTGCCGCGGGAATCGTTATCGCGGAAAGCCCCGCGAGTCTCGGTGATGCGGTACTGGAGGCCATCAAGGGCGCCTGACGCCGGAGGGAGCCGGATTCGACACGGTTTCAACCGTCGCAGGCGAACGGTCGGTATCCCGGCAGACCACGGAGGACATTATGAAGAACGGAGCTCCCCCAACGGATCAATCCAGTAACGGAAATTTGCACGCTTCGTCCTTTCTTCAGAGGAACAACGCGGAATTCATCCGCCAGCTTTACATCCGTTATTCGAACAACCCGCACTCCGTCGACGACGAATGGAGCCGCCTGTTCGCCGGTCTCGGGGACGATGTCGCCGACATGAGACAGGAGTCGGACGGGCCTTCCTGGGCGCGCAAGGACTGGCCGACTTCGGTTGATTCCAGGTATTCCGAGGCGTTCAACTGGGATCTCGAGGAATCGGCCGAAGACCTCAGGACGAAGATACGACTTCGAACGCCCGGAACCCCGGGAACGGCAGTACATGAAAGCCATGTCCAGCAAGCCGTGCTCGATTCGATTCGCGCGCTGATGCTGATTAGATCTTTTCGAATCCGCGGACACCTGGCGGCGGACCTTGATCCGCTTGGCATGCGTGACACCGGCGGCCACGACGAACTTGACCCGGGAACCTACGGATTCGGTGATTCCGACATGAGTCGGCCGATCTTTCTCGACAATGTGCTTGGTCTCGAGACGGCCACCATGCGCGAGATCATGGGAATCGTCCGACGGACCTATTGCGGGACCTTTGCGTTACAGTACATGCACATTTCCGATCCCGCCGAAGCGGCCTGGCTCAAGGAACGGATCGAGGGCTACGGAAAGGAAATCGCCTTCACCAAGAGGGGTCGCCAAGCCATTCTCAACAAGCTGGTTCAGGCGGAAGAATTCGAGAAATTCCTCCACGTCAAACACACCGGCACCAAGCGATTCGGCCTCGACGGCGGGGAAGCCCTGATTCCGGCGATGGAACAGATCATCAAGCGCGGCGGCGCTTTGGGAGTTCGCGAAATCGTCATCGGCATGCCGCATCGGGGCAGGCTCAACGTCCTTGCCAATGTCATGGGCAAGCCGTTCAAGGCGATCTTCAACGAGTTTCAGGGAGGCAATTTCAAACCGAACGAAGTCGACGGTTCCGGAGACGTCAAATACCACCTTGGCGCCTCGTCGGACCGGGAATTCGACAACAACGTCGTCCACCTTTCCCTGACGGCCAACCCATCGCACCTCGAGGCAGTCAATCCGGTTGTGCTCGGGAAAGTCCGGGCCAAGCAGGAACAGCTGCACGACGAAAACCGGAAGGCCGTCCTGCCGATTCTGCTTCACGGTGATGCTGCCTTCGCCGGACAGGGCGTCGTTGCGGAATGCTTCGGCCTGTCGGGCCTGCGCGGTCACAAGACCGGCGGAACCATACATATCGTCGTCAACAACCAGATCGGCTTCACGACCGCCCCGAGAAATTCACGCTCGTCTCCTTACCCGACGGACATCGCCCTGATGGTGGAAGCGCCGATTTTCCATGTCAACGGCGATGACCCGGAAGCCGTCGTTCACGCGGCCAGGGTGGCGACCGAGTTTAGACAGAAATTCGGGAAAGACGTGGTCATCGACATCTTCTGCTATCGGCGTTTCGGCCATAACGAAGGCGATGAACCGATGTTTACCCAGCCGATCATGTATTCGAGGATCAAGCAGCACCAGACGACGTTGTCGCTCTACACCGACCGGCTTGTTCGCGACGGGTTGATGTCACTCGGTGAAATCGAGGACATGAAATCCACCTTCCGCGAACACCTTGACCAGGAATTCGAAGCCAGCAGGGGATACCTGCCAAACAAGGCTGACTGGCTCGACGGGCGCTGGTCTCACCTCGACCGGAAGGACGACATATACCAGCGCGGAACCACAGGTGTCGATGCTCGAGTCCTCGCCGAGATCGGCAGGGCGGCGACCAGAATACCTGGGCGTTTCCGGCCCCATCGCACGGTTGGGAGGATTCTCAAGAGCAGGCGGGAGAGCATCAAAACCGGAAAGGCGATCGACTGGGCTTCGGCGGAAGCACTTGCGTTCGGATCATTGCTGATCGAGGGACACCCGGTTCGCTTGTCCGGTCAGGATTGCACGCGAGGAACGTTCAGCCAGAGACACTCGGGAATCATTGACCAGGACACCGAAGAACGATTTCTGCCCCTCAACCAAATCAAAAGCGGGCAGGCAAATTTTGAAGTCATAGACAGCATGCTGTCGGAATACGCGGTTCTTGGCTACGAATATGGCTATTCCCTCGCGGAACCCAATGCGTTGACCATTTGGGAAGCCCAGTTCGGCGACTTCGCCAATGGCGCACAGATCATGATCGACCAGTTCATCAGTGCGGGCGAAAGCAAGTGGCTGCGCATGTCCGGACTGGTGATGTTGCTGCCGCACGGTTTCGAAGGACAAGGGCCGGAACATTCCTCTGCAAGGCTTGAACGATTCCTGCAACTTTGCGCGGAAGACAACTGGATCGTTGCAAACTGCACGACCCCGGCCAATTACTTCCATATCCTTCGACGCCAGATGTACAGGAACTTCCGAAAACCCCTGGTCATCATGACTCCAAAGTCACTTTTGCGTCATCGGATGGCCGTGTCCGCAATCGAGGACTTCTCGACGGGGTCGAGCTTTCACAGGGTCCTTTGGGACGATGCGGAGAAGGGGCAATCGGAAACGAAGCTGGTTGCGGACAGCAGGATTCGTCGCTGCGTTCTCTGCTCGGGAAAGGTTTATTTCGACTTGCTGGCAGAGCGTGACGCACGGGGAATCAGGGATATCTACATCATGCGGGTCGAACAGCTCTATCCCGTCCCGGCCATGTCTCTCACCAGCGAGCTCGGGCGCTTCAAGAAGGCAGACTTCGCCTGGTGCCAGGAAGAGCCCAAGAATCAGGGGGCCTGGAATTTCATCGAGCCCAACCTCGAATGGATACTCACGCGTTGCGGGGCAAGTCACACCAGGCCGATTTATGTTGGTCGAAGAGCCTCGGCTTCCCCGGCGACGGGGCTTGCAAAAGAACACCAAACCGAACAAGAGGCGCTCGTCGATCGTGCGCTGACCATTGATGGAATCCAGAGATGACCGATATTCGCGTACCCGCCCTGGGCGAGAGCGTCACCGAAGCGACGCTCGCGTCCTGGAGCAAGCAGGCTGGAGATGCGGTCAAGACCGACGAGATCGTCTGCGAACTTGAAACGGACAAGGTGTCCGTCGAGGTTCCATCTCCGGCAACCGGCGTAATTTCGGAAATCCTGGTTGCCGCTGGCGAATCCGTTGAGGTCAACGCGCTGCTCGCAACGGTCTCGGAGGCCGTGGCATCCGAAGTGTCGGCGCAATCGGCGGCGTCGGAAGGCGAGCAACCAGGGGATGACCTCAGGTCAGACCCGGAGGCGGCGGGTGAAGCCATTGACGTCGTGGTCCCCGCGTTGGGCGAAAGCGTCACGGAAGCGGTCATTTCGGCATGGAATGTTCAGGCAGGCGACCGGGTATCCGCGGACCATTCGCTGTGCGAACTCGAAACCGACAAGGTCGCGCTCGAAGTGATTGCCCCGGCGTCGGGAATCGTGTCCAGGGTGCTCGCCGAGGCGGGCACGACGGTTGCGCCCGGAGACAGGATCGCCGAGATCAGATCCGCGCCGGACGACGGGGGGTCCCTTGAGCCCGAATCGGCTGAAGATGCACCCTCCGCCAGGCGATTGATGGAAGAACACGGCATCGACCGTTCCGAGGTCCAGGGCAGCGGACGCGACGGTCGTGTCATGAAACCCGACGTGCTGGCGGCCATCGACAAACGACGGGACAACGAAACCCCGAAGCCCGATCGCGCAACCAGTGCCGGGGAGGCCGACGCGACCGCCAGTCTCCCAAACCAGTCGCCTTTACCCGACCTGCCCCGCGGTCCTGCCGTCGTTGAAGACGCTGCACGCGAAGAACGCGTCCGCATGACCCGGCTTCGAATGACAATCGCCCGTCGACTCAAGGACGCCCAGAATACCGCTGCCATTCTCACGACCTGGAACGAACTCGACATGACATCCGTCATGGAAATGCGCGCTGAATTCAAGGACCTGTTCCAGAAAAAGCACGGCGTGAAGCTCGGGTTCATGTCGTTCTTCACCAAGGCCTGTTGCATCGCGCTGAAAGAAATCCCGGAGATCAATGCCGAGATCGACGGAGAGGACCTGGTTTTCCGCAATTACGTCAACATGGGGATTGCGGTCGGAACGCCCGCCGGACTGGTCGTTCCCGTCATTCGTAACGCCGACGCGCTTGACTTTGCCGGAATCGAGGTACGGCTTGCGGAGCTGGGGGAACGCGCGCGCGAAGGACGGCTGGCCATCGCAGATCTCCAGGGAGGCACGTTCACGATCTCGAACGGCGGCGTCTACGGATCGCTGATGTCGTCACCGATCCTCAACCCGCCTCAGTCGGGAATCCTGGGCATGCACAAGATCCAGGAGCGCCCGGTCGTGTACAAGGGGCAGATCACGGCACGCCCGATGATGTACCTGGCCCTTTCCTACGATCACAGGATCGTCGACGGAAAGGGAGCCGTTACGTTTCTGGTGCGGGTCAAGGAAATACTCGAGGATCCGCGCAGGCTCCTGATGGACCTCTGAGCACACCCGACCGAAGGTGATCCGGTTCGATCATATTGTCATCGGTGCCGAATCCCTCGAATCCGGCAACCGATGGATACGACAAACGTGCGGCATCGAAATTCCTGCCGGTGGCCGCCATCCGCAAATGGCAACGCATAACCTGGTGACGGCGACCGGACAGGACACCTACCTGGAAGTGATCGCGAAAGACCCGGAGATGGCAGCTCCGAAAAGACCAAGGTGGTTCGGACTTGACGAAAAGTCCGTGGCAGAGAGGCTGGCCGCATCGCCGTTCCCGCTCGCCTGGGTCGCCTCGACCGATGCGCTTGATGCGGCATGCGCGAGAGCACGGTCAGTTGGGGTCGACGTCGGACGCCCACTTTCCATGTCGCGCGACAACCTGCGCTGGCGGATCGCCGTCAGGGATGACGGCGCCCCCTGCCTCGGCGGCGCCGCACCAATGATCATGGAATGGCCGACGGACGTGCACCCTGCGGGCGGAATGACCGATCTTGGCATTCGGATACGCAAGATCTCGATCGCGACATCCCATGCGGGCAAACTGACCGCCTTGTTCAACGCTCTCGGCCTCGCCGATCGCCCGGACGTAACCGCTGCTTTCCCGGATTCCGGTGTGCCAACCTCGCGGCTGGCTGTCGAACTCTTGCTACCCGGCGCCGAAACCTGTGTATTGAGTTGAGCACGTGACACCTTTAACGGGTGTGATTGGCTCCGTTCTGCCACGGCGGTGATCCGTTGCCGGCCGTGGCTGCCAAATCCGGTTATCTGCAAGAGGAAGACCAATGTCGGAGAACGAATTTGACGTCATCGTCATCGGTGGCGGCCCGGGGGGTTACGTGTGTGCCATACGTTGCGCCCAATTGGGGCTTGCGACCGCCTGCATCGAAGGACGGGGCGCGCTTGGAGGCACGTGTCTCAATGTCGGCTGCATTCCCTCCAAGGCATTGCTGCACGCATCGCACCTCTACCACGAGTCACGGAGCAACTTTCGCACGATGGGCCTCATGGGTGATCCGCCTTCGCTCGACCTGGCCCAGATGATGACGTACAAGGGCAACGCCATCTCGCAGAACACTGCTGGCATCGAGTTCCTGTTCAAGAAGAACAAGGTCACCTACATCAAGGGTTGGGGCCGCTTGTCCGGAGACGGAAAGGTATCGGTTGGCGAAACGACCTATCGCGCCGGGAACATCGTCGTCGCGACCGGTTCCGAGCCGTCTTCACTCCAGGTCTTGCCCGCCGACGAAAAACGGATTGTCACGTCGACCGGTGCGCTCGCTCTCGAGGCGGTCCCCGAACGGATGGCCGTCATCGGTGCCGGCGTCATCGGCCTGGAATTGGGATCGGTTTATGCCCGCCTTGGCAGCAAGGTCACGGTCGTCGAATTCCTGAACGAGATCACACCAGGGCTCGACAAGGACATCTGCAAGGCATTTCGCCGCGCCCTTTCGAAACAGGGCCTGAAGTTTGTTCTCGGCGCCGAGGTTACCGGCCTGAAGAATTCGGGGACGCATTCGACCCTGACCTATGTCCTGAGAAAATCATCGTCCGAAAAGGAACTGGATGCCGAGGTCGTGCTGGTGGCGACGGGACGGAAGCCATTCACCGAAGGCCTGGGATTCACGGAATGCGGGGGAAAACTGAATGACCACGGACAAATCATCACGGACGCGAATTGGCGGACCTCGATCGAAGGCGTGTTTGCCATTGGCGACGTCATCGCCGGACCAATGCTCGCACACAAGGCCGAGGACGAGGGGATGGCGGTCGCAGACTCGATCGCGGGGAAGGCCGGGCACGTCAACTACGATGTCATACCCGGTGTCATCTATACCGCTCCCGAAGTGGCATTCGTGGGGAAAACCGAAGACCAGTTGAAAGATGAAGGCACGGCCTATCGGGTCGGGACATTTCCGTTCATGGGTAACGCCCGGGCGAAGTCGATGTTCATGGGAGAAGGCTTCGTCAAGCTCCTTGCCGACGCCCAAAGCGACAGGGTCTTGGGGTGCCATGTGCTTGGACCATCCGCCGGTGAACTCATTCACGAGGTCTGTGTTGCCATGGAGTTTGGCGCTTCGGCCGAAGATCTGGCCCTGACTTGCCATGCCCATCCGACATGTTCGGAAGCGGTCCGGGAAGCAGCGCTTGCCTGCGGCCTCGGGGCCATCCACGCGTGACCTCTGCCGTGGGTCCACAAACGGAACACCTGGAATCTATCCGTTGCCGAAGTCGTATCGCTGCAGGATCCGGCCGAATGCGGAATCCCAACGGTCTGCGGCGCGGTAATCGGGGCAAAATCTCGTGAGCAGGCTGTAGAATCTCTTGCCGTGATTCATTTCCGCAAGGTGGCAGGCTTCATGAATCGCGACAGCCTTCTGAACGTATGGCGGCGCCATCGCGAGGCGCCAGGACAGTGTCACACGCCCGGTCCGTGAACACGAGCCCCAAATCGAAACCGGATCCCGGAACCTGACCTCACGCACCTCCCGTCCCAATTCCCTGGCACAGTTGTGGACGACGGGTTCCATGTATCCGGCTGCTTTCCCGATCAGGAACCGCTTGATCGCACCGGGGACATCACCGGCTTCGCCCCCAACCTCGAGCACCTCCCCGTCAAACCGCACTCCGGAAACGGAACCTGGAACGATCCGGCAACTGTTTCCCAGGTAGTGGATCGATTTTCCGTGAGTCGGCGCGACCAACGGAGGGAGCCTTTCCAGTTGTTCCCGGATCCAGGGCTCGTTCGTCCGGGTAATCGCGAGGATGTCGTTCCGCGCGGTATTCCGCGGGACGCGCACCCGGATCGTGTCTTTCTTCCTGAGCTGAACCCGAAACGTGATGTTCCGGGAAGCTCTCGAACTCAAGACTTCCAGATTGAACGGAGGCGTGCTCTGAAATACGATCGTTTCCATCATTGACGCCGCATCGACGAAACAATCCCGGCTTTGTCAAGGCCACGTCCGGATCCGCCGACACGAAATCCCGATGAGGGTCGTAAACGAAGTGTCCGGCCGTGGAGGCGGCAGCGAGGCATTGCCGGTTGAATGGAACAGGATCGTTGCAGGGAATCTGGCAGCTATCCGCTGGCGGATTTGAAGCCTTTGACTCGATTGCCGCGCTGTGGCAGGAGGCGCCGGCCGCGTACAACCTTCCAGGAGACAACCCGTATGCCGAAAGAAAGTTGGGGGACCAAGCGGGTCTGCCCGGAAACCGGGAAACGGTTCTATGATCTCGGTCGTGACCCGATCGTCAGTCCATATACGGGCACCGAATACCAGTTGTCCGACTTCACCGGAGAACGAGCACAAACCTCGATGGCCGACAAGGAGGATTCCTCGAGGCTTTCCGATGTGACGTCAGAGGAGTTGACCGACAGTGTCGATACGCTCGATGACTCGGACACTGGTGCAGATATCGATGAGGATATTCCTGACATCGACGACGACGATGATACCGTTGACATCGAAGAGATCGCCGATGTGCCCAACCCGGACAACGACAGCAACTGACCCGTTACGACGTGCTTGATAGGCGGGATCGTGTCGGCTAGTTTCGACGGGGGAAGCAATAGCATCACGGGGCCGTAGCTCAGATGGGAGAGCGTCGCGTTCGCAATGCGAAGGTCGGGAGTTCGATCCTCCTCGGCTCCACCAGTCCGGCCGGCGTGTGACTGCCGAATCGTCGGCGGTATCATGGTCCGGCGCGGTCGATGCCTGGCGGGACATGCCGGTTGCGGCGCTACTGGCGGACCTGGTACGAGTTTCGCGGCCACGTCGCACGTCGTGCATGGCATCCGGCCGTTGAATTCGGCAACCGGTCAGCGGAAATGTTCACGTAGCCGGAATCGTCGGCGATCGCCGGGTCCGGTCGAGGAGATGTCACCATGGCACGACAGGCGCCGCTTCATCCGCCAACGGCTATGGATCGGAATACCACCGGGTGCTTCACACCGTTCACGAGGCGGGCAAGGCAATCGAACCGGTCGGGCCGGACGATGAAACCCGGCGTATCGGTCCTGATCCTGCCGCTGTTATGCAGCCTTGCCGTCTTTCCGGCTGAAAGTCGCGCAACGCAGACCGCGGACCCTGCGGAACTCGTGGAGTGGGCGTCCGGGGAGAGCGCAGAGCGCCTTTCCCGCTCGTCGCACAAGGCGGACTTTTTCCCGCTCAGCAATCACTTCATCAGCCAGGACAACGCCATTTTCTGCGGCCCGGTCTCATCGGCCATCGTCCTGAACGCGCTGCGTCTCGGCAGGAAAGACGGACTGCCGCAGGACCGGCAATCGATTGCGCAGGACGAGTTGGTCTACCTCCCGGAAGGCGCCGACCCGTTCTACGGGAAATACACGCCCAACAACGTCCTCACCGAGCGAACCAAGACGCGGCTCGAGGTCCTCGGCAAGCCCATCCTTATCAACGGAGATCACAGGAGCGATTTCGGCCTGCAATTGCGCCAGCTCGCACAGGTCCTCGGCAGCCATGGCCTCGAGGTCGTGACCCGGGTCGTGGACGAGAACGCGGACCCGGCGGCGATCAGGCGCGAAATCGCCGCAAACCTTGCCGCCGGGGGCGATTTCGTGCTGGTCAACTATGCGCGCGGGAGCCTCGGGCAGGAAGGCGGCGGTCACATCTCGCCGCTCGGGGCGTATGACGAAAGCAGCGACTCCTTCCTGATCATGGATGTCAACCCCAACCGGGCGCCGTGGGTGTGGGTCGAAGCCAGGGGCCTGATCGCGGCGATGCGGACCTTTGACACGGTCGAGAACCGGGGCTACCTCCTGGTGTCGGAAGGAGATTAGGGCATCCGACGGACATGTTCGGCGGGCGGCGGTATGATCGGGTGGACGCCGAGAGCCCGTCCCCCCTGACGCCGATCCTTGCGCCTGCACGGGCAAAGCTTGTGCATGACCTCGGCGCACGAAAAACTTTCGTCCGCGCACGCCCGCCTCGGCAATTCGCCGGACACTTGACCGGGTTCCCTTGCCATGCATGGTGTTATAGTTCTCCGGTTTGGCGAAGAGTTCGCTTTCAACCGAGACGTTGCGAAAGAGCGGAACGTTGAAGTTTGCCCTTAACCACGTGACGGTGCCCCGTTTGCACTACAAGGACTTCCTTGATCTGGCGGCGAGACTTGGCTGCATCGGAGTCGAAATCCGCAACAACATCGCCCGTCCGCTTTTCGACGGCCTGAATCCCGGGGAAGCAGGCAGGATTGCCAAGGACACGGGAGTGCGGCTTCTCGGTTTGAGTGAGGTCTACGCGTTCAACAGCTGGGACGAAGAGCGGAGTCACGCTGTACGGTCGCTGATTTCGACGGCGACGGCCGCGGGAGCCGAAACGATTAGCCTCATTCCCCGGAACGACGGGACGTCGCACGGTGACGATGAGAGGCGGGCGAACTTGCGAACTGCTCTGGAGGCCATCCTCCCGATGCTGCGCGACGCAGGCATCGTCGCCCTGGTCGAACCTCTGGGATTTCGACGTTCTTCGCTTCGTTCAAAGACCGAACTGGTCGAGGCCATCAATTCAATCGACAACGAAGACCGCTTCAGGCTGGTCCACGATACCTTTCATCATGCACTTGCTGGCGGCGGGCAGATCTATCCGGCCCATACTGGAATAGTTCACGTCTCAGGTGTCTCGGACCCAACGCTACGGCTTGACGAAATGGAAGACGGGCATCGCGTTCTCGTCGACGAGCATGACCAGCTCGGGAATATCGCGCAACTTGCGGCACTGTTTGCCTCTGGCTATGATGGCGCGATGTCATGGGAGTGCTTTTCTCCGGTTACGCAGTCAATGGAAGACCCGTATACGGAACTCAAGCGCTCTTTCGAATTCGTTTCCTCGCGAGTTCAGGCAAAGGTTGCCTGAAGCGTGGATTCCGGCGGAAAATTGAAAACGCGGGTGAGCCGGACACCCTCAACCCAAACCTTGGAGGAAATCCATGAAAAAGACCTTGATTGCCGTTAGCGTTACCGCGCTGATGTCTACAGCGGCCGCTGCCGAGACCATCGGTTACGCGATGTCGGAATTCAATGACAACTGGCTGACGATCATGCGCAACGCGGCCGTCAAATGGGCCGCTGAAAACGGCCACGAACTGCTTGTCGAGGATGGCCAGAGCGACCTCGGACGACAGCTTGACCAGATCAACAACTTCGTCGCGACAGGTGTCGACGCGATCGTCGTGGTACCGATTACCGGTGATGCGACCCAGGCGATGACCGACGTTGCGTCGTCGGCAGGAATACCGCTGGTCTTTGCGAACCGCATTCCCGGGAATTTCGACACGCTACCCGACGACCAGGCGGTCGTGGCATCGGATGAAACCGAATCCGGCACGCTTGAGACCTTCTATATCTGCCAGCAATTGCGTTCCGCCGGAAAGGTCGACGGGGGTGCCCGTGCCTACGTCCTGCAAGGTCAATTGCATCATCCGGCCGGTATCTCCCGCACCAAGGACGTTCATGACGTGGTTGGCATGGACATGTGCAACTTCATCGAGATCATCGACGTCCAGGTTGGCAACTGGTCCCGCAACGAAGCGCAGGACATCATGACCAACTGGCTGACAACGGGTGACGAATTCGATGCGGTCATCGCCAACAACGATGAAATGGCCATCGGTGCCATTCTCGCGTTGAAAGCAGCAGGTGTCGACATGGACAGCGTGCTCATCGGCGGTGTCGATGCAACGCCCGACGCGCTTCAGGCGATGGCGGCCGGTGAACTTGATGTCACCGTGTTCCAGAACGCCGCGGCTCAAGGCGCTGGCTCGATCCAGACCGCGATAGCCCTTTCACGTGGCGAGTCGGTCCCGCGTTTTGTCCGCATCCCGTTCGAGTTGGTGACGCCGGACAACATGGACGAATACATCGGCGCGAACTGATCCAAGAGTGGCGAGGTGAGCGGATGAAGACCGCTCACCTCCCTTGTCGATCGGCGACCCGAACCCGTCGATATGGAAATTTGACGCAAGACATTTCCGGGGGGAATCATGGCTGACAGTGTCCACGGAACCGGAGGGCAAACTTACGACCACAAGAAGCGCGCATGGCCGCCGGAAATCGGTGTGTTCATCGCATTGATCGTCATCATCGTCATTTTCGAGATTCTCGGTGCGCTTGTAGTCGGCCAGAGCCTGCTTTTCGACACCAAGGGACGCTTCGATGGCCCGCTCGGGATTTTCAATGTCGCGCGCCTGAAAATCATGATCCTGCAGGTGTCGATCATCGGTATCATTGCCATCGGGTCGACCCAGGTCATCATCTCCGGAGGCATCGACCTGTCTCCCGGATCGGTCGTAGGCCTCACGGCAATGATTGCGATGAGTTTTGCCCAGGTGGCAGAAGTCAACGGCCTGCCCAACCCGAAACCGGTTTTCGGTTCATGGGCGCATGACATACCCGCCCTGGCTCCGATTGTCGTTGGACTGACCATCGGCCTGTTCGCGGGTCTCGTCAACGGCACCCTGATCGCCTACACCCGCATTCCGCCATTCATAGCGACATTGGGAATGATGGTCTTTGCCCGCGGCGCCGCGAAGTGGTGGACCAAGGGCGAACCCGTGTCCTTCCCGACGGAAAGCTACGCAACCATCGGTTCGGGCATGATGCCGGTCGTGATTTTCGTGGCGCTCGCAGTCCTTTTCCACTTCCTGTTGAGGAATACGGTTTACGGCAAGCACACATATGCCATCGGGTCCAACGAGGATGCCGCGCGAATGTCCGGGATCAAGGTCCAGCGCCACAAGGTCATGGTCTACGCCATCGCAGGCGTCCTGGCAGCGACCGCCGCCATCGTGCTGAGTTCGAAGAATCTCACGGCCCAGTCCGGAATGGGCATCATGTACGAGCTGGATGCAATCGCCATGACAGTCATCGGCGGGGTCAGCCTGGCCGGCGGCCGCGGATCAATCATAGGCACAGTTCTGGGCGCCATGATTTTTGGTGTGATCATCTCCGGATTCACGTTCTTGCGCCTTGACGCCTTTTACCAAGAGATGGTCAAGGGGATCATCATCATCAGCGCAGTGGTTCTTGACCAGTTGCGGCAACAGCGCGCAGCGGCGAGAGCATGACGGGAGACGATGTCATGAGCGACACAGGCAATTCGATTGTCCTCGAAACCCGTGATCTGACTAAGCACTACGGCGGTGTGCATGCACTCGAAGGAGCAGACTTCGTCCTCCACGCGGGCGAGCACGTGGGGATCATGGGCGACAACGGCGCCGGCAAGTCAACCTTTGTGCGTCAGATTACCGGTGTGGAACAGAGAACCCGGGGCGAGATCGTCTTCGATGGACATCCTGTCCACTTCTCGGGCCCGCTCGAAGCCCGAGAGGCCGGAATAGAGACGGTTTTCCAGACTTTGGCGTTGGCCGATGATCTCGATGTTCCGGACAATCTCTTTCTCGGCAGGGAAATGACCAGGCTCGATTGGCTCGGTCCTTTCAGGCTTCTCGATTACAAGGGCATGCGGCAGGCGACGCTTGACGGCCTCAAGAAAACTGCCGTCAAGATCCCGAATATCAAGAACACGATCCGTAACATGTCGGGTGGCCAGCGGCAGTGCGTGGCGATCGCCCGCACGGCCACGTTCCATTCGAAACTGACAATCATGGATGAGCCGACCGCGGCACTGGGTGTTCAGGAGACGGCCCAGGTCGAAAACATCATTCGGACACTGAAAGAGCAGGGCGAACCCCTGATCCTGATCAGCCACAACATGCGGCAGGTTTTTGATCTCGTGGACCGTGTCGTGGTGTTTCGTCGCGGGCGTATCTGTGCCAACCTGGACATCAAGAACGAAGACATCACTGGCGAGGACGTCGTGTCCTACATCACCGGGGCCAGAACCCAGGCTGGGCACGCAGAGGCAGCCTGAGGACGACGCAGTTCCAAACGGACACGGGTCGGTCCTCCGTCTGCTGCCGCCCGGTACTGCCTGGTTGGCTTGCCCAAGACAATCCGTGGATTTCATCCACATGTTCCTGAAAATTCCGGTCGATGAAGCTCGCCGCCGCGTCGCCTGCCGCGTTCCCCGACGTCCGACGCTGATCGTCGGGTCAAGGCCGGCAAATGATCGAGAGCGAACCCCGGGCCGCAGAAATCGAAGGTGAAAGCGATGTGGAAGTCCCTCAGCGTACGTCATCCGTTCTTCCGACCAGCCTGGAGGCGTTTGGTCACGACGGCATTTGTCGGGTGCTGGACACTGTTCGAACTCTGGACGGGGAGCGTATTCTGGACAATCCTGTTCGGAGCAGTCTCGGTCTATTGCATCTATGAATTCTACATCGCTTTCGACCCGGCCAATTACGAGGACCGTGATGGGTGAACTCTTGCGAAGGCCCGTCGGCGAACGCGGAAAGGTGCATGACGTGACGCCCCGGAACGCGGGTTGGGAATATGTCGGTTTCTCGCTTCATCGACTGCGCCAGGGCGAGACAGCAGCGGAAGCGACGAATGACCGGGAGGTGATACTGGTCATGGTCGAAGGCAAGGCCCGCGTCTCCGGCGCGGGCACGGACTGGGGTATCCTGGGAGACCGGATGGACGTGTTCGAGAAGACGCCGCCGCACAGACTCTACCTGCCCGACGGCACGGAATGGGAGGCAAGATCCGAGTCCGATTGCGTTATTGCTGTATGCTCGGCGCCCGGAAATGGCGGGCATGAGCCGAGAAGGATCGGACCTGACGGAATTACGCTCACGAAACGGGGCCGGGGCACGAATACGCGCCTGATCAACAATATCGCGATGGAAAACGAGGACTATGCAGACAATCTTCTTGTCACCGAGGTCTTCACGCCCGCGGGACATTGGTCGTCCTATCCGTCTCACCGCCATGACGAGGATGACTATCCCCGAATCACCTACCTCGAAGAAACCTACTACCATCGCCTGAAACCGGCATCGGGCTTCGGCATCCAGCGCGTCTACACGGACGATGGACAACTCGACGAGACGATGACCGTTGCCGATGGCGACGTGGTGCTGGTCCCGCGCGGCCACCACCCCTGTGCCGCGCCCTATGGGTTCGAAATGTACTATCTCAACGTCATGGCCGGGCCGTTAAGAAAATGGCGTTTCGTTCTTGCGCCGGAGGTCACGTGGATTGCCGAACGCGACGCGTGAGCGTCAGTCATATGCGTGGTCTGCCGGAACGCTTCCGGGTCACAGGTAGACATGCCGGAAATGCCGACGTGACGAGGTAAAGGGGCAGGAAGCGTGCGATAGCTTTACCGTCACGTCGACCGGACCGGGCGACGAGCGCGCATCGGCGTCGCGGTCACGAGGCCGAGCCATCGACTGGTGAAGCGTATTTCAGCTCTTGCAGACAAGGTTCCGGATTCTGCCTTGTACCGGCCGTGTTTCGAATGGTACTTTATTCTCGTGGGGCCATAGCTCAGCCGGGAGAGCGCTTGCATGGCATGCAAGAGGTCAGGGGTTCGATCCCCCTTGGCTCCACCATTTCATTATCATGCAGGATTCGGTTGGCGGGCCGACGGCCAAGGCGAACGGTCAGGACCGCTGCGCCTCGTCGAGGCATCGGCGCGGTGGCGAGACCGGTCAACCGTCCGCCAATGACCACAACGTGAAATTCGCCCGGCCGTCGAGACTCTTCCGGTGACCGGGGTTCACCGGCATTGTCCCGCCAGAACGGAGTCGACCCGGGTGTCGTCGTTGAACTGTTCATGCACATGCCTTGGCACGTCCGGGGGAATACACCGGTTCGGTGTTTCGTGACGTTCCCGGGACCGGGGGCCCTCTCTCGGCTCGCCTTGTTCGGAATCCAACCTTGCGAACCGGGCCAAGCCGACACATGGCGCAGCCTGCCCCGCCAACCACGGATCAGGCGGAAGGTTCGTACCGAAAAAAGCGTCGACGAGGCACGACCATGGTCCAGGCGCGAACCGTCGCGGTCACGGTCAACCGACAATGGCTGCCGACCGATGGCGGCAGACCTGCAACCGGATACGCCGCCACGTCAGACCTTGGTCCAGTGTCCTGTCCTTGCCGAATCGCGAATTGACTCGACCAGGCATTGGACCCGATACCCTTGGCGAAATCCGAACGGTTCGATTCCCCCGCCAACGACGGCGGCGGCAAATCTTCCGATCTCGATTGCCTTCAATTCGTTGAAGCCGATCTGGTGGCCGGGCGCAGTGCAGAATCGGTCATATGGCTTGTGCTCCGGCCCGCACTCGATTTTCCTGAAACCGCGCAATCCGGCCCGGCCTGTCGATTCGTACAGGTGCAACTCGTTCAACCTTTCCTGGCTGAACAGGAGCGCGCCTCTCGAGCCGTAGATCTCGAAATCATGCTGCATCTTGCGGCCAGTTGCGCACCAGTTGGCCTCGATCGAACCACTAACGCCCGACGAGAACCGCAGGAACGCCCGCGATATGTCGTCGACCTCGACACGGCGGCGTTTGCCGTCCGTGTCCAGGCGATGCCCGACCAGGGTTGCGCTGTCGCCCAGGACTTCCGTGATCGGGCCAAGCAGGAATTCAGCCGTCGCAAGCGCATGACTGCCGATGTCTGCAAGCGCGCCCCCTCCCCGAGGATCGTGACGAAACGTCAGAGGACCATTCGGATCGGACATGTAATCCTCTGCATGGATGCCACGGTAGCTGTAGATGTCCCCCAGGTCTCCGGCGGCGACCAGGTCACGGGCGACTTCCAGCATCGGGTTCGCAAGGTAGTTGAATCCGACCTGCGTCTTCAGCCCGGCCGACTCGGCCGCCTCCGTCACCTCAAGCGCGCCTTGTGCCGACGGCGTCAGCGGTTTCTCGCAATAGACGTGTTTTCCCGCACGAACCGATGCCAACGCGATTTCCATGTGCAAGGACGTCGGTACCGAGATGTCGACAACGTCGATCCCGGGATCCTCCACCAGTTCACGCCAGTGACCGGTCGTACGCGAAATCCCGAACTCGCGTCCGGCTGCGGCGGCTTTTTCGGCCGAAATCTCGGCAATTGCGGCGAGTTGAAGCCGTGCGACGTCGGCAAATGCGCGGTTTGCCAGCGCGTAGCCGAGAACATGCGTACGCCCCATGAATCCCGCGCCGATCAATCCGAACCGGAGCGTCGTGACGGCCATCACGTAGCGCTACTGACGATCAGGGAAGGATCGAGCGTTTCCTCAAAGTAGTCCAGCACGTTCTGGACTGCCTTTCTGGCCATCCGCCGGGCGCACTCTTCGGTCAGCCCGGCAGAATGCGGGGTGGCAATGATCGAGTGATGGGAAAGGAACGGGTGATCGGAAGGCGGAGGTTCTTCAGCAAATACATCGGTCCCGACTGCGCCAACCCGCCCTGCATTTACCGCAGTCAGCAAGGCCGTCTCGTCGATGAGGCTACCCCTGGCCGCATTGACAATGACAACACCCGGTTTCATGTGACGAAACGCCGAGGAATCAAGCAGTTGGGAATCCGTTGCCGGAATGTGGAGCGAAATCACGTCCGCCATCCGAAAGGCATCGTCAAGCCTCGAAATCCGGTTCGCACATTCGAACTGGTCGGCGGCGATGAATGGGTCGTAAGCGAAAACCGACATCTCGAGTGCGGCGGCAATGCGCGCGACCCGCCGGCCGATTCGGCCGAAGCCGATGATCAACAGGTTCTTTCCGCACAATTCCCGCGACTCGAGTTCGTCCCGGTGAAGCCAGTCACCCTCTCGAAGCCGCGTGGCGCTCTTGAACAGGCGGCGCGACGCGGCGAGCATCAGCATGATCGTGTGTTCGGCAACGGTGGCCGAGTTGATGTCACCAACGACCGTCAGCGCAATGCCCCGTTCGTTCAGCGCCGCGACATCCACGGCATCATACCCGACCCCGTATCGCGATACGACTTTCAGCCGGAGAGCCATGTCGACGATGTTCCGGGTCAAGGCCTGAGTGCGCAGTACCAGCCCGTCCGCCTCGTCGATGTGGGCGGTGTATGCAGCAGGGTCTCGGCTGGTTTCATGGATGAAACTGGTGTCCGGAGCAGCCTCGAGGATTTCGATCCCTGCGGGATGAATAGGACCGGCGACCACGACGTGTGGCATCAGTAACCCCCACCGTCGTCTTGCTCACCCGTTCGGATTCGACCGGTGAGTCCCTGGAACCTGCCAAGGCTTTCCGCCGCCGCCGCGACCAGCAGCCTGACGTCGCTGGAAATGGTGACCATGTCGAACCCCCAATCGATGGCCTGCGCCGCATATTCCGGAGCTCCGCAGTGAATGCCCGAAAAAATTCCGGCGGCCCTGGCCGCTTCGCGGATTCGGTCGATTGCGTCACGGGCTTCCTCTTCCTCGCGATCGAGCCCGGGTCGCAGCCGACCACGTGAAATACCGAGGGCGAGATCACCCGGTCCGATATACAGGGCATCAATTCCCGGAACCCTCGCGATCGCCTCGACGTTTCGAACGCCCTCGTCGGTTTCGATCATCGCAATTGCCAGGATGTTCTCGTTGGCTCCGTCGAAGTAACCTGGCCCTGCGGAGATATTGGCCCGGGTCGGACCGAAGCTCCGGTTGCCGAGAGGCGGATAACGTATCGCGTCCACGAGGGAGGCCGCCTGTTCGGGCGTGTTGATCATCGGACAAATCACGCCGTGGACGCCGGCATCGAGGCATTTCATGATTATTCCCGGCTCCAGCCAGGGAACCCGTACCAATGGCGTCTTCTGGCTGGCACGGATCGCCTGCAGCATGCCCCTGGCGTCCGCGTAATCGAGGAATCCGTGCTGCATGTCGATTGTCAGGCTGTCATAACCCTGTTCGGCCATGATTTCGGCCGTGAATGCATTTCCGATCGACAACCAGCCGTTAACGGTGGAAACGCCGTCCGACCAAGAACGCTTGAGCAAGTTAGGCTTCATTGTTTCGTGTCTCGCGATATGAACTCCGGAGGATTCGCATAGGCCGCCTTGTGATATGAGTCATGTCCCGGATTCAAGCCAAGAATCCTGGCGCGCTGCCTGCCGAGTGCAGGAATTCCTGCCCGGGTCTTCCGCTTTGCGCACGGATGCGCGATCAAGGGTCAGGAAAGGAAACAGCCTCAATTCCACATTCGCCCGAAACGTCGAATGCGCGGTGCAAATTCATCATGAGGCGGGAACCGGATGATACCGGTTCTCCGGAAGCGTGAAGTTCCGGTGGCCCGATGCGTTTTTTGGCATCGTTGCGTCGTGCTGCGGGCGGTGCCGCATTGCTCCGTCGGATTACGGTTCTGAACCCCGTGCCCGCTCCTTCCGTTCCATTGGAGTCACAGCCTACCTGGAAAATCCCGGCATGCGGGTGGCGGTTGCCCACTATCCTGCCGGTCACGCGAAGGCGGAGACGACATGCCTCCATGGCCGCCGCGCCGAGACAATCTCGCTGGACGAATTCGTGAGCATCGGTATCTAGAAGCAAGGGAGGACCGAAGACCATGACCACCCGGACCGAACGCAAGGAGATCCTCCGGGCCACCTACCAGGACGTGCTCGACGCTCCGCCCCACAAGGTCGCCGAGGTGATTGCCGGAACCCTCCATACCCATCCGAGGCCGGCAGCCCGCCATGCCTGGGCGAGTTCGCGTCTCGGTGGCCGTCTCGATGGACAATTCAATCCCGGGGCTGGCGGTCCCGGCGGCTGGTGGATCGTTTTCGAGCCCGAACTTCACCTCGGCGACGACATCGTGGTGCCGGACCTCGCCGGCTGGCGGCGCGAGACGATGCCCACGTATCCCGACGCAGCCTATTTCGCGGTTGCGCCGGACTGGGTCTGCGAGGTGCTCTCGCCATCCACGCGGCGGCTGGACCAGGGCGAGAAGCGGGATCTCTATGCCCGCGAGGGCGTCCGCCATCTCTGGTTCGTCGATCCTGACGCACGGACGCTCGAGGCCTTCGAGTTGCGCGACGGTCACTGGCTGCTTCTGGCGACGCGCGTCGATGACCCGCCGGTTTCGCTTCCTCCCTTCGACGCCGTCACCTTCCCGCTCGGCGCCCTCTGGCCCGAGGGAAACCCAGGCGCCGGCAAAGGCGTTTGACAGCAGACGGGGGCCGGGGGTTGGCGGCAAGGGATTCCGAGTTCGTCTAAACCGACTCGTTGTCGGCTGGCCGTTCTTCACGATTTGCAAACGCGCCACACCGGATCTGCCCCGGACCTCTTGCCGAGGGCGGCGAAGCCGGATCTGCACGATTCCTTGTAACGGCCTTCTGCGTGTTTCCCGTCCCCGCATCGAAAGCATTTCATTGCTGCAACGTCCCTCATTTGGAGACTGGGGAGCTGTACCGGTCGGACCAATTCCAACAACAAACCGAGCGGTCTCCATGTCGAGACTGATGAGGTCGCCGATTAGAGCCATGATTCGTTCCGCTGCGCGGAAATCCGGGCTGCCGGATGGATGTGGGAAGATGTGTCATGACCGTCGTGCCGATAGTACTTCGTTGGACGAATTCGGGATGACCGGAATTTGACATAAAGATGAACAAAATGATGGTGGAGCGGTCCCGGAAACAGAGATGAACGATACGGAAGGAAGGCTCGATGAATGCCTGTCCTGTTCGGACGTGCCCACACGCGTGGACGTTTCAGACAGGCGACATGGTGTCGTCCAGGCATCCTTGCTCACGGCGCGCCGGCGGTGACGCGACTGGACGCGAATATGTCCGCTGATTTGTCTGCCGAACTTGCGAATGCCTTCCAAACATGTTGACATGATGCGGTTCTGACTATGGGAGCCTGTCATGCTGGCAAAACTGGGAATTGCGCCGATCGCCTGGACAAATGACGACCTGCCTGAGCTGGGAGGGGACACTCCTCTCGAGACCTGCCTGCGGGAAGCCCGGACGGCCGGATTCATCGGCGTCGAAACAGGCGGCAAGTTCCCCAGGAACGCGAAAACCCTGAAACGGATACTGTCCTCGCATGACATCGGGATTTGTGGCGGCTGGTATTCCGGAACTCTCCTCGACAATGACCTGGATTCGGAAAAAGACCGGATCGCGGAACAACTTGAACTCTTCAAGGCCGTAAGCGCTCCATGCCTCGTTTACGGAGAAACCTCCGGAACGATCCAGGGTGAACGAAAGACCCCGCTCGACCGGCGCAGGCGGCTCGATGAGGATCAGATCAGGGAATACGGCGGGCGGCTCACGCTCCTCGCAGAGTGGTGTGCGGACAATGGAATGCCGATCGCATACCACCACCACATGGGGGCGCCGATCGAATCGGAACGCGACCTCGACCTCCTGATGGCACATTCTGGCGCAACACTGCCTCTTCTCTACGACCCTGGCCACATGGCTTTTGCCGGGGGCGACGTGTTTCGCGTGATTGCCAATCACGGCCCCCGCATCAGTCACTTCCATGCAAAGGACGTCAGGGCCGACGTGATCGCCGGGCTCGACCGTGCGCGTGAGAGTTTTCTTGACGCCGTTCTGAAAGGCGCCTTCACGGTCCCGGGCGACGGGTCACTGGATTTCGGTGAATTGGTCCGGCGCATGGCCGATGTCGGATACGAAGGCTGGTTCGTGGTGGAGGCCGAGCAGGACCCTGCGCTTGCCCCACCCTACGAATTCGCCTGCATTGGTTATGCCGAGCTGTCCCGGGTACTGGTTGATGCAGGTTACAAGATAGCGGATGCGCCGGACCCATGAACAGACTAGATGGAAAAATTGCCGTCACGACGGGCGGAACCCAAGGACTCGGGGCCGCGATTGCGCACCGGTTTGCCGCGGCAGGGGCGCGCGGTCTGGTCATTTGCGGCCGCAACGCGGACCGGGGCGAGGCGGTTTCCAGGCAGATCAGCCGTGGTCACGAGGGAGTCAGGGTCGTCTTTGTCAGGGCAGATCTCGAATCCGTCGACGACTGCCGCAACGTGATTGCAACTGCGGACCGCGAATTTGGACGTGTCGACATACTCGTCAACGCTGCGGCCACCACTGAACGCGGAACTCTCGTCGATACATCGGAAGCCCTTTTCGACCGGATGTTCGCAACGAACGTGAGGGCGCCGTTTTTCCTGATGCAGGAGACGGTCAAACTCATGATACGTGACGGAGTCGAAGGATCGATTGTCAATATCGGTTCCGTTTCGAGCACGGCCGGCCAGCCATTCATATCAGCGTACTGTGCCTCGAAAGGCGCGCTCGCGACGCTGACGAAAAACTCGGGTTATGCGCTCATGCGCAATCGAATTCGGGTCAACCAGCTTGATATCGGATGGATGGCCTCCGACGGTGAAGACCGGATACAGCGCACGTACCACAATGCCGAAGACGGATGGCAAGCCCGGGCCGGACTGGAGAGGCCGTTCGGGAGATTGATCGATCCCGAGGAAGTTGCACGTGCCGTGAACTTCATCGCCTCCGATGATTGTGGACTGATGACCGGTTCGGTCATTCCGTTTGACCAATCGGTGGACGGCGCCTGTTCGTTCGTGCCGCCGGCCCCGACCGAACCAATGGCAACGAGCGAAAGCGACCGGGCCTGACAGGTCGCAGAATGCGCTGGCCCGGCGAATTCGCGGGCATCGCCTGTACATGACGCGACCAGATCAGCCATCGGGATATTCGGCGGTGTGCCTCGAACACGGACGTGCATTGGGGAATGATCGATTCCACCTCGGAAATGCACCACGCGAACGCAATTCCCGGCTGCCGATTGACCTGGCATGACCATCTGAGTCCGGGAACGCGTCCGTGATTCAGGCCTTGGGATGGCTCGGAAGGCATGCGCCTGTCGTGCTGATCGTCGGATGCCTGATCGCGTTCGTCTTTCCGGATCTAGCATCGATCATGCGCCCCGCGCTTCCCGTCCTGGTGGCCCTGGTCCTGGGATCGTCAATGGCGCAACTCAAACCGCGCGCGCTGTTGCCGGACATCCTTTCGGCTTCACGCCTCCCCACCCTTGTCGCCATTTCCATCGTGTTGATGCCGGCCACTTCGTCGATCTACGCATTGATCTTCGGGCTGATCGGAGTATCGTAGCGTTCGCTTGAGTTCGCGGTCATCCTGGCGGCAGCGCCGCCAATTGCATCAGCCGCCGCTCTCTGCCAGTTCATTGGACTGAACAGCCGGCGTGCGCTGGAGATCTCTCTCGTGGCAACCGTGCTGACTCCCCTGCTCGGCCCACTGACAATTTCTGTCCTCCTGCCGGAACGCGCGGCTGTCGACCCGTTCGATCTTGCTGTGCGCCTTGCCGCAATCATTCTGGGCGGGTGGTTTTTTGCGCTCGTCATCGGCCTGCCATTGCGAAACCGAAACCGTTCGGGTGCCGACAGCAGCCATGTCTTGAACGGGATCTCGGCGATAGCCATGATCCTGTTCCTGGTTCCCGTCTTCGACGGCGTCGCCGTGCGCCTGATCGAAGACCCGATGACAGGATCTTCAATACTTGGCCTCGCGGTTCTCCTGAACCTCGGGGTGAACGGAACCGTCTATTTCCTTGCCCGAAAACCCCTTGGACGCAGGAATTCCGGTACCCTGGGCCTTCTTTGGGGAAATCGCAACGCAGCGGTCTATCTTGCCGCCTTGCCGCCTGATCCCTTCCTCGGGATGTTCATCGCACTCTACCAGTTTCCCATGTACTTCACGCCACTCTTTGTCCGAATTCTCGTTCGCCTTCACGACAGGATTGCTCAGAGTCCGAGGTAACGCTCGACGGTTTCCGGGCTCAGATCAGAGTGCCTCCCGGTCCACGCCGTTCGACCCTTCTCAAGGATGACACATCGATCGGAGACCTGAAGCAATTCGCGAACGGCCTTGTCGACGAGAAGTATCGAAAGCCCATCATGTTTGAGGCCTCCAATCACCGACCAGATTTCCTGCTGGACGAGCGGCGCCAGGCCTTCGGTGGCCTCGTCCATGATCAGCATCCTCGGATTGGTCATCAGCGCCCGGCCAATGGCCAGCATCTGTTGTTCTCCTCCCGAGAGGGTCGCCGCCGGCTGGTCCAGGCGTTCACTGAGAAAAGGGAAAAGATCGCATGTCTTTCCAAGGGTCCACTCTCCCCGCCGGGAGGCGGAAAGGAGATTCTCCCGAACCGTCAGGTTGGGAAAACAGCGCCTGCCCTCGGGAACCAAGCCGATTCCCAGCCGTGCAATGCGATGGGGCGGCAGGTTCGCGATGTCGTGCCCCGAAAACCGGATTTCACCCGTACAGGGACGAATCAGGCCCAGAACCGTCTGTATGGCGGTCGTCTTTCCCATGCCGTTGCGGCCCATGAGCGCAACAACTTCGCCTTCACCCACATCGAGATCAACGCCAAACAGCGCCTGGCTCGAGCCGTACCATGCGTGCATGTTGTCGACGTGCAAAAGACTGCTCAATTTCCCCAGTCCCCGAGATAGGCCGTGCAAACTTCCGGGTTCCTGCGAACGGATTCCGCGTCACCGGTGACAAGAAGTTGACCTTCAACCAGCACGGAGACGCGGTCGGCGAGCGCAAAGACAGCGTCCATGTCGTGCTCGACCAGAAGAATCGGGGCCGTTTCGCGAAGCCTGTCCAGGAATGCCGTCATTTCCCTCGTTCCCTCGGGACCCATTCCGGCCATGGGTTCGTCGAGAATGAACGCACCCGGTTCCAGGGCGAGCGCAACTGCGATCTCCAGCTTCTTTCGCTCGCCATGGCTGAGTTCTGATGCAAGAACGGCCGACCTCTGCTCAAGCCCGACCTGCTCAACGCAGGTCCTTGCAGGCTTCACGAGCGAGTCGTCGGTCATCGCGGGGCGAAAGAATCGGAAACCCGCGCCGATCCGCCCGAGAACGGCAAGCATCGTGTTCTGGAGTACGGTGAATTCCGGAATCAATGAGGAGACCTGGAAGCTCCTGGCCAAGCCTAGCCGGGAGCGAACTGCAGCGTCCAGTCCACCTATGTCGCGACCGCGAAACCGAATGGTGCCGGAATCGTGGCGCATTTCTCCGACGACCTGTTTGACGAGGGTCGACTTCCCGGCCCCGTTCGGCCCGATGACCGCATGAATTTCGCCCGGTCTGAGATCAAACGAAACATCCAGGTTAGCGACAACCGCGCCGAATCGTTTTGTCAGGCCGTCGATCTCAAGGATGGCTCCACCGCATGAACCAGTGCTCCCCGAATCACTCGTGGAAATGGCTCCCGTGCCGGGTACGCTTCCCCGTTCAGGCACTTGCCTTTTCCCTGACCAGCAACCCGATAATTCCGCCCTTGGCGAACAGGACGACGATCACGAGACCCATTCCGAGCCAGAACTGCCAGTGTTCGGTTATCCCGCCGAGGATCTGCTCGAGCAGAACAAAGCACGCAGCTCCGACAATCGGACCGTACAGGCGCGCGACGCCACCGAGGATGACAAAGACGATGATCTCGCCCGAAGTGTGCCAGTTGAACATCGTCGGACTTACGAAACGGTACAACTCGGTGAACAGCGCGCCGGCCAACGCCGCGATGGCCCCGGAAATGACAAACGCGGTGAGTCGGGTCCTGAAGACTTCGACACCGACGTTGGCGGCACGACCCGGATTCTGTCGGGCTGCCTGTAGCGCCATGCCGAAGTGCGAATTGATCACGCGAGAAGTCAGCCAAATGACGAGGAACAGGAGCGCGAGACAGATGCCGAAGAATGGAAGCGGTTGCATGGTGCTTACGCCCGGAAAGCCGCTCCGGACGTAGGTCGGCAGACCGTCTTCCCCGCCGTAGGATGGCCACGAAACCGCAAAATAATAGAGCATCTGGGCGAATGCGAGCGTGATCATGATGAAGTAGACGCCGCTCGTCCGGAGCGAGAGGAAACCGATACAGAGTGCCAGAAGTGCTCCGGCCAGTATCGCGAACGGCCAGATGACCAGCATTTCAGCGGTTCCGTGAATGATGAACGGAAACTCGATGATCGGATCGGCGTTCAGGGCATGGTGCGCAAGAATTCCTGCAACGTACCCGCCCGCTCCGAAATATGCGGCGTGTCCAAACGACACCAGGCCGCCATAGCCGAGAACCAGGTTCAATCCGATGCCTGCCATCCCCAGGATCACCACCCGGGTTGCCAGCGTCAGGATGTACGGCTGATCGACAAGAAAGGCTCCCACCGGGACGGCGACCAGCAGGATAGCCAGAATCAGGTTCAGTCTTTCTTCCGAAATCATGATTGGTGAGCAAACGCTCGGCCAAAAAGACCTCCTGGCCGAAGGTAAAGGACGAGTGCCATCAGAACGTAAATCAACATCGACGCAAGAGAAGATCCGACGGCCGTCGCTGACGACGGGTCCATGAAAACCCCGAAAGCCTGGGGAAGAAGGAACCGCCCGACCGTATCCGTAACTCCGACGAGCACTGCACCAGCCAGAGCTCCCTTGACCGAACCGATTCCTCCGATGACGATGACAACGAATGCAAGAATCAGCACCGGCTCGCCCATGCCGACTTCCACCGATTGAATTGTTCCCACAAGCGCGCCTGCAAGGCCAGCCAGGGCGGCGCCAAGTGCAAATACCAGCGTGTACAACCTGTCGATGTCGACGCCCAGGACAGCAATCATTTCCCGGTCCGTCTGCCCGGCGCGGATCTGGATTCCAAGTCGCGTAAACGAAATCAGTCCGGCCAGGCCGGCAGCGATTGCAAGACCCACGGCGATGATCAACAGCCGATAAAGCGGATAGTGGATGTCGCCCGGTAGCAGAACGGCACCTGCCAGCGAATCCGGGATGTTAAGGTACAGGGGAAACGCACCAAAGATCCAGCGGACGCCTTCCGAGAAAACCAGGATTAGGGCGAAGGTGGCGAGGACCTGGTCGAGGTGGTCACGGCCATACAGCCTCTTGATCACGACGATTTCGATGATTGCGCCCACCGCTGCCGCGGCTGCCAGGCTGGCCGCAAGGCCCAGCCAGAACGATCCGCTGGCCATGGACACCGCAGCACAGGCGAACGCTCCGACCATATAAAGCGAACCGTGCGCCAGATTGATCAATCCCATGACACCGAAGATCAACGTCAGACCTGCCGACATCAGGAAAAGCATGACCCCGAACTGGAGACCGTTCAGGATCTGCTCCGCAATCAGTGTCGCCGTCATTTGTCCCGCGTATCCCGGCAGGCGAGGTCATCCTGCCGGGAACCCTGAAACCTGATCAGATCGTCAGAGTGGGCAGTCTGCCGCGTAGACGTTCGAGTGATCCTCCAGTCCAACCGAGATAACCCGGTTTGTAAGAATGTCCCCTTCCTTGATGATTTCCCTGACATAGATGTCCTGTATGGGGTGTTGGTTGGAGTCGAAGCTGAAGTCCCCGCGCACCGAAACAAATTCGGCCGCGCGAAGAGCATCCCGAAACGCATCGGTATCGGAGACATCGGCCTTTCCGAGCGCCGAAATCAACAGGTTCGCCGTATCGAAGCCCTGGGACGCATAGAGCGAAGGCAGGCGACCATAGGCCTCTTCGAAACTTGCAACGAAGTTCCGGTTTGCCTCGTTGTCCAGGTCCTTCGACCACTGCGACGTGTTCCTGACGCCGAGCGCAGCGTCACCGACCGCGGCCAGGATTCCCTGGTCAAATGAAAAAGCCGGGCCGAGTACGGGGATGTCGACACCGGAACCCGAGTACTGTTTCATGAAGGAGATTCCCATGCCACCCGGCAGGAAGAAGAAAACGCTGTCGGCACCCGATGCCCGGATTTGGGCGATTTCGGCAGCGTAGTCGGTCTGGCCAAGCTGCGTGTAGACTTCACCGGCGAGGCTCCCCTTGAAGTATCGCTTGTACCCGGTCAGGGCATCCTTGCCGGCCGGGTAGTTCGGCGCCAGGATGAACGAATTTCCGAATCCTGCGTCGTTGGCATAATTCCCCGCAGCTTCGTGCAGGTTGTCGTTTTGCCAGGCGACGTTGAAGTAGTTTTCGTGGCAGCCCTTGCCCGCAAGTGCCGATGGTCCAGCATTCGGCGACAGGTAGAACTTGCCCTGGGCCACGACCGACGGAACGACAGCCATAGCGAGGTTTGACCAGATGATCCCGGTCAAGACATCCACTCGATCCGACTGGACCATCTTGTCCGCGAGCTGGACAGCGATATCGGGTTTGCGTTGATCGTCATCGACAACCACTTCGATATCATCTCTGCCGGACTGCTGGACCGCGAGCATGAAGCCATCGCGGACATCGATTCCGAGAGATGAACCTCCGCCGGAAAGCGTCGTGATCATCCCGATTTTCGCGCCGCCGGACGCCACGGATGTTCCGGTCAGCGCAATCGTGAGTGCGAGCCCCGTCATTGCCGGAACAAGTCTGAAATCGTAATGCGACATGGGTTACCTCCTGTAGTTCATGTACCTGACCCGTCGGTCTGCACACGTGTTACCGACCTGACCCGACACAACAAGACGCAATGTGGCCGGTTCGATCTTCGCTCGACAACCGCGGGTACGTGTCCACAATAGGAACATTTTCGAGAAACTGAAACACTGTCCTGTTTTCCGAAAAAGCCGACCTGCCCCTCGTCGGTGATCAGACAACATACGAACGTGTTCCTGTTGCTCCTGCTGCAATCCATCTGCAAGGGTTGACATTGATGTTGGAAATCACGGCTGCCTTGATAGCGGTAGCCGTTACACTTGTGGAATTCCGGTTTGTCAGGGCGTTTCTCGGCAGATTGCCAGTCGCAAGGACATTTTCGCAACAGAACTTGATTGAAGCTCCGAAAGGAATCTGGGAGTTGGATGCCGACCGCCGGAACATCCTTGTGCCAATCCCTGGGGAAGGGGTTTGCCTGATCAACGGGCGCGGCAGCTCTTGCCGGAACGCAAAAAGTCGCGCCGGAGCTTGACGGGTTCACCGGTCAAGGATATCTTCGAAAACAATGGTGGGAGAATCTGGCCTTCGCCAGTGCCGAAGGGGCAACCGCGCCCGGAAACTCTCAGGCAAAAGGACCACCATTAGGGAATACATCTGGAGACAGGTACGGTTGTACCGGCCGAAGGGATAGCGATCTCAGGCACCAGGACAGATGGGGCGTCGACAATCCGGTGATCCGGATTGGGTGAACGAACGAGGCCCCATTGTTGAATTCAGAAATCAAGCATACACCGCTTTACGAGTTTCATCTCGCGCATGGCGCGAAGATGGTCGAGTTCGCCGGACACGCGTTGCCCGTTCAATACCAGGATGGTGTTCTGCGTGAACATCTCCATACGCGGAAATCTGCGAGCCTGTTCGACGTCAGCCATATGGGCCAAGTCGTCATCAGGCCGGACGGGATCAGCCTTGACGATCTCTGCCTCGCTCTGGAATCCCTTGCACCCGTCGACGTTCTCGGTCTGGCCGACAACCGGCAGCGTTACGGGTTTCTGACAAACGAGGCGGGCGGGATCCTGGATGATTTCATGTTCGCAAAAAGACCGGGGGAACTCTTTCTCGTCGTCAACGGAGCGCGGCGCGACTGCGACATTTCCCATCTTCAGACGCACCTTCCCGCCGGTTGCGAGATCGAGGTCCTGTTTGAACGCCGAGGTCTGCTCGCACTTCAGGGACCCGCTTCGGAAAACGCACTGGCCGGATTGTGTTCAGACGTTCGCGAGATGCGGTTCATGGACATTCGCGTTCTGGACCTGGCCGGACACGCCTGCTGGGTTTCCCGGAGCGGTTACACGGGCGAAGACGGGTTCGAAATCTCCACGCCGATCAATGCGACACCAGAGATTGCCCGGATCCTCATTGAATCGGAAAACGTCCGGCCGGCCGGTCTCGGCGCGCGCGATTCACTTCGCCTCGAAGCAGGGCTTTGTCTGCATGGCAGCGATATCGACGAGCAGACAACCCCCGTGGAAGCCGACCTGGGCTGGGCAATTCAACGCGTGCGGCGTCCCGGCGGGGAAAGGGAAGGCGGATACCCTGGTGCCGGGTTCATCGGTGCACAGATTTCGGGAGGCGCGGGTCGCGCTCGTATCGGTCTTGCCCCGGCCGGTCGTGCCCCCATGCGGAGCGGAGCGGAAATATTTCCCGACAATGAATCTGCCGAGCCTATCGGAATCGTGACCTCAGGCGGGTTCGGTCCGAGCGTCAACGCTCCCGTTTCCATGGGGTATGTCAAGGCACGGTTTTCGGATCCCGGGACGACAGTCGCCGTGGAAGTCCGGAACAGGCGGCTCAGCGCGAGCGTCGCCAACCTCCCCTTTGTCAAACCGAAATACCTGAGACGCTGAAAGGATACCTCATGCGATTTACAGAGCAACATGAATGGCTGCAGGACGAAGACGGGATCGTGACCGTCGGGATTACCGAATACGCCGCCGAGGCGCTGGGTGACGTTGTTTTTGTCGAATTGCCGGAGACTGGTCAGAACGTGGTTTCTGGCGAAGAGATTGCCGTCATCGAAAGCGTCAAGGCCGCTTCCGGCATCGAGGCGCCCTGCGACGGCGAGATCGTGAAAGTCAATGAAGACATCGTCGAAAATCCGTCGATCGTCAACGAAGACCCTCTCGGAAACGCCTGGTTTTTCAAGATCAAGCCGATATTGGCCGACGATCTTGACGAGTTGATGGACGAAGACGCCTACAAGGCGTTTATCGAAGACAACGGACATTGACATGGTATTTGTACCCACCGAATACAAACCATACGACTTCGCCAATCTCCGTCACATCGGGCCATCGCCTGGCGAAATCCGCGACATGCTGGACACGATCGGCGTCGGCTCGATTGATGAACTGATCGGAGAGACCGTCCCTGAAGCGCTCCTGCAGGATGAGCCGCTGGAATTCGGGCCCCCGATGACCGAGCGGCAGGCCCTGTACCACCTGAGAGCCGTGGCATCCAGGAATCGCTGCCTGACCTCGCTTATCGGCCAGGGATTCTACGGAACGGTCACGCCGCCGGTCATCCAGAGGAACATCCTCGAAAACCCGGCCTGGTACACGGCATACACCCCGTATCAGCCGGAAATCAGCCAGGGCCGTCTCGAGGCACTGCTGATATTCCAGACCATGGTCGCAGACCTGACCGGCCTGGAAATCGCCAATGCATCCCTTCTGGATGAGGCCAGTGCCGCGGCGGAAGGCATGATGATGGCCCTCCGTGTTTCCAGGTCCCGGTCAAACGGGTTTTTTATCGACAGGAACTGCCACCCGCAAAACATCGCCGTGATGCAGACGCGGGCTGGCTCGCTCGGTGTCGATATCGCGATTGGCGATCCTGAGACCGACCTGGACGCGGCAGCAGTGTTCGGCGCCATATTCCAGTATCCTGGAACCCATGGCGACATTCGTGACTTTTCGGAAATCATCTCGCGATTGCATGCGGAAAAGGCGGCGTCCGTCGTAATTGCCGACCCGCTCGCCATGACACTGCTCAAACCGCCCGGTGAAATGGGCGCGGATATCGCCGTCGGTTCAACCCAGAGATTCGGTTTGCCGGTCGGATGCGGAGGTCCCCACGCAGCCTATATCGCCTGCAGGCAAAAGAACGTTCGTTCATTGCCCGGCCGCATTGTCGGAGTATCTGTCGACACCAGGGGGAACAGTGCCTATCGGCTGGCACTTCAAACGCGGGAACAGCATATTCGGCGGGAGAAAGCGACCTCGAACGTGTGTACGGCCCAGGCCTTGCCTGCAATCGTGGCAGCGATGTACACGGTTTTCTATGGTCCCGAAGGCCTGAAAGCGATTGCTCAACGAATCCATCGAAAGATCGTCAGGTTCGCTGACGGTCTGGAAGAAAACGGGTTTCCGGTATCTCCGGAGAATTGTTTCGACACGGTGACGGTCGAGGCCGGGCCGGCCCAGACCGTCATTCTGAGCGCAGCCGAATCCGAAGGAATCAATTTTCGGCGGGTTGGCAAGAACAGGATCGGAATATCGTTCGATGAGTTGACCACTCCCGAGATCATCGAAAGTGCCTGGCGCGCCTTCGGAATTCACCGCCACTACCGCGAATCAGCCGTTCAGGAGCGCCTGCCCGATCGTCTCGTTCGCGAGTCGGAATACCTGGCTCACCCGGTATTCCACATGAACCGGGCCGAACAGCAGATGACCAGGTACATCCGGCGACTGTCCGACAGGGATCTCGCGTTGGACCGTGCCATGATCCCCCTCGGATCCTGCACGATGAAACTGAATGCGACTGCGGAAATGGCCCCTATCAGCTGGCCGGAATTCAGCCAGATTCACCCGTTTGCACCCAAGGACCAGGCGGCCGGTTACATCGAGCTGATTACCGATCTCAAGCAGAAACTTTGCGAGATCACCGGTTACGACGACATGTCGATGCAGCCCAATTCCGGCGCCCAGGGAGAATACGCCGGTTTGCTGGCAATCGCCAGCTACCACCGGGCTCGGGGCGACCACCAGCGCAACGTCTGCCTGATTCCCGTATCCGCCCACGGCACCAATCCCGCTTCGGCCCAGATGGCGGGCATGCGTGTCGTCCCTGTCGGTTCGCTCAAGAACGGCGACATCGACGTGGAGGATTTCCGCTCCAAGGCGGAACAGTTCAGTGACAAACTCGCGGCGTGCATGATCACTTATCCGTCCACGCACGGGGTCTTCGAGGATTCGGTAAAGGAAATCTGCGGGATCGTGCATGAACACGGAGGACAGGTCTATATCGATGGTGCCAATCTCAACGCAATGGTGGGACTGGTCAGACCCGGTGACATCGGTGGCGACGTCAGCCATCTCAACTTGCACAAGACCTTCTGCATTCCACATGGCGGCGGCGGTCCGGGAATGGGGCCGATCGGGGTCAAGTCACACCTGGTTCCGTATCTCCCGGGCGACCCGGAAACTCGCGGGACCGGAGCCGTGGCCGCAACCATGAACGGATCGGCGATGGTACTTCCGATCAGCTGGGCATATGTCTTGATGATGGGAGGCGCAGGCCTGACCAGAGCCGCGAGAATCGCGATCCTGAACGCGAACTACATCGCGAGCAGACTCAAGGATGCGTTTCCCGTCCTCTACACAAACAGCGAGGGCCGCGTGGCCCATGAGTGCATCGTCGATACCAGGCCGCTCAAGGAATCCGCCGGCGTGACGGTCGATGATGTCGCCAAGCGCCTGATCGACAGCGGATTCCATGCGCCGACTATGAGCTGGCCGGTCGCCGGAACCCTGATGGTTGAACCGACGGAAAGTGAAACCAAGGCGGAGCTTGACCGGTTTTGCGAAGCCATGCTGTCGATACATGCGGAGGCGGCGGAAATCGAACATGGCCGTATCGCTCCGGACAACAATCCCCTGCGGAATGCCCCCCACACGGTGGAAGACCTAGTCGGCAGTTGGGACCGTCCCTACCCGCGTGAACAGGGGTGCTTTCCGCCTGGCGCGCTGCGGGTCGACAAGTACTGGCCACCGGTCAACCGGGTCGACAACGTGTATGGCGACAGGAATCTCCGTTGCGTCTGCCAAGTACAGCCTTCTATGGCGTCCGAAAGCGAGGTCCGCCGCCGCGTCGCGTAACGCCACCGCATCTCGACTTTCGCGTCGGCGCCGGGAAAGAGAGTTTACCTTCCAGGTCCGAACCGGAGTGTCCGAAAGTCAGGTCTTCGGATCAGGATTCTCGGTATGCCCGTCAACCGGCAAGGCAACGCCTGAAATCGATCCTGCCTCATCGCTGACCAGGAACCTGACCGCTTCGGCTACGTCTTTCGCCGTGATCCAGGTCCGGAGAGAATTTCCGGCAGCGTATCCTGCACGAATCGCGTCGGTCGTTGTCCGCTTCAGTCGCGCCTCGCGTTCCATGACCAGTTCCATGCGCACCCCTTCGACCGCGCCGGGGCAAACCGCGTTGACGCGAATTCCATGCGGACCCAGCTCCATCGCAAGCGTTTTCATCAGGCCGATGACGCCCCATTTGGCCGATGCGTATGGCGCCCGCAGCGGGTATCCGAACATGCCAGCGGTCGATGACGTGAAGATCATGACCCCCGAACCCTGGCTTTTCATTATCGGTGCAGAGCCCTTTGCCGCGAGGAACGACCCTTCCAGGTTGACCGAAACACACTTGCGCCATTCCTCAACTGACGTGTCTTCGATGCATGCTGTCGGACCAGCGATGCCGGCATTCGAACACAAGACGTCGAGGCGGCCCCAATCGGCTGCGATCTTCGTAAACAGGCCGGACATCCCGTCATGGTCCGACGCGTCGACGCAGGTGGTCTTCCAGTCTCGGGGCAGCCGGTACAGCGATTCCTCGTGCGTATCCGTCACCCAGACCCGATATCCGTCAGAGTTCAGGCGGTTCGCGATCTCGCGCCCGATTCCCCGGCTACCGGCCGTAATCAGGGCCGTCTTGACCGTCGTCATGTTCGTCTCCATCAACCGGGAAACCGCAGCGGTACCTCCAGGCCCGCGGGCCGCGTCGCCGCGATCAGCCTCATCGAACGGGTCCCGGTTCGCGGGCCACACGGAAGTTCCAGGTGCGTACTCCGGACGAAAACCGGCGGATTCCCGGCTCGGTCCGGTCACGACGATCCGTCGTCACGACAACGAATCCAAGGGGTACTCCGGTCCGGGGCAGGGATGTCAATTGAACGCCTGCAGACCCGTTTGCGCACGTCCAAGAATGAGAGCGTGGATGTCGTGCGTGCCTTCGTAGGTGTTGACCGACTCGAGATTCATCACGTGTCGAATGACCCCGTATTCGTCGGACACTCCGTTGGCGCCATGGATGTCGCGAGCCTGCCGCGCGATTTCGAGCGCCTTGCCGCAATTGTTTCGTTTCATCAGGCTGATCAGTTCGGCGGGCGCCTTTCCCCGATCCATCATCCTTCCCAGGCGGAGGTTCCCCAACAGTGCCAGCGAGATCTCGGTTTGCATGTCCGCCAGCTTCTTCTGGACCAGCTGGTTGGCTGCCAGGGGCCTGGAAAACTGGATCCGGTCGAGAGAATACTGACGCGCCGCGTGCCAACAGAATTCCGCAGCACCGATCGATCCCCAGCAGATGCCGTACCGTGCTCGATTCAGGCAGCCGAACGGACCGGAAAGCCCCGACGCGCCGGGAAGAACTGCATCATCCGTCACGAAAACGTCTTTCATCCTGATCGAACCGGTCGTCGACGTTCGTAGCGAGAACTTGCCCTCTACTGCGGGGGTAGACAGCCCGGGCAAACCGCGTTCCAGAATGAATCCGCGGATCTTGTCATTGTCGGCGTCCGACTTGGCCCAGACGACAAACACGTCCGCGATCGGAGAATTTGAAATCCACGCCTTTTCGCCCGAAAGCACATAGCCCCCGTCGACCCTGTGAGCCCGCGTTACCATGCTTCCGGGATCGGAACCGTGGTCCGGCTCGGTCAGCCCGAAGCAGCCGATCAATTCTCCCTTCGCGAGTCGGGGAAGATAGGCCGTGCGCTGCGCCTCCGAGCCATAGGCCAGGATGGGAAACATGACGAGCGAAGATTGCACCGACATGAACGACCGATAGCCGCTGTCGACCCTTTCGATTTCGCGGGCGATCAACCCGTAGGATACGTAGTTGACTCCTGCGCCTCCGTATTCCGCGGGAATTGTCGGTCCCAGCAAACCAAGACCGCCCATTTCCGTCGCGATTTCCCGATCGAAACACTCGTTCCGATTCGCGAGAAGTACCCGTGGCTGAAGCCGGTCCTGGCAATAGGCATGGGCCGTGTCGCGGCACATGCGTTCCTCGTCATCGAGTTCATGCTCCACGAGGAATGGGTCGCTCCATTCGAGCGCCGGCATTCTTGCCCGACCAGTCACCGGGGCATTCCCGGATTCTTCCTTGAAATTTCCACTTTCTGGCATCGGTCTTTCTCCGTTGGTCATGTTCGGTGGATCGGGCAAACCCTTCGCTCATGAATCGTTCCACGATCACAACCCGGATTTCTCCGCTGCCCGTGCAAATGACAAGCCGGAATCGACTGCCGGGGGCGGTCATCAGGAGCGGCCACGCGGATCGTGTCAATTGCCCGGGCAGATCCCTTGTTCGGTTTCGATGATAGTCTTTCCTGCCAGGTCGTCATTCCCTTGCGCGCCTTCTACGCTGGGCGGCTTTCGACCTGAGTCCGATCAGGTTGGAAACGGTCAAGACGGCGAGCAGCAACGCGCCGCCCAAGATGACATTCTGCGACGGAGTCTCCCCGAGAACCAGCCAGACCAGCACAGGTGCAAGGGCAGCTTCGAGCAGGAGCAGCAACGAGACCTCCGCGGCCGTGATGTAGCGAGGTCCGATTGCGAGCATGGCGGTTCCAAGGGGGACCAGCATTCCGCCGAGCACCAGGGCGTAAGCCCAGTTCGCTCCCGAAAGTACGAACGGATCGATCACCGCCAGTATCACGAATGCCAACAACAGTTGCGAAAGCGCGACCGCAGGAACCATGGAAAATCGACGCGCGCGCCGTGCAACCGTGTAGCTGATCGAAAGGCACAAAGCGACTCCAAGTGCCGCGAAATCTCCGACAGCAACTTCCGATGGACCACCGTCCGGTCCCCAAACTATGATGCCGATACCGATAATGGACAACAGGATCGTCCAGATCATCCGCCGTCCGACAGGCTCGCGCAGGACGAACCGCCCCATGATTGCAGAAAAAACCGGAGTCGTGCTGACAATGAACAAGGTGCTTGCGACGGTCGTCGTCTCGATCGCGACGACAAACAGCAAGGTCGCGAGCGCCGTCAGCGCGGTGTAGATCGCTCCCGACCACCTCAACTGAACGATGGCGCGAAGCGTGTTGCTTTTTTGTCTCAAGCCGATGACCAGAATCAGGACCACGCCGGCGAGCGACGACCGCCAGAACGCGATGACCAGAACCTCTGCATCGATCAACCTGATCAACAGGCTGTCAGGGATGATCGCAATGACGCCAATTGTCGTCAGCAACACGCCTTTGGCCTGGTCAGTCAAGACTTGGCATCCTTCTTCAACCGGAATTCCGGGATAACGCGAGGTTTCGACACGCGCCAACAACCACGCGCGAACAGGTTGATGGCACCTATTTCCCGGAAAACACAGGGTGGGACGGTCTCCCGGAGAACGGATCTTGAGCAAGGCAGACGACGCTGCGCCCGCCTCAAAGGATGTCACCCCGAATACCGCAAGGACCTACGGTCGCTGACCAACGGCCCGGCCGACACCTTCGGGAAGGTCGAGTCTCGAATGGAATTCGGCAATTCGCCCGAGTTTTTTCATGACGCGCGGCCTTGCCGGGGAGGTTCGGCGTGTCTGAAGGTCGACGTGAAGCAGCAAATGCTCTCCGGTCGCCACCAGATCGCCCGTTTCGTTCAGCATCTGGTGGAACAACTTCATTTTCCTTGGTTCTCCCTGCAGGCAGATCGTGTCGATCATGAGAGAATCGCCCGCCATGAGCTCGTCGATGTGGCGAATGTGCGTCTCGACGGTAAAGTAGCTGTTCCCGGCGGCAATGTACTCCGCATCGCATCCCACGATTTCCATGAACATGTCAGTCGCGTCCCCGAAAGCCTGGAGGTACCTGGCCTCGTTCATGTGGCCGTTGTAGTCGGTCCAATCGAGCGGAACCGCGCGCGAGACCGTTCGTACGGGCCCGGCGAAATCATTGGCGTCGGATTGGCCGCGCACGGCGTCATATGCGTTCAGAACAGCTCCCGCACCCCAGTTGCGCCCCTTGAGCGCTCGGAGAACGGCAACCAGGTTTCCGTCACGAATCCGCTCAAGTTCACGAATGGACAGGTGCGACGATTGCCCATCCGACTGGCTGGCAATCGTCTTGACCAGGTCTTCCGTCAACTCGGGGACATCGGTCAGCCGGGTCCAAGGCATCTCAAGGCAAGGCCCGAACTGCTCCAGGAAATGCTGCATCCCCGCGTCACCGCCAGCGATCCTGAAGGTTTCGAAAAGGCCCATCTGGGCCCAGCGAAGCCCGAAACCCAAACGAATCGACTCGTCGATCTCTTCTGTCGTCGCGATGCCGTCCCTGACGAGCCACAACGCCTCTCTCCAGGCAGCTTCCATCAGGCGATCAGCAAGGTGAGCGTCGATTTCTTTCCGGATGATCAGAGCCCGCATGCCCAGTTCACTCAGAGTCCGGTCGGCGCGGGCCAGCAATTCCGGATCGGTCTGCCTGTGACCGACAACTTCGACCAGGGGCAGCAGGTAAACAGGATTGAACGGGTGGCAAACCATGACCTGCCGGGCAATCTGGCTGCCTTCCGCCAGGACGGACGGGCGGAATCCCGACGTCGACGAGGCGACAATGCAATCCGAACCGACCAGGGTGGCGAGGTCGGAAATCAGCTTCTTCTTGACGTCGAGCCGTTCGGGGATCGATTCCTGAATCCAGCACGCATCGGCCGACGCTTCTTCCAGGCTGCTGGCAATCGTCAGGCGGCCTTCACGGGGGATACTCCTGTCGGACAAGCCTGGAAGCGCGACGCGCGCGTTGTCAAGAACGCGCATGAGCCTTTTCCCGGCGGCATGATCGGGATCGAATACCGAGACATCCCAACCGTTCAGGAGAAACCGGGCGGCCCAACCGGCTCCGATGACCCCGGATCCGATGACCGCAACTTTCCTGTCGTTGCCGATCATCGACTACCTCCTGGTCGCGCGGTGCGTTCGAATGCGGATGCGCGCTGCGGGGTCATCGAAACCCGTCGCGGCCAATCACCCGACTCGATCATGACTCGGGAAGGCGTTTCGTCAATCCCAGCTTCTCGCGCGTTTCGTCCGGGCCGAGGATTCGGACGCCCAGGCGTGACAGGATTTCGACTGCACGATCAACGAGTTGTTCGTTTGTCGCGAGTACGCCGCGCTCGAGCATGAGGTTGTCTTCAAGGCCGACCCGAACATTTCCGCCAGCCAGTACGGCAGCGGCAACGTAGGGCATCTGGTTCCTCCCCAGGGAGAAAGCGGAAAAAATCCAGTCGTCCGGAATATTGTTGACCATCGCCATGAACGTGTTCAGGTCATCGGGCGCGCCCCAGGGGATTCCCATACAGAGTTGCACCAGTGCGGGGCTCGGCAATATTCCTTCGCGGACAAGCTGTTTTGCAAACCACAATTGCCCGGTATCGAACGCCTCGATTTCCGGCCTGACTCCGGCTTCAACCATCATTCTTCCCATCGCCCTGAGCATGTCCGGCGTGTTGGCCATGATGTAGTTTGCCTCGGCAAAGTTCATCGTGCCGCAATCGAGCGTGCAGATCTCTGGCCGGCAGCTGACCAGGTGACGTACCCGCTCAGTGGCCCCTGCAAGGTCAGTCCCTTGCGGGTCAAGCGGGAACGGTCTTTCAACCGGACCCGTTGTAATGTCACCTCCCATCCCGGCCGTCAGGTTCAGGACGACATCGACATCTGATGCCCGGATCAGACGGGTCACATCGTGGTACAGGCCCGGGTCACGGCAAGGAACTCCGGTTTCCGGTTCGCGAACGTGACAATGGACGATCGCAGCTCCGGCGCGGGCAGCTTCAATGGCGCTGCCGGCTATGTCCTCGGGCGATCGCGGAACATGGGGCGACCGATCCTGTGTACTGCCCGAACCGGTGACGGCACAGGTTATGAAGGCTTCTCGATTCATCTGAAGGGGCATGGCAGGTCACCCACGGGTTGAAGGCGATACGGACGGGAATGCGCAATTGCCGGGTGCAAGACGCAGAATTCGCCTTCCCGGCGGTCAGGATCAGGAGGAACAAGGGGCATGGAGCATTCAGAATGGCATCGGGTTGTCACGGTGGGCCTTGTCTATGTCCATGAGGCAGTCTTCAGAGAGAGTCACCGTGACCGAGCGCAATATGTGCTCGAGATGCGCCAGCCGTGTTGCGCCGAATATCGCCGATGCCATGAACGGCCGCGTTCGGCACCAGGCAAGGGCCATATGGATGAGATCGAGGCCATGGCGCCGGGCAACGTCGAAATAGCGGTCCACGGCAACATGGGCGCGTTTGGTCGCACGTCCCGCGAGATCAGGATTCAATGACATGCGCGAGCCGTCGGGAACGGCTCCTGACCTGTACTTTCCAGTCAGCAACCCGGTCGCCAGCGGCGAATATGCCAGCAGGCCAACACGTTCGTTATGCGCGAGTTCGGACAAATCCGTGTCGAACAACCGGCACAGCAAGCTGTATTCATTTTGAATCGTCTGGACTTTCGGCAGACCCCTGTCTTCGGCCGTCCTCAACCAGCGCGCTGTTCCCCATGCGCTTTCGTTCGATAGTCCGATGAACCTGATCTTTCCCTCGTTTACCAGGCCCTGGAGCGTTTCAAGAATCTCCGACATATGCTCAAGTATTTGACTCAGGTCCTGGGACGAGGGATCAAACGTCCAGTTTCTCCTGAACGTGTAAGCCGGCCTGTTTGGCCAATGAAGTTGGTAAAGATCGATATAGTCGGTCCTCAATGACCTCAGGGAACACTCGATCGCTTCCCTGATCGTCGCCATGCTGATCGGTGCACCATTCCTGATATGCGTCACTCCGGGACCTGTCACCTTGGTTGCGATCAGGACGTCGCCGCGCCTCCCTGACCTGGAAACCCATTGCCCGACAATTCGCTCGCTGTCGCCTTGAGTCGCCGCCGAGATCGGACCGACCGGATAGAGTTCTGCCGTGTCGAGAATATTGATGCCATGGTCGAGCGCCATGTCGATCTGCGCGTGGGCTTCGTCAACACCGGTCCTGGTACCGAACGTCATGGTCCCGAGACACAATTCGCTGACATCGAGGCCAGTATTCCCCAGTCGATTCCGCTTCATTGGCTCCACCCTTTTGCATGCGTGAGTGGCCCAGCCATGTGCCCGTGTCAATCCGGGCATGCAACAGGGGGCGCAGGAAAAAGGTGGCAATTGCCGGCCACCAAAGCTTGCGTCCTGTCAAAACCACGAGACGCTCTTCCGCGGTTTCGATCTTTCTAGATCCCGCGCGGGATGGTAACTGCCTGTCGTGAACGCGGAACCGGCCATTCGAGAAGTTGAACCGGGTGATTGCCCCCGGATCTGTGAACTGTGGAACGCATTCATACGGTCGTCGGTCGTCACCTTTACGAACGAGGAACGCACGCCTGCAGGCCTGGTTCGATTCGTTGAGCAGAAACGGCGCGACGGACACCCTTTCCTGGTTGCAGCCGTTGATGGTACCATTGTCGGTTTTGCGACATACGGACAATTCCGTTCGGGACCGGGGTACGCGCATACGATGGAAAGTACGATCATGATCGAGGCGGGTGCACAGAGTACGGGAACCGGTAGACGTCTGATGGGCCAATTGGAAAACCATGCACGCACGCGCGGTGTTCATTCAATCTTCGCCGGGGTCAGTGCCGAAAATGCGGGGGCGGTATCGTTTCATGAAAAATGCGGTTTCGTCCGGGTTTCCTGCCTGAAAGAAGTCGGCTTCAAGTTCGGACGCTGGCACGACCTCATCCTCTTGCAGAAGTTTCTCGACTGACGTCGTGCCTGGCAGGCCGTCCCGTCAACCTGGCCCGTGGGGGAAATCCCTCGTTTGCCGTTAAACACGAGGTAACGCGATGACCATTCACGATCCCGAAACGAACGGGGCACGATCCGGGATCACGCATTCCCCGGATGACGCCGGCATCGCGCAGCACGGGTTGGACGAGCTGCCGGAGTGGGATCTCTCGGACCTGTATCGGTCGGTTGATTCTCCGGAACTCGCCGCCGACCGCGCGTGGCTGGTGAAGGAATGCCACGGATTCAACTCGGATTATGCCGGCAGGCTCTCGAGCCTGTCCTCCTCTGACTTCCTGACCTGCATTCACCGCCTCGAGCGCATTTGCCTTGTCGAGGGCCGTATCATGTCCTTCGCCGGGCTCCGTAACGCGCAGGACCTGACCGATGCGGCCAGGGCCAAGTTCCTGACGGACATGACAACCGAAGTCACCGATGCGATGTCGCAACTGGTCTTTTTCGAGCTGGAGATCAACAAGCTCGAAAAGGGAACACTCTGCGGACTTCTGGAAGAAAACGAGGAGCTCGGAAGATACCGGGAATATTTCGAGCAGATCGTGGCAATGAAACCCTACCTGCTGTCGGACGAACTCGAGCGGTACCTTCACGACCAGTCCGTTGTCGGTGTTTCCGCCTGGGGCAGGCTCTTTGACGAAACGGTCGGCGCGCTCGAATTCGATGTCGGCGAGGAAACGCTCTCACTCGAGGTGACACTGCATCGACTCTCGGACCCTGACCGCGGTGTCCGTGAACAGGGTGCGCGTGCGCTCGCGAGGGAACTCCGAAACCACGTCTCCCTGTTCTCGCGCATCACGAACACGCTGGCGAAGGAAAAGGAAGTCCGGGATCGTTGGCGCAAGCTGCCAGCGCCGCAATCAAGAAGACATCTCGCCAACCGGATCGAACCGGAAATTGTCGGCGCGCTCCGGGATTCCGTCGTCGCGGCCTATCCCCGGCTGTCGCATCGATACTACAAGCTCAAGGCGAAATGGCTGGGGCTCGACTACCTGGAGATCTGGGATCGAAACGCGCCCTTGCCCGAGTCGGATTCGGACGAGATCAGTTGGGACGAAGCCCGGCGAATTGTCCTTGACGCCTTCTCCGGTTTCTCTCCCGGGCTCGCCGATGTCGCGAAACCGTTTTTCGAAAACGGCTGGATCGATGTGGCTCCACGGTCGGGGAAGGCCCCAGGGGCCTTCGCCCATCCAACCGTCGTCAATGTGCATCCGTATATTCTCCTGAATTACCAGGGCCGGAAAAGGGATGTCATGGTGTTGGCGCATGAACTCGGCCACGGCGTGCATCAACGCCTGTCGTCCGCTCAGGGCCAGTTGTTGTGCGACCCCCCGCTGACACTTTCCGAGACAGCTAGCGTCTTTGGCGAAATGCTGACGTTCCGGCGCCTGCTCGATTCAGCGCGGTCGCCGACAGAAAGGAAAGTCCTGCTCGCGTCAAAGGTGGAAGACATGATCAACACGGTCGTCAGGCAGATCGCCTTCTACGACTTTGAAAGCAGGGTCCATGAACATCGGCGCGAGGGAGAAATCGTTCCCGACAGGATCAATGAGATCTGGATGGACGTTCAAAGGGAAAGTCTTGGGCCGCATTTCCGGTTCATGGAGGGATACGAGACATTCTGGACCTACATCCCCCATTTCATCCATGCCCCCTTCTACGTCTACGCCTATGCCTTCGGAGACTGCCTCGTGAACTCCCTTTTTGCGGTCTATCTCGACAAGGGAGACGACTTCGTATCACTGTACATCGACATGCTCTCCGCCGGTGGGTCGAAACACCACGTGGACCTTCTCAAGCCGTTCGGGCTCGACGCAAGCGACCCGTCCTTCTGGGACAAGGGTCTGGTGATGCTGTCCGGACTCGTTGACCAGCTTGAAGAGATTGACCGGCAATGAAAATGTCCGGGGCGACGGCCGTCCGATCAAAAAGAAATGCATGACCGAACTGGACACGCGAGCAGGCAGGCCAACGCTTGATGGCATGAACCAGGGCGGACGCCCGGTTTCCGGGAGTTGAATTCCTGAAAATAGACCGGCCGCGACCGGAACCGAAGACAGGGGCAGGTCGATCAGGTCGCCGGGATCGTTATCCCGCGATCGGCTGCAATGCTCATCATGGCCTTCTGGAGTTTCTTGAAAGACGACACTTCGATCTGCCGAATACGCTCCCGGCTGACGCCATGCTTGTCGGACAGTTCCTGAAGGGTTGCCGGTTCTTCTGACAGCCGTCTTTGCGTCAGTATGTCCTGTTCACGTCCATTCAGCCTCTGCATTGCCTGGCCGAGCATTTCACGCCGAAAATCGAATTCGTCCCGTTCAATGATATCCTTGACGTGATCCGCATTCTCGTCTTCGAGCCAGTCCTGCCATTCACCGGATTCACCATCGTCTCCGCCGCGCGACCGCGGTGCGTTGAGCGATTGATCGGCGCCGGTCATCCGGCGATTCATTGCAACGACATCCTGCTCGCTGACCGCAAGGTCACTGGCAATACGTTTCACGTTTTCGGGGTGCAAATCTCCCTGTTCCATGGCATTGATGCGGCGGCGCGCCTTGCCAAGGTTGAAGAACAGTTTCTTTTGAACGCTGGTGGTCCCGACCTTGACCAGCGACCAGCTGCGCAGGACATACTCTTGCACGCTCGCCCGTATCCACCACATCGCGTATGTCGCCAAGCGGAACCCACGTTCAGGATCAAAGCGTTTGACCGCCTGCATAAGCCCGACGTTGGCTTCCTGGATCAGGTCGGAAACGGGAAGGCCGTATCCCCTGTAGCCGAGGGCGATCTTTGCGGCCAGCCGCAGGTGAGAAGTCACGAGCTTGTCGGCAGCACGGACATCTCCGTGCGTGATCAAGGCCTTCGCGAGCATGTACTCCTCTTCAGGCTCAAGCATCGGAAACTCTTTGATCTCCTGCAAGTACTGGGCCAGGCCGGTGCTGGTCGACGGAACTGGCAGATTCGCGTAGCTCATGCGGGAAAATTTCCTTCCGTTTCCGGAACCGGCGAGATCAAGCGAAATCGCCACGGTTCGCGTTGCCCTTTATATGGGCCAAAATCCGCAAAATTCAAGGTCGACGTCAGCCACGGAAGCCGCGAGCCCGTACGGTTTTGGGCCGGGTTCGGCATGCCGTGCACCATGTTCGCGCGCGGCCGTGCGGGTTCCAAGTCAACATCGCGTGAACATTCGCGGAACTCCGCCCATATGCCCGACCGAAGTCCCGGGTCAGGATACGCACCCGCCAACGACGACACCGGCACATCCACCAGGAAACCATCGTCCGTTGCTCCAGGTGGTGGCAGGGGCACTCGTCCCCGGGCAACCAGCGGCCCCGTGTCATCCGGTTCCAGGTTCGCAAAAACGCCGGTTTGCGTCGACCAGCGCACATTCGAATTCCTTCAGATCGCCGGGCAATTCCGATTCGAACCTGAGGCGCCTGCCCGACTTCGGATGGGAAAATCCGAGAACTCCGGCGTGCAGCGCCTGGCGGGAGAGAGGACCCGTGCCGTGCGGAGTCGGCACCCTTTCCAATTCCGCTGGGACACGCCGGCCTCCCCCGTAAACCGGATCACCGACAAGGGGATGGCCGAGATGCAGCATGTGAAGACGAATCTGGTGGGTCCGTCCGGTTTCCAGCTGGAAACTGATCTTTGCGAATCTTGAATGGCCGTCGATCGAAAACGCGTCAACGACCCGGAATCGGGTCACCGCGCGGCGCCCCCCGGACCTCAAGACCGCCATCTTCTTTCGGTCGGTACGATTCCGTCCGATATACGTCGTCACCTTGAATACACCACCGTCCCGCAGCGAAACGCTCTCGAGTCCGGTGAGCCTCGGATTCGATCTTTCCGGCACGCCATGGCAAAAACCGATATACAGTCGCTCCACGTCGTGCGCCGCAAACTGGTTGGAGAGGTCGACATGAGCGGAACCCGTCTTTGCCACGACCAGGAGTCCGGAGGTATCCTTGTCGATCCGATGGACGATCCCCGGCCTGAGCGGGTTACCGGTGTCGGCGAGATTTCCTCTGCAATGATGCAGCACTGCGTTCAGCAGCGTGCCATCTTCGGACCCTGGCGCGGGATGGACCGTCATCCCGGCCGGTTTGTCGACGACAAGAAGGTCGTTGTCCTCGTGGACGATTGCCAGGGGAATGTCGTTTGGCGCAGTGGTCGGAATCGGGAGCGGCTTTACCTCGACAACCCAGATCTCGCCGGGATGGCACCTGGTATCCGGTTCCAGCACGATTTCTCCCGACGACTTCGACACCATGCCGTCCCTGATCAGCCGTTGGATGCGTGTCCGTGTCAGCGCGGCACGAGGAGGGGCGGCCAGGGCAAGCGCCTTGTCAAGGCGCACCGGATCGGAGCCTGTCACCACGAGCGTCAACCTTTGATTCGGTGAATCTGGCATCAAGGGCCAACCGGCGGATATCGGGAACGAAAGATCAAATGGAAGTATCTCCGGAATCCAGTAGGTTGAGGGTCCTGCGCCGCCTGGTCGTGGCACTCCTTGTAGTCATGATCGCCGGAACCGTTGTCATGACGACGGTCATTACCATTCGCGCCCTGAGACTGGAATCACCTCCCGTGTTTCCGGACAGCATCGCGATCCCGGAAGGGCATGTGATTACCGCCGTGACCCGGGGAACCGACTGGATTGCTGTTGTCACGAATCAGGATCGAATCCTCGTTTTTGACTCGACGGGTCAGGAATTACGCCAAACAATCGAAATCGAACCTTGATCGACTGTCCCCTGACCGGCCGAATTGTAGTATAGTCTACCAAACCGACGCACGAGGGCATCGGGAATGGATCGGCCCAGTACATGACGATACTCCCTGACGGATTCATTGATCAACTCCGGGACCGGATCTCGATCGCCCGGATCATCGGGGAGAAACTGTCCTGGGACGCGAAGAAGTCCAACCCGGGGCGCGGCGAATTCTGGGCTCTCTGCCCGTTTCACCAGGAGAAAACGCCTTCATTCAAGGTCGATGACCGGAAGGGCTTCTACTACTGCTTCGGCTGCCACAGCAAGGGAGACGCCATCAGGTTCGTCCGCGAAACGAAAAACGTCGGTTTCATGGACGCCGTCGCCATGCTCGCGCGCGAGGCGGGGATGGACATGCCGGCCCCCGATCCGAAAATGAAGGAAAAGATCGACCGCCAGTCCCGCCTGGTCGATATCCAGGAACAGGCTCTGTCGTTTTTCCGATTGCAGCTCAACTCCGCAAGGGCCGAAGCGGCACGGCGATACCTGGATGACCGCGGCCTTTCCGACGACACGATCAAGTCGTTTGAAATCGGCTACGCTCCGAAAGGTCGACCATCGTTATGCCAACACCTGTCGGGAAAGGGTGTTCAGTTCGCTGACATGATCGAGGCAGGGCTCGCCATCCAGCCGGACGACGGAGGAGCGCCATTCGACAGGTTCAGGGACCGGATCATGTTCCCGATACGAAACCCCCGAGGCTCATGCGTGGCTTTCGGCGGCAGGGCAATGGATCCCGGGACACCGGCGAAATACATGAATTCGCCCGAAACGCCGGTCTTCGACAAGGGTCGCATGCTGTACAACCTGGGCCCGGCGCGCGAATCGCTCGGGAAAGGCGGCCAACTCGTGGTCGCGGAAGGGTACATGGACGTGATTTCGCTGGTGTCAGCGGGAATCACCAATGCGGTCGCTCCACTCGGGACCGCCGTCACGGAATCCCAGCTTCTGCTCATGTGGAGGATCAGCCCGGAACCGGTCATCACGCTTGACGGCGACGCCGCGGGACGCCGCGCCGCGTTGCGCCTGATCGAACTCGCGTTTCCACTCCTGGAGGCTGGACGTTCGCTCCGGTTCGTGGTGATGCCGGAAGGGAAGGATCCGGACGACCTGATACGCGGCGGGGGCGTCGCCGCGATGCGCGAACTGCTGGCGCAAAGCCAGCCTATGGTCAATCTTCTCTGGCAGCGCGAAACCGAAGGCCGCAATTTTGACAGCCCAGAGCGTCGGGCGGCGCTTGAGAAGTCGCTCGAAGAGGCCGTTGGCAGGATCAGGGACCGACCCATTCAACAGCACTACCGGGATTCGCTGCGCCAAATGCGCCGGGAACTGTTCGGGTTTTCCCGGCAGACCTCAGGAAATGCTCGAGGCGGAGCGAGACCTGGCGGTCGTGGTCAGGGAACGGCTGCACCCGTAGCGCAAACCCGAAGGTCTTCAATTGCGAATGCCGGGCGGCCTGAATCATCCACGCGGTGGAGAAATCGCGAATCGGTCCTGCTTGCATCGGCCATACTCAATCCGGCGTCTGCGCTCAAACTGGAGTCGGAGCTGGAGGAATGTCCAATTGAAACGCCATCGCTCAAGTCCCTGCACAACCAGTTCATGGCCCTGCTCTCAAGGGAAAACCCGGAAACGATTGATCCGGTTTCGTTCCGAAATCGTCTCAAGGAGGCCTTGGGCTACGACCCTCTCGAGAAATTGCGCAAGGAACCCGGAGTCAGGAACAGCCCCTGCCTGAGCAAAAACGCCGACCCGGCCATGATGGAGAGAACGTTGGAAGAAACGGTTCGTGTCCATTCGGTCGAGATCGGCCATCTCCGCGAGATCAGCGAATTCGAGCAGGACATCGTCACTGCAACCAACGAGAACATGACATACCGACTCAAGCAGGTCGCGCAGGATGTTGATCGGGTTCGGCGGTCGACAACGGCGGAGACGCTGGAAGACGATGAGGAAAAAGGACTCTCGCAACGGCTCCGATCCCTCGTCGAAAACCGGGTCTGGGAAAAACCCTGATCGGATTTCGCGAAACCGGGTTCCTGGTTTGTTGCTCAGGTGCAGGAAATCTCGAGAGCCGGTCCATGACAGGCATGACTGCGAACAGGAATCGAAGTACTGAAGGCGGAAAGGTGGCAGCTGCCGCGGGCGCACGGCACGAGTGGTCTCACAAGGAATATTATGCCGGAATTTGCCCGGATTTCTTGCAAAAGGAATCAAACGATACAATATGGGAGGTGAACCAACCTACGCCCGGAGGGAGCCTCCACGACAACCGTTTTCGTGGCGGGGAATTCGGCGTAGTTCAAGGCGTGCCCGAGCGGAACGCGAATTGTCTCGTCGGGGCTTCCCGAATTCATGCCTTTCGATACGAACTCTGAACGTATCGAAATCCGTACCGAGGGATACCAAATGACAGCCAAACCTGACGACGATGGCAAGTCTGTCGATCAGCAGGAATCCGGGGATTCCATGATCGACCTGAGCCAGGCCAAGGTCAAGAAGATGATATCCGACGCCCGGGTTCGCGGATACATCACCTACGACGAATTGAACGATGTTCTCCCGCCCAACCAGGTTTCATCGGAGCAGATCGAGGACGTCATGTCGATGTTGTCCGAGATGGGGATCAACATCGTGGAAGGAGAGGACGCCGAGGACGAAAGCAGCCGCGAGGTCGCAGTTGTCGAAAACAGTCCCGGGAAAAGCGTCGCCGTGGCGCAATCGACAACTGAAAAGCTCGACAGGACGGACGATCCGGTTCGCATGTATCTCCGGGAAATGGGATTGGTGGAACTCCTGTCCCGCGAAGGCGAAATCGCGATCGCCAAACGCATCGAAGCCGGGCGTAACACGATGATAGCGGGCTTGTGCAAGAGTCCCCTGACATTTCGGGCCATTACGATCTGGCGCGAGGAATTGCTGAATGAAGATATCCTTCTGAGAGACGTCATCGACCTCGAGAGCACCTATAGCGATGCCGACGTGCTCAACCAGGAAAAGAGTGCCTCGGCGGATACCGGTTCGGCAAACCCGGTTCCAGGAAGTACAGGCAACGGAAAGCCGGATGACGATGACGACGACGACGCACAATTGAGCGTCTCGTTGGCGGTAATGGAATCTGCTTTGACCCCCAGCGTCCTGCAGACCCTCGACGAAATCGCAGAAAAATATTCCAAACTCGAGGTCTTGCAGAAGTCGCGCCTGCGCGCGGCAATTTCGAATCCGGGCGGGTTTACGCAGAAAGAGGAAAGACGGTTTCAGAAACTCAGCGACGAAATGATCACGCTCGTCGACTCGCTGCATTTGCATAACAACCGAATCGAAGCACTGCTTGACCAGCTTTACGGGATCAACAAGCGGATCACGAAACTGGACAGCGACATGTCCAGGCTCGCGATCCGGTCGAGGATCAATCGAAAGGAGTTCATCGCGGCGTACCTCGGGTACGAGCTTGACCCGGCATGGCCGGAGATCATTGCGGAGAAACCCGGGCGAGGCTGGGCTACATTTGTCGAAAAGCATTCGACCGCGGCTGCGAAAATCCGGGAAGAGTTGTCGAAGATCTGCCAGTACGTCGGGCTGGACATGGCCGAGTTTCGGCGGATCATCCGGCAGGTTCAGAAGGGCGAGCGGGAATCCCGGATCGCCGAAAAGGAAATGATCGAAGCCAATCTCCGGCTCGTGATTTCGATCGCCAAAAAGTACACGAACCGCGGACTGCAGTTCCTGGACCTCATCCAGGAAGGCAACATCGGGTTGATGAAAGCGGTGGACAAGTTCGAATATCGCCGCGGTTACAAGTTCTCCACTTACGCCACGTGGTGGATCCGGCAAGCCATTACGCGTTCCATCGCCGACCAGGCAAGGACCATCCGGATTCCCGTCCACATGATCGAGACCATCAACAAGATGGTCAGGACCAGCCGGCAGATGCTGCACGAAATCGGCCGCGAGCCGACGCCGGAGGAGCTGGCGCAAAAGCTGCAAATGCCGCTCGACAAGGTGCGCAAGGTCCTGAAGATCGCCAAGGAACCCATTTCCCTGGAAACTCCCATCGGCGACGAGGAAGACAGCCAGCTCGGCGATTTCATCGAGGACAAGAATGCCATCTTGCCGCTCGACAGCGCAATTCAGGGAAATCTCAAGGAAACCACGACACGGGTTCTGGCTTCACTTACGGCGCGTGAAGAACGGGTTCTTCGCATGCGATTTGGCATCGGGATGAACACGGATCACACGCTTGAGGAAGTCGGAAAGCAATTCAGCGTGACGCGCGAGCGGATCAGGCAGATCGAGGCAAAGGCGCTTCGGAAACTCAAGCATCCGAGCCGCAGCCGGCGGCTCAGATCGTTTCTCGAGCAATAGGGCAAGTTCTAAAGGAACACCCGTTCCGGCGAATTTCTCCATCGCGCCATCGGGGCGCCCGGCTAAAACCGCGATGGCCCTTCGAGAAATCATCCGTCGAGCGCTGGTCAACCCCCGGCATCGTGACCCGGGAAGTGAAAGCCTGCAGTACGGACGCAAACTGACGCCCTAATGATACCCTGGGCCGCCCTTTCGAGCGGCAATGACGACTTCGCGCCAAGCGGCCAATCAATCCGAACGCGGCGAATAATTCGTCACGCCGGACCTCGGGATCTCTCATGGCCCACACCAGTATCAAGCAAGGGGCAGGCTTCGGAGCGGGTCCAGGCCGTGCCTGGCATGGATCCGGGTTGTCTCCGGATACCGGTGACGCGGGATCTGCCTGATGTCTCCTGAGCTTCTCAACTGCCTTTACGAACGCATTACCCACCGTATATCTTCGGTCTCCCTGCCATGGCTCCAATGGCACGTTACGATCACAACACCAGGAACAGAGGAAGACCATGAGGAATTTGACGACTGCCCTCATCACGGTGGCGATGGCGATGACCGGTGTCTCGGCCGGAGCCGAGTGCGATGACGGTGAAACCGTGATCAAGTTCAGCCACGTCACCAACACGGACAAGCATCCGAAAGGCATAGCTGCCACGCTTCTCGCCGAACGGGTCAATGCAGAAATGAATGGCAGCGCCTGCATGGAGGTTTTTCCCAATTCGACGCTCTACGATGACAACAAGGTTCTCGAGGCATTGTTGCAGGGCGACGTTCAACTGGCCGCGCCATCCCTTTCGAAATTCGAAAAGTTCACCAAACAGTTCCGGATTTTCGACCTGCCCTTCATGTTCCGGGATGTCGATGCCGTGGATGCCTTCCAAAATTCGGACGCCGGCCAGGCAATGAAAGACAGCATGAGGAAACGAGGCCTCCAGGGTCTGGCATTCTGGCATAACGGGATGAAGCAGATGTCGGCGAACAGGCCGCTCATTCACCCGAGCGATGCCAACGGACTGAAGTTCAGGGTGCAGTCTTCCGATGTTCTCGTCGCGCAAATGGAAGCAATCGGGGGCTCGCCCCAGAAAATGGCATTTTCCGAGGTCTACGGCGCTTTGCAACAGGGCGTAGTGGACGGACAGGAAAACACCTGGTCCAACATTTTCGGCAAGAAGTTCTTTGAAGTTCAGGACGGCATAACGGAAACCAACCACGGCATTATCGATTACCTGGTCGTTACGTCCGTCGACTGGCTCGACACTCTTCCCGATGACATCCGCTCGCAGTTCCTGACGATTCTCGAGGAAGTCACGGTAACCCGCAACAAGGAAGCGGTTCAGGTCAACCGGGAGGCACGGCAGGCAATCGTTGACGCCGGCGGGATAGTTCGCGAACTGACGCCGGATCAACGCCAGGCATGGGTTGACGTCATGAAGGATGTCTGGGCCCAGTTCGAAGAGGACGTCGGCGCACGCAACATAGCAACAGCCCAGGAACTGAACCTGCTGACAAACTGATTCGCGATTTCGAATGGTACGTCCGGGTCCTGCCCGGCCGTACCGCCTATCTTCAGAGACACGCAGACGATGAACCTGCCGCAGAGCATTGGTGACAGGATCGAACAGACCCTGATCGGCGGTATTCTCGGATTGATGACCGCCATCACCTTTGCCAACGTCATTGCGCGATATGTATTCAATTCGAATATCCTTTGGGCTCTGGAACTGACGGTATTCCTTTTCGCATGGATGGTTCTTCTTGGCGCCTCCTATGCCGTCAAGGTCGGATCCCATCTCGGAGTGGACATCGTCTTGATGTCCGTGAGCCCGCGCACGCGAAAGCTGATCGGGATGTTCGCCGTTTCCTGCTGCATCGTGTTTTCGTTCCTGCTTCTGAAAGGCTCGTGGGACTACTGGGCCAACTTCGCCAACCTGCCGAGAACCGAGGGTCGATGGTTCCCCACGGGCTTCGAGGACAGGTTCCGGGGCAAAGGCTGGTATGAAACACAGGACATCCCGATGCCCGCAGTCTTCAGGTTCCTGGAGGATTGGTTCAACGACGGCGACCCCTACGAAAAAATCCCCCGGTTGATACCATATTCCGTTCTACCCCTTTCCATGGCGCTCCTGCTCTGGCGATTTCTCCAGGCAGCATCACGTCTTTGGAAAGACGAGATAGACTTGCTGGTTGCCAGCCATGAAGTCGATGACGGGACGAACACCAACGGGGCCCCCGAGGCTTCCGGAAACAACCGGTGAGACCAGGCTATGGACGTCGTTCTCCTCTTTTCGATGGTCATTGGGTTCCTGCTTCTCGGCATTCCGATTGCGGTCGCTCTCGGACTGTCGTCCATGCTCTTTCTGCTCTGGTTTTCGGACAGTTCGCTTGCCTCGATCGCCCAGACACTGTTCAGCGCGTTCGAAGGCCACTACACTCTGCTTGCGATCCCGTTTTTCGTCCTGGCATCGAGCTTCATGTCGACCGGCGGAGTCGCGCGCCGGATCATTCGCTTCTCGATTGCGTGTGTCGGACATTTTCATGGCGGGTTGGCGATCGCCGGCGTGTTTGCCTGCATGATATTCGCGGCATTGTCGGGATCGTCACCCGCTACCGTGGTGGCGATCGGGACGATCGCCATCTCGGGCATGCGCCAGGCCGGCTACGGCAAGGAATTTGCCGCGGGCGTGATCTGCAATGCCGGCACGCTCGGAATCCTGATTCCCCCTTCGATTGTCATGGTCGTCTACGCAGCCGCCGTGGAGGTCTCGGTCGGACGCATGTTCCTGGCAGGCGTACTCCCCGGATTGACCGCCGGCATCATGCTGATGGTCAGTATCTACGCGGTCGCCAGGCTGACAGACCTGCCGAAAGGCAACTGGGCCGGCTGGAAGGAAATCGCCGAATCTGGACGCGAGGCCGGTTGGGGCATCTTTCTGGTCGTCATAATCCTGGGAGGAATTTACGGCGGAGTGTTCACGCCGACAGAGGCGGCCGCAGTCGCAGCCGTCTATGCCTGGGCGATCGCCTGTTTCGTTTACCGGGACATGGGTCCACTTGCAGCGGAGAGAAACCGCGAACGTTCCGGGCTGCGGCACAAGCCGGGGGCGCTTATGGCCGCGTTGTGGCACCGGGACACGCGCGCGACCCTCTACGAAGCGGGAATGCTGACGGTCGTATTGCTGTTTGTCATCTCCAATGCCCTGATTCTCAAACATGTTCTTACCGACGAACAGGTCCCCCAGAAAATCACCGAAGCGATGCTTGCGGCCGGACTCGGCCCCATCACGTTTCTCATCGTGGTCAATTTGATCCTCTTGGTTGGCGGTCAGTTCATGGAACCATCGGGGCTCCTGGTGATCGTGGCCCCACTGGTCTTTCCGATCGCGATCGAACTCGGGATTGACCCGATCCACCTCGGCATCATCATGGTCGTCAACATGGAGATCGGCATGATCACACCACCGGTCGGTCTCAACCTTTTTGTCACTTCGGGCGTGGCCGGGATGCCCGTCATGAAAGTCGTCACCGCCGCGCTGCCATTTCTCGCCGTGCTGTTCGTGTTCCTGATCCTGGTGACTTACGTTCCGTGGCTGTCGACGGTCCTGCCGAATGCCCTGATGGGGCCTGAAATCGTCACACGGTAAAGACAACGTGCAAAATCCTGTGACCCGTGAAATCGATCAAATGGTCGCCTGATGGAACCAATCGACAACTTTCCCAGGCTTTGGGCGATTTCCGACCTCCATGTTTCCCATCCGAGCAACAGGGAAATGCTCGAGGACATTCCCGCCCATCCAAACGACTGGCTCATTCTCGCCGGAGACGTCGCCAACGGTTACCGCCGCCTGGACTGGTGTTTCGAAGTTCTTTGCGGACGCTTTCGACAAGTCGTCTGGACGCCTGGGAACCACGACCTGTGGAGTCGCACCGGTGTGGCCAATGAGCCACGTGGCATGGACCTGTATCACCGTCTCGTCGAAATCGCGCGCCAGCACGGAGTGTTGACGCCGGAGGACCCCTACCCGGTCTTTTCCCGTGCAACCGGCGACGTGATCATTGCACCGTTGTTTCTGCATTTCGACTACAGTTTTCGTCCTGGCCGCGTTCACATAGACGATGTCGTGAAGTGGGCGCTTGAGGCAAATCTCTTTCCGGCCGATGAGCGTTTGCTCCACAGCGATCCTTTTCCCGATCACCTGTCGTGGTGTGCCTGGCGGTGCGCGGTCACAACCCGGCGCCTGGCTGCCTGCAGAACGGACATGCCCAAGGTCCTGGTCAACCACTATCCTCTGGAGGAGTCACTCGCCGTCCTGCCGCGTGTGCCGCGTTTCACGCCCTGGTGCGGAACCCGCCGTTCACGTGCCTGGCACGTTCGATTCAATGCCTGCGCCGTGATCTATGGTCACCTTCATATCCGCGGGACCGCATGGTTGGACGGCGTGCCGTTCCAGGAAGTGTCGCTGGGTTATCCGGGGCAATGGCAGCCTGCCCGGGGAATCGGTCACTACCTGCGGGAAGTCGAATTGTCCGTGGACGCCCGTCCGGGTCAAGAATCGAGGGCAGTTCGATGAGCAAACCGGGTTCCGGCGATGCGCAATGGTGGCGACCGTATGCTTCGTGCGCCGGCGTCGAAATCCTGCATGTCGACCTCTCTCCCAACGAAGCGCACGATCAGGCTGCCCTGGCCTGGCTCGACTGCACCGAACATCAACGGCGGCAACGGTTTCGTGTCGAGCGGGCGCGGCGCCAGTTTTCGCGGTGCCGGGCGGCACTGCGTGTATGCTTGTGCGAGCGTCTCGGTTGCCGAAACGACCGACTCGCATTCGGGGCAGGAAAGTACGGGAAACCTTTTGCCATGATCGACGGCCGGGCCAGTGAGGCGGCCTTCAACGTGAGCCACAGCCATGAGCACGGGCTCATCGCATTCGGAACTGACAGCGTCAGGCTTGGCGTGGATGTGGAGACGCGCAGGGCACGCGACACACTTCGCCTTGCCAGTGAGTCGGTCTTTGGAAAATGCGAGCGAGATGCGCTCGCAGGGCTTTCCGGATGGGACTGGTACGTCCTGTTCTTCCGTCTCTGGACCGTCAAGGAGGCATTGATCAAGGCGCTGGGGACGGGGTTTTCGCTCAATCCACGCAAGTTCGAGGTCCCGCAAGGCTTTCTGGAAGGAGACCCGTCGTCGCGTTTCCGCTTTCCGCACCTTCCGGACAATCAATGGCTTGTGGCGGACCTGGCGGATTGCCGCTTCGCCGCTTCGCTTGCGCTGGAAACAGAGGCAAGCGACGATGCGAATCCGGAGATCACATTTCCGGGTCGCCAGGACACGCCGCGTTTCATCGCGTAGGATATTCCGAGCCAGGATCCATGGGTTGATCGTGGCTCGCCATCATGACTTTCCGGCAGGGTTCGGGAGTGAAGCGGCTTCCGTGACTGATTGAACCCGGGCAATGGCTGGGCCCAGGGTCTCTGTGCCCTGACAGGCGGCGACCGATTCGAATTCCGGCGTCGGGCGCGTGGCCACGGGAGTGTTACCAGGACGTCAAGACCTGTGCGATCGTGCGTCAACCAGTATTTTCAACCTGTCTGCCATGACCTTTGCCTCGTCCGACCGGGTCGCGCCACCAACGCCGACCCGTTTGCCGATCCGCCAGTAAAGACCGGGAATCCAGCGAAAACCGGCCGGCCGCCGCAGCCTGATCAGAAATCCGTTGGTCGGCTTGAATGCGAACATACCGCGGTCAACTGAACCTATGTCGTCAAACGCGCAAATCAGATCGCCGGAATCGTCGAACAACCCGTCCTCGGTCAACACGATACCGGTCTTCGTCATCGTCAAATGCCGCCAGGCCTGCCAAAGGCAACCGGCACCAAGTACAATGGTAACAATTTGCACTGAAACGCTTCGCTCGGGAGACGACAGCCCGTGACCTGCCAGGACGACGCCGAGAACGCCAAGCGCGACGACGCCGAGCCACCGCCTCCCCTGAGAAATCTGCAATTCTGCAATTGATCGGGACAACCGGAAGCCTCCGTCTATCGGTGTTTTCGGTTCGCGAGACCAGTCCGGCGCCGTCACCCGCGCCCCCTTGGAACCACCTCATAACCGGGCTGTTCCGGTTCATCATCGAGAATCTCGGACGGAAATCCCGGCGCGCGTATCGGGAATCCCGTCACGTCTTCGAGCCGCCTGACGATGTTCGGTGACAGTTCCCTTGGTCCGTATTTTTCGATTCCTTCCCGAAAGATCTCCATCATGACCGGGTTGATCTCCAGCGGCACACCGACGCGTTCGGAAACGGCCTGAAAGAGGCCGATGTCCTTCTGGACAAGATCCATCGTGAACGAGATGTCCCTCGACCCGTTTAGGATGACCTGCGACTCCGTTTCGTGGACGAACGAATTTCCCGACGAAATCCGAATCGCATCGTAAGCCATCGCAAGGTCCATACCCACCGCTTTCGCGACTGCCAGCGCTTCGCAGCATGTCACGAGATTGGCGGTTGCCAGGTAGTTTGTCAGAACCTTCAGAACTGAGGCAGAACCGAGATCACCGGTATGAAGGATCCGCCGTCCCATCGCAGTGAGCACGGGGAAGACACGTTCAAAGGTCGGCCGTTCGCATCCGGCGAAAATGGAGATGTTCCCGGTTGCCGCGCGGTGGCATCCCCCCGACACCGGGCAATCGACAGCTTCACCGCCCCGCGCGATGAACAATTTTCCGAGCCTTTTGACTTCCATTTCATCCGTCGTGGACATCTCCATCCAGATCTTGCCGGGAGCCGCGGACGCAAGCAGGCCGTCATCGGCTTCCATCACGGCTGCCGACGCTTCCGGAGACGGAAGGCAGGTGATCACGGCATGGCATTCCCGCATCATTTGAACGGGCGGCCCGCCGGGTCTTGCCCCTGCCGTCACAAGGACCCGCTGCCGGTCTTCCGAAAGATCACGGACCGAAACATCCCACCCGTTTCGAAGAAGGCTTCTCGACAGCTTCCCTCCGACGTTTCCAAGTCCGATGAATCCGATTCTCATGTTCCGTGGCTCCGATTCCCGTGTCGCAGGCTCACTGCATAGACAAGATGATCGGGCAACCATGGGCTCCTCCAGGGAGTCCGGGCTGGTCCGAATTGTTCGCTTCGTATCCCTTGCTGTCTCCCGGGATGGTCAGAATCGACTGTAATGACCTCGCGGCCGTTCAGGGTCGGATTCCGTCTTCTGCTCCATGTGAAACGACGCCCGACTCACGTTTCCATGCGCAACACGTTGACAAATGCATCGTGCGGTATGTCGACCTTGCCGAAGCGGCGCATGCGCTTCTTTCCCGCCTTTTGTTTTTCAAGGAGCTTCCGCTTGCGGGTCACGTCTCCGCCGTAGCATTTCGCCGTCACGTCCTTTCGCAAGGCTGAAATCGTCTCGCGAGCAATTATCCTGCCCTCGATTGCGGCCTGCACGGGAATTCGAAACATGTGACGGGGAATCAGATCCTTCAGCCTGACGCACATGGCGCGCCCGCGGGCTTCTGCGCTGTCGCGATGGACCATTACCGTCAAGGCATCGACCGGTTCTTCGTTGACGCGAATCTGCATGCGAACGAGGTTGCCAACCCGGTGCCCGATCAACTGGTAATCCAGCGATGCGTAACCCCGTGATACGGATTTCAATCGGTCGTAGAAGTCGAAAACGACCTCGTTCAACGGCAGGTCGTAGACGACCATGGCGCGCGAGCCTGCATATGTCAGATCCTGCTGAACGCCCCGACGGTCCTGGCAAAGCCTGAGAACGTCTCCCAGGTAGGTGTCGGGCACGAGGATGGTTGCCCGGACCCAGGGTTCTTCCAGGTGGCTGACGGTGGAGAGGTCGGGCATGTCGACCGGGTTGTGCATTTCAATCTCCGTGCCATCCATCTGGCACACCCGGTAGATGACGCTCGGAGCGGTCGTGACGAGATCAATGCCATACTCTCGTTCGAGCCGGTCACGAACGACCTCGAGATGCAGGAGACCGAGGAAGCCGCAGCGGAATCCGAACCCGAGAGCCGCCGAGGATTCGGTTTCGTGGGTAAAGCTGGCATCGTTGAGAGCGAGTTTCTCGAGGGCTTCCCTGAGATTGGGGAACGCCGCGTTTTCGACAGGAAACAGCCCGCAAAACACGACGGGTTGGGTCCGCCTGAACCCAGGCAAAGCCTCCGTGACACCGTTTTTTTCAGACGTAATCGTATCGCCGACCCGCGTGTCGCGTACCTGCTTGATCGAGGCGGTCATGAATCCCAGTTCGCCCGCGTCCAACCGCCCGGTTTCAGCCATGGCGGGCTTGAAAACGCCGACCCTGTCGACCTGGTAAACGGCGTTGGCATTCAGCATTCGAATTCGCTGGCCCTTGCGCAACGACCCGTCGGTGATTCTGACCAGTACCACGACACCCAGAAAGGAATTGTACCAGCTGTCCACGAGCATGGCTTTCAAAGGTGCCCCCGGGTCTCCGACGGGTGGCGGCAATCGATTGACAATCGCCTCCAGCACGTCGGGTACGCCGTCACCGGTTTTCGCCGAAACATGGATGGCGTTGCTCGCATCAATCCCGACGACATCCTCGATTTGCCGGCATACCGCTGCGGGATCGCTCGCCGGCAGATCGATCTTGTTCAGGACGGGGACGATTTCGTGCCCGGCATCGATTGCCTGGTAGGCGTTGGCGAGCGTCTGCGCCTCGACTCCCTGTGTTGAATCGACAACGAGCAACGATCCTTCAACTGCCCGCATGGAGCGCGAGACTTCGTAACCGAAGTCCACGTGCCCGGGCGTGTCGATCAGGTTCAACACGTAATCGCGCCGGTCTCTCGCCCGGTACTCGATCCGCACCGAGTTCGCCTTGATCGTGATTCCCCGTTCCCTTTCGATTTCCATGCTGTCCAGCAGCTGTTCCTGCATGTCTCGTTCGGCAACGGTTCCGGTCTGCTGCATCAACCGGTCCGCAAGTGTGGACTTTCCGTGATCGATATGCGCGACAATGGAAAAATTGCGGATGTTGGCGAGTTGTGTCATCGGGCGGATATGAGCGCGAATTGACCGCTGGTCAAGCAACCACGCTCGCCGATCCTGGCACGACCACGGGCAGGCAAATTCAGCCGAGTGGGACAACGCGTCGAATTCGCCGTTTTACCGAACGTGAATGATCTTTGTGCCGAATCGAAAACCGATCCGAACCCGTCATGGGCCAGGTCCGCGCGCACGTCTCCCGTCGCGCTTCCGCAATTTCGTGACGATAGCTGCCCCGGCGCGTTCGATCAGTTCAAGAACCATGTCGAATTCTCCGGAATAGTAGGGATCGGGCACGTCGCCATGCGAAGGACCCAACGCGAACTCAAGAAAGAGGCCCAGCTCTGCTCGGCTTCCTGGAGGCCGCCTCCTTTCGAGCCAACGCAGGTTCGATGAGTCCATCGCGAGGATCAGATCGAAACGGTCGAAATCATCGCTCGTTACGGTCCGTGCGCGCAGGGCCACCATCTCGTAGCCCAGCCTGCCCGCCGTTTTCCTCGCGCGATGATCGGGAGGGTCGCCGACATGCCAACCCCCGGTTCCTGCGCTGTCGAACAAAATGTCCTGGCCTTCCCTGGCGGCCAGCGTCCGGCAGACCGCTTCAGCCGTTGGAGACCGGCAGATATTGCCAAGGCAAACGAAAAGAACCCTTGCGGTCATGAATGAACGGTGGTGATCATCGGACGGACAGACGGGAACAAATGGTACCGGGGTTAATGGAAGGAACGATTTTCGTTTTGACAGGTGCCGGGATCTCTGCTGCCAGCGGCCTCGGCACGTTCCGGGATGCGGACGGAATCTGGCAGAAGTACGATCTGGAAATGGTTGCCACTCCTCTCGGCTTTGCCAGGAACACCGATCTCGCGCACGATTTTTATAATGCGCGACGAAGAAACTGTCGACGGGCCGAGCCGAACGCTGCTCATTTCGCGCTGGCCGCCCTTGAGACGGCATTGCCGGGGGAAGTCGTCATCGTGACCCAGAATGTCGACGACCTGCACGAACGTGCCGGATCACGCAACCTGATCCACATGCACGGCGAACTCATGAACGCGCTTTGTTCGGGATGCCGCCATCGCTGGCCCGCACCGGAAAAAATGCACAAGGACCACCAGTGCCCTCGTTGCGGAGCACTGAAAACACGACCGGACGTGGTATTTTTCGGGGAGTATCCTTACTTCATGGATGAAATTCTGGATTTGGTGAACCGTTGCAAGACGTTTGCATCCATCGGAACTTCGGGTGAGGTCGAACCGGCGGCAAGCCTTGCTTCGATGGCCAAGGCAAACGGGGCGAAGACCGCGCACCTGAACATTCAGTACCCGCACCTCGGTCACCCATTCGACGACGTCCTGGTCGGACCCGCGACCGAAGTTGTCCCGGCCTGGGTCAACTCATTGTTAGGATGACATCCGCGACCGATTCCCGAAAGCGCGCGCAAGAAAATCAAGGGAGGAAACCGGATTCACTCGGGTCAGACACAACACCGAAACGGCGGCGCGAACTGCCTGAACTTCCGGACAAACTGCCGCCCCGGGGACCACAGGCACTGATCAGGAAAATCGTCGCCGAATTGCCTCGCCCGGCAGACGGTCAGGCGTTCGCGGTCGCCCGTTGAATCTCGCGCTTGATCTTGAGTGTCCGGTCCGACAGTTCAGCATCCTTGGCCTTCGCCAGAAAAGCGTCGAGGCCGCCGCAGTGATCTACCGCCCTGAGCGCCGCGGCCGAAATCCGCAGCCGGTATGATCGGCCCAGCGTTTCGCTGACGAGCGTCACCTGATTCAGGTTCGGCAGAAACCGTCGCCTGGTCTTGTTATGTGCGTGACTCACATTGTTGCCGCTCTGAGGCTTTTTTCCGGTCAGTTCACATCGGCGGGACATCGGTTCGGTTTCCGTTGCTGAAATTGGGCCGCCTGGGCAGCAATTCGGCGCGGTACCTAGCCCGCCGCCGCTGCCTCCGTCAAGACACAATTGAAGTGCGCGATATGACCACCGGAGGATGGCGTTGCGTCGGTTCGGAATTTCAGGAACACCGCGACGCAAGTCGCCGGCGTGGCGGGTTTCGACCACATGCACATCATCGATCGAAGCAGATTGCTGCAGACATCTCGCGCCCTGCCAGTCGACTGCGGCGATGCTTGGGATGTCGCGATCCATTCTCGCGGACCTGTGGACAAATGAAACGTCAGGAAGATTTGACCGGATACTGCATGTGCCTCCCCGGATCCGAAATATGCGTTGATCAACTCCAATCGGAACCGGTGATCGTGGTTGAAAAAAATTGGCGGGCCAGGCAATCGCCCGTGTCAATTCGGGGATTTCCTGGTGCGAAACCATTCGATCACCTTGACGGCGCCTTCGCCCGGGTCGATTTCTCCGCTGCTGACGCCAAGCGCAACTTCTGTCCGAACTTCCGCCAGACCGGGAACTGTTCGGATTTCATCCAGCAAACACCTGTCAACCTCCGCCTCGAACCAGCGGACCTCCTGGCGGGTACGGTTCGAATCCCAGAAACCGGATCGCCTTCGCCATTCGGCCAATGCAGTGATTTCTTTCCAGGCTGCCGCGAGGCCGGTTCCGAGCCTTGCCGAAATCGTCATGGCCATTGGAACTCCGTCAGGGTCGCATGGGCGTGAACTCAGCAGCCTCAGTGCGCCGGCATATTCGGCGCAGGTTTGCCTGGCTGCATCTTCCAGGTCGCCGTCGGCCTTGTTGACGAGCACGAAGTCGGAAATCTCGATGATTCCTCGTTTGACGCCCTGCAGTTCGTCTCCCCCGGCCGGACTGAGTAACAAGACAAAGACGTCCGACATTTCTGACACGAGTATCTCGGATTGCCCGACACCCATGGTTTCGGTGATGATCGTGTCGAACCCGGCAGCTTCACATAGAGCGATGACTTCCCGCGTTCGGGCCGACACACCGCCTAGTGCCTTGCGCGAGGGTGACGGTCGAATGAACGCGTTTTGATGGCGCGCCAACCGTTCCATCCGGGTCTTGTCGCCGAGAATCGAGCCACCGGACTGGGTTGACGAGGGATCGACCGCGAGAACGGCAACGCGGTTTTCAGCCTCCGCGAGCATCAGCCCGAGCTGTTCGATCAAAGTCGACTTGCCGGAGCCCGGGGTGCCGGAAAGACCCACCCGAAGCGCCTGCCGGTCGGGACTACGCAACAGGGACAACAGTTCGAGCGATTGTGCCCTGTGGTCCGGCCTTTCACTTTCCACCAGAGTAATCGCACGCGCAAGACTTCGCCGGTCGCCGGCAAGAATACGTTCCGCCGTTGCTTTCAAACTTTACTTCCGTTATCTGTTCCGCCGTTTCGCCGAGATATATTCTGAGGCAGGAAGATGCCACCATGACCCACGTCCTTTTGGCGAATCACCCGAATTTCGATTCCCGAAATCCCTTGAACCCGAATCGACGTGATCGCATTGCAGAATCTACAGTGAGGGAATCCTGATTTTCGGTCCCGGACCTCAGGTCGCTCGCACCATGGCCGTGCTGGCACTGGTGACCGCTTCGCACTTGAATGCATTTCAACCGGCCGTGGCTGAAACCAGGACCGACAATCTCGATTTCACGATCTATTTCGGTGGTATCAGGATCGGGACGGTACTCATGTCGGCCGAAATTTCCGACACTGAATTCGTGATCGAGGGATCGATCACGTCTTCCGGACTGGCATCGGCCTTGTCAGGATTCGGGCACGCCAGCCGGGTTCGGGGAACAATTCGAAAGGACGAATTCCGGCAGCAGTCCTATGTTTCCATGACCAAAACCAGGAAACGACGGTCGGAAGCCGGCATTGTCTACATCGGCGACCGCCCCGATGTCAGGTATTACAGACCCGAGCGTGAACCGAGAGATTATGACCTGGTGCCATCGGAACAAAAGGGCACGCTGAATCCCACCATTGCCGCCTACTTCATGTTGAGAGACGCAACGCACGAAACGTTGTGCGACCAGACCTACGACATTTACGACGGCCGACGCAGAACGAACCTGGTTCTCGAGGTGCCTGAAATCGTCGACGGCGAAGCGACTTGCCAGGCAGCCTTCAAACGCGTCGCAGGCTATTCAAAGGAAGAACTCGACGAAAAGTCCAGTTTCGAGACCAAGCTGGTGTACAGGCGGTCCGGCGACGACAGTTTTGAATTATGGAAAATCACCGCGGATTCGACGATCGGAACGATCAACATGCTCCGGAACTGAACGGCCTTGCCGGCCGATTTGTATCAAAATGCCCCAAGGGATTCTCATCCAAGCGTCTTTGCCAGCAATTGGCGTTCGGATTCCTCCCGGCTCAATGCGACGGACGTCCTGACACCGCGCTCGACGAATTTCATCATTCCCTTGACGCAGCGTTCATTCGGATCAATACCTGCACAGGTCAGGACTTCCCGGCCATCCCTTGACCTGGCCCACCTGGCTATAGATTCCACGCCATTGCCATATTTCTTGTCGTCCGCAATCGCGTCGTCGAGTGCGGCCAGCACAACTGCAGCAAATAGTTTCTGGGATCTCTTTCCCTGATCGTTATTAAAAGACGCATCATCAACGAAATCGAACATCATGCAACCTTTGTCTTCCTGTCATCTCTCTCTCATCTTTTTCGGTCCTCCGACATTATGCCCGATATGACACAAAATTTGCATTGCGTTTTTTGCATGCCAGATATGCATGTAATGCATATCTGGCTTTGTCTGCGAATCGATCCAACTCAGTCATGATCTTCATGGGTCGTACCGGTTCTGCCGACCTTGATTGTACGGAAGATTCTTGTCTGAAACGCTGCCCCGGGATAAGAACTCCCGCAAATGTCACGCGAATTCGTGGAGGTTTGGTGTGCCCCGAATCAACGGGAACGAAATCCGTCCAGGATATGTCATTGATCACAACGACAGCCTCTGGTCTGCCGTCAAGGTCGAACATGTCAAACCTGGCAAGGGCGGAGCATTCGCTCAGGTTGAGTTACGCAATCTCCGCAACGGATCGAAACTCAACGAACGGTTTCGCAGCGCGGACCGGGTCGAGCGAATTCGCCTCGACCAGAAGGATCAACAGTTTCTGTACGAATCCGGCGACCGGCTCGTGTTCATGGATATGGAGACCTTTGAGCAGGTCGAGTTGCCGTCAGACATGCTAGGGGAACGTCTTGCCTTTCTTCAGGAGGGCATGACCGTACAGATCGAGTATCACGAAACCGAGGCCTTGAACGTTCAGTTGCCCCAAAAGGTAACCTGCCGCATTGCCGAAGCCGAACCGGCCGTCAGGGGTCAGACTGCTGCCAGCAGTTACAAGCCCGCACTCCTCGACAACGGAATCAGGATCATGGTCCCCCCGTTCGTCAACCAGGATGAAGACGTCGTGGTCAATACCGAAACGCTCGAATACGCCGGCAGGGCCTGATCACGTTCAGTCCGGGTGAAGCACGATGCACGTGGTTGATCCGGTCGCAAAAAGTCGACCGTTGTCCGTCCCGACAATTTTTCCCGTGGCAACACCCGTTCTTCGGCCAGCATGTTGAACCACCCCTTCCGCAATCACCGGCGTATCGAGCGGGATCCCCCGCGTGATGTTCACCTTGTATTCCAGTGTCGTGTAACCGCTCCGGTCCGATAGTGTCGTCAGAAACGCGCAGGCCATCGCGCTGTCAAGGAGCGTCCCATACCAGCCTCCATGCACGGTTCCGTGCGGATTGCAGACGTCGAATCCGGGCGCGCCTTCGAAGCGCACCCGGCCATACGCCACGTCGCTCAGCCGAAATCCAAGCACCTTGCATATGGGCGGGTGCGGAAAGCGGCCCTCGAGAATTCCCTGCATGACCTCGAGACCAGTCAAAGACTGCCGCGTTTCGGGATCGAGAAGCTCTTCCGGTCCGGTGGCAAAGACAGCCTCACTCACGACACGGCTCCATCGACCATTCCGGTCCTGCAATTCCCGTCACTTCCGCCGCCACGGCTTGACCATCCGACGCGCGGACGGAACCGATATTGGCGCCGCCAGGCGATGATTGCGACTTCCGGTCATTTGGCCCCGAGAACGAAAAGCCGCGGAATCCTGCCAAGCTCGAGCGGGCCGCACGGAACATCAGACCGTCCGTGACCGGCGGCAATAACATGAACTGGTGACCGGGCGGTCGGCCCTGGCGAGCACCCGCCTCGCGACCTGGCCGACAATTGCCAGTTCCTCTGCCCTACCCTGCCTTTCGAGGCATTCGGAATAGCCGACCAGAGACCAGACATTGTCAAGGTGTTGTCCGCTCCTGTTGAGTGTCTCATCATAGCCGAGGTCCGCGCGATAAACCGCTGCCGCTTCCTCGACGCGTCCCTGCTCCAGCAGCAACGCTCCGAGAGCATGGCGCGGCGGATGCATCCACCCCCATGGCTCCGAGTACTCGAGTGAATCGTCCAGCTCGGCGGCGCGGCGGAGATGGTCAAACGCTTCGTCGAAATGACCCAGACTGTATGACAACTCACCGTCCAACATGGACTTGCCGATCTCAAGGATATCCCTTGCCCGGTTGTTGAAAATCAGGCGGTCCAACGGGACCCTTTCGACCGAATCTGCCAACTCGGCGCACTCGCGTTTCGCCGGTTCGAACTGCCGGAGCGACGCATGGGCGACTCCCTTCGCGTAATGGTGCATTGCCGTCGTGACGCAATGCAATTCGGGGTCCCCCGGTAGCCCCTCGCTCACCAGTGTTTCCCACTGCCCGAATCGCACAAGAACATGTTCCCGCGTCGAAAGGTATCCCTCAAGCATGGCGGCCAGATGCGGCCGCCTTTCGTTCAACAGTTCGGGTGCAAGCAGATCCCGGATTCCGTTGGCAGCCTGGACGGCTGGTTCCATCCTGCCCGACATCATTGCGGCGTACATCATCATGTGAAAATCATGGCAGATCGAGATCATGTAGAACTGGTCGGTCCCGGAGTACTCAAGAAAACGACCGTCTGCCGCGATCGACCTTTCGCTGCACTGGACCGCGCGATGGTAGTGGCCGCAGAGAACGTGAATGTGACATGGCATGTGCTCGAGGTGACCGGAATCGGGGACCATTCCCGGAAGCCGGTCGGCAGAGGACAATGCCCTTTCCGGCCAGGGCGACATTTCGAGAAGATGCAGGTGCATGTGCAAGAGGCCCGGGTGATCCGGAAGGCCTCGCGTCTCGCGGTCTCCAAGCGCCGTTTCAACAACATCGAGGGCTTCCTGTGTGGCGGCGTTTTCCGCAGGCTTTCCGGTCGCAAGATTCCATAACTTCCATGGCGTCAGCGACATCAACGCTTCCGCAAACAATGCCGCGACGTCGTGATCCGACTGGAATTGACGATAAACCCGCCGCATGGCGCTCGCGTATTCGCGTTCCCACTGCTCGAATTCATGCAATGGCACCGGATGTCCCTTGGGGAACCTCACGGCGATGGCCTCGATCAGCAACCGTTCGACCGGCGCGACCGCCTCGCAGAGCGAGAGGGCCATATTGGCCGCCTCGTGGCAGGTATGCGTGGCTTCCGTGGCTTCCGCCGCTCCGAACAAGTCCCAGGTCAGGTTGTAAAACGGTCCACTCGCCAGTGCGATTCCCCACCAGGCAGACGCAAACTTCGGATCAATTTTCAGGGCTCGCCGAAAGCAAATCACGGATTCTTCGTGATTGAACCCGTATATCCATGTCAGCCCGCGATCGAACCAGGTTTGAGCTTCGGGAGACGATGTCGTCACCAGCCTGGAATGCGATCCGGTATTGAAATACGGCCGCGCAGGCGATCGAGCCAACCCGTGACGATCAGTTCCCACAACACGTGTTTCCTGGCAATTGTCCATGAGACCACCTTGATCTGGGCTGCGTGGTTCATTTGCCCGTTCGTGTAACTGCGGGAAATCCCGACCTCTGTCAAACCCGTCGGATCGTTTGTCCATCGACGATCGGGACGGTCACCAATACTTCGCCATCGGCCTCGAATTCAACCGATCGTGATGTCGGCTTTCGCCATCGGCGCAGGATTGTCGTTACCGGGTCGTACCGGGCTTGGATTGGCGTCGCCGATTCACTATTGAGTGTCCCCAGGGCTGACCGAACGGAGAATCCAGGGCGTGCCGTCGCAGTTTTCGGCCAACATCAATCTCATGGTCGGCGCGGCATTGAAAGCCGGGCGCGCACTGATCAGGGATTTCGGAGAAGTCGAGAAACTCCAGGTTTCCGTCAAGGGTCCCGGAGACTTTGTCTCGAGGGCCGATATCCGGGCGGAGGCCATTCTTCGGGAAGAGTTGTGCGGCGGCAGACCGAACTACGGCTGGTGTGCCGAAGAAAGTGAACCTGAACCGGGAAAGGACCCGACCCGGCGCTGGATCGTCGACCCGCTCGACGGGACCACGAATTTCCTGCACGGCTTGCCGTTCTGGGCGATCTCGATCGCGCTCGAACACAAGGGCGAAGTCGTTGCAGGTGTCGTTTTCGTACCGCCTACGAACGAACTGTTCGTGGCCGAAAAAGGGGGCGGCGCCTGGCTCAACGACAACCGCATCAGGGTTTCCGCCCGAACCCGGATCGGCAGCATGTTGTTCGCGACATCCCTGCCAGCTGCCGACAAACCCGGATGGACATCCTCCGCGGCGTCCCTGGAGCGGTGCCTGCCGGTCAGCGCCGGTGTCCGAACGTTTGGAGCAGCCGCGCTGAATCTCGCATCAGTCGCGGCCGGGAGAATCGACGGCTACTGGGAGACGGGCCTCAACGCCTGGGATATCGCCGCCGGCTTCTTGCTGGTTCGCGAGGCCGGAGGACTCGTTTCTTCCGCCGAGCCGAGAGGTGACCCGCTCCAGGACGGAAGTATCATCGCCGCCAGTCATTCGGCCTACGAGCGTCTCTCCTCGCTGGTCAGAAACAACCATTGACCATGTATTCAGAGTTCTGCGCGACCCCCTTTCGAATACGGGCTCCTTCCGGCCGCGTTCGTCGACGCCGGGGTTCTTTCCGGTGACCGCCGCCGGATCTCCACCCCGATGACTCTCGACGGGATGAACATCGCCGTGATTGGCGGGGGCGTCGGAGGCCTTGCAGCGGGAGCCGCAGCCTCCACGAGAGGCGCCCGGGTCACGGTTTTCGAGAAAACGCCCCGCCGTACCGAATCGGGAGGCGGAAGCGGAATTCAGATCAGCCCTAACGGAACCCGGGTGCTCCGGGCACTCGGCTCCATCGACCGGACTTCCTTGCCGTCAATGCCGGCACGATTGCTTTCGCTGAAACACGGCCCTAGCGGCAGAGAGATTGCCCGGCTGGACATTCACGCACGCCACGATGACGCGCGCTACCTGCTGGTTCGGCGTTCCGACCTCGTGGCCTTTCTTGCGGATCGCGCCGAGAAACGGGGCGCGACACTGCTCACAGGCACGCGCGCCGATGTCTCGTTCCGTGACGGCAGGTTCGAGATTCTGGCGGACGCACACCCATTGCCAGGCGATTTCGACGTCGTCGTTGCTTCCGACGGAATTCATTCATCGATTCGGCAAAGGCACCTGCCCGGCGGGAGGCCGGCAACGGAAACAGGTCAACGGGCCTGGCGTGCGCTCGCTTCGATATCTTCGGTGTCTGAACGCCTGCGCTCAGAGCTGTCGGAGGGACCTTGCCTGTTTACCGGCCCCGGGAAACACCTGGTGGTTTACGTCGTGCCGGGCGGACCGATGATCAACATCACCGCCATCACCAGAGGATGCGGCCGGAACGGCAAACCGGCAAGCAGGACCCGGCCGGAACACGACCAGATCGAACTGCGCGCACTGTATGCCGGGTGGTGTGATTCCGTGGTTTCGCTGCTGGACGGGATCCAGCCACCTGAAGTCAGGGAGCTTTATCGGTGCCCGGTTCCTGCCGCCCTGTCACGGGCCAATCTTGTCGCAATCGGCGATGCGGCTCATCCGATGCTTCCTCATCTCGCGCAAGGTGCCTCGGCGGCCCTCGAGGATGCATGGACCCTTGTCGAAGCGCTTGCCAATGCACAGACATGTCCGGCCGCCTTCACGGCTTACGAACGGAGACGCAGATCCAGGGTCGTTCGTCTTCAAAGCGCTTCGGAAAGAAGCGGACGGATTTACCAGCTGAAGAACCCGTTCCTGCGGCTTCCCGTTCACCTCGGGCTCCGTGCCGCCAGGCCGCTGCTGCCCGTGCTACTTCGGCAGTGGTACGGGTGGGTTCACGACCATGATGTCGTGGCAGGGACAGCCCGGAATTGAACAAGGCGTTGCCTACGCGTCAAGTTCAACCCAGACCGGAACATGGTCTGAAGGTTTCGGCTCACCGCGTACATACTTGTCGACCTGGCAATCGATGAGCATATCAGCTGCCTGTGGAGACAGCAGCACGTGGTCGATCCGGACCCCGTGATTCTTGTTCCAGCGACCAGCCTGGTAGTCCCAGTAGGTGTAGTTGCCGGGTGAATCGTCGCGGACATGCAGCGCATCGGTAAATCCGAGGTTCAGGATTTCCCGGAAGGCCGTTCGTGTCTCCATCATGTACAGGGCGTCTTCAAGCCAGACAGTCTCGTCCCAGCAATCTTCTGGTTGCTGGATGACATTGCAGTCCCCCGCCATGATGAACGGCTCCTCGAATTCCAGCAGCGTCCTTGCCCGGAGTTTCATTCGACCCATCCACGAGAGCTTGTAGTCGAGCTTGGGTCCGGGAGCGGGGTTCCCGTTTGGCAGATAGAGACAACAAACACGGACGGGTGCCTTCGATCCCTGTATGTTCGCTTCGATCCACCGCGCCTGTTCATCTCCCGGATCGCCCGGCAGTCCCCGTGCGATGTCGTCAAGAGGAAGCCGCGACAGGATTGCGACCCCGTTAAAGCCTTTCTGGCCGTGGGTTTCGACGTGGTACCCGAGTTCCTGGATGGGATCTGAAGGGAAGGCCTCGTCGACCGACTTGATTTCCTGGAGCAGGGCCACATCCGGCCGCCTGTCTCTGAGCCAGTCCAGCAAGGCAGGCATTCTTGCCTTGATCCCGTTGATGTTGAAGGTCGAAATGATCATGGGCAGGCCCTGATGCGGCAGTCGCCGCGAAACGCTTCAGACGACCGCGGGATTCCGGAACCCGAGGTCATAATGAGAAGCTGACACCACAACCGCAACTGGAGGACGCATTCGGGTTCGAGACAGTGAATCGAGACCCGATCAATTCATCGCTGAAGTCGATGACCGCATTGGACAGGAAAGGCAGCGACACCCTGTCGATCAGAACCGTCATTCCGTCCTTCTCGAGAACGAGGTCATCGTCTGCCGGGTCATCAAGCCGAATGTCATATTGAAACCCCGAGCAACCGCCTCCTTCCACGGCAACCCTCAATCCCCTTGCCCTGTCAAGGGTCTGGTTGATCTCCATGAGGCGCCTGAAGGCACGATCCGTAACCTTGGGCGGCACTGAGATTTCCATGTCAAGACTTCCTTTGGAACCTCGTCTTCAAACGAGGACTTGGCATCCATGATATACGCTCAATTTCGCGGTCTGCAAGGTCGAGCGGCGGCAAGAAGGCGTCTGAGACCCTTGATCACTGTCAGCTTCTTCGTCACACAGTTCAGCGGTCACCATTCGATTTCCCGTTTCCACGGAGAGCCGCCTCGACGCTTCCCATGCTTTCTGCCATTGCCTGCAAACCCGAAAACAGCCGCGGCCGCCTGTTTCCCGAATCAGCGTCCGACTTTCGGACCGCGTTTCAACGGGATCGTGACAGGATCATTCACTCGACCTCATTTCGACGTCTCAAGCACAAGACGCAGGTCTTTGTCGAACACGAGGGCGATCACTACCGGACACGCCTGACCCATTCGATCGAGGTCGCACAGGTCGCGCGGTCAATCGCCGGCGCCCTGGAACTGAACACCGACCTGACCGAGGCGGTGGCGCTCGCCCATGATCTCGGCCATCCACCGTTTGGCCATTCGGGCGAAGAGGTCCTCAACTCCTGCATGGAGGATTATGGCGGATTCGATCACAATGCCCAGGCACTCAGGGTCGTGACCCGATTGGAACGGCAATATCCAGGGTTTGACGGCCTCAACCTGACGTGGGAGGCGCTGGAAGGAATAGCCAAGCACAACGGGCCGGTTGTCGCCGACCTCCCGTATCCGCTGGCCGAGTACAATGCGGAACATGACCTCGAACTTCACACACTGGCCAGTGCCGAGGCCCAGGTTGCCGCGCTCGCCGACGACATCGCGTACAACACCCATGATCTGGACGACGGCTTGCGGGCCGGGTTGTTCAGGGAATCCGACGTTCTCGATCTGCCGATTGCGGGGGCCTGCTTCCGGGAAGCCGACAGGCGATACCCGAGGATCGACGACGACAGGCGGCGCCATACGGCGTTGCGGCAGGTATTCGATTGCCTCGTCAGGAGCGTCATTACCGAAAGCCGCGGTCGGCTCCGGGCGCTTTCGCCGGGAAGTCCCGGCGAAATACGTCATGCCGATCGCCCGGTGATTGCTTTTCCGGGCTCCATCCGCCGTGACCTGGGCCAAATCCGGGAATTCCTTTTCCAGCACATGTACCGGCACCCCAAGGTCCAGAAGGTGCGCGACCGGGCGTCATCAATCCTTTCGGAACTGTTTGGCCTGTATCTCTCCGGAGGCGCCGATCTTCCTGACGGTTGGCCTCCCGTTGGCAACGCCAACAGCGAATTCCGGGCACGCATCATTCTCGACTATGTTGCCGGGATGACGGACCGTTTTGCGCTCCAGGAACATGCCCGTTTTACCGGTCGGGATAACCCGCTGGATAGCGAACTGCGCCTGTGGTAATCGCCGCGCAGGCAATCTCCGGGACACGATGGATATTTTTCTCGACATTCGGGCACTTGTCGCGAACGCAATCACTTCCCTTGCCGACAAGGGTTTTCTGCCTGGGGGAACCGACGCCCGGGCGGTGACCCTCGAGTCGCCCCGGGACCAGAGACATGGCGACATGTCAACGAATGCCGCCCTGGTTCTTTCGAAACCCGCCGGGACCAGGCCGAGAACGCTGGCTGAGCACATCGCCGGCGAATTGGCGGCAGACGGACGGGTCCAGTCAGTTGACATCGCCGGACCGGGGTTCATCAACCTCACCTTGACCCCGTCGGCCTGGCGCGACAGTATCCCGGCGGCTCTTCAGGCGGGTCGTTCGTACGGTCGTCCCCGCCTCGGCCGGGGTCAACGGGTGAACGTCGAATTCGTATCCGCAAACCCGACCGGACCCTTGCATGTCGCCCATGCACGAGGCGCTGCGTTCGGTGATGCGCTGGCAAACCTGCTTGAATTCGCGGGATACGACGTTGCCCGGGAATACTACGTCAATGACGGTGGCGCGCAGGTCGAAGTCCTCGCCCGGTCGGCTTACCGGAGATATCTCGAGGCAAATGGAAGGACGGTCGCGTTTGCAGCCGACGGCTATCCCGGCGATTACCTGATTCCGGTGGGCGAGGCTCTCCGGGAACAGTATGGAGACCGTTTCGTCGACAGGCCCGAGGCGGAATGGCTTGACCTGTTCAGGGAGTTTGCCACAAGGATGATGATGGAGATCATTCGTGATGATCTCGCCGCCCTCGGCATCGAGATGGATGTCTTTTTTTCCGAAAGGTCCCTTTACGGAGTCGGGCGGATCGAGGGCGCACTGGATGCGCTTGAATCCCGGGGGTTCATCTATCGGGGCGTTCTCGATCCGCCGCTGGGCAAAAGCAGCGAGGACTGGGAACCGAGGGAACAGACGCTGTTCAGATCGACCGACTTCGGCGATGACATGGACAGGGCGATCCGGAAACATGACGGAAGCTGGACGTATTTCGCTCCGGATATCGCCTATCACTACGACAAGATACTTCGCGGTTTCGACGAGCTGATCAACGTGTTCGGTTACGACCACGGAGGTTACGTCAAGAGGATTTCCGCCGTCGTTGCGGCGCTGTCGGAAAACCGAGTTCCAGTCGATGTCAGGCTGGTCCAACTGGTTCGTCTCCTTTCAGGCTCTCGCCCGATCAAGATGTCCAAGCGGGCCGGGACATTTGTCACCCTTCGCGAACTCGTCGACGAAGTCGGGCCCGATGTCACGCGATTCGTGATGTTGACGCGAAAGAACGATGTCCCGCTGGACTTCGACCTCGAACTCGTCCGTCAGCAGACGCGCGACAATCCGGTCTTTTACGTCCAGTACGCTCACGCCCGGATCTGCTCGGTACTCAGAAAGGCCAAGGACGCCGGATTCGACGTTTCCGACGCCGCGCTCTCCGACGCATGCCTTGATCTGGTCGGACACCAAGCGGAAATGGCCCTGGTCCGGAAGGTCGGTGGATGGCCGCGTCAACTGGAACTGGCGGCTCGGAACCGTGAGCCGCACCGAATTGCTTTCTACCTGAACGAAATCGCTTCCGAGTTTCACGGCCTCTGGAACAGGAGCAAGGAAATGCCGAGGCTCAAGTTCCTCCAGGCCGATGACGAGGACGGTACCGTCGCCAGGCTGGCCATGTGCAGGGCAACAGGCATTGCTATTTCGACAGGACTTGGTATTCTGGGCGTAACCCCGCTCGAAGAAATGCGTTAAACACAAGAAAATCGATCGCATTTTTGGGGTTGGAGCAGTCAATCACACCATATAGAGTGTGAACCAATGAGGCAGGCCCAATGATTTCCCGATACGATCGCGATCAGCGAACGGGACCTTCCGTACTGACTTCTTCGGCAAGCAGGCCGCCTTCCACCGGTCTGGTTGGAAGGCTCTCGGTGTTTCTGAGTTGGTTCGGAGCCCTTGTTTCCATCGCCTTGATGGCCGGGATCGGTTACTGGGCCGCCACCCTTGGATCAAGGGACATTTCGGAAATTCCCGTGATTCGCGCAATGGAGGGACATGCCCGAACACGGCCGATCGATCCCGGTGGACTACAGGTCGGAAACCAGGGGTTGTCGATCAATCAGGTCATTGAATCAGGAATTGCAGCCGAGGCATCGGACACGGTCGTTCTCGCGCCTAGACCAATGCCGCTCGATTCCAGGGACACGGTTGCGTCCCAAGACGTCCTCATTGACGAGACGCCTTCGCCGGAAACCCTGGTTTCAGGGGAAGCGGAACCCGAGGACACAACCGGGACAGAGCAGCCGACTGAACAGGCAAGCGTTGCAGAATCGACGGAACCGCCAGTCGAAGCGGGGGCGGAACCGGTGCTCGAAACGGCGGCTTCGGCGACCTTGCCGAGGCCACGCCCGAACGGTCTCGGAATCGCGCCGCTTGAAGAGGGGGCACTGGTCGTTCACCTGGGATCCTTCGGCAGCTACCAGGTCGCCGAAGAGGAGAGAAAGCGCCTGATCACCGACCATGGTGATCTGATCGGAGACCGACCAACGGTGATTCAGTCTTCCGAAACCAGCGGTGTGACTTCGTACAGCATTGCAGCCGTCGGTTTTGAAAGCCAGGTTGCCTCCAGAGACCTGTGTACATCGCTGCTTGAGCGCGGCAAGCAGTGCATCCCGGTTCAGAATCGCTGATGTCGGCCCGGGCCTGCATCTTCGGATGCGAAGGACTGCGGCTGACGTCCTGGGAGCGGCAGTTCTTTGCGGACGCCGAACCGTGGGGATTCATCCTTTTTGCCCGCAATGTCGATGACCCTGACCAGGTTCGCGCGTTGACCAGCGACTTGCGTGCGAGCGTCGGACGCGGTGCCCCGGTATTCATTGACCAGGAAGGCGGACGCGTCGCCCGGCTGTCGAAGCCTCACTGGACCGAATGGATCCCTCCGCTCGACGAGGTCCGAAGAGTTGACACCGAGACCGCAGAACGGGCTATGCGCCTGAGGTACAGCCTGATCGCATCGGAACTGCGGGCACTCGGAATCGATGCGAACTGCGTCCCCATGCTCGATGTCGCGTTCGACAATACTCATCCGATCATTCGTAATCGCTGTCTGGGCGATGATCCCGGCATGGTCGCCTTGCTTGGCCGCGTCGTGGCGGACAGTCTGCTCGATGGCGGCGTTCTCCCCGTGATGAAACACCTTCCGGGCCATGGCCGTGCCCGCAAGGACAGCCATGAAGAATTGCCTGTCGTTGACGCCGACATCGATACACTGTCCACGGTGGACTTCTTTCCGTTCAAGCGGCTTTCGGACTTGCCGATCGGGATGACGGCCCACGTGCTGTATCCGTCCATTGACGCCGGCGCATGCGCAACCCTTTCGTCCCGCGTCATTCGCATGATACGCGGGCAAATCGGTTTCTCCGGCCTTTTGATGACCGATGATCTGTCAATGAAGGCCCTGAACGGAGATCCTGCGCGCAATGCCGAAGCGGCGCTTGCGGCCGGGTGTGACATCGCCCTCCACTGCAATGGCGACCGAAAGGAAATGACCGATGTTGCCGCTTCCGTACCTGAACTGGGCGGCGCAGCCGGTGCCAGGGCAAAGCGGGCGCTGCGGCTTCGGCGGCAATTCGAACCAAATGATCTACCTGCCGCGGACACCGTCCGCGAACAGGCGTACGCGGGCGCGTGCAATGGATAGCTTTCCTCTGGACATATCCGAAGAACATGCGTTCGAGGATTACAACGACGGACCGGCAACATCCGAGACCTTCATCGTCGACGTGGACGGATATGAGGGGCCTCTGGACCTGCTCCTGGCGCTCGCCAGGAAGCAGAAGGTCGATCTCAGAATGATCTCGGTGCTCGACCTTGCCAATCAATACCTCCAGTTCATCGAACACATGAATCGCAACCGGATACGACTCGCCGCCAATTACCTGGTGATGGCGGCCTGGCTTGCGTATCTCAAGTCGAGGCTTCTTCTGCCGGAAAAACCCACGGACGATGAAATCGACGCTGACGAGCTTGCCGCCAGGCTTGCCTTTCAGCTCGAAAGACTGGAAGCCATGCGAAAGTGCGGCACGAGGCTCATGGCAAGCGACCGGCTTGGAAAGGACTTTTTCTCCCGAGGGTGCCCGGAGGTCGCTGAAACCAGGCGGCATGTTTCATTTACCGCCTCGATTCTGGATCTGCTGCAAGCATACGCCCGCGTTCGCACCCGTGACGACTTCACGCCGCTAGGTTGTTCCCGCAACCATGTCCTTACCGTCAAACAGGCCCTGGAACATCTGCGTCCGCTGTTCAGGCAGGCACTCGAGTGGGGCAACATGCTGCGGTTCATGCCCCGATCATGGCTGGCGAATCAGGCACACTGCCGTTCCGCGACGGCGTCCACGTTTGCCGCGGCCCTGGAACTTGCAAAACGCGGCCAGATCGAGATCCGCCAGTCGGAGTCGTTTGCTGAAATCCAGGTTCGCGCAAGGAGATCATGAAATGGATGACCTCTATCAAACCGTCGATTCCGTCGATTGCAGTCCGGCAATGGAGGAGCAGGAGCGAATGGTCGAAGCAATCCTCTTTGCGACGGCAGAGCCGCTGACCGTATCCCAGATCGGAAACCGCATGCCGCTCGGGTGTGATCCGGTGACGGCCCTGGCCCGGCTCGTCAAGCGGTACGAGGGCCGCGGTGTACGGCTGTCGCGCGTTGGCAATTCCTGGGCTTTCAGGACAGCCGCAGATCTCGGCTACCTCATGCAGACGGAAACGGTCGTTCAGCGAAGGCTGTCGCGGGCAGCGGTCGAAACGCTCGCGATCATCGCCTATCATCAGCCGGTAACGAGAACGGAAATCGAGGAAATTCGGGGCGTGACGGTTTCGCGCGGTACGATCGACATCCTGTTGGAGCTTGGCTGGATCAAGCTGGGACGTCGCCGGGAGAGCCCCGGCCGACCTGTGACGTTCGTGGTCACCCCGAACTTCCTCGACCATTTCGGCCTGTCGAGCACGCGCGACCTCCCCGGGCTCAAGGAACTGCGTGAGACCGGCTTGCTGTCAAGCGAGCCCTCCCCGCGTGAAGATGCCGCCGATACCGGGCTTGCCCCGGTTGCTGCCGACATCGACCAGCATCGAATGGCGGCGTGAGAATGGCTGCTTTCGGTTCGGCGCGCGGGTCACGTGAGGCGGGACGCGGGTAGTGCCCCCCAGATCTTCGGATCTCGGGGACCGGTTCCGAATGGCGACGGGATTCTCGGAAAGACAGGCACGCAACCATTTCCGGGCTGACACGGGGAGGCCGAATCCTGCCCGTCTGCCCGGGTGACCGTTCGCTTCAATCGAAAACATTCGGGATTCAATGGCTTGACGAGCCGGCGACGTCCTCTATCGCTTCTCGCGGACGCTCGACGCGCCTGAACGAATACGCCCGCCCGTTCCGGAGCGATGGAATCTGCGAGCGTGCCCACGCCACCTTCTCGAGATCGATGTCGACGGTCGCCTGGGCAGGGCGATTACCGCCGAGATCCAGGTCGATCTTGCCCCACGGATCAATGACGACGGAGTGGCCATAGGTCGTCCGGCCATCGGCATGGCGACCGACCTGCGCCGGCGCGATCACCCAAACCCCGTTTTCGATCGCCCTGGCCCTCAGGAGCACTTCCCAATGCGCGTGCCCGGTGGGCACCGTGAAGGCTGACGGGACAAACACGACCGTTGCGCCGTTCAGGCAATAGTCCCTGTACAGATAAGGAAAGCGCAGATCGTAACAGACGGAAAGGCCCCAGAGGCCCCATGGCGTGTCGACGAGAACCGCCTCGTCGCCCGCCTCGTAGCGCCGTGACTCTCCTGTCGGATCCTGGCCGTCGAGACAGATATCGAACAGATGGATCTTGTCGTAAGTCGCCCTTGTCCTTCCATGATCGTCCAGAAGCACGGAATGGTTGAGATATCGCCGGTCCGACATCCTGACAGGGGTCGACCCAAGATGAATCCAGATTCCCTGCTCGGCCGCCTGAACACGGCATGCGGCAATGTAGGGATCGTCTCCGGGCCAGGTGACGTGCCGTTTCGCGTCGGCACCGTCCCGGTTCATCAGGCCGGAGACTTCCGGCAAGGCCAACAAGTCGGCACCTTCTTTCCCGGCCGCGACGGCTGCAGCTTTCATCAATTCGATATTGGCATCGTGCCTGTTCGAGGACGTCAGTTGCGCTACGGAAACTCTCAAGCTGGTTCGCATGGTTCGGTCCCTGCCGCCCGATCCTCTCGACGTGCCCCGGCGCCGTCCGGAATGACCTCGATTCACCCGAGCGTACTGTCGGTCGCACCGTTCAACCGGCTACTGGTCAACCCCAGGGCAGATGGCTTTCGCGTTCCTCAACGCCGCTCCAAACGCCTCGTAAAGAAGGCGGGATACGGGGTCCTTTGACGCATGCCATTCCGGGTGCCACTGAACCGCCAGCGCGAAACCGGGCGCGTCCCGAACCCGGATCGCCTCTTCCGTCCCGTCCGGAGCACGGCCTTCCACGACGATTCGTGCTCCAGGTTGCTTGATCCCCTGCCCGTGCAAGGAGTTTGTCGTAACCGTGCTCGAACCGAAGATCCGGGCAAAGACACCCTCCTCGTCGAGCGTGACTTCGTGCCTGTGCGCAAATTTCTCGCCCAGGGTACCGTCTGGCGGCATCCTGTGATTCATCCGTCCCGGCAAGTCGCGGATTTCCGGATACAGGGTTCCACCGAACGCGACGTTCATCTCCTGGAATCCACGGCAGATTCCGAGCACCGGTTTCCCCGCCTCGACGGCTGCCCTGATCAGGGGAAGCGCAAGCTTGTCGCGCGCCCGATCAAACATCCCGTGCGCGCTCGTCGGCATCTCTCCATACTCTTCCGGATGAACATTCGGACGCGCACCTGTAAAAACGAACCCGTCACACACGCCGAGGATGTCAGGGATCGTGTTGACATGCGGCAGCGACGGCAGGATCAGCGCGACGGCACCGGCTACCTCTGAAATCGCTTCGATGTTGTGAACGCCGCTGGCCTGGACCGGATACTCTCCGTCAATCAGGTATCCGTTGCCGCTGACGCCGACAATCGGCTTGCCGTTCGAGATCGTTTCCTCCACTTTGCACACGTGTCGTTTCTGCAATTTGCCAACTCACGACGACCGGAAGTCGCCGGACCGATCCTCGGGCCAGGTCAAGATCCGGTACGACCCGGATCGATCCCGGTCAACCACGGACAGGCAGTCACGGCTCGGCCGAAAATCCCGCCGATTCAATACCCTCCACCGCGGCAGCCGCATCGTTCTCGGAAAGATCGCCCGAAACGCCGACCGCACCGACGATATCTCCGTTCCGGTCCCGAACCAGTACGCCTCCCGGGACCGGCACGACCCGGCCACCGAACAGCCCGTTCATCGCCGAAACGAAATAATGTTGCTGTTCAGCCCTGGCCATCATGGCCTGTCCACCGATGCCGAGCATCAGGCACCCGTAGGCCTTGCCCATCGCGATGGCAAAACGCCCCGGTGACGCACCGTCCTCCCGTTCGACTGCTTTCACGTGACCTCCGGTATCGAGGATGGCGACGGTGAGTGGTTTCAGGCGTCGTTCCCGGCCGCTCGTGAGCGTGCCGGCAACAATCTTCCGAGCCTCGATTATTGGAATTTCACCCATGAACAACACTTTCGCTTTCCGCTGCTTCAAGGACCTGAAGCCGACGCGCATGAAGCGCCGGCTCGGTGTAACCCGATGGCGCCTTCGTGCCTCCGAAAACGAGATCGCATGCTGCCATGAATGCGAATCCGTCGAAGTCCGGCGCCATTGACGTGTAGTTCGGATCATCCGCGTTCTGGGCATCAACCTTTACCGCCATTCGCCGCAGCGCGTCCATGACCTGGTCTTCGGAAACGACACCATGGTGCATCCAGTTGGCCAGCATCTGCGAGGAAATCCGGCACGTGGCCCGGTCCTCCATCAGGGCGACATCATTGATATCCGGGACCTTGGAACATCCGATGCCTTGATCCACCCACCGGACCACATAACCGAGAATCCCCTGTGCGTTGTTGTCGATCTCGGCCTGGATTTCACGACTTGACCAGTTGGCGCCGCCGGCAAGCGGTACGTTCAGGAGGTCGGCCAGCTTTCCGCGGCTCCCCATCGCCGCGATCTCGTCCTGCCGCGCGAAAACGTCGATTCCGTGGTAGTGCGTCGCGTGCAATGTTGCAGCTGTCGGGCTGGGAACCCAGGCACAATTGGCACCGGCGTGGGGATGGCCGGATTTCTGATCGAGCATGTCGCGCATCAGGTCTGACGCTGCCCACATGCCCTTGCCGATCTGGGCCTTTCCGGAAAAACCGCAAGCCAACCCGATATCGACATTCCGGTCCTCGTAGGCCGCGATCCAGGGCTGGGTACGAATGTCACTCTTCCTGAGGAAAGCGCCGGCTTCCATGGCCGTGTGGATTTCATCGCCTGTCCGGTCAAGGAATCCGGTGTTGATGAACGCGACCCGCGCCCTGGCGGCTCGAATGCAGGACTTGAGATTGACGGAAGTCCGCCGTTCTTCGTCCATGATGCCGATCTTCACCGTGTTGCGCGGCAGATCGAGCACATTTTCGATTTCGGTGAATACGCGATCGACATAAGCAACTTCCTTCGGGCCATGGAGCTTGGGCACGACCACGTAGACGGATCCATGCCTGGAGTTTCCGCTTTCCACCACCTTGTTCAAATCGTGCCTGGCGATCAGGATCGTGCACATCCCGTCCATCAGGGATTCATGGACCTCATCGCCGTTTCGATCCAGGATCGCGGGGCTCGTCATCAGGAGCCCGACGTTGCGGACGAGCAGCAGTGACCTCCTTCGAAGAGCGGCAGGCAAGCCTTCCGCGGAGACATAAGAAATGTCGTCCTTCAATCTGCGGCGACGCTGCTGGCCCGCTTTCAGGAACTCTGCCTCGAGGTCTCCTTTCATCAGACCGAGCCAATTGCGATAGACCACGGTTTTTTCGGCCGCGTTCACGGCGGCTACCGAATCCTCGCAATCGATGATCGTTGTCAGCGCAGATTCCAGCAGCATGTCCGCAACACCTGCCTTGTCCGAACGGCCGACCGTATCGTCCGCATCGATCCGAACCAGAATGTGCAATCCGTTGTTTTTCAGAATAATGGCGTCGGGATCGGAATCATCGCCCTGGTAGCCACAGTACTGGTCACGGTCCCTCAACCCGAAACTCCTGCCGGAAACCCGGGCGGAGAGACGACCGCCTGCAAGTACATAGGAGTCGACGTCGGCGTGACTGGCGCCGTCCAGGGGAACTGCCCGGTCGAGAAACGCGCGCGCCCAGCGAATGACCCTGGCGCCATGTGCATGATCGTAGCCGTCTCCCATGGCCCGGCCCAGGGCATCGGTCCCGTAGAGCGCGTCGTAAAGGGACCCCCATCGGGCGTTGGCGGCATTCAATGCATAACGGGCGTTTGACGCGGGGACGACGAGCTGGGGACCTGCAACGGTTGAAATTTCTTCGTCAATGTTCTCGGTTTCGATCTGAAAATCGGGGCCGTCCGGAAGCAGATATCCGATCCCTTCGAGAAACATCCTGGTCTCTTCGGCATTTGCAGGATTTCCGCGGCGATCCAGGTACCATTGGTCGATCCTGCCCTGCAGTTCTTCGCGTTTCCCGAGGAGCTTCTTTTGCTCTTCGCCGAACCCGTGGACCAGGGCGGAGAATCCCTGCCAGAACCGGGCAGGTTCGATTCCGGTTCCCGGCAACACTTCCTGGTCGATGAAGTCCGCAAGTTCCCTACCGACCTGCAATTCGGCCTTGCCTATCCTTTCCACGGTGACTCCCCTAGAATTGTTCTGCTTCGAGACCGGTTGAGCTGGTTGGCCAACTTTCGGTGGGTAGTCCAGATTTCCGGGAACGGCAACCTTGTCGTGCGCCAAATCGCGTTCGGGACCGCCGTGTGCAGTTTCGACAGAAAACACTCAGGCGGATACGTGCAAGGGTTGATCGAGATCTTACACCAGGTCCGGCCCAAATTCCACCGCCTCTAACGCCGGGTCCGCGCCCATGTCATCATCTGCACGCTCGCCTCCCCCGTCGAATGGCACATGCACAAGGCATGGGCCCCCTGTGCTACACCGACACCGAACCCGACGAGACCGGGGATCCGGTCCTGCCCTCCCGGCGTTCGGAGCCAGCACTGACCAGGGTTCTTGCCTACACCCTGCCGGACGGCAGCGGTGCCTACAGCTTTCGGTCCCTTCACGACAGCCTGTCAACCATCGTCCGCTCCTCCCACAGCATTGCGGGATCCGACGTTGGTCGCGGGACCATCGTTGAGCTGACCACCCAGGCGAATGCCTCGCAGAAGATGGCCCTCGATCTACTGAAGGACATCGCAGCCTTGTGAAGGCGGATCCGGCCGGATTAACCGTTCGAATGCAGACAGTGACAGGCCCGATTCACCTATCATATTGATACGATTCCGTTAATCTCCGACCCGCATCAGAACTCCAGTTTAATCGTATCACGATCAGGACGGATTTGCTGCGAGGCGCTGCAGTCATCGATAGTCCAATACTTGGAGGGTTGGCCCCGGGAACAAGTATGGCAAAAAACAGCGAGTATCGGTACTTGCGAGGCAGATTCACCGGAACTATTAACGAAACCCCAAAAGGCAGACGGGGGCGTCTTCGGTCAATGACTCATCCAAGCAAATCAGCGACCGAGACCCGGCAACGGGAGCCGACGCCCTGGAAGTTCAGAGCGGCCAGGAGCGAATGGGAGGTCGTCGTCGGTATGGAAGTCCATGCCCAGGTCAGTTCGAACTCGAAACTGTTTTCCGGAGCTTCGACATCCTTCGGAGCAAGCCCCAATATCAACGTGTCCTTCGTCGACGCCGCCATGCCCGGAATGCTGCCGGTCGTGAACGATTTCTGTATCGACCAGGCGATACGCACGGGGTTGGGGCTACGGGCAAAGATCAACCATTTCAGCCAGTTCGACCGGAAGAACTATTTTTACCCCGACCTGCCGCAAGGATACCAGATTTCGCAACTGTACCATCCGATCGTCGGAGAAGGAGAGGTACTCGTCAACGTCGGTCCGGGATCGGTGAGACGCGTACGCATCGAACGTATTCACCTGGAACAGGATGCCGGGAAGTCCGTCCACGACATGGACCCTGAAAACTCCTTCGTCGATTTCAACCGCACCGGCGTCGCACTGATGGAAATTGTCAGCCGTCCGGACATCCGGGGACCCGACGAAGCCGCGGCCTATCTCGGCAAACTGCGGCAGATTATGCGTTACCTCGGGACATGCGACGGCAACATGCAGGAAGGCAGCCTGCGCGCTGATGTCAACGTGTCCGTCTGCCGACCCGGAGACCACGAGGCGTATCGCGCAACCGGTGACGACGCCCGCCTGGGAACGCGTTGCGAAATCAAGAACATGAACTCCATGAGGTTCATACAGCAGGCAATCGAAAGCGAGGCCCGGAGGCAGGCGGGAATTCTCGAGGACGGCGGCAGGGTTAGCCAGGAGACCAGGCTGTTTGACCCCGACCGGTCCGAAACCCGGTCCATGCGTTCCAAGGAAGAAGCCCAGGACTACCGGTATTTTCCTTGCCCCGATCTCCTGCCGCTGCAGCTTGACCCGTCCCGCATCGACGCCATAGCCGAAGCCCTGCCGGAATTGCCTGACGAGAAACGTTCCCGTTTCGTCCGCGATTACGGCCTGACCGAGTATGATGCGGACGTGCTCACCACGGAGGTCGCCGATGCCGATTACTTCGAAGCGGTTGCCGGCGGCAGGGACGGGAAACTCTCTGCCAACTGGGTCGTCAATGAACTGTTCGGGCGGCTGAACAAGGAAGGCTGGTCCATCGAGGACTGCCCGGTTTCCGCCAGTCAACTGGGGGGCATTCTCGATCTGATCTCCTCCGAGGACATCTCCGGCAAGATCGCCAAGGAACTGTTTGAGATTGTCTGGACCGAAGGTGGCGATCCCTCCGAGATTGTCGCGAGCCGCGGGATGAAACAGGTCAAGGACCTGTCGGCGATCGAATCGGTGGTTGACGAGATCGTTGCCTCTTCTCCCGATCAGGTTGAAAGGCTCAGGAGCAATCCAAAGGTCCTCGGGTGGTTTGTCGGCCAGGTCATGAAAGCAACCGGTGGAAAAGCCAATCCAAAACTAGTAAACGAGTTGTTGCGGTCGAGACTGCTGAAGTAAACTGATACTCGGGGAAATGCCCGACCGCGCAGGAAGCAAGTTTCTGCCCGACGCCACCAGGTCAAAAAAAGATGCAGCACGAATACAAGATGGAACCGGCCCCGCGTCAACCTGGACGTATCCGGGGTGTTCGTTGTCCCAATACCAGGCTTGCCATCGGCCTGACGGAACAATTGAACAATGCGGCGCAGGAAGGATGGGAGTATGTGCGAACCGATACATTCCCGATCGAATACAGATCCGGATTGTTCCGTTCCAAGGTTGTCGAGGTTGCCTCCTTTCTGGTTTTCCGGCGGCCGATAGCCTACGATGACCCGATCCAGCACGATTTTGGTCCGCCGATGGTTGGCCCCGAAGACAACGGACCACCAGCAGACTTTGGCCGGCCGGAGCCCGGGGTCAGGCCGATGCCTCCGATTTCGTCCAGGCCCCTTCCTGATGACGAAACCGCGTTTCGGCCCACGCCGCCGGTCGGCAGATCCTGAACATTTGGCCTGACCTGACCACCAAACCGTTTGCGAAGCACAAGTCGTCCACCCGCTCTCGGGACCTCGTTCACCAGGGCATCCGGGCGACCGGACGACATCAATTCGGCATCATGGTCCAGGACCATCGGCATCCAGCGACAGTGCATGGAGGCCCGAAGAAAACTCTGCCGAAAGCGATCGGTAAATTCGCCGCTGGCGCTCTACGCGGCTCAGACCACCAAGCGATACGGCGCGAATGCGCACCCTGTAATGGGTCTCGCCCCCTTCCCTGTAACCGGCGTGACCACGATGCGCAGCGCTTTCGTCAATGATCTCGAGGACGGCCGGAGCGAATTCCCGCCTCAAGACCTTCTCCATCCTTTCCCTTCGGCCCATGAAAAGCTCCAGGATTTCTGACAATTCCTGCTAGGATAATCGTCTCGATCGTGTATGCTGCCGAATCCGAATTCGAAATCGCCGGGTGGTGTGATGACCAAGGGGTCGCCCTTCGAATACGATATTTCGGTATCAGCCTACAAGCGCCGTCGCGCCCGGTCACGGCGCGGAATGTCGGGAGCATTCGAGACGTCCGTTCGGAAGTGCGAACACCCGGGATGCGACGAGCCGGGAAAGTACCGTGCTCCGAAACATCCGGACCAGAAGCCCGGCGTGACCTGGTACTGCCGCCGCCATGCGCGACAATACAATCTCAGGTGGAACTTCTTCGACAACCACGACGATTCCGTTGCAACCGGAGACGAGGGCTCGGAAGACAATGATGCTCCCTGGGGTGACTCCGAACCACGCGGCGCCTCGGTGGCATGGGACCGCTTCGGAGTCGACGACCCGCTTGACGTTCTTGGTTTGAACTCGACACAAAATCCGGGTCCGGGCAACCGGCTGGGAAATGCGCGTAAACTGTCGCCCGTGGAACGACGGGCGCTCGACATTCTCGATGCACGGGATCATTGGTCAATGGAATCCATTCGCAAGCAGTACAAGCAGCTCGTGAAGGACCTGCATCCTGACCTGAATGGAGGAGACCGGACCGAAGAAGCCCGTCTCCAGGATGTTGTCTGGGCCTGGGAGCAGATCCGAAAGAGTCCCGGCTTTCGGGATTGACCCGCCTTGGCGGCCCCCGGGGCCATCGGTTCCAGAAGGACGAATCCGGTCATGCGGCGGATTCGGCTGCGGCTGCCAGGTACCGTCGAGGAGGCCGGGCATGTGCATTGATTGAACCCTCGAAGGAACACGGCGGCGCGGCGCGTCTTGGCAAGGACGACGACCTCCTGCATGACGCAGGAACTCGCGGAAAACCGTTGATCCGGCTGACGAAACAGGAATCGACGACCACAGGAGAAAGCCGGCTTCCGAAAAGAGCTGCTACTTGCACCTCAACCGATATTGTTCCACTAAGCGTCCGGCCTGCATTTTTTTCTCAATTAGCGCGAAGACGGAATCGAATATGGCGGACGGGAGTCTAGAAGCGGTCGCACACCCCACCCTGCGGGTGAGAGTTGACGAGGCGTTCGGCTTCGAAAGCGAAATGGAAGTCTACGCGTTTGCAGACCCCGGCGAGAGGGTTCCGCAGATCGACGACAGTTACCGATTCGACCCGGAAACCACGCACGCGATCCTCGCCGGTTTCGCCTTTAATCGCCGGGTTCTGATCCAGGGTTACCACGGGACTGGAAAATCGACGCATATCGAACAGGTTGCCGCACGGCTGCGCTGGCCCTGCGCCAGGGTCAACCTCGACAGCCACATCAGTCGTATCGACCTGATCGGCAAGGACGCGATCAAGATCAGGAACGGCAAGCAGGTCACGGAATTCCACGAAGGCATCCTGCCCTGGGCACTCCGAAATCCGGTTGCCATCGTGTTTGACGAATACGACGCCGGCCGGGCGGACGTCATGTTCGTGATTCAACGCGTTCTTGAAGTTGACGGGAAGCTGACGCTCCTTGATCAGAACGAGATCATCCATCCGCATCCCTACTTCCGCCTGTTCGCGACCGCCAACACGGTCGGGCTCGGCGACACGACCGGTCTCTACCACGGAACGCAGCAAATCAACCAGGGACAAATGGACCGCTGGTCCATGGTCGCCACGTTGAACTACCTGAGCCATGACGCCGAATGCAAGATCGTCGAGGCAAAGTGTCCGAATGAATCGCCTGAAGAAGTCGCCCGGATGGTCACCGTTGCGAACCTGACCCGAACCGCTTTCATGAACGGCGACATTTCCACCGTCATGTCGCCGAGAACGGTAATTTCCTGGGCAGAGAACGCACGAATCTTCGGCGATCTGGGCTTCGCTTTCCGCCTGACGTTTCTCAACAAATGTGACGAACTCGAACGAGCAACGGTCGCGGAGATCTACCAGCGTTGCTTTGACCAGGAACTGCCCGAAAGCGCTGCGTCAATCAGCCTGGGTTAGATCAATTCGATGCCCGGATCGAACACGCCATGACCGGAGCCAGCCAGCCCCCGCCCGATCCATTCAAGAAGGCCCTGACCGAAGCGACCCGGGCGATGGCCAATCGGCCCGAACTCGATGTCACCTTTGGCGTGGATTCGGCCGGGGCTTCGGGTGACGCGATCAGGTTGCCGCATGTCCCGCGCCGGTTGAACGACGATTCGATCCTGCGAATCCGCGGAACCGCTGATGCGCTCGCACTCAAGTTGAGATTTCACGACGAGTCGACTCACAGGCACTTTGCGCCCGAAGGGCCGACGGCCAGGGAACTGTACGAGTGCATGGAAACCGCGCGCTGCGAGGCACTTGGCGTTCGGGCGATGCCGGGCTGTGCTTCCAATATCGACGCCAAGATTTCCGCAGATCTCAAGAGTTTCGTGGCGAGTGACCCGGAGGACGTGGCCTCCGTTCCCCTGGCAACCGCCGTCGGGCATCTCATCCGGCAACGCGCGACCGGGCGCAAGCTCCCATCCGTTGCTGCGCACGTGGTGGAACTGTGGCGGGGACATATCGAGGAACATGCGGGCGAGACGCTGGACAGGATCGATTCGGTGCTGGAGTGCCAGGAGGATTTTGGGCGCCTGAGCAGGCAGCTGATCAGCGATCTAGGATTCGGCGAGCAGCTCGGTGAGGATCCGGACGCGGACGCGCCCGAAAACCCCGAAGATCCGGAAGAGGCAGACGACGGTGGAGATGGAGATTCCGCTTCGGAAGAAGGTCCGTCCGATGACATGGAGTTGCAACCTGATTCAGCCGAAGACAGGGACGACTCGGATGTCGAAATGATACACACCGACGGAGAAGTCTCGGACGAGGATGACACCGAGAACGCCTCGGACGCGGAAACTCCGCCCGATCCGCCCGTAATCCTGCCGATTTCGGACGCCGATCCGGACTACAGGGTTTTTACCACCGAATTCGACGAGGAAGTATCCGCGAGTGAACTTGCAGAACCGGAAGAACTGGAACGCCTGCGTTCGTATCTGGACCAGCAACTCGAACCCTTGAAAGGCGCCGTGTCCAAGCTGGCAAACCGGTTGCAGCGACGGTTGCAGGCTCAGCAAAACAGGTCATGGCAGTTCGACATGGAAGAAGGAATCCTGGACACGGGGCGGTTGGCGCGCATCGTTGCAAATCCGACGACCCCCTTGTCATTCAAGGTCGAAAGGGACATCAAGTTCCTTGATACGGTCGTCACGATCCTTCTGGACAATTCCGGGTCCATGCGGGGGCGTCCCATCTCGATATCCGCGATCTGTGCCGACGTGCTCGCACAAACGCTGGAACGGTGCCAGGTCAAGTGCGAAATCCTCGGATTCACGACACGGGCATGGAAAGGCGGGAAATCACGGGAAAAGTGGTTGGCTGCAGGGAGGCCGCAAACGCCCGGGAGATTGAACGACATTCGTCACGTCGTCTACAAGGCCGCGGACGCCCCGTGGCGGCGCGCCAGGCCCGGTCTCGGGCTGATGATGAAGGAAGGGATTCTCAAGGAGAACATTGACGGCGAGGCTCTCGAATGGGCTTATCGCAGAATAGTCCGGCGCCCGGAACAGCGACATATCCTGATGGTCATCTCGGACGGCGCACCGGTGGACGACAGCACCTTGTCGGTCAATTCCGCGAACTACCTCGAAAAACACCTTCGGGACGTCATCGCAATGATCGAGGACAGGCGAGTCGTCGAGCTCATCGCCATCGGGATCGGCCATGACGTCAACAGGTACTACAGGCGCGCAGTCACGATCACGGACGCCGAACAGCTCGCCGGCGTGATGACCGAGCAACTTGCCGCGCTATTCGATCGCGACCCGGTTTCAGCGGGGCAAATTCGCTCCTGCCCAGCCGCCTGATGTTTCAGAACTTCACGTCCAACGCCGCTCCCGAGGTCGGAGGGAAGCGCCTCGACATGCTCCGGCGAGAGATACGCAAGGAAGAACTCGACGGATTTCTCGTGCCGTCGACGGACCCGTGGCTGGGCAGTGGACAGGGTCCCGCAGACCGCCGGTTGGCCTGGATGACCGGATTCACCGGATCTGCCGGTCTGTTGCTCGTACATGGCGAAACCGCGCAGCTGTTCGTTGATGGCCGTTATACGGTTCAAGCCGGACTCGAGGTCGATTCAAACCTCATCACGGTCGTCTCGCACGACTTCGACCGGATCATCGCATTCTTGGCGGCCGGCGATGACAAGGGGACTGCCCGGTTGATCGGCTACGATCCCTGGCTGCACAGCAGGTCATGGATCGAAAAACTGGTCGAGAAAATCACGTCCCTGGCTCAGGGCTGCCGTGTTTGCCCGTGCGACAACCTGGTTGACCGAATCTGGACTGACCGTCCGGAACGGCCGACGTATCCGATGAGGCCTTACCCTCTGAACCGGGCGGGGCGTTCGTCATGGGACAAGAGGAACAGCATTGCCGAGAAGCTCCGCGCAAAGGGCTGCCGAAACGCCCTGGTCACCAGACCGGATTCGATCGCGTGGCTCTTGAACACGCGCGGCTCCGATATCGAGAGGACACCGGTCACCCTGGCCTTTGCCGTCATCGGGGTAAACGGTGCCGTCGACCTGTTCATGCGGGAAGAAAAGGCGGACGAGAGCCTCAAGGCACACCTGGGATCAGAGATCACGATTCATCCTCCCGCTTCCCTCGACGGTTTCCTCGAAAACCTGCCCGGACCTGTCATGGTCGATCCCGCGCTGACACCGGACCGCCTTTTCCGTGTAGTTACCGATTCCGGTGCGAAGGTCGTCCGTTCCCCTGACCCGATCGTCTTGGCGAAAGCCATCAAGAACGAAAAGGAATTGAGGGGAATAGAGGCAGCACATCGAAGGGACGGTGTCGCGTTCGCCGATTTCCAGTCATGGCTTGCCAACGTGGCACACGACCAGAGCCTCTCTGAAATCGACCTGGTCCGGAAACTCGAGAGTTGCCGCAGAGCGACCGGAGAACTGAAGGACATCGCATTCGACACGATTTGCGGATCCGGTCCCAACGGAGCGATCATCCACTACCGGGTGACCGAATCCTCGAATCGCAAGATAAGTGACAATGATGTCGTCGTCATCGACAGTGGCGGACAATATGAAGACGGCACCACGGACATTACCCGGACTCTTGTTTTCGGCACTCCTGGTGTGGATGTGATCCTTGCCTATACCCTGGTTCTCAAAGGCATGATCGCCATGTCGCGGCTCCGCTGGCCGGGCGGTGGAATCGCCGGATGCCACATCGACGCAATCGCGCGCGTACCATTATGGGGATCGGGGATGGACTATGGCCATGGCACGGGGCATGGAGTTGGCGCGTATCTCGATGTTCACGAAGGTCCGCAGGCCATATCGCGCCGTTCGAACGTCCCGCTTGAAGCCGGCATGATCGTGTCGAACGAACCCGGCTATTACCGCAAGAACCGATTCGGAATCAGGATCGAAAACCTGCTCGCGGTCCGCCGATGGGAATCCGGTTCGGCAGAACGGGAAATGCTGGAGTTCAGGACATTGACGCTGGCGCCGCTGGAACACCGGCTGATCGATCCATCGCTTCTGAACCCGGATGAAATCGAATGGCTGGATTCCTACCATGAAACCATTTTCGAAACCCTGTCGCCGCACTGTACTCCCAAGACAGCGGCCTGGCTCGACCGCGCGTGCCGCAAGATCACCACGGTTGAACCGGCCGGCATTTGACAGCAGAGTTGTCGCGGATGCCGAGGTGGAACGGTTACCGGCACATGGGTGACGCTACCGGTAAAAGCATCAAGCCTGGCGAGCGGAGGATACCAGGTCCGCTTCGCCCTACCTGAAACGGGAATCACAGGAGCAGTGGAATTGTCGATTGACACGGCCATAGGGCGTCTTTCCGAAAGCCTCGGCGAGCAGGTTTCGACGTCAATTGCGATACGCATGGAACATGGGCAAAACGAATCGTATTTCAGGGTGACGCCTCCCGATGCGGTCGTTCGTCCGAAATCAACCGAGGATGTCGCGCGTGTCGTCCGGATCTGCGCCGACGAACGCTGCCCAGTCATTGCGAGAGGCGTCGGGACATCTCTCGAAGGACACGCGTTGGCCTTTCGGGGCGGAATATCGCTCGACATGGCTGGCATGGACAAGGTCCTGGGCATCAATCCGGACGACATGGATGTCATTGTTCAGCCCGGAGTTACCCGGGAACAACTCAACACCGAACTTCGCGCAACCGGGCTGTTCTTTCCGATCGATCCCGGCGCCAACGCGACGCTGGGCGGAATGGCATCGACCCGCGCTTCGGGGACGACCGCCGTTCGATACGGTACGATGAAGGACAACGTTCTGGCACTGGAAGTTGTCATGGGTGACGGCCGGATCATTCGTACCGGGAATCGCGCACGAAAAAGTTCCGCCGGGTATGACCTGACCGCCCTTTTTGTCGGGTCAGAGGGTACCCTCGGGATCATAACCGAACTCACCCTCAAGTTGCACGGGCAGCCCGAATCGATTTCATCAGCGGTTTGCGCGTTCGACGATGTCGATTCCTGTGTCCGCACGGTCATTGCAACCATACAAATGGGGGTGCCCATTGCCCGGATTGAGTTGGCCGACACCGCCATGGTTCGGGCTCTCAACGCCTGGGACCGGGACATGGACCTGCCTGAGAAACCGCACCTGTTCATGGAGTTTCACGGGACTCCGGGCGCGATTGCCGAACAGGAGGAAACCGTCGCCGACCTGGTCGCTTCCTTTGGAGGGAGCGCGTTCGAATGGGCAACAACGGCCGAAGACCGCAACGCACTTTGGCGCGCTCGGCACAATGCCTATTTTGCCGCAAAGGCCATGCGCCCGGGATGCCGGGTCGTCACAACCGATGTCTGCGTGCCGATTTCCCGTCTCGCCGAGGCGATTTCCGAGACCGCTGCCGAGATCGAGGCGAGTCCGATCGATGGCCCGATCGTCGGCCACGTCGGGGATGGCAACTTCCACGCCGCACTGCTCATTGACCCCGAAAGCCAGGACGAACTGGCGGTCGCAAAGGAACTGGCCGGCAAGATGAACCACCGGGCGCTCCGCCTTGGCGGCACGATAACCGGTGAGCACGGAATAGGCGTCGGCAAGATACCTTTCATGGCCGAAGAGCATGGCGACGCCTGGGCGATCATGGCGGATCTCAAGCGCGTAATCGATCCCGGCGACGTCATGAACCCGGGCAAGATTGTCAAGATCAACTGACTTTCGCCCAGGGCCAATTTTTGTAGCGTCAATTTTCGTTTGTTTTGATTGATTTACGTTGCGGGCTGGACTCTTGCGTCCTGCCCGTCCATAGTGGCGCCGAATCGGAAAACGGATCCGGTGCCATGATCGACCTTTCCAGACTGTCCGCAATACCGGTCGCACGTCGCGAGGAACAGCGTTTCCGCGATCTCCTGGACGAACATCATTACCTCGGCGCGGGACCGAAGATCGGCGAGACCATTTGGTATGCGGCCGACGACGACAGCGGCGCATGGCCGGCGCTGGCCGCCTTCTCGGCCGCGGCGCTCAAATGCACGGCGCGTGACGACTGGATCGGCTGGAGCCCGCGCGACAGGTTCGGGCGGCTGCACCTGGTTGCCAACAATGTGCGCCTGCTGCTGCGCGGACGGCAGCCGAACCTGGGCTCCCGCTTTCTCGGCCTCTGTGCGCGGCGCATCAATGCCGACTGGCAGGCCCGCTATCATCATCCGCTGCTGCTCCTGGAAACCTTCTGCGACCCGGAGCGTCACAGCGGCGCCGTCTACCGCGCCGCCAACTGGATCACCGTCGGCAGGACCCGCGGCTATCGCCGCCACGGCAACGGCTATGTCGCGGGATCGACACCGAAACAGGTGTTGGTGCTGCCGCTCGCTCCCGATGTCCGCGCCCGGCTCACCGCCCCGGCGCTGGCGCCGGAACTCCAGCTTCACGGAACCGAGAAGATGCGCAAGATGAACACCGCCGAAATGGCCAGCCTGTACGAGTACTTCACCGAAATCGACGATCCCCGCGGACGCCGCGGGCGCCGCTACCATCTGCCGACCCTGCTGTCGCTCTGCGCCGCGGCCACCCTGTGTGGCGCCACGGGCTGGAAGGCGATCCATGCCTGGATCCAGGACCTCGGGCCGGGGATGCTGAGGCATTTCCGCCTGCCCAGGGCCGGCAATGGCGCCCATGACCTCCCGAGCATCTACTGCATCCGCAACATCATGGTCACGGTCGACCCCGACCAGCTCGCCGTGGCCACGGCCCGCTTCTGCCGGGACCATGGCTGGGACCGGGATGCAGGCATCGCCATCGACGGCAAGACCATCCGCGGCGCTGTCGATGACGAGGGCCGCAAGACCCATGTGCTCGGCGCCAGCAGCCATGGCACCGCCACGCCTTTGGCTCAAAAAAAACCGTGCTGACCATCGAGGAAGACGGAAAAGACACGCAGAAGGCCACCAACGAGATCGGCGTCTTCATCCCGACCATGGACCTGATCCCCGACATCAGCGGGCGAACGGTCACCGTCGATGCCCTGCTCACCCAGACAGCGATCGCGACCTACCTGCACGATCGGGGCGCCGATTTCCTCTTCGTCGCCAAGGGCAACCAGAAGACCCTCTCCAATGACATCAAGGCTTTCTTCGCCGCCCAGCCGCCCCGGGAGCCCGACTTTGCCACCCAATCGCCGCAACCGGCGCACGGACGCATCGAGAAGCGGGAGATCTGGACCGCGACCGAACCGGTCGCAGGCATCACCTTCCCCTGGGTCGAACAGGTGTTCCTGATCAAGCGAACCACATGGTCCTACCGCTGCGGGCGCAATGGAAAGCCGGCACGCATCGGCGAGCCCAGCGTCGAGTTGGTCTACGGCATCACCAGCCACACGCCACAGAGTGCCGATGCCGAGGCGATCCTGGGCTTCAATCGCCGCCACTGGACTTGCGAAAATCGCGTGCATCGAATCCTCGACGACGCCGCAACATGGAACGAAGACAAGTGCCAGGTCCGGAGCGGCCATGGCCCGGAGAACCTCAGTTGCCTCCGAAGACTGGCCATCGGCATCATCCTCGGACGCAACAAGCCGGTCAAGCCGACCATCGAGAAGTTGAACCGGAACCCGCGCCTCGTGCTCGATTACCTCCGGCTCAGCCAGAACACGCGGCCACGTGCAATGCCTGCCGCATAGGCCCGCAAGGGGTCATCACCACATCACGGCCACACATCCTGCCCGGCAACGCCCGGCAGGCCGATCAGACGCGGCCGGAATCGCCCGTCAGACGCGAAACGCCGACGCCAATCACCCATCGTCGCCAAAAAAAAACCCGAAATGAACCCCGTTGACCCCAAACAATGAGCCAAACGGATATATTTGCACACCGCCAACAAAAATCAGCCCTGACTTTCGCCTGCAATCGAGCGGCCGGGCATCGATCCCGCAGACTCCCGTCGTGCGCGCGCAACCCACCTGGTGCCGGCTTTCTGCCGACACCAACCAAGGAATTGGGTAGAGACCCGAGATGACCGGTTGGATGAGCACTCGATCACCGTCATATCGTGTTCATCCAGGGCCGTATTCGACATGTTTCACAAAAAAAACGTCCGAGGCAGGTCCAAGTCCAACGGTTCAACCGCCCGAATCGGCCAAGCAAGGATCTCGACCGTGAACCGAAACCTCGATGCCCAGTCCGCGGAGCTCAAGGCAGCGGATTGCGCAGAAATCCGGACCGAATCCGGTAACGGCTCCAGCCTTGAAGGCCTTCCCCAACTCGGGACCATCCCCGACTCCATCCGTCCGGACGAGACACCGGCGGTCATGCATATCGACCGCTCGGCACGTGCACCGCGGGACCGCCAGGTCATTGTCGCGAAGCTCAGGGAAAACGGCGCCCGTTTCGCCGCCACCGAACAGCCCGTGGAGACTTCGACCGTTACTGGCAAGGTGTATTTCGACATGCCCGGCGTCTTCGCCGCGTACGAGACGAACCTGCTCCGCGAACGTCGAAACGAAGGAGTTGCCGCGGCCAGACAGCGGGGCACCGATCGTGGCCGGCATCGGAAGATTGGCATGGACGCGATCAGTCACCTTCTTGCCGAAGGCCCACCACCGACCGGGATCGCCCGCGATCTGGGGATCTCACCCGGAACCGCGTACAAGGCGAGGGACACGTCCGGGGAACATGTCAATCCAGGTTCGGGTCCATGAATCGATATCTGCGGAATCCCGCCTCGAAATCCCGACACGACGCCGTGCGCAAGAAATCCGCAAACCTAGACCTGTGTTATCTCTCGGCAACCGAAGCCGTCGAAGCCTTTCGGGATGGCAGCCTGACTCCAACCACGCTGATCGAGGCTCTGATCGAACGGATTGGGCAGATCAATCCGACAGTCAACGCATTGGCCGATACCTATTTCGACGAGGCCCGGCAACAAGCACACATGGCGGACAGGGCCTATGCCGAGCGCACCAACGAAGGCGCCCTGTTCGGTGTGCCCGTCCTGATCAAGGATGCCCAGCGGGTCAAAGGCAAACGTACGACACACGGTTCATTGCTCTTTCTGGATGCCGCTCCTGACAAGATTTCGGATCCGATGGTGGAGCGCCTTCAGGATGCTGGAGCAATCATCCTGGCACGCACCACGACACCCGAGTTCTGCATTTCCGGCGTCTGCCGCAGCCTGGCCTGGGGCAACACAGTCAATCCTTTCAATCCCGAGTACGGATCCGGAGGATCTTCAGGAGGATCCGGCGCCGCCGTCGCGGCTGGTTTCGCCCCCATCGCAACCGGTACGGACATCGGCGGCTCCATCAGGATTCCGGCCAGTTGCTGCGGCGTCGCAGGATTCAAACCGCCTCATGGCCGCAATCCTGACGGCCCGCCTGCAAACTTTGACCGTTACAATCACTGCGGTCCGCTGGCGCGTTCGATTTCCGACCTTGCCCTGGTGCAGGACATCGTGTCAGGTGCGCATCCGCGGGACCATGACAGCTTGCGCGAAAAGGTGGTCTTGCCGCGCAAAGCGGGGCGTCTCGACGGTGTCAAAATCGCCTTCTCGATGAATTTGGGATACCGGCCGGTCGACATAGAGGTACGCCGCAATACACGTGCTGCCCTGGACCGATTCCGCGAAGCCGGCGCACAAGTCACTGACGTGGAATTGCCATGGAGCGAGGCCTGCGATGAAGCTGCAACGAACTGGTACAATACCATGCACTTCCTCAGGCAAGCGGCCTGGGCAGCGGAGAATCACAGGGAGAAATTGAACGATTATACGCTCGCCGCGGCACAAGGCGTTCATGAGACAAATCTCGATGACGTTTCACGTTCCTGGGAAATCCAGCATAACATGTACCAGTCATTTGGCGCGCTGATGAAGCGGTTTGACCTGTTCGTTTGCCCCACCACCACGGTTCCCGCAGTCAGGGCTGATCACGACCCGTCGTCTGAAGACTTCCGAATCGAAGGAAGAAAAGTGGACCCGGAATATGGTTGGATTCTTACGCATCATTTCAACATGCTGCACAACTGCCCGGTCATGGCAGTGCCGAGCGGGCTTGCCTCGTCAGGCGTTCCGACCGGCATACAGATCGTTGGCAGAACGTTTGATGACCCTTCCGTGTTCCGTGCCGCGCTCTCTTTCGAAGCTCAGACCGGAGGTTGGTTTGGTCACCATTCGCAAAGACCGATGGCGGTTTGAATCAGCAGATCGAGGGCTCGTCACTAAACAACCGGTACGATTCGTGTTCAGGTCGCTTGCGTGTTGGCCATCGTATTTGATTCACATGCCTTTCCGAACAGTCAGTCTGTATCCGATACTGGTTCGAATTCCCGCCGCAACGTCAAGATGAACCGTGTCGTTGCTTGTCCAAGGCAACCGAAGAGCCGGGCCCTGACCGTGGTGGCGTGCGGTCGGCGATTGGTCGTCGCCTCGGGGAACCCGGGGATTCTCCCGAAACCTTCGCCCCGATCCGCCCTCGTGGCGGTGACACAAGGCCACTGGAAAATTCGTGCCCGGACGCAGGGAAAAACTGGGATAGAACGATCGATGACGGTCTGGAATGGGTGCCAGGTACGTTCCCCGAGCACCCCACTGATGTCCCGTGCGGTCAGCAGTGCCTCAAGCCAGGTATCAAGCCGTTCGGGCGAGGAGCTGCGGACCTGTTCAGTCTGCACCGAAGACAGTTCACCAAACTTCAGCCGTTTCAGTCGCAGAAACGTATCGCCTTGCCTTCGACGACCCCAACGGCCTCGCCCTGTTTCATCCAGATCTGCGTGGCGGTTCTCATGACATCCTTCGCCGTCACCGGATCCGTTCCTGCGCGCCTTTGAGCAGCTCTTATGAGCTTTCTCTGCAAGCCCGGAATCTAGCCTCACATTTCCTGAAGCATTCGCATCTCCCGATTTAGTGGAGCGGTTGATGAGACTGGCCCGTCTCGCCGACGTTTGGCCAGGAAACCCGGCGTTGGGTCGTCCGCTTGCGGACAAGGAGCTTTTCAAAGAGCTTCTCAGCGGTCATCAGGAGCAAGCGAAGGTAATCCGGGTGGAACGTCATTTCGGCAGCAAGCTCAACGGCGTGCTCAACTCTTATCCGGTTCGATTGACCAGCCCGTGCCGGTCGCGTGACCCTAATTCCACATCCTGTGGTTGCGACGTTCCGGGGGACGGGATCCTTCTTCGAGGCGGTGCCATCGTGATGGCAAACCCTGCTGCGTATCGATCACACGTCCACCCGGTTCCTCCGCGGCCCCGTCGAGCCGCCTCGGATTCAAAGCTCCTTTTTTCTCAGCCTGTGTCCCTGTCTCCGAAAGATGACGTTACGACACCGTCGCCTTGACGAACACTGCACCTGTCGGCACCAAGCCGATCAGGACATATCTCCACAGCGCGATCAGCAGCTTGCGCGCCACGGCAACGATTGCCCGCTTGCGCAAGAGCTTGTTACGCCGGCGCGCGCAGTAATTATGGTACCATTTCGAGATCTCGCTGTCGGGCTGCCACCGCAGCCAACGCCACGCCAACTGCACCAGATGCTTGCGTACCATCGAATTGCCGGCTTTGCTGATGCCCTGGTCATTCTCGACATCACCGCTCGCCCACGGGACCGGCACGAGACCCGCCCAGGCGGCGAGCTCCCGCCGGTTCCTGAAGTCCCGGTAGAACACCTCGTTCTGCAGAAGTAGAGCATCGTTCGCTCCGATCCCCTTCAACTTCACCAGCAACGCAGAACCGCCCGGCAAATCCGGCCCGGAAGCGGCAGCCGAACCAACACGCTCATCCTCTGTGCCAGGCTGATTTCTCTCCTCATGAGACGGATCCTGTGATGGCACCACTACTGCCGCCTCCGCGATCAGCGCGGCCTTCTTCTCCTCGACATCCGCCAGTTGCTCCATGACCTTGACGAGCCTTTCGTGCGTTGCCTCAACCTCATCCCGTAGACCCGGAGGTAAAGGCGTGCCGAAAGCCGTGCGCACCCCGGCCAGCTCGGCCGCAAATTTCGGGCTTCTCGGATCCAGCTCCCGGATCCCGTGCAGTTTAAGCAAACCATGAATCGTGTTGCCCAGACTGGTGCGCTCCTTCACAAGACGCTCCCGGTGCCGAAGCAGGCGCTTGGCATCCTCCTCCTCAACCGTCGGGATCCGCACGACCGATAGCGCTTCGGCCTCGCCCTGATCCCATGCCCTCAGGGCCCGCACCATCCGCCTGGCATCAATCTTGTCCGTCTTTGCTTTCTTCTTTTTGCGAACCACCTCGAGGCTCGCCGGATCGCACATGACAACATCGATTTGCGGCGCATGCTCAGCCAACCAGCGGGCCAACCAGAAGCCTTCGTATCCGGCCTCGTAAGTCAGCAGCACCCGAGACAAATTACCGGCACGGGCACAAGACCTCCCGATCTTTGAAACAAGACCCATCGTGTCGGCCGGATCCAGTTTGTGCAGGCCAACCCTGCCGGGGTCCTCCGGATCACCGATCCCAACAACCCAGGATTTCCCGCTGACTTCCACCGCCACATACAGCGTGCTAACTTCACCCTTGGAGGGAGCCACGTCGTTCAAGTCTTTCGACATCATCGATCTCCTTTCATTCGGCAAGGGGTTGCCGGTGAACGACCCCTTGCCACCATATCTTGATGCCTGATCTATTGCCTCCAGCCGAATCAGCCCGCAAGCGCTAATCCAGGCAGGCTCATGGTATCTTCGATGCGCTCGGGCCGCGGGTTGACCTGCTCGATGATGTCGGCCAATTTGCAACGCCTGCACAGCGACAATCAGGATAGGGTATCTCGATTGTCGGGGTTAAGCCGGCGGCTGTCAGGACGGCGTGAATTCGTCGACGAGCGCGCGGAGATACCCGACATCATCGCCCGAAAGGATGTCGATGGCCCCTTCGGCCACCCATCCTCCGGCCAGGGACCGCAGGTCGCGCCCGTAAATTTCGTAACCGGCGAGGACCGCTGGCGGCGGCAGGTGGCAACGAACGGCGACGCCGGCCCCGTGAATCGCGTGACCGTCCTCCGAACGGAAACGGTCAGCCTCGACGGATACCGAATCGAGACCCGCGTGGATGGCCAACCCGGCGGGGTCGACATGGCGGGCGTGGGTGATGCCTTCGGTCCGGAGGCCCGGGATCGACGCCCTGGCTTTTGCCAGCTGCTGGTGATCGAATGAGATTGCGACCAGCCAATTCCTGGCGTCGGGGACTGCCGCAAGATGTTCGCCGAGCCGGGCGATCAGAGCATCCTCGTTTTGCGGTGTGTCCTTGATCTCGCAGTGCAGGCCGATGCGGTGTTCGCAGGCGAAGTCCAGGACCTCGCCAAGAAACGGTATGCGTTCGCCGGCGTTTTCCGGGTCGAATCGGACACCCGCATCCAACGCCAGAACTTCCGCAGTTGACATGTCCTCGGCGTAACCGCGGCCATCGGTCGTCCGGTCGACCGTGAGATCATGCAGGACGATGATTTCGCCGTCGCCGTTCAGGACCACGTCGAACTCGAGTGATGTGCAGCCGAGTTCCACGGCCCGGCGGAACGCTGCCATGGTGTTTTCCGGACGATCGACGCAGTGGCCGCGATGCCCGCAGACATGAACCTGGCCCGAGTCGGAAGCGAGAAGGGCGTACATGGCAAGATTCCTTGTCTTCGGGCCGGGAGCCCGGTGTCGGGACGGCCCTCCGGCCTGCCGCACCCCGACGTTCGGCGGGGCGGAATTTGTTCGCGGTGCCGGCGGAGGTGAGGGTTCACCCCAGGGCCCGACCCCGGCGTCGGTCAGCTGTTCACCGTTCGCTCGGCTGAAGACGAAGGCATTGTCCTCGGCGAAGCGGAGTTTCACCGGGTGGTCGATGCGGTGACTCGGGACGAGCCGGACTTGAGTGCCCGGAGGTTTTCGACGGCGGATTCGACGACATAGAGGATTTCCCGGTCCATGGGCTCGATCTGGGTGATGCGGCCGGGATGCCCATCGCTGTCGAAACGGAGGCGTTCAGGCCATCAGGGATGCAATCGCGGCAACAACCGCAAGACGAAACGTTGTTCTCATGGTTTCCTCCTCGAGATGCAACGTCCGACAAAACAATACAAAATAACGTTATCCTGTGAACCCCAGCCCCTGCCATGGCATTGGGATAGAATTGCCGTTCCTGGCGCGGTTTTTCGGCAACCCGCAAGCCGTTGACATGACTGGACTTTCAGTGCGGATACATTCATTTCCTCGGCCCCCATGACGAGCACCCGGCGATCCGCATGCTGTCGTCAGGATAATGCGGGAATCGCCCATCGACCATCGAATCATCGCCCTCAAGGCGACCACCTGCTCGGACTGCCGCCTTGGACGACAGCTGTTCCCCGATGACAACCACAAGAACTCGCGATGACCTCCTGCGGGCATCTCGGCGGGATGACGGCGATAGGAGACTACAGGGTCGAGACCTGCCTCGGGAAGTTGGAGACGCTGGACTGACATCCTGATTGTCGCCCGGCAACGGGGCAGGCACCAGGTTCCACTCACCTGCCGCAATTCAGTTCCCGGGTCATGCCGCGGTCCATAGACCCGACGAGTTCATTGACCAGAGAGAAGCGCCCTCGCGGCGGCCCTGGCTTCTCCAGTGACTTCGCTTCCGGCGAGCATTCGCGCAAGTTCATCAATCCGTTTTTCCGGATCGAGCCGGACGACATCGACCAATGTGCTGCCCCGGGTTTCGACATCGACTTTTGAAACGAGGAAGTGGTGGTCCGCGCAGGCCGCGACCTGAGGAGAGTGCGTTACGACCAACACCTGGGTCTTTTTCGCCAGCGTCGCCAGCCGCCTGCCGACCGCATTTGCGGTCGCACCGCCAACTCCTCGATCGATTTCGTCAAATACGAGCAAACAGGGCTCGAAATTGGTGGCAAGGCATGCCTTGAGTGCCAACAGGAACCGCGACATTTCACCTCCCGAAGCAATTCGATTGAGCGGCCCTGCCGGCATCCCCGGATTGGTCGCCGCGAGGAATCTCACCGTGTCGGAGCCATTCGGCCCGGCAGGCGCATCATCATCAACATCCGTGCGGAACCTGGCGTCTTGCAGCTTGAGTGACGGAAGCTCACCCAGCATCATGGAGTCGAGCTGATGCCCCGCAGAGCGCCGGCGCTCGGACAGCTGTGCCGCCTCCTCTCGGTAGCTGCTCTCGGCCGATCGCACCTTTTCGGCAAGGTCGCTTACCTCTGCTTCGGATCCCTCCACACCCGCAAGTCGCGCCTGGATCGACTCCCGGACTTCGGGCAGCCGGTCCGGATCGACATCATGTTTCCGGGCGAGTCTCCTCAAGGCAAACAACCGTTCTTCGACCTCCTCCAGGTCAGATGGCGAAAAGTCGAAAATCTCGAGGCAATCCGCGATTTCACGTTCGGCGAATGCAAGTTCCTCAAGCGCGCGGTCAAGGGCCTCGAACGCGCCTTCAAGCCGACCTGCCGCTTCAGTACGCGCCCCGTTCAACCACCCGATGGCCTGCGAAATCTGCCCCTCGGCCCCCTGGGAGCCGAGGCTGTTCCAGGCACGGGACACATCGTCCCGGACTCGTTCGGCGGCTCGCATCAGCCGCCGTTCCTGATCGAGCCTTCCGGCCTCTCCGTCCGTTGGCGCGAGTTCATCGAGTTCGCCCGCCGCGTGTCGAAGAAAGTCGGTCTCCCGCCTGTCCCTGTCCACTTGAGCCCGGGCAGCCTCCAACCGTTCGCGGCAGTCGCGCCAATTGTCCCAGTTGCGCTTGAGCGGCGACAGATCCGTCCCGGCAAACTGATCGAGCAGATTCAGATGAAACCCGGGATCAAGGAGGCCGCGATCATGCCGCTGACCCACCATCTCGACCAGACCGCCCGAAACGTCCCGCAACGTTTCAAGCGTGCACCGCCGATCATTGACATATGCAACGGTTCGCCCATCCGGCCGAAGCCGGCGCCTGAGTAACAACTGTGAATTTCCCGGCACTCCGACGCCGTGAAGTGTTTCCAGTACGGGATGGTCGTCGGAGAGGTCAAAGTTCGCAGCAACTTCACCAAACACTTCCGGTTTGCGGAGCATTCCCGGCTGTACGTTCCACCCGAGCACAAAGCCAAGGCAATCGAGCAGGATGGACTTTCCGGCTCCGGTTTCCCCTGTCAGTACGTTCAGACCCGGCCGAAACTCCAGTTCCAGCTGGTCCACAAGGATCATATCGTGGATTTCCAGGCAGGTCAGCACAGGTCATCCCCTGACCGTCTGCTACAACCATTCCCCCCTGATCACGCGGCGGTAGGTCTCCCCAAGCCATCCCGTCGCGCCAGCATCAGGCTCTCTGGTCCCCAGGTTTCTGTCGGACAACAGGTTGTAACTGTCCTGATACCATTCAGAACCGCGAAAATTATGTCCGAGTATCGCCGCGGCAATTAGTGCCTCGTCATCAAGTCCCAGCGACAGATACGACTCAACCAACCGGTGCAGGGCTTCGGGCGTGTGGGATGTCGTCTCGTATTCCTCCACAACAACGCGGAATCGGTTGATCGCTGCGCCAAAATGGCCCTGTTTCATGTAATACCGGCCAATTTCCATTTCCTTGGCCGCGAGATGATCATGTGCAAGGTCGAGCTTCAATTGTGCCGACGTTGCATATTCGCTGTCCGGATAGAACTCGCCAACGGACCGAAGCGCCCGAATGGCATCAAGGGTGACGGCCTGGTCGCGGCTGACGTCGTCGATCTGGTCATAATGGCTGAGCGCAATCAGGTACTGGGCATAGGCAGCATCTTCATCTGCCGGGTAGAAGTCCAGATAGCGGGCCGCCGCGATACGGCTCTCTTCGTAGAGACCCGCCTTTTGGTACGCGAAAGCGGACATGATGACCGCGCGCTTGGCATAATCGGAATACGGATAAAGACGCTCAACTTCGCCGAACAGAACCGCAGCGTCGACATAGTCGGTCTCTTGAAGGAGTTGTTCCGCCGCATTGTACAATTCGTCCGGTGACCTGTCTTCGGGCGGGATCTCGTCATCCCCGCAGGCGGACAACAGCAAGGCGGCAGCCAAGCAGGACTTCAGCAGGATATTTCGCAACTGGTTGATCACAAACCGTTCGACTCCGCTTGACCAGAAATCATGCCCGTCAGCGCGCGCCTTTAAACAACTCGGCACCCTTCGGCAATAGAACAGTACCCGAGATTCCCGGTCTCGGTAAGGGCGTCGTAAACGGATCGTGTTATTTCGGTCGTCCGCGCACGCAGCACGCAAGATTCCCGCGCATGCACGGATTTCCTGCATCCGCGCGCCACCAATTCTCCGCTGGGCAGCTTCCTTTGCCCGAGGGGACTCGCACGTTGAAGGGTTCGGTCGGCCCGGACGGCACTCAATGAAATCGGGCGTGGGAATCCATTCCGATTTCGTGGTCCCGACGCAGGTCTTCGACCATGATGTCATAACCCGGAATAAGGTCATTCATGGCTTCATCGCAATTGACGACATCCCACGCACCGGGCGTCGTGAAGAGCTTGCGAAGCAGCCTGTTCGTTGCACTGTGTCCTGCCTTGATTCCGGTAAATTTTCCGAGAATCGGCGCGCCAGCCAGCGCAAGGTCACCGAACGCGTCCAACATCTTGTGGCGTACGCACTCGTCCCGGTACCGAAATCCCTCCGGGTTCAGCACGCTCGGGCCGGCGATGACCATTGTCGTGGCAAAACTGCCGCCGCGCCCAAGGCCCCGCGCCCAGACCTTCGGAATATCGGCGTGTTCGACAAAGGTCCGTGAAAGACTGAGTTCACGAACAAATGCGCCGTTAGCCATGTTGAGCGACTTGGTTTGCGTCCCGATGGCTTCGGACTCGTACTCGATGTGAAAATCGATCTCGAATCCCGGAGACGGAGACAACGAAACCGTGACGTCGTCATTCGTGACCGATACGTCCTCGAGAATTCTGATCGCCCGAATTGGTGCGTCGACCTGTCTCACACCGGCAAGGAGGATTTCCTGCACGAATTGTTCGGAACTGCCGTCCATGATCGGAACTTCCGGTCCGTCAATTTCGACCCGGACATTGAAGATCCCTGTCCCCGCCAGCGCCGCCATGATGTGCTCGACCGTCGAGACCCGGACGCCGTCCGAGTTTCCGATCACCGTGCGCAGGTCAGTACTCGCGACCTTGTCATAGGTTGCCGATATTCGGTTATTTCGATCCGTAATGTCCGTTCGCGTGAAGCAGATGCCGCAGTCCGCCTCTTCCGGAAACAGTCTCATGGTCACCGGCTCACCCGAGTGGAGCCCGATCCCCTCAAAGCTTATCTGCCTGTTGATTGTCGCCTGCAAATGCTCGCCTTCAGGTTCTTCCGGTCACACAACGCGGGCTGGAAACCGGAACCAAAACTCAACCGAAACAATCCGCAGAACTTTTACTACAAGACCGGCGCAAATCTGCTCAAATCAAGAATTGTGTCCAATTGCTACAGTGTGTGCATGGTGTGCACGGTATCCAAATGTATCGGTTTCAAGTCCTTCGCCAAATTCCGACCCAACGATCGAGACGCGACCCTGACCGTAACAGGCTCTTGCACGCCCGCCCTCTCAATCAAACGTCTCGACGGATACAACGAACCATGTGCAATATCCAGCAGAAATCGCCGACGGCAGGCAAGGCCGACGGTTTCCCGGACGAAATTGCGCGGCAACCTGCTGCCGTCCCATAATTCCGCCGCGCCAGAAAGAAACGGGCGAAGAAAACATGCCCGTCACCGGGCAATCAGGCACCGTATCACATTTCGGGACACGCGGTCGGCGCGGTCTTGCAACGTGGAGGAAGAGCGTTGCCCGATCAATCAGTTTGCCTGGCGACGAAGAAACGCAGGAATTTCGTTTTGTTCGAACTCGGAAACCCTTTCGTCACCATATTCGTCACGACGCCGCAAATCAGATGTGACCGCGGGTTCGCGGCGTCCCGACTGCGACGACGCAGAGCGTCCGGTCATTTTCGAAATCAGGTTGTTCAACCCGAATCCACCATTTCGCCCTTGCTCTGCTCCCTTGTCATTAACCTGTTGAGCCCCGTCCCATTCCTGGCCGCTCTCGCGCATTTCGGTCGCGGTATCGTGATGGTGCGGGGCGGTCTCGAACGACGGATCGGTGTTTCGTTCACCCGCGCGTGAAACCTGTTCGGTCCCGGATTCTTCCGCATGCATGATACCTGACGTCATTCCCGTCCCCCGGGAGCGATAAGCCGGTGCCGGCAATTCCTTGTCGACTTCGCCTGTTCCGTCTGTTCCATGGCCTGTCTCGGCAGCACCTGCCGAGAGCGGATCATCCGCCAAAGCCGCCGGATGGTTCTGTTCATGCCATCCCGGCTTCATGACTTCCTGTCCGACCAATTCCTGTTCACGCGCATTCACCTGGCCCGGGTCTCCGTCCTGCAACTCGCCCTCCCTGGAAAGCCGCGTTCCGTCCTGCTCTGCACCGTTCCCGTACACGGACGCGCCTTGCGCAACAGGGAGGTCCTGTTCGACATGCGTGCTCCCGTGATCCCAGTAAGCACCGTTGGAGGCGCCGTTGCCTTCACCGTGATGAGCATTACCGGCGGGTTCGACATCGGTCTCGAATCCGAATTCCGGCTGGCTGGCGGTATTCGCACCAGGTGGTCTGTCGATTCCGGTCGCGACGACCGAAATCTTGATCGTGCCCTCCATCGCCGGATCCTGGGTCGAGCCGACAATGATGTTCGCATCAGTCTCGTCAGGATCAAGCTCCTGCCGAATTCGGTTCGCAGCTTCATCGACTTCGAACAGGGTCATGTCCGGACCACCGGTTATGTTGATCAGGACCCCGCGAGCGCCCCTGAAGGAGACCTCGTCAAGCAAGGGATTGGAAATCGCGCCTTCGGCAGCCTTGATTGCCCGTCCTTCGCCGGAGCACTCTCCGGTACCCATCATGGCCTGCCCCATTTCGTTCATGACCGAACGAATGTCGGAAAAGTCCAGATTGATGATCCCTGGCTTGACCATGAGGTCGGTGACCCCCTTCACGCCCTGGTAAAGGACTTCGTCGGCCATGGCGAACGCGTCGGTGATGGTTGTCTTTTCGTTGGCGACCCGGAAAAGATTCTGGTTGGGGATGACAATCAGCGTGTCGACCTTGTCCTTGATCGCCAACAACCCGTCGTCGGCGTAACGCATTCTTCGGATGCCTTCGAAGTCGAAAGGTTTCGTGACGACGCCAACGGTCAGAACGCCGAGTTCCCGTGCAACTTCGGAAATGACCGGTGCGGCACCGGTTCCGGTCCCTCCGCCCAATCCCGCCGTGACGAAGCACATATGACATCCGCCAAGATGATCCTTGACCGCCTCAATGCTCTCCTTGGCCGCGGCCGCGCCGACGTCAGGCGACGCTCCTGCACCGAGGCCCTCGGTCAGTTTTTCGCCCAGTTGAACCTTGTGTGACGCCATCGAAAGCTGCAACGCCTGGGCATCCGTGTTGGCAACAACAAATTCGACGCCCTCGAGATTCTTGGTGATCATGTTGTTGACGGCATTGCCGCCAGCACCTCCGATTCCCATTACGACAATGCGTGGTTTAAGGTCTGCCACGTTGGGCATGCAAAGTGTCAAACTCATGCTGAAATCGCCTGTTTTGCTTCTGCTCAGCCTTGTCGGTCAGTGCTTCTTTCGGCCTGCCGTTGTCGAATTATAGCAAGCCCCGTTCAAAAAAGCACGAAAAATCTTCCGTGAAAAATGGCAAGAGCGCCAATTTTTGGCAGATTTGTTCTTTTTCCTTGCGGTTTTCTCCCTTGTAACCGCCAAATCATGCCTAAGTCCGTCAACGGTCCGGATTGACGCGAACCAGCAAACGGAGATTGCCAAGGATGATGACATCACCAAAAGGCAGCATTGACGTGCCTGCCGACAAATTCCGGAGAGCGCTTTCGTCAGTGCGTCCATTGCCATGTCCGGTCGTCATGAAACGTCCTTGACGAAGGAAATTGCTGCTTTTGAACGCATGCGTGAAACACTTGAGGCCGATGACTTCGGGGAATGGGTTGTCGTGCACGACGAAAACCTCGTTGGGACATACAGCACGTTCGAACTTGCTGCCGATGAAGCGACATCCCGCTTTGGAGAAGGCCCCTATTTGATCAGAGAAATCGGGGCTGCACCGTTCGTTCTTCCTGCATCCGTATTGTATCGGCCTGTTCATGGTTAAGGCATTTTGCGGATTCCAGGATAACAACGGGTCCAAAGGAAGAGGCCTGCTCGTGGCTTTCGGTCCAACACTGTCCGTTCAGGTAGGATTTGATTCCGGCTACCGGCACGCTAATGGAGTGGTGCCGGCACTACCGAAAGCATCACACCCGGCTCTAGTTGATACGGGTGCAACGGAAAGCTGCATTGATTCTACTCTCGCTTCGGCCTTGAAGCTTCCGATTGTCGAACGACAGAAAAGCGCTGGTGCTCACGGAATTCATGAACTCAACATTCATCTCGCCCAAATACGCATTCCAGCTCTAAACAATACGACAGTTGGGCGGTTCGCGGGAGTTCACTTGCATGAAGGAGGCCAACAGCATTTCGCCCTCATAGGAAGAACGTTTTTGAAAAAATTCACCTTGACGTATGATGGAATGACGGGACCGGTAGTCATTGGCCGATAGATAACCCCGGAATTCAATGCTGACCCTCTACCCTATCGCGGGTCCGGGTAGCCGGTGATCACGTCCTCCCGTGCCGCATGCCCCGACCAATCTCTTACCAGTTCTCACGCAGCCAGCGAACCATGTTGCCGAATGACAGCCCGTCCAGCGCCAGGTCCGGCGCATGGAAGTCCCAGCACTCGTCCTGCGGCAAGACCGTATGCAACGTCAGGCCCACGGTTGCCGAGAATGCAGGTCCTGAAGCTGCCTGCGGCAGGCCGGCGATCCTGAGCGGGCGCCCCAATCTCACTTCCTGACCCAGGACCCGTGCCGCAAGCCTGTCGAGGCCGTGAAGAAGGCTACCTCCTCCTGTCAGCACGATTCGCCGACTCGGCAGGTGGCCAAACCCGCCATTCTCCATGCGTGAGCGTACTTCCTCGAGGATTTCCTCCATCCGGGGTTTGATCACACCGATCAGTTCGGCCCGGCTGACACGGCGATAATCCCGGTCTGCCTCATCGGAAGAGACAAGTTCGATCATCTCGCGGTCATCTGCTCCCGTGACCGTGACTCCTCCATGCAGGGTCTTGATCCTCTCGGAAACTTCGAACGGGATCTGCAATCCCTTCGAGATGTCGGAGGTAATGTGACTGCCGCCCAGGCGGACGCTGTCGGCAAAAATCATGTGGTTTTTCAGGAAAATCGATACAGTCGAACTGCCGCCTCCAAGATCGACGCAAACGGCCCCGAACTCCCTTTCATCGTCGACGAGTGACGCGAGTCCGCTGGCGTAGCCGGCAAATGCAACACCGGCGATTTCGAGATCACATTGCCGAATACAGAGCTGGAGGTTCGTCAATGCCTGGCCCTGGATCGTCAGGAGGTGCGTATCGACACTCAAATGCGAACCGGTCAGGCCGCGCGGGTCGACGAGTTCGCTTCGATCGTCAACCTGAAAATTGACCGGCATCGCATGAATGGCTTCACGGCTCGCATTCCGTTCCGGCGATTCGCAGCTTCCGAGCACCCTGCCGATGTCGGACTCGGTCACTGAGCCTCCGCCAAGTTCGGTGCCGCCGCTGACGCTGAACGACCGGGGCAGCCCCCCGGAAAAGCATGCGATGACGTGATCGACCCGGGTTTGCGCCATCTTCTGGGCACCGCTTATTGCCGTCCGGATCGCGCGCTCGGCTTCGTCCATCGTGCAGATTTCGCCAAAACGGATTCCCCGGGAACGCGTGGTTGCGACGCCAATGACCCGGTAGAGTTCGTAGAAAGCGTGCGCATCGCGAACGCCGATTGGTTCCGACCTGAGCTCTGGCGACAACTGCAGGATCATGCAGGCAATCTTGGTCGAGCCGATGTCGAGAATCGCGATGCGCCGGCGTTTGAGCGCGGCCTTCCGCCTCTGGCGCATCAATCGCTGGGATTGATATTGTATCGGCATATCCTATGTCCCTCCGGCTGGTACTGTCCCGCCCGCGTGCCGGTCTGCATCGTTCCCGAAGTCGTCGCCGGCCCTGAACTTGTCGTGTTCCACCCGGAGAACCGGCCGTTCCGGCAGGCGAAAATCAACGACGGTCACGAAGCGATCGAGCAAACGATGCTCCAGGTGCAGCTCGGTTATTCGTCTCAAGACATCTGTAGCGCGCGACTCGGGCAGTTTTATCGTTTGATCCCGGTCCAGGACGAGATCCCAACGCCTTTCTCCCACCCTGCGCAGGCCGCGGATTCGTCCAAAGATCGGTCGCGCCACCTTGAACAGCTCCAACGCCTCGCCGATCGCTTCCGGAGCACCTTCGCCGACGATCAGCGGCAGGCTCTCTCTTTCACTTCGTGACTCGAGAGAGCCAATTCGCCTGCCGTCGCGGTCGACCAGCGCAAGCCCGAATTCGTGGCGCCAGACCGCAGCCGGTTGCCGTTCGGCGACCCTGATTTCGAGGATTCCGCCGGGCTTGAGGAAAAGCGTGGCCGACTCGATTGCGGGCACGCGAAGAATAACCTGCCGAATCTGTTCGATATCCAGGCTGAGCGAGTTCCGGGGAAGCTCGCCGTCCGTAACATCCCTGATCGCCGCCGTTACCTCGGGCGATGCGCCCATGACATCCAGCGTGTCGACGCGAAACTCGGGCGTCTGCGCAAGATCGGATAGGGCGGCAGCAGCGACGGCGACTCCGGCAACCGCGCGTTCCCTGAAATCGCGGTTCTGCGCTACGAATGCGAGTGGCAACAATGCGGCTGCCAGCGGAATCCCGATCCTGGCAGCGCGACCGAACGCTGGTGAAAACCAGAGCCGCTCCAATCGGTAGCGCAGGCGACTCGGCGCGGGATCAGGAGAACCGATCCCCATCATCGGTCGCACGACGCGTCTTCAATCAACCACAAAACCAGATCCGAATAGCTGAAACCGGCCAACTCGGCCTGTTCAGGGACCAGCGATGTCGGCGTCATGCCAGGTTGCGTATTGGTTTCAAGAATGAACAACCCTTCGAGACCCTTGCTTTCGTCCCATCTGAAATCGGTTCGCGTCACACCCCGGCAATGGAGCGACTGGTGCGCGCGAACCGCGTAATCGAGGCAGGCGTCCGTTATCTCCTGTGGAATGTCTGCAGGCACCACGTGCCGCGATCCTCCGGGCACGTACTTTGCATCGTAGCTGTACCAGCCGTCGGTCTGGATGTCGGTGACGGCAAGCGCACGCCCATCCATGACCGCGGTCGTGAGTTCGCGGCCAGGAACATAACGCTCGACCATGACCCGGTCCGGCGCATCGGCGTCGAGCCGGGCGGGCGTATTGGCGCCCTCTGTCACGAACGTGACACCGACCGATGAGCCCTCGTTGACCGGCTTGACCACGTAGGGAGGATCGATCGGATGCGATGAGCTGACCTCGTCCCTGCAGACAACCAGGCTGTCGGCCACCGGCAGCCCCGCCGAACGGAAGACCGACTTCGCGCGTTCCTTGTGCATTGCAAGAGCGGATGACAGGACGCCTGAGTGCGTATACGGGATTCGCAGAAATTCCAGCAAACCCTGCACGCACCCGTCTTCTCCCCACCGTCCATGCAGGGCGTTGAAAGCCACGTCCGGTGTTTCACGCGCGATCTCGGACGGCAGGTTCGGGCCGGCGTCGATCTCCTGTACGGTGTATCCGCGCCGGCGCAACGCATCGGCCACACCCTGGCCAGAAACCAGGGATACTTCCCTTTCCAGGGACATGCCGCCCATAAGGACCGCAATCCGGGGACTTGTCCTGCTCGACATTCCCGCCTCTCGCTCGGCCGCAGCGCCGTCGACTGCTATTGTCCGGCGTTTTCTTTTTCTTCGCGGCGCGGATTTCCAATCCGCCTGATTTCCCATTCTAACCAGACGCCGTGTTTTTGAAATACCCTTTTTCGAACGTTTTCGCCGAGCGCTTCCAGTTCGGCGGCCGACGCGCTGCCCGTGTTGACCATGAAATTGGCGTGGCGTTCGGAAATCTGTGCGCCACCGACGCGTGCTCCACGCATTCCGGCAGTCTCGATGAGTTTCCACGCCTTCATGTCATGGCCGTCGTCGTCGTCGCCAGTGGAAGAATAACCCGCCGGGTTCCTGAACACTGACCCACAGGTCCGTTCCCGAATTGGCTGAGTTTCCGAACGCCGGGCCAGCAGCCGATCCATCTCGGATTCGATGGCCTCCGGATCGCGTCTCGGTCCCGTCAATTCCGCCTCGAGCACAATCCAGTCGTCGGAGAGGCCCGATGTCCGGTAACCGAAACCCATGTCGCCGGCTCCGAGGAGGTGGCGCGTTCCGTCTCGTGCAAGCACGTGCGCACTGACGAAGGAATCGGCAAGATACCGGCCATAGCATCCTGCATTCATCTTGACCGCACCTCCGATCGTTCCCGGAATCGTCCGCAGAAACGAAATGTCGATCCCGGCGCGGGCGGCCTTGCGCGCCACATGCTGGCCGAGTGCGGCCGCGCCCGCCAGGACGCGGCCACCCTCTATTCCGACCTTGCCGAAGGCACGACCCAGTCTAATGACGACGCCGTCGACACCTCCGTCGCGGATGAGAAGGTTGGAACACACGCCGACCGGCATCGCACGAATATCCGCGGGCAAATTCCGCATGAAATGCACGAGATCGTCTTCGTCAGCCGGCTGAAAAAACACTTCGGCCTCGCCCCCGACCCGAAGCCAGGACATGGGCGCCAGCGACTTGCCGAATTCAAGCGTCCCGCGAACATCCGCGTTCCGGAGGCGCCCGCCCATCAATCGGCTCCCGCAACCAGGTCGTGAGCCCAGGCTGAGATCGAACCTGCGCCGAGGCAGATCAGCAGGTCACCCGGGCGTGTGTGCGCGTCAACGAATTCACCGAATCCTGCCTGGCCCTCGATGGCGTGAACATTTCGATGACCGAAACGCCGTAGCTCCGAGACAAGACTGTCTCGGTCCGCGCCTTCGATCGGGATCTCGCCGGCCGCGTACACCTCACTGATCGCAACCACGTCCGCATCGCCGAAACAGCCGCACATGTCGTCAAAAAGGCTGTGCAGTCGGGTGTATCGGTGCGGTTGATGCACGGCGACCACGCGACCGGAGGTTGACTGGCGTGCGGCCCTGAGGGCAGCCGCCAACTCGACGGGATGATGTGCGTAGTCATCGATCACATTGACGCCGTTCACTGTCCCGACATGGGTAAAGCGGCGATTCACTCCGCGAAACACGCCGAGCGCCTCGCGAATCTGCGCGATGTCGAGCCCGAGGTGCCGCGCAACCGCGATGGCGGCAAGGGCATTGGAAACATTGTGCTCGCCGAGCATGGGAAGACGCATGTCCTCGACAATCAGGTCTTCATTCCTCAGGTGAAGATCAAAGACGGCCGCGCCGTTGCCGAAGGCAAGGTTCAGACCGCAGACGTCTGAATCATCTCCAAATCCGTATCTGATCACCCGCCTGTCACGCAGGTTCGCCACCATCGAACGAACTTCCGCATGATCGGTATTGCAAATCGCGACCCCGTAAAAAGGGATATTCGAAACAAATGTCTGGAATGCCTGCCGAAGGGCATCGAAATTGCCGTAGTGTTCCATGTGTTCGGGATCGATGTTGGTCACGACCGCGATCGTGGCAGGCAGGCGATTAAAACTTCCGTCGGACTCATCGGCTTCCACAACCATCCATTCTCCGCGTCCCACGCGCGCGTTCGACCCGTAGGCGTGGATGATTCCGCCATTGATGACAGTCGGGTCCATGCCACCGGCATCGAGCAGGGTCGCGACCAGCGTCGTCGTCGTGGTTTTGCCGTGCGTGCCGGCAACCGCAACGTTCAGCTTCAGGCGCATCAACTCTGCCAGCATGTCGGCCCGGCGGACGACGGGGAGCCGGCGGGACCGGGCAACCCTGAGTTCGGGGTTGTCCGCCCGGATTGCCGTGGACACGACCACGACATCGGCGCCGTCCACGTTGGACTCGCGCTGCCCGATCCAGACCCTCGCGCCGAGGCGCACGAGGCGTTCGGTCAGCAGGCTCGATTTCAGGTCGGACCCCTGGACCACGTAGCCATGGTTGAGAAGCACCTCCGCGATTCCGGACATGCCGATGCCGCCGATGCCGACAAAATGGACCGGGCCCAACTGTTGGGGGAGTCTCGTTGCCGCACTCACGGGCCGGACCTTCCCTTTGCCATGTCCTCGACCAGGTCTCCGAGTGTTTCGGCCGCCCGGGGTCTGCCAACCATCGATGCCGCTTCCGCCATACTGGAGGCCCGCCCAGGTGTCGCGACGATGTCCATGATCGATTCCGCGAGTGTGGCAGGCGAAAATTCCGTTTCGTGAAAGACAATCGCAGCGCCGACCCCGGTCAAAAGCCGCGCATTCGAACTCTGCTCATCGCGCACGGCAGCGGCGAACGGAATCAGTACCGAGGGCCGACCGATTGCGGCAATCTCCGCGACGGTTGATGCGCCCGCGCGCGAAATCACCAGGTGGGTTTCGGCCATCAGGCGCGGAACGTCGTCAAAAAAGGAAGCGACCTCGGCGTCGACTCCGGCATCTTCGAAGGCCTCGGCAGTCGCAGCGACGTCGGCCTCCCGTGCCTGCTGGGTGACCTGCACCATGGACCTGACGGACTCCGGCAGCAACGCACAGGCATCGGGCACGACATCCGACAGTATGCGGGCTCCCTGGGACCCGCCCACGACAAGGATTCGGATCGTCCCATCTCCGGGCGGGCTGTACGGTGCGCCCGCGTGGGACCTGACCGTGTTCCGGACCGGATTGCCGGTGTGGACGGATGACACGCCGTCGGGGAGAGACATGGGCCAGATACTGAGCGCAACATGGTCGACGCGGCGAACGAACATCCGGTTGGCACGTCCGAGGACTCCGTTCTGTTCGTGGATCAAGGTCGGAATGCCGCAAAGGACTGCGGCGGCCATGGCAGGAACTGCCGGGTAACCGCCGAACCCGGCGACGGCGCCTGGCCGGTCGCGCAGCATCACCCTCAGCGCCGAGCACGTCCCGGCGACGAGGCGCAACGGAACAGCGGCCCTTTCAGCCAGGCTTCCCCTGGAAAACGTTCCCGACTTGACGACCCGAAGGAGGATTTCATCCGGAAAACTGTCGATGAAACGCGCTCCGCGGTCATCGGTCGTCAGCATAACGCGCCAGCCGCGGCGCAACATTGTCTCGGCCAGGGCCTGGGCGGGAAACATGTGTCCGCCGGTGCCTCCGGCCGCGATCATGAGGAGCGGCATCCGGTTCATTCAGGCCGCCCGGATCACGGCTCGGTCCATCGTGCCGAGCACTCCGTCCATGTCCCTGAGCGGCCTGGCCCTGGTAAACGCCAACAGCACACCCATCAGGAACGCGGTCGCCAGGATGGACGAACCGCCGTAACTGACGAATGGAAGGGTCATGCCCTTGGCCGGGAGCAAACGGGCGGCGACACCCATGTTGATCAGCCCCTGGAGCGCAAAGATGGACGTGAGACCCGTGCCCGCAATTCGTGTAAACATGTCGCACCTGCGCCGGATGCGCACAAGGGAGGATACGGTGATCGTCAGAAACAGCAGGACGATCAGCAAGACAAGCATGAGCCCGTACTCTTCCGCGGCCACCGCTATGATATAGTCGGTATGCGCGTCCGGGAGCGTCCACTTGATCTTTCCCTCACCGACGCCGACACCGAAATTGCCGCCGCTTCGAATGGCGCTCTCGACATATCCGGCCTGGGAGTTCGGGTTCGGATCCCTGTCGAGAAACCCGATAATTCTCCTTGCGAAATGTTCCGACGAATTGAAGGCGACAACTCCACCGAGAACAGTCGCGACGGCGAGGCCGAAAAGAATCAGCACCGGGGCGCCAGCAACGAAATACATCAGCATCCACGCAGCGAGGAACAGGCTGGCCTGCCCGAAGTCGGGCTGCACAATCAGCAGGCCGATCATGATCATCGCGAGAAAAAAGGAAACTCGCGTACCAGACGCGGTTGTCGTGACGCCCTTTGCGGAAAGAAACCAGGCTGCCGTCACGATGAAAAAGGGCTTTGCGAATTCCGATGGCTGGAACGATACGAACCCGAGCGAGTACCATCGCGTCGCCTCCTTGCCGAAATCGGTCCCGAGGAATGGCAGCAGGACCAACGCGGCCGTTCCGGCCACGAATCCCAGGATGCAGAGCCTGCGCAGCACCTCGACCGACATGATCGACACCACGACCATGCTGGCGAGTGCCAGCAGGGTAAAAAACGCCTGGCGATAGAAATAATAGAACGGGTCAAGGTCGTTGCGCCCGGCAATCGCGGGGGATGCCGCGAGCGCCATGACCAGCCCGATGAGGGCGAGGAGAAATATGCACGCGAGCGTCCATCGGTCGACCGTCCCCCACCACTGCGGAAGAACTGGCTCACCCGTGTTGACTTCCACAGGGCCGTAGACGATTCCCGTCATTTGCCTTGCCTGTGCCCGAACCTGCCTATTCGTTCGTCCCGCCTTTTCCCGGCGTTTGTTGCAGGCCAGTATGAATAGAAGCCGCGCTGAAATCCAGAAAAAAATGTCTCGCTACCCGATCCAAACCAGGTCAAACGCTTATCCGCCTTTTCTGGTGCCTGCTGTCCGGGATTTCGGCGTGCTCAACGATCTGGCCGTTTACGGCGCGCTGTGGCGAATGAAGCACGATCTCCGAGACTGTCGCGCGTTCTGTCAGGATCTTTTTCCCGCCTGACACATCGAGAAGGGCGTCGAAAAGTCATGGCGAGGTTCCGGAGAGCAGGAAGTGGCGAAAATCCTGGTCCGTGACAGGTTTGAAAAAGTCATGCAATTCAAATGGAATGTGCTGGTGAAATTTGAATGGGACAACCGCAAGAACCGACAGTACATCACGAAGCACGGTTCGAGTTTCGAAGACGCGCACTGCATTCTTTTCGGGTTTGCGACCGGCATGGTGGACGGCAGCCCCGACTATGATGAGATGCGCGGGACCAGAATCGGAATGATCGATGGCCTGACAGTTGCAACGGTCTTCCATATGGACCGCGCCGGCGTTTGTCGGATGATTTCGGCACGACGAGCAAACAGAACGGCAAGAAGAAGATATGAATGAACGTTACGGCAAACTCCTGACTCCTGAAGAGTTGGCAGCTCGGCAAGACCCCGAGATTGATCATGGTGAAATCCCTGAATTGAACGAATTATTCTGGGCAAGAGCGAAGGTGAATCCTCCCTGTTCCAAGGCAAATGTCAGAACGTGCGTCCTGCCCGATGTGTTTGAATTATTCAGATCGGAGATCCCAAAAGGTCATACTGGGCGGATGGCGGCTGTGTTGACAGCGTACGTGCAGGCCCTCCAGTCAAAGTAGACGACCCCGTGAAGCCTGAGTCCCCCCTCCATATGGCGAATTGAGCCGAGACCGGGACCAATCCAAAATTCGAAAGATGATTCCTGCAAGACGAGAATTGCCTGTCAGGGTTTGCGCGCCTTGACCTGTCAGCCACATGAACAAGACCTTCGACATTGCAGAAAACGGCAGATTTCAGCTTCGACGCTGTATTCTGGAACTTCGCCCGGAGCCGGGGCTCGACCATGGAGCGGCCTGACTGGAACGACGACCGGCTCCGCGCCCCGTACCAGGCGGACCGCAGGCATCAGGGCAAAGGCCACTGGCATGTCGAACGCCGTTCGGGCGCCCTGATTTGCATGGCTTGTCGGGCTCGCATCCCGCGGTCGGTTCGACCCGCGTTCTGCCCGAATTGCGGTGCAGGCACGCGAAAACGGAAATGGAGGGGAGACCCTTCTCGCAGCCAGTGACGCCGCCGTCGCACACTGAGATGCGAGGGTCAGCGACGTTCCGCTGGCTCTCTTTGCATCACGCTCCTGACGGCCTCGACAAACGCGTCGCCCCGCGCCTCGAAATCCGCGAACTGGTCGAAGCTCGCCGCGGCCGGTGACAACAGGACGACATCTCCGGGCTCGGCCTCTGCCGCGGCGGAATTGACCGCCTCGTCAATCGTGCCGGATAAGACCAGGCTCCTGCCACCCAGCTGGCGACGGAACAGGTCAGCGGCCTCCCCGACAAGATAAACCTTGCGCACATTGTCGAGTCCACCGGAAATCGAGGCGATTCCCCCTTCCTTTGCCCTGCCCCCCGCGATCCAGCGGATGTTCCGGTACACCGAAAGAGCCCGCGCAGCCGCATCCGCGTTGGTCGCCTTGGAGTCATTCACGAACGACACGCCGCCGTATTCTCCGACAACCTGGCACCGGTGAGGAAGCCCGGGAAAACTGGCAAGACCGCGCGGCAAAAGCTTCGGTGCCAGTCCGGAACTCCGGCACACAGCGAAGGCCGCACATGCATTCTGCCAGTTGTGGGTACCGCGGAGGTTCCGAATGTCGCGCAAGTCGACCGAAGCGACTTGCCGTCCACGCCGGCGTTCGACCAGGAACCCGTTCTTGACCGAGACCGACCAATCGTCGCCTTCGATCGGTCGCTGCGCCGAAATCCGGATCAACGAATCCACTTCCAACAGGTCGTCATTCGCGTGCGCAGCGAGAAACTCCCCTTCCATTTCGTCCACGCCAATAACCTGCCGCTCCGGTGCCCCTTCGCTAAACAGCCGGCGCTTTGCGGCAAAGTAACCCCCGACACCACCATGGCGATCAAGGTGATCAGGCGAAAAGTTCAGGAACACGGCGATGTCGGGGGTGAGGGTCCGGGCAAGTTCGATCTGGTACGAAGACAGTTCCAGGATCACGAACTCCCCGTCGGAAACGGGTTCGAGGTCCAGAACCGGGCGGCCGATGTTCCCACCAACCTGGACCCTCCGCCCCGCCGAATCGAGGAGATGCCCGATCAGGGCCGCCGTCGTCGACTTCCCATTCGATCCGGTGACGCAGACGAAATGCGGGATGACGCCATTTTCCTCGAAATCCTCAAAGTCCGCATCGTCACAATCCGCCGAATTCCAGTTTCTGAAGAACAGTCCGATGTCATTGTCGACTGGTACACCATATTGCCAGGCCATTTTCACCATCGGGTGCGGTTCGGGATAGAGATGGGAAACTCCCGGCGACACGACCAGGCATGCAATGTCGGCCCATATTTCGTCCCCGGCCATCGATTCCACCCGAAACCCCTGACCTTCGGCAGCAAGACGGGACTCGAGCCCGTCATCCCAGCAGATGACCTCGGCCTCCCCCGAATCGAGCGCCCGTGCGGTCGCCCGTCCTGATCGGCCCATCCCCAGGACAGCAACCTTTTGACCGGCGAATTCGCGAACCGGGATCACCGGACCTTGAGAGTTGCGAGGCCGATCAAGGCCAGGATCAGCGAGATGATCCAGAAGCGGATCACGATCTGGGGTTCGGCCCATCCGAGCTTTTCGAAATGATGGTGGATTGGCGCCATCAGGAACACGCGCCGTCCGGTTTGCTTGAAATAGATAACCTGGATGATGACGGAAAGCGCCTCCATCACGAAAAGCCCCCCAACAATTGCCAGGACGATTTCGTGCTTGGTGCACACGGCGACGGCGCCAAGGGCGCCGCCGAGGGCGAGAGACCCGGTGTCGCCCATGAACACTGCCGCCGGCGGAGCGTTGTACCAGAGAAACCCGAGGCCGCTCCCGATCAGCGCCGAGGTAAAGACGAGGATTTCCCCGGTGCCTGGAACGTAATGGACATCAAGATACTCGGTGAAATCCACGCGGCCCACCGCGTAGGCGATGATTCCCAGCGCTGAACCCGCGACCATCGCGGGCACAATGGCCAGCCCATCGAGACCGTCGGTCAGGTTCACCGCATTCGCGGCACCAACGATGACGATCATGGCGAACGGAAAGAAGAGGTATCCAAGTGACAGTAAGGCATCCTTGAAAACCGGGAATGCCAGCTGCCCGGAGAGCTCCTGCGGATGGACGCCGGCGACCCAGATGCTGGCGACCAACGCGAGGGAAAACCCGAGCAGCAGACGAAGGCGTCCGGACAAACCACCGTTTGCCTGGCCGCTCCTGATCTTCAGGAAGTCATCAGCGAACCCGATCAGCCCGAACCCGGTCGTGACCAGAAGAATGATCCAGATGTAGTGGTTGTCCGGACGGGCCCACATCAATGTCGACGCGGTCAGGGTTCCAAGAATGAACACCCCTCCCATGGTTGGTGTTCCGGACTTGGCCAGCAAATGGCCCTCCGGACCATCGTCCCGAATCGGCTGGCCGTTTCCCTGGTAGCGCTGCAGGAACCGGATGAATCTTCCGCCGAAGAGGAAACTCACGACGAGAGCGGTAAGGAATGCGCATCCCGACCGGAAGGTGATGTAGCGAAACAGGTTGAAAGCATCGCCGCCGTCTGAAAATTCGCTGAGAAAATATAACATCGGGTTCCGTACCTGTGATGTCGATAGTGCTGTCTATTCCGAGATTCCCGCGTGCCCGGGTCGACGGTCCGTACTTCCCCGGCGCCTGTCTGGTTCAACACCGGCACACCTGATGGCCTCGACGACCTTGCCCACCCTGGCGCCCGCCGAACCTTTCAGCATGGCGACGTCTCCCGGTGCGAGAAGTTCCGAGATCCTGCCGGCGAGTCCGTCCGAGTCCTCGTGCCATTCTCCGCGTTTGCTTTCCGGCAGGGCATCATGGAGCGAGCGCATCAGGTTGCCAACCGTGTGAATCCTGTCGATTCGCCTCAGTGCCGGATGACGGGCCAGTTGGGCATGTTGCCGCCTTTCGTCGGTACCGAGTTCGAGCATGTCTCCAAGGACGGCAACGCGCCTTCCGGCATTGCCCGCGGCATCCCGCTTGCCCGGGACAGCGCCCGCAAGCGCCTCCAGCGCCGCGCCCATCGATGTCGGATTGGCATTGTAGCTTTCGTCAATGATTTCCACGGCCCCGCCGACATCCTCGCGAAAACGCACCCGGAACCTGTTGCCGCGCCCGTCAGGCACCTGCCAGCCAGGAAGTGCATCAATGGCGGCACCAAGCTCCAGGCCCACTGCATCAACGACGGCTAGAACTCCTAAAAGGTTGAGAGCCAGGTGCGGCACCGGCGCCGAGAGCCGTGCAGTCACGGTCCGGCCGCGGGCGCGACAGGAAACGACGGTCGACAGTTCGTCCGATTCGACCGAGATCAGCTGGAAATCGGCGTGGTCCGAGCGACCGAACGTCACCACCGCGGCGCCCGCGTTTTTGGCTGCCGCCTCCAGGATCCCGAAAGTCCCCAGGTCGCGATTGATGATTGCCGAACCTCCAGGCCTGAGCCCGGAAAAAACCTCCGCCTTGGCCCTGGCGATGTCGTCCAAATTGTCAAACGCGGCCATGTGGACAGGGGCGACCGTCGTGACGAGGGCGACATCGAGATCCGCGAGCCTCGCAAGCGGCGTGATCTCGCCGGGGCGATTCATCCCGATCTCGACGACGGTGTGGGTGGCGTCCCGTGGCATGCGTGCCAGCGTCAGCGGAACGCCGAGATGATTATTGAAACTGCGTTCGGCTGCATGGACGATCCCCTGCCCGTCCAGCACGGTACGAATCATGTCCTTGGTACCGGTTTTTCCCACCGATCCCGTGACGCCGATGACGGTTCCTTTTGCCCTCTGGCGGGCCGCAGCTCCCAGGGACCCGAGTGCCTGCAAGGTGTCCCCGACCAAGAGAAGTGGATGGCGCTCCGGCAGATCCGGGGGAATTCGCGACACGATCGCAGCTGCCGCGCCCATCCTGAACGCCTGGCCGACGAACTCGTGCCCGTCCCGCTTGTCGATAATTGCACAAAAGATCGCCCGATCAATATTCCGCCGCGTATCGATGGAGACATCGTCGGCACGCCAGGGACGGGTGCTGGTGCCACCCGTCGCACGTTCAGCTTCCCGGAATGTCCAGAGACTGCTCATGTGCGTTTTCCGTCCAGTGCCGCAACCGCGAGGCTTGCCTGCTCCCTGTCATCGAACGGGTGCACGTCGTCGCCGACCACCTGCCCGGCCTCATGTCCCTTGCCGGCGACGAGAAGGGCATCGCCATGATCCAGTACGATGACGCCTTCAAGGATTGCGCTAGCCCTGTCGCCGATATTCCGTGCATCCGGGCACCCCCGCATGATCTCGGAACGGATAACGGCCGGATCCTCATGGCGCGGATTGTCGTCGGTCACGATGACCGTGTCGGCATGGCGCTTGGCCGCGGCGCCCATCAGGCAACGTTTCCCCCGGTCCCGATCTCCGCCTGCTCCGAAGACAACTGTGATCCTGCCCCGAACATGCGGCCTCAACGCCCTCAACGCGGCCTCGAGCGCGTCCGGCGTATGGGCGTAATCAACGAACACCGCGGCGCCATTGTCGCGTATTGCGGCGAGGTGCATGCGCCCAGGCACGGTCTCGAGGGAATCCAGGACAGAAAGCACGCGCTCCGGCTTCTCACCGCACATGATCGCGAGGCCTGCCGCGACGAATACGTTCTCGGCCTGGAACCCTCCTATCAGTCCCAACCGCAATCCGGCCGTGCGGCCCCGAAACGCATACCGGATCGACTGACCGGTTTCGTCGAACCGCTCATCCAGGAGGGTCAGGTCGCCGCCGCCGCCTCGCCCGACAAGAAACAGGTCCTGCCCGCGGCCCCGGGCGATTTCGACGACGGCGCCCGCGCGATCGGCTGACAGGTTGACGACAACCGATCCGTTCGCGGGCAGGACCTGGGAAAAAAGGCGGGCCTTTTCGGCAAAATAGCTGTCAAGGTCGTCATGATAGTCGAGGTGGTCGCGGGAAAAACTCGAGAACGCCGCAGCCCTGAGCTCGACACCGTCGAGACGATACTGGGAGAGGCCATGGCTCGACGCCTCCAACACGGCATGGGTGACCTGTTGCTCGCGCATGGCCGCGAGAAACCCGTGAAGCGTTACGGGATCCGGAGTCGTGTGACGGAGAGAAGCCCGCAGCGCGCCATCGATCCCGAGTGTCCCCACGTTGGCAGCCCGATATCCCAACCGTTCCCAGATCTGGCGGGTAAAATGGGCGATGGACGTCTTGCCGTTTGTTCCGGTGACTGCCGCCACGGTCGGGGGCTGCTTGGCGAAAAACCTGGCCGCCGCCGCACTCAGGGCGAGCCTCGGGTTTTCCGCGACGATAAACGGGATGTGCTCCGGGAGGGCGTCACTTGCCGCAAGCTCGAATCCGCAAGGATCGGTCAGCACCGCGGCTGCCCCATTCTCGATGGCGTCACGAACAAAAACCGCACCGTGAACATTCGAGCCGGGCAATGCGGCAAAAAGATCCCCGCTTTGCAGTTCGCGGCTGTCAACGGACAGTCCGCTGATGCCCTCGGCCCGGGCAGAACCGTGCGTTGGCCTCAAACCGAGCGACGCCAACGAAACAGCCTCAGGCAGGCTGGCGTCTTGATTCATCCACGACTCCCAGCCCGGCCGTGCACGGGCCGAGCGATGGCGGTCCACTTTCCCTGATCGTCCATGAATCCGGATAGTCCGCCGGCTTCAAACCCAAGACTGGCGCGACCCGGTAAATGATCGAACTGGCGATCGGAACGGCGGTCCAGCCGGCGGTCCTGCGATTCTTGCCATCGATTTCGATCTCCGGCTCATCAACGATGACGACAAGCACATATTTTGGTCGATACACGGGAAACATGGCAGCAAAGGTCGATACGACCCTGTCTTCATAATACCGCCCGTTCGGAGCGACCTTGTCGGCCGTGCCGGTCTTGCCCCCGATCTGGTAGGGGTTCTTTTGCGCGATCGTGGCGGTTCCCTGCATGACCACACCCCGGAGGAACTCGCGAAGTATACTTGAGTTCTCCGCCGAAATCACCCGTTTGCCGGCAACCGGCCCGTCGTTCTTCCTGAGGGTCGGATTGACCAGGATCCCGCCGTTCGCAATCGCCGCGTAAGACGTCGCGAGGCGCAATGGCGAGACGGAGAGACCATGGCCATAAGATACGGTGACAGTCGTGGACTTCCTCCACACCCTGGGCACGATCGGTTTCGCTCCTGCGGCCTCCGTCAGTTCGATCCTGACCGGGTCAAGGTACCCAAGGCTCGAGAGGAATTCCTTCTGTTTCGCCCGGCCAAGGCACAGAGCAATGCGTGCGACGCCGACATTCGATGACTCGATGATGATGTCGCGAACCGACATCGTCGGTCCCTTGTAATTGAAATCGGAGACCGAATTTCCGCCAACGACAAGCGGTTGCGTCGTGTTAACCATTGTGGACGGCCCGACCCGGCCGGACTCCAGGCCCATGGCGACAGTCAGGATTTTCTGGGCCGATCCGAGCTCGTAGATTCCCTGGACCGCGTGGTTGAACAGCGGACTGTCGGCCGGATCGGTCTCGCGTGGCAAAGGAGGGCGGGAATTGGGATCGAAATCCGGCAGTGAAACCATGGCAAGCACTTCTCCGGAGTGGACATCCATGAGTACTGCCGACCCTTTTTTCGAGTTCACCAGGTCAAGCCCGCCAGCGAGAACCTGGCGGGCCGCTGCCTGGACAGACAGGTCGATCGACAGCACCAGGGGCCTGGTGCTGCGGGCAGAACGACGAAGTTCGTCGTCAAAGTACCCTTCAACGCCGCCAACCCCAACGAGTTCGACACCGCCCAGACCCTCCCTTCCGTTGCGAACGCCACCGAGAACATGGGCGGCGAGACGGCCATTCGGGTAAAAACGGATGAGTCGTTCGCCGAACACGAGCCCGGGTTCTCCGATATCGTGCACCGCCTGATGCTGTTCGGGACTGAGTTCCTTGCGGATCCAGACAAAATTCCTCTTGCTGTTGAAGTCAGCGAGCAGATCGTCCGCGTCGAGATCGGGAAACATCCGGCTCAGTGCCCGCGCCGTACCGCCACGATCCGCCAGGTCGGCAGGTACAGCGGCGAGGGTCGTGGCCTTCACATTGACGGCAAGCAGGTTGCCGTTCCGGTCATGGATCTCCGCGCGCGTTTCGCCGGCGCGTGGCCCGAATCGTTCCGACTCGTCAGGCTGCCTGTTTGTCAGCAGGGTCATCTGCACGGCAAGTACGCAGAAACAGAGTGACAGGAATGCCAGAAGGAATGTCAACCTGCGGCTTGACCGCCGTTCCGCGAGCTCCCGTGCCCTGCTTCCGCTGGCCGTTCCGGCGTTGCCGGCGGCGTCCGCGGGTTCCCGCCGCTTGCTACCCGCCAACTCCCCCATGATCCTGGCGACGTCGGATGTCGGTACCAACTTCACGACGGCCGTCCGGCCGGACCCGGCCGCATGATCAGGGCAACGTATGTCGGTTCCCCCGATGGTTTCATTTCAACCTGGCGAATGTCGCCGAACCTGGTGTCCGCCATTGGCGTCAACGCCGTGTCGCCACCGACCATCGCGCCAAGATTTTCCAGCCGGTCGGGCCGATTCAGGTAGGCCCATTCAGCCCTCAGAAAAGCGAGACGGTCTGTCTCCAGGGAAATCTCCCTTTCGAGAGTCCCCAGCCGCTTGATGTCCGCGCGTGTCCTGATGTTTTCCCGGTAGGCCCAGACCGCGGTGATGAACACGGCCAGGAAACACGCGGCGGTGACGAACGCGCGCAACATCAGACGACCTCGCCTGGATCGATGACCGGAACGCCAAGCGTCTCCAGCAAGGCGGGTCCGTCGGTTACGGACGAGCCGGGCCCGGCCCCGCTCCGCCTCGCAATCCTGAGGCGAGCCGATCTGGCGCGCGGGTTTTCGGCGACCTCCGGTCCGCCGGCCTTGAACGCCTTGCCCGTCACCGTTTCAAAGCGTGCCAACTGACGGCTCACCGGCGGTGCGTGACGGTTGGCCGCCCCGGCCGGGGCGTTTCCACGCAGGAACGTCTTGACCAGCCTGTCTTCGAGTGAATGAAAACTGATGACGGCCAGCAAGCCTCCCGTCCGGAGAACCCGTTCCGCTGCCACGAGGCCGGAGGCCAGGCTGGCCAATTCTTCGTTGACGACGATTCTCAGGGCCTGAAACGAACGCGTGGCCGGGTGTTGCCCGCGTTTCCCGAAACGTGCACCGCCCGACGCGACGATACCTGCAAGTTCGGCCGTTGTCCTGATCGGCGCATGTTTCCGTGACGCGACGATTTGCCTGGCGATGCGGCGCGAGGCCCGTTCCTCACCGTAGAATCTCAGGATCTCGGCAAGCCTCGATTCGCTTGCCCGGTTGACGATGTCGGCGGCAGATACGCCGGTACCGGACATCCTCATGTCCAGAGGACCGTCGCGGGTAAACGAAAACCCGCGGCAGGCATCGTCCAGCTGCATCGACGACAGGCCGATATCGAGCACAACCCCGTCGACAGGTGCCGCGTGATGCCTTGCCACGATCTCGTCCAGGCGAGAAAAATTGCCCTCGTCGAGGGTCAGCCGCGCGCCGTAAAGCGGCGCCCAGTCTTCCGCCAGTTTCAGGCATTCGGGATCGCGGTCGAGTGCGATGACCCTTTCGGCACCATTGTCCAACAGGGCCCGCGTATAGCCTCCGGCGCCAAGGGTGCCGTCAATCCAGCATCCCGCGACGGGAGATATTTCCTTGAGGAATGTTCCGAGAAGGACGGGAACATGACCGGTTGGTTGCCGTTCGCCTGGGACGGCAAGCATGGTCATCCATCCCGGTTCTTTTTCTTGCGCCGCTTTCCTTTCCTGGAACCCTTCCCGCCCGCGCCATTGTCGAGCAGTTGGAGGGGATGGAAGTTCTCGCCATGCCGTTCCACGAGCTTGCTCATGAAATCTTCGTGTTTCAGCGTTTCCTGTTCGTAATCTTCCGGATTCCAGATCTCGAAGCTGTCGCCCGCACCAACGAACATGACCTCGTTGGCGATACCAAGTTTTTCCCTGACCTTCGCATTCAGCAGAAGCCGCCCGGTATCATCGAGTTGTGCGTCGTATTTTCTCGTGTTGTAGACCCAGTCCAGCCAGCGCCGCTTGAGCGAACCGAGATCCAATTTCCTGATCCGCTCGATGATTCCATTCATCGAACATTCGGAATAGCACTCGACATAAGAGGTTTGCCTGGATCCATAGACCACGTGGACGGTAGGCTTTTCGCCCGGCTGCCTGCTCGGGTTTCCGACTTCGAGCGCGCGGCGGAACACGGCGGGAACCGCGACGCGACCCTTTGAATCGACCTTGTGAGATGATTCACCGCTGAACTGTGACGCCACCAATTTGTTGTCTCGCTTCAGCGTCCCGATCAAAAGCCCGACGGACCAACGCTTGCCTCTTTTGGTGATCCGAAGGGAACACCTGCTTCGTTGGGTCCGGTCCGCCGGGGGGGGGAGTTTTGACTGTGGCGGACCGGACTGTTCGCCGCCTTACTGTCTTGCCCGCCTCTTGTTTTTTGTTGCCATTGGGAGGGATCTGCTCGATTTTGGTTTCTGTTCGGCGGCGAACTTGTCAGCCGACGGGCAGAATGCCCCATTGAAATGCACGTTCAAGCCATTTCTTGCAATTTTATGCCACTTTCTCCCACTTTTTCCTAACACATTGTTTTACAGCATTTTAAAATTTGTTCTCATTCGAATCAGCGAGCGCGAAATGAGAACATAAATCGAACATCCGGGCATTAATGGCCCAAGGTGTGGCTTGATCCCATTGGCAGGCGCACATGATTCGCGGTTTCCGCCCGGCACGAGGGCTTCGGGAGACCCAAAGATGAAACCACGAATTGGCGAAGCGGGGTGGCAGATGGCCTGTAAGCCGGATTCTGTTCAGGGACAAGGTCCCCTCGATGGCCATTCATCTGGACCTGCCGTCACCGCCAGGTTCTTGCGGCCCACCCGAAACACAAGGCTGGAGCAACCTCGACGCAATGTCTTCCGTGTTTCCTATTCGACCTTGCTCCCGGCGGGGCTTGCCGTGCCGCCCGCGTTACCGCGTGCGCGGTGGGCTCTTACCCCACCGTTTCACCATTGCCTGCGCAGGCAGGCTGTCTGTTCTCTGTGGCGCTTTCCCTCGGGTCTTCCCGGCCGGGCGTTACCCGGCGCCGTCGCTCCGTGGAGTCCGGACTTTCCTCACCGCAGGGCGCGCACGCCCCGCAGGTGCGGCCATCCGGCCATCTGCTTCCCTACACCTAGATTCCGCCCTCACCCGGGTCAATCGATTTTGCCTGGAAATCCCGCGCAAGACCTGTAATCGCGGCGACATCGGCCTCACCCGGGTCAACCGCATTCTGCCCCGCCAAATCACTGGCAGCTGTCCGAAAGCGCATCCGGAATGCCGCGAGCACGGCCCGCCACCCGGTCTCGTCGTCGCTTTCCGGCGCGTAGCCGAACTCGGCCGCAGAGGACTTGAACCGGGACCAGCGGTCATCGCGCGGGGCGGAGGACCGACGGGCTCGACCGCTGCCCACCCGGCTTTCCGAATCAACCGTCCATACCGACAGGCCGGAAATGGCCAGGCGTTTCCAGTCGAACGCGGGGCCGGGATCGATTTTTCGTCCCGGCGCCATGTCGGAATGGCCGATCACCCGGGCCGGGTGAATGTTCCAACATTCCATGACCTCGCCCAGGACATCTTCAAGCCGGGCCATCTGCGGCTCCGGGAACGGAGGGAATCCGTCATCGGGGCCGTGATTGGCAAGCTCGATCCCGATCGACAGAGAATTGATGTCGGTGCAACCGCCCCAGGAACCCCTGCCCGCGTGCCACGCGCGCATTTCATCCGAGACGAGGCTGAACATCTCGCCATCTTCGGCGATCAGGTAATGACAAGACACTTCCTTTTCCGGATCCCGGAGCCGCTCCAGGGCCGCGCGCGCGCTCATCATCCCCGTGTAGTGCAGGACGATCATCGAAGGTTTACCGCCGTGGCGCCTCGGACCAAAGTTCGGCGACGGGTGCGTCAGCCCAACCACTTGAACCGCCACTTCACGCAGAGGCCTGTTGGCCGGCCATTCGGGTCGCGGGTTACCACCAGCGCTCCGGAACGGCGTCAAATGCCGCGGCCTGTTCGAGCGCGTAGGCGACGTTCAGCAATTCCGCCTCGTCCCACGGACGCCCGATCAACTGCAGGCCGAGGGGAAGTCCGTTTTCATCAAGGCCGGCCGGAACCGAAATCCCGGGCAGCCCGGCCAGGTTCACGGTTACGGTGAAGACATCGTTCAGGTACATCCGCACGGGATCATCATCGGGAATTTCGCCGATTCCGAACGCCGCCGACGGCGTGGCCGGCGTCAGGATCGCATCAACACCTGCATCGAACACGGCCTCGAAATCCTTGCGGATGAGTGTCCGCACCCTTTGGGCGCGCTTGTAATAGGCGTCGTAGAACCCTTCGGAAAGGACATAGGTGCCAATCAGGATTCGCCGTCTGACTTCAGGGCCGAATCCCTCGGCCCGTGTCTTCGCGTACATGTCGACAATGCCTTCACCGGGTTCGATCCGTGCTCGGTACCCGTACTTGACCCCGTCATAACGCGCCAGGTTCGACGACGCCTCGGCTGGTGCAATGACGTAGTAGGCCGGCAGTGCAAACCGCGTATGGGGGAGCGAAACCCTGATGACCCTGGCGCCAGCGTCCCGCAGCATTTCGGCACCGGTTTCCCAAAGGCTCTCGATTTCGTCCGGCATGCCGTCCTGGCGGTACTCGGTCGGAACGCCGATGGTCTTGCCGCGAATGTCTCCCGTCAAGCCGGACTCCAATTCCGGAGCCGGGATTTCGGCCGACGTGGTGTCCATGGGATCGTGACCGGCCATCGTCTCCAGCATGATCGCGGCGTCCCTGACGGATTTCGTCAGCGGACCGGCCTGGTCAAGTGACGAGGCGAATGCCACGATACCCCAGCGCGAGCATCGCCCGTAGGTCGGTTTTATCCCGGTTATGCCTGAAAATGCCGCGGGCTGCCTGATAGACCCGCCCGTATCCGTACCGGTCGCGCCCAGGCACAGGTTTGCCGCAACGGCGGCTGCCGACCCTCCCGAAGACCCGCCCGGCACCAGCGGCGCGGTCGAACCTCGCCGGCGCCACGGGCTGACGACCGGCCCGTAGACCGAATTCTGGTTGGACGAACCCATCGCGAATTCGTCCATGTTGGTCTTGCCGACCATGACAGCACCGGCCTTCCACAGCCGGTCGGTGATGAAACTCTCGTACTCGGGAACAAACCCGTCGAGAATTCCGGACGCCGCCTGCGTCGAGACGCCGCGGGTGCAGAAAAGGTCCTTGACGCCTACAGGAATTCCGCAGAGTTTCGGCGCGTTTCCTGTCGCAATGCGCCGATCGGCTTCCCGTGCCATGTCGATCGCCAGGTCGGGTGTAGATGCGCAAAAGGCGTTGAGCGGGGTCGCGGATTCAATCGCGTCGATGCAGGACCGTGCGAGGTCTTCGGCGGTCAGATCCCCGGCTCGCAAAAGATCGCGGGCACGCGCGATCGTCAGTTTCGCCAGCGCCCCCATCGCCTATTCGACAACCTTAGGAACAACGAAGAAACCCTCCCGGCTTTCGGGCGCGTTGGACATGATCTTCGCGGAGTAATTCCCGTCCGTGACTTCATCCTTTCGCCGCTTGAGATCCATAGGGGTGACCGACGTCATTGCCGGAACATCCTCGATGTCCGCTTCACCGAGCACGTCCATGAAGGCGAGAATCCGGTTCAGTTCCCCCGACAGGCCGTCGAGTTCAGATTCCGGAACGGCGATCCTCGCCAAATGGGCGACCCGCCGCGAGACGTTTCTGTCGATTGACATGCTGAAGATCCGTCAAAACCTGCGGGCCATTTACTCGGTCGCCAAAAAATAGGCAACATGACCCGTCGCACCAAGGCATTCCGAAGTCGCCCTGTTCCCGTCCGAAGGACGACGTAACCGATCCACGGAATCGACTCGCCCGGGTCGGCAATTGGTCGAGGGACCGCCAGCATCGCCATGTCCCGCTTTCGGGGCATGTGTCGGGCCGGCCGAATTCGTCTGGTTCACGGGGAAACTGCCAATCGCACGGAGGACCGGAACAAGGAGCCGGAAACGTCGCAATCACCCGACCGCCGGATCCGGGAAAATCGAATCTGCACGCAACAAGAACGAAACCCGGAGCCGAAATGTCATCGAGACCGAACAGCGAGACAAAAAAGACTACACCGGACGAGTTGCCGAGATCTCCCGCGCCGCCCTGAAGTTGTATCCGACCGCGCACCCGGTCTCCGCGCCGTCGTCGTTGGCGGCCTCGCACCGCGTCGGGTCGAACCAGAGCTTGAACGAGGAACTGCCGCCGCCGGAGGGGCTCAGCCACCGGCCGGGGCCGTGCTCACGGTTGTGGCTAGAGAGACCGAAGCTGCTTCCGGCGTCATCGTGAATTGGTCACGGCAGGCACCAAGGTCGCAGCTCGCAACGTCACTGCGGCCGGATGCGTCCGACGCGGGAACGGCTCGGCGTTCGGCGCCAATTCTGGTGCGCCAACTCGTGCGTGGATCGGTCGGAGACGATGCCGGGCCAGGAGACGCCCGGAAACGTGGCTCGTTGCCAACGTGGTCTCCGGACATGGGAACCTCACGCAGTGACAACGCCAGCGGCAGACACAACGACTGCCAGCATTCCGCTTCGCCGAGCCGGTAGACACAGTTCTAGCCTTTCATTGAGAGCATGACGTATAAAATATTCGTGTAAATAGTAAAATTTTTGATGTTTTTTCAGTAAATTCAATGTCATTCCTTCCGCTGCGGGCCCGATTCCATAACGTGAGTCATCTCGATCCCAGTGCCCGGGCGCTCGCGACGATGCGTACCGAATCGGAGAAGGAGAGGCCTTGACGCAATCCGACATCGCGACGCGGGAAATCCAGGCGCCACGCAGGCCTGCCTCTACCCTCCGCGCGGCCATTCTCAGCATCAACGCCACCATCGACCTCGAAACCGTGCCCGGCGAAGCGGTCGAGAGCACCTTCGCCCTCTCCGGTACACGCTACGGCGTCATCGTCACCCTCGACGACGAGCCCACGCCCCACGATACGGTGTTCTCGTGCCTCGCGCCTGGAGAGGAACGCGAACAGCTCGCCTGGCCTGGCAACGCCGCCTGTTCGAGCATCCCCGCACCCCGTCGAGGCCGGTGCCGGTGGCCGTATTTCGGGACTGCGTCCGCACGTTCGGCATCGAGTCCCGGTGAACGACTTCCCGGGCCTTCCAGAGCATGCCGATGCGCCACCGGGGCAAGGAGGTTGGCAGCTTCTTCCTCGCCGGGAAGGCAGATTGCGAAGCCGTTACCGCCGATAACGAGAAGGTGCTGACGCCGTTCGCCTGCCGGGCCGCGTTGGCGGTCGCCAGCCGGTGCACCGGCAGCAGTCAGCGGCGGGCGCTGCAGAATCCCGGAGCATTCTGGCTTTAAACGGCGGACTTGTCCCTCATTCCCTGCTCCCGGCCGGCAGAAATTTCAGTGATTCAGGGGCAATCCGGGACCTGGGCTCCTTCCCGCGCAGGGATTTTCAAGCGGCGCCCCCGTCCGGTCATAACCATATCGAGCGGGTTCCACGTCCATTCGTCTCCATCGAAGACTCGCTCGGTCCGCCGCATCTGGAACAAGCCGGCACGACGGAAGCGCAGAAGAACGTCCCATGTTCGGAACGGAAACATGACGTTCGCATCGAGAACAACGACAGGGCGGTCCGCAACGGATGTCAAGACGCATCGAACTCCTGCCCGAGACGGGCGCGTTCGTCGAGTTCCGCATTGCGTACGGCACCGCGCCAATCCTTGCAGGTCGTTAGGTCGTCATTCACGAAACGCCCGTCCGGCCCGACCGGAGTGAACGGGATCTCGCCATCCCCGAGAAGCTTGGCGAGATGCGGGCGCGAGGCATTCAGAAAATTCGCGGCCTGCCCGGTCGTGAGCATGGCGCCGGCCGGAGCCACCGTCACCGTCTTGCCGGCTGCCACGCCGTCCAGCAGGTCGATGACGGGGTCGGTGACGGCAGGCAGCAGCCGAACTGGCGTGTCGTCCACGCGGTGGATTGCGGGAACACCGTCAGCGGTCCGCGTGCGGGCAAGTGCAATTGCCGCTTCGGCAGCACATGAATTCTCATCCTCCATTGTTGGGGGGCGGAGCACAACAATATCAGCGGAAATAAATGTAACATGGTTCCCTTACCAGAAAAGCCGACACGACCGCTTCACTACCCAGATACAGAACAGGAAATCCATAGCGGCTATGACGCCGCAATTTCCCGGCGACGCGCGCGAAAAAAGGCGTCCAGCAGTGATTCCGAGGCAGCCGCGCTCATTCCGCCGTAAACGTCTGGCCGGTGATGGCATTGGGGGTGGCTGAAGACCCGCGCACCATGCTCGACTCCACCGGACTTCGGATCTTCTGCGCCAAAGTAAAGCCGTGCAATACGACTGAGCGAAATCGCGCCGGCACACATGGCGCATGGTTCGAGCGTCACGAACAGGCTTGCCCCATCGAGACGGTGCGAACCGATTGACCGGCAAGCCTGGCGGATTGCCAGCATTTCGGCATGCGCAGTTGCGTCGTTGAATTCACGGCACCGGTTGCCGGCCGCGGCGAGCACGGTATCGTCGGGCCCGACGACCGCTGCCCCGACAGGGACCTCCCCCCTGGCGGCCGCTTCGGCGGCTTCGAACAGCGCCAACTCCATGAAGTTGAAGAATTCACTCATTCCCGGCTCGACCGTGACCTGGCTGTTTGCCTTGAGACCATACGTTCGGCATTCCGGTTTCACAGATCTCATGCGCGGCGTCCGCGGAATTCCCGGCAGGAACTGCTTCCGGATCCGCCGCGACCATACAGTTTGCCTCATTGACCATCCACGCCTAAAGTGCCGGTCCCGGACAGATTTTCGGATTCAAGAACAGTTCGAATGACAGGACAGGACTGCAATCGCCGGCCTTTTCTCCGCCAGGCATGGCCCACCAATCGCGATCAAAGGTGACGCGTGGCCGAGCCGGTTCGGATCGCACGGTTTCTTGCCCGGGCCGGGGTCACTTCCAGGCGCAATGCCGAGAAGATGATCGATGATGGCCGGGTCACGGTCAACGGGCGTGTTCTCATGTCCTTTCATCACAAGGTCTCTTCCGAAGATGACGTCCGGGTAGACGGGAAAAGCGTTGCGGCTCCCGGGCCGCCAATGCTGTGGCGATTTCACAAGCCGGCCGGGTACGTCACGACCACTTCCGACGAAAAGGGGCGGCCGAACGTCTTCGAGCTCCTGCCGCCCGAACTGCCCCGTGTCCTGAGCGTCGGCCGGTTGGACATGAATTCCGAGGGCCTGCTGCTGTTGACCAATGACGGGGGGCTCAAGCGTCTCCTCGAATTGCCGGCAAACGGATTTTCCCGGGGTTACCGGGTCCGGGCAAAAGGCCATCCCTCCGAGACCTCCCTCGACCTGCTCCGGCAGGGAGTTCGGATCGGCGACGAGCAATTCCGGCCAATGACGGTCCACGTCGAGAGACAGATTGCATCAAACTGCTGGTTGAGCGTTCAGCTCACGGAAGGCAGAAACAGGGAAATCCGTCGCGCGTTCGCGGCAATCGGCCTGACGGTCAGCCGGCTGATTCGCGTGTCGTTCGGGCCTTTTCGACTTGGGCGGCTGCCTCCCGGCGATGTCAGGCGGATTTCGGGCAGTGACATTGCCAGACAGTTTCCCGACATCGCCGGGAACGCCGCGGAATACTGATTCCTGCGACTTTCGGACGACGAGACCGGTTTCAGCGGATGGGCTAGAATGCTGACGCAATTTTGGAGGTATCTGATTGGCCGAATTCATGACTTTCGAGAATCTGGCGAATCTCGTCATGTTGATCTTTCTCCAGGCGGTTCTGGGGTTCGACAACCTGCTCTACATTTCGATCGAATCAAAACGGGCGCCTGCCGCGTACCAGAGATCCGCGAGAATCTGGGGAATCATCGTTGCCGTCGCGCTGAGAATCGTCCTGCTGTTCGTCATGATCGCGTTGATCGATGCCTTCCGCGACCCTTTTTTCGTCTTCGACCTCCCGGGTCTGCTCGAGGGCGGCGTCAACTATTCGACCGTCGTTTTTATCTTCGGCGGCGTCTTCATCATGTATACGGCGGTTCGCGAAATAACGCACATGCTGACGCTCGAGCATCTTGGCAGCGGTAGTGAAGGGAAGCCGGAGAAGTCGGCAGCCCGGGTCGTCTTGATGATCGTGTTCATGAACCTGGTTTTCAGCTTTGATTCAGTCCTCTCCGCCATCGCCATAACCGACATGTTCCTGACCCTCGCGATCGCGATCGCGGTGTCCGGAATTGCGATGCTGGTTCTGGTCGACCGGGTCACCGAATTCCTTGAACGCAATCGCATGTACGAGGTCCTCGGCCTGTTCATCCTGCTGATCGTCGGTGTCGTCCTGATTGGCGAAGCCGGGCCGGCGGCCGCGCATGCAATGCATGACGAAAGCCTCCGTATCCGCATTCTCGGCTATGAACTGTTGCCGATGTCAAAGACGACCTTCTATTTTTCCATCGCGGTGCTGGTGGCAGTCGAAGTCGTTCAGACCGGTTATCGCCGACGACTCGAAGTCGAGCGGTCGATCGCGCGCGCGTGGCCGATCGTCGGCCCATTGATACCGGAACGCGCTCGGGGCCACGTCGCCGGCCGTTTCTGCGAAGAGTCGCGATCCAAAAGCCCGAAAGCGGAACTGCAGGGTCTTGGATCCGGCAGGTATCGTGATCCGGAAACGGAGTCCTGGCGGAGCTGGCATCGCGTCGCCGACTTGCACTCCCGGCTGGGAATCCGGGGCGGGCGGATGGTCCCCGAACCGGTTCTTGTTCGAGCGGGAATTCCATTTCGGCGTCGGTGGCATAGGCGGCAATTTCCGATCGCGTAACCTGCCCGGGCAATGTCGATCAAACTTCGAGGCAGTACCGCATGATGGCCTTCTGGATGTGCAGCCTGTTCTCTGCCTCGTCGAACACGACCGACTTCGGACCGTCGAGCACAGCGGACGTGACTTCTTCGCCCCGGTAGGCCGGAAGGCAGTGCATGAATATGGCGTTTTCGGTCGCTGCGGCCATGACCTGATCATTGACCTGGAAAGGGCCCAGGCATTCCCTCTTTTCGTTGCGAAGGTCTTCGGTGTCGTGCATTGACAGCCAGGCATCGGTGACCACGAGTTCGGCTCCTTCAGCCGCTACCCGCGGGTCCGTGACAAGTTTGACCACGGCGCCCATTGATCGCGCGTATGCGACGTATTCCTCTCCGGGCCTGTACGGTTCCGGACACGCAAGGGTAATGCTGAATCCGAACTGACCGGCGGCGTGCAGAAACGATGAGCACACGTTGTTGCCATCTCCGAACCACGCCACGTGCCTGTTCGCGATCGGTCCACGATGTTCTTCAAATGTCATGACATCACCCATGACCTGGCACGGGTGCGTGTTATCCGTCAGCCCGTTGATCACGGGAACCGTCGAATGCTCGGCCAGCTCCAGAAGACTGCGTTCACGATGCGTACGTATGACGATCATGTCGACATAGCGGGACAGGACCCGTGCGGTGTCCGCGCTGGATTCTCCGCGGCCGAGTTGGGTCTCGGCCATCGAGAGCGTCATGACCTCGCCACCGAGCTGGCGAACGCCGGTGTCGAATGAAACCCTGGTCCGGGTCGAGGGTTTTTCGAAAACCAGCGCAACCAGCCGGCCCGAGAGTGGCTGAGCGGTATCGCGGACCCCCCGCGCGCACCCCCGGCGCGCCGCCTTCATTGACCTCGCGTGCCTGATGATCCCTTCCAGGTCCGTGGCCGAAGGCTGGTCGATATCCAGGAAGTGTTTCAAACCCGTGCCTCGATCGACCGCGCTGCCAGTCCGAGCCGGCGCACCCCTTCCTCGATTTCCTGGAGAGAAATGTTGAGTGGCGGCAGGACCCTGGCGACGTTGTCCCCGGCAGGAATGGTAATGACCCCTTCCTCGACCCCCGCCGCGATCACGTCGGTGTTCACGGGCTTGCACACGAGTCCGAGCATCAGCCCCGCCCCTCGAACTCTCGAGAAGACCGCGCCATGGGCATCCACGAGATCGGCCAGCCGCAGGCGAAGCGCCGCGGCACGTTCCTGGACGCCTTCGAGAAACCCGATTTCGCTCACGATATCCATCACTGCCATTCCTACCGCGCATGCGAGCGGATTGCCTCCGAATGTCGATCCATGGGTTCCGACGACCATGCCGGCTGCTGCCTTTTCGGTTGCAAGGCACGCCCCGAGCGGAAATCCGCCTCCGATTCCCTTGGCGATTCCCATGATGTCGGGGGTGATTCCCTCGGATTCGTGGGCAAACAGTTTCCCCGTCCGCCCCATGCCGCACTGGATCTCGTCCAGGACGAGCAGGATGCCATGCCGGTCGCAAAGTACCCGCAGGTCCCGCAGAAATCCCTCCGGTGCCGGATTGATTCCACTTTCTCCCTGGACCGGCTCGACCATGATCGCGGCGGTCTCGTGATCGACGGCAGCCTCGACCGCCTCGATGTCCCCGAACGGAACGTGCACGAAGCCGGGCAGCAGCGGTCCAAACCCGTCAACCAGTTTCTTCCCGCCGGCGGCGGAAATCATCCCGAGGGATCGCCCGTGGAAGGAACCCTCGAAGGTTACGATTTTGTTGCGCGGACTCCTGCCATCCCCGGCAAAGTACTTCCGTGCCATCTTGACGGCACATTCCATGGCTTCCGTGCCGGAATTGGTAAAGAAAACGGTATCGGCAAATGTCTTCCCGACCAGGCGCTCTGCGAGCGCCTGCTGGTTGGCTACGGGGTACAGGTTGGACGTGTGCCAGAGGGTTTCCGCCTGGCGCTTGAGGACGTACACCAGTTCCGGATGGGCATGTCCCAGGCAATTGACGGCGATTCCCGCGCCAAGGTCCAGGTATCGCTTTCCGTCACGGTCGAACAGCCACGACCCTTTTCCGCTGGCAAAATCGACATCAACCCGAGCGTAGGTAGGCAGTATTGCTGGCACCATGCTTGAGGTTCCTCATCCACATCTTTCGTGCTGCGTCATACGGAACCGGGACCGCAAGTCAATCCTTCGCTTCCCGCAAAACGACGGCCAGGCATGCAACGCCCGTCACCATGTTCGAGCCCCGCAGGGCCCGTGTCGTTCGCGAGGAACTTGAAACCATGTGACAAGCGGCTCATATGTCATTTGTACTCGCGTTCACGGCGCTGCGGTGCCGGGCAGGGTTGTTTCCGGCTTCGCCATGACGTATTTGCCCATCCTGTACTGCAGGCAATCGTGCCGGATTCCCTGATTTCCTGGCAGAATGCAGGATATTGCCGGCGCCCTGGACGTTCCGCAGGTGCATGATTCAGGTCCCCCGTGAGGAAAAACAAGGAATCGACGATGAAGTACTGGACGGAGGACCGGGTCAAGACGCTGATTTCAATGTGGCTCGAGGGCAACAGCGCGGGCAAGATCGCCGACACCCTGGGAGGAACGACGCGGAACGCGGTCATCGGCAAGGTGTACCGCCTGGGGTACTCGAACCGGAAGGTAAACAAGAAAGCCAAGCCGGAAAAACCGGAGACCGTCGCTCAGTCCGGTGAGGCCGTCGGTTCAGCCCGCCAGGCAAGGAAGAAGACGAAACGGGAACCGGCGCGTGCAGACGCGGGAGCGAAGCCCAGGCCGGAACCCAAACCGGAAGCCGAAACTGCCAATGTTCCGGTTGCAACCATGCTGCGGAAGAACATCATTCCGGCCGGTCAGCCTTTGCCGCCGCAGCCATCTCCGAACGAAGTGAGCGAGGAAGCACTGGCGTTGGTCGCCGCGGCGGAAAAAAAGTCGCTCCGGCTCGGATTGATGGAATTGACCGACAAGACATGCAAGTGGCCTGTCGGCGACCCGGCGAGCGACGACTTCTGGTTCTGCGGGCTTTCTTCCGAAGCCGGGAAACCCTATTGCGCGGCCCACTCCGCCCTGGCGTTCCAACCGATGTCTGCGCGCCGCGACAGGCGGACACGCTGAATTAAAGGTTACTGGGCCTTTCGGATTCGGTCGATCACGATATAATCAGGTACGTTCGCATCCGGGCGAAGTTCCCCGGGAAGGGACTTGTCATGATCCTGTACACGATGAAGTGCGAAGATGGGCACGAGTTCGACAGTTGGTTCGAATCGGCGAAGGCTTTTGACCGTCTCCGGGATTCCGGGCTTGTCACGTGTTCCGTCTGCGGGTCTCCCAGGGTCGAAAAGGCGATCATGGCACCAAAGGTCATGGCGCCCAAGTCTCCGTCATCGCCACCCGCCGATAAATGCCGTCAGCCTCTTTCCGCGCCGGCTTCTTCATTTGAGCAGAAGGTCCGGGACCTCAGGAAGTTTGTCGAAACGCATGCCGAGAATGTCGGGACGCGGTTTGCCGAGGAGGCTCGTGCCATCCATGACGGAGACGCACCGGAAAGATCGATCTACGGCAAGGCGCAACCTGATGAGGCGCGATCACTTGCAGAGGACGGGATTCCGGTTCTGCCGCTGCCCTGGTCCCGCGAAAGGGTCAACTGAACGGCGGCCCGTTCAGGTCCGGGAATTGCGCGGATTGGTGAACGGACCACCGCTTTCGTCGACAGGCCGGAGCAAGACCGGACGATGCAAAAGGCGGCGTGTTCCGGATCGAGCGTCCCGCTCTGTATTTTCGGCAAAGTGACCACCATTCGGGTTACCCCCTGGTTCAGCAACTCTAGCAATCGGATTTCCGCATGCCATGCCTTGTAACAAAATTCGGCGGGACATCGGTCGCGGACGTCGATCACATCAAACGCGCGGCGTCGCGAATCAAGGAAGAGGTCGAACGCGGAAATGAAGTAATCGCCATCGTTTCCGCGATGGCAGGTCAGACCAACGAACTTGCCGACCTGGTCACGAGAACTTCGCAATTCTACGATGCGCGTGAATACGACACCGTAACGTCGGCCGGTGAAGTCGTGACATCCGGCCTCATGGCGCTCATGCTGCAAGGGATGAACGTCCCGGCACGGAGTTGGCTGGGCTGGCAGGTCCCGGTCAGAACGAACTCGGCGCATGGCGCAGCGCGTATCGACGCCATCGAAACCCGCAATCTCCGTGACCGTTTCGATGCGGGCATGAAGGTTGCGGTTGTCGCGGGATTCCAGGGAGTTTCACCGGAAGGCCGGATCACAACGCTCGGCCGGGGCGGGTCCGACACATCGGCGGTCGCATTCGCAGTTGCCTTCGATGCCATCCGTTGCGACATTTATACGGATGTTGACGGAATCTACACGGCCGATCCGAGGATCGTCGGGAAGGCGCGCAAGCTTGACAGGATATCGTATGAAGAAATGCTCGAGCTTGCGTCCCTCGGCGCCAAGGTACTGCAGACCCGGTCCGTTGAACTGGCCATGCGTTACAAGGTCCCTATTCGCGTGTTGAGCAGTTTCGGAGAGGATTCAGCTGCAGCGGAAGGTACGATCGTCTGTGACGAGGAGGGAATCATGGAACGCAACGTGGTTAACGGAATTGCCTGCTCGCGCGATGAGGCGAAACTCACGATTGTCTCCGTCGCGGACCGGCCCGGCATTGCAGCCATCGTCTTCGGCTCCCTGGCCGAGGCCGGCGTTAACGTGGACATGATCGTGCAGAATATTTCCGAAGAGGGGCGCACGGATATCACGTTTTCCTGCCCGACGGACCAGGTGACGACCGCCGAAATCGCGTTGTCGGAAGTCAGGAAACGGGGCGAGCTGAACTATCGGGCATTGCTGACTGACAGGGAAGTCGCCAAGGTATCGGTTGTCGGGATCGGAATGCGATCCTACGCCGGCGTTGCCGGGCGGATGTTTTCGGCACTTGCCCGGGAAGGTGTCAACATCAAGGTCATCGCCACATCCGAAATCAAGATTTCGGTACTGGTCGACCGAAAATACATGGAGCTGGCGGTTCGTTCGCTTCACGACGCGTTTGAACTTGAAGCCGCGGCATAGGGAAGGCTGATGGTTGAGATCCGCGGTACTGACTCCCGTACCCTGCTGCAGAACCTGCGAAGTACGCTCGCCGAAGACGGCGACGGGCAGGAACGTCTTGATCACATAGCAGAACTGATCGCGACGGGGATGGGGACCGACGTCTGTTCGATCTACCTGCGCCGCGACAGTGATACTCTCGAGTTGTGCGCGACCAGGGGATTGAATCCGCGTGCCGTTCACAAGTCACGGCTTCGGTTCGGAGAAGGACTGGTTGGTCGCGTCGCGCGCGAAGCGAACCCGCTCAACACGGCAAATGCACCGGAAGAGCGGGGATTCCGTTACATGCCGGAAACCGAGGAGGAAGCGCTCAGGGCGTTTCTCGGCGTTCCAATCCAGCGTTTGGGTGAAGTGCTCGGCGTTCTCGTTGTCCAGGACACCACCTCCCGGCTCTATTCCGACGACGAAATCTATGCGCTCGAAGTCGTTGCCATGGTGATCGCCGAAATGCAGGAACTCGGTGCGTTCACGGGCGAAGGCGTCGCAATGTCGAGGCCGCATGCCCAGCCCCTCATGATTCAGGGAATCTGCGGCCAGGAAGGCGCATCCGAAGGCGTTGTTTTCCGCCATGAACCCCAGATCGTCATCTCGAACCCGGTTACGGACGACCCGGAAGCCGAAAAGGCCAGACTCATGGACGCGATCGAGCGTTTGCGCCTTTCGGTCGACGATCTCCTGTCGACAAACCTGAAGGATGCCGGCGGCGAACAGCGCGAAGTCATGGAAGCATATCGGATGTTCGCCAACTCCCGCGGATGGGTTTCCCGGCTGATCGCGGGAATCGAGAGCGGCCTCACGGCGGAAGTCGCTGTGGAAAAGGAGCAATCCGCGACCCGTATCAGGATGATACGGGCACCTGACCCCTACCTGCGCGATCGTCTGCACGACCTTGACGATCTGTCCAACCAGCTTCTTCGCATGCTGACCCACCAGGAAGTCTCGACAGCCGAGGCAGCGCCAGATGATGCGATTCTTGTCGCCCGGAATATCGGACCGGGAGAACTCCTCACCTACGGAAAATCACTTCGGGGTATTGTTCTCGAAGAAGGATCGGTGGGTTCCCATGCGACGATCATTGCACGAGCATGGGCAACTCCGGTGGTTCTCCACGCCGAGAACATCACCCGTGAGGCGATAAACGGGGACGTGATCCTGGTCGACGGCGATCGGGGCCTGGTCCATCTCCGTCCAGAGGATTCCGTTCGAAGAGCATTTCGTGACAAGATCGCGATGGCGGCCGAGGCGCAGCAGGAATACGCCGCTCTGCGGTCGCTTCCGGCAATGTCTCGGGACGGCATTCGCGTGACCATGCACATGAATGCCGGATTGATGGCCGATCTTCCGAGCCTGATTCCGTCAGGCGCGGAGGGCGTGGGGCTATTCCGGACCGAACTCCAGTTCCTGACCCGGAACGCGATGCCAAAGCGGGGGGAACTTGCGGATCATTACAGCCATATCATGGATTCGGCAAAGGGCCGGCCTGTCAACTTCCGGACCGTCGACATAGGCTCCGACAAGATCCTTCCCTATCTGAATGCATCGGACGAACCCAACCCAGCCATGGGCTGGCGCGCAATACGCATCTCGCTCGAACGGAAGGGAGTGATGCGCATGCAGATCCAGGCGCTCATCAGGGCTGCGAAGGGCAGACCGCTCAGGGTGATGTTTCCGATGATCGCCCAGTTCGAGGAGTATCGGGACGCGCGCCAATTGGTGTTGGACGAAGTCAACAGGGAGAAGGCGCGCGGCCGCGAGGTTCCGGCGGACATCAAGGTCGGCGCAATGCTCGAAACCCCGAGCCTGGCTTTCGCGCCGGACAGGTTCTTCAAGCTGACGGACTTCATCTCGATCGGGGGCAATGACTTGAAGCAGTTCTTTTTTGCCGCCGATCGCCAGAACGAACGTGTACGCCGGCGGTACGATACGCTGAATGTCAGTTTTCTCAGTTTCATTGAACAAATTGCCAACCGGTGTACCGCACTCGGAACCCCGGTCAGTTTTTGTGGTGAGGATGCCGGTCGCCCGGTCGAGGCGGCATGTATCGCGGCAATGGGGATCCGTTGCCTGTCGATGCGCCCTGCCTCGATCGGACCCGTCAAGCACCTGATCCGGAGATTGAGCTTTGGTGAATTGAGCGAGGTCATCCACGAGGCGAGGGTGCGAGGTGATCAAACCGTCCGCCCGGCCGTCACGCGGTGGATGGAAACCCAGCACTGACCAATGCGACAACGGAACAACCGAAACGCATTCCAGCAACGCGGGATTTCTCCTGCGTTGAGTCCAGGGCCGACTCCGTGACGCTGAACACGCAACCGCTCCCCGATCCTCGAGGGCCCGGAGGGCCCGGCAATCCCGTTTCGCCACGGCCAAGACCCTGCGGCCCACGACTCGTCTGGCTGCGCACATCGAAGCCGCCCAAGGCGCCCGGTTTCGACCCGCAATTCGCGTGCATCTCGGCAGTCGACGCCGACATCACGGATCGAAACGTCAACAATGCCCTGCCCTTCCACCGGAACGGTCAGCCGGAACTGCCTGTCGGCGTGGAAACACGGGTATCACCCGATCGAATCGAACCACCAGTTGGCTTGCACAGCCGGATTGAAAGACTCGCCGGGTTCCATCGGCCTTCCGTTCGGTTACCGTTTACGCATGACGCCAGACGTTTTGTAGGTTGTGCAGGGTTGAGGCACTCAAGGAACTGTCCGGGCAAAATGCGGAAAACGGGGATGGCCATTCCGACCGGGGATCCGGACCCGGCAAGATGTAAGGCAGGGCAATTTTTTAAGCGGAGAATTCCGAATGCGCTCAGCACTCTGTTTTGGCGACTCGAATACCCACGGCGTAATACCGGGACAGCCGCCGGGTACAAGATACGCCTGGTATGACCGGTGGCCAGGCGTACTACAGCGCACGCTCGAGTCCGACTGGCGCGTCATTGAAGAGGGTTTGCCAGGCCGAACCACGGTCAGCGACGATCCTGTCGAAGGTGCACATTTGAACGGCCGCCGCTATCTTCGGCCTTGTCTCGAAAGCCACAAACCGCTCGATGCCGTCATCATCATGCTCGGGACCAATGACCTCAAGGCAAGATTCCAGAAAAACGTCTCGGAAATCGCTCTCGGGCTTGCGGCGCTGGTTCAGGACATCAGGGAAGATGCCTTTCGATCTTCCACAGAGGTTCCATACGTCATCCTTGTCTCTCCGCCCGAGATACTTTCCGACCTTCGGGGCTGGGAGTGCGTTTTCGAGGGTGGTTACGAGAAATCGCAACAGCTGGCGGACCAGATCGAAAATGTCGCAACAACACTTGGCATCGGCTATGTGAATGGCGGAAAACATGCGGTTTGCAGTGAGGCGGACGGGTTTCACGTCGATAGGGAGGGGGCAGCCGGGATCGGTGCTGCTGTTGCGAAAGTGCTTCGCGCGCAGTTCCCCAACGCTTTGTGAGGTGCAAACGAAATCGTCTTTCCCTCATCGTAATGACGGCCTGGCATGACATGCCTTTCGCGCCACCCGTCGCAAGAGCACGGGGGAAAATCTCAGGTCAGTTCCCCATCTGTTTCGGGGGCCTGCACGGTCCCCGAGACGCCAGCAAACGATCCAGCTACGAGTGACATCGCGAGAATCCTTGCAGGGTCGGTCGGAGCAGGGAACTCCACGCAACCGGTCTTCCTGAACCCGAAGCGGCCGTAGTAGGACTCGTCGCCGACCAGCACGACCCGTTCCCAACCCCTTTTCTCGGCAACTCTCAGGCTGTGCCGGATGAGCAGGGAACCGAGCCCTTCTCCCTGCATGATCGGATGAACGGCGATCGGACCCAGGAGCAGCGCGTCGAATCGTTCTTTGCCAATGGTGATTGGCCAGTATCGAATTGAACCGGAAACGAACCCCGCAGCTTCCCGTGCAACGAAACAGAGATCTCGAACCGGACCGACACTTTCACGTAGCCGGTAAGAACTAAGCGACCTGCGTCCCTGTCCAAACGCAAGGTCAAGGAGATACTCGACCTCCCAATAATCGTCCGGACTTTCCATGGTCAGCCGAAACATCGGATTTCCGGGAAACCGGCCTGCGCAGCCGTCGGTTCGGCACGCCTAAACGGCAAGTCCGAACGATCCCCGACCCACCGGCGCGTGGCGCTCTTCATGTCCTCGCGAGCCAAGACATCGACACGGGTTCTCTCGCACCCGGGATCACGTCACGACGAAGCCGCGGGCATACGGGTCCCGCTCGTCGATAAAAATCGTGTTAAATCCGGTCACACGTGCCCAACCGCCAATCGACGGCACGATCGCATCGTTATCTCCGACTTTGGTCACACTTTCCACGCGTCCCGCGAACAGGGATCCAATGATCGATTCATGCACGAATTCGTCGCCTACGCTCAACCTGCCGGCTGCCGCCAGCTGCGCCATCCTTGCCGATGTACCGGTCCCGCAGGGAGACCGGTCGATTGCCTTGTCACCGTAAAACACCGCGTTCCTGGCCACCGCCCTTGAATCGTTCGGTGCACCCGTCCACATCACATGGCTCAACCCGGTAATCCCGGGTGTTTCCGGATGGACGAACTCGTAGTGTGCATTCAAATCATCCCTGATCCCGGGGCTCCAGATGACCAGGTCGAGCGCGCGGTGGTCTGCCAAATCACGGAAGTTCTCCTGCCTATCGACAATCGCATAGAAATTCCCGCCATACGCTACATCTACTGTGAGTTCACCCAGGGCCTCACATTGCGCGACCAGCCCTGACTTGAACAGGAACGACGGAACATTGGTCAGCCGGACTTCTTCGACGAACCGGCCCACCTGCTGGTATCGCGCAACAACAACCCCTGCGGGGGTGTCCAATCGGATTTCCCCGGGAGTTCTTGGTTGGACCAGGCCGTGCTCGATTGCAATCGTAACCGTACCGATGGTTCCGTGTCCGCACATGGGCAAGCACCCCGACGTCTCGATAAACAGGATCGCAACGTCGCAATCTTTTCGTGTTGGCGAATACAGGATCGAACCTGACATCTGATCGTGGCCACGGGGTTCGAACATCAGACCCGTTCGTACCCAGTCGAATTCGGAGAGGAAGTGGGCGCGCTTCTCCAGCATGGTCGCGCCGTCTAGATGCGGGGCGCCTCCGGTGACGACGCGGACCGGATTCCCACAAGCGTGACCGTCAATGCACTGGAAGGTGTGATTATTCATTCCTTGATCGCCTTCATTGTGAGAGGCTGGCGTTCTGGCCTGTGCCGGGCGCATCGGCAACATGATTTGACGCGACACGGGCAGAATTTGTCAATCGACGGATTTGACGAAACCGCATTCAGGATGCCCGGTCGCGGATCGGACATCAAGAAATGCCCGGTTTCAGGTGGAAGATCAATTTGCTTGACAGGAAAACCAACAGCGATCCAAACCATCGGTCGGGGCCGCCTGCCTCACGAGCGAGCCTGAAGCGACAAAAGGCAAATTTTCGCCCGTGCTTGATTGTCTACCGATCTGCGGTCAATCTAATTCGGTCAGAGATCTTGATGCCACGAAACGTGTTCGAACATCTCGACCTCAATACCTGGAAGCAGGACGACGAACGGGCGCCGCACAAGCCGCTACTGGTTTTGTGGGCGATCGGTCGATGCTTGAGGGGCGACGCCCGACTGTTTGACTACCGCGTAGTTCATGACGAGTTGGGCTCCCTGTTGCAACGCTTTGGCCATCCCCGGCAAAAACCAAAACCGCATTACCCGTTCTGGAGACTGCAAAAGGACAAGATCTGGGAGATCCCTGGGGCGGGACGGTTGACCGAGAATAGTTCCGGTGATGTGTCCCCCAGGGAACTCCGTGAATCGAATGTACGTGGAGGTCTGACCAGAGACCTCTTCGAGAGGTTTCGTCGTGACAGATCTGCCGCCCTGGAAATATGCCTGCAACTGGTCGAGGCCCATTTTCCGCCCACATTGCTGATTCCAGTCCTTGAAGCCACGCTCGGGCCGCAGGTGCTCATGTCGGGTGATTCAAGCGCCCGGCACAACCAGGTCAATCCGGACCGGATGGTCGAATCACTCCGGATCCGCAGGTATCGCGATCCTGAGTTTCGCGGAATTGTCCTCGAAGCATACGGCCACTGTTGTGCCGTCTGTGATTATTCGATCGAGTTTCCCGCTGGAAACCGGCCCGCACTCGATGCTGCCCACATTCGGTGGCACAGTTGTCGAGGACCGGATGATATCCGGAACGGGCTATCGTTATGCGCGCTGCACCACGAATTGTTCGACCGCGGGGCCATCACGATCGACGGGCGGACACGAGATTTCACGGTCATTGTGGCGAAGCAAATTCTTGAGATCGGGCGCTCAACCCGCTTGAACAGATTCCACAAACAACCCCTGGCCGGGATCCCTGGTTGTGCGTCTCAACGTCCGGCGCGGGAGTCCCTCGAATGGCATAACCACAATGTATTCAAGAGCATCCTGTAGTGGATTCTCTATTTCATGCACATGACATGCCAGAATGATTGCTGATCCCGTGGAAAGTGCCAGGCGTCCGTTCCGAACCGGGGCGGAATTCGTGCCGAGGCTACAATTGTTGCAGGGGAGCCGTCGCATCGGTGGATTCAGAATCTATACCACCGAAGAACTGTCTCAGACGACCAATTCCGGTGCCCGCACAGTTGAATTGAATTGCCGTGTTACGTGAGCGTAATCTTGGATGGTTTCGATCTGGCGTGATCACCGGATACGCCCCGGCGGAACAACCGGCACCCCCGATTCACGGAACAACCGAAGTTGACTGTCCGAACTACCGTTTGTACGTGCCTTGCTGAGAACGATTGCGGGAGTCGCAATTCATGGAACATCACGTTGCTGTTATCGGCGGAAGCGGAATCTACGAAATCGCGAGCCTTGAAGACGCTGAATGGCGAGAAGTTCATACACCATGGGGGGCGCCATCGGATCACGTCCTCTCCGGGAATCTGAAAGGCCTCAGGCTGTCATTTCTTCCGCGCCATGGCCGGGGACACGTCCATTCGCCAACCACCGTACCGTACAGGGCGAACATTGATGCACTGAAGCGACTGGGCGTAACCGACATCGTGTCTGCATCCGCCTGCGGTTCGTTTCGTGAAGACCTCGCGCCCGGTGATTTCGTGATCGTGGATCAGTTCATCGACCGAACATTTGCTCGCGAAAAGAGTTTCTTCGGTTCGGGCTGTGTCGGGCATGTCTCGGTTGCGCATCCAACATGCAGACGCCTCGGTGACTCGCTGGAGCAGATCGCACGGGAGCAAGGGATCCGGGTTCATCGTGGCGGGACATACCTGGCGATGGAAGGACCGCAATTCTCGACATTGGCCGAATCCAGAATGTACCGGGAGAACTGGGGCTGCGACGTGATCGGCATGACCAACATGCCGGAGGCCAAGCTCGCCCGCGAAGCCGAAATCTGCTACGCGACAGTCGCGATGGTCACGGATTACGACAGTTGGCACCCGGATCACGGGGAAGTCGACGTTTCCGAGATCATTAGGACCCTGACAAGCAATGCCAGCCGCATGCGCGAGGTGATTGGCTCTTTCCCGGACAATTTTGCTGGCGTTCGTTCGGCGTGCCCCCAGGGCTGCGACAGGGCTCTCGAGTTTGCCATACTGACGCGCCTGGAAGACCGTGACGCGACCGTCGTCGCACGACTCGACGCCGTCGCCGGCCGGGTACTCGGGCAGGTCCCATGACGGGTCAAATCAAGGATTTCATTCGAACGATTCCGGGGTTTCCGCACGACGGAATTCTCTTCCGGGACGTCACGCCGCTCTTCGGCAGCGCCGAAGGACTGGAACTGGCGGTGCGCGGGCTGGTTGCCGCAACCAACGAGACGCATTTTGACAAGGTGGCCGGGATCGAAGCTCGCGGTTTCATTATCGGTGGCGCCCTGGCGCAGGAATTGGGAACCGGCTTCGTTCCGGTACGCAAGAAGGGAAAATTGCCTGCTGCCACGATCAGTGAGGACTACGAGCTCGAGTATGGTGTGGAGACACTCGAGATGCACGACGATGCCGTGGTTCACGGCGAGAGAATACTGCTCGTTGACGATCTCCTTGCCACGGGAGGAACGGCGGCGGCCGCTGCCAGGCTTGTCGATCGTCTCGGAGGAACGGTTGTTCAGGTAGGAGTCATCATCGAGTTGCCCGACCTCGGAGGCAAAGCTGTCCTGAATTCGATGGGGCTGTCCGTGGCAACTCTCTGCACATTTCCGGGACACTGAAAAATGTTGGTGCACCCGCCAAGACCGCTTTCTGTTCTCTGAAAATACACGACAGGGCAGAAGATCTCTCTCGCTTATTCGCGTCCTTACAACAGGATACGGGATGTCGATAATCAGGCGGGCTGGGCAAGCGATCGCAATCGTTCGGGGGTGGAGTGATTTTCACTTGCTGGAGGGTCTTTTCCAGTCCCTTCTGAGCGGACAGAACCAGATGTCGTTTTTCGGTTTCCCGTACGTGTTGTTCCGGTCGCAGCGTCCCCGTCCCCTTGCGTTTCCGACTCTGATCCTTCCTGATGCCTTGCAGATGGCGCAAGCCTGCAGCGGAAGAGCTGTTGAAGCCAGCCGTTCAGGCGCTTTGTATCTCGCGGCGAAGCGTCTGGGCAGTCGCCGGGTAATCAATATTGAGGTATTCGACGCCAGCAACAAGGGCTTGCCGAAATGCGGATTCGTCGTGGCGCGGGGTGTGCATCATGATCTCGAAACCCTGAGCCCGCGCGCACGAAATGAGCTGCGTCGTCATGTCCATGCTGTGAAACTCGAGAAGCGAGGCGCCCGCGGCCCGGGCATTCTCGATGTCGGGATGATCCCGGTAATTCACCATGTGGAGTTGGTGGGGCAAGGCCTTTCGCAGCGCCGTGCGCATTTCGTCATTCTCCGAATAGATGATACAGCCGGACCCGAGACCCGCGGCCTCGAGTTCTGCCGCCAACCTCCAGGGCGCGGCGGCCTTTACCTCGACATAGAATCCCAGAAGCGGTTTGAGTTCCATCAGGAAGTCGATGAGGCGTGGCAGCGGCTCGCCGGCAAATTCCGGGCCAAACCAGGATCCGGCATCCAGCCGGTCCAGATCCCGGCTCTGCATCCGGGCAATCAGTCCGCGGCCATTCGTTGTGCGATTCAACGTCGCGTCATGCAGGACATAGAGGACACCGTCTGCGGATTCACGAACGTCCAGTTCGACGATGTCGGCACCGAGCTCAGCCGCCCGTCGGCCGGAGACGATCGTGTTTTCCGGTGCTACCCGACAGGCTCCGCGATGGCTGACTATCCTCGTCACGGCAATACCGTCGGTCACACAGCCGCACACCGCAGTTGGATTCAGAATCCGGCGGACGCGGGCCGCCTTGTCCGCATCCACATTACGGCCAAACCGTGGCGCCGACCATTTCGTGGTCGGAAAGATACTCGCCATTAGCACCGCATGCCGGAACAACGAATGGCCGGCCCGCATGAACGCCCCGCACCAGCAGCCAGTCCAGCATCGTCAACGGACTGTCAGGCGGATCTTCTGGATGCAGCCGGGTCGTATGCGCCCCGGTATTGGTCTGCCGCCAGTCGAACCCCTCCGCGGCAAAGTGCGCGAAACTTGGTTCAGACTCTGCAGCGCCGTCCAGCATTGCAGACCCGGCAAGACCGGCCTGAAGAAATCCTTTTGTGTTCAGGTCGCCCCCGATGATGCATCTGGTGTCGCCAAATTCGTTCTCCAGGCATTCCAGCAGGCGTCGGGTCTGCCTGGCCCGGTCAGTACTGTCGCTTTGACTTTCATAGTGGACGGCCACAATCACGACTGGTTCCCGTTCGGTTGCCAGCCGCGCGGCCAACGCCATGCGCCCGCCGACCCTGACCTGGCCGTCATCCTTGGGTGCGCCCACAAACCAGTCTCCGCTGGCCTCCAGCGGCAGCAATCTCACATCGTCAATCCGATAGCGTGAGAGGATTGCATTGCCATGCAGGCCTTGCCGGTTGATTTCCCCGGCATGATCGCGCGTTTCCCGGACGTCGCCAAGACCAAGTTCGACAAACTCGACACCAAAGGCATATCCCCAGCCCAGACAACCTGCCAGATCACCGGGCGTGTCGCGCTGTCCGGACCGCGCCATGCCGCGGTCCATTTCGGTGGCAAGCACGACATCGGCACCGGCGCCCGCAATCATTTCCGCGCTTTGTTCGACCTGCTTGCAGCGTTCCATATTCCAAGCCGTGATTGTCAGTCCCGACAACGGCGCAGCCGGTACCGTGGAGGCGGACGTTTCGATGGTGCTCAGGCAGGGCCAACTGGCCAGCAACCGGTCATGCACCTTCCTGCTTCCAGATAACGACAGGGCTTCCTGACGCTGGACGGCGGTAGGCGGCTCGAGCATCTCGACCCGACGGTCAAACGCATTACGTGCGATCGTGTTACCCGATGGCGGCATGCAAATCAGATACCCGCTGGCCAGCGCCATCGAAGACAATCGTATCCCGTGGCTGGAACGAGACGTGCAGTCTGTCACCGGCCGACCATTTGGGGCGCGATGTCGCTTCCAGAAACCGCAGCGGGCCGAGATTGCTGTCGGCCGTTACCAGGGTCTCGCGTCCCATCGGCTCTACTGTGGTCACCGTCACCGGCAGCCCGGTTTCAGCCGATCGCAGCAATTCCGGCCGAATGCCAACAGTCTCGGCCGCATCCGGAACGTCGAGCACGGCGCGCTGCCTGGACTGTAGTCTGATCAGATTGATCGGCGGCGAGCCGATGAATCCTGCGACAAACAGGGTGTCAGGACGCAGATACAGATCTTCGGCCGTTCCGGTCTGTTCAATCCGGCCGACATTCATGCACACGACACGATCCGCCATTGTCGTCGCTTCCAGTTGGTCATGGGTCACGAGGATTGTCGTCACCGCCAATTCCCGGGTAATCCGGCGGATTTCGGCGCGCATGGTCAGCCTCAGGGTCGCGTCGAGGTTTGACAGGGGTTCATCCAGCAACAGAAGATTTGGCTGTTTGACCAGCGCCCGCGCCAGCGCAACCCGTTGCTGCTGGCCTCCGGACAACTGGCTGGGGCGACGTTCAAGCAATTCGCCGACCTGCACCAATTCCGCCATCTCCCGCGCCTGTCCGGCCGCGTCCCTTGTTTCCTGAAACCGCAACGGAAACATGATGTTCTGCAGGACATTCATGTTCGGATAGAGTGCGTAGGACTGGAACACGATTCCGACATTGCGGGAGCGAGCCTCGACATCGTTGACCCGGGCGCCATCGAACAGAATGTCGCCACCGCTCGGGAGGTAGACTCCGGCCAGCATGAACAGGGTCGTAGACTTGCCACAGCCCGATGGTCCGAGCACTGCCAGGAACTCGCCGTCCCGGATCTCCAGATTGATATTGTCAACCGCAGTGACCTGGTCCCAGACCTTGGTGAGATTTTGCAGTTCAACGTTTGCCATCAGCCCTTGACACCTCCGAGTGTCAATTGAGTGAGGAATTTCTGGCAGAAGAGATAAAGCGCCAGTGAAGGTATGATGTATATGACACTGACAGCGGCAACGACACCGTAATCCACGCCCATCACGTCTTCCGCCACATAGTAAAGGTAGGTGGACATCACCCAGTAGGAGTTGCCGGTCCGCAGGGCCGTGACAAAGACATACTCCTCCCAGCCCTTGATGAAGCCCAGGACGGCGATCGCGATGATGCCGCCCCGCACCTGCGGCAGCACGACCATCCGGAAGGCCTGCCGGCGGGAGGCGCCATCGGTCATGGCCGACATCTCGATGTCCCATGGAACCGCGTCAAAAAAACCTTTCATGATGAATATGAAGAATGGCAGGTCGATTGCGGTAAGCACCAGGATCGGTCCGGCCAATGTATTGAGCAGTCCAATCCAGAAGATCACGAGAAAAATCGGGATCGTCAGCATCCAGGGATGGAACACTTCCAGGATCAAAAGCCCCTGCAGAAACTGGGAGCGGCCGCGAAATGCAAAACGGGAAAGATAATAGCCCGCCAGCGTCGCCACGGTGACCTTGAGCGCCATCGAGGTTGCTGCCACAATCAGGGAATTGACAAATGCCACCCAAACCCAGGGGAACTGTCCGCCAGCCGTAGCGGCGCCTCGCAGTTCCTCCACGAGGTTGGGATTGACCATGAACCGGTAATTGTAAAGATGCAGGTCATCGCCGACGGTGATGGCGAGTCCGACGACCGCAAGCAAAATCAGGATCACGGCAGCATAGATACGCTGGCGGACGCTGCGGAACGCCGTATGGGCCACGCCATAGGCAAATACGGCCGGCACCAGGATCGCGCAGGCCCGCCACAGCACGTCGGATTCGACACCGCCCGTGCGGGCCGAGATTGAAATCACGAAAACCCAAAAAAACGGCACGATCACCGGAATTGTGACGAGCGTCAGAAAGGCGATCAGCAGCCCATGCTTGATCCGCCGGTCGCGCCGCGATCGTCGCGCCAGTAGTTCCCAATCGGCCTGTGTCTTCGCCACCGCCATCACTGCACCTCGATCCGGGGCGCCATCAGCAGCCGGGTCATGTTGGCAAGGCGATAAAGGACCAGCGCCACGAATACGCCGATCACGATCAGGATCAGGGTAATCGCCGCACCATAGGCGTACTGGCCGGCACCAATGTCTGGCGCAAGCGTCTTGGTGTAGGCCAGCATTGCCATCGTCATGGTTGAGCGCGCCGGCCCCATGATCAGGAAAATGTATTCGAACGATACGAGAAGAGCGAGGAACTGAAAGACGGTAATGTAGCTAAGCGGCCAGCGCAGAGCGGGCAGGACAATGTGCCGAATGATCGACAGGGAGCCAGCGCCGTCGGCCCGCGCCGCAAAAAACAGATGCTCGGGAATCGAGCGGATGGAACTGGTCAGTATCAGCATGCCAATCGAGGCGCCGATGAAACCGTTGGCCGTCACGATCAGGACGATTGGCGCATCGAGCTTCATGTTGATCGGAGAAATGCCCAAGGCGCCAATGACTTGGTTTAGCAATCCCCGTTCTGTCGGATCAACGACCCAGACCCACAGCAGCGCATAGACCACGGAGGGAGACATGCGCGGCAGCAGCCAGATTGCGCGATACACGCCGCCGAGCCAGTCCGGAAGCGCTGTTGTCGTCAGCGCGAGAATCAGCCCAAAGGTCAGATTGAAGATTGCCAGCGTAAAGAAAATGTAAATGGCAGAGAGGCTCAGCGCCCGGTAAAAGGACGCGCGGAGTTCAAATCCCAGCCAGGCGTCCTCACTGGCTCGGGCAAGCTTGCTGAACTGCTTGGTGGTAAACTCGTTGATCCGAATGGTCTGCGCCATGTCGGTGAAGGCAACGACCAGGTCAACGAAGATCGGGGCCAGAAGCAAACAAACAAGAAAGAATGATGCCGGCCCCAGGAAGACCAGCATGTTGGTTCCGGTTCGGAAAGTCGACGACCGCACCTTGATTGGGTCCGGGCCGCCACTATGGCGGCCCGTTCACCTATTTAGATCATTCGAGGATGATCACGTCATCGCCAAGTTCGACCTCTAGTTCGTCGATGACGAGGTCGGCAGCTTCTTCGGGGCTCAGTTCACCGGTCTCGACCGCCTGAACGCCCTGGTAGGTGATGGCGTTATACTGTCCGATCTTGGAATGATTCGGCATGAACTCCGCGTGTTTCAGCATCGGTGTGCCAGCAATCAATGCCCATCCCTTTTCCACGAACTCCGGCATCGACGCCTGTCCGTAGTTGATCGGGGTATGATTGGTGCCCACCGCATGCGCGGTGTTCGGCACGTGCTGCGAAGCCAGTGCAACGATCATGGCTGCCAGATCCTTGTTCGGCGTATCGCCAACCACATAGACGATCGGATGGCTGAGGTTCTTTGGCTGGCCGCCCTTTTCGCCCGGAGGCGCATGAATCCAGGTGATCAGGTTGAAGTACTCGTCGGCGCCGCTGATGCCAAATGACTCGAGCTGCGCCCCGACATTCCAGATACCGTGGAACTTGGAAAGCGCGTCGCCGCCGCGGAACGCCGCGTGGACGGAGTCCCAGGACCACGTGGTCATGTCAGCCGGCAGTGAACCGTTTTCAACGCAGTATTGCAGCCAGCTGTAGTATGCGACCAGACCTTTCCGGGTGACTTGCAGCTTGGCTTCTTCCTCGTTGTAGATGTCGATTCCGAATGAAGCCATAGCCATCTGGAAGTCCGGTCCCACGTTTGGCCGGTGTACCCAGCCAACCTTGGCTGCTCCGGCATTGACAGCCTCAGCTGCAAGATCGCAGAAATCGTACATCGTGAACTCGCCTGCCTCGACCGCGGCTGGCAGCCCGGCGATGAACTCCTCGGACTTTCCGGTAGCCCGCAGGATATCGTTGTTCAGGAAGAACATCCGGATTTCCGAGTCCTGCGGAATGCCGTAGCGCTCACCCTTGTACTTCACTGAATCCCAAAGTTGCGGAATCATGTCCGCATACAAGGGTTCGTTGGCGGCGATATGCTCTTCCAGATTTGCCGCCAGTCCAGCTTCCACGAACGAACCGATCCATTCATGTGCCGCAACAAGAATGTCTGGAGTATCGCCAACCGAATGCGCCTTGAGTACGTCAAGGGCGTCCGCGTCAAAGCCGCGGGCATTGGTTTCGATAAGTTCGACGACCACACGTACCTCGGAACCGGCCGCCTCGAGCATGCGGTTGTACTGGTCAGCCGCGGCGACAACATTGCCCGCACGCAGCGGTCCCGAGCGGTCGGCACGCGACCACAGCTTGACGGTGACATCTTCGGCAATTACCGGACCAGCACTAACACAACCCGCTGCAATCAGTGTGGCAGCAAACAACTGACCTAGTTTTTTCATTATACCCTCCTCTGACCTGAGACGTACTTGATTGATCGACATAGTATATGATCTTTAAGGTTATTCCAGAAAAAAAGTTAACTCGCCCCCGCTTCCAACTCTGCCCGCGCGGTGGCAGAGGCAGTTGGCCTGACGCATGTTTTATTGAATTCCGCCGCCTTCCGAATTGACGGGTGGTTTAACTGAAAAATTTCTGGAATCTGAACTGCTGCAGCGACGGCCGGGACAACCAGAGTGAAGGCCGCGCCGGAACGGGAGTTGTCCCAAGAAAGAAGATCCATGTCCTGGGAGAAGACGAGCTTCCCGGAATACATTGCGTCCTGCCGTCCTGAAGGAATGGAACGGACAGATCGTGTCAGCAGATGTCGTGGTGCTCACGTCGGAAATGTCGAACACCACGAATAATCGCTAACACAACAACCTAATAAGTCGCGTCAAAATTGAACCGATGGGACCGAAGCGTACTGGCAAATTGCATTTGCAATCTTGGCGATGAGCTTCAAATCGCTTTCTGCATTGGTGTCTTCAAGGTAGACATCTCCCGGCCAAATGTCGCGGAGTTCGTTTTCCAAGGCGGCGCTAACATCTCGCACGGCATTTGCGCGGGTCTCGACATCCGTCGGCATTGTTTTCAATCTCGTGCACGAGATTATCGTCAATGCGGATCAATCCGGTATCGACTGGCGCAATCGGATCCCCCCATACTGGCAAGCCCCGAATTTAATTCACCTTCCCGGCAATCGGATCTACCATGCTGGTCAGGGCATCCGAGCATCAATGTTTGGAGTCAAAAGTTTTTTGAGCAGCAAGGCAGTCTTGTATGTTTTCAAGCGCATCCCCGGAAATTTGACAGCGAAGACCACCCACGCCGAGGCGGCGTGGTCTTGGTCTTGGGTGCAAAGGCGATCAAAGTGCAGGCGTTCGCCCGATCCGAAGAAAGCGGAGAAACCTACCTGGTGGCCTCCCTCGGTTCCGTGCCAGGGATGGCAATGGCCATGCATGCCCCTTCGATTGAGCCACTTTCGAACTCGGCCACGGTCTGTCGACGCGAAGCGGCCACGGGACGGAAGTGGCGGGTCATGGCGTCGAGAAAATCCTTGTCAACGGGCGCCTTCGGAACGGATGCAATTCCGGCATGTTTCGCTTTTGCAACATTGATCCACGAAAAAGCGTGCCATGCCGGAACAACATTCGGACAACAGCGGTACCTTGCAGACAGACGACCAGAGCAATAGCATAACGTGTAAGAAATTATCTATAATTCGGTGAGATTGACCATGCGTGAGTCTGGGACGCTGTTTCATCGCTTCTGCTTTGCGCAGGCCTCCTTTGAAAGTTCGCGCCATGTTTATCGACGCGAGCACGAACCAGGCCAGGTGCGCCGTTTCTTTAACACCAGCTTCACCGCGTTCGAACTGCGTCGGTACATGATGAACTTCTACTTCATCAAGGGTAGTTTCACCATCTCGGAGCTTGTGGAAGTCTCTGAATTTAGTCGTCCAACCGTCACTTCAACGGTACATGAAGCCTTGGAACTCGGCTATTTGGAAGAGCTGCCAGGCAAGTGCGACCGCCGTCGCCGCGATTTTCGCCCGACCGAACCGATGCTGGAGGCCTGGCGCAATTATTGCAACGCGCTTCTATCAAATCCCGAGTTTTCCCGTGTGTTGAAGCTCGCCCATACGCTTATGTCGATGCGCGAGCTTGAGTCTCAACCATCAGGCACAAATATGTAAAATGTTTTAGGCTTTTTTGTTGTCACTCTCTGTGCTGCAATTGAGTAACAGCGGGTGCCGGGGTATCTCTGCCACTCCATTGCGCCTTCTGATGAAATCATTGCCCAGAGGACGTCACGCGAATGTGGGATACGCCTGAGTTGCAGCATATATCCTACAATGGCGGCCGCCTTGCGTATCGTGAAACGGGTGCGGGACCCGTTCTCTTCTTGCTCCATGGCATGAATGGCAGCAGTCAGAGCTGGGCCTACCTGTTTCGGGCACTGGGGACTTCTTTCCGCGTTGTCGCTTGGGATGCTCCAGGCTTTGGGGCTTCCGATGCATTCGGAGACGGCATTGAAGACTATGTTGATGCGGCCAAAGCCCTGTTGAAAGCGTTGAATGTCAATGACGTAATCGTGGTCGGCCATTCGATGGGAGGCGTGGTAGCCGCGCAATTGGCGGCTGATCAAGAAACCTCAACCGTGGGCCTGGTGCTGTCTTCGACGCATCTGGGCTTTGCCCGCCCTAAAGGGGAGCCGCTGATGGCGCGGTACGGAACGAGAGTCGACCGCATCCGGTCCGAAGGGGTCAATGCGGCCTATGGTCTAGAACGTGCCAAGCGCAGCACGCCCGAAGGAACTTCCCAAACCGTCATTCGGTTCCTGGCCAAAATAGCAGCAAGCGCGCGGCTCGAAGGTATCCGCGACGGTGGCCGCATGTGTCAGGAAACTGACAACACGAAAATCAGCCGGGATGTGAACGTTCCCGTACTAATATTGTCAGGTGGCGAAGACACCGTAATCTCGCCTGAAATGCATGCGCTGCTGGTCGCAGCATTTCCGAATGCACATCATGTCGAATTCCCCAAGGCTGGTCATGCCTCTTACGCGGAATACCCCGACTTCTTCAACGAGCAGATCAAGGAATTCGCGACGAAAGCCCGGCGGTGAATTCGGGCCGTCATCACCAGGGAAACATCCGAATATCGATGAAAGGAAGAAAAAATGAGAAAGTCCATCATTAATCCAGCGGCTTTGCTGACCGCCGCGGCGACGAGCCTTGGGTTTTTGGCCGGTCCTGTGTCGGCAAACGACTTGACAGTGGCTCTGGCCGCCGAACCCACGTCCATGGACCCGCATTATCAGAACCTGACCATCAACAACTCGATGGCGACGCAGGTCTATGATGCGCTGGTCCTGCAGGATGTGAACCAGAACCTCGTCCCCGGGCTTGCCGCGTCTTGGGAGCCAATGGACGAGCGCACCTGGGAATTCAAGCTGCGCCCCGGGGTAACCTTTCACAATGGCGCGGCATTCACCGCTGAAGATGTGGTCGCCACGATGCAGCGCGCGGCGAATGTGCCCAACAGCCCGTCCAGTTTCGCTACCTTCATCAAGGGCAAGACCTTTGAAGTTGTCGATGACCTGACCCTGCGGATTTCGACCGAGAAACCTTACCCTTTCACGCCGAACGACATGTCGCGGATTTCGATTATCGACTCCGCGTTCGTCGATGCCACGACTGAGGATTTCAACATCGGCGCGGCCTCTTTCGGGACGGGCCCGTTCACCTTCACCAAATGGCTGCCCGGCGACGTGATCGAATTGTCGCGCAATGACGGCTATTGGGGGGCGGCAGTGGATTGGGAAAGTGTTGTCATTCGCCCCATTGGCGACGGCACAACCAGGGCAGCCGCGCTTATCGCCGGTGACGTGGATTTCATCGAGAGGGTCGCACCCGCTGATTTGCCCAATTTGGAAAGCCGTGACGGGCTGTCGGTCTTCAAGTCGGTGTCCAACCGTCTGCTCTACATGACGTTGCATATGACCGATGACCCGATCAAACCCTACGTCACTGATCATGACGGCAATCCGATTGCCACACCCTTTCGGGACATTCGCGTGCGCGAAGCCGTGTCTCTGGCGATCAATCGCCAGGCCATTGCGGATCGTGTGATGGACGGGCTGTCCGCACCTGCTGGTCAGTTTTCGCCCGAGGGTTACATTGGCTACTCCTCCAATCTCGAACCAGATGACCATGATCCGGAACGAGCAAAGGAATTGCTGGCCGAAGCAGGCTATGGGGACGGGTTCAAACTGACCGTCCATGGGCCAGCCGGTCGCTATTCAAACGACACACGGATTCTCGAAGCCATCGCGCAGATGCTGTCGCGCATCGGTATAGACACCAGTGTCGAGACCATGCCGGCCTCGGTCTTTTTCAAGCGCTTCTCGCGCGGAGGGCCTGGTGACACGCCTGAGTTCACCGCTGCCATGTCCGGTTATGCAAATGGCTCGGGTGAGCCTTCGCACCCGCTGCGGATTTTCATTCACACCAAGCAGAAGGAGCGCGGTTACGGACCGGGCAACCGCAACGGTTACAGCAACCCGGAAGTCGATAAGCTGATCGAAGATGGGCGATCTTCGATGGACATTGCCATGGGCGAAATGGCCTTCATTCAGGCGACCGACATCGCGATGCGGGAATATGCGTTGGTTCCAATTCATCACGAGATCGCGACCTGGGCCGCACGCGACGGCATCGCTTATGAACACGGTGCCCTGGACAGCACCTTCATCCACAAAATTCATCCGCAAAAATGAATTAAGGTTGGCCCGCCGCATGTCCGTGGCGGGCCAACCTACGAAGGGGCTCCCCGATGTTTGCCTTTGTCCTGAGACGCGTCATGCAAAGCGTGGTCGTTCTGTTCGTCATGTCGTTGATGGTGTTCTCGATGGTCAATCTCGTGGGTGATCCCGTCGACATGCTCGTCAACCCGGAAAGCCTGCCCGAGGAAATCGATCGTGTACGCCGCGACTTCGGGCTCGATCAGCCGGTCCATGTGCAATATTGGAAGTTCCTGGTGGGTGCGATGTCGGGGGATCTGGGCAATTCCTTTATCTTCGGACGACCGGCACTTGCGCTTATGGCGGAGCGTTTTCCGGCCACGCTTGAACTTGCGACCTGCGCGCTGATTATATCCGTGACAGTGGGCCTGCCCCTGGGTGTCTACGCGGGCTTGCGCCCTGATGGATGGGGCGCGCGCATCATCATGGGTGGCTCAGTGCTCGGAATATCGATCCCGACCTTCTGGTTGGGCTTGATGATGATCATTGTCTTTTCGGTTTTGCTCGGTTGGCTGCCGGTGTCTGGACGAGGCGAGACCTCGCGTTTCCTGGGCATCGAAAGTAGTGCCTTTACGCTGGATGGTTTGCGCCATCTCATCTTGCCCGCCACCAATCTCGCACTTTTCAAGATCGCCATGGTCATCCGGCTCGCGCGCGCTGGAACTGTCGAGGTCATGGCGCTTGATTTCATCAGGTTCGCCCGCGCCAAGGGGCTGTCGCCGAGACGCATAGTACTCGCTCACTTGATGCCCAATATCCTTATTCCGATCGTCACTGTGTTGGGGATCGAATTCGGCACACTGATCGCTTTTGCGACGGTAACGGAATCGATCTTTGCCTGGCCTGGTCTGGGCAAGCTTGTCATCGACGCCATTGTGAATCTCGACCGCCCGATCGTGGTTGCCTACCTGCTATTCGTAGTGGCCTTGTTTTTGGTGCTCAATCTGGTCGTGGACATCATATACGCAGTGCTCGATCCGCGCGTGCGCCTGCAAGGTGACGAGACATGAGCGAGACGAAGGCCATATCCGCCGCAAAACCGGAAACCGGGCTGTTTTCCAAGTTAGTGCGGTCAGATTTGTCGCGCCCCACGACGTCGATCTCGGGCATTCTGCTTTTGCTCATTGCCGCCTCGGCGACTTTCGCCCCCTTACTCGCGCCCACCGACCCTTATGATCTGGCAACCGTCAGTGTACTGGACGGACGGCTTGCGCCGGGCGAAAAGATGATTGATGGGACGGTCGCCTGGCTGGGCACGGATGGGGCGGGTCGCGATGTTCTGAGCGCCATCATCTTTGGACTTCGCACCAGCCTGACCGTGGCCGTCAGCAGCGCCGCCATCGCACTGATTGTCGGGCTCGCGGTTGGTCTGACCGCAGCCTTCTACGGCGGACGGATTGACGCGTTCCTGATGCGAATCGTCGATATTCAGCTATCCTTTCCGGCCATTCTGGTCGCGCTCGTGCTGTTGGCGTTGTTGGGCAAGGGCGTTGACAAGGTCATCATTGCGCTCGCCATCGTGCAATGGGCGCTCTATGCGCGCACGGTTCGTGCCGCCGCCTTGGTCGAACGACGAAAAGAGTATTTCGAGGCGGCCATCTGCCTGGAACTCAGCAACACCCGCATCATCTGGAAGCACCTTCTGCCCAACAGTGTCTCGTCACTGATTGTGTTGGCGACCTTGCAAACGGCGCACTCCATCTCGATCGAAGCCACGCTCAGCTTTCTCGGTGTGGGCGTGCCCATCACCGAACCATCGCTCGGTTCGCTGATTTCGAATGGTTTCGACTACATCCTGTCGGGTGCTTATTGGATCACCTTCTTTCCGGGTGTCATGCTGCTCGCGACGGTTGCCGCGATCAACGTCTTTGGTGACCAGTTGCGCGCAATGGTCAATCCAAGGCTTTCGAGATGACACGGACAAGCCTTTTGTCCATTCAAGGGCTGCGGACCGAATTTTCAACCCCCGAAGGGCCGCTGGCGGCAGTGAATGGCGTCGATCTTGAAATCGCGCGCGGCGACGTGCTCGGCATTGTTGGGGAATCCGGCTCCGGTAAAACGGTACTTGGGCTGTCCATCATGGGGTTGGTGGACAGCCCCGGCCGCGTCACAGCGGGGCGTATTGCGTTCGATGGCATTGACGTCACCATTTTTTCCGAGGCGCAGTGGCAAGGCCTGCGCGGCAACAGGATCGCGATGATTTTCCAGGATCCGACCACCAGCCTGAACCCGGTCCAGCGCATTGGCACACAGATGATCGAGGCCATCCAAGCCCATCGAGACATCTCCTCCGGCGACGCAAGGCAGATCGTTCGCGAGGCGATGGTGCGGGTCGGGATCAACAGCCCCGATGAACGGTTGGAAGCTTATCCACACCAGTTTTCCGGCGGGATGCGGCAGCGTGTGATCATTGCCATCGCGCTGCTGAACGAACCGGACCTGATCATCGCGGACGAACCGACGACGGCGCTGGACGTCACCGTGCAGTCGCAAATCCTGCGTGATATGCGGCGGCTCTGCCGTGATTCGGGCTCGGCGTTGATTTGGATCTCTCACGACCTTGGCGTTGTGGCTCAAATCGCCCACCGCGTGGCCGTGATGTACGCGGGCCGCATCGTGGAACAGGGCGCAACGGTGGAAATGCTGAAATCACCGTCCCATCCCTACACTGCGGGGTTGATGGCCAGCATGCCGGCGAACTCTCCTCGCGGACAACGTCTGATCTCCATTCCCGGTGGTCTTCCGCAACTCTCGAACCTGCCAAAAGGCTGCTCGTTCGCGCCGCGCTGCGCCCGCGCCACCGAGGCCTGCGAAGTGCCGCCGGACCTGTCCTTCACATCACCCGATCATGCCGTTCGCTGCGTCTTTCCACTACATGTCGGGGCTGCCCTTGCCGAATGTGATTGAACTCAGATCTGTCCGGCGCAGTTTTGGCAGGAAGCCAGACCTGGCGGATCGGATCGCAACCACATTTGGGGCAAAATCGACCGCAAATGTGTTGCAGGCCGTGGATGGTGTTGACCTGACCATAGAGCAAGGCGAAGTGCTGGGGCTTGTGGGCGAATCCGGCTGTGGGAAATCCACGCTGGGGCGTATCGTGGCGGGAATTCTGCCACCCGATTCAGGTGATGTTCTGTTAAACGGCAAACCCATGGCGGACAAGACTAAAGAGAAGACCGGCACAGGTCTGGGCGTTCAGATGATCTTTCAGGATCCCGCTGCCGCACTGGACCCACGTCAGCGCATTATAGATGCGATCACCGAAGCTCCCATTGCCCACGACCTGATTCCAAGGTCCGAGGCGCGCGCCTTCGCGGTCGAGGCGCTCGACCGCGTCGGCCTGCAAGAAGATATGCTGGACCGTTATCCGCATCAGTTTTCCGGGGGGCAACGTCAACGGATCTGCATTGCGCGCGCGCTGGCCGTCAATCCGGGAGTCGTTGTCTGTGATGAATCCGTGGCCTCTCTGGACGTGTCCGTTCAGGCACAGATCATAAACCTTTTTCTTGATCTGAGGGACAATTTGAACCTGTCGTATCTGTTCATCAGCCACGACATCAGCGTGGTCGAACATGTCTCAGACCGAATCGCAGTGATGTATCTGGGGCAGATCGTGGAACTTGCCGCCACCGCTGACCTGCTGGCGAATCCCACGCACCCCTATACTCGGGCACTGCTGAAAGAGGTTCCCACGCTGGACAGACCCTTGTCCGAGGAACACGCGCTCGAGGGAGAGTTGCCCTCACCATTCTCGCCTCCTGCAGGCTGCCGGTTCCACCCGAGATGCCCCATCGCGATGGATGAATGCCGGTCGCGGGCACCACGACTGTTGCCCCTGCCATCTGGCCATCAGGTCAGCTGCCTGGCCATTCATGAAGAGATCTGAACGGCAGCTTGGCCGATTGTACTTCCCTGACGGCACTTCGCGGCAAGCACGATTTGGCGAAGATCAAATCTTCTTAGTTCCAGGGCCGATGCCGGGCCGCCAGGAATGATCGTCGCGTGAAAATTGGACAGGGCAATCAAAGTCAGCTCAAACCCGTCTTCACCGCAGGAAATGCCGTTTCTGAGCGGATCGCGATCATTCCGAGGATTAGCGGCTTTTTGTAAGACGTGCTCCGTCCAACTGTTCTCTGCGCTCGGCATAAACGTCAGTTTCCGTGGATTTCACGCGTCGGTCGCTCTTTGATCAAAATCGCTGCAACTGGACCGGCCCCCTTGGATGGAGGTCCGCCTGGGAACACGAACATTTTAGCAGATTGCCCATTCGAAGCCGCAAATACGTGACTTCAGATAGCCGTATCACCCACGACACCGATTCTGATCTCCGGGACGAAAACCTGCCGATCAGGGTCAAATGCGCGCTTGTACCGACGGAAGAGGCCAAGGTTTCTGCCTCCGATAGCGGATCCATGCCTGGCGACGGAACGTAGGAGAGGTTGCGGCTCAATGACGGCGTTTGGGTTTACATTGACGAACATTGTCATTCGCCTGGTCCCTGTGGGGCATCGACCTTTCTGTAGATCCTGCATCGGAGTGCTTCATTTGTCCCGCATTCGGAGAGTTTTTGTTTGGGAGCGCTCGACCATGCCTGCCGCCCGCGGACAGGGATTCAGCGGAAATCAACAGGATGAGGAAAACAACGGTTCATCCAGCGTATTTTCACAAAAAACGGTGAAATCGAAGATTACTGCCGAACAGGCATCAAAATATTGGCGCAATGACGACGCGTTACAAAAAATCGGAACCCGCCATGGGGAATCCACACCCTCCGGAGCCCGGAATCCTCCGGATGAAGAGTGAATCGATCTCCGCCTGACTGATCACCGCCCTGATGGACAGGTTTGACGGTGCTTGGATATTCGGGGCGCCGGCTATGGTTACGTCCATTCCTGCTGAGGCGAGGGAAGAACGGCGCCTGGGTTCATGATTCCGAGCGGATCAAGAGATGCCTTGATTTTTTTCATCGCCTCGACCCCTGCCGGACTACCGTATCGACGCAGTTCGTCCGTTTTCAGGCGGCCGACCCCGTGTTCCGCGGAAAAGGAACCATGGCACCGGTAAGCCAGTTCGTGGATGTACTCCGAGATGGCCTTCTTGCGCCTTCTCAACCTGGCGCGTTCTTCAGTACCGCACCCGAGTGGAGGGAAAACGTTGAAATGAACGTTTCCGTCTCCGACATGCCCGAAACAGTTGATTCGGAGAGGGCCAAATCGTTTCGAGACTTCCATTCCCTTTTCAATGAACTCCGAAACCCTGCTGATCGGTACCGAGATATCATGCGAAGCTATGGCGCCGACCAGGCGGTTTGCTTCCGGGATCATCTCTCTCAAGCTGCGCAGTTCCTGCCGTTGCGCCATGTTTTGCGTGACGACGGCATCGACGATCCGGCCTGCCTCGATCTGCGCAAACATGAACCTCTCGATCCTGCCCCGCAGGTCCGAGCCCGTCACATCGGCGAACTCCACCAGAACCAGCCAGTCAGAGTCCGGCAAGGGCAGCCTGACATCCGGTCGGACTTCCCGCAGGAAGTCAAACCCGGTTCCCTGAATCAGCTCAAAGACGGCAACGGCGTTGCCGAGTCGCTCTTTTGCCTGCCGGAACACGTCGACCGCGTCCGCCGGAGAGCCGATACTGGCCAGGACCGACATCGAATCGCCGGGCGGAATGTCAACCTTCAGGACAGCCGCCGTGATCACGCCCAGGCTTCCTTCCGAGCCGATCAGGAGGTTCTTAAGGTCGTACCCCGTGTTGTTCTTTCGCAAACGGCGAAGACCGTCAAAGACCGTTCCGTCCGGAAGAACGGCTTCCAGGCCCAGGCAGAGGTCTCGTGCAGTTCCATAACGGACGACCTGCATTCCGCCCGCGTTGGTCGCGAGATTGCCGCCGATCTGGCATGAGCCCTCGGAGGCCATCGACAACGGGAAAATCCTGCCGGCGTCAGATGCGGCGCTCTGCACGTCGGCCAGGATTGCTCCGGCATCCGTGACGAGAACGCCGTCGTCCAGATCGACTTCCCGGATTCTCGAATTGCGTTCCATCGACAGGATCACGGGAGCGGGACCTCTCGGCAGGATCTGGCCGCCGACCAGGCCCGTCCCCCCTCCGTACGGAACAATCCCGACGCGCGCCGCTGCGGCGCGACGAACAATCTCGGCGATCTGTTCCGTCGATGATGGCAAGAGGAGCACGCCGCCCCTGCCCCGCATGTGTCCACGCGGCTCGTCCCGGTGTCGTGGCTGAATCTCGCCGAAAACACTTTCGGGCAAGACCGACCGGAGAGACGCGACGAAAGACGGGCTGGCGCTTTTCAGCATCGCCGGGACTGACTAAATGGCCCGGCGCAAACGCCGGGTGTGCCGGGGCGGATCATCGTCGGAAACACCCCGAGTTCCCCCGTCACCGGCTGTCCGACCGTCTGGCCGACTCTCGTCCGGTGGCATTCGCCCACCCGCCAAGGTCTCCATGCGCCGCGCGCTTTCCCTGCGGTCCTCTCTTATGTTCGAAAACAGGATATGATCGCGCCAGGCGCCGGCGATCCTAAGGTATGCCTCCGCCCGTCCCTCCTCTCGAAACCCGGTTTTCTCGAGCAGTCCTCGCGATGCCCTGTTTTCGGGAAGGCACGCGGCCTCCAGCCGGCCAAGATCCAGCCGTGTAAATGCGTGGTTCACGAATGCCGTCACGGCCTCGGTCATGTAGCCCAGCCGGGCGTACTCCCTCCCGATCCAGAAGCTGAGTGTCCCGCATTGCACGGTCCCGCGCCGGATGTTCTTGCATGCGAGCGAGCCGAGCAAGGCCTGGTCGGCATTCCGGAACAAGAGCAGGTTGAGTTCGCTACCTTCACTGAAGGTTCGGTGAGCCTGGCTCACCCACCTCCGGAATCCGGCCCTCGAGACATCGCCTGAAAAGGAAGTCGGGACCCACGGTCTGTGAAACTCCCTGCTTGCCCGCCGCTGGCGAGCCCAGCCGACATAGTCCGACCGTTTCGGCAACCGCAATTCGATCCGCTCGGACCTGATGGAAAAGCTGCGGGTGCGTCTCCACATCGATCAAGCCGCCAAACGGTCACTCAGAACCGATACAGGTGGAGTTTCGGCAATCGGGCCATAGAGAGACATCGCGGGATCTCCGGTTCGGCAGAGGCGGTCGGCAAAGTCGATCACGCGATCCCTGTTCACCTCGTCGATCCGCGTGCACACTTCATCCAGGTCCACCACGCGATTCCAGTTCAGGAACATTCGGGCCAATCGCTCGCTCCTGCTCGATGCACTTTCCAGCGCCATCATCATTCCCGCCTTCAACTGGGTTCTTGCGCGAACCACTTCGTCTTCTGCAAGATCGTGCCGCACACGCCGCAATTCATCAATGCAAAGCGTCGCCGTCGCGGCGATGTTCTCCTCGCTCGTTCCCGCATAGATCGTGATCGAACCTGTATCCGAATAGGCCACCGACTGTGCCCCGATCGAGTAACAGAACCCATGCTGTTCCCTCACCGTCTGGAACAGTCGTGACGACATCCCGCCCCCGACCAGGGTCGAATACACGAGCGAAGTATACAGATCGGCATCCCGGAGGTTCGGGCCCTCGAACGCAAGCGAAAAGTGGGCCTGTTCCAAATCCTTGACTTCACGGTGTTCTCCTCCGCAAAAGACCGCGGGAAGGGTTTCCTTGGCCTGGCCCTGCGGAAGAGGGCCGAAAACCCGCTGGGCGAACTCGACGATCTCGTCGTGCTGCACCGCTCCCGCCGCGCCCAGGATCATGGCGTCCGGGCTGTAATGCTCTCCGATGAACGACTTCAGATCATCCGGCTTGAACGACCTGACGTTTTCTGCCGGCCCGAGGATCGACCACCCCATCGGCTGGTCCCTGTAAGAGACTTCCTGCAACCGTTCGAAGACAAGATCGTCGGGTGAATCCATCAACTGGCCGATTTCCTGCAGAATGACTCCGCGCTCCGTCTCCATTTCTCCAGGATCGAATACCGGGTGAAGCACGATATCCGAGATGACATCGAGAGCCGTCAGGACATCGTTTTCCAGGACTCGAACAACATAGGCCGTGATGTCCTTGCTCGTGTAGGCATTGATGTAACCGCCCAGATCTTCGATCTCCTCGGCGATCCGGCGCGCAGAACGCCGTTCCGTGCCCTTGAACGCCATGTGTTCGAGGAAATGCGCGATCCCGTTCTGCTCGCGCCGCTCATGGCGGCCGCCCGCCGAAACCCAGATCCCGAGAGAAGCGGACTTGAAACCTTCCATCTGCTCGGTCACGATCCGCATCCCGTTCGAGAGCCGTGTCATCCGGATTCTCATGCCGCTGTCCTTTCCTCGATGAATGACTTGACCGCTTCCGCGTCATTGGAAACCCGGACGGTCCGTTCAGGTCGCGTGAAAAGATCGGCCATGGATTCCGGCAACGACGGACGTACTCCGCATGCCTCCTCGACGGCCTCCGGAAATTTCGCGGCGTGCGCGGTCGCAAGCACGACCATCGGGGATTCGCCACGATTGTCGCGCGCCACCTTCATGCCGACAGAGGTATGCGGGCAAATCAGGTTGCCGGTTTTTTCGTAAAGCTGGCGCATGGTTGTCGCCGTTTCGCGTTCAGACGCCCGCCCACTGGCAAATTCCCGCCGAAGCGTCGCCAGCGCTCCCCCAGGAACCTCGAATGCGCCTTCCTGCTGGAGCGACGTCATCAATCCACGTACGCGGTCACCGTCGCGGCCGCAGGTATCGAACAAGACACGCTCGAAGTTCGAACTGACCTGGATATCCATCGAAGGGCTCATGGACGGCGTGACACCGTGCTTTTCGTGGATTCCGGTCTCGAACGTGCGGTGCAGGATGTCATTCTGGTTCGTGGCGACAATCAGCCGGTCGACCGGCAGCCCGAGGCGCCGGGCAACATAGCCGGCATAAACGTCTCCGAAGTTCCCGGTCGGGACCGTGAATGATACGGCGCGCTTCGGAGCACCGACGGCAACGGCGGCAGTAAAGTAATAGACGACCTGTGCCATGACCCGGGCCCAGTTGATCGAATTGACCGCACCGATCCGAACCCTGTCGCGGAATCCGGAATCACCGAACAGTTCCTTGAGCAATCTCTGGCAGTCGTCGAAATCGCCTTCGACCGCAAGCGCGTGGACATTGTCGTCATCAGGGGTCGTCATCTGACGCCTCTGAACCTCGGAGATGCGCCCGTGCGGATACATGATGAAAACGTCGACCGTCTTCCGTCCGCGAAATGCCTCGATCGCTGCCGAACCCGTATCGCCGGACGTGGCACCGATGATGGTCTTGCGTTCATCGCGCTCATTCAGGCAGGCATCGAACAGGTGGCCGATAAGTTGCATCGCCACGTCCTTGAATGCCAGTGTCGGGCCATGAAAAAGCTCCAGCAGAAACTCGTTCGAGTCGGTCTGAACAAGGGGGCACCTCGCCTTGTGACCAAACCCCGAGTAGGCCGCGGCGACACATTCACGAAAAGTTTCGTCGGAAAACGAGTCTCCGATAAAATGGCGCATGATTTCGACCGCGGCCTCCTCGTATGACTGCGCCGCGAGTTCGGCGATTTGAGTGAACTCGAGCCTCGGCCAGCTGTCGGGCACATAGAGACCACCGTCCGGCGCAAGGCCTGTCAGCATGGCGTCCTCAAAGCCCTGGGCAGGGGACTTTCCGCGTGTCGAAATGTATTTCATGGCGGCTTCTCACTATCGGAAGTGCTGAAACGGTCGTCCCTCACCGCAAGACCCAGGGGATGGCGTCAGATGGCTCCGCGCCTGATACGCCACAGCCAAAAAATTGTCATCAAGCTCCACACGCATGCAAGTGAAAACCATGTGATGGCGTATTCCAGATGGTCATTGGGGATGTTCGCATCGACGGGCGCAGGCCTGGTCATCGTCCACGAAGTCCTGCCCGAGCCGTCCGGGCGCCTGATCCTGTCCGCCACGACCAGGACAGGGCTCGTCCCGAGTTCCGCCGCCATTCGCTCGACATCCCTCGCGAACCAGATGTTTTTCTCGAGATCGGGGTCCGGCGTGAACAGGCGGTCAACTTCTCGCGGCCAGACCAGGTTCCCTTCGACGCGAATTGCCATCGCTGGTCGTTCATGGTTTTTCTCCGTTTCCGGAACAAAGCCCAGGTCCGCGAGATAGACGCGGCCTTCGCCCGCGATCAACGGTACGACAATCCGAAATCCGGGACCAAGGGTTCGATCGCTGGTCAGTACGTGCAACTCCAGTCCCCGGGTTTGTCCCGTTACGGACACGCGGAGATATGCATGGCGATCCGGGTCCGGATCGAGCGGAATCGGTACCGGGGCTGCCTGCATGCGTGCATCGATTTCCGCGAGCAGGTCAGTCTTCCACTCCAGCCGGTCGAGTTGCCAGTTTCCGAGAGCAAGGAGGGCCAGTGTACCGGACAACCCGAGCAGGATTGGAAAGATCATCCGGCGAGACACGTCAAACGCCCTGTTTTTCGCCCCGGTCTGTCGTGCGGGACGCGAGGCCGCGAAACGGGGGAAACGCCGGGATCAGCTTCCCCAGATGTAAACGGCGAAAAACAGGAACAGCCACACGACATCGACGAAGTGCCAATACCACGCCGCCGCCTCGTAACCGACGTGGCGTTCCCGGGAAAAATGCCCCGACATCGCGCGAAACAGGCAGACGGTCAGGAATAACGTTCCGATGATGACGTGGAATCCGTGGAAACCCGTAGCCATGAAGAAGTTGGCACCGTAAATGTTTCCGCTGAATCCGAATCCGGCGTGGCTGTACTCGTAGGCCTGAAGGACCGTGAAAAGGATTCCCAGGATGATCGCACCGAACAGGCCCTGTCTCAATGCCTTGTGGTCATTCTCATGGGCGATTGCATGGTGGGCCCATGTAGCGAAACAGCCCGAACACAACAGGACGAGCGTATTGATCAACGGCAAGTGCCATGGGTCGAAAGGCTCGACACCAACCGGGGGCCAAACTCCGCCAGCACCTTCCGTCATGGGGTACATTGCGTGCTTGAAAAACGACCAGAACCACGCCGCAAAGAACATGACCTCGGAAATGATGAACAAGAGCATGCCGTACCTGAGGCCAATGACCACGACAGAGGTGTGATCACCGGTATGGGCCTCGTCGATGACTTCGCTCCACCAGCCGAACATGACGTAGAAGATCAGAGCCAGGCCACCCATCATCAGGAACGGCGTAATGTCTTTCATGAACAGCACCGTTCCGGAAAGAAACGTGAAGGCGCCGATTGCACCGAAAAACGGCCAGATGCTCGGGTTCAGGATGTGGTAGTCGTGGTTTCTAGCGTGTGCCATGCCTTACTCGGTTGCTTTCTTTTTTCGTTGCCGCCCTGCCGGGCGTGCCGGGATGCATCCAATCAGTTGAATTCCGTTTCGCCAGGAGGAGCAAGGCGTGCATGCTGCTCCGGCAGATCCGCCAGGTGGAACGTGTAGGACAACGTTATCGAACGGATGTACTGCGAATCGGGATCTTCCAGGATTTCCGGATCGACAAAGAAGGAAACCGGCATCCTGACTTCTTCACCGGGCTCAAGTACCTGTTTTTGGAAACAGAAACACTCGATCTTGTTGAAATACAGCCCGGCCGCATAAGGATAGACATTGAAGCTTGCGGAGCCGGCAAGGACTTCGTCCGTCGGGTTCATTGCCCGGTAGAACACCATGGCCGTTTCGCCGATCCTTAGCGTCATCTGGCGTTCAACCGGTTCGAATTCCCAGGGCATGCCCGCTTCAAGCGAGGCATCGAAACGAACCCTGACCGTTTGTTCACTGACGTCGGAATTGGTGGCCGCGGTCGAAGCGATGCGGGTTTCCCCGCCAAACCCGGTGACGCGGCAAAACCAGTCGTAAAGCGGAACAGACGCAAAAGACAGCGTAAGCATTCCGCACGCAAGCAGAAGCAACCGGGTGGCGAGACGGCTGTTGGAGTTACGTGTCCCCCCGGTCATCCTTCCTTCTCCAGCAAGGATGGCCGCAGCACATGATCGTATGCTTCCATCGAGGCGCCGTTCTTCATCTTCACGATGGTGATTGCGAAAACGAGCACGACAAAAGCACCCAGTATGAACCCGATCGTTGCATTCGAGCGTTTTCTCCGGAGATGCAGCGCGGAATCCGGCTGCGTGCCATCGTGTCGAGTCCGGACCTGCATTTCAAGCCACTCCGAACCAGATGGGCCAGAACGTGAACAGGCCCGCCGCCTTCAAACCTGCATCGGCTGCCAGACCCAGGAACAGCAGAAACAGGTAAGCGATCGAAAACCGGAAGAATGTCCTTTCGCGCTCATGCCGGTCCTGCCGCGCCTGTTCCGCTTTTCTTGCTCTCAGGGCCATTGCCGAAGACAGCAACAGGATTCCGAGGACAAGCGACACGACCAGGTAAACCGGTCCGCCGATCGGCGTGAATGCGACCACCAGGGATACCGGAACGAGCGCAATCACGTAGACCAGGATACGGTTTCGGGTGACGTGCTCGCCGTGGGTCACGGGCAGCATCGGCACGCCTGCCTTGCGATAATCCTCGTCGGTGAAAAGGGCGAGGGCCCAGAAATGCGGCGGGGTCCACAGGAAGACCAGGAGAAACATCAAGATGCCCTCGAAACCGATCATTCCTGTGGCCGCAACCCAACCGATCACCGGCGGCAATGCTCCTGCAGCCCCTCCGATGACGATGTTTTCCGGCGTCAGGCGCTTGAGCCAGGCAGAGTAGATGACGACATAATAGAAGATGGCAGCGGCAAGCAACCCGGCCGCGAGGAAATTCGCCGTAAGCGCCAGCATCCCGACCGAAATCCCCACAAGCCAAAGGCCGAAAGCGAGTGCCGATTCCCTGCCGATCCGGCCTGCCGGAATCGGTCGATTCCGTGTTCTTTTCATCACCCCGTCGATGTCGGCGTCCCACCACATGTTGAGAGCTCCGGCGGCTCCCGCGCCGAGCGCGATGAACAGCACAGAGGCAAGAAAAAGGACGGGATGAACCGGATTCGGCGCGACAAGAATTCCGACTGCGGCAGTGAACACGGCCAGCGACATGACCCGCGGCTTCATCAGGCGCAGGTAATCGCCTACCTCCGCACAATCGAACTGGTCCCTGACTGCAGTTTGGTTCACGATTCAATGCACCCGCTTGGCGAACTGGCAGGACCGGGCCCGAGATCCGGCCAGAATCCCGGTTGGTGGTGTACCCTTCAATTGCTCGCGACGACCAGGGGCTCGGCCTCGCCCGGGGCCGCGGCATACTCCTCGATCATCCGGTCAAGCCACTGTTCGTATACGTCTTCGCCGACCACCTTGACCGTGATGGGCATGTAGCTGTGGTCCTTGCCGCAAAGCTCGGAGCACTGGCCGAAATAGACGCCTTCCCGGTCGGCACGGAACCAGAGTTCGGCCAGCCGGCCGGGAACACCGTCCTGCTTGACTCCGAATGCCGGAATTGTCCACGCGTGGATCACGTCGGACGCCGTCACCTGGACCACAACCGTCCGATCTACCGGAATGACGACAGCGGTGTCCGTGGCCAGGAGATACTCGTCGTCTGCGTATCCGAATTCTGCGAGTTGTTCGCGCTCCAGCATGAAACTGTCGAACTCGAACTCATGGTCCACGTATTCATACGTCCAGTACCACTGGTTTCCGGTTGCCTTGATGGTGACTTCAGCGTCGGGAATGCGCATTTGCTTGAACAGCAGCGACAGTGACGGCGGGATGATCACCAGCAGGATTATGACCGGAATTACCGTCCAGGCGATTTCGATAGGCGTGTTGTGGGTAAACCGCGCCGCGACTGGATTGGCCCGTTCATTGTAGCGAAACGCGACGAATATCAGGAGACCGACAACGAAGAGCGAAATCAGCGAAATGATGACGAGCAGGAAGTTGTCCAGCCAGATGAGGTCCCGCGCCAATTCGGTAACCGGCGGCTGAAAGTTGACGCCATCAGGCACGGGCTTGCCGATTGCCTCGAGACCTTGGATGCTGTCCTGCCCCAGAACAGGCCCCCCAAACCCCACGGGCACTGCGACAGCGGCAGCACGAAACAACTGTTTCAGGATTCTCACGTACATTTGCCGGTCTCCGCAAGCCCGCCACGTTTGGCGGCACCTTATACGCGCGGAAACATTGCTCTGCAAACGGCAGATCGCCCGGAATTTCCGTTTACGAACCGACTCGCGACATGGACATCATGGAGTGCTTCAGGGCCGATCTTCACGGTCGTTCCCGAGCGGGCGGTCAGCCGGCTTCGGCAGCGTTCCCGCACGGCAGTTGCGGACGGAAATTGCGGTGACCGGAGCCGCGACCGGGCAGCAGCCGATCCCTGGCACAGATCCCTCCTAGTCCCCGAGGGCATGTGCAGAGGCTGCGCAGGCTGCAACATTCCGGGATTGAAATTTCACCGTTGGTAGCGTCCGCAGCCATGAATGGAGCCTTCCGCCGAGCCGAAAGCGGGTCGGAGGGAGCCGTTCACGTCCTGCAGTGGCCGTAACATCGACTTGATCGTGCCCGTGAAGTGACCGGTTCGCGTTTGCCCGGCGAACCAAATGAGGCTATGTGAATCCCGGATTTCCGGTACCATACATGGAAACCAGGGAGGACAGGATATGATCCGGGAACAGGAATTCCGGCCATTCGATACCAATGTCGACCGGGATGTGGCCCTCCGTCTCCTTAGGGATGCGACCACGGGTGCCAACGACGCTGAACTCTTTCTCGAACATATGCGTTCCGAGAACCTGGTGTTCGACGATCAAAGGCTGAAGACGGCTTCCTACAACGTGGCTGAAGGATTCGGCCTTCGTGGCGTTTCCGACGAAGCGGTCGGATACGCGCACTCCACGGAAATCTCCGAGAGATCCATTGCTCAAGCCGGCGAGATCGCCCGGTTGGCGATCGGGGACGGCAAGGGCATTCTGGCTCCCGTACCGCCGGCGACAAATCGAAGGGTCTACACGGACGCCGATCCGATCGCGGCTGCCGACTTCCCTGAAAAACTCCGGGTCCTTCGCGAGATCGACGCCTATGCGAGAGATCTCGATCGCCGGGTAATCCAGGTTTCTGCCACCCTCGCCACATCGTATCAGCAGGTCGAAATTCTCAGGCCGGAAGGCGGTCACGTCCGGGATGTGCGTCCAATGGCGCGGCTGAATGTCTCTGTCATCATCGAGGAGGGAGACAGGAGGGAGACGGGCTCCACCGGTACCGGGGGTCGAATCGAGCTTTCGGGACTGCTGGACCTGGAAAAGTGGCAATCCGTCGTTCAGGAGGCGATCCGGATCGCCAGGGTCAATCTCGGGGCCGTGCCGGCCCCGGCCGGAGTCATGGAGGTGGCGCTCGGAAGTGGCTGGCCCGGAATCCTCTTGCACGAGGCCGTCGGGCATGGCCTCGAAGGCGACTTCAACCGCAAGGAATCGTCGGTTTTTTCCGGCCTTATGGGGAAACGGGTTGCGGCTCCCGGAGTCACGGTCATCGACGACGGGACCATTCTCGATCGACGGGGATCGATTTCGGTTGATGACGAGGGAACGCCGAGCGGACGCACGGTCCTCATCGAAGACGGAATTCTTGTCGGTTACCTGCAGGATCGCCAGAACGCCAGGCTGATGGGGGTGGATCCAACGGGAAACGGCCGGCGGCAGGGGTACGGCCACGCGCCAATGCCGCGAATGACGAACACGTTCATGAAATCCGGAAGTGCCGAACCGTCTGAAATCGTCTCCGAAATCTCCGACGGAATCTATGCGGTCGGGTTCGGCGGCGGTCAGGTCGACATTACCAACGGCAAGTTTGTTTTCAGTTGCACGGAGGCCTACAGGGTGAAAGGCGGCAAGGTCGGTGAACCGGTCAAGGGTGCGACGCTGATCGGCGATGGAGCGACCGCGCTCAGGACGATTCGGGCCATAGGCAACGACATGAAACTCGATCCCGGAATCGGGACCTGTGGCAAGGCAGGACAGTGGGTTCCCGTCGGCGTCGGCCAGCCAACGATCCTTATCGAAGGGCTGACCGTCGGGGGAAGCGCCCTGTGAAGACCGGAACCAGGATGAAGCCTGCCGATCGATCCCCCCGTTGCGACGAACAACCAAGGAAGGCCGAAGAGATGGCTGATTTGTCAGAATCCGGTTCACCAGTTCAGGTTCAGCTTTTCCGCTGGGCCGGTTCATGGGGTCCTTTCAAGGTGAAGATTCCGTGCGGGGAGTGCTCGCTGACACTTGATGTCATTCACGACACCTTTGCGAATGAACTGTCCGGCATTCCGGTATCGCTCGATGTTCGCGACTGGCTGACCGAGTGGTGGCGTCCCCTCCCGAGAGGAGGCTGGCATGCGCCGATCGTGTTGGTCGAGGGCCGTCTTGTCAGTCAGGGACACGCGCTGAACAGGGGTGTGCTGACCGAGGCGATCATCGATGCGCACGCACGCCGCAGCGAGGTTCGGGGAAACCACGTATTCGGAAAGGCCACCTGCCCTCATTGCGTTCGCGCTAAGTCATACCTCGAGTCGTCCGGAATCGATTACGAGTACCATGACGTTGTCGCGAGTCCGCGTTCGCTTTACGAAATGCTCGCGCGGGTCAAACCGATCGTTGGCCACAAGACTCCGATTACCGTGCCGCAAATCTGGATTGACGACGCCTATGTCGGCGGGGCCGACCGTCTGGCGGAAATCGTGGAGCGATCGGTGGAACCCAATCCCGAACGAGGTCGCTGCTCGATGTCTCCAGGCCGGTAAGTCGCCTCGGGCCAGGTCGCCGGAAATCCGGGAGGCGTGATGGCCATGGGCGGACCGGACGATCGGAACAACGAGATCACGTATCGCCGCGTGATCGGCTTCCGGGTGCAGTTCACACCTGCCTTGGGTCCGCATGGAAATCCGTGGAACGGTTTCAGGTCGCTTCCACGGGCCCGCTTGCGCTGATGCGTCGCGGCCGTCCAAGGAAATCCGCCGTATGTGCACCCCCACCCGCCGGTGCGCCAAGTGGCATGTACGGGCCGCTGAGCCGCCGCGACATGGAACGCATCCACCTCGCGGCGTTGGAGTTGCTCGAACGAGTCGGAATGAAGGACCCGACGCCCACGGTGACGGATCTCGCCCGGTCGAAGGGATGCCGTATCGACCACGCCGGGCGCCTGCTGTTTCCGCGTTCGCTGGTCGAGGACACGATCGCCTCCGCCGCGCGCGGGTTCATCCTGCATGGCCAGAAACCTGCCCACGATCTCGAAGCACACGCCAACCGGGTCCATTTCGCCACCGGCGGAGCAGCGGTGAAAATGCTCGATTCCGAGAGCCGCGAATATCGGCCTTCGACCCTGGAAGACCTGTTCGACCTCGCCCGGCTTTGCGATACCTTGCAAAACATTCAATGGTTCGCGCGTCCCGTCGTCGCAACGGACATCCTCGACTGGCGCGAACTGGATCTTAACACAGTCTATGCCTGCGCCTGCGGCACCGCGAAGCACCTGGGATCCAGCATCACGCTGCCCGAACATGTTTCCGATATCGTGGCCATGCTGGACATCGTGCTGGGGAGTGACGGCGCATTCCGGCGGCGTCCATTCCTTTCCGTCCATGCCACCACGGTCGTCTCGCCCCTGGCCTTTGCACAGGACAGCAGCAACGTCGCCACGTCCGCGGCGAGGGCCGGCATGCCCATCCTCAGTCTGACTGGTCCTCAATCCGGCGCCACGGCGCCGGTGGCGCTCGCCGGGACGCTGGTGCAGGTGGTCGCCGAAACCCTGGCCGCCCTGACCGCGATCAACCTGGTGCGTCCCGGGCATCCGGTGATCGCCGGCGGTTGGCCGTTCGTGTCGGATCTTCGTACCGGCTCCTTTACCGGCGGCGGCGGTGAGCAAGCGCTGTTGAGCGCCGGCATGGCACAAATGATGACGTTTTTCGATCTGCCGAGCGGAGTGGCCGCGAGCATGACCGACTCGAAGGTGCCCGACAACCAGTCGGGTTACGAGAAGGGTGTCACCAGTACCCTGACCGCGCTGAGCGGACCGACGTTCGTCTACGAATCCGCCGGGATGACAGCCAGCCTGCTCGGTTGCTCGCTGGAAGCGATGGTAATCGATGCGGAAATGATCTCGAGCGTGCGCCGATGCATGCGCGGGATCGAGGTCACCGACGACACGCTGTCCGTGGGAGTCATCGAGGAGGTCGTCCGCGGGCCCGGACACTTCCTTGGCCATGACCAGACACTGGCAATGATGACCACGGAATATGTCTATCCGGAAATCGCGGACCGAACCCCGATCGATGACTGGAGAGAAAGCGGTTCCCTGGACATGTGGGAGCGCGCCAGGGTTCGCGTGCGCGAGATCCTGGCCAACCATTACCCTGGGCATGTCGGAACCGAATCGGACGAATTGATCCGCAACCGGTTTCCCATCCGGTTATGCCGGGAGTCGGTCTTTCCGCGAGCGGAACGTGGTCAATCGAAGCCGTGAGCCGGCCGTGACCGAACAGGTGCGGGTGGCCGTCGTCGGCGGAGGCATCGTCGGATGTGCGGTCCTGTACTGCCTGGCGAAGCGCGGCTGGTCCGACACCATGCTGCTTGAACGCCAGGAGCTCACCTCCGGCTCGACCTGGCACGCGGCCGGGAATGTCACTCATTTCGGTCACTACGCGGAGATTACCCGCCTCTATGTCGATTCGCTGCGCGTTTACCTTCAAGCCGAAGCCGAAAGCGGCCAGTCAATCGGTTTTCACAGGACCGGCAGCCTGCGGCTGGCCACGAACCGACGCGAACTGGACGCATATCGCGGCCTCGAACGCATGTACGGGCAGCTCGGCATCCCGTACCGGGTGGTCGGCCCCGGGGTAGTCGCGGACCTCCATCCGCTGATTCGTCTCGATGGCGTGGCAGGGGCCGCCCACACGCCTGACGACGGCCATGTCGATCCGGTCGGGGCGACCCACGCGATGGCCAAGGCTGCCAGGGCGGCCGGAGCCCGGATCAGGCGGCACTGTCCGGTGCAGGCGCTGCGAAAGTGCTCTGAGGGGGCCTGGGAGATTCATTCGCGCGACGGCGTCATTCGTGCCGAGCACGTCGTGCTGGCCGCGAGCTTCTGGACGCGCGAACTCGTTCGGCCGATCGGCCTTGATCTTCCGCTGCACGCGCTTGAGCACCACGAACTCATCACCGAAGACGTGCCCGAACTGAAGTCGCTCGCATTCGAACTTCCCACGATTCGCGACCCGTACGGTCCGGCGAATTTCCGCCAGGAGCATTTTTCGCTTTTGTGCGGCGTGTACGAGAGCGACCCGCGTTTCTGGGCGACGCAAGGTGTCCCGCCGGACTTCGGCCAGGAATTGCTCGCTCACGACCTGGACAGGCTGGAAACACACCTGCTGCGGGTGATCGAGCGCGTACCGGCCTTTGGCCGGGCCGGGTTGAAAACCGTGGTCAACGGGCCGATCTGCTTCACCCCCGATGGCTGCCCGATGGTCGGGCCGCTGCGCCGTCATCGGGGGTTGTGGCTCGCGGCAGGCTTTCCCGTCGGGATCGGGACGGGCGGAGGCGCCGGCGCGTTCCTCGCCGACTGGATTGTCAACGACGCACCTCCCTACGAACCCGGCATGATCGATCCGGAAAGGTTTAAGCCGGAACGGGACAGAAACAGGGATCTCGCCAAGGTCCGCGACACCTACGCGCGAGGATACGTCGCTCCGTAGCAATTTGCCTTCCGGGGCGGGTTTCGCCGAGCCGACCGAACAGATGGTGACCGACAGGGAGCCCGAACGAAAGTTGGGCACCGCTGGCCGGAAAGGCCGAGCGTTGCCCGACGCCAGGAAAAGTCGGCGTCCGATCAGACCCCGGACATGTTCGCAGGATCCAATCTCTTTCTGATACTCTCAGCGTATCGCAGCCGCGATTTGTCGTCACGCTTGCCGGCCTTCTCATCGGTCATGCGATCGGCGAACTGGCCCAAGATCGCGGCCCGTGTCCTTCACGGCACCATGTAGAGCATGGCAAAACCCGGTGCTGGCACCAGCTGACGGACACACCTATTGCGGTTGGGAATGGCTTTCGGAAACGCCAGGGACAGGCGTTCCTCGACCTGTTCGCGCGTTTCATAGGGTGGCAATGCGATCGTCGCCTTATCACCCCTCGAACAGGCGTTGGCACTCGTCCTCGACCATCCGCTTAGACATGTTGGCGGCGATCAAACCCTGCAGACGGTCGAGCTTCTCTGGCGCCGGAAGTGGCAAGGCTTCGATTTCATAGGCAGACACTGCGACACTGCCGCTCATGCACCGAAATGCACGGTCCGCAGCATGGGAGTTGAGAACAGTTGCCAGTACGGCAGGGGGTACATGCGGCCGGGAAGCAAGAGGTTTTAGCATGTTGAGATGGTTTTCGACCACAACCCCGCCATGCTGTGCAATGAATGATTCGGGCAACGGAGCCGCGATCAGTCTGCGGTGCTGCTCCTTGGCGGTCGTACGTTGCAGCAGAACGCAAGGCTCTCTGGTCACCAACCAATTCTCTCCGGCACGAACCTCAAACCACGGTTCGTGGTTGTGTTTCCTTGCCCGCCATTCGAAACGACCGTTAGGCAGGACGGCTTCAGCCCAGATGAGCGGCAGCCGACACTTGGCCATTCGGGCATGAATCTGATCCTTGAAGCGGTTCCAAACCAGAGGTCCAGTGCTGACCGTGTATCCCCAGTCGTTCAGAAAATGACGACGGTGCGGCGCGGCTCTTGCCATGCGAATTTGGTTGGCCTTGCGCGGCAGGATCCACGGTAACGAAGGGTCAACCGGAAGCTTGAACGCACCCAGGGAATTCGCCTCAAGACGCTTTGCCCCGGAAACATCCAACTCATGGACGACGACCGGCGACCACGTGGCACCACGACGGTAGGCAGCAAGCAAAGTTTCCTGAAGCACATCGTCGAAAACACGGCTACGGTCCGCGACGAAGTCGAGATGTTGTGGCGGCGCTTCCCGGCCGAGCAAGGCACGCAGATTCCTGAAATACTTGCCTGCCAGGAAACTTGTTGGTGTGACAAAGGCGACCACGCCGCCTGGCCGGACATGCCGTAATGCCAGGTCAGTGAACACACCATACAGATTCGCGTGGCCATAGAGGCTGCGCCGAAACTTCTCGCGTTGCACAGGTGTCAATCGTGTTCGCGAATATGGCGGATTGCCGATGACAAGGTCGAACCGATTGCGCGGCGGGTCCTTTTCAAGGCTGTCACACAATGTCACCAAGGCTGGAGTTTTCTTGCCCGCAACTGACGAAAGGGGAAGCAATACGATGTCGACGGCGACCTGGGCCAGCCAGGCACCAAACGGATCGATTTCGTAACCGCGCAGGCGGTTTGCAATGTTTTCGAGGAGAATGCGCGGACTGCATCCGGGCAGTTGTGCAATGACGTGCTGCGCTACGGGGGCAAGAAAGGCGCCACCGCCACAGGAAGGGTCCAGGACGCGGCAAGTCGACCAGTCAACATTGGCAGCTGTTGCCAGGTGGATGAGCCGTTGAGCCAGGGCTGGCGGGGTGTAGTGGATACCGTGACTTGAACGGTAGGCCGACGGCAACAGGTAGGTGTATGTCAAGCCAATCTGGTATGCGGCAATGGCAGGATCCAGGCGAGCGGACAATTGGCCGACCGATGCGGTAAGGCCCTTGAGCGTATCGTCGAGTGGATATGCAGAAAAGTCAGAACTCGGCAGCCGCAGATCCATGGAATTGGATTGGTCAGCGCATGACCTATCCCACCAACTGCGCACGAGAGCCAGACCGAACGAACGTGCAAGCCGCAAACGGTTCGCATTGTCCAAGGTCTGCGACAGGGCGCAAACCAGTACCCGCGCATTCTGCAATTCCGCGAAAACGTCACCTCCAGCGGACGGCGCCAAGTTCCGTTCTGCCTTCTCCGTTTTGGACCTTGAAGACGTTGCCTGTTGGTTCTTGATTTTCCCACTCACCGTCATGGAGTACGGTACCTACTGTTGCCAACCATGATCAGCGGAAACGTATGTTTTTTGGAGATAGGATCCGTATCTCTCGGCAGTGATCTCACCGACGACGGTCTTGTCGGTCAAAAAATACTGCCAACGACATGACTTCCCGAACACCGCCCCGGTGAATCACACCTGGTCGTCGGCAACAACATCGCCGGTCCAGTCAATTCTTGTTTCGCAAGGACAAGAAGTTGTGGAATCACTCATCGGGTACTCTCCCCGTCGTGGGCATTCTGTCCAAACTTTGACGTGAATCTAACACGGCCATGAACATTATTCCTGGCGAAATGTAAAGAACAAAGAAAGAACTTTCGAAGAAGGGAAAAGGGGAAACCCTTGGAAGATCACGTACGATTGAGGGATTGCGCCGATGCCGAACTTTTTCGATCTTGAGGAGACGCATGTCAACCGCAGTGGACGAGTTCCGGGGCGGAGCCGCATGCGGCGTCCACCATCAGGAGAGCGGAGTGGTCGGCGTCGTCAAGCTCCCGCCCGACCGCGGCGAAATCGCTGGTGACTCCGTTCGGGGTGAAGGTGTTGCGCTCTTCACTATGCGGCCAAAACCTCGCGGAGGACCTCATCCGCGAGGGAATACCTGTTCGCCCGTTGACGGTTTCGGCCGGATCCGAACGCGCGTTCTACCTCGTGCATTCCGCAGCCAGCCGCCTGCGGGCGGAAACGCGGTAACTGCACGGCTGGTTGCTCGACGAATCACGCGGAAACCGGGAACGACCATCGACCCGCCCCGGGTACGGTTCGGAAACTCAAGTCACCCGGAGCACCGGACGATAATCCGGCTGGGCCGTAACCGGGTTCGGGCTGCGTTTTTCCCGGATCCCCCGGGTACGGTTCCTGGACTCCTGGTGAGTGATCATCGTGCCTGGAGAAGGGCGGATGAAAACGCGCAGGTGGAACTTGCATCGGCTTGCAGGCGGCCACTGGAGGCCTGCGACGACTTGACTATCTCCGGGACATGCCGACAGGCAAAGCAACTCACGATGATTGACAGTGGGATGCTGCGGAAAAACGGCTACACGCGCACAGTCTTTAGCAGCCCCTGTGTCGAACTGTCCCGCCCCTCGGGTATTCGTCCTGCCTCCACAAATGGCAACAGGTCGCGCGCAAGTTCCTTGCCGAGTTCGACGCCCCACTGGTCAAAACAGTTGATCCCCCAGATTGCCGCTTCGACGAACACGCGATGTTCGTAAAGAGCCACCAGTCGGCCCAGTGTCCCTGGATCAAGGCGATCGTATACGAGCGTAATGCTCGGGCGGTTACCTTCGAACACGCGGTGCGATGCCTGGAGCCTGAGTTCCGCTCCCGACAGTCCCTGCTTCTCCATCAACCGGACGGCCTCATCGAATGAACGCCCGACCATGAGCGCTTCCGCCTGGGCAATGCAGTTCGCAACAAGCATGTGATGGTGGACACCGCCCAGGGAACTCCCTCCCCGACGACCGACCAGGAACTCGACCGGCACGATATGTGTGCCCTGGTGCAGCAGTTGAGCAACTGAATGCTGGGCGTTTGTTCCGGGTTCTCCCCAGACAACGGGACCCGTGTCGATTCGGACCCTCGAACCATCCAGCGACCGGCTCTTGCCGTTGCTTTCCATGTCGACCTGTTGGGCAAAGGCGGCAAATCTGTTCAGGCGCTGCTCATAAGGCATGATCGTGCGGCTCGAATACCCGCAGAAATTGGTGTGCCAGATTCCGGTCAACGCAAGAATCATCGGCAGGTTCTGTTCGGGTGGCGCATTTCGAAAATGAAGATCCATGGCGTGACCGCCGGCCAGAAAATCGCCAAAGTTCCGGCTCCCGATCGCAAGTACGACCGGCAGTCCGATCGGTCCCCACATCGACAACCTGCCGCCGACCCAGTCGGCGAACCCGAAGGTCCGCTCAGGTGGGATTCCGAAGGCCGCGACCTGTTCGTCCGCCGTTGAAATGGCGACGAAGTGGAGGCCGATGCCGTCATCTCCCGTGGCGGGCAAGAGCCAGTCGCGCACCGTCGTCGCGTTCGTCATGGTCTCCGGCGTCGTGAAACTCTTCGATGCCACGATAGCCAGGGTGGTTTCCGGATCGATCCCGCCAAGGATATCTGCAGCATGTGCGCCGTCGACATTCGCGAGGAAATGAACACGCGGGCCGTCGCGGAAATTCCTGAGGGCAATGCAGGCCATCTCCGGCCCCAGTTGAGACCCGCCGATGCCGATATGGACGACATCGGTGAAAGCCTTCCCGGTCGCGCCCTGAACCGTTCCCGAACGAACCTGTTCGGCGAATTCTCCCAGGCGGTCTTTGGTCGCGATGACGTCCGGCATGACGTCTTCGCCATTCACCATGACCGGAGCTCCGGAGACATTCCTGAGCGCGGTATGCAGCGCAGGCCTGTTGTCGGTATTGTTGATGAACTCCCCGGCGAACATTTGCTCACGCCGGTCCTCGACGCCGGCGCATTCCGCGAGCCGGAACAGCAGCGTACGCGTTTCCTGGTCGATGTTGGTTTTCGACCAGTCGAGCAGCAGGTCGTCACAGGTCGCGGACCATTGGCGAAAACGGCTGTGCGTTTCGTTGTCCCCGGAAAATAGATCCACGATCCGCCGGTCCCGGGTTTCATGTGAAGCTTCCTCCAACGCCGACCATATGCGTGCAATTTCTTGCGCACGCGACGTTTGCCCGGATTTCGGCAGAGTCTTTCCCATTGTCCTGATCCCTGTCACGATTTCCGGCCCGGAACCGATCGCCGGGACATCACACCCAAGGCTTCGGACCACTCAGACCGCCCGCGCGGCCTACCCATGTCTTCCTGCATCGGCGCCACATGCGTCAGCCGCACCACCTTTGGCAACCGGAAAATCGCGTCAGGCAACCTGCCTTGACCTGTTGAACGGATTCCCGGAAAAGGCGCCGGATATTTCCTCGGGGAGATCGAAATGGCGGAACAACGCGTCGCAATCATTACGGCGGGAGGAAGCGGAATGGGAGCAGCCGCAGCCCGGCGGCTCTCCGAAGACGGCTACCAGGTCGCGATCCTGTCATCGTCAGGCAAGGGCGAAAAACTCGGAAACGCGCTTGGCGGAATCGGTGTGACCGGATCCAACCAGTCGAATGACGACCTGAAACGCCTTGTCGATCTCGCGCTCGAGCGTTGGGGGCGAATAGATGTTCTGGTCAATAGTGCCGGGCACGGCCCGCGGGGGCCTGTTCTGGAACTGACAGATGAAGACTGGCACCTGGGGATGGATATCTATTTCCTGTCGGCCGTCCGCCCTGCCCGCCTGGTCATTCCGGCCATGCTGTCGCAAGGCAAAGGCTCAATCATAAACATCACGACCTTCGCCACGTTCGAGCCCCATCCGGCTTTCCCGACTTCCGGAGTATTCAGGGCGGGTCTAGCTGCATGGACCAAGCTTGTCGCCGACCGATACGCCCCGCAAAACATCAGGGTGAACAACGTCCTGCCCGGATTCATCGACAGCTTGCCGGAAAAGGAAGAGTTCCGGAGCCGGATTCCGATGGAACGATACGGTTTCGTCAACGAGGTCTCCGCAACGATCTCGTTCCTGGCGTCGGACGGGGCGGGCTACATCACCGGCCAGAACATCCGGGTGGACGGTGGAATAACCCGGGCAGTCTGACCCGGACCCCCATTTAGCCGGGCTTGCCGGATTGCCCTCGGTCTCCGTCCCGCGATGCCCGCATTCGGGAACGAATTCACAATTCGACGACCGGCGAGAAACCTCCGTAAATCAGGCGCATTTCGTCGAACGGCATCGGGTTTTTCTTCGGGTTCATGCGGTCATCGGTCTTCCAGAGGTCTTCCATCCTTTCCATCGCGGCATCGCGCGTTTGCTTGTCCGGCCATTCGATCCAGGCGAACACGACAGTCTCGTCTTCGGTTGCGTTGACCGCGCGGCGAAAATCCGTGACTTTCCCCTCCGGAACGGCATCACCCCAGCATTCGACCACCCGCGTCGCGCCATGGTCGATAAAGACACTATCGGCCAGTTTCGCATGGTCGATGAATTCCTGCTTGTTCGCCGTCGGTACGGCACACACAAAACCATCGACATACATCGTCTTTCCTCCATCGTTTGCACGTTTCACGCCTGTACCAAGTGCCGAGGCCGTCCGGACTCCCTCAAGGTGCCGGGAAAGCCTGAACAGGCAGACGGTGGGCAAACGTCAATCTCCTGCCCGCTTTACGGCAGCGGTGGTCGGCGCAGCCGTGACCCATGGCATTCGGCCAATGGCCAGGCTGCCAGATTCCCTTGTTTTGACGACACGGCGCGCGCCTGGTCCCTGCCGGTCGAGTGTCAGCGTTTGGTCGCCTTCTTTCGCCTTCGCTTGTTCGTGGATTTTGCCGCGATCAGCTCGACCGCCGTGTCAATCGACATGGTCGCCGGATCGATTGTCTTCGGGATCGAGACGTTCTTTCGATTCCATTGCAGATAGGGCCCGTAGCGTCCGGACAGGACAAGGATTTCACCGGATTTGGCCGGGTGATCGCCGAGGGTCCGGAGCGGCTCGGATCGCCGTCGGCCACCACGACCACTGCCGGACCTCTTTGACTGTGCGAGCAATTCGACCGCGCGATTCATTCCGATCGTCAACGCCTCAAGCGGGTCCGAGAGATTTGCATATGTCTTCTTCGACCCGGTCTTCTCCTCCAGCGACGGCACGGACCAAACGACATATGGCCCCTTCCGCCCGATTCCTGCCCTGATTTCACCGCCGTCAGGATGATTGCCGACGAGCCGGGGCAGCGAGAGGAGCTCCAGCGCCGTCTCCAGGTTGACGGCCTCGCCCGGAATCGATTCCGGGACCGAAGCTGTTTCAGGGCGCGCACGATTTTCGGTCTTTTCCCCGCGCTGCACATAGAGGCCGAAGCGCCCGTCCCTGAGGGTCACGGGCAAGCCCTCCTCGTCGTTCCCGAGCAACAGTCCCGTTCCCGGGAGATCGAGTGTCCCCGAATTCCCGTTTCCGGACCTGGAAAGCAACGGGCGCGTGTAACGGCATTCCGGATAACCCGAACAGCCGATAAAGCCACTCCCTCCCTTGGCCATTCGAACTGACAACCGACCCTTTCCGCAATGCGGGCACAGTCTCTTGTCGCCAGTATCCGGTGAATCAGGAAACGCGATCAGGGCGAGTTCGTCGCTGATTCCGTCGAAAACGTCAGTGAAATCGAGTTCACGGGCCGTGCCGACGGTTTGCGAAAAGTCCGCCCAGAAATCTCCGAGAACCGACTTGTATGAAACCCGTCCGGCCGAAATCGAGTCCAGCCGTTCCTCGAGGCCGGCGGTGTAGTCGAAGTTCACGTATTGCCGAAAGTGGTTCCTGAGAAATGCCGTCGTCAGGATGCCGACTTCCTCGGCGTAGAGAACGTTCTTTTCCTTGCGAACATATTTCCGTTCCTGGATCGTCGCCACGACCGTCGCGTAGGTCGAGGGCCGCCCGACGCCCAACTCAACCATCCGTTTGACCAGCATCGCTTCGGAATAGCGTGGCGGAGGCTTGGTGAAATGTTGCTCCGGGCAGACCTCCCTGCATTCGAGGTTCTCGCCTTCCTTGAGCGGCGGCAGGCGTTGTTCTTCATCCCGGCCTCCTTGCCCCGAGCCCTCGTCCGTTTTGCTGTCCGCGTCGCGTCCTTCCTCGTAAACCCTGAGAAATCCATCGAATTCCAGGACCTGGCCCGAGGCGCGAAGCGCGGCCAGTCCGTCGGACGAGCGAATATCGACTGTCGTGCGGCCAAGGCGTGCCGACGACATCTGGCTTGCGAGGGTTCGTTTCCAGACGAGATCATAGACCTTGGCCTCGTCAGGCGGCAGGCTTGCAAGCTGCGAGGGATGCCTCCCGACATTGGTCGGGCGGATGCACTCGTGCGCTTCCTGGGCGTTCTTTGCCTTGTTCCTGTACTTCGGGGGAGTCTTCGGAAGGTACGCAGTGCCGAAGTCCTCGAGAACGATCCTGCGTGCTGCCTTGACGGCCTCCTGTGCCATGTGAATGCCGTCCGTCCGCATGTAGGTTATGTGTCCGGCTTCGTAGAGTTTTTGCGCGGCGGACATCGTTCGGCGGGTCCCGAATCGGAACTTCCGGCTGGCCTCCTGTTGCAATGTCGACGTGATCAGCGGAACCGGCGGTTTCCGCATGACCGTCTTCACCTCGACACCGTTGACGCCGAACGAACCATCGCGAACGGCGGCGGCGGCGTTTTCGCCCGCCTCACGGTCATTCAGATCGAACTTCCCGAGTTTCCTGCCGTTCAATTCGACCAGCCGGGCGTTGAATTCGTCGCCCCTGGGCGTCGCAAGCCTGGCCGTGACCGTCCAGAATTCCCGCGGCTCGAAAGTCAGGATTTCGAGCTCGCGTTCGACGACCAGCCGCAGGCAGACTGACTGGACCCTTCCCGCGGACCTGGCACCGCGAAGCTTGCGCCAGAGAACCGGCGACAGGTGAAATCCGACAAGATAGTCGAGTGCCCGTCTCGCAAGGTATGCATCGACCAGATGCATGTCGAGTTCCCGCGGCTCGCGAAACGCGGCCCGTACGGCGTCCTTCGTGATGGCATTGAAGGAAATGCGCTTGACGACGGTATTCTTCTTGATCGACTTCCGCTTTGTCAGCACTTCCGTGAGGTGCCAGCTGATGGCCTCGCCTTCCCTGTCGGGGTCGGTTGCAAGAAACAACTGCTGATCGGACTCGAGTGCGCTGGCAATGGCACGAAGATGTTTGCCGGAGTCCCGTCCGATTTCCCAGACCATCGCGAACCCGTTGTCAGGATCGACCGAGCCGTCCTTTTCCTTCAGGTCGCGGACATGTCCGAACGACGCCAGGATTCGGAAGTCCTTGCCAATGAACTTGCCGATGGTCTTGGCCTTTGCCGGAGACTCGACAACAACTACGGGCATGCACGATCTCCCGCTCGCCATCGTGACAGCTGAAAAGAATCAGAGCCGGGAATTGTTCTTCTTGCCTCGGGACATGTCAATGATTCGTCTCGTGCGGTCAGGGCCAATTTTTGTAGCGTCAATTTTCGTTTGTTTTGATTGATTTACGTTGCGGGCTGGACTCTTGCGTCCTGCCCGTCCATAGTGGCGCCGAATCGGAAAACGGATCCGGTGCCATGATCGACCTTTCCAGACTGTCCGCAATACCGGTCGCACGTCGCGAGGAACAGCGTTTCCGCGATCTCCTGGACGAACATCATTACCTCGGCGCGGGACCGAAGATCGGCGAGACCATTTGGTATGCGGCCGACGACGACAGCGGCGCATGGCCGGCGCTGGCCGCCTTCTCGGCCGCGGCGCTCAAATGCACGGCGCGTGACGACTGGATCGGCTGGAGCCCGCGCGACAGGTTCGGGCGGCTGCACCTGGTTGCCAACAATGTGCGCCTGCTGCTGCGCGGACGGCAGCCGAACCTGGGCTCCCGCTTTCTCGGCCTCTGTGCGCGGCGCATCAATGCCGACTGGCAGGCCCGCTATCATCATCCGCTGCTGCTCCTGGAAACCTTCTGCGACCCGGAGCGTCACAGCGGCGCCGTCTACCGCGCCGCCAACTGGATCACCGTCGGCAGGACCCGCGGCTATCGCCGCCACGGCAACGGCTATGTCGCGGGATCGACACCGAAACAGGTGTTGGTGCTGCCGCTCGCTCCCGATGTCCGCGCCCGGCTCACCGCCCCGGCGCTGGCGCCGGAACTCCAGCTTCACGGAACCGAGAAGATGCGCAAGATGAACACCGCCGAAATGGCCAGCCTGTACGAGTACTTCACCGAAATCGACGATCCCCGCGGACGCCGCGGGCGCCGCTACCATCTGCCGACCCTGCTGTCGCTCTGCGCCGCGGCCACCCTGTGTGGCGCCACGGGCTGGAAGGCGATCCATGCCTGGATCCAGGACCTCGGGCCGGGGATGCTGAGGCATTTCCGCCTGCCCAGGGCCGGCAATGGCGCCCATGACCTCCCGAGCATCTACTGCATCCGCAACATCATGGTCACGGTCGACCCCGACCAGCTCGCCGTGGCCACGGCCCGCTTCTGCCGGGACCATGGCTGGGACCGGGATGCAGGCATCGCCATCGACGGCAAGACCATCCGCGGCGCTGTCGATGACGAGGGCCGCAAGACCCATGTGCTCGGCGCCAGCAGCCATGGCACCGCCACGCCTTTGGCTCAAAAAAAACCGTGCTGACCATCGAGGAAGACGGAAAAGACACGCAGAAGGCCACCAACGAGATCGGCGTCTTCATCCCGACCATGGACCTGATCCCCGACATCAGCGGGCGAACGGTCACCGTCGATGCCCTGCTCACCCAGACAGCGATCGCGACCTACCTGCACGATCGGGGCGCCGATTTCCTCTTCGTCGCCAAGGGCAACCAGAAGACCCTCTCCAATGACATCAAGGCTTTCTTCGCCGCCCAGCCGCCCCGGGAGCCCGACTTTGCCACCCAATCGCCGCAACCGGCGCACGGACGCATCGAGAAGCGGGAGATCTGGACCGCGACCGAACCGGTCGCAGGCATCACCTTCCCCTGGGTCGAACAGGTGTTCCTGATCAAGCGAACCACATGGTCCTACCGCTGCGGGCGCAATGGAAAGCCGGCACGCATCGGCGAGCCCAGCGTCGAGTTGGTCTACGGCATCACCAGCCACACGCCACAGAGTGCCGATGCCGAGGCGATCCTGGGCTTCAATCGCCGCCACTGGACTTGCGAAAATCGCGTGCATCGAATCCTCGACGACGCCGCAACATGGAACGAAGACAAGTGCCAGGTCCGGAGCGGCCATGGCCCGGAGAACCTCAGTTGCCTCCGAAGACTGGCCATCGGCATCATCCTCGGACGCAACAAGCCGGTCAAGCCGACCATCGAGAAGTTGAACCGGAACCCGCGCCTCGTGCTCGATTACCTCCGGCTCAGCCAGAACACGCGGCCACGTGCAATGCCTGCCGCATAGGCCCGCAAGGGGTCATCACCACATCACGGCCACACATCCTGCCCGGCAACGCCCGGCAGGCCGATCAGACGCGGCCGGAATCGCCCGTCAGACGCGAAACGCCGACGCCAATCACCCATCGTCGCCAAAAAAAAACCCGAAATGAACCCCGTTGACCCCAAACAATGAGCCAAACGGATATATTTGCACACCGCCAACAAAAATCAGCCCTGTCGTGCGGTCCTTCCTGGCCGCGTGATCCGCGATAATCTGCGGGCGTAATTCCCGCCCCGGGGACATCGGATTCGCCTGGCCCTGCCCGTCCTCGCGCCTGTCGCGACGCCCTGAACCGTGTACGGATGCGATACCTTTTTCCGCGAGCCGACGTGGTCAAGTCCCGTGCCGGACGGACTCGATCGTCTTGCCGGGATCGGGCACCCGGGTGACGCCATTCTTGAACAATCGGCGTTCACCCACGCGGAATACGTAAACGCCCCGGCACGCCGGGAAAGATCGCAAGCGGATTCTCACGAGTCCGCGCGAGCGTTCAGTGAACCCGGAAACGAAGGGCCAACGAGGTCGAGTTTCCGAACTTCCGGCTCGCCGGCCTAGCACGCGGCAACTGCACGACTCGTCAGGACCCTGACGAGGTTGGCACGATAGGCCGGCGTTGCATGGAGGTCCGCGATCAATCCGTCGGGCGAAACCGACAATCCGTCGAGTGCCGACGGCGAAAAGTCCCCGGACAATGCCTCTTCCGCGGCACTCCAGCGGTGAACACCTTCGTCCGCCGCACCTGTCACTGCAACACGAACGCCGTCAGCGAACCGGGCAACGAACACGCCCACCAGCGCAAACCTCGACGCCGGCTGGAGAAACTTCTGATAGGCCGCGGCCTCCGGAATCGGGAATCGCACCTCGGTAATGATCTCATCATCGTCCAGGGCGGTCTCGAACAAACCGACGAAAAAATCATCCGCCTGGATCACTCTCGATCCCGTGACGACCTCGGCCCGTGAAGCCAGGACCGCGGCCGGATAACAGGCCGCCGGGTCATTGTTTGCCAGGGAACCGCCGATCGTGCCGCGATTCCTGACTGCCGGGTCTCCGATCCTGTCAGCAAGGCTGGCCAGTGCAGGATAGGCTCCCGCACCGTCGGCAACGTCTGCATGGGTTGTCATCGCTCCGATGCACAGCTTTCCGGAATCATCCGTCCGAATACCCTTCAACTCGTTGACCCGGCCCAGGCTGACGACTGTCTCAGGGCTGTTCAGGCCGAGCTTCATTGCCGCAAGCAGGGTCTGCCCGCCTCCGCAGAGCACGCCTCCCTCTGCCAGGGCGTTCGTCGCGTCCTGAAGGCTTTTCGGTTGTTTGAGTTCGAAACCAATCATTGCCCGTCTCCTCCACGCGATTCATTCATTGCTGACCAGACGGCACATGAGGTCAGCGGCATGTCGATGTGATCGACATCAAAACCTCCCCCCTGCAACGCATCGATGACCGCATTGACGACTGCGGGAGGCGATCCGATCGCGCCGGCTTCGCCGCAGCCTTTCACTCCGAGAGGATTGTGGGTGCACGGAGTCTGGCACGAGTGGTCGACGACAAACGAAGGCAGATCGTCGGCGCGCGGAACCGCGTAATCCATGAAGTTGCCCGACAGCAGCTGGCCGTTCTCGTCATAGACCGCATGCTCCAGTAGGGCCTGGCCAATGCCCTGCGCCAGCCCCCCGTGGACCTGGCCATCGACGATCATCGGATTGATGATGGTGCCGAAGTCGTCCGCTGCCGCGAACGAGCAGATCCCGACCTCCCCGGTGTCCGGGTCCACCTCGACCTCGCAAGCGTACGCTCCGGCCGGAAAGGTGAAATTGGCCGGATCATAGAACGCGGTTTCTTCCAGGCCCGGCTCGATCTGATCAATGGGATAGTTGTGCGGGACGTAGGCAGCCAGGCACACATCGCCCCAGGCAACCGATTTGTCCGTACCTGCAACCGTAAACGCCCCGTTGGCGAACTCCACGTCGGCCTCCGCCGCTTCCATGAGATGTGCAGCAATCGTTTTTGCCTTCGCGATCACCTTTTCCACCGCCCGGACGATTGCCGAGCCACCAACGGCGATCGAACGCGATCCATAGGTTCCCATACCCATCGGGGTGGTGCCGGTGTCGCCATGCATGATGGCCACGTTGTCGGCGTCGATGCCCAGGAGGTCCGCGACCACCTGTGGAAAGGTCGTCTCGTGACCCTGCCCGTGGCTGTGACACCCGGTTAACACGCTCACGGACCCCGTGGCGTTCACCCTGACCGTGCAGCTTTCGTAAAGGCCTGCTCTCGCGCCAAGCGCACCGACAAGTGCAGACGGGGCGATTCCGCACGCTTCGATGTAGCAGGCGATTCCGAGACCACGCAGCATGCCCCGATGTGCACTTTCAGCCTTCCTTGCCGCGAATCCCGCCGTATCGGCAATATCCTCGAGCTTGTCCATCGTGGCTTCGTAGTCACCGGTATCGTATTCCAGTGCCACCGGTGTCGCATACGGGAACTGGTCCTTTCCGACGAAATTCCTCCGGCGAAGTTCGACCGGGCTGATCCCCATCTCCCGCGCGGCCTTGTCTATGACCCGCTCGATCTGGAACGTTGCCTCCGGCCGCCCCGCGCCGCGATAGGCGTCGACGGGCACGGTATTGCTGAACACTGCCCTGACATTCACGTAAATGAGCGGCGTCGTGTAGTTCCCCGCCATCAGGGTTCCATGGAGATACGTCGGGACACAAGGCGCGAACGTACTGAGATACGCCCCCATGTTGGCCAGCGTATTCGTACGGATCGCCTGAAACTTGCCGTCCTCGTCCAGGGCGAGATCGATTCGGGTCACGTGATCGCGGCCGTGGGCGTCGGTGATGAAAGATTCTGTTCGTTCAGCCGTCCACTTGACCGCCCGGTTGATCGCCTTTGCCGCAAACGTGCAGAACGCTTCCTCGGCATAGTGATAGATCTTGGATCCGAATCCGCCGCCAACATCCGGTGCAACGACCCGCAGCTTGTGCTCCGGAATTCCGAGCACGAAGGCACCCATAAGGAGCCTGATGACATGCGGGTTCTGGCTCGTCGTGTAGAGCGTGTGCTCGTCGGTCGCTGAATTGTAGTCGCCGACCGCTGCCCGTGGTTCCATCGCGTTGGCAACAAGGCGGTTGTTAGTCAGCTCCAGGGTCGTCACATGGTGTGCGCCTTCGATCGCCGCATCCACGGCCTCTCGATTGTCCTCGATGAAACCCCAGTCGTAGCAGAGATTCGATGACAACTCGTCGTGAACCCTGGGTGCGTCGTCCTCGAGCGCGGCTTCCATGTCGACCACGGCCGGCAGTTCCTCGATCTCGAGATCGATCAACTCGGCCGCTTCCCGAGCGATATCGAGCGTCTCGGCGACGACCGCGGCGACCGGATCGCCCACGTGACGTACCTTGCCTTGGGCCAGAACCGGATGCGGTGGTTCCTGCATGGGCTGACCGTAACGGTCGGTGACGCACCATCCGCACGGCAATCCCCCTACACCGGCAAAGTCATCACCAGTGAAGATCCTGATGACACCGTCGATTGCCTGTGCATCCGCCGAATCGAGGCTGACGATCCGACCATGCGCAACCTGTGACCTCAGGAAATACACATGGGCCTGTCCATTTACATTGATGTCGTCGGTATATCTTCCCTTTCCGGTCAGAAAACGAACATCCTCGCGGCGCGTGGTTGCTGCGCCAATTCCATCATCTTTCGGCATGTCCTGTCCTCTTGGTGCCCTTAACGTACGGGCTCAGTTCATCGCCGCAGCCGCTGCTTGAATCGATTTCACAATGTTGTGGTAACCTGTGCAACGGCACATGTTTCCCTCGAGGTATCGTCTGATTTCATCCTCGCTTGGGTCACTGTTCCGCTCAAGCAGTTCTGCTGCTGTCATGACCATTCCCGGTGTGCAGAAACCGCACTGCAGACCGTGATGTTCCTGAAATGCATGCTGGATGGTTCCGAGCGTACCGTCCTCATTCCCCATGCCTTCGATCGTTGTGACGGTGCAATCGCTCGCCTCCGCCGCCAGCATGGAGCAGGACTTTACCGCTTTCCCGTCAACGTGAACGACACATGCGCCGCATTGCGACGTGTCGCAACCGACGTGCGTGCCGGTAAGTCCGAGTTGATCCCGCAGGAACTGGACGAGAAGCGTCCTTCCCTCCACGTTCCCGTGCACTTCGCGGCCGTTTACATTCATGGAGATATTCATGATCGTGTTTGTCCTCCCTGGGAACGGGGCAACGGAAACGTATTCCCAATTGCCCTAACGAATCCATGGACGCTGATATGGCGCTTCACAAGAGTGTCACCTTTAGACCCTGCGGATGTCAACTGGTACCGAAGCAGATTCCGACCGTGGCAACGCCTGGCGGCGACCGGATGGCCTGAAATCGACCGCAAACGAGTCCGGACCCGCCCGGAATCCTGGGACCAGCCGGGAACGCAATGGCGGTCAGACAGGACCGGTTGATGCAGGTCTTCGGGTAAACTTCGGCGGAATCGTTCAATCTCCTCTGCGGCCGCGTCGTGATTCAACGCGCGAATCGGCCTGCGAAACGAGGATCCAGGTGTTTCCCGGCGTCACGTTCGATTTGCCGGGATTTCCGTACTTGATGACCAGGGGCGTTCAGTCGTAGCATCCGGCAGTTCCATCTCCTGCCCGACGGTTTCACGCGAGTGTCTCGAATGATTGGACAGCTCAACCATGTTGCCATCGCGGTTCCCGACCTCGACGAGGCAACGTCGCGTTACCGGGATATCCTTGGTGCGCAAGTCGGACCGCCGATCAAGGAGCCCGACCATGGCGTCACCGTCGTCTTCGTCGACCTGGCGAACACGAAGATCGAGCTGCTCCATCCGCTGGGCGAGGAATCCCCGATATCGAAATTCCTTGAACGCAATCCGAAAGGCGGAATTCATCATCTCTGTTTTGAAGTCGAGGACATTCGGGCCGCCAGAGACAGGCTCGTTGCCGAAGGCGCTCGAATACTCGGGCCCCGGGAACCCAGGATCGGCGCTCACGGACTGCCGGTCCTTTTCCTTCATCCGGCAGACTTCTACGGCGCACTGATCGAGTTGGAGGAAATGCCGAATTCGAATTCACATGGCTAACTGGCACCACATGTTGCGGACCCAATGCTCAACCCTTCCCGATCCAGGGAAACGGTCCGTGCCAGCATGTCACCAGGTTTGGCGGTGCCGGCGGTTACACCAGGCATCCGACAGGAACCCACCATGAGTATCGCCGGCGCTCTCGTCCTGTTCTGCGTGATCTGGTTCGTGATCCTGTTCATCGTTCTGCCTCAACGTATCCGGACCCAGGAAGAGGACGGACAGGTCGTCGCAGGGACTCCGGAATCGGCTCCGGTCGATCCGATGTTGAAGAAAAAGGCCAAGATCGTAACCCTGTACACACTGATCGTCTGGGTGCCCGCCTGTGCCCTGATTGCGTCCGGCCTGGTTTCGCCGGATGACGTCAACCTGTTACGGTTCCTGGGAGCACCGGTCGCAAGTGATGGCTACTGAAGACGCCGGCGTTGGTTCACTAATCCGAGAATCTGCCGCCGCATTGCCGGCACGGCTGTCCCGGCGTCCGCCGGGGACAACCGCAATCACACGAACTGTTCGCGGATCAGGCGCTCCTCGAGGCCGTGGCCGGGATCGAACAGGATCCGGTGACTGATGTCGAAGGCGATGCCGACTTCGACATGATCGACGTCTCGGGCCTCTTCGCTGTCTGCTACGGCCGAGATGGGTCGCTTGTTTGAATCCAGGGAATCGATTCGTACTCTTGATGTCATCGGAACTAGCGCGCCGCGCCATCTCCTTGGCCGAAAGGCAGAAATTGCCGTCAGGGCAAGTATGTTCGCGCCAATCGGCAAGATGGGGCCATGAGCCGAATGATTGTAGGCCGTCGAACCCGCTGGCGTCGATACCAGTGCTCCATCGCAGACCAACTCGGGCATCCGCAACTTGCCGTCTATGGTGATCCTCAGCCTGGCTGCCTGAGGTCCCTGGCGAAGCAACGAGACCTCGTTGATTGCGAGAGCCTCGATGACTTCTCCTGACTTCGAATGCGCGATCATGCGAAGCGGATGGATCACGGCCACTTCGGCCTGGGACAACCGGTGGCCGAGGTCTTCCTCGCGGAACTCGTTCATCAGGAACCCGACGGTCCCGCGATGCATGCCGTAGACCGGAACCCGGAGTTTTCGCGCCTCGTGAAGCGTCTCGAGCATGAAACCGTCGCCACCAAGCGCGACAATGACGTCGGCCTGAGCGGCGGGTTCGTTTCCATACCGATGCTCGAGCTGGCTCAGGGATTCCTGGGCTTCGGGCGCACGGCTGGCCCGGAAACAGATCTTTCGGACTGCCATGTCGATCCCCATCGTTCATCGCCAGGTTCACCGCCTTGTGGCAACGGAATCGCCGGTCATCAAGTCACGAACGCATTTCTGCCCTGTCTGGCGGGCTTAAATGACCCGATCCTGCATCTTGCCGCAAGTGACGGGGACGGATATTGCCCGGACCGACCGTTTCGATTCCATTTGCCCTGAACTGCGTGATCCGACAATGTCCGTTCGATTCGCTTTTTGCGGTGCCGCAATCAATCCCATCGCGAGGAAATGCTCATGACGTCATCCGCGTTGAACCCGGAGTTCTTCCAGGAGAACCTTACGGACCGGGACCCGGAGATCTTTCGGGCAATCGAGAACGAACTCGGGCGCCAACGCGACGAAATCGAGTTGATTGCATCGGAAAACATCGTCTCCCGGGCGGTGTTGCAGGCTCAGGGCTCAGTGATGACGAACAAGTATGCCGAGGGCTACCCTGGACGCCGGTACTACGGCGGCTGCCAGCATGTGGACGTTGCGGAGACCCTGGCCATCGACCGGGCGCGGCAGCTGTTCGGATGCGGATTCGCCAATGTTCAGCCGAATTCGGGATCGCAGGCGAACCAGGGAGTCATGCAGGCGCTGCTCAGCCCCGGCGATACCTTTCTCGGAATGTCGTTGTCGGCCGGCGGGCACCTGACCCACGGCGCTCGACCGAACCAGTCTGGAAAGTGGTTCAATGCCATTCAATACGGCGTCCGTCGCCAGGACATGTCGATCGATTTCGACGAGGTCGCCGAGCTTGCCCTGGCGCACAGGCCGAAACTCATCATCGCGGGCGGCTCAGCCATCCCGAGAGTCATCGATTTCGCCCGATTCCGCGAGATTGCCGACGATGTCGACGCCTGGTTCATGGTGGACATGGCCCATTTTTCAGGGCTTGTTGCCGCCGGAATACATCCATCGCCGTTTCCGCATGCGGACGTCGCAACCACTACGACCCACAAGACCCTGCGGGGACCACGTGGCGGAATGATCCTCACCGACGACGAAGCCATCGCGAAAAAGGTCAATTCCGCGATCTTTCCCGGCATTCAGGGCGGACCCCTCATGCACGTAATTGCTGCAAAGGCCGTCGCATTCGGAGAGGCTCTGCAGCCTGAATTCAAGGACTACCAGGCCCGTGTTGTCGAAAACGCCCGGGTATTGGCGGACCAGTTGATGGCAGGAGGACTCGACATCGTCACGGGCGGTACTGACACGCATCTCCTGCTCGTCGATCTTCGCCCGAAGGGCGTAACGGGAGACATCGTCGAGAGCGCCCTCGGCCGTGCTCGAATCACATGCAACAAGAACGCCATTCCCTTTGATCCCGAAAGGCCCACCGTCACCTCCGGCATACGTCTCGGGACTCCTGCCGGTACAACGCGCGGGTTCGGCACGGAAGAGTTCCGGCTGATTGCCGACCTGATCGTCGAGGTCGTCGACTCGCTTGCCCGTTCGGACGGCAGCGGGGATTCCGATGTCGAAAACTTGGTGGCCGAGCGCGTTGGCGAACTGTGCGAAAGGTTTCCGATCTACGCAGCTGCCTGAGCAACACGCGAATGGCCAGGTTCCTTTTCGCGAACGTGCGTTTCCGACGGCGCCGATTACCCGCTTACTTACCGGTTTGGAATGGAATCAGTGATCGGTTTCGACCGGAATACGCGGGCAGTGTGACGAGCGATGGCATCACAGGTCAGACCGGAGTATCGAGAATCTTGCTTATCCGAAGGCGGCCGTACGACGCCGATCGGTCGATAAGGACGAAACGCGCGAAACTCATCGAGGCCAGAGGGGCGGCGCCCTTCGTCAACAGGCCGGACACACGGCAGCAATCCTGTCCCTGTCACGCTCAGCACAATGCCTTCCGGTACGGGAGGAGATCACACGCGGATCAGCGAGGCGTAATCCGACATCAGAAGCTCGATGCAGTGGCTGTCAAGTTATGGATACAAGCCCCGTTCAGAAGGCGACGGAGAGCTGAAGGCCAGCGCCGAGCGTCGCCTCGCCGTTGCCGCTCTCCCGGTACCCACCGCCGACGTCAAGCTCGAAGCCCGGCTCCAACCGGAAGCGGACTCCCGCACCGTAGTCCTGCCCTTCGCCTTCCGTCACGCTGGCATCGAAATAGGGGGTGAGCAGGCCCCGCCCGCCAGGGCCGCCGAGGCCGTAACCGAGTTCAGCTTCCACCCTTCCCCGCCGGGTTGCGCTGTCGGCACCCGCCGGAACACCGTCGCTCCACAGCCGCTCGGCGCCGCTGGCCGCGACACCCCAGGACGGCTCCACGCTGAACGAGAGACCGCGCCCGTTCCCGTCCGGCGAGAGACGGATCGCCCCGCCCAAGCCCCACTCCTCGAACCCTTCCGCTGCGTGCGCCAGCATCACCCGGCCGCTGCCCTCCACGGTGAGGCCCCACGTCGGATCCTCGTAGAGCACCACGCCCGCGATATCGACCCCGGCGCCCGTCTGCGCTCCTCCCCGGTCATAGCGGGCGCCCAGATCCAGCGTCGAGCGCACCAGTCCGCGCGACTTGAGCGCGCGGGTATATTCACCCTCCACCGCAAGCCGCAGACGCTGCGCGGAAACGTTCACCCCCGGTAGGTCGTCGTCGAGGGAATCGGAGTCCAGTCCCCGCGGATCGGACCGCATCACGACCGCAAGAGCGTCGGCCTTCACCGCAAAGTCGATACCGTGCTCGCTCCACGGTCCGAGCGCGCGGCGCACACCCGCCGCCGCCATCCGCATGCCGATATCCGTCTCGTTGCCGCCGTCCACGAACTTCAGGTCGCCCGCGCCGAAACCCAGAATGCCCCACACGTCCAATCCTTCATCCAGTGACAACCGGGCGTACGGGTGCACGCTCGTCAGATCAAGCTCGATTTCCGCGTTAGTGTTGTCTCGATAGTCCATTTCGCCGCGGCTGTGCGAGATTGCCAGCCCCAGCAGCAGGTCCCGTCGGTGCCAGTCCAGCCCCAGCCAGCCCGAAACAACGTCCCCGTCGATCGAGAGTCCTTCGAACCCTGCCGTCCGACCCCCGCCCCACAACGTCGCGCGGCCGCCAGCGAAACCGCCACGCTCACTAGTGCCGTCATCCTCCGCCCCGAGGGTGAGCCGGAAGGAGGTTCCGGTAAGCAGCTCCCGCTCCGAGATCAAAGACTCCGAACCTGCTGGGTCGGCCCACGGATCCGGCTCGTCCCAACCGGTACCACGCCAACCCTCGTTCCGGCCAGCGGTCGCGCGGTCGCCCCCTGTCCGAACAGTCGTCCTGTCGTGAGCGGGCATCGTCCCGCGTAGGTCAAGCTTCCGACCCGCCAGTGTGATCCCCGAGCCCGTCCCGTCGCGCGAGGCATGTTCCATGCGATCGGAGAGCACCGATACCGCATCCGTGGCCACCGTGCGCCCGAACGCGGCCAGCACGTGTTCGAGCGCCTGCTTGCGCATTTCGGTTGGGATCCCGGCTTCGGAAGCCACGCCAAACGACGAAAACGTGCTCACGTTTCCGCAGATCAAGTCGACTTCGGTGCGCATCTCGGTGTCGATGCGCGTCCAGACCTCGGCGGGCTCCTCGTGGTACAGCATCGGCGCTTTCCCTGGCGGCACGCCGTCGGTGGAGAGACAGACGGTCGCCTTGCCCCCGCCGAGATCGCCGTTCGGGGAGATTTCCAGCGCCACCACGCCGAACCGGATCCCGGGTTCCGGTGACATTGACTCATTGTCCATCAGGTTCGCGACGCTCAGAGTGAGCTGGCTCACCGTGTGGCCCGCGGGCAGCGCTATTCGCGCCGCCTCCACGGTGATGGGCAGCGACAATTGCGATGCCCCCTCGTTGGGCTGACCGCCGCCATCGCGGAAGTTAACGCGTCTCAACATGATCTCGCCTGTCTCCTCGTCGAAGCTCACGACGCTGCCGGGCGGCTTCCCCATGATTTCAATCACCGCGATATGGAGCGACATCGCGGCCGCGTCGCCATCGCGGTCCGTCACCGTCAGGATGTACTCTGTGGAGGCCTTGGGCACCGTGGGCGTGCCGGTGATCTTCAGTGCGGCCGGGTCGCTGCTTTCGAACGACAGACCGTCCGGAAGCGTGCTGCTACCGTCTTCTCCGGTCCATTTGTAGTCGTGTTCCCCGTTGGTTCCGTTGCCCAGGGTCAGCTCCGGCAGGCGGAGTTCGACCGCGTTGCCTACGATGTAGTTCTGAGGTTTGAGGTTGTCGACCATCTCGGGCGCGAAGAGTGGCGCGGCATGCGCCTCCACCACGATGTCGAAGTCGAGCTTGGCGGCATCGGTGGCGGCGGTGTTGGTGTCCGTGTCGGTGACGATGTAGGTGAGCGTCGTCGTTCCCGTGGCGGTCGGCGTGCCGCCGAGGGTGCGGGTGGCCGCATCGAAGCTCAGGCCCGGAGGCAGCGCGGGAGTGCCGGTACAGCCCGTGGCGCCCGCCGCGCACGCCAGCGCGTAGGTCAGCGTCCCGTTGCCGCCCGTCGCCGCGGGCAGCACCAGGTCCGCCATGGCGATCTGCGCAACCTCGCCCAGGTCCGCCACCGTCTGCGTCCCGAAGGACGGCGCAACGTCGACCTCCACCGCGATGGTGACCGAGGCCTGGGGCGAATCCTGAACCCCGTCGTTGACGACGAGGGTGAAGGTGTAGTCGGCGTCGGAGCCCAGCGTGGGCGCGGTGAAGGTGGGCGCGGCCGCCGCGGTGTCCGACAGCGTGACCCCCGCCGGAGCCGTCCAGGCGTAGGCGAGGGCCTGGCCCTCGGGGTCGCGGCTCCCCGAGCCGTCCAGGGTGACGGTGACACCCTCGAGCACCGTCTGCGCCACGCCGGCGTCGGCGGTGGGCGCCTGGTTGGCGTCCACGGTGATGTCGAAGTCGAGCTTGGCGGCGTCGGTGGCGGCGGTGTTGGTGTCCGTGTCGGTGACGGTGTAGGTGAGCGTCGTCGTTCCCGTGGTGGTCGGCGTGCCGCCGAGGGTGCGGGTGGCCGCATCGAAGCTCAGGCCCGGAGGCAGCGCGGGAGTGCCGGTACAGCCCGTGGCGCCCGCCGCGCACGCCAGCGCGTAGGTCAGCGTCCCGTTGCCGCCCGTCGCCGCGGGCAGCACCAGGTCCGCCATGGCGATCTGCGCAACCTCGCCCAGGTCCGCCACCGTCTGCGTCCCGAAGGACGGCGCAACGTCGACCTCCACCGCGATGGTGACCGAGGCCTGGGGCGAATCCTGAACCCCGTCGTTGACGACGAGGGTGAAGGTGTAGTCGGCGTCGGAGCCCAGCGTGGGCGCGGTGAAGGTGGGCGCGGCCGCCGCGGTGTCCGACAGCGTGACCCCCGCCGGAGCCGTCCAGGCGTAGGCGAGGGCCTGGCCCTCGGGGTCGCGGCTCCCCGAGCCGTCCAGGGTGACGGTGACGCCCTCGAGCACCGTCTGCGCCACGCCGGCGTCGGCGGTGGGCGCCTGGTTGGCGTCCACGGTGATGTCGAAGTCGAGCTTGGCGGCGTCGGTGGCGGCGGTGTTGGTGTCCGTGTCGGTGACGATGTAGGTGAGCGTCGTCGTTCCCGTGGCGGTCGGCGTGCCGCCGAGGGTGCGGGTGGCCGCATCGAAGCTCAGGCCCGGAGGCAGCGCGGGAGTGCCGGTACAGCCCGTGGCGCCCGCCGCGCACGCCAGCGCGTAGGTCAGCGTCCCGTTGCCGCCCGTCGCCGCGGGCAGCACCAGGTCCGCCATGGCGATCTGCGCAACCTCGCCCAGGTCCGCCACCGTCTGCGTCCCGAAGGACGGCGCAACGTCGACCTCCACCGCGATGGTGACCGAGGCCTGGGGCGAATCCTGAACCCCGTCGTTGACGACGAGGGTGAAGGTGTAGTCGGCGTCGGAGCCCAGCTTGGGCGCGGTGAAGGTGGGCGCGGCCGCCGCGGTGTCCGACAGCGTGACCCCCGCCGGAGCCGTCCAGGCGTAGGCGAGGGCCTGGCCCTCGGGGTCGCGGCTCCCCGAGCCGTCCAGGGTGACGGTGACGCCCTCGAGCACCGTCTGCGCCACGCCGGCGTCGGCGGTGGGCGCCTGGTTGGCGTCCACGGTGATGTCGAAGTCGAGCTTGGCGGCGTCGGTGGCGGCGGTGTTGGTGTCCGTGTCGGTGACGATGTAGGTGAGCGTCGTCGTTCCCGTGGCGGTCGGCGTGCCGCCGAGGGTGCGGGTGGCCGCATCGAAGCTCAGGCCCGGAGGCAGCGCGGGAGTGCCGGTACAGCCCGTGGCGCCCGCCGCGCACGCCAGCGCGTAGGTCAGCGTCCCGTTGCCGCCCGTCGCCGCGGGCAGCACCAGGTCCGCCATGGCGATCTGCGCAACCTCGCCCAGGTCCGCCACCGTCTGCGTCCCGAAGGACGGCGCAACGTCGACCTCCACCGCGATGGTGACCGAGGCCTGGGGCGAATCCTGAACCCCGTCGTTGACGACGAGGGTGAAGGTGTAGTCGGCGTCGGAGCCCAGCGTGGGCGCGGTGAAGGTGGGCGCGGCCGCCGCGGTGTCCGACAGCGTGACCCCCGCCGGAGCCGTCCAGGCGTAGGCGAGGGCCTGGCCCTCGGGGTCGCGGCTCCCCGAGCCGTCCAGGGTGACGGTGACACCCTCGAGCACCGTCTGCGCCACGCCGGCGTCGGCGGTGGGCGCCTGGTTGGCGTCCACGGTGATGTCGAAGTCGAGCTTGGCGGCGTCGGTGGCGGCGGTGTTGGTGTCCGTGTCGGTGACGGTGTAGGTGAGCGTCGTCGTTCCCGTGGCGGTCGGCGTGCCGCCGAGGGTGCGGGTGGCCGCATCGAAGCTCAGGCCCGGAGGCAGCGCGGGAGTGCCGGTACAGCCCGTGGCGCCCGCCGCGCACGCCAGCGCGTAGGTCAGCGTCCCGTTGCCGCCCGTCGCCGCGGGCAGCACCAGGTCCGCCATGGCGATCTGCGCAACCTCGCCCAGGTCCGCCACCGTCTGCGTCCCGAAGGACGGCGCAACGTCGACCTCCACCGCGATGGTGACCGAGGCCTGGGGCGAATCCTGAACCCCGTCGTTGACGACGAGGGTGAAGGTGTAGTCGGCGTCGGAGCCCAGCGTGGGCGCGGTGAAGGTGGGCGCGGCCGCCGCGGTGTCCGACAGCGTGATCCCCGCCGGAGCCGTCCAGGCGTAGGCGAGGGCCTGGCCCTCGGGGTCGCGGCTCCCCGAGCCGTCCAGGGTGACGGTGACGCCCTCGAGCACCGTCTGCGCCACGCCGGCGTCGGCGGTGGGCGCCTGGTTGGCGTCCACGGTGATGTCGAAGTCGAGCTTGGCGGCGTCGGTGGCGGCGGTGTTGGTGTCCGTGTCGGTGACGGTGTAGGTGAGCGTCGTCGTTCCCGTGTTGGTCGGCGTGCCGCCGAGGGTGCGGGTGGCCGCATCGAAGCTCAGGCCCGGAGGCAGCGCGGGAGTGCCGGTACAGCCCGTGGCGCCCGCCGCGCACGCCAGCGCGTAGGTCAGCATCCCGTTGCCGCCCGTCGCCGCGGGCAGCACCAGGTCCGCCATGGCGATCTGCGCAACCTCGCCCAGGTCCGCCACCGTCTGCGTCCCGAAGGACGGCGCGGCGTCGACCTCCACCGCGATGGTGACCGAGGCCTGGGGCGAATCCTGAACCCCGTCGTTGACGACGAGGGTGAAGGTGTAGTCGGCGTCGGAGCCCAGCGTGGGCGCGGGGAAGGTGGGCGCGGCCGCCGCGGTGTCCGACAGCGTGACCCCCGCCGGAGCCGTCCAGGCGTAGGCGAGGGCCTGGCCCTCGGGGTCGCGGCTCCCCGAGCCGTCCAGGGTGACGGTGACACCCTCGAGCACCGTCTGCGCCACGCCGGCGTCGGCGGTGGGCGCCTGGTTGGCGTCCACGGTGATGTCGAAGTCGAGCTTGGCGGCGTCGGTGGCGGCGGTGTTGGTGTCCGTGTCGGTGACGGTGTAGGTGAGCGTCGTCGTTCCCGTGGCGGTCGGCGTGCCGCCGAGGGTGCGGGTGGCCGCATCGAAGCTCAGGCCCGGAGGCAGCGCGGGAGTGCCGGTACAGCCCGTGGCGCCCGCCGCGCACGCCAGCGCGTAGGTCAGCGTCCCGTTGCCGCCCGTCGCCGCGGGCAGCACCAGGTCCGCCATGGCGATCTGCGCAACCTCGCCCAGGTCCGCCACCGTCTGCGTCCCGAAGGACGGCGCAACGTCGACCTCCACCGCGATGGTGACCGAGGCCTGGGGCGAATCCTGAACCCCGTCGTTGACGACGAGGGTGAAGGTGTAGTCGGCGTCGGAGCCCAGCGTGGGCGCGGTGAAGGTGGGCGCGGCCGCCGCGGTGTCCGACAGCGTGACCCCCGCCGGAGCCGTCCAGGCGTAGGCGAGGGCCTGGCCCTCGGGGTCGCGGCTCCCCGAGCCGTCCAGGGTGACGGTGACGCCCTCGAGCACCGTCTGCGCCACGCCGGCGTCGGCGGTGGGCGCCTGGTTGGCGTCCACGGTGATGTCGAAGTCGAGCTTGGCGGCGTCGGTGGCGGCGGTGTTGGTGTCCGTGTCGGTGACGATGTAGGTGAGCGTCGTCGTTCCCGTGGCGGTCGGCGTGCCGCCGAGGGTGCGGGTGGCCGCATCGAAGCTCAGGCCCGGAGGCAGCGCGGGAGTGCCGGTACAGCCCGTGGCGCCCGCCGCGCACGCCAGCGCGTAGGTCAGCGTCCCGTTGCCGCCCGTCGCCGCGGGCAGCACCAGGTCCGCCATGGCGATCTGCGCAACCTCGCCCAGGTCCGCCACAGTCTGCGTCCCGAAGGACGGCGCAACGTCGACCTCCACCGCGATGGTGACCGAGGCCTGGGGCGAATCCTGAACCCCGTCGTTGACGACGAGGGTGAAGGTGTAGTCGGCGTCGGAGCCCAGCGTGGGCGCGGTGAAGGTGGGCGCGGCCGCCGCGGTGTCCGACAGCGTGACCCCCGCCGGAGCCGTCCAGGCGTAGGCGAGGGCCTGGCCCTCGGGGTCGCGGCTCCCCGAGCCGTCCAGGGTGACGGTGACACCCTCGAGCACCGTCTGCGCCACGCCGGCGTCGGCGGTGGGCGCGCCATCGGGGGTCCCGGTCGCGGTGGCCGACCATGCGCCGTCACCGAGGGAGTTCACCGCCCGCACCTGGACCTCGTAGGCGGTGCCGTTGGTGAGGCCGGAGATGGCGTATTCGAGCGTGCCCGAGGTCCAGGCGTCGTCCACCTCCGTCCAGGCGGTCTCGCCCGACTCGTATAAACCCTCCCATGATACCCATGTCTATAGAGTTATGCACAGGTTGGAATCGCGCGACCTGTGGAAAACTTAAACCTGCCGCGCATGCGCAGGTGGGGTATCCTGTCGCTGGGGTCCCCTCCCCGAGCTCGGGGAGGGGACAGTGGAGCTTTGCTCCGCAGGGCGGGTCGGACCGATTCCGACTGGGTTCACGGGAACCGTCCGCAAGCGTGGTCGGCCCGTCCTCCCTTCGTCCCCTCGCGTCCTGAATGGATGCCTGGGTCAAGAACCGGATCATCACGAGAGTAGGAGCGAGAGGACAATGACGATGGTAATCGCAGGTGTGGATGTCAGCAAGGCCGTCCTGGATGTTCATGTGGACGGCGTCGACAGGACGTTCGCGAATGACAGGACGGGCTTCTGTGCCCTCGCCAACTGGCTGCGGCGATGCGCGGTCACGCGGGTGGTCATGGAGGCAACAGGGCGGATTCACCGCGGGGTGCACCGGTCGCTGCATGATCGGGGCTTCGCGGTCTTTGTGATCAATCCGCGGCAGAGCCGGGACTTTGCCAAGGCTCTCGGCGAGCTTGCGAAGACCGACCGGGTCGATGCGCGGATCCTTGCGGCCTATGGCCGGATCCTGTCCGACGCGGCTGCGCCCACCGCGCCGCTCAGCGCGTTCGTGGACGAACTCTCCGACCTTTTGGTCATGCGGGAGCAGCTTGTCGATGCCCGGACGGCACTGAACGGTACCGGACGCGAGGTCACCCACAGGGAGGCGGTCGCAGCCGGTGCCGAGGCCGTGGGCGCCGTCACGGTGGCGATTGACGCACTCGAAGACCGGATCCGGGCCCGGATCGAGGACGATCCGGAGCCCCGGAGGATTTTCGAGATCCTGACCTCGATCGCCGGTGTCGGCCCGATCACCGCTGCCGCCTTCATGTGCTGGATGCCCGAACTGGGGACCCTGGAGAACCGCCAGGCGGCGGCGCTCATCGGTGTGGCACCCTATGCGCAGGAGAGTGGCCAGTCGTCCAAATCCCGGCATATCCGGGGCGGGCGCCGCCGGCCGCGCGATGTCCTGTACATGGCGGCCTTGGCAGCGACGAAGTACAATCCGGAGTTGAAGGCCTTGTATGACCGGCTGAAGGCTCGGGGGAAACACCACAAGGTGGCGCTCGTTGCGGTCATGCGCAAACTCGTGATCCTCGCCAACGTCTTGCTTCGCGACGATCGAACGTGGACGGTTGAACTGTCCCCGGCACCGACCGGCTGAGGCGGTCGGAAGGAGGTCGACGAACACACGGGCCAAGCTGGGCTGTGCCGCCGGCGCGATCGCCGGACCTGGCGCGGGATGGGGCCTCGGGTTGTCGCCAACGGGGCCGATTCACGCTGTGGAAAACCCGGGGAAACGCTCGGAATGAGGCATGAAAAAATGCCTTTCAGCCTCAAAAAAACCGTTGACTCCAAACATGGATGCTTGCGGTACCGGACGTCGTAGGCCGTAATCGGCGAGCCGCCGTCGTAGTCCGGCGGCGACCACGACACGGTCAGGTGTGCGTCAACCGCCGTGATTCCGGGTTTCGCCGGCGCGTCCGGCGCGGACTTCGACGGCGTTCCCGACAACGTGTCGGACCACGGACCGTAACCCTGTCCATTCCATGCACGGATCGTGACCCAGTAATCGACACCGTTCGTCAGGCCGTCAATCGTGGTGGTCAGCGCCTTCCCGGGCTGCCAGTCGAAATCGACTGTCTCCCAGTTCGATTCCGTGGTCTTCCGGTAGGCGATCTCGTAGCGCGTGATGGTCCAGCCGCCGTCGCTGGACGGGGCGCTCCACTTGAGCTTCAGGGCCTCGTCGCGAGGGGTCACCGCAGTGATGGCCGGCTTGCCGGGCACCGTGGCCGGGGTCTCCGTCGCCGTGTCGGACCAGGGGCCGTCGCCCGCGCCGTTGACGGCGCGCACCTCGACCTCGTAGGCGGTGCCGTTGACGAGGCTCCCGATGGTGTATTCGTGCGTGCCCGAGGTCCAGGCCGGATCGACCGTCGTCCAGATGCCGCCGGCCGGGCGGTGCCGGAGGTCATAGCTCGTCGCGACGCCGCCCCAGGCCGGTGCGTTCCAGGACACCGTCAGTTGCCCGTCGCCACTCTCGATGGTGCCGATGGCCGGCTTGCCGGGCGGGCCGGCCCTCGCCGTGGACGTGGCGGACCACGCCCCGTCGCCCTGGGCGTTCACCGCCCGGACCTGTACCTCGTAGGCGGTGTCGTCGGTCGCGGTGTGGTTGACGAGGCTCCCGATCGTGTACTCGAGTGTGCCCGAGGTCCATGCGTTGTCCACCGTCGTCCAGGTGCTCGCGCCCGACTTGCGGTACCGGACGTCGTAGGCCGTGACCGCCGAGCCGCCGTCGCCGGCGGGGGCGGTCCAGGTCACCATCAGCGCCTCGTTGCCGGCCGCAAGCCCCGGTGCGTCCGGCCGGCCGGGGGCCATCGCGGCGGTCACCGAATTTGTCGGAGCCCCGGCGCCGGCGCCGTTCACCGCCCTCAGCCGGAAGGCGTAGGTCCGACCGTTGTCGAGGCCCGCGACGGTCCAGGACGCCGCGTTGGCCTCGCCGGGGGCGCTGTTGGTGATGGCGGTCCAGACGCCGCCGTCCTGCTCGTACTCGTAGCGGAGGATCGCCGACGTGCCGGTGTGGGCGGGCGGGGACCACGTCAGCGTGACCTCGCCGTGGCCGCCGGCGGCCGCGAAGTTACCGGGCGGCCCCGGTTCCGCGGTCTGGACGGTGATGGTGAAGGTGAGCCTGGCGGCGTCGGTGGCGGCGGTGTTGGCGTCGGCGTCGCGGGCGGTGTACTCCATGGAGTAGGTGCCAGGGGTGCCGGGGGTGCCCATGAGCTCCCGGTCGTCAGCGTCGAAGCTCAGGCCGGGAGGCAGCGCGGGAGTGCCGGTACAGCCCGAGGTTCCCGTGGCGCAGGCGAGCGCGTAGGTGAGTGCCCCGTTGCCCCCCGTCGCCTCGGGCAGCTCGAGCGTGGTGATGGCGATGGTTTCCGTGTACGTCTGATCGGAGACTGTCTCCGTCCCGAAGGATGGCACAACGTCGTCCTCCACCGTGATGGTGACCGAGTCGGGCGCCGAGGTGTGCACGCCGTCGCTCACCTCCAAGGTGAACTCGAAGTCTTTGTCGGAATCGACTGCAGGCGCAGTAAAGCTCGGACGGGCCTGATCGGCGTTCCCCAGCACGGCGCCGGGCGGGGGGTCCCAGTCGTAGGAGAGGGCCTGGCCCTCGGGGTCGCTGCTCCCCGAGCCGTCCAGGGTGACGGTGACGCCCTCGAACACGGTTCGGTCGGGGCCGGCGTCGGCGATGGGCGCCTGGTTGGCGCCCACGGTGATGTCGAAGCTGAGCGTGTCGGTGTCGGAGGTGGCGGTGTTGTCGTCAGCGTCGGTAACCGTATAGGTCATCGATGTCGTCCCGATCACGGTTGGGGTCCCGCTGAGGGTGCGGGTGGCCTCATCGAAGCTCAGGCCCGGAGGCAGCGCAGGAGTGCCGGTGCACCCGGTCGCCCCGGCCGCGCACGCCAGCGCGTAGGTCAGCGTCCCGTTGCCCTCCGTCGCCTTGGGAAGCACGAGATCCGAAATCACGAAGTTCTCCGTGTACCTCTGGTCGTCCACCATCTCCATCCCGAACGACGGCGAAACGTCGACCTCCACCGCGATGGTGACCGAGGCCTGGGGCGAATCCTGAACCCCGTCGTTGACGACGAGGGTGAAGGTGTAGTCGGCGTCGGAGCCCAGCGTGGGCGCGGTGAAGGTGGGCGCGGCCGCCGAGGTGTCCGACAGCGTGACCCCCGCCGGAGCCGTCCAGGCGTAGGCGAGGGCCTGGCCCTCGGGGTCGCGGCTCCCCGAGCCGTCCAGGGTGACGGTGTCGCCCTCGACCACCGTCTGCGCCGTGCCGGCAACGGCGGTGGGCGCCTGGTTGGCGTCCACGGTGATGTCGAAGCCGAGCGAGTCGGTGTCCGCGGTGCCGGTGTTGGTGTCGGCGTCGGTGACGGTGTAGGTGAGCGACGTCGTCCCGATGGCGGTCGGTGCTCCGCCGAGGGTGCGGGTGGCCACATCGAAGCTCAGGCCGGGAGGCAGCGCGGGAGTGCCGGTACAGCCCGTGGCGCCCGCCGCGCACGCCAGTGCGTAGGTCAGCGTCCCGTTCCCGTCCGTCGCCTCGGGCAGCACCAGATCCGAAATGGCAATGTGCGCCACCGCGGTCTGGTCCGCCACCGTCTCCGTCCCGAACGACGGCGCGGCGTCGTTCTCCACCTTAATGTCGAAGGTGAGCAAATCGGCGTCGGTGGCGGCGGTGTTGGTGTCCGTGTCGGTGACGATGTAGGTGAGCGTCGTCGTTCCCGTGTTGGTCGGCGTGCCGCCGAGGGTGCGGGTGGCCGCATCGAAGCTCAGGCCGGGAGGCAGCGCGGGAGTGCCGGTACAGCCCGCGGAACCCGCCGCGCACGCCAGCGCGTAGGTCAGCGTCCCGTTGCCGCCCGTCGCCGCGGGCAGCACCAGGTCCGCCATGGCGATCTGCGCAACCTCGCCCAGGTCCGCCACCGTCTGCGTCCCGAAGGACGGCGCAACGTCGACCTCCACCGCGATGGTGACCGAGGCCTGGGGCGAATCCTGAACCCCGTCGTTGACGACGAGGGTGAAGGTGTAGTCGGCATCGGAGCCCAGCGTGGGCGCGGTGAAGGTGGGCGCGGCCGCCGCGGTGTCCGACAGCGTGACCCCCGCCGGAGCCGTCCAGGCGTAGGCGAGGGCCTGGCCCTCGGGGTCGCGGCTCCCCGAGCCGTCCAGGGTGACGGTGACGCCCTCGAGCACCGTCTGCGCCACGCCGGCGTCGGCGGTGGGCGCCTGGTTGGCGTCCACGGTGATGTCGAAGTCGAGCTTGGCGGCGTCGGTGGCGGCGGTGTTGGTGTCCGTGTCGGTGACGGTGTAGGTGAGCGTCGTCGTTCCCGTGTTGGTCGGCGTGCCGCCAAGGGTGCGGGTGGCCGCATCGAAGCTCAGGCCCGGAGGCAGCGCGGGAGTGCCGGTACAGCCCGTGGCGCCCGCCGCGCACGCCAGCGCGTAGGTCAGCGTCCCGTTGCCGCCCGTCGCCGCGGGCAGCACCAGGTCCGCCATGGCGATCTGCGCAACCTCGCCCAGGTCCGCCACCGTCTGCGTCCCGAACGACGGCGCGGCGTCGTTCTCCACCGTAATGTCGAAGGTGAGCGTGTCGGCGTCGGTGGCGGTGGTGTTGGCGTCCGAGTCGGTGACAGTGTAGGTGAGCGAGGTCGTTCCCGTGGCGGTCGGTGTCCCGCCGAGGGTGCGGGTGGCCACATCGAAGCTCAGACCCGGGGGCAACGCCGGGGTGCCGGTGCATCCGGTTGCCCCCGTCGCGCACTCAAGCGCGTAGGTGAGCGTCCCGTTCCCATCCGTCGCCTCGGGGAGCTGGAGGTCCTCCATGGAGAATTGTGCCACCACGGTCTGGTCGTCCACCGTCTCCGTCCCGAACGACGGCGCGGCGTCGTTCTCTACCGTAATGTCGAAGGTGAGCGAGTCTGTGTCGGTGGTGGCGGTGTTGGCGTCCGAGTCGGTGACGGTGTAGGTGAGAGAGGTCGTCCCCGTGGCGGTCGGTGTTCCGCTGAGGGTGCGGGTCGCCGCATCGAAGCTCAGGCCGGGAGGCAGCGCGGGAATGCCGGTACAGCCCGTGGCGCCCGCCGCGCACGCCAGCGCGTAGGTCAGCGTCCCGTTCCCGTCCGTCGCCTCGGGGAGCTGGAAGTCCGCCATCGCGAATTGCGCCACCACGGTCTGATCGTCCACCGTCTTCGTCCCGAACGACGGCGCAACGTCGTCTTCCACCGTGATGGTGAATGTGAGCGTGTCGGCGTCGCTGGCGGCCACGTTGCCGTCGGCGTCGGTCACGGCGTACTCCATGGCGTACGTGCCGGACGTCGTCGGCGTGCCCTCAAGCTCTCGGTCATCGGCGTCGAACGACAGGCCCGGGGGCAGGCCAGAGTCGGTGGCGCACCCCGAGGTCCCCGCAGCGCAGGCGAGCGCATAGTTCAAATCGCCGTTCCCGCCCGTCGCCTCGGGCAGTTCGAGCGCGGCGATGGCCTCGTCCTTCACGTAGGTCTGGTCCGCCACGGCGGCATCGTTGGCGAAGGACGGCGCAACGTCGATCAGTATGGTGAACGTCAGGGTGGCCCGGTCGGGGTGGCTCGCGTCCGGCGTGCTGTTGTCCTGCACGACGTAGGTCATCTCGTGCTCGCCGGGGGTGGTCGGCGTGCCGGTGAGCTTGCGGGTCGCGGCGTTGAAGGACAGGCCGGGCGGGAAGGTGCCGGTGGTCAGGGTGTAGGTGTACGGCGTGTCGCCCCACTGCGCCGCCGGCAGCGTCACGTCGGAGATGGCGGTGCCGGGCGCCCAGGTCCGGTCTGAAATGGTCGCGGCGTCGAACGTCGGCACGTCCAGGATGTCCAGGCCGGTCAGGTCGGTCAGCGATATGCCGGAGTACGGGGCAAAGGGGTTGCCGCCGAGGAACAACTCGTCGATGCGGCCCTTCGCCAAAGCGCTCAGACCGGTCAACGCGCCGGGCAGCGCCGTGAATGCGTTGTTCTGCAGGTTGAGTTCGGTGAGGGCGGAGAGCGGCGCGAACAGGTCCGACGGCAAGCCGGACAGGCTGGAGTTCCCCTTGACAACCAGCTCCTCGAGCCCCGTCATGCCCGCGAAGTCACCCGACTTCAACGCGGTCAGGTTGTTGTCGGGGCCGATGGTCAGCGACGTGATGGCGGCCAGCTCGGCCGGATCGACCCACTGGCACGGTTCGTCGGTGGGCGTTGCGGCGAGGATGGCCGTCTTCACCTGGTCGGTGCGGGCGCAGATGTCCGTGAGGCCTTCGTCGTCTCGGATCGTGCCGATTCCCTCGTCGTCGGTGATGACGGCGTCGGTAGGCGTGTGCAACTCGACCGCAAGATGCTCTTCGTCCTCGTCGACCGTGTCGTCCTTGATTTGCACGGTCACCTTCTGCGTCAGATCATCGCCGGTGGCGTTGGCGGCGAAAGTCAGGGTGGTGTCGGAAATGGCGGTGTAGTCATCGCCGGCGGTGGCCTTCGCGAGGGAGGTGTCCGATGGATCGCCGGTCCGGTACTTGACCGTGACCGCCCGCTTGCTGGGCGCGCTCTGGGTCACGGCGAACTCCAGGCTCTTCGAGGCGCTCTCGCCCTCCCACACCGCGGACGCGGCGTCGGAAATGCCCAGCTCGGGTCGGGGGTAGATTTCGTGGACCCACCAGTTCAGGCGGGTCTTGCCCTCGCCGTTGAAGGCCCAGAGTTCCGCGTAGTACTTTTGCCCGTTCTTCAGCTCTTCCAGTTGGCCGGAGGTCTCGGGCAGCAGCTCAGGGCAGTCCTTGTCCTGTCCGGACACCGTGACCTGCCCGGTCTTCGTGATCTCGTACTGAAGCCGGTCGTTCCCGACGCTGGCGGGTGCGCTCAGGGGGATGATGACGCAGGTGGCGTCGTCCAGGTCACCGCTATGGTCCCAGACCCTGGACGCATACTGGGTGAGGGGACTGCCGTTGGGGTCCGGCGGGATCCACCCGACGGTCAGCGACCGGTCGCCCGGGCTCCAACGGACATGGGTTGTCGCCGAGATCGGCTTGCCGGCGGGGAAGGCCTTGACGGTCGGGTAGGGTAGGTTCGAGCCGGAGCACGGATCGCAGGCAGGACGGCTCGGCCCGGCCACGTTCACGGCCCGGATCCTGAACTCGTACTCCTTGCCGTTGGTGAGGCCGGTGACGGTGTAGCTCCGGTGGATCCGGTTGTCGTCGGTGGTGTAGTCGGTGAGGTCGCCGAGGGCCAGGTCCGTCCAGGTGGTGGGCCAGCCGGGCCAGGACGTGGCCGACTTTTCCCGAGACCGCTGCTGGATCTGGTACCCGGTGATGGCCGCTCCGTTGTTCGCGGGCGGCGCCCAGTGCAGGAGGGCCTGTTCGTCGTGTCCGGACGGGTCGTGCTCGGGCACCGGCCGGTCGGGGGTGGCGCGCGGCGTGCCGGTCCTGGCGTCGGTGGGCGGACCGGCGCCGCGGCTGTTCTTGCCGCGTATCCGGAACTCGTACGCCGTACCCATGGTCAGGCCAGACACCGTGTAGCACTCCCTGGCGTTGCCCTCGCTGTCCGTGCACTTGGATACGTCGGCGGCCGTGATGGAGTTCCAGGCAGTACTGGTTGCGCCGACGGCGTTCGCCGCGTAGTCGTACCCCGTGATGGCGGCCCCGTTGTTGTCCGGCTCGCTCCAGGACAGGGTCACCCCGCCGTTGCTCTCCAGCGTGATGGCGAAGTTCCCCGGCACCCTCGGAGTTCCCGGTATCAGGTCGTAGTAGTTGAGGAAATCGCCGTCGAACTTGCTGTTTTCCGCCCGCACGCCGAACCTGTATTTCGCACCGTTGGTGAAGCCCCAGCGCGTATACTCGTAGGGTTGTGAGGCTCCGACATTCCAGAAAGCCCCTGGAAAGGTCGTCTGGGTGTCACCGTCCTTCTGCCACTGGAAACCGTACCTGACGATCGGGTCACCGCCGTCTTCCAACGGCGCGTTCCATCGGATGGTGATGCTGCCGTCGCCCACGTCCACCGGGTTCGATGCGGGCGCTCGGGGCAGGCCGGGAGGACCGACCTCCCGGAGGGTGCCGGCCGTAGCGGTCTCCGGGTCGGTGGAAGTGCCGACGCCGCGGATGTTCAGGGCTCGCATCCTGAACTTGTACGCAGTGCCCGCGGTCAGGCCGGACACGGTGTAGCACTCCGTGAAGTTGCCCTGGCCGTCCTTGCACAGGGCCACGTCGATGGCGGTCCAGGAAGGGGCGCCACCTCCGACCGCGGGGTCAACTTCGTACTCGTACCCGGTGACCGCGGCCCCGTTGCCGTCGGGCTCGCTCCAGGCCAGGATCACCTCGCTGACGCTCTTCCGAATGACGCGGAAGTCGTCGGGCGGGTCGGGGGTGCCGGCCTCGGCAGTCTCCGGGTCGGTGGGAAGACCGGCGCCGCGGCTGTTCACGGCCCGCAGCCGGATCTCGTACACTGTGCCCGCCGTCAGGCCGGACACGGTGTAGCACTCCGTGAAGTTGCCCTGGCCATCATCGCACTGGGCCACGTCGTCATCGTCGAAGGCGGTCCAGGAAGGGGTGCCGCCCCCGCCCGCGGGGACTACCTCGTACTCGTAACCGGTGACCACGGCCCCGTTGCCGTCGGGCTCGCTCCACAAGAGGGTCGCCTCGCTGCCGGTCTTCCGGTTGACGCGGAAGTCGCCGGGCGGGTCGGGAGAGCCGGGGATCACCGGGTAGTAATTTAGGGGATCGCCTTCATGCCGGCCGTTATCGGCCCAAACCGAGAACCGGTACTTTCCGCCGTTGGTGAGGCCGGAGCGCGTCCACTCGTAGGGCTGTGGGTCTCCGACATCTGTGAAAGCCCCGCGAAAGGTCGACTGGGCTCTACCGTCCTCCTGCCACTGGAAACTGTAAGCAGTGATCGGGAAACCGCCGTCCTCCAACGGCGCATTCCACCGGATGGTGATGCTGCCGTCGCCCACGCTCACGGGCATGGAGGCGGGCGCCCGCGGCACGCCGGGCTTGTCGTCGTCGTGTGGGGAGACCGGCGGCGCGAGCAACGCCAGGGCGAGAGCGCCGGCCACGCAGAAAAGCGGTCGCCGCAGCCCGGCCAGCCGGCGGGCCGTTCCTTGGAGACGCCCGCGGCTCATGGCGCACTGCGTGCTCGCACGTCCGGACCACGGGAGGGGCGGTTTCGCGGGACGCAGGCAGGATGCTCGCTCCGCGTCGGCGAAGTGAAGTCCCTGCCCGCGCGAAAACCGCGCGGAAACGGCCGATTGCCGGCGAAAGCGCCCTGGCGGTGAATCGGCGCCACGCGCCACACCTCCAGCCGCCGGTGCGGCCTCGACACCCCTGGGAGTCCGCCAGGGAACGCGACGTTATTGCCAAATTGCCCGCGCGTGGCGGTGGCGCAGGACTCGACCCGCTTCCGAGCCGTCCGCACGAGGGACGATCGCTGGCACTCTACGTCACCCGACACCCGCCTGCCCCGCACCCGCGACGCCTCGCCCCGTCGCCGCGCTAACCGACGGCTGCTTCGGGGGGGCGGGGGTTGAAATCGTAATCAAAGAACTCCTCCGTCCCTCGCTGGAGTCGCTCGACTCCATCGGCCAGACCGCCAATCGAATCCCGTATTGCTTGCATCGGCTGCCCACTGCGCAACGGCGAGCCGTCAAGTGCGGTTATACCAACCGGAATGGCTTTGTAGATAAATGTTTCATATAAAAGGTGTCTATTTTAATGTAATTTTAATTAATATTGGGCTGAATTCTCTGATCCCTGTTCCGGAGGCGTCAGATCGTGATTCTCTTGCAGTGTGAGATCGTGCAAGCTAATCTCCTGCGGACTGCAAAGAGCGTTTCCGAGCTTACCTGTCTTGATCAGAACGATTTCACTGGTTGCGGCTTTCCTGGTGGTATCCTGTTCGATTCCCGATGATGCACCCCGGCCCGAGGACATCGACGAGGAATTTTCCGAACCGGCCCGGGAACAATTCCGTCCCATCCTCGTCGAGACGCGCATCCTGATCGAGACTGCCGAATCGGTAGAAAGAGAAGTTGAGTGACGGCTCCTCCTGCCTGTCAATTATCGCGGACGACCGTATGGTCGAAGCAGCTGCCGATCGGGGGACGCTCCCCGGGTGCGCGCGAAAAATCCTGAACATTGCCGCGACGCAATCCATCCGATAACTGTGTCGCGGTCTGATTCAAGGTAAGGCAGGCAGATGGAAGACTCGCTCCGAATTGGCCTCGCGGGACTTGGTACGGTGGGTACCGGGGTCCTTCGCAATTTGTCCGAACATCGATCCCTGCTCAAAGAACGATGCGGAAAGGAAATCCGGGTTGCCGCAGTCTCCGCACGTTCCCGTCACAAGGACCGTGGTATTGATCTCGGTTCAATCGAATGGGAAGACGATCCGGTCAGGCTTGCGAGCAGGGACGACATCGACATCTTCGTCGAACTGATCGGAGGCGAGAACGGCCCGGCCAAGGCATCGATTCAGGCCGCGCTTGGCGCCGGACGTCATGTTGTCACTGCCAACAAGGCGCTCCTCGCTCATCATGGCCATCTGCTGGCCGAACTTGCCGAGTCGCAAGGCGTCTGCCTGCGTTTCGAAGCGGCGGTCGCAGGCGGAATCCCGATCATCAAGGTTCTGACCGAAGCACTGGCAGGAAACAGGTTCACCAGGATCGCCGGCGTCATGAACGGCACCTGCAACTACATCCTGACCCGGATGGAAGCAGCAGGACTTGCGTATGACGAAGTCTTCGCGGAAGCTGAAAGCCTCGGGTATCTCGAAGCTGATCCCAATCTTGACGTCGGCGGGATCGATGCCGGTCACAAGCTTTCGATTCTGTCGGCAATTGCGTTCGGAACCCGCATCGACTTTGCCAGCGTGACGCTGGAAGGGATTCAACGGGTTTCGATCGCCGATATCGAGTACGCTGCCGAACTCGGATACAGGGTCAAACTGCTGGGCCTGGCGCAAATGAACGACGAGGGACTGCAACAGTCGATGCAGCCCTGCCTCGTTCCGGCGTCCTCCCCTCTCGGCCAACTCGAAGGGGCGGACAACATGATCGTCGTCACTGGAAAGCCTGTCGGCCAAATTGTTCTTCGCGGCGCCGGCGCCGGGGAAGGCCCTACAGCATCGGCCGTCGTCGGGGACATCATCGACATTGCCCGCGGCGGGTCGGGGCCGGCGCTCGGCCGGCCGTGCGCCACGCTCTCGACTCCGGCGATATCCGCTGACACGGGAATTTCCGCATTCTACCTGAGGCTCGCCCTCGTCGACCAGCCGGGCGTCATGGCAAAGATCGCCTCGGCGCTCGCAGGTGCCGGGGTATCGATCGACCGCATGCGTCAGAAGAGCCACCGCAACCTGAGCGCACCGGTCCTGATCGTCACCCATCCCGTGGCGTCCACGGCTATCGACCAGGCCCTGATCGCAATTTCGGACACAGGGGTTTGCACCGACCCTCCGGTAGCACTGCGAATCGAGTCCGGTTGATCGCGCCTTGCCGGTCGTCGCCTGTTGCATGGTGACCAGTCCGCCTGGCACGCGGATTTGGCGAAGTGTTCAGGGTGGTCTTGGAACCGGCTGCCTGTGCAACCTGCTGGAAAACCCAAGTCTTCGATGTGAGCCGTCCCAAGCCCTTCGTTCCGGTGACCGCTGCCAAGCCTGCCAGCGCATGAATTCTGCCCATGATCGGTTCCCAAGGCGGCAAGACGGGGCAATGAAGGCGTCAACATCCCGGTTTTCGGTGATTCTCGGCCCGATTCCTGCAGGCAGCGGACGCCTGTCTGGTAGCGCCCTCGCCAGCTCCCGGTCCCGCCGAATCGCCCTGACCAAATAACCCGGGATCACCCCTTTCGATGACAACGCGTTGCAAACTCGGATCATGTCGTTATTACACTCTTGCAGACTGGTTCATCACCGGTGATCGCCTTCAATGAACCGATCCCATTCAGGCCAAATGGCGAATACGACGATGTCAGAACGCAGTGAAAACCCGAAACCATCAGCCGTTTTCGTGCAAGATCGCGGTGAAACGATGAATCGGATTGTGGGAGAAAACGTACGGCGCCGACGTAAACGACTCAAGATGACTCAAGCCGAGTTGGCCTACCTTGCGCAAATCAATACAGGATTCATTTCCGAGATCGAAAACGGCAAGGCCAATCCATCGGTAAAGACGCTGGACGCGCTTGCGATTGCCCTCAATACTGAGCCCTTGATGTTGTTGAATCAGCACTTTTGGAAAAAGAAAACCCTCGAGAGAAAACTTCGCGAAGACGACTGAACTTCTGATCACTGACCCGGAATTCGCGCGGACGTACGCAAAGACGCGCCGCACTTTCGACATCGCCACCATCCCAAACGCTTAACGACAAACATGCCTCCGTCGTGGAAATCCACGAATGGCGGCTCGGACTTGGAACAAGCGCAAACACCGTGTACGGGTCATCGGGAGAAACCCGGGAGACGCGTGGAACCAGATGGATTTCAGGGTGGTTGACAATTTGCGGTGGAATCCTGCTGATCCCGGCGCACCTGAGCATTTTACGGTAAGGTCGTCGGCAAATCGTAATTGCTCGTCGTTCGGCACCTCGATTTGATGGAACGGCGAAAAGCCGAAGTGACGGTGACGATCGTTCCGGACTCGGGCACGGGTGGGCTAACCGGGATCTCCGGCTGGTTCAAACCCGCCAGCGACAGGGGAACATACTCCTGCGTCGTCAAGGACGAGTTTCAATGACCGAGCGTTATCTCGTCATGCCGCGTGGCATCAACGTGGGGACCCGCAACAGGGTATCGATGGCCGAGTTGAGATCGAAGCTGACCGGCGAAGGCTATACGGACGTGGCGACGGTCCAGCAAAGCGGGAACGTGATCCTTTCCGCGGAATCGGATCATCCCGACGAGATCGCCGGCGCCATGCAGCGACTGCTCAGCGACGAATTCGACGTCGATGTACCCTGCGTCGTCCGAACGGCAAACCAGGTTCGGCGGGTGCTTGAACGTCATCCGTTGCGGGAATCCGTCTCCGATCCTTCACGTTACCTCGTAAACTTCCTCTCGAAGACGCCTGACCCCGAGGTGGTCAGCGCTTTGCGGGAGGAAGACCGCAGTCCAGAGCTCATCGCGATCGAAGGAACCGAGGCATACGTCTGGTCTCCCGATGGGGTCAAGGCGATGACCCTATCGTACGCGTATCTGGAGAAACGGTTCGGCGTCGTCGTCACGGCGCGGAACTGGAACACCCTCGAAAAGATTGTCGCCAAGCTCTGATCGCGCGCACCTCGACCTGAGGCCAAGCCGCGTGGAGAAACGCAATCCACGCGCCCATCAAAGGGAATCGTCCGCAGATCCCGAAAAGCGCTTGAATGGACTTGCAGCGCTTGGCGAAGGCCTGGACCAGTTTTCATCGCCAGAGTTGGCGCCACGAGCATGCGGTCGGCTCTCTCACTTTCCGAACTCGAGCACGTTGTGATGGTCATCTCGGTCTTGAGCGTGGCCACCCTCCTGGCGAATGAGTTCGATAGGTCCAATTTGTTGCCAGGAATCGAATGAGGGGAAGTCACTTCGGCATTGACAGTCAGACCTTGCGGGCGAAGTATTGGTCGTGGCCGAACATTCCGGACGTCGAAGACACAGTTCACTTCTCCGGCACAGCCGTGATCGGGCCATGGTCGGGAAATCGGTATGACAACTCGCGAGATTTTTGCCGATCGAATGCTGTCGCTTGGCCTCGCAAGAGTCTCCGAGGCGGCAGCCATCGCGGCGGCACAGCTGGTCGGCAGAGGCGATGAAGACGGCGCTGACCGGGCCGCCGTGGACGCCATGCGCCTTCAATTGAACATGCTTGATATCGACGGCGTCGTCGTGATCGGGGAAGGCGAACGCGATCATGCACCCATGCTGTACATTGGAGAACACGTCGGTTCGGGCAGGGGGCCAAACGTCGACATCGCTCTTGATCCACTCGAGGGCACAACCCTGACAGCAAAGGACATGCCCAATGCCCTTTCCGTCATCGCGATGGGTCCCCGGGGCACGATGTTGCACGCGCCAGATGTCTACATGGACAAGCTCGCGGTCGGACCAGGCTTCGTCCCCGGCATTGTCAACCTCGACATGCCGCCGGCTGAACGGGTTCGGACGCTGGCCGTCGCCAAGGGGTGTTCAACCGAAGACATCACCGTGTGCGTACTGGAGCGCGAACGGCACCTCGACCTGATTCGCGAAGTTCGCTCGACTGGTGCGGCAATTCGCCTGATCACCGATGGCGACGTTGCCGGCGTCATTCACACAGCCGAAGCAGAAAAGACCGGAATCGACATGTACATGGGTCAGGGCGGCGCACCTGAGGGAGTTCTCGCCGCCGCCGCGCTCCGGTGCATGGGGGGACAGATCCACGGTCGGCTCGTATTCCGAAATGACGACGAGAAACTGCGGGCCGCGCGAGCCGGAATTACGGATCTCGACCGGATCTACACGCTTGACGACATGGTCGCCGGAGACGTGATATTTTCGGCAACAGGTGTTACCACTGGATCCATATTGGCGGGCGCACGCCGTGAAGGGGATTACCTCGAAACGGAGACGATCCTGATGCGGTCGAAAACCGGATCCGTTCGGCGCCTGCACTACCGACAAAGAACGCGTTGAGCACTCCGAAAATCGCGAACCCTGGCCATTTCCCGGCCATCCAGGATCGCGCCGGGTGCTCTTTTCCAATCTGTTTTTCGAAAACTCCGTCGGGCGGACTGGACATCACGCCGGCATGCGTTCCGGTTCCTCCTCCGGACCTGGAAGCGCCGTTCAACAGGCATGTCTAGCGGCGAAGCCTTTCTGGGGGTCGGACAATCGCTGACCGGGCGCCGATGGATCGGTCTCGACCCGGCTGCAGACCGAATGTCGTTGCGGATTGCCCAGGAAACGGGCTTGCCCGAACCGATTGCCAGGGTGCTGACCCTGGCTGGCGTGCCTCCGGAAAACGCCGGCGATTACCTCAATCCGAAAATTCGGGACCTCTTGCCTGATCCATCACGCTTGCTGGACGCCGACCGTGCTGCAGAACGGCTGATTGCTGCGCTCAGGGACCGCCAGAGAGTTGCAATTCTCGCGGACTATGATGTCGACGGCGCAGCTTCGGCAGCTCAACTAATCGAGTGGTTCCGGCACTTCGATCTTGAACCCGACTTTCACGTGCCCGACCGGACAAGGGACGGGTTTGGTCCAAGTGAAGCGATCATGCGGGAACTCTCGAGGAACCACGACCTGATCATTTGCGTGGACTGCGGAACCCACGCGCATGAAGCGATTTCCGCGGCGGGTTCGGTGGACGTCCTCGTCATTGATCACCACCTCGGCAGCGAGGTTCTCCCCCCGGCGGCCGCCGTCGTGAATCCGAATCGCCAGGACGAGTCGGGAGAATTTCAGCACCTCTGTGCGGCGGCGGTTGTCTTCATGGTCTTGGTGGCTGCCAATCGCATCTTGCGAGAAACACCCACAACCGGCCCGGACTTGTTTGAAATGCTGGATCTCGTCGCTCTTGCAACGATCGCCGATGTCTCGCCACTGCGCGGTGTCAATCGGGCTTTTGTCCGGTCGGGCCTCAGGGTTCTCGCCCGCCGCCGCCGCGCCGGGCTCGCAGAACTTGCCGACGTTGCAAGGATCAACTCCCCTCCGACATCATACCATCTTGGTTATGTGCTGGGCCCACGCATCAATGCCGCGGGCAGGATCGGGCGTTCGAGTCTCGGGCTGAGGCTGTTGTCTGCGAGAACACGGGTCGAAGCGCGGACCATTGCCGAAGAACTCGAAGCACTCAACGAAGTGCGCCGGAAACTGACGGACGAAATCACGGAAGAAGCCATTTCCACCGCAACCGACCGTGGACTTGAGAACCCGCTCTTCTGGGCGGCGGCGGACGGCTGGCACCCGGGAATAGTCGGACTCGCTGCCGGACGACTCTCCGCAACCACGAATCGACCAGCGGTTGTCATCGGATTTGTTGGAGACACGGGCAAAGGGTCGGGGCGATCTGTTCCCGGCATCGACCTCGGCCACGCCGTCCTGACTTGCCTAAACGAAGGACTGCTCGTAAGCGGCGGCGGACACAGGATGGCTGTCGGACTGACCGTCACCAGGGACAAGTTGTTTCCCGCCATGGACCGACTGGGTGAATTGTTGGACCGGCAGGGTGCGGGCCAGATCGGCCCTTCGGACCTGATGATCACCGCAGCCATGGAGCCGGGGGCGGCAAGCATCGATCTCGTCGAACAACTTGAGTCCGCCGGCCCGTTTGGTCCGTCGGCGCCTGCTCCCAGGCTGGCATTTCCGAGGATTACCGCGAAATACTTGAAGGCCGTGGGTCATGCACGAAACCATCTCATGATGACCCTTCAGGGCGAGAGCACGGGCAGCAGGGTCAGGGCCATGGCGTTCAGGGCGTTCGATGGACCGCTGGGGCAAGCGTTTCTTGATCATTCCGACAAGGTATTCCATGTCGCGGGTCGTTTGGAGATCAGCGACTGGAACGGCCGAAATGTACGGTTAATCGTGGATGACGCCGCCCTCGCGAACAGGTGATGGCGTCGGCGTACAATTCGGTCGGCCCATGCCTTTGCCTTGATGTTGAATCCAGATTTCTCTTGCCAGATGACCTGCCTGCGAATAATAGCTTCGCCACGATCAGGACGGTCCCTTCGTCTATCGGTTAGGACGCCAGATTTTCAATCTGGAAAGACGGGTTCGATTCCCGTAGGGACTGCCACCCTCCCCGTCTTTTTCGGATTCCCGGCTTCCGTTCCTGACCCGGATCGCTCACCACGGGGGATGCGCAGGATCGAGTCTTGTGGTATTTGCAACAAATACAAGATCTTACAAGACCGCAAACACGCGACCCGTTTACACAGGCCGGTGTACATTCGGGGGTGGGGAGAATCTCACTTGTTGAGCGTTCTTTTCCCAATGGTCAGAGCCATCTGTCCATTTTCGGTTTGTCGAACTTGTCGTACCGGTCAAATCGCCCCGTCACTGCGTGGTTCCGGTGTTGATCCATCCTGGTGCCTTGTCGACGGTTCCGGTGCAGCGCGGGATCTGGACGAATGTCACGCAAAGCACGGGAGTGAGGTTGCCGCGCGCTGTCCAATTTTCGGGCAAATGGCTGCAGATGGTCGCGGGGATGTGAGACCCCGGTTTCGGGATATGAAGTCGTCGCGGCCTGCGAGACGTGTCAGGCTGGAGGCGCGGTGTCGAAGATCACATTCGGCCAACTGACACCAGGAATTCACGGAAACCAAACCAATCGCGGTCCAATACTCCATCGCCGAACGACGGCGCGGGGTGTACATCACGGCAAACGGAGGTCGACCGCCTCGTGCGATACCGGGTCGTCGGCAAGTTCGACACGCAACTGAATCACCTCCAGCGCAGGCACGTGATCACCACCCGATGTCGGGACATCCGAAATCGGGCTTCCGTCAGAGGACAACTGTCGGAGATTCCTCCCTTGCCAACGTCGAGGGAACGCGATCTATTCAGCAAGTCCTGCCATGTGCGCAATATTTTCCGGGTCAGGATTCTCGAAGAACCGCATTTCGATTCGATCGAGCTTTTCCTCGGGGAATGCGAACGGTGCCTCGTACTTATCGCTGACAGGTACGGCTGCGTCGCGACCAATGTCGAGACCCCAAAAGGAAAGATGACGGGACGCATCACCCACTCCTGCTTCAGCGACCAATTTGCCTTCGGCAAACAGCTGTGCGTGAATTCGCCTGTCGGCGTCCAGGCGGTTTACAAGCCTGCAGGTACGTGTTTCCGAAGGCAACGTGCCGGACAGTTGGCTACGGTGCCTGAGCCGTATGTACTCGTAGGTCAGCTTTCCATCTTTGACATAAAGAGAGTAGCCGCCGATCCTGTCACCGGCGGCTACCAGAACGCCCTCTTCGCCTTGAAGGGGTCCATTGAAATGGGCAGTGATTTCCATGGACCTTTCACTGGAGGTGATCATGCTCACATGAGAGATGTGCCCCTGCCCCGGACGAAATGTTATCTCGCGTTCACCCATCAATCCGTTGGGTTGCCGGAAGGTGAGAATGTCCACAAGGGTACGGTCGTCAAGCGGCATGACACTGTTCGCTTCCGCCTCCTGCCACCATATGTCCTGCAATTGTGTCAGCTTGTCCGGGAACTGGGCGGCCAGGTCGGTACTTTCCGAGAAATCGTTGTGCGTATCGTAAAGGTGCCAGACGTCCGCGGCATAGTCGTCACCCTTTTCGTGTTCGGACACGGCCTTCCACCCATCGCAAAAGACGGCACGGCGGCCAAGCATTTCCCAGTGCTGGACATTTCGCGGTGCAGGTGCGTCCGGGTCCGCCAGTGTCGCGCGAAAACTGGCCCCGTCGAATGCCGCACCATGCCGCTCGCCGGCAAGGTCCATCAACGTAGGAGCCACATCGACCACGTGCAGGAACTGGTGGCGGACTTCTCCCGAGTTCCGCAATCCCATCGGCCAACTGAGAACCAGGGGTGAACGGACTCCGCCGAGGTCCACAAATTGCTTGTAACGTCGGAAAGGCGTGTTGCCCGCCATGGCCCAGCCTTCCGGGTAGTGGGACGGTCCCGCCATCCCTCCCACATCGTGAAGACGCTTGACCATTTCCGATACCGGTTCGGCTTCACCTGAATAGGCCGCATTGCAGTCCACGGCACCGGTGAGCCCGCCTTCCATGGAGGCACCATTGTCGGAAAAAACCATGAATATCGTATTGTCATGGAGATCCAGGCGCTTCAATTCGCCGATAAGGCGTCCGATCTGCGCGTCGGAATGATCCAGAAAGCCTGCATACGCCGCCTGAAGGCGCGAGAAAAGCCGCCGCTCATCGCTGGAAAGGCTGGACCATTCCGGGACTCCCGGATTGCGCGGAACCAGTTTCGTGTTCTCCGGAACCAGGCCGAGTTCGACCTGTCGGGCAAGGCGATCTTCCCGGGCCCGGTCCCAACCCTTGTCAAAGACGCCGTCGTACTTGTCTACGTAGTCGCGGTGAACCTGAATGGGGGCATGTGTGGCGCCAAAGCAGAAATGCATGTGGAAAGGCGCGGCCTTCCGGATGCTGGCATGGTCGCGAAAATAGCTGATCGCCCTGTCGCACAGATCCTCCGACAGGTGGTAACCTGCGCGGAGCGGCGGGTCGACCATGTGATTGTCCTGAACGAGTTCCGGCGCGTACTGATCCGTACACCCTCCCAGAAAGCCGTAAAAGCGATCGAACCCGCGATTTACAGGCCAGTTGCAATAGGGGCCGGCGGAGGTGATTTCCTCCGAAGGTGTCAGGTGCCACTTGCCAACCATGTAAGTGGCGTAACCGAGTTCGCGCAACAATCCGGGAAGGAGTGGTACGTTCCTGTCGACGGCACCGCGGCCGTTGGGAAATCCCGTGTCGGTGTCGGAGAGGCACCGCATGCCCACGTTGTGGTGGTTACGACCCGTCAGGAGGCATGCCCTTGTCGGTGAACACAACGGTGACACGTGAAAATTGGTGTATCGAAGGCCGGCAGCCGCGAGCGAGTCAATGTTCGGCGTGCTGATTTCCGAGCCGTAACAGCCGAAATCGGCCCAACCCGTATCATCGAAGAGTATCGTGACGATGTTTGGCAGGACCTTGTCGCGTTCTGGCGGGCTCGACCACCAGGGTGTCGATTCCCCGATCGTACGGCCAATCTTACCCGGAAAATCGCTCATGTTCGTTCTCCTTCGTCAGGATTCAACGCGCGATGTTGCGCTTGACCGGGTTTCGGACCGGATCCCGTAATTGCCCACCGGTCTGCTGCCAGTTCCTTGCGGACAATTCGTGCCGTGTTGCACTCTCCCGTTTTGACGGAATTCATGCTTGGTGCCACGCGCCAACGGTCCAAAGTAATCGCGGACATGCGGCATTCATTAACATCGCCCGGCAATGCGAAAAACAACTTTCCCCGAGCGGCCAGGTTCTTCGTCACCACTCCGATTCCCGGAAACGCCGGCGCGGCCGATTCGAATCGGGCCTGACCAAACGAGGTAACCGGGATGATTTGACAGATCTCCTGCCCGGCCGAACGATCGATTGGCGAGCGAAGGATTCTCAGTCTCTGATGATCCTGGACAAACGCTTGGCGCGCTTTGAACCGGTTGGGACCGGCACAGCACGACGCGAATCTCGTCCGGCTTTGTCACGAAGCTGCAAGCAGATGCGATGTGGCGCACGCTACAGGCAAGAGACGCGTCTCCGGTTCAATATCCACCCCCCTGACCGACGTGCGGATTGCGAAAGGGATAGGAGATCCTCGAAACCTTCCGTTTGCGGAGCAGAAGCACGGCAAAACCCAGATGCCGAACGGCGTCACCAGATGAAGGGTTTCCAAACCTGTTCCACGAGCCCGGCGATACGGAACACGCTGGGAATTCCAGGGAAAGTTGTGGGCCGGTCCAGAGAACAATTCATTGACGGGCGAATTTGACGGCAGCGATAGGGGAAGGCCTCCCATGACCGGATGTTTCCCGAAGCGGTGGCGCTGAAGCATCCGCCGGCTATGCCGCTCTCGGCGGCCCTTAGATGCTCGTACGCTTCAGTCCCGCCCGGCGGACAGGATTGGCCGCGCGCAAGGAACAACCGCGTCTTCCGTTGGACGGCGTCGAAACGCCGCAACGGGCAGATCCCGTGACTTTCTCCGGCTCTCGCGGCTAACCAACGTGCTACGGTCCCGATCACGCGACCCGAACGCACGTTCGGTCGGTCTTCTGACGGTTTCCGGAAACTTCTGACACCGCAATTTCAGGTTCGACGCGGTTCGAGCACCCTTCAGAGGGCTTTCTTTAGTCCGTATTCTAAGCTACCGTCGTATTGAAAAAAATCATCTTCGGAGGAATTCAATATGCAAACAAGACGGACACTTATGACGGGATTGACCGCCTGCTGCACGGCAGCGGCATTATGGGGTTCATCGCTTACAGCACAGTCTGAACCGCTCAGCGTCCAGTTGAGCTGGCTGGTTGATGCGGGCAGCATCGGCGAGGTGGTTGCCCTGGAAAAGGGGTATTTCTCCGATCGCGGCTTGGACGTTGAGCTGCTGCCCGGCGGGCCCACTGCGAACGCGATTCAGGAACTGTTGGGGGGGACCGTCGACATCGCGGTCGGCTACGCTCCGCAGATCATGTATGCGGCAAATAACAAGCTGCCGATCATCTCTTTCGCCGCCACTTTCCAGAAAGCGCCACTGACATACTTTTCCTTGGGAGAAAAGAACATCAAGAGCATCAAGGATTGGAAAGGAAAGCGAATTGGGTCAGCGCAGAGTGCCCTCCCCCAGATAATCGCCATCCTTGACTACAATGGCCTGAAACTTGAGGACATCACGTTTGTCCAGGCCCAGGTGCCTGCCCTCCTGCAGGACCAGGTCGATGTTGTCGGTGCTTGGCCGACCAACACCGCCGCCCTGGAACCTGTCGTCACGAATCCCGGCGGATACAACGCGCAGTCGATCTGGGACAATGGCCTGCAATTCCAGTCCAACTACCTGATTGCCGCCAAGCCGACGCTTGACGAGAAGGCTGATCTTCTGGCCGCATACCTTGAGGGAGTGGATGCAGGGTGGTCATTTGCCGCCGACAATCCGGACGAGGCGATCGACATCCTGGTAAATTACGCGCCAGCGCTTGATCCGGAAAAACAACGCGCCGCCCTCGACGTGATGATTTCGGAGTATGTCTACACGGACGAAACCGAGGAATTCGGATTCGGAAACGTATCATCGGATCGCTGGCAGCAGACGCTGGACACCTATATCGCAATCGGGGAAATCGATAGCAGCATGACGCATGCGGACGTTTTCGATAGCCGAATTCTCGATTCGGTCGAAACAACCAAGCGTTAGGTTGCTGACCGCCCGACCATCCGGAAAATTCCGGAGGGAGGAACAATTGACGAGATGCCCGTTGCGATAGATCTCAGCCAGGTTTCCGTGACTTTCGGAACGGGCGAAGGCGCTATCGAAGCGATCAGCGACGTTTCGTTGACGGTGCGGGAAGGCGAGTTCGTTTCGCTCATCGGGCATTCCGGTTGCGGAAAGTCGACGCTGCTGCGCGTCATCGCGGATATCCTTCCGCCGACGACCGGGCATGTGGAAGTCCTGGGCGTGGCGCCGGAAAATGCCAGAAGCCAACGTGCTGTCAGCATGGTCTTTCAGCAATCCGTGCTGTTGCCGTGGGAGACCGTGTTGGCCAATGTGCGCATGCCACTCGAGGTGGGACCGCAGATCCAGCGACCGTCCGACGCCATGTCTCCGCACGACGCTCTGAATCTCGTGGAGCTGGACGGGTTCGAGAACACTTATCCGTCCCAGCTCTCCGGAGGAATGCGCCAGCGGGTGTCCATCGCCCGGGCATTGGTGACCCGGCCGAGGATCCTGTTGATGGATGAACCGTTCGGGGCGCTGGATGAATTGGTGCGCGATACGCTCAACGTCGAAATTCTGCGGATTTGGAAGGAAACCGGCATGACGATCGTTTTCGTTACCCATTCCCTTCAGGAGGCTGCATTCCTGTCGCAACGCGTCGCCGTGATGAGCCGCCGACCGAGCAGGATCGCCGGAACGATTCCGGTGGAACTTCCCGAGGACAGGCAGATCTCCGTGAAGGATTCACCGGAACTCGGGCGGCACGTGGCACAGTTGCGCGCCATGCTGGACAAAGGATGAACCTGTGACAGGCACGGACTCGGCGGGAACCGCAGAAGCGTCCGCGTTTGACGGCTTGCGTGCAAGGCTCGCCTTATTGCTGGGAGGCATCAGGGGCCTTTTCTTTGCAACCCTCGGGTTGGCCATTGTCTTGCTGATCTGGCAGGGAATAGTCCGGGCATTTTCGGTTCCGATCTATCTGGTTCCGGCGCCGACGGACGTGCTGGTCGCGCTCTACAACGATCGGATACTCCTGGCCCAGAACGCAGTGCCCACGATCACCGAGGCCGCGCTGGGATTCCTTCTCGGCAACGTTGTCGCAATCCTCGTGGCGATATCCTTTGTCTACAACAAGATCGTCGAGGATCTGTTCTATCCGGTGGCCATCCTCATCAAGACGATCCCGATCATTGCCGTCGCTCCCGTGCTGAAAATCATGCTTGGCAATGGCATCGAGCCAAAGGTGTTAATCGCGGCGCTGATCTGTTTTTTTCCGACACTGGTCAACGCCGTGCAAGGATTTCGCGCAGTCAACCCCCAGCTGCTTGAACTCATGCACGTGCTGTCCGCCTCGAAGACGCAAGTGTTCCGCCGGGTGAGGTTTTATGCAGCGCTGCCATATGCCTTCGCGGCCCTCAAGGTCTCGGTCACGATGTGTGTTCTTGGGGCTATCGTCGGTGAATGGATAGGCGCAAACTCCGGGATCGGCTACCTGATACTCCAAAGCATGTACGTGTTTGACACGCCCCGACTCTTTGCCACGATCATCGTCGCGTCACTGATGGCAATTGCCGGCTTCGCTCTTGTAACCTGGTTCGAAGGCCGCGTCATTCATTGGGATCCAGGTGAGAACTACTAGGGCGATTCATCTTGCTCGCCAGTCGATTTCCGCGATCCCCAGCGCAGCAGACATTGCCTCGAGGCCCTCTAGGCACAGCGGGTGATCGCCTCAGGTCCCGGGTTTCGAGGGTCTCAACGATCACGTGATCACGGCCAGGCGCAACAAGAACGGCTTCGACGCGACATGCGCACGGGTTGCGCGAATCACGGCTCGGATTGCTATTCGGCGACCCTGCCACGGATCAACCTGTCGGTGCTCTGACGGTCCTGTTCTATTGCAAAGGCGCCCTTGACGTCTGGGAGCAGCCTGTCGACGTCATCTCGCGTCTTCGCGTGAATCCAGGCGAGGGGGTCTCCTTCCTCGACCCTCGACCCAATTTCGCAAATGCCTTCCAGTCCTACCCGATGATCGATTCGGTCGCCTGACCTCCGGCGCCCTCCTCCGAGTTCAACCACGACCATTCCCAGCCCGCGGCAATCGATCGATCCGACATGACCGGACTCTGGAGCCGGAACGGGCAAACGAACCGGCGACCTGCCAAGACGATCGCGTGTTCGTTCAAGAAAGTCTGCCGGGCCGCCCAACTCGCAGACCATGCGGCCGAATGTCTCCGCCGCACTGCCAGATGTAATCGAGCGGCGAATTCGGTTTTCCCCGTCCGCAACGGAACTTGCAATGCTGCCGATCGCCAGCAGTTCGCCACCCAGCCGTTCCGTCAGCCTCTGGAGTCGTGATAGGCCATTCATCGAGCCGGTCAAGACATCGAGCGTCGACCACACCTCGAGCGCGTTACCCGCGTTGGGTGCAAGCGGCTGGTCCATGCTCGTCAACATCGCAACCGTCGGGCACTCCGCGCGGCGGGCCAAGCGCACCAGTTCGCCGGCCAGTGCCTCCGCTTCCCTGCTGTCCCGGCAGAATGCGCCCGAACCGACCTTGACGTCGAGGACCAGCCCTTCGATGCCGCCCGCGAGCTTCTTGGAGAGAATGGACGACGTGATCAGGTCTATGCTCGGCACGGTAGCGGTTTCGTTGCGGATCCCGAAAAGCCTGCCGTCCGCTGGCGCGATTTCACCGGTCTGCCCGACAACCGCACACCCGACACGTGAAACAATCGAGCGAAACATCTCGGGACCTATGTCCGTCTGATAGCCGGGGATTGCCTCCAGCTTGTCCACGGTGCCGCCCGTATGGCCAAGTCCGCGCGCGGAAATCATCGGAACAAAGGCGCCGCATGCAGCCAGCGCAGGCGCGAGGACCAGAGAAACGCAATCCCCGATTCCTCCGGTGGAGTGCTTGTCAAGGACGGGACCGTCCAGGTCCCACGCGAATACCGTACCGCTGTCCCGCATCGCGAGCGTCAGTTCCAGGCGTTCGTCGAAGGTCATCCCCTCGAGGAAAATTGCCATCGAGAGCGCGGCGACCTGCGCATCGGAAAAACCCCCGGACGCAATACCGTCAACGACAAGCCTGACTTGCGCGGCCGAGAATTCCTTGCCGTCGCGTTTACGGGCAATCAGATCCTGGGGAATCACCGGTATTTGCTCCAAGTCGACGAAACCCGTCGATGGAGAGCCAGCGTCGCGGCTCGTGAGGCCCTGGCTTTCATGTCCGTCACGGATCCCCGGCGACGCCGTAGCTTGGCGCCGATTCCGGATCAAGCGCCCTGCTCAGGTAATCGTCCATTTGCGGTTCGTAGGCACTCCACAACCGTCTCAGCACACCGACCGGATCACGGTCGTCCCAATCGACCCGGAGGTCGACAAGGGGAAACGTCGTCCTGTCGACGACAAGCAGTGCGGCGGAATGGACCGGCCCCTCTTCTCCACCTGCAGCAATACCAGCCTCCAGTGAAGTCAGCAGTCTCTCTGCGAGATGCGCACGTGAATGACCCGCAAAGGCCGTGACCATGGCACCGGGAACCCGGGCATTCGCGAGCAGGTTTCCGGCAGCGATGCAATTGCTCCCGCTGCTGACTGCATTGGTTCCAAGGATTCGGGATCCGGTGAAATGAGCGGTCGATCCGTCGTCTGCGACGACCGTCAGTTGGCGGTACTCGGTGTTTTCGGCAGCACCGACAACCTCGGCCAGTGCCTCGGTGGCGTTCATTCCCCGTTGGAGCACATCCAGAACAGCGGTACCGAGTCCGGGATCGGTTACGTTCTGGGACATGACCGCACCGGTACGAGGCCGTGCGTGGGGGCAGCGCGCACCGACGCAAATCGAAGACGTCGTCACAACGGCACCAAGCATTCCGGTCCGCTCGCATTTGCCAACCAGGGAAAAAGTCATCTCGGTTCCTTACTGAATTCGGTCGTGCCGTTGCACGGAGGCCGGCGCCTCCATATTCACGTCAGATCGGAGTGGGTATGGCAGCGTGTCCGCACCAGCCCAGGTGGGGTCAAACTTCCAACCACCCCGGCGGTGCACATCGTGCCTCGACCGCAAGATCCGATCCGATCCGGCGTCGAAGGCGTCCACGGCCCTGCCATTACCGTCCATGTCGCACAATCCTTGAACGACAATCTGGCATCAGTCCGGAATGACCGCTGTCGCCTCGACCTCGACCAGCCATTCGGGTCGCGCGAGCGCGGAAACGACAATTCCGGTAGAACAGGGATGAATTCCTTTCAGCCATTTGCCGATTTCCTGGTAGACTGCTTCCCTGTGGCGGATGTCCGTCAGGTAAATGACGACCCGGCATAGATGTTCCATTGATCCGCCGGCTTCTTCGAGCAGCAACCTGATGTTGCTCATTGCCATTCCGGCTTGCCGCCCCGGATCACCCGAGTGAAGCGATTCCCTTGTTTCCAGGTCCTGCGAGACCTGTCCCCTGACAAAGACGATCGTCCCGCGCGCCTTGACTGCCTGGCAAAGATCGTTGTCGAGGCGTTGTTCGGGATAGGTATCCCGCGTATTGAATGGACGTAGTCGTTCGTGAACGGTCATGGTCGCCGTATTCCCCTTTATCGTGGTCAGTTGACCTGGTCTTCCCGAATTGCCGGTGTACCCCGAATACAGGAGATCATTCGGGAATCACACTGCTTCGCGTCTCGTCAAGACAGACCGGCACCATTGCTTTCCGCACCTACCCTTGATCATGTGCCGGGTCCCTCCGCAAATACCTGCTTCACTGCGGCCAGCCGGGAACCGGACATGGGGACACGGCGACAAGGCGGCTATTCCGGACACTCGGGGAAGACATCCGCGGCCGGTTTCAGCAGACCGTCCGGAAACGCCTGACGACGACATCCAGCACTTCGTCGTGGTCGCGGTGCCACCAGTCGTTCGCAGAAAAGATGTCGACCTCGTAGTAGCCGCTGTATCCGGCGTCTTCCACGCTCTTGCGCAATGCCTTAAAGTCGGCGACGCCGTCTCCCATCATGCCCCGATCAAGCAACATGTGCCGCGTGTTCGCAAGCCAGTCGCACATGTGAAATCCGAGGATCCGTTCACGTCCGGCGCGGGCGAGCGAAATGTCCAGCAAGCCGTCCCACCAGACACAACAAACGTCGACCGCAATACCGGGATTGGGTGCATTGACAGCCTCGCAGACATGAATTGCATCGAGACATGTCAACAGGACAGTGCGATTGCCGCCGAACATCGGGTTCAACGGTTCCAGCGCCAGGTGGACATCCATTGTCCCGGCGTTCTCGGCTGCCGTCGCGACCTTTTCCGCGAGCCGCATCCGGCTGTCCCTCAAACCCTTCGATCCGGGCTCGGTGCAGCCCGTGACACCGGTCAGGACCCTGGCTTCAAGACCCGCCGCCATGTCGATCGACGCCCTGACTTCATCGTCGGACCCGGCACCGGGCCCGACCAGGAACGGTGTGCGGCACAGGTCCGCCACGGCCATTCCGGCGGCACGCGCACGTTCGCCGATTTCGCGTGATCATGAGCCGATTCCCCGACTCCAGAAGACGATCCCGCGAAAGCCCCGCCTCGCGCAGGCGTCGATGATCCATTCGGGCGGCCATCCCGCACCAGGCCGTCAAGAATGTGTCCGCGCGTCGCCGTATTCGGGGCGAGAGCAGATATGTCGTGCGAAAAATCCCGAATTAGAGGCAGCCGAAAATTGCGAGCAGCTTGTCCATTCTGCTTGTTGCCAGTTCCGGGTCCCTCAAGAGCCCGCATGTATCGGCGAGCCTGAAAATGCCGGAAAAATAAGGCAGGGGGCGCATTGACTGCCCGCCTCCAAGCATGATGAAATGGTCCTGGAATCCGTTCAGCCAGGCGAGGAAGACAACCCCGGTCTTGTAGTACCTGGTCGGCGTTCGAAAGATCAATCGGGACAGGGGAACCGTCGGATCGAGAATCCGGTGGAACCTGTCGAGGTTTCCGGATGCCAGCACGCTTACCGCCAGCGCCGCGGCGGGCGCAAGCGGATCGAATGCGCCGAGGAGTGCGTGGGAATACCGGCGATCGTCGCCCGCGATCAACTCAGGGTAGTTGAAGTCGTCGTCCGTGTACATCCGGACGGACGAAGGTAGCCTTCGCCGCATGACGGTTTCCCTGTTCTTTGTCGAGAAGGGAAATCTTGATCCCGTCAACCCACGTTCTGTTCCTGTTGATGCTCCCCAACGCGCATTCCAACGATTCTTCAAAGTTCTCTGAACCCCAGTATCCCCTCAACTGGGGATCGAACATTTCACCCAGCCAATAAAGGATCACTGGCCGGTCACAGGCGGGAAGGATACGATCATGAACATGTTCGCAATCTTCCGGTCCGCCGGCAATTCTGCAGATTTCGCGGTTGGCCATCAGGATGAACCGGCCGGCAATCCTCTGGATGGCCTCGATCTGAAGCATCTAAGCGCGCATGATGTCATCGAGCGTTCGGGCCACACCGACGCCCAGATGGCCTGTCCCGGGCCCGTTGAACACCAGTGCATCCAGAAACTCTTTCCGTGTCCGGCCGATGAGCTCGAATGCAGCGTCCCAATCCAGGCCCATGTCCCTTAGGGCAGCGTCCATGGCCTCCGCGTTTCCGAGTCCCAGGTTCGCAAGATGCCGCCTGAATGCGGGCGGGGTCTCCCAGTCGGTGACGGGCGGCCCCGACGTTTCCCTGTCCGAAAACGGATCGGCGACAACATGGTCAGCGGCGAAAACGGTTCTGACGAACCGGATGGCAAAAGGACCGGCTCAAGGGGCGTTCCCGTCAGGACGTAGTCATGCATGCGGCCCGAACTGTCGGGAAGCCTGGTTTTCATGGGTGCACCATGAGCAAACCGTGATCCATCCGTAGCAGAACTTCTGAACCATGAGGCCGCCGTCGGCCGAAGTCACCTGTCCGGTCATGTTCGGCAACTGACCGGTTGCAGGGGTGCTTATGATCTGACCGACTTCCTCCGAATTTCGACCCGCGGAAACAGCGTCAGCCCGTCTTTCATGCGCCGGACATAGCTGACAATGGAAGGCGCGGTCATGCCGGTCTCGATGATTCCCGGCTGAACGTCCAACACCGCGGCATTTTCCGCCCGAGCCTGTCGGCAAACGTCCTCGAAATCGCTGCGGCAGCCGCCCTGTCGGCGGTTTTTTTAAAAGCGCGCAAATTTGGCGTTAAACCGCGCTTTTGAGGTTGATTTGGGCCATTCGAAGAGCGTGATTGTGGCCTGCGCGGTTCCCTGGCTTGGGGTGTTGTCTGGAGTTTTCGGATCTTTCGGTGGTGGGTGGCACGCGTTTTCCTCCCTTTGAGGCGGTTCATCGGGGGCATTTTCGCCTGTGGCTTGAGGGATCTGTCGGGCGCTGGCCTGGTTTCGGCGCGGAGACCTTCAAGGTGCTGGCGCGGGTGACTGCACCCTGACGGCGGCCGGGTCGGACGTCAGGCGCGCGGCACCGCGAATGTGTCCGGGACCGGAACGACCATCTGCAGATGACGCTGGAGATCGTGGCCGCGCTGCGCCGGGCGCTGGCGAAAGACCCGGGTCTCGGCATGCAGGACCTCGCCGAGATGGCGGCGCGGGATTTTGGCGTTGACGTCCATGCGCGCACGGTGCGCCGGGCGCTGGCGAAAAAAAAACGATGAACGGACACGGCACCCCCGATCGGAACCGGGCGGCGGCCACCGCCTACGAGCGGCTTCGCGCTGGCGGCCTGGGCGGTGGACTTGCGGTTCTCACCGGGTTCGGGATGGCTGGCTGGCTGCGCCGCTGTCAGGACGCCTTCGAGGCCCCGTCTTCGGACCCGCCGCCACGCCGGGGCAATGGCCGTGCGAACCTGCACCCCGGAACCCTTGCGATGCTGCTGGCCGAAATGGCCAGCGGTGCCCACACGTGAAAGGAAGAGCCCCGATGCAGAGCAGCAAGATCAGAGCCTGCCATCTGGCGCGCGATGCCTGGTTATACATACACCAGTCCTCGCCGCGGCAGGTGATGGAGAACAAGGAAAGCGCCCGCCGCCAGTACGGCCTGCGGGACAAGGCCGCCGAACTGGGCTGGCACCGTGAGCAGATCAGGACCGTCGACTGCGACCAGGCCGAGTCCGGAAAATCCGATGTGGAACGGCGCGGTTTCCGCGAGATGGTTGCGGAGGTCGGAATGGGCAAGGTCGGCATTGTCCTGGCCCTGGAGGTCTCGCGCCTGTCCAGGAACAACGTCGACTGGGCACGGCTGCTGCACATCTGTGCGGCAACCGACACGCTGGTCATGGACGAGGACGGCATCTACGATCTCCGCGACTTCAACGACCAGCTCTTGATCGGGCTGAAGGCCGTCATGGCCAATGCCGAACTCCATTACATCAATCTGCGGATGCAGGGAGGGCGGACCAGCAAGGCCAGGAGAGGTGAGCTCAGGACCCAGCTTCCCGTCGGTTTCGTCTACGATCCGGTGGGGCGGGTCACTGTCGATCCCGACCCCCAGGTGCGCGATGCCATCAGTCTGCTGTTCAGCATCTACGAGAGGACCGGGAGCGCCTATGCGGTGGCACGCCAATTCGCCGACGAGAGCCTGAGCTTCCCCACGCGTCCGAACAGCGGCCCTTCCAGGGGCAAGATCGTCTGGCAGCCCCTCTCCCCCTGGCGGGTTCTGCGTGTCCTGAAAAACCCGCGCTATGCCGGAACCTATTTCTATGGCCGCACCACGACACGGCGAAACAGCCGGGGTCGAGACGCCATCGTGGCGCGGGAGCGCGACGAATGGACCGCATGCATTCCGGGTGCGCACCCGGGATACATCACCGTCGAGCAGTTCGAGAAGAACGCCTCCACACTCGCGAAGCACAACACGTCGCAGGCGCGGGAGTAGGGTGAACCCGCGCCGCCGAGAGAAGGGCCCGCTCTTCTCCAGGGGATCGCCGTCTGCGGCCGGTGCGGGCGGCGTATGCAGGTCCGATACGGACCGCACGGCAAGGCGCACGACACGGTTTCGTTTTCCGGCACCTACACCTGCGTCCGATCCGTCAATCGGCCCGGCCCGGTTATCTGCCGGACGGTCAACGGTCCTGCCGTTGACGCCGCAATCGGCGAACTTCTGGTGGAAACGGTGTCGCCGCAGGCCATCAGGGTTGCCGGCCAGGTGCAGGCGGAGTTGCTGGCACGCGCCGAGGAAACCCGCAACTTGCGTGAAGCTCAACTCAAGCGCCTGCGCGAGGAAGCCAATCGGGCGCGGCGCCGGTTCATGGACGCGAGCCCCGGCAAGAGCTATGTCCTCGAGGCCCTTGAAGACGACTGGAACGAGAAATTGCGGTCCCTGCGCACGACAGAGCGCGGGCTCCGGGAGGATGACGCAGCCCGGCAACATCGGTCCGACACAGCCATTCTGGATCTCGCCGAATCCGTCCCTGCGGAATTCGAGGCACTCTGGAACAATCCGCACGTATCCTGGCGGGAGCGAAAGCGGATGCTTCGGTTTGTCATCGAAGACGTGACCCTGATCCGGGAGGATGACGAAATCGCCGTCAACATCCGGTTCCGGGGAGGCGCATGCGAGTCCCGCCGGATCCCGGTCCCCCGCCCCATGTGGCAGCAGATCATGACGCCGGAACCGGTGGTCAGGGAAATCAACCGGTTGCTTGACGACAACTGTGCCAGCGACATTCCCGACATCCTCAACAAACATTCCCGACATCCTCAACAAACAAGGAATTGTCACGGGGACCGGAATACCGTTTGACACAGACGCCGTGCGTAATGTCATCTTTCGGTACAAGCTGGAAGGCCGTCGCGAAAGGCTCCGCAAGCTCGGCTTCCGGTCGGCCCGGGAAATGGCCCGTGACCGCGGAGTGTCGAAATGGATCATCATGCGCATGCGCGACGAAGGTCAGTTGGAAAGCCGACGGCTGAACCGGAGGGACACCGTCTAACGGGTTCTGCCCGACGACAGCGGCAAGGCCGGGCCTCCGGGTAGAGAACCCGGCGACCACCACCACCGATCGCGTTGACTACGAGATCCAATACACTCCATGAGGTGCAATATGAAACAACATCCCTGATCAAGCGAACCACACGGTCCTACCGCTGTGGGCGCAATGGAAAGCCGGCACGCATCGGCGAACCCAGCGTCGAGTTGGTCTACGGCATCACCAGCCACACGCCACAGAGCGCCGATGCCGAGGCGGTCCTGGGCTTCAATCGCGGCCACTGGTCCTGCGATAATCGCGTGCATTGGCACCTCGACGACGCCGCAACATGGAACGAAGACAAGTGCCGGGTCCGGAGCGGCCATGGCCCGGAGAACCTCAGTTGCCTCCGAAGACTGGCCATCGGCCTCATCCTCGGACGCAACAAGCCGGTCAGGCCGACCATCGAAAAGTTGAACCGGAACCCGCGCCTCGTGCTTGACGATCTCCGGCTCAGCCAGAACACGCGGCCACGCACAATGTCCGCCGCATAGACCCGCAAGGGGTCACCACCACATCACGGCCACACATCCTGCCCGGCAACGCCAGGCAGGCCGATCGGGCGCGGCCGGAATCGACCGCCAGGGGCAAAATATCGCCGCAAACCACCCGGCGGCGCCAAAACCACCTGCCAGAAAACCCAATGCCAGCAATCGAACGGCCAAGCGAACGCGCAAGAAACCGCCAACAAAAATCAGCCGTACTATTGACACCGATGCGGGTACCAATTCATAGTCGATGCGCGTACTAACAGGAGCCTCCGCCCGGACCGGCGACCGACCCGGACCGTCGGCGGGGCGGGCGGCGGCGAAAGACCCGTGTCTAAACAGGAGAGACCCGATGTTCAACAAAACCAAGATGGCGCTGCTGGCCGGCTCGATGCTGATCGCGCTTCCGTTCGCCGCGCAGTCGCAGGAGGAAATCAGCTTCCTCGTCATCGACTACGACGCCCCCGGCATGGGCGAGTGGTGGCACCTGCTGGTCGACACCTACAACGAACAAAGCGGCCACACCGTCGCGCCGCGCAACACGCCGGCGAGCGAATATTACTCGCAGGTTCTGATCCAGGCGGTGAGCGGGGCGGGCGCCGACGTTCTGATCGTGAACCCCAACAACCTGGGCGAGATGCTGGCCGCCGAGGCCGTGCTGCCGCTGACCGACATGATCGAGGAGGCCGGGCTGAAGGACCGGATCGTCGAGGGCGGTTTCGATTCGCTCAGCGAGGGCGGCGAGATCTACGCGCTGCCGATCACCGGCCGCACGCTCGAGCTGATCTACAACGTCTGCTATTTCGAGGAGGCCGGGCTCGAAGGGCCGCCGACCACGCCCGAGGAGTTTCTCGACTACGCCCGCCAGCTCGTGCGGCGCGGCGACGACGGCCGGGTCACCCGCTACGGCGCCAACATGGTCAATGCCAACGAGGATCCGACCTACGAGATGCTGCTGATGTGGTCCATCGCGCACGGCGGTTCCTACGCCGACGAGGAGGGCAACTTCACGGTCGACTCGCGGGCGGTGATCGACGCGCTGAACTTCATGAAGACGCTTTATGACGAGGAACTGGTGCCGCAGGGCATGACCGAGACCGACCAGCGCTCGCTGTTCGCCACCGGCGGCTCGGCGATGAGCATCGACGGGCAGTGGCAATTCCCGTTCATCCGGGAAAACAACCCCGAGAACTTCGACTGCTACAAGGCCGCCCAGCATCCCTGGGACGGGCCGGGGACCGGCGGCAACAACATGGCGCTGGCGATCGACGCCAACACCGACCACCCCGAGGCGGCGTTCGAATTTCTCAAGACCGCGGCCAGCGCGGAACTGCAGGGCGAGTTCTCGAACTACAGCCCCCTCATCCCTTATGGCGTCAATGCGTTGTCCGACGAACAGCTGGCGGCGCAGCCCTACCTGGAGCCCTACATCGCCAGTTCCGGCAACGCGCATCCGGTGGCGATTCCGGGACACGAGGACAAGTTCAACCAGATCTGGCCAATCATCGTGGACGCGGTGCTGCGCACCCTCCGCAACGACGTGCCGGCCGAGGAGTCGCTCGCCCAGGCCCAGGCCGAACTCGAAGACTGCTGCGCCAATTAGGCGCCGGGAGGCGACGCCGCGTTGCGCCCGACGCCGGCACCCGACCGATCCCCAGGGCGGTCCCGCACGATGCGGGGCCGCCTCGGCCGCTGGGCGACCGAGGACGGCGGCTTCGTTCTGCTAATGCTGCTGCCGTCGCTGCTGGTGCTGGGGGTGGTGATCGGCATCCCGATCCTGCGGGCGGTGGCGCTGAGCTTCGACACGATCACGCTGCGCCAGCCCGCCGCGGCCGGGACCTACGGGCTGCACAACTACGCGAGGCTGTTCAGCGACGGCGACACCTGGATGGCGGTGCTGCGCTCGGGCATCTACATGGTCGGCACGATGGTCCTGTCGGTGGCGCTGGCGCTGGCCGCGGCGCTGCTGACGCGGCGGCTGGTACGGTTCCGGGGAATCGCCCGCGTCACCTTCCTTCTGCCCTGGACTATGCCGGCGGTGGTCACCGCGCTGGTCTGGGGCGTGATGTACGAGGGCAATTTCGGCGTCATCAATCGCCTTCTGGACTGGGTGCCCTTCGTGACCGGGCGCAACTGGCTGATCGACGGCGCCACGGCGCTGCCGGCGCTGATCGTGGCGCAGGCTTGGAACGAGTTCGCCGTTGCCTACATCTTCTTTCTCGCCGGGCTGCACGCCGTGCCCGAGGAACTCCACGAGGCCGCGCGCATCGACCGCGCCAGCGCCTTCCAGCAGTTCCGCTTCATTACCCTGCCGCATTTGCGCTACATCCTCGCGGTGATCGTGATCCTGCTGATGATCATGGGCTTCAAGTCGTTTCCCATCATCTTCATCCTGACCGGCGGCGGTCCAGCCGGGGCGACCGAAACGCTGACCGTGGCGACCTATAACACCGCCTTTCGCGAGCTGAACTTTTCCTATGCCGCCACGCTGGGTCTGCTTGCGCTGTTCATCTCGCTGCTGATGGTGGTCGCCTATATGCGCCTGATGACCCGGACCGAGCGGCGCCGGGGACCGGCGGCCTGATGTCCGCGGCGCTTGCCAGACGCCGCCGCGCCGAAAGCGTGGCCGGCCAGACGCTCAAGGCGGCGGCGATCGTCGGTCTGGGCGCCATCGTGCTGTTCCCGATCTACTGGATGGTGGTGATCTCGCTGACCCCGACCGGGTTCAGCCGGACGCTGGGCGGGTTGTGGCCGTTGCGGGTCACGCTGGACAATTACGTCACCCTGTTCACCGAGCGCCCGATGGGGCGCTGGATGGTGAATTCGATCGTCGTGGCAACCCTGTCTTCGCTGCTGTCGCTGCTGTTCGGCACCTCCTGCGGCTATGTGCTCAGCCGGATCCGGTTCCGCGGCACCGGCATCCTGATGATGCTGGTGCTGGCGACGCAGATGATCCCGCAAACCTCCATCGTGGTGCCGCTTTACATCCTGTTTCGCGACCTTGGGCTGCTCGACAGCATGCAGGGAATGGTGATCGGGCACATCTCGCTGGTGGCGCCGCTGGCGATCTGGATGTCGAAGGGCTTTTTCGACACGATCCCGGCCGATCTGGAGGGCGCGGCCCGGATCGACGGCTGCACCCGGCTGCAGGCCTATTGGTACGTGGCGATGCCGCTGGCGGCACCGGGCATGGCGGCGATCTTCATCTACGGCTTCGTCAACTCCTGGCACGATTTCCTGTTCGCCAAGACGCTGATCAACTCGGAAAAGCTATGGACCGCCGCGACCGGCATATCGTCGTTCCGCGGCGAGTATTTCACCCTGCACGAGTTGCAGATGGCGGCGGCGCTGGTGTTTGCGCTGCCGGTGGTGGTGGTCTTCATGACGATGCAGCGGCGCATCGTGTCCGGCGCGCTCGCCGGCAGCGTGCGATGAAGGGGGGCGGCGCATGGCCAGCGTGACCTTTCGCGGGATCGTCAAGCGGTTCGGCGGGCTGGAGGTGATCCGCGACCTCGACATCGCGGTGGACGACGGCGAGTTCGTGGTCTTCGTCGGCCCCTCGGGCTGCGGCAAGTCGACGCTTCTGCGGATGCTGTCGGGGCTGGAAACGACAAGCGCCGGCGAAATCCTGATTGGAGATCACCCGGTGACCGGCCTGCCGCCCAAGGATCGCGACGTGGCGATGGTATTCCAGAACTACGCGCTTTATCCGCACATGACGGCGGCCGAGAACATCGGCTTTCCGCTGCGCATCCAGGGAGTGCCCAGAGCGGAGCGGGCGCGGCGCGCCCGGGAGGCCGCCGATCTTCTGGGGCTCAGCGACTATCTCGAACGCTACCCGCGCGAATTGTCCGGCGGCCAGCGCCAGCGCGTCGCCATGGGCCGCGCCATCGTGCGGCATCCGCAGGTGTTCCTGTTCGATGAGCCGCTGTCGAACCTGGACGCCGCGCTGCGGGTGCAGATGCGCAAGGAAATCAAGCTCTTGCACAGCCGGCTGGGCGCGACGATGATCTACGTCACCCATGACCAGATCGAGGCTCTGACCATGGCCGACCGTATCGTGGTGCTGCGCGACGGGCGGGTGGAGCAGATCGCGACGCCGGCCGAGATCTACCGGCGGCCGGCCAACACCTTCGTCGCCAGTTTCATCGGCTCGCCGCCGATCAACCTGATGGATTGCGTGGCCCAGGGCGGCGCGGCCTTGCCCGCCGGGGCGCCCGCCGGGGTGGCGCTGCCCCTGGCGGGCCGGCCGGCCGCGGACGGGGAGGCGGTGACGCTGGGGATGCGGCCCGAGAACGTGGTGCTGGGTCCGGCCGACGGCGCGGACCACCCGGGCAAGGTGATCTATACCGAGACCGCCGGTCAGGACACCGCGCTGATCGTCGATCTGGGCTGGGCCAGCCTGACCGTGACGGTACGCGGCGCGCCGCCGCTGGCGCTGGGCGATGCGGCCGGGCTGTCGTTACCGCCGGACAGGCTCCACGTCTTCGACACCGAGGGCCGGCGGCGGGAACCGGCGTAGTTCAAAGATGATCGTCCGGCCCGAGTTGCTTCAGCCAGTCGATCAGATCGCGCAGCGGCGCTCGCGGCTCGCTGTCCTCGGGCCAGACGAGGTAATAGCGGCCGGATTGTTCGGTGCGGCCCGGAAAGACGCACACCAGCCGGCCGCCGCGATCTCCGCCTGCGCCAGGTAATCCGGCACCAGCGCCAGGCCGAACCCCAGCGCCGCCGCCTCGGCCAGCGTCGCGAACTGGTCGAACATCATGCCGCGCAGCCCCTCCGCCGGACAGCCCTGCGCCAGGAACCATTCCTCCCAGGCGCTCGGGCGGCTCTCGAGATGCAACAGCGGCCGGTCCAGAAGCTCCGACGGATGCGCCGCGGTACCGGGCATCAGGCCCGGCGCGCTCACCGCCACCAGATGTTCCCGCGCCAGTTCCAGATAAGCCGCGCCGTGCCTGTCCTGCCAGCCGTAATGCAGCGCGGCGTCGAACTTCTCGCGCCGGAACTCGAACGGTGCAAGGCGCGTTGACAGGTTCACCGTCACCGCCGGATGCCGTTCGTCGAAGCCGCGCAGCCGCGGTGCCAGCCAATGCATCCCGAACGCTGGCCGGATCGCCAGATCGAGACTGCCGCCGGAGGGGTTCGCCTTCAGCTTCAGCGAGGCGCGCGACAATTCTAGCCTCGATTACCAAGTGCGCCGTGGAAAGGAAAGGCGCGTCATCCTTGTGGGTGCGAATCCCACCCAGCAAATTGTCGCTTCGGCTGGTAGCAGCCAGGGCGGCTTACGGAGGTAACGATGTAGGCTGAAGCACTGCCGGCGGGTCGCCAACCTGCGGATCGCCGATGCGCGGGTTTGCGACCCTCGGCCCTGACTCATCAATTCCCGGCGCCGCTGCGAAGACGGCGTCGGTCGCGCCGGGATCATCGCCGGGGCGCGCCTGTCACGCCGCCCAGGGCGTCAGCCCGTCGTCCAGGTGATACCGGGCCACGTAGTCGCGGAAGGCGCGTATCTCCTGCCGGGTCTGCGCCTCGCTCCACGCCGCCGGGCCGGCGGCGGCGCGGGCGGCGCATTCCACGGCTTCGGGCGGGACCGACATGAACCAGCCGACCGGCAGCCGGCGGAACAGGATGTCCACCAGGCCGCGCGCCTGCTCCTGCGTCACCGCGTGCACCACGTCGTCCAGCGTCGCCGCGTCGGAGCCCTCGATCACCGGCGGCGCGCCGCCGCGGGGCCGGGGCGGCGGCGCGAAGGACGGCGCCTGCGGCGCCCCCGACGGCGCCACGCGCCTGCCCACGGCGGCGACGATCTCGCGCGCGGCGGAGCGGTGGAACATGATCGCCGCCCAGGTCAGCGTGAAGACGTTGGGCAGTCCCTCGTCGGTCATGTCGTGCAGCTTGCTGAAGGACATCCGGTCGCCCTTGGGAAAGTCCGGGTGATAGGTGATCGGCCGCACCCCCGCCCAGGCCTGCCGCACGTCGCCGCGCGTCAGCCCGATGCCCGGCAGCAGGTGGTTGACCTCCTCCAGGATCTCCCGCACGTCCGCTTCCTCGGGGCGCACGTCGTCCAGATCGCCGTCATAGAGGGTTTCGGTCGGCCCGACGAAATGCATCTCGCCCCAGGGCAGACAGGTCAGCCCCTCGTTCATGCGGTTGAATCCCATGAAACCCTCGCCTCGCAGGCGGTCGGGCAGCCGAACCAGGATATGCACCCCCTTCACCGCGACGATCTTGCGCGGCACGCCGTCCTGCCCGGTCATCCGGTTCAGCCGGTCGATCCACGGCCCCGCCATGTTCAGGAGCGCCTTGCCCGAGACCAAGGCGGTGTCGTTCGGCGACAGCGTATCGGCCAGCCGCACCTGCCAGCCGCCGGCCGCCGATCGCTCCAGCCCGCTGGCCTCGGTATAGTTGCGCACGACCGCGCCGAGCCGCTGTGCGTCCATCACCGCGTCGATGCAGATCCGTTCCGGCCACCAGAACTGCCGGTCCCGGATCCGGATCACGTCGGTCATCCGCCCGGTGTCGCGCAGCCAGCCGACATAGGGAAGCTCCGCGCTGCGGCCGGCGCGGAACCGGCGGTAGCCCAACGACTGGCGGTTGAGGTTGGCCCATTGCAGCAGCCGCGCGCCGATGTCGACCTGCCAGCCGCGATAGGCCATGCCGCGCTCGATCACCGCGTAGACGTTCATCGGCCGCTGGCGCCCGGGCGAGGTGCGGACGAATTCGCTGCTCGACCGGATCGAGCGCCAGGCGGCCGAGACCGCTTTGGTCAGCTTGCGCGGATCGCGCAGGAACTCCCAGGGCGAATAGGCCGGGCCCAGGTAGCGCAGCCCGCAGTGCAGAAGCCGCCCCGAGCGGCTGGTCGCGGCGGAGGCATAATCGTTCTTCTCCACCAGCAGCACCGAATAGCCGGCCGCCGCCAGGTGCTGCGCCGCACTGGCGCCGCTGATGCCGCCGCCGACGATCACTGCGTCGAAGGCCCGGCCGTGAAGCTGCGTCAAGGTGGTCCGGGTCACACCTGTCCGTCCTGTCCGAATTCCTGCCACGCCGCGGCGCCACGCCCAGACTAGCCGACCACCCGGGTCGGTCGATCACCCGGAGCCGGAAATTTCGGCATCCTGGCACTCCCAAAAGTGGCTTTGCCGAACGCCGCGGCCGCTTTCATAGCCGATGCGGGTACCAATTCATAGTCGATGCGCGTACTAACAGGAGCCTCCGCCCGGACCGGCGACCGACCCGGACCGTCGGCGGGGCGGGCGGCGGCGAAAGACCCGTGTCTAAACGGAACTTCACAGCCGGGTTTCACATTTTTCTGTTTTCCAACAACGACTTAGTCAGAACCAAAACGGGACTCGTACTGGGAACAAATTTTCCGAATTATCTTCAAAATCCGACGACCTCTATGCGAAATTAATCGTCAGGGGGACAAATCGTCAACTAAATTTTCAACATTTGCGGGATTTTACATGGGAACATTTAGCCGGAATCACCTCCTCCGGAATCCACGTAAGTGACTCTAATTAAACGACTTTCTCACCGATGATTCCGTTTTGTTCCGTTTGAAGTTCCGTCTAAACAGGAGAGACCCGATGTTCAACAAAACCAAGATGGCGCTGCTGGCCGGCTCGATGCTGATCGCGCTTCCGTTCGCCGCGCAGTCGCAGGAGGAAATCAGCTTCCTCGTCATCGACTACGACGCCCCCGGCATGGGCGAGTGGTGGCACCTGCTGGTCGACACCTACAACGAACAAAGCGGCCACACCGTCGCGCCGCGCAACACGCCGGCGAGCGAATATTACTCGCAGGTTCTGATCCAGGCGGTGAGCGGGGCGGGCGCCGACGTTCTGATCGTGAACCCCAACAACCTGGGCGAGATGCTGGCCGCCGAGGCCGTGCTGCCGCTGACCGACATGATCGAGGAGGCCGGGCTGAAGGACCGGATCGTCGAGGGCGGTTTCGATTCGCTCAGCGAGGGCGGCGAGATCTACGCGCTGCCGATCACCGGCCGCACGCTCGAGCTGATCTACAACGTCTGCTATTTCGAGGAGGCCGGGCTCGAAGGGCCGCCGACCACGCCCGAGGAGTTTCTCGACTACGCCCGCCAGCTCGTGCGGCGCGGCGACGACGGCCGGGTCACCCGCTACGGCGCCAACATGGTCAATGCCAACGAGGATCCGACCTACGAGATGCTGCTGATGTGGTCCATCGCGCACGGCGGTTCCTACGCCGACGAGGAGGGCAACTTCACGGTCGACTCGCGGGCGGTGATCGACGCGCTGAACTTCATGAAGACGCTTTATGACGAGGAACTGGTGCCGCAGGGCATGACCGAGACCGACCAGCGCTCGCTGTTCGCCACCGGCGGCTCGGCGATGAGCATCGACGGGCAGTGGCAATTCCCGTTCATCCGGGAAAACAACCCCGAGAACTTCGACTGCTACAAGGCCGCCCAGCATCCCTGGGACGGGCCGGGGACCGGCGGCAACAACATGGCGCTGGCGATCGACGCCAACACCGACCACCCCGAGGCGGCGTTCGAATTTCTCAAGACCGCGGCCAGCGCGGAACTGCAGGGCGAGTTCTCGAACTACAGCCCCCTCATCCCTTATGGCGTCAATGCGTTGTCCGACGAACAGCTGGCGGCGCAGCCCTACCTGGAGCCCTACATCGCCAGTTCCGGCAACGCGCATCCGGTGGCGATTCCGGGACACGAGGACAAGTTCAACCAGATCTGGCCAATCATCGTGGACGCGGTGCTGCGCCATCGGCCTCATCCTCGGACGCAACAAGCCGGTCAGGCCGACCATCGAAAAGTTGAACCGGAACCCGCGCCTCGTGCTCGACGATCTCCGGCTCAGCCAGAACACGCGGCCACGCACAATGTCCGCCGCATAGACCCGCAAGGGGTCACCACCACATCACGGCCACACATCCTGCCCGGCAACGCCAGGCAGGCCGATCGGGCGCGGCCGGAATCGACCGCCAGGGGCAAAATATCGCCGCAAACCACCCGGCGGCGCCAAAACCACCTGCCAGAAAACCCGATGCCAGCAATCGAACGGCCAAGCGAACGCGCAAGAAACCGCCAACAAAAATCAGCCGTGTTAAGTGTTGCGCGGCAGACGACCTAATTACTTTTTGGAATAGCTGGATGACAGATTGTGCGGTTGGATCAGCCCGCCCCCTCAATCCGGCGCCACAACCGGCCTTCAACGTCCGAGCGGCGCAGCGACACGCCCAGCCCCGCACCCTGCGGCAGTGAAAGACGGCCCTGGTCCAGCGTCTGCTCGACCGGGTGATCAATCAGAGGGATATAGCCGGGCTCTAGGCGGAAATCGGGGAAGATCTCCAACGAACGGAAATTGGGGATGGAGGCCGAAAACTGCACGGCGATCACCGAAGCCAGCGTGGTGCCATAGTTATGCGGCGACACGCTGGTGTTGTGAACCTCACCCATCGCGGCGATCCTACGGGCCTCGGCCAGGCCGCCTACATTGCAGATGTCGGGTTGCAGAATATCGACCGCCCCTGTGCCCAGCAGGCGATGAAATCCGTATCGCATATAGACTCGTTCCCCGGCCGCGCAGGGGATGGGCCGATCAAGGTTGCGCAGAGCATCCGGCGTTCCAGGGTCCATCGGTTCTTCGGCAAAACCGACATCAAAATGGGCCAGCCGCCGCAGCAGCGGGCGCATCTGATCGGCGTGCAAACCACCGCCAAGATCCAGCAGAATGTCGACCCCTGGCCCGACGGCGGCGCGCAGCTCCCTGACCCGGCCCACCGCAAGTTCAAGCAGGCCGGGGTCGACCCGCCGCCTTGTGGGGTGGCGGATCACGGTCTCCGGGTCCATCAGCCCCAGCGGATAGAGCTTGAGCCCACGCGCGCCCGCCTCGACGGCCCGCTGCCCGGCCTTTGCAAAATCCTGCGCGGTTTCGCAGCCCATCCACCATCCATTCGCATAAGTGTCGATCTTGTCCCGGAACGGCCCACCGAGAAGACTGTAGACCGGCACCCCAAGCGCCTTGCCCTTGATATCCCACAACGCGACCTCTATCGCGCTCATCGCGGCAGACGTGATCGCGCCGCCGCCCTTGGTCCAGTAGCCGCGCTCATATAGATTGCTCCAGATCAGCTCGACCGGTCCGGGGTTCTGGCCGAGTACGACGGATTGCACCAACTGCGCGACCATGGCTGCGGTGGCCTCGGTTCCCATCCCGTAAGCGATCCCGGCTTCGCCCAGCCCGCTGATCCCTTGGTCGGTTTCTAGCTCGAGGATGACGCCTGTCCGGTTGCCCACAGGCACCACGAATATGTTCGCCGCGACTGTTTTCATCTGACCCTTATCCCCGTCCTGTCCGCCCCGCTCATGATCCACGGCGGCCAAGCGCTTGGCAAAGCACTATTTGTCCGAAGGGCCGTCGCATCAGGAATAGGTCATATGGAAATGCGGAACGTCGCGAAACATTTCCTGCATACGGCGTTCCTCGTCCTCCATCTCGGCGATCAGCCAGTCACGCACGGCCACTACACTGGGGCGGATGGCACGCTGGCCGGAGGTCACGAGGTGATAGCTGCGGTCGGAATCGATAACCGCGTCGGTCGCCGGCACCAGCGATTCGTCGATGATCAGCCGCGAGACGACCGAGGTCCAGCCTAGCGCCAGCCCCTGCCCTCCAATGGCCGCCTGCAGCACTACGGCATAATCGGGAAAGGACAAATGCTCGAACGGGCCAAGATCGCCCTGTCCGACCGAGGCCAGGAAATCCGGCCAACCATAGACCACCCGTCGCAGGCTGATCAGCGTATGGCGTGCATCAGCAGCCTGCAATGGCCCGTGGTCCCGCAGGTATCCCGGCGTACCGACCGCCAGCACCCGTTCGGGGGCGAACCAACCGTTGATCTGGAGCCGATCCTTGCCCGCCGCCACACGCAGGCCCAGATCGCAACTGTTGAGCGGTCCGCCAACGCTGCCCGGCAGCAACTGGAATTGCAGATCAAGTTGCGGAAACTCGTTTCGGAAGCGGTCATAACGGGGCAGCAGCCAGTGGGTTACCAGCCCGGTCGAGAGTGACAGCATAACGATCTCGCGGTCCTCCTGCGGGTTTCTGATCTCGTTGATCACCCCTTCGATGTCGTCAAATGCGCGCGAGGCCGCTTGGCTTAGCCGCTCGCCATGTTCCGTCAGGGTCAGTTTTGGCCCAGTGCGTACGAAAAGCTTCTGCTCAAGGTGCTTTTCCAGCGTCGACACTGCATGGCTGACCGCGGGCTGCGTCACATTCAACTCTTCCGCGGCCTGCGAGAAATTGCCCAGCCGCGCGGCGGCCTCGAAAACCAGAAGCGAACGCGCCGAGGGCATATGGTGCCGCATTACCATGAATTAAGCTTATGCTGTTGATGAGAGATTTTAAAGTGTTCTGAACCTCTTTTTGGGGCCATATTAAGTGACGTCATCCATTGCATGGTGGGTTGGATCGGCGATTGGACCGCCTGGCGCATTCTGCGCCCCAAGGCTAAGCTAAACCTATAGTGGCGAAGAAAAAGGCGGCGCTGCCTGCCGTGCGGGGATGCCATTTAAAGGGGGAAACCATGACAAAACAAATTACACGCCGTGCCTTCGGGCGCGCCGCAGCAACCACCGGGCTGGCCGCGCTGGCCACGCCCTTCCTCGTCCGCCGTGCCCATGCGCAATCGGGCGAGTTGAACGTCTGGGCCTACGACGGCTTTGTCACCGACGACTTTCGCGACGCCTTCGAAGACAATACCGGCATCAAGGTGAACATCCGGCTGATGACCGACCAAGGCGAAATGTTCAACCTGATGAAGGCGGAACAGGGCGATTACAGCGCGGACATTGTGTCATGTGCCGGGCACCGGTTCTATCAGTTCGTCGATGCCGATCTGTTGTCGCCCATCGACCCGGCCAAGCTGGCCAACTGGGACAAGGTCGAGGAAGAGTACGCAACCGCAAGCTGGGTGTCGCGCAGTGGCAGTGTCTGGGGCGTGCCCTTGGTGGTTGTGTCCTCGGGCCTTCTCTACAACACCGAGGTCATCAAGGATCGCCCCGATAGCTGGGCGATCATGTTTGACGAAAACTACGCCAAGCAGACGGCCTATCAGATTCAGGATTTCTTCCCGATGGTCATGGGGTATCTGGGTCATGACGGTTCTGCGGTGTCTTATGGTGATGATGTCGCAGCTGCCCAGAAAGCCGTGGACGAGACGCGCGATTTCCTGATCGAGCACAAGCACCTTGTCCGCCGCTATTATGACGCGGCGACCGAAGTGCAGCAGATGATGGTCACCGGCGATATCGCGTTGGCACAGGCCGGATCGGGGCCGTCCTCGCAACTGATCATCGACGGGTTCTCGGCCGGGTACACGATCCCGAAAGAGGGCGGACAAGCCTATGCCTACGGGCTGAATGTGGTCAACGGCGCCAAGAATATGGACAATGCCTATATCTTCCTGAACGCCTTGCTGGGCGACCCTGAGAACGGGGCATCAATTGTGCGTTCGACCGGCCTGAGTTCCACCATCAAGGGGACTGAAGCGCTGTTGACTCCGCAGGAACGGGAGGCGCTGTCACTGACCTCGGAGGAACGCTCGCGCCTGTCCTGGGTCAATGTGGAGACGGCGGCCTTCATCTTTGATCTGATCGACAAGGCGGCAGAGGAAATCCGCGCTGCCTGACCGGTTCTCCCAGAGTGGGGGGTTGGTGCGGCAGCTAACCCCCCGCTCGCTTGTAAGGCCCTGAATGACAGACTTGCTGATTTTCCTGCGTCGGTTCGCGCTCTACCGGGCGCTGACGCATCTTCTGGCGACCTCGCCCGCGTTTCGGCTGATGATGGTGGCGCTGATCCCGGTGATCTGGATCGTGCTGGCCAATGCCGCGCCGCTTATTCAGATGATCGCCATCAGCTTCTACAGGGAATTTCCTGTGCCAGTAGGCGAAGCACCGGTCTATTCTCTCACCCACTACCAGTCATTGTTTGAGCGCCCGCTCTACCTGAACGCCTTTATCCGCAGCTTTGTCTTTGCCTTTGCGGTCACCGCCGTCACGCTGATCGTTGTCTTTCCGGTAGCTTACTACATCTCCAAGGTCGCGCCGCGGAACCAGCGAACACGGATGTTGCTTCTGGTAGTCGCGCCCTTTTGGGTCAGCGAGATCATCCGCAGCTTCGCCTGGATCGTGATGCTGGCAAATCGCGGGGCGGTGAACTCGTTTTTTGGCTGGCTCGGCCTTCCCGGGGTGCCATACGAGCTGCTCTACAACGGGTTTTCGATGATGGTCGGGGTGGTCTACCTCAGCTCTCTCTACATGCTGTTACCGCTTTACGCGGCGATCGAAAAGATCGACGACAACCTGTTGGAGGCGGCGGCAAACCTCGGCGCCTCGGGCCGCCACCGGCTGACGCGGATCATCCTGCCGCTGGCGCGGCCCGGGATCGTGGCGGGCTGCACGCTGGTCTTTCTGCTGGTGGTCGGCCTCTACGCGATGCCGCAACTTCTGGGCGGGCCGGATACGACGCTGTTTCCAGCGACCATTGCCCAGATCTTCTCCAAGGCCGGGGCATCATGGCCACAGGGCAGCGCGTTCAGCCTGATGCTGACGCTGGCGGCGCTGACCATTGCAGGGCTCTTTATCGCCGTCGCCCAGCCCCGGCGGAGGCTCGGCAGATGACCGCGCTTCGCAACCTCGCCCTGCCCGGGATATTCTGGCTTTTCGTGCTTTACCTCTTCACGCCGCTTCTGGTGATGGCAGTCATGGGGTTTCGTGATTCCAACTTCGTTGCCTTCCCGATCCAGGCCTGGACAAGCGACTGGTATCGCGAGGTTCTCTTCGATCGCGACATTAAGGAAAGCCTCTGGCTGTCATTGCGCGTGTCAGTGATGGCGACGGTTTTGTCACTGGTGATCGGGCTGCCCACCGCCTTTCTGGTGGCCCGCACCACCGGGCTGGCGCGCGGCGCGTTCTTGGTCATTATCATGCTGCCCGCGTTTATCCCCGTCATCGTCTCGGCCATCTCGCTGCGCATCTTTGCGGGGCGCATCGGGCTGGAGACGGGGCTGCTGGCAATCGCGCTTGGCCACGCCGTCGCCTCCATGCCCTTTGTGGTGGTGATGGTGCTGACGCGGCTCGATACCATGAACCGCAATCTGGTGGACGCCGCCCGCAATCTTGGCGCAGATGAATTTATCGTGCTCTTCCGGGTTACTCTGCCCTATCTGGGACCTGCACTCCTGGGCGCGCTGATTTTCTCGTTGCTGTTGTCGTTCGAGGACTTTGTGCGCTCTTTCTTTCTTGGCGGCTTTGAACAGACCTTTCCCGTTATGCTCTATTCCCGCCTGCGGTTCGGCTTTGATCCGGGACTTGCGGCGGTGTCGACCATCGTGTTGCTGGTCACCACCGGCTTTGGCCACTTTGCTGAAAGGTTCCTGCGCAGCGGGAGGGGCGGCCGATGACCGGCACGTCCGCGATTGAGCTGGAGCACATCAGCAAGAGTTTTTCCGGCACCCCTGCCGTGCGCGAACTATCGTTGCGGATCGGGCAAGGACAATTCCTGTCGTTGCTGGGGCCGTCGGGCTGTGGCAAATCAACGATCTTGCGGGCCATCGCAGGATTCATCACGCCGGACAAGGGCCGAATTCGGGTGGCGGGGCGCGATATCACCGATGCACCGGCCCACAGCCGGCCTGTCAAAATGGTCTTTCAGGACTATGCCCTTTTTCCGCACATGAACGTCGCCACGAATATCGGGTTCGGCTGCGAGATGCTGGGCATGACGCGAGCGGAAGTCAGCAAGCGCACGGCTGAGCTCCTGGACCTGATCCAGCTGCCTGATGTCGCTGGCCGCTTTCCCGACGAACTCTCAGGCGGGCAGCGCCAGCGGGTTGCCTTGGCGCGCGCGCTGGCGCCCGATCCCGATGCGCTGCTGCTGGACGAACCGCTGGGCGCGCTGGATCTTAACCTGCGGAGGCAGATGAAGCAGGAACTGAAGAGCATCCAGCGGTCGACCGGCAAGACCTTCGTCTTTGTTACCCATGATCAGGAAGAGGCGATGTCGATGTCTGATCAGATCGCTGTGATGAATGCGGGCCGTATCGAACAGATCGGCCCGCCGGAGGAGATCTACCTGCGCCCCGCCACGATCTTCGCAGCGCGGTTCGTGGGGGCGGCAAATCTTTTCACCGCGCCTGTGCTGCACATTGGCGGGGACACGATCACATTGCACCTTCTCGGGCAGGACTGGACCCTGCCCCAAAGCCAGATCACCAGCCACCGCCACCCGGCCGAGGGCGAGGACGCCACAATCGTCATCCGTTCCGACGCGATCAGCGCGGGCCCCGGAGATGCAAACCGCGACCTGCGCATCGAAGGGCAACTGAGCGACCGTATGTATCTGGGCAACCGCACGCATCTGTCGCTGCGGCTGGCAAATGACGAGGTGATACAGATTGAAACCCGCGGCAAATCCGCACCCGACGCTGAGATCACGGGCCATTGCGCCCCGTCCGGCGCGGTGGTGCTCGCCGAGACCCCTGACATCCCATGAACGGAGACGCCACATGGAAGTAATCGACGCCGACCGCGTGCATGAGCTGACCGACTTTGCAGGCCTGATCGCCGCGTTTGAAACCGCCCATCGCCACGGCATGCCGGAAAAGAACGACCGAACGATCTATGAGGTGCCAAATACCGACGGTGCCGCCGACGCGCTGATCATTCTGCCCGCGTGGCAGCCACAAGAAGGGATACTGGTCAAGCTCGTCACGTCGTTTCCCAACAACAAGGCGCGGCATGGCACGCCCACGGTGAACTCGACCTACATGTTCGTCGATGGGAAAACCGGTATCCCGCAAGCCGCCATCGAGGGCGAGGCGATGATCTTCAAGAAAACGTCCTGCGACAGCGCGCTTGGCTCCAAGCTGCTCTCTCGCGAGGATGCGGAGGAGTTTCTGATCATCGGCGCGGGTGGGCTGGCGCCATATCTGGTCAAGGCGCATCTGACGGTGCGGCCTAACCTAAAACGGCTGAAGGTCTGGAACCGCACCCGCGCCAATGCCGAAGCGATGTCCGAGAAGCTGGCGACGGAGGGGATCGAGATCGCGGTGATGGACGATCTGGACGCAGCCGTGGCCGAGGCCGATATCATCACCAGCGCCACAATGGCGCCCACCCCGCTCCTTAAGGGCGCGCTTCTTAGACCAGGGGCGCATGTTGATCTGATCGGGTCCTTCACGCCGCAGATGCGCGAGGCCGATGACGATGTTCTGCGCCGCGCGACGATTTTTGTCGATCACCGCCAAACCACCGAAAGGTCAGGCGAGTTTCTGGGTCCGCTCGAACGCGGCGTTATCACAATGGATGATGTGAAGGCCGACTATTTCGAACTTGTGCAGGGCAGGCGTTCGGGGCGCCAATCGGCGGATGAGATCACGATGCTCAAGAACGGCGGGGGCAGTCACATGGATTACTATGCCGCGAAATACCTGATGGATCGTCACCTTGGGCGAACGTTTTCCACCTCCTGCTCCAGTTGACACCACCCCGAGGAAGGTTCTGAAATGCACCTGCCGCGCCGTTCGATCCCTCAAATCTCCGGACTGATCGCCTTCGAGGCGACGGCCCGGCATCTGAGTTTTTCGCGCGCTGCGGAGGAGTTGTCGCTGTCGCAAGGGGCGGTGACGAAGCGGGTGCGCAAGCTGGAGAATCAGCTGAACGTTGTCCTGATGTCGCGCGGGGGGCATCAGGCACAGCTGACCCGTTTTGGGCGCATTTTCCTGCCGCAGGTTCAAAGTATCCTGGCTCAGATCGACCGCACCACACGTGATCTGCTCGCCGAGGCCAGCCAACACCGCACCGTTACCGTCAAGGCCGATGCGGCGCTTACCCTGGGCTGGCTTCTTCCGGTGCTGGAAGAGTTTCGGTGGCATTGCCCCGAAATAGAGATCAACCTTCAAACCGCCGAGACCGAAACCCCATCGCTGGTAGAGGCGGACATCCATATCCGCGAAGCCCAGCCAGACACCGCGCATACCGGAGAAACGCTGCTGTTTCACAGTTCCTTGGTTGCGGTGGTCAGCAAGCAGGCCGCCGCCGGACGTTCGGATGCGGAACTGCTACGGACGGGACCGTTGCTGCGCTTGTCCTCGCAGACCGATGCCTGGGACGACTGGCTGGACAGCGCGGCCAATCCGCCCTTCGGCACTTGCCACGACCATTGCGCAACATTGCTGGCGGCGGTCGAAAACGGGGCGGGGCTTGCGGTTCTGCCAAGGCTACTGGTGCTGGATGACCGGCGGCAAGCACGCCTTCGCCAGATCGGGCCGGAACGGCCAACGATGATGAGCTATATGATGACGCTCTCCCCAGGCGCTGCCAACACTCGCGGAACGCAGGACCTTGCCGACTGGATCACCCGCGCCGCTCGCAGGACAGCGGTATTACGCACCGTTGGCGGCATGGATGAGGCAGCTGGTGCCCACCGCCGGTTTCCGGCCTGAGGTCGACGAGGACGAACGGCGTCGCTCACCCGGAAAACCTGCCGGTTAATCCAGGCCTGTGCTCAAATGTCGAACTTCACACCCTGAGCAAGCGGGAGCTCGGCGGAGTAGTTGATCGTATTTGTCTGCCGCCGCATGTAGGACTTCCAAGCATCCGAACCACTCTCGCGCCCACCGCCGGTTTCCTTTTCTCCGCCAAACGCACCGCCGATTTCGGCGCCGGACGGTCCGATATTAACGTTGGCAATGCCGCAGTCGGAACCCGCCGCCGACAGAAACGCCTCGGCCTCGCGAATGTTCAGCGTGAAGATGCTCGACGACAGCCCCTGCGGCACGCCGTTATGCAGCGCCATCGCTTCAGCGAAGTCATAGTAGCCCATCACATAAAGGATCGGCGCAAAGGTTTCGGTTTCGACCGTCTTGGTTTGCGACGGCATTTCGACGATTGCGGGGGCAACATAGGCCCCGCCCCCGACGCCATGGGCGACACCGCCGCCATGCACAACGCCGCCCTCGGATCGTGCCGCCGCCAGCACGGTTTGCATCCGTTCGCTGGCCTCCTGATCGATAAGTGGCCCAATCAGGGTGCCTTCCGCGCGGGGGTCGCCGATTGGCAGGCTGGCATAGGCCTTGACCAGTTTTGCAACCAGATCGTGCCTGATCGAATTATGCACGATCAGCCGGCGCAGCGTGGTGCAGCGTTGCCCAGCGGTGCCCACGGCCGAGAACACAATGGCCCGCACCGCCATTTCCAGATCAGCGGATGGCGCGACGATCATGGCGTTGTTGCCGCCAAGCTCCAGAATGGGACGCCCCCAGCGGGCAGCAACCTTTGGCCCGACGATTCCGCCCATCCGCGTGGAGCCTGTCGCACTGACGATCGGCACGTCCCGCGAGCCAACCAAAACCTCCCCGAATTCCGGCCCGCCAACGACCAGTTGAACGAGCCCATCCGGGGCATCGCCGAACCGCGCAAGCGCGCGTCCGAGGATTTTCATGCAAGCCAAGGCCGTCAGCGGCGTTTTCTCGGACGGCTTCCAGATCACCGGGTTGCCGCAGATAAGCGCGAGCGTGGCATTCCAGGACCAGACAGCGACCGGAAAATTAAATGCGGTGATGACGCCGCACGGCCCCATCGGATGCCAGGTTTCCATCATCCGGTGTCCAGGGCGCTCCGACGCGATGGTCAGACCATAAAGCTGACGCGACAGGCCGACCGCGAAGTCGCAAATGTCGATCATCTCCTGCACTTCGCCGAGGCCTTCGGATGTGATCTTGCCCGCCTCCAGCGTGACCACGGCACCAAGCGCGTCCTTGGCGGCGCGCAGTTCCTCGCCCAGCAGTCGGACAAGCTCTCCGCGGCGTGGGGCAGGCACGGTGCGCCAGGCTTTGAATGCCTCCTGCGATTGAGCGACAATCGCGGGCATGTTGGCCACGGGCGTTTTCGTCACATGGGCCACCGTTGCCCCATCGATGGGCGAGCGGACGGCAAGCGTGCCGCCTTCAGTCTCCAACGGGCCCAGTTCAGCGGCTTTCAATACGGCTTGGTGTGTCATCTCAATGTCCTTTCTTGACGAGGGGTCTTTGGTCAAAGCGCCCCATGGAAATCAGAAGTGGTGTCTTGCTTTGCAGGTCTTGGAACCCGGGCTTGTTGCGCAACCCGTGCCATCCGCAGTTAATCAGAGATTGCGCCACCGCCCCGCCAAGCGTCGTACCAGGTCCAGTTACGATGAACAGGTCCGGCGCAAATTCGCGCGCCGCAACGAATCTGCGGAATGCATCTCACGGTGGGGCTCGGTCCCGACAAACCAAACGCACCTGCATGTGACGTTTTTGCTGGACGTGTGAACGTAATCGACGGTCATTGGCGGGCCGCCTGACTTAAGCTCTACCTTGTCACCAATCTTGAAAATGGCATTGGTCATTTTTTGTTCCTTTGCGTGTCAGGGATGAAAGCGGTTCATGGCCGGAAGCCTGCGACAGAATGAAGTAAGGCCGACCTTACGGCTTCACGACATACTGCCTTCGCGCCGTTTCCGCCGCCGTTCTGGCAAGGAGGCGTATTTCCTCATGTTGGCGTAGCATTGCCTCCCGAAACACCGACGCGTCAATGATCGGGACCGCAAACGGAGAGCGGACGCGCGGCTTTTCGGACTGTTCGTTCTCGAATTCTGCGTCTTTTGATGAGTTCCCGTGCAAGGATCATTTGCTGGATCCGGTAGGTTCCCTCGTAGATCTGGCAAATCTTGGCGTCCCTGTACAAGCGCTCTACCTTGAAGCCACAAATGTAACCTGATCCTTCGAATACCTGAACCGGGTCCTCCGTGCGCGCAAGCGCCTCACCTGAGGCAAAGCACTTGGCCATCGAGCACGACATCGTCACGTATTCCCCTCGTTCCAGTTTTCCGGCGGCCTCAAGAACCGGGAGCCTTGATGCGGCGATTCCCTTCGCCATGTCGGCAAGCATCCATTGCACGCCCTTGAACCGGGCGATTTCCTTGCCGAACTGTTTGCGCTTGCCGGCGAAGGCGACACTCGCCTCCAGGTCCGCCTGCGCGATTCCGACCGAAAGAGCGCCGATCCCCACTCAGCCCTTGACGAGAACGCTCATCACGATGTGAAAGCCCCGGTCTTTTTCGCCGAGCAATGCATCTCCCGGCAACGGGACGTCGTCATATGTCAAAGACCCGATCAGGTCGGCACGCTGACCCACTATCCGTTCTTTCGGCCCTCGGCCGACACCGTCGGAATGGAGGTCGCCGACCATGTTCGACATGTTCCTGGCGCCAGCGTTCTCCTCGTGCGCACAAGGACATTACCCAGATCGGCGACGGGGCATTGTGTATCCAGATCTTGCTACCGTTCAATCGCAAGCCGGCTCCATCGCGGGTTGCGGTCGCCCTAATGCCCGAAACGTCCGTGCCGGCCACAGACTCGGTGATGAAATCGGCGACGACCTTGATCTCGGCCCCGTGAATGCCCGGTAACCATCGAGCACGCTGTTCGCCGGATCCGTGGCGCACGAGCAATGTCGAGACCAGTTCGATCAATCCGCGCTGGCCGGCTACCGACGCATATCCCCGGGACAGCTCTTCCATGATCAGGGCGTTGGTCACAGAATCGAAACCGGGACCACCCATGGGCTCCGGAACCCCGATTTCGAACAGTCCCAGTCCCGCCATCTCCCTGTACAGGTCTTCAGGGAACTCGCCCGCGCGATCGAGGTCTTCTGCGCGGGGTCTTGAGGCGTCATCGGCAGATCGCCTGGCCGTGTCACGGACCTGCGACTGAACCGAAGTCAACATCGGCGTCCTGCCGTCTGGCAAGCATTCGGCAACAGCCGGTCGTTAGCGGCTGGAACAATGCGCGGAATCATGGCGATTCGCCGCGATCGGTTATCTCCGACCGGTCCAGGACCGCACCAACCTGAAGGTGGAAACGAATGGCTTGGTCAGGTGTATCGCGTTTTCCGGAAGCCGCGCGACCGGGGTCGAGTACGTCCGGGGCAGAAACCGTGTTTCGGTCACGGCGGGATTGGGAGTCATCGTGACGGCCGACGCAATCGGAACGCCAAACTTGCTGATGCTGTCAGGTCTTGAGCCGGCGACTCACCTGAGAAGCCTCGGCATTGATGTAATCCGGGACATGCAAGGGTCGGCGAAAACCTGAATGAACATTTCGGGATCGACATTATTGTCGAATTGAACAGTCATGCGAGTCTGGAACTGTACAAGTCCTGGCATCGGGCCGCGCTCGTCGGGATGCAGTATGTGCTGTTCAAGACCGGGCCGGTGACCTCCAATTTCGTCGAAGGCGGCGCTTTCTGGTTTGCGGACAAGGGGTTGGAGGTCCCGGACCTGCAATTCCACTTCCTGGCGGCGGCGGGCGCTGAAGCCTGTGTCCCGGGTGTCCCCGCAGGTTCTTCCGGGATTACCCTCACTCAACTCGTATACCTTGCGGCCCGGGAGCCGGTGAACAGTTCGGCTTCGCTCGGCAAAGCCGGAGGACCCGCCCGTCATTGATCCTAATTTCCTACGACCTCAAGACCTCGGTCGAAGGCGTTCGGTTCAGCCGCGACATTCCATGCAACCGTCCCTCGCGAGGCATATCAGGCGGATCCGTTTTCCGGATGAGGCGTTCAGGACCCTGCAGGACTTCGAAGCCTACGCCCGCCAGTTCGGACGCTTCTCCAATCATCCGAAATGAACCTGCAAAATTGGCACGGGCGGCATATCAGTCGTCGATCCGCAACTGCGCGTTCACGGGATTGACGGGTTCCGGATTTGCGACAGCTTAGGCATGCCGAGCCTCATCGGTCAAACACTAACGCGACGACCATCATGATTGCCGAAAAGGCGGCAGACCTTATTCGTGGCAACCAGTAGGAACGTGAACCGGGGACCCTCCGAAAGTCAGTCCCAATCGGGCGCCCACGGCGAGGCATCTACATGGACGATCCTGTGGTTTCGTTTCGAAAGCCTTTCGATCCTCGCCATGTCGACGCAGCTGAGGCAAAAGTCCACGATGTCGAAATTCGCCCGGATATTTGCCGGATTCGATGACATCACGTTGATACTGATACCTTTTTGAAAAATCCACCGGAGCGCGATCTGGGCTGCCGACTTGCCGTAGGATGCACCGATTTCCGCGAGTTCGGGAGACTTCAGGACCAGGCCGCGCGCAACCGAACAATACGACGACAACGGGATTCCCGCTTTGCTGGCGCCGGCAAGCAACCTGCTCTGGTCGAGCAAAGGGTGAAACTCCACCTGGTTGGTCACGATCGGTACGTCGACGACGGCCACGGCCTCGTTCATCATGGCGACCGTGTAGTTCGAAACGCCGATGTTTCGCGTCAGCCCCCGTTCAAGAGCTTGCTGCAGCAGGCGAAGTGACGGGGCCACATTTCCTCCGATCGGAGGCCAATGCAGAAGTAGGACATCGACCTGGTCAACCTGCAACGCGGTCAGGCTTTGCTCGACGGACGCCAGGAACCGGTTTTCGCCGAAATTGTCCGGATGCACCTTTGTCGTGATGCAGAACTCGCCTCGCGGAACGCCGGTCGCCTTCAGCGCCGCGCCAGTGTCGGCCTCGTTCCGGTACATCTGGGCCGTATCGAATGCGCGGTAGCCAACCTCGACCGCAGCCGTGACAGCCGTTTTCAGCTCGTTTCCGGTCAACGGGAACGTACCGAACCCTCGCTGGAAATTCCTTTCAAAAAAGATCGTCATCACAATTAGTCCCTGAGCGCAACTCAATCAAATTCTGTACACCCGCGTCGCGGACGCGATCAACTCCCCGGCATCTGTCAACAGCGTAACGGGGACACACGGGGGAGATTGCGGTGAACGACGCACGCAGCGACCGCCCGATGCCCATATCGAATAAACCGGGAATGGTAAGGCGATCAAGTTCGATACCCGCCGGACGATGGAGGAAAAAAATTGGTCCATCGTCCGCGACTTTCGCGTGAACCGTGCTACGGGAGCGCGCACCCGGGTTTGCTGAATTAAAAGGATCCTGCCGGACCGGGTGTCCCTGTGAGGGGAATTTCGGCGAATGGCAACCTTTCACGACGCCTTCCGTCTACGTCGGCCGAAAGCACCGGGCTGACCTGCCCAAAAATTGCGGTTTGGCCGGGTCCGTTCTCCTTCGTGTTCCCGTTTTACCCGACTTCGTGCCGACCTGATCGAATCATTCCAGAGCTTCCGACCGCAGCGTTGCGACGGCGACGTCGTTCCACGTCACCGTTTTTTCGGCCATCGATTTCGCACCGTCCGGCGATTTGAACAGGACAACCATTCCCGAGATGCAGGCAAGATTGTCGGGGTGTTCGACCTCGATCCTGTGCTCGATCGAACTCGTGGCCCGGCCCGCCTCGCCGGCACGGCAACCGAATTCCGCAGCTGTCTCGAAGGTAAACGCGACGTCGATGTCCTTGAATTCAAGCCTGATTTCCGGTTGATTCCAGGCATTCCGCAGCCGCGCACGCGGATCATCCGACAGGCACCGCCATAGCTGGCCTCCGGACCTGATCGGCAATCCCTTCCCGTTGGCAATATCCATGGCGGGCGGAAATTGCCTGTTCAGTAGGCGTGAATTTTCCTGTTGAAGCGGAAGGTACAGCTTGGCAACACGAGTCGAGATTATCGACCGCGCCGGACGGCCAGGCGGCCAGATCAACGGCCAGTGCGAAGAACCGAGCGCCAGGCGGATACGATGGCCCGCTGCGAACCTGTGCGCCGACGTCGGGAACTTGACTCGTTCATGCAATCGTTGACAGGAGGCAAATTCGCGGACCGTGTTCAGGTCATCATCGAGCCCAAGATTGATGACCGTCCTCGGAACGAGACCGGCTATCTCGTCCGGGGCGGCGTCGCAGATTCGACAGGCAAACGGCGCGGGCAGCGGGCCGGGCGTCACGTCGATGCGGAGCCATGCATGACCAACGATACAAAGATCGCCATCGGGAGGCAGGATGTCGAAACAGAGCGCGCGTTCGTCGTCTGGCGTTTATTCAAGAGGAAGTCCGCCTACGCGCCCGAAATAACCGGTATCTCCCGAACATTGTCCGTGCCGCAGGTCATCCGGCCAGGTCAGTTCCTCGGGTTACGCGTGCGGCGCAGCCGACAAACTTTCGCCGCAACCCTGTTGTCCGCGAACCCGGAACCGGATCCCGAAAAGGCCCGCAACCGCATCGCGCTGCCAGCCGAGGTACCATCTCTCCCGGCGCACCCATCGGGATGCGAATTCCACACCCGGAGTCCTTGTGCCGCTGCCGACCGCGGTCGGCTTTTTCCCGGCCTGAATCCTCGCCGGAACCTCCGGGTTTCCTGCCATTGTCCACTCGAAGCAAGAAGAGGCACAGCATGACCGAAGTTATCGAGACAGTCTGGATTCCAATGCCCGACGGCACGAAACTGGCCGCGCGCCTCTGGCTGCCAGCTGGGGCACGCGACGAACCCGATCCCTGCATCCTCGAGTACATTCCCTACCGCCGCCGCGACCGGACGCGCATGCGCGACGAGGGCATGCACCCGCGTTTCGCCGAGGCCGGCTATGCCGCGATCCGTGTCGATCAGCGGGGCACGGGAGACAGCGAAGGCGTGATGCTGGACGAATACGCCGAGATTGAAACTCGGGACGGCGTCGACGTGATCGCCTGGATTGCCGAGCAGCCGTGGAGTGACGGCAATGTCGGCATGTTCGGCAAGTCATGGGGAGCGTACAATTCGTTCCAGGTCGCGGCGAGGCGGCCACCGGCGCTCAAGGCGATCGCGCCCGTCATGGGCACCGACGACCGCTGGCTGGAAGACATCCACTTCTACGGCGGCGTGCTGGCCGGTGATAATTTCTGGTGGGGCTCGATCATGCAGCTCTACAATTCCTTTCCACCCGATCCCCGGATCGTCGGCGAACGCTGGCGGGACATGTGGCGCGAGAGGCTCGAGGCGATGACCTACTGGCCTGCTCAGTGGCTGGAGCACCAGACCCATGACGAAATGTGGCGGCACGGATCGATTTCGGAATGCTACGACGACATCGGAGTGCCGGTCTACTTTTTCGGCGGTTGGGCCGACTCGTTCCGCGACACGCCGTTTCGCATTGCCAGGCATCTGAAATGCCCGTTCAAGATCCTGATGGGTCCCTGGGCGCACCTCTATCCACACGACGGCATTCCGGGTCCGCAGGTGGACTTCGTGGCCGAGGTCATCCGGTTCTGGGATCACCACCTGAAGGGTATCGACACCGGCCTGATGGATGAACCGCCGCTGAGGTTCTATCTGCAGGATGGCGTCCCGCCTGCCGGGCATCATCCGGAGCGACCGGGTACGTGGGTCGAGGAAGAGACTTGGCCATCCGCCAATATCGCGGAGAAGCTGTGGCATCTGAACTCCGGCACTCTCGGCGTAAACGCAGAGCGAGGGCCGGACCTGAACATTTGCTCGCCCCAGACGTTCGGCTCGGCCGGGGGCGACATGTGCTCGTTCGCCATTCGGGGCGACATGCCAGCCGATTGCCGGATCGACGCGGCTGGCGCCCTGTGCTTCCGCGGGGAGCCCGCGCGGGCGCCGCTCGACATTCTCGGGCAGCCGACGGTTTCACTGTCGGTCGCAGCGGACAAGCCACAGGGGTTCGTCGCCGCGCTCCTGGTGGACGAAGCTCCGGGTGGCGCGCAGACTCTCATCAGTCGCGGCTTTGCCAACCTGATGCATCGCGACTCGGACACGGCGCCCGATCCTGTTGTCCCGGGTGACGTCATGCACGTTCGCGTACCGCTGCACGGGATCGGATACCGCCTGGCGGCAGGTCACCGGTTGATGGTGCAGGTTGCGTCGGCTTACTGGCCGATCCTCTGGCCATCACCCGATCCGGTCACGCTCTACGTCTCACCCGGGCGCTCCACCCTGTCCCTCCCGGTCCGTCGGACGTCCGAGCCCGCCGCCCGGGATTTGCCAGTTCCCGGTCCCAGACCCGAGCCGAAATTTTCCAACCTCCGCGAGGGATCGTTGGATCGCTCGATCAAGACCGATCTGACCACCGGCGAGCACGTTTCCCGCTTTTTCATCGATGGCGGCGTCTTTGGCCCCGTAGGCCGCGTGCGGCTGGACGAAATCGGCACCGTGATGACCGATATCTCCGATCGGATCTATCGCATTCATCCCGATGACCCGCTGAGCGCCACGGCAACCATGGACCAGGACGCGACCTTCGAACGCGACGACTGGAAAGTCCGGATCAAGACGACCGCAAAGCAGACGGCGACTGCCGACAAGTTCGTTCTGGAGGCGACCGTCACCTGTTGGGACCGCGATGAAGTCTTCCACGAAGTCGAGTGGCACCACGAAATACCAAGGAATGGCATGTAATGAGCGACGCCAATGCCCGCACCTAATCCTCCGGAGAGTCAGGGAAATCGACTATTCCTCGATCCGGATTCCCTGGAGGTGAAGATCGCCGATCCGGGATAGCTTCCACCCGAACAGTCAACCGGTTGCCGATGGACCAACGGTACCGCGACCCATTGATCGGGATTGCCGCAGGAATTGCCGTGGGTGAAACGAAAACCCGGGTCGGCGACGCCCCTTGATTCAACCGCCATGTCTTGGCACGAGAAGATAACCAGATAGTTACTTTGAGCGGCCTGTGTTGTCCGGACGCAGTTCTCGAAGAGTTGGCCAATATGTTCAGGACTACGGGAGAGCCTGGCAACCCAACGACCATTCACCCGATCGCCACTGGTGATATTTCGCGACGAAGGGCGTGAATCATGTCGCCATGCCCGGGTTCCTGACACGGATCATCGTGGGGTCCTATCCGTCCGGGCCAACCAAGGCCGTTTCTCCGCTCACCTGGCAAATGATCATGAACAACGAGACTGCGGCTTACCATGTCCCGTCGGGAATCGTGTTCGACATGCGTCGAGAAGCGGCGGGCCTGCGGCCAGGCGTACTCACCAGGGTCGGCATGGGCACATTTGTCGACCCCGAGTTGGACGGCTGCGCAATGAATGACGCAGCCCGGGCCACTCCCATCGTCAGGCGTGAGCATTTCGACGGTAGGAACAGGCCCTGTTTTCCGGTGATTCGCGCCGATGTCGCGATGATCAGGGCGACCTCGTCGGACCAGCGGGAATTCTGACTTCGAGGCCGAAGGCGCGTATCTCGATGCGATGGAAATGGCGCTGGCGGACCGAAGCTGCGGGGGCGTGGTCATCGCGCAGGATCGACGAGTTGCCGCCAAAGGTTCGATTCGAGCCCATGACGTTCACGTTCCCGGAGTTCTCGTCGATCACGTCGTCGAGACACCCGGCATGTTGCAGACCACGGCGACACCCTGCGACCCTGCAACATCAGGCGAGATCATCCGGCCCCTAGACGGCTTCAGCATGTTGGATTTCGGCATCCAGAAGGTGATTGCCCGCCGGGTCGCGCAGGAACTTCGAAAGGCGTGGATCGTCAACATCGCCTTTGGCGTGCCGGCCAATGTTCCGAGGGTGTTTCTTGAAGAGGGACACCATGGTTCGGTATTCCGGGTCATCGAGCGGGGCGCCGTGGGCGGAATTCCGTAGCTGGGGTTCAAGTTCGGATGCGCCGCCAATGCAGAGGCTTTCGTCGCTTCTCCGCACCAGTTTTCATATTTCCAGGCGGGTGCGTTCGACGCATCCCTGCTGTCGTTTCTCGAGATTGGCGCGGTTGGTTCGGTAAATGTGTCCAGGTTTGCAGTTACGCCCCACCGTACAGATGGCGCAGGTGGTTTCGTCGACATCACAGCGCGCGCGCCGCATCGTGTTTTCGGGGACCTTCAATGCCGGTGCGAAGATGTCGGTCGATGCAGGAAAAGTGAGAATTGACCAGGAAGGGAGGATCGCGAAGATCGTGCCGATAGTTGACCAGATCTTGTTTTCCGGGACCAGAGCCGTCGAGACGGGGCAGGAGGTGACATACGTCACCGAGCGATGCGTGCTGAAGCTGACACCGGAGGGGTTACTGTTGAGCGAGATCGCTCCGGACATTGACACTCGCAAGGACATTCTGGACCAGGCTCGTACACCATTGAAGGTTTCGGATGAATTGCGCGTCGTGGACGCACGCCTTTTCAGGCCGGAGCCGATCGGACTCCGGCCATGACAGCCACATCCCTTGTCTCACTGAGAAATGCCGACGGAATCGCCTGGCTCGGGCTGACGGGACCGGGAAGCGAAACGCCCTGAACATGGAAATGATCCGTGGCCTTCGTAGTCGATGTTGCGAGATCGAAGGCAGCGATGCAATCGCGGCCATCCTGTTTGGCGCCGGCCCGGTCTTCTGTGCCGGCGGCGACATCGGCGCATGGGGCGGGTTGACTCCCGCCTCGTTCAGCCGTGAACGGATCCCCTAAGGCCATACCGCTTTCGACGCGGTCGCGCAGTTGCGTTTACCGGTCATCGCCGTCTTTGACGGTGACGCGTTCGGAGGAGGACTGGAACTCGCAGCATGCGCCGACTACCGGGTCGCGGAGGAACAGGTTCTGGTCGGGCGACCGGAAACGGGGATTGGAGTTGTGCCCGGCTGGTCGGGAACACAACGCCTGGTTCGCAGGTTTGGTGCCCAACCGGTCCGCCGAATGGCCGTCTTCGGGGAAGTGTTCGCCGCCGGCGAGGCGTTGGGGCTCGGAATCGTCGATTCGGTAGTGCCCCAAGGCAAAGGCCTCTCCGCTGCAGAAAACCTGGCGCGCAGCTCGTCGTCCAGATCGCGACGTGCGGTTGAAGTCACAAAGATGATGATCAATGCGGCGGGCGGAGAAGAAAAGGAGCGTGTCATCGACTCGCTCGCGGGAGCCGCGGTCGCCGGTACGCCGGAACTCGCCGAAGGGATTGCCGCATTCCGGGAAAACGCCGTCCGGTTTTCGATCAGGAACACGACTGACGACAAGCACCAGGTTCGACTCGCAACCTGGTTGCGAACGCGAGGATCATGCGCGGATTTGGACAATGACGGCACTCCCGCGACCGCTTGAACGCATGAACGCATGAACGCATGCGTGTCCGATCCTTTCGAGCCCTGATCAAGCGTTGCTTCGGGCATGACCGAACCGGCAAATCGTCCTGAAGTCCGGCCGGGAATCACCGTGGTTGTTGAATCCCCGACTGATTGATACTCTCCGGGAAGACACGACCTGAGTACGGGGCATGCAACTCTCGGTACCGATCAACACGCGCTTCTTTGTGACCGCGCCTCATCCCTGCCCGTACAGGGAAGGATTCGTCGAGCAGAGACTCTGTACAACCTTGCCCGAGGAAACGAACGGCGCCATGAACGACGTTCTTTCGAGACACGGGTTTCGAAGGTCCCAGAATATCCTCTACCGTCCGACCTGTCCGAACTGCAGGTCATGCCTGTCGACGCGAATCTGCGTGGATGAGTTCTCAGCGAGCCGCAGCCAGCGCCGCATTCTCAAGCGAAACAGCGGACTTGTCTCAACAATGTCCAGGCCCTGCAGCACACCCGAGTTGTATGATCTGTTTCGTCGCTACCTCGAGATTCGGCATCAGGGCGGAGGCATGACGAACATGAGGTTCTCGGATTTTTCCCGGATGATGGAAGAGGCGCCCGAACACACGCGGATGATCGTCTACTCGGAATTTTCCGAACGGGATTCCGAGCCGCGACCCGTATCCGCCTGTCTCACCGATATCCTCTCGGACGGTCCGTCGCTGGTCTATTCATTCTTTGAACCGCATGCACGCAGGCGCAGTCTTGGCACGTACATGATCCTGGATCACATCTATCTGGCCCGGTCACGCGGCCTTCCCCATGTGTATCTCGGGTACTGGGTGCCGGGCAGTCCGAAGATGGACTACAAGGGCCGGTTTTCAAGTCTTCAGGTCTTTATCGCCAACCGGTGGCGAAACCTGGAGGATCTGCCCGGACTTGGAGAAACCCGAAAGCCATAGATTTTTCGGCCTCCACCAGGCACGGTTTCCGCAAGCTGTCGATCTGCCCAGCTTATCGCCGCTCGCGGCGCGTTGCCGGGAAGGCAGCACCAGCCTGGCGCCCTGTGGATCAGGCCGGGAGAAGATTGGGTACGATGGTGACGATCTGGGGGAAAAACCAGAGGATCGTGAGCCCGACGACCTGGATCACCACGAACGGCGCCACACCCCGGTAAATGTGCCCGGTCGTCACGTTTTTCGGCGCAACCCCGCGAAGATAAAACAGCGCAAATCCAAACGGGGGCGTCAGAAAACTCGTCTGGAGATTGACCGCAACCATGATCGTGACCCACTTGGGATCCAGCGTGCCGCCATAGATCACCGGTCCCACGATCGGGATCACGATGTAGATGATCTCCAGGAAATCGAGAACGAAGCCGAGAATGAACAACACCAGCATGACAATCAGGAAAACGACGAGTTCCTGGTCGAATGACCGAAGGAATTCCTGGATGTAGTGTTCTCCACCAAATGAAATCACGACGAGGTTCAGGACCTGCGATCCGATCAGGATCGCGAAAACCATCGACGTGACCTTCGCAGTTTCACGCACGACCGGCGTGAGAACTGCCGTACGCAGAAGTATCCAGCACGCGTACAGCAATCCTCCCAGGGCGATGTGGTAACTCGCAAGCGCGAGAATGATCGCGACCCAATTCTCGAAGGTCACGGTTTCGATATTGGCCCGGAGGTCAAAGTTGATTCCGATCAGGATCATGATGACCATGGCAAAGGCGGCAATCAGGACAATCCTGCCGCTACGGCCGGTCTCCTCGAGCTTTCTGTATGCGGCGAGCATGATCGCGCCGCCCGCACCGAGCGCAGCCGCCGGTGTCGGATTGGTGATTCCTCCAAGTATCGACCCGAGGACCGCGACGATCAGGACAAGCGGGGGGAACACAACCCTGAACAGTTCGTTGCCGACCAGAGCCATGGCCGCGTCCCGGCACCCGTAGATCGCGAGGATTGCAGGAACCGCGAGTAGCAATGTCGTAACTCCCGGTGAGGTCGTCGGCTTGACCAGGAAAAAGTCGATCGCCAGCGCAAGCAATACACCGCCACCGCCGATGATGAGGGGCCGCTTGTCCTGCCCGGTCCTGACACCCTGCCCCGTCGTCATGATCAGGGAAAGAATCACGAACCCGACAAGGATTCCCGACCCGATCGGCGCAGCATTTGCGATTTTTTCCGCCCGGGCCGCCGCGATTTCCTCTTCGGAAAGCGCAACTGCCTCCGTTCTCATCTCACCGGAATCGATTTTCGCCTGCTGGGCGATCGCTTCGTCCCACTTTTCCTGGCCATGAAGATCGATCATGGCCGACCGGCAATCATCGGAAACATTTGTTCTCAGGACTGCCTGTGCACCTCCGTCCGCAACCGATGCGACGGTGATGTCCTGGTCTCCCGAGAGCCTGACCGCATTGCTCGCAATGGCGAACGCAATGATTCCGGCAGGGACGAGTGCGAACCAGGTCACCGCGTGGCGCGCCGAGACTTTCTGTCCCGAAAGATCACCGGACTGGACCGGCGGCGCTTTTGACGGATTGAACAATGCATATCCGAACGCATAGGCCGCATAAAGAAAGGCAAGCATGATGCCGGGAAGAATGGCCGCCTGAAACAGCGTTCCGACCGACACGACAGCCGCTTCGCCTAGGTAGGTCAGCGCATCCGAGCAACCAACGGAACTTGCCCGTTCTTCCTGTGCCGTCGAATACAGGTCACCGGCCAGGGTCCCTAGGAGGACGATAACGATCGACGGAGGTATGATTTGACCAAGAGTTCCGGATGCCGTGATGACCCCGGTCGCGAGTTCCGGGGAGTAATTGTTCCTGAGCATCGTTGGAAGCGACAGCAGGCCCATGGTCACCACAGTTGCGCCAACGATTCCCGTCGACGCGGCAAGGAACGCCCCAACGACAACCACCGAAACGGCGAGCCCGCCGGGAAGGGGTCCGAAAACCCGTGCCATTGTGGTCAGAAGGTCGTTGGCGATCTTTGAACGCTCAAGCGTGATTCCCATCAGCACGAACATGAGCACTGCCAGCAGGGTTTCGATCGACTGTCCGGCGATGACACGTTCGTTCATGCGGTTGACGATGAAGGACAGGTTTCGCGTGACCGCCTGTTCCCAGCCACCCTCAAACAGCGACACCGTGACCATCGGAAGATCCGGGTATCGGAAATGGGAGATGTCGTATGCCGACACGCCGTCCCCCCGCAAGGCCTTGTATGCTGCGCTGGAGGTGTCGATGACATTCCGGGTCAGGATTCCCGTTTCGTCGAGCAGAGCCAGGATGCCGAATGCAATGATGGCAGACCCGCCGATGGCGAACGCGACAGGAAAGCCCGACATGATTCCCGCGAACAGACAGGAAAAGACCACGATGAGGCCGATTTCCACGCCGTCGAGTCCAAAGAGCATGCCGTTATCCTCTCAGGCTGCCCCGGCGTGCGGGTCGTTCAGTCGCGCGTCTATCGATTCCTCGTCAACTGACAGTTCGGAGATGCTGTCCCTGTCGTGGAATCGACCCTCGGACTGCTCGCCTTCAAGGAATTCGAGCAATGACCGGTAAAAGAAAGCCACGCCTTGCACGAACATCATGCCTGCAAATCCAACGAGCAGAATCTTGAACAGGAAATAGCCGTTGAAGCCGTTGGGCGAAAACCCGATCGTCTCCACATTCCATTTCAGAAGCCGGGACTTGCGCTCCAACAGTTCAAGCTTGTCGGAAGCTGAGATTTTCGGCGTGACGAGGTGCCTCCACAAGAAGAACCATCCATACATCCAGATCATCGACATGACCGGCAGGATGAAGAACAGCGATCCAAGCATGTCGATCACACGCTTTACGCGAAACCTGACACCGGCGTAGACGAGATCGACTCGAACGTGGCCACCCTGCACGAACGTGTAGGCACAACAGAGGCAAACGATTATGGCGTTGTAGAGCTTCAGCTCTTCGGCGTACCAGCTCAGGTCCTTCGACACCACGTATCCGAATGGCCCGACCGATATTTCGGAAACCCGGAAAATCCGTTGCAGGAAGACGATCACGATCTGCTGGAGAACCATGATGAGTCCGGCCCAGGCGAACAACCGCCCGACGCCGTTGCTGAATCCTTCCAGGATCCGAACGACCATCCACAGAAATGACCGGCGCCAGAGACCGGCCGCCGTCACAATGATGATCGTCACAAGAACAACAAACAGAAACTCTGAAGAAGCACCGTAATAGATGAATCGAACGAGTGCCGTCCTGTCGGACCAGTTCAGCCACTCCATCGGATGGGAGACGGCATAGCCCAAGTTGTAGAAGGCCAGGAAAAGATTCTGAAAGAGGCTGACGGCCAGTTCAATCATACCGACTTACCCAGTCCCCGGAAGTCGTCAAAAAACACCCCGGCCCCAAGATGACGGAATCAGGAATAAGATGCCCCCGGGCCATATTCAGCCCGGGGGCGATGTCGCATGGTTCAACGGACGTCAGCCGAGAACACGGTCGCGCTGCGCGCGATAAGCGGAAATCGACTGGGTCAGCCACTGTGAGGATGCCCGCATGGATGCCACATACTCATCGTAGATCGACGCGAAGATTTCATCGCCCATGAACTCGTCATAGACCTGCTGGGCAGCACCTCCGAATGCATCCCAGACACTGTCGGGGAACTCGAGGATTTTCACGCCGCCTGCGGCAAGGCGCGCCAGTGCTGCACCATTGTTGTTGAGGTACTGGCTCAGGTTCCAGACGTTCGCATGTCCGGAAGAGACTTCGATCGCCGCCTGTTGCTGCGATGTCAGGCTGTTGAATTTCTCGAGGTTCACGGCGAGCGTAAGGCCTGCTGACGGTTCATGGAATCCCGCGGTGTAGTAGAATTTCGTGATCTCCTGGAACCCGGCCTTTTCGTCCGCCCAGGGACCAATCCACTCGGTTCCGTCGATCGCGCCTGATGCCAGCGCCTGGTACACCTCCGCGCCAGGCAGGTTCTGGACGGACGCGCCCATGTAGCCGAGCGCCTTGCCGCCCAATCCCGGCATACGGAATTTCAGGCCGTTGAAGTCTTCCGGACCGGCGATTTCCTGCCGGAACCAGCCTCCTGCCTGGGTACCGGTGTTTCCGGCGAGGAACGACTTGAGGTTGAAAATCTCGCCGAGTTCGTGGTGACGTTCCTTGCCGCCGCCATGGTAGTACCAGTTGTTCTGTTCCGTGGCAGTCATTCCGAACGGCACGCCGGTAAAGAACGCGAATGCCGGATGCTGACTGATGAAGTAGTAGTCGGCGGCATGATACATGTCTGCCTGCCCCGACGACACGGCGTCAAAGACTTCGAATGCACCGACCAGTTCTCCGGCCGCCTTGACCTCGATTTCGATCGAGCCGTCGGACATGGCATTGACGTTGTCCGCAACTTTCTGGGCCGCGTCGAACACGCCTGCGAGGCCTCGGCCCCAGGACGTTACCATCGTCAGCTTGACCTTGTCCTGGGCAATAGCCGGCGCCGCGAGCGCCGTGGCCGCGGCTGCCCCGCCACCCAAGGCGGATTTTCTCAGAAAAGTTCGACGATCCATCAAATTCCCTCCTTTTGAATGCCGGGACCAGTTTGCCCGGCCGTTACACACGCCGATTGTTAAGCATATCGGCGGCGTAACTACAAACGGAATCCACGTTTGCGTGCGAATATCGGGCAGGCCCGCTACTGCCGAAATCCATGACGGCTTTGAGGGCAAACGGGTCAGATCGGCACCTTTTCCCAATATTGCCTTGACCCGTGTTCGGGTCGCCCATAACCTGACCGTGATGAGCATGAACGGGCATAACAGGCAAAACGCCGTACGTGTGGGAATGCGCGCGGCAGCTTAATCGACAAGGCTGGCGCGCATTGACACCCCCTTTGACGGGGGTTTTTTGTTGCCGGAATGTCATCGCGCGCGGAGGAGCGGAAACATGAATCAGCAAATGGCCGGCGCGGAGATCGTCGTCCAGGCACTCAAGGACCAGGGAGTCGATACGGTCTTCGGATACCCCGGGGGCGCCGTGCTGCCGATCTACGACGAGATCTTCAAGCAGAACGAAATCCGCCACATCCTTGTTCGCCACGAACAGGGGGCAGCGCATGCGGCCGAAGGTTATGCCCGCTCAACCGGAAAGCCGGGCGTGGTCCTCGTGACATCCGGTCCCGGCGCCACCAACGCGGTGACCGGAATGACCGACGCGCTCATGGATTCGATTCCGATCGTCGTCCTGACGGGACAGGTCCCGACATTCATGGTCGGAAACGACGCGTTTCAGGAAGCCGACACGGTCGGAATCACACGTCCGTGCACCAAGCACAACTGGCTGGTGAAGGAAACCGACATTCTTTCCGATGTCATTCATCAGGCTTTTCACGTCGCAACCAGCGGGCGGCCAGGGCCGGTGCTGATCGACATCCCCAAAGATGTCCAGTTCGCGAATGGCACCTATCGCTCACCCGATCAGGCGAAAAAGGGAAGCTACAACCCGAGAACGAGGGGCGACATCGAACTGGTCACGGAACTCGCAGCAGCGATCGAAACCGCCGAAAGGCCGATCCTCTACACGGGAGGAGGTGTGATCAACTCAGGTCAGGCCGCATGCCGAAAGCTCCGTGAACTCGCGGCAGAAACCGGGTTTCCGGTAACCTCGACCCTGATGGGGCTGGGCGCCTACCCGGGAACGGGCGACAACTGGATCGGCATGCTCGGAATGCACGGGACGTACGAGGCGAACTGGGCCATGCACGACTGCGACCTGATGATTTGCATCGGCGCGCGGTTCGACGACAGGATCACGGGGCGTGTCGACGCATTCAGCCCGAAATCGATCAAGGCCCATATCGACATCGACCCGTCGTCCATCAACAAGGTCATCCGGACAGACATTCCGATTGTCGGTGATGTCGGAACCGTGCTCGGCGACCTGCTCGAGGTCTGGAAGGGGCGTGGCGGCCGGACCGCCCGGGAACAGGTTAAACTGTGGTGGCACCAGATCCGGGAATGGAAACGGGTCGACTGCCTCAAATACGTGAATTCGGACAGGCTGATCAAACCCCAGTTCGCCATTCAGCGCCTGGAGGCCCTGACCAAGGATCATCCCGATCGTTACATTTGCACCGAGGTCGGCCAGCACCAGATGTGGGCGGCCCAGTTCATGGCCTTCAACGAGCCAAATCGCTGGATGACATCCGGTGGTCTCGGAACAATGGGTTACGGCGTGCCTGCATCGATCGGCGTGCAGATCGCTCATCCGGAAGCACTCGTCATCAACGTTGCCGGCGAGGCAAGCTGGTTGATGACCATGCAGGAAATGGGAACCGCCGTGCAGTACAGGCTGCCGGTAAAACAGTTCATTCTCAACAACGAAAGGCTGGGTATGGTGCGGCAATGGCAGGAACTGCTCCACGGGGAACGCTACTCGCACTCCTGGTCGGAAGCGCTCCCGGACTTCGTCAAGCTGGCCGAAGCCTTCGGTTGCAAGGGAATTCGCTGCGACAATCCATCCGGGCTCGATAAAGCAATCAAGGATATGCTTGAATACGACGGACCGGTCATCTTCGACTGCGTGGTCGAAAAACACGAAAACTGCTTCCCGATGATTCCGTCGGGCAAGGCCCACAACGAAATGCTCCTCGGCGAACGCACGGACACGGAGGCCGCCGGACGTGCAATTGACCGCGAAGGCGCGGTTCTCGTGTGATCGCAGGACAACCGGGCAGGGTCGGGCAGGATCGCGCAAGGGACAGACGACTGGAGACCGGGGATCGCGTCTTGAATCGCGGGAATCGCCACGATACCCTCTGCTCGTTGTCCCTGGTGCCGCTGCAGGTTGGCTCGATTGCGGGCAATTGGCCTTGACGCCGCGTGCGGCCACCGCGAGCCGCGCCCGTCGGCCGGGCCGTTTCGGAAGTCTAGGGATCTCGGAAAACGAACCATGAATTCGTCGCTGGTCATATCGAAGGGAAGCTCACGCCGCAGTGCCTACGACCTGCGCAGCCACCTTTCCGACGAAGACGAAACACATACGCTGGCCGTACTGGTCGACAATGAAGCCGGGGTTCTCGCCCGTGTCATCGGCCTGTTCTCTGGGCGTGGATACAATATCGAAAGCCTGACAGTCGCAGAAGTCGATCACGAAAGAAACCTGTCCCGCATCACCATCGTGACGAGAGGGACGCCCGCGGTCATCGAGCAGATCAAGGCTCAGCTGGGACGCCTGGTGCCGGTTCACGATGTCCATGACCTGACCGTCGAAGGTCCTTCGGTCGAACGCGAACTGGCGCTGGTCAAGGTCAAGGGAGTCGGCGACAAACGGGTCGAAGCCATGCGTACGTCAGAGGTATTCCGGGCCCGCGTTGTTGACTGCACGCTCGAGAGTTTCACTTTCGAGCTGACCGGAACCCCGGAAAAGATCGACGCATTCGTCGATCTGATGCGCCCTCTCGGAATGACGGAGCTCGCGCGCACGGGTGTCGCGGCTATGGCGCGCGGGGACTAGGCGGACACGGCACCGGCGTGAAGCATTCCCGGGACCCGTCTCGATCGGTTCGCGAAACCGTGTTTTGTCGATGCCGCACCTGACGATCGAGTACTCCGAGAACCTCGAGTCGCACCTCGACGGCGACCGGTTCCTCCAGGCGATGGCAGAAGCCATGCAGAGTACCGGAGTGTTCCGGACGGGAGGGGTGCGGATCCGTGCCTACCCCGTTGGCCGTTTTCATGTTGCAGATGGCCACGAGAACAACGGGTTCATGGCCCTGACTCTCAAGATTGCCCCGGGGCGCACGAGGGAACAAAAGACGTCGATCGGCCAGAGCCTGCTTGCAACAGCCGGGAAGTGGCTGGAAAAGCCCCTCGCTGGAGGACACCTTTCGTTATCGGTTGAAGTGTCCGAACTCGATCCAGACTTTCGGTGGAACGTGAATTCGATACATGAACGACTCTCATCCGGGTAAGGCGCGGTTGTGATGAACGCATTGTCCGAAAACCTGGCGAAGGCCCAGGCTCACCTCGACCGCATTCAAGGCACGGGCGTGATGAACCTGGTCGGCGGCGAACGGATCCCTGCCATCGACGGAACGACTTTCGAGACCCTGTCGCCCGTCGACCTGAAGCCCATTGCGAAAGTGGCTCATGGAAAGGCCGCCGACATTGACCGCGCGGCCAGGGCCGCCAGGTCGGCTTTCCCGGAATGGGCAGCCATGAAGGGAACAGCGCGCAAGGCGTTGCTTCACCGGCTTGCCGACAGGATCGAGGAAAGAGCTGACGAGATTGCCCTCGTCGAGTGCATGGACACCGGGCAGGCGCTTCGCTTCATGTCAAAGGCGGCACTTCGCGGCGCCGAGAATTTCCGTTTCTTCGCCGACCGGGCCCCGGCGGCACGCGACGGAACCGTCACGCGAACCGAAGGTCAGGTCAACATGACGTCGAGGTACCCGATCGGACCGGTCGGGGTCATTACGCCTTGGAACACCCCGTTCATGCTCAGCACCTGGAAGATCGCCCCCGCCCTCGCGGCAGGGTGCACGGTCGTGCACAAGCCGGCGGAACTTTCTCCCCTGACGGCGAGCCTGCTCGCGGAGATTTCGGAAGAGTCCGGATTACCCCCGGGGGTTCTCAACGTCGTGAACGGGTTCGGAGAAGACGCAGGGGCCGCACTGACCGAGCATCCCGAGATCAGGGCCATCGGCTTTGTCGGCGAAAGCGGGACGGGCTCGCAGATCATGAGACAGGGCGCCGATACGCTGAAACGGGTTCACTTTGAACTCGGCGGGAAAAACCCGGTCGTGGTGTTTGCGGATGCGGATATCGAAAGGGCTGCCGACGCGGTCGTGTTCATGATCTTTTCCCTGAACGGTGAGCGGTGCACGTCGTCGTCCCGCCTGATCGTCGACCGAAGAATTCATGACGATTTCGTCGAACTGGTGAAACGAAAATCCCTCGGCATCAAGGTCGGTCATCCCCTCGACCCGGAAACGGTCGTGGGTCCCCTGATCGATCCGGGTCACCAAAGGAAAGTCCTCGACTACATCGAAATCGGCAAGGGCGAAGGCGCGAGCCTCGCGCTTGGTGGGAAGGCCGTCGGGGATGCCGGTTGCTACGTGGAGCCGACGCTGTTTGTCGAAGCGCGCCCGGAGATGAGGATCGCCCGCGAGGAGATCTTCGGCCCGGTTCTCACGGTGATTCCCTTTGACGACGAGGGCGAGGCTCTCGATCTGGCCAACGATGTCGCGTACGGTTTGAGCGGTTACGTCTGGACTTCAGACGTTGCGCGCGCCTTCAGGTTTTCGGAAAACCTCGACGTCGGAATGGTTTGGGTCAACTCCGAAAACATCCGGCACCTGCCGACGCCTTTCGGGGGAACGAAGGCCTCTGGGATCGGGCGTGATGGAGGTGACTGGTCGTTCGACTTCTACATGGAGACCCGAAACGTGGCCTTCGCCACGTCCGCCCACCGGATTCCGAAGCTCGGAGGCTGAACTCATGCCCGTTCCCGACCCGGTCCTTTACCCGCCGTTCAATACGATACGGCTGAGCCATGTCGAACTTTCGGTCGCCGACATCGATGCAAGCCGCAGGTTCTACTGCAACATCCTCGGGTTGCAGGTGACGGGAGAGTCGGGCGACCGTGTCTATTTTCGGGGGATGGAGGAAAGGGGCCATCATTGCCTGGTCCTGAAAGCGTCACCGGGGCCAAGTGCGGACCTGGTCGCGTTCAAGACCTATGACGAGGAAGACCTCGATCGGGCGGAGCGGTATTTTCGGGACCTTGGCCACCGCGTCGACTGGCCCGACAGGCCCTTTCAAGGCCGGACCCTCGCGACAACGGACAACCACGGGGTTCCGATCGAGTTTTACCACAGGATGGACAGGCTGCCCCCGATTCACCAGCATTATCACCTGTATCGCGGCGTCAGGCCGCTGAGGATCGATCACTTCAACATGTTCTCCCCGAACGTGGACCAGAGCGTGGCCTTCTATTCGAATATCGGGTTTCGGGTGACCGAATACACGGAGGACGAAGAGACCGGGGCACTGTGGGCTGCATGGATACACAGGAAGGGCAGCGTGCACGACCTCGCCTTCACCAACGGCATCGGGCCGCGCATGCACCACATCGCGTTCTGGGTGCCGACGCCAATGTGCATCATCGACCTCCTGGACCTGCTGGCATCGACGGGCAATATCGCCTGCATCGAACGGGGTCCCGGCCGACACGGGATTTCGAATGCACTGTTTCTCTATGTTCTCGACCCGGACGGCCACCGGATCGAATTCTACTGCTCGGACTATCAGACGGTCGACCCTGATCATGAGCCAATTCGATGGGATCTCAAGGATCCGCAGCGCCAGACTCTCTGGGGGGCACCTGCTCCGCGGAGCTGGTTCGAGGATGGTTCGGCATTCACCGGCATCGACGCGAGGGCGCCCGATCTCGCCGCGGAACCAATCATCGCGCACGACCGGTGAGCCCGGTCCGGGACAGAGGCTTGCCGGAGATGGCTGTAGGAGGAAATGCCTGATGGTGAGATTGGCAAGCTGGTCGTCTGGCGGCGATGAATTCTACGGGGCCGTTACCGACGCCGGGCTGATCGCGTTGTCGCCGTATTTCCCGCGCTGGAAGAGCCTGCGCGACGCCGTCGCCGAATGCGGGTTGGCCGCACTGGCAAACGCCGCGGAACGTCACACGGTGTCTCACGAGGCGCGCGAGTCCGTCTTTCGCGTTCCGGTTTCCTCCCCCGAAAAAATCCTCTGCATTGGCGTCAACTATCCTGACCGAAACGCAGAGTACCGGGACGGGCAGGCGCAGCCGGCTTACCCTTCGGTATTCATCCGCCTCGAACGCAGTTTTGTCGGGCACCTTGTACCCTTGACCCGGCCGTCGGCGTCCCGGCAACTGGACTATGAAGGCGAAATCGTTCTGGTCATTGGCAAGGAGGGTCGGCATGTTCGGGAGGCAGATGCTCTCGACCATGTCGCCGGCATCACGCTCTGCAATGAAGGATCGGTGCGCGACTGGATGCGGCACGCCAAGTTCAACGTGACCCAGGGCAAGAACTTCGAAGGCACCGGGTCGATCGGACCGTGGATCGTACCATTCACCGGCGAGCAGCAGATCGCCGACATTCGGCTGAGAACACTTGTGAACGGCGATGTCCGCCAGGACGACAGGACCGGGCGCATGATCTTTCCGTTCCGTTACCTCATCAGCTATATCTCGACATTCGTCACGTTGACCCCTGGCGACCTCATCGTCACGGGAACACCGACCGGGGCCGGCGCACGCCGTGACCCGCCAGTCTGGCTTCGTCCGGGCGACGTGATCGAGGTCGAGGCCGAAGGTATCGGCACGCTGAGAAACGGTGTTGTCGACGAGGCCAGATGACGCTCGATCCCGATACGGCAGCGGAAATCGCGGACCGGCTGTTCGAGGCAGAACGGGATCGCGTGCAGATCGGTCTCGTTTCAAGAGCCCATCCTGACCTCACGATGGCGGACGCCTATTCAATTCAACAGCGCCTGGTCGACCGCAAGATCGCATCGGGACGGACGGCAACCGGATGGAAAATCGGGCTGACGTCCAGGGCCATGCAAACCGCCCTCAATATCGATATCCCGGACAGTGGCGTTCTGTTCGACGACATGCATTTCGAATCGGGCGCCAGCGTGCCACTGGGCAGGTACATTCAGCCGCGGATCGAGGCCGAAATCGCCTTCGTCATGGAACACGGACTTGACGGCAGCGGACCGGTTTCCCGGGAAGATGTCATGTCGGCGACACGGTACGTCTGCCCCGCCCTCGAGATTCTCGATACCAGGATTGTCAGGCATGACCCCGTTTCCGGGGCCTCGCGCAGCGTTCTGGACACGATTGCCGACAACGCTGCCAATGCGGGGATCGTGCTTGGAGAAAACCGGGTTCCGGCGGACAGTCGCGACCTCAGGTGGGTCGGGGCTATCGTCTCGAGAAACGGGGTTGTCGAAGAGACCGGTCTGGGGGCAGGTGTCCTGGACGACCCGCCGCTCGCCATCGCGTGGCTGGCCGAACGCCTTGCGTCCGTCGGACACCGGATCCGTCCGAACGATGTCGTATTGTCCGGATCGTTCATTCGTCCGATCGAAGCGGGCCCCGGGGACCGATTCGAGGCGAGTTTCGGGGATTTCGGATCGGTCTCGGTCAGATTTTCGACGTGAGGCCGGAGTTTTCACGCCAGGTACGACCTGTCTGACCGTATTGCACCGGTTCGCCGTTCATCTTCGACCGGGCCGCGCTTCGCAATCACGGAAGCATGCCTCTCGCAGAGCGCCGACCAGGACTTTCACGGCACCCGGAATCCCGTGTTTCTGCCCGGCGGAGTTCCCTCTCGATGCGCGTTCTCCGCTCGAAACGCTCACGCTCGACTGACCTGGTAAGCGGACCTGGCGAGCCACTCGGGATTGATGTCGACGCCCCACCCCGGTCTCTCGCTGACGGTCACGCAGCCATCGTCGACCCCATATGGAGATTCCACGAAAAGCCCGTATTGCCACGGATAGTATTCCGGGCCCTCAATCGAAAACTCGAGGTATTTCCCGGCATTCGGCAACGCTTTCAGAAAATGCATGGTAAACAGCGTCACCATGGACAGGTTTGCGCAATGAGGCGTTACCGGGATGTCCTTGCCTGACGCCATCCGGGCCACTCTCAGGGCCCGGCTGAGCCCGCCGACATAGAGAATGTCCGGCTGGACGATGTCGACGATCCTGCCCTCGACAATTCGACGCCAGTTGGCCAACTCGCAATCCTGTTCGCCCCCGGTCACGTCAATAGTCAGCGTACGGCATACTTTCCTCGTTTGCTCCAGGTCCCAGTACGGGCACGGCTCCTCGTAGTGGCAGTATCCCCAGTCTTCGAGAATTCGCCCGATCTCGATTGCCCGGTCGGCCGAGTAGCAGGAGTTCGCATCGATCAGCAGGTCCATGTCCGGCCCAAGGACCCGGCGGACGGTCGGAATGATCTCTTCGGTCCGGCCTGCCCATTCATCCTGGTCTCGGCCGACTTCCGCACCTGCACGGATCTTGAACGCATCGAAACCATGGGCATCGCGCAACCGGGCCAGGCGGCTGGCTTCCTCATCGGGCGTGACATCCCTTCTCATGGACGACGCATACGCCCGCAGTGGTCCGGGCCTGCCTCCGAGCAACTCGACCACCGGTTTCCCGGCTTCCTTCCCCCGTGCGTCCCAGATGGCCGTATCGACACCGGCCATTGCCCGCCGCAAGTACGAGCCCGGAAACTTGTGCTCTCTTTCCGTGACCCGGTCGAGAACATGGTCTAGCTCATCGAGTTCTTCCCCGAGCATCCAGGGCGCAACCTGGCGATGCAGGACCTGGACCGTGATGTCGGCGTTGTAGGTCGAGACCTGGCCCCAGCCCTCAAGGCCGCATTCGGTCTTAACCCGCACGAAACCGACCCATTCGTCGGCAAAGGACTCGATGGATTCCAGTTTCATGGCGCGCTCCCGGCAAGGCGGTTGTCCGGACCGCAAAGGACGACGACCCCGTCACGGCCGAACCGCCTGGCGATCGAACTCGATCGGCCGACCGGCGAACCAGTCACGACTCTTCGCCCGCAGCGAGAACCCGGCAAAATACGTCGGTGTCCACGTTTCCACCGCTCGCGACGATCCCGACCGTCTTTCCTTTTGCTGCCTCGCGTTCTTTCATCAGCGCGGCAAGCGGTGCCGCCCCGGCCCCTTCAACCACGTTGTGCGTGTCCATGAAATACCATCTCATCGCGTTCCTGATCTCGGCCTCCGAAACGGTAACCACCCGCGCGACATGGGTGAGGATGACCTCGAGCGCCGCTGGGTCCACTTGCCGGCAGGCCACCCCGTCTGCAATCGTCTCGGCTGAATTCGTCGAAACCGGGTGACGGGCCAGGAAACTCAAGGCGTATGCGGGTGCCTGTTCGGCAACAACCCCGACGATTTCCGTCGTTTTTCCGAGCAATTCCCGCGCCGAGACCGCACCGCAAATCCCGGACCCCAGCCCGATCGGGACGTACACGACATCGAGATCCGGAACGGCCGACAGGAATTCGACGCTGTATGTCGCGACTCCGGCGACGAGCAGCTCATGGAACGACGGCACGAGGTGAAACTCGTCCCGAGCCGCTCGTTCCCGAACATAGTCGTAGGCATCCTGGAAGTCTTCGCCGTGAACCACGAGTTCGGCGCCGAAAGCTTTCATTGCGGCATTCTTTTCACGGCTGTTGCATTCGGGAACCGCGATGACCGCTCTCTTGCCCGCAAGTCCGGCCGCCATGGCAATCGATTGCCCGTGATTGCCCCGGGTGGCCGCGATAACCGTGTCGGCTTCGACCGAATCCATGTAGGCGAGCCCTCCCCGAATCTTGAACGCGCCGATTGGCGTGTGGTTCTCGTGCTTGACCCAAACCTCGGCCCCGACGCGTGCCGACAGCAAGGGCCACGCATATTGGGGCGTCGGTCCGAAGACATTCCGGACTCGCGCCGCTGCGTTTTCAATCGTGGATTTGCCTGGAAGATTCATCTGGTTGAACTCCTGCAAGAACTGGATGGTCGGGGTTCGCCTTCGCCATCCTCTACCATCCGGCCTGACGCGTACCAATGATCGAATCTTGCTTCGATTGAGTTGCTGCAGGGATAATGGGGACCTGTCCTCACTTGGTCAGGATATGTCCGGCATAATTCGCCTCATGAAGCCATCGAAGAGCGGCACGGTGAATGCGGTGTCGCCGTGAGCGGGACTGTAGATCATGCCTTTGGCGATCAGTAGGTTGCGGACGGGAGCAACCGTGGTGACTCTCACGCCGAGGGTTTGGGCGATGTCTCCGGATCGATGGGGCCCCGGTCCAAGTTCTGCCATGGCACGCAAGTAGCGCTTCTGGGTCGGCGTCAATCGGTCCAATCGCACGCGGAAGAAACTCGCATCCAACTCGGCCAGTGCTTCGCGTGTTGCCCGCTGAGCGTCACTGAGCATGATCGGGGAATGATCGGCGGTATTCCAACTGTGCTTGCCCCACTCCTGAAGGAAGTACGGATACCCGTTCGTCTCGCGCAAAACTTCCGCGACGGCTTCCGGGTGGAATTCGACTCCTTCCTTGGAGGCGGGAACGATGAGCGCGTCCCGGGCGTCGTTATCGTCGAGGCGACCAACCGGTGCGAACTCGAAGAGGCGTTCCGCGTACGACTTGGCGTTGCCGGTCCGTCCGACTAGCTGAGGCAGGCCCGCTGCCACCATGGTAATCGGTAGTTGCTCCTGGCTGGTGCTGTGGAGCGCGGCAATCAGCGACGCCAATTGGTCTTCCGGCACATATTGGAGTTCGTCGATGAAAAACACGAGTGCTGTTTCACGTTCGTGCGCGGCATTGCCGAGGGTCGTAAGGAGGTCCGTGAGATCGGTGTCGAGATCGCTGCTGTCGGACAGCCCGATCTCGGGGTCGATGTCTATCCTGACTTCCAGGTCCTGGTAATTTACCCGGAGAGCACCGACGAAACCCGCCAACGCCCGCATGGCTCTCTGTGCATTGTCCTTGAGCACCTCGCCGCGGCTCAAGCGCATGAGAGCCGCCCGCAGTGCCGGAGCGAGCAGTGCTGGCAGCGATCGTTCTTCGGGGGCCTCCATTCTGACGCTTACGATGCCGCGCGCTTCGGCATCGAGACGAATTCGGTTCAGCAGGACGGTCTTGCCGACCCCGTGCAGCCCGTAGAGAATGAAGCTCCGAGCTGCCCTTCCTCCGCGAATTCGGTCGAGCGCAACAGCTGCGCGTTCGATCAAATCGTCCCGCCCGGCGAGTTCGGGTGGGGGCGTCCCTGCGCCCGGAGCGTAAGGGTTTTGCCTAGGGTCCATATTTAGCAACCTTACATTAATTTATCGTTTTTTGATAACTTAGGATAAGGTCTGTAAAAGTCAACGGATTTTGTGTGTTCGGCGGTAGATCGGCCGGTCTCTGCCAGAACAGGCGCCACTGCCAAGAGCCTCGCCATCGACCGGGAAACCCTCTGCCTTGCGAATTCCACGGGGAACGGATGCGTTCACCGATCACTTAAGACAATCACCACACCGGGTTCTGGCTTAATCGACATATCATTCCATACTGCTTGCAGGAACGCCTCGAAGCAGATCAACCAACGGATAGGGAGGCCGCCGGTCGAGAACGTCGATTTGGATGCGTTACGAACGCCGCACGTCTGGCATCTTAACGGCAAGCTGTGGGAGTTGCGGGTCAATGCGGCGGAAGGCATCGCCCGGGGTATCTACATGACGGCCAGCAGGCGGCGGGTTGTGGTTCTGCACGTTTTCGTAAAGATATCCCGCAAGACACCGCGCCGCGCCCTCCAGACTGCGAAGGAACGGATGAAGCAGGTGACGCCATGACGAAACTGAAAGATCTGTAAAAGCGGTTCGTGGAGGACCCGAAATACCGCGAGGAATACGCACAGGTGGATGAGGAGTACGCATTGGACGAGGAGCTGGTTCGCGCGCAGACCGCCGCAAAGCTCACGCAGGCGGAAGTTGCCCGGCGGCTTGGCACGACGCAGTCAGCGATCGCGCGGCTGGAGGGCGGTCGGGTATCGTCGTCCTTCACTACGTTGAGCCGTTTTGCCAGGGCAACCTGCACGCGGCTCAAAGTCGGTCTGGAGCGAAACAGCAACTGAAACGCGCAACGGTTGTTGGCGGAGAGACAGACCGACTAAACGGAATGTCTGTTTGTTCCTAGTGTTGACTGCTAGAGACTGGAAGCCGGAATGACCGATTGCTAAACCCTTGAACTTCAATAATTTTCCCTAGACTGATGATGACTGCAAATTCCTACTTGTGCCTATTGGTGACATACGATAGGAAAAGGAAATTATGGTACACAGTGGGGGAAACGACATGGCAAAGAAACAGCTTTCAGCGGCTTTCGTAAAGAGCGCCGGGCCTGGGATTTACGGTGACTTGCACGGCTTGCGGCTTCATGTCCGGGAAAGCAAGAAAACCAAATCCCTTTCCAAATGTTGGGTTTGGCGTGGCACGATCTACGGAGTCCGCCGGGATCTCGGTTTGGGAGGATGGCCGTATGTGACGCTCAAAGAGGCGCGGGACATTGCGTTTGAATATCGCAGACTTGCCAAGGCGGGCGGCGATCCGCGCGACCTGCGGACACAAGGCAAGGTTCCGACATTCGCGGATGCGGTCGAACACGTCATTGCCTTGCATTCGCCGGGTTGGAAAGACGGCGCGAAATCGGCCGCACAATGGCGGGCCAGCTTGACCGAATACGCTTTCCCGCGTCTCGGTAAAATGCCTGTCAACAAAATCACGACTCAAGACGTGTTGGCCGTGCTGACACAAAAGACCGACAAGGGCGACTTCTGGAACGGCAAGCGGGAAACCGCGCGGCGCGTCAAGCAACGCATTTCAGCGGTTATGAAATGGGCGATTGCGCAAGCGCACCGGGCCGACAATCCAGTTGACGCTACCGACGCCGCGTTGCCGAAAAATGGCGTCCATCGGAAAAGCCACACGTCATTGCATTGGCGTGACGTTTCAACCGCACTGGCGACTATCGAGGCGTCAAGCGCATTCCCGACAACCATACTGGCAATTCGTTTCCTGATACTGACGGCGGCGCGATCGGGCGAGGTTCGGGCCATGACGTGGGATGAGGTTGACGGCGACGTGTGGACGGTTCCGGGCGCGAGAATGAAAACCGGCAAACCGCACCGCGTGCCGTTGTCGCAAGCGGCAATGGACGTGCTGAATGAAGCGCGGGCCTACAGCACCGGCAACGGGCTTGTGTTCCCGTCACCGCGAGGCGTGGCACTGTCAGACAACACGCTTTCAAAACTGTTGCGGGAACTGGAAATCGGATGCGTGGTGCATGGCTTCCGAGGCACGTTCAAGACGTGGTGCAGCGAAACCGGCAAGTCTCGCGAGGCGGCGGAAATGGCTTTGGCACACGCGATTCGCGGAATCGAAAGCCATTACGTGAAAACTGATCTTTTGGACATGCGGCGCGAAATCATGAGCGAATGGGCGGAAGTCGTGACGGGCTAAACGCTTGACATACCAAGGGAAAGGGCCGGGAAACCGGCTCTTTTCATATGGGCAGGTGTGCATATTTTATTATGCAGTTTCAAGGGTTTACTTGACATGTGGAGTCACCTATAGAGTGCAACAGGCATTTAACGGAGAACATGCGAAATCGGAGTAAAGGAACGGAACGAACGAACGTAGGAGTCGAAATGTCTAAGCAATCTTCAAAGCCAAATGCTGCACTGCTCACACGCAAACAGGTATCTACCGAAATCGGTTTGAGCGAACGCCATATTGTGCGGATGGTTGAACGGGGGCGGTTCCCGCGACCGTGCAAGATTGGGACACGTCACGTCCGTTGGTTCCGAAGCGATCTCGATGCCTGGCTTGCCGATATGCACCGCCAGAAAGACGCAATGGCTTGATTGTCTGATTGAGGTTGCCGCCCGCGCGATACGAGCGAACACGGGCGGCGAAGACTTCGGATGAAAAGTCATGGCTGACATACCGAATCCATTCAAACGGGTCAACTATCCCGCATTCTTGCGGACACGGCCAATTGAGACCGAGCAAGAATATGCGGTCATGCGCGTGTTTGGCGATCATGTCCGGTTCGATCGATCCGATCCGGCATATGGGACATGCTTTCCTACGGTAAAGACCATTATGGAAGAAACGCACATGTCTAGAACGCTCGTAATGCGGGCGCTCAGAGGTTTGATTGACCGAGGGGTAATCGAGAGAAAAAAGCAAAGTAACCGGCAAGGACAACGGCAAGCAACGCTAACTCGAATTGTCACTGAATCCCATGTGCCAAATAGACACATGACCCATGTGTTAAATAGGGACTTGGCCGAAAACCATGTGTCAAAACCATGTGTCATATCGACACACCAACAGGGAAATATCCAACAGGATTACTTAGATAAAGAGATTACCTATGAGGTTAGCAATACACGCGCGGGCGGGTTGAACCGATGCACGGTTCCGGGATGTGGGCTTCCCCGTGAATTGTACGAGAGCGACGGTTGCGAGTTAGGCAAGGGCAAGCAATGTCCCATGGCCAAGGGTTCGGGCCGATGACTGAGGAACAGGAACTTATCCAATCGCTTCAGGCCAAGGTAAGCCAACTGACTTTGCAGGTTGATCTTCTGGAAGAACGAGTATCGATCATGGGCGCGGATTTGCCGGAAGGGATCAACCGCAGAATTGATGATGTGATTGCCGAACGTGACAGTATTAAAATGAGTTTGTACCACTGCCAGCAGAAGCGGGTTGAAGATGCTAAAACGATGTACGGACTGCGCAAGACGCTCAAAGAACTGAAAGGGAAATGACGATGAGTACAGACAGGGTTTGCGGTTTCTGCAAGTGGTGGCTTGAGAGCAAGGAGTCGAAAGAGGGAAGACCAGGCTTGAGGCATGGCGAATGCCAGAACGATAATGCCGATGTGCCGATTACTCTGACCACTCATCCATACACTTCCCCGGTTGAATCGTGTCATTCGTTCGAGGAGAGGTAGGGGATCCCTGACCGGAAATCGGACGTTGGAGGGGGTTTTCGGCGGGCGGAGTTTCCATGCAACACACTTTGAGTCGTGCTCTGATTGACTACCTGGCTGGCCTGACGCTGGCCGGGGGCGATCATGACGGGGAACCCTTCGCGGTTTTGCCGTGGGAAAAGAGGTTCATTCGCGGCGCGTTTGGGCAACCTGGCCATGCAGCTTTGAGTGTCGCGAGGGGCAACGGCAAGTCTGCGCTTGTTGGCGGGATTGCTTCTGCGGTTGCCGATCCGGGCGGGCCGCTTCATGGACGGCGGCGCGAGTGCGTTTGCGTGGCGTCCAGTTTCGATCAAAGCCGTATCATCTTCGAGGATGTACTCGCGTTCCTGGGCGCGAAATACAAGCTGACTGACCGCAAGACGTGGCGGCTCCAGGACTCCGCGAACCGGGCAATTTTGGAGCACCGCGCGTCCGGCGCTCGCGTCCGTTGTGTGGGATCGGACCCTAAGAAAGCGCATGGCTTGCGTCCGGCGCTGGCGCTCCTGGACGAACCGGCGCAATGGGATGCGGCGAAAACCGACAAGATGATTGCCGCGATCCGAACCGGACTCGGCAAGGTTCCGAACTCGAAAATGATCACGCTTGGCACACGTCCGGCAGACAAACAGCATTGGTTTTCCGTCATGCTTGACGGCCACGGCGTAGGCTATGCTCAATGCCATGCGGTTGCCGATCTGGAAAAGCGGACGTTTCAAAGGCGAACGTGGAAAGTTGCCAATCCGTCGCTCGATCATTTGCCTTCACTGGAAGCGGAAATCAGGGATGAGGCGGCGCTGGCGCGTGACGATCCCGCGCTCCTGGCGGCGTTCAAGGCGCTCCGGCTCAATGGCGGCGTGTCCGAAATCGAGGTCCAGGAGCTGCTTTCAATCGACACCTGGCGGCGTGTGATTGGTGAAGCGGAAATGCGCGGGCGTTGCGTTTGGGGAATTGACCTGGGCACGACTGCGGCAATGAGTGCGGTCACGGCTTATTGGCCGGAAACCGGACGGCTCGATAGCCTGGCCGCGTTCCCTGAAACTCCTAGCCTGGCCGAACGCGGTTTGCGGGATGGCGTTGGCAATCTCTATGTCAAATGCTTCAACCGTGGTGAGCTGATCCAGTGCGGACATGCGGCGGTTGACGTTGGTATCCTCTTGGCCGTCGCGCTTGACCGGTTCGGGCGACCGAAAAGCATAGCGGCGGACCGCTGGCGAGAGGGCGATTTGCGTAACGCTCTGAAAGCGGCACACGTACCACTCGCCAAACTCGAACTGCGCGGGCAGGGTTACAAGGATGGCGGCGAGGATGTACGGCAATTCCGCCGGGCCGTGCTTGAAGGAAAGGTTACTCCGTTGCGCTCCGCGCTTCTGACAAGCGCAATGGGCGAGGCCAGGACGATAGCGGACCCTGCCGGAAACGAGAAACTTGCCAAGGGATCACAAGGCGGGCGGCGTCAACGGGCGCGGGATGATGCGGTTGCGGCCGCAATTCAGGCCGTGGCGTCCGGCTCGCGGCGGCCGCAAAAGAAACGTGGCGTCTACCGAGGCGCGGCTTGACCTGACGAAAGGAGGCGGTTACGAATGGCGTTGATAGGCGTGGCATGGCATGGCACGGCACGACACCGAACGGCACGGAACGGTCAAAATTCAACCGAAACCGAACCAAAGGACAAAGCCATGTTATCCCTATCTGCTCTTTGCAAGCGCGCGAGGGCGTACGGCTGGACCGTTCGCAAGAGTCGAGGTCGCTACGGCGTCTTCGATATCGAAACGCGCGGTTCCGTTGTAGCTCACGAACCCGGAACCGATTCGCCGTATGTCTTCGACACTGCGGAGGACGTGATTGAGTTTCTGGAATCCTGACCTGAGCAAACATCATCTTCGGATTCAAGCGCGGCGTTGGGCTAAAACCCGACGCCGCGTTTTTGATCGTGACGGCTGGCGTTGCCGTGAGTGCGGCAAGGCGGGCCGCTTGGAGTGCGACCACGTTGTGAGTTTGCACGAAAATCCGCGCCAGGACGCTTACGATCCCGACAACTGCCAGGCGCTTTGCCGATCCTGCCACATCGAGAAAACCCGACTGGAGAACCGGAAACCCGATCCTAAGCGTGACGAATGGCGCAAACTGGTAGCGGAGATTGCCGTACAGGATTAACGAAGACGTGTTCGGATGAGGTCTAGGTCATTTTAGGGCTGATTTGCGTCCAGTGGCCTGCAAATGGCCATAGAATTGAAGTTTAATATAGCGATAATTTTAAGGGCCGCGGAAAACAAAAAGTTGAAAATAGTGTAATTCCGCGGTAGAGTCGCCGGCGATCGAACATAGGGGACTCTCCAATGACACCACTTCAACGGCTCCAACTGGAGCAAAGCGAGAAACGGCAGAAACTCAACGAGCTCCTGGCCGTGGAAGAACTGACCGACGAACAGCGCGGCGAAATGGAAGCGTTGACAAAGCGCATGGGTCAGATCGAGGTCGAAATTCGCGCTGCGATCGTGGCGGAAGCCGATCCCGAACCGCGCCAGACCAAGGATGACGGCGAAAACAAGGAAATTCGCGAAATCCGATCAAAGGTCAGTGTCCTGGACTACGTTGACGCGGCAACCGAAATGCGGGCCGTGGGCGGCGCGGCGGCGGAATACAACGCTGCAATGAAGATGGGCCTTGACCGGTTCCCGCTTGATCTGCTTGCACCGGAAGAACGGGCCGTGACGGGTACGGATGCGCAAGTCACGCAAACAGGCTGGCTTGATAGGCTTTTTGCCAGTACGGCTGCAACGCGACTCGGAATCTCCATGCGTTCGGTTCCGTCCGGCGTGGCGTCATACCCGATCACGAACACCGGGCCGTCTGCTGCTCAACGGGCGAAAGAGCAAGCGATCGGCGATGCTGCATGGACAGTCTCGACTACCGAAATGCGTCCGACCCGAAACGGCGTTCGCATACTTTTCACGCTGGAAGATTCGGCACGTCTGCCGGGCCTGGAAGATGCCTTGCGGCGTGATTTGGGCATGGCGCTGACGGAAGGCGTTGACCGCGCGATATTCCTGGGCGATTCCGGCGCGACCGGCACGGCTGCGGACATCACCGGGTTGACCACGGCGGCGATCACCGAAACGACAATCGCGCAAGCGGCCAAAATCAAAGGGCCTGAAACCCTGGCCGCGTTCGTCAACTTGGTCGATGGTATTCACGCGGGAAGCGTGGGCGATCTGAACGTTGTTGCCGCGATTGGAGCCTATCGGCTTTGGGAACAAACGATCGTCAACGCGGCTGCCGAGAATCAGACCCTTGCAGCGTTTCTCCGAACTGCGGGCCTGTCCTGGTCAAGCCGTGGCGAGATCGAGACTGCAACGGCGGCGGGCGACTTCGGCGCGTTCATCGGGCGACGTCGGGGAATTGAAGGCGCGGCGATTGCTGGCATATGGGATTCCGGGCAGTTGATCCGCGATCCGTATTCCGGCGCTGCCAAGGGCGAAGTTGCGTTGACGCTCAACTACTTGTGGAACTTCGCGCTGCCGAGACCGGCGTCATTCTCGCGTATCAAGTTTGTCGCTTAGGGCCTTCCCGTGCTGCTTCTGGTCGAGGGGCCGGCGGGATCGGGCAAAAGCCAATTGGTCAACGAAATGTTGGCCAATGGCGAACTCGACATCGTGGCCGATTACACCGGGCTATGGGTTGCTTTGCGTGGCGTCCAGCGCGGGCCTGATGGCCGATACCCGATTCGCGAGGATTCCGACCCGGTAGTTACGTCCGGGCTGGCCGCATATCTCCGTGCTGCTGCTGTTCGGGAGGGACTTCGACAAGGGTTAAACGTGGCGGTCACTTCCGGCACTCCAGACACGGCGGTCAAGTGGGCCGAGGTCGCGCGGGAAACCGAGACACCTTTTCAGGTGCGAACCGAGGATCCGGGCGAATCCGTTGTGCGTGAACGATTGTCCGTTGACGGCGAATTGCCTCAACAATGCGAACTTGCGGTGAGGCGATGGTACGGCTCCTGAAGAACATCGAAGTACGCGAGGAAGGCGGCGAGCTGCACGGCGTCATTCTCCAAGAGGGCCGGGCCGCGACGGGCGGGCGGGCCGAGGTTTTTGCACCTGGTAGCGTAACCTGGCCGTCCGATGGCGTGGCGATCCGCGTGACTCACCGGGGCGAAACCGAGACAAGGGCTTTCCCGCACCGTGACAACGCGGGCCGTATCAACATCCGGGCCAAGGCTACCGACGCGATCCGCGAGGCCGTGAACGCGGGCAAGCGGTTCATGTCAGTGGAATTCCGGGCACTGGATGAACGCACCACGAAAGCGGGAGTCCGTGAAATCCTGCGGGCCTATGTGGACGGCGCGGCGCTCCTGGCAAACCCTGAATACGACTCCACGGCGGCGGAATTGCGAGGTCAAACCGACCGCCTGAAAGCGAGGGCGCGCGCATGGCTGTAACGCTCACCGTTGCCGAACTCCGATCGGCAATCAGGCTTGGCGACACTACCGAGGAAACTGCCCAGGCGACGCGGTTGCTGGCTTACGCTACCGAGGCGGTTTCAAAGCACCTGGGAAGCGCATTTGCCGGAACTCCTGATGCGATCGTCAATGAGGCGGTCATACGGATTGCCGCGTATCTGTACGATCAACCGAATTTTGGAATCGGGATCAGATACGCAAACGCTCTGCGCAATTCGGGCGCGGGCGCGATTCTCCTGCCCTATCGCATTCACCGGGCAGGCACGACCGGGGAAGCGGTCGCGGCGGCCGCAACAAGTGGATCGGCTGATAACCCGGTTATCAACCTGGCTATCAGTGGAAGCACGCTCACCGTTACCTATGCGGACGGAACCACGACCGACCTAACCCTACCTGCAGGCGGCGGAATGGGCGGCGGGATCACGCAAGCCGAACTGGACGCGGCGATAGCGGCTCATAGGGCTATCGAGGATGCGCACCAACCGCGCGACACCTACACGCTACCGGCGGCGGCGCCTGGCACACGCGGCGGCGTCTAGGCGATCACAAACGACATCATTGACACCGGCACCAGCACCGGAATTTTCGGTTGGGCAATCTCGCACGTCAAACGCGTGGTGTCTGCATCAGTGAATACGGCGGTTGCGGCGGCGATCCCTGCGGCCGCAACGCAATCGGAAGCACTAGGCGGAACCGTGACCGCAACGCGGCTCTGGAGTCCTGCCCGGATTTTCTATGCGATCCGGGCGCTTGTGCCGAGCTGGGCGACAAACACGCCTGGCACGTCGCTTATTCCGCTTTCGCGGATGGACGCTCACGCAGACACCACGGCGCTAGAGGTTCGAGTCGGTTGGTCAAGTGACACCACGTTTACCGATGCGGAACTGTCCAGAACCGGACTCACCGGGCAGGACATCGAGGCACCGGGGACCGCGCTTGAACAAGCGTACTTCGGGCTTTGGGTAGCGGCGGCAGAGGTGGCGCGAGTGCATGACGTTCTGTTTAATGGCGATACCTTTTTCGGAACTGGCGTAGGCGTTGCGGAGTTTGTCAAAGCCAATAGCATTTCACGCACGATTGGCGGAGTTTCCGGCGTGTTCTGGCGGTCAGAGCAATCCCTGGACGTCAACACCATAGAGGCATTTCACTTCCGAGTGGTGTTGAACGCGCTGACCCTGGGCGACGATATAGAGCGACGGATTGACCTGGCGACACACGGGCGGTTGCAACCGCCTGGCGGCGCGCTTGGCGACGTGCTGACAAAGCGTTCGGGAACCGATTTTGCATCGGAGTGGAAAGCACCGGCGGGCGCGTCCGGCGGCGCGGGCCATTGGTACGAAATGGCGCAATATCTCCGCACGTCTGCATGGACATCGGGAACTGCGGTCAACATGTCTCTGCGAACGGACGGGACCGCACGTTTCGAGAATGCGGCGGCGGTTCGGGCGGCAGTTGGCGACGGCACGATCCCGATGCTTGCGTTGCAGCGATCGACGGATGACGAAATCATCCTAAAGCCAATCGCGCCAAACTTTTCCGATCCCGATGCGTCTGACGACTATAGGACGTCATTCTTTTTCCAAGGCGCAAGCAACACAAAAGAGCATGTCCGGGTTCGGTTCAAATCCGGCAACATCACGCTCGAACCCGGTTACGCGGACCCTGGCGTTACGACCCGATTTGACCTGGCCGTTTTCGCCGCGCCAACCTGATGCCTTTGGACCGGCGCATATCGGTAACGTACACCACGACGCCAAGCGGCGGCAGTCCGATGACGACAACGCTCAACGTGTGGGGCCAGAAGCTACAGGATAACGTCGCGCGGGACCTGGCTCCTGGCGGCGTCCGGCGGGCCGCGAACAGGGTTTACCGCGTCCGGTTCAACCAAGTGCTTGTGACGGCGATCGAGGGCGGCGAAACCGTGGAAGTGATTGACAACGGGCTTACACAGGTAGTTTCCGGAATCGGGGAACCGGACCGCACGCGGCGGCGGTTTCTCGATCTGCTCATATCGGAGTAAATCATGCGCTGGCCGTGGCAAAAACGTGAAACCCGATCGACCTACACCGATGCGATTATCGCGGCGCTGGTAGGCCGTGCCAGTGGTGACGACGCTAACGCGAGTGCGACGGCGGCGCTGGAGGCATGTTCGGGCTTTGTCGGAAGGGCTTTCGCGGCGGCGGAAGTGTCCGGGCCGGACTACGCGCGGGCCGTGCTCGATCCCGCTTGCCTGGGCCTGATTGGACGTTCCCTGATTCGGCGTGGCGAGATCGTTTTCCTTATCCGCGTTCAAGGTGGAAGTCTCCGACTTCTGCCGGCGTCCAGTCATGATGTGCGCGGCGATCCCGACCCTTCGACCTGGGATTACCGCGTCAATCTGGCCGGGCCTGAAAGCCAATACACGCTGGACCGGGCCAGATCGGAAGGTGTCGTACATTGCCGATACGCTTTCGATGTTGATGCACCGTGGAAAGGACATGGACCGATCCAGATTGCCGCGCTTGCAGGGAAACTGTCTGCCGAGACTGCGGCCGCATTGGCTGACGAATCATCCGGGCCGCGCGGTTCATTCCTTCCGACTCCGGTTGATGGCCATGACGATACGGTTACTTCCCTGAAAGCCGACATTCGGACTGCGGCGGGCAAAATGTTGATCACCGAATCAGGCGATTGGGAATCTGCTGATCCAGGCAAAATGACGCCTTGGGAACAAAAGAGGTTCGGCGCTTCACCGCCGGCGGCGCTCACGGCGCTACTCAAACAATCCAGTCATGAAGTCATGGCCGCGTGTGGCCTGACTCCGGCGCTCTTTGACGAAAGCGACGGCACGAGCAAGCGCGAGGGATACCGGCAGGCGCTTCATTCCGTTGTCGCTCCGCTTGGCCGCATGGTTGCCGATGAACTGTCCAGGAAACTTGAAGCGGAAATCCGGCTCGACTGGACCGAACTTAGAGCTGCCGACATTGCCGGACGTGCACGGGCTTTTCAAAGCCTGGTAGGCGGAGGCATGGACGTTGCCACGGCGGCGGCGCAATCAGGACTGATGATAGCGGACACTTGAAATTGCGGATTAGGTGCCTTGTCAAAAAGTGGGTAAAGGTGTGGTACACGTTTTAGACAATTCCCCGTAAAGCCCTATATTATATAACTTTTTTCTGATGCTTTGGCGGAGAGACAGGGATTCGAACCCTGGGACGCTCACACGTCAACGGTTTTCAAGACCGCCGCAATCGACCACTCTGCCACCTCTCCGTTCTGTCGGGAAGCCATGTGTATTCCCCGGCTTCCGGGACTTCAAGCCACTTGCGCTGATCATCGGAAGCCCGGTCGAACGGACAAATCTGTCTCAAATGCTCATTCGGGACTTTCGGATGCCGATCTCCGAAAACGGCGACCGCGGCATTTGCCAATTGACCTCTCGCGCTCACGGTATCAAGCTGGGCCGCGTGTGGATCGGGGGCTGCGAGTCTCACCCATGATTGACATCGATCGATTGCTTCACGAGGTCGGAGCCAGGCGTGACTCCCTGGTCGAACTGACCAGGGAACTGGTGGCAATTCCGACCCTCAACCCGCCTGGCGGCAACTACCTGGACATCTGCCAACTCCTTCGGAAACGCTTTGAGCGAAGCGGATTTGAGGTCGAATTGCACCGCGCCAGCGGATCTCCCGGTGATTCCGATCGTTTTCCCCGCTGGAACATCGTCGCGCGCCGGGACGGGGCGCACCCCGGGCCATGCGTCCACTTCAACGGCCATACGGATGTCGTCGCCGTGGGGCGGGACTGGACCAGGGACCCGTTTGCCGGCGAAATCATCGACGGGCGGATCTACGGTCGGGGTACCTGCGACATGAAAGGAGGCCTTGCCGCCGCAATCGTTGCTGCAGAGACCTATGTTCAACTCGTGCCCGACTTCCGTGGTGCCGTCGAGATTTCCGCGACCGCAGACGAAGAGACCGGCGGTTACGGTGGCGTCGCCTGGCTGGCGGAAAACGGATGGTTCAATTCCGAACGCGTCCAGCACGTGATCATTCCCGAACCTCTCAACAAGGATCGAATCTGCCTCGGACACAGGGGAGTCTGGTGGGCCGAAATCGAGACGCGGGGCAGAATTGCGCACGGTTCGATGCCTTTTCTCGGCGACTGTGCGGTTCGGCACATGGGCGCCGTGCTGCATGCGTTCGAAACCGATCTTTTTCCGGCGCTCGCGAAAAAATCGACTGCCATGCCGGTCGTACCCGTCGGCGCCCGTCAGTCGACGCTCAACATCAATGCGATTCATGGCGGAGAACCGGAGCAGGAAGTCGATTTCGACGGACTTCCGGCACCATGTGTCCCGGACCGGTGCCGCATGGTCATAGATCGAAGATTCCTGTTCGAGGAAAGCCTGACCGAGGTCAAGACGGAGATCAGCGATATCCTCGGACGCCTGCGCCGGGAAAGACCGGGATTCGACTACGCACTCCGGGACGTCTTCGAAGTGCTTCCGGTCATGGCCGACGAGGATGCCCCGGTCGTTACGACGGTCAGTGACGCCATTCACCGGGTACTCGGACGCAAGCCGGAATTCGTCGTGTCCCCCGGAACCTACGACCAGAAGCATATTGACCGGATCGGCAGAATGAAGAACTGTATTGCCTATGGTCCCGGTATTCTCGATCTCGCCCATCAGCCCGATGAGTGGATCGGAATTGACGACATGGTTGACAGCGCGCGCATCATGTCAGTCTCACTGGCCGCATTGCTCTCGAACGGCCGGGAGTGAACCACCGGATCGTTGACTTAATCAAGGCGTGGAGGAAATCGAAATGTTCAAGGCAATGAATTCAACTGTCGCAGGGTTCCTGATCTCTGCATCACTGATCGTGGGTGCCCAGGCGGAAAACACGACGATAACGATCGGAATGCAGCTCGAACCGCCCAATCTTGATCCCACGGGAGGCGCCGCGGCCGCAATCGACGAAGTCGTGTACGCCAACATCTTCGAGGGATTGACGCGATTTCAGGCCGATGGTTCCGTCCGTCCCGCGCTCGCCGCGTCGTGGGACATATCTGACGACGGAACGGTCTACACCTTCCGCCTGCGTCAGGGTGTCACCTTTCATGACGGAACCACGTTTGATGCCGAGGATGTCAAGTTCTCGCTCGACCGCGCGCGTGCCGATGATTCGACCAACGCCCAGAAGGCGCTGTTTGCCGGAATCGCCGACGTTTCGGTGCTCGATCCCCATACCGTTCAGGTGACGCTGAGCAATCCCGACGGCGGGTTCATAACCAAGATGGCATGGGGAGACGCCGTCATCGTTGCACCCGAATCCGTCGAATCTGCCGCGACACATCCGGTCGGGACCGGACCGTTCACCTTCCAGGAATGGGTCCAGGGAGACCAGGTCAGGATCGTTCGCAATGCGGATTACTGGGGTGAGCCTGTCGCACTTGAAAGCGCCGCCTTCAAGTTCATTTCCGATCCGACCGCGGCGTTTGCCGCGATGATGGCCGGTGATATCAACGCGTTCCCGAACTTCCCTGCACAGGAAACACTGGCACAGTTCGAGGCCGATCCGCGGTTCACGGTGATCATCGGTTCGACGGAAGGCGAAACGATCCTCTCGACCAACAACAAGGCGGAACTGTTGACAGACGTTCGCGTCCGCAAGGCGATTGCCCACGCGATCAACAGGGAAGAAATCGTCAATGGTGCGATGTTCGGATACGGCACCCCGATCGGAACCCATTTCGCGCCGCACAATCCGGACTACCTGGACCTCACGGGCAACTCCGCCCATGACCCGGACATGGCCCGCTCACTCCTGGCCGAAGCCGGGCACGGAGACGGGATCGAGTTGCGGCTGATGCTTCCGCCTCCTGCCTATGCGCGCCGCGGCGGCGAAATCATTGCGGCACAACTCCGTGCCGTCGGGATCGACACGGAAATCAGCAATCTCGAATGGGCGCAATGGCTGGAACAGGTGTTCCGAAACAAGGACTACGACCTGACCATCGTGAGCCACACGGAACCGAGCGACATCAACATCTACGCCCGGCCCGAGTACTACTTTCAATACGACAACCCTGATTTCCAGGCCCTGATGAAAGAGTACGATGTCACGGCCGATCCGGCGGCCCGGACGGAGTTGGCGCATCGTCTGCAAACGATCATTTCGGAAGACTACGTCAACGGGTTCCTGTTCCAGCTGCCGAAAACCGGTGTTGCCGATGCCAGGATCAACGGATTGTGGCGAAACGCCCCAACCCAGGCCAATGACCTGACGGGTGTCAGCTGGTCGGACTGAGGGTTGGGAAATCCCTGCCCGGGTGGCGGCCGCGCCCAGCACGCCGCCACCCTTTCCTGCCGCGCTCCGGACGTGCAGCATCCGGGCGCACGTCGGCAGAAACCCGGTATGCGAATCGTTTTGCCTGCGTGCTGAGGCCAATTGACCGCAGGCCATGGGCCGTGCCGGCATTGTTCGACGCACGCGCAAGCGACCCGAATCTCGGAACACATCGATGATCCGCTTTCTCCTGGCCCGGCTGTTGTCCCTGATCCTGAGCCTTCTTGCCGCAAGCATCATCATATTTGCGGTCATCGAGATCGTACCAGGTGATCCTGCAGCGTTCATGCTCGGCCTCAACGCGTCCGAAGAAACCGTCGCTGCGCTGCGGGATGAACTCGGACTGACGCGGAACCCGGTCATTCGATACGCGGACTGGACCACCGGAATGCTCACCGGGGATTTCGGGATGTCCTACACCTACAGGGTGCCGGTTTCGGAACTGGTTTCCGATCGACTTCTCGTGTCCCTCCCGCTGGCGATCTACGCACTCGTTCTGTCAACCATCATTGCGCTGCCGGTTGGCGCCCTGGCCGCCATGCGGCGGGGAACCGCTACAGACATCGGCATCATGGGGACCACCCAGCTGGGAATCGCAATTCCCAACTTCTGGTTCGCCATGCTGCTCGTGTTCGTCTTCGCAATTGGCCTGCGGATGTTCTCGGCGGGCGGATTTCCGGGATGGGATGCCGGAGTTCTTGGAGGCCTGAAAGCCCTGACATTGCCGGCGGTCGCACTCGCCCTTCCCCAGGGTTCGATCCTGGCAAGGGTTACCAGGTCCGCACTACTTGAAACCCTGGGCCAGGACTACATCCGGACCGCACGGGCCAAGGGTCTCTCGGAACGGCAGACGGTATTCCGGCACGCGTTTCGCAACGCGCTCATCCCGGTCATGACCATCCTCGGCCTGCAATTCGCCTTTCTTCTGGCGGGCGCCGTCATCATCGAGAACGTGTTCTTTCTTCCCGGGCTGGGGCGGCTGATCTTTCAGGGAATCACCCAACGTGATCTCGTCGTGGTCGAAAGCGTCGTGATGCTGCTGGTTTTCGCCGTTGTGATGGTCAATTTCCTCGTGGATGTCGCCTATGCGGCGATCGACCCGAGACTGCGGATTCGCTCATGAAGTGGTCCCCGTCCCTGGTTGCCGGCGCAGTTCTTTCTGCGGCGTTCCTGATTCTGGCCGCAACGTCGTTTTTCTGGTCGCCGTTTCCCGTTGACGAGTTGAACATTGCCCGGAAGCTCCAGCCTCCTGGACCCGACCACTGGTTGGGTACCGACCATTTCGGCCGCGACACCGCCTCGATGCTTCTGGTCGGAGCACGTACGTCAATCGGAGTGGCAATTCTGGCTGTCGGCATCGGCATGATCGTCGGCGTTCCCCTCGGCCTTGCCGCTGCCGCCAACCATTCCAGCCTTTTCGATGAGATAATCATGCGCGGGAACGACCTTGTATTCGCGTTTCCGGCCCTCGTCATTGCCATCCTGATCACGGCTGTTTTCGGTCCGTCTGCTGTCAACGCCATCCTGGCCATCGGCATTTTCAACATTCCCGTGTTTGCCAGAATCACGCGGGGCGCGTCGCTCAGCCTGTGGACGCTTGACTACATTCTGGCCGCGCGGGTCGCCGGGAAAAGGGAATTCAGGATTTCCGTCGAGCACATACTTCCCAACATCGCGAGCCTGCTCGTCGTGCAGGGAACGATTCAGTTCTCGCTCGGAATTCTTGCGGAAGCGGGACTCTCCTATGTCGGGCTCGGAGCACAGCCGCCGACACCGAGCTGGGGGCGAATGCTCGCCGAAGCGCAGACGATGATCTACCTCGCCCCCAGGCTGGCGATACTGCCGGGTATGGCGATCGTCATGATGGTCCTCGGTCTCAACCTGCTCGGGGACGGCCTCAGGGACCACCTGGATCCGAGAATCCGGAGAGCACGGTGACAGCATCCCCTTTGGAAGTGCGCAACCTGAATGTCCGGATTCGCGGCGTGCCCGTGCTCGATTCGGTATCCTGCCAGATCGCGCCGGGCGAAATCTTCGGGCTCGTCGGTGAGTCAGGTTCGGGCAAGACGATGACCTCGCTGGCAGTGATGGGGCTTTTGCCGCCCGGCAGCCAGGCACAGGGCTACGTGTCTCTCGGCGGAGAAAACCTCCTGGGCCTCAATGAAAGAAATCTCTGTTCCGTTCGCGGCGACAGGATCGGCATGATCTTCCAGGAACCGATGACGGCCCTTAACCCCGTCCAGACGATTGGTCACCAGGTCGCCGAAACCCTTCGCATTCACGGCAAAGCCGATCGAAAGGATGCATTGCGGATCGCACGCGAACGCCTCGACCGGGTCGGGCTGCCCGAGCCCGAATTTCCGCTCGACCGCTATCCGCACGAACTTTCGGGAGGCCAGCGGCAACGGGTCTGCATCGCCCTCGCGATCGCGTTGCGGCCGCAATTGCTGATCGCGGACGAACCGACGACTGCACTCGACGTCTCGACCCAGGCCCAGATCCTCGAACTGCTTCATTCACTGGTTGACGATGAAGGCATGTCATTGATGCTGATCACGCACGACCTCGCGGTGGTCGCCGGCCTGGCCGACCGAATCGCCGTCATGCGGGACGGCAGGATCGTCGAGATGGCCGAAACGACGACCCTGTTCACGCAAACCCGGCATGCATTCACCAGGCAGTTGCTCGCGGCATCGCACCATGTTCCCGCCCGCGCGAAGAAAACGGCGCGGCGCGGCCAGCCCGATGTCCTGTTGCACGTGCAGGACGCGATTCGCGAATACCGCCTGTCCCGCGGCGGGTTGTTCAGCCAACCACCCACGCGGCGTGCCGTGAACGGGGTCAGTTTCGAGGTCCACACCGGGGAGAGCCTTGGTCTTGTCGGTGAATCGGGTTGCGGAAAATCGACCCTGGTCCGGGCAATCCTCGGACTTGAGCCGTTGCAGGGTGGCGAAATCCGCCTGCGCGGCAGACCGGTCACCTCGAGCCCGGGCGTGCCGCCATCGCTCCGCCGGGACATGCAAGTGGTATTCCAGGACCCGTTCGGATCTTTCAATCCACGCCACAAGGTCAAGCGGCTGGTTTCCGAACCATTCCACCTGGGCGAGAGCCGCCCGACCGAAGCGGAGAGACGTGAACGCGTGGCGGACGCATTGACATCCGTGGGCCTGAAACCCGACGACATGGAAAAGTACATTCACGAGTTCTCCGGCGGTCAGCGCCAACGGGTCGCCATCGCCCGGGCCCTGGTCATCCGACCCGGATTGATCATACTCGATGAGGCCGTTTCTTCGCTTGACGTGTCGATCAGGGCACAGATTCTTGACCTGTTGGCAGCGTTGCAGGCTCGGCACGACCTGTCATTCCTGTTCATCAGCCATGACCTCACGGTGATCAGGGCGATCACCGACCGGGTGCTCGTGATGAAGACGGGGAAAATTGTCGAGGCGGGAGAAACTGACTCGGTCCTGGATTCGCCCGCTCACGCCTATACCCGGCAACTGATCGAAGCCGCGCCGGCAATTCCCGAGGAATGGCGAACGGAGAGTGTACATGCTTGAATTTGCGGGCTTCCGGTTTGATCCACGACGTCCGTTCATCGGCGGCGAACAGGTTGAGGCAAGCACGCCAAGACTGGTCGAAACCAGGAATCCGTCTGACGGGGAAACGATTGCCGAACTCCCGTGCTGTGCGGCCGAAGACATCGACCGCGCGGTCTCGGCCGCCTCCGTTGCCAATGGCGGAGCCTGGGGCAGTGCGACCGCGACCGAACGGGGACGGACGTTGTCGCGTATCGGGACGCTCGTTCTCGATTGCGTGGAAGACCTCGCCAGACTGGAAGCACTCGACGTCGGCAAGCCGTTGTCGCAGGCGCGCGCCGACGCGGTGGCCCTGGCCAGATACATGGAATTCTACGGCGGTGCAGCGGACAAGCTGCACGGCCAGACGATTCCTTACCAGAACGGCTATCTCGTCAGCACGATCAGGGAACCATTCGGTGTGACGGGGCATATCATACCCTGGAACTACCCCATGCAAATCATGGGCCGTTCGGTCGGCGCCGCCCTCGCCACCGGCAATGCCTGCGTTCTGAAACCGTCGGAGGAAGCCTGCCTCACCGCCCTCGCGTTCACGGAACTGGCCGCCCGCGCCGGACTTCCCGCCGGCGCACTCAATGTTGTCCCCGGGTTGGGCAATGAAGCCGGAGCAGCGCTCGCCCGCCATCCCGGCGTCGGTCACCTGTCGTTCACCGGGTCGGTCGAGGTAGGCAAGAGTATCCAGGAAGCAGCTGCCGCAAACGTCGTGCCGGTCACGCTGGAACTCGGGGGAAAATCCCCCCAGATCGTATTCGCCGACGCCGATCTCGACGCGGCGTTACCTTTCCTTGTCAGTGCGGGAATCCAGAACGCCGGTCAAACCTGTTCGGCCTCGTCCCGAATTCTCGTTGAAGCCGGCATTCTTGACGAAGTCGTCGATCGGATGGCGCGCCGTTACCGCGCGCTCCGGGCGGGTCCTGCTCTTCGTGATCTCGACCTGGGGCCGCTTGTTTCGGACCGGCAGCGGGCCACGGTCCTTGACTATCTCGCGCAGGGTTCCAGTCTCGAAGAAATCGCGCGGGGAAGGATCGCCAGGGATTCCCCGACAGGCGGCCATTACGTCGAACCCGTACTGTTCGCCGGCGATGATGCACAGCATGTCCTGGCCCAGGAAGAGGTTTTCGGCCCGGTACAACTCGTGATTCCGTTTGAGGATGAAAACCACGCTGTCGAGATCGCCAATGATACGCCATACGGACTCGTGGCAGGGGTCTGGACACGCGACGGCGGGAGGCAAATGCGCATTGCCCGGCAACTGCGCTCCGGGCAGGTCTTTATCAACAATTATGGTGCTGGCGGAGGTGTCGAGTTGCCATTCGGAGGAACCGGCCTCTCCGGGCACGGACGGGAAAAAGGCTTCGAGGCGTTGTACGGAATGACCCAATTGAAAACTGTCGCGACCTATCACGGTTAAGTCGTGATCGCACGCGCGGTCCCGGGAATTTTCCTTCAGCCAATTCCAGGCATACTCACGGGGACCGGTCGGCCCGGATTCGAGACTGTCATCGCTTTCCTCCTTGGATCACGCCTGCGAAAATTCGGGTGAACATTTGCGGTGGCGGCGTTTTTTGGTCTCATGCCGCGAAGACCTGTCGGGGTGGTTCGGCCTTGTCATTTGCCTCCAGAGCGGTCCACGCGCGGCCGAACCGGCCTGACATGTTCAGTGCCCGGAAGGTCAGCAACGCCTGGCCGCCCTCCATGCTCCATCGCATGCCCGAACCCTTGAACCCTTTGGCCAAGGTTCTTTCGTTTGCGGCCTCGACAACCGGCCCCGCGATCGCGATGTCGTGCGGAAGGGACATTTCGGAAATCCCCCCAATGGTGAAATTTCTTTGCCTATCCGAAATCCTGTCACGCCGACCGGCCGAAACGCACCAAAACCCGCACTCTTGCCTTGAGACTCGTCCTCCTTCCCAAGTTGACAGGTTTCCCGAGCTCCGGTAGCCAAAGATGCGTAGTCAGTTCTCCTGCGATTGGTCCAGTAAAGGAGCGTTCTCATGAAACATCAACTGACGGGTGCGCAAATATCATCCTACCGGGAAAACGGCTTCCTCATCATCGAGGATTTCCTCGACGGAGACGAACTGGACAACTGGCGGGCGATGGTGGGAGAGGCGGTCTCGCTCAGGGATGACAACAGGTTGCCCGAGGGATCCTATCAAACTTCGCAGAAGACGGAAGGTGAAGCCGTTTTTCGTCAACGGATCAACCTGTGGATGGATCATGACGGCGTCCGTGCTTTGATGCTGGATCGCCGGCTTGGAAAAATGGCGGCCGACCTGGAAGGAGTCGACGGCATACGGATATGGCACGACCAGGCGCTGATCAAGCTGCCCTGGTCCAACCCCACGGCGTGGCACCAGGACAACCCCAAGTGGTCATTTGCATCGGAACACGCCATAACCATCTGGGTCGCTCTGGACGATGTAACAATTCAGAACGGCTGCATGTTCTTCATGCCGGGATCCCACAAGCGAAGATTGGATGACTTCAAGGCGGACGGCAACCACGTGGGAGCCATGTTCAACGCCTATCCCGAACTCGGCAAAGTGGAACCCGTGCCTGTCATCATACCTGCGGGCGGATGTTCCTTTCACAACGGACTGATGGTTCACGCAGCCAATGCGAACATGACGCCTTATCCCCGACGGGCCTTTACCTGCGCCTACATGCCGGACCGCAGCCGGTTCAACGGCGAACCGAATGTCCTTCCGGACCGGATCCTGAATACGATTGAAGTCGGGGACCTGCTGGAAGATGACGACCAGAATCCGCTTATCCACACACTGTGACCCGACACGCGAAAGCCTCGCCGGCGGTCTCGGGGCGTGTGCCGACGAATAGGCGAACCGACACGCCGTCCTCTTGACCGGTTCTGTATGGGGCGCCCCGGCCAATCGGTGCATGACCGGCGACCGAGCGGCGATGAGTTGGACATCACCTTCCCGACGGCAACGCGATGTCACATGGTGGCGTAAAGTCGATTTGGCCCAGTAAAGGAGAAAACGTCCGCGAAGATCGTTGACACGATCGGAATCGCAATGCCAAAGAACGGCTCCAAGTTGTACGGTTCTGCGGCAATCGGACCGGAATACAATGCGACAAAATCCGCACCGTCATTTGCTGCGGATCCACGAGGCAAGATGTCAGTGTTCACTGCAGGGGAGGGAAACGACCCGCTGCCGGCCGGTGTCATCGCGGCCACGCAGCATCGCCACCTCGCGCAGATCGTCCGGTACGTGACGGCCGCGTTCGCGCCCGGCGCCGCGTGGATTTCCGGTCACGCGGACGAATGGCACGCCGGCGTGTGGCGTAAGGCCGGCACGCGGTTGCGGCGTTTGATTGGGACCCGAGGGTTGCACGGCGTTCTCATCGAACAGTCCGAGATACCCGGGACGCAGGACCAACGCGCTTATCGAGTCGTGGTCGAACGCGTCTTCCGGAACCGAGCGTTCGAACTCGTATTTTCCCGGGTCAATGTCGTGATCGAATGTCTGCACGTGCGAACCGGACAAGAGTGTGGGCTTTCGCGTGTTTAGATCGGTTTGGGTGACTGCATTTTGGATTGGCACGGTATCTCGTCACAATTGGGGGGAATTCGGAAACGTTTCTTCCGCACGACATCGCGACCGTGCGGCTGGTTGTCGAGGCCGCAAACGAAATCATCGCAATCCAAAGGTCCAAGGGATCGGGCGTGCGATGGAGCAAGGAGGGCCGCCAGGCGATCATGACCTTCCATGCACTGATTCTGTCAGGACGTTTCGACCGTGTAAAACACCCGGACAGGACTATGCCAAACCGGCCCGGCAGGTCTCGCAGCATGAAAAAAAGCCGCCTTCGTAAATTTTATCCAAGATTTCGCTTGCATGTTACGAAAGCCTGGTTTATTTGCGAATGAGAATAGTTCGCATTCTCAAAAACAGCGGTGAATCTGCATGGCGTTGGTACCCGAGACAATTCGAGTTCGCACTCCCCGTTCGTGCCAGGACAGGACAGGGCGATCATTACGACCGGCGCCGGCCACCGCCCGGTTCGAGAGAATCGGCGTGGCGGTGTTGCTCCTGCTCGCAGTTGCGATGCCCGGTCGATTGGGAGAGATCACGCTGGCCTCGCTCGTGGATGCCTACGTACAGGTCTCGGTGTTCGTATACGCGACGCTTCTCGCGTTCTTTCTCGCGGAAGATATCTTTGATTTCGACATCGGAAGATTCTTCCGCCAGTCGCGCCTCCTCCAGATTCCGGTCGCGTCGTTTCTCGGCGCGTTGCCGGGCTGCGGAGGCGCAATCATAGTCGTTGCCTCCTACACCTCTGGCAATGTCTCGATGGGCGCCGTTGTCGCGACCCTGACTGCAACCATGGGCGATGCTGCCTTCCTCTTGATCGCGACACGGCCGGATGCGGCTGTCATCGTGTTGCCGCTGGCCATGGTCGCCGGAGTCGTCACGGGCTACGTGGTCGACTTGTTCGACCGAAACCATTTCCGCCATTCGGGAGATCCCTCTGCCCATATGCCACGGCGTATCTGGCGCGTTCGCCTGAGGGACTGGGCGTTTGCGGTTCCCGCTCTCCCGGGCCTCGGTCTCGGCATCGCTGCCCTTTTCCAGGTCGAGTTTACCGGTTGGCTCGAACTCGCGGCTACGGTTGCTGCCTTGGCCGGAATGGCAATCGGCTTTGCGATCTGGGCCATATCGCCAGTTCGTAATCTCACGCATCCGGATGATCCGGCGTTGACCCGCGCGGCCGAAGAGACGAGCTTTATCACGGTCTGGGTCGTCGCGGCGTTTCTTGCTTACGAATACCTGGACCAGTTCGCAGGACTTGACCTCGCCGCCGCCTTCAAGGCCGCGGGGCCGCTCCTTCCTTTGATCGCAATTGGTGTCGGGTTCATTCCCGGTTGCGGACCGCAGGTTCTCGTCACCACGCTCTACATCAACGGGCTCATTCCGTTTGCAGCGCTGTTGGGCAACGCGATTGCCAATGATGGAGATGCGTTGTTCCCTGCACTCGCGTTGACGCCGCGCGCGGCATTGATTGCAACCTTGTACAGCGCCATACCGGCGCTGATCCTGGCGTACACGTTCTTTTATTTCCTGCCTGGAATTCCCTGACCGGTTCCGTGACGCTCCCGGGAATTTCGAACCCGTTTCGGTAAATCCCTGTCAGCGCCAAATCGCCCTGCTTCATCGGCAACCGGCAAGGCGCCGTCCCACGGTCGAAGTCCGGAACCCCGGGTGTTCGGACAATCGGGTTTTTCGCCGGGAACCCGCAGAATTGACTGAAACGGCAACCGGATTGCGGCGGTCGGGCGATCGCACGATTCAATCGCTGAGTATGGCCATCGCGTGCGTATCCCAGCCCACCCAAACCGTTCCGCTGCCGACTTTCTCCGCGGTCCCGGTGTCCACGTAGGCCCTGAGTGTCGCACCGCGTGCCGCTTCGACCAGGAGATCCACGACCACGCGGCTTCCCAGGAACGTGCGTCCGACGACACGTCCCTGGACGGCGTTTTCCGTGGCCGGGCGCGCTTCGGAGAAAGCGAGTTTCTCAAGCCGGACCGAGGCGGAGATATCGTCGCCCGGGGCTGGCGCACCGGCCGGCGCATGACCGAAAAGGTCGTGCCCGTACCAGTCGACAACCACGGTGCTTCCATTCACCTTGCGCACCTTGCCCGCGAGCAGGTTCGTTTCGCCGATGAACTCGGCGACAAACCTGCTCCTGGGGTGAAAGTAAAGCTCGCGTGGGGTGCCGTCCTGTTCAACCAGGCCCTCGTTCAGGACGACGATCCGGTCCGACATCGTGAGGGCCTCGTCCTGGTCGTGGGTCACGAAGAGAAACGTCTTGTCGGTGCGGCGCTGGATCGACTTGAGTTCCTGTTGGACCTGGCCGCGCAGTTTCGCATCGAGCGCGCCGAGGGGTTCGTCCAGCAGCAGCAGCGCGGGGTCGGGGGCGAGCGCGCGCGCGAGCGCAACCCGCTGGCGCTGCCCGCCGGAGAGTTGTCCGGGGTAGCGGGCGCCGAAATCGTTCAACTCGAGAAAAGTCATCAGCTCGTCCAGCCGCCGTTCGATGGCACGTCGCCCCATGCCCTTGAGTTCGAGGCCGAACGCCATGTTCTGCAGCACCGTCATGTGCGGAAAGAGGGCATAATCCTGGAAAACCATGTTGACGTTGCGCCGGTTCGGCGGCAGGCGCGTAACGTCTTCGCCCTCCAGGATCACCCGTCCGGTGTCGGGGAACTCGAACCCGCCCAGGATTCTCAGCGTTGTGGTCTTTCCGCAACCAGACGGTCCGAGCAGGGTGACGAATTCCCCCGGGGCGATCTCGAGGTCCATCCGCTCAAGCGCGACAGCGTTGCCGAATCGCTTGGAAATTCCGTCGAAACGGACAATCCGGTCCGGATTCGTCATTGTTCGTTCGACCTGTTCATCCGCCGCGTGATGCGTTCTGCCCAGATCCCCATGGCCGCCGTCAGGACAAGGGCGACGGTCGCGATCGCGTTGATTTCCGGAGACATGCCCGAACGCAGCTCGGCGAAAATCAGCACCGGAAGCGTGGGCTGATAGCTGCCCAGGAAAAACGAGCGCACGAAATCGTCGAAGCTCAGCAACAGGCAGAAAATGCTTGCCCCCAGGATGGCCGGGGTCAGATAGGGCAGCGTGATGCGCAGGAATGTCACGAGCGGATCGGCGCCCAGGTCACGCGCGGCCTCGGTCTGGCTGCGCGCAAGGGTCGACAGCCGTGCCATGACGATAAGGACGACAAATGGCACGTTGTGGATCGCGTGGGCCCAGATGATCGCGAACATTCCCGGCTCGATACCCAGGAGCCGGGCATAGATGCGAAACGCGATGGCGGAAATGATCCCGGGCACGAGTGCGGGCAGGATTGCCAGGGCGAATATCACCGTGCGCCCCAAAAACCGGCGGCCGTCAAGGAGCAAGGCGATCCATGTGCCGACCACGATGGAACCAAGCGTCGCGAGGACCGCAATGGCGATGGAATAAGCAAACACGGAGAGAACCTCCGCATCCTTGAAAACCCCGAGATACCATTCAAGCGTCCAGGACCGGATGGGAAAGCCGATGAACTTCGAGTCCTTGAACCCCATGAGCACCATGAGCACCAGCGGTACGAAGACGTAGACCACGAAAGCCCAGTAGCAACATGAAAAAAAGACCCTGGAAACGCGGCTCATCTGGTGTCACCCTTGCGCAGCGCGGTCATGATCCGTTGGAATGACCCGACAAGGACCAGCACCGCGATGAACATGATCGTGGCGAACGCCGCGCCGGTCGGCCATTCGTCGCCGGCCACAAAGAAGAAGCCGGCGATGGTCTCGGCGAATACCGTGGTGGATGGTCCGCCCAAGAGGACCGGCGTGCCATAAAAGCCGGTGGAAATCAGGAAAACCAGGATGCACCCGGAGGCGATTCCTTCGAGCGTGAGCGGAAGGGTAATCCTCCGAAACCGCGTCAGCGCGCCCGCACCGAGGTCCGCGGCGGCGTCCGCATAGCTCCGCGGGAGTTTTTCCAGGGCAGAGTAGAGTGGCAGGAGCATGTAGAGCGACGTCAGGTAAATGATGCCGATACCGACCGAGAAGCCGGTGTACATGAAGGGTATCGGCCGCTCGATCAGGCCCAGTGATTTCAGTAACAGGTTCACGGCCCCGTTGTTGCCGAGCAGGATCATGATGGCGTAGGTACGCACGATTTCCCCGACCCAAAACGGTATGAGCAGGAGCAGCAGGAGCAGCAACTGGTTTCGCCGGCTGACGTAACGGGTCAGGAAATACGCGATCGGATAGGTGATGATGAGGGTGGTAACGGTAAATGCCGTGGCGAATGCCAGGGTCCGGAAAAACGGCACCCAGTAGAATTTCTCGGTGAAGAATCTCCGGTAGTTGTCCAGCGTGAATTGTGTCTCGGCCCCCTTGGAAAGCGGATAGGCCTCCGTGAAGCTGACGAAAAGCATCTGGATGATCGGTCCGAGATGCTGGGTCAGGACCCAAATTGCCGGAAAGGCGGCGAGGAACAGGAACTGCCGCCGGGGCGACGCGTAGATCAGGCTGACCAACGCCCGGTACGGGGCGAAGCCGACCAGTTTGCCCCAGCCCGTGGGATCACCCGCGCCGGTCATTTCCTTGCCGCGGTTCTCGCCCGGCACGCATGAAATACCTGATGTCATTGCCTGCGGCCCCCGTCCCGATTGCACGTTCCCCGCCCGCGCGGAACGGCGGGCGGGGTGCCGCGGGAGCCCCTCAGGCGGCCTTGATGGCCTCGACGGCCGGATCGACGAGACCGTACTTCAGCTCGTTCGCTTCGGCCCGGAAGAACCTGAGCCCGGCGAGTTCCTCGTCGGTGAAGGCCGTGGACTTGCGCTCAAGCTCGGTCAGGTGTTCTGCCGCACCCTTGTAGGTCGAGATGAAACCTGACGCGCGCGTCATCGATGCCCCGATCTCCGATGACGCCAGGATCGCGTCGAGAAACGTGTAGGCATTGTCCGGATTTGGCGCGTTGTTGGCGACGTTGTATGTGTAGACGAATCCGTAGGAGCCTTCCTGCGGGATCGTCATGTCCACCGGGAAGCCGTCGTTGATGAGCGTCGCGATCGGACCGTTCCAGGCGTGCCCCACGACGATATCCTGGTTGATGAACATCTGCTGCACTTCGGCGCCGCTGTCGTAGTACTTCCGCACCAGCGGTTTCCTGTCGATCAGGTACTGTTTCGCCTCTTCGACGATCTCGGCTGCCTTCCCATGGTCGTCGAGATAGGCGACCATGTTTCCGTCGTACCCCAGCTTGAGCATGATGATCGACATCATGTCCTGTATGATGTAGGCGGTCTGCTTCGCATATTTGTCCGCGAACAGGACATCCCAGGACCTTGCCTCCTCGGCGCTGACAACATCGGTGTTGTAGGCGAGAATCTCCATGCCGGAGAGGATCGGCGCGCCCCACTTGCTGCCGTCGATCGTCGCCCAGTCGGATTCGGAGAACGTGGGATTGATGTTGCCCCAGTTGCCGAGCCGGCCGGTATCGAGAGGCGCGATGAGCTCGCTGCTTATGAACTGCAGGAACCTGTGTCCCGCCACGGTGACGATGTCGGCCGTGGGGTTGGGAGCCTCCGCGGCGAGCAGGTTGAACTGCTTGCCCTGGTCGTCAACGAGGCGGATGTTCACCTTGATCCCGGTTTCGGCCTCGAATTGCTCGCGAAAGCTGTCAGGGACGAAATTGGCATAGGTCCAGATATTGACCTCGCCACCCTGTGCATGTGCCCGGCGGAGGTAGGCCGGGCTTGCGAGCACGGCGGCACCCAGTACCGTGGTGCCCAGAAAGCGTCGTCTGCTTAGGCTTGATCTTTTCATGTCGTACTCCCGATTTTGATCGTTCGATTCTAGCGGTTTTCCGTACGTTGCACGATCAGCTGGCCGTGACTTCGGCCATTTGTCGCAACAGGCCCGTACGGGCGGCCTGTTTGAGATCGTTCAGGTCGTGGCGCGGCAGGTCGAGCGCATTGAGCAAGTCGTTTTCCGCGGCGAAATCGCGACCATACATCGCGGAAAGGATCTCCACCCCGGCGTCGTGCAACCTTGCCGGGCGCCCCGCGAGCTCGCCAAGTGCAACTGTCATCACCAACCCGTAAGGTACGTCTTCGGTCACGTAACGGCTGTTCGCCGTCGCCGGGCCGGTGCCGCCGCTGCCCTGGGAATGCATCTCCTGGTTCATCTGGGAAATCGAGGCGACGGGCACGTGGAACGACAGGTGAAAATGCTCGAAGATCGTGCGTACCTCAAGGTCAAGCGCGGATGCGATTGCCAGTCTTTCCTCGTCGAGCGCTTCCAGGAGACGGCCGACGTTCGGTGTGACGTTCTCGCCCTGGCTCCACGATTCTCCGCGCTCCATCCGCGTCATGTTACCAAGGGCAATTCCCATGTGGTTTTGAGGGTTGAGATTGGACAGTGATATTGCAAGCAGCCCTTCCCGCGGTTGGAACCTGTCTCCAAAGAGGTGCCGGCAGAGTGCAAGCCCGTCCCGGGACCTGTTGTCCGGAACCGTGCAGAGGTCGACGAGGCTGCGTACGGTGTTGATGTGAACCTCGGTACCCGACTGGCGGCGGCCGGTGACGGCAGTCGTGCCCCAGACCGTGATCGGTACGGCGACACCGCGCGCATGGAGCAGCTGCATCAGGTAGATGGCACCGAAGGATGCATGGGAGGAGATGATGACGTGATGGACACTGCGAATGTGTTCGGCCAGGGCATCCATGACGGCCTTGTGACCATAGGCAGGGAGCGCAAGAACAAGTACATCGTTGTGGCGGGCAAGTTCCTTCGCATCGTCTGCCAGGCGCGGACAGAACACGGCATCGATCGCGCCGGTCGCGGCCAGTTCCGCGCCGCCGGCGAGCTCCGACGTGCCCCTGCCGGAAGGCGACCAGAGCATCGGGGCATGCCCGTTCACGTGCAGGAGTGCCGCGGTGCCCATGGCGACGGAACCCGCACCGGCGATACCGACCCTCAACCCGTCCGCCAACCGAGGCCTCCTTTCGGCGCTATGCCTGGCAAAGTGCGGCCCGCACGCCTTCCTAATGAACCCCCGCGAACGCGCGCTCCCGCGGGGAACGCCAGCCCGAAAGCGGTTACCCTTTCGGCGTAAGGGAAACGAACCGGATTCCGAGCCGCTGGACCGGAAGACCAACCGGGCCCGTGCAATCCATGGACGGTAAAGAACCCGGAATCGGAGTTATGTCCAGAGTTATTTGCAATTCTGGTTTGGCACTCCGGTTTGGTTCGGGGGCCTGGCCGCTCCAGCGCACCCGCGGGCGCGCCGGCACCCGCACGGTTTCTCGCCGCCTCCGGGCAAGACGGCTGTGAATGCACCTTCTGGACTTCCGCGTGTCGCTTGTATGCCTGGACAGTGTTGCTCATGACAAATCCCGGCCAGGGTGTCGAACGCCCCCCGCCTGTCGAACGTATCGTACCACAAACGCCGCGAACTCGGCCACCCGCAACCAGCCTGCCTCGGAGCGGGCTCGCGCCATCCTTCCACCGGGTCCGCGGGCATTCGCGTCGTTGTCGTTGGATGCAACCTCGCCCGCGCCTGCATCGCGGCGCACCGGAGTTGCAAACCGGTCTGCGGATGCACGCGCGCCTGTCGCTCAACCTCGTTCGAGATCGGATGCTACCCATTCGTCCCCGGCGAGCTCCGGCACATCGTAATCCAGCAATCCCTGCCAATGTGCGCCGATGTCCTCGCAATAGAGTGTCGCTGCAATCGACCGGGCAAGCCAGGCCGCCCCGTCCGACACCGCAGGGATGTCGCCGCTAACCTTGCCGAGGCTCGCCGTAGCTCCGTAGTTGAAGCAATATACGTGCTTCAGCCAGGGCGCCTTGCCCGGAACCCCTTCACGGAATGCGAAGTCCGGTCCCAGGTAGGGGAAACGCCCTAGCTCCGGGCATTCCTCGCCCTGCGGCGGCTCGTAGACCTGTTCCCACAGCAGGATGTCTCCGGCTGCATCGCCGAACTCGGACCGGGTCAGCGGGTCAACCGTGAAACCGGTGCCAAGGATCAGGTAATCCGCCTCGTAGGATGTTCCGTCCGCGAATGCGATGCGCACCGCACCATTGCATTCCTCCGCCCCTGTCACGGTCTTTCCGAAATGGAAATATGCGTTCTCGTGGCGGCTGACGCGCAGGACGGAGTTATGGGGTGCCGGTGTCTGGGTCACGAACGAGTATCGCATGAAACGCCAGCGCCATTCGGGAGGCAGTTCGGGGAAGCCGCAGGTGAATCCATAGCTTCCGATCCCCATCATCTTGTTGATCGTGGGCATCTCGTTTCGCCGTATGAGGTGCCGGATTTCCGCGGCGCCGTGTTCCAGCGCCTCGGCGGCGTTGTCCACGGCCGTGGCGCCCACACCTACAATTGCCACGCGCTTGCCCCGAAGGGCGGCAAAATCGATGTCGTCGACGCTGTGCGCCCACAGGCGACCGGGCAGTCCGCGCGCGAAGCCGGGAATGTTGGGTTCGCCCAGGCCCTCGCGGCCCGTCGCGAAGACGAGCTTCCGGGTGAGGATGGAGTCCTCCGGCCCGCCTGAAAGCCGCAGTCGAAGCAGGTCGCCCTCGGGAAGGATCCGATCGACCGACACGCCGTTTTCCACCGGAATATCCAGGACACGGCGGTACCAGCACAGGTAATCCATCCACATCGGCCGCGGGATCCTGTAAAGCTGGTCCCAGGCAATCGACCCGAACTGCGCCCGGTACCATGCCTGGAATGTCAGCGCTCCGAGGCCGAATGCGGGACCGGCCAACTGCTTGGGGGACCTCAACGTTTCCATCCGTGCATAGGTGACCCAGGGCCCTTCCTTTCCCTCGGGACTGCGGTCGAACATCCGCACGTTCGCGACGCCGCCGGTTTTCAGGGCAAGCCAGGCGACCATTCCGCACATTCCGCCGCCGATGATGACGACGTCGGTTGCGCCCCGCGTTGGCGGTATCCAGTCCTTGCCGGGATAGCACAGGAACTCCAGGTCCTCCCGTAGCCGGGATTCCAGTGCCGTGAGGCCTTGTTCATCGATGCCGGAAAGTCTGTCTCCAAGCATGTCTGGCATTCTGACCAGTGTCCTATCGTGGTCCAGTTCGGAAGTCGGAATCCGCCGTGAACTTGGAGATGATTGAACGGTTTTGCCGGAATCGTAGACCTGCAAACCGGTCGAACGCAAGTGACATTCGGGCCCCGCCTGGCGATTGCCCTGCAGCGATTGGCAACGGCAGTTGCCTGTGACTGGCCAGAGTTGTAATCGTTGTCGGGATTTCTTCAGAAACCCGCCATGCACGGCCCATGTCCGCCGGCATTGGCGTCACGTCCGGACCAGGGAGTCACATGACCCAGCTATCCTCGCGTTCGCAATGGATGACCGACGAACATGTGATGCTGGAAGACATGTTTCGCCGCTTCGTTACCGACAACTGGTCGCACAGGCTCCCCGCCTGGCGAGAGCAAGGGGAAATCGACCGCGACTGCTGGTACGAAGCGGGAGAACTCGGGCTTCTCTGCCCCTCGATTCCCTCGGAATACGGCGGAGGGGACGGGGACTTCGGCCATGAAGCTGTGATCACCATCGAAGGCGCGCGGATGAACTTGCTGAGTTGGGGGCACGGAATCCATTCAGGCATCGTTGCGCACTACATCTATTCCTACGGGACCGAAGAGCAAAAGCGCCGCTGGCTGCCGGGGATGGCCACCGGCAAATTCGTCGGTGCGCTCGCCATGACGGAGCCGTCCGGAGGCTCGGATGTCCAGGCGATCCGGACATGCGCGCTCAAGGACGGCAATGCCTACAGGATGAGCGGTCAGAAGACTTTCATCACCAACGGCCAACAGGCCAACCTCATCATCGTCGCATGCAAGACCGATCCCGATGAACGGGCCCGGGGAATATCGCTTATGGTCGTTGAAACCGACGGTGCCGAAGGTTTTTCGCGCGGCCCGAAACTCGACAAGATCGGGCTCAAGGCACAGGACACATCGGAACTGTTTTTCGATGGCGTCGCCGTTCCTCCTGAAAATGTTCTCGGGGGAGAGGAACGCCTTGGAGATGGATTCGCCATGATGATGCAGCAGTTGCCCCAGGAACGGCTGATCATCGGCTGCACCGCGGTTGGCGCCATCGAAGGCGCCGTTGCGGACACCATCGACTACTGCCGAAATCGTCACGCCTTCGGGAAACCGATCCTCCAGTTCCAGAACACGCAATTCAAGCTTGCCGAATGCAAGACAAAGGCGTTCGTTGCGCGCGCCTTTCTCGATGAGTGCGTGTCCGACCATGTCTCCGGCAACCTGGGCGTCGAGAAGGCGGCCATGTGCAAGTACTGGCTGAGCGATACCCAATGCGAAGTGCTGGACGAATGCCTGCAGCTCCATGGCGGCTACGGGTACATGACGGAGTACAAGATCGCACAGATGTGGACGGACGCAAGGGTCCAGCGGATTTACGGTGGCACCAACGAAATCATGAAGCACATTATCGCGCGATCCATCATCGAGGCGGACTGAAACCGAATCGTGCCGAATACGGGCTAGGATTTGGTACCCGGTGACACCGGTTCGAAAGCTGCGGGGACACCTGCGCCGACACTTCGAAGGAAAGTGAAGAGGACGACAATGATCAGGATGTACTGCTTCGGGGAATCTGGAAACGCGTACAAGGCAACGTTGCCGCTCCATCTTTCCGGCCTCGAATGGACCCCGGTCTACGTCGATTTTTTTGGCGGGGAAGCCAGAACGCCGGAATTCCGGGCGCTCAATCCCATGGGTGAAGTTCCGGTCATGGTCGATGGCGATACGACCCTGACGCAGTCGGGTGCCATCCAGGACTACATTTCTGAAAAGACCGGAAAGTTCGGAGGGAAAGACACGGCCGAAAGACGGGAAATCCTGCGTTGGGTCCTCTGGGACAATCACAAGTTTTCCTCCCCGGCCGGGATGGTCCGGTTTCTCATGAACTTCCTGCCCGCCGAGAAGCGTCCGCAACCTGTCATCGATTTCATGCAACATCGCCTCAAGATCGCCTACATCATTCTCGACGGTGCCTTGAGCGAACGCGAATGGCTGGTCGGAGACGGCCCGACCATGGCGGACTTCTCCTGCTGCGGATATCTTTTCTATCCTGAACCGTTCGGGTTCGACCGCCGCGCCTGGCCGGCCATCGATGCCTGGCTTGACCGGGTTTCGAGCCTCGACGGCTGGAAACACCCGTATGACCTGATGCCGGGCAACCCGTCCGACCGAAGCTGACGCCGAAAGGAACACCTGGACATGAGCACGCTGGATGCATTCGTCTACGATGCGGTCAGGACACCGCGTGGCCGGGGAAAGGTCGACGGAAGCCTGCACGAGGTTTCCGCCGTCCGGCTTTCGGCCGATGTCCTGAACGCGATCAGGACGCGGAACAACCTGAGGTCTTCCGATCCGGAAGACGTCGTCTGGGGAAACGTGACGCAGGTCGGGGAGCAAGGTGCCTGCCTTGCCCGCTCCGCAGTCCTCCTGTCAGATCTCGACGATTCGGTACCGGGCGTCTCGATCAATCGTTTCTGCGCCTCCGGCCTGGAGGCAGTCAATATTGCCGCCAACCAGATCCGGGGAGGCGCGGGAAACGCCTACATTGCCGGCGGCGTGGAAAGCATGAGCCGGGTCCCGATGGGAACCGATGGCGGGGCCATTGCGGTCGACCCGTCGCTGACAATGAAATCGTACTTTGTCCCCCAGGGGATATCTTCGGACATCATCGCCACCCGTTACGGGTTTTCGAGAGATGATTGCGACCATTACGCGCTCACAAGCCAGACCCGCGCGGCGAATGCCGAAACGAGCGGTCGATTTGACCGGTCCCGCATACCGGTCCTCGATCAGAACGGGCTGACGATCATCGATCGCGACGAACAGATCCGCGCCGACACCGACATGCAGAAGCTTGGCGCGTTGAATCCTTCGTTCAAGGCGATGGGCGAAACCATGCCCGGCTTCGACGCGGTCGCGTTGTTGAAGTATCCGGACCTGGAATACATCGATCATGTCCATCATGCCGGCAATTCGTCGGCGATTACCGACGGCGCCGCGGCGGTTCTCGTGGGCAACGCCGAATTCGGAAGGAAGCGCGGCCTCAAACCGAGAGCGCGAATTCGGGCCACATCGAAAACCGGCTCCGACCCCACGATCATGCTGACCGGCCCGATTCCCGCCACCGAAAAGGCACTGGAATCGGCAGGCATGTCCATCGACGACATCGACCTCTTCGAGGTCAACGAGGCCTTCGCCTCCGTTGTCCTGCTGTTCCTGAACGAATTCGGCGTCGACCACGACCGTGTCAACGTCAACGGAGGCGCCATCGCCATGGGTCACCCGATCGGTGCCACGGGCGCGATGATCCTGGGCACGCTGATCGACGAGATGGAACGCACGGACCGCGAAACCGGCCTTGCAACCCTCTGCATCGGCTCCGGGATGGGCTGCGCTACGATTGTCGAACGCATGTAAGGAGACGATCCGTGCCTGCATTTGGTCTCGAGACGGACAACCGGGGAATCGCAACGATCACCTGGGATCTTCCAGGGCGTTCCATGAACGTCCTGGATGTCGAGCAACTCGACGAACTCGAGGCGCTGGTTGATCGCGTTCTGGAGGACCCGTCCATAAACGGGGCGGTCATCACGTCGGGGAAGCCGGACTTTTCGGGCGGCATGGACCTGAATGTCCTGGCCGGATTGAGAACGAATACGAGCGGAAACCCGGCGGCCCGGGTGTTCGAAATGACGATGGGTGTGCATCGCGTCCTTCGGAAGATCGAATGCGGGGGCGCTTCCTGGAACGCGCCCGGACGGCAGGCCAAACCTTTCGCGGCTGCTCTTCCCGGCACGGCCCTCGGAGTAGGGTACGAAATAGCCCTTGCGTGCCACCGGATTCTCGCCGCGGACCGCCCGGACGCAAGAATCGGTCTGCCGGAGATTCGCGTCGGCCTGTTTCCCGGCGGCGGAGGGACGACCAGGCTCGTGCGCAGGCTCGGTCTGATGGGCGCCTCGGCGTTTCTGTTCGAGGGTCGCATGGTGTCTCCCGGCCAGGCGCGCGAGGCCGGACTTATCGACGAAGTCATTGCGCCTGACGACGTCCGCGCCGTCGCGCAGGAATGGGTCCACACGTCGAGCGAAGAAGACAGCGTCAAACCATGGGACGCTCCCAAGTTCCGGTTTCCCGGCGGAGCACCGTTTCATCCTCAGGGATTCATGACTTTCGTCGGCGCCAATGCCCAACTGCATGGCCGGACAAAGGGCCTGTATCCGGCGGCGCGCGCAATGCTCTCGGCGATTTACGAAGGTGCGCTCGTGCCGTTCGACACCGCGCTCAGGATTGAAGCGCGCTGGTTCACGTCCGTTGCACTGAATCCGTCGTCGGCCGCGATGATCAACACGCTCTTCCTGTCCAAGCAGGCACTTGAGCGCGGTGCGCGCAGGCCGGCGGAGATCGAGCGACGCGAAACGCGGCGCCTTGCCGTTCTTGGCGCGGGTATGATGGGAACGGGCATCGGCTACGTCGCCGCGGCGGCGGGAATCCGGGTGGTACTGCTCGACAAGGATTCCGACAGGATCAGGCAGGCTCGCGAGTCGATCCGTTCGCTTCTTGACGGGGACGTGAAACGAAACCGGCGGACGCCCTCGCAACGGGACGCTTCGCTCGACAGGATCGCGTTTACCGAGAGTTACGACGGCGTCAAAGGGTCGGACCTGATCATCGAGGCCGTGTTCGAGGACCCCTCCGTCAAGGCCGATGTTCTCGGTGCCGCAACCGCCGTCGCCGGCAACAAGACAGTCATCGCCAGCAACACGTCGACATTGCCGATTTCCGAACTCGCCGACGCCGTAGCTAATCCCGGCAGATTCGTGGGCATTCACTTTTTCTCGCCCGTCCACAGAATGATGCTTGTCGAGATCATTCGGGGGCGCGAGACCGATGATCACGCGGTCGCAAGTGCCCTGGACTTCGCCCGGCAGATCAAGAAGACGCCCATCGTCGTCAACGATGCCAGGTTTTTCTACGCGAACCGCTGCATCATCCCGTACATCAACGAAGGCGTACGCATGGTTGCGGAAGGCGTGAATCCAGCGCTTGTCGAAAACGCCGCCAAGCGAATCGGGATGCCTCTCGGCCCCCTCCAACTGGTCGATGAGACATCGATCGATCTTGGCATCAGCATCGCCAGGGCATCGCGTGCGGTCATGGGAGACTCGTATCCGGCCGCGGACGCCGACGAAGTTCTCGAAAGGCTGGCGAACCTCGGACGCCTCGGACGCAAGTCCCGCGGGGGGTTCTACTCCTATGATGAACGAGGCCGTCGCCAGCGCCTGTGGACAGGACTACGGGATCACTGGCCGGTGTCCGGTAACCAGCCAGACGCGCTGGCGGTGCAGCACCGCCTCCTGCTCATTCAGGTCCTGGAGGCAATCAAGGCCCATGAGGACGGGGTCCTGAGCGACGTTCGCGAGGGAGATGTCGGGGCGGTGCTCGGATGGGGCTTCGCACCGGGCACGGGCGGTCCGTTCAGCTGGGTTGACCTGACGGGCGCCAGGAGCGTCGTGGAGATCTGCAGCGGATTGTCCAAGTGCGCAGGCGAACGTTTCCGGGCCCCTGCCCTGCTCGCAAGCATAGCGCGGTCCGACCGAACGTTTTACCGGTAATCCGGCAACGCAACCCCCCGGAAAAAGGTCGAACGTCGCAGGCCAAGGCAAGTCGCTCAGTCATCGGCGCGCTTTTCTCCGGACGCATCGCAAACGTTTTCTGCCATACCGCGGTGCCATGACGATTCGTGGTGAATCCAGCGGACGCGGTCGAGGCAAGCGCAACCCTGAAACACGCAAGGAAAAGATCATGGGCTTCTGGGAATCGGTCGAAAGGAACAAGGACCAACTCGGTGAAAAACTGGACATCATCATCATCGGGCTGATCATATATTCGGCAGTCACCATCGCGCTCGAAACCATTTCCGGATTGTCTCCGGGCGCGCGATCGTTTCTCGACTACTCCCGTCTCGCCGTGACGGGAATCTTCACGGTCGAATACGTCGTGAGGGTGATTGCATCGAAGGACCGACTGAAGTTCGTGTTCAGCATCTACGGGCTCATCGACCTGATCGCCATCGTGCCCGTCTATCTCGGATTGGGTCACGAAGCTCAGGTCCTTCGTGCATTTCGAATTCTTCATCTGTTCCGGATGACGCGCTACGAAACCGCCGTTCAACGTGTCGGCAAGGCGATGCGCCAGTCGCGGGGAGAAGCAACGATATTCGTCGTGTTTACCTTCGTGCTGCTCTACCTTTCCGCCGTCGGTATCTACCACTTCGAACACCAGGCCCAACCCGAAAACTTCAACTCGGTTCTTGACGGAATGTGGTGGGCAGTCGCGACGATCACCACGGTCGGATACGGCGACATTTACCCGGTAACGCCCGGCGGGCGCCTCTTTGCCGGCTTGATCGTGTTGATCGGCCTGGGAATCGTCGCGGTGCCTTCCGGCCTGCTCGCGGCTGCCATGACCAGCGTTCGGCGCGCTGAAGAAATGGAGGCGAGCCAGCGTGACGCGAACAGGGCCGGGAAATCCTCGAGTTGACGGCCTTGCCGACCCGCTCGGCCGCCGAGGCGGAAACGGTCTCGCCGCCAGGCCAGGCGGTCCCCTGACGTCGCCATATCCTCCGAATGGTGCCTGAACAGGTCAAGTCCCGATTCTGCTGGATAATTTGGAGGGGCGTGCTTCCGTTTTCGGGCTTTTGACCGGCCCGTTGGCCTGTTCGTACTCTTCGTCCAGGTCCGTCCTCACCTGCTCCATTTGACGCCGCTCGAAGGCGGTCACCCCGATCGAGCGCCACTTCTCCGAAGCCCGGGTCATCGCCGCAAACATCAGCTTGAGCACGGCCTTTTCCCCCCAGGCGTTGGGAATCACCTTCATGCGGCGACGCTCCTCGCCGAACAGGCGCTCCAGCAGGTTGGTGGTCCGGATCGCCTTGCGGTGCCGCACCGGCATCCGCAGATGCGCGATGCACGCCTCGAAGTCATCCTGGAAACAGGCCACCGCGCTGGGGAACTCGCTCTCCCATTGCCGGACCAGATCGGCAGCGAGATCGCGGGCGATGGCCCGGGACGGCGCCTGGTAGGCGGCACGGGCCTGCTCGCGGAACTCGGGCCAGGCCTCCGCGCGGGAGACCTTGGCCGCCAGGTTGCTCATGCGGTGGAACAGGCAGCGCTGGCGCTCCGAGCGCGGAAAGCAGGTCTCGATCGCCTTGATGATGCCGGGAGCGCCGTCGCAGACCACCAGAAGAGGATCGCCGAGGCCGCGGCCCCGCATGTCCTGGAAGAAGGCGGAGACAGTCTCGTAGTCCTCCTTCGAGCCCGACATGAGATGGAGCAGGACCTTTCGTCCTTCGTGGGTCATGCCCCAGGCGGCCAGAACCGGCTCGCGCCGCTGGCCCGGGCGGATCCGCTCCGCGATGCCGTCGACGAACAGGTAGGCGATGTCGTAGCCGCCAAGGTCGCGAGTGGCGAACGCCTGGTAGTCCTGCCACAGCCGCTCTCCGATCTCGGAAACCGCGGTGCGGGAGATCAGCAGAGAACCATCGTCCTTGCGGAATGTGTCCTCGATGTCGCGCACGCTGAGGCCGCGGGCCAGCATCTCCACCGCAAGATCCTCCAGAGCCTCGCTCCGGCCCTTCAGCTGCGGCCGGATCTCCGAGCGGAACGGCTCGTCGCGGCCCGCGATCTGCGGCGCCGTGTAGTCCACCGCACCTTCGGCCGTCTTGAGCCGGCCGGTACGATTGCCGTTGCGGTAACCACGCTCAGGATCGCCGCCGTGCTCGTAGTAGCCACGTCCGAGCGCATCGCGGCTCTCCGCCTCCAGGGCCTCCTCAATGATCAGACGGGTCGCCAGACGCACCAGCTCGCTGCGGGCATCCGGCGCCGACAGGCGGCCTTCGATCAACTGCGATAGGGTCTCGCGTGTGTGCATCGAACCGGGTATTCTCTTTTCCATGGGGCGTGTCCTTCCGTTGAGGCCAGCGAAATGCCGGCGGTTTCAATCAAATCAACGGAAGCACGCCCCTCCCAAATTATCCAGCAGATTCTAGACTTCACCGCCTGAACAGTTGCGAGTGACCATGGCAATTGTTCAACAGCTTTCTTGCGGTCAAGCAGCTTCGTACCAAGGTCGGCAACCGGTGCGACGCGAGCAAATGGAAAGGCGGGTGTGGTCGACCGAGGCGCAGAAAAGAATGAATATCGTGTCACCTCCATTCAACAGGTCCGATGACACCGCAGGGCCGTGCAACGGGTGACGTGTTCTCGAGCGGCGTCTGCCGCGACGCAACAAGGCAACGCCCATCAATATCACGGTCAGGTCGTCCTGTTGCTCCTCACCGCGATCAGGCACCCGGCACCCGCGATGGCGAGAATGCCAAGGATATCGAATAGGTCGAGCTGCTGGCGCCACAGTATCCAGCCCCAAATTCCGGCGAAAAAGAGAAAGCTGAACTCGAAGACGGCCACGAGCGTCGGGTCGGCGATCTGGTACCCGCGGATCAGGCCGGTAACGGCAATCAGGGAACCCGCAGCCTGAACAACGGTCCAGAACAGGAATCGTTCGGTTGGAGCTACCCACCCCTGGACAAAGAAGGGGGCAGCTTCGAACCAGGATTCCGGCACCGGCAGCAAAGCCAGGATGACCGAACCCGTCAATCCGGTCACACCGAGCGTCAGAAAGAACCAGAGCAAGAGCACGGCCGTCTCCTCGGTCGCACATTTGTGCCTCGTGATGAGTTGCCCCAATCCATAGAACATGCCGGCGAACAACGGGAAAATCGCGACGATCGTCAGGTTGCCGGGATCGGGACGAAGTACGACGAGAACGCCTGCGAATCCGAGTGCAACCGCCGCGATCCTCACCGGGCCGACGCGGACCCGGAACAAGAGGACGGAATACAGCAGGATGAAGATTGGCGAGGTGAACAGGGCGGCGCCAGCCTCGGCGATGGGCAATACCGAGAGCGAGCCGAAATAGAGCATCATCGAGACCGTGATCAGGACCGAACGCAACACGACCGCGCGGAGATTCTTCGGCTTGATCTGCCGACGGGTCAGACGGCAGAACAACAGCAGTACAGAACACCCGATCACTGACCGCACGAGATGGAACTGCCACAGGCCGGCTTCCTCGGATATTATCAGGACGAAGTTGTCGATAAGGCCGATGATCGACATGGCGCCGACGATCATGGCTCCACCCTGCAAGGTCCGTGACGGAAGCGGTGACACCATCGATTGCTCCTTGATCCCGGTTGACCGCTCCCGGTTCCCACGACCGGCCGGATTTCCTGTTTGTCAGTTCACGACAAACTGCTATCCATTCGTCAAGTGTTTTCGAAAGCCCCGGTCGTCGAACCCGAAACCCGGCCGCACAGCACTGGTACAGAGTCAGGGAGGAACGTCATGGCAGCAATGGCTGACGAAACCGGCCTCGAAAAAAACCCGGCAAACTACGTTCCACTGTCGCCACTGTCCCATCTTCGACGAGCACGGGACGTTTTCGGTCAACGGGAAGCGCTTGTCTACGGCGATCGTCGATTCAACTGGAGCGAAGTCCATGAACGGTGCAGCCGCATGGCGTCTGCGCTGACTTCGATGGGGGTCAAACCCGGCGATGTCGTGTCGGCCGTTTGTCCGAATGTCCCTGCAATTGCCGAGGCTCACTTCGGTGTCCCTGCGGCAGGCGCCGTTCTCAACGCGATCAACGTCCGTCTCGACGCCGATACGATTGCCTATGTCTTCGATCATTGCGACGCCCGGATCGCCCTGGTGGACAGCCAGTTCCTGCCAACGGTCCAGCGGGCACTCGAATTGATGGACGGTCCGGGCCCCGAGCTGATCGAAGTGGCCGATCCGGCAGCAGGATTTCCCGCTTCCGGCGAATACCAGGAATACGAGGAGCTGCTCGCCACCGGCGAACCGGGCTTCAGGTGGCACGATCCGGAGGATGAATGGGACTCGATCTCGCTCAACTACACGTCGGGGACAACCGGTCGGCCGAAGGGGGTCGTCTGCCATCATCGCGGTGCGTATCTGATGACGATGGGGACGGTCATTTCCTGGGAAATGACGCTCTATCCCCGCTTCCTGGCTGTCGTTCCGCTCTTTCACTGCAATGGATGGTGCCATACCTGGATGATGCCGCTCGTCGGCGGCACAATCATATGTTGCCGCAATATCAACGCCGGGAGCATCTTCGGGGCGATCCGGGACGAGCGCATTACGCATTTTGGCGGCGCCCCGATTGTCCTGAACATGCTTGTCAATGCTCCCGACGCTGTACGCGTCGGTTTTGACCACGAGATCCGGGTGTTCACCGCCGGCGCCCCGCCGTCACCCTCCACCATCGAGGCCGTCGAGGAGCTGGGCTTTACGATCATGCAGGTCTATGGCCTGACCGAGACTTATGGCCATGTCACCGAATGCCTGCATCCCGCGGAATGGCAGGGTATCGGCAGCGAGGAACGCTACGCCCGCATGGCGCGCCAGGGAATTCGCATACCGGTCATGGAGGACATTGACGTCGTCGACCGGCAGACCCGCGAGCCGGTTCCCCATGATGGCACGACCCTTGGCGAAGTGATCATGAAGGGGAATACGGTGATGCGTGGGTATTATCGAAATCCCGAAGCCACCCGCGAAGCCTTCGCTGGCGGAAGTTTCCGAACCGGCGACATCGCCTATCGCGACGAAGCCGGCTACATACAAATCACCGATCGCCTCAAGGATATTATCATCTCGGGTGGCGAAAACGTGTCGTCTGTCGAGGTTGAGGCGACACTCATGGCCCATCCGGCCGTCAGCCTGTGCGCTGTCGTTGCACGTCCCGACGCGAAATGGGGCGAAACCCCGTGCGCATTTGTCGAACTCAAGGAAAACATGGCAGCAGGAGAAGCTGAACTCATTGCCTTTTGCCGGGAAAGGCTGGCCGGGTTCAAGACGCCAAAGTCCGTCTTCTTTCAGGAACTGCCCAAGACGTCGACGGGCAAGATCCAGAAGTTTGAGCTGCGGCAACAGGCAAACTCCATGTGACATCCGAATCCGGCTGCGCTGGGCTGGAAAAGCAGAATTGAGCCATAATTCGTTGCCTGTCGTGGATTGAACTGAAACGTCTATACGGGGCGCCTGGATTTTCCCCTTCCGGAATCGACCGATTCGTGCGCCCGACGTGACACCGACGGGCCGCAGTGTGCCGTTCTCGGAGTCTGTTGCCCTCTGCGACCACCCGGATTCATCATTGGTGACCGACAATGCGGCGTGCCCGGAATACCGGCCGTGGCTGTCAAAAGCCCCGAAATCGACGATCCTGACCGGTGGCGGGAGGCACCTCCGCGGAACCGGTGGAAAACCGACCCGTCATCGCCCGTGGCGGCCACACGGATGTCGGGACATCCCCGCCGTAGTTGATCGAGGAGGGCGCGTTCGCTGAGGGGCGTGAGAGGCCGAGGCCCGACCGGTACGATTGTGCCGAGCCAACAGCTGTGTCCGCGCATCTGGCGAATCGCTCCGACGGTCTCGGCGGCGCGCATGTGGCCGCCGGCACTGTTTGAATTTGCGGCTTTCGCGGCGGTCCCCTCCCCTCTGTCCGCCCAGCCAGTTCGGAGGGATGAGATCCAGCCTTGCCTCGGGCACCTGCCGGGCTCGACGTCCTGACTGATTCGTGACGTGAGCCCGTGAAAACCGACGGGACAATGAACCCGTCATTTCCCGCCGCGATTGTGCGGGTGTCCACCCGACCGGCACACGCCCGAAAAAAAGCACTGCATTTCCGACGTCTCAAGAAAAAAGAGACTGGCGGGCCCGAACAACGTCATTTATGATCGGGGTCGTCAAACGTCACGAAGAATGGCGTATCGAGTAGTGGTTACAGCACTAAACCAGTATGACCAACTCGAGAGTTTGGAGTTGTGGAGAGAGGCTCCGGATTCCCAGCGCCGTGAGGTCGTCGTGTCTCTCGGCCGTACTGCGCTGCTGGTCAAGGACCTGAACGACAATGTTCTCGCCCATTGGGACCTTCACGCGATCAACAGGCTGAACCCCAGCCAGTTTCCGGCCGTCTACTCGCCCGGGGCCACCGAATCCGAGACGATCGAAATAACCGACCCGCACATGGTCGAAGCGATCGATGTATTCCACTCCATCAGCCACAAGCCGGTGAGGCTTTCGCGGGTCCGGCAGAAGCTCATGCTCGTATTTGTCGCCGCAGTCATTGGGGCCGGAGCATATTTCGGGATGACCCTGTTACCGAACGCCCTCGAGGAACAAGCAGTTCAGGTCACGCCCAAAATTCGAATCCAGGCAATTGATGAATCGCTTCTTGCGGAAATCGCCACGGTCAGCGGACCCGAATGCGACCTGCGGGCAGCAACGGCCGTGCTCGCCAGGCTGATGAACGCGATCGCCCTCGACACCAGCGTCAGGGTCAGTTTCGTCGAACTTGGTGAACGCCAGAGCGTACACTTGCCCGGTGGGCAGATTCTCCTCGACTATTCCCTTCTCGACCCGGACGGTGATCCTGAACTGGCTGCCAGTTTCGTCCTGATGGAATTTGCTGCCGGTCGCGACCGCCACCTGTTCCGGGATCTGGTCCGCTTCGCAGGACCCTGGCACACGATGGCATTCCTGCTCGGAAGGGATATCCCGACCGGGGTCTTGCAGGATTTCGTGCCTGTCGTCCTCGCGCAAGAACCCTCGCCTCAAAGCCTCGAGCATCTCTTGGCACTATTCTCCAATGCCAGGCTTTCCAGTTTTCCTCTTGCCGAAGCGATCGGGCTTGAAAGTCCTCTCGGCGAAGCTCTTGCCGAGGCCGAGGAGACCGGAGCGCAGGGCAGCGGAAACGGCCCGATTATCGACATGGCGGACTGGGACAGCCTCAGGAAGTCCTGCACGCGCTGATCACGCCCGGTTTGCCCGATCGAGATTGAACAGACGACCTTCGTCAAGGCTGATCGAGCGATCAAGCCGGACGGCCAGGCTCCGATCATGGGTGGCGATCAGGGCGGACAGCTGTCTCTCGCGTACGAGTTCCATCATGACCGCGAACACGGACTCGGATGACCCCGAATCCAGGTTTCCCGTTGGTTCATCGGCGAGCAGCAGATCGGGCCGGTTAGCCAGCGCGCGGCAGAACGCGACTCGTTGTTGTTCGCCTCCCGACAGCTCGGAAGGCCGGTGCGTTGCACGTCGTTCGATGCCCGTTCGCTCCAGCAGTTCCATCGCCCAGGCATCGGCACGTTTCCGGTTCGTCCCCGCTGCAAGCTGTGGCAGGACGACGTTTTCGACTGCAGAGAACTCCGGCAAGAGATGGTGGAACTGGTAGACGAAACCGACCTCGCGACGCCGGACACGTGTGCGGAGACCGTCGGGTGCCGATGCGAAATCTGTTCCGTTGATCACCACCTGCCCTTCGTCCGGAGAGTCCAGCAAACCGGCGATGTGCAGAAGGGTCGATTTTCCTGTTCCCGAGGGCGCGACGAGCCCGACGACTTCGCCCCTCCGGATGGCAAGGTCTACACCCTCCAATACCCTGACCTCTCCGACGTGCCCCTTTCGATAGGACCTGGTCACGGATTCCAACCGGAGAACTTCCCCGCCATCCCGTGATTCATTCATACCGAAGCGCCTCGACAGGATCCATCCTGGCCGCGCGCCGGGCGGGAAAATAGGTCACGACGAACGATAGCCCGACCGATAGCGCAACTGCGCTCATGACATCTGCCAACTCCAGCCGGGCCGGCAATCGACTGAGGAAACGAACTGACGGGTCCCAGACTCCTCCGCCCGCAACGTAGTTGACCGCGTCGAAAACCGGGTCGATGTAGATCACGAACAGGCAACCGAATATGACACCGAGGACGGTTCCGGCGATGCCGATGGTGGTTCCGCAGATCAGGAATACCCGCAGGACAGATGCTTCCGTCAGGCCAATCGTGCGGAGGATCGCAATGTCCCGGCCCTTGTTTTTTACCAGCATCACGAGTCCCGATACGATGTTCATGACGGCGATGAGGACCAGCATCGACAGGATGATGAACATGATGTTGTCTTCCATCCGCAGGGCCGCGAGAAACGCTCCGCTCGAATCCTTCCACGTCCACAGCACCGTGTCAGGCCCGGTTGCCGCCCGAATCTCCCTGGTCATCTCTTCGACCAGTTCCGGGTGTTCGATCATGATCTCGAGTTCGTCGACTCCGGAGCCCGTGTTGAAGAAAGCCTGGGCCTGGTCGAGCGGCATGTACACCCGGGTCCGGTCAATGTCGTAGCGACCGACGCCAAAGACATAACCGATTTCGAAACTGTCGATTCTCGGGGCTGTTCCAAATGCCGTCTGGACGCCGTCCGGTGAGATCAATGTCAATTGGCTGCCCGGCCGAAGCCCGAGATTGCGCGCGATTCCGATGCCGACGGCGATGGCGGGACCAAAGTCACCGATACGTCCGCGGCTGACCTCGGGTTGGCTGATCAAGGGCAGGCTTGCGAGGTCTTCAGGGGTTTCACCAAAGACTTCGACCCCGGCCGTTGCACCGTTGGCTGTCGCCATAACCTGGCCGCGGACGACCGGGGCAACGCGCACGACGCCTGGGACACCCTTGACGGCTTCGACGATTCCTTCGTGGTCCTCGAAACGCGGACGGACTCCGCCGCTGTCAGCCGCCCTCCGTGCCGGATATACCGTAACATGGGCATTCGCGCCGAGAATCGTCGCCGTGAACTCGGTGCGAAACCCGGACCGGACACCGAGCGTGGCAATGAGTGCAAATACGGCGAGCGCGATTCCAACGAGAGATATCCACGTCATGACACTGACGCCGCCGTCGCTGCGGCGAGCGCGCAGGTATCGCCAGGCAATCAGCCATTCGAAACCGGCAAACGGTCGAAGCCGATTCTCGTCACCTCGTCCATCCCTCTTCATGGAATCAACAATCCCGGATTTCAGCCTGTTCGCCCAACTTTGCAGGACGCATTGATCAACCTGTCGCCCCGCACCGAATCAGCATCCTACTCTTCATTCGGCAAGCCCTTGATGTGGTTGATGGCGTCGCCGGGTTCCAGTTCGATGGTCTCCCCGGTTCTGCGGGACGTGAGTTCGACCTTGCCTCTTCTGATGCCCTTCGGCCCTACGGTCACCCGCCATGGAAGTCCGATCAGGTCCATGGTCGCGAACTTGGCCCCGGCCCGCTCGTTCCGGTCATCGTAAAGCGGGTCAAGGCCGGCGGACATCGCGATGTTGTAGATTCGTTGCGATGCCGCATCCGTGTCGCCGTCACCTTGCCTCAGGTTGACGATTCCGACATCGAACGGAGCGACCGAATCCGGCCAGACGATGCCCCGCTCATCATGGCTGGCCTCGATGATCGCGCCAGCCAATCGCGAGACGCCGATGCCGTGCGAGCCCATGTGAAGGAAAGCCTGGTTTCCCTCGGCATTGACAACGGTCGCGTTCATCGGCTCGGAGTATTTCGTGCCAAAATAGAAGATCTGCCCGACCTCGATCGCACGCGAACTCATGCGCCGGTCCTCGGGCACCGCGTCAAACAAGGCCGCGTCGTGGGTTTCATCGGTCCGCGCGTAGGGAGATGTCCACTCGTCAACGATCCGCGCACATCCGTCCGGGTCGTCATAGTCGACCCGGCGCCGTCCGAGATTCAGGTCAAGAATTCGCCTGTCGAAAAAGACCCCCGATTCTCCCGTGTCCGCCAGCACCAGAAACTCGTGGCTGTGATCCCCGCCGATGGGGCCGGTTTCCGCCCTCATTGGAATCGCTTTCAATCCCATGCGCTCATAGGTCTTCAGGTAACTGACAAGGTGCCGGTTGTAGGAGTGAATTGCCGACTGGCGATCCACATCAAAATTGTATCCGTCCTTCATCAGGAACTCACGCCCGCGCATGACGCCGAATCGGGGACGGATCTCGTCCCGGAATTTCCACTGGACGTGATAGAGGGTCAGCGGAAGGTCGCGGTACGAATGGACCGACGAACGGACAATGTCGGTAATGAGTTCCTCGTTCGTCGGTCCGTACAGCATGTCGCGGCCGTGACGATCGGTAATCCGGAGCATCTCCTCCCCGTAGTCGTCGTACCGGCCGCTTTCGCGCCACAAGTCGGCTGACTGCAGCGTGGGCATCAGCATCGGATGGTGCCCGGCACCTATCTGTTCCTCGTGGACGATCTGTTCGATCCGCCGGAGAACGCGGTAACCGAGAGGCAGCCAGGAATAAATACCGGCGCTGGCCTGTCGGATCATCCCTGCCCGCAGCATCAGCCTGTGGCTGACGATTTGCGCTTCAGCCGGAGTTTCCTTGAGAATGGGCAGGAAGTATCGCGACATCCTCATTGCGCGGTTCCCCTTTTGGTTTCGAGCCGGCCTCTCCGCTCGATGGGACGATGACCATGATCCGCCCCGGAGAGATCGGCGAATTCGCCGAGTGCCATACGGCAATTTACCGGGCAACGCAATTCCCGCATTCGGGAATGGTTGATTTCAACACATTGAAATAAAAATGTTTTTCACAAACTCTGACCTTATCATTGTTTGAGATTGGCCCAAGACGCCCGCGTCCGGAAGAAATACGATTCACAACACGACGACCGGTTCTTTCCCGACCGCGCGCGCCAATGCATCCAGGCGGCGCTGAACGGCCTCGCCATGGATGGTGTGGCCACGCCCGCCAAAATCGAGTTTGACATGCCCTGGATCCATCCTGAGTACTCCCATGCGGTCGGTCGTCACTCCTCCCAGCAGGGCTCCCAGCCGCATCGCCCTGCCAAGCGTTTTCGCATCCTGTCGTTCTTCGGGCGCCAGGAACTCGGACAGCGCGCGGTTCCTGCCCGGATCGATTGACTTGCTGTAGCGATGAAAGAGCGACATGCCGATGAATATCCGGCCGGTATGGTCCAGGCCGCCCAGGTTGGCGCGTGTGGCGTTGTCAAAACACACTTCCGCGCGATAATCCGGATGGGCGCGCCAGGTCACGTCGTGCAACAGGCACGCGGCAAGAACGAGTCGCTGTCGCTCGCGATCCGCTTCCGGGAACAACGGGCTTACCCAGGCCGCGAGCCGTTCACCAAACCCGGGAAACCGTGCAGAACTCGTCTCCATTGCCATGCAGACTTCGATCAGCGGATCCCGGCACCGCAGGCTTTCGGGCAAGCTTTCATAGAGCAGGCCTTCACGAATCCCGTAGCCGGAAATCGCGATCTCCTCGGGTTCGAACACATCGACCAGAATGGACAAGACCCTGGCTGCTCCCGGCACGTGCTCGAGACGCTCTGGCGAAATCGACGGAACAACCGCGAGATCTTCCTGCCGTCCCGATCGAATGCGCGCCAGCGTCGAATTCAGGCCCGCCGGCGACATCCTGTATTCGTGCAGGACCTTGAGGGGATAACCGCGATATTCCATGTCAAGCCTGGCGATCGCGCGGAATGACCCCCCGACAAGGAACAGTCTCGGGCTGTGTCCCGGAAACCTGTTTCGCAATTCCTGGATCCTTTGAACGAGGTCGTGCTCCGTTCGGCCGTTTCCGCCCTTGTCGCCCCGTATGGTCAGTGACCCAAGGGGCGTGCTCTCCACTCTTCCGACAGTCCCGTCCCTGACCTCCGCGATTTCCATTGATGCGCCACCCATGTCACAGACGAACCCATCCGCATCGGGCCAGCCCAGGAGAACGCCCTGGGCGGAGAGGCGTGCCTCTTCGCGCCCGCTTGCGATCATGATGTCCAGGCCGGTTCGCATTCTGACTTCGCCACAGAACGCCACGCCATCCGTTGCCTCCCGAACGGCCGCTGTTGCGACCGTTCTCACGGACTTGATGTCGAACACGCCAACCAGGGCCGAGAATCTTTCCAGGGCCGCCAGCGCACGGGCCTTGCCATCGGGATTGAGACGCCCGGTCTTCCGCATTCCGCGTCCCAATCCACAGAGGATTTTTTCGTTGTAGAAGTATGCCGGGGAACGGGCCGCCCCGTCGAATACGACGAGTCGAACCGAGTTCGACCCGACGTCAATGACGCCAACCCGCTCCAGCCGCTCGCGGACGACGGTCTTCCCGCGGCGTTCGGCTTCGATCAGCGCCACCGTGACCTGCACCCGCCGTTGGCGATTGTACGGTGCCTTTGCAAGGACCCGTGCCGCCTAGCGGGAATGGGTCAAAGCCGGCACATCCTTTGCCCCGACAGATCCACGGCCGCTGAGAGACGGATTCTCGAGAAAGAACCGATGGCAACTGAACATTCGATCCTCATCCTCCCCGGCGTGGCGGACATATGTTCCATCGGGCTGCAAGACCCAACTGTTTGCCTGATCCGCCAAATTGGCCGCCATGATCTGGCTCATGATCTGCGCGTGAACGGTGCTGTTCCTGATTTCGACCAGCGTTTCGACCCGAAAGTGAAGGTTCCGTCCCATCCAGTCCGCAGACGACATGAAGACGCGCGCCCGCGGAGACGGCAATCCGTGACCGCTTCCGAAACACATGATGCGCGAATGTTCGAGGAACCGCCCAACGATGGACTTGACCCGGATGTTCTCCGAGAGCCCGGCTATGCCCGGACGAATTCCGCATATTCCACGAATGACCAGGGAAATCTGGACCCCGGCGCACGATGCCCGGTACAACGCATCAATGACGTCCGGTTCGATGATCGAGTTCATCTTTGCCCAGATCGCACCCGACTTTCCTGCCTTCGCGACCCTGATTTCGTTCTCGATTAGTTCCAGCAGATACTCCTTGAGGAACACAGGCGAGACGGACAGGTGCTCGAGGCCTTCGGGCCGGGCGTAGCCGGAAATGTAGTTGAAGATCTTGGTCGCTCCGCGGCCGAGTCGGGGGTCGCAGGTAAAAAGCGACAGGTCCGTGTACACCTTGGCGGTGATCGGATGGTAGTTTCCCGTCCCGAAATGCGTGTAGGTAACGAGGCGATCTTCTTCACGCCTGACAACCGTCGAGATCTTCGCGTGTGTTTTCAGATTGAGAAAACCGTAGACGACGATAACGCCAGCCGTCTCGAGCCGCCTCGACTGCCTTATGTTCGCCGCCTCGTCGAACCGCGCCTTCAGTTCGACAAGCGCGGTCACCGATTTTCCGTTCTCGGCGGCTTCGCACAGCGCCTCGACGATCGGTGACTGGTTCGACGTCCTGTACAGTGTCTGCTTGACTGCGACCACATTCGGGTCGCGGGCCGCCTGCTGCAGGAACCGGACGACAATGTCGAAACTTTCGTACGGATGATGGAGCAGCATGTCCTTCTGTTGAATCGCGGAAAAGATGTCGCCATCGAAATCCTGAACCCGCTCGGGGGTCCGCGGCTGAAACGACGGCCAAAGCAGTTCGCGTCGATGATCGATGATCAGGCCCATGAGATCCGAAATCCCGACGATTCCATCGACGACGTTGACGTCGGACTCGGCCATGGCAAGGGCTTCGAAGATCTTTTGCGTGAGTTGTTCAGGACCGCCCGAGGACACCGTCAACTGGATGACTTCGCCGCGCCGGCGGCGTTTCAACGCGGTCTCGAACTCGCGGACGAGGTCGATCGCCTCTTCCTCGACTTCCAGGTCGCTGTCGCGCAACGGACGGAAAATGCAATGGCCCCGCAGCACGTAATCAGGGAACAACGTCCCGATGAACTCCAGAATGACGTCTTCGAGCAGTGCGCGCCGGATTTGTCGGTTCGGGCCGTCCGGAAGGATCACGAACCGGTCCAGCGGCTGGGGAATCGGAAGCAGCGCCTGCAGCTGGCGCCTCTTGCGGCGCTCCTTCAACTGCACGGCAAGCGTCAATCCGCCGCTCGCGATGAACGGGAACGGATGTGCGGGATCGACCGCAAGCGGGCTGAGAATCGGGAAGATGTTGTTGTCGAATTCCTTCTTGAGAACGCGCCGGTCCTGTTCGCTGAACTCGCCTCGGGGCACGAGGTTGACGCCGGCCGCGTGAAGTTCCCCGTACAGTTCGGCCCAGCACGCCTGTTGCGCGACGATCAGGCGCTTGACGTCATCGTTGATCCTGGCCAGTTGCTGACCGGGTGTCAGTCCGTCCTGTGACGGCCTGAAAAAACCTTCGCTGACCTGCTGCCGCAACCCGGCCACCCGAACGGTGAAAAACTCGTCGAGGTTGCTTCCGGAAATCGACAGCATGCGGAGCCGTTCGAGCAATGGCACGTCCGGATTTCGCGCTTCTTCGAGCACGCGCCAGTTGAACGACACCCAGCTCAACTCGCGGTTGAAGAACCGGGCGGGTCCCGAAAAGTCCCCGTCAATGTTCGACCCCGGACCAGGTGACGAATTCAGGAAGTCACCGTTGATCCTGTCCACCGCCGTGTCATCACCGATCGAGTGCGTCTGGGGAGCGTCTAAATCAATGGTCCCTGCATCGTCCATGATTCTCCTCCAAGCCACTGCCGGCTCGAATTCCTGCCGCAATCGACAACAGGCCCGGGCTCCCGGCAAATATGCGCGCTTCGCTTGGCCTGAACACCGGATCGCGAGTCCGGAATCCAACGTTGCGCTCCGTGGCAGTTCACCGTTCCCTTGACCCGAGATACTCCATTGGGGCTCGATATCCAAGTGCGCCCAAAAGTTGCCGGGCCGGCGTCACGTCATCGTCTCCGCTTAATTCGGTTGCTGGGGATCCGGCGCAGGTTTGTCGAGTACCGTGCTTGCCAACGCACGCGTAATCGGCCGCCGCCGTTTCAGGGAGGCGTTGTCAAGCGCCTCCACGACCCGGCCGGCGGCCAGAAACGACCGTTCGATCCGACGGACAAGATACTCCAATACGCTTGGCGAGCAGGTCAGCTGCCGATCCGCGATGAACTTGGCGAGTAATCCGCGAAGAAGTTCGTCGTCAGGTTCGTCGATCGTTGCCTGCGATACCGCTGCAAGACGGCTGGAGAGTTCCGGGCTCAGCGGTCGCCAGGTCTGCGGTCGACCACGTGCAGTCAACAGCAACGATGCCTCCCGTTCCGCGAGAAAGTTCATCACGTGAAGGAGCGCGAATTCAAGCTCGGCGCAGCTTGCAACCGCCTGGATGTCCTCGACACACAGCGCCCTGATCGCTGAACCGGCGGGCCCGACCGGGTCGCGCCTGGTTGCAAGGCTTACGCCCGAAACGACATCGGCGCCGACATGCCGGGCCCAGGCGCCCGCCAGGTGCGACTTGCCTGACTTTTCCGGGCCACAGATGAGAAAACACCCGCTTTGCCAGGTCCCGGGACGACCAAGTAGCGTAACCGCCTTCCGGTTCGCATCAGTCACGAGAAAATCCTGGCCATCGCGTGAAGCCGGCAAACCCAGGTCGAAGATCAGCTGTTCAGGCACGATCGCGAGCGATGAGCAAAAGGGATGGAATGTCTGTCCGCGCTCACGAATTGTCCGACCGGCCACGGTATAGGCGTCCGGACAGGTATTGGCGCAGGCCGAATCTCGAAAACACCCCGATACATGCCGTGATCGGGACTGCCAGAAGAAGTCCGGTAAACCCGAACAGGGTTCCAAAGACCGACAATGCAAAAATGAGCCATACCGGATGCAAACCAACGGCCTTTCCGACCAGCTTGGGCGTCAGGAAATTCCCCTCGAGGGCTTGTCCCGCGACAAAGATCAGGGCGACGGCACCGATCAGCACCGGTGATCCCCAAAACTGGAACAACGCGAGTCCGATCGACAACAGCCCGCCAAGAACTGCACCGACATAAGGAATGAACGTCAGCGCTCCTGCGATGACCCCGATGACGAGACCGAACTTGAGCCCGACCAGCATCAGCGCCGCGGCGTAAAAGATCGCGAGAATTCCGCAAACCGAGATCTGTCCGCGTACGAAGCTCGCGAGGGTCGCGTCGACCTCCTGAACGAGCGACCGGATCGTGGACCGGTGATCGCGCGGCAGCCAGCCGTCTATCGTCGAGATCATCCTGTCCCAGTCGAGCAGCATGTAGACCGCGACGACCGGTGCAACGACCATGATCACAAGGATATCGAAAATCGTGAACGCAACTGAAAGGACACGTGTTGCCAGTTCCGCGCTCCGCCCGCTCATGAAGTCAACCAGCGAGTTGACCATTTCCCCGGAAAGAGAACCTTCGTTCAGTAAGCTCGGGAACCAGGCCGCGGCGATTTCGCGTGACAGGCGCAGGTATTCCGGCAGTGCCTCGGCGAGCTCGACAAGCTGCCCGACCAGCAGGGGAATGAGGACCGCAATCAGGACCAGCACGACCACGACGGCGGCCAGGGTTATCATCAGGGTCGCGAGGACACGGGACAGCCCGGCCGCTTCCAGCCGGTCGGCGATCGGATCCAGAAAATAGGCAAGAGCAATGCCGATGATGAACGGCAACAGGACGTCTCCGAGCAGCCAAAGAACCGCTGCCAATACAACCGCACTGGATAGCCAGTATGCGACCTGCGCTCTCGTACTCAATGCCAAGTGAATTACCGGATTTGCGCTTTGATCAGGAAGGGGCCGGCGCCCGAACCGGAACCCCGAACCCGGCAGCCCGAACGGGTCGGCTCAAGGATCATCTCCCGGGTCCTGTTCCTTGTGCCGCGGTTTGCAGCCAATTGATGTACACGCGTTCGGCGTGACGAAGGAATCCCGGCATTTCGGCCGCACACGCGGCACCGAGCTGAGCCTCGCCATCCGGACCGAGTGCATCCCGAAGCGCGCCAGCGTATTCTGGAATCATCGCCCAGTTCGCCACCGTGTCGTCCTCGATTTCAAGATGAAACTGGACCGAGTGTGCCCGGGGACCCCATTGCATCGCCTGAACCTTGCATTCCTTCGTCGTCGCCAGGCAGCGCGCGCCCTCGGGCATGCGGCTGATTTCGGCGCCGTGCCATTGCAGGCATTTAAATACCTCGGGCAGACCATCCAGGAACGCGCTGTCCATACCGTCTTTGGTCAGGTGAACGTCAAGCACGCCGATCTCGGGGGTTTCCGACTTGCCGCAGGCACCGCCCAATGCCTCGGCAAGCAACTGATGCCCCAGGCATAGACCGAGGAACGGCAGCCCCCTGACCTGGACCGCGTCACGGATGAATTCCTTTTCCGTGACCAGCCAGGGGTGCTTGTCTTCTTCCCAGACGTCCATCGGTCCGCCGAGCACCCACAGGGCATCGAATCCGTCGATCGGCGGTAGTGGTTCGCCCTCGTCGAGTTCAACCGAAACCCAGCTGTGTCCGTCTTCCCCGAGAAAGTTCCGAAACGAACCCGGATGTTCGCAAGCCGCATGCTGGAGGACAAGAATGTGCATGTCGGACCTCTTCCTGACTTTCGAAAAGTTACACTGTCCGGGCGAAGGGGCGCAACCGGTTTGCACCCGTCGCGGGTACCGCATGCGCGGCATCGACCCGGCCTCGGCGGTTTTCAACGCGCTACCCGGCGCACAGTCATCGACAACCGCCCCGTTCTCTGCCCGACACGCGATATCTTCATGCAGGCGGAAGTTGAGCCTCCTGAACGAGGTGGTAACAATGACCGGCCGGTTCGAGTCGTTACGGAAACCAGATTCCGGCAAGGTGACGACAACGGCCGACCCGCTTCGGCGAAGAATCGTAGCGAGCACAGGTGTCGGCTGGCCGGCCATGATCCGTCCACACCCTGCTGACATGGAACGGCGCCATTTGAAATAGTGGAGAAAACCAAGCATGGGAGAACCCGATGTCCAGTACCGTTGCACTGTCTGCGAGAGTGTTCGCGGCAACCTGGACAAACCCCAGAAACGGCGGGGCAGCGGATGATGCCGGACACCGCCAGGTTCACGGTTGCGAAAACGGCATTCGGACCAAATGGGTTCCTGGCCGGCGAGCACGCGCGCAGCACACCGGCAGTGCGCGGGTGAACAGGGGAATCGCCGCGGATCTTGTGCCGAGGGGTTTCGGGGAAGGCGGTTCATGAGTATCGACACCGCGTTTCTGCGCCGCTGCATCCAGACCCTTGAGGCTGCCTTGGCGGAAATCGAGAAGTACCGGGCGTCGGGCGACATCTTTTACGACGTCTGCCGCGCCGCCTGCGTCAAGGAATTCGGGCTTGTGCTGGAGCAAAGCGGCAAACTGCTCCGCAATCGTCTCGCCGCGTACTTCCCCAGCAATCGGCAGGCGGACCGCCTTACCTTCAAGGACCTCTTCCGCCACGCAGTCAAGCACGGGTTGATGGAGCCGGAAGCGGCAGAACGCTGGCTTTTCTACCGCGACAACCGAAACGATACTGCCCTCGACTATGGCGAGAAATTTTCGGAGGCCACGCTCAAGCTGCTGTCGGCCTTTGTCGCTGACGCGAAGGCACTGGCAGCCATGATCGAAGAGGCGGATGATGACTAACCGGCCTCACCTGGATTCGAAGCACCTCCATGTGCTGGAGGCGCTGCTGCAGCAGCACTTGCCCGAAGTCGAGGTATGGGTCTACGGCAACCGTGAGAGCGGGAAGTCCCACAAAGGGAGTGACCTCGACCTGGTTTTGCGCGGACCGGGCCTGACGGAAATTTCACTCGACCGAATCGGGGACTTCGTGGAGGCGGTACTGGAGTCGATCATCCCCTTCCTGGTCGATGCCCGCGATTGGGCGCGCCTGCCGGAACGGTTCCACCGCGAAATCGAACGCGATCACGAAGTATTGTCATCTACTGGCACATCTTCATGACGAATCGACAACTTGACATCGCCTCGAGTTGGCAATGCTCTCACGGAGATCAGGGTACGAGCGCCGCCGTCTGGCGGTAAAGACGTTAATCCTCAGTTGGCCACGAATCTCCAATTGGGATCAGAACATCTGCAATGATGGCGTCGAGTGAGACGGCATTGCCTGCATGGCAGCAGCAAGCCAGCCAACTTGACGATGTTGAAGTTCCATCATGCGAAGCAGTCCTCAACCTGGACGCGATGGCGCAATAGAAAATGCGAGATGTGCCAATACCAGGCCCGGTTGTTTGCGCGGTTGTTCGCACCTTTCACGGCATCGCACGGCCACCTGTTGATCGACTCGACGCGACCTCAAAGGAATTGTCCGCCCTTGCCCCGGTATGCGACGTCTATTTCGGAGCTCACGCCCGGCAAAATCCGTATCTGCGAAAAACTGGAAGATGACTGAGGCGATGGCATGACCCCGTGACTCCCTAACTTCACTGCTGGGCGTACCGGCGCGCCGGGACCGCGGGGGTGGACCGGCGGGCATGATTCCTTAGGCTGCCGGAGCGGGAGAACGGTACGGCGCACCCAACCCTGAATCAGGTCGAAGCGTTTGCACGCTCTGTCCATGTTCCGGTCGGTTATCCGTTTCTCGCGGAACTGCCGGAGGAGTCCATTTCCGTCCAAGACTTCCGTGTTTTCAAAGGACGACCTGCCGTGCGCACGAGGCCGAACCTGTAGGCCACGATTTACATCTGCCAGGAGTGGTGGAGTCGGCACCATGGTCTCACCTTTCGCCGAGCATGTTTGACCCGGACTGATGCCTTGAGCCTCTTCATCCATCAGGCCGTCGATGGGGGTGCGCTCGTCATGACCAGCGGTGTCGCCATCGAGTCTGACCTTCTCAAGCCATCGCGACAAAATGTTCGCACCAACGAGGAAAACGCGCCTTTCCTGCACGTGGGAATTCAATGGTCAAAAAAGCCGAATGTCACCGCGGCCAGTGTTTCAGTGCCGGCGACCGGATGCGCTTCGAAACGGCGAGATTGAATGCAGTGTCTGTTTATGTGTGAATTTCACACAAAAACGGCCAAAAAAAGACTAGACTTTCCCAATATCGTCTTTATCGTGTTGGAAAATGTATGAAAAAAAGTGAAATGGTGGAAAGCACCGGTCGAGATGATACGACTCATCGTGCAATAGAGATCCTTGAAATCCTTCACCGGCTTAACGGCTCAGCACGGACCACCCATCTCGCGGACGCGATGGGGGTGTCGGAGGAAACTGTTCGCAGGACGGTCAAGAAGCTATCGAAGAAAGGGATCGTTGCCCGGGTGCACGGCGGCGTGTACCTAACGGGAGAGGTGCAAGAACCGAGCTTTTTCCACCGCATCGGCAAGCGATCCCGGGAAAAACGGCGGATTGCCAAGGCAGCCGCATCGCTGGTCGGGGACGGGAATTCGCTTTTTCTCGATGTTGGGTCGACGACAAACTTCGTGGCGGCCGCGCTGGCGTCGCTGTCCGGAATACAGGTCGTCACCAACTCTGTGAATGTCGCGAAGTCCCTGATGCAACAGAATGGCAACCGCGTGCACTTCGCGGGCGGCGAACTGCAGATGGACAAGTGCGGAACTTTTGGGCGCGAAACCCTCAGCTTCATTGATCGTTTCTTTTTTGATGTCGCGATACTGAGTGCCGACGCGTTCGACATGGAACACGGGTTTTTGCTGCAGGACCCTTCGGAGGCGGACGTGGCCAACGCCGTCATCAGTAAAACCCGAAAAACGGTTTTCGTCGTCGACCAGACCAAGTTCTCCCTGACCGCGCCAATGATTTCGGGACGCCCCGGAAACGTTGACTTCCTGGTGACTGATGCAGACCTGCCAATTCCGGTTTCCGAAACCTTGAACCGGTGGGGGACCGAGGTGATCGTCGCATCCGACGATGGACGGGTTGGCCGCGTGGGGACATCCCTCCGCACGGTCGGATAAGGGACAGGTCCACCCGTGTCGGAAAACTCATGAGCACGATTTCCCTTGCGCTGAACCTGACCGGCGCGGTGATGCTGCTGCTCTTCGGCGTCCACTTGGTACGGAGCGAAATCGAGAGATCGCCGGGGCCATCGTTTCGGCGTCTCGCGCTTCCAAACCGCGGGAACTCCATCCAGGCTGCCTGTGCGGGGGTCTTTCTGGCGTATGCATTGCAAAGTTGGCCTAAACGGACCGAGGCCGCGCATACGGACATCTTGAAGACGGTCAATCTCCTCTGGACAATCACGTATCCTCACCATCCCCGATGCCGGCCGCCACGTCCTCGGGCCAAAGTGTACTGAGAGAGATGGCTTCAAAGGGTGGCAGCGCCTTGTGGGCATCGACCGTTGCGGACAGGCGCCGGGGGGTTGGGGCCATGACCGGTCGCATGCTGGAAGATTGCCGGCGAACGGGCGCGCGCGTCGCGCTCGGGATGGGGCTCTGCATCGCGCTCTGGATGCTCGCGACGCCGGGCTCCGCCGCCACCGAAGGCGCGGGGCTCGACTGGACCCAGATGCTCATTCCGCTCACCGGGGGTCTGGCCCTGTTCCTGTTCGGAATGGAGCAGATGGGAGAATCCCTCAAGGTCGTCGCCGGCGAAAGGATGCGCCAGATTCTCGGCACGCTGACGACCAACAGGCTCATGGGCCTGGTCACGGGGACCGTGGTCACCGCCATCATCCAGTCGTCCTCGGTCACCACGGTGATGCTGGTGGGGTTCGTAACCGCGAACCTGATGACGCTGTCGCAGGCTATCGGCGTGATCCTCGGTGCCGACATCGGGACCACGATCACCGCGCAGATCGTGGCGTTTCCGGTCAAGAAGTACGCGCTGCTGCTGGTCGCGGCCGGATTCCTAATGGCCTTCACGAGCAAGAAGGAGGACATCAGGCAGTACGGACTCCTGGTCATGGGTCTCGGCCTGATCTTCTTCGGCATGGCGGTCATGAGCGGGGCGATGAAGCCGCTTCGAAGCTACGAGCCCTTCATCGCCCTCATGCAGAACGTCTCCAACCCTCTGATCGGGATCCTGATCGCGACCGCGTTCACCGCTCTCGTCCAGTCATCGTCGGCGACCATGGGCATCGTCATCGTGCTCGCATCGCAGGGCCTGATTTCCCTGGAAGGCGGTATCGCACTTGCCCTCGGCGCCAACATCGGCACCTGTGCCACCGCTGGACTGGCCGCCATCGGCAAGCCGCGGGAAGCGGTCCGCGTGGCCGTGGCCCACGTCACCTTCAAGATCGTCGGGGTGCTGCTCATCGTCTGGTTCATTCCGCCGTTCGCCGAATTGGTGCGCTACATCTCGCCGGCGGCCGAACACCTGACCGGCATGGAACGGCTGGCCGCCGATACTCCACGCCAGGTAGCCAACGCCCACACTCTGTTCAACGTGGGCATCGCCTTCCTGTTCCTGCCGTTTGCGGGAATGTTCGCCAGGTTCTGTGAGTGGGTGGTGCCCGACCGGCCACTTACGGAGGCCGAGGAGCTCGACGCCCGGTACGAGCCGAAGTACCTGGACGAGGTGCTTCTGGACACGCCCGCCCTGGCGCTGGAACGCGCGCAACTGGAGATCGGTCGGCTCGGAGACCGGGTCAACGACATGTACGCAGCTTTCCTCGAACCCACGTTCGCCCATGACACCACCCGGTTGGCGGAAATCGCCGAGATGGATGTCGACGTCGACATGCTGCACGCCCGGATCGTCACCTACCTGGGGCAGGTCAGCTCGGGAGAACTCGCCCGCAAAGAGACGGATGCGCTGCTCCGGCTGTTACAGGCGGCCAACCAGATCGAGCACGTCGGCGATCTCATCGAGACCAACCTGGTCGGACTCGGGCAGAAGCTGGCCGAGGAGGGCGTCGCGGTCAGCGAGGCGACTGCGGACACCATCCGCGACTACCACGGAAAGGTCGGCGATGCGCTGCGCGGATCGACCGATGCGTTGCGCGAGACCGACACGAAGCTCGCCCGCAAGGTGCGGAGGATGAAACCGGAGATGGCGGAGATGGCCCAGAACACGGTCCGCCACTTGCTCGATCGCCTGGTGGCGGACGAACCGAACCGGGTGGCGGCATATACGAGAGAGATGGAACTGATCGCAAACCTCACCCGCATCTTTCGCCTCAGCCGCCGCCTTGCCGGGCTGGTGGCTCCCTGAACGGCTGGCCGGACGCGAGCATCCGAAAAAGCTCGCGCTCGGGGCGGCCGGCGAGCGAACCGGATCCGTCGTCGTCGATGGCCCGGACCGAAGCCTCGCGGATTTACCGGTGAAACGTTTCCCTGGACGCCAGCACCACGGCATGCCCCTGTTTGCCGGCGTCGCCGGCGCTGACGATACCGACGAGCGCGCCCTGATCCACGACCGGGAGATGGCTGCCGCGCGACAATCAAGATGGCAGTCCAGCGAGCATCTGCTCCATGAGTTGGTCGATCGACGAGTCGGGCGTGCAGTGCCGGACCTCGCGCGTCATGATGGCGGAGACGGGATCCCCAAGAACCTCGGCACCAGGCCGGCAACCCTGCGTACGATGTCTCATTCCGAGACGATGCCCGCCATCCGGCCGTCTGCCGCAGTTCCTCATCCCTCCGTGGATTCACATCCCGAACCCGGCGTCCCACGTCCTCGCAAACATCCGCAGGAAGCTGCCCGAAGACCGGCGCGCGCGCTGCAACCTCACACCCGTGCCCTGCGAGACCTTCGTCCAGGTCCCGCCCGACACCGGAACTCCCTGCAAGGAATCAGGATGGATCAATGTCGGAACCACGAAGGGACGGGACGCGACGACCGGTACAACAAGTACGACAAACCGAAAATGGCATCTGGCTCTGCCCCGCTCAGAAAAGACTGGAAAAGAACCCTCAACAAGTGAACATCAACCCACCCCCGAACGATTACTTGCCACGACCGCTACGCCGTCCGGCATTTCCTGCCCTACGGCGTGGCCAGTCCCTTCATCGTGCGACGGCAAGTGGCAGCAATTGGCCCGAAGGGATCAAGATTCCAGTCGAGACATGTCCGGCCCGGGATGGCCGCCTGATGATGAACCACGATGTTCCAACGTCCCGGAAACGATTTTGTCGCGGTTTCGCCTCATTTCGTCGGATTTCCCGTCGGGGCCGACGAACCGTGTCTTCGTAATCGAAATTGCCCGGGCGTGAGGCCGAATTCCTGCCTGAATGCGCTGGAGAAATGCGACGACCCCGAAAAACCCGTCGCCAGGGCGATGTCCGTCAGGCTCAAGGACGAATGTCCCAACAACTGCCGGGCAGTTTCGAGTCGAAACCTCCGATAGTGTCCCATGACTGTTCTGCCAATGTGATGGCGAAACAACCGGTTGAGTTGCCGCCCCGAGATTCCTGACAGGACTGCCAGTTGATCCAGGGTAAGGGGATCGGCAACATGGGATTCCATCAGTGCGACTGCATCGAGAACGTGCTGGCACGTCGTTCCGACCCGTTCGATCGGCCCTGCGCGTTGCGGTCCAGCGGACGGTCTTATGTCGGTATGCAGGAACCAGTCGCTCACGGAGCGGGCAAAATCGGTACCGAAACGCCCGGACAACAGCGCGTGCATGAGATCCATCGGCGCCGTTCCGCCTCCGCACGTCACCCGGTCCCGGTCAATGACGTAGAGGCTACGCTCGAGAATCAGGTCAGGCACGGCTTCGGCCAGCATCTGCGCGTGTTCCCAGTGAACAGTCATCCGCCGTCCCCGCATCACGCCCGCTTTTGCCAGCAGCACGGGCCCGCCCGAGACGCCCCCGAGGACATGTCCGCTCAGCGCGAGCTTGCGAAACCACGCGACCATTCGACCCGATTCGAAACCGAACGGGTCGCCCCCCGCGATGACCAGCAGGAGGTCGGCATCCAGGGTTCCTCCGACAGTACTGTCGACAGGAACCTGAACCGAACCCGAACTCCTGACCGCGCGTCCGGATTCACTGTAGTGCCCGACTTCGCACACGGTCCTGCCGGCAAGAACATTGGCCGCACGCAACGGCTCGACCACCGAAGCGTAGGACATCAGGGGGAATCCGTCGGTCAGGAGAACGGCAACCCGGAAAATTTCCTCGTTTCGTCGAAATCTGTCCATTTTCTGATAAAAACCGTCCAATTCCTGATAGTCAATGATGCACCTGGCAACGATCTTGGCAAGGTCGACTCACCAGCGAACGAGCATCGGAACCCGGAATCCGGGAGGCAGGGACCATGCCATACTCGGCAATGAGAATCCTCAAGGAAGGATTGACCGGAAACAGGGGATGGCGCCCTGCCTGGCGCGATGCCGAACCGGGGCCGGGATACGATGTCGTCGTCGTCGGCGGTGGCGGTCACGGGCTGTCCACTGCCTACTACCTCGCAAAGACATTCGGCGTGACACGCGTCGCTGTGTTGGAGAAGAACTGGCTCGGATCCGGGAACGTCGGACGAAATACGACCATAATCCGTTCCAATTACCTGTTGCCGGAAAACGAGCCCTTCTACGAGTTTTCCCTCCGGTTGTGGGAAAACCTCGAACAGGACTTCAATTTCAATGCCATGGTCTCGCAGCGGGGTATCCTCAACCTGTTCCATTCTGACCCCCAAAGAGACGCGTTCGTCCGCCGAGGCAATACAATGAGGCTCGCCGGCGCCGATGCCGAAATCCTGGATGAAGAGGGCATTCGCAGGATGTGCCCCTACCTCGATTTCGAAAACGCCCGGTTTCCGATCCGGGGAGCACTCTGGCAGCCGAGGGGCGGAACCGTGCGCCACGACGCCGTTGCCTGGGGATACGCACGGGGAGCGGACCGCCTCGGCGTCGATATCGTCCAAAAATGCGAGGTGACGGGTTTCCTGATCGAGGATGGTGTCTGCAAGGGAGTCGAGACGAGCAAGGGTCCGGTGCGGGCTGAAAGGACGGCTGTCTGCGTCGCGGGATCGTCGAGCCGGGTCATGGCTCTCGCCGGCATTCGTCTTCCGATCGAATCCCATGTCCTCCAGGCTTTCGTTTCGGAAGGTCTCAAACCCGTGCTCCCCGGGGTCATGACCTTCGGGGCCGGGCACTTCTACGTCAGCCAGTCCGACAAGGGAGGACTCGTTTTCGGCGGAGATATCGATGGCTACAACTCCTACGCCCAGCGCGGCAATCTGCCTGCCGTGGAAGATGTCTGCGAGGGAGGAATGGCGATCATGCCCATGATCGGCCGGGCACGGCTTCTCAGGATGTGGGGAGGGCTCGTGGACATGTCCATGGACGGATCGGCCTTTATCGACCGCACCGAGATCGATGGCCTCTATTTCAACGGAGGTTGGTGTTACGGAGGCTTCAAGGCCACGCCGGCGAGCGGCTATTGCTATGCGCATCTTCTGGCCCGGGACGAACCGCACGCTGTCGCCCGCGAGATGCGCCTCGACCGATTCCGGAGAGGCCACCTGATCGACGAAAAAGGCCAGGGAGCACAACCGAACCTGCACTGAAACAAGGGAGCAATCATTGATCATGATCGTGGTTTCCAGGCTGGAGGCAATCGAACCGCACGGACGTTCGGAGGCGTCTCGATGATCATCAATCATCCTTTGCTCGGCCCAAGGGACGCCGCCGAGTTCGTCTATCTCGGCGACGCCTCCCTGATCGACAGGCCTGACTGGCGTCACGAACGGGCGGAAGAGCATTTTCACGACTACCTTTATCTGCGCGACAATCCGGCGGGCGAAATCCGGGAACTCTGGTTCCACGAACACGGCGACCGGAGTTGGTTGATCGTCACCAGGAACACCATCACGCATGAGGTCACCAATGTTGAACTCGTGCGAGACCGCGCCCGGAAAACGGGACAGGATTGATGACTGGCGGATATCGAATCCGGACTGGCGGCGAGGATTCCGGCGCCCGTGTCAGGTTTACGTTCAATGGCCGCTGTATGGCGGGACGAGACGGCGATACGCTTGCGTCCGCCCTGCTTGCAAACGGGCAACGACTTGTCGGGCGTTCCTTCAAGTATCACCGGCCCAGGGGCATCTTTTCGGCCGGTCCCGAAGAGCCGAATGCGCTGGTCCAGCTTCACCGGGGGGCACGACTGGAGCCGAATACCCGCGCGACGGTGACCGAGCTGTTCGAAGGCCTGGAGGCCAGGAGCCAGAACCACTTCGGATCGCTCGAACATGATCTCCTTGCCGTCAACGACTTGCTGTCACCGTTTCTGACGGCCGGTTTCTATTACAAGACCTTCATGTGGCCGAAATCGTTCTGGGAAAAGCTGTACGAGCCGATGATCCGTTCGTCTGCCGGGCTGGGGCGTCTCAGCGGCGAGGCCGATCCCGACGAATACGACAAGGGATTCCTCCATTGTGACCTGTTGATCGTTGGCGCCGGGCCGGCAGGAATCGCGGCCGCCCTTGCGGCAGCTCCATCAGGAGTCAGGGTCATCCTCGCAGATGAAGATTTCGCACTGGGCGGTCGCCTCAACTCGGAGACCTACGAACTCGACGGGCAGCCCTGCCGGCCCTGGGCCGCCGCCGCTCTTGCCGAGCTCGCGTCCTTCGACAATGTTCGCCTCATGCCGCGGACCACGATCTACGGTGCCTTCGACCACGGCATCTACGGTGCGCTGGAACGCAGGACAGATCACATCATGCCGGGCACATCGACCGCGCCAAGGCAGGTCCTCTGGCGAATATATTCCAGGCGGTCGATCCTGGCGTCGGGCGCAGTCGAACGGCCGATGGCTTTCGGGAACAACGACAGGCCGGGGATCATGCTTGCCGGCGCCGTTCGCGCCTATGCCAACCGGTTCGATGTCTCCAGCGGTCGCCGTGTTGCCGTCTTCACCAACAACGACGACGGCTGGCGCACCGCCACGGATCTGCTTGCCAAGGGCGTCGAGGTGGTTGCGGTCATCGATACACGCACGGTGGAACCACCTGCCAATCTCAACGGATTGAGCGTGTTTTCCGGGCAGGAGGTGATCAACGCGTCCGGGCGAAAGGCGCTCCGTTCGATCACGCTGGCCAACGGGCAATCGATCGATGCCGATTGTCTCGCCATCTCCGGGGGATGGAACCCGGCGATCCACCTGGCGAGTCACCTGGGCGGACGACCGGTCTGGAACGACGAAATCGCCGGATTCGTCCCGGGAGGATCGCTGCCGGCCGGAATGTCGGTCGCCGGTGCGGCGAAAGGGTCCCTGACCCTCGAAGGGGCGCTGCAGGACGGGCTCTCATGCGCGAAGTCCGTCCTCGAGGACCTGGGGAAACCCGCGCCCGCCTGGCCGGTCCCGGCGGTTTCGGAAGAACCCGCCGCAATCGGCGCCTGCTGGCTCGTGCCCGGGTGCCGCCAGCGGGCCTGGATCGACTTTCAGAACGACGTGACGCAGAAGGACTTGGACTTGTCTTTCCGGGAAGGCTTCGGATCGGTCGAGCATCTCAAACGATACACGACCCTCGGGATGGGGACCGACCAGGGAAAGACATCCAACGTCGTCGGACTTGCGGTCATGGCGGAACTCTCGGGAAAGTCGATACCCGAGGTCGGGACAACGGTTTTTCGGCCACCGTACACCCCGGTACCGATCGCCGCTTTGGCCGGGCGCAGCCGTGCCGGCAACTTCCGCCCCGTGCGGTTGACACCCTCCCACACGTGGGCGGTCGAACAGGGAGCGGTGTTCGTCGAGGCCGGCAACTGGCTCCGGGCGCAATGGTTCCCGCGTGCCGGAGAGACCCACTGGCGGGAGTCGGTCGACAGGGAAGTTCGCATGACGCGCGGCACGGCGGGGTATTGCGACGTCACCACGCTCGGAAAGATCGACATCAAGGGGCGTGATGTCGGGACATTCCTTGACCGGGTTTACACGGGCACGTTTTCAACTCTGCCGGTCGGCAAGGTTCGCTACGGACTCATGCTGCGCGAAGACGGCATTGCGTATGACGACGGAACCACGGCGCGGCTGGGGGAAACTCATTATGTCATGACGACGACGACCGCGAATGCGGGGCTCGTGTTTCGCAATCTTGAATTCGTCAGGCAGTGCCTGTGGCCGGAACTGGATGTTCACCTCGTCTCGATAACCGACGGCTGGGCACAGTTCTCCGTCGCCGGCCCCAATTCCCGAGAACTGCTCAGCCGGCTCATCGATCCTGAACACGATATTTCCAACGACGCGTTTCCGTATATGGCCTGCGGAGAGATCAGCGTTTGCAAAGGACTGCAGGCTAGACTGTTCCGGATTTCGTTCTCTGGCGAACTTGCCTACGAGATCGCCGTCCCGGCACGCTACGGCGACGCGATGATCAGGAGACTGGCAGAGGCAGCAACCGAATTCGATGCGGGTCCGTACGGGACCGAGGCTCTCGGTGTCATGCGGATCGAAAAGGGGCACGCGTCCGGCAACGAACTCAACGGCCAGACAACGGCCCTGAATCTCGGGCTGACGGGCATGGTCTCGACAAAAAAAGACTTTATCGGCAAGGTGCTGGCCCAGCGTTCGGAAATGAACCGTGACGACGCGATTCGCCTCATGGGGTTCGTTCCGGTCGACGCGTCTTCCGCCTTGAACGCGGGTGCGCACTTTCTGCCGCTCGACTCAGAGGCAACCACGGAATACGACGAGGGCTGGATGTCGTCGGTCGCGTATTCGCCGATGCTTGGCCATTACATCGGGCTCGGCTTCATCCGGCGCGGCCACGAGCGCGTCGGTGACGTCGTCAGGGCCTGGGACGGTCTGCGCGGCGCGGACGTCCGGGTCCGGATAACGTCCCCGCATTTCCATGATCCGAAGGGAGAACGCCTTCGTGGTTGAACGGCAGCAGAAACCCATGAATCCGGTTCGTTTCCTCAACGGGGATGCGCACGCCGACTCGGGCAGCGAAATGTTCGGTCTGCATGAATTGGCAGGAATCGAACTGGTTCACGTTTCGGTCCCGCGCGGCCAACTTCCGCGATTGAATGAGCACCTGGAAGAGACGACTGGTCTCTCCTGGCCCGAGCCCGGGAGGTTTTCCGCGTCCGAAACAGCCTCCACCGGTCCCGGCGGAACCCCGCTGTTGCTCATGTGGCTGGCACCTGACCAGTGCATGTTGCTGGCACTGCAGCGGGATTCCCGCATTGCGCGTTTCATCGGTTCTCTCGACGGGATCGGTTACGCAACGGACCAGACCGACAACTGGGTGGCGTTACGGCTGTCCGGTGACTTGGCGGTTCCCGGCCTCGAGAGAATCTGTCCCCTGGACCTGCACGAAGCGGCAATGCCGATCGGAGCCGCCGCGCGGACGGTCATGGAACATCTCGCCGTGATCATTCTGAGGGAATCGGCCGACGGGTTCCTCTTGCTGTCCCCGAGTTCATCCGCCCGCTCATTTCACCATGCCGTCACGACCTCCTTGACCAATGCCGGCGCCTGACGGAATCGTCGGGGATCACGTCAAGACATGAGGCCGAGCCTCGCGGCTTCCTCGAGGGTTTCGTCCAGCGCAAGCCCTGCCCTTTCAACCAGGAGGTCGATTTCGTCTTTCGTGATGATCAGCGGCGGTGAGATCACCATGGAATCCAGAACGCTGCGCATGATCAGGCCATTCCGAAAGCAATTTTCCCGGCAAATCCCGCCGACACGTTCCGCCTCGCCTTCGAACGCCGCCCTCGTGGCCTTGTCCGGCGTCAGTTCGATCGCCGCCATCAGGCCGCAGGATCTCGCCTCGCCGACAAGGGGATGATCTCCCAGCGTCGCCCAACGTTCCGCGAGGTACGGTGCCGCCACCTCCCCGGAATAGGCAATGATGTTCTCTTCCTGCAAGATCCGGATGTTCTCAAGGGCAACCGCGCAGGCTACCGGGTGCCCGGAGTAGGTGTAGCCGTGATTGAACTCGCCGGAGTCGTACAACGCGTTCGCAATCTCGCTGGAAATCACGGACGCCCCGATCGGCACGTAGCCCGAACTCAGGCCCTTAGCGACGGTCACGATGTCCGGCCGGATTCCGAACGTGTCGGACCCGAACCAGTTTCCGGTCCGCCCGAAACCGCAGATCACCTCGTCCACGATCAGGAGAATCTCGTACGCATCGCAAATCCTCTGGATCTCCGGCCAGTAGGTGTCGGGTGGAATGATCACCCCGCCTGCCCCGAGGACGGGCTCGGCGATGAACGCCGCAACCCGGTCTTCGCCCAGGCGCCGGATTTCAGTCTCGAGTTCACGCGCCCGAACCAGGCCGAACTCTGCCTCGTCCATCCCCTGGCCTTCGCCGTACCAGTATGGTTGCCCGATGTGCGTAATGTCGGGAATGGGCAGCCCGCCCTGGCTGTGCATGTAGGCCATCCCGCCCATGCTGGCGCTGCCCATCGTCGATCCGTGGTAGGCATTCTTTCGCGAGATCACGATCGACTTGCCAGGTTTACCCTGGACCTCCCAGTAGCGACGGACGATCCGCAGGTTGGAATCATTGGCTTCCGAACCGGATCCGGCAAAAAAGGAATGTGACAGGTTGCCCGGGGTCACCTCGGCCAGCTTTTGCGACAAGGCCACGGCCGGTCGGTGGGTCGTGTGGAAAAACGTGTTGTAGTACGGCAGTTGACGCATTTGCCGGGCAGCGACTTCCGACAGTTCGTGACGCCCGTACCCGATATTGACGCACCAAAGTCCGGCCATTCCATCGAGGTACGATTTTCCCTCGGTGTCGGTAATCATCACGCCGTCCGCCGCGGCAACGACGCGGGCGCGCTCCGTGTTGAGTGCACCACCGTCCGTAAACGGGTGCATGTGATGGGCGGCATCCAGTTCCTGGAGCGTTTCGGTTGGCAAGGAATCCGAGGCTGAATCCATTTCCAAGTCCTCACGTTGTATCGAGATCGTGTTGCCCCCAATATAAGCTCAACCGTCCGAATTCCAGCCGCCCGTCACACAAAGGCGGCGCGTAGCCGGATCGGTACAGGACCCCATCTTTCGAGATTTGACCCTTGCGTTTTCGTCAAGGTCCAAATTTCAGAAGATTACCGTGATCAATCCAGAGTCCGGCGTCAGGGATAACAAACACAGGTCTTGACAAGCCGCCAGATCCGCAGGGACATTTTTCACCGCGAAAGACCCGCCAACCTGACTTCCGGATGGAAAATCAACCAAGGGCCCTCGAATAACCACGACTTTTTTGATTTCACGATGTCCTTCGGATTCCCGAATTCGCCTGCGAAATCCTCGTCAACAACTTGCTCCTCCACCGGGTGGGGGGCGATCTTGAAGTCAAAGGCCTCCACTTCACGTTTTGTCGGAAGAATGCGTTTCCGGGATACGCGCGAAATCCGATCACGAACTGTCCGCGGGCTTTCTCCGGGAAGACCGCCAGGATAATGATGCCCGCGTCCGCTGATTCTGCTATGCAGGGACCGTAATGTCGGAGATTCCTGATAACCCGTTCACGCCCGGAATTGGCGAATTGCCCCCGGTGATGGGACATAGGCCCGAAATCGAGACCCATCTGCTACGGATGCTCCGCGAGTTGCGCAAGGGGCGTGCGCATGCGAAATTCGTCATTCTCTACGGCCCGCGGGGCAATGGCAAGACTGTGTTGTTGACGTGGCTCGAAAACCAGGCCACCAGCCAGTCCGTTACCTGTGCTTCCCTGATGCCGGAGAACCTCCAAACGGATGGCGCGCTTGCCCGCGCCCTGGAAGCAGCGGCCGGACATCCCGAAATTGTGCGGAAGATTCTGCGGAGCCTCGATTTCACCATCTCCGCCGGGCTTGCCGGTGTCAGCGCGCAACTGGGGGCACGGGATCAGGAACTGGACCCCGCGCGGCAAATCGCAAGATCGACACTTCTGATCATACTCGACGAAGCCCATCGAGTGGTACCATCACGGTTGGCGCGGCTAATGGACGCCGTACAGGCTGCAGGCAAGACGTCCCCGGTCGCGCTCGTCCTGGCAGGCACTCCGGGACTTGAAGACACACTGCGTGCGAGCGGTGCCAGCTACTGGAGCCGCGCCGCGCAACTCGCTGTCGGGCTGCTACCACCAGTTGAGGCAGAACGAGCCGTGGCTGAACCGTTTCGACAAGCCGGTATCACGCTAAAAGATAAGGCGGCGACGTCCCTGGCGACGGCGGCCGAACATTACCCGTTCTTCCTGCAGCTTTATGGTGCAATTGCCTGGGATGCAGTGACTGAAGCCGGAACCTGGCATCCGGGACCGGAACAAATGACTGTTGCCAAGGAAATCGGCCACGCAAAACGGCGGGGCTACTATTCGGATCGCTACGAAGAATTCTCGGACGCAAAAGCACTACCGTTGGCACGCGCTGTGGCTCTGGCCTTTCTGGAGCATGGCGAGTGTCTGGACGATGCCCAACTGAACGCGGTGCTTGATCGTTCAGTTACTAACGTAAATCTCGAGACACCCGATGCACGCCGACTTCTTCGCGCGCACGGGTATATTTGGCGACCGCAACCGGGGGCGGACTGGGAACCCGGCATTCCAAGCCTGATGGACTACATGATTGCGAAAACAGAACCTGTCAAATTTAGGCTGGATCGCGAATTCTGAACAGTTGCGATCGTAACTGCTTCATATCGTCGCCCACATGTTGCGCAATTCATGTGCATGCGGCGTTCTTCCACCCATAGGTGCTGCGGCGAGCGAAGGATCTTTTGCCGCCAGAATGGCTCCGACAAATCGGCAGACTTGTCTCGTGCCAGCCACAAAGTCCGTGTTGGCCGGGACCGGATTGCAGCGTTGGCAAATGGCCACCGGAAACAGCGACCGCCCTCGACCTGGCAACAACGAACCAGAAAATCGAGCGTCCGCAAAGGACCATTGGTCCCAATTGGTGGAATTCCTGCATGTCAGCGCGTTCCGTCCCCGCGGAACCCGGCGCTATTGCGGAGGGGCGGGCATTTGTTAGCGGCTGAACTAATGCGCGGCATTCTGGGTGGTTTGCCGCGTTTTTTCCCTATTGCGGGGATCCTGTTGTGTCGACCCTATCGTAGCGACCCTGTTGTTTCCGTCCTTTTGTATTGGAGCCCTGTTGCCGCCGATCCGGGATGACGGTTCGGCCTTTTTCGGGATAGCGGCGGCGTCGGCCCTGACGCCTGGCACCGGGAACGGGTGACGCTCCTCCGCCCGGTCCGGGCGGCCCTGTTGTCAGTCCTGTTGTGTAACGGGTCCTGAATCGGCGCCGGCGTTTCAGGAACTGGTCAAACGGGAAGAGGTATCATCGCGACGCGTGTTGTGAGCGAATCTCTCCGGGACCGCTGAAAGAGTCGGAAATCGCCCTTCACCCATCAGCGAGGTGCCGCAACACCCGGTCAGACGACAGCCTCTTCGTAGGACAGCGAACCGATGCCTTCCTCGAATATCTCGCGTTCGGCGATCCACTGCCGGGACGAATCGAACATGTCGCGCGAATACGGCTCAAACACGATTCGCTCGCCCGGGCCAAACAGCCTCGTGTCCATCCGGTCGCGGAACCGCTGCGGAAATTCGTTGCGGTAATAGTGCGTGTACTGTTCCGGGCGGAGATCGATGTCGGTCTGCGCCATGCGCAGCGCGTCATAGTATTTCTCGATATCTTCGGGATCGGCATCTTCCGAGACCATTGCCGCCATCATGAACGACGAATCCAGCACCTTCCGAAAACCGAGTTGCTCCATGAAATAGTAAGGGCCGCTGAACAGGCTCGCGGCCGGAACATTTCCGTCGATCAGGCGTTCCATCCGTTTGAAAAGCAGCCCGTCCGAAAACGACAACTTGATCTCGTCGGGATCAAGGAACGGTTCAAGCGCCTGGATCGTCGCGTAGTGGCTGCCTGACTGGTATCCAACCGATATCGGGACGCCCGCAAGGTCGTCCGGGTGCCGAATGTCAGATTTCTCCGGGACGAACACGCCGCAAGGAGAGACGGAGTAGGCCCCGGCATACAGTTTTCCGTGGCCCGATGCGGCCGCGACATTGACTGTCCAGTGGCATGCCGAACTCACGTCGCAACTGCGGCCCTTTTCAAACGTCTGGTACGCCCCGACCCTGTCGCCAAGGTCGTGCCTGCCGTTCGACTCGGAGACAAGCTGGTCTTCCAGGACACAGTCGAGCTCCACCTCGTCGAAGTAACCCTTCTCGATTGCCACCCATTCTTGAAGCCGCATGTGCGGGCCAACGACAAATTTACCCATTTCGTGCTCCCAGGGATTCGCGCCAGCCAACGGGCGCCGTTTCGGTAACCGTCACCAGATCGCCCGGCGGCAATCCGGTTCCTTGCCTTGCAGACGGGCCCTACCGCATCCGGTCCGGAAGAAACAAGGCGATTTCCGGGACGAGAACAAGAAGTGCCAGGCACACTGCCATCGCGACCCAGAACGGCAGGACACCGCGGAATATCGTGCCCATCGGCACGCCGGTCGCGACCCCCTTGACCACGTACACGTTGATGCCCACGGGCGGCGTGATCAGCCCCATCTCGATTACGATCACGCAAATCACGCCGAACCAGATAGGATCGAAACCCAGATCTGAAATGATCGGGAACACGACCGGCATCGTCACAACCAGCATTGCGAGCCCGTCAAAGAACATGCCCAGGATGATGTAGCCAACCAGAATCATGAACAGCGTGGCGTAGGGTCCCAGCCCGAGTTCCTTCAACCCCAGTGTCAGCGTTTCGGGTATGTGCGTCAGCGCCAGGAACGGCCCGAACACATGCGCGCCGATAATGATCAGGTACAACATCGCAGTCATGGTGACCGTCTCGAGCAGGATACCGGGAAGCCTGTTCAGACGAACGGCCCCGGTTCCAAGCGCCATGACACTAACGAGCGTGGCACCGATCCCTGCCGCCTCTACCGGGGTGAAGACCCCGAGATAGATTCCGCCGATCGAGATCAGGATGACACCGACTAGTGGAAGCGAACGCAAGGTCGACCACAGCTTTTGCGACGTGGTCGAACCGGGTCCCGCCGGACCTTCCGACGGTTTCATGATCGTGAGGGCAGAGATGACCAGGACAAAGAACAGGGACAGAATGATGCCGGGCAGGATTCCGGCAATGAAGAGTTTGCCTATGCTCGTTTCGGTTAGGATGGCATAAAGCACGAAACCGGTCGAAGGCGGGATCAGGATGCCGAGGGTGCCGCCGGCCGCAACGGCTCCCGTCGCGAGTCCGTCGGCATACCCGAACCTTTTCATTTGCGGCAGGGCGACCTTGCCAATCGTCACTGCGGTCGCCACGGAAGACCCGGACACGGCGGCGAAGGCCGCACAGCCCAGTACCGTGGCCGACGCCAATCCCCCCCGCAATCGCCCGATCCATGCATAGGCGGCCTCGTAGAGGCGCTGCGAATAGGCGGCGGCCCCGGCCATGTTGCCCATGAGCACGAACAGCGGAATGATCGAAAGACTGTACGCGGTAACCGACGAATAGGTCTCTGATGACATGGTCGCGATGGCCGCGCGCTGGCCATCGATGACCCAGATTCCCCCGAACCCGACGACAAGCAATGCCATCCCGACCGGCATTCGGGCAACAAGGCAGAAGAAGAGGGCAATTATGCCGCCAACACCGATGAGTGTCTCACTCATGACCCGAAATCACACCACGGAGTTGTTCGACGAGTTGAACGGCGAGAACCAGGGCAAACAGTCCCATGCCCGCCGTGATTGCCCCGTACGCGATCCAGACGGGGATTTCGATCATGTTGGTCACATCCCCGTACTTGTGGGCGTCCCAGGTCTTGTCCCAGGTTTTCCGGATCAACAGGAACAGGACAAAGCATGAAACCGCCCTGGTGAACACGTCCCCCAGGAAACACCCGGCCTTTCCGATCACCTCGTCCAGAATGTCTACCCGGATATGAGCTCCCTTGAGAGCGGCAAAGGGCATGGCCATCATCACGACCAGTGACATCCCGATTTCGACCAGTTCCTGGTCACCAAGAATCGGCTGGTTCAGCACATAACGATAGAAGACCGTCGTGCTGACAAGCAACATGATGACGAAAAGTACGATGCCGCCCAGATGGGCGAACCCCCGCAGAAGGTGCCCGGGAATGTCCCGGGCGCCTTTAATCGTGTTGGCGACGTCTGCCATCAGTTCCTGAGTGCGGCAGCCCAACCGGATGCGTCAATGCCTTCTCCGTCAAGTTCGGCGATTACGGTAGCGGCGAGATTGTCGCTGGCCGCGTTGAACTCGGCGGCCGCCTCGGGAGAAAGCTCTATCAGCTCCCCTCCTTCCGCCAGCCACTTGTCCAGAGCCTTGTCAGACGCGTTCGTCATCGTGACGCGCCCGCCTTCGGACATTGCCGCACCGGTCAACTCGGTCAGCTTGTCCTGGGTTGCCGCGTCAAGGCTGTCCCAGCTGTCGCGGTTCATGAGTAGCATGAACACCGAATTCGTCGCGTTCATACCAACGGTCACATACTTTGTCACTTCACCGAGCTTGAAGCTGGTCAGGACAGAGGTATCGACGAGAGTTCCGTCGACAACCCCGGTTTCCATCGACTGATAGACCTGGGTTATCGGCATTGACACGGCTGTTGCGCCCCATGCCTCGATCAGCCGGCCCGTGTTCTTCGACGGTACGCGGAATTTCAGGCCTTCGAGGTCAGACAGTTTCTCGATCCTTTTTTCTGCCGTGAGAAGAACCGCGTCACCGGCTGTCCAGAGGCCGAGGAGCTTGGTTCTCCGGAACTCTTCGTCGAGCATCTCGATATTGTTCCAGAGCGCCTCGGTCTTGTTCGTGCCTCCCGCGACAATTCCGGGGAGTTCGACGAGCAGCGTCTTCTTGAACTGCGAGGCCGTGTATCCCGGAAGCGTATAGGCGATGTCGGCAACGCCATCGATGACGCGATCATATTGCTTGACCGGTCCGGCTCCCAGCTCGCCGCCCGGATAAATGCGGATAGTCGTTTCCCCGCCGGTAGCTTCAGCCAGCCTCTCCGCAAGGGGTACGAACATTTCGACATGCAGGTGGTACTTGATCGACGAGAAATGCGCGAGCTTCAGTTCATCGGCCTGCACCATTGCGGTCACCAACAACGCAACTGCGCTGCCCAACACTGTTTTCACGACAGACATGGAATCCTCCTTCTGGTTTCGTATTTGCGCCCATAAATGTTACGGGCTGGTTCGTTCAATCGCAATGTTCAGAAGACATTGCCGATTTTCTTCCGTCGCCGCCCTGATCGCCCGATCAAGTGCGGCGGGAAGCTCTTCGCCATCGACGACCGTTTCGGTGTAGGCCCGACTTGCTTCGGCAATCTTGCAAAAGTCCGGGCTCGGGCGGAGCGACGTCAATGGAACATCGTTGGACCGGGAAGCGAGTCCCCCCTTGTACAGGCCCTCGACGGAATGGCGGACCGCTGCCCACTCCTCGTTGTTCAGGACCAGGGTCACGACCGGCAATTCAAGCGCTTCGCAAACCAGGTGGCAGGCGGTCGGATTGGCGAACATGTAGCTTCCGTCGCCGACCGTGGCGAAAACGAGGCGGTCCGGGCTGGCAAGTTTCGCACCCATGGCCGCGGGGAGGCCCCAGCCAAGCCCGCCGGAATGCGGTTCCTGAAAGTAGCTCAGGTGATCGTCGAGTTCGAGGGGGGGTAACGGGCAGCCGAGTTCATGGAAAATACTGGCCTTGTGGCCCTTGCATGCCTTGCCGAGGCAATGGCTAACCCAGTCCTTGGACATCGGGCTCCTGTTCCCGCCCCGGGCCGTATCCCTGATCCTCTTTCGTTCGGATTCGGACATCCGGGCGATCTTCGCTCGCCGAGCCTCGATGGATCGATCGTCGGGCGTTTGCCTGTCAACCGCGTCGATCAGGCGCCGCAACGCCACGGACGTATCTCCCGTCAATGTCACGTCCGAGCGAAAACATCGCATCGGCGACGACCGGGCAAAGAGCGGATCAGGCCCGAGCTGGACGATCATTGCGTCTTCGTTCGGCGACGCGCGGTCCGGCCACCAGGGTGCCAGGGCATTGATGACAAGAACGACATCGGCATCAGCGAGGAATTCGTCGGGGGTCCAGCCGACATGAACCGGGCTCGACATGCGAACCGCTATCTGGTTGGCCCAATAGTGGGACACCGGAATGGCCCAACGTTCTGCGAAATCCGTCAGCGCCTCGAAAACCTCCGCGGTCCCGGCGCCTCTCTGGGCGATGATCAACGGTCTCTTGGCGTTCGCCAACAGGCCGGCAGCGGCTTCAAGGGCATCGTGACATGGCGCCGAAAGCGCCGGCGCCATGCGGGACGGCTTGTCAATCCTGTCATTCAGGCATGGCGCGCACAGAACCTCTCTCGGCAGGCTCAGGTAGACCGGGCCCTTCGGCGTCGAGTTCGCGATGGCCCAACCCCGGTCAAGCACATCCGGAACCTGGTCCGGAAACCGCAGTTCGTAGTCCCACTTGCACGCCTCCCGAACCAGCGCAGACTGGTCATACATCTCCTGTCCCCAGCCGATCGGCACCGTCCGCGCTCCGAACCGGCCACCTTCCATGACGGGAGTTCGCCCGGACATCAGAAACACGGGTACCTGGTCACAGGCGGCGTTTATGGCCCCTGTCGCACCGTTCGACAGGCCGACGTTCGTATGCAGCATCACTGCCTGTGGACGGCCCGAAATCAGGTAGAATCCGTGAGCCATTCCGAGCGCAACATGTTCGTGCGGTACTGTCACCGCTTGCGGCAGATCGATTCCCCGGTTCCGGGCGTCGATCAATCCCTCGATGATCGGCGGGAAATCGGTACCCGAATTGGCAAAGACGAAGTCGACACCAAGAGCCTTGAGCTTGCCGAACAGCGCACCGCCGGCCGACAAGGTCACCGCCCCTTCATTTCCCCTGGGCACGGGTTCAGGTCCGATCGATCTGGCCGGGGTTCTCGAGCGTAACCCGGTTCAGTTCTGTGAATTCGCCGAACGCCGCCGATCCTCCGCGTCGGTCGTATCCGCCCGCGCTGGTTCCGCCAAAGTTCATCCGGTGTTCATCGCTTACCGGCGAATTCGGTTCGAAGGAAATCCCCGAAACGGTGGCGAGTGATTCGTCGCAAGTCAGTGGCATCAGCTTTGCCTTTGCGAATTATCTCATTATACAAGATTGCAATCTCTTATTTTGAATGTTACATTGAATCTTGTCAAGATCGTTCACGTCCGAACAAAAGAACCGTTGGCCGTTTGGAATCCCGGAAATCTGAATGAGCACACCTCTCAACCATTCGATTCTGAAAGGATTCGGCATCCTCTCGCTGTTTTCGGCCGACCGAAAGGAGATCTCGGCGGAGACCGTGGTTGCCCGCTTGGGGATGAGCCGGGCGACCGCGCATCGGTTCCTGATGACGCTCGAACACGCCGGGGCCCTTCGAATCACCCGGCGCGGTCGTTTTGCGTTGGGTCAGAAGATTGAGGAACTCGGTTGGCTCGCGGGGGAATCCGGTTCGCTCTCGATCATCGTACAGCCCGAAATAGACTTGCTGAGCAGCACGCTCAACGAGTCGGTCATGGCTTGCCGGTTGACTCGTTTCGGACCGACATGCGTGGCAGTCGCCAATTCCTCGCGACCGATTTCCGTAAATGTCAGCGTGGGGACATTGCTTCCGTTGCACACGACCGCACAGGGCAAGCTTTGGCTTTCCCAGATGACCTCCGACGAACGGCGCGCTCGCCTCGCTGTGACAACGATCGCGGGCGCGAAGCCTGCACCCGTTGACCTGGAACCCCTTGAGGAAGACCTGAAGAAAACTCTTCGGCAGGGTTACGCCCTGAACCTTGGCGAGAATGAGCCCGACATCGCGGCACTGGCGGTTCCAGTCAAGGACGGAAAAGGCAAGACCAGGCTGACGATTTCGGTTTTCGGCATGCTGAGCCGGTTCAACCAGGAGTTCCTCGACACCGCGAAAGGCCTGTTGATCGAGGCAAGTGCACGGGTTGGCGACCGATTGTAGCCGGCAACGGCCGCCGGGTGCGGAGGAGTCCCGATAGCGGTCTGTAACCGCGTGAGCTTCGGCGTTGCTGAATGCCCGCCCTCCGACGCGCCGGACGAAACCACCGGGATTCATGCCGCCGGGGCGGCGCCTCCGGTCCTGTTTTCCAGGCTGTGAAGCCAGACTGTCAAACGACTGCCTGCTCCGGGTGTCGCGTTGATTTCCAGCGTACCGTGATGGCGATTGAGAACTTGCTTGGCTATTGCCAGGCCAAGTCCTGTGCCCCCCTTCTCGCGGTCTCTTGCCGCATCAACCCCGCAAAAACGCTCAGTCAGGCGTGGAATATGCTCCCCGGCAATCCCAGGACCGGAATCACTGGCGACGATCCCGAACATGTCGGGGAATCGCGGATCACTTTCCGCGACCGTGATTTCAATGGCACCGCCGCCATGCCTGACGGCATTTTCTATCAGATTGGTGAAATCTTGCGACAATTGGTCCGCATCGCCGAGCGTTTCGAGTCTTGCGCCTTCCGGCAGCCGACTGACCAGGCTGGCCTCGTTGGTTTCCGCGATCGGTCTCAGGGCATCGGTGACCTGCCCGACCGCCTCCCGGACATCGCAGCGTTCGTCGGGACAGGTGTTCGTCAAGTTCAATTCGGCTCAATGACATGAGATCGTCAAACAGACGTCGCATCCTGAGGCCTTGTTCATGAATGACTCCAAGAAACTCGTCCCGAACTTACGGATTGTCTTGAGAGCCTGGCATCAATGTCTCGACGTAGCCAAGAACGGATGCGAAGCGTGCTCTCAACTCGTGACTGGGGTTGGCGACAAAATCCGTGCGCATGACGTCTGTCGCATATTCGACGGTTCGGTCATGAATCTGCATGGCAAGCCTGCGGTGACCGTCGCGCCCGAAGGCCCTGGGAAGCACGGCCGTTCTGGCCTGAAAATGTCGTTCGCCGGCGGCAACCTGGAATTCGGCTGTACTCGCCTTTCCGTCGGCAAACGTTCCCTTGATCGCATCGAGAACCGCAGGTGCGCGAAAACTGTTCGTATTGTGACCGTTTTTCAATCCGCGACGCAAGCGTGTCCGCTGCTCCGTTGCAATGGGTAATCCGGCCACTGTCGTGAATGAGGATCATCGCGAACGGAAGCCGGTCAAGCAGCTTGCGGGCAAACTTTTCCTTCTTTCGATCGGCGATGAGCGCAGCCCCGTCCCTTCGCGTTCCGCCTTCTCCGGCAGGAACAGACGATGCATGAAGACTTGCGTGCATTGGTTTAACGTTCCAATTGTGTCTTTGCTAAATTTTTACTTGATTCAATCAAGGTAAACTTGCTTTGATGACTGATGCTATATTCAACATGAGGAGCATCCGATGTATTTTGTGATTTTTGGAACCGACAAGCCCGGAACGGCGCAGCAACGGCGGGAAACGCTGAACGACGTCGTGTCCTATATGAGAGACCACCCTGACCATCCCGATGTGACTGTTCACTGCGCCGGTCCGACGATCGACGACCGGGGGAACATCAACGGCACTCTCAATGTCATCGAAGCCCCTTCGCTCGAGGTGGCGCAGGCTTTCCTCGCCGACAATCCCCTCCAGAAACTGGGCCTCCTCGAGGATGCCAGCGTCCGGCAGTTGGACTGGAAAACTGGACGCCCCGATTGAACATCTTGGGGTACACCGATCTTTCTGGGCTGGTGGAAGGGGAATGGTCGGTCGACCATTTTTCCGCCTCGGGGGCCGGCATCGGCAACGTCTGATCGATACCGGTCCGCCACCTCTTATCCCGCCGTACAAACCCGCGCGGCCTCGTGCGCTGCTCCTTCGCAGGACATGTTCTCGAAGCCCTCGTTGTTGAAACCACTCGGCTCGTTTCGGGCCGGGCATCAGAAGACCGAAGGACAGGACATTTGGCTTCATTTCGGGAGTTTGCTGGCTCCGCGGCGTTGATCTTGCTCGCCTTGGGACTGCTTTTTTCGGCGCCAAACCGCGCCGACGCGGAGCAGATCACCCTTCGGCTGCACCATTTCAACTCACCCAAGGCGATCGCCCACCGATTGTTCCTACAACCATGGGCCGACGAGATTGAAATGAAATCGAAGGGGCGGGTCAAGGTTCAGGTATTTCCGGCAATGCAGCTCGGCGGAAGGCCGTCGGACCTCTACGGCCAGGCACGTGACGGCGTGGTCGACATCATCTGGACAATACCGGGTTACTCGCCAGGGCGGTTTCCGCTGACAGAGGTTTTTGAATTGCCCTTCCTCGCCGGCGACGCGCTGGAGGCCAGTCAGGCACTGACCGAGTTCCATCAAAAGTGGATGACGGACGAATACAAGGACACGCACCCACTGGTCTTTCACACCACCGCGCCGACCCATATCCACACTGTCGAGAAGCAGATTCGCGTACTTGAGGACTTCGAGGGCATGAAGATACGCACCCCTTCGCGTGTCGGTGCTGAGACCCTCAGCGCGTTGGGCGCTGTCCCGGTGGGCATGCCGATCCCTGCCGTCTACGAGGCCCTTTCACGGGGCGTGGTCGAAGGAACCGCAATCCCCTGGACCATCATGCGTCCCTTCCGTCTGCACGAAGTGACGAACTACCACACCGAAGTCGCCCTATCCCGCGTCCTGTTCGTGATGACGATGAACAAGCGCCGCTACGAGGAACTGCCTTCGGACGTCAAGGAAATCATCGACAGCAGCACCGGAATCGCGTTGGCCAAGAAGCTCGGCCAGATATGGGGCGAAGACGAGAAGCCAGGGCGGACAATCGCGATTGAGCGAGGCCAGCCGATCCTGTCCCTGTCTGAGGCGGAGCGGCAGCGCTGGCAGGAGAAAACCCGGACGGTCATCGACGGATGGGTCGAGAAGGTCGGTGCCCTGGGATACGACGGACAAGCGCTTCTTGCTGACGCGAAGCGCCTGCTCGCCAAGTACGCCGGCGATCAGCAATAGTCGCATGCGGGTGGTGGATAGCGATGCAAGACGTGGGCTTCGCGAACCGGTTCCATCAAAATGGAGGCCTCGGCGCCGTCTGCTGGCGTCTGGCCAAAGCGTTGGCGATAGCTGGCGGAATTCTCCTGATCGGAATCGTTGCGATGACCGGGATCAGTGTCCTCGGGCGCTACCTCTTCAACGCGCCGATACCCGGAGACTACGAAATCACCGAGCTTGCCTGCGGCGTGGCGGTATTCGCCTTCTTCCCCTACTGCTACATGAGGAATGGCAACATCGCCGTCGAGTTTTTCACCGGAAGAATGCGCCGGCGTCACAAGACGGCGTTGGACACGGCGCACAATCTCGTCTTCGCGACAGTTGCGGCGCTGATCACCTGGCGTCTCTTGGTGGGAGGCATGCACAAGCTTGAGGACGGCGAGACGACGCTGTTTCTCGGCATTCCGATCTGGTTGGGGTACTTCTCCGCGCTACCGGGGGCGATGTTGCTGACTAGTGTCTCCGTCTGGGGGTTCTGTCGCCATCTGCGCGCACTTATCCAATGACCGATATCGAGTTCGGCGGGCTCCTGTTTGGCGTCTGCCTGATGCTGATCGCCCTTCGGATGCCGGTCGCGATCGCCATGTTCGCGGTCGGCGGTTTCGGGTTCTCCGTGCTGGCGGGATGGCCAGCGCTGCTTGGCCTGCTCAACACGGGTCCTTTCGGCCGGACCTCGGGCTATACCCTCTCGGTGCTGCCGCTGTTCCTGTTGATGGGCCAGTTCGCCACCCGTGCGGGGCTCGGCCGGTCGCTGTTCGACTCGGCCCGCGCCTGGATGGGGCACCGCCGCGGTGGGCTGGCCATTTCAACCGTTTTCGGGTGCGCAGCATTTGGCTCCATCTGCGGGTCGTCGTTCGCGACCGCGGCGACGATGGCGTCAGTGGCAATGCCCGAGATGAGGCGTTCCGGCTACTCAGGGGCGTTGGCCACGGGCTCGCTGGCCGCCGGCGGCACCCTCGGCATCCTGATTCCGCCTTCGGTGATTCTGGTGATCTACGCGATCATCACCGAGCAGTCGATCGGCAAACTGTTCTTCGCCGCACTGGTCCCCGGCGCCATCGCAACGCTCGGCTATTCGGTAGCGGTCAGCGTATATGTCCGGCTCAACCCTGCATCGGCTCCTGTCGTTCCGGCCGCGCCGTTCCGCGAGCGGGTGCGGAGCCTGCGCCTGGTGGTGCCGGTTGGGGCGATCTTTCTGATGGTGATCGGCGGTATCTATCTCGGCGTGTTCACCCCGACGGAAGGCGCGGCGATCGGGGCCGCGGCCACGCTCCTGCTCGCGTCCATGTCCGGGCGAATGAACTGGGCGGGTTTCGTCTCGAGCTTGCTCGAGACCGCACAGGTTACCGCGGCAATCTTCCTTATCCTGATCGGTGCCGAGGTCTACAACGGCTTTCTCGCATTGACACAGATCCCGATCGAGTTGGCCAACGCATTCGCGGCTTCGGGATTGGCGCCGATGTCAATCCTGATCGGCATCCTGCTCGTCTACCTGATTCTCGGCTGCGTAATGGACAGCCTGGCCATGATCCTGCTGACAGTGCCGGTTTTCTTTCCCCTCGTTACCGGCCTCGAATTCGGCCTTACGGAGGAGGAGATCGCCATCTGGTTCGGGATCCTGACCCTGATCGTCGTCGAGGTCGGGTTAATCACCCCTCCGATCGGCCTCAACGTCTACGTGATCAACTCCTTGGCCGACGATGTCCCGCTCGGCGAATCGTTCAGGGGCGTCTTTCCATTCCTGCTGAGCGATTTTGTCCGTGTCGCGATCATTCTGGCCGTGCCCGCAACCTGCCTCTGGCTCCCGGGGTTGCTCTGATGTCATTTGTTCGAGCGGACTTCGTAACTGAAACCGGGACTCCCGCCAGCCTCCTTCATTCTCGCCGATGCGGTCCATCGCGATCGATTCGAAGTGTTTCTCACAGGTGCTAAGGCCATGAGCGCTGACGCGTCCGACACCACATCCGCTTCCGGCCGTCATCCCGACAAGAAGATTCGGGCGATGCTTGCGGCTGGCCTCGGCATACAACTTGCCGGCATGGCCATACCCGGCACGGTGCTCATTCCGACGGTCGTATTCAGGGCCGCGGGTGAGGCCGAGTCGCTTCTGCTGTGGGCGGTCTCCGCGTCGGTCATGATCTGCGGAGTGGTCACGATCCTGCAGGCGATTCGGGTCGGACGGATCGGCGCCGGTTACATCCTCGTAACGGGAACGTCTGGAGCTTCGATCGCGGTCTGCATCTCGGCGTTGACCGAGGGCGGTCCGGCGTTGCTCGCCGTCCTGGTGCTCGTCCTGGCTCTCTTTCAGTTCGTGTTCTCCGCGCGGCTTTCGCTGTTTCGGCGGATTCTGACGCCAACTGTCATGGGAACGGTCCTCATGCTGACTCCGGTCACGGTCATGCCGGTCATCTTCGACCAGTTGAAAAATGTGCCAGCCGGGGCTCCGCCGTCGGCGGCTCCTTTGAGCACTCTCGCGACCCTGCTCGTCATTTCTGTCATCGTGCTGAAGGCGAAGGGCCCGCTGCGTCTCTGGGCACCGGTCATCGGTATTGTTGCCGGCTCGATGGTCGCGGGAGCGTTCGGTCTCTACGAAGTCGACCGCGTCACCGAAGCCCCGTGGGTCGGTCTTCCGGATGCTCGATGGCCGGGTTTCGATCTCGACTTCGGACCTGCCTTCTGGGGCCTTCTTCCGGCATTTCTGTTCATATCCGTGGTCTGCACGATTCAGACGATCAGCGGCTCCGTCGCGGTCCAACGCGTTTCCCGGTCTCCGCCCCGGGCGGTGGACTTCCGCACGACGCAAGGCGCGGTGGCGGCGGACGTGACCGGCAATCTGTTGTCCAGCCTCGCGGGAACGATGCCGATCGGGTTCCGTCCGACGGGCACGTCGATGATCGAACTCACGGGGATCAGCTCCCGCCGGGTCGGAGTCGCTTACGGGGCGGTGGCCATCGCGCTGGCGTTCCTTCCCAAGGCGCTCGCCGTGATCGTGGCGATACCAGGTCCGGTCATCGCGGCGTTCATCACCGTAATGATGGCGACCATCTTCGTGATCGGCATGAGGATAGTCGTTCAGGACGGGATCGACTATCGCAAAGGCGCGATCGCCGGAATCGCGTTTTGGGTCGGCGTTGGCTTCCAGAACGGCGTGGTGTTTCCGGAATACATAACGGCGCTTGCCGGTCCGCATCTACACAACGGGATGGTGGCAGGCGGCCTCGTGGCGATCACTATGACCCTTTTCACGGAGTTGACGAAACCACGCCACAGCCGGGTCGAAGTGGAGTTGGACGTCTCGGCCCTTGAGAACATCAGGAAAGTTCTTGCCGCGTTCGCGTCCCGTAGCGGTTGGGACATGGCTATGGCGGACCGTCTCGATGCCGTCTCCGAGGAAGCATTGCTGACACTCATGCGGAAGGAAGAAGCCGGAGAGGAGCCAGAACGGCGGCGCTTGCTCCTGACGGCGCGCAAGGAGGATGACGGCGCAATCCTGGAATTCGTCGCCTCGACGGGCGGAGGAAATCTTCAGGATCGGCTTGCGCTACTCGGCGAACATGCGGAGGAAGACGCGATCGAACAGGAAGTTTCACTCCGTCTGTTGCGGCACCTCGCGTCCTGGGTTCGCCACCAGCAGTATCACGATACCGATATCGTCACGGTCCGCGTCGAAGCGCCGGGCGGAACACCGGGTGGGCAGAGGTGAGGCTGGATCCTTTCTCGGACATGTCAATCTCCCACACTCACGACGGTTGCATCCCGAATATTCTTGCCGGGCAGCCACTTCCATTGCCCGTTCTGCCTGCCAGCACAGGCAGTCTGTCCAGCGGTTGAGTTCGACACAGCGCTCCAGCACCGACATGACGCCCGCTCCCTCGACTGAACGGTAACCGCCGCCCGCATTTCTTCGAGAACATGCCGACCGAACGAATAATCTCTTTTGCCTGCCGGTGTCCCGGAAATGTGAAAAGCATTGCAACGGACAGGCTTGTGAGTTCAAGACAGCCCTGCTGCCGAGGTCCGGCACTCGACAATGATGCTAACCTGGAGAATTCTACTTCAACGCAGATTCAGAGAGGTTTGGCGGGTGTCGCCACACCTGCAAGTGTTTCTCCCATGGCAAAAAGGTCGCCAGCGAGCAGTATTTTGTCACCATCAACCAAGGCGCCTCCCGTTTGGGAAATTCGATAAGTCAAGCTCTTGCAAGTATTCCCAACTTTCCGTGTCAGGCGTTTGGAATAGGCTATTCAACCCTTTCCCGGATCATCAATGCCGGTGAAAATGAACGGGATTGCCAAAGCAGGAAAACTGATGGTCCTGCTGTAAGGATACGGTCCAACCAAGAGGCAAATCGATCAATCGGATTCGAACTTCCTGAACTGCAACGAAGATGACTCCTTATGCTCCTCCGTGTAGCATGCAGGAGCGCAACATCATGGTCATTCGGTCTGGCGCCGTTTCAACTTGAGAATGCTTTGAGCTTCCGCGGCTGTCGCGACCGGACGGTCGAACCGTTCACAGAGTTCCGCGGCACGTTCAACGAGCGCGGCATTGGACGGTGCCAATGTCGTACGGTTCAACCTGACATTGTCCTCCAGACCGGTACGGACATGTCCGCCTTCCCGAATGCACCACTCGTTGACAACGATCTGGCCGGCACCAATTCCTGCGGCACACCACGACGCTCCGGGCAACAGCCGTTCACGCGTTCTGACAAAAAAGTCGAATGCTTCCCGGTCTACGGGCATCGAATTCTTGACTCCCATGACAAACTGGATGTGGATGTTGGAAGGCAGCCGTCCGTCTTCAACCATTGTCGCGGCTTGGAAGACGTGGCCAAGATCGAAGGCCTCGACTTCCGGCCGGACGTCATAACGCCTCATTTCCTCCGCAAGCCAGTCAACGAGTTCAGGGCTGTTTTCGTAGATCCTCGTCGGAAAGTTGCACGACCCGACGGAAAGCGACGCCATGTGCGGGCGAAGCGGCAACATGCCGCCACGCTCCCGGCCCGTGCCGCTTCGCCCACCGGTCGAGAACTGGACGATCATGTCCGGACAATGCCTTTCAAGGTTCTCCTTGAGGCGCAAAAACCTGTCGGGATCGGACGTCGGAGACTGGTCATCATTTCGGACATGACAGTGAGCTATGGTCGCACCAGCCTCGAACGACTGCTGACAGCTCTCGACCTGTTCGTCGATCGAAATTGGTACCGCGGGATTGTTTTCCTTTGTCGGCAACGAACCCGTGATCGCAACGCAAATGATGCATGGCTGAGTGCTTGGCTTGGACATCGACTCGTCTTCCTTGTCTTCGTTCATCGAAAGACCCGGCCTCGCACCCGGGCTCCCTTGAGTCCCGTGCCTGGTCCTTCAATCCTGGCTACTGGCTGGTGCAGGCAGCCAGCTTCGGTGGCCGGGGACGATCTGAACATTTGCCGAAGCCGCACACCTGCCCCAGCAGGAAGCGGTACTTCGGGTGCCAGTTTCATGATTCCTCTGCCCAGTAGAGACGGACCGGGTTCGACACGAGTAGTTTCCCTTGCTGCCTGGGCGTTCGAGCGATTCTCGGGATGTAGTCGACCAGTGACCCATCGTCGGGCATATGCGACTTCATGTTCGGATGTGGCCAATCAGTACCCCACAGGACCCGGTCTTCGAACCTGTCGACGATCGTTCGACAAAACGCAACAACATCATCGTAAGGAGCCCCCGCCGCTGTCAACCGTTCCGGGCACGTGACCTTGGTCCAGATGTTTTCATTTTCGGCCATGAGCCGGACAAACCGTTCGAAATCCGGATGGTCGACACCCTTGGTCACGTCCGGCCGGCCCATGTGATCGACCACGACGATACCCGGCAGTTCTTTTAGGAACGGTTCGAGTTCTTCCAGGTCCGCAGCTTCGAAATAGACGACGATCGACCAGCCAAACTCCTGGACCCTGTCGGCAATCTCGACGAAAACCTCTTTCGGCGTCGCATCCACAAGCCGTTTGACGAAATTGAACCGGACGCCGCGCACGCCGGCTTCATGCATGTCGACCAGTTCGCCCCGGCTGACGTCCGCGCCAACGCTGGCCACTCCGCGCGCCAGGTCTCCTGCCGTTCGACAGGCGTCGGCCATCGCGCGGTTGTCCTTTCCATGACACGTGGCCTGAACGATCACATTACGGGTAAACCCGAGGTAGTCCCTCAACTCGAACAGCTTGTCCTTGCCCGCGTTGCACGGAGTGTATTTCCGCTCGGGCGCGTAGGGGAATTCCGGGGAAGGACCAAAGACGTGACAATGGGCATCAACCGCTCCCGCGGGCAGCACGAAGTCCGGTTTCCTGGGTTCGGGGTGAAACACCAGCCAATCGGGGTCCATCTCCTGTCCGCTCATACGAAAACCTCCCCATCCATCAGTTTACGTGCGGTTCGCAGGATTGCCGCTTCAGCTACGGCACCGTCTTCATCCAGGGTTGCCACAACCGTCATTTCGCCGGTCGGATGTTCGATCGACAGGTTACGCCGCCTACCGTTGCCACGCCTGGCCAAACCGAATGAAGGCGAGCCCTCGATCAGGCAGCTCGTCGCCACGCTCACCGCGCCCAGCACTCCGATTGCCTTGTGGCATCGATGCGGAATGAAGGTCCGCGTCGCGATCGCCCCGCCTGCGCGCGCCCTGCTCACCATGGTCATCTTGGGAACGGATTTCCCGGACACGTCGCCCAGGTTCATCAATGAACCGCATGCCATCCGGATCGCTTCCAGTCGTTCGCGCAATTCGGTGTCAGCCTCGAGCACCTCGGGAGCTTCATCACCCACGATGCTGGCCTCGTCAGCCCGCATCACGACACACGGCATCCCATTGTCGATCATCGTGACTTCGATGCCTTCCACCACGTCGGCAGCATTTCCGGTTGGCAGCAACGCGCCGCAGGTCGACCCTGCCGTGTCGTTGAAGGAAACCGGGATGGGCGACGACCCACCCGGCACCCCGTCAATCCTGGCCTCCCCTGAATAGCTGACGATGCCGCAAGGCGTTGCCACACGCGCAACGGCCACCTGCCCGGTGTTTTCCATATGGATGGTCACCGGCGTTTTGCCGTCTCGCGCCGCGACCAGCCCGCGCTCGATGGCAAAAGGCCCGACTCCCGCAAGGATGTTTCCGCAATTCTGGACATCGCTTACCAAGGGCTGGTCCACGAAGACCTGCAGGAACAGGTAATCGACATCCACGCCCTCGCGTTCGGATTTCCTGACCACCGCCACCTTCGAGGTCAAAGGGTCGGCTCCTCCCATTCCGTCGATCTGACGGAAATCGGGAGACCCCATGATCCTCAACAGCATCGAATCGCGCGCCGCCGGGGCAGCAGGCAGGTCTTCGCCCAGGAAATACCCGCCCTTCGACGTTCCGCCGCGCATCCACATGCAGCGCACTCCAGTCGTCATCCCGGCGCTTTCCTTTCTGGCCTCTCTTGCCTGTTTTTTCGACTCTTGCCCTTCGATTTGACCCTTGGCCATTCGAATCCCGGGGCGCGCAGCAGCACCTGGCGACCCCAACGTTTCCGGCTGCGCCGGGCTCAACGCCCTTCAGACATACTTCAGGCCCTTTTCGGCCAACCGTTTCCGCATGCCGTAGATGTCGAGCCCCAGTTCGCCCGCTTCAAAGCGCACCCGCCTGTCTGCCTCGCTTGCCTCGCGCGCTTGCGCCTTTTCCAGCACGCCTGCCGCCTCTTCACGCCGGACAATGCAGACACCGTCATCATCGGCCACGACGATATCGCCCGGGTTGACGAGTTCACCCGCGCAGACAACCGGCACGTTCACCGATCCGAGCGTCTCCTTGATCGTGCCCTGTGCGTGCACCGACCTTGCCCAAACCGGAAAGCCCATTTCGGTCAGGTCGCGCACGTCGCGAACCCCGCCATCAATGATCATGCCGCGACATCCCCGCGCCAAGGCCGACGTTGCCAGCAGATCGCCGAAATACCCGGCATTCGACGGCGTAACCGTACCCATGAGCATGACGTCGCCGCGTTTCAGCTGCTCGATTCCGACATGAATCATCCAGTTGTCGCAAGGCGGCGCCAGGATGGTCAGGGCCGATCCGGCGATTCGCGCACCGGAAAAGATCGGACGCATGCAGTCGTCCAAGAGGCCTTTGCGTCCCTGCGCTTCATGCACCGTGGAAACGCCACATTCCGCCAGCCCGTCAATGATCTCCTGGTCGATGCGCTCGATGTTCTGGACGACAACGCCCATCGTTCCCGGCTGGTACGTCATTCCAGTTCATCCACCGTGCGCGGGAAGATTTCCTGGAAGCCTTCGGCGTATCGTGCGGGCCGGCCACCGGCCATTCCACCGGAGTTGCGGCGGAAATGGTTGCCGCGGTTCTCGGCCACGTTCTTGTAAAAATTCCACAGGTGTTCCTGGCCCTGCATACACTGGATCGCGGCCCACTTCCTGTCCCAGACCTCGGTGATGTCGAGGAAAACGCTGGGTTTCCACCCCATCTGTTCGGTCTGATGCGGCTCAAACAGGTAAAGCTGCGGAGCACCAAGCACCTTTTCCCCCGGGTTGTGGCCCCAGGCCTGCGCGATCATCCGGCATTCCAGGGCGAACTGCGTCGCATTCATGTGGTCGGTGTTGTAAGGATCCCATTTCGAATGGGACATCATGAAACCGGGCTGGGTTTCGCGGATCACGTCGACCATCCGCTCTTGGGTCTCGCGCCCCAAATCCAGGGGGTAATCACCCACGTCGAGGAAACGGATGTCGTTCACGCCAAGCGCGTCGGCCGCATTCTCGGCCTCGCCACGACGTGCCGCCTTGACTTTTCCAAGGGTCATGCCTTCCTGCTTCCACAGCTTCGCACTCTCGCCGCGTTCGCCAAAGGAGAGGCAGACGACCGTCACTTCGTAGCCTTTCGCCTGGTGCAGGGCGATCGCCCCCCCGGCACGCCATACGAAATCTGCGGAATGTGCACTGATCACCAATGCGGTTTTCTTTTCGGACATGTCGCGAAGCTCCTGCTCGTCTCGGTTCCGGCCGGCGGCACCAGCCTCTTCCGGACTACCCTAACGTCACCGGGAGCGGATTGCCTATTTCGAAATGAGTATCTAAAATAAGTAAAAGGCATAGCAGGCTAAATGCGGGACACATGAAAAACGGATTCCCCAACATCCGGCACATGCGGGTATTCATCGAGGCCGCACGCAAGGGCTCCGTCTCGGCGGCAGCCGAACACTGTCATCTCTCCCAGCCGGCGGCGACCCAGGCCATTGCCCGCCTTGAGTCCGATGTCGGAGCAAAATTGCTGATCCGGCGGCGTCAGCGGTTCTCGCTCACGAAATGCGGGGCCGCTTTCGAACGGCGCGCCGCGGCGGCGCTGAAACACCTCAGGGACGGCGCGCGCGCGGCTTCACGCGCTGGCGGCAAGACAAGACCGAGGCGCCCGACCTTTGACCTCTCGGTTACGGCAGCCCAGCTACGCAATCTGATCGCGATCGCCAACACCGGCAGCTTCACCGTCGCAGCCCGCACTCTCGGCCTGTCTCAACCCACAGTGCACAGGACCGCGCGCAGCCTTGAAGCACTTTCGGGCGTACCGTTCTTCGCCGCCCTCCCTTCGGGCGTCATGCTCACCACAGCTGCAGATGCCTTTGTTCTCGGAGCCAAGCTGGCTCAATCTGAAATTCGGCAGGGTCTTGAGGAAATCAGCCGCGAACTGGGCGAAGACAAGGGAACCTTTGTTCTTGGGAGCCTGCCTCTTGCCCGGACGGCGATCGTGCCGCAGGCCGTGCACGCGATGGTCAGTTCGACCGAAGGCGTCCAGGTTCGCGTGATCGACGGGCGATACGCGGAGTTGCTGCGGTCACTGCGCGAAGGCGATCTGGATTGCCTGATCGGCGCATTGCGTCATCCGCCCCCCGCCGAAGACGTGGAGCAAGAGTTCCTCTTTCGCGACGCCCTGGCAATCGTCGCTCACCCCGGCCACCCGCTGGCAGGACAGAAAAACCTGGGGCTGGAAGATACGCTGACATTCCCATGGATCGCGCCGCCCAGGGAAACCCCGGCCGGACAATACCTGTTCGAGAGATTTCGCATTCACGAGCGAAAGCAGACACCGGTCCGGGTGGTCTCGTCGTCCATGGCGACATTGAGGGGCATCCTGTCCGAGGGCAACTACATCTCGGTCGTCTCGCGCCATCAGATCAGTGTTGACGAAAGGCTCGGCATGATCACCACACTCGACATTCCCCTGGCGGGCCATTTCCGGGATATCGGGCTCACCTATCGCAAGGACTGGCGACCAACCGAAACACAGGCACAGTTCATTTCGCATTTGCATCGTTTCAGCAAACTCCCTGCCCGCAACCGCGCCAAATGACGATGTCATAGCTTTTTTCAATACTCGTCCAGTCAATTGAATTGGCTTCCGCCATGCCCCGGGTGTTAACCTCAAGGGAACCGGAAAGGAGCCATCCGTGGCAACAAGCAGTTCCAGCATCACGTTCCTGGGATTCGGCGAAGCCGCGCAGGCATTTGCCAAGGGGTTGCGCCGGGAAGGCGGCTCCCACGTCATGCGGGCCTTCGACATCAAGACCAAAGGCCCCGAGGCCCGGGCAAAACGCGGCGACTACGCCGAATACGATGTCATCGGTGAGGCAACGTCCGCCGATGCCTGCACGGATGCCGGCCTGATATTTTCACTCGTCACGGCCGAACAGGCGGAAGCCGCGGCCGCGGAAGCTGCGAGGGTGAACCTCGGCGGCACCCTGTTTCTCGACTGCAACAGCTGCGCCCCCGGCACGAAACGCCGCGCTGCCGCGATGATCTCGGCGGCGGGCGGGCGCTATGTCGACGTTGCCATCATGACGCCCGTGCATCCCCGGCTACACAGATCGCACTGTCTCCTGGCGGGAGCGGAGGCGCAGGCTGCACTGGAAGCGACGCGTGCGCTCGGGATGACGACGGAGATTGCCGGAGTTGATGTCGGAGCCGCATCCGTGCGCAAGATGGTCAGGTCTGTCATGATCAAGGGACTCGAGGCACTGACCCTCGAGTGTTTCCTGGCAGGCCGCAAGGCGGGAATTGATGCCGATGTTCTCGCATCGCTGGAAGCCACCTTCCCCGGTTTTGATTGGCAGCGCCGGGTGCCCTATATGCTCGAGCGCGCCCTTACCCACGGGACACGCAGGGCAACCGAAATGCAGGAAGTGGTGCAGGCGCTGCGCGAATTGGGGATCGCCCCCCACATGGCGGAAGCAACATGCGCGCGCCAGCGAGAGGCCGGCTCGCTGGGTCTCGATGCCCGCGACCTCGGGGCGCGCGACGTTTCCGCGATGACCGACGCCATACTGGCAGGCCTGGCCAGTGAAGAGACATGATCGAAAAGGAGGAGAGTGCTCATGGGCTTGAAAAAGGACTACGAGGACATTCCCGGCACGTTCGTCTTCGACGCCGACCGGGCGCGACAGGGGTATCACCTCAATCAATTCTGCATCTCGCTGCGGCGTCAAGAGAATCGCGACGCCTTCAATGCGGACGAAGAGGCCTACATGGACGGCTACCCCATGTCGCGGGAGCAACGCCAGGCAGTTCGTGATCGCGACTGGAACCGGATGCTCGCGCTTGGGGGAAACATCTACTACACCAGCAAGCTTGCCGCCAATGACGGGATCAACTTTCAACAGTTGGCCGGCATCATGACCGGAATGGGGAACGAAGCCTATCGCAAGATGATGGTCGAGGGAGGACGCTCACCCGAAGGCAACCGTTATCAACACGAATGGGATGAAAAGGGAGAGAACTGATGGCCCGTATCACTGCAGGTGTGGGTTGTTCGCACGTCCCTGCTATAGGTGTCGCAATGGACACCGGGAACACCGGGGCACCGTACTGGAAACCATGTTTCGCCGGGTTCAGGAAGTCGCGCGAATGGATGAAACAGGCCAATCCGGACGTCGTCTTCCTGGTCTACAATGACCACTGCACGGCCTTCGATGCGTCGTACATCCCGACCTTTGCACTGGGGTGCGCCTCCGAATTCCGCCCCGCCGACGAAGGCTGGGGGCCGCGTCCGGTTCCCGTGGTCAGGAACCACCAGGAGATGGCCAGCCATATCGCCCAATCGTTGATCCTGGATGAATTCGACATCACCATCATGAACGAGATGGAAGTGGATCATGGCCTGACCGTACCCCTGTCGCTGATGTTCGGCGAGCATGGCGTCGATGACGAATGGCCAGCGCTCGTGATCCCGCTTTGCGTCAACGTGGTTCTGTATCCCGCACCAACGGGTAACCGCTGCTACAACCTGGGCAAGGCGATCCGGCGCGCCGTCGAAAACTATGACGAGGACCTCAGCGTGGTGATCTTCGGCACAGGCGGCATGAGCCATCAACTGCAATACAAGCGGGCCGGCCTGATCAACAAGGAATGGGATGCAGCATTTCTTGACCGTCTGACCTCGGACCCCGTGGGACTGTCACGGATGCCGCATGTTGAGTACCTGCGCGAGGCGGGTTCGGAAGGGGTCGAGATGGTCATGTGGCACGTCATGCGCGGGGCGCTTGATGACGAGGTCGTCGAGGTCCACCGCCACTATCACGTACCGGCGTCCAACACCGCCGTCGGGCACATCATCCTTGAAAACAAGACAAGTTGACGAACAAAAAGGGGATTTTTACATGAGGTTTTGCATAGCTGGCGCATACGGCGCCTTCGGAACCAAACACCTGGAAGCGCTGGGCAACATCGAAGGCGTCTCCGTCACTTCGGTCATGGGTCCAAGTCTGTCCAAGCTCGACGAAACGGCTGCCGAACGCGGAATCGGCCACGCATCGACGTCCCTGGACGAATGCATCCTGCGCGAGGATGTCGATGCCGTCATCCTGGCCACGCCCACGCAGCTGCACGCCGAGCAGGCCATCGCCTGCATGAAGGCCGGCAAACCGGTTCTGATCGAAATCCCGATGGCGGATTCGCTGGAGGATAGCGAAGAAATCTGCAGGGTGCAGATGGAAACGGGCGTCCTGGCGATGGCCGGCCAGGTCCGCCGCTTCAACCCCTCTCACCAATGGATCCGCAACAGGATCGACGCAGGCGAACTGAAAATCCAACAGATGGACGTGCAAACCTACTTTTTCCGACGCTCCAACATCAACGCCAAGGGCGAACCGCGCAGCTGGACGGATCACCTGCTCTGGCACCACGCCTGCCACACGGTCGACCTTTTCCAGTACCAGACCGGCGAGGTGGCATCGGAGTGTTTTGGCCTTCAAGGACCGCATCACCCGGAATTGGGCATCGCCATGGACATGTCCATCGGGTTGAAAACCCCGTCAGGCGCGATTTGCACACTGTCGCTGTCTTTCAACAACGATGGCCCGCTGGGTACTTTTTTCCGATATATCTGCGACAACGGCACGTATATCGCGCGGTACGACGACCTTTATGACGGCAGGGAAAACCCGATCGATCTGAGCGATGTCGCCGTATCCGACAACGGGATCGAACTGATCGACCGCGAGTTCATTGCTGCCATCCGGGAAGGGCGCGAACCCAACGGCTCGGTGCACGGGGTGCTCGATGCCATGCGCACCTTGGACCGCATTGAACGGTCCTTTTCGACATAGGGCACCGGGGCAAGGCGGGGTGATACCATCGGAAGAGCTGTCGTTCTCTTGTCGCGTGACGAGAACGGGCACCGCTAACGTTCAACGCCGGCCACGGCCCGATTTGCGGGGCACACCGGCAACGTTCATGCCTGCTCTCACTGTCTTCAAGGCATCCCGAAGTGCCAGAATCGGCTTCAACTGTTTCGATTTTTTCTCCGTCTCGTCTGCGCAACTGCCGCGGGAGGGGCTCGGGCCATCGGTGGGCTTGCACGTGACGCATCAAGTCTCCGAGGAAACCTGACAAGGTTTTTCGCCACGGATTCGCTCGTTGCCGTGCGCCTGGTCTGCGAGGGCCTGACAACGTAGCCCATTCAGGCCCGGGACACGGCGCATGAGGCTTGAGTCGATTCTCCAAGGCCTTTTCATGCCTGTTTGAGACGTGCGCGCGTAACTTCTTGGCAATCGTGCTTGCAACGCCCGACTTCCGCCAGGCTGCGCGACATTGCCGTGAATCCCGAAAATACGGCACCGTCAAAGAACGCGACTGCCTGGCCGGAATTCTCTGAGTCGTCGTCGATTTCGTAAAGGAACTCTCGTGCTTCCTCTGTTCGGAGAGGTGTGCGTTCATTTGGACCGTTCCAAGCCGTTGACAGGCAAGGATTCATCCCCGGCGCCTTTAGGTCGCGGAGGGAAAACAAAACTGCGATAGAGGTAGCTGACAGCTACTGCCGCCAAGCCAACACCGATAAAGGAAAGTGCGCGCCAGATTCCGGTCAAAGCCGCCATGTCGAAGAACACCGCTTTACCCGCGGCGAGAATGACGAGTGCGAGCGAGGCATAGCGTAGCGCGGCACCCTGCTCGAGCACCAGCGCCAGCGCCAGCAGGATCCCGGCATAGGCGAGCCAACCCAGAGAGTAGGCGTAAAGCTCGGCATCACCGATGGCGCCGGCGAGCGTCGAGCCGTGGAAGGCGTGGCGGATCTCGAAGTTGACCCAGACGAAACCGAGCAACACGGCTACGATTCCCGCCACTCTCGCCACAGGTGGGTCGCCGCGCCGACGCGCCGCTTTTAGGAACAGGACGGCGAAACCGGCGGGGACCAGATAGGCGAGCAGCAGCAGGTTGAAGATTGGCCAGCTTCCCACCGGAACACCGGTGATCCACGGGTTGTCGAACAGGACTTGCAGGAGCATCACCTGACCCAAAGCGAGCCCGGCCAGAATGCGCCAGCCCCAGTACGGCACCAGCCGCCTATCTGCCGGCCGGCCCACGTTAAGGGCGTAGGCAGCAGTGAGCCACGCTACGGACTGAATCGTGCGTTCGGAAAAGTCGTATCGGGTCGCATCGAGCGGCCCGCCCGACATCAAGTGGCGGATCTCAAGGCTGACGAAGAGCACGGAAAAGACAAGCGCGCCGGCTTCCAGCATGGTGACGAGGATGTCATCGGAGCGGCGGCGGAACATCCGCGCGGCCAGAAAATAAGCGACCGCTGGTCCGCCATAGCCGTAGATTAGCCAGTTGAGACCCGGAACGCCGCCGATCGGGTAGTCCAGAACATGGTAGTTCACGCCGAGCCGCACCAGTACGATCGCACCAATTGCAAAGGCCACCCAACGCATCGCCGGAAGGTCGAGCCGCGCGGCAATCCAGGCAATCGCCGGGAGTTGGACCGCCAGCGCCACGGTGAGCCAGGCCTGCCCGAGCGCTGTCGTCGCCGCCAGTGACAGCGCTGCGATCACGCATGCGGCGTAGGCGCCGAGTACGCCGGTCATTCCAGGCGCCTCGCGAAAACGTTGTACGCGCTCGGCCGCGAGCAACAGGATTGCCGCCAATGCCAACGCCGCCCCGGTCCATGAGAGATCGAGCGCGAAGCCCTCGATGCGCCAATAGGCGATGGCGAAAACAAGCACTGGCGTTGCCGCCGATACCACCGACCAGAGTACCGGGCGGCGGGCTCCCCACAACGCGTAGAAACCACCGGCACCCACGATTAAGGCATAGACTGCGGCCACACCAAGAAATGGCGCCAGGGCGGGCGGGACGATGGGCCCTGCCATGCCGCCGACCCGCGGGCCCTCGAACACCAATATGGGCGAGCGCTCGTTCAGGACTTCCGGCAGATGCCAGAAGGCGACAATGGCCAGAACCAGGATCGCAGCTGCAATACAGAGGGCATCGAAGGCAGACTCGCGGCGTGCCGCGGCAAGCATGCCGGAGACACCGACCCCGGCGACTACGAGCGACGCGACGCCGTAATGGTCCATACGGACCAACGCGAAGATCAACATCCCTACCAGCAGGACGGCGACCGCCGCGATGCGGTCCGGCGCGGTCAAGGCCTTCCAGTCGAAAACGTGCGTCGGGGCACTCACCGAGGTGCCCGGTGAAACACGGAAGCGCATCACCATGAATAGCGCGCCAACAGCCAGCAGATAAGAACCAACGATGTAGGCATCGCCAGTCCGCCAGACGGCGGCGAACCAAAGCAACGGCCAGATTGTCGCGCCAGCCAAGGCCAACCAGGCAAGCCACCAGCGGGCGGTGTGCCGCACGATTGCCAACGAGCCCGCGGTCAGCAGTAACAGATAGGGAAACAGCACCTCTGGACGGTGCTCTCCGGTTGAGGTCAGCCAAGGGACCAGGAAACCGCCGACAAGCCCGATCACTGCGATCAAGGGGCCCTGCATCAAAGACAGCAGCACGGCACAGGCAGCGACGCTTGCCAAGAACAGGAAAGCGGTGCCAACCGAGATTAGGTCGTAGAGTGCGTAAGTTGCATAGATGCTGGTGAACAGAATCGAGATGCCCGCCGCCGTCAAGGCCGGCGGAATGTAAGACGGCCGGATTGCCGCCAGCGCCCGTTCCAATGGTCGACGCCGCAAGAATTCACCGGCGATGACCAGCAACACGCCTAGTGCCAAGCCTAGGCCGACACGAATTTTTGGCCCGAGCAATCCCTGTTCGATGGAGAACTTGACCAGAAATACACCACCGATCGCGAGCGCGACACTGCCGCCCCAAACCAGCCAGTTCGAAGTCAATAACTGTTCGATATCTTGAACCCGGCTTGCGGGCGTTGGCGTCCGGAGAATCCTCGGCGATTCTACCTGAGTCTCGTGTTCTGGCTCATGTTCGTCAGGAACGGCATCGGCTTCTCCGATTACAGCCTCGGCCGGCGGAACGGGCGGACCCTGTGCCGCGGGTTTCAGCCCGGCGACTTCGCTTTTCAAGGCACTCAATTCCGTAGCCAGACCACGAACCCGGTTATAGGCCATGAAGGCAAAGATCGGGCTGATTATCATGAGTGCCAGCACCGATAACAAAATGATAATCAATGCAAACTCGGCGACGTTAATTGCAAACTTGTCGATGTCGTACAGGAGTTTCAAAAAGGCATACATGAAGCGCCTCGGACCTGGACAAGGGAAACCTGCAGCAACTGAATTACAGAGGTGGAACTACGGAGTGAAATTGGTCGAATTTCCTGATCCAGACACGTCTGGCCCGCTTTATCCATCAATCGCTTCCAGACCCCGCGCCTCTTGTCAAGCACGGATTCGTGCATCTGCTTAACGGGCTGTCGGAAGGCACGGAAGAACAAGACCAGGAATCGAAGTGCCAATCCGTGCGAGGCGTTTTTGGTCTGGTGCAGGTGGCCGTCCCTGGCCGAGACTTCGACTGCCATGTTTTCTTTGTGATAACACACCAATTCCAGCCATGTCTCCTCGAAGGCCCGCTCTGATTCAGGACCGTTATTCGACGAGTGACGTGATTTCGCCAATCCGGGTCTTTACCATATTCGCCTGAACTCAATGATTTTTGGTCTAGCTCTAAGCCACAATTGATATTGCTCCACATCCAGATGAAGCTGTTGGGTACAGTCACACCGCTCCAATAGTCCTCTGTACCCCATTCGGTACCCGGCAATTCCTGGAAATTTTCTCCCTAGATTTCCAAACTATAAGGCGGCCACTCGCGTCCGAACGATTCGACTCCCGTGAGTGCCAAGACCGGATTATGACTTGGGTCATTTTCGGAGAACTTTCTTCCTTGATTTTCGGCACGCCTCATCAGCTGTTTCTCGTTGGATTTCAGTTCCCTTTTCAATGTAGCGAACACCAGGAATGCATCCGGAAATTCGGATTCAAGATCACATAACCAGTCCACATCCTGCTGTTCGAAATGGGCGTATGACTTGTACTCCGAAAACAGAAGACGGGTTGATGTTCTGCCGACAGGGGGTGTCTGAAGAACATCCCAGAGCCCGCCTCCAGTTCCCTTTGCTTCTTCCTGGCATTGAAGCTCAAGATGGTGGTCGCATCACCTTCCAGCTTTTCTACGAATTTGTGGTGAGCCAGCAAAACGGCCAGAGCTCTCTCCGCCATGGATATGTGTTTCGCCGTTCTCGGTGAATCCGGATCGCTCAGGGGCCACAGGATGCGTGAAATGCCCCTTCGATGTTTTTGTCGTCCGGAAAAAAAGCTCAGGTTCGGCTCGAAACTGGCTATGGAGCCGATTCGGTCAGCAACTCGCACTGAAAGCGCACCGGTCCGGAACAGCATCCCGCAACGGGAGGCAGGCGTGGCTCGATCGCATTCACATGGGGTGAAGCGGTTCGATCGCAGAGAACGGAAATTTGGTAGACGTGGTGACCCCTCGAGGACTCGAACCCCGAACCTGCTGATTAGAAGTCAGCTGCTCTATCCAGTTGAGCTAAGGGGCCTCTGCTCCCGGCACGAGTATTCGTTCCCTCGTCGTTGTGCAAGGCGGTTGCTTCGTTCGCCGTTCCAGCAGCGCGCGAACCGTAGTGGCAGTCCCTTGACCCTGGAAACCTGGCCCCGGGACAAGCCGCCGTACGTGACGGGCGTCAGTTTTCGCAATTGTACTCGTGCAACTGAAATCCCGGTTGCGATTTCCCGTTGACTCACGCCGGGGTCCTTGCGCCCGGTGCACGCGCGCCGAGTCTTCGCCAGAGCCTGATCGACAGGGCGACAGCCGCCGCGCACAGCCCTATTGCCAATCCTGCCCAGATTCCCGCGGCGCCGAATTCGAACCGGAAACCGAGCACGAGACACATCGGAGCGCCGATCAGCCAGTACGACGTCGCCACGAGGATCATGGGGACCTTGGTGTCCTCCACGCCGCGAAGAATGCCCAGAATGACGACTTGCAGGTAATCGAAAACCTGGAAAACCGCCGCCACGAAAAAGAGCGTGATGCCGATTTCGACAATCCTGTCAGTTTCCGGGTGTGTCTGATCCAGGAACAGGCGCACAAACGACTCCGGGAACACCAGGAACAGGGCGACAGCCACGAGGGCGATCGCCATCGAAAGTGCCAGCGACGTCATTGAACCTCGTTTCAACCCGTCGTGATCGCGTTGTCCCGCTGCGAAACCTGCACGAATTGTCGCGGCGCTCGAGAGGCCCAACGGGACCATGAAGCAGATGGCAACGACTTGAAGGACAATTCCGTGCGCGGCCAGGGGAATCGTTCCAAGCCAACCGACCATGACTTTCGAAGATGAGAAGAGTCCGGCTTCGGCGAGGAGTGTCAACCCTATCGGCCAGCCGAGACGGAGCACCTCTCGAAATGCCGTCCAGTTCGGTTTCAGCAACCTCTTGAACAGTCCGCGTCCGCTCGTCTCCGGGATCCATTTGACGGTATAGAAGAGGATCGCGGTGGTCAGGACTCCGGTCACGACGGTTGCGATCGCGGCACCCCGAATTCCAAGTTCGGGCGCCCCCCAGTTGCCGAAGATGAGAATGTAATTGCATAGTGCGTTTGCCGCAGCGCCGGTCAATATGGCAATCAATGCGATTCCGGGCCGGCGTAGCGCCGATAACAGGGACCTCAGCATTGATACAAGCAGCGTCGGAACCATGCTCCATGCGGCAATCTGCATGTAGTCGCCAGCAAGCGCGGACAGGTGTGGCGATTGCCCGAGCATGATCAGCAACGGCTCGGCCAGCAGGAGAACGGGCAAAACGGCCACGGCATAGGCGATCGTGATCCAGTTTCCCATCCGGAACACCTGGCGAATACGATCGGAGTCGTCGGCGCCATGTGCGTTTGCGATCATGGGCATGACGGCCTGGGCTGCACCAACCCCGACGAGGTACACCACGAAGTAGATTTCCGACGCCAGTACCGCAGCCGCCAGTTCATCCACTCCATACCAACCAAGCATGACGACATCGGTCGTGTGGGTGAGCATTTGGGCAATGTGGATGCCAATGAGCGGCAGGCTCAGGACAACCGTTGCCCGAAAGTGTCCGAGCCAACCAGTCTTCATCGAAAGGTGCACCAGTTTCACTCCGAACTTTGGTGAAATCTAAACCGGCAAACGTGGTGCGCAAGCCACGTGGACGATCGGTCCGGTTTGCCTCTACCGCTGTCGCCTTTCAACCCGGAATGCTGAACGAAATCGATGTTGTGGTCGCCACGCAACCCGGATTGCCATCAAACCACGAGGTGATTGACCGGAGATCCGGACAATCGGCCTCGGATCTTTCCCGAACTCAAGGACGGAACGGAGGGCAACGCCTGCGGGGCGAAACAGACCGGCAGTCCGGGTGAAGTCCGGGGACGACATGGGTTTCGGCAGGTTTCGGAAGCGCCCGTGCGGATTTCACCAGCCCGTCGCGCCAGCGCCGAGATGCATAACATCGGCCAAATCCATGCCGGGTGCCGCAAGATCGAGGGTTTTGGCAGTCAGGTCGGGGCTCTCCGCCAAGGCACCCGGAAGCCCGGCAAAGGCATACAGGACTGCCGTAACATCCTGCCGGGCAAAACCCAGGAGCTTGACCCAAAACCCGAGTCTAACGCAATATCATGTGTTGATATCTAGTTTTCGGTCTAAATGAGCCAGCGCCTTCCATTCAATTTCCGGCACGACGCTTGCCGTCGACCAGCGCCCGGGTATCTTGCAATACTTGGTCATGCTTGACGGCAGGGCGTGAATCGTTCAGCGCTTCATACACTTTGGTGCGGAACCAGGCGTCATGGGCATCGGGGTCGGCAGTCAGCCCGGCAGGAAGACCACCCTCGGCGACGATGCGGGTCAGCAGGATGCGTACGGCATCGGAAAGGGTCAGGCCAATCCCATTCAGGGTTGCGGCGGCCTTTCCCTTCAAGCGGTCATCCACGCGGACATGGAGCATTGATGATTGAGCGGGCATATCGTGTCCTCCTGTTCAGAAGGGCTCATGAATCTCAATTGATATACAATCAACAAGTGTCTTTTGCGTTTTGGCCAAGCTCCAAGACGTTCCTCAGCACCCCTATGCATTCGAGCAGAACTGTATTGCTTGCGAAGACGTCTCCTGCATCGATCACGGCCCCGGACTGGAAGGCCTGCCGCGGGTCGTCGCCAGCCAGGTTTCGAACGACGACATTGCTGTCAATCGCCCGATTGACGCCGTCCCGCTGTCGCAAGAACTCCTGCCTGCTTCCATCTCCGCCAGAGACTTGGACGGCCCATCAAAAGCAAGTCACCCGAATACGTCCCCGGACCGGGTATCGAAGAATACCGGCGCCTGTCTCAACATGACGCCCTCCGGCGCGTCTTCCGCGACCAGCCGCGTTCCCGTTTCCGAACGCAGTGCGCGGAGGACGGACCTCGGCAGAATGACCTGACCTTTCGTCGAAACCGTGGTTGTGCGCATTTCCGGCTTTGGCATCGCGATTTCCTCAGGCTACGCTCAAGTCAAGCGGAAGTGAGATTTGTCGGGCCAGCTTTGGAATCAAGGAACTGTATCTGCTCTGTTGAAACGAGGCAGCAGAGCTATCGAGTTTCGTTGTTTCCAAAACGGGTTCGGCGTCAAACCCTCCGGAGCACCGAGCGGTCTGTATCTATCGCAAATGCCAGTGTATCGGTGTATCGGCGGGTTGAGCCAAAGGCGTGGTCGGGCAGCTTGAATGCGCGATTGTCCGTGGCGTCAATCTTGATGGTGGCTTAGGCGCCGAACGGCGGGCCGTCCTGCTACGCAATCGGCACGCGATGGACGTTTTCGGCTGGCAGCAGGTAGATTCGGTTCAAAAGAGTGACATCGAGTGCGAAATCCGAATCTGGACCGGCCGAAAACAGGCAGCGAAGTGGTTCGGACGCACCGTCGGTAACTGAAATTAACGGGTTCGTCGACAGGTTCAACTGGCGGGAGCGCTCTCGAATTCACTGTCCCGGAGAGGGCGTCATCGATCGCGTTTCCGCAGACGACTGGATTTCACGTCTGCGGCGACCCGACAAGACCGTCAATCTCCCCGGGTTGACCCTGGTCCCGGCGAACGCGCCGTTGGCCGCACTTCTGAACGCACAACGACAAGCCGGCAGCGGATCGCCATTCTGTATTGCCGACGCAGTCGTCGTCACGAGGGTCGCGCAGGAATTCAACCGGAGAAATGAATTTCGTTTTTCGTTCAACGGTCAATCTGGCGGCGGCGCGAAGGACAGCAATTCTTCCGGAGCACCTTCATTCGTTACCGTGAGCGGCGGGACCACCGGGTTTCCGAGGCTGGTCGCGCGAACACACGCATCGTGGATATTCAGTTTCGAGCACCTCCGTGCGCTCGGCGGAACCCGTGAAGGTGATCGAGTCGGCGTGCTCGGGTCGCTCGGGTACTCGATCCACGCTTACGCCGCCTTCGAGGCTCTTCACCTTGGTGCCGACGTCCTTCTACTTTCGGGGATGCGCCCAGACCGCCAGATGGCCGCGCTCGCGCAAATGGACGCAACCGTCATCTATGCGACGCCGACGCAACTCCGACTGTTGGGGCAGAAAGGGAACGTGGAACCCGCTCCAGCAATCAGGCGCGTCATGATCGGCGGGGCCGCATGTGACCGGACTACCCTGGAGGCGGTTGAACGGCAATTTCCGAACGCCGAGATCTACGGGTTCTACGGGTCGTCGGAAACCAGTTTCGTCAGCATGGCGAAACTGGACAGCGGGCAGACGGGACAGGGTCAGCTGTTTCCCCGCGTTGAAGTCATGATCAGGCCCGCGCCGAATACCACGATCGAAGGACCGCAGGCCGGCGAAATCTGGGTGCGCAGTCCAATGGTTTTCTCGGGCTACGTCGGCCTGGGCGCCGACCGATGCCCGGAGTCCTGGTTCGATGGTTATTTCTGCACCGGCGACGTCGGCTGGCTGGGTCCGTGCGGGACTATCGCCGTTGTCGGCAGGTCCGACCGGATCGTCCGAGTCGCGGAAAGGAGTCTCGCACTTGATGAAATCGAAGCGCAACTGTCGACTGCGCCCGGCGTTCGCCACGTCGCTGCCATTGCCGTCCCCGATCGTCTCCGGGGATCTCGCCTGACCGTTGCGGTCAAGCTCGAATTCGGCACGTCCCTCGCCGATGTCAAGAATGATTGGCGGGACCGTTTCGACCGTCACCTGGTGTCTTCCGACATCCGTGAACTTGACCCGTGGCCGTCCTTGCCATCCGGCAAGACCGACTACGAGGCAATCCGGCAGCTCTTCTCGGAATCGGGCGGATGACCCGGTCGGCCTGGGTGGCAAGCGCCAAAAGATCGCCGGTCGCGCCTACCGGGGGAATTCTCGCCGGATTCGAAGTATTCGAAGTCGCGGCGCCAGTCATGAAAACCTGTCTTGACGAGGTCGATTGCCCGACCGACCTCGTTGACGAGGTCATTCTCGGCAATGCACTCTACGCAGGGGGCAATCCTGCGCGCATGGCCGTGCTTGCAGCCGGCCTGCCCGATACCGTTGCCGGCCTCACGATCGATCGACAATGTGCAGGCGGCCTCGATGCCGTCGCATTGGCCAAATTCCTCGTTGAAAGCGGTGCCGCCGATGTCGTTCTCGCCGGCGGTGCAGAAAGCCACTCGAGGAGACCCGAACGCCGGGCGAGATTGCCCGCAGGAGGAGACACGATCGCGTACGAGCGGCCACCGTTCGCTCCATTCCCCGATCGCGACCCCGATCTCCATGAGGCTGCGGACCGACTGGCACGGGAATTGGGAATATCCCGCGACCGCCAGGATCTCTGGTCGATTGACAGCCACCGAAAGGCCCTGATTGCCTCTGATCGGCTTTCCCGGGAAATCGTCGCGCCGGGGTCCGGTGATCAGGCCCGGGACACGTTCACGCGGGTCCTCACAATGGAAACCTGCAGGCGCGCGCCAATCCTCGCCGGAAGCATCACGCGCGCCAACGCGTCGGTTTCAGCCGATGCCGCCGCCTTCCTTCTCGTGGTCGAGGAACGCGTGCTTCCCCGATTGCGCTGCCGCAATACCGTACGCATTTCACGTGCTGCGACCCTCGGAGGAGCACCCGAACTGCCCGGCCTTGCCCCGGTCGCCGCGATCGAGACTGTCCTTGAGACTTCCGGATGGAAAGACTCGGACGTGATCGTCGGCGAAGTCATGGAGGCCTATGCCGCCCAGGCCATTGCCTGCACCGATCTCACCGGCCTGGATCCCGACCGGGTCAACCCTGGCGGCGGTTCGCTCGCACGCGGACATCCCATTGGTGCGTCGGGAGCAATCCTGGCCGTGCGCCTGTTTCACGAACTTGGCCGCGCGTCCTCGGATGGACCGGGCCTCGCCGCAATCGCGTCGGCGGGCGGCATCGGTACCGCAGTCCTGTTTTCGGCCTAACGGGACCAGTCCAGTGCCGACGGACGCGCCGCATGCAGGCCGTGCGTGACGAATCCGCATACGACTGCCTTGATGACATCGCCCGGAAGGAACGGCAACGCCAAAGGAACGGCATCGGGAATCGACATGTCGAGCGCCCAGGCCATTCCCGGAATGCCAAATGCATAAAGCACCAGCATTCCGCCGATCAGCGAAGCAAGGGTTGCGCGGACGAAAACCGTGCGAAGACGTAATCGTTCCACGACGATGCCCGTTGCAAGGGCCGCAAAAGGGAACCCGACCAGGAACCCGACTGAAGGAGATACCAGCAGACCAACGCCACCCCGACCGCCTGCCAGCAGCGGCAATCCCGCAAGAACAAGGCAGACGAACAGCATTGCGGCAAGCCCACCAGCACGCCAGCCGAGAATCGTGCCGCACAACATGATCCCCAGGCTTTGTGCCGTGATCGGAACACCGCCCGCGATCGTCAGTTTGGGCAGCAGGCCCAGAGCCGCGACGAGGGCCGCAAACAACGCCACCCTGGCGACCTGTCGTTCCATCTCACCTCCTTCTTTCGCGGCGCGGGTCAGGCACGGATTCCTCCCCGCGCCCGAATGGCGTCGGCGACTCGTTCCGCGTCGTCGAGAGCGACGAGGCACAATGGAATCAGTACAGGCCACGACATTCGCCGCGGTGAACGGCACTTCCAGGCGTCCGAAACGCACCTGCCCTTCTGTACCAGGACGGGAATGAACCTGAGAACAAGCGCAAATGCCAACGCCGGCACTTCAGGACGAACACCCAGACTCTTCAGCGGTGCGAGAAGAAACATGATCAACTCGAACATGTCGTCAAGTCGAGATGTCATGGTCACAAGGTTCGCGACGCCGATCAATGTCAGCAACTTCAACACGACGCCGACTCCCGCAACGAACCGACCGACCAGGACATGGTACAACAGCACAAGCAAAACGATGACCATGAGCGGAACGAGCATCTTCAGGGACTGTCTGACCACACCACGGCCAAGAGCCACGGCAAGGAATGCCACGGCAACCAGGGCGCCCGCGAGCACCCACAGATTGGAAACCGGGTAGAGAACGGCTGTCAATCCGAGCAGGAACAGCAGCTTCCGGCCAACGGGCACGGGATGAGCCCAGGTTCTCTCGGGAATTGTCAATGCCAGCACGGATGATCCTCGACCGAACTATTCTGACCCGAGCCCGCAGAGAGCCTTTCCATCGCCTCAAGGTAGACGGGCAAGACCTCCCCCGGCAGCCCGTCCCCGGCCATACGTCCATGTTCCAGCCAGATGACCCGGTCGCATGACCGCAGAAGTTCCATGTCATGCGTGGCCAGAAGCACTTGTTGTCCCACATCCTGAAGCTCCCGTTTCAACCACGTGGAAGTCGGCAGGTCGAGACCGGAGAACGGCTCGTCGAGCAGCAGGATATCCGGCTTCATCAGCAACACGGCCAGCAAACACAGGAAATGTCTTTGTCCCTGGGAGAGCGAATGACACTGCTGACGGGCCCAATCCGCACGGCCGTGCATTTCGAGGCATTCCCGCACAGCCTGTCTTGCCGCGTTCCTGCCATGCCCGAGCTGCTTCAAACCGAATGCGAGTTCTTCCTCGACCGTCGGAAAAATGATCTGCTGATCCGGATTCTGGAAGATCATCCCGATCTTTCCGACGGCCCACCTTCGATCCCTGGCCGGGTTCCTGCCATGCACGACAACCCTTCCTTCGGTTGGAGAATCAAGCCCTGCCAGCAATCGCAGCATGGTCGACTTCCCGGCACCGTTGCGCCCGACGATTCCGACTCGCCGCTCCCTGAATTCAAGGGTCAAGGGACCGACGCACTGACGGTCGCCACTCCGGAATCCGGCATCTTCGAGCCGGACGGTGTTTTCCGGGTTGTCGGTCATGAAGCATCGAGCCGGGCGACAAGGCGAGCTTGTCCGATCGTCTCGTCCTCCGGACCCGGATCACCTGACGGCCTCCACGCGGCCACCCGACCCCGGCCTCCGGGCAAAGGTTCGCGCCGAACGTCAATCATGCCAGGGCCCCGTTGCGCCAGTCCGTGCCCGCCACATGGGCACCTCACCAACCTTCAAAAATTTGCAAATGACAGGCAACAAGAAAGATGCAATTATTGCCGGGCAGTGACAAGCAAAGGAGAATTGCCATGGGCATTCCAGTTTCAGATTACCGAAAGAACCTGGCGGCGGCGGCAGGGATTGCGCTGGCCATCGCGTTCGGAGTCTCTGGGCCAGTTTCCGCAGACATTCCGGAGTCCGACGCACCCATCAAGATCGCTGTCAATGAATGGACGGGACAGCACCTTTCGGCCAACATCGCGGGCGCGGTCCTCATGGAAATGGGATACAACGTGGAGCTCATCACGGCGGGTGCATTGCCCCAGTTCCAGGCGATTGCGCAAGGCGAACTGCACGTTCAACCCGAAGTGTGGACCAACAGTGTCTCCGACATCTATCCGGATGCCATTGCCTCGGGGGACATCGTGAACCTGGGCCTGCTCGGCCTCGAGCCGCAGGAAGGATGGATCTTTCCGCCGTACATGGCCGAAAAATGCCCGGGCCTCCCCGACTTCAACGCCCTCTATGAATGCACCCAGGCGTTCGCGACGTCCGAGACGTTTCCGAATGGCCGGTTGATCACGTATCCGGCGGACTGGGGGACTCGTTCCAAGGACGTGGTCGCGTCGATCGAGTTGCCGTTCACACCTGTTCCCGGTGGTAGCGAAGGGGCAATGGTTGCGGAAATCAGCAGCGCCATTGCGTCCGGCGATCCCATCCTGATCATGTTCTGGCAACCGCACTGGTTGTTTGCCGTTCACGAGATGGACTGGGTCGAGTGGAACGATGCCGAGGGCGAATGCGTCGAGGAAACCCAGACACGTGACAACGCCTGCGGATTCCAACAGGCGACGGTCGACAAGATTGTCAGCAAGAATACGACCGAACAATGGCCCGGTGCTGTCAAGTTACTGGAACAGTTCACGCTGACGAATGCTGAGCACAACTACATGATCAATGAAGTTGATCAGAAAAAGCGTCCGCTCGAAGAAGTCGTTCAGGAGTGGATGGATCAGAACAGCGACACGTGGAAATCGTGGATATCCGCATCCATGTGATCATGACGCCAGGAGGCAGGCGGCCCATGTGTCGCCTGCCCGTTATTCGCGCAACATGGCCCCGCGAGCGATTGAGCGGATTGTCGCCTGCGTCGTTGTGACCGGAATTCGCCGGTGAGCGCCGATACTCCCGTCAAGTTGAAATGCCGCAACCTGTGGATGGTCTACGGGTCCGACCCCGGACCGTTCTTTCAATCCGGAACCCATCGAGAACATCCCGACGTCCTCGCGCGGGACCTTCGTGGGAAAGGGTTCATTCCCGCGGCGATCGACGTCAATTTCGATCTTCACACGGGCGAGATCTTCGCCATCATGGGGCTGTCGGGTTCCGGAAAATCAACCGTCGTCCGGTGCCTCTCGCGCCTGGTGGAACCCACGTGCGGCGAAGTCGTCCTGGATGGCGAAAATCTCCTCGAGGCAAGCGAACAGGAGCTGATCGAAATTCGCCGCCACAAGATGGGGATGGTGTTCCAGAACTTCGGACTGCTCCCGCACCTGACCGTGCTCGAGAACATCGCCTTTCCGCTGAGGTTGCAGAAAGTCCCCGAGGCCGACTTGCGTGTCCAGGTTGAACGGGTCATCGAACTGGTGGGACTTGCAGGGCGGGAGACGAGCTATCCGAGACAGCTTTCCGGCGGGCAGCAACAGCGGGTCGGAATCGCACGCTCTCTCGCGGTGGAGCCGGAAATCTGGTTTCTCGACGAACCATTCAGCGCATTGGACCCGCTGATCCGCAAACAGATGCAGGACGAATTCCTCCGGATACAGCAGCTTCTCCACAAGTCGATCATATTCATCACGCACGACTTTCTCGAAGCGCTCCGGGTGGCTGACCGGATGGCGATCATGCGCGATGGCAAGATCGTCCAGATCGGAACCCCGAAGGAACTGGTGTTTTCCCCCGCCGATGACTACGTTTCGCAATTCACCAGCGAAGTTCCCCGAATCCGGGTCCTGACCGCGGGGCAAATTGCCGCGCCCGTCCGCGGCGACACCACGACCATGCCTACCGCGCCCGCGGAAATGTCGGTGGAAAACCTTCTCCCGGTTCTCGCCAGGAATCCGTCCGGCGTTCTGATCACCGGCGACAGCGATGCTGTGCTCGGCATGGTGACTCCCGGCAGCGTCGTCCGCAACTTGTCCGGGATCGGCGTTTCGGATGTTTCGGAATCGTCTCCAGCGAACGCCGAACAGGAGCAGTGACGCGAAAGGACGTCCATGCCTGCCGTCTCGATTGACACGACGTTTTCTCGCCCATGGGCCACCGCCGGCGTGGACAGGTCGACGCTGGGATGGGCGGTCGTGTTGCTGTTCGCGGCCGGATGCATCGGGTTGTCCGGCCATCTGCCGTGGTTGGCCAGTTATCCGGAAGCCCTGACGCTTCCGATCAGCGACTGGATCAATCGGGCAGAAGATGTCGTCGTGGCGACCACGAAGCCGTTTTTCCGGGCAATCGCGTGGTTGCTGGACCATCCGATGTCGTGGGTGCGTGACCTGCTGCACTGGCTGCCCTGGCCCGTTCTCATGTTCGTTGCCGGCGCGGTATCATGGCGGGCGGGCGGCTGGAAGCTGACCGTGTTCACGGTCTTGAGCCTCGGTTACATGCTGGTCATCGGCTACTGGGAAGAGAGCATGAATTCCCTGTCGCTGGTCGCGATTTCGGTGCCGCTCGCTGTCCTGATCGGGTTCATTCTGGGGGTTTGGGCTTTCGCCTCGCGCGCAGCCGAAAGGGCGATCACTCCGACGCTCGATGTGTTGCAAACCGTTCCCGCGTTCGCCTACCTGCTTCCCATCCTGATCCTGTTCGGATTCGGACCGGTCGTCGGCCTGATTGCCAGCGTTCTTTATTCCTTTGCCCCGATGGTACGCAACACGCTCGTCGGGCTGAGGAATGTCGCGCCGGACATCATCGATTCCGGCCTGATGTCGGGAGCGAACCGCAGACAGCTCTTCTGGCGGGTTCGTGTACCGACCGCACTTCGCCAACTGTTGCTCGGCATCAACCAGACCACGATGGCTTCGCTCAGCATGGTCATCGTTGCATCCATTATCGGCGGCACCAGTGACATCGGCTGGGAAGTCCTCAGCACGATGCGAAAGGCCCAGTTCGGTGAAAGCCTCCTCGCAGGCATCGTCATCGCGCTCATGGCCATGATACTTGACCGCGTGACCAATGGCCTCGCCACGCGTCAAGCGGACGAGGAGGACCGCTCGACATGGTACCAAAGGAACCGTTTCTGGGTGTACGTCGTCGCCGGCTCCGTCGCCATCGCGCTCATCGGCAGGTTAATTCCGGTATTGGTGGCATATCCGGGCAACTGGGTCGTTTCTCCCGCCGGCCCGATGAACGACTTCATCACCTGGTTCGTGGTGAACTTCCAGCCGGCAATCAAGGAAATCAAGAGGATTTTCCTGTTCTACGCGATGCTGCCGTTGAAAATTGGCCTCGATCAGACCGTGACACCGTTTACCTGGGGATTCGCCTGGTCCGGATATTTCACTGCCGGAAGCGTTGCATGCCTGCTGCTGGTCGCCTGGGCGGGACTCCGCAGGTTCGGCACCAACGCCGCGGTTGCAATTGCCGTTGCAGGAAGCATGTTTCTGTTCGGCGTAACGGAAATCTCCTGGTTGGCCTTTCTCGCCGTACTCGTGATGACCTCGTGGCGCCTCGGGGGAATTCGCCTCGCGATCGGCGTTTTTGCGGGCCTGGTGTTTCTCCTCGTCTCCAGCGCCTGGGACAAGACCATGTTGTCGTTCTGGCTCTGCGGAATTGCTGTCGTCATTTCGTTTCTTTTCGGCTCTTCGCTCGGCATCTGGGCCGCCAATAATGATCACGTGTCCCGCATCATGAGGCCCGTCAACGACACTTTGCAAACCATGCCGCTCTTCGTCATCCTCATTCCTATCGTCATGGTGTTCAAGATCGGCGAATTCACGGCGTTGCTCGCGATCATGGCTTATTCCTATGTGCCTGCCTTCCGCTACGCGGAACACGGATTGAAAAACGTTCCGCACGACGTGGTGGAGGCTGCCCGGTCTATGGGATGCACGCCCGCACAGCTCTTGTGGCGCGTGAAACTGCCGCTTGCGCTCCCGAACATCATGCTCGGACTCAACCAGACGATCATGTACGCAATCGCGATGCTCGTGATCGCGGCCCTGGTCGGAACAAACGGCCTGGGGCAACAGGTCTATATCGGGCTGAGCAAGGGCGACGTCGGAATCGGACTGGTTGCGGGTGCCGGGATGGCCATCATCGCGATGATGGCCGATCGCATGTGTCAGGCCGCGCAACGCAAGCTCGAAGAGGGCAAGGCGGCTTGACCACGCGGACACTTCGTCTGTCATGCCCTCATCGGAATATCGTGCATCCTGTTTCGACGCGCCCTGTTTGCACGGTTGATGCGCGACGGCTGGACCGGCCTGGCGTGTTCGCACGAACCTCGGGGCCGGACCCGGGCTTTTCCGGTGTCATGACTGTGGCGCCAAAAAAAAACGACGAAAAGTCTAAACCACGACCGTGACGCTTCGAACGCCTGATACTCCTGAAGTCCCTTCCGTAATAGGTCGACCTGTCATTATGTGCTTGCCTTGCCCAAGTAATCCAGGACAACCACAGTCAGGCGGGGTTCGCACCTCCTCGCCCTCTTGTTCCCGTGTGAACGGGTGAGGTCACGAAAAAATTCAGAAAGGATTCCATGGGATCCGTTGCCAACAAAATCGCGAAAAAGCTCAAATCGTCTCGCAAATCGAAAGTCGTCGACCTGGCGGCCTGGCGGGAAGGCAGGGAGATGGCTCTTGAAACCGGCCTCGTTGGCGACGTTCAGGCCCTCTCCAAGAGGTTCGCGGACCATGATCCTTGTCACGCCATTTATGCCGTGGGGCAGAACTTCGCGTCAGTCGTGACCGAACTCATCTCCGGGTTGAGAGAGGCGAAGGGATACGTCAGAATCGTCGGTGACGCCAAGGAAGAATACATGCCGGGCTATCCGCCGATGAGCCCGTTGACCACCAGCTATTTTACGATGTGGGCGATGTTCGACGTCCGGTTCGGCAGCAGCCAGGAAACCATGGGCACCTGCATCCTGCGCATCGTTCCCGAGTTTGACGGCCTCTCCTGGGTGACGGGCATCGTTGAGCTGATGCAACAGTCAAGGATGGGCTTTTACGTACATTGCGGCAACAAGGACGGTGCGGTTCTGCTGCGCGAGGTCGGCACACGGGAAGTCATGTCCTGCCTGTCTCCAGCCGGCTATCGCGGCCGCAAGGGCCAGATCTGGTTCGTGCGGGTGCTTCCTCCACCCGACCATTCTTGCCACCAGCACATCGTGTTCAACACGCCCTACGTGATCCGGGACTATCCCGAACGTGCCTTTACCGATTATCTGAAACGCGAGTTCGCACGGATGAAGGAAGAGAAGAAATTGCGCAGGGTGGAAGGCGCACGCCATCACCTGATGAAATACGGTCCGGATCCCAACCACTGGAACGAATACATCTTTTGCGCTTATTCAAATCATCAACATGACGCGATCTTCCTGACAGGTATCCCGGACATTCCGCAAAGCCTTCCTCATGCCTGAGCCTAACCTTACCGCGCCAGCGTGAATTGTTCATGGTGGCGACTGAACACTTACTGGCCACTCCGGCACTCAAACGGCCGCGTCAAAAAGAGTGAGGGCTGAGCCGGCTAGAGCTGCTCTTCATTGCAGTATGCAACCCGGTCATCAGCGACGGTTGGCGAGGGGAGCGGCGCCGGTACAGAAAACCCCGGACTACGATCAAGCATACGCGATGTGCGGCGCGCTCGACTCGGCCAGGCAACCGCCTGAAAGGCGCACAGAAACGTGAAGCGTCTATTCCGCACCCTTGCGTTTCGGGTCGTATTCGGCTCGATACGCGATCTCTCGCGTGTTTCCCGGGAAGGAATCGGCGCGCTCATGGCCCTGGTTTCGCCCCTCAACCGGCGGCGGCAATGCCGAGATCCGAAATCACATCCCGGAACTCCTTTGAGACCGATTCGGCACCCATGAACTCCAGGGTAATGCGAAGTCGCGCCTCAAGCGGAATCCACTCTGGATGAGCATGCCGGACTGACGAGAATTCATATTCATTTTCGCGACCGAACTCGCGATTCGCACATAGCGGATGTCTGCTTAACGAACCAGGCTCATTTTCTCCGCCCTTATCCTGTCGACGATGTCAGGTTGGACTCGGAGCTGTCCTCATCACTTAGCGCCTCTATCCGACGTTCGTTCATCAGGCCAGTCGTCAAGCCCCAATTGACGTTCCGAAGGTGTCGGATACGGAAAACAATCCGTTCGTCGCTGAAGTCATCAGGCAATTCAAAATCGGAACAACTAGGCTCCTTCCCCACTTCCCATCAGAGCGAGTTCGAAAACTCAGGCCTCCGCACAGCTGAAATGAGCGCAATTTTGGTCAAACTCGCGCGCGAATCACGGAAATGGAGCAAAGTCAGGGTATTTTCGATGCTCTCAGCCGCGATCAGCGGCGTTTGCCTTGGCATTCCCTCCCGTAAAATTCCTCTGAGTGTTCCGGTCGATTACTTCGGATTCAGCCACGATACAGTCCCTTACCGGAGCCGCCGCTTGGTGGGACCATTGGTGCTTATGTTGGGTTGGGCCAAGGTTGGACGCACCGAGTTGCGGATGTCGTCGTGGACATCAGAGAGCAACTCATTGCCGGCGTCTCATTGGCCCGGAGGCTCCGCATACGCTCGGTCGATGATCAAGAATGAAATAACAACAATCAGGCAGTTCGCGACTCTCATAAGCTCTGCTCTGATGCAGTCGAAGCAGCTCCGGTTGCCAGAATCGGAAGCCGGGCAATCTTTGCGCCGTGTTTCTGTTCTGCACTTCGCAGTTCATAGAGTTTCTGTAGGTTCAACCAGAACTCTCCCGAAGTGCCGAAAAAGTGCCCCAGCCGCAAAGCCGTGTCACCAGTGATTGATCGTCGGCCATTGAGAATCTCCGTGATGCGGTTTACCGGCACGTCAATTCGACGTGCCAACTCTGCCGCACTCATCCCGAGCGCGTCGAGATCTTCGCGCAACGTCTCGCCTGGATGAATGGGATCGCGCATGCTAATGTCTCCTCTCAATGGTAATCCACGATTTCCACTTCGGTTGGTCCGCTGACTTGGTCGGGCCACTTGAAACAAATCCGCCACTGGTCATTGATACGGATGCTCCACTGCCCCTTGCGCTTGCCCCTAAGTGCTTCGAGTCGGTTACCAGGCCGCGCTAGGTCCCTCAAACTGACAGCTGAATCAAGCTGGTCCAGCTTGCGAGATGCAGTCCGGGCAAAGCCGGAGAATGCTGCAATCCGTTGACCTCGATAGAAAGCCTCGGTTTTCCTGTCCGAGAAACTGACGATCACACGATTTTCCGATCCATGACGACCATATACGACACACCCAATCTGGATCAATCCGCATTACGTCAAGCATAATGCATGGATAGTACGTGCGCTCAACTGCGCCGTGAAGACAAAGTTCCAATCCTGGAATCCAGAAACCCCAATGCAGCGAATGCAGACCCGGAATTCGAGATGGTCGCCACAACGAGTATTGGGCGAAACTTCATGTTCGCCAGATCCTGATCACGAAACGTCCGGCGCTAAACGCCAAGGATTGAGCCGAACGCCTCCACTTGCGGTGGCAGGTCCGCGATTGCGAATGTGATTGTCCGCCGCTCGTCCGGATCGTGAAGTTCGAAGGTCTGGAAATCGCTTACCGAAAAGTTGCGCAGGCGGTTGCGCTCGGGCAGTGCATTGAATTGCTCCTCAGCCTGTCCGAAGGCACCTTCAGGTTACACCCGGCACTTTTCTGCTCGACGACCTGCACGCCAGACCAGGAAAGGGCCATGAAGCCCGAGCGATTGTACAGCTTCGCGACATGCGCCTCGTAGCGCGTGACACTTCGGCATTTCGCTACGAAAACGTCCAAGAAGGCGTAGTAGAATCTCTGTGTGCTTTGCATTTCTCCCTGGCCGCGTTCCTGCTGCCAGTCACCGGCGAAGACGGCAGCGTTCGGATGCAGACATCAAGGGAGTTGGCCCGCCAACATTGTCGACATCCCCGTAGCATTTCCCGATCATGGCGCATGGCCTGAAACAGTCGGAAATCGTGGCCGGACGATATCATGCTTCTTCATTTTTCCCAGATCAGATCCAGATCCAAACCGTCAAAGATGCCGTCGGCCGACAGGAAAGCACAGCCTTCGAGACGAGCCTGGGCCGCCAGAAGCCGGTCCCACGGATCGCGGTGATCCCAGTTGAGCGTGGCCGCCAGTTCAGCATGTTCATCAGTAATCGCAAGGCTTTGCATGCCACTGACTGCAAACGCCGCACGGAGTTCCTGTGGTGGCAGATCCAGCCTGCGCAAGTGAATCTTGTATTCGATCTCGTAAAAGCTGACCGCGCTGACGAGTATGGTATTGCCCTTGTCTTCGACCAGGGCACGGGTCGGGCGCGGCAACCGGGCGCTGCCGATCATCCACCAGTACAGAACGTGGCTGTCGAGCAACAGCCTCACGATTTGCCACCGGCCTGCTTCTCCCGCCAGATGCCAGTCGCGTCGGTATGTTCACCGGCATCAATGGATGCTTGTTGCGGGTCGGGCTGATCGAAGAGATCATCCGGCAGCGACAGGTGCCGAAGTGCGCCAAAGGCGCGCTTGCCAACGTCCTCCGCCGGGACCAGCCGTGCCCGTATCGTCTCACCGCGCAGGATGGTGATTTCCTCGCCTCGGCTCGCCCTCTCAACCAACTCCGAGAACCGCGCTCTCGCTTCGGCAATCTTGTACTTGGCTTGTGTCATCCCGGTCATCGCCCTACGTTCGCTCATCGCATTCTGGGTTATCCAAGGCAAATGTGCAAGTGACATGTACAGGTGTGCTGGCGGGGGGCATCGCTAAACGACGCGGCGACTGTTCGGGTCGGACGGACTCCTGAGAGTGGGATCAAGGCGGATGCGTGAGGCGGAGGATGCCAATCCATGCACCCGGTTCAGCGAGTAACAGGTTACCTGTTGATCGAATAACCATCCCTTGATCACCTTCACCAACGCGCGTTCGAGGGCTTCCGGATCGTTGACGGAATACTACGCGACACCATTGGATTCGTTGCGAGTGCCGGTATTGCCAGGCGGATAGAGGCGAAGGATTCGACGAGCAACGGGTGGCAGTGAAACGGCGTCGCCAGTCAAGCGGCAAACTGCCACGCGATTTCAACGAACTTCCTCGATCATTCACACACGGTGCCGTCGCCATCACCGTCGCGCATGTAGCGATAGGCAGGGTGATCGCGATGAACCGGGGTTATACCGTGCCTGCGCGCTTCCTTGCAGGTAATGCGGCCATTCCCGTTGTCGTCGTAACGCGCGAGAACGTCATCGATGTCGTCCTTTGACGGGGCATCGACGTTCCGGTCCCTTGTTATCATCGCACGGCAAACCTTTGGTTCCATACCCGTGTGTTCACAACCGGACAGAATCCCTTCCAGGACCTCCGCTTCGCGACGATCAATGGTAAGGTCATAGGCGCGCCGGACTTCCAGGATCCGGGCCGCGAACCAGCATCGATTGCGGTCAGGCAGCCATTCCGCTGCATCCTTTCCACTTTTTTCGTGGCGGTTCACGCTCGGCGAAGCAAGGGTGAGATTACGAAGGTCGCGAGCGAAACGCATGCGTGTTGCCCGATCCCGCGAACATAGTCCCGAGTCATGGGCCTCGCTGGTACTGACAATGTGTTCGATATCGGTCTCCGATACCGAGGAAAAACACGTGCCCGTATAGGGACCGTAGACCGAACCCAGGTTACGGACGATCTCCAGTTCGACAGACTGGGAATACCTGTAATCGCTTTTCCTGTCATACCTGGAGCAGCGGTCTTCAGGCGCGACTGTCAGCCCGCGCCAGGTTTCCGCCCGGCCGGCGGTCGAAACCGCCACCAGGGCAAGGACAACAACCGCGGCCGTGACAACACCCGGCGCATGCCGGGCATTTGAACCACCGGCCATGTGGCCCCAAGTCGTGAACATCTGCCGAAATCCTGAAAAGTTGAGCATCAATGCACCATGAATATACTTGGAGCCTGTCCCGAGCAGAGGCCTGGCATTCTGACGTTGGAACGGTCTGGCCCGGACGGCCGTTTCCCGATCGCGGGCCTCACGAACCGTAAACGAATGACGGCAACCACAGGGCGATCTGGGGAAACGTGAACACCAGCGCAAGGCCGATCAGCTGGATGACCATGAACTGCATCATGCCGAGATAGATGTCCTTCAGGTCCCACTCGGGCACGACGCCCTTGAGGAAGTAGGCAGACAACGCCACCGGAGGACTGAGCCATGCGGTCTGCAAGTTGACCGCGACCAGGATTCCGAACCAGGTCAGGTTGACGCCGAGCTTGTCAAGCGCGGGAATCAGGATCGGGATGATGATCAGAACGATCGGCACCCATTCAAGCGGCCATCCGAGCAGGAAAATCAATGCCATGATGATGATCAGGACGACCGTCTCGGAAAGGTCCCAGACAAGCAGCGCCTCGGTCAGCATTGTCGGTGTGCCGAGGCGCGAAAACACGGCGCCGAAGAAATTCGACGCGGCAACCAGGAACAAAATCAGAACCGTGATCTCGAGCGTCTTGATCAATGCCGAGTAAAGGGATCGCACCGACAGTTTTCGGTAACACGCGGCAAGCAGCAGTGCCCCGAACGCACCGCATCCGGCTCCCTCCGTGGGCGTGGCCCAGCCGAAGAGGATCGACCCGAGCGCGAACGCGACGAGCGCCGACGGCGGGACCAGCCCCATGAAAAACTCGTACCAGAGGTCGGAAAAATAGAATCCGGCCGGCCTGGTCTTCCTGACCCAGAGCGATCCGAAATACATCACCGCCATCCAGGCCGCCGGCACCACGGCCCAGGAAAGCGGAAACAACCCGGTCAGGTTTCCGGCCAGCGCCATGACGACGAGCACGAAGAACACCAGGATCGAACCGATGACCGTGACCGCCTCGAGCCAGTAGTAGGGAGATGTTTCCGGTCGTTCTTCGGGTGGAAGAACCGGCCCGAGAGACGGGTCCAGCCAGCAACGCAGGAGCGAATACCCCGCATAGAGGCTGGCGAGGAGTACGCCCGGAACAATGGCTGCGGCGAACAGATCGGTCACGGGAACTTCAAGGACCGGGCCCATCACGACAAGCATGATCGACGGTGGAATCAGGATGCCCAGGGTTCCACCCGCCGTAATCGTGCCTGCAGAAAGCCGGACATCGTATTTGGACCGGTTCATGGTTTTCGCGGCCATGATTCCGAGAATGGTCACGGAGGCGCCGACGATGCCGGTCGCCGCGGCAAATATGGTGGAAACGAACAGTACGGCCAGGTAGAGCGCGCCGCGGGTCCGGGAAAGCATGAGCTGCACCGCGGTGAACAGCCGCTCCATGAGACCGGCCTGCTCCATCAGGATTCCCATGAAGACGAAAAGGGGAACGGCTGCCAGCGTCTGTTCCAGCATGACGCTGTTGAACTGCAGAGTCTGGAGGTAAAAGACCAGCTTGGTGCTGAACCCCCAGCTTCCAAAGGCGAAGCCCAAGAAAACCAGGGTGAAGGAAATCGGGAATCCGACAAAGATCGCAAAAAGCATGACCGCGATCATCGCCACCCCGATCCATTCGGGAGCGAGGTCGCTTGCGCCGGTCGCCCCGAACACTGACGAGAGCAGGGAACCGAATCCGCCCAGTGGCAACACGCCCGGGTAGAAGATCTCCACGAAAATCGTGGCAAGGATGAGACAGTAGAACGGTACGAACAGAAGAAATTGCTGCTCACGCCGCCGCCCCATGGCGTGAAAGCACTTCAGGATTTCGGATATCCCCTGCAGGATCAGGAAAAACGCACCGAGTGGCATCGCCGTTCTCGCGGGAGCGAGCGGAGCCATCATCGTCGTGTCCATCGACCGCTCCCAGATGATCCACGCCTTCAACGTGTACTCGGCCGAGATCCAGAAAAAGAACAGCATGGCGGGGAAGTAAAACGCCAGGTAGAGCAGCGCATCGACGGTCGCCTGGGTACGCTGCGACCAGTTGCGGTAGAGAAAATCGGCACGGATATGGACGCCGCGCATCAGCGCGTAGCCGGCCCCCAACATGAACAGGGCGCCGGCAAACATCCGGCTGACTTCATATGCCCAGAGCGTAGGCGCCAGAAACAGTTTCCTGGCGACGACCTCGTAAACCATCGCGACAACGACGGGTATCAGCAAGAGGCAGGTTACGCGTCCGACCTGCAGGTTGGTGACATCGATGAACCGGATGACCTTTCGCATCCAGCCCCGCATGTCCTCCGGTGTTTCGCCGACCTCTCCGGATCGTCTTTCCGCAATCAGCTCGTCAGTGACATCCAGGTCATCGGGGTCGGTCGAATTGGTCATCGGATCATTTTCTTCGCGGCGGTGTGCAGGCATACGCACGCCATTCGTCACGGCGACGCACGCCTGCATGATATTGGGCCGGCCACGGGTGCGCCACCCGCGGCCGGTCCTGGAACAGCACTATTTCACGCTGTCGGCAAATGCCTTTCCGAGGCTCGCATTCGATGCCTGCGCGCCGGCCCAGAATGGCACCGCTATTTCAGCAAAATCCTTCTGGCTTTGCCAGACTTCGGCAAAGAAGGCGTTATCGGCCGCGTTCTTCTCGAGACTTGCTTTCGCGGCATTCATGTATGCCGGGAAGTAGTCAGCGGGCGTGTCATGAAGAATGACACCGTGGTTTTCGGTGAGATCCTTCAGCGCCTTGCCGTTTTCGTAGATCCGGTAGGACATGGCCTTCGACAGTGACGCGTTCGCTGCCACTTCGATTGCCTTCTTCTGGTGATCCGTCAGCGAATCATAAACGTCGCCATTGATGTACACGTCGGCATTGACGACGACCTGATGGAGTCCCTGCAGGTAATAGTGCTTCAGCACCTTCTGGAACCCGAAGACCGAGTCAGGTTTCGGACAGCACCATTCCGCGGCATCAATGGTCCCCTTTTCGAGGGCAGGCAGGATGTCTCCGCCGCCCATTGCGACCGATGCGACACCGATGTCCTTGTACGTCTGGCCAGGAATCCCGGGAGGCGTGCGGAAACGGTACTTGCGGAAATCGTCCATGGACGCGATCGGCTCCTTGAACCATCCGAGCGCTTCGGGACCGACCGGCTGCAACATGAAGCCTTTCACGTTCACGCCCATTTCATCCCAAAGGCGATCATAGAGTTCACGGCCGCCCCCGTACTGGAACCAGCTCAGGAATGCGATGTTGTCGATTCCCACGCCTGCTCCGGCGACAGGTGAACCGAACAGCATGGCTGCCGGGTGTTTTCCTGACCAGTAGTGCGTCCAGGCGAACCCGCCTTCGATCAGGCCCGAGTCGACTGCATCGAGGGTTTCGGCGACACCGACAACTGCCCCGGCAGGCAGCACCTCGAAGTTCACTTCGCCGTTGGTCAAAGCCGCTACGTCAGCAGCAAATTCCTTCAGCATGACGACCTCGTCGGCCGTGGCCGGAATCACTGATTGTACCCTGATCGTAACTTCGGCAGCCACCGCCGAAGCCAGCAGCGTGACGCCGGCGAGCGCCCCGAGCGTCCGAGCGACGATTTTGTTGCGATGATACATGATATCCTCCGATTGGATTGACGCCTTCATTCCGTTGCGAATGCATCCACCCCTGAAGGCACCGGGGCAGAGCCAGGCGGGACGGTTCGGAAGGAAACCATCCATTCCCCGGCCTGTCGTGGCGATCAGGCACAGGGTATCCCGCCAGTCGGTTCATGTCGTGCTCCATAACCCTGCCAAGAGTCCGGCCATTTCCGGCCAGCCGTCATAGAGCATCATGACAGTCAAATAGATGAGAAACAGGAGTCCAAGCCACGACAACCATCGGTATCGGGCCAGAATCCGCATGATGAGCGTTGCGAATACCGCCATGAACAGGATCGCAAGCGCCAGTCCGAAGACCAGGAGAGCGGTGTTTTCCCGGGCGATGGCGGCAACTGCGACAACATTGTCGATCGACATGGATACGTCGGCGAATGTGATCGTGATCAGTGCGCCCCACAGGTTCCTGTTTTCGCCACCCTCGGTCGCATCGAAGTTGTGTGCGCCCAGTTCAGCTTTCCTGCCGTGGGCTTTGAGATCCCGGTAGAATCTCCAGCACACGACGGCGAGAAGCAGCCCTCCAAAGAACAGGATACCGGGTATCTGCAGCAGGATCGTCGCCAAGGCAGCGAACAGGATTCTCAATCCCGCCGCGAGCGCCATGCCGAAGGCAATCGCACGTCTGCGCAAATCCGGAGACAGGCCGGCGGCAGCCATTCCGATGACAAGGGCGTTGTCACCGGAAAGGATGATGTCCGCGAACACGATCTGCAGAATATCGAGCGCCGTTTCCGTCATCCCCGCATGTCCTCAAGAATCAGGTCGGATGCTTTTTCGCCGATCATGATCGCCGGCGCGTTCGTGTTTCCTGAAACAATTCTTGGCATGATCGACGCGTCAGCGACGCGCAACCCTCTAACTCCGTGTACCCTGAGGCGCTCGTCAACGACCGCCATCGCGTCACCATCCGGACCCATCTTACAGGTTCCGGTCGGGTGATAAATCGTTGTCGCGGTTTCGCGTGCCCAGTCCAGCAACCCGGCGTCATCGTCGTCACCGATTTCGGAACCGGGCGAATATTCTTCAGTTATGTGAGACTTCAGGGGCTCGTGGCGCGCGATACGGCGGGCGATGCGAATTCCCTCGACGATGATCCTTTGATCGGTTTCGGTGGCAAGGTAATTCGGGTGAATTGCGGGTGAATCCTCGGGGTTCGCGGACCGGAGACAGATTCTGCCTGTGCTTTCCGGCCGAAGCTGCAGCACGGATGCCGTAAAGGCCGAAAACGGGTGAACCATCTGACCCGGAGAATCTGCACTGAAGGGCTGTACGTGAAACTGTATGTCAGGCGTCTCCAGTTCGGGTCGAGTCTTCAGGAACCCGGTACCGAGACTGGCCGCCATCGTCATTGGCCCCCGGCGGGTCAGTACGTAACGCATGCCGATCAGGGCCTGTTTGACCGGGTTGTCGATTTCGGTGTTGATCGTCGGCAAGTTCGTTCGGTAAACCGGCCGGGCCTGCAAGTGATCCTGGAGGTTCTTTCCCACTCCGGCGAGCTCGGTATGGACTGATATTCCGTGTTCAGCGAGTTCTGCACCGTCTCCGATCCCCGACAGCATCAGGATCTGCGGGGACCCGATCGATCCTGCCGAAAGAACGACTTCACGTCTTGCACGAAGTTCGATTTCCTCGCTGCTGCCCTTACGTCTTGCGGCGACCCCGACCACGCGTCCTTCATGAAGCTTGAGCCGAAGCGTCCGGGTATGTGTGAAGATGGTGAGGTTCGGACGTTTCCGCGCCGGCTTGAGATATGCGACCGCGGTGCTGCATCGCCGCCCCCGCGAGGCGGTTTGCTGAAAGAAACCGACGCCTTCCTGATCCAACGAATTGTAATCAGGGTTCTTTCGGTACCCCGCGTTGGTCGCCGCCTCCATCCACAGGTCGACAACCTGAAGCCTGAGTCGCATCGGAGACACGATCAACGGGCCATCCGTGCCTCTGTCGGGGCAGTCGACAGAGTTTCCGGTCCAGGTCTCGGACCGCTTGAAATACGGCAAGACGTCGTCCCAGGACCATCCACGGTTGCCGAATTGCCGCCAATTGTCATAATCCTGGCACTGACCACGGACGTAGAGCAGCCCGTTGATCGAACTTGACCCGCCCAGGACCTTTCCGCGTGGCCAAGGAATCGATCGCCCATTCAACCCGGGATCTGGAGAGGTCTGGAAACACCAGTCTGTCGAAGGATTTCCCATGGTCTTGAAGTACCCTATGGGAATGTGGATCCAGGGATTGCGATCAGATCCGCCCGCTTCCACGAGTGCGACCCTGTACCGGGAATCGGCAGACAACCGGTTTGCCAGGACGCAACCAGCTGAACCCGCACCAACGATGACGAAATCAAATTCCATTCGATTTTGCCTAAAATGAGATTTTTTGTCCCAATTTTAGTTATTTTGTGCCATATACCATACTCCGACGAACGACAAGACATGTAATTGGAGAGCTCCCGGAGGCCGAAATGCCGGACGAACGACGAATCCCGACAGGGATGAGAAATCTCTTGATCATCGAGGCGCTGTCCAGAGCATCCGGTCCGGTGACGCCAGCCGAGTTGAACCGAAGCCTCGGGCTGCCCAGGCAGACCCTTCACCGCCTCTGCAATACGCTGGTTCAGGAGGGTATTCTCGCACGCGAAGCTGGCGGCAAGCGGCTGCGTCCCGGCAGGAGACTGCGAAGTATCGGCACCGGAATTCTGAGCGTTTCGCTGTCTCACATGGCCCGACGGCAAATCCTGGAAAGAATCGCGGCGAAAGTGGGCGAAACCGTCAATTTCGTCGTACCTGGGGAATCCGGCATGCACTACATGGACCGGGTCGAGACCGACTGGCCGGTGCGCATTCAACTCCCGGTAGGCACCGAGGTGCCGTTTCATTGTACGGCAAGCGGAAAGGCATTCCTCTCCAGTATTCCCCTCAAACGGCGGAAGTCATTTATACGCACGCTCGACCTGAAGAGGTTTACTCCAAACACGCACGCGGATCACGACGCGCTGATCGAAGACACCGAGCGCGTTGCCTTGAGAGGTTACGCTCTAGATGAAGAAGAATTCATCGAGGACATGAACGCGATCGCTGTATCGGTTACGGATGACCAGGGGCGGTATGTCGCGTCACTCGCTTTTCACGGCCCCAAGCAGCGCCTGTCCATTGAAACAGCGATCGCCAACGTCGGTGAAATCCGCGAGGGATCATTGGCCTTGAGGGCCGCCCTGGACCTCTGACACAATGGAGTCGTTTGCGGAAGGGGGTGAAATCCTACGCTAAGCGTATTTTCGGGTTCCCTAGCCTGAATTCCCATGCCTGGGGAGAGGCATGACGCGCGACGGTCACATTTTCTGGATTCTCCCCGGCTCTCATTGGCTTTTTGCTGGCAATAAGTCACATAAACAGTTCGCAGTAGTAGTCATAATCGTAAGATCATAATGGAAACCTCGCATGCCGCCCGCCATGGCGGCGATGGAAATCTCACGCAGGTCGTCCCCATGATGCACGTCCGCAGGTGGCGCTCGTGCCTGAAAACAACTGGATCTTGCGCCCAACCACCCGTCAGCCACGTTCCCTTGACATCAACACCGGATCAAGCGGTTGACAGGGAATATCCATGATGATATGGTGACAATGTGTATTATGTGCAGAAATGAAGGTTATGAGCATCAGGGACACTTTCCTCAAGCCCCAGAACCCGGCACAGAGACGATACGAGGCCCTCAGGGCCCGCTATGTCGACGGAATGGACTGCAAGGCCGCAGCTGAAGCTTTCGGCTACAGCGTCGGGTCCTTCCGCAACCTCTGCTCCGCCTTCCGTGCCGATCCCGGCTGGGCCTTCTTCCAGCCGCCCCAGAAGCCGAAGGAGGCGCCGGCACCGGGGATCGCGGTCACACGCGGGCGCCGCAACCACCGCATCCTGGCCCTGCGCCGGGAGCAGAAGATGTCCATCCACCAGATTGTCGATGTCCTCGGCGCCGAGGGCTGTCCCGCCAGCCTGTCGACCGTGGCCAAGGTGATCCGCGAGGCCGGACTGGCGCGGCTGCCCCGGCGCTCGGCGGCGGTCCTGGCGGACATCGTCGGCCCGGACATCGCGCCGGTCGCCGATCATCGTGCCTTCCGCATCGAGGATGGCGCCTTCCGCACCCGCTTCGGCGGGCTGTTCGTCTTCGCCCCGATGCTGGTGGCCCTCGATCTCGATCGCCTGCTTGAGGAGGCGGCCATGCCGGGGAGCGCCATGATCCCCGCGTCCGCCGCCTGGCGTGCGCTGCTTGCTCTCAAGCTCTGGGGCATCGGTCGCCCCGCGCAGGCCATGGCCGAGGTCTTCGATCCCGGCCTGGCGCTCTTCGCCGGCCTCAATGCCATGCCCAAGCGTTCGACCCTCACCGAGTACAGCACACGGGTCGACCCGCGCCGGCTTCCCGGGCTGATGCGGGCGTGGAACCATGCCATCCGCGACCAGGGCCTGTATCCCGGCGCCTCCTTCGACCTCGATTTCCACACCATTCCCTACCATGGCGACCAGGCGCTGATCGAGAAGCACTATGTCTCCAAGCGTTCGCGCCGTCAGAACGGGGTTCTCGCCTTCCTCGCCCGCGATGCCGAGGCCCGCGTGTTCTGCTATTCCGACGCCACCGTCCGCAAGGACCGCCAGAACGACGCCATCCTCCATTTCGTCGCGGACTACCTTGAGGAGACCGGCGGCCTGCCAGGCGAGCTGGTCTTCGACAGCCGCCTCACCACCCGGGCGAACCTGGCCGAGATCGACAGGCAGGGCATTGCCTTCCTCACCCTGCGCCGGCGCTCGAAGAAAATCATGGCCGCGCTCCGCGCGCGTCCCGAGGCCGACTGGCGCCGCATCCGCCTCGCCAACATCGGCCGCCGCTACCGCACGCCGCGGATCATCGACGAGACCATCCACCTGCCGCAGTATCCCGGCGAGATCCGCCAGATCGCCATCACCGGGCTCGGCCACGACGACCCGGTCCTGCTCGTGACCAACCAGATGCAGGCGCGGCCAGCCGACCTCGTCGACCGCTATGCGCGGCGCATGGTCATCGAGAACCAGATCGCCGAGACCATCGACTTCTTCCACATGGATGCGCTCTCCGCTGCCGTGCCCATGCGCATCAACACCGACCTCCAGCTCACCATCATGGCGAGCGGGCTCTACAGGCTGCTGGCAAACAGGATCGGAAACGGACAGAAGAGCGCGCGGGCACGGACCCTGTTCCGCAGCTTCATCGATGCCACCGCCACCGTCACCATCTCCGAGCACGCCGTCCGCGTCCGCTTCGGACGGCGGGCGAACAACCCGATGATGATCAACGCCGGCTTCGCCGACACCGAGACCATCGTGCCGTGGCTCGAAGGGCGAGCCCTGAAATTGGAATTCGGACCGTGAAACCCGTCATCCGTCATACCTCCCCCAGGCGGTAGAGTCGGGGGCTGGCGCGCCAGCTTTAGGGTCCGGTGGCTTCTCCGTCGCTTTCGCTTCGGGCCTCAGTCCGGCTCCCATGGCCGCGTTTCCAGTCCCCCGCTCTCCGAACCCGGCGTGCGGATTTCCCGCACCGGGCTCTCCAGTGGGAACATGCACCTCGCACACGGACCATCAGTACGGGTCGTGGGAGGGAGGAACCGGTTGGTCCGGTAGCCCGAGGCCGCTGCACGACAGCCATCCTGCCTCCCGCGTCGTTTCCGGTGTGCCGCCGGGCCTGTTCACGCCCCGGCGGCGTCGAACCGTTCGGGTTCGACCCCTTCGCTTCCGCATGTGACGCGTTCCGAAGTCTCTGCCCTCAAGGCGGGGTTATAGGCTGAGCCACTCCCGCAGGCGTTCATCCTTTCCGCGTCCCTCCACACCTGAGGCCCCTTCCCTCGACCGGCATTACCCGGCGTCTCCAGTACTACGGGCCTCTCCGCCACCCTGCCGGCCCGGACTGGTCCTCGCGGATTTCCGGTTGGCGCGTGCACGCCACCGACAGGGCTTCCCGTGTTGCATCGTCTTCCATCTTGCAGACATGCCGACGCCATTACCCCGGCGGGAACGGCCCGGTGCGTCTGTCGCCTGCTTCCCGAACCGCCATCGGCCTTCCCCATATCCCAGGAGGGTCGGCTCCCGCGACGCCCGTTTCGAGGCCTGCGCGGCGTTCACTTCGCGTTTCGGCCTGCCTGCTCGCTGAACTGCTCAGCGCAGTCCTTTGACACCGGAGTGCTTCAGTCCATGTCGTTGCCTCCATGTCCCGCTCCGGCTGCTACCAACCGAAAGCGACAATTGTTGGGCGGGGTTCGCACCCGCAAGGAAGACGCGCCTTTCACGGCGCACTGGGAATTCAGGCTAGGGAATCATGAGGCTGCGATCGAGGATTTCAACGCAGCCTTGAAGAATGCGTCTGGTGAGCTTGAGTTCTCGCGGCGAATCAGAAGGGATATCCGGTACAACAAGGCGAACTCACAATATGCTCTCGGACAATTCGAAACGGCCTTTGATGACTTCGAGGGTGCGGGCGGGAAGGCACGCAGCAACACCTGCCTGGGCATGGGGAATTCGAAGCTGATGCAGGCACAATTCGAAGATGCACGGGAAATTTACAGGCTTGGTCGTGACGTAGAGCCGGAAAAGGCGGCCGCAGATTGCGATGCAAATGCATCCATGGCCGAGCAGCTCATAGCGGCGCTCGCGGGAGAACAATTCAAGTCAAGCATCGTCGGGAACAATCTCGTAATCGAAACAAAGAAAGCTGGCGGTGAAACTTACAGGTTCACTGGAAATACCGGCAATATGGGCAACTGGGGCGGCGGGCCCGGATACGGGGGCTTGAGCGGATTCGCGGTGACGCTGAAAAAACCGGACGCTGGTCACCTGTGACAGGCTCTATTGCGGCCGAAAACGACATCTCTGCTGATTTTCAGGATCTGTATGCCTCGCGGCGATGGGCAATCCGGACAATCAGGATGCGAATATCCCTGTCGCTGATTTCGGCGATGATCCGGTAGTCGCCGACACGGTACCGCCAGAGATTGCGGTTCCGCGTCCCGCTCAGCGGGGCGCCGAACTGCCGGGGATCTTCCGTTTTCGCCAGTCTCAGTTCGAGGAATTCCCGGATGCGGCGCTGGACCTGCTTGTCCAGTTTGCGGACGGATTTGCGAACGCTTCCGGCATATTCAATCGTCCAGGTCACGCCACATCTCTTCCGCGGTCAGGACCTTCTCCTCGCCCTTCCGGACGCGTTCCAGGACCTGCTCGCCCAGGTACGCGTCCTCCAGGTCCTCGATCTTCTCGAGGATGGCCTCGCGGGCGTAAAAGCTTTTGGTCCTGCCCGTTTGCCTGGCCAGGAATTCGAGACGGGATTCAATGTCGGCGGGAAGGCGGAGTGACAGCATGGCAATCTCCTCGTTTGTCATACATGTATGACCATATTGGAGGTTTGTCGACTCTCACTCGCACGAGGTCCGGTGTTTGTCGGATGGTGATCGACCGGATGGCTCAGGAATGCCGGGAGATCGACGGTTTCAGGGGTTTGCCGCGCCAGTTCTGGCTGAAGTGTTGCACGCAACATTTCACCGAGGATGCGGCGACAGCGCCTCGAACCGGCGCCGAATGCTCTCGATCGTATCCATGCCGCGAGTGAATCACATTTCGATTCCAGGGGAATCCCACAGCGACAAAACGATTCGCCTGTTTCGCAACGAACCCTTACAGGAATCGACCCCAGAGTGATCATCGGGATTTTTCGCAAATTATGGCAACACAATACTTGGAATCCGAATAGATTGTTGCTACATTATAGGCATGGCGACGGGGCTCGAATACGAATGGGACGAAAACAAGCGCCGGGTCAACATCGCCAAGCATCACGGTGTGGAATTCACGGCCATGGTGCGATTCGAATGGGATACTGCGGTGATTGATTTTGACAACAATCACCCGGAGCCACGATGGATCGCCATGGGTTTCATCGGTGATGTCTTGCATCTCGTCGTCTACACCGAACGCGGAAAAAAGAATCCGCATTATCAGCCTGCGAAAGGCGACTCCGAAGGAGATGAGGGACAATGCCCAGACTTAAGCCCGGAACCATCTGGCCGGAACCCGCCAAGGTCGATTTGACCGAAAAGCAAATCGATGACATTGCGGCGACCGATATGACATTCGACCAGGTCGAAGAGGAGTACGGCGAGGCGACCGCCATTCGAGTTGGTATCGCAAGAGACCCGGACACGCACGAACTGACCACGGACGAAAGCCTGTCCATGAGGCCGGCTTCCGAGGTCGCCCCGCACATCGTCGCAGCGTACCGGCGCGGCCGCGGAAAACAGAAGGCTCCGACCAAGAAGCATATCGGCATCCGTCTCGATGCCGATCTGGTGGCCCACTTCCGTGAAGGCGGACGCGGTTGGCAGACGCGAATCAACGAGACGCTGCGGCGGGCGGTGTTCGGCGATGGTTGAGGCATGGGACTTATCGGGAAGGATCCCGCGTCGTTGCCGTCACGCGGAGGGTTTGACGTAAACGCTGTCACCCCCCGGTTGCCGTCTTCAGGCGCGCGATCATCTGGCCCACCTCCGGATTCTCGGCAACCATGGCGGTCAGTTGCTCGGGCGTGAACCGCTCGCGGACCAGGTCCCAGGCAGTGCGCCTCTTGTGATCCCTGGCTTTCGGATCAACGCCGGCATCAAGAAGCAGGTGTCCGGATGATGACAAAACGATTCGCCTGTTTCGCAACGAGCCCTTAGCGGTGGCTGACATCCACCTTCTGGCCACGGACACGACTCATGCTGCTTGCGATTGATATTGGAAACACCAATTCGGGCTTCTCGCTGCACGATGGAACCCGTTTCATTGCGGCTGGGCGTTGTGCAACCAAGCCAGAACAGACCGCGGACGAATACTTCGTCTGGCTGAGCAACCTCATGAATTACATGAGTTCCCCGATTCCGCTTCGTTCCATTGACCGGGTCGTCGTTTCAGCCGTCGTCCCGCAGGTTCTCTTCAACATCCGCGTCCTGTGCGACCGGTATTTCGAGTGCCGTCCCCTGGTTGTCAGTAAACCGGAATGCCGTCTCGGCATCGACATTCGTGTCGACAGCGAGACCGAGGTCGGCGCCGACCGGATCGTGAATACCATCGGCGCCTTTGACCGCTATGGCGGCGACCTGATCGTGGTCGATTTCGGAACCGCAACCACGTTCGATGTCGTGGACAGTGATGGAGCCTATATCGGAGGCGCGATCGCACCAGGGGTAAACCGGTGGATACGCGCGTTGCACGAAGCGGCGGCGGCGCTGCCAAGAATCGATGTCGGGGTTCCCGAGAAGGTCGTCGGCACGAATACGGTTGCGGACATGCGTTCAGGCGTCTTCTGGGGATACGTAGGCATGATCGGCGGCATCTGTTCGAAGATCCAGGAAGAACGGCAACGCAAGATGAAGGTCATCGGGACCGGTGGCCTCGCCGGTCTCCTTGAACGCGGTACGGATGTTTTTGATGAAATCGACGGTGATCTGTCCATGCACGGCTTGTACCTGATCGACGCATTCAACAGGGAAGGGTAACATGAGTTCCTGCAATCGGCTGGTCTATGGCCTTAGCCCAAAATGGGTGCCAAAAGCCCCACAACGGGTTGGTTCTGGCCGGTGACTGTGTTCTTGCTGTTTCCGAAATCAGCAACCGGAGCTCTCAGAGGCCGCTGACGGGTAAATGCCCGGGCAAACGCCGCTGATTGCGGCTGAGAGCACCGAAAATTTCCTCATATTTCGCCTATATCCGACTTTCGCGTGAGTTTGACAGGACTTGCGCTCATTTCAAGAGTACGGGGGCCTGAGTTCCCGGATTTTCTCGGGAAGAGGAGCGCAACCTCGCGCACCTAGTCAGTATGTCGAAGCACTGTCCAGGAGCGGTGTCAGCGCTTGACGGTTCTGACCGGACAGGGCGCAAAGATCGACACGACCACCGCCTCGGGCCGGCTTGTGTTCGGCATTCTTGCCGCACTTGCGGAATTCGAGAGGGAACTGATCAGTGAGCGAACGATCGCCGGATTGTCTGCCGCTCGAGCCAGAGGCCGCAAGGGTGGCCGGGAATTCGCCCTGACTAAGGCCCAGGTTCGTCTCGCCCGGGCAGCACTTCGGTTGCGGAATTTTGCAGAGAACTCCGTATCAAACCCGTGACGCTGGACAGATATGTCGGACCTGACGGTGAACTGAGAAAGCACGGAAAACGGGTCCACGGAGCTTAGCGTAGGATTCCGCCCCCTTCCGCAAACGACCCCACAATGACCGTTCCTTTCCCGGCCCTTCGCTACCCTTTGCTGGCTTGTTTCAATCGTTTGTCACCCGGGTTTTCAGGCCTTGGCAGTGAAATTCTGGTTTCGTTGCCCAATAAATTCCAGGCAATGAACGCGGTACGCGGCGAACGGGAAAGGAACCATTCGATTCGCACTGACCACCAGCTTCTGTGAACACGAGTCGAAAATGGTTCGCAGCTTGGCGTTGTTACACGCCGGCGAATGTAACTCGCGGCACCGAGAATGGCCGTTCCCGTGAAGGCCGCGATAACGCCGTCGAATGCCCTTGAGGCGGCGGAATTCATCGAGTCTATCGACCCTTCCCGGATGTCAAGGATAACGCCTGTTCGTGTTTGCCCTGCCGGTCGAGGACGACGCGAGCCCTGTAACCTTCGAGACAAGATGGGTTGAACCCGCGACGCGGGAAGTTGGACTTGAAGCGGTCCTGAAGCCGGATGATGACACATGGGGAACCCGTCCTCCCCACGGAAACCAAAGAAGCCTGAAATTTCGAATCAATTGTTCGAATTTTCAGGTTTTTCATGCTATGGTGCCGCCATGCTTCACCTTCCTCGTCCACGGGAGTTGGAGGCCCTTCGGGCCAAGCTTCGCCGCTCGCCCATCACGGCACTCCTCGGGCCCCGACAGTGCGGCAAGACGACCTTGGCCCAGTCACTGAAGGCAGAGCATGTCTTCGACCTCGAAGACCCGAGGAGCCTGGCCCGGCTTGACGAGCCTCAAACTGCCCTCGAGGGCTTGTACGGCACCGTCGTGATCGACGAAGTGCAGCGCAAACCGGATCTCTTCCCGCTACTCCGCGTCCTGGCGGATCGCCAGCCAACAACACGATACCTCCTGCTCGGCAGTGCCTCGCCAGATCTCGTCAAGGAAATTTCCGAGAGTCTCGCCGGAAGGGTCGCATATCACGACCTTGGTCCCCTGGCGGTCGACGAGACAGGAACCAGCGAATGGCGCAAGCTGTGGCTTCGGGGAGGGTTCCCGAGAAGCTATCTGTCCGATGACGACGCGGCATCCGCTCTCTGGCGGGAAGACTTTGTCCGTAGCCACCTGGAACGCGACATCCCCGCGCTCGGAATCTCCGTTCCGGCGGAGACCCTGCGTCGATTCTGGATGATGGTGAGCCATTACCACGGCCAGACGCTCAATCTTTCCGAGCTCGGTCGATCGTTCGGCGTCTCCGATCACACGGTTCGCCGCTACCTCGAAATCCTGAGCGGCACGTTCATGATCCGCATGCTTCCCCCGTGGCACGCGAACGTCGGAAAACGCCTGGTGAAAGCGCCCAGGCTGTACATTCGGGACAGCGGGCTGTTTCACGCGCTGCATACCGTCGCGACATCCGTGCAGTTGGAGTCCCATCCGAAGCTCGGCGCGTCATGGGAAGGCTTCGCCTTGGAGCAGGCTGTCCGCCTGGTGGGCGTAACCCACCCCTACTTCTGGCGCACCCATTCCGGTGCGGAGCTTGATCTGGTTTGGCAGGCGCACGGTGCGCTGTGGGGAATGGAGTTCAAGTACCAGGACGCCCCCAGGATGACGAAGAGCATCCGCGCGGTGCTTCATGACCTGCCCCTGCAACACCTGTGGATCGTTTATCCCGGTCCCGATCGGTACCGGCTCGACAACTCGGTCAGCGTGCTGCCCGTGGCCGAAATTTCCAACATCGTGACCGGCACCGTCACCTGATCGGGCATGATTGACCTGCCGCGAAAGGACAGGTCCGTAGACCGGGCAGTCATCCAGCGCCTTTTGACAGGTGTCGGCATTTCAGGCAATTCTCAATGTCATCCGGCATTTCACTGAAACCGGCAACCATGGGCGGGTTCAACGATACCGAGAGACCCTCCGACTAGGAAACCACTACCCGCGTGAAAGGAACGGTGCGTCAGGCGGCAGGTTCGATTGGACACGTACCAGGAAAGTTCGGACAGGATCGCCCGTCTGCTCAAGAGTTTCGCACATGTCGGCGGCGCCCCGGTCGATTTCCACGCCCTCGATCAGGATCCATTGGAGCGGGGAGACCCGGCTCTCCCATGAAAGCGGGACAATTGCCCGAGGAATCCATGAAGTTGGCCTTTTCCGCAACTTTTCGTTAGCTCTAGCCGGGAAGGCGAAAAAATGAACGCAGCATCGGGCAACAATTTCCTGGTCATCATTTCGGACGAGCACCGCAGGGATGCCATGGGCTGCGCGGGCCACCCCTTTGTCAAGACGCCGAATCTGGACAGGCTCGCTGCCCGCGGAACGATTTTCGAGAATGCCTATACTCCTTCGCCGGTCTGTGTTCCCGCGCGAGCAAGCATCGCGTGCGGCGATTACGTTCACAGGATCGGCTGCTGGGACAGCGCCACTCCCTACCGCGGTATTCCCATGAGCTGGATGCATCACTTGCGCGACAACGGTGTCGAGGTCACGTCGATCGGAAAGTTGCACTTCCGGTCGGACAAGGATGACAACGGATTTTCACGGGAAATCCTGCCGATGCATGTCGTCGGCGGTGTCGGCTGGCCCATTGGTCTGTTGCGCAAGGATCCACCCGCCTTTGAATCGGGCCCCGAGCTTGCCGCGCAGGTTGGTGCGGGAACGAGTTCCTATACGGATTACGACCGTGTGATAACCGGCGCCGCGTGCGACTGGTTGCGCGCACGCGAGGCGTCAGAGATCCCGTGGGCGACGTTCGTGTCCCTCGTCAGCCCGCATTATCCCCTTGTCGCGCCTCGGGAATACTACGACCTTTACGATCCGGAGGCTGTCGACTTTCCGATTGCCTATGAACATGCACGGCGGCCCCGGCACAGTGAAGTGAAGAACATTGCCTGCTTCTTTGACTATGACCGGCACTTTGACCGGCGAAAGCTGCGCGAAGCCAGGGTCGCATATTATGGTCTCGTTTCATTCATGGACAACTGCGTAGGCCGAATCCTGTCCGCACTGGACCAGTCCGGGCAAGCGGGCAATACCGTTGTCGCCTATGTATCCGACCATGGCGACATGATGGGCGATCATGGCCTCTGGACCAAACAGGTCATGTACGAGGGATCGGCCGGCGTTCCCATGATCATGGCCGGCCCCTCTGTTCCGGAAGGGAGGCGCGTCCGTACCGGGACGAGCCTCATCGACCTGGCACCGACGGCGGTCGATGTCACTGGCACTGGGAGTCGCTCGTCAGCCGAACTCTTCCCTGGCCGTTCATTGCGCCTGGTCGCAGGAGAGGAGAACGACCTGAACCGCACAACTTTCAGCGAGTACCACGACGGGGGCTCGACGACCGGAGCCTTCATGGTCCGGTGGGAGAAATGGAAGTTCGTGCACTATGTCGGGCACGAGGCTCAACTGTTCGACCTGGCACTGGATCCCCATGAATTTCACGACTTGGCCCGTGAACATGTGAATGACCCCGTTGTCAGCGTAGCCTTGCAGGAAGGCGAACGCCGGCTAAGGGCGATTTGCGATCCCGAAGAGGTCAACGCTCGGTGTTTTGACGATCAGAAACGCAGGATTGCGGATCTTGGTGGCGTCGAGGCCTGCAAAGGCGCGTATGCGTTCAATCACACGCCCACGCCAGACGAGCAACGCGCCCTGGAAAACGGCTCTGCGTTCTGATCCATCTTGACTGTCAGCGGCCCAACCACCCTGGGCGAAGAGTTCGGTGGACCGTCCGCGGGCGGGAGAACCGTCTGTTCACCAGGGCAGAATCGGAGCTTCGTGGATCGGCCGAATTCCCCGGTGGTAAGCGGCGATGTTTCTGGCATGGACAATCCGCCCGGAAGCCCGGTCACGCGACCGGCAGCAACAAGAAAAGGGAATTGCAGCTGGTCCTTCAAATCGTGGTCAGGTTCCCTTGCGGACTCGATCACGGCTTCAGGATGATTTTCGGATGTGGCACCCTTGCATTCCTGATGTCTTCGAATGTCCCAAGGCCATCCGACAGGGGACGGGTTTCGTACCAGTCGAGCGGACCAAGACGGCCCGCGAATATCGCGTCCGCCGCATCACGAAAGTCTGTATCGGTATAGGCGTATGTGCCCAGAAAACAGAACTCCTGGAGCGTGGCGCGGCGGGCATCGAATCCCCCTTCCCCCGAATGGAGACCCAGGTGGATGATCGCACCACCTTGATGGACCAAACGGCACGACTTGCGCCGCGATTCAGCCGATCCAACCGCATCGAACACAAGGTCCCAGGATTCCCGGGGCAAGGCTTCGGCCCGTGCGGGAATAATCCTGAGTTCCGTGACATCCTCAAGGAATGATCGCCTCCGATCATTCGTCTCGATAATGCACGGTTTTTCGGCGCCGGCCAACTCGAGGCAAAGAGCCAAACCCACGCCTATTGCGCCACCACCCAGAACCAGGCAACTGCTATCGCGAATCGTGACGCAAGGCATGTCCCCGGCAAGCCGGACCGCGTGCCAACAGACCGCAACCGGTTCGGTCAACGCCGCATGTTCAAAGGGGACATCTGGCGGAATCTCGACGAGATTGGCATCGGGAACCGCGACCAACTCCGCAAACGTGCCTGCCAGGGGCGGCATGGACAAGATGCGCCGTTCACCGCATATGTTGGTCCGACCGGCACGGCATTCGCGGCAATCACCACAGGTGACCAGGGGATTGAACGTGACCCGCCGTCCTTCAAACGCTCCCGAAACAACCGTTCCCGATGCCTCGTGGCCAAGAATCAGTGGGGGCGGCCTGCGTTCGTCGTGACCGAGGAACCCGTGCATGTCCGATCCGCAAATCCCGGCGGATTCGACGCGAACGAGGCTGAAATCCGTTCCCGGAACCGGGTCGTCAACATCAACAAACTCAAGCTCGCCCGGTCCCGTGTAGACCAGTGCTTTCACTTTCCGTCCCGTTTTCTGTTCATGTCCCCCTGTCCGACAGCGCCATACTCAACAGCATCGTCCCGGGCAAGGATCCGCGGGGATCCGCAAAACGCGCCCGACCTGCGCGTCCCCGCTCGTTGAAGCCGGGCCGGGATGTGCCATGCAACCCCGAAACATCGCGTCATTCCGTCCTATCCGAACGACTGGGCACCGAACGCATTCGGATTTGCACACCGTCCTGCCTTTAGCGTGCAAGTGGACACTTGCACACCCGGCACTGGTCATCCCCGGCCGGCGAGATCGAAGGATTCCTGCGGGAAGTACTTTCCCAGGCGCAGGTCCGCGGTACGAGCATGAGCTTCCATGCCCTCGAGGCGGGAAATCCGCGCCGCGGCTTCGGCAACCCGCTTCGCTCCATGTTCGGTGGCGCGTTGCCACGTCACGACCTTGAGGAACTTGTGGACGGAAAGCCCTCCCGTGTATCGGGCGGCCCCGGACGTCGGCAGAACGTGATTTGGACCCGATGCCTTGTCCCCATAGGCGACCGTCGTCTGTTCGCCAAGAAACAGCGAGCCGTAACACGACAGCCTGCCGAGCCACCACTCGAGGTCAGCGGCCTGCACGGTCAAGTGTTCAGGCGCGAGGTCATCCGCGGTTTCGGCCATGATCCCGCGGTCATCGCAGAGGATCACCTCGGCAAACCCGCTCCAGGCGGCAGCCGCGCTCTCGCGATTGGCCCCGGGCAACGCGGAAATCATCTGCGGCACCCTCAGCATGACCCGACGGGCGAGGTCCTCGTCGTCAGTGACCAGCCAGACCGGCGAATTGTACCCGTGCTCAGCCTGGCCAACCAGGTCAGCCGCGACAATTTCGGCATCGGCAGAGGCATCGGCGATGACAAGGCTGTCCGTCGGACCAGCCAGCATGTCGATCCCGACGCGACCGTAGAGAATCCTCTTGGCCTCGGCGACATACTGATTTCCCGGACCGGCGATGATGTCGGAACGAGGCAGGCCGAAAAGACCGTATGCCATAGTCGCGATCGCCTGAACACCACCGATCGCGAGCACGCGATCGGCGCCACACAGCCGGGCCGCATAGACAATTGCCGGATCCATCCTCTTGTCACTCCCCGGAGGGGCGCACAGGACCGTGGATTTGCAGCCTGCAACCTTTGCGGTCGTCACCGTCATCATGGCGGAAGCGACATGACTGTACCGCCCGCCGGGTGCGTAACAGCCGGCGTTCCGGATCGGAATACACCGCTGGCCCGTCACGAATCCCGGCTCGAGCTCGAGTTCGAATTCCCGTAGCGAATCCTTCTGGGCTTTGGCGAACCTCCGAATGTTGTCGTGTGCAAATGCAAGATCATCCTTGAGTTTTCCGGGGACTTTGCACGCAGCGTCCTCGATTTCGCCTGGCGTCAACTCGAACGGCCCTGCCGAGCCATCCAGGTCCTGGGCGTACTTCCTTGCCGCCGCCTCCCGGTGCTGTTCGATATCGTCCAGGATGGCCTGGACGGCCGGGCGCACGGATTCGGTATCGGACCTTGCCGACCTTGAGGCACGCTTCAGGTACCGTTTGCTCATGAGGATCCTCGCTCGGTTGGACGCCGCCCGGGTCGCCGCGCGTTCCTCGCCCGACATGTCGGAAATTTCAAGCGCGATCATCCTTCCGAAGCCGGGCCAATTGCGAATCCCCTGCCTCGGCCATGACGAATTCCGGAAATGGTTCGATTCCCAGTGCTGCCTTGTCCTGGCCCTCTCTTTCGACTTCCGGAGAAATCCGCACGCCCAAAGTCAAATCAAGGATCTTCCAGACGAGGATCGATACCGAAAAAACGAAGGCACCGACGACGATCACTCCCAGGGCCTGGACGAACAAGGATCCGCCAGCCGCGAAGGAAGCTGCCAGCGTTCCCCAGATCCCCGCGCCCATGTGGGCCGAGACCGCCCCGACTTCATCGTCGATTTTCAGGCTTTCCAGGGTCTTCTTGGCCACGAGGCAAAAGACCGCACCGGTTGCGCCGATGAAGATGGCCGCACCAGGGCCGTGGATTTCGGGTCCCGCAGCGATCGCCACCAGCCCGGCGATTGCACCGTTCAGGGAGTCGAGCAGGTCCCGCCTGCCGAGGACCCACCTGGAGACGAACGTCGCGGTGACGATTGCCGCGGCAGCGGCAAGGTTGGTGTTCACGACGACCGTACTGATTCCGACAACGTCGCCAGCCGAGCCCAGGCTGAGCCAGGAACCCGCATTGAAGCCAATGAAGCCGAGCCAGATGATGAAAACGCCTAGCACAACGGTCGGAACGCTGTTCGGGGGCGTGGGCTTTATCGCGCCGCCTTCACGGAATTTTCCGGTTCTGGCGCCAACGACGATGGCTCCAGCCAGCGCAGCCCACCCACCTGCAGAGTGGACCACCGTGGATCCGGCAAAATCCTTGAATCCAAGGTCGGCAAGCCAGCCTCCGCCCCACGTCCAGCATCCGGCGACCGGGTAAATGACCGCCGAAAAAACCGTGACAAAAACAAAAAACGGCAACAACTTGACCCTTTCAGCCAGGGTTCCGGAAATGATGCCGCAAGCCGACGCGACGAACACGACCTGGAAGAACCACGCGGATGCCGATGCGTGGCCTTGGTCCGTAACATCGGCAAGGCCGGGAGAGTCTCCCGCGAGCAAGGCGATCTCGGCATCGCTTGAAACCTGGTTCAATGCGACGGTTCCAAACCAGCCGCCCGGCTCGACCGCCACGTACATGATGCTGAAACCGACAAGGAAATAGGCCAGGCTGGCGATGGAGAAGCTGCCCAGATTCTTCAGGCAAATCGCCGATGCGTTCCGCGTCGAGACTGATCCGGCCTCGACCATCGCAAAACCGGCGCACATCCACATGACGAGTGCGCCCCAGAACAGGAACGAAAAGCTGCCGAGGGTGAAAGCCAGTTCTTCGTCGAGGGCACCATAGGCGGAGACCGGATTCAACAGGAGCAATGATGACAGGGCTGCAAGGGTAGCCAGGCGTCTGCCGGGACTCGCCCACGGGATTTCCTGGCTGGCGGCCGGGACCGGGCGTGGGCCGGACAACATTCTGACTTCAAACAACATCTACGCCGTCGGCAGGTCGGGACGTTCTCATCGGCAAACTCGAGAAATCCGGTCGCCACCATGCCGCGGAGCAATGTCGAATCCGGATCCGGATCCGCCGGTAGGAGGCAGGCGTGGGCGATTCGGAAGGTCCTTCAACGAGGATTTCAGCCGTGCATTCGTCACCCTCCAACCCTTGCACCTGTATTCCAAAGGCAACCTCGCGGCCGAACAGGCCCTCAACACGCACTGAGTTCAGTGATTTCACGTTTGAAAGAGACGGTGTCCCCGGATCCCGCCGGTTCGTCGAGGTCCTCGGCATAGCGCCGCCCTGCAAAGACCGCATGTGCGATCGTGGCGGGAGCGTCGGCATCGCCGATACATTGAACGGATTCGATCCCGGCCTGATCCCATTCATGCCGCCGCGCAACGAGCTCCCGGTAAAGTCCGTTGTCTGGCAGGCGAGACGTGACCAGAACCACGCTGTCTGCCGCGGTCTGACGGGACGCGCCGGAAAATGCACAGGAGGCGACAATCCCGTCGTCCTTGACTTCGTCAAGTACGCGATGGGGGACGATTTCGATTCCCATTTCGAGCAGCCTGGCCTGGATGAAATGCTGTTCCATGGTGTTTCTCGTCCAGGTCGAGACCTCCGCCGCCGGGGTCATGAACGACACTTCACAACCATTCTTCCTCAGGAGTTCGGCAAGGACCCCGCCCATGTAGTAGTGGTCGTCATCCCAAATGATGACCCTTGATCCCCTCGGAAACGTACCCGCCATGATATCGTCGGGCGTCAGGATTTCCATCGCAGGCGAGACCGGGATTGGCCGGGTCCAGTGATGCGCAACGCCGTCACGCCGCCAACGCGCACCGGTTGCAACAACGACCCGGGGGAATCGGAACTCGAGAACATGGTCAGCGCTCAATTCGGAGTCCAGGTACACGTTCACATTCGGCAATTTGCTGATTTGTCCCTCGCGGTAATCCCGAACCCGCCTCCACTGGGCCAGTCCGGGAAGACCCGCTTCCCGGCTGACCCGTCCCCCGACATCAGTTGCACTTTCGGCGAGAACGACCTCGTATCCCCGCTTTCCCAGCGCCTGGGCAGCCTCGAGTCCGGCAGGGCCGGCCCCGACGATCAGAACGGGCTTTTCGCACCTGGAAGGACGAAAATATTCGGGGTGCCAGCCGCGGCGCCACTCCTCGCCCATCGAGGGATTCTGCGTGCACCGGATCGGTGACATGGTGAAATCTCCCGACACGCAGATGTTGCAGCCGATGCACTCCCTGATGTCGTCGGTTCGCCCGTTTTCCACCTTGTGGGGCAAGAACGGGTCGGCAATTGACGGTCGTGCACAACCGATCAGGTCAAGAACGCCCTTTCGAACCAGCGACGCCATGCGGTCGGGCGAAGTATACCGGCCTACGCCGACGACCGGCTTGCTCGTGAGCGACTTCATGTTTTCGTAGAGGAACTCCTGCTCGCCCTCCGGTCCGAATCGGGACGTCTTTGAATCGCTTTCCCAGCCGGCGAGGCAGATGTCCCAAAGATCCGGGAGTTCGGCGACAAGGCCAATCATGTCTTCCGCCTCCGCCCGGTCTATTCCGTCAGGCCCCGCGAATTCATCGACGGAAAACCTGCAGGGTACCGCACAGGTGTCACCGACCTCCTCGCGCGTGTCCGTCAGGATTTCCTTCAGGATCCGGACACGGTTCTCCAGCGAACCGCCGTACTCGTCGGTCCTGTGATTGTAACGGCGGGACAGGAAGTGGTGAAAGAAACCGAGCGCGTGGCCTGCATAGACATAAATCAGGTCGAACCCTGCTTCCCTGCCCCGTCGGGCCGCAGCCCGATGCCAGCGCCTGAGGTTTCGGATGTCCTCCTTGTCCATGGTTCGGGCCTGCACGGGGTCATAGGTAAAGCTCGCAACCGGGAAACCAGTCGGCGCCATTGGAACTTCCCGCCCGTACAGGTTCGGCCCGTTCAGCCCGTTGTACGCAAGTTCGATCCCTGCCAGTGCGCCATGCTCGTGAATTTTTTCGGCCATCCTTGCAAGCATCGGAACGTCCCGGTCATCCCAGAGCCGCAGTTCGATGAACGGCGTGATGTCCGACGTGTGATGGATTTCGACCTGTTCGGTACAAACCACTCCCCAGCCGCCTTCTGCCTTGATCCCCCGCATATGCGCGAGCGCAGTCGGGTCCCGGTATCCCATGCCGTTGCAATGCGGAACCTGGTAGAAGCGATTCTTCGCCCGAACCGGACCAATGTCGATCGGCTCAAAGAGAATGTCGTGGGACGGTTCGCGAGGCATGCCGAATAGACCTGAACGACGGGGAACCCATCGCGGTCCCCCGTCTGCTTCAAGGTGTGGCGACTACTTCTTCAAGCGGGTCCAGATCGAGTCGTAGACTTCCTGAGTCGCCTGATCGCAGACCTGAACGAAGGTCCCGGACGGCGCATCTGCCGGGGGGATGGATTCAGGCTGGGACTTGAGCGCGTCGTCCAAGAGATCGGTCACGCCCATGACACCTGCGCTGTATTGGGCAAAGTTCGTCACTGCCGCAATGTTTTCCGGCTCGAGCAGGAAATCCATGAACTTGATGGCATTTCCCCGGTTCGGCGCGTCGTTCAGCAGGACAACGTTGTCCATCCAGACAATCAATCCTTCGCGAGGATAAGAGTACTCGATATTGGCGCCCTCCGCCCGCGCCTTCGCGGAAAATCCGTTCCAGATCATCCCCACCGCCGCGTCCCCGGATACCAGGACATCCTTTGCGCCGTCGGAATTGAACGACGCCCAGTGTTCTTTCGCCGACTGCAGCAATTCATCGAGTGCCTTGAGTTGTTCCCGATCCGTTGAACACTGCGGAATTCCGAGATGCATCGAAGCCAGCAACATCACTTCGCCCTGCGCATCGAGTATGTTGATTCGACCCTTGAGTTCGTCGGGCGGGTCGAAAACGATGCTCGTGGTGCGAATGTCACCGCCGTAGACATCCCGATTCACGGAAAAGCTGGTCGAACCCCATTGATACGGGATGGAATGCATGCGGCCCGGATCGAACGGGACGTCGAGCCACTGCGGTTCGACATTGCCGATATTCGCCAGTTCGCCCTCGGCGATCGTATCGAGCATGCCTTCGCCGATCATGATTTCGACCATGTAGTCGCCCGGGACCGCGACATCATAGGATCCCAGCTTTCCCGCCTTCAACGTCGCGAGCATCGCCTCGTTGGAATCATAAGTATCCATCGTCACGTCGATGCCGGTTTCGGCGGAAAACTTGTCCAGCAATTCCTGCGGGATGTACTCGAACCAGTGATAGATCGAGAGCTTGCCTTCTGCCGTCGCGGCGCTCCCCGCTGTCACGGCCAGGGCAACCGCCAGCCAGCCCAGGCCGGGCCTTCCGAGTCTGATCATCGTGAATTCCTCCTCCACTTCGTTTGAATCCTTGTCAGAAAACCTGCTCAATTCACCCGGGTGTTGCCGCTGTCAACCATCCTTGTCCGGACGCCTCCGACCCTGGTCGAGGCCAATCCTGCCCAGCAGGTAGGACACGCTAACCAACACCAGTGACAAGAGCAACATGATAGTTGAAAGAGCCATGATGTTCGGCTTGATACCCTGTTTGACGGCCCCGAAAATGGCCGTCGGCAACGTCTCGACTCCCGCGCCCTTGATGAAATTCGTGATGATGAAATCGTCAAGGGAAATGATAAAGGCCAGAAGAAATCCGGCGAGAATGCCCGGCGCCATCAGCGGGAACAGGACGTGGCGGAACACCTGCCACCGGCCGGCATAGAGATCCTGGGCAGCCTCTTCGTAAAAGCCTTCGATTCCTTCGAGGCGGGCGGAAATCGGGAGGTACGCGAACGGAATGCAGAACACGATGTGGGCCACGAGAATCGAACTGTAGCCAAGCGTAAACCCGATTGCGCTGAAAAAGATCAGCGTCGCTACTGCCGTGACGATTTCCGGGACGATGATCGGCATGCTCAGCATTCCGAAACTGATCGCCTTGCCCCGGAACGCACCGCCCCGAACCATGCCGATCGCGGCAGCCGTGGCCACGACCGTCGAAGCCGTCGCAGCCATGGTCGCGATCGTTACCGAGTTCCAGGCCGCAGTTCTGAATTTCGACGCTTCCAGGCCGAAGAATACGTCCTCGTACCAACGCCAGCTGAACCCGCCCCAGACCGTAATCGATTGCGAAGAGTTGAAACTGTATCCCATGACAACCAGCAGCGGCGCGTAAAGCACCACCAGGCAGATCATGGCCAGGATCATGAATTCGGGATACCGTTTAACCGGATTCCGGTCAGCCATGGCTCAGGCTCCGTCCGCGTCTGTTCGCTGCCGCGCGTGAAACAGCAGCGCGACCAGCACCAGCGAAAGGAGGATCATCGATGCGGCTGCACCGAAAGGCCAGTTTCCGGCGTTGCCCTTGAATTGTTCTTCGATCAGAGATCCGATCATGAAATTCTTGGCGCCCCCGAGCAAGTCCGGCGCCAGGAACGCACCCAGACTCGGGACAAAGACCAGGATGCACCCGGCGACGATTCCGGGGCGAACGACGGGCAGAAGCACGCGCCGCAAGATTGTCCAGCGGCCGGCGTAAAGGTCGGCGGCGGCTTCGGACAGGGAGAAATCGTATCGTTCGACCGCCGCGTAGACCGGCAGGACCATGAAAGGCAGATAGGAGTAAAACAGCCCAAGCTGGACAGCGAAGTCGGTATTGATCATTGGGATCGGTTCGGAGACGACGCCGAGCGCCAGCATGAACTCGTTCAGAGGTCCATTGTCGCGGATCAGGAACTTCATCGAGACCGTCCTGATCAGGAGATTGACCCAGTATGGCACCGTCACCAGGAACAGCCAGATCGAACGTGTCCGCGCGTCCCTCGTTGCGATGAAAAACGCCGTCGGGAACCCGATGACCAGGCAGAAAACCGTTGCGAGCGTCGCCTGGATGATCGATCGCGCGAAAATCGTGATGTAGGTCCACTCGATCTTCGGCTGCTCGTCGCCGAACAGGCCGCGGTCAAAAATAAACTGATCATAGGCAGCAAAAGTGAATTCCCAAATCACTCCGCCCCGGAACTCCTTCGTCAGGAAGGAGTAGACCAGCATGAGCAGCACCGGGGCCAGGAGGAAAAATCCGATAATCAGCCAGGACGGCATCAGCAGCCAGGACCGAAGCGGACCAAAGGTCCGCGAAACCGTCTTTCCGGAGGCCACTCCCGCCATCAGTCGTCAACCAGCCGTGCCGCGTTGTCTTCCAGAACGACGGCGACCCTTTGGCCGACTTCGCATTCCCGTCCGCGTTCCCGGGAATTCTGCTGCCTCACCTGCAGCATCGGGCCGTTGTCGAGGCTGACGCTGTACTGGGTATCCGTGCCCAGGTATATCGCCTGTGCGACGACGCCGGCGATACCGCCATCCTGTTCGTCGGCAGGGGCAATTCCAATCCGTTCGGGTCTGATCAACACGTGTCCGGTCTGGCCACGGGAAACAGCGCGTTCCGCCGGGCAGGTGATAACAACACCGTTTTCGAGCCTGCACAGGCACCTCCCGCCTTCGAGTTCGTCGATCGTGACGTCGACCAGGTTCGTTTCCCCGATGAAATTCGCGACGAACCGGTTGACGGGCAGGTCATAGATCTCGCGGGCTCGGCCAATCTGCTGGATGATGCCATCGGACATGACCGCAATTCGGTCCGACATCGCCAACGCCTCTTCCTGGTCATGGGTCACGAAAACGAAGGTGATCCCCGTTTCCTGCTGCAACTGCTTCAGTTCGCTCCGCATCTCCTGCCGCAGTTTCAGATCCAGGGCGGAGAGCGGTTCGTCGAGAAGCAGGACCTTGGGCCGCGGGGCGATCGCGCGCGCAAGCGCGGCACGTTGCTGTTGCCCGCCTGAAAGCTGCGCCGGACGGCGGTCCGCAAGCGCGTCGAGCTTGACCAGTTCGAGCATGTTCCGAACGCGCCTGCCGGTTTCCGTGGAACCGACGCCCTTCATGGTCAGGCCGAAAGCGACATTTTCCGCAACAGTCATGTGCGGGAACAGCGCATAGTGCTGGAAAACCGTGTTGACCGGGCGATGGTGCGGGGGGAGTTTTTCGATCTCTTCTCCGTAAAGGAAGATCTCGCCCTTCGTGACCTCCTCGAATCCCGCGATCAGTCGAAGCAGCGTGGTCTTTCCGCATCCCGAGGGCCCCAGAAGCGTGAAGAACTCGTTGTCATTGATGACAAGCGAAGCGTCCCTTAAGGCCACGACATTGCCGAAACGCTTTTCGACATGCCTGATTTCGACGGCGGCGACGCTTTCCATGAGGATCAACCAATCGTGACGACAGGGCTCAATCTGTTAATGCCTGCCAGATGCGCGCGCAACCATGCCCGGGACGAAATTCGGGTCAGGGTCCACGGGACGACGATCCCGCGCGTGTCAGCCCCGATCCACGGATTTCGTCGGCGGGTCCCGGCCGATCGCGTTTATCGGCTGGCAGATCTCATCATTGCGGGTATTGTCGGCCCGTTTCGCCGTTTGATTGCAGAACCAGCGAGGTCGCCATTCTGAAGCCTGGCCAATTGGGACTGAACCGAAACCTTCGGCTCTTGACCGTGGAGGACGCCCGGCGACTGGCGAAACGCCGACAGCCGCGTATCGTCTTCGACTTCATCGACGGCGCTGCCCTTGACGAAAGGGCGATGGCTCTGAACCGGTCGTCACTTGAATCTATCCGGCTGCAACCGAGGGTCTTGCGAGATGTCGTCCAGCGCGATCTTGGCGCCACTGTTCTTGGACAGGAATTTTCGTTGCCCTTTGGCGTCGCTCCCATGGGCATGGCCGGGCTGGCATGGCCGGGAACGGACGCCGCACTCGCAAAGGCCGCGATCGAATTCGGCTTCCCGCTATGTACGTCGACGGCCGCTTCCATGGCGCTTGAGACCACACGCGGCATCGCGGGCAACAACGCCTGGTTCCAGCTTTATGCCGGGGCGTCCCAGGACAGTTCATTCGCGATCATCAGGCGCGCGCGCGATGCGGGGTACGAGACCCTTCTGCTGACGGTCGACGGCCCTCAGCTTTCGCGGAGAATTCGCGAAATCAGGAACGGATTCACTGTCCCGTTCCGGATTGGAATCCGCCAGTTTCTCGACTTCGCCATGCATCCGCGATGGTCGTTTTCAATGCTCGCGTCTGGCATTCCTTCTCTTGCCAACAACCGCCGTGCCGATCCTCACGGCCATTTCGTCAGAGGCGTGGACCGGTCCGGCGCCGACTGGGACTTCCTGCATCGACTGCGGAAGGAATGGCCCGGCAAACTCGTCGTCAAGGGTGTCATGAACAGCGACGACGCCGCGCGAATTCGGGAGGCCGGAGCGGACGGAATCTATGTCTCGAATCACGGAGGGCGCCAGCTCGACAGCGCTCCGTCATCCATCAGCGCACTCCCCGGTATCAGGAAAACGGTCGGGCCGGACTATCCCCTCCTGTTCGACAGCGGAGTGCGTGGCGGTGAAGACATCGTCAAGGCATACGCGCTTGGGGCAGATTTCGTGTTTCTTGGCCGGCCTTTTCTCTATGCTCTCGGAGCAGGCGGCGAGGCGGGGTTGAAAACGATCATTCGAATTCTCTCCGAAGAAGTCAGCCTGGCCATGGCCCAGATCGGCGTCACGAGCATTTCCGAAATCGACACGGAGGCCATTGCCCCGTCGGAGCATGGCCGGTGCACGCCGCCAGAGGCACCTGCCAGCCCGAACGCCAAGTCCCGCGAGACAGGCAGATCCTCCACCCCGACCTGACACACCCAAGCCTCGCGGCCATGATGTATGGAATTATCGCAAGTAGCCATGTACGACCTTTCATACGGATTCAGGACTCTTCACGGGTTGACCTTGGCGGGACACCATGCCCGGTGCGCGGCACCTTGAACCGTGACGCGATAAAGTGTTCCTGCGGCGATCGGACGACCGTCCGGTCACGGTCGGGTTGAACCGCGATCAGTGATCGATACGGCAGACTCCCACGCAAGGCGGAGGCGATTCATGGACGTGGTTCGAGCAAGGGGAGGTGCAATCCTTGCGCAAGCGCTCAAGGACAAGGGAGTGGACCAGGTATTCACGCTGTCGGGCGGATTCTGCAATCCTGCGCTCGAAGGATTCATGGAGTGCCAGATCCCGGTCGTGAACTGCCCGCACGAACAGGTCGCCGGTCACCTTGCCGACGCACTAACAAGAATCACCCGCAAACCAACAGTTTGCCTGGTTGGCCCCGAGGGTTTTGCCAACGCTGTTCCGGCAATGATGGAAGCATGGGGTGAACGGTCCCCGGTGATTTTCGTTACCGGATCGTCGACCCTCAAGCGCCAGGGTTCCGGAGGATTCAAGGAGATCAACGACGTCGCGATGGCGGAGCCACTGACAAAGGGTTCCTTCGGGATCACGGACGGCAGCAGGATTCCCGAATTCGTCGATCGTGCATGGAATCTTGCCCTGAGCGGTTACCCCGGACCCGTTCACCTGAGCATACCGGTCGACATCATATTTTCGCGATTCGAACTCGACGCCGGGCCAGGCGAGCGGCCGTTTCAAAAGTCGCACCGCCCGCCGCCGCAGGCGTGGCCTGATCCTCGATTCCTCGCCCGCGTCCTTGACATCGTTGACGATTCGGTTCGCCCGGTTCTCATCGCCGGACACGGGGGCTGGTGGTCAGGGAGCGAAGGCCGGCTCGAGGCGGCAGGAAACCTCCTGCACATTCCGGTATTCAATGTTCCCTACCACCGGAAACTCCTGCCTTCCGGATGCCCGGCGCATATGGGACTCGCCGACTTCCACCAGTATCCGCCGGCGAAAACCGCCATCCAGTCGTCCGATGCCGTCATCCTTGTGGGCGGACGGCTGGACAACCAGATGCAATTCGGGAATCCTCCTTTCTTCCCGGACACGACCCGGCTGATTTGCGTCAACGGCAGCGACGAGGAACTCGAGTATAACAGGGCTGCGGACGAGCTGTTGCTTTCCCACCCCGGCGCATTCCTCGATGCGCTTGTTGCCCGGTTCGAAACTGCCGATCCGCCGAAATGGCGGGAATGGCTGACGGAGAACCGCGCATTGCGGCGCCGGTGGGTAGAGAGCAGTCTCGCCGATCTCGCATCCGAGATCTCCGGCGACCCGACCGGGAAGTCCCTCATGCATCCTTTGCAGCTCTCGCTCGACGTGCAGGCGGAAATGCGTGATGGCGACTGGCTGGTCTTCGATGGTGGCAATACGCATTTCTGGTCGGAAATTGCGGTCAATATCTCGGACTGGCTCGGCAAGAGACCAGGCGGAATCCTCCACCCCGGCAATTTCAGCCTGCTCGGCGTCGGGGTTTCACTCGCCTTGGCGGCCAAACGGTGTCACCCTGAACAAAACATCGTTCTGATCAGCGGCGACGGCGCCTTTCTCTCGGGCGGGTTATCCATAGAAGTCGCCTTTCAGGAAAACCTGCCCATTACGGTCGTGATCGACAACAACGGCGGGCTCGATTGCATTTCACAGCAGCAGGAAAGATTGTTCGCCAGCGGCCGGCACTTTGCGACGGACTTTCGGGACATTCCGTTCCATTCGATGATCGAGGGACTCGGCGGGCACGGTGAACTCGTGACGTCACGCTCCGAGCTTGCGCCGGCGCTTCGACGCGCGATGGCAAGCGGCAAACCGGCATGCATCAACGCGAAATGCCGTGGCGTCATAAGCCCGATCGTCCTTGCCACGACATCAAGGCGCGACCGGGCGTCGATTGAGTAATGATCGGACGGAAATGATGGTGTTCTCGACCCACGTCCTGGACGGAACGACGGGCACACATGCGGCAGGAGTCCCGGTCACTGTTGCGGCGATCCTTCCGTCGGGAGAACGAAGGATCCTGTTCAGTGGAAAAACAGCTTCCGACGGCAGGGCCGGAGCAGAACTCGAGAATCCGTTCACCGGTTCATCCGGCGTACGGTCGGAATACGAGGTCGTGTTCGAAATCGGGGCATACTTTTCCGGACACGGGAACATCCCTACGGCAGGCGATCAGGCGGGAAAGGAGGTACAGATGGCGGAGCTTGTGTTCAGGGCGAGGATTCCCCGGACGAGTCGCCGGTTTCATCTGCCGGTCATCATGTCGCCTTTTGCCGGCTCGGCCTGGTGGTCCGGGTGAGGCAATCCCCAGGTACCGTGAGTGCGGGCCACACCCCGGATGGACTGGCATCGTCCAGGCGAATTCGCCGAACCCCGTATACCGAGCGTTTGGTTTCGGCGGGCGCGCTCCGTTTTACGGTCGTCAACCACACGCTGCTGGCACGTGAATTCGTCTACACGCGCGAGCAAATGTACTGGCACCTGAACACCGGCGTTCAACTCTGGGACGTTTCCTGCCAGCGACAGGTCGAGATTGACGGTCCGGACGCGGAGACCCTCGTCCAGTTCATGACGCCGCGCGACATTTCCGTCCTGGATTCCGGGGACTGCCTTTACATCCCGGTCATCGACGAGAGCGGCGGCATGCTCAATGATCCCGTCCTGCTGAAACATCCGGGCGGCCGGTTCTGGCTGTCGGGATCGGATTCGGACCTGGTCCTCTACGCGAAGGGCATCGCGGCCGGGGCAGGCATGACCGCCACGATCAACGAACCGGACATCTGGCCACTGGCGGTCCAGGGTCCGAAAGCCGAAGAACTCATGGCTCGAATTTTCGGCGACGGAATTATCTCTCTCGGCTTCTTTCGCCACCGGGAATTCTCGTTCCGGGGCACGGGACTGACCGTTTCCCGATCCGGTTTTTCCCGTCAGGACGGTTTCGAAATCTACGTGCCGGGTACGGAACTCGGGCCGGAACTGTGGGACAGCCTGGTGAAAGCCGGGAACGACCTCGACGCCCGCGCAGGGTGTCCCAATCTTGCAGACCGCATAGAGGCAGGACTGCTCTCGTACCGAAACGACATGAACCAGGAGAATTCTCCGCTTGAGGTCGGTTTCGAGAAGTGTTGCGTGCTTGACGGGTCCATACGTTACGCGGGCCGTGACGCACTCAGGGAACTTTCGGCGAATCCGAACACGCGGCGCCGAATTGCCGGGGTCGTGTTCGACGGCCCTCCTTGCCCGGCCTGCAGCGAAGGGTGGAATGTCTACGCCAACGATCGCAATGTCGGCGAGATCACGTCGGGCGCCTGGTCACCGGGACTCGCGAAGAACGTTGGCATTTCGCTGATGGACCCTGCCTGTCGGAGCCCCGGGCAAGATATCAACGTCGATTGTGCCGACGGCATGGTCCGGGCAGGAAGGACATGTGCGTTGCCGATATGCCCACGTGCGGGCAGGCCCGCCCTCCGGCGCACGGCATGAACCTGGCGACCAGGGGAACAAAGCGGCGATGCACCATGATTCATGCGGTTTGCATCGGAAGCCACACTCGACTGAGGCCACGCGTCATCGCGGGTCGCACCGGCCTGACTGGCGGTTGATCGCTCCAGATCCAATGCGCATTGATTCAATTCCGGGGCGGTATGCGACGGAACCGGCGTAAACGCGCGAGAACGCGGAACCGGACCGGCACGCCCGAAACGCTTGCCGGCACCGAGGGCGGCCGCTTCAATCCGCTCACCCTGAACCAGGTTGAAGCAATCAACGCCGCAGCGTTTGAAATCCTGGAGGCAATCGGCCTCTCCGGCGCCCCGATTCGCTTCATCGACGCAGTTGTCGCGGCCGGGGGCCAATTGACCGGCAACGGCCGGCTGCGGTTTCCTGCGCGTCTTGTCGAAGAAGCGGTTGCGGCGAAGGCCGGCCCGGTTCACCTGTGCGGACAGGACCCGAGGCATGACATGAAGCTGGCCGATTGCCGGGTTCATGCCGGTACCGGGGGCGCTGCGCCGGAAATCATTGACCTGGACACCGGCCGCTATCGTCCCTCGAACCTGAGAGACCTTCATGACGCGGCCCGCCTCGCGGACACACTCGAACACGTTCATTTCTTCAGCCGCCCTCTCGTTGCGCGAGACGTGCCTGACCCCGAATTGCTCGACATCAACACCGCGTATGCCTGTCTGGCGGGCACGGCGAAACATGTATGCGTCAGTGCAAGCGACCCGAGGAATGTCGCCGCGATCGCACGGATGTGTTTCGCGGTTGCCGGGTCACGTGCCGAATTCCTGCGCCGGCCATTCCTTTCTCTCAACGTCAACCACGTTGTCCCGCCCCTTGGCTTCGCCACCACGGCATGCGACGTCCTTGTCAACGCAGTCGAGACAGGGATTCCGGTCCATGTCAATACATTCGGTCAACTCGGTGCGACCGGTCCTGTAACCCTGGCAGGAACGATCGCCCAGACCATCGCCGAGACGCTCGCGGGACTGACGGCCGCCTGGTTGATCAACCCCGAGGCACGGGTCGTTTTCGGACCGAGGCCAATGATTACCGACCTCAGGACGGGCGCCATGTCGGGTGGCGGCGGGGAACAGGCCTTGTTGAGCGCCGCCTCGATCCAGATGGCACGACACTACGGATTGGCCAATTCAACGATCGCGGGCGCGACCGACAGCAAAATTCCGGACGCGCAAAGCGGTCATGAAAAAGGTCTGACCGTCGCAACAGCCGCGCATGCGGGGGCAAACATGATAACGCAGGCCTGCGGCATGCACGCTGGCCTTATGGGCGTTTCGCTCGAGAGCTACGTCATCGACAACGACATGCTTGGAGCCGTACTGAGGTCTCTTGCGCCGATCGAGGTCAGCGAGGAGACGCTCGCGACCGATGACATCGCGAATGTGGTTGCCGGGGAGGGACACTTCCTTGGTCGCGCAGAAACACTTCGCCGTTTGGAGACGGACTTCCTCTACCCCGGGATTTCCGACCGTCGTCCACGCGAGGCCTGGGAAGCGTCCGGTTCCCCTGACATCACGTCCGTGGCGAAAGAGCGTGTCATGTCGTGCTTGCGCGAGCACTTCCCGTCGCATCTTGATCGCTCAATCAGGAATCGTCTGAGGCAGGAATTCGATATCCGTCTGCACCCGGCCTGCGAACGTCCAGCATGACATGAAGATACGGCCACGGAAAATCCGAACAATCTCAATCTTCTCTAAGGTTGGGTCTTGTTGGTGCCGCTGGAGGGACTCGAACCCCCGACCCCATCATTACGAATGATATGCTCTACCTGCTGAGCTACAACGGCGCCGTTCGCTCTTACAATGGGGCCGTGTCCGCATCAAGCTCTTGAGCGGGATAATCCCGACCACGCCGGCGTTGCTTCTCCAAAGCGGTCAAACGCGGAGAGTTAGCCAAGAACTCCGATTCCGGTTTCGTCCAACCGCCGCGCAGCAGGAAACAGCGCGACGGACCTTGCCGGTTGTTCGCGTTCAGGACTTCACGATCCGGTCGATTTCAACCAGTTCCCGAAGAAGTCCCGGGAGTTCTGAAAGCGGAATCATGTTGGGCCCGTCGGACGGCGCCGTGTCCGGATCCTGGTGGCATTCGATGAACAGGGCAGCGCACCCGGCCGCGGCCGCGGCCCGGGCGAGTGGTGCGACAAACTCGCGTTGACCGCCCGAGGAGCTTCCAAGCCCTCCGGGAAGCTGGACCGAATGAGTTGCGTCAAACACGACCGGGAATCCTGTCCTTTGCAGAATCGGCAATGACCGCATGTCCGACACGAGCATGTTGTAGCCGAAACTCGCTCCCCGCTCGCACAGCAGAATGCGTTCGTTACCGGTGCTCGTCAGTTTGTCGACGACATTTCCCATGTCCCATGGGGCCATGAACTGGCCCTTCTTGACGTTGATCGCCTTTCCCGTGCGTCCGGCGGCCAGCAATAGATCCGTTTGACGACACAGGAAGGCCGGGATCTGCAGGACATCAACCGCTTCGGCCACGGTAGCGCACTGTGACGCATCGTGGACATCCGTCAGTACCGGACACCCGAATTCCTCCCGGACGCGCGCCAGGATTTCCAGCCCTGCCGCCATACCGGGTCCCCGCATTCCTGAAATACTGCTCCGGTTGGCCTTGTCGAAACTGGCCTTGAACACGAACCCGGCCCCTGTGCCGGAGCAGGCGCCTATCAGCCGTTCAGCCATCATTCGCGCGTGGTCAAGCGATTCCAGCTGGCATGGTCCGGCGATCAGGGACAGTGCGCCCCCGTTGTCGAAGACGACATCGTTGACGGCAACGGTCCGGCTGGTCGACCCGTCGGGCAAGCCGCTCACCTGTGCCTCTCCGCCTGAAGAATCGCCTCCATCCGGCCGACATCGACCGGATTGTTCACTTCCTGGATTTCCCGGCCGCGGGCATCGACCTCAACACAGAGGACCGGTTCACCGTTTTCCAGATACCTCAACTGCTCCAACCCTTCCCGGGACTCGAGCCTGCCCTCGGGCCATTGCGCATAGGCCTCCAGGGACGCTCGTCGAAAGGCGTAAACCCCGATGTGATGGAAAATGTCTCCGGCCATCTCCGCCACTTGATCGCGCCCGACATAGGGAATGATTTCCTTTGAAAAGTAAAGCGCCCGCCAGTCCGCGTCGAAAACGACCGTCGTGGCTCCGACCCGGTTCTCCAGCCGATCCTGGACGAATTTGCCCAATGCACGGGAATCGCAGCGCAATACCGGTGTTGCGACCCCGACCGACTGGTCGGAAGAGAGTGCATAGATCAGCTGTTCGACAAAGGCGGGCGGGATCAACGGCGCGTCTCCCTGCAGGTTGACTACGACGTCGATGTCGGCATCCAGACTCTTCAGCGCTTCGGCGCATCGCTCGGTTCCGTTCCGGCATTCCGACGACGTCATCAGGACCTGCGCACCGAATCGCTCGGCGTGATCCCGGATTCGCCGATCATCCGTCGCAACATGCACGGCATCGACGAAATTCACTTCGCATGCCGTCTCCCAGCTCCGCCGGATCAGTGACTTGGCGGTTCCGTCAAATCCCCTGATCTCGGCCAGGGCCTTGCCCGGAAACCGCGTCGAGCCAAACCGGGCCGGAATGATGACGACGGCCTTCACCGGACTCCCGCGCGCAGGCAGTCGTGGACATGCACCAGGCCGGCGAGCCGGCCATCACCATCAGTGACGCATAGAGAAGTAATCCCGTTTTCGTTCATGATTCCGAGAGCCTCGGAGACAAGCGTGTCCTCGTCGATCGAAAGCGGAGATCGTGTGGCAACATCGAGGGCCGTATGCTCAAGCAGATCTTCAAGGTTTCGCCGAATATCGCCATCCGTAATGACGCCGACAGCCGTGTCTCCTTCGACCACCAGTGCGGTCCCGAACCCCTTCGCCGTCATCTCGACCAGGACTTCACTCATCGGGCTGGAACCCGGAACAACCGGGAGCTCGTCCCCGCGGTGCATGATATCCCGGGCCCGGAGCAACTGGGCGCCAAGCCGCCCACCCGGATGCAACACCTGGAACTTGTCCGCCCTGAATCCGCGGAACTCCATCAGTGTCACGGCAAGCGCGTCGCCAAGCGCTAGTGCACATGTGGTCGATGTCGTCGGGGCCAAACCGATCGCGCAGGCTTCAACGGCTTCCGGAAGCAAAAGGACAACATCGGCCGCCTTGGCCAGCATGCTGTCCGTATTCTGTGTCATTGCCACAAGGGGGACGGAAAACCTGCGGCTGTAATTGACGATGTCCCCGATTTCCCCGGTTTCCCCGGAGTTCGACAGGAGAAGACACGAATCGCCGCCAGTGATCATCCCGAGGTCGCCGTGGGATGCCTCGGCCGGATGGACAAACTGGGCAGGAGTTCCGGTGCTTGCCAGGGTGGAGGCAATCTTTCGCCCAACATGGCCCGACTTGCCGATGCCGCTGACAATGACGCGTCCGGGTTGGTTCAGGATCAACTCCACCGCCGCCGCCAGCGAGTCCGGCACCTTGTCCGCAAGTCCGAGGACCGCTTCGCCTTCCATTCGGAGAACGCGAGCCGCTGTCGCCTTGACCCGCGCTACGTACCGCGTGGCGTCGGGCCCGTCGGATAAAACCGGCTCACTTCGGCTCATCTGGATTTCCGTTCGTAACCCCTCGTGCGGGACGCATGGAAGAAACCGGCGCCCGCGGGTTCCCTGCACAGATTATGGCTGGACATGCAACAATTGATTCCAGCGGCCATTCAACCGGGCGGTAGCAGCAACCTCCGCCATCCCCGCTAGAAACCGCATTGAACGCCCGAACCTGCAGGCAGGCACGGCCGATCTCAACAGACGGGGAGTGGCGTTGTCGGTGGATGTGGTTTCCTGCCCGGTCGGCCCGTCCCTTTCGGAACAACCTGCTCCCCGGTCCGGACCGCTTTCCCGGTCCTAGCTGCAGCCGCTGGTAGCACCGCAGGTGTTGCACTTGAGGCACGTGCCGTTGCGAACCAGTGAATAGTTGCCGCATTCGCCGCAGGCATCACCCTCGAAACCCTGAATCCGCGCAAGCTCGCGGGCGCGAAGCTCCCCCGTCTCGGGCGTTGCCGCCACTGCACCGTTGCCGGCACGGTTGTCTGGCAAGACTTCGCTTTCTTCTCTCAACCCCGCCTCGACCGTCGGCAATCTCTTGCGCAAGTAACCCGTCGACGACAGCTGACGGATCAGTTCGATGGAATGGGATGGCGAGCCCTTGCTCGCCGCGCGCAGCCAGTTCTCGCTGTTCTCGACGACCCCGTCTCCGAGATCATCGAAGCTCGTCCCCTTGGGCTTGATGTGCGCCAGGTCCGTCCGGTCGAGGTACGAGACAGCCAGTTCGCGAAAGATGTAATCGAGAACCGAAGTGGCATTCATGATATTGTCGTTTCCATGAACCAGTCCGGCCGGTTCGAAGCGCGTAAATGTGAAGGCCTCGACGAATTCTTCCAGCGGCACGCCATATTGCAAACCCACCGATATGGCGATGGCGAAATTGTTCATCATCGCCCGGAAACCGGCCCCTTCCTTGTGCATGTCAATGAAGATCTCGCCAAGGGTGCCGTTCGGATACTCACCGGTCCGCAGATAAACCTTGTGGCCGCCGACCATCGCCTTTTGGGTGTACCCCTTGCGCCGACCCGGCAGGCGTTTGCGCTCGTGGTGGATCACCTTCTCGACAATCCGTTCCGCGATGGATTGCGAGGCGACCGCTTCAATCGCGTCGTCCGGACCATCGGCCATGTCCGATTCCCCGTCCGCAACGATCGCCGATGACAAAGGCTGGGAAAGCTTGGAGCCGTCGCGGTACAACGCCGTTGCCTTGACCCCGAGCCTCCAGCTTTGCTCGTAGGCCTCGAGGCAATCGCGTGTCGTCGCGTTGTTCGGCATATTGACCGTCTTGGAAATCGCCCCGGAAATGAAACCCTGTGCCGCGGCCATCATTGACAGGTGGCTCGAGACCGACAGGCTGCGCGTTCCGGTTCGCCCGCAAGGGTTGGCGCAATCGAAAACGCGGTAATGTTTCTCGGCGAGGCCAGGTGCGCCTTCAAGCGTCATCGTCCCGCATGCGTAGCAGTTGGCCGCCTCGATCTGTGCCCTGGTGAACCCGAGGTGAGCCAACAGGTCGAACGCCGGGTCGGCGAGACGTCCTTCGGGAATTCCAAGGGTGTCACGGCAGAACTCGGCCCCCAGGTTCGTCGGGTTGAACACGAAGCGGATGTCGAACGCCGACGGGATCGCGAGTTCCAGCCTGTCGATTTCCTGCTTGCCGAACCCATGTTCGGCGAGGGTCTCGTGGTTGATTTCCGGCGCGCCTCGAAGGGTGCAGGCGCCAACGGCGTAGCGAACGATTCTTTCGATGTCCGGGGCCCCATAGCCGAGCGCCTTCAGCGCGGCAGGAACCGACTTGTTGATGATCTTGAAGTATCCTCCGCCCGCGAGTTTCTTGAACTTGACCAACGAAAAGTCAGGTTCGATTCCCGTCGTATCGCAATCCATGACCAGGCCGATCGTCCCCGTCGGCGCAATCACGCTTACCTGGGCATTCCTGAAACCATGCTGCTCGCCAAGAGCAATCGCTTCGCCCCAGCAGGACTCCGCGAACCGCGAAACCTCCCCGTCGGGGCAGTTGGCGTGGTCCAGCGGAACCGGTGCAACGCCCAGTTGTTCGTAACCCCTTGATTCGCCCCGCGCCGCGCGCTGGTGATTCCTCATCACGCGCATCATGTGTTCGGCATTGGCTGCATATCCGGGGAACGGACCGAGTTCCGCCGCGATTTCGGCCGATGTCCTGTACGCGACACCCGAAAGAATGGAGGTCAACGCGCCACAGAGCGAACGGGCTTCGGCGGAATCGTAGCCGACGCCCAATGTCATGAACAGGCCGCCGATATTGGCATATCCAAGGCCCAGGGTCCGGAATCGAAACGACAGTTCGGCGATCCGCCTGCTCGGGAACTGCGCCATCATGACCGAAATCTCGAGCGCGATCGTCCACAAACGAATCGCGTGAGCATAATCGTCAATCCGGAATTCTCCGTCTTTCAGGAAGCGGAGGAGATTGAGGCTGGCTAGGTTGCAGGCCGTATCGTCGAGAAACATGTACTCCGAGCAGGGATTGGAAGCCTTGATGTCTCCGTCTGCCGGACAGGTGTGCCACCCGTTTATCGTGTCGTGGAACTGGACGCCGGGATCGGCACAGGCCCACGCAGCGTGTCCAATCTGTTCCCAAAGCGCGCGTGCCTTGACCTTGCGGACGAGTGCTCCGTCCGTACGCCGCGAAAGCTCCCAGTCGCCATCATCATTCAGCGCCTTCATGAAGGCGTCGGTCACGCGCACGGAGTTGTTCGAGTTCTGGCCGGATACAGTCAGATACGCCTCGGAATCCCAGTCGGTCTCATAGACCGGAAACGCGATTCCCGTGTACCCTTGACGCGCATATTGCAGAACGCGGTTGATGTAGGTCTCCGGCACGCAAGCCCGTTTCGCCGATCGGATGGCCTTCCGAAGGGATGAATTGACGGCGGGATCGACAGCATCGTCTTCCCGGCCATCCCATGACCGCACGGCGGAAAAGATCCCGTTGAGCTCCCGCTCGTGGATTCGTGATCCCGCGACCATCGAAGCGACCTTCTGTTCTTCAATGACCTTCCAGTTGATAAAGTCCTCGATGTCCGGATGGTCCATGTCACAGATGACCATCTTGGCGGCCCGCCTGGTCGTACCTCCGGATTTGATGGCCCCGGCCGCACGGTCGCCGATCTTGAGAAAGGACATGAGGCCTGACGACTTCCCTCCCCCCGAAAGGGGTTCGTCCTCTGCCCGGAGAGAAGAAAAATTGGTTCCGGTTCCGGATCCGTACTTGAACAGTCGGGCTTCCCGGACCCAGAGGTCCATGATGCCGCCCTCATTGACCAGATCGTCGCCGACTGACTGAATGAAGCACGCATGGGGTTGGGGATGCTCGTAGGCACTCTCCGACTTCGTCAATTCTTCGGTAGCAGGATCGACATAGTAGTGCCCCTGGCCGGGGCCATCGATTCCGTACGCCCAGTGCAGGCCGGTATTGAACCATTGCGGTGAGTTCGGAGCAGCCATCTGGCGGGCGAGCATGAATCTCATCTCGTCCCGAAACGCCCGGGCATCCTCTTCGGAATCGAACATGCCTCCTTTCCAGCCCCAGTACGTCCAGGCACCTGCCATCCGATCGAATACCTGCCTGGCGGACGTCTCTCCCTGATAGTCCCCGGAGGTTTCCTTGTCGGAACCGTGCCGGTCAAGGTTCCCGTTTTCGGCCGATGCAGCCGGCACCGACCGCCACAGGAATTCAGGAACCCCTGGTTCCGGAACCCGATCGAAATCATTCGCGATCCGTGACTTGCGGAAATATTTCTGTGCAATCACATCCGCCGCGACCTGGGAATAATTCTCGGGAACTTCAACCTCGTCGAGTGAGAAGACGATCGAACCATCCGTGTTGCGAATCTCCGACACGGTCTCGCGAAACTTGATTCCTGAGTAAGCGTCCTTGCCTTTCTGCGTGAAGCGTCGTTTGATTTTCATGAATGCCTCAGTGATTTGCGGCCCTTGCCGGCCGCTTGTTCTTGTTTTTATCGAACAATCAGTAGCTTCGCGCCCTCCGTGCACAATTCCTCGTTGCATGCGCAACATCTGGTGTACTGATAAGACAGATCGACAATCTGTACGACTGAATCATGCACGTCAAGAAAAAATACGGCCTGGCCAAACAATTTCCCGCCCGAAGCCACCGTCGTCCTGGAATCCATCATCGGGCGTGCGTCGGGACGATCGGGCAAATCCCGTCATCGTGCTGAATGTACCAGTCTCTCCAGCCGTGTGTGAGCGGCTGCCGTTCAGGGAGGCGCCACGGCAAACGGTCAGAAGGAATGGCTGGAAAGCTGTACGCCGGGACTTGGATCAATCGATCGCCACACGCCGACTTCCCGATCGGTGAGTCCATCGCGACGTGCAGGCAAGGTCCGGTCTCCTGCAACCGGAACACAGGGACAATGACCTCACGAAGTTGCCCGGTCGCTTCATTCTTCACCCTCGGCCAACAGCCAGGCGAAGACCAGGGTCGCCACGACCGCCGCCAAGAGTTGGGCAAGCACGAATGCCGGCACATGCATTGGAGTGATCCCGGAAAACGTGTCGGTGAATCCCCGGGCAATCGTGACCGCCGGATTCGCGAAGGACGTCGACGACGTATACCAGTACCCTGTCATGATGACCAAGCCGACGGCCCAGGGAGTCGCCCTCGGCTGGAAACGAATCGTCCCGAGAATCGCGGCTATCAGGCCAAACGTCGCGACGAATTCCCCGGTCCATTGGTGAATGCCGGTTCTTGCAGTGGTCGAAGCTGAAAACATCGGTTCCGAGAACATCACATGTGCCACCATGACACCGGCCAGGCCGGCCGTGATCTGGACCAACCAGTACAGGAACGCATGATATGCGCTGATTTCTCGCCGTATCAGGAAACAAAGAGTTACCGCCGGATTGAAGTGAGCGCCCGATACCGGACCAAGGACAAGAATGAGCACGACAAGAATCGCTCCGGTCGCGAGCGAGTTTGCGAGAAGCGCCAGGGCGGTGTTTCCTTCGGCAAGGGACTCGGCCATGATGCCCGAGCCGACGACTGTCGCGAGCAGAAACGCAGTACCAAGCGCCTCCGCAACCAGGCTCCGGGCTGTTCCAATTGCCATCCTTGCTCTCCTTCCCGAATCTGCCGTCTCTTCCGTTCGGTCGAGGACACCAAACCGAATCTGTCGCGCCCTGTTACCCGCGTGTTTCGGACAAACCGCCGAAGAATTGCAAGCGGCTGCGCGCCGATTCCGTTTCCGGGAGGGCCACCCGAATTGGCGGGATGCCGGAGTTGGCATCGACCGTCGGCATGGGCTTCCAATTTCCGGTCGTATCCCGCTCCATGAAATTCGGACGGTTTCGAGAACTGGCCAGGTCAACGGGCGGCAGCCGACAAATTGTCTGTAATCGGAAGGCAAAGGCAGGGATAACCTGCAAATCAGCCCGTCGCCGGGAAACACCCGGTCGGTCTGGCGATGTTCCCTGTTGTCGCGTTGATCTCGTCAGGGCTCCATGCCTGTCGGACTGCCATTTTCAGTCGGGCAAAAGGGCCCTTGCGATCTCGACAAGCTCCAGGACTTGCGGACCCATTGACTCGACGATCAGGCGGACTCCGTCCGCGTTCGGATGCAAACCATCGTTTTGCATGTATTTCCGCGCGGCCTCATGGCGCTCGTTCCCGACCTCGAGGGCGGCAAAGAACCGTTCATGAAATAACGTGCCGAACTCCTTGGCAAGATCGCGATAGATCGCTTCGAATTCCCTCTTGTATTCCGGCCCGTAGTTGTCAGGCACCTCGTGTCCGACCAGGAGCACGGGCAGCCCGTTTACTGATGCAGCTTCGAGAATCCCCCGAAGATTCTTTCGACTCACCCCGGGGTCCATTCCCCGGAGCACGTCATTGCCGCCCAGGACGACGATAAGGGCGGCGATGTCCGAGCCAATCGTCCAGTCTATGCGCGCGAGGCCCCCGGCCGTCGTATCACCTGATACGCCCGCATTCAGAATCACCGCGTTGGCGTTCCGTTCATGCAGCCAGTTTTCAAGTTGGACGGTGAACCCCTCTTCGCGCGGCAGACCGAAGCCCTGGACAAGACTGTTGCCCAGTGCCGCGATTGTCACAGGTTGATCACCGTCCGAAGCTGTTGCATGAATCGGCGAATCAAGAAACGTCGCGAGAACCATCACCAGCCCGAAGTTCCTCGTGGTCCTGACCATGGCCGCGACCCTGGACTTTTTCTTCATTTCGCCCTGACTGCTCCGAGCCGACATGTCCCACGCTTTTCTTCGCCTGATAAACGTCAGCCTGACTCTGGCAGGAAACGCCGGTCCCGTCGAGATCCTGAAAGAAATCGACCTCGACATCGGCGAAGGGGCAACGGTTGGTCTTGTCGGACCTTCCGGATCCGGCAAGTCATCGATGCTCATGCTCCTCGGAGGCCTGGAACGGGCGACCGATGGAATGGTCGAGGTTATGGGAGAAAACCTCGGCGACATGAATGAAGACGAGTTGGCCGCATTCCGCCGCGATAACGTTGGTGTCGTGTTTCAGTCCTTCCACCTGATTCCGACAATGACGGCACTCGAGAATGTCGCAACGCCACTGGAACTCGCGGGGTGCCGGGATGCATTTGACCTCGCAGAATCGGAGCTTCGCGAGGTTGGACTCGATTCCCGAATTCACCACTTTCCGTTCCAGATGTCGGGGGGAGAACAGCAGCGCGTCGCAATCGCCAGGGCATCTGCACCAAGGCCAAGACTGTTGCTCGCGGACGAGCCAACCGGAAACCTTGATTCAGCGACCGGAGACGCCATCATGGATCTTCTTTTCGGGCTCAACAGCCGGCACGGGAGCACCTTGATACTCGCGACCCACGACCATGCGCTCGCCGACCGCTGCCGGCTGATCGTCGGACTGCATGATGGCACCTTGTCCGAGACCATCCCCGCAACGAGTCCCGAACCGGGAAGGCACGGCCTGTCGTGAAGGTCCTCAAGACAAATTCCGTTCCGGCCGTCGCGATCGCGTTGCGCGAGTTGCGCACCGGAACGCGCGGTTTCCGCGTGTTTCTCGCCTGCCTGGCCATCGGCGTCGGAGCAATCACCGCCATCGGAACGGTCCGCGACTCCATCGAAAGCGGTCTGCGAACCCAGGGAAAAACACTCCTTGGCGGCGATGCCGAAATCACCTTCAGTTACCGATTTGCGGACGAAGCCGAACGTGATTGGATGAGTCGCAATTCGGCTGCGGTCTCCGAAATCGTGCAGTTTCGATCCATGGCGGCCGCCGACTCGGAAGGAAAGGTCAACCGAGCGTTGATTTCCCTGAAGGGCGTCGACGGAAACTATCCGCTGTACGGGTCGGTCGAGCTGTCGCCCGACATTCCGCTTGCGGAGGCTCTCGCGGTCGGGGAAGGCCTTCCAGGTGCCGTCATCCAGGAACAGCTGGGGATCCGGCTCGACCTTGAGCCAGGCGACATTGTCGGGCTCGGCGCGGGGCGCTACCGAGTTTCCGCAATCCTCGTGGAAGAGCCGGATGCCTCGGGCCTGGGAGGACTTCTGGCGCCCCGCGTGATCGTGCCCACGGAGACACTCGAAGACTCGGGGTTTCTCGGCCCCGGGTCGCAATTCAATGCAAGTTACCGGCTGAAACTGCCTCGAGAGGCCGATCTGGAGCAGGTCAGGACGGAGACCAGAACGCATTTCGCGAACGCGGGAGCAGAATGGCGGGACCGGAACAACCCCGATCCACGGACGAGGTTCGCGGTCGAACGGGTTTCCGCATTTCTGGTCCTGGCGGGACTGGCGGGCCTCGCTGTCGGAGGTATCGGAATCGCCTCTGCCGTCGTCAACTTCCTGGACGGGAAGACGAACACGATAGCGACCCTGAAGACACTCGGCGCCAGCAGCCGGACGGTCTCGCTCACTTACGGAATTCAGATCGGCGCGATGACGGTCATCGGAGTTTGCGCAGGTGTCGCCATGGGGGCGACCGCGATCATCGCCCTCGAGTCGGTGCTTGTCGACAGGATTCCGTTGCCGATCGACTTCGCGGGAGTCCGCGTCGTGCCGATACTCGAGGCGGCGCTCTACGGAGTCCTGATTGCGGTTGTCTTTTCCTTGTGGCCCCTGTCGCGAGTCACCGACATCCGGGCCGCCGCGCTCTATCGCCGGGGGGAAGGCCGTGGCATGCGACGCCTGAAGATTAGACCGATTCTCGCGACGGTCTGCCTCGTTCTGACTCTCGTCGCAGCAGCAGCCGTCCTTTCGGGGGTCCCCACGATCAGCGCCTGGACTGCAGCGGGCGTGCTGGCCTCGCTTGCCGCCCTGTCGATCGTCGCCGCCATGTTTCGCAGATTCGCCCGTCATTCGGCAGGCTGGAAGTCGGTCCGGGGATGGCCGGTGATTCGCCTCGCGCTTGCGTCGGTCGGCGGACCCGCCAATGAAACGAGAATCATCGTGATGTCGTTGGGGCTTGGCCTGTCCGTCCTGGCTGCAATCGGCCAGATTTCCTCCAACCTGAACGCGATCATCGAGAACGATTTGCCGGACGTTGCACCATCATTTTTTCTCGTCGATATACAGAACGATCAGCTCGAGGGCCTCCTCGAGATGATGTCCGAAAACCCTTCGGTCGACAGGATCGAGACGGCGCCGATGCTTCGCGGATTCCTGACCCGGATCAATGGTCGAGATGCATCGAAAGTTGCCGGAAACCACTGGGTTCTCCGAGGTGACCGCGGGATTACCTATTCGAAAACGATCCCGCCGAATACCGTGCTGACCGATGGTCAATGGTGGCCCGAGGGTTACGACGGGCCGCCACAGGTCAGTTTCTCGGCGGAGGAAGCCCAGGAACTCGGACTCGAGATCGGCGACATCATTACGATCAACGTCCTGGGGAGGGACATCGATGCAAGGATTTCGAGCCTGAGGGAAGTGGATTTCTCGACGGTTGGGATCGGGTTCATCATGTCGCTCAATCCGTCGGCACTCGCAGGTGCGCCTCATACGCATATCGGAACCGTCTATGTTGATGACGCCGGCGACCGCGAAATCGTCGTCTTCGAGTCGATTACAACCGCATTTCCCAACGTGACGGTCATCGGTGTGAAGGACGGGATCAGGCGGATCGCCCGTTTGCTTTCAGGATTGGTTGCGGCAGTCACCTATGCGGCATCCGGAACACTGGTTATCGGTTTCATCGTTCTCGTCGGGGCAGCGACCGCCGGAGAGGCCGCGCGCAGCTTTGAAGCGGCAGTGCTGCGAACGGTTGGCGCCTCGCGAATCCAGATCCTGAGAAGTTTCGCCCTTCGGTCGACCATGAGCGGATTGATTGCGGCCGTCGTAGCCGTCTTTTCCGGAAGTATCATGGGATGGGCGGTGATGCGGTTCGTCATGGAGAGCGAGTACAGGTTCGAGGCAATGTCGGCATGCGTGATCGTGCTCGGCGGAACAGCCGTGACCGTGGTTGCGGGACTTCTCTTTTCGCTGGGACCGATACGGGCGAGTCCGGCGCGGGTTCTTCGCCAGCCTGAATGACACGGAGGCCGATGCCCCGCGGACCACTCTCTCGACGGTGGCGGATACAGGGAAGCGCGGATCGTCAAGGAGGCCCCGCCCGCGATTCCATCCAGCCCTCACATCGACCAGGTCACCGCCCCGCACGACCATGCGCCTGCCGCGCCCGCGTGTTCAGGACAGCTTGCAGGATCGCGGCATGCATGGAGTCCGGCGGGCAATCCTGCCGGAAGAAAAGGAGATACACTGACCGCAAACACCGCGCCGGCCAGATCCGAAAGGCGGGTTGGCCAAATCGGTATTCGGCCCGTGGTCGGGGCGGCAAGATTCGAACTTGCGACCTACGGTTCCCAAAACCGCCGCGCTACCAGGCTGCGCCACGCCCCGACGGACGCCTTCTAGCCGGATTAGGCCGGCGGCGAAAGCCGATTGTCCGCGCGCCCCGCAACAGCTCCCCCGGACTACTGGCAGGGCCAGACAGCATCGGGGGAGTCTATTGACGGGTGGCGAAGCTCGGATCCAACCGGGATGCCAAGTTCACTGGCCATTCCCGCGTTGATCTCGAGCACATACTGGATGCCCTCTCCTCCATCGAAGGTTTCGAGGCTGAATGGTTGGGCGTCCCCGTGCACCGTCTTCAGGACACCGCGGTGATCAAAGAACAGAACATCCAGCGGAATGAGCGTGTCCTTCATCCAGAAACGGGCCTTCCGGGGAGTCGGATAGGCGAAGAGCATCGCCGAAAACGGAGCGAGCGACTCCCGATGCATCAATCCTCTTGCCCTCGACTCGGCGTCATCCGCCAACTCGACGTTGAAGCTGGAACGTCCGTTTGCCCACCTCAATTGCACCTTCGTCTCGTCACAGGCGGGTTCCGCCGCATGCGATTCCCGAAAATCCGGGACAAGCAGCGCCAGGCATGCAATCAGCGCCGCCTTGGCAGGGACGGAATGTCCGATTGGCGGAGAAGCATTCACGGATTCAACCGTTTGATCGACCAGCGCGATGCGGGGTCGTCCGGCGCGCGAGACCAACGAAACCGGTCATGCAGCCGATCAGCACCATTCGACCAGAATTCGAACTCGAACGGGACGATTCTGAACCCGCCCCAGAACACGGGCCGTGGCGGGTCTTCACCGAGTTTCAGTTGAAGTCGGCGTGCGCGCGCCATCAATTCCGCCCGGCTTTCGAGCGGTCTCGATTGCCTGCTCGCCCAGGCGCCGATCCGACTCGCCGGCGAACGGGTGGCGAAATACCGGTCGGCCTGTTCGTCACCAACGCGCTCGACCTTTCCTCGTGCACGAACCTGGCGCCGGATCGATTTCCAGTGAATGACAAGGGCGGCCCAACCGCTGCCGTCAATCTCCTGTACCTTCCGGCTACCCAGGTTTGTGTAGAACACGAGGCCGTCCGATTCGATCCCTTTCAGCAGAACCATCCTGACGTTCGGGCATCCCATTGAATCCACGGTCGCGATTGCCATCGCATCGGGATCGTTCAACTCCTGCCCCCGGGCTTCGGCAAGCCAGGCCCCGAGCAGATCGAAAGGATCGTCCTTTGCAAATATTCCGCCCCTGTCCGTCATCGGCCTTCCCATGTTTCCTTCCGGTGCCTTCGTTATCCCGCCCCGCATAGACCGGGGTGCCGGAAATTTCACCGCCAACTTCCCGTGTCCCTGCCCGGTCGACGAACCAAATATACAGAACACGAACCAAAGTGAATGCGGACTCGGGGCGGGTGCAATAGCAGCAGTCGATTGGCCAAGTCCCCGTTGGAACTGATCCCGAATGCCGTCGATCCGGAAAATCCTCCGGACATGCGCGGGGACGGATATGGGCGCGCTGCCGTCCGATCTCTGCTGCACGGTCACCAGGGAAAGCCTGCACGTACAGAATCCTTGAACCGGAAAATCGGTTGCCTTAAATGCACGTCAGGATTTTGGTACGGGAGTTCGAATGTCCAGCGGTCTCATGCACGGCAAGCGCGGACTGATCATGGGCGTCGCCAATGACAGATCCATCGCGTGGGGAATAGCTCGCGCGTGTCATGCCCAGGAAGCTGAACTGGCTTTCTCCTACCAGGGCGAGATCCTCGGGCGACGTGTCAAGCCGCTTGCGCATAGCGTCGGCAGTCATCTGGTCGTCGATTGTGATGTTTCCGATTACGCATCGCTCGATGTCCTGTTCAAGACGATTGAGGACGCCTGGGGATCGCTCGATTTTGTCGTTCATGCAATCGGCTATTCGGACAAGGCCGAACTCCGGGGAAGATTTGTCGACACGACGGTCGAGAATTTTCGCACGACGATGGAAATTTCGGTCTATTCGTTCACGGCCATTGCCCAAAGATCCGAGAAACTCATGCCAAACGGCGGCGCCCTGCTGACGCTGACCTATTACGGCGCGGAAATGGTCATGCCCCACTACAATGTCATGGGCGTGGCCAAGGCAGGCCTCGAGGCTTCGGTGAAGTACCTCGCCGCGGATCTCGGAAAAGTCGGGATTCGCGTCAACGCCTTGTCGGCGGGGCCGATCAAGACACTGGCCGCTTCCGGGATCGGGGACTTTCGATACATCCTGAAATGGAATGAACTCAACTCGCCGCTGCGCCGTAACGTAACGACCGATGAAGTCGGCCAGGCGGGAATGTATCTCTGCTCGGACCTTGCCTCGGGCGTGACCGGCGAAAATCACTACGTTGACGCCGGTTACCACGTCGTGGGCATGAAAGCCGAGGACGCGCCGGACATAGATGTCGTGACCGGGCGCAAATGAATTCGATCAGACTACCGCACGAAAAGGGATTCCACGTCAGTTGGGATCAGATTCACCGTGACGCCCGTGCGCTTGCCTGGAGACTGGATGGACAAGGCCCGGGGGCTGGCGGTTCCTGGAAGGCAATTGTCGCCGTAACCCGGGGTGGAATGGCCCCGGCCATGATCGTTGCGCGCGAACTCGACGTCAGGGTTGTCGACACGATCAGCGTCAAGTCCTATGACCATCAGGCGCAACAGGAAGCGGAGATCCTGAAATCTCCTGATCCCGGCCTCATGCGGAGCGGAAACGGCATCCTGCTGATTGACGACCTGGTTGACACTGGAAGAACGCTCGAACTGGTTCGCCAACGCTTTCCCGATGCGCATTACGCGACAATCTACGCCAAACCCAAGGGAAGGCCGATGGTCGATACATTCATTACCGAGGTATCCCAGGATACCTGGATCTTCTTTCCCTGGGACATGGCGCTTCAGTATGTGGAACCCTTCAGGGGAACCTGACGCATGAACCCGGGCGGCATTGACGCCGGGCGGGAGCCGGTGCCGGAGATTTCCCCGGAATCCACGGCGGCCCGTGGCATGACGTCCCCCGATTCCGCGACAGGATCAATCGTCCCGCCCATACACCTCTCGTCGACCTTCGCGCGTGATGCGCGATACGACGCCCGCAATCCCTACACATACGCGCGTGACGGTGGCCCCACGGCAAGGGAAGCCGAAGGCATCTTGCGTGCATTGGAACAAGCGGAAGCCACGCTCCTGTTCACTTCCGGAATGTCCGCGCTTGCCGCGGTTCTGGAAGCCTTGCCGATGGGCGCGCATGTCGTGATTCCCGACCGCATGTACCATGGTGGCCTGGCATGGTCCCGCCGCCTGGCCCGATTGGGCCGCATTCGGGCCGACTGCTTCCATCCGGGCGAACCCGGATGCTACCTGGACGTACTCCGTCCCGGCGAAACACAGCTGCTCTGGATCGAGACGCCCTCGAACCCCGAATGCTGGATTACCGATATCGAAGCCGCTTCACATGCCGCGAAAATGGCTGAAGCACTGCTCCTGGTCGACTCGACGACGGCGCCACCGCCAACGACGAGAGCGCTGAATCTTGGCGCAAACATCGTGTTTCATTCTGGAACGAAATACCTGAACGGTCATTCGGACGTGACGGCCGGTGTGCTGTCGTTTCGGGAAGCAGGCGGGATCCGCGAGGAGATCGAGTCCGTCCGCAAGTTCCACGGTACGGCGTTGCCGGGATTCGAGGCCTGGCTGCTGATACGGGGGCTTCGCACGTTGTTTGTCCGGTTCGCGCGCATTTCGGAATCCGCCCTGGCCATCGCGACGGCCCTTGAACGTCATCCCCAGGTTTACCGCGTTCTCTATGCCGGCTTGCCGTCCCACCCCGGGCACGGGATTGCGGCGCGACAAATGACGGGCGGATTCGGCGGCATGCTGTCGATCGTAATAAGGGGAGATTCGGCACGGGCCCGCGATGTCGCGCGACGATGCCGATTGTTCGTCCCGGCAACGTCCCTGGGAGGGACAGAGAGCCTGATCGAACACAGAAAGAGTATCGAGGGAGAAGATTCTCCCGTTCCGGACGGGCTGTTGAGGTTGTCGGTCGGTCTCGAGACTGCCGCAGAGTTGATCGAAGATCTCGATCGTGCTCTTTCTCTGGCTACAAAGGAATGACCCTTCTGTCCGTTCGGAGTGAATTTCGCATGACAGATTTGCAGCACAACCAGGAATGCTTTCCCCGACTCGACCAGTCGCCCTTTGCCGACGACTTCGTCCAGAACCCTTACCCTTTTTACGCCAGGGCGCGCGCACTGGGCGACTTCTTCTGGTGGAACGACTATGATCGGATCTTCGCAAGCTCGTATCGCGCGGTAAACGGGTTGTTGCGAGACCGCCGCTGGGGCCGCGAGATTCCGGAAGGGCTCAGGCCGCCCGTTCCAGATCATCTCCGCACTTTCATGTCCATCGAAGATGATTCAATGCTGGAGATCGATCCGCCGCGCCATACGGCACTTCGAAACCTCGTCCACCGCGCATTCACCCCGAGACAGATCGACGCCCTTGCGCCGAGGATCAGAGACCTCGCCGACAGGATGGCAGCAGACCTCGGCAAAGGTGAGATTGACGTCCTTTCCGCGTTTGGAAACCGTATTCCGGTCATCGTGATCGCCCGATTGCTCGGCGTCCCGGACGGCATGGCTGACCAGTTGCTGGCTTGGTCGCACGACATGGTCGCGATGTACCAGGCACGGCGCGCCCCGGCGATCGAAGTCAAGGCGGACAGGGCTGCCTCGGAGTTCAGCTCATATATCGAAAACCTGGCGCGCGAACGGGCAATTCAACCCGCGGACGACCTGGTTTCCGGGCTGGTAAAGGCGGAGATCGATGGCAGGCGCCTGACATCGGGGGAGATCACGAGTACGTGCATCCTTCTGCTCAACGCCGGCCACGAAGCGACAGTTCACACGATCGGCAACGGGGTGAAAACGCTCCTGGAGCATTGCAGCGAATGCGCGCGTCCCCCTTCGGATTTCAGTTCGGACGATTCGATTGCGGGAACCGTCGAGGAAATCCTTCGATTTGACCCTCCCCTGCACCTGTTCGACCGGTACGCCAAGGAAGACATGCTCTTTCTCGGAAAAAGGTTCCGCGGCGGAGACCGGGTTGCGCTTCTCCTTGCATCTGCCAATCGCGACCCGGCCGTGTTCGGGGCCGATGCGGACCTTTTTCGACCCGAACGCCGTCGGAACAGGCACCTGTCGTTCGGAGCCGGTGTCCATTTCTGTCTCGGCGCGCAACTGGCCCGCGTGGAACTGGCGGTCGCGCTCCAGGCCTTGTTCGGACGGCACCCGCATCTGAAACTGTCCGGATCTCCGGCCTACGCCGACAGTTACCATTTTCACGGCCTGGAAACACTTTATGTTCGGACCCGGTGATTGGGACGCTGGTTCCACGAGGGAATAATGTGAATGTTCGGAATCGCGTCTTGGCAAGCCAACCGGCCGTTCCGGCAATTTCACTTGAACTGGTCGATTCGGTAATCGCTGTGACCTTTGGAACGATCCGGGATGGGAAGGCAGCGTGATGCCCGAACCGGACACCGGCCCCGACAAGACCGCCAGCAGCGAGGCCCCTGACGCAAGCGCGCGCGACGTCGGCGAAGACTCCGGATATGTCGACCGGCTCCTTGAAATCATGGCTCGATTGAGAGATCCGGAATCAGGCTGCCCGTGGGATATCGAACAGACGTTTCAATCGATCGCGCCGTACACCATCGAAGAAGCCTACGAAGTTGCCGACGCGATCGAACGCGGGGACATTTCCGAGTTGAAGGGCGAACTTGGAGACCTGTTGCTGCAGGTGGTCTACCATTCCAGGATCGCGGCGGAGTCGGGCCATTTCACCTTCGGGGAGGTTGTTCTTGCGGTCTGCGAAAAGATGATCCGCCGGCACCCGCATGTTTTCGGCACGGGGAACCGCGACAAGACCGCTGACGAGCAGGTCCGTGACTGGGAAAACGCCAAGGCCGCCGAGCGGGCGTCTAGCGAGACGGGCGGCGGCTCGGTCATTTCGGGAATTGCAGTTGGCCTGCCAGCGCTGACACGCGCGGCAAAGCTCCAGGACCGAGCATCACGCGTCGGATTTGACTGGCCTGACGCCTCGCACGTGCTCGGAAAACTGTCTGAAGAAGCCGCGGAACTCGCCGACGCACGGGGGTCGCCGGCGCGTGCAGCGGAAGAATTCGGGGACCTGATGTTCTCGCTCGTCGGGTTGGCCCGTCACCTGGGAATCGATCCTGAATCGGCTCTCAGGTCGGCCAATTCGAAATTCGTCCGCAGGTTCGGGTCGGTTGAATTGAAGATCGCAAGGTCCGGACGATCACTGGAAACGGTGAGTCTCGAAGAACTCGACGCCGCCTGGGACGAAACCAAATCTGAGGAAAGGACCGAAAAGACCGCTTTACCTGACTAAATTAGTAAGATATTAGGCTTCTGTTCGCTGGCTGAAGACATGCGCATTCGATGCCGCCACGTACAGCCGGCAAAACCAGGCAGAACAGGAGAATCCAGATGAAAAAACGGTTAGTGAACCCTGCCCTGTGGGCGGCGGGCCTTGCCGTTGTTGCCTTCGCAGGCCCGACAGCAGGCGACGAAGTCAATGTTTACTCTTACCGGCAGCCACCCCTCATCGAGCCATTGTTCGCACGATTCACGGAAGATACCGGGATCGATGTCAATGTCACGTTCCTGAACAAGGGAATGATCGAGCGCCTCCAGGCCGAAGGTGACCGCTCTCCGGCGGACCTGATTCTCACCGTGGACATCTCGCGTCTGAACGGGATCGTCGAGGCCGGAGTCACCCAGGCGGTGGAATCCGATGTCGTGAACGAATCGATACCGTCCGAATTCAGGGATCCGGACAACCATTGGTTCGGCCTGACGGCGCGAGCCCGAATTGTCTATGCATCGAAAGATCGCGTTGCTGATGGTGAGGTCACAACCTACGAAGACCTGACCTCCGACAATTGGAAGGGCCGAATTTGCATCCGCTCCGGGACCAATGCGTACAACCTGGCGCTGATTTCCGCCCTGATCGCTCACGACGGCGAAGATGCGGCACGCGCCTGGCTTGAAGGGATCAAGTCCAACCTGGCCCGAAAACCACAGGGGAATGACCGTGCCCAGGTCAAGGCGATCCATGCCGGCGAATGCGACATCTCGATCGGAAACACGTACTACATGGGGCTGATGTTGAAGAACGAGGAACAGATCGCCTGGGCGAACAGCGTGAGGATCGTCTTTCCGACGTTTGAAACAGGGGGTACCCATGTCAATCTTTCGGGTATGGCAATGACAAAAGCGGCGCCCAACAGGGAAAACGCGGTCAAGCTGATGGAATTCCTAGCATCTGACGAAGGTCAGGAAATCTATGCCGAAACCAATCACGAGTATCCCTTGTCCCCGGGAATCCGGCGGAGCGAGCTCGTGGAAAGCTGGGGAAGTTTCGAGGCCGACTCGCTTGACCTCATCGATGTCGCCAAGCTCCGCCCGACGGCGATCAGGCTGGTCGAGGAAGTGGATTTCGACGGCTGACCTGGCCGGCGCTTTCCGCGTCATGACATGTATGGGACCCGGTCATTGCCCGGTGTTCGCGGACATCGGCAAACCGCGAGGGACCGGAGACCAGGCCCCACACGCTCCCGAAGCCGCATCGCGGAATTGCGCGAACACAGATGAATGACTGCCGCCCCTTTTTTGGCGAATTCCGCCCGCAAGGCCGGGCTTGAAATGCTGCCGGACAAGTCCGCCCACCCTGGTTTGAGCCTCATGTCGACGAGTTGAAAATCCCGTTTTGTTGTCGTGGCGCGTCATCGAACGAGGAGAATTTTTCCTTGTTCCGGCATCACGCGGTCACATATGTGCAGGGAACAGGATCTCACCGGACTCGACCGAGGCAGAGACCAGGTCTGAACGGGATTCGAGATTGCCCACGTCCCGCGGCGCCTGTAATTTGCTAAATTCGGAAGGTTACCATGATACGAGACGGCATAGTCGAACGATGTGAGGATAGCGGTATCCGCATGACCGGGCCGCGCCGGGTCATTGCCCGAGTCCTGCAGGAAACGACGGACCACCCGGATGTCGAAGAACTGCATGCACGTGCCACCCGGATCGACCCGAAAATCTCCATTGCCACCGTTTACCGCACGGTCAAGCTTCTGGACGAGGCCGGTATTCTGGACAGGCACGACTTCCTCGGTGGAAGAGCACGTTACGAGGACGCGGAACGCGACCATCATGACCATCTCATAGACCTCCAGTCGGGAGATGTGATCGAATTCACGGACGAGGAAATCGAGAAGCTCCAGAAAAAGATCGCTAACCGCCTTGGCTACGAGCTTCGTGGACACAGGCTGGAATTGTACGGGGTCCGCAAGAAACCGGCCTCCTCCGATTGAACTGCAGGCAGATCCATCAATGACTGATATTATTCACGTTTCTGGTCGTGAGATCCTCGACAGCCGCGGAAATCCGACCGTAGAAGTCGATGTCGAACTGGAGTGCGGAGCCGTAGGCAGGGCCGCTGTGCCATCAGGCGCATCAACGGGCGCCCATGAAGCCGTTGAACTGCGCGACGGGGACCCCAGCCGGTATCACGGCAAGGGCGTTCTCGGGGCGGTCAACGCGGTCTCTACCGAACTGGCCGACATCGTTCGCGGCATGGACGCTGCCCTGCAGGCCGACATTGACCGGTCGATGTGCCGGCTTGACGGGACGCCCAACAAGTCGAGGCTGGGGGCCAACGCAATCCTCGGTGTTTCACTCGCGACGGCCCGGGCCGCGGCATCGGCATCCGGACAGCCGCTTTACCGTAATCTTGGGGGCAAGTCGGCACAAGTTCTTCCGACCCCGTTGATGAACATCATCAACGGCGGCCAGCACGCCGACAACTGCATCGACATCCAGGAATTCATGATCATGCCGGTCGGTGCAGCCAGCTTTTCCGAAGCGGTTCGCGCGGGCTCCGAGGTCTTCCATGCCCTGAGAGCCGAACTCGCACGTGCCGGGCACAACACGAATGTCGGGGACGAAGGTGGATTTGCTCCGGACCTTGCGTCGACCGCCAAGGCCGTCGAATTCATCATCAAGGCGATCGAGGTCGCGGGCTACAGGCCCGGCGAAGACGTCGCGCTGGCCCTGGATTGCGCAGCGACGGAATATTTCGATGGAAGGAACTACGTACTCGAAGGTGAGAATCGCACGCTGTCGCCGGAAGACCACGTCGCCTTTCTCGGCGCACTTGTCGACGATTACCCGATCATATCGATCGAGGACGGCATGTCCGAAGATGACTGGGAAGGTTGGAACGTCCTGACCAACAGGCTCGGAGACAAGTGCCAACTCGTCGGGGACGACATATTCGTGACCAACTCAACGCGCCTCGCGCGCGGCATATCGGAAGGATGCGGGAACTCGATCCTGATCAAGATCAACCAGATCGGCACCCTGACCGAAACCCTGGAAACGATGGAACAGGCCCGTTCGGATGGCTACAGTTCGGTCATGTCGCACCGGTCGGGCGAAACCGAAGACACGGCAATCTCCGACCTTGCCGTTGCGACCAATTGCGGTCAGATCAAGGCGGGTTCGCTGTCGCGCACCGACCGCCTCGCGAAGTACAATCAGCTCATCCGCATCGAAGAAGAACTCGGAGACAGCGCCCGGTACGCCGGGCGTCCTCGCACCGGCAAGACCGGTTGATCGAAACCGCGGTCCCTGCTTGCCGGCCGCGCTTTCGGCGTACCGGCCCAGGTTACTTCGCCCGCTGCATGTGCCCGCGGGGCCGTTACCACCCGTGGATCAACCGGAAATATCTCGAGCAGGCGAACCGCGACCCCCCCTTGCTCCGACACTCCTTCGATCGAGCATTGCGTTCGTCAGAAGGAAAGCCGCGTATGGACTGCCTTTTCAGTTCATTTGAACTGCCGAGCGAACACGTTCCTCGCATGTCCTGGCCAATCGTTTCCGATCGGAAAAGTCTCCGACCTTGAGCGGATCGTGGAACACGACCTCGACGCCTCCCTGGTTCGGTGCGGAGATGATCATCGCCGCATGGCCCATGAAACTCGCGTCTCCCCACCAGCCGTAAAAATCGCGGCGGCGCCCCGTCGGCGCCGCATAGACGAAGCTGACCGGCTGAATCCACGTGGTGTTTCGGAAATCGCCTTCGAAATATGCCGCGAAGAGCGTAGGCCGAAAACTGAGGACCCTCCGGCCGTCGGTACTCGTTCCTTCCGGAAAAAACAGCAGGCGATGGCCCAACCCGATCCGATCCATGAATTCGATCTTCTGCAAAAGCGCGTCCATGATGCGACGGCGGATGAAAACGGTCCCCGCCGCGCGCGCGATGACCCCGCACAACGGCCAATTGCGAACTTCCGCCTTGGAAACGAAATAGGCATCGTGGACCGAATTCAGAACGATCACGTCAAGCCAGCAGCAATGGTTGGCCACCATCCCGCCCGGCTTCAATGTTGGAGACCCCCGCGTCTTCACCGAAAGACCAAGGACAAGGAGCGCTGACCGACAGGCAACCCGGACGATCGCCAGCCGGGCCGTGTCCGCATTCAGCAGTCGCGCCACCAGCAACGGAGGGAAAAGGATCGAAAGCACGATGACAACAGCCAGGATCTTGTACGAAAGGCGAACCCAACCCATCGCGGTCGGAGTGTCGATCACGATCGGACGTTCTCCTTGCCACGTAATCACCTTTCGTAGCCCCGAACGAAATATGCCTTGCGTTTTTCCGACATCCTCTCGGTATCCAGGATCACGCACACATCGAGAGTATTGAAGACCTCATCGACGCAGGCCCCTGCTCCGACAAATCCGCCCAGCCGAATGTATCCCATGATCAGCGGCGGCAATCGGGAGCGCGCGGCGTCCTTGTCGAGGGATTCAGGAGGCAGAAGATCGAGACGGGCTGCTCGGTCCACGCGGACACGGACACGAATGTCTTTCGGCGCGAGGTGGAAATGATGCAGGTAGGACACGGCCTCAACGAACGGGGCCGGGTCCGTGCCGGGGAAAGACGCCACGCCGAACATGATCTCGATGTCACGGCTCAATACGTAATCCGCGATGCCGTTCCAAAGGTGCAGCATGGCAACATTGCCCCTGTAGCGACGATCGATGCACGATCGACCCAACTCGACCACCGAGCGTCCCGATCGAATGATCGCTCCCAGATCGAATTCGGCACTGCTGTAAAAGCCGGGTCCATCCCGTGCGACGTCGCCCCTGAGCAATCGATAGGTTCCGATAATCCTGTCCGGGCCGTCGGCGAGCTCATCGATCAGGACCAGGTGGTCAAAAAAAGGATCGAAAGCATCCTGCTCGATTCCGGCGCGGGCTGACGCTGCATCCACATGCGCGCCCATCTCCTCGACGAAAACGCGATAGCGAAGCCGCTGCGACGCAAGAACCTCTTCTTCGGTCTCTGCCAACCTCACCGTGAACTGGCTTCGGTCAAGCTGTGGATTTTCCGGCCCCGTCATCCCAAAATCCCCTGCCGAAAACACGCGTTGGCTTTCCCAGACATTTTGCGGATCACCGGTCCGGTTCCCCTGACTTTTCTTCCGATGCCACCGCTGTCTGGGCGCGGCTCGTCGGCCGCATTGACAGAATAAAGCCGCAGCGTACAGAAACCCGGCCCCTGCGTCGAATGAATTGACGCGGCGCAACACGCCTGAATCGACGCGATTCCCGGCTCGGAGTCATTCTGCTTCGTAAACCTGGCGGAGTTCGACGTTCTCGGAATTGATCGAAACCTTCCCCGTTTCTTCAAAATTCACCGTTATGATTTCGGCTGTAACCGATTGAACCTGCCCGATCCCCCATTCCGGTTTTTCCGGATGGCGGACAAGACCTCCAGGTACAAGAAGTCGATTCAATTTCGGCAGTCCCGCGAAGTCGGGATCAAGACACCCGGCAGGGCGGATGTCGGGCCTTCACCCGGCCGGGTCCGTTTCATTCAGCGAATTCCTGTAGAGCAGGTACCTTGACTGATAGTGGTAGGCTGCGCGATCAAGGCCGGTAACCTCGTCAGGCGAAAGTTCGCGAACGACCCGGCCCGGTACGCCGAGGACAAGCGAACCTTCCGGAATGCGTGCGCCTTCCGGGACGAGAGCCTTCGCACCAACCAGGCAGTTCCGTTCGACAACGGCGCCGTTGAGAACAACTGCGCCCATTCCGACCAGGGAACGATCTCCGATCGTGCAGCCATGCACGATCGCCGAGTGACCAATCGTGCACAGAGAACCGATTTGCAAGGGAAAACCAGGATCAGTGTGAAGAACCGCGTTGTCCTGAACATTGGTTCCATCGCCCAGCACGACAGGTTCGTTGTCACCCCTGATAACTGCTCCAAACCAGATTGACACCGCCTTGCCGACGGATACGTTTCCAATGACATGCGCGCCGGGCGCCACCCAGAATTCCGCACCGTCCGGACAGTTCGGCGACACCTGGTTCAGCGAATAAATGGTCATGGTTACGGACTTTCGGCACTGCGGCGGCTTTCGAATTCCGCGGACAGGTCCTCGACAAAGTCTGCGATATCCGGACGCCTGGCAGACCGGTCTCTTTCGACAGCCACGATTCCGCGGATGGAATCTGCGCATTTCCGGAAATCTTCATTGATCAGAACATAGTCGTATTCACGGAAATGCCCGATCTCTTCCATGGCGCGGTCCATTCGGCCGGAAACGTTTTCCGCGCTGTCCTGGCCTCGGCTGATCAATCGTTGCTCCAGTTCACCAATGCTGGGCGGCAGAATGAAGACGGCCACCACGTGTCGGCCGAGGGGCGATTCCCTCAACTGGGCGCATCCCTGCCAGTCGACGTCAAACACGACGTCTCTCCCCGCATTCAGGGCATCCTCGACCGCACCTCGCGGCGTCCCGTACCTGTGGCCAAACACGACCGCATGCTCGAGAATCGATCCGGCGGCCACTTCGTTCGCGAACCGATGGTCGGAAACAAAAAAATATTCCCGTCCGTTGACTTCACCTTGCCGCGGGTTCCGCGTCGTCATCGATACGGACAACACCAACTCGGGGTCTGACGCGACAAGTTCTCTCGCCAGGGAGGACTTTCCGGCTCCCGACGGCGATGACAGAACAAGCATCAACCCCTTTCGCCTGCGGTCAACCATGTTCATTCGACGTTCTGGACCTGCTCTCGCAACTGATCGACCACGACTTTCAACTCCAGTCCGACCGCGTTCAACCCCGATGACGACGCCTTCGAACATAGTGTGTTCGCCTCCCGGTTCAATTCCTGAGTCAGGAAGTCGAACCTGCGCCCGATGACACCGCCGGTTTCAAGCAGTTGGCGGGCGGACACAACATGGGCGCGCATTCGGTCGATTTCTTCGGAAACATCCGACCTGACCGCGAGGAGAGCCAGATCCATGGCAATACGCCCTTCATCCAGGTCACCTTTCGCGTCAAGGAGCTTGGCAACGTTGTCCCGAAGTCTGTCCGCAGCACCGGATTGACTCTCGATGACGATTTTCTCCGCATCCTCCACCAGGGAAGCGATCGATCCCACCTGGCTCAGGGTGAATCTGTTCTGTTTTTTTGCCGGCACACGGGTTTGACGCGATTGTCTTTCGCATTTCACCGATGCGCCTTTTGCCACGTGAGGTGACGTCACATCGACCCCGGACAAGGCCCCACGGCACATGATTCTGCGCCCGGGGCTGTTTCCCGGCGGCGTTTCCGGCGATTTGGCGATTGCCGGACATGCCTGTTCACCCCCGTCTTCGAGGGTGGAGACAGGATTGGCAACTCAGGCGCGAGTGTGGTGGGTCTTCAGCCGAACGCCATGCGCGGGCGGGTGTTGCCTGTCAGTTTCAGCATGTCCAGGACCCGCCTGGGTTTTCGGGCCAGTCTGCGCGTGGTCTCGGCGACATTGTCGCTGTGAGTCTTGATCAGGCCGATGGCGAAGCGCCGGAGCAGGGTGGCGTTCGCCGGGCCGTGGCCGGTGCGGATGCGGCTTCGGTCCTCATCGAAGGTCATGTCGAGGATGTGGTGGTTGGCCTCGATCCCCCAGTGCCCGCGATTGAGGCAGAGCAGGCGCTCGGGTGTTGCCCTGTCCTCGGTCAGGCTGGTGATGCAGTAAGCCGTTTCTTTGGACTGTTCCCCAGTCTTGACCTCGAGGGTTTCGCGGTGGACGGCGAAGACCTGGCCTGTGCCGGGAAAGTCGGCGTAATCGTTCAATTCACTGGAGACCCATATGGAGCGTTTCTCCTTGCGCCCGTGGTCGGGCTTGCACTCGGGTTCGACGAAGTCCGGCGCACGGCTGGCCATGATCTCGTCGAGCGTCAGGCTGATATCGCAGAGCAGGGTCTTCTGGTTGCCCTTGACGGTGAAGGCGTAGTCGGCACCGCGGTCGAGGAGGTAGGTGGCCAGTTTCCGCTGCGCCAACATGGCATCGGCGGTGACGGTGCGGCCGCTGATGTCGGGCAGCATGTCGAGCAGGGGGATGACTGTGCCGATTTCGTTGGTGCGTTTTTCCTCGTCGTCCGCCCCCGGCCTCATTCCGACTTTTTTTTGGCGTAGGATTTCCTGCTGTCGTGGCCGACAACACCCATGACATGGGTCTGCACGCCATCGGCATCGACGGCGCCGCGCATGGTCTTGCCGTCGACGGCCAGGGCGCTGTCCGGGCCGCCATGGTCTTCGTTCCACTGCCGCAGGGCGGCGTCGAACTCGTCCGGGCACACCCGGACCAGCACGTCGCGGATGATCGTCCTGCTCGGCGGGATGTACCGGCCCTGGTCGAAGCGCGGCCTGAAATACGCCAGAACCGCCTGGCTCTGGTCCTCGACCCACTCCGAGATCTCCTTGTAGCCGCGCATGCCGGCAAGGGTCGCGGCGGTGGCGAGCGAGAGCACCGATGGCAGGTTGTGCCGCCGCCCCTGCCGGCGTCGCGGATCCTCCACCTGCTTGAAGTAATCGGGCAGGGAGCGCATCTGCGCAGCGGTGAGTGTCATCTTCGGAACTCCCTTGTGCAGGCCGGGATCAAGGTGTGCCGTCCGCAGCCGGCGGCGCGCATCCCGGCACAGTGGATAGAGAAAGACAAGCTTGGGCCGGTCGTGGGTGATATAGCCACTGCCCAAGCGGCCGAAGCCCCGGGTGTGCCCGACACAGAGCCAGTTGGCCGCGCGGTAGACCGTGCCCCGATGGCGCACAGGGTCCACGAACGTCTCCAGGAGCAGGATTTCGTGGCCGAAGCGGAGCGGCCAGTCCCGCACCAGGCGCCGCGCGCACAGCGACAGCACCCGCGAGCCGAGGTTCGGCACCCCGCCGGGCAGAACCAGGAACCGCGAATTGTTGGTGACAAGGTGAAGGCGGCTGAACTGGCTGCCACGCTCCCAGCCGATCCAGTCATCGCGCGCCGCGCAGAGCAACGCTGATGCCGAAAACATCGCCAGCGCCAGCCAGCGTCCCCCACAGTGGGCGACATAGCGTATGGTCTCGCCTCTCGGCTGGGCGTCGCCGAGGAAATGATGCTCCTGCATCAAGGCGCGAAAGCGGGCCTCGTCCACCTTCGTCACCATGTCCAATGACACTTGGGAAAGATCCACCACGCTTTCGATCCATACCGCCTTGCCGCGAATCACCCGCGGCTGACTGTAAACCGGTGCTGCGGGAGAGTCCACCTCCGATAGTCATATCAATGAAGGAAAAGAGAAAATTCCAGAGAACGGATTTGCCTTGCCACCTGGCTATCCAGGACTTCCCTGATCAGCCGTCCCTCCGATAATCTGGATTCATCCCACAACTCCACGACCTTGGCGATTTTCCGTTCCAGTTTTGGCGTAAATTCCGACAAATCGAATTCGCGCTCGCCACTGCCTTGAGCGGCAATCGCCGAGGCAAGAATTCCCGATGGTGAATCGGGAGTCAGCGAGACTTCCCGTTCGCGCGCTGCGTCGGTGATCATCCGGGTCGCGTCGAGAACAGCATCGAGCTCAAGCCGGTCAAACAGGATACCGGCATCGCGGCGATCATGACTGATGTTCAAGGAAACCGATACCCTGCCCCTTGAACACACCCGGGAGATCGCTTGTCGAAGGCTTGCTTCTAGCGTTTCGCATTGACCGGGAAGACGGAAGCGAATGTCGAAACCACGGCCGTTGACGCTTCGAAGTTCCCAGGCCCAGTTAAGAGCACCCGACTGACCGGACAATGTTGCGAAGCCGGTCATCGACCTGAGCTGGCTTGAAGCCACAGTCTAAGGTCTCAACCAGCGGGAGGTCACGGAGTGAGATTTCGATATTCGCTGCACCGGGTGCTCCGCCTGTTCAATGGCCGACCTGGTACCGGCAGGCGACTGCCGGGGACGATGGCGCCCTGGACCACCCGCGCGTCAACCGGCCTTAAGCGCAGCCCCTTGCCTCGCGTCCAGTTCTTCAGCAACCAGGAATGCCAGTTCGAGCGCCTGAGACGCATTGAGGCGTGGATCACATACCGTGTGGTAACGGGACGAAAGATCCATCTCGTCAACGGCCTTCATGCCGCCGGTGCATTCGGTCACATCCTTGCCCGTCATTTCGAAGTGGACGCCACCCGGATAGCTGCCTTCGGCATGATGAATCGCGAAAAACTCCCTGACCTCCCTGAGAACGCTTTCGAAGGGGCGAGTCTTGTAACCGTTTGATGCCTTGATCGTGTTTCCGTGCATGGGGTCGCATGACCAGACCACGTTCCGTCCCTCAGACTGAATCCTGCGAACGAGGCGTGGCAGGTGGTCACCAACTGCACCAGCACCGAAACGGGCGATCAGTGTCAGTCGGCCCGGCTCGTTTTCCGGATTCAGGGTGTCAGCCAGCCGGATCAGCGAATCGGTTTCGATCGACGGGCCGCATTTCAGGCCGATCGGGTTCTGTACGCCACGACAAAACTCGACATGGGCTCCTTCCGGATTTCGCGTACGGTCTCCGATCCAGATCAGGTGCCCCGACCCCGCGACAGGAAGACCCGTCGTGCTGTCGATCCGGCACAGCGCTTCCTCGTATTCGAGGAGCAACGCTTCGTGCGACGTGTAGAATTCAACGGTCTTGAGGACATGTGAATTGTCGGGGCCAACGCCGGCCGCGGTCATGAAGTCGAGAGAGTCCGAAATCCTGTCGGCGATCCTTCGGTACCGATCGGTTGCTCCGGAGCCTTGTGCAAAGCCGAGATTCCAGGAGTGAACGCGATGGATGTCTGCGAAACCGCCGGTACTGAACGCACGGAGGAGATTCAGTGACGCAGCGGATTGCGTGTAGGCCTGCAGCATGCGTTTCGGGTTTGGCTCGCGTGCCTTTGCCGTAAACGCGATATCGTTGATGATGTCGCCCCGGTAGCTCGGCAAATCGACCTGGCCGTTCGTCTCTGTCGGCGACGACCGCGGCTTGGCGAACTGACCGGCGACGCGGCCTACCTTGACAACCGGGCGTTTGGCTCCATGGGTCAGCACGATCGCCATTTGCAAGAGGACACGATAGGTATCGCGAAGCGTATTGGCGTTGAATTCGCCAAAGCTCTCGGCGCAGTCACCCCCTTGCAGCAGGAACGAATCGCCGTTGGCGACATCGGCCAACCTCGACTTCAGCGTACGAACTTCGCCGGCAAAAACCAGTGGAGGATAACTCGCCAGCTTTCGCTCGACCTTCTCCAGCGTTTCGCCGCAACCGTATTCTGGCATCTGAACTCTCGGAAAAGCCCGCCAACCGGTCTTTTTCCAGCCTGTTGCCATAATCTGATCTCCTTGATCGTCCGCTCCGAGCCGGCACGCCGCACGATGCGCCTGCAGCGGGATGAACCGCAGGCCGAGTCCTATAGTGCAATCGTTGCTGGCATGCGAGTCTTCTCTTCAAACAGCCGACCCGGCACTGCCTCCCCGACCCCGGCGTGGCATTTCGCGGGAGGAACGCCGGAGACCCGACGTCCTCCCCGCTGGTCCGGACGCGGTCGAAAACCAAGTGGCCTGACGTTCCCGAAAATTCAACGGGCGCCAGGAGAAAATCGGAACTGTTGCAGCCGAGACAGTTCTGCGTGTGTCTTCGGCGGTGCTCATCCGGGGGGCCATGTCCAGGTTGCGACAGTCCGCTTCCCGAAGCGAATGTTCGTCCACACAAGAAGCGCCAACAAATCCGCTCGGCACCGTCCTTTTGCCAAACCCGACGGGGAATCGAATGCCTGGCCATTTGAAACCTGCGGAGCCGCCACAACGTGAATTCCGATTGCGCTATGAGACTTGAGTGATTTAGGTAGGGCAGATACCGGAAAGCAGTCTAAATCGGCAAGAAAAGGAGATTGGGGCTCCAGGTCTTCGACCGAAGACCGAATCAAGCAGATCGTCGTGGACCAATTCGATCGGATCATGCACCTGATTTCAGTGCCCGGTTCAGCGAAGTGGATGTATCCTCGATGGTAACCGTTGCATTCCACAAGGTGGTCAACAATGGGTTTGACGTGAGGCTGGCCACAAAAGACTGCCCCCAGTTCAAAACCCTGAACGATCTCGTGGAGCACGTCGACGAACGCGGATTACCGAAAGCCAGGGATGATGCCACCCATTAAATGCGGCCCCCGGGAACCAAGCGAAAGAATTCCTGTGGCCGCCCAACGCAGGGCTGCCGGATTCACCGCGTAACTTGCGTGACGGCCTGTTCTCTGGCGTAGCCGCAATGAAACGTCGCGTTTGGAAGAAAACAGGCCCTGACAGTCATGAAAAACGATTTGCCGTGGAACGTGCCCAAGCCAATCTCGACATGCGACGTCCGGCTTGATGAATGTACCGTCACGACCGTGCGCAGGTATGGTAATCCATCCGGCTCCCGACTGATCATGACCCACGGCAACGGTTTCGCCATAGATGTCTACTATCCGTTCTGGTCGCTGTTCACGGGTGAATTCGACGTGATGGTCTACGACCTCAGGAATCATGGCTGGAACAGCGTCAGCGACCGCCGGAACCATAATATCCCGACACTGATCGCCGATCATGACCTCATTCTCGACGCCATCTTTCGCGACTACGGAGAGAAAACGACAGTCGGAGTCTTTCATTCCCTGTCGACGTTGGTGACCCTCTTGTCTTTCAACGACTACCGTTACTCGGCGCTCGTCCTGTTCGACCCGCCGCTATGCAAGCCTGCCGCGAGCGAGGCTGAATTCGACGCCGCAGCGGAACGCACGGCGGCGTTGGCTCGTCAACGGTCGGAGCGCTTCGCGAGCGAACAGCAGTTCGTTGAACTGCTTGCCTTTGTTCCGGGATTCGCGCGCGTATTGCCGGGAGTGCGCGAACTCATGGCGAGATCGATGCTGCGGAAAACGGATGATGGAAAAGGCTACGAACTCCGTTGCCCCCGTGATTATGAGGCTCAAATCGCAGAATATGTCCGAAGCTTCTCTCCTCTTCTGGACTTGACCACCCTGGCCTGTCCGACCAAGGTTGTCGGAGCCGATCCTACGGTTCCCTACGCATATCTGCCTACTTTCGACCTCAGCCATGCAATGGCGGTCGATTACGACTTCGTGCCCGAGGCATCGCATTTCCTTCAGCTGGAAAAGCCGGAAGAATGTGCTGCGATTCTGTGGCAGTTCCTGGAGCGGCAGGGTCTCGCCCAAAACAGAATCTGAGTTGGTGGAATTTTCCGCCGAAAAGTTGGCCGCGGTCGGTCTCGATCCGTTGTTCACGTCTTGCCATTCGCTGTGAACCGACTCGTCGTTTCACAGAGCCTGGTTCTTGTCGCGTGGTCAGGCAGAGGCGCGACTCGCGCGATCGGTCGTCACGTCCTATCGAACCAGAAGCTCCGACGCTGGAACGGGTACCCCGGCACCGAAATACGCCGCCGCGCCTCACCTGCGAAAAGGCCCGTAAAGTCAAGCATGTGCCCTGCCTCATACACTTGAGCCACCGATCGAACATGGCCGCTTTCGCCACCGGGACCGATCTCCACCAAAGTCATCTCGTCCAGACCCGCGCGCATCGCCGGCGGTCCGGGCAAATCCGCAGGACGGAATACGCTGGCGCTCCAGGTCGATCTGTCCGGAGTCGCCCCCGACTGGATCATTCGGCCGGTCGTGCTGTCTAGCAACGGTATCCGGGCAGGTGCGAACGAAAGGTCATCAAGGAACGAGTCGACGTCTCCGGGGGCCAAATCACCGCAATCCGCCCCCGTCATCTCTCCCCGCCTCGCCGCGAGAAGCGTGCCGACTTCAAGATCGAACACCCCCGCCGCCTGTGCCGCCGCGATTTCGCCGACCCCGCTGGCACAAACCGCTCCGGGGGAGATTCCGAGGCTCGACCAGAGCACCGTCACTGCACATTGAAGCGCATAGGTTGCGGCCTGTACCAGCAAGGGGTCGTCCGCAACATCCGCGTGCCCTGCAATCGCATCGAGCAGCGATATGCCGCGTTCTTCGCGGAGCGCAGCATTGCAGCGCTCAATGACTGCTCGCGCCGCCGGCTCGCTTTCGCACAACACCTGTCCGCGGCTAGCCCAATCACCGATCTCTCCGGAATAGTCGAAAGCCGGTTTTCCACGCCCTTGCGGCTTCACGACACCGCCATTATCGGTGATGCGTGCCAATCCTTCTCTCAGCGTCAGGGCATCCTCGAAAACGACACCTGCCCGATGCTCCAGGTGACTGCGCCCGATGGCCGCCGTCCAAGCCATGTCGCCAAGGAGCGAAATGCCCGCGTCGTCGTCGGCCAAAACGTCTTCCGCGTGTTCGTCGAGCCAACCGAGATACAGATCTGCCAATTCCTTGAGTGCGTCCGACGATTTTGCCGACAGCGGCAGTAGTCGCACGCGGCGCGGCTTGTGCCCGTCCTCTTCCAGCTTCATGTCCTTGAGGAACTCCGGCAGGCGAATCGGTACGCGCTTCATCGACCCGACCGGAGATCGATTCACGCCGTTCACTGTCGAGTCGTCGCCTATTGCCGAATGGCCCTCGACAATCAGGTGGGCGTTTGTTCCCGAAATACCGAATGCGCTGATTCCGGCCGTCGGCTGTCGGCCTGCCGCGGGCGGCCAGGCGGTTTCCTCTGCCGTAACGCGCACGGGAAGCTCGGCCCATTCGATATGCGGGTTGGGATTCTTGAAATGCAGATGCTTCGGGATCACGCCGTGCCTCATGGAAAGAAGCACCTTGACGAGGCCCGCGACACCTGCGGCAGACTCGAGATGCCCGATGTTCGTCTTGACGGTGCCGAGCAGGAGCGGCCGTTCGGCATCACGTTCGCGTCCGTAGACCGTGGCGACCGCACGCACTTCGATCGGATCTCCCAACTCCGACCCTGTGCCATGCACCTCGATATAATCGAGATCCCGCGGCGCGATGCCGGCCTGAGCCAACGCCTCCTCGTACAAACGTTCCTGAGCGGTTCCGTTCGGGACCGTAAGCGCTGCGGCTGCGCCATTCTGGTTGACCGCGGAGCCCTGGACGACACCCCAGATACGGTCGCCGTCCGCCTCCGCATCGCTAAGCCGCTTCATGACCACCATGCCACAGCCTTCGCCACGCACGAAACCGTCCGCGTCGGCGTCGAAGGTCCTGCACAAACCGGTTCGCGACAACATTCTGTACTCGCGCATGAACCGCATGACCGCGGGGGAAAGAACGATATGCACGCCTCCGGCAAGTGCCAGATCGACTTCCCTCTGCCTGAGACTCGCAGCCGCCTGGTGTATGGCCACGAGAGATGCCGCGCAGGTCATGTCGAGCGGGACCGCCGGCCCCATGAGCCCGAACGAAAACGCAACCCGTCCGATGGCCACGCTGGCGGCAGTGCCGAGATAGCTGTCATCCCGGCCCGCGGCCGCGATCAGGTCCCGGTACTCGCTGCTACCCAGGCCGGCAAACACGCCCGCGCGGCTGCCCTTGAGAGGGCCGGGATCGATTCCCGCGTCCTCAAGCGCGTGCCAGCTCGTCTCGAGCAACATCCTCTGGCGCGGGTCCATCATTCGCGCCTCGATCGGCTGGATGCCGAAGAATTTCGCGTCGAACCGGTCAAGGCCCCGAAGGAAGCCGCCACGGCGAACGGTGGCTTCCTCGGCGCCTGGATCTCCGACGACGCCGCTCCAGGGGCCGTCATCGCGACGCCCGTCGGTCACGGCGTCAGCGCCTGCCTTGAGCTGACGCCAGTAGCTGGACAGGTCCGGAGCGCCGGGGAACCGGCACGCCATGCCGACGATCGCGATCCGTTCCTGGCCAGGTTGCGCCCCGCCCGGCCGTTCCGGTGCCAGTTCGACTGGCGGAATTGACCGTGCTTGCGCTTGCGGCACCGGCCACGGGCCGGGCGCCGGTTGCGCCTGCGGGGGCGCTTCAGGATCGACTTCGCCGAGTTCCCCGTCAAGATGGCGGGCGAGTGTCTGGATCTCGGGGTAGTCGAACACCACCGTATTCGAAACCTTGCACGTGCCCGCAAACGCGCGATTAAGTCGGTTGCGCAGTTCCACGGCCATCAGGGAATCCATCCCGAGGTCGAAGAACCCGACGTTGGGTGCGGGCGCCGACGGCAACCGAAGCACCGCCTGCAATTCCTGTTGCAGGAATGTCACCAGCAAGTCTTCGCGTTCAAGCGCGGTGGCGGTGGCAAGTCGAACGAGCAGATCTTCTGTGGAAACCCCGGCATCGGTGCTGTCTTCGGCGACCGGTGAGAGGAGGTCCTCGAGAAAGGCGGGGCGGTCTTCGACAGCCTCTTCGAAAACCGACCAGTCCATGGCCATCACGACGGATGTCGTGACGTCCTGACGCACGAGTCGGTCAAGCGCCCTTATACCTTGCTGAGGTGTAAACCAGCGTCCGCCGAGGGCCGACCTTTGTCGCTCGATCCGGTCCTTTTGCTCCGCCGCTTCACCGATTTCGGACCACGCCCCCCAGGCGATGGCCTGTCCTGGAAGTCCCAGTGCCCGGCGGTGGCCAGCGAGTTGGTCCAGAAAAGCGTTCGCCGAAGCATGGTTCGCCTGACCCGGATTGCCCATGACACCGACGCGGCTGGAAAACAGGATGAAGAGATCAAGATCGCGGTCCGCCGTCACGCGGTGCAGGTGCCAGGCTCCGAGGATCTTCGGCCGGAGCACCGTTTCGAATTTTTCCCAGTTCTGGTTGGTGAGCGCACCGTCCGACAGCACGCCGACGCTATGGATGACGCCCGCAAGAGGTGGCAGCTCTTCATCCATCCGGGCAAGCATTTCGTCGACCGCTGCTTCGTTCGACACGTCCGCAAGTTCGACGCGTATGGTCGCGCCCGTATCTTCGAGTGCGCGAATGGCCTCCTGCGCAGCGTCGTCGGGAGGCCGCCGGCCGTTCAGCACGATCGTGCCGGCCCCCAGGTCTGCAAGCCATTCGGCCACGGCCAGGCCGATGCCACCCAAACCGCCGGTCACAAGATAGGTACGATCCTCCCGCAACCGGCCCGACACCAGCGGCTGCGTCGCGACGACGATCTTCCCGAGGTGCCGTGCCGAGCGCATGAACCTCAAGGCGGCCCCCGCTTCGGCAAGCGGCCAGCGGCTGTGGACGAGCGGCCTGAGTTCACCCGCCGCGAGCCGCGCCACGACGTCCCTGAGGACACGCCCCACCCATGCGGGATCGGTCTTCTTCAGGACATCGAGCTCGAGGATGGCATAGGTGACATCCGGTCGTACGGCCGCCATTTCCTCTTCGCTGAGAATGTCGCGCCTCGCCAGTTCCACGAACCGGCCGTCCTGCGCAAGACAGGACAAACTCGCGTCGATGAAACCCTCGCTCGTCAGGCTATTCAGAACCACGGTCACGCCCGCGCCGTTCGTGGCATCGAGAATCTCCTCGCCGAAACTCGTCCGGCGGCTGTCGAAGATATGCTTGACGCCGAGCGAGCGCAGGTAAGCCTGCTTCGGCGCACTTGCCGTCGCAAAGACTTCCGCTCCGGCGGCCTGTGCCAACTGGATCGCCGCCAGTCCTACGCCGCCGGCGCCTGCGTGAATCAACACGCGGTCGCCGGCCTCGAGCCCGGAGAGTTCGTATGAGAGCGCAGCCGACACGTAAGCGCTCGGCACGGTGGCGAGGTCCGTTCCCCGCATACCCGGCGGCGCGGGCGCAACCAGTTCCTCGTGCGTGACCATTTCCGCGGCGAACGCACCAAACCCCAGGCCAACAACGCGATCGCCCACGGCGACATTGGTCACTTCCGAACCCACACCGACGACCTGGCCGCACATCTCCCGACCCAGGTTCCCTTCTTCGATGAAACCGAGCGAGCGGAATACGTCCCAGAAGTTCAATCCTGCGGCCTCGACCGCGACCCGGACATCCTGTCCTTCCAGGGGCAGCGTTGGCAGAAGCTTGACGCAGGGCCTTTCGAACACGCCCGTTGGATCAGGAGTCAGCACCCATGTCTTTTCCGTCGGCAGGTCCAGTCGTTCCGGACCGTCGTCCGTCCGAACCAGGCGGGCAGCCTGGCGGCTCCCCTGGCGCCAGGCGATGTGGTTTTCCGAATCCGGGTACATCAGTTCATCGACGAGACTGGTCGCGTGCGCCGGGACCGTCGGATCCAGATCGATCATTCGCGGCATGAGGTGCGCCGCTTCACGCGCAACGGCCTTGCCGAACCCCCACAACGCCGCTCCGGCGATAGCCCCCTGGGTCTCGCGCTCCAAGACCTGGGCGCCCCTTGTCAAGAACCACACGCCCTTTTCCGGGATTCGGTCGGAATCGGCCACGCCCTGGACGAGCGCCAGGGCACTCGCTCCCGCATGCTGCACATCCTGTTCGATATCACGCGTGGAAGCCTCTCTACCGTGGCCGTCGATTGCCGCGAGGTGCACGATCCCGTTGAAGGGCGCATCGCCGGGCAGGTCGTCAAGGAGTGCCTGCCACGATTTGCGCCGCTGGACGTTAGCGCTCGCGGCAATCACGCCGTTGGCATCGGGTTCCTTCCTGTCCTCCGAGCCGTCACTGACGACCAGGACGGTCTGGTTCCGCGCCGCAAGACCGTTCGCAAGCCCTTCCGCCATGCCGCCGCTGTCTGCAACGAGAACCCACGTTCCTGGTGCTTCGGACACCTCGTCCGGACCCTTCGCCACGATCACTCCGCGATCCGGCATCTCGTCGGGTCGCGATGCATCGAGGCCCAGGATTTCTGCAGCGTCGAACCCTGCGTCGTCGAGTGCGCGGCACCAAACGTCGGGGCTCGCCAGGGCATGATGCGGCCGGTAATCGTCCGCAAACCGCCACCAGCCGTCGAGCTGCCCGAACGTCAGGTCCATCCAGCCCTGACCGCGAAGGTTCTCAAGCGCTACCATCTGTCCCGACGGCGCGAGCAGTGTCAGGCAATGACCGAGAGTCTCGTCGAGATGGCGTGTGGCATGGAGCACGTTCGATGCGATGACCAGATCATAGGCATGAGCGTCGAAGCCTTGTGCTACCGGATCATTCTCTATGTTGAGAGGGCGGTATTCGATGCAGCCTCCGCCATCCCCGAAGCGCGCCTCTGCTTCCGAAAAGAACCCCGCCGAAATGTCCGTGTACATGTATTCGAATTTGCCTTCGGGAAGTTCAGGCAGAACGGAAGCGGTTGCCGACCCCGTGCCTGCCCCGACTTCAATCACCCTGAGACGCCGCCCGGCGGGCAGTCTTGCCACGAGCGCCCGGACAGCGTCCCCGAGCAGGCGGTTGGCGGCAAGCGCGATCGGCGCATTCAGATACAAATCGCCCGGGGTCGGGTAGCCGCTGCTGAACAGGAGCGTGAGCGGATCCATCCGGCCGCGAAGAACATCGGGCAACGCGGCACCACAGCGCCGGAACAAACCGATCTCCGTCGCGCCGTGCGGATGAAGTTCGGCCAATTGGTCGGCGAACATTTCCGGATCAGGCCGGATTTCTTCCGGCAATGGATCGCCATGCCCGACTTTCACGAGGAAACGGCCGTCGTCCTCCTGCAGCACGCCGGAGCGGGCCAGCATCTCCAGCAACCGGCGGAAGACACGCTTGTGCTCATCGATGACGCCGAGTTGTCGCCGAAGATCCTCGGACTCCACGACCTCGCCCAGGCTACGCTTCCAACCGAGCTTCTCGAGCGTCCAGAGCGCACGGGTACGCGACCATCGCTCAAGATCCGACAACAGCGCGGATCGATTGGCGCGCGCGACTCCCTCTTCCTCGAGGTAGTCCGCGAGCGGCATGAAACCGCGCGCAACAGTCGCCGGTTCCGGCAGGAAGTCCGCGGAGATGATTGCCGGCACGAGGGGGCGCTCGCGCCAGACGACTTCGTACAACAAGTCGTTCACACCTTCGATCGCCGAGAATAGCGCGGCGCGTGTCGCGCGCTTGATCGTGTAGCCGTCCAGCCCGCCGAGCAGGGCGCCGTCGGAATCGTAGATGCGTATTTCTCCGCTCAGGACCTCCGCAGGCCCCCCCTCTTCCGCGTTCGATTCCCCGGAAGCCTCGTTCATGCGCACGTGGCAAAGCACCCGCTCGGGAAGGCCGTCAGCCGTCAGCCAAAAACGTTCCCAGCCGAAAGGCAGGTAGGTGGTTTCGTCTTCGGCCGAGCCCTGAATGCGTGCTGCAGCCACGACCTGAAAACACCCGTCCAGCACGAGCGGATGAACTTCCGTATGGGTTCGGCAGGTCCCTTCCCGCAGGGACACCTCGCCGAGAGCCTCGCCCGGGCGCGCCCACAGGTTTCCGAGCGTGCGGAAGCTCGCGCCGAGATCGATACCGGTTGTCCGCCTGGCCTTGTACAGGGTCGACGCATCCAAGGGAGACAGCTCGTCCTTCACGCGCTCAAGATCCACACGCTGCACGGCGCTCGGCATGTCTGCGCCGGTCGTTACCCTGCACTCGGCATGCAACATCCATTCCGCCTCGGCCGATCCTTTGCTGAGTATCTGCAAATGGCCCGGTCCCGCTTCGCCGGAACCGTCGAGCACAAGCTGAACCTTCCGGCCAGCTGCTACGGTTTCGTCCCCGCGGGCTTCCGGGGTGAACACCATCGGGTTATGCAGCTGCATGTCTTCGACGACGACCGGCCCGCTGGTCCCGGACAGCGATACCGATGCCGCCATCGTGCCGTAGAGGGCGCCCGGAGCGATGACCCGGTCGAACACGCGATGGTCGTCGAGCCACTCCGGGTCCGCAGGGAACAACTCTGTTTCGTAGGTGATTTCGCCGCTTGCAGATTCCCTTCGCAGGCCCAGCAGGGGGTGTCCCTCGAGAGATCGCCTTTGCCTCGGCGCGCGCAACCAATAGCGTTCCCGCTGGAAGGGATATCCGGGCACGGAGATGCGGCGACGGGTTTCTCCGGCAAAAAGGCCCTCGAAGCGGATCGGCAGTCCAGACTGATACGCAGCCGCGACTGCTTCGGAAAAACCGCCCGTACCCGCCGGCGAATCGGCCGGGACGGGCCGGATGCTCGACAGCACGACAGGGGCGGGCACCGACTCCGGCCATGCCGAGGACGCCATGGGGGCCAGCACGGAACGCGGGCCGATCTCGAGGATCACGTCCACACCGAATTCGGCGAGCGTCCTGGCGCCACTGGCGAAGGCGACCGGTTCCCGCGCATGCCGACGCCAATAGGCTCCATCCAGCAATTGGCCGGCGCCCACCGCCTTGCCCGTCAGGTTGCTGACGAAGGTCAGTCCAGGCGGTCGGACCGAGACGCGATCGAAGGAGGCCTGGAGGGCATCGAGGGCCGGTTCCACGAGCGCGCTGTGGAACGCCCGGGTCGTGTTCAGCCGGCGTACTCGGACACCTTCCGATTCGAGCCGCGCCGAGAGCGTTTCGACATCCGTGGCGGAACCGCTGACCACCTGGTGCAGCCCGTTGTCCGCCGCGATGTTGACCCCGATACCCGCAGATTCCGCGTTTACCGACCTGATCGCGGTCACCACCCGCGCCGGTGGTGCGAACACGGCGGCCATGGCACCCGTTGCTGTTTCCGACAGCAGCGTGCCGCGCGTACAGGCAAACCGCATGCCGTCTTCGAGGCTGAACACGCCCGCTGCCTGTGCCGCCGCGATTTCTCCGACACTGTGCCCGAGAACCACATCGGGCTGGATTCCGACACTCGACCATTGTGCGGTCAGCGCACATTCGAGCGCGTAGAGAGCCGGCTGCTCCCAGGCCGTGTCGCTCATTTGCTCGCTGCTGGTGCGCCCGAACATCACGTCCAGCAGAGATGTGCCACGCATTTCGGAAAAGACATCTTCGCAGCGGTCGAAGACCGTCCTTGCCACGGGTTCGTGATCGTACAGGTCGCGACCCATACCGGCCCACTGGCTTCCCTGGCCGGTATAGGCGAACGCGACGGTGGCCGCTGCCCGGGACGTCGCATGGAGGTCCGTCTCGGCCAGTGTTCCAAGCAGCTCCCGCAGCCGGCCGACACTGTCGAAGACGAGGCCGGAACGGCAGTCGAAATGACACCGTCCGACACTCGCCGTCCACGCCATGTCCGCGAGCAGCGGTGCCGGCAGCCCGTCTTCGGCCGGACACTCGTCGGCCTGTTCGTCGAGCCATGTCAGATACCGCTTTGCGTATCCACGCAACGCAGGCACCGATTTGCCGGACAGCGGGAGCAACCGAACTCCGCGATCCTCGTACGTTTGTTCATGCCGCGCCGAATCGACGGCAACCGTTGGCGGCGGCACGACCACTTCCCGACCCGATCCCACGGCCCAGGACCCTTCATACGGAGCAGTATCCGATGCCGGATATTCCTCGACCACGATGTGAACGTTGGTCCCGGAAATACCGAACGAGTTCACGCCCGCCAGGCGCGGTCGCCCGTCCCGGGCCGGCAAATCCATCATGGACGAGGTCACCTGCAGCGGCAGCTCATTCCAGTCCAGGCTCGGGTTGGGATCCCTGAAGTGCAGATGCTTCGGGATCACGCCGCGCTGCATCACCAGCACGGCCTTGATCAGGCCGGCGATTCCGGCGGCCGATTCCAGATGTCCGAGGTTGGTTTTGACGGAACCGACAAGCAGTGGCTGGCCGGCCCCGCGGCCCTTGCCATAGACACTGGCGACGGCGTTGATTTCGATCGGGTCACCGACTGCCGTTCCGGTGCCGTGCGCTTCCAGGTAATCGACGTCCGACGCCGAAACACCAGCCTGCGACAACGCCGTTTCGATCACCTGTTCCAGCGCGGGTTCGTGCGGTACGGTCAATCCGATGCTGGCACCGCCATGGTTCACTGCAGCGCCCCGGATCACTCCCCATATCCGGTCGCCGTCGGCTTCCGCGTCGCGCAGGCGCTTCAGGACCACGGCGCCGCAGCCCTCGCCGCGCACGTAGCCGTTTGCGGAGGCATCGAACGCCTTGCACTGACCGTCAGGGGACAACATCATCGAATCGGCGCGAAGTTCGAAGATGCGGCTGTTCAGAATAGCCTGAACACCGCCGGCAATGGCCAAGTCAGCCTTGCCTTGCTGGAGGTCCGAGACCGCGTCGTGTACCGACACCAGTGATGACGCGCAGGCGGCATCAACGGCCTTCGCGGGACCCATGAAGCCCAGCACGAATGAAACCCGTCCGCTGGTGCCGTTCAGGTTGGTGCCGCTCAGAGCGTACAAGGACGCCGCGGCCTCTCCTGGCCTCTCCGAATTCGCGACGAGCATCCGGTACTCGTCGTTGCTGATGCCCGTGTATACGCCGGTCAGGCTTTCCCTGAGCCGATCAGGGTCCATCCCTGCATCCTCAAGCGCCTGCCAGCTCGTCTCCAGCATCATCCGTTGCTGGGGATCGAGCAGTTCGGCCTCGACCGGCGAGATTCGAAAAAACCCCGCGTCGAACTGATCGATATCATCGACGTAAGCGCAGTAACGGCAGGCGCCTTGCAGGTTCCGGGGATCACTGAACAATTCATCAAGACGGTTCGGGCCCGAGCCCGGTACGCCGTCGGTTACCGCGTTGCCGCCGGTTTCGAGCAGGCGCCAGAACGAACGAATGTCGGGCGCGCCAGGGAAACGGCATGCCATGCCCACGATTGCAATGGGCTCTGCGCGCCGGAGCGTCTCGTCGACCTGGTGGCCCCTGTTCGCCTGGTATTTTTCGGAACCGTCGCGCTGCATCTCACTAGCGCTGATTTCCACCGGCCCGAAACCGGTCACTTCGGCCATCGCTTCGAGGCCGTACATGAGAGGCCACCGTGTCGCTGAATTGCACGGATTTCCTGATCGGACTGCTCACCCGGCTCCAGGTTGCGTCCGCGTCAGGCATTTCGCGTGGCCGAACCGGTGATGCCGACGATGCCTGGATCGGCCTCATTGCGCCGATGAGGCGGGAACTTTCGATGTTACCCCCGGTTGCCGTGACCCCGATGCGCCCGCAGGGAATTTTCTTGAAGAAGAATCGCTGCATGGCGGCGCCGAGGAAATGCGGAGTCGAGCTGGCCGAAGCCTGCCCGACCGTGACTCCTTCCAGAGCGTTCGCTGGCGAAAACGTTGCGCGGGCAAGAGAACGTGCGCAGGCCGCCGCAGGCACCAGAGCACGCCCACCCGGCCGAATGCAGGCGGCCAAGGCCGGGAAACCCGCAGGTGAATTCCTGACGAGACCGTAAGTGTCCATGTTCGTCTTCCCGGAATACCGGGGCGTTCTGTAAATTAAATCCTACAAAAATAAAATGTAAATTGTTATAGAATCATGCAGTAAGGAAAAGGCATGATCCCGCAAAAGCGCGGCAAATCGTCAGGATTTCGCGCATCTTCAAAGCCATTGACGGGCACCGATGCAGTCAACTTGAGCGTGTCGGGCACACGCGATTGCAGCTAGAGCGGCCGTCCCTGACACTCGAAAGGGCCCGCCAGCCGTTGCCTCGCCGGACGCAACCATGTTCACGGCCGTCGCGGAGGATGTCTTCCGCCGTCATGCCCGCCGCTGGAAACCTCCCACCCTGAAGGTCGACAGGTCGTTTCCGAGCAATCACATCCAGCCCTGGTGCAAGGTTCGGCGGGTCGACGACATCTCCGGGAAGGATGTCCAGGATCTTTGAATGTCGCTTCATGGGACGCCCGTCGCCCCCGCCCGCCCGGCACCGTTGCTGTCCGTCATCATGGACCGGGCCAATGTCTGGGGTTATCGTCCTGAAATCACGAATCCGTGCGTGGGTATCAGGCGCTACCTGGGCAACGGCCGGGAACGCCTCCGGTCAGAGTTCGTACTCCGGTGCCCAGGAGATGTCCTCTCATTGCATGTTCATGGTGGACCAGGCGGTCGAAAACGTCGGAACGATTCCGGCCGCATGCCAGGTTGAACCTGCCGTCAGTTTGTTCTTTTCGAGGAGGACACGGTCGGTCCAGCCGGATCGGCAAAGGTGGTCAAGCGATGATGCATCGACCGCACGGCCGCCAGAAATGCCCCCCCGGCGGTGGTTGGCGTATTCACCAATTCGCTCTCCATCAACCGATTACCGTCCATTTGCCCGGAAGAGCGGTCTTGCCGCATCCTTTTCTGACCCGTCATGTGTGCGTTTCATCGTGTCTTTCTGGGTCAAACCGTCGCCGATCTCGTGGTAGTCGACCTTGTCCGCAACATGAATGTGCTCCGTGGTCCGGAGGCCGGTCTTCCCGTCAATCGCGCCGGGGGCAACGGCCAACCAGTCGTTGCCGAAACCCTCCCGGAACTGGCTTGATCCACGGGTTGCACATGTTGCGCAAAACCCGCGACGCGCCCTGTCGGGGGACTTGCACCACCCGAGGCCGTCGTCCCGGGTAACCCGGAGCCGGCTGCGATCGATTTCCGTGACGGACCAGGAGTGGCCGGATGTCGTGCGGCACCGTGTGCAATGTCATGCCACGGCCGGTTCCAGTTTACCGTCCAGTTCGAATGTCACTTCGCCGCAAAGGCAGGATCCGGATTTCATGTTTTCCTCCCATGTGAGCAGACTGGTGGCGCAACGACCCGGATCGCCGGCGCCGCTACCACGCATGGATACAACCACCTGTACGATTCGCTGCGAAACCGGCAACTACCGCCCGGCCGTACGGCGAACTTCCGACTGCCGAATTTTCAAGCGTTCGCTGTGGCCGCCAGTCCGACTCATCTGGAAACATCGCGGGGCACCAAAACGCAGCAGTTCACCGCCCGGTGATTTCCATTGCGTTGCGTGGACTAACCACCGTTTGACGCAATGCCCAAATGTCGCTGCTCAGCTCTTCGCGACCGGTGCCGCAACGCGGACGGTGACAATGTCCGATTCGTGATACCGCTGGTGTCGCACCGACGCGGCAAGCCAGCGCAGAAGCCGCAACGAAATCTCGCTCTCGGCGGGCGGGTCGCCTGGATCATCGCCGATTGCCATGAGGCGATCCTGGATGTTGTCGTCCCCCGCAGCAACGGTGAACTCAAGAACCGCAGTGTCGCCTTCCCTGTGGGCGGAAATGCGCAGCTGCCGGCGTTTTCGTCCCGCTCCGGCGTCCTCCCCGTCCTCGAAAAGCGACAGAAGCGTCTCTTCGCACGCCGCGTTGAGCCGTTCGGACATCTCCACGCCCCAGCCGCTCCGGTTCGAAAAGGCCGCGAGGAACTCCCGGATCTCCGTCAGGATGGAGAGATCGAATGCCGCCTTGTAGTGGCTGCGGCGCGATCTTGTCATTTCGACGAAAAGCGTCATCAAAATGGCCACGATTCCGCCCGACGTAACGCCGTTCTGCAGGAGCCCCCCGGCAAATCCCGTGACCTGTTCCGGAAAAACCATGTTGTTCTGGAAGCCGACACCAACCCAGAACGACAACCCGACAATCACGCTTTTGCGGTAGCTGACACCGTCCTGAACGGCGACTCTCATCCCGACCGTGAAAAGCATCGCGAGCAGCACGCCGAGGTAACCCGCGACCACCGGTCCGGGAATCGCGAGTACGACAGCCAAAACCTTCGGAAAGAAGGCCATGGCGATGAAAATCATGCCAGCCGCGATGCCGACGCTGCGTGCCGCAACCCCCGTGAGGTCGGCCACTGACGCACCCACCGTTGTGGCTGCGTTCGGAACCGTTCCGGCGAGCCCGGAAAGCAGGTTTCCCAGGCCGTCAACCGTGATCGCTCCCTGGACCGCGCGAAAATCCACCGCCCGCTTCCTGCGCCACGAGACGTGCTGGATGGCGACGGCGCCGCTGATCGTACGGATGGAAGCTATCGCGCCCACGAGCAGGAAAGCCGGCAGAAGTGCCCAGAAAGCCGGTCCGAATTCGAGGTCGAATCCCGCCCATTCGCCCGCCGGAATCCCGATCCACGGCGCATCGAGCACGCGGTTCATGTCGTACAGGCCGAACGCGGCGGCAACGACCGAGCCGAAGACGACACCCACGATCGATGCCCAAAGGCGGAGGGCACCCGTGGCCTTCAGGGCGATCCCGGCGATGACGAGCACTGTCGAGAGCGCGCACAACGGCGGCGCCACTGCCGGGGTCCCTGGCGGCACCGCGGAAAGCAGATCGAACACGGCCGGCATTACCGTGACCGGGATCAGCATGAGTACGGTGCCCGAAACCGTAGGCGTCAGCAGCCGCTGAAACAGCGAGAGCCGGGCGGCCAGCACGATGGGTACGAACGAGGAGGCGACGACCAGAGTTGCCAGCAACTCCGGCCCCCCTTCCTGGACAGCAGCGATGCAAACGGCGATGAAGGAACCAGTCGCTCCCATGATGACCACGTAGCCCGATCCGATCCTCCCGACCCGGAATGCCTGTAGCATCGTCGTTGCACCACAGACCGCGACCGTCGAGAACACAGCCCAGGAAAGATAGTTCTCGCCCGCACCGCCTGCCCTCATCACGATCGTCGGGACCAGTATGATGCCGGCGATGGTGAGTACGGCAATTTGCAAGCCGAGACCGAACGACAGGGCCGGTGCCGGCGTTTCGTCCGGCTGATAGCGGATCCCGGGACCCCCGACGGCAGCGGTGCTCATGGAGAATTTCCGCGCAAAATGTCCATCCGAATTCCGAAACTCCTACAACACCGCGTGGATCCAACCGGGCGTAACGAACATCGCGGTCCCGCAAAACTGCCTTATCGGATTCCCGCATGCAACCATGCGCCGTCGGGCTCCTGATTTCGACGGCTGATTTGCGGAACGCATTGATTATCGAGGGTTCACATTTTGGATTGGGCGTTACTCTTGACACCAGCGGGCACTTCAGGCTCGATCGGATTTCGGCGTCTTTTCGACCGGGTGCAGCATGCCCGTCCGTGGAGCACCGTCGACGCGGATCTGGATCCCACCAGCCCGCCAGTCGAAGTCGTCGAGCCGGACGGCGATTTTACATTTTGAATGATCCGTTGATGCTTCTGCATGGCGTGGCGGAATTTGCTGACGCACGCGCAAGGTTTCCTCGACATCCCGATCGCCCTCGCCGGGACGGGGACTCCCCGAACCCTGGAAAATTCCGTGCCGGTTGAACTCATCCATCTTTTCCGGTCGTCGCTCCCGGAAAGCACGAAGCAAGGCCTAATCTGGCCGTGCCACCTTCCGAAAAGCCGTCGCCAGCGTCATCCATCGAAGGTATAAAGACCAGCAAAACCGAAGATTATCCAGACCAGAAGCAGCGACGCCGATTGGCGTTCGATCCTGGGTCGTCACCGAGGGACCGGTACCATGCCCCGTCAACGCCGCACCGTCATAACCTGCGCCATTACCGGCGCGATTCACACGCCGACAATGTCGGACGCCTTGCCATTGACCTACGATGACATTGCGACGCAGGCGATCGGGGCCGCCGAAGCCGGTGCGTCGATTCTGCATCTCCACGCAAGGAATCCCCGGGATGGGTCCCCGTCGGTCGAACCGGACGACTTCACTCCGTTCCTGCAACGCATCAAGCAGGCCAGCGACTCGGTCGTGAATATTTCGACGGGCGGGTCCCTTTCGCTGTCGATCAAGGACCGGATCAAGCCGGCAAGACGATTTGAACCCGAAATGTGTTCACTGAACATGGGAAGTTTCAACTTTGCCTTTCATCGGCTGGCCGGGCGTTACGAGACCTGGAAATATGACTGGGAAAGAGCCTACGTCGAAGGATCGGAGGCAAATATCTTTCGAAACACCTTTCGCGACATACGCGAGGCTGCCGAAGCGCTTGCCCCTCTCGGGATCAAGTTTGAACATGAATGCTACGACGTCGGCCATCTCTACAATTTGAAGTTCTGCATGGAATCCGGCTTGTTCCGCCCGCCAGTGTTCATCCAGTTCGTCTTCGGGATCCTCGGAGGAATCGGAACCGACATCGACAATCTCGTTTTCATGAAACGGACGGCGGACCGGCTGTTTGGCGATTCCTATCGCTGGTCGGTGCTCGGGGCGGGAAGCGCCCAGATGCCTTTGGCAACCACTGCCAGCCAAATGGGAGGCCATGTTCGGGTCGGACTGGAAGACAGCCTGTATATTTCCAGGGGCAAGCTGGCAAAAAGCAACGCCGAGCAGGTTGCCAAGATACGCAGAATCATCGAAGACCTTGGCTGCCAACCTGCGACTCCGGACGAAGCAAGGGAAATCCTTGGACTGAAAGGGGGCGACCGGGTCGCGTTCTGAGAACGCCAGGTGGCGTGCTGTGTGCAGCCCCGTTCCGATCGCGAAATACCCGCTCCAGAACGTTTCGCAACGTCGATCAACTCGCCTTTCCACCAACGAAACAATTGACGGAGCCGAACCCGTCTTCCCGGTGGGCGCGGCCGTTACCGCATACGCTCGTCATCGAGAGACCGCCTCACGATCGATCAAGTCCGGCGACGGCCAATTCGGCCAAAACCGGAATCGCCTTCGACAACTCGAAGGCCTTGTCGGGATTGGATGCGTTCCCCCGAATGGCCCGGCTCCGGACACCGGCAAGGATTGCCGCGAGCCGAAACAGGCTGAAGATCGTGTGAAACGTCCAGTCTGCAGGAAAGCTCATGGCCATCCGGGAACAGTATTGCTCCACGATCTCTTCTTCTTCCGGTATCCCGACCGATCTCCGGTCGACCCCCGCCAATCCGCGCATGAAGAATCCCTCGTTTGGCAGGCGTTGTTGGGCACACAGGTTCGCCAGGTCGGAAACCGGGTGACCAAGTGTCGACAATTCCCAGTCGAGAACCGCCGCGACTTCGGGACGATCCGCGCGAAAGATCACATTGTCGATACGGAAGTCACCGTGAACAATGCTGGCCGAACCGTCATCTGCCGGAACATTTTCCTCCAACCACGGAATGACCTGGTCCAGCAACGGCTCCGGCGCCTCCTCGGCCTGCCGGTACAGGGAAATCCACAAGGCTGCCTGGCGCCCGATGTATCCTCGCGGCCTGCCGAAGTCTGACAGTCCGACCGAATCGGGGTCGACGGAATGGAGGCTCGCCAGGGTCCGAATCATGTCGGAATAGACCTGACCCCGTTCCCCGGCGGGAATTCCAGGGAGCGCCGGATTCCAGAAAACCCGGCCCTCGACGTGCCTCATCACGAAAAACTGCCGACCGAGTGGATTATCATCCCCGCTCAGAAAGACTGTCTCCGGAACGGCGACATCACTAGCGAAGAGCGCACGCATGACCCTGAACTCACGGTCAACGCGATGCGCGGAGCGGATGAGCTTTCCGCGCGGCCTTGCCCGCAAGACGAACGAATCCTTGGAACCGGAGACCAGGTAGGTCGGATTCGACTGGCCATCCGGGAATTTTCGATTTCCCGCGTATGTCCCAAGTCCGGTGACCCGGGCTTCCAGGTACGGGCCGATCTCCGGCGGCAGCTTGTGCTCGACCTGATGCTCTCCCGTTGCGTCCGAGGGCTGTCGTATCATTGCTTCATCGCGGGGATTCGGAATTCGTCAGTGTGGCGACGTGGTCATGTGCAGGCACATCAGACAAAAGGTTCGGACTTGCACCCGAAACGGAATCGCCCTTCTGGCGCCGTTCCGATCCTGCCGTTGTCAATGAGCATGATTTTTCGCCGCGTGTTCGCCCGTCAGGAAAGCGCGGCCTGTACCAAACGGTGAAAGTGGTGAATCGCGTGTTCACCACGCCCGCTTCGACCCGAATCCACTATGATCGGCCCCTGCGAATATCCCCTTGACTTGAGCCCGCGCTGGACGCTTTCGCACAAGCCGATGTCTTCGGGAACCAGCACATCGGCCGTGTACCGGGCCCGGCCTTCATCAAACGTGTCCGATACCGACATCGAATGTCCTTCGAATGACGTCGTCTCCAACCCGGTCGGGCGAATTGCCGAGATGTTGATTTCTTCGGAGCCCGGAAGAACGTTGAACGTCGTATTCGGCCAAAGATACCAGAATGCCGAATGGTTCACCCCGGTTTCCAGATTGACAGGATACGCGGAATTGTCAGGCCTGATGTCCTCACCAATCTGGCGTGACCATAGCGAGAACGTGTCCTGCTGATAGGAATCCATGCAAATGATGTCGGCAAATGCCGGGTGGGCGTGGTCGCAATGGTAGCATTCGACGTAATTGTCGACGACGACCTTCCAGCCCGCGTCGATGTGGGTCTCGCCCAACGCGTTGGTTCGGGGCACCGTTACCCGGTCAAGGAACGGCAATTTCTTTCGAACATCCGCTTCGAGGTCTCCCGCCAATTCGGACAGGGGTCGAGCGTCGGGATCGAGATTGACGAACACCGAGTTCAGGAACAGTTCAAGGCGAATTTCGCTCAGCCCGTGGTTTTTCCTTTCGAAACCGGGACGCATGTGCGCCCTCGGAGCCCCCCGTAGACGACCGTCGGATTCGTACGCCCAGGCATGATACGGACAAATGATGACACGTTCGATGTTGCCTGAACCATCGGGCAGCAATTCGTGCGCCCGATGCTGGCAGACATTGTAGAATGCCCGGAGCCGCTCGTCGCCGGAGCGAATGACAAAGACGTTCTGATCACAGATCCGGAGCGTCAGGTAGTCGCCGACATTGGGGAACAGGCTCTCGTGCGCGACATACTGCCAGGTCTTGTAGAAGATCCTTTCTTTCTCGAGTTCGTAAACTGCCGGATCGGTATAGAGATATGATGGCAGTGTGTATGAATCTTCCGGGATCTCGTTGAGGGGTTTCGGATAATCTACCAGGCTTGCACCCTGGCCTGTGTCCGTTTCGAAAGCCGTGTCCATTTCTCACTCACAATCGAGCTCAGTGCCGTCGGTATTCCCGTCACATGCCTGTTCAATGCCCGAAGATGACATCATTCCGGTGCCGCTTCAATGGGCGCAAACGGCTCCGAAAGGGTGCCACTCTTCTGTGGATTGCGTTCCACCCTTGATCGAACCGAATGCGAACTGTCGAGCAGCCTGCTTGCGTTCCCGATATGGATATCATGCTACGGAGGCGCGGCTACGCGTTCAACCGGAACCCGATAGTGAAGGCATCGGTGCTCTAATCTTCGGATACCATTTGCTTGCATTCCACGATATTTGCGCCGCCGAAAGGGCGATTTGTCAATTTGAGAATGCAGAGCACGGACACCGGTCTTGTCGGACAACCATGCTTCCCGCTCGGCCTCGAGCAGAATTTCGATCATCCGGGACTGATCTGCCCGGTTCCCCGGCTGACAAAGATGTTTACCTCCTCCGGACATGACAGGATTGGGACGCGGGCAGCCTCTCGCGACGTTTGACCCGTTCACCCGAACCTCGGCATAATACGCGACGGCGGAACAACATTTTGCGCCTGATTTTGCGCGATTCCCGATAGTTGAGGCAACATCGGGATCGCTCCACTTGATCAAGGGGGCGAAGCGCGGTTGATTGTGTCGGCACGACGAGGCCAAAACGAGTGAGGCATCGGCATGTTTCTCGGAATGAGCGAAAGACTCAAACCCATCCACCGGCAAGTGGTCGACATGATCACGAACGAAATCGCTCCGCTCGATGCCGAATTCCTTGCCGAAGTCGAGCGTGGCGGGCGCTGGGTGATCAATGCGAGACAAACGGAGATCCTGGAGGGCCTCAAGGCGCGGGCACGGGAACGAAACTTGTGGAACCTCTGGCTGACACGAATCGACAGGGGGCACGGCCTCACCACAGTGGAATACGCCTGGCTCGCAGAAGAAATGGGCAAGTCGCACCTGGCTGCCGAAGTCTTCAACTGCAACGCTCCCGACACCGGGAACATGGAAGTCCTCGAGCGGTTTGCGCCGGATTGGATGAAAAGGAGGTGGCTGGACCCGTTGCTGGCAGGTGAAATCCGCTCTGCATACCTGATGACGGAACCGGACGTCGCGTCGTCCGATCCAACCGGCCTGGAGTTTTCCTGCCGGAAGGACGGTCCCGTCTACGTGCTTGACGGAGAAAAATGGTGGGCAACAGGCGCAGGTGATCCCCGTTGCGCCGTCTATATCGTCATGGTGCGTACCGGCAATGACGACATGCCGCGCCACCGTCGCCACTCGATCATCGTCGTCGATGCCTCGTCGGACGGTATTCAGAAGCTGCGGCCCATGGATGTCTATGGACATGACGATGCACCGCACGGGCATTTCCAGATTCGTTTTTCGGGCGTCCGCGTACCGGTCGAAAACCTGCTTGTCGGAGAAGGACGCGGCTTCGAAATCGCCCAGAACAGGCTGGGTCCCGGTCGAATTCACCATTGCATGAGAGCCATCGGGCAAGCCGAAAAGGCCCTTGAACTCATGTGCCGAAGATCACTGGCCCGTGAAGCGTTCGGCAAGCGGCTCGCGGAACTCGGTGCCAACTTCGACATCATCGCCGATGCGCGCATGGAAATCGAAATGGCGCGGTTGCTGTGCCTCAAGGCGGCCTGGATGATGGACCAGGGGAACCCGCGTGCGGCTGCGCCCTGGATCAGCATGATCAAGACGGTTGCCCCGAACGTCGCGCTCAGGGTCACCGATGAAGCGGTACAGATGCACGGGGCGTCCGGAGTCAGCCGGGATACTCCGCTTGCCCGGCAATGGGCCGCACTGAGAACGCTCAGGCTTGCCGACGGGCCGGACGCCGTTCACAGGCGGCAGGTCGCAAGGGCGGAACTCCGAAAACACTCCCAGGAAAGGATCTGACGTGGAGACCAGCAGGTGCGATGGTGCCGGTCCCTCGAACAGGTCCGGACAGGTATTGACCGGCGGGCACTCCCGGAATCAGCGGGGAACGGGTTTCGGCCAGGGGCAGGCTCGTGATCACGTCTTCGCATGATCTGCAGGAATTGAGGACCCTCGCCCGGCGCCTGTTCACGACCGGCGTCGCGGCGGCAGATCCGGCTCTCGCCCTTACCAACGCATGGAGGCGGGAACCGCCACCGGGCCCGAGCGGGAATTGCCGAAATATCGTCATCGCATTCGGCAAGGCGGCCATCGCCATGCTGAGCAGGGCCCGGGACCTGCTTGGTCACGCCGGCGAGGTTACTTGCATCGCCGTAACAAACGACGAGAACTATCGCCCGATCGACAGCGCCCGTGTATTCGCCGCAGGACATCCTGTACCCGACGAACGGGGAGTCCGAGCCGCGCAGGCCGTGGCGGATACGCTCCGTGCCGCGACGGATGGGGATGTCGTCATCGTGCTCATCAGCGGCGGAGGGTCGGCCCTTCTTCCCGCGCCTTTGCCTGGCCTCTCCCTCGAAGACAAGTCCCGGACCACCGACACCCTTCTCCGCGCCGGGCTGGACATCGTCCGGATGAATGCCGTGCGGCAGCACCTGTCCCGTCTCAAGGGTGGAGGCATGGCCAGGCTGGCTCGTCCGGCACCGGTTTTTGCCTATATCCTGTCCGATGTCCCCGGCGACCACCTTGGAGTCGTCGCAAGCGGCCCGACCGCCGGCCAAATCATGGCGCGTGAACAGGTCGTCGAAATGCTGGATCGTCGCAACTTGCTCGCCGCCCTGCCCCGGACCGCCCGGGACCTGCTGACTCTCCCCCGCACCGATCACGATTCACCAGCCTCGATGGCCGCCGATGAAAACGACGTCACCTGTGTCAACACGATCATCGGCGGGAACCTCATGAGCCTCACGGCGATCGTCGAATCGGTCGACGAATTTCCGATGGAGGTCGCGGAGTCGGACTACAGTCTGGATGTCGAGGCTGCCGGCCGGCTCATGCTCGACCATGCCGTTCAGCTGCCGTCTGGCACCCTCCGGGGCCTGGTGTTCGGAGGAGAGTCCCATGTCCGGGTCAGGGGTAACGGTCTTGGCGGAAGGAACCAGGAGCTGGCTCTTCGATTTGCCATCGGCGCCAGGGAACGAGGACTTGACGGAAACTGGGTGTTCCTGAGCGGAGGCACGGATGGTCGCGACGGCCCCACGGACAGCGCCGGTGCCGTCGTAGACCGGTATTCCCTGGATCGCATGATGACGATGGGCGCTGATCCGGCGCAAGCTTTGGCCGGGAATGACAGCTACCCGGCCCTCAAGGCGTCCGGCGACCACCTTCACATCGGAGGAACGGGAACGAACGTTGCCGACATCCAGGTCTTTCTGAGGGCGTGACAAACCGACTGGGAGAGAGAATCTCCCGATGCCATGAATGGCGGCATCCCCGTACGCCGCAGGGTCAGCCGAGAGCAGTTTGCACGGCGTGACGCCGCCGCAAGCCGAACGCGAAACAATGTCGGAGAACCTACCGCCTCCGGTCGATTCGGGAATCCCGCCTTTCGTGGCCGTTTGCCCTCGTCGCCATTCCCCGGCCCATTCGGAAACGTCGAAAAGTCCCGTCGCTGCGACTCGCCCGGACTCCCGGGCGCGGGTAGGGCTGACACCCGGTTCCGCATCGGCAGGACTCCGGTCCCGGTCACCCTGGCGGATGCCGGCTGGCCTTGCATCGAAGCCGCGGCGGTTTTCCACTCCCTGAAGCCGATATCCGCATCGGGGTGGAATTTGGCTTCGCCTTAACTGAAGCGGCGCCAATCCTCGAGCCACCAGGGCAAATCGACTGCGCACATGGCTGACCCGCTACCCGGCACCGGCATGCTTCAGTCAGCGGCGGGCACCCCCTGCGCTGATGCCGATCGCGGCAAGAATGATCAATCCGGTGGTCAGGTCGCGGTAGAAGGGATCGGCATTGAGGATGTTGAAACCATTGTTGATGAGCGCCAGCAGGAAGACTCCGGCAAGGCTGCGCCAAACGGCGCCACGCCCGCCGTAAATGCTGGTCCCCCCGAGGATCACCGCGGCGATGGCCTGGAGTTCCATCCCGAGTCCCGCCGATGCCTGCCCGAGGGAGATTCGCGATGCGGCGATGGCCGAGGCCAATCCGGCGGCCAGCCCCGCGATGGCAAAGGTGGCGATCTTGATCTGGTGGGTCCGGATGCCCGAGAGGATGGCCGCCTCCTCGTTGCCGCCGACGGAGAACACCCGCCGGCCAAATGTCGTACGGGTGAGGGCAAAGCTCAGGGTCACCGCGAAGATGGCCATGATCCAGACGGCGATGAAGACGCCGCCGATCTTGCCGCGGCCTAGCCAGGTGAATTCGTCCATGCGTACCGGAATCAGCCGTCCGTCGGAGAGGACGATGGCGACACCCCTGAAGATCAGGCTGGTGGCGATGGTAGCAAGAAAGGAGTGCACGTTGAGAAGAGTGATGGCGAATCCGTTGATGACCCCGAGGCCGAGACCGATGACCGGCGCCATGAAAAGGCCGAGAAAGGGATCGACATGGAGCGCGATATAGGCACAGGAGACCGCGCCCATGGCGAAGATCGCCCCCACGGACAGGTCGAACCCGCCAGCGATGATGACCAGCGTCATCGCCGAAGCCATGATCGCCAGTGGGGCGTTCTGATTGAGAATGTTCAGGAGATTGCGGAACGTCAGGAAGCTGTCGGAGAGAATGCTGAGGGCCCCCATCAGGAGCACGATCAGGATCAGGACCGCGTAGCTCTGGAGGAACCGCTGAACACCGTGCCACCTCATGCCATCACCTGCACCGTTTCGTCCGTCCCGGATCCGCTCTGCGCACCCGCGTCCGGGCCGGTGTCCGATTCCGCCTGGTGTCGGAACAGGGCCGATAGGACCGTCGCCTCGCTGTGCGCCTCCGGGTCTATTTCCTCGACCGTCCGTCCGCGGTCGATCAGGTAGGCCCGGTGCGCGAGGCCAAGGACTTCACTGATTTCACTCGAGATCACCAGGATGGCCGTTCCGCGCGCGGCCAGTTCCGCGATTGCCTGGTGAATGCGCTCCCGGGCACCCACGTCCACGCCGCGGCTCGGTTCGTCCAGAATGACGAGTCCCGGATTTTCCGCCAGCCACTTGCTGAACAGGACCTTCTGCTGGTTGCCGCCCGAAAACCGGGACACATCCCCGTGCGGGTCGGCCGGACGGACACGAAAATACTCGATCAGTTCCCGGGCTCGTGACAGCTCCTTCCCCGACCGAACCATTCCGGTGCGGGAAAACCGGGCCAGGTGCGGCAGGGTGATGTTTGCCCGCACCCGCATTGCCATGACCAGCCCCTGCCTGCGGCGGTCCTCCGGAACCATCACCAGCCCCCGTCTCACGGATTCCGCCAGCGTCCGGCGGGAATAAGGCCGTCCGTTGAGCGTGACATCCCCGGCATTTGCCGGGTCGGCGCCAATGATCGCCCGGGCGATCTCGCTGCGGCCGCTCCCGACGAGACCAATCAACCCGACGATCTCGCCCCCGCCCACCGTAAGCGACGCCCCCCTGACACCTGCGTCGTTCCGGAGACCGGACACGTCGAGGACCGTTTCCGAATCGACGGGCCGGACTTTCTCGGGAAAGAGCGTTTCCGTCTTGCCCTCCCCCAGCATCGCCGACACCAGGCTGCCCCTGGTTTCTTCCGCCGTCGGACCGGTTCTCACATGGAAGCCATCCCTGAGTACGGTAACCCGGTCGGTCACCGCCAGGATGTCTTCCAGGTAGTGAGATACATAGATGACCGTCCGGCCCTCGTCCCGAAGCGTCCGCATGGCGTCATGCAACTGGACGACCTCATCCTTGGACAGGGACGAGGTCGGTTCGTCCATGACGATCACCCTGGCATCACGGGCCAGGGCCCGCAGGATCTCGATCTTCTGTTGATCGGCAATCGGCAGGTCGGCGACCACTGCACCCGGGTCGAGCGTGAAACCGCTGCTCTGCATCAGGGCCTCCAGGCGCACCGCCTCGTCTCTCGCGAGAATGCCCCAACGATCGTGCTCGAGACCGAGGAACACGTTTTCTGCCACGGTCATGGCCGGGACCAGTTGCAACTCCTGGTGCATGATGGCCACGCCATTCGCCAGCGCGGTTGGCGGGTCCCAACGGGTCACGGGCCGGCCGAAGACGATCAGGCGGCCGGCCGTTGCCTGGTAGTATCCGCCAAAGACCTTCCCCAGCGTCGACTTTCCGGCGCCGTTTTCCCCGATCAATCCATGGATTTCGCCGGGATGAACATCGAGCGTGACGTTTTCGAGTACCGGTACACCGCCGAATGCGACGCCGATTCCCTCGGCGCGGATGGCGATGACCTCTTGCCCGACTTCAGGAGTTCCAGTCAGTGCCGTGGCTCCGATACGCTGTCTTCGACCCGCAATTCGTCGTTGATCCGAACGCCATAATCGTCCCGGGCACCCTCGATCGTCACGAACCCCCGTCGAACGTCCGAAAGCACCTCGTCGAACGGGCGGTTCCCCGGACTGCCGTTGCCGCCGCCTCCCCCGGTCATTGTTTCGACGACGGTCCCGGCCGGGAATCCCCGCGCGCGCATCTTGAGGACGGATTCAGATGTCCCGTCCGGCTGCCTGATCTCGATATGCGGCCCCTTTCCATCGCTCCCGCCGTTCAATCCCCATGCCGGAGTGCGCGATCTCTCGAACCAGAGAGCACAATGACAGTCTTCAAGCAACTTGTAACGCCGGATGACCCCGCAGCCGCCGCGGTGGCGGCCCGCACCACCGGAATCGGGGCGAATTGCGAACTCCTCGATCCGGACCGGGAACTTGGTCTCGTACACTTCCGCCGGGATGTTCCGAAACCCGCCGTTCACAAGGTTGATCAAGGCGCTTTCGCCATCACTGTCGGCGCGGCCTCCCCACCCGCCGGCCGTCGGTTCGATCGCGATCCAGTGTCCGCGGCCGGGATCGACCGAAAAGAACGCGGCGACCATGCTGTCACCGTAGTGTGCGGCCGTCGACCGTTCCGGCATTGCCTCCGACATGCAGGAAATGAACAGGTCAGCGAGCAGCCCCAACCCGGTGAAGTACCACTCGCAGGCCGCCGGTTCCTTCGCGTTGAACATGCATTCGTCCGGAATCCTGACGTCCATGGTTTCGAACGAACCCCCGGTGATCGCGCGGTCCGGATTGATCATCGTCTTGTACGCCAGGCGCAAGAGTGACTCCGTCTGGGTTGCCCCGCAATTGACCGAACCCGGAACCGGTCCGGCCGATCCGTCGAGGTCGACAGTCAGGGAATCGCCCTTGATCGTCAATGTCAGGGCGACCTTGACCGGTTCGTTTCCGATGCCGTCATCGTCAAGATAGCCCGCCCGCGACCATTGCCCGTCGGGAATTGCCCGAATTGCCTCCCGGTCGAGAACGCGTGCCTGTTCGAAAATGTCCTGGCAACTCGCACGGTAGGTTTCCGCGCCGATCCGGTCGAGCAGTTGGCCTAGCCGACGTTCGCCGGTCCGTATCGCGGCGATCTGCGCACCAAGATCGCCGATCGATGCATCCGGCAAGCGCGTGTTCAGCCTGAGATGGTCATACCATTCGCGAATCGGCCGGCCTTTCGAGACGATTCGCGTCGGACCCAGCCTCAATCCTTCCTGGTAGATGCTGGTGGATTCCATCGTCGAACCGGGATCTATGGCGCCGATGTCGTTCCAGTGCGCCCGCGCCGCGCCGAAACCGATCAGTGACCCGTCATGAAAAATGGGACCGACAGCGGTTATGTCATGAAGATGCGTACCCTGCATGTAGCTGTCGTTCATGATGAACACATCACCTTCGGCAATATCGTCACCGTAGTAGTCCCTGACGTGATGGACACAGGCGTCGATCGCACCGATGAACAGGGGAACCCCGGTCGATTGGCCAAGCATGTTTCCATGTTCGTCGAGCAAGGCCACCGCGCTGTCCTTGCCTTCGTAGATCACTGCCGAGTGCGCGGAGCGCCAAAGAGATGCATTCATGTCTTCGGCACAGGAGATGACGAAATTACGTACGACCTCGGTGGTGATCGGGTCGGCAGTCCCTGTCATTCCGGATCCTCCATGCGTCTCAGCGAAAGGTGCCCGCCCGCGAGCACCGTCACTTGCCAACCGGGAGGTACAAGCGTGGTCGCGGTGTCCTCCTCGATGATTGCCGGCCCCTGGACAACCGTGCCGGAGCCAAGCGAATTCCTGTCGAGAATGCCGGTCGTTTGCACCCTGCCCCGGAACCTGACATCCCGTTTACCGGGCCGGCGGGCTTTCGTCGGCACCGGTGGTGCGCTCGAGGGTCGAGGCAGCCTGCCGAGGGCGGCAACGCGAATGTTGGCCATTTCAACACGGTTCTCCGGACTCGAGTGGCCATATTGCCGTTCATAGCCGACATCGAAAGACCGGCGAACGGCATTCATGTCGATGAACCCCCCGGGGACCGGGATTGTCAGGACGTATTCCTGTCCGAAATAGCGGAAGTCGATTCCTCTTTCGAAGGAGATGTCATCATCGCCGATTCCTTCGGTCTCCAGGAACGAACGCCCTTCCTCCTCCAGCGCGCGATAGGCCTGTTCCAGCGTCTCCCGGTCGGTCTGATCCCAGAAGCCGTAAAGCGTTTCCTTGAAATCGTGACGGACGTCGGTTTGCAGCATGCCCCATGCCGAAAACGCACCGGGGTGCACGGGAATGACGACCTCGCCGATTCCCAGTTCATCCGCCAGTGCCGCCGCCTGTGCCGGGCCCGCGCCACCATAGGCCACGAGGGAAAAGTCACGCGGATCGATGCCGCGCTGCACCGTAATCGTACGGATTGCATCCGCCATCTTGGCGTTGATGATGTCGACGACACCCTCCGCCATCGCCTCGGCCGACATGCCGAAACCGGAGCCGAGCCGTTCAAGCGCCGCTACGGAAGCTTTCCGATCGAGTTTCATCCTGCCGGCGGAAAAGTTGGCGTCGTCGAGTCGGCCAAGTACGAGATTGGCATCCGACACGGTCGCTTCCGTGCCCCCGAGTCCATAACACGCCGGACCCGGATTGGCCCCCGCGGACCCGGGACCGACGCGAACCGCGCCGGCTTCCTGCCAGGCTATCGACCCGCCGCCTGCGCCGATGACATGGATGTCCACGACCGACATCTGGACCGGGAGGCCCTCGAGCCTCGTCTCGTTCGACCGCGACGGTTGCCCGCCGATTATCAGGCTGGCATCGAACGACGTTCCGCCCATGTCGATGCAAATCAGGTTGTCGCGGTCGGTCGCAGCCGAAAGCGCCTGTCCGCCGATTGCCCCTCCCACCGGTCCGGAAAGCAGCGTCTGCAACGGCGATTCGCTCGCCGTCCCCGCGGTCATCACGCCGCCGTTCGACTCCATGACATACAGTGATCGTCCTGCCGGCAGCCGATGTTCGAGTTTGCTGACCAGCGTCGCGAGGTAGCCGCGCACCACGGGGGCGAGATAACTGTCCATCACGGTTGTCGACATGCGGTCGAATTCCCGCCATTCGGGAGAAACCCTGTGCGACATGGCGACCGCGACGCCTGGAAGCCGTTCGGAAATGTATCGAGCGGCCATGCGTTCGTGTTCCGGGTTCCTGAATGAAAACAGGAACGCGATGGCGATCGCCTCGTAACGGTTTTCTCGCGCCGTATTGATCAGGCGGTCGAGGTCGGACACGCGGAGGGGTTCGACGATCTCGCCGGTCGCCGCGATGCGCTCCCGTGCGGTGTAGGTGTGTTCAAGCGAAACAAGCGGTGCCGGCTTGTTCCAGCGGATCGAGAATATCTCGCCCCTGTCGTTCCCCTGTATCGTGTAGACGTCCCTGAAATTCCTCGTCGTCAGCAGCGCGACCCTCGCACCCTGGCGGGTGAGGAGGGCGTTCAGTCCGACGGTCGTTCCGTGGACGAAAAGATCGATTTCCGAATTTTCGGGAATCGCAGTTCCGATACCTTCGAGGACGGCAAGCGCGGGATTTTCCGGTGTCGACAGCACCTTGACGGCGCTGCATTCGCCCGTGACGCTATCCTGCCTTACGATATCCGTGAACGTGCCGCCAATGTCGGCGGCAACGCGGTAGCGCGCACCCATCGTGCCTCCCTGAAAAAGAGGCCCGGCCATGCGTCATGGGCACGGCCGGGCCGGGAAATGTCGGATCATCGTCGTCGATCAGGGCGCCTACTGTTCCCACTCGCCCTTGAAATCAGGGTTCGCGTCGAGCACGGCCTTGTCGATCATGGCCTGGACCGGACCCGCTTCATCCATGTTGATGACCGCGGTGACCGGCTTTCCCTCGATCGCATTGGCGATTTGCTCCATCGCCATCGCGCCCATCGTCTTCGGGAAATACGCAAGCGTCGCATCCCAACGTCCTTCCCGGATCGCATCGATCGCGATGGCCGCTGCACCACCGCCGGACATGTAAAGATCAGGCACGCTGTAACCGGCAGCCTCGAGCGCGATCTCCGCACCTGCCAGATGCTGGTCGGCATTCGACAGGACGACATGAACATCCGAGTTTGCCTGCAGGATGTCGGTCATCGCCGTCAGGGATGTCTCCGGCGAGTACCATCCTTCTCCGACGGCCAGGACCTTGATGTTGTCATGCTCTGCGAGCACGGCCTGAAATGTCTCCAGCCGCAGGTTGTCGAACGGAAAGATCTTCGCTCCGATGATGATGACAACGTTGCACGGATCTTTCCCCGCGCAGTGATCAACGACAGACTGGGCCTGGAACGTGGCACCGTCGACCGGCGGCGATGCCACCGTCGTCGTGATTCCCTTGACCTGCGGCTCCAGGGTCGTCAGGTCGGGCCCCACCGGGAACAGCACCGTTGCTACCGGTATTCCGGCCGCGATGACCTGTTCGAATGCACCGGCAATTCCGACCGTGTCGTTGGGAAAGATGATGAATCCTTCGTAGTTGCCGCTGACCAGGACATCCTCGATCTGGCTGTACTGGTGAGCCGCATCGAATTTTCCATCAAAGATCGCTGTTTCGTATCCCAGTTCGGCAGCCTTTTCCTCGACGCCCTCGTAAGTCGCCTGATTGAACCCGTTTTGGGAACTTGCCGCAAAAAATGCGATTTTCGCTGTCTGCGCGTGGACAGCCGAGGACAGCCCGAAGGCGAGAGCCAGGCCGAATCCCGTGGCCAGCACGTGCTTGTATCGTGAATGAACCATTCGCTGTTACCCCTTTGGCTTGAAGTGACCCACTTGGCCAACTATAATTATGCAAACATTATGCAATCAGCACCATTCGATGCAAGTGCGAAATCTGTTCCCGCACGAACGAATTGGAGAAGGACTTGGCGCGATCCCGGCTAGCGACAACCGAATCGTCGGCTTCGAAAAGCAGGCGTGGGGCATTGCAGGTTCACGAGTCGCTCCGTGAGGACATCCTGTGGTTAAGGATAGAGCCCGGTTCCGCCCTGGATGAGGTTGCACTTGCCGAGCGGTTCGAGGTTTCGCGTACCCCGATTCGGGAGGCGTTGCTCCTTTTGTCCGGGGAGGGACTGGTCAAGTTCCTTCCCAACCGGACCACGATCGTTGCCCCGATGTTGATGGACAACGCCGGTGACTACCACGATACCCTCCTGATCCTGTCACGGTCCGTCGCGCGCACGGCTGCCATGAGCGGACGCGCCGACGGCGATTTGCTCTTTTCCCATATCGATCGCTCCCGGGCTGCCGTCCGGGCAGGCGACATGGAGAGCATCTTGAGGGCCGATCACGCCTTTCTGCGACACCTGGCCGCATTGTCGGGCAACATTTTTCTGGAAAGGTTCATCGACCAGATCCTCGATGCCGGCGTCAGGATGTACGTCCTGCATTACTTCCGGAATGCCGCGCCCGACGAGCTGCATCAGTCAGTCGAACAGATGGCCGAACTCTCCTGCGCCATTCTGGACGGGGACCCCGACCGCAGCGATCGACGTGTATCGGAAATGATCCAGGCTGACATCGCGATCATCATGCGGTCGCTCGCACCACGTGTCGGACAAGACATGGAAATGACTTCATCCCATGTCGCGAGACCGCACGTGTCGAATCGGAACGGGTTCCGGCGTCGCCTGACGCGGTCATCGCCGGACCAGGCCATTGAACCGCCGTTCCAGGCGGAAGGATAGGAATTACATGACGCAGGATTTTCATGCTGCCCGACGCCAGAGGGCCGCTGACCTGATCGCCGACGCAGGCATGGACGTCCTCGCGGTCGTGCCCGGCCCCAACTTCTCCTACCTGACGGGGCTGCACTTCCATCTCATGGAAAGGCCGACCATTCTCTTCATCTCCAGGACTGGCGAGATCGCCGCCATCATGCCTGCGCTCGAAGTCCTGAAATGGTCCCGCAGCTTTCCAGAAGCCGAGACGTTCTACTGGCAGGACAGTGACGGATTCGAAGACGCATTTGCTGCCGCCGGTGCCGCTCTCGGCCAGGTTTCGGTAGGGGTGGAGGGCGGCCGCATGCGCATGTTCGAATACGACGCGCTCTGCCGCCACATGACGGCGGGAACAATCGTCAATGCGGATTCAGTCCTCGTACAACTGCGCATCGCCAAGGACGACAACGAAATCGCCGCGATCGAGCAGGCGATATCGATCAGCGAACTGGCCCTGGAAGAAACACTCGAAGATGTTCGTGCCGGCGTCACGGAAAGGCAGGTCCAGGCCAGGCTGAAAAGCCGGATGCTCTCCCACGGCGCCGAAGGATTCGCGTTCGAGCCGATCGCGCTTGCCGGCGGCAATGCGGCAAATCCCCATGGCATTCCCGGCTCGACCGAACTCAAACCGGGAGATGTCCTGCTGATCGACTTCGGCGCACGGGCAGCAGGCTACAATGCAGACATCACCCGTACCTTTTTCGTCGATCACGCGACCGACGAACACGGGGCGATCTACGAGACCGTCCTGTCGGCGAACGAAAGGGGTCGCGCGATCGCGAGACCACGAATGACCTGCCACGATCTCGACCTCGACGTGACCGCGGTCTTGCGTGAATCACCTTTCGAGGATCTGATTGTTCACAAGACCGGCCACGGCCTTGGTCTCGATGGTCACGAGGCCCCACAGGTGATGATCGGTAACGATCAACCCCTGGTTCCGGGTGCGGTCATCACGATCGAGCCCGGGTTGTATCGTGCGGACGACATAGGCGTCCGGATAGAAGACGACGTCCTGATCACCGGGCAAGGATCCCGATCACTGACCGGATTCGACCGAAGCTTGCGGATCCTTGGGTGATTTGACGATCACGCCGCATTCGATGCGGCCCCCGGCGCAACGGAACTGAGCCTGGGCGAACGTCCGCATTCCGCCATCGATCGCAATTTCGTTTCCTTTCAGCCAAATGTTCCAAGGTGATAACACGAACGCCGCGACTTGGGCGATTTCCGCCAGCGTTCCGCTGCGTCCGGCGCGTCTAATCCTTTGCCGAAGGCGCGCCTGAAATCATCAAGGATTGCCTGTGGTTGCCGTCCCCGGACTCGGTGAATTGGCCCCAATCCCCTCCTGATCGGGAACTCGGCATTGGCGGCACTCCAGGGATTCATGGCCTCTTTCGAAAGAGTGTAGGCACGGACCGGGTCCAACCCCTCGTCGAGAACAAACGGCTCGAGATGGTCTGGTGAATTCACGGCCATCAAGGCAATCGAATGGACCGGCAGCCATGACCCGGTGGCAGGCGCTCTTCGGTCGTCATCGACCCCTGCGCGCCCCGCTCTTGTTCGACCATGTGCCCGCAAGGATGGTATTGACCGTAAGGACCTGGACTGTGCAAAGGTCGATTCTCTTTTTTATCGGATGATGTATCCCCGGTGTTCCGGCCGCATCGTCGCTCGAAGTCGAGATCAACATGAACAAACGTACTGCAATTGTCGCTGGCGGGACGTCCGGAATCGGGTTGGCGGTCGCGAACCTGCTGGCGAAATCCGGCCACAGGGTCGCCGTCGGCTCGAGGCGGATACCGGGCGGCCGGCGTCGTGAACAACTGGATCATGACATTGAAGAAAATGCACTCGCCCAACATCTCGATGTCCGCTGCGGCGACTCGATCGACCGCTTCGTCAGGATCGTGAACGAACGTCTCGGAACGCCGCAAATCCTCGTGAATGCGGCGGGGATCTACAAGGAGACGTTCCTGGGCGACGGGGACTGCGCGAACTGGTTTGAACAGATCGATGTCAACCTGAGCGGACCATACAGGATGATCCGTGCAGTATTCCCGGGCATGATCCGGTCGGGCTGGGGCCGCATCGTCAATATCGCTTCCACGGCTGCATCGACCGGCGCACCTGGCTACGCGGGCTACTGCGCCTCGAAGGCAGGTCTTGTCGGCCTGACCAGGGCCGTCGGCAAGGAGGGTGCCCCACACGGTATCAGTTGCGTGTCGATCAGCCCGACCTGGGTCGAAACGCCCATGATGGAACGCGCGCTGCAGCGCCACGTCCTCGTTCGAGACATCGATATCGAGCAGGCAAGAGCCGATATCACGGATTCGAATCCTCAAGGACGGGTGGTTCAACCCGGGGAAATCGCTGCAATTGTCGCATTTTGCTGTTCGGAGGCCGCCCCCGCACTTACGAATGAGGACATCCAGGTCAACGCCGGAGCCGACTGGTAGGTGTAGCGACCTGCATTTATAATCGCTTCGACCTGCAATCATCCGCGATTTTCGGCCCGAATTAACTGCGTCTATCGAAGGGGTCAAACCCGGATTATTTGCGAACGAACCCGAATTATCTGCAACCAGCCTGCAATCATCGGGTTGAGCCCACATTATCTGCGAACAAGGCCGTATGGGAAACGTTCGTTTGCCTGACAGTTGGCCTATCGGTTTGCAGGGACTGAATTTTCAGCGTTTTTCCGTCTGTTTACCGCGTCTGGAAAACATCGTATGGGTTTGTGCTTCGCTTTCGAGTTTTCAGACGGTTCCCGCATGCTCATTGGCTACGCACGTGTTTCAAAGGGAGAACAGAACCCGGACCTGCAGCATGACGCACTGAAGTCTGCCGGGTGCGAGCGGATATTCGAGGACAAGGTCGGCGGTGCCAAGACCGAGCGCCCCGGCCTGAACCGTGCCCTGGAACAATTGCGCGATGGCGACACACTGGTCGTATGGCGGCTGGACCGGCTGGGGCGATCCCTGAAGGATCTTATCGCCCGCGCCGAAGCGCTGAAGGAAATGGGTGTCGGGCTGAAGAGCCTTCATGAATCCATCGACACCACGTCGAGCGGCGGTCAACTGATCTTTCACGTGTTTGGGGCCCTTGCCCAGTTCGAGCGCAACCTGATCAGCGAGCGGACCCAGGCTGGATTGAATGCCGCACGTGCACGTGGCCGCAAGGGTGGCCGAAAGAAGGTGCTGACCTACAAGCGACGCGCTCATGCCGTGGAACTCTACCGGTCACGCAAGCACACCGTGCCGGAGATCTGCAACCTGATGGGTATCTCACGCGCCACGCTCTATGCCTATGTCAACGAATTCTCCGATGGCAAATAGAGGCGTCCGCATTCCGGCCGAGACGTTGCTTGCGCTCAAGACCCGACTATCGGGGTTGCCTCCCCGCTCTGCAACGAGACGGGAGGAAGTCGGCCGGACCGCAGAGTTCTTCAGCGTCAGCCCGTCCACGATCTATCGTTCCTTGAAATCCCTGCATCAGCCGAAGGGGCTGAAGCGGGCGGACCGGGGGAAGCCGCGTGGCATCCCGGAACGGGACCTGGTCCTGTATTGCGAGATCATCGCGGCCCTGAAGATCCGGACGAGCAACAGGAAGGGGCGGCATCTTTCGACCAACCGTGCCATCGAGCTTCTCGAAGAACACGGTGTCCGGATGCCGGATGGACATGTGCAGCCCTCGCCAGGCCTGTTGAAACGCTCGACCGTAAATCGGTGGCTGAGGGACTGGGGTTTTGACCATCCCCGCATGACAAGGGCCACGCCGGTCACCCGGTTTGAAGCCCAACAGTCGAACGCCTGCTGGCAATTCGACATCAGCCCATCGGACCTCAAGCACATTGCGCAACCGGCGTGGGTGGATCTCAAGCGCGGTCAGCCCACGATGATGCTCTACAGTGTCGTCGATGACCGTTCCGGCACATCCTGGCAGGAATATCGCTGTGTCTATGGCGAGGACGCGGAGAGTGCATTGCGCTTTCTGTTCAACGCCATGGCGCCCAAGGAGGGCACCGCGTTCCAGGGTATTCCCGAGTTGATCTATCTCGACAATGGTCCCGTCGCGAAGAGCCTCGTGTTCCAGACCGTGATGGAGCGGCTCGGGGTCGAATGGAAAACACATATGCCGGCGGGGTCGGATGGCAACCGTGTCACGGCCCGTTCGAAAGGAAAGGTGGAGAGGCCCTTCCGGAGCGTGAAGGAAGCCCATGAAACGCTCTACCATTTCCATGAACCTGAAACCGAGGCGGAGGCCAATCTCTGGCTGAGGAACTTCATCAACAAGTACAACGACAAGCCTCATCGCCGCGAGCCGCATAGCCGGATCGAGGATTGGGTGGCCAACCTCCCTGACTCCGGCATTCGCGAGATGTGTTCCTGGGAACGCTTCTGTGCCTTTGCCCGCGAACCCGAGCGCCGGACAGTGGCCTCGGATGCGCGGATATCGATCGACGGAACATACTATGAAGTCGACGGCAATCTCGCCGGTGAGGAAGTGCTGCTGTGGTGGGGTCTGTTCGATCACGAACTGTTCGTGGAATGGAATGACAGGCGTTATGGCCCCTATCGTCCGCACGGAGGTCCGATACCGCTGCACCGGTACCGAAAGCGCAAGAAATCCCTGCGCGAAAAACGCGCCGAGTCCGTGGCCAGACTGGCTGAGGTGATCAGCCTGCCGCGCACGGCCGTTGGCGGATTCGATCTGGATGCGCCCCAGGCCGAGGTTGTGCCATTGCCCAGGGTCAAATTCAGCGATCCTGACCCATGGGGGCAGATTGCTTACGAAAACGAGCTCAGTGCGCGCAGGGCGATTTCCTATCAGCTGGACCGGCCCCTCGCCGAACTCTCTCCGGATGATCGCGCCTTCGTGGGCGACCTGGTTGGCCGGACACTGAACAAGGTCGAAATCGAGACCGCAATCAAGCAGCGCTTTCGGCGCGGACAATAACAACGAAGAGGCAGTCGGATGCTCAGCAGACAGGCCATGAAGCACTTTCGCATCGAGAAGCCATGGAACCAGGCCGGGTATTACGAGACCGAGCGCCTGGTCCAATTCCGGGAAGATGTGATCAGCGCGATCATTCACGGTCACCTGATCGCCATTTCGGGGCCGGTAGGTGTCGGCAAGACGATGATGGTCAACCGTCTTCAGGAGCAGATCAGGGCGGAAAGGAAGATCATCGTGGCGCGCAGCCTCTCGGTGGAGAAGCACCGCGTCACACTGCCTGCCCTGGTCACCGCGCTGTTTCTCGACATCTCGAGAAAGCCGGAGATGAAACTGCCGACCCAGTCCGAACGCCGGGAACGGCTGCTTCAGGTGGCGGTGCGCAAGGCCCGCAAACCGATCGCGCTCTTCGTAGACGAAGCCCATGACCTGAACGTCAATACACTGAACGGGTTGAAGCGGCTGCGGGAAGTCATCAGTGCCGGAGGCAACTCCTTGTCCATCGTCCTTGTCGGACATCCGCGCCTCCAGAACGACCTGCGCCGCGCGACCATGGAAGAAATCGGCCACCGGACGTCGAAGTTCGAATTCAACAGCATCGGCGACGAGCGCCGCGAGTTCATATCCTGGATCCTGGGCCAGTGCCTCGAAGACGACGTTGAACCGTCGGATGTCTTCGAAGATGCCGCACAGGAGTACCTGGCGGAACGTCTTTCCACGCCCTTGCAATATACCGAACACCTGGACAGGGCCTTTACGGATGCATACCGGATGGGTGCGGACCAGGTCACACGCGGGATCGTGGAAGAGACCATCTCGGCTGGCCTTGACGACATTGATGCCCGTCTGGCCCGGATCGGATACAACCCCAAGGCACTGGCCGATCTCACCGACGCTCGCCTGCCCGAAATCCGCCGCTTCCTCAAGGGAAAGCTGGACGCCGAGAGAACCGATGAACTTTCCACTCTCCTGCGCAAGGCGGGATTGCCGATATGACACGCGAACCGGGAAGATCCCTGTCCCTGCTGCGCCTGCAGGAAATTTGGAAAAGCGGTGCTGTGTGTGGGAGGTGTGACTGCCCACACCGATATATTCGCAGATAATGTGGGTTCACCCCGATGATTGCAGGCTGGTTGCAAACAATTCGGGTTCATTCGCAAATAATCCGGGTTTGACCCTATCGATAGACGCACTTAATTCGGGCTGAGAATCGCGATGATTGCAGGTCGAAGCGATTATAAATGCAGGTCACTACAGGTAGGGATCCGACACATGCCCTTCATCACCTACAGGTTTTCGGATGGAATCTCGCTCGTCCAGGAAGCCGGTGTCGCGAATTTCATGCGGTGCAATATCTGGCTGGTTCGCGGGCGCGACCGCGACCTGGTCATCGATACCGGAATGGGGCTGGAGTCGCTTAAAGACTGGATCTCCGGGGAAACCGACCGGCCGCTGACCGCGGTGACGACGCATGCGCATTTCGATCATATCGCGGGGCTACACGAATTCGACGAGCGCCTGGGTCACCGTTCGGAGGCAGGGATTTATGCCGCGCCGACACAGGCCGCGACGGTCTACACCGGCGCGTGGAAGCAGATCACGATTGTCGATCCGACTGTCCATCCAACCTTTGATCCGCTGACATTCTCGGTCACCCCTGCGCCGCTCACGGGTTACCTGGATGAAGGCGATGTGCTCGACCTGGGCGACCGAGCCTTCCAGATTCTTCATCTGCCCGGACACTCTCCCGGCAGCATCGGACTGCTGGATCGAGATGCGCAGGTCCTTTTTTCGGGGGATGCCCTTTATGACGGAGAACTCCTCGACAATCTTTACCATTCCGACCCCCTCGTTTACCGGGAAACGCTCCAGCGAATGGCCGCGCTCGACGCCGAGGTTGTTCATGCTGGACATTTTCCTTCATTCGGAAGGCGGCGCATGTGCGAATTGGTGACGTCGTACCTCGGCGGCCGAAATACGATTACCGATGTCGTCGAGTGGTACGAAAAGTGCTGCCGCGGCAATCACGACGTTTTCTCTGAACAGGACTGGTCCGGTGCATCAATGGCTTGACCGTCAGTCCGACGGCGGGTTGAGCGTCGTCCTCTTTTTTGCTGCCGGTGTCTGGGGCCTCTACTGGGTTCCACTCAGAATCCTGGAGGCGGGAGGACTTGCCGACGCCTGGAGCGTGGCAGTATTCAACGCGTGCCCGCTCATCCTGCTTCTGCCCTATGCGTTCCTGGCCCGCCACAGGCTGTATCCGCATCTCCGCAATATCCTGCTGATCGGCGGTCTGACAGGATGCGGGCTCAGCCTCTATGCCACCGGGCTTGTGGCCTCGACCGTGGTCAGGGCGACGATTCTCTTTTACCTGACGCCGGTCTGGTCAACGATAATCGGAGTTCTTTGGCTGTCCGAACGACTCGGAACAGGCCGGGTTGCAGCGATTCTCCTGGGCATCGCCGGTCTTGCATGCCTGGTCGTCGGCAGCGACGACTCGACCCCTCCGCTGAATATCGGTGATGTCCTGGCGCTCCTTTCCGGGGTTTTCTGGGGGCTCGGCGCCGCATTCATTAAGCGGCATCCCGAAACGCCGGTCGGGGGTTCAATGGCCTGCATGCTTCTGGCAACCGCGGTGATCAGTTTCGGGCTCGGATTCCTCCTGTTTCCCGATCCGTTTCCATCTGCTGCGCAACTGGCCGGATCACTTCCGGTCGCCGTTCCTGCCTCGCTCTTTATCCTGGTCCCGACCGCCTACCTGATTCTGTGGATTGCGCGGAAGCTCTATCCCGGCAGGGTCGGGATACTGATGATGTCGGAAGTGCTCGTTGCCATACTGAGTGCATCGCTGTTTCTGCCGGAGGAGACGATGTCCGTGGTGCAATGGGCCGGCGCCACGGCAATAATCCTGTCCTGCCTGGTCGAGGTCCTGTTCCAACGCAAATCCGGTCCGGTCCTGTCTTCGTGACGGTCGTTGCAAAAAACCGGCATCCGACGAACTGCGGGCATCCGGCCAGGCGACTGGCGAATTTTCGCCAATCGATGAAAAGTCGGGCAAAACAGGATCATTGCCCCTTTGTATTGCAGGTTTCGGCAGTTATTGAGCCGTCATGCCCAGATCAGTTCAGTATGGTGAAGCCGCCCGGGCCGTATGCGACGAATTGCGTACCAGAATCATCAGCGGGGAATACAGTTCCGGCTCGGAGCTTCGAATCCAGTCCCTGGCGAGAGAATTCAACGTTTCGATCGTGCCGGTACGTGAAGCAATCCGAACACTCGCGGCAGAAGGATTGGTCAAGATTCGACCGAGGCGCAGCCCGACCGTTGCGAAACCGAAGCTGACCGAGGTCAAGGACATCTCCGAAATCAGGATTCTGCTGGAACCCATTCTCCTCCAGGCGGCCGTTCCCAACCATAACCGGGAAACGCTCGACAGATGCCATGAGGTGCTGAAAGCCGAGGAAGGATTTGAACGGGGATGGCAGAAGGTCGCACTCAATCGCGAGTTTCACCACGCACTGCTGTTTCCGTCCGGAAAGGAGCGGCTTCTCAAGATCCTGGAAGCACAATACGAGTCGATGTCGCTCCTGGCCAGGACCATGGTCAACGCCGCCATGGTCAGGTACGACGACTCCCACGGTGAGCATGTTCGCATTCTTGAAGCGGTAGAGCGCCGGGACACCGGGCTGGCCCTCGACTGTCTGAAGGATCACCTGAACCGGTCGCACGAGAAAATCGATTCCGTGCTCGACCGCCGGGAATTCGCCAGTACGCCCGTTCCGGAGAACGCCAGCGTAACCGCGTGATCAACCGGTCGACTTCGCACGGGCCGGTTACGTCACGACACCGGAACGGCACGCCCGTGCGCACCCGGTGACCCGACCACTGGTCCGACGTAAACGAAACGGCTTCGACCGGACGGCGCCGGATTCGCTGGATTGCCGTTTCGTGGCCTGGTCGCGAAAAATCCGTTTTCCGGTGCGGAATCGGAATCATCCGGCTTCCCCGGACCCGAACAACCCGTCCAGTTCAGGGCGGGACTCCCGGTCCTTCAGAAGCGGGTGATCACTCCCTTTCACGATTCCGGTCATTCCATTCCGGTCGAGGGCAAGACATAGCAGGGTTTCAGGATCGGCCCGCCCGAGCAGCACGGGCGAATAGGTCGTTGCGAGAACCTGGCATTTCCGTGCGGTCGCGAGCAGGTCGTGTACGGTTTCCGTGGCCGCCGGATGAAGGCCACGCTCCAGTTCCTCCAGCATGAACAACTGGCCTTCGTCCGCTGCATAGGGAATCAGCGTCAAGGCAAGGAATCGAAGCATTCCTTCGGAAGCAGCCCATGACGGGATAACGATCCCCGAACGATGTTTGACGACCACGTGCGCGTGCCCGTCACCAGGCTGCTCGACAACGTCGATGCCCAGAATGCCTTCCTGAACCGACCGGACCCGATTCAACCATTCATCGTGAGCCGCCGGATCCCTTGTCCTGAGACGATCGATCATCCACGGCAAGTTCCGGCCGTCGGCCAGGTATTCCCGGCGCTGCAGTCCTGGCGGACTCGGCGATTGCAGCCGTTCTCCATCGAGACAGATCAAACCGGTGTATCGCTCCAGGAACCGCTGCACGCGTGTCGCTACGGGGAATGAAGCCGGCGCGTCGGGCAAACTGCCGAATGTCGAGCGCGATGGACCGTACGAACTGTTGATTATCCATCCCTTGCCAGGCCGCTCGGAGACTTCGGAGTAAATCGAATCCGCACCAGTCGCCGATTTCCTGAAAACGGTCCTCGAGCCCCGCTTCCTGCCGGCGGAGACAATGGACTCGACCGATTCGGGCGGCAGCGGGAACAGGGAATCCTGTTTCGAACCGCGAGGAAGCGCCGCGACAGGCAGCAAGACCCCGCGCTCGGCATCGATTCCGGCACCTCGCGCACCTTCCCGAATCGATACCTCGTAGCGGAATCTCCCGTAACCGGCTTCAGCGGGCAGCTGATCCGCCGCATCGTCCGGGACGTCGAATTCGAGGGCAAGCTGAAATCCCTCCTGGTCCGTCCCCCTGCCCCAGACGAGATCACGAAAGACGCCGGTCCTTTTCCCGATCGCCGAGGGAAGACCATCCCGAACAAGGTCGGAGACAAATGCCACGGCATCAAACAGCGCGCTTTTCCCGCTGGAATTCGCACCAACCAGAAGGTGGAACCGGTCCAGCCTGACATCCACATGACGAAGACATCGGTAATTCAGGGCCTGAAAACGGCGTATCATTGAAACGCTTTCCTTGTGGCGTCGACCGTCGTCGTCTACCGCTCACATTTCCGACTTTACTACCGGCCGACGGAATTGCTTCCGTTCATCCTGAACATTCCGCTCCGGCGATCGGACCCGAAACACGGTCTCCTACCCAGGCTGGAAATCTCGAAGCGAAGGCTTCCCAACCGTCATTCCCCCATCAAGGCCGAGGCCTGGACGTCGGAGAGTTCCACCCATCTGCCTCTTTCTCGTGCCGAGAGTACCGCCGCGTGGATCGCAACGACAGAACGCATTCCGTCCTCTGCAGATGGATACAGGTAGCCGCCGCCGTCAAGGTTTTTCGCGGATCCGGCATCGCCATTTCCGGCCTTCATGGATCGAATCGCCCTGGACAACTCGGTGTAGATGTTCGCGAAAGCCAGCGGCATGCCCTCGACATGCCCGACGGCGACCCGGGATGCACGTTCCGTCTCCGGTGCGAGCCCGGTCTCACCGCGCTCGATGGTCGAGGTCCGGCCTCCAACGGGTGTCCAGAACAACTGGTTTGCCTGCTCCTGGGCCCAACGCAACCCGCCGCGTTCGCCGAATACCTGTATGGTCAATCCATGCTGCCTCCCGACAGCAACGGCCGACGTCCACAGCCGTCCGACGATTCCGTCCTCCAGGCGGAAGTCCACCTGGGCATCGTCCTCGAGTTCGCGTCCGTCGACACAGGAAGCGAAGTCCGACGCCAGCCGAAGCACGCCGCGGCCGGTAACGAATGTCGCAAGGTGAAGTGCGTGGATTCCGCAGTCGGTGAACTGGGCCGACACCCCGACCTGGGAGGGGTCGTAACGCCAGCGAACACGGGGATTGTCCCCGTCGTCCCCGGCGGAGTGATGGCCGTGGGCGAATTCAACGACGACAAGCCGCACCCTGCCGAGAATACCTTCCCGCACCATGGCCCGCATCTGGCGCACGAGAGGATAGCCTGAGTACCCGTAGTTGACCGCGCAAATGCGCCCCGTCGACTTCACCGTTTCGACAATGCCGGCGGCCTCGGAAACCGTCATTGTCATTGGTTTTTCGCAGAGGACGTTGAAACCGCTCTCCAGAATCCCCCTGGTGATTTCATAGTGGGTGGAATTCGGAGTCGCGACCGTGACCAGGTCGAGCCGGTCGTTGTCGCCAAGAGACGATTCACGCGCAAGCATTTCCTTCCAGTCGCCATACGCGCGTTCCGCCGGAACACCGAGCCGGATCGCGAAATCCCGCCCTGCGGCCGGGACGTGGTCGAGCGCCGCGGCGACCAGTGAAAATTCCCCGTCGAGTCGAGCCGCCATCCGGTGAACAGGGCCGATCTGGCTCCCCTCGCCGCCCCCGATCAGGCCCCAGTTCAGTTTGACCATCGCTCCCGACCCGAAAATTCCCGCTCTACTGAAACTCTGAAATCCGGACCCATGCACGGCGCCTGCCGGATTCGCGAATCGCCGCAATGACCCGGTTGACTTCATGCCCGTCCCGAAATGTCGGCCAGACCGGGTTGCCGGTTGCGATGGCCCGGAGAAAATCACGCGCCTCGATGATGATCTGGTCCTGGTACCCCGTCCCGTGACCCGCTCCCTGGCAGAATGGAAGGTAGTCCGGATGGCTCGGGCCAGTGAGGATCTTCCTGAACCCGAGTTCGCCAGCGTGGTCATCCGCCCGGTACAGCCAGACCGCGTTCTGATCCTCCTGATCGAACCGGATGGCGCCCCCGGTCCCGGTGATTTCGTAGCGATAGCCCATCTTGCGGCCGGTCGAGACACGGCTGAAGTACAGGTGACCCATTGCTCCGGACTCGAACCGGCACATCGCCTGGGCCTGATCGTCGTTGTCGACCTGTACGGTACCCTTGCCATCGGCCGACGGTCGTTGCCGGAAAACCGTTTCGTACTCGCCGACGAGCTCACGGATGCTGCCCATGAAAGCGAGCGCCGCATTGACCATGTGCGGTGCGAGGTCACCGAGCGTGCCCGTGCTGTCTCCCGCGGTTCTCCACGACACCGGCTCGTTCGGATCGGACAGGAAGTCCTCGGTGTGCTCCCCGCGGAACCACGTGATGTCGCCGATCTCCCCCGACTCCACGATTTCGCGGGCAAATTGCGAGGCGGGTGTCCGGATGTAGTTGAAACCGACCATGTTGGTCACGCCAGCCGAGGCGGCGGCATCGACCATGGCCTGGCTGTCGGCCAGCGAGGCGCCGAGCGGCTTTTCGCAGAAAACGGGTTTACCAAGCGCGAGTGCGCGTTCGGCAATGGCTCGATGCATGGACTGCGGAGTTGCGATGACGACAGCTTCAACTCCAGGATCATCGACCAGTACGCGATAGTCTCCGGTAGACCGGGCAAATCCATACATCCTGCGGTAACGTTCCGCGGTACCCGCGGTGGATGCGGCGATCATCTCGAGACGGGGTCGCAGGGCCGTATCAAAAACGCTGCCGACCGCTGCCATTGCGACCGAGTGCGCCTTGCCCATGTAGCCGCCACCGACGATGCCGATTCCGATTTCACCTGTCGTACCGGTCATGGGAAACGATACCGTTTCAGTTTTCCGTCATGTCTCGCCATCCTGGATCCCCGGTCAAAAAATCTGTTTCCAACGTACGGGGAAACCCGTATCTTCCCCCGCTGTTGAACGTCAACAGTAATCAGGCGCCGGGCAACCCAGGCAAACGCCTGAAGTCCACGGGCCTCCCGCGGCTCTTGGCCGGGACAGGGGGCATGGTCAGGACTGTTGCGCAAGGAGTCGATTGTGGGGGACGCATGGGCACCGGGGCAAACAGTGTTCGTCTGACGACGACACAGGCAATCGTCCGATTTCTGGCAAACCAGTATATCGAAACCGATGGCGGAAAGGTTCGCCTCTGCGGAGGCGGTTTTGCCATATTCGGGCACGGGAATGTCACCTGTCTGGGCGAGGCACTTTATCAGTATCGCGATGAACTGCCCCTGTACCGGGGGCAAAACGAGCAGGGCATGGGACTTGCGGCGACGGCTTACGCCAAGTACCACCTCCGGCGCCGGTTCATGTTCTGCACGGCTTCGGCCGGTCCCGGCACATCCAATCTCGTGACCGCGGCTGCGACCGCTCACGCCAACCGTCTGCCGTTTCTCCTGCTGTGCGGCGACACCTATGTCACGAGGTTTCCCGATCCCGTCCTTCAGCAGCTTGAGCATTTCGGCAACCCGGTCGACGGCGTCAATGACGCCTTTCGCCCCGTTACGCGCTACTGGGACCGGATCACCCATCCGGCACAGGTCATTTCGTCCCTGCCGAACGCGATCGCGACCATGCTCGACCCGTCTGACTGCGGCCCGGCCTTTCTCGGACTGCCGCAGGATGTCCAGGGTTGGGCATTCGACTATCCGGTCGAAATGTTCGCCGAAACCGTTCATCGCGTCAGGCGGCAAACGCCTGACCGCGATGAGACTGCCGCCGCGGCCGCACTTCTCAGGACGGCTCGAAGGCCGCTGATCATTGCGGGAGGCGGAGTACAGTACTCGGGAGCCGTTTCCGAACTCGGGGATCTCGCACACGGGCACAACATCCCGGTCGTGGAGACGATCGCCGGCCGGGCCAACCTGGTCAGTGACGATCCGCTCAATATCGGCCCGATCGGTGTCACGGGATCGAATTCCGCCAATGCGGTGGCCGAAAAGGCTGATGTCGTCATCGCGATTGGAACCCGTCTCCAGGACTTCACCACGGGTTCCTGGACCGCGTTTGATCGCTCGGCGCGCTTTATTTCGCTGAACACGGCAAGGCATGATTCCCTGAAGCATCGTTCACTCCCCGTCGTCGGTGACGCGAAACTCGGGATTCGCGCACTGATCGAGGCGATCGGCGACTACGCGGCACCTGCTGCCTGGTCGGATCAGGCCAAGTCTGAACGTGCCGCATGGGATGAATACGTCAGCGCCAATGTCCGGACGGGGAACCGCCCGAATTCCTATGCACAGGCGATCGGGGTCGTTAACGGGCTTTGCAGGAAACGTGACCGGATCGTTTCGGCAGCAGGCGGCCTCCCGTCGGAAATAGCCGCGAACTGGCGCACCCTCGACGCGGGTACGGTCGATATCGAGTTCGGCTATTCATGCATGGGCTACGAAATATCGGGTGGGTGGGGTGCCCGCATTGCCCAGTCCGAGGTTGAACCCGACGCCGACACCATCGTTTTTGTCGGTGACGGTTCGTACCTAATGATGAACTCGGACATCTATTCTTCCGTCCTCTCCGGCAAGAAACTGATTCTCCTGGTTCTCGACAACGGCGGTTTTGCGGTCATCAACAAGCTTCAGAACAACACCGGCAACGAATCCTTCAACAACCTCATCGCCGATTGCAGACTCAGCGTCGACCCCTTCACTGTCGACTTCGAGATGCATGCCAGGTCCATGGGAGCCAATGGTGAAACGGTCGAACGCGCTTCGGACCTTGGAGCGGCCCTTGAACGCGCCAGAAGTGCCGACCGAACCTACGTGATCGTCATGAAGGTGGACGCCTACGAAGGATGGACGGCCGAGGGTCACGCCTGGTGGGAAGTCGGAACGCCCGAAGTGAGTGAAAGCGAACGGGTTCGACAGGCGCATGCAGACATCGAAGCCGTCCGGGTCAAACAACGGCCCGGTGTATGAAATGACGGAGGAAAACGGACGTTCTGATGTCCCGGCTTCCTTCCGCCTGCTCCCGGGAACCAGCTGCGAGCCGCTGACGGAGAATTTGCCGCCGGGGCTACAATGAGCCCTTTCGCCAAACTTTCGCGTAACCGGTTCCTGGTCGTCGGTCGGGGAGGCATGGACATCTATCCCGACCCGCCAGGCGTCCGGACCGAGGACGCGGTCCGTTTTTTCGCCGCCCTTGGTGGTTCGGCTGCCAACATCGCTGTCGCCGTGACCCGGCTCGGAGGCAGCGCCTCGCTGGTGTCTCCGGTCTCCGATGACGCTGTCGGCCGGTATGTCGTCAACCAGCTCGATCGCTACGGAGTCGATCGCCGACATGTGACCTTCGTGGGCGGACAGGTCCGAACATCGCTCGCCGTGGTCGAAAGCAGGATTGAAGACCACCAATCCGTGATCTACCGCAACGGTGCGGCCGACTTCGAATTGACCGTCGCGGACATCGAAAATCTCGACTACCGTGATTACGGCGCCCTGATCACGACAGGAACGGTCTTTGCTTCGGAACCGTCGCGAAGCGCCGGGTTTTTCGCGCTTGAATGCGCCAGGTCCGCCGGCCTGCCGCTGGTATTCGACATCGACCACCGGCCATATTCCTGGCCTTCGGCCGAGATTGCATGTGAAATCTACTCGCGCGTCGGCCGCTCATCCGATTTCGTCGTCGGCAACGACGACGAGTTCGGGTTCATGGCCGGGGACTATTCGCGCGGCCTCGACATGGCCCGCGAACTTGGCCGCAACACCGCCGGGGCAATCGTCTACAAGATGGGCGAGCGCGGCGCGATCACTCTTGCCGGGGACCGCGAGATCCGCACCGGAATCTACCCGGTGACGGCGCTCAAGCCAACGGGCGCGGGAGACGCATTCATGGGCGGGTTCATGTCATCGCTCGCCAACGGGCGCAATCTCGAGGATGCCGTCCTTCGGGGCTCGGCCTGCGCCGCAATCGTCGTCTCCAAGGTGGCCTGTGCCCCGGCCATGCCCGACATGGCCACGCTCGAAGAATTCCTGTCCACGCATGACGGGCCCGTTCAATTGTAACCATAGCCCGGCAGCCATCGGAACACGCGCATGCACATTCCTCCCCATGACAACCGAAACGAACCGATCGTGTCCGCTGACAACGACTGTGTTCCCCTCACCTACTTCAACATCGTCAAGTTGCGCGAGGGCGAGGGTTTCGAATACAGCGTCCCGGGATACGAGACCTGCATTGTTCCCGCGACCGGGACCATCGACGTTTCGGTCGGGAATTCCTCGTTCCATCGGCTCGGGAACCGCACCCAGGATGTTTGGGACGGAGAGCCGGAGGGCGTGTACGCGCCAACGGGCGCCAGGGCCATCCTGACCTGCAGGTCGAAACAGACCGAGGTGTTCGTCGCGGGTGCGCGCTGCGACGAGGTGTTCGAACCTTTTGACGTTCGCGGCGATCAACTCGATGTCGTCCAGTACGGTTCGGACGAATCCAAGACCCACCGGAAGATCAAGCACATACTGGGGCAGAAACAGGCTGGGCGCGTCGGACGCCTGCTGGTTTCCGAGTTGTTCACCGTCGGCAAGGGGGGATGGTCGGGCTTTCCGTCGCACAAGCACGACACGGACCGAATGCCGGTCGAGACCCGGCACGACGAGACATACAATTTCCGCTTCCGACCCAGCTACGGCTCCGGACTGCAAATGCTGCAGAGAGAAGACAACCTGCCCGGCGACGCCTACCACATCGTCGACGGTTCGACGATATGCCTGGACAGAGGGTATCACCCCTGCGTGGCATTGCCGGGTTACGAGATGTATTATTTCACCATCCTTGGCGGGCTGAGCCAGCGCGGACTGGTCCAGTATTTCCAGCCGACCCATTCGGAGCAGCTTAAGACGATTCCCGGAATCCTGGACATGGTCGCAAAGTTCAAATGAGCCTCGCGACGCTTGCGGATGTCCTCCAGCCCGCGCTCCGGAACCGGTACGCGGTCGCGGGCCTCGTGGTTCTCGGTTGGGAAGACGCACGCGCCTACGTGCAAGCGGCGGAAGCGGAACAGGCACCGGTCATCCTCCAGGCCGGGCCGGGATGCAGGGCCCACACCCCTTTGACGGTTCTTGCGGCCATGTTCCGCACGCTGGCGGCCGATGCGTCCGTGCCGGTCGTCGCTCACCTGGACCACGGGTACAGCCGGGATGAATGTGTCGCGGCAATCGACTCCGGGTTTACCTCCGTCATGTATGACGGATCGAGAAAACCGCTGCCACAGAACATTGATGAAACTGCCGAAATCGTCCAAATCGCCCGTCGGGCCGGCGTGTCTTCCGAAGGTGAGATCGGATTCGTCGGATATGCTTCGGGCGAAGTTTCCACCTCGACCGACCCGGACGAGGCCCGGCAGTTCGCAATGGAAACCGGCGTCGATGCCATGGCGGTTTCGGTCGGCAACGTCCACCTGAAGGAAACGCGCGACGCGAGAATCGATCTCGCGGCCTTGCAGAAGATCGAGAACGTGACGACGGTTCCCCTTGTCATCCACGGTGCGTCAGGGGTCCCAACCGCCCGCAGGAGCGAACTGGCCCGGACAACCTCGGTCTGCAAATTCAACATCGGGACGGAACTTCGCAAGACATTCGGGTCAGCCCTGCGGCAGGCGGTTGACAGGGACCGTACCCGGTTCGACAGAAATGCAATACTCTCGGAAACAATCGTACCGGTTCGTGACGCAGCCCGGTCCGCCATCCGCGCGATTTCGGCGGCCCCTACATCGAGCCCGGGCCATTCCTGATCGCCACTTCGATCTTTTTTCTGTCCGTTGCACCACACATTTGGTCGTGCCACGAGGCTTCCTGGATGCGTGGAGAGACGCAACTGGTTTTGGCACCGATGTTCCTGGCGGATCAGATGCGTAGGAGGGGCCCGGAGTCCGTTGCGCTCGCCGTCATGGTTGCACCGGTCAAGAACGCGAGGGACAGCAACCGCCAACTCTTGCCTCCGTGGGTCATGGGAGCGACGGACCGTTACACGTCGGCCGACGTTCCGGCATTGCGTTGGGCTCAACCTCCAAGAGGCATGATAGAATGGCGTTCAACCGCAAATTTCGGGAAACCCGAGCGCAGATACGATGACGTTCAAACCCACGATCGTCACCTGACGTCCGATTTCGCGAGCCGCTGCCCAACGATTTCATGCAACGCCTCCGTCTCCGCGAGTGCTTTGGCGCGATCAAGCGGCTGTGAACTCGGTGTCGGCGGACGTGTAACGCAAGCGAACGGCATATCCGGTGTGGTCCACCAGACCGTCAAACCGGGCGACATCCGTGCCACGCTTGCGCAACAAGTGTTCGTCACGAAACAATCGACACAATATGTCGTCAGGAAAGCATCCGAGTCGGCCATCGGGTTCAATGCACATGCGTCACTGCACGACATGGCAGTGTCCATAACCGGTTTTTTGAGCCCTTCCCCGCGTCAGGATGAGCAATGGCATTTCTTGTCCGCGGCTTCCGAAGAACCGGGGCACGATGGCGGGCGCAAGATTGGGGGGACAGTCCGAGCGCGGAACCACGCCGGGAAAGAGCCGGAACGGAGCGTTCGAGACCAAATGAGCGAAAGAAGATTACGGCAATCATTGACGCGAGTTTCGAACCGGAACCTGAGGATAGATAAAGCTTGGTCCAACCCGGATGCCATGGTGAACGTTTCTTCGGTTTGCTCCTTGTAGTTTCCTGTACGGCATTCCACTAAAGGACTGAGACCGTCTCGTCTGAACCCAAGCCGAACTCGCTTTTCCGGTGAGATTGCAAACAGCGCGAATGGGATTTGTGGACTTATGTTGGGGGACCACCCGACTTTTTTCGGGATCACGCGGCTTACATATCACATTTTCGAACTGTGCTTGCCGAGTTGAAACGGCCACAGCCAACATGGTCTTCAGAACATTCATGTCAATTGACTCCTAGGATTTTGGGACTCCCCTACCTTGAGCAAACTTCAGGCACATAAGGTCTAGGATTGTGCGCGTTCCATTCGGTAGAGTTGTGCGGAATACACCCGGACTCTTTGAACGAAGCCGCGGTTGGCATTTCGCAATCTATGGGAAAGGTAGTTGAGGACGTCGCGCCGGAAGATCATGGTGTCCGGGGTGAGGGACCGAGACGTGGCTGAGACGACGGTTGAAGCCGAGCCAATTATGATGGCAGGTTGCTGCAATTTGAGGCCACGCTCGGACGTAGCCTTTTGCTTGTGTGTTCTGTACAGGCTGAAAAATGGAAGCGATCTTTTCCAAATTTGGATGGCGAGCGGCAAAGTGAAGATAAAGGAAATGATCATTGTCATTTTGAAGGTTTCGATCTAAATTGGCAGAATTGAAAACGATCTTTTTCTTTTTTGGAGTCGCAATGATGCCTGTTCTCATCACCGACACCGCCACTCTGGGCGCCGCATTGCGCAAGTCGCGCAAAGCGCTCAAGATCACGCAAGGAGAGCTATCGCTGCAAACGGGGATCTCGCGACCCACCATCCGGAGCATTGAACGGGGCAAGGAGACCGCCCAGGTTGGACTGGTTCTCCAACTGTGCCAGGATCTGGGTATCGCCATCGAGGTCAGGATTCCGGAGGTGGTGAGCCGGTCGTGACCGTTCTCGATGTCTATCTGGAGGCGGTTCGGGAGCCCATTGGACAGTTGTCTTCCGAACCTGATGGGGACATGTCCTTTCGGTACGTGACGGACGCGATTCCGCACGCGATCTCCGCGTCGCTGCCCATTCGTGAAGAGCCCTTCGGCGACGTTGTTGTGCGCGGCTTTTTCTCCAATCTCCTGTTTGAAAACGAGATGCGGGACCAGGTCTGTCAAGTCCAGTTCAAAACTGACCCAGGATTCGCGTTCAAAATTGACCCACCTGCCGGCCTTTTCTTTTCCAAGTAGAATCATTTCTGCCGGGCATTCCGCTCCGGTGTTCGGGTTCTGCTGGAGGAGAAGAGGGAGATGGGAACGCTTGATCGATCTGACTGGCCTGGACTGGTGGCGACGGCGCGTTCGGTGCCGCTCGACAGGGTCGCGATGGCACTTGGCTACCGCCGCGACGTGACGGACAAGGCGCGCTGGAAGCGGCCGGGGTCGGTTCTGAGCATCAATGGCGAGAAGTATTTCGACCATTTGGCCGGGACGGGCGGTGGCGGGGCGATCAGCCTGGTGATGCACGCCGACGGGGTCGGTTTCCGCGACGCCGTCAGCTTCCTGTCAGCACAGGGGTTTCGCTCCTGCAACCTCCGGGACGGCGCGGCTCTTCCCGCGGGCCGGCGACGGCTGGAGCTCCCGGCCCGCTCTCGGGCCCTGTGGCCCGATGTGCGCGATCACCTTGTCAGGGAACGCGGGATCGGCGGGATGCTTCTCCAGGTCTGCCACGCCCGCGGGCTGGTCTACGCGGACTGCCGGAAGAACGCGGTGTTCGTTTCCCGCAACGTTTCGGGCGCGGTGACCGGGGCGGAGATCGTCGGCCTCGGGAGCCGCGGCGGCGCAGCCGCATTCAAGGGCATGGCGCCGGGCTCGCGGAAGGCGGCGGGCGGGTTTTGGATGGCGTGGGACACCGTTCCCCCGGAGCAGGCGGTTCTCGTCGAGAGTGCGATCGACGCGCTGTCGGTGCTGACGCTGCGGAGCTTCCCGTCGGCCGGATACGGCGGCGGCTTCGCGGCGGTGTCCGTCGCCGGCGTCGCGACGTCGGTGCCGCGCTGGCTGGATGGCTGGCGCCTGCGTCGGATCCTCTGCGGCTACGATGCCGACCGGGCCGGGGATACGGCGGCCGCCGGGCTCGTCCGGAGCGATCCCCGGGTCGTCCGATGCCGTCCGGCGGTCGAGGGGGAGGACTGGAACGACCTGCTGGTGCGGGAGATGATGGGCGAGCCGGCCTGGAGCGAGCGGCCCGAAGACGAAGCGTGCTGGTTCCCGCCGCTATAACGTGACTCTCATCTTGATTGTCGCGCTGCACGCCACCCTGCCCGCACGTCTGCGGCGGGCGTTCAGCTGCGGTGCCGGAACCGCCAGCTCTCGTTCCCGGTCTCGATGATATCGCAGTGATGGGTGAGGCGGTCGAGCAGGGCCGTGGTCATCCTCGGGTCCCCAAACACGTCGGCCCATTCCTTGAACGGAAGATTAGTGGTGATGATCAGGGGCGTGTGCTCGTAGAGGCAGGAGACGAAGTGGAACAGGAGGTGCCCTCCGCTGCGGGCGAAGGGCAGGTAGCCGAGTTCGTCCAGAATGATGAAGTCTCGCCTGCGCATGGCCTCGGCGAGACGGCCCTGGCGGCCGTCGCGCTGTTCCTGCTCCAGGAGATTGACCAGCCCGACAGCGTTGAAGAACCGGCCCCGGGCGCCGCGGCGGATGCAGGCCCTGGCGATCGCGACGGCAATATGGCTCTTGCCGGTGCCGGTTCCGCCGATCGCCACGACGTTGCGCGGCGGCTCGAGGAAGGAACCATCCGCGAGCTGGCGCAGCAGCCGCTCCTCGACAAGGCTCTGCGTGAAGTCGAAACCGTCGAGTTCCTTCGCCGTCGGCAGCTTGGCGACCGACAGCTGATACTTGATCGAGCGCGCCTTCTTGTCCGCAACCTCCGCCTTCAGCAGCGTGCCGAGGATCCGCTCCGGGGGATGGCCGCGTCTGGCTGCGTCGGCGAGCACCTCGTCGTAGACGGCCTTCATGCCTTTCAGGCCGAGCGTGCCCATCAGTTCCAGGATGTCCTTGCGTCTCATTCGGGGATCTCCCTCAGGCTGTCATAGCGGCCGCAGTCGGCTTCCGGCTCGACGCTCAGGCGAAGCCGCTCGGGAAGTTCGATCCGTGGTGCCGGACCGGGGTCGCGCCGTCGCGACAGGATATTCAGGACCACGTCGGCGGAGACGGCGCCGCCTTCCAGCGCGTCGCCGCAGGCCGCGCACACCTCGTCGAGCCCGTCCTCCAGCACCGCGGCAAGGATCCGCGCCATCTGCCGATCGCCGTCGTCGAAGGCGCCAAGCCTGTCCTTCACCGCCCCGAGCGCTTCCGGCAGAGCCCCGTTGCGGAACGGGGCGCCGTTGCGCAGCGCGCCGGGCTTGCGCTCGAGTACGGGCACGTAGTGGAGCCAGTCGTAGACCGTCCTGCCGCGATCGAAGCTGCGCGGGTGGCTGCCGACCAGTTCGCCGTCAAGGCGGATATCGACCCGGTCCGCATAGGCGAACACTTCCACCGCCTTCTGGGCCGCCCGCGCCTCGGCGCTGTAGCGGTTGCCGTCGAAGTGCACGAGGCAGGTCCTGGAGACGCCCCGGCTCAGCGGGCGGTGGCCGTCGAAGGGCCCCGGAAACGGAATCAGGCAGCGGCGCTCCTCGCGCGCGAACACCTCCCAGACCGTCAACTCGGGGTCGTCGGGATGCGGATGCTCCCGCGCATGCCTGCGGCAGCTCTCCTCGAGCCAGTCGTTCAGGTCGTCGAGGCTGTCAAAGCGCGGAGGCTCGCGGAACAGCCGCTCGCGGACGTCGCCAACCTGGTTCTCGACCTGGCCCTTCTCCCACGCCGCATTCGGCGTGCATGCCACCGGATCCACGAGGAAGTGCCCGCACATCTCCAGGAAACGGGCGTTGAACTTCCGCGTCCGCCCCGCGAAGATGACGTCGACCACCGTCTTCATGTTGTCGTAGATGCCGCGCTGGCAGGAACCTCCGAACAACTGGAACGCCCGGTTGTGGGCGTCGAAAACCATCTCCTGGGTCTCGCGCGGATACGCCCGCACGAAGCTCATGCGGCTGTAGCACAGGCGCATGTGCGCCACCCTGAGCCGCACCGTCGTGCCGCCGATGACCACCCATTCATGGCTCCAGTCGAATTGGTAGGCCTCGCCGGGCTCGAACGCCAGAGGAACGTAGGCGCCCGACACGCCGCCGCCCTGACGCTGCTTCCACGCGGCCGCGTAGCGGCAGACGGCACTGTAACTCGCATCGCATCCCTGGTCCGCAAGCTGCCCCCAGATCCGCTTCATGCTCAGGCGGTCACGTCGCTTTGTCTCCTTGTCGGAGTTGGCCTCCAGCTTCCGCTCGAGCTCCGGGATGAAGTCGCCGAGCTTCGGATGAGGCTGGTCCGGACGCCGATACTTCGGTGCCGACTCCCCGGAGCGCAACACCTTGCGAACCGTGTTGCGCGACACACCCATCGACTTCGCAATCGATCGAATGGACTTCCCTTGAACGTGCCACGCACGCCGAATCTTGCCGATCGTCTCCACTGACACCATCTCTCCTGCCTCGCTGAATTGTTGCGAGGCAGTCGTTTTCATCGGATCAGGGGTGGGTCAATTTTGAACGCGAATCACCCCGAAAGTGGGTCAATTTTGAACGCGATTCCACACCAGGTCATGCAGCGCCACGGCATCACGGAGCGCGACATCGTCGGGTTGCTCGCCCACCTTGGTGCCGACTGCCCCGGGTCGATCAGCTGTGTGCCGGAAGGCGCTGTCAATAGGCGTCCAAAATTGACCCACCATCGGCGTCCAAAATTGACCCACCATCGGCGTCCAAAATTGACCCACCTTTTCCCGCCTTCTTTTCCCGGTAGCCTTTTCTCGTCGGACATCGGCGGGAGGGTGCGAGATGGCGGGAAGAGGACGACGGGAGCTTCGGGACCTGGCGGACGCGGTTCGATTGCGGCCACTTGAAGAGGTGGCGCCGTTTCTCGGTTATGTCCGGGATCCAACCGACCGCTCGTGCGGGCGCCATGGCCTCCGTCGCCTGCGAACACTTGGCCACCCGGCTCATGGCGCGCGTGCAAGGACATCCGGTCGCGCGAACGCGCGTTCTGGGTGACGGGTTGCTGCAAGGGTTGCTGATCACCCGATTTGATCGGCATGTCACGGAAGGGCAGGTGTACCGCGTGCACCAAGAGGATTTCTGCCAGGCGCTCGGGTTCGGCCACACCTTGAAATACGAGCGCTACGGCGTGGGCGCGCGCGCCTTCACCGCAGCGGCCATTGGAAGGCTCCTGAGGACAACAAGGGTGCCGGCCGTGGCGCGCCAGGCCTTTTTTTGGGGATTATATACTTTAGTCACATCGGCGTCTGATTTAAGGCCCGATTGAACGGTCGCATGAACGTCTCACGAACCCGGTCCAGCGACCAGCCTGGCATGTCGATCTCTTCTTCCTGGTCGGCCTTTGACGGTTGGTACGTGTGGTCCTCGACCTGAATATCAACCGGTTCCTTCAGGTCGGCTTTCTTCCGTTCATCGGTCATAGTTCCCTCCTTCTGACCAATCAAATGCGAATCCGCTCCTCAAGACGTTTCCTGAGCTTGAACTGTCTTGCCTTGGCCTCATTCAATTCCTGCCCATAGTCGATATCAACCCCTTGCTCCTGACGACTGACCGTTGTTCTCGGTCAGCTGGTCGTAGGTTAGCCGCTTGCCGACCATTTTGCGCAGAACATCTTTCATCTGGTTGATGGTGTCCTGTTCACGGATGTTGTGGCGGTGCGCAAGTTCGGAGACGTACTTATCGAGGTGCTTGTGTGATATCTTGTGATAGATGCCGATGTAACCGCGCTTCATCATGGACCAGAATGATTCCACGCCGTTCGTGTGCGCCTGATCCCTCACGTACTCGCCTACGGAGTGGTTGACGCTTTCATGGTCGTAGTAGGAATCGAGTATGTTGTAGGCCTTTGCATCGTCTGTATAGACCTTCGAGCCAGCAGTGGTCATCGTGGCGACGTAACCGGCGACATGGATGGCATCCGTCTTTTCGAGGTGGGCACCAACGACAGTGTTTGTTTCCCTGTCCTTGACCGCAACGACCGCAGCTTTCCCGACCGCGCCGCGGCCAGTGTCTTTCAGTTCCTTGCGCTTGGCATTGCTCATGTTCTTCCGCTTGCCGCCGAAGTAGCTTTCGTCTGCCTCGACCGGTCCCGAGAAAAACGCCTCGGTGGTTTCGCCGGCCTTGCGGAGACGGTGCATGAGGAACCAGGCTGACTTTTGCGTGATTCCCAGTTCGCGGTGCATCCGCATCGAGGACACGCCCTTGATGTTGGTAGTGTAGAGGTAGAGGCCGATCGCCCAAATGCGATACTTGAGCCTTGTTTCCTGCATGATCGTTCCGATCCGCACGGTGAACATGGGCTTGTCTGGGCACTCGCGGCAACGGTGCGTTGCGGTTTTGTGTCTGATGTTCGCCTGGACATTGAAGGATCCACAATGCGGGCAGTAGGGACCTTCCGGCCAGCGCATTTCCTCGATCCAAGCCCGGGACTTTTCCTCGGTTGGAAACATGTCGGCGACTTCCAGCAACGTCAGTCCCTTGCGGTGCGATTTCCCGGGTGCGTTTGCCATGTGCTTACCTCCATATGTGACTAAAAGGTAATTCTTGGCGGTTACGAAGTCAAGAAGCAAATGTATCATTATGATAAAATGTCTTGCAATTCGGCCGCGAGCCACTATTTTCCTAACGAATGAAGGCGAATCAAGGATTCGAACAGCCTTGGACGGCTTCCCAGGCAACACGGATTATCCGCGAGATAGCGGCCAATTTGCGTTGTGATATTTTTTTCACTGAACATGTCGAGCAAAGGATGGATGAGAGGAATCTGATTTTGTCGGACCTCTTGCATGTCCTGAAAAATGGGATGGTCTATGAACCTGCACAAAAATCCACACGCGAAGGTTTCTACAAATATCAGATGGAATGTCGAACTCCGAACTCGGACTCTCGTGTCATTCGTGTAGTTGTCGTCCCTGACAGGGATTCCTGTCAACTGAAGATCGTGACAATCATGTGGAAAGATTGAAAGGAAACCAGACAAATGACCCCGTACCAATACACTGCCTGCGGCCTGGACAACGTGTACCTGGAACAGATGAACGTGGTGCAGGACGATGCTGGTGAAAAAACGATATTCATTCCGGCGATAGGAGAACTTCACCGGGTGATCGCCGAAGGCATCATTACCGCTCCATCAAAGATGACCGGCAAGGAAATTCGATTCCTGCGCACCGAAATGGGGCAAAATCAGGATGAACTGGCCCGGGCGCTTAAAGTTGAGCGCCTCACGCTGAGCAGGTGGGAACGCGACGAAAACCCGATCAACGGTGCGGCGGAGATGATACTTCGAATGCTGGCGGCAAAGAAACTCATCATCGCGAAAATGACGGACGTGGAAGAAGTCACGGGTCTGACCGTGTCAGTAGACGCGAAACAACCCATCCGAATTGACGGAAGCAATCCAGAAGAATACGAACTCCTGGCTGCCTAAAAGATCATCCAGCGAAATGTCATGACGGCGCGGCTGGCACCGCGCCGTTTTTGTATTTGGATCCCGTGATGGGTCGACAGCTAAATGTGACTAAAGTATATAATCCCCCTTTTTTGAGATCACGCTGACCAACATGATCCTTGGCAATTCGGACAATCACGCAAAGAACCACGCACTTCTTTACACGGCCGCAAGGCCTGAGTTGGCGCCCGCCTACGACATCGACCCGGTCCTCCTGGATGCAGGAGTAACCCACGAGATGTCCTTCCGCGTAGGTCAGGCGCACATGGCGAACGATGTGGGTCGTGATGACTTGAGCGCATTCATGGCCGCACTTGGTGCGCGCGGTTTCGTGAAAGCCCAGGAGTATCGTGTGGCCGGTATCGCCCAGGCATTGGTGCAAGAGGCGGCGGACCTCCCGCGCCCGGTTGGGAAAGGTCTCTGCGACGCGATCCGACAACAGGCGCACCATCTGTCCGCTAACCTGGAGATCGATCTCGACATTCCCGAATTCGATGCGGTGCCCGTCAACCGGCCCGAGCGCATGTAGGGGCTGGACTGGTACTCAATCTCTGCGCCGTCTTCGTAAGCGTTGGAGCGGATATTCCCTCAGAACTGCGTCACAGCGTGCCAGAGGAAACACCAGATTTACTGCGCGTGAAATCAAGGAGACGAGCGTCCATGGATCAGGTCACCACCATCATCGGCATCAACATTTCAAAAAGAAGTTTCCAGCGTAACCGGGTAAACCGCGGAACCTCAGTCATGAACGTAACCACCGATTCCACGTCCGCAAAGGCCAAACGCCGCCGCGCACGACAATCCGGGAAGATCCCCTATCCTTCGCACTGCTGCGCGGTCATGTGGGAAGAGTTACCATCTCCTTACACGATTTCCACACGCAAATCGGAGATCGAGGCCCTGGATTTCAGGCGCGCCGACTTCCAGGGCCACGGGAACTACACCTTGCTTCCGAATTCTGAAAACGAACCGGGTATTTCGTGACGAACCCATGTCCAACAGCGATGCCAGATCATGCGACAAATGATAAAACTCACCCAGAGAAGCGAGCCAAGCCTTCAACAATTTCTCGACCGCCTGTTGCACGTGGAAGCCGAAAATCTCGTCAGCAAAGATGACCTCGTCGCCCATACCTCGAAGCGCCGATACGTCCTTCGCCCCCGCCTCCAGAAGTGTCCGGGCCTGTTTAAGGTCGCTCATAGAGCACCTTGCCTTCCCGTAGCGCGCGCGCGAGCACGTGATTGAGAGAATCGCGCCAGTAGTCGACCTCGTCACGGCTGTACACCAGGATGTCTTTCGGTACATGGAATTGCGCGAGGGCACGCCAGATGCGCGCCTCTTCGGCACTTCGGTCCCGGCCTGGTCCGAACGGCTCGGCTTCGACGATCACCAGATCGACGTCCGAGTTGTTGCCCGCGTTCCCCCGCGCGTGCGAGCCGAACAAGATCACCTGCTCGGGGTCGGCCACCCTGACAATGGCTGCCGTCATTCGCCGTAGTAGCGCGTTGTCAACCCGCGTCACGCCCGTCCATCCTGATGAGACGCATTCGGGCATTTATAACGAATACGTGGCAAAACGTCACGTCGTCACGTCGCCGCGTCCCGCCGTCAGTTTCCCTGGCTCGTCGGGGTCGTCCAGTGCGAACGCTCAGCCCCCGTGCAGTTTGAAAAGGTTGACCGGGCGATTGCTTTCGCAATCGACATACTTGCTTTCCGAGCGACCCGGCACCCATGAAGGTCAACCTTGCCCCGTCTTTCGCCTCAAATTAAACACCGTTTCCGAAACGATCTTTCACGGGTACGTCCGAACATGCAGCCACCCCGAAAAGTCGTCCTCGCCTACTCGGGAGGACTCGATACATCAATTATCGTGAAATGGTTGATGGTGACCTACGATTGCGAGGTTTTCACCTTCACAGGCGATCTCGGCCAGGGCGAAGAACTGGAACCGGCGCGCCGCAAGGCGCAGTTGCTGGGCGTGCATCCCGACAACATCCACATCGAGGACCTCCGCGAGACTTTCGTCAGGAACTTCGTGTTTCCGATGTTTCGCGCCAACGCGCTTTACGAAGGTCAGTACCTTTTGGGCACATCGATCGCACGGCCCCTGATTGCCCAGCGACTGATCGAAATCGCTCGGGAAACGGGGGCAGATGCGATTGCGCACGGGGCCACCGGCAAAGGGAACGACCAGGTCCGGTTCGAACTTTCGGCCTTAGCGCTTGACCCCGATATTCGCATCATTGCGCCCTGGCGGGAATGGGAACTGGAGAGCCGGTCGAGACTCATGGAATTCGCCCAGAAACACCAGATTCCGATCGCACGCGACCGGCAAGGCGAGGCGCCGTTCTCGGTCGACGCCAACCTTCTTCACACCTCTTCCGAAGGCAAGATCCTGGAAGACCCGGCAAAGGAGGCGCCCGCCCATGTCTACCAGCGGACGACGGATCCCGAACGGGCACCGGACACTCCGGAGTTCGTCGAGATCACGTTCAAAGGCGGCGACCCGGTCGCGGTTGACGGAGTCGACCTGTCGCCCGCGCGCCTGTTGTCGGCCCTGAACGATCTCGGAGGGCGGCACGGCGTCGGACGACTGGACCTCGTGGAAGACCGCTACGTCGGAATGAAATCGCGGGGGATTTACGAAACACCCGGGGGAACGATCCTGCTCGATGCCCACCGTGGCATCGAGTCGATCACCCTCGACCGGGGTGCGCGCCACCTCAAGGACGAACTCATGCCCCGGTACGCGGAGCTGATCTACAATGGCTACTGGTTTTCCCCCGAGCGATCGATGTTGCAGGCCTTGATCGACGAGTCGCAGACACATGTCACCGGAACCGTTCGCCTGAAGCTGTTCAAGGGTTCGGTGACGACGGTCGGGCGCTGGTCGGGCCATTCTCTCTATTCCGAGAAACACGTGACCTTCGAGGAAGATCATGGCGCCTACAACCAGAGCGACGCTGCCGGTTTCATCCGGTTGAACGCGCTCCGGCTTCGCCTGCTTGCTGCGAGAAATCTCCGGACGAAACACGATCCCGGCAAGGAGTGAGCGCATGTGCCTCACGTTTCCGGCGCCAGTGTTCCGGGCAAGCGGCATCGGCAATGAGCTTGATCCGAAGCCGGAGAAGATCCTTCACGAATGCAAATGCGGTCACTCGCGCATCCCCGCGTCATTTCTGGAAAATTCATCGCTCCCGGTCCCAGCATCGCCGCTCTTCGATGCCGCGAAAGGACTTGGCGCGCCCATCACCAAGGACAAGGCTCCCGATCTCTGCCTGATGCGCCCTCATGGCTGCCACCACGGAGATGTGACTCTTGCCATGCCAGCGGAAAATCGCGCACAACGCCAGGAAACCGCCATGGCAGAACCTTGTGGAACCGCGGGTGCAAGATCGTCTGACATTCGCAATTCGGCATTGTATCGATGCCCTCGACGGTTCAACCGCGCAGCACGAAACCGTTACCTCAAGATCAATGACAGGAAGGTCAAATGGCCCCGAAACGCAATCAACGCGATATTGTTCGCCTCAGCATCACGCTTCAGTACGTGGAACCCAGGGTCGCAAGGCGAATGGATGTCCATTCGGACACGTATCTCCATGATCTCCACTTGTACCTACAGGCCGCAATGGGATGGGATAATGACCATGTCTGGGGGTTCGATGCGCGCCGGTATGGACAAAGGGCCCACTGGGGTCCCGAGGAATTCGACGACGAACTCGACACCACCCTTCTCGACGTCATCGCTTTCCTGAAAGGCAAACGGGAATTCACCTACATATACGATTACGGGGACTACTGGGCACACAAAATCCGGTTTGGAAAGATCCAGCCGGCGCGCGGTGACAGGCGCTACCCGTATCTCGTCTCCGGCACGGGACGTTGTCCGCTCGAGGACATCGGCGGCGTGTGGGGTTACGCGGAGTTCCTGCAAGGATTCGAGGACCCGAATTCGGCGTATCGGAAAAACTATCCCGAAATCTACGAGGGGTACCCGACCTGGGACCCTGATGATGCCGAGCTAGACACGAGGAGATCTCGCCTTGCGCATTTCAGCGGATAGGACTGCCAGGCATGCGCAGCAGGAATGTCTTTCCTTGGGCAATACATGGACCACGCCATTGAAAAGTGTCCTCTTGTCTACCCGATCCAGACAATTGCTGCCGTCACAGTGACAATGCTTTTGCGATCCCAGAGGAAAATCGCACATCACATCAGAAAATCAGTCGGGTAGACCCTTGCTGAGCCGTGGGCTGTATTGTCTTTTCCGAAAATGGTCGAATTGAAAAGGGCAGAAATCGGGCCGATGGATGTTTTGTCGAAGAAATCACATGGACGTTGCAAAAGCGGCCTTGTGGCAACCGGGCCCGTATAAAGAGCGGGGCAGGCAGGACGAGCACCAACGAGAAGACGGCGAAAGACTGGTTCTCGGGCGCGTACGGTCCGAAAGGGTCGCAGCCCACCGCGCTGGCACTGCATTCCGAGGGGGGTAACGAAGACGCTTCTGGACATGGCAGGGCAAGAGGATCTGGCGGTGGCCATCACGCCCGTGCATGCCGAGGCTGCGATTGAGAACCTGCTGAACGCCGAGCGTTTACTTGGTGGCAACACCGATTTCCAAGACCGGATACAACGGCCGTCATCTGCTAATGGGCGATGAATCGATCTTGTTTTGTACGCAACTTTGCTTATATTGAATACGAATTTAACGAGAGGAGTTGAGTCATGCCTCGGAAGACGACGATGACTGTTCGCCTTGGAGGCGCTTTGAGTGACTTTGTAGCGGCCAACGTAGGCAATGACGGCTCATACGAGAACGTCAGTGAATACATCCGTGACTTGATCCGGCGTGACAAGGAACGGACTGAAGCGGCAGCCTTCGAACGGCTGAAGGCCGAACTGACCCATGCTTTCGCGGCGCCGGAGGAGTCGTATCGACCGCTCGCCGCGACCGAGGTCATTGCGCGGAACCGAATCTGATCTCGTGATCACCGTTCGTATCCAGCAACGGGCGGCCCATCGCCTCGATGAAATCTATCGCTATACACGCGACAGGTGGGGCGACGACCAGGCCGAGAAAAACATTACCGGCCTGTTCGCCGCCTTTGACAAGATTGCGACCCACGGCGTCGCATCAAGACCCATTCCGGCCGAATTCGGCGTCGAGGGCTTCTTCTTTCGCCATGAGCACCATTGCGTCTATTGGCTCCATCTCTCGAGTGGTGATATCGGGATCGTGACAATCCTGCACGAGCGTATGCATCAGATCGACTGCTTTCGGGATGACTTCGGGATTGGCCGATAGGCCAAGATTCCGATGGTCGTCAGATTTGCACTGAGATTGCACTTGTCGAGCATGACGCGACAGAAGTAACCGAGCGGAGCCCCGCGAACTCCTGCCAAAATACGCACAATCCTGAATCGGCGAATCCTTCATCCGCGTCCAGAACCGCACCGTCGCCGTGGCCTTCGACCGAGCAGACTTGTCCGCTCGGAATTCCCAGCCTCGCCGTTCACCAACTAGGCGCAGGCTCCGCGCCGAATCCGGCCGCGCATGACCGAGATGCAGAAGCTCAAGAGTTTTTCCCGTGCCTTCGCCCAGAATTCCGAAAGGGGAGAATCCGTTCCGTGTGCCGACTCACGGTCGACCGCACGTCACGCGGCAGTTTTCAACGACGGCGAAACACCTGGCCTGTCCATTGGGTGACCAGGACAGGATCTGGATTCAAGCGAGGACATGCCGGCTCGCGGCCGGTTCAGAACCGGCAGGCCGACAGGGCCCGGTCCAGGCGTTTCGCAGATCAAGCTGACGTCACGCACTCGTGACGGCCTGCGCGCAGGCGGGCAATTGTTTTTCCATCTGGAAGACGGCATAGGCCGATCAACCATAGGCGTTTTCGGAGGCGACACCATGCTCACTGTTCAACCTGCTCGACTGCGCGCACTTTGCCTCGGTCTTGGAATGGCTGCCGCCGCTGTTTCGTCCCCCGTCGTTTCCTACTCGGAACGGCTCGAGACCGCTCTCCTTGCCGGAGGGTGCTTCTGGTGTGTCGAATCGGATTACGAATCGGTTCCCGGTGTCGTGTCGGCAGTGTCCGGATTTGCCGGCGGTCAGGTCGAGAACCCGACATACAAGCAGGTCGTGAGAGGCGGAACCGGCCACTACGAAGTCGTCGAAATCACGTATGATGCGGACAGGATTTCGTACGATTCCATCCTCGATATTTTCTGGCGCAGCGTCGATCCCACCGACGCGGGCGGACAGTTTTGCGATCGTGGAGACAGTTACCGGACCGCGATCTTCGCGTTGACCGATGAACAGAGGAACATCGCCGAAGCGTCGAAGCAATCCGTGGAAGAGAGCGGCCGACTGACGGCACCCGTCGTCACACCGATTCTTGCCGCGGCCGAGTTTTATCCTGCCGAGAACTATCACCAGGACTATTACAAGAGCCCGGCAAAAGTCATCACGAGATTCGGCATTGTCTCGAAGGCGAATGCCTACAAGCGTTACCGGAAAGCTTGCGGACGGGACGACCGGGTTCGCGAACTGTGGGGAAGCGACGCGTTCATCGATGCAGGCGTGTAAGTCACTCGCTCATTGGAAATCGGCGCTATTTCGGAGCATGGGACTGGCTCGGCACGCTGCCCGGCAGCGAATGGACCTTGGCAAATCTACACGAGATTGTTCACAACGATCACGCGCAACGCGTAAATTCCGACAAAAACCACCAGCGGCGTAAAATCGATCGTTCCGGTTCTCGGCATGTATTGTCGAATTGGCCTGAAAATCGGCTCCAGCAATCCATTCAGGCCGTACCAGATCTGTGCGACCAATGGCTGGCGCAGGTTGAGGACTTGAAAGCCGATCAGCCAGCTCATGATGATGTGAACGATCAGGACGAACCACGCGACGTCGAGAACGAATAGCAAGATTTGAGCCAGGGAACCCATGCGATCTCAGCGAATCCTGTCAGGTTGCGCGTTTGGGGGCGCTTCTTTGCATCTGCGTCTGAGCGAGATATAGCATTGACGGCACCGAACTCAAGGCATCCCGTCCAGGGATTGCCCGACCGTTCGCCACCAATCCTGTCCGGTTTTTCCATTTTTCTGGCGGTACCATGCCGCTGACTACCGTCCCCTGAAGGCTGGATTCGACAAGGGAGCGCGTCTCGGCCTGTTCCCATCGCGTGTTGCATCTCGTTATTGCGGCGGGCATTATCGAGGTGTCATCGTTCGACAAGGACGGCATGCCTCCAGCAAGTCCATTTCGGCAAGCCTGAATTCGGCAACGGCAACGCGTCAGCATTGCTCTGCGAATTGACCGTGTCTGGACGGTGGCAAGGAGATTGCGATCGTGACCGAGACCATGAACTGGAAATCCGCCTGGAGCTGGATGTTCTACGATTGGGCCGCCCAGCCATACCATACCTTGCTCGTCACTTTCATCTTTGCACCATACCTGACCTCGGCAGTCGTTGGCGACCCGGTACAGGGGCAGGTCATCTGGGGATATACCGTCGCCATCGCCGGATTCCTGGTGGCAGTTTCCGCGCCGTTTCTCGGTTCCATTGTGGATGCCGTCGGCCCCCGCAAACCCTGGGTCGCATTGTTTTCACTATTCCACGTACTCGGCGCATTTGCGCTCTGGTGGGCCACCCCGGGGATGGAAGAGGTCCTTCTCATTCTCGCTGCCTTTGCCATCGGACTGGTTGGTGCCGAGTTTACACAGATCTACACAAATTCGATGCTCCCCGACATCGTGCCCCGCCGGCAAATTGGCCTGATTTCCGGATGGGGATGGGCGATCGGTTATGGCGGCGGACTGCTTTCGCTCGTGCTGACCCTGCTGTTCCTGGCTGAAAACACCGATGGCGTGACACTTCTCGGCATTCCTCCAATCCTCGGACTCGATCCATTCGTGCGGGAGGGTACGCGATCGGTCGGCCCGCTGACCGCATTTTGGTACGTCCTGTTCATGATTCCGTTTTTTGCATTCGTGCCTGACACCGGACGCCGCATGGAAGTCGGCAATGCCTTGCGCGATGGGCTCAACAGCCTGGTTACGACAATCCGCAGGCTGCCCGAACGCGTGAGCTACACCTGTTTCCTGGGCGCGTCCATGTTCTACCGGGACGCTCTTGTGGGCATCTACAGTTTTGGCGGCATCTATGCGGCCGGGGTTCTGGGCTGGTCGATCATCCAGATCGGAACCTTCGGCATTCTCGGAACACTTGCTGGGTTCGCCTTCTGTTTTCTCGGTGGATTCGCCGACAGGAAGTTCGGACCCAAACCGGTTATCGTCGCCTGCGTCCTCGTGCTCATAGTCGTCTGCTCGATAATAGTCGGAACGTCACGCACGCATGTGTTCGGGGTTGCGGTTTCTCCCGAGTCCAGTGCGCCCGATATAGCCTTCATGATTTGCGGTGGAATCCTGGGAGCAGCCGGCGGCGTCCTCCAGGCCGCTTCACGCACATTGCTTGTTCACCAGACCGAACCGGGGAAAGTCACGGAGTCCTTCGGGCTTTATGCCCTGGCGGGAAAGGCAACCGCGTTCATTGCCCCGTTCTCGGTCGCTGCATTTACCGACTTCACCGGCAGCCAGCGACTCGGTGTGATCCCGATCATAGTCCTGTTCCTGATTGGCCTTGCCCTGCTCGTCCGGGTCAAACCCGGAGACGCGCATGCTTGAACTGAAGACTGGCGCAAGGATCGCCGCGGCAGCCATCCTGCTTTCGGCTGTCTCGCTTCAGTCCGATTGCCTGGCTCAGACATCAGGGGACGAAACCGCTGCACAGGACCCACCCGGACCGAAGGCCGCCGCGCTTTTCGGATCCAAGTGGTGGGGATCCCGACAGGTCCCGTCCCCCATCGGCTCATACAGTCTCGGTTGCCTCGCGGGTGGCGGCGAACTCCCTGAAACCGGACCGACCTGGCAAGCCATGAGGTTGTCGAGGAATCGCAACTGGGGCCATCACTCGACCGTCGCGTTCGTCAAGGAACTCAGCGAGAAGGTCGCGACATTCGATGGTTGGAAGGGCCTTTATGTCGGAGACATCGGGAATCCGCGCGGCGGGCCGATGATGTCCGACCATCGCTCGCACCAGGTCGGACTCGATGTCGATATCTGGCTGTTGCCCCCTGACAGGCTGAACCTGACGGTCGAGGAACGCGAAACCCTGTCCGCAATCTCCGTCCGCTCGCAGGACCTTCGAAATGTCAACGACTTCTGGCGGCCCACGCACATGGACGTCCTGAGAACAGCTGCCAAGGACCCGAGGGTCGACAGGATTTTCATCACCGCGCCCGCAAAGATCTGGATGTGCGCGCGCGCCGGCGATGACCGGGACTGGTTGCAGAAGATCCGCCCTTACTGGGGTCACCACTACCATTTCCATGTACGCCTGAAATGCCCGGCTGACGCACCGGATTGCGTTACGCAGAAACCAAGCGTGGCGTGGCTGTCCAATGGTGGAGACGGATGCGATGAAACCCTCGACTGGTGGGTAACGGACGCACTGAAGCCACCAGACCCGGATGCGCCCGAACCCCCAAAGGTGCGTGGACCCAGGGATTATGTGATGGCCGAGTTGCCGGCTTCCTGCCAGGTTGTGCTCGACGCACCGGGAGTCGGTCCTGGCGAAGTCGAATCGCTTGGTCCCAGGCGCCCCCCGCCGCGTCCCTGGTTGAGGCGTTCAGTTGAGCATACCGCTCTTCACGAGTCCGGTTTTTGAGATCGAACTGCAACCCGGGGAAACCGACTGGTTTTTCTTCACCAGCCGAAAGTGCCTCGAAATCTCCCACCGAGACATCGTCCGCGGCGTCCCTGCGATCTCCCCGCCTACTTGTCGCGGGCACGAGCATGGTGCTCGACAGCCAAATCACATTGCCACGGTTTCTTTCCGAGTCTTCCTGTTCCGAAACGCACTCGGTGACTCGAGACCCGGAGTTCCCTCCAGAGAGACGATTCGCCGAGTGAGCCTTTCCGCTTGCCTTTTCCGCGAGGCTACGTGCCACGCCCGATTCGCGACTCGAAACGAAGTACCTTTCGCAGGACTACGAAAGGCTATCCGATTCAATCGAGAATTTTGCGTCAGGGGTTACGGCCGAAAGCGTCCTGCGACCGATTGCCGCACGGCCGCAGATCCTTCCCTGTTCGCGTTCAAACATCCACCAGGAATCGGGAACGGCAGCAACGGCGTACCTGGTCACTGTCTTGCCCGTTACAGTCCTGCCTCAACCACCCTTGATCCGTTGCAGGAGAACAACCTCGCTATCCGCCCGGACCGGCTCCCATAGTGCGTTCGTGATGATTCGCCCGTCGACCGCAACCGACACCCCGGCATCCAGGTGGGGCTTGAGGGCCGGATAGGCGATTTCGAGGCCTTCAAGGACTCCGCCAACGGTGGTCGCCTCAACCGAAACAGTGTCGTTGCCGTCAGCGAACGGCTTCAGGCTCCCCCAAAGTACGACATCAACCACTGTCGTCCCGAGCCATATCCAGCGCCTCCAGAATTCGCGGAGGCGACATCGGGAGTTCACGAAGTCGAACGCCCGCAGCATTCGAAACCGCATTGGCGATTGCGGCCAGCGGCGGACAGATTGACGTTTCGCCAACCCCGCGAACGCCGTAGGGGTGTCCGGGATTCGGAACCTCGACAATGACGGTGTCGATCATCGGCAAATCCGACGCGACCGGAATGCGATAGTCCAGGAATCCTGGGTTCTGAAGCCGCCCGTCCTCCCCGTAGACATACTCTTCGTTCAAGGCCCATCCGATGCCCTGTGCCGCTCCACCCTGAAACTGTCCTTCGACATATGACGGATGAATTGCCTTGCCCGCATCCTGGGCGACCGTGTACCGGACAACCTTCGTGGCGCCTGTTTCCATGTCGACTTCGGCATCGACAAGATGCGTCGCGAAGCTGACGCCGGCTCCTTCGGGAGTCGCTTCGTAGTGACCGACGATCGGGCCGCCGGTCCGTCCCATCCGCGAAGCGATCTTCGCAAGGCTCATGGGCTCGAAATCGCCCGCGTTCGGACCCGCCGGACGTGCGCAACCATCCTCCCAGATTACGGCTTCCCGATCGATTCCCCATTCCCTGGCCGCCCGGGTGCACAACTTGTCAATTGTGTCCTCCGCTGCCTTGATCGTCGCAAGGCCGGAGGCATAGGTAACGCGGCTTCCATGGCTGACGTCATTGTACCCGAGCGTTGCCGTATCGGCGACTGTTGTCCGGACCTTGTCGTACGGAATTCCCAGGGCCTCGGCCGCCATCTGGCACATCGAAGCCCGGGATCCTCCGATATCGGGCGTCCCGACCGAAAGCGAAACGGTTCCGTCTTCCGCCAGCGCGAGCGAGACGGCCGTCTCACCCGCATGGTTGAACCAGAAGCCGCAGGAAACACCCCGTCCCTGTCCCTGCCGGAGCTGCGCGCTGTAATGGGGGTGGTCCCTGGCCGCTTCCAGGGTCTCGACAAGACCAATGCGCTGAAACCTCGGACCGAAGGCCGCCTTCGTGCCTTCCTTCGACGCATTCTTCAGACGGACGTCAATCGGGTCGAGACCAAGCCGGTTGCAAAGCTCGTCAATGACACTTTCAACCGCAAATGCACCCATCGGCGAACCTGGCGCACGGTAGGCAGCCTGCTTGGGCCTGTTGCAGATAACGTCCCAGCCTTCGCAACGGACATGCTTCAGATTATACGGAGCAAAGCCGCACATTGCCGAGAACTCCATAGGCGCCCCGGGAAACGCGCCACCCTGAAGCCGGAATACTCCTTCAGCGGCGGTCATCGTCCCGTCCTTTTTCATGCCGATCTTCACATCCATCGATGCAGATGAGGTGGGTCCGGTCGCCCGGAACACTTCGCTGCGATCCATGACGACCTTGACCGGCCGGTTTGTTTTCCGCGAAAGCGCCAGCGCAACCGGTTCGATGAACACGGTTGTCTTGCCGCCAAATCCACCTCCGATTTCGGAGGCCGTCACCCGAAGCTGGCTCGCGTCAATCCCGAGCAGGCTCGCACAAATCTTGCCGGCGACGAAATGACCCTGGGTACAGCACCACAGTTCGCCTTTGCCATCCGGACCAAGCTGGGCCAGGCAGGCGTGGGGTTCAATATAGCCCTGATGGGTCGCCTCCGTCCGGAAGTTGTCCTCGATGATCAGGTCCGCTTCGGCAAACCCGGCGTCCACGTCTCCATGACCGTTTTCGTGATACCGCACGACGTTCGGGTGCATGCCGGGCGGAACGCTTGCGTCGGCCGCACCGTCGCGGATTACGGGTGCCCCGTCCTTCATTGCCTCGTCCACGTCCGTGACGTGCGGCAAGATTTCATATTCAACCTCGATCAACTTGAGCGCATCACGTGCGGCAAACACCGATGTCGCGGCAACTGCCGCGAGCGCGTGTCCGTCGTAAAGAACCTTTTCGCCGGCCATGACGTTTTCCAGAATGTCCCAGTTGTCGCCCTCCAGTTCGCTGGTGAAGTCGTTCCGGGTAATCACGGCCTTGACGCCGGGCGAGGATTCCGCGGCAGTAGCATCGATCCTGACGATCCGGGCGTGCGCGTGCGGCGAACGCAAGATGGCGCCATGGAGCATTCCCGGGGCATATGCGTCCGCGCCAAATCGTGCCCGACCGGTAACCTTGTCCACGCCATCCGGCCGGAGGGGTCGCGTTCCGACTACCGTGAATTGCTTTCCAGATATTTCGTCGAGTGCCATCACGATACCTCCCTGAGTTCGGCCGCGGCGTCGGAGACGGCCCGAACGATCTTGTCATAACCGGTGCATCGGCAAAGATTGCCCGCAAGCCAGTACCGGATTTCGGTGTCCGTGGGATCCGGATTGTGATCCAGCAATGCCCTGGACGCAACAAGGATCCCCGGCGTACAGATCCCGCATTGAAGTGCGGCATGTTCCAGGAACTTCTCCTGCAGCACATGAAGCTGCTCTCCATCGGCGATTCCTTCAACGGTTCCGATCTCTGCGCCTTCAGCCTCGGCCGCCAACATCAGGCAGGAGCAAACGAGCTGTCCGTTCAGCGTAATCGAGCATGCTCCGCAATCCCCGGTACCGCATCCTTCCTTGGCGCCGGTCAGCGACAGGCGGTCGCGCAATACGTCCAGCATCGTCTCGCGAGGATCGCAGACGAACTCTTCCGCATCCCCATTGATCGTTGTCCTGACGTGAATCATGTTCATCGAGACCTCCTCGCCCGGTCAAATGCAATGGTTGCAGCACGTTTCCCGAGAACGCCGGCAACGCGTGTCCTGAACTTGATCGTGCCCCGCTTGTCGTCGATCGGTCTGCACGCGGCCGAACATGCCCTGGCAAGCCCGTCGAGCGCATCGTCATCGAGTGATGTACCGAGAATAGCGTCGGCCGCGGCCTCGACATCAACGGCGGTTGGCGCAACTGCACCGAGCACAACGCGAGCTTCCGCGACCTTTTCGCCCGCGACCCTGACATTAACCCCGCAACCGACAACGGCGATGTCCATTTCAGTTCTGGGAATGAAACGGAGATACGCGTCCCCGCCCCCGGATCCACGCTCAGGCAATAGGACGGACGTGATGATCTCTCCGCCCTCGAGAGATGTCTGGCCTGGACCTGTCGGAATATCGGCGACCGGGACGTCCCGGATGCCATTCGGGCCGGCGATGGATACGCTCGCACCAGCGGCAATCATCGCCGGTACGCTGTCGGCAGCCGGCGACGCGTTACAAAGGTTTCCGACAAGTGTTGCCCGGCCCTGGATTTGCGTCGACCCGATCAACTCGAGTGCCTCGACGACACCGGGCCAGTCTTTCGAAACACCGGAGTGACTTTCCAGTTCTGCTCCCGAGACCGCCGCACCGATTCGCCAGCCGCCGTTTTCCGCGGCGATGTCTCTCATGCCGGGGATACGCTTGATATCAACCACGAGGTCAGGCTCCACTATCCCTGACCTGAGCTGGACAAGTACATCCGTACCGCCCGCCAGAAAACGGACGATCCCTGACGCGGCTCCTGCACGATCAACGGCCTCGCCTATGGTTCTTGGTGCTACGTATTGCATTTGCAGGCAGCGCCTCCTTCGTCACTGGGACCCTGGCAGAAGATCAAACATCCCTTTCCAGAATGCCTGCCGCGCCGAGACATGGTCCGAAATTCGAATTCGAAACGACTAATGTCGATTACGCCACGGGCGAATTTCCCGCAACCAACAATCGCGTACCCGTGCAGCTTCGGCGTTGCAAGGAACGAACGCCGCGGTCCCCTGGTTGAAATCCGGCGGCATGATCGTCCGAATTCCTTGTCCTGGCCTGGCACCTGGTCGTGACGGATAACGGTCGTTCACCAGTTGCATCCTCCTGCGACCCTTCGCCCCGTTGCCGCGAGACAGCACGCGGATCCCGTCCGGATTGATGGCAATGGTACGATTTCCCACGAGGGGGAGTCTGCCGGGAAAAAATGGGACGGGGTCCGATGCTGCAGGCCTCCCCGAGCGACAGTGCCGGTGAAGGAGCGCAGATCTGACCTGTCGCGGTTGATCTCCTTCGTGTGGACCTATTCACCTCCATCGTGGCATTGGCGGTCAACCCGTTGTATCCTGGTCCCGGCGGCCGATTTCGCCGTCGTTCTTTTGGCTGCAAGGTCTGACTGGCACAGGTTGTCCTGATGCCACGCTTACTGGTCGATGGAGACACCCGATGTGCCAAGACCTGGCTGGACCGCATGTGAACAACCTGGCTGACCTGACGGTCAGGCGGGACGTGTCTCTTTTCAGGGATGTTGGCTCGGTGTTGGTTTTCGCCGTCGCGATTGCGCTTGCCGGGAGTTCCGGCGCGCAGGACCGGGCACGGGACGCATGGCAGGACATATCCGGTTGCACCGACATCGCCGAGGTGGAGGCGTTCATCCTCGATTTCCCCGAGAGCCGCTTTGTCGAGGAGGCACGAGCCTGTCTGGGCGTCCTCGGAGGTTCCGGCGTCGACGTGTCCATCGGCCCTGGAGAGGCGGCGCGACCAGGGGGCGAGATGCCCGAAATGCTGGAGGGCATTCTTGATCTTGCGCTCGATCAGCGCATTCTGGTGCAACATGGCCTCGTGATCCTAGGCCACGACGTCGGCGTCGTGGACGGGGCCTTTGGCTCACGCACGCGGCAAGGCATTGCGGGTTACCAGCAGGCGAAGGGGCTTCCATCCACCGGGTTCCTGACATCCGGGCAATCCGATGCGTTGATGGAGCTGGGAAAGGCCCGCGACGAACTTGCGTGGATTGCCGCACGGATGGTCGATACACCGGCGGCGTACCGGAAGTACCTGTCCGAATTTCCGAGGGGTGTACATTCTGTTCGGGCGCATTCCTGGCTTTCGCGTCACGGGCAAAGCGGGGACGATACCGCGGCGGCGGCTTCCGAACATGAGTATCGGCGTTTCCTGGAAATTGTCGGCCGCGGGCCAAATGCCGGCTACGTCGACGAGAACGGCTGGACGGACCTCCATTACGCGGCCTTGTTGAACTTGCCATGGCTTTCCGAGGCACTCGTGGATTCGGGCGTGGCCATTGACCACCGCCTGAAAAGCGACGGACGCCGACTTACCGACGCACTCATGCACAAGGTCCAGCCATTTCTGAATTCCGGAGTTTTCCTGAGGAGAGGACACCCGCCATCGCACCTGGCGGCTTTGGGGAACGCTGTTGACGCGCTTGAAAGGCTTGTCGCCAAGGGGGCTTCCGTTCACGCGACGAACGACGTCGGGCGGACTCCCTTGCATCTCGCCGCATGGGGAAACGCCGTCGATTCACTTCAGTGGCTCATCGCCAGGGGTGCAAAAATCAATGGAACGGATGATTACGGGACGACACCGTTGCATGGCGCGGCCCTGGGAAACGCCGTGGATGCGCTCGACTGGCTTGTCACCCAGGGGGTCTCCGTTCATGCGACAAGCAACTATGGCCGCACACCGATGCATTTCGCGGCCCTGGGAAACGCCATCGACGCGCTAGACTGGCTTGCCGCAAAGGGGGCCACTGTCCACGTGACGAACTTCAATGGCAACACTCCGCTGCATGACGCTGCATGGGGAAATGCCGTGGATGCCCTTGCGTGGCTCGTCGCCAGGGGGGGCGACATCCACGCAACGAACAACATTGGCCGCACACCGGTGCATAGGGCGGCGGAGTGGAATGCGGTGGACGCGCTCGAATGGCTCGTCGCCAAGGGGGCCAGCATCGATGCGAAAAGCATCCTTGGCAACACCCCGTTGCATGACGCTGCCAGCGGAAATGCAATGGACGCGGTTGCGTGGCTCGTCGCAAAGGGGGCCGACATCGACGCGACAAACGATTATGGCAACACTCCGCTCCACGCCGCGGCGGAAAGGGGTTCGGATGAGTTATACGATAGACTCGTGGCGCAAGGCGCCGATGTCACGGCGCGAAACGCGGATTATGAAACGCCATCGGACATTGCCGAAACGATGGGAATCGGTCGATGACCTCACAACGGCGTTTTCGGAGCGGTGAAACCGGTGGATCCGCCAGGTGGGTATCGGTTCCATTGGTCGCGCGGGTCTTGACGGCACGCTGCCCCCGGTCACGAAGCCCGGTGATCCGGAACTCGGTGCCGGCTCGAACATGACCACTTGAGAAATCGCGCCATGTTGCATTGCATGGCGACCTAATTGGCCATATCAGACCGCGAGTATCGCTCGCGCAATCAGGAGCATCGCAATGTCATTTGCCTGGCTGGAACGAGCTGTTGAGTCCGCCTGGACGGAGCGCACCTCGATCTCACCTGAAACGGTTGGTGAAGCACGTGAAGCTGTCGAAGAGACGCTCAATGCCCTTGATTCGGGGCGCCTGCGTGTCGCCGAACCCAGGGAGAACGGCCAGTGGCATGTCAACCAGTGGGCCAAGAAGGCCGTACTTCTCGGTTTCCGATTGCAGAACATGGCAATTCACGGCGGCGGCCCTCAAGGCGGCGGTTGGTGGGACAAGGTCGACAGCAAGTTCAAGGGTTGGGACGCACGCCAATGGCGGGAGGCCGGTTTCAGGGCGGTCCCGAATTGTGTCGTCAGAAAATCCGCCTACGTGGCCCCGGACGTCATCCTGATGCCGTGTTTCGTCAATCTCGGCGCATTCGTCGATACCGGGACGATGGTTGACACCTGGGCCACGGTCGGATCCTGTGCCCAGATCGGAAAGAACGTGCATCTTTCCGGCGGTGTCGGGATCGGCGGCGTCCTGGAGCCAATGCAAGCCGGACCGACGATAATCGAGGATAATTGTTTCATCGGCGCGAGGTCCGAGGTCGTTGAAGGATGCATTGTCCGCGAAGGGTCGGTACTGGGCACGGGAGTTTTCATCGGCCAGTCGACCCGGATCATCGATCGGGAAACCGGACAGGTCATGTACGGGGAGGTTCCTCCGGGATCGGTGGTCGTGTCCGGATCGACCCCGTCACGAAACGGCGTCCACCTTTACTGCGCCGTCATCGTCAAGAATGTCGACGCCAGGACCCGTGCGCGAACGTCGATCAATGAATTGCTGAGGGATTGAGTGCAGTTGAATGCCGGCAAACGGCATAAGTCTGGAAAGAAACTCCGAACGCCCGTGACCGGGATACCCCGCCAAGCTGACCTCGAGGCGTGCCGCACAACCTGTTCATAGATCTCGACGGAACGCTGATCGACCCCAAGGTCGGGATCACCGGGTCGATCAGGTTTGCTCTCCGCGAACTCGGGATCGACGCACCATCCGCAGATGAGCTTGAATGGTGCATCGGGCCACCGCTGTCGGAGAGTTTTCCCGTCCTTCTCGGACCGGACGAGGATGTCGGACGCGCGATCTCCCTTTATCGCGACCGGTTCTCGCAAACCGGCATGTACGAAGCGCGGCCATATGCCGGCGTCCACGACATGCTCGCGAACTTGAAATCATCCGGTGTTCGATGTTTCCTGGCAACCTCGAAACCGCAGGTATTTGCCGAGAGAATCATCGAGCATTTCGACTTCGACCCGCTGATTGACGGAGTTTTCGGCTCCGAACTCGACGGAAGGCGTTGCGACAAGTCCGAATTGATCAGGTTCGTCCTCGAACGAACCGCTGCCCCACCAGGCAGTTCCCGGATGATGGGGGATCGTCGCCACGATGTTGCCGGCGCCAGGAACAACGGGATTGGATCGATCGGCGTACTTTGGGGATATGGCACTTCCGAAGAACTCTGCAATGCCGGCGCCGACGTCCTCGTCCACCGTCCGGACGAGGTGCCGGAGGTGTTGACGCGTGTCGCCCGGGGCGAATTCAGGTAGCCACATCAAAGACAAGCGGTCGGATACGTTGAAACTTGCCGGTTTCACGCAAGGCCTTGACGTCCTCATCGTCCAGCGGTTCGTCGAGTTCAAGCAGGGCTATCGCGCTCCCTGCCGGTCCCGTACGACCCAGGGTGAAATTCGCGATATTGACACCGGCGTCACCCAATACGGTCCCCAACGTTCCGATCACGCCCGGCACGTCATTGTTGGTCGTGTACAGCATGTGCCGGCCGACCTCGGCATCGATGTTGATGCCCTTGATTTGAATAAAGCGTGGCTTGCCGTCGGAAAAAACCGTACCGGCGACGGATCTGGTCAAGCTGCGGGTCTTGACCGTCAACCGGATGTAACTTTCGAACACGCCGGATTGTTCTTGAGTTGTCGTCGAGATCTTCACGCCCCGCTCCCGTGCAATGATCGGAGCCGACACCATGTTCGCATCGGGCACTTGCGGTTTGATCATTCCGGCAATCAAGGCACTGTCGAGCGCCCGTGTATTCATGCTGGCGACTTCCCCGTCGTAAAGAATGTTGATGCTCTCGATCGGCTCTTCCGTCATTTGCCCGACGAAAGACCCCAGGTAAGCGGCCAGTTGTACGAAGGGACCAATCACCGCGGACTCTTCAGCGCTGATCGACGGCATGTTGATGGCGTTGGAGACCGCTCCCCGCAGCAGGTAGTCCACCATTTGCTCGGCCACCTGGATCGACACGTTTTCCTGGGCTTCGAGGGTCGCCGCACCGAGGTGCGGCGTGCACACGACATTGGGCAGGTTGAAAAGCGGGCTTTCCGTTGCCGGTTCCGTCTCGAACACGTCGAACGCGGCCCCTGCCACGACTCCGGACTTGAGCGCTTCGGCCAGGGCGGCTTCATCCACGATCCCGCCACGTGCACAATTGATGATGCGTACGCCCGGTTTCATCCCTGCAATTGCCTGCGAATCGATCAGTCTCGCGGTCCGGTCGGTTTTCGGGACGTGCAGCGATATGAAGTCGGACGCCTTGAGAAGTTCGCCGAAACCGACCTTCCTGACACCCAGTCTTTCGGCCCGTTCCGGAGACAGGAACGGGTCATACGCAACAACTTTCATCTTCAGCCCGAGCGCGCGGTCCGCAACGATGGACCCGATGTTACCGCAACCGACCAACCCGAGGGTCTTGTTGGTAACCTCCACCCCCATGAACTTCGCTTTTTCCCATTTTCCCGCGTGAGTTGACGCGTTTGCCTCTGGAATCTGCCGGGCGACCGCCATCATCAGTGAAATCGCGTGTTCGGCTGTCGTGATGGAGTTGCCGAACGGCGTGTTCATGACAATGATGCCCCGCCGGGTCGCAGCGTTGACATCGATATTGTCGACGCCGATTCCTGCGCGTCCGATCACTTTCAGGCGATGGGCAGACGACAGCAGTTGTTCCGAAACCTTGGTGGCTGAACGCACCGCGAGTCCGTCGAAGGAACCGATGCGCGCCCGGAGCGCTTTCTTGTCCTTCCCCAGGTCGGGTTCGAATGCGACGTCGATTCCGTTGTTCCGGAAGACCTGAACTGCAGATTCGCTGAGCTTGTCCGATACGAGTACGCTGACCAATTCGCTACTCCCATATTGCGATACAATGACGGTTTCCGCGGTCCTTGCGCGACTTGAAACGATGCGGGATCAATCGTGGCGCAGCGCGTTCAATTGCAACGCGAACGCCCAGTCCAGCCAGGGGAACAGCATTTCAAGATTGCCGATTTCGACCGTGCTGCCCGTCCAAATCCGCAGACCCGGCGGCGCATCGCGGTAGGAGCCGATATCGAAAGCGGCTGCTTCCTCTTCCAGCCGCGAGACGATTCCGCGCACGAACCGGGCTCTTGCCGTCGGGTCGAGCATGGCAACGCCCGGGTGTACGAATTTCAGGCAGACCGAGGTGTTGGACCGGGTCGCGGGATCGAATGCCAGGAAATCCAGCCAGTCGCGGTTTTCCACGAACCCGGTCACCGCGGCCAGGTTGGCATTTGCCCGGCCGATCATGGCATCGAGACCGCCGATCGTTGATGCCCATTCGAGCGCGGCAATACAATCCTCGACGCAGAGCATCGACGGTGTGTTGATGGTTGCTCCCCTGAAGATGGATTCGTTGAGCTTGCCGGCCCTGGTCAGTCTGAAAACCTTGGGAATTGGCCAGGGCGGTGTCCACGACTCGAGCCGCCCGGCGGCGCGCGGGGACAGGATGAGCATTCCATGGGCTGCTTCTCCGCCGAGCGCCTTTTGCCAGGAAAACGTGGTCACGTCGAGCTTGTCCCACGGGAGTTCCTGGGCAAAGACCGCCGACGTTGCGTCGCAGATCGTCAGCCCGCCCCTGTCGTCCGGGATAAACGCGCCGTCGGGGACCCGAACGCCCGATGTCGTTCCGTTCCACGTGAAAACGACGTCGTTGCTGAAATCGACTGCGGCGAGATCGGGCAAGAGTCCATAGTCCGCGACATGGCGATTGACGCCGTCCAGCTTGAGTTCGGACACCACGTCATTGAGCCACGCCTTGCCGAAACTCTCCCACGCAAGGACATCGACCGGACGGCATCCCAAGAGCGACCACAGCGCCATCTCGACGGCACCGGTATCCGACGCCGGAACGATCCCGACGCGATAGTCGCCCGGAATCAACAGGATTTCACGCGTCAGGTCGATCAACTGCTCCAACCTGGCCCTGCCAGGAAGTGAACGATGCGACCTGCCCAGAAGATTGACCGGAAGGTTGGATGGCGCCCATCCCGGCGGCTTGGGACAGGGGCCAGAGGAAAACCTCGGGTTGGCCGGACGAACCTCCGGCTTGCAATTGATCATTTTTACCCTCTCAGGCAAACGCCCCTCGTTGGGGAGGGGTGGCCCGCGCTGCCATTACCTGACGCCCTGCCGGTTCTCAAGCAAGGAAGTGTACACCGAATGCCATATGTCCGCCGCGCAGAACCCTGAACTGGGACCGGGAAATCCGGGCGATTGAGGTATTTGTTGACTCCCGGACAAATCTACCGGGACAGCAACTTTTTGAATATGGATTGTTGCACGCATTCTCCGCTCCGTGAGATTGTCCGCGTGTCAATCGATTTGGCTCATTCCGGCGCAACGGGAGGGTTCTCATGTATGTCGCCGTACTGGTTTCGAATCCCGGCGTGGCACGACTGACGCCGGAAATCGTCCGGCCCGCCAGGGATCGCCTGCTAGGCGGCACAATCCGTTGGTTGGCCGACGGACAAGCCTGCGAATTCCCGCTTGGCGGCAAGCCTGGCGCCGGCGTGATCCGCGGCATCAGGACGAGGCTTCACCCGAACCAGGTGGATCTTTGCGTGGTTCCAGGTGCCAACCGCAAGAAAAGAGTACTGTTTGCCGACATGGACAGCACCATGATTCTCGAGGAAAGCCTTGATGAACTCGCGGCGCATGTCGGAATCGGAGACGAGGTCAAGAAGATCACTGCCGCGGCAATGAACGGCGAGCTCGAATTCGAAGAGGCCGTTCGGTACAGGGTCGGTCTCCTCGCGGGGCTGGAGGTTTCGGTCATTGATCGCGTCGTCGATAACCGAATCACGCTGGCGCCCGGCGGTCAGGAACTCGTCGCGACCATGAAGGCTCATGGCGCCTATTCCGTACTCGTTTCGGGGGGCTTCGACGAATTCACCCGGGTCGTCGCGACCCGCCTCGGATTCGACGAATTCAGGGCCAATGCATTGCTCAAGCGGGACGGCAGGCTAACTGGCGAGCCTGGAACACCCATACTGGGGCGAGAGGCAAAGGCCGAAACGCTGTCGGAGGTCACCGAAAGGTTGGGGTTACGGGCCGAGGACGTTCTGGCGGTGGGAGACGGTGCGAATGACCTGGACATGTTGCGGACGGCCGGAATTGGCGTTGCGCACCATGCGAAACCGGCAGTCGCGGCGCGCAGTCGGCACGTTCTCGAGTTCGCCGACCTCAGCGGGTTGCTGTTCCTCCAGGGCTATCGGCTTGACGAGTTCCAGGGGACCGGAACGCCGGCCGGCACTTCGGCCCGCTGATCCCGTCGACCCGGGCAAACCGGCGACGACCAGGGTCCTTGAATTGCTTGTCATTCCGGCGGTGGACCGATTCGTCAGATCGTCTTGACCACGCGCGAAAACAACACTTGGCACATCCAGCGCAATATCGACCATTCGAATGAAGTGCCGTGATACCGTCGAACCGCCCGGACATTCTCCATAATGACCAGTCCACCTGCCAAGAATTCGGCACCTCTGCTCTGCCAGACGCACATCCTCACGCCCGTTGCAAATTCGCATGCGCGAACACTGCGGAAGGCATTTCCCACTTCCAAATCCCGTCTCGAGCGCAAGTCACGGATACGGAATCGCCGCCTTTCCTGTTGCAGGCGAGAAACCCGCCACCACCACCTGGCCGCTGACAAGCCTGCGCGGTCGTTCGCGGACCGTGAATCCGGTTTGACAAACGAGGCTTACGGGTTTTGACTGCCGAGCAAATCCGAATTTTTCGCGTATCGTCATGAGGGCGTAGCTCTTTTCGCGCCCGGTACAGACCAGGAAGGTGGAGCAATGGCTGAATTCACATGGTACGGCCAGGCGAGTTTCGGAATCGTTTCGAAGGATAGTTTCAGAATCGTCACCGATCCCTACGACCCCGAAAAGGCGGGATTCAAGCCCTTTCCGGATCCCGCAGACATCGTGATCAAATCGAGCAGCAGCGACGATTTTCACGACAATGACCATCTCGTTCCCAAGAAACCCGGCGCAACCGTGATCGACGCACTCGAAATTGCTCTCGATGGCGGCAACACGTCATCCCACGGATTCCGGTTCGCGGCGATAGAAGCGATGGAACACGCGGACCACCCGAGCGGACATCCCGATCAGAATGCGATGTACCGGTTCGCGGTCGATGGACTGGAGATCGGGCACATGGGTGACATGGGCGATGATTTTTCCGATGCCCAACTGGAATTTTTCGACGGGGTCAACGTGCTGTTGGGTCATGCCGGTGGTTTTCCGGTCATCTCGCTCAGTGAATTGATGAGGGTCATTGGCCATGTCGCTCCTCGCGTGGTCATACCAATGCACTACCGTACCCCGGAATATCTTCGGAACGACATGTTCACGATCGATGAATTCTTGAGCGTATTCCCCCGAGAACTGGTTGACATGGCAGGCAAGAGTACGGTCACCATTGATGCCGGTGCTCTTCCGGACACGACCCGGGCGCTGGTTCTGGAACCCCATTGACCCGCCGCCCCTTGATTGCCGGACGGCATCGTCGAAGACCGGTATCGGGACACCGGATTGAAATTTCGCGCGCCCGTCATGTCAACTGAACCGGTCCTGTCCTTGTGACGGAGCGCGGCAGATTCGAATTCCGCCTGGCCAAATGCCGATCCTGCACGTGACGCCGTTATCGCTTCGTGCGCCGAACGCGGAATGCGCGTGCTGCCAGGACTCGACCGCGTGGCCGCTTGCCCACCGATAGCCATTCGAGTCCGGCTACGTTCAGGCGCAGGTGACAAAGCGCCCGATTTCACATGCGATCGCAGCCAGGCCCGTCACCGACACCGATTTGGAGCCGTTGAATCAGGCAGTTCCCGACGCGAGCGACGTTCAATTGAGACCAGAGGTCCTTGGCAAGAGGAGCAGAAAGTCCGATGCAAATCGCCCGGGATGACAGCGGGAATTCCTGCCGTGAGCAGAAACAGAGACCCAGATGACCATACCTGGAATGCCGCGGCTGCACGTGATTTCCTTCTGGAATCATTGCGTGGCCACTCTGGCGCTACAGGAAGCGTAACGTGGCGACTTTACGTGACCGACGGCGTTGCAGCCTCGTCAAACTTGCGTACAAGTGCGCGTGGCGACCACGATCTTCGGGAAACTGGTCGGTGCCGGCGGAAGAATGATCAACTGCGCGTAAATCACCTGACCTGCGGAAAAAGGCGGTAGACCAATGAAGATGACAACTGAAGAGGCATTCATCAAGGTTCTCCAGATGCACGGCATCGAACATACGTTCGGGATCATCGGATCGGCAATGATGCCCATATCGGACCTGTTCCCGGCTGCCGGCATTACATTCTGGGACGCGGCACATGAGTGCAATGCCGGGATGATGGCCGACGGCTACACCAGGGCTAGCGGCAAGATGGCCATGATGGTTGCCCAAAACGGCCCGGGCGTCACCAACTTTGTGACGCCGGTCAAGACCGCCTACTGGAACCATACACCTCTCCTCCTCGTGACCCCTCAAGCCGCCAACAAGACAATGGGCCAGGGTGGGTTCCAGGAAGTCGAACAGATGGCCCTGTTCAAGGACATGGTTGCTTACCAGGAAGAGGTTCGGGACCCGTCGAGAATGGCCGAGGTCCTGAATCGCGTCATCATGCAGGCGAAACGTGCATCGGCTCCCGCCCAGATCAACGTTCCGCGGGACTACTGGACTCAAGTTGTCGATATTGATCTTCCCGCGGTTGTCGAGTTCGAGCCCCCGTCCGGCGGCGAGGACACGCTGGCAAAGGCCGCCGAACTCATTTCGCGGGCAAGGTTCCCGGTAATCCTGAACGGGGCCGGTGTCGTCATTGGAAACGCGATTGCTGAATCCGTCGCGCTTGCCGAGCGGCTCGGGGCACCGGTTTGCTGCGGATACCAGCACAATGACGCCTTCCCCGGCTCGCATCCGCTGTTTGCAGGGCCGCTCGGTTACAATGGGTCCAAGGCGGGAATGCAACTGATCGCGAAAGCAGATGTCGTCCTTGCGCTTGGAACCCGGTTGAACCCGTTCTCCACGCTTCCCGGGTATGGAATCGATTACTGGCCCAAGGACGCGTCGATCATCCAGGTCGACATCAATCCTGACCGAATCGGCCTGACCAAGCCCGTCACGGTCGGGATCGTCGGAGACGCGCGAAGCGTCGCACGGTCCTTGCTCAGCCGCCTCCCTGCTGATGCCGGGGATGCAGGTCGTGAAGACCGCCTTGCCACGATCGCCAGGATCAAGTCATCCTGGGCCCAGGAACTTACGTCCATGGATCACGAAGACGACGACCCTGGCACAACCTGGAATGAAAGGGTCCGGGCACGCCAGCCGAGTCACATGTCACCCCGAATGGCATGGCGCGCAATTCAGGCGTCCTTGCCAAGGGATGCGATCATATCCTCGGATATCGGGAACAATTGCGCCATCGGAAATGCCTATCCGACCTTCGAGCAGGGCCGCAAATACCTCGCACCGGGCCTGTTCGGCCCCTGTGGCTACGGGTTTCCGGCAATTATCGGCGCGAAAATAGGAAACCCTGATACGCCGGTTGTCGGGTTTGCCGGCGACGGGGCCTTCGGAATCTCGATGAACGAAATGACGGCTTGCGGCCGGAACGAGTGGCCGCCGATCACGATGATCATTTTCCGGAACTATCAATGGGGCGCCGAGAAACGAAACACGACGCTCTGGTACGACGACAATTTCGTCGGCACGGAACTGGACCTCGACGTCTCGTATGCCGCGATCGCCCGGGCATGCGGGATGGAAGGCGTCCTGGTTACGACCATGTCGTCATTGACCGATGCGCTCAACACGGCTGTCAGGGCACAGTTGAAGGACGATCTGACCACGTTCATCGAGGTCATCCTGAACCAGGAACTCGGGGAACCTTTCAGGCGCGATGCCATGAAGAGACCTGTCCCGGTGGCCGGCGTGAACAGACAGGACATGCGGCCTCAAACGGCCGGTTCCTGACAGTATCTCATGCTCGCCGACAGCCGGTAACGGGGAACTTCTGGAATTCCGTCGCGGGTGGTCTGCACTGACCTTCTCCGGGATACATTCAGATTCCCGTGGCCTCTCGGCATTGCTCCAATGATCGATGCAACGCATCCGTGCGTCGACCGACGAGATGCGGGGGGAACCGTTCATTCCGGTCGGACAGGCGAGACAACGCCGCGGACACCGGTTACCCCGATCGGAAAGATTCGATTCTGGTCTTGAACTCTATTGCGACAGTTCGCTATTGCGTTCGGCGGAGACGTGGCCGAGTGGTTGAAGGCGCTCCCCTGCTAAGGGAGTAGACGGTTTGTCCCGTCTCGAGGGTTCGAATCCCTTCGTCTCCGCCATGAATTGGCCTTAACCCATTGTTTTATAGTAAAATGTAAAAACTGGTTACCACTATACTTCCACTTTCGGACAAATTGTGCTGGGCCGCGTGCGTTGGCGTCGCCATCTCCAAGGCATACAGGCATGGCGCGAACCGAGCGCCGCCCGTTTTCATCTCCGGGCGGCGAAACAAAGACTGGGTTCGCGGGCACCCGGCCTTTTTCATGCGATATGCACGCTTCTATCCATGTATACCTTGTCACCAAAGTACACAGATTAGCACAATACCCAAACGGTGCTCAGGACCAAGAATCCCATTGATGATAGTGTTTTCAACATCAGATTATCTCCCTGGTGTCGTCACGCCAACATTCGACGGTTTGTGCTTCCGGGTCCATTTCAGAACCGAGAGTGCATTTCCACAATGCTCCGTCGAAGCCGTCAATGATTGAAAATGACCAACCGTTTTCACCCTCTTCGGGACTGAAAACACCGGCGGCCGTTTGGATCAGTTCAGCCGCTGCTGCCCCGGACACGTGTCCATGACTGTCAGCCGTGACCTGGTTATGCAGTGCCAGGATAGTCCCAAGTACTGCTATGAATACAAGACCTCTCCACATGTTCAGTATTCCTCCCTTTCTCCAATGAATCTGTCACATCGGGCTCCCTGGCCTTCATACCTCGTGGCAATTCTCAATCAACAGCTCCATATGAATCCGTAATTGTCATCAATGATGACGAATTGCCACCAGACTTTGCTCAGACGGTTGAATCCGAGAACACGTTCGGCATTCTGAACCATCTCAGCAGCCTGTACACCAAATACGGGTTCCGGATGATTCTCGTGTTCCTCAGCCGTCGAAGCAACTGCTACTCGACAGCCTAAAAAGTCCCTGAAGGACAGATTGGCATCGTCAATAGGTTCTCAAAAGCAGTTGACGACCAGGGACCAGGTCTCCACTTCAAGATGCCATTCTCGCCCATGCGCGCGCGCGTACGCGCGCGAAACAGTCAATGAATTATCGAGCGCGCACGATAATTTGACAGCGGCGCAACCGCGCCCGGCCTTTTCATGCGAAACGCGGAATCTGGTGGTTCAGATTGCCACAAGACTCACGAAAGCACTCCCGGACGTGGGTCTGAAAACGTGCCTAGAATCGAAAGAAATGGCGGAAGGCCAGTTTTTCAAGAATGAGTGACGGCGGTTCGGGAACCGCGCCCGTCGTTGTTACGCCCTCAGATAGCACCGATCACATTTTTTCCGCCGCAACCAGTGTTTACCCGCTTTTCGCAGGGAGAGTGGTTAGCGCCGTGGCGCTGCCCGTCTACACCCCGGCATCCACGTCTCGCGGGGCTTGCGTCATGCTCATGGGCCCGGACGCCACGAGAGCCGGCGAGTTCGCCATGTCGAACAGTTGAACCTCGAATGCGGCTTTTCGAGATACCTTTTCACTGGTAGATCATGCTGCAGAGTTGCGCGCCGTCCTGATTGGCCTTCAACACCTGAATCCGGGCGTCCAGTTCGTTGATTGCCGCCGATAGGGTCCGAATGTCGGCGCTTTTTTGAAAGCGCGGTATTCTGGCGATTTGCAGTACTTTGGCGGGATTATATCTCGATTTCCGACCTTTTCCGGAGCGTTGCCGCTCATGTCGCAACGACTTCATTCCAGTCCAAGTATTCGGGAGTCTACGTCTTTCGAACGGAACATTGACGCGAGAGACGACAGATTTCCAGGTTGCGCTTACCTTGCGGTCACTGGCCTCGTCACCGTCCTGTGCGAAGACGAGGGCATTCAGGTTCGGGAGTGTGTTGGTGGCATACTGGATCCTCACGCATCGGGTGTGTGACGAAGCGTCTGCTGTCGCGAGGAAAGCATGGTCGGACCGGTATCGGTCAATGTGTGCGATGCTGGGAACGTCGAGCCCGTTTCCGGCGACATTGGGAGGATTTTTCAGAGGCAATCAGATATCGGATTCGTGTGTTCGCACAAAGAATACGGATTTGTGCAAACCGAGGCGTTCCAATGCGAACAGATTCTCGCTCACGGAGCGAGGTGGATTGCGCAGGGCGGCCCTGTGGCCACGGACGGCTGTCAGCACGGCCTCGGGGTCGACATCGATGCGGTGTGCGACAAAGGTGTCCGGGTGCTGCGACACGATGGCGTGGAGAGCCAAACTCCCGACCGGAAAGTCCCTCAGGTTGGCTGTCACAATCACATCCGCACGTCCGTGAATCGCCGCCGCCAAGACATGTCGGTCGTTGGTGTCGGGCAGGTCAAGTTCGGAAGCGAGGACTTCGTATCCGGTCACAAGTGCATCGGGGAAATGCCGGTCCATGACGGCGCGGGTCCTGTCCAACATTTTTCTGTCGATGTCGGGTCGGTCGGCCAATAGGCTGTCAATCCATTCCGCATGGATGTCGGCGCTCCACAATGGCGCAAAGAGATACCGGTCGGCGAGACGCAACAACAGATCGCGAAGGCCGGCCGGATAGAGAACGTTTGCGTCAAGCAACGCCTTCAGGCGAACCATCGACTACTGCAAACCGAGTTCCTGGTCGCGAGCAGTCAGTTCATCGAGTGCCTTATGGCGGCGAGATTCTGTTTCTCGGCGGAACTCAAGAATGTCCTCAACGCGGACGCGCCGGTGTGAGCCAACTTTGCGGCAGGCAATCCGTTCGTCGTCGAGGAGTTGGACAAGATGCGTCCGCGAAACCTGCAACAGGTCGGCTGCCTGACGCGTCGTCAGTTCAGCATGCAAAGGCGCCAAGGCGACGGCTTTGCCGTGCGCCATATAGCCCAGAATTTCCCTGAGCAGCGACACCGCTGGAGTTGGGATGTCCACGGTCTCGTCGCCGAAGCGCGCTGAAACCGGAAGTGTCCCGTCGATCAACGCGTCCAATGTCTGATGCGCCCTTTTCGCGAGCGCCGCATCATGGTCGCTCGGAACGGCGCATGCTGTACCTGCCACGGTCTTTGCATTCATCGCAACTTCTCCATGATCCAGAAACAAAGATAAGTTGCAAACGCCGTAAATGCAATAAGTAACGCAAACGAAAATGTGCATGAGCGAGGAATCAGTCTGGACTTGGACTCTAGCCTCTCGGTGACTACAGACCTGAAGGCCAGACATGGGCGGACTGCCAAGACCGACACTTGCCGCGCGCGGTCCTGGAACGATTGGTGGTACGGCTCGGGAATTCAAGGCTGATGTCAATAGCGGCGAATATCCTGCAGCCAAACACACCGTTCCGATCACTGACGGGGAGTTCGATGCTTTCTTGATTGCGGTGGAAGGCCAGCAGCATGCTTCTGACGGGCATTGAAGATAGGCGCCAGTACGCTGGATGCAAACAGGTTCTCACCGATGTTGGCGATGCATGGACGCCGTCAGAAAAGAAATCCGTCGGGTCCGGTGATGGAATGAGACTCCGTGAACCCGAGTATGCCCTCGAAGCCGAGATTGCGCCCGATCCCCGACATCTTGAAACCGCCGAACGGTGCACGCCCGTCCTGTGACAGCGGTCCATGGTTGTTGGGGTAGGTGTAACCCGCCTCGAGACGCCGTGCGACACGGACCGCTCGATCCGAGTCCGCTGTCCAGACCGATGAACACAGACCAAGCTCGCTGTCGTTGGCGAGAACCACGGCTTCGTCCTAGTGGTTTGATTCTTTTTCACGATGCCGATTCTTGCAGCTTCTGGTGGCCCTTCTTCCATGCCTCCACGAGATCTTCGGGCGCCTTGCTCCAGCGAAACGGCAGGGCATCATTGGTGTTGTGATGCTCGATGTAGCCCTCGATCGCCGCGATGCACTCGTCGAGCGAGTTGAAAATCGCATTCTTGAGCCTCTGCCGCGAGAGCTTGGAGAAGAAACCCTCGACGGCATTCATCCACGAGGCCGAGGTCGGAGTGAAATGGAACGTCCAATTGGCGTTGCCTTTCAGCCATTCGTTGACCTCGGCCGACTTGTGAGAGGAGACGTTGTCGAGGATGACGTGAACCGGGGTTCCGGGCTCGATCCCCTCGGAGACGAGTTCGAGGAAGGCGAGGAATTCCTCCGAACGGTGACGCGCGACCATCTGGCCGGTGACCTTGCCGGTGGCGACATCGAAGGCCGCCATCAGGCAGGTGGTGCCGTTGCGCTTGTAGTCATGGGTGCGGGTCCCGGGATGGCCGGGCTTCATCGGCAGGGGCGCCTGCGTCCGTCCCAACGCCTGGATCTGTGTCTTCTCGCCCACCGCGTTGACCACACTCGCGTGCTTCTCGCCCACAGGCACCACAGGACAACCACAACAACGATTCTTTCAATATTCGGATTCATCCGGCCTGACGGCCGGAGAGAAGGGGCGCCTGCGGCGCCGGGGCCTCGCGAACGGGTCAGTCGTCGCGTTCACTGCGGTGTTGAAATCCGGGAAGGGCTCGCTTGCGCTCGCAGCGGGCTGGCCTGCGGCCAGTTCCCGCCATCACCCGCCCTCCTGCCGATGTCCGACGACAACAGGCAGCCGGGAAAAGGTGGGTCAATTTTGAACGCGAATCCTGGGTCAGTTTTGAACTGGACTTGACACCAGTGACTGGCGTGCTCCGGCGGCGGCGACATCGCAAGCTCGATCAGTTCGCTGACCTTGTCTTCGGATATGGGCTTGCGGCCCCGTCTCCGGGGCTTGTCGTACAGCAGGCCGTCAACACCCTCCTCGAGGAAGCGGTCCCACCAGCGCCGGACCGTCGGCTTCGACATGCCGGTGGCCGTCATCGTCTGCGTCAAGGTGAGGCCGTCGCCGAGGTGAAGGATGATGGTCGCCCTCTGCACATGCTTGAGGATCGAATGGGGATCGGTTTTGATCTTCTCGAGACGCTCCCGGTCTTGCTCGCTGAGGACGATCCGGGTTCTCCTGCTCTTTGCCATTCTGGTTCTGCTCCCGTATGAAAACTGTGCGGCAATCGCCGGGAGCGGTTGAATCATACTCTTTAGGAAAACGGAATCCCGAAAATAAAACATAACACTAGGTCGCGAAATTCATGACAGGCAGACCCGAATCGAATTGTTCGTTCTCGACAACGGAAAGCCGATGATCGGCGTTGAGGCCGAGCGTCGGGCACGGGAAATAGCCGCCACGGTTGAAAAGCGCCTCGTCAGGCACAACGACGCATTCCACGACGTCGGCACCCTTGCCCCGCGCCTCGGCGATCATGTCGGTCATGACCTTGAGTTGCGAAGCATTGTTGACCGGTCCCATGGTTGTTTCCGGCAGCAACCCGTCTCCGACGATTGCGCGGTCGCACGCCGCCCGGAAGCCATCAACGACCTCATCGTACCGACTCGCATGACCGTAGAGCCGCTTCATGGCCGGCCACGCAGATCTGGCCCAAAGACGCGAAAGCGCCCAAGTGCATTTTCTGGAACACCTCCGGTCCGAGTTCCGCCATGGTCGGGCTGTCAGGGTGTTCCTCAGAGCGCTTGTCCGAAAGGATGGCCAGCGCACGCCAGCCGAACCTGGTTCCGAAATCGGCAATTCACGTCGCGGCATCGGCGCGGCCACCGTTGATTTCGGTCGCAATATCCCCACCGCCCTTGCTCGGAATGTACTGGGTCGTGACGCGGAGATTGTTGTCGAGCGTCAGTTGGGCGACATGGGCCATTGATCCGGGCCCGGCACTGGCGAACTTGATTCCTGGCCCGACGGCAGCAGGGATATAGTCATCCAGGGATGCGATCGGGCTGTCACTTCCAACGACGAGATAGAACGGGCCATGGCTGACCATGCAGATCGGCGTCCAGCTGTTTGCGTTGTAGCTGGTTTCTTTTGAAAGGCGGCTGCGTCGTCGTCGTGCCGACTGGCAGGAATCCGAGATTGTAACCATCGGCCGCTGCCTGCGAAAGCTGGGTCCCGCCAACCGTCAGGGCCAATTTTTGTAGCGTCAATTTTCGTTTGTTTTGATTGATTTACGTTGCGGGCTGGACTCTTGCGTCCTGCCCGTCCATAGTGGCGCCGAATCGGAAAACGGATCCGGTGCCATGATCGACCTTTCCAGACTGTCCGCAATACCGGTCGCACGTCGCGAGGAACAGCGTTTCCGCGATCTCCTGGACGAACATCATTACCTCGGCGCGGGACCGAAGATCGGCGAGACCATTTGGTATGCGGCCGACGACGACAGCGGCGCATGGCCGGCGCTGGCCGCCTTCTCGGCCGCGGCGCTCAAATGCACGGCGCGTGACGACTGGATCGGCTGGAGCCCGCGCGACAGGTTCGGGCGGCTGCACCTGGTTGCCAACAATGTGCGCCTGCTGCTGCGCGGACGGCAGCCGAACCTGGGCTCCCGCTTTCTCGGCCTCTGTGCGCGGCGCATCAATGCCGACTGGCAGGCCCGCTATCATCATCCGCTGCTGCTCCTGGAAACCTTCTGCGACCCGGAGCGTCACAGCGGCGCCGTCTACCGCGCCGCCAACTGGATCACCGTCGGCAGGACCCGCGGCTATCGCCGCCACGGCAACGGCTATGTCGCGGGATCGACACCGAAACAGGTGTTGGTGCTGCCGCTCGCTCCCGATGTCCGCGCCCGGCTCACCGCCCCGGCGCTGGCGCCGGAACTCCAGCTTCACGGAACCGAGAAGATGCGCAAGATGAACACCGCCGAAATGGCCAGCCTGTACGAGTACTTCACCGAAATCGACGATCCCCGCGGACGCCGCGGGCGCCGCTACCATCTGCCGACCCTGCTGTCGCTCTGCGCCGCGGCCACCCTGTGTGGCGCCACGGGCTGGAAGGCGATCCATGCCTGGATCCAGGACCTCGGGCCGGGGATGCTGAGGCATTTCCGCCTGCCCAGGGCCGGCAATGGCGCCCATGACCTCCCGAGCATCTACTGCATCCGCAACATCATGGTCACGGTCGACCCCGACCAGCTCGCCGTGGCCACGGCCCGCTTCTGCCGGGACCATGGCTGGGACCGGGATGCAGGCATCGCCATCGACGGCAAGACCATCCGCGGCGCTGTCGATGACGAGGGCCGCAAGACCCATGTGCTCGGCGCCAGCAGCCATGGCACCGCCACGCCTTTGGCTCAAAAAAAACCGTGCTGACCATCGAGGAAGACGGAAAAGACACGCAGAAGGCCACCAACGAGATCGGCGTCTTCATCCCGACCATGGACCTGATCCCCGACATCAGCGGGCGAACGGTCACCGTCGATGCCCTGCTCACCCAGACAGCGATCGCGACCTACCTGCACGATCGGGGCGCCGATTTCCTCTTCGTCGCCAAGGGCAACCAGAAGACCCTCTCCAATGACATCAAGGCTTTCTTCGCCGCCCAGCCGCCCCGGGAGCCCGACTTTGCCACCCAATCGCCGCAACCGGCGCACGGACGCATCGAGAAGCGGGAGATCTGGACCGCGACCGAACCGGTCGCAGGCATCACCTTCCCCTGGGTCGAACAGGTGTTCCTGATCAAGCGAACCACATGGTCCTACCGCTGCGGGCGCAATGGAAAGCCGGCACGCATCGGCGAGCCCAGCGTCGAGTTGGTCTACGGCATCACCAGCCACACGCCACAGAGTGCCGATGCCGAGGCGATCCTGGGCTTCAATCGCCGCCACTGGACTTGCGAAAATCGCGTGCATCGAATCCTCGACGACGCCGCAACATGGAACGAAGACAAGTGCCAGGTCCGGAGCGGCCATGGCCCGGAGAACCTCAGTTGCCTCCGAAGACTGGCCATCGGCATCATCCTCGGACGCAACAAGCCGGTCAAGCCGACCATCGAGAAGTTGAACCGGAACCCGCGCCTCGTGCTCGATTACCTCCGGCTCAGCCAGAACACGCGGCCACGTGCAATGCCTGCCGCATAGGCCCGCAAGGGGTCATCACCACATCACGGCCACACATCCTGCCCGGCAACGCCCGGCAGGCCGATCAGACGCGGCCGGAATCGCCCGTCAGACGCGAAACGCCGACGCCAATCACCCATCGTCGCCAAAAAAAAACCCGAAATGAACCCCGTTGACCCCAAACAATGAGCCAAACGGATATATTTGCACACCGCCAACAAAAATCAGCCCTGCGCCAACCGTACCGCCGGCCCCCTCCACGTTGCTGACGACAATGTTCTTGCCGAGAATTTTCTCCGTTTCCGCTGCAAAAAATCGAGCCGGCACATCTGTCCCGCCGCCGGCACCAAATGGAACGAGCATGTTGATCGGACGCTCCGGTTACTCCACAGACGCGGTTCCGGTGCCCAGCAACAGGCCAAATATGCCAACAAATGCAGCGAAACGTTTCATGGTTTCTGTCCTCCCTTGAATATGTCGCGGAGTTCCTCCTTCCATTAACAATCCATGTCCCGGATTTCTGCCGACGGATTGCCGGGCGCTGATACTGATCCGAGAACTTCCGCGAACCCGTTGCACGACGGTGTTGTCACAGCCAGCGTGTCGCGAGCGGTCGCGTCGGGGTTCATGCGCAAAAGCGGTGTCGCCCCGAAATCCGTTCTGAGGGCATTGAGGACGATCAATAAAATCCGGTTCGCACCGCGGCAGGCAGGCACGACCGCGGATGTTCTCACGGTCACGTCAGGTCGCGGTCATCGTACATTTGTTGACTGCTGGCCATACTCCGAATTTCACACGAACCAACTGCGCAGCAGCCAACGTGGCGGATGGTCGGGATGGTCTTCGAAACCGTCACGGGCATGAAGCATCATCTTGTTGTTGACGATGACAATGTCGCCCCTGCCAAGGGTGACCTTGATGCGAAGTTCTGGCATCAGGTCACAGACGGCGTCGATCGCTTCCTGGGTGTCGTCATCCCAATGCGCCGTGTGAGTCTTTCCGTTCTCCAGGAAAGCGAGCATCCACCTGAAATCGAGGTCTCCCTGATCGTCATACGAAACGATCGGGGACTCGACCCGTTCGCCCCGGGCCGTGTCGAACCAGAATGGTCGTTTCAGGACCTCAACGTATCCGGCGTCGGCTTCCTCCAACGTATCCAGCAACGTGTAGGCGTTCACGAAGCGATTGGCTCCACCCTTGTACGCCGGCTGGATACTGTGCAGCAGGAACGCGCCGATCGGCGTGGGAAGCTCGGTGGACTCCGTATGTTCCACCGCTTCCTGGTTTGACGAACTGAAATTCTGGTTCTTGCTGCTCGTGAAACGAACACCCTTGTCCTTGACGTCCGTCACGAGGTCCTGCTTCAAGTGCTTTGAGTGATGGACAATGGGTTTGCCCAGGCAGGGCGCCAGGCGCCTCGTGAAATGAACGCGTTGTTGTGGATCGAGGTCCGGGTAGCTGGCTCCATCGATTACGAAAAATCCGTGATTACGGTAAACATGCCGGTCCATTTGAGCAGATGCCCACTCCTTTGCGGGACCGGCAGGTTTTTCATCCCCCTCGCCCATCAGATCATCGAGTACTATTTCTGGAAGCGGAACATAGGTTTCACCGAGGTTGAAGTTCTCGGTCGGCCAGCGGGAGAAAACGGCGGACATGACTCGACTCCTCATTTGGTGTCCTCCGTTCCCCGGCGGTGGCAAGCCTTTTGAAAAAGGGGAGTTGGGCCAGACGATTTTCAGTCCGAGAGTTTCCTCATTCCTTACACGATAGACAAGTCCTTTCCAAATCGCGTGGCCCGCATGAAACGACCGGCGATGGAGGATGTCGCCAGGAAAGCCAGCGTTGCAGGGCACATGCGAATACGGGCGAATTCAATCCCGCGCCGCAATCAAACGTACTGTGGGCGTCGATCCAAACCAACTGGATGGTTCGCCCGAACGATTAGCAGGAGAAGAAGGAAGCCTAACGCGGCCAGACAGAAACTTACGGCGCGGGAATTGCTGTACGCCTGATCTCAATGTCCAGCTGGTCAGGAACGATCAAACTGTCTTCCAACGGTCCAGTCTATTGTGAACCCATCGGGATGAAGTCGACAGCTTTCCGTTCATCGCCGAGGGCCAGGGAGACCACTTGCGGTGCTGATTCCGCGATCACCTTTCCCCGTCGGAGTACATAAAGACGGTTCGCACGCAACCGGATAGCTTCGACGGGACTGCGCGCCTGCAAGACCACGAGGTCCGCATTGCAACCCGGCTCGAGTCCGTATCCTTCGAGATGCATGACCTCTGCGGCGACCGTAGTTACACCGGCGAACATCGATTCCATCTCGGAAACGCCGGTCATATGGCCGACATGGACGGCCATGTTGGCAACCTCCAGCATGTCGTGGCTGCCGAGACTGTACCAGGGATCCATCACGCAATCGTGGCCCAGAGCGACCGGAATTCCGGCCTCGACCATCTCATTGACACGGGTCAGACCGCGGCGCTTGGGGTACGTGTCATGGCGCCCCTGGATGGCGATGTTGATGAGCGGGTTGGCGACGGCAGCCACGCCGGCTTCCAGAATCAATGGAAGAAGCTTGCTCACGTAGTAGTTGTCCATCGAGTGCATCGACGTCAAATGAGACCCGGCGACCCGGCCGTGCAGTCCGAGGCGTTGCGCCTCGGCGGCAAGTCTCTCGACGTGGCGGGAGTTTGGATCATCCGTTTCGTCGCAGTGCATGTCGACCAAGAGACCGCGATCAGCCGCGATCCTGCAGAGGGCCGCGACCGACTCGCCGCCCTCATCCATGGTGCGCTCGAAATGCGGGATGCCGCCGACCACGTCGATTCCCCGGTCGAGCGCACGGATGATATTCTCGCGTGAATTCGGGTGACGGAAGTAACCGTACTGCGGAAAGGCGACGAGCTGCAGGTCGATCCAGGGTGCCATGTCTTCGCGCAGGGACAGGAGGGCATCCACTGCAAGCAGTGCATTGTCAGTGATATCGACGTGGCTTCTGATCGCAAGGCAGCCACGGGCAATCGACCAGAGACAGAGTTCTCGAGCACGTTCATAGATGTCATCGACCGTAAGCGTCGGCGAGAGTTCACCCCAAATCTCGATCCCCTCCAGCAGGGTTCCGCTCTGGTTGACCCTTGGACGCCCGGCACTCAGCGTTGCGTCAAGATGGAAGTGGGGATTGACGAAAGGTGGCGTGACGAGCCAACCATCGAGATCCAGGCATTTGCTTGCCTCGCCGGAAATACCGGCGGCGACATCCGCAATCTTGCCATCCCTGATCGCGATGTCGATCCCGGTGCGGCCATTCGGCAGGCTGGCGTTTCGAATCAACAGATCATGCATGGGGCCTCCTAGGCGTCATACCTCGCGGGTTGCAGGGTTGATGTAGATTTTCAAAGTCGCATTTCCGAATACCGTCAGGCGTACAAAGAGCAAGTTGGATTTCTCGCGGCACAGTAGCGTATGTCGTGAATTCGTGGGTACTTTGAGTCTCGTACGACGATGAAAAGACTATGCATTTCAACCGATCCCCTCGAAACAGATGGCAGAAACTTCCTTGCGCTTACATGCTTCGCACTTTGAATGTTCTCCACATCTTGAAAAATATCTGTTTCTTTGTACCGTAGGAAAGCCGAACTCACAGCCTGCCTGGTCGCCGAAACCCTCAAATTCGCCGGTCGCGGTGCGCTCCCAGAGCAGCCCGAGCGCCGGTTAGTCCGCCAGGAAATCCTGGAGGTCGTATCGGCGAAGCCGTCCGCGACGCACGGCCTGCCGGTACGGCGCTTCTAGATACTGTCACCTTCTGCCACCACAGCTGTCGCGGCAGAGATTCAAGCTAAGTTATTGAGAAAAAAATTAATTTTGTTAGGTTTTTTTCATTTCGCTCCAGTAAGTTCCAGAGGACCGTCATCTCCGGTACGCCCACATTCTTACGCTGGTGTTCTGGATTCGCTTTCGCGATTTATTCTGGCCACTTTGCAGGCCGCAGGAATTCAGCCTCCTGTTCTACCGGTTCCCATGTACTTGCAGCTGTACTGCTCCAGTGATTAGGGGTCCAGTCCAAGTCTGGAGTAGGCCTCGACCGGTGCTTCATGGTGCTCCATGACACGGCGCATTTCCGACTCGAGTCGCGAGGTAACTGTATCATCGCGGATCGGGAATTCCTGGCCCGGATCGTTTTCGAGATCGTACAGCACGGTGACAGTGTCTTCGACGGCCGCACCCTGCCCCCGGGAATTGACCTTACGGGCGGGAATCTTCATGACCGGACAGTTTTGCATGAAGTCGAAACCGCGAACGATTTCCGTGCCTTCGAACTCGGATACGGCAAAAAATTCCTGCTGGTGGGTCGGCATCAGCGTGTATTCGAATATCTCCTGCGCATCCAGGTCGTACGGACCTTCCGGGTAGAGAAAATATGTGTATCGGCCGTCAGTCGCGTTGAGGGCGGCGCCGAATTGCCCGTAGAGCGCTACCCTGCGATCGGTTGAGTCCGTTTCGAGGACCGGGTCCAGCCGGTGGCCACGGACCGTGCCGGGTGTCTCCAGGCCATGCCACTCGAGGAGCGTCGGCATAAGGTCAATGTTCTGCGTGAGCGACCGGCGCCGCTGCCCGGCCAGTTCCGCATAGCGTGGATGGCACACCACCAGGGGAATGTTGGCGATCTCGTTATAGAAAGGCATGCGACTCTTGGCCCACCAGTCGTGCTCGCCGAGCATGAAACCATGATCCGTGGTCATGACAATCGCGGTGTCTTCCCACATTCCGTGCGCATCCATGTAGTCGAGCAGTTTGCCGAGATAGGCGTCGCACATGGTTACGAGCGCCATGTAGTTTGCGCGGATCTCCTCGATCTCGAGATCGGTCTCCTCGACCCGCTTGTAGATCGGCCAGTCGAGTCTTGGCCCGTTGTACCCCGTCACGTATCGGTTTCGGTAAGAATCCGGTGCCGCGAACGGTTCGTGCGGGTCGAAACACTCGAGTTGCAGGAACCAGTCATCGGCGTTCCGGTTCCTGTCCAGGAACTCGAAGGCGCGGTCGAAACACCGCGGCATCGAATAATTCTCCTCGGTCGTGATGAACTCGCGGTTGATCATGCCCCGGGCGCGTCCTCCGGGCGTTCCGGCGGGGGCGTACTGCAGAGGGTGGTAGGTCTCCCGAAACCTGTCATCCGGGACGTCGACCAGCGCCTTCCAGGGATCCCATTCCTGGCCGCGCTCGAGTTCCCAGGTCGCGAAGCGGTTCTGGTAGTTCAGGCCCCCGTCCTCGAAATAGTGGTAGTGGTCCGTGATCAGGTGCGAATGGACACCGTTTCGCTTCATGATGTCCGGAAAGCAGATGTCAAACGGCTCGAGCGGCCCCCAGGAACGGTGCATGAAATTCAACCGCCCGGTCTGAATGTCGCGGCGCGCAGGCATGCAGGGAAGCGATCCGACATAGTGATTCTCGAAGGTCACGCCCCGTTCGGCGAGACGGCAAAAATTAGGCGTATGCGCCGATCCGCCATAGCACTCCAGCACCCGCCTGTTCAGGCTGTCGAACATCAGGAGAATCGTCTTCATGTCTCAAGTCCCTCGCCGCCTGGCTCTTTCGATGGCTTCCGGCGATGTTCGGCCCAGAGGGACCACACCAGCAACGCCAGCGCGATGACAAGCATTCCGACCGACAGGGGTTCCGTGAAAAGCGGCATGATGTCGCCACCGGTGAACATCAGGCCCTGGCGCAGTTTCGCCTCTGCCACCGTGGCAAGTACAAATCCGATCACGAAAGGACCGAGGTTGAAGCCGGCGCGTTCAAGGAGGAACCCGACCACCCCGAAAACCAGCATCGTCCAGACATCGAACATCGTGTTGTTGAGCGAAAAGACTCCGACCACGCAGAACACCATGATCACCGGCAGGAGGTACGACTTGGGAATCATCGAGACCCGGACATAGAGCCTGATCAGACCAATCATCAGTCCGAACATGACGAATGTCGCGACAAAATAGACACCGATGACATTCCACACGATGTCGGGATTGGTCGTAAAGAGGAGCGGGCCGGGCTGAAGCGAATGGATCGTGAGCGCCCCGATCAGGATCGCATCGGTGACGGATCCCGGAATACCAAGGGAGATCAGCGGAATCAGGGCACCCCCGACCGTGGCGTTGTTGGCCGCTTCCGACGCCACGATTCCTTCCTCGGATCCCTTCCCGAATCTTTCCGGAGTCTTCGAACCGAGACGTGCGAAGAGGTAGGCCAGGGCCGATCCGACGGAAGCGCCCACGCCGGGCAGGATGCCGATGAACGTGCCGACGACCGAGGAGCGAACCAGGTTGACAGCCTGCTCCTTGAGGTCCCTGAACGACATGAACATTCCCCGGCCGGTAAACTCGACCGTCTCCCGCCGGGATTTCATGTCGAGCGCGTCCGCGAAGATCTGGCTGACTGCAAAGACCCCGATGAGAACTGGAAGCAGCTTGAATCCACCGATGAGGTCGTTCGCACCGAAGGTCAGCCGGACTTCCCCTCCGGACGGATCGATCCCCGGAAAGGTGACGAGCATGCCGAGGAACCCCGTTATCAGCCCCTTGATCACGTCTCCTCCGGCCACGGAAGCAATGAGTGCCATGGCCATCATCACGAGTGCGAAATAGTCGAACGGAGTCAGCCTGACCGCGAGTTCGGACAGGGGCTCTGAAATGGTGGCAAGGGCAACCCACGCAATCAGCGAACCAATGAATGAAGCGGTGATGCCGAAACCAAGTGCGCGCCCTGGCTGACCCGACTTCGCCAGCGGATAGCCGTCAAGTGTCGTCATCACTGCTGCCGGCGATCCCGGCATCCGCAGCAGGGTCGCCGTGATCAGCCCGCCCGCGATCGACCCCACGTACATGGCCACGAGGAGGGTCGTGGCATGGAGTGGCGACATGTGAAACGTGATGGGGAGAGACAAAGCGATGAGCATCGATCCCGTCAGCCCGGGAATCGCGCCAACCACGATTCCGGAAAACACACCGGCAAGGATGAAAGCCATCTGGAACCAGGTGAACGTGCCGAGGATTCCGTCGATCATCTTCGGCGCCTCAGAATGCGCCCGGAAGGCGGATCACGAAAAACCTCGTCAGGGCGAAGAAAAGGAACACGGAAAGGCAGACGGCAACCGCCGCCGAGACCAGCGCGGAACGGGAATCCCATCCTCGCAGGGCGATCGTCGCGAGAAACACGAATACGATCGTGATCGCAACGAAGTGTGCGGCCTCGTACTGGAATGCAAGGATGTACGCGACGAGGAGACAAAAAAACAGGATAAGCGAACGCGGCGTCCGTTCGGCGGTGTCATTTCCGGTCGCCAACGGGTCGGCAGGGAAGCTGGAATCCCTGCCAAGGCCCGTCAACACCGAGCGAACCAACACGATCGTGCAGAGGACGATCAGGACCGAAGCGACCATTTCGGGCGCGGCACCGGGCCCGAGCGGGTCGAATTCACCTCCAGGCAATTTCAGGGAGTCGACCAGAAACAGGACGCTGGCAAGCAACAATGCCAGCGTCACGCCGAATTCCGCCGATCGAAGCACGTGCTTCATGGACGCCCCCGGACCCGGCCGACGACAGCAACGAATGCGCGGCCGGCCGGGGTACTCAAATTGCCGCTTCAGGGAAAACGGCTCAGTCGGCGGTCACTTCGTCGCGGCGCGGGCGGCGACAGGAGCAATCGCATCCCATTGCCGGTCCATCTCCGTGTGAAGCTCGTCACCTGCCTGAAATGCACCGACCATGGCTCTCTTGGCGAGGAACTCCTGCATGCCCTCGTCTTCGAGGGCAACCTTCACCATGGCGGCAAAACCGGCGATCGCGTCATCCGGCGTACCCTTCGGCGCGAAGTACCAACCGTCCACGCAGAACTGGAAATCGTAGCCAAGTTCCTTGAACGTCGGTACGTCCGGAAAGTTCACGTGCCGTTCCGCCCCGGCATAGGCAAGTAGCCGGACAGGGCTTTCCGGATCAGGATTTCCATCGGCACCGAGGGCGAAATTCGTGGCTCCTGCCGCCGAGAATCCCGCGACCTGGACTCGTCCTCCCTTGAACTCGGGGAAGGTCCCCGCATCACCGCCGGTCTGGACAAACCGAAACTTGGCGCCTTCGCGCAGGTCCTCAACCATGATTCCATAGACGTGGTTGATGGCACCGAGGTTGGCGCCATGCACCAACGTGTCCGGTTCCGCCGCTGCCCGATCAAGCAGTTCGTCGAGGGTTTCTATCCCGGTGTCCTTGTGGGCCGAGGTCGTCTGGCAGAACTGGCCAAGCCTCACGACAGGCTCGAAGTCCTTGTAGCCGAAGTCGATCTTTGCGGCTGCCTGGAGGGTCATCATGGCCGTGTGCATGACGACAAAGTTGTGTCCGTCCGGTTCCTGGTCCTTTGCCTGGCGCAGCCCGATGGGAATCGGCCCTCCGATGTTGAAGATCGTAATCGGCTGGCCAACGATATTGGCTTCGGCCACCGTCTTCTGCAATTGGCGCGTCATCTGGTCGACGGCTCCCGCCCCGGCCTTCCAGGGAATCGTAATCTTGATTGGTTTTTCAGGCCATTCGGCGAATGCCGGCACGGCCAACAGCCCAGCGATCAACCCGGCACAGATTACTGTCATAGAAATTCTCATGGTTACCTCCGAGTCATGGGCCAACGACGTCCCGGTCGTCGGCCGGATATCGATCAGGCCAGAGAATGCACCGCCGACATTCAAAAGAAAAATGAATTTCGGCATATAACACATGAGGAAATTGCATAAGCGGCGCTCAGTGATCCGGCATGCTTTCACCGATGTCCCTCAGCGTCTCGATCAAGCAGGCCGAACGTTCAGAGAGCTTCCGTGACTTCAGCCAGATCGCGGCGTACGACATCCTGATCGACGGGCGCCACGGACGCACTGTGAGCCGTCCCTGCCGAATCCCGGTTGCGCTGAACGGATCGCTGATCCCGACACCGAGCCCTGCAGCAACAAGATGACAGCTGGCGATCGCGGTCGAGGTTTGAATCGCGATCGGTAGCGGGTGTTTTGCCTCCAGCATGCACTTGTCGGCGAGTTGTCGCAGCCTCGTCTTCCTGGCTGGAACGATAAGGCGTTCGCCACGGAAGTCGGACGGCCCGATCTCGGATTTCTCGGCCAGGGCGTGACCGGCCGGCAGCAATGCCACTGCATTCACGGAAACGAACTCGCGGGCCTCGAGCAGCGGATGCTCAACTGGCATGAGCGTCAGGCCGATGTCGGAGTTCTGGTTGACGATCCAGTCCTCGATGTCGAGCCTGTCGACCCAGCTCACGTCCAGTCGCAGGTCCGGGTAAACGGTCTGGAACCGCATGAGTGCGGTCGGAACAAGTTCGCTGAACATTAACGGACCGATCGCGGAAATTCGCAGCGGGCTTCCACGCTCTAGCCGGATGTCTTCGACGATGTCGGGCAGCGCATCCAGCCCGGTCAGGGTCGATTCGATCATCCTGTAGAACCTTCGGCCCTTGTCCGAATGAACCAGGTGCCGACCCCGACGTTCGAACAGTTGAAATCCGAGATCGGCTTCGAGTGCCGCAAGGGCACGGCTTACCGCCGGTTGCGTCAGCGAAAGAAGCTCGGCCGCTGCCGTCGCCGATCCTGTGCTGACAATCGCCTGGTATGCCTTGAGTTGCCTGATGCGGAGATTCTTCACGTGCTCCACCTGAATGCCGTCACGCCGATAGAAGATAACCGGCTCGGCGCGATGTTGAAAAGTCCGCACATCCTGGAGGCGCCGGTATTTTTCGCCGTCACCCGAGGCTCTCGGACTATCCGCTGGTGACCGATCCCTTTATGCATCGAATGCGAGTCGGAATCCGGAATTGCATGCCGAAGTGTCGCCCGGCCTCCCGGACCGCGCGGCTATGCGATAGCGCCAGCAGTAGGACTTGTGACAGAGAAACGAGCCGCCTTTCAGGACGTGTTCCCTCTCGGCGATCGCCTGTTTGTTGCGAACCCTGGCCGCCTTTCCGACCGAGCGAACGCGAAACCGGTCAGCGCACCATTCCCAGACATTCCCGCTCATGTTGAACAACCCGTACGGATTGGGTTCGAAGGCATCAACCGGTGCGGTCCCGTAAAAACCGTCGCGAACCGTGTTTTCGTCCGGGAACTCGCCCTGCCAGATATTGCAGAAGATGTTCCTGTCATCATCCGGTTCCGCGTCTCCCCAGGGATACCGCGCATTATCAGAGCCGCCGCGTGCCGCGTGTTCCCACTCCGGTTCGGTTGCCAACCTTCCACCCGCCCAGGCCGCGTAGGCCATCGCATCAGCATGGGATACATGGGTGACCGGGTGGTTTCCCGGCGCCCTGTCGCCAGAAGGGCCGGCAGGACATCTCCAGTTGGCGCCGTCAACGGCATTCCACCACGGCAAGTCGCGGGGACGGGGACCGGTCGCATCTTCCGACAGCCCCCGAAACACGTATGACCAGCCGAATCGATCGGCGCTGGTCATCCATCCCGATTCGTCGATGAAACGGGCAAATTCTGCAACCGTGACGGCGAACCTCGATATGCCGAACGCACGAAGTGTCGTCTGACGCCTTGGCGATTCCCCATCGAAACGGATTTCGGGCCTGTCGGTACCGACATGCGTCCTCCCACCATCCATCCAGACGATGTCGCTGCTGTCCAAATCGGTCTCCTTGCCGGTCAGGTCCGCAGCCTGAAACATGGTCCAACTGCCCGACCGCGTCAAATGACCTGGAGATCTTTCGTCACTCTAAGCGGCATCCGCAACCCTGTCGATTTCGATACAATCGCCAACTGTCATCCTTCGCAGGGCCCGCCGTGTTCCGGTATCCGTCGATGTTGAAGCGCGAGCGATTGCAAGGAGAATTCGAGGGACGAAAGGCCCTCCGGCATGCATACATCGTCGTGGCTGTGGGCTACGAATATTCCGATACGCTGCTTCTCATCGGTCCTGCAACAACTCAATCATGTGCAACTGACCGTCTTGCCGTCCAGGTCCCTGGGATGGAGAAAATGCGTGCAAGGCCGAACACCAAATTTACTTGACGAATAATGCTGGATGAACTCGACACGGATGTCCTTGAAGGGTCTTTCTGCTTTGCGGACAGAACACCTCCTGGTTCCTTCGGTCCGGAGTTTGCCAACCAACTGAAACGCGTTTTGCCCTTAGCTGCCAGTTCCGGTATTCCCAAGGTCGTAAATCGGCAAGAATAGCCAGATGCCCTGTTTCCGCATCACCTTTGACGCCTGGTGAGCCCGAAACCTGCGGCCAAGACGATCCTCAAAGCAGCTGGGAGGCCCAATGTACGTCGGACTTGATCTCGGAACATCCGGACTTCGAGCGCTGCTGGTCGACGGAGGCGGACAAATGCTCGGCGAGGCGGAAACCGCTTTCGGCACGATGCACCCAAGACCAGGCTGGTCCGAACAGGCGCCGAAGTCCTGGATCGAGGCATGTCGCATCGTCATGTCCGGCCTGGAACGCGACCACCCGGGAGCAGTTGAATCAGTGCGCGGGATCGGCATCAGTGGCCACATGCACGGGGCCACGTTGCTCGACGAGGACGGTGTCGCATTGCGCCCGTGCATCTTGTGGAACGACACGCGCTCTTCGGAAGAAGCTGCCCGTTTGGACGCCATTCCACGGATGAGGGAGATAACCGGGAACATCGTGTTTCCCGGCTTCACCGCACCCAAGCTCGAGTGGGTCCGTCTGCATGAGCCCGAGAATTTCGAGCGAACGGCAAGGGTTCTGCTACCGAAGGATTTTCTGCGGCTATGGCTGACCGGCGAATACTTCAGTGACATGTCGGACAGTGCCGGAACCTCGTGGCTCGACGCCGGTTCCAGGGCATGGTCCGACGAGGCGCTGAAACTGACACATATGCGACGGGACCAGATGCCGGAATTGCGCGAAGGAGTCGATCGGGGCGGAAACCTGCGGCGTTCCCTGTGCCGTGAATGGGGCATCGCCGGACCTGTTTGCATCGCCGGTGGGGCCGGCGACAATGCAGCCGCGGCTTGCGGCGTGGGTTGCCTTGCCGAGGGAACCGGGTTCGTGTCGCTGGGAACCTCGGGTGTTGTCCTGGCCGCGCGGGACAGCTTCTCACCATCTCCGGAGACGGCTGTCCACACGTTTTGTCACGCGGTTCCCGGCAGGTGGTACCAGATGGGTGTCATGCTCGCTGCCACCGACTGCCTGAACTGGCTTTCACGGGTCACGGGCCGCTCGCCGGCACAACTCGCTGAATCACTACCAGACCGGATTGACGGGCCATCGAGCCTGGCGTTCCTGCCATATCTCTCGGGAGAGCGAACTCCGCATAACGACGCCACCATTCGCGGCGTTTTCGCAGGAATCGACGTTTCGATGGACACGGAATCCCTGACCAGGGCGGTGATGGAAGGAGTCGCATTCGCTCTTCGCGACTGCATCGAGGCCCTGCGATCGACGGGCGCACGGCTGGAGACTACCCTGGCAGTCGGCGGCGGCAGCCGATCACGTTTCTGGCTCGAAACGATCTCGACAATTCTGGGCGTGACGTTGTCCTTGCCCAGGGGGCAGGATCTGGGTGCGGCATTGGGCGCCGCACGGCTGGCAATATGTGCCGACACCGGGGCTGACCCCGACGACGTCATGGTCACCCCTGAAATCCGGGAAACAATCCATCCCCGCGCCGAACTGGTTGAAGCTTACGAAGCCGGTTACCGGCGGTTCCGCTCGCTGTACGGTTCCGCGCGGCCTGGTCCGGCCGCATGATCATGAATTGACGCGCAACGCGAACGCGAGTTGAAAAATTCTGGCCTGTATTGCCCGGAATCCTCCTCCAGGATCGGCGTGATCTACTTTCCCGCGTCCTGCGCTTGTTCTCCAGACGTCACCTTTTTATCCGCGTCCGACCGCTGAGCTCATTTGGCAAGTACCCTGAAAAGTCGTCCGCGATGGCCCCATCTGCGGGAACCGTCACCCTGTTCGCGAGACCGCCCGACCCGAGGGCGGCTTGATCCTTCGGTCGGCGGCTTGCCTCCCGATAACTGATGGTCGCTGGAATCGGCGACGGTGACAGCCTCCCGTGTTACTCGTCCCGGTGATGCGACGAAGCACGGAACCGCGTGCGTGCGGCAGGGCAAGGTCCGGGTGATACCTGGCAATGTTCCGATGACCGGCAGCGCAGTCGGCGTCAGGGAGTTCGCATCCATGCCCCGCCACGGAAGGGACACCGTCCGGACCTCTCGAAATTTCCATCGCCCCGGACCCTTGTCCGAGTTCAGGTGTCGAAAAGCTCCGGACTAACCGACGACGTTGGCAGGTTCACGAACTGGATTCGAGCATCATGTGGGCGACTTTTTCGCCGATCATCATGGTTGGCGCGTTGATGTTGCCGTTCGTGATCGTGGGCATGATCGAGGCGTCCGCAACGCGCAGGCCCTCGATACCGTGCACACGTGCTTCCGGGTCCGTAACCGCCATGGCGTCATTCCCCATTCTTGCCGTTCCGCACGGATGATACGCGCTGTTCGCGTTGTTCCGCACGTAATCATCGAGTTCGGAGTCGGACCGGACGTCTGTCCCCGGCGAAACCTCGGGCCCGCGGCAAAAATCGAACGCGGGCTGTGCCGCGATGGCGCGCGCGAACCGTATTGCAGTTCGAAACAGTGACCGGTCACGCCCGGTGCTCAGCCCGTTGAGCAGGATTCGCGGGGGCGCGAACGGATCCGCCGAGCCGAGCTTGACCCGGCCGCGACTGTCAGACCTCACGGGGCCGACATCGAAACAGTAACCGTCCTTTTCCGGCGGCGGGGACCATCCGTCCATGAAATACGGCCAGAAATGGAACTGGATGTCGGGCTGGGCCGCGGACGCATCCGAACGAAAGAAGGCGCCGACCCGGGAATGCGACGTCGCGGCGGGTCCGGTTCGGAACAACATCCACTCCGCCCCGGCCATCGCGATTCTCGGCCACGCGAGCAGCTTGTTCTTGGTCATGCCCTTGTGCGGACACCTGTACATGACGTGGACTTCGAGGTGGTCTTGCAGGTTCTGCCCGACGCCGGGAAGATCCTGGACGACCTCGATTCCGAATTCACGCAAGTGATCCGCAGGACCGATCCCGGATAGCATCAGCAGTTGCGGGGACTGAAACGCTCCGGCCGACAGTATGACTTCGCGACGGGCACGTACCGTATGATCCTGCCCCCGGTGGCGATAGGCGACTCCGGTCGCGCGCCGGTTCTCGACCAGCACTTTCATGACATGCGCATTCGTCGTGACGGTGACATTGGGGCGCCTTGCTGCAGGCCAGACACATGCCCGTGCCGTTCCCGAACGCCAACCGCCGAAATGGTTGGCATCGAAAGCCGAAACGCCTTCCTGGCCGGCGCCATTGTAATCGTCGGGGCGCGCATGCCCGGCCTGTGTTCCGGCCTCGATGAAGGCCTCTTCGACCGGATGGTTGTCGGTCATTTTCTGAACGGCAATCGGCCCGGAATCCCCACGGTACGGGTTGGGGGTACCATGGTAGGTCTCGATACTCCGAAAAAACGGAAGGACATCGTCAAATCGCCACCCTGCCGCACCTTCTTCCGCCCACCTGTCGAAATCCCTCCGGTGTCCCCTGACGAAAACCATGCCGTTGAGGGATGACGACCCGCCCACTGTTTTCCCGCGCGGCTGGGACAACACTCGGCCGTTCATGTATGGCTCCGGTTCGGTCTCGAATGACCAATTGCGCCGACCACCGGTAAACGTATACCGCGAACCGGCGGGAATCCGCGTCGTCCAATGGGCATCGGTGGGACCGGCCTCGAGCAGCAGGACGCGAAACCGGCCACCTTCGGACAACCTGTACGCCAGGAACCCTCCTGCCGAACCCGAACCAACAATGATGTAGTCGTATTCGGCCATCGTGCCTGCCCCGTGCACTGGCGAATCTCCTCGCCGTTCCGGATCTTTACAAGGGACCGGACGCCACCTTCAAGAAGCCATCGAACGCGGTGATCGCGCTGGATTCCGATGCGTGAATCCCGTGTTTTCGTTTTCATGGGGTCGAGGAACCGCTGCTTCGCTGGCGGGATCCGGGACCCGTCGATCGGGCCGTTTGCGTTGGGATGCCCGTCCGACAACCGGATTTTTGAATGACGCCATTCAAATGCTGTCGGAATCGCTTGATCAACCGCGCTTTTGACGTAACAGTTTGCGACAGGGATCAGGTTCGATTGATTCGGGTTACGGAGTGCCGCCATGGGAGTGCGGTTTGCCGAAAGCCAACGGCCCGCAGATGGCCGTCCCCGAAGGCATGTATTCCTTCTCCTCGACAGCTTTTCCCTGGTGTCATTCTCAATCGCCTTGGATGCGCTCCGGCTGGCAAACAGGCACTGCATCGTGCCGCCCTATCGATGGCTGCTCGCAGGGGAGGACGGCCAGGTCGCAACCAGTTCGTCAGGAACGCAGATTCGGCTGGACATGGGGCTGTCACCGGTCAGGCATGACGATGTCGTGCTCGTGTGCGGCGGAATTGACGTGCAGCGCGCCACGACCCGGCCCGTCCTCAACTGGTTGCGACGCGAAGCGCGCAAGGGGATTTCGGTCGGGGGCCTGTGCACCGGGGCATACACTGTCGCCAGGGCGGGTCTCCTGGCAGGACGAAAGTGCACGATTCACTGGGAAAACAGGGATTCGTTCCAGGAGGAATTCCCGGACGTCGAGCTCTCGCGTTCCGTATTCGTGGTCGATCACAACCGCTATTCCTCGGCGGGGGGTACGGCGTCCCTCGACCTGATGCTCAAGCTGATTGCGGACGACCGCGGACAGGATACGGCCGACTGGATCGCGGACCAGATGGTTTACTCCTCCATTCGGACCGACCGCGACGAGCAATGGTTGTCGATCCCGGGCCGCATAGGCGCCCGTCATCCCAAACTCTCGGAAGTCATCCGGATGATGGAGGCAAACATCGAGGAGCCGAAGTCGCCCCGCATCATGGCCAGCGATGTCGGCATGTCGGGGCGGCAGCTTGAACGGCTCTTTCGCCGCTACATGGATCGTTCGCCGAAAAAGTACTACATGGAACTCCGCCTGCAAAAGGCGAGAAATCTCCTGATGCAGACCGACATGTCGATCATCAACGTCGCCCTTGCATGCGGATTTGCATCTCCGTCGCATTTCTCCAAGTGCTACCGTTTGTTCTACGGCACGACGCCTTACCGGGCACGCTGGGCACAGACGGTTGTGAAACAACCGTCGGCTGACGTTACTTCCAGTACCCTTTCATGAGGCGCTCTGGGACGTTTTCCCGACGTTGACAATGCTGAGATCCGGAGTTCCTTCTGGCGGACATGTTTCGCCATTACTCCTGCAAATTGGTATTCGTATCCGGTTTCATTCCGGGAACGCGAGCGAAGTGCGAATCCATCCGCAGTCGGGTCCCGGACCGTCCCTTCCGGCAGGTTTCGAACACTGTTCGACTGCAAAAAATTTGTACTTTCCGGGCGGTTTGCTAAAGTGAGTTAACCACGCTGAATTTACCCCATTGAGGAGAGAGACAATGAATCTGGGCAGGCTGAAAAAAACTTTCCTGGCCGCAACGATCTTCATGGCCGGGACATCATTGGCAGAGGCGGAAGAAATCAAGATCGGGATCTTGCTGGGATTCACCGGACCGATCGAATCCCTGACGCCCGGAATCGGCAGTGGCGCGGAACTGGCCATCCAGGAAGTGTCCGATTCGGGGGCACTGCTGGACGGCGCGACGGTTTCGGGGATTCGTGCCGACTCGACCTGCATTGACGCGGCAGCCGCGACGACCGCCGCCGAACGACTGGTTACTGCCGACCAGGTCAACGCGATCATGGGCGCCGACTGTTCGGGCGTGACCGGCGCGGTCCTTCAGAACGTCGCGCGGCCCAACGGGATCGTCATGATTTCGCCGTCCGCGACATCTCCGGGATTGTCGACCGCAGAAGATGACGGTCTTTTCTTCCGCACGGCTCCTTCTGACGCCCGCCAGGGCCAGGTCATGACCGATGTCATCATGGACCGGGGGATCAAGTCCGTCGCCCTGACCTATACCAACAACGACTACGGCAAGGGCCTTGCCGACAGCTTCCAGGCCGCATTCGAAGCGGCCGGCGGCGAGGTGACGATCAACGCACCGCACGAGGACGGCAAGGCCGATTACAGCGCCGAAGTTGGCGCCCTCGCGGCGGCTGGCGGCGATGTTCTCGTGGTTGCAGGCTACATTGACCAGGGTGGTCGCGGGATCATCCAGGGCTCGCTCGACAGCGGTGCCTTCGACATGTTCGTGCTTCCGGACGGCATGATCGGCGAAAGCCTGCCGCAGGCAATCGGCCCCGACCTTGACGGCTCGTTCGGCCAGGCGCCGGGCACTGACAGCCCCGGGCTGGCGAAATTCACCGAGCTTGCAAGTGCCGCCGGCTTCGACGGTTCGGCCCCGTTTGTCGGTGAAGCCTATGATGCGGCAGCGCTGATCCTCCTCGCCATGCAGGCGGCGGGATCGTCAAGCAGCCAGGACCTCAAGGAACAGGTCATGAACGTTGCCAACGCTCCAGGTGAAATGATCTACCCGGGCGAACTGGCCAAGGGCCTGGAAATTCTCGCGGGCGGAGGCGATGTCGATTACGTCGGCGCGTCGGCGGTCGAAATGATTGGCGGTGGAGAATCGGCCGGCAACTACCGCGAGATCGAAATCCAGGACGGTGCTCTCCAGACCGTCAGGTTCAGGTAAGAAACACGGCATATCCGTGTTCCCGGCCAGTCCAGCTGGCCGGGAGGCCCCTGACCAATGCCTCTGGCGGGCAACCGGGTGATCCTGATCGACAATATCAGTAAACGCTTCGGCGGATTTGCCGCCGTCGACGGGGTCAGTTTCAGGATCAGGGAAGGAACGATAACGGGCCTGATCGGGCCGAACGGCGCTGGCAAGACCACGCTCTTCAACGTGATCGCCGGAGTTTTCCCGCCGGCGTCAGGCCGGATCTTTCTTGAAGATGAAGACATCACCGGCGAAAAGCCGCATGCGCTTTTCCGGAAAGGTGTCCTTCGCACTTTCCAGGTCGCGCATGAATTTGCCACCATGACCGTCCGCGAGAACCTGATGATGGTTCCGGGCAAGCAAAGTGGCGAGAACCTGGTTCATGCCTGGTTCTCGAGGCGCCGCGTCAGCGAGGAAGAGCGAGCCATCGGGGCACGTGCCGACGAGGTCATCGACTTTCTCGAACTGAACCAGGTTGCAGACGAGCTTGCCGGAAACCTGTCGGGAGGCCAGAAGAAACTCCTGGAACTCGGACGCACGATGATGGTCGATGCCAGGATCGTTTTCCTTGACGAGGTTGGCGCCGGCGTCAACCGGACGCTGTTGCGGAGAATCGGCGAGGCCATCATACGCCTCAACCGCGAATTCAACTACACGTTCTGCCTGATCGAACACGACATGGACTTCGTTTCATGGTTGTGTGACCCGGTCGTCTGCATGGCAGAGGGGCGGGTCCTCGCCACGGGAACCGCCGAAGAAATCAAGTCGAATCAAAGCGTGATCGAATCCTATCTCGGGAAAAGGTTCCGCGATGCAGGTCACGCCACGTGAGTTGCCTGCGCGCACTGGACATGACGGGCGGCTACGGCGAGGTCGACATCCTGCACGACTGTTCGATCACGGCCGAGCCCGGCAAGATCACGGTCATTGTCGGGCCCAACGGAGCTGGCAAGTCGACTGCCATGAAAGCGATGTTCGGACTCATTGAACTTCGCAAGGGAACGGTCGAGCTTGACGGGAAAGACATCACGCCGCTCGCACCCCAGGAACGGGTGGCGCTCGGCATGGCTTTTGTCCCCCAAACCGGAAACATCTTTCCATCCCTGACAGTTCGGGAAAACCTGGAAATGGGCGCTTTCCTGAGGTCCGATGACATCAGGCCCGCCATGGAGCGGGTCCTCGGCCTGTTTCCGGCCCTGGAGGTCAAGAAAAACCAGGCCGCAGGGGAACTCTCCGGCGGGCAGCGTCAACAGGTTGCGTTCGGCCGCGCACTCATGACCGGACCGAAGATGCTCATGCTGGACGAGCCGACGGCCGGGGTGTCCCCTGTCGTGATGGACCTGCTGTTCGATCTCGTTCTCGACATCGCCGCTACCGGAATCGCTGTCCTGATGACCGAACAGAATGCCCGGCACGCCCTCTCGATCGCGGACCAGGGCTACGTCCTTGTACAGGGCAGAAACCGGTACACGGACACGGGCCGATCGCTTCTCGGGAATCCCGAAGTCAGGAAATCGTTCCTTGGCGGTTAGGGATGCACAAGCCAGTGCTCACCAGGTGCTTCCCTGTACCTGTGAAGTCCTTCCCGAAGCGTCCGGTCCGGGTTCAATCCCACTCCTCGAGAGTTCCAAAAAATGGACGTTCTGAACGGGGCCGTCCTCCTGGCGAATTTCGTCATCGTGCCGGGTCTCGCCTACGGCAGCCAACTTGCGCTCGGTGCCCTTGGCGTCACCCTGGTCTACGGCATCCTCAGGTTTTCCAACTTCGCCCACGGTGACACCATGGCGTTCGGAGCCATGATCGCCGTCCTGTTGACATGGTGGCTGCAGTCGACGGGAATTTCGATTGCGCCGCTGCCGACGGCGCTGGTTGCGTTGCCTTTCGCCGTCGTTGCGACGGCGGCCATGGTTCTCGTGATCGACAGGACGGTATATCGGAGCTTTCGCCAGACGAAATCCGCGCCGGTCGTTTTTGTCATCGCATCGGTCGGGGTCATGTTCATCCTGAACGGCATCGTTCGCTTCGTGATTGGTCCCGGCGACCAGAGATTTGCCGATGGCGCCCGGTTTATCGTCCGGGCACGCGACTTCAGGCAAACCTTCGGCCTGGAGGAAGGCCTCACGATCAAGGTCAGCCAGTGCATCACCCTTCTGACGGCAGTCGTAACCGTGGTCGTCCTGTTCTGGTTTCTGTTCCGAACGAGAACCGGCAAATCGATGCGGGCCTATTCGGACAACGAGGACCTGGCCTTGATTTCCGGGATCAGCACCGAGCGCGTCGTGTTCCTGACCTGGGTCATTTCCGCTGCCCTCGCCTGCCTCGCGGGCACCCTGTACGGTCTCGACAAGAGCTTCAAGCCGTTCACGTATTTCCAGCTGTTGCTGCCGATATTTGCCTCGGCGATCGTTGGCGGACTTGGAAATCCATTTGGTGCCATTGCCGGCGGCTTCGTCGTCGCCTTTTCCGAAATCTCCATGACCTATGCCTACAAAAAGTTCCTGGGCTACCTTTTGCCCGACGCTCTCTCTCCGTCAGGCCTCATGCAACTGCTCTCGACCGAGTACAAGTTTGCCGTCAGCTTCATGATTCTGGTGCTTGTCCTGATCTATCGGCCAACCGGAATCTTCCGGGGCAGGTCTGTCTGATGAAAGGCAGGGAAATTGGCAGACTGCCCGCGCTTGCCATGATGGCGGCCCTGCTGGTTTCCGTCGGCCTGCTCCAGAGCTGGAACGTCGCACTCTCGATTCTCAACCTTTGCCTGATCTCGGCAATCATGGCGATCGGCGTCAACATTCAATGGGGATACGCCGGGTTGTTCAATGTCGGCATCATGGGATTCGCCGCTCTCGGGGGTCTTGCAGTCGTATTGGTTTCCACGCCCCCGGTTCGCGAAGCCTGGAGCGCCGGCAGCGGCGGATTGCTGGCGGCCGCCATTGTCGCCAGCACCGGTTGCCTTCTTGCCTTTGTCGCCCACAAGAGGCTTCCGCCCGGCAGGACCAGGACGCTCTCCATACTCGCCGTGCTTGTGGTCAGTTATTTTCTCGCACGGTGGTTCTTTGGTCCGGCAACCGATGCGGTCGAACGTATCGAGCCGGCCAAGACCGGGTTCCTGGGCGGTCTCGGCCTGCCGGTTATCCTGTCCTGGATCATCGGGGGAATGCTGGCCGGAGGCGCTGCCTGGTTCATCGGTAAAATCGCCCTCGGCTTGCGTTCCGACTACCTCGCCATCGCCACGCTCGGAATATCCGAGATCATCGTTGCGGTCCTGAAGGGCGAAGACTGGCTGACCCGCGGCGTCAAGAACGTGGTAGGGCTGCCGAGGCCGGTTCCGTACGAAGTGGAATTGCAGGACAGGGACTGGCTCAAGGCCTTTGCCGAAAGCACGAACGCGGACCTTGCGTCACTGTCTTCGATCATCGTGAAGTTGACGTACTGCGCCTTGTTCGCAACCGTGCTGGCGGTGGTTTTTGTCTTGTCGGAACTGGCGCTCAAGTCCCCGTGGGGCCGAATGATGCGCGCGATCAGGGACAATGAGACTGCGGCGAACGCCATGGGCAAGGATGTCACGGGCCGGCACCTCGAGGTATTTGTCCTCGGTTCGATTGTCGTCGGGCTGGCGGGAGCGATGCTGACGACGCTCGACGGCCAAATGACCCCGGCAAGCTACCAGCCATTGCGGTTTACCTTCCTGATCTGGGTCATGGTCATTGTTGGCGGTTCGGGGAACAACTGGGGGGCGGTTCTCGGCGGTTTCCTGATCTGGTTCCTCTGGGTCGAAGCGGAACCGGCCGGCCTGTTCCTGATGGACTTCCTGACGGCCTGGCTTGATGAGGACAGCGGCCTTCGGGCGCACCTGATCGACTCCGCCGCGCACATGCGACTTCTGACAATGGGGTTCCTGTTGATTCTTGTTCTCCGCTTTTTCCCGAAAGGCCTGATTCCGGAGCGGTGACGAATGGGTTTCGAATCTGCATCCGTCACCGGCCGGGCGACGAAAGAATGATCCGGACCCGGTCAAGACCGACTGGCACCGACGGGAACCGCTGGCCATGATCGCAGTGATCTTCGGTGTCGGGAGTGCGGTTTCCCTCGGCATCGCCGACTATCTCGCCAATCGGAACGCCGTGCGGATCGGGGCCGATCGTACCCTCTGCGGCATGCTCGCCGTCGGGACCATTGGCCTCGGCCTCCTCGGAATCGCCACGGGAACATCGATCCCGCTCGAACCGGTGGCCGTCGCATTTATTCTCATCCACGGCGTCTGCCTCGCCCTGGCCCTTTTGACGTTCTTTGCCGCACTCGCGCGCGGGCCGGTCAGCGTCGTCGCACCCATCGTCGGTGCCCATCCCGTCATTGTCGTGGCTTTCGCGGTTGTATCTGGGCGCACGCCCGACCTTGCGGAATCTGCCGCGATCGCAGCAATCATCATTGGAGTCGTTCTGATCGGAGCCGTCACCCCGGCGCCGCAAACCGAATCCGGTCCCGCGCCGAAGCAACGTTCCGTACTGCCGGCGACTCCCCAGGTGACCCGGTCCATCCTGGCACTGGCCGGTTTTGCCAGCGTCGTCTACGCCGTCGCCGTGATCACCGGTCAGGAGGCATCCGCCAGAACGGATGGGTTCGTCGCGCTCTGGATGGGGCGAACCGTCGGCTTCCTGTTTTTGCTGGCACTGCTTCTGCTACGTCGGCGCGATGTCTTTTTCTGGCGTCTTCCGGTACAACGACAGGGCATCATTGTCGCCCACGGATTTCTCGACACGTTCGGATTCTTCCTGCTGTTCGCGGGAGGGATGACCCGAAATCCCGAATTCACCGCCGTCATTTCATCGACATTCAGTGTCGTTACCGTCATTCTTGCCTGCGTCCTCCTCGGCGAACGCATGGCCCGGCTACAGATTCTCGGCCTCGTGCTGATCGTATCCGGCGTTGCGACGCTTGGCTACGCCGGGGTGTGAATCGTGAATTCCATTCACGCTTATCCGGGGGGAAAAGGACCAATACAAGAAAAGCCAGTTTGTGAAACCGGGCAAGGCGAGATTTCAACATGAAACCGTTCCGGGAAACACCTGCTCATTTGACGGTACCTTGACATTGCCATGTCATATAGCGTGCGCTTTCATGACACATGGAGACGGACATGCCGGAGTCCATCCACAGTGCTTCGAGACCGGCGTCGTGCAGTCCGCTGCTGATCGCAACAAGAATGCGTCATCGCGAAGGCTGTCGTGCGCGCAGCCGATGCAAAAGATTTTCACCATGAAATAACACCGCAATGACAACGCTTTATACGTCGAAATCCCATGTTTGGAACTGCAGTCGACGAAAGGAAGGATTGGAACCCGTGTTGACCGGGCAGGTGGCCGAGGACTGCTCGTCGGCGACGATCGGAGGACCGGTACTCGGAATATCCGCAACACCCTCGGGATCCGTATCGGACGCGATCCATGGGTTTGCCGCGGTTGCCAGCGGCCGTCACCCGATCATGACGGCCGCCTCCGGGCGGTCTTCAACCGGTCAGTCCCAGCAACCGGGCCGCGTTACCGCCGAGGCACCTGTCGCGTATGTCATCGCTGTCAAAGGGAAGGGTCTTGAACGAACGCACACTTTGTCCGAGAGGCCTGACCGGGTAGCTGCTGCCGTACAGGAACCGGTAGCTCAGGAAGCCGTTGGCTGCACGAAAGTAGTCGTCGCTGCCGGGCAGTCCGGGAACGTTCACGTAAATGTCGGGTATCAGGTAGACGTTTGGCCGCTGGAACGCGACACCGCACATCACGGCGGCCCAGGGAAAGGCAGCATGCGGAACGACGATCGTCAGGTCCGGAAATTTCTGGGCGACGCGGTGAATGTGCACTGGCATGCTGTAGCCGACATCCGGGCCGACATAGATGCTCGACGTCAGTGACACGATCAGCCCGCGCTCTGTGCATTTCTCGTAGATCGGATAGAGCCGTTCGTCATCATCGTACAGCGGCGGTTCCGACCAGCCGTTGTCCAGCGCGGCGCCCTTGAAGCCGAGGTCCACGCAGCGATCTATGTCCTCGAGAGCGCCGTTGACATCGACGCCGTTGAGCCCGCCGAAGCACACGAAACGCCCGGGAAACAGGTCCCTGAGCTCGACGAGTTCCTCGTAAGGAACCGAACCGTGGGGACCTCCCGCCTTCCGACCCATGGCAACGGCAACATCAATGCCCGCCTCGTCGAGTTCCTCCACGAAGGCGTCGATCGATGTCTCTTCGTAAGACCGGTACGGAGGCTCGATGTTGGTGAATAACGGCGAAGCCGTTACCGGGTCGGGGTTCTGCGGACGCGGATTGTAGATTCGCAGTTTTGCGAAACTCTTGAACGGGGGTCGTACCCGAAAATCTATAACCATTGAGACCTCCTCATTGACTCGTATCGTTTGGCCGAAAACCGGGCCCGGCTGTCATCGCATCGCCAGCAGCCCTCCATCGACGTAGATGCTTGAACCGGTGATGAAACTCGCATCCTCGGTCGCCAGGAATACTGCAAGTCCGGCCACATCTTGGGGCGTACCGAAGCGGCCGAGCGCCACGCGCGCCAAGGACCGTTGGCGTTCCGCCGGGTCGGACAGGCGCTTCTCGTTCAGCGATGTCAGCACCGGGCCTGGTCCAATCGCATTCACCCGGATTCCGAGTGGCGCCAGGGCGGCGGCAAAACCCTGCGTCAGGGCACGCACACCTCCTTTGCTGGCCGTATAGTGGACGCTCGTTGCGCGGGACACCACGGCGGACGTAGAGGAGATGTTGATGATCGAGGCATTCGTGTGTGGCTGCATGTGTGGTGCAAACACCTGTATCGTGAGAAATGTCCCCGTGAGGTTGACGCCGATGATCCTGTTCCATTCCGTTTCCGGCAGCTCCAGCGCCGGATAATGGCTGTTGACCCCCGCACCGTTCACGAGAATGTCGATCCTGCCGGCCCATGACTTGATTTCCCGTGCAACCCTTTCGGTGTCAACCCGGCTGGTCACGTCCAGTTCGAATGCGCAGGCAGATTGTCCATCGGCGTCAAGTTCGGCAGCGACGTCGCGCGCGCGCACCGCGTCGATATCCACGACCGCGACCCGTGCGCCCTCGGCGTGCATCCTCCGGACGATCCCCGAACCCAACCCGCCTGAGCCGCCAGTGACTGCCGCCGCCTTTCCCTCAAGCCGCATGAGAGTCAGGGTCCGCAACCGGGCATGTATGCAATCCGTGGCATGGTCGAAACGGTGCCGGGCACCTCATCATGTCTCCCCCAGGAATTCGAGAAGATTTGTCCGGAGTATGGCGTCACGGTTCGGTTCGGGAATCCCGGCCTCGTCGAACCCGGACATGGACGCTTCGAGGGACTGCGAGGGATAGGCGGTGCCGAAGATGATCTTCTTGCACAGGATCGGGTGCCTTCCCGCTTCGACAAGGTCCGTGCGGCCAGGCAGGCCCGGGGTGTTCATGTACAGGTCCGGAATCAGCCAGACGTTCGGCAGCTTTGCGGCGACCGCCAGCATGGGAGTCACCATCGGCCAGGACGCGTGGCTGACAACGATCCGCAGGGTCCCGAAGTCCATGGCGACGCGCTGCAGTGTACAGGGGTCGCAGAAACTGAGGTCCGGACCGGAGTTGATGCTCATGGAGACGGATACGGGAACGCCCCTGGCTTCACAGTATGCGTAGACGGGGTAGAACGCCGAATCGTTGACCCGCAGAGGTGGTTCAAGCCAGCCCGGGTCGAGCGCAATGCCATCGAGGTTCAATTCCTCGATGCAGCGCATGGTTTCCTTGAGGTTTTCCAGTGGAGTTGCTTCACCAACGCCGCCGAATGTCCAGAACCTGTCGCCATGCTCTCGTCGCAACGAGGCGATGGTGTCGTTCGGGATCCAGGCATTGGTTGCCGTATGCCGCCCCATTGCAAGCCCCCGGCTGATGCCGACTTCATCCATTTCCGAAAACAGTGCTGGCATCGAGCGTTTGGAAATCGAACCCGGCGGGGTCGCGTAACTGACGAGGCCCTGTTTCATCTTCGTGTTGTAACGCGGCAGGTTCAGGAATTCCCCGAAAGGCGGGCGAATCCTCGCGTCAAAATATCCATCTCTGTTGCTCATGTGCCCTCGCTATTTCCTTTGGCCTGGCCGGGTTCGCTGGCGGCGGCGGTTGCCGAAACCTTGCCGGGATCCGAAAAAACCAGTACATCGCGCGGCAAGGCGCTGACATTGACCCGGTCTCCGATTGCAAGCGGCTGCTCACTCGTGATTGTCACGACATTCACCGACGCGTTACCTGCCTGAACCGAGTATTCGACAGCAGTTCCCTTGTATTGCACCAAGGTGATCGTCGCCGTGCCGTCTTTGGCCGGCTCGATCCGGAGCCGTTCAGGGTAAATCGCCACGCGGGCCGATCCTTTCCCCATCGTCTTCTCGCTCGAGAGTACGCCGAAGGGAGTTTCGACGGCCCCGCGCGCGTCGACGGTCGCGTCAAAGACATTCGCGCCCAGGAACCAGGCGACATATTCCGAAACCGGACTGTTATGCACCTCCTGGGGAGTGCCGATCTGTTCAATCCTCGCTGTTGTCATGACCGCAACCGACGTACCGAGAGACAACGCCTCGGCCTGGTCGTGGGTCACGTAGATGCCGCTGAACTGCAAGCGGTTGTGCAGGCCGGCAATCTCGTCCCGAAGCTGTCGTCGCAGGTTCGCATCCAGATTGCTGAGCGGTTCGTCGAAGAGCAACACGGCCGGTTCGGCGACGATCGCCCGTGCCAGCGCGACCCTTTGTTGTTGACCACCGCTCAGTTGGCCCGGGTACTGATCCGCAAGTTGGCCGCATCGCACGAGATCAAGTGCCGCGTTCGCGGTCGGCTTGACATCCTTTTGTGCAAAACCGCGGCGCTTTAGCGGAAACGCCACGTTGTCACGCACCGTCATGTGAGGCCACAGCGAATACGCCTGAAAAATCATTCCCAGGTTCCTGCCGTTCGGGGGCACGTTAACCAGGCCGTTCGAGCCGAACACCTCGCGGCCCGCGATCGTGATCTGTCCCTCGTCCGGCTTGAGCAGGCCCGCGACGGCATTGAGAAGCGTGCTCTTGCCGCAACCGCTCGGCCCCAGGAGAACCAACAGTTCGCCCTGCCTGACCTCGACCGAAATCCGGTCGAGTGCGAGAATTTCCTTGCGTCCCAGCCGGTAGGTGATTGACAGGCTATCGACACCGACCCCTACCGTTCCGCTACTGCTGGACGCGGCCGGCCTCATGACGCCTCACCGGTCGTGCGTCCGCCGAGGATCGTGATCAGGCTGACACCGATCAGGGAGACGCTGATCATCACGATGGCGATCGCGGCGGTATCCGTGAAGGTGCCGTTGTTGTAGCTGTCGAAGAGCCGTGTCGACATCACCTGGTTGCTGGGGGTCCGCAACAGCGAAGACGCTGAGAACTCCCTGGACATGAGGACGAACATGAGCAGCCCAGCCGACGCAACGCTGCGACGGAGCATCGGGAGGATAATCCAGACAACGGTCCGCAGGCGTCCGGCTCCACAGACCCTTGCCGCTGCCTCGTGCGACGTGCCCATCTGGACGAGGCCGCTTTGAATCATCCTGACACCATGCGGAAGATACAGGACGAAGTAGGCGATGACGAAGAGCCAGCCCGATCCGTAGAGGCCGAATTGCCCGACCGCGAAAATCAGAAAGATCCCGAGCCCGAGCACGATGTGCGGAATGGTCAACGGAAGATTGATCGTGTAGTCCACGAACGTGCTGAACCGGCCGGAAGTCGCTGACAGCATGAACCGGGCCACGACGAACGAGCCAACGAGCGCTGCCACCACGCCGATGGCGCTCAGTTGAATCGAATTGAGGATCGACGTCCGGATCGTGGAATTCTGCCAGATCTCGACAAAGGAATCCAAGCTGAACTTGTCGACCCTGATGGTGGCCGACCAGAAAGGTGAAAGTGCGACAATAAGCAATGCCGTGACCGCGGGAACCACCGCGATGAAGGCATAGATGATGATTGGAATGATCAGGTAGTTGCGCGGCCGCCTATGGCCGCCAACCCCCTTGCTGGCAACGGAAAACCGGTTTACGTCCCCGACGGCCATGCGCTGTATGAACACGAGGGCGAAGCCTGCCAGGATGAGCGGCAATGCCAGGAATGCCGCGGTCGCCTCCTGGGGAATGGACCGCACTTCGAGCTGGTTGAAGATTTCCGTCGTGATGACGTTGATCCCGTGATTGGATCCGAGCACCAGCGGCACCGTAAATTGGCCGAGGCCGAGCAGCATCACGATCACGGCTCCATAGATGATCGCCGGGCGGATGATGCGCAGGACGATCCGGAACTGGGCGCCGATCCAACTCGAACCGGAGACCATCGCCGCACTCTCGAGCGCGGGATCGACCGCACGGAGCGCGGTCGAGACATACAGAAAGACAAACGGAATCAGGTAAATCGTGTCGATAACGATGATTCCCGACAGGGAACGAATGTCGACAGGGCCGGATTTGCCATCAAAGAAAGGAGTCGCCCGCAAGATTACGTTTGCATAACCGATGCGCGGCGAGAACAGGAAAATCCAGCCGATGACGCCGGCGATCGGCGGCACGAAGAGCGAACTTGTCGTCAGGATGGAGGCAATCCGGGCATAACGCGGCGACAGTTGTCCCGTCGACCATCCGAAAAATGTTCCGAAGGTCAATGCGAGGACAAGGGTTCCGCCGGCGAGCACGAAGGTGTTGATGATCGTCCGGCCGATATTCGGGAGTGCGGCGACCACCTGCAGCTGCTCCCAGAACCGGGTCATGGGTTCGAACATGACCTGGATAATGGGTGCGAAAATCATCGCGAGGATCAGGACAATCGCGGCCCGGCCCGATACCAGCGTCCAGTCGACAGTTCCACGCCGCACAAAGTCCATGAGCCGGCTTGTCCGCGACGCGTTTTCGCGGCAAGCCGGCTCAGTCGCGGACCCGCGTGTTATCAACAGCCTTGCGACCTACATGCTGCCAAGTACTCTGGCAGTGTTTTTCGTTACTGCGGGATCGCCTGCTGGAAGGTTTTTTCCCACCACCTTGTCAGGTTTATGGCATCCTGTGCCGTCACGGCCTCTTCATTGACGTTAATGGGCAGTTCGTCTGTCCCGATCACGCTGACGCCACCGTCCGTATTCAGGATCGCCTGGCCTTCCGGTCCCATCATGTAGTCAAGAAGCAGCTTGCCGGCATTCGGGTTCGGGCCTCCTTCCAGGGCCATGGCCCATTGCGTGAGAGCCCAGACCTTCGAATCGGGTGTGGCCCAGTCGATCGGTGCACCGTCGCGCTTCAATCCCGCGGCCTGCCAACCGAACGCCAATGCAATGTCGGATTCACCGGCTGCGATTCCCTGGACCAGCGCGTTCACGGATGGTCCGGTCACGATGCCGTCCGCGGCGATCGATTCCCAGAACCCGTCGCCGAGAAACTCGCGGGTCCGGAGATAGTAGGCGGTACGGAAGACGGAGGCCGGTGAACCAACGGCGGTAATGTATCCCTTGCCGATCATGTCCTCGTATTTCGAGGGCGCCGGCTGGACGGCGTCGGTGTTGTAGATGATCACGACCGGGTCGGCGGTCATCTGGACGCTGCCATGCGGAAATGCGAAATCCTCCGGCCAGTTGGCGGCGTTTGGCCCGCTGGGAACCCAGACCGGGGTCTGTTCGGCAATTCGCGAGTGGGAAATCGGTCCGGCCGTGTAGAACACGTCGGCCTGCGGCGCGCCCGCCTGCAACTCGCCCATCAACCGTGACGTCTGTGCCCGTGCCGAACCACGGAGCCATTCGCCGGTTATGCCGTATTCCGCTTCGAACGCCTTGAGGAGTGCTTCCGCCTGAGCGTTTGACTTCGCCAGGTACAGCACGACCTTGCCTTCGGCCTTGGCAGCATCGACAACATCCTGCCACTCGTCCGCAGATGCGCCGACACCTCCCAATGCCGAGACAATTCCCCCAAATATCAGCGATTTCAGTATTCTTGGAAATTTCATTCTTCGGTCTCCTCCCGTGTACTTGCAAATAAAGGCAACAAAAAACAATACGACACTAGAACCCACCGGACCGGTGACGTCAACGGCAAACAAGCGTAACGCATTTGCGCAGTGGCGTCTTTCGTCAGCAACCGGCTGCGAGGCGTAGGCGGTGGGGTACCGAAGGGTGATCGAGCACCCGGACCACGATGCGGCCTCTGCGTCCACCAGTGTCAAGGGCCATCGCCATGCCGGCGCAATTGAAATGCCGCAAGGAAATTCAAAGGCCAATCCTTGATGGTCCATTGGTGACGCACCGGGAATCGATCCTTGTGACGGTCCGGCTTACCCTTGGCCCGGCGGCCTCGGTGCTGACACGGAAATCAGCACCGGGCGCCGAATGTTACGCGAACGAATTCTTCACCCCCGCTTGCGCGGCAGGCGTTTCGTACGCTCTCGATGACGCCCGTCAGTTCAGGGCGGCATCGGTGATGGCGTGGGTCCAGGCCCCTTCCGGGCGCATGGTGATGACCGGGTCTGATCCGCCCGCAAGCAGCGTGTCCACCGTTCGTTCGAAATCGGCTGGATCGAGAGAGCCGTCGGAACCCGCCGTCAGCTTCGCGATTTCACCCATCATCCGCGTCTGGTGGTGTTCGGTCTGGGCTCCGGTCGCATCGTTGTCGAGAACGATCCCGACCGCCTCGGCGACATTCTCTTCGGCGTATTTCCATCCCTTCATCGATGCACGGACAAAGCGGACCATCTTGTCCACGAATGCCGGATCGGCGAGATTTTCCTCGAGCACGTAGAGGCCGTCCTCGAGGGTCGCCACGCCCTGGTCCTCGTACTTGAACACGACCAGGTCATCCTCCGACAATCCCGCGTCGATGACCTGCCAGTATTCGTTGTAGGTCATGGTCGAAATACAGGCCGCCTGCTCGTGCAGGAGCGGGTCGACGTTGAATCCCTGCTTCAGGACTTCGACGCCATCGTCACCGCCTTCGGTCGGAATGGCGAGTTGGCTCATCCAGCTGAGAAACGGATACTCGTTGCCGAAAAACCAGACACCGAGCGTCTTGCCGCGAAAGTCATCAGTGGAACCGATGCCCGCGTCCTTCCGGCAGGTCAGCATCATGCCGGATGACTTGAACGGCTGTGCGATGTTCACAAGTTGAAGGCCGCGTTCCCGCGCAGCCAGTGCCGCCGGCATCCATTCGACCGTGACGTCGGCACCACCGCCGGCGATCACCTGGGTTGGTGCTATGTCGGGACCCCCGGCATTGATGCTGACGTCCAGGCCTTCCTCTGCGTAGAATCCCTTGTCGAGCGCAACGTAGTAACCGGCAAACTGGGCCTGGGTGACCCACTTCAACTGCAATGTGACTTCGTCCGCGGCAAGCGACTGCGTGGCCCAGCCAAGACCGAGCACCAGCCCCGCCGCCAATGGATTCACGAATTTCGTTTTCATGTTTTCTCTCCCTTTTTTTCAACCGGTTCGAAGGAACCCGTTCTTTCGCCGGGCCTGATTCCAGGCGTGCCCCGAACCGAACCCCATGTCACTCGAAGACTGGCCCGTGACGAAGGTCACCGCAAGTCCCGACGTTGAGACGGATGCCAGAAATTCACCATCCGTCCGCCGAAAGTGATGATACCGTAGAATACGGAGCCTGCAACCGCGGCAACCGCTATTTCCGCCCAGACCATGTCCAGGTTGAGCCGGCCGACTTCGGTCGAGATGCGGAATCCCATCCCCCGGACGGGCGAGCCGAAAAATTCGGCCACGATCGCTCCGATCAGCGAAAGCGTCGCGCAGATCTTCAGACCGTTCACGATCAATGGCCCGGCGGCCGGCAACCGGAGTTTCACCAGCGTCTGCCAGTACCCTGCCGCGTAGGTCCGCATCAGGTCCCGCTGCATCGGCTGTGCTTCCCCGAGACCCTGAACAGTATTGACCAGCATGGGGAAGAATACCATCACGACCACGACGGCTGCCTTTGACTGCCAGTCGAAGCCGAACCACATGACCAGGATGGGCGCCATGCCGACGATCGGCAGCGCCGCGACGAAGTTCCCCACCGGGAGCAGACCGCGCCGGAGAAAGGGAGACCGGTCCACGGCTATTGCGGTGACGACGGCTGCCCCGCAACCGATCAGGTAACCGCTCAACGCGCCTTTGATGACCGTCTGGACAAAATCGATCCAGAGCGTCCCGGCACTGTTCACAAACCTCGTGGCGATACTGCTGACCGGCGGGAGGATGACTTCGGGGACCCCGAGTCCGCGCACCACGAGTTCCCATACGACGAGTACCGTGATGCCGAAGATCAGCGGCGACAGCAGCCGGGCCACACGGTCGAACCCGGGTATGGAGGCAATCCATCGATTGAACGCCCAGGCCGCCGCCCAGAGCAGCAACGCCGTGACAACGAGCATCATGGGCGCGCACCCATGGCACGGCGGGTCAGACGCTCGGCCCCGCCGACCAGGGTCACGAGCGCCGCAGCCATTGCCGCCGCGACCAGGAGCGCCGACCAGATCTGGATTGTCTGGCCGTAGTAACTGCCCGCCAGCAGCCGCGCGCCCAGTCCGGCGACGGCGCCCGTCGGCAATTCGCCGACAATTGCTCCGACCAGGCTGGCGGCAATTGCCACCTTGAGTGACGGAAAAAGGAACGACATCGATGCGGGGACCCTGAGTTTCCAGAACAGTTGCGTTCGGCTGGCATTGTAGGTCTTCATCAGGTCCAGTTCATGTTGCGCCGGACTGCGGAATCCCGACACCATTCCGACCGCCACGGGGAAAAAACTGAGATAGGCGGAGATGATCGCCTTGGGGATCAATCCCGACAGTCCGACGGCGTTGAGCACCACGATGATCATCGGTGCAAGGGCAAGTATGGGAATGGTCTGCGAGGCGATGACCAGCGGCATGACACTCAGGTCGGTCGCCCGGTCATGGACGATGGCCACGGCGAGCAACATGCCGAGCCCGGCACCGAACGCGAAGCCGAGGAGCGTTGCGGACAGGGTAACCCAACCATGGAATACCAGGCTCCTTTTGGAGGTGATTTTCTTCTCGACGGTCGTGTTCCAGACCTCGATGGCCACCTGGTGCGGCGCAGGCAGCCGGGGACGATCCTGGGCAAGCGTTTCTGAAACCAGTTCGGCGAACCCGGGTTCCTGCCCTGCCCTTTCGGCCTGGTCCCGAACCCACGAGAGGTTGAGCATGACCGCCGCCACGTACCAGACAAGAACGATCGCGGTCACGACGGTGAAGACCGGGAGAATTGATCCATCTGGCCTGATCATTTGCGCGGGAGCTCCATTCAGGCTCTCAGGCCCTGGCGTATCCGCGCGGCGACTTCCAGGAAGTCGGCGCTGTCGCGGATCGAAAGATCCCGTTCCTTCGGCAGCGGGCTGTCGATGATGTCGGTGACCCTTCCCGGACGCGCAGACATGACCACGATCCTGGTCGAGAGGTAGACGGCCTCGGGGATCGAGTGGGTGACGAAGGCGATGGTCTTTCCCGTGCGCGCCCAGAGATCGAGCAGTTCCTCGTTCAAACGGTCCCGCACGATCTCGTCGAGTGCGCCGAAAGGCTCATCCATCAACAGGATATCGGCGTCAAAGGCCAGGGCCCTGGCGATCGACGCCCGCTGCTGCATGCCACCCGAAAGCTGCCAAGGGTATTTTCGCTCGAAGCCCCCAAGGTCCACCAGCCGCAGCGCTTCATGGGCACGGTTGGCGCGTTCGGCCCGGTCGTAGCCCATGATTTCGAGCGGCAGCATGACGTTCTTTTCGATGGTCCTCCAGGGATAGAGACCCGCTGCCTGGAAGACGTAACCATAGGCCCGGGCCTTGCGCGCGGCTTCAGGCGTCATCCCGTTGACCCTGATCTCTCCGCCGGTCGGTTGTTCCAGGTCGGCGATGACGCGAAGAAGCGTTGTTTTTCCGCAACCGGACGGTCCGATGAAGGACACGAACTCGCCCGTGCCGATCGACAGGGTCACGTCCTTCAATGCGTCGACCGGCCCGTCCGATGTCTGGAATGTCAGGTTGACCGAGTGAGCGTCAATCGCCGGAGCCTTCATGACCCGCTGTCCTTCCCTGTACGGATCGAGGGATCATGCCGGCCAGGGACACAACCGCGCCGCCAGGTCGCGGCCATGCAATGCCCGGTCAGACGATCACGATCGAACATCGGCCTATATGCCGGCAGGAATGTTGAGCGGATCTCGATCGACCTTCCTGGGACTGTTGAGCGCCTTCCATTTCGACAACGCGCGGTGAGCCGACGGAAACGGCGGGCGCGGAACAAACCGGCCGCGGCCCGGCCGCGGCTGGGAATTCTGTCCCCAGGCCCAAATGACATCCCCGCGACTGATGGTGTAGCGGGCCTGCGCCTTCACCTCCCATCCTTCGAATACGTTGTAGTCGAGAACCGACTTTTGGGTACTTGCGGAGACCGTCTTGTGGATCGACGGGTCCCACACGGTGATGTCGGCATCGGCGCCCTCCGTGATCGCGCCCTTTTTCGGGTAGATGTTGAGGATCCGGGCGATATTGGTCGAGGTCACGGCGACGAATTCGTTCATGGTCAGCCGGCCGGTTTCAACTCCTTCCGTCCACAGGACCCCAAGCCTTTCCTCGAGGCCGCCCGTACCGTTGGGGATGGTCATGAAATTGTCGATGCCCATGCGCTTCTGTTCGGTGGTGAAGGCCGCGTGATCCGTGGCGACCACCTGCAATGAACCGGCCTGGAGACCGGCCCACAGGCCTGCCTGGTGTTCCTTGTTCCGGAACGGGGGGGACATGACCCGTCGCGCGGCATGCTCCCAACTCTGGTTGAAATACTCGGATTCATCGAGGGTCAGGAATTGAACCAGCGGCTCGCCGTAGACCCGCATGCCCTTTTGCCTTGCCCGCCGTATCGCTTCATGGGCCTGCTCGCACGAGACATGAACGATGTAGAGCGGAACATTGGCGGCATCCGCGATCATGATCGCGCGGTTTGCCGCTTCACCCTCGACCTCCGGCGGTCGCGAATAGGCGTGACCTTCGGGTCCTGTGATTCCTTCCGCCATGTATTTCTGCTGGAGTTCAGCCACGATGTCGCCGTTTTCCGCATGCACCATGGGTAGTGCGCCGAGTTCCGCACAGCGTTGAAAGGAGGCGAACATCTCGTCGTCCTCGACCATCAGCGCACCCTTGTAGGCCATGAAATGCTTGAAGGAATTGACCCCCATGTCGACGGCATCCTTCATTTCGTTGAAGACGGTCTCGTCCCAGCCGGTAACCGCCATGTGGTACCCGATATCACTGCAGATCTGCGGCGCCGACTTTCGGTGCCACTCGTTGATGGCGTTCCTGATCGAACCGTCTTCGCCCGGCAGGCAGAAGTCGACGAGCATCGTGGTTCCGCCAACCGCCGCCGACCAGGTACCGGACTCGAAGGTTTCGGCTGCCGTCGTTCCCATGAAAGGCATTTCGAGATGCGTGTGCGGGTCGATACCGCCCGGGATGACATAGGCGCCTTCCGCATCGATCACTTCATCGCCCGACAATCCTTCGCCGACCCGGGCGATTCGTTCGCCCTCGATCAGCACATCGGCCTTCCAGGTCCGATCCGCGGTGACAACCGTACCGCCCTTGACGACCTTGCTCATGCTTTCCCTCCTTCAATTCGGGGTGACGCCGGGAGGCGCCGTTGCGCGAATACGCTGGTATTCACGACGCCCCGGATCCCGATCCCGGATCGTGTCCCCGTCTTCCCAAGCCGAAAGTCGTGGCGCCATCCGGCAAGTCGGCCTGACCCATCACGGCGAAGAGTCATGAAACCACTTCGGCCGTATCGAGGACCGCGTGCATCAGGACATTGGCGCCGGCCTCGGCCCATTCCGGGGAGATCTCTTCCGCTTCGTTGTGCGACAGGCCGTCGACGCAGGGACACATGACCATCGCAGTCGGCGCAACCCGGTTGATCCAGCAGGCGTCGTGTCCTGCACCCGATATCAGGTCCCGGTGGGAATATCCGAGGCGTTCGGCGGCCGATCGCACGGCTGCAACACAATTCTCGTCGAAGGAAACCGGGTCGAAGCCACCGACCTTCTCGAAACCGATCTCCAGTCCGAGTTCGGACGCGATCTCCCTGCCGCCCGTGCGAAGCCGGGATTCCATGTCTTCGATGGCCGCCAGGTCGGGTGAACGGAAATCCACGGTGAAGACGACACGACCCGGAATCACGTTGCGGCTATTCGGATAGACGTCGACGTGCCCCGCTGCACCAACCGCGTGCGGTTCGTGCGACCAGGCAATCCGGTCGACGAGATCGACGATACGCGCCATGCCGAGACCGGCGTTTCGGCGCATCGGCATCGGCGTGCTGCCCGTATGGCTTTCCTTGCCGGTCACGGTCACCTCGGTCCACGACAGGCCCTGTCCGTGGGTAACGACCCCGACATCGGCCTGTTCCGCTTCCAGGATCGGTCCCTGTTCGATGTGGAGTTCGAAAAAGGCATGCATTTTTCGGGCGCCGACCTCTTCGTCGCCAACCCAGTCGATCCGTCTCAACTCGTCGCCGAAACTCTTGCCATCCGCGTCCTTGCGGGCATAGGCCCAGTCGAGCCCGTGTACGCCCGCAAAGACCCCCGACGCCAACATGGGCGGCGCGAAACGGGTGCCTTCCTCGTTTGTCCAGTTGATGATTTCGATCGGCCGCCGCGTCCGAATGCCGAGATCGTCCAGCGTCCTGACGATTTCGAGAGCACCGAGTACGCCCAGCACACCGTCGTACTTGCCACCCGTCGGCTGTGTATCGAGATGACTCCCGGCACAAACCGGCAACAGGTTCGAGTCCTCGCCCTCGCGACGGGCAAACATCGTTCCCATCCGGTCGACACCAACGCTCAGCCCCGCCTCGTGGCACCAGTCCAGGAAGAGCTTCCTTCCCTCGCCATCGGCGTCCGTCAGCGTCTGGCGGTTGTTGCCCCCCGCGATGCCGGGACCGATCGTCGCCATCTCCATGATGCTGTCCCAAAGGCGGCCACCGTTCAGCCGCAGGTTTTCGCGTGTGACTGTCATTGTTCTTCCATGCCGTGCAATGCCGCCGTCACCGGCGATTCCTCGAGTCAGTCGGCCGATGCTCCGGCGGCCGGGTTGTTGGGATGAACGGTCCAGTTCGCGTAGTCCGGTTCGACGACCTGGCCGGTCCGTGTATCGAGGCTTCCAGCCGGCAGGGTCTTCATGGTGATGCAATTGTCCACCGGACAGACATTGACGCAGAGATTACATGCCACGCACTCTTCGTCGATGACTTCGAACGTCCGGTCCGCGCCGATGGCAATCGCCTGGTGCGACGTGTCCTCGCAGACGGCGAAGCACCGGCCGCACTTGATGCAAAGTCGCTGGTCGATTTGCGCCTTGGTGACGAAATTCAGGTTGAGATACTGCCAGTCGGTCACGTTGGGAACCGCCCTGCCTTGAATCGAGGACATGGTTTCATGTCCCTGCGCATCCATCCAGTGCTCAAGGCCCGAGATCATTTCGTGAATGATGCGGAATCCGAAGGTCATGGCGGCAGTACAGACCTGAACGGTTCCGGCACCGAGCGCGATGAACTCGGCCGCATCCCGCCATGTGCCGATGCCTCCGATGCCGGAGATCGGCAAGTCCCGTGTTTCCGGATCGCGGGCAATCTCGGCGACCATGTGAAGCGCGATCGGGCGTACGGCCGGACCGCAATACCCTCCGTGAGTCCCCTTGCCATCTATCGCGGGTTCAGGACAGAAGTCGTCAAGATCGACACTCGTGATCGAGTTGAGCGTGTTGATCAGGCTGACGGCGTCTGCGCCCCCCTTGAGGGCAGCCCGCGCCGGATACCTGACATCGGTTACGTTGGGGGTCAGCTTGACGATGACCGGCATCCTCGTCATTGCCTTGCACCAGCGGGTCACCATTTCGATGTACTCGGGAACCTGGCCAACCGCCGAGCCCATGCCGCGTTCGCTCATTCCGTGCGGACAGCCGAAATTGAGCTCGACTCCGTCTGCGCCGGTTTCCTCCACCTTCCCGAGAATGAACTTCCACGCATCCTCTTCACAGGGGACCATCAGCGAAACAACGATCGCACGATCCGGATAGTCCTGCTTGATCGTCTTGATTTCGCGCAAATTGACGTCGAGCGGCCGGTCGGTGATCAACTCGATGTTGTTCATGCCGATGAGCTGCCCATCGGCGCCCCTGACCACCCCGTAGCGGGGACCGTTCACGTTGACGATATGCGGATCAAGGCCGAGAGTCTTCCAGACAACCCCGCCCCATCCCAGGTCGAGAGCCCTCCTGACGTTGTATTCCTTGTCGGTCGGCGGCGCCGAAGCCACCCAGAACGGGTTCGGCGACCGGATACCGGCAAATTCCGTAGCGAGATCGGCCATGCCCTTTTCCTTTCCTTCCTCGACCCTGGCGCCAGAGACGTTTCGTCATCCCGGCCTTTTGCCTTCCCTGACGGTTTCCCGCTTGTCAGTTGCCCGAAAGGAACCGGTGGATGTCCTCGGCGGCGTCCCGACCTTCCGCAACGGCAGTTACGGTCAGATCATCACCACCACTCGCGCAGTCTCCTCCGGCCCAGACACCCTCAAGGCTTGTTCTGCCATCCCCGTCGACGCGGATCTTGCCCCGATCGATCTCGATCCGGTCCGAATCGACTTCCAGTTTCTGGCCAATTGCACGAAACAGCTGGTCCGCCCTGAGCCGGAAGCGGCTCCCGGTATCCTCGATCCGCCCGTCCCGGGTCCGCGTCCGGACGAATTCCACTTCCCTGAGCGCGCCGTTTTCGGAAATCAGCCGAACGGGCCTGGCATTGGCGCGGATGTGCACGCCCCGTTTCAGTGCCAGTTCCTGCTCGAAGCCCGAAGCACTCATTTGCTCTCGGCCGCGCCGATAGACCAGCGTCACCGTCTCGGCGCCGAGGAGCCTGGACTGAATCGCGGCGTCGATCGCCGTCATGCCGCCTCCGATCACCACGACGTCGCGGCCGACCGGCAACTGGCTGAAGTCGGTTTCCTGGCGCAACCTGGCGATAAAGGCGATCGCGTCCTCGATATTGTCGACAGCCGCGGCGTCCCCGCCATCCTCGGTCAAGAGCGCGTTGACACCGGCGAGACCGATACCAAGAAAAACCGCGTCATGGGAATCGCGGAGGCCGGGGATACTGATATCGTCGCCAAGCCGCCCCGGCAGAATCTCGATCCCTCCGATCGACAACAGCCAATCGACTTCCCGCTGCGCGAACTGGTCGACCGTCTTGTAGGCCGCGATTCCATATTCGTTGAGTCCGCCCGGCTTGACCTTGGGTTCGAAGACCGTGACCTGGTGACCCTTCATTGACAACCGGTGTGCGCAGGAAAGTCCCGCCGGACCGGCGCCGACGACGGCAACCCGAAAACCGGTCTCTTCAGACCGGTGATATGGATGCTCGTCAGCGGAAATCAGGAAATCCGTCGCAAACCGCTGCAGCCGACCGATCTCCACCGGCGCACCTTCCGCAAGCTCGCGAACGCAGGCTTCCTCGCAAAGAACCTCCGTCGGGCATGCGCGCGCGCACATGCCTCCAAGAATGTTCTGATCGAGGATCGTTCGAGCGGCCGCTTTCGGCATGCCCGTCGAAATCTGGCGAATAAACAACGGGATGTCGATGGTGGTCGGACAGGCTGTTACACAGGGGGCGTCGTGGCAAAAATAGCAGCGGTCCGCAGCGACCTTCGCCTCGTGTGGGTCCATGGCAGGATGCAGGTCGGCGAAATTCAGTGCGTAGTCTTCAGCGTGCAGGCGCCCACCGACCACGCCTTCGGCGGTTTCAGAACCGGCCATTGAAACGTCCTTCCCTGCCAAATAAACGCACACAGGCTCAACATCATGCCAACACCTGTCGAATTGTCAATTGAGAGAACCCGCCCGTCATGATCACGGAACCGGGAGTCTGGACGGTCATCGGCCGTGATATCGCCGGGAATCGGTCAGCGAGGACGCCGCGATGAACTTTTGCCGCAACGATTTCCCTGCAGGGTTCCGTTTCGGGGTCGCCGGTTCGAGTTACCAGATCGAGGGGCACGGCTCCGGAAATGCCGGCTCGACCCACTGGGACAGCTTCGCCGCCACGCCCGGAAACGTTGCTCACTGCCATGATGGCCGCGTGGCCTGCGACCACTATCACAGGTACGCCGAGGACATGGACCTCGCGGCGGCAGCCGGCTTTGACGTCTGGCGGTTTTCCACGTCCTGGGCCAGGGTCATTCCCGACGGGCGCGGTACGGTCAATGACGAAGGCCTGGATTTTTATGACCGGCTGGTGGACCAGGTGTTGTCCCGCGGAATGGAACCGTGGGTTACGCTGTACCATTGGGAACTTCCGTCGCCCCTTGCCGACGAGGGCGGTTGGACCAATCGGAATACCCCTCATGCGTTCGCCGGTTTCGCGGAAACGATAGCGAAACGCATTGGCGACCGGATCACGTCTGCAGCCCCGATCAACGAGCCGTGGTGCGTGGCCTGGCTCTCGCATTTCGACGGACTTCACGCACCCGGGATGAGAGACATCAGGGCTGCTGCGAGGGCCATGCATCACGTTCTTCTCGGCCATGGCCTGGCGGTCGAAGCCATGCGGTCGCTCGACGTGTCCAACCTTGGCGCGGTCGTCAACTTCGAGTACGCGGAACCTGCCGACATCCGACCGGAATCGATCGAAAAGGCGAAGCTCTACGACGAGATCTACAACCGGTGGTTCCTCGGAGCCATGCGGGGACAGGGTTACCCGGAACGGGCATTGGAGGGCTTGCTGCCGCATCTGCCGATTGGCTGGGAACGGGACATGGACATCATCGCGGCGCCCGTCGACTGGATCGGAATCAATTATTACACGCGCAAGCTGATCGCCCCGCCAGAGGGCGCAGAGGCGGACCGCTTTCCCGGTTACCGGGAGATCCCCGGGCCGCTTGCGAAGACGGAAATGGGCTGGGAAATCTATCCCGAAGGCCTCCTTCGTTTTCTGCGCCGGGTGCACTCGGAATACGCTCAAGGCCTGCCGATTCACGTGACGGAAAGTGGCATGGCCGCACCGGATGCCGTTCGCCCGGACGGCCGGATCACTGACCTAGACAGGTGCGCATTTCTCGACGCCCACATCGGGCAAGTGCTGACGGCGGTCGCCGAGGGCATAAACGTCGGCGCATATGTCGTTTGGTCCTTGCTCGACAACTTCGAATGGTCTCTCGGGTACGACAAGCGCTTCGGAATCGTGCATGTCGACTTCGATACCCTGAAACGCACCCCCAAGGCGTCATATTTCGCCCTCAGCGACGCGTTATCCAAAAACTAGAGCGTTCTGCATTGCGCCCGGGAAGCGAAGTGGTCTCGAAAATTCGGATCGACTGCGGACCTGGTCATCGCGTCTATTTCGTGGTTGTCGATCGGGAGTCAGCCGTGCTGATGATCGGGACCGACAGGACCACCTGGTGGCAGGAATTTGAGCGTTTCCGCGATCCCGCGCGGGACCTGGTCAAGATGGATGCCAGGCCCTTTCAAAGCGTTTCCGCGTTAACGTTTAACCTGAAGTTCTGGAGCTGGTAAGAGATTAATTGAATCGTATCAACATGATACGTGGATCGGGATTGTCACTGTCTGCCTACAAACGGCGATTCCGGCCGGATCCGCCGTCACATGGCTGTGATATCCTTCAACAGTTTCAGTGCCCTCTCCTGGCCGGCGTCGGGCCGGGTCGTCACCTCGATCGTGGTCTCTTCCTTTCCGCCGCCCGTGCGTGGAACCGCGTGGGAGGAGCGGACGATGGTTGACAGGCTGTCGAGAAGGGTACGAAAGCTGTGGGCGCCGCTGCCGTCCGGCAGGGTGTGGGTATGAACCTTGGTCAGTGCCGGCTCCGAACGCCGGGCGGGCAGGACCGGATCCCCGGTCTCGTCGGGTTCGGTGTCGGTGTAGCACAGGGGAGCCCATGCCCTGCGCATGTGCCATTCGACGAGATAGGCGAGCATGCAGATGAAGAAATGGGCGCGGACCCGGTGCTCGAGGCGGTGGAATATGGGCCGGACCTGGAGGTCGCTCAATTTGAGGCAGCGGAATGCACGCTCCACGCGGGTCAACCGCTTGTAGTTCCGGACGCATTCGGGGGCGGCCATGTCTTCGGAGCCGAGCGAGGTGCGGATGATGTAGATTCCGTCGAGGGCGGCCTCGGCGTCGATGGACTGCTGCTTGCGGCGGAAGCTGAAGCTGGTCGCGGTGATGTCGACGTGGAAGTGCTTCTTGACCTTTTTCCTGTTGATGACCTCGCCGACGGCGAGACCGATGTCGGCCTCGCCCTCGAGGGTTCCGCCCTCGACCCGGGTGACGATCTCCGCGAGCGCCTTCTCGGTGGCCTTGAGCAGCTCCTGCCGCACCCGGTCACGATGCCCGGCAAGGCGGGGATTGCGGCAGGCGACGAGGCGCTCCTTCGGGAAGTCGGGATGGTCCCGGATCTCGAACAGGGTCTGCTGGTGTTCGGGGTCCTGGAAACGGTCGAGATGGCCCTGGCGGGCGAGCTTGCGGATGGTCTGGCTCTTGAGGGCGGTGATCCACGCGACGCCGTCGCGGTCGCGCAGGGCCGCGATGGTGGCCTTGATGATCATGCCGCGGTCCCCGACCATCACCACCCGGGAGAGGTTGAAGCGGCGCTGGAGGCGGTCGAGCTCGGGCAGGAGGGTTTCCTTGTCGGCGATGTTTCCCGGGTAGACCGAGACCGCGACCGGGCGCCCGTCGCGGTCGCAGAGGAGGCCGAAATTGATCTGCGGGAGGCCCCGCTTGCGGTCGCGGCTGTAGCCGAAGCGTGCGAGCGGACAGTGGCTCCCCTCGTACCAGGTCGAGGACAGGTCCCAGAGGACGAGATCGTCGTGCGTGATCCAGCGTCGTGCCAGGCGTCCCTGGATGCCCTCCTGTCGCTCGTCGAGCCAGTCCATCGCCGCGTAGAGGTCATCGGCGGTGACGTCATCGGCGATGGCGAACTCCTGCGGCAGGGTGGTGTTCCGCCACCATCGGTTGGTGGCGAGTTTGGAATTCGGCCTGAGGATGCGGCCGGCGACCATGGCGAGGACAAGGTCGCGTTCCGGGCACCGCTCGCGGGCGACGAGACGGGGAATGCCGATGGCATTCATGGCCGTCTGCACCGCCTGCACCGCCCCGTGGTGGCGGGAGCGGACCGGGTCCCCGAGCACGTCGCCGACTTCTGCGTACTGCTTACCCGCCAGTGCGCCGCGCAGCAGCGGGATGGTGTGCGGCGGCAGGTGGGAGAGATTGGCGAGGGTTCGCTTCTGCACCCGGTTGTTGTGGTCGCGGTAGCTCTGCCGGAGGAGGACCGAGGTGTATGTCTTTCCGTTCTGGTGTTTTTTGAGGACGGCGACATGCATTCCTGCGGATTTGGGCATGGCGGGATCCTGACGTGCCTACAGATTCGGGCGGACCATGGGGTATCATTGCTATGGTGTCAAGGGGAAATCGGGGATACCGGGCAATTTTTCCCATATTCTGTGGGAACACTGCCGGTGAGGTCTATGGCTTGATGGTGCCAGTCGTGCCTACGGGAATCCGTTTCGCGACGCGCCCCGGGTTCACAACCCCCTGTAAAAAAGGAATAAATCGGAAAAACTGCGCCAAAAAACGCTAGAACTTCAGTTTAACGCGGATTGAGCGCGATTTCCTCGGATGATCCGGCAACCACCAAGGACACGCCGGATTCCGCGTCCAGAACTGCCGAAAAGACGTTTCCCAACCGCCGATATTTGCTTGGGGTTCATTGCGAAACAGGCGAATCGTTTTGTCGCTGAGGGATTCCTCCTGGAATCGAAATGTGATTCACTCGCGGCATGGATACGATCGAGAGCATCCGGCGCCGGATCGATGCCCTGTCGCCGCGTCTTGATGAAAAGAGCCTCCGCCTGTTTGTTGCGTCCGAGACCCTGCCCCTTGGCCATGGCGGCCAGACCTGTTCCACGGCGGGGGCGATCGGCTGCGCCCGCTTGAACGGACCGAATCCCCTTAAAAACCTAACAGCGGGATGTGCGGCGACACAACCGAACTTTAACAATGGACCGCCGGGCCGAATGGCCGCAACAAAAGGCGCTGCCGCGGCCCCTTTCATCAGCGGTCCTGGGGCATCACAATAATCCAGAGCCTTGGAGTGCCAAAACGCGAAGTCTTGCCAACATGACGCTGGTGTCAGGCTATCTTCTGCCATCCTTCGAGTGGAACATCTAGGCTCAGGACTCATAACCAGAATATCACGGCGGCGGCAGAAGCCGGAAGATGATGTAGCGGTATGAGGAAGTTTCGCTCACGCGGTCGGGCCTTCGGCACAAGGTTCGCCTGGTGACGGGAAAGGCTGGTTTCCGGTCACGCGCTCACGGCACGATCTGCCTGAATTGTCAGGGATTCATCCAAGGTCACGGCCAGGTGTCGGCAACCGCCATGACCCGTGAAATCGACCGGAAACTGGCAGCATGAATGTCACAAGTAATCAGTATAATCCCCATTGTTTTCGAGCCGCGGGTAGCTCGGCCGTCACCTGCGCCGGTGAAGGATTCTTCCGATGAAATTTAGGAGAATCTGGGCCGCGAGGATCGCCGTTGTCCCCGTGCGATCGTAGTCCGGCGCGACTTCCACCAGATCGCATCCAACCACCTGCCCGCGCTGCGTCAACCCGTCGAGGAATTCCAGAATCTCGTAGTACAGGAAACCACCGTGGCTCGGAGTTCCGGTGCCCGGCGCAATTGACGGATCGAAGCCGTCGATGTCAATCGTCACGTAGTATCGCGCCCCTGCGGGAATCCGTTCGAGCAGCCCGTCCGTTCCGAGCGCACGCGCCTGCCTGACCGAAATGATGTCGCAGCCCATGGACAGTGCCGCCTCGTAGCCTTCCCTGGCAGTCGACGAGACATTTCGAATGCCGATCTGCGAAATCCCTGAAACGTGAACCTGTTCTGCTGCCCGGCGCATCGGGTTGCCGTGACCGTGGCGAACTCCGTGGCGAACGTCCACGAAGTCGAGATGAGCGTCGATCTGGACGATGTGCAGCGGTCCATGGTCCGAATATGCCCGCACGCACGGAATGTTGATCGAATGATCGCCGCCCAGCACGACGGGCATTGCGCCTGAGGCAAGAATGGCACGGACGGCAGATTCGATGTTGGCGTGGCTTAGTTCGGTATCGGTGTGAACGATGTCTGCGTCTCCCGCATCGACTATTCGAACGCCATCAAGGTAGGTTGCGCCGTCTTCATGATCGTAAACACCTGCGTGACCGAACGAAAACAGGGTTGAGGCTTCCCGAATTGCCCTCGGGCCGAAACGGGCACCGGAACGCCACTGGGTCCCGAAATCGAATGGCGCGCCAAGGACGGCAACATCCGCGTCAATCGCGTCCCAGTCCGACACATGCGGGAATTTCCCGAATGTCGATATCCCGACAAACGGCAGGTCCAACCGACCCGAATCATAGCCATGTTGGGACATCAAATCCTCCTTATCCGCGGAACGCCTTCGTTCCGACATGCCGCCGGAATCCGGTATTCCTGTCGATCCAATCGTCCTCGCGTGCGCTTTCAGGGCAAGGAACCCGGGCCGGTGATCGACTTCATCAAACCGATGCCTGCGTCTTCTGCAAATTAACTGACTTGAGTCCACCACATCAATGCAGGTCTCAGATCCGGCCGGACCGGCTGCATCGTGAGCGGGATGCATGACGTCAGGTGCATGGTCTAGCATTGGCGGAATGACTCATCGAGGTCGTTCGCGGATTCTCCGCAAGCCCGTCGGCGTCACAGCGACCGTGCGAAGCCGCAAAGGTGACCGCACGGCCGGTCGTTACCAGGGCCGCGGCGGTATTGACGGACAAGGTATGGCGAACGGATCTTCCGATGTGTCGCCGGTGTGCCCGGTTTCGGGTTATTGCCCCGGATGCCTTGCCGGCTATTTTCCAGGTGATGGTTCGGGCGGGTAATAGATTCCGTTGTTCGTGACGCCACCGTTTGCGTACAGCATGACGTGGTCGCCGGCCAGGATTCGTTCGGCCCGAAGCGCGGCGGCATCACACCGCACTGCCGCGAGGCCGCCGAGAAAGTCAACAAACGACCGTAAGTCCCCCCTGTCGGCCAAGTGCAATGCGTCCAGGTAGGCCGGCTTGTTGTCCGCATGGATGATCGGAGGAAACTCCCCGGCCTTGATGTAGGGATAAGCCATCAGCAATCGGGAGACCCGACCGTTTCCATCCTGGAACGGGTGGACCCGGACAAACTCGTGATGCAGCCAGGCTGCCTCGACCTCCGGGGCCAGTTCCAGGTCCTCGTGAACGTGATGGAATTCGAGGAAACGGTCCATTTCGCTCTGGACCTGTTCCGGCGGGCAGTATTCATGGACCACACCGTCCGGACGCCGGGGATTGTTCGGGCGGATCTTGTATTCTCCGCACCGCAGCGGAATCTGAACCCGGTTGCCAAAAGGATCGATCCCGGCCGTCGTTTCCTGATGCCGGGTCATGAGCGCATGCCATTCCTTGATGACATGATTGGATAGCGGCCGTTCGTTTTTTACCGCCGCGAACACCATTTCCAGGGCGGATTCCTGGTCTGTCAGCAGGCCCTTCAGCGTCGCATCATCGATACCAGTGACTGAATGTGCGCCAAGGACACTCTCGAATCCTTCCGTGATCAGGTTTTCGGTGATTCCTTGCGGGAACCTGTACAGGTCCTCGATCTGGCCGGTCTCGATCGCGAAGGCCCGTTTCTGTTCCTTCAGCCACACATCCATGAGAGACCGATCAATGTCCGGGTTCTCGAGCTGGCGTCTCATGTTCGCCCAGCGGCGTGAAGCCTCCCGGGCAAAAGCGTGGTTCCAGGTCCTGCACTCACTCGCAAGATCGCGCACGGGACGCCAGACGGCATCAATGGGCTTCTGGTTCTCCGACGGCATGCGAGACTTATAGCACCTTGCCTAAAGATTGTCGCAACACGTCTTTCTTGACTGGTCTAATTCAGCCGCGGCGTCGTGAGCCCGGAAGAGCAAATCTCATGCCGCAAAAAGTCTTGCACAACACGCGCCAGGCACAAGTCTTCGAGTGCCAACGACGCTGGGTCCGGGCGCAGCCATGCGATCAGGCCTCTGCCCGTTCCGACGGAGGCGCGCAGCCCGGTACGGTCAGATCACCGTCACGTCGCCTGGTTGTCTATTCCTTGCCGCCGAACGCGAACCCGGCAACCTCGACGGCTTCGGCAATGACATCGAGGTCATCAAATCCCGTGATCGTGAAACGATTCCGCTCCAGGTCTACCCGTATGTGGGCGCCCGGCGCCGCGGCTTTCATGGCGTTTTCCAGGGACCTCGCACAACCCTCGCAGGTCATGCCCAATACCTTGTATGCGGTGCTCAATTCCCTCTCCCTTGTGCGAACCGGTTTCCCTCGACAGCCGCATGGCGGACTCTTGGGAACTCGGGCAGCCTGGAGGCATCTGCCGGCCGTCCGGGCCCGGATGACGGTCGTATTCACTTCGCGTGGTAGTGAAGCCGAAGCGAGTTGCCAACCACGAACAGGCTGGAAAGGCTCATCGCCCCGGCCGCCAGCATGGGGTTCAGCAAAAGGCCGAATGCCGGGTAGAGCGTCCCCGCCGCAACTGGAATCAGGGTGACATTGTAGCCGTAGGCCCAAATGAAATTGTGCACGATGGTGCGCATCGTTCGCCGGGAGAGTGCGAACGCGTTGACAATGCCGCCCAGATCGCCGGACATGAGCACGATGTCACCGGACTCGATCGCGATGTCGGTGCCGGTGCCGATGGCGATGCCGACGTCGGCCTGGACCAGCGCGGGCGCATCGTTGATGCCATCACCGACGAAGGCCACCCGCCTTCCTTCGCCCTGCAGCCGCAGGATTTCCCCCGCCTTGTCATTCGGCAGGACCTCCGCGAAAAGAGTCTCGATTCCAAGCTCACCTGCAATCGACTCGGCAGTTCGCCGGGTATCTCCCGTCATCATCGCCACGTCGATACCGCGGTCCTTCAGCATCTTCAGCGTGTTCGCGCACCCGTCCTTTACCGGATCGGCGATCCCGATGACCGCCACGAGTCGGTTGTCCACTGCGGCAAAAACCGGTGTCCGGGCACTGGCCGCCAGGCTTTCGGACATGGCCTTTTCCGCCTCCGGAACATCGATGCCGAGGCGTAACATGTAGCGCTCGTTTCCCGCGTGCACGAGGTGACCCTCGACCCGGGCCTCGATGCCCATGCCCGGTTCGCCCAGGAAGCCTTCGGCCGGAAGCAGTTTAATCCCGCGTGCCTTGGCGGCCCTGACGATGGCCATGGCGGCGGGATGTTCGCTTCTGTCTTCGGCGGACGCGACCAGGCGCAGGACATCATCGGCGTTCACCGCGGACGCAGCATTGAAATCGGTCATTTCTGGCTGGCCGGTCGTCAACGTGCCGGTCTTGTCGAGAATGACCGTGTCGACCTTCGCCAGGATCTCCAGTGCCGTCGCCCGCCGGAACAGTATGCCCGACTGGGCACCCCGACCGGTCGCCACGATAATCGCGGTTGGCGTCGCCAGGCCCATGGCGCAAGGGCAGGCAATGAGCAGGACTGAAACCGCGGTCACGAAGGCGAAATTGAGCGCCAGGTCGTCGCCAAAGGCGAGCCAGGTGGCAAAGGTGACGACGGCGATGACCATGACGATCGGCACGAATACCAGGGCAATCCTGTCGGCCAGTTTCTGGACAGGCGGCTTGGTGGCCTGTGCCTGCTCGACCATGCGGACGATCTGGGCAAGCACCGTGTCGGCGCCGACGCGCGTGGCGGAAAACGAAAACGATCCGGCCTTGTTGACGGTGCCGCCGACCACTTCGTGGCCGACACGCTTGTGAACCGGAACCGATTCACCCGTAATCATGGATTCGTCCACGTAACTGGTGCCCTCCGTGACGTGCCCGTCGACCGGAATCCGTTCGCCGGGGCGCACCCTGACGGTGTCGCCGGGAAGCACGGCGTCGACCGGAATCTCGGTCTCGGTGCCGTCACGCGTCACCCGTGCCGTCTTGGGCTGAAGCTGAATCAGGTTCCTGATCGCTTTCGAGGTGCGTCCCCTGGCAATTCCTTCCAGGTAACGCCCGAGCAGAACCAAGGTGATGATCACGCCAGCCGCCTCGAAATATGCATTTGCCGTGCCAGCGGGAAAAACGCCGGGAGCCACCAGGACGACCAGCGAATACAGGTACGCGGCATTCGCACCCAGCATGACCAGGGAGTTCATGCCGGGATTGAGGTGGCGGAGCTCGCCAAGGCCGTCCCGGTAGAACCGCAGGCCCGCGTAGAACATGATTGGGCTCGCCAGCAGCAGTTCAACAGCGATCCAGCCACGTTCCGCCAGCACGCTCATCGCGCTTGCATGAAACGGGTCAAACATGCGCGACATGGCCACCAGAACGAGAGGTATGGCAAATGCCGCCGCGACGAGGAAGTCGCGCCGCAGGCCCGCCAGTTCGGCTTCGCGTTCCGCCTGCTCGCTATCCTTGAAAGGCGAGCCGCTGGCCGCCTCGCCGGCGGCGAAACCGGCCCGTTCAACCGCCGAGATCAGGTCCTTGACGCCTGCACTGCCGACACGCAGTTCAACGCGCGCCCGCTCCGTCGCCAGGTTGACCTGGGCAGAGACCACCCCGGGAACCCGTCCCAGTACGTCCTCGACGCGCGAGACGCAGGACGCGCATGTCATGCCCTTTATGACCAGGTCCCTGGTCTCGGACGGAACCCGGAAGCCGGACCGGTCGATTGCCGTTGCGATTTCGCCAGGTGACACGGTGTCCGCGTCGAACACGACGTCCACGCGCTCCGCGGTCAGGTTGACCGTCGCCTCCACGACCCCGGGCAATCGGGCAAGGATCCTTTCGACACGGGCAACGCACGATGCGCATGTCATGCCCTTCACGGGCATCGATGCCCTGCGGTTTACGCCGTTGGCGCCATGATCGGCTTGGCCGGCGATGTCAGCTATGTTTTCCATGTTTCACAGGTTTTGATAACCGGAATCCAGCCATTCCGTAGGGTGGGGCCGTCGTACACGTCGGACCTCCCCGGGAACCGCAGCCCGCCGATTGACCGGTTCGCCCGGCATGGAGAACATGGCCGTTTCGGTGGATCACCGGTTTCCAAGCCCGGATCCCGAGGGTACCTGTACGAAACCATCATTTGGTTCCAACCCCAGCTGGCGGGGCCAACGGAGCCAAACGGTCCCGGAAGTGGCATCGCGACAGTTGCTCTCGTCCCGCCGGTTTCAACTCCGGAACCTCGCGGGCGCATCGTGCCTCCGCCATGGGACACCTCGGATGAAAACGGCAACCGCTCGGGGGATCCACGGGACTCGGCGGTTCTCCCCGGAAGGTATCGGCGCTGGTTGCAAGCTCAAGGTCTTCGAGCCACGACGCTGCGATCAGGGCGCGCGTGTAGGGATGGGACGGCCTGGTGAAGATCGTATCTCGATCCGCGATCTCGACGACCTGCCCGAGGTACATGACCGCAACCCGGTCACAGAAATACTTGATGACCCGAAGGTCGTGCGAAATCATCAGAACGGTCAATCCGAAGCGGTTCTTGAGCTTGATCAGAAGGTTGAGAACCTGCGCACGGACCGAAGAGTCGAGTGATGACGTTGGTTCGTCGCAAATCAGGAAACTCGGCTCGAGGAGGAGCGCCCTGGCGATCGCAGCACGCTGCAGTTGTCCTCCCGAACACTGGGCCGGCATTCGTTCGTAGAATGTCTCGTCGAGTCCAACCTCCGAGAGCATTCGAAGTACGCGCATGCGGCGCTCCCCGTGCGTCCCGATCCCGTGCTGCGCAAGCGGAGCCTCGAGGCTCATACCGACTCGCATCCGCGGGTCGAGGGCTGAAAGCGAGTCCTGGAAAATCAGCTGCATGGATCGGCGCAGGCGCCTCATTTCCTCGCCGGTGACCGCGGAAATGTCCCGGCCGCCAACCAGGACCCTGCCGTGATCGAGGGGCATGAGTTTCAACATGAGGCGCGCGAGCGTGCTCTTTCCGCATCCCGACTCGCCAACCAGGCCAAGTACTTCGTTCTTGTGAATCGAAAACGTCACGCCGTCCACGGCACGGACGAGACCACGCCGCCGCTGGCCGATTGCCCGCACGGGAAAGTGCTTGACGGCATCTTCCACGGCGAAGACGGGGGGCACCGGTTCGCCCGGACCGGCTTGCACGTTTTCGGGCGCGGTCACGACGGCACGTCCATCCTGTCCGGCGGCGGGCCTCCGGAACCCGCCGTGGCGTTTTCCGGGCAAGAGACGGCCCAGCACCGGGCCGAACATACCTCGTTGTAGCGCGAAAGGCGCGGTTCGTCCTGTTCGCACATCTCGAAGATGCCGTGCTCGTCTGCCGTCGTGCAGCGCCTGCGGAACCGGCAGCCCTTGACTATATCGTCGCCTGACTCGGTTACCGAGGGTATCGAATACAACAACTGGTCGTCGATCGCTTCCAGGATCGAACAGCGCAACAGTGCCTGCGTGTAAGGATGGCGCGGCTCGTTGAGAATTGACTCGGCCGGTCCTTCCTCGACGATGCGGCCCGCGTACATGACGGCAACGCGGTCCGCCAATGACGAAACGATCGTCAAGTCGTGCGTGATGAGGAGAATCGCCAGTTGCCGGTTCCTGCGCTCGCGGTCCAGGAGGGCGAGGATCTGGGCCTGCACGGTTACGTCGAGCGCAGTGGTCGGTTCGTCGGCAATCAAGAGTTTCGGATCCGCGCTCAATGCCGCCGCAATCATGATCCGCTGCGCCATGCCGCCTGACATCTGGTGGGCATAGTTTCGGGCCCGCTCCTCGGGTTCCGGGATGCCGACTTCCCTCAGGAGTTCGACCGCGCGCGAACGTGCATCCCTCTGGTTCAACCGCCGATGCAATCTCAGCGACTCGGCGACCTGGGAACCCACCGTGGCGGTCGGGTCGAGCATCGCCTGGGGCTGTTGGAAAATCATGCCGATCTTGCCGCCGCGGACTTGGTTGAGCTCCGTTTCCGCCATGTCGCAGATTTCCCTGCCGTCAAACCTGATGGAGCCTGCGCAAATGTCGAACACGTCCGGGAGCAGCCGCAGGAGCGACAACGCGGTCATGGTCTTGCCGGAACCCGATTCCCCGACCAAGGCCAGGACCTCGCCGGGACCGATGGCCAGGTCGAGGGATTCGACGACCAGCCTGCCGCCCTGTTCAGGCGGTGGACCGATCGACAACCCTTCGACCTGCAGCAGCCCGCCCGATGTTGCCGCGCCAGCGTGATTGCCCGGAGCCCTGCCCTGCCCCCGTAACCCGTGGCCGCCGCGCCTGGATTCCTGTCCGGTATGCGTCATGGCTTCGCGACATCCCTGGCGGGATCCGGAGGCCTTTCATCCCCCTTTGCGTCTTCCTCGGCCCTTCGGGGTTTCGCCTCAATTTCGAGACCCTGCCCGATCAGGGTGACGGAGAGCGCGGTTATGAAGATCGCAAATCCCGGCGCGAACGCGAGCATCGGTGCCCGTTCGACGAACCGCAGTGCATCTGCGAGCATCGCGCCCCAATCGGAATTCGGTGGTTGCACGCCGAGGCCAAGGAAAGACAGGGCACCGACGGTTATCAGCTTGTGGCCGAACCTGAGAAACGTGATGGCCGCAATCGGACGATAGGCGTTTGGAATGACGTGGCGAAAGATGATGAACGAACGGGTGCAGCCCAGCACTTCCGCCGCGGTGATGTAATCCCTGGAATTGATTTCGAGAGTCAGGCTGCGCGCCATGCGGGCAAACGGCGTCCACGCGACCAGGGTCAAAGCCGAGATCAGCGCCACGTGTCCGGGCCCGACAATGGCGATCAGGAACAGGGCGACCAGGACGTCCGGGAAGGCAATCAGGAGATCGACCGTCCGCATTGTCACTTCGTCGACGATGCCGCCGGCACGCGCTGAAACGACCCCGAGGATCGTTCCGACGACAACGGAGATCGCGATAATGACGGCGGCAACCGTTACCGAGAACCGGCCGCCAAACAGCAGGCGGCTGAACGTGTCCCGCCCGAGTTGATCCGTGCCCAGCCAGTGCTCGCTGCTCACGGGAGACAGCCTTTTGACCAACTCCTGCGCATTCGGGTCATAGGGTGTAATCCAGGGGGCCAGGACAAGGACTGCGAGGATCAGGAGGAACAGGGCGCAACCGATGTTGAATGACCAGTGCCGGGTCCTGAGAATGCGAAGGGACCTGTCGATCGACTCATGCACGGCTCCGCGCGGACCGTTGATCGGCGCGAGTTGCATGCCTGCTGCGTCAGGCCTGGGCATCGGTGATCCTGACGGCCGGGTTGAGCAGCACGTAAATTACATCGGTGAGCGTGCTCACGAGAACGGCGAAGGAAACGAGGACCACGATTGCGCCCTGTAGCATCGGAATGTCCTTGTTGACGACCGCCTCGTAAAGCAGCCGTCCCATTCCGGGAATGGAAAAGATCACCTCGACCACGACGGCCCCGCCGATCAGCCCGGACAGCCACATCGCGAACAAGGTAATGACGGGCGGCAGGGCATTGCGAACGCCGTGGCGCTGAATTGTCCGAACCATGCCGAGGCCCCGGCTGAGCGCGGCGGTAATGTAGGGCGCCTCCAGCACGTCGATCATCGCGGCCCGGGTCACGCGTGTGAAATAGGCCATGGGACGGAGCGCCAACGCAAATGCGGGCAGGATGGCGTATTCCGGCCCCCGCCAGCCGGCGGACGGCAGCCAGTGCAGGTTGACCGCGAACACGAGGGTCAGCATCGGCGCGATCCAGTACTCGGGCACCGCGACAAGGCTTTGCGTCAGGAACGTGACGAAATTGTCGAGTGGCCGGCCGGGTTTGAGCGCCGCAAGGGCGCCCAATGGCAAGGCGACCGCGAGTGCCAGGGCAAGCGCCGTCAACGCAAGCGTCACCGAAACAACGATCGCGGGCCGGATATGGTCGGATACCGGCAAACGGTCGGTGAACGTATAGCCGAAATCTCCACGGACCGCGTTTCCGAGCCAATCCAGGTATTGCACCGCGAGCGGCCTGTCGAGGCCAAGATGGACGCGCATCTTTTCGACCGTGTCCGGGTCCACCGCCAGGTTGGCGACCCGGCTGTGGATGATCATCTTGGCGGGTTCGGGGCCGCTCATGTACGGAATGAGGAAAGCCAGCAGCGACACGAAAACCAGGGCTGCCAGCAGAACAATCAACCGTCTCAGAAAAAACGTCCACATGACGCACCCTGTCGCAAGGGTTACAGGCCGATCTTCAGTCCACGACGTCCTTGACCCGGTAGTACATGCCAACCAGCGGCAGGAACCAGGGCGGACCGAAATGACCGGGGACTGCGTTCCAGGAGGTATTCCTCCAGGTATTGGCATCGCCGTTGCCGTCCATCACTTCGACCATCCGCGCGCCCATGAACGTGGACATCTGGGTGCCATGACCACTGAACCCCATCGCGTAGAAAAGACCTTCCCGAACGCCCGCACGCGGGAGCCGGTCCACGGTCATGTCGACAATGCCGCCCCAGCAGTAGTCGATGCGGGTTCCGCGCAACTGCGGCAGCATGGCAACCATGTCGCGTTCCAGGATTCGCCCGCTCTTGAGATCGGACGCGGCATTCGACATGGCAAACCGCGCCCGTCCGCCGAACAGTAGCCTGTCGTCCGGCGTAATGCGGAAATAGTGGCTGATGTTCAAGCTGTCAGAAGCCATGCGCCGCGTCGGAAGGATTTCGTCCACCACGGACCGGGACAAGGGCTCGGTCACGATGATGAAACTGCCGACCGGAACGATCCGGCGCCGGAACCAGCCGAACTGCGCCCCGGTCGTGCTTCCCGTGGCGAGCAGGACCTTGTCTGCCCGCAACGAACCCTTCGGCGTGGTGATCTCGTGTTCATGGCCCTTGATCCGCCGAAGCTTCGTGACCGGTGTCCCTTCGTGAATGCGTACACCCAGGCCGTGGGCGACACGTGCGAGCCCGCGCACGAACTTGCCGACATGGAATCCCGCGCCCAGCGTGTCGACGAGGCCGCCATGAAAGCTGTCCGAGCCCACTTCGGACTGGATCCCGGATTTCGGAACCAGGATCGTCTCGTAGTCGACGAGCCTGGCGAGAGTTTCCTGCCTTCGGGCCAGCCGGTCATAGTGTTTCGGCTTGGAGGCCAGGGTGAGCTTGCCCGTGCGCTTGAAGTCGCAGTCGATTTCTTCCTCGACAATGAGCCTTTCCACGAGGTCGATGGCGGCATTGTAGGACAGGTACATCTCCCGCGCCCGCGGCGCTCCGAATCTCTCGACGGCGTTCGGGAAGTCCATGACCATGCCGGGGGTGCACATTCCGCCGTTGCGGCCGGATGCACTGAAGCCGACCCGGTCTTTTTCGAACAGAACAACGTCTGCTCCGTTTCGGGCAAGGCCGACTGCCGCGGACAGGCCGGTGAGACCGCCTCCGATTATCGCGGCATCGACACGCCCCCCTATTGACCCCGTGGCTCCACCTTCAAATGGAGGCGCGGTATCGAGCCAGTAGGGAACAGATTTCATCCGTCACGCGTAAGCTGAAACTAGTCGAGCAGCAGGCCCGGCAATTCGCTGAGATCCGCCAGTTCGGTGTAACCATAGAAAGGAGTCGACGGTTCGTAACCGCGGTTGATGTAGACCTTTTCCGTGATTCTCAGGTGATGTGCAGGAATGAGATCGTACCACAGGCTCGCAGAGACGTGCAGGATTTCGGACGGGTCGCAGTCCAGCACTTCGAGCATGTATTCGAAAGGCCGGAATTGAGGCTTGTACCCGCGGGCCTGCTCGGCCGTGCACACGGCGTGGAACGGCGCGCCGAGCTTTTCGACGTTCAACTTGATCTGGTCATCCTTCGCGTTCGAAAGGATGACCAGCCGGTAGTGTTCTGCAAGCGCGTTCAGCGCGTCGGGAACCTCCGCATGGGGACCCCAGGTCGGTATCGCGGCGACGATTTCTTCCCCGTCGCTTTCGCGGTAGTCGACGCGACGGCGCTGACAGGCCCGCCGCAACGCATCCTTGATGACCTGGGGGTACGGCTTGTATGCCCCCAGGACCTCGTCCATGCGGTAGGCTTCAAAGTCGTCCAGGAACTCTCCCATCTCTTCCTCTCCCACCTGGTCGGATAGAAGATTCCGGGTGACTGACGACATCTGGAAGTCCACGAGCGTTCCATATGCATCGAACGTGATGAACTTCGGCTTGAACCTGGACGACATGTCTAGCCCTCTCCTGTCAGTTCACACTCACTGTTCGATCACGATATCCTTGGTCAGGTAGTAGTGATTGAGCGGGTGGGTACGGAAGTTCTTGACGTTGGCCTGAACCGCATTCGTCTCCTGCTGGTGGACGATGAAGATGTTGATGGCATCTTCCTGGAGCCAGCGGGCGACCTTTTCGTAGATGGCGAACCGCTCGTCATTGTCGGCCACGCCAGCGGCATTTTGCAGGAGCGCATCGATGTCGGCATTACAAACATGCGATACGTTGAAACTGCCGTCACACGTGTAGTCGGCCTGCAGGAACCCGAGAGGGTCAGCGACATCGAGCTGGTGACCGCGCGACATCATGGCCATGTCGTAGGTGCCTCCCATGAAGCTCGGTTCCAATCCGGCCCAGTCAGTGATGATGACGGCAACATTGATGCCAACTGCTTTCAACTGCTGTTGAATGATCTGGGCCACGTCCGGCAACTCGGGACGCGAGTTGTAGGCACGCAATTCCAGCGAAAGCTCGCCGGGCCCTATGCCCGCCTCTTCCAGCAGGGCCTTGGCCCGTTCCGGATCGTAGGCGGCGGCCTCGATCGCCGGAGCCCAGGGTTCTGACGGCGCAAACGGGCCGATTGCTGGCGTGCCTATGCCCTCGTAAGCACTGGCAACGATCGCCCTGATGTCCACGGCTGCCTGAACTGCCTTCCGGATCAGCGGATTCGAGAACGGTTCCTGCTTGTTGTTGAGGTACATCGCCGTCGTACGCGGAATCTCGAGCGCATGGACAACGAACGCCGGGTCATTTTCCAGGCTGGCTCTCGCACCCAGGGGAATCTTGGTGCCGATTTGCGCCTCACCGCTCCTGAGTTGGGTGACACGCGTGTTGCCATCCTGGACATAGTGAACCTCGGCTTCCGCGATTCCGACATCGCCGCCCCAATAGTTCTCGTTCGCCACCATCCGCAGGAGTTGCTTCGGAAGGATTTCCGTCACGACGAATGGTCCGGTGCAGGTTTCGACCGGGTTGATGGCGCCCGTATCCGAATATGCCGCGGGCGAAAGGATGCCCGCGTTTGCCGAGGCCAGCCGATACGGCAGCAGCACGCTCGGGCTCGGCGTGGAAATCCGGACGGTGTAATCGTCGATCGCCTCGACCCCGCTGACGACCTTCGGGTTGATGGCACGCGCGGGAACTTCCGCGTTCAAGACGTGAGTCAACGAATTGACGACGGCCGCGGCATTGAGATCCTGGCCATCATGAAACTTGACGCCTTGCCTGATCGAAAAGTCCCAAGACGTCGGGCTGCTCTGCTCCCAGGACGTTGCGAGCGAAGGCTGCATTTTCTGGTCGAAGTCGATCCGGGCCAGGCCTTCGAGGCAACCGGCTCTCATCAGGGTGAAGGAGTCGTCGGTTTCCATGGCCCAGCCGCGGGTTGGAGGAAACGGATCCAGCATGACGACAGTGGCGGCATGGACATGCGCCGCCTGAAGTGCCATGGCGGCAGCGACCGTTGCTGCGGCAGTCAGAGATTTCAGTGTGCGATCGTACGGCATCGTTTCCTCCCAAAGTCCTGTGTGAATTTCAAAAACGGTTCGAATTCAAAATGTTCGGAACCGGTCATGAATGATCACAATTCTCATCTACAGTTTATGTTACATGTTGATGGGCATGTCAACGTGACACGGGTCTGCGCCGGGGATTCTCGGGTTGGCAGCTTGCCCTGTCGGTCCGGGAACTTGGCAGGATCGGAGGTGCGCTTCAAGAGGAAGATCTCCTGCGAACTCGGGAAATCCAGATCATGCGGACTCTTGTGGCGGAATGCCGTTGGAGATGCTTCTCGCCGACGATTCCCGGTTAGTTCATGCGTGTGGCATCGTCGCCGTCACGGACCGGCACGACGCCCGTCCGGTTGCAGGCGGGGCCGTGCCCTGAACGTACTCTTGCGGGGATCATGTCGGTTGACGGCGACGCCGGCCAGTGGTTTTCCGGGATTCCCCGTGCGCCAACTTGATATATGGCATATAGGAAAGGGAACCGCCAAGGACACGACACCGGACCGGAAGCCATTTGCGAACCATGACGCCACGCGGTGAATACAAGCCGGGCAATGCGAACCGCCCCGGGGAAAACACGTCCCGGTCTTCCGGCAAGAACCTCAACGAAATTGCCTACAGGGCAATCAAGGACGACATTATTTCGTGCGCTTTGGAGCCCGGCGGCGACATTTCCGAAGCAACGCTCCTTGCGCGTTACGGGTTCAGCAAGGCGCCGATCCGCAGCGCACTCTTGCGGCTTCGCCAGGAAGGTCTCGTCGTCTCCCGGGGACGCAGGGGAAACATGGTTTCGCAAGTCACCTTTCGCGATGTCCAGGAGATCTTCCAGCTCCGCCTCATGCTTGAAGTCGTGGCCACGAGGCTTGCGGCCGGAAAGGTCGACCCGGATCGCATTCTCAAACTGAACAATGCGGTGGTCTCGAGCTTTTCGGCCGGGCGCGAGCAAGGTGAAACCGAATACATGAAGGCGAACCGGGAGTTTCACCGCTACATTGCCGAATCATCGGGCAATCAGCGCCTCGCCGCGTTGGTCATCGACCTGATGGAGCAACACGAACGGATTGTTCACCTCGGTCTTGCACTGCAGAATCGGGAACGCGAGTTTCTCCATCGGCACGACGACCTCGTTTCCGCATTGATCGAAGGCGATGGAGACCGCGCGGCCAGCCTGGCCGAGCATTCTCTCCGGGGCGGGCAGCGGATGGTCGTGGAGGCGTTGTTGTCCTCGACGAACGAACTCTCCGGATGCGAGGTCACGATCGAACCGGGTTCCGAAACACCCGCGTGATCGCCCCGGCGCGGCAAGGCTTCACGGTACGCGAAGCGGCCGATTCCGTTTACGACGGCCCCGTGGGCCGACCCGCCGGAAGCGGCGTCACTCTCCAACGAATTCTTGCCGCCGTTTGCGCCAGGCATGCTTCGGAAATTCCGCGTAGCCCACGACCCGGTGCCTGATGTCGCGGGACCATTCGATCTCCGGCCGTGGCGCCAGCTCCCATATCCACTCCCGCCCTTCCCCCGGCAGGTTGACGCCCCAGAGCGACTCTTCCCTCTCAACGACGTCCTCGCCATCGCAGTAAAGCCGCTCGAGGTCCGAAACCAGGCAGACGTTGCACGCGAACGACGCCAACCAGTCCAGGTGCCCGATCACCAGCCGGCGCGAAAACTCCCTGATCGCACCGGGCGCCAACCCGTGGTGGCGTCGCGCCACATAGCCGTTCGGGATGACCGGTAGCTGCGACAGGAGATTGACTGACACGACGAGATCCACGTCGTCGTCGAGAAAGAAGTCCGGCCTGCAAACGGAAACGTCCAACCCCCGGCCCGCAGCTGTCGCGGCATGCACTTTCTCGACGGCCCCAGTAATGTCCACACTCGCCAGGCGGACGTTGTCAAAGGAGTGCACCGCCTTGCGAACACGCCAGGGATGCAGGATGTCCACGAGGATGACCTCGCGAAACCGCCGGCTCAAATCCGCCGACGGGATGTCGAAGAGCAAGCCGGATCCGACGATGAGCGCACGTTCGAACCGGCAGCACCGGTCCGCTGCCTCGAGTATCAGTGACCGGGTGCACTCCAGGTGAGGCTGCCACGCCGCCCTGCATCGATCTTGCCGGGCAGCAAGATTTCTCGACTCCTCGACGTAGCCCATGTCCCGCAAATGTCGCGGGTACGGTCTCGCCAGGTGCTTGATCCACTCCCAAACCAGGTCCATGGTCGCGGCACTAATCCTTTTCCCGAGGCACTTGACACCTTGGTTTGCGCCAATCATGATGTCGAGCGAGTCAATCTGACATGTCAATCAACCTGTCAATCGACGATTTTATTCGTTGCCCGGACAGAGAGGTGATCCGAACCATGATTGGACAACTCCTCAGCGCAATCGCAATCCTCGTACTGGGATCGACCGGTGCCCTTGCCAATCCGGATGTCTGGGTCAAGGCCGGAATGATCTATCGATTTGAAAACGGCAAGGTAACGGGCATCACATACGAGTGGCAGTTCGATGAATTCTTCAGCTCCCGGACCATCGCGTCCTTCGACGCCGACCAGGACGGCGAACTGGAACCGGCAGAGGTCGATCTTCTTCGCGCGGGGGCATTCGATCCCCTCGCCGATTTCGGGTATTTCGTCCATGTCTGGGAAGGCGGGACGAAACGGGAAGATCCGGAAGTAGAGGATTTCACTGCGCGCGCAGACGATGGCCGCTTGGTCTACCGTTTTACCTTCGCGCTGGATCCGCCAATCGATCCCGCGGCAGGCGACGTCGTGGCAAGTTTGCACGACGAGTCGATCTACGTCGATTTCGAATTTAGGGAGGAAGGTTTCCTTTTGGTTCAAGGAGCGATGGACCCGGGCTGCAAGTTCAGGATCGCCCGCGGAAAGGGAGCCCAATCCGGCCATCGTCAACCCGTTACGCTCAATTGCGGAGGTTAGAGATGAAGAACACCGGACAGGATCTTGGACCACGGGGAATCCTTTTGGCCATCCTATTGTTGGTACTGTCTCCCGCGCTAACCGTGTTTGCGGCCGCGGCCGGCGCACAGACCACCGAAACCGTCACAGCGCCGGTCGTCGAGGTCATCGAAGACGAACCGGGGGGTTTTGCCGGTCTCACCGAATACTTGATCGAGTTCCAGCGCCGCGCCAATGCCGAAGTCGCAACCCACATGAATGCCATCCAGAGCGGGGAGGACCTTGGCGCCTTCTTCCTTGGTCTGGCCATCGCTTTTGCCTATGGAGTCATCCATGCCTTTGGCCCTGGCCACGGCAAGTTCATCATCGTCTCCTATTTCCTCGGTCGCGAGGTCCGGGTTGCCCGTGGCCTCGTCATGGCAGCGCAGGTCGCCATCGTGCATGTGATCTCGGCCATCGTCATCGTGTGGCTCGCGGACACCGTGCTGAAAGTCGGCTTCGGTATCGGGCTGTCGGACATTCCGGGGGTGCGCGCGGGCAGCTTCCTGATCATTGCCTGTATCGGCATCTACATGCTCTACCAGGCAGTCCGGGCGTCGTTCGGCTCAGCCTCCGGTGCGGACGGCGGCCACGGGCATGGGCACAGCCACGGCCACGGTCACAGCCATGGTCATGGCCACAGCCACAGCCATAGCCATAGCCACGGAGGGAAGGTCGAAGGAAGCATACTGGCCTTTGCAGCCGGGGTAGTGCCCTGTCCGGGAGCCGTCCTGATCATGCTCTACGCGATCGCCAACGACATGATTTATCCGGGCTTCATCCTGGTTGTCGCCATGTCGCTCGGCATCGGATTGACCATCTGTGCACTGGGCGTTGGCGCCATTATCGCGCGGCAAACCGCACTGCGAATGGTCGACAGCGCCGCGGGCGGCAGGGGTGTCGTTGTCGCACGCCACACGTTGAACTATTCGGGCGCGGCTTTTGTGACCCTTATCGGCCTGTTTTCCTTCGTCGCCTTTCTTGACGTGCCGCTGGGATGAGGCGACCGGAAGACCTGCTCAAGAACCATGGGGTGAGCAGGGAGACGCTGGCTGCGCAGGCGCTCGGTTGGATCGACCCCGAAACCCGCGCCGTCATTCCGCCCATTCATCCAGGCGTGACGACCGAGCGCAACCGCGACCTCACCTACAGTCGCGGCACCGGATACATCCGGGGTACACCCGAAAGCTGTGTTCAGGCCGAAGCCCTGCTCGCGAAACTGGAGGGCGGCGAAGGCGCCCTGCTTTATGCTTCCGGCATGGCCGGAATCGCAGCCGTGTTCCGGACACTCGAACCCGGCGATCACGTGGTTGCGCTGCGGGATCTCTTTCGGGGGACCCTCAAATGGATCCAGTCCAACCTCATTCCATGGGGCGTCGAGGTCGACTTTGTCGCCAACAGCAATGTCGACGAACTGGCGCGCGCGTTTCGGCCCGGAAAGACAAGGATGGTGTATCTCGAGACGCCATCCAATCCCACGTTCGAAATCGTCGATTTGACGGCCGCCATTGGCGCTGTCCGTGATTCCGGGGCCAGGGTCGTCGTTGACAACACTGTCCCGACGCCGGTGTTGACCCGGCCAATCGAACTGGGGGCCGACATCGTCGTTCACTCCGCAACAAAATACCTCAACGGTCATTCGGACGTCCTGGCCGGTGCGGTCGTGTTCGGTGGCGACACGGGCTCCCTTCATGCACGGATGCTTGAACAGCGACACCTCGAGGGGGCCATCCTCGGCGCCTTCGAGGCCTGGCTCCTGCTGCGCGGAATGCGAACGCTTTACCTCCGCGTCCGGCGCGCGGCGGACAGCGCCCTTCAAATCGCCGCGTACCTGGACGGCCATCCAAGCGTCAGGCAGGTTCTTTATCCGGGACTTCCCGGGCATCCGGGACACGAAGTCGCGAAAAGGCAGATGGATGGGGGTTTCGGTGGATTGCTCGCTTTTCGCCTGGCGGACCAGCAGAGCGCTGCCGCCCTCCAGGGTCGTCTCGAACTCATCAAGCGGGCGACATCACTTGGCGGTGTCGAGAGCCTGGTGGAGCCGACCCTGGACAATGCGTGGCGTATCGTGCCGGTTCCCCTTGACCTTGTTCGGCTGTCTGTAGGGATCGAAGAACCCGATGATCTCGTTGCCGATCTCGGTCAGGCCCTCGACAGCATCTAGACACGAAAAAATTCGGTTTCGTGCGAATCCGGAGTGATCGGCCCGGAAACCTGCAGCACGGCGGGCCCAACGGATTAGCGTTACCTGCGTGCCAGGAACACCGACAACGCGACGCCGACAGCAAGATACACGATCGATGCCAGGGCGATGGTCTCGAAAGTGAACCCCAGGTCCAGGAGCCATCCCATGCCCGCCGTTCCGAGCGCTGTTGATAGAATGAAGATGGCCTGGGCCATCGAGCGGATGGCGCCAAGATGTGCCACGCCGTAGAGTTCGGCCCAGAGTGCCCCGGTCATGACCATCCACATGCCGGTCGAAATTCCGCATCCGACGAGATACGCAAGGGCAATCTCCGGATGGTCGGACACTGCCAGCGCAAACAGTCCCACCGCCATGGCCAGGGGATAGAAAGGCAACAGGCGGGCAGCGCCGAACCTGTCGATCAACGGGCCAATGAAGAGCATGATCGCGGCCTTTCCGGCTGCAAAGCCCGCAAAATAACTTGCCAACCGGGTCAGGTTCCAGCCCTTCTCCTCGACCAGGGCAACCTGGTGAAAGAAGAAGCCGGACAGGATGAACGGAAGACCGATGGCCACGGGCATCACGAGGTAGAACCGGATGTCGCGGAGAACCTCCCTGCGGGACCAGGAAGCATTTCCGTCGTCGGACCTCCTGTCTCCGGTTGATTCGGGCTTTAGAAACTGCCGGTGAGCCTCGCCTTCCCCGCGCAGCAACCAGAGAACCGAAGGAATGAACACGAGAAGGAACGCGACGCCGATGGCCGTCCATGTTGCCCGCCAGCCCACGGAGTTGATGAGCAATGCCGCCATGACCGGAAACACGGCCGGTCCCAGCGCGTAGCCGACGGCTCCGGATCCCAGGGCCGTCCCGCGCCTGGAGCCGAAGTATCGGGCCATGCTGGTGACTGCCGTGTGCACGATCAGCCAGTCGCCGATCAGGCGAACGAGGAAAATCCCGGCAGCGATCGCGATGATGGACGTCGACGATGCCACCAGGAAACAACCGGCGGCAAATCCCGCGAAGAGCGAGATGCTGTAGAGACGCAAGTCCACATCGTCGATCTTCCGGCCAAGCCAGATCAATGCCGGACCGCTGGCGAGCGTGGTGATCGAGAAAACCAGGCCGATATCAGCGTGGGAGAGTTCGAATTCCCGGCGAATGTCGCCGTTGAACAGCCCGACGAAATAAGCGCTTCCAAGGGTGCCGAGGCACGTCAACAGCGATCCGAAGGCAAGGTATCGCCAGCTCGTGCGAAGAAGGTCGCGGTATTCCATTGTCCGTTCCCGTTGCGACCGGATGAAAAACCCGTGACTTGGCGGGCAGGCCTGGACAACCGATCGAGGAAAACCCGGATTCCCGCCTGCAACGCCACCACGGGCATGTCCCGGTACGCACTCGCCCGGCCGCCTGGTCAGGTTCCGTGAATCCCGACAAGACCAATCGTCAGGTTTCGCGAAACCGGTTCGTCTCGACCCTGCCCGTGCCTGTTCATATGACCGGCCGGGCATTCGGATTGCAATGGGCGGTGCGCCCGACGACACCGTTGTCGCCCAAGGCATTGCGGGGAGGCGCGGCCTTCGCTCTCCCCGAGCCGACGGCACGTGAGTTGCGGTGACGAGTTCACGTACCGGCGTTTACGGGCAATTTCAGCGATGAATTGCCTCAATTTGCGTGTTGCGTGCCCTTGCACGGTTGGACCTCGACCGTCAGGTGCGACAACTGCGTCAAATCACCGAGTTTCGACTTGTAGTGGCCCGGTTCCCGGGGATCATCCGTAATCACCGAGGCGATCATCGCCATGTGACCGGGTCCGACCCTCCACAGGTGCAGGTCAGACACCCGGTCCCCGTTTTGCTCCAGTGTTTGGCGAATCTGATCGGACAGCGCGGCATCCGGCAATGTGTCGAGTAACACGGCTCCCGCGCCGCGAAGCAGGCCAAGCGCCCATATGCTGATCACGGTGGCGCCTGCAATTCCCACCAGTGGATCCATCCAGATCCACCCGTAGATACGCCCGGCAAGTAGTCCCACGATTGCAAGGATGGACGTCAATGCGTCTGCCAGGACATGCAGATAGGCAGCGCGTATGTTGTAGTCGTGGTGTCCGTGCGCGTGTCCATGCCCATGCCCATGCCCGTGCCCGTGTCCGTGTCCGTGTTGTACTTCCGTGCCACCTGTGTGCAACAGGGCAGCGCTTACCAGGTTGACGATCAAGCCCAGGACCGCGACGGCGATCGCCTCGTTGAATCGAATAGGGACTGGCGAGATCAGTCGAGTGACGGACTCGTACGCGATCAGCAAAGCAAACACGAACAAGAGAATGGCGCTGGAAAACCCGGCCAGTTCTCCGAGCTTGCCGGTTCCGAAGGAAAACCGGTTATCGCGGGCATACTTGCGCGCATAGACATAGGCCAGGACGGAAATCGAAAGCGCTGCGGCATGCGACCCCATGTGGATTCCATCTGCCAGGAGCGCCATCGAGCCGAATACGATACCGGCAATGATCTCCGCGACCATCATGGACGCCGTCAAGCCGACAACCATCCATGTCCGACGCTCGTTGCGGGCCTGGTCCGCGCCCAAAAAGACGTGCTCGTGCTTCCAGGCTTCGATTGAATTGCGGTGCATGAGACCGTCTCCAGAAAGTTTAAGTCCAGGATTGGCGCACCCATCCGATATTCAAATTCACTCGAAATCGCAATGTCACCGCCGCCATGCGCCAGGGTGGTCTCACTCCAATATGACGTGACGCACCATGAATCTGATGTCTGCGGGTTTACCATCTTGCTGCCATGACGATCCGGATTCTGTCCTGCCCTGGAGGATGTTGGCCTGGCACTTTGGTCGATCATCCGTCGGCGAAGCCGTGTGCCTATTCTGGCTGTCCCGTCGTTGGTTTCGGTCGTTGAGGATCTTCCAAGGGTCGGGATGGTGCGGTGCAGACCCGTCCGGCAGTGCACCATCGAAGGGGAACGCACGACTCGCGCCGAACGGACGGTGGAAAGGAGCACCGGTCAACCCCGGCCGAACGCCAATCTCAACGACAAGCCGGACTGCGGCGGACTTGGCGGGGTCTCGATGCCGTCCGGGCCGGTCGCCACGGGACGTGTGCCGGATTATGGGATAAACGTGGCGTGACGGACAACGATCCCGGGAGATACATCATGTTTTCGCGTTTCCTTCCCTTCAACAAAAGGCGTTTCCACGAACTCTCGGAACAGGAGGTCCTTGCGCTCGCGATATCCGCAGAAGAAGACGACGGACGGATCTTCCAGGCCTATGCCGACGGCCTGCGCAAGGAGTACCCGGATACGGCAAGGATGTTCGATGAAATGGCTTCCGAAGAAAACGATCACCGCAGGATGCTGATCGACCTCCATGTCGAGAAATTCGGTGAAACCATTCCGTTGATCCGGCGTGAACATGTCAGCGGCTTCCTCGAAAGGAAACCGGACTGGCTGACCAGGCCATTCGGCGTTGAGGCCGTCCGCAAGCAGGCGGAAACCATGGAGATACAGGCCCGGCGTTTCTACCTGACCGCGGCAAAGACCGCTACCGATGCGTCGATCCGGAAGTTGCTCGGCGATCTCGCCGAGGCCGAGGCCGACCATGTCACGACTGCCAGGAAAGCCGAGGAAGAGCATGTGCCTCAAGACGTGCGCGAATCCGAACAATGGCAGGAACGCAGGCAGTTCGTGCTGACATACGTTCAACCTGGCCTTGCCGGACTGATGGACGGGTCGGTGTCGACACTGGCGCCGATTTTCGCCACGGCCTTTGCGACCCAGGACACCTGGACGACATTCCTGGTCGGGATAGCCGCGTCGATCGGCGCCGGCATATCCATGGGCTTCACGGAAGTTGCATCCGATGACGGCGTGATCTCGGGTCGGGGTTCACCGATCAAGCGCGGTTTGACGACCGGTGTCATGACCACCCTGGGCGGGCTGGGCCACGCCTTGCCGTACCTGATTCCCGATTTCTGGGTAGCGACCTACATCGCCATTGCCATCGTGTTCGTGGAACTGTGGGTAATCTCCTGGATCCAGAACCGGTACATGGAAACCCCGTGGAAGCGCGCGATCTTCCAGGTCGTGCTCGGGGGGGCATTGGTGTTCGCGGCGGGCATCCTGATAGGCCAGGCTTAGATCGGACCTGCCCGGCAGCATCCACGGCTGTCGGCGCGACCCCGAAGCCGCGTTTGCCGCGAGCGGCGTGGACACCCAGCGACTGTACCTCGCCTGACGGCATGCAGTTCCATGCCCGTCCTACGGCGAGGCCCCCGGACCAAAGGGGAGCAGCTGGACAAATCAGGCCCGCGGCATCGCCCCCGTCCGCGCGCCAGGGGTTTGCCTGTCAAGCAGGACGATCCGGCCAGGAAAATGCCGCGTGTGACATTCACCTCTTCCGGCGCGAATGCCACGTTGCTGCCCGCCTCGCCAAAATGATATCGGGCGAGACAGGGCCAATCAGGGAACGACCATGACTGTTTCGACTCGAGTCTGCGTAATCGGCGGTGGCGTCGTCGGGTGTTCGGTACTCTACCACCTTACCCGGCTCGGCTGGAGCGATGTCCTGCTCGTCGAACGCGCGGAACTGACCTCGGGGTCAACCTGGCACGCTGCCGGAGGATTCCATACGATCAACGGCGATACGAACATGGCCGCGCTACAGGGCTATACGATCCGCCTTTACCGCGAACTCGAGGAAATCACCGGCATGTCCTGCGGCCTCCACCATGTCGGGGGCATTACCCTCGCCGAGTCCGCCGACCGGATGGACATGTTTCGGGCCGAACGGGCCAAGCACCGGCACATGGGGCTCGAAACCGAGATCGTGACACCACAGGAAATCCGCCGGATTTCGCCAATTACGAACACCGACGGCATAATCGGAGGCCTGTACGATCCCCTCGACGGTCATCTTGACCCGTCCGGCACGACACGTGCCTACGCGAAGGCCGCACAACTCGGAGGGGCGAAGATCATTCTCCGGAATCCCGTCGTGGAAACCCGGCCGCGCCCCGACGGGAGTTGGGACGTGGAAACCCGCGATGGCACGATCCACGCGGATCACGTCGTCAACGCTGCCGGCCTCTGGGCTCGCGAAGTGGGCCATTTGGCAGGAGTCGAGCTTCCCCTGCATCCGATGGAGCACCAGTACCTGGTCACCGATGACGTGCCGGAAGTCCTGGAATCGGACCATGAACTACCACATGTCATGTATCCGGCCGGCGGCATCTACCTCCGGCAGGAAGGCAAGGGTATCTGCGTCGGATTCTACGAGCAGGACTGCGCACCGTGGGCCGTTGACGGCACCCCCGACGATTTCGGGCCCGAACTGCTGGAAAACTGCCTTGAACGCGTATCAGACAACATCGACATGGCGGCCAGACGTTTTCCGGTACTCGAACGCGTTGGTGTCAAGAACACCATCAATGGTCCCTTTACCTTTGCCCCGGACGGGAATCCGCTGGTCGGGCCGGTCCCAGGATTGCCGAACTACTGGTCGGCCTGCGGAGTCATGGCAGGATTCAGCCAGGGCGGTGGGGTCGGCCTCGCACTCGCCCACTGGATGATCGAAGGCGAACCGGACCGGGACATTTACGCAATGGACGTCGCCCGATTTGGGCCATGGGCGACCCCGGCCTGGACCCGGAACAAGGTAATGGAGAACTACCAGCGCCGGTTTTCTGTCGTATTCCCCAACGAGGAACTCCCCGTCGGGCGGCCGCTTCTGACCACCCCGGCCTATCTCGCCTGGGACCGGCGGAATGCAGTGTTCGGCGCGCAATACGGCATGGAAGTCGTGAACTATTTTGCACGGCCAGACGAGCCGCGATATGAAACTCCGACGTTTCGGAGATCATGCGCGTTCCAGGCCGTGGCTGAAGAGGTCATGGCCGTGCGCACCGGCGTCGGAATCAATGAAATCCACAATTTCGGAAAGTACGGCGTAACCGGCCCTGGCGCCCGCGGCTGGCTGGACATGATCATGGCTGGCCGTGTCCCCGAACCTGGCCGCGTCACGCTGAGTCCCATGCTGAGTCCGAACGGGCGAATCCTCGGGGATTTCACGATCTCCTGTCTCGGGGAGGAGGAATTCCAGTTGACGGCCTCTTTCTCGATGCAGGCCATCCACATGAGGTGGCTGGCCTCCCGATTGCCTCCAAAGGGCGTCACGCTCAGGAACATCTCGAACGAAAGAGTCGGCTTTCAGATTGCCGGCCCCCTCGCATGCGAGGTTCTTGCCCGATGCACGCGGGAAAACGTCTCCCGGTCGAGTTTCCGGTTCATGGACGTCCGGCGCATGGCCGTTGGCAATTCGCGGGCAATCGTCCAGCGCCTGTCCTACACCGGAGACCTCGGCTACGAGATCCTGGTGGATTCCTGCAACCAGTTGGTCCTGTTCGAAGAACTGGAGAGATCCGGTCGTGATTTCGGTATGCGGCCGTTCGGCATGCGCGCGATGATGTCTTTACGTCTCGACCGGTTTTTCGGATCCTGGGGGCGGGAATACCGGCCCGATTACATGCCAGCCGAAACGGGCCTCGAGCGGTTCGTCAGATACGACAAAGCCGCCGGCTTCATCGGAAAGGCGGCCGCCAAAGAGGAACGCAACCGGGGGCCGGGGCGCCGAATCTGCGCCTTCGAGGTCGACGCGGTCGTCGCCGATGTCGTCGCGGATGAGCCGATCTGGCTGGATGGCGAGCTCGCGGGATTCTGCACGTCCGGCGGTTACTCCCACTTCGCCGGCAAGTCGGTGGCGCTCGGATTTCTTCCGGCAGATGCGATTCGGGAAAACCTTGACGTCGAAATCGAAATTCTCGGCGACACCAGGCCTGCGCACCTGCTTACGACACCGCTTTTTGACCCGGACGGTTCACGATTGCGGGGATGACCAGGTCACACACGAAACAACGCGAACAACGTCGGATTTGCCTGGCTGTCCAACCCGGCAATGTCACTCGGAAAGCCAGTTCCGGGTGTCGGGCCGTGAGCGATGGAATCCTGGGAACCCGAGTTTCGCGTGGTGATGACAGCGAGAGTCATATTGCCCTTTCCGCGGGTTTCCTCGAAGACAGGCGGCCCTGCCTGCCTGCCGGGACTGGCGCGAATCGGCGATCTCCGACAGTTTCCGACCCGTTCGACGTTTCGTTGGCCGGCGACTATTGGCTCACGGACTTCGGCCCGGGAACAGTCACGGTGCCCGCGGGAAAAACGAGGAAAAGGTACATGGACAGACCTGATCACCTGGACATCCCGGCTGCCTGGATCGGGGCTGACCTGGCAGCGTCCCCCGAAAGGTGGACCCATGAAATGTCCCCGGCCGAGATTGCGGAAATCGAATCCGCTGCCAAAGGATTCCTTTCGCGGGAAAGCGACATCGGGCAGATGTCGCCGGCTTCCTTTCCGCTCCCGCGCGTCAGCCCTGCCCTGAAAGCCATCAGGACAGAGCTTCAGAACGGTCTGGGCTTCTCGTTGATCACGGGATTGCCGATCGAAAGATTTTCGATCGAGATGGCTGCCACGATATTTTGCGGGATCGGCAGTCACCTCGGATCTGCGCGTTCCCAGAACGCGAATGGCCATATTCTCGGTCACGTCACCGACGTTGGTGCTGACTCGAAAGACCCCGACACAAGGATCTACCAGACTACCGAGCGCCAGACCTTTCACACCGACAGCAGCGACTGCGTCGGGCTGCTCTGTCTCCGCGAGGCAATGGAAGGCGGTGACAGCCTGCTGGTCTCAACCGTAACGCTTTATAATCAGATGATGCTGCGCCGTCCGGACCTGGCAGAGCTCCTGTTCGAACCCGTCGCCACCGACCGGCGTGGCGAAATCCCGGCGGGACAAAAACCGTATTTCATGATTCCTGTCCTGAGTTGGCATGACGGACATCTTACGGGGCAATATCAAAGACAGTATATCGAGAGTGCCGTCCGCTTCGATGACGTACCGGCACTTACCGAGACATTCGTTGAAGCACTTGACCTCTTTGACCAGATAGCCGCAGACCCCCGGTTCCACCTCCGCATGCGCCTCCGCAGCGGTGACATGCAGTTCGTGTACAACCACACGAATCTGCACGACCGGACGGGATTTCGCGATTGGCCTGACCGCGACCGCCGCCGCCATCTCCTGCGCCTTTGGCTGGCCCTGCCCGGTGACCGGCCATTGCCCCCGGTGTTCGCCGAACGTTACGGATCGATCAAGATCGGCGACCGCGGAGGAATCCTGACCGAAGGAACCCGTCTGAACGTCCCCCTGGCGCCGTGAAATCATTTGGAGCGTCTTCTGGTTGCAGTTGCCGGGTTTTGAAATGGACAATCCCGGACCCTTCGTCTTTTCTTTCGAGCGACTGCCTTAAACGAGTCGTAGGTTGTTTGCCCGCGTTCTTTACAGATTCGGCATCCCGGTTCTTTTTTTGTCGCGACTGGCGGCATTCGACGATTCAACGAAAGCGGTGATGGGCAGACTCAGGCAGACTTCGCACGATGCTTTTGTCCGATTCTCCATGTCCGGGGCCATGTTTCCGGAAGATGTAGACAGCTTGGAATGCGCCCCGGCATCAAATCGCCGGAGAATCCCGAGTAACGCTGTCCGGAAACCGGACCTCAGGGGACGGACGCGGCTACCCAGATCAAGCACGGTCCGTGACCGTACGCTGAATGAGAGCATATGCCCGTACAAAAAATTGCGAAGGAATCACGGAAACGCGGTGCAGCGGGACCCCGCTTACCGTGACACGGATGCGAAGGCGAACGAGGACTTCCGACGTTTGACAGGTGAGTTTCTCACCGATACAGTCCGTTACAATCGGAAACGCACCTAACTTCCACATTTTATGGCGTGAAAACAATGGATTATCGCATGATCTCCCTTTCTCGACGATCGCGAGCCTAAAGAACGGGGGGACAAGGGCCAACGCCGCCGGTTAGAATGGTTCACGTTGAATTGGACTCCTTGGGAAGAATGTGAACACAATCCAGAGAGGGATCATTGCGGTCATTTGGTCCAGGGTAACTGAGCAAGCGAACAAGTCATCGGAAAACCTCGGACATGATACGTCGCTTCCAAGCCCTCAACTATCGGTGTCTGCGCTACGTCGATGTCACGATGGACCGATTTCATGTCCTTGTTGGGGCGAACGCCAGTGGGAAAAGCACGCTATTCGATGCCATTGCCTTTCTGGGTGACATGGTGCGGGACGGCGTGCCCGCAGCGACCGAGAAACGTACGAGCAATTTCCGGGATCTTGTATGGGGCGGTTCGCGGGATAAACACGGTTTCCAACTGGCCCTCGAGTTCGATATTCCAGCCGTTGTGCAGCGGAAATTACCGGAAACAACGAACTTCGACACATTCCGCTATGAAGTATCCGTTCAAGATGGGGAAGACGGTGTTGGAATTGAGGCAGAACGAGGGTTGCTGATGCCAGGCAATGCACATCCTCGTGTGCCGATACAACGTTCACTCTTCCCGATGCCGTTGGAGCCCGTCGAATCCATTGTTTCAACGCGAGGCAAGAAAGGCATAAGGACAATTTTCAGCAAGTCGCCGAACGGCAAGGACAGTCTTTATGTCGAGGTGGCCGACAAAGCCGGAAAGGGGTGGGTGACCAGTATTTCATTCGGCCCCCTCCGCTCAACATTTGGCAATTTGCCGGCCTCGCCCACCGCGTTCCCGGTGGCAACACACTTGAAGCGTTTCCTCGAGATGCGAATTAAACGGCTTTTTCTCGATAGCGAAAAAATGCGTGCACCGAGTCCGCCTCACTTCCGTCATGCGGGATTTTCTGCCGACGGCGGCAGCATTCCGTGGCAAATCAGGCATCTCAAAGCAAACGACCGGGCCAGTTTTGACCAATGGCTCGCGCATGTCCGTACCACCCTGTAAGATATCGATGATATCAATGTATCCGTGCGCCCGGAAGACAGGCACGCGTATCTGAAGATAAAGTACTGTACAGGAGTTGAGGTTCCGTCATGGACCGCCTCCGACGGAACACTCCGGTTTCTCGCGATGACCCTCATTCCATACCTGCCGGAAGGGGAGCAACTCTTCATGTTGGAAGAACCGGAGAATGGCATACACCCACTGGCACTGGAAGCCGTGTATGATTCTCTGACGTCGGCCTACGACTCTCAAATTCTCGTTGCAACCCACTCACCGACATTTCTTCACCAAGCCCATCCGAAAGACACGCTTTGCTTCGCGAAGGACCGGAATGGCATGACAGACATTATTCGCGGGGTGGATCATCCCCTGCTGGAAGACTGGCAAGAGGCTGTCGATATGGAACTGCTCTTCGCCACTGGAATAATCGGCTGACGATGCACTCAGATCAGAGGGACCTGTTCGTTCTGGTCGCCGACCGGCACATGGAGCAAATGTTCGAAGGGTTACTGGATTGAGACCAGACGCTCGAAATCCGGCCAATCGAATTCGACATCCACGTGCATCCGCAACGCGCTGCGGGGTGCATGTCAAATTCCGACCAGTTCCTCAGGGCCATTTTTCCGATCGCATCGATTCGCCATTGTTGTCTTCGACCTTGACGGGTCTGGAAGCCGCCAACCGCGGACCCAAACGCAAACCGCAATACAAAAGGAACTGGAAAGAAACGGCTGGCAAGGCAACTGTAAGGTCATTGCAATCGACCCTGAACTCGAAGCCTGGATTTGGACGGCATCACCCCATGTGTCAAGAATACTCGGCTGGCCCGGAAGATTTCGGGAACTTCGAGAATTCATGGAAAACAACGGGATCTGGCCTCAGGAGAACTTGAAACCTCCTGATCCGAAGCGGGCAATGGATTTCGCGATAGAGCACGCTCAGCCCAACTTTCGGCCCAGGAAGTCCGCAGTCCTTTTCAAAGAAATGTCAAGTTCGGCCAGTTTCAAATCATGTAGTGATCCGGCCTTCGAAGAACTCCTGGCAGCATTGCGAAACTGGTTTCCGCGTCAGTAGGATTTTGCAAAAACTGCGTGACAATTCTGTTTCTCCGCCTGCAGTACGCCTGGTCGGTGTTGATTTCGATCTGCCCAAAGCCCGAAAGAGAATCGTACGGTCGAGTCGGACCTCGTTTTCTCGCGTAGTCGCTCGCGAACTCACCGGCAGTGACGCCGCTTCCTAGATCAAGTCCGAAATGACTTTCCATTGCCGTCACGACTACTGGCCTGCTGCAGCGAGCCCAATTCGGTTCCGACTCGTTTCACGGGACCGGCAAAAGGATATTGCGCCTATGGCCAAGGCGGAATTCACGGGAGTTCGCCAGTGTTCACCGGTCGTGGCGGTCGATGAACTCCAACACCCGTGGCCTGATCAGCTTTCTCCAGGCGCGACCCGTGAAGATGCCGTAATGCCCAGCGTCCGGTTCAAGAACTGATTCCTTCATGGAATCGGGAAGCCGCGGAACAAGGTCGAGGGCGGCGCGACACTGTCCTGGGGCCGAGATGTCGTCGCGTCCTCCTTCTACCGTCATGATTGCCGTTTCCGAAATCTGCCCGATGTCGACCATCGTTCCCCTGACCGAGAACACGTTCCGGGCGATTTCGCGATCCCGGAACAGGCGCTGGACCGTGGACAGGTAGAACTCCGCCGTCATGTCCATGACCGCGAGGTATTCATCGTAAAACCTGTTGTGCCGGTCGTGTTCCTCGTCCTCGTTTCTCGCCACGCGCTTGATCTGTCTTGCGAATGCCTCTGCATGTGTCTCCCAGTTCATCGACAGGAACGACGCAAGCTGCATCGTTCCGGGATAGACCTGGCGCCCAACTCCGTTGAATGCGAATCCTACCGTCTGGATCATGCCTGACTTCAACTGGCCCATGGTGATCCTGTTTCCGAAGTCCGTGACCTCGGTCGGATTCGCATCCGGATCAACTGGCCCGCCGATCAATGTGAGAGTCCTGGGCACCGGTTGGCCGTCGGTGCTTGCCAGTATCGCCGTTGCCGAGAGCGCCAGGGGGGCCGGCTGGCAAACCGCGATGACGTGGAGATCCGAACCCAGGTAGCGGATGAACTCGACGAGGTATTCCGTGTAGTCCTCGACATCGAACGAACCGGCAGACACGGGAACATCCCGCGCGTTCTTCCAGTCGGTTACGTAGACATCGCAATTCGGAAGCAGGCTCGTGACCGTGTTTCGCGCCAGCGTCGCGTAGTGGCCGGACATCGGGGCAACAAGCAGGACGCGGCGAGGCGACGACAGTTTGCGGTCAGCCGTAAAGTGGACCAGTTTGCAGAAAGGCCTGTCCTGCTCGATACGCGTCGAGACGACGTGGTCGTTTCCCCGGGACACGACGTTCTCGATCCCCCAATCAGGCGTCGCCGCAATTCTTGACCATACGCGTTCGGTGACTTCGCCCCACGCGGCAAACAACGACGGAAGCGGACTGGGAGACAGGGCGAACGCTGGCTGTTCCCAAAATGCTTTCGTACTCGCTCCGATCCATTGGTTGGAAAGGCGAAGGCTCTCCTGGGTGTCATATCGAAGCATGGGCAAATTCAGGGTGAATCTGTTCTGTTTTTTTGCCGGCACACGGGTTTGACGCGATTGTCTTTCGCATTTCACCGATGCGCCTTTTGCCACGTGAGGTGACGTCACATCGACCCCGGACAAGGCCCCACGGCACATGATTCTGCGCCCGGGGCTGTTTCCCGGCGGCGTTTCCGGCGATTTGGCGATTGCCGGACATGCCTGTTCACCCCCGTCTTCGAGGGTGGAGACAGGATTGGCAACTCAGGCGCGAGTGTGGTGGGTCTTCAGCCGAACGCCATGCGCGGGCGGGTGTTGCCTGTCAGTTTCAGCATGTCCAGGACCCGCCTGGGTTTTCGGGCCAGTCTGCGCGTGGTCTCGGCGACATTGTCGCTGTGAGTCTTGATCAGGCCGATGGCGAAGCGCCGGAGCAGGGTGGCGTTCGCCGGGCCGTGGCCGGTGCGGATGCGGCTTCGGTCCTCATCGAAGGTCATGTCGAGGATGTGGTGGTTGGCCTCGATCCCCCAGTGCCCGCGATTGAGGCAGAGCAGGCGCTCGGGTGTTGCCCTGTCCTCGGTCAGGCTGGTGATGCAGTAAGCCGTTTCTTTGGACTGTTCCCCAGTCTTGACCTCGAGGGTTTCGCGGTGGACGGCGAAGACCTGGCCTGTGCCGGGAAAGTCGGCGTAATCGTTCAATTCACTGGAGACCCATATGGAGCGTTTCTCCTTGCGCCCGTGGTCGGGCTTGCACTCGGGTTCGACGAAGTCCGGCGCACGGCTGGCCATGATCTCGTCGAGCGTCAGGCTGATATCGCAGAGCAGGGTCTTCTGGTTGCCCTTGACGGTGAAGGCGTAGTCGGCACCGCGGTCGAGGAGGTAGGTGGCCAGTTTCCGCTGCGCCAACATGGCATCGGCGGTGACGGTGCGGCCGCTGATGTCGGGCAGCATGTCGAGCAGGGGGATGACTGTGCCGATTTCGTTGGTGCGTTTTTCCTCGTCGTCCGCCCCCGGCCTCATTCCGACTTTTTTTTGGCGTAGGATTTCCTGCTGTCGTGGCCGACAACACCCATGACATGGGTCTGCACGCCATCGGCATCGACGGCGCCGCGCATGGTCTTGCCGTCGACGGCCAGGGCGCTGTCCGGGCCGCCATGGTCTTCGTTCCACTGCCGCAGGGCGGCGTCGAACTCGTCCGGGCACACCCGGACCAGCACGTCGCGGATGATCGTCCTGCTCGGCGGGATGTACCGGCCCTGGTCGAAGCGCGGCCTGAAATACGCCAGAACCGCCTGGCTCTGGTCCTCGACCCACTCCGAGATCTCCTTGTAGCCGCGCATGCCGGCAAGGGTCGCGGCGGTGGCGAGCGAGAGCACCGATGGCAGGTTGTGCCGCCGCCCCTGCCGGCGTCGCGGATCCTCCACCTGCTTGAAGTAATCGGGCAGGGAGCGCATCTGCGCAGCGGTGAGTGTCATCTTCGGAACTCCCTTGTGCAGGCCGGGATCAAGGTGTGCCGTCCGCAGCCGGCGGCGCGCATCCCGGCACAGTGGATAGAGAAAGACAAGCTTGGGCCGGTCGTGGGTGATATAGCCACTGCCCAAGCGGCCGAAGCCCCGGGTGTGCCCGACACAGAGCCAGTTGGCCGCGCGGTAGACCGTGCCCCGATGGCGCACAGGGTCCACGAACGTCTCCAGGAGCAGGATTTCGTGGCCGAAGCGGAGCGGCCAGTCCCGCACCAGGCGCCGCGCGCACAGCGACAGCACCCGCGAGCCGAGGTTCGGCACCCCGCCGGGCAGAACCAGGAACCGCGAATTGTTGGTGACAAGGTGAAGGCGGCTGAACTGGCTGCCACGCTCCCAGCCGATCCAGTCATCGCGCGCCGCGCAGAGCAACGCTGATGCCGAAAACATCGCCAGCGCCAGCCAGCGTCCCCCACAGTGGGCGACATAGCGTATGGTCTCGCCTCTCGGCTGGGCGTCGCCGAGGAAATGATGCTCCTGCATCAAGGCGCGAAAGCGGGCCTCGTCCACCTTCGTCACCATGTCCAATGACACTTGGGAAAGATCCACCACGCTTTCGATCCATACCGCCTTGCCGCGAATCACCCGCGGCTGACTGTAAACCGGTGCTGCGGGAGAGTCCACCTCCGATAGTCATATCAATGAAGGAAAAGAGAAAATTCCAGAGAACGGATTTGCCTTGTGGGCAAATTCCGTTTCACTTTTTTTTCAATCGGGACAGTGTATGCTACGATGCCACCGCTTTCACAAGAAGGACGCGATGAACCCCATGAACCCGGAGACGACCAATTCGAAAGCGGAACTCGAGCAGAATATCGAGCGCCTGAACGCCCTGATTCCGCGCCTGGCCGCGGCGGTAGCGGCGCGCGAGAACCGAGACCCCCGGCTCGAGGGCCCGGGCAAGGAATTCTACGCGAAGGCGGCGGAAGCGTATTTTTCGGAAACGATCAAGGACCCGGCACGCCTGATCGAAGCCCAGGTCAGGTACTGGGGCGAAAGTTTGCGGAATTGGGCCGAAGTCCAGCAATTGCCTTCGAAGAATGAACCCGGCGCTGATGATCGCAGGGGTTCCAAGGCGCCGAAGGACCGCCGGTTTCCGGACGAGCATTGGGCGAAGAACCCTTACTTCGATTTCGTCAAGCGGCAGTACCTGCTGTCATCCGAGACGATGCGCACGGCGACAGAGGGACTGAGCGGTCTCGATGAAAAGGAACAATCCCAGGTCAACTTCTTTGTCGGTCAGGTCATCGACATGATGTCGCCGGCGAATTTCCTCGCGACGAATCCAGAGGCGCTGGAACGGGCGATCGAGACCAATGGACGGTCCCTGGTCGACGGCCTGGAGCATTTCGTCCGCGACCTGGAGTCCCGTCCGGATGGGCTGTCCGTCACGCTTTCCGATCCTGACGCCTTTGAAGTCGGCAAGAACCTTGCAACGACCGAAGGCTCGGTCGTTTTCCAGAACAGGTTGTTCCAGTTGATCCAGTATGCGCCCCGGACCGAAACTGTCCATTCGACGCCGCTGCTGATCATTCCACCGTGGATCAACAAGTACTACATCCTGGATCTCCGGCCAGAGAACAGCTTTGTCCGTTATGCCGCGGACCAGGGCTTCACGGTGTTTGTCGTGTCCTGGGCGAACCCGGACGAGGCGTTCAGGGACGTCGGGCTCGATACATATCTCGCAGAGGGTTTTCTCACTGCCCTTGGTTCGGTTCAGGGCATTTGCGAAAGCGATCAGGTCGACGTCGCTGGTTACTGCGTTGGCGGCACCCTGGCGGCCTGCGGATTGGCCTATCTTGCCGCAACGGGCGGCGAAAACAGGGTCCGAAAGGCAACTTTCCTGACGACACTGACCGACTTTGAACATCCGGGCGAATTGGGCGTTTTCATCGATGACGAATTCCTGGCGGGAATTCGGGACGAGACCGAGGCCAAGGGATACCTCGACGGGTTCTTCATGGCGCGCACCTTCAGTTACCTGAGGGCAAACGACCTTGTTTACCGACCGGCCGTCCGGTCTTACCTGCTGGGAGAGAAACCGCCCGCATTCGATCTCCTGCACTGGAACAGCGACGCGACCAATCTGCCGGCGCGGATGGCCGTCGAGTACCTGGAACGCCTCTACCGTGACAATGATCTCGCCAACGAAAGGTTCGAACTGTTGGGGTCGCCGATTCGATTGTCCGGGATCACGGTACCGCAATTCGCCATTGCAACCATTTCCGACCATATTGCTCCCTGGAAGAGCAGTTTCGCTGGCCTTTCCCGAACCGGGGGCGAAAAGACCTTCGTCCTGTCGGAAAGCGGTCATATCGCCGGCGTGATCAATCCTCCGTCAAAGGGCAAGTACGGTCACTGGACCAATGACGCGGTACCGGCCGATCCCGAACGCTGGCATGGACAGGCCGAGTTCCACGAAGGGTCCTGGTGGCAACGCTGGAGTGAATGGCTGTCATCCGGCCATGAGCCTGACGTCCCGGCCCGAATCCCGGGGACAGCTTCGCACCCGGTTATCGAGGATGCACCCGGGTCCTATGTTCTGAAGTAGCCGGCGGAACACGTTTCCCATTCCGACAGACGGCGTCGAGGCCCGCAGGAAATATTTTTTTCCGCGCTGCGGCATTCTCCTATTGAAATGCCGCGATGCGGCAATTATATGCCGCCCATCAGTCGATCAATTGCCGATGAAAGGGAACCAAGATGGCAAAGGCTAGCGCATTCGATTTCGCCCAGACGACCGAGAAATTCCTGGGCGCCCTCAACGTTGATACCAAGGCCTGTGAAGACGTCCTCAAGAACACCGCCGAGTTCAACGCTAAGCTCGGCAAGGTCGCGGTTGACGCGGCAAAGAAAAACGCCGAACTGACCAACGCCTGGACGCAGGATGTCCTGGCACGGTTCGACAACGCCAACACCGCGTGCAGGAACCCGGTCGAATATGCGGCTGCCGCTTCCGAGTTCGCAACCGCGGAAGCCCGTGCACTCCCCGAACGCCTGGCCCAGTTCGCCGAGGTCGCGAAGACAGCACAACTCAACACGGTGGACCTGCTTATTTCGGCCGGCAAGACGGTGCAGGAAAAGGCGGCTCCCGTAACGGCGACCGCCAAGCCCGGGAAATGACAAAGGCTCTTTTTTCTCTCTGTCCTGTCCGAACCCGGGTTCGGATGTCCAAAAGGGGCGCCATCACCTGGCGCCTCTTTTGTTATGCACCCGATTCCGGTAGCGTCTGGCGGCAGCAGGCAGATTCCTGCCCTTCACCTTGACCAATCGGACCGAATCGATGGCCGAAACAATACTGATCAGCCGTTATGCAAGCCGGAAACTCTACAACACGAACGCGAGCGAGTACGTCACTCTCGACGATATCGCGGACCTCATTCGGAACGGACATGACGTGGAGGTCAAAGACAGGAAGACCAACGAGGACCTGACCCGACAGGTGCTGCTGCAGATCATTGCCGAACGCGAAAGCCGCAGCGACTACCTGCTGCCGATCAACCTGCTGACCGATCTCGTCCGAAACTACAACAATGTGCCGGGTTCACTCATTCCCGAGTTCCTTTCCCGGTCATTCGACGTGTTCAAGCAACAACAGGACGCCATTGCCGAGCACGTAACCCAGGCAACCCGCGAAGCGATTGATCCGTTGAACGTGTTCGAAGCCGCGGTCGATTTCCAAAGGCAACAGGCCGAATTGATGACATCGCTGGCTTCCTCCTGGATGTCCGGCCTGGGGAAGGGCCCCGCGGGATCCTTCGACACGCCGTCAGGATCGGCGGAATCCGCGGGGCCCACCGGCTCCGGCCGGCGGGGTTCGCGAACGGCAAGAGCGGATCCTGATGGGGTCGCGGAACTCGAGGCGCAGATCAGGTCTCTTCAGGAAAAGCTCAGGGAAATTCAGAGCGGCAACCCGGTATAGTTCTCGGCCAGGACTCGTTGGGCCGAGGTCGATCCCGAGAGATAGGCCAACTCGGTTTCCTGCATTCTTTGATCGAACTCGGTCTGGTCAGGATACCGGTGAAGCGTATTGGTCATCCACCAGCTGAACCTGACGGCGTTCCACACGCGTGACAGTGCCGTGCCCGAATAGGTGTCAAGTGCGGTGGAATCACCGGTGAAAAACCCGACAATGGCTTCATGGAGGTACCGAACGTCTGCGATCGCCAGATTGAGTCCCTTGGCGCCGGTCGGCGGAACGATATGCGCGGCATCTCCCGCGAGAAAAAGCCGGCCCCAGCTCATGGGCTCGGCGACAAAGCTCCGCAATGGCGCTATCGACTTTTCGATACTGTCTCCCGAGATCAGTTCGGCGGCGGCGGCGGCGGGGATGCGGCGACGGAGTTCGTCCCAGAAGCGTGCGTCCGGCCAATTCTCGAGTCGTTCGGCCAGCCCTACCTGAATGTAGTAGCGGCTAAGTTGCGGGTTCCGCATTGAACACAACGCAAATCCCCGTTCGTGGTTCGAATAAATGAGTTCGTCGCTGACAGGTGGAGTCTCTGACAGGACGCCGAGCCAGCCGAAGGGATAGACCCTCTCGAACTGCGTAATCGAATCAAGCGGAATGGACTTGCGCGTTACGCCGTGGAACCCATCGCATCCCGCAACGATGTCACAGTCGATCCGATGCTCCGAAGACTCCGTGACAAACGACACATGGGGAGACGCAGTGTCGATGTCGCCAAGGGTGACACCCTCGACGCCGTGTACAGTGCTCGCGCCTGACCGGGATCTCGCGGCGTACAGATCCGCGGTGATTTCGGTTTGCCCGTAGACGGTAACCGACCGTCCCGCGAGACCGGCGAAGTCGACCCTGAACCCCTTGTTTGCAAAAGACAGGAAACACCCGTCGTGGGGTATTCCCTCCAGGTCAAGGCGGTCCCCGACACCGGCTTCGCGGAGAATTGAGACTGAACCGGACTCGAGGACGCCCGCGCGAATCCGACCGAGCACGTGCGCGCGTGACCGTCGTTCAAGCAGAACCGCCTCGATTCCCGAGCGGTAGAGCAACTGGCCGAGGAGCAGTCCCGCCGGCCCGCCCCCGACAATCACGACCTGCGTTCGGCGCGGGATTCCGGGATTGGTGGTATTCGCCGTCATTTCGGGGCTCTAGTGCGGCAAGGACACGCTTGCAGGAACTCGTACATGCTGCCGTTTACCCGAACCTGTGACGGACGACCCTCGACCATACAGGTCGGCTCCGATTTCGACCAGTAAGGAATGCCGGTTTGTCGATCTCTTTGACCCCTTTTCAAGCGCAAGCGTCCGAACGGTACGTCCAGGGCGGAGCGTGTTGTCGATGTTTTCCATGAAGCATCTGCAATCGCGGTCGATCCAGAATATTGCCCTTGAGCGGATCTATTGAAACGACACCGGAGAACTGACACACATTCTCGCCGGGCGCCATGATTTCCGGCGCTGGCGCTGCTGGTGCGTGAATTGGCCACCTGTCGGGAAGCGTGTCAAAAGGCACTTCGAAACATACCGTGCAAACGGGGAACGCAAGACATGAACAGTCGGAAACCGCCGAATGTCGTCCTGGTCATCACCGACAATCAACAGGCCAGTACGCTTGCCTGTTACGGCAATTCGGAAATCCATACGCCCAATCTGGACCGCCTGGCCAAGCAGGGCATGGTCTTCGACAATGCCTTCTGCCCAAATGCGTTTTGTTCACCCTGCCGCGCCTCGGTCCTGACCGGGCTCATGCCATCGCAGCACGGCGTTCACAGCTGGATCGATGACCGTACCGTTGCCGAGTGGCCCGACAACTGGCATGCTCTCGACGGGTTGCGTACGCTACCGGTGGCGTTGCAGGACGCAGGGTACAGTACTGCGCTCTGCGGAAAATACCATCTCGGTGTTCCAACGGAACCCATGGGCGGGTTCGACCACTGGTGCACCATGGCAGACGGTCATGTGCGCAGTTTCTACCGCAACCGCATCACGGAAGACGGCGTTTCGTATGACCACGAAGGCCACACGGTGGATTTCTTTACCCGAAAGGCCATTGCCTTCATTGCCGAACAGGCGGCGGCGGACCGATCGTTCTTTCTCTACCTGCCCTACCCGGCCCCTTACGGCCACTGGCCCGCGACACGGGAAGAGGACCGGTGCCGCTACTCCGCGCTCTACGACGATTGCCCGATGCATTCGGTTCCCCGCGAGGGGCTGAGCAAGGCGTCCGTGGAAGGCTTCCTGATGCGGCAAAATCATTCCGGCGGGGGCCTAGACTACTCCATGATCCTGCGGGCGCCGAACGACCTCGCAACCCTGCGGAACTACTATGCGCAGATTTCAATGGTCGATGACGGTGTCGGACAAGTCATGGGAGAGCTGGATCGCCTCGGCGTCGCCGAAAGCACGATCCTCGTCTTCACGTCCGATCATGGGCTCTCCGTCGGCCAGCACGGGTTCTGGGGGCACGGGGCTGCGACCTTCCCTTCGAACCTGCACCACGCGGCGCACTCCGTACCGCTACTGATCCGCTACGAGTCCGAAATCGCGGCGGGTCAGCGGTCAGGCGTGATGGTATCGAACATGGACGTCTTCTCGACCATTCTGGATTTTGCCGGGCAACCCAACGAACAGGGCGCAATGGCAATGGCAAGTCGCTCGCTCAAGCCGTTGCTGTCGGGAAACCCCCGGGACTGGGGCAACGACGCGGTCTTTTCCGAGCAGGAGGAAACGCGCGTGGTGCGCACCAGGAAATGGGCTTATTTCAAGCGGTTCGCCGATGCGCCAAGTCACCCGATCTGTGACGAGCTGTTCGATGTCGAGGCAGACCCGCAGGAAAAAACCAACCTGGCCTCGGATCCGGCATATGCCGGAATTCGCGCATCACTGGACGACATGCTGACTGCTTTCTTCGAGAGCCACACCCGGGCTGAAGCTGATTTATGGGCAGGCGGCGCGCCGTTGCAGAACAGCGAACGCGTGGAATTCTGGCGCGACGCCTGGGGGGACGGGTGGCAACCTGTTTACCGCTATGGCGATGGCTGAAGGACCTCCGGGCTGTTGTCTCCCGGGCAAGCCCGCCCGGCGCGTACCGCCGGAATTGCCGCCCGCGAGGCAGGGTTCGAGGCAGGGTTCCGCGAAGATGATCGCCATGCCGGGTGGCTGGTTCCGCATGGGCGCAGCCGACGGCCCGCATCCTGAAGACGGTGAGGGCCCCGTACGCGATGTATTCGTCGATTCCTTTGCACTCACGGCGACGGCCGTGACAATCGCCGAATATGCGGAATTCGTGAAATCGACAGGCTACCGGACGCTTGCGGAGCGTGTCGGATCCTCGTTCGTATTCCATGCATTTTGCGACCCTGAAGCGGCTTGTCCGGCCATGGCGCAGGCACCCTGGTGGCGTCGGGTACCCGGCGCGTCCTGGGGTTCGCCGGACGGGCCTGGCTGTTGCACAAGGCATCGCCCTGACCATCCCGTCACCCATGTCGCGTGGGAAGATGCACTGGCCTATTGCCATTGGTCAGGCACACGCCTGCCCACCGAGGCCGAATGGGAATGCGCAGCACGGGGAGGGCGGGTTGGTGAACCTTTCCCCTGGGGCACGGAACTTGAGCGGGACGGGATTCATCGCAGCAATGTCTGGCAGGGGAAGTTTCCCGACGACAACACTTGCGACGATGGATTTGAAGGTACGGCTCCAGTGACGGCATACGATCCGAACGGATCGGGGTTCTACAACATGACCGGCAACGTTTGGGAATGGGTTTCGGACAGGTTCACGGACCTGCATTCCCCGCGCCCTGTCAGAAATCCAAAAGGGCCGCTGAACGGAACCACTCTGGTCGCCAAGGGCGGATCCTATCTCTGCCACGCGTCATATTGCAAGCGCTACCGGGTGTCATCCCGGCAGCAGCTTGCCGCGGACACGACGACAGGAAACCTCGGCTTCCGCGTTGCTTCGGCAGGGGCGTGAAACGCTACGGTCACGATTTTCCGGTTGCGGCTTGCACGGGCCACCGCAGCTTCATCAAAATCGGGCGGGAACGGCCGTTGTCGATAACCGGCGGCAGGCATTTGCCAGATCGTTTACGGCGCAAGCCGGTCGGGCAAGACACCCCGATCAAATGCCGTTTCACGGACCGGATATACCGGAGACGGCACGCAGCTTTCGACAACCAGGTCGCGGTGATGGAAGGATGGTGCCCCCAGAGAGATTCGAACTCCCGACCTACTGATTACAAATCAGTTGCTCTACCGGCTGAGCTATAGGGGCTGCACATCGGCATTAAGGACAAGTCGATCGTCGATGCAAGCCCCATGCATGTGATTCCATGAGAACGTATCGTTGTGACGACGTTGCCCGACACCGGTGTTTGCACGATCAACTGGCGCCTCCCGAGGGTCGGCAAGGCGAAACGGCGCCCCTTGCCTGTCAAATGGCACCCCGTTCACCGGTATCAACGCTGGCGCCTGAAGGCGGCGGCCATAATGACGACTGACGCCAGCCCGACCAGGATGACGACGACAGCCGCAGAGGACGCACGCGACAGGTCCTCAAGCGATGCAAAGTCGTATGTTCTTGTCGCCAGGGTGTTGAACCCGAATGGCCTGAGAAGGAGGGTTGCAGGGAGCTCCTTCACGCAGTCGACAAAGACCAGCAGGCCGGCGGTCAGCAGCCCTCCCTTGACCAGCGGAAGATAAACCTGCCAGACGGTCGCCAGGGGGGACTTGCCAAGCGAACGCGCCGCGTCGCCAATTGCCGGATGCCATCTTTCGAACGCGGAGTCCGTTGACGAAAGCGCCAACGCAAAGAACCTGATCGAGTACGCCAGTACGATCGCGACACCTGTTCCCGTGATGAGCAAGCCCGGGTCTGCTCCAGTCAGGTAAAGGACCAGGTCTGCGAAGGCGTGGTCGAATGCGGCAAGCGGGATGAGGATACCGATCCCGAGAACGACGCCCGGGACCGCGTATCCGATCGTTGACAGCGGCGCCAGGAGCGCGATGCCTTCCCTGTGGGAGACCCGAATTCCGAAAACGAGCATTACGGCCGCCGCGACCGTGATGACGGCGGCCGTAAACGACACGTACAACGTGTTCACCGCCGATGCCCAAAGGGTCACGTCACTCCAGATTTCGACTTTCGAAACGGAGTGATGGAGGATTATGGATACCGGCATCAAAAAGCCCAACAGGACCGGCAGGCTGCAGATCACCGTCGCGGCGACAGCGCGCAGACCGCGCAACCGTTCCGCCACGTGATAGATCTGCTTCCGTCCGGGTTGATAGAACCGGGCCTTGTGCCGGCTCAGCCGTTCGGCGACGACGAGAACGACAACGATCGTCAACAACAACGAAGATATCTGGGCGGCGCCGGCGGCGTTGGACGCTTCGAGCCAGGTCGTCATGATGCCGGTCGTCAATGTCTGTACGGCAAAGTACTCGACCGTGCCAAAGTCACTGAGCGTTTCCATCATGACAATGGCAACGCCACCCATGATCGCCGGGCGAGCGAGCGGCACGGCGATCCGCAGGAACCGCCCCGAGAAGCCGCAGCCCAGGGTTCGTGCCACCTCGAGCACGTTTGCCGACTGGTCGCGAAAAGCCGCGCGGGCGAGCAGGTAGACGTACGGATAAAGCGAGAGCGACAGCACCAGGATCGCGCCAGCGCGCGATCGGACTTCCGGAAACCAGTAATCCTGCTTGCTCGTCCAGCCGGTCACTTCGCGCATGAGGGCCTGGGCCGGTCCCGCGTATTCCCAGAAATCAACCAGGGCGTAAGCCGCGATATAGGCTGGAACGGCCAGGGGAAGGAGCAAGGCCCATTCCAGCCACGCTTTCCCCGGGAAAGAACACATGACCACGAGCCAGGCCGTCAACGTACCGATGACTCCCGTTATGAACCCGGCAGAGGCCATCAGCAACAGGCTGTTGGCCAGGTAGCGAGGCAACACCGTGGACACCAGGTGGCCAAACACTCCTTCCGCAGGAAAAGTGGCCATCCAGAGTACCGCGACGACCGGTAATAGGACGACGACGACGATAGCCAGCGCCGAAACCGCCCACGTGTCCACGTGGGAACGAACTGTCATGAACCGAAGCGGAAATTTCGGGATTGCATTCATACAAGTGGATTTATCCGAGACCACGTGAACTGTCCACGATGGCCGTCGCCCGGCCCGATATGTCGCATTCGGGATCGCCTCGGGTTGCCGGCCACTTGCGAAGCGTGGTCGCCGTGTCTATCGGTCATGTTTGGCGCATTGTGGACAGGGAGATCTCGAATCCGTGCTTGTCGGTGGCATCGTCATTACTCTTCTCGGGATTCTCGGTCTCCTCGGATGTGCCTTCGCCGCGTTTCATGCCCGACGGTCGATGCGGGAAGGTCAGGTTCTGGCAAACCGCCTCCGCCGCCTGATACCCTGGAACCTGGCCGCGCTGTTTGTTTCGACGGTCGGGCTGGCCATGGTCATCATCGGGATGATCCTCTGAGGCGCGTCCGGTCTCTCGCTGAACCGTTCACCGCCAGCCCGGCCCATTTTTTGCATTTGACATGGCCGTGGATGTTCTCGCACGAAAGCCATCCGTTGTATCTGACGGTCACCGCGTGTGGCCGCCAACCCGGTCGTCGCGTGTTTCCGGGCAACGACATCCCTCCACCTCTTTCCGCACCGATGGAACGTCACATGATGGACTGGTGACGCGTCTCTACACCGTGTGCCCGGAAGCATTTCGGGAACCGTGCACGCGGTCATTTCCTGGTCGCACCGCCGGTCCGGACGTGGCCGTTCAATCGGTGCGGCAACAATCATGTCGACCGGATGCGGTCGTCACTTCATGGACGGCACAGGTGATTGCCGCAAGGCATTCCGGCGTTGAAAGCCTGTGATCGGCCCCCTTGATCAGCGTGAGCCGCATGTCGGAAGACCGTGCGTGGTTCAGCAGCCGTAACGCCACCGACGGTTCGACATCCGCATCGTCAGTTCCGTGCAACAGCCGAACCGGCATATCAAGGACCAGCCGGTCTCTCAGAACCAGGCGCGATCGGCCTTCCTCGATGAGCCGCCTGGTAAAGATGCTCGGTTCGTCCGAGTACTCGGAAGGGATTTCAACCCTGCCCCGTTCCATGAGCGATGTGCGTTCTTCCCGTGACAGGCCTGACCAAACGCTGTCTTCCGTAAAGTCCGGCGCCGCGGCTATGCCTACCAGGCCTGCCACGCGCTCCGGGACGGCGCGTGCGACAAGCAGGGCAATCCAGCCTCCCATTGACGAGCCCACCAGAACCTGCGGCCCTTCCGTCAGGTCTGTAACGACTTCGAGGGCATCCTCGAACCAGTCACCGATACATCCGTCGGCGAATTCTTCCGACGAGAGGCCGTGTCCGGAATAGTCGAACCGGAGGTATTCCCTGCCAACTCTCGTCGCCCAGTCATCGAGGTAAAGTGCCTTCGTCCCTTCCATGTCCGAGCTGAACCCGCCAAGAAACACGACCCCGGGACCGGCGCCCTTTCGCCTGTGGTACGCCAGCCGCCGACCATGGCGGGTTTCCAGGAATTCCGGTTTTCCGCTGTGCATTCGAGCGATTCCTCCTGCCCTCATGTCTCTCGCAACCCCGTGACTCGGAAGCCCGAGCGTTGTCCGGTTATGATGCCTGGCCGCCACCATCAAGCACGATCATGGTTTTCCACCATGAATCGCGTTGACATCCAATTTCGGGCAGACCAAGTCTCGGCACCTTGCAACCGGGCGTGTCGTAGGCGCCAGATTGATGATGAGGCGGAGTCATGTCCCCGAGAGTTGATATCACCCTCCCCGATGGCAGTATTCGTCACTACCCGGCGGGAGTGACTGGCCAGGCAATCGCTGAAAGTATTTCGACGTCGCTGGCCAAGGCCGCGATTTCCTGCACGGTCAACGGCGAACACACCGATCTTTCGAGGGAGGTCCAATCAGACTCGACCGTCGCGATCCATACCATGAAGGACGAAGCCGTCGCGCTGGAACTCATCCGTCACGATTGCGCTCATGTCATGGCGCGCGCCGTCCAGGAGATCTGGCCGGAAACAAAGGTCACGATCGGCCCCGTGATCGAGAACGGGTGGTATTACGATTTTGATCGCGAAGACCCGTTTTCGTCTGACGACCTCGTGGCCATCGAACGGAAAATGAGAGAGATCATCGCTCTTCGGGATCCGGTTCGAACCGAGGTCTGGGACCGCGCACGCGCACTCGGCTTCTACGAACAGTCCGGCGAGCCATTCAAGATCGAACTCATCGAAGCCATCCCCGAAGGCGAAGACATCCGCATGTACTGGCACGGCCACTGGCAGGACCTCTGCCGGGGTCCGCACCTGGTCCATACCGGACAGATTCCCGCCGACGCATTTCGTTTGACTTCGGTCGCGGGCGCGTATTGGCGCGGCGACAGCCGGAACCCGATGCTGCAACGGATTTACGGGGTCGCATTTCGGAACCGGAAAGACCTGCAGGCCCACCTCCGCATGATCGAGGAGGCGGAGAAAAGGGACCATCGCAAGCTCGGCAAGGCGATGGCCCTGTTCCATCTGCAGGAAGAAGCGCCCGGCATGGTCTTCTGGCACCCCAATGGCTGGACCGTCTACCGTGCACTGGAAGACTACATGCGGCGACGCCTCGACGCTGCCGGATACCTCGAAGTCCGGACGCCCCAGGTTGTCGACCGCAAGCTGTGGGAGGCGTCGGGTCACTGGGACAAGTATCGCGAAAACATGTTCATCACCGAGATCGATGAGGAGCACGCCCGCGAAAAGCGCGTGAACGCGCTCAAGCCCATGAATTGCCCGTGCCACGTCCAGATCTACAACCGGGGAACCAAGTCCTATCGTGACCTTCCGCTGCGCCTGGCGGAATTCGGATCCTGCCACCGTTACGAAACCTCGGGATCCATGCACGGCCTCATGCGCGTGCGCGGGTTCGTCCAGGACGACGCCCACATCTTTTGCACAGAAGACCAGATCGAGTCCGAAACCGCCCGGTTCATCGAATTGCTCGGGCGAATCTACCGTGATCTGGGATTCCCGAAGTTCGACGTGAGGCTGTCAACCCGCCCGGAGGTCCGCGTGGGTTCTGACGAAATCTGGGACAAGGCGGAAATCGCCCTCGAGTCGGCAACCCGAAAACATGGCCTCCAGTTCGAGATCGATCCGGGGGAAGGAGCGTTCTACGGACCAAAGCTCGACTTTGTCCTCACCGACGCCATCGGACGCGAATGGCAGTGTGGAACCTTTCAGGCGGACTTCACGCTGCCGGACAGGCTCGGGGCCGAGTATGTCGGCGCCGATGGAAACAAGCACCGGCCGGTCATGATGCATCGTGCGATTCTCGGATCGTTCGAACGCTTCATCGGCATACTGATTGAAAACTATGCCGGAAATCTTCCCATGTGGCTTGCCCCCAGGCAGGCGGTTGTCGCTTCAATCGTCTCGCACGCCAACGACTACGCTCGCGAAACGACGCAATTGCTGCGCGCCGCAGGTGTTCGGGCAGAGACCGACATCCGGAACGAAAAGATCAACTACAAGGTTCGTGAACATTCGGTCGGCAAGGTGCCGGTCGTGATCGCGGTCGGGAAGAGAGAAATCGAGGATCAGACGGTTTCGGTTCGCCGGCTCGGACACAAGGGGGTCGAGGTCATGGGAAGGGACGCATCGATCGCGGCCCTCGTCCGCGACACCTACCCACCGGACCTTCGCGACATCAACTAATCACCGTTTGATCGTGAACGCTGTTCAGTCCTGGACAAGCGGCATCAGTCATTCAGGCCCTTGTCCTTGACGAGGGCAAGGAAGGAGTGTGAACGAGACCGTTTGCCCGGTACCGCGGCGGCCCGGATGAAGAAATCGACAGGACCCCGCACCACGACAGATGCCTCGTCGGTTTCTCGCGTTGAAATCATATGGGTGCCGGATAGAACCAGGGCGGCTGACCGCTGCACGATGGATTCACGGAGACCGTCGATCTGCCCGACCAGGCACGCCATGCCCTGATGGAAATCAGCTGGCAAGTTTCAAGCCTGTCCACGTGGCCCTCCAACCGATCCAGGCGCGCGGTGACTTTTCGCCGCCCGTCCAGGATCAGGCCGGCCCAAGCGACTCAAACGCCAGCCTCAGGTTCCGGAATGATTTCCCGGATCGTGTCATTCACCTCTCATCGTGGAAATCGGAAATCCGGTCTCAGGAATCCCCGGGCGTCGTATCCTTGCCGATGTTGGACCTTGCCGTGATGCCTCGGGCGAACCTGCGACACCCTCGATTCCAGCGAGACCCTGCCTGAACTCAAGCCCTCAGCCGTTTGCCTTCCGGGTCAAACGCGGGCACTTCGAGCATGACCGCCCTGTGCGGGCGGCCGAGAATCGCGACGTCGAAATCGCGTCCCGGTTGCACGTGCTCGGCCCCGATGAACGCGAGGGCGATCGATTTCCCGACCGAATACCCGTACGCGCCTGAACTCACCCGTCCGACAGGGGTTCCATCCGGCAGGAATACGGGTTCGCCGCCGGCAGCGTCGGCGTTCTCCGTTTCAACCGCAAGGTTGACGAACAGTTCACGGGGCGGACATTCCCGGATCTCCTCGAAGGCGTCTCGACCAAGGAATGCCGGCTTCTCCATCTTGATCAAACGGTCCAGGCCGACCTCGTGGGGCCAGTATTCGGGGGAGTACTCCCGACTCCAGGACCCGTAACCCTTCTCAACCCTGAGACTGAGCAAGGATCGACTTCCGACCGGGCGGACGTCAAGGTCTTTCCCGGCGTCAAAAAGCGCGTCGTGCAACTTGACCTGGAACTCGGCCGGAACATAGATTTCCCACCCGAGATCTCCCGTGAACGAGACCCTCAACCCGACCGCATCGATGCCTGCCACCGTCAGACGACGCGAGCGCATGAATCGCCAGGATTCGTTTGCCAGGTCCTCCTGGGTCAGCCGTCTCAGCAATTCCCGGGACTTCGGCCCTGCCACGTTGAAACCGCACCAGGCGTCGCTGACGCTCTCGAAGCGGACGCTGTCGGGTCTCGGCACCTTGGCGAAGTAGCGGCGGTGGAATCTCTCCGCGATCCCTGAACCGATGATCATGAAACTCTCGCGCTCAAGCCGGGTTACGGTGAAATCCCCGGCGATTCCCCCGCGTTCGCCGAGAAGCGGCGTCAGGCACGAACGGCTGTCTTCTTTCGGAACGTGGTTGGCTATGACCTGATCGAGCCATTCAGCCGATCCTTCGCCGCGCACGAGGTACTTCCCGAAATTCGACACGTCGACAATGCCGACGCTTCGACGCAGTGCACGGCATTCCTCTCCAACCGCCTCGAACCAGGCTTGCCGGGTGAAACCGTAGGTCTCGCGGGCATCGCCATCCTTTCCGGCAAACCATTGCGGATGCTCCCAGCCGTAACTCTGGCCAAACACGCATCCCATGGATTTTTGTGTCCCGTAGACTGGCCGTGTCTTGAGCGGGCGCCCGGCATCGCGCTCCTCGTGGGGAAAATGGATCGCAAAGCGCCGGGAATACTGGTCGGCCACCTTTTCCTTGACGAAACGCCGGCTTGCCCATTCACCGTATCGCGCGAGGTCCCAAGGAAACATGTCGAGTTCCGGTTCGCCTTCGACGATCCATTGCGCCGACATCAGCCCGAGTCCTCCCGACTGCGAAAAGCCCGGTATGATCCCGCAACAGCAGAAATAGTTTTGCAGTTCGGGTACGGGACCGTAAAGCGCCGCGGCATCGGGCGACCAGATCATCGGGCCGTTGATGACACGCTTGATCCCCGCGGTCGCCGCCGCCGGGACCCGGTCCAGCGCCCGGAGCATGTTGTCTTCAATCCGGTCCAGATCATCGGCGAAAAGCTCGTGCCCGAAATCAGCTGGAGTGCCATCCTCTGCCCAAAACCTGGGATCCTGTTCGTATGCCCCGATCAGGAGCCCGTTGCCTTCCTGCCGCATGTAATATTCGCCGTCCCTGTCCGCGACTGACGGCAGGCGTTTTCCCAGCGCCTCGATTTCGGGAATCGTCTCGGTTACGAAATACTGGTGTTCCGTCGGTTGCAGCGGCAATTCGAAACCGGCGAGCGCCGCGACTTCACGTGCCCAAAGTCCGGCCGCATTGATCACCCAGTTCGTGCGAATGTTCCCGCGCGGTGTCTCCACGTCCCATGTCCCGTCCGGACGCGGGACGGTTGCCGTAACAGGTGTAAACCGGTGAATCTCCGCTCCACGTTGCCTGGCCCCCGCGGCGTAGGCATGGGTGACTCCCGATGGATCCACGTTTCCTCCGTCGGGCTCGAACATCACGCAGCGAATTCCCTCGAGATTGACCAGCGGATGCAACTCCCGTGTTTCGTCCAGGCCAACTTCGTAGAATTCGACCCCGAAGTATCTGGCCTTGGCCGCCTGGATACGAAGCTGGTGCTCGCGGTCCCCGGTCTGGGCCATGTACAGGGAGCCCGGCTGGAAGACTCCGCACCCCTGCCCGGTCTCCTGCTCCAGTTCGCGGTAAAGCTGCATGGTGTAATACTGGAGCTTCGAGATGTTGTTGTGATCGTGAAGCCCGTGCAGATTCGCGGCCGCGTGCCAGGTCGAGCCCGAGGTCAACTCGTCCCGCTCCAGAAGAACGACGTCGGTCCATCCCAGTTTGGCGAGATGATACAGGATGGAACAGCCGACCAACCCGCCTCCGATGACGACCGCTTGCGCGTGTGATTTCATTTGGGATTTCCTGGACCCGATTGTGTCGTTGTCGAAGAGGCATGGTGCCTACACTTTGCCGAGGGAGACAATCGACCTCATTAATATGAAAATTGGGTATGCTTTAAATTAATAATCAGTTATATAATAACCATGCCCGGCCTCGACCTTGATCTCCTTCGTACCTTCGTCTCCGTCAGCGAGCATCGCGATGTGACAACGGCGGCGCAGGCGCTCGGCGTAACCCAACCTGCGGTAACCCGAAAACTCCGGCGTCTGGAACGTGTCCTGGAGACACGGCTTTTCGATCGGTCCCGGCGTCCAATGGTGTTGACCAGTTCCGGCCTGCTGTTGAAATCGCGCGCCCCGGGACTGATCGACGAAGCCGACAACCTGATCACGGATATCAGGACCCTTCACCGGGAGGGCCGCGGAAACCTGTGTATCGGCATGCCTGATTCGCTGTCGGAAATCATGGGAGCCGAGATCGTCAGCGTGCTCACAGGCCTGGCCCGCAAGATCGAGCTCCGATCGGGGACATCGCCCTGGCTCGAATCGGCGTTTCATTCCGGGAAACTCGACCTTGCGGTGGATTCTCCCCCGTTCCGGGCGACGGGATCTGCGCGCACCCGGATCCTGTTTAACGATCCGATCATGATTGCGATTCCCGGATCGTGGCGCGACCGTCCAATCACGGAATACGTCGAGACGGAGAATTTCGTTGCCTACTCCAACAACTCGAAGTTCGGAACGAAATGCGCGGCAGCGATGCGTCAACTCGGGGTGCGCGGCGAAGCCAGGTTTGCACTGGACAGCACGCAAAGCCTGTTGCGTTTCGTACAGGCAGGTTACGGCTGGACCATTACGTCTGCCCTTTGCCTTCTCCAGTCGCCAAAAGCACTGCGCGAGCTCCGGTTTCAGCCCTGCCCCGACACGTCGCCGAGAACGCTTTACCTGCTGCACAACAGCAAAGACGCAACTGAAATCGCCGACCCGATCGCCAGATCATGTCGTTCGGTCTTTCGACAACTCCTGGCGGCGCCCTGGAAGCAATTGTCCCGGCAACTCGCGGATGAATTACGCCGCTCCAACCCTGACGCCGATCAGTTCGCTGACTGAGGCAACGCCAACATCGGGAAGGAGCCTTCCCCCCGGAGGTCATTCCTCGCGGCCATGAGCCACGAGAACTGTCTTCAATTCCTGCGTTCGCGGATCGCCGGACTCGAGTGCGAACACGTAGGACTGCGTCAGGTAGAAACAACCCGCATCGGTTTCGCCAGCGTCAAGCATTTCCCTGCCGAGGCGACCGTAGAGATCTACCAGCCTTCGCGCGTCATTTCGGGCATGTGCCTCGAGGAACTCGTCCTGCGAGAAATCCAGGCAAGGTTCACGTGGTTCATTCTTACCCAATGGACGCTCCCGGAAAATCACCCCGCTTCGCTTGATTGACCGGGCTGGCGCCCGTTCAGGCATTGCCTCGCCACCCATTCGTGAAACCTGTGGGTCGGACTGTCCATGACGGGGGAAAATTTTCCCCCGTCGAAATACGGCCCTTGGCGTCCCTTCTGCATACCCTCGACCACGAAGACGTCCTCGAGAAAAACGCCCCGCCACAGGGAAGAGTTCCTTTCGCGAAGCGCGCGGTACTCGTCTCCACGCGCCGAAGGATGGGCGTAATAGATCGATACGTGTTCGCGGGTTCTCGATGGTCCGAGCGGCTCCAGGACGATCGAGAACAGGTGATCACAATGCACGCCCAGCAGGACGTTGGGGAAAAGTGAAACGTATTCGGACCCCGTGTCCCATTTTCCTGACAGGTTCGCGAAATTCGGGAACTTCCGGCCATCGTCGTCTTCGATTTGCCGATAGACAAGCGATCCCTGCCCGGAACAGCTTTCCGGTTCCTCGATGTGGTAATGGTCTTCGAGCCGGGAATAGCTGTTCAGCCCCGGATGCACCCACGGGAGATGATAGCTTTCGCAGTTGTTCTCGACCGCAAGTTTCCAGTTGCACGCGATGTCGATCGAGAACGCGCTGTCCTCACCGCCGTGCCATGACGGCTGTTCGAAGTCCGACCACCGGGAAAGCAGTCCCTCGTGCACCCATTCAAATGGCTCTGCAGTGCCTGACAGGTTGACGAAAATGATATCCATGTAGACGCAGGAACGTATTCCCGTCAGTCCGAGTTCTTGACGCCTGATCTCCGCATGAATGTTTTGACCGGGACCGCCGACGTGCGGGGTTGACCTCAGTGATCCATCGAGTCCGTAACACCAGGAATGGTACGGGCACCGAAACGTGCCGCGAATGTTCTTTCGCTCCTGAACGAGGATCATTCCACGATGACTGCAGACGTTCTGGTAGACCGAGATCGACCCGTCTTCGCGCCTGACCGCAACCAGGGGAACCCCGACGAACTCGAGGGGCATGGCGTCACCAGGCTCGGGGATGTCCTTGCCGAAACCGACCCCGGCCCAATTGCGCGAAAGAACGGTCTCTCGTTCCTCCGCGAACGCGCCTTCATCGGTGTAGTGCGAATTCGGCAGCCCGTGCGCCTGGGCAACGGGGCGAATCACATTCCGGAGAACTGCGTGATCCATGCTGCACCTCTCGTCTTGACCATGGCGTATCAACCGGACAATGCAGGACTTTCCGGTTAAATCAAGTCATCAATTCCCGGACATCATTGAGCAACCCATTCGCAGGGGTGTTCGCGTCTTGATCATTGCGTTTTCGACCCGTCGGACCATCGACCGTTGAACCGTGGCAACAGCGGTGTTCGGAACCTCGAGGATAGGGGATCAGGCCGGGGCGTCTAACCTTTCAGGAAGTCGAAGTCGCAACCCTCATCGGCCTGCAAAACCGCATCGGCATAGAGCCTCGCGTAACCGCGCCGGGGACGAACGCCATGAGCCGCCGCATCTGCCAGTTGGCGACGGGATTCGAGATCTGCATCGTCGACCAGGAGATCGATCCTGCGTTCAGCCACGCTGAGGCGGATGAAGTCGCCGGTGCGGACCAGGGACAGCGGGCCGCCGATAGCCGCTTCGGGCGTCACATGAAGGATGATCGTGCCGTAAGCCGTGCCGCTCATCCGGGCATCGGAAATGCGGATCATGTCCTTGACACCGGCCTCGGCGAGGCGTTTCGGTATCGGCAGGTAGCCGGCCTCGGGCATACAGGATTCACTGCGTGGTCCGGCATTCTGCAATACGAGCGCATCACCAGGTCCGACGTCGAGATCCGGACGATCAATGCGTTCGGACAAGTCATTCAGAGACGAAAACACGACGGCCCTGGCCTTTTTCTCGAACAGGTTCCGGTCCGCCGCCGAGCGTTTCAGGATCGCGCCGCGCGGGGCAAGATTTCCGAACAGGGCGATCAATCCGCCCTCCGGCTCCAGCGGATCATCGGCCCTGGCAATGACGTCGCGATCAACCCAGGCGTCCTTTTCGGCATCCAGGCGCTGTCCCAGCGTCTCGCCGGTCACCGTGATGCAATCCAGGTTGAGCAACGGTCGCAACTCGCCGAGTACCGCGCTCATGCCACCCGCGGCAAAAAAGTCCTCCATGTAGCCGGAGCCGACGGGCTTGAGATTGACGAGAACCGGCGTCGTGTCGCTCAGGCGGTTCAGTTCTTCCAGATCCACGGCAATTCCCAGCCGTCCTGCCACGGCGGTCAGATGAATGATCGCGTTGGTGGAACCGCCCAGTGCCAGCAGAACCCGCAATGCGTTCTCCACCGAACCCTTGCTGATGATCCTGTCCGGCGTCGGGCCGCCGGCAGCCAGGCGAACCGCGGCTTCCCCGGTTGCCTCTGCCGCGCGAAGGCGATCCGCATGCACGGCAGGGATTGCCGCAGTGCCGGGCAGCGTCATCCCCAGGGTCTCGGCGATGCATGCCATGGTGCTGGCCGTCCCCATGACAGCACAGGTACCGGCCGTTGTCGCCAGGCGGTTTTCGATGGCGGCGATCTGGTCGTCATCGATCGTGCCTGCCCGGTACCTGGCCCAGAAGCGTCGACAGTCGGTACAGGCGCCGAGCCTGTCGCGTTCATGGCGACCAGTCATCATCGGTCCCGCAACAAGCTGTATGGCGGGAACGCCGGCCGATGCCGCACCCATCAGTTGCGCGGGTACGGTCTTGTCGCAACCTCCCATCAGCACGACCGCATCGATCGGCTGGGCCCGGACCATTTCCTCGGTGTCCATCGACATCAGGTTGCGGTACTTGAGACTTGTCGGGTGGAGGAACACCTCTCCGAGCGAAATGGTTGGGAATTCCATGGGCAAGCCGCCGGCCGCCAGGACGCCGCGGTTGACGGCGTCAAGCATTTCCGGGAAATGGCGGTGGCAATTGTTGAAACCACTCGCGGAATTGGCAATTCCCACAACCGGGCGCGCCAGGGCGGAATCCGAATAACCCATGGACTTGGCAAACGACCGGCGGAGATAAAGGGCGAATCCCCGATCGCCGTAGTCGGTCAGACCACGGGCAAGGCCATGCCGCTGGATATCGTCAGACGTCAGGCAGCTTCTTCCAGCCAGGGATTCATGCATTTCGGAGCACGTTAGTCATGAAATCCGGGCGATCCTCCACGAAGCCTCGACCGGAGCCCCGTAAGCATTCCATTTCGAAAACCGAAAATCGGCATGGACCGGGGCCCTTGATCGAGGGGTCCGACTGAATGCGTAAACCGCGAAACCCGGTGAAGGCAACACGGTTTTCGGCGCAAATGGACGAGAGACGAGCGCATGGCGCGCGTGCTCGGGACCATGGAAGGTTCACGGCTACCCGGTGAAATCCTGCGCATCCCGCAACATGTAACAGCATGTAGACGATGTCCGGATCGAGACATTTTCTCCGTAACCTTCCGGTCAAGCTCCCGTATTGCCTTTGCTCCGGGGCCGACCGGGTTCGACGCAGGATGTATTCGCGGCAGGTCACTCAGACCCGTTCACGGGCAGCACGGGCCACCGATTCCGGGTCGTTGTCCGATGGATGTTCCCGGCCGGCCCGATGATCAGGAACAGCTTCCGGGGCACATGAAACACATCCTCTCAGGTAAGCCGGTACCGGGTCTCGATCACGGTGCACGAGCGGGCATACTCGCCCAAGTCCGTCGACACGCGGTCCGCCTTGCCGTCATGGACCCGGTCGGCGACGGGATCACGAGGCTGATCACCTACAGGGCCGCAATGCGAAACTGTTGCAAGAGAAGGTCGGTTCTGCCTGCGTCAAATGCGTCTGTTTCCGGTTTTCCGAACCTGGACGGTGAAACTCCACACGAGGAACATCGCAACCGGCAACGCCCCGGAAACCAGGAACGCCGTACCGTAACCGGTGATTTCGGACAGCATGCCGAGTGCTGCCGCTCCGAACGCGCTGGAAGCCCCGGCGACGACCGCCCAGGAACTCATGATTCGTCCACGGAGGTGGTCTTCGATGCTGGTCTGCATCGCGCTTTGGCACAGGATGCTGGTGGCCGTGGAAAAGCAGGACACGCCAGCGACCAGAACCAGGACGGCAAACCAATTGTTCGCGAACCCGAGGATGGCGAGACTTGCCAGCCCGAGAAGTCCGAACGTGCTTGCACTTCTCGGTCTCGCTCCATCGGGATGGGATGGTCGGACAGCGATCCAGAGGCCGGAGATGACGGCGCCGAGCCCCGCCGCCGACGTAAGCGTCCCGAGGCCGGTAACGCCCTTGCCAAAGGCCCCGTCGGCAATGACAGGCAGGATTTCCAGTCCACCCCTCAGGAAGAACGCGTTGACCGCGGTCCAGAACAGGGCTTCACGGAGCGTCGCGTTGCCGGAAATCTCCCGCATGCCTTCCCAGAAAGCACCTGACAGCGTTTCCTGGACGGTCTCGGGGATTTCGCGGGTCCGGAGATCGACCAGGACAAGCGACATCAGGATCGGCAGGAACAACGAAGCCGTGATGAATGACGCCGTTTCGATTCCGAAAGCACCGATCGCCCATCCGCCGATTGCCGGGCCGGTCATGCGCGCGAGATTGAAATTGATCACGACGATGTTCACGACCGAACTGATTCGGGACCTGTCGACCAGGCGGGGCACCAGGGACATGCGAACCGGGCCATAAGCGGCAATTATCAGACCGACGGACGCCGCGTATATCGTCAGGGTTAACTTGTCCGGACCGCCAAAGACACTGAGGGCCCAGAGCAGGAATGCAAGGCTCGAAAGCAAGGATTGCAAGAGCAAGGCGGCCCGCCGTACATCGATGCGGTCGGTGATCACCCCGAAAAGCGGACCCGCAATGACCGTTGGCGCGAAGAACAGGAAGGCAACAAATCCCACGAAACTTGCCGATTTCGTCAAGTCCCACGCGACCCAGGCGATCGTGATCCGCAACATCCACATGGCGTTGGTCGAAAACGCGGTTCCGGCCAGGTAGAGCCGGACGTTTCCTGACCTGAGGGCGGAAATGTTCATTTCAGGCCATTGTTCGGGTCATCGCGGCAGCAGGCGCGCCAGTCCGATACCGCTCTCGCCTGCGCATGAATAGAAGAGCCAGAGGTCACCCGCGTCAACCAGCACGTATGGATCGCGAAGCTGGTTTTCAGGCGTATCGGCCGGACCCGGTCTCGAAGGGATCGCCGGCAGGTGTCCCCCTTCCCAATCGAAATGCGGATGCAGAAGTTCTGCTGTTTCCAATGCTTTCCACGACTGCCAGTGGCCGTCCGCCTCAACCCGGCTCGACAAGAGACGCTCGGGTGAATCCCCTATGCAAGAATAGACCAAATGGAGTTGACGGTCGTGGATGAATACGGCGGCATGGCGAATCGATCGATCCGCGAAACGGACCCTTTCGGGAAATGTCAAACCGCCGTCGGGCGAGTGATAAAGCCAACCCTCCAGCGCCGCCGCATAGGTCGCACCCCGCCAGGAAAAGACCCTCGCATAAAAGTCGGCCCCCGTGGGCGTGACCTTCCTGAATTCGAGCCCGTCCGCCGAAACCGCGCGACAGGTGATCTGTGAGCAGTTCCGGGCCAATCCGTGGAAGTGCATGATGATCTGTCGAGCCGCGTTGTCGACGTGGACATCGGGAGATGCGATGTGCGGGCGCAAGTCGCCCGTTGCGACCGCTTCCTGGAGACCTGGTGGCGCATCAAGTTCGTTTGGGCTCGCGGGTAACCCGGAATCCGCAAGGCGTAGGGTACCGGGCGCGTAAATCCGCCACGGACCGGCAATGTCGTCGGCGTAAGCCAGGCGGATGTGGTTGCCACGATGATCTGCGAAGTAGAGGTAGTAGCGCCCGAATGGGTCCGCCACCCAGTCCGGCACGCGGATGGCGGAAGGTCCGTTGATGTTGGTCCCGATCGACCCGCCCAGCCCGGGATGGATGATCGGGCCGTTTCCGATTCGCTCTGCCCGAAAGCGTGTCACTTCGGTTCGAACCGCATCAGACCCTCACCCATGGCATTTCGGCCTCATGTGCATGACGAACAGGGTTCTCGCAACGGCGGGTTGCGCGCGAAACCACAACGACGTTGCCGCCCGTACCGAAACGAGAACCGAGAGGGATTTTCCGGCGGAAAGCAATTGACCCTGAATGCAGTGACCTCGAGTGCATCCTCGTGGACGATCGTGCCTTTCCGGAATCTGCAAACGTGGAACGCAGGTGTTTTCCCGTCCCGTTCCCGGGTTCAGATCCGCATTTCGATGTCGTGAGCGCGAGGCACCATCCGATGAACCGTCGTCCCGGAGGGATTCGATCGCCGAGAGTTCACGAATGTACCGAAGTCGGTTCATCCCCTTGGCGCTCAATTCCCGTTTCGATGGCGACATCCGGTATAGGTCTCACTATCGGGACCGAACGTAAAGCCGTGTCTTTCCGGACCGGATCGGGGAGATGTCTCCGCCGCGGCCACCGGTCTGAACATCCGCCACGGCCGCCACCGCCTCGCAGGTATCGGCGGCAATGACTTCCGGGCTTCGCACGGAACCAGCGGCACGCGCCAAAATCATGAATGACCTCTTTCCCTAGGAAACCAAAATCGGCTGCCGTTCCGTGCGAGCCTGTCGGATCCGAGTCCGGAAGCTCCGTTCCCGGTGCTTGACACGAGCGCCGGGTCGCCCCGCCCGATTGTTGCGCGAACTGTTCAGGTCTTGCGCCGGAATCGCTTGCGGTAGGCAGCGGGAGAGGTGCCGACAATTCGTTTGAACGCGGCACGGAATGCCTCAAGCGAACGGTAGCCGCATACCTCGGCTACGTCGTTGAGACTGTCATCGCAGGTCTCGAGGAGTTCGCGAGCCCGGTACATACGCTCGCGCTGCAGCCATTCGCCGGGCGCAAGGCCGAGACTATCCTGGAACCTGCGCAGCAGCGTTCGTTCGCTCATTGCAGCTCTGTCGGCGAGGTGTCTGACTTCCAGGGGTTGATCGAGGCGTTCTCGTGCCCAGTCCAGTACCTCGCTCACCCTTCGGCCAGGACGCTCCTGGACCGGTGCGGCGATGAACTGTGCCTGACCGCCGTCGCGATGAGGAGGCAGAATCAGGCGGCGCGCCACGTTGTTTGCGACCTTGCCCCCGAAGTCACGGCGCACCAGGTGAATGCATGCATCGATTCCGGCCGCACTGCCGGCCGAGGTGATGACATTTCCTTCGTCCACGTAGAGAACATTCTCCTCCACCTGGATGTCGGGATACATTCGCTTGAAATCGGGCACATGCCGCCAATGCGTGGTCGCACGCCTGCCATCGAGAAGTCCGGCAGCAGCCAGAACGAACGCGCCTGAACAGATCGACAGGCAGCGCGCACCGCCTTCGGATGCGCGGGAGATAGCCTCCAGCAATTGGTCCGGCGGTCGCTCGCCGCGATCCCTCCAGCCAGGCAAGACAATCGTACGGGCACGTTCGAGAATCGACAGGTCGGGAGCCGCCTCGACGACGATTCCGCCCGCGGCGCGTAACCTGGCACCATCTGCAGATACGACACGGAAGTCATACCATGTGAAGTCAAACTCGGGACGCGGCAAGCCGAACACCTCGACGGCGATGCCGAATTCGAAAGTGCACAGACGATCATATGCAATCACGGCCACCAGGCCCGGGCCGAGCGTTCCCGACAATTCTGCATGCCCCGCCATTTGGCGAAATCTTACCATTCTTTGTCCGTTTCGCCACTAGTTTCGCAACCCGTTCGCCGGTAACACCGAGACCCTCGTCAAACGGGAGCTGCCGGTACATGCATACACACGTCACCGAAACACCTGCTGCATCACGCGATGTCGCACTGCGTCACTTCACGAGTTTGCTCTCCTTCGAGACGGACTGCTGGGACGTGCACGAGAGCATGAAGTGCCCGGACCCGGATTTCATCGTCATCGACGTGAGAGGCCCGAGCGCGTACGCAATTGGCCACGTCTACGGCGCAATCAACATTCCTCACGGAGACATGACGTCCGATCGGATGTCGCGGTACCCGAAGGACAAGTTATTCGTCGTGTACTGTGCCGGGCCCCACTGCAACGGCGCCAACAAGGCGGCCGTTCGACTGGCGCGCCTCGGGCTGCCGGTGAAGATGATGATCGGCGGTGTGACAGGATGGCTGGATGAAGGCTTCGACCTGGTCACGTCAACCTGACCGCCGAGCGCCCAGGACCCGGCACGGCCCGGGGACATGTCTTTCCCCGGCAGACATCCTCGAACTTCGGCCCGCGCAGGGGGCGCACCGGTAACGGATTGAGACAACCGGACCCGCTTGTCTTCGGCAGGAATCTCGGGTTCGGGGCGAAATCGTGCCGACGACCATGGCAAAACCCGAGGTATTGGTACCAGCTGTCGAACCGATGGCGGCCGCGGAAAACGCGGGTCCCGTTTCGTATTTCAATTCTGGTTCTCGAAGACCTGGCCGGAGAACGTCACGACGAACTTCCGGACCGGTACGGGCGATTTGGCAGCTGTTCAGGGCAAAAGTCCTGTGGAGACCTTGCGAATCGCTTTTCTCAAGCGGTTCTTCTCCAACCCCGTCGAATTGGCAAGTATCAGGTTCTTCTTCGATAGAGGATGTAACGGGCCCGCAATCGGGACTTTTGGCATGCCCCTGCAAGCCGCTCTGCAATGACGCATTCGCACGAGGCGCCCGGCAAGCGGACGCGGTGTGCCTGTCTTCCGACCTCCACGTCCGGTACGACGGCTGCAGTTCGGTCAGGTTCTTGCGCCGGCCGCACATGTCATTTGCAGGCCTCGAGGTCATTGCTTACCAAAGCGATACGGAAGTCCCGAAGAATGGCTCCGCACCAGGGAGGGAAGCCCATGCCAGGCCATGCCGAAACCACCACCGGACTCGGTTACCACCTACCGAGCCCCGGATAGGGAACCGGATGCCGTCGCAACCGGGGTTCGAAATCGCCGGTGGTGAACGTGACCTCGAGACCGGGATACGCTGCATCGTCATGGCTTTACCTTGGCGTTGGCCCGAATGGAAAAGTTGCGACGTCCATGCCATGGCGGTCATCGAACCGGGCCGGGAATGACGCATATTTGAAGGAGTCTCAAGATGAACGGGATTTCACCAAACCAGCGCGATCCGCTATCGATGTTCGATGTCAGCGGAAGAGTCGCGATCATAACCGGAGCATCCGGCGCGTTTGGCCGAGCATGTGCGCTCATGCTCGGTGCGCTCGGCAGCAAGCTGGTGCTGGCGTCTGGATCCGATGGCGAACTGGCCAGGGTTCTGCGGGACGTCGAAGCATGCGGCGGTACGGCGTGTTCAATTGCGCGCCGTCCGGATTCACTCGGGAACGCCGAAGCGATCCGTGACTTCGCGTTGGACAGGTTTGGCAGGATCGACCGGCTTGTCATCGCGTCTGGCCACAACAGGGCGGGATCCATTCAGGATCTCGACTACGAAGACTGGCAGGCAGTGATGGACGCCAATGTCCGTGGCCCCTGGTACATGGCCAAGGCCGTCGGCACCTACTGGATCGAAAGGGAAATCAAGGGCAAGATGCTGATGATGTCATCGGTGCGCGGGAGACACGGCGCTGTCTCCGGGTATACGGGTTACTGTACCTCGAAAGGCGCGATCGATGCGCTGACCCGGACGCTGGCGACCGAGTGGGGCAAACACGGAATCACCGTCAACTCCATCGCGCCCACGGTGTTTCGTTCCAGGCTTACGGCATGGATATGGAACGACGATCCGATCGGCGAGGCAACCAGGAATCGCTCGCTGTCGCGTATACCGCTGGGCCGTTTGGGCGAAGTCGACGATCTGATGGGCATGGCGCTCTACCTGCTGTCGCCGGCATCGGACTTCTGCAGGGGCCAGATCATGTATGTCGACGGCGGCTTCACGGCCGGCTGAGATGGAGCACGCGAGATGGCCCGCCAGCCGAACATTCTGCTGATCTCGACCGACCAGCAACGCGCGGATCACCTGGGCTGCTACGGCAATCCCGTGGTCAGGACCCCGGCCATCGACAGCCTGGCCGCGCGCGGGACGGTTTTCGACAGGTTTTACGTCGCCTGCCCGGTCTGCATGCCCAACCGCGCGGCCATCCTGACCGGGCGGATGCCGACCGTGAACGGGACACGGCATAACGGTATCCCCCTCTCCCGGGACGCGGTGACCTTTGTCGATGTGCTGCGTGCGGGTGGCTATCACACCGGTCTCGTCGGCAAGTGTCATGCACAGAACATCACCGGGAAACCCCTGGAAGCGGCCGCGATCTTCCCGCAAACGGCGACGGGTACACCTCCGCCAGAGGCCCTTGCCGAAGCCGGCCGGGAGCGGCGGCGGGGTCCCGACTACGAAGCCGAACTGGTTCCGCTCTGGCGTACCGACCCGGGGCGCGACGCTCCGGACACTCCTTATTACGGCTTCGATCACGTTCGATTCGCGAATGGTCACGCGGACCGCGTGCAAGGTCACTACACCGCATGGCTCAATGCCCGCACGGACGACGACGGCATGCTCCGCGGCCCGAAGAACGCCGTTCCCGCGCCCGGGTTGGTGGCGCCCCAGGCCTGGCGAACGGCGATGCCGGAAGAACTCTATCCGACGAACTACATCGCCGGGGAATCACGTGACTTCGTTGATGTCCACCTGCGCGAACGGCCGGACGATCCGTTCTTCCTGCACTGCTCCTTTACGGACCCGCATCACCCGTTCACCCCGCCGGGACGCTATTTCGACATGTATGCGCCCGAAGACATTCCCCTTCCACCATCCTTCCTTTCCCGTGACCCGAATGCGCCGCCGATGCTGAAGCGCCTGCGCGCGGAGCAGGCCACGGGCACTGCAAGAACCGACGGAGCGATGCCGTTCTGCGTGACGGCAATGGAAGCAAGGCAGGTCATCGCCCTGACATACGGGATGATCAGCTGTATCGACGACGCCGTGGCGGGCCTGCTCGCCCATCTCGAGGTGCGCGGAATCGGCGACAATACTGTCGTGATCTTTACCTCCGATCACGGCGACTTCATGGGCGACCACGGGATCATTCTCAAACACGGGCTGCATTACGAGGGCGTCCTGCGCGTGCCCTTTATCTGGGCCGACCCCGACTGCCCGGGGCCCGTCCGTACCGACCTGCCCGGCAGTTCGCTCGATATCGGCGCCACGATCCTGTCCCGCGCGGGACTTGCGCCTTTCGATGGCAACCAGGGACTGCCGATGCTGGAACTCCTCGACGAAACCCTGTCGAATCCCCGCAGGGGAATCCTGATCGAAGAGGATGGGTTGGGCGCACATCTGGGAACGGACGCGGGCATGCGAACCAGGACATACATTGAGGACAACTGGCGCATGACCATTTGGCAGGGAATGGCGGGCGGCGAGCTGTTCGATCGCAACACGGACCCGCACGAGTTGCGAAACCTGTGGTCGGACCCTGACTACTCAATTGAAAGGGCCAGCATGACCGAGGCGATGTTGCGCGAAATGATTCGGCTTGGAGATACGACGCCATTGGCGACGCACATGGCCTGAGCGATGACGGAGCCAACGAGGCATCGGCGGTCATGGTGAACGTGGGCGTCGCCACTTCGCATGGAATCCCGGTTTCCGGGATGCGGGATCCGGCAGCAAACAGGATAGGCGGATGCAATCACGAGTACGATCCTTTTGCCGCGGCGGATATCGGCAGACGCGGAATCAAGGTGCGCTCGAATCGCGGTTCCATCACCGTCAACCGCGAACGGTAATTTCGGGCGTCCGGAGCGGGACCCGCGCCCGAACGGGTCTGCACAAATGCCGGTATATCTGGTCCCGGGGCGAGATTGACATCGCCGAGGTTCACAGGGACTGCGAGCCCTGCGGTTTTCTCACCATCCCGTACGGACGTCCGTGTCTTGCCTCACGGGAATGGCGCCAGCACCCCCTGCCGCGCAAAACCGGGTCGCCTTGGACGAGAAGAAAGACGGCGGACGTCGCACCGGACCTGCTCGCCGCCGACCCGCCCCGGAAGCGCGGATAAATGAACGATGCATCCGATCCTGGTCACGACTTGTTGCTCCCGTGCCTGCAACGACGATGCCGCCTGACCGGCCTCCGTGCAGACCCTTGATCGGTCTTGCATGACAGGAGCGCCATGAAAGGGCGGTTGTCGTGGAGTCACCGCCAACCATTGGGACGGCTCAACGCCAGTGACGCTTCCAAACAGAGATGTGCACATTCGTGAAGGAAAAACACTCTACACTGCTGTGGATCGTCGAGAGACGTTCGCAGCCTACAAGCTGACCGGATTCCACGGAGGGCCGCCCAAGTGAATCACGGCATGTGTTCGACTTTAAAATACTTGTCGGTTGCAATACTAACCCGAACCGAATGACACATCCTGATCAGGCAATGAATCGATATTCGTACAAATTCAGTCAACCGTTGAATGCGCGCTCATGCGGGATCGGATTTACCCTGTATGGACAAGACGCTTCGGTGAACGGTCACCAGACTGTCCGTCATCGTTCCCGACTGACGCCGACAGACAACAAGGTCCCGGCACGAGCGCGCGCGGATTGCCGCCCCGTGGTCGGACTTTCTGGTGCATCGGCCGGATCCGTACGCGGCCTCTTCCCGGATACGGCGAATTTACCTGACAACCATCCCGAATGCTGCGGACCGTTTCAAGGAATACGCTTCGCTCGTCCGTGCCATATTTCGGTCCCTACATTCCGCAGTTCGTGATCAATGCAAAGGGTCAACCATGTTTGAATCGTTTTTCCCGAAACCCAAGATCTTCTTCCCGGCCTTTGCGGCATGGGCGATCTTCTGCGTCATTGTCTGGTTTTTCATGGCAAAGGATGCCGGCGGGACCCTCAGCATTGGCTGGATTTTCGGTTACGAATTCCTGCCTGTTCCGGAGGCCGGGGCCGACGAGGAAGCCGTTGCCGTACATGCCGCCGCCATCGAGGCGGCAAATACGTTCTGGTTCTACCAGTTCATGGTCATTTCCTACGCCGTGTTCCTGGCATTCTGGCAATGGTACCTGCCGCACAAATGGGGGCGGTGGTCGCTCTTCGGATCGGCATTGATCCTGTTTGTAACCTGGTTCCAGGTTCAGCTTGATGTCATGATCAACGAATGGTTCGGGTCGTTTTATGACCTGATCCAGAACGCGCTCGCCGAACCGGACAGCGTCTCGGCCGGCGACTATTTCTCGGAACTGTTTACATTCGCCCAGATTGCCCTGGTCGCGATTACGGTTGCGGTTCTGACGAACTTCTTTGTCAGCCATTACATCTTCCGTTGGCGAACCGCGATGAATGACCGGTACATGGAGATGTGGGGGCGCGTCCGGCACATTGAAGGGGCCGCCCAACGCGTTCAGGAAGACACCATGCGTTTCGCGGCCATCATGGAAAGCCTTGGTGTCAGGCTCATCGATTCAGTGATGACCCTGATCGCATTTCTTCCCATCCTGTGGGGGCTGTCGAGTTTCGTCAAGGTTCTCCCGATCGTCGGAGAAGTCCCGCAAGCCCTGGTGTTCATCGCGATTCTCTGGTCGATCGTCGGTACGGCCTTGCTGGCCCTTGCCGGAATCCGGTTGCCTGGACTGGAATTCCGCAACCAGCGTGTCGAGGCGGCGTACCGAAAGGAACTGGTTTACGGAGAGGATGACATTGCCCGGGCCCAGCCCCCGTCCGTCAACGAGTTGTTCGGAAACGTGCGGCGAAACTACTTCCGCCTTTATCTGAACTACCTGTACTTCAACATCGTGCGCTATGGTTACCTGCAAGCCGGAGTGCTGGTCCCCTACATCGCGCTTGGACCCACGATCGTATCGGCCGGGTTTACGCTCGGTGTCATGCAGCAGATCATCCGGGCGTTCGGACGGGTGGAAAATTCGTTCCAGTACCTGGTCAACTCCTGGACGACAATTGTCGAGCTGATCTCCATCTACAAGCGCCTGCAGGCTTTCGAGGCGGCGATCCAGGACCTCCCGCTGCCAAAGATCGACCGGGAATTCATGGAGTTTGGCGGAGACCCCGCCTGACGCGTCTAACGACGCCCTGCTGTTTTCGAGCCGACGCGATCCGACAAACCCTTCGGATCATTGGCCAGGCCGCCGCGGGCGATCCCGGGCGCGGCCTGGCCTTTCCCATGTCGGGACCGAAACAGAACGGCACCTTCTGATTTCGGGGTGGACCCGGTCTCTCGGGCGGGCCCGTAATCACGCCACCGCATTGAACCGCATCTCTCGCACGGCCACGTGACCTCAGTCTTCGATGCCGTGGGATCGCCCGAAATCCGGCAGGCCCGTGTCCTGCCCCGCTTCAATGATTCCGCGGCGAATCGAGCGGGTCCGGGAAAAATGCTCGTGAAGAAGCTCCCCGTCCCCGCCCCGAATGGCCCTTTGCAGCACGGACAGTTCCTCCGAGAACCGGCCGAGAATCTCAAGGGTGGCCTTTCGGTTATTCATGAATACGTCGCGCCACATCGTCGGATCGGACGCCGCGATCCGGGTAAAATCCCGAAACCCGGCCGCCGAATACTGAACCACTTCCGCGTTGCTGACCCGCCGCAAGTCGTCTGCCACTCCAACCATCGTATAGGCAATCAAATGGGGAACATGGGAGGTGACCGCAAGAACCATGTCGTGGCGCTCCGGATCCATGTCGTCGATCAATGCTCCCATTTTGCGCCACAGGCTCTGCAGTCTTTCGATCGCTTCCGGAGAGGTTCCGGGCAGAGGCGTGAACAGGCACCATCGACCTTCGAACAATTCGGCAAAACCGGCCGTGGGCCCGGACATTTCGGTCCCGGCAACCGGATGGGTCGGGATAAAGTGAACCCCGGATGGCAGCCGTGGCGCAACGGCCTCGATGACCGCCATCTTGACCGATCCGACCTCCGAGAGCGTGGCTCCCGGCTCAAGGCATGGCCCGATCTCGTCAACCACATCTCCCATCACCCCGACCGGCGTGCACAGGACTACGAGGTCTGCACCGCGAACCACCTCAGGCGCGGTTTCAAAAACCTCGTCACAGAACCCGAGCTCGCGCACGGTTTCTCGCGTTTCGCTGGAGCGTGCATACCCGGCGATCGACCCGGCAAGGTCGTACCTCCTGATGGCGTGGGCCATCGAGGAGGCAATCAGGCCCAGCCCGATCAGGGCAATGCGTTCGTAAACGTGAACCACTACGTGGTCTCCGACCAAAAGGCATCCAGGCCGTGGACCAGGCGCCTGCAACCTTGCTCGTCACCGACCGTTACCCTCAAGGCATGAGGGAATCCGTATTCATCGACCTTGCGCGTGATCACTCCACGCGCCAGCAGATGTGCGTATGCCGCCTGCGCAGTCCCGGGAGATCCGAATCGCAGCAAAAGGAAATTGGCCTGGGACCGGTCGATTTCGAGCGCGGGACCGGACAGGCGGGAATACAGCCAGTCTCTCCAGCGTGCGTTCTCGCGCCGGCAATGCTCCACATAGGCCCGATCCCTGACAGCAGCGGCAGCAGCAGCCAGCCCGGGCGCCGTGATGTTGAAAGGCCCCCGCACGCGGTTCAGGACATCCGTCACCGCGGGCGGCGCCAGCGCCCACCCGACCCGGAGCGACGCAAGGCCATGAAGCTTTGAAAACGTGCGCAACATGACCACGTTGTCGCGCTCAAGGACAAGCGATGCACCGCCGTCCGAACCGCCGACATACTCGACATACGCGCCGTCGATGGCCAGGATCGCCCGGGGTGGAACCGTATCGGCAAGTCGGCGAACGTCTTCATCCGTGACCATCGTTCCAGTCGGGTTGTTCGGGTTGGCGACGAATACCACGCGCGTTCGTTCGGTGAATTCCTTCGCCAACAGATCGATGTCGAGGCATCTGTCGCGTTCACGGGCCGCGCGTGGAGTCGCACCGGCGGCCAGGGCTGAAATCCGGTACATCGAAAAGCCGTGCTCCGTGAAGACGACGTCGTCGCCCGGCCCGGAAAAACACCGGCAAAGCAACGAAATCAGTTCGTCGGATCCCGCGCCACACACGATCCGTTCCGCCGGCAAGCCATGGACCTCGGCAATCGCGTCCCTGAGGTCGCTGTGACTACCCGAGGGATACACGGCCGAATTTTCCAGCGCGTCCCGGGCCGCCTGCCGAGCCGAGTGACATGGTCCGTACGGATTCTCGTTCGACGACAGCTTGACCACGCCGCTCAGGCCCGCGACGGCGCTGCGTCCACCGACATAAGCCGCGATCTTCAGGATTTCGGGTGCGGTTGTGGTCTGGCGGGAATACTCATCCAACCTCGGCTCGCCTCGAAACAGACGGCCTTGTACCGGCAGCCCCTAGACACTTCCAGTCCAATCGCACCCGTTCCGAATTCGGAAAGGCCGACGCTTGCCCGGACCAGGGCCGGATCTTCGGGAACCGAAATCCAGGACCCGGTTTTCGCCTGGATGTCCAGCCACGTGCGCGCGGCAGGCATTTCCGCCCGGCGACAATCGGCCCGGCCGCAACAAGTGCAAGGCAGCGCGATCCTGGCCGCCAGGATTTCAGGAAAAGAGACGTATGGTCGCGGGAAGCCGACATCGTCAAAGGAAGCTCTGTGGGTCTACATCTATCTGCATTCGGATGCCCGACGGAACCTTGACCGAGTCCCGCCATTGCATCAATTTTCCCTGGATCGGGATTTCCTTCGCCGATTTCGCCAGGAATCGAACCCGATACCGTCCTCGCACACGCGCAATCGGGGCCGGGGCCGGGCCGAAGAGTTCGATTTTCCCTTTTCGAAGGATACCGGATTTCCGGGCGAGTTCCTGCGCCACGCGATTGACCGAGCCGAGATCGGCACCCGACAGAATGGCAGCCGCAAATCGCCCGAAAGGCGGGGCGCCGACTGCCTTGCGAAGATCCGCCTCGGTGCGCCGGAACGCCTCTCCGTCACCGGAGAGAATCGCCCTGATGACCGGGTGCTCGGGTTGATGGGTTTGAACGAGCGAAACCCCGCGCGTGCCATCCCTGCCCGCTCGACCAGACACCTGGTGAATCAACTGGAACGTCCGTTCGGCCGCCCGAAGATCACCGCCCCTCAGACCAAGGTCCGCATCGATGACGCCGACCGTCCTGAGCAGCGGGAAATGGTGCCCCTTCGCGACCATCTGGGTTCCGATGACAATGTCGACCTTGCCGTCAGAAATTTCCCGAATACGATTCTGGATTTCATCGCCTGACTGGGCCAGGTCGGATGAAAACACGGTCAGACGCGCATCCGGGAAACGATCGAATGCCTCTTCTGCCAATCGCTCGACGCCAGGACCGATTGCGGCCAGTTTGTCGGGCGCACCACAATTCGTGCAGATCGACGGCACCGCCCTCGTTTCTCCGCACTGGTGACACATCAGCAATCTTCGCATCTGGTGCAGGACAAGCCGGGCGTCACATTGCTCGCACCCGACCTGGTGTCCACATGCCCGGCAGATGGTGACCGGCGCATATCCGCGGCGATTCAGAAACAGCAATGCCTGCTTTCCCTGTTGCAGGCTCGACTCGACCTCTTCGGCCAGTGACGGTGAAATCCAATGGCCGGGATCAAGCCCTTCCCGGCAAAGGTCGATCGCGCGCAGTTCCGGCAGTGTCGCCGCGCCGAATCGCTTCGGCAAATCGACGCCCGAATACTTCCCCGACTTCCAGTTGACCCAGCTTTCGAGTGACGGCGTGGCCGAGACCAGCAGGGCCACGGCGCGGCAGATCGATGCCCTGAGAACCGCCATGTCACGCGCATTGTAGAGGACGCCTTCTTCCTGCTTGAACGAACTGTCGTGTTCCTCGTCGACGACGATGATCCCGAGGTCCGCAAATGGCAGAAACAAGGCAGATCGCGCGCCCACAACCAGTTGCGCCCGGTTTTCGGCGGCCATTCTCCAGCAGCGCCGCCTTTCACGGGAGGACACTGATGAATGCCATACGGCAGGTGTGACCCCGAATCGTTCACCGACCCGATTGAGAAACTCTTCGGTCAGGGCAATCTCGGGCAGCATGACCAGGGCTTGCCGCCCGCCCCTGAGGCACTCGCGGACAGCGTCGAGGTAGACGGCCGTCTTTCCGGACCCTGTCACGCCTTTCAGCAGGCATGCCTTGTGTTCGCCTCGTCTCAAGAGTCCCTTGACGTGCTCCGCGGCCTGCAGCTGGTGGGCGGTCAGTTCGGGGCCTGGTCTTTCGAGGTCCAGCGTCGGGAAGGGTTCGTACCAGGGGCGCTGAGCACGAATGATGCAGTTTTGATCCGCCAGCCCCTTTATCACCGATGCAGAGACGCGGGCCTCGTCAACCAGGTCTCCGAGGGAAAACTCGGCGTCTGGCTGCCCCCGGAAGATGTCAAGCACACGTTGTCTGGCCGGGGTCATCCTGGAGGGGCGGCCTTTTCCGGCGACATAGACCTGTCGAAACTTCGGCAGATCGCCGAGCCCTTGAACGCGCGTGGCGAGCGCCAGCATCGAGTTGAGCGGGGAGACCGTGTATTCGGATGCGCGACTGAGGAAGCGCATCATTTCCGCACGCATGGGGGGAACATCGAGAATGCGCTTGATCGCGCGGAGTTTCGAACGATCGAATTGACCCTGTCCCGGCCCCCAGATGACCCCCGTCACCGTGCGAGGCCCGAGGGGAACCTCGACGAAACAACCGGTCTGTCCCCCTCCCTCGGGTATGCGGTAATCGAGAAGCCGATTGACCGGCTGGCGCGTCAACACGGCCACCGTATCGCCCGGCCCGAACCCGATGACCTCATCCGGAGGATTCATGATCTTCACCCAACTACTGCATACGGTTTGCACAGCCCCGCATATGCATATATCTTTGTCGCGGACACGGGAACCAACCTCCTTGAACAGACTGGATCAGGTTCATGAAGTTTTTTGTCGACACCGCTGATGTCAGCGCGATTTCCGAACTCAACGAGCTGGGTATGGTGGACGGTGTGACCACAAATCCGTCGCTGATCCTGAAAGCCGGGCGGGACATCCGGGAGGTCACGCGCGAAATCTGCGCTCTTGTGGACGGCCCGGTCAGCGCCGAGGTCGTTGCGACCGATTCGGCCAGCATGATTCAGGAAGGGAGGAGCCTTGCGGAGATCGCGGACAACATCGCGGTCAAGGTCCCCATGACCTGGGACGGGTTGAAGGCATGCAGGACGTTGGCGGACGACGGCTGCATGGTGAATGTGACACTGTGCTTCTCGGCCAACCAGGCGTTACTGGCGGCCAAGGCGGGCGCCAGCTTCATTTCCCCTTTCATTGGCCGGCTTGACGACATCAACCTCGATGGACTCGACCTGATCGGCGACATCCGCCTTGTCTACGACAACTACGGGTTCGAGACCGAGATTCTCGCTGCGTCCATCCGGAGCGTCAATCACATCGCCGAGTGTGCACGGATCGGCGCCGACGTGGCGACTGCCCCGCCCGGGGTGATCCGAAAGCTCGTGGATCATCCGTTGACCGACCGTGGCATGGAAGCCTTTCTCGCGGACTGGGCGAAGACCGGTCAGAATATCGTGCCGTGACTCCGAACCGGGCGTCGGAACCAGCCAAGATGACGATCGATCTCCAACATGTTCGGGCCCTGATTCTGTCTGAACCGGAGATCGTCCTGCACGACCGCGAGATCATGAGAATGCTCGTGGCCACCTCCGATTCGGAGCAGGGAACGAATGTCGTCGATCTCAGGGGCGTCGCCATCAACCGGTTGGAACACCGGTTGTCGGCACTCGAAGACACCCACAATGCCGTTCTCGCCGCCGCGTACGACAATGTCGCCAGTACAAACCAGATCCACAGGGCTGTTCTCATTGCCCTCGAGGCCGAGGACTGGAAATCATTTGTCGAAATGTCGGACGCCGAGTTCCGGGAAGTGCTGAACGTTGCCGAAGTCCGGATCTGCCTGGAATCCGATCGACTCCTTAATGATTCGATTGCCAACCCAAAGGTCGCAAGACTCGAGCCGGGCGGCATCGACGACTATGTCTCGAGAGGCAGCATGACGCAGCCCAGATCGGTCACGCTCCGCCGCGTCAGTGAAGCGGACCCGGCCGTCTACGGAGACTTGGAAACCGAAATCCGCTCCGAGGCCGTCATTCGGGTCGACACCGGCAGAAAGGGCACGGGAGCCATGATCGTGCTCGGGTCTGCCGACCCGAATCAATTTGTCCCCAGCCTGAAGCCCGACCTTCTCAGGTTTCTCGGCCAGGTCCTGGGTCGAATGTTCGAAAAATGGCTGAACGAGTAACGAAGTCGTTTTCGGCCACGGCCGTTTCCCGCTGGTTGAACGCACTCTCGGCAGTCGGCGGCCGTTCGGAAAACACGATCGTCTCCTACAGGCGCGACGTTTGCGGATTCCTGGAATTCCTCGAAGGTCACTTTGCCGGGCCCGTCAGCCTGAAACTCCTCGGGCGCATCGACCGTACCGACATGAGGGCATGGATGTCGCGGGAACGCAAACGTGGCATATCGGCGCGTTCTCTTGCCCGGTCGCTCTCGTCGGTCAAGGCATTCTTCCGCTGGCTTGGCGAAAACGAGGGAGTCGACGCGCCGGCGGTCCTCTCGACCCGTGCGCCAAGATTCGCGGTCGGCCTCCCCCGGTCAGTCGCACCCGACGACGCGAAATCCCTGGTTGACACGCTCGAAGGCCAGGCAAACAAGGCGTGGGTCGGCGCACGGGATGCCGCCCTGATCATCCTCTTGTATGGCTGCGGGTTGCGGATTTCGGAGGCCTTGGCGCTGCGGCGTCGGGATGCGCCCCTGAAGGACACACTGCGGATCACCGGAAAGGGAGGGCGGCAGCGCCTTGTTCCGGTCCTGCCACGGGTCCGGGAAGCGGTTGATTCCTATCTCGAGATCTGTCCATTCGCGAAAAGAGCGGAAGATCCGCTGTTCCTGGGAGCGCGCGGAGGACCTCTCAATCCGAGAATCGCGCGAAAGGCGATCGAACGCGCGCGGATGCAGCTCGGCCTGCCGGCAGGCACGACGCCACACGCCATGAGACACGCGTTTGCGACCCATCTGCTCGCCGCTGGAGGCGACCTGCGGACGATTCAGGAACTTCTCGGACACGCATCGCTGTCAACGACGCAGATCTATACAGCGGTCGACCAGGCCCAATTGATGGACGTCTATCGTTCGACCCATCCGAAAGCCTGAGCCCCGGGCCACGACTTGACCCTTGTAGATGTCGGTCCCCGTCGATGGATTGCAATCACCCTCCCGCGGTGCCGACGATATCCCGTCAACGCGGCGGAGCCACGCCGTCCCGGACGCGCAACCTTTTCGCGGAACCAAGGGATCGGCGGATCATTCCGAGAATCTCGTTTGGACTTGTCGAAAGAACATGCGATGTTACGCCTCACCCAGGCCGGAACCATAACAGGACGCGCGCATGACGGTGCGAATCAAGGCCTTGCTCGTTCATTACCTGACCGCGACTGGAGCAGTTTGTGCCATTCTGGCCATGCTGGCCGCGGCGAACGGGAAATGGGAGCTGATGTTCTTGTGGCTGATGGTCGCGTTCGTCGTCGATGGAATAGATGGCCCGCTCGCCCGAAAATACGAGATCTCGAAGAACGCGCCCCAATATGACGGCAGTCTCCTCGACCTGATCATCGACTTCCTGACCTACGTTTTCATTCCGGCGTTCGCCCTGTTCGAGAGCGGGCTCCTTCCTGGCTGGACCGGTTGGATCTGCATCGTCGTCATCGTTTACGCCAGTGCGATCTATTTTGCCGATACCCGGATGAAGACCAAGGACAACAGCTTTGCAGGGTTCCCTGCCTGTTGGAACATGGTTGTGCTTGTGCTTTTTGCGCTTCAGCCCAATTTCTGGGTCATTCTCGCGGTCGTGGTTGTCTTTGCCGCCTCGATGTTCACCAACCTGAAATTCATCCATCCGATCAGAACAGCCCGATGGCGCCTGATCAGCCTTCCGGTTGCCTGCATCTGGACTGCAAGCGCCGGTGCCGCCGCATGGCTGGCCTTCAATCCCGGCCCGCTGGTTACCGCGGCCCTGACATTGAGCACGATTTATCTGGCGTTTGCGGGGATCCTGCAGCAGGTCTTCCCTGAACGCGGAATGGAAAGTTAGCCTCGATCCTGACTGGCCAGCGTCGAAGGCGGCCAAATCTCGAACATGCGTACCTGTCGGGGCGTCCCTGTTGTGACAACGCGGTTCCGCTCAAGATCAAGTCATACGAACCACATTGCAAATCATGAGGCTCCGCGGCGTGGGCCATCCGGATAAAGGGATGCCCTCGCCACCCGCAACCGGCGGCCCGCGACGGGCGCAGGGCCATGCAGGAATCGCCGGAACCCGGCCAGCATGATCGCCGACCTGCCATCAGGCCTTTTTTCCGGCCATGGGTGATGTTAGGCACGCCGTACGGGTTTCCCGCTCCGGTGCCGCAGGTCGTTGGGCCTTGGAACGAGGGTTCGGAGCAGCCGAAGCGGTCGGGGCAGACGTGGGAAACCGGCCGCGTCGACACTGAATGGGACGACTTTCGACAGCCGTGTTCGCAGAAATGACGACGATCCGTTTCCAGGCCACGCCGCGTCAACCGTCAACGCGTGAAGGATTTCTCGCGTCGGTTACCGACATTGGTGCCATTTTGCCGGACCCCGGCGCGCAGTTTCGTTCATCGGCCGATCCGGTGTCACGATGACCCGGTTTTTCAGCACCAAAAATCGACCGATTCATCTTGGCCCGTACCCCCTGGAACGACTTGAGCGAATGGACGCGGTCGACCTCGGTGACGTTCCACCGATGACCCGATTGAGTTTTCACCGACCGGAGAACCCGGATTCCATCGTCAACGCGATGACCGAACACCAGGCGATGATGGATGCGATCCGGGACGGGATCGTGAATCCGGTGCGTGCAACCATACCTGCCTGCCCCGAAGAACGCGCCAACCATCTCAAGGCGTTCGGCTACTTTGCCGATGCATCCATGATCGGCACTTCGGTTCTTCCGCCGTCGGCGAGACTCGGGCGCCCGACGCGAAATCCCGACATCGACCGCCTCGCGCATGATCTGAAGACCCGCCAAACCAAGACCCTGGCATCCGGAATCGACACGATCATGGCAGGTCTCAAGGACGCGATGGAGGCGCCGCCTGCGACATCGGAGCATCACACGCATTCAATCGTCTATCTTTACGAGCACTTGCGTGACCCCCAGCCGGGCGAGCCGGGAACCGAGTGGATTCAGGATGCACAGGAGCATCGGGCATGCCTGCGGGCGACCGAAACCGCGGTCGTCCTGGCAAATTACATTCGATTGCTCGGGTTCGATGCACTCGCACATACGGCAACGACAACCGACATGGACCTCAACCAGCTGACTGTCGCCGCGGGTCTCGCCAGTGTCGAAAACGGCGAAGTGGTCAATCCTTACGTCGGGACCCGTTTCGGCGTTGCGGCGATCACGACGACGATGGAGTTGGCAGCCGACCGCCCGCTTTCCCCGGCCAGAGCCCAGCCATGGTTCCGGACTAGGGGACCGGCATGGTGGCTGGGGACAGGATTCACCAAGAGTGCGCTGTCCGGCGATCCGTATTCCAAACGAAGATACGTCGACGGCGCACATCCTTTCGAGCGGCTGAAACGGGTCGATTTGCCGACAACCTACATTGATGAAGCCAATGTCGCCCGCGTGCCCAAGCGAACAGACATGTTCGCACGAGCTCAATTCGGGGACATGGGCAAGGCAAACCAGGAGAATGCAGCCGGTGGGTACTACGGGCGCAAGTCCGCGCCGTCCATGGCACAGCGCCACATGCTCGGAGCGTTCGTCCTGTTGCAGGATGGAACCCCTTCCGCCGGCCCGCGTCCGGATGACGCCGAACGGAACGCCGCGAATCTGAAGGCAACCTCGTACTGGCTCGGTGTCGATGCCGTTGGCCTCAGCCGTTGCCCCGAATGGACCTGGTACAGCCACGACGCGACGGGAGCTGTCCTCGACCCGCCCCACGATCAATCCGTCAGCATGATCATCGACCAGGGGTACGAAACGATGGAGGGCGCCAGCGGGGATGACTGGATCAGCGTCGCCCAGTCCATGCGTGCGTATTTGCGATTCTCGCTCCTCGGCGGAGTCCTTGCCAGGCAGATCCGCAACCTCGGCTACAAGGCCAAGGCACATTCCGTACTTGATGGTGAAGTCCTGCAACCGCCATTGCTCCTGCTGTCGGGCCTGGGCGAGGTTTCGCGCATCGGCGAGGTGATCCTTAACCCGTTTCTCGGACCGCGCCTCAAGTCCGGCGTGGTCACGACCGACATGCCGATGGCGCATGACCGGCCGATCGATTTCGGCCTGCAGACGTTCTGTGAAAGCTGCAACAAGTGCGCCCGCGAGTGTCCGAGCGGAGCCATTACCGCCGGTCCCAAGTTCATGTTCAACGGCTACGAAATCTGGAAGTCGGACAGCCAGAAATGTGCCACCTATCGCATCACGACGCCCGGCGGCGCGATGTGCGGCCGGTGCATGAAGACATGTCCATGGAACCTCGAGGGGCTGTTTTCCGACAATGCCTTCCGCTGGACCGCAATGAATGTTCCCGCCGCCGCGCCGCTCCTGGCCAGGCTCGACGATGCCGTGGGCAATGGCCGCCTGAACGACATCAAGAAATGGTGGTGGGACATCAGGCTGGAAAGTGACGGCGGCTATCATCCGACGCCGGAACCGGTCAACCGGCGCGACCTGCAAACGGATCTCGACCTGAAATACGAGGACCAGACACTGGCCGTTTATCCCGCGCCCCTGGCTCCACACCCCTGGCCTTATCCCTTCCCCATGGATCGGGAGGCCGGGATCGAAGCATACCAGGCGATGATCACGGCCAAGGAATACAAGGCAAGACTGGCGCGCGGAGAGCGTGGCCACCTCCACATCTATTCGAACGACGGGCCTTCGCCCGTCATCCGGGTCGAGGTTGCCGAAGCCAACAGGATATCCGGGGATTCGAACCACTACGTGTTCCGGCCGATCGACGGCCGCGAACTCCCCTGCTGGACGGCAGGCGCACATCTCGACATCGTCGTGGCCCCCGAGTACCTGCGACAGTACTCGATGTGCGGGGACCCGTCTGATCGATCATCCTACGAGATCGCGGTCCTGCGCGAAAAGGCAGGTCGCGGTGGTTCCGACCTCATGCACCGGATTTTCGTCCCCGGGAGAAAGATCTTCATCTCCCATCCGATCAATCACTTCGAACTCGACGAGAGTGCGACCAGGACCTTCCTGATCGGAGGCGGAATCGGAATCACGCCAATGGTCGCGTTCGCCCACCGCCTGGAGGCACTGGGAGCAGATTTCGAGCTGCATTATTCCGCCCACCGCAGACGCGATGCCGGGTTCATGGACATGTTTGCCGCGACTCCCTGGGCCGATCGCGTCCACCATCATTTCTCGGATGAAGGGACCCGTGCAGACCCCGCTGCGATCCTGGCTGACTACCAACCCGGATGGCACGTCTATACCTGCGGACCGGATCGTTACATGCAGGCTGTCCTGGAGGCCGCGGAGCGCGCGGGTTTCCCGGAGGAGGCCAGGCATCTCGAGTACTTTTCGGTGCCCGAGGTTGCCGACTACGTCAACTACCCGTTCACGCTGAAACTGGCGAAATCAGGGCACGAGTTCGTGGTGCCGGCCGACGAGTCTGCGACCGATGTCCTGGAAAGGAACGGTATCCGGATCGACGTGAAGTGCTCTGACGGGATTTGCGGCGTGTGCAAGTGCGGGCTGGTTTCGGGCGATGTCGAACACCGCGACTTCGTACTTTCGAACAAGCAACGGGAATCGGCGATCATCCTCTGCCAGAGCAGGGCCGCCGCCGAGAATGGAGTCGTCGAGATCGACCTGTAACGCGGGTCTTGGAATCGCGATTCAAGCGCGATTTTTTGGGAATGCCTTCAGTTTTGCAGAAATGTGGTTACCACTACGCGGGAGGGAACGGCAGTCAAGTCAGCCTGTCGCATGTCTTTCATTCCGCAATTGGCATTCTCTCGTTCCCAAGCGAGACAAGTCCCGATTTATTGGCTCGAGACATGCATGGCACCCTCCCAAGTTCCGGCCTGTCTGCTCACTGAAACGCCTACGGCGGCTTCCGTGCCTTTTGCCACGAGATATGCCCCAGCCAGCATCGTCGCCCCTTTAATCACCCCGGCTGTTGCCAACCAGACACACGATACTTGGGCAAGAACCCCAACCAAGGGAAAGATTGCCATGCCAACGGAGATGATCCCATTTGCGACGGTCGCAACCTGTTTCCGCACCAAGTATTTTTCGCGATGGCCGTCACCAAGGACGGATGGGCGCAGCTCGCAAGGAACCTCAGGGCTGAAATCGAAACTGACTTGATCGAGGCATAACGGAGCACGGTCTCCTTTCCGTTCGCGGTTGGTGAGCACGACCGTGCCGCAATCAAGACCGTGGACGACCGGCGCGAATAGAGCCTGATAATCGTGGTGCAGGACTGATGCCACGGATGACCAAGGTGAAGTCGGTTGAAAGCTTGCGTAAATCACTTCAAGAGATACAAGAACTACGGAAGCTGCAAAGGTGGCTAATGACCGACCCTATGATGAAAATCGATTCAGATCACGCAAAGGACTTCGACAGAACTAGGTTTTCGTTGGGGATATTTTCTAATTTGGCCCCCGAAGCAGATTATCATGCGGCCAACAGTAGAGGTTTGGCCTCAACTGCTTCCACGCTTGAGTCATTGAACGGAGAGATCAATGATTATTGGGACGACGACGATTGCTCACACAATGTCCTGGATTCAAAAGTCAAGGTCTTGAAGAACTCGAATGCGGTTTTCATCATTCACGGTCACGACGGACTGACAAGGGAATCGGTCGCAAGTTTCCCGGAAAAATTGGACGTCACACCGATTTCCCTACACGAGTTGTCGAACCAAGGCCGCACAATCGTCGAGACATTCGGGGGCCACGCGGATGTTGTTTTCTCTGTCGGTCTGCTCGCTTCCGACAACATGGGCGCACCCTCGGAGAACTGGGAAAATCTCAAATCCCGCGTGCCGCAGAATGTCATTTTCGTACCCGGGCGCGTCGTCGGTAGGGCTGTTAGGAAGCGCGTCTTCGTCCTCGTCAAGGTCGATGTCGAATCTCCGTCGAATTTCGATGGCGTTGTCTATACCAAAATGGATGCCAACGGCGGCAGGCGGATGGATCACGTCCGGAGGTTCAAGGAATCCGAATTCAACATTGACGCAAATTGGGCTTTTTTTTCATGACCGTACGCATCACAGTGCCGTCCGACAAGCTCGCCGCGTTCTGCGAACGCTGGCAGATTGTTGAATTGGCAATATTCGGTTCCATTTTGCGCGACGACTTCGGCCCGGAAAGCGATATCGACCTCCTGGTTTCATTCAGGGAAGACGCACGCCATTCGCTTTTCGACATGGTCCGGATGGAACGTGAACTGGAAACGATTTTCGGGCGCGACGTGGATCTGGTTGAGCGTGCCGATATCGAGCGAAGCCGAAACTACTTGCGCCGAAAAGCCATCCTCGAAGCGTCCGAGACTATCTATGCGACGTAGTGAAATCCTGTTTCTCGATATGCTGCTATCGGCGCGGGAGGCGGTTGAAATGGCAGAAGGGTTGACCTTCTCGTCGTTTGAGGGGAACCGTACCGTGCAACTCGCGATTCTGAAGGCAGTGGAAACCGTCGGCGAGGCGGCGGCTCGCGTCGATGCCGGCACGAGGGAGAGACATCCCGAGATTCCTTGGGCCGACATCACGGGAATGCGAAATCGTCTCGTACATGAGTATTTTCGCGTCAACTTGACGCGCGTTTGGGAAACGGTGAAGCGGGACATTCCCGTTCTTATCTCGCAACTCGAAGCTCTCGTTCCGCCGGAGTCGAAATAGCCGTCCAGACGACCATCGGACCGCTGATCGTAATCCCGCCATGGGAGGAGCTGGCGCGACACTGTCGTCACAACCCGAAACCGAAACTCTTCGATCTCGTGGAGGGCCAAGGGCAGGCCGGATATGGAGTCGCCTCCCCGGACTCCACGGCTTTTGGCGATCCCTGCGTGATTGCAGAGATTCCCCTCGTCAACCCAATCCGTGGCCAGGTGGGGCGCGACGCGTAGCAGGATATCCTGGCACAACGGAGCCCACGAAGCGTCTGCTGGAATACTCGAACGATCCGGAGGAGTTCGAATCGTGACGCTTCGTCTTCTGCCAGTTGGGAGCCGCGGAAACTCTGCCCTGGTTTACCGGGGGAACACCATCCGACCGGGTGAGCGTCGATTTCCAATCCGACGGTGGAACGTTTGCGCGGCTGCGCGCCAGGATGGCGACAGGATCCGGCAAGACCGTCGTCATGGTCTTGGTTGTCGCGTGGCAAGTCCTCAACAATGTCGCAAACCCGAGTGGCATGCGATTGTCCAAGCATATCCTGATCGTTGCTCCTGGCCTTACGATGCAGAACCGCCTCGTCGTTCGGGAGCCATCCCACCCCGAGAACGACTACGAGGCATTCCGCGCTGTTCCGCCTACCCTGCTCGACGAACTGCGCCGCGGGAACGTCAAGAGCCTATTGTCCTATGCCGCGGCAAGCCAGAATCACGGGGCTTGTTCCGACCGTTCGACCAATTTTCAGGAGTGGGGGGTCTTATACTCGTTTCAAATCCCGCCGATCCTCCAAAAAGCCTGCGGCACGCGCACGATCATGCGGTGCAAGGTCTGTGGCAGTGGACGGGAGATGTTGGTCTGCGGATCGTTTCGGACGGATTGGAGCGATATAGACCGGCCTGATCCGGGCACGGATCATTTCGCGAGAACTCGGTCCAGTACATCGCTGCAGCGTGCGCACGTTCCCGGGTGGCGATGGCTGCCGACGTCGGGAAGGATTTTCCAGCAACGTTCACATTTGAGTCCGGACGACTTCTGCACGATCACCTCAACGCGAGGTTCGTCATCGAGGCCAAACGTTGCTGCCGGCGGTGGAGCGTCGGTAACCGTAATTGCCGATGTGATGCAGATCTCGGCAAGATCGACCTCCCGGAGCAAGGCAAGAACGTTTGGGTCGTGCACATGGACAACGGGTGCGGCTTCCAACGATGATCCAAGTGTCTTCGCCTGCCGTTCGACTTCGATCGCCCCGGTGATGACGCGGCGAACACTACGGATATCCTTCCATCGACGTGCGAGTTCCTTGTCCCGCCAGCTTCGAGGCGTCTCGGGATAGTCCTGCAAATGAACCGATTGATCGCTCCCGGGATACCTGTGCAGCCAGATCTCCTCCATCGTGAAACACAGCATGGGGGCAAGCCAGCACGACAGCCGATGCAAAACCAGGTCCAGTACCGTCCGCGTTGAGCGTGCTTCGACGTCATCGCGGTGGTCGCAATAGAGAACGTCCTTGCGAATATCGAAGTAAAAACTCGACAAATCGACGGTGCAGAACTGGAACAGGCCCTGGAGAACCGACTGGAAGTCGTAATCCCGGTATCCGTCCCGCACCAAGGAGTCGAGTTCGGCGAGCCGGTTCAGCACCCAGCGTTCCAGTTCCGGCATCTTGTCAACGGGCACGGCATCATCGGCGGAATAACCGTCCAGGTTGCCGAGAATGAACCGAAAACTGTTGCGCAAACGCCGGTAGCTGTCGGCCGCATTCCTGAGGATCTCGGGTCCAATTCTGAGATCGACTGCGTAATCGGACTGGGCGACCCAAAGGCGCAGAATGTCCGCGCCGTACTGCCGAACGACATTCTCCGGAGCCACGGTATTCCCGAGCGATTTCGACATTTTCATGCCGTTCTCATCAAGCGTGAAGCCGTGGGTGAGAACCCCGCGGTAAGGCGCGCGGCCGGTTGTTCCGCAGGCCTGCAGCATTGATGAATGAAACCAGCCCCGATGCTGGTCCGTTCCTTCCAGGTACAAGTCGGCAATCCCGTCAGGGCTGCCGTCGTCGCGATCCCGCAGCGCAAAAGCGTGGGTCGAGCCGGAATCGAACCAGACGTCAAGAATGTCGAATACCTGTTCCCACTCCGCAGGATCATGGTCCTCTCCGAGGAATCGTTCACGTGCACCTTCGCGAAACCAGACATCGGCACCGTCTTCCCTGAACGCCCGGGCTATGCGTTCGTTCACGCGCGCGTCCCTCAGGATGTAGTCCGGGTCCGAAGGATTCCCCCCTTTCCGCGTGAAGCAGGTCAAGGGGACTCCCCAGACACGCTGACGCGACAACACCCAGTCCGGACGGGACTCGATCATCGAATGGAGGCGGTTTCGCCCGGACAGGGGTGTCCACGTCACAAGGCTGTCGATCGAGTTCAACGCCCGTTCCCTGATGGTTTTTCCATAGGTGTTGTCACCGCCGACCGGGTGATCGATCGAAACGAACCATTGCGGCGTGTTCCTGAAGATGACCGGAGCCTTCGAGCGCCATGAGTGGGGATAATTGTGCGTCAGGCGGCCCCGGGCGAACATGGCGCCCGCGGCGGCGAGTTGATCGATCACGTCCCGGTTGGCTTTTCCTTCCTTTCCACGGGAATCGAACACGCGGACACCTGCGAAGACCGGAACATGGGGCAGGAACTCGCTCTCCTCGCCAACGTTGTGAGTCATCCTGTCAGCCCATCCACGCCGCGCAAATGCCTCGTAGTCATCAGCGCCGTGCGACGGGGCCGTATGGACGAATCCGGTTCCCGCATCATCGGAGACGTATCCCTCCTCGATCATCGGTACTTCATGATCCCAGAAGCCGTGCAGATCATGGAAAGGGTGCCTGCACGAAAGCTCCGCCAGTTCGTTCGGGCCGGCATCGCGAAGGCGATTCCAGTCCGTTACACGTCCCTTCGTGAGCACGTCCTCCGCGAGGGAATCGGCGATGAGCAGCCGTTCACCCTGCGTTGCCCAGCACTCACCCTCCGTGGCAGCGACTTCATAGATCCCGTACGAAACGCGGGAACTGAATGCGACGGCCTTGTTCGAGGGGATCGTCCAGGGCGTTGTCGTCCAGATCAGGACCGAGGCGCCGTCCAGGTCTCCGGGCGCGTCCCTCAAGCGAAATCTCACCCAGATTTCGGAACTGGTCCTGTCCCTGTATTCGATTTCGGCTTCCGCCAGGGCAGTTTTTTCCACCGGGGACCACATGACGGGCTTCGAGCCCCGGTACAGCGATCCGTTCATGACGAAGCTCATGAATTCCTCGGCAATCACGGCTTCCGCCTCGAAATCCATGGTGAGATAGGGATCATCCCATTTGCCCGTCACGCCGAGGCGCTGGAATTCCGTACGCTGAATGTCGATCCACTTCTCAGCGAACTTTCGGCACTCCTCCCTGAGTTCGACGATCGGGACATCGCTCCGCCGACGGCCGCTCGAGCGGTACTGTTCCTCGATCTTCCATTCGATCGGCAATCCGTGACAATCCCAACCCGGGACATACCGGCTGTCCTTTCCCATCATCTGTTGGGAACGGACGATCATGTCCTTGAGAATCTTGTTGAGCGCATGCCCGATGTGCAGATGTCCGTTCGCATAGGGCGGACCATCGTGCAGAATGAAGGATTCGCGTTCCGCGTCGGTTCCGGAGGCGGCGTTCGCCTTTTCGCGAAGCTGCTCATAAATCCCGAGCCGTGCCCAACGTTCCAGCAATACGGGTTCCCTTTTTGGCAAGCCCGCCCGCATTGCAAACTCCGTTTTCGGCAGGACCAGCGTATGACGATAGTCAGGCATCACCGAGTCGACTGAATCCGCATGTTTGTCGGCGTGATTGGATGAATTGTTCATGGCGATGTTTTTCGGGTTTCAGTTCAATTTTTCGGGAAGGCGGCTGCCAGGTGATTCAAGACCCGAATTCTCCCGGCCTGATCACGCGCAATTCATAGACTTTCTGGCCAAGTTCTGCCGCCGTCGGGCGGTCGGCGGCTTATACATGTGCCGTGAAATTCCGTAAACCCTTGGCAATTCGAACTTCAACGCCGGAAGGCCGTGAATCCCGACCGCCTGACAGCATTTCTGCAGCGGCAGATGGCTGCCAGGCGAATCCTCTGGACCCGAGGTGCATTCCTCGCAGGGACATCGAGCCCAGGCTGGGTGACTCCGGCAGGACGAGCCGGGAAAACCGGGCCGTCCCGCATTCACCATGCCGCGTCCTGCGGCCAGTCGTCCCCAGCCCCGTCACGTCAGCCGACGGAGCCCAAGCGCCAAGAGAATCCGGTCAACCCCATCGCGCGGCAGCCAGTGCGCCAGGAAATTCCACGCCGTTGGTCTTGGCAAGGTCTGAATTCGCGATTAACGCTCATGGAAATGCCACGATTTGCCCTCAAGATCGAGTATCTCGGAAAGCCATTCTCCGGATGGCAAAACCAACGTGGCCAGTTGACCGTCCAGCAGGTTGTCGAAGACGCCGTCCGGGAACTTGATCCCGCGTGCATTGGCGTTCACGGGGCCGGCCGAACGGATTCCGGAGTGCACGCGCTTGGCCAGGTCGCGCACTGTGACCTCGAAAAGGATTGGGACGCTTTTCGGCTTTCGGAGGCGTTGAATTATCACCTGCGACCGCATCCGGTTGCGATTCTCGGCGCCGCCAGAGTCCCGGATTCATTTCATGCGCGGTTTTCCGCGATCGAACGGCGTTATGTCTACCGGATCGTTTCACGAAGGTCCCCTCTCACGATTCGGCGAAACCGCGCCTGGCACATACGCCACGAACTCGACCTGGCAGCCATGCAGCAAGGCGCCGCCCAATTGCTCGGAACCCATGACTTCACGACGTTTCGCTCGGCAGCCTGCCAGGCGCGATCGCCGGTCCGCACCCTCGACGCACTCGATGTACGCCTCGAGCAGACCAATCATCAAAAGGAATGTGTCCTTGTCGCAACCGCGCAGAGCTTTTTGCACCGCCAGGTAAGGAGCATTGTCGGAACGCTGGAGTGTGTTGGTTCAGGCGCATGGACTCCGGACGAGGTCGGCGAAGCACTGCGGGCGCGAACGCGAAGCGCGTGCGGCCCGGTTGCCCCGGCACACGGGCTGTATCTGTCCGACGTCCGTTACCGGCAGGAGTATTTCGGAAATGTACGGTCCTCCGATTGCGTCGAAGAACCTGGTACTGCCGGAGAGATTTGAACTCTCGACCTTTCCCAAACCAATACAGTTTAAGCTTTTTTGTTCACGTTCTGTTCGTGGTTCACGCCGTGTTTTGTTCACGTTTGAATGCCTTCCAGATAGCTGAATCTGTCACTCTTTAGAAACGTCACCGTTTCCGCTCGATGATCTCGGCCGCGTCGCGCAAGTAGTCAGGGCTGTGATGGGCATAGGTTTGATCCGTGACATCCATTGAAACTCCAAAAAAACTGGACGCAATCCACCGTTCCGTGCCCCGCTGCATCGCCCACGTTACTGACGTGTGCCGCAAGGCGTGGCGGGTGCAATGATCGAAACCGGCTTCCTTCAAGGTCCGCGCCCAAGCAGTCTTGACGCTGGCAACCCGTTGGCCGTCGATCTCGACAACCCAGCGCGTGCCGTTCTTTTCCCAGCGACGCATGTGTGCCAGCAAAGGACGCGGGATCGGGATCGGCTGTTTCCGTTTCTTTGTTTCGGTTTGTCCGGCACCCCTGCGATACATCAATCCGGATTCGGTTTCACTTGTCTCCGGATTCAGTTTCAAATCAACCGGATTCTGCAAAAGCCGAAGTTAGTCAACGCCATCGCATACGGCCTCCAGACAGAGGATCCAGCCCCAACAGCCGGTTTCGTATGGGCGATACACCGGATATCTCGCCACTTTAAGAGTTATGCCCAAGACGCTGCATGTCTGGCATTACGATATGTGAAACCGGAGGATTGGCACGACACGCATGAATGCTTGCCCGGAGGGTGTACGCCAAATTTGTTGGTTAGCCTGTGGCGATCCGTTCGGCCTTCCATAGGGCGAACTCTTCCCACTGCAAGTTCTTCCAGCAACTCTTCATTGCCATCAGTGCATTCGCGCCCCGCACCGACCATTTGCATCCCGACCTCTTGAAGCGCGTGACGACCATTTGCTTGCAGCTGCTCTCGATCTGGCCGCTCCCGACTTGCATGCCGCGCGCCCGGTACGCGTCGTAGCGCATTCGTTCCTTGTTCGCCTCGAAATAGTCGATGCACCTGGCCACGTCCTTGTAGCGGTCACGACGCGGCCGCAGGTCCGCGATGACGCCAGCGACGTCTCCGTTCAGCAGTCGGGCCTTGACCTCCGCCAGATGCGCCTTGTGCGCGACATCGCACGTGACCAGCGCCTTGAGGGCCGCAGAGGCATATTCCAACGCATGGAACACATCCAGAATGCAGGTCTTCCTCATGCCGGCGAGAAGTTCGTCAACCACGTTGGTGATCCAGGCGGCGCCGTCGGAGACCAGGACCACCTCTTGCGCATTGTAGACGCCGTCCCGACAAAGCTGCCGGTCGAGCCGGGCGGCGAACTCCGATGCCCGGCTGATGCCGCCGATCGCGGCGGCGCTGTCGATCAGGGCGCTGACCGTATCGCTGCCCTCGTCCTTCGTCGGCTCGCCGGTCTTCGGGTGCGTGCCCTCGGCGGTGAAGGTGACGATCACCTTCGCCTCTCGTGTCCGGGCTGAGCCGTCCTCCTGCTTGCCCTTCACGCCCTCCGTCTCGCTCCGGCGCATCGGGACGCCGGTGCCGTCGACCTCGATGTAGACCCGATCCGCGCCGGACACCCCCTCCGCGCCGACCTCTCGCTCAAACTGTCGAACCTCCTCGCCAATTTCCCGGGTCCATCGGCGCCGCGTCGTCGCCGGAACCTTCACCCCGGCCAGGTTGCGCAGCTTGCGGGACGCCTCCTCGTAGCTGTCAGAGACCACGGTGTCGGCCACCATGCTCACCGCGCCCGGCGTCGCCGTCTGCCCCTCCAGACCGAGGGCGCGGTCCAGAGGGAAGAAGCCGGAACCGCAGTCCCGGCAGAGGCAATACGTCCGCTCGACCTCCACCGGTCCCAGACGCGAGGCAAAGGACTTGCCGAGCTTCCGGTGCCGCTCCATCGGCTTGCCGCACTTCGGGCAGTCGGGCGTCGGAAGCTCCGCGTCGACCCGCTCAAGCAGCGACTTGTACAGCGCCGCACCGCTCGAATGCGTCACGTCCCGGATCGCAATCTCGATGCCATCAAGGTCCGCGACCTCCTTGCCGCCCAGTTCACGCTCCAGATTCGGCACCAGCTTGGCGAAACCCGACAGCGCAGCCGCCTCGAACGCGGCCATCGAGGACGCCGCCTGAGCGGCAGACGGAATGGTGCGGCTTCGAACCTCGCCACCCTCAAGCCAGTACTCCGTCGAAACTCCGTCATGCTCGCAGACAATCCGGTGTGTCCCCGAAACGTTCTTCCTTGCCAGGCCTTTCAGATATTCCACCGCATCCGGATCGCGGAACCCCGGTTCGTTGTCCTTGCCGCACATCAGTCGTTTCTCCTGCTCTCCTCTGCCCGGTCACGCGGCGCCGACCGGTTGATCCGGTCGTTGTCGGCCGCGCCGGGATCGCGTCAGAAAAAACATGGCAGCAGGAAAGTTTCAACCCTCCGCGCGATCCGTCAAACGCTCGGAATGGAGAACGAATTCAGGTCAACCAACAAATTTGGCGTGCACCCCTTGCCCGGACCGACATTTGACGTCGGTGTGGAAAAGGGCGAAGCCGCGAACGGGTTATCGGTTGATTGCGTTAAAATGTCGTAACTGCTCGCCCCCCTTTGACCATTGACCGTCCTGCCTGATGGCGCTCGGGTCAAGTATCTTTTCTCGTCATCTGCACTTGCCGGCGGGCCTGCGGCGTCATCACGAAACGCCGCACACAGGACGCGCCAACGCTGGGTGTCTATTCGTGCCTGTCGAGGGTCCTGACGGTGCATGCAGGCTCCGTCGGGTTGTCCGAGCAGCCCGCCGAGGATTATCGTTTGACACCATAGAGCGAGCATTATACTGTCGGTTCCGGATTGACTGTTCCGGGGGAGACCGTTTCGATGGGGGCATGGTTCGGGTCCAAAGCTACGACAGGTCTCTCGCAGGCCATCGTGGGCCTCACGCCCCCGCATGGCGCATATCTGGAGACACATCTTGGGGGCGGTGCCATCATGAAGCGCAAGCCGCCGGCGCTGCGCAACATCGGCATCGATCTCAACCGCCGGGCCATCGACACCTTCAGCTGCGACTATCCGGTCGAACTCCATCACGGCTGCGCCCACGCGTTCCTGTCGGACTTCGACTTCCAGGGCGACGAACTGGTCTACAGCGACCCGCCCTACGTGCAGTCGACGCGCAGGTCGCAGCGCCGCTACCGCTTCGACTACACGGACGCCGACCATGTCACGCTCCTCGACATCCTGAAGTCGCTGCCCTGTTCGGTGATAATTTCCGGCTATCCGTCCCGGCTCTACGACGAGCACTTGTCCGACTGGCGCACGCTGGAGATCCAGGTCAACAACCAGTCCTGCGTGGTGACGGAGAAGCTGTGGTTCAACTTCGCGCCCGACCGGGTGCACTGGCACGCCTGTGCGGGCCGGAACTTCACCGACCGCCAGCGCATCAAGCGCCACGCTGAAAGCTGGGCGCGGCGCTACCGCGCGATGCCGCCGGGCGAGCGCCTCGCGGTGCTGGCGGCAGTGCTGGCGGTGGAGGTGGAGTGATGCCGACGGTGAACGGGGCCTCGCTGCGTGCGCAGATGGACGACTGCCGGGCCCGGTTCGACGCCATCAAGCGCACGGGCGAGGCGAGTGCGGAAACGCGCGCGCTGATCGACGCCCTGTTCCTGCTGCTCGACATCCTGGTGGCGGTGTTCCTCGAGAAGACGACCCGCAAGACCAGCAGGAACTCCGGCCTCCCGCCGTCGCAGACAGAGAAAGACGAGACCGCCCGGCGCGACGGCAGCAGCGGCAAGGGCGCGAAACCGAACCTGAAGACGGGCGACAACCTCCGGAAGACCACCGTCGAGGAGACGGTCACCGTCGACGCCTGCGACGCCTGCGGCGCCGACCTGTCCGGCGTCGATCCCGTCAACCGGGAACGTCGCATCCTGTACGACATCGTGTTCGAGGTCGTCGAGCGTCGCGTGGATGCCGAGATCAAGGAATGCCCCGACTGCCAGGCCCGGACCAAGGGGCGGTTCCCCGAAACCATGCCGGGCCCGCTGCAGTACGGCAGCGGCCTGCAAGCCTTTATCATCAACCTGCTGGTCGCCCACATGCTGTCCCTGCGCCGGGCCGTTGCGCTGGTGCAGGCGATCTCCGGCCTCAGGCTCTCCGAGGCCACCTGCCTTGGCTACGTCCGGCGCCTCCATGACGCGCTCGAAGCGTGGGAGGAGGCCGCCATCGAACACCTGCTGACGCGCCCGGCCCTGCATGCCGACGAGACCGGCTTCCGGGTCGACGGCAAGACCCAGTGGCTCCACGTCCTCACCGACGGGTTCCTGACCCTGAAGTTCCTGCACCGCAAGCGCGGCAGGGAGGCCATCGACGAGATCGGCATCATCCCGCGTTACGCCGGCGTCCTGATCCATGATTGTTGGGCAACCTACTTCGCCTACGACCGGTGCAGGCATCAGTTGTGTGGCTCGCATCTTTTGCGCGAACTGACCTTCATCGTCGAGGCCAACGCCTACCGCTGGGCGCGCCTGATGAAGACGCTGCTGCGCGAGGCTTGCCACAAGGTCAACAAGAGCACCACCAAGACCCTGAGCGAGGCCGAACGCCTGGCCGTGCGCAAGCGATACCGGACCATCCTGACCCAGGGCGGCAAGGAACTGCCGGAAATCCCGCCGCGACCGAAAGGAAAACGCGGGCGGATCGCGAAGTCGGACGCACACAACCTGCACGAGCGCCTCGTGAAGCACGAGGAATCCGTGCTGCGCTTCATGGGCGACCCGGATGTCAGCTTTACGAACAATTTTGGAGAACAGAAAATCAGAATGGCAAAGGTCAAGATCAAGGTCTCCGGATGCTTCCGCACCCGGTTCTTCGCCGAGGCCTGGTGCAGGATCTCAAGCTACCTGAGTTCCATGGCCGTGCTCGGCTACAATCCCCTCGTCGCCATCCAGATCGCCCTTGCCGGAAACGCCGCCGACATGATCAAAATGCACTATAAACACACCACCGACAAAAAGGGGTGAGCAGTTACAAAATGTCTACAAAACAGGTCCACCTGCAACCGATCGATGTCCACGCGCTCCGCGACGATCATCTTGTAACGGTGCGTGGCTGCCGCCTCCGACGTATTTCTTAGTGGCAGACTGTGACGCAATCGAATCGCGGTGTTCAAGGTTGGCACCAATTCGAAATTCCTGACCAAACTGATGAGGCAATGTTGGATTGTTTTTTGCACTCAAGTGTTCAACCAGTCGATCAACCGCCAAAGTCGCCATGGATTCAGCGCCGACATTTACAACGCTGATTCCGGGCCTGTTCCAACGATACCAGGGTGCATCTTCGTAACAGAGGAGACTTATATCATCCGGGATGTGTAACTTGCGGTCAGCCACGGCTTGCATGACGCCAAAAGATCCTTCGTGATTTGCCGCGAATATTGCGGACGGCGCCGCCGCCAAATTCAAGAGATCCTCTCCGGCTATCCGGCCATATTCAGGCTTATAGGGTACTTGTCGAATGAGATCGGCATTCACATCAACTCCGTTTTCGCGTAGCGCACGCAAATACCCTGCCAATCGCTCCCGGCCGGAAGTTGTCTCTTGAGGGCCGACAATCAGACCGATCCGCCGGTGCCCCCGTGATAGCAGATGGTTTGTTCCTTTATAGGCACCATCCATGTCATCAGGCAGCACTGCGTCCGATATCAGACCCGGTTGACGCCGCATAATGGTTACCAAAGGAACACCTGCATTGCTTAGTTCTTCCAGCTTGGCTCTGTTTTTGCCGGTCGGCGTAATAAGCAGCCCATCGATTCGATGATCGAACAATGTATCGATGAACGATGCTTCAACCTCTGGATCATCACCACTAATGCACAGGATCATCTGATAGTTGAAATGGCGGAGGCGCGCCTGAGCCATGTCTGCGATCGTGTTGAATGAAGCATTTACAAGATTGTGAAGAACCAATCCAATTAACCGAGAAGATCTCGTCGCCAGGCCACGCGCCAGAGTATTGGTTCGATATCCGAGCTTTTCAGCAGTTCTTTGGATTCTCGCTTCTGTTTTGCTGTTTACCAACCCGGTTCCCGACAGCGCCCGCGAAACTGTGCTGACAGAAACGTCCGCGGCATGCGCCACTTCTTTTAGGGTAACAATGTGTCCATTCTTGCTTTGATATTCGCGCACTGTGAATTCGCCCTGTCACACGAAAAGGAGAGCCATGACCCTCCTGAAAACACTGCTCATGCCCACATCAATGCCCTGTTCTGCAATTTCCTCACCAGCGCAATCGTGATTCCTGAAAACAAAACTATTACGCATGCAGCCAAGACCATTCGTCCAGTATTGCTAAAGAAATTCGCCCATATGACAATTCTCCCCAATCCGCTGTTCACGCCGATAAATTCTGCACCAATAACTGCCGCCCAGGCGATCCCGATACTCAGATACGCGGTGGAGAACAGTTCCGGTATTATTGCGGGAACGACCACTCGTCCATAGGTGCCAAGCAGGGTCAGTCCTTGCGTTCTGGCAAAGTCCACGTAGACGGAGGGCACGTTGGAAACGGCATTGATAGTTCCTGCGAGGAACGCCACCCCTACACCGTAAGCTACGTAAATGATGGCCGTGAGGTTTGTTGCTCCGAACCAAAACTGAAACAGCGGGATCATCGCCAACAACGGGGTCATTCGAAGGAAATGCAAAGGCAAGGAAGCTGACGCGCTGACGCGTCTTGAGCAGGAAATCATCAAGCCCAGCACCGTCCCCGCGATGCAGCCGATCAACATTCCGGCCACGACCCTGAAGAGCGTGATCGAAGTATGTAACGTGAGCGCGAGAGTTGCCCCCAGGATTGTTTGTGCCCCTCCTCGCTCGGGAACTGGAGCCAACACGTCCCATTTCCAGTAATCTGAGAGCCCGACAAATGCCTTGCCAAACACATACTCCCAAGGCGGTACGATCGGCGCATCCTGCAACGGGCTCTTCGGCACGGAATGAGAGATGATTTCCCAAATCGTCAGCAGTATCGCCACTGTCAGCAAACTGACCCAGTTATCGCCGATCCAGCCTAGAATGCGGTCCTTCACGCGTCTTCTCCGTGCCCCGCCTTGAACAAGCTGCCCTCGCTAAGTTCGAGCGATGCAAAAATGCGCCGAGAGATTTGCACGGCTTCGGGATAGGCGCGCACCACTTCGTCTCTTGGATATGGCAGATCGACCTTGATATCTTCACTAATGCGGCCGCCTTGCACAACGAGAATGCGTTGCGCGAGAATCAGCGCTTCCTCGACGTCATGCGTGATGAAGATAATCGTTCTGCCGGTTTCCTCCCAAAGTTTCGCGATGAGTCCCTGCAGCTCACGCCGCGTGATGTAGTCGAGCGGGCCAAACGGTTCATCCATCAAGAGTATCGGTGATCCGTTGGCAAAAACATTGGCGATGGCCACCCTTTTCCTCATGCCGCCAGACATCTGATTTGGCCAACTGTTCTCGAAACCTGCCAGACCGACTTCTTCGATCCATCGCTTGGCGGTCTGCCACCTTTCTTTCGCAGGAACCCCCTGTGCCCGCATACCGAATTCGACGTTCTGGCGAACGGTCAACCAGGGGAATACGGTATCTTCCTGGAAAACCATGCCGCGGTCGCGGCCTGGCCCCATGACCACTTCACCTCTGACAGTGATCGAGCCATCAGTCAGCGCCTGAAGTCCGGCCAGCGCACGGACCAACGTAGACTTTCCGTGACCGGAACGGCCAAGCAGGCAAACGAATTCTCCATCGCTGATTTCGAGATCGACGTGGCAAATGGGGGTCACGATTATGCCTTTACCGTGATCGAACTGGCAAAACGCGTTGTTAAACTTGATCATGGCGATGTTCGTCTTACTCCATCTACGTCCAGTGTACGATGCGGGAGCGGGCGAAGACGACCAGCGCATCCAGAAACACGGCCATAAGACCTATAAGTGCAACTCCTCCCATCATGGATGCAAGATCATACATTCCCCAAGTGGCAATTATGACGCGACCGATTCCCTCGACGGAGCCAAGCAATTCGGTGATTGCTGCAAGGCCCCAGGCGGCTGCAAGTGCTATGCGTATTCCACCGAAAACCTGTGGAACCGCTGCGGGAAGGCTGACATTCACGACGCAGAAGAACCTGGATGCGCCTTGTGTGCGCGCAAATTCCACGAGCCTGGCATTCGCCGTCTCTGATGCTTGCAAAGCGAACACGTGAATCGTAACTGCCGTATACAGCGAGATGAGGACGATCTTGGATGCGGCGCTGACGCCGAACCAGATCAGCGCGAACGGGGCCACAACCATTATCGGCGAGGCCCCGAAGAGCCAAACGACCGGTGCAAGTATCTTTTTGATATACGCGGAATAGGCGCTTGCAAAACCTGTCAGGCATCCGCAGCAAACGCCGACCAGCACTCCGCCGACAACGGTCTTGGTCGTGGCGACAAGATGGGGACCGTAACCGCCAGACGGCAATCCGATACTCGAAAAGTAACGGCTCGAAGTCAGGTTGTTCACGATTGCCTCAACCACGAGGTGGGGCGGCGGAAAGTACTCTCCAATCGCGAAGCTGCAAAGGTACCACAGCCCGAGGAAGGTGATAATCCCGCCGAGGTACAAAAGTATCCACTCTGCCGCCCCCAAAAGGGCGGCAGAGGACTTCAAGTGGATTAGTGCTTTGCGGCTGGTTTTCGGCCCATCAACCTGCATCAGCCATGCACTGACCGAAGCAGACGATCAGAGTCATAGTAGTTGAAATTCTTGAAGTGTTGAACGGCCGCTTCGACGACCGCAAGCTTTTCGCCCTCGAGGCTGTCATCAACCTTTGCCAGAATGGCTTCAGAAGATTTCTTCATTTCGCGAAGATCCTCGAAGATCGATTTTGCCACGAACATTTTGTCCAAATCGTAGGTCCGGTCGGGCAGCGTGCCATTCTCGATGAGGCGCTGGATCTGCGGCTCGTAAATGTTCTTGTAGTAGAGCGGGCTGTCCGCATTTTCCCAGATAACCTCCTGGTCAGAAAACGGGAAGAATGGGTCCATCACATCAAAGATGTATCTGATTGCCTCCGCATCGAGATTCGAACCATTTGCAGCGTTTATGAACGGTGCATATTCCGAATAAGCCGTCATGCGGTCCGGCCCGAACATGTAGTCGAGCGTGCGGAACATGGCCGTCGTTGCGCGATAAATGGTCTCCGTGTTGCCGTTCAGATAATCCTCTGTGCACATTATGAGGTCATAGTGCAAGAAGTCACTGAGGGCCGCTTTCCCTTCCGGCATTGATTCGACCATCAACGGCATGTCGATCAACGACTTCCAGCCAGCCTGGTGCTGGAGCTGATAAATCTGAACGGCGCCAGCCGGTGAAGCGAAGTTCACCTGCCCGCTCAATGCAAGCTGAACCACGCGCGGGTCCTCAAGCGGGATTGCCTCGGTGTCCTCAAGCTTGAGGCCGCCCTGTTCAAGTGCGAGATTGATCCATGGCAAGACACTGGGGGCATTCATGATTGCGAATTGTTGGCCCTTGATCTGGGCCATGGCGGCATTCGCCGCCTCGCTCCACGACATCCCTTCGTTCAGAAATTCTTCCACTGACTTGATGCCTGCATCGGGAGGACTAAGGATCGTCCGGCCCTGGAAGTAACTGTAGCAGAAGAATGGCCGAATGTTATCGACACGGTTCAAAGCCTGAATGATACCTCCAAAATAGTGGCCACAAATGTCGAGCTCATCGTTGTTTACCTGTGCGATAGCCTGTGGCTCCTGAACAATCTTTGGAACGCCGTTGGCCATGGAAATGCCCACGTCTTCCAGGAATCCCTTGCGTGAACCCAGAACGACCCACGCCTGGTTCGTCGAAGGTAAAGACCCCCACCGCACGGAAACTTTCTCAAGCTCAGTGCTGGGTAGATCTTGCGCTGTGGCTATACGCGCCAAGGGAGGCAATCCACCGACTGCGACCCCACCAAGCAATCCCAGCTTCATCAAATTGCGACGATTGATATTTGCGTTAAGCGATTTGATCGACATTGTGATGCCCTCCATGTTTAGATTTACTTGAATCATAGTATATTTTACAAACGTTTGCAATTTAATATCGGGGTAATTTGTATGAGTACATACGCTTTTCAACTAAGTTTTCGGCAATCTCACGCAATTATCATATGGGAATCGTGAAGCTCCTGCATACATTTTGCAAGCGCTTGTAAGAACGCGACGGCTCCGTTAGAAATGACAAATATCGGGGCAGGATCACAATGCAGACGTTTGACTACGTGATTGCCGGCGCGGGGCCGGCGGGGTGCGTTTTGGCCAACAGACTCTCGGCTGACTCCGGAGTTTCAGTTCTGTTGCTCGAGGCCGGACCCAAGGATCGGCATCCGTATCTCCACATTCCCGCAGGTTACGCGAAGTTGAAGCCTTCCGCATATAACTGGGGATATTCAACCGTTCCGCAGAATGAACTCAACGGCCGGGAACTCTGGTACCCACAGGGGCGCGTAGTCGGAGGGGCGTCGTCCATCAATGCGATGATCTACACCCGTGGCGCGCATTCGGACTATGACGAATGGGCCAGTCTGGGGTGTGACACTTGGTCGTACGAGCATGTGCTTCCCTTCTTCAAGAAGGCGGAGGCCAACAATCGACTTGCCAATGGCTATCATGGCACCGACGGGCCTCTCCGGGTGTCGGATCCTGTGGGGGTTCAACCAATAACCCGAATGATGGTTCACGCAGTGCAGCAGTTGGGTGTTCCGTATACTGCGGACTTCAACGGTGGGCGGCAGGAAGGGGTAGGTTTTCATCAGACCACGACTTACCGCGGGAGACGAGCGAGTGCGGCGACCTGTTACCTGAAACCGGCGTTGGGACGCCCGAATCTCACGGTTACGAGCAACGCTACCGCCGACAAGATCGTTTTTGACCGCGATCGCGCGGAAAGCTTGCAGTTTCGAAAGTCCGGTCGGAAGAAAGAGGTTCGTATCGCACGTGAACTATTGGTCACTTCCGGGGCGATCGGCTCACCCAAGCTACTTATGCTCAGCGGCGTCGGCCGTAGCACGGAGCTTTCGGCACTTGGGATCAACCCGCTTGTCGACCTCCCAGGCGTCGGCAAGAACCTCCAGGAGCATTTCAATTTACCCGTGGTCGCAGAAATCAACGGGCCTTACGGCTTCTATGGAAATGACAAGTTCGTCCAACAAGTGTTGTGGGCGCTGCAGTACTTGCACAATCGTACAGGACCATTGACATCCACGCTCGGTGAAGCCGGTGCGTTCGTACGCACCACAACCGACTTGACGGATCCCGATGTCCAAATTCACTTGATGGCGGCTCCTGTCATGCCTCACGGAATTAAAAGGGTTTCGGCCTATGGTATCACGGTCGCGAGCAATGTGCTTCGTCCGCGCAGCCGGGGAACAGTAACTCTCAGGGATTCCAATCCCGACACACCTCCGCTGATTGATCCGCAATTCCTGACAAAAGCCTATGACCTCGAACACGGAATCGCCGGCCTGGAGTTTACTCGCCAGATTATTCGAACACCGGTACTCTCCAAGTACATTGGCCGGGAAATCCTACCTGGAGAAGAATTGCAGAGCAAAGACGATCTGATCGGCTATGCACGTACCTGGGGGAAAATGGATTATCACCCGGTCGGTACATGCAGGATGGGCGAAGATGACATGTCCGTCGTGGACCAGAAGCTCCGCCTTCACAACGTCGTCAACGTTCGCGTTTGTGATTCCTCCACCATGCCTACCCAGATCAGTGGAAATACGAATGCCCCGACAATCATGATCGCCGAACGCGCAGCGGATTTCATTTTGGCCGGGACCTAGAACCTATTCAGGACAAACGTGATGCGTTTCATAGGACTACAACCGCTCGAAAATGAGGTAAGAGACCATTCAACGTTGGTCGGTGAATCGTTGGCTCCGGTCGAAGAGGGAGGGCTGAAAATTCGTTCTCGCCGCGCGCGCGGGCACGATTCAACCCAATTTCCGCCTCCTGCAATAGATGATGTCAACGACACGTTCCGTGCAATCAGAAAGATCTGCGCTGGGACTGTCAGGTCTAGTGTGTGGATGGAGGGATTGGCCGAAGTCCAAATCTGCGGAGTCAGCGTAATTGGACTCGTCCGCAACGTTGGGTCATTTGACGTGGAGGGACTTACGGGACAGAAGCCGGTTCAGGTCCGCCAAGAATTTCCGGTGGATCGGCTTTTTTCAGAGGAGGCGCGCTAACATGCCTTTCCTGGAAATCCTAAGTGTCAGAACCAGTGAGGCACGGCGTCGCGAACTTTGCGCAAGGGTAACGGAAGCGATTGTCAAGACTCTCAATATCTCACCCGACATCGTGACGATTTACGTGCACGATTTTGACAATGATCTGTACTCCCACCGTGGCATTCTCGGGTACGAGGAACGATGTCGAATATTCATCAAGGTTTACGCCCTTTCTCGTGATGTTGAAAGTCGGCGCCGTCTGGCCGAGGCGTTGAACCGGGCCGTGTCCTGCACTTTGGAGTGGCCGGAAGAGGACATCGCAATCTACTTTATCGAACGAGAGCAAAGTGAAGTGGCGCATGCCGGAATCTTGCAATCCGATGACCCTTCAAAAAATGACAGGGATAACGTGGCATGATCAGCATTTTGACTTCACGTGATGCGGTGAAACTCGTGAAATCCAACGATGTTCTATTTGTCGGCGGCAACGGCGGAATGGGAAGCCCGGAAGCACTCCTGGCTGCACTGGGACAACGTTTTCTGGGGTCCGGGAAACCACGCGGGATCACGCTCGCTCATGTCACTGGCATAGGCGCGGTCACGGAAAAAGGACTTTGTCACCTGGCGCAAGATGGTCTGGTCGGTTGCGTGATAGGCGGAAATTTCGGACTGCAGCTCCCGTTCATGGAGCTTATTCGCAACAACCGACTTCGCGCTTACAATTTTCCACAAGGCGTCATCTCGCAGATGACCCGGGCACTCGCATCAGGCCAACCCGGTGTAATCACACATGTCGGCCTCGACACATACGTCGATCCTCGCCTTGAGGGTGGCAAGATGAATGATGCCACAAAAGACGACCTGATCGAGGTCGTAGGAATGGCCGGCCAAGATTGGCTGTTTTACCGGATGCCTCGTCCCAATGTCGCATTTATCCGTGGAACGACTGCAGACGAAGACGGTTATGTGTCCATGGAGCACGAAGCTTCCACACGGGAAGATCTTTCGATCGCGCAGGCAGTCAAATCGAACGGTGGCATAGTGATTTGCCAGGTCAAGCGGCTCGCCCGGCGTGGCACGCTTCACCCCCAGTTGGTAAAGATTCCGGGATACCTGATAGATCATTTCGTGATCGACCCGGACCAGATGCAAACATACGCAACTTCCTACGACCCGAGCAGATCGGGGGAAACCAAAGTACCGCTTACGGACATCAGTCCCGATCCGTTTAGTCTGAAACGGATCATCGCCCGGCGGGCAGCAATGGAACTGCGACCTGGCGACGTCGTGAATCTCGGCGTCGGCATCTCGGCAATGATCAGCAATGTCGCAGCCGAGGAAGGATTCTCCGATGACGTGACTTTAACCGTCGAGTCCGGCGTGATTGGCGGTATTCCCGGTTACGGACGCGAATTCGGTTCGGCAGTCAATCCGCGCGTCATAGTCGACCAACCCTATCAGTTTGACTTCTACGACGGCGGCGGTCTCGATTGCGCTTTCGTGTCATTCGCTGAAGTCGATGGGGAGGGCAATGTCAACGTCACACGCTTCGGCAACCGCGCAGATGGGGCCGGGGGTTTCATCAACATCACACAGAACACCAAACGCGTGGTGTTTAGCGGCCTGTTCACTGGTGGCAAGAGCGATATCCTCGTCGAGGATGGAAAATTGCATATCCGGACGGATGGAAATTTCGATAAATTCGTTGGTTCCGTTGGACAAATCAGCTTTAGCGCCAGGCGAGCGGTCAAAAAGGGAATGAAAGTAATCTACGTCACCGAACGAGCGGTATTCGAGCTTTCCGAGGCCGGTTTGACGTTGATCGAAATCGCTCCCGGCGTGCGACTTCGAGAGGATGTGATCGGCCGCATGGGCTTTGAGCCCATCATCCGGGATACGCCGAAACCTATGGACCTGCGCCTGTTTGCTGTCGAAAGGATGGGCCTCAACGGGAATTGCTCGAACCTGGCCGAACGGAGGTGAAACCATGCAAGGTGAAAAGATAAGGGGCGTAGTGGTCGCAACCGTAATGCCATTCAAACGCACCGGCGAGATCGATTGGGACAGCTTTAAACGATTGTTGGATTATTGCGCTATGAAACCGGGCATCGCGGCAGTTTTCGTCAATGGTCACGCCGGTGAAGCCGCTGCCCTGACCGACGCCGAACAGGACCAAGTCATCGACGTGACGCGAAGGCACATTGGTGGCAACGCCACGTTGATGAGCGGAATCGTCTGCTACAACACTGGAGACGCCATTGACCGGGCAAAAGCGGTGGAAGCGGCGGGGGCAGATGTCGCGGTATTGTTTCCATTGCCGCAGTTCTCTGGCGGTGCTGGCAATGTTGCCAGGATAGCTACATCGTATGTCGATGCCGTCGCATGCAATACCAAGTTACCCATTTCCGTTTTTCAATATCCAATACAGTCTGGAGCCGGATATTCCACGGACGTCTTGATAGAGATAGCAAAACACCCTTCTGTTGTTGCCATCAAGGAAGGAAGCAACGATATCACGGTTTACGAGGAAAATGTGCGCCGAATTCGCCGGGATGCGCCTGACACGGCAGTTCTTGCCTCGAACTTCAGGTGGCTCTTCGCTCAGGCCGCTTTCGGGGCCGACGGTATTCTGTCCGGGCTAGCGAGCCTTCTCCCCGATGCGCTCATTGATTTGTGGGATGCAGCCGAGGCGATGGACCTCGGAAGAATGAGGGCCGTGAACGAGACGATGCAGCCCTTCATCGATGCAGTCTACGGCCGTCCACCGCTGATGGACATGCACACGCGCATGAAAGTGGCACTGCGGGAACTTGGCGTCATTGCAGAGGCAATGCCGCGTTTACCTCTTTTGCATCCGAATCCGGCGGACGAGTCTCGTATTTGTGCTGCAGTCCAGTCGGGGCTGCAAACGGGCGGCTGCCTTTCGGGCGAACTGCCCGAGAACCCGAGTTTTGGATCTCTTTAATCATGGAATGCATCACCACATCCCAACCCGCGCCGGGCGTATTGTTGATTCAATTCAATCGTCCTGCTGCTCGGAACGCACTCAATCGGCAACTGCTGCGGGAATTTGCCTTGGTCTTGCGGGAAGCGGAAAAAAACGATGATATTCGTTCCATTGTCCTGACTGGTGACGAAACAGCGTTTTCAGCAGGTGCTGACATAAAGGAAATGCCCCAAGATGGTATTCCCATGTGGGGCCAACGTGACCGCCTCGAGGCATGGAAGACCATAGAAGGGTATTCCAAGCCAATCATTGCGGCAGTCAATGGATTTGCGCTGGGCGGTGGATGTGAGCTCATGTTGCTGTGTGACGTGGTCGTCCTCGGGGAGACTGCCAAGCTGGGCTTTCCGGAAGTGCGAATCGCAGCGTTTCCCGGCGATGGAGGTACGCAACGACTGCCGCGTGCAATCGGCAAGACACGTGCCATGTGGATGATGATGACCGGTTCATACATCAATGCCACTAAAGCATTGGACTGGGGACTGGCAGTGGAAGTTTGTCCAGCAAGTGCAACTGTGGCACGATCCGTGGAAATCGCCGAGACGATCGCCGCAATGTCTCCTATTGCGATACGGATGATCAAACAGGAAGTCCTTGATTCGTATCGGTTGCCGCTTGACGAAAGTCTCAGTTTGGAACGCAAGTTGATTCTATGGCAAACCGACGATCATGATGAAGGCATCAAGGCGTTCATCGAGAAAAGGAAACCTCGCTTCACCGGCCGATAATTGGACTGCCTCTTCGCATCCGGCCAAAATGATCAGTTCATGGGAAGAAACCTAGGGCCTGAAAGTCCAACCGTAGCAGTTCATGTGGACTTTTCGTTGCGTCGGCCAGGTTCGGGTTTTCCGCCCGGATCTCATTTTGTCATGATGTGATCCTCGTGTTCGGGGGTTTTCCTACCATGGCGTTGATTGCCGTTTACTGCCTCCGGGCCCGGCAGGGGACGCGCGCGCGTTGACGACCATCGGCCGTGTTGGCATCGGTGCCCGGAGATATTCGGTGCAGCCTGTTTCACCGTTATAAACGTTGTTTGGCACTCATTGCCAATCGTGTACGTCAAGTGCGGTCCAAAACCGACCTGATGCCGGCCCATCAGCGACCCGGCCGAAAAAGGCTCAATTACACTGTCTGGGTTTTGACATCGAGCGCCGTGGCCGGTTCGTCATAGACGGTCAGTTTTGGTTGGCAGGACATAGCCATCACGGTCATGGCACGCTTCAATTGGCCGCCCGAGACTTTGATGCGGAACAATTCCTTTTTTTCCGCGCCTCCTGCTTAGCCCGTGTCGCCGAGGCTCGGTGTGCTTCTCATGCGCAGGAGCGCCTCGAAATCCAGGCGAATGCGGCGAGAAATTCGAGGACTGTCTCGTTGTCTTCTTTGGCCATGCATGTGCTGATTATGGTGTGCTGCGCGCCTGCACTTGCAGGACAGGATCACACGTTGGCTGTTGTAACTGTCTTTTGACCTGGAGGGTATGCCATGAGAACTTTAGCTTCAGCACTTGTCTTTTTCCTGGCCGCCACGGCGGTTGTCCAAGCGCACGTGCCAACCCATTGCGCTACGACATTTGGTGCAACATCCAATGCCTTTGCAGGCCTGTCCGCGAGCAAAGCGAACCAGAACGACTAGCTTTCGGATTGGACTGAGTCGCTCGGTGGTTCAATCCGTCTGTTCACCTTGGAGGACTTTAGCGAGTATTTCACCTTAGAGTTGCGTATACCCGATGCACAGGTTCTGATCGATGCCGCTTTCGATGAATTGATCGACTGCGTCGCAGGGTCGTGAACAGGAAACGGGTTCGTTATCAGTTGCTATCCCGATGGTTCCGGGTCGATGACCGCGATCATGACCGATCCCGGAAACTTATCGTGCTCGACCGTCAGCTTGGCGAGATCACCATCGGGTGCCTGTTCCACGACCGCAGGACGCACTCCGGGTCATAATTCAACGCAGTTGTAGGGCCCGGTTCCGGGACCACCTACAGGGCGTCCGGATGGATCCATGTCGGAACCACACGGGGGCGGGGGCGTTTCGGCACAAGAGAGGGTTTCGGATAACCAAAAAAAAGGCATTCCGTTTCTGTCCGCTCGGAAACGACCGGAAAAGAACACTCAATCAGTGAAAAACGGCACGGCCGTCACACCACCGATGAACGGTTACCGGTGTAGCGGCTAGGGGAGTGCGAAGACCGGCTCGGGGATGCCTGAGCAATCAGTCTCGACGAGGAAGATGTCACCCTCGCTGTCGCCGGCTTCATCTCCCGCATCGATCGAGGCGGATGTCACGAGCAGAAGCGAAAGGTCGTCGCCGCCGAATGTGCAAGACGTGATGTTCCGGGCCGGAAGGCAGATACGATCCCGGATCGCGCTGTCCGGTCCATACACGGTGATCCGGCTTCCCTGCCAATGGGCGCTGAAGACACGTCCCGCAGAGTCAACCGTCAATCCGTCCGGCAGCCCCTCTGAATCTGGGATAACCGCGAACCGGGAGCGCGATACGGGCAGGCCGGCGTCATCGAGTTTATACTGCAGGATCCTCCGTCCGGCGGAATCGGCGAAGTACGCCTTTCGACCATCGGGAGAAAACGCGGGCCCGTTCGAGATGACGAATCCCCGGTCGACCACGTCGACTGGTGTTCCGGCAATTCGATAGAGGCTTCCGGTCGGTTCAGTCTCGTCGACGTCGGACGTGCCCAACCAGAAAGAACCGTCAGGTGCGGCCTTTCCGTCGTTGAAACAGGTGTTGTTTTCGGGCACGAGCGGCGCATCTACGATTGCAGAGGTGCCGTCAACCGGATCGAGCCGGACGAATTTCGTCGCCGTGACGAGCAGAACATAACCCTCTGCGACGCGCACGAGGCAGGCGAGATTCTCGCTGAACCCGTCTGCGACAACTGCGTTCTCCCGCCGATGCGGGTCAAAACAGTGAACCTTGCGCCCGAGCAGATCGAGCCAGAGGAAGACACCGGAATCCGGAAGCCAGGTCGGGGATTCCCCGAGAATCGCTCCTACCGAAACATGGTCGATCAATGCGGTGCGCATTTCCTCTCCGGCAACCCGGGCGTGTGCAATTACCTTTACATACCGTATACAAAATAATAGTATACGAACATGCAGAATGCAGTCAACGTGCGTGCAAGAATCGAGCCGGTCCGGAAGAGGCTGATAACCGAACAGATCATCGAACGCCTCGTTCCCGCCATTGCGACCGGTTCGTTCCCGCCCGGATACCGGCTGGTCGAGGATGAACTTGCCTCCGAACTCGGCGTGAGCCGGGTACCGGTTCGCGAGGCGATCCGCGAGTTGTCGCTTCAGGGAATCCTTTGTTCGGCACCGGGACGCGGCTGGCGGATCGCGCCGTTCGACGATCGGCAGATCCGGGAAGTGTGCAGCATCCGCATAGCCCTCGAAACCATGCTGTTCGCCGATGCAATTCCGAAATTCCGGTCCGATCCCGCGAATTTCGCAAAACTCGACTCGGAACTTGAGTCAATGCGCAAGGCGGCGCTGACTTCGGATGTCGAGGGGCTTAGCCTTGCGGACATCAACTTTCATCGCGCCGCGGTCACGTTGTCCGGGAACGCGCTCGGAATTCGTATCTGGGAAGGAATATCGCGCCAGGTCATGATCATTTTCGGGCTCGAGATTCATCGCGACCCGGATTTCGCCGCCGTTGTCGCACAGCACGAATGCCTGCGCAGTTTCCTTGCCGAGGGCGATCCCTCCCGGCTCGGACAGGTTCTGCAGGAACACGTCACCTCCCGGATGTGTGCCAGAGGACACACTCCGGACACCGATGAGAAACCAGAAAAATAGGAGAAGAAAGATGCTTCGATCTCGTGGATTTTGCGTGGCCATCGCCACCGCCCTGTTTGCAACAGGTCCCTCAATGGGTCAGGAAGTTCGGTTGTTCAGCTTCGAAGGCTATGCCGAACCGCAGTGGGTCGAACCCTTCGAGGCCGAGACGGGCTGCAAGGTCAGCGTGGCCTACACCGGTTCGGTGGACGAGATGTTCGCCAGGATGGTCGGCAGCGACGGCGCCGATTTCGACCTGGTCTCGATCGATACCTCGATCATCCAGCGATACCTGGACAATGGCCTGATCATTCCCTTCGACATGTCCATGGTCCCGAATACTGCCAACCTCCTGCCATCGTTCAGCGCAGTATCCGAGGTCATGAGCGGAGGCGAGACTTACGGCGTACCGATGGCCTGGGGATCGCTCGGGCTGATCTATGACAAGGAAGCGTTTCCGGATGGCGTCGATAGCTGGGAAGCCCTTTGGGATCCGGCGAATGGAGGACGCGTGCTCGCCCTCGATGACGCCAACAACAACGTTACGAACGCCGCGATTATCCTTGGTCTCGAAGATCCGTTCAACCTCGACGATGCAGACTTCGATGCGGTCAAGCAAAAGCTCATCGAACAGAAACAGTACCTGATCAGCTACTACGCCGGCTTCGAGGAAGGCGTGAACATCTGGGATTCGAGCGAGGCGAGCCTGATGTTCTCGATGGGTGAATTCCAGGCTGTCGAACTCGCGAACCGCGGCTACGACGTGGTTTACTCCATTCCGAAGGAAGGCGGGATCGGCTGGCTGGACACCTGGGCCCTGTCCAAGGGCGTGCAGGACGCTGACTGTGTGCACAAGTGGGTCAACCATTACCTGAACGGGCACACCGGGCCGACCATGACGGATCTCAAGGGTTACGGCAACACGACCGACGAAAGCCCCGGGCTTGACTATTCCGACAAGCTGGTCTGGCTTCGACCCGTCGAGAATTTCGACCGTCGGGTACAGGTCTGGAACGAAGTCAAGGCAGCCCAGTAACGACAAGCCGGCAGGGCATCCGCAGATGCCCTGCCAACCAGGGCTATTCTTTTGTTCGCAAGGTGATGGGTTTGGCCTGATATAGGTACTGGCCATTCTGTTTTCGCTATGGCACAGTGCGGGTCATGGAGACGCTGCCGGCCCCTGATTCGTTGATTGACTTGCGTTCTGTTTCGGTGCGCCCGACCTGGGGTGATCGGGAGCACCGGCGCTGGGACCGTTTGGTGGAGGAGCACCATTACCTGTCGTTCCATGGCGTGTTCGGCAAGGGCCTGCGCCATGTCGCGGTGCATGGTGAGACCTGGCTCGCACTGATCGGCTGGCAATCCGGCGCCTTCAAGCTGGCTGCGCGCGACCGCTGGATCGGCTGGACGTCCGAGCAGCAGTTCCGTCGTCTGCACCTGATCGCCAACAATTCCCGTTTCGTCATCCTCACGCCTGAACGGGTGCGCAACCTGGCCTCGCGGGTTCTGGGGCTGAGCCTGCGGCGGCTGTCTGCGGACATGCAGGCGGTTCACGGCTTTCCGGTGTTTCTGGCGGAAACCTTCGTGGACCCGGCGCTCTTTGCCGGGACCTGCTACCGCGCGTCGAACTGGCGCTCCCTGGGCTTCACGCGCGGCTTTGCCCGCGAACCCGGCGGCGCGGCGCGCTGGCGCCATCACGGCCAACCCAAGGAGATCTTCGTGTACGAACTGACAGAGGGCGCCACAGAGGCGCTGGGCCGGAGCGAGACACCGCCACACTGGGGGGCCGGGCAACACGGCGAACCGATGGCGACGCCGCGGCTGCGCAGCCTGTTCGAATGCCTGGGCGACGTGCCCGAGTGCCGCCATGCCCGGGGCAAGCGTTATCCGCTCAGGACCATTCTGGCGATCGCGGTCGCGGCCCGGCTTGCCGGCTACCGGGGCGTGACCGCCTTCGCCCAGTTCGCCGCCCTGCTCGCGCAGGAGCAACTCGAGGCCGTGGGCGCGTTCTGGAGCGAGAGCAAGCAACGCTACACCGCGCCGACCACCACCACCTTCCACACCATCCTCGCTCAGCTGCCGCCCGACACGCTGGACAACGCCATCAGCCAATGGACCGCCCAGCACGGCGACGCACATGCCCCCGTGGCCATGGACGGAAAGGACATCCGGGGCGCCTCGAAGCAGACCGAAGACGGACGGCGCATGATGGTCGCCGCGGTCGAGCACGGGACCGGACTGGTCCTCAAGCAGGTCGAGGTCGATGCCAGGAGCAACGAAATCCCGGCCGTGCGCAAACTCACCAGCGGGCTCGGTCTCGCCGGGCGCACCGTCACCCTCGACGCGATGCATGCCCAGCACGAGACCGCGCGTTACCTGCTCGAGAGCGATGCCGATTATGTGCTCAGCGCCATCAAGGACAACCAGGAAACCATCCACAACGAGCTCAAGGCGATCGACTTCACCAACGCGCCCTGGCACGAAACCATCGACAAGGGCCATGGCCGGATCGAGCGACGCCGCTGTGCCGTCGTCGACCTCTCCGGCGCCGAATGGGACGGATACGCCGCTCTCCACGGGCGCCAGCAGGCACTGTGCATCGCGCGCGAGCGTGAGGTCATCAAGACCGGCGCGCGCAGCACCGAAGTGATCTGGAGCCTGACCTCGCTCGACGCCGCGCGCGCCGGACCCGAGGAATTGCTGGCCCTGGTGCGCAACCACTGGCACATCGAGAACCGGGTCCACTACGTTCGAGACTTCACCTACGACGAAGACCGATGCCGGGCGTATGTGCGGCACATGCCACGCAATCTCGCCTGCCTGACCAACGCGGCCATCGCCATCGTGCGCTGTGGCGGCCGCTTCCGTTTCATGCCCGAGGCCAATCGCCATTATGCCGCACGGGCGCAGGAGGCCCTCGACGCGATCCTGATCGCGCCAACCGCATAATCCCGCAGACCCAAACCTGGAGCAGAAAGCGCCCGGACGCGCCGTCGAGCGGCGCGGTGCGAACACCTGTGCCCGACAGGACCGAAAACCCCATCAGCGGACCCGGGCAGAGCCATGACAGCCGTCCACGGCAAGCGAACATTCCCCAGACCACGCAAATGACAAACAATGTCACGGCCGGATCCAGCTTGAATGCCGGCTCAAGGCAAAATCTCCATCACCTCACACAACTCAGTCAGAACAAAAGAATGTTCCTGCCCTGCCAACCGATTGGGGTTCCGGAAACGTCCGTTTGCGGATATGATTTCGGCCGGTTTCCCAACGACGGGGCAGGCATGTGAAGATTTCCGATGTCACCTGTCATGTCCTGGTCGCCGACGATTTCGACCCGGGCCTGACATCTTCGGCACAAGACAGTCTCTTGGTCGTGGTCACGACCGACGACGGCGTACAGGGCTATGGAGAGAGCGATCTCAATCCATGGATCGGAAGGACCTGCATCGAGGCACCGGGCACGCACACGATGGGCCTCGGTATGCGCGAACTGCTCATCGGCCGCGACCCGCGCGAAATCGAATCGATCTGGAACGACATCTACACGTTCACCGCAATGAACGGTCGCCGAGGTGCCGTGATTCATGCGCTCGGCGCCGTAGAGATGGCGCTTTGGGATATCGCAGGAAAGATCGCGGGAAAACCGGTGTGGCAATTGCTGGGCACGCATCGCGATTCACCGGTCGTGCCCTACGCATCGCTGCAGCCCGCGGGAAAGACCTTCGAAGCATACCGTGACGCGCTTTGCGCGTCGGCCGAAAACGCGAAGGAACTCGGATTTCGTGCGGTCAAGGCTGAATGCACGCTCGCCGGTCCGTTTGCCCACGACGGAATGGACGAGAGCTTTGATCGCCATACCGATGTCGTTGCGGCCGTCCGCGAGGCGATCGGGCCCGAGATCACGCTGATGGTCGACGTCCAGTACCTCTGGCGCGATGCGGATACAGCTTACGCGACCGTTCGTGACTGGGACAAGTACGACATCTATTTTCTCGAGACCCCCATCTGGGCGGATTTCCTCGACGAACACGCGAAACTCGCGAACCGCGTGACGTTTCCAATTGCATCCGGTGAATGGCTGTCGACCAGGTGGGAGTTTGTGGAGCTGATCGAACGGGGAGGAATCGGAGTCGTGCAGCCCGATGTCGGTCGGGTCGGTGGCATCAGCGAGGCAAAGGCAGTCTGCGAGATGGCTGCAGAAAGAGACCTTCCCGTGGTACCGCACTGCTGGAAGACCGGAATCTCCCTATCGGCCACTGCCCATCTTGCGTTTGTCACGCCGGGAATCCGGTTTATCGAGTACCTGCCGCCGCAGCTCTGCATCGAGAAGCTGCGCCGCGAACTTGCCACCGAGGACCTCGAGTTCGAGAACGGTGAAATCCTGCCGCCCGAAAAGCCGGGGCTCGGTGTTGACATCAACTGGGACGCAGTCAAGGCATATGGCCAAACCTGATACCAGCGGCCCGGACTTCGAAGCTGGTTTACCGTTGCTGAGCATTCGCGGACTGGGTGTCCGGTTTGGCACGGTTGATGCAATCAGTCCGCTTGATCTCGATGTTCACGACGGCGAATTCCTGACGATCCTCGGGCCTTCGGGATCCGGCAAGACGACACTGCTTCGCGCCATTGCAGGGTTTCAACCGCCGAGCGCGGGAAGAATCGAGTTCGACGGGCGGGATATCGCGGACTTGCCCATCAACAGGCGGCCCTTCAACACCGTCTTCCAGGACTATGCGCTGTTCCCGCACATGACTGTCAGGGAAAACGTCGGTTTCGGACTTCGCGTCCGCGGAACGACACGGAAGCTGCTTAATGACCGTGTTGATGACGCGTTGGGAATTGTCGGCCTCGAGGAGCTGGACTCGCGCTACCCCGCCCAACTCAGCGGCGGTCAGCAACAGCGGACCGCCCTCGCCCGCGCCATGATCTGCGAACCACGGCTTATCCTTCTCGACGAACCGCTCGCCGCCCTCGACGCCGCCCTCAGGCGGCAGATGCAGAAATTTCTGAAGTCAGTGCAACGCCAGAGTGGTATCACCTTCCTTTTCGTCACGCATGACCAATCCGAGGCCATCACGATGTCGGATCGGATCTGCGTCATGCGAGCTGGAAGCATCGAGCAGATCGGCACGCCGAGAGAGCTCTATTACCGGCCGAAGAGCAGGTTTGTCGCCGCCTTTTTCGGGGCCAGCAACATTGTCGAGCCCTGCCGGATCGAGGAATCCCGGGACGACGAAACAGTCGTGGCGACGCCGGTTGGTACCTTCTTGGTCAAGGGACCACCCCCCGAGGATACGTCCGGGTTGGCGCTGGCAATACGGCCCGAAGCATTCGGTACGGATGCAGCGTCCCGCGTGAATTCGCTCGAGTTCGAGGTTGCGGCGGTCTCCTTCGTGGGGTCCGAAACGATAACCGAACTCCGGCATCGGAACACGTCCCAGATGTTCACGATGAAGACGCGGAGCGACCCGGCCGCCCGGCCGCCGGAAACCGGGTCACTTCTCAGGGTCGGATTCGACCCGGCCGAGTGCGCTCTCGTTACGGGAGCCGAGAGTTGACTGCCGGCCCAGGCAGAATCCGGCCAAGCACCGGTGAATATTTCCTTTGGGGTGTCGCCGCACTGTTCATCATTGTTCCGCTCGGCTGTTTTCTGGCCTACGGGTTCTTTTCCGTCGTCGACAATGCCATCGTCTACCGACCGAGCATCGGGAACTTCGCTGATCTGCTGTCCAACGCGTCCTACCGCGCGACGTTCCTGAGAACCATGCGGATGGCCCTTGAGGTCTCGGCAATCAACCTGGTCCTCGGTTATGCCACGGCCTATTTCATATGGCTTCGGCCGCCCGGCTGGAGGAATGTCCTGGTCATCGCGCTCGCGATACCGCTGCTCATGAGTTACATCATCAAGATCTACGCCATGCGCGGCGTCCTCGGAACGAACGGCCTTCTCAACAGCGCGCTGATGACGCTCGGCATTGTGGACGAACCGGTCAGTGCCTTGCTCTTCAATCTGACAGCCGTCCGGATCACCCTGTCGGTCGTACTGCTGCCGTTCATGGTCCTGCCGATCTATATCGCCCTTGAGCGCATACCGGCGTCCGTCCTGCACGCAGCGTCGGATCTTGGTGCAAACGAGCTCCAGACATTTGCCGGCATCATCCTCCCTCTCAGCCTGCCAGGCGGGATCGTCGGCGCCATGTTCACCTTCGTGCTGGCTTCCGGTGATTTCCTGGCACCCGAACTGGTCGGCGGAATCGAGGGATTCACATACGGGCGCCTGATCTTCAGCCAGTTCGGCCTCGCCTTCAACTGGCCACTGGGGGCGGCGCTTTCCATCCTCTTGATGTGTGTTGCCCTCGGCGTCATATACGTGGCACGGCGTCTGGGAAATCCAAGGTGGCAGCGATGAGACGCCCGCGGCTTCTCGACATCTCGCTCGCATCGGTAACCACCCTTGTCTACCTGGCGCTGTATCTTCCGATCCTTCTGGTCTTCGTCCTTTCGTTCTTCTCCATGCGCCGTGGGCGGGTCAACTGGGAGACGTTCTCTCTCGGCTGGTATGCAAGACTGTTCGGCAACGAGGCCCTCGGGGACGCGCTAAGGAACTCGCTCCTCGTGGGCGGAACCGCAGTCGCAGCAGCAGCGGTCTTCGCGACCGTCGCGGCATTGCATGTGAACGCCCGGCCGTCATCCCGTTCGGCGCGACTCCTCGAATACGTCATCTTTCTTCCTTTCCTGCTTCCCCCGATCATTACCGGGCTCTCTCTTCTCATCTATTTCCGGGAAGCCGGGATCCCGCGCGGAATCGCCACGATCATCGTCGGACACGCGGTGTTCGTTCTGGCAATCATCTATCGCATGGTCCTCACGCGCCTCAACGCGCTCAGCCGAAGCCTCGTCGAGGCGGCCCATGACCTCGGGGCAAGCAAGTTTCAGACATTTCGCTACATCGTCCTGCCGAACCTGCGCATGCCGCTCCTGACAGCCGGCATCCTGGCGTTTGCCCTGTCTTTCGACGAAACCATGATCACCCTCTTCCTGGCCGGCACTGATGCAACCCTGCCGGTCCGGCTCTACGCCATGATGCGGGTGGGATTTACACCCGAGATCAACGCGCTCATCACACTGATTCTCGTGTTTTCCATCGTCCTGACCGTCGCCGTCGCGCTGGCCTGGCGGCGCAATTCCGGGCTCGAAAACAACCGCATGACAAGGATTTGACATGAACGACAATCGTTTTGAGGGCCAGGTTGCCCTCGTTACCGGAGGCGCGCGCGGCATCGGGTTCGCGATCGGGAGGCGCCTGGCCAGGGAAGGCGCAACGACGATTCTCGCCGATATTGACAGCCACGCGCTGGAAAGCACCCGGGCCGGTGTCGCAAATCCGGAACGAATCGTGCCAGCCGTACTCGACATCACCGACAGCGACGCCTGCCGGAATCTGGCGGCCCGGATCGCCGACGAGCACGGGAAGCTCGATATCCTTGTCAATAATGCAGCGATTCTCGACATATGCCCGTACCAGGACCTCACGATCGAGCGATTCCGGGCCGTCACGCAGGTCAATCTGGACGGTGCACTGATCTGCTCCCTCGCCTGCGTTCCCCTGATGGAATCGACTGGCGGGCGCATTCTGATGACCGCCAGCATCATGGGCCAATTCGGTTCGCCGGATTCGCTACCCTATTCGACCGCGAAGGGCGGCATCGTCAACATGGTACGCGCCCTCGCCTGCGACCTCGCCCCGAAAGGAATAACCATCAATGGAATCGCGCCCGGTTTCATCGACACCCGCATGGCTCGCCTCAGCGACGGCAGCCACGAGCATGAAACGGAATATTTCCGTACAGTTTATCTCCAATATGGAAAAATACCGCTCGGCCGTCCCGGCCGGCCGGAGGATGTCGCGGGTGCCGCGTGTTTCCTCATTTCCCCCGACGCCGCCTACATTACCGGGCAGATCCTCGCCGTCGACGGTGGAGTTACTGCAACATTTTGAGCCCATGCGGTCCCGCAGAGAGGGATTCCTCCGGGGCAACGGGACGACGTCCGAAGAACGGTTTGCTTCAGGGGCCTCTCTTGCCATCACCTTTCGCTCGTCCAGAAGGAAGCCGCCATGACCCAACGCAATGTGTCCAGACGAAACCCTTACTGGCAGATTCGTGAATTTCCCTACGGAATCATGCGCCGAAATGATAGGGCCCGACCCGCGGGATGATGGATCCGTCTTTCTCGAATATAATACGATGAATGGTGAACATCCGTCGTCCAGCACAAATGAGAGAGACCGACCATCGGCATGCTCGAAACTACTCCCAATACCGTCGGCCAGGAAGTCCGGGTACCGGTTCCCGGAGGAATCTCGACGTCCGGACTGGCAAGAACTGCTTCTACGATCGCATTGGCCGCCGTCGGCAGGGATGGCTGAACGATGACCTTGTATAGCGCACGGTTCACGATTCCCGCCGCAACAACGTCCATGACCGAAGATGGTGCATACCGAACAGTTTCAGGCCCGGCGCGTTTTATACCTTGTATGACAACATTCATGAAAGGAATTGAATCGAGTTATCCTGTACCTGTATCGATGCCCGTTGATCACCGCTTCCACATGCACGCGGGCCCGGTTGTCATTAGCTCAATGCGCCTCCCAAGAATATTGGACATTGTGTAGGCAATCATCAGCGGGGAAACCTATTCAAGCCCAGTGCAACAGGCGAGGATGCAGCCGCCTGCTTGCACGCTCAAAGGCCAACTCGCTGATCACTCAAATGTAGGCGCCTCTACGTGGCATCAGGGCATGGCAGCACGACTCCCGGAAGCAGATGACAAAGAACAGCTAACCATCTGGCTTGCGATGACGTAAACAACCGTTTAAAACGGTTGTTTGACTTCCATTCCGGGATCCCATCGCAAGGGACCGAAAGTGCACTGTTCCGAGCCAGCCATTGCATCCGAACCACAAGTTCCCGACGGCATCGTTCAAGACCGATGTTCAAAACCGCTCCCGGTCAAAAAGTGTGGTGCTGTTCCATTCCAAAAGATGAGTGTCCGTCCGGCTCTACCAAATCGGTCGGATGGGTTCAGATGGAACATGGATCTTGGATATCACACAATTGATCAACCAGCTGGGCGGCCAGCATTCCGGTGCTTTGCAACTCGAAGCAGGACGAACCCGCAAACAGAGCAAACGAACCCCGGCGCATGGGCAAAATCCCGGGACGAAGCCCGCAACAGAATCGTATCGGGAGACTTTAAGGGGCGCTTGTTCGAAGACACGCGGTGGAGCAACGCAGCCGTCTGCTGACAGGACTCCCCTGTTCGTTTGCTCTCGCAAAAGTCGGCGAAGAAACCGGAAGGGACTCAACGCGGTAACATCTTTCTCGTCAAACGGCAAAATGAATGCAGTTCCGGATTGATATTGACAGGTCTGGGAAGACTGGCCTCAGAGATCAGATCGTGGCAGGGATTTCACGGCTCATCTTTGACGGCGTGCTGCAGACAGATACCAGACTGCCATCTTGCCGCTCGCTTTCGCGGACACTGGACGTATCGATAAACACAGTGCTCGCGGCATATGCGATATTGGAAGAACAAAACTTCATATACTCAAGGGCCAGATCGGGATTTTTCGTCAGCGGATGTAACGGCCAAGTTGAAAAGACCGCCGCTGTCGGCAAAGTGCCCCGCTATCAAAAATCTCTGGGGTGGGATCGGCTGAACTGGCGGCGGCGTTCTGAAGACCTCAGCACAATTGTGAGGCCGGACAATTGGTACGATTTCAAGTACCCATTCGTGTGCAATCAAATTGATGAAGATCAGTTTCCAGTAGCGCAGTGGAGAGAGTGTTCACGCCTTGCCATGAACCGAAGAGACTTGAAGGTCTGGTCGGCTGATAATCACTATTCAGACAGCCTCGAATTGATTGAACAAATTTGCGGGCGCATTTTGCCGCGGAGAGGAGTATTCGAAACCAAGAACTCTGTCTTGGTTACACTTGGGAGCCAAAACGGCCTGTACATCACAAGCCAATTGCTTGGCGGACGCAATCGCGCAGCCACGATGGAAGACCCCGGCTACCCTGACGCGCGGAAGATCTTGCACGCAAGCTTTGGAGAGGTTCGATTTCAGCCTGTAGATGACGAAGGGATGATCGTCGACGAGCGACTTCGCGGGTCTACTCTCGTTTTCGCAACACCAAATCGACAGTTCCCGACAACCGTTACAATGACTGAACAACGTCGACGGCAGCTAATTGAAGCCGCTGTGGAATATGACTTCTTCATCGTAGAAGATGACTATGAATGTGACGTTGACTATCGTCACTTCACCCCGTTTCCACTTCGATGCTCCGATGCAAAAGGGCGCGTCATCTATCTGGGCAGCCTATCAAAAGGCTTATCACCAGGCCTGAGACTCGGCTACCTGGCAGCCGAAACTGAGTTCATCGAAGCTGCCCGAGACTTGCGAGGCACGATTCTCCGTCATCCGCCAATCATTCCCCAACTTACCGCGTCAGCTTTCCTGAGGTTCGGATATTATGACAGCCAGTTGCGCCGCCTTCATCGGGACTACGTGGAGAGGTGGACGTTGGCGGATGCAACCATAAGAAAAAACCTGCCTGAATTCGAGATTACCAGTGAATTTGGTGGAACAAATTTCGTTCTGAGAGACCGCTGCCGAGAACTCACTGCGTCGAGAATTGCTGGTGAAGCGCAAAGTCACGGCGTCATCGTGGAAGAGATCGCCCCATGCTATTCCGACTACGAAGTTGGGAAATTCTACTTTCGCTTGGGTATGTCATCAATTGCCAGCGAATCAATTCAGCCCGGCGTCGAGGCACTGGCAAATTCTGTCAGGATACTGCGAAGAGATCTCAATCGAAAAACAAGACGTCTTGAACGACCTCCAAGTCGCTAGTCTTATGCTCGTGTTTCGGGATTCCATCTTCCGGTGGAGCATGATTCAACCGCTCGCGGCGAAAGCCGCGCAGCATTCGAAAGGGAGCGGAACCGGAGTGGCAAAGAGCAGAAATGTTGCGTGCGACATTTTGAATGGGCTTTCATGGATCGTGCGTAGCACGTTCGAAAAGGCGTTGAGCTGAGCCGCGCTCGCTGACGGTCAATTTCTCTGTGGTTCCATTCGCCGTGGTGAGCTTTATCGCGCCGGTCTGAAGCGCTTCGCTCCTGGAATCGATGCTGCCGCGATGGTCCCGGCACGGTCCTGATGGGGAATTTCGTCGATATCGTGACCCGGGAAGGCATCATATGCCATTTCTGGAACGATGCGTGCGGCAGGAGCCGACCTGTCGCCACCGACATGCGCTCAGAACCTGTGCAATGGCATCGCGCTTGCGATGAACTTCGCGCCGTGAGCCCGTCGCCGGTCATTATGAACATCGATCGCTTCCGTGAGGGTCATGCCATGCCTTCCAGGTCGATCTCGCCGGCCTCGCGCAGCGTGCCGAGTTGCACCCTGGCATTTGCGGCAGTGGCCGCGATGCTGCGATGGCCGAGGTCGCCACCCGCCTTCCTTCATCGACAGGCCATGGTCGAGGAGATGCTGGGCCGCATCGTGCCGCTAATGTCTTGCACGAGATTACCGCCATTCCCTGTCCATGAACCTGCTGCAGGGCGGAACACCGCAAGCAGACATCGGCAACCTGCCGCGTCACGGCTCGGCGGAGGCGACGCAGGTCAACCTGCACGCAGATCTCCGCATCAAGGAATAGGCCATGGAGAAGTCCCGCCCTGTCGGGGTCGAACCCGGGAGGTTCGAGCCCGACAGAACCCTGCTGGGCTCCTGGAATCGCCGTGATTATGCCGACAATTCCCGCGGAAAAGCCCGGGGATTCAATGACCCGGGCCGCAAATGCGGCATGATCCGCTTATCGGCATGCCACGCGATCTTCAATTCGCTCGACGATTGCATCGCGGCGACCGAGGAATACATCGAGCAACGCGACGCCGATGACGCCCGCCCGTTCCGCGGGTGCAAGACGCCCGAACGTTTTTATTTGGTGACATGGAGAAAGGGACACCAGAAGCTGGAGGATCGCCAACGTGAACAAGAATCAGGCCACTAGATCCAGTTAAACGTCCTTTCCGCCAGTAAAATTGAACTCCGCTCCAGTACGGATGCCCGAAGGCCACCGAGACGTCATAGTCTTCAACCGAGTATAGAACCGGACGCCTTCCATCCCATGAATGTGATGATCACCGAACAAGGACCTCTTCCATCCGCCGAAAGAATGATACGCGACAGGAACGGGTATCGGCACATTCACACCAACCATACCGATACGCACACGCGCCCAAAAATCGCGTGCGGCATCGCCGTCGCGCGTAAAGATGGATGTTCCATTTCCGTATTCATGGTCGTTGATCATCCGGATGGCCTCTTCGTATCCACCGGCACGCACGACCGACAAGACCGGCCCGAAGATCTCTTCCTTGTAAATCGACATGTCGGTTGAGACATTGTCGAACAAGCAACCGCCAATGAAATATCCCTCTTCATACCCCTGAAGTGAGATGTCGCGCCCATCGACAACCAATTTTGCTCCCTGCTCCAGCCCCTGGCCGATAAGCCGATGAATCTTGTCAAAGCTCTGTTTTGAAATCACCGGACCGAGTTCCGATGCAGGATCGGTATAAGGTGCCACCTTGAGGGCTCGGACACGTGGTTCCAACGCTTCAACCAAGTGATCAGCCGTACCCTCACCTACCGGAACTGCTACCGAGACAGCCATGCAACGTTCGCCAGCCGACCCGTATGCCGACCCAATCAGCGCGTCTGTCACTTGATCCATGTCCGCATCGGGCATGACGACGAGATGGTTCTTGGCCCCACACAGGGCTTGCACACGCTTTCCGTTCGAAGTGCCCCGCGAATAGATATATTGGCCAATTGGTGTCGAACCAACGAAGCTGACTGCCTCAACCTTTGGATTATCCAGCAAAGCATCCACTGCTTCTTTATCGCCATTTACGACGTTGAACACGCCTTCTGGCAGGCCCGCTTCGGCGAGCAACTCGGCTATACGCAACACCACCGTTGGGTCTTTTTCGGAAGGCTTCAGCACGAAAGTGTTTCCACAGGAAATGGCAACAGGGTACATCCACAGAGGCACCATTGCCGGAAAATTGAAAGGAGTGATTCCTGCGACAACGCCAACTGGTTGACGTACTGCATGACTGTCGACGTCGGCAGCCACGGACTCGGAGTACTCCCCCTTGAGCAGTTGAGGGATACCGCAGGCAAACTCGACGACTTCGATGCCCCTGGCGATTTCTCCTTTTGCGTCGGGAATTGTCTTTCCATGCTCGACCGACAGGAGTTCCGCCAACTCATCGGTGTGGCTTTTCAAGAGATCGCGAAATTCAAACATAACCGAAGCACGTTTGGCTGCCGGCGTTGCCGCCCACCTTGGCAAGGCTTCGGCGGCAACATCGACAACGGCATCCACATCTGCTTTCGATGCAAGTATGACCTTTGCGATTATAGCTCCCGTGGCCGGGTTAAATACATCACCGATCCTCTCGGACCCGCCTGACCACGATTTGTTGGACAGAAAATGACCGACATTGGACATCGTGACCTCCAAGTTGTTGTGTTTTCCGGTAAGGGACACTGCCTCGGCCTGATTTAACCGCAGTGCCAATTGCATCGGCGATGATGCTAGTGAAATTTTGCAAAGTGCAGAGTCACAGAATTTTTCAATGATGGGTACAGCAGGTCGGGAAACCGAGTTTTGTGCCCTCTGTTGAATCCGGTCCCCACTGATTGCCAGAAAATGCGCTGGAACATCTGTATCCACAATTATCGGCAATTGTACCTGTCACATCCGTCCTCGCTACCGTTTCATATGTGACAAGGAGCGTGCTCACCGAACCTGGCGCCTTCCTTGAAAAACGAGGTTTTGCCCAAAGGGGGCCAGAATGAGGTCGCGGTCTTATCAGCTGTCAATAGCTACTTCCGGGCTGGCATCTCAGCGCTTCCCGCCAATATCGCCCGGAAAGTCGAAGGGGCTTCAGAAATGCTGACGCGTGCTCTCGATGTCATCACGTCAGCGATTTCCGAGTTCATGGGACGCATTGGCTGGATTCTGATCCTGTATTGCATGGCCTTTGGTGTTTCAGACGTTTTCCTGCGCTATGCGATGAACCAACCTTCGCAGTGGATCGGCACCACTTTGCAGGCCGCGATGGTCCTGCTGGCTTGCGCCGGGGGTGTATATTCGCTCCAACACGACAGTTTTGTAAAACTCGATCTCTTCTACGCAAGTGCCCGCGATCGAACCAAAGCGATTCTCGATCTTCTGACGGCTCCAATTGCAATTCTTTTTCTGATCATCTTGATCTGGAAGGGCTACGAAGCGGCTGCGCTTTCCGCAATGCTCAACCAATATACGCCCACGGCAGTTCCAATTCCGATCTACCCCATCAAGTCGGCAATTCCGCTGAGCGGATGCCTCATTCTCTTGATCGTGCTCAAGAAATTCCTTCGCGACGTTCGCATCGCGCTTGGGCACCAACCGTCGTCGTAGCGATCACGTCGAGCTGCGGCACCAGGCGGGTTCCGTAACCATGAAACAAGGAGGACAAAACATGAATGCAAACAGGATTTTCCACACAACGCTGTGTGCAGGCGCTGTCGCAGTTGCGGCCACCTTCGCTTCGGCTCAGGATGGCCCGCCGGACAAAGTGACCAAATGGATCTTCCAGCCAGCGTTTGATCAAACTGATGCTGGTTGGGACAACGGGGTGATACCTTGGGTCAAAGCCGTGGAAGAGGCAACTCAGGGCACGGTAACAATCCGCGTTGAACCCGCCGGTGCCTTGGTAAGTGGCGCCGAAGCATTTGCCGCTGCAGCCGCGGGTCAAACCGACGGTTATGCTGGATGGGGAACAGTCTACGGGGGCGATATGCCCGAAGGCATGCTGGCCTTTGGCATGGCCATGGGTGCCAACAACTCGGAAGAAGCTTGGGAAGTCATGTGGGGCAACCCCGACTATCGCGTCGGCGATATCGTTCAAGAGGCCGCAAATGCACGTAACCTCCATTGGGTCGGATGGTCCAATCAGGGTCCGAATGCGATGTTCACCAAGTTCCGGGTTGACAAAATGGAAGACCTGGATGGCCAAAAGATGCGTGCCGGTGGACCTCAGGCTATCTTCCATTCCACGATGGGCGGCGCACCCGTATCGATGAACGCGGGCGAGATCTACACTGCGATCAAGCTGGGCACTATCGACGGTACATACTGGGATACGGGCGGCATTGACGACATGTCCTTCCATGAGGTGATCGACTTTGCAATCATGCCTGGCTGGAACCCGGCGCAGCACCAGGAGATTTACGTCAACCTTCAAAGCTGGAATGCTCTCACCGACTGGCAGCGCAAGCAGATCGAAGGGATTTTCGAAGAGACCTATTTCGAGACCAGCCGCATGCACGCTGACGGCGTGGAAGAGGCACTGCAGATCCTGCGGGATGCCGGTGGAGAGGTGATCACCCTCAGCGATGAGGAAGTCGCCCGGATGCGCGAAAAATCCATCGCGGAAGTTTGGCCGCAGGTTGCAGCTGCGTCCGATGGAAACGCCAAGGGCGTCGAGATCTACAGAAGGTTCCTTGAAGACAAAGCCAACTCCCAGTGAGACCTGAATGACACGCAGTGTCATGAAAAGTCTCAAAAATTTCCGCTGGCCCAATTTGGGCCAGCGGAAAGATCCGGCAACAAAAGGCGTCGTTCGGATCGACGCTGGATTCCCGGTCTGCATTGGCTACTGAGAACCGCCCAAAAGCAAGGAACGACGAACAATGGGCCTCGAACTCGTAACAGCGCTTTACTTCATCGTATTGTTTGCAATCCTGTTTCTGGGTCTTCCAGTGGCATTCGGGCTCGGTGGAACCGCCGTGTTGTTTGCATTGGTTTTCGAGCCACGCGCGCTCTTGTCGGTACCAAGCGCATTCTACTCGACACCGTGGAATTCCGTTTTGGTCACGGTACCACTTTTTCTGTTTATGGGATCACTGATAAGGTTCTCCGGGATAGCCGAAGCGGCCTATGACGCAGTTTACAAGTTGATAGGCCATATTCATGGCGGCCTGGCAATGGGTACGGTCCAGGTCTGTACGGTTTTCGCTGCCGTTACAGGGATTACGCCGCCTGCTACCACCACGATGGGTCAGATCGCATATCCCTCAATGGTGCGGTACAAGTATGATCGGTCCATCGCTATTGGCTCGATTGCGGCGGGGGGAGCTCTGGGGGCGCTCATTCCACCCAGCGTGCCGTTCATCTTTTACGGGCTACTAGCCAAAGTCTCGATCGGCGACCTCTTCATGGCAGGCGTCCTGCCGGGACTTATGCTCGCAGCCTTTTACACGATCTATATTGGTATTCGCTGCCGTATTCAGCCTCATCTCGGTCCGGCACTGCCCGCGGAAGAGAAATTCACCCGCAAGGAAAAGCTAGGCGCTGTGCTAAGCATTTGGCCCTTTGCAGTACTCATCGCCATCGTTCTTGGCGTGATCTGGGGTGGGATTGCGACACCAGCCGAGGCTGCCGCATTCGGGGCCGCGGGAGCCTTCCTTATCAACCTGGCCTACGGAAAATTGACCTGGGCCGTTTTGAAGGACTCGTTGGAGTCCACTCTGAAATTGACGGGTATGGGTCTTTGGATCCTGATCGGCGCCACAGTTTATCTGAATATTTTCAACTCGTTGGGAAGCCAAGATCTGCTGACCGAACTCGTGCTGTCCATGCCGGGGGGACCCAATGGCATTCTGCTGATGATGATGCTCATCATTTTGATCCTTGGAATGGTCATGGACGACTGGGCAATTATCATGCTCTGCACGCCACTGTTCATCCCGATCGTTGACTCTCTTGGCATCGACAAACTTTGGTTCGGCGCCCTCTTTATCGTCAACATCCAGATTGCCTATCTGACGCCACCATTCGGATTTGTCTTGTTCTGGATCAAAGGAGTCCTTCCGAAAAATGTAAGCATGGGCGACGTCTACAAGTCGGTTGGCCCGTTCGTCGTGATACAGTTCTTCGCACTGGCGCTTATTTTCGTCTTTCCGGCGATCCCGACGTGGCTACCCCATATGATGAAGTAAACCATCGGCTGATTGCGCCGCATGGACACCGATTTCTAGTCAAAGCTGGAGGCCCAGATGTACGATCACGTTGTTGTTCCGGTCGCGCCGGACCACATAGGCGAATATTTCACTTCACTGGATGTGGCTCGACGTCTTTTGTCAGAGACAGGAAGGCTGTCCGTGCTATCCGTTTTGGAGGAACTCCCCTCCTACGTGGGGTCATATTTTCCGTCGGATCGAATCAAAAAGAACCTTGTCGAACTAAAGGATGCCATCGAGACGGAACTCGGAGGCAATGGTATTGACGTCCACGTGCGTTCCGGACATCCCACCAACACCATCCTGGAATGGGCGGAGAACAACAACACGGACTGCATAGTTGTATCGTCCAATCGGCCTGGTCTGCCAGATCTCTTGCTCGGCTCAACAGCCGCAAGGGTCGTTCGCCACGCGCAATGTGCTGTCGTCGTTCTTCGCTAAAATTCACTGCCTCATTCTTCACCCGTGAATTTCACGACCTTTTGCCGAGGTCACCAAGTGCGTACGACGTCACCGACATGGCGTCCGTGTTCTTCGGCGTCATGCGCCTCATGATCGATTCTGTCTTTTCAAAAACTCATGACGGACTTGAATCTGACCGGCCGTCAAAAGGTGACCAAAATGAGCTATGCCCAAAAGTCGGTGACGATCGTGATCGGGCGGCGACTTGAACTTGCTTGATGACGTCGGCGCGATCGGTTCGGCTGAAGGGACAGGAGGCCATCAACCGCAACGTGGGACGGGATGCCGACCGCCGGAAGGCCGAGGAGCATTTCGAACGTCCTTTTCCCGACAGTTGGTCCCATCGGTTTGTCAGGACTGATTTTTTGGCGAATTCCCGTCTGTTTACCGCATCTCGAAAACATCGTAAGGGCTCGTACGTCGCGCTCGGGTAATCAGGCGGTTCTCGCATGCTCATTGGGGTTCCCAAAGAAACGAAAATTCACGAATACCGGGTCGGGCTGATTCCCGGCAATGTCCGCGAACTCGTCGCGCACGGCCACCGGGTCGTCGTCGAAAGCGGGGCCGGTGCGGCGATCGGCATGACCGATGCACACTACGAGGGGGCCGGGGCATCCATCGCGGGTTCGGCCGTCGAGGTGTTCGCCGAGGCCGAAATGATCGTCAAGGTGAAGGAGCCGCTGGTGCCGGAGCGCGCGATGCTCCGCGAGGGGCAGATCCTGTTCACCTATCTGCATCTTGCGCCCGATCCGGACCAGGCCGACGATCTACTCGACAGCGGCGCGACCTGCATCGCCTACGAAACCGTCACCTCGCCGTCCGGCGGCCTGCCGCTGCTGGCGCCGATGTCGGAAATAGCTGGCCGCATGTCGGTCCAGGCGGGCGCCTATTTCCTGGAGAAGACCCACTACGGACTGGGCATCCTGCTGGGCGGCGTGCCTGGTGTAGATCCCGGCAAAGTTGTCGTCATCGGCGGCGGTGTCGTTGGAACCCACGCCATTCATATCGCGCTCGGCATGGGCGCCGATGTCTGGGTGCTGGACCGAAACGTCGACCAGCTGCGCCGCCTGTGGCGACAGTTCGGCCGGCCGCTGAACACCGTATTTTCGAACCGCGATGCCATCGAGCGCCACTGTATCGCGGCGGACCTGGTGATCGGCGGCGTTTTGGTTCCCGGCGCGGCGGCGCCAAAACTGGTGTCCGCCGAAATCGTGAGCCGGATGAAACCTGGCTCGGTCCTCGTCGACGTTGCGATCGACCAGGGCGGCTGCTTCGAGACATCCCGTCCGACGACCCACGATGATCCGGTCTTTGTGGTGGACGAAGTCGTGCATTATTGCGTCGCCAACATGCCTGGCGGCGTGCCACGCACCTCGGCTCAGGCGTTGAACAACGCCACGCTGCCTTATACGCTGGCAATCGCCGACAAGGGTTGGCGAAAGGCACTGGGAGACGATCCGCATTTGATGGGTGGACTGAACGTCCACGCCGGCCGGATCACCCATGCCGCGGTTGCAGAAAGTCTCGGTCACGAGTGTTTCAATCCGAGGGAAGCAATTGCATACTGACCGGACGGCATCCCGCCTCGGCAACTTGGGGTAATGGGCTGGAAACAGTTCCGTTTCCGGATTCGCTGATTTTCTTTGAGTCATTGATTTTACTGGTGCTGCCGGAGAGATTTGAACTCTCGACCTCTCCCTTACCAATACAGTTCAACACCTTTTGTTCACGTTTTATTCACGGTTCATTCTACGTTTTGTTCACTTTCGAGCGCCTTTGAAATGGTTGAAACTGTGCACTGCACAGAAACGTCACCGTTTACGCTCCATGATTTTGGTCGCGTCGCGCAAGTAGTCAGGGCTGTGATGGGCATAGGTCTGTTCCAGGACATTCATTGAAACCCCGAAAAATCCGGAAGCGATCCAACGATCCATGCCTCTTTGCATCGCCCACGTTATCGCCGTGTGTCGCAGGTCATGGCGGGTACAGTGGTCGATACCGGCTGCATTCAAGGCACTCGCCCAAGCAGTCTTGATGCTCGCAACCCTATGGCCGTCAATCTCGATTACCCACCTTGATCCGTTCCTTTCCCAGCGCCGCATGTGCGCTAGCAACGGACGCGGGATCGGGATTGGCGGTTGCCGTTTTTTTGTAACGGCTTGCCCTGCCCCCCTGCGGTACATCATGCCCGACTCGGTATTGACATTACCGCCCACCGTGTTCGCCATGAAGCCAAGACGCAGAATCGCGCCGGACCGTGTTCCCGTGTAAAGTGCCACTACAATAAACCTTGCCAAGTGTTTCGATTTGGGATTCCGCCACGCGGCCCTTAACAGCTTGGCCGCTTCAGCGCGGTCAAGCCAGCGATCTCGCGGCGGCGGCGGTGGAGGTAACGTCACTTTGATCGGGGTAAGCAAATATCCTTGTGCGTGGCAATGGTTCAACGCGGCCTGCAATACGCCCAGTTCCCGTCGAATTGTGCCGGGCTTAACGCCACGTTCTCTGGCATAACGCTGGCACTGCTCTTTGTTGATGGTGGCTACGGAAAGCGGCCCCAGAATCGGCCGTAACGCCTTGATTGAATAGCCTATGGTGGCTGGCGCTCGTACGGTCAATCCGTGTTCGTTACCGTAGATGCTAAGTGCCTCGTCAACCGTCATTTGATCGGAACGACGGGGACCTGTAGGCTGATCCTTTTCTGCTATGTACCGGGCGAGCGCGCGATCAGCTTCTCTTCGATCCGCAGTTCCCGTGCTGAAGAATGCTTGACCGTCGCGGACGTAATAGACGTTTCCACGCTTGTACAGGCGTGCGCCTTTGGAGTGTCTTGGCATTTCTTGATTAGCTCCGATAAGTCGTTGGGATCAATTCGAAGAGCACGACCCATCCTTATGATGTAGCCGTGCCGCTCCGCTTCGGTGCGTAGCGACGCGGTGGGAACGCCCAGTTCTTCGGCAGCTTCAGGGATGGACAGCAGGCGGGGCATTTGCCTTGCTACTCCGCTTCCCGACCGTCGCGGAACCTTATCAGTGGATCCGGGTGCAAGATATTGAAAGTAAGCCACCGATCCGAATGACCGTAAGCGAACGTCAGGCCATTCTCCCGCATCTGATCCAGGCGGTCGTCGAGGTCCGATCCATCGCCGCCCCAGTAATTCACCGCAGATCTCAAATCAATCATACTTACCTTTTTGTCGGTCACCCAAAGGTCAAATTCGGCGGTCACCTTTCCAGTGCGGACGGCCTTGCGGATGGCTTCCGGCGACTTTTTGAAAAGGTCCATCGCCGCCAGTGGCGTCAGCACTTCCCGGCCATCTCGTCGGGCATCGTCTTTTGCCTTTTGTACGCGATTGAGTTCGGCCTTGTGATAAGATTGTCGCGGGTTCATTTCTCTGCCCTTTGAATTGTCGCGCAGGAACCGTTATCGGTACCATAGCGCTATCGGATTGTCAAGCTTGAGGAACATCCGATTTGTTGATCATTCAGGTGTTGGATCGTATTGGCATCGGAAACTTTCAACGCACGCGCGTGCCGGTTCTTTCCGAAGCAATGGCGGATTTCCGCTTCTGGAGGCCGTTTCGACTGCCGCATCGCGTGCATTCGCCAGTTGATCGACAGCCTGCCGGTCTCGAACCAGGCCGCGGGGGACGTCGAGCGCGCCAGGAACAGCCAGGCGTTGGCAGCGGCCAGGCCGCACCCGGAAGCCCGCAGGCCCTGGAAGATGGTTGAAAACGCGTGCGCCAGGCTTGACGTCGCCCGGCAGCACGTATCCCGCGAGAACCGCACGGGAGGACGGTGTTCGGTCATGAGCAGACTGCATCGAGGCATGCTCTCCTTGATCGGGCCTGCCAGACACACTCCACCGGGGACCGAAAAACGCCGTTTTTCAGTTGCCACCCATCTGGAATTCCGCTAACAAGGAGATCGGTAGCTTTGATAGCGGTGGGCGTCTGGCGTGGTGTTGGCAGGCGCCCTTCGTTTTTTTCGAGCCGTTGTCCTGGTTTCGTTGGCTTCTCCGCAAAGCGCCGCTGTCGGCGGCGATTCGTGCGTCAGGATAACAGCAAGTTGCATCCCATGCCAAGGCTCTCCGGTGGATCGGGAGGTGGGAAAGCAGTTTTTGGTATTAATGATATAGGGTATTCGGGAAAAGGTTGCCGAAATCAGCGGCCTGGTGAAAGGACCGGCAGTACCTGCCGTCGCGCGGCCTGCTCTGGACAAGACGCGAAAACAGGCGGTAGACGGGCAACAGCACACGAATCATTCGCCGGGAACACCGATGGCCGCAGCCGAACAGGACACCCGCACCAGCCTCGCCGCGGTCTTCGGAGAGAATGTGAAGTACCGCCGGAAGTGGCGCGGATGGGCACAGGCAGATCTGGCAGCCCGCGCAAATCTCCATCCCATGGTTATATCGCAAATCGAGCGTGGGAAGGCGAATCCGACCCTGACGACCGTCGAGGCAATTGCCAGGGTGCTCAGGCTCGACCCCGCGGTCCTGCTAGATCATAACTGCAGGAAACCGGCACGGGGGGCCGGTCAGGAATAATGCTCGTGATCATGGGATCGGGGAAACAAATGGTGTAAACCCTGAGGTTCCCGCCGCACCGGGCGCGCAGACAGACCGGATGCCACCATGATTGTTCGCAGAAGTCTCATCAGGGCGTTCGGGAGGAACGTCAGGGGGCGGCGGAAGCGTCGCAAGTGGCACCAGGCCGAGCTCGCCCGGCGTGCGCACCTGAAGGTAAAGACGATCAGCGAGATCGAGCGCGGAGCAACGAACGCGCGCCTCTCCACGGTCGAGGCGATCGCCCTGGCGTTCGAGGTCGGTCCGTCCGAGCTCCTGAACCGCCTGTCGGCGAAGGGGAAGACCCTCGCCCGGGAGGAAGCCGTCTTCGTCAGCGAGGGATGGGAGGGCGTCGACCACGGCCGCACATTGGCGCAGGCCCTGGGAGCGAACGTGCGGTTTCACCGGATCCGGCAGAACCTGTCGCAGGCCGCGCTCGCCCGGCTGTCGCATGTGCGCATGGGCACGATTTCGGAGATCGAACTTGCGAAATCCAACCCGCGGGTATCCACGGTTGAATCGCTCGCCATGGCGCTTCAGATCGATCCGACGTTCCTGATCCGCAGGCCGGCGAAAGACGAGACTGCCACCTGACCGGAAGAACCGCCGGTGCCGCGTGCCGATCGATTCCATACAGCGAGTCGCGGTCACCAGGCCGATCATTGAGCTTTGTCGTCTTGGGATCCGAGTGGCCCGCCAGATACTGGGCCACCTCGACACGCACCCACCTGATTCTGCAGGTTCGGAGTGAATCCAGTTGCCCTGAAGCTGTGAATGCAGATATTCGTCGACATTCCCGCAATCCGGGTGCGTTTCCGGAACTTCTCCCGTGCGCGTTGCCGGACCAGACGCTGGCCAGATGGCGAGCCGTCGCGGTTTAGTGAGCGGAACAGGGGGGTTATCACGGTCGATGCCAATTCCGGCTTCTGTGATGCAGCCCCTGAGACAGGATTCGAGGCTGTGATGGCAGGATACGTTTGGCACCTTGCCGCCCTTCTCATTCAACCGCAGCCAGAGACGGCGTTCGATTAGGGAGACATTCTTCACATTTATGCAAGCGCTGCAGGGATTCGCGCGAAACTGTACCTCATGTTTGCGATCAACGCGCGATCGCGAAGACTCCGACAGTCCCTGCCGGGAAGGACCTCAAGAAGCTGCGACACTCGGCGGCGGAAAGAACCGGCGTCGTCCCACGGCAGACAGCGTGCTCCAGACCGCCCACGGCGGCAGCTGTCGACGACGAAATCAACCGACGGACCGTCAGCCAATCAAAGAGCCGCCGGACCCTGATGGGAATGTTAACTTTTGCATGGAGTCCGCCTGGTCGGGCGGCCAAAACAAATTCGGCTATTCAAGAATTAGTGTCCGCCAGAAAACCCCCTCTTTTCGGCGGTGGCGGACGACGATTTTCGACAAACCGGAATGCCGCGACGCGGCAATCCGGTTTGCATCGGGATGTTGGCGCGTCCCGAACGGCTGATTTCACGCCTACCGGACCGAATTTTGCGGCTTTCGCCGCCATCAGCCCATAGGGAGCCGGTCCCGCTCCGGGCGGGTCACGAATGAACCGGTGTTTCGGGAGCGCCGTCAGGCGGCGCGTCGTCGTCGTGCCTTGCGACGCAGCAGAAGACCGATGCGGTGGATGTTGAGGGCAACCACGGAGAGTGCCACCACGCGGGCAAAACCCTCAGCCCCGTACGCCAGGACCCGGTCGAGACCGCGGTGCTCGAGGTTGTTGATCGCCGATTCAACCGCCGGATGCTGGCGACGCATCGCGACGAAATCGTCACCCTGCTCGCGTTCGCGATCCGCCTTGTTGAGGTAGCCCGTCTTCGGCAGCACGTTGTGATCGAGCAACGCGTCGAGGCGGACACGGTTTTCGGGGCTGTGAAAGCCGCGGTCGAAGCTCACCGCGCGGAGATCGGGAAACCGCGCCTGGGCAGCCTCAACCATCGGCACCGCATAGTCCACGTCGCTGCCTTCCCACATGACCTCGTGGTGCAGGACGAAGCCGTGCTGATCTTCCAGGATGCAGACCGGAACACCCAGTTCCACTGGACATCCCGCCTTGCCCTTCGCGATCCAGCGCGTGTGCGGCTCGAAGATCGAGAACACCTTCTCGTCCTGAGGGATGGTCTCGCCCCGCAGAAGACGGCGGTCGATCTGGTCGATCTGACGCTTCGCATGGGCGATATACCCTTCGATCTCCACAATCTCCTAGGCTTTCACGCCATGCGGGACCAGGTCCGCAAGGCTGGCCTCCGCACGCGCGACAAGCTCGAGGCAGCGCCCGAGATATGCCTCAACATGCTCGGGACGCGCCCGCCGCGTCACCCGCACCCTGTGGAACAGCCGCCGCGCCAGCCACGAACACCACTCTTCGCCGCCGCACGGCCCACCGCCCGGATCAGGCAGCGCATCGCGTCCCACAGGAGACTGACATCCGTCGGATAGTGGACGTCGGTCTCGACCACGAAGCTGTCACAGCGCCCGACCAAGGGCGCGCCAGGCTTTTTTCCCGCGACCGCATGGCCGCTCTCCACAACCAGGTTGTTGACCGCAACAAGCAGTTCGGGACGCAGAAGGCTCACGTTGTCCACCAGCCTCTGGTAGCCGTAGCGATAGTCGTCCCAGGCATCCGCATGGCCAAGGAAGCGGCGCAACGTCTTGTGCTCGTTCACCAGTTCGTGGAGACGGTCGAAATCGCAGCCGAGCCCCTGCTTGATCACCCCCATCACGAGGATCCGCCACATATCCATGCCCGGTCGTCCGACCTTCCTGTCGATGCCGGGAAGGATGTGCTCGTCCAGGAGTGCGAACAGCCGGGCGCGGAAATGCTCGTCGGCGTAGAGATGCTGAAGACCCAGCAGCAGGGCCGGGATGTCGTCCCTGGACTTGAGGTCGAGTTCGATGTCTTCGATGTGAACCTCGCCGAGTGTCATCTGCGGATTGCGTACCTGTCTCATCATTGCCTCGCGAAGAAGTGTGCAAATCGGCTCGAATTGGGCCAAAAGGGGTCGAAAGCGGGATTTCAGCCTTGATCTTCGCGGTGAAAATACCACGATTTATCACATAGAGTCAATAACTTAGTCTATTTTTTGGCAAGCACGAATTAGGCGCGGGTTACATCCTGCGCTCATCCATCCTGTCGAGCCACGGGTCTATAGATGAAGAGTTCATAACGGCGTTTATGACCGCCACTTCTCGCGCCGCCCGGACCCGAACGATCGTGTCGTTATCAATCATTGGCCCGTGCGTGCCACGGAAAATTCCATGATTCCGGCGCTCCGCGACGATCCGGGCACTATCCGGCAATCACCCGCCGTCCCGGCGGATCTTGCGGCCATTACGCTTGTTCCGGAGGCCATCGCCCGCCATGGCGACCGTTCGGCCCGGGCATGGATCGAATTCTTCACCGCGCGCATCCGCAACCGGAACACCCGGATGGCCTACGCCCGGGCGTGCGCGGCCCTGTTCCACTGGCTGGGCGAACGCGGCATCGACGACGTGCGCCAGGTGACGGCCCTCCACGTCGCAGCCTGGGTGGAATGGCGTCTCGGGGACGGCGTCTCGCGCCCGACCGTCAAGCTCGAACTGGCGGCTGTCCGGCAACTGTTCTCCTGGTTGGCGCAGCACCAGGTCATACCCGCCTCTCCGGCCGAGACGGTCCGCGGCCCGAGGCACGTGGTCCGGACCGGCCAGACGCCTGTTCTCAGCACCGCAGAAGCCCGGCGGTTCCTCCGGTGGCTGCCGGCGCGGACGATCACGGAGTTGCGCGACCGGGCCTTCATCGCCACCCTGGCCTTTGCCTTTGCACGGATCTCCGCGGCGGTGGCCCTGGACGTTCGGGATGTCCATGTCCGCGATTCCCGCTGGCACCTGCGGCTTTCGGAAAAGGGCGGCAAGATCATCGATGTTCCCTGCCACCACAATCTCGAGGCCTGGCTCAGGGAATACATGGAGGCGGGCGGGTTGCAGCAGCAGCCGTATGCACCGCTGTTCCGGGCGGTCGACCGCAGGGGCAGCGAGGTCCAGCTGTCGGAGCGGCGGTTGAACCGGAGACGCGCGCTGGAGGCCGTCTCGCGCCGGGCCGAACAGGCCCACAAGGCGGGCGTGATCGGCACCTGGGCGCTTTGTGCCCATTCCTTTCGCGCCATCGGCATCACCGCCTACCTGGAGCATCCCGATGCGCGCGTCGAGGTTGCCCAGTACCTGGCCGGTCACGCGAAAACGGAGACGACCCGGCTCTACGACCGCCGCGCCGAGACGATCTCGCTGGACGAGATCGAGCGGATCGGGCTTTGAGGAGCAAACGGGGGGAACAGGGATCATGATGGCACGGGACAGGCGCACGGAAACACGGCGGGCGACCTGCCAGGACATGCTCGATGCGCCGCCCCGCGAGGTCGCCGAGGTGATCGCCGGAACCCTCCATACCCATCCGGGACCGGCAGCCCGCCATGCCTGGGCAAGTTCGGGACTGGGGATGAAGATCGGTTCGCCATTCAGCTATGGCGATGACGGCCCCGGCGGCTGGTGGATCCTCTTCGAGCCCGAGCTGCACCTGGGCGAAGACATCGTGGTGCCGGATCTCGTCGGATGGCGGCGCGAGACGATGCCCGGATATCCGTACGCGGCTTGTTTCACGGTTGCACCGGACTGGATCTGCGAGGTGCTCTCGCCGTCCACGCGATGGCTGGACCTGAACGAGAAGCGGGCGCTCTATGCCCGCGAAGGTGTCGGCCATCTCTGGTTCGTCGATCCCGATGCACGGATGCTCGAGGCCTTCGAATTGAGCGAGGGGCATTGGCTGCTGCGGGCGACGCTTGCCGATGACGCGCCGGTCTCGCTTCCTCCCTTCGACGCCATCACCTTCCCGCTCGACGCTCTCTGGCCCGAAGTGATCGCAGGTCCGGGAAAGGCGAAATGACGCGGGGCGCGTGACACAAAGTGTCTATTCCGGGGCTAAACGTACGATTCTGCCCCTTACCGGAATCGATCCCATGTTGGGTTTAGGCCAGTTACTTATGATCGCGCCCTCAGGGAGAAAAAATATGCTTAGCGTAGGATTACGCCCCCGCAAACGACCCGTATATGGACAAGGCGACAGGCTATCTCGGAAAGACCGGCCCATCGCGCGTCCATTGTACCTCGGCTTGAGCAGGAAATAGGCTGCCTGAATCAAAAGGCCGGGTGTTCGCGCGATGTTCTTCCTTAACGTGGTTTTACGAACAAACTGCACGATGGGGCCTTCATTGCGAGGAGAGGCGATGACCAAATGGAGATAGGCCCCGTACCGGAATCGACCCCGTCTTCGATGAGGGTGAAGAGCAAGGCGATCGTCTCCGTCTGCGGCTGTGACGCACAATTCCCTCTTGGCGGGAGGCACGCATGAAAATCGCCTTAAGGGCCCTGGGCGTATTAGCCATCGTTCTGTTCGCCTTCATGGCCTTTGTGTTCGCACAACCCCGACTGGCAACAGGCATCGTTTTTGGCGTGAATACCGCGCCGATTGACGCGCGGCTTCGCGACAGTTTCCAGCCCCACAAAACCGATGCCAAGACAGAGGCGATCACCGCAGCGGCCAAGGCTTTCCTTGAAGCGCTGAATGCCGGGCAGCGCGGCAAGGCAACCTATGCCTTCACCGACAACGCGCAACGCTCCAACTGGTCCAATTTTCCTGAAGGCATGATCCCGCGCGGCGGGTTGAAACTGAGCGCGCTCAGCAGAGAGCAACATACATTGATGGATGCGCTGCTGGCCGAGATCATGAGCCCCCGCGGCATTCGAAACCTCGAATACCAACTTGCCGCGGAGCAGACCTTTCCGACAGACCATTGGTTCAACAAATATGGCGTCGATCATTTCTACGTCGCCATCTTGGGAGAGCCTTCTGCGACCAAGCCCTGGATGTTCCAGTTCGGTGGTCATCACCTTGGCATCAACGTGACGATCTACGGCTGGGTAGAAGGGGACCTTGCGGTGCCCCTTCCCCCGCAGTCCCGGACGTGCCCGCATTAGAGCATCCGGTTCCTCGCATGTCAGTTTCGCTCATTTGGCGTAGATCGAATGGACGACCTTGGCCTGTGGCAGCGGGAACAGTACCAGGATATCTTTCATCCTCGTCCATGACAGTTTCCCGTCGCGGTGTCGACGGCCAAGCCCGCAATGCCAGCTACGTATCACCGCTTTACGAAAGCGGCTTATCTGTTTGCTGTTGCCGGTCAGACCGTAGTAGCCGCAATGCCCCCGGATTACCCGACCAAGGTGCCGGTGTTGCTCCTGGAGCGGGAGATGCCGGTTGTTCCTGCACCAGTCCCGTATGGACTTGGCAGCCCGTGCAAACCGGTCGCGGGCCGTGAACTGACGTACGACCAGCCGACCTCGCCGTGACTTGCCCCACAAGTGGGTGAAGCCGAGGAAGTCGAACTTGCCCTGTCCGTCATGTCCGCCGCCCTGCCTGTGCATGGGCCGGAAATCCACAAAGCGCGTCTTGCCGTCATGGAGCGTGAGCCCATACCGCGCAAGCCGCTTGCCAAGGACCGCGAGCACCCGCTCGCCATCCCGGCGGTTCCTGAATGCAATGACAAAGTCATCCGCGTACCGCACCAGTCGGTGCGCCCCAACGCGTGGTGCCACATCCTCTCTCATCCATACATCCAGCACATGGTGCAGGAAAATATTGGCGAGGATCGGACTAACTACCCCACCCTGAGGCGTGCCTTCTTCGGTGCGTTGCAGGACGCCATTGTCGAGCACTCCTGCTGCCAGCCATTTGTCGATCATCCGTCGAACGACGCCGTCGTTGATCCTCTGGTCAAGGAACCCCCGCAGGTGCTTGTGATCGATGCTATCGAAAGACCGTACGACACACTACCCACCTCCGCGAACTTCCTGTGACGGTCAGGATCACCCGCAAGGCGCATGTCCTCGAAGGGGAGACCGTTCCGGTTCTGAAGCAGCTCTATCGCGAGGGGCGCCTTCGGCTCCTGTTGCTGTTTCCCGACGGCAGCCGTCGCATTGTTCCCCTCGAGTGGACGGACGCGGCAACGGACAAGTTCGTCCCGACCGCCAATCGTGAACTGGTGGCCGAGCCGCACGCCCTGTTGCGCATGCGATTCGTGGTGAATGCTCTGCTTCGACGTTCTGAAACGGAGGAGCATCATGCAACTGCACCTGGACTATCCGGAGATCCCGAAACCGTACGACCAGTTGTGGGAACACCTCGACGAGGAAACACGCCGCACGGTGATCGCACAGCTGGCAAAACTGATCATGCAGGCCGCGCCCATTCACCCGGAGACCGGGAGCAAGAGCAATGACTGACAGCAAAATCACGGCTTTTCATCTCCAGCGCCGCGCCATGGTCTACATTCGCCAATCGACACCCACTCAAGTCGAAAACCATCGCGAATCAACCCGTCGTCAATATGCCCTTGCCGAGCGTGCCCGTGATTTCGGGTGGCACCCCGATCAGATCACGGTCATCGATGACGATCTCGGCTTGTCCGGTGCTTTCGCCGACGGGCGCAGCGGATTCGCCCACATGACAGCCGAGGTCGCGCTCGGCGGCGTCGGCATCCTTCTCGGCCTCGAAGTCTCAAGGCTCGCCAGAAACAATACCGACTGGTACAAATTGCTCGACCTGTGCGGATACACTGATACGCTGATCGGCGATGCCGATGGCATCTACCACCCCAAACTGTTCAATGACAGGCTACTGTTGGGACTAAAAGGAACATTCTCGGAGGCCGAGCTTCACATTCTGCAGGCCCGCCTCGATGGCGGGATCCGCAACAAGGCGGCCCGCGGCGAACTCTACCGGGGACAGCCGATCGGGTATGTCCGGGGCGACGCGAATGCCGAGATCCTGATCGATCCCGACGAGGCGATACAGGCGGCAATACGCTCCGTCTTTGAACGTTTTGCCGAGCTCGGATCGGTGCGCCGCGTCTGGTTCTGGTTCATGTCCGAGGGTCTCAACTTCCCGAATCGCCGACACCTTGGAGCCGATGTCGTCTGGATCCCGCCATCATATGCCACGATCCACCAGGTGTTGACCAATCCGGTCTATGCCGGTGCCTACGTTTATGGCAAGACCCGGCGCGAACGCTACGTCGATGCCAACGGAACGATGCGGACCCGCAACCGCACGTTGCCCAGATCGGAATGGAACGTCCTGATCCATGATCATCATCCCGGCTATATCGACTGGCAAACCCACGAGGCGATACTCGAGCGCATAGCCAGCAACACGAGGCCACGACCGCACGGGGGCGGCGGGGCTGTCCGTGAGGGCACTGCATTGCTGCAGGGCATCGCCACCTGTGGCCAGTGCGGTCGCCGGCTGAGAACCCACTACAGGGGCCGGACCTCCTCGCCCGGCTATCATTGCCATGGCAAGACACTGGTTGAGGGGCGACACAAGTCCTGCATGTCCATCGGCGCCGTGCAGATCGATCAGGCTGTCGCCATGGCAGTGCTTGAGGCGATCCGGCCGGCAAGCCTTGACGCCGCGATCCTGGCTGCCGAACAGATCGAAACCGGCTACGAGCGGGGGCTTGAACAGTGGCGGTTGGCTGTCGAGCGGGCTCGCTACGATGCCGAGCGGGCGGAACGCCGCTATCGGGCCGTGGAACCGGAGAACCGCCTTGTGGGGCGCAACCTCGAGGCGGAATGGGAACGCAGCCTTGTCGCGCTCGAAGACGCACAGAGGGAACTCGAGCGCCGGGTACGGGATCGGCCGCGCCAGCTCACCGAGGCCGAGCGCGCCGCGATCCTGGCCCTGGGAAACGACCTGCAACGCGCCTGGAATGCCCCCGGAACCACCATAAGGGACAAGAAGGAACTGGTACGCACGGTGCTGGAAGAAGTCATCATTACCGCGCCTCGCGGAGACTGTCGGGCTCACCTGACGCTACGCTGGTGTGGAGGCCTGTTCACCGAAGCCGAAGTCGAGCGCCCCCGCAAGCGGCAGGCAACGATCCGCACGGACGACGACACGATCGACCTGATCCGCCGCCTCGCGCAATTCCATCCCGATGACATCATTGCCGGCATCCTCAACCGTCAGGGCAAGACCACAGCCTACGGACATCGCTTCAACAAGACACGTGTCCGGAATCTCCGAAACCACTGGAAAATCCCGCGCTTCGACCCGAAAATACGGGCTGCCGACGCCGAGCTGGTGACCATCAAGCGGGCTGCCGAGATCCTTGACGTCGCAACCTCGACAGTTCATCGATGGCTCAATGACGGATTCATCGATGGTGAGCAGACCACGCCGGGAGCACCATGGCGCATTCGCATTACGGAGGCCTTCCGCCCCCAACTCATGGAGCAGGCGCCACCGGATTACGTGCCAATGCGCGAGGCTACCCGCCGTCTCGGCGTATCCCGCCAGACCGTATTGCAACGTGTAAAGCGCGGGGCGCTGGAGGCGGTGCATATTCGTGCAGGCAAGAAAAAAGCATTACGTATCAAAGTCGTAGACAATCATCCAAGTCTGTTCGAACAGCTTGAATGAACCGGGGGGCAGTATGACGATGACTCCAAGTATTTCGAAATGTCGGCATCAATCACCCATCTGCGGCCTTCCACGGCCAGTCCCGTCCGGAGGTCTTTCAACGCTCCGTGGGCAGAATGGCCGGGCCTGAAGCCGTACGAGCACGGCAGAAAGTCCGCCTCGTAGATCGGCTCCAGCAGCATCAGTATGGCTCGCTGCGCCACCTTGTCCTCGTAGGTCGGGATGCCCAGCGGTCGCTGCCCTCCATCCGCTTTCGGGATGTAGTGCCGGCGTACCGGCGGGGCACGATAGCGGCCAGACTTCATACGCCCCAGAAGGTCAAGCAGGTTGGCCTCCGCGTGGGTTTCGTAGTCCATCGCCGTCACCCCGTCGATGCCCGCTGCCCCGTCCACTCGTGTGAGGTTCAGGGCCACGATCATCCAGTCAAGGTCAATGTGGTGGTGCAAGGTCGTGAACACCATGTCCGGGCACGTCCTCGCCAGTTCGGCTATCCGGGTTTGTTTCGTTGACACGATGTCGAAGCTCGACGTCTCCATGTGTTTCCCTCCTCCGGTTCTGTTCATGCGACGCTCCGCTTTCCTTCACCGGGTCCCGATGGCCTCGGTTCCCCGCCTTCACAGGTACTATCAGAGCGCTACGACTCCCGATCCCGCATCCCTTGGGCTTATTGTTTCGCCGTCCGGTACCGTGCGTATCCTGCTGGGGTTCGTTCCCGCTCTTAACGCTCCCGGCATCGTGCAGGCCCGATGCCGGGCCGGGGTCTGGATTGATCTCGCTGGCATTCCCTTTCCAGCCTGTTCCACGCACGGACGGAACCGGGTCTCCCAGGTTCCCTGGCGGTCCATCTACAGCTCTGCAACGTTCCCGCGACCCCGGACGGCCCGTCACGCCTCGCCATGGCGGCGCTTCCGGTGCTGCCCCTGCAAAGCCCACAACAAAGGCACCATCGTTGTAATTTTCGAGGCTCAATAGCGTTGCTTCGCTGCCCGCTGTGTACGCTTCACGACGCACGTTGCCGTACGCCATGCAACACTCGCTTCCGGCTGGCTGACTGGCCTTTACCGGACGGGGGTTTCACCCGCTGGACCGCGATGTTGGGTTTCAGTTTCGATCTACATCTCCACCTCCTCCCAGCCAGAGCTTTGCCTGGCGCAAGGGCTGATGTGACCTTCTCGCCCATGCTGACAGGCGGGCAGCCGCTCTACATCGACCATGACGGCAAGACGGAGTTCATCGTGGGGGATGAAGTCAACGCGGCGCAGGCCTTGCTCGAGAGCCTGAGCGAAGATCAAAAGGCACAGGCCATCCGAAGTGACAAGGCCACCAACCTTTTGCTGGGCCCAGGTGAATACGGCACCACCGTTGCTCACAATGGCATCAAAGGCAGCGATCTGTCCGAGGCGCAGAGAGAATTGCTGATCGCGCTGATTCAAACACGCCTCGGCTTCATCAACGACGACGACAACGCAGCAAAGATGGAAACCGTCATGGCCGAACTCGACGACACCTATTTCGGCTGGTGGGGACCGCAGGACGCGCCGGGTTTCGCCTACTTCCGAATTACCGCGCCTTCGACGATCATCGAATATGCACCCCAGGACACGCTGGCCGAAGCGCGGGAACAAGAGCACGCCCACAGCATGTATCGCGATCCGGGCAATGACTACGGCATGAAATGGATTGGAGCAGAATGATGCAGCTGCTTTTGTTGAATTACACTCGGGTCTCTCGCAGCTCGTCCGCACAGCAAGGCATGAACGGCACAGGCAAGCCGGATGAATGTGCATCCTCGCAGTGCTCAGCATCAAATGCACGGAAATCGCCCGTGAATGCGACGAGAGGCGGCCATGGGCTCGCGGGGTTTCGTTCGGGCGACCTCCGAAGTTCAAGGATGATCAGAAGAAGCTTGTCCTGGAACTCGTCAACACCGGCAAATCAATCTCCCCAGTCGCAAGGACATTCAATGTCCATCCTGCGACAATCTATCGGGGCATCAACGAATATCGGTCCTTATGATACCTCACCGTTCCTCTCAGCCCCGAGACCCAAGAAGAACGGAGTCAAGAAACCAAAGGCATGAAAATCCTATGGCGGAATCGGTATGTGCGTTTAGGGCCAGTGTCATGCAGTCGTTCAGGATAACCGTGGATCGGGAACACAAGGAAGAGGTATTCGCACGGCGCAAAACTGCGGGCGCACGGTTCGAGAAGATGCTGGATGACGTCGAAACGGAAGTCTCCGACCTGCAGAACGAGATCCGTGCGCTGCTTGACCACGAGACCATGTCCGATGCGCGGAAACCGGACAGCATCAGGGCCATTCTCGATCGCGACCGAGAAAGCGTCGTGGACGTCCTGCGGACCGACATCCGCAAAAGCGCTGCTGCCGAAGTTCCTGTTGGCGACCACGTTTCGCCGCTGCCCGCCCCTGCAAAATTGTACTTTCCGGGCGGTTTGCTAAATTGAGTTAACCACGCTGGATTTACCCCATTGAGGAGAGAGACAATGAATCTGGGCAGGCTGAAAAAAACTTTCCTGGCCGCAACGATCTTCATGGCCGGGACATCATTGGCAGAGGCGGAAGAAATCAAGATCGGGATCTTGCTGGGATTCACCGGACCGATCGAATCCCTGACGCCTGGAATCGGCAGTGGCGCGGAACTGGCCATCCAGGAAGTGTCCGATTCGGGGGCACTGCTGGACGGCGCGACGGTTTCGGGGATTCGTGCCGACTCGACCTGCATTGACGCGGCAGCCGCGACGACCGCCGCCGAACGACTGGTTACTGCTGACCAGGTCAACGCGATCATGGGCGCCGACTGTTCGGGCGTGACCGGCGCGGTCCTTCAGAACGTCGCGCGGCCCAACGGGATCGTCATGATTTCGCCGTCCGCGACATCTCCGGGATTGTCGACCGCAGAAGATGACGGTCTTTTCTTCCGCACGGCTCCTTCTGACGCCCGCCAGGGCCAGGTCATGACCGATGTCATCATGGACCGGGGGATCAAGTCCGTCGCTCTGACCTATACAAACAACGACTACGGCAAGGGCCTTGCCGACAGCTTCCAGGCCGCATTCGAAGCGGCCGGCGGCGAGGTGACGATCAACGCACCCCACGAGGACGGCAAGGCCGATTACAGCGCCGAAGTTGGCGCCCTCGCGGCGGCTGGCGGCGATGTTCTCGTGGTTGCAGGCTACATTGACCAGGGTGGTCGCGGGATCATCCAGGGCTCGCTCGACAGCGGTGCCTTCGACATGTTCGTGCTTCCGGACGGCATGATCGGCGAAAGCCTGCCGCAGGCAATCGGCCCCGACCTTGACGGCTCGTTCGGCCAGGCGCCGGGCACTGACAGCCCCGGGCTGGCGAAATTCACCGAGCTTGCAAGTGCCGCCGGCTTCGACGGTTCGGCCCCGTTTGTCGGTGAAGCCTATGATGCGGCAGCGCTGATCCTCCTCGCCATGCAGGCGGCGGGATCGTCAAGCAGCCAGGACCTCAAGGAACAGGTCATGAACGTTGCCAACGCTCCAGGTGAAATGATCTACCCGGGCGAACTGGCCAAGGGCCTGAAAATTCTCGCGGGCGGAGGCGATGTCGATTACGTCGGCGCGTCGGCGGTCGAAATGATTGGCGGTGGAGAATCGGCCGGCAACTACCGCGAGATCGAAATCCAGGACGGTGCCCTCCAGACTGTCAGGTTCAGGTAAGAGACACGGCATATACGTGTTCCCGGCCAATGCCGGCTGGCCGGGAAACCCGGTGCGGGTCAGTCTGGCCGGAGGATTTGCCGTTCACTACTGCACGGACCGCCGGAGGTCCCGTCATGTCGATATCATGTGGTCGCACAGGGTCGCGATACCGCCCGATATGGGCCCTAACCCAACATCGGTACCAAACGCTCATGGCAGGCTTCGGCCTTCCACCCCGACCGGCATGAAATTTCTTGTGGATCTGCCTGCGCCGTTGCTACAAGTTAACAAACAACTCTCCATTGTCGGGGACAACGTAAACGGGTTCGATGCCGGGCCATAAATCGGGGCTGCCCGAAACGTCAATCCGTCTGCGTGAGTGTCCGACGCGTTTTTTTCGCAGCTTGATTCTGCGGACGGGTTTATTTGTCTTCAGTTCCCATTTTCCCGGGGGTAATTTCACATCAAAAGTCCCACAAGGAATATCATATTTCTCTCTGAAATAGTTGGCGGATTACCGTTTGGGCGGCCGCCAATTTTCCGGGATGATGCTAGGTGCGGATTTGGGGGGCAGGACACCTGTGTTGTCCCGCAGATTGTCGTTCGAGAGATCATACCCTGTATAGGCAAAGTTTCAGGGAAGTTTCGATGCTCTCAGCCGCAATCAGCGGCGTTTGCGTGGGCATTTGCCTGTCAACGGTTTCTGAGAGCTCCGGTTGGTGGCTTCGGAATCAGCAGGAATACCGTCCTCTGTCGGAACTGATCCGTTGTGGGACTTTTGGTGCCGATGTTGGGTTGGGGCCAATTCTGCAAACGGTATCGCTCGCCTCGACCTGTCATACCCGGGTGGGGAATTTCACATCAACATGACGGCGTTCAATTAATGTTGACGAATACTTCGAAACACGCTCAATAATTACGTCATTTAGGGTTTGCGAGCAGGCAAACAGAATGATTTTAGCCGCAGGTACGTTCATCCGCTTGAAGCAAGACCCGACACGCGTCGGCATTCTGATGGATGGCGAGAAGCATGTCGCTAACGCACGGATGGTTGAAGTGAGGCTGGCGGATGGGCAGGTAAAATGGTTGCCGTACTCTGCGCTGGAACCCGTTCCCTCCGAAACGGAAAGTCTCTACGACCGCCTCGCTTCGGGCCGGTTCGTCGATCCAGACTGGTTACGCCGTTGCCTCACCCGGCTACGGGTAACGGGAAGACTCAGCGAGGTCGTCTACAGCATGGAGGCGACCGAGACGGATTTCTACGCCTATCAGTTCAAACCCGTCATCAAGTTGATGAACTCACCTACGGATGCCCTGCTGATCGCGGACGAAGTCGGCCTCGGCAAAACAATTGAGGCAGGCCTCATTTGGACCGAACTTCGAGCCCGACTCGATTGTGATCGCCTTCTCGTGATTTGCCCCAAGACCTTGTGCCAGAAATGGCAGGACGAACTCGCCAGGCGATTCGGTGTCGAGGCACAGATCGCGGATGCCCGGACCCTTCTTGATACAATGAGGCGTTCGCGCGAAACGGGACGCGGCTATGCCGTAGTGTGTAGCATGCAAGGATTGCGTCCGCCACGCGGATGGGAAGGTGAAGGAACGGTGAACACCTTCGTTCCTGGTTCTGCCCGCCGCAATCTGGCCCGGTTCCTTGATGAGGCGGGCGATGGTGATCCCCTGGTTGACCTTTTGGTTGTGGATGAAGCGCACCATATGCGGAACCCCAAGACATTGCTCAACCGTTTCGGTCGGCTCGCCACCTCCGTTGCAAGCCATCGCGTATTCCTTTCAGCAACACCAATTCACCTTCGTAACCGCGACCTCCACTCGATCCTGACAATGGTCGATTCAGACACATTCGAGTTCGAAAGCACGTTGAATGATCTGATCGAAACCAACGCTCCGATCATTGCTGCACGTGATCTGTTGCTACGTGGCGATGCTACGGTTGCTGAGGTTCAGCAGCGACTCGACGATGCGCAAAAACATGAGATTCTCAGCAAGAGCATGGCCTTGGCCCGTATTCGGAGAGAATTACGTGGAACGAATTTAAGCCGGTCAAAAAGATCCGAACTTGCAGTTCGTCTTGAACGTGTCAACCAGCTTGCTAACTACGTGACCCGGACCAGACGGCGGGATGTTCAGGAGTTCCGCGTAATTCGCGAACCCATGGCGCCCGTCCTGAAAATGAGTGACGACGAGCAGATTTTCTATGACGAAATTTCCGAAGTTGTCAGAATGTATGCTTGGGACCGGGATGTAAATGAGTATTTCCTGCTGTCCATGCCGCAACGGCTCCTGACGTCGAGCATGGCGGCAGCCTGCGCTTACTGGTCCAAACTGATAGACGCCGCCAACGAAGAGGACATCGAGGAGTCTGATCAGGATTTGCAACATGGTTTCTTCAACAGGCGGCCCCTTGTCTCTCGTGTTGCGGCACATGCCCGCGCTCTAGACATGACGACACGCCTGAAAGAAGTTGATACCAAGTTTCAGCTACTAATCCGGGAACTGCAACAGCTCTGGGAAACCAGGGCGAATGCCAAAATTATCGTGTTTTCCAGTTTTAAACCTACGCTACACTATTTGAACGAACGGCTTCGCGATGAGAGCATCGAGACCGAGTTGCTGCACGGGAGCGTAAAGCGACCTCGCGCCGAAATTCTCGCGCGGTTTGAACATGACGAAAACATCCGCGTTTTGCTTTCCTCAGAGGTTGGCAGTGAAGGTGTGGACCTGCAATTCTGCTCCATCGTCGTGAACTATGACCTACCATGGAATCCGATGCGTCTTGAGCAGCGAATTGGCCGTGTCGACAGGTTGGGCCAGACGAAAGAAAAAGTGACTATTCTTAATCTTGTTTTTGACGACACGATCGACAAGCGCATTTACGAACGACTTTACCTGCGTCTCCAAATTGGTCGCCACGCATTGGGCGAAATGGAAGCAGTTCTTGGCGAGCGGATTCGCGAAATGACAATACAGCTATTGAATCCGAAGTTGACCAAAGAGCAGAAAGAACAGGCGATCGATCAAACAGCCCAGGCGCTGGAGAACCAAAGACAAGAGGAAAGACAACTTGAGGAAGATGCCGGGTCCTTGGTGCAACATGGTGACTTCATCCTTGAACGTATCATGGAAAGCAGAAACCGGCATCGCTGGTTGGATTCCAACGATATCCTCATCTATGTGCGAGATCGTATATTGCGAGATTTTCCGGGCAGTGTCATTGAGACGAGCCCGGCTGGATCGGACACTTACCGGATTGAACTTTCGCCTGATGGTGCCAATGCTTTCCAAAACTACCTTTCCCGGCGCGATCTAAGGGGCAAAACCCGTCTTCTCCGGGGTGATGCGCAACAGCGATTTCGTTTCACAAAGTCCGTTGTCCAGAAAGGCAGCCCAGTCGAGTGCATCTCCCAACTGCATCCGCTGGTCAGGTTCTCTGCTGAACGCGACCTTAAAGATGACGCAGTTCGCAACGCGCAAGCAGTCGCAGCACGTTTGACTCTGGACGCGCTTCCAATGGAGTGTTTACCAGGCCTTTACATACTCGCTGCGCGCCGTTGGTCGACCGGCAATCCTACAGCCGGAACAATGGCCAGCGTCCGTATCGGTTATGCGGGGGCCGAAGTGGCGACTGGCAAGCCGATCACGTCCGAACTCGCCGAGCAGATGATGGCTGCGACAGCGGAGAAAGGTCGGTCCATTTTGAACGCTGCCATGCACAACGGAGCCGCCGCTGCGAGCGAAACGTTCCTAGGAACAGTACAGCGAGAACTCGACCGGCGTTTCGATGAATTCGTAGATCAAACCACTGCAGAAATCGAAGATCGGGCTGCAATCCGGCAACGATCGCTGGTTCGGCATTTCAAAAGAAAGATTGCCGCCCTCCGGGAAAATCAGGAGAAACTCGAAGAACAAGCCCAGCTTGCCAAGATCAACGGCGATGTTCGAAGAGCCACAAATCTGAAAAACCTCGGTGCTGCGCAAGAAGTAAAGATAGGGAATCTGCGGAGGATCTGGAAGTTAAGGGAAAACGAGATAGAAGAGCAGCGGGCCATTATACCGGAGGAGTCCGATGTAGGTTGCCTGTTTCTGGAAGTAGAGGAGCGGTCGTTTGGTGAGGAAGCATTCGCATGAATCGAGATCCGTCAAAGCGATCACGAGGTCGGGCGACACTTGGCGATGCACTTTCGCCAGCAGTGATAGAGCAATTGCACCAACTGCGCGACAGACTGGTACGACAGGCCCACGAGGCCGTTGCAAGCCAAATTGCGGAATCGCGCCCCCCCTGGCGCCGGCAGCGAAAACCAGGGCTAGTGGCCAATCTGGCTGAGACCAGGGCATCACAAATGCCCGCGGCTACCCCGGACCCGCAGAAATCTCCGTTCGAGTACTGGGATTTCCCAAGTGAAGCAGTTGTGCGGGAACCGCCACCGGTCTCCATTTTTGAAGATGACAGGTCGAGCTTTGACAAGTTGCTACGTGCCGGTACAACGTTTTCCTCTGACGCTGATGAGGAGTTGTTCGTCATAATCGGTCTCGATTTTGGCACCAGTTCAACCAAGATGATTGTCCGGCTTCCGTACGAGGCTGGTGAACCGACGATTGCCATTCCCGCCCCGATTCCCTGTCGTAGCGGACAAGACCCGTACCTCTGGCAAACGGTGCTCTGGTTAAAGGGGGATACCTTCTACCCATGGCCTGAACCGGGAGCAAAAATTCTGAATTCCCTGAAGCAAGGCCTTATTCAGGGACGTAGCGAGACGAAAATCTCTGGTCTTGCAGCCGGCATCTCGGCAAGCCGAGCCCAGGCAGGTGTCGCATATCTCTCCTTTATTGTCCGTTATGTGAAAGGTTGGCTCGTTCATAATCGGTCACAACTCTTCCGCGGTCGAAAACCCGTCTGGTTTGTGAATCTCGGTTTGCCAACGGCGAGTTACGATGACCAAAAACTCGCCGAGCCATATCGCCGCATCGGAGCTGCCGCCCTGCAGCTTTCCAAGATCGACCATCCCATCACCATCGAGGCGACACAACTCTTCCTTGAGGATCCGCACGTAGCTAAAGCGGGGGCTTCGGAAAGGGACGCAGAAGCTTTGGGTGTCTGCGTGCTACCGGAGACAGCCGCGGTAATGACGGGCTTCGCAAAATCGACCCGGGGAGCTCCGGGTCTCTATCTTCTGGTCGACGTCGGGGCCATGACGCTTGATGCCTGCATGTTCCGCCTTAGATCGAATTCGACTTCAGGTGATCGCTATGCTTTCCTAGCTGCCCAAGTCAGGCCGCTCGGCGTGGAATCATTTCACTGGTTTCTGGCAGAGGGGAAGACGAAAGAAGAGTTCGTTCAGCAATGCGACCGTGCACTCCGCGAGACCGTCTGGCATACGAAGCTCCGTCGCGACTCGCATGCTGACAACTGGAAAAAGGGGAATGACGTTCCCGTGTTTCTCGCCGGTGGCGGTGCGGAAAATGGGTTGCACCGAGAAATCGTAATTTCCCTCGATCCGTGGTTGAAACAACATGCCCACAACGACGGAATACGCCTCCTTGAATTACCGGTACCCGACGCGATCGAACTCCCGTCTCCGCTGCGAGACTTCGGTCGAATGGCCGTGGCCTGGGGCTTGAGCTATCCACCAACGGAAATTGGTTTGATCACGCCTATTAGAGACATCGACGACGTTCCGCCTCTGGTCCTCTCCGATTCAGGCGACCGTTTCGTCTCCAAGGATCAAGTGTGATAAATTAACACGAAACGATATGGTTTGCAGCTAAAGTGCATGACTTTTGACGGCCTATATCGGCCGTTGAGACACGCGCGCACCCGAAAATGTCGCCTTTCCGGATAGTGTGATCAGACTTGTGCTTGCCCATGCCCTCTTCCCCCCTGTCCGGAAAGGAGCGGCTAAGGACACCCTGTCACAACCCTGTCCCATAAACAGGCTTCAAACCATTGCGGACAGGGGTCATGATGCGGACAGTGTTTACGGACAGGTTTTCGCTTGCAATCGCGGTGATGCAGCGTGATACATTTGCAGCGCCAATTCTCACACCCAAATTTCGAACCTGTGCTTGTCCGCGCAGTGGATTTCATGGTAATTTAGGTCTTGGCTGCTTTGCCAAACCTGCCGTCGGGTCAAACAGTTCAAAACGTTTTGCCACTGATAGACCCTCGGTCGTTGGTCGGCGCGTAATCGACGGACGCTGACCGAAAGAGTGGGCACTGAGCCGGCTAGAGCCCTTGTGGTGTGTAACCCGGGCATCGGCAACCGCATGCCTCCGAAGTGCTCTTGTGCCAATACGATATCGAGGTTGAGTAGTGGCAGTCACATGACTGGATTGTGATTTTCGAATGAAACTCAGCCATTGAAAGAGGAGAAAGGTATGAGAATCACAGGAATCCTGGCTGGAATCGCCACTTTACTTTTTCCGGTGGTCGCGAATGCGACCGCATATGAAGTCCTGACCCTGGAGGTTCCGTGTGAATGGAAGATGAAAGTCTCCCCGCAGGGAAGGGCAGCCTGGCAGCTCTCGGAGCCGGAATGCGAACCCAGAATTAACGAATTTTGGCTGCCACCGTACATGATGAAGGGATCCCTATTCACCCCAGACCCAGACCCGGGATTATGGATTCCGGAAAGTGTCGACATGGTGGAGGTGCGGTGCGAGCATTGGCGGACGGTAATCATCCCAGTGATACACGGAATAATTTTACAAAGAAGGGAAACATGGGATTTTTCCGAACCCTATTGCAGATTCGAGATTCCGGATCGTGTGGACATAATCGGAAAGCGCCTCGAACTCGTCGACTGACCGGACCGCGCTCAAGATTGATGGCTTGGTCGTTTCGCTTTCAGAGACCGCTGCACTCTGATCTTGTTTCGACGGTGAGATCGCCGGTGTGAAGCGCCTCTTTTGCGGGTTTTCCCTAATCGGCAGAGTGGAAAACCCGCAACGCACAAACCCCGCCGCCAAGGTGGATTCTGGATACCAAACGGGTTAAGCCGCCTTACGGTTTGTTTTCCGTTATGCTGAAAGCCAATCCATAGGCGGCCATATCGAGCGCATTGCCGGCGAGATCGCAGACATCCTGCTGCGGGAAGGTGCTTCACACCCTACGGTGGCGTGGAACTAGACCTGCTGCCGCGCTTCGATTGAGGTGGCAGCGGTGCAGGTGGTCGACACGAATGTGCTGTCCGAACTGATGCGCCCATCGAGGTCGTGCGGATCGACATTCAGATCGCGACCTCGACACACTCACCCGGCGTGATCTGTTCGACGGCGGCCACGACCCGGTCGACACGCGCTTCGATACGCGGCCACGACGTGGACATCAGAACCAGCACCGACAGCCGCCGCACGGCGAGATTCTGCTGGTGACGGAGGCTCTGGTCCGTCGTGACCAGCAACTCGAAGCCTTCTGCCTCGGCGCGATCGAGCAGCGCGCTGTTACGAAGGTCCGACCATCCCCGCTCGTAAGCGGTCTCGACGCGATGATCCAGCAGGTGCCAGCGCAGCGGAACCGGCGTGCCCTGGTCGAACAACACTCTCATGAAACCGCGACGTCTCGCAAGCGCCGCGTCTCATGATCCAGCACGCTCTCGACCTGCCAGCGCTCGACCCCGGGAAACCAGTCGAGGAACTGCTCGACCGTCGCGCCGTCCCGGAGGTTCTCGAACAGCGAGGAGACCGGCACGCGAGTTCCGCGAAACAGCCACGCACCGCTCACCTTGTCGGAGTTTCGTTCGACAGCGGAACACTGACTCCACGCAACCATCGTTCTCCCTCGCCTTTCTTCCCGGCACCTTCGTGCGACAGGATCGCGCCGGAACGTTCGACACTTGGGTTGATACACCCCAAGACTCAGATTGTGAACCGAGCACGATCCCCGGGGAGCTTGGGCATTGAAGGGGATTTGTGGCCCTAAACGCACATAGGTGCCGATTCCGCCATAGGAATCCTATGTGCTGGGTTTCTTGATTCCGTTCTTCTTCATCCAGTTTGAGAGGTTTGCGGGCGTCGTGTTGTAGCGCTTCGCGATGAACCTCTGCGTTGATCCGTTCGCGAGCAGCGCTTCGATCTCCGGACGGAACGGATCGAGCTTGCTCTTGCCTGGCCCTTTCGGTCGCCCGAGAGGCCGGCCGGAGGCCTTTCTCGCTCTGAGCACCTCCTTGGTCCTGGACGAGATCAAGTCGCGTTCAATCTCGGCGGCCATCGAGAAGGCCATGGCGATGATCTTGCTCTGGATGGTTTCGTCGAGCCTCCAGGACCCCTTGATCGCATAGACCCGAATGCCGGTGTCCGAGGCAATGGACAGGATTTCCATGCATTCGAGCATCGAGCGACCGAACCGGGAGAGCTCGCTGACGATCAGGGCATCGCCTTCGCGCAGTTCGTCCAGAACGTCTGCGATCTTTCGCTTGCGCCACGCAATCCTGCTGGACGCCTTCTCCTCGATGAATTCGACGCGTCCGAGATCCTGCCTGTTGGCAAGGGTGAGGATATCGGCCCGGTTCTTGTCCAGGTCCTGGGTCTCCTTGGAGACCCGAAGATATCTGATGGTTCTGGATGCGCTTTTGTGCAGCGCGACAATCAATACGGACTGCCATCCAGATTGACGCGCTATACTTTTGGCCATCATCTGCCCACATTCGAAGAAAATGTCTTTTTACCACATAAAAAATATCTTTCGAGGTGGTTTATTCAATGACATTCATCGTACTTCACGCGCAGGGAAAACGATCGTTTTCCCTGCAATTCCCAGCAACGGATTCCCTCATGCTGTCATTTGTCACAAATGAGTTCAGTGGGCGCCAACATTTGCGCATCAAAGTGCGGCCAGACGGAAGTGCGAGCACCGATCTATGAGGTCGTGTGCGATCTGCGCCTTCGGGATTCTCTCTGACGCCCTTCCTCTTCGCCGCATCGAGCCCGGCGCGCTGGCGATCCTGAATGAACTTCAACTCCATGTCGGCCACCATGCCGAGAACAGTGATAACCAGGCGGCCGAGATCTCCCACCGTGGTAACGTCAGGTTCGAGGACACGGAGCGATGCGCCCTTGCCATCCAGCTCATGCACCAGGTTCAGCACGTCGCGGGTAGAGCGGCCGAGCCGGTCCAGCCTATGCACGGCCACCATGACCGGTCCTGTCCGCTGCAACACACTGAAGTCATATCTGACCGAAATTGCGACACACTGAACTCAATTGTGACAATCCACTGAAGTTATTTGTGACAGAACGCGAGAAAAAAGTGCACTCATTTGTGAAAAAAGACAGCAACCTTACTCAACGTGTTTGTGCGAAGCACTCAGATCTCTCCCGCAAAGTGGCAAGCAACGTGTCTCGACTCTCCGTTGACCGCAATCGGTTTAAGCGAAGGCATATCAGATTTGCAGAGCGCGGTCGCACTGGGGCATCGCGCAGCAAACCTGCATCCGGGTTCAGGGTTGATCGGGCTTGGCGGATCGCCACCGAGCTTTGCAGAATGCAGCAGGCTCTTGTTGACGGGGTCGATCTTGGGAATAGCCGAAAGCAGCACGCGTGTATACGGGTGCGCTGGCGATCTCATGATCGAATTGGTGTCGCCGGTCTCCACAAGAACACCGAGATACATAACTGCAATTTTCTGACAAAGGTAGCTGACGACCCCGAGATCGTGCGAGATGAAGAGGTAGGCTAGTTCGAGTTCCTTTTGCAGGTCCTTCAGAAGATTCAGTATCTGCGCTTGAATCGCCACGTCGAGGGCCGAGACCGGTTCGTCGCAGACAATAAGTTCAGGCGATGTGGCCAGCGCGCGCGCGATACCGATGCGTTGCCGTTGGCCACCGGAGAATTGGTGCGGAAACAGGTTTTTGGATTCGGACCGCAATCCAACCAATGACAACAGTTCTTCTACACGCCTTTTCCGGTCGTCGTCCGTGCCGATGTCAAGCAAATCGAGGGGGGTTCGGATTAGAGAGCCCACTCTTTGGCGCGGATTGAGCGAGGAATAGGGGTCTTGGAAAATGATCTGAAACGCTTTGCGCTTTTTGCGCAAAGCTTCCCCTTCAAGCGTGGTGATGTCTGTGCCGCCCAGCCTGATACTGCCGCCCGTGGGTTTCAGAAGGCGCATGACGGCTAGTGCAGTGGTCGATTTTCCACATCCCGATTCGCCGACAATACCAAGGGATTTACCCTTCTCGAGGGAAAAGCTCACCCCATCAACCGCATGAACAACCTGGGGGGCTTTACCCTTTCTGGAGGTGCTTGTCATGAAGTGCATCTGCAGATCGGTGACCTCCAGAAGCGGGCCTTCGTTATTTTCGGCAGTTTGGGCCTTCAGGATGCTGCCCCTTCGACTTTGCGGCACGCAACGTGTGCGCCGACGTTCGTTTCGACAAGCCCGGGCTGCCAAGTCAAACATGCGTCATCGGCGAGGGAGCAGCGAGGCGCGAAGCTGCAACCTGAACCAAGCGAGCCCAATCGTGGAACAATTCCCGGAATGGTTGGCAGGCGATCGGTTTCGGAATAGCCCGCCATCCGTTCAATGTCCGGGATCGAGCCGATCAGTCCCTTTGAATAAGGGTGACGGGGTGTGTTGACCACTGAAGCGGCACTGCCTTCTTCAATTATCCGCCCGGCATACATGACCATGATCCGGTCAGACATTTGAGAGACCACGCCCATGTCGTGGGAAATGAGGATTAGAGCAGTGTCTTCTTCTTCCTGCAGGCGAACAAGCAATTCGAGGATTTGCGCCTGAACGGTCACGTCCAGTGCAGTTGTGGGCTCGTCGGCGATGATGATCCTGGGCTTGCAGACCAATGCCATTGCGATCATCACGCGCTGGCGCATTCCGCCTGATAGTTGGTGCGGGAAGTTCCAGATCCGCTTTTCTGGAACCGGAATGCCGACGCGCGTGAGCACGTCGATGGCGCGGAGTACCGCGTCCTTTTTCGTCAATTTCTCATGCAGGCGCACGGCCTCAATGATCTGGCTGCCGACGCTGAATACCGGATTGAGTGAGGTCATCGGTTCCTGAAAGATCATTGATATCTCGCCGCCCCTGATCTGGCGCATTCGACGCTCGACGGCCTGAACAAGGTCTTCGCCGCGATATCGGATGCTGCCTTCGGTCACGCGGCCGTTGGGCTTTGGCACAAGTTGCATAATGGCGAGCGACGTCATGCTTTTTCCGCAGCCTGATTCACCGACAATGCCCAAGGTCTCACCCGCGGACAGTTTGAACGAGACTTTGTCAAGAACCCGTACTGAGCCACTGCGGGTACGGAAATCGACACAGAGTTCGCGGACTTCGAGGATGGGATCGGTCATCAGATCAGCGCTCTCGAAAGCGCGGGTTGAGGGCGTCGTTCAGCCCGTCGCCAATCAGGCTGATCGCAAGCACTGTGAAGAAGATCGCCATACCAGGGAACAGGACTGCCCAGGGGCAATCGTAGATGTAATCCCGGTTTGCACCGATCATTTCGCCCCAACTGCGGACGCTCGGGTCACCGAGCCCCAGAAAGCTCAGCCCCGCTTCGAAGAGGATCGAAACGCCGATTACAAGCGCTGCGGCGGCGATTAGAGGCGGTAGCGCGTTTGGCAAGATCACGGACCAGATAATACGCGCATCCCGAGCACCCATTGCCCGTTCCGCGCGAACAAAATCGAGGCTGCGTAGCTTGAGGAATTCGGCTCGGGTCAATCGCGCCGTGGGTGGCCACATCACGAGGCCGATCGCTACGACCATTGTCTCGATCGAGGGTGTAAACAACGTCATCAGTACCATTGCAAAGAGCAACGCGGGCAGAACCTGAAAGAACTCCGTTATTCGCATCAGGATTGCATCGATATGTCGCCCATAGTAGCCAGCGAGCGCCCCCATTGTGATGCCGATAAAGACCGCAACGATGGCCGCCATTGTTCCCACGGCCAGGGTCGCGGAACCACCTTCGACGATTCCGGCAAGCACGTCGCGGCCAATGTAATCGGTGCCAAGCACACTGCTCATGTCTTCCAATGGCGGCAGAAAGGGCGCATTCACGGTTTCATCGGCATCGACGTCATATATCGCCGGGCCAAGCAGGCTGGCTCCGACCACCAGCGCGATGAGAAAGAGGCCCGCAAGTGCTGCCTTGTTGCTAACGAAGATCCGGACAAACTCGATGGTCGGCGATTCCGGCTCAACGTATTCTTCCTGATACAAATCGGGCTGCAGGTTATTGTTTGCTGAGGCCATCGTCATTGCCCCTCGGACGTTCGGATGCGCGGGTCGACCAGCCGATAGACCACATCCGTCAACAAGTTTATCACGACAACCATCACCGATGAGGCAAAAAGGATGCCGAGAATTGTCGGATAGTCCCGCCGCAAGATTGAATCGAAGGCCAGGCGCCCGAGGCCAGGCCAGTCAAAAACGGCCTCGACCAGCACTGCGCCAGAGAGAATCTGCCCGAGTTGAAGACCGGCCAACGTGATGACCGGCAGGATCGCGTTGCGCATGGCGTGGACAAAAAGTACCGAATTCTCGCTGGCCCCTTTGGCCCGCGCGGTTCGGATATAATCCGAACCCAGCACTTCCAACATGCTCGCTCGACTGACGCGACTGTACTGAGCCATGAATGCCAGTCCGAGCGACAGAGACGGCAAAACAAGGTGATGGGCAATGTCCAGCACCCGGGCAATCCCGCCATCAACGCCGATAGACGCCATGCCGCCCACTGGAAACAGTGGCCAGTACCAAGCCATACCGATCAACAACATCTGGCCGAGCCAAAAGGTCGGGATTGAATATCCCGACAGTGAAAATACGGTCACGAAATAACCAAGCGCGCCATGGGGATTGCGTGCGGCAAGTGCACCGAGCAACGTCCCGATCCCGACCGAAATCAAGAGCGAGGACAAGACCAGGAGCAGCGTGGGGAAAACCCGTTCAAGGATGATCCCGGAAACCGGTAGATTGAAATAGTAGGACTGGCCGAGGTCGCCAGTCAGCATTCTTCCCATATAGATGGCGAATTGCTGCCAAAGCGGCTGGTCGAGCCCGTAGAGTTGCCGGACCGCGGCAAGCGTTTCCTCACTGGCGCCTCCGGCATGGCCTGCCAAGGTGATCGCCGGATCTCCGGGTGCCATGCGGATTAGAAAAAAGTTCAGCACAACGACGCTGACTACCAGTCCGACCGCCATGAGAAGCTTTTCTCGCACTCGTCGCTTTCACTTCCTGTGTTGACTGTCAGGATAATTGCACAGTTGTGCAGGCGCCAAGCCGGAACATTCCCGAGCCGGGCGCCCCTGAGGAGAATCCTATTCGGTCCAATACGCGCGGTCGAATGGTGCCATTCCCCCCCAAATCCCTTCGGGAAGGTCCATCAATTTGTCGCTATGAACCGTGAAGTAGGGAACCACGTGCAAATGGTGCAGTGGAACATCCTCAGCGATGATTTTTTGGAACTCATGATAGAGCTTCGTGCGCTCTTCTGCGTCAGCCTCAACCGCGGCTTTGTCCAGCAAGGCGTCGACCTCCGGGTTGGAGTATAGCGACGTGTTCGAAAACGGGACACCTTTGCGGATGTTGGAGGTGACGTACGTCCTGTGAACACCGATGACCGGATCGCCCCAGTTGAAAACGGTTTCCAGGCTCAGATCATAGTCGTTCTCGCCCGCTATCCGTCCAATCCAGCTACCGAAATCAGGCAAACTGCGCACCGTGGCGTTGACCCCGATTTTCTTCAACTGGGCTTTGACAGCTTCGCCAACATTCTTGCCGTATTCCTGACTGCCGGGAATCCAATCGATGTTAATGTTCATCCGCACTCCGTTCGCATCTGGTTCGAAACCAGCTTCATCCAGCAACGCCATCGCCTTGTCGGGATCGTAGTCGTACTGCGGCACATCCGCGGTGTGGAACGGGCTTCCGTTGGCAATCGGCCCCGAGGCACGGGTCGACAGCCCCAGTTGCATTTTTTCGATGATGAATTCCTTGTCGACCGCGTAGGCAATCGCCTGTCGAACGCGCTTGTCGGTCCATGGTTCGCGCTGCGTATTGAACGCAATCCAGTTAAGAGGGCCAACTGCTTGATAACCGACATCCGTTGCGACCAAACCGTCGCCGTTTTTCTTGATGCGATCAACATCCCTTAGCGTTAGCGATGTGTACGCGTTGTAGTGAACCTCGCCTCGCTGCATCGAGAGCAGCATGTTGCTGCGGTCTCGAATGGTGCGGTAGACAAGGCGGTCCAGTTTGGGCCGGTCTGCGATGAAGTAGTTCGGGTTTCTGTCGAGAATGATGTGCTGATCCGCAACGAACTCAGTCAGCATGAATGGCCCTGAACCCACGACGTTCTGCAGACTGCGAGGATGGCCGCGAAGTTCCGCATCGCCGTAGATGTGCTCGGGCATGATCGGCATCAATACCGGCGCCATCGTGAGCAAGAGCACCGGATGCTTGTGCGTCAAGTGGATCGCAACAGTGTGGTTGTCAATGGTTTCCACACGGTCCACGGGTGAGAGCATGGTCTTGAAAGGATGGTTTGCTTTCACGGCCATAATCGAAAACGCAACGTCGTGCGCCTCGATCGGCTCACCGTCGTGGAACGTGGCATTTTCAACAAGATCCAGTGTCAGTGTCAGACCGTCTTCGCTGAAGCTCCAGCTTTTTGCGAGGTAAGGTTGGGGTGTCCAATCCTCATCATACCGCAGAGGGCTGGCGAAAAGTTGCGATCCGGGTTGCCCGGTGCCAAATCCGGATTGCACCGCGCCGAGCAAAGTCGGCGGCGAACCACCAAGACCGAGTACAAGTTCACCCCCCTCAGCCGCATGCGCTTGCCCATGTGACAAAGGCGAAATTGACGAAGCCGCCGCAATCAACGCAGCGCCCAGAATCGCACTGCCGAAATTCCGTTTCGTAATATTCATGTCTTCCTCCCTTTTGGTTTTTCAGCGATTTTTCAGTGCGGATACAAAGTGCGATGTTCCTCGAGTTCTTGCAGCAACCGGTCGCGCTGGTCCCTCTCAAGCCATGATCCTTCGAATGCGTTCCGCATGAACTGCACCATGTCATCCGCGGAAAACCCGCCTTGACGCTGAACCTCCGTGATTGTGTGCGTCAAGTAACGGCTAGCGAATTCCTCTGGATCATCGGTATTGATCGAGACCATCAACCCAAGGTCAAGCATCTGGCGCAACGCTTGCAGCCGACGAGGTTCAGGGTCGGACGGCCGCCAGGTCGGGCACATTGTCAGTGGTACCTGGCGTTCCTTAATGTCTCGGTGCAGGGACGGGTCATCGAGACAATGCAGGCCATGGTCAATGCGGTCGACCCCAAGGTCGTCCAGGCATTGCCGAATATGAAGCGTCGAATCCTTTTGATCGCAGTCGCAGTGTGCGGTCAGCCGATACCCTTCGGATTTTGCGCGGCGGTAGAACTCAATGAACTTTATTGGCGGGTTCCCTTCTTCGTAGGAATCCAGCCCGACGCCGGTAATGGTGTCGCGATGGGCCTCTGCCAAGTCGAGCATTTCCAGTGCGCTTTCCTGACTTCGGTCGCGGTTCATGCACATGACCAGATGTGATGACACTCCATCCCGTGCCGCGGATTTTTCCCTGGCAGAGTTCAGTGCTTCCAGCAACTCATCGAATTCGCCCCCGCGTTCGATAAATGCCTGGGGATCAAAGGAAAGTTCGGTATGCCGGATGTTTTCGGCAGCACAGCGGTTCAGATACCTTTCGGTGATCTCAAATACATCGCGACCGGTCCGCAATACGCTCGAACACATATAGTGGTAGTCGAGAAAGTTCTTGAGTGCCGGTTCGCCGTAGTCCTGTGCGGCGAGAAGCTCAGCTTCGGTGCTATACGGGATGTCCACCGCATTGCGTTCCGCCATTTCCAGCACCTGTACCGGGCTGATGGTCCCTTCAATATGAAGGTGCAGCTCGGCCTTCGGCATCTTTCTGAGAAAGTCGGACATATTCATCGGCGATCCCGGCTCCCTGGATCTCGATTCTTACACCATTTGGTGTAGATACATCAAATGGTGAAAAAATGTCAAGCTGCATTGCACAGACAACAGCAATTCCCGGTAGCCTGATCGTCGGCCGGTCCGACGGTCGGTCCGGACGGACGACATCGCCCGGTCGTTTCCGGCGTGCACGACTGATGGCCGGGTGACTGCCCGGGTTCCGTACATTCGGCGAAGGGCGGGATCGGCATCGTTCGAGCGTGGCTGGAACGGCTACGGCCCGTCGGGGAGCATGTCGGCAAGTTCGGGCTTCTTCATGTTCCCCGACATGGCGAAATAGAAGGTCCGCCAGTCCGGGATGCTCTACCTCTGGAACAGGCTGCGCATCCTGTTCCAGAGGTAGAGGATGCGCTCCTGGTGTTCGCGCGCCTTCCGGAACAGCGGGCAGCAATGCTGCTGAACCTGGTGTCGATCAGGAAGGCGAGCATGGCGAGCGTCGCGAAGACTTTCGCCAAGTGGTTTTCCCCGGCGGATTTGCGCCATAGTCCGGTGAGGGTCTCCATCCGGCTTGGATATGCGCCCGGAACCCTCCGGATGATCGCGGGCGCAATCGATCACTTCAGTGACCAGGTCAGAATCCGCGGACTTGACGCCGGCGATCTGGAACCGCCGGTCATGGAATGCCTGACGGATTCCGTTCCGATGTCGCGGTCGGCAAGCGCCGACTGCACGCTCAGGGTCAGGTCGGGGTGGATGGTTGCCGCACCTGGACCGGATCCTCACCACGGCGCGTCTGCTTGTCGAACAGCAGCAGGGACGGCATCTTGAGAGAGAACACCGCGAGGCTCGACATCAGGCAGTCGGGAAGGGTGAAGTCGCGCGGGTTGATCGGATCGGGGATGCGGTCCAGGCATGCGCACATCTTCTTGAGCATCCGGGCATCGACAGATGCCCGCGGAAGGAGGTACTGGACACTTTGCTGCTCGGCTTTTGCCTGTTTCGCAGCAGGAAAGCAGATCGGGTGCCAAAAGTCTACGAAAGGAAATGCGTAGGTCACGCAACATGCCGTGAATCAACAAGAAAAATTCTAGCGGGAATTGCTGTGCAGACAAGCTTCGAGCCGGGTTCGTGCTGACATCCGGTAGAACACTGCGATAGGATCGGAGCCGCAACTGAAAAAAGGCAAACCCGGCCATCGGCAGTCCGGGGAAAGGGACGACGGATGAATCAAACCATTGAAAGCATGACAGATAAAACGGTTACGCCGCGTTCCAGAAATGTGCGAATAAAACGGACGTCGGAAATACTGGACGCTGCAGAGATTGAGTTTTCCAATTCTGGATTTGAAGGCACATCGGTTCAAGCCATCGCCGACCGGGCGAAGCTGCAAAAGCGTCAAGTTCTATATTTTTTTCAGAACAAGGAGAATCTCTATCGTGCCACAATTGACCGGATATTCTCTGAGTGGCGTGCGCAGGAACTTGACAAATGGGAAGGCAGCCCATCCGAAATCGTAAGCAGCTATATCGATCACATCTTTGATATGACCCGGCGAAAGTCCCACCGCAGCAAACTCGTGATCAGTGAAATGATGCGTGGGGGGAAGATCGGTGTTCCTGTCATGATAGACCGCAAATCCCGTGAAGGGATGCAACGCACCACAGCCCGCCTGGAAAATTGGATGGATCGAGGTGACATGCGACGAACCGATCCGCTTAAATTCATTTTTATGCTCTGGGGTTTCCAGCATTTCTATGTCGCATTTGAACCTGAAGTTGCGTATTTTTTGGACAAGCCGGAAGTGACCGACGACGACTGGCTGCGAATTCGCCAGCACGTCAAGGAAGTTGCTCTAAACTATTTTTCTGAGCCTTCGTGAATGTCGGCTGTCCACATTTGATAGCCATTCGTTCAAAGCGTAGCGTGTGTTGGAATGGGCTCAGAGCTGCCGCAGGCTCTCGCTCCGGATTCTCGGGATCGTCGGGACCGCGTAGATGAGTTCCGGCCGGCAGAGGCCATTCGACCCGAGGAAACGCAGGTACATCCGGATCGAGCTCGCCTCGTCGCCGAGAGCCGGAAGCAGCGTGCGAATGTGCCGTTTGTATCGTTCGAAGCACATGGCCCTTATTCAATCAATGCGGGTCGCCTTGGACGGCATTTAGGAATATCCGCGCCCGGACAACCCTGACGCCCTTCGCTAAGGTGCATTCTCACGCCCTTCGCTGTAAATGCCCGTGCATTTTGTGCTCAGGAGCGCGCGAGAGCGACTCCGGGGCGTAGATCCCGGCCAAAAACCGTTGATTTCGACCCGATTCGGGCTAAACGGACCGAAGTTGCAGAACGGTTCAGCCACCGGCAGACCCGACCGATGGACGAAAAATCAGGTCAGGGCGATACGGATGTGTCCTGGATCTTTGCCGCGCACCGGGCGGTCGTCGATGTGGATCTGGACTTGGGACTGGTCCGAGTCGTGCAGATGACCAGCGGTCAGGATGTGGGCAATGCACTCAACCCTTTGTCGGTGATCGGCCAGATTGAGGGCGGAACGTCCCAAGGGTTGGGACTGGCCGAAATGGAAGAGGTGTTGCAGCAAGAAGGCAAGGTGAGGAATGGGTCGTTCACCGACTATCTGATCCCAACCTTCGCAGACATGCCCCCGGTTGAGATCGAAATGATCGAGGAGCCCGACCAGACTGCCCCCTATGGTGCAAAAGGTGTCGGAGAGACACCAAGCCTGTCCTCTACTCCTGCCGTTGCCGCCGCGATCCGGGCCGCAACCGGACTGGAATTGCCGCGTGTTCCCATTCAATTAGAGGATATTGCGCTGCCATGAACTCAGCCTCAATGCAGTGTCGCACGGAAACGTATGCTGGAAAGGTCGTCAGGTGTATTGAGAATGTCTTACCAAGATCGGCAGTCTACCCGAATCCGGTCGCCGCAATGTATTAGGAATTTATTATGCAATCCTAAGCCGATTTGTTATTGGACTTATTTGTCGGGGCATTGTAATTTACCTCAGGTCGGATCTCCCCTGGTCAATCGATCAGCTGCGGACTGCGGATGGAGGCACCATGTGCACCAGGCAAAAACCGCATGATCAGAGACAAGCTTCGGATCCATCATCCAGACAGTCCGCTGCCGGAATGCCCAAAGCCGAACTTCACGTTCATCTGGAAGGTTTGATCACGCCCGAAACGCAGGTGCGGATTGCAAATCGAAATGGTATCGCACTCAAGGAAACGACGGCCGACCAAATCCGTGAGTCCATGGATTTTACCGAACTGCGTGGCTTTCTGGCGAGTTACAACCGGGTGCTGGAGCTGTTTCAGACCGAGCAAGACTATTTCGAAGTGGCCTTCGAGTATCTGCAGACATGCGCTGAGCAGAACATTCGCCATACAGAGATACATTTCGACCCGCAGCTGCATATGGGGCGTGGGATCGAACCGGAGGTTTTCATGCCTGGTATCCGGCGGGCGAGAGAAAAGGCGGAACAGGAGCTTGACGTCACTTCACAGCTGATCTTCGGGATTTACTGGGACCAGGGCGGGATTACCGGGCAAGAAGCGATGGAAATCCTGCGACCTTCATTCGACCAGATCGTCGCGATTGGCCTCTATCCTGACGACGTCGAGAAATATACGCCGGTCGAGAAATTTGAGGGAATTGTCAGGGCCGCGCGTGCCGCCGGCCTTTACGTCACTGCGCATTGCAATTCCGAACAGCCGCATTCGGTAGAGGCAATCACCAAGTGCATTCGCTTACTGAAAGTCGACCGTATTGATCATGGAACCGACGTGATCCGGGATGATGCGCTTTGTGACGAAGTGGTCCGCAAGAACATCTGTTTCACAACTTGCCCTACGGCCTACAACAATACACCGCCACGACGCCTAAAGGAGATACGCGAGATGCTTGAGCGCGGTGTGAACGTGACGGTCAACAGCGATGATCCGGCGTTCATGAGTGATCGATATCAGGGTGACATCTACGGGCTCTTGAACCGTGATCACGGGTTTTCACTGACCGACCTCCAAAATTTTTCTGGCAATGCAATTCGGAGTTCCTGGATAGATGACGCACGCACTCAGAAGCTGCTGCGCGACCTAGAAAATTACACGCAAAAGGTAGCAGGCTGACCGCCAAGACCCGATTGCCAGGCAATTAGGAGCGCTCACAAGGCCGATGTTGAAAGTAATAAAAACTCTTTGCGCAACGCATTGCCTTGGAGGGTATTAGCCAGATTCGTGTGGAAATACACGCTAACGACCCTGCATCCTTAGTTTTGCAGGATCGATTTTGATTTCGCCGTAGAGGATGACTTTCTTCCATTCGATTGGGCTGACGTGTCCGAGCAATTCATGATCGAACGGAAAATCCGGCGTGGCCGTCATTTTGAGATTTCCCTGGCCTGCCATTAGATAATGCACGCGAGAATGAGTGTGAGACACGAACAGGTCTTCATCTGATCGTAGACTTCGCGGGCACTGATACGGCCTCTTTGCCCGTAATAGACAGCCCGTGCCAACGCATGGAGTTGCTCAACTTTCAGCAATCCCCGGCGAACCTGGCCCTGAGTTGCGGTTCCGACATGTACTGCAGAACGAACTCCGTCTTCAGCGTTCGGCCGAGTTCCCGATTGGCAGCATAGAAGCGATTTGACGTCCGGAACCGGTTGAGCCTTTGAAGTGCGGCGGACGCTGTCGTGTGGCCGGCAGGGAAGGCCGCATAGAATTGGCCAATGCGATCCCATTGTTGGCCCCAACCCAACATCGGTACCAAAAGTCCCACAAGGAAGTTTGCATTTCTCTGAAATAGTTGACGGATTGTCGTTTGGGCGACCCCCAATTTTCCGGGATGATGCTGGGTACGGATTTGGGGGGCAGGACACCTGTGTTGTTCCGCAGATTGTCGTTCGAGAGATCATACCCTGTATAGGCAAAGTTTCAGGAAAGTTTCGATGCTCTCAGCCACAATCAGCGGCGTTTGCGTGAGCATTTGCCTGTCAACGGTTTCTGAGAGCTCCGGTTGATGGCTTCGGAATCAGCAGGAATGCCGTCCTCTGTCGGAACTGACCTGTTACCTGTTGTGGGACTTTTGGTACCGATGTTGGGTTGGGGCCAGCGATGCGCCCTTGCCATCCAGCTCATGCACCAGATTCAGCATGTCGCGGGTAGAGCGGCCGAGCCGGTCCAGCCTATGCACGGCCAACATGACCGGCCCTGTCCTCTGCAACACACTGAAGTCATATCTGACAGAAATTGCGACACACTGAAGTTTTTTATGATCGAAATGCAACACACTGAACTCAATTGTGACAATCCACTGAAGTTATTTGTGACAGAACGCGTGAAAAAAGTGAGAGAAATCAATGACCGTCACTGAACTTATTTATGACAAACGACACGTGCCGCGAAAGCGCATCTTGAACGCGGCCGAACAGGCGCGCCTCGAACATCCTCCGGTCTTGTTGCAAGGCAGATGAACGAAATGCGTCAAAGGCGCGCATGACGAAATACTGATTTTGGTATCCCGGGCTCTTCAACGCTGCGAACACGATTCAGGAATTCGCACCGGAAGCTCGTCACCATGGGTTCACGCGATTCCGTCAACGCCGCTTCAGGCGTCGCCAGAGTTCAGCATAGTTGCGATCGTTTTGCCTATCGGCCTCCACCCGTTCTGCAGTGTTCGGACTCACCATCACGTAAGGGTCGCGTCCACGGGTGATGAGGATTTCCGCTGTTGCGGCGTTGATCGCCTGCCCGACTGCGATCGCGATCGAAGTTGACGTCGCACCGACCCGGTATTTCAATCCTTCTATTTCGATTCCCGCATCTCCTTTCGGAACACCGGTATCAACCACAACGTCGGCAAGTTCATAGAGCCGCTTGCCGCAGGAATGGCGCGACGGGGTGGACGAGGAGTGGGGTACCGAAGTCACCCCGATCAGTTTCATGCCGCGATCCTTCGCGCCAACCGCAATGTCCAGAGTGACCGCATTGAGACCGGAATGGGAAAAGATCAACATGGCGTCGCTGGAAAGCAGCTGATGGGAGGACAGGATTGCATCGCCGTAGCCCTCGCGACCGTGGATGAAACGGTACTGCCGGGCGCCACCGTCTCCGAGAACCCGGTGAAACGAGATCATGGAACTCTCCACGATCGGCCGAAACCCGGTGACCGTGCCCGTTCGCGGGAACATTTCCATCGCGGCAAACGAGCCGTGCCCGGTGCCGAACGTGAACACGAGACCGTCCTTTTCGATCACGTTTGCGCAGATTCTGGCGGCCTCCCCAATGGCCTCGGCCTGGGATTCGGCCACGTTCCGGATTCGCTGGATCACTGTCGAGAAATATCTTTCAACGATTTCACCCATAGGAACCTCCTGGTAGCAATTCGGTTGGCGCGAAGGACTTCAGTCAAGGCCTGTGAGGCCGTGTAGGGCAGTCTTGAAAAGGATCTGTTCACCACGCGCCGTTTCATCGGACCCCAGCTTCTTCCGGGTAAAGGCATCCACCGTGCCGAGACAGACCGTGGCGCATGCAACGTCCAACGCCTGGGCTGCAGCGAGCAGTGCAGAAGTTTCCATGTCGACCGCAAGAACCGATTGCCGAATCAGCCTGCGCCGGTTGTAGTCGGCCCGGCGCCGGCCCTCATCGTCGATACCGAAAACATCCCGATAGAACGCGTCGTAAGAAGCATACCTGCCGGTTCTCGGCATGCATCCCTGGGCCTTGGCTGCCGCTTCGAGTGCCGCCGCCAGTGCTGGACTTGCCTGATAGGGACCGCCGCCAGGCAAATAGGCAGAAGACGTGCCGTCGAATCCGATGGCATCACGGCTGATCATCAACTGCCCAGGCGAGGCCGGGCTGAAATGCACGGCAGTTCCGATCCTCAGGAACCGGGTGACGCCGAGGTCGGCCAGTTCGTGCAGCACAATCGTGGCGATCGGTGCACCCATTCCAAAGGCAGCAACCGTGATCCTGAGGCCGGAAAAGTGGCCGGTGACCGTCTCCAGGCCTCGCGTCACCGGAAGAAACGTTGCATCTCTGAGATGTTTCGCAATGCGCTTGACCCGTCCCGGATCGCCGACGAGGATGGCCCGGTTTCCGACTGTGTCGGCGCTGTGCCCAAGATACCATGCCCGCTTCATGGCCTCCCCTCCGGCATGCGCGCCATCAGTAGTCTTCGCGCGCTCAGAATTCCTCGCCGCAGTGCTTCGATCGGATCGGAAATTGCGGCCATTTCAGCAGCGATGAAACCGCCAGCGAGCGTGTCGCCTGCGCCGGTCGTATCAGAAACCTCCAGCCGAGCAACCTCCAGGATGTCACGGCGGTCTCCGGCCTGCATGGTGATCCGGTTTCCATCGCCTGTCTGCACGATGATCGCATCATGCGCAGTCCGACCAATCAGGTCGCGCTCCGACGCATTGCAGAAGATAACGTCTGCCTGGCTCGACAGTTCGTCACGCAGGGTGACGGGAAAGGCGTGGAGATCCCGCTTCAGCACCCAGTACAGGCGAACCGACTTCGCGCGGCAGCGCAGGATTTCCGTTATGAGATGCGGTGGACCCACAGTGATGCAGATGTGGCTCGCTGCCCGGAGAATCCTCTCCTGTCGAGTATCCAGTCGCTCCTCGCCCGGAAATGCCGGATCAAACAGGCAGGCGCAGCCCTGATCGGACTGGTAGGCAAGGATCGCGGTCGGCGAGCAACGTTCGGCCATGGTCGCGACCCCCGCAATGTCGACGCCCTTCGACGCTAGTTCCTGCCTGAACCAATCTCCCGCACCATCGCTGCCGACCCAGCAGATGGCATGCGCCTTATGCCCCGCATCCGCAACCGCCGCAGCAACGTAGACGGGACATCCGCCGGCACGGGGCCAGTTGGCAGGATCACGGCTCCTGACCAGAGTGGTTTGATCGACGACGATCTCTCCTGCAAGCCCGACCACGTAATCGATGCTCGCATATCCGGTGGCCGCGAGAGAGGTCATGCGAGCAGGTCCATCGCCTCGGCCGTCGAGACCAGGTGTCCGATATACCGCGCGATGTCCTCGAGCGATGCCTCGGCAAGATGCTGCCGGTTGGAGTTGGTCGCGTCCCTGACCACGCATACGTCAAACCCGTAAGCGAAGGCATCCTGGGCCGTCGCCCGGACGCAGACATTGGTCTTGACGCCGCAGATGACCAGCCTTGCCACCGATTGCTCCTGCAGGAACAGTGCAAGCTCGGTTGAGAAGAATGCGCTGAAACGGCGCTTGACGATCTCGATCTCCTGGCCGGAACCGTTTGGCCCGAACCCTGAAAAGTATTCCGCATCGAACGCGCCACTAATGCAATGCGCCGGGAGGCGCTTGTCCTCGAAATCCGCGAAACCGCCGCGGTGCCGGTCGGCCACGTGAACGATAAGGGAGCGGCACCGGCGTGCCTTGTCGATCAGTAGACGGCAATTGGGCACGATGACGGGTGCATCGGCATAGAAATGCTCTCCGTTCGGATGGAGAAACGTGTTCTGCATATCGATGACGATGAGCGCCGTCTTCATGTCAACCGGACCCTGGACCTGCTGTTACGCCACCCCGCCCAGCACAGCGCGAGCATGACCATCACGTAGGGGATCGTACCAATCAGCTTCGGCGGCAGTCCAGCCGTCTGCATGCGGATCTGGGTCGCATCGAGAAACCCGAACAGGAGGCAGACCAGGGCCGTCGGGATGGGCCGGTTTCGACCGAAATAGAACGCTGCCAGGGCGATGAAGCCGCGGCCGGCGGAAAGCCCTTCGTTGAAGAGGCCGATAGAGGCGAGGGCGAGATGAGCGCCGCCCAGGCCGGAAAACGCGCCCGCTATGGTCGTCGAAATGTCCTGCAGGCCCTTGGCCGCAAGCCCCATGGCATGCGCCACCTGTGGCGCGTTGCCGGTTGCCCGCAACCGGAGCCCGAACCGGGTGTCGGCGAGCAGGAATGGCAAGACGAGGACCGAGAGCCACGCGAAGAGCGTCACGGGTTCGAGCTCCGCCAGCATGGATCCGACAACCGGAACTGCCTCAACCGTATCGGGAAGAATCCTGGGCAACAGTTGGACATCCGGCATGCGCAGGGTGCCGCTCGAGTTGAAAGCCCAACTGAGCACGAAGCCGATCAGGCCGGCTACCAGGAAGTTCAACCCGAGACCGGCGACGATCATGTCGGCGCGCAAGCGGGTAACCGCGAGCGAGAACAGGTAGCCGATCAGGGCGCCGGCGGCAGCGGCAGCGAGAACGGCGACAAGCCAGGACCCGGTCAGCGAGGAAACGATCACCGCGACAAACGCACCTGCCAGCATCTTCGCATCGAGCGCGATGTTGACGATCCCGGCCTGCCTGTTGATCAGGCCGCCGATCGCGGCCAGCAGGATCGGCGTGGTCAGGACGATCGAGGCAGTCAGGACCTGATCGAGCATCATGAAACCGCCTTGCGCCGGAACAGGGTGATCTGCCCGAGTTTGACCACGGCGAAGATCATCACCGTTCCCTCGATGATGTTGACGATGTCGAGCGGGATGTCTGAGAAGAGCTGCACCGTCGTCCCGGCCGATGCGAGTGCGCCGAACAGGACTGCACCGAAGAGGATTCCGACGGCCGTATTCCGCCCGAGCAGTGCGACCGCCATGCCGGTGAACCCGTAACCCGGTGAAAAGCCTTCGGCAAAACGGTGCAGTTGTCCGAGGGCGTGTGATGCGCCTCCGAGGCCGGAAACAAAACCGGAAATCACCATGACCAGGATGATGGTGCCCGGGATCGAAATCCCGATGGCCCGCGCAAAACGCCGGTTCTGGCCGACAATCGCGCTCTCGATGCCGGCCGGCACTCTCCGGGTCCAGAACCCGTAAGTTGCGATGCCGGCCAATCCCAGGAGAAAGCCCGCGTGCAGCGTCGAAGGCGGGACCAGCCGGACCAGCTCGGCGCTTTCGTGAATGAGCGGCGTGACGTTGTTCCCGGTCTTCTCGGAAAGGAGCGGTCCGTTGACCAGGTATCCGGTGACGCCAAGGGCAACGAAGTTGAGCATCAGGATCGTGACCACCTCCTCGACCTCGTAACGCGCGAGCAGGTAGCCCGGTACGGCGAGCCAGAACGTACCCGCCACAACGGCAAACACGAACGCGATGGGCACGAGCAATGGCCCGAGGGTCGCGGGAAATGCGAAACCGACAAAGGCCGCCGCAAGGCCGCCCACGATGAATGCGCCCTCGACGCCGACGTTGAACACGCCGGCACGGAAGCAGATTGCCGTTGCCACGCCCGTGAAGAGGAGCGGCGTGGCGGCCGATAGCGTGGCGGCGATCCGGCGTTGCGAACCGAACGCCTCGACCGCGATCAGGGAAAAGACCTCGAAAGGGTTCTTCCCGATGACCAGCAGGACGAGTGATGCGACCGCGAGAGCGGCGATGAAGGGAAAGGCCAGCTCGAATCCCTTCTCGAACCAGGCGGCGGTCGCCGTGCGCCATTGTATCGCGGGATCACGCATCCTGGCCAATCCCGGCCAGCATCATGCGGCCGACAGTTGCGATATCGGCATGCTCACGGGAAATCTCGCCGGCGATGCGGCCATCGGCGATGACGTAGATCCGGTCCGACAATGCGATGATCTCGTCCAGTTCTTCCGAAACGAGCAGGATGGACCCACCCTCGGCACGGATGCCTTTCAGAATGGAATGTATCGCGCCGATCCCTTTCAGATCCACCCCCCTGGTCGGTTGCGAGACCACAAGAAGCTTCGGGTTGGTGGCCGTTTCGCGTGCAAAGACAGTACGCTGCTGGTTGCCGCCGGAGAGGCTGCGCACGGCATTGCGCACGGATTCGAATTGTACTTCGAGCCTGGACAGGCGTTCCGAGGCGGTGCGGCGGAGCGCGCGTGGATCGATCGTGCGGCGCTTGCAGATCGGCGCCCTGCGCTGGCTTCCCGCCGTCACGTTGATCTCGATGGTGGCATCCAGCGCCAGGCCCTCGTTGCGGCGGTCGGCGCTCACGTATCCCATGCCCTGGTCGCGCTTCGCTTTCGTCGTGGCGTAGGTCATGTCCCGGCCTTCCAGGCGGATCCGGCCCGACGACGCGTTGCGCAGGCCGACGAGGCACTCGACCAGTTCCGACTGTCCGTTTCCCGAGACACCGGCGAGGCCGACGATCTCGGAGCGGCCAACAGACAGGTTGATGCCCCTGAGCGGGTGCGACCGTTCGATCGCGGGTGCGCACAGGTCACGGACTTCGAGCACGGGTCCGCCGCCCGTATACATCTCTTGTGTTTCGGACGACGGCACATCGTCCCGGTCGAGTTCGCTTCCTCCGACCACGTGGCGGGCAATCTCGGCAATCTCGGTTTCGCCGACGCTGCTCGAAAAGGTCACTTCGCCCCTGCGCATGACGGTAACCCGGTCGACGAGTGCCATGACCTCCCTGAGCTTGTGGCTGATGAACAGGATGGTTGTACCGGCCTCGCGCAGTTTTCGAAGCAAACGGAACAGGTCCTCGACCTGTTGGGGCGCCAGGACCGAGGTCGGCTCGTCCATGATGAGAACGCGTGTGCCACGGCGCAGAAGGCGGATGATCTCGACGTACTGCTGGATATGCACGGGCGTCGTGCCGGCCTTGCGATCCCAGTCGACCTCGATGCCTGCCTGCGCCGAGTGGGCATTCCCGGACTTGCGTGCCGCCTTCCAGTCGATTCGCGCGAGCGAACCCGTGACCGGTTCATCCCCCAGCACGAGGTTCTCGAGAAGCGTCAGTTCCGGTGCCAGCATGAATTCCTGGTGAATCATGCCGATCCCCGCCTCGAAGGCTTGCCGCGGTCCGCCGAACCGTCGCGGTTTGTCGTCAACAAGGATGTCACCCGAGTCCGGCTGCTCGATGCCCTGCAGTAGCCGCATGAGGGTCGTCTTGCCGGCGCCGTTTTCCCCGACGATCGCGTGGATCTCCTGCGGCGCAACCGCAAGCGACACGTTCCGGTTCGCCCGGACGGCGCCGTAGGACTTGCTCAGGCCGACAGCGCCAAGGCGGACGGTGACGGCCTTGCGCCGGTCATTGGTCAATTCGGGGGTGGGTATCAACCGCTCCATGTCACCTGCTGGCCACCGGGGGGCGGTGGCCGGCAGGCATGTCAAGATGCCGGGACCTATTTGAAGAAGTCGGGGTAACCCTGTTCAGACACGTCCCAGACATCTATTTCACCGGCGATCACCTTTGCCTTCAGCTCGTCGACCCTGGCAACATATGACGCCGGGATGACATCCCGTGTGTGTGTCATTTCCGACAGTGCGACGCCGCCCTGTGCCAGTCCGAACAGCATCTTCTCGCCACCCGGAAACGCGCCCGCGGCATGGGCCTCGACGATCGTCTCGACGGCCACGTCGACACGTTTGACCATGCTGGTGAGCACGCTGCCCGGGGCCATGCCGTCCTGGTCGGTGTCGACGCCGATCGCGTAGTGCCCGGCAGCCCTGGCGGCCTCGATGATCCCGATGCCCGTTCCGCCGGCGACCTGGTAGACGATGTCCGCGCCTTCGTCGAACATGGCCTGCGCCATCTGCTGGCCCTTGGCCGGATCACCGAAGGATTCTGCGTAGGCAACCTTGACCTCGATGTCCGGATTGATGGCGGTCGCACCCTGGATGTAACCCACGATGAACTTGTCGATACCTGGCGATTTCCTTCCGCCGATCACGCCGATGACTGGATCCGCGTTGATACCCTCGATCGAGGTGTCCGTGGTCACCTGTGCTGCGAGCGCGCCGGCGAGATACGAGCCCTCGTGCTCCGAGAACACGACCGAGGCGATATTGTCGCCTTCGCGAGTCTGGTTCATGATCACCCAGTTTGTGTCCGGGTAGTCCCGTGCGATCTTCTCCATCGGTTCACCGTGGATCCACTCAAGACTGATCACGAGGCCGAACCCGCCGTCGGCGGCCCGGCGCATGATTTCCTCGCCCTGCGCGGCAACGTCCTTGGATTCGATCGTGCGCCCGTTGACGCCGGTCTTCTCGATGCCAGCCTGGAAGCCGGCATTGGCCGTGTCATTCCAGGACCCGTCACCGAGGCCGCCCTGAGCGATGATCAACGCGACCGGCGCCACGTCTCCCGACACGGCGGAGCTTGCGCCCAAGCCGAGCGCAACGGCGCCAGCCAACATCAATTTTTTCGACATCCGCTTTCTCCTTCCTTACTGTCCAGTCAATCGTCCTCCCGGACTGCGGGTCTGAATGCCAGAATCGGTTGGCACCACGCTTGGCGGCGCAACGAGCCGGACATCGTAGCAATAGACTTCGCTGAGATAGACGGCCTCGACGGCTTCAACGAGCCGGCCGGTTGCATCGTAGCTGCGCCGGAAGACCACCATCACCGGTGCGGTCGCCTCTACGCCCATGTGCCGGGCATCCTCTTGTCCCGCGAGTCGGGACGTGATGCGTTCCTGCGCCTCCACGACCCTGAATCCCGCCGCCTCCAGTGCCCGGTAAAGGGAGAAGCCCGGGTCACTTCTTGCCGCGTCTTCAAGGTCGTGAAGTGCCTCCACCTTTCCGGCAACGGCCCCGGGGATGATCGAGCGGTGCACGGCGCATGGCGCTCCCTCGATGCTGCGGATGCGATCGAGGTAGACCGCCGGTACATCGCACTGGAACTGTCGAGCCCGTTCCCTCGACGCCTGGCCGAATGCGATCAGTGTCTGCTCCGACGTCAGGCCCCCGGCGGAGGCCGACTCGGAAAAGCTCAGAAGCTGGCCGGATTGGCGGTGCAGCGACGGCCGCGCGACGAAACTTCCGACCCCCTGGCGGCGATGGACGATTCCGTCCGCCACCAGCCTTTCGATGGCACGGACAACCGTACCACGGCTTACGCCATTGGCGGAACACAGTTCCGTTTCGCTGGGCAGCCTGTCGCCCGGCTTGAATTCTCCGGTTCCGATGCGGCGGCGCAACTCCTCTGCAAGAATCTGGTACCGCGGCGCGAGAGACAATCTTTCCATGTGTGCGACATTAACTTATTCAGTTGACTAGTCAAGTCGGAATTTCCGTGGAAATATCGCTCCCGGGGTCGATTCCGGTACGGGGCGAAAAGACACTCTAAGCATTTTGTTTTCGCCTCTCGTCGCATTCACGGGTAATTGCATTTGACGCTGAGCGCTGCGAGAATGCACATTTTTCCAGCTTGCCTGTGCCGTTTTACGACGTCGAGGACGGCATTTTTGCTGATTCCGAGGTCACGGGCGATTCAGCGGCAACTTCGTCCGTTGCTGACGGCCTGAAGGACCTTGGGCGCGAGCCTGTCTGATTTTGGCCGCTGTTCTGGTTGATGGTCGAGTTCCTTCCCCCTTGCCTTCGCCGCGGCCCACCCCCCTCCCACGAGAGTCGCGTTTGACCTAGACAGCACTATGTGTAGCAACCTGCGTTTATAATCGCGGATGATTGCAAGCCGAAGCGATTTTGAATGCAGGTCACTACACCCAACCAGGTCAGGCGTGCCTGGCCGATCATCGCGTCATTCGCAAGCAACGCCTGAAGGCGATCGCGTTGTGGCCCGGTCAGTGCGTCATGGAGTGCCATGGCCGCCTCCCGCCGTGCCCGGGCTCGCCCCTTCAGAGCGAGACGTTCCAGCGTATTGATGCTCGGGAGAACCAGGCGGCGCTCCCGAAGGTCCGCGATCAGCACCTCGATAATCTTTGCGCCATGGTCAGTGGAGAACGCCGCTTTGGCAGCAATGGAAGCCGCCTGAACCCGCAAACGACAACCAGGCCTTGGTGGCGCTCGTCGCGTGTTTCGTTTTACAACCTCAATCCCCAAAAATTGCGCCATACCGGAATCCAGCTACGCCATCGGCTTCGATGCGATCACATTGATTCCGGGAACGAAATGACAGTGCGCCAAGCGGTCTGTTGTTGTTCCAGATGTCATCTCGGGTTGACACCCTCCGCCCTGTCATCTACGGCAGACACATGGCCGAGCGAAACGAATCCGGGACTTTTCAGAAGTGGCTCGATGGTTTGCGCAACGACCAAGCGTTAGCGCAGATCATTGTGCAGGTGGAAAGGTTAGTGGAGACCGGAAAGGGAGACGTGAAACATCTCGGCGAGAACATTTACGAACTGCGTATTCATCGACGCCCGGGTTATCGCGTCTATTTCATCATCAAAGAGGCCAATTACTTCCTATTGTGTGGCGGTACCAAAGGTACTCAATCGCGCGACATTAATCGCGCCCGCAGATTGGCGAAGGAGCTACAGGATGACAAAGGAACTGACCGGACGTGAGAAATTCCGTCCGTTTGATGCCGCCAGGTATCTGACCACACCCAAGCGGCAGGCCGCTTATCTCGCGGCCGCCTTGGAAACCGAAGACGAAGCCTACATCAAGTCGGCTCTCCTGACGCTTGCCCGAGCGCAGGGAATGAGCAAGATTGCACGGGCTGCCAATGTATCGCGCCAAGGACTGTACAAGAGTTTGTCAGCGACCAGCGATCCGAAGCTTTCCACAGTTCTCGCTGTCTTCCAAGCCTTGGGCGTTCAACTGACTGTACGGCGCACGGGCGATAGCAGAATAGCGGACGACCCTGTCACAGGCTAAAGCAAGCGCAATTCCGCCGCGCTGACCGCCGTGGGGTGCGAAGCACTCGCGGATGAAGGCGGTCAGATTCTCCGATGCGGCCTCCCGTTCCACGGCCTCGCGTAAATCAGCCTCATCGGAATCAATTTTGGCCAGCGGGGACCCCATCCCTCACGCGCATGATGGTCTGGCGGCTGGTGTCGAACTTCCGGGCGAGCGAGGAGACGCTGGCGCCGGTGGTTAGGAGTTCGAGCACCGACTGCCGCTCCTCGCCGGAAAGGCGGTGCGGCCGGCCAGGATGCCTGCCTTGGGACATGGCGCGGCGAAGGCCGGCCTGGGTACGCTTTATGAGGAGATCGCGCTCGAATTCAGCCACCGCATTGATCACGTACATGGTGAGCTTGCCCGCCACGCTGGTGAGATCGACACCGCCGAGCGCCAGGCAGTGAACCTTGATGTCGGCCTTGGCGAGGCCTGCCACCGTGGCGGCGACATCCATGGCGTTGCGCCCGAGGCGGTCGAGCTTGGTGACGACCAGGACATCTCCGGACTCGAGTCTGTCGGCGAGCCTTTCGAATTCCGGCCGCTGGCTGATGGCGACACTTCCCGAGATGGTTTCGGTGACGATGCGGTGCGGCTCGACCCGGAAACCCGAAGCCGTGATTTCCTGCACCTGGTTTTCGGTTGTCTGCTCGGATGTCGAGACCCTGAGATACGCGAAGGTTCTTGCCATTGCCCTGCCTGTCCGTAAACGCTGTCCGTAGTATACCCCCCTGTCCGCAATGGTAGAGTCGGGGGCTGGCGCGCCAGCTTTAGGGTCCGGTGGCTTGTCCGTCGCTTTCGCTCCGGGCCTCAGTCCGGCTCCCATGGCCGCGTTTCCAGTCCCCCGCTCTCCGAACCCGGCGTGCGGATTTCCCGCACCGGGCTCTCCAGTGGGATCATGCACCTCGCACACGGACCACCAGAACGGGTCGTGGGAGGGAGGAGCCGGTTGGTCCGGTAACCCGAGGCCGCTGCACGCCAGCCATCCTGCCTCCCGCGTCGTTTCCGGTGTGCCGCCGGGCCTGTTCACGCCCCGGCGGCGTCGAACCGTTCGGGTCCGACCCCTTCGCTTCCGCATGTGACGCGTTCCGAAGTCTCTGCCCTCAAGGCGGGGTTATAGGCTAAGCCACTCCCGCAGGCTTTCATCCTTTCCGCGTCCCTCCGCACCTGAGGCCCCTTCCCTCGACCGGCATTACCCGGCGTCCTCAGTATTACGGGCCTCTCCGCCACCCTGTCGGCCCGGACTGGTCCTCACGGATTTCCGGTTGGCGCGTGCACGCCACCGACAGGGCTTCCCGTGTTGCGACGTCTTCCATCTTGCAGACATGCCGGCGCCACTACCCCGGCGGGAACGGTCCGGTGCTTCTGTCGCTTGCTTCCCGAGCCGTCGCCGGCCTTCCCCTTATCAACCGGAGGGTCAGCTCCCGCATTAACCGTTTCGAGGCCTGCTCGGCGTTTTACTTCGCGTTCCGGCCTGCCTGCTCGCTGAGCCGCCCAAGGCGACCCTTTGACACCAGAGTGCTTCAGTTCATTTCGTTACCTCCATGAACCGCCCTGGCTGCTACCAGCCGAAGCGACAATTTGCTGGGTGGGATTTCCGCCCACAAGGATGACGCGCCTTTCACGGCGCACGGTTGAAGCCTGTTTATGGACAGGGTTGTCGGGGGGTGTCCTTAACCGCTCCTTTCCGGATAGGGGGAAAACGGTGCGCTACGGGTTTTCCTCTCTGCCAATTAGGGAAAACCGGACAAGAGGCAGGTCAGACCGGTGAGCGCAGGCCGGTTGCAGACAATCCGGGTTTCAATCCGGTGATGGACGCACCCAATCCGGGCAGAAAATCACGCCACCGCGGCGAGACCGTTTTTCGCTACCAGCGTCAGCAGCTTCAGCGACGCACCCCGCGGGTGCTTCTCGCCGCGCTCCCACTTGCTCACCAGACCCGTCGTCACATTGAGGTAGCGTGCGAACACCGCCTGGCTCGCATACTCGCGCAGCCGAAGCGCTCGGATGTCCTCCGGTGTCATCTCCTCGACGGGCGTGAGACACATTTCATCGAACGCACGCATCGTGCGTTTCGACATGACGCCCGCCTCTGCCAGACCGAGCGCGGCCTCGTGCACCGACGCCAACACTTCGCTCTCATACTGCTTGGTCATCGCATTCCACCTCGATTATCGCTCCAACAGCCTGCGCGGCCGCAAGCCCCGCAGCGTTCAGAGCCAGATACTCGTTTGCCAGCGACCGCAACCCCGAGAGTTCCTTGCGCCGAAGGTTGTCTCGGTCGCTCTTCGCAAACCCATGGACGAAGAACGCCAGCTCGCCTCGGCGAAAATCCACGATCGTGCGGAACCCGCCGGATCGGCCACGAACCCTGCGGGCGATGCGCTGCTTGATCACGCCCCCTCCTGAGCACGCCGGACGGCATCGCAAAGCGAACGATCCCCGATCCCTTCGCGCCGCGCGAACCGCGCGAAGGGCTTGGTCTTGAAGGTGCGCAATCCGGACCCCGCACATGTTTTTCATCATGCCATGAGATATAGCACCCGGTGCCACATCGATCAAGGTATCGGAACCCGCCGGAACGCCCGTGCATGGAGGCACAGGTAATAGTATGGTCCCCCTTGAGGTCACGCGGTTCACATTTCAACCGGAGGTGAACTGAATACGCCGATGACGAATGCTTGTGCGTACTCAACCTGGTTCGTACAAATACGTCAGAGCACCCAATGACAGCCAACCTGCATTTCCTCATCTTGGCTACCCTCACGCGGCGGTACGAGCAGCGCATCATGATCAACGTCTGCCGCAGCGATTTCGGCCTAAACCCAACATAGGTCCCGATTCCGCCATAGGATTCTTATGCCTTCGGTTTCTTGTTTTCGTTCCTTTTTCATCCAGTTTGAGACGTTTCCGGGCGTTGTGTTGTAGCGCTTCGCGATGAACTTCTGCGTTGACCCGTTCGGAGACCATGGCGATGATCCTTCTCTGAATGGTTTCGTCGAGCCTCCTAAATCCCATGACCGTATAGACCCTGATGCTGGCGTCCTGCCCTCAAATCTGTACGCAAGACAATCTCGAAGGATTGGGAGCTGCCAGATCGATGATACGTTCACTATATCAAGGCGAAGTGGAATCCCCTATGGCGGAATCGGGACCTATGTTGGATTAGAGCCATGAACACCCGACGGCCTCAGAAATTCACCCTCTCGGTCGGCGACGTCGCACGCCGGACGGGGTTCACTACGTCGGCGCTTCGATTCTACGAGAAAAAGGCGCTGATAGGCTCGATCCGCACGCCGGGCAACCAACGGCGTTAAACCCGCGTCGTGAACGGCTTCACGTGCTTAACGTACGATCCTGCCCCGGAATCAACCCGAGTTCCAGCGCGAACTGATTGTCGAGAACACCATGGCAGGCCTCGCTGCCGCAAGAAAGGAAGGGCGGCCGGAAGGGTGGCAGGCCGCGCTCAATGGATGACGAGAAAGTCCGCCTCGCCGAGGCAATGCTTCAGGACACACACGAAGAACTATCCGTTCGTCAATGATGTCATCAAGCAGCTTGAGATCGGACGAACCGCGTTCAATCGTTACTTTCCACCAGAGAAAATCCGGGAGCTCAGGCCACCGAATGCCTGAAATGAGCACATTCCCGGTCAAACCCACGCGAGTCTCGGATATAGACGAAATATTAGGGGATTTTCGGTGCTCCCAGCCGCAATCAGCGGCATTTGCCCGGGTATTTACCCGTCAATGACCTCTGAGAGCTCCGGTTGATGGCTTCGGAAACAGCAAGAATACAGAACAACCGTTGTGGGACTTTTCGTATCTATGTTGGACTATCATTCTGCGGCGGCCAGCGAGGGAATCCCGGTGACATCGATATTACGAGCGGCGTGCCATGCGTCATAGGCTCCTTGCATCCTGATCCAAACCAGAGGCGAATTCCCGAATAACTTGGCGAGGCGCACGGCAACCTCGGGACTGACGGGTTTGCGTCCGGCCAGAACGTCATGCAGGTGCTGGCGCGAGATGCCGAGCATCCGCGCGATCTCGGACTTGGATTTTCCGGTCGCCGGTATCACATCCTCGCGGAGAAGTTCGCCCGGATGCGTCGGGCAGCAGTCGGGGTTGCGGTTCATCCTCATCTCCTGGTGATATTGTTCGAATTCCACTGCGAAGGCGTCGCCATCGCGAAACCCGAAGGTGATGCACCACGGTCCATTCACATGGACAGTGTAACGCGCCCGGCCGCCGTATCTCAGCGCGTGAAAATCGAAGCCGGGAAGATTCATGTCCTCAGGCAAGGTCGCGGCATCCAGGGCGTCCAGCCTACGCAGGATGCGTTTGTGGAATCGCGCGTCAATCTTCGACTTCCCCGTTTCCAATAGGGATTTCAGTTGCTTGTTCGCGAAGGTCTATATCATGCCTATGTGTAGCCTAACGATGACATATTTAAACAAACGGCTTACAGGGGGTTGGCGTAGGAATCCGCCCTCCTTGTATGATAACATTCATGAAAAACAATCACGCAATCCGCAATATCACGTGCAGTCCACGACACCATGACAAGACAAATGGCGGCAAATGGTCAAAGTCTGCACTTCGCGCGTAGCGGCAATACTCGATCTCGCTAAGGGATTAGACCTATGGTTTTTGACTTCCGCCGAGGAATGCCGCAAAAATCGACCCCTCAGCCCTGGCTTTCTCGGGGGTGCCTTCGTAAACCTTTCTACCCGAGGACAGCACGCAAACGTGATCTGCGACATCGAGCGCATAGGCAGTATTCTGCTCGACCAGCATTACGGTGAGACCCTGCTGCCTTAGCTGCATGAGCACATCCAGGCACAGATCGGCGATTTTGGGCATCAGCCCGAGAGATAGCTCGTCGACAAGCAACAGCCGCGGTTCAGCCATCAATGCACGGCCAATGGCCAGCATCTGCTGTTCGCCGCCGGACAGAGAGCCGGCCAGTTGCCCACGGCGTTCATGAAGCCTCGGGAAATAGCTGAAGACACGGTCCCGGTTGAATGCATCGCGATCAGCGGGGCGCGCGTAACCGCCAACCGTCAGGTTTTCACCCACGGTAAGATCGCTGAACAACTGACGGCCTTCCGGCACCAGGGAAATGCCAAGGCTGACCCGATCGACCGGGCGACGTTGGGCGATGTCCTCGGACTCGAAGAGAATGCGACCGCCGTAGATGTCGACATGCCCCATGATGGCCATGATGGTCGAAGTCTTTCCGGCGCTGTTCGGCCCGAGCAGAGCAAGTATCGAGCCGGCGGGCAAATCCAGGCTGAGGTCGTTGACGGCTTCCGCACCATTGTAGCCGCAAGTCAGTCCTTCAAGTTTCAGCATGGTCCACCCTTGCGCCGCCCACATATGCTTCGTGGACCACCTGATCGGCCATGACCACGTGCGGCTCTCCGTCTCCTATCACCTGCCCGTTGTTGAGGACGACGAGTCGTTCGCACGCGCGCATGACCTGTTCCAGATTGTGTTCGACGAGGACCACGGTAATACCGTCAGCGTGAACTCTGGAAATTGTCTCGATCTGGCCCGGAGCTTCGATGTGGTTGAGGCCCGCAAGCGGTTCGTCGAGCAGAATGACGCGCGGGTCAACCGCGAGAGCGCGCGCCACCTCGAGCCGCTTCATCTGGCCAAGAGGCAACGAACCGGCGAGTTTCTTTTCCGAACCGTTCATACCGACCTGGGCGAGGATGTCTGTGGCCCGCTCGATTTCGGGGCCGCGACCCAACTGTGTCACTGCGCGAAACGGGTTCGAAGTCCGGCGATAGCCTGCCGCAAGAACGACATTTTCAAGGACCGTCATTGCGCGAAACGGCCGCACGATCTGGTGGGTGAGAACCAGGCCGCCACGCACGCGTGCCGCCGTCGCCTCCCGGGTGATATCGACGCCGTTGAGCATGACTCTTCCGCGGTCGGGTTTTATCAACCCCGCAAGGACGCGGATCAACGTGGTCTTGCCAGCGCCGTTCGGGCCGATTAATCCAACGAACTCGTCCGGCATCACCTTCAGTGACACGCCATCCACCGCACGCACACCGCCAAACTGCACCGCGACGTCGTCGATTTGCAAGGCCGGAGTCATTCCCGTTTTCCGTATTGGAGCAAGCGATTGACAAATCCCGCCAACCCCCCCGGTGCCAGCCGCACGACCAGAATCAGCATCCCACCGAAAACCAGCAAACGGTAGTCGTCCACGAAACGGATTACTTCGGGCAACAACGTCAAGCCGATGGCGGCGGCGACTACGCCCCAGGTCGACCCGGTGCCACCAACGACGACCATCGCCATCAACATCACCGAAGAGATGAAATCGAACGCGTCGACCGTTATGAACTGGGTGAAAAACGTGTAAAGGCTACCGGCGAGGCCGGCGAGCGCCGTGCCGATTCCAAACGCTGCAACCTTGTAGGCAGCCACGTTGACGCCGAGAACGGATGCGGCTTCTTCATCCTCGCCGACAGCGCGAAATGTAAAACCCATCCAGGATCGGCTGATATGAAGGCTCAGCACTATTGTCGCGCAGGCAAACACCAAGATCATTATGACATTGCCGACATCGCCAAGACCGGTTGCGGGAATTCCGCTGATTCCCATCTCGCCACCGAGCCAAGCCTGCTTACGTACAAAGCCGATAAACAGAAAATTCACACCTATCGTGGTAACCGCGAGAAAATCAGCGCGTACGCGCAACGAGGCCAAACCCACGATGATGCCGAAAAGCCCGCCGGTCACGGTGGCCGCCAGCATCGCAAGCGGAAAGTAACTCCCACCGGCTCCCGCCATCACCAATGCCGCCGCGTATGCTCCGGCGCCCTGGAACGCACTGTGGCCGAGGCTGAATTGTTTGCAAAACCCGCTGATCATGTTCAAGCTGACCGCGAGGATCACGTTTATTCCGACAACCGAGATAACACTGATTTCATACGCGCTCATCAGGTTCTCGCTCCGGTGAAGCCTTGCGGACGGAACATCAGCACGATGATGAGGGCAAGGAACGCGATCGCATCACGATCGAGCCAGGACCCGATGAAGATGGTACCGTAAGCCTCCACGAATCCGAGGATCAGACTGGCGATGAGCGTACCACGGACGCTGCCCAGGCCGCCTAGCACGATGATAGCGAGCGCCTTGTAGCTCACAACGTAGCCAATCACCGGATCGACGAAGTTGTTCAACAGCGCAATCAAGCTGCCGCCAAGCCCTGCGAGCACCGAACCGACGGCAAAATTCAGATAGCGGACCTTGTTCGCATCAACTCCGAAGCTCGCCGCGATCTGCGGTCGCGATACAGTCGCGCGCCACGCTACGCCGATGCGCGTTCGGGTTGTAAAAAAATGCAGGCCGACGAAAACGATCACGGCTGCGGCCACGATGGCCAATTGCACTGCATTCACGGTAATGCCGGCAACGTTGAAAATCATGAACGCATATTCGTTTCTGTCAAAGGTGATGCCTTGCTCGCCAAACATGATGCGGAAGGCATCCTGCATCAGAATGAGCAGTCCGACCGATGCGATCATTGGCACGTCCGGCGGGTATTTCAGGAGTGGCTCGTAGAGAAACCGGCAAATGGCGATGCCAAACAATGGCGCTACCGTCATCGCAGCGAGAATGCCAACCGGAACGCTGCCCGTCGCGTTGGCGACCAGGACGCAAACATATGCGCCGAGCGCGTAAACCGTAGCATGAGCGATATGCAGGATACGCAGCAATCCATAGACCAGCGTCAGGCCGACCGCGATCATCGCGTACATTGCGCCAAAGCTGATGCCCGTTACGGCCAGATCGAGATAGTACATGCGTTCATTCCCTCCCGGCACAGTCGTGCGTTATCGGCATGGACCCATCGGACGCCTTCCAGGTGTCCACAATGTTGCTTCAATCTTGCCCTGGAGCCCGAACTCGCAAGGCAAGGCCACCCCTTTGCGTGGTCCCTCCCCTCTTCGTCACACGGCCAGCGGAATGCCGGCGGCGTGCATGGCCTTCATCTGTTCCCAGGTTGCGCGGATCCACCGCGCGCAGGCCACGTTGTGCTCAAAAAGCGAGTATCTTGCATTCATGCCGTAATCGGGCAGGTTGATCATTTCCGTTGTGACAAAACGCAACGGGCTTCCTTCGTGCGTCAGATGATAGCGAAAAACCTTGCGCAAGGCTTCCTTGCTGGGTTCACCCTTGAATCCATGCCAGGGGGAATGCCATTCACCGGGACGCGGTTTCGTAAATGGGTATTGGATACCACGTCCTGGATTTCCGTTCTCGTCGGTGGCCCAGACGTTGGGCGGTCCGTTCGGTGCGGCCGGCCGGAATTGCACGAACGGAACGATATTCATCTCGAGCCATTCATCGCACAGACTTCCGCTCTCAAACGGATCCAGAACGATCCGTCCGGCGTCCACATCGGCCCGGATACCTGAGATGTCCTGCTCGGCCGGGTTCTCAATCTTGAAAATGCAGTGGCTATAGTCCATCGTGAAATTGAACGGAATGCCGGCACCCTGGACCAGTTCCGCCACCCTGCGCACACGCGGAAATGCTTCGGACCACATGTTGACGTGCACCTCGAAGGATGGGTGCACCCCGAGCGGGTCGCCCATTTCCCAGGTGCGAAGGTAGCAATCCGCGATTTCATCGTCGCTCGCCACCTGCCCGTCGTTCCTGTGCGTGTAAATCATGATATTGTGAAGCTTCACCCCGGCCCGCGCCGCGATGCGCATGTTTTGTTCGAGCAGATTCTCATCGCGCCCGAGCATGTATTGATAGGTGCATGTGCAGATCGGGATGTTGAACTCTTCCGAGTAACGCAGATACTCGTCCAGAACATCCGGCAGCGGTAGCCGGTCCAGATAGTCGAAACATCCGGAATCGCGGATCATCTCGAACTGTGTCTTGACCGGGATGTCGCGGAAATGCTGAACGCCGCGCCAACTGCAACCAAGAAGAAACTCTTTTGTCAAAGCATCACTTTTCTGCAGTTCCCGTCTTGGCAAACTCGAGTTTCCGGTGCCGATGTTCGCCGGAAGTCGTTGGCTTGTAGCGTGGTTGTTCGCCCTGACGCAGGCAAGTGGGTATGCATTCGATCACTGCGTCGTAGTTGGGCTGCTGAAAGAACGCGATCGACAATCGGTCGGACCTGTCATCGGTGTTCGGGTTGCATACCCTGTGCAAGGTCGACACGAAACGGTCGTTGGTCCATTGTGCCATGAGATCGCCGATATTCACCACGAACCGGCCAGCCCGGCTTGGAATGTCGACCCATTCATTGTTGAAATCACGGACCTGGAGCCCGGCCGAACCTTTTTCTGTCAACAGGATGGTCAGGCTGCCAAAATCCGTGTGGGCACCTGCCCGCAGCTCTCCGGGATTTGGAGGTTGATCCTGGGCAGGATAGTAGTTGAGGCGGATATTGCTTATCGAGCGGTTGATCTTGTCGTTGAACCATTCTTCAGGCAGGTCAAGCGCAAGCGCAAATCCACCCATTAGTCGCGCCGATAGCCGCGTCATCGCATCGTAGTATTCCTCCATCACTGCGCGAAACCTGGCGGGATGCTCTGGCCAGCGATTGGACTCGAAATGCCTCTTCCCCTCCGGTGAGGTGAAGTAAGCGGTGTCAAGCACATCGATCGGGCCCATTGCGAACGCTTCTTTCAGGTCAGCTGCGCCGCTGCCCGCCACGCGCCCCAATCCCTCGGTGCTAATGCCGACATAGCCGCGGTAGTATTGTGGGGGCTTACGGGCAATACGCACTTTCTCTTCGAGCGGTAGACGGAAGAACTCCCGCCCAACCTGCTGTACCTTGTCGATCAGCTTCTCGTCGATCCCGTGCCCGCTGATGGAAAAGAATCCGATGTTCTCGCAAGCCTCGCCGATTGCGACGGCGACGTCTCGGCGAGTCGAACGATCTTCAAACAGACCGGAAATATCGATCTCTGGAACCGTGCTCATACATGTCCTGCCGGATTTCGTTTGCGGCGATCAGAGACGTTTCCCGGTGTACCCGGCAACGGCAACGGACCGGCGCTGGTTTCGCGAAGCGACGTACTATTCTGCCGATGCTTCGAGTAGCTCAAGATCGTCAATCGACGAATACGCCGCAAAGTCACCATCTTTGACCACTGTCACAGCCATCGGCATGTTGATCTCGCGGTCCAGGCTGAAACCGGTAAGAGTGCCGCCAAGCATCTGGAAATTCTCCGTCTCCGCGAGCGCATTGCGCACTTCCAACGGATCGGTGCTGCCGGCGCGTTCTATCGCGTCTGCCAGGAGCTGGAAGGCCGAATACACCTGTGCCGTGGAGTTCACGGGAGCATAGCCAGCACGCTTCTCGAACTCCTCGAAGAAGCGCTTGAGAACACTGTTCGCGTCGTCGTCGGCAAGTCCACCGACAATGAACAGGCCTTCGGCCGCCGGACCGGCAATCTCCAGGAATTTTTTCGAGTCGAAGGCTTGCGAAGCGATGATCGGTACCGTGACTCCCGCCGCCCGAAGCTGTGACACCAATGGTCCGCCGGTGAAGAAATATCCGGTTACATAGATCGCATCCGGGGCATCCCGCTTAACGCTGGCGACGATCGAACCAAATTGCCGGTCCTGCAGCGAGTACGTGTACTTGTTCACCAGGGTGATCCCGAACCGTTCCGCCGCATCCAGAAAGCCGGATACGGTTGCCTCGCCGTAGTCGTTGTCCATGGTGATGACCGTGACGCGCTTTTCCCCGAGATCCAGACTCTCGCCGACGAACTTTGCACCGGCGCGTCCCTGTGGAGGACCAAGGTGAATAAGCCGGAATACGAAATCGCCGGCCCGGGTGATGTCGGGATGTACACCATAAGCGCAGATGAACACTGCCTGGGCTTTCTGGAAGATAGGTGCGGAAGCGCGTCCGCTTGCCGAATAGCTGCCGTTGATCGCCAGCCTGACGCCGTCTTCGCCGATCAGCTTGTTTGCAGTGAAGATGGCTTGGTCGGCCATCGCCTGGTCGTCATAAGAGACGAGTACGAGTTCTTCACCCAGCACGCCGCCAGCGGCATTGATGTCATCGACCGCCAACTCGGCGGCAACCTTTGCCGCGTGGCCGTCACTGGCCGCGAATCCTGTCATTGGCGCCTGAAAACCAATTTTGATTTCCGCACTCGCCGGTAATGCCGCGATACCATGCAAAATCAGCGCCAGTGCGGCCGAAACACTCACCAGACTTGGATGTCGTTCCCACATGAAATTTCTCCCAATAGCGTTGTTATGGGTTTCGGTTGCGCCAGTGAGGATGAACGATCAAGTTTGCCGTTTGTGTATCCGACCCGGCACAGTTGATGAGAAAGAATGGTAGCTTGGCCCCTTTTGGCTGTCATTATTGATTTGTCGAAGTGGGCAATAGGTTTTCTCGAACGGCAGGACGCTCCCTCATCCCGGCTTCGTTGTTCGTTATCATGCGCTTCGGTGAAAGTGATTTTCGCAAAGGACGGGTTTCGTCGATCCTGAATTTTGGATCGCGAACCGTAAGGAGCGAAGATGAGCGAGTTTGATCTGGTCGTAACCGGCCGTGTCGTGGGGGCCGACATGATACGCGACGATGGCTATGTCGCTATTCGTGATGGCCTGGTCGAACGCGTCGGGGACGGTCCGCCGCCGGCCAGCCGGGAAAGGCAGGACTTTGGAGCAGCGTACATCCTGCCCGGCGCGATCGATTCACAGGTTCACTCGAGATCACAAAAAGCCGAGGAGGATTTCATGTGGTCGACTCGCTCGGCTGCGGCGGGCGGTGTCACGACGATCGTCGACATGCCCTATGACGATGATATGTTGATCTGCAGCGGTGATCGCCTCGCACGCAAAGCCCGCGATGCAGGCGAGCAGGCGCGGGTCGATTTCGCTCTTTACGGTACCGTGTCTCCGGAAGAGGGACCTATGCGTATCGCGGAGATGGTGGATGCCGGCGCTGTGGGCTTCAAGTTCTCCACGTTTGAGACGCATCCGCATCGCTTCCCGCGCATACCCCCGCATACGCTGTTCGCGTGTTGCTCGGAAATTTCCCGCCACGGCTTGATCGCCGGCGTCCATAACGAGGATGAGGAAACCGTGCGTGCCGCCGAAGCCGCTGTCATGCGCTCCGGCATCGCGGATTACCGGGCCCACTGTCTGTCGCGACCGACCGTAGCGGAGGCGCTCGCAACCGTAGGCATCTACGAGATCGGTGCGGCGGCAGGATGTTCCACGCACATCGTGCACTGTTCAATCGGCCGCGGTTACGAAATATGCCGGAACTACCGCGGGCAGGGTTTCGACACGACCATTGAAGCCTGCATTCACTACCTCATACTTGATGAGGAAACTGACGTTGCCAAGCTCGGTGGCAGGGCGAAAACAAATCCTCCAATCCGTTCGCGCAGCGAGGTTGAGTCGTTATGGCGGCATCTGGCCAGTGGCAACATCACGGTTGTTTCGACCGATCACGTCAGCTGGTCAGAAAATCGAAAGACTGACCCGAACATGTTGAAGAACGCATCAGGCCTTCCCGGGCTCGAAGTCCTTCCATCCCTGCTTCTCAAAGGACTGCTCGAACGCCGCCTGAGCCCGGTCTGGGCCGCCCGTCTGCTTGCCGCCAACCCGGCACGATTGTTCCGCATTGGCCATCGCAAAGGTGCTCTTGCGATCGGCCGCGATGCCGACTTCGTGGTCATGGCACACGATCCGCACCGTTATTGCGCAACAGCCAGTGGTAACAATTGTACCGGTTGGAGCCCCTATGATGGCATCGAATTGCCCTATCGGCCAGTGGCGACCTTCCAGCGCGGCGAATTGATATTTGACGGCACGCGGGTGACCGCGAAGCCAGGGCAGGGCCAGTTCGTCTGCCCCGTGCGCGCCATGTGACCGTCATAACCAGGATGTGTTGCGATCTCCCGATCAATGGCGACCGTCTCTGGGCCGACTTGATCGCGCTAGGCAGGATCACGGACCCTGACAGGCCCTATACCAGGCGTTCGTTTTCGTCGCTATTTCTCGAAGGCCGCGAGTGGCTAAGGCAGCGCGCCGAAAAGCCTGGGATTGCCATGCGCTTCGATGCCGGCGGCAACATGATCGGTCGCATGGAGGGAGGGGAACCTTCGATCGGAACGATCCTGATCGGGTCACACAGCGATACCGTTTACTCTGGCGGCCGTTTCGACGGAGTTGTCGGTGTCATTTCGGCACTGGAAGTGCTGCGGTCGCTGCGAGAGGAAGGCCGGACGCTTCGCCACGCGATCGAAATGGTCGACTTCCTCGCGGAGGAACCCAGCGAGTATGGTCTTTCCTGCATCGGAAGTCGCGCGATGGCAGGCGAATTGTCGCCAGACATGCTTGGCAATCGCGACTCCAAGGGCGAAAATTTGGGCGACGCCATTGACCGGGTCGGCGGGGAGGCAACAAGGCTCGAAACGGCAAAGCGTAGAGACGTGGCTGCCTTTTTCGAGCTACATATCGAGCAGGGAGCCGTCCTCGAAACAAGCGGGGTCGACCTGGGGATCGTAACCTCCGTCGTTGGCATTGCGCGGATCAAGGTCGGGTATTCTGGACGAGCCGACCATGCCGGTACGACCCCGATGGCACTGCGTCACGATGCCGGACTGGCGGTGGCACGGACGATCGCATTCGTGGCCGAACGGGCGGAGGCTTGCGCGGCCGCCGGGCGAGGACATTTCGTCGGTACCGTCGGCAGCGTGGAATTTGCGCCGAATGCGGCCAATGTGGTGCCCGGCGAGGCACACGTCGTGGTCGATGCGCGCGGAGAGGACCACGCGTTGATGCGGGAGTTCATGGCGGACCTGGAAAGATGGACGGCGTCGATCGCTTCCGATTGCAAGGTGCAAAGGACCACGTGGAATGTTCTGTCGGACACAAAGCCAGTCGAATTTGACCCAGGATTGCGAGATCTACTCCAGAAAAGCGCCGGTGATCTGGGTTTCTCGACTCTCGCCATGGCGTCCGGCGCCGGTCACGACGCAGCCTTCATGTCCCGCGTTGCACCGAGTGCGATGGTTTTTGTCCCATGCCGGGAAGGCCGCAGCCACACGCCGGAAGAATGGGCAGAACCCGAAGCGATCGCCGCCGGCACCGCAGCAATCTATGAAGCGATTCTGCGGTTTGACAATTTTGCGCCGGACGCGGTCAGAAACCGATAACTGCATGCTTCAGGATGGCAATATCTCCCGAAACCATTGCGATGGCGCCTGCGGGGGAATACTCGAAAAGCCGGTGCGCACGCATGCTCGGCATTTGCGACTCCCGTCACAGTGAGGAACGATGATGGAGAAAGACCTGACAGACCAGAGCATGCGCAGCATTGTGGCTGTACTCGAGGAAGCCGGCGAATTGCACAAGGTTGCCCGGAGCGTCGATCTCCGCTTTGAAATCGCTTCGGTGCTGTCGTTGCGCGACGGTGGGCCCGCGCAGCTTTTCCAACGCGTCAAAGGGCATTCGATGCCGGTCATTGGCAATATCTTCAACAGTCGGGGTCGCTTTGCCTCGGCGTTCGGCGTCCAGCGTGAAGAACTGGACGCCTTCTGTGTCTCTGCGTTGCGCAATCCTATCAAGCCCGTAATGGTCGATGAGGGACCAGCGCAACAGGTCGTACATGCCGGCACAATAGACATCGGGCAGCTACTGCCAGTGCCGCAATGGTTCGAACGCGAGTCGGCACCTTACATTACGGCCGGCGTAATCGTAGCCAAGGATCTACAGACCGGTCGTCGCAATGTCTCGATCGCGCGGCTACGGCTGGAAGGTGGCAACCGTTTGATGGCAGGAATCGCCAAAAACCACCACTTGGCGCTATTGGCGGAAAAGTCGCAGGCAAGCGGCCATGACCTCGAAATCGCGGTCGCCATCGGCAACCATGCCGCCGTTCTGCTCGGCTCGCAAATGTACGTCGAATTGGGCGATGACGAGTTCGACATTGCCGGCGGACTCCTTGGTTGCGCCGTCGAACTTGTCAAGTGCAAGACAGTCGACCTCGAAGTTCCTGCCCATGCCGAAATCATACTCGAAGGCCGACTGTTACCGAACGAGCTGATCGATGAGGGGCCGGTGTCGGAGTTCCCCGGATTCTATGTCGATTACGGTGCCGGCCTTGCTGCCGAAATCAGCCACGTCAGCCATCGCACTGACGCCATTTACCAGGCAATCCTGCCGGGTTACGCAAACGAGCACTGTCTGCTTGGGGCAGTTGCGATTGGAACCACGTTGACGCGCGACCTCCAACGCTCGATCCCGGCGGTTCGACGCGTGTTCGTAACTGACGGCGGCATGGGACGGTTACATGCGGTCATCGTGATGCACCGACCGCGCCTCGGTGAAGGCAAGCGGGCGATCGTACTCGCAATGGGTCTTGTCAATTTGCTGAAGCTTGTCATCGTGGTCGAGGACGACATCGACCCCGAAGACCCGCAACAGGTAGAATGGTCGCTCGCCGCTCGCTTTCGAGGTCACGAGGATCTCATCGTGTTGCCGGACGTCAAGGCGGATCGTTGCGATCCGGTGCACGTCAATCGGGTGGTCACCAAGCTCGGGATGGTCGCTGCGACGCGGCCCGGCGATGGCGAAGCCGGTAGTCGCTCGGAATTTGCCAGACCGCCAAGGGAAATCCTTGAACGCATCCGGCGGGATTTGCATCTTTACTGATCTCGCGATTCACCTTGTGAGGAAACCTCCATGAAAAGACAGCGGTTTGTCGTCGCAATTACCGGTGCCTCGGGGCATCCATACGGTATCCGGCTGCTCGAGACGCTGCACGAACTCGATTTCGAGACACATCTCGTCATGTCGCGGTCGGCCGTGGTGACGCTTGCGTATGAAAGCGACCTCAAACTGAAGGACGTCCATTTGCTCGCCGACCATATTCACGCCAATGACGATGTCGCCGCGCCGATTTCGAGCGGCTCGTTCCGTACGCGCGGCATGATCGTCGCGCCGTGTTCCACCAAGACACTGGGCGAAATTGCTTCGGGCGCCTGCGGAACATTGGTCTCCCGCGCTGCCGATGTAACGCTGAAAGAACGCAGGCGTCTGGTCCTCATGGTGCGTGAATCGCCGCTTCACCTCGCCCACTGCCGCAACATGGCCACGGTCTCCGAAATTGGGGCGATTGTCATGCCGCCCGTTCCGGCGTTTTATCCCAAGCCAACCAGCATCGATGAAATGATTGATCACACGGTTGGGCGGTGCCTGGATCTCTTCGATATCGATACCGGACGCGTCAGGCGCTGGAAGGAACCGGCGGATTCGTAGTGGAATCCGGCTATTTCTGGGACACTTCATGTCCCGGCCATTCTCGAGCGAGGCGCACTTGAATTCCAGTGCGGTTTTCCTTTCGAGGAAATCCGCTTACTGGCCGATGGATATCAGCGGTCGCATTGGATACTATGGCGGTATCAGGCAATCCGCGGATTGTGGTTTGCCATGCGATTGGTGGGCTGAATGGAAACAAGGCAGCTCGCATATTTCATATTGGCCTGTCAGTGTAGAAATCACGCTGAGGCGGCGGCACGGGCTGGGATTTCTGCATCGACATTGAGCGAGAACCTGTATCAACTTGAACAGGAACTCGGCTTGTCACTCTTCCAGCGCGGTCCGATTGGTCACTTTCCAACTGGAGAGGCACGCTGGCTGTTTCAACAGGTCGAACCCGTACTGCAGCTTGTGGAAGCTGCCGAAACCGCGTTGCAGGGCGAGGAAGCGAATGAGTATGTGCGGCTGGATGTCACATCGCCGTTGCAATTCATGCTCGGGCGGCTTTCTCGGGCTGCCAATCTCGCCGTTCGAGCCCTTCGCAAAGACTATCCGGATGTCATTGCCCAAGTGCGGTTTCTCGACGGCAAGTTGAGAGAGGAATCTGTTGGAGAGCAAGCAGGCATTGGGGCTCCGAAATGCGACAGTCCGGCAGCTGGTGTGCAGCAGGTTGTTCTCGATTACGCAGCGAAAAACAATGCACAGCAGCAAACATTTCTGTTCAACGATCGCTGGATTGGCGTCACCAATTTGATTGGAAACCCGAAACCTGGCAAGACCGTCGACATCGACACATTGCGCCGTCTTCCGCTGCTTTTGCCCCACCTGTTGCCCGCCCAAACGCGCCATGCTCGCGACTATTGCGTGCAACACAATCTGCCCGAGCCAACTGTGGTTGACGAGGATGTCGGCACTTTTCCGCGCCTGTCGCGCACTGCAAGCTCATTTGTCTTGCTGGCACCGCAAAGCCTTGTTGCCGGAGGACTTCTTCATCTCAAATTGAATCATGTTCTCCTTCCCGCTGAATTGGCAAGCCCGGTCGTGGGCCGCGTCACCAACGGTGGTGCCATTGCTGATGCCTATGTCTGCCTTCTGAAGGAGATTATCGCAGATGCCGATCCCCTTGTGATCCATCGTCCGCAAATTACACTCCGGCAAATGCGGTATTTCCTGGCATTGCGTGACAAGTTGAACATGACATTGGCGGCGCGCCATCTGCACGTGGTCCAACCGGCTGTTTCCAACCAGCTACGAAAGTTGGAGCACATCGTCGGCAAGCCCCTTTTCACGCGCCAGACCACCGGTTTGCAATTGAAGCCAGAAGCCGAACGCATGGCGCATCTGGTGGGAGACGCAGTCAAGCGGTGTGACAATGTCATATTTCGGGCGCGGCACATCGCTGCCGAGCAGCGCCATCGTCTTTCGATTGGCTTATTTCCAATTCTCAATCACGACGGTCCACTCGTCGAGGCGCTGTCAGCTGCGCTTGACGAATGGACACAGGCCTTTCCAGGCGTAAAACTGCAGGTACGCGAAGCACCGGCCGCAAAGCTCCACAGATGGGTGGAGGCTGGCATGATCAACTTTGGCCTCGTGGAGGCGCACGTCTCGCGCTCGGCACAACTCGATCTTCAATGTCGGGACAATTTGGGGGCAGTATCCGCCGTCGGAAGCGGACTTCTTGCCGCTGGCGACGTCTCCCTCAAGACTATCGCTGATCTGCCCTTGGTCTTGCCGAACAAGGACTTTGGATTGCGCCAACTGCTTGATCGGTCGGCCGAGCGTGTCGAAATCCGGCTTGCCCCGCGGATTGAGGTAAATTCCCTGACCATGATCATGGCCATGGTTCGCCGCATGCGGCTCATAACGATCATGCCAGCAGCTTCGGTGCAGCCATTTGTTTCTTCTGGTGCGTTCCAATTCAATCCGATCACCGACCCGCCAATTGTCCGTCGCCTGTCGATCGTGTTTTCGCCGGCACGCAGCTTGACAGATATCGAACACGCTCTTGTGAGGATTATCCGCGATCGCCTCAGGGCAGTCGGATTCAACAAGCTTGGCCCTGTTATGGATTGACCTTGTCAAGTCTCGGGACTCACTCACTTGATTCTCAACCTCCTTCCGGCGTGACGAGAGCGGGATGCGGCTGGCTGTCTTCGACGGTGGATCATTCTGTTATCCGCGGGTTGGTTACCGCCTTACTTTACTTCGTCGTGGAGTTGCCTTTCTCTAAACGGAACTTCATCGCGAAATTTTTGAAAAATCCTTAATCGTCAGCGCGATAGCTGATTTCGGGCGGGACTCGACATGTAACAGCCCCGACGGGCCCGGTCACGAGAGGAATTTGGCGGGTTCGATCTCCAGAAGTTTGAAGGCCCGGCTCTGCAACGGCCCTAACCCAACATAGGTCCCGATTCCGCCAAAGGATTCTTATGCCTTCGGTTTCTTGATTCCGTTCTTTCTATCCAGTTTGAGACGTTTCCGGGCGTTGTGGTGTAGCGCTTCGCGATGAACTTCTGCATTGACCCGTTCGAAAGCCATGGCGATGATCCTTCTCTGAATGGTTTCGTCGAGCCTCCTGAATTCCATGACCGTATGGACCGTGATGCCGACGTCCTGCCCCCAAATCTGCACGCAAGATAATCCCGAAGGATTGGGAGCCGCCAGATCGGTAATGCGTTCAATATTTCAAGGCGAAGTGGAATACGCTATGGCGGAATCGGGACCTATGTTGGGTTAGGGCCGTCTATGCAAGGCATAATGGCGCGTGAAACTGCGACGCCCAGAATGACCAGCCGAGGATCAAGGGGCTAGGGCGAATATCGGGAAAGGATTTCGTGGATTTCAGTATTCAGCTGTCCGCATACTATCCGGACAAGTCCTATGGTGGCGACCAGCTCTACGCCGACATGCTCGAACAGGCGACCCTCGCCGACCGGCTCGGATTCGATGCCGTTTCGATAACCGAACATCACCTCATCAATATCCTGCTGATGCCGGCCCCGCTGCAGTTCGCGGTGAAAATCGCCTCCATGACGAGCAGGGTGAAAATCATGACTTCGGTCGTGGTCTTGCCGATCCACGACATGAGAATCCTCGCGGGTGAAGTGATCGTCACGGATATTTTCACGAACGGACGCCTGTTGCTCGGAGTCGGGCGGGGAGCTTTTGCATTCGAGATGGACAGGCTTGGTGTACCGCTCGCCGAGAGCCGTGCCCGGTTCGATGAATCGCTCGATGTGCTTACGGCGTTGCTTGGAGACGAGGAGGTTTCCTGGAACGGCACCTATTACAATTTCGCTCCCCTCACCGTCATGCCACGACCCGTGCGTCCGGGAGGGCCTCCGATCATGATGGCCGTTTTGAACCCGGAAGGCATATATCATTGCACGAAGCGGGGGTTTCACATCCAGACGACTCCGCTTTCGGGCAACCACCAATTGCTTCTGGACCAGGTCGCGAGTTTCAGGCGGGCAAAGGAGGAGCTTGGCGACGGGGGAAAGGACCTGACACTTTCCCTGTCCCGGGTCGCGTTCGCGGTTCCGGACAAGGCGGACCAGGATCGCAGGGTACAGGAGGCCCACGAATACTACAGCCGTTTCGACAACGTATTCACCGGACCCGGAATCGTGGATAGCGGCATGATCCGCCCGTTGCCCCGGTCGCAGACGATCGATGAACTGGCGGGCAGCCTTCTCATTGCTCCGCTTGACGAACTGATCGACAGACTTGGCCCATATGCGGAGGCGGGAATCGACCGTGTCATTCTCAACGTGAATTTCGGCTCGGGCCAGTCCGCAACGCTCGAGAGCATCCAGATGTTCGCCGAGGAGGTCATGCCTCACTTCAGCACGAATTCCAAGTTTCCGGGACGGGGCGAAACTGTCGGGCCGGACAGAACGGATTCGGGACGTCCCGGCAGAAGCCACGCGACGAAACGGTGACGCAAGGAATGGAGACCGCGCGAGGTCATGGGGATGTCGGTTTGACGAAAAACGTTCGCACAGTCGAGTGCGAATAAACGGTGATGGGAAGCGACCCGCCGCTCTTCGGCCCTAACCCAACATGGATCCGATGTCACGACTTACGCCTCATGCGCCGTGTGCATGGGGTCGATTCCGGTACGGTGCGAAATGACGCTCCATGCTTTTTTTCTTCGCCTCTCGTCGCATTCACGGGTGAATGTCCGCGCGTTTGACGCTGAGCGCTGCGAGAATGCACCTTTATCCGGCTTGCCTGCGCCGTTTTACGATGTCGAGGACGGTATTCTTGCTGATTCCGAGATCACGGGCGATCCAGCGGTATCTTCGTCCTTCGCTGACGGCCTGAAGAACCTTGGGCGCAAGCCTGTCTGATTTTGGCCGTTGTCCTGGTTGGCGGACGAGCTTCTTCCCCCGAGCCTTCGCCACGTTTCACGCGCCCACTGATCAGGTCGTGCTCGAATTGAGCGATCCCCGCCAGCATTGTGGCCATCATCTGGCCATGTGGCGTATCGAGTTTGAGGGTCATGCCTTTCATTGCGACGGCCGCATCGCTCGGCGAAGGACGTCAATTCCGAAACCTGGCGCTCGCAGGACTGGTCCGCGGTGGAAACCCTGGTGTAGATGGCCGCCCGCTGTCCCGATTGAACCTCCCCTGATTTCGGTCTTGCAAGTTATTGTTTTATATGACCCGGGGTCTGTACCAAACAGACTGTAGTCTGTTTGGCCCCATCGTGTGCTGGGGACGGAACCGGTGGACGGTCGGAGGATCAAGGTTCCGGCCTGCGGTGGACCGAACCGCAAGAAGGTCCGCGCGGCGAAGCTGACATTGCGCTGCACGCCGGTGGAGCTGATTGCTCCGACGGACCGGGGGGACGACACGCCGATCCGCATGATCGCGGTCTCGGTCCGTGAGGAGGATCCTTCCCGTCGCCCGGCGTTGCCGGCATCGAAGATAGGGAAGAAGAAGAAGCAACCGCTGCACTGGATGCTGCTGACCACCGAGGGCGAGGCCGATCTCGACACCGCCTGTACGGTGCTGCACTGGTACGAACTGCGCTGGCGGATCGAACGGTTCTTCCATGCGCTGAAGGTCGGCACCCGCATCGAGGATCGCCGCCTCGACGAGGCCGACGAACCTGAAGAAGTATCTCGCCTTCGACGCAATCACCGCGTTCAGCGTCTGGGATCATTCGATTCTCGCGCGCGAGAGGCCGGACGAGCCGGCTGATCGATTTGTCACCGAGGACGACATCTGGACGCTCTGCGCTCTCGCCTCCCACCATGGTTTCAAGGTCTCCCGGGGACCGCCGGAGATGACCATCGCGGGCTTCTTCGTGCTGACGGGCGGCCTGGCGGGCTTTCATCCTTCGAAGCGCCAGCCTTTACCCGGCACCCAGAAGCTCTGGGAGGGCGTGAGGTTCGTGTCTCTTGCCGTCATCGGCATCAAGGCCAAGGAAGAATGGGACAGGAAAACAGAAAAGGAGACGAGAACCCGGAGTTAAGTGTGATAAAGTGATAGGCACCGGGTCGGGAAGATGAGCCATGCGTTCGTGACCACCCTTGCCGCTACGGATATGGAACAGTCCCTCCCCACCCCTGACGTCGCCAACTTGAAATGCCACCTCCTCGGAGATCCGCAGGCCGGCACCGTAGGCCGTCAAGGTTGCGGTACGATAGCGCAGATCTTTGATCCTCTCGATCAGGCGTTCGACATTGGCTTCGGGAATGGAGCGTGGCAGACGGTCAGGAACCCTGCGATAATTGAGTCCCTCGACCTTTTCCGGCTGCCCAATCGCCTCGTTGTAGAACAGGCGCAGGGCCGCAATGTCGGCATTGGTGGTCCGCGGACACAGCCCCCGATCAATCCGGGTGATCACCCAGGCACTGATTTCGTCCGCAGACAGGCTCTGCGGTGCACGGCCGCAATCTCGGGACAGAGCGCTGACCGCGCGCTGGTAATTCTCCTGCGTCACCGGCGCCAGACCCTTCAAGTTCATCACCTCGATCATTTTCCGGCGGGCCGGCGATATCTTGACCGTCATGTTCATTTCCCTTGTTTGAAATGACCCCGGACATCCGGGGCACCAGGGAGATTGAGCACCAACCCAAGGTCATGGGAAGCCCACAACCTACGTATCAAGACAGAAAATGAAGTAGCGTCACAACTGGCCGCGTAAGCGGCCTTTGTTCAATCGCGGATGATTGCAAGCCGAAACGTTTATGAATGCAGGTCGCTACAGGTATGCCTCGCCGATTCCAGATCCCGATCGGTGGGCGTTGCCATGACGCGACGTTGGCTCTTCAGCGGCCTCCGCCTTCACTCTCCGCCAAGTGGTACGCCATCCACGATGTGGCACTGAATAGCCTGTGCCCATTGGGCCATGAAATCCTCGAAAGTCTCGGCGAACGGTCGAACGAAGTTGTCCCCATCCACTGACAAGGACGTCATGCGATACCTCACAGACGCCAGGCTTCGGTCCTCACCGTCAGGGGCTACACCCACGTCCACCATGGCAGCGTGGTGGTCAGGAATGATATAGACGAACGACGCGAGGCCTGCGCCGGGCTCATGTCGCGTCTGCTGGACCCACGTCGCGGTTCCCAGATCCTTCTTGACGGTCTGGAAGATGACACCCTCTCCCGCACCGCGCTCAACGGGATGCACCTAGCGCGGGTTCCACCCCGCCACCCATCGCCGCTCTCCCTCTGCGTTGAACAAGGGAAAAGCTTCCTCGGCTGATAGCGCCATGGCTACCGCGCCTGCCCTCTCTACATGGATTCGCTCGCCAATATCCGTCGTCATAGCTGCCTCCAACTCGAACACCGTGATGCTATGTGCGTTATCGCATGATTTGTTCGTTGGATTACTCCAGGGAGGTCCCATTGTGCAGGATTAGTCAGAGTCCCAGGCCAGACTAATGTGTAATGCAAGACCAAGTGCCGCAGGGTACATCTCTCCTGCGCAGGTTCCCGATTTTTCCTGGAGCGTTTGGCACTGCGTTATTGACCGAAACCGCTCGCATCCTCATATAATCGCCAAAACATGGGAACAGGAGGGCAAACGATGAACGGAAACGAGATGCAGGAGGGCAGCGACCCGACCTACACGATGGGTTATAGCGACGAGTTCCTGGCGCTGCTCAAACGCCGGAACGCGGAGAATTGCGCACTTCACCTGCTCCCGCGCCTGAAGCCTGGCCTTCGTGTTCTCGACCTCGGGTGCGGTCCGGGAACGATCTCGGTGGGGCTCGCCAAGGCGGTGGAACCCGGTGAGTTGCATGGTCTCGATATGGAAGAGTCGCAGGTCGAGATGGCGCAAGCCGCGGCCGTGGCCGGCGGACATGACAACGCATCTTTCCGGACGGGCGACGCGACCGATCTTCCGTATGAGGACGATTTCTTTGATGTCGTCCATTTCCACGCCGTTCTCATGCACGTTCCGGACACCCGGACAACGCTGGCCGAGGCAAAGCGGGTGCTCAAGCCGGGAGGATTTGTCTCGGCCCGGGAACTGATCGGTGACTCTTCATTCCTGAATCCGACGCTCGGCAGTCTTGAAGACGTATGGGAGACATTTCAGAAACTCCTGACCGCCAACGGCGGCCATCCCCAAATCGGCAAGGAGTTGAAAGGAATTTTTATCGACGCCGGCTTCTCAGACCTAGAGATCAGTGCGTCTTTCGAGACCTTCTCGACGGGCGAGGACATCGCCTTTTTCCACGCGTTGGCGACCGGCTGGTTCTTCGCTTCCGACACCGTCGAGGTGGCGGTGAAACACGGACTTGCGACGCATGCGCAATTCGACGACTGGCAACGTACTTTGGACGAGTGGAAAGATGCTTCGGGCGCGCTTGCGGCCCTGGCCTGGGGCGAGGCGATCGGGTTCAAACCGTAACTGATCGGGTACGGTGAAGGACTGCGCCGGGAAGACCTTTGACGGCGTGTGAAACGTGAAAAGATCGGGATAACCCTGGAAAAACCGCAGGCCTCAAAAACGGTCATGACCTGCTCGGACTGGGCATTGCTGCCATCAATGCGCCCCGAAACAGCCGCTATGAGCATGTTTCCCTCTCGAACTGAATGTCCATTGCCTTGTTCTTCCGGCGATACACGTGCGTATGGTTTTGTAGCCAGTGAGCGTGCGACAACCGTTATGTCCAGACCTCTGCCATTCGATGACGCTTTACTGCCGCGCCTTCGCGGGCGCATGCTTGCGGACGACAGGATGGGGAACGCATGAGCCGCCGACGCCAGAACTGGACGGACGCCGAGGATGACCTCCTCAGGCACTTGGCCGATTCCGGCGCCAGATCCCGTGAAATCGGGGAGCGGATTGGACGTTCGGCATCCGCCGTCCGCAACCGCACGACGATGCTGAGGAGCTCACGGCGCGGCGGCCGTGTCCAGAAATTCGAGAACTGGAGCGAAGAGGAGCTCACGGCGCTCCGGGAGCTGGACGGCGCGGGCATGATGCTCACGGAGATCGCGGAGCACCTCGGGCGCGACCGCACCAGCGTTGCCGCCAAGGGCCGCGCGCTCGGGCTCTGGCGCACGAACCTTCCGCCGGATGCGGACATCCCGGCGGAGGCAGGTGAGCATGTGCCGAAGCACCCGGCGCGGACGTTCAGCGAAATCGAAAGGAGGCGCATCAGGCAGTTCCTTGCACGCGGAGATACACTTGCCGACATCGCGCGCCAGATGCGCTGCGCGGTCGCGGATATCAGGCGGATCGAGAGATTGGCCAAGGGGCTGCCGCGGGGGAGGGACTGCGGTAGCGCCGGGGCGCGACGCCAGCCCAAAACAACAGCAAGGGCCGCGCCCCGGCATTCGCCACCTCCGGCTGATTGCGAGTGATACGGTGGCGTTCGCTCATGCGGTATTTCAGTGAGTGAGGTCGCGATGACGTACAATGCACCGTGGTTTGTCCGGATCCTGGGGCCTGGCGCCTACACGGTGTGCTCTATGGCGCAACAATCCGGATGTCTGCTCGTGCGACCGGTTGCCGGGCCTGAAGGATGGCCAGGACGGCCCCTCTCGTGCTCCTGAGCATCAGAAACCCGTATCATCGTCAGCAGCATGAGCGCGCGCCCGAGCCGCTCCGCGTGATTCAGGTTGCGGGTTCCCCGGCAGGGAAAGTCTCCGGGGATACTTCGATCACGATCCGGCAATGATCGCTCGGACCCCACTGTTCCGGTTCATTGAGCGCGTGTGCCCGTACGTTCCGGTGAAACCCCCGTGACGCAAATACGTAGTCAAGCTGGTTTGCTGCCGTGCCTGGCTGCTGGAGTGTGGAGTGGTACGTCGGAACATTCTTCGTATCCGCCGGAAGGCCCCCCGGTGTCGGAGAGGCCATCCTTCCGTCAGGATATTGCGGTCCCATGAACTCGAACCCGAGCGATTGCAGGCGTGCGAACACGCTTCTGTCCCGCTCCGGGAGTGCCAGGGGATTCTGTTCGGTCGCCCCGTGGATGAGGTTGAAGTCGCCGGCGACAAGAACCCGGTGCGTGGCAGGGTCCTTGTGGCCGATGAATGCGCTCAGGTCCGAAATGGCGCGGTGGGCCATGGCATCGGCATAGCCGACGCCCCAGGTCGTGGGCGTGACGGGATGCGGTTTCTCCCACCGGGCATAGAGCGAGATTGCAATGAAGGGCAGGCCCAGGCCGCTTTCGGGGATGATCCGGGCGGCGGCAATGGTGCCGGCGGCGCTCACCGCGAATTCGTCCGGTCCCGGCCTCCTGCCCTGCGGGATGTTTCTGAACACGATGACGTCCACCCGATTCGACAGTCTGCAGATGCGTGCGCCGCGGTTGTAGTGTTCCCGCTCCCATGAATCCCCGTACAGGCGTGCTTCCTGGATGAGGGCCACATCGCAACCGGAATCCGTCAGGACCTGCATTGGTTCCTCGCGAAAACCGATGTTCCAGCAAAGAACACGGGTGACTGCTGTCACGATTTACGCCTCGTGTGTTGAGTGCATGGCTGAAATGTCCGGAACCGGCAACGCCTAGCGGGACCGCGCGCAGGCCTGCGCAGCTCGGGAACGAATTTCCCGGATTCCAGCCATCAAGCCATCAAGACACATGCTTCCCCTTGCGCAGTTGGTCGAGCATCTGCAGTAGCCAAGTCTCGATTCCGGGCCACCGCCCGTCACCGGCGGCAGCTCTGCCATCATGGTTGCACCATAGCATGATTGTCCGGTTCCGGCACTATTCTTCCGTGTTGTTCCCTTCCCCAAGGATATCATCGAACAGTTTGTGGTCTGTCTCCCTGGGCAACCGGAGATTCAAGCATGGCGGCACCGGCCTGAGTGCGCTGGCCAACTGGATCCTGGCCGGATCGGCGCCAGGGCAGACACCATTGGCGTTGCCATCAAGGTTCCGCACGGACCCGTGGTCGAGGCGATGATGGAGCACGGCTTCGCCGTCCATTCGCTCAATCCGAAACAGCTCGACCGCTTCCGGGACCGCCACTCTCCGGCCGGTGCCAAGGACGACAGCCGAGACGCCCACACCCTGGCCGATGCACTGCGCACTGACAGTCGCTTCTTTCGCAGGCTCGCGCCGGACACGCCGGAAGGAGGTTGAGAATGAAGTGAGCGAGTCCCGAGACTTGACAAGGTCAATCCATGACAGGGCCAGGAACGCACTCTTCTCCTCTTCAACAGTTGGCTGAAGTACCGGGGTCGTCCGCCCTTGTCTTGTTGGCCCGCCCGTTGAATATCCCTGGCCGACCGGCAGAGCGTAGCAGTGTCACGGCAACGATTCGGCCCTGTCCATCACGGAGCGCCGTCGGGCCGGTATCGGGGGCAAAGACACGGCTCTGCAGCCCGGATTCCCAAACCCGATTGGATTGGACGTAATCGAGCACCTTGCTCGAGACGAGGATTGGCCCGTCGGCCGAATCCAGGGCCGTGATGATTGCGGCGTTGGACCGAAGCTCGTCGATCATTTCGAAACCCGCCGGAACGCTGGCGTGCTCGCCGACCTGTACCGGATCCTCGAAATTCAGCGGTTCTTCCAGGACGAGCCCGAGGACTTCGCCGGACGGCTCGATATGAACGTATCGGCCGGTCTCGCCGGCCTGGACGCCATACGGCACAACGACAATGGTGTGCGGGGTACGCGGGGTACAATTCTTCCTCTTCACCTGACAGACCGCTTTTCGGTTCATGCAGCGCGCCGAGAGACCGCCGGGCGCCAGCCGCACGAACCGGATGGCGATGTTCTTCCAGGCATTCATCGTCGCTGTCGCCTTCATGGTCCTGACTTCTATCGCCGCCGCCAGTCCCACGGAGCAACAAACGTCCCGGCCCACATGCCCCGCTTCAGGACCCGGGCTCGATGCTCCGGAGCAGCGTAGTGATCTTCGGAATAACGCCGGTAATCGAGGGCCCACCCCGCCAGAACCATCTGGTAGGCAAGGTCGCGCTCGCCATTGATCACGCACCAACTCACATTCCTGCCGTATCGATCGTTCGAGAGGACCCGGCACTCCACCTTCTTCCCGGCCAGGAGCGACTCCAGGTGCTCCCGGGCGCGCCGGCCGCAGGGATAATCCTGTCCCTGTACCTGGCAGAGCTGCCGCAATTCCGGAGCGTCGATCCCGAACAGCCGCACGTTTTGGCCGCCGATCCTCAGGGTGTCTCCGTCGATCACCCGGACATCGTCGGCGAAACCGGCCGACCCGGCCCAATACACCAACCCGGCCATCAGGAACAGGCACCGCAGCAATTGTCGTTTGTGATCCATTATCATCCCTCCGGTCACGTCCAGCGCGGAGAAGTCCCGTGGAAACCGGTGCCCGCCTGCGGCTCAATGCGCGCATCCGGCCCCCCAGTGCGGAGCGGCGAAACCGGTGAGTTGAGGCTTCGCCGGGCCGTGGCGATCAAGGGTTTCATGGCATTGCGGGCCGAAACCCGGGCTTCGAGAGTGGATCGGGCGCCGTGGCGCCTGATGTATCGACCGGCATCGCGCCACCATCCGCCCTCTTCCGGCCCGCCGCGGGCGCGGTTCAGCAAACGCTCGTCAACGTGGACCGGCACGCTCATTCCCGCATATCCCCGTGGGCGGTCCGGGCAACGCGGATCCTTTCGGTGTGAAGCTGCACCGGCCTGATCCGGAATTCTGTTTTCGTGGCGTTCATCCCGCGGCGAATGTGCACGGGTTCCAGGTCCACGTCCCGGAAGCGCTCCAGGACCGCCCGCAGGTCGAGCGTCGTGGTGGCGGTAACCGCCCCGCCGGAAAGCTTGCCGCTCCGGACCGTCACCATCCCGGCGAACAGCAGATCGAGAAGACCCTCGACGCCGGCCGGAGGAGCATAGCTCGCCGCCACCAGCACACGGGTTCGATCGACAGGCATGTAGAGGACGCGCCGGGCCGGCTCGGACAGGACGTGACCGGCGAAGCGGGCGGTCACGCTGTCCGCAGCCCGTCCTGCGAGGTATTCATTCCAGTGACCCGGAAGCGTATAGGTCCGGAAGGCATAGGATCCCGTGCTCAGCCCCGATGGCAGGCCTCTTGGCGGTGCCTGGGGATCGAGCACGCATCCCTCGTCCTGGAGCACCCACTCCGGCGCCATGGGCCAGAATCCCGAAAGCGCTTCCACGCAATGGGCAAGCAACGGCGCCACGTCGAGCCGACGAATCTCGGTAACGTATGATTCGGGATCCGCATCGGCCCCACCCCTGTTCAACGAAACTTGAAGATACAGCCCCGCGCCGGCCAATCCGCCAAGGGCGAGAAACACCACCCCCGCCATCAGGAGCGTCCGGAGGCGTCCGCTCCGGCGGATCGGCCGGACGCTCCCGGCGACGGTCAGGACCGAAGCATCGTAGACGACCAGTTTCGGGTTGCCTTCCCTGGCCAGGGCCGTGCAGGCTTCCTCTCCTTCCGGCACGTAGACCCGGCCCACGCTGACGTTTTCGAGTTCCTCCCCGATCTCCCGGAGCCATTTCCCAAAGGTGTCGTGCAGCTTTTCGGAGAATATCGCCGGCGCTCCATTGGCGATCACGACCGTCAGGAAGCAGGTCCTGTCATCGTCGGCCATTGCCACGAGGCACGCATCGCGGGCATGTGCAGGCTCGATGGCCTCCACCGCCCAGGCGGCCGCGGGAATCGTTCCCCGGGGAGGCGCCTGCTCGAGATCGGCCGAACCGGCGCAGCCGTGGAGATAGGCGCGCCAGCCGCCGGAATCCCTGCCCCAGGCTACGCCGAATGCGGCCGGTCCACCGTTGACGGTCTCTATACGCGCCACCAGTCGGAATCCTTCGCATCCAATGGCACCGCGCCATGGACGGAACCGTATTTCAGGCGCCGGTAGAACACGTGGAAATACTGGGGATCGTGCTCGGCGGTCCGGCGAAGAACGATCACGCCCGCCGCCGCGACCAGCAGCCCGGCGGCGATCGATGCAACGGTCTGGAACAGAACGAAGACGCCGGCGACGAACAGCACGATCACAAGGGGCACGCGTTCCATGCCGCCCAGCAGCACCGGCTGGACCAGGGCCTTACGAACCGGGTGCATTCCGGATCAGCTCGGCAGGCGCCCGCCACACGGTCCGCGCCGACAGGCGCATCACCGAAACCGGTCCCACGGGGTAGACGCCGCCATCCCCCGGCTCGTAGAGGCGCGATATCCTGAGCGTCCGGCCGATGGAGGCCGTCGCCTGGAAGCGCGCCTCGCCGGAATACTCGAGATCGACGCTGAAGGTGGGCGACGCTCCCGATTCATCGACGGCGAAGCCCGCGCGGCGCAGGTAGTGCAGGGCATAGTGCTCGCACCTGCTCGGCCGCCCGGGCGAGACCAGGATGATGCCGCGGACGGAAACGTTTTCCGCGACCTGCCGCGCGAGGTCGTGACCGACGGCGCAGTACTGCGCTTCGGACAACGGTACCGTCCGTCCCGACGCCGTCCAAACCCCAATGCCTGTACCGGAACAGCCGGACAGCAGGGCCGCTCCGACCATCCCGCAGACGAACACCCGGACACCCTTCATTCGCGGCGGATCCGGATGATCTTGCGGCCGAGCCGGAGGGAGCCTGCCTCGAACACCCCCTCGATCTCGTAGCGCCGCCCGTCCACCCGGTAGTTGACGACGCGGTCATGGCCGCTGCCGGCGTGAAAGACCGGGAATTCCCCCCGCCACGATCGCGGCAGCTCGATGTAGGTCTTCTCGCCATCGTCATAGATCCGCTGCGGCGCGAACCCGGCATCGCCGGCGATGCGGTAATCGAAGTTCAGCTCGGCGGCCGCGACCAGGCCGTCATCGGTCGGAACGCCCGTCTGCTCGACTTTCGCCGCGGCCGCCGCCGCCAGCCTGGCTTCCTCTGCCTCTTCGTCCCGGCGGCCGGCCTCGATCCGGGCGCGTAGTGCCGCCGCCTCCTCGTCGGGAAACCGGAACGACAGGACGGGCGTGTAGTTCGCGGGGTCGGGAACCAGGCGGATCGAGTAGAACCGCCTGTCGGTGAACGCCGTCAGGACGGCCTTCCCTGCGCTCGGAGCGGGCTTGAGAATCAGGTACTGCCGCCGGAAACCGCCGGCAAAACCCTCCCGCACCTCCATCTGCCACCGGACCGGGTCGCTCAGCGACGGCGTGTCATGGAACTCCTCTTCGGGCCCGAACTCGATCGCGCAGATGTGCAGGGGCGCACAGACCAGGGCGGCCGGCGCCTCGCCGTATGTCATCACGACCCGCCCGTCTTCGCCAAGCGCAGCGGTGGCGGTGTGCCCGGCCCAGTCCTGTTGCACGGAATTCTGGGCCGCTTCGGCCGATGTCGGTTCGCCAGGATCAGCCTGAAGAGCGGCGGTGCCGATGAACATGGCCACGGCAAGGAGAAGCAGGGGACGCCTCACGGGAATCATGGATTCTCTTCGGGCGCGGGCTGCGCGGGCAAGGTCCCGGCCGGCGATTCGATGACATAGCCGGCGCCGGTCGCCCCCGGAATCAGCGCCCGCAGGAGCCCTGCCCCGCCGGTGATCATGGCGATGGCGATGATGACGTTGATGATCGAGCGCGCGAACTGGCCGAACTGCTCGCCGAACAGTATCCGCACAGCCAGGACGACGAGGCCGAGAACGCCCACCGCAAGCGCGAACGGCCCGGTCAGGTTGTCGACGATCCGGTCGAGCGGGCCGTCCCAGGGCATTGCCGTGCCGCCGGCCCATCCGGGGCTTGCGATCAGCACCAGAACAAGGGAATGAATTGCGCGCATCATCATGGCGAGACCTCCAGAGTTTCACGGACGACAGGGCGATCGGTGTCGCGCTCGAGGAAAATCACCGCATCGAGCGCATTGCGGATCAGCCTTTCCTGGCTGGTCGCGGCCACCTCGGAGCAGAGCATGTCGAGACGGGGAACGACCTCTCCCGCATTGTTCGCATGCACGGTGGTGATGCCCCCGGCGTGGCCCGTGTTCCAGGCGCGCAGCAGCGTCATCGCTGCCGGCCCGTCACGGCACTCGCCAACGACAATGCGGTCCGGAGCCAGGCGCAGGGTGGAGACCAGCAGCCGGCACTGGTCGACCGTGGCCGAGGTGCGGAGACAAACGGTATTGGCCAGTTCCGACCGGAGTTCGGGCGTGTCCTCGATGAGCACGACCCTGGTGGCCGGGGCAATCCGCGCCAGCTCCCGCAGGCAGGCGTTGGCGAACGTCGTCTTGCCCGAACCCGTTCCTCCGGCAATCACCAGGTTTTTCCGGTCGCCCAGCAGGCGCCTGATGAGACCGGTCCTCTTCATGCGTTCTTCCATGCTGCCGCAATCCCAGGAAAACGATTCCAGCTCCACGGGCACATCCGTGTGGCGCCTGATCGAGAACACGGGCGCGGCGACGACCGGCGGCAACAGGGCCTCGATTCGGTGGGGATGGCCCGGCAGCACCATTGACGCTATGGGGGTATTCGGATCGATGATCGAATCACTTCTTGACGCGCACCACCGAATCAGTCTCTCGGCGTCGGCGGCGGTCCAGGCTCCCTCCTCGCGGGACGGCGACCCGAATCGGACGACCCACAGCTTCTGGTCGGATTTCAACGATATCTCAACGACTTCTCCGTCGTCGAGAAGATCGGCAAGCGGTCCCGTGATTGCCAGGGGCGCAGGAAGTGGCGATACTGTGCCGGCCATGAACGGATCCGAAAATGACGTCTTTCTCAGATTTCCTATATATTGACAAGAAGCCCGTCAACGTGCAGAACCTCATGCGCGTCCTGGAAGCCCGGGCAAAACCGGGCGAACCGGCCGGGGACCTGCGCGCCCAGGCGCTGGTCTACGCGGCGATCGCGGGCGCCTGCTCCGAGAATGGACAGCCGGTAACGGTGGAATGGATAATCGAAACCCTGAGATTCAGCCGGTCACGCGTCTCCGGCGCTGTGACAACCCTGTTCCAGAAGGAACTGATCGAGCGCGAAGACAGGCCCGCGGTTGGCAAGGGGCGTTGTTTTGTCTACTGGCCTCACTCGGGCCCGATAACGGTGCGGCAGCACAGGGCCCCCTGATCCGCTGCCCGGACTGGCAGGACCCGGCGATCGTCCTGTCGATGACGGCCGCGGCCAGGCCCGACATCACACCGACAGCAACACGAAGAACAACCGCGAAGCCGGCCAGCCCCGCTCCGGATCGGGATTGCCGCCGCCACGTGATCCGGCCCGGCGACACCCTCGGCAGGATCGCCAGACAGTATCTCGGCAATGCCGCCCGCCACAAGGAGATCGCGGCCCTCAACCCGGAAACTGCCGCCAACCCGAAGAACCTGGCGGTCGGATCGACACTGATCGTCTCCTGCCCTCCCCGCCCGACCCAGTCAAAGCAAGACGAAGACAAGGAGCCGGGATGGTTGAGCCGCTTGTTCGGTGTCAGGTCGAAAACGGGAACGGAAACCTTGGCGAGCGGAACGAGTGCCGAAAGTACCGCCCCCGATATCGTCAGGATCCCGCACGAGGTGCCGGCCTGGCAGGCCGAAAAGGGGGAGTACCTGATCGACGTGCTGGAGCGCTGGGGGAAGCAATCGGGCTACGAGGTGATCATCGAGGACAGGGGCGACTGGCGGTTCAAGGTCCCTTTCAGGACGGAAGGCACGCTGAAACTCGCGCTCGAGGAAGTCATCAAGGGGTTCGGGTCGGGACCGTCGGCGCCTCTCCTGGTCGTCTACGCCAACCGGGTGATTCGCGTCGGAGCCGCCCGGTGATGCCGCGCCGCATCATGATTGCCGCGTGCTGCGTGGCCCTGACAGGTTGCGTGACATTGAAACAGGCGGAGCAGCGCTCGGACACGCTGGCGGCCGAGGCCGAGCGTCACCGCGGATCGCTGAACGCCCTGCAGCGTGGCGGCATGGTCGAAGTCGACCAGCCCTATTACGGAGGGAGATCCCCGGCCCGGGCCCGGACCGACGCCGCGGATCCCGATCGCGGCGAGCCCCTGCCGGAGGAACTCGAGGAAGGCCTGGGCGTCGACATCGCCGCTTCCGCCACCGGGATCGGCGGAATCCAGGAAATCCTCGCGGCGGCGGCCGGGCTCGATGTCGTGGTGCGCACGACCTACCCGACGCGGGGCGGCGTGATCGACGTCCCCATAGGCGGTTCGGCGGCCATCGATTACAGGGGGCCGCTCTCGGGACTGCTGGATCGCCTGGCCGCGAAATTCGACCTGTCGTGGACGTTCGACGGCACCGCAATCCGCTTCGACCGGATGGTCAGCGTCATTCACGATGTGCCGCTCCCTCCCACGGCCGGGAGCATCGGGACCGAGGTCGGAGGCGTGAAGATCGGCGCCGCGGGGGTGAAGACCTCGAAGTCCCTGGAGATCGATCCGTGGGCGGAACTGGGCGCGGCCCTCGGCCAGGTCATCGCGCCGCCGGCCTCCGTCAACCTCGCCAGGAACACGGGCAAGGTGACGGTGTTCGGCCCGCCCAGCGTCCAGCGCACGGCAGCCCGGGTCATCGACCGTTTCGCCGAGGTGTACTCCCGGCGCATCGGGCTGGAGATCGCCACCTACTTCGTCGATTCCGGCAACAGGGACGACTTCGGGCTCGGCACCTTCCTGAAGGGAGTCTTCAGCGACGAAAGCATCGGTCTCGGCCGGAGCCTGCAGGGAACCGGCATCGCCGGCGAGATCGCGATCGTGGGAGGACAGTGGGACAGCTCCTCGATCAATTTCCGGGCGCTGGCCACGAAGAAGAATGTCGTCGACTACCGGCTCAGCAACACGATCGGCCAGAACGGCGTGGTCGCACCGGTTTCGCTCCTGACCACGCAGAACTACGTCCGGGAGAGCTCCACCGAAACCAGGGACGACGGCTCGACCAGGCTGACGCTCAAGGTGGACACGATCGACACCGGGCTGTCGATCTTCGCCCTGCCACGCATCGTCGACGGCGACCGGATCCAGCTCAGCCTGTGGATACTGGAAGCGAGCCTCAACAGCCTGGAGAAATTCGAACAGATCCAGCTCCCAAAGACCGACCACCGCGCCATCGACTACACGGTGCTGCTCGCGCCCGGCGAAACGCTGGTCATCGGCGGATACGAACAGGAAACGGTCCGCAAGGAGCGCGACGGCACCGGCGTTGCGGAGTTCTTCGGTCTCGGCGGATCGGCCAAGGCCGAGGTCATCAGAACATCGATGGTCGTTCTCGTACGCCCAACCATCATCGGAAACTGATGTTCGGCCGGCCCCGGCGGACATTCTCGGACCTCCTCGTTTGGGGCGCCGCCGTCGCGCCCGGCGTCGTGGCCTGCAAGGACGGGTCCATGCTGGCGGCCTGGGAAGTCAGGGGCCGCGACACCGAGAGCCTGGGACCGGAAGAGAGGCTGGCATACAGCCGGCAGCTGTCGAAAGCCCTGACCGGGTTCGGCGACGGGCACGGGTTCTGGGTGGATTTCCGCAGGCGCCCCGTCAGCGGCTACCTCGGGCACGAAAGCGAATTCCAAACCCGGGCATTGCAGGCGCTGCAACTCGAGCGCCGCAGCATGCTGGCGACCGGCGGCGCGCTGTTCGACAACGTGATCCACCTGGCGTTCCACGATGCCACGGTGGACCCGTCGCCTCCGATCGCGGAACGGATCGCGAAATTCGAGGAAACGGCCGCGACCGTCGAAAGCCGGTGGGGAGCCGCCTACGATCTCAGGCGGCTGCGGAAACGGACCGTGGGGCTGGCGAACGGGTCAACCGTCGAGACCGACGAGCTCGTCGGGCATCTCGCGACCAGCGTGAGCGGCAGGTTCATGCGTCCCCGCTCACCGTCCTCTGCGGAACACCTGTACCTCGACGTCATGATCGCGCCAAGGTTCCGGCAGGACGACCTCGCGGACATCATCCGGATCAACGATCGCTGGGCTGCCGTGATCGCCGTGGACGGATACCCGCCCTACACCGAGCCGGGCACGCTCGACGTCTTGCAGGCGTTTTCGGGCGAATACCAGTGGACGACAAGGTTCGTCTGCATGGGCCGGGCAAGGTCGCGGACGGTCCTGACCCGGAAACGGCGGTTCTGGGCGCAGGGGAAGCGGTCGCTCACGGCGCAGGCCTTCGCCATGGACGGCGCCCCGGTCGACGTCCATGCGGCCGGGATGGAAGCCGATACGGACCAGGCCCTGGCCGAGGTCAGTTCCGGCGACCTCGCCTACGGCGTGGCGAACAGCACCATCACCGTGTTCGGCGCCGACGGGCAGCCGCGCGACCAGGTCGTCATGGCCGCGAGGGGGGTGACGGAAACGCTCCTGGAACAGGGGTTCGAGGCCCGCATCGAAACGCTGAACGCCCTCGAAGCCTATATCGGCCGGCTGCCCGGACACCCGAATCACAATCCGCGGCGTCCGGTCCTCTCCAGCCTGAACGCGGCGGACATGATCCCCATGAGCACCATCTGGCAGGGCGATGTGACCGTGAACTGCCCAGAATTCCCCCGGAACGCGCCGCCCCTGATCGTCGGGCGCGCGATCTCGGGAGAGCCGTACTTCTTCAATCTCCATTCCTCCGGCGTCGGCCACACGCTCGTGTTCGGGCCGACCGGGGCCGGGAAATCGGTCCTGCTGGCCCTGTTCGCCGCGAACTTCACCAAGTACCCGAACGCCAGGATCGTCATTTTCGACAAGAAGAGGTCCGTCCGGTACCTGACGGCTGCGGTGGGCGGGAATTTCATTCCGCTCGGACAGGACGGCCGGGCCCTGTCGCCGGTCTCGGGCCTGCTCGGATGCGGCCGGGCGCAGCTGGAGGACTGGCTCACGGAACTCGTCCGCATGAGCGGCGCCGCGAGCACGCCCGATCTCCGGCGGGAGATCCGGAACACGGTCGGCCTGCTGGATGCGACCCACACCCTCGGGGACGTGCGGGAGTTCATCCAGTCGAGCCAGGCGAGGGAAGCGCTGGCGCCATTCACGGGTGGCCATCACACCGGCATATTCGACGCCGGGAATGACGGGATCCGCCTGGCGGACTGGACGGTCTTCGAGACCGACGACCTGTTTTCGGCCGGTCCGGATATCGCGGTCCTCGCCCTCGACTACCTGTTCCGCATGCTCGAGAGCGCGCTCGACGGCCGCCCGACGCTGATCGTGATCGACGAAGCCTGGGCTTTCCTCGAGCACCCGCTGTTCGCGGCCCGCATCCGCAGCTGGCTGAAGGAACTGCGCAAGGCCAACGCCTCGGTCGTGCTGGCGACGCAATCGGTGGCGGACGCCACGGCGAGCGAGATCACCCCGGTACTGGTCGAGAACTGCCCGACGAAGATCTACCTCCCGAACGCGGCCGCGAAGACCAGCGCGAGCCGGGACCAGTACCGCTCCCTCGGCGTCACCGACGAAATGATCGACCTGGTCGCGGCGATGCGGCCGAAGCAGCACTACTACGTCGTCAAGCCGGAAGGCCGGAGGATCGTGGATTTCCTGCTCGGGCCGACGGCGCTGACCCTGCTCGGGAGCACCTCGGTGGAACAGGCGGCGGCCGCGGAAGCCGCCGCAGGCACGAACCCGGAATTCTGGATCGACGACCTTAAGAGGAGACTGGACGGATGATTGAACGAACCCGTTTCACCACCCTTCCCGCCATCGCGATTGGTCTCGGCATCATGTCAGCTGTCCCGGCGCACTGGGCAGCGGCAGGCGGCGTGGCGGGCGTGGCGACAGAATGGACGCAGCTCCTCAACAACGCCGAGCTGGCGCAGCTCTCCTCGCTGGAGGCTTCCCACCTGTCGGTGGCGAGCGAAACGCTCGCGACCGAGGTCGAGCAGCTGCGGAACCTGATCCTCGCCTATCGCAACATGGTGCAGAATACGGAGAAACTGCCGGGCAGCTTCCACCGGAAATCGGCGGCATCGATCCTCGATCTCCGCCGGATGTACCTGGCGGCGGGTTCCCTTGCCGGATCGGGCCGGGAACTGGACGCCTTCCTCCGCTCGGGCCTGATCGAGGATCCGAGGTTCGATACCTCCGCCTACGAAGAGACGGACTACCAGGAGCGCTATGCCGGCTGGCAGGACCGGTGGACATCGACGCTCTCCTCGAGCCTCCGACAGGCAGGACTGACACTCGACGACGTCGAGACCGAGGCCGCGCTGATCGACCGGATGGCCGCCCGCGCCGACCGGGCGGACGGTAATCTCCAGGCGCTGGAAGTGGCAAACGAACTCTCCGGCAGCCTGGCTCGCCAGATGCTGGATCTCCGTGCGCTCCAGGCCGCGCAGGCGGAAAGGACCGCCATCGCCTGGGCGCGGATCCTCGACGAGAAGGATATCCAGCGGGCCATGGACCGGCGGCACCGGGAAACGCTGGATACCGACCGGTCGCGCGTCAGCGACGGGACCGGGATACACCGGCTGTTGGGGCTGGGCCGATGAGCACTCCGGAACGGACGAAGCGGAAACGGAAGGCGCGCCGGGAAGTCATCGTCGGTGCGTTCGTCCTGGATCGGCTCCAAAACGGCACGCTGCCCGAAGAGATTCACGCGACGCTGAAAGAGGGCCTGCCCGGTTTCGTTCACGAACGCGACCGGGACCTCCTTGCGGATTTCGACCTGGAGCGGGCACCCGATGGAGACTGACCGGCGGCATCATTCCCGGGGGAAAACCCTGGGCGGAGGGCTCGTGTTCGGACTGCTGGCCGCGACCGCGGCAGAGGCCCAGGACGCCCCGGCCGGACTCGACGCGATGATCCGCTCGATGGAGCAGGTTTCCCGGGGAATGACCGGAGGAATCGCCGACGTGGCCATCCGGCTTCTCTACACGATGGCCGCTCTCGAGATGGCATGGACATTCGGCAAGGGAGCGGTCCAGGGGGAAGGGTTCGCCGCACTGATCCTGAGAATGATCGTCCGGGCGGTGGTGGTCGGCCTGTTCACCCTCTGCCTGACCCGGGGGGACGATCTCGTCCGCCTCGCCATCGACAGCGCGATCGCGGTGGCCGGCGTTGCCGGCATCGCGGCCGAACCGACTCCCTCCGGAATCCTGTCGCAGGCCCTTGAGACGGTGGGCCGGATCCTGGGCGATCTCTCGATCCTGAGCCCGGGTTACTCGGTCGGACTGGTGCTCGTGGGAATGGCCGTCGCGATTGCCGCCGCGGCGATGGCGGCAATGATCGTGCTGGTCTACGCCGAATTGTACCTGATGGCCGTCGCGGGCCTTCTCGCGCTCGGGTTCGGGGGCCTGGAGGCCACGCGCGACATGGCCGTCAACTACATCCGCATGCTGGTCGCGAAGGGCTTCAAGCTGTTGACGCTCCTCGTCGTCAACGGCCTGGTCATGGGAACGCTGGATACCGCGTTCCAGGCGACCGGGGACAACAACCTGTTCGGCGCCCTGCAATTGCTGATCGTCCAGGTCGTCGGCCTTGTCCTGATGCTGCAGCTGCCTTCCGCGGTCGAAGGACTGTTCGGCGGCGGCGGCAATGCGGCGGCGGCGACCGGCGGAGGGTTCACCGCCACCCTGGCCGGCCGGGCACTCATGACGGGCGGGACGGTCGCTGCCGGGGCCGCCTACGGCGCTGCCAGGGGCGGCGTCAGGGGAGCGGGAACGGCAGCGGGCGGTGATTTCGCCGATGCCGCGACGACGCCCGGAACCGGGAGCCCCGGCGCGGGTCCGGCAGCGGCCGCAGCAATCAGGAAAGCCGCCTCGTCGGCCGCGCCCGTTGCCAAAGGCGCGGCAATAGGGGCAGCAAGCGGCGCCCTGACCGGACTGTCCGAAGGAACGCACCGCACCATCAATCGCGACGTGCTGGACTTCCTCGACCGCAAGAGCGGAAAGAGCGATGGCTGATGCCCCGGCCAGTGAAAAAGTCGCCAATCCCTGGATCACCGCCCAGCGGGAGTGGGACGAACGGTTTGCCTTCCACGCCGCGAATGCCCGCCGCTGGTTCCTGTTCGGTCTTTCAGGATTGCTGATGGGCGCGACCGGGCTCGGGTTCGGGATCTGGGCCGCGAGCCGGAGCGAATACGTGCCCTACCTGGTCAGGGTCGACGACCTCGGCCGGGCGGAAGCGCTGCCCCAGCCCGCAACCATCGATGAATGGCCGGCGATCGTGGTCAAGCGGGAGTTGCAGACATTCATCGAGCGCGCCCGGTCGATCCCCGCGGACCGGGAAATCCTCGAACGGAACCTCCACCGGCTCTACAGGTTCATGGCGACGGACAGCCCGGCATACCGGATCCTGACCGATCTCTACCAGGACGCGGCCACCAATCCGATCGCAAGGTGGGCGCAGGAAACGGTCACCGTGACGATCACCTCCGTGACCTATGCCGGCGGCTCTTCATGGAGGGTGGAATGGGACGAGCGCGTCAGCGCGCGCCAGACCGGTGAGGTCCTGTCCGGGAACCGTTACGTCGCCACGCTCGTTCTCGGCCCCCAGGCGGCAGTCGACCGGCAGACCCTCGAGATCAATCCGCTGGGCCTGATGGTCGACAACATCGATGTCCAGCGGGTCCGGGATGGCAATTGACCTGAAGCTGGGCAGGGGCGTTTTTCCACCGGGGAACCGGGTGACGGGCGGCCTCATCGCCCTCCTGGCGGCGGCACTCGCATTCGTGGGCGTCATGCTGCTCGTCTCGGCAATACTCGGCCGTGAAACCGCCCGGCCCGCACGGAACAGCCTCGATGCCGCGACGAACCAGGCTGCCGCCGGGGACATCACGGAAACCGGCGACAGGCTCCTCACGGGACAGCAGGACAATGCCTCGCCGGCTGGCCGGCCAGGAGGAATCCCGCAGGGAATTCCCGAAGCAGACGCGGAAGCGGAGCGAAGGCTGGCCGAGATCCGGCAGCGCCAGGAAGAGGAACGGCGCCGCCTCGAGGAACTGGAATTCCAGGCACAGCACGCGCCGTTGGGCCAAGGCCTCTACGGGCTGGCGCCAGCCACGAGGAACGAAACTGAAGAGGAGGATTCTGCTCCAGCCGAGGCCCTTTCGCCGACGGAAGGAAACTCTTCCAGGCCGGCACTCCCGGGCCCGCATAGACAGGGTCCGGATGATGGTGAATTCCGTGACGAACTCCTCCAGGCCGGAACCGTGATTCCCGTGGCGACGATCACGGCGATCGATTCCGGACTGCCGGGCATTGTCCGCGCACAGGTCACGGCGCCTGTCCGGGACAGCGCGACAGGCACGCGCGTCCTGGTTCCGCCCGGCGCCATGCTGGTCGGCACCTGGGCCGACAACGCGGATGTCCACGCGGAACGGCTCCACGTGTACTGGAGAAAGCTGCAGATGCCGAACGGGGAATCCTTCGAAATGGACGACACACCTTCGGCGGACCTGGCCGGGATCGCGGGAGTTTCCGGCGAACGCAGGACGCGGTTCTGGCGGACGCTGGGTTCCGCATTCGCGGTCAGCCTCGTCACCAACCTGGCAACGCGCGAAAAGGCGGATGACAATCCGGTGGAGAACGCGCTCAGGCGCGCCGCCGGCAGCACGGCCCAAACCGTGACCGAACGCCTGCTCGAGCGCGGCCTGGACGCCGCGCCAGTATTCCGGATCGCCGCCGGCACCCGTCTGAACGTGGTGCTCGAGCAGGACCTCAGGCTGCCGCCCTGGGCGACCCGGTGAAAGGGGTCGTGCTTTCTGCCGTGATGGTTGGCATGATCGGCCTGGCCGCGAATGCGGAGACCGACCTGCCTTCCCCCCGGGCCATACTGGAATTCATCGCCCGGTATGAAGCTCCCGGCGGGTATGACCAGGTGCATTCCGGCACGCCCGCGCCGGAGCCCCGGCCCCTGACCCGCATGACGGTTGGCGAAGTGCTGGATTGGCAGAAACGGATCCGGCCGCGGGTGACGTCCACCGCGGCCGGGCGCTACCAGGTCATCCACAAGACCCTGGCAAGGCTCGTCGACAGTTACGGGATCGACCCGGACCGCCCGTTCGATTCAACGATGCAGGACCGTCTCGGGGAACTGCTGCTCACGGAGTGCGGCCATGGATCCCGGCCGCCAGCCGCATTCGCGGACTGCCTGGCGCGGACCTGGGCCGCATTGCCGCGCGTGACCGGGCCGAATGCCGGGCGCTCAGCATATGACGGAACCGCTGGCAACCGGGCCCTGGTGACACCTGCTGAAATCATGGCCTTTCTCGGAGGCGCATCGCCCGAGCCGTCACCGGGCGAATTTGCCGCAAGGGTCACGGCCGGCTTGCCCCGGGCCTCCTTTGAATTCAGCGCCGTCCGGGGCGCGATCGAGCGCGAAATCAAGGCTGCACATGAAAACGAAACCCTGGGCCGGTCCGTCGTGGTCCGCATGGCGGTGGACCCGTACCGCACGCGGTGACATCATTGCCACGGCTGCCGGTTTTGGCTGCGCGGCCGGCGCGTTCTATCTTCCGAACGTTCCGCTCACGATCGCCCTCCTCGGCCTCGTCGCCGCAGGAAGGGTGCCGGTCCGCCGGCGTTTTGCCATCGTCCTCGGATGGCACATCGCGGCGGCCTGGCCGGCCGCGATCGGGATCTGGGATCTCGGAACGGGTCCTACACCACTGATCCTCCTGGCGCTCTGGCTCTGCGCCACGACAATGATCTTCACAGCGTTGGGACCGGGGATTGGAGTTCTCCTCAGCCTGACGTTTCCGTGGCACATTGGAGCGGCAGCATTGGTGGCAGGCGAACTGTGGCCGGGAACGCGGGAATTGGGGCTGGTCCTGATTCCGGCAATGCTGTGCGGCCTCTGTTCACGGCAACAGGCATGGCAGATTGCGACACTGATCATTGCCGCGGCGATCTCTGCCTGCGCGTGGTGGGCATGGGAACCGATCGTGGCAGACGGTTTCCGCGAGGTCGATCTGGATACACCACCGGCCATGACGACCATCAGCAGGGAAAGGACGCTTGTCGCGCAATTGCCTCGGAACAGTGCGGTTTGGCTGGGCGAAAACACATTGAGCCTCGATGACCGGGCAGCCCTGACCCGTTGGTGCCGGTACGCCGCCGAACTGCAGAGCGAACTGTTCGTGGGTGCGCTGGAGCGGAACGATCGGGCCACGATCCGACGCTTCGCTCCGGACGAATGCCGTGCCAACGTGGTTTATGAACGCCGGTTCGGCCTGCCTGGCATTCCGGGTGGAAACGGCATTGGGGCTGGCCAGCTTGAAGATGTCATGGTCGGCAATCATTCAATTCACTGGCTGATCTGCTTCGAAGCATTCCTGCCAGCTGCGTGGATCGGGATACGCCCTCCGGAAGGATCCGTCGTTGTCATTGCCTCCAACGACCGGTGGACACAACCGGTTCCGGTGAACGTCGCGCGGCGAAAGGTGGCTCGATCGATGGCAAGGCTTTGGAAAATGGTGCCGGTGCTGGCAGAGACCAGCCAATCGGCCGTTATCGAATGAAGGTTGCTTACGCGGCAAGTTGTGACGCGGCCTTCACGAAAGTTGAAAACCTGCGCGCAAAATTCTACACAAGCAGAAATCCTGAAAATACGACGACACTTCTGAATATACACCCAATCACACAACAGCCAGGAGTGTGCTCGCGTTGTCGGGACAGGCCATCTTGGCCTTACGGACTCGAAGCTGCAAATTTGGCCACGAAATCGAACATGAGGTGGATAGCAGTTGCTGCCAAACCGGATGGCTCCCCGCTCCCGTGCAAAAGAACTCTGAATGTCGATAATGCCGGTCATTGTGAAAATGCAGGATGTTACTTTCTGAGGTGCGCGACCCCGAGTTCCTGCCACATCCATGCGAAGTCGTAAGGTTCGATTTCCCTGGATTGACGCATCCTCGCTTCACCTGTTTCCAGGGCTTTCAACCAGGCGACGACCTTTTCCTTTCCTTTCGGTGTCTTGGCCGCAACCCGTGGAGATGTGTCGCCAAGCATCGGGATGGGCTGATCCAGAGTTTCACGATAATGCCGGTCGTAGAGTTCCGTGATGATCTGGCTTTCGACTTCCGGAGGCAGGACGGCCTGCTCAATGGGCGCGGGCCTCGCACGGTGCGCCTCCATGGCCTGCTCCACGGTTCGGTGTACCATGACAGGCTCCGAAACAAGGTTGCCCAGAATGTCCTTCAGGCGGCTCTGCAGCTTCTTCGCGCGTGCGGCTGAATTGGCACTTGCCTGGAGCTTTTTGCCCTTCAATTCGATCATGCCGAGAGACAGTGCCCCGTTATCCAGATGCGCCTTGTAGAGAATGCTGCCCGCCCGTTGGGGCTGGGATTTGACCTCGTCTCCCGCCAGAGCAACCCAGTTCCAGATTTTCGATGACGCTGCTTCCATATCAGGCGCAGCGTCCAGCAGGTCTCGCAGTTGCTTCCGTGTCGTGCCCCTGGCGAATGAGCAATGCAGCTCAATGAACTCGATTTCATCCCCTTCCGCGTTCACCAGGGTGGGACATTCTGCATCATCCGGATCCAGCACGGTTCCCTCCAGCCACGCTTCGGAAAACAGGGGTGCCGACACTTTCAGGACCTTGGCAAGAGACAGGCGCCGGATCACTTCCCGGCCAGCATGTTTATCCTGTGCGCCGAGCCTCTTCCCGATTTCAACCTCAGCCTTGTCGGCGCGCAAGTTGACCTCGTCGATGACCTGCGCCGGCAGTTCCGGCTGAAACGGGAGCAGTCCGCCCGCGATGACATGATGCCCCCGAACCTCGACGATACGCATCGCGAAATGTTCCCACGGCAGCATCGTGCGGGTGGCGGAACGTTCCGTAACCGCGAACGGATCACCCCCGAGGATCAGGTCGCGCGCCATGAAGGATTCACCTGGCCGGATGTCACTGACCTCGAAAATGCTCATCACGGAATTCCTGATGCCTTTCAAATAAGCCTTGGGGATGGCCTTTTCATTCCAGCCACGCCTTTTGAGGTATTGGTCAACGACGTTGCCGTCCCTCGTTTCCCGGCTCAGGAAATCATTCAGGGCAATGTCATTCAGGGCCGTTACCCAGTGCGTCCCGATCTTCGCTGCAAGTTCTTCGAACGTGTCGAATTCGTATGCGTCGCAATAGGCATCCAGGTGATCGTGAACCGCCTCCTGGAAATATCCGGGCCAGGGACCCCGCAACATCCATTTCACAAGACCGTCAAATACGGTCGCCGGTATCCTGATGGTCATTTCTTCTTACCAAAGCCATTTGAGCCAGCCTGCCGCCGTACGTGTATGATGTGTCGTCATGCCGAGGCCCTATATCACTCACGCATGCACGTGTACCCCCGGAATTCCATGCTCTCTGAAATGGCGCTGTGTGTCGAGAAGGCTTTCGGCCTCTACCTGGACCTGCTGTTGCGGATGCAGGCATGACACGACTTATATGCTCGCGCGCCAATGAGATCGACGTTCGGCGTTTTCAACCAGCCAATTGATGGGGCTTTGACTAAAGAAGCTTTACCAGGGTGACGATCAGGCCGCATTGGGCGATCAGCGCGCCAATCAGCCACTTCATCAGATCGGCCTTTACCGCCTCAATTCGCGCCTTGACCTTTGCGCTGTCGGTCTTGGTGGCCAGATTGTCGTTAAGCAACGCGACATGCCCATCGGCCAGCGTTTCCGCCTGCCGCTCTGTGAAGCCACAATCGGTCAGGCGCTTGACGATACGGTGGGTATCGAATGCGATGGCCTCGGACATGGCGGCATTATATAACGCCGGCGGGGGCAACAAGGATGTACGCAGTGCCCTATTGGCGGGTCCACTGGCTGTCGGAGGAACGCGAACGGTCAGTAGCCCGGCGGCGGCGCTGAGGTCCGGGATTGGCACTCTCCTCAGCCTGGCATTCCCTTGGCACAGTGGATCGGCCGCACTGGCGGCAGGTGAACTGTGGCCGGGATCTCAGGAACTGTGCCTGATATTAATCCCGGCGATGCTTCGCGGCCTCTCTGCCCGCCGATGAGCGTGGCACGCCGTTACGCTGATCGGGGCAATGGTGGTTTCTGCCTGCGCGCCGTGGGCGTCCGAACCGATCAACGCGAACGAAATCCTTGAAGTGGATCTGGACATACGACCGGCCGTAACCACCGGGGCCGGGAAACGGCACTGATCAAACAGTTGCCAAACAACAGCACTGCCTGGCTTGGCAAGAACATCGTGAGCCCCAAGGATCGGTCAGCCCTCTCCCACTGCTGCGGTTACGCTGCGCAACTACAGAGCGAACTGTTCGTCGGCGCGCTGGAACTGAACAGTCGGTCCACCATCCGAATCTTTGCTCCAGACGACTGCCGCACCAACATGATCCATGAACGCCAGTTCGGTCTTCCTGGAATTTCGGGAGGTAGCGGCATTGGAGCGGAACAATTGGCAGACGTCACGATTGGCGGACGCTCCAGCCGCCGGTTGATCTGCGTCGAGGCGTTCCTGCCTGCCGCATGGATAGACATGTCGATTCAGACAGAAGCCGTGGTAGCGATTGTCACAAACGATCGGTAGACACATCCGGTCCCCGTGGAATTCGCGAGGCGGGAAGTGGTTTGGTCGATGGCGCGGCTCCGGGCAGTGGCGCCAGTACGGGCAGAGATCGGCCGAATTTGGGCCTCAGGCAAAACACTTTTGCCCCGGGCGCCGGGACGCCCCCACCCGAACTCGCTGGGCGGGACGACTTGATCGAACGCGCAGCTGTGGCGCTCGACCGCAGTTGCGGAGGAAGGGCAGTTCGGAGCTTCATTCCCTACGTGCTGCACGGGGTCGGCAAGACCGTCCTCCTGAACCGAATTCGTCTCGATGCCGAGGCGCGCAGCATCGTCAGCGTCAGAATGGAGCCCCCCGAAGAACGGTCGCTACCAGCACTGCTCGCTCGGGCACTGCGGGCGGCCCTCTTGCGCTTGGACCGCGCTTGAGCCGCGGCGAGGCGCACAGGGAAAACCCACAGAGAGCCATGCGGGCGTTGGCGAGTTTCGTCGGTGCTCCCCGGGTGAATTATCAGGACCTGGAAGTCAGGATAGATATCGACCCTGAGATCGGGCTGGCCGACAGCAGCGATCTCGACACCGATCTCACGGACCTCCTTACAACCCTCGGCAATGCCGCGCACGAACGTGAAACAGCACTCGTGTTTTTCATCGACGAACTCCAATATGTGCCGGAAGACCAATTGGCGTCGCCGATTACCGCGCTCCACAGTACCAGCCAGGAGCAACTACCGATTACCATGACCGCGGCGGGCCTGCCTCAGCTAGTCGGACGGACCGGCAACGCCAAGTCGTACGCGGATCGCCTCTTCGGGTTCGCACAGGTCGGTCGCCTGGACGATAACGACGCCCGGGACGCGCTCATCGTTCCCGCCTCCAAGGAAGGAGTCGAATTCCGCCCGGAAGCCGTCGCGGAGGTTTTGCGCGAGACGAACGGGTATCCGTACTTCCTTCAGGAGTGGGGCAAGCACAGCTGGAACACCGCCGATCATTCCCCAATCATGCTCAGTGACGCTCAACGGGCAACACGCGAAGCACTGTCCGAGTTGGATGCAGAGTTTCTTCCTTGTTCGATTGAACCGATTGACGCCGGCCCAGAAGCGCTACTTGCGTGCCATGGCAGAACTTGGACCGGGGCCCCATCGATCCGGAGACATCGCCCAAACCCTCGCCGCGAGAATCACCACGGTTGCTCCCGTCCGCAACCTACTGATCGCCAAAGGCATGATCTACAGTCCCGCTCACGGCGACACCGCATTCACCGTTCCGCTCTTCGATGAATTCATGAGGCGAATCATGCCGGACATATCCTGACCAAGTGAGGACAGGTCGCCAGTATCCCTGCACCAACTTCTTTGGAAGAGGACCGAAAAGCCTGGAATCCAGGGCATTGGCGGTATCGCCACGCAGGTGAAGACCATGGCAGGTCATGGCAACCAACCGTTTGAGAACAGGTTTGCCCCGCGGTTGTGACCACGTACACAAGGAGGGATCATGGCGGATCGATGACGGCAAAGGAGGCAGACAGAAGGTCACGAAAGTGGCGCTGCCCGGATTGCTTGAGACGTAAAACCCCACCGGCACGGAGACCGTCCAATTCAGGATCAACCTATCCCTCGCCACCACCATCCCTGATCCGGCGGAAAGAGCAAGGAGCATGCAAATCCTTGTGGCTCGCCAGCTCATGTTCCGGAACGGTAAGGACCGCACCGCTCGATAATCGTGCCATCGGTCCCTATGACGATGCGCTGAATGGGCGAACGCCCGTCTTCCGGCACAAATACGAGGGACCATGAATCGGCATGCTCCACGCCGTCCCCCAATGCCGACGGAAGAATCACCTTGGCCAAGGTTCCAGGAGGAATCGTGACATCCGGCCTGTTCAGCACCGTTTCAACAAATGGGTGAGACCGCACTGGACGCGATTGCTGAATGATGGCCGAATAGACTGCGTGGTTCACGATACCAGTCACAACGACATCCATGGCCGATGATGACGAAGCCTGGCCAGCTTTCCGCTCGGCGCTCGCTTCACGACCGCTACCCTCTTCGACGGTGTTTGCGTTTGTACTGATGTCAGGACTTGCCGCGACGTCAATGCCATCCCGACGTCCGCGGTCATCATTGGCATGAAGACCTTCGGTATCTTCTTCCGGCGGGCTGCCGCCAGCCCCCTCTTTCATATTCGGCGGTTCCGGGGCGGAAGGTCCTGAATGCGCAGAAACTACGGGCTTTTCGGAGGTCTCATCCACATCTCGGTCAGGACCGTCAGGTGATTGGTCGGCGTTCGCGTTGGCGTCAACGCCATCACGGGCCTCCGGTACAGATTCCTCGACCATGCCCTTGTCTTGGGTCTGCCCGCCGAGCGCGCTGAAGCCGAAGGCTTCGATTTCCATGGCCGTCAGCTCATCAAGGCACGTTTCCCGCACAGCCGGATCCGGAATCTGCGCAAGAGCGTCCTTCAGCTGCTTTTCCACCGCCGCCCGGCGTTCGGGACTGTCGATGGGCGCGCCAACGGACTCGGTCGCGTGGCGCCAGAGCTCCTCGACGAGTGGACATGCCTCGCCCACCAGCATGAAGAAACGCCCGTCTTCGCCGGCCCGGATCATCGAGTCCGGATCTTCGCCTTCGGGCAGCGCGGCAAAGGCCAGCTCACGATCGCCGTGCATCAGTGGCAGCGCGAGGTCGACCACCTTACCGGCCGCTCTCCGCCCCGCTTCGTCTCCATCCGGGACAAAAACCAGCCGGTTCGCCCTTTGCCACATCAGTTCAAGCTGTTCGGAAGTGACCACTGTCCCGAGCGGAGCGACAACATTTCTGATGCCCGCGCCTTCTACCATCGAAGCCACGTCCATGAAGCCTTCGACCACGTAGAGCGCCCCGGTCTTGGCCGCCCGTTCTGCCGCCGCACCCAGGTTGTAGACCGTGCGTCCCTTGTCAAAGCTTCGGGTTTGCGGCGAGTTGAGGTACTTCGCCGAAGCCTTCTTATTCATCGTCCGGCCGCCGAAGGCTATGCACCGCCCCTTTTCGTCTTCGATCGGAAACATGAGGCGATCCCTGAACCTGTCGTAAATGGACCCGTCTTTTTCACGCCGCCCGACGAGGCCCGCCGCAATGAGCTCGTCGACAGAGACACCCCGCGCCTTGAGCGACGCCGACAGTGCGCCGTATGTCCGCGGTGCGTAACCGAAACCACGCCGTCCCTGCGCCTCCGCATCGAATCCCCGCTCCTCGAGGTACGTCCGCACTGCGGCCCCATTTGCGCCCTGCAGTTGCTCCCGGTACCATGCCGCCGCCATTTCGAGGATCTCCACCGAGCGGGAAGCGGCGTGCTCCGCCGGGATTTTCCCCGCTGCCGTGTCACCAGCCGTGTATTGAGTCTTTCTGACCGATTCATGCTCGGCGACTTCATCCGCAGTGACCGCCGGATCCTCCGCGACATCACCGTCACGGGACCATTCCCCGGCGGCCTCCACTGTCTCCAACAACTGTTGCCGGTTATCAGTCAACACCACAAAATCGTTCAGATCCCGGCAGACCTCCATACAGAAGGCCGCCTGATCCGTGAGCATCCCGCAACTGGAATCGATCACTGCAATCACCTGATCGGCTGTGATCGACTGGCCACTGCGAATTGGGGAACTGTAGGCATGATCGATGTGGAACAGCTGAGCATCATCCCGCCCGAGCCGGATTTCCCGTCCGTCCGCGACAGCCAACCGCAACGCTTTCGGCCCGACCCCGAGAATCTGGGCGCATTGTCCGCTCAACAGTCCCCGTCGGGTGTCGTCGCGGGTCCAGCGGATACGATCCCCGGCCCGAATGCAGATCTGCACCGTCTCGTAAAGTTCAAGCTGAGAACGGAGTTGCTTGCCACCGGGTTTGAACTTGAGCTCTCGACCGTCGTCATGGACGAGCACCGCGTTCTCACCATTGATGGCAAGAACGGTCAGGTATTCTCCCGCCCGTACATTGCTACCCCAGAGATCGTTTCGAAACACCGCTACGTCGCCTTCGCTCCAGTTGCGGATGTCGCTCATTTGGGCAGGAGTCATGCCGCGCGCGATCAGCCGGTCGAGTTCGAGTGTCCGGCCGTGGAGAACTTCTTCTACCGCGAGACCCTTACGGACGGTTTCGTTGATCTCCGCCCGGACCTCGTCGGTCGATGCAAGGATGGCGGTGGCGCCACGTCCGGCCTCATCCATTCCCAGCCAGAGTTGCCCGGCAATCCGACCCAATTCGCCGAACTCGATTTCATGGACTTGAACGCCAAGGCCGTCAAAATTCTGTGGCGCCTTATCCTCATCGCCTCCTTCGGCGCCTACAGGCGGTTGTTCTGCATCCTCCCTGCCGTCAACGCCATTACCTGCGGCATCAACTGGCGACCGAAACTGACCATGACTGGCCACAACGTTACGCGGGCCGAAAACATCGGGAAAGGAATCAGCTGTTTTCGCAGCGCCCTGTCCCTTCGCCGGCCCAGGAGGACGATCCTGGCCGTCAGACTCGTCGGCCACAGCCTCGTCTCCGGTGGTAGCATCCAGGGCAACGGGGCCAGACGCCTCGGCAGAGGCAGATTTTTCAGCGGTCGATGTTGATTTGGCGTCATCGACCATTTTCGTCATGTCCGCTCGCGTGAACCAGATGGCCTTGGACGCCATGATCGGGGCTGTTCCCACGGCCAGGATAATGGCGGCCTCGGGAGGGAGTTGACGCAATTCGGAAGGCTGGATCAGATCCAGTTCCCTGAGTCGGGTGGACTCCGAAGATCCGGCAGTGCCGGAAAACGGCATGAACATTTGAGCGTTGCGCTGCCGGGACGTCGATGATGTGACCACGGTGTGCCGCCCGACCATCCGGCTCAACTCTTGGGCCTGTCGTGCATCAGAGACCGGGCCAATGACGACGGCATCCACCGAGTTGGCCCAGGCACCGGCGCCATGCGGTCCGTAGCATTCGAGAATTTGTTGCCAGGACTGGAAGATCTGCAGGAGGTGAATTCCGTATGCCCGCCCTTCGTCACGTACAGCGGACAGCGTGTCCATTCGCCGCATTGCCCGGGCCTCATCAATGAGAAACAGCCGCCGCGAGCGCGGCTTCTCCTCTGGAGGTTTTGCTCTGTCCTTGCTGCCATTGCCGTCATTGCTTGATAGCATCCGGCGTTTCACCGCCCGCAAATCGGATGCCTTTGTGCGGGCTTCCGGGCCTTCGGTGTGTTTCATTTCCTTACCGGCCTGGTCCTCAGCCTCCATCGCAGAATCCCGTAGAACACGCACGAGGGAACCAATCAGCACACGGGCGATGCCCGGGTTGGACTGAAGCACTGGCGTCGGGATTTTGAAATAGATGTCGGTCTTGTCATCGAGCACACGCGTGAGCAGGGCCTTGCCGTCGGCTGGCGTGCCGTCAGCTCGTTTGGAAGCCAGGAATCCGCGTGTCGACGCATGGCCCGCCCAGGACAGGCCGTTGGCAGCAGTGGCTGTCACGCCCGAAAGCTGGCGTTCTTCGGTGCCCGCCACTTCCTTCAGCGCCACGTGAATGAAGTCGCGATCAGTATCGTTCGAATGCTCCGCCGCCGCCTCCGTAAACTGGACTCTGAGGATTTCCGGCGGCTGCGCCAGGATTCGATTTGCCGCCATGAACAGATCGGCGCCCTTTTCGGAGGTATGATACAGGTGTGCAAGCAGTGCCGACAAAAGGCGTAATGCTTTCTGATGAAAGAAGGCTGATGAATCGTTTTTGTCATCACCGAACGTCGGCAACAGGAACTCCGCAACGGAATCGAAGACGGTGCCGTCATTTGGCCGGGTAGCTGTCAGCAGGCGAATCGGATCCAGTCCATTCTCCTCGGTCACCAGCCACTCTTTGCGACCACGGACTGCCCGCGCAGCGCCTGCAGCGGCATGAATCTCACCCTTGGGATCAATGACGATCAGAGACCCTGCAAACGTCAAAGCATTTGGAATCGCGATCCCGGCCGTCTTGAAACTCCCCGACCCGGAGAACACCAGGCTGTGCGCGTTGCCTGCCGACGGATCCAGCGTAATCAGGGGACCCTTCCCCTGGCGTCCCCATCGCTGCGGAACCGCGGGATCAAACCTGACCTTCCGGCGCGGGTCAGTGAGTTCGCCCAGGACGATTCCGCCAGGAGTCGAAAAACGGTCGAGGACATCGGCACGGCGGGCCCAAGCTGCGTCGGAAAGTGCGGTGACACGCTTGGCAGGTGCACCTGCCTTGGTTCGCTCCCCGATCCATTGGAGCCCCGCCAGTGCGTACAACGAGGCCATCGATACGGCAGAAATCGCCGCGACGCTGGCCGTTGCAAATGAGGCGATACGATTGTCCGTCCAAATCATACCACCGTAGAACGTCAACTCGATCGCGGCTGCAAAGCCCCGGGCAGGACCTCCTACGGATAGCCCGTTCCCTGGCGTGAGATGGGGTGATGCCAGGTACCAGGCCGCGGCCAGAAAAAGCAGCCCGCCCCACCAGTGGCGACGGAGTGCTGGCGGAGCCGTCTGCGCCAACCATGGAATGGAAACCGCCGGCAAGGAAAACAGAAGCACCGGTTCCAGCCAATGCGGCGGCCACCATGCGAACCACGCAAGGGCTGTCAGCAGCGCGAATGGAACAACGGTCAGGACTCCAGCTGCGAGGAACAGCGCCATACTTGCGGATGCCATGTATGTAGTAGTCCGGATGCTCACCTCCTTCGATCAGACGAATTCCCCAATTTTTCGAGGTTCATGGTTAGGCAGTTCGCCAGACCAACGAAAAGGGAACAGGACCGAACGCATCGCAAGCCTCGTCTTCCTCAAAGCAAAGCGCGGTCGTTGAGTGCTCTTTCCACAGGGAATACGAAAAGAAAGGCGGAATTGTGCGGGAAATTCTGCTTACCTGCCGTTCTGTCTTCCGCTGAATTTGCGGCTGCATAATTCCTATCCGTTCGGAACCTGTAGGACAAACCTAAACGAAACAACGATGCATATTACAGCGTACATTGAACCTTCGGTGGTCGGCTATCTCACGGCAAAACCGTCGCGGAATTTGGCGATCGCGGCCTGCCAGGATGTGATGCGTGCATGGTGGCGTACGGCCTCAAGCGGGTTCGAACTTTCTGCTGCATCGGCGGGATCTGAGGCGATGTAGAATCCAACCGAAACGCTGCGCCCGGAATTGAGCACCCCCGGATCACGAAACATGGCCGCAAAAGCCAGAAAAATGGAAAGGGCCACCACCGTGAATCGTTTACCGACACCGGATGACACCTGGCCACGGTTGTTTTTTCGAAGCAGCGAAAAAGGCACGACAATCATCGCCGAGTCCGTGCGTACTCCGTCGCCTGAACGCGACTGTTCCACAGGCAAGAATCAATTTCGCATCTTGGACCAGGACCTGCTCTAAGCCAGTCCAATGAGTCCTCCGAAGCTTGTCTCCTATTGCAGGAAATGAAGACACTCGGGGGCTCCCTTGTCGGCATTCAGTCGTACCAGAGCACTTCGCTCCTGTCCCAGCGTCGCATTGCCGATCACGAGTACGCCGGCAACGCGAGACAGGTTTTGGGCGAATTTGTCTTGACCTACGATCGGATCGGAATTTCCTTAATTCGCCCTTAGCTCATCACCTCGCCAATATTCGGAATGACAGACGTTTACGGCAATGACGAATGTGGCATCGTCGCACTTCTTGGCTGCCCAATCCCCTGCTGTGTCCTCCAGCGCTTTCGCGATCGGTAATGCCCCTTCTACAGCGCCGCTTCGACATGGGCCTCGAATTTGGCCCAGAAAGGGTGAAAACGTCTGCGAAGATCTTTGGCTCGCATCCACCGAGACCTACATTTGATCGAGGATCCGGTCTGAACCATATCTGAAATTTGATGAAGATATTTAACGTCCAGCGCAGCCAGCCTGTGGATCAGCTGATGCGGCTTCATCCCGTGTGTACTCAAAGGGACGTCCGACATCGCCGACCGGCGAATGTTCGTAAGCAAAGGAAGACTGGAACGACGGAGGCGGACGGGAGGCTCGCCGCTGAAGCGCGCACCGTCACCTCCGGCGCCGCCGACGTCATCGACAGGCTGACCTCACTGGCCTTCGTCAAGCGGACGGATGACGGACTACAGTATCGATTGCAGGGGCGGGGTGTTCCTTTTCCTGAAGCCTCGCGGTTCGAGCGGGCGGGCGGGCGATGGTCATGCTGATTTGAGGACTGGAGATTCACCCGTGACCGCGCGTGCCGGCATCACCAGCGCAGGGAACCGCGTAGCGTCAGACTGTGTTCGGGATCTTGATAAACGGCGGGCTCGCGCCTTGTGCCTTCGAAGCTCAGTCCCGCGTCCGGCGCCAACTGCCAGCGTATGCCGGCGCGCCACGATCGCGCGCCTTCCCCGGCGAGTCCGAGCCCCGCATAAGGCGTCACCACCCCGAGCCCCGGCGCGGCGCCGATACCATAGGCGACCTGCGCGTCTACGCGACCGGCTGCCCGGTGCGCCGAAGCCGCTCTCCCGGGCACCCCGTTTTCCCACAACTGCCGAACCCCGCTGGTGGCATGGCCCCAGGACGGCTGCACGCTGAGCGCGAGGCCCCGGCCGGTCGCGTCCGGATCGATCCGTACCAGCCCGCTCAGGCCCCACTCCTCGTAATCGCTGCTGTGTCCCACCAGCGTTCTGGCGCCGCCCTCCACGGTCAGTCCCGTCGCCGCGTCGGAGTAGCGCAGGCCGCCGACGATCTCGACGCCGTTGCCGGTCTCGCCGTCTCCGCTGTCACGGCGCATGCCGACCTCGATCGACGGAGTGAACGTCGCTCCCGAGGAGAGCTCACGGGTGTAGGACCCTTCCAGCATCAGCCGTTGCCGGCTGGCGTTCAACGACATGCTCCGGAGGCTCCCCGAGCCATCTACCTCCGCCCGCGTGAAAGCCGCCTCGACCTTGAGTGTGAGGCGTGCGGTGCCGCCCCCGATCAGTCGATCGCTGGACACCAGAGGCCCGTTCGCGCCCGCCGCGACCATCCGCTGCGTCAGGTCGCCCGTTTCGGTCCCGTTCGCGTCCTCGATCTCGACTTCGCCGTTGCCGTAGCCGCCCGTCGCCCACACGCTCATGCCGCCCGGCGCCTGCCAGCCCACATAGGGGTTGAGGCTCGTGAGCGCGACGGTGAGCTTGCCCTTCAGCGCGTTCGAGTCCGTGTAGTCCACAGAGCTCTGCGCCCGCGCCGCCGATATCCCTGCCAGCAGGTTCGCGCCCAGTCTGGTATCGATGCCAAGACTGCCGCTCGCCAGACGGCCGTCGTAGTTCACGCTCCGGCTGCCGCCGCCGGAGAGGCTGCGGTAATCACCGCTGCCCCAGAGCGCCAAGCCCCGGAACAGGCCGCCGTCGCCGGTACCGGCCGCGTTGAGCGGCAGGACGAAGGATGAATCCGCGAGTAGCCGGACGGGTTCGAACGAGCCGTTCGCCAGAGCATGCCGGTTCGCCAGCACGGCGTCGGAAAGGGTGGAGGCACCGCTCAGGCTGGCCGCTCCCGTCAGCGGGGCACCGGAGGCTGCCTGCCGGATGCGGCCCGATATCGCATCGACCGTGCTCGCCGTCATCGCCCGCATGACCTGCGGCAGAACCGATTCGACAACCGTGTTCCGGCTCGCGGCGACCACCTCCGACGAAGTCAGGTAAAAGCCCGACCCGACGATGAAGTCCAGCGTGAATTCGATTCCATCAGCCCTCCTGACCTTGGCGGCAAACTGGCGGGCGTAGCCAATTTTCGGAACATCGGCGCTGTCGTCCGGGTCGGTGGGATCGTCGAAGTGATACACGAGGAAGCCCCCTTCAGGGCTGCTTTCCGCAGCTTCGATGACCTGCGGCAGGACGAGTTGCCCGGTAACGGCGTCCCGGACAGTCGCCACCAGAGGACGATACTCGAATCGGTCCGGAAAAGCGCCGTGGAACCAGATGACGTTGCTGGTACGTTCCAACGCGTAGAGATAGACCGAACCATGCCTCCAGGGCCCGTTCGGATCCCGCAGGGCGGTCCGGAGCTTCGAAATGGCGACCGGATCGTTCGTCTCCAAGACCGATAAAAAGTACTTGATCGCTTCTGTGACGAAAGCCTTCAGGGTCCTCCGGTCCACGACCTCCGCGGCGGTAATGGATGGGTTGCCGAAATCGATTTCCTCTTTGGCCAGGTGGGATTCGTCGATCTCGAACCCGGCGAGCATGATCGGAACCTGCGGATTGGCCGCATACACAGCAGCATAGCCGGAGGCACCCGGGACATTGGGTACGTTGAACGCTCCCCCATTCCCGGCCGCGGCGGTGAAGGCGGCAAAAGCCGCAGCAGGGTCGGTAAGGCTGGCCGGATCGATTCCCATTGCCTGGAGGATCGCACCGTAAATCGACGGGTCGAGCTTCCTGCCCGACAGCGCCATGGACTTCGCGTGTTCGAATACCCTTCCGTCAGGCGTCAGAAACACAAGGTAGGTCGAACCGGAACGCCAGGGGCTTCCTTCCTCCCTGATGCGGCATTGAAGGTATGCCGCTCCTTCCAGGGTTCTGACTTCCTGGCCCAGGCTCATGTATCGATCCCGCGCGGCCAGAGCGAACGCCGTCAGGCTTGCGCTTCCGTCTTCCACCTGTTGCGCCGTCACGCGCGGAGGCGCGTGCGGAGCCATGCCGGCAGGGAGCGGACAAGCTCCCCCCGCTTGCGCGAGGGTGGGGTTGGTGTTGGAAAGAGTGCCGACCATGACGAACAGACCGGCGACCAGAAGCGAGCAGATCCTCGCTTTCCATCGCGTGATATTCGCCGCGATCATCGTGAGATGCTCCTGATATGGAACAGGCGATGGCCGTCTGTACTGTCCGTATCGTAGCGGAGATAGGACCCTGTCGCAATCCCTTGAAACCGTTCTTCCGTCGAAAGAGAATTCAGGTCGGCACGATCAGGGTAGGCTGTCTCAAGAGATTGCCGGGGAACGGCCCAATGCCTTCCAACGGCTGTAGGATCAAACACGCTCCAAAGCTGACCACCCGTCGGTATGCCGGCACCCGTCAGGCTGATTGTCTGATATCTCCCATCACCATCCTCAAGCCGACAGTGCTGTTTCAAATCCTCGGGGTCGCATCGCTGATAGTGCCGGTTCCATGTCTTTTGCTTTCCTGGATTTTTTCCGATTCTCACCGCGGGCACATGCCCGACGTCGTGACACACTCATACTCCGGACTTCTTGTACGGCTGAATCTCCTTGAGCAATTTTTGTGGAAGTACAGGCCAGCTATACATTCCTCCCTGTGCCCAGGATTTGGTGTTGAGGGCGTTTGTGTTCTCGCCGACGATGGCCTTGAAACGATCGTGCTCTGTCAAATACCGCGATCCTTTGGCCGGGCAATCGAGCCACAGGTCTTGATTTTCCCAGTCCCTTTTGATCATGAAACGGTTTAGCCGCACTCGGTTTCGGGGGCCGGCAGGATCGCCCGAAATGCAATCAATTGCCGTTTCAAACTTGGGCCCACTTACATCTGGTTGCCCAGTTTTCCTGCCCAGACCAGGGACTTTGATTCCAACCTTGTTCCAGCGGGCCAGCGGGTCGTCCAAGCCAGCCCAATTGTTCGGCATTTTTGACTGTAAATCGTTACCACGCAAACGCTTGTCTTCAGCCTCTGTAATGACCGGGACAATGTATGCGTCAATCACTCTTTCCATTTCGTCCGTTGTTTCAGCCCGCCAGAAATATTCAAAATGAACGCTTATCGGAATCCCACGGTCAACCGTTACCTTTACGCCCCCTGCTTTGGAACCAGTCCATTGGCTTCGGTCGGGAAGGCCGCTTGAATCTGTAATCGCATCGGAAATATGAATCAGGCTCTTCGAAACTCACCGCGGCGGACGCTCGGGGGCTCCGCGAATGTCTGGCTCCACAAGTGCATCAAGCGCCTCCTTAAGGCCGTCCTGAACCTCGACCGCAGGCTTGCACGCCCCCGCCCGGACGCCGATCACGGCCCGATGGGGCCGGTTCCTCCCCGAGTTCCGCAAGACCAAGGTAAATGGTCGACCGCGCGACCCCCCGTCGCCTTCGAGACTAGTGTCACGCCACCACGGCCAAGGGGCAGGGTCTCGGACGCTACAAACAGACGGAGGCTCTTTTCATCGAGATGCGGCGAAAGGGCCTCGAACCGGCGCCGGATGCTCTCGATCGTATCCATGCCACGAGTGAATCATATTTCAATTCCAGGGGAAATCCCTCAGCGACAAAAGGATTCGCCTGCTTCGCAACCAACCCCAGGCGTTTGTTTGTGCTGTCTGCGCACGTTCGCGGGAAGTACCAGGAAAATCTCGCGAACCCTGCCCCGTCCAGGGCCTGTTTCTGTTTCCTGCCTCAACCAGGAGGTTCCGGTTACGGCATCACGAAGGTTTCCCGGTGCATCCTTCTACTGCGCCGGGATGTAGCTCAAGGGATTGCCGTCTTCACCCTGATTGACTAGGTAATATTGATTCTCGGTCGTGTCGAAAACGAGGAATCCCTCTCGGCCAGAGGGTTTGGTTTGTTCGCCCCACGGTGCCTGTATGGTGATCGCTTCCTCAATTCCATAACCGATATCCGAGAACCTGATCATGTCCACTGGCACCGACTTCAACGCCCCCACGAGGGATGCGTCGCGCGCTTCCAGCAGTTCCATGACGTCCGGCACGTTTTCCAGGCGGCCAATGAGTTTTGCGTTCTTGGCAATCACCTCGTCCACCGAGACGACTTCGTACTTCGTGTCAAACACGTCCTTTCCAATGATGTAGAAATCCGGCCCGCTCCCGGTCATCTGCAAGGCAACGATGCTGCCGAGATTCCTTGCCAAGTATTCGGACGTGTAACCGGTTTGGTCGACACTGCCCAATTCGTCCCGAATTGCCTTTGGCAGATCTTCGACTTGATCGCTTGAAAGGGTCCAGCCAAGAATGGGCCGATCCTTGACGAAGGCCTGCATCACCGGGCTACTTTCACTGATGCGCTGCTGTAATTCTGCCTGGGTGCGGACCATTGTATCCTGGGACAGCGCCTGTTGCGCGGTTGCAAAAAGCCCGGACAGGCTGGCCGCAACAAGAACGGCAGCGCAAATGGACGCGGGAAAAAATCGATCTCGGAATGATGTGGGTGTCATGTCAAACGTCCTCCTGTGATCATACTCACCATAGCGGACTGCGAAGTGAGTTGTCAAAATTATGTCGCCTGAAATTTCGGCTGGAATCGGGTCATGGCACTGGCAGGGCCTGAGTTCATCGACCGGGCCACCCTTTTCCGTCCCAGGCCATTTGTGGCGTCTCGCTGGCCAGAAAGACCGGCTGGCAAGCGAAAGCAGCCGTTCCAAGCCAGAATTTTCCTGCGTCCAACACCCAAACAGAAGCGAAGCGTCAGGATCAAATAGAAACAACCGGCCAGAAAACAGGCCGACGGTATCCTTCAATCTGCACTCAAAACCCACACGACCTTTGCGTGCGTCCAGCTTGTGAATCCCTGCTGAATCCCTGCGCTGATTTCCGCAATGGTGACCGTCGTCAGATACAAGGCATCCTCGGCTTGCCGGTCGAGCCATGCGAGAATGGACGGCGAGGAGTTTGGCTTCGCCACTTCGGAAATGACGTTCGTGTCGAGAATGATCATTCCAGGTCCACCGGTTCACAAGGCGTTTGATCACGCGCCAGATCGACATCCAGGGATCAGCCCCATCCCGAAGAGCCGTCAAGTAGGTCCTAGAACCGGTACGCGATTCCGGCGCAAGGGATTCTTCGAGAATATCGCGGGCCAGTGACCTTGCACTGCGGTTCTGTTTTCGGGCACGCGCCTTCGATGCACGGTGGGCTTCAGAGGCAAGCTGACGGACCAGATTTGCGCCATGTTTTTCCCTCTGCGATGACCGGATTCTATCACAAGCCAATCCCGATAGCGACGCCCGCGGCGATACGCCAGCGATTTTCATCATGGCGGTTTCCCCTGTCGTTTCCGGGATTGGGTCGATTCGAAGTTTGGTTAGGACGTGAAGTTCCTGTGCGGAGCCGGGGTGAGGCGGCGATCAGTTGGGTTGCGGCGGCCGGACGCCGGTGATGAGCGTTTTGAGCAAGGCCTCCCGTGCCGGGAAAGCAAGAAATCCGGTGATCGAACGGATATGCCCGAACAGGCGGATCGGCGCCCCGGGTGTCTCGCGGCCCGTTGCCACGGAACCTCGAACGGGTCGCAGACTCCATGCATTGCGAAAGTGATATTGTCGTGAAGATCATTCAGCGTTCGCGTTAATCGAAGAAGCCGTACCCTGTGCAGCCCTGCGGCGCGCCACTGAACAAGGCCAATGAAGATGATACGTTCGCTGCCTTGATTCCGACCGTGCCGCGCTTCGGCCCTGATGGCTGCGGGGTGCGCCGAAAACAAGAATACGCGGGCAGGTAGCCGAGCAGATGGCCGACACGCATGACAAGGAACAGGATGGTGCCCGATACCAGGACGCGTGCATCTCGTAAGCGTCGCTGAAACTGGAGCCGGAAGTGGCCGCCACGCATCCGGACCACGCCAAAATATTCCCTGGTAAAGTCCAGCCGGAAAGAGGGCTTTATGCAGTTCTCCGGGCCGTAGACCTTGAAGCCTGCCCGGTCGTGTTCAATCGCTCGGGACGGATTTGTCGTCGTCGCCGATCCTGTTCAGGATCCGTCTCCCGCCCACCTGCTCCTGTTCAGGTCAGAACCTCGTACAGGTAGAGTATCTCGTCCCAAACGCTCACAAGCAGGATACCCGACACGACCAGGCCCCAGAAGCCGATGGCCTGCCGGATGCCATCCGTATCCCGGACGATCAGTTCCAGGCGTGACTCGCATCTGGCGAGGCTCGCCGCACAGGCAGCCAATGTCGCCGCCGCATTACCTTGCTGATCCGTTGCCGCTTCAAGAGCCCGGCTGATTTTCTCGGCCTTCGCAACGAGGTCTGCGTTGCCTCCGGTCGTGGCGTCACTCTCGCGATGGGCGCCGATCAGTTCTTCCCGTTCGCGTATTCCCTCGCGAAGGGCCTCCCCCACGGATCGCTGCACCTCCAGCATTTCGTCCCAGGGAAAGCTCGCCATGGCCCTGATGGCCGCGGCAACATCTGTTGTCGACACCGGTTCCCGATCATCGGTCATGTCCGACTCCTCCCGTTCCTTCGGCGTTCACTGGCCGTCCCTTGTCCGGCATTCCGCCCAGCCTTGTCCACCAGTGAAACGACCGTTCACCGGATTGCGTTTCCATTGCCCGCCTGCCCAGTTCCCGGGCACGACCCCGAAAGGTCTCTGATCGACAAAACAAATCGAAGGCAATCGAACTTTCCGGATGTTCCGCACGTTCCAAACCTGTAGAATCGTGCGGATGCCTGAACGGATACCCTCATGGTCGCCACTGTCACGCAGTTGACCTCCGCCACCTCCACGTCCCGCTACTTCGAGCAGGAAGGCTATTACGCGAAGGACGACCCCGAACACAGGAAGTCGAGCCGCTGGCACGGCCGGGGCGCCGCGGCGTTGCCTCTCGGGCGTCACGTCAGTCCCACCCGGTTCACGGTCGTCCTTGAGGGCAGGGTTCCGGGATCGGACACGGTACTCGGACGGATCAGGGACGGTGAACGCGAGCACAGGCCGGGGATCGACATCACCCTCCAGGCGCCAAAATCGGTCTCGCTGGCGGCGCTGGTGGCCGGCGACAACCGGATCGTCGGCGCCCATGACGCCGCCGTGCGGGCGACGCTTGATTTCGTCGAGAAACACCTGCTGGTGACCCGAAAGTGGGACCGGGCGAGGAGGCGCCATGTCCGCGTGAACGCCCCTTCCATGGTCGCCGCCGCCTTCCGCCACAAGGCCAACCGCAACCTGGAGCCCCACCTGCATACCCATGCAGTGGTCGCCAACATGACGCAAAGGGAAGACGGCGGCTGGGGCAGTCTCGGCATGGGGCCGCTGGGACCGGCCCGGAGACTGATCGGCGCCCACTACCGGAACGAGCTCGCGGCGCGGCTACGTGCGCTCGGCTATGCACTCAGGCCGTCCATGGTTGGCCAGGTGCCGGGGTTCGAGATCGAGGGCTACAGCCGGGCACTCATCATGGAAGCCTCGACACGGCGGACCGAGATCATGGACTGGATCGAGCGCCGGGGTCTCGCCAATACCACGGCCAACCGGCAGAAGGCGGCGTACGCCACCCGCAAGCGAAAGGGAGAGCCCCACCACCTTGAACTCGAGGCTCACTGGCGCAGCCAGGCCCGCGAGATGGGGATCGATCGCAATCCGCCGCGTCCGGCCGCAGGACGGCGCCGGCAGGCGGAGGAGGCGGAACGCCTGCCCTCCATGCTGGAGATCGTCGCCCGGTCGGTGGAGCATCTTGCAGAGCGGAGTTCCGTCTTCCGCGAAGCCGATCTCTGCATGCTGTCCCTTGCCCGCTCCCCGGGCGTGCATTCCCGTGATCAGTACGTGGCGGCGCGGGACCAGCTGAAGCGGGACGGTCATCTGGTGGACGCGATCCGCCGCGGTCTCGGCCCGTGCCTGGTGACCAGCCGGGCGCTCAGGGCGGGACATGAGATCGTCAGGATGATGAAACGCTCGCGGGGAACGGGCCGGCCGCTCGCCGACGCGAACCGGGTCAGGGCGGCGCTTGCGGACAGTCCGCTGACCGACGGCCAGAAGCAGGCCGTCGAGACGATCCTGCTCGGCGACAGTTCCACCGTCGGTGTCCAGGGCTACGCCGGGACCGGCAAGATCGCGATGCTGAGAACGGTCAGGGACCTTACCGGAAACCGCCGGGTGATCGCACTGGCCCCGAGTACTGCCGTGGTCCGGGGTCTCCGGATTGAAGCCGGGCTCGCGGCAAGGACCCTGCAGGACTTCCTCGCCCGTTATCGGGATGTCGCCGACGGTTCCGCGAACGACGAGACGCTGACCCGACTTCGGGACGCGTTCTCCGGTTCGGTTTTGATCCTCGACGAAGCGTCGATGACGGGCACCACGCAGATGCACGCGCTCATGCGGATTGCCGACCGGCTCGATGTCGGGCGCCTGGTGCTCGTGGGCGACAAGCGGCAGTTGCGGGCGGTCGAGGCAGGGCAACCCTTCCGCCAGCTGCAACAGTCTGGAATGCCCACGGCGGTGATGGACGATATCCTCCGGCAGCGGACGCCACACCTTCAGGAGACAGTCGCCCACATGATCGCCGAGAAGCCGGCACTGGCTGTCGAGAACCTCGGCGGGCAGGTCCATGAAGTCGGATACGCCGATCTCGGCCGGACGGCCGGCGAGCTCTGGCTGGGACTGGACGAGGCCGTCCGCACCGACACCGTCATCCTCGCGCCGACCCACGAAATCCGGGCGGAAATCAACGAGACCGTCCGCGAGAGCCTTGCGGATGAGGGGATCCTCCACGGCCGGGAACTCGAACTCGACCGGCTGGTCACCCGTGGCATGACCCGGAGCCAGAAGGGAGACATCCGCAACTGGAGTGAAGGCGACGCCGCGGTGTTTCACCACGACCTCTGGGGAGGCAAGGCACGGGCGGGCGACCGTTTCACAGTCCTCGCTATCGAAGGCGAGCACGCGGAGCTCGCCCATGACGACGGCCGTAGGCTCAGGGTGAAGCCCGGCGGGAAGATGCTCCGCTACCAGCTCGAACTCTACGAGACGGCACCCATCCGCATCCGGGCCGGTGATCATGTCCGCTGGACCCGCAACGATCCCCGGCGTGGGCTGGTGAATGGAGAGCATGCCCGCGTTCTCGGGATCGGGCCGAAGGTGGTGCGGCTGGCGGGGGCGGACGGACGGAAAGTCAGGCTCGCACGGAACGATGCCCAGCTCCGCCACATCGACCATGCCTACAGTTCGACCGTCCATGGCGCCCAGGGGATCACCGCGGACCGGGTGATCGCGGTGCTCGATTCCGCTCACGGGGCGCTCACCGACCAGGCGACCTTCTACGTTGAGGTCAGCCGGGCTCGGGACGAGGTCGTGGTGCTGACCGACAACCGGGAACAACTGGCGGAGACCCTGGAGGAGCGAACCGGACTGAAGATGACGGCCATGGAAGCGGTCGGGGAACGGTTCAGCGGCAGGGAAGCTGAAGCCGACCGGATCGTGCTTCGGGACAAGGAGCCGCTCCTGGTGGCGGACCGGACCTTCGAGACACTCATGGAAGCCGCGCAAGAAGCGGGCCGGAGTGTCATCGACATGCCCGGATTCGGGGATGCCGCTTTGCGGTTGAACCACGAATACAGCCTTGGCGGTCTTCCCGCGGATTACCGCGAACGCCTCGAAGGCCGCAAGGCCCGGATCGGCCGGGAGACCGCCCGGCGCGATGCGGCGGCGAGCTACGGGAAGCGGTCCCTCGATGCGGTGAAGACGCTCTACGAATCCGACGAACCGGTCGAGACAGGTCGACCCGAGTAGAAAGCAGCCGTTGAATTGGTGAGCGAAGGACAGAAAATGCTGGACGCGTCCGAATTCGCCCCGCATCTCGACAGAGGCTCCAACCTGCGAGCCGGTATGGAATCCGACCTGGTCGGACTCAGATCCGCCTTGAATTTCAATGCGTCAATGGCCGCGCGACGCGACTGGGAAGCCCTTGAGTCCCGGGCGAAGAACGATGGAACGCTGACCTGCTACGCGGACGGCCATGATGAGCTGATTTCCCGCATGGAGGCGCTCGCCGATGATCCCTTCGTTCCGGTCGAATCCGCCACCATCTTCGGTCAGATCATCGACGAATGCCGGATACAGCGGGAGCGGGGGCGGCATGTCCGGAAATTCGCGGAACGCCTGGTCCGCAGCCGGAACAGGCGTTCGACCCTTTTCATGGACGACGGCCTCGCCGTACGGCGCCTGCCGCAGCAGCGATGCGAGTATTCCGCCTGGCGGCGGGAGGCCGAAGAACTGCACGGCCTGGGCAGCGGAATGTCACGGGAGGGCAACGCCTGGGAACCGCATCTCGCGGCCGCCCGCTGGAGCCTTGACACTCTCAGGTCGTGGCTGTCGCGGCTCTCGGAGATGTTCCGCCGCGACGACCGGGTGCTGGCCTGGGCCGAAGAGGATCCCGGACATAACCCTGGCGGCCGCGCCGCCGATGCCCGGCATTCGGTCCGTGCGGCCGGTGACCTTGTCCCCGGGGACCGGATCCGCTGGATCGAATTTTGCGATGGCGGGCGGGGGATCCGGCATGGGCTGGTCACCGGGACGAGGCCTGGCTTCACCGATTCCGGCGACACGATCGAGATCCAGGAAGGATCGGGACGGTACGTCCCCATTCTCGTGCCGAGGCCCGTCACGGCCAGGACTCTCTTCAGGGGCGATGTCCACCGCCAGCCCTGGCCCGACAAAGACATGCGGGAAGCCATGCGGCCCGAAGCCGCGGGATCGTTTTCGATTGCCTGCGGGACGGAAGGCGGGCTCGCCGCCAGGGTGCCGGACGACGCCCGGATCGTTCCGGGTGACCGGATCCGCTGGATCGAGATGGTGCGGGGCGACGGCCTTAACAGCACCGACGGCGTACGCGCGGTCGAGGCGGAGGTCGTTTCCGTCAATCCCGGTGCCGGGTCGGAATCGGACCGAATCCGCTTCAGGGTGCTTGGCTCAACGGGAACGGAACCGTTGCCAAAGGGAACCGAACTGGACACCAGTCTCCGGTTGCTCTCCCAGGCGGGGAAAGTCCACAGGGCCGGTTGGGCCAGTAAGAGCGACCGCGGGACCAGGCTGGAGGAACTGGAAATGCAACGGAAAATCGATAGGGACCGGTCGCGGGGCTTCGGGATGTCGATGTAGCGCCTCAACCGTCGCTCTCCGGAGATCGGTGGCCGACCAGTGCCTCCACAATTTCCAGCCCTGTGTCCTCACCGAAAGCACGGCGGAGTTGTGTGGCCAGTTCGTCGGCCCGGTCTTCCCGAAGCATGGCCATGATCCGAGCCGTGCAGAGAAACCGGATGCAACCGGGTAGCACCGTCAGCCAAGATTCGCTTCCGGGACCCGTTTCAGAGGTGCTGCCGGCCAGGTGGACAATTGCGTCGTGCATCGCCCGCTGTTCGTCCGGATCGAGCGCCTGGGATCCCCGGGGTTTCGCATTTGGCGAAGGATCATCGGTCAGGGCTCGGCGGACGATGTGCCGCCCGACGCCTTCGCCAGCGGCCTTCGCACAGGCCCGTATTCGTTGCCACTCGTCGTCGGTGCACGACATCGAATTGCTGACGACCTTCTCCTTGCGCCACCGCCTCATGGAACATCCCGCCGGTTCAGTTCCTCGGCAATCTCCCCGAGGAGATCCAGTTGGGAGGGCGACTCGGCTTGCGGGGACGGATCGGCCCTGACTTCGACCTTTTGTCGCCCGCGGGAAAGATCGGCTGAAGACCTGTCCGCGGTTTCGAATTCGCCCGGTGTTGATGAATGCACCAGGAATGCCATGGCCTCGCGCATGGTGGCCCCGGTGCCCGGAACTACGGGTTCGTCCAGGAAACGGCGGCTGTCTTCCACGAGCCGCTCCATGAGTTCCAGCTGCCGCCGCTGTTCTGCTCCGGTCAGGGCCATCGGATAGCCCGCCTCCGGGTGCGGAGGTCCATCCGGTGATTCGCCGTCAAGGACCCGCGACAGGATGAACGCCGAGACGTCCATGCCGACGGCCCGCGCTCGCACCCTGATCGCCTTCCACTCCGAAGGCTTGCAGGTTACGCAGCGTTGCCTGCGCCGCCGTTCACCCATGCTGTGCCTCCATTGAAAACAGGCCTTCACAATCGAGGAATTCGGTTTCCTCTGCGACCAGCTGGTCCCACAAGGCGGTGGCGCCCATGTCCCGAAGTCTCTGCTCCTCAATACGGGCGATGACCAGCATCGCGAGCGCCATGCGCTGCTGGACGCCCGTTGACAGGACGGGCGGGGTTTCGGCGGTTTCGGCGACGGCCGGTTGCCGTTCGGCGGTTTCAAGAATACTTTCGATAATGAACCGGGAATTGGTCCTGCCGGCGCGCCTGGCGCGGTCGGTGATCATTTCCCACTCGCTGTCGGTGGTCATGATGCAGCGCTGTTTGCGAAGTTCCCTCGGAGGGCTGGGCATGGCGGAAGGTCCGGGACCGTGTTCGTGTTTGGTTTTCTATCCTACAAGTAACGGATTTTGTAGCAATGGAGAAAAATAAAACAGAAAGACGTTTCGGAATCATATGTGACATATATATGTATTGATTGTCTTGCTTTCATGAATATTGGTTAAAACGTTAACTCAACGATTGTTACTGGATTCTTGTTTCATTGATATGTACGTGCATGTAGGTCAATAAATGCACATGCGTTATATACGTCCTAACATGTTGTTTCCATGGACATAACATCCGGCTGAAAAACCTGAATGTAGGTTTATTGTAGGTGATTAAATGCGGAGCGGACTCTCACACCATTCCAGTGATGCCGCTCGTTCCGCTGGAGCAGGAAAACCCGAAGATCTCGTTGAGGCGTGAAAATGGACTCCGGAAACCGCTGGAAATTGAATCAAACAGTTGTTGCAGGGTATCCCAGTTTGCCTTCCTGCTCCCGCCACACAACGTGTGCGACCGGTGGTCCTTGGTGGTTACTGATCTGCTTTCCCGGGGTCGGGATAGAACCCGGATGCGACCACAAAGACCGGATCCCGGTTCGGCATCCGGAGGCCGGTGGCGTTCGCGACCTTGGGCGAACCCGTCTCCTCGTCGCCCCGCACTACCGGGTTGTCGAACATGTACTCGACATACCCTCCGCCTGCTTCGTCGGCGGCCAACAGCTCCCGGAGGTAGCGAACGCCGTTGATGTCCTCGCGGTCGATATCCTCGAATTGACGGCCCTCGAACCGGAGGAGGCCCCCCGTGAAACAGCGTTTAGCCCTTCGTGCTGATCACGAAAACATTGACCGAGCCCGCCTTCCAGTCACCGTCCTCCTGTCGCAGGGCGTTTCTTGTGTTCCCGAGACCGCGCATGCCGGGCGTCGACACGGGGTCCTGATATGCCTTTGCGGCAGCGTAGACGAAGGTGGCAAGCGTTTCACGGTCCACGACTCCGGCGGCAGTCACTGCCAGGCGCGGTAGCGGCCTGATCTCGACCGGCACCGACGAGAGGTCCTGTGAGTAGCCTCCCATGATCACCAGATTCCAAGGGGTCACGCTGGACTTGTATTCAACCGCGTAGGCAGCGCGCACGGCACCGGCCCACCGGTAATCCACGAAACGCCCGCCACGCTCGGCGGCGTCGAGCAACTCCATGACGACCGGCCTGCTGTCCTGGTCCCTGACAGCGACGATGTTCTTGGTTTCGGACGTCGGTCGTCACCATGGATGAGCACGTTCCCGTTGCGTGTCATGATCATCAGGAACTGCGCGTGCGCCTTCCACTGGCCTTCGGCCCTGAATATATTGCGCAGGCGCGCGATCTCGCTAAGTGTCGTGAAGCTTTCGACATAGTCCTTTGCCCTCTCAACGAATGCTTTCAGCGTCGCACGATCCTTCACCGCGTCCGCGGCGGTCCGATCCTGCACGTGGCCCGCCGTATTCGCCAGCAGAACAAACGTTGCGAGTAGTGCCAGTGCCGCTATTCTCACGTCCCTGTCTCCCTTGCAGCCGTAGGTGATTTTACGGAGGGCCAATGCATTGAAGGCAAACCGAGACACGGCCATGTCTTGTCCCCAATGGCCATGTGCCAACTTTCCGGCTGGAGTCCTGAGTTCGCTGTCACAGCGCGAGTGAAGTCGCGACATGCCCCCTGCGCGGCGTCTGCCCAGGTTCGTCGCAATCCGCTCTATTCGCGTGTCCACTTGCTGCCTTCACCCGCCAACGTGGTAGGGAAACCTTATGGTTCCAGTTCCGCCGCGAGCGTTGCCGCGAACGGCCGGTTAGCGGAAGTCGCGCGCTTTCAGGCGATCGAGGGCTATTCCCTGACGGCGGCAGAGAACGCTTACATCTGTCAAGAATCCTCGGCATGGGAAGGTCGTTGTTGAAGCCGTTCAACTCCTTTCCGGTCAGGAACTCGCATGGTAAGATGTACACAAGGTTTCAGGGCTTTTCGTCCCGCACCCGCTGTGGCGCGGCGTCATCGCGGGCTTCGATAAGCGTACTCGCCATCTGCTACCCCGTCGCTGCAACAGTATCGAAAAACAGCACCGCTGCCCCGACGGCCACAGCCATGATGGCGACGAGGATGACGAGCCGTTTTGGCAGCCCTTTGCGCTCCAGCCAGAACAGGGGGGATTGCGCTGGTGACGGCAATGAACACGGAGAGCAGAATGGGCATGACTAGCGCCTCCGCCGCCCGAACCCCGGCCAGGATGACCAAGAACGCCTCCCTGGTCAGCAGCATCGATGCCACCCTGGACCCCTCTGTGGCGCCGTTCATCTCCCCAAACGTTGCGCCCGCACCCGGCAGCGTTTCGCATATCGCCCGGCTGTTCACGGCGGCTCTCAGCGGCCGGCTCGCGGGCTGGCGGCCCAGGACCCGTGCGGATGCCAGCGCGGAGGATTCGAACCGGCGAGCTTCCGGCGCGGTCGACAGCGTCTGCCGGCCGACTCCTGACACCTGTTGCCGATGAACTCGCAGGGATCAATGCCGTGAGCGTTCCATCATCGACAGTCTCTATCCCCGTGATGAACGTGTCCACCGTGCCCGGTAGAAGTCGGGTCGTGCCAAACGGGAACTCGTTTCCACCGAGTTCGACGAGGCCGCGTGAGCTGCTCGGAATCTCTGAGCAGATGTACTGATGATCGCCGAATCCCAACTGAGCGGATTTCCACGCTGGATCGAGGTTTCGCCGTGGGTGCCGGCAAACGGCGACGTCGAAAACACATGCCGCCGCGGCGGCGAGAAAACAATATTGGCCGCGGACGAGGCCGTTCCCATGATTTCGCACTTCCCGGCCGATTTCCGAGCGGGGCCGTCGGCGTGAATAGAATCGCGGCATTTTCACATGCCCTTGCCGAAGTTGTGAGCGCCTGGCTCTGGCGGCCTGCGGTCGAATCCGAGATCTGGCTGGCCCGGTTTTCGCGTTGCGTCACGCAGATTGCCTTTGCCGTCATCCGCGACCTGGCGGACGGTCAGCTTTCGCTGCGGGCCATGGGGCTGGTGTTTATCACCATTGTGGGCTTTTTTCCGGCGCTTACTCTCGTCCTGGCCGTCTTGCGATGGTTTGGCGTGCATGAAGATCTGCGTCCATCCCTGCTTGACGTTTTCGCGCCTCTGGGCGAACGAGGCATCGAGGTCACCGACAACATCATCGACTATATCGACGATCTGCACGTGCAATTCATCAACCTCACCAGCGTGGTAATCCTGCTGTACCTGTTGGTAAACATGCTGCGCAAGATTGAAGCCTGCTTCAATTACATCTGGTGCGTGGAAAACCCGGGATTGAGCCTGCGGCGGCTGTTCGGCTATTTGCTCACGATATTACTCATCCCGGCGCTGCATCTGTTGTCGATCGGCATGAGCACAGCGGTCAAGGCGCCCGTATTGCGGAACTGGATTGAAGAGATCACCTTTGGCAGCCAGATCCCGGCTGCGATTTTCTTTCTGTTCCCACTTGCATCGATGTCGCTTGGTTTCACCCTCATGTATTTGCTGATTCCGGCAACCAGGGTTCGATTCGGTTCAGCGCTGATTGGCGGCATAGTCACTGCGCTGGTGTGGAAACTGCTGGGGTCGGTGTTTCAGGGCGTGTTCGTATCGCCGGCACGCGACTCGATTTACCTGGCCTTCGCCAGCACAATTGCCGTCATGTATTTTGTATACTTCGGCTGGTTGGTAGCGCTCATCGGCAGCAATGTCGCCTACTACCATCAGTACCCCGAGCGAATTCGATCCGGGCGTTGAACAGTGTTCGAATATGCCGCCGACACCCTGACATCATCGTTTACGGGCGACGACAACGAGGGCTGGAAGCCAAGGGAGGTTCTGCTTGAACGCAGCTGCCTTGCGCCGGTCCACCCGATGGTTGATGTGAAATTTCTCACGCGGAAATGACAGGTTGAGATAAGCAAAACCGTTTGCAGAATCGCGCTGCAAAAAACGTGTCTGGCATCCGCGCCGATGGATTGACGGTTCGGGCAGCCCCGATTGTGGCCCGGCATCAAACCTGTCGGAAACGGCTTCCTGACAAACAGGTGTCTTCAGTTGGTGTTCAGACCCTCCGATGCGAAATTGACTAAACGGAAACAGCGGGTCCGGACGGGTCAGGATAGCCACGTGCCACGAGGAGCAAGGGTGCATTTTGATGCACGTTCACAGCCCTGAAGAACTGGAGACATTTCGGGCTTGGGCCGTCCAATCTCGGACCAATTTTGGTTCGCGAATCCCAAGGCTCGCCATCAAAGATAAGGTCATTGTGCTGCCCTACCGCATCATGCAGCAACAGCTCGGGCCATGCCATCAGAATTTCATGACATTCGGGGTGGAAGATCGAAGCCTGCCACGTGCGTTAGGCCGGTAAGTGTCTGCAATTTGCCGCAGGGGATTCGGTAGGATCCAGCCAACGGGCCGGTGGCAAAGAATGTTGCATCCCGATATCGAGATCGACTAAGGAATTCCGCAAGCGAAGGGGGCAGTGATCGAGTTACCAACTTCCGATTGCCAAATTCGGAGTACAACCGCGGCACATGGGATCTCATCGGATACAATGTCTGGTGCATGATGAGCCGCGTCTGCCCGATTTAACTTGTTGCGCTGGAGTGGTATCGGTACCTCATAAACCTCGGAGCGACTATCATGACCTCAACGACCCTTGATGCCCTCACCTCTGCCCGCGAGCTTGAAGCCGCGGACATGGAACTCTGCCGGATCCGATCGCAGTGAACTTTCCGCCCGTGGTGAATTCTACCGCGCTCTCTGGATTCAAGAGGCGGGCATCGATGCCAACCTCACCGCCCTTCGGTTCCAGCCCATCTGGCCCGAAGGCACACCCCGGGCCTGCCAAGAGACCCGAAACCGGATCGAAGGATGGCCCAACACAGACCCTGATCCTATCCCCTTGCCTTGGCGCACTTCAAATTGGAGAAGAGAGGGAAAGCAGGCAAACCGGGAGAAAAACAAATGATTTTCGCCAATGAATTTCGGTCATCTCGATCAGCGTCACTAATCGTACTTGCCGCGCTGTTCCTGTCGGGCAGCTTGAGCGAGGTTAGTGCCCAGGAAGACCAGGAAAACATGGAGCCAAGACCCGTCATCACGTTCACATCGTGGACCGGGCCTTACATGCGAAGCCAGATGCTAGGGTTTGTCCGACCTTACGAGAGAGCCAACAACCTGCGTGTTAACGTCGAACACTACAACGGAGGAATTGCTGAAATCCGCGACCAGGTGGAATCGGCCAACGTAACTTGGGATGTCGTGGATCTCACCCAGGCCGATTCCCTTCGTGCCTGCAAGGAAGGGCTTTTGGAAAACCTCGCAGACATCGAATTGCCAGATGGTGCGGACGGAACACCGGCCGCCGAGGATTTTGTGGATGGCGCCTTGAACGATTGCGGCGTCGGCGTCATCGTCTGGGCGACAGCATTTGCATACAGTAACAGCGCCTTCGGTGACAACCCACCTGAATCCATTGCGGATTTCTTCGACACCGGCTCTTTCCCGGGTCCGCGTGCAATTCGCAACGATCCAACGGTCATCATGGAATGGGCGTTGATGGCCGACGGGGTGGCACGCGAAGACGTTTACCCAATGCTCGAAACTGACGATGGTGTCGAAAGAGCGCTCAAGGTCATGAACAACATCAGGTCGGGCTTGGAGATCTGGGAAACCGGACGGCAGCCGGTGCGCTTGCTGAATGCAGGAGAGGTTGTGATGTCATCCGTTTGGGCTACGACCGGAGCAGTGGCGTCAGGCGAAGATGGTGCCGACTTTTCCATGATCTTCGATGGCCGCGTGATCGAATTGGATCTGTTCGGCATTCCGAAAGGGTCGCTTTACAGGGATGAGGCGATTGAATTCATCCGGTTCGCCAGCAGCAGCCAATCGCTGGCGGACATGGTGTCGTACCATCCGAACGGGCCGACGCGAATGTCCTCGATCGCATTGTTGTCAGATGAAACCATGGCGCTGATTCCAAACGGTCCGGCCTACGAGGACATGGCGTTCATCCTGTCCGATGCCGAATGGTGGGCCGACAACCATGCGAGGCTGGAAGAAGCATTTCGAGCCTGGCTGACTGCGCCGGTGCGTCAGGGCGCATCCGGATCAACGCGATAAGCCAGCAAAATAACTGCAAGGATTGATAAAATGACCAATCAAACAATGACCAGGCCAGAGAACCTGGTGGCAACATCGGGCCTGTTTACCGGAATGAACGCCTTGATGGGCATTGCTTCAATGGTGATGATCATCGGATTTGTCGGGTTCACGATCAGAGATGTGGAAGGTTCAAGCGAGATCTTTTCATTGGCAAAGAACTATATCATCGGCAGTCTCGACTGGTTCTACGTGTTGGTTGTGAATGCCGCCCTGTTCTTTGTGTTTTGGCTGCTGATCAGCCGGTTCGGTGATGTAAAGCTCGGCAAGCCGGACGATGAACCCGATTTTTCGACCTTTTCGTGGATCTGCATGCTGTTCAGTGCGGGACTGGGATCGGGTCTGATATATTGGGGTGTTGCCGAACCGATGTATCATATCCAGGGTTCACCGTTTCTTGATCATCAGGGGATCGAACCTGGCTCAACCCAGGCGGCCATTTCGGCAGTCGTCGTGACGAATTTTCATTGGGGCTTCCATGGTTGGGGTCTGTATGTGCTCGTCGGGTTGAGTCTCGCATATTTCGCCTATCGAAGTGATCTTCCGCTCACGTTGAGAACAGCATTATATCCGGTTCTCAAGGAGCGGATCTACGGCCCCTGGGGACACCTGGTTGACCTGGTCGGCGTTTTCGGAACCATCTTTGGGCTGGCGACATCACTGGGGCTCGGGGTTACACCGATCGCTGCAGGTCTGGAAAACCTGGGTTGGATGAAGAATACCCAGACGAACCAACTGATACTTGTCGCTATCATTACGGCCATGGGCACGGCTTCTGCTGCCTCGGGTGTAGGCAAAGGTGTCCGGATCCTGTCCGAATGCAATGTCGTGGCTTCACTTATCCTCTTGATCCTATTTCTGATCCTGGCGCCAACGGCCTTTGTGCTTGGTATCATGATCTCGGGATTGGGCGACTACCTGTGGAATGTCATCCCGATGGGCTTTTGGATTAACGGCGATCCGGAAAATCAATGGCAAAGCTGGTGGACGATTTTCTATTGGGGATGGTGGATCGCATGGTGTCCATTCGTGGGACTGTTCATCGCGAGGGTCTCCAAGGGCCGTACGATCCGGCAGTTCTGTTTCTGCGTGCTGTTGATACCGACGTCGGTCGTCATGCTGTGGATGGGAATTTTCGGCGGTGCAGCCACGGGCGTCGACCTTTTCTACGACGCTGGTGTCGTGGATGCCGTAAACAACGACTATGCCTCTGGAGTGTTTGCCACTCTGGCCGGGTTTGGCTACGGATGGATCGTCTACCCGTTGACCGCGTTGATCACCATCCTGCTGATCTCCTGGTTTGTGACCTCATCGGACTCCGGCACTCTGGTCATGTGCACGATGCTTTCCATGGGCGACGAGCATCCGCCGGTCAAGTTTCGGGTATTTTGGGGCGTTACGTCCGGCGTCGTGGCCGGTGTCCTGATGTTGGCAGGTGGACTGAATGCCTTGCAGACAGCTTCTATCGTGGCCGGCTTGCCGATCGCTGTAATCCTGCTTTGCATGATTTATGGCACAGTCAGGGCGTTGCATGAAGATCACCCCTTGCCTGACGTAGCGGACAAGTATGACCTTGAATTCCTGAATCGCTGAGCCGGGAATACGCCGGTTTCGATTTGGATCTCAGGGCTGAGGGGAACAGCGAGGTATCGAGAATGTAGCGGGCAATTGGATTATCTTGCCGGGATTCTCTGCTGATCTTGCCGGGTCATTCCGGCACTGCCAGTAGGGGTCGATTCTGGTACGGTGCGAAATGACACCTTTCGTGTTTTTTGGCCGCCATTCTGGGCCATCTGTATTCCCCTGTGATCAGTATGTGCCCATCCGAGCGGTGAAATGTGTCTGAGTGTTGTCATCTGCCCAAGGCACAGAGTGTTCTTCATCGTCCCTGTTTGAGGTTAGTCTGTTTGGTACGGATCCCGGGTCATATGAATCAATGAAACGCACGGCCGAAATCAGGGGAGGTTCAATCGGGACAGCGGGCGGCCATCTATGCCAGGGTTTCCACCGCGGACCAGTCCTGCGAGCGCCAGGTTTCGGAATTGACGTCCTTCGCCGAGCGAGGCGGCTATGGCGTGGCGGGGATATTCAGGGAAACCGCGCCAGGGGCATCCACCAATCTTGCCGCACGCAAAAAGGTCATGGGTCTTGCACAGACGCGGCAAATCGATGCCGTCCTTGTCTCCGAGTTCTTCCGGTGGGGGCGATCGACGCAGGACCTGTTCGCCACGCTGTACCGGCTGGCAGGATGGAAGGTCTCGGTCGTCGCGATGAACGGAATGACCTTCGAGCTCGATACGCCACATGGCCGGATGATGGCCACAATGCAGGCAAGGATTGCTCAATTCGAACGCAACCTGATCAGTGAGCGCGTGAAATCGGGTCTGGCCGTGGCGAAGGCACGGGGGAAGAAGCGCGGCCGTCAACCAGGACAGCGGCAAAAATCAGACAGGCTCGCGCCCAACGTCCTTCAGGCCATCAGCGAAGGACGAAGTTACCGCTGGATCGCCCGTGATCTCGGAATCAGCAAGAATACCGTCCTCGACGTCGCGAAACGGCGCAGGCAAGCCGGATAAATGTGCATCCTCGCGGCGCTCAGCGTCAAATGCGCGGACAATCACCCGTGAATGCGACGAGAGGCGAAGAAAAAATGCTTGGAGTGTCATTTCTTCCCGTACCGGAATCGACCCCATATTTTGGGATTAGGCTCGTCAGGCGCGCGTCAGCTTGCACAAGCGACAGGCGCAGTCCAGACTGCACCCGTCGGTATCGGCCTTCGACCGATCCCTCAACCCGAAAGGAGACATCAACAACCGGGCACCCGAACCCGCACGAACCCGCGCGCTTCGCGCGTTCAAGTCCGGTCGGAATCGCGTTCACTTTCGTCGGAATCTGTACACGAACATGTGTCGGCGTTCCGAACTTCAAAAGACGTCCACCAGGTCAAGGAAAAACAAACCATGCGCATCAGATTCACTGTTCTTGCCAGCGCCTTCGTGGCCAGTCTGGTTCTTGCCTCGCCGATCAAAGCTGCAGAATTTCACCCTGTGACCCGCGAACTGCTCGCGGAAGACCAGACCTTCACTTACCGCGTACTTGACGAGCACAGCTCGGTTGATCCGCAGGTCGTCGAGGACGTGTCCGGTTCCGACATCGTTCGCGACCTCTTTGAAGGACTTTTGAACCAGGACGAGGACGGCAATCTCGAACCCGGAGTCGCGCTCTCTTTCGAGGCCAACTCCAGCAAGGACGTCTACAGGTTCAACCTGCGTAATGATGCGAGATGGTCAAACGGCGATCCGGTGACGGCAGAAGACTTCGTCTACGCTTGGCGGCGCGCGGTAGATCCGGCGCTCGCCTCGCCCTATGCCTGGTTCATGGAGCTCATGTCCATCAAGAATGCCGCCGAGATCATCGCGGGCGAGAAGCCCGCCAGTTCACTCGGTATCACGGCGGTCGACGATCACACGCTCGAAGTCCGCCTCACCGCGCCCCTGCCCTATTTTCCGCAGATGACGACGCATGCGACGACATTCCCGGTTCACCGGGCAACCGTCGAGGCTCACGGTGACGAGTGGACCCGGCCCGGCAACATCGTTTCCAACGGCGCATATGTACTCGCCGAACACCTGCCGAACGAACGTTCGGTTCGCGAACGCAACCCGATGTACTGGAACAATGACGAGACCATCATGGAGCGGGTCGTGGCATTGGTCATCAACGACGAAAACGTCGCATTGACACGGTACTTCGCGGGTGAACTCGACCGGACCGACATCCCCACCGGCCAGTTTCCGCGCCTCAAGCAGGAGTATCCTGACGAAACATTCAGCATTCCGCGGCTCTGCAGCTACTACTACACCTTCAATCTGAGCAACACCGGACCGGAACCTTTCAAAGACGCCCGGGTGCGCCGCGCCCTGTCGCTTGCCGTCGATCGCAGGATCATCACCGAGAACATCCTCGCCGGGGGTCAGCGTGAAGCCTACACGTTTACGCCCGCCGCAGTGGCGGGTTTCGAACCACCTCCCCTGGAAATTGCGTCAATGGCCCAGTCTGATCGCGATACTCTTGCCGTGGAACTGATGCACGAGGCGGGCTACGGGCCCGACAACCCACTGCACTTCGAACTTGTCTACAATACGTCCGAGGGCCACAAGAAAATCGCCGTGGCCATCAGCCAGATGTGGAAACAGAAACTCGGTGTCGATGCCAAGCTTGCCAATATCGAGTGGAAGGTTTTCCTGGAGGTCCGCAATAACCAGGACTTCGAGTTGGCACGCGGCGGCTGGTGCGGCGACTACAACGAAGCCTCGACCTTTCTTGACCTGCTCGACCCGGATTCAGGCTACAATGACGGCAAGTACATGAATGCCCGGATTGGCGAACTGCTCATGCGGGCAAAGACGGCCTCGAATCCGCAACCACTTTACGCGGAAGTCGAGCGGATCATCGCGGACGAGGCACCGATCATACCGATCTATCACTATGCAGGCGTTTTCATGCTTGACGACGCCGTTCGCAACTGGCCGTTCGCCAATGTCGAACAGAACTGGTACTCAAGGAACCTCTACAAAGTCGCCAGGCAACGGTAGCGGCGGCGCGCCTCCTTTCGCGGCGGTGCCCTCGGCCCGGAGAATTCCATCATGCTGGGATACGTCCTGCGGAGGATCGCCATAGCGGTTCCGACGATCCTTGTCCTGATCGTCGCAAGTTTCGTGCTCATGAAGACGGCACCCGGCGGCCCCTTCACGTCCGAACGCCCCTTGCCCCCGCAGGTGCTGGCCAATATCGAGGCCCGCTACGGGCTCGACCAGCCGGAATGGAAGCAGCTTCTCGACTACATACGCAATATCGTACTTCACTTCGATTTCGGTCCATCCTTCCAGTACAAGGATCGCGACGTCAACGACGTGATCGCACAGGGTTTCCCGATCACGCTGACCTACGGCTTGTTGTCCTTCTTTGCTGCTTCCGTTGCCGGCATTTCGCTTGGCATCACGGCGGCAGTCCGGCAGAACAGCTGGCTCGACTATCTTGCAGTGGGGTTTTCGTTCTCGGCCCAGGCGCTGCCGAACTTCGTTCTGGGCCCCATCCTGATCCTCGTCTTTACGCTCTATCTCGGCTGGCTGCCCGGTGGCGGCTGGCACGGCGGCCAATGGCAATACCTGGTACTTCCGGTCATCGCGCTTTCCACGAGCTACGTCGCAAGTATTGCACGCATCACCCGATCCTCGATGCTTGAAGTGATGAACGCCAACTTCATCCGAACAGCCATGGCCAAGGGGCTGCCCATGCGGACGGTGATCTGGCGTCACGCAATGAAGCCGGCAATGATGCCGGTCGTAAGTTATCTCTCGCCGGTCTTTGTATACGTGATTACCGGGTCGGTCTTTGTCGACATTTATTTCTCGACCGGCGGCCTCGGCCAATCCTATGTCAATTCGGCTCTTTCGCGCGACTATGCCGTGCTTCTGGGCGTCACGGTCCTTTACGGCACCTTGACGATTCTGGTCAACCTGGTCACGGATCTGCTCTACGCCTGGCTCGATCCCAGGATCCGGTACTGAATCCATGGTTGCACGCGCCGGTTCGAAACCCGAACAGGAACCAAGGGGACGTTCGCTCCTCGAGCACGCCGCGCTCCGGTTCCTGCGCAACAGGGCCGCGGTGGGGGCGACCTGCCTTCTGGGTCTGCTCGTGATCTTCGTGACCTTGGGTCCGTTCCTTGCGCAATGGGATTACGAGGAAATTGACTGGACGGCCATCGGTGACATCCGCACCCTCGGCACGCCTTCTCTGGCGAGCGGGCATTACTTTGGAACCGATGACCTGGGACGCGATCTCTATTCACGCACGCTCCAGGGCACACGAACATCGCTTGCGGTTGGCTTCGTGGGCGCCGCCGTGGCACTGGTTGTCGGCACCGCCTATGGCGCCGTGGCCGGCTATGTCGGGGGCCGGATCGATGATCTGATGATGCGCAAGGTCGACGTCCTGCTGGCGATTCCCTCGACGCTGGTCATTATCATCCTGATGGTGATCTTCGAACGGTCACTGTTGATGCTGTTCATCGGGCTGGGGTTGACCGGCTGGCTGACGATGTCCCGCGTGGTCCGGGGCCAGACTCTCAGTCTACGGACCAGGGAGTTCATCGAAGCGGCCCGGGCCACCGGTGTATCAGGCACCATGATCGTCTGGCGGCACATCCTGCCCAACCTCTTGGGTGTCGTCATCGTCTACGCATCGCTGTTGGTGCCGGAGATGATCCTGGCCGAGTCCTTCATTTCGTTTCTCGGTCTCGGCATACAGGAACCCAACACGTCACTCGGCGCGCTGATCGCGGAGGGGGCCGGGACGATGGGTTATGGCACATCCTGGCAACTGCTGTATCCGCTGCTGTTCTTCCTGCTGACCATCATCACGCTATATTTCATCGGTGACGGCCTGCGTGACGCGTTCGATCCGAAGGACAGTTGATGGCGCTGTTCGCCATCCGGAACCTTTCGGTGAACTTCAATACGCCGGACGGCCGCGTCGAGGCGGTAAGGAACATCTCGTTGTCCATTCCACCCGGCAAGTGCCTCGGGGTTGTCGGCGAGAGCGGTTCAGGCAAGAGTCAGACCTTCCTCGCCGCCATGGGGCTGCTTTCCCGCAATGGATGCGCGACGGGTTCGATAAAACTGGAGGGGCGGGAAATTCTCGGACTCGCCCCGGAACGGCTGAACCGGATCCGCGGGAGCGAGATGACGATGATCTTTCAGGATCCACTGACCGCATTGACCCCGCAAATGAGAATCGGTGATCAATTGGCGGAAGTGGTGCGGACCCATTCCGCCCGGAGGGGCGCGGAGGTCAGGCGGTGCTGCCTTGAATGGTTGGACAAGGTGCGCATGCCGGATGCCGCAAGGCGGCTACGGCAGTTTCCACACGAGCTCTCTGGCGGACAGCGCCAGCGCGTGATGATTGCCATGGCCATGCTGCTTTCGCCAAAGCTCCTGATCGCCGATGAACCGACGACTGCGCTCGACGTAACCGTACAGGCAGACATTCTCGACCTCATCGCCGAACTCCAGGCGAGCGAGGGCATGGCGGTTGCGCTTATCACGCACGACATGGGTATCGTTGCGCGCATGTGCGACCACATCGAGGTCATGCGGAACGGTTCCTTCGTGGAAAACGGAACCACGGATGCGATCTTCACCCGCCCCCGGCACGCCTATACGCGCACGCTGCTTGCGGCGATACCCCGGTTTGATCCTGTCGCACCACGCATCCGGCCTTCCGGGTCATCACGGACCCTCCTGCGCGCCGAAGATATCGAAGTCGGCTTCAAGATCCGCGTGCAGGGCGGGCTGTTCGGAAGGACGGCCGAACTGTGCGCCGTTGACGGCGTCAGTCTCGACGTGGCCGAGGGCGAAACGCTGGGACTGGTCGGCGAGTCGGGTTGCGGAAAATCTACATTGGCACGAGCGATCCTGCAGCTGGTTGCAACCAGGGGCGGGCGCGTTTTCTGGCTCGGCCATGACCTCACCGGGCTCAAGGCACACGCCTTGAAAAAACACCGCAAGGACCTTCAGATCGTCTTTCAGGACCCACTTGCCAGTCTCGATCCGCGCATGACGGTGTCAGCCTCCATCGCCGAACCGCTCGGGACGCACCGGCCCGAACTCTCGTCTTCCGAGCGAAAACGCCTCGTCTCGGAAATGATGGAAAGGGTCGGCCTCTCGCGACAATTGACGAATCGTTTCCCACATGAACTGAGCGGCGGGCAAAACCAGCGCGTTGGCATCGCCCGCGCCATGATCACATCGCCACGGCTGGTAGTCTGCGATGAAGCAGTTTCGGCACTCGACGTTTCTGTACAAGCCCAGATTCTGACCCTGCTGAAAGAATTGCGCACGGAATATGGGCTTTCGATGATTTTCATCAGCCACGATCTCTCGGTTGTCCGGGAGATCGCCGACCGGATCATGGTATTGTATCTCGGGCGAGTGGTGGAACTCGCCAGTTGCGACACCCTCTTTGAAGATCCCCGCCACCCATATACACGAACGCTGATTTCCGCTGTGCCGGTACCCGATCCGAAGATCGAGCGCGGTCGCAAGCGCATCAGGTTGGGTGAACTTCCCTCCGTATTTGAGCCCGAGGCGAGGTTGAAGTTCCTGCAAACTCGCATCAGGGCGGGAGAGACCGACTATACACCGCGGCTTGAGGAAGTCGCACCAGGACATTTCGTGGCCGAGCACGATCCGCTCGATGAACGGGCCCACAGAATTTCCTAACCCGAAGCCATCAGGCACTGAAACACGTACAGGAAAAGTGCGATGGCAGTCGGCCAACCCGTGCTCCTCCGCGAGATCCTCGCACGGGTTCTCGAACCATTCGGGCAGTCAGGCGTGCCGTTTTTCACAAAATACTTCAGTAAGCTTTCCCATTCGCGCAATGCGTCCCGGCTATCATCGTTGACGCGGCGCTGCTCATAGGATTCGGTCCCGCGTTCCACATATTCCTCACCGCGGGTGATCAGGGTATAGATCAGGCTGGCAAGCTCCCGTGCGGTTGCGGTGATCGCGATTGGCGCGTCCTTTCGTGCGAGGCGCGCATGGTGCCCGGCACCGATGAATGTCTGGCTCCTGCGGGCCGTCATGGCAGCCATGCGCAAGGATTGCGCGACCTTGTTGACCACCTTTGGCGCGCGTCCTGGCAGGGGCTTGCCAACACTGACGCGGGTTCCCGGCGCCAATCCCAGCCACGAGCAGAAGTGCTGCGCGGACGGGAAGACCGAGAAGTCCGGACCGATCTCCGAGGCAATCGTAAGCGCTGTGTTTACGCCGATGGTCGGGATCGCGGTCAGGTCGACGCCCATCATCCCGTGCAACGCCTCGGCCGTTGCTCTTTCCATTTCAGTCCGCCTGGCATGCTTGTTCAGGGGGCCTTCGACGCGCTGCGCCCGAAACGCGGAGCGTCCGGAGATTCGGGGGTGACAGATCGCCGTCCGAACCACCATCCAGAGGCGTCAGGCTGTCGATCTGCGTCTCGGACGTCTCGAACTGTTTGGTGAAGAAGTCGAAGCGTTGCATCGCCTGCGTCAGCGCAAACAGGTGCTCCTCGCGCCCTGTGCACTGTAGCATTACCGCGATCGTTTCGACGCTGGCCTTGATCCGCCCGTCGCAAAATTCCGCAAGGCGGTGCGGATCACGCTCGCCATCAATGATCGCCCGCAGGATCCTCAGTCCCGTCACCCCGGTGATTTCGGCGATCCTCGTGGGTAGACGGGCAAAGCAATCGGGGATTCAGTGGGGGACCAGTCATCTTTCAGCCCATTTCGGCCCCGGGTCGGGCAGAGTGTCGATGGAAAATCGCAGGGGTGATTTCCGGATACGTGACTACGCCCATCGACGTCTTCGCCGGGGTCGGTCAAGGGCGGGTAGCTGTTGCACAAAGCAACTCCGGATTGTTGCGGGCGGTTCCGATTACGACGGTTCGGGAACTCATTGCCGGAAACCCGATCGGATTCCGCGCGAACGAGAGCTCGCAGGCAACCATCAAATGACAGCGGCAAACTGCACGCAACGGTTCGGTAAGCTAATTCCAGCAGAGAGATACCCTGCGCGAAGAGGCAGATGATCAAGAATGTAACGGGAAGGAATGCCCATTCCTTCGCCGTCAGCTTGGTGTCGTCATTGTACCAGTCCTCTGCGTTTTCGCAGTCGGAGGCGCCACCGTTGATCCACGAGTCCCACAACCGTTGGCCGACGCTCCGTTCATCTCCTGATTTTCTGACAGTCATATGGCCGCCAAGACCGTCGTCTTGTTCGGATTCATTTGGATTTCCATAATCTTCGCCAACCAACAGGAATTCCTGGCTTTCAGGTCATACTGAGATAACGGGCCAAGATCCTTCAAGTTGACTCTCAGGTATCCTGACGAGCGCTTCTTCCCTACAGACATGACCTGCTGCTTGGACCATACGCCAAACAACTCTACATCAATGCCTTCCGGATGAGCGTAAGTTATGATCATTGCGCCAAAGTCCGCTTCAGGCTTGATCTGAATGTATCGGGTGTTCAGGTTTTCCCTCGTGACCCACTTGAATTTTACCTGCACCGGGGTCCCGTTCACGTGACCGTCAATGTCTTTTGACCCATTTGCGGTTCGAACCATGCCGAGTTCATCTTCGCAAAAACTCTCACCCAGGTACGCTTCGAGACCGTTGTAATCCTCAATCAACTCGTTCAGGCGAGCCCATATCCTGAGAACTTCTTTGCGCATGACGGTTCCTTCTTACAGCATTGAGCGATGACTCCGGCTGGTACCGGGCCATTGCCAACTTCGTTCACCAAGAGAAAGAGTTCCTGCCTATTCGCCAAGGCGGTAGGGAACTACCCTATCACCGGTACCTGTTCTGCGGTCAAGACTTCCAGAAATGTTCCGGATTGTGCGGCCGAGAGAAGTGCTGGGGACGACTCATGCTCGTGAACACGGACATCATTTCTGGCCAGGTCGCGGAGAATGTCCAAGACCAGTCCGTAGCCGCCCCACGGGTTGTATTGGCAAGGGAGGATTCAGCCTGTAGGTTCTGCATCGGAGTGTTCCTTTCTTGCCCCGATTTCGGAGCTTTTTTCTTGTTTTTTTGGTTTGGGGCACTCCACCATAACCGTTGCGCGGAACCAGGTATTCAGCGGAAAACACTCGGCCATCCAGCCATGCGTTCGGTGCATGGGCAGCCAGAATCCTGGTCAGCGGCGGCCAACTTTTGCCGCGAACCGCCAGGATCCGGCAGACATCGAGGCAAGCGAAAAGGCCCCGAGGCGTCATTCAGGTCGGTGGAGCAAGCAGGAACACCGCCCCTTGCGACACTCCGAAGCCGTGCCGCAACACCCGTCAACTTTGTCGCGCGGGTTCTGGTTGAAATTTCCAGCCTCTGATCGTTGTTTCTCAAACCAAGTCACCGTTCAACACGGCAGCTTTTCCCTTTTGGGCTGACATCGGATTTCCCGGGAACGCGCGCCAAGGCCTTCCAGTCCCTGGTGCCGGAGGAATAAACATGATCAGGAAACTGTTTTTGTCGGGATCAGCTTTGGCCAGCAGGAACCCCGTCCCTCACGCGCAAGATGGCCTGGAGGCTGGTGTCGAACTTCCGGGCGAGCGAGGAGTTGCTGACGCCGGTTGCAAGGAGTTCGAGCACCGCCTGCCGCTCCTCGCCGGAAAGGCAATGCGGCCGGCCGGCCGGGTTTCCTTCCCTGGGCCGTGGCGGGGCGAAGGCCAGCCTGGGTGCGCTCTGCGAGGAGATCCCGCTCGAATTCCGCCACCGCATTGATCACGTCCATGGTGAGCTTGCCCGCCACACTGGTGAGGTCGTCACCAAGCTCGACCGCCTCGGGCGCAACGCCATGCTCTTGCGTGGCCTGTGCGGTTCACCTCAATCCAAGGGCCCGCGCCGAAATAGCAGCATTGCGCAATGCTTGCAATTTCGCTCTCGCGCTCCCGGCCCCGATGAGTAGCGGGTCTTCGCTGGCATTCTGGTCGCGTCACCCTTATATTCTTTTCCAAATGGAGGAAGGATTAATGCCGGCAGCCATCTCATCCCCAACATTGTCTGCCAACGAGGCAGCCTGCGTCACAGGCGTACCCCTCAGGCAGGTCCATCGGATCATCGATGCGGGCCTACTTGGCGCGGCCGCGGCGCTCCGCGACGGCTCCCGCATCGTCTACTGCGATGGCCTCGTGAGCCTGAAGCTCGCCCACGAAACGACGTCCATCCTAACCCTCGACGGGCGCCGTCGGCTGGTGCGTTATCTGCTCGGTCACCCCGAGGCCGAATCGGCTTGCGTGCGCGACGTGTCGGTCGACGTACGGTCGATGAAGGAGGAGATACGGCAAGGACTGTCCCACCTGGAGCGGGCCCGGCAGACGATCGTCGCCGACAACGCCGTGCTTTCCGGTACGCCCTGCGTGAAAGGGACCCGCATTCCGGCTCACGACATCGCCGAGATGCTCGCCAACGGCGACAGTGTCGAGGCGATCCGCGACGCTTGGCCCGGGCTCACGCTGGCACAAGTCGACGCGGCGGCCTGCTACGCGCGCGCCTATCCCCGGCGGGGCCGTCCCCGCATCGCGCCCGCCTGGCGTGCCCGGGTTCCGGCCTCCTCCGGCGAGGTCGCCTTCGACCCGCCATCCGGGCCGCGGTGAAGTTCCTGATCGACGAATGTCTGAGCCCCAGCCTGGCGGTCATCGCGCGAGAGCGGGGGTATCCGCTGTCGACGCACGTCACCTGGCTCGGCTTGAGGGCGCGGCAGGACTGGGCTCTGGTTCGGCGCGCGGTCGCCGACGGATATGTACTGGTGACGAACGACAGGGCCGATTTCACGCCGCTGATGGAGCGTGAACCCAACATCCTGGCCTCGTTTGCATCACGGTCGCGCACGGGCTGATGAGCCTCGACGTGCAAACCCGGATGTTCGACCACGCCCTCAACTGTTTGCTGGAGAAGCCATCGCCGGCCGGGTGCCGGAGATCGCGCTCCTGGCCGATCGCACGGTGCGGTTCAATCTCTTTGCGTCCAGCACCGGGTGATTCGAACGGCATTCCTTCAAATGCTCTGTCGCCTTCATCGTCGATCCAGCCGGATCTCGTCATCGCTCTCCCGGTTCCGAATTGTCGATTGTAACCATCGTTAGTCATGGACCACCCAACAGTGAACAGGGAGGCCACCACCGTTCCCGTGCGCGCCGAACCGTCGTCGCAGGTGATCATGGGTTCGGTTCCTGCGCGGCCCATTGCAGACGCTTTCCAGCCTCCTGTCCACTAACCGTTCAGGCGGCGACCTCCGCCACCGCCGCCGTGCATTGCGGAGCCGGAACCGGTTCACCGTGCTCGCGCAGGCTCTCTATGTGCAGAGCGATCGCCGTTCCGAATTCCCGGATGGCCTCGCCGCGGGTTGAGCCCGGGGCCACGCATCCGGGCAGATCGGGCACGTGGGCAGCATAGTTCTCTGGCTCCTGCTCGATTACAATCATGTATTCCATCTCCATCCTCACTTCTTCGGTCCCGCCTGCTTCAGGATGCTGGCCCAGGTGCGGTGCCCGCGGGAAGGTTGTCGCTGGCCTTGCCGGCTATTGTCACAGTCCCCGGCTTGTCGGGATGCCGGTACTGGCGATGACAGCCCTTGACCCGTACCAGCGACCAGCCGTCACGTTCGACGAGGCGGATTGCATTACGGACCTTGGGCTTTCGGTACGGACTTCAACTTTGGCACATACGCACTCCAGCACCGCTTGCCCCGTCGGGCTCACGAAGTGACGTCGGCGTTCACGGCCTCGCGGAGCACCCTCGCCGGCTTGAACGTCGGCGCGGTTGAAGCCTCGACCGCTAAAGCCTCACCCGTGCACGGATTGCGCGCCGTACGGGCCAGCCGGGAGCGGGTGGCGAACTGGCCGAAGCCGGCCATCTTCACCTCTTCCTGCGGACCAAGCGCTTCCGTGACCGCCTCGAACACCGCATCCACCGCGCCGGCCGCATCCGTGCGGTTAAATCCGGTTCGAGCGGCCGCCTCGCCGACATTTTCCGACTTGGTCATACGCTCGCTCCCAGCAGACCTCCCCCGGTTGCACTTCCGGCCGCCGCGCGCCTGCGCGGTCAGGAACCTCGCGACCGACGTCGCACGAAACGCGCCCCGACGATACCGGTTCCACGCTGATCCAAACCGCGCCGCGCCCTCCATCCCCGGGACAGCGGTGCACAGTTCGTCCGGTCCCCGCCATCCGTATGGCCAGCCATTCCGCCGATATCAACGTGCTTGCCGTGCAACTGGCCCATCTGCTGGATGATGTCGGCGATTTCGCCTGGGATTCGTTCGGCATCGTGCGCGAAACTTCCGATTTTGCGACCCCGCGGGGCTGCACTGAAAAGAAAGGGGAAATTCGTCATCCAACATACCTGCGAAACGAAATTGTTCTGCAAAATGATTTGCACACCCCTGGAGGCCTCGGCACGGAGATCGGCCATACGCGTGATTCCACGAGAGAGCAGTCAAAAAAAATTCGGTTTTCCAGGCTGGCCGAGGCCGGCCGCGGGATGTTTTTCGAAGAGAAGGTCTCCGGGACGGTAAGTCGGCGCCCCAGGCTTGAGGCCATGCTCGAACGACTCCGCAAGGATGACATGGCCGTTGTCACGAAATTCGATCGCCTGGCGCCCCCAACGATCGAGTTGCTTCGCATGACCGAAGTGCTGAATGAAAACAGCGCCGGTATACAGGCGTGGGTTGCGTTCGGGCCGCCTTCAATAGCTTAAGGATGATCGGAAGAAGCTTGTCCTCGACCTTGTCAACACCGGAAAGTCGATCGTCAATCTCCGCAGTCACACGGACATTCGACGTCCACCTCACGACAATCTACCGGTGCAGCAATCAATATCGATCCTCATGACAGACTACCGTTCCTCTCAGCCTACGTCCCTTCTCCCGATCATGTCTTGCTGATTTCGGCCTGTTTCGCGGAAAGTCGGACCCCGAGAGCTTCCGTCACTGCCAGGGTGGCGCGCAGGGTGGGATTGTCTTCGAAACTGAAAGAACGATAGAGCTGCTCGCGCGAAAGCCTGGTCCGGTGGGCGATTTCCGTAATGCCTCTGGCACGTGCAACCACACCCAGGGCATGGGCCACGTAGGCTGGATCATTCGTCTCGAAGGCGGGCATGAAATCGGCAATGGCCTGATCGGATTTCAGGTGGTCGGCCGGATCAATGGTTTTTGAGTTCTTCGGTCATGGTCATTCTCTCGTTTTGCTGGCGAGGCTCTGCGTGATCCTGATGTCGCTTCGCTGCGAGCTCTTGTTTCCGCCACATATCAGGATGATGATTGCGGACCCTTGCCGCCGAAAGTTCACCCGATAGCCGGGGCCATGATGGATGCGAAGCTCGTTGACGCCTTCGCCCACCGACCTGACATCACCAATATGGCCAAATGCCAGGCGATCCAGCCTCGCGATGATTGCCGTAGCGGCGCGTTCGTCCCGGAGTTTGGCAAACCATTTCCAGAAGGTCTCAGTCTGCCGTAAGGTGTTCATGCAATGAATGTAGTTTGTATGCTACGGACGCGCAGGTCGTAATTCCGGGTAATGGCCAGAGGCAATTCTCGCCGGGAAAAAATTCGGCCGCTGCGAACCGCTTGCCGGACCGCCTCGAATATCTGAATCGACTGGAACGGCCGGATGAACTCTTCGCCGTTGTCCCAGCCCATCGGATCACCCGCCTACGCCGACAGGGCGAACGTTACGACGCCGATGGATTACGCGATCTATCGGAGAACAGACGCCTCGCGACCCTGGCGGTGCGCGGCGGAACGGCGGTCAATTCTGTCCGACGCCATCGTGGAGACCGATAATCGGTTCAAGGACAGGACCGGCAGGGCCGCCATGCGTCAGTGCGAAGCTTTTCTCGCCAATGACGCGACGGCGTCCCGCGAACACCTGACGTCCTTTGCCGGGCTGGGAAATCCACACATCTAGGCCGTGAAACCGGTGAAGAGATTGCCTCCAGTACCAGATCACCGGGAGCAGGCAGGGCGCTACGGCGCTTGCACACAGTGACCTCCAGCCGCTCAACGGTCCTGGCGCATGCAATCCGGCCCATTTCAAGGGGGTCGACTTTCTCGGCCAAGTTCATCATCGGGACCGGGTCGTCGGAAATCTGGCGCTCGTGTACGAGCGTCCGGATGTCGTCCAGGCAAGTGTCAAGGAGCATGATTCCGTGATTTGTTTCGCCGAGGACTGTCCGGCAAGCTCCATTGCCCGGCGCGGCGCCTGCCAGTATACGGTCGGGCGCTTTGTCCAGTTACAATAATCTTTCCCTGTTCGGGTTCGTCCTTCTTGCCACCTGCGTGGTGCTGGTTCCTGCTCAAGGATCTGCCTGTACGGAAGAGAACGGGAGGACCTTCCTGAGAAACATCGGGAACTTTTCGGTATCCGTTGCCCGGTTTCCCCAACCGTGCACGCTCGCGATGAGCGAGGTGTCGATTGAGTCCGTCAGGGTTCGGTTCGATGACCGCGAGTTGCAGGTGACCTTGTCGGCCGAACGAATGGCCATCCACCACGACCGCAATCGCTTCATCCTGACGATCGCCGGTTTCCGTGCCGAGGCTGGCGGCAAAGAAGTACACAGGTTTGGAGACGCGACGGTAACCCATGCGTTCCTTCGGGCCGGAACTCTCTTCGTCTTCGTTCCCGACAGCCGCAACCCAGGTCGGGTGGGCAGGATCGAGCTGAATGGTCTGCGCGGAGAAATCAATGAATCAACTGTTGTTACGGCTGGCGGGATTCATCTTTTCGTCCCGACCTGTTTTCCCACTGGGGGTCCCTGCCCTGTCGCCAGGTTCGAGACCCGGGATCTCAACGTCGACGCTGCTGCTACCTTCTCATACCTGACCATTCCGGAACCGCCGCCAGGGCTGAAACCATGGAACATTTCCGGCAAAATCCGGCTTCCGGCGCCGGAATCCACGGGCCGCCTTGAGCTGGCCATCCTTGCCGAAGGCCTCGGACGCCTGGAGGCGTCATCAGATCTCGCAGATCCCGACTGTGCCGGCTGCCTGCCGCTTGTCAACAAAAGTTCGTTGCACATCCGGGTTCCGGACCGCCGGCTTGCGGAAGTGCTGATAGAGCAGGCGTTCAAGCACCTGCCGATTCCCGGGTTCCTTTCCCGTTTCTCCGGTCTCGCAACTGATGCCCTCTCGGAACGGGACGGCCTGCACCTGCGTTATGCCGGAAAGAACCCTGCGCCGATCGGACAAGCACTGCTGATCGCCGCGATCGACGCGATCGTGTACGGTGAACCCGACTGAGGCAAATTCCACTGCTGACATGTCAGGGCCAAATTGGCTGTCGGGTGGCTTTCGATTCACTTGAATCTCTGCCAACGTTTTGCCCGGTGCAGCAATTGGCGAAGTTGCGTTGGTGGCTGGTGCAACATTCAACATGGAGAGCATCCAATTGACTTCATGATCTTTGGAACCGGCAAACTCGATCCATGACGCGTAGATCAGTGCGGCGACTTCTCTTTGGCTCATTGTCGCCCCGGCGAAGTGTGCATTGTATTTTTCCTCATGGATACGCACGTCGAAGACTGTCTTGCCACTTCCAACGGAAATGTGGTTCAAGGATCTGGCAGCCACACCATAATGGTGTAATTTGGGCCGATGACGGAAAAGGGAAAACCAACCCACGATCTTCGGGAAATTCAGGCCGCTTTCGCCTCATCGGATGGGATGAACGTAACGACTTCCGCTCTTCGGGGTGCTGCTGCTCTTGGAATGGGGCGAAGTGAAATGGTCGTGACAATTCAAACGATTGAGCATTCCCACTTCCGAAAATCGATGACATCATATGCGAACCACCGGATTTGACAGGATGTCTACAACGTGCCGTCGGAGCGGGGACCGCTCTACGTAAAGTTCACGACAGGCGCCGAGGGTGAGTTTCTGCTCCTGTCGTTCAAGGAGAAAGGCGATGGCTGATCATATCTGTCCCGAAACCGGATTGCCGATGGAACGTGGTGTACGACCGGTGACACTAGTCTACAAACAGCATTCGACTAGTTTCGACATGCCTGGCTGGTATTGCGATGCCTGTGACGAAGGCATTCACACCGGAGCGGATATGAAAGTGTCTGACCGGGCGTTGAACCGTTTGAAGGCCAAGGCCCATGGGTTACTGGAGCCAGAAACCGTTCATCGGATCAGGAAGCGGTTGAAGCTGACATAAAGGGAAGCGGGGCATATTATCGGCGGCGGACCAAACGCTTTCCAGAAATACGAGAGCGGAGAAGTACTTGTCAGCCATGCGATTACGAGTGCCCTGTTGTTGCTCAATCATGATCCTGAAGGTTTGGCGATCCTCAGAAAACACGCGAGCACCAACCACAGCGTGTGAATGACGGCGCGAAATCTTGTGCGTTGCGCCAACGCCACGAAAATCAAAGGAGGCCTGAAACAGTCCGGCTGCGGCAGGAGGCGAAAGACGACTTGCCTGTGCATGTTTACAAGGACCATGCGGTGCTCCTGCGGTGAGCGTTCAGGCGAGAGTGTCAGGGGCATCCTCGCCGCGCATGCTGATTGACGGCGCGGAAAACGCGAGTTTCGTTTCACGGTGATCACCGAGGATGACTGTCCGTATTAGGATCCGGCCTTCACGGCAGCCTTGAGCGGCCCGGTCGCGGAAATCCTGACCTGCCGGGTGGCGGCGGCGGTCTGCATCTCGCCCGTCGCCAGTTTGCGCACCTGCCGCTGCGGTACATCGACCGGTGTGAAGGTGGCCAGTTGAGGCAGCCGTACGACCTTGCCGCTGGCGACAAGACCGCTGATGGCGGACTGGATGCTGTCGAGAATATGCCGGGCCTCGGCCTGCGAACAGCCATGCTCGTCGGCAATCGCCGCGACGAGTTCAGCGTCGGGGATGGGTTTCGGTTTGGCCATGCGCGGGCTCCTTTCCGGTCTTGCGATGTATACGTCGACGGTTACATTCATGTGCGAACTTCCGTCGATGCCCGGGTAATACACCGATGTGTGCTTGTCCTGGAATCGGGCTCCGGCCTGCCGGGTACCTGCCTATCGAGCTAAGGTCCGGCATGTGCCAGAGCCCGGAACATGTCCTCACGTCCTACTCGTAACATGGACAAAGCCTATCCATGATGGCAGTACAGCCTAATAGTCGGCAGGCCGGCAAATGAGGCGAAAAACGTGACGAAGACAATACCAATGGACATGTACCCGGTAACCCGCGAAGGAGTACTCGACCAAGTCCTGGAGAGGATCCTCATGCAGGAAGACGACAACGACCGCCGGCACGACGGATACCAGCGGCGGATGGTCATGGTCGAAGGGTACACCAGCGACGATGCCGACGATGCCTGCGAAGAATTGGTGGAAAGTGTGAGGAACGCTACCTCCGGCAAACGGCATGCCTACGAATTGTCAGTCATGCGGTGCGAACGGCCGCCGGGACGGCGGCGTTACGAGTTCGGACCAGCGCATGCGCACCGAATCATGAAAGCCTGCGGAAACGAACAGCCCACTCCTTACGGAGCGCGATACACGCTGTACAAGCGGGAAACCTGGACGAAACCTAAACTGCTTTTCATCGGGAACGCTGACGCAATGGCGCAAGCGGGGAGGAACCTTGAGGACCAATGGATGAAGGCGGGAGACTTCATCCGCTTCCTCAGTGACACGACACGGGTACGGCAAGTGCTGTTCGGGAGCGCTGCCCTGAAGAACATCTACGATACGAATCAATGCTTCCGCAACCGCACGGACGCGTACCACCTCGATCCCAAAGAGAACCGAAGACGACTACGCGCAAGCATGCCGGGGATCAGCGAACTCACCTGGCGAGTTGCAAGCGGAAGTACCCTGCACTGAAGGGGAATCGCCGGGCTGGATAGGGGAGACCTGATGGCACCCTGGAGAATCTACGGCCGGGAGAAGGAAACGGCGGAGCTTGAGCGCTGGTGCGCCGCTGAGGGCGGATTCATGGCGGGCACCGTCCTCGGCCGCCGTGGCGTGGGCAAGACGCAGCTCCTGGAGGACGTCCAGGCCCGCCTGCGGGGCCGCTGCCCGATGGTCATCTTCGAGCTTCCCGTGCGTCCCGATCAGGGCGAGCGGCGCAGTGTAGCCGACGGGCTTCGCGAGGATATTGACGAGGCCGTCGCGCATCCGGCCATCGCGCCGCTCCTGGTCGACCTTCCCTACCGGGAACCGAACGATGACGAACTTGTGGCCCAGGTAAGCCGGATCATGCGGATAACCCGGCACTGCCTGCTCAAGGGAGCGATCGTGGGCATCGACGAGTTCCACAACGCCCGGCCGTTAGGACTGGAATCGGCGTTCAAGCGGATGATCGACAAGGCCGGGCGCTGCACCAGTGGCCCCTGGCCCGGGAAGCTGGTGGTGGCCGGATCGCATCAGCAGCAATTGATCGACATGATCGGGAATCCCGGAGCGCCGCTCTACGAGCGGTTCATGCACGAGTTCCGCCTGGGCCCGCTGAAAGCTCCGGCGCTTCTCGAGATGGCGGCCGAACAGGGCTGGCTGGTGGATCCGCGGCGCTTCCTGACCCTCTGTACGATTTTCGGGGGCATGCCCCGTCACTGGGAGCGGTTCTATCGCGAGCACGCGGCCCGTCCGCTTCCGGAAGCGGGGTTCCCGGCCTGGCGCGCCGCGTTCCTGGTCCGGGAGATCGAGCGACTGGGGGCCAATTCCAGGGAAAGATGGGACTGGAAGGGATGGGTCGAGATCGAGCCGGTCACGCGTTCCATCCTGGAGACCGTCGTCAGCCGGAATTTCCGGGGCACGCGGAAGAGCGTCATTGCCGAGACCTGCCGCCCCGCCGACGTGGACAGTAACCGGTGGCCGGACGAACTCGACTACCGCCTGTCCATCCTGGAGGCGCACCTGCAACTGGCCGCACAGGTCAGCCGTCCCGACCGGGCGGTCTTTCTGCCTCCGGACGTTCAGAAGGTCCGCATCATCGATGCCAACATGCTGTTCCAGTTGCTGGCTCTCGACAGCCCCGAACTGCCCGAAGACATTGCGGAAGACCAAAGGCTGCTGATGGCGGAAGGCTATGCGTTGGAGCGACTGACGGCCGAGTGGATGGCGGCCCTTCCGGGGTTCGAGAGAGTGGCGGTCAATGTCCAGCCCGGGACGATCGAGGTCGATGTCCTGGGCCTGTCGGCGCGGAAGCCTGTCAATGCCGAACAGATGGCTCTCTGTTCCTGCAAGCGATCGCCCGCCAGGCACGATCCGGATGACGAGGAAAAGCGGATGCAGTCATTTCTCGACGAGATCGAAACCCGGGAGAGGTGGACGCGGCCGCGCGACGAGAACGTCAAGAAGGCGCTGGTGTCCCCCGTTTTCGATGATGCAGACAGGAAACGGCTGGCGGATTGCGGTTTCAGGCTGGTCGACATTCGGAGGATGGCCCGCAAGCTGGGGTTCGATCCGGGACCCCGGGTCTATCCGGACTCCGCGCCTGCTCCCAAGGCCTCGAGTTCTTTTTTCAGCGTGTGAGAACCGTTCCGGCGGAATTTGGCGGTTTGCAGGGCCGATTCCGGAAAAACGACCTCTCCAGAAGCCACAGGACGCACGAAACGCCTCTTCGATGAGGGTTTAGGTCACCGGGATAAAATGGCCCGGAATCGGCTCAAAATGGCCTCTACAACGATTTGTTTCGTTTGCGACGCAATAATGTCGTTTTTGATCGCCTGCATGAGGTGTTTTCCGGGTGAACGGCGCAAAGTAAGGAAACCGGCGTGAGGGAGGTCAATTCACTTGACTGATCGTGAAACGACACTCGCGTTTTCCGCACCGTCAATTCAGCATGCGTGGCGAGGATGCCCCCTGACACCCTCACCTGAACGCTCACCGCAGGAGCGACCGCATGGCCCTTGCTACCACGCACAGGCGGGATGTCTATCGACTCCTTCAACCGCCTTTGAGTAGCGAACTCCCCTATTGACGCCGGTCGAGGCATACAAGGAACGCCGCACGCACCGTGCGGTTGCGCGCTTGGCTTGCGCGGTTCCAGAAAGAACGAAACCCATTCGAGACCAGAGATCCCGGCAGGAGAGCGGCGCCGGCGAACTGCGCTCCGGCAAATCAATCTCCGCAATCGCAAGGACATTCAACGTCGTTCCGGCAACAATCTTTCGGTGCATCAACAAATATCGGTCCTTATGATACCTCACCGTTCCTCTTAGCCCTGAGACCCATTTAGGGGTAATTCTGACCACAGTACACGACGCACTTGCATTGAGAGGCGAAAAGGATTCGAATTGAGGACAACCTACAACGTCTTCAACTCGAAGGATCTTCGCGATGCTCAGATTTCTCATCGCCCCTCTGACGAACACTCTACGACCGCACTTCGCCTTGAGCAAGTCGAGGCTCGCGACGCTGGCGGTCCTGCTCATTGGCCTGGCAAACTGTCGGACCGTGAATCTCAGTCACCTTGCAAGCCAGTTCCCGGGCGCGGCCCTGCATGCGTCGAACTATCGACGGCTGCAGCGGTTCTTTCAATATGTCCGTCTTGATGAAGATGTGGTCGCGGTCCTGGTGGTGCGCATTCTCGGGCTTGCGGGCCCGAAGGTCCTGGCCCTGGACCGGACCAACTGGAAACTCGGTTCACGGGACGTGAACATCCTGGTCCTCGCCATCGTGACGCAACGGTTTCGTGTGCCATTGATGTGGAGCCTGCTCGACCACGGGGGCAACTCGTCAACAGCACAACGCATCGCGTTGATGCGTCGCTACCTGCGCCTGTTCGAGGTGTCCTCGATCGACGCCCTGCTCGCCGACCGGGAGTTCGTCGGTGCACGATGGCTGGAATTCCTCAATGAAAACAATGTCCCGTTCGTCGTCAGGTTGCGTGAGAACCTGCAGGTCCGCACCGAAGACGACGGAATGCTGAGGCTGTTCCGCACGCTGGTGCACAAGAGCCGCAGAGGTAGCAAACGCAACTGGACCGGCTGGCTGCACACCATGGCGGAGAGGCCGGAAAACCGGCTGAAGTTCGCGGCAAAGCGGATCCGGGGAAAGGAGAGCCTCATCATCGCGACCAATATGGAGCACCCCCGGAGTGCCCTGCGCCTCTATCGGCGTCGCTGGGCCATCGAATGCCTCTTCTCGGATGCCAAGACCCGTGGCTTCAACATCGAGGACACCCACATCACCGATTCCGCCAAACTCTCGACCCTCCTCGGCATCGTCACCCTCGCGGTGACGTGGGCACACCGCTGCGCGACCCGGGTGATGGGGCGCAAGCCAATCCGCCGGAAGACGCACAAACGGCTGGTCAAGTCCCGATTCTGCTGGATAATTTGGAGGGGCGTGCTTCCGTTTTCGGGCTTTTGACCGGCCCGTTGGCCTGTTCGTACTCTTCGTCCAGGTCCGTCCTCACCTGCTCCATTTGACGCCGCTCGAAGGCGGTCACCCCGATCGAGCGCCACTTCTCCGAAGCCCGGGTCATCGCCGCAAACATCAGCTTGAGCACGGCCTTTTCCCCCCAGGCGTTGGGAATCACCTTCATGCGGCGACGCTCCTCGCCGAACAGGCGCTCCAGCAGGTTGGTGGTCCGGATCGCCTTGCGGTGCCGCACCGGCATCCGCAGATGCGCGATGCACGCCTCGAAGTCATCCTGGAAACAGGCCACCGCGCTGGGGAACTCGCTCTCCCATTGCCGGACCAGATCGGCAGCGAGATCGCGGGCGATGGCCCGGGACGGCGCCTGGTAGGCGGCACGGGCCTGCTCGCGGAACTCGGGCCAGGCCTCCGCGCGGGAGACCTTGGCCGCCAGGTTGCTCATGCGGTGGAACAGGCAGCGCTGGCGCTCCGAGCGCGGAAAGCAGGTCTCGATCGCCTTGATGATGCCGGGAGCGCCGTCGCAGACCACCAGAAGAGGATCGCCGAGGCCGCGGCCCCGCATGTCCTGGAAGAAGGCGGAGACAGTCTCGTAGTCCTCCTTCGAGCCCGACATGAGATGGAGCAGGACCTTTCGTCCTTCGTGGGTCATGCCCCAGGCGGCCAGAACCGGCTCGCGCCGCTGGCCCGGGCGGATCCGCTCCGCGATGCCGTCGACGAACAGGTAGGCGATGTCGTAGCCGCCAAGGTCGCGAGTGGCGAACGCCTGGTAGTCCTGCCACAGCCGCTCTCCGATCTCGGAAACCGCGGTGCGGGAGATCAGCAGAGAACCATCGTCCTTGCGGAATGTGTCCTCGATGTCGCGCACGCTGAGGCCGCGGGCCAGCATCTCCACCGCAAGATCCTCCAGAGCCTCGCTCCGGCCCTTCAGCTGCGGCCGGATCTCCGAGCGGAACGGCTCGTCGCGGCCCGCGATCTGCGGCGCCGTGTAGTCCACCGCACCTTCGGCCGTCTTGAGCCGGCCGGTACGATTGCCGTTGCGGTAACCACGCTCAGGATCGCCGCCGTGCTCGTAGTAGCCACGTCCGAGCGCATCGCGGCTCTCCGCCTCCAGGGCCTCCTCAATGATCAGACGGGTCGCCAGACGCACCAGCTCGCTGCGGGCATCCGGCGCCGACAGGCGGCCTTCGATCAACTGCGATAGGGTCTCGCGTGTGTGCATCGAACCGGGTATTCTCTTTTCCATGGGGCGTGTCCTTCCGTTGAGGCCAGCGAAATGCCGGCGGTTTCAATCAAATCAACGGAAGCACGCCCCTCCCAAATTATCCAGCAGATTCTAGACTTCACCCAAACGGCTTGAGAAATCCTGGTTCCGAACCGGGTTCGATGCTCTGCGGAGGTGGATCATCTACGACCCGGATGACGCACTCATGGCATGGCAAACGACCATCCCGAAACGACCGGTCAAACTACCCGAAATCCAGTGAGTCGTGTACTGTGAATTCTGACTTTCCGTGTCAGACAACACTCTGTTTTCACCTGATTTTGTTTTCGTGGCGATCGGTCGTGGTGACATAAACGAACAGAAAGGGGATTCCAGCACACCCCACAACATGGTAAACTCACGCCATGTTCATCAGGCGCGCCAAAACACGCACCACCGAGGATGGAACCGAGTACTTCTCATACCGCTTCGTCCGCAACGAACAACAGGGCGACAAGGTCAGGCAGAGGACCCTCCTCAACCTCGGAAGCATTTTCCCGTGGAGAAGAAACACTGGCGCCTGTTGCGCGCGCGGATCACCCAGCTCATCGGGCGCCAGGAGACACTTCTGCCGCTCCCTTGGCCCGATGAGGTCGAGGCGGAAGCGCAGCGCATCGCCGCCCGGCTGGTCAGCCGTTCGCCCCCGGTCGCGGGCGCCGGGCCCAGTTCCAGCATGGAAACGGTGGATGTGGCGTCCCTGGAGATGGTACGCCCGCGTTCTGCCGGTGTCGAACACGTGCGGCTGTGGGCGATGGAACAATTCGGCATCGGGGACCTTCTTGCGCGCCTGGGTTTCAACCGCCGCTCGCGGGCCGTGGCCATGGGGTCGATCGTCGGCTGCATGGCGGTGCCGAACCGACGGACGCCCTCAGAACCGCCGCACGAAACTTATCCCGCCCCCGGTACGCTGGAAATCGGCCTGCTGAGCATTGCTTCCCGGCAAGAGTCACGACGATAGCAGACGTATGTCAACGCAGCGTTTTCCCGGCGGCGGCGGTTGGTCTGACACCCAGGCGGCCACTGCTCGGCAGTTCCTCGTTCAGGCGCAGAACAATTCACTGCATACGCTGAAGACCATCGTGTCCGCTCGGTCCGGATCGAGCGAACGGGTGATTTGCCATGAAGGAACAGTCAAAGGAAAACAGGCAACTGCCGATCCTGGATGCCGCCCTCGAAGCATTTTTCAAGCCTTCATTGACCGCCAGGACGAGGCAGACTAATACCAAACCAAATCCAACAGCAGTCGGGACACTACCGGGACGCATCTACCGTCACGCTCAAATCGGGAGAAAATACAATGGAAGCCGTAATTGCGCTTATCGTGCTACTGTTCGGCCTTTCCGCCACAGAACGCATCGCCGAAGAGGAAAATGAAACGCAAGAGCCACCCGTGCAAATGGAAATGGTCGTGGAAGAAGAAACCATGGAGAAAGTGTAGGCTGGGTAGAAGGGGACCTTGCGGTGCCCCTTCCCCCGCAGTCCCGGACGTGCCCGCATTAGAGCATCCGGTTCCTCGCATGTCAGTTTCGCTCATTTGGCGTAGATCGAATGGACGACCTTGGCCTGTGGCAGCGGGAACAGTACCAGGATATCTTTCATCCTCGTCCATGACAGTTTCCCGTCGCGGTGTCGACGGCCAAGCCCGCAATGCCAGCTACGTATCACCGCTTTACGAAAGCGGCTTATCTGTTTGCTGTTGCCGGTCAGACCGTAGTAGCCGCAATGCCCCCGGATTACCCGACCAAGGTGCCGGTGTTGCTCCTGGAGCGGGAGATGCCGGTTGTTCCTGCACCAGTCCCGTATGGACTTGGCAGCCCGTGCAAACCGGTCGCGGGCCGTGAACTGACGTACGACCAGCCGACCTCGCCGTGACTTGCCCCACAAGTGGGTGAAGCCGAGGAAGTCGAACTTGCCCTGTCCGTCATGTCCGCCGCCCTGCCTGTGCATGGGCCGGAAATCCACAAAGCGCGTCTTGCCGTCATGGAGCGTGAGCCCATACCGCGCAAGCCGCTTGCCAAGGACCGCGAGCACCCGCTCGCCATCCCGGCGGTTCCTGAATGCAATGACAAAGTCATCCGCGTACCGCACCAGTCGGTGCGCCCCAACGCGTGGTGCCACATCCTCTCTCATCCATACATCCAGCACATGGTGCAGGAAAATATTGGCGAGGATCGGACTAACTACCCCACCCTGAGGCGTGCCTTCTTCGGTGCGTTGCAGGACGCCATTGTCGAGCACTCCTGCTGCCAGCCATTTGTCGATCATCCGTCGAACGACGCCGTCGTTGATCCTCTGGTCAAGGAACCCCCGCAGGTGCTTGTGATCGATGCTATCGAAAGACCGTACGACACACTACCCACCTCCGCGAACTTCCTGTGACGGTCAGGATCACCCGCAAGGCGCATGTCCTCGAAGGGGAGGCCGTTCCGGTTCTGAAGCAGCTCTATCGCGAGGGGCGCCTTCGGCTCCTGTTGCTGTTTCCCGACGGCAGCCGTCGCATTGTTCCCCTCGAGTGGACGGACGCGGCAACGGACGAGTTCGTCCCGACCGCCAATCGTGAACTGGTGGCCGAGCCGCACGCCCTGTTGCGCATGCGATTCGTGGTGAATGCTCTGCTTCGACGTTCTGAAACGGAGGAGCATCATGCAACTGCACCTGGACTATCCGGAGATCCCGAAACCGTACGACCAGTTGTGGGAACACCTCGACGAGGAAACACGCCGCACGGTGATCGCACAGCTGGCAAAACTGATCATGCAGGCCGCGCCCATTCACCCGGAGACCGGGAGCAAGAGCAATGACTGACAGCAAAATCACGGCTTTTCATCTCCAGCGCCGCGCCATGGTCTACATTCGCCAATCGACACCCACTCAAGTCGAAAACCATCGCGAATCAACCCGTCGTCAGTATGCCCTTGCCGAGCGTGCCCGTGATTTCGGGTGGCACCCCGATCTGATCACGGTCATCGACGACGATCTCGGTTTGTCCGGTGCTGTCGCCGACGGGCGCAGCGGATTCGCCCACATGACAGCCGAGGTCGCTCTCGGCGGCGTCGGCATCCTTCTCGGGCTCGAAGTCTCAAGGCTCGCCAGAAACAATACCGACTGGTACAAATTGCTCGACCTGTGCGGATATACTGATACGCTGATCGGCGATGCCGACGGCATCTACACCCCAAACTGTTCAATGACAGGCTACTGTTGGGACTAAAAGGAACATTCTCGGAGGCCGAGCTTCACATTCTGCAGGCCCGCCTCGATGGCGGGATCCGCAACAAGGCGGCCCGCGGCGAACTCTACCGGGGACAGCCGATCGGGTATGTCCGGGGCGACGCGAATGCCGAGATCCTGATCGATCCCGACGAGGCGATACAGGCGGCAATACGCTCCGTCTTTGAACGTTTTGCCGAGCTCGGATCGGTGCGCCGCGTCTGGTTCTGGTTCATGTCCGAGGGTCTCAACTTCCCGAATCGCCGACACCTTGGAGCCGATGTCGTCTGGATCCCGACATCATATGCCACGATCCACCAAGTGTTGACCAATCCGGTCTATGCCGGTGCCTACGTCTATGGCAAGACCCGGCGCGAACGCTACGTCGATGCCAACGGAACGATGCGGACCCGCAACCGCACGTTGCCCAGATCGGAATGGAACGTCCTGATCCATGATCATCATCCCGGCTATATCGACTGGCAAACCCACGAGGCGATACTCGAGCGCATAGCCAGCAACACGAGGCCACGACCGCACGGGGGCGGCGGGGCTGTCCGTGAGGGCACTGCATTGCTGCAGGGCATCGCCACCTGTGGCCAGTGCGGTCGCCGGCTGAGAACCCACTACAGGGGCCGGACCTCCTCGCCCGGCTATCATTGCCATGGCAAGACACTGGTTGAGGGGCGACACAAGTCCTGCATGTCCATCGGCGCCGTGCAGATCGATCAGGCTGTCGCCATGGCAGTGCTTGAGGCGATCCGGCCGGCAAGCCTTGACGCCGCGATCCTGGCTGCCGAACAGATCGAAACCGGCTACGAGCGGGGGCTTGAACAGTGGCGGTTGGCTGTCGAGCGGGCTCGCTACGATGCCGAGCGGGCGGAACGCCGCTATCGGGCCGTGGAACCGGAGAACCGCCTTGTCGGGCGCAACCTCGAGGCGGAATGGGAACGCAGCCTGGTCGCGCTCGAAGACGCACAGAGGGAACTCAAGCGCCGGGTACGGGATCGGCCGCGCCAGCTCACCGAGGCCGAGCGCGCCGCGATCCTGGCCCTGGGAAACGACCTGCAACGCGCCTGGAATGCCCCCGGAACCACCATAAGGGACAAGAAGGAACTGGTACGCACGGTGCTGGAAGAAGTCATCATTACCGCGCCTCGCGGAGACTGTCGGGCTCACCTGACGCTACGCTGGTGTGGAGGCCTGTTCACCGAAGCCGAAGTCGAGCGCCCCCGCAAGCGGCAGGCAACGATCCGCACGGACGACGACACGATCGACTTGATCCGCCGCCTCGCGCAATTCCATCCCGATGACATCATTGCCGGCATCCTCAACCGTCAGGGCAAGACCACAGCCTACGGACATCGCTTCAACAAGACACGTGTCCAGAATCTCCGAAACCACTGGAAAATCCCGCGCTTCGACCCGAAAATACGGGCTGCCGACGCCGAGCTGGTGACCATCAAGCGGGCTGCCGAGATCCTTGACGTCGCAACCTCGACAGTTCATCGATGGCTCAATGACGGATTCATCGATGGTGAGCAGACCACGCCGGGAGCACCATGGCGCATTCGCATTACGGAGGCCTTCCGCCCCCAACTCATGGAGCAGGCGCCACCGGATTACGTGCCAATGCGCGAGGCTACCCGCCGTCTCGGCGTATCCCGCCAGACCGTATTGCAACGTGTAAAGCGCGGGGCGCTGGAGGCGGTGCATATTCGTGCAGGCAAGAAAAAAGCATTACGTATCAAAGTCGTAGACAATCATCCAAGTCTGTTCGAACAGCTTGAATGAACCGGGGGGCAGTATGACGATGACTCCAAGTATTTCGAAATGTCGGCATCAATCACCCATCTGAGGCCTTCCACGGCCAGTCCCGTCCGGAGGTCTTTCAACGCTCCGTGGGCAGAATGGCCGGGCCTGAAGCCGTACGAGCACGGCAGAAAGTCCGCCTCGTAGATCGGCTCCAGCAGCATCAGTATGGCTCGCTGCGCCACCTTGTCCTCGTAGGTCGGGATGCCCAGCGGTCGCTGCCCTCCATCCGCTTTCGGGATGTAGTGCCGGCGTACCGGCGGGGCACGATAGCGGCCAGACTTCATACGCCCCAGAAGGTCAAGCAGGTTGGCCTCCGCGTGGGTTTCGTAGTCCATCGCCGTCACCCCGTCGATGCCCGCTGCCCCGTCCACTCGTGTGAGGTTCAGGGCCACGATCATCCAGTCAAGGTCAATGTGGTGGTGCAAGGTCGTGAACACCATGTCCGGGCACGTCCTCGCCAGTTCGGCTATCCGGGTTTGTTTCGTTGACACGATGTCGAAGCTCGACGTCTCCATGTGTTTCCCTCCTCCGGTTCTGTTCATGCGACGCTCCGCTTTCCTTCACCGGGTCCCGATGGCCTCGGTTCCCCGCCTTCACAGGTACTATCAGAGCGCTACGACTCCCGATCCCGCATCCCTTGGGCTTATTGTTTCGCCGTCCGGTACCGTGCGTATCCTGCTGGGGTTCGTTCCCGCTCTTAACGCTCCCGGCATCGTGCAGGCCCGATGCCGGGCCGGGGTCTGGATTGATCTCGCTGGCATTCCCTTTCCAGCCTGTTCCACGCACGGACGGAACCGGGTCTCCCAGGTTCCCTGGCGGTCCATCTACAGCTCTGCAACGTTCCCGCGACCCCGGACGGCCCGTCACGCCTCGCCATGGCGGCGCTTCCGGTGCTGCCCCTGCAAAGCCCACAACAAAGGCACCATCGTTGTAATTTTCGAGGCTCAATAGCGTTGCTTCGCTGCCCGCTGTGTACGCTTCACGACGCACGTTGCCGTACGCCATGCAACACTCGCTTCCGGCTGGCTGACTGGCCTTTACCGGACGGGGGTTTCACCCGCTGGACCGCGATGTTGGGTTTCAGTTTCGATCTACATCTCCACCTCCTCCCAGCCAGAGCTTTGCCTGGCGCAAGGGCCTATATGGACAGGCGGCAGCACACGCACGAGCCACCCCTTTTCCAAACACTTCCACCATGTGCGGGATCCGGCCCGCGCGCTGCCGGGAGGCAGAACATCCCCGCCACAGCCGCAATCGAACACCCCGGCCAGGTGAGGCAATCCCGGAAATCAACAATCCTGCCACCCGGGATACCGCATTTGTAACGCTACCGGGAAAACCCGCATCCGTCACGTTCCGGAAAGGAGGCGCTTCTTCAAAGGCTGCCGGGAAAGAGAAAAACGTTTCGGACCATTCCGGCTATCGCCCGACCAGATGCCGACCCATTCCGTGACAAACCGGACACTCTGCGCTCCACACCGAATCATCTTGCAACCCGCCACCAACAATCGAGCGGGAGACCAAACATCATGAGGAACACAGCGACCTTTCTCTGCATCGCCGTGGCGCTGACGGCGGGTGCCTGCGACTATGAACCGCCGGAATCCGAGGACGAGGGAATCAACTTCGAGAGGAACTCGGAGTTCCAGGGACCGTACCTGCGGGTGTTCCTGACACTGCAGGACGGCACCGACGTGTCGGTCAACACGGCCGAGGATGCCGTGGCGACACGGCCTGCGGCCACGCTCATCCCCGGCCATCAGGCACGGGACTGGACGTTCATCAAGGACACCGGCGACGGAATCGCGGTGGCCTATGCCCTGGCAAGCTGGGACGGTAATGCGCCGGCCGACTACCTGATGGCCCGATGGTGGGCGCAGTTCCCCGGACAGGAATTTCCCGATCTGTCTTTCGCCGAGTCCGAACAATACGCCATCGTGGACGGCCCGGAGATAGATCCAGCAAGTCCTCCCGAATTGCCGATCGCGGGACAAGCGACCTACACGGGCCAGGCCGGCGGGCTCTACTGGTACACTTCTGGAAGCGACTGGGGAAATAACGAGGGTGCCTATGTGGTCGACGAATTCGAGGGAGCGCTCGCGCTCAAGGCCGACTTCGCAGAGGCAAAACTCAGCGGATGCATCGGCTGCGTTGGCGATCTCGTCACCCGGCGCGCGCATTTTTCGAGAAAAGCGACGGCAGTGAAGGCGGATTCTTCGGAACCTTTGTGGGCTTGAGCGAGGAGTTCAAAGCGTCAGGAAAATGACGTCGATGCGCGGAATGCTGAAAAGGGCCGGCCGGGGCGACGACTTCCTTTGGAAAGGGAATTAAGAAGAGGTCGGGCAAATTTGGACAGTCTGCTAAGTTAGCTTTCATCGGACAGGAGACTGACCATGAAGAGGCGGAAGTTCACGGCGGCGTTCAAGCGTAGGGTGGTTTTGGAGGCACTTCGGGGCGAGGAGACGGTGCGCTCGATCGCATCGCGCCATGGCGTGCACCCGAACCAGGTGAGCAAGTGGAAGTCGGAGGCGCACGAGGGTTTGCTGGAGGTGTTTGCCGACGGCAAGGGGAAGTCGGCGGACCGCGAGACGGAACGGCTGGTGGAGCGTTTGTACGCCCGGATCGGCGAGTTGACGGTGGAGCGGGATTTTTTTTCGCGGGGTTTGGAGCGCTTGGGCGGGCCGAGAAGGTGAGGCTGATCCGCGAGGACGGGACCCTGTCGTTGTCGCGCAAATGCGCGCTGGCTGGCGTGAGCCGTTCTTCGCTGTACTACGAGCCGAGGCCGGAGGACGGGCGCCGTCTGGAACTTCTGTCGCTGGTGGACAGGCTGTACATGGAGTTCCCGTACTACGGCACGCGCCGCGTGAGCCTGCATCTGCGCCGGGAAGGCCACGACGTGGGCCGGGACCTGGCGCGTCGCCTGATGGCGGCGGTGAACTGGCGCACGGTGCATCCGGGGCCGCGCACCTCGAAACCGCAGCCCGGTCACCGGATCTATCCTTATCTCCTTGGCGGGCTTGAACATATCCTGCCCGGAGAGGTGATCTGCGCGGACATCACCTACATTCCGGTGCGAGGCGGGTACCTGTACCTGGTGGCGATCATGGACTGGGCGAGCCGGTTCGTTCTGTCCTGGGAGCTGGACAACACGCTGGAGGTGGGGTTCTGCGTGAGCGCGCTTGAGGAGGCGCTGGAGCGCCACGGGGCGCCGTTGATCTCGAACACCGACCAGGGCAGCCAGTTCACCAGCGCGGCGTACCTGCGCCCTCTGCTCGCGGCGGGCGTGCGGATCAGCATGGACGGCCGGGGGCGGTGGATTGACAACCGGTTCATCGAGCGTCTGTGGCGGTCGCTCAAGTACGAGGCCGTCTACCTGGAGGAACTGGTCGGCGGTCACCACGCCCGCCGGGTGATCGCCTCGTGGCTGGACCACTACAATCACAGGCGTCCCCATTTGGCGTTGGAGGGGCACACACCGGCGGAGGTTTACTTCGCGGAAACGTCCCGCCGACGGTGGCAGGAGGCCGCGTGAGCGGCCCGAACCGCGCCCCGGTTCGCCCTACGGTCGCTACGCTCCCTGCGTGCGAACCGGGGCGCGGCACGACATGGAAGTGGATTGACCATTCTCTGGAACACGGAGTAAATTCAACATCGACGAGGGCAATATCTCATTCGAAGGCAAACTTAGCTTTGCCCTCAAACTGTTCAGACAAACCCGACCACTTCATTATAAGGGATAGTCACAATCTAAGGTGAACACACGTAAGTGTGTGAGCCTATTGAGGATATTTGAGGCCACTTTGAAAAATGCCTATTCCTTATTCTTTTGCCCCAAGTCGTTTAATAACCAAGTCCCTCAATTCCACAGCAATAGCTCTTCGAACCTCCGTTATGTCGATCCCATTCTCATATGCGCAATCCTTGAAAGACACTTCTTGTTCGGAGTTGGGAATGAAAATCTTATCCATGTAATCAAAACAAAATTCCTGAATCTCATAAGCAGACAACCCCCATAATTCCTTGGCAATTCCATCAGCCAATTTTTCGGCAATTTCCTTACCCCCAACTTGATTTGAAACTCTATGCCCAAGATCGGTTAACCGAATAGGACTATTTGGTGTAGCAACTAAACTAGTAATCTTAAAAATCTTTTCCCGAATCCATTTCAGGTCTTCTCGGACTTCCGTCATGAATTTTTTAAAATTCTCTTGGTTAGAATTGACTTCCCCAATCCATTTTCCGATTTTTACACCACCACCAACCAAAGCCACCAAAACACCCAAGATGATGAATATGGGAAGCCAAAATTCCAAACTATAAATATCTTGCATAATTGACCTCTTTGAATATCAGTTATTTCTTATAGAAAGGCGAGTAGTCAGTTTCAATAAAATAGATAGACATTATTTTTCGACAGCATCCTCCTCAACCAAGACAACTCCCCTCATCATTGACAACACCTCGTCAACACTGGCATCAATCACAAAGGTTTCTTCCATTTCCTCCACTGTCGGCACATAGTCCAATGGTTTAACTTTCACGATTGTTTTATCTGTATTTTTCATATCTATTTGCCTGTTGCTTTTGTAAAAGTAATAAGCGATTCTTTGCTCCTTTGATGTCTCCTATTTTAGCATAAGGAAGAATGTTTCTTAGTATTACTCGTACATCGCTTATCTTATACATCGATAAATCAATTCCTATCTTTTTCAACCTCACATCTAGTTCAAGAATTGCTATCCTACAATCTTCATCTGATTCAAATTTTGGAGTTCCTGATACTGTGAATAACATGTCTTTTATATCGGGGTATAAAGCCTTGAATTTAGTGCTCCGCCACATTGGAATTAACCGATCCAAAGTCTCAAATAATGACGGAAATCTGGCACCGATAAGAAATAAGAAGTTTTCCATATTATATTCATAGTTTTCAATCCTGTATGTGTCAAATCTTTCAAATTCTCCTTTCGTTGACTTGCTATTGTAGACTCTATTGCCGCCAAATTTTTCGCAAAACTCCAAACTGCAAAAAAAATCAAGTATCACCACATCCAGTCCGAAGCGCAACGTGGCCATTTCCGGAGCGAGGGCGTAGCCCGAGCGAAGGAAATGGCCACGTGACGGGAATCTTCGGTCTCCGGGCACCGGCAATCCGGTCCGGTGACGGCTGAAATCCCTTCCAGACGAGCGTAGCCGCGCTCCCCAGGCGGCGCAAGCCCCGGCGAGGGGGCAACTCCGGCCCGCCGGACGAAGGAAGGGCGGAGCCCGACCGGAGGCAGGCGGGCCGGAGTTGTTCGAGTTCCCCTCGAACCGATCCTTCCGAAGGACGGTCCGGGACGGCGTCCGTCAGGGAGGCTGGGCCTCGCGGAACGCCTCGGCCGGGGTCCGGTAGCGCAGCGACTTCCTCGGACGCGCGTTCAGCCGGTCCTGGACCGCCTTCACCTGGGCGTCAGTAATCCTGCGAAAGTCCGTGCCCTTCGGGAAGTACTCCCGCACGAGGCCATTCACGTGCTCGTTCAGGCCGCGCTCCCAGGCGTGGTACGGCGTGGCGAAGAAGAACCCGGCACCGAGGGCCTTCGCCACCCATGCGTGCCCCGCGAACTCCTTGCCGTTGTCCTGCCGTGATGGTGTGGACAAGGGCCTGCAACGGCAGCAGCAGCAGGGCAGCGCCGACCGCGTCCGCCGTCCGTCTTTCAACCCTCTGAAGCAGCGTGTATTTCGACGCACGGTCCACCAGCGACACCAGGGCGCCGCTGTGGCCCTTCCCGACGATCGTGTCCACCTCCCAGTCGCCGGTCCGCTCCTTCTCTTCCACAACCGCCGGACGCTCGGAAATGTCCACACGGTCCGGAATGTGCCCGCGGCCGGCGTGACGGCCGCCCTTCCAGTTCGGCTTCTTGCCGCGGCGGCGGAGGAACCGGTAGAGCCCGCCGCCCGCCTTCCGGTCGGCGCGGACGTGCCGGTAGATCCACTCCCGGCCAGCCATCACGACGACCTCCTTCCGGAAACGCCCGGCGATCTGCTCGGGGCTCCAGCCCTCGGACAGCTTCTCCGCAACCAGTCTCCACCGCTCCGGAGTCATCTTCCTCGGAACCGACGAGGCCGCCCGACGCCGTGCCGACGCCGTGTGCTGTGCCTGCTTGTACCGATATCCGCGCTTGCCGCTGTTCCGGCGCACCTCGCGCCAGATCGTCGTCCGGTCGCGCCCCAGCTGCCGGGCGATGGCCAGACCCGAAAGGCCGCTTTTTCTCAGTGCGTAAATCTGGCATCTCTCTCCATAGGTCAGGTGGTGGTAGCCTTTTGGCATGACAGTCTCCCTTTTTCGCAACAGGGTGCAAAATCCTGCGACACTTGACGGCGATTCCTACGACATCTGACGGAAGTTCTTACGACATCTGACGGGGATTCCTGCGACACTTGACGGTTTTTCCGGGTTGCGGGCGGTTTGCGTCACGGGTTGCACGGTAACGGCATCCACGCGGTAAATGCCCTCGCGATTTCTCTCTCGGTACGGTCTCATCATCGATCAATCGATTGCAATGAGGAGGCCTGGGCCAATGAAGAGAATCGACATGATCAACGTCAAAACCATCTTGCGCCTGCGTCATGACCTGAAGTTGTCGCGCGACGAGATTGCCGCCGCGTCCGGCGTGAGCGCGGGCACGGTATCGAATGTTCTGGAACGGGCGGCGGCGGCGGGCCTGGCCTGCTGGCCGCTGCCGGATGACCTCGACGACGGGGCGCTTCGGGAGCGGCTTTACCCGCAGGTCGAACGTGACGGCGGGCAAGTCCCGCCGGACTGGGATGATCTCGTCAAGGAGTACAAGAAGCCCCGTCAGCGTCGTCGTACGAAGGAGCCCCATGAGCGTCGCCGTACGAAGGTGACCCGGCGTCAGCTCTGGGTCGAGTACCGCGACGACGTCCTGGCGCAGGGCGGCACCGCCTACAGCTACAGTCGATTTTGTGCGCTGTTCACGGAGCGGTTGAAGGAGTGCGCGTCCCCGCAGATGCATTTCGACTATGAGCCGGGGCTCTACGGCATGAGCGACTTTTCCGGCAAGACCCTGGCACTGCGCACCGCCACCGGCGATGTCGATGTCGAGATCTTCGTCGCCGTGCTGGCCCACTCGAACCTGATCTACGCCGAGGCGGTTCCGGACCAGAAGGTCTGCCATTGGACGATGGCGCACCGCCGCGCACTCGAATACTTCGGTGGTTCTGCCCGGAGATGGATCATCGACAACTTGAAGTCCGGGGTTGTCAAGGCGGACCGCGAGGCGCCGCATCTCAACCCGAGTTTCCGTGAATTTGCCAAGCACTACGGCCTGGCCGTGCTACCTGCGCGCAAAAACAGGCCGACAGACAAGTCTCTTGTTTCATGATGCACCTTGTTGCGCTTTTGGGATTTCCCCTGTCGATTCTGCGATCATGCTGTTGCCTCCCGGCACCCTGCAAGCCAATTCGTCGTGGCCGTTGGCCCTGTACATGCAATATGTCCGCCCTTCCGTGCGAATGACTGCTCGCTCCACGCGCGGGTCGTCCGCGGTCCTGCCCATTTTCCGGACGGTTCCCTCGTTGAGGCCGAGCCGATCAGCCATTTCCCCGGCGTCCGCGAAGCCCTGGTCACGAAGTCGTTTCCTTTCCCGCTCGCGATAGCTGGGGAGGCCATATGTCTGTCGTGTGCTGCGGACGCGCTTGGCGGTGTAGCACTCACCTTTCCAGTTTCGGTACCCCATCCGGTTGAGCTCTTCTGCGGTACGCTCATCGGTGTGCATCCCCAACAGGCGATCGAGCTCGGCGATGGTTTCGGGAGGGGTCTTGCGGATCAGTGCAATCGGCCTCGGCAGCTGCGTTTCGAGTGTCAGGCACTTGCCTCCGCGCATGCGCAGACCGATCGTGACCTCGTAGCCGTCCCGGGTCAGCGTCGCATCTTCGATCAGGAACCCGAGCAACCGTTTGCGGTCGGCGTTGCCGGTCTCGGGAGCATGCCAGACCTGCTCGAAGTCCCGGGTCAGTTCCCTGATGCGCTCGACCTGGCGCTCGGAGAGTTCGATATCGCGGGCCGCGGCGCGCGTTTCGCGCTCCTGGCAGGCCTCCTCCAGAACACGCAGCCGATCGTTCCATTCGGCTTCGAGCGCAGCCGCGACGAGCCGGTTGGCGGGATCGACCTCGAAGAACCTGCGGCGCGCCATGTCGGCTTCGTAGCGCATGGCCTCGATGCGCCGGGCGCGCTGGGTATCGGCGCTGGCGAACTCCGCACGGACCTGTTCCTGGACCGCAAGAGCCAGGCCGATGTTCTTTCGGTTCATCACCTCAATCACGAATCGGGACATTTCGGCATCGACGAGATCGCCGCGCATGCTCTGGCAGGTCTTTCGACCGTAGCGGACGAGGTCTTCCTTGCAGACGTAGTGATACGGGGCTCGGGCGTCGCCGTTCGCCCTGGTGGCGCGGCTGTAGTTCACGAACATGCGCCGCCCACAGTGGCCGCAGAGTATCCGCGACTGCAAGAGCGCCGCCCCTTCGCGCGGTGCCGCAGTGCGCGAGCCCGATCGTAGGAACGATGCGGCATTGCTCGCCAGGGTGGCCTGGTTGCGGAGGAATTCGTCCCAGTCGATGAACCCCGCATGAGCACCGGGAATGCAGACCTCCCACTCGTCCATCGGCACGGTCCGGTACGTCGTGGTCCCGTCACCCTGTCGCCGGGAACGGTGTCGACCGTAGACGAACGCACCGGCGTAGCGGGGATTTTTGAGAATGCGGCCAACTTGCGCAAAGCTCGGGAGGGCCCAGCGCAGCTCACCGCGGGTCGGCCCGCTCAGCGGACGTGACGGCAGCGTCATGTTCTCCTGGTGCATCCACTTCACCACCCCCATCGCCGAACCCCTGCGGCGAAAGCCGTCGAACACGAGGCGGATGGCATCGACGATCGACCGGTCGGGATTGAACACCACCTCGTCCCTGTCGTTGTAGGCCAGGCCGATCGGCAAAATCATTTTCAGGGCGCCCCGTGCAGCCGCGTTGCGCTGGCCACCGATCAGCCGTGCCATGATCCCCTGAAGCTCGAACTCGCTCAGGGTCCCCTTCACGCCGAGCAATAGCTTGTCGTTCACGTCGTTGGGATCGAAGATGCCGGTCTCGTCGAGGATCAGCGTATTGGTGATGCCGGCGATACGCAACAACTGGTGCCAGTCGGCATTGTCGCGGGCCAGCCTCGAGACTTCCAGGCCGAGAACGATACCCACATCGCCGGCCGCGACGCGCCCCATGAGGTCGCGAAAGCCGTCACGGTTTTCGCTGTAGGCGCCCGACTTGCCCTGGTCGTCATCGATCACCCGGATACGCTCCGCAGGCCAGCCCAGCGCCATCGCCCTTTGGCTCAGTCCGTACTGGCGCAGCGTGCTTTCGGTGTTTTGCATGACCTGTCGAGGCGAGGACTGACGTACGTAGAGGCACGCCTCACGTTCCAGGTGATGCGGTGCGACCTTGCGCGTCTGTGCTTCAGACATGACGATTCTCCCCGTATTCCCATGTCGTGCCGCCGTTTGCGTTTGCGGGAGGTGTCGGAACACGCAGCAGGTACCGGACCTGGCTGGCGGCCTCGGTGATCGCGGCATCGGCGACGGGCAGGTCCATGTTGGCGGACGACGGCAGCGGCGGCCGTGGGCCGGTGCGGTTGCACGAGGCCATGGCCAGGGCACGGCGCAGGCCGTGGTAGCGCAGCGCGGCGATCGCGTTGCTGTCGCCACCCGACAGCCAGAGCTGGCGCCAGCCCTCGTAAACCTGCGCCGCGTCGGCGCGCATCATGGCCCGGGCTCCTGCGATTTTTTTTTATCCCGCCCGAGCGCCTTCTCGAGACCGCGCGGATGGACCCTGACGCCGAACTCGGCCTCGATCATCCGCACCAGCCGCCGCGCACCCACCCGTCCATGCCGCTCCCTGTAGTCTTCGACGAAGCGGAGCATCTCCGCAGTGATCTTGTGCGGTCCGCGCGGCCCCCGTTTCGCCGGGATCAGCCCCTGCAGCCCGCCACGCTCGAACGACTTGACCATGCGGAAGCAGGTCGGGCGGGAGACCCCGAAGCGTTCCGCGGCCTGCGCGAGCGTGGCGCCTCCCTTCCGGACCAGCCGGACCATCTCGTAGCGAACCTGGAGCAGGTCGCGGGAATCGAAGAAGTCGCCCGCGGCGAACGCGGGTTCACGGACCTTTTCCGGTGTCCGGTTGAGGGTGCCGGCCTCCCTGAGCCGCTCCTGCTTTTTGCGCTGGTCTTCCATGGGCACGCGGTCTTGCGATTGAAGTTCATTAAATAATACGCTAACTGCCACACCGCTGTCAAGGCCTAATTGCGGCATTCGCGCCGAAATGCCGCCATGCATTGGCCATAATTGCCCATTTCGGCACGAAATGCCGGGACCGGGAGGCCGAAAGCGCCCGAATTTATGATCAAACAGCGCCATCATTTCTGATTACGGTCCCCGGCCACGTCCAGAAGGCAATCCACAAGCTCGCGAAGCGCCACCAGATCGTCCGAACGCAGCAGGCTGCGGCCCGAGGACACGCGTTCGAAATCATCCACGTGACGAAGAGATGTCCAGGAAACCGGAACGCTGACAAAGACCGGACCCGCCGGACCCTCCACACGGTGGCGAACCAGCGGAACATTGAGCACCGTCACGCGGTCGTGGATCCGGAGCGCACGGCCACGCAGCGGATGGAACCGGTGCGTTATGCGAACGTCCCGAAACTCGTTCGCAACCGCGGAACCAACCGTATTTGGAAACAGCTGACAAGGGACTGGTCGAGGGTACCGTCAGAGCTGTCCAGAGTCGCATCCTGCTGGCACTGCGCCACGAGACCTTCTTCTCGCTCGAGGCGATGAACGCCGCGATCCGCCGCGAACTTGACCGGCTCAACCACGCCCCGATGTCCTGCGGAACAAGCCGTCGTGCGCTGTTCGAGCAGAGCGAGCGTGCCGCCCTGAAACCGCTGCCCGAGCATGCATGGGAATGGGGCGAGTGGGTTCCCCGCAAGGTGGGGCAGAACGGTCACGTCGCCGTCCACAGGAATTACTATTCCGTGCCCGAGGCTTACATGGGGCACCATGTCGAAGCGCGCATCGGCGAGCGCATGGTCGAAGTGTTCCTCGAACAGGACGGTGAGCGCATCGCGGTCCATCGCCGCTCGGGCGGGCGGAACCAGTACATGACCCGGCCCGAACACATGCCCGATCACCTCAATGCCGTGCGTGACATCCGCAAACCAGACTACGGCACGATCCTGCTCCGCCGCGCCCGCCGCGTCGGAGAGAATGCGCGGGCCTGGGCCGAACGCTGCTTCGCCTCCAGGGACTTCCCCGAACAGGCCTTCACCACCGTGCAGGGCATGATCCGTCTCGCCGAAACACATGGCAGCGCACGCATCGACACGCTTTGCGCCGAGGCTCTCGACCTCGGCCGCCTCGCCTCCGGCTGGCTTCGTGAACGCCTCAAGGACGGCGGCAAGGCGGCTCCGCTCCGCTCCGAACCCGACGAGATCATCCCCCGCCACGCCAATATCCGCGGGGGCGCCTACTACTGCAAGACCAACAAGGGAGAAACACAATGACCTTGCGTCAACCCAACCTCGAACGCATGTTGCAACTCGGCCTGTCCGGCATGGCCGAGGCCCTGGAGGAGCAGCATGACATCGCCGACATCGGACAACTCGACTTCGACGATCGCCTTGCCATGTTGCTCGAGCGTGAAGTCTCCCACCGGGATCAGAAGAGCTATCTCGGCTACCTGCGCCAGGCCCAGCTGCGCATCCGCGCCGACATCCGGGATGTCGACTGCCGTGCCGGGCGCGGCATCGCGCGGACCACGCTGGTCCAGCTCGCCGCCGGCGACTGGATCCGCCAGGGGATCAACCTGATCGTTGAAGGTGCGACCGGATCCGGGAAAACCTTCATCGCCTGCGCCCTGGCGCATCAGGCCTGTCGGCAGAAGCGGCCCGTGCTCTACCGCCGGGTCTCCGAACTGGTCTCCGCACTCGCCCGCGCCCGCGACAAGGGCACCCACGAGCGCCTGATGCGTCGCCTCGCCAAAGTGTCGCTGCTGGTGCTCGACGACTGGGGACTGGAAGCCTTCTCCGCCGAAGGTCGGCGTGACCTGCTGGAGATCGTCGAGCAGCGCTACGGGCGCAAGTCGATCCTGATCGCCAGCCAGATCCCCGTGGATCGCTGGCCAAGGGTGATCGGAGAGCCGACAATCGCGGACGCGGTCCTCGACCGCATCGTCCACAACGCCTATCGCATCGAACTCAAGGGCGAGTCCCAGCGCAAGCGCAACAGGCCGCCGCCGTTGAATGGCGGCGGCGCCTGAGGGAGCGTGTGCCTTGCCCCACCGCCCCTGCATCGATCGGGAAGGTCCTGTGGAGTTGTGGACGAGCCCTTCGGGCCAGCCCGCGCCCTTCGGGACGTGTGGACAAGCCGTGGACGAGGCTGGCGCCTCGCCCACCGCGTTGACCACACTCGCGTGCTTCTCGCCCACAGGCACCACAGGACAACCACAACAACGATTCTTTCAATATGCAGATTCCTCCGGCCTGACGGCCGGAGAGAAGGGGGCGCCTGCGGCGCCGGGGCCTCGGTCCCGGCGTTCGGAACACGCGGAGACTGAACGGGTCAGTCGTCGCGTTCACTGCGGTGTTGAAATCCGGGAAGGGCTCGCTTACGCTCGCACCGGGCTGGCCTTCGGCCAGCCTCCCGGCATCAAAAAGGAGGACAAAACCCAGGCTTCAGTCCCGGGAGAGACTTGCGCGCTGACGCGCGAACCGGTCCGTCAGATGTGACAGGAATCGCCGTCAAGTGTCGCAGGAATCCCCGTCAGATGTCGTAGGAATCGCCGTCAAATGCGTAGGAATCTGTAACAGGGACTGTCGCCGCCATCTGGCCGAATTGCAACACCTTGTGTCAAAGACACGGATTCCCACCACCTCTGGTGTTGCACTTCACAGTGGAACGGGGGATTTTTTGCAGTTTGGAGTTTTGCGAAAAATTTGGCGGCAATAGAGTCTACAATAGCAAGTCAACGAAAGGAGAATTTGAAAGATTTGACACATACAGGATTGAAAACTATGAATATAATATGGAAAACTTCTTATTTCTTATCGGTGCCAGATTTCCGTCATTATTTGAGACTTTGGATCGGTTAATTCCAATGTGGCGGAGCACTAAATTCAAGGCTTTAAGTATCTGAAAGCAGTGTTGACCGTGATAGCAATAGCTTTGGTCGGTATCGTGGTTCAAAATATGATCGGCCCGGTTATTGCTGTCAACAGTGGATGTGGTGATTACCATAACCCCTCTTGAGTAAAATCCCTCTACACCATTGATTTTGCGCTGTTTTTCACATCCGAATCTTCGACGACTTTGACCAGCCGGTAGCCGAGCCGTTTGGCACGCCGGCCGAGGTTCGAAACCGTCCGGTTGATACGTCGCTGTTCAAAGGTCTCCATCCCGCGCTCCACATATTCCTCGCCGCGGGTGACCAGCGTGTAGATCAGGCAGGCAAGCTCGCGTGCGGTTGCGGTGATCGCGACGGGCGTGTCCTTTCGGGCGAGACGCGCACGGTGCCTGGCGCCGATGAATGTCTGGCTGTTTCGGGCCGTCAGGGCAGCCATACGCAGTCCCTGCGCAACCTTGTTGACCACCTTTGGCGCACGTCCCGGCAGGGGTTTGCCACCACTGATGCGGGTTCCCGGCGCCAATCCCAGCCACGAACAGAAGTGCTGCGCGGACGGGAAGGCCGAGAAGTCCGGACCGATCTCCGAGGCAATCGTGAGCGCGGTGTTCACGCCGATGGTCGGGATCGCGGTCAGGTCCACGCCCATCATCCCGTGCAATGCCTCGGCGGTCGCCCGTTCTCTGGCAGTCCGTTTGGCATGCTTGCTCAGGGGAGCCTTCGACGCAGTGCGCCGGGAATGGGATGCATTCCGGGATGCGGGCGACTGATCGCCGTCCGAACTGTCATCCGGAGGCGTCAGGCTGTCGATCTGCGCATCGATCTGCGTCTCGCACGTCTCAATCTGTTCGGTGAAGAAGTCGAAGCGTTGCATCGCCTGCCTCAGCGCGAACAGGTGCTCCTCGCGCCAGGTGCCCTGAAGTGCTGCCGCGATCGTGTCAACGCTGGCCTTGATCCGCCCGTCGCGAAGTTCTGCAAGGCGGTACGGATCACGCTCGCCGTCGATGATCGCCCGCAGGATCCTCAGTCCCGTCACCCCGGTGATGTCGGTGATCACCGAGTCAAGCCGCACGTTCATCTCGGTCAGAGCCTTCTGCATGTGCAAAATGCAACGCGCGCGGTCCTCGATCAGCCGCTTCGTCTGGCGCACATACGAACGCAGCGGGCAAACCGCGTCGTCCGGACGGAAGGCACCGCGCAGAAGCCCGTACGACAGAAGCTGACGGATCCACTGGCAATCGAGCACATCGCTCTTGCGCCCGGCGATCTGCTTCGTCATCCGTGGCGGTACCAGCATCACCTCGAAACCGGCGCGATCCAGAACCTCATAGACCGGAATCCAGTACACAGAGGTCGACTCCATCGCCACCTTCTCAACCCCACAGGACGACAGCCATGACGCCATCTCCTCAAGATCCCGCGTGAAGGCATTGAACGACCGAACCGGGTCCGAACACCTCTCCGGATCGACCGCGACGTAATGAACGTCCTTGCCAATGTCGATCCCGGCGCAATCCCGGTTCACGACCTCCAGGCTCTCGGTCTTTCTTCTTCGCTTGCGTGGCATGGAAATTCCTCCCCTGACCGTCCCATTTCACTCAGGTCAGGGAGGAACCACGGCGAAACTTCAATCTCTTGAACGAGGTCACGGCAGAACCGTGCCATCAGTGACAGACGCCGATCATGGTTCGGGTCACGCTGCTTGACGGGTGACTGAGCACGCCATTGCGTTTTGGACCTCGACTGCCCCGACCTGCCGACAGATCGCATCTTCCGAACCGACGCGGCAAGAACCATTTTACTTTCGCGACAGGGCCGACGCCGCGCGGGGGTGGGGGCTGCTATGTAGCGACCAATAGCTACGATCCATTGGACGTTGAGATTGTCGACTAATAAACCAACCCGAAAAGGTGGTGCCCGCGTGGCGGAACTGGTAGACGCACCGGACTGGCACTCCGTAAGTTCTCGGCACGAGACAGATAGTTGCCGGTTTGCAATCATTACGGGTTCGACAAGGCAAACACGTTCCGTGTGAGCCTATATCCCGTCGGGCGTACCACTTTTTCGGGTTGACAATTGATAACCCAATAATCAACACACATCCTCGGTCCCACTGTTTCAACGATCAATCATTTTTGCTCTGAGAACTGGATTGTTGGCACTGCAACGCAAGGCTTACCGGTGGGACCATTTTTAGTAGAATGTTGGAATGTTGGGATGGGTTTGACATGACAAACAACAAACACATAAAGTATTTCGGTTACGACAACTTTATGCATGGTCACGCTACCTTACATGTTTCTGATTGTGGCCACTTCAATAAGACTAGAGTTGCGGACGGTGACGAAGGCCCGAATGATAGGTGGCTTGATCTAGGATTTCATACACATCCAGAATGTGCATTCGCAGAATTGAAAAGACGGGTCGAAATCCTAAGCGAAGCCAACTATTGTCAAAAATGTCTTTTTCCACAGTATATTCGCATGATGCAAGAAATGGCAGAGCCATGAGAGACGGGATACGAAACGATATGGAACTCCATCGAATACTTGAACAGATCATTGAGGCCCACAAGGTACTTCGGGACTACGATGGTTCTACAGTAACTGCCATTGCTGAAATTTGGGCACAAATTAACTTGGGGATGGTTAAGGCCGACAAAGGAGACAAGGGTATTGATGGAATATTGCCCAATGGCAGGACACTACAGATTAAATCGAAAAAGTCTGATGCTCATCGGGATAGTCAAACATTTTTTACATTGTCGAAAGGGACACTTGAACTAGCTGATGATGTGCTGATTGTATTTGTTGACTATGACACCTGTAATGTAAATCGTATCATTGGACCTGTTGCTATTGCTGATCTGAAACCCCGAAATAAAGGTCGATACTTCATATCAGATCTGATGTTTATTGAAGACAATGGAGAAAGGGTATTTGTTCGTAAAATTTAGTTCTCAATTGAGTGAATAGGGGAGATTGGACCAGAGAGGTCGTGGCCCGAATGGTTAGGGCGCTTAGGTGAAACTGAGTTTATGCCGGTTCAAATCCGGTCGGTCTCTCTGGCCTTATCTTTCCTACAAATTGTGACTATCCCTTATAATTCCCTTTGGAAACTTGTCGGCTCCACCGAATGCCTCCCAAAGGACGCCGATCCCCAAAAGATCCAAATGCGATAGCCCCGCTCCCGGGCGGCGGCGGCCCTTTGGCACCAGAGCGCTTCGGCCTGCATTATTGTCTCTGTTGGCCGTCCTGGCTGCTACCGGTCGAAGCAGCCTATTGTCGGATGGGATTCACACCCATCAGGAAAACGCGCTTTGTCACGGCGCACCCTGGAATCGGGCTGGACCTCACCGGCAGCATCCTCAATATCGCCGACCGAACTGCGACTCCCGATCCCGGCAATGACGGCGGCCCGGCCAGAACGCTCGATTCTGGCCGGAGGCGGACCTTCTTTCTCAACGCGACGATGATGTCATGAATAAAGGGCAGGACAGAAGGGAAACTTGCGGTGCCCCTCCCCGCAGTGCCGTATATCGTGGTACTTGCCCGGTTTTTCCGCCTCCGGAGGGACCACTCACTGGAGCATTCCGGATGGCCTACGAAACAACTCAAGGCAGGAAGCAAAGGCTGCCGTCCCGCATGAACGCCATTCCGAGGAAAGCGATCTAGCTACTGCCGCGAAGATCCGAAATCCCCGACGATTCCCAACTGCTCGAAGGTCCCCGCTGTTTCGGCATGGCCGGGGCCATAAAGCCCGCCCTGGATGCGATTACCGGTTACTCCCGCCTGGATTGTTCCATCCGAAGCGATTGGCACATTGTCGAACCGGACGGTCGTTACCGAGTGATCCCGGCGACTGTCAATGTTCTTGATATTGGTATTGGTGAAAGCGGCATCGAGGGAGCCGGACAATCTGTACGTCGGCGTGGCATCGCCCTGCAGGTGGCTTCCGCCTCCGTCACCACCTACGGATGAACCGACCATGACGCCTTGCCACAATGCCGAGCCAGATGGTCGTGTTCCTGTCAGGTCTCCGCCGGCGATCCCAAACCGGCTCCACAAGGTAACGCCCTGATCGGTATCGCCATAACTGTATATGTTGAATGCGCTGTGATGAATCCGTGCTCCGTAAATTCTCACGCCTCCCTGCCTGTCTTCAACCGTGGTGATGCCATGTTTGCTAAGCACAGCCGTGGGTGAACCGGAAACGAACTCAAAGCCAGACAAATCAATCGTCAACGCGAGTCCGCTTTGTGGCTCGTCTATGGAACAACGGGTTCCGGAACATCTGGGTTGGGCACGAAAAGTCGGGAACGCCGGATTGCTTGTCCCGCCATAAGCCGTGGAGACGATCAGTGAATCCGTCCGTGCGACAATCCCGGCGGCACGGGCCGTTTGATCCGCTGGCGTTTCAAGAGGGGGGGTTCGAGTTAGCCAGGTTTTTTTATTACGTCGGCGGCCGGAACTGGACTGCCACCGCCGCAGGCGGCGAGTGAAATGACTACGGGCGCGACCAACAAGCGCGTATACATGGGCGTTCTCCCAATCAGTGTCTGCAAGACCGTGCGGCTGATGCCCGGCCGTCGCAAGCCAACATGACATATACCACGAGGATCCGAAACTGCTCACGCCCCGTTTAGCCATCGATTGCAAGGGTTCGTCCCGATTGTCGAGCGTTGGTTTTCCTGGACCCTGTTGCATTCACGTCAGGCGTCCGGATCCCTCTGGACGCAGCAACGTCCCGCTGTTATCGCCGGTCCCATGGCAGGAAGCGGGAAAAGCGACAGGCAGCAAGGGGACGGACCGACCGAGCAGACGGGGCGACGCGAGGCACCGGCGGCAAGGAGTGGAACCCGTACCGTTCCGGCACTCAGCACCACCCCCCACGACAGGCTGTTCCGGGCGCTGGCCTCAGATCCAGGGCGCGCCGCTGCACTCATCCGCGATCACCTGCCGGAGCGGATCGTCGGGCTTCTAGCGGAAACGCCGCCCGTGGCGCTGGATGGCAGCTACGTGGACGAGGCGTTGCGCGGCAGCCAGTCCGACATGCTGTTCCAGTTCGAGCTTGCCTCGGGCGGCCCCGCATTCGTGTATGTGCTTGTCGAGCACAAGAGTTCCGCTGATCCCGGCACCCCGTTGCAATTTGCGGCGTACATGACAAGCTATCAGAAAGTTCTGATAGCTTGTCTTATCGGAATGTTTTTCCTATCGGAACCTATCAGCGATATCTCACGTCTTTTCAATTGGTTACCCAGGAGCAATTCGGATAACGTCTCGCCGCGTATCAGGCCGATGACCTGACATTCCGACGGTTTTGACCATGCAGCAGGCAATGGAACTGCATTTGCGGGTCGATTCCGTCGGGAATCCTGCCTTCTGGCCCCTTCAAGAGAGTTTCGGAGTTGCTTCTGGCCAAGTTTTGGGAGCCAGAAGGAATATTATTGTCAGAACCTTTTCCGGCCACGGATCCGTGATGACAACGGTCCCGTCGGGCTCGCCAGATGTCAAACCTGCGGTCTCCGTACGCATCGATTGAACCCGGAACAGGGTCCCGATTACAACAGGTCAAGATGACATGATTGCCCCGGCCGGATTGCAAACCGGCCGGGGGCTTGTCTTTCTGAAGTTATCACCCCTACAGAAGGACGTTTGTCATGTTATCAGATGATCATTGCCCTGTCGCGGTCTGGAATTTCGTTGGCCAGATCGATGAATACCTTGTCAGGCTGACACAGGAGGCGGGCTGTCCGCATTGCGGCGGCCCTCTGGATCGCGGAGATTACCCGCGCAAACCGCGTGGTCTGCCACCGGAACTTGCCGGTCAGACCTGGAAGCGCACCAGCCTGTGCTGTCGCAGTTGTCGCGGGCGGACCCTGCCACCGTCACTTCGGTCTCCGGATCGTGGACAATACGTCGCCTGGTTCCGACTCTCGGTGTCGGAGGCGCTCAAAAGTGGCAAGAAGGCGCTTTTGACCCTTGCCCATGAGTTCGGGGTCCCGCGGAGCACCTTGCGACGTTGGCAAAGCGTCTGGCGCGAGATTGTCCAGCCGCCCCGGGTCTGGGAAGAGGTTTGGACCATTCTCAAATCCGTGTCCGGCTGCCTGCCGGCTTCGACAATCGATCAGATGGCGTGCCCGACCTGTCGCGATCGGCTGCTGAGATCACTCCATAAATTATGTCCGGCTTGGCTTCCGGACACAAAATCCGTGATCGGTTGTGGTCGCGCAGAACATCTCAATCGAACCCTTTCTTTTCCTGTGGTTGATCCGGTTTTGCATGGATCAGACCGGGAGAGGCAGCATGGAGGAACAAGCGAAGGCGGCTTTCAGATGCCATGACCTGATCGCGCCACATGAACGATTGACAGTCAGCGGCCCGCTGTCAGTCTCGTCATGCCCGAACGGTGAACTGGCGGCGGTCTTGCGGGGTCTCGCCGCCGGCGGACGGATGTATCCAACGCGCCGCACAGATGATCCGGTTTCCGCGTGCCCGGCCACCCGGGAGACCGGGTCATGAGTTTTCCGTCTGGCGAGAGGATTTCATTCCCTGACCTCCAGGATCGGTTGAAGGAGATCATTCCCGGCTACCAGTCCTGGCTGGAACAGCAAGGTCTGGGATCTCGCCGGATCGCCAAACTGGTGTGCATGGCACGACACATCGTCACCTGGCTTGCTGTCAGCGGTATCGAGATCGCGGCCTTTGACATCCGCGGGATTGCCGGTTTCCTGTCGCACGACTGCACCTGTCCCGGGAGATTTCAATCCCCTCCGTTGCGCCGCACGCGAGAGTGGGCGAACAGGTTTCTCACCTGGCTCCTGGACACCGGCCAGACGGAACTGCCGTCCCTGATCGTCGAGGGCGGAAAGCATGTGGACGCGTTCATCAGCGACCTGTCCGGCCAAGGTTACAGTGATTGCACGATGCAAAACCGTTCGACGGTATGTCGCCATTTTGTCGTCTGGCTCTACTGTTCGGACCTTGTCCTCGACCAGATCGACGATGGCGTGATCCGGAGGTTTCTCGAGCACGAGTGTACCTGTTCCTGTCCGCACTTCTTCCGACGTCCCAGCCGGTTCACGGGATCATCCGGTGTACGCATCTCGATCGAACGGTTTGCCGATTTTCTCGCCTGCGCGGGAGTGATGGAACCCTGGCGAACAGAGGAGGCACCCCCTGCAGCGCGCAACGTCTTCGTCGATAGTTACCTGGACTGGATGCACCGCCATCGCGGGGCGCGCGAAAGAACCATCTGCATCCATGAATGGCATTTGAACCGGGATGTGCTGCCGGATCTGGGTGACGATCCGGCGTCATATGACGTGAGCGCCATTCGGGCAGCTTTCATCAGTTGGGCACAGACCAGATCATCCTGCCAACTTGCGGGCATGGCTACCGTTCTGCGTGGCTATCTGCGGTATCTTGGCGCCAACGGATTCTGCAACCCGGCGCTTGTTGCCGCCGTCCCAAGCGTCAGGATCGAACCGCAAGCCGACCTTCCACGGTACGTGACCGACTCCGAAGTCGAGGCACTGATCGCGAGTTGCGACACGGCCACGTCGATCGGCATGCGTGATCGCGCGATCATGCTGCTTCTGGCCCGGCTTGCACTGCGGGCCGGCGACATCCCGGCGCTCCGACTGAAAGACATCGACTGGGAACAGGCACGTATTCGGGTGAGCGGCAAGTCACGCAGAAGCGAAGCCATGCCGCTGCCCCAGGATTGCGGCGATGCCCTGAAGATTTACATTCTTCATGGTCGCCCCCGTGTCGACAGCGACTTCGTCTTCCTGAGGTCATGTGCTCCACATCGTGCGTTGTCCTCCGGAAGAATCGTCTCGGAGACTGTCCGGCGCGCCAAGGAACGGGCCGGGATCGATGGCGAGGGCCTGCCTGCCGCACATCTGTTCCGGCATTCGCGCGCCACGAACCTGCTGCGCGGTGGCGCTTCGCTCGAAACCGTGGCCACGATTCTGCGTCACGAATCGATCAAGACGACAACCCTTTATGCACGAGTCGACACGCGAATGCTGCTGGAAGTGGCTCAACCATGGCCGGAGGATGAACCATGACCCTGTCCGAACAGGTAGCATCCTATGTGGCCGGGAAGCAGGCGATGGACTATTCCTTTGTTTGGCAGGCACGTTTCCTTGGCAGCTTTGCCGCCCACGCCGAAGCACAGGGCGACCAGTTCGTTCGGATCGCGACAGCCCTGGACTGGGCGTCACAGGCATCGACGCCAAATCAGCGGATCATCAAGCTCAATTTGGTGCGCAACTTTGCCATGTATCTGCATGCCGAGGATCCGCGCCACGAAGTTCCTCACCGACATGCCCTGGGTCGAAGATCCAGGCACCGGCCACCACCGCACATTCTGTCGACGGACCAGGTCAAGCTGATCATGAACGCGGCGCTGGAACTTCCTCCCGCAGGCTCGATCACCCCGCATGTGTTCCACACCATCATCGGCCTTCTCGCGGCGACAGGAATGCGACGATCGGAAGCAACCGGCCTGAGGCTCAGGGATCTGACCAGGGATGGCATCGAGGTTCGCAATGCAAAGTTCGGAAAGTCACGACTGCTTCCCTTGCATCCGTCAGTGACGCGTGCGGTCGATGCCTGGCTCCGGATACGTGGCCCCGGCAAACCGGACGATCCGCTCTTCATCATGCCATCGGGGCACGCCGTCAGTCCGGATTATCTGACCAAGATCTTTATCAGGCTGGTCCGCGGCCTGGGTCTGCGTGGCGAACCGGGCACACCCGGCCCCCACTTGCATGACTTGCGCCACGGGTTCGCGTCAAGGTCTCTTGAGAACGTCACGTCCGGCAACCGGCGCGACATCAGCCGCCACATGTTGGCGCTGTCAACGTACATGGGACACAGTGAGATAGCCAACACCTATTGGTATTTGGAGGCAACGCCAGTCCTGCTCAAGCAGATATCGGCTGCGACCGAAGCCTTGCATCTGAAGGGGAAAGACAATGACTGATCTTGCAAAACCGCTCACAACATACCTGCACCAATACCTGCCGCACGTGATCGGTACCAGCAAGCATACCATCAGGGCCTATACCTTGACCCTCGAATTGCTCCTGGTCTTCGCGGCCCGGCATCACGGCACCCGGCCCAGCAAGCTGACAGTCGCAAACCTCGATACCGGCACCCTGCTCGCCTTCCTCGAACACCTCGAAACTGCCCGAAACAATAGCGTCGCCACGCGCAATCTGCGGCTGGCCGCGATCAAGGCCTTCTTCCTCTACCTCGATTTCGAATATCCGCAGTATGTCGACCATGCTGCCCAGGTCAGCGCCATCCCCTCCAAGAAGACCGATCAGGTAACGCTCGACTATCTGACCTCCGACGAGGTCAATGCCATCCTGGATGCCCCGAACAGGGTAACCCGGACTGGAATACGGGATCACGCAATGCTGTATCTCGCCTACGACGCAGGACTGCGGATCTCGGAACTGGTCAACCTCCACCTTGCCAATCTCAACCAGCCCGAACTCGACCAGGTCAGGGTCATGGGCAAGGGCCGTCGCCGCCGCGTTCTGCCGCTGTGGAAGGCCACCAGTGCAGCTCTGCACAACTGGATAGGTGTGCGTCCGGACGGACCCGACCAGCACCTGTTCCTCAGTTCCTCCAGGAAAGGCATGACTACACGGGGCTTCGCCAAGCGCGTTGAAGTTCACGTCGCCACGGCCGCGACGGTTGTTCCTTCCATCGCCAAAAAGACCGTGGCTCTCCATACGCTACGACACGCCTGCGCCTTTCGCATTCTCGAGGCGACCAACGACATTCGTCAGGTCAGCACCTGGCTCGGCCACGCGGACCAGAAAACCACCGAGACATACTTGCGGCTCGATCCGGCCGAGAAGCTCAAGATCCAGTCGAGACAGAAGCAACCCGAGATATCTGCAGGAAGTTTTGAAGGTGTGGAGGACGAGCTCCTGGCCGCGCTCGCGAAGATCAAGACGTCATCGTCGTAACCTGATCCAGACAGGGATTGTCAACTACCGACACCCAAACGTTCCGATAGGAAAAACATTCCGATAAGACAAGGATTTGGACGCGCTACGCACAGGGTCGCGCGGACAGACTCCGTGCCCTTCCGCCGATCATTCCGGTCGTGTTCTATCATGGCACGACCCGCTGGTCCGTTGCGGAGGGCCTGGAAGCGATGATCGCGACCGAGGAACGGGAACTGGTGTTCCTGCCCGGCGCGCGCTTCATAGTGCGGGCACTGACCGCGCTGCCAACGGAGGAGCTGTCGCGGGACGCCGCAGTCCGGGCTGCCTTGATCGCACTCGTACGCCGGACGGTGGAGTTCCTGACGCTGGTTGCCGGTGGCCTGGCCGACGTGGATTCCACCTTTCAGAAGCAGGTCATTGAATATATCTTGCAGACCCATCCTGACGGGGAGTTGGAGGTTCTGCGCACCAACCTGCGTGAGGCGGGTTTCGACGAAATGGAGGGCCTTGTGGGCACGATCGCGGAAGCATTGATGGAACGGGGCCGGGCCGAAGGATTGGAACGGGGCTGGGCCGAAGGATTGGAACGGGGTCGGGCCGAGGGATTGGAACGGGGCGAGGCACGGAGTTTGACACGCCTTCTTGAGCGCCGGTTTGGGCCCTTGCCGCCGAGAGTCAGGGACCGGATCGTTGCGGGCAATCTCGACGATCTCGATGCCTGGCTGGACCGGACTCTGGATGCCGACAGCCTGGATGAGGTGTTTGGGAAGGACAATCGACGCTGAATTCCCGAGGGGCGGACTGTTGCCGGAACAGGGGGACAGAAAACCTGCGATGCAAGGCCGCACGGTACTTCCGTTGTCCGCATGTCCGTGTCGCGTTCGAGGAAGCGGGCGAAACCCATGGCAGGTTGGGGGTCGAGGCAACCATCAGCAGCGTTTCGGGAGATTGACGGCCGCCGTGCGAGAAATCCATCAACCTTGAAAATGGGGGTGAGCGGTTACAAACGAGAACTGTCTGTCCCGTTGGCGGGGTATTGGCGGATTCTGGTTCTCGTCTGCGTCCTGGTGCATGTGGTTTCGTTGCCATCGCTCACCATGGCTAATGAACACGCACCCTGCGACGGCGTGACACCTCTTCGAACTGTCAATCTGAACCCGTTTCATCTCGCCTATGGCGTACCGGTTTCGTATGGCACTTGCATCCTCATGCCGGGTGTGTCCAAGGTCACCTTGTCGTCAGATATGGCTTCGCACATGACCAGTGCGCGGTCGGAGAGCGAGCAGATGCTCACGGACAAACCTACCGGCAGACGGTCGCTCTGAGGCATGGTCTCAGCAATGGCTGGGAAGCCCTTTTCGAGGCTTCCGTGGTTTCGCACACACGCGGGGTGTTCGACGGGTTCATCAGGAACTGGCATTCCTTTTTCGGCCTGCCCCAGGGAGGTCGCGACACCGCGCCCCACAATCGCCTTGCTTTCACCTATGTCAGAAACGGGAGAACGCTTGCCGATCTGGATGACAATGTTTCCTCCCCTGGCGACATCACGGTCGGCCTTGGCCGAAAACTTGAACGGAACTATCTGCAGAATGACGGCCTGGTCCTGCGCGGTGCGGTCAGATTCCCGACCGGCAACGAAGACGCGCTCACCGGCTCGGGCAATCTTTCGGCATCCATCTGGGCAGAGACCTCCGGACCGTTGTTCCGACAAGGCGGCGGCGGTACACGGGCCTGGTCTTACGGGTCAACCTTGGGAATCCAAGTCGCATCGCCGCCAGCAGCGCTTTCCGGAATCGGCGAAAGAGTAATTGCCTTCGGCCGCCTTGGCGTGACATGGGCGTTGCTGGATCGCCTTTCCCTGACCGCTCAGCTGGATGTCAACTCCACGCCTTACAACGGCTCTTGTGGAATCGCGTTCAAAATTGACCCACTTTTGGGGTGATTCGCGTTCAAAATTGACCCACCCCCCTGATCCGATGGAAACGACTGCCTCGCAACATTTTCAGCGAGGCAGAAGAGATGGTGTCAGTGGAGACAATCGGCAAGATTCGGCGTGCGTGGCACGTTCAAGGGAAGTCCATTCGATCGATTGCGAAGTCGATGGGCGTGTCGCGCAACACGGTTCGCAAGGTGTTGCGCTCCGGGGAGCTGGCGCCGCTTGCCGGCCCGGTCGTCATGTTGGGATTCGGCGGCGCGTACAGGCTCTCCCCACGCACGGCCATAGAAGTCGCGATCTCGGAAGGCGACGGATCGCGGCATGCGGCTGCCGACTTTGGTGTCCACGTCACGTTGCATTGGGAACCGTAGCCGGGACCTGCGAACCAAGTAACGGTGAGAGAGACACAGCCGCCAAACCGCCAGGTTTTCTCAGAATTGCCGCACGAAACTGATCTCGCCCCCGGTGCGCCGGTAATCGGCCTGCTGCGTGTTGCGCACACGCCGCTCGAGAATGACGGAAAACTGCGGGCTGAACCCCTGGATGGTCAGGTCACGCTTGAGCACCGACAGACGGATCGACCGGGTCACATCCTTGCGCGGCGAGCCGTCCACGACATTTGACGGAGGAATTCCAGGAGCCTAGAAGTCGGTCAATCGCCCGGTCAGCGTTTCCGAGACGTTGAAACCGCACGGAAGTGCGATTCTTGCCCCGAGCGAGAGTGTCCGGTTGCGCAGAGTTTCGGCCTCAGTCCGCGCGCGCTCCCACCCGGTATGGAAGTTCGCCTGCAAGGTCGGGCGGCCGGACAGCGTCAGGCCGACGGACAGGTCCGAGACCGGTCCGTCACTGCGCGTGCTTTCGTCATGGCGCTTTTTGCTCCATGTCGCGCCAAGCTGTCCCGAGAGGCGCGGAGTGAACCGCCGGGAAGCTTCCAACCGCACTCCCGCGCTCCGGCTGGAGGGCCTGCTGCCCTGCCATTCCCGGCGGAAGGTCAACAACAGGCTCGCCTCGGTGCGAGGATCGATCAGCCAGCGCGGCCCGGCATGGAAGCCCAGCCCCATGCGGTCAAACTGCTTCCCCGCGTATTCGCGCCGGAAAATGCTGCCGCCCACGCGAAGCCGCCAGTTCGGCGCAAGCGGTTCCTGGTATTCGCCGCCGGCCCAGATCGAAAGGCCGATGCTGGATTTCTCGCCACCGTCGTCGAGCGTGAACGGCAGGAGCTGGCCGGCAAAGTCGAACATGACGACTTCGCTGGCCGAGGCGCCGCCGATGTCGGTGTCGGGCGCAATTGCCATACCGAAACACGCGCACCAGCGCTTGTGAGCCTGGATCATCGCCAGATGATAATCGATGTCGATCACGACAGGTGTGGGCGGACTGACTGCAAGCACCATTCCGAAATGCTGCCTTCTGCGACTGTCCCGCCCCTTTGGGAAGAAGGCCCGCGCAAGTTCGATGCGGAACGTCCGGACATGCTCCGCCTGCTTGATGCCCCGGACGTCGAATCGGATAAGGCGGCATCCACTTTGTCGAACCGATCAAATCCTGTTTCCTGCGTTTTACGGAAGGGCACGTCTTCCCGGCAAACAGAGATGGAGTATAATGTGGCGTATTCGCAAAGAACGAGGAACGCGATGTCAGCCGTTTTCCTGGGCTGTGTCTCAAAGGAGCACCCTAGTTCGGCGCGTGGAACATGGAGTGTTGCATGAACCGCCGCAGCCGCCTTCCGATCGGGATCCAGTCGTTTCGGAGACTCCGGGAAACAGACAGTTATTACGTCGACAAGACTCCACTCATCCGGGAACTGGTCGACCAGAGCGATTACTACTTCCTGTCCCGTCCTCGCCGTTTCGGCAAGAGCCTGCTGCTTGATACGTTGGGAATGCTGTTCGAGGGCCACGAAGCCCTGTTCCGGGGCCTGGACATCCACGGGCACTGGGACTGGTCTGTCCGTTATCCGGTGGTGCGGTTGAGCTTCGACGGGAAATACAGTGATCCGGGGGACCTCGAGCGCAGCATCCTCAATCAGCTGGCGATCATCGAGCACGCGGCAGGGCTTGATCCGGCATCCACCTCCGGTGCCGGGCCCGAGCGCCTGCAGAGTGTCCTTTATCATCTGCATCATGCTACGGGACAGCGCGTGGCCGTCCTCGTGGACGAGTACGACAAGCCGATCCTGGACGTGCTCGACGACCCGGATCTCGCGAGGGCCAACCGGGACTACCTGCGCGGGTTCTACGGCATCATCAAGGGCAGCGCCCGTCATGTCCGCTTCGTCTTCGTCACCGGCGTGAGCATGTTCTCCAAGGTCAGCCTGTTCTCGGGCCTCAACAACCTGAGGGACATCAGCCTCGATCCGCGCTACGCCACGATCTGCGGCTACACGGAAGATGATGTCGACCGTGTGTTTGGGCCAGAGCTTGACGGGCTGGACCGGGAGGAGATCCGGACCTGGTACAACGGCTATCACTGGCGGGGCGGGAAGCAGGTCTACAATCCCTATGACATGCTGCTGCTGTTCGACAGCCGCGAGTTCAGGCCCTACTGGTTCGAGACCGGGTCTCCGACCTTCCTGTTCCGGACGCTGATGGAGAAGAGTGTCAGCCCGATGGAACTGGAGAACCGGATGGCCGACATGTCGCTTGTCTCAAAGTTCGACGTCGGCGACATCGGAATCGAAGCGCTCCTGTTCCAGACCGGCTACCTGACCATCGCCGAAGAGCAGAGGGTCGGTTTCGACAGTCTCTACAGGCTGGGCTATCCCAATCTCGAGGTTCGGATCAGCCTGAACCGTGGATTGCTGCAGCATCTGGGCAAGCCGGTTGTGGAGGTGATGGGCCAGGGCCGGGAACTCTGTGCGTTTCTCGAGGCCAACGACTTCGAGGGTTTTGCCGACCGGTTCCGCTCATACCTTTCCGGAATTCCCTACCAGTGGCACGCGAGCGGCGATCTCGCCCGCTACGAAACTTGGTATGCGAGCCTCCTGCACATGTGTTTCCGATCCATTGGTGTGGATGTCCGGACAGAGGACGCATCGAGCCATGGGCGTGCGGACATAGTGGTGCTGACGGGCGGGCAGGTGTTCGTGCTGGAGTTCAAAATGGCGGAGGGGGAAGGCGATGCGACCGCTGCGCTGGATGCGGCGATCGTGCAGATGCGGAAGAAGGGTTATGCGGAGAAGTACCGCGAGCGCGGGGAACCTGTCCACCTGGTCGGCGTGGCGTGCGGACGGGAGGCAAGGAATCTCCTTGAGGTCAGGGCCGAGCCTTCCTGAAGCAGTTGGCCGGCGAACCGACAGACGCCTTCAGAATTGCCGCACGAAACTGATCTCGCCCCCGGTGCGCCGGTAATCGGCCTGTTGCGCGTTGCTGCCCCGCCGCTCGTGCGTGACGGAAAACTGCGGGCTGAACCCTCCGATTGTCAGGTCACGCTTGAGCACCGCAAGACGGATCGACCTGGTTATGTCCTTGCGCGGCGATCCGTCCACGACATTTGACGGAGGAATTCCAGGACCCTTGTAGTCGGTCCAGCGTCCGGTCAGTGTTCCCGAAACATTGAAACCGCGCGGAAGTGCAATGCTTGCCCCGAGCGAGGTCGAGAGTGTCCGGTTGCGCAGGGTTTCGCGTTCGGTCCGCGCGCGCTCCCACCCGGTGCGAAAATTCGCCTGCAGGGTCGGGCTGACGGCAAATGTCAGGCCGGCGGACAGGTCCGTGACCGATCCGTCGCTGCGCGTGCCCTCGTCATTGCGCTTTTCGCTCCAGGACGCGCCAAGCTGCCCCGAGAGGCGCGGTGTGAGCCGCCGGGAAGCTTCCAGCCGCACACCCGCGCTCCGGCTGGAAGGCCTGCCGCCCTGCCATTCCCGGCGGAAGGTCACCAACAGGCTCGCTTCGGTGCGCGGGTCGATCAGCCAGCGGGGCCCGGCATGGAAGCCCAGCCCCATGCGGTCGAACTGCTTCCCCGCGTATTCGCGCCGGAAGATGTTTCCGCCCACGCGAAGGCGCCAGTTCGGCGCAAGCGGTTCCTGGTACTCGCCGCCGGCCCAGATCGAAAGGCCGATGCCGGATTTCTCGCCGCCGTCGTCGAGCGTGAACGGCAGGAGCTGGCCGGCAAAGTCGACCATGACGATTTCGCTGGCCGAGGCGCTGCCGATATTGGTGTCGGGCGCCAGCGCCATGCCGAAATATGCGCTCCAGCGCTTGCGGGCCTGAATCTCCGCCAAGAAGCGGTTGACGTTGGCCACCACCGGCGCCGGCGGGTTGGCGGCCAGGGCAAGCTCGAAGTGCCGCCTTGCCAGTCCGTCTCGGCCCCGCAGAAAGAAGGCGCGGGCCAGCTCCAGGCGCACCGGCACAATCTCGGGATGCTCGGCAAGGATCGCCCGGAAAACGGCTATGGAAGCGTCCAGGAGGGCCTCGCGCGTCGCTTCTTCGGAAGGAGGCATGGTCTCTGCCGAGTTCACCATGGCCAGGCCGGCCTCGAACAGCAGGTCGGCGGCCCTTGGGTCCCTCTGCAGATGCGGGCGGACAACTTCGACCGCGCCTTCGACGTCGCCTTGGAACAACAGCGCCACGGCCGTATTCAGATCGTTCTCGACGGAGCCGGGTGCCGGAACTTCCGAAGTGTCTCCCACCGACGGGTCCGGGACGTGCTCCGCGCTCCAGGGCGCCGTGGCCCAAAGACAGAGAAGAGCCATCGCGGCCAAGGAAGCAGGAACGGTAACGAGATGGCGCATCGGGGTTCTCTCCTCGGAATGTTTCGGGGCCTGCGGCTGTTTCCCCAACCTGGGCAATGGGTTCGAGGATGTCAGCCTCTATGGACAGCGTTCTATGTGCCGTGAACGGTACAGGGGGGTTATCAAAAGGGAATTTCATACTGAACTTAACAAACCCGACAAGACCAAAATGAGCGGATGCCCGGGCAATTGACCGCCGACACCTACGAAGCCCTCCCACATTGGCGCCTTGCCGAGGGACCAACAGCCTCCTCGCCTAACAAAAGCAAACGCTTGAAGGCCTCGACCTTCTGAACCCGAATCCGATCCGCCAAGACCCCGGAGGAGGTTTTGCCATACTGTTGCAACGACGCAACAGCCTAAGGGCAGTCGCCCAATCTTATGGCGATCGACAACCCTCATTCGAAGTCACGCCAGTCCTTGCGCCGCAAACACACGTTCAAGGTGCGCGTCTTCTGATACTCCTTGGCCTGCTCTATCAGAAAAGCCAAGCTGGGATAGAGGCCGCGCCTGGTTTGCGTCGGCTCAAGAGGTGAAAGTCCTGAAGAGTATGGTTGAGGTTGCGGGGGTAAAATGCGTCCGAGTTTATCAAGTCCAAACATGCCCAATTCCTTCTCATGGAACCTCGACTTGACGACATTCAAAAAACCTTGCTGACTAGGAGACATCGAAGGCGTGACCAAGCCGAAGCTCGTGTCGAAACAAACGCCGGGAATTCCTGCTCTCGGCGTTTTGGAACGAATCTAATCTGTAAGTCGACTACGACATGAAAAGGGCGGCCAAAGCCGCCCTTTTCTCACAATTGACATAGGGAGTGTCAGTCTTTTTCAGCGCCGAAAGCGCCGACCATTCTTCCTACGGAACCGTAGTCGGAATTGAAGCCTCCGGTAACGCCTTTGGGTTGAGCAGCCAAGCCACCGACATCCGCACCTTTGTCGTACATCGTCGCACTCCATGAACCCGATGCCGTAGCCTTTTCGCCACCGATGGTCCAGACAGTTTTCGTGGCATCGCCTGTACCGTTAGTCACGCCTGCGCCTGAGAAGCTCTGATCATTCAACTTGACTGACCAGTTCTGCGCTTGCCCGCCAACCACGAACCCGGTGATTGAACCACCAAGCTTCCCATTCGAACCAAAGGTTGCCTTCAATTCGGCATCTGCGGTGAAGGCTCCCGAAACATTGTTGTTTCCAACCGGGGAATACACCGAAGCCTTACCCACGGCAATACCATTGTAGGTCGCAGACCCAGTGACTCCGTCGACACCTGTAAGGGCGGTAGTGGGCGTAACGTGCGAGAACGAGCGTGCCTTTTTCGCGTCGGACTCGGCGGCTTCGTCGAGCCACCACCCAAACGTCGCGTAGTTTGCATCAGGCATAGCCTGCATGGCCCCGGGATCTGGATCGAAAACCCAAGTCCCGCCACCACCGAGTTGAATGCCTCCACCGGCAGCAGCTCGGGAAACACACGATTGGTCGCTTCCCGTCACTGAACAACGGTACTGACCTGAAGCCCCGTTGTAGGTGCCGCGAGTGGAGAAAAGGTTTTCGGTGGTCGCGTGCTTTTTGGGTGCATTGGAAGAAAACACGGAAGCCTTGATCGACTTGGCGACGAAATTATCGGCTGTAACATCCGCCGTCAAAGGCACTTGTTTGCCAGGACCTTTGTTATCATATTGCAAGACATGAATGACTTGGCCTGTAGCATTTTTATCCATGAATTCCTTGGTGTTGTAATTCATGAATGTACCGGCAACAGCTTTTGCTGCTTCTGTGGCAGTATATCTGGAACCGCCAACGCCATCGGCTGAAGTCACATGCGCTCCAGTACCGCCAAGGTAACCGAAGAGCTTTTTCGCATTCGCATTCCTAAGCTTTTTCTCCGCCTCCGCTGCTTTGCCCTCGCGGTCTGCATCTTCGGCTGCCAATCTCAGACGCTCTCTTTGAGTGGCGACAATGTTTTCGGCCCCGGAGAGTTTTGCCAGTTCTGCGGCCCGTGAAGCTGCGGGAAGATCTGCGATTTCTTCCTTCGCCGTCGCGATCAGGTTTGCAACGTTCGTGACTGCCGCAGCATCGGAAGTGGCGGTCAGTGCATCTGCCGCCGCTTTAGCCGCATTGATGGCGTTCGCAGCCTCAGTACGCTCCATTGCTGCTTTCTTTTCGGCATCAGACATCGCCGGGGGAGCATCGCCGCCCCCGCCTCCACAACTCGCCAGGAACAATGCCCCGACGATCACAAGGGGCGTTGAGAATTTCAACGCCGTTTCTTTGAGTTTCATTTTCATGATTTTCTTGCCTTTCTTTGATTTGGCGTTTGTGAAGTGGCGTCAGAAGCTGAATGCCAGGCCGGCCGACCAACTGCTCGTTTTGGCGTTGCCGTCCTTGCCGCCACCGAAACCAACCTTGAAGGACACGCCGGTACCGAGGGTATAGATCGCGGCAGCCCCTGCCCCAGATGCTCTCTTTGTTGGCGCCGAGCCCTTCGTGGTCTTCTGGCCACCGTTGACACCGATGGTCAGTGCATCGACGGTATACGTAACGCCAAGGCCGACATGCGTTGTCTTGCTCTCCGTCTTGGTATCCCCAGCGGTGCTGTCAATGCTGACGTTTGACGCATTCAGGACGGTGGAAAGGCCATTGCCCATGTCAACCGAAAGACTTGCCCCAACTGCCGATCCGTCTTCCACTTTGGCGGGCACGCCCACCACGGCTGCCTCACCGTACATGGCTGGCTTGGCGTGTACTTGCGCCACCGACCAGTCGCCGTTCTGATAGCCGAGACCGATCCCGATCCCGACACCGCCAAGATCACCGGACCATTTAACGCCTGCGCCAAGCGTGGAATTGCTGGAATCAGCTTCGTTGAATTCTCCCGACAGGGACGTGGTGATGGCACCGAGCGTGTAGTCATAGCGGAGAATAGCAGCGGAATTGTTCTTGTCGTCGAGACCCGCATTGCCGTCGTAGCCGGGGTGACCGGTCTCATTGTCAGCAATCGAGCCGGCTGACCCGGTTTCAGTCAGCGCGTTGTCAAATGCGCCATCGATATTGCCGAGCGTCAGCGTGCCGAACGCGCCGCTGATGTGGACGGACTTCTTGCTAAACCTGCTGTCGGCTGCTTCATGCAGCGCGGCGGCCGCTCCGAACGAAAGCCCGGTTTCGCTTGCGCCGGAAAGAGCGAACGAGACCTGGATATCGCGATGAAGCTTCGCATCCGTGCTCTTCGCGCCAGACACGCCGAGTTCGGCGGAACCGGTAATCGCGACATCCGAAGATGCCATGCCGCCCGCAAAGACAAGGGCGGTCGTTGAGAGAAACAATCGTTTCATTTCAATTCCTTTCTGGTTGCGTTAACGGCCCCTGCTGCTGAATTGGTCTGAACAGGGGCCAAGGAGAACCTGTTCCGAGAAACGAGTATGAAAATCGAAACAAGTAAAGTGGAATTATCCTTGGGATTTTTTATAAGTCTACGGTGCGCAGCTGCGAAAATCAGAGAACCTTTCCGCATGTTGCAAAAAGGCAACAGGGTTTGTCTGGAACCACTACCAGTGCAATAATTGCCGACTATACTTCATGGAGGACGGCCGGTGACAAAATGCAACCGCCGGTTCCGGTCGTGCACGCAACGCAAACGGGCACGATTGCACGCGACCATCGGGACCGGCAGGCGCCGATGGGCAGGGCGACCAGCGATGTTCAGGGCAGGGTCCTGGCCAGTTACGCTCGGACCGGGCCGGTCGGACTGCAGTTTCCCGTGCACGCCTGCGGTTTCCGATCCGGTGGCGACCTGACCGCCCTGCCAACCCTTCTCCAGGCTGGCAGGAGGAATGCTTTGAGGTCGGGCGAATGTCCTGTGGCCAACCACCATTTATCGTGACCCGGCAGCGTCAGCCCATACTTTCGCCAAATTGACACGGTTTCAAATTTACCCCGACACGAAGCCGGGGGAGAGTTACGCGGGCTTTCCGCTGCCTTCGCTCCTTCGTAAAACTTCAACGTTGCCCCGGCACGAAACCGGGGGAGAGCGGCACGGTTCCACCTCATGAATTGTTTCTGCGTCAAAATATTGCGTTCATTCGATAGCCTCACTGATTTTCGCACTTCGCCGATGCTCGTAGGTCGCATCCCTGTTTGCCAATACACTGCTTCAAGGGCCATTTCCAGATTCGCGCGAACCCGTAACATCCGCCGCCATCGAAGCGCCCGCGGTTGACCGGCAGTCATCCATTGGCAGGAACAGCCCGAGCCCATATCCCGCGCCCGCACCGAGAACCAGCGGACCGGCGAAAGGCGACCGCCAGCGGACCGAAACGTGCGTGCAGGGCCAGTCCGACAGATGCCGCGGTCGCCGGTACAGTTTCGGCGCGGCACTACCGGTCAACAAACCAGCCGGCTCCATCGTCACCTCTTCCGCCAGCCCCTCGGGAATGCCCGCATGCCTCAACAGCCGGCAGGCCGAACGTGCGGGCCGAGGGCGGCCCCGCCTGCAGTCGCGGCCGGGAAGCACCACCGGCGTCGCCGTCGTCCAGGCAGCCGACCGGCAGCAATACCGGGCGACGATACTGTCGCCTTCCTCCGCTGGCACCAGAATCCCCGCCGGCCCTGCCCCGCCGGGCGGAACCAGTTCCGCGCCGACCATGCGGGTTACGACATCGAGCCAGTCTTCCTCCCTGACGCTTTTCGGGGCGGTCAGCAGCACCCGCCTGATCCGGCCGTCCGCATGCAAGTGGCCGATGTCGGGTAACGGCTGGGCCCGGATCCTCCGCCCGCCACGGTGCCCCATGAGTTCGGAAACCGTCACGGGATCCAGTCCCGCTCTGTGGGCAGCGATTCCCACCGCGTGCCTCGTCATGGCCGCGACCTCCATCGCCCTCGTGCCCTCGAAGGCAAAAGGGTTGTCCCGCATGTCCAGCAAACGGAACGCCTCGCGACGGACGGGTGGCGGTTTCAGGTTCGACGCATATTCTGCGCTTTGGCGCGGGACTTCCGGAACGCCGCTGACGCCAAGAGCCCCGACACGGCTGCGGAACCGCCGGAACCGTTCTTCGAGCGCATCGAAAGCGCCGGGATAAGGGACATCCAGTCTCAGGACTCCGTCTTCCGACGGCGTGAACCGCACCCCCTTCGCGGGGGCCGGCCGTTCAAAAAGGGCAGCACGGGCGACGGCTGTGTCCATACCGTGCCCGACCGCCGAAACCGACCCGGCAATTGTCCGGAGCGCCGGCAGGTGCGCGGCCGTCTCCGGTTCCGCCTCCCATTCATATGTCACCACACCACGAAACTCGCGGGCACGGCGTTCCCGGAGTGACCGCGCCTTGCGCATGTGCTTTCGGGCCTCATCATCCCTTCCCTTCGCAAAAAGGCCGAATGCGATATCGCCGTCGTTGTTCGGGACGGATGATCGGACCGGCCAGCGTTCCTCGGCAACCGGTGCGAACACAACCGGTGGCGGCAGCGTCTCCAGGTGACGCATGGCCGCTTCCAGTTCGGGATCGCCGCGGCGATGCACCGCGTAACCTGCAATCATCGCCTGGTAGAGCCGGAACGGAGACGGCGGCCATTCTAAGCCGTGGTAGGTGCCGTCGAGCCACTCGACCGTAATCCGAACCGTCGCCATGGCGCGGTTGCCCCCTGTCTGCCCCGCGGACCTATGCCGGCCCGTACATCGCTATTCCGCGCTCCGGATCATAGTGATGAATTTCCGGCTCGCCGCCAAGGTCGATGTCGGCCGCCTCGGCCCAATCCCGTGCAACCTCGCGCAGTTGCTCGATCACGGCGCTCTCGGAAATCCCCACAGGCGTCCGTTCGCCGGTCGTCGCGACCGACTGCCACTCGGCCGCACCGGTAGGAACAAGGATGCACCCGGATCGCAGGGTGTAGTCCCTGGCACTGAGAAGGAGCCCACCCAACGCCAGGCCGAGCAGATATGTCGGCAAAAGGTCGCTCCCGTCGGCTGTGCGATACTTCTGAAGGACATTCAGCAGAACGGACGCCGAATGAACGATCTTGCCATGCACCAGGATCCCGCCATGGGCATTGATCGAAGGTGCCGGACCGAAGCCGACCTCGGCCGCGGCCGTCTTTCCGCCCGTTTTCTTGCCCCAGACCTTTTCATCGATGCCGAGACTTTCTCGCGGGAACGCTCCCGAGTACAGCTTCGACCGGGTGAATACCGACACATCGTAAGCGCGGATCTCGGAGCGAATGGCCCGCGGCAGACGGACCTGCGTATCGCGGGAATCCCATACCCCGTACACGAATGACGTCGGAGCGACCCGGACGAGCGGCTCGGGGTCTCCAGAATCGGCGGCCTCCATCCAGCTGCGAATGTCGTCGGAGAGATCGGTGGCGCGGATCGCCGCGTCGACGATCCTGTGCGGCAACTCGGTGAGCGGTACCGGTGGACGGGTGCCTGCCTGCACGGCGAGTTGGGGCACAACATCCGCGAGATCCGTTGTGAACACCGCCTCCATGCGGTTCGCCTGCGACTGGACGGAGTCGAGATCGCAGACCCGGACACCATCCGTGGTTTCGTTGATCGTGTACGGCGTATCGAACTTGTGCTTCCAGCCATCCTTCGGAGTGGGATAGGTCGGCGGGAATATCGGAATGTCCGGGCCGTCGACAGCCTGAAGTTCCTGCCGGAAAGTCAAGGCGACAATCCCCGAATCGGAAACCAGCTGGCTCAAGGATACAGGCATGGCGCGGTCCTCCTCATCTACGGCCGCGGCAGCGCATCCTCCAGGATCGGACGAGCGGTGGTCAGCATCGTGTTTCGCCCCGATTTCCTGGTGGCGGTCCGGAACTGCTGCACGGAATACACCGTCGGCTTTCGACTGCCAAATGCGGCTACCGCGCCCAATAACGGGTTCGGCCGCCAGAGATTGTACTCGAAGCCCCCCTCGGACTTGCGCCCCCGCACGGGAAAGGCCTGAAGCCCGATCGACGCCAACAACTCCAGCCAGGGCCGGCACAGCATCTTGACATGGTCGTGTTCGCTCAAGCTCCAACCCATGCTCAGCGCATTCCAGGATCCCAGGGCATCGACATTGAGCCTGCCGGACGCGGGTGCCGCGAAGTTCAGCCAGTCATCCGGTTCAGATCCTTCCGCGGCGCGAAGAAGATTGTCGTGAACCGACCAGGCAGATTGCCGCCCCGCCCAGGTCTTCAATTCCGGATTCAGGCCCCACTCTCTCCACCAATCCAGTTCGATGCCGGCGATTTTCAGGCCGTAACTCGTTGTTTCCAGCGTTGCGCCGGCAAGTTCGCGGAAAGACGCCGCAAGATCGGGAGCAACGAATTGGCACCGATCCTCGAAAACAAAACCGGTTTTCCACCCCGGGTTCGTGCGCCAGGCAAGGTGAGCCAGACCAGCGCATGCGAAGACCTCGCCCGGATTACGTGGATCGACAGGCCACTTCACGGTGGTGTCCTGAGGGGTGTCACGAAATGACCGGTGCATGATCGGGATTCGGAAGCAAGGTGTCGATCCGGTCGCCATGGAAGTCGGCGCGCCGGATATCCAGGGCTTCGATCTCCGCTTTGCTGATCTTGATACCGGCCGGGTGCTCGTTCGTGTCCCGGTCGCAATAGACCTTCAGTCCCGTGCCGGTCTTGGTGGAGCCGATCAGGCCGATGATGGTTGAGGGGCTGTACAGGGGTTTGCCGCGCCAGTTCCAGCCAATGAACGAAAGCAGCCGATGTTCGATCCGGTTCCGAGTACTGGTCCCGGGCGACAGGAGGCACACGCTGATCTTGATGCCGAGTTCGCGTGCGAGCTTCTGCAACTCCACTTTCCACAACCGGACGCGGCTCCCGTTGGAGCCGCCGCAGTCGGCGGTGATGAGCAGCTTCCGGGCCTCGGGGTAGCGTTCCTCCCCCAAGTGGTGCCACCAGCGTCGGATGCTCTCGACCGCAAACGCGGCCGTGTCGGAACTGATCCCGAAATTGACCCACCCCACGTTGTTGGTCACGTCATGGACCCCGTAGGGGACCGCATTGCCGAGTTCCTTGTCGGCAAAGTCATGGACACGGACCTCCTCGGGGGACCCTTTCGGACGCCACTCACGGCCCGAATTCTTGAAATCCCCCACCAGTTCCTTCTTCCTGGTGTCCGCGGAGATCACCGGCTGTCCGGCTTCAGCAAACGCCGCGACCTGATCATTGATGTGATGGAACTGCGCATCCCGGTCCGGATGGTCCGCGCCCTCCCGGGTCTTCACGTTCCCCTGGAGCGTGTAACCCTGCCGCTTCAGGAGCCGGCCTACAAGGGTGTGGGACACCGGGAAACCCTGATCGGAAAGCGCATCGGAAATGTAACGCAGGCTCTTCGAAACCCACCGCAGCGGACGCTCGGGATCTCCGCGCACCGCCGGCTCCACAAGCGCATCAAGCGCCTCCTCAAGGCCGTCCTGAACCTCGACCGCAGGCTTGCGGCCCCCGCCGGGACGCCGAACACGGCCCGAGGGCTCCGGTTCCTCTCCGAGTTCCACAAGACCACGGTAAATGGTCGAACGCGCAACCCCCGTCGCCGTCGAGACCAGCGTCACGCCGCCATGGCCAAGGGGCAAGGTTTTGGAGGCAACAAACAGACGGAGGCTCTTTTCATCCAGATGCGGCGACAGGGCCTCGAACCGGCGCCGGATGCTCTCGATCGTATCCATGCCGCGAGTGAATCACATTTCGATTCCAAGGGGAATCCCTCAGCGACAAAAAGATTCGCCCGTTTGCAACGAGCCCTGTTTTCCGAACAGGTCCGAGTGTGTGACTGTCCGCGCAAGCTGCACCTCGTCGCCTTCAATGCGGTGAAGTGGCAACCAGTCCGGTTCAATGCAGGTCCCGGAATCCGTTCCAGTCGCCGCAGAGGGCGTGATCGCGATATTCCGGGGGCACGGCAGCTTGCCGCGCCAGTATCGTCAGCACTGTACGCCGTTTCGCCATGTCCTTGCCGCACCTGTTGACCCGCTTCACGTCCTTGTGAATGCGGGACGACCGAACGAGCGCCAGCACGTTCAGATGTCCAGATCGAAAAAGAGTCCCTCGGGAGTCTCGAACCGTCGCCCCTTGCCCGCGTACAGTTCCTTCATTGCCTCGGTCGTCACCGAATTCGGAACCTTCACGTCGAACGGCAGGCGCTGTTCTTCAGCGACCCGCAGCATCAGCAGCCGGATCGCGTCGGAAACCGAGAGTCCCATCGCAGCCAGAGCTGCCGCCGCCCGTTCCCTGGTGGCCGTATCGATGCGCGCGCACCACCGCGTCAGCTTTCATGATGATACTCCCTTCATTGTAGCCTCATTGCAGCTACGCTCCCGCAACCGGTAAAGGTCGAATCACCGAGCCTCCTCGCGGAGCGCCTTCGGATGTCATTTGCTTTGCGGCTGGCAAGAGGAATCAACAAGGGAACGAGGTAAGGCCTCGATTGATCCGGTTGATCGTACACGTTCAGTTCGTCCGGGTCATTCTGCCCGTGTGGCTGAAGAAGAAGGGAGCCCCGGTCGTCAAGGGCCGTAATCCTTGCCGACCGGGCAGGATACCGGCGCGACTACCAGTTCAGGCTGCCGCGTAGCGTCACGCCGTGGTTGGTCGGGCCGTGCACCAATCGGCTGTGCACGCTTTCCAGGCTCACTCTCACCGACGAGCCGAGGTTGAATTGCCCACCCATGCTCAGCCGCCGGGCACCTTCCTCCGACAGCGACACGTCAGTAAAGGGCGTCAGCACCCCATGTCCGCCCAACATCGCACCCATGCCATATGCGACCCGCGCGTTCACGCGCCCGCCCGCCTGGCCGGCCGATACCGCTCGTCCGGTCAGACCGGTCTCCCACAAACGTTGCACCCCGCTGGCCGTCCGGCCCCACTCCGGCTGCAGGCTGAGCGCGAGCCCCATGCCGGCCACACCCGGGTCGTATTGCACCAGCCCGCTCACGCCCCATTCCCGGTAATCGCCGCTATGCAGGGGTACGGTCCGGCCCCGGCCCTCGACGGTCAGCCCCGTCGCCGGGTTGGCATAGCGCAGGCCGGCTCCGATCTCCATGCCATGGCCGGTGTCACCGTCCCCGCCGTCATACCGCATGCCGGCCTCGAACGTGGTGGCGAGTGTGGCGCCCGAGGCGCGTTTGTTCACGTTGAGTCCTTCGAACATCAGCCGATGCCTGCTGGCTTTCAGGTTCATGGCTTCGAGAGACCCACCCCCCTTGATATCGGCCCAGGTGAACGCGACCTCGCCCTTGAGCCGCAGGCTCGTGGTGCCGCCTTCAATCAACTGGTTGCCGATGGCCAGCGGCCCGCTCACCCCCGCCGCGAATGTCCGCTGCGTCAGTTCGCTCGCTTGCGTGGCCGTCGCCGGATCGTCGATCTCCACCTCGCCCCAGCCATAGCCGGCCGTGGCCCACAGGTTCATGCCGCCCGGCGTCTGCCGGCCGACGTAGGGGTTGATGCTCGTCAGGGTGGTCCTGGACCTTCCCGTCAGGTCGAAATCCTTGTAGTCCGCTGTCCCCCGGGCCCATGCCACCGCCATCCCCGCCAGCAGGTCCGCGCGAAGCCGGGTATCGATTCCGAGGTAGGCGCTCACAACGTCGCCGTCGTAGGTCACCGTCTTGCCGTTGCCGCCGGAGAAGTTGCGGTAGTCGCCGCTGCCCCAAAACGTCAGTTTTCGAAACGGGCCGCTGCTCCCCGTTTCCGCCCCGTCGAGCGGCAGGATGAAGGACGATCCCCCCAGCAGCCGGCCGTGGTCGAACGAGCCGTTCCCAAGCGCCTGCCCGTTGGCCAGCAGGGCATCGGAGAGTGTGGAGGCTCCGCCAAGGCGGAACTCCCTGGCCGGCGCGGTGCCGGCAGTGGCCTGCCGGATGCGGCCCGAGACGGCATCGACCGTGCTGGCGGTCATGGCCCGCATGACTTGGGGCAGCACGGACTTGACTGCTTCGTTCTGCCGCGCTGCGACCACCCCGGGTGAAGTCGGGTAAAAGCCCGACCCGACGATGAATTCGCCGCGGGAATCCCTTCCGCCGGGCTCCCGGAATGGTCCGGTGAACACGCGAGCATAGCCCACCTTTGGGATATCGGCGCTGTCGTTGTCGTCGGTGGGATCGTCGAAGTAATACTGTACGAAGCCGCCTTCCGGGGTGCTCTTCGCAGCTTCAATGACCTGCGGCAGCACAAGATCGCCGGTAACGGCGTCCCGGACCGTCGCGACCAGGGGCCGAAATTCGTACCGGTCCGGAAACGCGCCGTGAAACATGATCAGGTTGCTGGAAAGATCCAGGACATAGAGGTACACGGAGCCGTGTCGCCAGGGACCGTTCGGGTCCCGCATGGCATTCTTGGCTTGCCAGATGGCATTTCGACCGCCGGCCTTTCCGAGTTCGAGAAGGTAGTGTCCCGCTTCCGTGACAAAGGCCTTCAGGGTCTCACGGTCCACCACGTCTCTGGCCGTGACGGCCGGGGCAACATCACCGGCTGGTTCTGAAACCAGGTGGGATGAATTGAGATCAAATCCGGCAAGGAGCACGACAGGGATCCCCAGACCGGGCGACATGTATACTGTGGCATAGCCGGATGCACCCGGGATGCCGGGCACATTGAACGATCTGCCGTCCGAGTTTGCTGCGGCTATGAGGTCGGTGAATCTCCTGGCGCCCAGTGCCTGAAAGATCGTGCCGTAAATCCGGGGATTGAGCTTCCTGCCCGACAACGCCATGGCCTTCGAGTGAACCAGCACCCTGTCGGCCGCCAGCGATACAAGAAACGTGGAACCGGAACGGTATGGAGACCCATCCTGCCTGATAAGACATCCAAAGTACGCTTCTCCCTCGAAGGTCGGTCTTTGACGGTTCAAGGCCCTGTGCTGATCTCTCACGGCCAGCGCGAACTCCTGGAGGGTAGCGCTTCCGTCTTCCACCTGTTGCGCCGTCACGGACGGGTCCGCAGGAGGAGTCAGGCCGGCAGGGATTGGACAGGCATGTTGCGTCTGCGCCAGGGCAAGACGCGCATCGGAAAACACGCCGGCCGCCACGAGCAGGCCAACAGCAAAAAGGAGCGGTGTCCTGGATTTCATCGTCAACATCCTCCAGTCAGGGAGAAAGCGCAGCCAAGGTCTTGAAAGGGGATTTATACGCGCAGACATGCTCATCGACATCAACGCTTCAACCTCCGACGACATTCGTTCACCTCGCGCGACGCCGGTGCGCAACGGACAGCGTATGATAAAGACCACATGTCCGCCCGTGTCAATGCGCGGAATTCCGGACCGGCGATTCTCATTTTGGTGGTTTCCCCTGTCGTTTCCGGGATTGGGCGGATTTGAAAACGGGCTTGGATGCGATTTTCCTGTGCTGGTCCGGGATCGGAAATGATCCACTTCGATGTCGTGGCGCATACACCGCAGGGTGCCCTTTCGGTCGAGGTTGCCGACCATGGTGATGAAGACATTGTCGAAATGTTCCGAAGACACGCCGTCGAGCGTCTGGCGGATGTGGTTGTCACAGGGGATGCGTTCCATTCCGAACTGTGTGCGGGCGTTGGAATCGCCGCACCGGTCCTCGTGAATGCGCTGAAAGGCGAAAAAGGAAAGCGATTGCATGAAGAAGCAGGCGTAATCGGATAATCCCGGTCACGCCCGATTCATCCCTGTCTCAAGTTGTTGTTTTTCAAAAGGGAATCATGACATTTCGCAGATGCCAGGAGGATTTTTTTCAAACGCGATAGACCTGTTACTGGAACGCCTTGAACCTGCGGTGGTGTCCCGTTTTTTTAAGGTGTATCCTTGGCCATAGTGAACATGAGACTACAGTTCCCGGTTGGACAGGGCTTCTTTCACGCCGGTTGGATCCGCCCCCAGTAAGCCGAGGATAGTTTTAGGAATTATATGCTTACCGTCGCAAGCTGGTCTATGCCGAATTGATTGATAAATAATTGCCAATTCATCAATTTCATGATATTGAAAAATTAAGGAGATTCCCCATGAGACTAAGTGGACTAAAGTCAGACAACAAAACTAATAGCAATTCTCCTTCTTATGAAGAACAAATGAAAATTGTCGATAAAATTTTGAAAAGAGACAAAGTGTTGCTTCAAGCATTAGCGGATTACGATAAAAATGGCGAATTGGATATGGCCTGACGAGAAAACAATCTTTGATTTGCATGACCGCAATATCGATGAATTTGGTGGCGGTCATGGGATTAGAGATATCAATATTATAAAATCAGCCATCGCGACTCCAAAAGATTTAGCATTGTATGAACCTAAATCAGATGCAGCAGATTTGGCTGCACGGTATGCATATCATTTAGTCAAAAATCATGGTTTTATGGACGGAAACAAAAGAACCGGCTATGTAGCATCGCAACTATTTCTGGAATTGAATGGATATGCATTTACGGCGACGGCCAAAGAAACCTTTGATGTTTTGCTAGATGTTGCCAACAACGACATGACCAGGGAACAATTGGTCAATTGGTATCGTGGCCACATTAATGAAGCGACAAAAGGTATATAATTCCCATAGTTTTTTCTACGTCTGCGACTGCGGCGCAATGAACAAGTACGCCTCTGCCCGTGACCGGGAAATCGCGAAACTCGTGTCACGTGTCGGGAAACGGGCTCGGCTTGATTTCCTGCTGATCTCACACATGCACTTGGGATTCTCGTTAGCATCTGGAATGGATTGTCGCTCATCTTGGGTGCTTCGCATTTCCTTATGCTGCCTCGGCATACCAGTCTTGAAAGCGGCCATCCGGTCGCGCGCGTTTATAGAGGCGGAAGGCCATCGGAAGTGGTCCTTCTGAGGCTTCGCGCGCCAGGATCCGCATGCCTGGGATGGCATTCTTCCCGATGTCGATGCCGGGAGCGCGGTCGCCGAGCAGGTTCAGGACGAGTTGTCGGATAACCTTTTCCGTGTATCCGCCAGTTCGTGTCTTGTCGTTCTCCCACCGGGAAACCACGGTCTTTTCGCTAAGTCCGATCGCTTCCGCAAACGCGGTTCCCGTGTAGCCAAGGACATGGCGCAAGAAGCGGATTTCCGTGCCAACGAACTGGATTGGAACGAGGACGCGCGCCACGGCGGCGGTCGCCAGCAGCATGTCCAATGCAGGGATTTCGATGCTGCCGTCATCGTGTTCGATGACGGTATCGACCAGAGTCAGAGGGATTCCGAGTTCGATCGTTGCGTCATATTCGTGTTTCAGTTGCATGTCCCCATTGCGCTCGGGCCGATCGGGGGTTCCCGGAGCCCTGTCCCCCAATTCATTTCCTGCCCCCTTCTCTCCGCTGGCGTCCAGCTGTGGAATATTCCGAAGGGAACACCGTGATGACCGTGACGCAGCCCTGGTCCGTTTCCTCCAAGTTGACGACGACCTCAAGGTGGCGTCCGTCTGGATCACGGCCGGTAATCCGGTATTTCTCAAGCCCGGTGCGAATGTCGGCTTCCGCGTGAATGAGTCTTCCACGCTGCGGAACCGTCCGGATCGCAGGCAATGCAATGCCGTTTTCCGCCATTCGTTCGCACGCGTGTTTCGTACGCTTAACGCTAAATTCTGGCTTTTTTCTGACAAATTTTATGAATGCCGTTGCTTGCTTAGGTGGTGGCGTATTCCTTGCCAAATTGTATTCTCCTGCCGCCGCGCGGTACGTTCTGTTTCTTGTTCAACATTAGACTCACCTCCAAGATAAATAGTTCACTGTGAAATTCACGGACGGCACTTGGCCACCCCACGTCACACATATAGATCCAGGTTGATCCGGAATCAACACTTGCCGATTGACACAGCTAGTGATTTGTTTCTTTTTCACGATGCCGATTCCTGGAGCTTCAGGTGGCCTTTTCTCCATGCCTCCACGAGATCTTCGGGCTTCCTGTTCCAGCGGAACGGCCGGGCATCATTGGCGTTGTGATGCTCGATGTAACCCTCGATTGCCGCGATGCACTCGTCGAGCGAGTTGTTGGGATAAACCCCAAGCGCTGAATCGCGAGGACATTGGTCCGGGGCATGGTCCTGTTTTCCCCTTGATGGTTCTCCTTGAAATCAGCCTTCCCACCGAATGAGACCGTCCACTCGATGGCATTAGAATCAGGCGTAACAGAGCTGTCCCTGCATTCGCATGGTGTCCGGTGAAAATTCCGACAGACGCACTATCGCCGGTTCTGAACGTTCCTTTCCTGGATGTCGTCCCCCGTCACACCGTAAAGGAAAGCGGAGACGGGCGAGGCCCGGTTGGCCGTCCCGGTCAGGATCCCGACCATCCTTGACCGGTCCCCTTCGGCAAGATCATCGAAATGCGCATCGACCAGGCTGGGGATCCCCTCGTCCAGTATCCTGTCGCGGAAAACCCGTCCCAGCGCAGCCGAGATCCGCTCCCGCTCCCGGATCTCGAGAGCGTGCGGGACCCGCTGAACGGACACGTCCCGGACATAGTCGTGCGCGGTCGTCTCGTAAGACAGGGAGACCGCCTCCCCCAGAAGTCCGGTTGCCCCCGTCTCGTAGAACTCGATCAGCCCGAGAATGTAGGGCGTCTGGTCAATCCCGATGAAGGTGAGCGGGGGCAGGCCGGCCCGCAGCAGCGGTTCGTTGGACAGAAGCCGGCCCATCCGCTTGTTGCCGTCCGCGAATGCCTGCAGATAGGAGATCCCCGCAAGCAAGAGGAAGGACGCCTCGAAGGGGTTCTCGACCTGCTGGGCCTTGGCCAGAAGGTCGCCGAGTGCGAAAGCGAGAAGGACGCGATCGGAAGAGGGACGGTAGCTTGTCGCCGAGATCCGGACCGCATTACGCCGGACGGCGCCCAGGTCGGCCGGGTCCATCAGGTCGCGCATCATCAGGACGTGACGTCGCCGCACCCCCTCCGCGTCGGGAAAGGCTTCCTCAACCCCGTCGATCATGGCGGAAATGGCAGCCTTGTGGTTCAGGATCATGGCTGTCTCCAGCCGGTCCCGGCCTGAGGCGCTCTGGCCGTACTTGATCAGAAGTTCCGTCGAAAGGTGGTCATAGGTGTTCCCTTCCAGGTTCGAGGAGGCCCAGGACAGGTCGACCAGGAATCGTTCCGCGATCGCCCGGCTGTAGGTCGAGGCGTCAAGACGCTGCACACCCGCCTGATCGACCGCCGCCTGCATCCGGGCAGCCGACTCGTCCGGCAACCAGCGGGTCTCGTTCGGGACGTAGAGGCCGACCCGGTCATGGTCGTAAGGGATCGGCGTGCGACGTCGCGGGTCCGTCGCCGCGCGCCGCGCGTTCGGCGTGAGAAAGAATCGTGCACCGCGGGTCTCCCCCTCCTTGACGAGGAGGCCCCGGCCAATCAGGCCGTTCATGACCCGTGACATCGTGGCCTGGCTGGGTGCGTCGCGCATGCGAGACATCAGTTCACGCTGGCTGACAGGGTGGGGACTGCGCAGCAACGCCTCCATGACAGCGCGTTCCCGCGGGTTCAGGTTCCGAATTTCAATGATAGCGTGCATGTGACTTCCAATTTATTCATGATTTATCCATGTAGTGCAAGTCTGGGCCCCATGCAAGGCGCATGCATAAATGCGGCACCTTAAAATGCTAGAATCATTGGAAAAAATCGGGCACGCCAATCCGTGAATGAACAGCGGATAAATTCACGAGCCAGGAGCCCAGGTCGTATCCCGCCGCTCGATGGCGTTCTCGCGCGACATGGTCCAGCCTTTTTCCTTGACCCGAGCAATGTCTCGATGGCGTCCTCACGGACATCGTGCAGCCTTCCCTGCTCGCAGCCTTTGTCAAGAGCCTCGCGCCTCTCCTGCATGATCCGGTAGGCCGTCGTCCGTCCCCCCCTGTACCCTTCTCGGCACGTCCAGTATCTCCTTCAAGTGCTTACGTTCGTCCGGTTCAAGCTGGACCCTGTAGATTTTCTTGCCTGTCGAATTCATTGCCTGCTGCCTCTGGAATGCTCCCGGGATCAGTGCTGCATTTGCCGCTGAAACACCGTCCGCGGCTGCTGCCCACCTGCCCGGAAGGATTGTTGCTTGTCATTGTTGCGGACAATATACACGGCCCGGCCGAGAGGGAATCCGCCTCGGGTTGCAATCGAAACACCATCATTTCTATGATGTCAGGATACTAGGAGCGGGTATTCGGCATTCGACGTAGGTGCGGGTATAGTCGGCGGGATTGTCTTGGCTGACGTTTTTTCAAACGCTGATGAAGCCAATGCTGTTGAACAGGCATTCTTAGGCATTCAAGTGGAATTAGATACGGACCTTTCTGGCGTAGACGGTGACTTGGATTTTGTCCCTTTGTCTGCCGTTCTTGAAGATGATGAAGGTGAAGATGATCTTGAAGATGACGACGAAGACGACGATGATGACAGTTGGTTAAATTTGTTTGGATAGAACCCGAAAAAGTGGTGCGTGAAGTGGTCGGGTTTGTCTGAACAGTTTGAGGGCGAAGCCAAGTTTGCCTTCGAATGAGATACATCCTCAACGTCCCAAAGGGAAGAAATGGAGATGTCCGGTTTTGGGTTGTGATGTTTGATTGGATCAGACACCACATTTACTTCAAAGGAGGATTCGTAAGAAATGACGAAATTTGGAAATATCGAGATGCAAGATGTCAATAAAGCGGTCTTAACGAACACACGTGCGGAAGTGGGAACCGATGCTAAGGCAGTTAGATCATTCGGGGCTGAGCACGATACATCGCATGACATTGTAGTTCTTGAAATAGAAGTGCCAGAAGCCGATGAATTTTTTGTCAATCGGAACACAAAAGTTTTCTCCATCGCAATGAATCATCAAACTGCTGCGGAACTTCGCAATAAATTGGACGATTTTGTTAGTGAATTCATTGATCCTTATTTGCCGGAATACTGAGCGATTTTCGGATCACCCGCGCGCATAGTCTCGATACAGGCTGCAGAATCCTATGTATTTGACGGGGATTCCTGTGACATCTGACGGCGATTCCTGTGACATCTGACGGACCGGTTCGCGCGTCAGCGCGCAAGTCTCTCCCGGAACTGAAGCCTGGGTTCTGTCCTCCTTTTTGATGCCGGGAGGCTGGCCGAAGGCCAGCCCTATGGGAGCGTAAGCGAGCCCTTCCCGGATTTCAACAACGCAGTGAACGCGATAACCGTGGTCGTTCGCGAGGCCCCGGCGCCGCGGGCGCCCCTTCTCTCCGGCCGTCAGGCCGGAGGAATCCGAATATTGAAAGAATCGCTGTTGTGGTTGTTCTGTGGTGCCTGTGGGCGAGAAGCACGCGAGTGTGGTCAACGCGGTGGGCGAGGCGCCAGCCTCGTCCACGGCTTGTCCACACGTCCCGCAGGGCGCGGGCTGGCCCGAAGGGCTCGTCCACAACTCCACAGAACCCTCCCCGATCGATGCAGGGCGGTACGCCAAGGCACACGCTCCCTCAGGGCCCGCCGCCGTTCAACGGCGGCGGCCTGTTGCGTTTGCGCTGGGACTCGCCCTTGAGTTCGATGCGATAGGCGTTGTGGACAATGCGATCGAGGACCGCGTCCGCGATTGTCGGCTCTCCGATCACCTGTGGCCAGTGATCCACGGGGATCTGGCTGGCGATCAGGATCGACTTGCGCCCGTAGCGCTGCTCGACGATCTCCAGCAGGTCACGCCGACCTTCGGCGGAGAAGCCTTCCAGTCCCCAGTCGTCGAGCACCAGCAGCGACACCTTGGCGAGGCGGCGCATCAGGCGCTCGTGGGTGCCCCTGTCGCGGGCGCGGGCGAGCGCCGAGACCAGTTCGGAGACACGGCGGTAGAGCACGGGCCGCTTCTGCCGGCAGGCCTGATGCGCCAGGGCGCAAGCGATGAATGTTTTCCCGGATCCGGTCGCACCTTCAACAATCAAATTCACCCCCTGGCGGATCCAGTCGCCGGCGGCGAGTCGGACCAGCGTGGTCCGCGCGATGCCGCGTCCGGCACGGCAGTCGACATCCCGGATGTCGGCACGGATGCGCAGCTGGGCCTGGCGCAGGTAGCCGAGATAGCTCTTCTGATCCCGGTGGGAGACTTCACGCTCGAGCAACATGGCAAGGCGATCGTCGAAGTCGAGTTGTCCGATGTCGGCGATGTCATGCTGCTCCTCCAGGGCTTCGGCCATGCCGGACAGGCCGAGTTGCAGCATGCGTTCGAGGTTGGGTTGACGCAGGGTCATGGTGTCTCTCCCTTGTTGGTCTTGCAGTAATAGGTTCCTCCGCGGATATTGGCGTGGCGGGGGATGATCTCGTCGGGTTCGGAGCGGAGCGGAGCCGCCTTGCCACCGTCCTTGAGGCGTTCACGGAGGTAGCCGGAGGCGAGGCGGCCGAGGTCGAGAGCCTCGGAGCAGAGCGCGTCGACGCGCGCGTTTCCATGTGTTTCGGCGAGACGGATCATGCCCTGCACGGTGGTGAAGGCCTGTTCGGGGAAGTCCCTGGAGGCGAAGCAGCGTTCGGCCCAGGCCCGCGCATTCTCTCCGATGCGGCGGGCCCGGCGAAGCAGGATCGTGCCGTAGTCTGGTTTGCGGATGTCACGCACGGCATTGAGGTGATCGGGCATGTGTTCGGGCCGGGTCATGTACTGGTTCCGCCCGCCCGAGCGGCGATGGACCGCGATGCGCTCACCTTCCTGTTCGAGGAACACTTCGACCATGCGCTCGCCGACGCGCGCTTCGACATTGTGCCCCATGAAACGCTCGGGCACGGAATAGTAATTCCTGTGGACGGCGACGTGACCGTTCTGCCCCACCTTGCGGGGAACCCACTCGCCCCATTCCCATGCATGCTCGGGCAGCGGTTTCAGGGCGGCACGCTCGCTCTGTTCGAATATCTCACGACGGCTTGTTCCGCAGGACATCGGGGCGTGGTTGAGCCGGTCAAGCTCGCGGCGGATGGCGGCGTTCATTGCCTCGAGCGAGAAGAAGGTCTCGTGGCGCAGCGCTAGCAGGATGCGACTCTGGACAGCTCTGACGGTACCCTCGACCAGCCCCTTGTCAGCTGTTTCCAAATACGGTTGGTTCCGCGGTTGCGAACGAGTTTCGGGACGTTCGCATAACGCACCGGTTCCATCCGCTGCGTGGCCGTGCGCTCCGGATCCACGACCGCGTGACGGTGCTCAATGTTCCGCTGGTTCGCCACCGTGTGGAGGGTCCGGCGGGTCCGGTCTTTGTCAGCGTTCCGGTTTCCTGGACATCTCTTCGTCACGTGGATGATTTCGAACGCGTGTCCTCGGGCCGCAGCCTGCTGCGTTCGGACGATCTGGTGGCGCTTCGCGAGCTTGTGGATTGCCTTCTGGACGTGGCCGGGGACCGTAATCAGAAATGATGGCGCTGTTTGATCATAAATTCGGGCGCTTTCGGCCTCCCGGTCCCGGCATTTCGTGCCGAAATGGGCAATTATGGCCAATGCATGGCGGCATTTCGGCGCGAATGCCGCAATTAGGCCTTGACAGCGGTGTGGCAGTTAGCGTATTATTTAATGAACTTCAATCGCAAGACCGCGTGCCCATGGAAGACCAGCGCAAAAAGCAGGAGCGGCTCAGGGAGGCCGGCACCCTCAACCGGACACCGGAAAAGGTCCGTGAACCCGCGTTCGCCGCGGGCGACTTCTTCGATTCCCGCGACCTGCTCCAGGTTCGCTACGAGATGGTCCGGCTGGTCCGGAAGGGAGGCGCCACGCTCGCGCAGGCCGCGGAACGCTTCGGGGTCTCCCGCCCGACCTGCTTCCGCATGGTCAAGTCGTTCGAGCGTGGCGGGCTGCAGGGGCTGATCCCGGCGAAACGGGGGCCGCGCGGACCGCACAAGATCACTGCGGAGATGCTCCGCTTCGTCGAAGACTACAGGGAGCGGCATGGACGGGTGGGTGCGCGGCGGCTGGTGCGGATGATCGAGGCCGAGTTCGGCGTCAGGGTCCATCCGCGCGGTCTCGAGAAGGCGCTCGGGCGGGATAAAAAAAAATCGCAGGAGCCCGGGCCATGATGCGCGCCGACGCGGCGCAGGTTTACGAGGGCTGGCGCCAGCTCTGGCTGTCGGGTGGCGACAGCAACGCGATCGCCGCGCTGCGCTACCACGGCCTGCGCCGTGCCCTGGCCATGGCCTCGTGCAACCGCACCGGCCCACGGCCGCCGATGCCGTCGTCCGCCAACATGGACCTGCCCGTCGCCGATGCCGCGATCACCGAGGCCGCCAGCCAGGTCCGGTACCTGCTGCGTGTTCCGACACCTCCCGCAAACGCAAACGGCGGCACGACATGGGAATACGGGGAGAATCGTCATGTCTGAAGCACAGACGCGCAAGGTCGCACCGCATCACCTGGAACGTGAGGCGTGCCTCTACGTACGTCAGTCCTCGCCTCGACAGGTCATGCAAAACACCGAAAGCACGCTGCGCCAGTACGGACTGAGCCAAAGGGCGATGGCGCTGGGCTGGCCTGCGGAGCGTATCCGGGTGATCGATGACGACCAGGGCAAGTCGGGCGCCTACAGCGAAAACCGTGACGGCTTTCGCGACCTCATGGGGCGCGTCGCGGCCGGCGATGTGGGTATCGTTCTCGGCCTGGAAGTCTCGAGGCTGGCCCGCGACAATGCCGACTGGCACCAGTTGTTGCGTATCGCCGGCATCACCAATACGCTGATCCTCGACGAGACCGGCATCTTCGATCCCAACGACGTGAACGACAAGCTATTGCTCGGCGTGAAGGGGACCCTGAGCGAGTTCGAGCTTCAGGGGATCATGGCACGGCTGATCGGTGGCCAGCGCAACGCGGCTGCACGGGGCGCCCTGAAAATGATTTTGCCGATCGGCCTGGCCTACAACGACAGGGACGAGGTGGTGTTCAATCCCGACCGGTCGATCGTCGATGCCATCCGCCTCGTGTTCGACGGCTTTCGCCGCAGGGGTTCGGCGATGGGGGTGGTGAAGTGGATGCACCAGGAGAACATGACGCTGCCGTCACGTCCGCTGAGCGGGCCGACCCGCGGTGAGCTGCGCTGGGCCCTCCCGAGCTTTGCGCAAGTTGGCCGCATTCTCAAAAATCCCCGCTACGCCGGTGCGTTCGTCTACGGTCGACACCGTTCCCGGCGACAGGGTGACGGGACCACGACGTACCGGACCGTGCCGATGGACGAGTGGGAGGTCTGCATTCCCGGTGCTCATGCGGGGTTCATCGACTGGGACGAATTCCTCCGCAACCAGGCCACCCTGGCGAGCAATGCCGCATCGTTCCTACGATCGGGCTCGCGCACTGCGGCACCGCGCGAAGGGGCGGCGCTCTTGCAGTCGCGGATACTCTGCGGCCACTGTGGGCGGCGCATGTTCGTGAACTACAGCCGCGCCACCAGGGCGAACGGCGACGCCCGAGCCCCGTATCACTACGTCTGCAAGGAAGACCTCGTCCGCTACGGTCGAAAGACCTGCCAGAGCATGCGCGGCGATCTCGTCGATGCCGAAATGTCCCGATTCGTGATTGAGGTGATGAACCGAAAGAACATCGGCCTGGCTCTTGCGGTCCAGGAACAGGTCCGTGCGGAGTTCGCCAGCGCCGATACCCAGCGCGCCCGGCGCATCGAGGCCATGCGCTACGAAGCCGACATGGCGCGCCGCAGGTTCTTCGAGGTCGATCCCGCCAACCGGCTCGTCGCGGCTGCGCTCGAAGCCGAATGGAACGATCGGCTGCGTGTTCTGGAGGAGGCCTGCCAGGAGCGCGAAACGCGCGCCGCGGCCCGCGATATCGAACTCTCCGAGCGCCAGGTCGAGCGCATCAGGGAACTGACCCGGGACTTCGAGCAGGTCTGGCATGCTCCCGAGACCGGCAACGCCGACCGCAAACGGTTGCTCGGGTTCCTGATCGAAGATGCGACGCTGACCCGGGACGGCTACGAGGTCACGATCGGTCTGCGCATGCGCGGAGGCAAGTGCCTGACACTCGAAACGCAGCTGCCGAGGCCGATTGCACTGATCCGCAAGACCCCTCCCGAAACCATCGCCGAGCTCGATCGCCTGTTGGGGATGCACACCGATGAGCGTACCGCAGAAGAGCTCAACCGGATGGGGTACCGAAACTGGAAAGGTGAGTGCTACACCGCCAAGCGCGTCCGCAGCACACGACAGACATATGGCCTCCCCAGCTATCGCGAGCGGGAAAGGAAACGACTTCGTGACCAGGGCTTCGCGGACGCCGGGGAAATGGCTGATCGGCTCGGCCTCAACGAGGGAACCGTCCGGAAAATGGGCAGGACCGCGGACGACCCGCGCGTGGAGCGAGCAGTCATTCGCACGGAAGGGCGGACATATTGCATGTACAGGGCCAACGGCCACGACGAATTGGCTTGCAGGGTGCCGGGAGGCAACAGCATGATCGCAGAATCGACAGGGGAAATCCCAAAAGCGCAACAAGGTGCATCATGAAACAAGAGACTTGTCTGTCGGCCTGTTTTTGCGCGCAGGTAGCACGGCCAGGCCGTAGTGCTTGGCAAATTCACGGAAACTCGGGTTGAGATGCGGCGCCTCGCGGTCCGCCTTGACAACCCCGGACTTCAAGTTGTCGATGATCCATCTCCGGGCAGAACCACCGAAGTATTCGAGTGCGCGGCGGTGCGCCATCGTCCAATGGCAGACCTTCTGGTCCGGAACCGCCTCGGCGTAGATCAGGTTCGAGTGGGCCAGCACGGCGACGAAGATCTCGACATCGACATCGCCGGTGGCGGTGCGCAGTGCCAGGGTCTTGCCGGAAAAGTCGCTCATGCCGTAGAGCCCCGGCTCATAGTCGAAATGCGTCTGCGGGGACGCGCGCTCCTTCAACTGCTCCGTGAACAGCCCACAAAACCGACTGTAGCTGTAGGCGGTGCCGCCCTGCGCCAGGGCGGCGTCGCGGTACTCGACCCAGAGCTGACGCCGGGTCACCTTCGTACGGCGACGCTTGCGGGGCTTCTTGTACTCCTTGACGAGATCGTCCCAGTTCGGCGGGACTTGCCCGCCGTCGCGTTCGACCTGCGGGTAAAGCCGCTCCCGAAGCGCCCCGTTGTCGAGGTCATCCGGCAGCGGCCAGCAGGCCAGGCCCGCCACTGCCGCCCGTTCCAGAACATTCGATACCGCGCCCGCGCTCACGCCGGACGCGGCGGCAATCTCGTCGCGCGACAACTTCAGGTCATGACGCAGACGCAAAATGGTCTTGATATTGATCATGTCGATTCTCTTCATTGGCCCAGGCCTCCTCATTCCGATCGATTGATTGATCGATGATGAGACCGTACCGAGAGAGAAATCGCGAGGGCATTTCCCGCGTGGATGCCGTTACCGTGCAACCCTTGACGCGAACCGCCCGCAACCCGGACAAAACCGTCAAGTGTCGCAGGAATCGCCGTCAGATGTCGTAGGAACTTCCGTCAAGTGTCGTAGGAATCGCCGTCAAGTGTCGTAGGATTTTGCATACAGGCTTCCCCCTGAGTTGTGTTTTGGATAGTCCCAAACTGCTGATTCATAGTGAACCAGTCGTTTATTTGGGCGCTCCAAATACAACTAGAGGAGGATAAAATATGTTACTGCATACTCGAAATGTTAGTAGACCTGTAAGAGTGCGGGCATATTTCCGTGTTCTTATAGGAAGTCGATTAGTGTAGTGTTTTCAGGTGTCTACCAATGCATATAAGTACCAAAATTAGGGAATTATATACGATAATCCCAAACAAGAGCCTAAGCCTCTGGATCTTCGGTGATTTTCATCAGGCGGAGAGCCGTCCTCGCCAGCTCCCTTGGAGACGGCTGTGAGCCATCCGATTTTCGAACCGTAAAGGCCTCATCCAGCTCCGCTTTCGATGGCTGATAGCTGTGCGGCTTCACACGAACTTCCGACTTGTCGATCATCGTCGTATCCAATTTTGCTTATGCCACCATCGGCATCCTGGGTTTCCGGTCGGCAAAAAAATCTCGCTGGTGGAGATCCGCACTGCGGGAATGTTCATAAAGCACCCGGTGCTGGCAGTTGCGTCACGCATTCCTCTTGTCACGCGATCTTCGAAGCAGGTGAGAATTCCGGTGTGAGCCCCGGCCGGCCTGGCGAGCGCCATTGAATGCCAGGTAAGGGCGTTTTGAGTTGAACGGCGGGCCCAGATAGAACAGGTCAATGGATTCGTCGACGAAATCTTCTCCCATGACCTCCAGACAATCGCCGAAATACAGACGATCTGTCATTGTCGCGCACCGGCCGGTAATCCATTGTCGGCAATCAGTGCTCATAGGTGACTTGCTTGCCGACCATGCCAGCGACGGTCCCGTCCATCTGGTCAACTTCGCACCCGCGAGGGTGTGACGGTCGCGAAGGCGAAGGAAAATTTGCGCGTGGGAATGGCCAAGACTGTCGGAATGGCAACAGAAAGAACTCTGGCGAATACCCCATAACGGGGAATATTCGATCAGCGATCGTGTAGAGGTTTTCTCCGATTCATGACCGAACGTCTGTCGAACGTCGCGCGGACGGATTGAAGGGCCGGAGTACCTGACTTCGACGGTTTTGGTTTGATTGGCGATTTCGGGGTCCTCCAAGCCATTGAATGAACGCGTTTTTTCCCGTCGCCGCCCGAGAAGGCCGTTGTAGTGCCTAGCAGCCCCGAAGCATTGACAATCGCCCTGCGCTCCCCTATACTCCCGCCATGTTCATCCGCGTCAAGACAACCCCGAACTCACCAAGGAAATCCGTCCAGATCGTCGAGTCCTTCCGCGAGGGCAAGAAAGTCCGACAACGCATCGTCCGCCACGTCGGCGTCGCCATGGACGCCGACGAGGAAAGCGCACTCAGGCAACTCGCCGAACACATCAAGGCCAGGATGCTGCACAAGCGCCGCCCGGGCCTGTTCCCGCCCGAACAGGTGGCCGAGATGGCCATCGAGGCCGGGCGCAGCAGCAGGCGCAAACGGCTCCCGGTCGAGGATCTGAGCCGCCTGCGCGAGGAGCATCGGATCATCACCGGGATCCACGAGGTCTATGGCCGCATCTACCGGGAACTCGGCCTCGACCTGGTGCTCCCCGCGGGCCGCCAGCGGATGTCGAACCGGGTTCTCTATCACACGGTGATGGCCCGGATCGCCAATCCCGACAGCAAGCGGGCCAGTGTCCGGCGCCTGGAGCGGGATTTCGGCGTGCTTGTGCCGCTGGAGAAGGTTTACCGGATGATGGACCGGCTCGACGAGGCGGCCATTGCCGGGATGCGGGACCGGATCGGCGCCTACACCCGTTCGCTGTTTCCCGAGCCGATCGACCTGGTCCTGTTCGACTGCACGACGCTGTTCTTCGAATCCACCTGCGCCGACACCTTGCGGGCCTACGGCTACAGCAAGGACGGCAAGCACAGCGAGGTCCAGGTCTTGCTGGCACTGGCGGTGACACGCGGCGGCCTGCCGCTGGGCTACGAGGTCTTCCCGGGCAACAACTGGGAGGGGGACAGTTTCATTCCGACGCTGCGCACGATGCATCCCGAGACGGCGCGGGCGGTGATCGTCGCCGATGCGGGCATGTTCAGCAAGGACAACCTGGCCGCTCTCGAGGCGCGGGACTGCCGCTTCATTGTCGGTGCCCGGTTGCGCAACCTGCCGCAGGCCCTGACTGCGCGCGTTCTCAGGACCTCCCGCTACCGCGGGGTTGCCGGCAGCGAGCTCAAGGTCGGCGTGTTTCGTCACGGTGGCCGCCGCCTGGTGGTGTCATGGAGTGCGAAACGGGCCCGCAAGGACGCCCATGACCGGCGCCGGGCGGTGGCGAAGCTGATCCGGCGCCTCGGCAAGAGCACGACGCCGAAGCAGTTGCTCGGCACGAGCGGCTATCACCGCTACGTCCGGGTTGTCGGCGATTCCAGTCTCGAGGTGGACGAGGAGAAGATCCGTGCCGCCGAGCATTGGGACGGGCTGCATGGTGTCGTCACCAATCTCAGGGGCATCGGCGTACAGGACCTCTTCGATCGATACCGTCAGCTCTGGCAGGTTGAAGAGAGTTTCCGCATTACCAAACACGACCTGCGGGTGCGGCCGGTGTTCCACTGGACTGACCGGCGCATCCGTGCCCATCTGGCCATTGCCTTCATGGCCTATGCCTGCGTGCGCCATCTTGCCCGGCGAGTGGCGTTGCAGAAGCGGCCCATGTCGCCACGGGTCATTCGCGAGGCGCTCAACGACCGGCAGTGCTCGGTGCTGCACGATCCGGAGACCGGCAAACGCTATGTCATTCCCTCGCGGCCGAGCGCGGAGGCCAAGGCCATCTACGCCACCCTCGGGCTGAATGCCTCGGCCCGCCCCTACGGACTGGGTACCGATGGCGCGGAGACGAAATCGGCTCGATCCTGACCCATACCTCACCCGCGGGCGCCGGATGTAGTGCCTAATCCAAAATGTGAAACATTTAAAATCAATGCGTTACGCAAAAAAACCGTCGAAGTCAGGAATTCCGGTGTGAGCCCCGGCCGGCCTGGCGAGCGCCATTGAATGCCAGGTAAGGGCGTTTTGAGTTGAACGGCGGGCCCAGATAGAACAGGTCAATGGATTCGTCGACGAAATCTTCTCCCATGACCTCCAGACAATCGCCGAAATACAGACGATCTGTCATTGTCGCGCACCGGCCGGTAATCCATTGTCGGCAATCAGTGCTCATAGGTGACTTGCTTGCCGACCATGCCAGCGACGGTCCCGTCCATCTGGTCAACTTCGCACCCGCGAGGGTGTGACGGTCGCGAAGGCGAAGGAAAATTTGCGCGTGGGAATGGCCAAGACTGTCGGAATGGCAACAGAAAGAACTCTGGCGAATACCCCATAACGGGGAATATTCGATCAGCGATCGTGTAGAGGTTTTCTCCGATTCATGACCGAACGTCTGTCGAACGTCGCGCGGACGGATTGAAGGGCCGGAGTATGTTTCGACCTTCGGGGATACGTACAGACGGTGTCAATGCCGCGTCTCCGACGGAAGCCTCGTTGATGTGCAGAGGGAAGGCAAGTTACTCTGCACCGCGGCCAGAGATGTCCGGCGCATCCTGCAGGTCGAGAAGACCGCAGTTCACCAACTGTGTCTGAATCGTCATAGGTGAGACGTTGAAGTGCTCTGCCGCGACGTTTTGCGCCTCTTCCGAATAGTCTCCGTCCAGAACCTCCTCCACCGCCGCAAACGGACTGAGAAACTCCGCGGCGAAGGCTCGCTGCATCTTTTGTCTGTAGCTGTTGGTGCGGGTCGCAGGAAACAGCCGCTCACCGGTGTAGTTCATTCGGCGGCCCACCACACGGTCGCCGAGCAGGCGCGCCAACTCAAACCGGCGACCTGCTTCCCATTTAGATCTGAGCACAATACGTGCGTGGTCACCTTGCCGATCCAGCACAAATGCCATGGCATCCGACTTCCTGCACGTATTTGAAATAGCGTCGTGCGTTGTCCCCGCGAATTCGGAGAGCTTGACATTGCCAATCGGTTGTCCGTCCAAATCCAGTTGGTAACGCAATTTACGGGCTGCGCTCTTTCCGACACGCCAAGCTGGAACATTTCCGGGACGCGGTAAATCTACCTCATCTGGCGGCGCAACAGCATCATTCATGTCCGCATCAAACCCACTGTGTTGCGCGATGTCCGATACCTCTCCGGCTGACAGCATTCGACCTCGCCGGTGACCGCGAAGCGCAGAATCGCTGGCGATTTCTCCCAACGCCTCTTCTCCGAGATTCTTCGCATCGGCAAGATGACGGCACAACTCTGTTTCGTCAGCTTCGTCCGGGTCGTAACCCAACTGCGCTTCCAAGCGTCGGAACAACATGATCTCAGGGTCCCGTCGTTCGGTTTCCAGATCGTTCCAGAGGCGGTGGAGGTTGGTATCGCGAATACCGTGGTCGCCCAGCTTGTCAAAAATGTCAGCTACGAAACCGTCGATCGCAGTTTCCAGCTCTTGCGTGGGCACCGTCTCACGAAGTGGCGCGCCAATGTAACGAAAAAGCGGGGCGCCAGAGTTACAAGAAGGTCTTGATTCGAGGAAGCACTGCAACCCATCCGTGCAGAGCGTGATGTTGGGCCAAACGAAACCTTCACCGACAGTTGAAATCCGATGGGCGAAGTCCCATCGACGTCTGGAAATTAGGTTGGAAGGACGTCCCATCTCCCATCGAATCCGCCACCAGTTCCACACTAACCATTCAGCAAGCGGGTAACCCGATACGAATGGGCCGTGACGCAGTTCGCCGCTGTCGGTGTCTTGGCCGGCGGTCAGAAGCCGGTCGTTCGCCGTCACTGAAAAAAGGCCGAACGTTGCCCTTTCTTCCGGGGAACCGGAAGCGAGTGTTTCGACAGAAAGTGAAACTGTCAGCTCACCTGGCATCTCGAATGCCACTCTTCCGCGACCAACTGCCGCATGCCGTCATCGTCCTCACCCAACTCGTAGCCGTGGTAGTTTCGACTACCCTTCTCAAGCTTGGATTCATAAACGCGGCCTTCGGAATCCATCGCCCAAACATATTTCGGAAACCCGTTACCGCCGGAATTGCTGACCATTCCTCGTTCGATACCTTCGCGGAACAGAGCCTCCGCCTCAGCCAGCGGCACGGTCCGACCACTGCCGTCGCACAGAGACTTGTTCGGCCGTGGATTAGTCGGAGGATGAAAATCGTAGTCTGCGGCTGATCGCTTGTGATGGGCACTACCAGTATACCGGGCTTTTTTCAAAAGACGCTCCAGAACCCTCCGGTCAACTTCATCTTTCGGTACAATTCTGCGCTTCGGATTGTTTCCTTGACGCTTGGGCATTTTCAATTCCTGATCGAAAATTCGAATAAACGCTAAACGACGAGATTACGGACGCTATAGTCTGGGCGTCGCCCTTGCGCAACAACTGCGTCGCGACACCGGACGGAAAACCGCTTGACATACGATCCGGCACCCTGCCGGAATCGATCCGCTCTGGACCGACGTCACGCATGATCGCCGGCCGGGTCGCGGAAGTGAGAGCGAAACGACATGAAGAAAATCATCTTGCTGTCCGATGGCACAGGCAACAGCGCGGCGAAACAGCACAAGACCAATGTCTGGCGGCTGTACAAGGCCTTGGACCTGCATTCCAGGGACCAGGTCGCCATGTACGACGATAGCGTGGGCTCGCAGGAATTTCTCCTGTTCAAGTTGCTGGGAGGTTTGTTCGGCTGGGGACTCAAGCGCGACGTCATCGAACTCTACGAATTCCTGTGCCGCAACTATGTGAGGAGTGATAAGATCTTCCACTTCGGTTTCAGCTGCGGCGCTTCACGGTTCGCGTACTGCCGGGCTGAACCGACACGTGCGGGTTGTATACCGAGTTCGAATCGGAACACGATCTGCATGAATTCGCACACCGAAGCCATGCGGTCTACCGAAAGGAGAAATACGAGTAACGGCGGCTCTCGACGCTGCTTGCCTGGATATGGGATTGCCTGAGCTGCACGCAGGGCAGGGATTACGCGTCCGGGGTCGATACCGATATCTGAATCGAATTCATCGGGGTTTGGGACACGGTCAACGCTTATGGCATTCCGAACGGATTCAAGCTCAGGGACCTTTGGGACAGGTACATCTTCCCGTTGCGGTTCAATGACAGGAAGCTGAGCGACAAGGTTCGCAGGGTCCGCCACGCCATTTCGATAGACGACGAACGACAGACCTTCGACGATGGCCTTCCCGACACCGCCGCGTCCGGCGTTCGGCTTTTTGTCAGCATGCTTGTTGTCAGCATGCTTGTTCTTTTCCAGGCCGCCGATGTACGTTTCGTCGGCTTCAACCGGTCCACTGAACACCGCCATTTCACCTGCATTGAATGCAGCGCGAAGCCGGTGCATCAGGTGCCAAGCCGACTTCTGCGTGATCTCCAGGTCCCGATGCAACTTCATCAAGGACACGCCTGTCAGGTCCGTAGCCGGCAGGTTGATGGCAATCGCCCAATCCGTGTTTACGCCAGTTTCGTACCCTTCATGACGGTTCCGGTCTTGAAGCTGAATTGCGGACGATTTGGGCAATCACGGCAACGGTGCGTCATCGTCGCGTGCTTGATGCCACGCTGGACATTGTGGGATCCGCAATACGAACAGTAAGGGCCTTCCGGCCAAATTTGCTTTTCCAGCCAGGCACGCGCCGTATCTTCGTCCGGAAACATCCGCATCAGTTTCTTGATGCTGATCCCCGCGCGGTGGCTCTTCCCTGGTGCTGATTGCGGCATGTTGAATCTCCCTCGATTGGGATTCTGCTGGAAGACATTTTTCCGGCAGCTCAACCCCAAATTGGGATTTTCGTATATAATCCCCCAAAATTATGTTGCGGTCGGAGCGATCCCTCTGTTGCCTGGAGTGCCGGTTACCGCTCTCCTCAACAGGGACGCCGACGCATTCAGAGGCTCTGGACAATTCGCGTGCGGTGGATTCCGGAGATGTCACGGTGCCGCGGAAATACCGGCATGGGGGCCGCCGCCATGGGGGCGTCCGAACGGATCAAAAAGGAGGGGACAGGCGGACATGGACCCGAGGTCGGCGGCGCCTCTCCTTACCGGAGATCCGACACTCGAATACAGGTGCCGTTCAAAAGATCATGTTGCGGAGATTCCAGCCACGCCGTTGTCTAAACTGACCTTTTTGAACCACCGCAACAAAATCCGGACCGCAACAGTTGGTGGTTTACACAAAAGCTCCATTCGCGGACACGGGCCAGGTTCTGGGCTATCTCGGGCGATACTCGCACAAGACGGCGATCTCCAATCACCGTCTCGTCGGTTTCGACGGCGAGAACGTCCGCTTCCGCTGGCGCGACTATGCGCAGGGCAACAAGGTCAAGGTCATGCAGTTCGACGCCGACGAATTCATCCGCCGGTTTCTCCTGCATGTGCTGCCGCACGGCTTCACCCGGCTGCGCCAGTATGGATTGCTCGCCAATCGCTACCGCGCTAGCAAGCTGGCCCGCTGCCGGGAACTGCTCGCTCAGCCGGAACCCGAACCGTTCGTGCCGGAGAACACCCAGGCGATGATGCTGCGCCTGACCGGGAAGGACATCACCGTCTGCGAACACTGCGGGCACGGCCCGTTGAGGCAGGTCACCATTTCCAAGGTGCCGCCCGAGACCGCGTGGCAAGTCCCCTGGCCAATGCCGCCACCATGATGATGCAGTCTCACCAGATGATCCGGACCCGATCCCGGTTCGATGGTCGACCCGGGCAGGCTCGTGCCGTGCGCATCGTTCCCGAAGTGGCGAAAGATGCCTTACCGGGTCACAAAATCGACGACATTACCGGCCTGGGCCATGCCAGGACCATAGCGGCAGCATCGATGCCAAGAGCGAAGCGCTTCAGACCGGTGCGACAAAGTTCGCCTCGGCGAATAGAAATCCCATAGAAACTCACCGTCAGCGAGCGTGGCTCAGCTCAATGCTTTTATCGAACGTGCTACGCACGATCCATAAAAGCCTATTCAAAATGGCGATATCGCCATTTGGCGGAAATCGAGATCAATGTTCTGTCACTCCAGTGCCTGGACCACCGGATCCCGGATCATGAAACCATGGTCAGCGAAGTCGCCGCATGGCAGGAGCACCGCAACGCTTCCGCGAAACCCGTCAACTGGCGGTTCCGGACCGAAGACGCCCGCATCAAGCTGAAGTCGCTATATACATCAATTCAATGATGTCAGGATACTAGTGCAATTTGACCGGGAGGTTTTGTTATGTCCAGCCAAGTTGAATGTGACGAACGTGAAAATCTGTGGCCAAAAGATTCGGCACTTGGACGACTTTTTTGTTCGGTGACCCCAGACCATGTTCAAAAGGCCATCGTTGAAATCGCCAATCGTTGCCGCAGTCGTATCTGTGGTGTCGATGGGTCCCCTACCAGGCATTCGCTGACCTGGGCGCTCAGCGAAACCGGGAATACCATTCTCCAATTCGTCCATAATCTGAAGCAAGATGATTTTGACTTCGCTGATCTCTCCATCAAGATTTTGTACGGTCTATTTGGCACAAACTGCATTGCTCATGACAGGTCCATTCCATGTCACGAGTTGAAATAACCCCGCTCGCGGCAACGAGCGGGGTTCGCGCTATTATCTACTGTCGTTTCGCGCCGAAAGCCCCGACGATCCCCGACTGCTCGAAGACGCCTGCGGATTCGCCATGGCCAGGGCCGTAGAAACCTCCCTGAATGCGGTTGTTGGTTGCGCCAGCCTGGAATGTCCCGTTTGATGAAACCGGCACTTCATCGAACCGGACACTCGCGACAGAGTAATTCCGATTCCTCGTTATATCCTTGATGTTGGTGAATGCCGCATCGAGTGACCCCGAGAACCTGTAGGTTAGCGTAGCGTCCCCTTGCAGGAAAGTTGTGCGGCCAGCAGGGCCGGTTGGAACGCCAGCCATGATACCGTGCCACGTTGCAGAGGTGCTGGGCACTGATCTCGTCAATTCTCCACCGGCAGACGAAATACGATGCCAGACATTGACATCCTGAACCGTGTCACGAGCACTGACGACATCGAATGCGCTGTGGTTCATCACAGAGCCGTAACTTCTGCTCTTGGGATATCTCGTGTCAAGCATCGTGATTCCATGCTTGGTGAGAAGGGTTTCGGACTGCAAGGTGTCCAGATCAAGGTCATCCAGACGGACTGTTACCGAGACTCCGGACTGTGGTTCGTCCAACCTGCAAGACGTACTTGTGCATGTTGAACGGGCCCGGAATGTCGGAAGAGCCGGGCTGCTTGTTTCACCAAACCATGTTGAAGCGAGCAAGGAGTCCGTTCGCGAGACAATACCGGCAAGCCTGGATACTTGATCAGCGGCCGTTTCAGCTGGTGGCTGCGAGTCGGTCAGGCTTATGATGTCGGAGCCGGACGGTTGAGGTTGCCCTCCACCGCCGCCGCCACAGGCGGAGAGCACGAAAAGAGGGAGAATCATGACCAGGAATCGTAACATCGGATCGTCCTTTCGCTGGAAAATCCAGCTTCGGCTGGCGCAGGGCTGTTGCTACATCACACGATTTTTTTCGGATTCCCGCCTATTCGCCGGAACACCCTGTTTCATTCACCGGGCGACCCGACTCAACGGTTTCGCGTGATGTTGCAGGCGAAAATAATCACATAAAAGATTCTATGCAATCAGGTATATAGTTGGCGCCATATCATAAGGACACGTCATGCAACCTCGGCGAAATACAAAAGAAATGAGGAAGAAATCCAGGTAAGATGAAGGCTTTGAACCCATCGACGCCTGGCCCGAGGAAGTGGCCCGAACATTCTTTATCAGACGACCGGGGCGTCAGGACAACTGGAAATATCTCGACAAATCAGGGCAGGAAACTTCAGACTGATGCGCTCGGTCTTCTTTGGTTACGATTGTATTTGATCCCCCCAATTTGGATTCCCAGGGGAAACCCTCAATGACAAAACGATTCGTCTGTTTCGCAACGAGCCCTTACCTACCGCCGCGAGTTGATCCATGGGCGTCTGCCGCCTTCAGGAGTGCTTCCAGCCAGGCGAGGCGCCATGGCCCGTACCGGGCCTGAAGGCGCGCGAACCGGACTGCGGTCTCGAACGCAAGTTTCTGATTCCGTACAGACGGCATGTCCGGATCCCATTGTCGGCGATCAGGGTAACCGGGACGTGCCCAACCATGGTGCGAGGCAATCAGGTGCAGGATGAGGTCGAAGTCGGCGCACTCCGTCGGGATACCCTGCCCCGCTTCCGCGAGCGAACCGAATTCGTGCCGGTAGCCTTCAAGCAATGCGGGACGATAATGCCCGTCAGGAGGATTCGCCAGCGGACGGCCGCCTCTCGGAATCCCCGCCGCCCTCTGCCAAGGGGACCTTGCCTTGCCGAGGTCGTGCCAACGACCGGCCGTCTCCAGCGCATCGGCTTCCGGCAAGTCGAGAGCCGTGCCTATTCGTCGCGCTGCATCGCCGACGAGTGCACAATGCTCTTTGACCGTCTGGTTCGAGACCGAAAGCCGTGTCGGATCACTTTCTCCAGCTGCCGCTTCAGGGGGCCGGACAGCGTAAACCAGGTAGCGTTCCTCGACATCCTCCTCGCCGGGGTCGTGCAACGGCATCCGAAATGTGACGGCGCTGTCCAACCACTCGGGTAGAATCGGTGCCGCACCGCCACCAACGGTTTCCACGCCGTCACGCCCGCTGATGAAGCGTAGTCTTTCGTCGTTGTCCCCGACATCGGAGACCTCTTCGCTGGCGCTCAGCGAGGGCAGGCCAGAGGCTTCCAGGCCTCCAGCCGTGGGCGGCAGGAACACCGTCGCATGGTCCAGCGACGGAATCGTGTCTGCACTCTTGACCAGCCCGGTAAAGACTTCGCTCCGCGAGCCCCAGACGATCAGAGGAAGGCCAAAACCGCCCTGGCGGGCGATCGCCAGTTCGACAAGCTTTTGCGCAAACCCGGACGGGACGCGGGCAGTTTCCCGGGCATCCGGCCGGAAAATCGAGATCGCCTCTCGCGCAGCCTTTTCTCCGCGCCCAACCAGGTCCGCAACGTCCCGCCTCCACACGAGATGGCAGTCCGGCGGACCGGACGCATCCGACAGACCCTGCAGGAAGTTGGAAACATCCGGAAGCTGAAGGTCCGCGGCCGTCGCCGCGTAAACTTCGACCGTTTCGCGGCCCAGCCGCACAAATCGTACTGGAGGCGTGGCACACACATCATGCGTGTCATTGTCGATGCTTCGCAAGGATTCAACGGAAAGGTCATCAAGTCGGCGCAACACCTTGAGAGTTTCTGAGCGCGCGCGCGCCAGCCTCTGTGCGTGGTTTTTCGCCTTGCTCTTCGGCCCCTCGGCTTCCTTTTCTTCAAATACCAGTGAGATCTCCGCTTTCGCCGCTCCCGTCCGGTTGACCCGGCCCAGTCTCTGGATCATGGAATCGAGAGTGGCAAGGTCCATGATGCCGTGATCGGCATCGAGGTCGACTCCGACTTCGCCGGCCGGCGTCATCACCAGGTAGACGGAATCCCCGGTCAGACCGCGTTTCCGTCCCGGCGCGAACTGCTTCCAGACAGCCCCGTTCGCCAACTCCTCGCATTCTTTCCCGCGAAGCGTCCCGGTCAGCAGGGCAACGCGCACGGAACTGCCGGTGCCGAGCATCTTTTTCAATCGGCCGGTAATCTTCTCTGCGCGCTCGACGGTCCCGGCAAAAACTGCGACCGAACCGGATTTGCGGGCGGCGGCGGCCTTGCACATCTGCCCGACAAGGTCGGTCGAACCCCTAGCCTCACGAAACTCCGGTCGCTTGATTCCATGGAGCCTGCGACGCACCTCGGGGACGGCTTCATCGTTCGGCGTGAGCCCGATGACGCGTCCTGTGCCGGTACCGGTTCGCGGCGCTCCGGAAAGCGCCAGGGTGCGGAACCTGGGACAGCCTTGAATTCTCTCGACCGAACGGAGGAGCCTTTCCGTCGCCGGCGAGAAGTGCGCTTCATCGAGCATGACGATGCTGTCGTAGCCGAGCAGTCCGGCGTGCATCGGCCGGCGGCATAGCCCGTCTCCGTATCCCGAAAACATGATGCGCGACCCGATCGTGTCGACGGTTCCGACCACCACTGCCGGTCTGGCAGGATCGACCCGCCATTCACCGTCATCGGCCAGTCCGCCACGGAGAACGCCGAGTCGAACCGGACGGTCAGATTGAAATGCGGCCATCGCATCGAATGCGCGCGCCAGCCCGGGCCGTTCGACCATACTGTCGATCCAGGACCGGATCGTTGACGCCGTCTGATCGACGATCGCGCGGCGATCGACTGCATAGACCACCCGAGTGGGAAGATCAGGGTGTTTGAGCCGCGCCAGTAGGAAGAGGAGAACGGAAAGGGTCTTGCCCAATCCCGTCGGAACATCCACGGCTTCAGGGATCTCGCCCTTGGAAAAGGCTGCGTAAAGTTCCCTCTGCCATGGAAACGGCGGGTGCCCCACGATGTCATCGAAATACTGAAGCACGGGCTTGTCGACCCGCCTGTCATCAGTCACGATGGCTCTCCTCATCGAGACAGCGCATCCGCGTTGAAAAGGGTGCCCGTTTTCTTGCGTCGGTGCTGGGGCCGGAGCATTCTAACGGCACCCGCATTCCAGACTGATGGCCACGTCCAGGGCAGTGATGACTTGGCAGTTCAATGCGTTCTCCTTCGATGGCCCCTGCCCCGCGAGGGTCGAACTGGCGCAATAGGGTTGTTGATCAACCATTTTGGAAGACCCTGCAACCAATTGCCGGATGGAGCGCAACAGGATGTCTCTGATCTTCCTGTCAAGGCGAAAGGGGCGTGCATCCAAGGCAAATCTGTTCTCCTGGTTTTTCTCTTTTCATGCATTGATTTGACCATTGACGGTGAACTCTCCCGCTGCCCGGTCCCGGCTGAGGACGGCGCGCCTTGATCTAGGCCTGCACAAGGGAGTTCAGAAGATGACACGCACCGCCACGCAGATTCGCTCCCTACCTGAACCGTCAATCCTGTCTGCGCCCGCGAAGACGGGGTGAGCAGGCATGTCCGGAAATCCCTTATTGCCGGAAACGCCACCAGGAAACAGCACCAAGCGCAGAATCATGCGACGTGGAACATTGTCCGGGGTCGATGAAACGTCACCTCACGTGGCAAAAGGCGCATCGGTGAACTGCGGAAATCAATCGCGTCAAACCTGCTGTCGGCGTGCCGAAATAGACAGGTCAGAATTGTCCTGATTGGACAACAAGGCAATTGCCTCGGGTAAACGGATCTGCTCGTTGATGAGTCGTCGCACACCCGAATATGAGTCTGACTGAGATTCCAATTGTATCCAGAGCAGGCAGGCGGAAATGAACGACACATCTGAAACCCCAACGGTTTTCGGCGAACGAATTGTTGATATCGTGCGTCAGCACTGGAAAAAGAACGAACAGCCCCTTTTGCTCAGTCAGCTTGGTGAGAAGGAAGGTGGTGCCATAGCATCAACTACAAAAAGCCATGCCGGGAGTTTGAATTCATATTTGAAGGACAGACTGGCTGAATCCTTAAAGGTCATTCGACATAGTTCAATCGGGGGAATGATTGGGGTTGTACCTTTTGACGCCGTGATCCCCGATCAAGATGTCGACGCATTGTTTGTACGATCCTCATGCCCCGCTTCAACGAAGTACCACTTTGCCTTCCTACTCGCGTTTCGAAAATTGCTGCCCGATTCACAGCGGCGATTCATCCATGTAAACGGACCTCCTCACTTCCTGGATCTGGAACAGGAAGCAGAACAACCAAACGGTTATCTAGTGTCCGCCAGACCCCCCTTTTCGGCGATGGCGGACGACGATTTTCAACGGAACTGGATACTGCGCTGCGGCAATTCACCCCGCTTCGGGATGTTGGCGCGTCCCGAACGGCTGATTTCACGCCTACCGGACCGAATTTCGCGGCTTTCGCCGCCACCAGCCCATAGGGGGCCGTTCCCGCTCCGGGCGGGCAACGAATGAACCGGTGTTTCGGGCGCGGTTCGTTCTTCTTTATTTTGCCGCGACGAACGCGTGGCCAAGCCTCAGCCGTTCGTCGGAATGCGCTTGGGAGCAGTGATCACGACATTCACAGTCGTTGCGAAAACCGGGCGAGTTCGGAGGCGGTACCTTCGAGCCCAATTCCGGCAAGGATCGCGAGATAGTCTTGAACGGAGATGGGAGGCGCCACGAGCCTGCCTCGTATCTTGCGCACGGCATCACAGAATGGGCTTGGCATCAGGCCAAGGTGATTGGTCAGAAATTCATCGGGGTGCAGGACTTCGAGCCCATAGGGCCCGACCGAGCCTTTTGGAAAATCACGAAGGTTGCAGGTTACGATCACGTCTCAGCGTCCAACTATGGCCGCGGCAAGAACATGACGGTCGGCGGGATCGGGAAGGTGGAGTGAGGGGATAAGCGTCTCGTATCCGGTGACCAGGCAATCCCGTGCCGCCCGATCCATCCGATCTCGGGTGCGTTCGAGGGTTGCTCGATCACGGTGCGGTTCATTGCGGAGCAGGGCATTGATCCATTCCCTATGGATGTCAACCGTCCAGTTCGCACGGAAAAGATCGTCAACAGCCATTTGCAGAAAGATATCCCGCATCGGCGCGGGATAGAGAATGTTGGCGTCAAGAAGGGCGGTTAAGCCCGTCACGGGGCGCCGTATCCCATGTCATGAGTCTGGGCGTCCCGGGTTAGCTGTTCAAGCACCAGTTCGCGTTCACGGTCGATGGCGTTCTTGTATGCCATGACATCCTCCATGAGAATCCGGCGGTGCTTGCCGACTTTCCTATGAGGAATGGCCTTTTGATCGAGGAGCTTGATGAGGAACGGGCGTGAGATGTTCAACACGTCGGCCGCCTGGACCGTCGTGAGCTCGGCACACTCCGGAATCAACGTCACGCCTTGGCCCGCGGCCATGGCTTCCAAGACGTGCATGAGCAGGTCAACCGCACCGGCCGGAAGCTCGATGGGTTGGTCCTGTTCGCTGTCCCTGAAACGCAACTTCAAGGGTTGGTCCATCCCGCCGTAGGGAGACAAAGCCTCGTGAGTGCTTCGTGCGATCGCAGCGTCCCGAGGCGTGGGCGGGAGCTGTCTATGAGTCAACGTGTTCATGCATGCCTCCTTGGAATGCGTGGACTGACTGAGTCAAGATACATTAATGAAATAAATGAAGCAAACGAAGCAAACGTCAAGGGCGAGATTCCGGAATAGCGCGATTTTTCGGGAAATGAGGTTGTAAAACGAATCACGCGGCAAGCACCATCAAGGCCTGGTTGTCGTTTGCCGGTGCAGGCGGTTTCCATTGCTGCCGACTCTTGGAATGTATGGACCATGCCCGGTCGATGCGACCGGACTTGAGCAGTGCCCGGAATGTCAGGACGCCCTTGCCGCCGTCACGTCCCCAGCGCTGGCCGGACCTCTTCAGCCGCCGGCAAATAATAACGGGGTCATGCGCAACGAGCCCTTTGAAAGTGCGCTGAACTGAACCCCGGACCGCCATGGACGCAAACCGTTTCAGACTTCCTTCGCTGAGTGCGCTCAAGGCGTTCCATGCGGCGGCACGGCACGGGGGCTCCGTCAGTGTTGCAGCTCGAGAACTGTCGGTGTCGCCTCAGGCTGTCGGCCAGCACCTCAGGCTGTTGGAAGAATCACTGCAGATCACGCTGTTCGAAAAGCGTGGCGGATCGATCAATTCCACGGAGGCGGCCGTTCTGCTCGCAAGGCATGTGGATGCTGGGCTCGAAGAACTGTCAGAGGGAATTCGCCGGGTCGCCACGCTGAAGCGCCGGGATCGGATCAACCTGAACGTCTCACTCTATTTCGCGACCCGCTACCTGCTGCCCCGGCTGTCCTGTTTTCGTGGGCTCCGGACGCAGTCCGACCTGCGCATGACAACCATGGTCGAGACCCCGGATTTCAGGCGCGACGACATCGATGTGGCCGTGCAATGGGGTTACGGCGACTGGGCCAATCTGGAGGCGACCTTGCTGCTCAAGGATCACAAGGTCATTTGCTGCACTCCGGAACTGGCCGCCCGGTTGGATTAGCGGCGGGACCTGACGAGTCAGCTTCTTCTGCAGCCAGTGCTGAAAAACTCTTTGTGGCCCGACATTCTGGAATTCCTCGATCTTCAGGCTCCCGATGACTCATCGGAAATGGCCTTTCATGACGAAGCGACCATGCGCAGCGCAACGCTTTCGGGATTGGGAGTCGGTCTGATTTCCCGTGTCGATGCGGAACGTGACATTCGCGCAGGCGGCCTGGTTATACCATTGGGCATTGACGCGTTGTGCGGCATGCCGCCCGAACAGGTGCCGGGTTTCTACCTGGTTCTGCTACGCGCGCACCGCAGGGTGAGCGGGGTTGCAGGATTTTACGCGTGGGTCACCGGGCAGGATGGGTGAAAAATACCGGATGAGCCGATGGCGTGCCGGGTCGCCCGCACGAAAACTTGGCCCGAACCATGATCGGCTTCTGTCACGGATGGCGCGGGCCTCGCCGCGCCCTCGTTCAAGTGGGTTGCGGGGGCTGCGCATGATCACTCGCAGGTTTCATTCCGCAGGGCGCCAGCGGCATGGCCGGGGAGGGGTTTCCGTACGGCCGTCATGGCCTTTGACTGGTGAAGAACTTCGGCCAGATCATCTGTGGCTTGATCCGGTTCGGTCGCATCGACCCGGACATGTCCGGTGCCGTTCGACATGCGCCGACCGCCCCCCAAATGCCAGTTTCACGCATGATTGAAGTGTTCAGGAATTCTCGCCCATCAGTTTGTGGCACCGGGAACGCTGAGGTCAGGGCCTGCGAGAAAAGCGCGCTTTTCCTGCCCGACATCACGCGCCGATCCCGGAAGAACTCGAGGCGAACCACCGCAACTCGGCGAGAAACTGCTCCTGAACACCTTCGCGGCCATGCGATGCAGGATGTCGGGCCGGTTGGCGGTAATCTTGGTCTTCCGGATCCAGGCACCGGTCGGCCCCCTCGGTTCGGTCGGGACACCTTTTTGGGTCGAAGACATGAAGCCGTCGGACGGAATGTCACGAATGAGGGGAATGAAACGGCGGCCGAGACCTGCCGCGAGTGCGGAACGGCTGACAACCGCAGCCGAAAATCCCGGGCCGGATTTCGCTGCATGGCCTGAGGCCGCGCCGTCCGCGCCGACCCGGATGCAGCGGCGAACATATCGGCTTCAGGGATTGGCGCGCCTGGACGGCGAGGGGCGTTTGCATCGGCAACCCCTGCGGCCGTTGAATTCAATGCGGAGGCTGCCCGGGGGTTGGACAGGCATGTGAATCCCGAGGGGAAAAGCCGTCGCACAACACATCGCGGCCGGTGCTGATCGAGGAGGGTGTGATTGCCGATTTCAATAATCATTCCAACAAGGAACAGGCCCGGAAGTCTTGTCGCTGCCGTGAAGTCGGCACGGGCGGCACTCCCGGCAGGCGGAGAGATCATTGTTGTTGATGACGGAAGCAGGACCCCTGCAGGCGAGGCCCTTGCCGGTCACATTGGGGCGGAAACCACGGTGATCGACAAACCTGGACAGTGGGGGGCTTCCGCCGCCAGGAATGCCGGGCTGAAACGCACCAGCCAGCCGATCGTCCTGTTCCTGGACGACGACAATCTGATGATCTCCGGCTACTGCCAACGAGTGCTGCGCATTGCGCGCGATCATCCGGATGTGACCTACGGATGGACCTGCTTTATCCAGAAAAGGACCGGGCGCAGGGAAAGGCCTTTGCCGCGGCCGAAGCACATCGTCCGCACGGGGAAGCTCGATTCAACCGTTCCGCTCAGACACAAGTTTGCACGGGCATCCGGCCTGTGGGTAAGGCGGGGCGTACTTTTCAGGCTTGGCGGGTTTGACGAGTCCATGCGGTTCGGTGAGGATGGCGAGTTGTGCATCCGCCTTGTCACGACCGGCAACATGTGGCTCGAAGCCGAGCCCGGGTTCATCGCGGATGATACCGGCGCCAGGGAGTCGGAGCTATTGCCGCGGAACCGTAGTCAGCAAGCGTTTGCCTGGTTCGGGGACATGCTGGACAGGCATGGCGATCTTGTCGAGGAACATGATCCGTGGCTTGAACGCGCCTACGGACACCGGATGTGGAAGCATTGGCTCGAGGCGCAGGTTCGTGGGACATTTGCAAGGATCGTCATGAGGGCACCAACACATTACGTGTAAATTGCACGTCATGAACTCGGCATTTCTCGTTTTCATCAATTCCGCTCCGACCTGTTCCTGAAACGTGGACCGGCCGTTTCGGGGTCGACTCCGGTACGGGGCGAAATGACACACTCAAGAGTGTCGACGGGCGCGGGTCGCCGTTCTCGGACAGAGCCTTGTACAGCCCTTGGCGAGTGATATCAGCATCGTTGGCCAATTCGGTTATTCCACGTGCACGGGCAAGTGTGGAGAGCGCCTGCTTGATGCGGACAGCATCACATGTCTCGAATGCCGCGGCCAGATACTCGGCCTGCGCCTCGGGAGAGTTCAAATACTCGGCTGCATCAAAGCGGCTCACCTCAAGGTCAGCTTTGTCAAAGGTCATTCTGAAGCTCCTTTGCCACTTTCCGAGCGCGCTCAATGTCGCGCATTTGCGTATCTTTGTGTCCGCCGCACAAGAGGACCAGCGCGGAGTGATGCTTCCAGAAGTACATTTGTTAGCCGGGGCCATAGTCGAGACGAAGTTCTCCCAAGCCGGTGTTGGCGAGGTACTTGACGTCCCCAAGGTGGCCGTGTTCCAGCCGTCAAAAACGCGATGCAATCCGTGCTGTGGCGCGGCGGTCTGGAAGCTTGCGCAACCATTTATCAAACAACGCGGTTTTTCGGACTATTAACATGCGACAACTATAGTTTACGCGAATATCGCTGTCATTACGTGACTCAGGGGCGCGGACATTTTGCTCTTGGTAGTGGACCTGTCTTCGGGAGAGAGCCTGCGGCAGCGCCAATCCCTGTTTGCTGCCGAACCTCCGAAAGCCCATTGCCTCGTGGTGCCGCGCGGTCAGCCTTTCGTCGAACGAAGAATTGATTGCTTCGTGTAAGAACGCCGGATCCGGAAAACTGCATTATTTTGAAATCCGAGCGATTTCCCCACGCCTTATGAAAGGAGTCGTCCCGATGTTACTTTCTGAGGTGCGAGACTCCGAGTTCCTGCCACATCCATGAAAAGTCGTAAGGTTCGATTTCATTGCACTGACACATCCCTGCTTCATCTGTTTCCAGGACTTTCAACCAGGCGACGACCTTTTCCTGTCCTTCCGGCGTCTTGGCGGCAGCCCGTGGAGATGCGTCGTCCAGCATCGGGACGGGCTGATCCAGGATTTCGCGATAATGCCGGTCGTGGAGCTCCTTGATGTTCCGAATTTCGACTTCCGGAAGCAGGTCGGCCTGTTCATTGGAAGCGTGCCCGGTACAGTGCGCCGCCACGACCCGCTTTACGGTCTTGTGCACCATGATGGGATCCGCCACCAGTTTGCCCAGAATGTCCTTCAGGCGGATTTGCAGTTCTTTCGCGTGCGCGGCTGAATTGACTCTTGCCTCAAGCTTCTCGACGACCTTCAATTCGATCATGCCGAGAAACAGCGCCCCGTTTTCCGGATGCGCCTCGTAGAGTACGCCGCCTGCCGGTTTGGCTTGGGATTTGACCTCTTCTCCCGCCAGAGCAACCCAGTTCCAGGCCGCTGATGACACCGCCTCCATGTCAGGTGCAGCGTTCAGCAGGTCTCGCAGTTGCTTCCGTGTCGTGCTTTCGGCGAATGAACAATGCAGCTCGATATACTCGATTTCAACGAAGTCCGCGGGCGGCAGGTCGGGCAGTTTTGGATCATCCGGATACAGCATGGTATCCTTCAGCCATTCTTCGGAGAAGAGGGGCGCCGACATTTTCAGAACCTTGGCGAGAGACAGGCGCCGGACCGCTTCCGGATCGGCATGTTCATCCTTTTCGCTCAGCATCTCACAGATTTCATCCTCGGCCTCGTCGGCGCGCAAGTTGATCTCGTCGATGACCTGCTCCGACAGATCCGGCTCAAATGGTAACATTCCGCCCGCGATGAAATGATGTCCCCGAACCTCGACGATGCGCATCGCAGAATGTTCCCCTTGCAGCATGTCGTGGGTGGCGGAGCGTTCCGTAACCAGCAACGGATCACCCCCGAGGATCAGGTCGCGCGCCATGAAGGATTCACCTGGCCGGATGTCACTGGCCTCGTAAATGCTCATCACGGAATCCCTGATGCCTTTCATATAGGCCTTGGGGATGGCCTTCTCATTCCAGCCACGCCTTTCGAGGTATTGGTCAACGACATTGCCGTCCCTGGTTTCCCGGCTCATGAAATCATCCATGATCATGTCGTACAGGACCGCTACCCAGTGCTCTCCGATCTCCGCCTCAAGCTCTTCGAGGGTGTCGAAGTCATGCGCCTCGCAAAAGGCTTCAAGGTGATCGTAGATCGCCTCCTGGTAATGTCCGGGCCAGGGGCCCCGATCCGTCCATTTCTCAAGACCGTCCAAAGCGGTCATCGGTATCCTGATTGTCATGTCTTCTTACCAAAGCTCTTCGGGCCAGCCTGACGCCGTGCGCGTATAATGTCCGCGGTCATGTCGAGGCCCTATATCACTCGCACACGCACGTGCACCCCGGAAATTCCGTGCTCTCCTGAAGAACCGGAATCGCGGCAGCGCCAGTTTAGGCTGGTTGATCCTGCCAGTGAACCGGGCTGGTCCTTCGGGCGCATCCTTGATGCGTGGCCATGGCACGAGATAAGGTCGTACACTTGGGCAATTTGTTCGTGGCAACAAGTTTAGGAGAAACAGGGATCATGACGGCACAGGCCAGACGCAGGGAGACCCGCCGGGCCACCTACCAGGACGTGCTCGACGCGCCGCCCCACGAGGTCGCCGAGGTGATCGCCGGAACACTCCATACCCATCCAAGGCCATCGGCGCGGCATGCGCGGGCAAGTTCAAGGGTCGGGGCCAGGGTCGCGCCGCCATTCGGTTTTGGTGATGGCGGCCCCGGCGGCTGATGGATCATATTCGAGCCTGAACGGCATTTCGGCCGCGAAGGTGCAGACATCATCGTTCCCGATCACGCGGGTTGGCGGCGCGAGACGATGCCCGAGTATCCCGACGCGGCATATTTCACGATCGCACCCGACTGGGTTTGTGAAGTGCTCTCGCCGTCGACCCGCCAACTGGATCTGAGCCCCAAACGCAGTGTCTATGCGCGCGAAGGCGTTGGCCATCTCTGGTTTGTTGACCCCGGTGCACAGACGCTCGAAGCGTTCGAACTCCGTGGTGGAAAGTGGATACTGATCAACACTCTCTTCGGTGACGCGCCAGTCTCGTTACCTCCCTTCGATGCCATTACCTTCCCTCTCGGCGTCCTCTGGCCCGAGGTGACCTTAGGCGCGCATCGTGGTTCTGCCTAGATCGAGTGCGACTGTCGCCGGGTGAAACACGAATGGCGTGCGAATCTCAATCGTGAAATGGTAAGTAGTTTCATCAAGAGAACACTTTGCTACCCTGAAAGGATACCTCTTGCGCCGCCGAACCCAGCTCCCGGCTTATTCCGGTGTTCCGCGACCCCCACGCAAATCCGAAAACGATATGACTCCGGCGCGGTTCGCGCTCGGGAACCGCTTTCTCGTGCCGTTCAGCCCGAAATGCATGGACATTTGCCCATCAGTCGCATTGTGGTGAACGCCATGAAATCATTCGGCGCGTGGTACCGCCGGTACCGGTAGCATTACCGAATGGAGGCGGCCTCATCTTTTGCAGGCCTGCGGACCAGGAACGTCGGATCGACCTGGAGCGCCATGGCGAGCGATTCCACCGTGGATACCCGCGGGTTGGATTTCGCGAGCTCGATCTCGGAAATCGTGCCCATGCGCACATGCGACAGCCGAGCGAGCGCGGCCTGCGACAGGTCCTGCCGGGTCCGGTGAAACCGCACGTTCGCTCCCAGGGCCTGCGCCAGTGTGCGGCCGTGGTCGACGTCCTCCCATCCCTCGCTGACGAAGACGGCTTCCTCCCGGGCGAGGGTCTTCCCCTTCGCCGACAGGCGGTTCAGGAGTTCGGACGGCCCGACCTCGAACGCCAGGGCGATCGCCTCGACCGTCGATAGGCGCGCGTTCGTTGCTCCGCGCTCGATCTCGCTGATCGTCTTTACCTTCAGGTGCGCACGCCGGGCGAGTTCGGCCTGGTGCCACTTGCGACGCTTCCGCCGCCCCCTGACGTTCCTCCCGAGCGCCCTGATGAGACTTCTGCGGACAATCAAGGTGGCACCCGGTCTGCCTGCGCGCCGGGGCGTACCGCGACCTCCAGGGACCACGCCACGTGTTTCCCCGGTCCCGGGACCGGGGGAATTATTCCGGTCCGGCCCCCCGTGCCGGTTTCCTGATTCCGGACCGGCCACCCGCGCCGGTTTCCTGCGGGCATGGTTCAGCAGGACCGGGGGGGCGAGCCTGAGCGCCCTGGCGATCGTCTCGACGGCCGTCAGGCTCGGGTTCGCCTTCCCACGCTCGATCTCCGATATAACCATGGGATGGAGATTTGCGCGGGCTGCCAGGTCTTTCTGTGTCCACCCGCGCCACTTCCGGCGGTACTTCACATTCTCTCCGAAGACCGCGGCGAGGCTGGTGCGGGTGTCCTGTTCGGCTGCGGCCATCGGTGTTCCCGGCGACTGATTCGTGTGCTGTTGCCCGTCTACCGCCTGTTTTCGCGTCTTGTCCAGAGCAGGCCGCGCGACGGCAGGTATTGCCGGTCCTTTCACCAGGCCGCTGATTTCGGCAGCCTTTTACCGAATACCCTATATCATTAATACCAAAAACTGCTTTCCCACCTCCCGATCCACCGGAGAGCCTTGGCATGGGATGCAACTTGCTGTTATCCTGACGCACGAATCGCCGCCGACAGCGGCGCTTTGCGGAGAAGCCAACGAAACCAGAACAACGGCTCGAAAAAAACGAAGGGCGCCTGCCAACACCACGCCAGACGCCCACCGCTATCAAAGCTACCGATCTCCTTGTTAGCGGAATTCCAGATGGGGTGGCAACTGAAAAACGGCGTTTTTCGGTCCCCGGTGGAGTGTGTCTGGCAGGCCCGATCAAGGAGAGCATGCTTCGATGCAGTCTGCTCATGACCGAACACCGTCCTCCCGTGCGGTTCTCGCGGGATACGTGCTGCCGGGCGACGTCAGCCTGGCGCACGCGTTTTCAACCATCCTCCAGGGCCTGCGGGCTTCCGGGTGCGGCCTGGCCGCTGCCAACGCCTGGCTGTTCCTGGCGCGCTCGACGTCGCCCGCGGCCTGGTTCGAGACCGGCAGGCTGCCGATCAACTGGCGAAAGCATTCGACGTTGGCCCGCGAGATCGGCGTGAGCGAGCGCAGGCTCAACCAGGTCGTCCACGAGCTCGCTGCCCACGGCGCCCTGACGCGCCTCACGCCGGAGAACGGCTATCGCGGCTACGTGCCGGCAGAGGCCGAGGGCGGCGCCCTCGAGCGGAGCTACGGGCTGTGCTTCGGGCCGGCGATCAGGAAGTTTGACGCCTTCGCGGAGGCGGCCGAGGCGGAGAGAAGGCGCGGCAGCGAATTCGCGCGGGTCAAGGAGGACCTGCGGGCGGCAAAAGGCGAACTCCGCGACCGCCTGAAAACGCTGGCCGCCATGGAGGTGGTCTCGCCGCTGAGTGACGAAGCGGAGATGCTGCTCGCGTCCCTGCCGTCGACCGGTTGCCGGAACCGGATCAGCGACGGCATGGCGGAGCATACGGCCGCCGTCCGTGAACTCGTCCATCGCCTTGACGAGGCGATCAAGGCGGCCTCGGGAGGCGGGAATTCGCCTTCGCATCGGAAAGAATCGACGCACGCGTGCGTCAAAAACTTCCGATGCCAATACAATACAACAACTGAAAAACATAAAGATGTACATGTAGAAACTTCCGGGCCGACATCCGCCGTCCACTCCCTGACCCCGAAGCCTGCCACCAAGACCAACCCTTCAATTCCTTGGAATGATGGCGGCAGGGATGAGCGAAACCAACGCTCAAGCCCCGGAGAAAAACCGGGATCCCGGCCTGCGCAGCCCGATTCCGGCCGCGGCCAGACACTATTGTCCGTCAATCTCTCCGAGGAAGCCATTGTCGGACTCCTGACCGACGACCTGCGGACCCTGTTCGAGGCAGAGCCACCGGATTTGCCCTGGAATGACCGCCTGCGTGCTGCCTGTAACGAAATCACACACCGGTTGGGGGTTCATCCGTCGGTCTGGGACGGCGCCGTACGGGTTCTGGGCAGCCTGATCGCCTGCATTTGCCTCGCCATCATCGATCGGAACCGTTTTCACCCGAGTACTCCTACCCGGAATCCGGGCGGCTTGCTGCGCTCGATGGTCCGCCAGGCCCAATCAGGAGGCTCACTCAACCTCGATGCATCCATCTGGGCGATCTGGGAGCGGGAAAGGAACGGCCAGCAACCCAAATCCGGTCCGTGGACGATGGTTCGCTCATCGCCTGCCATTGTTCTGCAGGCCGGCGATGATGGCTGGTGCAACTCCCGGCCGGCACCGCCGGCGTCCAGGAAACCGGCACATGCAAAAGCGCTGGCGTGGTGGGAAGCGCTGCTGTCGGAGGACAGGGACGCGGCGTTTGTCGAATTTGCGGTCACGGGGGAAGGTGACGACATCCTGGTCCGGAACGAAACGGAGATCATCGAGGCCGCCGCCTGGTACTGGGGCGGAATTCCGTACCCGAGGGCGAAGAGATCACCCGCAGGGGCGAAGAAGAAGCGCCTGGCTTTCCCGGCCCGAGGAGGCCTGAAGTATGCCGCGGAGGCGGCCTGGTACCGGATTTGTCGGCAGGAGACGAACCGTTCGAACGAGATCGTGGCGGACAAGTTCCGATCCTGGGCCAGGCGGAACAACATGCCACTCGATCATGTTCACGTCGAGAAGACCTTCAGGCGTTTCTGTCGGAAGCTTGGTGATGTCTGATTCCGGAAACAAAGCATCGCGCGGAACCCGGAGAGTGAGTGTTTTCTGGCCGGATCACGGGGTGCCGAGCCATGTTCGCCGCTCGCGTGGCGCCAATTGGTACCGATCGCTGCGCCTGGTCCTGCGTGGATTGGTTTCATCAATTGTGCCAGGATTTCGACGCGGCCGTCGCCTGCGCCCCATCGGAGGGCAACGGCAAAGACTCCGCCAGCATCATTCTTGAATCCGGGTGACGCTTTGTCTCGTAATTCCAGGTGTCGCTCGGCACCATTGTGGCGATTGCGGATCACGGTGAGCATGACTCCGCTGCGTCAGGGCCATTGCACGGAAAGGAGGTGACCACCATGTCGATGCCGGGAAACTATCGGCACTCCGCCATGACAAGATTATCGCGGATTTCGGCGCAATTCCCAGTGAAGGGATTGGCAGATACGAACTGCTGCGGTGTGACAACAGGATTGCGTACCCATGGCGCAATTGGCTTTTGCCAGCCGATCTGCCGGGGCGGTCAACAAACATGGCCAGCACGGTGTCGGCGACTTCGACGTGGCCGCGGATGATCACCGAGAGTAGCACGGCGAACTGGCGTTGCCCGATTCGCACACGCGGTTCAAGGATGCTGTCCGCGAGCATTTGCAAAGCCCTCTCGGGGGTCATCGGTGACCTCCACCCGGGCTTTCGGTTTTCCTTCAAGCCGTAGCGCCGAGCAGAATACCGGCCTCAAGCGCCCCAATGCCACCGGTTGGCGATCGAAGAACCGGCCGAACGTCACACGGTCATTGGCCACGGGTGGGAGCCGGTCACACGCCAGTCAGGAACGCATGATGATCGTTAAGGTGGGATCAGCCCTGCCGTTCAAGGAAATAGCGAGTGAGGCCACGGCTCGCCGTAGGGACGATGGTTGCCGGTGGCGGCCGGGTTGCGAAATCACGGATTGGCGTCAGGATGGCAGGAAGGTATTCGAACAGATGGGGCCAGAACACGAGTTCGATCTCGCGCACCACCTGATCGATGTGAACCTCCGTCGTCCATACAAGGTTGGCAACGCATGGGTGTTCCTTTCCCGTCTCCTGGTTCCACTGGTACCAGAGATGCCGGACCTTCGCCTGATGGACGGCATTGGCCGCTTTCTGCAGGCCTTTCCAGGCCTTGCGGTGCGCGTCCGATTGGTTGTCTCCGAACGCGTCCGCGCTCAACAGGATAACGGGATCGTCCCTGGGGTTCAGGCCAGCGAGGACCGGCAGAGCCGTTCCGAGGAGATCGGCCGATGCCCTGGGCAGTTTCTGCCAGGCCTTCACATACGACAGCGCTATGCTTTGCTGCACGGTTTCCAGTCCAACGGCGCGCGCCGCTGATAGCTCGGGTTCAATCATTCGTTCTACTCCTTCGGTGGCGGATACAGTGAAAAATAGACCCCCATTCGCAGGGGCCTGGTCGGGTCCTGCCGAAACAGCGGAACGATGTTCCGGATTGCGCGGCCGTCCCCTTTGGCGGATGGCAGGTTCCCGCCAGAGTCCTGCCATTCCGAACAGGCGTCCCCGGTCCGGCCGAACGGGGCAGCCTGGACATGACCGATTCGCTGCACCCAGGTTCCGTCCGGGGTTTCCGAATGCACGGCCAGCGTCCCGGTCAGGGCGTCGAACGTGATCGGGCGCCGCGGCCATGCCTCGCCCGGGTCCATGAATGACGTCCACCACTCCGGGCTGTCACGATCATCCTGCGAAGGTGGCGCCTCTGTCCTGCTGCCGATGTATTCGGTCACATAGGTGGCCGCCCCGATGAGGTCGTCGACCATGCGATAACGATACCAATTCCGATTTCCTCCGTGGCACGTCCGCAAGATCCCGTCCGTGCCGAAGTGAAAGAGGTGGATCCGGTCGTCCGTCGGGCGGCTGTGCGGATCGAGGACGGCGATGCGGTGCAGGAAGAGGTTGCCGGAAAGGAGCCTGCGAAGAGCGGGGCGGTCGAGGTTGCCGATGGGACGGTTATGCCAGCCGCGCGTCCATTCCAGTTCGCGGGCCCTTCCCTGGTTTCCCTCACCCGGCAATGTACGGAGATAACGGGCGAGTTCCTGCGCCGCCCGGATTTCCGCTTCCGTCACAAACAACGGCGATTGTTCCCAGGGAGGCTTGAGCACTGTCGCGTCCGGTGTCGTATTCGAACTCATCCAGGCCAACGTTCCGAAACCGAGTGCGATGATGACAGGGACGATGTACCTGGCTAAGCCCATCGGGCTGCCAAAGCATTGATTGCCCGGATTGCGGGTTTTGCCGGCGCGAACGTTCGTTGACCTTGACCGGTCCGAACGGCAGTGCAATGCTTGGCAACAAGCAAGGTACGCCGGACAGTCACGAACTTGCCCGGCAGTTCGCCATCCTGGAGGAACGCATGAAAACCATGCAGGCCGAATACAAGACCGACATCGCTCTGCTGGCCCAGCAGATGGGGCAACAAATGGCCGACATCAAGACGGACATGGCAAGGCGCGATACCGAAGCGGCCAAGCGCGATACCGAAGCGGCGAAACGTGAAACCCGGCTGCTTCTGGCGGTTGCAGGCCTGATCTCTTTCGGCATCGTGATTCTGGGCATCCTGATCCGCCTGTCGTCGAACTGAAACAGATCGCACTACCACTTCATCGTTTTCTGCAGACGCGCGAGCACCATCCGGACCTCCGACGGCGCGGCGGCCAGCTGTCGGGGCGTCAACCTTTTGCGAGCCAGGTCCCAGGCCGTTTGCCGTTTTCGGTCCCTGAGCGTCGGCGCGATTCCTGCGTCGAGAAGAAGCTGCCCGGATTCCGCCGCGCCCGGGCTGGCGCCACCCTCGGCGAGGGCATGAAGTGCGGTCCATTTTCGTCCGGCGGTCACCACGTGGGGATCAGCACCGTGCTTGAGCAAAGCCGCAATCGGGCCGGTCGGGCGGTTGGAGCCGATGGCGGCGTGGAGGACCCGCCAAACCTGGTCATGCCTTTTGCTTGTCACGTCGAAGGGAATGGCTGAAGGATCGTTGCGCCGTGACGCCTTGAGTAATTGCAGTATCGGGTGCGCCGTGACGCCGCGGCCCGGGGCGAATACGGGGTTCGGATCGGCGTCGGCTGTCAGCAGGGCACGCACGACCGTCTCGTCGGCTTTCGGTGTCCGGGCATTCGGCCAGGGACGCGCGATCCATCCTGCGTGAGGCCAGAACGCGAGCGGCATGATCCGACGCCGCGCCCCATCGTCTGGATCGATACCGGTAGCCAAAATGGCGCACATGCCCAAGGCGTTTTCGTCGTCCGGGAAGAACGGACTCGCGGCCTTGCGGGGAAAATCGCGACGATCGATCACCTCGACGGCCATGCAGCGGCGGATGTCATCGGGAGTTGCCGTTGCGAACGATTTCAACCCGGACCAGGGAGCTGACGCTTCACGGCAGTCAGCAGTGGCGGCTGTACGAATATCCGAACCCGCAGCAGACATCGGGGCCGGGGAGAACGCCGGTGCCGCCGTTCCCGAATCGGAATCGCATCCCGTGACCCTCAGCCCGGCCGCGACGAATATGGCGATTACGAAAACCTTACGCGGTTGCGGCATGATCAAACATCCCGAACACTTCCCGAAACGGAACAAAAAGAGAACATACAAAACACGTTGTCCACGTCAACCCGAATGTTCGGCCATTCAAAGCCACCGTTGCTGCAAGTCTCGGATCATGCCGGCATAGATCGCCAGCGCTTCATCGTTCAGGCCCGCGAGAATCGCATCCCGCGCCGAATCGATCCGCTCCGCGATCCGGGCCCACTCGGGGTCGCCCTCCGGGATCGCCTTCACGATACGGGGGGCCAGGACATAGTACTCCGCGATCAGCGCCCTGCCCTCTTCCGTTTCCGCCAGCCAGCCATCGCGGAATTCACGGAGTATGGTCAGTGTCGGGCCGTCGTCCGCCTCGCTGCGCATCGAGGTGACCGCAGTGGTCAGGAAACAGGGACCGCCGCCGTCATCGTCGCTGTCGTCATCGTCGTTGTCATCGTTCTGGAAATCGTCGGGCGTCAGCTCGTCTTCCCTTTTCGTGACGAGATCGTCCTTGTCGAAGTCGTCCCGGTCCTTCCTGGCCCTGGTTATCGACTTGTCGATGTCGCCGTCGCCGTCGAGATCCACGCCCGTGATGGGGCCAGGACTTTCGCGCCGGTCACTGTCATTGTCGTTGCCGCTGTCGAACCGGCGGTTCCCGCGATTGTCGTTGTTTCCGTTGTCATTGTTTCCGCCGTTGACCAGGCGCCGGCCGCAACCGGGGACCGTACCCGTGGTACTCCATGGACCGGACGAGGTTCGCACGAGTTGACCGGAGCCGCTGCTCCGCTCCCACTCCCGCCAGTGTTCCGTGACCGATCGCTCCTGGCGCGAGCAACCTGAAGTGCGGGTCTCGGTCATCGGGCCACTGGTCCAGGTCCGGTAGCAGTTGTTGCTGGTCACGACCCAGTTGCCGTTCCAGTCCACCCGGACCGTCCGTTCCGGAGCGCCAGAGAGGAATTCCGTGTACGTCTCGGTGCCGGTGTCGCCCTGGTAGGAGTCGCCGTTCGGGTGCGATGCGGGACAGGTACGGAGAGCCTGCCGGCTCCTGGCGCGGGTCCGGGTCCGCGAACAGCTTTCCGACTGCTGGATCCATGGCCCGTAGTAACGCCGCTCGATACCGCCCGCCTTGTCCTGGCCGAACCAGCTGTTGACCACCCTGATCGAGCGCGACTCCCGGACATTGCCCTGCCAGGGAGGGGACGACGGGTGAGCCGCGCTGCAGGATCTCGTGCGATTGCCCGTTTCCAGGGCGCTGGAGGTGTTCAGCCTCCTGCCGTCGATGCCGCAGGTGTTGGAGATCTCCGTGGCCGGGTTGGTTTCTCCCCGCCACACCCTGAAACCGTAGGGGTTGTCCGGGTGTTTTTCGATGCGCTGTTCGACGCGGTGGAGGATCCATCCCGGTTGCGGCGACGGGCATTGCTCGGCGACGGTCACGGTCCGGGTCGAATCGGCGAAACAGCTGCGGCCCGTCTCCAGCCATGCGTCGGAGGTCCATCGGGTTTCGCTCCGCCCGTCGCCGCGCACGCTGCGGGCATAGGAGCGTGTCTGCATGATGCCGAAGCCGTGCTGGCCGGCCGGACAGGGCTGGCGCCGGTGAGCGGTCGCATCCGGGTCTTCCGAGAGGACGTCGGCCGGCGAGCGGACCGGCAGCACGATTCCGATCGCCGCGGCGGGAAGGACCGCCGCGAGCGTCGGGTTGATCGTTTCCGATTGCACCGCGTCGCGGTGAAACGCGGTTCCCCGGATCCTGCCGACCATGGCCAGGTGCAGCCGGGCGGCCGCCATCTCGATGTCGATCCCCTGGGCGCCGCTTCGGAGATCCCCTTCGACCACCCACACGGCCATCTGGCCTCCCGCCGCGGCCGCCCGGATTCCGAGGCCGGCGAAGCGGCGGATGTCCGCCGTGGCCAGCGTCCCCTGCCCTTCCGGCAGGCCCGTCCCCGCCGCTTCCAGGGCGTCAAGCAGCGCACGGGTGTTTTCGGCCGCAATCGTGTCGAGGTAATCGCCGGCGATGTGCTGGAGTGCCGCCGCGTAGAGTTCCGCCGCCCTGGTCCGTGACAGCGTTTCTCCCCGGTCCCCCTTCGCCAGTCCTCCGAAGTCGAAGAACGCGGTGTTGGCGGCGGCCGGAATCGCGCCGGCCACGGCCACGGTGGCGAGCACGGTCAGTGCCGTGGTGTGCAAAGCTTTGTTCATTTATCTTCTTTCCAGTATGTTGACTTTGATTCTGGCGGCGATAATAGTCACACGATGCGCGTCTTGTCGAGCACATGGTTTTCCTCCTTCCTGGCGGCGGTCTGGGTCACGATTCCTTCCGATGTTCGGGCCGAGACCGATTCGGGACTGGCTTTCTTGTGTCCAATCAAGGTGTTGCAGGACGCATATGCCGCCCTCGCCGATCCGACCGAGGCGTTGTCGGCCCTGGCGATCGAGCGGCATGTTCTCGCGATCTGCAGCGAATCGCAGGTCAAGCTGCTCGAGATTCACGAGAACAACCGGCGGCTGGGAGAGCTGTTCGGGCTCGAATCGGCGACGGTTGCATTACCGGTACAGGGTCAATCACCGGAGATCGATACTGCACAGGTCGTCGTCCAGGCCGAAGAGAAGACGGACTTCACGCTCCAGGCCATCGTGAAACGGGGCGGAGAAACGCGCGCGCTGATCCGGGTCGACGGTGTGGGCCGGTCGGTTTCCAGGGGAGACGTCCTCGAGACCGGGCACGAAGTCGTCGCGATCGGCGACGGGGTGGTCCGGCTGGTCAGCGCCTCCGGCGTGCCGGTCACCGTGGAGTGAACCATGGTGCGCGGATCCCTCGTTTCCACAAGCCTGTCGCGTTCCCGGCAATATGCTGTTCGTGACGACGGCCTGATCGAGATCCCGGCCGAACTCCGGGAGATCTGCGCCGCATTCGATACGGGGCGGTTCGTCGTCCAGAGCGGCAAGCAGTTCGATCCGGCGGTTCTCGGGATCCAGCAGGAGATCGTGGCCTCCTTTTCCGTCGATCCCAGTGTCGAACAGGCTCCGCCGCACGCGATAGCCGATCTCTATGCCGCGTCCGGGCCCGCGGAATGCGGAGCGGAAGAGCAGGAAAGCCACAAGCGCCAGGTCGCAAGGCTGCTCCAGGACGCCTCGGCCATGAGCGCGAGCGATGTCAAGGTCATCGGGCGGTCGCGCCAGACCGATGTCCGGATCGCCGTTGCCGGCCGCGAGATCGACTACCGGGAAGACATTTCGGTCAGCGAAGGCCGTGCGATCATCGCCTACCTGTTCGATGCCCGCGACGAGGGCAGCGGCCACACGACGAAGCAGCAGCACGCGTTCCAGTCGTTCTCGATCACGCCCGGGCATTCGATCCAACTGCCGGAACGGATCCAGAAGATCCGCGGGCAGAAAGGGTTCCATGAAGGCGCGGCCGGAACCCGGGAGCACGTGGTGCTGCGGATCGTCTATGACGAGAACGACGACGTCGCGACGCTGGACGGCCTGGGCTTCGACCCACTCGTCCTTGCCGATCTCGGCAACGCCCGGGACCGGATGAGAGGGGCGGTCATCGTCGGCGGCGAGACCGGCGACGGAAAGTCCACCACCATCCTCAGGTGTGTCGAGAAGCTCTATGACGAGAACGGCGGCGAGATCTCCGTCGTCACGATCGAGGATCCGGTCGAAAGCCGCATTCGGAGGAGCGGCATCATCCAGATCCCGATCCAGTCGGCAGGTACGGCGGAGGAACGCACCGCGAACTACCGGGCTGCCCTCATGCATTTCGTCCGGATCAACCCCCATGTCGGCGCCGTGTCCGAGGTCCGCGATGCCGAGGGCGCCCGGCAGATGATCCAGTTCATCGAAACCGGCCACCAGATCTGGACCACGCTCCACATCGGTTCGGTCAATTCGATCCTGTTCCGGATGATCGACATGGGCATTCATCCATCGGAACTGGCCAAGCCGGACTCGATCACCCTGCTGATGAAGCAGTCCCTGGTCCCGCTTCTCTGCGAATGCGCTCTTCCGATCCGGGATGACGGCCCTTTCCGCGAGCGGAACAGGAACGGGTGCGCGGCGTGCGGCGCGGGGCGGGGCGACAGCGCGGCCGCCCGGGCCTTGGCGGGATACCGGCGCCTGGTCGCCGTGGGCGAGACCATCGTCCCGGACGAAGGCTACCTCGACTGCGTCCGCAGGAACGACGCGATCGCGGCGTGGCGCCACTGGACGGGACCGTTCGCCGCGGGAGGTCTGGAAGGCATGACGCTGTCGCGAAAGATCAATCTCCTGGTCAACGCGGGCCTCGTCGCACCGGCCGACGCGCGCAAGAAAGGCGCGGACGTGGGCGTGATGGACCAGGGGATGCTGGAGCGGTACCAGGGCTGGATTGCGGGCCTTGTTCGCGAAGCTTGAACTGATGGTGCGGCGGATCGCGTTCCGGCGTTCCGTGCGGACACGGACCTGGCGGATCCTTGCCGACTTGCTCGAGAGCGGAATGGAGTTGAACCGGGCGCTGCCCATGGTCGCGGAGATCCAGGGCCGTGGACGGACGACCTTCCAGGCCATTCTCGGGGACCTGCGGGGCTCCCTCGGGACCGACCGGTTCGCCGCGACGGTGACGGACTACGTCCCGGAAGCGGAGGCCATGCTGTTCCGCCGGTTCGGGCTGGCTTCGGATGCGAGCATTTTCAGGGCGGCCGCCACGCTGACCGATGTCGACGAGCGCATTGCGAAGGCCATCCGGCAGGCGCTGATGTGGCCGGTGTTCCTGTTCTTCCTGGTCTTCGTGCTGCTCTACACCCTCGGAACCAGCCTCTTTCCCACCCTGGAGACACTGGCCCCTCTCCGCGAGTGGCCGGTGTCCTCGCAGATCGTGGGCCGGGTGGCCATGGGCGTCGCCGACCACGCGATCATTGTCGCGGGCGCCCTCGCGCTGCTGGTTGCCGCCTGTGTCCTGGTCGAGCGGTTTCATGCAGGGTTTGGGCGGGAATGGCTCGACAGGATACCGCCCTTTTCGCTCTACCGCCTGCGGATGGGCGCGACATTCGCGTTCGTCCTGCTGGAGAATGCCCGCGTCGGGCACGAGATCAACCGGGCGTTCCTGCTCAACCTGGCCGAAGGCCTTCCGCCGTATTCCCGCTCCCGGATCCTTGCGATCGCCAGGTACGCCGACCGCACCAACATCGGAAACGCCGCGATCACTGCCGGGCACGGGTTTCCGGACCCCGAACTGAACGCGGTCCTCAGGGCCTATGCGGGGCACGCCGACTGGGTGCCCCGTTACGGGCGCTACGCAAACGCCTGGCTCGAACGCCTGCAGGAACGCGTCGAGACCATGGTGCAGGTCCTGCGGCTCGTGCTGATGTTCCTGGCCGCGGCCATCATCGGCTCGGCGGCCTTCGTCATGGTCAACATCACGACGCTCATACAGTGAGCGCCGAAAGGAAAGGGAGTCATGTGCTCGACAGAACACCGAAGTGAATTCGGCCGAAAGGCTGATATGCGCGCGAATCGACCAACGGTCCCGGAACGGTTCCGGCGGCGGTGGCGCCGCCGCCGCGGCGCCAGCCTGACCGATTTCCTCCTCTACCTGACGCTGGCGGCGGTCGTCGTTGCCGGCGCGGTGCTCGCGTACAACAACATCGACAACCGGCAGAAGCGGTTGCAGACCTCCCAGATGATCAACGAGATCTACGCGGCCGTCTCCGACCTGCACCGGAACGGAGCGTCGTACGGCACGGGCAGCCTGATCCAGACGCTTGACGATGCCAAGATGGTCCCCTCGAAAGGGAGGCGGGAGACCACGACCGGTACCGGCAGCAGCGTGGTGACCACCGTCAGCATCAACACGCCATTCGGCGACTCCGTTGCCGTGACCGGCGACGGGAACACCTTCATCATCGAGGTGGAGGAGATGTCCGAGGCGAACTGCATCGACCTGGTCTCGAACTATGCCGACCAGGGGTCTGAAGAGTCGTCCCTGGCGGAAATCGAGATCGACGACACCGATCTCGACATGCCGGCGACGGTGGCCGAAATCTCCGCCGAGTGCGACGATGACGTCGACGTGGAGCTGACGTTCCGATGACGGCGCGGCCACGGCGGCGGCGGGGGTTCGCGCTCATCTCCACGCTGGTTGCCCTGCTCGTTGTCGCGGCCGTCATGGATCGCCTGGCCGCTTCGTTTGCCCGTGACAGGGCGGAGGCCGAGGCCGCCGCGGCGTTCATGTTCATCCGCAGCGTTTCCGAAGCGGCCCTGTTCATCGGGGGGGATCCGGTTGCGGCGGGCGCGCTGCCCCATGTTCCGGCACGCCGCGATCTCGAGTTTCGGTACACGGCCGTGCCGGGCGGCGTCGATCGCCTCCTTTTCGCCTGGCCGGACATGTCCGCAACGTCCCGGACCGTGCTCGGGAATCGCATCGGCGAATGGCTGGGCCGGGACCGGGCGGCGACGCCGCTCGCACTCGGCCTGGACGAAATCCCCCTGCCCTACCCGGAACGCGTGCGGAGGACGGCGCCCTCGATGCAGGTCGCGCTCGAGACTGCCGGTATTCGGGCGGTGGGCACCGTCGCCGCGGCCGATGGGCAGTGGAGCTCCGCGGACACCGACACCCTGGCCGTCAATCCGCCCGTCCCGGGGGATGACGCCGGGGTGATCGCGGCGACCGTCACCGTTGGAGGTACCGTGACCGCAGCACGGCTGGAGGCGGGGGCTGCCATGGGCGTGCCGGTTCCCGTTACCCTGACGGTCACGACGCCGCCGGCGGGCCAGGACGCGCTGCGCCTGGAATCACTCGCCACCGACGCGCTGGACGTGTCGACGCGGCTCGCATCCACCCGGGGGACGGTCACGGCGCCGGCCCCGGCCGATGCGGACGCGCTGGTTCTCCCCGCGGGCGTGGTCCCGGACCTGCGAGCCGCAACCATCAACAACGTCACCGCCGGATCCGTGCGGACGCGGTCCACGACCGTGACGTCTCTCGTGGTCACCTCCACATGCGTCGGGTGCACGCCATGAGCGTCTGCCGCTTCTGGCGGCGGCGGCGGGGTGTCGGCCTGGGCGATCTCACGCTCGCGATGGCGGTGTTCTCGATCCTGATTTCCGGGGCGGTCCGCCTGGGGTCGGACCTCCTGGCGCGGCAGGCGGTCGCATTGACGGCCGGACAGTTGTCGCGGCTGGCCGATGACGTCGAGGCCTGGGCGGCAGCGGAGTACACGGTGCTCCAACCGCGGGTTGACGCACTGGCGAACGATGCCGAGGAGCAGGGCTGGACCGCCCTGATCGCCGCCGGCGATGTCTCGCAGGACAGCGTGCCGGCAACGGCGCTCCGGCAGGAGGTGCGGGTGTTCCTTCATGCGCCGGACGCAGGCAATCTCTACGTCGTGCTGCTGACCGAAAGTCCGGGGGCCGGTGTCGTCTCCCATGTTCCCCGTCCGGACCGGGGCGCCGAACTTGTCGGCCGGGTGGATGCCCATGCGGTTACCGAGTTGAGGGGATGGGACTTCACCTATGACCTGACCGATATCATCGCGGAGACCGGGGATGATTTCCAGGGCGAGCTCGGGGCGATTCGGCAGGTGTCGGACCAGGTCCATGTATCGCCGTACCTGCACCGGATCGCAGTGCCCGGCCGGCCCGAACTCAACCGCCTCGAAGCCCCTCTCGACATGAACGGCAATGATATCGTGGACGCCGCCACGGTCGAAGCCCGGAACGTCGACATCGGTGGTGCGCTGACCGTCAGGGGCGAACTGACTGCCGACACGGTCACGATTGCCAATGATCTGTCCGTGCAGGCCTCCCTGACCGCCGCAGCGGCCAATGTCGCCGCGCTGACGGCTCCATCCATTGTGGCCAACGCGCTGAGTGCGCCTTCGGTGTCGGCGGGAACCGCCACGGTCGCGACGCTGACTGCGTCCGGAGCGGCGGACATCACCACCCTGGTGGTCGGCGCCGGGCTGACCGTCGGAAGCCTGGTCCTGGAGGACGTTTCCCTCGATCACCTGGCCCTGACGGGCAGCCTCACGGCCGATTCGATCATCACCGACACCCTGGCGACGGGCTCATGCACCGGGTGCTGATTCTCCTCGGCGGCGCCCTTTTGGCCGGTTCGCCGGTCTTTCCCCAGCCCTGGGACGGCTGGCATGGCGCCGACGGACCGGACGCCGGGATTGCAGGTTCGCGGAGCGTGGACGAACTTCACGTGATCCTGGAGGAACGTGTGTCCCTGCTCGATGCGATTCTTCGCATCCAGGACGAACTGCTGACGCTGGCGCGGCGTGACGCCGGGGCCGCGTTCCTTGCGCGGCCTCCCATGGCACAGTGCCGCCTGGCCTTGCCGGAACCCTGGTGCAGCCAGCTGACCGGCACGTTCCGGCCGGAGTCCGCACCGTGACGTTGATGGTGGCAGGTTACGGTGTTTTGCTTGCTGCCGCCCTCCGCGTTGCGTGGGTGGATTGCCGGCGCCTTCGGATCGAATACGAGACCCTCGCCTGTGCCGCCGTCGCGTGCGGCTGCCTGCGCGTGGCCGGGGACGGCCCGGCCGGGGCTGGACTGGCAGCCGGGTTCGCCCTGGCGGGGACCGGGATCGTCGCGTGCGCGGTTCGCCTCGGACTGTTGCGGAGACCGGGCGATGGCGACTGGCCGCTCCTGGCCGTTTGTCTTTTCCTGGGTGCCGACGAAGTGCTGGTCTTCGCAACCGTTCTCGGAATCGCGGGCCTGTGCATGTCGGCGCTCTGGTCGCTGAGGCGGCGGAAGCCACTCTTCCGGTCGCGCTTTCCCCTGGCGCCCCCCGCCCTGCTCGCCGCCGTGACGGCGTTCGTCGTGCGCCATGACATGTCCGGAGGTTCCTGGTGAGCGTGGCGCATGTCGCCCCGATGCCGCGGTGCTGGCAGGAAAACGAGTACAACCGTGGCGTTTCCGCTCATGTTTCCGGCGACTATGAAACCGCGCTCACGGTTTTTCGGGCAGGCGCGCAGCACAGGTACGCACCTGCACGGTTCATGCTCGGCTCCATGTATCACCAGGGCGAAGGCGTCGATAAGGATCCCGACGAAGCGCTCATTCAGTACCTCCTGGCCGCAGACCAGGGAGAACCCAGGGCGGCTTACGTTCTCGGTTGCATGCATTGCATGAGCGAGGGCGTCGAGGAAGACCCGGGCCAGGCGGTTCGGTGGTTTCGCCTGTCTGCGGCGCGGGGCCATGCGCCGGCACAGTTCACGCTGGGAACCATGTATTCGGCCGGGACCGACGTCGACCACGATCCGCACGAGGCCATGAAATGGTTCCTGTTGGCCGCCGTACAGGGGCATCAGCAGGCTCTGTACGAATTACGGGCAGCCGCCGCTTCCATGAAGCGGAAGCTGCCAGCTTCGGAAGCGCGATGATGTCAAAATGTGCGATGTCCGCTACTGCCCTGTGTTCTTGGCATGATCGGGCCGCCAGTTCGGCTTCAGAGGAATTTGAAGTGGCTGGCGCCTATCCTCCGACGATCAGCCTGACACCGCCGAGGATAATCAGGATGGCTGCTGCGATGGCGCCAATCATCCAACGGGTATTGACCGCGTCACGTTTGGCCATATCCGTTCGAAGCCGCTCCATGGCACGCTCCATGGCACCTTCACGCTTGGCCATATCGGCGCGAAGTCGTTCTGCGGCCCCCTCGATTGCAGCGGATTTCGTGTTCATCCGTTCCTCCAGAAGGTCGATCCGATGGGACAGGACCCGGTTGTCGGGAACTTCACTCGCCATTCCGCGGTGCCGACTGGCCACGGATTTGTCAATGTGCAGGCGGGTTTTTGCGTCGAACGATACCGGTTCTGCCGCTGTATTCGCTGCGCCGTTTTCCGGCAAGGTTCGGGGCATGAAATGCCGACTGAATAGGCTGGCCGGCGTCCCGCTCGACGGGACTGCGCCGAGCGGTCGTAGATGAGCGAAATGAACGGCCCCGACCCGGCATTGCCACTCTGGACAGCCGCGATCGGCCTGGCCCTGTTTCTGTACGGGTTCGGGTCCGGCGGAAGGCACAGCAGCGACTTCCGCATGGAACTCCCGATCGGGCTGGCGGGAGCCGTTCTCTTCGTCGTTGGCATCGCTGCACTGGCCCCTGCCGCACCGTCCGGCATCTGAAACGCGAGGAGGACCGCCAATGGCTCCGAAAAGCTCCATTGTTCCGGACGCCGATCCGTTCGCATGTCCGTTTTCCGAACAGATCTGGGACATGAAATACCGGTTGAAGGATGCGTCCGGTGACCCGCTCGATGGAACGGTCGAGGACAGTTGGCGGCGCGTGGCCCGGGCGCTGGCGGCGGTTGAAGCGGATCCGGACCGATGGGAACGCGAGTTCTACAATGCGCTCGATGGATTCCGCTTCCTGCCGGCGGGGCGTATCCTGGCAGGCGCCGGCACCGGGCGTTCGGTCACCCTGTTCAACTGTTTCGTCATGGGAACGGTTCCCGACAGCATGGACGGGATCTTCGCCATGCTGAAGGAAGCTGCCGTCACCATGCAGCAGGGTGGCGGGATCGGATACGACTTCTCCACGATTCGGCCGAAAGGTGCGCCGGTCGTCGGCGTTGCGGCCGATGCTTCGGGACCGCTCTCGTTCATGGATGTCTGGGATTCGATGTGCCGGACCATCATGTCGGCCGGGTCGCGGCGGGGCGCAATGATGGCGACGATGCGCTGCGACCACCCGGACATCGAAGACTTCATCGCCGCCAAGTCGGACCCTGCCCGGTTGAGGATGTTCAACCTGTCGGTACTTGCCACCGATCCGTTCATGGAAGCGGTGAAAGCCGATCGCGGCTGGGACCTCGTGTTCGCGGACAAGGTCTGGAAGACGGTTCGCGCCCGGGACCTGTGGAACCGGATCATGGAGTCGACCTTCGACTATGCCGAACCCGGCGTCATTTTCATTGACCGGATCAACCAACGCAACAATCTCCACTGGTGCGAGACGATTTCCGCGACCAATCCCTGCGGGGAGCAACCCTTGCCGCCTTATGGCGCCTGCCTCCTGGGCTCGATCAACCTGGCCCGCCTTGTTCATGATCCGTTCGGGCCGAATGCCGGAATCGACACGAATGAACTCGACCGCCTGGTGGCCGTCGCCGTGCGCATGATGGACAACGTGATTGACGTGTCCCGGTTCCCGCTCGAGGCGCAACGGCAGGAGGCACATGCCAAGCGACGAATTGGCCTGGGCGTGACCGGTCTTGCCGACGCGCTGCTGATGACCGGAAAGCGCTACGGGAGCACCGAGGCCGTACGGGTCACCGAAGACTGGATGCGCCGGATCGCCCATTCATCCTGGCTGGCGTCCACCGGGTTGGCCGTGGAAAAGGGTGCGTTCTCGCTGTTCGACCGCGACGCCTTCCTGGCGGGCCGAACCATGCAGACGATGAACGAAGAGGTCAGGGAGGCGGTTTCGGCCAACGGCATCCGCAACGCCCTCCTGACATCGATCGCGCCGACGGGGACGATTTCACTGTATGCAGGCAATGTTTCCTCGGGGATCGAGCCCGTGTTTGCGTTTTCGTACAACCGCAAGGTGCTGCGGCCGGACGGCTCGCAGGTCGAGGAAGAGGTTGTCGACTACGCGGTCCGGCTCTGGCGCGAGATGAATGACGAAAAACCCCTGCCCGGGCATTTCGTCGATGCACAGTCGTTGAGTCCGGAAGACCATGTCCGCATGCAGGCGGCGGCACAGAAGTGGGTCGACAGTTCGATTTCCAAGACGATCAACTGTCCCGGCGATATCGCGTTCGAGGACTTCAGGGCCGTGTACATGTCCGCCTGGGACCAAGGATGCAAGGGATGCACGATCTGGCGTCCGAACGAGGTCACGGGATCGGTGCTCAGTGTCGGGGAACCCGAAGTCCCCGCGGCCGTGAATTCTCCGGCCATGCCGGCCAATGCGGAGCCGCTTGCACGTCCGGAGGCGCTGGAAGGCCGCACATACAAGATCAAGTGGCCGGAAAGCGAGCATGCCCTCTACGTCACGATCAATGACGCACTCCATTCGGGACGGCGTATCCCGTTCGAGGTTTTCATCAATTCGAAGAACATGGAGCACTATCCGTGGACGCTGGCACTCACACGGATGATTTCGGCGGTATTCCGCCGGGGCGGGGACGTGCGGTTCGTGGCCGAAGAATTGCGTGCAGTCTTCGATCCGACCGGCGGCGCCTGGATGAATGGCCGGTACGTACCGTCGATCCTGGCCTTGCTCGGAGACGTGATCGAGCAGCACCTGGGTACCGTCGGTTATGAAGGTGCGGAGTTTCATGTACGGGAGCCGGACGATCCTCCGGGAGCGCCCGTCGTCGGGGTGATTGCGGCATCGGGCTCCTGCGGCGCGTGTGGCAGCCCGGCGGTGTTCCGCCGGGAAGGATGCCTGGTCTGCCGGGAATGCGGACACTCGAAATGCCAGTGAGGGGAGACGGACTGAAAACCATACCGTTTTGGAAGACATCCCTGCTGACCGGACAGACAAACAGAATGGATCTGCTCGTCGATCAGGAAACATTATGGCGATGGATGGAATCGGATGACGCGGCGAGGCCCCGTATCCAGGAGGCATTTCCACACCTGGCAGCCGATGAGCTGGAGTTTCTCTTGACGGGCACCACCCCGCGGGAATGGGAGGCCGTCATGGACTCCGACAGTTGACGAGCGCAGGATACCAGGAGGAATGTCATGACCAAGTCAAACAACGTCTATACGATCAACATCAAGCAAGAAGGCGACGGCGACAAGGTTTTCTGGAAGTCATGCGGCGTTGCCTTCCTGAATGTCGATGACGCTGATGGGCACCATGCAAGGCCAAGATCGATCACGATCAAGCTGGACCTGTTTCCAGACGTTGACATGGTTGCTTTTCCGCGGAGGGAGCGGGCCGACATTCCTTGAGGCCGTCGAGACAATGGCCCGTGGAAAGAGAACCGGCAAGGGAGTGTTGAGAGGCCGCCTGGATGCGATCAAGCAGTCGGTATTCGGCCACTTCCGACGGGGCCCGGAGACAGGCGGCGGCGGGGTGGAACGTGTGACGGTCCGGAAAAGGTCCGTACTGTCCGGAAGGCTCAACGAAATGGATCTTTTGATCGATCCGACCGCTTTGGAACGGTGGATGAGCTCTGCGCGTGCGGAGCGGCCATTTCTCAGGGACAAGTTTCCGCATCTGTCGGCGGATGAACGGGAATTTCTGCTATCGGGCAGCACCCCGGACGAATGGGACAGGTATTTCGGCGACGGCACATAAGGCCCGATGACGCGATCTGCGTTTTCGCAATCTGGAACCGGTCTTGTATGCGCCTCCACGCTGCAGTTGTATACCGCGTTGACTAACGTCGCCCGCTGTCTGAAGGTGTGGGATTCTCAGAGGATCTGGAAAACCCGGATGCAGACGCCACAAGCACACCGGCAAACCAATCGGCGGCATGTCTGCCGCCCGGAAGGGCGTGATTTTCGCTCTCTGGAATTAACACCCCCGGCAATCGCCGATTCGGGAGGGTCTTCCAGGTCCTCTTCAAGTTTGCGCTTCACAGGCGAGCCATCGCGAGAAGCCTCCACGCGCTTCACCGGTGCGTTCCAAAGGAGGGGGGACCATGCGGTGCCAATATCAACCTGCCACGGATGCCCCGTGGCGTGAGCAAGGGAGCGTGCTTTTTCTCCCGGCTTTAACGCCGGGTTTTCCAGCGCGAATAACTGATGATCCGGAGAACTCGTTGCGTAACTGTGTGCCGCGCTTGGAATCGGACTAAGGGATTTGCCATGAAATCAAGACCATGGCTTGCTGCGGCCGCATTGACGGCAGTCCTGTCGGGTTGCGGCGGCGGGTCCGGCCCAAAGGTCCAGGCGCCCGGCACTCATCCCCCGACCGGTCCCGCGCCGCCCGCCCACGCCGTAGAGACCATCCTGCAGCAGCGCATGGCGGCTGCGACCGCCCCGGTCGTGACCAGCTTTGGTGGAGATGTCGCTGTCTGCGAGGCGTTGGGATGCCCCACCATTGGCGGTATCCATGTCGATCCCTCAATTGGGGACGACATGCGCCGTCCTGACATTTCCGCGTTTGAGCGCCTTGAGCCACGTCGGGGAATCGACCGGGCAAAGAGGTCCTACACCCAGGAGCGTTTGAACGGTCCTCTGTCCCACCACGCATTCGGCGCCTGGACGGAGCACGGCTTCTTCATCGTCGAGACTTCTTCCGAGCCGGAGGGCCGGGACTTCACTTACCACACATACTGGTTCGGCGACGCGAGCGACACCGCCCCCGTGACCGCATTGAGCGGCAACGCGAGCTGGTCGGGAATCATGACCGGCGTTACGGACGGCTCGTCGGGCGATGGCGGCGCGTTCGTCCACGGCGATGCGGGCCTGACCGTGGCTGGCCTGGCGGCCGCCGGCGAGGCCTCCGTCAATGTCGAGTTCACCAACATCGTCCGGGAAGACGGTGCGTCGCTCGCCGACATGGTCTGGCGGGAATTGCCTCTCCAGGGCAGAAGCTTCGGAACGGACGATGTGCGGTTTTGGGAAACCGACCGCGGATATGCTCGCCGGGCCTCATTCGGCGCTCAGGCCGAGGGCAGCCTGTTCGGGCATGTCTACGGTCCGAACGGCGAGGAAATCGGAGGCCTGTTCCACCGGAACAACATCGCAGGCGCCTTCGCGGTGAAGCGTGACGACTGAAAACGAGCCTGAGACGCGGAAATTGACAGGGCGTCGGCTTGATGCTGGCTGCGGGCATAGGAGCGATTTTCGCTCGCTGGCGCTACAAGACTGCCGATGCGCATCTCCAACAGGAGAAGTTCCATACGGCCTCGAAATTGCTTGCGGATGATCGAAGCGGCGAGACGAATTCTCGAACATTGTTCGCGTAAGTTGAATAACGGTATTGGGCCAGTTGGCGCGACAGGATCCGAAAGCAATGCGCTCCTGTCCGAGAAACAACGAAAGGAAAGCAGATGGCGCAGTCCTGGATACGCAAGAAGCTCCACGAAGCGCGCTATTTCCGGCGCGGGATGGACGAAAATGCGAATGACCCCACTTCGTTCGACCACGAACTGAGTGCCTTTCTGACGGCTGCCCGTAGTGTCTTGCAGTACTTGGCGGTAGAGTGCAATGGCACCGGCCAGCAGGCGTGGTACGAAAGGAAGATGGCCAACGACATACTGCGCTTCTTCAGGTGCCGCAGGAACGAGAATATCCACCGTCGCCCGATCGAATCTCAGAGAAACATCACTTTGGAGATAGAAGAGGCAATAACTGTAGGCGAAGGTCTGCTGATCGGGAGGACGGATGAACACGGCAATGTCGTGCAACACGAGGGAATCGGTAATCCGGCGACGGAGTTGGAACCTGTGCCGACAAACGTCGAACGGACATTCGAATACAGATTCACGAATTGGTCCGATGAAAAAGATGTTCAAACCCTGTGCGACAAGTACTTGGAGGCGCTTCAGTCCACTCTGGAGGAATGGGAACAAGGGCAAGTGAATGGCGGCGGCGTCACCCAGCCTGCGCGGGCAGGGTAATCTTCGCGGCTGCGGCTGGCGCCGTGTTCGCAGACCGCTTGACGATGTTGAGGACGTGTCGGATACGGTCCGGGTCTGGGTCGCCTCGATCGGTTGTTTTTCGATGCGGATTTCGTGCCATGTCTCGTTTCTCCCTCTTCCGCCGATCCCGTTCCCTCGAGGTCTTCACCGGCCCTGAGGCGGACGGTAGAAATGCCAGTCGCTACCAAACTTGCGTTATAGAGGAAAATCATTCGGGATGACGAATTCGTTTTCAGCACCCGGAGCCGGCACGCGGATTTCGGCAACGGTGAAATGGTACGATCCGGCAAGGGGATACGGCTTTGTCGTTCCCGCAGACGGGTCGTCCGACATCCACTGCCGGCAATCGGTGTTGGCGGAGGTCGGGCTCGATACGCTTCTTGCTGGCGCGACGGTCGCCTGCGAGACGGCGCAGGCCCTGCGCGGGCCCGAAGTTTCCCGGATTCTCGCCGTCGATTTCTCCACGGTATCGCCCCGGACCGTATCCCTGGCCGGGGCGCCCGGGTACGGGTCGATGGCTGCCGGACCCGGCGCAGGACGGGCCGACCACCCCGGCCCTGAGGTCAGGGCCACGGTCAAATGGTTCCACGCGGAAAAGGGCTACGGTTTCCTGGAGCCGGAGGACGGCTCCGCCGACCTTTTCTATCACGTGAGCGTCGTGCAAACGTCGGGGTACGACACACTGCCCGAGGGCACGGCGGTGACCTGCACGGTCGCGCCCGGCGACCGGGGTCCCCAGGTGTCGAGAATCCTCTCGGTCGAGCTTCCGGAAGCCGTGCCCGGGTCAGTCGAGGGCAGCCGGTTCCCCGATGCCCGCAATCCGGACCTGAAAGCGGACGCCCCATCGTCGGCCGTCATGGAGTTGGCGGGCAGCGTGAAGTTTTTCGACTTGGCGAGAGGGTACGGCTTCGTCGTGCCGGACGAGGACAATCGCGAGGTGTTCGTCCATGTAAGCGTCCTGTTCCGTTCCGGCATGACCGACCTTGTTCCGGGGCAGCGCGTTTTTGTTCGCGTGGAAAGCGTGCCGCGCGGGCTCCAGGCGACGGACATAGAGCCACTCTGAACGGGCTGTCCGCGACAAGGCGCAGCCGCTATTGAGGAAATCATGGACCGACCGGACGCGTCGCAATCGGCATCCGCGGAGGAAGAAGCCCGGTTTGCCGCGATGCGGAACCTCCTGTGGAACCGGATCATGGAGTCGACCTTCGACCATGCCGAACCCGGCGTCATTTTCATTGACCGGATCAACGAACGCAACAATCTCCACTGGTGCGAGACGATTTCCGCGACCAATCCCTGCGGGGAGCAACCCTTGCCGCCTTATGGCGCCTGCCTCCTGGGCTCGATCAACCTGGCCCGCCTTGTTCATGATCCCTTCGGGTCGAATGCCGGAATCGACACGAATGAACTCGACCGCCTGGTGGCCGTCGCCGTGCGCATGATGGACAACGTGATCGACGTGTCCCGGTTCCCGCTCGAAGCCCAGCGGCAGGAGGCGCATGCCAAGCGGCGAATTGGCCTGGGCGTGACCGGTCTGGCCGACGCGCTGCTGATGACCGGAAAGCGCTACGGGAGCACCGAGGCCGTGCGGGTCACCGAAGACTGGATGCGCCGGATCGCCCATTCATCCTGGCTGGCGTCCACCGGACTGGCCGTGGAAAAGGGTGCATTCCCGCTGTTCGACCGCGACGCCTTCCTGGCGGGCCGAACCATGCAGGCGATGAACGAAGGGGTCAGGGAGGCGGTTTCGGCCAACGGCATCCGCAACGCCCTCCTGACATCGATCGCGCCGACGGGGACGATTTCACTGTATGCAGGCAATGTTTCCTCGGGAATCGAGCCCGTGTTTGCATTTTCGTACAACCGCAAGGTGCTGCAGCCGGACGGCTCGCAAGTCGAGGAAGAGGTTGTCGACTACGCGGTCCGGCTCTGGCGTGACATGTTCGGCAACCAGCCTCTGCCCGGGCATTTCGTCGATGCACAGTCGTTGAGTCCGGAAGACCATGTCCGCATGCAGGCGGCGGCCCAGAAGTGGGTCGACAGTTCGATTTCCAAGACGATCAACTGTCCCGGCGATATCGCGTTCGAGGATTTTCGGGCAGTTTACATGTCCGCCTGGGACCAGGGGTGCAAGGGATGCACGACCTGGCGTCCCAACGAGGTCACCGGGTCGGTGCTCACTGTCGGGGAACCCGAAGTCCCCGCGGCCGTGAATTCTCCGGCCATGCCGGCCAATGTGGAGCCGCTTGCGCGTCCGGAGGCGCTGGAAGGCCGCACATACAAGATCAAGTGGCCGGAAAGCGAGCACGCCCTCTACGTCACGATCAATGACGCGCTCCACAGTACACGACGCACTTGAATTGAATCGTTTCTGTGCAGTTGCACAGAAATAACCCGGATTCTCAGGCAGTGATTTTACATTAAGTCATTGATTTTATTGGTGCTGCCGGAGAGATTTGAACTCTCGACCTCTCCCTTACCAAGGGAGTGCTCTGCCCCTGAGCTACGGCAGCTTGACCAGCAGTTGTTTAGCGTAACCCCGACTTGAGGCAAGCACAATCTGGACGGGACAAAGTCACTGGTTTAGGAACGCCAAAATGAATGACCTAACCGGTAATGGCGCGAAGATCGACATCGGGAGAAAGACGTCGAGACAGGAAAGACTGCGGCAAGCACTTCGGGAAAACCTGAAGCGACGCAAGGATCAAAAGAGGCGCCGGGAACGGCTGGAAAACAACAAGGCGAACAAGAACCGGTCGAGCAGCAAGGGAACCTGACCAAATGGACTCCATCAGAATCCGGGGGAACGGTCCACTCAAGGGGTCGGTTCCGATCGCCGGAGCCAAGAATGCGTGCCTGGCCCTGATGCCGGCGTCCCTGCTCGCAGAGGAACCGCTGGTTCTCGACAACGCCCCGAGGCTTTCCGACATCGCAACCATGGCCGTCCTGCTCGAGTCCCTCGGCGTCGACGTCGCCTTGGCGGACAGTGGCCTGACACTTTCGCTGCACGCAGCGGACATCGTGTCGCATAAGGCCCATTACGACATCGTCAGAAAAATGAGGGCGTCGGTCCTGGTCCTTGGGCCGTTGCTCGCAAGAACCGGATCCGCGACCGTGTCCTTGCCCGGAGGATGCGCGATCGGTGCGAGGCCGGTCGACCTCCACCTGAAAGGTCTTGAAGCACTCGGAGCAACGCTTGAGCTGAAAAACGGGTACATTCACGCAACCGCCGCACGTGGCTTGACGGGCGCCCCCTTCACCTTTCCGTTCGTTTCGGTCGGCGCAACGGAAAACATGCTGCTGGCGGCAACTCTGGCCCGGGGAACGACCGTGCTGCGCAATGCCGCCCTCGAGCCGGAAATTGTTGATCTGGCCACGTGCCTTCGAAAGATGGGCGCAAACATATCCGGTGACGGAACTCCGGAAATCGTCGTCGAAGGCGTCGAACGAATGCACGGGACCCGGCACCGGATCGTTGCTGACCGCATCGAGATGGGAACCTACATGCTCGCCCCTGCGATCACGGGGGGTGATGTCGAACTGCTCGGGGGGAGGCGCGACCTGCTGGAAAGTGTCTGCTTGACGCTGGAGAATGCCGGTGTCGAAATTGAAGACACCGCTCGCGGATTACGGGTTTCCAGGACGAACGGCCGGATTCGCGCAGTCAACGTTGTCACCGAGCCCTACCCCGGATTCCCGACCGATCTTCAGGCCCAGATGATGGCGCTTCTCACAACGGCGGATGACACGTCGGTCCTGACGGAAACGATTTTCGAAAACCGTTTCATGCACGCGCAGGAACTTCGCCGAATGGGCGCCCGGATTGATGTCCGCGGAGGTACGGCAACTGTCACGGGAGTCCCGTATCTCAAGGGAGCCCCTGTGATGGCAACCGATCTGCGCGCGTCAGTCTCGCTCATCCTCGCCGGGCTGGCGGCCAAGGGGGAAACAATCATTTCACGCGTCTACCACCTCGATCGGGGTTATGAACGGGTCGAGGAAAAGCTCTCCGCATGCGGAGCGATCATCGACCGGATGACCGGATGAACAGGAATCCAGAGGCACCGGAAAGTCAAAGAGGGCAAGCGCTCAACCTCGAGATCATTGACGATGAGGACCTCGCGGTTGCATCGGCGCTGCTCCAGGACGCGGTGGTGTCAGGCCCCGACATGGAGTGGCACAAGGGACGGCGACGATTTGTCATACTGGCAAACCGTTTTCGCTGGGAAGCCGGGAACTTTGGGGTCGAGACGAAAAGAGAGCCCGAGAGGGTCCGAAGCCTTCTTGTCATCAACAGCGTGCTCGGTGTCTCGTTCCGCGGAATCAGCCAGCCGGAAGCCGGCGACATCCTGTGCGTCCTGTCGCTCACGTTCGAACCTGCCGCATCGCCCGGTGGGTATCTCCAGTTTCGCCTGGCCGGCGGCGCAACGCTTCGGCTGGAAGTCGAGTGCCTGGACATGATTTTCAAGGACGTCACGCGACCTTACGTGGCTCCGTCGGGATCTGTTCCTTTTCACGACGCGTGATGCCGACTGTTCTCGACACAAGGGATTCCGCGTTTGCCAGGGAATTCAAGAACTTTCTCGACCGCGCACGGGAAACCGACGAGGCGGTTTCGGAGGCCGTGGCTTCAATCATCCGGGCGATACGGCAAGAAGGTGACGATGCGCTGTTCGACCTGACCGCGCGTTTCGACAGCCTGAACCTGACGTCCGGGACCTTGGCCTTCCGGCAAGACGAGATCGAGGCGGCGGCAGCACGCGTATCAAGCAAAGAGAAGAAAGCGCTAAAACTTGCCTTCGAACGCATCAGGGCGTTCCATCAACGCCAGTTGCCAGAAGACACGCGATGGACCGACGAGGCCGGGGCGGAAATCGGATGGAAATGGACTGCCATCGAAAGCGTGGGTGTGTACGTTCCAGGCGGCACTGCCTCCTATCCGTCATCTGTATTGATGAACGTGGTTCCCGCGCTTGTCGCTGGCGTTGACGAGATCGTCATGGCGGCACCGGTTCCGGGCGGCGAACTCAATCCGCTCGTTCTTTACGCCGCAAGCCTCTGCGGAATCGATTCGATCTTCAAGATCGGCGGTGCTCAAGCCATCGCCGCGCTTGCCTTCGGCACGGAGACAATTCGACCTGTCGACAAGATTGTCGGACCAGGGAATGCCTACGTGGCAAACGCGAAACGCCAGGTATTCGGAACGACCGGGATCGACCTGATCGCCGGTCCGACGGAAATCCTGATCATTGCCGACCACGAAAATGATCCGGACTGGGTCGCCATCGATCTGTTGAGTCAGGCCGAGCATGACGAATATGCCCGGGCAATCCTCGTGACACCGGACCGGGCGTTTGCCGATTCAGTCGTCAACGCGATCGAAAACCAGCTCGAAACTCTTGCCAGACAACGAGTCGCTGCAAAAAGCTGGCAGCGGAATGGTGCGGTGATCGTCGTGCGTGACCTCGCCGAAGCAGCGGAACTCTCAAATCGGATCGCACCGGAACATCTGTCGGTCATGACATCGGAGCCGGAGCTCGTGGCCGAAAACATCCGCAATGCCGGCGCGTTGTTCCTCGGGCGCTGGACGCCGGAAGCAATTGGAGACTACGTTGCGGGTCCAAATCATGTCCTGCCCACATCCGGAAACGCACGCTTCAGTTCCGGTCTTTCCGTCATCGAATTCATGAAACGAACAACCATCATGCAGATGACGCCCGGCGCACTCGAAAGAATCGGCCCCACGGCAATGATACTTGCCAATCGTGAATCGCTCCCCGCGCACGAACAAAGCGTTCGAACGCGGCTGGATCGCATCCGATCGGAAAGAAATGACTGATCTGTCCCGAATCGGCAGTTTGACCCTGGACGATTCCGGCCTGCCTGCGCCGACACCCGAAGTCACGCAGGAGCGCGAGGTCGCGATTTTCGATCTCATCGAGGAAAACCGTTTCAAGCTGGTCGCGAGAAAGGGGCAGTCGCCGCCCGCCGGTCCGTATCACCTGGACATTTCCGTCAAGGACGGACGGCTGATCTTCGATGTCAAAACCGAAGATCGCCGCCCGATTACGTCGTTTCACCTGGCCCTGTCGCCATTCCGTCAACTGATCAAGGACTATTTCCGGATCTGCCAGGCGTATTTTGACGCGGTCAAGAGATTGCCGACTGGCCAGATCGAAGCGATCGATCACGGGCGGCGCGCCATGCACAACGAAGGTGCGAACCTGCTGATAGACCGCCTCTCCGGGAAGATTGAAACCGATCTCGTGACGGCACGGCGCCTGTTCACGCTCGTTTGCGTTCTTCATTTCTACGGTTAGGCGTGGAGCATGCCATCGCTTCTGCCGTCATCAGTCCTCTTCTGTTGCGACCACAATACCATTCGTTCACCAATGGCCGAGGGATTGCTCAAGCAGCAACATGGCACGAAGATCTTTGTCCAGTCTGTCGGCGTTCGCGGAGGTTCCGAGATTGACGGCTTTGCCATAGCCGTTTGCCGGGAAATCGGCGTTGAACTCCATCGTCACAAGACCCGGTCATTCGACGACTTCGAAGACTGGGGCGACGATCTGGGGAGCTATGACCTGGTCGTGGCACTGTCTCCCGCCTCGCTTCGCCGCGCGCTCGAGTACACGCGGTACCTGTCGTTCGAGGTTGAATACTGGCCGACCATGGACCCGGTCGGTCTTGGAGAGAGCCGGGAGGCAAAACTGGAATCCTACCGGCAGGTCCGTGACCAGATCAAAGAGAAGATTCTGGAGAGGTTTCCGCCTGACGGGTAGTTTCATGCGCCGTCCCCAGCCATTCCGGAGTCGGCAATTCAGTCATGGCGCCACGACACAAGTCGGAAGTGGCGATTTCATTGTCCGCTTCCCTTTGGCTGCGCCCCGCGGATCGAGCCATGTACGCACGAACTGGCTCTACCTTTTGCAAATCCCTGTTGACCCCGGAGGACTATGCATCATCGCCTTGCCATCTCTGGTCCCGTCCATCGGACGTCAAAGCGTGGAGACGGCTTCTCGGGCATGCCACGACGCGACTTTCGACTTGAAATGCATGACAAATCGGTACATTGAGCGTCCTTCGAAGCAACATTGGCTTCCGTTCGACCCAGGCAGGCGGATTTGGTATGGCGAAGGAAGAACTTCTCGAATTCGATGGTGTTGTCATAGACGTTCTTCCGAATGCGACGTTTCGGGTCAAGCTGGAGAATGACCACGAAATCATTGCTCATACTGCCGGCAAGATGCGCAAGAGCCGCATCCGGGTTCTCGCCGGCGACAGGGTCAAGGTCGAGATGACGACCTACGACTTGACGAAAGGGCGAATCAACTATCGCTACAAATAGCTTCGCCGCCCCTCCCCGCCTCATTCTCGGTTCCGCAAGCCCGCGCCGGTTAGAACTCCTGGCACAGATCGGTGTGGTCCCGGACAGGGTACAACCGGTCGCGATCGACGAGGCGGCACATAGGCGAGAACTCCCACGCCAGCTCGCGCGGCGCCTCTCCCGGGAAAAGTCGGAAGCGCTCGTCCCCGGCGCCGGAGAACTGATACTAACCGCCGACACCGTTGTCGCAGTTGGTCGTCGGATCCTTGGCAAGCCAAACGACGCCATTCAGGCCCGGGATTTCCTGAAACTGCTCTCGGGGCGCCGACACCGTGTCATCACCGGCGTCGTCGTTCGTTCAGCCACGAGCAGCAGTCAGCGACTGGTCGAGACAGTTGTCGTCATGAAGGTCATCTCCGATGCCGAGCGTGATGCCTACATTCGTTCGGGAGAATGGAGAGACAAGGCTGGAGCGTACGCCATACAAGGCTTCGCGGCGGTCTTCGCCCGGCGGATCAATGGTTCCTATTCGAACATCGTCGGCTTGCCCCTCGCCGAAACTGCCATCCTGCTCGGCGGCCACGGATATCCCGTCCTGGCGCGGCAGATGTTGTCTGAATGAAAACCGGCCGCCTGATCGTCATCGACCGTACGAACACCCGCTCGGTCGCAGCGCTTGTCGTCAACGGCCGGATCGAAGATCTCCTGGTCGATCACCCGGACCCGACAATTCCGGTTCCGGGCGCCGTGTTCAGAGCACAGGTGGATCGCCATTTGGCGGGACTTGGCGGGTTCATTCTGAACCTCGGCCAGGGACAGCATGGATTTCTGAAGTCGCGCGTGAAGCTGCAGCCGGGTCACCGCCTCGCTGTTCAGGTCAAGACGATCCCGGTTCATGGAAAGGCAGCGGTCGTAGCGACGCGGATCCGGATCAGGGCAAAGTATGTCGTGCTAGAGTGGGGGCGTCGCGGCATCGAGTTTTCGGAACGGCTTACCGAAGATCGGACGGACCTGGCCCGTCTTCGAGATATCGCAGCCTCGATTCCTGATCTGGACCTCTCGTCGACATCGGTTTCGTTCAGGGCACGGTGCCAGGAAGCCGACCCGGCAACGGTCGCCGACGAACTCGCAAGGGAATCCTGCGAATTCAACCGGATACTGGAGAATGCAACCCGGGGAAATCCTGGCATTCGCGCACGCGCCCCGGCGGCAAGAGAACGCGCGATGACGGAGTGGATGATCCCGGCGCCTGACCGGATCATCGATGAGCGCGGAAGCTTCGACACTCTCGGGATCTGGGACATGATTTCGCGAGTCCTGGTCCCCGCGGTTTCCTTTCCGAAATCGCCGGGCGCGGGGGAACGCAATGGCGCCGGAGCATCCATGGTGATCGAGCCGACGCAGGCGCTGATTGCTGTCGATGTCAACACGGGTGACATCTTTTCCCGCTCGCCGGGGCTTGACGTCAATCTATTGGCGATCGGCGAACTCCCCCGCCAACTCCGCCTCCGGGGGCTCGGAGGGCAAGTCGTTATCGACCTTGCACCGATGGCGAAACGCCACCGCAAGCGGGTGGAGGAAACGATCGCCAGCACGTTTTCAGACGACCCGGTCAAGACGACACCTGTGGGCTGGACCCCGCTTGGCCATTTCGAATTGCACCGAAAACGCGAGAGATTTCCGCTTAATGCGTTGGCCATCGAAGAGCTCATGAAGGATACATGCGCCTGAATCCGGAGTTCAAACCGGGCCTTGACGACCGAGCCATCCTTGATCGTTGCCTGATCGACTACGTGAAAAGATTATTCTTGAAATGACAACAATGGATGGCCTTGCCCGCCGCCTTGCCGCACTGTCGGCACCGCTATGTGCGTCGGCTCCAATTCGATATAGACAGTATCGGGAGTGTAACCTAAAAGGCGCGGATTCTGGCCTGACCCCTTCCATGCCCGGGTAGCTCAGGGGTAGAGCAGTGGACTGAAAATCCTCGTGTCGGTGGTTCGATTCCGCCCCCGGGCACCATTGGAACCTACAACCTGGCGCACGCATGAACCGATGCACTCAAGTGTGCGTGTAATTCGTGTGTAATCAAGCCGAGTTTTTTGCGTTTCAGCTTGTGGATGTTGTCTTCCTGTACGCCGCTTACACGCCCTTCCAGCCAATCCTTTGCGGCTTCATTGTGCGACCCGCTTTGATGCGCGTAGCGGGCGACCATCGACAACGTTATGTGACCGGAAATACGTTGGACCGTCGGCAAGTCTATGCCTTGCCTGCACCAGATGTGTCACGGCTGTATGTCGTCAATGTCGTACAACACGTTACCGCCACAGCTGCACGAATCATGTAATGCAGGCCACTGGCGACATTCGGAAGGTGTCGACATGGCTAGTCGGGACTTCATGGCGGGATTTTTGAATAATCCCTTATCGACAGGGGGATAGATGAATTCAGGCGGGACTCGACATGTAACAGCCCCGACGGGTCTGGTCACGAGAGGAATTTGGCGGGATCGACCTCCAGGAGTTAGAAGGCCCGGCTCTGCAACGGCGTCGGCTGCGCAAACACGGGAAAATGGTGAGGGGGATTGGACGGAGACTATCGGTGGGCAACCGGCCGGAGCACTTTTCCCGCGCCACAGGCGGCGAGGAGGTCAACGACGTCGGTGTGGAGATCGCGCGGCCAACCGAGACTCGCGCGTTCGGGACATTCTTCATTGACGGCACTCACGTGGTTGACGAGTTTGGCAACCACGAGGTGATCGCAACTGGTACGAGCATCGCGTTGTCGGTCGCCACGGATTGTACGTCGTTTTTTTCGTACTGACAGCGGTCCGGCGGTCGGCCCAGCGTCGATCCGCCAGAAAGAAGAGGAAAAGCAATGGCATCATTCCGCCAGATGACTGAAAGCAGGGAACTCAAGGTCGGTACGTATGTCGGCCAGTTCGCTTCGCCTGGGTTTGGGCGAATTCTCAAGTCCGCAGGGTGCCAGTTTGCGGTTGTCGACATGGAGCACAGCGGGTTTTCGTTCGAGACCATCAGGGATGTGCTCGGTCAGCTACATGATGTCGGTATCGCTTCCGTGACGCGCCCACCTTCCCAGTCGGCCCATCACCTGGCCAGGTTGTGTGACATCGGGGCGCAAGGCGTCGTTCCACCCATGCTTTCTACGGTCGAACAGGCGCGTGCTTGTCTCGACGCGATCAAGTATGCCCCCGAGGGCAAGCGGGGCTGCGCCTTCGGGATCGCTCATGACGACTACAACGCTCTCGTGCCCGCCGATGCCCTTAAGGCCGGTAACGCCCGCACATCTTTCGTTCCGTTGATTGAAACCGCAGAAGGGGTCAAAAACGCTGACGCGATCGCTGCCATCGACGGGGTCGACTGCCTATGGATCGGTCATACCGATCTTAGCGTTTCACTTGGCATTCCTGGCGACTACAACGCCGCCCGGTTCAAGGATGCGGTGGCAACCGTCATGGCCGCGGCGCGTCGGCACTCGAAGAGCGTCGGCCGGCTGATCGGGTCACCGGAGGAGGCGGCCCGCGTTTACGGCGAGGGCGTCGATTTCATCTGCTACCTCGGTGACACTTGGCTCCTGCAGAAGGCCTTGCGGGATGGTTTCGAAGGCATCCGTGGTGCGATCGGCGATGCGCCGATCGCCGGGGGAGCGACGTCATGAGCAAATGTCGCGTCGCGATCAGCCAGGACTTCCAGAGGTCAGACGGGTCGCCCGCCTTTCCCTCCTTCGATCTGTCGCCTCTGGACGATCCGCGTATCGAGTGGTCGTACATTCCGTTGCGCAACGGGCGGATCGATGCCGCCGACATGGAGGGTTATGACGCGCTGATCCTCCTTTCGGGACGCTTTGACGCGGACAGCATCCCCGCTGAGGGCCGACTCGCGCTGGTGGCGCGGTTCGGGGTCGGCTACGACACCGTCGATATCGTCGCCTGCACGGCAAGGGACGTTGCCGTTGCCATCACGCCCGATGGTGTCCGGAGGCCGGTGGCAGTCGCCATCATGACCTTGATCCTGGCGCTGGCCGGCCGTCTCATGGTGAAGGACCGGCTGACCCGGCGGGGCCCGGACGGTTGGGCGCAGCGCGGGGCGCATATGGGTGACGGTCTGGTCGGCAAGACGCTCGGATCGCTCGGAATAGGCAATATCGGCACCGAGATGTTCCGCATGGCGCGGCCTTTCGACATGCGATTCGCAGCCTACGATCCCTTCGCGGATGAAGAAACCGCCAGGTCGCTCGGCGTCGAACTCGTGACGGCGGATGAATTGTTCCGCCGATCCGATTTTCTTTGCGTCAACTGCCCTCTGACGGATGAAACCCGTCACTTCGTCAATGCCGCGCGCCTCGGTCTCATGAAGCCGTCTGCCTTTCTGATCAACACTGCCCGCGGGCCGATCGTCGACCAGGCGGCTCTTACGAAGGCACTGCAGGATGGCACGATCGCAGGCGCCGGATTGGATGTGTTCGCCGAAGAGCCCTCTTCCGCGGACGATCCTCTTTTCGGGGTGAAGTCTAGAATCTGCTGGATAATTTGGGAGGGGCGTGCTTCCGTTGATTTGATTGAAACCGCCGGCATTTCGCTGGCCTCAACGGAAGGACACGCCCCATGGAAAAGAGAATACCCGGTTCGATGCACACACGCGAGACCCTATCGCAGTTGATCGAAGGCCGCCTGTCGGCGCCGGATGCCCGCAGCGAGCTGGTGCGTCTGGCGACCCGTCTGATCATTGAGGAGGCCCTGGAGGCGGAGAGCCGCGATGCGCTCGGACGTGGCTACTACGAGCACGGCGGCGATCCTGAGCGTGGTTACCGCAACGGCAATCGTACCGGCCGGCTCAAGACGGCCGAAGGTGCGGTGGACTACACGGCGCCGCAGATCGCGGGCCGCGACGAGCCGTTCCGCTCGGAGATCCGGCCGCAGCTGAAGGGCCGGAGCGAGGCTCTGGAGGATCTTGCGGTGGAGATGCTGGCCCGCGGCCTCAGCGTGCGCGACATCGAGGACACATTCCGCAAGGACGATGGTTCTCTGCTGATCTCCCGCACCGCGGTTTCCGAGATCGGAGAGCGGCTGTGGCAGGACTACCAGGCGTTCGCCACTCGCGACCTTGGCGGCTACGACATCGCCTACCTGTTCGTCGACGGCATCGCGGAGCGGATCCGCCCGGGCCAGCGGCGCGAGCCGGTTCTGGCCGCCTGGGGCATGACCCACGAAGGACGAAAGGTCCTGCTCCATCTCATGTCGGGCTCGAAGGAGGACTACGAGACTGTCTCCGCCTTCTTCCAGGACATGCGGGGCCGCGGCCTCGGCGATCCTCTTCTGGTGGTCTGCGACGGCGCTCCCGGCATCATCAAGGCGATCGAGACCTGCTTTCCGCGCTCGGAGCGCCAGCGCTGCCTGTTCCACCGCATGAGCAACCTGGCGGCCAAGGTCTCCCGCGCGGAGGCCTGGCCCGAGTTCCGCGAGCAGGCCCGTGCCGCCTACCAGGCGCCGTCCCGGGCCATCGCCCGCGATCTCGCTGCCGATCTGGTCCGGCAATGGGAGAGCGAGTTCCCCAGCGCGGTGGCCTGTTTCCAGGATGACTTCGAGGCGTGCATCGCGCATCTGCGGATGCCGGTGCGGCACCGCAAGGCGATCCGGACCACCAACCTGCTGGAGCGCCTGTTCGGCGAGGAGCGTCGCCGCATGAAGGTGATTCCCAACGCCTGGGGGGAAAAGGCCGTGCTCAAGCTGATGTTTGCGGCGATGACCCGGGCTTCGGAGAAGTGGCGCTCGATCGGGGTGACCGCCTTCGAGCGGCGTCAAATGGAGCAGGTGAGGACGGACCTGGACGAAGAGTACGAACAGGCCAACGGGCCGGTCAAAAGCCCGAAAACGGAAGCACGCCCCTCCAAATTATCCAGCAGAATCGGGACTTGACCTCTTTTCGGTTTGGACAACGTGATTGTTACGCCGCACGCGCTGTGCTGGACCGACGAGTGTTTCGCCGGAACCGGTGCTGCGGATATCGCGGCCGTATTTTCACTCCTCAACAACCAACTTCCGTCGGACATCGTGAATCGCGAAGTGACAAACACCGACGCCTGGCAGGCGAAGCTGAAGGCACTGTCGTCGATTGCTTGAGGAGGAACCGTATACGCACGTTACGGGAACGTGGGCCATGTTTTGGCGGCGGAAATTGGGAGAAGCGCTCGGCGTCGGGGCAATCCATTTCAGTCAATCCGCCTGCACGCAGGGCTTTTTCACATGGTTGCCGTTCCAAAGCTCCTCGGCATGGAAGCAGGTAGGAAAAACAAGGTGAAGAAAATGCTCAACGATCCGTTACGACAATGCCGATGAAGCGATTGACGGCTTCTGTTTGGCACATCCGGAAATCTAATCGCGTGGCAGGGTGAGAGGGCACGTCTTCGATCGCACTGGAGGGGTTCTAAAAGGCAAAGTCGGCCTCTGTTTTCCGGAGATGGCTCCGGCCGCCTGCCGGTGTTCACGGGCTACCGTGGTGAGGGCCTGCTCGACGCCTGCGCAATTGGCAATGTCTGCGCTGGGCCGACTGCGGCCGATTGCATGGACGCCATCAAGTTGGCTGATGGCGCCGCCGGGGTTCTGCGCCTCTATGGCAACCATGGCGGTGACCGGATGAATTTCGATAAGGCAGGCGAGTTGCTGGAAACGGATGTAGTGGCGAGGCCGGGGCCCTTGCGACGCTGGTCCGCCCGGTTGTCGATGCGGTTATCGCGTTTGACGTCGGCTTGGCGGCCTGTCGGACCCTTCGGCAAGATCAGGTTATCTTCAGCGTCAGCCTACAGTCCGGCTTCCCGAAACAGAGACACGGTTTCGCGGAAGACGGTGCTGCTCGCTTCGGCATCAAAGCACCAGCGATCAGGAAACGACCACCCGTGTTGTGCCGTCATACGATGGCAGGAAACATCAGCCGGGCTGCGTTGGCACAAGTCCTCGACAAGGGATTGATGCTCTTCCGGGCAGGTTACGTCGTCCTTGGCGAAGTAAAACCTGAAAGGCTTCTCAAGGCGTTCGATCAGAAGGTGCGGTGAGTCGTGGTTCGAAGTTACGAACCGGCCACCGTGGGCAGATGCGCCGGCCGTAATGGAAGGGTGATCGACCACGCCCGACAGGGCATATCGTCCGCCCATGCAGTATCCGATCGCCGTGTAGAATTTGGCAGCAAACCCGAATGCACCCCCATCGCACGCCTCAACCAGCAGCTTCGTGTCGTTCAAACCGTCTGCGAGCGTCGTCTTGTCGTTCGCTTCCACGGCGGCCGGGTTGACCTGATCGATCTCCTGGTTTGGTGGAGGAAATACCGGCGATCCCAGCCTCCCAAATAGGTTTGGAAGCAGGACCCCGAAGCCCTCCGACGCGTATTGACGCGCGATCGAGAACAGCTCCGGCCTCGGGCCAAATGCGTCCATGTACATCAGGACCACAGGTACTGGGCCATCGAACCTTGGCCATGCCGCGTAGACACGTAACTCTCCCCAGTCGGAGGCGAGTTCGTGGAACTTTGATTCGATGTCCAAGACTGACGTGCTCCCGCGATGCCACTGTATCCCAAGCGCGCGATGACGCTGCGAGCAGTGTGACCGGCACCAATTGTGTCGACGGTATCACTTTACCATTCAGCAGAACCACGCTCATGCATCAGGAGGTCTATACGTTAGATGGGTCAATTAACGTCCGCAGGTGATCGCGTGTCAATCTGTAGTCGTTCATTTGGTTCAGCCAATACCTGGCCGGTACACGCGATTTTTTGCCTGGATAACGCGCAAGTACGTTCTCTTCGGTACGGATATAATCCATCCAAGCCAGACACGTGCCGTCGCGATGCGCGATCTGAGCGCTCAACCCGGATCAGGATTATCCAAAGGGCGCGACGAGAGGGACCTCGGTTTTCCTTCACCACCGTTCAAACCGGGGCACAAATGGGAGAAAGAACATGAAGCCGCTGATGAAACTTTTTTCGTCAGGCATGGATGGATTGACAAGGAAGGATTGTCACTTGGCGTCCACAACCAATTGTAAAAAAGGAATAAATCGGAAAACTACGCCGGAAAAAAACGCCAATACTACAGTTTAAACATAGGCAAACCGCGCATCCGCGCGGCGCTTTTCAAGCCGGGAAGGGATGTCGGTCTCGGAAAATCGCGAGGAGTTTGACGACGGGTTCGGCGGTGCGACGTGAATCTGGTTAGGCTACATCAACAAAACGGATCAGGCGGCGGGGCGAGAGACCCTCTGCGGCACGCAGCACGGCCTGGGTGTCGATGCCATAGTGATGATAGAGGTCCGCAATCGTTCCGGTTTGACCGAAATGCTCGACGCCCAAGGTACGGGTTCGGTGTCCGTGAACGGAACCGATCCATCCGAGTGCGGCCGGATGGCCATCGGTGACGGTTACGATTGCGCAGTATTCTGGCACAGTCGACATCAACCGTTCGATGTGGCTGCGTGCCGACGCATTGCCTCGTTCGCGGGCACGCTGCGCTGCCGTCCATCCAGCCTGAAGTCGGTCGGCAGAGGTTACGTTGAGGAGCCCCACATCGCGACGGTCCTCAGCCATCAGGCCGACTGCCTCGAGCGCCTCCGGCGCCACGGCCCCAGCGAAGGCGACGACGACCTCAGCGTTGGGACCAGGTTCGCGCATCCAGTAGGCACCGTCGATGATACCACGCTCAAGCTCTTGGTTCATCGTTCTGAACGGTTGCTGGAGCGGACGCGTCGATAGACGCAGATAGATGGAGCCTCCCGTCTCGTCGCGCAGCCAGGTTCGGTCGTCCGGGTCACCGTCGCCGCTGCGCTGCATGTAATCGAAGCCGAAACGCATGATCACCGCGAGCTCGTCGACGAAGGCCGGTTCGAAGGTCGCAAGACCATCCTGCGCGATTCCGACAAGCGGGGTTCCGATCGATTGATGGGCACCGCCCTCCGGAGCGAGCGTGACACCCGATGGGGTCGCGACGAGCATGAAGCGGGCGTCCTGGTAACACGCGTAATTCAACTGGTCGGCGCCGCGATAGATAAACGGATCGTAGACTGTACCGACGGGAAGGAGCCGTTCGCCGTTGATGGCATGCGACAATCCTAGCGCCGAGAGGATCAGGAAGAGGTTCGCCTCCGCGATCCCGAGTTCGATGTGCTGGCCTTCCGGGGAGAACGACCAGGTGTAGGTCGAGGGAATGCGTTCGGCCTTGAAAGTGTCGGCCAGCCTTTCACGGGCGAAGAGACCGACCCGGTTGACCCAGGCGCCCAGATTGGTCGACGCCGCAACGTCGGGGGCGGTCGTGACGACGCGGCGGGCAAAGTCGGAGTCCAGACGCGCGATTTCGTTGAGGATCTGCCCGAAACCGGTCTGCGTGGCGACAGGTTTGTTATTCGGGTCGGGGAAATCCAGGCTGTTGGGCACGGTGACATGTTGGCCAACCAGGCGGCGCTTACCACCCTGGAAAAACGGGGCTGCCGCGACCAAACGCTTGAGCCGATCGGCCTCGAGCCTGGTACCCTCCCAGGGGTCCCATTCGTGACCGGGACGGACACCCGACGCATCGCGAAACTGATCCATCTGGGCGGGCGTCAGCAGGCCCGCATGGTTGTCCTTGTGGCCGGCCAGCGGCAGGCCCTGACCCTTGACCGTGTAACAGACGAACAGGACCGGCCGGTCGCTCATCTCGGCCCGGGCAAAGGCTTCAAGCAGCACGTCGAGATCGTGGCCGCCAAGATTGCCCATGAGCGATGCCAGTTCGTCGTCGCTCCGCTTCTCCAATAGCTCGGTCGCGTCGCCCTGATCGCCGATTTCGTCCATCAGGCGCCTCCGCCACGCTGCCCCGCCCTGGAACGTCAGGGCCGAATAGAGTTGGTTGGGACAGGCGTCGATCCACGACTTGAGCTTCTCACCACCCGGTTCGGCGAAGGCGGCTTCCTGCAGACGTCCGTGCTTGAGAATGACCACATCCCAGCCAAAGTCGCCGAAGATCTGCTCGAATTTCTGCCACAATCCCTCGCGGACCACCGCATCCAGGGACTGGCGGTTGTAGTCGACAACCCACCAGCAGTTCCTTAGGCCCTGTTTCCAACCTTCTACCAACGCCTCGTAGATGTTGCCCTCGTCCATCTCCGCGTCGCCGATGAGAGCCACCATGCGCCCCTCGGGGCGATCGCCCATCCAGCCGTGGGCGGTCACGTAATCCTGCACCAGAGATGAGAAGAGGGTCTGTGCGACCCCCAATCCGACGGAGCCGGTGGAAAAGTCGACATCGTCAGTGTCCTTTGTCCGCGACGGATAGCTCTGGGCGCCCCTGAAGCCACGGAAGTTCCTGAGCTTCTCAACAGTCTGACGGCCGGCCAGGTATTGAATGGCATGGAAAACCGGCGACGCGTGGGGTTTGACCGCGACCCTGTCTTGCGGCTTCAGGATGGCGAAGTAGAGCGCGGTCATGATCGTGGCGAGGGAAGCGGAAGAGGCCTGATGCCCGCCCACCTTGATCTCATCCGCTTCGCGGACGTGGTTGGCGTGATGGATGGTCCAGGTGGCAAGCCACAGGACCCGCCGTTCCAGTTCCGTCAAGCCTATGACATCGAACGCGCTCATCGTCGTTCTGGCCCCTTGGAGCATATCGATGACAATATAGCGCGAATTGGCCGCCGAAACCTTGCAAATTTACCCCGTCTTGGTCATGATTATGGTCAAATGGCCCGCTATTGTCAGAAATTTTGATGGATTCAACCAATGGATCAGATTGATGCGGCGATTCTCCGCGAGTTGCAGGACAATGCGCGGATCACCTTCCATGACCTGAGTGAGCGTGTCGGGCTAAGCCCATCGCCCTGCGCCCGTCGCATTCGGCTGCTTGAAAAGGCCGGTGTCATCGCCGGCTATCGCGCCCTCATCGATGAGAGCCAGGCGGGATTCCCATTTTCGGTCTTTGTTTCCGTCAAGCTGGTCCGGCAGGTGGACGACGCGTTGACCGAGTTCGAGGCGGCGATCAGCAAGTATCCGGAGGTCGTCGATTGCTGGCTGATGACGGGCAACCGCGACTACCTGCTCAGGGTGGCCGTGCGGGACATCAGCGAGTTCGAGGCGTTTCTGACCGGCCGCCTGACGAAGATCCCGGCCGTCGCATCGATCGAGTCCTCGATCCCGTTGCGGCGCGTCAAGTCCGGGTTGGCGCGTTTGTCGTGAGCGCCTGCCAACGCCAATTGCTGCCATGTTCGGGTTACCTCGGGGTTGTCACCACCAGGACAACGCCATGCGCCCAGCACGGATGACATCTTGATGAGGATCTTGTCCACACGGCAAGTGAAGGAGCTTGTTCTGCACTCACCCCAGCACATCGCGCGGCTGGAGGCTGCGGGCTAATTCCCCAAGCGGGTCCTGCAGGGGCAAACGGAGTGGGACGGGATGAGACGGAGGTTTCGGACTGGCGCCGGGAACGCCTCGATCGTCGTGACGGACTTGAGACTCTCCTGAATGGGAGCGAGGCGGCCGAAGAGAGATCGTCGTGGCGCCTCTATTGTGCATATGGTTTGGGATCCCGGAATCCTTGGTTCGGATTCGATCGTGTCGCTGGTCCTGCCGAGACATGGCAGATTGTGAATTACCAAGGGTCTTCCGTTTTCTCGCAGCGCATGTTTCCGACCGGCCTGGAAGCCGGTGTCACAGCCGACTTCGTGGCCGATCGCAGCACTGGTCAGCTGGTTGTAGCCGGTCCACATGATCTGGTTGCGGGTGTCCGGGTCATTGCTCGCGGTCGCGATATCCGCCAAGGTGCGCGACCAGGGCGGTTGCATTGCCAAGCCGCCTGGGTCCGGCCAAGTCATGCTTGCAAGATGGCGCAGATCATCTGGGCACAGTTGATCAGGGAAGAAACCTGCCGGGCACCGCCGGCAGTTGGCGTTGCGTCAAGATGGCTGCCGGAAAATGAAGAAGTTTACCTGGAAAGGAAACGGAACACCGGGTCCTGCGGTCTCGCACGTGAACGCGTGATGCGCGGATGTCCCCGGTTGGTTGGGTTAGGGCGAAAGACAACAAGGGGGATAAAGGTCAGAGGGACGGCGTCGGAAGCACCGGTTCAAATCGCAGGGCTTCGAGCCCGTTTCAACGATCTGGATCCGATCCGCGTACACCACATGGGCTCGCAGCGCATGAATGCTGCATTTCAGAGGCCGGACATACGACAGTACCTTGACCGCATGGCAGACGTCGTCCAACTTCCGGTCTGCACCAAAAGGTGCGTCCACATACGACTTGAGCATGCACTGCAACGGGGTGACATGCACGGCGCGGATGATATCGAAATCCGCCCGGAGTTCCGTCAGTTCCCGGGCCTGCGCAACGTAGTTGAGTTTGTCGCCGGTGCGTTCCTGGTAAAGTCTCCGGTGGTCCCTGCGTTTTCTCCCCAACAGACACTTTCCGCACACCTCCTGTACTGGACAACGGCGGCAGGTTTCGTCTTCATGTGGTGGTGCGACTACAAGACGTATCCAAGCGCCCGAATGCGGTATTCCGGACTGCCTGGAGCGCCTGTTCGGCCAGCGTGGGAAAGTTCTGGAATTGGAAGAGTCGGGCTTGAAAATCAGCTTCAGTGAACTGATGTCCATGGATGCCGTTGAGATCCGCGACCTGATCAGAAAAGGCGCGTACCGTTCTCACACGGCGGGACTGGGGCAAGGTAAGCTCCAGGTCAACCTGGCAATCTTGCCGGAAGCTTTCGCATTGGATTTCATGCGCTTCTGTCAGCGCAACCCGAAGCCGTGCCCCCTCGTTGGCGTGTCCGATACAGGCGATCCAACGATTTCCACGCTGGGTCGTGACATCGACATCAGGACGGACGTTCCCGCCTATTGTGTCTACGAAAACGGGGCATTGGTGGATTTCCGTTTCGACATAGTCGACCTCTGGAACGACGAATTCGTTGCTTTCGCACTCGGGTGTTCATTCACGTTCGAACGCGCCTTGATGGAAGCGGGCATTTCCCTTTGGCACATCGGAAACAACAAGACCGTGCCAATGTATCGTTCGAACATCGACACGATCGGGGCCGGCCCGTTCAAAGGCCCCATGGTCGTGAGCATGCGCGCCATCGATAAGGACCGTCTTCCGCAAGTCGTCGAAATCTGCGAAAAATTCCCGATGGCGCACGGGTCACCAGTGCATTGGGGAGATCCGGCAGAAATCGGAATAGGCGACCTAAACCTCCCGGATTGGGGCGACGCAGGTCCTATTCTTGAATGCCAAATTCCGGTCTTCTGGGCATGCGGGGTTACGCCGCAAGTGGCCGTCGAGCAGGCATTGCTTCCAATCTGTATCACGCACAAACCTGGGCACATGCTGATCACAGACGTCGACGACGATGCAGAGGTTCCGGTTCTCAGGTCAACCCATCCTCAAACTCTAAAACAGAATCGAGTCTGACAGGGATGCGTTGGCATGAAGGCAACAGCGCAGACTGCGACGCTCGCGCTTGCCAACGACCTGCCTGTGGCGGTTAGCGGTCGGGCCGGCCCACGCAAATGCCGTTCGAGACGCAGTCTTGGTCAATGACACTTCCCGAGGCGGCCGGCGGTTCGATCGACATGAACCTGACCACACACATTCATTTTGAGCCATCCTGCATGGCGGATCGGGTAAGCACGGGTGACGAATTCATGGGTCGCGGAGTTGCGGCGATGTTCGACAAGGACGGAAACGGCAAGTGTGCGTGTCGGGCCTGGGACGCAGGCTGGAAATCCACCCGGATGTGGCAGGTCAAGTTCGAGAGCTACGGTCTGCCGGAACCGTGGGAGCCGGAAATCCTGCCGGATGCAGCTTTCAAGGCACGGTTGAAGGCCGCGACCCAGCGCGAACAGCCGAGCCCGTTTGACTGCTCGACACCGGAATCGGTGCATGCCGCCCACGACATCACGGTAGTCGAAAAGCAGGCACGCGCCGAAGGTCGTGAGAACGTCAACCTGGGCAAAACAAGACTGGCTGGAAGCTTCGCATTTTTATGCCTCAGCATCGACGCAAGCATTTACGTCGTCAAATCCGGATCGCCGGAAATCCGCAATCCCCCAATCGCAAGATCCCTCAACCGGATGGAACTCGATACGGCGGTGGTCAACGAGTGGATCCCGAAAACCGGCCGTGACAAGATGGACCCTCCAAATGTGGCCAGGGGCTGGATCAACGACAACATGGAAAACGTGAACGGTTGGATCAACGGAACCGGAAACAGATCTTTGCCTGACTTCGAGCCCGTTCGCTTCGGGCATTGCCTTTTGGACTGCAGGTAGGGAGATGGGTTCCCACGGGCATCCCGGACCCGGCTTTCGCGGCCGCTTCACATGTATTCCGGCGCAGATTCGGATGCCAGGGGCTCTGTAACATTGGTGGCAATGCCCCGCCCCGCCCGCACGTATCTGCCGGGTCGCCCCGGAATACTGGGCAGGAGCTCGCGACTGACCGGATAAGGACCGATCCCGTCAAAGATGATTCCAATTCCTTGCCGTTGCGCATATTGTCGCATTGAATGACCCGGATCCACGACAGGACGATCGCGGGTGCCTATCAAGGTTCCGGGGGACATGCCGTGTCCTGGAGTCATTCGCATTCGCCGCGCAGGTCCTCGGGGAGTATCCTGCCATGACCGCAATCGTTGCCAACACATCTGCAAGCCGTTTCGATTTCGGGGCCCGGTCGCACGGCCAGTTCTCCCGTCGCCGCTTCCTGGCGGCGGCGGGTGCTGCAGCGGTCTCCTTGCCAAGGTCGGTTCGGGCCGCTGCAAGCCACACCGGCATGCGCCGGGCCATGCTCGCGGATATCGCGGGATTGACGGCTCGCACGGCCGATAGTACCGGCGTTGCGGAAATCGATCCGAAGGTGATGGATGCGATCGGTCGCGTGCTCCGGCACGAATTCGTCCCTCCGGAGCTTGCCGGAATCGCCTACGAAAACCGTCCGCTCCGGATCGGCTACGGGCAGACGATTTCCCAACCCTACATCGTGGCCCTCATGACGCACCTGATCGCGCCGGAAACCCATCACCGGGTCCTCGAAGTCGGCACAGGATCGGGATACCAGGCTGCCATCCTGGCGGAGCTCGTGCATCGGGTCCATACCATCGAGATCGTGCCGGGCCTGGCACTCGAGGCGACGGAAAGGCTGTCGCGACTCGGATACGAAAATGTCGAAGTTCGATTGGGCGACGGTTATTTCGGGTGGCCTGACGCCGAACCGTTCAATGCGATCGTCGTGACAGCAGCCGCCTCGCACGTCCCGCCACCCCTTGTTGCCCAGCTTGCCCCCGAAGGCGCGCTGGTCATCCCTGTCGGTCAACCGTTTTCCGTGCAGATGCTGCTTCTGGTACGGAAACGTGCGGACGGCCAGGTGAGCGTGCGCCAGATCCTTCCGGTGCGATTCGTGCCGCTGACGGGCGGTCACTGAGTTTGCCGGGAGAAAGCACCTTCACGCCGGGAATTTCAGCTGCGATGCCCCGCTCAGCGGGCAACGGCCCGCTCACTCGCATGAATTGTGCGCACCTGCTGCGGGCAGAGCGGTTCGATCATCAACAATTGCCGATCTCCTCCGCTTGCGGCAGGACCGGTCCTTCGGTGCATTCACGGAGCTTTCGGACCGCCACGTTCCGGAAGGGTTCGCAAATCCCGGTCCGGATTTCCGGTGGACCGCCGCCCCGCCAAATTCGGCCGGCGGAAGGCGTCCGGCCGGAACGCGGGTCGCAGGCATGCTCGCCCGCCTCCCGGGCAGGTGCCACGTGCGTTCGTCCGGAATGAACGGCGAGAACCAGTCTCCGAGCTTACTGATGCTCGTCGCGGTGGCGATCCTGTCGGCCGCGGCAATCGGCTACGAGATTCTTCTCACCCGGCTGTTCGCTATCGTCCAGTGGCATCACTTTGCATTCATGGTGATCAGCATCGCCCTCCTCGGCTTCGGGGCGAGCGGCACGTTTCTCCTGGTTCTGGGCGACCGAATCCGGTTGCGCGCCGAACCCTTCCTGGCACTTACCGCACTCGCATTCGCGCTGGCTGCCCCGTCCTGCTTTGCGATTGCCCAGCGCGTTCCCTTCAATGTTCTCGAGTTTCCCTGGTCGCTCCGACCGTTCGGCTGGCTGCTTCTCGTTGAACTTCTCGTCGCCGTGCCATTTTTTCTGGCGGCAACCGGAATCGGGCGCATGCTCGTCGTATTTGGCGGGCAACTCTCGCGCGTATATGCCGCAGACCTCCTCGGCGCCGGTACGGGAGCGATTGCCGCGGTGTACCTGCTCACCTGGCTTCCCGCCGAGCGAACCCTCGACGGCCTGGGAGCAATGGCTTCCCTTGCATCCGGGCTCGCTGCCATTTCCGCCCGCGGCAGGATCCGCACGGCACTCCTGTCGCTTGCGGTCATTGCCTTTGTCGGCCTGGTCGTCGGAGCGGGCCCGAATGAGCTCCGCATTTCACCCTTCAAGCCGTTGCCACAGGCGCTTCGGGTCGCGGGGGCGGTGCCTGCCGAAATCCGGTCCGGTCCTCTCGGCCAGGTGGTCGCGGTCGAGAACGACGAGGTTCCCCTCCGCTGGGCGCCGGGGCTGAGCCTTCTTGCACGCGAACGCGTCCCGGAACAGGTGGCTCTCTTCGTCGATGCCGACGGGCCCATCGCTGTTCCGCGCCATGAAACCGGCGGTACACCGCCACCCTATCTCGACGAACTGACATCAGCCCTTCCCTACCGCTTGCTGGATCGCCCCAGTGTACTTGTGCTTGGCTCGGGCGGTGGTGCGGCGGTGCTGCAGGCGCTCGGTGGCGGTGCACGCGCGGTGGACGCCGTGGAGATTCAACCGCATGTCGTGGCGATGGTGCGGGACCGGTACCGTGACTTCGCCGGACGCACGTACGAGCATCCAGCGGTGAATCTGCACGTGGGCGACCCCCGCGCGTTCGTCGAGGCATCGCCCCGGCAGGCATACGACCTCATCCAGGTTGACGCCCTCGGTGCGAGCCCATCCGGTCTCCATGCACTGATGGAAGAGCGGCTTCTCACCAGCGAATCGCTGCGCGCCATGCTGGCAAGACTGTCTCCCCGCGGACTTGTCGCGGTTACAGGCTGGAGCCAGCTTCCTCCGCGCGGGGGGCCGCGTTTGCTGGCCACATTCCTTGAAGCTTTCAATTCGGAAGGCATTGTGCCCGCAGAGAAACATTTCGCATGGATCCGAAGCTGGAACACGACCACCCTCGTGGCGGGCCGCTCACCGTTATCCGGCACCCGGATCGCCGCGGTCAGGTCGTTCGCCGACGCACGTGCCTTCGATCTCGTCCATGTGCCCGGGATGAATGCAGAAGAAGCCAACAGGTTCAACGTGGTGGACGGGTCCTGGTTCCACGCAACCGCGAGCCGTCTGTTCGGACCGGAACGATCCAGATTCATTCGCAACTACAAGTTCGATATCCGGCCCACCACCGATGACCGGCCGTATTTCTGGAACTTTTTCAAATGGGCGCATGCACCGGAGATCCTGGCCCTGAGCCGCCAGGGCGGGATCGGTCTCGTCGCAATCGGTTATCTCGCTCTTCCGGTCACGCTCGTTCAGGCCGTGGTCGTCAGCGTCATCCTCATCCTGCTTCCGCTCCTCGCCGTCCGGCGGACCGAAGGGGCCCGAGGCGTACGCCGCGGGACCGCACTCGCCGGGTTCACGTGCCTGGGACTCGCTTTCCTGCTCATGGAAATCGCATTCATCAGTCGGTTCACGGTGATCCTCAGCCATCCCCTGCACGCACTTGTCGTGGTGCTCGCGGCGTTCCTGGCGTTCGCAGGGATCGGGAGCTGGCTGGCCGGCCGGCTCGATGTCGGCACTTCCGTTGCCCGTCCGGTCGCAGGAATCGTCGTGATCGCCGCTGCCTACATTGCCGCTTTCCCTCATGTCACGAACTGGTTGCTCGGAACCTCGCCCGGCCTCAAGATCGCGGCGGCCGTCGCATTGGTCGCTCCGATCGCGACCCTCATGGGGATGCCGTTTCCACTGTCACTGGCACGTCTCCGCCGCCTTGATCCGCGTCTCGTCCCCTGGGCATGGGGAGCCAACGGATGCGCTTCTGTCATTGGCGCAATTCTTGCGACACTCCTCGCAATCCAGTTCGGGCAATCGTTCGTTATCGGTTGCGCCGCATTGCTCTACGTCCTGGCATCGCTTTCCGTCGCCCGGATGGAAAATAGGCACCGGGAGCCAGCTTGAAGCCTGGAACGCCTCGACCACGGTGCTTACCCCTGATGCGTTTCATGGTCGATGCATCGGCAGCCAGCAAACTTCCTGATTCTTCCGACGCGGTAACTTCCGCTACGGGCCACCTGCATGGAAGGTCGGAGGCAAGATGTTCGCCTGCATCGATACGATGGCGCCTGGTGCAAACGTCTCCGGCAATAGAGTAGTCAATCAGCGATTTCGGGCTTCGGCCCGGTAATCCAGGGAGATACGCCATGTGGCAATTCTGGGTCGACAGAGGTGGGACGTTTACCGACATCGTCGCACGAAACCCCGACGGCGCACTTCAGTCGCACAAACTGCTTTCGGAAAACCCCGCGCGGTACAAGGACGCGGCGGTACAAGGCATTCGGGAAGTCCTTGGGCTGGCATCAAACGATCCGATTCCCGAAGGCACAATTGACGCCGTCAAGATGGGCACGACCGTGGCGACCAACGCCCTGCTTGAGCGAAAGGGTGTTCGAACTGTCCTGTTTATCACCAAGGGGCTGCGGGATCTCCTCAGGATCGGCTTCCAGAACCGGCCTAGACTCTTCGATCTCAATATCAAGTTGCCGGAACCGCTCTACGAAGATGTCGTCGAGGTCGAAGAGCGCGTCGACTCCCAAGGGAATATCGTCGAGCCGTTGAATCTCCGGCAAGTCCGCATGGCACTTTCGAAGGCGTACGGCGAAGGCTTCAGGTCGATCGCGGTTGCCCTCATGCATGGATACCGTTTCCAGGAGCATGAAAAGACGATCGGTGAATTGGCGAGGCAGCAGGGATTCACCCAGGTGTCGCTCAGCCACGAAGTGAGCCCGCTGGTCAAACTGGTCTCACGCGGGGACACGACCGTGGTCGACGCCTATCTCTCCCCCATCTTGAGACAATACGTAAACCAGGTCGGCAGTGCCCTTGGAGCAGACCGCGGGAGTTGCACGTCTCTCATGTTCATGCAGTCGAATGGCGGGTTGACGGACGCCACGCTGTTTCAGGGCAAGGATGCAATCCTTTCCGGTCCTGCCGGCGGAGTCGTCGGCATGGTCCGAACGGCTCAGAACGCGGGATTCCAGCAGCTGATCGGCTTCGACATGGGAGGCACATCGACCGACGTCTGCCACTTTGCCGGCGAATATGAACGCTCCTTCGAAACCGAGGTGGCCGGCGTGAGAATGCGCGCCCCGATGATGAACATTCATACGGTCGCCGCCGGCGGCGGTTCAACACTGTCGTTCCGGCAGGGGCGAATGCAGGTTGGCCCCGAAAGCGCCGGCGCCGATCCAGGCCCTGCCTGCTACCGTCGCGGCGGCCCGCTGACGGTAACGGACTGCAACGTCGTTTTGGGAAAGATCCAGCCGGATCAATTCCCGGCCGTGTTCGGACCCGACGGCGACGATCCCCTGGACGTCGAGGCCGCCCGGGCAAGGTTCGATGCCATGGCCGAAGACATCGCCCGCGAAACCGGCAAATCCAGGATGAACGTCGAGGCGCTGGCCGAAGGATTCCTGCGCATCGCAGTGGAAAACATGGCCAACGCAATCAAAAGGATCAGCGTTCAGCGCGGATATGACGTGACGCAATACACGATGAACTGCTTTGGTGGCGCAGGCGGGCAGCACGCCTGCCAGGTCGCCGATGTTCTTGGCATGGAAAGCATCTACCTACACCCCTTCGCCGGCGTTCTCTCCGCTTTCGGGATCGGGCTCGCCGACGTGCGCGCCATCCGTGAACACCAGTTTTCCGGATCGGTTTCCCGGTACGAAGCCGCCGGGCAGCTTCTGCACGAGCTCGGCAACGAGGCGAAGGACGAAGTCCTCGCCCAGGGCATCGGCGACGACCTGCTCGTAGTCATCTACACCGCCCATATCCGCACGCCGGGATCGCATCATGCACTCCCCGTGCCGTTTGGCGAGGAAGCCGCCATGCGGGCAGAATTCGACAGGGCTCATCGGCAGCGCTTTGGCTTTGTGCCAGAGTACGGCGAACTGATCATCGACTTGCTGACGGCGGAGGCCATAGGTTCTACCGGGGAAGGCATGACGACAACGTCGCGCGATGAACCGGTGGGCGAGGACCTGACGGCGCGGATGTTCTCGGAAGCAATGTGGCGGGATGTGCCTCTGGTGAATCGTGAATGGATCAAAGCTGGTGACACGGTGACGGGACCGGCGATCATCGTCGAACCGACGGGTACGAATATCGTCGAGCCGGGCTGGCAGGCCGAGGGGCTGCCGGGCGGCGGCCTGGTCATGCGCCGCGTCGTGCCGCTCCGGCGGAGGGAGGCCATTGGCACCGGAGTCGACCCGGTGATGCTCGAGGTCTTCAACAACCTTTTCATGTCGATCGCGGATCAAATGGGTGCAACGCTGGCCAACACCGCCTACTCGGTGAACATAAAGGAACGCTTCGACTTTTCCTGCGCGATCTTCGCAGCCAACGGAGACCTGGTTGCCAACGCACCGCATGTGCCCGTTCACCTCGGCTCGATGAGCGAGAGCGTGCGCACCATCCTGCGGAATAACAGGGGCAGGATTCGTCCGGGCGATGTTTTCATGATGAACAACCCCTATGATGGCGGCACCCATCTTCCGGACGTGACGGTGATTACGCCGGTTTTCGACACGGCTGGCGAAGACATCATCTTCCTTGTCGCCTCGCGCGGCCACCATGCGGACATTGGTGGCAAGACACCGGGCTCCGCACCGCCCGACAGCCGCCATATCCACGAGGAAGGCGTACTGATCGACAATTTTCTCCTGGTTGCCCGGGGCAGGCTTCGAGAAAGCGAGACCAGGGACCTGCTGGGATCGGGGAAATACCCGTGCCGGAACATCGACCAGAACATGTCCGATCTGACAGCCCAGGTCGCCGCAAACGCAACCGGCGCAGGAGAGCTTTCCAGGATCGTCGATCAATTCGGGCTCGACGTCGTTCATGCCTACATGGGGCATGTTCAGGCAAACGCCGAAGAGAGCGTCCGGCGCGTCCTGGACGTTCTGAAGGACTGCCAATACACGTACCCGCTCGACAGCGGCGCCCGGATCGAGGTGCAGATCTCGGTGGATCACGGCACACGCAGAGCGGTAATCGATTTTTCAGGCACGTCCCCCGAGGACGAGCTGAACTACAACGCGCCGTTCTCGATCTGCCGCGCGGCCGTCCTCTACGTTTTCCGCACTCTCGTTGGCGCCGATATACCCATGAACGAAGGATGCCTGAAACCGATCGAGATCGTTGTACCCAAGGGCACCATGATCAGTCCCGAATACCCGGCCGCCGTGATCTCGGGAAACACGGAAGTCAGCCAGGCCATTGCGGACGCACTTTACGGTGCTCTCGGCGTCATCGCCGGGTCGCAGGGTACCATGAACAATTTCGTCTACGGAAACGACACGTTCCAAAACTACGAAACCATCTGCGGGGGTACCGGGGCCGGTGACGGCTTTGACGGTGCGAGTGCCGTACACAGCCACATGACAAATACCCGGATGACCGACCCGGAGGTGCTGGAAGACCGCTTTCCGGTTCGCGTCGACGAATTTTCGATCCGCACCGGATCCGGCGGCGCCGGGGAATTCAGGGGAGGCGACGGAATCGTGCGTAAACTGCGGTTTCTGGAACCGATGACCGTCACCGTCCTGTCCTCGCACCGCGAGACCGTTCCGTTTGGCGCGAGCGGTGGCCAGGCTGGACAACCCGGACAAAACTCTGTTCTTCGCAACGACGGGACGATCGAAAAACTGGCCGGAAACGACGAAACCCAGGTGAACGCCGACGACGTGTTCGTCATGAAGACGCCCGGCGGCGGCGGGTTTGGCGCGGGAAGGGAATCGCCGATTTCCCGTGCCCGGAAGGTAAGCCAATGAGCGGTGCATTCCCTGCAGACGTGAATGCCATGTTCAGTGACGTGGCCGGGTCGATCGACCTTCCCGCAGGCCTCGAAGAAAAGATCCGAGTCTGCAACGCTACCTGCGTGACCAGGTTCGGCGTGCGGCTGCGCGGCGAAATGCACACCTTCACCGGGTGGAGAGCCGTGCATTCCACGCAGAACTCTCCGGCGAAAGGCGGCATCCGATACACCCCCGATGTCGACCAGGAAGAGGTCGAAACACTTGCCGCGCTGATGACCTACAAATGCGCACTGTTCGGATTGCCGTTCGGAGGTTCGAAGGGCGCCCTGAAGATCGATCCCCGGGAATGGGAAGAACATGAACTGAAAAAGATCACGCAGCGTTTTCCCCAGGAGCTGATCCGTCATGGCTTCCTGAACTCCGGCATGAATGTTCCTGTGCCCGACATGGGGACAACCGAGCTGACGATGATGTGGATCGCGGACGAATACCGGCGCCAAAGGCCCGAGGACATCAACGGACTGGCCTGTGTAACCGGAAAACCACTTGGCGGCGGTGGAATTGAAGGGCGCACCGAAGAACTGGCCAGGGCGTCGAATACGCAATTCAGGCATTCTTCGAAACGGTCGAGGATGCCCGAAAGGCGGGCTTTCGAGGAAACGACCTGAATGATCGATCGGTGGTGGTGCAAGGCCTTGGAAACGTTGGTTATCACGCTGCGAAGTTCTTGAGCGAGGAGGATGAATGCCGGATCCCTTCGGTCATCGAGCACGATGGCGTCGTCAGGAACACAAACGGTCTGAACATCGAGGAGCTGAAGGAACACGTGGCTGCGCATTGCGGCGTCCGAGGTTATGGTGGCGGCTCATATTCAGCGGACGGAGCTGCGGCCCTCGAAGACGAGTGTGACATCCTGATCCCGGCGGCCATGGAAAGGGTCATCACGTCGGGAAACGCGCCACGGCTCAAGGCAAGACTGGTCGTTGAGGCGGCCAACGGACCGGTCTCCCATGCAGCGGACGGGATTCTGCGAGAACGGGGTGTCGTTCTGGTCCCGGACCTGTTTGCCAATGCCGGAGGAGTCGTGGTCAGCTATTTCGAATGGGTGAAGAACTTGACCCACATCCCCTTCGGGCTGATGGAACGCCGCTACGATGAAAAGGGACACCGAACGCTCGCGCGTTCCCTCGAAAAAATGACCGGCATACCCTTCCCGAAGGAACTCGAGAACGAGTTTTTCCACGGTCGCACGGAAATCGATCTCGTGCGGTCGGGACTGGAAGACATGATGAGGTCCACATACGCTGAACTCTCGCGGTCATGGAACGATCCCGCAGGCGGGACACGTGATCTCCGGACCGCCGGGTACAGGATTGCGGTCAATCGGGTGGCAGAGGCCTACAGGGCCATGGGGCTTTGACCAGCCGGGCACTCCGGGCTTCGCGTTTCCGAAACCAGTCCTGCCCACAACCACAACCAACAGTCTTCAAACGCCGATCAGCGGGGAAACAAGCCAGGTAGCAGTATTCGCCGGCACCACGACGGTCTCGATATCCGGAGGTGACGGCGCCAATGAGTGCCTGAGTCACATGCCGGCCCCTCGGGACACGGCCACAATCGGAAGCATCTACATCGCCTCGATCAAGAGGTTCAGATAGTCCCCGGCAACCGCGGGCCGGGGATTCGTCGCGGAAAGGTGGTCCCTGGCGGCCTTCTCCGCGATCTCCGGCAGCAACGCGTGATCCACGCCCAGTGCCCCGAGGGTCGTTGGCAGGCCGATCCGCTTGACAAAGCCGGTCATCCAGTCGTGCAGTTCCACCGAGTCGGGCACGTTCATGGCGATGCGCAGATCGGCAAATGCGGCATCGGCCCGGCCCTTGTTGAAGCGCAGAACGTGGGGCAGAAGGACGCCGATCAGCGTGCCGTGATGAAGGTGCAACTCTCCCAGCGGAGTGGCCATGGCATGTGCCCCGCCAAGCGCCTTTTGCAGGCACATCCCGCCCATGAGTGCCGCCATCATCATTTCCCACCGTGCCTGGCGGTCCGCTCCGTCTTCGACGGCCGCGGGCAACCACCTGACTGCACGGCGGACGGCATCGAGACCAATCGCCGCTGCCGGCGGATTTTCCCAGCTGCTGCAATAGGTCTCGATCCCATGGCTGAGTGCATCGATTCCGGTTGCGGCGGTCAGGCGCGGCGGCAAGGACAGGGTCAGGTCCGGATCGCAGATCACCGTGTCGGCGACCATGTTGAGGTTGACCACGACGCATTTCGAACCGTCCAGCAAGGACATGACGCAGGCACGGCCCACCTCCGCGCCTGTCCCGGCCGCTGTCGGGACGGCGATCTGGGGCGATACCTTTCCGATCCTTTCCGACCCGCCGGTCTTGACGTTGTAGTCGGCCAGGCTGCCGCCGTGGCTCGTCAGGAGCGCGACCGCCTTGGCCAGGTCGATCGGCGATCCGCCGCCCAGGGCGATCACCCCGTCGCAGCCCTTGCCTTCCCAGATTTCCAGGCACTCGAGCAGGGACTGCTCGGTCGGGTTCTCGGTGGTGCCGTCGTAGACCACGGGATCGGAGGGCTTCGCCGCATCCAGCGCACGTTCCAGGATTCCGGCGGCCGCGACGCCCTCGTCCGTGACCAGAAGCGGACGTTTGAGCCCGAGGCGTGCGATTTCGTCGTCCAGTGTCGCGATTGCCCCGAAATCGAAGGATATGCGCGACAGGTACTGGATCAGCGGCATCAGCCTTCAACCTCGAAATAGATGTGCTTGGTTTCGAGGAAGTCATTCATCGCCTCGACCCCATGGAGCCGTCCGATTCCGCTTTCACGGTAACCGCCGGTTTCGACCTCCGCCAAAAGGCGGTTGTGGCTGTTCATCCAGACCGTGCCGAATTTCAGCTTCCGGCTGGTACGCATCGAAACGCCGAGGTCATTGGTATGGACGGACGCCGCCAGCCCGTAACGGGTGGCGTTGGCTTTCTCGATGGCCTCCGCTTCGTCGCCGAACCGTTCGATCGAGACGATCGGGCCGAACAGTTCGTCCTGCACGAGGTCGTGGGTGACATCATCGATCTCGAACATGGATGGGGTCACGAAATAACCGCGCGACAGGTCGTTTCCGCCCGCCGTACCGCGTACGACCAGGTTTGCCTCGTCGCCGGCGCGCTCGATGATGTTCAGCAGCCGCTCCTGGTTGGGCCTGTCGATGACCGGGCCCAGTTCGACGCCGGCCGTACGCGCATCGCCTACGGTGGTTTCCTCATAGGCATCGTGCAGCCGCGCCTTCACCTCGTCATAGACATCATCCTGCACCAGCACCCTGCTGACGCAGGTGCACATCTGTCCGTTGAGCGCCAGCGAACCTCGTTTGATCTCGGCCACGGCCCTGTCGGTATCGGCGCTGCCAAAGACGATCGCCGGCGCCTTGCCGCCGAGCTCGAGCGAGACATGCTTGATGGTGTCGGCAGCATTGGCCATGATGATCTTGCCGGTCCGTGACGAGCCGGTGAAGGAGATGACGTCGATTTCCGGGTGCGTGGAGAGAACGGCGCCAACCTCTGTCCCGTGTTCATTGACCGAATTGACAACACCCTTCGGCAGCAACGTCACAGCGTCGAAGCAGGCCATGACGGCGGCATTGGTCAATGGCGTCTGGGGCGCAGGTTTGACCACGACGGTGCAGCCGGCGGCCAGCGCAGGGGCAACCGAGCGCACGAGCAGGGTAACCGGCGCGTTCCACGGCACGATGACGGAGACGACGCCCGAAGGCTCACGCGTCATGAGGCTCATCTTGCCCGTGGCGCTTTCGAATGTCCGCCCAAAGACGTTTCGTGCGACGCCGGCGTAATACCGTGCCTCGCCGTACCCTGCGGCCACTTCGTGCCGTGCCTGTCCCAGGACCTTGCCGTTTTCACGTGACATCAGGTCGGCGATTTCATCGGCCCGCGCTTCCAGGACACCGGCGAATTCCAGCAGCACAGCCGACCGCAGGCGCGGTTCGCTCGCCCAGGCGCTCGACCCGAAGGCTTCCCGCGCCGCCATCACCGCCTGGCCAGCCAGTTCGCGGGACCCGTTGGGGGCTTCGGCAAATACCGTCCCGTCCGACGGGTTTTCGACCCCGATCATCCCGTTCGGCGCATCGGCCAGCCAGGTGCCCGCAATGTAGTGGCAACCCTTCGCGTCGGTCATGAACATTCCTCCTCAAGCGCCGATCGCGCGGGCAACGATCGCGTCGGCATCCGCAGTTGACCCGTCCCCGGCAAAGGCGACAAACTGGTCCGGCCGGATGAGAATCGTCGTGCATTCATATGCCCTTCGCAGCCCGTCGTCGGGTGTATCCAACACACTTAACGGTACGTTTCGCGCACTGGCAGCTTCCGCGAACCGCATCGAAACCGTTCCGTCCTCCCCGAGGTTCATCAAGGTGAACCCCGGACCCAGCGCGTCCCAGAGGTCGCGCCCGTCCGGAAGTTTTTGCGGGGCGAGGTGATACCCGGCCTCTGCAGCAAAGCGGTGCGTCCCCTTGGCCCCCGATCGCGCGCCAGCCTCCCCGGCCACGATCGGAGAACCCGCGTAATGTGGCAGGAACTCGGTCACGTCCGCATCACCGGCGCTGGCCCGTCTCCGCCAGGCGGCCTCGAACGCGGGCTTGTCTCTTTCGGGCGCATATTCCCGCGTGAAGCAGCGGAAATCCTCGATCATTCGGCTGATGAAATCCGTACTCACGGATTTGAACACCGGGCGGCGCTCCGCGCTGTAACTGTCCAACAGCCCATCGCCGGCCCATCCCTTGAATGCCGCGTCGAGCTTCCAGCCGAGATTCCGCACGTCCTCGAACCCGGTATTGACTCCGTAGCCACCATAGGGCGGATGGCTGTGACAAGCGTCCCCGGCGATGAAGACACGGCCGTTGCGATAGTCCCGTGCGTGCGAGATCCTGAGGTCCCAGAACCCGATATGTTCGAATTCCAATGCGAATTCGGCCCCGGCCATCTGGTACAGGAAGTCCTTGAAATCGAAGTTTTCGCGCGTTGTTCCTGCCGGGACAGGCGAGTGAAAGAACCATCCGCCATCGAGGTCAACCCGGCCAAGGAACTGCCAGTAGCCATCCATGTTCGGGTTCATGACGTTGAAGATGGACTTGCCGGGATAGCGTTCCAGCAAGTCGTGCAACTCCCGCGACCGGAACACCAGGAGCGCCATGAACGGGCCGTCGTGGTCGACCTCGCTTTCGATACCGGCGCAGTCGCGCGTCGGCGACCGCGCGCCGTCACACCCCACGGCGCAGGCCGCGCTCAGCGCGTGAACGGCGCCGTCTTCCATCCGGTACGCAACGGTGACGCTTTCCTCCACTTGCGAAACATCCGTGACCCGGGCGCCTTCGATAAGGGTGATCTCGGCAAAATCGGCCACCCGGTCCCGCAATATGCGTTCGAGGTTGTACTGGGGCAGGCGCTCGTTATCGGCGAAATAGTAGGCCCGGACGCGAGAGCGCTGGAACCAGTCGTAGTGGTATTCGCTCAACAGCTGCCCGTAGCAGACAATCCCGGCATTGCCGAATTCCGGGGGTACGGGGCTGGCCGCACGCACCTGTTCGGAAATCCCCCAGGCGCGAAAGTGCTCGCCCGTGCGCTGGGTCAGGTTCTGGCCCTTGGGGATGTGGTGAACGGTCCCGGTGCGCTCGAGGACCGTGCTGGTCACCCCTTTCCGGGCCAGGTCGATGGACAGGCCCAGACCGACTGGCCCGCCGCCGATGATGACCACCTGGCTCATGTTTCCTGGACTCCGTCCCCTTCCCCGTCACGCGCGTTCGACGAAACGGACGTCCTGTCCGCCAGCGGTGATCCGATCCTCGCCCATGGCCAGGTCGCGCCCTTGACCGCGGCGGCTCGAGGCAAACTGGTCCCGATCTTCCAGATGCACACATGTGTCGTACGCGACCGCCCCTTGCCCGTCTGACATGTGCACCTGCCCCGGAGTCCGCCCGGGCTTGACGAACCGGAAAAACTGTTCTTCAGATTTCCGGATCGAGAGCATGCACCGGGACATCGCGACCACGAGCTCACCGTCGGGCCGCAGATTCGGAATGTGATCGGCCATTCGCGGTCTTCCCTTTCGACGCGCAAGACTACAGCGCAGGTGTCCGTCGCGACAATAGCCTTCGATTTACAGGAGAAGAAAGCGCGACTACTATCCTTCGCGGAGCCTGGCGAGATCGGGGCCCATGGATATTCGACAGTTGAAATATTTCTGCGCAGTGGCCAAGCACGAAAGCCTGACGGCAGCCAGCGAGGCGCTGAACGTAACCCAGCCCGCGATTGGCCAGCAATTGAGAAAGCTGGAAGCAGAACTCGGGCTCAAGCTGATGACCCGCCATTCGCGCGGCATGCGCCTGACTTCGGTAGGCAAAGTCCTGCATCGTCGCGCGGAGGACATCCTGGCCGCGGTCGAGCGGACCGAGCGCGAGTTGTCGCGGCACCGGAATTCCAGCGAGGGGACCATTCGAATCGGCGTGACTCCTTCCCTCAGCAGGGTACTGGTGCCCCGCCTGATGGAGGTCGGGTTTGACCGGCATCCGGGCATCACATTGCTGTTCAACCAGGGCTTCCCGGCCGATCTGGAACGGCTCTGGCAGGCAGGGGAGTGCGACTTTGCCTTTTTTCAGAGCGACGTAGATACCGACAACTTCGAAAGCCTGCCGGTTTACAATGAACACCTGTGCCTCATTGGCCCGCCCGGCCTCTGCGCATCCCTGCCTGAGCGGGTGCCTGTCGAGACGTTGGCAAGCCTTCCGGTCGTCCTGGACGTCCGATCGATCTGGGCGCGCGAACGGCTCGAACGGGGATTCAAGCGCACGCAATCGAAGTGGGGCGACCTGATCGAATGCTCCTCGATCAACCTCAGACGCGAATACCTCGTTCGCGGACGACGGTTCTGCGTGGCGCCAATCGCGCAGTTCAATGCCGAGATCGCGGCTGGCCTTGCCGAGCACAGAGCCATCGATTTACCCGAATTCAACCGGACAATTCACCTTGCCGGGCCGCGCGTCGAGATCATGACGGAGGCCGAACGCAACATACGCGCGCTCATCGTCGAGATCGTCGACGACCTGATCACGTCGGGTGACGTCGCCTGGGAGACACCTGACTGGACTGCAAACGACAGTAGCGGTACTTCTACCAGCTGAAAGCAATCCGGTCTTTTTCCTGCGGCTGGTCCCTTGCATAGTGCCCCGGGGAGGTCTCTTCATGGCAATGCCGCAGTTCCAGTGTGAACCGGTTGTCGAACACGGCCCGGAGCGCGCTCCGCTTGTCGCTCGCCTGCTGGCGAAAACGTCCGGCGCAAATGAACTGCGGGTCCGCATCGAACAAAGTCAGGATGTGTGGACGATCAGGTTCCCGGTGAAGGACGAGCCATACCTGCTCCTGGGGTTTCACCCGGAAGGGACCGCCTCGATCTCGGTTCAGGCCGTTGGTCCCGGCGGCGCCGTGACATGGAGAAATCCCATCCTGCACGAGCCAAGGGATGTGCCGGCCTCGCCGCTGGACATGCCGCCGCTCCGGACACGCATCAGCCGGCCCGACCGCATGTCGGGGCGCTTTACCTTCATGACCATCCGCCGCCGCGCGTTCGGGCGCATAACGGACGTGACCGAAGCCCAGAGGCGCTGGTTTGTCCATTGGGGCATGCTGATCGCGATCGACAACCGGGGACGGATGCGCTGGATGCGCAAACTTGATCGCCGGGCAGCAGGGATCGAAAGGCTGATCAACGGCAATCTCTTCGTTCACGATACCGATTTCTGCTCGCGTGAAATCGACGTCGCCGGCGACACGGTCCGCGCATGGTATGCCGCGAAGCGCCCGCAGGGCGCGCTGGACGGCGGCATTCCCGTCGATGTCCGAAGCCTCCATCACCAGCCGCACCAGATGCCGAACGGCAACTTCCTGGCGCTGTGCGCACATTCAAGGCGTTTGACGGATTGGCCCTCTTCCGACCGGGAACCCGGCGAATGCAAAGGGGAGCGGGAAATCGTGGGCGACATGGTGGTCGAATTCACTCCCGGCGGCGACATCGTCTGGAGCTGGGACAGCTTCGACCATCTCGACCCTTACCGAATCGGCTACGATGCGTTCGACGCCTATTGGCACGTGCGCGGTTTTCCGGGCGCCGCCGACTGGACCCACGGCAACGGCGTGACCTATGACGAACGCGACGACTCCGTGCTGGTCTCGCTGCGCCTCCAGGATTGCGTCCTGAAGATCGACCGCAAGTCAGGCGAAATCGTCTGGATACTGGGCGACCACACGAACTGGTCGCCCGATCTGCAGAAAAAGCTGCTGACGCCGATTGGCGAGAATTTCCGCTGGCCCTGGCACATGCATAATCCGCGCCTCACGTCGGAGGGAACGATCGTGCTGTTCGACAACGGCATCTACGGTGCCCGCCCGGGCCAGGAGCGCATTCCGTTTCACAGGAGCTTTTCCCGCGGAGTCGAATTCCGCGTGGACGAGGACGCCATGACCGTTGAACAGGTCTGGTCCTCTGCCCTGACCGATGCGGACATCAAGGAACGCACCTGGGCCATGGGCGATGCCCACCGGTTCGAGGACAGCGACACGGCGATGGTCATCCATTCTGTCGCGATGCCCCATGGCCGGGACGATATCGGAATGGATGAAACTGACCGGTCGATGCGCCATGTTGACGAGTTTCCTTCATATGCCCGCATCCTGGAATACAGCCGCGCGGACATTCGGGACATCGTCTTCGACATGACGGTGCGCGACGAAAACGAACTCATCCATTGGGAGGTGTTTTCGGGCGTCCGGGTAGGCGACCTCTATCCCGAATTCACCGGAGTCACGCTCGAATTCGGCGACGGCCTGGTAACGGTTCCGGAGACCGCGACGTGACCGATCTCTCCCTGCTGCCGGTCCAGGAAATCATGGCCCGCGACCCCGCGCACGCGCCGCTTGACCGCGAACCGGACTGGGCTGCCGGCGCGGCCTACATAATCGACCGTTTCGTGCCGATCGGTGAGGCCCGGGTACCGATCACGGACCTCGGCTTTCTCCGCGCGGATGCGGTCTACGACGTCGTATCGGTCGGGCGCGGCCAGTTCTTTCGCCTGACCGACCACCAGGAGCGGTTCGCCCGATCTTGCACGCGCATGAAGCTGTCCAACCCGTTCAGCCAGGCAGAAGAAGCTGCGCTCCTGAACGAACTGGTTGCCCGCACGGGGTTCAAGGACGCCTATGTCTGGTGGGCGGTGACACGCGGTGCCAATCTGCCGCGTCCCGACGACCGTTTGCATTCCGACCGGTTCCTCAACCGGTTTTACGCTTTCGTGACCCCGTATGTATTCATCAAGGACGACGCGGACCGGCAGAGGGGCATTCACCTCCACGTGTCGGAAAACTACGTTCGCATTCCGCCCAACGCTGTCGACCCGCGCGCCAAGAATTTCTGTTCCCTCGACCTCAACATGTCACTGATGGAAGCGGGCGAGGCGGGGGCCGGGTGGAGCGTGATGACCGATGGCGCGGGCGTACTCACCGAAGCGCCGGGATCAAACATCTTTGTCGTCCGCGGCAACATGGTTCTGACGCCCGAATCCGGCTGTCTCGAAGGCATCACGCGGCTGACCGCGCGCGAACTCTGCAGCGAAATCGGGCTGGAAGTCGTGGCCGGCACCGTGACCGTTGACGATCTGATGAGCGCGGACGAGGCATTCCTGACCTCGAGTGCAGGAGGGATCCTTCCGGTTTCTACCGTGGACGGCCAGCCGATCTGCCAGGGGGCGGGACCGAATTCGACGCGGGTTCACAACACCTACTGGGAACGGCGGTGGGCCGGATGGCACGCCACGCCCGTCGACTACGGGGCCTCCCGATGACGCTTCACCCCGGCGCCTGCAAGAGCTCGACAACATTCCCGTCAGGGTCCCGGCCGTACGTGAACGCGCCGCCCGCGGGCATCGTCATCGGCTGTGCATGGAACGTCATTCCGGCATCCGACAGGCGGGTGAATTCTGCACGGATGTCGTCAACCTCGAAACAGATATGGCTGAAACCGGGCCTGGCGACCGAAGGCGGAACGTCGGGCAACGCGATGGCGGGCCAATCGAACTGGAACAGTTCCAGGCGCGCTCCGCCAAATCCCAGCATCATCAGGCGTCCGGCGCTTTTCGCGAGACCCAAACGCGCGGACATGGCGACGGCGTCGTCGTCCCACTCAAACTCCCCAAGAATACGGCCATGGAACAAGTCAACGTAGAAACGCGACAGCCGCTCCATGTCAGGTGTCGCCACGCCGGCATGATGAAACCCCAGGATCATGAAACGACAATAGCCCGGCGCGCGGCATTTCGCGACAGGGATCTCTGCCGTGGCTGAAAAACTTACGCTGCTTGGGACCAAGGGCGGCCCGCGACTGACCACCGGGTCAAGCTGGCCGTCTTCATCGGTCGTCGAATTCTCGGGCAGGCCGTACATCGTCGACTGCGGGATGGGGGTAACCCGGCAGTTTGTCGAAGCGGGATACACCCTCGCCGATTACGACACGATCCTGCTGACCCACCTTCATTCGGATCACTGCCTCGAACTCGGGCCGTTTCTGCACACGACATGGGTGTCCTCGCCCATGCGCAAGATCGAAATATTCGGACCGGATGGCCTGCAGAAACACGTGGACAGCTTTTTTTCAGCCATGTCGTTCGATATCGAAATGCGCATTGCGGATGAACGCCAGCAGGACCCGCGGGACATGTTCGTTTGCACCGAGTTTGGTGAAGGTGCCGTTCTCAAGGACGATCTGGTCGAAGTCGAGGCCCTGCGCGTGGTTCACCCGCCGTTGACCGACACCTTCGCACTGAAGATCAGGGGGGCGGGAAAGACCGTCGTCTTCTCGGCCGACACGTGCTACTTCCCGCCGCTCGCGGAATTCGCAAGGGGCGCGGATGTCCTGGTTCACGAGATCATGCACCGCGCCGGAGCCGAGCGGATGTGCGAGCGCCTCAAGGCGATCAAGCCGAACCTGATGGCGCACATGATCGCGGCGCACACCCCCGGCGACGATGTTGGACGGATCGCCACGGCAGCCGGGGTCCGGCACCTCGTCGTCCAGCACTTTACGCCGAGCGACGATCCGGAAACCGGTCCGGAGGAGTTCGAGGCGCTCGTCCGTCAGACCTGGGACGGGCCGCTGACCGTAGGGCATGACCTTGCGGTGATTACGTTTTGATGGTGGAGTCGTCATCCAGACAAGAGAGTCCGTTTGCGTACCGGCGTGTGTCCCGCCGGGCGATCCGCCGCTTCATTCAGCCAACCCGTCGGAAGCCGCCTTTTCGCAAGCGGTTTTCGACGTTCGGCCCGGTCGCAGGGGAAAGACGCGTTTCAATCGCGGAAAAGAAATTCTTTCTTCTCGCGCGAATGCAATTTTCCTACGCTGGTCCACATTGAAAGCCGCCAGTGACGGCGGTGCGTTCACAGGGAGAAGAATGAGATGAAACGACCGAAAAGATTTCTTGCCACGGTGGCGGTGGCTCTTGCCGCAATGACCGGGATGGCATGTGCGGACTATCCGGAACGGCCGGTGGAATTCGTTGTGCCATGGCCGCCCGGGGATATCGAAGACGCAATAACGCGGATGATCTCGGACGCGTTCCAAAAGGAAACCGGCGTTCCGGCCAGCACGGTCAACATCAAGGGCGGTGGCGGACTGATCGGCGCGACGCACGTGTACAACCAGCCCGCTGACGGGCACACGGTCGGGGCTTTCACGGCCAACATCATCTCTGCGCACATCATTCGCGGAAACGCCGAATACGAGCGAGGCGAATTCGAACCTCTTGCGGTCATCATCGGCTACGGGATGATGCTGGTCGCACATGCGGACGCGCCATACGACAATCTCCAGGAGCTCGCCGAGCACGGGAAGAACAACGACGTGAGCCTTGGTGTTTTCGGCCTGAACGGGCCGCCGGCGCTTCAAACGATGAAGATGGCCGAAGAGCTCGGCTTCGCGTTCGGCAGCGTTACCGCCTACGACGAAACCACCTGCCAGATGGTCCTGAACAGGGAAATCGACGTCACATTGGGTGGCGGGATTCTGCGTCCATGCCTGATGAGCGGCGAGGCCAAGGCGCTGGCGGCTTACACAACGGCGCGCATCCCGATCTATCCGGATGTGCCGACGCTGGAAGAACAGGTGCCCGGCATCTCCACACCGGGTTGGACAGGGCTCTTCGTGCGCAAGGACACGCCGCAAGAGGCACGCGACGTAATCTCGCGCATCGCCAAGGCAGTTGTTGAAAGCGAAGAAGCCCAGGCCATCGCGGTGAATGCCGGTGCGGTTGTCCAGTGGATGCCCGCCGACGAAGCTGCCGCTTTCGCCGATGCCTTCTATGACCGGTTCGAGAACCTACTTGCCAGGTAAGACCGGTGTCTGGCGACGACAAAGACGACGCGTCCCCGTTTGACGAACAACCAAGCGGGGGCCGTTACCTTCTTGGCGGGATATTCCTCGCCGCCGTCGTCTTGCTTGCCATCATCCGCTGGCAGACCGTGCCGGGTTCAATGGGCCAGACGGTCATGTCGGGTGGATGGTGGGCAGAACCGGCGGTTGCGCCGGCGGTTGCCCTGGTTCTGACCGTTGTCGCTTCGGCCGTTGGCTTTTTCGCGGCCAGGCGGGAGAAGCAGGACTGGTCCGAGACCGCACAGGTCTATGGCCGCATCCTGCTGATCGCGGGTTGCATGATTGGCGCGGTCCTGCTGATGAGGCTCGTTGGCTTTGCGCTTTCGATCCTTTTGTTTGCCGGGTTCGTGGCCTGGATCGGTGGGTTTCGCGGGCCGCGGCTTGCCCTGATCGCGCTCGGCACGACTGGCGCCATGGTGCTCGTCTTTCGCATCGGTTTTTCGATCTGGTTCCCGCGACCGATGCTTTTCAAGTGGCTGGATCTCCCCATCTGGCTTCAGGGGATCCTCTAGATGTTCGAGACGATCGCTCTGGGGATCCAGCAACTCACCGAACCGGTCATCTGGATTGCACTGATCAGCGGCAGCGTGCTTGGCGTGGTGCTTGGCGCAATCCCTGGCATCGGGCCCGGCGTCGGGATCGTCCTTCTCTTGCCGGTCACCTACACGATGGATCCCCTAGCGGGCATGACCCTGCTGATGGGCCTCTACGCGGCAGGCTGGTACGGAGGTGCCATCCCTGCGATTACCATCAACACGCCCGGCACCGGAGTGAACGTGCTGACGACGTACGATGGCTACCCGATGGCCAAGGGCGGCGAACCGCAGCGTGCGCTTTCCCTGGCCTACGCGTCGAGCTTCGTGGGCGGCATATTTGCAGTTGTCGTACTGGTCATTGCCGCGTGGCCGCTGGCGGCGTTGTCGAAGTACCTCACCTCGGTCGACCTGGGCATGGCGGCATTGCTGGCCATGGTCCTCGTGGTCGTTGCCCACCGCGGCAGCGAATTCGCCTCGTTCGCGATGCTGGGAGTCGGACTGTTCGTTTCGACCATCGGGCTCGAGACCGCCTACGGTTCTGCCCGTTACACGTTCGGCACCACCTGGATGATGGGCGGCGTCCCGCTCATCTCGATGATCCTCGGGCTTTTCGCCCTCAGCCAGGCACTGACACTGATATTTTCCGACCGGGTTATCGACAAGTCGGAGACAGAGATCGACCGACGTCTGCTCAGCGGTTTCGTCGAGGTGTTCCGCTACCCGAAGACGCTGTTTCGCTCGGCAGGTTTCGGGGTCGGCATGGGCGTCCTTCCGGGCGTGGGCGAATTCCTCGCGCAGTTCTTTGCCTACACGACGGCGCGTGCAGGATCGAAGACGCCCGAGAAGTTCGGACGCGGTGCACCTGAGGGCATCATCGCATCGGAAACCGCAAACAACGCCGTTCCGCCCGCGGCGCTCGTCCCGCTACTTTCGCTCGGTATCCCGGGTGAGGCCTTTACCGCGATGATGCTGACTGTGTTCATCGTGCACGGCGTCGATCCGGGTCCGACATTGTTCGAGGACAACAAGGCCTTCGTTGCCGGGCTCTACATGACACTGTTCATCATGAACTTCATCATCGTCGGCCTCTTGCTTGTCGGCACGCGCTGGATCGCCAAGCTATCCACGATTGACGACCGACTGCTCGGCGTCATCATCATGTGCCTTGTCATGGTGGGCACGTTTTCACGGAACTACAGGCTGAGCGATACCCTGATCGCCATATGTTTCGGTGTCCTCGGATTTGCCCTTCGCCGAGCCAATATCCCGATGGTGCCCATGATCCTCGGCCTTGTACTCGGACCAATCATGGAGCGCTATTTCCGGCAGGGCATCGGTGCCGCAGGCGGTGATCTGACAGTTTTCGTCACCCGGCCTGTCAGCCTTGTCTTCATGATGATCATCATCATCCTGATCCTTATGGCAGCAAAAAATGTCGCGGGGAGAATGCGGGAGTAGCGCCCGAACAGTCCTCGGAACGGGACGGAAACGCAAATGGGGATTCCGGATCAACTCACGCATCGCCGCAACGTGGCGCATGTTCTCGAGCAACGAGCCCAAAAGGGCGCAATTCGGCGCCACGCCACGCTCGGCTAACTGCCGTTGAACCGTTCGATCATTCTGTCCCACAGGGGGACGAGGGTGGACAAGCCGTCCCAGAAGGACTGGTCCCGGCGCCGGTCGAAATCCTCCAGCGAAATGCCTTGCTGCTCGACCCATGTATAATAACCCAGGTTGAAGATGCGTTCCCGTTCGAATCGGCCCATCTCCTGCATATGGTCGATGCCGGCGCCAAGAACATAGCGACCAAAGGTTTCCGCGGCAGTGACTTCGTCGAACCTGCCACCGAAATGCTTGTCCGCGGCTATACCGATCTCGGTCTGGTACATGTCCGCTCCGTCGGTGGCCACGGTAAGCACCACGTCGCGTTCGCCCAGGTCCATGTAGCTGGCGTATTTGATCGCTCCGAGGACATTGGCAATTGAAGACAGCCCCAGGTTGCCGAGGCCGGCCATCAGTTCCTGGCCGATCCCCCTGTGGTCCGAGAGATATCTTCGCCCGGCCGAAGTATTGAACAGAAGGTTCAAGCCGTCACAGGCGCTGCCCGACACGCCGATCACGAAGTCGGACGCCATGACATTGTGGATCAGCGGGACGTGCTTGTCGCCAATCCCCTGAATGTTGTGTTCCCCGTAGCCGTTGTACAAAAGGGTCGGGCACTCCAGGGCTTCGATCACGCCGATATCCGTGCCGAAAACCCGTTTCAGGTGTTCCCCTGCCGCCAGCGTTCCACCCGAGCCGCTCGCGGCAACGAACGCACGTGGGCGCAGGCCGTGATCGGTGCTCAGGTGCTCGGAAACACGCTGCAGGGCCGGACCGGTTACCGAGCGGTGAATGATGTAATTGCCGTATTCGCTGAACTGGTTGAGAATCAGGTTCTCGGGATCCCTGGCCAAGACGTGGCAGGCGTCGTAGATTTCCTTCACGTTGCTTTCGGTACCCGGCGTGCGACGGATATCGCCGGGGTCCACAAGCCACCGATCGAGCCAGTCGAACCGTTCCCGGCTCATACCCTCGGGCAATACCGCAATGGACCGGCACCCCAGCAAAGTGGCGATCGCCACGCCGCCACGGCAGTAGTTGCCGGTCGACGGCCAGACGGCTCGATGCCTGGTTGCATCGAAGGCGCCGGAGATAAGGCGCGGAATCAGGCATCCATAGGCGGCAAGCACCTTGTGCGCGCCGATCATCGGAAAACGGTTTCCCAAGGCCACCGCGACCCTGGCCTTTACGCCAGTCAGGGTCTCCGGGAGGACGACGTGGTCCGGCACGTCAACCAGGCTTTTCCGGTCGGTGCCGTTGTGCCAATGCACCCGAAACAGATTGCGGGTGTCAGGCCCATCGGGATCGGCATCGGCGATCTCCGCGGATTTCGAGGCAAGATGGACAGTGGGATCGGCGAGTTCCTGTATCCTGGGCAGAACCACGCCGGCATTTCGCAGCTTTTCGACGTTTCGATCATACGCGGCATGATCGACGATTTCCTGTTCCAAACCGGGAAACATTCCTTCTCCTTTCCTTAACAGCCCGGGCGCGTTGCTCAAGCGTTCCCGGAACCGATACCATGCGGTCGGGCTTTGCGGGAGCATCGGCCCCGGGTTCGCGGCGCATTGCGGCTCTTGAATCGTTCGCCGGCAAGGATCGCCTGCGCCGTTTCCGAAGGCAATACTGGACAACTACCGCGCACCGGACCAGTCCCCCCGTCTCGGGCAAATTGCCGATACGACTCATACCGTATTCATTTCAACTCAACCCGGGCGAGTCCGGGTTTCCACCATGCCGGGGCGCCGGTCGAGGCTTCGCATTTCCGTACTCCCATTGACCGTCAATCATCATTTCGACGACGTTCCTCAAAAATTCCAGGCCAGGTCGAACGGGACTGGTTTTCGCCCCGGGCGTCAGTCGATCACCGGCAATTCCGCGGGCGCACGGCGGGTGAGAAGTTCAGCGCCATTCTCGCGGATCACGACGTTCTCTTCGTGCACCATGGTCTTGCCGCCGCCAAAACCCATAGCGGGCTCTATCGTGACAACCATTCCGACCTCGAGAACGGTCTTGTCGGAATGTGTGTGCGACGGCCATTCGGTCAATTGCATGCCAAGCCCGTGGCCAAGGCGGCCAATGTCTCCTTCGCTCGCTCCGCTATCGGACAACACGTCCGCCATGGCCCGGAAGAGATCGGCTGACCTTGCGCCGGGAACCGCCGCGGCGATTCCCGCCTCGGTGGCAGCATAGATCACGTCGTAGGCCCGTCGCACCTCGTCCGCGGCATATCCAAGAGCATAATTCCGGTCGAAGTCGCAGAAATACCCGTCGAACACGGCCCCTGTGTCGAGCATCATGGCCTCTCCGGAAGCCAGAATCCTGTCGGTCGGCTGCTCGATCACGCCTGCAATTCCGCCCGGGCCGGAACCGCCGACCAGGTAGGGAACGTCATCGGCGCCCCGCTGCAGCAAATCGATCCGCATTTTGGCGAAGGCCTGACGTTCGGTGTCACCGATCCGTACGAAGCCCGGGAGCGCTTCGAACGAGTCGGATGCAATTGCGCAGACATGGGCGATCTTTTCGATCTCGGCTTCGGATTTCACCATCCTTTGCGCACGCACAATGCTCGTGGCGTCGACAAAACGGTCAAATCCGACCAGCGCCCGCAACCGGTCAAAGTCGGCAGCGGGCATGCGGACATGGGTTTCGTGCCCCATGGGAGTCCCGATCCTTCCATCGGTACCGGCGACTTCATTCAGCGCTTCGGCCAATAGCGTGACGCCGTCATCGTCCGGCCGGGGGGCTGGCCAGGTACGGATATCGTCGATCCAGGTCGTGGCCATGCAGGCAGCCCCGATCCCGGGAATGATCGCAATCGGTTTGCCTTGGAGCGGTATGAGCAAAAACCAGGGGCGCGTCGGACTTTGCCAGAACGGGGTATGGAAACCCGAGTAGTAGCGAACTTCGGCTTCCGTCGACAGAAGCATGGCGCTCAGCGCGGACCGGTCCATCATTCCTTGAGCGATCGCCGTCCGCGTCTCGAACTCGACGGTATCGAAGCCACGGCATGGTGCTGGTTTACGGTTCATGCCCAATTCGGCCCTCCCTCGGACTGAACACCCGCCACTCCCGGGCTTTGGTCTCCGCATGATCGAGTCTACGCATCGAACGACGCTGGTCCAGGCGGCATCGCTTCCCCTGAATCGGCGGCTGGGTGTTTCCATCCTGCGATGTCCCGGGCGGTTCGGCCACCGGGAATTGTGACCGTTCCAGGCGCAACCGAACCGCCGGGCAGGTGACCCGGGATACCGGTGATAGCATTCCCGGCAGGTTCATCCTCGGAACAGTTGCGTCCGCGATGATCGATGACGACATCGGGTGCTTCCGGATGGAGCTGCATGCCGCGGAGGCAATTGTCGGTTCCACGGTGCGCGGCCAGCGCTTCACACCCGGTAATTACGCACGGCATGTTCACGTCGACATGGCAGGTGCGCGTCCAGGGTTTGACCGCACCTACACAATGACCTCCTCCAGGGCCTTGGGATGGTCCGTAACCGGCTCCCAGCCATTCTCGGTGACGATGAAGCTGTCTCCAACCTGTGCGCGGAACGCCTCGACCGAAACCGATCCATCCACGACCAGGACCATGCCGGGTTGCAGGATCGTGGTATCCCCGGTCACCAGTTGCGGACTCTCCAGAAAACTGAAGCCCGTCGCCCGCCCACACCGAAACGGGTATTCGTATCCAGCGCCCGAGATGACCTCGGCATAGGCGGCATGGACACTTTCCGCGGTCACGCCGGGACGCAGCGCGTCGAGGGCCGCCTGCTGGCTTGCTACCGCCACTTCGTAGACCGCTGCCTGCGACTCGTCGGTGATCTCGCCGATCCAGAATGTCCGGTCGAAACCCAGCTTGAAGCGGTGGAAATTGGTCATGCCACAGAAGCAGAGGAAAACAGGCTCGCCATGGCGCATGATTCGCGTCGAGGCCCTGCGATGGGTGTTGATGATCGTCTCGCCCGAGGCCATGATCTGCAAGAAGTGGGTATTCGGTGACATGTAAGCATCATCGTAATGCGCCGACAGCAGCTCCGCCGCCATCCGGGTGCCGGCCTGTGACGTGGCAATCGCCACCTCGTATTCCGGCACGCCATCGGCGATCGCGGCGCGGCCAGCCTCCATCATGGCTTTGCCGACCTGACCGGCATGCCGGGCGAGTTGCAGTTCCTCGTCCGACTTGATCATCCTCATATCGGCCAGGATGGCCGCCGCGTTCGCCAGTCTTCCGGGATCCACCAGTTCGCCGAGAAAAGTGCGCACGACGGGCGGCATTCGATCGGGTTCGATGGCGACGCGGGCCGCACCATCGACAATGCCTGGCAGTTCTTCGCGCCATTCGTTGCCTTTCCCGTCGTTCCAGGGTGAGATCCTGTCGACCCGCGCCGAGGCCCGGGCGGAATTCAGATCGATTGTCGGCGTAATGAGCAGGCTGTCCCCATCGCGCGGCACGGCCAGGATCGTCGGGCGACCGAACTCCATGTGCAGGTAGTCGTAATAGCCGGTCAGGTAATAGACATTGTCGTCATCCGTGATCAGCGCCACGTCGATCCCGGCCTCGGCAAGGCGCCCGCGAAACGTCTGCATACGGGAAGAAAACACTGTCACCCGACATCCTCTTTTTTGATGGGAAGGCGGTCACGAACAAGTTCCGTCCAGAACGCCACTCCGATTGGTGAAACATCGTCGTTGAAATCGTAGTCGTTCGCGTGAAGCGGTTGCCCGTGTGCTCCGTCCTCTCCGTTGCCAAGGAGCAGGAAACACCCAGGCACCGCAGCGGCGAAATGGGCAAAATCCTCGGAAGCGCTCATCGGCTCACGGTCCGGTATGACGTCAAGCCCGGCCCTCCGTGCCGCACGTATCACCGCCTCCGTGGGTCCCATGGCGTTTGTCGTCTCGATGAATTCGGTTCGGAAGTCCATAGTGACAGAAACACGGTGCGCCGTTGCAATGCCTTCTGCGGTCCGGCGCATGAAGATTTCGATGTTGTTGCGATCTTCGAGGCAGCGGGCACGAACGTCGCCCTTCAACGTCACCGTGCCCGGCAACACGTTGCGCTGACCGTCGGTCTGGAATTCGGTTACCGACACCACCGCCCCGGCGCCCGGAGGCAGCTTGCGCGATACGATCGTCTGCAGTGCCAGCACCATTTCGGCCCCGATCGTGATCGAGTCCTGGCCGACCTGCGGCATCGAGGCGTGGCCGCCCTGGCCGCGGATCGTAATCTCGAACAGGCTTTCCGAGGAGCAAATCAGGCCAGGGCGGGTAGACACCTGCCCGACCGGCGCGCCGGGCAGATTGTGTATGGCGTAGATTTCCTCGACGGGGAATCGCTCCAGAACGCCCTCCTCAAGCATCGCCAGCGCGCCGAGGCCATGCTCTTCGTTGGGCTGGAAAATGAACACGACCGTACCGCTAAAGCCGGGATCGCCGGCAAGGGCCCGGGCCGCCCCCAGGAGCATGGTCATGTGGCCATCATGCCCGCAGGCATGCATGACACCGGGCGTCTCGGACGGATACCCGTGCCGGCTTGCCTCGTGAATCGGAAGAGCATCCATGTCAGCGCGCAACCCTATCGCCCGGTTGCCTTCACCGGACCGGAGAACTCCGACCACGCCCACGCCCTCGTGCACTTCGAGGCCAAGATCGCGGAGGAAATCCGCAACCTTGGTCTTCGTGCGGGCTTCCCGGAAGCCGAGTTCGGGGAAACGGTGGAAATCGCGCCTCAACACCGACAAACTGACGTCATCACTACCCATAAGGACCTCCTCGTCTCTCATGTACCAGATCTGTACCCCTGCCATGCGGCAGAAGCGAGTTTAGCCTGTTTTCGAAGGGCCATGGCCGGAACCGGAGACGACTTGCGCCAAGTGGATCGGGCCCCTGGCATCCCCGGATGGCGTCAGGCCTGGCTTGGCACCGCATCGACGTATTCCTGTCTCGGCCCGGCTTGCGACAGTAGAGCCTTTCCGGGCCTGGAAAAGATCCGCCCAAACCCTTTCAGCTCGTCCGCGATTCCGGCTCGGCGCAGGCAACTCCAGAACTGCGCTTGGTTGGACGTGATGACCGGCTTGCCGATGGTCTGCTCGATTTCTTCGGCAACTTCGAGTGCGCGGATGCCGCCGCAGCTCAGGAAGACCGCATCCGCGTTCGGACGGTCGATCCTGATTGCGAAGGTCTTCCAGAATTCCGGCGTAACCTGTCCCATCTCCGTTCCGGTGCTCAGGTTGAGTCCCTGGACATCCAGGATTTCATAGCCCTTTCCCAACAGGAACTCGGCTTCGGCAGTGTTGACCTCGTCAATATAAGGCGTTCCCACAACAAGCTTCTTCACCTGCAGTTCGTTCAGCGCATCGAGCACGCCCTGGACAAGGCACATGGGCTGGGCCCAAGGCGCGCCCTTCCTGATTTCGGACATGACCCGATCCTCGCCGATCACGATGGATCCGCTCGTGCAGCTATAGCTGACGACATCAGGTTTCAGGTCGGGCTGTATGCGGGAGGCCGCATCCGCCATGTGTTCGATGTGACGCGAAAGCGTTTCGCGGGTTGTATAATCTTCGGTCTTCAGCCGGGTGAAATGCACCGCGACGCCCTCGGGGGCCATGTCGAAGAAATCGGCTTCCGACGCGAGATCCGTCGACATGAGAATGAACCCCAGGCGGGCGCGATGGTGGCGGCCCTCGTCCAGGATCGGGTTCCAGTTCCTGGACAATACGACATCGCCGGACTTGAACATTTGAACGCCTTTTCTATTCTGAAGGTTGTCTGATTGTTTCGTTGCGGAATGCTGAAGGCTGGCCGTCCAGGCTACCGGCAAAGGCGCATGCGATTCCCGGTCGGCCCCTTTTTGCGCGCTTCATGGACCGGGCCCGTCGCGACGATTTTGTTTGCTGGTTCCAAATGCACGTTTTCGGGCAATTCGGCCAGCGTTTCCTGCTCTTCAATGCTGTCCTCGGATAGAAGCGGACGCGATCGGAGATATCACGCACAAACCCGGTCTGGCAGGTCACGACCGGGAAGGTGAACTCACTCCCGGAGACAAGCCCGTGCATGACATTCGTGATCTCGCCCGGCACGGGATCGAACAGGTCTTTGCCGACTGCCGGGACAAGCAATCCCTATGCCTTCGCAAATCCTCGCGGTCCTTGCCTTGTCTAGAGACCCGAAATCAGTATTGCGCTGTTCCTTTTCCGTATTCACGCGTCCAGTAAGTAAAGCAACCGGTGTCCCGGGTGACACTGCCTGGCAATTCAATCTGGCGAACAGCACCGGCACGAGTTACAGGGCATTCACCGATGTCCCCCCCTGTACTTTTCGCACCCGGGTGCATGGTTACGGGATCCGGAACAATTGCCTTGTCACCGCTCGCGTCTGGAATACTCCATGCCAAAACACCTCTCCCGCGATGAACTTGTCGCCGGCCTGCCGGAGATCCTTGCATCGCCGGTCGACAATGGCGCGCTTGTAGCCATTGTTACCCGTCCAGCCTCGGGACAGCGCTTGGAACCGAGGAAATGCAATGTCAGCGTTGACGGCGGTCTCGACGGCGACCGCTGGGCAGACGGCCACCGGACGACTGACGGGAACGGGATCCTGCAAACGGACGACCAGATATCCATCATGAACGCGCGCTTCATTGCATTGATCGCCCAGAAGCGCGAGCGATGGGCCCTGTCCGGCGACAACCTGATCATCGACATGAGCTTGACTCCCGACAACTTGCCGCCCGATCAGCGACTGTCAATTGGATCCGCTGTGATCGAGATTACGCGGAAGCCACACAAGGGTTGCGCCAAGTTCATCGGTCGTTTTGGCCGCGAAGCCTGCGTTTTCGTCAATACCGGTGAAGGGCTTCGAAACCGTCTTCGCGGAGTGTTGGCACGCGTCGTCAAGGGTGGTGAAATTGCGGTTGGCGACAGGGTGCGCAAACTCGCTTGACAGCCACCGAAAGCACTCGTTTCCGGGAGCACGAACCGTGTCAGTCGGAATTTCCTTCACCCTGTCCGTTCGAGTCGTTTCCCGATGTCGGCACATCTTCCCCCGCAGGATCAGCCTCGCGGTTCCTCCCCGAATCATGCGGCCAGATTCGGAAGACCACGCATCGTCGAAACGAACCGGCCAAACGTGAAACGCACTTCAGGCCGCTTACCATTGCAGGGCAATCTGCGCACATCCCGGATTAACGGGAGAACGCCGGAGAGACGAACGGGAGAGTTGCAGGGTTCATGAAGTTTGGAACACGGTACATTGGCGAAGGCACCTCTGCCATCATGCTTGGTCAGGACGGCCAGGCAAGGGACCTGGATAAGGTCTCAGCCAGGTCCGGCCTGGACAAGATCACGTCGATTCTCGGCTTGGTCGAGGCCGAAGCACGAAACCCTGGTCTTGTTCGAGAACTGGACGTGGAATCCGTTCCGGGCTTCCCGGTCGACGGCATCGACTGGGCTCCTCCGGTCCCGAACCCTTCAAAGATTCTCGGCGTCGCCTTCAACAACATCGAATTGATGAGACGGGCGCACAGGGATCCCGGCGTCCCCAACTATTTCCTCAAACCACCTTCGGCGCTCCAGGGCCACCAGAAGCCAATTGTCGTCGACCCCGAATGGGGCGCGGTCATTCCTGAACCCGAGATCTGCGCCATCATCGGCAAACGCTCCAGGAACATCAGCGAGTCGGTCGCCCTCGACCACGTCTTTGGCTATACCGTGCACAACGACGTCACGAGTCACGGGCTCAAGTTCGGCAAGGATGCGATCGCCGTAACCTACGACCGCGACATGGCCCGGCCCGAGTTCTATTCCTGGCGAAATCTTCACGGGCCCGACGATACCGACGCATACTACGTCTACCACACCCGCTCGAAGGGAACCGATACGTTCGGACCCATGGGTCCCTGGATCACCACGCGCGAATGCGTTCCGGATCCCAATGACCTGCATGTGACCGGAACCATCAACGGGGAAGAGTTCACGCGGGACCATACGGGCAACTACAGGTTTTCGGTCGAGGCCTGCATTGCAGAGGCCAGCAGGTACTTTACGTTGTTTCCGGGAGACCTGATTTCTTTCGGGACGACCGGAAAGGGTGTCGGCCGGTTTCCCCGCGGCCACAAGAGCGTCCTCCTCGGCGAAACCCTGGGGACCGTCGCCATCGACGTTTCACGCCTTGGACGACTGGAAAACCCGATCAGACATATTCAATCATTGTCGGAAAGGCCGGCCCCCGCTCCCAGGAGGCGCGACTCGTCCGTCGCGGGCGCATAGGTCCTGGCGGCAAGTTCCTCCAGTTTCGCCCAGTCGGAATCAGCGGGGTGAAACCTGCTCATTCGGAGCGATTGGCACCCGGTACCCCGTTTCCGGCGAACCGACACGCGCTTCGCAAACGCAACATCCAGGCCATGACGCTCCTGCAAAAGGGCGAGTCCGTACCCGTCCGTGAACACGGTGGCGCCCGGCCACTCCAAGCAAAACCCGGTTTGCACCAGTCTCGCGGCAGATGCTGCGAAGGGCGCGAGCAATACCGGCCTGGCAACCCGCTCCAGCGTAATCCCCGCGGCCGTGATCGACGATGCATGGTCGGACACCGCAATGCCGGTCCGCAACGGGCACAATGTGCCGGTCGGAGAGTTCCAGGCATTGGCCGTGACCTGCGGAGAACCTGGATCCCGTTCCTTCGGTTCCCTCGGGTCATTGCCCGACAGCAACCCGGCCAGGGCAGCGCATCCATCGATTCCGGCGGAGCACAGCCATCGAACCGCTCGACCGGCATCTTCCGAAACGCCCCAGTAGTGACCGGCGCCGCGCGCGGCCTTGAGCGCCATGGCCTCGATTTCGGATAGCGACCGGCTCATGGCGCGATTGCGGAACCCGGGTCCGGTTCCGGGTAGATCCAGGTGTCGGAGTCCCGGCTCGCCAAGTCCTTCGGATACGGTGCACCGGCGAACATGCAGATCCGAACCCAGCGATCCGAGCGGGGATCAAAGTTCGTGGCCCCGAAAAAGGCCAGTTTCGAACGCAACATGTCGATCGGAAGTAATTCCGCACTGACGAGATTGTCCCGGATTTCGCAATACTGTCCGGCGCGGCATCGCTGGACGCGGCGGATCACGTGCCGGTGATCGGGATGCTCAAGCAGAAAACCGGCAACGATCCGGTCATCGGGCCACTCGGCAAGCGCGTTGTACGCGCAAACGGCGTCCCGGGCCGTCGCAATCGGTTGTTCGTACATTTCGAGAGGCTCCTCGAACCGTTCTCCGAGGCGCGGTTCCAGTTTTTCTTCGGAAACGTACCAGACGCGCGAAATGGATTCGGGAGACTGCCAGTCGGTCTCGAGGGCCCACCCGAACTGCCCGGTGATCAACTGCCTCACCTGACCGACCGTCATGGAGCCGTCAATGTCGCCGGAGTCGAGATTCCGGTCTTCCATCGACTCGTCCAACTGGTCGACAAGCCCGGGATAGGGTTCGAGAATCAATGACGCGACCAGTTCCTGACCTTCAACGCTCAATTCGATCTCGGACCAGAGCACCAGCTGATCCCAGGGAAACACGTCGCCGAGGTCCCGGGTTTCCAGGTATCCGGCCAATGCGTCGAGGTCCCGGCGCAAGTCCGCGATCTTCGCGCGTTGCATGGGGTGATCAGATCTCCAGAGCCGTACCTGCCGTGAACTTCGTTCGACGAGGTCGCGAAAGACTGCGATCTCGTTCTCCGTCGCCGCACGTACGGAGCGGACCGTGGCAATGGCCTGTTCCCTGGCCGTGATCCAGTTGTTGTAGAGTACGGGATGATTGACGATGAACGGGGCCATGCCCAGGCCCGTGGAATTGCCGATCCCCAGCCGCTGAGCCACCCGATCATCCAGGCGCGTGCCCGGAGAACCGCTCCCTGACCGGGCGAGATGATTCACCAGGTCCCGAACGAACGTCCGGATCAGGTACACGGTCAGCATCTCGGCCTGAAACGGAAGCTGCAGCTCGGGGCGGCCGCGGACGACGCTCCTGTCGGCCGTCCCGAACTTGCCCGACGCATAAACCGCGGTCGTCCGCATCAGGTACCCGACGCGCTCGATTTCGCCCGGGTCGGGCTGTCCGCCGGCCGCGAGGGATTCGACAACATGCCGCCACAGGCGCACGGATCGGTTGGCACGCGAAAGGACGAGTTCCTGTTCAGTCAATCGGCCCGCTTCCTGGAACGGGACGTTGTCTTCCAGGCGGTCAAGATCGCGCGTGGTCGGAATGCCGTCGAAAAGGGCGAAGGTTGCGTCCCACGCTTCGGCGATGACCCGGTCCGACCGCAACTCGTCGGGCAAGTCATGTGCAAAGGAAACCAGGGAATATGTGCGACCTCCGGTCGCCTTGACCGAATGAACCGACCTCCCGACGCCGTTCCCGTCGATATCGAACACGCCGCGCGAAAACCGCCAGTTTTCGCGGGCCATGCGTCGCGTCAGCACGCGCATGAAACTCAGGCGGCACTGATGAAACGAACCCAGGCGTTCGAGGCGCATGACCTGGCCGGGACTCCTCAGGGGAACTCCGGTTGTCCTTGGCCCGAACGACATCATGTCACCGAATGGAAACTCTCGTCGAAAAACCGGTACCAGTTGCCGCCCAGGATCGCGCCGATCTCGTCATCGTTCATCCCGATCGATCGGAGGCCGGATTCGATATTCGCAAAACCGCGATTGTCACGGAACCATCCGGGCATCGGTGGAAATCCCGGTGCCGACGCGGACCCCTCCCCGTAATCGATGTCGCGGGTCCAACGGCCAGTGCGCATCCAGGTGACGACGCTGTCAGGCTGATCCTGGCAAAGGTCGGAGCCAATCCCGAAATGCTCGATCCCGAATTTCTCCACGGCCCGTGCGATCATCTGACAAAACGAATCGAGCGTGCAGGAGGAACCGCCCCTGAGATGGTGGGGATAGATCGAAAATCCCATGATTCCGCCGTTCCCGGTGACCGCGCGGATGACATCGTCGTTCTTGTTGCGAAGCGACGGGGACCAATCGAGAGGATTGGCGTGCGAAATCGTGATGGGCCGTTGGGACAGGTCTGCTGCCTCGATAGTCGAGCGCGGACCGGAGTGGCTCATGTCGATCACCAGGCCGACCCTGTTCATCTCCTTGATCGCCTGGCGCCCCATGCGCGTGATTCCACCGTCTTCCGCCTCATAACATCCGGAAGCCAAGAGCGACTGGTTGTTGTAGGTCAGTTGCATGAACCGAAGCCCGAGTGTGTGCAGGATTTCGATCAGTCCGATGTCGCTTTCGATCGGACTCGAGTTCTGTGCGCCAAAAAAGATCGCGGTCCGACCGGACTTGCGCGCGCAATCGATGTCCGCCGCCCAACGTCCCTTGCATATGAACTCCGGAAACCGTTCGAACCGCCGGTTCCAATCCTCCAGGTTCGTGACCGTCTCCCGAAATCCCTCGTGATACGCGACGGTTACATGAACTGCAGACAACCCTCCCGAGCGCATCTGGCGGAAAACCTTTTCCGACCAATTGGCATACTGCAATCCGTCAATACGCATCATCCGAATTCCGCTTTCCGATTCAGTTGCCTGCCCACCGGACCGGCTCCCGATACTGGTTCGTTTACGCCTTCACCGTGTTCTTTCCGGGACCCCCCCGACCGCATAGCTGTAATTCGGACGGGAACCGAATTCGACATCTCTTTCGGAGAAGGTGTCGGGTTTTCGAAGTACACGCATGTGCGTTCGAGCATCAGGCACCTTTCGTACCGATCGCGCAAGCCGATTCAGGCACCCGGCACGAACTGGACGCAACGATACGTTCGTCTCACCCACGATCTCGAACACCCTCCACTTCGTCCGACGTCGAATCCGGGCCCACCAGTTTCTTCCATTCCTCCGGTCGCGGTGAATGCACGCGACACCGTGACAAAAAACTGCAACGTGTGTACTTCCCGAGCGCAGTCCAATTCCTGTCAACCCACGCTTCTGAGTCTGGACGCGCAGATGACAACAGAACGACGCAAAGGACGCTCTGCACGACCCGGCGGACGCGCCGCCCGGCGAGCCCTGAGATCGGCGGTCGACTCGACGATGTTGCCGGGACTCGAAAACCGTCTCCCTCGCTGTGAGGTCCTGGACACGGATGAAGTCGAGCGAATCGATAACGCTTCGATGGCAATACTCGAGAATGTCGGCGTCGTGTTCAGGGACGAGATCGCGTTGTCGGACTGGAGGAGGGCCGGAGCGAAAGTCATTGACGAACGCGTCTACCTTGACCGCAGTCTGGTGCGGGACCTCGTCAGTACGATCCCGCCTGAATTCACCTATCATGCCCGAAACCCGGCAAACAACGTTCGGTTGGGCAGCCGCCACACGGTTTTCGTTCCGATGACTGGCGCGCCTTATCTGCGCGATCTGGATGACCAGCGCCGCAACCCCACGCTGGATGATTTGGCCATGTTTCACAAGCTGAGCCACATGCTCCCGGCGATGCACAGCTCGGCACATCACATCGTCGAACCGACCGATCACCCGGTCAGCCATCGTCACCTTCGCATCACGTACTCTTCGATGAAATTCTCGGACAAGATGTTCATGGGCATGACGACATCCCCGAAGAACGCGGAAGATGTCATGGACATGTGCGCCATTCTCTTCGGTGACAGGTTCATGGAAGATCATCCTGTCACGACCGGGAACTGTAATGGCAACTCGCCCCTGGTTTGGGACGAGACCATGCTGGGAGCCATGCGCGCTTTCAGCCGGCGCAACCAACCGGTCCTCTGTTCCCCGTTCGTGCTTGGTGGCGCAAACACGCCTTCGAACGTTCCCGCTGCAGTCGCGCAACTCAATGCCGAGGCTCTGTCCGCACTCGCCTATACCCAGGTCATCCGCAAGGGCGCGCCGGCCGTATACGGCCACTACCTGTCCACGGTCAGCATGAAGTCGGGCGCACCGATGGCGGGAACTCCCGAAATCTCACTGATGAACTTCATGATCGGCCAGATGGCGAGACACTACGGAATTCCGTGGCGGACTTCTAACACCCTGGGCGGCTCCAAGGTCCTCGACGCGCAGGCCGGTTATGAAAGTGCAACGACGCTTTCTGCCGTCATGCACTCGGGTGCAAACTACATCTGGCATTCCGCCGGCTGGAACGAGGCCGGGATGCATTGTTCCGTTGCCAAGTTCGTCGTCGATGCCGAACAGTGCGCAATGGCTTACCGCATGGCGCAAGGGCTCGACTGGAGCGATTTCGACCGCGCCGTCTCGGCTGTGCGTGATGTCGGTCCGGGAGGCCATTTTCTCGATCATCCCCATACAAGGGAGACATTCCAGACTGCTTATTTCCTCCCCGAACTGTTTGACAACAACTCGATCGAGCAATGGGTTGCAGAGGGCAGTGTGGAGACGACCGGACGCGCCCTGTCCTACGCGAGAAAGCTGCTTGATGCGTACGAGGAACCGAAACTCGACGCGGACAAGGACGAGGCATTGCGTGAATATGTTGCCCGTCGCGAACGTGAAATCCCCGCTGAAGACGCATTGAACCAGACGTTTTGAGTCATTTCAGGTTGTGGTCCAACAGCCCGTGATTTCGTTCCAGGGACCGTGTTCCGGCGGGGATGCCACGTGCTTGCACCCGGTTTCCCCAGTTCCCGGCTTCAAATCCGGCATCGGGTCTCCGGCAGGGCGCAGAGCGCGTTGACCAGGCGCATCTGTTCCACGGTTGAACAATTCGTGTGCAGTAGCCGTGGCGATGCGAACACCAGGCTCAGGCCCTTGCCCCGGCTTATCGCCACGTTGAGGCGTTCGCGTGACAACAGGAAATCCAGCCCGCGGGTTGTCTCCTCGGCCGATGAAGCGGTCATCGACACGATTGCGACCGGCGCTTCCTGTCCCTGGAACTTGTCGACGGTTCCGATGCGTATTTCGGGCAAGGCATCGGACAGTGCGTTGACCTGCGCGTTGTACGGCGCAACCACGATGATGTCATCCTCGCGAAGCGTGCGGCTCAGGCCGTGCCGGTCGGACCACGTGCCCTTCAGCAACCTGTCAATGGTTCCCCGGATGGCCATTACCTCCTCGGGGCAGACCTGGGCACGGCCCTCGTGGGCGACCGGAACTCGCCAGGCTCCGGAAGCGGGCAAGTCCGAAACGTCCACGGACTGGCGTGCAGTCGACGGGTGGCTCCTCAGACAACCTTCATAGTGTTGCACGGAAACATAGGCGCAGAGATCCGGATGCATTCTCCAGGATTCCGGCAGGAAGATACCGTGTTCCTGATTGACGTTGCGGCCGTCACCCAGGATCCAGTCCAGGCAGGACAGGTTTGCGGGATGCGGATGCGCACCCTGTATGACCTGCGGCAGTTGCCTGGGATCGCCAATCAGCACAAGGTTTTCCGCCGCGTTTGACATCGCGACGAGATTGGCCAGCGGGACCTGGCCCGCCTCGTCGACAAAGAGATAGTCGAAGGCGCCCTCGAGCTCGTCCCGCGAAAACAGCCAGGCCGTTCCTCCAACCACACGTGCACTGAAGATCGCGGGATCGTTGTTGTTCGTCACGCAGGAAATCGCGTTCTCGACTTTCGCCGGGAGTTCCACCCCGGGCGCAACCTTGTGGGCAATGTGCACATCGCCACGGCCGAGGCCGGAATACCCCTCACGAAGCGCACGGTCGCATTCCATCAGAACGTTTCGAATCGCATCGTGGCTGTTGGAGGAGACCGCGATGCGCTTCCCGTCCTGCACGAGCGCCAGAATCGCCCGCGCCGCCACGTAGGTCTTCCCGGTCCCGGGCGGTCCCTGAACCGGAAGAACGGTCCGGTCCATGGCCCGAACCGCAGAGACCAAGCCTTCGAGCGTATCGGAATCCTGGCCAAGTGGAAGCGGCGAGCGGCCCCGGAATCGCGGAGGATTGCGGGAAAGCAGATCTTCGGCGGCGTGGTTAAACCGAGGTCCGCATTGATCCCCGATGACTTTCCGAACGGCGCCCGGGATCGAGCCCGGATGAACCGCGAAATCGGGGAGTAGGTCCAGCCTGTCCGGAAGATCCCTGCCCTGGCTCGGCCCCATTTTCAGCGAAATGCTCCGGGAAGCCCGGTCAAGCCAGACAACTTCAACCTCGGCGAAACCGTGCTCACTTGCGAATCGCGCGCGCCGCCCTTCCCGCAGTTTCGTCTCCTGCGGCGGATAGCGGTAATCGCGACCCAGCGACCGCCGTACCGGGTACTTGTCTCCGGTCGCGCGAAGCCCGGCGAGGCAGTCCAGGTCGTCCGAGAGCTCTTCGAAATCCTTCCCCGCGGCATCGAAGACGGACCAGGCCTGCGGCTTGGCCTCCCGCCAGTGAAACACGCCCAGGTCGTAGAGCAGGCGCCGCCGTTCTTCCGCCAGTCCCGAAGCTCCAAGGAATTTCGCGAGACCTGCGTTCCCGGCTTGTTGCTGTTCGGATCTCGCCGACTCGCCCTTGCCGATTTCGAGCCAGTTCCCTTCCGGCCGGACTCCGAGAAGCCAGTCGCGCAGCCCTTCCGTGGAGATGCAGTCGATGCGATTGTATTCCTCGATTTCCGCAAGAATCCGGGCATCGCCGGTCTCGCGCCATTTCTCGTAGGCGATGATCGACCCGCCTGCGGTTGTCACCTCTCCCTCGCGGGACATGCCGTAAAGGACTTCCATGTCCTTCAGTGAGTAGGAAGGCTCGGAAGCGAAAATTCCCCCGCGCACGATCGCGAAAAGGTCCACAAAACGGCGCTCCCGCAACCAGCGGTCCAAACGGGCCTCGCCGATTCCGTGTCGCGTGGCCAGTTTGCGTAGCGCGGCGACTTCGTAATGCGCATAATGGTAGACATGCGCGGCCGGAAATTTCCAGAAACGCTCTTCGAAACGATCGAAGAGTGCTGCCAGTGCCGTTTTCTCCGCCTCGAGGTCGTGCGCCCAAAGCGCGGTGAACGCCTTCCCGTCCCAGACGCCATGCAGATACTCAAGGCCTTCCGTGCCGTCTTCCGTGAAGAATGGGTCGCCCTCGATGTCATAGAAGAGGTCGCCGGTTGCCGGACGCGGCATCAGGTCGAATCCCTTTCCGATGGCATGGGCGCGCAGTTCGACGCGGGGGCCGCCGGTCTTCCGGTCATGCTGAAGACGCGCCTGGGTCTTCAGTTTCCCGGCCGTTTCATCGGCGAGCCCTGGAACGCGCTCCCCGAGACGCGCGAGTGCCTCCATGGTCTGAATTCCGGCTGTCTCGAGTTTCGCAACCTGGCTCTTCGTGATTCCCGCAACCAGGTAGAGACTGTCTGCGGCCTTCCATTCGTCGGAACAACGGACCCGCCAGCGGCAAAGTTCACAGTGCGAGCACGGGACCGGGCGGGTTTGTGGAGGTGTCCGGACGAACGCCTCGAGGCGGGCGCGTACGATACGCGCATAGGCGGCATATTCCGAAAGGCGGAAACTGAACCGGTCACCCGTGCCGAGGATGACATGAGCCCGGTCCGGCTCACGGCCCTGCACCCCGGCGAGCAGGTCGGAATAGAGGACCAACTGAAGCACGTGGGCGGGCTCCGGCTTTCGTTTCAGCTTCGTATCCGCGACCTCGTAGGAATACGGTCCGAGACCGGATGGAACCGGCACGCGTTCGAGGAAATCCGCGAAACCACCCCACAATCCGTCTTCGAGCACTGCCTGGAAGACGGCATAGGGGCCGCGACCAAGGGTTTCGCGCGTGGCGCGTGCAGCTTCCTCGGAAGTCACGCCTTCCGATTCGATGCGAAAAACGCTTTCCCCTTGGGCCTCCAGCTGGTCCAGATAGGCGGCTTCGTGCTAGTTGCCCCAACTCTGCAGAAGGACGGCATCCTCACGATCCTGAACCGGCTCGAGGTCGTCCCCGTAAAGGTACGCGAGATCGAGACGCGTTGCGTGCGCACACGCGGTGAAACGGATGAGATCCGAAGCCGACAGCCGGACTTGCTTGTTGTCATCCCGCTTCATCGCGTGCCCTTCGCAAGAACAGGGCTATCCGTCCGGGGTTGTTCACGAATTGTCCCTGTCCAGCCACTCGAGACGTGCTTGTAGATGCCTCATCGAACGATCGCCAAGGTGCTTTCCAACCTGGCAGACTCGAAACCCGGATTGATCATCCAACGCGGGAATGAAAGTGAATGATCGGAAGCAGAGATACCTTCCGCCGTCCTGAACACTGAACCGGCCTTTTGCACTCGACGCGGTCCGGCATGAACGGCACTGTGGAATTCAGCGAATTGGTGACCCCTCGAGGACTCGAACCCCGAACCTGCTGATTCGAAGTCAGCTACTCTATCCAGTTGAGCTAAGGGGCCACCGGCAGACAGCCGTCCGATTATTACCTTCCCGTTGCCTCCGCAAGGCGGATCAAGCCTCAAGAGATGCATGCCTTTCGATGGTCCCGGCTTGAATTCGCCACACCCCGCCGAATTGGCTATTCGCGTCGTGCCCTCATCTCCTTCCAGCGCAAGGCCACATTGGCCGCAATTGTCGAAATCGGCGGTGGCGGCAGTCTTTCCGGTTCCGGCTCACTCTGGAAAAACTCCGCGATTTCGGAATCGAGACCGGTCGCGAGTTCGGCTGCCGCCATCCCGGTCAAGGTTCCGCGAGTCGTTCCCAACCCGTTCTGGCAACAGGCCGCCCACATGTCATCTTCGATCTTTCGCAAGACGGTCACCCCGTTTCGGCTGAGGCAAAGGTGTCCCGCCCAGGCATACTCCATCCTGGTTCCGGCCAATGCGGGAAATCTCCGGTCGAACTTCCGCTGCATCGATCGCCTCGCGCGGCGGAGGTCTCCTGGTGTCGCCTGCATCCCGGGCCGAAAACTCGCGCAGCTGCGAACGATGATCCGGTCCCCGCCGTCTTCGCCGGAAATCCGGCGAACCGTCGATCCCATCGGCGCAGACGGCGTTATTCCCCAGCGGCTGGATCCTCCGAGCCGCCGCGTTATCTCGCCCCCGAGGTCGGGCGTCATGATCGCGAACAGAAACACGTGCATGAGACGGTGTCGAAAGAACCCGAAGCTCTCGAGGTGCCCGTTGTTGGCGAGAATGACCTTCCGGGCGGTCACGCTTGCGGCCGGCGTCCTGATCAGCCAGTTCTCCCGGTCTCGCCTGATCGAGACAGCCGGCGAATTCTCGAAGACATGGACGCCGGACCGAAGCCCTTCCCCGAATCCGCGGATATATCCCGCCGGTTGAAGCACGACGGTTCCGGGCGTGTACAAACCGCCGGCATAGTACCGTGTTCCGGTCACCTCGTGCATTTCCCGGGAATCCAGGGATTCCGACGCCTCGTTCAGGACGGCCATTTTCCGGGCGTACCCTGCATTGAGCTCGAGCGCCTTCTCGCCGACAGCTCCGTTGATCTTGCCAACGGGGCGAAAATAGGCGGGATTGACGGCGTAGCGCTCGACCGCCGCCCCGGCGAACGCGATCGCCTTGCGGTTGAGGGTGATAAGGCGGCGTTGCCGGTCGAGATCTCCTCCGGAATAGTCTTCCGACGCGAGATCGTGCGGCAGATCGATCATGAACCCCGAGTTTCGCCCCGAGGCCCCTTCGGCAAGCCGACCTGCCTCGAGCACGATGATCCTCGCCCCGGCGTTCAGCTGACGAAGGCGTTCTGCCGCGGAGAGACCGGCAAATCCACCGCCAACGACGGTGAAGTCCGCAGACTGGTCAGACTCGATTTCGACTGGTGGGTGTTGCCCCGGAAGTATGGCGTTCCACGCGGCGGGTCCCCGGTGAATCGGTACCCGCCTTGCCCTGAATTCCGTCAATCAATGGCCTCGTCAACGTCGTCCGCAAGGTCAATCCAGATCGTCTTGAGCTGCGTATACTGATCATGGGCGTGGATGGAATTGTCGCGTCCGCCAAATCCCGACTGCTTGTACCCACCGAACGGCGTCGTGATGTCTCCCTCGCCGTAACTGTTGACCGTCACCGTCCCGGCCCGAATCGCCCTGGCGCCGCGAATCGCGCGCTTGGCATTGGACGTGAAGATCGAAGCGCACAGTCCGTACTCGGTGTCGTTCGCAATGGAAATGGCTTGATCGAACGACGAGACCTCGATCACGCTCAGGACCGGGCCGAAGATTTCCTCCCGCGCGAGTACTGCATCGTTGTCCGGGACCTCGATGACCGTCGCTTCGACGAACCCGCCCTCCGCCTTGCCCCCGAAAACGACCTCGTCGGCCTTGTCCAGATATCCGCGGACCTTCTGGAAATGTTCTCCCGAAACAAGCGCGCCCATGCGGGTATCGGGATCGAGTGGATCGCCCACGTTCCAGTGCCTGGCATGCGCGGCAATCCTCTCGAGGAGCCTGGCCTTGATGTCCTTGTGTACGATGAGGCGCGAACTCGCCGAGCAGTTCTCGCCCATGTTCCAGAACGCACCGTTGACGATATGGCCCGCAACGCGATCGAGGTTTTCCGCGTCGTCCATGACAATTGCCGGATTCTTGCCCCCCATTTCGAGAACAACCTCCTTAGCATTGCTCTCGGCAGAATATGACAGGAAGCGCTTGCCGGTCTCGGTCGAGCCCGTGAAGGACACGACATCGATATCCGGATGACGCCCGATCGGTTCGCCTGCTTCGGGTCCCCTACCGGGTACAACGTTGAGCACGCCGGGCGGCACCCCGGCCTCCATGGCCAGTTCCGCCAGCCTGAGCGCGGTCAACGACGTCTCTTCGGCCGGCTTGACGACCACCGAACAGCCAGCCGCGAGGGCCGGCCCGATCTTCCAGGCCATCATCAGCAACGGAAAATTCCAGGGCAGAACCAGCCCGACCACCCCGATTGGCTCCCGGACCACGATGGCGATGTGATCATCCGAGGCCGGTGAAACCTGGTCGTAGATCTTGTCGACGGCTTCCGCGTGCCACTTGAGGCAGTCAATCGTCTCGGGCAGATCGACTGTTGCGCAGTCGTTGATCGGTTTGCCGGAATCCAGGCTTTCCATCACCGCGAGTTCGGGCGCATTGCGCGTAACGAGCTTGCACAGCCGAATGAGCACCTCCTTGCGTTCGGCAGGATGCATTTTCGACCATCGGCCGTCGTCAAACGCCTCGCGCGCCTTCTGGACCGCGAAATCCACGTCGTCGGCATCGCAGGCCGCGACATCCGCGAGTTTCTCCCCGGTCGCCGGGTTGGCGGTCTGGAAGGTTTTTCCCGAAATCGCCGGCCGATAACCGCCGTCAATGAAGGCGCCGCCGGGGAAACTCATCGCTTCGGCAATGGCCCGGTACTCGTCTCGTGTCAGCAATGGCATCGTTCACCCCCCGGATTCAACGGCAGCGACCGTCGTTTTCAACACCCTGACGACAAGCTCCAGGGCCCGTTTCTCGTCCTTGTTCAGCGGCTTGAGCGGCGGTCGAACTGCGCCCGCGTCCAGTCCGGCGATCGCAACACCATGCTTGATCGTCTGGATGAATTTCCCGCCCTGTTCCAGCACGCGCATCAGGGGCATCATCGCCGCCATGATCCGTCGGCCCTTCGTGAAATCTCCCTCGACTGCACAGGACTGGTAGAGCGAAATATGTTCGCGCGGCAAAAAGTTGCCGCCGCCACACACCCAGAAACGGGCGCCCCAGGCAAAGAATTCGAGGGCCTGGTCGTCCATGCCGCAGCCGAGCTGGATGTGAGGATAATCGCGGGCGAGGAGATGAAGCCGGTTGATGTCGCCGGAACTCTCCTTGATCCCGCAAAAGTTTCGGGAACGGCCCACCCGGTCAAGGAATTCCTCACCCATCATCGTTCCGGTCCGGCCGGGATAATTGTACAGCATGATCGGCAGGTTGGCGGCCCGGTCGATGGCAAGGGCGTTGAGGGCGTTTTCCCTGTCCGTCGGAACAGCATACGGCGGACTTGCCAGCAGGATACCATCGGCACCCAGTTCCCGCGCGCCCGATGCCAGTGCAACGGATTCGCCGGTCAGCATGGCCCCTGTTCCGACAATCAGGGGAACGCGTCCCCGGATGCGCTCGTGGATGAACCGTGCGATTTCAAGGCGCTCGTCGACGGCCTGCGCATAACTCTCGCCTGTCGAACCGCCGGAAATCAGCCCGTGCACGCCGGACGAGATCAGGAATTCGACAATGTCCTCCAGCGCTTGCCAGTTGACTTCAAAGTCATCCCTGAAGGGCGTCACGATCGGGGTGTAGATCCCCTCGAACCGGAGTGCAGGAGCCGTGTGGACTCTCATTTCGAGGTCTCCAGCGGTTGGTTTCTGGGCCGCTCCTGTAACACTGTTCCCCTGCCCGACTCAATGCGCAGCCTGTTCGAAATGCGGACGGCGGCCACATCGCTAACCGGGTGTCGAAGGTATGCCGCCGCAGTGCATGTGAATCTGTTCACGCCGAAGACGAGGGACCAGGCGGTTCGCAGGCTCCCGGGTACGGGTTTCCCGGCGCTTCCCTTGGTTCCTCCGGGGCCGAACAGATGACACACGGAAGCAAGGTGGCAGGGAATTCCGAGCGGGACAGCGCGCCGACAGGATGTCCCCATGACCGTCCTGTATCCCCGGTCGTACCGGGCGGCGGACAGGCGAAACGAGACCCCGATTCGCCCCGGTTACTCCGGGACCACCGGCTTTCCGACGGCTCCCGAACCCTGGATTTCCCGGACCTCGTCCCCGGTGTAACCAAGAACTTCCGTCAGGATCTCGGTCGTATGCTCCCCGAGCAACGGCGAACGAACGACCTCGGCCGGGCTATCCGAAAGCTTGATCGGGCAGCCGACCGTCAGGTATTTCCCTCGCGCAGGATGGTCGACTTCGACGACCGTGCCGGTTTCCCTCAGGCTCGGCTCTTCAGACAGTTCCTTCATCGACAGGATGGGTCCGCATGGAATGTCCAGCGGGTTGCAGATGTCCATGACTTCGAACTTCGTCTTGGTCTTGGTCCACGCCTCGATCGTATCAAAGATATGAGTCAGCTTGTCGAGACGAGCGGGCGGCGTCGCGTAGTCCGGATCCTCTTTCCATTCCGGTTTTCCGATGACGTCGCAGATCGGAGCCCAAACCGCGGCCTGGGTTATGAAGTAGACATATGCATTTGCATCCGTCTCCCAGCCCTTGCACTTGAGAATCCACCCCGGCTGACCGCCGCCGGAATCGTTTCCGGCTCGCGGCGTCGCCTCGGGAAACGGAATACCCTGGCCGTGCTGACTGTACTCGGCCAACGGTCCCCGCTCGAGCCTCTGCTGGTCGCGCAATTTCACCCGGCAGAGATTGAGAACGCCGTCCTGCATTGCCGCAAGGACGCGTTGGCCACGCCCGGATTTCTCCCGCTGGTAGAGAGCGGTCACGATGCCCAGTGCCAGGTGCAGGCCGGTTCCGCTGTCCCCGATCTGCGCCCCGGTCACGGTCGGCGGACCATCCCGGAATCCCGTGGTCGACGCCGAACCGCCGGTACATTGGGCGACGTTCTCGTACACCTTGCAATCCTCGTAGGGCCCCGGGCCGAAACCCTTCACCGATGCCATGATCATGCGTGGATTGAGCTCCTGGATGCGCTCCCATCCGAAACCCATGCGGTCCAGCGCGCCAGGAGCAAAATTCTCCACGAGAACGTCGCATTCCTTGACCAGCCGCTCCAGGACCAACTTGCCGGTTTCGTTTTTCGTGTTGAGCGTGATCGATCGCTTGTTGTGGTTCAGCATCGTGAAATACAGCGAATCCACCTCCGGTATGTCGCGGAGCTGGCCCCGCGTCGCGTCGCCGACGCCGGGGCGTTCGACCTTGATGCAGTCAGCCCCTAACCAGGCCAGGAGCTGGGTACATGTCGGGCCGGACTGTACATGGGTGAAATCGAGAATTCTGATGCCGTTCAGTGCTTTCATTTGGAACTCCTGGCTCCGCAACAGGGTTTCGGGCCCGTGTGGCTACTTCCTGGAAACCGCGCTCTGGGGGTTGAGATTGCCGATGCGGCCGCTTTCCGTACCGGCCTTTTCGTCGATCACGGCGTTGACCAGCGTCGGTCTGCCCGAGTCCATGGCCTCGTTGACCGCGCGGGCAAGCTCGTCCGGAGTCGTCGCATGAATGCCAACGCCACCGAAGGCTTCCATCATCCGATCATACCGCGCATCCTTGACGAACACGGTTGTTGCGACATCTTCACCGCCTGACGGATTGACGTCCGTCCCACGGTAAATCCCGTTGTTGTTGAAGACCACCACGCAGACCGGCAGGTTGTAGCGGCAGATCGTTTCAATCTCCATGCCGGAAAATCCGAAGGCACTGTCACCTTCGACCGCGAGTACCGGGTTGCCCGTCTCGATCGCTGCGGCGACGGCAAATCCCATCCCGATTCCCATGACGCCCCAGGTCCCGACGTCAAGGCGTTTCCGGGGTTGATACATGTCGATGATACTGCGGGCAAAGTCGAGCGTATTGGCGCCCTCGTTGACCAGGATCGCCTCCGGGCGGTTCCTGACGATCGTCCGCAGAACGCCAAGCGCGCCGTGGAAGTCCATGGGCACATTGTTGTTCTGCAATCTTGGCGCCATTCGGGCGAGATTGGTTTCCTTCTTGGAATTGACCGTGCCGATCCACTCGGTGATTTGTGGGCGCCAGTCGGAACCCAGGGCGTCACGCAAAGCGCGGACGCAAGACCCGATATCCCCGACCACAGGCGCTGCGATCTCCACGTTGGAATCCATTTCCTTTGGTTCGATATCGATCTGGACGAACTGTTTGCGGGTGTTCCCCCAGGCCTTGCCCTTCCCGTGAGACAGAAGCCAGTTGAGCCGCGCACCCACCATCATGACGACGTCGGATTCCTTGAGGACGAGTGAGCGGGCCGCGCCCGCGGACTGCGGGTGCGTGTCGGGCAGAATCCCTTTCGCCATGCTCATCGGCAGATAAGGGAAGCCCGTGGCCTCGACCAATGCGCGGATGTCGTCGTCCGCCTGGGCGTAGGCGGCGCCCTTGCCCAGGATGATCAGGGGCCGCCTGGCGCCCTTGAGCACTTCAACTGCCCGGTTGACCGCATCTGCAGCCGGGATCTGCCTCGGGGCGGGATCAATGACCTGGACCAGTGAGCGGGAACCTTCCTCGGCATCCACTGTCTGGGCAAGCAGCTTGGCCGGGAGATCGAGGTACACGCCGCCCGGACGCCCGGAACAGGCCGCACGGACGGACCGGGCAATTCCGATCCCGATATCTTCCGCGTGCAATACGCGAAATGCCGCCTTGCACAGGGGTTTGGCGATTGCGAGCTGATCCATCTCCTCGTAGTCGCCCTGCTGCAGGTCGACGATTTCCCGTTCCGACGACCCGCTGATCAGGATCATCGGGAAGCAGTTCGTGGTCGCGTTTGCCAATGCCGTCAGGCCGTTCAGGAATCCCGGCGCGGAGACGGTGAGGCAAATGCCGGGTCTTTGCGTGAGGTAGCCCGTGATCGCCGCGGCATGGCCGGCATGCTGCTCATGCCGAAAGGAAATCACGCGCATGCCTTCCGCCTGGGCCAGCCGGCCAAGGTCCGTGATCGGGATTCCCGGAACACAGTAAATCGTCTTGATACCGTTGAGCTTGAGCGCCTCGATGACCAGGTGGAAACCGTCTGTGATCGCCAGACGGCTTCCAGATTCGACAGAAACTTCATGTGAGCCCTGCGCTGGTGCTGACATTTCGCTAACTCCTTGGGAAGATGGGCAATTACATGATTTTGGGAAGATCTTTCGAACCGGAACCGGTGATCCCGGGCACCGAAACGATGCTCAGCACGGATGCACTGGTCGAGTGGAACGGGTCGTGGTCGGCCCGGATACGCATCGTCTTGGTTCGCAATCCTGTCTTTCTCGATCCGGCCAACGTACCGGACCGGAAGTTTCAGTTGCCATGCCGTTCTGAATTCGCTTACCCGCTCGCCGAGGCCTTCCTGCGTTTTCGCCACGAGACAAACACCGGGTAGAGCATCAATGCGACCGCGATGATGATGCAGACCGCCGAAATCGGCCGTTCCAGAAAGATCAGGACATCTCCCTGGGACGACAACAGGGATTGCCGAAGCGATCTTTCCGCAAGAGGTCCAAGCACGATTGCCAGGACAGCCGGTGCGACAGGATAGTTGAGCTTGCGCATCAGGTAACCCATGACACCGAACAGCAGCATGAGCCACACATCGTGCATGGTCTGGGTCGGCGCATATCCACCGACGATGCACAGGACAAAGATGATGGGTGCGAGGATCGTGAACGGCAGGGTCAGCACGCGGACGAAGATCGGGATGAATGCGAGATTGATCAGCACCGTGAACAGGTTGGCAACGTAGAGCGAACCGATCAGCCCCCAGACAAAGTCTGGTCTTTCGGTGAAAAGCAACGGCCCTGGCCGCAATCCCCATATGATCATGCCGCCGAGGAGAATCGCCGTGGTCGGCGATCCAGGAATTCCCAAGGTAATCATCGGCAGCATTGAACCGGTCGAGGCAGCATTGTTGGCCGCCTCGGGCGCCGCAACACCTGAAACATTGCCCTTTCCGAAAGAGTCGGGATCTTTCGAAAAGGTCTTCGCCAATCCGTACGACATCAGAGAAGCAGGCGTCGCGCCGGCAGCGGGCAGCGTTCCCACGAAATACCCAAGGATCGAGCCGAGAGTCGTGGTCTTGATATACTGGTTCACCGCCCTGACGTTGGTCATGAAGCCTTTCCAGGTCATGTTGACCTTGTGGACGATGACCTTTCCTCCGGTCGACTCGAGGGTCCACAGCATTTCGCCGATACCGTAGATCCCGATCGCCAGGACCAGGAAATTGACCCCGTGCAGGAACCCGGACGCATCGAAGAAGATCAGGCGCGGTTTTCCCGAAATGATGTCGAGCCCGACCGTCGCGAGCACGAGACCGATCAGGATTGAGAAAACCGTCTTGGGAATGTCGTCGCCACCCAGCCCGATGAATGTCGCAAAGGCCAGGACCATGAGCGCGAATTCCTCCGGCGGACCGAACTTGAGCGCAAATTCCGCCAATGGCGGAGCAAACAGCGTAAAGAGCACCACCGAAATCGTTCCGCCGATGAATGAAGCGATCGCGGCGGCGGTCAACGCCTGGTCGGCCTTTCCGGACATGGCCAGGGGCCTGCCGTCGAAAACCGTTGCAACTGCGGTGGAAGCGCCCGGTATGCCCAATGTAATCGAACTGATGGCGCCGCCGTACATCGCCCCGTAGTAGACGGCGGCAAGAAAGATGATCGCCGCGGTGGGCGGAACCAGGAACGTGATCGGCAAAAGGATCGCGACCCCGTTCACCGATCCCAGGCCCGGCATGGCGCCGACGAAAAGTCCGACCGTGCATCCGATCACGATCATCAGCAGGTTGAGCGGCTCGAACGCCTGTACCAGCCCACCGGCCAGGGATATGAGGATCGTTTCCACGGCGTTCTATCCGTTCCCGTTCCGGGTGAGCAGGTGGGTCGCGAAGGAGATCAATGCAAGAAAAGCGAATATCCCGATGACATACAGCCCGAAGTGATTTGTTTCGTACATGATGTCGAAAACGGGATAGAACCATTCTTCGGTCATCGCCTTGGGCAAGGGAATTTGCAGGCCCCATTCGAACAAGGCGAAGATGAAAACCGGAATCCCGCCGATCAGCATGATCGAAATCGGCCATTCGTGACGGCCGATGACCTTGAAATAGAACGCGAGAAAAATGAACAACGCGAAATAGGTTCCGATGACGTGGATTCCGATCAGCAACGCGAGCAACGCCGCAACGGATGTCCCCACAACAACGACCGAATTCCGGGACATGTAAATGTCCGTGGAACGGGATTCCGCCGTCGAACGCATGAACCAGCGGATCAGCGTCGCAATCGCGCACAGAAGCATCCCGAATGACAGCCAGAACGGCCAGAAGCCGGACCCCGGACCCTTGTTGGGCACCCAACCGATGGCCAGGCCATCAGTCGACGACCACATCAGTCCGAGAGACATCAGGATCGTGGCTATTGCCATCAGGAAATCTGCCTGGCGCACGGTCATGGATGTGGCCTCATGTCAATTTCGCCAAACCGGTCGTGACATCAACTCTGGTTGTAAAACTGTTGATCGAATCCGGCACAGCCAACCGATGATCGGTATGCAATCATCGGTTGGCTGTGACAAGGTTTGCGGACCGGGGACGTGAACGCGCACGAACCCGGCCAACAGGATTGAGGGAGGAATTATTCTCCCGTTATGGCTTCGGCACCGACCGATTCGATCAGTTCCCTGTGGCGCATGCCCTGCTCCGCGTGGAACGCGGCAAGATCATCCCCGGCAACCCACTCGTCACAAGTCAGACCATCTTCGACGCAGAAAGTCTGCCATTCCTCGGATTCAAACAGCGTCTTGAACAGGTTGATGTAAAACTCCCGTGCCTCGGCGGACATGCCCGGAGGTCCGTTGATCGAACGCTGCATGAAATACACGATGTCATGGCCAAGTTCCTGTGCGGTCGGCACGTCAGGATAGGCCACCATACGTTCAGGCGTGAACTGCACCAGCGGCTTTGACTGCCCGGCACGGTAGAACTCGTTCTGTTCCGCCGGATTGTTGACCGTTGAATCGATGTGCTTCCCGATCAGGTTCTTGGCGACAGTCCCGCCACCCGGGAACGGGATATACGTGACCGAATAGCCGAACTCGGCTTCCATCATGGCCGTGAGAATCGAATCTTCCTGACCCGAACCTGTGCCGCCGACTTTCCATTCAGTTCCAGCGGCCTTGACCGCTGCCACATAACTGTCCAGATCCGTGATGTCGTCCCTGTCCGTATGTACCCACAGCAGGAAGGTATCGAGTGCCATGCGCCCGATCGGCGTAAAGGTCGAAATGTCTACTCCAAGATCTTCCTGAATGATCGGTGTCGTATAAAATGAGTTCAGTGTCACGAGAACCGTATGGTCGTCGCCTTCCTTGCCCTTGAGGTAAAGAAGGGCCTCGGCACCTGAACCGCCAGGCTTGTTGATCGGAATGAACGGTCTCGAAGACAGACCCTTTTGTTCGATGAGCCCTTGCAAGAGCCTCGCGATCTGGTCTGCGCCCCCACCTGTACCTGCCATGATAATGAACTCGACCGGCTTCCGCGGCTGCCAGTCGGCCTGTGCCTGTGACACGAACCCTCCCAGAAGGACGGCAAACGTCACGACCGTACCGGTCAAAAGCTTCTTGAGTGTATGCATTGTCTTGCTCCCTCTCTGTCGGGAAGTGTCGCCGTCGGTCGCGACCCGATCACAGCTTTCATCTCGGTCACGCAAGCAAAGGAATTTGCCCGGCAACTCCCCACCATTGCACCTCGTACCCGGTTGACGGGATCCAAGACCCGGCAACCAGAACCAGTTGGTATATGGTATACCACGACAGTCGTACAGACAAGCGATTCTTTCTGTCGTTGCCGGCGATAATCGGGGCTGTTCCTGTTTGCAGCGATCGGACTCCTGGTCGATTTTGCATGCCCGGATTCTCTCAAGACCTTTGACTAAGCGGAACTTCATCGCGAAATTTTTGAAAAATCCCTTATCATCAGCGAGATAGCTGATTTCGGGCGGGACTCGACATGTAACAGCCCTGACGGGCCTGGTCACGAGAGGAATTTGGCGGGTTCGATCTCCAGAAGTTTGAAGGCCCGGCTCTGCAACGGCGTCGGCTGCGTAAACACCGGAAAATGGTGGTCGGGATTGGATGGAACCGTCGCCTCGTTCAACGTGAGCGTGGCCAGGTCGGCGAGAAGCGTCGTCAGGCTGTGAACCGGCAGCCCGTCGGAGGTCAGTTTGGTGTCGGCCTTGGCCTTGGCGCTCTCCGAGACCCTTGCAGGCGCCACCGGTGACGTGCGTTGTGCCCGGGCGCCCTCACGATCGTCATCCTCGAACAGGAGCGGCGCCAGGCGACGGCGGAGATGCCATTCAACGTAGAAGGCCAGCACGCACAGGAACACATGCGCCCGGACATGGTCCCCGGAATAGACGTGGACCGGCCGGATCTCCAGCCGGGATGCCTTGAGAATTCGAAACGCCCGTTCGACTTGCGCGAGGGACTTGTACGCCTCCACCGCCGCCTCCGGCCCGATGGCTTCGGGATCAAGGCTGGTGCGGATCACGTAGACCCCGTCAAGCCGGCCCTCGGCGGCAATCCGTTCCTGACGCCGGCTCCAGGTGATGGCGCCGTCGGTGACGGTGATCTCGAAATGCTTCTCCACCTTCCGGCGGTTGGCATCCCGTCCCACCCGGCGGTTGATGGCCTCCCGGCCCTTCAGCCGGCCCGCGCGCACCGACGCCGCAATCGTCTCCAGCGTCTCCTCCGTCGCCAGCAGCAGGTCCTCCCGCTTGCGGGCCCGTTCCTCCCGCAACCGCGGGTTCAGGCAGACCATCAGCCGCTCGCCGGGAAAGTCCGGGCCGGTGACCTCCGCAACCGCGTCGGGAACCAGGGCCTCGGGGATGAGCGGGGGCGGCTCGTCCTCACCCGCCGGACGCAGGAGCTTGCGGATGTCCCTGGTCTTGAGGGCCGAGATCCAGTCGAGATCCGCCGGCTCGAGATCCTCGTGGATGCGGGCCGTGGTGATCATCCCCCGGTCGCCCACCAGCGCCACATGGTCGATGCCGAAGCGGGTGCGCACCCGATCCACCTGGGACGCCACCGTGGAGGGATCCCCGGTGTTGCCGGCAAAGACCTCCACCGCAACCGGACAGCCGTTTGCGGCACAGAGCAGCCCGTAGGTGATCTGCTGCTTGCCCGTCTTGCCGTCGCGGTTGTGGCCGAAGGCCGCCAGTGGGCAGCACCGTCCTTCCAGGAAACTGGACGAAACATCGTACGAGTTGCCATCTGACTGATCACCTCCATGTTGCAATTCAGGACGGATTCCGGAAGCGCCCCGCAACCCGTTGACATGATGCTGTTTTCTTCATGTTGCCGCGCTTGAGCGTGAATCGCCGGATCCCGGTTTACAACGTGCAACTGCCGGAATGCCCGCGATTGGCTCACATGTTCGCCGGGTCCGGACCCGCCGACCCGGTGCGTCCCCCTCGCTTGAACGCCGGATCCTTGCCGAAAGCCCGCACGACAGGGGATCCGACGGCGATTCCGCACAGGCAGAGTCGCAAAATCAGCCCCGCAGGCGGGGTTTACGTCATGCAACTCCGGGGCCGCAGCCGTGATCGCCGGGTCAGCCATCGCCTGCCTCCGGGGTCTCGAAGAGGGGAAGCCGGTCTTCGCCAAGCTGAACATACAGTCCCTTGACCGAACCGCGGCGGATGTGCCGGGCCTTCAGCGCACCGGACCGGATCCGCTGCCAGATCACCTGACGGGACACGCCAAGACGTTTCATCGCCCTGTGAAGCGACACGAAGCCGGCCGGCGGTTCGTCACAGAACTGGCTGCGCAACTCCGGCGTCATGCGGATCCGATAGGGCGCCCCGGATGCCGGTTGTTCGGCCGGCACGATCCCTGCCCGGATCCAGCGGTAGAGCGTGCCGTCAGTTGTTTGCAGTTCACGGGCCGCTTCGGCCACGCTGAGCAGGGGGGCGTCGGGATCCCGCCTTTCGGCGCGCCAGGCCGGAATGTCGTTGCGCACCCTCAACTGCCGGACGAGATACGCCGTAAACGCAAGCCCCTTGGCGGTGCGCCGCCCCTGGCGGTTGAGAATGGTCGCCGTCCGGGCGTCCGGGTAATGCGCGGCCAGCCGGCGGACGAGCGCCACCGTGTCGATATCGTCACGGACCACCGCCGGAGCCTGGTGCGACGGCAGCTCAAACTCATCCGTCGCGCCCCCGTGCCAACGCACGAGGATCCGAATGACTTTCGCCGTCCCGTCGCGCCAGAGCATGACCTCCTCCACCAGGCAGGCCAGAAGACGCTTGCGGTCCCGGGCGGTGACAACGGGAGACTCCCAAAGCCGGGAAAGACGCATGCCCAGGGCATTCAGCCGCGTCAGGGGCGGCGGCTCGGGACTGTCCCGCTGCGCCTGCTCCAGGGCGTCCCGGGCCGCGGCCAGGGCCTCCAGGGCCCGGTTCCAGTCGCGTTCGAGCGTATCGGCGACCAGGCGATTGTCGGGGTCCACCTTCCAATAGCGGCGTTCCGCAAGCGAGGCTTCATAGTTGCAGCGGTCAACGTCCAGCTGCAGCGTCCGATGCGCCTCCTGGTCTTTTTGCTGCTGCTGCCTGAACGCTTCGGCCGCCGCCTCGATACCGGATGCCGAAACCGCTTCAAGGAATGTGTCGCCAATCAGGGCATCGATGCGCTTGCCGCCGACCGTCATGCACGACCGTCGGCCGGAGTCTCCGTTGCGTGGCGCGCAGATATAGGACCACGCCTTGCCGTAGGCAACGCTCATGGCGCGGCCGCAGTGACCGCAGACCACGCGACCCTGCAGCAGCGCCTTGCCTTCCCGCTCCGCGCCCCCTGTTCCCGATGTCGTCGAGTTCGCCGTAAGCTGGTCCTGGATCTCAAGCCAGACCGGCCAGGGGACGTAACCCTCGTGATGATCCTTGATCAGGACATGCCAGTCCTCCGGTCCGACCTTGCGGATGATGCGCCGGACCTGGTTGTCGTCACCCAATACCCGCTCCGTCCGCTGGCGCCCGTAGACATAGGCGCCCCCCATGGCCGGATTGCGGAGAATCGAATAAACGCGCTCGTAGCGGGTTTCGCTCCACACGACGGTGTCGCTGCCCGATTTACGGCTGGGAAGCCGGACCCCCTCATCCCGAAGCGCCTGAATCGCCTGGTGTGCCGAGCCGTGCGCCAGGAAACCGGAAAACACCCGGTCGATCGCATGCCGGACCTGCAGGTCCGGATCCTTGAGCAGCGAAGTCCCCTCCAGCACGTATCCGATCGGAATGTGGTGATACAATTCGCCGCGGGCGGCCTTGTTCCGGATGCCGCCCTGCAGGCGCGTCCGGATCAGGAAGGCTTCCGATTCCGAAAGCGTGCCCTTGATCGAGAGAACGAGATTGTCGTCATGACGCGCCGGGGAATACACCTGTTCCCCTTCAACCAGCAGCGTGTCCGTCATCCGGCACCAGTCGAGCAATTGAAACCACTCCACCGGATTCCGTGCCAGGCGGCTGACTTCAAGACCGAAGACCGCCCCCACACGACCGCGCGCGACCGCATCGGCAAGCCGCGAAAAACCGTCGCGTTCGCCCGCAAACGAACCCGAACGGCCCTGGTCCGCATCCACGGTCTCAATCAGGTCGTCGTGCCAGCCCAGGGCGCGCGCCTCGTTGGCCAGCGCGTACTGGCGCTCCGTGGATTCCCGGTTCGCGATGACCTGCGTCGGCGTCGATTGCCGGATGTAAATCAGGGCACGGCGCTCAAGGTGGCGGGCCGTGATCTTCTCGCCTGCGCTCATCGTCCATCTCCGCTGCGGCAACCTTCGTCATCAGCCGCGACAGTTGCGTCACAAACGCCGCACGGTTCTCCTGCGGAATCCTTTGCCACCGCGCCAGACGTTCCTCCCAGGCCAGAAGCGCCAGAAGCGGCGGTTCCCGATCGTGGCCCTGTGATCCCAACCCGATCCTCCAGTGTCCTGATCCGTTCAAGCAGGGCGAAAAATGCGTCAAGCGTGCCGCGGGTGCAAGCCACCGGGGTCGCGCATCCACCCAGCGTCGTCCAATCCGACGGAATCCGGAAACGCTGACCGTCCGGCATCTCCACATCCAGGAACATGCGGCCGCAGGCGTGCCTGCGAACCTTGCGGATCTTCAGTTCCAGGGTATCGTACGGGTGCTTGAAACGCTTGAGAAAAACCGGCTCCGACGGCAGGCGCCGGGAAAGCCTTCGAAGTGTATTAGTCTGTTGCCCCTTCGTAAAGGACAAGAGTGTTGCCGCCCCCGAGGTGGCGGTTGGCGAGGCTCTTCTCGATCCAGGGCTGGCGCTTCAGCAGCCAGTCGAGCATGGCCAGCATCTCGTTGCCGGTGACGGGGCCGAGGCCGAGCACGGCCCCGAGGCTGGTGGATGCGGTCTCGGGCGACAGCGCCCGGGCGGTGGCGAGCTTGGAGGCGGGATCGACGATGCGCGCGACGATGGCGGCGACGGCGAGATCCCGCATGCGCTCTGCCTTGCGGCCGAGGATGCGGACCAGGCCGATCCGGCGCAGGGTGCCGAGGACGGCGGCGACGTGGCCGTGGGGCCGGGACCGGCGGATGGTGAAGATGTCCTCGGGGCGGGCGACGGTGACGCCGCCCTCGAACAGGGCCTTGATCCCCTGGATGATGTGGGGCGGGAGCTGAGTGAGGTTGGCGAGCGTCTTCTTCTTGAGGCGTCCGTTCTCGCGCCAAGCCTTTCTGATGAGGATTGTTGGCCTGCTCTGGCGGTTTGGGATGGATTCGTAATGGAAGGACATGGAACCCGGATATCTTGTGTGTTCGGGTTATATTGGCACGAGATCGGGCAGTCTGTCAATTTACATGTAACATCAATCCCCAAATCCGCATCCGCAGGGGTCCAAAAAACGACTCTAAATCAACGACTTGTGGACGTTTGATTCCGTTTTGTTCCGTTTGAAGTTCCGACTAAGTGTTGCGATCTGGGACAAAGTCGGAGACGGGACAGCATCGCAGGCGGTTTCTTGCCAGGCAGCCATGATTTGCTCCAGTGAGCCATGTTCTTCCGGAACTCCGTATGGCCCCGCGTCGCAAGAATGGGGCCAGGAAACACACGTTCGGCCGCGCGATGATGTCGAGGCGGTGGGTCCGGTCAGCACCGTCCTGAGGGAAAAGTAAATGCCTGATCAACCGAATTTCCTGATGATCATGTGCGATCAAATGCGGGCAGACTGGCTCGGTTTTGCCGGCCATCCACAGGTTCAAACGCCCAATATCGATCGCCTTGCCGCAAAGGGACTTCGTTTCACCAACGGTTTTGCCGCAACGCCCGTCTGTATGCCGAACAGGGCAAGCATCATGACCGGCCGAATGCCATCCGTTCACGGACTGAGGTACAACGGCTGCACATTGCCGGCCCGGGCAAACACCTTCGTCGATGTCCTCAGGGCAGCGGGCTACCGGACCGCGATGATCGGCAAGAGCCATCTCGAACCATTTACCGGCATCCGGCGTTCATATGACGACGAAGACGGCGACGTCATCATTCGGGAGGCATGGCGCGAAGAACACGCTGACAGGACCAACGAGGAACCTTTCCGCTATGAGTCAGACGAATACCACCAGTTCCCCAAACCCTATTACGGATTTGACCACGTGGACATGGTGACCGATCACGGAGACCGGGCGGGAGGGCACTACCTCCAGTGGTTCCGCCGGACTGTCCCGAACTGGCGTGACCTCGTGAACCCGGCCAACCAGATCGCACACAATTACTCGTGCACGCAGGCTTACAGAACACCGATTCCCGAGAACCTGTATCCCACGGCATTTGTCCGCGACAGGGCGTGCGACTATCTTCGAAGGGCAGCATGCAGGGACCGGCCCTTCTTTGCGTTCGTCTCGTTTCCTGATCCTCATCACCCGTTCAATCCACCGGGGAAATACTGGAGCATGTATGATCCTGACGACTTCGACATTCCGATTCACCCCGAGGACCATTCTCCGGTTCCACCTCCCCTTTCATGGTGCCTGCACGAGTTTGCCGCAAACAGGGAACCACCGACCCCGGAATCCGCCCGTATTGCGACAGACCGCCACGTCAGGGAGGCAATGGCGCTCACCGCCGGAATGATCACCATGATTGATGACTCGGTCGGAGCCATTCTGTCGACGCTTCACGAGACCGGTCAGTCCGACAACACGGTCGTCCTGTTCAACTCCGATCACGGGGACTACCTTGGGGACAGCCGTCTGCTCATGAAAGGTGCATGGAGCCGGGACAGTATCAACCGGGTGCCATTGATTTGGGCAGACCCCGGCGGAGACGATCCCGGGGATCGGGACGACCTGGTGTCATCGATCGACATCGCGCCGACAATTCTTCAGCGTGCGGGCATCAAGCCATACCACGGGATGCAGGGGCGCTCCTGGCTGACAGGCGGTCCCCGTGACGAACTGTTGATCGAATACAATGACCTCATGGCGCGAATGGGATTCCCGACCGCAGCCAGGGTCCGAACCGTACGCACCAGGGATCATTCATTGACGCTCTATGTTGGCCAGGACTGGGGCGAACTTTTCGACAATGATACAGACCCGTACCATATCCGGAATCTCTGGAACGATCCCGGCTCATCCTCGGTCAAATCGACGATGATGGAACGCCTCGCACATCTTCTTGCCGCCCAGATGGACGAAAGTCCGAGATCACTGAGTCGCGCCTGACCACCGTACCCCATTGTTCGGCAGAATGCTGAATCTGGCTCGGCAAGCACAGGGTTGGTTGTGGGGAATGGATTTCACGTACCGGGATGCGCCCAGGATGACGAAAGGCATCCGAGTGATGCCGTATTCCAGGAGAAGATTTCAATCTGTCGTGTCATGGAATACGGGAACGGGCTGTCAGGAGACAACCTCGGCCCGCGCGGCGGCCGATACTCCGAGCCTCAGCATGGCATCAAGCGCGGTGGAGACCTCGTTTCGCCAACGCGGATTCCTCGATAGCGCGGGATCGAACAGGTTCGGCAGGGCGTGCAGCCGGTCGGCGATGTCGACAGCCTGGCGGGCACCATCCAGAGCGGAGCTGATCTCTGCCTCGCGTGGATCGCGCAGTGCGTAGGCATCGCCATCGTCAGTCGTCCCGCAGCAATACCGCATCCAGGCGGCCAATGCGAAGGCAAACGGTCGCACGTCCTGGCCCATTCGAAGTGCCGCCTCCGCAGGTTGCAGCAGTCTCTGGGACAACTTTTGCGTGCCGTCCATGGCGATCTGATAGGTCTCATGGGCGATAAAGGGGTTGCGAAAACGCGCCTCCAGTTCAGCACCGTACTGAGCGAAATCGATACCTTCAAGCGGAGCCAGCGTGGCAGCAGCACCCGAAATGTGCCTTGCAACCAGGCGAGCGAGCGCCGTGTCTGCCATCACGTCCCGGACCAGGGCATGGCCGCCCAGGAACCCCACATAGGCAAGCATCGAGTGGGCGCCGTTCAGCATGCGCAACTTCATTTGCTCATACGGCGCTACATCGGCGACGAAGAGCGCTCCGCCCGCTTCCCAGGCCGGGCGTCCGGTGAAGAAGGTGTCCTCGATCACCCATTGGCTAAAGGGTTCGGTCTCGACGGCCGCAAGGTCCTCTACGCCCGCCAGGCGTCTGGCATTATCGAGGGTTTTCTCGGTCGGTGACGGGGTGATGCGGTCAACCATGGTGGCCGGAAAGGCGACGTTTCCGGCAATCCAGTCGGCAACCTCGGGGGCGGCGCGCCGAGCGAAATCCAACGCGCCGGATCGCACCAGAGGTCCGTTCTGGGGCAGGTTGTCGCAGCAAAGCACCGTGAACGGCTCGACTCCCGTGCCCCTGCGCCGCCGCAAGCTCTCGACGATTAGTCCAAGTACACCGGCGGGTGTCCGGGGAGCTCGCAGGTCAGCCGCGACAGCCGGGTGTGCGGGGTCGATCGCGCCGGAAATCGGATCGATCCCGTAGGCCTTTTCGGTGACGGTCAGGCTGACAATGCGGATGGCCGGATCACAAAGGGCGTCGAGCGCCGCAGCCGGGTTGCGCACCGCGGCGATGACACGGGCAAGGCTGCCGATCAATCGCGCGCTTATACCTTCTTCGCCCCGTACGACCAGCGAATATAGCCCGTTCTGGAGGTTCAACGCGTCGGCGGAAACGGTACTTCTCAGGTTGATGCCGACAATTCGCCAGTCCCCTCCCTTGGCCGTGATCGCCGCATCCGTATAGACTGCCTGATGCGCCTTGTGGAACGCGCCGACGCCAAGATGCACGATTCCGACGCCGTGCCGCGCGGGAATGTAGCCGGGTCTTGCAACGCCGGCTGACACGTCCTCTGGGCGGGTAAGCCGACGGATGCTCATGCCGCGCCGGTATGTGTCAGGGCGGCAATGATTCCGCGCAGTTCCGCCAGCCCCTTGAGCCGTCCGATCGTCGGATAGCCTGGCTGTGCCCCTCTCCCGAGATCGTCAAGGATGTCCTGGCCGTGATCCGGGCGGAACGGGATCGAAATATCCCTCCGGCCCGCCTGACGGCGCCGCGCCTCTTCCGCCAACACTGCGCCGACCAGCGCCACCATGTCCGTGTGACCACCCAGATGCTCGGCCTCGTAGAAAGAACCACGGATTTCCGGGGTCTCCCGGTGGACATTGCGCAAATGCAGGAAATGGACCCGATCCCCAAGCCGCTCCATCATCCCCGGCAAGTCGTTGTCAGGTCGAGCGCCCAGCGACCCGGAGCAGAGCGTGATGCCGTTGGCCGGCAAATCCACTGCCTGCATCATTGCCGAATAATCGGCCTCGGTCGACATCACCCTCGGCAGGCCCAAAAGGCCGATCGGGGGATCATCGGGGTGGCAGCACATGCGAAGGCCCAGTTCCTCGGACAGAGGCGTGGTCTGCTCCAGGAAGGCCAGGAAGTTTTCGCGCAGGCGCTCCGCCGGGATTCCATCGTATTCCGCCAGGTGTTGTCGCACGTCGTCCAGGGTCAAACGCTCTGCCGCACCGGGCAGCCCCGTGACGACGTTTCGCAGGAGCGTCGACTTTTGCGCGTCCTCCATCGCGGCGAAGCGGAGCGCTGCCTCGGCCGCGATTTCGGGTGGAAAGTCCTCGGCCGCGCCCCTGCGTGCGAGAATGTGGATGTCGAAGGCGGCAAAATCGACGTAATCGAAGCGCATGCAGGTGGCACCGTTTCGCAGGCGATAGGCAAGGTCGGTGCGGGTCCAGTCCAGTACCGGCATGAAGTTGTAGCAGATCGTTTCCACTCCGGCGGCAGCCAGATTGCGCAGGCTTGTCTTGTAGTTCGAAACATGCGCGCGCCAATCGCCCCGTTGCTTCTTGATATCCTCGGAGACGGGCAGACTTTCCACCACCTCCCACGCCAGACCGCTTGGCGCGCCGTTTTCCATCGCGGCGATGTTGCGTTGCCTTTCCGCGATGGCCTCGGGCGTCCACACCGCTCCGGCAGGTACCTGATGGAGCGCAGTTACGACGCCCTCCACCCCCGCTTGCAGCATGTCATCGACACTTGCCTGGTCCTCCGGTCCGAACCATCGCCACGTCTGTCGCATGCCACACTCCTTCCAAATCCGCAGTGATGACCAAGACTACCTCGAAACCGGTCCATCATCGGAAACCCGATACGGCATGATTCCGCCGGCAAGTACTGCAAACTTCCTGCCCGTAGTCCACTGCCATATTGGGCCGACCAATCACCTGGGTGCAGGCATCGAGGCCTACCGCGGGATACAGGGACGTACCTTGTACACTGGTGATTCCGGTGCCAAACCGTTGATCGAATTCAATGCTGCATGGCCGCGAATGGGATTCCCCTCATCAGCGAGGGGACGGGTTCGGGATCATTCATCGACGCTCATGGCCGGCCAGGAGTGGGACGAACTTTTCGACATTGATGCAGACCCATGTCATGTCCGGATTCTCGGGAGCAATGCCGGTTTTCCAAGGTCAAATCGACGATGATGGAACGTATTGCACAACTTCCGGCCGCCCAGACGGACGAAAGCCCGAGGTCATCGCGTCGGGTTTGACCGCCTTTTCCCAAGGTCGGACGCCAATACCCGAAAAACGACTGACGGCCTGCCACCAACCCGGAACATCAAGCCGCGGTCGCCATGTTCACCGCGGAACCGAACTTGTCCGTCAGCTCGTCGATTTGGCCATCCGTGATGATGAAGGGCGGTGCCAGGAGCACATGGTCGCCTGTCTTGCCATCGATCGTGCCCCCCATCGGGTAACAGACAAGACCGTTCTCGAAGGCAAGGTGCTCCACTTTCCGATGTATCCTTTGCGCGGGGTCGAAGGGCACCCTGGTCTCCCGGTCAGCAACCAGTTCGACACCGATGAACAACCCGCGCCCGCGAATATCGCCCACATGCGGATGCTGGCCAAGCCTCTCGAACAACGAATTCTCCAGCCGTGCGCCCATCTCCCGGCTCCGTTCGACCAGTCCTTCGCCGAGCAGCTTCGAGACGACGGCGCGCCCCGCAGCCGCGGCCGCCGGGTGACCCAGATAGGTATGGCCGTGCTGGAAAAAACCGCTCCCCTCGGTCAGGGCGTCGTAAATCCTGCCAGAACACAGCATCGCGCCAATCGGCTGGTATCCCCCGCCGAGACCCTTGGCGATGGTCACGATATCCGGACGCACCTCGTCGTGCTCGCTGGCAAAGAGCGAACCCGTACGCCCCATCCCGCACATCACCTCGTCAAGAATGAGCAGCACGCCGTACCGATCGCAAATCTCCCGGACCCGTTGAAAATAGCGCGGCACGGCCGGAACTGCGCCCAGGGTTGCGCCAACGACCGGTTCGGCAATGAAAGCCATGACGGTCTCGGGACCGAGACGCCGGATTTCAGCCTCGAGTTCATCCGCAACGCGCCGGCCATATGCCTCTTCCGTCTCATCGTCCTTGCGTCCGCGATAGGCGTAGCACGGCGCGATGTGGGAGACATCGACAAGCAGCGGCGAAAACTGTTCCCGCCGCCAAGCGTTTCCGCCCGCGGCCAGCGCGCCCAGTGTATTGCCGTGATAACTCTGCTTGCGTGCAACGATTCGCGATCGTTCGGGCTGGCCGACCTCCAGAAAATACTGGCGCGCGAGTTTCAGGGCGGCCTCGACAGCCTCGGACCCGCCCGAGACGAAATAGACCCGTTCGATCCCTTCCGGCGCATGGGCGATGAGCAGGTCCGCCAGGTCTTCCGCGGGTTCCGACGAAAAGAACCGGGTGTGCGCGAAGGCGAGAACGTCCAACTGGTCCTTGACCGCCGCGATAACGTCGCGGTCGCCATGACCAAGGCACGATACCGCTGCACCGCTCGATCCGTCGAGGTAAGCCCTGCCTTCGGCATCGTAGAGATACACCCCCTCGCCCCGCATCGCGAGGGGCGGCGGGCTGCGGTTGGAACGGGGAAAAACGTGTGACATCAGGCCGTTTCCTGAGAACTGCGAATGTCATCCGCACAAGCAAGACCCGCGGACGCCACACCGGTGAGAACGGGGAGCAGGCACGTCCGCGGCTGCGCACGTAATGCGGCGATCAAGCCTTCAATGACCCTTGCGGTGTGGACGACGCCCAGGTCCGGATCATCTGCCGGCACGGCCGGCTTCATCGCCTCAAGAGCAACCGGTCCGCCAGGGCCACTTCGTGCTGCGGTACGGAGCGCGGGAACCGCTCCGACGGCAACGGCCATCAAGCGGTCTCCAGCCGGCCCATCCGGCGGCGCTGCATCAGGTACACGAAGCCGAGAAGCAGCAACGCGGGCAAGTAGAACACCTCCTTGGGCAAGCGCTCGGCCTCGGCCCGGATGTTGCTCACCACAACCGGATCATCGCTGTAATAGTCGAAGAGCGTGCCGATCTTTTCGAAGAAAGGCGTCTGCGGGAACGGCTCTTCCACCCTGGCGAACCCGTCTTCCACGATGATCGTAAGCCCCGCTTCCTCCAGCCGCTCGATGGCCTCGGCCCGGCGCCCCATCGGGACGAGAATGGTGGTGGACGTCGTCTCCCCGGTATCGAAGTCAGGCCCGGAGATCACGAATGTCAAAACCCCGTTGTCCGGCACATCGCCCACGACTTCATAAACCAGGCTCGGATTGCTGTCGTCATAGGGCGGCTGCACCTGGTCGAGCCAGAAGCCCGGCCGGAAAAGGGTGAAGGCGACGAGCAGCAGAATCGCGCTTTCCCAAATCTTGTTTCGAACGAACCAGAATCCCTGCGTCGCCGAAGCGAACAGGAGCATGGCGATTACCGCGGCAATGAACACGAACACCGCCTTCGCCAGCGTCACGTCGATCAACAGGAGTTCGGTGTTGAAGATAAAGAGGAACGGCAGGAGGGCGGTGCGAATATCATAGGCGAAGCCCTGGATCCCGGTCTTGATCGGATCGCCCTTGGAGATCGCGGCGGCGGCAAAGGCGGCGAGACCCACGGGCGGCGTGTCATCCGCCAGAATGCCGAAATAGAACACGAAAAGATGCACCGCGATCAGCGGGACGATCAGACCGGATTTCGCCGCCAGCGCCAGGATCACCGGCGCCATCAAAGATGAAACGACGATGTAGTTTGCCGTCGTCGGCAGTCCCATCCCCAGGATCAGGCTCATGACCGCGATCAGCACCAGCATGATCATCAGATTGCCGCCCGAAAGGAACTCGACCAGCTCGCCCACGACCTGGTGCGCCCCGGTGAGAGAGATCGTGCCGACGATGATTCCCGCGGCCCCCGTGGCGACCGAGATGCCGATCATGTTGCGCGACCCGGAAATCATGCCTTCGAGCCATTCGCGCCAGCCCCGCCACCACGCGGAGACAAGGTTTCCCTCGCCCCGCATCACCGCCTTGATCGGATGCTGGGTGAGCGCAACCGCGATCATCGCGAGCGTGGCCCAGTAGGCCGAGAAGGCCGGGGAGAGACGCTCGATGGTGATGCACCAGATCAGGATCACGATCGGCAGGACGTAGTAAAGCCCGGTGATCGCCGTCTTCCCTGCGGGAGGCAGTTCGGTAATCGGAGCATCCGGTGCGTCGACCACAAGATCCGGTTGCCGCGAGGCAAACCAGAGGAGGACCAGGTAAACCACGGAACAGAGAACGATCACGATGGGGAAGGCGGCTTCGGGCGTGACGACCTTGATCCATCCAAGCCCGTAGTAAACCGCGGTCCCGAGCACCGCGATACCGATGAAACCGCCGAGAAAGCCGATCAGCTTGGTTGCGAAGGTCAGTGAAGACGGCGGTTTTTGCAAACCCTTCAGGCCCAGTTTCATCGCTTCGAGATGCACGATGTAGACGAGCGCAATGTAGCTTACCAGCGCGGGCAGCAGCGCATGCTTGATGATCTCGGTGTAGCTCACGCCCGTGAATTCCGAGATCAGGAAGGCTGCGGCACCCATCACGGGTGGTGTCAGCTGACCATTTGTGGATGAGGCCACCTCGACCGCACCGGCCTTCTCGGGCGAAAACCCGGTGCGCTTCATCAGGGGAATGGTGAAGGTGCCTGTCGTCACCGTGTTCGCGATGGACGAACCGGAATACAGCCCGCTCATCGCGCTTGCGACAACGGCGGCCTTCGCCGGGCCGCCGCGCAAATGGCCCAGCAGCGCGAAACTGATCTTGATGAAATAGTTCCCGGCCCCGGCCTTTTCCAGTATCGCGCCGAAGAGCACGAACAGGAAAATGAGTGACGCCGAAACGCCGAGTGCGACACCGAACACGCCTTCGTTCTGCATCCAGAAATGCCACATGGCCTTGCCGTACGAGGCACCTTTCCACTGCATCGCCTCGGGCAGCCAACGGCTGTCGCCAAAAAAGACGTAGAGGACGAAAAAACCGGCGACGATCGCCAGCGGCAGACCAAGAACGCGGTAGACCGTCAAAAAGAGAACGATCATCCCGATGGTCGAAATGATCAGGTCACCGCTGGTCGGGAGCCCTGCGCGCAACGCGATCTCGTTGCGTAACACGACGATGTAGAGACATGAAATAATGCCGAGCGCGGCCAGGACCCAGTCATACCAAGGGATGGCATCTTTCGGACTGCTCTTGAAGAACGGAAAAGCAAATGAAGCAAGCAGCAGGCCAAAAGCCAGGTGGATCAACCGCGCGTTCGCACTCGTGACGACTCCGAACCCTAGATATTCCTGAATCGTAAATGGCAGGTTCGACGCGATGTAGAGCTGAAAAACCGCCCAGACCAGCGCGATCCACCAGATCATGCTGCCCTGCCAACCGACGGCATTGCGCCCACCGGTATCCGTCGCGGTGAAATCCCCCAGTTTATCCGCCTCTGCCGACACCGGTCCGTACCCCTGATTTGGTCATGTCAAAGTAACCGGGGGCGGTCTGAAACCGCCCCCGGACCTGTCAGCAAAATGCCTGGATTACATCCAGCCGACCTCTTTGTAGTATTTGGCCGCACCGTCATGGAGCGGGGCGGAGAGGCTGTCCGTGATCATCTCTTCGGGCTTCAGATTGGCGAAAGCCGGGTGAAGCTTCCGGAACTGGTCGAAGTTCTCAAAGACGGCCTTGACCACGATATAGACAACGTTCTCGGGGACATCCGCGCTGGTGACGAAGGTCGCGCCCACGCCGAAGGTGCGGATATCTTCTTCATTGTCGTACATGCCCGCCGGAATCGTCGCGTAGCGGTAGAACGGATTATCGGCGACAAGCATGTCAATGGCCTCGCCTTCCACGTGCACGAGGTGCGCATCACAAGAGGCCAGCGACTCCTGGGTCAGGGCGGACGGATGGCCCACCAACCAGAAATACGCGTCGATCTTGCCGTCGCATACTGCCTGGCCGGTCTCCGCGGATTTCATTTCGGCGGCAAGCTTGAGATCCGAGCGTTCCCAGCCCAGAGCCTCCTCGATCACTTCCCAGGTGCCGCGCGTGCCGGAACCCGGGTTCCCGATGTTGAGGCGCTTGCCCTTCGCATCGGTCAACGTATTGATTCCTGACGCATCCGACGCGATCACCGTCACGGGCTCGGGGTGAACCGAAAAAACGGCGCGCAGGTTTTCAAATGCGCCCTGATCTTCGAATTTCGAGGTCCCGTTGTAGGCGTGATACTGCCAATCGGATTGAGCGACGCCGAATTCCAGCTCACCCTGCCGGATTGTATTGATGTTGTAGATCGATCCACCGGTGGATTCTGCCGAGCAGCGGATACCGTGCTCTTTCCGGTCCTTGTTGACCATCCGGCAGATCGCGCCGCCGGTAGGATAGTAAACGCCCGTCACACCTCCGGTACCGATCGAGATGAACTGCTGCTGTGCGACTGTTCCTGTCGCGATCGACAGGCCGAGCGCCGCCAGCGCCGTGATACAAATGCTCCGAATTCTCATGATTCCTCCTGGTTGCAAGTCATGTCTTGTGACCGGCCCGGACCTTTTGAATTGCCACGCTCTGGTGACAGGCCCAATCCGGAAAGTCCATTCAACGTCTTCCTCTGCCTGACGGCAGGAGAATCTTGAGGGGAATGGACACGACCCCGAAAGGTTTGGTTTTCGCCTTTCGTCAACGTCTCCGCCTGTCGGCGGGTTGCAAAGGGCTGTCCACTCCCTTCTTCGCGCTTCATACGGGGAGTCAGAGCAAGAACCGTCCACGCGCAGCAACGATGTGTTCCACCGCCGAGTCTGCTACCTGCCACGGGGTTGCCGCGGCGTCAACCAGAGAGCGTCCTTCGTCCTTCCTCCCCGGCCAGACCGCCGGTTTATCCGGCGCGGATTCCGGACGCGGCCTTGTGGAAAGGCCGGGAATGAGCGCTGCCAGTAATGGGCGCCAGGCTCCGCGGACGGCCGGTTCAGTCAAAATGCCCGAATCGGAATCCCGGTGCAGGGCATTGCCCCGGAATCATCCCGTTCCCGCATGATTGTCGACGCGTGACAAGGCGCCGATGCCAAAGCGTTTGCACGTTAAGCGAACAAGGAGAAACCCGGCCGCGGGACCTGTCGGCTTGCCCCCCTGCCGGATCGCTCGAACCGGTATCCCGGCGTCTACCTGCTCGCATCTGCCTGCATCTTTCTCTCGAGCCAGCGGACACCAGCCGAAACCACGAGAATGAGGACAAGGTATTCAAGAACAAGGACCGTGTAGATTTCCAGTGGCCGGTACTCCGTAACGACCAGTTCGTTGGCCTTTCGCGTGAGTTCCTGCATCCCGATTACCGAGACCAGTGAAGACATCTTCAGCATGTAGACAAGCTGGTTGCCGAGAGCCGGAAGAATTCGCCGAATAGCCTGAGGCAAAATGACGAACCGCATCGTATCGACGTAGTTCAGGGAAATCGAATGCGCCGCTTCGTACTGGCCCCTGTCGATAGACTGGATTCCGGCGCGGAAGATCTCGGCCTCGAACGCGCTGTCGGACAGGGCCAGCGCTAAGGCGCCAGCCCAGAAGACACTGATCGAGATACCGATCATCTGCGGCATGCCGTAGTAGACCCAGAGGATGAGCACCAGGATCGGCACGGCCCTGACCAACTCGACGTAGGTACGGTTGAGCCCGCGAAGAACCCGGTTCTCACCGAGCCCGGGCAACGCGATCAGCAATCCCGCGGCGATTGAAATCACGATCGCGGTCAGGCTCAGGAGAACCGTGTAGTAGAGTCCACCGATCAGGAATTTGAGATTCGACGATCCGGATTTCGTCGTCGGATCGACAACGTACCATCCCCAGTTCTCGGAACATCCCGCCATCAAGACCATGCACGACAGGAGCGCGATAAAGACACGCAGCCGTTTTCCGGGATTTTCAGTCATGGTGCGTCAGCCTCCAGGAGTCCCGTCGAGCCGTCCCACCGATTCTCGAACCCAAATCAAGTTCACGAATAGCTCGTACCGCGACATGCGCTTCGGCGAAGATTGTCCGTCCATTTGCATCGTCAGTGCTGCAGGATCTTTTTCAGGAAGTCCTGGCAACGCTCGCTCTTCGGCGATTCGAAGAACTCCGCGGGCGAGGATGCCTCGACGATTTCCCCGTGATCCATGAACACCATCGTGTCAGCCACCCGGCGGGCGAATCCCATCTCGTGTGTCACGCAGATCATCGTCATGCCGCTTTGGGCGAGCTCAACCATCACGTCCAGAACTTCGTTGATCATTTCCGGATCCAGTGCGGAGGTCGGTTCATCGAACAGCATGATCATCGGCTCCATGCATAACGCACGGGCAATTGCGACCCGTTGCTGCTGACCACCGGACAGATGGCGAGGATACTTTCCGGCCTGCTCGGGTATCCGGACGCGGTCGAGATACGCCATCGCGCGTTCCCGTGCATCAGCGTGAGACAGGCCCCGCGACCTCATTGGACCGAGAGTCAGGTTGTCGAGGACCGTCAAATGGGGAAACAGGTTGAATTGCTGAAATACCATGCCGACCTTCGGGCGAACGCGTTCGATACTGGCCCGGTCTCCCGACACCTGCGTTCCATCGACGCGGATCGTTCCCGACTGGTGACGTTCCAGCCCGTTGATACAGCGTATCAGGGTCGATTTTCCCGATCCTGACGGCCCGCAGATGACAACGCGTTCTCCCTTTTCGACGTTGAGCGTGACGTTTTTCAGGGCTTGAAATTCCCCGAAGAATTTCGACACGTCATTGATTTCGATCATGATCCGAACACCCGGAACTGAATCGTTTTCCACGATCTCTTCCGTGAACCGGTATCACGCGGATGCGATCAATGCCAACCTCGTTGGCGCCGGTGATCGAGGCCGCGTCCTCGACGGATACGGCTTCCCCGGGGTCCGGATTTCTGGCGGGACCCGGTCGCAGATCCTTGGCAATGCGATCAGCGGTGACGGGATTACCGCTCCTGCAATTCTCGCATGCCGCCAGCGCGCAATCGGGCCGGCGCGTTAGGCACCGGACCCGCATGACCTCCTCCATGGTCCGTCGCCATGACCTGGCGCATGCAGCGAGTCAAAGGCGTATTCAGAAGTACTTCCGAATTTCTCGTACAGCGAGGAACAGCCCGGGGAGAATCAACCGGTAAGGCCTGCTTCATGGAACTGGCTAAAAGACATGGCAAAGAGCCTGTCGCCGACGCGCTGGATACGCTCGCCGTCGTGCATGACGATGCCGCAGGCGAATGCGTTACCCGCCGCTTCCTTGAGGTGCTTCAGTCCATGGAAGTCCCCGGGCTTTACCGTGACCGCAGCCTTGACCTCGACGCCGACAACCTTGCCTGCCGTCTCCAGGACGAAATCCACTTCCACCTTGTCCTTGTCGCGATAGTGGCTGATCAGGACATCGTCGGGATACAATTCAGATTGCTTTGCAAGCTCCGAGAAGACGAACCCTTCGAGCAGGCTTCCGAGCCGCGTACGATCCTTGCGAAACTCGCCGGCATCAACGCGCCCGAGAGCGGCAAGCAGGCCTGTGTCGAGAAAATGGAGTTTCGGCGTCTTGACGAGGCGCTTCAGATCGTTGCGATGCCATGCCCGAACGCGGCGCAAGACGAACATCTGTTCAAACAGCGTCAGCCACCGATCAATCGTCTTGCTGTCCACGCCCAATGGCTTCGCAAGTGCCGAGAGGTTCAGCAGCTGGCCCGATGCGACAGCCGCGTGATTCAACAACTGCGACAGTTCCCCTGTCTTGGAGACTGCCGAAAGACCGGCGGCATCGCGCATTGCGAGAGCCCGCGCATATGCGCGAAACCAGGCATGGCGACGCGCGGGATCAGTCCGCGCCCTTGCTTCCGGATATCCCCCCTTCAGGACCCGGGCAATCACGTCTGATTCTGGTCCCGTGACTGCAAGTGCGGGAAAGTCGGCATTGAACGCCTTGCTCAGGAAACCCGGCGGTCCGCGCCCTTCGATTTCAGCCTGGCTGAACGGAAGCAGTTCAACGGTCTCGACACGGCCGGCGAGCGAGTCCGGCGAGATCGTTCCCTTGAACAGTTCGACCGAACCCGTAATGAGGAACCGACCCGGGCGTGTGTCCTCGTCGACGGATTTCTTGAGCGCGAGAATGAGGCCCGGCGCGCGCTGGACCTCGTCGACCACGGCTCGGTCGAGATCGCGAACAAAGCCACCTGGATCATCGTTTGCAAACCGCCGGAACTGGTCATCGTCCAGGGTGACGTAACTCATGCCCTGTTCAGTCGCGATCTTGCGGGCGAGAGTCGTCTTGCCCGACTGGCGCGGCCCGACAAGCGCGACGATGCGGGTATCCGCCAGTGCACGCAGAACACGTCCTTCGACATGGCGTGCGATGATGCAGGGGGGGGTCGGCTGATCCGGCATGACATCCCGTCGATTTCGGAACAAGGCTCCGTCTGATTCGGAATATATCGTCGGCCAATACGGAATGGAAGTTCGTCTGATTCGGAATTTTAAATTCGGATCACTGCGAACTGCCGCGCGAATTCACAGTTGGAATCCACCATCCTAAGAGCGGATCATTCACCGGGACATCGCCAATGCCGATACCCGCAGTCCCGAATTCCATTGAGCGGTTTCCATCCAGGAATGGCTGCGCATCCGTCCGAACGGTGCAATTACGCACATCTCGTTGCAATTCCGCATGAAATCGGGGTAGGAGGCCCGGTCAATTCATCAGTGGAGACCGAAATGAAAACATTCAAGACCGTCGCTTCCGCGTTGCTGTTTCTCGCGGTCCTGCAGGTGCCTGCCTTTGCCCAGTCGGCGCTGCAGGAAATCCTGAGCTCGGGCGTACTCAAGGTCGGTACGACGGGCGACTGGAACCCGATGACAATGAGAGATCCGGCCACGAATGCATACGAGGGTTACGACATCGACGTCATGACCGAACTGGCCAAGGACCTCGGCGTCGAAGTCGAGTTTGTACCGACAGACTGGAAAACCCTGGTCAGCGGCGTCACCTCGGGCAAGTACCACATGACCGGATCAGCGTCGATTTCGCCGGCAAGGGCCAAGGCCGCCGGGTATTCGACCAGCTATTTCGCTCTCGCAACGGTTCCTCTCGTTCTTGCCGAAAACCTGGAGCGGTTCCAGGACTGGGACGACCTCGACAAGTCGGACGTGGTGGTCGCGGCAACGCTTGGAACAACCCAGGAAAAACAGGTCAAGCAGTTCTTTCCCAATGCCGAGCACAAGATCGTCGACGCCCCTGCCCGCGATTTCCAGGAAGTGCTTGCCGGACGGGCGGACGCACATATCACGTCCAACGTGGAAGCAAACAAACTGGTCGTCAAGTATCCGCAGATGGCGATCGTCCCGGTTGAGGCCCCCAAGGCACCGACACCGATCGCGATGTTGTTGCCCCAGGCCGATCAAGTCTGGATCAACTACGTGAACACATGGATCGCATTGAAGACCGAGCGTGGGTTCTTTGACGAACTTGGCAAGAAATGGAATCTGCTCAACTGACCGAATCGGTCATCCATCGAGAACAGTATCCACGATTAGGTGCGCCAGGAGACCCGGATTTCGGGACCTGGCGCCACCATGCCGCCTTCAGGGACGAGATTGGCCAAACCGGGCGATGATGATGCGAACCGGCCGGTCTTCGACATCCGCACCTCAGCCAGGCCGATGAATGAACCTGCGAATTCGCGCGTTGCGCCAAGGGTCGGGATCGGTCGCCAGAGCCGAATGCGACTCCAGGACAGGACATGGCGCGAAGTCGAGGATTACCTGGGCACCTCGCAAGCCATAATCATACCAACGGGTTCGACCGAACAGCACGGGCCGATCGGAATCATCGGAACCGATTCTGTCTGTGCCGAGTCGATCGCCGGGGCCGTTGGAGACTGCGTCGGCGCCTTGGTCGCACCGACGATTTCCTTCAGCCCGGCGCCATTCAACCTGTCTTTTCCCGGTACGATCTCGATCCCGGAAGATGCCTTTGCAGAATTGGTCCGGGAAATCATCCGGAGTCTGCATTCCCAAGGGTTCGCTTCGTTTTATTTCCTGAACGGTCATGGCGCCAATCTTCGTCCGCTAAATGCAGTCGACGTTTCGGACCTCGAAAACGCCAGGATACGCGTCAGGAGCTGGTGGGAATTTCCCGAAACCATGTCCCTCCGGCAGGAATTGTACGGAGACTGGGAAGGCATGCATGCAACCCCATCCGAAATCTCCGTCACTCAAGCTGTCGGGCGCGTCATTTCGGCGGATAATGTACCGGAATCGCTGATTCAACCCGAACGGTTGAGCCCGGAATACATCAGGGCCTGTGCCGGCGACCGGCACGGTCCGCCCGACGAGCACAGGGCACGTTTTCCCGACGGCAGGGTCGGGTCCCACTCGGCGCTGGCATGTCCTGATCACGGCCTCGAACTGGTGAAAACCGCCGTCACGGAAATTGCCGAAGACTTCCTTCGGTTCGCTGGCCCGGCCCTCGACGGCGAATTGCAGGACGGAATGTCGGCGTGATCGGAAACGTCAGCCGTGCCGGGACGCGGAACCAGGGATCGAAAACCTGGCCGGCACGACATGGAATACAGTAGACCGGCAATACGATGCGTTCGCCACAAGACACAACGACCGGGCTCCAGGCCGTCTCGGGATTCCGGACCGCGTTACTGGCTGCGCTCAGGGAGAGATCGGATCCGGTTCGGGCCGAACAGCAGCAGCGATACATGAAATCCAATCTCCCGTACTTTGGAGTGGCCGTACCCGAGGTTCGCCGGATTACCAGGGCGACCTCCCGCACGTTCCGTTTTACCAGTGCCGACGCCTGGCAGGCAGCTATCCTGTTAATCTGGCGGTCTGCCGAGCGAAGGGAGGAGTTGTATTCTGCCGTCGAACTCCTGAACGACCCGACATACAGAGCCTGGCTGTCACCCGACCGGATCGACCTGATCCAAGAACTGGTCGTCACGGGCGCGTGGTGGGACCTTGTCGATGGAATCGCGTCCCATGCAACCGGCCGAATGCTCGCCGCCTACCGAACAGAGACGAGCGCGATCTTGCGCAGCTGGTCAGTCGAGGAAGACATCTGGCTCAGGCGAACGGCGATTCTCGCCCAGCTGCGATTCAAGACCGACACCGACCGGACGTTGCTGGTCGATGTCATCGAGCCCTCGATCGAGCGGCAGGAGTTCTTTCTCCGCAAGGCGATTGGCTGGGCACTTCGGGAATATTCGAAAGTCGAGCCGGAGTTCGTTCTCGACTACATCGCCAGGAATGCCGACCGGCTGTCTCCCCTGACCAAACGCGAAGGATTGAAGGTCCTTGCGAAACAAGGGCGCGTCAACGGCGCAACGGGCAAGGATTGAATCAGTGCCGGCCCTGCCACCGCCAGGGGGCATTTCGCCGGACGGTCATTTCGAGAATGTCAATTCGACGCTTCCCAGGATTCCGAAATCCGCTCGAATGCACTCCCCGGGGCTGGCCGGGTAAATGTCGGTGCTCACGCCGGTGATGACCCGGTCTCCGGCACGAAGCCGATGACCATGGCCGGGAAGGGTATTGGCAAGCCATGCAACGACATTCATCGGATGTCCGAGAACGTTCCTGCCGCTGCCGATTTTCCGCACAACGTCATCGACCCGAAGTTTGACCCGACAGTCCGCAAGCTCGATCTCGCGCCATTTCGAATTGGACGGTCCGTAAACCCAACCGAGGTGGACCGCATTGTCGGCCGCGAACGAAGGTGCGTCATAGACCCCCCAATCCTCGAAACCGTGACCAACCAACTCGATCGCGGGCATCATGTCGCCGACATAAGGGACAATGGTATCGCGGTTCCATGATGTGGCTGAAGGTCCGGTTTCCGGCACGTCTCGCGCGATGACGAAGGCAAACTCCGGCTCCAGGGCCAGCATGGGAAACGAATCGGCCGCGAGAACCTGCCCGGATCGCCAGCACAGTTTGGAGAAAAGGCGCCCGAACACCGGAAACCCGATGGAGAGCAACTCTTGGGCATGGGTATTCGTGCAGGCGGCCTTGTACCCGGTCAACGAGCCGCCGTTGCGAGCAAGGAAGCTCTCGGCAAACGCGCACTGGGCAACGTAGCCGTCCGCGAGACTGGCAGGGCGGACCTCGTCAGGAATGTGGGGAGACCTGATCAGTCCCCGGCGAACCGAATGAAAGAAACTCGCTGATGTCTGCGTCACATGTGCAACCGTCCGATGACTGGGACCTTGCTCCAAGAACCGGTTTTCGGAATTGTTGTCAAGCCGCGCTGACTGGCATGCCGTCCCATCTGCCCGTCCGTTTTGCCGGAAGGGCGCCATTCCCGGCGACCCACAGGAAGAAATCGTCGGGCGGCCGAAGAAGATTTCGGGGTTGACCGGCGATCGGATGAGACATCAGAATGGCAAGATGCCGCCGCCGCCATCGCTTGGGACTGTTCCGACTGATCTTGCGTGGCATCAGCGGGACAGACGACGTATGTCCTCGCCGAGCCCATGCACGGGCTGCGACTGGTGAAGTCTTGCGCGGACAACCGGGAAAGGGCCGAACGCCATGCGGTACACACAAGTGTTGTTTTCAACAGCGGCTTCAACGCCAGTCGCCCGTCGCGGCCCGGATGCACCCGGTCACCTGAGGTGAAACCATGACAGCAGAAACCAGGGCACAAGAGAGTTCCATTCGTTACGAGGCCGATGAACGACCCCCGCTACCCTTGTCCGCAGGCCTCGGCCTCCAGCTTGCTGTCCTGACGGTCGCGGGCATTGTCTTCACACCCGCAATCGTCGTCAGCGCAGCGGGAGGATCCGATGAATACGCGTCCTGGGCGGTGTTCGCGGCCGTTGCCATAAGTGGCCTGACGACATTCCTGCAGGCGCGCAGAATCGGTCGAGTCGGGTCGGGATACGTGCTGCTCATGGGAACATCCGGAGCGTTCATCGCCGTTTGTGTTGCCGCAATCGCCAAGGCGGGCCCGGCAACACTGGCCACGCTGGTGATCGTATCTTCGCTGTTCCAGTTTGCCCTGGCCCATCGGCTGGACCTTTTTCGGCGGGTCCTGACACCGACCGTCGCCGGAACGGTGATCATGTTGATCCCGGTCACCGTGATGCCGATCGTGTTCGAAAACATGACGAAAATTCCCGAAACGTCTTGGGTCCTGGCGGCCCCATTGACGGCACTGGTTACAATTGTCGTCATCACGGTCCTCGCCCTGAAGGCAACCGGAACACTCCGGCTCTGGGCACCCGTAATCGGTGTGATCGTGGGATCGGTTTTCGCGTCTTTCTTTGGCCTTTACGAAGTCGAAAGCATCGCCAACGCGTCGTGGGTTGGCTTGCCTGAGGGCGCCTGGCCCGGAATAGATCTGCAATTCGGGGCCGCCTTTTGGGCGTTGTTGCCCGCTTTTGTTCTCGTGACACTCATCGGTGCCATCGAAACGGTTGGCGATGCGGTCGCGATTCAGCGCGTTTCCTGGCGGAAACCGCGGGCCGTCGACTATCGTGCCGTTCAGGGCGCTCTTTCGGCTGACGGTGTCGGCAATCTGTTGTCGGGCATCGCCGGAACCGTTCCCAACACAACCTACTCGACCAGCATTGCCGCGACCGAACTGACCGGCGTGGCCGCACGCGCGGTCGGTATTGCGGCCGGTGTCATTTTCGTGATTTTCGCGTTCGTGCCCAAGGCGCTGGCGGCGGTCCTGGCCGTTCCTCTACCTGTCGTCGGGGCATACCTCGTGGTGCTGCTTTCCCTGTTGTTCGTCGTCGGAATTACCGTCGTGCTCCGCGACGGCATCGACTACCGCAAGGGAGTGATTGTCGGAATTTCGTTCTGGGTGGGGGTCGGTTTTCAAAACGGGGCGATCTTCCCTGACCTCGTGACGGGCGTTGCCGGCGGACTCTTCGAGAACGGAATGACCTCCGGAGGGCTCGTCGCAATCATGTTGACACTGTTCGTGGAGCTGACATCTCCGCGTCGAAGCAGGATGAGGTCGAAACTGGATCCGTCGGCGCTGCCAAGGATCCAGGAGTTCCTTCGTTCGTTTTCGTCGCGCTGCGGATTCGATTCCCCGATGGCAAACCGGATCGAGGCAGCGGCCGAGGAAACCCTCCTGATCCTGCACGAATCGGAGCGCGATTCCGGCGATCCCGGGCAGCGCAATCTCTCGCTGACCGCTCTTCGGGACAGCGAAACCGCGGTGCTCGAATTCGTCGCGACCGGCGCGGAAGAAAACATTCAGGACCAAATCGCGTTCCTGGGCAAGCAGGTTGCCGGGCCCGACAACATCGAGAACGACGTCGCGTTTCGTCTCCTCAGGCATCTTTCGTCGTCGGTTCGTCACCAACAGTTCCACGACACTGACGTGATTACGCTCAGCGTGAAACCACCAACCGGCCCGGCGCCAAGGCAGTCCTGACGCCCGACGGTCGTAGCCCGAAATCGCGGAAACGATTCTCGCCGGTCGTGTTGAACGACCTGCAACGGCCGCATCCTGCCCGGATCAACGACCGGAACAACGCGGGGATCATGGGAACGATCCGGAAAGGACAACCGGGTAGATGCCCGAAGTGGACCGACGCGCCTGCGGGACATCTTCCGTCGCCGTCAGGCTAAACCGATCACTCCCTCTTGCTGACGAAGGTCCGACCGCGGCACGTTTGGCAGATTCCCTCCCCCGGCGACACCTTCGTGCCCCTGCACGATCACCCCCGCCAGTGAGTTCGGTTCAGACTTCAGTATTCGAGTCGGGACGATCTGTCCGAGCAGCATGTCCCCGGCCTGGACATGCACCGAATTCATGTAAGGCGAACGGCCGGCCAGCTGGCCGTCGAGTCGGCCACGTCTTTCCAGGAGAACCGGGAGAACCCGATCGACCTGGGAACGCTGAAATTCGCGCTGCTGGCCGCTCAACACCTCCTGGAGCCGTGCCAGGCGATCCGACTTTTCGGCCTCGTCCACCTGGTCACGTTCCGCCGCGGGCGTTCCAGGCCGCGCAGAGTATTTGAACGAGTATGCCTGGGCGTAGACAATCTCATCGCAGAGGCGCAGCGTCTGCCGGAAATCCGATTCCGTTTCGCCAGGAAATCCGACGATGAAGTCACCGGAAATCGCGATGTCGGGGCGTGCCTTTCGCGTTCTTTCGATCACGCCGCGGTAATGCGCGGACGTGTGCCTGCGGTTCATGGACCGGAGCACCCGGTCCGAACCGGACTGCACCGGAAGATGGAGATACGGCATCAGCTTGCCAGTATCGCCAAATGCCGCGATCAGATCGTCACTCATGTCCTTTGGATGTGACGTCGTGAAGCGAATCCGTTCGATCCCATCCAGTTCCGCCATTCTACGAATCAGTCGGGCCAACGACCAATCGGACCCGTCCGGCCCTATTCCGTGATAGGCATTCACGTTCTGCCCGAGCAGGGTAATCTCGACGACACCGTCATCCGCGAGATTCCGGGCGTCGGCCAACACACTGGCAACCGGACGGGATGATTCGGCACCGCGGGTATACGGGACAACGCAAAACGAACAGAACTTGTCACACCCTTCCTGAACGGTCAGGAATGACGAAAAGGTACGGCGTACACGGCCGGAAACGCCGGGCAGGTGATCGAACTTGTCCTCTTCGGGAAACTCGGTATCGAGCTGCTTCTCGCCGCTGGCTGCCTTTTCCACCATCCCCGGAAGCCGGTGATACGATTGTGGTCCAACGACGATGTCGACAAGCGGCTGCCGGCGAAAAATCTCCGCGCCTTCTGCCTGCGCAACGCAACCGGCCACGCCGATCAAAAGGTCAGGTCTTGCGCGTTTGAGCGGCTTGTACCGGCCCAGTTCCGAATAGACCTTTTCCGCCGCTTTTTCGCGGATGTGGCATGTATTGATCAGGATGAAGTCGGCCTCTTCCCGGTTTGAAGCCAGTTCAAAACCGGACCGGCCGAGCACGTCGACCATGCGCTCGGAGTCATGGACGTTCATCTGGCAGCCATGCGTACTGACGTAGAGTTTCCTGTTTCGGGAAGGCGTCACGCTCATGTCACCGTATTGCTGCCGATGAAAACCGCTCCGGGCGGGTTCAGGACTTGTCCCGGCCGGCCTTCAGTCGATTTCCCGGAAATTCCGGACCCCTGCCCCGTCCTCTTGGACAGTTCACGGTCTCACTGCACTTCACGCAAACGAACGACGACATCGACACGGGCGATTTCAGTGCCCGCGGGCGGAGGAGTCAGCACATTGACATCGACCGAGTTCGCCGGTGCGTCTACCAGCTGCCCCGTTCTCTCGTGGAAAAAATGCGCGTGGTCGTCGGTACAGGTATCGAAATAGGACTTGTGGCCATCAACCGTGATTTCGTTCATCAGGCCCGCCCTGCAAAACAGGCGGAGCGTATTGTACACGGTCGCCAGCGAAACCATCGAATCATTTTCCGCCGCGAGCGCGTGCAACCCCTCGGCAGTAACGTGTCGATTCAAACCGTCGCCAACAAGCAGTTCGGCCAGAGCCAGCCTCTGCCGTGTCGGCCTGACGCCGGATTTCTCGAGCCATTCTGAGGCTCGTCCCTGAACAGTGCTTTTCATCGGCCCTGCAGCCTCGTTCAATTCTGCCAACCTGGCAGTCCGTCAGGCCAATATGCCGAATTCCGGACCGTATTTCAAATGCCGTATTCATCTGGGTTCAACAAGAGATGTTCGGGCCCGGCGAACCGACGACTCCAGGCTGAACGTATTCACCGGGCGTCACCCGACAGATCGAGCCGACCGGTCATGCAGCAGGTCGGTCTCGAAGATCGGATCGGGAACGAGAATGGCAGAAGCCTGCGCCTGCCGATTTCGCAAGCCGGGAGTGCTCAAGGGCCGGAAATCGCCGGGCTGTTTCGTCCGGATCAGTACGGGTCGCACCGGTCACGGCCATTTGGTCCCGTTCCCGGACCGCTTCCCGTCAATCCTGTCAGAGTCGCGTTTGAAACCGAACCCGATCCAGGACTTGTCCGGAAATTCCGGTAACCAAACCCTACGGCAGGGGCGTGAATTCTCGCTCGGATCCTTTCTTCGCATGACCGCAACAATGCCCCTGGCCTTCGGTCCGGATACCGAAGCACGAGAGTCTCCGTACCGAACGCCTCAATCCCTTGCCCGGCTGTCGCCAACCGGTGGACGCCCGGCGCCGGCAATTGACCGGGCCGCCATGGCCGGCCGGCCGTCGTCCGTCTTTCTAGCCGCCCACAGAGATGCGGGCCGGCCGCGGACTGGCCACCTGTCTCCCGCTACCGGTGCCGAAGGCGCGACACCGTGCAGAAAATCCGTATCATGGCTTGGCATCCTTGCACTCATCTCCGGCGGTGGAGCCGCCGAACCGCGTTGCTCGAAAGCTCCGCTCTCGCGCACGAATCGCTGGAAATTGCCCGGATCCAGCGGGAACCCCCAAACCGTTTCGTAAACCTGCCGCAGTTGCCGGATGGTAAACTCCGGGGGGCAGAACCGAGCCGCGAGCGCGGTGTGTTTCATCCCCGACCGGATCTGTTCGAGCGCACCCCTGACGATCTGCGCATGATCGAATGCGAGGGGGAGCGCGCCGCTTTCGATCGGCTCCACCGGCTCGAAGCGGGTCTTTGCTGCATCGCCGCCTGCCTTTGGGGACGCCGGCAACTCGGCGCAGATCGCCCAAAATGCGACAGTGACGACCCGCATGCGCGGATCCCGGCCGGGCGCGCCGAAAGCGGCTAGTTGCTCCATGTACCAGGCCCCTTCCGCCAGTCCGGTCTCCTCCGCAAGTTCCCGGGCGGCAGCTTCCTGCAGACCCTCTTCCGGGAGCACAAAACCGCCGGGCAAGGCCCAGGCATCGCGATAGGGCTCGCCTCCCCGCTTGACCAGCAACACGTTGAGTGCGTCGTCATGGATCATGAACAGCGCCACGTCAGCGGTTACCGCGAAGGGCGGAAAGGCCGAAGCGTCATATTCGGAGGTCATGGGAAAAACATAAATTGTCTCATTGACAATATCAAGGAACAACATATATATTGTTCGATCTACAATAAAAGGAGGCAGCCATGACACTTCCAACACTCGAAACCGTTACCGTCGGTACCCCGATCGAGCGCTGCGGCATTTCATTGTTCCCACTCTACCTGCCGGGAAACGAATTGCCGGCGATCGCAACCGGCGAAGCCTCGGGACTCGTCATCGACGAGCTTGACACGGCGTCGGTGCAGGCTCTTCGGGCGACCAATCCCACCGACAAGCCGGTGCTGCTCGTCGAAGGAGAGCATTTTCTCGGCGGCAAACAGAACCGCGCAATCAATGCCTCGGTGCTGGTGGATTCCATGTCCCGCCTGGAAGTCCCCGTGAGTTGCCTTGAACAGGGCCGCTGGGGAAGTCGCGATGCATGGCGGCGGGCTGAAGCGTTCACGCCAGCCCGCGTCCGGGCCACCAAGCGTGCGGGCGTGTCCCGGTCCATGCGGGAGAGCGGCTCCCGCCTCGGAGACCAGGACGGCGTCTGGGACGAAGTGGGCGCGACGCTGAGGTCTGAGGGTGTCGCGTCCCATACGGCAGCAGCGGCGGATCTGGATTCGACCGACCGGTGGCAATCCTCTCGTGCCAAGGCCGTTGCAAAACTCGTGGAAAAAGGCCCGCTTCAGGGACAGTGCGGCATCGCGGTAGCCCTCGGAGGCAGGATCGCATCGATGGATCTTTTCGGTGCGCCGCATTTGTTGGCGCCGCATTGGGGAAAACTGGTGCGTTCCCTTTTCGCCGAACGGGGACCTGGCCTGCCGGGCCGTCAGCCGTCCAGGGACGAGGTCAAGGCGCTCGTCCAGCGTTTCGGATGCGCGCCGGGACAAAACACGCCCGGCGTAGGACTCGGCGTTGAGCACCGGATCTCGGACAGCGAACTGATCGGACAGGCACTGACATTGAACGGCGCGGTGGTCCATGCCGCCTTCTCCTACGATGGCGAACCGGTCGGGCCGAAGACCCGGGGAACCGTCAAGATTGATGCGGATCGCGCACAGGGCCTGATGGCCGGGGTCGCCACCGGGAACTTTCTGGGAGTCGCCATGGAAGGGTGGCCGCAGTCGGAAATCGCCCGGAAGTATCCTGACGGCGTACGGGACGTCACGGCCGCATCGGGATTTCCCGACGACGACGACCTGGCGCAGGCCATCGAAATCGCAGACGCGGCCGGAAGCGGACTGGACGTCGACGATCTGGGGCAAGGATTCTGGCAGTGGGCCGAAACGAACGGGGCGGGGATCGGAGGCCTGACCCGAAACGTACTGGAGCTATATGGCGGGACCTTCCCGCAAAGGTTTGCCCGCAATCGGATTCGAGGGACCGTGCGGCCGCCGGTGGGCAGGAGAAACAGTGTATGTCGGTCCGGAACTGACGGAAACCTCTCGTATGATTGATGATTGACGGACGGATAGATGAGGTGATCAGCCTTCCTGCCAATCGAGCCGGCAAGGCTGTCATCCAGGCGATGATAGAGGCTTCCGGCCGCGGCAACGGCGCGGGACCGGGTTCTTTCCAACCGCTCCAGACCTAATTCGTCGAAAACTCCGTCGTCGGCGCGTAGCCTGCAAATGCAGCCGTCAGGCTCACTTTTCCAGGCTACTTCACAGCTGCTGCACGTACTTCGGAAGGCGAATCCCTGCCGCACCACGGTTCCGACGGTTCACTCCCACACCAGCCACCTTCCGGCGGAAGTTCATGATGAATGTAAAAGTCCGGATCCTTGACTTGTCTTACCAGCGTCGGGATCAGGTCCTTGTAAACCGACCAGTACCCTTGATACGTCTTCGGGTAGTGGTCCTTCACCTCCTCGTGCAGGCCTGCCAATGCATGGAATGGTACCAGCGGGTACATGTGATGTTCAATGTGATAGTTCATGTTGAAGTACAGGAACTGGATCCATTTTGGCACATGGACGGTGCGGGTGTTCAGGCGGTGGTCCCAGACTTCTTCGGCCAATCCCGGATGCTGCATCGTAACGACTGACTCCAGCCCCCAAGCTCCGAAAAAGCGCGGCAGAAAGAGGAATACGACTGGCAAGAGGCTTTCGATGGCGATGCACCAGATTATCATCAGGACATAGATCCCCATGAAAAGCCGCGCGTTCCAAATCAGCTTGTTCCAGTCACGTTCCGGCACGATCCTGCGCGCAAGCGGTGTGACGATCCCGACCGCGTGACGCAGCATCAACCACAGCTGCATGAGCGACCCATGGAATCGAGTGAAATTCAACAAGATCACAAAAAGGTTGGGCGGGCGCGGGGCTTGAAGCTCGGGATCAGTGCCCTTCATATTGGTGTAGGAGTGATGGACCGCGTGACTCCACGTGGAGAACACAATGTCGCGGTGCCCCATGATCGAGGCGATGAAGTTTACTGACCTGTTCAGCCAGCGACTCCTGAAGGCGGTCCCATGGACCGTTTCGTGCCATGCGGCTTCAGAGAATGCGAAAATCAGGCTATAGACGAGATAGGCGGGTATGAAGAGATACCAGATATCAATCAGGCTGAATGCCAGCGTCCCTGTCGCGATCACCAGCAAGAAGTAACCGCCAAAATGCTTGATCCCCGGCCAATCGCTGCGTTTGGCAAACTTCTTGACTTCTTTTCGCGGCAGAGGTGCAATGTACCACTCGTTCTGAAGTCCTTCTTCGATGCTGGTTGGAGGCTCCTTCATGTGCGGTGCCAATTCCATTCTCTCCTCCGTCGTCACAATGGCGATACTCAGACAGTTCGCCCCAACTCCCTGGACAATTCCTGCAGGGCTCGACCGCCTGCCATTGCCTTTTCCAGTTCCGGCAAAGTGATTTGGTCACTTCTCCAGGTACCGATGGTCCTTCCGCGGTTCAGCACTGTGAAACGGTCTCCGACCGTGAGTGCATGATGGACGTTATGGGTAATGAAGATCACACTTAGTCCCTTGTCCCGCACGGTTTTTATGTAACGCAGCACGGTCGCTGTCTGGTGGACACCAAGCGCCGATGTCGGCTCATCGAGAATCAGCACCCTTGCCCCAAAATAGACCGCGCGCGCGATCGCAACGCATTGCCGCTCACCACCCGAAAGCTTTCCGACCGCCTCCGAGGGATCGCGCACATCGATGCCAATGTTGCGCAATTCCCTTCGCGCGATACGGTTCGCCTTCCTGATATCCATATGGCCCAATACGAACTTCAGCGGTTCGCGCCCCATGAAGAAGTTTCGCATGATTGACATCAGCGGAATCAGCGCCAGAGTCTGGTGGACCGTCGCGATACCCCGGTCAAGAGCGTCGCGGGGACTCAGGAACTTTACCGGTTTTCCATTCATCAAAATCTCGCCCTCGGTCGGCGCATAGACACCTGAAAGCGTCTTGATCAGCGTCGACTTTCCGGCGCCGTTATCACCCAGTAGGCACAGCACTTCGCCCCTGTTCACATGCATCGACACGCCTGCAAGCGCCACGACGGGACCGAATTGCTTTCGGAGGTCTCGAACTTCGATTACATGCGGGTTGCGCAGGGAGCCCTCCTCAGGTCTCGCCGGTCACGCGGCGGCGAATGAAGTTGTTGAACAACACAGCAACCAGAAGCATGCCACCGAGAAAGACCAGGTAATAGTCGAGATCAAATCCGGTATAGGTCAGACCCAGCTTTACGATCCCGAATATGACAGCACCGATCAACGCGCCGACGGCCGAACCGTATCCGCCGGTTAGCAGGCAGCCGCCAATAACTGCCGCGATAATGGCTTCGAATTCCTTTTGGTCGCCTCGAAGAGTGTCAGCGGTGCCAACGGTCAGCACGGTTATGATTGCGACGAGACCTGCCGCGCTGGATGTTCCCATGAACAGAACCGTCTTCACGCGATTGACGGGAACCCCTGTCGTTCGCGCCGCCTCTGCGTCGCCGCCCGAGGCATAGACCCAGTTACCGAAATTTGTTCTCGATAACACGTACGTAGCCACGATGGCAATTATCAAGACCCAGATCATCTCAACCGGGATTCCCTTGACCTTGGGAGTGCCGTTCTTGAAGGTATCGAGCCACCCTTGAGCAGCCATCCACGCAAACGGACCTTCAAATGCATTTCCCGAGATAAAAGGGGCAAGCCATTGGTCGCCTGCCTTGTCTGAAACACCTGAAATCAGAGTAATTCCAGTAATGATTTTCAACCCCGCAAGCGTGGCGCCCTTGTAGACGAAAAGACCTGCCAGGGTCACGATGAACGATGGCAAACCCGTCCTTAGCACTATCTGCGCATTGCAAAACCCAATAAGCGCAGAAACTCCGAGCGTGATGAGCACTGCACCCCAGAGCGGCACGCCCCAATACACGATACAAGCCCCGAAGATCATTCCGGTGAACGCGAGAGTGGACCCGACAGAAAGGTCAAACTCGCCACCGATCATCAGCATTGCAGCGGCGACCGCCAAGATGCCAAGCTGCGCGGCCGGCGCACCAAGGCTCATGGCCCCACTCAGACTGAACATCGAACTGTTGGCGGTGAAGGCAAAAAAGGTCAGAACCGCGATCAGACCGGCAACTGCACCAAGCTCGGGCCTGCGCAGAAGCCGAGCGGACAGCGAGATTTCAACGAGTCGCTCGTCCTGCTCCGCGTTGTTCACCACAGATTTGACCGATGTGTCGTCCTGAATTGCCACTCTCATGGCCCCGTTGGATCGTGCGGAAATCGTAGGTGGACGCCGCCACGAAATTCGTGGCGGCAGCCATCGGCCTATTGTCAGCGATGTCCGCTGGCTACTCCATCCAGCACCGATGAGGCATTCGACTGGTCGACGACAATCGGGCCCGAACCGATGTGATCAACATAGAAGGTAATGCCGTAGCGCGCCTTGAGCGCTATCGCGACGACTGGCAGATAGCCCTGCAAGTAGGGCTGTTGGTCAATCGTAAACGCGATTTTGCCCTGATCAATGTACTCAAGAACCTCGGTTGAGAGATTGAAGGTTGAATGATGCACTTCGCCCAGGCGACCCATCTCTTCAATCACATTGGCAATTGAGGGAGCATTGGTCGTCGACATTGACAAAAGTGCGTCAAGGTCCGGGTCAGACTCGAGCAGCGCCCGGGTCTTCGCGGCAACTTCCGACGGGTCGAATCCGAATGGTACGACCTGTGCATCCGAACCGAAGCCTTGGTTAAGACCTGCGCAGATCGCGTCAAGCGCTACATTGCCGGGCTGGACGTTGAGACATGCCGCCTTTGTGCCGCCCAGTGCCTTCAGTTGCTCGCCGGAAATCACGCCTGCCTCGTACAGGTCTTCGCCGACGAAGAACATCGCCTTGGTCTGGTCGAGCGTATCTGTGCCCGAGTTGATGGTAACCACCGGTATCCCCGCGTCCGAAGCTTCCGAGATCGGCTTTCCGAGGGCGGTCACGTCCGGTACAGTAACGATTATGCCGTCCGGCTCCTGATTGATGGCAGAGCGGATGAGGTTTGTCATGGCAACCATGTCGGCGCCACCCTCAGGCGCCTGGTAACTGAGGGACGCGCCCATATCGGCTGCCGCGTCTTCGGCCCCTTTCTTGACCGGCGCCCAGAAACTGTCAGACGCGGCGCCGTGCGTGATCATGATAATATTGAGGTCTTGCGCCTGCGAAGCCGATCCAATTCCGACCACGACAGCACACGCCGCAAGCAGTGACTTGAAACTAAGGAAATATTTCATGATGTTCTCCCATTGAGTGTTGATTGGCCCATCCACGTGATTCCTTATTCCTCGCAAACTCGAGCCTGTTGTCTGCATCCTAATTCTAGCGCGCACCTGAAGATTTTCAATGACCGCATGATTTCTATACACGCATTGGTGCAACTACTATCATCAACAATTGCAAGCATGGCAACCATGGACGCAACACTGATCAGGAGGCAAACGGATGTATAACTTCTCCAAGCGCTGGAATGTCGAATCGCTTGTGGCTATTCGCGGAAAGCGCGTTCTGCCTAAACTTCGGGTCGAAACACTTGACGAGGCCGCCGCCGCCGAAATTGCGGGAATCGACCTGATCTCCGTCCCGCCCTCTTTGGTATTCGACCCTCGTTTTCGTGAAGTTGCGCCGAATGCCTTTGCCATCCCTGGCGACAATTTCTGGGAAATCGGCGGCCCTGATGATTACCTTCGATGGGCAATGCCACTTTTCAAGCATGGAGCTGACTGCATTTACTGTCAGGGATCGCTGGCTTCGGTCCGGCTCCTGGCGGATCACGGAATTCCTGTCTGCGGTCATGTCGGGCTCGTGCCGCCCAAGACGACCTGGACAGGAGGTGCCAAAGCGGTCGGCAAGTCTCTCGACAAGGCCAAACTCGTCTGGGAACAATGCGCCGCCTACGAAGACGCCGGGGCCTTTGCGGTCGAAATCGAGGTGGTGCCCGAAGAGATTACCGAAGTCATCGCGCAAAGGACCAACCTGTTCCTGATATCCATGGGCGGCGGAAGCAAAGGCCACGCACAATATCTTTTCAGCGAAGACGTCCTCGGCGAAAATGACGATCACATGCCGCGCCATGCGAAGAAATATGCCGATTTTCTGGGCGAATTCCGGCGACTGCAGGACATGCGCATCGATGCCATGCGAGCCTACGCAGATGAGGTTCGGACTGGAGCGTTCCCTTCCGAGCCACATATTGTACACGCTGACGACGGCGTAGCAGATCGATTCCGGGAATGGCTCGACGACCTGGATTAGGCCGGGATGCTGTCATTGCCCGACGGTTTGAGTACCCGGGAAGCGCAATCAGGGCGCCTGTCGGCGCGTGTTTTTCACACCAGACGCCCCCGTGGACCATGATCCCGCGATCAAGGCGCGCTTCGCGCGAACATCCCGGCAGCGATGCTGCACGCCCCGGGGCCATTCGCCCCGTCCCTGCGTTTGACCCCTCACGTACCGCTGCCTATCTTTCGCGCCCGGCACTGTTTTTGGTCGTGCGGCGGGGCCCCACCGTGCCATGCCCCGGCCGCCACCCCGAATTCCGGCAAACTGAGAAACGGGGAATGGTTCCATGATGTTTCTTCACACCATGCTCCGGGTCGGCGACCGACAGCGGTCTGCCGACTTCTGAATCCGGGTAATCGGCATGGAGCACCTCCGAACCGTCGAGCGGACGACAGCGAGTTACACGCTGGCCTTCGTCGCTTTCGACTGCGGCAACTTCCGGTGGCGAGGCAAAATGGCAGCGCGATCCGTCAACCGTCTGTGGCATCTTGACAGGCCTGTCGCCGTGCGACCAGCCTGATCCGCCGGGTCGCGGCTTTAGCCGGGTGGCGAAACAACCGCAATTCAAGACGCTCGGGCGATCCACCGCCAGACATCGCCGAACCGAAGCAGTGCCCCTTGGATTCAGGCCCGAACACAGAATGTGCGGTTTCACATGTCCGAACGCCACGATTCATGGTCCGAAAGTCCGTTTGCGGTCGTCCCTTCCGGCGGATGCCCTGATCGTTTCAAGCCGCGGCAAACTGAACTTCAGCCATGCCGTTCGAGCGATGGATTACGGATGCCGAGCGCCGGATGAATGACCCGGTCCCCGGGTGGTCATGAAAGCCATGACGTGAAGTTGTGACACCCCGCCTGCAACGAATTCCGGCAATCTTTCAGCTATTGCCTCTGACCCATCCGTGAGGTAACCGAGCCAAAATTCCCTGACCGGGGGAGTGGCTAGGCATGTCCAGGTTTCCGAATTCGATTGACTACGACGGGCTGATCAAATGCTCGCGTGGTGAGTTGTTCGGACCCGGAAATGCCCAGTTACCTGCTCCGCCGATGCTGATGTTCGACCGTGTAACGGAAATCACCGCCGACAAGGGAAAATCCGGGGTCGGAAACGTCGTGGCCGAACAGGACATCAGTCCGGATCTCTGGTTCTTCAAGTGTCACTTCCCCGGCGACCCCGTCATGCCGGGTTGCCTTGGCCTCGATGCACTATGGCAATTGACCGGTTTCAATCTCGGGTGGCGTGAAATGACAGGACAAGGCCGTGCGCTCGGAGTCGGCGAAGTCAAGTTCAAGGGAATGGTGACGCCTGACGTTCGCCTCGTCACGTATCTGGTCGATTTCAAGCGCGTGATCGACCGGCGACTCAAGCTCGGGATCGCGGACGGCCGCGTCCTTGCCGACGGAGAGGAAATTTTCGTTGCCAACGACATGAGGGTTGGTCTGTTTCGGGCTGGGTGAGCCGGTCATGAACCGCTGTTAGACGACGGAAGAGGGGCAGTATCATGGAACGACGACGCGTCGTGATCACCGGGATCGGAATCGTTTCGTCGATCGGCAGACATGCCGATGAAGTCACTGACTCCCTCCGCGAAGGACGGTCCGGCATCAGTTTTTCTGAAGATTACAGGGAAAACGGGTTTCGCAGCCAGGTTCATGGTAAACCGGACATAAATCTCTCGGAACACATCGACAAACGCCAGCTTCGCTTCATGGGTGACGGCGCTGCGTTCAATTACATTTCCATGAAGCAGGCCATCGACGACAGCGGGCTCGAGGAAAGGGACATCTCCAACGAAAGAACCGGGCTGATCATGGGCTCCGGGGGTCCGTCGACGCTGAACATGTTTCGTGCCCACCAGACCGTCCTGTCCCGCGGGGCGCCCAAGCGCATGGGACCGTTCATGGTCACGCGCTGCATGTCGTCCACGAATTCGGCCTGCCTCGCGACACCTTTTCGGATCAAGGGCATCAATTATTCAATCACGTCCGCCTGTTCCACCTCCGCCCACTGTATCGGAAACGGAGTCGAGCAGATTCAGATGGACAAGCAGGACATCGTTTTCGCCGGGGGCGGGGAAGAACTGGACTGGACGCTTTCATGCCTTTTTGACGCAATGGGTGCGATGTCTTCCAAGTACAACGACGCACCTGAAACGGCGTCCCGGGCATTTGATGCCAACCGGGACGGGTTTGTCATCGCCGGGGGCGGCGGCGTGGTTGTGCTGGAGGAGTTGCAGCATGCCCGCGCCCGGGGTGCCCGGATCTATGCCGAAGTCACCGGCTACGGTGCGACATCCGACGGTCATGACATGGTTGCTCCGTCGGGCGAGGGCGGGGAACGATCAATGCGCCTGGCGTTGTCCACGATCGGAGAACGCAGGGTTGACTATATCAATGCGCACGGGACCTCGACCCCGGCAGGAGACGTCGTCGAGGTCGAGGCCGTTCGCAGGATCTTCGGCAATGGATCGACACCTGCCATGTCATCGACCAAGTCGCTGACAGGCCACAGCCTGGGAGGCGCCGGGGTGCAGGAGACAATCTACTCGCTGTTGATGATGCAGCACGGGTTCATTGCGGCGTCGGCCAATGTCCGCGAACTCGACCCCGGAATCAACAATGGCGAGATCACGACCGCTCTTGTCGAAAACGTTGAGATCGACACGGTACTTTCAAACAGTTTCGGTTTTGGCGGAACCAATGCAACGCTCGCGATGAGCCGTTTCGAAGGCTGATTGCGATGATCGGGGCGCAGATGCCGGTCGACCGTCGATCCGGTTTGCTCGCCGGGCGCCAGGGCCTTGTCCTCGGCGTCGCCAACGACAAGTCCATTGCCTGGGGAATTGCCAGGACGCTCCATGCGCATGGCGCCGGGCTTGCCTTTACCTACCAGGGTGAGGCTCTGGGAAAGCGGGTCCGAGCCCTCGCGGACCAGGTCGGCTCGACCATGATCATGCCTGCCGATGTTCGTGATGACTCCGAACTCGACAGGGTCTTTTCCAGGATTGCGGACGAGTGGGGAAGACTGGATTTCCTGGTGCACGGAATTGCCTTTGCCGACAGGTCCGACCTGGTCAGCGGGCTTACGTCGACCTCGCGAGAAAACTTCCTCACCTGTCTCGATGTCTCGTGTTTCAGCCTGATCGACCTTGCCCGGCGCGCGGTCCCGCTCATGGCGGCCGGCGGCAGCATTCTGACGTTGACCTTCCAGGGATCGAGGAACGTCATGCCGAACTACAATGTGATGGGAATTGCGAAGGCGGCACTGGAAAGCACGGTTCGATACCTCGCCAATGACCTCGGCCCTAAATCCATACGGGTCAATGCGATCAGCCCCGGTCCGATGCGAACGCTGTCGGGCGCTGCGATCGGCGGCGCCCGAAAGACATTTCGGACCACCGAAGCCAACGCCCCGTTGCGCGCGAACGCAACCCTGGATGCGATCGGGGGCACCGCCGTATTCCTGGTGTCGGAATTCGGATCCAGCACGACCGGAGAGATCGTCCACGTGGACGGTGGATACCATGTTCTCGGAATGCCCCAGCCGGAGAACCTGTAGTCCTTTCACGGCCGGGGGCCAACCGGATGCGAGGAATTCCGGGCTCGATCCGGAATCTCTACGCGCCTTCGGGCATGACCTCCGATGCAATGAGTTCCACAGGCCGGCACACTTCGGAACAACGGGCGCATTCCGGATATACTTCCGGAAGTTCCACGAATGGCGTCTTGGCGAACAGAGGAACGGCATCGAGACCGCCCGGTTGCCGTCTCCGGCGGCTTCAACGCGGGTATGTGCTACCGTTTGATGAAAGAAACCGACCCGCGAGGCTCCTGTGCCAGGACGGGTCCGGATCCTTCCGTCACCACCCGGCCACACTTGTGCACCCGGGAGCAATATTTCGATGAGACGTTTCCGCCCGAGGTCAATATGCCCGTCTTGAGCTGACTCGGAACTCGTCCCCGAAAATCGGGATTGGAAAGGCGCCCTCCGTTTGCCGGGCGCCTTTCCCGATCCGCAAAGTCAGTTGACCGAATTCAGCCGACCTTCGACTTCAGGGGCGATTTCACCCCTTGCCGAAATGTAGTTGAACACCTGGACGGTCATCAGAACGGCAGCGTTTTCATCCACGATTCTGTTTTTGTCCTTGAACACGGCATAACCATCGCCGCCGCCTGCGACGTAGTCGTTTACCGCCAGCGTAAACGTCTGTGCCGGATCGATCGGGCTGCCGTCACGCAAGACCTCGATCACGCGACTGCCAGGAGCCTTTCCCGGATCGTAGGAAACGCTCAATCCCGACACATGCGGGAATCGACCGGCTCCGTTCTCGATTTCGCTGAAGCCGTTCTCCAGGGCATCGATCACATCCTGACCGGAGACTTCGAGAAGAACTGTCTTGTTTCCGAATGGCAGTTCGCTCTGAATGTCGCGGCGGGTCAGGACCGTGCCCGGATCATAGGTCCGGTTGGCGCGGATTCCGCCGCCGTTCATCAACCCGATGTCAGCGCCGGTTGCCTCCCTAATCGCGTCGGCGAACAGGTTGGCAATAGCGGCCTCCCGTGACCGAATGACTTCGCGACGACTGTCCAATTCAGTCGTTGTGGCGCCAAGCTCGACGTTGAGTTCTTCGCTCAACTGAGCCTCGTAGCCTTCGACTGCCGCCGCAAGTTCCGCGTCGGGAACAACATTTGCCGTGTCGATCACGCGATACCCTGCGCTCCAGACGAATTCCTTCGAGTCATCCTTTTCGATTTCGCCGAAGGTCAGATCGATCAAGGTCACCCATTCGGCCTGTTCGCCGGATTCTGCGAAAAGGATTTTTCCGGTGTATTCGGTTCGGAGCAAATGGTCGTCGCCGCTCAGGAGGAGATCGACGTCCCTTCGCGCCAGGATTTCCGCATCCTCACCGACGTCGGTGTGTGCCAGGGCAATCACGAGGTCGGCACCTCCTTCACGCAACTCTGCAGCCACTTCACCGGCCGTGTCGGCCGCGTTCCGGAAGGTGAATTCGCCGGGACTCGATTTGACCATGGTTCCGACCGTGGTCAGCCCGAGAATGCCGACACTGAAATCGCCGACATCAATCATTATCGACGGTTTCGCCCCCGCGATGACATTTCCGTCCGGGTCCTGGTTGTTTGCACCGAGAATCGGGAATTCTGCCTCTGAAATCCGCTGCTTGGCAACTTCGGGACCGAAGTCGAATTCATGGTTTCCCAGGACCATAGCCGTCAGCCCAACCTTGTTGAGCAACTGAATCATGTGCGCGCCTTCATCAAGGCCGGACATCAGCGAAGGTGAAATCGTGTCGCCCCCGAAAGTGACCAGGACGTTGCCTCCTTTCGCCCGTTCGGCCTCGACGACCGCAGCGAGTCGCGCGACTCCGCCGCGTCCTCTCTTTTCCCCCATTCGATCGAGGTCGTTGACGTGAATGATTGTCACCATTTCAGGCGCAGAAAACGCCACGCCTGCGGCAAGCGATACGGCAACCACGACTGCGCTCGAAAGCATGTGTTTGAGCCCGCGGTGCATGGTTCTCTCCTTTCCTTTTGATCCTTTGTTCCGGTTTGATTCGAGCGTGTGCCTAAAGAACCGCACGTCGGTTAGCAAGGAGTGACCTGGCTCGAGTTCCATCGACGAAAGGGGAGGAGGCCGGGTCACTATCAAGTGAACAGGCATCGCGGCGGACATGACGTCATGCTGACGCGTGCTTGCACTCAATTTACCCGGTAAACCGTTCTGTCTGACGCATCCCGGACCAGGTCGACCATTTCCCGTTCCAATTATAGTCCAAACACTGGCGCTGCATGGGTGACCGGGTCAGGTCGGGAAAAAACAGCCCCGCACAGTCGCCGCCTCCCCGGAAGCTCGGATAGACGATCCCCTGCCCTTCCCCGACACGAACGGCTGCCCCAAAGGCCTGTGCCGGACCGTAGTCGTCAGGGTCGAGCAACGTGGCCGCCTTTGTCTCCCGCAGATCTTTCAGATCACCTTTGACTTCCATTACCTATTCACGGAACTGCGATGTCCAGCCCGGGTGTTGTTTCGTCGCTGCCATAAAGCGCCCGTGGTGATGAATTGTCTCGTGCACGGCCGTCTCGAAATCGCCCGCAACATGGAGCACGCCATGACGCCCGTCTGAAAACCGGCTGGGCCGATCGGGCTGGTGTGGGTGAAGTGCGCCATCAGGTAGTTTGCGCCCGGACCGCCGACCCGTCGCCCAAGCGGAACCAGGTCGAGATTGCCGATTGATTCAATCGGGCGCGGGTTGGTCTTCTGCACCGCCGAGATCAGAAGCGGCCAGTCTTCCGGTTCCGCGATGTCTTCGAATAGATCGATCGGAGGATAGACACTGCGGACGATCCGGATCCAACCCGCCCGGTGGACGAGCGAGGTGGGCACATCCTCGGGCCGGATTACCAGGCACCACGCTCCGAGTCGAGATAGCGGCGCACGCGCATCAGGTCCGTCAGGTCCCCACCCAGCATGACGCCCAGGGCGCTTGTTCCGCAAAAGACCGCGTTCTCCGCCCTGATCCAGTCATAACCGCGCGCCGGGTCTGTGAAGAGGATGCGCAACGCCTTGTGGATGCCGAGAAGGTTCGAAAGCCGCGCCTTGGTGTCCCGGTCGAGCCGACCCGGCCGACCCGCATTTCACCGCCGATAGGTCCGCACCGGCAAATCCAGAAGCGAAGCCGCTTCTTCATCCGTGATCGCCCATTTTCCGAACAGGGACAGTAAGGCGCGCAACATCGCGCAACATCGCGGCCCCTTCCTGATCCGTGATCGGATCAGAAGAGAAGGCATGAGCATTGGATTCCAGGGCCTGCAGGGTCACAAGTTTCTCCTTTTGGCATCAATTTGACAATTCACTGCCATTTGTCAAAAACCAATACGTTCAAGCCACTCGCCCGCTGAGTCGGGAGTTGGGCACCCCGTAGCTGTCCAGACGCCTCCTCCATGTCGGGATGCGATCCTTCGCATTTGACAAAAGCAACGTCTGGCGCGGCTATCGGAACGGAAGCTTGGCGTGTCCGGGGGGTATTGCCGGCAGTTTATCGGGCAGCGGCAACAGTTGGTAGGTCGTGGCCGTCGATACCGGGCCCGAGACATTGCCTCTCCGCTGAATCAGGAAAGCATTGATTCCCGGTGAACGCCCTGGGATCGTGTCTCGGCCCTTGGTACAAGGACCTGGCACCCGGCCGGAACATCGTTGCCGGGAATCGAGTACCCGGGCGGTCATGGCGCACATCGCGTGCTTCCACCCTTTTTCGGTGCCATGCGCCTCGTTCAGGCAAACGGACGCCCGGCGACAGATTTTTCGCTCAGCTTCCGGTCCTGTGCATCAAGGGCATGAGTTTTGCCATTTCCGGTCCGCGCGGACTGCCCGTCAAGGCCTTTCGCAACGGAAGAAAGAGCGGCCGGCCCCTTCGTCCTGTCTTTTCCTTGACCTGCCGGGTCCAGGACGCCCAGGCGTCTCCGTCCCACGGCCCTGGAGGCAACAATGCCAGTGCTTCCTCTACGAATTCCGCATCTTCTGGATCAATCAAGGGTTCGGCGCCGCGTATACAAACATTCCACCAGTATCGAATGTCCGCCCTTGACGTGATGTTTTCGCGAATGGTTTCCCAGAATTCGGTCGCCACCTCTCGCGGGACACCGATTGACAGCAGGTCGTCCAGGACCAATGCGGAAGGCATCGTGGAAAGGTGTCGGGCCGTCAGGGCAGCGGATTCCTTTTCGTCGAATCGCGCGGGCGCAGTTCCGAAGTCGGACAGATCGAATTCGGATGCGAGAACGTCCAGTGATTCCCTGATTTCGATTGCGCGTGATGTCCCGAGGCGTGCGAGCTGGCTGAGCAGGGCCATGGGTTCGATCCCGGCATCGCGTAAATCCCTGACAGACAAGGACCCCGCGCGTTTCGCCAGCGCTTCGCCCTGGCTGCCCGTCAGGAGGGAATGATGAGCGAATTCCGGAACCTGTCCTCCAAGGGTCGAAAAGATCTGGATCTGGGTCGCCGTGTTCGTGACGTGATCAGCACCCCTGACGACGTTCGTCACGCCAAAGTCGATATCATCACACACCGACGCCAAAGAATACAGGAACTGGCCATCGCCGCGGATCAGCACGGGATCGGAGACACTCGCCGCGTCAATCGACAGTTCCCCGAGGATTCCGTCATTCCAGCTTGTCCGTTCCCGATCGAGGAGGAAACGCCAGTAGGACGGCCGCGAATCTCGCATGACGGATCTTTCGGATTCGCTCAGCAGAAGGGACGAACGATCATAGACAGGAGGAAGACCCCCACGGCGTTGCTTCTTCCGCTTCAGGTCGAGCTCCGAGCGCGACTCGAAACATTCATAGAGACGTCCAGCCGATCGGAGTTGTTCCTTGGCCTCCTCGTAACGGTCCAGACGGTCGGACTGCCGTTCGAGCCGGTCCCACTGCAGGCCGAGCCAGTCGAGATCCTGCTTGATCGCGTCAACATATTCTTCCCGGGACCGCTCCCGATCGGTGTCGTCGATCCGGAGTATGAATTCCCCGCCCGACTTTCGGGCGACGAGATAGTTCAACAGGGCCGTTCTGATATTCCCGACATGGAGGAACCCGGTAGGAGACGGCGCAAAACGGCAAATGGTCATGTGGTTCGTACTCCAGAGTCAACCGGGAGGGAGCGGTTCCAGTCCGCTGTACAAATGACCCGCGGCGAGAGACCGGGACGAACAGCGAAACGCCATGGCATGGCCCTGACTTCCGCGAATCCGGAAAGGACTTCCGAAACTGCCCGCCCAGACGGCCTGACCGACGGGGCGCGAAGCAGAATGCGGGCGCTGCACATGCAATCCCTGAATCATCCTTCGGTTTTGCCTGCGCGCCGTTTCATCCCGATCCTGTCTGGTAGAAATCCCTGCAATTACGTTAACGTGGCTATTGCGCGGTCTCCTTCCCCACCGCGGCGTGCCGGTGAATTACCCTTACGCATCACCGTTGTGAAGTCGAGAATTCGGGACAATCCATCGACCAGCGACACCTCGTCCGCCGTCAGTGCGATCCTCTCCGCCCTACGTCACCGGCCGGGCTTCACGAACGGTCCCGCCACCGGTTTTGAATCGGATATCTCCGGTCAAGCCAGAACGCGCGTTTCGACAGGCGGGCGCCGGGAGCGGATTGGTGACGCTTGTATTCCGATGCGTAAACCAGCGATTCGATCATCCGTACGGTTTCCCTGTCGTGACCGGCCTCCACGCATTCGGCAATCGAGGCATCGCCCTCGACCAGCCGTTCGAGAATATCGTCCAGTACTTCGTACGGCGGCAGGCTGTCCTGATCCGTCTGGTCTGGCCTAAGCTCGGCCGACGGCGGCTTTTCGATGATGCGCTCGGGGATGACCTGGCCGTCCGGTCCCGACATCCACGCCCGATGGTTCAGATTCCGCCACCTGCAGGTTTCGAAGACACTGGTCTTGTAGAGGTCCTTGATCGGGTTGTAGCCACCAGCCATGTCGCCATAGATGGTTGCGTAGCCGACAGCGACTTCGGACTTGTTTCCTGTCGAGAGGAGCATTTCGCCGAACTTGTTCGACATGGCCATCAAGAGCAGTCCGCGCAACCGGGACTGGATATTCTCCTCGGTAATGTCGGTCTGGCGTCCGGCAAAAAGCCCTGCAAGCGTTTCGTTGATGATATTGACACCGTCGGCTATGGGAACGACATCGATCCTGCAGCCCAGTCGTTCGGCAACTGCCAACGCGTCTTCTCGCGATGAATTGGAAGTGAATTCCGAGGGAAGCAGGACACAACGGACATTTTCCGGACCAAGGGCATCGGTTGCGATCGTTGCGACAAGTGCCGAGTCGACCCCGCCCGAGAGCCCGAGAAGGACCTTGCCGAATCCGCTCTTGCGGACATAGTCCCTGAGCGCGACGACCATGACACGGTAATCGAGTTCGCGGCCTTCGATCAATCCGGCGCGCTCACCTGCTTCGGCGCGCCAACCCTCTTCGGTTCTCCGAAAATCCACCGTAACGATGGCTTCCTCCAGCTGCGGCAACTGGACACAGAGTTCCCCCCCGGGGTTGAGGACGAATGACCCTCCGTCAAATACCTGGTCGTCCTGTCCGCCAACCAGGTTGAGATAGCCGAGCGGAAGTCCCGTCTCCACGACCCGGGCGACCATGTGACCCAATCTTTCGTCGTGTTTTCCCCTTCGATAGGGCGAACCGTTCGGGACCAGCAGGATCTCGGCACCGGTTTCCACCAGTGTCTCGCAAACGTCAGGGTGCCAGGCGTCCTCGCAGATCGGTGTTCCCAGCCGGACTCCGGCCACTTCGTAGGGGCCGCAAATCGGTCCCGGCGTGTAATGCCGCTGCTCATCGAAGACGTCCATGTTCGGAAGATGGTGCTTGAGCACGCTGCAGTGGATCTTTCCGCCGATCAGGATATGAAAACCATTGTACAGCTTGCCATCGTCGAGAAGGGGCGCCCCGATTCCGATCGCAGGTCCGTCCACCGTTCCGGCGGCAAGCGCCTCGACCGAACTCATCGCGTCTCGTGTGAAGGCAGGCTTGAGAACGAGATCCTGTACCTGGTAACCGGTCATGAACATCTCGGGCAGCAGCAGGAAATCGGACTCCTCCGCCGTTGCCGCCTGCCACGCATGAATCGCAAGGCCCCGGTTGTGATCCAGATCCCCGACCCTTGGATTCAACTGGGCCATCGTCAGCTTGAATCCGTATGTCATACCGGAGTGCCCCTCGGTTCGCGACCGACCGATACCGGCACTCGACAAGGAACCTGCCGGGATCTGCCAGGATTCTGCACTCCGCCGGATTGAATGTCGAGATCCCTCTTTCGTAGCGGAATTCGTCAGCCGGCGCCCGGAAGGAACCGCTTCGATCGTGTTCCACGGCCCGAAATCCCGGAGATCAATCCGGCGAGTCCACCACAGTCGCTGTCGGGACCAACGCCGGACCCGAACAAACATTGAACAATGTCGCATTCAATGCCACATAGGCGCGGATCGGTCATGTGTCGGCATAGGTGCACGTTTCGGAACGGCCGCAACAAGGTTAAGCCAATGGGCGAAAAAATTCTCCGGGTTTCGGTTCGGCTTGCAACCGCCCTGCTGATTGCCTTTCCATTTGTCGTTTTTGCTCAATCGGAGTTGGAAACGGGGTCCAGGGAATACGAAGACGGCGGAGTCTACGAAGGCGGATTTCGTGACGGGAAACAGCACGGCTTCGGAACATTCACGTCTCCCAGCGGTTACCGGTACGCGGGGAACTGGCGTGACGGCCAGATCCACGGGCGTGGCACGGCTGAATTCGTTGATGGAGCTGTCTACGAAGGCGACTTCGTCGCCGGGACGCCCGAGGGCCGCGGACGAATCCGGTTCCCGGACGGAAGCATCTATGAAGGCGACTGGCTCGGCGGAAAAATCATGGGAAAGGGTATTTTCACCTATCCTGACGGCAAGGTCTACGACGGCGAGCTCAGCGATGGACAGAGGCACGGGTCAGGCGTGTTGACAATCCCCGGCGGGTATCGATACGATGGTTCATTTTCATTCGGCCGGCAGGAAGGCGACGCAGACGTCGCGTATTCCGACGGCTCCAGGTACATCGGAACCTATGCTGATGGCCTCAGGCACGGCACCGGGCGGATGACGTTTTCTGAAGGCCATGTCTACGATGGCGAATGGGCCGAGGATCGCATTACGGGGATCGGCACGATGACCTATGCGGATGGATCCACCTATACCGGGGCCTTTCTCGACGGAAGGACCCACGGACAAGGTAAAATGACCTATGCGGACGGCAGTTCCTATGACGGGAGCTGGGTCGATGGCAAAATCACGGGATTTGGTGTTGCCCGGTACCTTGATGGGTCCGTCTACGAAGGCCAGTTCATCGATGGGCAGAACCATGGTCCGGGAAAGATCACCTTTCCGGACGGGTATACCTTCGTCGGAAACTGGGAAAACGGGGTTCGGCATGGCCGGGGCACGGCAACCTATGGCGACGGTAGCGTTTACATGGGAGCGTTTTCCAACGGCCGGCGCGATGGTTTCGGCGCCCTGAGGGATCCGGACGGCTATTCCTACGAGGGTGAATGGAAAGCCGGGGTGTTTTCTGGCTGCGGCAGGGAGACGCTTGCCAACGGTTACACGTATATCGGGCAATTTGAAAACGGCGCCAGGCACGGCAGCGGCCGGATCATCTTCTCGGACGGAAAAGATATCGAGGGGCTCTGGAAAGACGGAAAGATCATTCTGGGAAGCGCCGCAACCGGATCATGCCGTTGACGGTTGGTCTTGACCTCGCGACCCGGCGGCAGGTTCGAGCCCCGTCACTCCCAAATCAAGGGCCAGGTCTGCAGGTCACCGGCCGCGATGCCATTCGCGACCGGGATCGCTTGAACCGCATGGATCAAATTCACGCTGTGGGAGTTCATCACGGGCACGCTGAAGCTCGTTCAGTTCCTGGAGAATAAAGGATGGACCCTTCACTACGGGGGTCTTGATATCAACCTGCAGCAACTGATTGACCGCACTGCGCACCGCAAGGTGGACGGTTGCGTGCCGGATTCACTTAGCCAGTTCAAGACTTCCTGCCCGCACGTTCTCATCAGCCGGCATCGTTCGCGCATCTCCGCAAGACTGGCGACAGTTTCCGTTCACGGCATGACGCACGCACCGGAGACGGGTCCGGCGAAGCTCCTCGGAATACTCGGCGACGATATTCAGACACCCGCCCATGTCTTTTTTTGGATATTGCCGGCCCGGGACAGTTTCTAGCCAGCCATTGTCACACCTATCGAACTGTAGCGCTGCATTTTTCCGGAATTAAGTACGTAACTTAGCAATCCTGAAATCCTATATAGGAATCAGGAGGTTAAGTCATGGCACAGTTAGCAACAGGAAAAAGCAACCGCGAGGGAAATTCGCTCATCGAATTGTTCTCTATGTTCCCCGACAACGACACGGCTGAAAGCTGGCTCGAGAAGCAGCGATGGGGCGAACTTGGCAAACCAAGCCACTGTCCCGTTTATGGTGATACCGAACAGCAAATCATCAAACCGTCCCTAATGTCTTTGCCTTGCTGATGCGGATCCTGTCGCACCAAAAACGGCGTGAAGAAAGGTACCGTCATGCACCGCACGACGATCCCGCCTCGAAATTGGGTCATTACCATGCACTTGTGCTACCTGTGCCTGTGGTTGGTATTGCTCAAGTGAGTGTTCAGTATGCGGCTATTCCGCGACCTGAAGATCACGCAAAAGTCGACCTACTTCATAACCCAGCGTCTCCGCGAAGCGTGTACGCAGGCTGGGGACAAGATGCGTGGCTCGTTTGAAGTCAATTGAACCAATATATTGTCGATGGCTGTGAAATAGCGCGTAATTCTGGCGATTCGCCGCGCTTTTGCGAGATTGCGCTCTTTCCCTTTTGTTCGACTCCTACTGTCTCTGTCGTCTACGTCCAGGTCGCTCGTCTGGTCGTCACGGCTCTGGCAGTGATCCGGTTGTCAACGTCCCCAGCTGCATGAATCGGCACAAGGATGTGCACGATGTAACCGTCCCCACGCCTGTCCGGTGCCCGAAGGTATGCGGTCACGACCCTCAAGACGAAGAAAACTGTGATCTGGCCGCATCAGAGAACAAATTCGTCCCGAAAAAAGCGCAGTTTTCCGCCAAGATCCCGCGCTTTTGGAAAACCGCCGACACCAATATGGACGGCAAGGAAAAAACAAGCACGCTCGCATAAAGTTGAAAGCCGGGCGAGGAGTCGTGGACAAGACGGCGGTAATTGGTGCGTGGGATCGCAATAGCAACTACGTTTCGGCCGAAACTGTGACATCAACCGACGCCAAAAACCCGCAAGGTCTCGTGGTCAACCACACGGATACCCGCCAAGGTCTACGCTGACGATGCCAAGGCGTACAAAGGCATGCCTTTCGACCATGAATTAGTGTGGTACTCGGTTGGCGAATATGTCCGCGACAAGCGCACACGAATGGAATTGAGTCCTTCTGGTCTTTGCTCAAGCGTGGCCACTACTGATCGTTCAACAAAATCAGCCCAAAGCACTTTTAACGGTACGTCAACGAATTCGTGACCCGCCACAACTTACGCGAGGATGACAAAAACAGGATGATGGAAGAAACGGTCACATTGATGGTCGAGAAGCGGCTAACCTACGAAGCCATGACCGTCGACGAAGCATGCCGTCAGGCGCGCGGTAGTGATTCATGTGGCCAAAATTTCGGCGATATTGGCCTCTAAGGGCTCGTCACGAGATAAACGCTACATTCCAAGGCTGAGGACAGCGGTGATGTTCTTCGTCGCGGTAGATGCTGCGCACCATGCACTCAACGCCTCCAAATGGTCATTAGCCGCTTTCGCGTCCGTTTTGCATCGTTATTCGTCAAATTCACGACAATTCGTGAAGCTGACCGCCCGGATTCGCTGATCATCAAGGATTCCGACACAATCCGGTTCCATTGAAGCAGTGCTGGAGCCGACATACTCCATGATTCGGTTATTTCCTGACGGACCCTAAACGGGGGAATCCGCAATCATTCGCTGGTTTTGGGGTTGGCTTGTCGAACAGGGCCAGAATGCCTCCAATCAATCCCAAGACCATAAAGTTTGCGACAAGCGTACCGCCAAGGATTGCCCCGCCAATTGCGCACAAAATCATGAGAATTGCCACAAGGCGTCTCTCGACCGCGAGGATTACCTCTTCCAGTATGATTTTCAGGAATGAGAACAGGACACCGCCCTATCCAAGCATGACCACGGTGTCCGTACTTTCGGCGTCCGGCACGCTTCCAATACCGCCTGAAAACAGAGTGAAGCCAGCGGCGAACTAGGCGAGAATTCAGGCGATGATTGCGATTATTCCACCTGCTTTTCTCATGCTGGTCACCCAGGCTCGATGCTGTACTTGATAACAAGATTGTTCGGCTTTACCGGAATGCTCAAGTGGATGGCTTGTAGGCCATGGCCTTCGATACGACCGTCCACAACACCGATGAATTTGTCGCCGTCATAAAGCCGGATTTTGGCCCAGCCTTCATCACAGTTGGCCACACCTTCAATCGTTAGAAAGGATGCGGTTTGATACCACGTCCAGTCCTCAATTTCGCACACGCCGTGGTGGTCGTCGCAAGCTAGGACAGGCGAGGCGGTTAATGCGACCATAAAGGTCGCCAAGATGAGTTTCTTCATCCCAGTCTCCTCCAAGGTTGCGGCCACGGCTGGTGCCGGGCCATTGCAACGCCATCTAGGATCGTGATGAAGCCCCACTCATTCGCCTGGGCGTTGGGAATCTCGAACACCGTGCCAGGTTGAGGCTTTTTCAGCGGGTGGTCCGGCATAAGCGGGCCTTGATAGCATTGCGGTTTTTGGGCTACCCCATTGCGGGCAGGCGCGCAATATGACCTAGCAATGACATTTTCGGAACCGGAACTCTCGCGGATGTCTGACAGTGAAGGTTGGACAGGTGGCCCGAAAAAATTTTGCGTTGCGACCAAGTGACTCGAGGCCCGAGGACATTGCGCGGGCTATGTTCGAGCCGATGCATTCAGACGAAGAGGTGCGGAAAGTTCAATCGCGGTGTGTCGGTCAAGAGCTGTCGATAAAGGTGCAGAAAGGATCGGCCACTCATCGGTGGCTTGAGGCTTCCCAAACTGAATGACGACTGGTTCCAGAGGGGTTATTGGCGTAGCGACTTTCAGTTCGATTCTGACCGAATGTACAACTACATCATTGACGCAATGAACTTTCGCCATGGCTGATTCCCCTGGTTTGGAATTCCATGGCGGCCGGATGTTGTTTAGGCAAATACATAATTCCCATTTTTCCGTACCAGAACGAACTATCCCAGTGGAAAGCTGTCGAGCCTTTCACTGCCCGTCTCCGTCACCAGGACCTGTGTCTCCAGCTTGACGCTCTCGGATCCTTCTTCGGCGATCAGGCTTTCCACACAGAGTACCATGCCAGGCTCGAAGCTCCCGGAAGCCGCCAGTTCGGACCAGTCGACATGCAGCGGCACGACCGGCCACTCATCGGCCATACCGACACCGTGCAAGGCGAGCGAGTAGCGGTATGGGACGTGCGCATCGGGGATCGGCCAACTCCTGTCGTTGAAATCCGCGAAACTGACCTCCGGTCGAATCAACTCCAGGTTGTGGTGAATCTGGGACAACGCGGTATCATACAGGCGCCTTTGCCTGCTGTTGAACGGCGTATAGCCGCAGGTCCAGGATCGTGACAGATCGGCACAATATCCATATGGCCCGATCATGTCCGTGTCGAACGAGATCAACTCCCCATTCCTGCATATGCGGTCCGAGCATTCCTGGTACCAGGGGTTGGTGTTGGGACCGCAGGTCAGCAGCTTGGTTTCCAGCCAATCGCCGCCGGAACGGGCATTCTCGAAATGCAAATGCGCCCAGAGTTCGCGTTCCGTCACCCCGGGGATGGAGTGTTCATAGATGCGCGCCATCCCGGCCTCGCATGTGCGGATCGTCCAGCACATCAGGGTGATTTCGTCGACAGACTTGATGGAACGGGCGATTTCGGTCAGCTGCGTGCCGCCAACACAGGCGAGGCCGCGTTCGCTCAGCGCGTGGACGCCCGTACCATCGAGTTTGTCGCAGGCAATCCTTTTGTTGCCCCCGCCATATTCGCGGACAAGATCGGCGATTTCATCAGCCCAAGGTGCAATGGCCACCTCGGACTTGTCGCCGTACGACATGAACATCCACGTCTTCGCAACCCGGATTTCGTCAATTCCCGGAAGGCCTTCGCTCTGGTGCAGGCATCCCTTGAACTCGAACATGATGGACGGACCGCCGGCCAGGATCAGTGCGTAGCGCAGCGGGTTGTGCAGGGTCCAGACCTGCATGTTGGAGCAGTCGAACGCGTATCGGATGTTGCAGGGATCGTGGAGAAGCAACGCGCTGCAGTCGGCCCGGGTCAACTGGTCGCGTAACCGCTGAAGCCGGTATCGCCTGGCGCGATCCAGGACATCGGCCGGAACCGGGCTTTTCAAGGGTTTGTCTGCGCCTGCCGCGTTCAGGTACGTTAGCTTTCGGGCGTCCTTGAAAGGCATGTTCTTCATGATGCCCGTCCGTAGAAGCCAACGCGTTCCTCTTCCGAAAACATGACGCCGGGCCGCTCGAAGTAGGAAAATACGGCGATGATGCGGTCGCGTTCTCCTTTCACGGCCGTAACGCGATGCGCTGTATTCTTGCCCCTGAAAACGTTCAACGTTCCGGGCTCGAGTTGCGTCCGCATGGGCATCCTTCGGCCTCCGAGCAGGTCCGCCACGCCGGAATAGTTCGGATCGGCATCACTGCGCAGATCCTTGTCATACTCGAATTCACCGCCCTCAACGGGTGCCTGCAGGAGCAGCGTGGTGGTGAATTCGGACCGGTCGAAATGCCAGTTGAGCGCCTGCCCTTCGGCGTAGCTCATGACATTCACCCGCGCAAGCGGATCGGCCATGGTACGGAGTTCCGGCTTGCCCATGACAGCGGCGAGAAATGTCGCGAAGGGTTTCCACTCGTAAAGCTGTATGACCACACCCTGCCCCATCTGGTCAGCGCAGATCACCCGGTTGGAGGTTTCGAATTCCTGCAGGGCCGGATGGGAAACATCCAGACCCTCGATCGATTTCCTGAAATAGATGTTGTGACGGCGCGTATGGCAGAATGCTGCCGTTGACAGGATCGGCCTCAGCTCGTCAACCGCGCGAGCGAGGACGTCCTTCCGCAGGAAGCACGGCAGGTTGAGCAAGCCCTCATCGGCCAGCCCGGTCCTGCATTCGGCAACCAGGGCAGACCACGCGGCCGTCCCGGGCTGGTCGAGCGGATACCGATCAAGATCAATCGTGTTCTTCATCGCCAGCCTCTCGAATCTTCCCGATCGATCTTGTTTCCACACGCCCTTTTCATCAATATGTTTTTTTGTTGTGGTCATTTAGAAATTCTAATGAAATCGGCATGGTCAAGAAAACGGCTCCACTCAACGCACTGAAAGCCTTCGAGGCCGCCGCCCGGACGGGATCATTTGCCAATGCCGCCCGCGAATTCGGCGTGAGCCCGGCCGCAATCAGCCAGCAGGTCCGGTTGCTTGAAGAATTCTGGGGCACGACACTCTTTGTCAGGCAGGGAAACCGGATTGCTCTCACCGATGCGGGTCTCACCGCCTATCCGTCGCTCGGTGAAGCCATGAACTCCATCGGGGAGCTTTCCAGGCAGATGCTGCGAACTCCCCATCGGAATCGCCTGGTCCTGAGCGCGCCACAATCCGTCGCCGAGACCTGGCTTGCCTCCCGGTTGTCCGTGATCGACCTGCCCGGCCTGGGCCAGCCGCTGGACATTCGCATTGACGACGATCCAATCGATTTCGTCCGGGACAAGATCGACGTGCGCATCTTTTACGGACACGACCTCTACGGGGACTACCAGGTCGACACGTTGTTTTCGGACGTTCTGGTGGCGTTGGCATCGCCAGATTTCGTCGCTCTCCACGGCAATGCTCCCAGGCAAATCGATGATCACCGCCTGATCCACACGGATTGGGGCCAGGCCTATTCGACCTCGCCGAGCTGGAACCTGTTCCTGGCGGGTTGTCGCATCGTAAACCGGAATTCCGGCTTGCGGGTGCAGTCCAGCAGCGCCGCGTTGAATCTTGCGCGTCAGGGCTGTGGCGCGGCCATCATTCCACTGAAGATTGCCGAGGACGATCTGTCTTCGGGTCGGGTCGTACGGCTTGATGCGCCTCCCGTTCCCATGACGCATGGCTACAAGGTCGCATATCCCAAGAGGCTTGCGCGCAGCCCCGTCGTCCGATCCGTGATCCGGGCTCTTGGAGCCTAGATCTTGTGCGACGTTTCCGGTGGCGAGAACGTGGGTTTAGGCAAAGCCTCCCGGACCTTCCTGCAAATCATGCTGATCCCGGCCATCGTGATTGGCGCGCCATACACCCTTGGTGAAGGCTGGAATAACGCCGACCATGCCCGCGAGAGTGTGAACCCTCCCCGTTTCGTCTTGGAGGAATCAGGCATTTATCCCTATTCGGCATCGCTGAAAATCGACCGTAACCGGGCGTTTTGCGCAGTACTGCAGTGTCGTGGCAACCGTTGTTCACCGAAAGGTCTCCGAACCCGCGTCAACACGTGCCGCTGGCCAGCCCTGAACCGATCCGGTTTCGGCCGAATAATTTCGCGCGAACCGTGCTGGCCTGGTGGATCGACCAGAATCGGCTTGATCAGACGCCTGTTTTTCAATAACAGTTCGTTGCGGGCGGCACTGTCGCACACAATTGTTTTTGCTGGAATGCGGGCTTTGACTGGTTGAAAGTGATGTCACTCAACGTATCCTTGCCCTGGAACTGTTTCCCGGTCCTCGCTCTACTTGGCGGCCCCTGAGCGGCTGCCGACCAGGCGTCCAGGCTCAGGGGAAACTCCGCGACGCCTGAGAAACCCAGTTTTCCGACGACAGAGCAAAGACGTATCATCATGTCAGGTAAATCATCTCAACAGGACCGCGTCCTGATCTTCGACACGACCCTGCGCGACGGCGAGCAATCTCCGGGCGCAACCATGACTCTGGACGAAAAGATCGAGATCGCTGCCCTTCTTGACGACATGGGTGTCGACATCATCGAGGCCGGGTTCCCGATCGCATCCGATGGCGACTTCGAGGCGGTCAGGCGAATTGCCGGGAATACACGGAATGCCGTCATCTGCGGACTTGCCCGCGCCAATGAGAACGACATCAGGCGATGCTGGGAAGCGGTCAGGCATGCGCGACATCCGCGCATCCATACGTTCATCGGAACGTCACCCCTTCACCGGAGGTACCAGGTCAAGCTCGACATGGACGCGATGGCGGAGCGCATCCATGAGACGGTCAGCCTTGCGCGAAACCTGTGCGAGGACGTCCAATGGTCGCCGATGGACGCGACCCGAACAGAGGAAGATTACCTGTGCAGGGTTTGCGAGATTGCCATCAACGCGGGCGCAACGACCATCAATATTCCGGACACCGTCGGATACACGGTCCCGCGGGAAAGCGCGGACATCATTGCAATGCTGGTCGACCGCGTCCCGGGGATTGAAAACGTGACGCTGGCGACGCACTGCCACAATGACCTCGGGATGGCGACGGCCAATGCCCTGCTCGCGGTCGAAGCCGGTGCGCGGCAGATCGAATGCACGGTCAACGGTCTCGGCGAAAGAGCCGGAAACACCGCGCTCGAGGAAGTCGTGATGGCCCTGCGCGTCCGCAATGATGTCATGCCGTTCTCGACCGGAATCGACACCACCCGCATCATGCATGTCTCCCGCCGGGTCGCCTCGGTGTCCGGGTTCCCTGTCCAGTACAACAAGGCCATCGTCGGAAAGAACGCCTTCGCACACGAGAGCGGAATCCACCAGGACGGGATGCTGAAGCACTCGGAGACATTTGAAATCATGCGCCCCGAGGACGTCGGCCTCGTCGAATCCAATCTTGTCATGGGGAAACACTCCGGACGTGCCGCCCTTCGCAAGAAATTCGCCGATCTCGGCTACGACCTCGGAGACAATCAGCTGAACGACGCATTCGTCCGGTTCAAGAAACTCGCCGACAAGAAAAAGCAGGTCTATGACGATGATCTGGTCGCCCTGATGCAGGATTCGTCGACCAAGGGGGAAGACTTTCTCAGGATTGATAATCTCCGGGTTGTATGCGGAACATCCGGCCAGTCATCAGCCGATCTGACGCTCTCGGTAAACGGCGAAGTCAAGACCGTGACCGCCCGGGGCGACGGACCCGTGGATGCCACGTTCAACGCTGTCCAGGCGCTCTACAGCCATAGCGCAAGGCTCCAGCTCTACCAGGTTCACGCCGTAACCGAGGGATCGGACGCCCAGGCGACCGTGAGCGTTCGAATGGAAGACAACGGTTTCATCGCGACGGGCCAGTCGTCCGATACGGACACGGTGGTTGCATCGGCCAAGGCATATGTCCACGCGTTGAATCGTCTCAGGGTACGCGTCGCACAGGGCGCACGCATCCCGGTGGAGGAGCGGTCTACTGGGCTTGGCATTCAGACGGTTTGATGGAACCGGTTTGCCGTCATTACGATCGAGTTGATGTGCCGGCGAAGTGCCGACTGAGCCAGGGTATCATCCGTTAGTGGCCGGTCCGGTTCGAGGGCGTCATCACGGAAGGTGGCTGACCTTGACCCGTCAACCCTTTACGGACCGGTACCTTAGTCCTAATTGGTTGTAGTACAGGGACCGAATCTGGCAGCCGCAGTATCGATCGAAAAGGGCAATACTCACGATGTTTGGGGTTCTCGGAGGGATCTTCACTTCCGATATTGCGATCGACCTTGGGACCGCAAATACGCTCGTCTACGTGAAGGGCAAGGGAATAGTCCTTAGCGAACCCTCGGTCGTCGCCTATCACGTCGTGGACGGCAAGAAGCAGATTCTCGCAGTCGGCGCCGACGCCAAACTCATGCTCGGGCGTACGCCCGGATCCATCCAGGCCATTCAACCCATGCGGGACGGCGTCATCGCCGACTTCGACGTCGCGGAAGAAATGATCAAGCATTTCATCCGCAAGGTCTATCGGCGTTCGAGCATCATCAGGCCCCGGATCATCGTTTGCGTCCCGCATGGCGCGACTTCGGTCGAACGGCGCGCCATACGCCAGTCGGTCCTGGCGGCAGGCTGTCGCAAGGCAGGATTGATCGCAGAACCGATTGCCGCGGCGCTTGGCGTCGGCCTGCCGATCGCGACACCGTCAGGGTCCATGGTCGTGGACATCGGGGGAGGAACGACCGAGGTCGCCATCCTTTCGCTTTGCGACATAGTCTACGCCCAGTCGGTCAGGACGGGCGGGAACCAGATGGATGAATTCCTGGTTTCCTATCTCCGCCGACAGTTCAATCTTCTGGTCGGCGAACCCACCGCGGAGAGAATCAAGAAGGAAATCGGGACGGCGCGGATGCCCCTCGACGGGCGCGGAAAGAAGATGGTCATTCGGGGCCGCGACGTTCTGAACGGCATTCCCAAGGAAATCGAGATCAATCAGGCCAATGTGGCGGAAGCCCTGGCGGAGGTTGTCGGAAACATCTGCAACGCCGTTCTTCGTGCCCTGGAATCGACCCCGCCGGACCTGGCGTCCGACATCGTCTCACGGGGCGTTGTACTGACGGGAGGAGGCGCGATGCTCGGAGAACTCGACCTGGCACTCCGGGAGCAGACAGGCCTGGCTTTCGCTGTTGCCGAGGACTGCCTCAATTGCGTCGCACTCGGAATCGGTATGTCGCTTGAGCGCGAGAAAGAACTCGTCCATGTCATCGATTACGGAAACTAATCGTCCGTAGTCCGGAAATCCGAAAGGCACGGGCATGGCCATTCCAGAAAACGCTGCACCGGAATTCGGTCGCCCCGTGCGACGGTTGCTCCTTGCCCTGGTCCTCGCCTTTCTTGTCGCTCTCGTCGTTTTCTGGAGAATCGACAACCCGCGGGCCGAGCATTTCAGGCTGTTCATCATTGACCAGATCGTTCCGAAAATCGAGTGGGTCCTGGTCCCGGTTTCCCGCATGTCGAGGATTGTCGAGGACTTCCAGTCATATGTCGAACTTTACGAACAGAATCAGGAACTGCGGAAAGAACTGCAGCAGATGAAGGCCTGGCAAGAGACTGCCATTCGACTTGACCAGGAAAACGCCCGCCTCAAGGACCTGAACAACGTCCAGCTCGGCCGTGAGTTCAGCTATATCACGTCGCTCGTCCTGGTGGATTCCGGGGGACCGTTTCAGCAGTCTGTGCTGATCAACATCGGCAGCAATGACGGCGTCCAGGACGGATGGGCCGCCCTGGACGGTCTCGGCTTGGTCGGACGGGTTTCCGGAGTCGGAAAGGAAACTTCCCGTGTCATCCTCCTGACCGACAGCAACAGCTGGATCCCGGTCGAGGTCGTTCCGTCAAACAGCCGCGTGTTCCTTGCGGGTGACAACAGCCGGACGCCGCCACTGATGTTTGCGGACGGCCAGCACGACATACGTACCGGTGACAGAGTCATCACGACGGGAGATGGCAACGTGTTTCCTCCGGGTTTGCCGGTCGGAGTCGTTTTTTTGGACGCAGGCAAGCAGCTGCGGGTTAAACCGGCAGCAGACCTGGACCGTCTGGAATTCCTCAGAATCGTCCGATTCAGCCCGTCCCGGCCAATTCCGGATTCAGGCGAACTGGTCGTTGAGACCCTCGTACAACAGGAATCCGCATCGCACCGGATAGACGAATGAACGAATCGAACGGTCGCCTGTTTGCCAACGTCTGGTTCAGACGCATGGTGTTCGTGGCATTGGCGGTATTCACGATCATGTTGTATCTCCTGCCGTTCGGAATATTTCGCCAGGCGCTCAGCCTGCCCGACCTGGTTTTTTGCTGCGTGATCTGTGTCGTCATCCGCGAACCCCGCGCCGTCCCGTTCTGGATCATCGTGCCGGTCTTGCTGATCGGTGATGTCTTCCACATGCGTCCACTGGGTCTCTGGACGCTGATCGTCGTCTGTGTCGCCGAGGCGTTCAGGATCGCACACGTCTTCTTCCAGAACCACGGCTTTGTCATTGAATGGATCGCGGCGGTCACCGGATACCTCGTCGCACTCGGCATTCAGCAAATTGCCTTGATCCTGTTGTTCGTTCCCGCTCCCCCGCTCGGACAGCTGTTTGCCTTGTTTGTGCTGACCGGAGTAGCATATCCACTGGTCTCCCTGGTCTGGGCCGGGCTGCTCGGAAACCGGAAGCCGCATCGTGCGAACGCCGATCGGGCACGGGTACGTCGATGAGAGGAGACCTGACCCCAGGGCACGATGGCATGTCCCGGACGTTCACGCGCCGGGCAACGCTCATTCTCGGCCTCCAGGCGGCGGTTGCCGGAATCCTCGGATGGCGCATGCACGATCTCGGAGTCCGCAAGTCCACGGTTTACGCGGCGCTTGCAGAGGAAAACCGGATCAGCATCCGGTTGTTTCCTCCGACACGGGGGGTAATCCACGACCGTCGGGGGGTGGTGCTCGCGCGAAACGAAACCCTGTACAAGGTCGATATCGTCCGCGAACGCACGATCGATTTCGAGGCCGTGCTCAGCCGACTGTCATCGCTCATCCAGATCGACCCGGAAGACCTTGACAGAACCCGGGAGGAGGTCGCCAAACACCGGGCATTCATTCCGGTTACGGTTGCAACGCGCCTGACATGGGATGAGATCTCGAGAGTCGCCGCCAATGCTCCGGCCTTGCCAGGCATCATTCCCGGAATCGGTTGGGAGCGAAGATATCCGCTCGGAGAATCAGCTGCCCATGTTGTCGGCTATGTCGGGCCGGTCAGCGACTACGATCTGGAACGAATCGATGACAAGGACCCGCTGCTCCTCATTCCCAGGTACCAGATCGGCAAGACCGGCGTCGAAAACAAGCTCGAAAAAACGCTGCGCGGAACCGCCGGTATCCAGAGAATCGAGGTCAATTCCGTCGGGCGGATCGTCAGGGAACTGGACCGGACCACAAGCCGGGCGGGCGCTGATCTCCAACTGACTCTGGACGGCCGATTCCAGGCAATTTGCCAGGATCTTCTCGAAGGGCTGAGTGCCTCAGCGGTCGTCATGGATACCCGAACGGGCGACATACTGGCCATGGCGTCTTCACCGTCCTTCGATCCCGAGAAGTTCGTTTCCGGGATTTCCGTCGCAGACTGGAAGGCTCTCAACGAAAATGACCTCCGTCCCCTGTTGAACAAACCGGTATCGGGCACTTATCCCCCCGGGTCGACATTCAAGATGATCGTGGCGCTCGCCGCTCTTGAAGCCGGGGTGATTGCGCCCGAAGACCGGGTTCGATGCAGCGGGTTCGCGGAAGTCTCGGGCCGGCGGTTTTTCTGTTGGCAAGAACACGGTCATGGACCGGTCACGATGCAGACGGCCATTCAAAGATCGTGCGACGTCTACTTTTATGAAATTGCCAAGCGGACCGGTATCGCCAGGATCAACGCGATGGCCAGACGGTTCGGCCTGGGGACGCGGCACGATCTGCCCTTGCGGGCAGTTCAGGCCGGACTGGTCCCGACACAGGAATGGAAACACGACAACCGGGCGCGCGCCTGGGTCATCGGAGATACGTTGAATGTCGGAATCGGCCAGGGATTCCTGCTTGCCTCGCCGTTGCAGCTCGCGGTGATGGCGGCAAGGATTGCCTCGGGGAAAGTGGTTCAGCCTAACCTTGTCATTGCGCAAGCGGACAGATTCCGCCGAACCGTCGAGTTTCCCGCGCTTGACATGGATCCTTCGCACATTGAACTTGTCCGGGACGGAATGTTCGATGTCGTCAATCACCCGCGAGGTACGGCTTACGGATCGCGGGTTTCCCGGAAGTCCAGGCAATATGCCGGAAAGACCGGAACCAGCCAGGTTCGGGCAATCACCAGCGAGGAAAGGGAAACCGGGGTCATCAGCAACGAGGAACTGCCTAGGCATCACCGGGACCACGCGTTGTTCGTCGCCTACGCGCCGTTCTCTGCTCCGGCGATCGCCGTCTCCATAGTTGCCGAGCATGCTGGTAGCGGTTCACGAATTGCGGCCCCGATCGCCCGGGACATTCTCCTCGCTGCCTTCGACCTCGGCCTGACTGACGATGGCCCACGTGATCTGCAACGCTCGCCGTCGACCAGAGACCTTTCCGGTCTAGGGTGATCGCGGTCTCGAAGGAACCGAACATGTTCACCCTGACGCCGGTCAGATTCCAGGCGACGGCCGTAGACGTTCATCATGACCGCCAGTCCCGTTGCGCCGTTCTCCGTTCTCCCGGTTTCGAACGCCAGCCGACCGCGACATGACGTTCATTTCGCACCAGCAACGGTCCGCGCCAACCGGACTCTCGAAGGCCCTGCATTTCCATTGGGCCCTGGCCTTTCTCCTTGCGGCCATCGGCGGAGTCGGCGTGCTGATGCTGGTGTCGGTGGCGGGCGGGCAAATGGATCAATGGGCCTTGCCACAACTGACCCGCCTCATTGCCGGGCTGTGCCTCATGTCAGTCATCGCCTTCGTGCCGATACGCGTGTTCCAGAGGCTTTCGGTCGCCGCCTACCTGTCCGCACTCGCGCTGCTCGTGGCCGTTGCCTTTGTCGGCGAAACCGGGATGGGCGCCCGGCGCTGGATCGAATTCGGACCCTTTCGGGGGCAGCCTTCCGAACTGATGAAGGTCACGCTCGTCATGATCCTGGCCTGGTACTACGATTCCCTGCCCGCGGAACGGACGTCCCGCCCGCTCTGGATCATGCCCCCCGTAATCCTAACCGTCGTTCCGGCGATTCTGGTCTTTCGCCAGCCGGACCTGGGGACCGCAACGTTGATTCTCATGGGCGGCGCCATCATGATGTTCATCGCGGGTGTCGCCTGGCAGTATTTCGTCGCCGGTGCGGGGCTCGTTGTTGGGAGCATTGCCACGGTGTTCCTGACACGCGGCACGGAATTCCAGTTCTTGGAGGACTATCAATACCTGCGTATCGAGACCTTTATCAATCCGTCATCGGACCCGCTGGGCGCCGGTTATCACATCACGCAGTCGATGATCGCTCTCGGTTCGGGAGGGGTGTCAGGACGAGGGTTCATGCAGGGCACGCAAAGCCGTCTCAATTTCCTGCCCGAAAAGCACACCGACTTCATCTTTACGACGCTCGTCGAGGAAATGGGCATCACGGGAGGAATTGTTCTTGCCGTCGGATACTGCCTGATCGTCCTGTTCTGTGTCCTGTCCGCGCTCACCAACCGGAATCGTTACGGTTCGCTCCTGACCCTGGGTATCGGCTGCACGTTCTTTCTTTACTTCGCCGTAAACATGTCGATGGTCATGGGCCTCGCCCCCGTCGTGGGAGTGCCGTTGCCCCTGGTGTCCTACGGAGGGTCCGCCATGATCGTCATTCTGTTCGCGTTCGGTCTCGTTCAAAGCGCCCATGTCCACAAGCTGCGATGATCTCCGTGACCGGGGCCATGTCATGACGGTCAGGGTGCACTATGCGGGCAACCCGGCGGATTGGCCACGCTACCGGCCCGTTCTCGAAGCCGGTTTGCGGGAACATGGAATCGACGCGTCTTTCGGAACCGGTGACGCGGATCGACCTGAAGACATCGAATACCTGGTCTACGCTCCGAGTGGTCCGGTGAACGACCTGTCCCCCTTTCGCAATCTCGTCCTTGTCCAGTCCCTTTGGGCCGGCGTGGACGGGATCCTCAAGGACCCTGCCCTGAATTGCCCGCTCGCCCGCATGGTGGATCCCGGCATGGTCCAGGGAATGACCGAATACATTGCCGGCCACGTCCTTCGTCACCACCTGGGAACCGACCGGTTTGCGAAGGCCGGGCCGGGCGAATGGCTTTCCGGTCTCCTGCCTCCGCTGGCCTCGAAGCGGCGCGTCGGGATTCTCGGTGCCGGAGTCCTCGGGACGGCTGCTGCGGATGCACTGGTCAAGCTTGGTTTCGACGTCACGACATGGAGCAGGACACCAAAGTCAATCCCGCATGTGCGGTGCCTGCACGGGGAAGCCGGGTTACCGGAAACCCTTCATGCAAGTGATATCCTCGTGGTTATTCTGCCCCGTACGCCCGAGACCGACAACCTGCTTGATTTCCGGGCCTTGTCCATGCTGCCGGCCGGTGCCGCCATCATCAATCCGAGCCGTGGCTGGGTGATTGATGACGATGCCCTGCTGGAGACGCTCAATTCGGGACACCTGTCAGGGGCAACACTCGATGTCTTCCGGGTTGAACCCCTGCCTGCCAGCCATCCCTTCTGGTCACACCCGAATATCCTGATCACGCCGCATGTCGCATCAGAGACCCATCCCGAATCCGCCGGAAAGGTGGTCGTGGAGAACATTCGCCGCGGCGTTTCGGGAGAGCCGTTCCTCCACCTCGTTGGCCCCGAACGTGGCTATTGAACACACGGTCGCCAACGTGGCCGCCTGTGTTCAGCAGGACCCTGCCGCTTGCGGATCGATTCCCATGCGATTTCACCGCTCAAGGCGCGTGCGTCGATTCGATCTTAGTCAAATCTGAGTGCATTCCTGATCCGCAGGCCCGGGCTGACTCCGGTCAGTCGGAAGGACTTCCTTCACTCTTTCCCGCAACGCCGGCAGGACTTCGTTTTCGAACCAGGGATTTTTCCTGAGCCACGCGTTGTTCCGCCAACTTGGATGGGGCAAGGGGACAGTCCCGGGGAAACACTCCCGCCAGTTTCGAACCGTTTCGGTCACCCCTCCCGTGCGTTTGCCAAGGTGCCACACGAGCGCGGGTCCGCCGACAAGTACCGTCAGTTCGAAATCGGGCATCGCTCCCAGTACGCGGTCTCTCCACGTGTCGGCACACAGCTGAGGTGGCGGCAGGTCCGCGCCAGAGGCACTGTATCCGGGAAAACAGAATGCCATGGGAAGGATGGCGAAACAGCGTCGATCATAGAACTCATCCGCCGACACACCGAGCCATGCGCGCAGCCGATCCCCGGACGGGTCTGCGAACGGTCGCCCCAGGCGATGGACTCTCGCCCCCGGCGCCTGCCCCGCGATGAGAATCGGCGCTGTCGCCGACAGCCACGGAACCGGTCGGGGACTGTGTCCGGTGGCAGTCTGCTGAAACATCGGCTGGCACAGCCTGCAGGCCCGAATTTTTTCCTCAAGACGATCGATTGCCTGACTCATACGGCCCAATTTCCACGAATCCGACCATTGTTCCACCGCATTCGTTCCGGCACGCTGCGCCACAGCCGATCGTGGCTTCGGAAGCGTGCTGCAGCTTTCGCGAGACGGATCCACCTACCGGGCATGACCATGCATTCGCGCGTAATTCCGTTCCGCGGTCGTCGTTCAGAGATGTTTCGTCTTTCTCGAGCCGTTCGACATTGATTTTGGAAAGATGTTGTCAAGATCATCCGTTTTAACTGCGCAAACGGACCGGGTTGAATTCATGTTTCCACATGTCCGCACTTGTAGTGCCGCGAGCGATACTGAAATCGCTATGCATCGAGCGTGCCAGGACCATTAGGCTTCATATTTTTGTTTCTCCCCTTCCATGGGTCGCCGGGACGCAACGAAAGCAACCTTTCGAGAACCGTGCCTGCCGCATCTTCCGCCCGCCACTCGCCTCCCGGCCTGAGAAGCGCACTCATGTCGGCATTGAACTGCGCATCGCGAAGCTTGCCCACTAGATTCTTTTCAAACACTGAACTCTGCACGGGTTACCGGAGACCCTTCACGAACCTTGTATTCCTGGAACGTCTCCGCAATCCGTCCCGCGTCGCTTCGGTTGTCGCCGAGGCCGTTGGCCAAGTCGAACAGGTCCCGACCCTTACGGAGCTGGTAGAGCGCCGTCAGCGCGGTCGCCAGCGACTCGTCGGGCTGAAAGGTCCCGATATCTGCCGCTCCACTGTACCGCCGCGATGCGACCGTGAACGGCCGCCGCGTCTAACCCAGCACCGAAAAAGTGTTCGCGCGTGTTGATCTCGAATTTGAGACGCAGGCGCATCGCGGGAACATCCTCGGAAAGGAACCGGTAGCCAAACGTTATCCGTCCTTGCGCCTGCTTCCACCGCGCTTCGCCCAGCCAGGGATCGAGTGCTTTCGGCAACCGATCCTTCAATCGACCAGCAGGGCCAGGCTCAATCCAGACCAGATCCATATCCTCGGAGTAGCGCACGCGCAGTGTCAGATAGGGCATTTCGAGTGCCGTGCCTCCCCTGAATGCCAACGTCCTGAAGAGAACAGGATCAGACAAAATTGCGACCAAGGCACGGCTGATGACCAGGTCCTGTTCGACCTGAAATCCCGCGCTCCACGGCGCCCGCTCCCGTCAATGGGTGATGTCGTCCCGCGGGATCATGCGTCCACCTCGACGGCCGAGTTCACGAACAGCCGCCAGTCCTTCGACCGGTGAGCATTTGTGACGCTCTTGCCGGGAAGAAGTCTCGTGAAGTTTCGCGCGCGCTGTCGCACATGTTCCTTGAGCAGCACGACCTCTTCTCCGGCCCCGACATGTGCAGGAAGATGGCCCAAACGCTGTGCCCAGGGGATCGGCGCCGACTCGGAAGCCTCGACAAGGTGTTCCGGTTCCATGTCTTCACCGAGATCTGAAAGCACACCTGACACCCGGTCCAATCCGCCGGCACGACGCATGTATCCGACGAGATCGACCGCTTTCGCTTTCACGGTGGAGACCACGACCGTTCCACGCGGATTGTTGAAGCTTTCGACCGGCACTGCGGCGAGGTTTCGGCGCGAAACAATGGTTATCTTGACCGAACCGCACACGATTGCCGGCCGGTTCCTCTCAAGGACGACCTGTGGTTCCTGCGGGCGATGATGTGCCGAACCGTGGTACCGGGCGGCCGAGAGCAGACCCACGTAGTCCCGTGTATTCCGGTGCTCCATGAGCACAGGGATGAAACGATCCGCCGGCAGGCAGCCGAGCCTTCGGTACCCTGGCGGCACAATTACTCAGAATCTCCGCGCCGGGCTTGCAATCTCCCCCCTGGTCGCGAGGCGATTCAACGCCTGGCGCGCCGCCGCCCCGGAGACCCCGGGTGCCGAGCGAAGTTCCGACGAGTTAAAGTGATACTGGCCACGGGAGGCCAGATCCGCAACGACGTTGCGTGCACGCCGGGCAGAAGACGACAACATGGCACTCGTAAAGTGGTATTTTTCGTCACATTACGATAGCAATATTGTAATTCTGGATACCCGGATAAACTGATCTTGCCCTTTGAAATCTAGATCCAGACCTGCCATGTCCCGGCGGGAAACTCGCGCCCACGCCGAAAACGCCGCCGTGCAGCGAATTACCACCAATGTCTTTCACGAAATTGCTTGTCCTGTTGTATGCATTTCATGCGAGTCATCTCAGCGTACATCCTGGGTGTAATGCGGTCACCTTCAAACGCAGGTCAATGATGGTGAGGTGCGGTGCAAATTTCATTCACGGCTTTCGCGTCGGCGCAATTTTCGTCCGGTCGCTTTCAACCCTTGTTGATACTGTAACCAGCCCCTGACGCAGGCATCATTGCAGGCAACCTGCGGCTTCGACGACTGGAGTTTTCCGACGTACATTCGGGCCACGCCCGAATTCTATCGCTTAACCGCATTTGCGTGGCGGCTCTGGAGTCGACAAACCGTCACTGGTCGGAATTCTCATCATCTTGCCGGCAGCCGTTCTGGTGCCTTCGGACCTGAGCCCGATCCGGACGGTCGACCCCAAGGCGTCCGCGCCACCGGGATCATTTTTTTCGCTGTATTTTTCGACTGTCCGGCCCAGGGTAACGAGCGCAGAGTCGATCGTAGGCCGGTACTTCAAAGGAAGCGGACTGCGGTCCCGTTTCTCGGGCAGGACGCCACGCCACGGGCCGGGCCCGTGAGCCGTTCCGCCGGTGATTCTCCCGATTCCAACATGGTTCTAGCCTCACCGGAGCGACGGCGCTCGACCGCTTGCACTTCGCGATTTCGCTGCAGGCTGGCGGCCATACGGATACCGCGTGAACGCTGTTCGTATCAGATCACGGCAGCGGCCCCGAATTCCTGCGTCTTTCCAACACAATGTCCGTGCTCTATCTTTACGACAGCCGCAAGAAGCGGCGGCTGGACGCCGTGTTTTTCGCGGTGCCGAAGTGAGCGCATCGCGATTTGATTCATGAAGGAGAGGACCGTGGTTCAGGAGACCGAACTGCTCGAACGCATCACTGTTCACCCCGAAATTTTCGGCGGCAAGCCGATCATCCGCGACATGCGGATCGCCGTGGAGCACGTTCTCGCCAATCTCGCTGCTGGCATGACCGTCGAAGACTTGCTCAGGGACTATCCGTTTCTCGAACGGGAGGATATCCAGGCCTGCCTTCTTTTTGCTCACCGCACTTTGGCCGGAGAACAGGTACATGACCGCATCTCGGTTCGAGCGGCTACGTGAAGTTCCTGCGCGACGTGTGCGCCGAATCTGTGTCCTTGCGCGAGGCATTGCTGAACCTCGGGCATGATGTGCTGTCGGCACGAGAGCATTGCCCTCACGCGTCGGACGAAGCCTTGCTGACACTTGCATTGGAGGAGAAACGCGTGCTCATAACGGAAGACAAGGACTTTGGAGAGCTTGTTTTCTTGCGTGGGCTCCCGCACCCGGGCATCGCACGCCTTGGAGGAATGACACCGACCGAGAGAGCGGATGCCATTCGGACAGTGATTGAGCGCTACGGTGCAGCGATGCTACACGGTGCAATCATGGTCGTCACTGGGAACCGCATACAAATCAGGTCAGCCTTGAATACCGAGCGATTAAATGACTCGTGACCCTTGGTACGAGGCGGTTACCCCCTCCCCACGGGGATTTGGGAGCACGCTTCTTCAATCCTGACGAATTCACGGTCAACCTAGAGCAGGTGGTCCCCGGCGCTTATGCTTGTCACCCAGTATGGCGGGATATAACGCACACGTCGCCTGCATTTCATCATCTCGCCAGTGTAGGCCGCAAAGCTGATAACCTGCCTGCCGGACGTGTCCGGGTTCCCTGTCCAGGCGGGCATTTCCAAGACCCCGAGGACGCGAATCGTGGTCTTTCCAGGCGGATGTCCAGCGGGTTCTGAGCTACTTGATCCTTACCAGTCAAATGACCATTGTTCGCTTTCGGTCCAAGTAGCGGGTCCTGGCCATCCCAAGCACGAACGGATTCACCGTTACGGGATCTACTGATCGATTACGGGTGTCGCGCTCAGGCTGCGTCCGACAGAGCTCGTAAAGCGCCATGTACCAAGAAGGCGCGGACCCCGGAAAGAAGTTCCAAAAAAAGGAAATATTTGCGGCCGGTGCACGCTTCCGCGTCGAGGGCGTTCCCTATCCATGCAGGTCGATGAAATGCCGCGCGGGACCGGAAAAAAGTGTCTGGCGAAATTCCGATTTGGTTTTCGCATGACCACATCTTTTCATTCTGCCGCTTTCGACCCATATAGACTCCGTGATCAGCATGTCGGCGCAAGCGTCAATGCTGAAGGCCGGCGGCTTCGACGACTGGAGTTTTCCGATGCAAGAACGGGTCATGCCCCGGGTCGATCGCTTGACCACGCTGGCGTGGTCGCTCTGGGGTCGAATCGACAAACCGTCACTGGTCGGGATTCTCATCGTTTTGCTCGCGGCCGTCCTGGTGCCTTCGGACCTGGGCCCGATCCTGGCGTTCGTCCTCCAGGCGTTGGCAAAGACCGGGATTTTCATCTTCTGTGCCGTTTTCTTGATTGCCGGGCTCAAGGCAACGAGCGCCGAGTCGATCCTGGCCCGGTCCTTCCAGGGGAATGAACTCCGGATGATCGTCCTTGCGTCCCTGGTTGGCGGTTTGGCGCCGTTCTGTTCCTGCGAGGTCATTCCCTTCATTGCCGCGTTGCTTGCGGCCGGAACACCGATCTCGGCGGTCATGGCCTTTTGGTTATCGTCACCCGTCATGGATCCTCCCATGTTCATGATCACCGCGGGCGCGCTCGGACTGGACTTCGCCGTCGCCAAGACCGTCGCAGCGGTCGGATTCGGGTTGCTGGGAGGCGTCGGAACCATGATGATTGGCCAAACCGGCGCGTTTTCATCCTCCTTGCGTGACAATCCTCTGGGCAACAGCTGCGCATGCCCGTCAGGCGACACCTTTTCCGGCCGCCCGGTTTGGCGATTCTGGTCACATCAGGAACGCAGAATCGTGTTCCGGGATACCTTCCTGTGGAATTCGGTCTTCCTGCTGAAGTGGATGACCCTGGCGTACCTGCTCGAAGCGATCATGATCTGGTACGTTCCCGCCGAAGTCATCGTGGGTGTGCTCGGCGGCGATGGCATCTGGCCAATCCTCGCCGGAGCCGTGATTGGCGGCCCTGCCTATCTCAACGGTTACGCCGCCGTGCCCCTGGTTGCAGGAATGCTGGAACAGGGCATGTCGCCCGGAGCGTCAATGGCATTCGTTCTTGCGGGAAGCGTGACCTGCATTCCGGCGGCAGTCGCCGTCTGGGCCCTGGTCAAGCCGAAGGTCTTTGGCCTCTACATCGGTTACGCGGTCGTCGGTTCGATTATCGCCGGAATACTCTGGAATCTCGTCGCCTGAGAACAACCTCGAACCTTTCGGTCCCGACGGGCTCGCAACCGACACCCGTCAGCCTGCCAGCGCGGCCGCGCGGGGATTACCCGCCTGCCAGGTAGGCAACGACTAGCACCCAGACGAGCACTCCGACGACGAACAGGGCCATCGATCCGGTCGGCCATGATCTTCCGAGAAGATTTTCGGGGCCTCGCGAATGATAAAGGCCATTGACCAAGCCCTGCCCGAGGTCCGTCAGGATGCGCGCGATTCCGTCCATCGCGATTCCTGACGCGGCCGCGATCCGTCCAAGAACCCGTGGCAGGAACATCCGGTAGGTCCAGTCGAAGTCGAGATTGACGGCACGAACTTCGGGCGGGTGAATCCCTGTCCGCATGAGCAGGCAGAACGCGAACATCGCGAATATGAGCAACTCCAGCTGCCCGACAACATGCGGAACCGTGTAGGGCTGGTAATGAACCTCATACGGCAGAAGGGCGTACAGGAGTTGCGGCTGGACCCCGATCAGGATGCACAGGAACGCGGTTATCCCCATGGCGAGAAGCATGTGGGACGGTGCCTCCGCAGGGCGCCTGCCGCTGTCGTGGGCGAAAAAGGCGAAGTAGGGAATCTTGATCCCCGAGTGCGACAACACGCCTGCGGACGCGAAAACCAGGCCCAGCCAAATCAGCGTCATGTGCGCCTTTTCGGCTTCGTACAGAATCAGGGATTTGGTGACGAATCCGGAAAACAGCGGGAAAGCCGAGATCGACGCGGCACCGATGACGCAGAACAACGCGGTCAAAGGCATGGTGCGGTAAAGGCCTCCGAGTTCGGACGCTTTCGACGTCCCCGTGCGGAACAGAACCGCGCCCACCGACATGAACAGCAGCGCCTTGTACAGAATGTGGGCAAAAGCATGTGAAACGGTCCCGTTCAGCGCCATTTCCGTACCGATTCCGACGCCGACGACCATGAAACCCAACTGGTTGTTCAGCGAATAGGAGAGAACCCTCCGCAGGTCGTTCTCGATTTCCGCAAAGAAAATCGGGAATATCGTCATGATCGTCCCGATATAGATCAGGATTTCCGTCCCCGGGAATCCTCGTGCCAGCGAGTAGACAGCCAGTTTCGTGGTGAAGGCCGAGAGTATGACCGTTCCGGTTACCGTCGCTGCCGGGTAACTGTCCTGCAGCCAGTTGTGCAAGAGGGGAAAGGCGCACTTGATTCCGAAGGCCAGGAAGATCAGCCAGGTGGCCAGCGACCCCAGGGTCATCGCTTCGAATTCGAGCGCGTGGCCGTCCCGGAACAACAGGACGACGCCGGCGAGCAGCAAGACGCCCGAGCCGACCTGGATGACCAGGTAACGCATGCCGACGTGGTAAGCGCCCGGGGTCCGCCGGGCCCAGATCAGGAACACGGACGCGAGCGCGGTACCTTCCCAGTAGATGAACAGGGTCACAAGGTCGCCGGCGAATACCGCCCCGATCGCCGCGCCGGCATAGAGCAGCGCGGCGATCTGCTGGACATGGTCACGAACATGCCAGGCGTAAAGATTGCCCAGCAATGCCGCGATACAGAATATCAGCGCGAAAGTCCGGGACAGGCGATCGACCCTCATCAGTTCGAGGTTCAACCCGAAGAGTTCGAACTCCTGGTGCACTCCTGATGGAACGGCCATGACCTGCCACGCGGCAACGGCCGGCACGGCGAGAAGAACCGCTGCCCGCAATCCGCCGCCGCGCAGTACCGGCAGAACGCAGGCCGCGGCGATGAACAGGAATGATGTCGGGAACTCCATGTCAGCCGTCCCGATCCATGACGCCAAGCTGGTCATCCGGATAGTCTTCGTCATCGACGGCCCGACCGGAATAGTAGTCCTCCCTTCGGCCGATGATGGTTCTCAGGAGCCGCGCCGCGATGATGATCGTGCTGAACATCACGAAACCTGCGACCGCGTAGAACCCGGGGACAGACTCCATTCCCCCCGACTTGTGCTCGACCAGGAAAACGTCGAGCATGACCAGAACGATACAGGCTGCCGCCAACCCCCAAACGATCTTCAGTGGATTCCCCGGCCGGTCCACCCAGAGGAAGGCGCGCCCCAGGAACGGGTAACGGCGTTCATTGCCGGGCACGCCGGTTCCAGAACCTCCAGCCGGGCCGCTACTGGTTTTCGTCTCCATTTCCGATTCTCCAGTCTTGCTTGCGGAACCCGTCATCATTGACCCGCGGCGATCGGCAACAGGAAGTCGCGAACGGTGTCGGCCCAGAAGAACAGGACGATGCAGCCCGCGGCGGTCACGGCGGGTGGCAACCAGCACAACAGCGGAGCCTCGCGGATTTGCCGAAGCCAGGACAGCCGGCCGTCATCGGCCGGAATGTCGGCTTCCGCACCGCGCGCCTCCGATGCCGGCAGGAAAAACCCGCGCGCGACGAGCGGGAGCAGGTATGCGACATTCAGAACCGAACTGATCATCAGCACGGCGATGATGGCTATTTGGCCGACATCGGCGGCGCCGATGACCAGGAGCCATTTCGACCACGTCCCCCCGAGCGGCGGAAGTCCGATGATCGAGAGGGCGCCGACCAGGAAGGCGCCAAAGGTCATCGGCATCATCCTCCCCAATCCGGACATCTGGCTGATTTCGGTCTTGTGGGTCGCCACATAGATCGACCCCGCACACATGAACAACGTGATCTTTCCGAGAGCGTGCGTGGCGATATGCAGCCCGCCGCCGACGACTCCCATGGACGTCGCCAGCGCCATCCCGAGCGTGATGTAGGACAACTGGCTGACGGTTGAATAGGCCAGCCTTCGCTTGAGGTTGTCCTGGAACATGGCGACGACCGATGCTGCAAGAATCGAGTAAGCCGCCAGCCACATCAACCATTCGGACGCTCCGGTCCGGGACAGCAGGTCAACCCCGAAAATGTAGACACCGATCTTCAGCATGGTGAAGACGCCGGCCTTCACGACGGCGACCGCGTGGAGCAAGGCGGAAACCGGCGTCGGCGCGACCATCGCTGCCGGAAGCCAGCGGTGGAAGGGCATCAACGCGGCCTTGCCAATGCCAAAGGCGTATAGCCCGAGCAGGAACGGAACTTCCCAACCCGTGACGTGTCCGTCCAGGATTCCGCCGTGGCGGAAATCCAGGGTCCCCGAAGCAGTCCAAGTCCAGATGATCGCCGGCATCTGGATGCAGATCGAGGTGAGCAACAGCACTCCAAGGTATGTCCGCGCACCCTTGACCGCCTCGGGCGTCCCCTTGTGCACCACGAGCGGATAGGTCGAAATCGTCAGGATCTCGTAAAACAAGAACAGGGTGAACATGTTTGCGGCAAACGCGACCCCCATCGTGCTCATGATGGCGATCGAGAAAAAGGCGAAAAACTGCGCGTGGTTCTTCTCGTCGTTTCCGCGCATGTAGCCAATGCCATAGGCATGGGTCACGACCCAGAGGCCGGACGCGATCAACGCGAACAGCAGGCCCAGGGGTTCGACGTGGAAAGCGATCGCAAGGCCCGGAAAGACATCGATCAGGCTGATCGATTCGACGGGTGAACCCGCTGACCCGCTGACAACGGCGACAACCGAGCCGAATGTCAGGATCGCAGCGACAAAGGTCAAGCCGTCGCGCAGGTCGGGTTGATTCCTCAGCAGGACATTGCCAAGCGCCGCCATCGCCGGAAACAACAGCGAAAGATAAATGCAGATCTCGACGGAAAGGATCGATTCAATCACGGCCGCGACCTCAGTGCACCATTCCGAGGCTGCCTGACAGCAGGCTCTCCGCAGCCGTTTGAGCAGAGCCCAGAGTCAGGTCGGTATCGATCCCGAACCAGATACAGGCGATCGCAAGCACCCAGGCCGGGACGACGACGGACAGCGCAGTATCGCCTCGCCCGACCGTCGGGTTACCGTCGGGCGGCTCCTTGATGTACAGCACCTCGAATACACGCCAGACGTTTGCGACCGTCAAAAGGGTCGACAGGACGACGAAAGCCACTGCAAACCACCAGCCACGTTCGAATGATGCCGAAACGAGCAACCATTTGCTGATGAATCCGGCGGTTCCCGGAACGCCGATCAGGCTGAGGCCGCCGACAACCATCGCCGCCGACGTGGCCGGCATCGACCGGCCCAGGCCGGCGATGTCATCGTAGAACGTCGAGCCGACCCGGAGGACCAGCGCTCCGGCTCCCATGAACAGAAGCGCCTTGGAAATGCCGTGGTTGAACAGATGTATCACTGTCGCACTCAGGCCCTCGACGTTCATCAGGGCGATGCCGAGCAGCAGGTACCCGACATGGGCAAGGCTCGAATAGGCAAGCATGCGTTTGAGTTCGTTCTGGAAGAGGGCCACGATGGACATTCCGAACATCGCGAACGCCGCCAGCGGCAACAACACGAGTTCGGGCGCCATCGTCCCCGTGACGAAGCCTGGCTGAAATACGGAAAACAGGAATCGCAGCAGCACGTAAACGGCAGCCTTGGTCGCCGTCGCCGAAAGGAAAACCGTAACCGCCGAGGGCGCATAGCTGTAGGCGTAGGGCAGCCACATGTGAAGCGGGAAGATCGCCACCTTGAGGCTGATGCCGACCACGATGAACGCGAATGCGGCAAGAATGGTCCGATTGGGTCCTTGGGCGGCAATCCTGTCAGCAAGATCGGCCATGTTGAGCGTCCCGGTCATCATGTAGAGCATTCCGAGACCGATCACGAAGAACACTGCCCCGATCGTTCCCATGATCAGGTAATCGTAAGCCGCCGTCAGTGCCCGCTTGTCCCGATGGGAACCCTGGGAGACGAGAATGTAGGTCGAGAGCGACGAAATCTCGAGAAACACAAAGACATTGAAACCGTCGCCGGTCGCGACAATTCCGAGTAAGCCGCACAGGCACAGCAAGAAGCAACAGTAGACCAGGCAGTGATTCCGCTTGGGGATTTCGTGGTCAATGCTGGTAAATGCAAAGGGCAGCACGACCGTGCCGATAGCGGAAATCAGGAACAAAACGAACGCGTTGGCGGCATCAATCCGGTATTCGATGCCGATCGGAGGCGGCCATCCACCGATATGGTAAGACAGGAACCCGCCGTCGATGACCTTCATGAGCAAAAGCAGGGAAACGACAAGGCTCGCCAGTGTCGCCACTCCGGCGATGACCTTGGCGCCTGTCCGGTTGCCGATCAGTACGGCCAGGGGCGCGGCAAGGAACGGCACCAGCACGACCAGGATCGGCAGATGGTCTGAAACCGTCCGGGCGACGTGTTCGGTCGTGTCAACCGCCATCAGGCGCGACCACTCATTGCTTCACCGTGAAGGGAATTCTCCTCCCGGACCATCTTCTGCTCGATCGCGAGAATTCCATCCTCTTCGATGGTCCCGTATTCCTCGCGGATCCTGACAATGAGCGCGAGCGCAAGGGATGTGGTTGCGACCCCGACAACGATTGCCGTCAGGATCAGGACATGCGGAAGCGGATTCGAATACACCACGTCAGGGTCGACCTTGAGATCAACCGGAAGGATCGGCGGTGTACCTCCGGTGACCTTTCCGATGGAAATGTAGAACATGAAGACGGAAACCTGAAAAATGTTCAGTCCGACGACCTTCTTGACCAGGTTGCCGCGAGAGACGACAATGTAAAAACCTGTCATCATCAGCAGGATGAACAGCCAGTAATTGGCGTGATCGGCAATGAACTCCCAGTCCGGCATTCGTCCAGTCCGTCCGCTTACCAGTCATCATCACTGATCGACGGAGGTCGACCGGCGAAGGCGTAGAAAACCGAGATCATGACACCGGCGACGGTGATCCCGACCCCGAGTTCAACCACCAGGATTCCGTAATGTTGCCCGTGCGACGGGTGATCAGGCGTGAAGGCATCGTAATCGAGGTAGTCAAAGCCGAGCAGCATGCTCAGCACCCCGGTTCCGGCGTAAAGCAGCACGCCGAGCGCGGCACATTTGTGGACGAGCCAGGGCGGAAACACCCTTTGGACCGTCACCAGCCCGAAAACGATGCCATGCAGGATAAAGGCGACAGCGAAGATCACGCCGGCCTGGAATCCTCCTCCCGGTGAATAGTCGCCGTGAAACTGCACGTACAATGCGAAGAGCACGATCGTCCCGATGAGCAGCTTTGAAACGGTCCGCAGGATGAGATGGTGGCGCATTAACCGTCCTCGTCCTCGTCCTAGTCTCGTCGCCGACGAGTGCCGAGCCCGCTGATGATCAGAAGTACGCCGACGCCTGCTGTAAAGATGACAGCGGTTTCGCCCAGCGTGTCGTAACCCCGGTAACTCGCCAGGACCGCCGTAACGACATTGGGAATCCCGATTTCGGATGCGGTCTGATCCAGGTAATGGGGAGCGACATGACGCTGTGCCGGTGTGTCGGCACCGCCGAAGCCAGGCATGTCCAGTGTGCCGTAAAACAGCACCGCGGCGGTCACAAGAACGAGGGGGAGTGCCCAAACCTGTCGCTTTCTTGCCGTGTGCCGCTCCTTCCGGCTTGTCAGTGCGACTGTTCCAAGCATGAGAACGGTCGAGATCCCTGCCCCGACGGCCGCCTCGGTAAAGGCGACGTCGACGGCATCGAGCGTCACGAACAGGAGTGCAGACAACAGGCTGAAGACGCCGAAAAGCATGATGACGGCAAACAGGTGCCTGACACCGACGATTGCCAGCGCTGTTGCCGCCAGCATGGTGAACAGAAAGATGTTGATCCAGGTGTCCGGCATGCCCTGTTCGATGCCCGGTCTTAGTGATCGACGCCTGGTTCGCTGGCAGCCGGGTCCTCCGTTACGGGGTCCGGACCCCCGGTTCCTGGCAGCGGGCGCAGCCCCGACACCAGCGCGGCATTGGCCAACGCATGGGTCGCCGTTGGTCCCGTAATGAGCAGGAACAACCCGATGATCACCAGCTTGACGGTTACCAGCGACCAGCCACCCTGGATACACATGCCTGCGAGCAGGAGCAGGACACCGGCAGAATCCAGGACCGAGAGCGCGTGAAGCCGGGACCAGAAGTCGGGAAAACGGATCAGTCCGATGGCCCCGGTGACGAGAAAGACCGAACCTGCCAGGATCAGGACCCAACCCAGTGCGTCAATCAACAGCACGGAATTCAAGACCGTATCCCTTCACCAGGACTGCCGTTCGGGTTGCCGGCCGCGACCGGATCACCGATCGCCCGATAGCGAAAGAACTTCAGTATGGCGATCGTACCGACGAAGTTGATCAATGCATACAGCAGGGCAATGTCGAGGAAGTCAGGCCGTCCGGTCAGGAATCCGATCACGCCGATCAGGAGCACTGTTTCGGTTCCGAACGCGTTGACCGCGGCGACCCTGTCATAGAGCGTCGGACCCGTACACAATCGAATGAAGGTCAGGACCATCGCGACACCGATCGCGCAGGCTGCGACAACGAACATCACCCGTATTTCCTGGTCTCAACCGCCGTGACCCTTCGGTCCATGTCCGCCAGTGCGGCGGGATCGTTTTCTTCGTAGGCAACGGCATGCACCTGAATCACGTTGTTTTCTTCAACGGTTTCAACAGAGATTGTGCCCGGAGTCAGCGTGATCGAGTTGGCGAACAGGGTTCGACCGATGTCCGTTGACTGGCTGCTCGGCACATCGAAGATCACCTGTCGCAAGGGCATCGTCCGCGAAAGGATCAGCCTCGTGACGGCCCAGTTCGCCCGCGCAATTTCGACCAGCAACCAAACGAGATACCGGACCAATTCGACTGGGCGAATGGCAAAAGCGAGGCGATCCCGATCGGCCCTGTCCATCCGGCGCGTGACGAAAAGCACGGTCACGACGGACAGGAGTCCGAACCCGATGACCAAGGGCTTGTATATCCCCGACATCAGCAGCCAAAGAGCGGCAAGAAAGGCCGCCGAGCCAACCAGCCTCATCTTCACGTTTCCCTGCGAGTATCCCGCTGCATGCGAGCCTGTTGCAACATTGCTCCGCCGTGCGCAAGTTGGAAGTCCCCGTGCGCTCTCCCGGCATGGCATTCCCGATCCAGCGGAAACCCCGGACCCTCGCGTGCCGGAGAGGTCGAACATCCGCCAATGCCGCTGACTTGTCAGCATGGCGGAATGTGTGAGGACGTCCTGGATGAGCACCTCACCTTGGGTCTGCACGGACGACAAGAGCATCCTGTCCATGTGACGCCCCGTCCAACGAGCAACTGGCGGGAGCAGGAAAATTCCCGAATGATGAAATCTCCACCCTTGACACCACATGTTCGCCATCAAATCGGAGGCCTATACCTGAATCACTGGACGGTACCGAATTGCGGATAATCCTCGCGGCCAAGACGGAATCCCCGAAAATCCCAGGCTCAAGCCGGATCGGGGGAAGGACCGCGATCGAAACGCGCGTGATGAAAACCCAGCGGATAACATGACATATCGATGACATATCGAGTCCCAAAATGTTGCACCTTTTGCCTGAATCGCCACCGGGCATCACGGTTCAGGGCGGATCGTCAGGCGAGCGGTTTTCCGCCGTTCAACGACCCAGCGAGGAAGGCGACGGCATAAGTCCAATGCACCTCCAGGCTGTCGAGCGTGACGAGTCCGAATGCGGCGCCACAGACGCTGCCATGGCCGGCAGACAGACCCAAGCATCCCAATCAACAGCTGATTGACTTCCAATTGTCATTGTCTATCCTTCCAATCACCGGTCCCTTGGAAGTGAAATGTACGAACGTTTTCTAGAGTATCGCGTGAGAGAATCCCTTTCGGACACCCCGGTCGTCCTGATCGTTGGACCACGCCGCGCGGGCAAGACCACGCTTGTCCGGAAGATCGGGGAATCGAGCAGAACCTACATGACGCTTGACGACGGAACAGCACTTGATGCCGCACAATCCGACCCGGTCGGCTTCCTTCGTGGCCTGGATCAGGCAACCATCGACGAAATCCAACGCGTGCCGGAACTGCTGGTGGCAATCAAGAAGACGGTGGATGAAAACTACTGGCCCGGACGGTTTCTCCTGACCGGTTCCGCGAACGTCATGACCTTGCCGCGGGTTGCCGACAGTTTGGCCGGCCGGATCGAAACCCTCCGGTTGCTTCCTTTGGCCCGCGCTGAAATCCGGCGGAGGACGCCAACCTTCCTGCAACAGCTGTTCACGGGGAATTTCGGGGGCGTGCGCGGGGCGATCGTTGGCGACGAACTTGTCCGAATCGCACTGACCGGGGGGTTCCCCGAGGTCCTGGTTCGCGAAAGCGAGAGGCGGCAACAGGCCTGGGCCCGGTCGTGGCTGGAGTCGGTTCTGACGCGTGACTTGAGAGACATCGCGGAGGTCGAGAGGCTGACCGAGTTGCCGAGATTTGTCCGCCTCCTGGCAGAGCATTCCGGCCAGTTGGTCAATTTTTCCCGTTTCGGTTCCAGTATTGGTGTCAGCCACAAAACGGGGCAACGCTATGTCAGATTGCTGGAGCAGATCTTTCTCGTTGCAACGTTGCAACCCTGGCATACGACTGCGTTGAAGCGGATAGCGAAGACACCCAAACTGCATTTCCTCGACTGCGGCCTGCTTGCCGCCGCGCGCGGATTGACTTTCGCCAGGATCAAGGCGGACCGCAGACAGTTCGGCGCCCTCCTCGAAAGCCACGTTTTCTCGGAGATCCTTAAACTGATGACGGCATCGGATATGCAACTGACGCCCCACCATTTCCGTGACCAGCAAATGCACGAGGTCGACATCGTCCTGGAACGAGACGACGGCACGATCGCCGGGATTGAAGTCAAGGCTGCCGCAACCGTCAGGTCCAGTGATTTCGCGGGGCTGCGAATCCTCGCCGAGACATGCGGTGAGCGTTTCGCGTACGGAGTGGTCCTCTATGACAGCGCCGACATTGTGCCATTCGGAAAGAAGCTGGCAGCAGTGCCAATTTCCAGTCTTTGGGCTTGATGAACCGGTACATGGCCGCCTTGGTCTAGACACTCATCTCCTGCGCTTTCGCCAACCGCGCATATCGCCAAGAGTGGTTTGTCCTCCGCCAACGGGCGCCCCAAATGCCCTCGGCCATCGCGCGGCCGGAGTCGGCGGCAAAGCGCCGCACCTTCGCACTGCCTTTGGCCTCTGCCGGTCTGCGCCGCCGGCCCTGCTGGCACTGGATGGATCTTCGGGCTGTCGCGAACGTGGCCGATTCGCGCTGTGGAAAACCCGGGGACACCGTGTCAGGAGGACCGTGTCCGTTACATGATACGCGACTGGACAATGATACGTTTCTGCGCTCGGCAAGAGAGTGTCACGGGTGCCTTATGTCGATGCAGGGGCTGGTAATGACGACTCGACCGGCCGCAGTCATAGCAGGGCCTTCGGGTTAGAACTTTCACAGTTCCCCTCTGCCTGGAGCTTCGCATCTCCACAAATCTGGAAAGTTGAATAGAAGCGTGAGATGACGGAATTCAGCAAGTTCATTGTCTATGTCGACGAGAGCGGGGACGCGATTTGGAAAGCGGCAGAAGCCTACCCGCTTCTCTGCGTGAATTGCTGCTTGTTCGACAAGGATCATTACCTGAACGTCCTTGTCCCAAAATTCAATCGACAGAAGTTTCAGTATTGGGGTAGCGACAACATCGTGTTCCATGAGCGCGATTTGCGGGAATCTGACAAGATCAAAGACAGTGAGTGCCGTACGGTCGAAATATGAACGTCTGACGGGAGAGAGGCGGAGGGCCTTCATGGAAGAGCTATCCAATCTGATGGCTGAAGCCGACTTCAAATGATTTTGCGTTGTGATCGACAAACTGGGCGTTCCGTCGGAATAAAAGGCCTTCGATCCCTATCATATCAGCCTGTCGCGTGGCTTCCGTCAGATCAAAACCTATTTTGAACAGCATTGTCCTGACGAGCTTGAGAAAGAGCTGCACATTGTCTTCGAGAAACGAGGTCACGACGAAGATGCCGCCCTCAGTCGGGCCAATCAGCAAATCATGTTACAGGGGTCTTTGTATCGCCCGACCAACGGCAATAAATTTGCAAATTTTCGCCTCGAACTCATGGACAAGAAGAACAACTCGACGGGCCTGCAGATCGCTGACCTCACAGCGAGACCTATCGGCAATCACTATCTCGCGGCAAAGGGGCAACACGGATCCGCGGGCCATTAATTCAATACTGGATAAGCTCCACTATTGTTCGGGCGGAACTTGTGAGATTGGCAAGTACGATGTGTTTCATGAGAGCCTAATATTCAAAGGCGGGCCGAAGCCCGCCCAGGAACAGACGGTTAGACCATCCCGTTACTGATCAACAGAAAACGTTCAAATCCCAAAATTTCAAGAAGTCTTTGGACAAGAAAACCTCTCCGAAGGGGAGGCCAAATCACCAGTCCGCCGGGTTGAAGATGAACGCGCGTTCGATCTTCTGCGGCCATAGTCCTCACGGGGTGCGCGCTGGCGGCATCTTGAGAACGGATTTGGTCTGCCCTTCCCCACCCCGGTTGCTCGGCGCTCGTTACCTTGAATGTCTCGCAATCGACGCTCGGGACTTGAAACCAGGAAAGGATCACACGGTAACGGGAAGCCGGATTGGCGATCAGGTCAATCGCCTCGATCCAGGGATTTGAGGACCGCAAGCAATCCTTGCTGCATGTGTTCCGCAATGTGCGACTGCATGAGGTCGAGATCCTCGCCTTTTGCCAATTGCAGATATTCGGTTGTCATGTGTCGAAACTGTCCGTGTGACCCATGGGCACGAAAGTGAAGAACCATGTAGATCTGGACCAGCGGTGTCAGGCGGTGCCAGTGCGAAAGAAGCAATGAGTGCCCGGACAGCTCGTAAACCCAGGAATGGAAGGACAACTCTTTGCTGATGGTTCGCGCCTGGTCCCCTGTCGGCTGTGCCGCGATCAGCCGGTCGTAGCGCGACTCGAGATCGGCAACCGCATCTTCGCTCCGATTGTTCCAGGCAAGGCGGAACGCAAATTGCTCCAGTTCCGTCCGCAGTGAATACAGTTCCTTCAGATCGGTGCCACTGACCGGACGAACGCGCAGTCCCTTGTAAGGCTGGCTGACGAGAACTCCGCGATCGACGAGTTCTCTCAGCGCTTCCCTGAGTGGGGCGCGACTGACCTGAAGCTGTTCTGCCAGTGCGTTTTCGGTCAGTTTCTCGCCCGGGAAATAGTTCCCCGATGTGACCATGTCGAGGATTTGCCTCGTTATCTGGGCACGTAATGTCCTGTCCTCGACAGGTTTCAGTATGTTTTCAGCCACGTCCATTGGCGGCAACCTGCGATTGGATGAGTTCCGCGTACAGCTTTCGGATTCTCCTGAAAATCGGGCCAGGTTCCCCTCCGCCGATCGACCTACCGTCGATTTCGGAAACGGGCGTCTGCGCACCGAAGGTACCGGTGAGAAAAGCCTCGTCGGCACCGTAGGTGTCAACGAGCGAGTAGTTGCGCTCGAAAACCGGAATCCGGTTCTCGCGGCAAAGTTCGATTACCTTTCGACGGGTGATCCCGTTCATGCAGTAGTCACCCGTCGAGGTCCAGACTTCTCCCTTTCGGGCAATGAAGAAGTTGCAGGAATTCGTCGTATTCACGAATCCGAACGGGTCAAGCATCAGTGCCTCGTCTGCCCCGGCCTGTACCGCCTGGTTGAGCGCGATGATGCAGTTGAGCTTGGAATGCGAATTCAGCTTGGCATCCTGCGTCAACGGCAATCCACGGTGGTGGGGCACGGTGAAGAGCCGGATACCACGACCGGTTGCGTCTTGATCGACCCTGGAGTGTTCTGCGATGATGACAACCGTCGCGCCATGGATATTGAGATGGGGATGCTGAAACGGCCTGAGTTTACGGCCCCTCGTGACCATCAGGCGGACGTGTGCATCGGTATGCATGTCATTGACCCCAAGGGTCGCCCGGACAGCGGTCGATAACTCCTCACGCGTCATCCCGACGTCAAGTTCGATGTACTTCGCCGCCTCGAACAACCTGTCCAGGTGCTCATCCAGAAACGGTACGCATCCGTCATGAATTCGCAGCCCTTCCCAAACTCCGTCTCCGAGAAGGAAGCCGCTGTCGAAGACTGAAACCCTGGCTTCGTCGCGGTGGAAGAATTCGCCATCAACGTAAATCCTGACGTCCGCGTTGCGCGGGTCGTCGAGTGCGTCATGAGTCGACACGTGATTTCGGGAGTCCATGTTTCACCGGTTCGGTCGGCGGCGGCGGACACCTGTCCGCCGCCACATGTTAGTTCATTTAGCGAACAGCAGTTCACGCTGAATGACTGGTGACGCCTTCGGGTCGAGGCCGAAGTCCGCCAGGAACTGTTCGTACCATCGCTGGGTTCGCCCTGTCTCGTAATAGTAGAAGATCGTGTGGCTGACCCAGTCCCGGAAAGTCTTGTCTGCCTCGCGACGTACCGCGATCGACGACGGCGAACTGAATGCCGGCGTCGGAATCACGATCTTGCCCGCACCGAATTTCTTGCGGGCCGCCAATAGTGGCGGGTGAAACAGGGATACGGCGTCGACACGGCCGGACTGGAACGCGGCAAGTGAAGCACCGTTGTCCGGGAATCTCTGGATGTCTGCATTCGGGACCGTCCGTGTCAGGAACGCGTCCATGGACGAGGCCTGGGGCACGGCGATACTGACTTCCGGCTTGTTGAGATCATCCCATCTTTCCACATCCAAGTCGTCCCTGGCGAGCACCGCCAACGAAATGTAGAGAAGCGGCTGGAACGGGTAGTCGACGACGATTGCCCGTTTCGGTGTCGCATCCAGGAACATCATGTCGATCTTGTCGGCCTGCAACGCCGCGATCGCCGTCGCCCAGGTGACTTCAACCACTTCGAGCTCGACTTCGAGTTCCTCGGCCATAGACTGCCCGATCGAAACGATCAGGCCGCTGTCCCATTCCCCGGTTTCCGGGTTCTTCGAATACCAGGGGGGCGCCTGCGTCACGCCCATGCGCAACGTCCCGGTGTCGTGGATTTTCTCCCAGGTCGATTGCGCCTGGACTGCAGAGGTCGCCACCAACACCGCTGCAAAAGCGGCGATGCAGCTGAACGTCGTTCTGACAATGGATCTCATGGAATGCTCCTTTCCCATTCTTGATATTTTCTGCCCGCCATTCCGGGCAGTTCATGTCGACTGCCTCGCGTACGCGATGACAGCCGACTCTCGAGGCGTCATCCGGGCGAAAAGTCCGGAGACGCCATTATGACAACGATGTGGGCGCCAAGTTTCACTGACCCCTCCCTTGACTTTCCGGCACCGCTTCAATCCGGCAGCTTGAACAGCGAGTGACCATCCAGGAACTCGCGCATACGCCTGGTCGCGGGCGACTTCAGGATGACATGCGGCTCACCCTGTTCATGAACCCGCCCTTCGTTCAGGAACAGGACCCGGTTCGCGACATGGTAGGCGAAACCGAGTTCATGGGTGACGACAAGCATGGTCATTCCCTCTTCTGCCAGCTGCCGAATGGTTTTCAGCACTTCGCCCACGAGTTCAGGATCGAGTGCCGAGGTCACTTCGTCGAACAACATCACGTCAGGGTCCATCGCCAACGCGCGTGCAATGGCTACCCGTTGCTTCTGCCCGCCCGAAAGCCGGGCCGGATATTCACTCGCCTTTTCCGCCAATCCGACGCGCTCGAGTTGCGCCATGGCCTTTGCCTCGGCCTCGCTCTTGTCCCTCTTCAGGACCGTCACCTGGCCTTCCTTGACGTTCTGGAGAACCGTCATGTGCGGAAACAGGTTGAAGTGCTGAAAGACCATCCCGATCCGGGTACGCAGCCTACACAGTTCGGACTCGCGATAGTGCATGCGACCATCCTGCTCGGTTCCAACCAGGTTGCCGTGCAGGTAGACTTTTCCCCTCGTCGGGGTTTCCATAAAGTTCACGCAACGCAAGAGCGTACTCTTTCCCGACCCGCTGGAACCCAGCACAACGACCGTTTCTCCAGCGGTTACGCGCAGGTCGATTCCCTGGAGGACATCGAGGTTGCCGAATGTCTTGTGGAGTCCTTCGATTCGAAGAATTTCGCTCGCCCCGGTCATTCGCTTTTCCTCAGGACTCGTTCCAGCACATAGGTACCCTGTACGACCGGATAGAGAACGACGAAGAAAATCAGGGCCACGGCCGTGTAGGATTCGATCGGATTGAAGTTGAGATCGGCGATGAGCTTGGCCTGGTTGAGCGTCTCGACATAGGCAACGACCGAGGCAAGTGTCGACATCTTGAAGACTTCGATTCCACGGTTTGTCAGTGCCGGCAGCACGCGCTTGATCGCCACCGGCAGCACGATTCGGCGCATGGTCTGGATATAAGTCATTCCGATGGCCTTGCCCGCCTCCCACTGCCCCGGCTCGACTGACTGAATCCCCGCCCGGTAGATCTCGGCCGAAAATGCCATCGTGTTGAGGGAGATACCGAGGACAGCAGCGAGGAACGGATCAACGTCGATCCCGGTGAGAATCGGAAAGGCATAAAAGAACCAGATGATCTGCACCAATACGGGGGTGTTCCGAAAGACCTCGACGAAAACCCGCGCCGGCCAACCGATGAAGGGCGTCCTGGCATACCTGGCAATACCGACGACCAGCCCGCCCGCCAGGCCAAGGGCGACCGTGACCACGAAAATGACGACCGTTCCCTTCACACCAACCCAGAGAACGTGCCGGTGTTCGAAGATCGTGACGAAATCCCAGTTATGCTCCATCGAGACGCACCGAGGTTTCGCCGGATTCGGCCAACCTGCGCTCGACCCAGATGGAGATCTGGCTGAACACGAAAATCAGCACGAAGTACATCACGGCAACCACCGTGTAGACCTCAAGCGGGCGAAAGGTCTTCTGGGCCAGGTCATTTGCCTGAAACATGAGATCGGAATAGGCAACTGTCGACACCAGCGTCGTGGTCTTCAGCAGTTCGATCGAACGTTCCATGAACGCAGGGATCATCCGTTTGACGGCCTGCGGCAAGACAACGCGGCTGAGCGTCTGTCGATAGGTCATGCCGATGGCACTCGCGCCTTCCCATTGTCCCTTGTCGATCGACTGTATGCCTGCCCGGAAGATCTCTGCGAAAAACGCCGATGACTGAATCGAAAAGGTGACGATCGACGCGATATATGGCGTCATCCGGACATCGATCAGGATCGGAAGTGCAAAGAAGAACCAGAAAAGCTGCACGAGGGGAGGCGTCGCGCGAAAGAATTCGACGATGAACGCGGCGACGGCGGACAGCGGCCGGAAGGTCGACAACCTGGACAGTGCCAGCGTCAGGCCGAGCGGCACCCCGAACAAGAGCGCCATTCCGGTGACCTTCAACGTGTTGAGCAGCCCGAGGAGCAGCAGATCGTAGTCTGCAAGGACCGCCAGAAAGTTCCACTCGACCATCGGCTTCCGGTATCAGCGGCGGAATCGGCGTGGATTTCCACTGCGGGCGTTGATAATGTCCATTCGTCAGATTGTCGACAACATAATCAGCCAAACCAGCGAAGAGAGTACCGCGATGAAATCGCCAAATATCCTGTTCATCCAGGTCGACCAGTTGAACGCGTCGTCCCTCGCCGCCTATGGAAATACGTTCGTCAAGACACCCAATCTCGACAGGCTGGCCGAAAACGGGGTCGTTTTCGAAACCGCCTACTGCAACTTTCCGCTGTGCGCCCCGTCCCGGTTTTCAATGGCAACGGGACAACTCTGTTCGGACATCGGCGTGTACGACAACGCCTCGGAAATGAACGCCGAAATCCCGACCTATGCGCACTACCTGCGCCAACTCGGCTACCAGACGGCACTGTCGGGAAAAATGCATTTCATCGGCCCTGATCAGTACCACGGGTTCGAGAAGCGGCTGACGGCTGACCTCTATCCTGCCGATTTCAGCTGGGTGCCTAACTGGCCTGACGAGGGCAAGCGCGACACCAACGACGCACGGTCGGTCTTGATTGCCGGGACCTGCGCGCGGTCGGTCCAGATCGACTTCGACGAAGAGGTGACTTTCAGGGCGCGACAGCATCTTTACGACATTGCGCGCTCCAGCGATGACCGTCCATTCTTCCTCCAGGTTTCCTACACCCATCCGCACGAGCCGTACCTCTGCCGGCGCGAATACTGGGATCTCTACGATGACCACGAGATTACACTGCCGACGATTCCCGCCATGCGAAAGGATCAGCACGACGCCCATTCGGTGAGACTGTTGCGGGACTTTGGAATGCTGGACTGCTCGTTCAAGGATGAAGACATCCTGCGGGCGCGGCGGGCCCATTTCGGTGCGATCACCTATATCGACGAGATGATCGGGGATGTCCTCGAAACGCTTCGATCCACCGGCGCCGACCGGAACACGGTCGTTGTGTTCACGGCCGATCACGGTGAGTTCCTCGGCGAACGCGGAATGTGGTTCAAGAAGCACTTTTTCGAACCCGCCTTGAGGATCCCCCTGATCGCCGCCGCGCCCTGGATCGAACCTCAACGGGTCGGCGATTTTGCCTCGCTGGTCGACCTTTTGCCGACATTCAACGGGCTGGCTACCGGATCGGTCTGGGAGCCTGCGCTGGAGCCGCTCGCGGGGCGCGACCTGACCGCCTGTCTTGATCGATCGCCGGAACCTTCCGACCAGGTGATCCTGGCCGAGTACCTGGCGGAATCTGCCCTGGCGCCGATATTCATGGTTCGCCGCGGTCCGCACAAGTACATCGCGTCGTCCCCGGATCCCGCGCTTCTCTTCGATCTCGAGGCCGACCCTGACGAACTCGAAAACCTCGCGGAACGGGCCGAGTTTGCCGATGTTCTCGCGGATTTCGAGGACGTCGTTGCGGAACGATGGGACGAGGAGACCCTCACCGAACGCATTCTTCTCAGCCAGCGCCGCCGACGCCTGATCCTCGGGGTCCAGAAGAGCGGAAATTCACCGAGGTGGAACCACGGCGAGATCGCCGGGGACGAGGTCGCCTGGTATCGCGGTGAGCAAGGCTACAATGAATGGGCGTTCGACTATCTTCCCGAAAGTGCAGAGCCGGAACAGTTGAGGTGACGAAATCCGCCGACTTCAGCGCGACAGTTCGACGAATGACGATCATGAGCCGCCAAACAGCTTCACACAACATCGGGGAAACCGTGACGTTGAAAGAACTGGATCGGTAGGCTCCCTATCAGGTCTTTACACGCTGGGAACGTCTCGAGTGGCAATGGGAATTGAGGTCGGAGAACGCCATCGCGCGCCTTTCCATGTCAGCCCGTACACCGAGCGGAGAAGATCAGCAGCCTCGTCACGGGTGAAAGGAACGCCAAAAGCTCTTGGGTCCAGAGTCTCGTCGGAGCAAGTCCGGTCGACAAAGGTTTGGAGGTCGTGGCAGACAGATTTTGGCAGCTCGACAGGTTCATTTTGGCGCAGGAGTTGCGCCAAGCGGAATACATCGTTGCGATGCTTCCTGATGTTCTTTCGGTTGAGGTTCCCATCTGCTTTGGAACGAGCAGCAAGGTCAAGAAAGGCGCGAGCCTTAAATGGTATGAGAAGAGTCTCGTCGATGACAGTGATGCCGTCGACCTGCCGTTTTGCTGCCTGGAGCATCTTGAAATAGGCATCGTTCAGCAGGATTGCCGAAAGGCTGACGATATCGTGGTCTACCGGAACCCGCGCGTAGATTGCGTCTTTGGGCAGATCGAAGTTCACAGGTCGTCGCGAAAACAGCTCGATCATGAAGGGGAAGCTGCGGTCAGTCGGTTGGTGAAATCGGTAAAACTCCCTTCGCCCGTCGCTTTGTTCGCGTGCTTGATATCCGCCTGCATCGAGAAAGGCCTGGAAAGCCCTTCCAAATTTGGCGTCGACCACCTCGGCACAAAGCACCATGTCGATATCCTTGGTTGCCCTGAAATCGAGACCCGGAGCGTTGAACAACAGATCGCAAGCGGCACCTCCGATGATCGCATATTGACCCTCATGCGCCGCAAAGTGATCGCGAAACTTGTCGATTCCGGTTACCACGGTATTCCTTTCAACACTTGGTCTGCTGCCATGGAAATGCGCTCGTCACCGTGATCGTGGAATTGAGCGTAAAGCGACAGTGGGTCCACAGTGTGTGCAGTAGTCAAGGCAGCGGGATCATAGCTCCATGTTTCGATGACCTGGACAGCTTGATCCCGGTCAGTTTCGATGAGACCGCGTGTCTGCGCGAAAACCTTCCAATCACTCGCCGCGATCGCAAATGCCTCTAGTGGCGGCGGGGACAGGTTGGTCAGTTCCGCGAGTGCACTCTCACCTGCGCGTTTCATCGGCGGCGCGGCGAGAACATCCCGGATGTATTTCCGGGTACGCACCGGGCTACGCAGCAAGTCATGCGAAGCATCGAACAGCTGCCTCCCTTCGGTCTCGAAACGGATACGCCGCTCCCTGCCGTATCGCTCGGTTTGGGCAAGCCCGGCAGTGACCAGGACGTCGAACGCGCGGCCGATCGACATCGCCGAGTAACGCAACTGCGCAGCTATGAGGGAAGGGGTAGTCGCGGCCTCGTCGAGCCGCAGGACGCGATGGAACAGTACTGCTTGGGCTGCCGGCGAGAGGCCAACGACACGCCGCGGTTTCGGAGTACGAAATCGTTCGCGCAGGTCGATTGCGAGGTCAGGGATGTAGAGCTGATTGCCAGGTACGACGAACGGAATCCCTCTTCCAATGAGTCGCGCGCGGTCGTGTGCGCCGAGCCATGGCGCGACATAGACGACGATCGCGTCAACAGCGGAGCGGACCAAGGCGACATGCTTTGCGATGTCAGAAGGCGTAGCGGAGTTGTCGATGGTCGCGAGAAAAATCAATCGTCTTCCCGCCATGCGGCCTTCATGGAGGCTGTACATCCGGGAAAGAAACGAGGGGAGGCTCGGCGCATGTTCGAGAGCAACGATCCTCGCAGGTACATGAAGTGTATCTTCGAGATAACGCTGCAACGCATCAGCAATAGGCCTTGTCAGCGCTTTGTGGTCTTTAACTAACATCGCGTTGTACGTTAACATTGATAATGTTAGTATGCAAGATCATTGTTACCGATAAGGCGGTCCGTTCCGGGCTTCCGGGCCTTGATACGTGCGTCAATGAGTCGCCTTCCCCGGACTGATCTTCTCCTTCTTTCAGTTGCAGGCGCGGAAACAACTTGGCTGAAGCCCATCCGCGACGGCGGTTACAAGAGAATTAGCGGACGCTATGCAACGGCTTCAGCACCGACGGTGCGTCGGTTGGGGTTCCTCCATCGCCATGGTAGAATCAGGGGAAAACCCGAAGGTGAAAACGTTTTGCCGGCAATGCCTTCCGAGCAACACGCACGACTGTCGCGACTCACGCAGCGCGGCCATCCCGGATCATGTCGGCCGCCTTTTCCGCGATCATCACGACCGGAGACGCGGTATTTCCCGATGTGATCCGCGGCATGACGGATGCGTCCACGACCCGCAAACGGTTCAATCCATGCACGCGGAGATCCGCCCCTACGACCGAATTGGGGCGGCAGCCCATGCCGCAGGTGCCCACCGGATGAAATATGGTGGTCGCGATGTCGCCGACCTTCAGGAGCAACTCCGCATCGGACTGGACGTCGGGTCCAGGAAGGAATTCCTCCGGAGCGTATCGCTGCAGGGCTTTGGCGGTCATGACCATGCGGGCCTGGCGAACGGACTTGACGGCAACGAGCCGGTCCCTTGCAGCCGCAAGGTAGTTCGGCCGGATTTCGGGATGCAATCGATGGTCGGGAGCGGTCACGTGACAGGTTCCCACGCTCTCGGGGCGGAGATTGCAAACCGAAACGGTGATCGCGGAAAACCGGTGCAGCGGATCGCCCAGCCGGTCGGTCGATAGCGGCTGGATATGGTATTCCAGGTCGGGTGTCGCAAGGGCCGGGTCGGATTTCGTGAACATGCCGAACTGGCTTGGTGCCATCGACAACGGCCCGGATCGCCGCAGTGCATACTCGAGGACGATGCAAAGTTTTCCCCACATGCCGTTTGCAAGCGTATTGAGCGTTCGCGCATTGCGGACCTTGAACACGGTCCGGATTTGCAGGTGATCCTGCAGGTTCTCGCCGACGCCCGGACTATCGTGGACGACCTCGATGCCGAGGTGCGCGAGCCGGTCGGATTGGCCGACGCCCGAAAGCTCCAGGATCTTTGGCGAGTTGATGGACCCGGCTGCCAACAGGACTTCGGCCTGCGCGTGAACCCGGTGTCCGACTCCATTTTTTCGGTACGCGACGCCGGCAACGCTGCGACCGTCGAAGACCAGTCGTTCGACTTCGGCTCCAAGTTCGACCCTGAGATTTGGCCGGTTCATTGCAGGACGCAGGAATCCTTTGGCCGTTGTCCACCGAATGCCGCGGTGCTGGTTCACCTCGAAGAATCCCGATCCCTCGTTGTTGCCATCGTTGAAATCCTTGCGCGGCAGGATGTCGAATTCCTTCGCGCCTTCCTGCACCGCTTCGAGGATCTCCCAGCGCAACCTCTGTTTCGCGACCTTCCAGCCTCCGCCGGTCCCGTGCATCGAACTCTTGCCCGCGTGGTGATCCTCGGATTTCAGAAAATACGGCAAGACGTCGTCCCAGCCCCAGCCGATGTTTCCCATCTGCCGCCAGTGGTCGTAGTCCGCTGCCTGTCCGCGCATGTAGATCATGCCGTTCACGGACGTGCATCCACCCAGTACCTTCCCCCGGGGATAGGCGAGATTCCGACCGTTCAGCCCGGGTTCCGGCGTCGTCTCCATCATCCAGTCCGTGCGGGGGTTGCCCATGCAATAGAGGTACCCCACGGGAATGTGGACCCAGTGGTAGTTGTCGTCGCGTCCGGCCTCAAGCAGGAGCACGCGCGTGCGCGGATCCTCGGTCAAGCGGTTTGCAAGCACGCAGCCGGACGTGCCGGCACCCACGATGATGTAATCGTAGCGGCCTTCGAGCATCCCGTGGTCCGGCATGTTTACCCCCTTCAGGTACCGGCGATGTGTCGACCGTTCGCGATCGGGCAAAACGTGTCAAGAACAATCGGGAAACAGCCGGGTTCCCCGGTCGGTTGACCAGGCGGACGGGTCACAAGAGTTCCGATGCGCCTCTCCGGTGAATTCGCGGGGAACAGCTGCCGATCAACCGATGCGGCACGGGCCTGCCGACTGACGGTTCCCGTTATCGGTTTTCGTCCGGCAAGCCGCATTCTGGCCTTTGTTCATGTCGCCGTGAGCGGCCGGGCAATTTGGACGGTCCATTTCTGGTGGCAGTATCTGGCCCGCCCGGAAACATGCACCCCCGGAAGTACCGAAACGGGAGGAGCGATCATGGCGGGTGACCGTCTCGGGCCGGGCGCCCGGGAAACCGTGACCCCGGCTGGCCGTGCACGGATCACCGCACCGCACCGACCCGGATTTCCGTCGTTACCCGACAGGTCACCGGCGGCTTTGCCGAAACGGACGGTCGTTTTCGGGCGACGGTCGTGCGGTGTGCCGGGGTTCGCGTGCATTCGCCCGAGCGGGGTTGCGGTTAGCGGCGGCAAGGTGCAAGGCAGCGTTGTCGTTTCGTTGCCTCCGGACGCCGGTACGGGTCGAGTCCCAATGACGCTTGGCCGGCCGGCAGCGGAAAAGATCAAGCGCGGGAAAGGAATAGGCATGCCCTCGATCAACTATCTGACCAGAGTGGAGTTCGACTTCGGTGCAATAGAGAAACTTCCCGAGATCATGGAACTAACCGGAATTGAGCGCCCGATGATCGTGACCGATCGGGGCCTCATCCACCATGGTTTGGTCGACAGGATCAAGTCCGTCGCACCGCTGTTTCAGGAAACGGAGGTCTTCGCTGACACGCCTGCCAACCCGACCGAGGCTGCGGCGAACTCCGCGTTCGACAGGTACCGCGCAGCAGGCTGCGACGGGCTCGTCGCCATCGGTGGCGGTTCGCCCATCGATCTGGCAAAGGCAGTCGCCATCCTCGACACGCACGGAGGCCCGCTCGCGCAATTCGCGGCAATCGAGGGAGGAATCGATCGCCTCGGACCGGTCGTACCCCTCGTGGCGGTACCGACCACCGCCGGTACGGGCAGCGAAGTCGGACGCGGTGCATTGATCACGCTCGCAGACGGGCGAAAACTCGCCCTGATCTCTCCGCATCTGATTCCGCGCGCCGCCGTCTGCGATCCGGAACTCACGCTGAGCTTGCCCCCGGGTTTGACGGCGGCAACCGGCCTGGATGCGATTTCGCATTGCATCGAGACCTACCTCAGCCCGTTGGTCAACCCGGTGGCCGATGCCATCGCCCTCGACGGTCTCGCACGTGCCGTCGCTTCGATCGAGACCGCCAGGAATGACGGGCAGGACCGTGCCGCGCGTTGGAACATGATGATGGCGGCTCTCCAGGGCGGGCTGACCTTCCAGAAGGGACTCGGTGCCATTCATGCACTTTCACACCCGCTCGGTGCCATCCGGCATGTTTCATTGCACCACGGGACGCTGAACGCGATCCTCCTTCCACATGTGCTGGAATGGAACGAAACCGCATGTGGACCCAAATACGCGAAAATCCGGTGGCAGCTGGGGCTCGCTGCCGGCACGCATCTGCCGTCCTTTTTTCGGGCATTGAATATGCGCTTGAACTTGCCATCCTCGCTGGCGGAATTGGGTGTACGCGACGATGATCTCAACCGTGTTGCGGAAGCGGCGGTGCTCGATCACACGGCGTCGACGAATCCGCGTCCATTGTCGGTTGACGATTACCGTGCAGTCCTTACCGCTGCCATGGGCGAAGGATGACGCGGACAAGACCTGCCGTGCCCCCGCATCCGCAACACGGGATATCGTACCGGAGTCGTCATGCGTAACCGGGACTGGCCAGCGGCATTCCCTGGCCGGGCAACGCAGGCAGTCCCGCTACGTTTCCCGTGGACGTATGCAAGGCTTTGAAGGTTACGGCCCGGTTCGGGTGACGTTACCGCCATCCTGTCCGAATCCGGGTTGATCACACGTGCATCGCAATTGGACCCTGACTGGGGCCGAGCAGCAGATGTTGCCGCAGTTGGCCCGGCGGGCCGCACGGAAGTTACGGCATTCAGGCCCACCCGCCGGCGAACGGCATGACATGGCCGGTAATGAAGTCGCTCTTGTCCGACGCGTAGAACGCAACGAGTGCCGCAAGCTCATCCGCTCTTCCGAGCCGTCCCAGGGGAATATTCCTGGTCATTCGTGCAAGCGCGTCCGGATCATTGACCAGTTCGGGCGGAAAATATGTCGGACTCTCGACATAATTCGGTGCGATCGCGTTGACCTGGATGTTGTCGCGACCAAGTTCGCGGGCCAGTGAAACCGTGAGCGCATTGGCGGCGCCGCGTGCCGTGACGTACATCGAGTAGTTCGGCAGGCCTCGTAGAGGCGTCGCGGAGGTAATGAACAATATCTTCCCGCGCTTGCGTTTCTTCATCTGCGGCGTGACGGCGCTGGATAATTCGAAAGGGAAAACCACCATGTCCTCAAGTGCCGAACGCATGTCGTCCGGACTTGCCGACTCGATGGGTGCACGAATCGCAGCCCCGGCGTCATTGCAGATCATCACGTCGATCCTGCCAAAGGCCTCGGTCGCGGCCGCCACAATTCCCGCTGGCTGTTGCGCCCTTATGACGGTGAACCCGGGAAATTCTGCCGCAAATTCCTGGGCGACCTCGCCATCCGCGAAACTCCTGTCGTGGCAAACGACCGTCGCACCACGTGCGGCCAATTCTACCGCCACGGGCCGGCCCACGAATTGCTCCACATTGGTAATCAGGACGACTTGATCGTTCATTGCGTTGCCATTCTTCCGAACACCTCCGCAGGGCGGTGTTTTCCGAGAACATTAACTGGCTGTTACGGCGTCGGTATCACCCGCCTCCTAACGGCCAGGCTTGGTCCACCGCGTTGGTGCGTGCGCTCTAAACCCGTTCACACGGATTCACAACAATCGGAGACGACCCGCTTGTGGACTTCCCACCTGTTGTAAAGTTGTTCTGCGGGTTTTGTGCCCGCTCCATCGCTCATGCCGGACCCTGCAATACTGCGAACAGGGCGGGTGTCACGAAAGAACAGTGCCGGCCGCGTGAGGACATCCCCCGGAACCTGTTGTCGGTGCGGCGCCAGCTCACGGTTGACGCGCGCTGTGGCAAGGAAGTCGCGGGGCCCACGGCCCGGGCTGCATCCGGTGACGGGACAGAATCTCGTGTCGGCCGCCGAATGAGACTCCAGGACGTCGCAAACTGAACCTGGAGACATTCGCTGCCGTGAAAATTACAGCGAAAATATCACGGCATTCAGGGCCGGTGGATCATGTACCACGCGGCTGATGTCAATGGCCATAAAGATGCGCGAATTCCTGGCGATTTGCCGCGCTTTGGCGGGATCATTCCTTTTCCTTACTGCAAGAAACTCTCCAACAATTTTTGTTTTATTCTAGTAAGATTTTATTTACAGAATGCCCCGGTGTGCCAGGGAGACGAACATGGACACGTACAGTCTCGACAGGAATTCACGTGCGGGTTTCCCGGCTTTGGCCGCCTGCATTCGGTCGGGTGCGCGGGCTCCAGTGCCTGTGGGAGCCTGCAGATGAACCGTTTCGAGCTGGCAGATCTTGAGTGGAGCGCGATCGGATCCTTGCTGCCCAACAAGCGCCGAGGTGTGCTCCAAGAGTACGACCGGCATCCTGAAGGTGCTCCGATCGAAGATCACCTTCCCGTCGGCAGTTTCCTCCCCGGTGACAAGGCGTACGAAGCCGGATGGATCAGAAAATCGTTCGAGGAACAGGACGCCATGGCGATCAATCCCGATCGTAGCAACGCCGAAGCTGCCCGTGCATCGAGCCAGGTTCTCGACCGCCCGGGCAATCGGATCAAGTGCTCCTTCGCCAAACCCAAACAGTTCGGGCGCATCGCCAACCGCTGTGAAAAGCTTGCCGTAAACCACCTCGCGATGATCAAACTCGCCTCAACCCGAATTTGGTTACGCGCCAATGAGTCCGCGCCCTTGCGTCACGACCTCGAAATCCGTGCTCGAGTTCCGGGATTCCGCAAGTTCAAACCGGGTCTCGGCGATGCATTTTGCGTGCAAGGCAGTGACACGGTGGCCTCTCCTGTGCGGCCTCGAAACGATGGCTGAAGTGACCGGTTTCGGGCCGGTGAAAATCAGCGCCGTAGCAGCAGTTTTGTGGAAGGGTCCGGCTTCGCTGCCTTCCGGGATGAGTGATGGAACAAGAAACTAAAGAACCCCAAGGTAGATCCGGCCAATCCAAATGGATTGGCTACGCACAATTGATCCTGATTTTGGCTGCCATCGGAATCGCTCTCTACTTCGCACAGGCACCCAGCCGGGTGGAGCGCAACCCCATTTCCGACCTGGCAATCGATCAAGCCAAGCCGACCGTTTCCGTAATTCAGCCGGCGCCAACAGAACAGGCGCTGAGGGTCGACTTGACCGGAGGGATCACGCTGCATGGGAAAGTGGGCGTCACATCCGAAGTCGGCGGCCGGGTGGCCTGGGTCTCGCCAAGTTTCCGGAACGGCGGGTCGATCGCAGCGAACGAGACCTTCATCAGGATCGATCCGGCCGAGTACGAGCTTGAGCTCGAAACCGCCGCGGCAGAGGTTTCGGCGGCAGAAGCCCGTGTCCAGATCGAATTGGCCAGTGCAGAGGAAAGCCTGTATTCGTACGCGCGCGAGAACCCCGGAACCGACATTCCTGGGTGGGTTCACCGCGCGCCTCAAGTGGCGAAGGCGGAAGCCGAGCTCTTGAAGGCCCGGGCTGAAATGAAGCGGGCCCAACTCCGGCTCGACCGAACCGAGATCTCCCTTCCATTCGACGTCCGGGTCGCAACGGCGGATATCGAAGTCGGTCAGTTCGTCGGCCCCGCCGAATTGGTCGGCCGCGCCTCGTCATTGGGGTCCGTCTACCGGACCGATGCACTCCAAATCAGGGCGCCCATCGAGCAGGGCAGCTTGGCCAATCTCGCGCCGGCCATCGGTCGCTCCGCCACAATTCTGGCTGCGTCAGGGACATTCGACGCCGTCGTGGAGCGCACGTCGGCGATCATCGGCCCCAAGTCGCGGCTCGCGGCGCTCTTCCTGAAATTTTCGGAAAGTCACCCCGTGGAGACGTTGCCCCTCCCCGGTTCGTTCGTTGAGATTTCGATTGCGGGGCCCGTGCACGACAACGTGCTCGTCCTGCCGGAATCGGTAATGCAGGAACGGGACAGCGTTTGGGTGGTCGTCGACGGCGCTTTGAAATCCGTTGCGCCGCGGGTTCTGGGACATGCCGATGGCGGTGTCGTGGTGGAGGCGTTCGACTTGGGTGCCGGCATTGTCGTCGGGTCCTTGCGGGGCGCACGAGAAGGATTGGCCGTCGACGTCAGCGACGCGCCGACGTCGGAATAACGGAGCCGGGCCATGAGCATGACCGACGCCGGGCCCGCTGTGCAGCCGAGCCCAACCGGCCTCAGGTCGGGACCGATCGCCTACTTCGCCGGCAATCCCTTTGCCGCCAACCTGCTGATGATTCTCTTGATCGTAGGCGGCGTGCTTTCGGGTCTTCAACTCATTGTCCAGTATTACCCGGAATTCGAAGCCCGGCGGGCCATCGTCTCGGTGCCGTATCCGGGTGCCTCGCCCCAGGAGATCGAGGAGGACGTCAACCGCCGCATCGAAGAGGCCGTCATCGGGCTGCCGGGTGTCGAGCGCGTGGTGTCGACCGCGAGCCAGGGCATCGGCAAAGTCACGGCAGAGATGGCAACCTTTGCAGATGCCGACGCCGTCTTGAACGACTTGCAGAGCGCGATCGACGGCATCGAAAACTTCCCGCCGGTCAGGGCGAAGCGGCCAGACATCCAGCTTCTCAAGGTCACTCACGAAGTCATGACGCTGGCGGTGGTGTCGTCCGGTCTGTCCGAGGACGGACTGCGCCTCGCGGCAGAAGACCTGCGCGACAGGGTGTTGGAGCTGCCGTTCGTCTCCCAGGTGTTTCTGGAAGGCACCCGCGACCGCCAGATCACGATTGAGCTGAGCGAAGTAGAGTTGCGTCGTCACAGCCTTTCCATCGGCGAAGTGTCAAGGTCGGTAAGACAGGAATCCCTCAACCTGACCATGGGCGAGTTACGGACGGACACAGGTAGCGTCGTCCTGCAAACCGTCGCCAAAGGGAGCGTCGGCCGGGATTTCGAGGACATTCCGCTCATCACCCAGCTCGACGGCACGATCGTAACGCTCGGCGACGTTGCCACCATTCGCGACGGGTTTGTCGACGAGGACATCATCACGGAGGTCAACGGCCATCCGGCGGTGCTTGTTCGCATCGATGCGACCGAGCAGCAGTCCGTCATCGAATTGGCCGACGATATCAGGGACTTTCTTGCGGGCTACGAGTCGCCCGAGGGCGTGAGCGTCACGATCTGGAATGACAATGCCAGCCCCATTTTCGACCGGTTGCTGGAGATCGTGAAGAACGGAGTGATCGGAACGATACTGGTGTTCGTCAGCCTCATTCTGGTTTTTGACCTCCGTATCGCAATTTGGATGACCGTTGGAATTCCCTTGTCCTTCGTGGGCTCGCTGCTCTTCTTCGAAGCCGCGGACCTCACGCTCAATCTCGGAACGATTTTCGGTTTCTTCCTCCTGGTGGGCATCGTCGTCGACGATTCCGTCGTCGTTGGAGAAAGCATCGCGTCGGAACGCGATAAGGGCAAGGATGCGCTCGACGCGGCGATTTCGGGTGCACGGGCCATGGTCGGACCGCTCACGATCAGCGCCTTGACGACGATTCTGGCCTTCCTCCCGTTTCTCTTCATCACATCTCCTGCGTTCCAGATCGTCAACGTGTTCCCCTATGTCGCGATCTTCGTCCTGTTCGTCTCCCTCCTGGCGGCGTTCTTCATTCTCCCGGCGCATCTCTCGCACGGGAAGAGATGGAGCCTCTCTCCGCTGAGCGACGTGCAGAACCACGTCAGCGGATGGCTGGACGAGGTACGCGACCAGGTCGTCGCCCCGGCAGCCTCATGGGCTCTGCGCAATGTCGGGCTTTCGATCGCCGGTGCGCTCCTCGTTCTGGTCGCCGCCGTCCTGCTCCTTGGCTCAAACGCAGTCCGGATTGTCCTCTACGACGAGAACCTGAGCAGCACCGACAATGTGCAGGCAGACATCTATCTGCCGGTAGGCGCGCCCTTCGAGGAGACGCTGGCCGCAGCCGATCGCTTCGTTGAGGCAGCCCACACCATCAACGACCGGCTCGACGGGGCCGCTGTCGACGCAGTGAGCATGATCGTCGGAAACATCGGTACGGAGTGGCAGATCAAAACGCTGCTGAACAGCAGTCATCTCGCCTCAGTGCGTCTGCATCTCGGCGATCAGGCTGACCGCAACGCGAGCCCGCCCGAAGTCGAGCGGGCATGGCGCGAAGCCGTCGGTCCCGTGGCGAACCTGGAGAAAGCCGAATTCCGCTCCGGGCGCATTCCGGCCAGGCCGAACGTTTCCTATTCGCTCAAGCACGACGACATTGAAACGTTGAGAAGCGCGGCCGCCGATCTGAGGGCGGGGATGGCGGACATGCCGGGCATCTACGGGATCCATGATGACCTGGCGCCAGGCAAGCGTCACTTCGAGATCGAGCTGACACCAGCAGGTAAGGCTGCGGGCCTGACGCCGTCACTGATCGGGAAACAGCTGCGCTCCGCTTTCCACGGCGCGGACGTCCAGCGCATCCAGCGGGGCCGCGAGGAAATCGATGTGGTGATCAGGTATCCTGCCGAGCGTCGGCGCAGCCTGAGTGAACTTGCCCGCGAACGGATCCAACGGCCGGGCGGCGGCGAAATCCCGCTCTCGCTGGTAGCGAATATCACTGAAAAGCGCGAGCCGGCGTCACTGACGCGGATCGACGCCAAGCGTGCTGCGCGGGTCAACGGGCGGGCGGACGTTGCCGTGATCACGCCGATTCAGGCGCGGCGTCAGGTTCAAGACCATATCATACCCGATCTTCTGGCGAAATATCCCGGTCTCGTTGTCGAGGTTGAAGCCGGTGCGCGGGACGAGGGCGAAATGCTCGAGACGCTGGCGGTTCTCGTCCCCATCGTATTGATCGCGATCTATGCCCTCATTGCATCGTTCCTGCGCAGCTACTGGAAGCCGGTCGTCGCGGTTGTGGGAATCCCGATCGCGTTCGCCGGGGCGATCGTAAGCCACTGGATCCTCGGCTGGGATCTGACCACCATGTCAATCTTCGGCATGATTGCCGTCGGCGGCGTGGTCGTCAACGACGCCCTCGTGCTGTTGGACCGCTACAACGCGATCCAGCGGGAAAATGCGATGATGCCAGCCGTCGCGGCCGTAGCCGCCGCGACACGACAACGATTCAGGCCGGTGTTCCTGACCACGCTCACTACGCTGCTGGGGCTCTCGCCTCTGCTCTATGAGCGCGGTGACGAACTGATCGCCTTCGTGCCTTTCGTTGTCAGCATGTTGGGTGGTCTTACGTTTTCCACCCTGTCGATCCTGTTCGTGCTGCCGGCGCTGGTGATGATCGCAGCGGGCCGTCACGAATGATCTCGGCCCGTCGTGCATGTCACGGCCGTTTGTGTTTTGTCGCGGGCCGCGGTGCATTCGAGGGAGGAACGTGCGGAACGGCGTCCGATGTGTTGAACCCTACATTATTGTGCAGTTACTGACACCGTTCAGGGTCGAAATATGACCGTACGCCTCTCCGGTTTATACCGCAAATTTCGGACTTTACTTCCGGCATTTCACGCGTCTCACCGGACAACGTGGGCAGTAACGAGTCATTTCCCGTCGCGGTCCCCCCGAACCAGGCCAGCGTCAGCCCGTGGATTCCGAATGTTGGATCAATCTTCACGCGCCGTCGTCGACAACCAGCCAAATGACCTCGCGGATTTGCCGTCGAGGCGTAACGGGCATGCGCGCGTATCTGGCCGCTTTGGAGCCGTTGCCGCCGTATCGAGATTCCGGGCGATGGCATGAGGTCCCGGAAGACAGGAAGCGACGTCGCCATTGTGGGATACGGCCACCGCTTGCCCGGTGGCATCCGCTCGGACTCGGACTTCTGGCGCCTGCTCACCGCACGTGAGATTGTCCAGGAACCGATAAGAGATCGCTACGGCAGAGGCCACCTGCCCATCGGGGAATTTTCGGGCCCGGGCCGCCTCGCGAGCCCTTGGGAAGGACTGATCCGCGACGGCGACGAGCTCCTCTTCGACCGCACCCTGTTCGGCATGTCCCATAACGAGATGATGAAGACCGAACCGCAAGTCAGGATGCTTCTGAACTGCGCATGGGAGACCGTCGAGCATGCCGGCTGGGACTTCCATGCACTGCGCAACAGCTCCACCGGAGTCTTCCTCGGGGTACAGGTTCCGGCCGTGTCCAGCTGGCGGCCCCAGCATGGCGTCAGCGAGCATTCCGTCATCGGCATCAGCGTGGCCATGCTGGCCAACCGGATTTCGTACCACTTCAACCTCATGGGGTCCTCGATCGCGTACTGCACGGCCTGTTCTGCCGGGCTGAGCGCCCTGCACTCGGCCATGAACGCCCTCCGGTGCGGTGACTGCGATCAGGCGCTCGTCGGGTCCGTCACCTATTTGGGCAGCGCCAGACTGAGCAGCAGTTTCAACCTCATGGGGGTCATCAGTCCGGAAGGCAAGTGCCACTCTTTTGACGCCCAGGCCAACGGCTACATGCGTTCCGAAGGCGCCTTCGTCTTTGCGATGAAGCCCCTGGCCGCGGCCGAGCGCGACGGGGACCCCATTCATGCCGTGATCGAGGCGAGCGCGGTCAACGCGGCCGGCGCGGCGGACGACGCCGTCGGCCTACCCCCCGGTCGCAATATCGTCGCGCCGACCCGTCACGCGCAGGTCGAGCTGATGCGTACCGCATCGGCCCGTGCCGGGCGCGCTGCCCGGGAGTTCGACTACCTCGAAGCCCATGCGACGGGCACCGTGGTGGGAGATCGGATCGAAGGCAACGCCATCGTGGAAGCGTTCTCCGGATCCGACCGCGAGGAGCCGCTCCGGGTCTCGAGCGTCAAGAGCAACGTCGGGCACATGGAAGCGGCCGCATTCCATTGCGCGCTGCTGAAGGTCGTCCTGATGATGCAGCGGCGCACCTTCGCTCCGATGTCGAAGAACTACCTGGTGCCGAATCCCGAGATCAACTTCGACTGCTGCCCGATGCGGGTGCAGACGGAAGTCGAGCCCTTCCCCGAGCATCCCGTCGTCGTCGGCATCAACTCCTTCGGATTCGGGGGCGCCAACGGGCACTGCGTACTGCGCGAGTACCGCCCGGCGCGTCCACGCGTCTGGTCCGTCCCCCTCGCTCCGCACGCCGGCCACGTTGTTCCCCTGTCAGCGCGCAACGCGAAGTCGCTCGCCCGCGCCGCGGGCCAGCTTCGCGAGATGCTCGCCGAGCGGCCAATGGACCTCTACACGCTGGCCGGAAATCTCAGCCGCCGTCGCACCCATTTCTCCACGCGAGCCGCGTTCGCGGTGCTCGACCTGCACGAACTCGAAGAGGGGCTCGATGCCGTTGCGCAGGAGGTCGCCCCGGTCGCCACCGCGGAGGAGGGCGAGCGGCGTTTGGCGATGGTGTTTTCCGGGCAGGGCACGCAGTGGGCGGGCTGCGGGCGCGCCCTCTACGACGCCGAGCCCGTCTTCCGGCGTGCCGTTGACGCGATCGAGGCGCACTGGCGCGAACATTCCGGCGTCTCCCTGCGCGACGCGTGCTTCTCGGCCGCACAGGGAGAGCTCAACGAGGTCCAGCTCGCACAACCGGTCATCTTCATGATCCAGTGCGCGCTTACCGAGCTGTACAAGACTTGGGGGGTCTACCCGGACTGCGTTGTCGGCCACAGCTCCGGCGAGGTGGCTGCGGCCTATGCTTGCGGCGCCCTCACCCTCGCCGACGCGACGCGCCTCGTCTTCCATCGGGCCACGCTGCAGCAGCGCGTGGCCGGTTCCGGGCGGATGCTGGCAATCGGTCTTGACCGTCCCGGCGTGGAACAGCTGCTCGACGCTCTGGATGTTGCCTTCCGGCGCGATACGAACCGGCCCGTCGAGGTCGAGATCGCCTGCGAGAACGCACCGGCCAACACCGTCGTCTGCGGCCCCGAATCTGCGCTGCAGCCCGTGGTCGAGGAGGCTGGTCGGCGCGACCTCCAGCATGTGCTGCTCCCTGGGAACATCGCCTTTCACTCCAGGGCGATGGACGCCATCGAGCACGACGCGAAGGCGGCGATGTCGTTCCTGGACGAGCGCGCCTTCGACCTTGACGTCCCCTTCGTCTCCTCAGTGACCGGCGCCTCCGTCGAGCGCCTCGACAGCGCCTACTGGTGGTCGAACATCCGTCAGCCCGTGCGCTTCGCGGCGGCGCTGGAGACGGTCCGGCGTGAGCACCGCCCGGACGTCGTGCTCGAACTCGCGCCGCACGGCGCCCTGCAGCCCCTCATCACGCAGTGCCTGCACGACGGTGTCTCTCCCCCGGCATCAATTGCGACTCTGATGCGCGACCGCGATACGCGGCGCGCCTTTCTCGAATCCCTCGGCGCACTCTTCCGAGCCGGGATACCGCTCGACTTCGCTTCCCGCTACCCCCGCCCCGAGCCGATCCCTCATCTCTTGCCAGGGCATCCGAAAGACGAGGAGAAGAACGCGGATACCTTGGCGGACGACGAGTTCCACAATCAAGGGGCCGAGTACGCCCACGGGCCGCTCGTCGGTCACCGGATCCCCGCTCACCACCGGATGTTCGAGGCGCGTTTTTCGGAACGGGCCTTTCCGTGGGCGGCGGACCACGTGGTCCATCACGCGGCAATCATGCCGGCGACGGGTTATATCGAGATGGTGCTCGAGGCGCTCGGCGGGATGCCGGCGCACTTCGACGTCATCGAGTTCCTTCAGCCCTGCCCGGTCCCGAGAACACCAGTGCGCCTGCAGACCGAACTGCATCCCGTCGCCCACTCTGAATCCGAGTTCACCTTTGTCATCTCTACCCGGCCCTACGGCGAGGGGGACGCCCGGGGCGAATCGCATTGTCGGGGCAAGGTGCGTGTGTTGAACGATCCGCCCGCGCCAGACACGCCCGCCCGGCTCAACGACATCGACGACTCGCGCTACGCGCCCGTCGATCATGGCACCGGAGACGAGCTCTACGAATGCTTCGAGGCGGTCCTCGGCGACACCTACCGCTACGGTCCCCACTGTAGGAATATCCGGCTCATCCGGCACGACCCCGCCACCAGGTCCTTTCTGGTCGATCTGGAGGTCGACGAAACCCTGTGGGCCGACGGCCGCGAGGAGGGTTACCTCTGCTACCCGCCGCTGATCGACGGCGCATTCCAGGCGTTTCTCTACAACATGTTGCGTACCTCCGATCACCTGTGCATTCCGCGGCGAATCGAGCACATGACGTTTCTCGGTGCGGCGTCGGGGCCGCGGCTGACCTGTCTCCTGAAGGATCCACCAGATCGAATTCTGGATATCGACGACAAGGGCCAGTTCAACCCTCCCGAGGGCGAGCGGCTGTCAGGCAGCATCAGCTTCTACGACTGCTCCACCGGAGCCCTCGTCGCCCATGTCCAGAAATACATCCATTTCGACTCGAACCTGAAAAGGGGCGACCTGCCCCACAGCAAGCATCGCATCGTCTGGCAACCCAAGTTCCTGCCTGACGGCCGGGCGTTCGCCGATGGTCTGTCCGCCGGCGAAATCGATCCCGCGGTGTTGATCTCCGCTCTCGAACAGTCCGTCGACGGAGCGGGCCGCGCGTATCGCATCCTGGAGTTCGCCGGATGCAGGGAGCCCGAGCAGACCATGCTCGAGAAGTGCGTCGGGCATCTGTCAAGTGCCGGTCAGAACAGCGAGTACTGGCTCGTCAGCCACGATGAAGAAACCGCCAGGAAGAACTACGAGGCGTTTCGCGCGGTCGACGCCGCTCTCCGATTCGAGTGCATCGATCCAACCGAGCGGCGGGCGACTTGTCTCGATGAGGGTCTGCTGCGTCCGGGTGCCGTGGAGGTGCTCATTCTGCATCGCGATGTGGCCGCTTTCAGCCCCGCGGACTGGGAGTTCTGGAGAAGCTTGATGGTAGCCGGAGGTCTGGCTCTGGTCTCTCACCCCGAAGGCGACGTGCTCGAACCTGGCGACGGTTGGACCGTCGTTCGCCCAGCCGCGCGCAGCACCCTGCTCCAGGCCCCTCAGTCGTGGCCTGAATCCCTGGATTTGACGTCTGTTCCGGCACCCCGTTGGGTGGTGGGTGAACCGCAAAGCCCGGCTCGGGACTGGTTGTCCCTGCTCGGTGACCCGGAGGTGTATCCGATTGCCTTCCAGCCCCTCGTCAGCGGCGACGTCCGCGGCATCGACGGATGGCCTCGGGTCGCTGACCTGCAGGCCGTCGACTTCTTCTGCGGCCGTGATCCGCAGGATCCCACCGGCGAGCGGGTGGTGTCGGCTCTTGTCGCCCTCGTCCGGGCACTGGTGTTGTACCGGACCGAGCATGCGCATTCCCGGTGCTGCTTCACCGTCGTGACTCGCGGGGCCGCCTTCGATGTGCAAGACCCACGCGGGTGCGGTTTGTGGGGCGCGGTTCGCAGCATGGCGGTCGAGGTGGGCGAGGACGCGGGAATCGACTTCCGTCTCGTGGATCTCGGCGACGACGCCGACCTGAAAACCCTGGCCACGCTCGCTCGTTGCGATCTGCGCGAACGGGAGATCGCCGTGCGTGGTGCGCGCCTGTGGGTGCCCCGCATAGAGAGCATTCGCGACCACGCTCCGCACGTCCCCACCGGCGACGCTCCCACCTATCGCTTGTGCCTGGACAACCCGGGACAGATCGGCGGTTTGCAGATGAAAACGTACGAACCTGCTCCACTGGGTCCGGGCATGGTGGAGATCGACGTGAGGGCGGCAGCGCTCAACTTCCGCGATGTCATGGTAACCTTGGGACTGCTGCCATCGGTGGCTTACGAACGCTCCGCACTCGGGCAGGAGATCGGCATGGAAGCGAGTGGAGTCGTGCGCCAGGTCGGCGACGGTGTGGGCCATTGCAGGGTCGGCGACGAGGTGATCTTCACCCAGGGTGGATGCATCGCCAATCGGGCAGTCGTCGACGGCCACCTCGTGTTTTCCATGCCCGCCCGCCTCGACATGGAGGAAGGCGCGGCTTCGCTGTCGGTCTACCTCACCGCGTATTATGCCCTCGTTCACCTGGCTCGGCTCTCCGAAGGTCAGAGCGTCCTGATTCACTCGGCCATGGGCGGAGTGGGACAGGCGGCCATCGCGCTTGCGCAGCGCGCAGGGGCAACGATCTACACAACGGCGGGAAGCAACGCCAAGCGCGACCGGCTTCTCGAGCTCGGTGCAAGCGCGGCGTTCGATTCGCACAGCGAGAATTGGTACGACCAGTTGATGGAAGCGACACGCGGCGAAGGGGTCGACGTGGTGCTCAATTCCCTCGCCGGCCGTCACCTCGCGCTGTGTCTGGAGGCCCTGCGTCCGGGTGGCTGGCACTGCGAGATCGGAAAGGTCGACATCTACTCTAACAACCCGCTTGGCCTGTATGTCTTTCGCAAGAACCTGCGCTTCGCAGCGATCGACGTGGATCGCCTGATGGTCGATGACCCCTGGCTTTTGCGTCGACTCTCCCAGACATGTCTCGACCTGCTCGAGCAAGGCGAGTTGCCGCCTTTGCCGACCACTGTCTACGACTTCGAGGACTACGCAAAGGCCCTGCGCCTGATGACCAGCGGCAAGCATCAGGGGAAGCTGGTACTCAGTGCCCCGCGGGCCCGTGTTGATCCGGAATTCCCGATCGTCGATCGGCGCCCAATGCTCGACCCCGATGCAACCTATCTCGTGTCCGGTGGCCTCGGCGGATTCGGCCTGTGCCTTCTGCCTTATCTCATATCCGTCGGAGCCCGCCATCTCACCTTGATGGATCGGGATCCCGAGCGTCGCCGCAGTGCCGACTGGGTGCGCGACTCGACATCGCTGCAACACTTGGCCCTGGAGTGCGAAATCGACATCGTAGCGGGCGATGTCGCCGTTGCGGCGGACGTCGAGCGCTGCGTCGCCGGCCTGCGCCGGTCGCTAAAGGGCGTCTTTCACCTCGCCGGTGTTCTTGATGATCGTCTGCTCGGCACCATGTCGCGGGAATCCGTCGAGATGGTATTCGCGCCCAAGGCTACTGGCGCGCTGAATCTTCACCGGGCGACCGCCGGGCATCCGCTCGACGTCTTCGTCATGGCCTCGTCCACTGCCTCGACCTTCGGCAATCCAGGACAGATCAATTACAGTGCCGCCAGCGCCTACCTCGACGGACTCGCGGTCTGGCGCCGCGGACAAGGTTTGCCGGCGCTGTCCTACAACATCGCGGCGGTTGCCGAAGTCGGCATGGCCTCGCGAAACCACCACGTCCTGCGCATGCTGAGGATGGCCGGCATGCCCCCGGTGAGCATTCACTTTGCAATCACCAACCTCGACTACGCCCTACGCAGGCTGTTCGAAAGCGACCACCTGGTGACTGCGCTATTCAAGCGGGTTCCGTTGACGGTCGACTCTGCAGACTACATGCGCATCGGTCGCCTGATGAGCAACCGCGATGCCTTCCAAGGTCATTCCGACGACCGGCTCACGCTCGAGACGGTGACCACGCAGATTGCCGGAAAGGTCGCCGAGCTATGCGGCCACGATGAAGGCGATGTGGACGAGCCGTTGGCGAGTTTCGGATTCAATTCGATCTCGGTTGCCGAGCTCGTTGCGTTTCTTCAGAATCGGTTCAACTTCCAGGTCAGCGCTCTGGAACTAATGACCACGGCCACCTGCCAGTCCTTGGCGCACGCGATCGTCCACAAAGCCGAACAGCCCGACGACGTGGAAGGCGAGACCGATGCGGAGACGAGCGCGGATGCTCCTCTCGCCGGGTGGCTTCGTGGACGCCGAAGGCCGTCGGAATTCGCAAACGTCCTGGAAGATCACTTTCCGCCGGCGCTCGGTGCAGACTGAAACGGAACGACGCCGGAGTCCTGACCATTCTCGATCCCTGCCCAGATTCACGACCGACCAGGACACCCGCGCGTAACAGACCGCTGCATGCGTCCATACGGCAGTTTGTCAGGAAGGTGGCGCTCATGGGTCAGACATGGCTTCCTCCGCGGCGTCACACCCATGATTCTACCGACCCGAGCGCTCCCGTTGTGTTCAGTTTCCGGCCTGCACACTGGCAGCCCCGCACGCGGCCGCGGAACGGGCTCAGGTTCGGCGTCCCTCAATAGCGAGCGAGATACGAGATGGCCGAAATTTTCTCCGCTTCCCGCGCGGTGCCCTCTCTTGTGGGTCGCATGCCGGTGCAGTGCCACGGTGATGTCGACAGCTTGCGCAAATTCGTTCACTCCACCATCACGGAGGAATCGCCCGCCGAACCGGTACCGGCGAACGAATTCCGGGAGGTGCTGCTGACCGGCGCCACCGGGTTCGTGGGCCGCTTTCTGTTGCGCGAACTCCTGTGGCAAAACGAAGACCTCATCGTGCATTGCCTGGTCCGCGCGGAAAACGTCGAGCTTGGCTTCGCGCGGATACGCGCCGCCCTGGAGCACGCCGACATCTGGGAGGACGCATTGGGGTCGCGCATCCGCATCGCGGTCGGGGACATTTGCACGGATCAGTTCGGCTTGGGCGGCGCGGAATTCGACGACCTGTGCCGGCGCATCGACGCGGTCTACCACCTCGCCGCCGACCTCTCCCTCGTATCGTCCTACTCTTCGATACGCACGGTGAACGCGTCCAGCCTTCGCAACGTGCTCGCGTTGTGCCTGCGAACCCGTTTCAAGCACGTTTTTTACGCTTCCACGATGGGCGTTTTTCCCGAGTACTTCTGCAATTTTTCGAAGGAATTCAGCCACCGACGCATCGAGGATCACATGCAGCCCGACCTGGCAGCCATGAAGAGGCTGTTGCCGCCCGGATTCATTGGATACCCGTGGAGCAAGCTCGTTTCCGAGCAGGTCCTGCTCTTCGCGAACGCGGCCGGACTTCCGGTGGCGATTTTTCGCTTGCCGCAGACAGGGATGTCCAGCACGGGATACACGCAAGCGAGCGCGATCTCGCTCTCAATCTACTTCGCGGCGATACAGGTCGAAATGGCTCCCTCCGGCTTCTCCATTCAGAGCTATGCCGAGCCCGTGGATACGCTCTCAAAGATATGCGCCGCAATCTCGGTGAATCCCAAACGGCGTTTCACGATCTACCATTGCTGCGATCCGCAACCTCCGCATGACGATTTCGAGCCGGCTGACTTCGGACTGTACTTGCGTGACGTTCCTTACGAAACGTTCAGGCATGCCTGCCAGGCGCTTGGAGAGCGCTCTCCGCTGCACGGGCTGTGGACCCTGCTCGATTTCTTCGCGCCGTACTGGTTCGCACGAAACGAGGCTCGCGGCGTTGCCCCGGTCGACGATCGCGCAATTCGTGACGACTGTCCTTTTCCCGTCCGGTGGCCGGCACTGCTGCTCCGGCATTCGCGTTCTTACGACTGGATACGGCGCCAAGGCGATGGATGGCCCTATCCAGTGCCGAAAGCCTGTCTGGATTTCAACCGCCTGATGGTGCAGGCCGAGGGCTACGCCGAACACGTCGGCGTTCCCTTCGACCTCACGTTTCCCGCGTGGATGCGTGAAGGATTCCAGCGGCTTGTGGAAGCACTGAACGCACCACAGGCCGGACTGCTTGAGGAGAGACGACCACACGTCGTCTACGAACTGAACCGCCAGCTTCGCAACAATGCGGCGCTTGCACGGGAGTGGCAGCAGCACCCCGAGATCGAACGCGAGGAGATCGTGCGTCCGGTGTTCATCGTCGGGATCAACCGAACCGGTACCACGTTTCTGCACCGCTTGATGGCGTGCGATCGAAGGTTCTGGACGCTTCGACGCTACGAATTGGCGGAACCGGTCCTAGCAAGCGGGGAGTACGGTAGCGTGGCGCGCACTGCTCGCGACCCGCGCCGGGCTCACGTGAAGGAGGTGCTGGAATCCATCCGGGTCGTTGAACAGTTCGCCGACGTGCACCACATCGATATCGACCAGCCCGAGGAGGACTTCCCGATCCTGAGGCAATCCTTCGCATCCTGGGTCAACGCCGTCGCGTTCTACGTGCCAGACTACCGGCGCTGGCTTGCCGCTACCGGTTCCGGCAATGCCTACGCCTATCACCATCGCGTCATGCGTCATTTCACCTGGCAGCGCCGGCAACGCGAACGCGATGCCCCGAGGGTCTGGCTGCTCAAGATGCCTTTCCATCTCATGGAGTTGGAGGCGCTGCTCGCGAACTACCCGGATGCGATTTTCATCCAGACCCATCGCGAGCCCGCGCAGTTCATGGGGTCGTGGAACAGCCTGGTGGACCGGATACGCTCCGTCTCCCTGGAACCACGCCCGGGGCACGAAACCGGTGCCGAGCAAATGGATCTGATGAGCGGCATGCTAAACGAGGCGATGCGGTTTCGGGCATCACGCCCCGAGCTCGAGTCGCGCTGGGTCGATGTGAGCTACCGCGATCTGGTCGAGAACCCGACAGCGGTGGTGAACGCCATCTACGAACGCCTTGACTGGCGGCTCGACCCGGTGGCAGCGGCCGAAATCGAGAACTGGCTCGAACGGCAGGCCGAACAACGTCGCCGGGAGCCGCCTCATCGATACAGCCTTGAAGACTTCGGCCTCACCGTCGAGCGAGTCGCGGCCGCATTTTCGCCTTATCGGGAGTTTGTTGCCAAGCGGAAGATCGCTTAGCCCCTTGGCAAATCGATAGGCGTGGACGCCGCCGCCGCCCGAGGTTCCGGTTCCTGGTGCGAGACGGCCATGAGCGTCTGGCCAGGGTTGTTGGGTACCGGTGAACGTTCGCTCGCAGCCAGCCTCGCGTAGCGCCGCCATCTGGAGGTCTGGAATCTGGTCTAGTGCCGAGATTCGCGCGTAACCCGAAATTATCTGCAATCAGAATTGGTACGCTGGAGACGCTTGTGACGATCGAACTTGGGCGGCATATGGCTGGCGATAGAACGGAATACTCTTTCAGCCGTGCGATAAAGGCACCCTTGCAGCCAATCCCGTACCGCACGAGCCTGCCATTCCACGACACTCCCGCCGGCGCTCTTCGAAAAGCAGTCAGCGGTTTGACAGAGGACTATCGCAGGGCTATTCTTTTGTTCGCAAGGTGATGGGTTTGGCCTGATATAGGTACTGGCCATTCTGTTTTCGCTATGGCACAGTGCGGGTCATGGAGACGCTGCCGGCCCCTGATTCGTTGATTGACTTGCGTTCTGTTTCGGTGCGCCCGACCTGGGGTGATCGGGAGCACCGGCGCTGGGACCGTTTGGTGGAGGAGCACCATTACCTGTCGTTCCATGGCGTGTTCGGCAAGGGCCTGCGCCATGTCGCGGTGCATGGTGAGACCTGGCTCGCACTGATCGGCTGGCAATCCGGCGCCTTCAAGCTGGCTGCGCGCGACCGCTGGATCGGCTGGACGTCCGAGCAGCAGTTCCGTCGTCTGCACCTGATCGCCAACAATTCCCGTTTCGTCATCCTCACGCCTGAACGGGTGCGCAACCTGGCCTCGCGGGTTCTGGGGCTGAGCCTGCGGCGGCTGTCTGCGGACATGCAGGCGGTTCACGGCTTTCCGGTGTTTCTGGCGGAAACCTTCGTGGACCCGGCGCTCTTTGCCGGGACCTGCTACCGCGCGTCGAACTGGCGCTCCCTGGGCTTCACGCGCGGCTTTGCCCGCGAACCCGGCGGCGCGGCGCGCTGGCGCCATCACGGCCAACCCAAGGAGATCTTCGTGTACGAACTGACAGAGGGCGCCACAGAGGCGCTGGGCCGGAGCGAGACACCGCCACACTGGGGGGCCGGGCAACACGGCGAACCGATGGCGACGCCGCGGCTGCGCAGCCTGTTCGAATGCCTGGGCGACGTGCCCGAGTGCCGCCATGCCCGGGGCAAGCGTTATCCGCTCAGGACCATTCTGGCGATCGCGGTCGCGGCCCGGCTTGCCGGCTACCGCGGCGTGACCGCCTTCGCCCAGTTCGCCGCCCTGCTCGCGCAGGAGCAACTCGAGGCCGTGGGCGCGTTCTGGAGCGAGAGCAAGCAACGCTACACCGCGCCGACCACCACCACCTTCCACACCATCCTCGCTCAGCTGCCGCCCGACACGCTGGACAACGCCATCAGCCAATGGACCGCCCAGCACGGCGACGCACATGCCCCCGTGGCCATGGACGGAAAGGACATCCGGGGCGCCTCGAAGCAGACCGAAGACGGACGGCGCATGATGGTCGCCGCGGTCGAGCACGGGACCGGACTGGTCCTCAAGCAGGTCGAGGTCGATGCCAGGAGCAACGAAATCCCGGCCGTGCGCAAACTCACCAGCGGGCTCGGTCTCGCCGGGCGCACCGTCACCCTCGACGCGATGCATGCCCAGCACGAGACCGCGCGTTACCTGCTCGAGAGCGATGCCGATTATGTGCTCAGCGCCATCAAGGACAACCAGGAAACCATCCACAACGAGCTCAAGGCGATCGACTTCACCAACGCGCCCTGGCACGAAACCATCGACAAGGGCCATGGCCGGATCGAGCGACGCCGCTGTGCCGTCGTCGACCTCTCCGGCGCCGAATGGGACGGATACGCCGCTCTCCACGGGCGCCAGCAGGCACTGTGCATCGCGCGCGAGCGTGAGGTCATCAAGACCGGCGCGCGCAGCACCGAAGTGATCTGGAGCCTGACCTCGCTCGACGCCGCGCGCGCCGGACCCGAGGAATTGCTGGCCCTGGTGCGCAACCACTGGCACATCGAGAACCGGGTCCACTACGTTCGAGACTTCACCTACGACGAAGACCGATGCCGGGCGTATGTGCGGCACATGCCACGCAATCTCGCCTGCCTGACCAACGCGGCCATCGCCATCGTGCGCTGTGGCGGCCGCTTCCGTTTCATGCCCGAGGCCAATCGCCATTATGCCGCACGGGCGCAGGAGGCCCTCGACGCGATCCTGATCGCGCCAACCGCATAATCCCGCAGACCCAAACCTGGAGCAGAAAGCGCCCGGACGCGCCGTCGAGCGGCGCGGTGCGAACACCTGTGCCCGACAGGACCGAAAACCCCATCAGCGGACCCGGGCAGAGCCATGACAGCCGTCCACGGCAAGCGAACATTCCCCAGACCACGCAAATGACAAACAATGTCACGGCCGGATCCAGCTTGAATGCCGGCTCAAGGCAAAATCTCCATCACCTCACACAACTCAGTCAGAACAAAAGAATGTTCCTGAGGACTATCGGCTGGCAGTTGACGAAGACCATGAGCCCAGCGAATTTTGGCTCGTGGAGAACCATGGTGAAGTTTGAGCGGAATATGTTTTCATTCTGGTCCGATCTGGGATCTTCGACGGAAACCGTCCCTCGGCACCGGATCCCGGAATCTGCGCGGAGCGTGCTTCGACGTCTTGCGCCGGTCATGCTCGAAATCCGGGGGCCTAACGGGTTTGCCATCGGACGCGGGGCCGCGCCTGCTGCGCGTTGGAACCACAGGACCGGCAACGGCATCGACATCACACTCGATGGCTAGATTTCTCCTGCACAAGGGACAGGCTGTACGCCGCTCTCGAAGAGGCAGCAGCACAGCACCTTGACGTCAGCTACGGCTGGCTGACTGGCATTTATCCCGAGGGTGAATTCTGCGTCGCCACCCCGCCGCCGAATCTGATTCCTGCGCCTGCCGGCTCCTGCGAATCGGACTGGGACATCCCTATCGAATCGACCGGAGAAATCCTGGCGTGGAAACTCCGTCTGCGCATGTGCAGCGACGATGAGTTCGTGACGCGTGATTTCTGCGACGTCTACGACATCTGCACGGCGACCGAAATGGATCCCGGAGCACTGACCAGGACCAACCCACGCTAGGATTTGCTGCTGATTTGATCATTAGTCAGTCGTAGTTGTAAATGTCAGTGGTAGTTCCGTCTTATCGGACGTAACTTCAGATGCTCCACAATCCTTCCGGGTGCCTTTCCCGATGACACGTCCCATGGGGAATGGGTGCCCCTACCCAGGATATCCCGGGTCAATTTCCCTTTTTGTATTTTTTTCCACATCAGTTCGATGGATTGTTTTTTGTGGCGGCGACCGTTTCTCTGTTTTGTGAAAAGAGCAAAAAATAACAAAAATTGCTAATCTTTGTTATTTTTGTTATCGCAAATCTAACAATTCGAGATCGAGAGCCGCATGAATATTTCCCTGACAAGTGAACTGGAAAACTTTGTGAAAGCGCAAGTCGCTTCTGGCCAGTATTCGTCTGCCAGCGAAGTGATCCGCGAGGCGTTGCGAGGACATATCCGGTCTGTAAGGCAGCGAGAATTCGAGCAGCGTCTTGAGTTGTCCCGCAAGGCATGGTCTGCCGGAGATGTGACCGAAGCGGATGACGCCTACTTTGATGGGAAGATCGAACGTCTCCGTTAACGACACGGCCTCTGACAATCATGGACAATTACCGGGTTGTGTTCACATCCCTGGCGGACGCGGACCTTGATGACATTCTGGATCATATCGCGGCAGACAGCCCTGCCCGTGCGATTTCCTTCGTGACGGATTTGCGGGACAGGGCGATCAAGACCCTGAGCGTCGTGCCTATGGGCGGTGTTCGGCGTGGGTCTGTAAGGTTCTTTCCTTTCGGGGATTATGTGGTTGTCTATGAAGTTCACCAAGAGCAGCAAACCGTTGTCGTGCACATGATTTCGCATGCAAGCCGGCAGTGGCAGGAACTGATCAAGGATAGATTATAGATCTAACGTTTGAGTTAGAGATAAAGACAACGATAACATTGGCTTATATTTATGTGACCCCCGTTCCACTGTGAAGTGCAACACTAGAAGTGGTGGGAATCCGTGTCTTCGACACAAGGTGTTGCAATTCGGTCAGATGGCGGCGACAGTCCCTGTTGCGAAAAAGGGAGACTGTCATGCCAAAAGGCTACCACCACCTGACCTATGAAGAGAGATGCCAGATTTATGCACTGAGAAAAAGCGGCCTTTCGGGTCTGGCCATCGCCCGGCAGCTGGGCCGTGACCGGACGACGGTCTGGCGCGAGGTGCGCCGGAACAGCGGCGGGCGCGGATATCGGCACAAGCAGGCGCAGCACACGGCGTCGGCACGGCGTCGGGCGGCCTCGTCGGTTCCGAGGAAGATGACGCCGGAGCGGTGGAGACTGGTTGCGGACAAGCTGGCGGAGGGCTGGAGCCCCGAGCAGATCGCCGGCCGCTTTCGGAAGGACGGTGTCCCGATGGCTGGCCGTCAGTGGATCTACACGCACGTCCGTGCCGATCGGAAGGCGGGCGGCGGGCTCTACCGGTTCCTCCGCCGCCGCGGCAAGAAGCCGAACTGGAAGGGCGGCCGTCACGCCGGCCGCGGGCACATTCCGGACCGTGTGGACATTTCCGAGCGTCCGGCGGTTGTGGAGGCGAAGGAGCGGACCGGCGACTGGGAGGTGGACACGATCGTCGGGAAGGGCCACAGCGGCGCCCTGGTGTCGCTGGTGGACCGGGCGTCGAAATATACGCTGCTTCAGAGGGTTGAAAGACGGACGGCGGACGCGGTCGGCGCTGCCCTGCTGCTGATGCTGCTGCCGTTGCAGGCCCTTGTCCACACCATCACGGCGGACAACGGCAAGGAGTTCGCGGGGCACGCATGGGTGACGCAGGCCCTCGGCGCCGGGTTCTTCTTCGCCACGCCGTACCACGCCTGGGAGCGCGGCCTGAACGAGCACGTGAATGGCCTTGTGCGGGAGTACTTCCCGAAGGGCACGGACTTTCGCAGGATTACCGACGCCCAGGTGAAGGCGGTCCAGGACCGGCTGAACGCGCGTCCAAGGAAGTCGCTGCGCTACCGGACCCCGGCCGAGGCGTTCCGCGAGGCCCAGCCTCCCTGACGGACGCCGTCCCGGACCGTCCTTCGGAAGGATCGGTTCGAGGGAAACTCGAACAACTCCGGCCCGCCGGCCTCCGGTCGGGCTACGCCCTTCCTTCGTCTGGCGGGCCGGAGTTGCCCCCTCGCCGGGGCTTGCGCCGTCCGGAGAGCGCGGCTACGCTCGTCTGGAAGGGATTTCAGCCGTCACCGAACCGGATTGCCGGTGCCCCGGGGACCAAAATTCCCGTCACGTGGCCATTTCCTCCGCTCGGGCTACGCCCTCGCTCCGGAAATGGCCACGTTGCGCTTCGGACTGGAAGTGGTGTGAGGATAATCATCTTTCCATGATCGTAGTTACTTTCACCAATCCGAAAGGCGGTTCCTGAAAATCCACGTCTGCTATGCTTCTCGCAGAGAAAATTACCGTATCTGGTGGACGTGTTGCGATTCTGGACCTTGATCCGAACGCGAATATTCGATCCCGGGCGCAATCCAGGGAAGCTGACGGCAAAGACGTGCCATTTGCCGTTCATGCCCGTCCGCAAGGGGAAGACACGGTTGAGCTTATCGATTTCCTGGCCGGTGAAACAGACTACCTGATCGTTGACCTGGAAGGGTCCAAGGATCAAATCGTGACCTTTGCGCTGCGACGGACCGACCTATACGTGATCCCGCTTGATGGTTCGACGATGGAGGCCCGGCAGGCCGCACAGGCTGTTCGACTGCTGCAGACAACCGGAAACATGATCAGGCGCGAGATCAACCACATTCTGCTGTTTACCCGCACCAATGCCGCGTTTCAGACCTCGGATCAACGGGATGTGGGTCAAGAATTGGCCGAGAGTGCCATTCCGGTGTTGCCGGTCCGCTTTGCAAAACGTGCACCGTATATGCGGGTCTTCAGGGAGAACGTTCTATAGTCTGAATTGCATGGAATCGTAACGCAGAAGGGATGGCAGCCTCCATGCGGCCAAAGGCGGAAAAACAGATCACCTCGGCGATCGAGAATGCCCAGGCACACGCGCTGGCTGTGGTCGATCTTCTGGCCCAAGGGAGGGCCAAATGAGTGGCAAGTATGAATTTGAGAAAGGTGGCATTGAACTTACATCACAATCTGCGCCCCCATCCCGTAAACCGGTCGCGAGATCCGAAATGACGCAAGCTGTGCAAGCCGGAAACACCCTGGGATTTGTGGACCGAGAGCCAGTTCTTCGACGCAAACAGGGACCAAAGCGTAAGGAACCGCAGGACAAGATGTCTAATCCCGGACCTATGCGTACAACTGATGCGTTTCGAGCCTTTTGAAGCGAGCAGAACGCCACGCTCTGACGTGGATTGGAAATTCTGTTGAACCAGGAAAACCGTTCAAGAGTGGAGTAATGACATGGCTCTGACACGTGACTTCAAGGAAACAATTCGGGCGCGAATTGAATGCGACCCGGATTTTCGCAAAGCCCTTCACGAGGAAGGGGCAGAGTGCTTTCCTTTCGGTGGCGTGGAGACCGGAAAGTCGGTCCTGCGCGCCTATTTCAATGCGACCATCGGGTTCCAGGGGCTGGCATATTGACCGGCAAACCATCCAAGGGCCTGATACGCATGCTTCGCCCCGGGGGCAATCCCCGGGTCCGCAATATGTCCGCCAATATCGACTGCCTCCAGGAGCGTGAAGAAGTTCGCCTCAAGGTCCAGGCCGTTCGTTGGTGGTGGAACTTAACTATCAACTGCCTTTCTCTCGGTCCTGCGGACGGGGCAGAATCTGATTGCTCAGACACTACCTGTTGACCTGCAGAGTGAGAGGTTTCCAGTGGCGGACATAACTGCAGAAGACTTCCTCCGCGACGGCCATGAACATGGTTTCGTCCGGCGAGGCAACGGCTGGCTGGCCCCTTCGAATGGCAGAGAGGGCCGCTCTTGCCGCGTCGTGTGCGTCCGCCACTCTCAAGTTGTCTGCATCGCTGACGAGTTTCCAGATTCGATACCCTTTGGACCGAGTGTGGATGAAGTATCGCATCCGGCCCGAAGGCAGGACCAGGACTCCGAAACCTCGCAAAGCCGCGTCGCGAACATTCCGTGTTGTTTTTTCTGACTTGAAAGCTTTGATCCTCTAATCATTCAGTCGCCTTTCTGGCATCGAATTTTCCTACATTCAGTTGCAGACCCAGAAACAACTGGGCCGAAACCCGTCCGCCACGGCGGTTGCAAGAGAAAAAGCAGACGCTATATAACGGCTTCAGCGCCGAAGGTGCGTCGGTTGGGGTGTAGCCAAGTGGTAAGGCAACGGTTTTTGGTATCGTGTACCGTAGGTTCGAATCCTACCACCCCAGCCAACCACTTTTCCCGAACGAATGCAGAGTCATTCAGCCATTCGATATCGGCGTGAGCTTCGCAAAATCCTGATTCAGTACGGACCCTGCCCCGGAATCCAGTCGGTCCCCGCCAACGGGACTTGTGCCATGGCCGCGGCCTCGACCGAAGTCGCGCAAAGATCCTCTGGTTCAAAGTTGCGCAGGTTGTTGTGGCCGCATGCCCGGGCAATGGTCTGGGCTTCAAGCGTCATGACCTTCAGGAAATTGCGGACCCTTCGGCCGCCCTCGACCGGGTCGAGACGGGCGGCAAGCTCGGGGTCCTGCGTCGTAATTCCGGCCGGATCGCGTCCTTCGTGCCAGTCGTCATACTGGCCGACCGTCGCACCGAGTTCGCGATACTCATGAGCCCACTTCGGGTGGTTGTCTCCGAGAGCGACGAGCGCAGCCGTTCCAATCGATACCGCGTCCGCCCCAAGGGCGAGGACCTTGGCGACGTCGGCGCCGTTCCTGATCCCGCCAGAGACGACCAGTTGCACCTCCCGGTAGACGCCGAGATCGTGAAGCGCCCTGACGGCAGGGCGAATGCAGGCAAGTGTCGGGATTCCGACATGCTCGATAAAGACCTCCTGCGTGGCTGCGGTTCCCCCTTCCATCCCGTCGATCACCACCACGTCCGCTCCCGCCTTGACCGCCAGAGCGACGTCGAAATAGGGCCGGGTCGCTCCGATCTTGACGAAGATCGGCTTCTGCCAACCGGTGATTTCACGCAATTCCAGGATCTTGATTTCAAGATCGTCCGGCCCTGTCCAATCGGGATGTCGGCAGGCGGATCGCTGATCGATGCCCTTGGGCAACGTTCTCATTTCAGCCACACGGTCGGAGATTTTCTGGCCGAGGAGCATTCCGCCGCCGCCAGGCTTTGCACCCTGCCCGACAACGACTTCGATCGCGTCGGCTTTCCGGAGATCGTCCGGGTTCATTCCGTATCGCGACGGCAGGTACTGGTAGACAAGCCGATTCGAATGGATTCTTTCCTCCTGGGTCATTCCACCGTCACCGGTTGTCGTCGATGTCCCGGCCGCCGATGCGCCCCGTCCAAGCGCCTCTTTCGCCGGGCCGGACAGCGCCCCGAAGCTCATGCCCGCAATCGTGATCGGAATCTCGAGCTCGATCGGGTTCTCGGCGTACCGCGTCCCCAATGTCACGTTGGTCGCACAGGTCTCCCTGTATCCCTCGAGCGGGTACCGGGAGACCGATGCACCGAGAAACAGCAGATCGTCGAACCGCGATCGACGGCCCGCGCCACCGCCCCTGATCTTGTATATGCCCGTTTCCGCGGCGCGCCTGATTTCCCGCTGCCAGGGAGGGATTCCGATCCCGTCGCGGTCCGAAACAGTTTCCATGGTCGAGCCTCCCTGCTCTGTGGCAGACCGGACAGTCCCGTCAATATGCCTGGGCATTGTCGACGTCGAAATTGTAAAGCTTCCGCGCCGAGCCGTACCTGCGGAACTCCTCGGGCTCGGCTGAGCAACCAGCGGCAACAAGAAGGCTTGCGAGCTCATCGCGATGTTCCTGTCGCATGACCTTTTCGATGCAATCCGCCCCGAGGCTGCGCACGGAACCCCTGACGAAGATCCGCGCCTCGTAAATCGAGTCGCCGAGGGCTTCCCCGGCGTCTCCGCAAACCACGAGAGTCCCGGCCTGGGCCATGAAACCCGACATGTGGCCGATGTTTCCGTGCACAACGATGTTGATACCCTTCATCGAGATCCCGCACCGTGACGACGCATTTCCCTTGATCACCAGCAATCCTCCGTGCCCGGTCGCACCGGCGGACTGGCTTGCGTCCCCCTCCACAATGACGGTCCCGGACATCATGTTCTCGGCCACACCCGGCCCGACAGAACCTGCAACCCTGATCGTCGCCTGCTTGTTCATGCCGGCGCAGTAGTAGCCGGTCGAGCCCCGAATCGTGACTTCGATCGGAGCATCGAGTCCGACCGCCACGGCATGGCTTCCCCTGGGATTGATCACGTCCCATCGGGTCGCGTTCGAATTGATGTCGAGCGCCTGCAGCGTGCTGTTGAGACCACGGAGACCCGAAGCCGCGAGATCGTAGGTCTGCATTTCAGTGCGTCCAGAAATAGACCTGCGCCGGCTCGGGTTCCCAGACGGCGGCCTCGTGAATGCCCGGCAGGTCGACCAGGGCCCGGTACTCGGAGCCGAATGCCACGAAACTGTCGGTCTCGGCCAGCACGGCGGGCTTGCATGCGATTGGGTCACGCAGGACCCCGAACCCGTCCCGGGTCCCGACGACGAAAGTGTAGAATCCGTCGAGGACATGGATACTGTCTTCAAGCGCCTCGCCAAGGGAGGCGCCGTGAGCCATCTTCCACGTCAGGTAGGCCGCGCCCACTTCAGTGTCGTTGTCACTCTCGATCCTCATCCCTTCCCGGTGCAAACGCCGCCTGAGGGCGTTATGGTTCGACAGGGAGCCGTTGTGGACCAGGCACTGGTCGGAGCCGGTCGAGTATGGGTGCGCGCCTTCCGTGGTTACGGCGGATTCAGTCGCCATGCGCGTGTGCCCGATCCCGTGACTCCCGCTCATTTCAGGAATTCCGAAGCGTTCGGCGACATCGCCCGGCAAACCCACCTCCTTGTAAATCTCGATGGCGCTGCCGTCGCTCATCACGCGGACCCCCGGGCGCACCTCCGGAAGCGTCTCCCGCGCGCGCGCGACATCTTCGGCGGGCATGGTCAGAACAGCGTGCGTATCATTTCGCTCGACCGCGACATCCCGACCGACGACCGGGCACAGGTCTTTGGCCAACTCCGTGAAGTCGGAGTCCGGGGAGCCCGATTGAACGGTCAGTTTTCCTTTTCCGTCGTTGCACGCACGGTAAACCGCAACGCCGGCGCTGTCCGGTCCCCGGTCACTCATCGTGACAAGCATGCCCGTCAGCAATTCACCCAATCGGGATTCGAGTGCACGATCCTTGAGGAAGAGACCCACGATTCCACACATTCCGTACGCTCCCTGTGGTTTCGCCCCGCACCGTTTATCGGTCACGCCCCCGAAAACTCAACCCGTGAAACGAACAGTCGTCGGTCGCGTATCGACGAACGCGGCTGTCCTGCCCGCCCGGTTCAGTCGCCGACGGTACCCGGGAACGATGCCTGCCATCAATCGGACCACATTCCGCGACCGATCAGGACCCGTTTCAGCACCTCGACTTCGTCGGTCATGATTCCATCGACCCCGATGTCGAGAAAACGGTGCATTTCCGCTTCATCATTGATCGTCCACACGTGTACGGGCATGGCCCGGGAACGGGCCGCACGCGTAAAGCGCCTGTCCACGATCGTGAGGCCGTACTCCCTCGGAGGAACCTGAACACAGTTCGCCACAAAGGCACCGACCGGGAGCCCCATGCTGGCCAGGCGCAAGCGCGTGACTTCCAGGGGACCCATCGACGTGCACAGCCGGTCTCCGGCGGACGCGCGCATCCCCGCGAGGCGCGAACCCGAAAAGGACCCGACGCAGACCCGGTCCCAGACGTCGAGGCGCGCCAGGATCGCCAACAGCGGCTCGACTGCCCCGTCAGACTTGGGATCGATGTTGACGCGAACGGAATCCCAGGTCGTCAGCACCTCTTCAAGCAGGGGAATCCTCTCCTCTCCCCCGACGCGGGCCTTCCGGACTTCCGACCAGTCGAGGTCCGATATGACCCCTGCCCGGTCTGTAACCCGGTCAAGCCTGTCGTCGTGGAACGCGACGAGCATGCCGTCGGCCGTCGGGTGAACATCCGTTTCGACATACAGGTAGCCGATGTCGACCGCAGCGGCGAATGCGGCCATCGTGTTTTCCGGATGGCGCGCCGAAAACCCGCGGTGGGCGATGGCGATCGGTTGAGAACGCTCGGTAATCAGGTACGGATGCATGGCCGGGCTCAGGCTGTTCCTCGCCACGGGCCCTGAACCGTTAGCCGACATTCGGGTGGTGGCTCGCGTCGGGATTTCACCGGTGCCGAAGCATCGCCCGGTCCAGTCACGGTCAAGGTGCGCACCTCGATTTCACCGACTTTCTCCCCTGCCGCCGCTTCTTCCGGCCTCCACGAACCCACGCATCCGGGCCGCGCGGGCGATGCCCGGCGCTGTTTCCGGTCCGGGGCAAGCCATCGTCAGGACTTTCTAAACGGCGACAGCGTGTCAAGAAACTCCATTTCCGCATCCACCGACCGGCTCTCGTGATCCAGGAATTCCGACACGGCGCGGCGCAACCCTTCGTGGACGATCCAGTGCGCGCTGTATGTCCGGGTCGGCAGATATCCCCGCTGTATCTTGTGTGGACCTTGTGCGCCTGCCTCGACCCGATCCAGGCCGCATTCGATCGCATGCTCGATCGCCTGGTAGTAGCATGTCTCGAAATGGAGGAACCGGATTCTGGCGATGCAGCCCCAATTGCGTCCGTAAAGCACCTTTCTGCCGGCAAGGTTGAGTGCACCTGCCACCCATCGGCCGTTCAGTTCTGCCATGACCAGGACAACCTGCCTTGCCAGGCGTTCGTGCAGCATCTCGAAAAACGGTTCTTTCAGGTAATCCCAACCCCATTTGCGGTCGGTCGTGTCACGATAGAACCGATAGAACTCCTGCATGTGACCTGCCGTCAGCGTGTCCCCGGCGAATCGATGCATGATAACACCTGAATCGGAGACCGATCTCCGCTCCTTCCGGATGTTCTTGCGCTTTCGCGACGAAAGCGAACCGAGGAAATGGTCGAAGGACCTGAAACCGTCGTTCTTCCAGTGAAACTGGTGACCAATCCGTTGCAGGAATCCGAACGATCCCAGGTCCCTCCATTCGTCGACTACCGGAAAGTTGACGTGGAGCGAGGAAACACCGAATCGTTCCGCCACCCTGAGCATGCCCGCGATCAGCAGGGCGCGAACCCGGCTGGCATCCTGCCCGCGCCGCACCAGGAGCCGGTAGCTCGTGACCGGCGCGAACGGAATCGCGGAAACAAGTTTCGGATAGTACCGGCCTCCGGCCCTTTCGAACGCCTCCGCCCATCCATGGTCGAAGACATACTCGCCCTGGCTGTGGCCCTTGAGATAAAGCGGGGCGCAACCGATGATCCCGGCGGTTTCCTCCGAAACCGCCACATGGCAGGGTGCCCATCCCTCTTGAGCGGCAACTGATCCGGAATCCTCCAGCGCCGAGAGAAATGCATGGCTGAGCAGGGGGCAATCGCCTCCGGCACATGCGTCCCACTCTTCAGCCGGGATTTCCCTGATCGAGTCGACAATCCGTACGCTGGACGTGGAGTCGCCATCCGGCATGAAATTCAGAATCCGGTTTCAATCGTTCGCAGGAACATGTGCTGAACCGCCGCGTTGTCGACGCCGCAACAGACCGATACGGAAGGCCTCTCGGTCGAAGCCGACCAGACCGTCGCTCCGGCCTGCTCGCCGGACTCGATGACTTCGACCGCAGAGTTCCTGATCGTGAACAACTCCCTGCGAATGACGGCGACTACCGCTGTCGGGTCGTGCATGTGGCAACCGGAGATGCCGCTCCGTTCCCTGGTGGCTGCGAAGTAGTACTGAACCACCCGGTTGAGAAACCCGCCAAGCGTCGGTGCCTTGGCTGCAAGCATCGAAAAATCCTCGGGCGTGCAGACGACTTCCTTGGTGACGTCCAGGCCAACGATGGTCACGTCCCACGGCGCCGAAAACACCGCATTGGCGGCGTGCGGGTCTTGCCAGATGTTTGCCTCGGCGGCTTTCGAGGCATTTCCTCCCGCATCGAGGCTGCCGCCCATGACGACGACCGATCTCGCGACTCCCGAAATCGACGGATCGTGTCGGAGCGCCAGCGCAAGATTGGTCAATGGGCCGACAGCACAGATGTCAACCTCGCCAGGTTTCTCATGAACCTTCCGGCAGATGAATTCAGCGGCGGTTTCATCGACAAGGCTCTCTTGCGCAGGGGGCTGAAGCTGGACATCGCCAAACCCCTCGCGGCCATGGATCTCCCAGGCGAACGGGCGGGGCGCCTGGACAAGAGGCGTGTCACTGCCCCTGGCAACCGCAATGTCCTGACCCACGAGTTCAACCAGGGCGCATGCATTGCGGGTCGCCGTTTCCGTGGAGACATTGCCAAAGATCGTCGTCAGCCCGACGACATCGATTTCATCGTGCAGGCACGCGAAAACGATAGCCATTGCATCGTCAATTCCGGGATCGGTATCGATAACGAGTTTCCGCTTTACCATTTCAACTCATCCTTCTCCCTTGCCCGGCCAGGCGGCAACACATGGTGGCGACCTCCGGCCGGTCCGTGCATGTCAAGATCCTGCCGGCCGCCTGTCGCCGGATATGCAATTCCTGGCGCTGATCCCGACAGCAGTCCCGACCGCCACCGGTAATCATCCTGTCCCCGGCCCGGTCAGACGTGCTGGGCACCGTTGACTTCGATCTCGGCCCCGGAAACGTACGAACTCTGGTCGGAACACAGATAGAAAATGGCGTCGGCCACTTCCTCCGGTTCTCCGAGCCGTCGCAGCGGCAGTCCGGGGATCATCGACTCCGTGCCCGGGCTCAGCATGCTCGATACGACTTCGCCCGGCGCAATCGCATTGACCCGAACGCCCATCGGCCCGAAATCGTGCGCCATTTCCCGCGTCAAGGCGGCCAGCGCGGCTTTCGAGGTCGCGTATGCGGCGCCCGCGAACGGATGGACACGCGAGCCGGCTATTGACGTCACATTGACAACCGCACCGCGGGCATTCGCCAACTCGGTCTTGAGGCCGCGAGCCAGAATGACCGAGGAGAAGAAGTTCACGTGGAAGACATGCCACCACGACTCGATGTCGGTTTCAAGGGAATTCAGGCGACGGCCTCCATTCCCCTTGGGCGAAATCCCGGCATTGTTCACCAGCGCGTGCAGTTTTTCGTTTGGCAATCGTGTCCTGATCCTTTCGGCAACCTCCGCCGTCCCCGACGGATCGGACAGGTCGATCACGATGTGATTGTCTTCACCGCCAGGCCAGGGACATCGGTCCGAGAACGGCTGCCGTGAACAGGTAAAGACCCGCCACCCGGCCGCCGAAAAACGCTTGACGGTCGCGTGGCCGATTCCCCGGCTCGCACCTGTCAGCAGAAGCGTTTTCTGTTCTGCGTCGGACATCACCAGATCCTTTTGCGAAATTCCGGCGTACGGCAACACGCGCCACGCTGCTCATGGGGCTCATGGTCTTGACCTTTCCAGAATGAACGCACTCTGGCAAGGTCCTCGACTCCTGCGCAGGCGGAATTCGTCGGCGCGATGCTTCGGGCAAGACAGCGATTGACTGCAGGACTTTCCCGACACCGGCATCCCCCGTGCGCCGCCAGCCAGGGTATTGGACAGGCGGCAACGCAGGCATTCCCGAAATCGGCCGTTCGGGATTCGCAGGTATCCGGGCAATTGCCAGGGTCAACGCCCTGTACAATGCACAAGCGATCGGGTTTTCGGCACGCGCCACGTAATCCGACTTTACCGAATCGGACTCCGCCGGGCGGTTTTGCCGGCGCGAGCCCTTACCGACCGCCGGTGACGTTCACAGTGCCCGGATTTTGGTCTCATTCAGCAGCAATGATAACTCCACAGGCGATACGGCCGCCTGCGCCACCGATCGGTTGCGTCATGTGATCGTCCGGCGCCTCGTGGATGACGAGGGCCGAGCCGTCATCATCGAACAGAAACGCCGCACCTTCGTTCATGCCGTCATCGGAAAGCGTCACCCGGGTTGTGAACAATTCGGCCTCTGCGACGCCGTCCGGCGCCGCATAGATGTTCGGCAGGTCAGCATCGTCCGGTCCCTCCGGATTGAGCAGGCCGTGCTTCCGATCATGTATGTTGATGTGTCCGGCCGACGCCTTGAAATCCGGCGTACACGCGCCGATCGAATGGATATGGATGGCGTGGCCACCCGGTGCAATGCCACTGACCCTGAGATGAATCAGGACACCCGTCGGGCCCTGGACAAGGTTGGCGGCTCCAATTGAATTGCCTTCGGTATCAACGAAATCAGCCGTTGCCTTGGCGGAATCCGCGGCAACCGCCGAACCACCCAATGCCGTCAGCGTGAACAGGGTGACACCAAGTGCGATCGAAAAAACAAGTGCTCCCGGAATTTTGGTCATTTGCTTCACTCCCCTCTGTGCAATCCATTTCAAGTTGCGCTTCAAAACGTAAAGAAGGACTGGGGTACTGGTCAAGCTGTCGGGGCGGCCGCGGCACGAAGACATGTGGGCGAAATGCAGGCTGGAATGGTGGTGATGACAGAAAACAGTGACGGCCAGTTGCCTGGCCCCGACGCGGGAATTCGTTGATCGGGACGGTCGCGCTCCGGAAGGCGCCCTCGAGGATTCGGTAATTTCCCGTTGTCATGAATTGTGGCGCATGTATCTGTCCGAATTTGCAATGGAAAAAACGCTGCACGTGTCCAGCAAGCCAGGTACCGGGTTACCATGATCCTGATCACCGAATTCATGGACGCTGGTTCCGTCAGGATGATGGAATCCAGCCACCCCACGCTTTACGACCCGGATTTGGCAGATCATCCGGATGACATCCTTGATCGATTGCCCGGTGTCGTGGCCTTGATTGTCCGCAATCGTACGCAGGTCACGGCGGAACTCCTGGCCGCAGCGCCTGATCTCGGAATCGTCGGCCGACTGGGTGTCGGGCTCGACAATATCGACCTGGAGGCGTGTGCCGCGCGCGGCATCGAAGTTATCCCTGCAACGGGCGCGAATGCGCGATCCGTTGCCGAGTATGTCATCACATGTGCCTTCATGCTCTTGCGAAACGCATATTCTGCACGCTCCGAACTCCTTGCCGGCCACTGGCCAAGAGAAAATTGCAGTCTTGGTCGTGAGGCTGGCGGTCACCGGCTCGGACTTGTCGGGTTCGGACAAACCGCGCGCGAAACGGCCCGCCTTGCCCGTGGTCTGGACATTGAGGTCATTGCCTTCGATCCCTTTCTATCCGACGCTTCGCCCGCTTGGGACGGCATCACGCCCGCGCCCCTGGACCGCCTTCTTGGCCAGTCCGACGTGGTCAGCCTGCACGTCCCGCTGAATGAAGACACCCACCACCTGATCGATTCCCGGAGATTGGCCTTGATGAGGCCGGGATCAATCCTGATCAACGCTTCGCGGGGCGGCGTTGTTGACGAGACCGCCCTTGCCAATGCCATGCGCACGGGCCATATCGCCGGGGCCGCACTTGACGTTTTTGAAACCGAGCCCCTTTCTGAGGAAGCGGCCGAACGATTCCGGGGACTCGACAATCTTGTTCTGACGCCTCACATCGCAGGGGTCACGCGGGACAGCAATGCCCGGGTCAGTGCATTGATTGCCAAACTCGTCCTTGAACGGATCTGACAGGGAAAGACGATGACAGCCGAAATCAGCAGAAAGATCGTGGATGACCTTTTTTCAAACGACATTTCGTTCGTGACCACGGTGCCCTGCAAGCAGCTCGCCGGTGTCATTCATGGTGTCGAGGAACATCCGGGTATCCTGCACATTCCGTCGAACAAGGAAGATGAAGGCATGGGCTTGTGTGCGGGCGCTTATCTCGGGGGAAAACGCGCCGCCATCATCATGCAGAACACGGCAATCGGGGTCACGATCAATGCCTTGACGACCCTGATCCAGTACTACCGGATGCCTCTGCCCATGCTGATTTCATTTCGCGGCGGTGTGGGTGAGCCGGTCGCGTGCCAGGTCGAAATGGCCGTGCACACCAAGGCGCTCCTGGCACAGCTGAACATTCCGACATTTCACTTCAGCAGGCAGGCGGACGTCGATGATCTCGACGGAATCCTTGAATTCACCTTCATGTGCAACAAGCCGGTGGCAATCCTGACGGATTCATCGTTCTGGGGAGGGTATTGACATGATCCGAGCGGACGTACTTCGAGACATTGCACCTATCCTTCGCGATCATCTCGTTGTCTGCAACATCGGGATTCCCAGCCAGGAATTGCACGCGATCGATGATCAGGCGACAAATTTCTACATGCTCGGCACGATGGGACTCGCTTCGTCCATCGGGCTGGGGCTTGCACTTGCGCAACCCAAGCCTGTCATTGCAGTCGACGGCGACGGCTCGGTTCTGACCAATCTCGCAACGCTGGCAACCATCGCGAACAATGTTGCCGACAATTTCATCCTGCTGATCATCGACAACGGTTCGTATGGATCCACCGGAGATCAGCCAACCTACGCCGGGGCACGAACCTCTCTCGCGCGCGTCGCGGATGCCTGCGGATGCGAGAATGTTGTCGAATGCCGGGCGGAAGACACCGGGAGCGCACTCGCGGACGCTCTGGAGGCAGGCAGAATGACGATCATTGTCAGCAAATGTGACAGCGGGAATCTGAAGATGCCCGTGATCGCGATGGACCCGGTCGAAATCAGGTCCCGGTTCATGGCCGCGGTTTCGGGCTGACGGACCGGTTGCGCCTCGCGATTGCACGATGCGCCCTGCGGCTGCGCCGACCCTCGCGCACCGGTGAGTTCACTTCAGTGCACGCCTACCCAACGAAACCGGTGTCATCCTCTGCCGGTCGATGGATGTCCCCAAGCGGCACTTGACCGGCAACCGGTTCTGCTTTTGATGTAATCCGAAAGGTCCGACAACTGCATACCCGTCACGCATGGAATCCCTGGCAACGGAACGAACCGGGCCCGAGGGACGGCAGTTGAGTTCAGGAAGACGAGATGTCCGAGACGCGTCAAGAAGATTCACGGATAACGGCCGGGCTGCTTAGCGAGGCACTGCCCCATATCCGCCGCTACGACGGGGCGACGATCGTCATCAAGATCGGCGGTTTCGCCGCCCGGAACGATGCCCGTCTCCGAAGCCTTGCCAGGGATATCGTGCTCATGCGGCAATGCAATCTGAACCCCGTCATCGTCCACGGCGGGGGACCGATGATCAACGCCACGCTGGACCGTCTTGGAATCAAGTCGAGGTTTGTCGAAGGAAAGCGGATTTCCGACAAGGAAACCGTCGAGGTCGTCGAAATGGTTCTTTCCGGCAACGTGAACAAGAACATCGTCCAGTCCATCAACACCCAGGGGGGCCGGGCTGTCGGGATTTCGGGCAAGGATGCAGATCTGATCGTATGCAAACAGGCCGACCCTGATCTCGGCCTCGTCGGCCAACCGATCGGAATCAATCCTGAACTGGTGCAAAACCTGATCGAGGGCGGATACATTCCGGTCATCGCGCCCCTCGGAACCGGGATGGATGGCGAGACTTTCAATGTCAACGGAGATACCGCGGCCGGTGCAGTCGCCGCCGGACTACAAGCCGACCGTTTGCTGTTGCTGACCGATGTTGCAGGGGTCAAGGACCGGGATGACAAGGTCATCCCCTACCTGACACCGCAGAAAGCAAATCGCCTAATCGAGGACGGCACCATCAACGGCGGCATGATACCCAAGACAAAGACCGCCCTTGATGCTGTGAGCGAAGGTGTACGTGCGGTCGTCATCATGGATGGACGGTTGCCGAATGCCTGCCTTCTCGAGTTGTTTACCAATGAGGGTGTCGGTACGATGATCGGGAGAAGGAGCGTCGTCAGATGGAAAATGAAGTCGCTATCCGATTCGTCGTTTTCCTGATCGTGTTTCTTGTACTCGTGGCCGCCGAGTGGGCCTTGCCGCGCCGCAAACGCTCGTTGCCCCGTGCAGGACGCTGGACGACAAACATCGGTATCGTAATTCTGGATACCATCACGCTGCAACTCATCGCGATCGTCATACCGTTGCTGGCCATTGGCGCGGCCATGGACGCCTCCGCAAGGGGGTGGGGGATTTTCAACAACCTGGGTTGGCCCGCGTGGCTGGAAATCCTGATTGTCGTGGTGTTTCTGGACTTCGTCATCTGGGCGCAACACATGATCATGCACAAGATTCCCGTGCTGTGGCGTCTGCACCGGGTGCATCACGCCGACCGCGACGTCGATGTCACGACGGCGGTGCGGTTTCATCCGATCGAAATCGCCCTTTCAATGATCATCAAGATCGGCTTTGTCTACATCCTGGGCGCGGCCGTCCTTGCCGTCGTCCTGTTCGAGATCATGCTGAACGGAATGGCAATGTTCAATCACGCCAATCTCAAGTTGTCGGCCAGGACCGACGCGATCCTCAGGCTGATCGTGGTCACCCCGGACATGCACCGTGTTCACCACTCGACCCTGCGCACCGAGCACGACACGAACTTCGGGTTTTCGCTCTCGGTATGGGATCACCTGTTCGCCACCTACACTCCCCAGCCATCCCGCGGCCACGAAACCATGTCGCTCGGCTTGCAGTGGCAGGACGACTCCCCGGCCCGCCTGGGATGGAGCCTCATGCTCCCGTTCAAACGTGACGACAATCGCTGACATCGCCGCCGAAGTTCGAAAGCCCGGACTTGCGGTCTACGGCGTGGCTCACGACGCGAACGCCCGCGGCGACCCTTATCGGTCAGTCGTACTCCTGGGTCCCGCGACTGGGTTCTGGGATGTTTTCACGCTTTCGCCGGAATACCGCGACGGCGATCCCGATCCGCTCGACCGATGGTCGCGGCGAGTCATTTCCAGGATCGCGCAATCCGTGGAAGCAGAGCCGCTCTTTCCCTTCGGGGGACCGCCGTATCAGCCATTTCCCGGCTGGGCGCTCGAGAGCGGGCGCTGCTGGGCATCTCCGGTCGGATTGCTCGTCCATGATCACACGGGCCTGATGGTTTCGTTTCGGGGCGCACTCGGTTTCGAGTTCGCCGTCGACGAGGACATTTCGTCCGCGGAGGCTGCCGGTTCCTCAGGGCGACCGTGCAACGGATGCAGCGAACGCCCCTGCGTTTCGGCTTGCCCGGTCGGCGCGTTGTCCGAAAGCGGATATGACGTGGACCGCTGCAAGGCCTTTCTTCGAACGGCCGCCGGTCACGACTGCATGGAGCGGGGATGCGCGGTGCGGCGGTCGTGCCCGATCAGTGCCGGCGCCGGGCGCCCGTCTTCACAATCGGCTTTTCACATGAACGCATTTCTGTAGGATCGCATCATGGGTCTGCACCGCCTCATCCTGATGCGCCATGCCAAGTCCAGCTGGGACGACGCGAGCTTGCGCGATCATGACCGCCCCTTGAGCAAGCGCGGTTACCGCTCCTGCCGGCTGATCGGGAAGCAGTTGCGCGAGGCAGCCATTCTTCCGGAAGAAGCGGTCATTTCGTCCGCGTTACGCTGCCTCGAAACCTGGCAAGGGTTGAAATCTTCCGCGCGATTGTCGATCGCGCATCGGGTGGAGCCGGACCTTTACCATGCCGGAATCACCCAGATGCTCCGAATCCTTCGTTCTTCGAGGAAACCAGTCGTCCTCATGCTCGGGCACAATCCCGGAACCGCCGTGTTTGCGTCCATGATTCTGAGGGAATCAAACCGCGCGGCAACCCATTCCCAGTTCGGGCGATACCCGACGGCAGCAACTGCGGTCATCGATTTTGACATCGATTCGTGGAGCGATCTCGTGCCGGCAACGGGAGAGTTGATCGACTTCTGGATCCCGCGCGAACTCGAAGCCTGAAATCGCTTGGCCGCGGCTTCTTGCTGCAAATGCCTCGATCGTCACGCAGGCAGGGACGACACGCCGCTCAATGCTTGTTGACTTGCCCATCCCCGGGTCCAGTCCTGGCCGAACGGTCTCCGGCTCCGAAGAGTGAGCCTGAAACCGCTCGCGCGGAACCGGCGTCGGGGACTCAGGGTTGGGCCGTCAATGCCCAAGGATCTGGCTGAGGAACAGCCTGGTCCGATCCGATTGCGGGTTGCTGAAGAATTCTTCCGGTTCGTTCTGCTCGACGATCTGGCCTTCTGCCATGAAAATCACCCGGTTGGCGACCTGCCGGGCAAAACCCATTTCGTGGGTCACGCACAGCATCGTCATCCCTTCTTCGGCCAGTTCGATCATGGTGTCGAGGACTTCCTTGATCATTTCCGGGTCGAGAGCCGAGGTCGGTTCGTCGAACAGCATGATCCGGGGGCGCATGCAGAGCGAACGGGCAATCGCGACGCGCTGCTGCTGCCCGCCTGACAACTGCCCTGGATACTTGAGCGCCTGGTCGGGGATTTTTACCTTTTCCAGAAAATGCATCGCCGTTTCCTCGGCCTCTTTCAACGGAACCTTCCGGACCCAGATTGGCGCCAGCGTGCAGTTCTCCAGGATGGACAGATGAGGAAACAGGTTGAAATGCTGGAAGCACATGCCCACCTCGGACCGAATCTTGTCGATGTTCTTGAGATCCGAAGACAAGACGGTCCCTTCAACGACAATGCTTCCCTGCTGATGTTCCTCAAGTGCATTGATGCACCGAATGAGCATCGACTTGCCGGCGCCCGAAGGACCGCAGATCACGATCCTTTCGCCCCGATATACTGTCAGGTTGATGTCCCGGAGAACGTGGAAAGCGCCGAACCACTTGTTCATCCCGGAGATCTCGATGACAACCTCATCGGATACCTCCATATGGGACCGGTCAATTTCGCGTTCCGCCATCAGTTCCGACATTCTAGCTACTCCCTCCCGCTCCCTCGTGAACCAGCCGACACTGGCCTGATTGCGGATGCCGGCTTCGCGCAGGCGCAAAACCCGAGGTGGATCTTCATCAACGATGTTCCGTGCTCAACTTGCGTTCAAGGTACATCGAGTACCGGCTCATCAAGAAGCAAAACACGAAGAACATGAAGGCGATGAAGCCGTAAAGCTCCCAGACGATCCCGTTCCAGTCGACATCTGCCCGGATGTTGTTGGTCAGGCCAATGGGGTCAAGAAGGCCGATGATCGAAACGAGCGTGGTATCCTTGAACAGGCCGATGAAGTTGCCGACAATCGCCGGAATCGAGATCTTCAACGCCTGCGGCATGATGACCAGTCGCTGTGACTTCCAGTAGTCGAGACCAAGCGAGTCGGCTGCCTCGTACTGCCCTCGTGGCAACGCCGCGAGCCCGCCCCGTATGATCTCCGCCATGTAGGCCGAGGAAAACAGGGTTACCATGATGACAACCCGAAGAATGATATCGAAATTCGTCCCTGGCGGCATGAAGATGTTGAGCAGCGTGGACGCGACGAACAGGAGCGTGATCAACGGAACTCCGCGAATGAACTCGATGAATCCGACGCAAAGCGACTTGAGGATCAAAAGGTTGGATTGCCTGCCAAGCGCCAGCAGGACTCCGATCGGCAGGGACAACGCGATCCCGGTTATGCCAATCGTGACCGACAGCATGAATCCGCCGAATTTCGCTGACTCCACCGGCTCCAGCCCGATCCCGAGGATGCCGTCCAGGATTTCGGAAAACGGAGCAGCCAGCCAGATCCACCAAATCACGGGAACCAGAAGAGCGGCGACTATGCCCGAAAGCTGCCCTGCAATCGTGCCGACGGCCAGAAACGCATAGTACCCGATGACAAATCCCAATGCTGCCGCGATCGGAAGCCAGACCGACCCTCCCCAGAGAAGCCAGAAACACAGGAATGGAAAGGCAGCGGAAAACCAGAGCACCTGGCGCGGAACCGCCGGAAACAGTATCGGCGCCATTCCCACCAGGAGCAGGACAAAAGCGAGATTGGCGCGCCAGTAATGCTCGGCAGGGTAGAACCCGTACAGCAATTGAAGATATCGTTCCCTGATCACCGCCCAGCAGGCGCCATCAACATGATCTCCCCAGGTCAAGTCAATGGCTTCGCGGCATTCCTTGAGCGATGTCGCCGTCCAGGATGAACGAACCATCCAGGGAAAGACCTCCCGCAGGACCAGGAAAATCAGTGCCAGGGACACGACGGTCAGGACGCTGTTCATCCATGTTCCGAACAGATTCGCCCTCAGCCAGCCAAGAACGCCCGTCGACGCCACCGGCGGCGCCGATTGGTCCATCAGTTCATTGCGAACAAAGGATTTGCTCGCCATCTCAGCGTTCCTTGAGCTTGACGCGGTCGTTGTACCAGTTCAGCACTGCCGAAATGCCGAGGGACAGCGTCAGGTAACAGAGCATCAACAACAGTATGCACTCGAGCTCTCGTCCCGTCTGGTTCATGGTTATGCCACCCAGTGTTCCGGTAACGTCCATGTAGCCGACCGCAATCGCCAGGGACGAGTTCTTGGTGAGATTGAGGTATTGGGAAATCAGCGGCGGAATGATCACGCGGAGCGCCTGCGGAAGTATGACCAATCCCATGATTCGGGGCGGCCTGAGCCCCAGGGACGCCGCGGCTTCGGTCTGGCCTTTCGAGATCGCCAGGATTCCTCCCCGGACAATCTCGGCGACGAACGCCGCGGTATAGAGCGAAAGGGCCAACCACAACGCGATCAGCGAATTCCGCATGTGGATTCCGCCCTTGAAATTGAACCCCTTGAGCTCGGGAAAGCCGAGATGGAAGCCGAGCAAATACAGCAGCACGCCGCTCGGAACGACAACGAGGCAAGCCCGTTGCCACCAGACAACCGGGCGGACTCCCGTTTCATCCTGAATGCGGTCGGCGCGGCGCTTGACCCGGCTGGAGGCCCAAATTCCTGCGCCGAGGACGATCAGGAACGCGACAAGGTCGAGACTGACTTCGAACGCACCGAGGACGTTGACATCGCCAATGCCACGGCTGAACAACGGCTCGGGAATGTAGACCCCGCGATTCGTGATCGCGACCGAGTCGAAGAGCTGGAGGGATGCGGTCGGGTTTTCGCCCCGGAAATCCCTCGGTGCAGGCATGCTCTCGATCATGATGGCCATCACCAGAATGATCCAGAGCAGGACGGGCACGTTGCGGAACCCTTCGACGTAAACCGTCATGATTCGGGAGATCAGCCAGTTCCTGGAAAGCCTCAGAATGCCGACAAGTCCGCCGACAACCGTCGCCGTGATGCACCCGAGAACCGCGACGAGCATGGTGTTGATCAGTCCGAGAACCGACGCCCTCAAATGCGTGTTTCGGGACGTGTACTCGAGCAGGCGCTGGTTGATGTCGTAACTTGCCGGTTCCCGGAGAAACCCGAAATCAATCGGTTTTCCGAGGGCCGCGAGATTCTGGATCGTATTGCTGATAAGCCACGCTGCGAGCAGCATGAAACCGGCAAGCGCCACAACCTGTATGGTCAGTGACCGATACCGGGTATCGTAAATGAGCATGCCCAGACGAAACTGCGTATCCATCTGAGCAGCTGTTATCGCCATGATGGTGTTCCCCTGTTCCGTATCCGGCTGCTATCCAATTGCAACCGTACTAGTTCCGGCTCGCCTGGTTCGCGCCGGATCCGGATGGAGAAAAAAGGAAGGATGCGACATGCGCACCCTTCCTTCCAATATCGTCAACGGAATGGAGGCGAGTAGATCAGACCACCATCCGTCCACTGGGCGTTGAGCCCTCTGGCCAGCCCGATCGGCGTGTTTTCCCCGATATGGCGTTCGAAGATTTCGCCGTAGTTGCCGCCAGCGGCAATCGCCCGCTGTGCCCATGCCTTGTCAAGGCCAATCATGCCGCCGAGGTCACCTTCGGTTCCCATCAGACGGTTGACTTCGGGATTGTTGGTCGGGCCTGAGCCGATTTCACCGACGTTGGCCGAAGTGATGCCAAGTTCTTCCGCGGTGATCAGGGCATTCAGGGTCCAGCGGACGATGTCAGCCCACTGATCGTCCCCGTGCCGTACGAGCGGCCCGAGCGGCTCTTTCGAGATGATCTCGGGCAGAATCACGTGATCCGCGGCATTCTCGAACGTTGCCCGAGTTGCAGCGAGACCCGATCTGTCCGTCGTGTAGACGTCGCAAGCACCGGCCAGGTACTGTTGCTGGGCTTCGGCATTGGTCTCGATCGGAACCGGTTCGTAGCTGATGTTGTTCGAGCGGAAGAAATCCGCCAGGTTCAGTTCCGTTGTCGTACCGGTCTGGATGCAGACCGTCGCACCGTCAAGTTCCTTTGCGGACGAGACACCGAGGCCCGCAGGCACCATGAAGCCTTGCCCGTCGTAGTAGTTGACACCGACGAAGGTCAGCTTGAGATCGGCATCGCGACTGAAGGTCCAGGTCGTGTTCCGTGCCAGCATGTCAACCTCGCCGGAACTGAGCGCCGTGAAACGCGTCTTTCCGGTGGTTGGTGTGAATTTCACAGCCTGCGCATCACCCAACACGCCAGCTGCAACGGCTCGGCAAACCGCGACGTCAAAACCATCCCAGTTCCCGTTGGCATCAGCGGCCGCGAAGCCGACGAGGCCGGTGGATACTCCGCACTGGAGATGGCCTTTCGCCTGGATATCTTCGAGCGTACCAGCGGTAGCCACTCCGGCGGCCATCATTGCAGCCGCCAATGCGCCAATGAATTGTTTACTTTTCATTTGTTCCCTCTTCCTTGGTTTCAACCCTTTCGGGCATTGCCCCGGACTTGCGCCCGGTAAACGGTAACCGCCAAAGCATGCCCCCGGCGATGGTATATTCACACTCCCGTCGCCCGTAGTCAAGACTTGGTACGGACAGCTACATACCAACCCAACCGCCCCGTCCCTTCAAATCTCCGGGACAGCACCCCGAGAAAAGCCGGCTGCGTCAGGCCCGCCCCGGAACTCACGAAAGCGCCACGTGTCGCTACCGAAACCGCATCGTGCACCGACGTGCCACGGAATGACGGCCAGGTGTTGTCGAAAACGGACCAAAGGATCCTGATTCGTCACGCCAAAGGCGACCGGCGCGTCGCTGGCGGACTGACCGCACCTGGTCTCGGGTCTTCCCGGTCACTTCCGAAACACGTAGATCGGACTGGTCCACGCCCGAGAGCCGTCTTCCCGAGTCAGACGAATGTAGACCCGATTGTCACCTGCGGGTCTCAAGGGAATTCTGCGCCTGAACCTGAACGATTTGTGCGGGCTGATGGTCGGGAGTCGCAACATCTTGACGAATCGCGGCAACCCGCCCGGCACATCGTAAACGATGTCATCACTGCCAATGCCCGCTATCGACTGGTCAAAGCTGACCAACGGCGTCTCGAATCGGACCTTTCCCGATTCGCTGTCGGTCAACAGGACATCGAAGCCGCTGAAGTTTCCCGTGGTCGTTGAACGCCATTCGGCGATGTTTCCCGTGCGCTCGAGAGTGTCCTTTCCGGGTTCAGGAAGTTCACGGGAACCATGTCCGTGACGTCATTGCCGATGAACTCGGCTTTCCCGTCCCGGATCACCTCTCGAAACCGCCCGCGATACGCGGCGCCTTCCCGGAGGATTCGGATTCGGTTCCCGAGATCAGATCGCTCGAACCGGGTGATGGTCTCAACCAGGTCCAAACCGTTGACGATATCGACATTCTCGATCGGAGCGGAGGTCACGAGGGAGACATCAAGGTCTATCTCTCCCGAAGGCAGGCGAACGATGTCGCCCATCAATGCCGTCGACGCGACCGCATGATCTGCGTCATCGGCCAGGGCCGGGTCATCATGATAAACCTGGCCGGGCTTGGTGAACCGCCCCGTGAGTTCAATGGCCATCCGGCCAGCCGGCCAGCCCGTGGTTCCATGGTGGCAGCGTTTTCGCTTTCAATCCGGCAGGCCCGGACGATCCAGGGCTTCCATCAGGAAACACGCCAGTCCTCCGATTGCGCCGAACATGTCCGCACCGGGACAGCTCGCCCCTGGCCAGCCCATGTGGCCATCGGAATTGGCCACGACACCGACTCGGCAGTTGAGCCCGAACGCGTCGTGCGGGAGCCATGCGAAGCTCCCCACGGAGAGAGAATCTCCACGGACTTTTCGGATCTCCCGTCGTGCGTAACGGCAATTTCCGCATACCGGCCGCCACAGTGGGCGTACATGACGACATCCCACTCCTCGTTCTCCAACAGGGCGTCAAACTGCGCGTTGCACGTCGGGGCATGCGTGCCAGCGCTAGGGTGCATCCCAATCTCTTTGTATTGAGTGATTCGGACAGTTTTTTTGCACCGGGGTGTTGCGTTGCGGGCGGCATGGCGGTTTTGCCCCTTTGGGCCCTGCGGGGTGATAGACGGCCGGAGACACTGCCGGGCGCCTTGCCGCCAGCATCGTTTCGCGAGATTGACGGCTGTCATACAGGAAACGCGTCAAACGGAAATTTGGGGTGAGCAGTTACCCCAATTCGTTCAATTCCTGCTTTGACCAATCGAGCCTTTCGGCGATCAATTCAGCAAAGGGACGAACATCAAAGGCCGTGCTTGCAGCCTCAAGCGCCGACATGTAGCACGCCCGGTCCTCCAGCCTGATGATCGTCCAAGGATGGCCACCAGAGGCGAGCATGACATTCATCAAGAATCTTGCCATGCGCCCATTTCCATCCGGATAGGGGTGAACATACCCCGTCAGCCAATGGCCAAGGACGGCGCGAACGGCGGCCGAGGGTTCCGATTTCATGTGCGCGAACAGTTCTTCCATACCATCGGCAATCGCTTCGACCCTGGGTGGAACATGGCGCGAACCGCGCAGATAGACTGGATGATTGCGAAATCCGGCAAGTACACCGGCACGTAGAATACCGGCATCGACCGACGGCTGGAACAACTGCGCGTACCATCCGTCGTGATCCTCAAAGGCAACCTGTCCGGCCGGGTCTCTTGCGAGTACCCTGCAGATAGAAGCTCGAACTGCCTGGAATGCCTGCCAATAGCCGCGCGCTGCAAGCGCATCACGATCAGTGCGGTCAGCAGGGTTTCTCTCCGGATCAAACTGACCGGTCCGTACTCTCTCGATCAGCTTTTCGGTAACCCTGTATCCCTCGATTGACAGTGAGTTGTAGGCATCGCTGACGTAGATCTCGTCTATGCTTGCAAGATAGGCACCCGCATCACGAGGCAGCGGCAAGTCCTCTGGCAAAACGTCGATCACCTCTTCGCGCCCACCGTGCCATGCGTTCCGAATACGTCCAACCAGCGGCGGAATGCCGGTCTGAACGTGCGGCTGCGAGACGTCGGGCGAAAAAGGACCACGTTCCCGTACATCATGATCTGCTGAACGCATTCGCCTCAGGATCCGATCGGCTTCCTCCGCGCGGCCCATGTTCCTGAGTGCACCCGCAACCCGGCCGGCCGCTTTCACATGTCCGCCATCGAGGAGCCGTGCAAGCAGACCGCTGATTGACCGTATTGATGCCAGCACGATTCGTGCTTCTAAGGGGTGATTGTGAAAGAAATTCTCCGTGACCTTGATGAGCGCCGCTTCGACCGCCAAAATCCGCAACCCGTCCTTTTGCACCAGGTCTTCTTTCCCGGGCAGCGCTTTTTTCAGATCGTAGATCGAGGTCTGAAACGGCAGCGGGCGATTGTTTCCCGATGCCCCTGGGCTCCAGATGACGACCCGTTTCGGAATCTCGGGATTTTCGGCATGCCGCAGGAGCGATTGCTCAGGCGAGAGACACCATTCATCTCCAAACCTGTCAGTACAATACCGAATGCAGAATTCCCAAAATGAAGAATACCAATAGGTGGTGTCTCCCGGCCGATCCTCAGGACGTGTCGCTACCAGCCAGCCTGCCATGACGTCTTTCAGCAAGCCTGTTCGCTGCAAACGCTCACGATGTGTTCTGCTGAGCTCACTGCTCTTGATGACGTTGCCTACGTCCCCTTGCAATGTCCGCAACACCTCAAGGGAAGCCGCCAGTTTTTCGTTTGGAGATACCATTTTCCTTGTTGTTCTTGCTCATCCTCAGGTCAACTGCACGTCTATGATGAAGTTCATATAAACGTATTCCATGTTGATCATATAGACGTTTATAGTGTTGTTCATAAGCACGTCAATCGTGCTGGCGACATATTGACGCCCATCATCTGTGTATTTCCGATTGGAAAGGCGCATCCGCCTATCCGCCGACCTGGCCATTCTCCTCGCGTGGAGCAATTCAGCATTCCGGCAAAGTTGAACCTGAACCGCTACCGGTAATTTTTCCAATGTTTCGACGGTCTTTCTGTGGTTGAGCGGCGTCACACCAGGATTGACAACCGGGAACATTCTTGTGCCACGCCACATTGTCACAGGGACGAAGCCTTTGCGAAGTTCATCGACTATTTCACCGCCAACAAGGCGCAGATGCAATACGACAAATACCGCCAACAAGGCATGCAAATCGGATCCGGTGACGTCGAGAATGCCGGTCGGCAGATTGTCGGGCTACGGATGAAACGGCCCGGAAGTCATAGGAGCGTCACAGGAGCCAATGCCGTGCTGGCGATCAAGTGCTGCCTCACGAACCAAAGGTGGGTCGACTTCCTCCACTGGCAAGCTCAACAGTCCGTGGCCGCCTGAAACAAAGAGATTGGGATGCACCCCCAGCGCTATCTCCACCGTCGATCAGCGCGTACGATGAGCGGCGGATGACCCGGTCGTCGGTTGGAAGTAGACGTTCCTGTCGCCGCCAAGTGACGTATTCCCGGACCACTCGTACCCTGTCAGTGCATCGAACCCTCCACGCTGATCATAGCGTGCCGTCAGGGAGTTCAGCCTGTTCCAGAAGGAGGCGTCGGTAATCTGGAAGTCGTTCCCCCTGGTGCGCGCAGGCGTCCAGGAACGCCCGATCGCGGGCAAAGGCAAAATACTGTTTCGCCGTGCCGGTACCGACCTTCTCTTCCGACTGGCCATGCAAGTCGCCCCAGAACAGGACAAGTTCCGAATCGCGGACGGCCATCTACATGGAAACGGCCATGACATCGCCCTCGGCATCGAACAGGCGAATCGAAACGATTCCCGGGCCGTTCGCCGTGAGACCATCGATCTCGGCTGCAAGGTCACCCATTGACATCCGGACCTTGTCCGGCAGGCCATCGATCTCGCCCTCGGGTTCAACAAAGAACAGGATGTCCCACTGGTCCGACGGGTTGCCCCATTTGTCCTCTGCCTTGAGCCTGGGCGAAACGGCTTCGCCGGGCCGTCGAAGCGTCTGGATCACGGCAACGTGCCGTTCGGGAGGACCCGGCACGATCGAGATCACCGGTTGCAGTGGTAACGGCTGAAAATTGAACGTGGCGATCGGGACGACGAGAACCCTGAAATCGAAAGTGTCTCCAAAGAAAGCCTGCAACCGCATTCCGGGGCCACCATGATCGGCTACGCCGAAACGAACGGTGATGGTATCCCCGTACGGCCTTGATCCACAACGTCTTGTCCCAGGGACGGACGTTTCCCTTGGGATCCCAACGGGACTGCAGTAGTTCGGCCCTGCCGGATCTTCGAACTGGGGCCGACGTGGTCGCAGGCGACCCGGAAACAGTTCCGCAGGCTTCCTGTTTCTTCGATGCCGGACTATCCTGCCGTATAGGTCAGCATGAAGGACGCGAGTGGACCGGCTTCGAAGCAGCCGTCGGGTGAAATCGACGCGGACAAGAGAAGTTCCGATGGAATCGCGTGCCGGATCACGCCACTGTCGATTTCCGGCCAGAGAGCATCGTCGCCGGGAGACCGCACGTTCACGACTTCTTTGTTTAGGCTCAGGCCATCGGGAATCCGGGTTGATCCATGCTGCCTCCGTCATGTGATCGACGAACGGGACTTGACGATTGCCGGGAGAACCTTGTCGCCGAAGGAAGCATGGCCGGGTCGCATCGCCACGTTACGATCGGTTCCTTGCCGCAGCGGGCCTGGTGGTCAGGCGGCACTGAGCTTTCGTCTGGCAGCCGAGGCGATAACCAGGAGGCCCGCAAACTCGATCAGCGCCGCCAGCAGGAACGGTGCACCGGGCAAGTACAATGCTGCCTCTTCGTGTGTGAATTGCCTGAACGCCAGCGACATCATCAGCGGGCTGACGATCGTTGCGATCGCGGTGATGGCCGCCAGGACACCCTGCAGTTCTCCTTGTGCATCATCGCTCGTCGCCCTCGACAGCAGACCCTGAAGTACCGGGTTGGAGAGCATTCCCAATGATGAAAGTGGAATCAGGACGAATACCGTCCACCCCTCGGAAACGAATCCATACGAAAAGAACACCACGCATGTGATGCACATTCCGCAGATGACCGTCCTCCACTCGCCCAGCCGCGGCAGGACTACCCTGATGAGTCCGCCCTGCACGATCACGATCGCGATGCCGACCGTGGCAAGCGAGATTCCGACCATGAACGGATCCCAGTTGAACCGTTCCTGCGCGTAATAGGACCACACGGTCGGATAGACGAAAAATGCGACAGAATGCAGAAAAAACCCAATGAGCAATGGCGCCGCTCCGCGTACATTTCCGACGTGACGGAGTGCTCCCAACGGGTTGGCCCGGGCCAGCGACAAGGCGCGGCGTGTCCTGTCGGTAACTGTCTCAGGGAGGATGAAGTACCCGAACATCGCGTTGCCGAACGCGAGCGCGCAGGCGGCGTAAAACGGCGCGCGTGAGCCGAATTCGCTCAGGACGCCTCCGAAGAGCGGTCCAATGATGAACCCGATTCCAAACGCCGCCCCGATGAGTCCGAAGTTCTGGGATTTTCGGTCAGGTTCCGAAACGTCCGCAACGTACGCAAGCGCCGTGGCGTGGGTCGCTGCAGTGACTCCTCCGATGATGCGACCGAGAAACAGGATCCAGATCGATCCCGTCAACGCCATGATCAGATAGTCGACGCTCATGACCACGAGGGAACAGAGCAGCACCGGCCGCCGACCGTAGCAGTCGGAGAGATTCCCGAGGAATGGCCCGAACAGGAATTGCATCACTGCAAACGAGGCAGCCAGCACCCCTCCCCACAACGCGGCTTCGCTCAGTCCTGTACCCCTGAGTTCGCGAATCAGGTCCGGCATGACCGGCATGATCAAACCGATACCCATTGAATCGATCACGACGGTGATCAGGATGAAGGCAATCGCGAATCTGTTCGGCACTTTTGTCGCAGCCCCAGGACGTTGGCCGCGAGGTCGGGTTCCTTCGCGGCATCTGAACTCTTTCGCGTGCCCAACGAGCAGGCCCGGCAGCGAAACCCGGATCCGTGACCGCCGCCAATTCATCCCGGGCTCACACGCAACGGGCGGCCCGCTATGCGTTCGATTGATGCCGGAGTCGAGAGCCTATCTCTTCCTTCTTTCCGGGATTCCGGGAGTGTTCGTTTGTCCGGTGATCAGGTATTGAAGAACATCCTGACGTTGAGGCACCTGGCATCGGAACGCGATACCCGGCGCAGCACCCCGGATCTTCTTTCCCGATCGGGTTGAACACGGAATGCGAACGACCGACACGACAACAAGCGGGATCAAAGGGGAATGGTAGACTCGATCGCTTGGTACAACGTCAATGCCGAAACGGTCGTGGCGCGGTATGAAGAGGTAAAGTCGGAAGCTGTCCACGACTGGTTGCAGGACCTGTTGCCCCGGAAATCGGCCTCTGTGCTTGACATAGGTGCGGGCAGCGGCCGCGATGCTGCGTGGCTGGCTGCCAATGGTCATGATGTGGTCGCGGTCGAACCGTCCGCGTCCATGCGGGCTGCTGCCTCGGCTCTGCATGGCAATCCCGCCATCAACTGGTTCGATGACCGTCTGCCGACACTGGGCGAAATTTCTCGATCCGGTCTGTCATTCGATCTGATTCTCCTGAGCGCCGTGTGGATGCATGTGCCGGAGAGCGATCGGCCGCGCGCTTTCCGGAAGATGATCAATCTGCTCCGGCCAGGCGGTGTGGTCGCGATCACGCTCCGTCGCGGCCCGGCCGACCTCGGACGGGGTTTCTTCCCTGTTTCGCCGGAAGAAATCGAAGCACTGGCTCGCGACCATGGAGCGTTTGTCGAGAGACACACGGAGGCGATGGATCTGCTGGGCCGAGATGACGTCCGCTGGATCCAGATGGCGATCAGACTGCCCGACGACGGGACCGGAGCGCTTCCGCTGCTCCGGCACATCATCCTCAACGATGACAAGAGTTCGACCTACAAGCTCGCCCTTCTGCGCACACTGTCCCGCGTCGCTGACGGGGCCGCTGGCTTTGCCCGCCATTGTGATGACGATCATGTCGCCGTCCCTCTCGGATTGATTTCCCTGACATGGATCCGGTTGTTCAAGCCACTTCTATCGGCAGGCTTTCCGCAAAACCCTTCCAATGTCGGCCTGCGGCACCTGGGCTTCGTCAAGGAGGCTTACCGCAAGCTCGCCGACGTTTCGCATCTCGAGTTGCGCGTAGGTACGAGGTTTTCCGGTGAGCTTTCCGGTGTCCTCCACCAGGCGTTGAAGGATGCCGCCTATACCATCGAGAAGATGCCTGCCACCTATGTCACCTTCCAGGGCGGGGGACAGGTATTCCCGGTAACGAGGTTCGGCAGCCTACCGCGTCCGTCCTCGATACATCTCGATCAGGCATACCTGTACAGCTTTGGCGAAATGCTGATTCCCAGGCACCTCTGGCGAGCTCTGCAACGCTTCGGCGTTTGGATCGAGCCGGCCATCGTCGCCGAATGGAGCCGCCTCATCCGGTCCTACGCGTCACGTCGGGGCACCCGGGTTGACGACAACGTGCTGGCAGCGGCGATGACATGGGATGAGCCTGACCGGGACGTACGGCTGGCGCGTGAACGGGCGTTGGAAATGTCAGACCACGGGAACCTGTACTGCGTATGGAGCGGCAGGCGTCTGGATCAAAAGAACCTGGATGTTGATCATTGTCTTCCATGGATAGCGTGGCCCTGCGGCGATCTCTGGAACCTGATGCCGACGCACCGGGCTGTAAACCAGCACGAAAAGAGAGCTCGCCTGCCGGGCGATCGCCTTCTGCGATCGGCGCAGGACAGGGTCCTGGACTGGTGGGGGTCAGCTTATGTGGACAGCATGCCGACAATTTCCGATCGATTCTGGCTTGAGGCGAACTCGAGCCTTCCTGCCATCCGCACCAGGAAAGGAACCCTGGGTGACATCTTCGATGCCGTATGTCTTCAGAGGATACGGCTGAAACATGACCAGCAAGTTCCCGAATGGGTAGGCGAAAAGTATTTTTGAACTTCGTGGACGACCCTGCAAGATCGGGCTTACTCCGAGAACCAACGTGCGGGATTGAAAGCCGTTGCGGTAATCTCGTGCACGAAACGGTGCCTGGGGTTGTGACATCGCACGTTTTCCGGCCAGGCGCACACGGATGCGGCACCAGGGCGGACATGTCGAAACGGAGGATGCGCCTGCCGTTGGCCTGATGCGATCTCTCTTCCCCGTTGACGTCATTCGATCCGGTTCATGAGACCGCGATGGGCCCGGGATTGCAATCGCCCCGGAATCGAGCGCTTGAAGATGCGGCGACTCGCACCTCGCACAGCAGCGATGCCGCACGTGACTTGGCAGCCGCAAACACGAACCTCCGTGTCCGGGACCTGGAAGTTGTCGGATTTCACAACCGCAGGGATGATGAACTCCGGGCACATGCTTCGGTGTGAATCGCGGCGACGGCAATTCAAGAGGTTACGTGACCGAGCGCTTCATCGATCGTTGAAATCACCGTCTGGATGTCCTCGGACGAAATGATCAGGGGTGGAGACAGCAAGATAATGTGGCCCGAAATCCTGACCATGACGCCGTTTTCGTAGGCGCGGCGCTGCACGGCTGCTGCAAGGGATCCTTCCACCGGCGTCTTGCTGCCGCGGTCGGCGACAAGCTCGATCGCGGTCATGAGACCGTGCCCCCCGCGTACATCGCCAACGAGATCGTGCTTGTCTGCGAGCGCGGTCAGTCCGTCGAAGAGTTCGGTTCCGCGGGCAGCCGCGTTGACCACGACGTTCTGGCGCCGTGTTTCCTCGAGACAGGCAATCGCGGCGGCGGCGCCGACCGGATGGGCAGAATAGGTGTAACCGTGCCCGATGTTCGCCCGGCCCGACGTATCGCTTTCGAAGACATCGGCGACCTTCCCTGACACCAGCGCGGCACCGAACGGGAAATAGCCCGATGTAATTGCCTTCGCGATCGACATGAGATCGGGGCGAACCCCCCAGTGCCTCGCCCCGCTCCAGTCGCCCGTGCGCCCGAACCCGGTAATCACTTCGTCCGAAATCAGCAGGATTCCGTGACGTTCGCAGATTTCCCTGACGCGCGGCATGAACGTGGCGTGCGGCACGATAACGCCACCGGCACCGAGAATTGGCTCCATGATGAAGGCCGCGATCGTCTCGGCTCCCTGAAACGCGATTTCATCTTCAAGTGCACACGCACAGTTTTCCGCCAGCCGTTCGGGATCGGTTTCATTGAACGGGTTCCGGTACGTGTACGGTGAGGCAATGTGAAAGCAGCCGGCGAGCAGCGGTTCGTAAGCGGTCCGGAACCGGTTGTTTCCGTTGACGGACGCTCCACCGAAATGTGTCCCGTGATACCCCTTCTTGAGCGAGAGGAACTTTGTTCGCCCGGACTCCCCTCGCGCGAAATGGTATTGCCTGGCCAGCCGGAGGCAGGTTTCAACCGAATCCGAACCACCGGAGGTGAAAAACGCCCTGACCATTCCCTCGGGCCTGAACCACTCCTGAAGCTCGAAGGATAGCTCCACCGCCGCGTCGTTCGTGGTGCCCGCGAAGCCTGAGTAGTAGGGAAGCCTGGACAGTTGGTCCGCCATCGCGGCCTTGATCGGCTCGCATGAATACCCCAGATTGACGTTCCAGAGACCGCCGACCGCATCGATCGTTTCATGTCCGTCTATGTCGCGGATTCTGACGCCGGAAGCAGACGTGATGATCTTCGGTGCGTTTTCAAGCGAATCCCTCGGATGACCCATCGGATGCCAGAGGTACCTGGCATTGTTTTCCTTCAGAAAATTCGAATCCTTCACACCTGCCTCCTTGCCAAAATCCGGACGAGCACGCGCCAGAAGCCTCGGTCGCCACGCACCGGATGTTCCGTTCTCCACCAGAACGTGAATGTCAAGGTCCGGTGCCCGGAACTTTTCCGTTACCGGTTCCCTTGTCGCAAATTCCGCCGGGAAGCTCATGTCGCGGCCAACTTTATGCTGCCGAGGTTCGGAAATCCTTTTGAGCAGCCGAATCGTACGAAACTCCGCAATTGATGTTTTGGACGCCAACCGTATTCGAAGATCGTGTCGCCGGTGATGAAGCGCATCGCCGGCTTTGGGCCTTGGCCCTTGCACCCCCTCCTGTTGGTTCGGCTCATGCGCCTTCGTGGCCGCGTTCCTGCCAAGGTGACCAGGGTGCCATTCCGGCCCGGGATTGCATCGCAATCATTGCCCCTCCGGACGCGCTGCACGCGCAGGTGCCCCTGTGGCGGACCGTGAGTGAAAACCGGACTTCCGGCGGGAGAGGAGTCGCGACATTCCGCAACGCAATGGCTCAACTTTCATGGCGCGCGTCTTCTCGCCGCGCCGCGCGATATCTCTCCGGAGGTCGTGCGAAACGACAAGGCGTCATTCCGAACTGCTCCAGAAAACCCTGTGTTCAGTTCGGGAGGCTCAGGCCACGCAACCCGGTCACGTCCCGGGGGCATCCTTGTCACCTCCGGCCGTCCGCACACGTTTCGCCGAAACCCCAGGCCACGCCGCAGTTTGGCCTGTTACCTACAAACGCACCGACGAAGGCCTGCCAGGTCAACGCCGAGGTCCTGAACAGTTCACGTTTGTTCCGGCAAGCCATCACGGGAAAACCGAAATGCCAGCAACTCGCGTGGTGATTCCGAATTCCCGGTTTCCGGAACAATGGTGCCGAAGACACGGCGGTCGTGGAACGTATTCCTGCAACATTTGTGGCGATTTCGAAACAGGATACTTGGCTTCTTCGCCGCAGCATCGGCGCGGCGACAGGCGGCAAAACCCGATGAAGCGAGTCCAAACCTAAACAACGCGTGCGCCGGTTTCTGCTTCAAATACATGGGCGAGGGGCAAATCCAGGCGAAGCATGAGCCGTTCCCCGGGAACTGTATCAAATCGACCCCGAACCAGGATCGTGATCTCTCCGTACTCCGCGGACGCAACGACAAGAGTGTCGAGACCGGTAACCTCAACGAGAACCACATCTGCCGGAATCCCTCCGTCAAAGCCATCGCGACCAAGATCCGGGTTGGATTCCGCCAAAGAGATATGTTCTGGCCGCATCCCCAGAAAGTATTGCCGGCCCGGAACGATTCCTTCTGCGACCGGCAGCGTATCTTCCGGAATGGGGATGGGGCTGCCGTCCTGCGGGACGAAGCAAAGATCATGACCTGCCCGTTCGAAAGTGCCCAACGTCAGGTTCATGGCTGGCGAACCGATGAAGCCTGCCACGAAGACATTCGCCGGCCTGTCGTAGAGTTCGAGCGGAGTACCGGTTTGCTCGACCCTGCCTTTTCGCAGAATGATGACCTGCTCGGCCATCGTCATCGCCTCGACCTGGTCGTGGGTAACGAAGATCATGGTCGTCCCCAGGCGTTGATGCAGTCGCTTGATCTCCGCGCGCATCTGGACACGGAGTTTGGCGTCCAGATTGGACAGGGGTTCGTCAAAAAGAAAAACCTTCGGGTCGCGCACAATCGCACGGCCCATCGCAACTCTCTGTCGCTGACCGCCCGACAGGTGCCGCGGGTAACGGTCCAGCAGATCTTCAATGGCGAGGATTCGTGCAGCTTCCCACATTCGTTCGTTGCTTTCCGCACGGGTGATTCGCGCCATCCTCAATGAGAAAAGCATGTTTTCCGCCACCGTCATGTGCGGGTACAGCGCGTAGTTCTGGAACACCATCGCCACGTTGCGATCCTTGGGAGCAAGGTCATTCATTGCCCTGCCGTCAATGTAGATCTCGCCGTAGTCGATGTGCTCCAACCCGGCGATCATGCGCAGCAAGGTGGACTTGCCACAGCCGGATGGCCCGATCAGAGCGACAAATCCCCCGCTGGGAACTTCGAAATCGACGTCGCGAAGCACGGCTTCACTCCCGAAGTCCTTGCCGACCGAACTGAACACGACATTTGCCATCGGTGCCTCGCGCGTCTACCCGGAATCCGGGGCTGATGTCACATCCGAGACCGCAGGCCGTGCCTGCCCGCTTCTCCCCGCCCCGTCGGATCCACATGGCCAGAACGAATCGTCAAACGCGCACGTGAGCGACGTGCCGGGTGGAACGATTCCAAGTTTCCGATAGGCGCCCAGATTTCCGGCCCAACGTTCCGGGTCTATGCATCCGATGGCATCCGCCGCGTCTCCACCCGTGACAAGTTGGTGTACGAGGCGGAGGGACACGATCTCTTGTTCCGGATCCGCCATTGGTGCGCCAACGCGGCGAATGGACGCGGCCGCCTGATCAAAGTCCTCCAGGCAGGTACGCCAGCCCGCAAACGATGCATGGAGGAACCGTTCGTAGTGCTGGCGGTGTTCGGCAAGCATCGCTTCGTGCGCGAAGATCACTTGCGCGTAGGGGTGCAGTTTCCGATGCCACAGTGTGAAGGTCGAGACGGTCAGGCCACGGGCAGCCAGTTCAATTGGTTCGGCAACCGCATAGCCCTGCACGGCATCGAACCGTCGCGAGGGCAGATTATCGAGATCATGCGTTACCTCGACAAGGTCAAGTTCGCTGCGCCGGATGCCGTGAAGGTCCAGCAACCCTTCCAGTATGCGGATTCCGTCACAATGCATGGCGACACGCTTGCCGCGCAGATCGGCGATTGAGCGAATTCCCGATTCCGGGCGACTCATGACGACCAACGGAGTTTGCCGGAACATCGCGGCCATGGCACTGACCCGTGCGCACCCACGGGCTCTTGCCGCGACAACGAGGTTGTCTTCTGCCGAACCGGCGCACAGACCGCCCGCAACCACCTTCTCCACAATGCTGCGCCCGTCTTCAACCCAGGGGACGACCTGAACGTCGAGGCCGGCATCACGGTACAGCCCACGGTCGAGCGCCCAGCAAATTCCGGCAAACTGGGCATTCGGAAGCCAGTCCAGGTAGAAGGCGAAGTCCCGGCGCACCTAGACCACCGCGGCCGGGGCCGGCCAAACATGTGTTGCGTATGCGCCCGTGTCGTTCATACGAAATTGTCCGGATCAACCGTATCGATATACTCGACCCGCATGTCGGGAAAGCGTGACTTCAACCATTCGCAACAGGCCTGCATGCCAGGTGTTTCCGTGGCGCAATGCCCGCCGGTGATCATCGCTATTCCGCTGTCGCGTGCGAACTCCAGGTCTCGCCATTCCACCACCTCGCCGGTCAGGGCTGCGTCGCAGCCGTGTCTGACCGCGCGCGTCACGATGTCGATGGCTCCCGGGCTTCCCCAATCCAGCGAAATCTTGCGGACATCGCGTTCGGGGTCGCCACAGTAGCGGATGCCGGACTTTCCGAGCCGCGCGGCGATGTGAGCTGCGATGTCCTTGAGTGACGACGCCGGGGGCGCATAGATGTAGTCAGGCGACACCTGAACATCACTCCAGCCGAGGGTCCGGGCAAGCGCATAGCCCATCCCGAACTCCGGGAACTGGTCCCACCCGTCGTGAAAACGGTGGACGACGAGGTTGTTTTCGTCGATCAGGCATTGTTTTCGCCGCCCCGGAGGAGTTGCCTTCTTTTCGGGCAGGTCCTTCGCAGGCGTGTGCCACTCGTCTCCGTAGGGATAGAAATAGGGATGGTGGTAGAAGACCGGTTCGTGAGCGAGCACGAAATTCAACCCGCGGTCCGCGGCACGCTCCAGGACATCGATGTTTGGCAACCATGTCACGGCAATGCCGGAGACCTCGGTATCCGGGTCGCCGGCCATGATACCGTCCACTTCGTCCTCGGGGGTATGCGGCGGGGCCTCGCGGGCCAGCCACTCGTCGAGTTCCGATGCGCGCATGTGCGTACTCCTTTCATTCAACCTCGGGATTTCATTCGAAGCCCCCGGCCGCGAAACCGCGTACCAGGTGTTTTTGCAGCAACAGGAAGATCAGAAGGATCGGGATCGTGGCCACCGTGCTGGCTGCCATGAGCAGGCCAAACTTGATGTTCTGGCCACCTCCCGTAAGTGCGTCGAGCGTGATGGTAATCGTCCTCAGCCTGTCGCCGTTGATCAGTACCGCCGGATAAAGATACTCGCCCCAGCACAGGATAAAGACAAAAATCGACGTCGACACGACACCCGGCAGGGCCTGAGGCATGGCAATCAGGAAGAATGCCTGGAAACGGTTCGCCCCGTCGACGACGGCAGCCTCTTCCATGGTTTTCGGAATCGTCTGGAAACAGGCGCGCATCATCCAGATGCCCAGCGGCAGTGTGAAGCTGAGGTAGCTGAGAATGAGACCGGCATGGGTGTTGACCAGCCCTGCCATCCGCAACCCGATGTAGAACGGGATGATCAGGACGATCGACGGGACCATGTAGGCATACAGGCTGATGCGCGCAATCCATTCCGCGGCTGGCGTCACGAACCTCGTCAACACGTAGGCGCTCATGGATGCAAGTATGACTGTGACGACGGTCACGAAACAGGAGATCCACGCGGTGTTGAAGAGATGCCAGAGAATACTGGTCTGTTCGAACAGGTCGGCGTAGTTCTTGAGAGTGATTTCTCGCGGGATCAGGGTCCGCTCGATCGAAATCTCCCGGAAGTTCTTTATCGAGGCAGTGACCATCCAGTAGAATGGAAACAGGACGAGGAACAGGAGGGAAACGATCCCCCCGTAAATCGTGACGGACTTGAGCAGGGGTGTCCTGCGCCTGTTGCGCCTGTTGCGGCGTGCGGCGTGCGGCTGAACTGAACCGGGTACGGGGGTCATGTCGTGTCGTAAGCCTTGCGCAACCGTGCGCCGACGCGGAAGTGAACCGCCGCCAGCAGTGTCACAAACACCATAAGGGATACGGCCACCGCCGAGGCATGCCCCATCCGGAACAATCCGAATGCCTCCTTGTAGGCCATGATTGGCAGCACTTCGGTGGCTCCGATGGGGCCGCCCTCCGTCAGCAGCCAGATCATGTCGTAGTTTCGAAAGGCCCAGATTGCACGGATCAGCACCACGACCATGAGTGCCGGCGCCAGAAGCGGCAGGGTCAGGAAGGCGAAACGCCTCACCGGCCCTGCCCCATCCAACGCAGCCGCCTCGTATATGTTGTCGGGCACGTTCTGGATTGCAGCCAGGAGGGTGATCGCGGCGAAGGGGAACCACGTCCATGCAGAAATCAGGATAACCGCCATCATTGCGAATCGTTGGTCCCCGAGCCAAGGCACCGAGATGGTTTGTGCACCGACAAAGCTGAGGAAATCGTTCAGGATGCCGCGGCCGGAGAAAATGAACTTCCAGATGAAGGCAACGACGATGGACGGAACGATATAGGGAAAGATCACGAGCGCCCGGAGCGGACCGCGTCCCCGGAAGTTGCAGTCAAGCAGGATGGCGATGGCGAGACCAAACACGGTGGCCACCACGGTCGAGCCGACCGTGAAGACGACACCGTTCCAGAATGCGAACCAGAAATCGGTGTCGGTCAAAATGTCGGCGTAGTTCGCGAGACCGGTGAATCGCCAGTTCCGCGTCAGGGTGTTCTGAACGAAGAAACCGAGGACAACCGTGTAGATGATCGGCAAGGCAACGACGAGCGCAATCACGATGGAGGTCGGCCCGAGCGCCGCGTAGTAGAAGATACGTTCGTCGCGGAATCTCAGGCGTGGACTGCGCTGGGTTCGGCGTGCCGAATTTTTCGACGGGTGGGCCAATCTGCCAAACCTCAGGCTGACGGTCTCGACGTGCCGGCTACCGGCAATTGAGACATTCCCAGGTTCCTGTTTCCTCCGGAAGCCGTCAACCCGCAAACGACCGCCTTCGCGATCCAAGTGACCGTGCGAGACCGATGGACCCGTGGCGACATTCTTTTTCCCGGTTTTCTTCGGCTCAACTTCGCATCCGGCAAGGTGTCGCTGCAAGCAGGTTGCGCACAACCGCCACGTCCGGAAACACTCTCACAGCGCGTCCGGTAGACCATCCGCGAGACGTGATCGTCATCGATCCCAACGCGAGATTTGCACCCGTTTGGCAGGACCCGCTCATGGCGTGTGCGATGACGCAGCATCGAGGATGCCACGCGCCTCGCAAGCATGTTGACGACGCGTACCGGGCGTCCCGCCTTGATGCTGCGCAGGTTCCGTCCTGTACTTGGCGCAGACCGTACAGGTTCCGGTGACACGGGGTTCTTGAGCGAATCATCGTTCGAAGACATGCTATGCGAGTTTTCAGGGCCTGACAAAACCCCGGTGGATCGTTCGGTGGACGAAACGCCAAATGCGCGGACCTGACGCGTCCAGGCGCGGCACCCGTCGAAACGGGAGACCCGGAGACCGGGGCCGGTACGGGCAGGCGCAATGTCCCCTCGGCCGGACTGCAACGTGGATGAACGCGACGCCGTGTCAACCGGGCAGGACATGAAGCGCTGCCGGAAACGGGGACCCAATTCCTTCTCCGTCATTGGCGGACGTCACCTTGCCCGGAAGGGCACCGTCCAGACCACTCTCGACACGTGCCCGGACGCGCGGGACCGACCGGGATTGCATCAGGTTGGCCCGGAGGCGTCCCGGCAGGGCGGTCCACGCGCACCCTCTACGCCTTCTCTCCAGGACGCCGAAGAGGGAGCCGGTACGAGACTACCGCTGCTCCGACCGAAGAAGGCCGACCCTGATGCGCACCGCGCAGCTGCCAACCGAAGGTTGTCGCGAAGCACAATCGAAACGAGGCCGAACGTCCGCGAGAGAAACCTTTTCCAGCGGGATCATCGCGAAAGGGACGCGCGGGGTCCGGGTGCCGAACCCGGTTTCCCCGCACTGAATCCCTGAAACCTACTGAGTGGCGGCTTTCTGAGCGTCGAAGTCAGCCTGCAGTTCGAGGATCTTTTCCTTACCCCAGGCGGCGGCATCTTCGGCAGAAACGTCCTGCAGCAACACCATCTGGATCATCTGCGGAAGGATGTTCGACGCATTCAGGGCACCGGCATAGTAGTTCGGCGGGTGATCCGGAGATTCCCAACCCAGCGAGCGCCCGTAGGACACCGCGTCATAGACGATTGCCATGTCCTCGGGATGTGACTGGATCAGCGGGTCGTCCATGTAAAGCGGGCTGTCGCGGTACGACACCAGCGGAGGCGTGAGATGGACCGGGACCGTCCGCAGGAACGGCAGCAGGTACTCGGGCTGCATCATGAAGTCGAGAAACTCCTTTCCGAGGTCCTTGTTCGGCGCGTTCGACATGATCGCGTGCGATTTCCGGCTAAGCGGTCCGGCGCGCATCTTCCCCATGGGCTGGTGCAAGACCCGGGTGTGCTCGGTGAGCGGAGGATTGTCCCTGGCAGTGTGCACCAGCAGACGGCCACCGTACATCGAAATCGCGACCAGTTCGGCCGTGAAGGCATCGATGCTGTCCCACCACTCCCATGTCGCGCTTTCGGGTGGTGAGTACTGGTGCAGTTGCTTCAGGAAATTGAGCGCCTCGATGGATTCGGGGCTGTCGACGATCGGCTGCAACTCCGTATCGAACACGAAGCCGCCATTCTGCCAGAGCAGGACCTCGTAATGCCAAGCCGTCCACTCGCCTGGACCCGCGGCGATCGCGATGCCGTAGAAGTTGTTGTCGGGATCGTTGAGCTGTTCCGCGGCCGACAGGAAATCTGCCCATGTCTGCGGCGGCGCAATGCCCGCCTCGTCGAGGACATCCTTTCGATACCACCACATTTCCGAGGTCAGGGCGTAGGGGATGTCCCAGTGCACGCCCTTGTAGGGAATGGACGCCAGGGGCACGACATCATCACCGTACTTTTCGAACCACCAGGCTGCGGGTTCGAGCAGACCGAGGTCGGCATAGGTAAGCAGGCGTTCGAGTTGCATGGATGCAATTTCCGGCGGCTCGCCGGCAGCGACACGCACGGCAAGCGCCTCGTCCATGTTGCCCTGAAAATCGAGTTCGATCCTGACACCGGGATTGGCGGCCGTGAAGTCTTCAGCCGCGGCCCGGTAGAAGGCCTGGCTTTCAGGCGCGATTTCATCCGACATCAAGTGAACGACGCGCTCTTGCGCCATGACGGGTGCCGCCATGAGGGCTGCCAAGGCAAGTGAAATGGGACTCGTCAAGCGAGTTCGTTTGTTCAGCATTGGAATTCTCCAGTGATTGGGAGACGCCAGGCACGGGGCAGACAGGTCCCAAGTGACCCGGCACGTCTAGTGGGCATGCGAGTAAGCGTATTTTCCACACGGAACAGGTATCAGGGATATCGTGAAAAGTCAATCCGCTTGGTTTGACCGGATGCTACGAATCTGTTACGAACCGCCTCAAGGTAATCGGGAAATGTTCACTGGAGAATTGGCCGTCCTCGGGGCGCTGGAACGAATGGTGCCTGGATTGGCATCTGGATGAGTCACCACGCCAACTTGCTCCGCCAGGACAGCAACGGTTTGAAGGCCGGCGGCCACCAGGCATCCAGCGCTTCGATGGTCTCCCCGATGACGGCTCTGTATTTCCGCGTGCTCCGGCCGCAAGACCGCGTTGCCGTGAAACCCCATGCAAGTCCGGTCTTTCATGCCATCCAGTATCTTCCCGGCAAACGGACAAGGGACAACCTTCTGAACTTCGGGGGATTCGGCGGCGCTCGGTCCTATCCCGGCCGCACCAAGGACCGCGATGACGCGGACTTCTGCACCGGCTCCGTGGGCCTTGGCTTAAGCATCACGGCATTTGCGTCCATGGTGCAATATTACGTCCGGGCACGCCCCGACTGGCAAGCCGCGAAACGCGCCCGCCGCCGGGGAAGGAGATTCGCAGAAAGCCACATAGAGCGGTTACTTGCCCCCAGCCGCACCAAACCCGGATCATAACGGTGATCGACGCTCATCCCGCGACGTTGAGCTGGCTTGGCGGCGTGCGCGGCCACATCGTGGCAAGCCTCGGGGTCGAGCACTTCGGGCAGAGCGGAACCGAGACGGATCTTTACCGGCGCTGCGACCTCGACAGGGGGTCGATCGCCGCAACGGCGCAAATGGTTCCCCGAACCCGCCTGCGCGGCTGGCAGCCGTCCGTTGTGTCCATGTCGGCAACGCGGCCCCGAGAGTCGGTATTGGACGGCCCGAACGGACGACCTGGATACGCCATGCCATGTCTTTGCGATGAATTCCTCGGCGAAGTCGCCGCGTTTCGATTCGCCGGCCGGACCCGGGTCCTGGTCGAACCGGATTTCAATGTGAGCCGCAACCCCGGCTTTGCTTACGGGCTGTCGGAAAAATAGGGACCAGGACCATGCGCTGCCTTGTCGTGTTCTGCCATCCGAGCGAGACCAGTTTCGGCGCAGCGATACTGGAAACAGCCCGCGACGCGCTTTCCGGGGCGGGCCATGACGTTCGGGTAATCGATCTCTACCGCGAGGGTTTCGACCCCGTCCTCTCCCCGGACGAATGGTCCAGTTACGTCAACGATACAGGGAAAAACATCGAAGCGCTGCATGACCACGTGGCAGCCATGCAATGGGCGGAATCGCTCGTCCTGATCTTTCCGACATGGATGTATGGTCCCCCAGCCATGCTGAAAGGCTGGCTTGAGCGTGTCTGGCTTCCGGGGGTTGCGTTCGAGATTCCGCGTGGCAAGCAAAAGCGCGTGGTCGGCCTGTTCAGCAACATTCGCCGATTCACGGTCGTGACGACGTCGGGCTCTCCCTGGTGGTGGTTGCGGGTGATCCGTGACCCGTGCCGGAACCTCTTTGCAAGAGGATTTCGCGTGCTCTTCCACCGCCGGTGCCGCGTGCGTTGGTTGCAGTTGCATGGCATGGACCACAGCAACGACAAACAGCGCAAAGCATTCCTGAACCGCATCAGTAACGAGCTGGCGGCACCGGCCTGACAAGGTTACCCCGAGATGACGTCTCGGGAATCGGTGGGGCGGATGCGCGCTTCACCTGGGCCAGGTCACTTCAGACCAGGCAAGATGTCTCCCGCGCGCGGCAGAAGAGTTTGTCCGGGAGTATCAGCCAGTTCAGGGCGCGCCCGCGATGGCTTCAACCTCCACCAGGAATTCGGGCCGGGTAAAGCCCGATACGACCAAAAGGGTCGAGCAGGGCTTCGGTTCGACCTGCGCGAACGTACGGTCCCGGACCTTCATGTACTCGGCCATGTGCTCCCGTTTCGTGACGTAGGCGTTGATTCTAAGGACATTCTCGGGACCAAGTCCCGCTTCCGAGAGGATTTCCAGTATGGCGGAAAAGCAGATCTCTGCCTGTTCCGTCACGCTTCGTGGCACTGTTCCATCCGCGCGAATTCCGAGTTGGCCCGAGGTGGCAGCCAAGCGGGAAAATTTGCCCGAGAGGCCTAGGGAATAGGCACCGAACGGCGCAGCGACCGTCTCGGGCGCCATCCGTTTCACGTGGCTGCCCCGTCATCCGGCTTGATGCCGCAGCGCAACAGGAACATGCGCGTGGCCTCCTCGGCAAAGAGGTCGGGATCAAGCGGCTCGCCGTCGGGTACGCCGAGCAGGAAGCGGGCCTGTGCGTCGTATTCCGCGTAATGCTGCGTAACGGCCCAGATGTTCATCAGGAACAGGACGGGGTCAACCGGGTGGATGAGCCCACGCGCAACCCAGCTGTTGATCAATGCGCTGGCACGCTCGACGTCCTCCTTCAGGGCACCCCAGTGGTTGCGCAGGATCGGGGCACCGCGCGATATTTCCCTTGCGAAGAGGCGCGTCATTTCAGGATGCTCAAGCGAATGGCGCACCTTTCGGGCGATGTAGCTCCTGATCACTTGCCCGGGATCGGTGGAATCTGCAGAAATGAAAAAGATGTCTTTCCACTTTCCGATGATGTGCAGGAGCGCCTCCTCGTAGAGTTCCTCCTTGGACGAAATGTAGTAGTGGAGTTGCGCCTTGCTGAGGCCGGCCGAATCCGCAAGCACCTGCGTCGTGGTGCCGGCAAGCCCGTTTTTCGCAAACTCCCGGATCGCGGCAGCCAGGATCGCCTTGCGGATCGCCCGCCTGCGCTGTTGCGGGACGCCCATCAACTCCTCCCTATCCTGCAAACCGGCAGCATGACGTCACGCGCGCGGGGATCAAGACCGCCGGCGTCTGGCTCCGCCCGGCAAATCCATCGTTCATTCCATGATTGGCCAGAATGCACTGAAGGTCCACTCGAATGTTGGCAGTCACCAAGGGCACGGGAAAGTCGTTGCCGGAATCGTCAATGGACAGGTGAAGATTGCCCGTCTTCAGGAAATCGATGCGACCGGCCGGCAAAATTGTGCGGTTGTCCGTTTGCCTGCCGACCATCACGACCCTGTCCGCGGCCAGGGTCCCTCCGCCAGCGGTTGTCGCAAACATGGCAGCAGACAGCATCTCCAGGATATTTCTCATGTCCACCCGAATTCTTCTGTCATGTCAGTCAGTCTTCGCCATGTCGGCGGTCCATCCCCGCGTCTTGCCCGGATTCATCAGGCCGTAGGGATCGGCGCGTTTCTTGAACTCGATTTGTGCGACGTCGATCTCCTTCATACCACCGTCTTCGATTGTGATGACATGGGGATCGAAAACGGTACAGCCATCCCGCTCTTCGAGTTCGGCTATCGTCCTGTACATGGCCTCGCGACCGCGGTAGCGAACAAGCGGCAGTGCGAAAATCTGTACCTTGCCGTCCATCCGGGCCATTTCATGGTGCCAGTAAATCTCGTCTCCGTAGCGCTCCATCTGGGACAGGACAAGATCCGGGTCGAAGGGATGCGGGTACGCAACCTGGAGGTAGGTCCAGCTCCTGTCCACTTTCAGCGCCTGGAGCGTGGTGTGGTTCCAACCGCACTCGTAGGCAGGCTGCAGTTTGTTCGCAGAAATGTCTTCACCCGTCATCTCGAAGGACACCCGGCCATTGCGCGCCTCTGCCATGGCACGGAACCGTGTCATATCCCTGGGGGCGACCATGGCGAACACCGCATCCTGCTCGTCGGGGAACAGTTCGCCGAAGCGCACGTAAAAGGGTGCAAAGCGCCGTTCGACGGGCGTGAGGAGATAGCAGTCGAGCCTCTCTGCCTGGGCGGACATGGCAAATCGCAGCGCCACTCCGTAACTATCAAAGAGTGCCGCGCAATGGATCCAGTCGGTCGACCTGGTCAATGCAACGACGAGTTCGACCACGATGCCGTTGGTTCCGTAGGCATGGTGGACCTTCTGAATCTCCTGCCCGTGCAGCTCGATCACACGCGGTTCGTGTTCGACGGTCACCACCTTCACGTACTTGACGTTGCCCGGGTCGCGAAGCATTCCGTGCCGAAGGGATCCAACTCCTCCCGAACCACCGGCGAGGAATCCGCCGATGGTCGCCATTTGCCGGGTCGAGGGATACATGAGAAGTTCCTGTCCTGTCTCGCGAGCAGCATCGTCGAGACGCGAGATCCTTGCGCCCGCCTCGACACGGACTTCACCAGGTTGAATCCGGATCACCCTGTTCAGGCGGGTCAGGTCCATGACCACGCCTCCTTCAAGCGGCACGCATTGGCCGTAGTTTCCGGTCCCGCCGCCACGGAGCGTCAGCGGGATTCGGTAACGGGCCACGGCGGCAGCGATACGAACGACCTCATCCTGGGTCTCGGGGATGACGACCAGGTCAGCCCTGAGCCCATCCAGTTGGTCGGAGAGGATCGGGCTGTACCAGTAATAGTCCCGCGAGCGGGCTTCCAGGAATTTCGGGTCGTCATGGCAGCGGATTCCACCGAGTTCCGAACGGAACCCGGCCCAGTCGATGATCCGTGAACCCCCACTCATGTCCATGGCTTGCCAAGGGCAGGGTCGGGTGGCACCACAGCCCCGCCGCGCCAGACCTGCCGCCTGCATAGTGGCCGGCTGACGGCATCGTCGATGCTTTCCGCGTCGAAGAGAATGAAGTCTGCGGCCGCGCCCTTGCGGAATTCCGGGACTGCATCGAAGACAGCGGCGGGACCATCCGTGATGGCGCCGATCCAGGATGCGGGTTCAAGATGCGCCATCGGTATCGCCGTGCGAAAAACATCCCACAGATCGTAGTCACCCCACGGATAGAAGGCATCCCGGCAATTGTCGGACGCGAGAAATACCGGAATTCCGGCGGCGTGCGCTTCATGGAGGGGAGCGATGCCCCGATAACGCGGTGTGCGGCCGTGACTCCGGTCCTGCAGCGCGGCGTTTGTCGTCGGCAGGACGCAAAGCGAGATTTCGGCCGCACCCAGGCGCTCGAGAAGCGGTTGTACGACTTCGACCGGACGGACCGAGAGGGAGCAGCAATGGCCGACCAGCACGCGTGCGCCGAAACCCCGTGCCGCGGCCTCCGCGACGATGGCATCTATTCCCTGCAATTCCGGCTCCAGCGCCTCGTCCACGTGAAAGTCGAGCGCAAGATCATGGCGTTCGGCCAGGTCGAAGAGCAGCGAAACCTTCGCGCGCAGGTCCGCGTTGCGGTAAACGAAGGCGCCGAGCACGCCGCCGTCGGCTGCAACACGTTCGGCGATGGATTCACCTGCCTCCGGAAACAGGTCGAGATTGACCAGCGCCGCCAACTGGAGCGCGACCCGCTCCTGCCAATCCGTCCGCAATTCGTTCAGCACCGACCATGCGACCGGCGTTTCGGGTTCCGTCCAGTCCACGTGGCTGCGCATGCGCCCGGTACCATAGGCATAGGCGCGGCGTAACGCCTGTGTCGCGCGGCACCGGATGTCCTCCGCATCCCATCGCAACCTGTCCGCGGCCGTGATCTCGATGGCATCGAGGAGTGTCGTGGCGTGCCGAGGAAGGCGGTGCGCCACGAAGGTCTTGTCGAGATGCACATGGGCATCCGAAAAGAGCGGCAGCACCAGACCACCTTGCCGGGATGGAGAATCGGAAATCGAAGCGATGCGACCTGCACACAGAACCAGGTCGAAACGGCCCTCGCGCCCCGCAATTGCAACGCCCTGAAGTGTTGTCGAGGTCGCGAACCTGTTCATTCTCGCCTGACTTTCGTTTTCAATTCGGTCGCATGCCGGTGCACGAGCACCGGTCTCGACTGGCGAATGGAAATCAGGCCGATCACGATTGAGAGAAGCGGGACCATGAGCAGAACCGCGATCATGCGGGGTGTCCCGTCGCGGAAACTCGATTCCAGTTTCCGCAAGACAAACCCTGCGTCCTGCCCCGCTGCACCGGCGACACATTCGGCAACCGCAGCGCCAATCAGTGACAATGCGCCCGCAACTTCGCGTGCCGCCAGGAAATCCGGATGGGCCTGCGCCACCGGGAGGCGACGCAGTCCCTGCCCTGGTATGGTCCCATTCCGGGCGAAGAGGCCGCGAGGATCGCGGTCGGCACACCGCAGACCGATCACCGTGCTGGCCAGGTTCGGAATGAACGCAGCGATGCACGCACAGGTCAACGGTGCCGCGAGGGTATTGCTGCTGGCTTGGATGAAGACCGGGAAATCAATGCCCACGACAGGTGTCGCCTGCAGGACAACCCCGAATGGAAAAATGCTCCCTTCCACCGTCAGGGAGAGAGCGAAAAAGATGCCGACCAGAATGCCGCCGACGATGGCGAGACCCAACGCGGCCATGGCCAGGTTCATGATGAACCGCATCGATCCCTCGATGGCCACGAAGTCTCGCGCCAGAGTGGTCGCGACAAGGCAGGGAGGCTGGATCAGGTCGTGAGGTACCTCGTTGTACCGCACGTGGAGTTCCCGGAAGCACAATGCGACCGGCGAGGCAAGAACCGGCACGACGGTGTGCAGGTTGCGGCGTACCCGGAAAGCCCGCGGCGGCGTCAGGGCCACCATGGCTTCGGTCTCGGGAACAGGGATGATCCAGTATTTCCCCCATTGCCGTGCCGGCAAAGCGTCACCATTCCGCTTGGTGGCCGGGTTTCCGGAACCGCCCGGTGCGGGGTCGTCACTTGGGAGATCGAATTGGTTGACGGTGAGGCCGGGGCGGGCGGCCATCACGACTCGGTGCGACAGGTTGACGAATTCGAATATCGAATTGGTCACAAAGATCGCGTAGGTGCCGACGCCGGGTGGGTGATCATTGACGGTGCCGGTTCTCGCCGAACGTGACCGTGGGCCCGCAATCATCGTGAACAGCGTGGTCTTGCCACAACCCGAGAGCCTGATGAGGGTGGAGATTTCTCCCTCCCGGATGGTCAGCGTCATGCCGTGCGCGGCAATCGTGCCACGGCTGACGTGCGTGCCGAGCCCTCTCATCCCGATCAGGGAGTTACCGGACAGGTCGTGCATTGTTCGTGCATCCTCGGGCGGGCTACCATCCGGGTTCGGTTCCAAGGTTGTCAAGCGGCATGCGCTCGACATCTTCGAGCACCTCGACCAGTCGTTTGACCGCAAAGACCAAGGTAGCCTCCCCCTTGTCGGATGAGGCGGCGGCTGCGTTGCCGCACGCTCCCGAAGGGTGGAGGTCCTGGATCTGCCAGGCGGGACGTGCACCCCGGCCGAGAGAGATATGGCTGTACTCGGATTCCCATTCGTGTGTTCGGGGGCGAAAGTCCCGCGCCCTGGTCATGTCAACATTGTTCGGGTCCAGCGCGAGGATGACCGAAGTCTCCATATCGCCAGCGTGAATGCCGTGTATCTCCTCATCCTTCGGATAGAGCCCTTCCGGCAGCCCAAGCCCCCACCAGTTGACGCAGATCACAAGCATCCCGTGGTGGACGCGTAACTCGCGGGCCACGATGTCCATGACGGGCACATTGCCGCCATGGGCGTTCAGAAAGACCATCTTGCGCACGCCGGCGCGCGCCACGCAGGCGCCGATTTCACACCAGGCAGCGATCAGGGTCTCCGCACTCAACGTCAGCGTTCCCGGATAGGATAGATGCTCGTTGCTCTTGGCAATCGACTGAGTCGGCAGAAAAATCGCGGGGTTGTCCTCGGGCAGTGCTTTCGCCAGCCGTTTCGCCAACGTGTCGGCGACCTGGGCATCGACGGACAGGGGAAGGTGGGGCCCGTGTTGTTCGACCGCGCCCACCGGAAGAACTGCGATCAATCGTTCATGGGGCAGGCTGGAAAACGCTTCACTCGTGTATTCAATCCAGAACCGCTTCATCGAACCCTTCTCGATTCGCCATGGTCGATCGGCAAGGTGCCCCCCTGACCCGAGCGGCCCGTTTCAGTCGCGCCCGCACGTGCAGGACCGCAGGACTTGACGAATTCCGCCGTGTCCCGGCCATGTATGACGGCGGTGTTTGGCATGGCACCAACGCGGCGACCCTCCGCTTTACCCTTCGGGAAGCGGTTTCATCGACCATCGGTTATCGCACCAGTTGGGCACAGTATAAAACAAATCCTTATCGAAAGGTCAAACCAATTGGCCAGACCAAATCCATGACATTGCCGGTGTGGCGTTTTCGATCGAGCGGACGCCCCGTCCGGCAGCACCTTGCGCCAGGTAGAAACGACGCCGGGTGTGCTTGATCAACGACGGAAGCGTCCGTGGAACATGTTGCCATCATCGGCATCGACGTATCGAGAAGACCACTCACTTCGCGGCACGCTTTGGGCTTGCCAATGCACGTCCCTTGGAAATAGACATTGCCCGGATTACCAGTGATCCGGTGCATGTCGGTCGAACTCGGACGAACGAAAGAAATGACGTGAACCAACAGGTTAACCCGCGCTCAGACCGGGCCAATCTCGAGCTGATCGGCATCGAGAAGACGTTCGGTGTGAACCGGGTCATTCAAGGGGTCGAACTCAGTGTCGCGGATGGGGAGTTTCTGACGCTGCTTGGCCCCTCGGGCTGCGGGAAAACCACGCTGCTGCGCCTGATTGCCGGCCTGACCAGCGCCGAGAAAGGCATGATCCGGATCGATGGCGAACCGGTTGATCAACTGCCACCACGCAGCCGCGGCGTGGCGATGGTGTTTCAGAACTACGCCCTCTATCCCCACCTGACCGCGCACGGGAATCTTGCCGCACCGCTCGAGTTGCTGCGCCTTTCGTTTTCCCAGCGACTGCCCTTCATTGGTCGTTTTTTACCCGGACAGGACGGGATTCGCGCCGAGATCGAAAACGACATTCGGGCTACCGCCGCCATACTCGAAATCGAGCCTTTGCTGGATCGCAAACCGGATGAGCTGTCTGGCGGTCAGCGCCAGCGCGTGGCTTTGGGTCGCGCCATGGTGCACCACCCCAAGATCTTCCTGATGGACGAGCCGCTGGCCAATCTCGACGCCAATCTGAGGGCGCATATGCGCTCCGAGTTGACGGCACTGCAGCGTCGCCTGGGCGTCACCTTCATCTTCGTCACCCACGATCAGACCGAAGCGATGACGATGTCCGATCGCATCGCCGTGATTTTCGAGGGCCGCATCCGGCAGATCGGTACGCCGGCGGACGTCTTTCGCCAGCCCAACCACATCGACGTGGCGGCATTCCTGACTCATCCCCGCCTCAACCGCTGGCGGATTTCGCCAACCGGGGCGGGCGAGGCCAGTTTCAACGGTCAACCGATCCGCACCCCTGTATCCGGACCGGGCACAACCACGCTGGCTTTCCGGCCGGAAGACACACTCGTCGAAACCCGGGAAACCGCGAAGCACGTCAGGGGCGAAGTAATCCGTGTCGAACTCTTGGGCTCCGACGGGCTCATGCATGTTCAGGTTCAGGACGGCGAGAGGCCGATCGTGGTTCGCACGCCGGCACCGCGTCTTGATGACTTCAAGCCGGGCGGTCCCATTTGGCTGGCACCGAATATCGATCATGCCTGGTGTTTTGACGACGACGGCGAACGCGTGAAGGGCGCCGTCGAGGCGGTGGTGGTCTAGCACGATGAAGTCCGATCGCGACATCGAGCCGTCGGCTCCGCCTGCCAAGGGATTGGCGGCGCTTGACAGGGACCGGAGACGGGCCGGCATCATCCTGTCGCTGCCTGCGGCGATCCTGATCGTCCTCCTCGTGCTCGGCCCGGCCGGTCTGGTGATCGCCTTTTCCTTCACCGACTACCGGTTGGGTGTTCCGACCATGACCTTCGTCGCGTTCGACAACTACATCGACATGTTCACCGACCGCGATTTCTGGAATTCCCTCACCAACACGCTGATCTACGTAGCGATCGTCATTCCTGGTGCGGTCCTTGGCGGGCTCGGCGCGGCGCTGCTGATCGACTCGCGCCGCTACTTCAGGCGCTTCTATCGGGTGGCTTACTTCATGCCGGTTGCCGGCACGCTGGTGGCGCTGGCGACGGCTTGGCAGTTCGTGCTTCACCCCAGTTTCGGAATCGCCAACGAGCTCATCCATTTATTTGGTGCCGAGCGCCTGCCATTTTTCAGCGATGGGAAACTGGCCCTCTTGACTTTGGCCGGCATCGGTATCTGGGAGCTGATCGGCTTCAACATGGTGCTCTTCCTCGCCGGGCTGTCGACGATTCCCGACGATCTTTACGAGGCCGCCGCCTTGGACGGTGCGGGCGAAGGATTCGAGCGTTTCCGACTCGTCACCTGGCCGATGCTGGGGCCAGTGACCATGTTCGTCGTCGTCTTGTCGGCCATCCGGGGCTTTCGCGTCTTCGAGACAGTCGCCGTGATCACCCAAGGCGGGCCGGACAGGGCGACCGAAGTGTTGCTCTATTCGCTTTTTCAAGAGGGCTTCCGTTACTTCCGGATCGGTTCAGCATCTGCCCTCGCGGTCGTCTTCCTCGTGATCACGCTGGTTCTCACTCTCATGCAGGCCCGCGCCTTCGACCGCCAGGTCAGCTACCGGAGGTAATCACCATGCGCCGAAAGACCATTCCGTGGGGAGAGATTGCCGGCCATGTCGTGTTGCTGATCGGCGCCGCGATCCTGCTGCTGCCCTTCTTCTGGATGTTTGTCACTTCATTCAGGGCGCCCAACGCGGTCTTCAATCCCAATCTCTTCTTCTGGCCGGAAGGTTGGGACCTGCTCGGCAACTACAAGCAGGCGTTCACCGAGGTGCCGCTGCTTCGCTTCATGATCAACGGAGCCGTCGTGGTCATCGCGATTCTTGTCATTCAAGTGGCGATCGCCGCGCCCGCCGGCTACGCCCTGGCCAAGCTCAAATTCCCCGGCCGGCCGATCCTGTTCGCCACGGTGCTGCTTGGGCTCCTCATTCCGATCCAAATCCCCGCTTTGCCGCTCTACATCGCCCTGGCCAAAGCCAGGCTTCTGGACACCTACACCGCGCTGGTGTTGCCGTTCATCATTTCGGTCTTCGCGATCTTCCTGTTTCGACAATTCTTCAAGACCTACTCGGACGACGTCATCGATGCGGCGCGGCTGGACGGTTTCTCGGAACTGGAAATTGTCTGGCGGATCGTTTTGCCCGCGGCAGGGCCGGCGGTTGCCGCGTTCTCCATCTTCTCGGTCACCTCCCACTGGAACGACCTCTACTGGCCGCTGGTTGTCGTCAACAGCACCGAGATGATGACCCCGCCCTACGGCATGTTGTTCTTTGCCCTGCGCGCCGAAGGCGGTGTGCTCGTCGGCCCGTTGATGGCCGCTGCCGTCGTGGTGGTAGCCCCCCTCGTGATCATCTTTCTATTGGCCCAACAGCGATTCATCCGCGGTCTCACCATGGCCGGTACTGGCCGCTAGAGCCGCGATTACCTGCAACGGAGGAGTAAGACAATGAAGACAAGACTACTGACGCTGGCGACCGGTATCACACTTGCTACCGGCACGGCTTTTGCACAAACCACGGTGGAGGTCCTGCACGCGTGGGGAGGCCATGAAGCATGGCACCAGGCCATCGCCAAGGACTTCATGGCGGCCAATCCGGACATCAAGATCGAGTTCCACGCCACCGCGGCGAGCTACGATGAGGGTGTCCAAACGGTCATCCGTCAAAGCTTTGCGGGGCAGGAGCCGGACATCTACTTCAACGGTTACCACCTGATCAATCAACTTGTTCTGCGTGACCTGGCCGTTGATTTGGGGCCCCTGCTCGAGGGCACTGATCTGGCCGCCCTGGGTCTTTCCGAGGACCGGATGGCGCTCGGGAAGGTTGACGGTCGCCAGGTTTCTTTTCCGGCGACCTCGTCGACGCCGGTTGTTTACGTGAATGCCGATCTGGTTCGTAGGGCCGGCGGAGACCCCGACAACATACCAAACGACTGGGACAGCTTCATCGAACTGGCAGGTGCGATCGATGCCCTCGGCGACGATATCGATGGCATGTACTACGAATTGGGCCGCGACGACTGGATGTTCCAGAATCTCGTCCTCAACTTTGGCGGCGAACTCATGAAAGACGGCGATGTGGCGTTTGATGGTCCGGAAGGCCAGGCAGCCATGGCGTTGTTCAAGCGCTTCCACGACGAAGGCGGTCAACCTGCTGTGAGCCGAAACGATGCGCGTGCCCAGTTACTGAGTGGTCGCATGGGCTTGTACTTCGGCTCAGCAGCGTTCGTGAGAAGGTTTGAAAAATCATCCAAGGACGTCTTTGAACCCCGCACCGCAGTGCAACCGCTGGCGGGTGGCAGCGCCGCAGCGATGCCGACCGGTGGCATGGCCGGCGTCATTCTCGAAACCGAGGACGCCGCTGTTCAGGCGGCAGCATTGAAATACTTGTTGTTCATGGCAGGTCCCGAGGGTCAGACCCATGTGGTTCTCAACACCGGGTATATGCCGCTGAGCACCAAGACCCTCGAGCCGGAGTATCTTGGCGACTACTACAAGGATCATCCGAACTGGTTCACCAGCGTGCAGCAGCTACCCCTTGCAGTGCCATGGTTCCAGTGGCCTGGCCTCAATGGGGTGGAAATCGGCAAGGTGATAAACGATGGCTTCACTGCGATCGCTCACGGCGCCGACCCACAGGAGAAGCTGGCCGAAATGGCGGCCAATGTCAGCGAGCTCGTCGAAGAATAGTCTTTCTTCACAGCTGCGCCCGGCGGCATCGACCGTCGGGCGCACGCTCCCACCGAAGTCAAATCGGACGGGCAGCGAATTCTTCGCCAATGTCGTTGGCGGATTCTGTGGCACTGCCATCGGTCGAAATGTTTCTGGAACCGAACTCGAAGTTACGTCTTGCGCTCCGCCAACGCTGCATTGGGAAAGCACCGAACAACAAGCCCGGAAGCAGTGTCAGGGATCAACAAACTCCACTATTGATACGAATACGCCAACATGCCGGACAATCGACCAAATCGGCCACGGCGACACCCCGCGCGACAATGGCGCGGCGCCAGTCTTCGACGACTTCGCCGAATGACCGAAGATCATCCAGCGGCTCGCTGAGACGACGCCGGAAAAAGTTTGACTTCATTGGCGTCGAGACGAGTGTGATTCACACGGCCAGCCATATACCCGGGATACTTCGATGCTGAAACTCGTTCATGTAACCGATCCGCATTTGCGTCCCGAGGGAGAGTTGGTGCTGGGGATGGACCCGGCAGCTCGTTTTCAGCAGGTCATGCATTCGGTGAGTCGGCGTCATGGCGATGCGGATCTTTTGGTGATCAGCGGCGACCTGACCGACCGCGGTGACGTCGTCTCCTACAAACTGCTGCGGGATTGCTTGAAAGAAATCCCGATTTCGGTGCGTTTGCTGCTCGGCAATCACGATAAAAGGGAGAGTTTCAGAGCGGTTTTTCCGGAGGCGAGGATTTCGCCGGGCGGATATGTCCAAGCGGTCGACGATTTTGGCGATGTCAGACTCGTTTATCTCGACACCCTCGGCGAGGGTCGAATTTTACCCGGACAGCGCAGCGCCATTGGGCGACTGGACGAGGATCAACTGGCGTGGCTGAAGGAGCAGCTTGCCGGCGCATGTGAGCGCCGTGTCATCATCTTCATGCACCACCCGCCACGTTCGGTGCACGCGCCCGCCTTCGACGACATTCTTCTTGCCGATCGGGATCGTTTCTGGTCGGTGGTACGAGATGCCGGCAATGTCGAACACATCGCTTTCGGTCATATGCATATGACGATGACAGGACGCTGGGGACCCGTGTCATTCAGCTGCAATCGCGGCACCTGCCACAAAATTGCGCTTAATCTCGATGATCGACGAATCGACTGGGTCGATGGGGATTCGACGTATGACGTCATCCTCGTTGACGAAGCGGTTACCGTTCATCACGTCGACCGTGTTGGCCCGATCACGGTCACCGGATTCGAGATTCCGACCGACGACGGTTCGCCCACGGTCCTTCAAAAACCAAAGGATGCGACAAGTGTCTACATCTGACAGCCCCACCGCTTGATGCCCGATGATTTTGGACAAGATTTCCTGGAGAACCCTGTTTCATGAAGCTTCTTGACAAAGTGGCGGTCGTTACCGGCGCAGCTGGCGGCATCGGCAAGGCGATCGCGAAACGGTACGCGGTGGAGGGCGCGAAAGTCGTCGTCGCCGACATTGACGGGGATGAGGCACGACGCACGGCGTCCGAGATCGGCAGCAATGCAGTTTCATTTCCGCTGGACGTGACCAGTCAGACGTCCATTGACGCATTGTTTGCCACGACATTCGAAGAGTTCGGATCGGTGGAGATCCTCGTCAACAATGCCGCCGTATTCGACATGTCGCCAATTCTTGAGACGACGCGCGAGGAGTACGAGAGGGTCTTCTCGGTGAACGTCGAGGGATTGCTCTTTACCCTGCAGGCCGCGGCCCGGCAGATGGTTGAGCATGAAGTGAAGGGCAAGATCATCAACATGGCCAGTCAGTCAGGGCGCCGGGGGGCGGCGCTTGTCGGCGTCTATTGCGCTTCAAAGGCTGCGGTGATCTCACTGACCCAATCGGCCGGGCTTGGGCTGATCAAATACGGGATCAACGTCAACGGCATCTCGCCGGGCGTTGTCGATACGCCCATGTGGGAGGAAGTCGATGCGCTCTTCGCCCGCTACGAACGTCGTCCTGAGGGCGAGAAAAAGCGGCTTGTCGGCGAAGAAGTTCCTTTCGGTCGCATGGGTGTGCCTGAGGACCACACCGGCGCAGCGGTATTCCTCGCCTCGGAAGATGCGGAATACGTCGTTGCCCAAACCCTCAATGTCGATGGTGGGAACTGGATGAGCTAAGCGAAAACCGCCGAAAACTCCATTCGCGGTAAACCGGAAGTTCATCGCGGGATCTTTGAAAAATCCTTTATCGTCACAGGGATAGACGATTTCGGGCGGGACTCGACATGTAACAGCCCCGACGGGTCTGGTCACGAGAGGAATTTGGCGGGATCGATCTCCGGAAGTTGGAAGGCCCGGCTCTGCAACGGCGTCGGCTGTGCAAACACGGGAATATGGTGGTGGAGATTGGTTGGAGCCGTCGCCTCGTTCACCTTCAGCGTGGCCGGTTCGGCGGGAAGCGTCGTGAAACAGTGAACCGGCAGCCCGTCGGAGGTCAGTTTGGTGCCGGCCTTGGCTTTGGCGCTCTCCGAGACCCTGGCGGGCGCCACCGGCGACCTGCGTTGTGCCCGGGCGCCTTCACGCTCGCCATCCTCGAGGTGAAGTCATGAAACTGCCGGACTATTTGGGAGGGGCATGCTTCCGTTGAACTTCCAATCCCGCCGGCATTTCGCGAAATCGTCTTCCTGCGCGCCTGCGCCGGAGAAGCAACAACCTGACGGCTGCGGACCGCCCTGGCGACGCGGTGCGTTCAGTGGCTCGTATCGGCGGGTGCCGTGAACAAAGGCACGACCCCGAACCCGGGAACGCGGTGATGTGGCACGGTTGCACCAGGCTGAGCAGCGCTGAAATGGGCCACCGGGCGTGGCGCAGTCAAGGTCGCCACGAAGGTTATCGGGTCGGCTTCCGGGATGGCAAACAGCATGCTTCGCCGCAGTCGGGAAATCCGGCCGTTATCTCGGAGATGTCATGATGCGGTGGACCCGGCTCGGGTCCGGGGGTTGTGACAATCGTCTCACGCCCGTACCTACCGCCAGCATCAGCGGATCGCCGCATTCCGGGGCCGGCCGATGCCGTCCCGGCCCGTCCTCGTGCACCCGCACGGATTCTCCCGGTTCGCGGTGTTTCCACGGTCGGGCATTCCCTCAACGGCCATGATTGCGTAAACACGTGTGTCGAATCGGAACTGCGTCGTTCCGGATCCAATGAGCCGGTGACGGGCTGTTGGGGGCGGGGCGGGAATTCAAGGCCAGACTCCACGAACCAGATTGGGACCAGGGCCAATGTGCTTTCCGTTGGAACTGGCCGGGGCAATGGCGACCCCGGCTGATCGGCAAGGGACGGGCCCTCACTGAAGAAAGGTCGACAGGATGGCCGTAAAGACCTGTGTATTTGACGCCTACGGAACTCTCTTCGATGTCGCGGCGGCGGCGCGTAACTGCGCAGCGGAACCTCGGTGGAGCCAACTGAATGGCATTTGGCAGAAACTCGCGAATGACTGGCGGTCGAAACAACTCCAGTACACCTGGCTGCGTGCCGTTACCGGCGAGCACACGGACTTCTGGAACGTCACGGGCGATGCACTCGACTGGTCACTCGAAGCATCCGGGCTCGCGGGCGACCCGGAACTGAGAGAAAGATTGCTGGCGCTGTACTGGGAACTGGAAGCCTATCCGGAAGTGCCGAAGATGCTCAGCGAACTCAAGGCGCAATCCTGCACGACGGCAATTCTCTCGAATGGCTCTCCCGACATGCTGACGGGAGCCGTCAACTCGGCTGGAATATCCGGCCTGATCGACGCCACGCTCAGCGTGGAGTCCACCGGAATCTTCAAGCCTCACCGTTCCGTCTATGAATTGGTCGAGCAGAGATTCGGCGTACAACCGGCCGATGTCATGTTCGTGTCGTCCAACGGTTGGGACGCGGCAGCCGGGGCCGGGTTCGGGTTCCGGTCCGTCTGGGTCAACCGGTCCGGAGAGCCCCTGGACCGGCTCCCCCGGGAACCGGCGTTCGTCTTCCGGGACCTTTCCGGCATTCCTGGCCTGGCGATGTCGATCTGATGCCGAGGTTCACCACATCCGACGGACTCGGGATTGCGTATCGTGACGAGGGCGATCGATCCGGACTCCCTGTCCTCTGCATTCCCGGATTGACCCGAAACCTTGCAGACTTCGACCCGGTCGCGGGGCATCTCTCCGATGTACGCCTGGTCAGAATTACTTGCCGCGGACGCGGGGACTCCGACCGCGACCCGGACTATCGCAACTACTCGGTGCCGGTGGAAGCCCGTGACTGCATCGAGCTTCTCGATCATTTGGCGATCGATCGCGCGGCTGTGCTCGGAACGTCAAGGGGCGGGCTGATTGCCATGTACCTGGCGCTTGTCGCCCGGAATCGGCTTGCCGGAGTCCTGTTGAATGACATCGGGCCTGTTCTGGAACCCGAAGGGCTGGAACCGATCTTCAACTATCTCGGGAAGCAACCCGAGCACGGGAATCTCGACGACTATGTCGACGACCTCGCGACAAGGAGCAAGGAATTCGTGGGGGTCGGGCGCGAAAGATGGGAGGAACAGGCCAGAAACACTGTCATCCAGACGTCCTCGGGCCTCAGGATCAACTACGACCCGCGCCTGCGGGATGCCGTCCTCGAACAGTCAATGGACGCTGTCGATCCCTGGGCCTGGTTTCGCGCGCTCGGCCAACTGCCAACGGCGCTCGTTCGTGGGGCGAACTCGGACCTGCTTTCGCACGAGACGGCATCCAGAATGCGCGAAATGCGGCCCGACATGGTGTTCGCCGAAGTCCCGGACCGCGGCCATGTGCCTTTCCTTGACGAGCCCGAAAGCATTGCGGCAATCCGGGAATGGTTGGAAAGGTGTGCAGGAGATGGGTGACATCGTCCTTGTTCACGCCGCTCGCGAGCGGCTCTCGGGCCACGTTCGCGAAACTCCGATGCTGTCTTCCCCTGTTCTCGACAAGGTCGCGGGACGGCGGATACTCGTCAAGGCCGAGTGCCTTCAGCACACGGGCTCCTTCAAGTTTCGCGGAGCGTGGGCCGCGATCACCGCATTGCCCGAAGGTCAATCGAGCCGGGGGGTCATCGCGTTCTCGTCGGGCAATCATGCCCAGGGCGTGGCTTACGCGGCAAGACTGAAGGGCCTGCCGGCCTGCATCATCATGCCTTCCGATGCGCCGGTCACGAAGATCCGAGGGACACGGTCGTTCGGAGCATACGTCGTTCACTATGATCGGGAGTCGGAAGACCGGGAGTCGGTCGTAGAACGGGTCAACAGTTCGCGGAGGATGACACTGATACGCCCGTTCGATGACCCCGCGGTCATTTCGGGCCAGGGAACCTGCGGCCTGGAGATCGCCGAGCAATCCCTTCAAGCCGGAATAGGTGACGCCGAGGTCCTGGTACCGTGCGGCGGCGGCGGCCTGACATCCGGGATCTCGCTGGCCCTGGAGGCACATGCTCCGCACCTGAGGGTCAGACCGTGTGAACCGGAAGGATTCGATGACGTCGCCCGTTCGTTGAAGAGCGGGGTCATCGAACGCAATGAACGGGAATCGGGGTCGATTTGCGATGCCATATTGACGCCGTCGCCGGGCAATCTGACCTTCCCGATCATGTCACGCCTGTGCGGTCCGGGAATTGCGGTCAGCGACGGGGAGTGCCTGCGCGCAATGGCGCTGGCATTCGCACATCTCAAGATCGTGGTCGAACCAGGCGCCGCAACCGGCCTGGCAGCCGCGATCTTCCATGGAGACCGGATCGAACGCGACACGGCGATCGTGGTGACGAGTGGAGGAAACGTTGACCACGACACATTCGCGCGGGCACTCGCGTCACCGACTCCGTTTCCCGAACAGTAGCGACGGGCCGACGGGACGCGAATTTCCCGAAAACACGCGGCCGCGAATCGATGATGTCCCGGCACCACGGTCTGCCGTTGGCGCCGGGCATCGGACAGCCATGGTCCAGGACGCCCGCCTCGGCGTAATGACGGGCGGCGCCGGGATGCGGTTCCATCAACCCTCTTTTCGCCCCCGCGTACGCGACATCGAGCACCTTTGCCCGGGATACCGGATTTGATCCGGCCGAGATCGTCCCGGAACGCCTTGGTCACCTTGTCGACGATTTTCTCGTCGAGATCGCCGCGTACGGCGCTTCCGACCGATGTAATCCATGCCTCGACCGCTTCAGTGTTTGCCTGGCCCTGGACCTGGCCTGGCTCAATCATGTCGCGGTAGCCTAATTGTCCCGGCCATTTGTCGACCACGCCGCCTGAATCGCCTTACTGTCCGATGAATCGAAGTTCCTCCGTTTCGGTGAACCGGACGAACTGTCCAGAGGAATCGATGCAACCGTTCACGTAGAGGTCGGCCTTGCCGTCAAGAAACGCCTGGTCCCGGTCTGCCCACTCGCCTTGACCGCCTCGCAGTCCTCGCCGGCGACGAAGCCCGTCGTGGCCTCGATGCATCCCCCGGCACCGTTGTCCGCGCCAACACCCCGGGGTCCGCGGGAAACGGTAGCACCTTCGATTCCATCGAGATCCTGGATGTCGGAATCCGCGTGAACCGCGAAATGGTGCTGTCCATACGGGAGCCGCATCAGCAGCCTGAGACTCTTGGCCAACTTGGGCGCGTCGGCTGATTGGCATACATCGCTTTCCGCCGGCCATCAGGTTGTCGACAACAGGAGACGTCATCGACAGGTCGAGGTTTCCGCGACCAACCTCAATCTTGTGCAACGTTGCCACACTTCCACCGGATACTTCGATCGGGACGCTGTCAAGGCTGTCCGTTACGACGTTGGCCATTGTCGCCATCGCAATCGCCTGACCCAGACCTGGCGCAATCGTCGCCATCCGGAGCGTGGTGTCCTCGTCCGCCGCCCTCCCGGCGAGGCAAATTGCCGCAATGACGGAATCAAACGTGTCTCGCGTTTTTTTGGTTTGCCCGGTCGTCTGTTCAGGATGATCGCACGTCAACCTGCGATGGCACACCCCCGATCAGGCGGTGTCCGACGACAAGCGCCGCACTCACGGCAAGCGCAGGTATCGCGATTTTCAGACTGGGAAACAGTATTGCCAGCCCGGCAACGATACGCAGCAGACGCTCGCCCGTTCGCAACCGGTTCCTATCGAACCCGGCCAGCGCCGACGCGAGCAGCCACATGGAAACCGAAAAGGCCGCGACGATCCATCCGAGTTCCAGCCAGCTGACTGACGACACATCGATCATTGCCCGTGACTTCGGCAGCTCCCCTTCAAACCACTCGAAAAGGATCTGGAGCTTGTACAATACCGCCGGATGATAGACGAAAACAAACGGAATGATGAAGCCGGCGAGCGACAGCCGCGCCGCCTCCAGGCCCGTCCGCATCGGATTCGCACCTGCAATTGGCGCTGCCGCGAATGCTGCCAGCGCGACGGGCGGCGTGACCGTTGAAATCACGGCGAAGAACACAACGAACAGGTGGAGAGTCAGCGGAGCAAGACCGACAGCATCGATTCCTGACGACAGCGCGATGACGATGATGAAATAGGTCGCACCCGGTGGCAGCCCCATTCCGAGTATGATCGAGCCCAGCGCAACAACCACAAGGGTCGTATACAGCGGACCGGTGGCGAGTTGGGCCAGCAACAGGGACAATCGTCCGGAAAAGCCGGACACCTGGATCAAGCCCACGATCAGGCCGATCGCAGTCACGATGACGATGATGGAAGCCGACATTCGGCCGGCATCGGCGCAGGCCCTGTAGATCGTTGACCAGGACCGAAATCGTCGAAAGAGGACCAAAGCGCAAACAAATGCGACCATGAACCCGTAAAAGCCGGCTTTCGGAACCGACGGTTGAACAAACAGGAAATACGAGAGCGTTCCGAGCGGAAAGACGAATACCAGGGTCTGCCACAGTTCGGGTTTCGTGAGCGTGGGCCGGCTGCCGGCCGGGAGAGGCCCGATCCCCTGGCGGCGCGCCTCGAAGTAGACGGTCAGAAACGTGCCAAGGTAGTAGAAAACTGCCGGCACGATGGCCGCAATGACGATGTAGCGGTACTCGAGCCCGATCTGACCGGCGACGAAAAACGCCACGACCCCCATCACCGGAGGCATGATCTGACCGCCGGTCGAAGCGGCGGCCTCGACAGCTCCGGCAAATGCGGGTTTGAAACCGGAACGCTTGATGACCGGAATCGTCATCACGCCGGTCGAAACCACGTTTGAAATCGCGGCACCCGACAAGGTTCCGAAGAGCGCGGAGCTTGCGACTGCGGCGTGAGCGGCTCCACCGGTCAACCCGCCCGCAATCCGGTTCGCAATCTTCATCAGGAGGTCACCGGCCCCCGACGCCATCAGCACTCCGCCAAACACGATGAAAATCAACACGTTTCCGGAGACGACCTGCAGGGGCTGGCCGAACATGCCTCCCGTCTGCGACCAGAAATTCAGCACCATCGATCGCATGGATTGCGAAAACGTCGATTCGGAACCGGCCAGGATCCCCATCCAGTCAGGGAGCAAGCCGCGAATGAAGAAATAGACGATCCAGAACAGGCAGAATCCGACAATGAAAGTCCCGAACAGTCTCCAGGTGAGATAGAGGGTCAGGGCTGTCGCAATCGGGAAAAACACGAAATCGACAGGACGGGCAGCCGGGAGGGCACCGGCATCGACGGAGAAGAGATTGGCAACCCATAGCGCGAACGTGCAAATTGACACCGCGGCCAGCAACCTGTTCACCCACCTGTAGTGTGGAGCCTTGTGAAGCGTCAGGAAGGTGACGAAAAAGGACATGATGATCGGAAGCCCGAGAATCAGCCCGGTCGGCAGCAGGAACCCGCGTTCGAAACTCTTGAATGCCGCGCCAAGCCAGTGTTGCTTGAGCAAAAGGCGCTGTTCCCGCCTGGACATCTCCGAAAACCCTTCGTTCGTGGTTTCGATGAACCACCTGACGAACTCGCCAAATGGCCCGGATGCCGCATAGATCAGGATGATCAAGGTAAACAGGAAGGCGGCAGCATCAGCCATCATCCTGTCGAGGGATTTCGCTGGAGGTGCGGCGGGCTCGGGATTTCGGGAGTCGGTCACGGGCTTTCTCCCGCATCCCGGCTCAGTCTCCTGGCTTCCCAGAAGTACGTGTTGCGGGCCGGTGCGTTTATTTCCGCTTCCGCAAGCTCGACCAGCGTTTCCGCCTTCAGAAACCGCGCCGGCAAACCGAGGGCAATCAAGTGGTCGCAGAGCTCGAGGCGCCATTGAAGATCGCGCGTCGTCCCTGCCGCTTCCATCAATGCTTCCGGGCCTCCCGCCAGTTCCGCCATGTGCGTGGCGCGTTCCAGCGACGAAAGAGTCCCGAGATGTGTCGGATTTCCGTCGTACCAGCCCAGCGTTCCCTCGGCGAAAGCGCGAATGGACCAGGAGATCTTTCCGTAGAATTCCTTAAGCCAGGGTTTGTCGGCAAGACCTTTCGGCAAGGCCGCGGTTGCAACGATGTCATCCGGGGGAAGTCCCGCATCCAGTCCTTCGGCTGCCGTTTTCATGACATGCAAAATCGCGTCCCGCGTCGTCGACAGGACGTCTTGCACGCGGGACTCGCCGAATACGGGCCTGGTATGGCCCGGAGACAATACCTCCGGCCGCAGGTCCGCCAGCCGGGCCAGGGACTTCGCCCAGGCGCCGTAGTCCCGATAGGGGGTTCCACGAATCGCGTAGAGGTTGGGAAAGGCGTGGTACCAGTTGTCTCCGCAGAAGAGAATTCTCTGTTCCGGCAACCAGACGACCATGTGGTCGGCCGTTTCCCCCGGCGCCAGAATCAGTCTTGCCGAAACGCCATCGAGGTCGAGGCCGCAGTCGGCTTCGACCAGGCGCCCGGGCTTGACGAAACCCGCGCCCAGTCCTTCCGTCGGCCGGTCGCCCGGACCACAACCCAGGCTGACGCGTTCCCGGCTTGTCAGCCCGATGCCGAACTGTGCCTGCGTGCGCCGTCCAAGCGCGCGGTTCGCAGCAATCGCGGTTTCATCGACGTCGATCAGGTCCGACTGGAACAGGTGGCTCGCAAAGATCGGTACGGTTTCACCCGAAAATATCGCCGCGCCCGAAATATGGTCCCGATGGGAATGGGTATAGATAATGCGTCCGACCGGCTTGTCGGTCAACTTCTGGAATTCTTCCCGGATGTTGCCTGCGGCCCGCGTCGACTCCGATGTGTCGATAATCGTCGTCGTCGCGTTGCCTTCAATCATGTGAACGTTCGATGCCGCGTATCCGACGGCCGTCCAGACTCCGGGAGACAGGCGGACGATGTCCTTGCCGGTCTGCGCACCTTGGGCAAGGAGTTCAGGATGGACCTTCATCTGCACATGAATCCACGTAGTGGATATCCGGTTCCGGGCGTCAGCCTGGCCACGCAACCACGAGTTGGCGCTGCTCTCCGAGACCCTGGATTCCGAGCCGCATGGTCTGCCCTGCAGCCAGCCAGACCTGCGGGTTCCGACCCATGCCGACACCGGCAGGCGTCCCCGTCGCGATCACGTCGCCGGCCTGCAGGCTCATGAAACAGCTTATGTAGCTCACGAGAAATGCCGCCGAAAAGATCATGTTGACCGTACTGCTGTCTTGTCGCCGTTCCCCGTTCACGTCAAGCCACATGTCGAGGCCCTGCGGGTCCGGAACCTCGTCGCGTGTGACCAACCAGGGGCCCAGCGGACAAAACGTATCCGCCGATTTTCCCTTGACCCACTGGCCGCCGCGCTTGGTCTGGAAGTCCCGCTCGGAGACATCATTGACAACGCAGTAGCCCGCAACATGGGAAAGCGCATCGGCTTCCTGCACGTACCGGGCCTCCGATCCGATCACGATTCCGAGTTCGACTTCCCAGTCGGTTCGGATCGAATCCCGCGGAATCATGACATCGTCGTTCGGACCGCTGATTGCCGATGTCGCCTTGAAAAACAGGATCGGTTCTTTCGGCGTGGGCGAGCCGGTTTCTGCGGCATGATCCGAATAGTTCAGCCCGACACAGACAATCTTTCCGACCTGTCCGACACAGGGACCAAGCCGGCTGTCCCGGTCAACCAGCGGCAAGGCCTGCGGATCAACATCGCGCAACCTGTCGAGCGACCGGTCGTCGAGAACCGAACCCGTGACATCGCGCACATGTCCCGACAGGTCCCTCATTTGGCCATCAACGTCGACCAGGCCCGGTTTTTCGGCCCCGGGCGGGCCATAGCGGATCAATTTCATCCCGGTTTCCTATACGTTGGACCAACCGCCATCTATTCCGATGGCCTGGCCTGTTACGAACTGGCTCTCGTCGGATCCAAGATACACGGCCAGGGCGGCGACTTCCTCGGACCGGCCGATACGACCCATCGGCTGCCGGTCAATGAATGCCTTGCGAACCGCGTCGACATCTCCTGTTCTGGCCCCTGCGGTGCGAATACGCTCTTGCAGGCTCGGAGTGTCGACCGTTCCCGGGCATATGGCATTGGCGCGAATCCCGCGAGTGACGAAGTCCGCCGCCACCGATTTCATCATCGCGGTGATCGCCGCTTTCGTCGCGCCATAGACGAATCTGTCCGGAGCGGCAATGAGCGACGAAACGACCGACGACATGGAGATGATCGAGCCCCGTTCCTTCTCGAGCATGAGGGGGAGAAAGGCCCGCGTCATCCTGTACGTTCCCTTGACGTTCAATTCGACCGAAAAGTCGAACGCATTCTCATTGCATTCGAGGATCGAGCCGTGATGGACCACGCCCGCACAATTGAAAAGCACATCGACAGCGCCCAGTTCCCCTGCCGCTGCTGCCACTGCATCGGATGATGTCACGTCCAGGAGCCGGGTTTGGATGCCGTCGACGCCGGAAATGTCCTCAAGTGACCGGGAATCGATGTCTGTCGCGAATACATGTGCGCCTTCGCGCGCAAACGCGATGGCCGTTGCCCGTCCGATTCCTGCACCGGCCGCAGTCACCAGCGCCTTCTTTCCTGCCAGTCGCATTCGATTCCTCCCCTGAATCACATCACGGCACCGATCTGCCACGGCACGAACTCGGTGCCTCCGAAACCCAGGCTTTCGCTTCGGGTCGGTTCACCCGACCCAACACGCAGGAGCAGGTCAAAGATGTCTTTCCCCTTTTTCGCAACATCGGCGCCTCGCGAGACGATATCCCCGCAGTTCACGTCCATGTCGTCTCCCATGCGGGTGAACAGGCTGTCGTTGCTGGCAAGCTTGATGCACGGTGTCGGCATATAGCCCGATACCGAACCTCTCCCGGTTGTGAACGCGACCAGATTTGCGCCGGACGCAATCTGGCCAGTGACGGAACACGGGTCATATCCGGGGCTGTCCATGAAAACCAGACCAGGAGCCTCGGCCTTTTCGGCATATTTGCAGACAGCTGACAAGGGGGCTGTCCCGCCCTTCGCCACTGCTCCCAGGGATTTTTCGAGAATCGTCGTCAACCCGCCGCGCTTGTTTCCGGGAGTGGGGTTGTTGTCCATCTCGCATTCGTTGCGGGACGTGTATTCTTCCCACCAGCGAATTCGTTCCACCAGGCTCCCGCCGACGTCGGCGTTGACGGCCCGCCGGGTCAGAAGGTGTTCGGCACCATAGATTTCCGGGGTTTCCGACAGGATCGCCGTGCCCCCGTGCCGGACAAGCAGGTCGGCCGCGGCACCGAGCGCGGGGTTCGCCGTAATTCCGGAGTAACCATCGGACCCTCCGCACTGCAAGCCCAGCACCAGCCGGCTAGCAGGCGCCGGCTTTCGCTCGATCCCGTTGGCGAATCGGGCGATTTCTCCCAGCATTTCGACGCCCCGTTCCACGGTTCGTTGCGTTCCCCCGGTTTGCTGTATGTTCAGGAATCCGAAGTTGGGGTCGTCCCACCGCCTGTCAGGGCCAATGAGGTTGGGAATCTGCATGACCTCGCATCCGAGGCCGACGAGCAGAATCCCGCCGAAATTCGGGTTGCGGACATAACCCGAAAGGGTTCTGAAAAGCGTCGCGTAGCCCTCGTTCCGGTCCGACATCCCACAACCCGTTCCGTGGACGATCGGGACGACACCATCGATGTTGTGCATCCCGCCGAGCAACCCCGATCGGTTCACCGCTTGGCCGATGAATCGCGCCACGCTCCCGGCGCAGTTCACGGTCGTCAGGATGCCGAGATAGTTCCGGGTGCCGACGCTTCCGTCGGACCGGTGATAGCCCATGAATTCCGCCGTCTCCCGGACGGACGGCAGCGGACGGCAGTCCAGGCCGAACGCGTAGTCCCGGTTGTGATCCCCCATGCCGAGGTTGTGCACGTGAACATGATCTCCCGGGGCGATGTCGGATTTCGCGAAACCGATGATCTGCCCGTACTTCAGGACACCCTCTCCAGCCGCAATCGGCACGACCGCAACCTTGTGGCCGGCCGCAACCCTCGAGAGGACCGGAATCCGGTACTGCCCGAGACCATCACCGGGCCTCAGGGTGTCCAGCGCAACGGCGACCTGGTCCTTTTCGTGCAGGCGGATGAGTGTGGAAGGCGTATGCATCACAATTGATCTCCCGATTCCAGCCCGGTTCCGGATGCCATGGGCCGACAGACTCATGGCGCGGGGCGCGTCTCGTCGATGGCGAACGCCATGGCCAGGGATTCGCGAGTTGCCCCGCGCATGGCGGAAATTCTGTTGCTCCGCAGTTTCTATTCCGAATCATACAGCCTTTTCCACAAACGTTTACGGATCGCATGATTCCCGATTGCCATTGCGTGGGCGGATCCCGAAAAAGCGTTGTCGACCGCCGTACAAGACATCGCAGCAACAAGAATACTTCAGTCTGCGTTTCCAGCTTGCAGCATGGTCAGCACGCTTCGGCCATGAAAGAGTGGAATCGCATCAGCGGTCGGATCACCTTTGGCATGCGGTGTCCGACAATCCCATTGGCATGTATTTTCGATGAGATTGTCGAAACTTCCGAACAACCGGCGTCTGCGACCACGTCGCCGCTTTCACGCCCCATGCATCGGAGCGTGTATGAAAGACCTGGTGAAGACCGAAAATCGGGTATCATCGCTGAACAACCCTGTCGCCGAAAGCCGGTATCGGAACATCCTTGAGAATGAGTCCGGTTTCCCGCAAGTCCAGCCACAATTCGTGTGGAATCGGCTGTGCAAGGCTGGACACGCTCGATCTGACATCTCCAACGGTCAATGCAACAGGAATCACCGATTCAATGCCCGGATGACCCGGGACAAAACGGGGTACCGCCGCGTTGAGCCGTGTGCCAACGGCCGAATCGTCGTACTGCATGCGACAGTCGCAAATAGGATCGGCATGCCGAACCGGGGTGCCTTATCGATATGGCGAACGTCCGCATCAAGTACAGCCATATCCGCCTCGCCACCATCATCATCCGGACCTTCGCGAAAAAGGTCTCCTTTCGGCGCGCCACCGAAACCCATGACACTGAACCCGACCGGCCAGGACGTCCGATTGTCCAGGTGTCCCGTTCGCACGACCCGTATTTGGTGAATTCCACGCATCAAAGCCAGCGAGAAAATCCAGATCGGCCATGTTCAGGTCCGCCGCTCAGGCAACCGGCTGTTTCGAATGCCGGTACATTGTCGGGCGAATTGCGACCGAGTCCCGTATCTTGATCGGCGCATGGACCGCCCAGTGTTCCCCGATCACCGCCTCGTTGTCATTTGCCCCTACCCGAATCGACCCGTGAGGGAATCGACCGTTGAAAATATCGCTCGAATATGGAAAAATTCGAAAGATCGAGAACCAATTTGGCATAAATGCAATGACAAGACTGGGCCGGAATTCAAAGCGGCGTCAGACGGCAATACTGAAACATCTTCAGTCCAACGGCCGAGCCATGGTGGACGAACTCGCGGACACATTCGAGACGACACCTCAAACTATCAGGAAGGACCTGAACGCACTCGCCGAGGTCAACCAGATCATACGGTTTCACGGTGGTGCCGCGTTGGCCGCCGGGACGGAGTATACCCGGTTCCAGGTGCGCCAGGAGATCGCAAGGGAGGAGAAGGCCGCCATCGCATCCGCAGTTGCATCCAGAATTCCGAACAACACGACGGTATTGATCAACTCGGGTACGACAACAGCTGCCGTTGCAATGCGCCTCTCGCATCACGTTGGCCTGAAGCTAGTCACGGATTCAGTCTATCTTGCCAATAAAATCAGGGATTTCGCGGGAATTGAGGTTATGGTGCCGGGCGGTGTCGTACGCCGGGCCGACGGGGCAATCATTGGAGAAAACGCTGTCGATTTCATTCGGCAATTCCGGGTCGACGTTGCCGTCATCGGCGCAGCCGCCATCGCGTACGACGGTGCCCTCCTCGATTACGATCTTCGCCAGGTTTACGTGGCGCGCGCAATTATTGAACACGCGCACAGCGTCGTACTTGCGGTGGATAGTACAAAGTTCGGTCGCATGGCGCCGATATGCATCGGCCGTCTCAGCCAGGTCGACATGCTAGTCACCGACAGATCATGTCCCGCCGCCTTGCGCGAGCTCTGTGCACGACAGGATTCAAGTCTCGTTGTCGCAAATTGAAACGGCAATCACGGCTCTTGACACTTTAGTTCGTATCTGAAATAATACGAACCAAATGGATCGTTAAACGCAACTAAATCTGTATCGCGATTCGTTCGGTTGGAGGAAAAATCAAGATGCTGGTGCTCCTGCGCCCCATCGCCTGGATCAACACACGGATACTGCGCCTCGGGCGGCAGCTTGCCTGGATCGCGCTCGCACTCATGGTGCTGGTTATTCTTGCCCAGGTCTTTTTTCGTTATGTCTTGAACAACGCGCTGGCCTGGCCGGATGAAGCCGCGCGTTTCCTGATGCTGTGGATGATTGCATTTATCGCGCCGTCGGCAATGCGCTGGAGCGGGTTCGTATCCATAGACCTGCTACCTCGTGCATTGGCGAGGGTGCCGTCGCTTGTTCTCGGACTGGTGCTCCTGGTGTTTTCACTCGCGGTTCTGTTGACCGCCGTCGGACACGGCTACAACCATACATTCGGATTCGGCGGCAAGTTTGACAGTTCCTCCCTGCGCATACCGCTGGAACTGGTCGGACTGGAAACCATCAAGGTCAAGCTGCGATACATGTACGGATCGCTTCTGGTTTGCGTCACCCTTCTGATCCTGGTTACCGTTGAGCTGATCCTCCGCATTCTCGTGAGGCTGTTTTCACCGAATGCCGATCTGCCTCCCGATGATACAGACGACACAATTCTGGCGGCCGACTGATGCTGGCTTTTTTCCTCCCCGTTTTCCTTGTCCTTCTTCTTGTCGGCCTTCCGGTCTTCTTTGCCCTGCTGCTGGCACCGGGCTTGCTGCTCTGGCTGAACGGGCAAGAGCGCGACATCGCCCTGCTCTATCGGAATGTCTACAATGGCATGGACTCCTTCCCGTTGATGGCACTTCCATTCTTCGTTTTGGCGGGCGAATTGATGAACAAGGGCGGGATCACGACGCGTCTTGTAGAGTTCAGCCAGGCGCTCATGGGCCACCTGCGCGGCGGGCTTGCGCATGTGAACATCCTCAGCTCCATCCTGTTTGCCGGCCTGTCGGGCTCCGCTGTCGCCGACACCTCGGCACTCGGATCGACTTTGATCCCGGCAATGGAGAAGAACGGGTACTCCCGAAGGTTTGCGGCGGCGGTCACGGCGGCAAGCTCGGTGATCGGGCCCATCATTCCGCCTTCCGGAATCATGATTATCTACGCCTACGTCATGGGTGAGAGCGTTGCTGCTCTTTTCCTTGCCGGTATCGTGCCTGGCGTCCTCGTCGGGGTTGGTCTCATGGTCGTCGTGCGCCTGATGGCCGACCGCTATGACCTGCCGAAGGCCGAACGGATCGTGCACCGGGACCAGTTCATCTCTCCGCTCGAACACTGGGTGTCCTTCGTCCTGCTCCGCATCAACCTGGCGGGCCTGTTCGCTGCGCTCTATTTCGGCGTTGCCGCGCTGCTTCGTGCGACGTCAAACGTTGAAATCGGTTTCAACGGTTGGCTGGTCTTCCTTGTCCTGCTTCCCTTTGCGCATTTCTTGCTCCTGCGCCTCAGAACCAGTGTCTCTCCCGATTTTCGCATCACCTGCAAGAAGGCGGTGGCGCCATTGCAAACCCCGATCATCATTCTCGGCGGCATCCTGGTCGGCGTCTTCACGCCGACTGAAGCCTCCGCCATCGCAGTGGCATATGCCCTTGTCGTGGCCTTTGGCGTCCTGCGCTCCATGCGGCTCAGAGATCTTCCCGGCGTTCTCATGCGTGCGGCGCTGTCTTCGTCCACTGTTCTGCTTCTTGTCGGTGCCGCCGTCGCATTCAAGACCGTGGTCAGCCTCAGCCACGCGCCCGAACACATGGCAGATTTCATGCTCGGGCTCAGCACCAACCCACTGATGCTCCTGTTCCTGATCAACATTCTCCTGTTCATCGTCGGCATGTTCCTGGATGCCGGGCCGGCCATCATAATCCTGGGCCCGATCCTCGGACCGATCTTCGTCGATCTCGGGGTTCATCCGGTTCACTTCGCAATCATCATGTCCGTGAACCTGACGGTAGGCCTGGCCACCCCGCCGATGGGGCTGGTGCTTTTCGTGGCTTCGTCCGTATCCGGCGAAAGGGTCGAAACGATTTCAAAGGCCATTCTGCCCTTCCTCGCGGTCGAGGTCGCCGTGATTTTCCTGATCACTTATGTCCCGGCAATTTCAATGACCATCCCGCGCCTTACGGGGTTCGTTCAATAGGGCAATCAGCAATCAAACCAACGAGGAGTAAATCCATGATCAGATCCACTATGTTGACCTTGACGGTTGCGGCGGTTTTAGCCGGAACCGTACTTCCGGCGACAGCGGCCGACTACACGATTCGCGCCACTGCGAACTCCAACGAGAACGACGAGGACTACGACGGCCTGATCGTTTTCAAGAGTTTTGTCGAAAGCGCGTCGAACGGCGCCATCGCGGTCGAACTGTTCATTGGGACGCAACTCTGCGCAAACGGCGCGGAGTGCCTGCAGGGCGTTGCCGATGGATCGGTCGACGTCTACATTTCGACCTCGGGCGGCGCGGCCGGTATTTTCCCCTACGTCCAGGTTCTCGACCTGCCGTACCTGATGTCAAACGACCGTGTTGCGGAATCCGTGCTCTCGGGCGATTTCACGCGCAAGATGCGCGAGATGACGCTGGCTGACTCGGACGGGCTGATTCGCCTGATGACCATTGGCAACACGGGAGGCTGGCGCAACTTCGCCAATACCGAGCGCCGGGTCATGGAACCGGGCGACCTTGCTGGCCTGAAGATTCGCACGGTCGTCGCCGATCTTCCACAGGAACTGGTGAAAGCACTCGGCGCATCGCCGACGCCGATTCCCTGGCCCGAACTCTTCACGTCATTCCAGACAGGCGTGGTCGAAGGCTCCAAGAACGGCATCACCGACATCATGAGCATGAAGTTCCCGGATGCCGGCCTTCAGTATGTTACACTTGACGGTCACGCCTACATGGGCGCACTTTGGTGGATGAACAACGCGTCGTTCATGTCAATGCCGGAAGACTTGCGCCGGGTCGTGGTCGACGGTTTCGCGGCGCTGCAACAGGCGACGTTCGCCTCGCCTAAACGCAAATCGATCCAGGCCTATTCCGACTTTGTCGCAGGTGGCGGCGATCTCTATGTGCCAACCCCGGAGGAAAAGGCAATGTTCCGCGAGGCCGCGGCACCGGTCTACGACTGGTTCAAGGTGAACATCGACGGGGGAGAGGTAATCTTTGACGCCCTGGTTTCGGCCGTTGCCGACGCCGAGGCAGAACTGGAAGCCGGTACGGCAAAAGACCTTAACTGACTACCAGACAAACCTGATTCGGGGGCCTTGCGATGCGTGGCCCCCGTTTCACCGGAACGGATATAGCCAGCCTTTGTAGTCATTGATCAGCACGTGAGCCTTTTCGATTTGTTCTGGCGTCATCTTCTTCAAAACTTCCTCTTGCGAGATGGCTGCGTCGGGATCTCCACCAATCGAGGAAAGGACGTACCACGTATAGGCCCGCACGAGATCCGGGGCGGGAAGTCCTCGGCCGATTTCATAGTACCACCCGATTCCCGACTGGGCACCCGGATGCCCTTTCATGGAGGCGCGAAGATACCATTCGAATGCACGGACGTCGTCGCGTTCGACACCGAGGCCGGAAGCATACATGACGCCGATGAGTTCTTCCGCTTCGGCGTTCCCGGCACGGGCTGCTGGCAGCAACTCCGTCATCGCGGCGTCATACTGCCCCGCGTCCATGAGATCCCGGGCCGTTTCAATTTCGGCCGATACCGTGCCGGAAACGCAAAGAACGGCAAAAAGAACAAAGTACTTCATCTGGGATTTCTCCTGGTTGCATTCGCGTGTGTCCCCGCCCATGGAAACGATCTTCCGCGGCCTTTGCAACCCTCTGACTTCCTTGAGTTCGACGCGGGACAGGCCGAACTGGGTCAGCTATTGTTCTTCGATCCGATCCTCTCGGGAAACCGGAATATCTCATGCGCGACATGTCATAATCCCGATCACTCCGGCACGGACGCACTCTCGCTCGGGATCGGCGAAGGCGGGTTTGGCGTCGGCCCGGATCGAATGCCCGGAACCGGCGGCAACCGCATCCGCAAGCGCATTCCGCGCAACGCTCCCGCACTCTGGAACCTCGGCGCCACAGAAGTGGTAACGCTGTTTCACGACGGCCGCATCGCGATGTCCGATATCTACGAGAACGGATTCAACACGCCTGCACAGGAATGGCTGCCCCAGGGGCTTAACAGCATTCTCGCCGTGCAAGCGCTCTTTCCCCTGACGTCGCAGTTTGAAATGGCCGGAGATCCTGGAGAAAACCAGGTCGCGGGCGCGGCATACGACCGCATTGATGCCGTCTGGCCGATCATTGCCCAACGCGTTCGTGCCATCCCGGAATATGCAAGTCGGTTCTCCGCCGCGTTTGACGATGTGAATGGCCCGCTCGACATCGATATCTCGCACATTGCCAACGCCATTGCCGCCTTCGAGGGAACCGAGTTCCGGAGCCACGACAGTCCGTTCGACGCATTCCTCGCGGGGGATGCTTCCGCCCTGTCGCCCCGGCAACGGTCGGGACTGGAACTGTTCTACGGCAAGGCCGGTTGCAGCGCCTGCCACTCGGGACCGCTGCTTACGGACCACGGGTTCCATGCGCTGATGCTTCCCCAGTTCGGGCCGGGCCGAACGCGGCAGTGGGATCCGGTGGTTCGCGATCCCGGGCACATGGCGGTGTCGGACAGGCTCAAGGACGCCTACCGTTTTCGCACCCCGTCGCTGCGCAACGTCGCCCGGACGGGCCCCTACGGCCACAACGGCGCCTACCCGACCTTGGAGGGGATGATCCGCCATCATCTCGCACCGGAAATCTCGTTTGCCCGCTGGCAGCCCCAACTCGCCGCCTTGCCCGATGTGCCATGGCTGTCCGCCACGGATTTCCTGCCGCTCGACGATGCTTACGAACGGGCCCGCCTGTCCTCGCGGCTGGACATCGTTGCTGTCTCGCTTTCGGACCAGGAGATTGCGGATCTGGTTGCATTCATGCACGCACTGAGCGGTACGGCGTCGCTCAGGGGTCGACTTGGCCGTCCCGACGCCGTGCCGAGCGGCCTGGATGTGGATTGATGGCTCGCGTTTTCGTGACCGGCATGGCGGTGGCGGACTTCGTGTTCCAGGTAGATGTCCTGCCGGAAGAGGCCCGGAAGTACCGGGCAATACGGGCGGAGGTCGTGGTTGGCGGCTGCGCGGCAAATGCGGCAGTGGCAATTGCACGGCTCGGGGGCAAGGCGTACCTGGGCGCGCGCTTGGGGTCCGATCACCTGGGCGGACTCATCCTGGCCAACCTGCGGCGCGAGGGCGTGAATACAGAATTTATCCAACTGACCGAGGGTGCGCGGTCATCTTTCAGTTCGGTCTATGTGGACGCTCGCGGCGAACGGCAGATCATGAACTTCCGCGGTTCGGGCCTGGCGGAGGAAACCACATGGATCGCCAACGTGCCTGACGTCGACGCGGTACTTGTCGACACGCGCTGGAGTGCAGGCACGGCAGCCGCACTGGCGCTTGCGCGCGAACGGCGCGTTCCCGGCATCGTCGATGCCGAGCCGCCCATGGAATTGGGTACGTTTCGGGAGGCAAGCCATATCGCATTTTCTCGTGACGGGCTCTTGTCGCTTGTCCCGGGGAAAGACCTGCCGACGGCACTGAAAGAAGTCACTGCGATGACGAATGCCTGGGTCTCCGTGACCGACGGAGGAAACGGTGCCTGGTATTCGGGAACGACCGGGATAAGCCATGCCGCTGCCTTCGCGGTCGACGTGAAAGACACTCTCGCTGCCGGGGACGTCTGGCACGGCGCCTTTGCGCTGGCGCTGGGCGAAGGGCAGGACGAACCCGCGGCCGTACGATTTGCAAATGCTGCCGCGGCGCTCAAGTGCGCGCGTTTCGGGGTTCGGGAGGGCGCGCCTGAACGCGCCGTGCTGGAGCGCTTTCTCAGGGAGGGAACGACGTGCATTTGACACCTGGCAAGTTGCGGGGCCTGCGCCGCATGTCGGATGCTCACGGCGTCTTCAAGATGATCGCCGTGGACCAGCGGCCGCCGATCAAGGGTCCGATCGCGAGGCATCTCGGCGTCGAAGAGGCACCGTGGGACCAGGTTGCACGGTTCAAGCGGTTGTTGGTCGAGACGCTCGAAGCAAAATGCACGGCGATGCTTCTGGACCCGCACTACGCGATCCCGCATTCGTTCGATGCGCTTTCCCCCGCCCGGGGAATGGTCGTGACACTCGAGGACAGTCTTTTCGAGGAAACCGGCAGGGGCCGCCTGTCAGCCAGTATCGACAACTGGTCGGTCGGGAAGATCAAGCGCATGGGCGGCGACGCGGTCAAGGTTCTTGCCTGGTACAGGCCCGACGCGGGCAGCGAAGTGATAGCCCGGCAGCGGGACTATGTCAGGCGCATCGGCGATGCCTGTGCTCACTTCGACATTCCATTCCTATTGGAACTTCTCGTCTATCCCCTGGCGGCTGACACCCATCAGACCGGCGCATATGCTGAAATGAAAGGCAAGCAGTGCGAACTCGTCCTGGCATCGGTCGAGGAGTTCGCCAAGCCGGAATACGGTGTGGACGTGTTCAAGTTGGAAAGCCCCGTCAACGCCTCGGATGCCGACGGTTCAGCAACCGTCCAGGACCTGTTCGATGAAATGGGCCGCCTTGCCAGGCGTCCCTGGGTGATGCTGTCCGCCGGGGCCGGAAAGGCCGAATTCAAGGCGGTTCTGAAACACGCGTTCGCCGCGGGGGCATCCGGGTTCCTGGCCGGCCGCGCGATCTGGCTCGATGCGTTCTCGGCCTATCCGGACTGGGTACAGATCCGGAACAGGCTCCAAGGTGAGGCGGCTGCCTACCTCCAGGACATCTGCGCGCTGGCGGACGATCACGCGGTGAGCTGGATCGCCCATCCGTGCTATGGCGCGCAAGGTGCCCGCTTTCGCCCGGCGGATTCGAGTTTTCGCCACGTCTACCGGGATCTTGGAGACATTTGATGAGGCTGGGCGTCTTGCCGATCGGGCGATCGACGTTCGATGTGGAATACGCCGGCAGGAAGCTCGCCGCGGCGCTTCGCAGTCTCGACGCCACCGGCCATGAGGTCATCGGCGCGCGCATGCCCCTGCTTGACGAAGGCGCGACCCTGCGCGCCATCGGCGACCTGGCTGCATCGCGGGTTGACCAAGTGCTGGTCCTCCAGCTGACATTCACCGACGCCCGGATGATCGTCGCGGCCGCTGCGGCGTTCGAGCAGCCGCTCTCGATCTGGGCGATGCCGGAACCCCGCCTCGGAGGGAGGTTGCGGCTGAACGCGCTTTGCGGCCTGAACCTGGCGAGCCATGCGCTTGGCCTGAAAAACCGGGCGTTTTCCTGGCTCTATGCTGATCCAGGCAGCGGTGTCACGGGTCGGATCCCTGACCTGCTGGCGGGAAAGTTCAAGACCGCAGTCCTGGAGGCCCCGGTGGTTCCGTCGGCGACTATCGGGGGCGCCAGGGTCGCAGAGGCCATCCGGGGCCGACGAATCGCACGGATCGGCAAGCATCCGGCTGGGTTTGACACATGCGCCTACGAGGCCGGCGCCGTGCACGCGCTCGCGGGCGTCGAAGTGGACGAACTCGAGCTCGACGACCTCTTCGCCTTGGCACACGCCATGCCGGATCGGTTGACGCACGAACTTCACGAACAGGTGAGTGATCGCCTCGCCGGCCTCGCCTCCCTTAACGCGGGGGAACTCGACAGGTCCCTTCGGCTGAAACTCGCCATGGACCAGCTGCGAAGGGAACCCGGCTACGATGCATTTGCAATCCGGTGCTGGCCCGAGACCTTTACCGAGTACGGGGGCGCCGCCTGCGCCCCTGCCGCCATGCTGGGCGAGGAAGGCGCGCCCTGTGCCTGCGAGGCTGACGTCTACGGGGCCCTGACGCAACTCGTTCTGCAGGAAGCCGCACGGGCGCCAGTATTCCTGAGCGACCTGGTCGATATCGACACTGGAGACAACACAGGCGTCATCTGGCATTGCGGACAGGCTCCCTACTCCATGCGCGATCCGGAGTTCCGGGCGGAAGCCGTTGTCCACGGCAATCGCGGGCAACCGCTACTCTACCAGTTTCCGCTGAAACCCGGGCCGGTCACCTACATGCGCATCAGCCAGGCATACAACATGCTCCAGATGGTGCTGGGATTCGGCGAGATGTTGCGCCGGCCCTTGGCCTTTTCGGGCACATCGGGCGTGATCCGGTTTTCACGGGATGCCGGTGACGTCCTGCAGGACATCATGTCAAGCGGCCTCGAACACCACTTCGCCCTTGCCTACGGCGATCACCGCACAACCCTGCGCGGGGTGGCTGGGGCTTTGGGTCTGCCGCTTCAGGAGTTCTGAGATGCGAATCCGCTACGGCCTGATCGGCTCGGGCATGATGGGGCAGGAGCACATCCGAAACCTCGCCCTCCTGGAGGGCTGCGAAGTCATCGCGATCTCCGACCCCGACGCGAACATGCGGGCACTGTCGATCGCCGCGACCGGTGGCAGGGCGAGGGGGTTCGCCGGGCACCGGGAAATGCTGGCCGCAGGGATCTGCGACGCCCTGATCATCGCCTCACCGAACGACACCCACTACGGCGTACTGCTGGACGTACTCGGGTCGGACCTGCCTATCCTCTGCGAGAAACCGCTGTGCACGACCTCGGGGGACTGCCGCGAAATTCTCCGCCTGACCGGCGCGCGTGCATCACCCGTATGGGTCGCAATGGAATACCGCTACATGCCGCCTGTCCGGCGATTGCTGACCGAACTCACCCGAGGGACCGCCGGCGTGCCGCGGATGATGTCGGTGCGCGAGCACCGGTTTCCTTTCCTGGAAAAGGTTGGCGACTGGAACCGCTTCAACGCACGCACAGGTGGCACGCTGGTCGAGAAATGCTGTCACTTCTGGGACCTGATGCGCCTGGCACTCGGCAGCAATCCGCGGCGCGTCTTCGCCTCTGCCGGCGTGGATGTGAACCACCTGGACGAGACATACGCCGGTCACGTTCCCAACATCATCGACAATGCGTATGTGGTCGTCGATTTCGAGAACGGCACGCGCGGCATGCTCGACCTTTGCATGTTCGCGGAGGGTTCCCGCTGGCAGCAGGTGATCTCGGTCACCGGCGAAAGCGCCAGAGTCGACGCAAAGATCCCCGGCGCCGCCCGGTTTTCCCCAGGGGGCAGGGAACGCGCTGCGGAAATCGAGATTTCGCGCCGGGCGGACAAGAGCGTCCACCGCGAGGAAATTCCCGTAGACCCGGCGTTGCTCGCGGCCGGAGACCATCACGCGGCCACGTATTACCAGCATGAACGGTTTCGAGACCTCATACTGAGCGGCAGCGGCCACCCGGAGGTCGACGTGCTCGATGGGCTTTGGTCAGTTGCGCTCGGCGAAGCGGCCGAGGAAAGCGCGAAGACAAACCGTGCAGTGGACGTGACCGTCCAGGATTCGAGCAACCTGGAACCAGGCCGGACGAAACGCCGATGATCCTTGTCACCGAGTTCATGGACGAAGCCGCGGTGGCGACGCTTTCCGCGGCCCATCCGACGACCTATGCGCCACACCTGGCCGACAACCAGTCGGAGATACCGGCATTGATGTCGGGCGTGCAGGCGCTCGTCGTGCGAAACAGGACCACGGTGAACGAAGCGCTCCTCAGTGAGGCTCCCGACCTGCGCCTGGTCGGACGGCTCGGGGTCGGTCTCGACAATGTCGACCTCGAGGCCTGCGGGATACGCGGCATCGAGGTGGCTCCTGCGACCGGGGCCAATACGCGTTCGGTCGCCGAGTATGTGGTGACGAGTGCCATGGTGCTGCTGCGCGGAGCGTTCCGGGCCAAAAGCACGATGACGTCAGGCGCCTGGCCGAGGGCGGCCTGTGTGGGTCGCGAGATTGCCGGTCGCGTGCTTGGACTGATCGGCTTTGGCACCATCGCGCAGGAAACCGCGGAACTGGCGGCGGGCCTGTCCATGACGATCGTGGCCCATGACCCGTTTCTTCCTGCCGACAATGACGCCTGGAAGAACGTTCAGCGCATGGAAATGGGCGATGTTCTCGGCGTTGCCGACATCGTCAGCCTGCATGTGCCCCTGAACAGCAACACGCGGCACATGATCAGCGCCCGGGAACTGGCGCGGATGAAGTCCGGCGCAGTCCTTGTCAACACGGCGCGGGGCGGCATCGTCGACGAAGCGGCGCTTGCCGCGTCCATGCGGTCCGGACACCTGGGAGGCGCCGCACTCGACGTGTTCGAGACGGAACCCCTGACTGCCGAAGCGGCGGCGATCTTCGATGGCCTTTCGAACCTGGTGCTTACGCCGCATATCGCCGGGGTCACGCAGGACAGCAACGTCCGAGTCAGCAGGATGATCGCAGGTATCATCCTGGACCGCCTCGGAAAAACGTAAGTAGGTCACAGGGTCCGAGAAATCGACAGGAGGATCATTTCCGACATGCTGCAAAGCGGCATGGACTTTGTGTCTTCCGTCTCCTGCAAGCAACTTGCAGGCGTGCCGGAGGTCCTGGATCAGACGCCAACCGTTACGTTTATTCCTTCCACCAAGGAGGATGAAGGCATGGGTCTTTGTGCCGGCGCCTTTCTCGGTGGCATGAATCCTGCAATCATCATGCAAGACACCGCGTTCGGTGCTGTCGTGAACACGCTTGCCACATTGATTGATTCAGTTTTACGCCGCGACCACGCGCTCGCGGAACCGGAAGCGATCGAGCGGGTTGACATACTGGTCGTCAACCGGCTTGAAGCCGCTCAGCACGCGGGTCTCGATGAAACGGCCCTCGATGCGGAACGCGCGGCCGAGAGACTGATTGAACGCGGCCCTACGAATGTCATCGTCACGCTGGGCGGAGTGGGTTTTCTTGCCTGTACGGAAGACGCGTGCTTCGAACTGCCCGCGATCGACGTCGATGTCGTTTCGACGCGCGGTGCCGGAGACGCATTTATTGAGGCGCTGGCGGCGGAACTGACCAGAATGTCGTACCTGCGCTTGGCTGCAGAATTCGCACAGGCCGCCGCCGCTTTGACCGTTTCAACCCGGCAAGAGTACAGCGTGAGGCTGGACCGAAAGAAGGTTCTGGATTTCAAGTGAACGAGTCATGGTTCCAGGCGGTAGAACTCGATCGCGGTTCCGCCGAACACGCGGGACTTTTCCTCCTCTTCCAGTTTTCCGGTCAGTATCCGGACAGCGGCAAGCCAATCTCCGTATTCGGTACGCAGCCGACAGACCGGCCAATCAGAGCCCCACATCACGCGTTCCGCTCCGAATTCGCTCAACACGTGATCGACGTATGGCCGCAGGTCTTCGATCGTCCAGCTTTCGCGAGCCTCCGTAACCAGCCCGGACAGCTTGCAAAAGGCGCCGGTCTCCCTCGCAAGACGGGACATTCCCGACGCCCAATGGTCGTAGGATTTCGGGGTATGATCAGCGATTTGCGGTTTCATGCAGTGATCAATGACAACCCTCATGTCCGGATGCCTCTGCAGGTGCGAAAGAAAATTCTCCAGGTGCCGCGGGAATCCGAGGGCGTCGAACGCGAGGTCCTCTGCAACGACTGCGCGATACGCCCACTCGAGGTCGGTACGCAGCATCCAGTCGACGTCGTCAATGTCCTGGATCATCGGTCGAACCCCGACGAATTTCGGGTGGTGTGCAAGCCGTGCGAGAACTTGCCGGTCGGAAACGTCCTCGAAGTCGATCCAGCCGACGATTCCAGCGACATGGGACGTCGCATCGGCCAGTCCCAGCAAGTACTCGGTTTCGTTGACCGTTGCCGCCGCCTGGACGAGGACGGTTCGACCGATTCCGTGAGATTCCAGGGTGGGAGCCAGGTGCGACGGGTCATAGGGCCGGGCGAGCACGGGATTGTCCATCGGCATCCATGTGTAGTCGCCACGTGCCGGTTGCCAATAATGGTGATGTGCATCGACTGTGGTCATCGCGAATCCTTTCAGAACCCATGTGTCGTTATTCGGCCGAAAACCGTGATGGCTGCAAGTTCGCCTTGTGACCGTTTACGAGCAAAGGCTTTATGGTTTCGCTGCAGGGCTCGCGCGCATCGGTCACTTGCCCACTGACAGGGCTGACTGGAAAGCCACCTCACCGTTTCGGTCCAGTCTTCCGCACGGTTGCAAAGGACCTTGACGTACTCGGCAGGCGTCTGCGGGTTGAACGAATCCACCATCAGAATTCCTATCCCGAGTGGAGGCCGTACTCTTCGCAAATGAGATCAGCAACTTGCTGGAATGCATGCGCACTGGCGGTCAAGGTATCCACGCTTCGCCGAGGTCAATCACAGGGCCGCCATCCTCGCCGCACGGGGAGACCATACCACAAGAAGATGAAGATTTTTTGATCTTCGCGCCGCGCGCGCGCCTGATCCTGAGGGCAAGTTGGGATGTTCAGAGGAACATGGGGCTCCGGTCTGCATTTTGGAAGATCGTCCAGGAGTGCGGGCGAAGCGACGTGACGCGCCGACCACCGTTCAGGGCAGCGAAGTTCATCGAACACCAAACCCGAAATGAAGGGTGTTCCGGCAGACCCGGACTCGCTTGCCCTTTCCGAGGCCGCCTCTCGAATGGACCGGAACGTTAACAGGACGGATCGACGCCCGGATGGGTCAAGTAAGCAACTGACCAGTCTACAACTCAAGGGGTGCTCCCGGTCAGGTCACTTTCCCGCGCGCATCGATCGGAAGCACAGCCAATTCGTTCCCTTCCCGCCGCAACCAGGCAAAATCGAGCATGTTGGTCACGACACAGATATGGTTCGGAATTATTCTGACCCTGTTTCCAACACGAAGCCGGTCGTCCGGATCGTACCGGATGACGCCATGCTCCTCACTCAGGCCCGTTATTCGCAGCCCCGGGCGCCCGATGATGTGCCCGAACCCTTCCAGGCCGAGCAGGTCCGAAGTCAGCACCTTGGAGCCGGCGTCGATGATCGCACGGGTTTCGGTCGGGACGCTGACGACAGTGGCAACGACATGTGCCGCGCAATCGTCCCACGCACAGGTTCCCCGCGAAACAAGGGACCGATCGTTGAAGATGTAGGTACCTGCACGATATTCGGTGAGTACGCCACCGGTTTCTGCGCGCCACATGTCAGGCGACCCGCCCGACGAGACTTCCGCGCACCTGATGCCGAGGGCCTCGATCTCTGCTCTCGCATCGTGCATGAAGTCCGTCACACGTCTCTGACCGGCGATTGCCGGAAACGTCATCAACCCACCGAACGTCAGGCCGGGACATGCCGCGATGGTTCGCGCGAGCTCCATTGCCGCTTCCGGGGTCCGGACACCGCAGCGCTTGCCACCCGTATCGCACTCGACCAGAACGATTACCGGACGAGGCGCATTTTCGAACGCCGCGGTCAACCCCTTGATCACGGCGGTGCTGTCAGCGGTCACGGAAAGGGATTTCACCCGATCCGCAAGCGCCAGCAACCGCGTGAGTTTCGTTTCCCCGACGATGTTGTAGGTGATGAGGATGTCGTCCATGCCGCATGCGGCCATCACCTCGGCCTCTGCGATCTTCTGGCAGGTGATGCCGACCGCCCCGGCAGCGACCTGGGCCTTTGCGAAGAGGACGCTCTTGTGTGTCTTGACATGAGGACGAAGTTTCAGGCCATTCCTGTCGCAATGGGCCTGAAACCGGGCGATATTTTTCAGCGCGGTCGCTTCATCGATGACAAGCGCGGGTGTTTCGCATTCAACCGGCTTACGAGCCATGGGGACGCTCCGCCATTGGCCAGATCTTCCGGCTCAGGTTGCGATAACCGTTCGTGACCGGGTCGTTCGGATAAAGTCCCTCGACGGATGCGTAGAGGATTTCGGACGCGATCCGGGAAAACGCATCGTGGAAGTGATTGGTGGATTTTACCAACAATATGTCCTTTCTTGCCGGATCGATGCCGAGGTTCAGGAAAACGTCGGGATTGAAGACCTGGCTGCGCACCGTGTTCAGTATCACGTCTATGCCGCCGGTCTCGATCCGGACACTGTTGCCGAGCGGCACGACACTGTTGCCGAAGCTCTGGACGGCATCGAGGACAATCCGGCGCACGGTGACGGTGGCGTCGACCGGCTCACCGCCGTCCGGCGACATCTTGCCACCGAAACGCAGGCGCAGGCGCGCTCCTTCGTCAGCCGACATGCAGGTGCGCACGGCGATGGGATCCCAGATTGTCGCTACGGCTGCGTTTTCGATGTTGCGCGCCAGCATTTCTCGCAGAATGATCGTGGAATCACCAGGCACGCCGCCGCCGGGATTATCCCAGACATCGGCAATGACCACCGGGCTCCTCCGTGCGGCCTGCGCCCTGTCGAGCGCTTCGACCGGGGTCAGGAAATCCAGCCGTGTCCTACCGCGCATCGCGAACAGCTCCATGCCCAGCCTTTCGGCCAATGCATCGCCTTTGCTCTTCGTGTCGTTGGTGATCACGATGACCCTTGCGCCGAGATCGGGCACATCGCCGGCCATGAACCCGTGAACGACCGAAACCGACAGAATGTCGTCGATTCCCTCAAGTGCCTTTAACCGGTCGACATAACCGCGCATCGGCTCGAGGCTGGTCGGCAGAACGTCGATCATTCGGCAATCGAAACTCGAGATCACCGGAGAGATCCGCCCGGTATCGGTCATGTTGGCCAGGTGTACGAGTTTCTCCGCCGTTTCCACGAAATCGGTGTGGGGGAATTCCTTGAAGACGGTAATCAGGTCCGCGTTTCTCACGCGCCTTTCTGAAAGGTGGCTGTGCGGGTCGAAGGTCACGCCGACGGTCGCCTTCGCACCGACGATACCGCGCACCGCCTCGATCAACTCCCCCTCGCAATCGAGGCAATCCCGGGACACCATGGCGCCATGCAGGCCGAGCAGGACGATGTCCACCGGCATCGCCGCGCGAAGCTGGTCCAGAAGCTGGTCGCGAAGAAATTCCCACGCGCGCTGGTTGACGACACCCCCCGGCTCGGCCCAGGCCGCGGTGCCTTCGATCAGTGTCCAGCCCAGTTCATCGGCCCTGGCCCGCGCGACCGGGTAGACCGCGCTGCACAAGGTGGGCGTCGGGGGATGCAGTCCGGGTGGGGCGAAGAAGCTGTCCTCGAAGTCGCGCAAATCGGTCCGCAACGGCGAAAACGTATTGGATTCAGTCGCAATCGACCCGAGGAAGACACGTTTTCGCGCCATTACGCACCACCTGCCGCGATACGCGGAACCGAAGCCAGGAGCCTGCGTGTGTATTCATGTCCGGGCGCGTCGAATATTCTCTGCCTGTCGCCGGTTTCCACGATCTTTCCGCCGACCATGACGGCAACCCGGTCGCTGACGTGGCGCACTACACCAAGATCATGGCTGATGAACAGCATCGACACCCCGCTGTCTTTCTGGAGTTTCTTTATCAGGTTCAGGACCTGGGCCTGAATCGATACATCGAGCGCGGAGACCGCTTCGTCGGCGATGACCAGCCGCGGCGCCAGAATCATTGCCCGCGCGATCCCGATGCGCTGGCGCTGGCCACCGGAAAACTCGTGCGGGTAGCGCCGCATTGCACCCGGGTCCATCCCCACGAGTTCAAGCATTCCGGCGATCCTTTCCCGCGCTTCCGCCCGGTCACGACAGAGCTTGTGGACAAAAAGCGGCTCGGACAGTGTTCGCTCGATGCGGAGGCGCGGGTTGAGCGAGGCGAAGGGATCCTGAAAAATCATCTGAATTTGGCGCCTGAGAGGACGGAATTCAGCCGGTGACATTTCCAGGATGTCGCGCCCGTCGAAAACGACCGAGCCTCCGGTGGCCTGTTCGAGATGGGTCAGCGTGCGCCCGACCGTTGACTTGCCACAACCGCTTTCGCCGACAAGGCCAAGCACCTCGCCCCGTTTTATGTCGAACGATATTCCATCGACGGCTCTTAGAACCGCCTTCCGGCGCAAGAACCCTTTCCTTCCGATCCGGAACCAGGTCTTCAACCCGCGCACTTCGAGCAAGGGCCGTGTCACGTCGGCACGCCTTGCGGGAAATGGCAGCGGACGAAATGTGCCTGAGCGACTGCCTCGGGTGCCGGGGCACGGGACTTGCACCGGTCTCGCGCCAGAACGCAACGCGGATGGAACGGACAGCCCGTCAGTGCCTCCCCGATCGTCGGAACCCGGCCCGGGATCGCCCCGAGCCATTCCACGTCGCGATCGACGGGCGGGATCGAGCCAAACAGCCCGTGCGTATAGGGATGGCTCATGTTCGCAAACAATTCATTCGTCGTTGCGCTCTCGACAATTGCACCGCGATACATCACGGCGACCTTGTGGCAGGTCCGGGCAATCACGCCAAGATCGTGCGAGATCAAGACAATGGCCGCTCCCGTGCGCATTTGCAGATCGATCATCAGGTCGAGGATCTCTTTCTGCACGGTGACATCCAGCGCCGTCGTCGGCTCGTCCGCGATCAGGAGTTTCGGGTCGCAGGCAAGCGCCATCGCGATCATCACCCGCTGGCGTTGTCCACCGGACATCTGGTGCGGGTAGCTGTCAACACGTCCGGCCGGATCGGGGATGCGCACAAGGTCCAGCAACTCTACCGCCCGGTCGCGCGCCTGCTTTCGGGGCAAGACCAGGTGCTGGCGCAGGGTCTCCACGATCTGGTCACCGACCCGGTAGACCGGATTCAGGCTGGTCGTCGGTTCCTGGAAGATCATCGCCATCCGGTCGCCCATTATGGCGCGGCGCTCCGCCGGGGCAAGCGAAGGCAGATCCAGCCCGTCGAATCGGATCGACCCGCCGGTAACCCGCACGGCCGAGCCCTCGAGAAGCCCCATGACCGCCAACGCGGTCACGCTCTTGCCGCAACCGCTTTCGCCGACGATGCCGAGCGTTTCGCTCTCTTCGACCGAAAAGGAGACGCCCTGCACGACCGGCAGGAGTCCGCCGTCCACAGCAATGCCGATTTCCAGATCGTTTACCTCCAGCAGCGCCATGTCTCACACTCCCGCGATGTCGCCCCTGAACCTGGGATCGAGTCCATCGCGCAGCGCGTCGCCGACGATGTTCATGGAAAACACGGAAAGGATGATCAGCCCGCCGGGGAATATCAACAGCCAGGGCGCGCGGGTGACATAGATGCGTTCTTCGCTCAGCATGTTGCCCCAACTCGGCACCTCGGGCGGCAAGCCGAGGCCCAGGAAGTCGAGCGCAGCGGCCTGCAGTTGCGCAAAGGCGAAGATGAAACTCGCCTGCACCAGCAACGGCGAGACGAGGTTGGGCAGAATGTGCCGGAAAAGGATCGAGATATGCCCGACGCCCGAGCAGACCGCGGCATCGATGAAGACTTCCGCCTTCAGTTTCAGTGTCATGCCGAACAGGATGCGCGCCGTGGTGGTGGCGTAGACGGCGCCGATCACGATGATCGTGTTGATGACCGAGCGCTCCAGCAGCGTCATCAGAACCAGCGCCAGGAGCAGCGCCGGAAATGCCATCAGAACATCGACCCCACGCATCAGCACGTGGCCCAGCCGGGTGAAATATGCGGAAAGCATCCCGATCAACCCGCCGCAGGCCAGCGCGACAACCACGCTGCCCAACCCGATCAGCACCGCCATCCGCGCGCCGTGGATGGCGCGGGAGAGCGAATCCCGCCCGAAATGGTCGGTACCGAACAGATAGGGCCAGCCGGGTTCGGACAGGCGAATGGCCGGATCGAATTCCAGCGGATCGAAAGGCGCGAGCACAGGCGCGCCGATTGCGGCCACGCACACGATGGCGAGCCAGACCGAACCGATCGCCGCCAACCGGCGGCTGCGCAGGCCGGTAATGAAAGAGGTCAGTGCGGTCACTTCAGGGACACCCTCGGATCGAGGCGGGCATAGGCGAGATCCACCAGCAGATTGACGCACATGTAGAAGACAACCACGATCAGGATGACGCCCTGGATAACCGGATAATCGCGACGCAGGATCGACTGCACCACGAGGCGGCCGATCCCGGGCAGGGAAAAGACGGTTTCGGTCACGACCGCCTCGCTGACCAAGGCCGCAAAGGTGAAGCCGAAGGCCGCGGCCACCGCGATCAGCGCGTTGCGAAAGATGTGCTTGACGGCCACGCGGGCCGGATGAAGGCCCTTGGCGCGGGCGGTGCGCACGTAATCCTCGCGCGCTGCATCGAGCATCGAGGACCGGATCAGGCGGATGATGAGCGCCGCGTTCGGCGCCGCGAGCGTGAGGCTGGGCAGGATCAGATAACGCAGGTTCGCGATCCCGCCCTCGTCTGCGAGCGAAGGAAACCCCGATGAAGGAAACCAGCCCAGGCCGACGGCGAAGATCATGATCAGATAGAGGCCCAGCCAGAAGGTCGGTATCGAGGCAAACAGCATGGCGCCGCCGGATACGAACTGGTCCGCCCATGACCCGTGGCGCATGGCGGCGAAGATGCCGATGGGCACGCCGAACAGAACAATCCAGAACATCGTCATGCAGGCCAGCAGGATCGAAGTTTCGGCCCCGTCACCGATCACTGCCAGGACCGGCTCGCGAAAGAACACCGATGTGCCGAGGTCGCCCTTCAGCACGTTGCCCAGCCAAAGCAGGTATTGTTTCCACAGTGGTTCGTCGAGGCCAAGCTCGCGCGTAAGTTCGGCCACGTCCTCGGGCGTCGCCGCGTCCCCCAAGAGGATCGATGCCGGATCACCCGGGATCAGGTGAATGAACAGAAAGACGAGGATCGAAGCGGCCAGCAGCGTAGGGATCAGGGTCAAGAGCCGGTTCAGGGTATAAACGAGCATGGGCCGCGGTCCCGCATGCAGAAACAGTCCGGCCCCTCCAGTCCGAGGGGCCGGGCCATTATGCCTTATTTCGAGACATTCCAGAAATGCGGCCAGATCAAGGTTGCCTCGCCAAGCCCAACCAGATCGGGCGACGCGATATTGTAGGTGTAGATGTCGCCTGTCTTCATCGTCGGCACCTGTTCATAGATCAGCGCCTGGATGTCCGACCAGATGGCCTGGCGTTCGGACGGATCGGACGACGCGGTGAACGCCGCCTTCAGTGCGGCCTTTTCATCGGTGCTCCACCAGCCCGGATAGTTGTCGTTCATCACCGAGATCAGGATCGGGTCGGGCACAAATCCATGATGGGTGAAGAACAGGTCCCACTGGTCGGGCTGCGCGCGCTTCTCGATCAGCGTCGCCCAGTCATACACCTGGAGGTCGACATTGAACCCGGCCTTTGCCAGTTGTCTGGTGTAGACGATCGCCGTGTCGTAGTGGAACGGGTAGTTTGTCGAAACCATGAACTTGATCGGCTCACCGCCATAGCCGGCGCCTTCGGCCATGCTGCGCGCCTTGTCGGCGTCGCCCATGCTGAAATTCCCGGCCCCCGCGTCGGTGTACCACACATTGCCTTCCGGCAGGAACGAGCCATTTGCGCGCCACAGTCCCTCGGGACCGATGGCGACCTGCAAGGCAGGCGTCTTGTCGAGCGCCGTCTGGATCGCGCGGCGCAGGGCGAAGTTCTCGCTGAGCGGGCCGCTCCTGGAGTTCATGAACACCAGCCCGAAGATCGGGCCACCATTGAGGATCGTCACGACCGACGGGTCGGCTTCGAGAGTGCCATAGAGATCGCCCGGAATGCTCTCGGCGTAATCATAGTCCCCCGCCTTCAGGCCGGACACGCGCGTGCCGACGTCCGGCACCGGGATGAAGCGCAGCGCATCGAACTCCGCCACGCGGGTGCCGCCATAGCCATCCGCTGCGCCCTCGGGCGAGGCATAGCCGTCAAACCGCACCAGCTCCACATGGCGGTTAGGTTCCCATTCGCCAAACCTGTAGGGGCCGGTGCCGATGTAGTTTTCCGGCGCGATCGGCTCCTTGCCCGCGCCTTCCATGACGGAAGCCGGATGGATCGCCGGACCGCCGTTGATGAAAGCCAGCAGGTTCTTCCAGGGGCCAAAGGGCCGGGAAAGGCCGATGGTCACTTCGTGCGCGCCGGTCGCCTCCACACTCTCGACGTTATCGAACAGCAGGCCGCCGCGTGATCCATGCGCACCCCAGCGCCTCAACGAAGCGACGACATCGTTTGCCGTCATTTCCTGTCCGTCGTGGAACATCACCCCTTCGCGCAACGAGATGACGATGGTCCTGCCGTCATCCGAGATCGCCTCGCCGCTGGCCAGCAGCCCCACCGGCGCATTGGCGGCATTGAACGTGTAAAGCCCCTCGAACATGTGATGGGCGATCGTCGTCGCCAGGTCCGACGTGACCACGTGCTGATCGAGGCTGGGCGGTTCGCCGACAGTTGCATAACGCAACGTCCCGTCCGCGCTGGCCATGCCGGCGAGCACGGTGAAAGCACCCGCGGCAATCGCCGGTTTCAGATAAGTTCTGGAATTCATGATTTCCTCCTCTGCCATGAGCGCATTTGCGCAGGTGAATTTATAATTTTCTTACGTTATGACTCATCTAACTGTCAAGTATTTCTTGTTCTTTCGTAAAAACAATGATATAAGACGTAATTTACTTACAATTGTGGAGGAAATGCTCAAGATGCCAAATGACATCCGGCGATTCGGTCTGGCCGAAGATGCCGCCGGCGGAACGAGGCGCCCTTTTGCGAAGGCGGTGCGCGCCGGGAACTTTGTCTACGTGTCGGGTCAGGTTCCGGCGGTGAACGGCGAGGTCATCACCGGCGGAATCGTCGAACAGACCGAGCAGGTCATCAGAAACGTCGTCCTGGTACTGGATTCCGCGGGCTGCGGGCTGGAACACGTGGTCAAGGTGACTGTCTGGCTGGACGACCCGCGCGACTTCAGCAGCTTCAATGGCGTCTTCGAACGCTATTTCCTTGATCACCCGCCTGCCCGTTCGACCGTTCAGGCTAGACTCATGGTCGATGCCAAGGTTGAAATGGACGTGATTGCCTTTAAGCCGGAACAGGCAGGAACGGGTGGAAGCCATGACCAGGGTCATTGATGTCATATCGCAGATGCGTTCGCTGGACGGATCCTTGCCGAAACGCGAACAATGGGTTGCCGATTTCGTGCTCTCCAACCTGGAGCGCGTGGCCGGGCTGACACAGAGCGAAATCGCCGAGGCGGCGAATGTCTCGGTGGCGACGGTGAACCGGTTCTGCCAGACGCTCGGGTGCGAGGGATTCCGCGACTTCAATATCAGGCTGGCGCAGAGCGTGGCGGTCAGCCTGCAATATCTTGGCGGACCGAGCCGCACGAATTCCGAAACCGATCAGCTTGTCACCCAGGTGTTCGGGGCACTCGTGGACAGCCTCAACCTCGCGCGGTCACAGCTGGACAGCGACGCGCTTGAACGGGCCGTCTCGGTCCTGGCGGACGCGAGGCGGCTTTCGTTCATCGGTGTCGGCGGCGGATCGGCCAATGTAGCGCGTGAAGGCGCCAACAGGTTCTTCCGCCTCGGCATTCCGGCCGAGGCCCATGCCGATGGCTATTTTCAACGAATGCTCGCCTCGACCCTGTCGGCTGGCGATGTCATCATTGCAATATCGGCAAGCGGCCAGCCCGCCGAACTTCTGGACAGTGTCGCCATCGCCAGCCAATATGGCGCGAAAACCATCGGCCTGACCAAGACCGGCTCGCCCCTGGCCAGGGCCGCAGATGTTGCCATCGAAATCGACATCCCTGAAGACCAGGACATCTACAAACCTTCGGCATCCCGGCTCGTCTTCATTGCCATCGTGGATGTTCTTGCCGCCGGAACCGCCCGAAGGCGCCCCGAGCGGGTGAAGGAATACCTGCGCCGGATTCGCACGTCTCTGGTATCTCTGTCCGAGGACACCGGCCCCAAACCCATCGGCGACTGAAGCGATGCGCAAGCCTCGAACATCGCCAGCATGTGCGAGACCATGATCAGGTTTTCTTCCGATGGTGGCGCTTCGGAAGGCACTCCGGGTCCCGGAAACTGTCGTGCGGGAGCGTGATCCGCCCGCGGGATTTGACAATCTCCTGGTTCCGTTCGCCATGTTGCGGGTCCCGCCGCGCGAGATGTTCATCCTGTCCGGCAAGCTGGCCGGGGGCCAGGTAAAGCTGCACCCCGGGATCGTCGATCTCCGCCGTTGCGACAATGCCGGCACAATTTCGTGCGCCTGTCTGCGAATCACCCCTGACCCCTTGGAGTCCCGGTCGACTCCTCAGGGAATCCCCTTACCGGAAATACAACCACAAGCTCTGGAACAAACCGACACGACGTACTTGCCTGAAAGGCGAATTCCGGAAAAACTCTCCCCACAACTGAGACGTTGCCCCCGAATTCACCGTTCGTATGGCGGAGAAACGACCTGTCCCGCAACCGAACATATCTTGTGCCGAAGGATCGTCGGCGTGAGCGAGACGACTATCGAACCCCGTTCGAAACGGAGGATTACCCGTCTGCCAGCAACCCTGCCGCAGACAGTTCCTCCCAGACTCCGGGAGGAATGTCTGCCTGGCTCGCCCGAAGGTTGTCCTTCATTTCGTCGACGTTCTGGCCGCCCGGCATGACCGATAACACGGCCGGTTCCCTGAGCGGAAACCGGAACGCCGCGTCGATCATTCGAACGCCGTTCCCGGTGCAGATGGCGTCTATCCGGGCGACACGAGCGAGCGTCTCCGCGGGAGCCGGACTATAATTGTAGAACGCGCCCGGGCGCGGGCCCGAGGCAAGAATGCCCGAATTGTACGGACCACCGATGGTCACGCCGATCCCCCGTTCCCGGCAGAGCGGGAGAAAGGTCTTTCCCGCTTCCTGTTCGAGCAACGTGTATCGTCCGGCCAGGAGGAAGATGTCGAAATCGCATCGCTCGGCCAGCCACTGGGCCGGCTCCCATTCGTTGATGCCGGCGCCGAAAGCGCTGATCACGCCTTCATCGCGCAAACGAAGCAACGCGTTGTATCCCCCGTCGACGAATTCCTGCAGCCTTGCTTCGACAGCCTGCTTGCTCCCGTGGTTGAACAGGTCGAGATCATGGGCATAGAGAATATCAACCCGGTCCAGTCCCAGCCGTTCAAGCGAGAACTCCAGGGATCGCATGACGCCGTCATAGCCGTAATCGTATACCCCTTTCCGACTCGGCACATCGAACCATTTCCCGATTCCCTCGCGCTTGTCGGGAGTCGTGGCCCTGAGGAGCCGGCCTACCTTTGTGGACAGGACAAAGCTGTCACGCGGCCTGTTTCGCAGGAACCGGCCGAGGCGAGTTTCCGACAGGCCAAGTCCGTACAATGGAGCCGTATCGAAGTAACGCACGCCCGCTTCCCAGGCGCACTCGAGAATCGAGTCCGCCGTCCGATCATCTATCGCCTTGTAGAGATTGCCGAACGGCGCGGTCCCGAACCCGAGTTCGGTTAAGGTCAAGCCGCCGTTATTGTGACGGTCCCAATGCCGCGTGGCCAACTCCATGCTGTTCTCCTTCTGCAAAAGAAATCGAAGCGATCATCGACATAAACTTGGGCATAGAAAACTTTGGGAGAATTCTCGTCGCGCAGTCAAGAGTTGGAAATGGCGGCGGCCAGAACACTCAACCTCCACCCGCGTAAAATCGCACGCTCCCTGTTCTTCACTCAGGTGGACTCCGTTTCCCAATACATCTTTCAGTGGAATCGTCAAAATTCTCATTGTCGACAAGTTCTGATCCATTTGGATCGACCTGGCAGCGTGCCCATAAGCAATTCCCGAATACATGGTGACAGAATTGGTCAGTAATCATGCGAACGGACTCGAGTCGAGAGGCAAATCCCCTTTTTCGGACGGCTTCGCTCACCGTATCGTTTCCGGCTTGTCCACCTTGATCGCGAAGGAGAACGGGCATCGTGTACTGGCGGCCGGCGGCATGAATATCCTGCGCGACTGAGGCGAACATCGCGACGAGTATTGGGCCGCCCGCGACAGGACCGTGTTCGACCTCATGGTCTTCATGGGATTGTCGTGCATCGTGCAGGAACACCCGAACGGCAGCCAGGCCGATCCCTGGCCGGTCGAACTGCCGCGAGGCAGCAAGAATGCCCCTGCCTTTCAATTCAACCGCAAGAAGCCGGAGACGGGAACACGCAAGCTTGACCATGTCTTCGCCTCCTCGGAACTTGCTGAGTCGCTGGCAATGCTGGCCTTCAATGCGCCCGTTGAATGAGGGTCGAGCGGCCATTGTCGGATCGGAATCGAAATCGCAACCGGAGCCCAGCACGACGGCTATACACGAAAACGGGAGCAATCGCCTGTTTGGGCGGGAACCGCACGGTCGCTGGCACGGCATGAGCTTCACTGCCGCATTGCGCTTCGACCGGATCGATGCGCCATTCGTCATTGACCATCCTGTCACGGTGACGCCTTCAGGTTCTGTTTTGAACAGCTTCCTGTCTCAACCCTGCCGTCCCGTGGTGTGGCGGCAATGGACAACCTTTCCTGCCACAAGGACGGAACGGTCAGACAGGTGACCATCCCGGGCCTGAGCACACGTGCTGTTCCATTCCCTTAAGGTTCGGAACTGAGCCCGATCGAGCAGGTCTTTGCAACGCTTCGGAGCAGACGCTGAGGTTACATTGAAGCAGATCGGCACTCCGCCGGACACGTTCCCGCCAGAGGAAGATGCCAACGAATTCAGACACGCAGGAAACAGTTCCACACGCAATGTCCGCGGCTACGCCGGTTGCAGGCCAGAACCGGATTGGGTACTAGTTTGGCGTGCGTTCGCACGATTGCGACAATTCGATATATGTTGCCGGACCGCGTTCAGCAGGACCCGGTCAACTCAAGAGGGAGTCATCATGAAAACTGGACACAAACACGTTCTCGCAGCTGCCGGAATGGTCGCAGAAGAGGTCGGGCAAATTTGGACAGTCTGCTAAGTTAGCTTTCATCGGACAGGAGACTGACCATGAAGAGGCGGAAGTTCACGGCGGCGTTCAAGCGTAGGGTGGTTTTGGAGGCACTTCGGGGCGAGGAGACGGTGCGCTCGATCGCATCGCGCCATGGCGTGCACCCGAACCAGGTGAGCAAGTGGAAGTCGGAGGCGCACGAGGGTTTGCTGGAGGTGTTTGCCGACGGCAAGGGGAAGTCGGCGGACCGCGAGACGGAACGGCTGGTGGAGCGTTTGTACGCCCGGATCGGCGAGTTGACGGTGGAGCGGGATTTTTTTTCGCGGGGTTTGGAGCGCTTGGGCGGGCCGAGAAGGTGAGGCTGATCCGCGAGGACGGGACCCTGTCGTTGTCGCGCAAATGCGCGCTGGCTGGCGTGAGCCGTTCTTCGCTGTACTACGAGCCGAGGCCGGAGGACGGGCGCCGTCTGGAACTTCTGTCGCTGGTGGACAGGCTGTACATGGAGTTCCCGTACTACGGCACGCGCCGCGTGAGCCTGCATCTGCGCCGGGAAGGCCACGACGTGGGCCGGGACCTGGCGCGTCGCCTGATGGCGGCGGTGAACTGGCGCACGGTGCATCCGGGGCCGCGCACCTCGAAACCGCAGCCCGGTCACCGGATCTATCCTTATCTCCTTGGCGGGCTTGAACATATCCTGCCCGGAGAGGTGATCTGCGCGGACATCACCTACATTCCGGTGCGAGGCGGGTACCTGTACCTGGTGGCGATCATGGACTGGGCGAGCCGGTTCGTTCTGTCCTGGGAGCTGGACAACACGCTGGAGGTGGGGTTCTGCGTGAGCGCGCTTGAGGAGGCGCTGGAGCGCCACGGGGCGCCGTTGATCTCGAACACCGACCAGGGCAGCCAGTTCACCAGCGCGGCGTACCTGCGCCCTCTGCTCGCGGCGGGCGTGCGGATCAGCATGGACGGCCGGGGGCGGTGGATTGACAACCGGTTCATCGAGCGTCTGTGGCGGTCGCTCAAGTACGAGGCCGTCTACCTGGAGGAACTGGTCGGCGGTCACCACGCCCGCCGGGTGATCGCCTCGTGGCTGGACCACTACAATCACAGGCGTCCCCATTTGGCGTTGGAGGGGCACACACCGGCGGAGGTTTACTTCGCGGAAACGTCCCGCCGACGGTGGCAGGAGGCCGCGTGAGCGGCCCGAACCGCGCCCCGGTTCGCCCTACGGTCGCTACGCTCCCTGCGTGCGAACCGGGGCGCGGCACGACATGGAAGTGGATTGACCATTCTCTGGAACACGGAGTAAATTCAACATCGACGAGGGCAATATCTCATTCGAAGGCAAACTTAGCTTTGCCCTCAAACTGTTCAGACAAACCCGACCACTTCACGCGGCGATTTTCGCGGGAGCCAGCGCTTTTGCCGCGGAAGCGACCAAAATCGCTTTTCTCATGCCGTGCACGCAGTGTGCCGACCGGTGGGAAACGAAGGATCGGCCGTTCTTCATCGAGGCGGTGAAGGCGCTGGATCCGTCCATCGAAGTCATCGCTCTGAACGCCGAAGGTGACGGCAACCGTCAGATCGCCCAGGGAGAATCGGTCCTTGCTCAGGGAGTGAAAGCCATCGTCATCAATACCATCGGCGAGACGACCGCGGTCCCGATCGTCCGGCAGGCGCAGCGCGAAGGCGTGCCCGTCATCGCCTATGACGGCTTGATGGTCGGCGTGGTTACGGAAGGGTTTGTGACCTTCAACAATGAACTCGTCGGTGTGCTCCAGGCCCAGTACCTGGTCGACAACCTTCCCGAAGGCGCCCGGATCGCAATCGTGAACGGCGAGCAGTTCTGCGCAGCCTGCCGGGCATTCAAGGTCGGTGCGCACAAGGTGCTCGACCCGCTTGCCGATGCGGGCAAGATCGAACTCGTCTATGAAGCCGAGGCAAAAGGCTGGCTTGCCGCGAACGCGCAGCGCGCGATCGAACAGGCGCTGACGGCCACCGACAACGGCATCGACGGTATCGTTGCTGCAAACGATACGCTCGCGCAGGGCGTCATTGCGGCCCTCAGGGGCGCCGACATGCACGGCAAGGTTCTCGTGACCGGTCAGGACGCCAGCGATGCGGCGATCGTAAACATACTGAACGGCCTGCAGACGATGACCGTCTACAAGTCGCTTCAGCAGCAGGCGGGTGCCGCCGCGCGTGGTGCCGTGGCGCTGGCCAAGGGCGAAGATGTATCGGGTATCTTTCCGGAAGTGGTGACAACCGAGACGGGAGATGTCCCCGCGCTGCTCCTGCAACCCACGGTCGTCGACGTCTCCAACATTGGCGACACGGTTATCAAGGACGGTTTCACCAAGCGCGAGGACGTCTGCACGGGGACTGCGGCAGAGGCTTGCACCTTCTGAAGTGGACCCGGCCGGCGGAACCGCCCTGGCACTGCTTGAAACCCGGAACCTCAGCAAGAGGTTCGGCCGCGTACAGGCACTGAACGGCGTGGACATTACTGTCCGCGCCGGTTCGGTACTGGCATTGCTCGGCGACAACGGAGCCGGAAAGTCGACGCTGGTCAAGATACTCTCGGGAGCCCTCACGGCGGATTCCGGAGACATCCTGGTCGATGGCACGCCACTGACGATCACGACACCACGGCAGGCGAGCGAAGCCGGCATTGAAACCGTTTACCAGGACCTTGCGCTTTGCGACAACCTGAGTGTCGTCCAGAATCTGTTTCTCGGGCGGGAGCGCAGCAAGGGAATGGCTCCCTTCAGGCGGATGTTTCTGGACCGCCCGTCGATGGAACGCGAGGCTGCAAGGGCTTTCGAAAGCCTCGGCGCACGGATGCCGTCCCTTAACAGCCAGGTCAGCAATCTCTCCGGCGGGCAGCGCCAAGCCGTGGCCATCGCCCGGGCAGTCGTGTGGCGCCGCCGCGTCGTCCTGTTCGACGAACCGACCGCTGCACTTGGCGTCGAGCAGACGGGAAACGTCCACAGGCTCATAGCGCGATTGCGCGATCGCGGAGTCGGCATCGTCATGATTTCACACAACATGACGGATGTCTTTGCCGTCGCCGACCACATGACCGTGCTGCGTCGCGGGCGCAAGATTGCCGACATGGATCCCGGATCCTGTACGCCCGACGATGTCGTGGCAAGAATAACGGGCAGTGACATCGCGGCGGAGGCAAGGCACTGAGTAGCCGGGTAGAGCCCGCGGTTTCCGGCGCGCCGGACCCGTACGGCGAACCGTCGCATGACGGGTTCGTCTCCCGGCTCAGACAGGGCGAACTCGGATTCATTCCGGTGCTGGTCGCGCTCCTCGTCGCGTTTGTCGTCTTTCACCTGGCCAATCCGTATTTCCTGACCCCACGCAACATGTCGAACCTGGCCTTGCAGGTCGGCGTGCTCGGCGTCATGGCACTTGGCGTCAGCCTGGTGCTTTTCGTCGGGGAAATCGACTTGTCCGCGGGGTCGGTATCCGGTGTCTGCGCAGTGGTCCTGGTGCTGCTGGCGTCATGGTACGGCATTCCCGGTCCGGCGGCGATCGCGGCCGCGATCCTCTGCGGCGCGGCTATCGGCTGGATCCACGGCAAGTGCATCACCGTGATCGGGGCGCCGTCCTTCATCGTGACGCTGACCGGACTCCTCGTCTGGCAGGGCGTGCAGCGAATGCTGGTCGGCAACCAGATCGGGCAGGTCCTCATCGACGACCCCCTGGTGCTCAGCATCGCCTCGACCTTCATGCCATTCTGGCTTTCCCTGCTCCTTGTCGCCATCATAACCGCCTCCGCCGTCGCAGTCTGTTCCTATCGCTGGAAGCGGCAACCCGGGGCCGGTCCCCTCGACCGGCTGGAGTTGCTCGGGCACGCGGCCCTGTTTCCGGCCATGGCGATCATTGCCGTGGCCGTGCTGTCGAACCACATGGGCGTGCCGGTGCTGCTTCTCGTCCTGGTCGGGCTCGCCCTGGTGCTGACGTTCGTCACCGAGCACACACCGTTCGGTGTCCACGTCTATGCAGTCGGCGGAAACGCGGAAGCTGCCCGGCGGGCCGGGATCAACGTCGCACGGACGCGCGTGATCCTGTTCTCCATCTGCTCGGCCTTCGCGGCGATTTCGGGGATCATCGCCGTGTCGCGGCAGTATGCCGTCGATAGCAACACCGGGGGAGGAAACCTCGTCCTCGACGCGATCGCCGCGGCCGTGATCGGTGGAACCAGCCTCTTCGGCGGACGCGGACGCATTCCGGGCGCGCTCCTGGGAGCGATCGTGATCGGGAGCGTCGCAAACGGGCTCGACCTCCTCGGGCAGTCCGCGAACGTCAAGTCGATCATCACCGGGCTGATACTGCTCGCGGCGGTCTCGGTCGACATGATCGCAAGAAAACGCAGGATAAGAACCGGTGCTGCCGGTGCGTAAACAGGGAAACAGGACATGACCAAAGACGGAAACCTTTCCTTTCCGGACCGATTCGTGTGGGGCGTTGCGACCGCGGCTTACCAGATCGAAGGCCACCGGCGTGCCGACGGCGGCGGCGAATGCATTTGGGACGTCTTCGCACGCGACGGCCGGACGCTGAACGGTGACAATGGCGACATCGCCGCTGACCACTATCGCCGCTACCCGGACGACCACGCCCTGGCACGGGACCTCGGGTTCGCCAGCTTTCGCATGTCCTTCAGCTGGCCGCGCATTTCTCCCGAGGGCTCGACGCGGCGCAACCAGGCCGGCTTCGATCACTACGAACGTGTCCTGGACTCGCTCCTCGAGAACGGCCTCACGCCGATGGTCACGCTTTACCACTGGGATCTTCCCCAGGACCTGCAGGAACGGGGCGGTTGGCTGAATCGGGACACCGCGTACCGGTTCGCCGACCATGCCGGGGCGGTCGTGGAACACTTCGGCGACCGGGTACCGTTCTGGATCACGACGAACGAACCCTGGTCCTGCGCGTTTCTCGGCCATGCCCGGGGCCTGCACGCACCAGGTATGCGAGACTACCATGCTGCCGGTATCGCCACCCACAACCTGAACCTCGCCCACGGCCTCGCGGTTCCGGCCATCCGTGCCAGCACCCGCGATGCACAGGTCGGCGTCACGCACTGCCTGCAGGTCATCGAACCGTTTTCGGATTCACCCGACGATGTGGAGGCAGCTAGAACGGTCGATGGTGAAGCAAACGGGCTGTTTCTCGAACCGCTCCTGAAGGGCAGTTACCCCGCACACATGGTTCCCTACCTTCCGTGCCTCGAAGACGACACGGTCGTCCGTGAAGGCGATCTTGAATGCATCTCCGCCCCGGTCGATTTCCTCGGCCTGAACTACTACGTCCACGAGGTCGTCCGCTTTGACCGGACGATTCCGATCGTCCATGCCTGCCGCATGGCCCCGCTCGGACCACTCACCACCATCGGAAGCGGCCTGCGTCCCGATGGACTCGAGGAGATCCTGCTGAAACCCGGAAGGGACTACGGCTGCCGGCTGCCGATCTACGTGACCGAGGTCGGTTACCTGTTCAACGACTACGTCAATCCAGACGGCCGTGTGAACGACATGGCGCGCATCCGCTACTACGACGAGGCCTTCCGCGCCGCCGACCGGGCCATGAAGAAGGGTGTCGACCTGCGTGGAATCTATGTCTGGACGCTGCTCGACGATTTCGAATGGGACTCTGGTTACAGTTCCCGCTACGGAATCGTCTTTGTCGAGTACGGAACTCAGACGCGCATCCCAAAGGACAGCGCCTACTGGCTCCAGGGCGTCGCCCGGCGAAACGGGCTTTCCGGACCTCCGGGGTATCGCGTGCCGGCGAAGTCTACCAAATAGACGTATCCCCGGTCGCTTCATGCGGACCGCGTATCGGTCATGTCAGGGTGTCGCGGACGAATCCGTGGCGGCGTCCGGCTTCCGTGATCAGAGCCCCGCGAAGGCACCCGGATGGCGTCCGCCCCGGTTGGGAATGAGTTCGACGTTGAGAGCCATGGGAACGAGATAGGACGTGGAACACGCCTGACAATAGGTCCGAACACCCATATCCTGCCTCTTCAAAGGGACACTTGTCCGGAAATCCCTATCGGGGATTCCGCGCAAGTTCCCGATTCAACGACTTCCTTCCCGATGATTCAGTTTTGTTCCTGGTAAACTTACGTTTAACCTGCACGACACCGGCCAGACTCATGTGTTGGCCGGTAACCTGAACAACTCCTGTCCCATGGGAAGACAATCATGAAAATCGGGTTTATCGGCCTCGGCAATCTGGGGCTGCCCCTGGCCGCCAGTGCTGTTCGCGGCGGACACCGCACCATGGGATTCGACATCAACAGTGACCGGCTGGAGATATTCCTTGAGCACGGTGGCATTACCGCAGGCTCCGTTGCCGACGCGACAAGGTATGGTGAAGCCGTGGTCACCGTTCTTCCGGATGCGGCTGACGTGGAGGCCGTCGCACTCGGAGCCGGCGGAATTCTCGATTCCATGGCGAAGAGCTCGGTCTACGTCGACATGAGCACCATCGATCCACACTCCACGCGCAGGATCGGTGCCGCGTTCGAGGAGCGCGGGATGGAAATGATCGACGCGCCGGTCGCCCGCAGCCTCGAGATGGCCTGGGCGGGAAACTCGCTCCTGATGGTCGGCGGAAATACCGCCGCAATCGAGCGCGCCCGTCCCTTTCTGGATGCAGTGTCGGAGTTGGCGATCTACTGTGGGCCGCTGGGCAACGGTGCTGCGACGAAACTCACCAACAATTTCCTCGCGAACGGAATCCTCGCCGTCGCTGTGGAGGCGCTCGGTATCGGCCTGATGTCCGGCCTGTCACTCGAAACCGTCCTCGAAACGGTCAGGTTGACGGGGACCTTCAACAAGATGATGCTGGAGAACCTTCCCGCGCACGCGTTTCGGGGAGAGTTCGAACCGGGGTTCAGAAGCGTGCTTGCCCACAAGGACCAGCGACTCGCATGCGGGCTGGCAGATTCCCACGGCCTCCATGCGCCCCTGGGCGCGGCGACATTGGAGGTTCTTTCCGATCTCGTTGCAGCACATCCTGATCTCGATTTGTCAGCGATGCTGAAGCACCGCGAAGACCAGGCAGGGTTCTCGGCCCGGTTCGCAGGGAGCGAGCAAACGGGTGGGCCAATGGCACGGAGCACCCCTTCGTACTGCTGAATCCTCACTTCACCCTGTCGGCGTGGCTTGTGCTCCACTCCCGGTCTGCGGGTTCCTCTTATGGCCGCATACTGTCTTGAAGCTGTTCGAGCTCTTCGCTCATGTTCTCGCTGAACAGGTCTGGGCGTATGCCGGCCAACTGCACGACACGCCCGATAACCGACAGGACGTGGGTCTGCATCGCGGCACCCGCCGCGACGGCATCTCCCATGGCGATCGCCTCCGCGATCCGTGCGTGCTGACGCACGACTTCCGCCCGATCGTAGGACTCCAGGTACGTCATGTGGGCAAAGCGAATCCGGTCGGTCAACCCGCGCAGGCTCTCGACGATCTCGTGCACCTGTTCGAGATTGGCGATTTGCAGCACCTGCAAGTGAAACGCGCGGTCGCAGGCATGGAAGGCATCTGCATCGCCGGTTTCGATCTGATCCGCAAGCAACGTCACGCTTGAAATCAGTGCCTCGCGCCGGTTCCGTTCCTTCCGCGCCGCCATTTCCGCAGCGGTCCGTTCCAGCGCCTCCCGCGCAACCACGAACTGGCGGAACGTGGCGAGGTCCAACCTCGTGACGGTCGTTCTTTTGCGCGGGGAAATGACCACCAGCCCCTCGCGTTCCAAGCGTTTCAGCACATCGCGAATTGGCGTCCGGCTTGCGTGAAACAGCCGCGAAAGCTCGTTCTCGGACATGCGTTGGCCGGGTGCGAACTGTAGGGAGACGATCGCCTGGCGAATGCTCCGGTACAGGTTGCCGCCAGTCAAGACGTCGGCGGCCTCCGGAATTGCTTTCGTCGGCGGCAGATCGATCCCGGTCGGCTCGGACTTCGCTGTGGGCAACGCGGGCATCTTCATCGTGTTGCTATCTGGCTCACGGTGCTCCGCGGTGTCAATTTCGACCAACACCTGCCGATCGGCAGCGCCGCGCGCGGTACGCCCGGAATGACACCGGGTCCCAGCGCACATCGGCTGACCGCTTTCGCTGCATGACGAGCCGTCATCGATTCCGTCCCGTGTTCCCCGGCACGCCATCGTCGATGAAACCCTCCGAACGAAGATGGCTCCAGAGCGCCGACGGGATCGGGAAATTCATGAACCCGACATTCGCGGCGACTTCCCCGGGTGTCGCCGCCCCGGCGATCACCGTGCTGACGGCAGGATGCCTCAGCGGGAACTGAAGCGCGGCCGCCTGCATGGGAACGCCGTACGTTGCGCAAATTGCCGCCACGCGCCGGACACGGTCGATGACATCGGCGGTCGGGGTCGTGTAGTTGTACCGCGCTCCCTTGACGGGTCCGACGGCCAGTATGCCGGAGTTGTACGGTCCGCCGACAATCAGGCCGACATTCCGCGCCACGCATTTCGGCAGCAGATCGGGAAGGGCACTCTGGTCGAGCAACGTGTATCTGCCGGCCAGCAACACGCAATCGATGTCCGTCGCGTCCAGGAAACGGCGGCACCAGGAAACATCGTTCAAGCCGACGCCGATCGCTTGTACGTCGCCGCATCGACGCAATTCGCGGAGCGCGCGACATGCACCCTCCAGTGCCGTTTCGAAAAAGCGCCGAGCATGGTCTTCGTCCCCATGCGTGAACGCATCAACGTCATGAATCAGCAGGATGTCGACGAGGCCCACGCCAAGGCGCGCCACGGACTGCTCGTAGGACCGCATCGCCCCCTCGTAGCTGTAGTCGAACACCGGCCGGAATTGCAGGCCGCCGGGACGCAGTCCGTCGGCTGGTTCGCCGGGACGCAGCGGTTCGAGGCATCGGCCGACCTTGGTCGAGAGCAGGTACGAGTCGCGGGGCATGTCGCGCAGGACATGCCCGCACCGGTGTTCGCTGCGGCCGTACCCATAGTAGGGAGACGTATCGAACAGATTGAGGCCGGCCTTGCAAGCCTCGCGAACCGTATCGCCTGCGGTCTCTTCGGGAATCGCCTTGCGGAATCCTCCGATCGTCGCGCCGCCGAAGCCGAGCGCAGTCACCTCCAGGCCGGTCTTGCCAAGCGGCCGACGCGCCAACGCGTTCATGGTCCCGTTTCCGGCGAGTCCGGCAATCCCGCGAACTCGGCGCGTGTCGTTTCAGGCGCCGGTGGCCGGACGGGATCGATCGTCATCGCAGGGTAACTCAATGACCTGAGGCGAACTTGTGAACTTCGGCCGAAAGTTCCAGCGCCCAGGGCTCGTAGTCCCCGGAGGGAATCCGGTCGCTGTTGAAATACCCGTGCCTGTCACGCCCCCGAACGACGAGCGCGCTGTCTCCGGTCCGGGTCGGCCGTACATGGGCCGCGATGTATCGGATGGCGACCCCGTAGCGGGGTTCCGGGCTGCGGTTTGGCGCCGAGCCATGCACCAGCCTTCCGTGGTGCAGGGAATACTGCCCGGGCTTCAGCAAGACGTCGACCGCGGCCCCCTCGTCCACCGGTACCTGCACGACCTGTCCGCGCGCCAGCATGTTGTGCTCCGCCCGCGTGTCCAAATGCTCCAGCAGTCCACCCGCATGGGAGCCCGGAACGAACCGCATCGCGCCCGACTCGATGGTCGCGGGCGTCAATGCAAGCCACGCGGTGACGATGTCGTGGGGCTCGAGGCCCCAGTACCGTACGTCCTGATGCCACGAAACGTACGCGGGATCGTGGGCCTCCTTCAAGAACAGGCCCGTGCTCCAGAGGAGTATGTCCGGACCGAGCACGTCCTCGACGACATCAAGTATGCCCGGCCGTCGCACGATTTCGAGAATGGCACGGCACAGCAGGTGGGACTTAGACTTGACGACTTCGCGAAACGGTCGTCCGGTGGGATTGGCCGCCCGGAAGGCGTCGATGCGCCGCCGATAGCCATCCGCCTCGCCCGGCGCCATCGCCGTTAGCGGGAAGAGGAAACCGTCGCGCTGGAAACGAACCGCCGCGCCATTGGCGTTTGCCGTACCCGTCATGGAATGCGGTCCCTCGTTCTTTCGTCGAAGTAGTGCGTGCTCGTCGGATCGGGGCGGACCCAGACCTCTTCACCGAGTCCCTGCCATTCGCCTTTCTCGACAGACGCGCACAGCCTCGTCTCTCCGATGCGGACGAAGATGAATGTCTCCACGCCCGTATGCTCGATGAACTCGACCTTTGCGGAGAGAGCGTTCGGCACGGACCTGTCGACGATCTTCAGGTCCCGGGGGCGGAACCCGACGACGACACGCTCCGATGACGCCCCGGCACCGGCAGGTCCGGCGAACGCGATCCCGTCACCAGCCTCGACGACGCTGCTCGCGCCGTTCGAACGAACCGTACCCGTTACCATGTTCATGGACGGAGAGCCGATGAATCCGGCGACAAAGGTGTTCCCCGGCGTCTCGTAGACCTCGAGCGGTGTGCCGACCTGCTCGATTCTGCCGTCGCGCATGACCACCATCCGGTCAGCCATCGTCATCGCCTCAACCTGGTCGTGGGTGACGTAGACGAATGTCGTGTCCAGCCTCCGGTGCAGGGCTTTCACCTCCGTGCGCATTTCGACGCGCAGCAACGCATCGAGATTGGACAGCGGCTCGTCGAACAGAAAGACCCTTGGCGTACGGACGATGGCCCGGCCCATCGCAACGCGCTGCCGCTGTCCCCCGGAAAGCTGCCTGGGATGCCGGGCAAGGAAATCGGACAAGCCCAGCAGTTCCGCCGCCCAGGCGACGCGCTGTTCTATTTCCGACTTGGCCATTCTGCGCGCCTTCAGCCCGAACGCCATGTTCTGGAAGACGGTCATGTGCGGATAGAGTGCGTAGTTCTGGAAAACCATCGCGACGTCCCGGTTCTTGGGGGGCACGTCGGTGACGTCCTTGCCATCGAAGTGAACGTAGCCCTCCGTCACCTCCTCGAGGCCGGCCATCATCCTCAGGAGCGTGGATTTCCCGCATCCCGACGGGCCTACGAGAACAACGAATTCGCGATCCGGAATCTCCAGGTTGAGATCGTGGATCACCTCCTCCGCGCCGTAGGACTTGCAGACCTGAACTATGTCAATCGCGGCCATGTCCTGTCCCTTGCATCCCCTTCCGCCGACTTTCCCTGCTTCCCCGTCGTTACCCCTTCAGTGCGCCGGCGGCGAAGCCGACGACGATGAACCGCTGCACCACCAGCGCGAACAGGAACGGAGGCAGCGAAGCCAGGACGCCGGCGGCCAGCACCAGGTCGAACCGCGAGTTCTCCAGACCCACGAAGCTCGAGGAAATCACGGTAACGGTCTGGCTGTTCACGGTCTTCGTAAAGGTGACCGCGTAGATGAACTCGCTCCAGGACGCCATGAACGCAAGAATGAACACGGCCACAAGTCCCGGCAGCGCGAGCGGCAGAAGCACCCTCGTGGCCGCCGAAAACTTGCCCCAGCCGTCGACCCACGCCGCTTCCTCCAACTCAACCGGTATGGTCTTGAAATAGGCCTGCAGCAGCCAGATCGAGAACGGAACCGTGAAGGTACAGTAAACAAGTATCAGGGAGAGCGTCGTATCGATGAGACCGAGATTGCGCAGCACGACGAAAATCGGCACGACCAGAACGATGCCGGGGACCGTCCGCAATGCCATGTAGGAGATCAGCAGAGCCATCGACAACCGGAAGCGCAACCGGGCGAAGCTGTACGCGGCGGGTGCGGACACCAGCAGCGTAAAGATCGAAACGAGCAGCGCGGTCTTCATGCTGTTGAAAATCGACGGCACGAGATGCTGAATCTGCATGCCCTGCTCGTTGTAGTACGCCCTGGTCTCCTCTTCGCCGAAGCCGAGCAGCGCCTGGTAGTTCTGGATGGTCGGCTCATGCGGAAACGCATGCGGCGGTATGGCAAAAATCTCGCTTTCCGGCATCAGGCTCGTCGCAACCATCCAGTAGATGGGCCCGAGCAGATAGACGAGAAAGACGCCAGCGAGCGACATCAGCATCGCGGACTTGGCGATGCGGCGCAACCGGCGCACGGTTTTCCTGTTCGGTTTCATCGAGCGAATTCCCCGCGCTTCCACAGGAGACGGATGTACACGATCGCCACGATCAGCGTGATGAAGGCGATGAGGAACGCAAACGTGTTTCCCCGGCCGAAGTCCGTGAAATTGAAACTGGTCGTATAGGCGAGCCAGCCCACGACCGTCGTTGAATTGCCCGGACCGCCGCCAGTCAGGATGAAGATCAGGTCGAAGACCCGAAGTGCTTCCATCGTCTGGGTGATGAGCACGATGAGCATCGACTGGGACAGCCAGGGAAGCGTGATGCGGAAGAACCGGCTGAACCGCCCCGCACCATCCACCCGCGCCGCCTCGTAGAATTCATCGGGAATGGTCTGAAGAGCGGCCAGGAACACGATGGTGACGAACGGCACCTGGTGCCAGACCTGTGCGGCGACCAGGGACGCCATCGCGAAATCGACATCGAGAGCCCATGCCCGGGACGTATCGATAATCCCCAACCCCTTGAAGATTGCGTTCAGCAGTCCGAAACGGCCGTCGTAGATCCATGCCCAGACGAGGCCCACGACCACCGGGGGCATGGCCCAGGGTATGAGCGTGATGGCACGGACGAGCCCCCGTCCCGGGAACTCCTCGTTGAGAAGCAGCGCGAGGAGGAGGCCGATCACGGCGCTGAATACGATCGTGCCAACCGCGAACTGCAGGGTGACATACATGGTCGACCAGAAATCCGCGGACGTCAGCTGCTCGATGTAGTTGTCCACGCCGACGAAGCGGGTCCGGTGGGGCCGGCGGAGATTGAGGGAATGAAGCGACAGCCAGAATGACCAGATTATCGGAAAGGTCGCCATCACCAGCAGCAGGATGATGGCGGGCGAGTTCAACGCAAAACCGATGAGGTCGTCCCTGTTCCGCTTCCTCGTCACGGCACCGGCGCCCGCCATGGTCACTGCCTCAGGCTCAGGTAAATGATGGTCTTGATGTATGGAGACGCCCCCCCGACCTCCACGTTCAGACGAAGCCAGGGGCAGAAATCGGGTACACGAAGCGTCTGGAGTCCAACCCCTTCAAATTGCAGCCGGCTCGACTCGTGCGGGCACCAGCAAAGCCCGTCCGGCGAGAGAAAGGTCACGATCTCGACAGAGGTTCCGGGCGACGCGTCAACGACATTCAGGAACCACCGCGCCTCGCCGGCCCAGGCCGCCTCATACGGCTCCGTCCAGAGTTCGGACCGTATCTCGACGTTGCGTTCCAGCACGGCGGTATGCGACCGAGGCAACAACGTTGGTCACCAATCCACGGAGGTCAGGATGGAGTCGAAGAAGATGAAATTCCGTACCGGCCTGTGCGTGCGGACATCCAGCGATAGATTCAACATGTTCGACAGGCCCCGGTAGTAGCCTTCAGGGTAGCGTGGAACGTCCAGTCCCGTCAAATCGAGCACCTTGTCGTTGACCTGCATGACGACGTTGCGCAGGGACCGCGTGTCGAACTGCCATCGCAGGTAATGCCAGTTGATCTTGGTCGGAATCTCGTTGTAGCAAAACGTCTGGCCGCCGTCGGGAACGTCCACCCAGTCGCCGGGGTCGCGAACGTGGTAGTCGTGCGCGACCGGCGCGTCCCCGCGCATTTCCATTTTCGTCGTCGTTTGCACGCTCGTCTTGACCTGCCATTTCTGGACCAGTTCCCCGCGCGCATTGGTGTTGGAATAGCGCACGCAGCAATGCGCCCTTCGCCGGCCGTCGGAGAGATCGTTGCTGATGCAGAAATCGCCGAAGTCCGACAGGCTCGGGTCGATGTTGCCGTCGAATGCTCCGGCTTCCCGACGGGTCCCGTGCCATGCCTCGGACTTGAAGGTGAAATACGTTTCCAGTTGCACGATTCCGGGCCGGGCAAATGTCAGGCGCTTGATCGCCAGCGCCATGTGGCCGGGCTTCGGGCGCGTCTGCAGCTTGAGCGCGTAGTTGCCCGTCACGACGCCGTGTGTGCCGATGTCGAAGAAGGTACAGGTACTGAGTTGCGGCGGGCGCATGTCGCCCTGGACCGGACGCACGCGGTCCAGATTACCGTCATGGTTGCCGATCAGCTCGCACCAGCCGTTCACGCCTTCGTCGAAGTTGTCGAAACAGAGAATGCGGGGAAGCGGCGAGTACCTGCTCAGCAGCGGATTTGCGGCGATGAGCTCGCTCCGCCTCTCGGTGGGCTCGATTTTCATGAATGCTCCGCCCCAGTCCGGTTGACCGCAACGAGGCGCCTGCCGGCGCCTCGCTGCAAACGTGTACGGGGATCAGCCGCGCGCCAGCCGTCTCGCACGGTCGGCGGAAGCCGCAAGCGCATCCTTGACGCTCTGCTTCTTGGTCAGCGCGTCCTGGACCTGCTGCATCCAGTAGTCTTCCCATTCCGGATACCAGAAAGTCTTGACGCCCTGCTTCTGCATGACGATCTCGCTGATCTTGTCGTAGACGTCCGTTTCCCCGTTTGAAATGTTCTTGACCATTGCCTGGTAGTCGGGGTGGTTCAGAACGGGGAAGTACGCCGCGCGTCCGCCGAAGGCAATCGTCCGGACCAGCAACGTCTTGTAGGAGCTGTCCGCTTCGGGTCCGGAAATGTGCCGGATGAAATCCCAGGCCAGTTCCGGGTTCTTCGAGTTGGCGGAAATGCCGATCTGGTGGAACGCGCCGACAGTCGCGACATCGTTGCGTTCCAACCCCGGTACAAGGCCGAGGAACACCTGACCCTGCACGGAAGAATCCGGATCGACATTGGAGAACCGGAGTCCCCAGCGCGCCAGGAAACCGCCGCTGATCAGGCCCTGCTTCATGGCGTTCCGTCCATCCGCCCAGTTCTTGCCGAAATCGTCGGGCCCGACGATCTTCCAGTCGTTCACTGCGGCGACATACCACTCGAGCACGTTCTGGAGCGTATCGTCGGCCCCGTCGAACAGCGGCTCGTTCTCCTCGTTGAACAGGCTTCCGCCGGACCCGAGGACGAGGCACCAGATCGACCACATCTGCCCGGGTTGTTTCTTGAGTCCCAGGTGAAGGGGATATTCCTGGATTCCGGCCTTCTTGATCGCCTCCATCTGCATGCGCAGTTCATCCAGGTTCTTGGGCGGATCGGAATATCCCGCGTCATTGAGATTCTTCCGGTTGTAGACGTACCCGAACGGGTCGGCCGTATAGGGTATGCCGTACTGCCTGCCGTCCAGGCCCTTGCCTGCAACGGTCGATCCCTCCAGCGCATTCGCCCGGACCTCGTCGATGCCCGGCATGTCATCCACAGCATGCAGAAAGCCGGCATCCGCCCATCCGCTCAGTTCGGTTTCCGGTACTGTCGTGGCATCCAGGTCCGACCCGCCGACGAACTCCGTCGTCAGCGTATCGCGGAACTTGGCAAAGTTGATGTTGACCCATTCCACAGCGGCATCCGGGTTCTGTTCCAGGAAACGATGCGTTTCCTTGATTTCAGCCGGAACCGATCCCCAGGATCGGAAACTCAGCACCCGGTCGGCGTCGCGCATGAGCGATTCCGGCTGCCCCATGTCCTGCCCAAACGCAAGCCGCGGGGCCGCAAATGCAAGTGCGGAAACACCGGCCGACATCTTCAGGAATTTTCGTTTCGTGAATTCATGGCAGATCATGGTGACTTCTCCTCAGTTCTTGTGTCGGTTCCAGCTGTCTGGTCGATTTACGGGTTCAGCCCCGCCCTGCCCTTGACCGGGCAGGACGCGGCAATCGTGCTTCCGACCCGGCGATAGCTGCCGGACCCGTCGAGACAATTGTATATGCGCGGCCAACCGGGTGCAATACTTGTATACAAGAAACAAAAGTCTCGCTTTGGCGGTCTCCCCGGTCGTTCCCGGAAACGCGCGTCATCAAAATTGCGGGTGAAGACAGGTGCCCCTGGCGGAACCGGAAATGGGCGCGGGTCAACCGGGGTTCGGCAGCGGGATGCCGTTCTCGGAATCCGGCGAAGACACCCGAGTCCTGTCCACCGAGACGGCACCATCGGCGATCGGGAAACCTGCTCCACCTGAGGCGAGCTGCCCGTCCCGGTCGTCATCCGCCGTTGGAAGAATCCGTGATCGCCGTCTCGATGTATGCACCGTGGGTAAACACGCATGTCCAGGCAGAAAGAAAAATCAGTTTCCCGGATGGTTCCGCTCACCGCATCGTATCCGAATTGCCTACTTTCGTTGCGGCGAAACATGGACACCGCAAACTGGTTGCAGGTGACCCGGACATCCTACGCGGTTACGGGGAAGACGGCGACGAATAGTGGGCCGCCCGCTGCAAGACCGTGTTCGACCGGATGGAAACCATTGGATTGACGTGCGGCGGACCAGAATATCCCAACGGATGGCAGGCCGACCGATGGCCGGCAGAATTGCCACGCGCCAGCACAAATGTTCCAACCTTCCGTTACAACCAGAAAAACCGGAGACGGCGATGCGTCAACTTGACCATGTCTTCGCCTCAACGGATCTTATGAACTCGCTGACCATGCAGGACCTAAACGGACCCGACGAATGGGGACCGAGCGACCAATGCCGGATCGAAATCGAATTTGCGCCTGGAGCCTGACGTGACGACGAGGTGCGAATTGAGCAACTATCTCATACGACCAGGCTTACAGGTAGACTCACTGAATGCGATCTCTTCAGTTCGTCCGGACGAGTCCTGCAGAACACGCCATTTGAAGCGAATGGATCTGGGACGGCTGTTCGCGAACGAGGCAAGCACCTGATCACGCAGGCATCGTATGACCACTGGCGCACCACGACCTTCACTGCCATATGGCGCGTTGACGTGATCAATGTGCACTTCGCCCTCGACTTACCGTTCAACTTTGGCACCCTCCGCGTCCACGTTTGACAGTTTTTTCCGGGTCCCGTCACCCGGCGACGCAGTCGTGATGGGTAGCTATTTCCATCACGAAGGCGCACGCGTAAGACAAGTGATCCCCCGGGGCCGGTGCTAACCCGTTGTTCCGTCCCTCTTCCAGCCTGAATCCGATCCTGATCGAACACGTGTTCTCGATTCTCTGGAACGGACCGCCGAGGAAATGTGGCCACGAACCGGCACACTGCTCGTAACGTTTATGCCGAAGCAATGTACCGACTCACTCCGGCACGCAGAACGCAGTTCCACGTAAAGTGGTCATGCTCTGAAGTACCCGCCACCGGTCGCCAACTTCACGGGTTGAAAGTTGATCGAAGTCCCGGGAAATGAGGACGAAATCATGGCTTGTTTCGAAGGAGTGTTTCGAACCAACAAGCCGGTCATCGGCATGATTCATCTTGGTGCGCTCCCCGGGGGCGCCGCTCCGCGACAGTGCGGCCGGTATCAATGGTCTGATCAAGGCCACCCGGTCAGATTTCGCCGTGCACTGTTCGAGCGGGTTTGATGCCGTCATGCCCGGCAACGAAAACGATCGCCCTTGCATACTTGACGTCGATGTTGCCTCGACCGCAACCATGGCGTACGTCATGGGGCGCTTTCGCCGGGAGGTCTCAGTGCCCTTTAGAGTCAATGTTTTCCGGGACTCGATAGCCGGCGTCGCGCTTGCCGCGGCGACGGGCGCGGATTTCCTGCGCGAGACCTTCACCGGATACGACATCAGCGTGATCGAGCCAACTGGTTCGGAGAAACATGTGATGGTTCGTTCCAATGGCCGGGAGGTGGTGCCGGTTTTGCGTGATCGCTGCGCGATCCAACCTGGTCAGGGCGTGTCGCTCCCGGCGGAACCCGGGGCAATCCTGGTCTTCGACTGCGAAACGAGGATGCGTCCGTGCTGAAGGGTCCATGACGGCCCTGATCCGGTCGAATCCAAACCGCAAGATGGATTTCCGATACAGTGACAATGGAGATTTGCCATGCTGAAGGGACTTGATCCGCGTCTCAATGCAGAGGTCCTCTTCGCCTTGAGGGCGATGGGTCATGGCGACGTTGTCGTCATTGCGGATACGAATTTCCCTGCGGACCAGGTGTCCCGTTCAACGTTACTTGGCGAGCTCCTCCGAATGGACAATCTGACCGCCGCCGAAGCCGCCGAGGCAATCCTGTCGGTCATGCCGCTCGACAGTTTTGTCGATGACTTCGCCATGCGAATGCAAATCGTCGGCGAGCCGGACACGGTCCCGCCGGTACAGGCGGAAGTTCAGGAAGTCATCGACTCTGCCGAAGGCGAAGCGCGGCCGATGGTCGGCGTCGAGCGGTTTGACTTTTACGATCGTGCCCGCGACTCCTACGCCGTCATCCAGACCGGCGAAAGGCGGTTCTACGGGTGCTTCATGTTTCGCAAGGGCGTCATCCCGCCCGATGACGACGGAGGTGCATGACCGTGCCGGGCGAGATCGTCATACTCGGCGTATTCGTCGCCGACACCGCCTATCGAGCTGACCGGCAGCCGAAGATGGGCGAAACGATCCTGGGAAACAGCTTTGCACTCGGGCCGGGCGGGAAAGGCTCGAACCAGGCTGTCGCGGCGGCGAAGGCCGGCGGACGCGTTCACTTCATCACCCGCCTCGGAGATGATGCCTTTGCCGAAATGGCGCACGCAACCTGGACAGATGCAGGCGTCACCCCGCAGATCATCGTCGACAACGACAGCTTCACGGGCGCAGCGTACATTTTCATCGAGGAAGACTCGGGTGATAACGCGATTATCATCGCACCGGGCGCGGCCCGTAACATTTCCGAGGCCGATGTCGAAATGCACTCGGATCTCATCGCATCAGCTTCCGTTTTCATTACCCAGCTTGAACAGCCGATTCCTGCCGCCCAACGCGCGCTCGAAATCGCGCACGCGGGCCTCGCACGGACGATTCTCAACCCGGCTCCAGCTGCAGAGATTCCACCGGGCATCCTCTCCAACTGCGATTTCGTCACGCCGAACGAAACCGAAGCCGAAGGCATCACCGGTGTCCCTGTTCGTTCGGTCGAGGATGCGACGCGGGCGGCTGACGTTTTCCTGTCGCGCGGTGTCGGGGCGGCGATCATTACCCTCGGCGAAAACGGTGCACTCTATCGCGACGGGGACCGCGTCACCCATGTCCGGGCATACGACGCGGGGTCGGTCGTGGAAACCACGGGAGCCGGTGACGCGTTCAACGGCGGATTCGCAGCCGCGCTCGCGTCCGGAGCAGAGCCTGTCGACGCGGTTCGTTTCGGCTGCGCGACAGCGGCAATTTCGGTCACCCGCCCCGGCACGGCGCCTTCAATGCCCTTGCGTTCGGAAATTGAGACCCTCCTGCTGTCCGGATCGTAACGTGTCAGGCCACACGCGACACAATTCCGTCTGAGCCGTACTCGGCCGTTTCATCACCGGATTTCGGAACGAATTAAGATTCTGACTTCGGTCCGGAATGAACGCGTGACGTCACTCCGAACACTGAAACTGACGATCCATCAGCTATCGGTTGTCGAATCCGAAACCCATCGTTCGGGCAGCTTTTCGAAACGCATTTTCCGACGAAGCATTGACAACAATCGTTCTTTCGCCGGCGCGCAGGCTGAACTTTGCAATCTTCCTGTCGGAGAGAAGCGTCTCGACCGTTTCCACGCTGTCGCATTCGAACACAACCCCGGCACCTTTCGGGCGAATCGCCCGCGCGCGCGATTCGATCCTTGACAGGAATCCCTCGACGAGTTCCGGCAACGGTTGCTCGTCGCGGGCGGACAGGAACTCCCGCACGGTTCCGACGTCCAGACCCGTTTCGATCGCCCTGAGGATCTTTTCCGTGCTGAGGCGCCATACGAGACCAGCTTCATCCTCGTCGGCACATCGACGCAAGAAGGCCCTTTCTTCCTGGTCCAACGGGCCATTCTGAACAACGATTCGGCGATCGGAAAAAACGGACATGGGCGTCGATTTTTGGGGCGTTTCCGGTTCGTATGTGTCTGCCAACCCCAAGCAATACGCTCCGAGCGCGGTCAGCCGGAAGTATTTCAAACCGTCATATCGACTCAGGAAGGTGCCTTCGAATTGTCCTGTCAATTCCCAGAGTTCTTTCCGCGCCCCGCTCGGGTGGACAAACGCAACATCGATCATTCCCAGCGTTGCAACGTATTCGAAAAGAAAACAGAGCAGGTACCTGTCCTGGAATATGCTCCAGCTCCTTTCGCTCTCGCCGTACTGCCTCCCGTAATGCGCGTCGCCCATGTAGAGCGCCCAGGGAGCCCTCGTCACCTCGAAATTGAGGTCCGCGGCGACCATGAACCGGGTGAAGGCATCAATCGACACAACGCCTCGTGGAGGACATTGTGCGAGTGCTTCCTCAATTGCCCAGCGACGGGGTTCCACCGCTCTCAAGCCTCTCTTTCCCCGGCCACGAGTCTGTCCCTTGATCGCCTCGATCCTGGACAACTCGTCAATGATCTTGGATTTGAGCCAGCGATTCCACAAATGCTTGAGCGTCTCATGCGGAGGTGACGACAGTGCCTTCCGCCCGGCCGCAGTCAACTCAAGCCGGGGTCCGTCCTGTTTCGCGAGACGTCCTGCCTGGACAAGCATCGGCCATGCGAAAGCCTGGATCGGCCCGATATCGGCTTCACCTCCGGTCAGTTCGTAGAAATCGCCGTCATCGAGCGCTCCCGCAATTCGTTTGGTGGACGTCGCAGAAGGCCGATTCGTTGCCGTACTGACCGAAATCTTGCCCTGGTTGATCAAACTCAATACCGTCAACAGGCCCGCTTTTGCCGCGGCCTCCATGTCACGACTTTTGAGTTGAACCGGAGTTTTCGTTATCACCTTAACGGACTTGCCGGACTTCGCATCATATGAATAGCGAGGAGATTTCAGCTCCGCAATCGGGGGAAATTCAGCCTGGCCAGACAATGCAGGCAGCGGCGGTGCCGGAACGAAATCTCGCAACAGTTGCTGAAGATCGCGGGGGATCCAGGATGCCGGGCCGTGCCTTTCACCCTTGTGGAGAAACAGATCGAGCTTGGTCGCGACCTTCGATTGTCCGTACCTCGTATCAAATCTCTTCCTGTTGGGCAGCGTTCCGTACTTGGCGATGAACTTGTCGACATCAAGTCGTCCGAACGTGTCGTGAACCGCTTCCTGAATAACCCGTTTTTCAGCTTTCCTGAGGCCGTTCCACTCGTCCCTGACTCTGCTCAAAAGGATTCGGTTGATTGACCGTACGAGTTGTTCCTTGCGTGCTGGCTGCGATGCTTTGTCGCCTCCAATGACATCGTAGATCGCTCTCAACTTATCCACGTAAGCCAATTCAAGCGCTTCAAGCAACGTACGGGATTGCATTCCGGACTCTCTCCAAGATTGATCGCTGAGAATCCGGATGGACTACAACGCGACGAACCGCAAGGCATCTGCGTGTCTTATTCGATGTTCAAATTCAGCCTGCAAGAGATTATCCGGCATGTTTTCCTGTTTTCCGAGGAGGCGAAAGGCCGGGGTTTGTCAACGACGCCTTCATCTGGTCAAGAAGCCTGCGGAATTGTCGAGAGTTCGGGATTTCCGAAAGGTGCCCTGAGGCCGAGTCCTTTCCGCTGGTTTTGGTTTTGGTTTCGATCGTCCCGTTTCGACGCATGACTTTAGGCCCAGTCTCAACCCCGGCGAGCCGCCGTATCCGTAAACCGCGGCCAAAACCAAAGTGCCACCTTCGTCGAAAACATGGAAATCGACCATGAAGCCCAGCGCCCGAACAATCTCGCAACTTTGGTCAGTCCGACACGCCTACGTATGGCAACGAAGTCAACACCATGACCTGTCAGGTCAATCCATTCAAATCCGTTCACATCGAAGCACGAGCAGATTGCAGAAACTGGCTTTCGTTGCGGGTCGCTTCAGGCGATGGCTCATGCATCTTCAATTCCTGGAAGCCGCCGGTTTCGGCAATCCGTCGAGCGCAAAGATCATTCCTGCCGCTCCCATGAACGCATTCCTGGCCCTCGCCGCGTATTCAGCAGCCTCCGGGTCAAGGCCCCACCTTTCAGCTTGCCAGTCTTCATCGACCCGCGATGCCAGCCAGGCCGATTCCGGAGACATGAAACAGCGTACGACAGCCAACGCCAACAGTACGGAACCTGAAAGCGTACAAAGCTCCTGCAACGAGGACAACTTGAAGGCGTCGTAACCCTCAAGCAGACTTCGGATCGACGCCAGGCTCGATGCCGGTTGCTCGACCGGAACAACGCCGGATGTCACGACAAACGAAGCGGCGAGATCGCGTTCGGCCCAGTTCAGGACCGGGTCCCACACCAGCGATTGGCGTGCCCGCAAGTCCATGTTTTCGGCGGACCTGTAACACAGGAGATCGCTTTCTCCGTATCGGAGAGCACGATCGATCACCTCCTTGCGAATGTCGTGAACCCGATCGATGGCGGAATTGCACAGGCGTGTCACCGGGAGCGTGGCGGGAACGACATCCGTATCCTGATTGTCCCACTCGCGTGCAATGATGCCGGCCAAGTCGCTCGTCGGGACGGCAAGCACGTTCTTCCCCGGAGTTTTGAGCGGGGTCTCGTCCAGCTTCACAAAATAACCCTGTCCAAACTCCATCGGGTGGACCGATGTCGTCGCCCAGGTCCTTTTCGTACCCGGCCATTTCATTCGACGTTCTGTCCCGAAATCGCGTCCATGTCATCACGTGTTCGAAACGTGAGTGCGTGGATTCGAAACCATCCACATTCCTTCCCGCCTGGCGGCAGACCACGTTGGGCTCGCACACCGCTCGAACGGATGCTCCACTCGGCACCCGCCTTGGGCACCGGAAGCAATGTGACGCGCATGGCGAAACTCAACCTCCGGGTGCTGTGCCTGGACCACGAGATAGCCGAGCGACTTCCGCTTCATCGGCCATTGTAGGAAATGGGTCGACCGGTGCCATGGACTCTGTCCAGCCAAGCCACTCCCAGCTTTTCTTCAGGGACTCGGGCAACTGCGCGACAAGTTGCATCGATTGGCCAGTCCGGGGATGTTCAAAAGAGATTGATCTCGCGTGCAAGTGCAGACCCTTGCCCGGTGTATTGACGGACTTTGAAGGCACCGCCGCCTCGATTCGATCATCCCCACCTAACCCATTTCGGCCATATTTTCGATCGCCCAGGATCGGATGTCCGATTTCGGACAAGTGAGCCCTGAGTTGATGCGTTCTTCCTGTAATCGGCCTGAGGGCGAGCCAGGACAGTTCCTCTCCGACCGAATCTACGGCATGATACTGGCTGGTCGCCCGCCTCGCGCCGGGAGTCGATTTGACATCGTCCGGGAGAACGCATCGCATTTGCCAGGATTCGGCTCCTTCGCTGGCCTGCAGTTTCATCTTTACCAATCCGAACCTGATTGTTCCCTGTTCGGGCCGGGGCAATCCAGTGACAATGGCCCAATAGATTTTCCGGACCTGCCCGGTCCTGAATTGTTCTGAAAGGCGCGCCGCGCCGAGCCTGGACCTGGAAAGCAGCATCACACCGGATGTCTCGCTGTCGAGGCGGTGGACCAGCCTTGGCCTGTCTTCGCCACCGGGAACCATTGCCGCACTCAAGCGGTCCAGATGGTGCGACAGTCCGCTTCCACCCTGGGACGGCAATCCCGGCGGTTTATTGACCGCAATGAGATGATCGTCCCGGTAGATTACCAGTGACCGGGCGATACGCGTATCGGCCTTCGTCAGTTTCCGCTCTTTGCGCTGACCGGAGATCCCGGGAACTTCCGGGGCCCGGTCCGGAATTCTGACAGGTGGGACGCGAACAGTCTGCCCCGATTCGATCCTTTCAGACGGTTTGACCCTGTTCCCGTCGACCCTCAATTCTCCTCTGCGGCACATTCGCTCGATCAGGCCCTGGTTGAGGCCCGGGAACAGCCGCCTGAGCCACCGGTCCACGCGTTGACCGGCCTGATCCTCCGTAACCGTGACGTAGCTGACTGCCATTACACGATCCAGCTTCGCCCGAACCAGTTTCCGATAATGAACATCGCTACCGACAGCACGACCGATGCGGCCACATACGAAAAGGCCGCCACGAGTCGCGCTTCCCGAATCAGGCCAACCGTTTCAAGCGAAAATGCCGAAAACGTCGTGAATCCTCCCAGCAACCCCGTAAGTAGAAAGGCCGAGATTCTCGGATCGGCGGTTCGTTCCAGCAACATGGCGGCCAGGCAACCCATCGCGAGCGATCCCGAGACATTGACGAACAGTGTCCCGACCGGGAAGCCCGCACCGAACAAAACAACCGCGGCGACTCCGAAAAAATACCGCAGAACGGCGCCAATGGCGCCGCCGCATCCAATCAGGAGTCCCGTTTGCAGTACCTGCAATCGATGTCTCCGCTACGAAACGACCTTGCCCCTCGCCCTGTCCTCCCTGCGAGTGACCTGTCAGGGCCTTGATCCCCTTTTTTGCCGAAGCTTGATGAAGTAGGCAACACGCTTGGCAAATTCCCTTTCGGTACCGCGTTCAACCGGAACGTAAAACTGGCGCCGTTCTATCCCGTCCGGAAAATAGTTCTGGCCGGAAAATCCGTCACTGTCATCATGGTCGTATTGATACCCTCGGCCGTATCCCATCGACTTCATGAGGCCTGTCGGCGCATTCAGAATGTGCTTGGGCGGCGAGAGTGATCCGGTGGCTGCAGCCATCGCCCGAGCCTCGCCAAAGGCGCGGTACGCCGCATTGGATTTGGGAGCAAGAGCCAGGTAAATTGCTGCTTGCGCCAACGCCAGTTCACCTTCGGGGCTCCCCAATCGTTCATAGCTTTCCCAGGCGCGCAGACATACTGCCTGTGCGTCAGGATCAGCCAGGCCGACATCCTCGATTGCCATCCGGGTCATCCGGCGGCACAGGTATCGCGGATCTTCGCCCCCGGAAAGCATCCGCGCCAACCAGTACAGCGCTGCATCCGGATCGGAACCGCGGACTGATTTATGCAGCGCGGAAATCAGGTTGTAGTGCGCGTCTCCCGACTTGTCGTACTGTACTGCCCGGGTCACCACCCGGTGTGAGAGTTCGGCGCTGTCCAGTTTCTCCTCGACCGCCCACGAAAAACACTGCTCGACAAGATTGAGGAGCGCCCGGCCGTCGCCATCTGCCATGGCCAGCAGACTGGAGCGCGCTTCATCAGTCAGGGGAAGTTCCCTGGCCGCATCCTTTTCGGCTCGCCTGGCGAGGTGGTCAAGCTCTTCGAGGGAAAGCCTTTCCAGTACGAGCACCTGGGCGCGGGACATGAGCGCGGCGTTCAGTTCGAAGGAAGGGTTTTCGGTGGTTGCACCAACGAGCGTTATGGTGCCGTCTTCCATCAAGGGGAGAAAACTGTCCTGCTGGGCCTTGTTGAAACGATGGATTTCGTCAACGAACAACATTGTCCCCGATCCGTTCGAGCGATGTTCCCGTGCCTCCGAAAACACCTTTCGGAGTTCGCCGACCCCGGAGAACACTGCGCTGATCTGCACGAACCCGAGGCCGGTCTCGGTAGCGAGAATGCGTGCAAGCGTCGTCTTTCCGACACCTGGCGGTCCCCAGAATACCAGTGAAGGCAGAGACCCGGCCTCGACCATGGTCGCGAGCGGGCGGCCGGGCCCGAGAAGGTGACTCTGCCCAATGACTTCTGAAAGCCGTGCAGGTCTCAAGCGATCGGCGAGAGGATGCGGAACCTTGCCTTTTGGTCCGGGTTGCAGTTGGATGAAGGTCTCGTCTGTCATGTTCGGTCGAGCAGTAAATGACCTGAATTCGCCTTCAACCCGTTATTTCTTGCCGGAGGACCCAAGAACGGCTGCCGCTTCAGATGAATCGTCCAATTGCGCCTCGTCGCGGCCGGTCCGGTAAGATCAGTTTCAGGCTGAGCTTCGGAACTGTGAATCGATTTACGTCAACGACTGTTTAGGTCGCGGGCTCATGTGTTCTCAACCGGTTTCTCGTTACCGCGGTCTTGGTCGGCGCCAGGACGTCAGCCCGGCATCGGGATTTGAGGAAGAAAACGCAACGGTTCGTACGGTTTGTCTGCGTCGGACATCGGCATGCATTGCATGAATGGCGAAAATTTCGATTTGACTGCCCCCGTCCTGAACCACGGGGCTTCCTGCTTCTCCGGCTGCAGCGGGCGGCGTGTCCGTCTTGCGCCAGCCTCCGCAGGTAGAGACGGACAGTCCTGCCGCCTTCATCTTTGGAACCGGCTCGGTCTTGAATGCTGCCCCCATGGCGACAGCATTCTAGACGACCTCAACCGTCCGCCGTTGCCGATTGGCAGCAGGGCCCCGTGCAACGCGCCTCATCCAGGTCATCATCACCGAAAAGATCGCAGTTCACGACGCGCGTGAAATCCGCGCAATGGCGCAGGCGAACGGGATCGACATCGTCGGCGGAAACTGCCTTGGAGTCGCAGACAGCTCGGACCGTATTCGCATCGGTGGAGCACTTGGCAGGGATCACCCCGAGGAGTCGCTCCTCCAAGGTTCAATCTCGGTCTTTTCGAACTCGGGGGGCTTCACCACAACCATCGCCCGGTACCTCGCCACCGAAGGCTGGGCACGACAAAGCCGGCGAACAGGTCACAGGAGCGACAATCACATTCGTCGCGCTGGACGCAAAGGGCGACAAGACTAGTCGGCTGATTCGCGGTCTCTGTCCTTTGGGAAGGCTGCCCGCCAACGTGAAATGAATTCTCTTTTCTTGTGCTGGTCCAATCCAACCAATAACGCAAGTGAAAGTGGAATCGGCCGCAAACTGACTTCCGGGTTTTCAGGCAATCGCATCGCGGCATGCACACCTTCGTTCGTATCAACGATCAGATTGGCCGATCGCAATGCGGACCGACCGGGCTCTGAAAGCATGAAGTCGATGAACTCTCCTGCCAACTCCGGCATCGCGGCATGCCGGGGGATCAGTGCCGCACGGGCCAGAACCAACGTGTAGTCGTCAGGCGCGACGACGACGATGTCCGGGTTTTCATCTGCGCGGGCCAGCGCGTAGGAGCCCAGTACATTGTAGGCTATCAGGTAATCGCCGCTGGCGACACCATCGATAATCGCAGCCGAACAGCAGGTTGCGACGGCGCCACTCCGGCCGAAAGCTTCGATCAGACGGCCGAAGGTCGTCGCCTGTTGCGAATCGGCGAAGGCAAACAGGTAGCCCAGTCCCGACGCCTCGATATCGTAGGTCGCAACGCGCCTGCGAAATGCGCTGTTTTCGGGTCGGAGCAGGTCAATCAAGTCGAAGCGGGACTTGGGCGCTTGGGCATCACCAATCGTGTTCTTGTTGTACACGATAACCGCGGGCTCCCAGGTTATTCCGAACACTTCGTCGCGCCAGTTTGAAACTGTTGCCAGCTTCGCTGATTCTTCGGATCGATAGGGAGTGGCGCAGCCGTCATTCGCGAGTTTAATCTGCTGATCAATCGACGAACTTACCACGAGGTCTGCAGCCACGGAGTCGGACCGGCAATCTGCCTCGGTCGCCAGGTAAAGATCGTTCGACGCCCATTGTTCGTAAATGATCCGGACTCCATCCGAGCGGGCGACAAATATCTGAAGAACCTGTTCGAAAAGAGCGATGTCGGTCGTGCCGCGCACCGTCAACTGCACTTCGGCCTGCGCCGGCCCGTAGGACTTGGTCTCTTCGAGCACCGGTTCGCAAACGGCGGCGCCACCCAAAAAAACCAAACCCAATAGCGCTCCGCCGAAACATCTCATCCTACGTTTTCCGGTAGCAATGGCAGCTCCAGGAACACCTCGAATGCCGTTTCGGATGGCCGTTCAATTCTCATTAGCCCTCCATGTGCCTCGGATACGGCGTTCACGATGGCCAGGCCCAGACCCGCGCTCTTTGGGGAAACCCCTGCATTCTTGATGAACCGTGAACCGGCGTTCTGCCACATCGCATCTGGAATTCCTGTCCCACTATCGCGAACACCGATGCGCGCGTATCTACCCTGCCCCTTGACGAAAACCGTTATCGGAGACTTGCCATGGTTCAGCGCATTGTTGATCAAATTCCTGCAGGCTTCCACCAACGATAGCGCGTCACCGTCGCAAATCACCGGGGCCTCCGGCAGCGCAAGGCGGATCGCCCGGTCCACGTCCGCCATGGATTGATCCGTCTGGTCGACCGCCTCGGAAGCAACGGTCCGTAGATCCACCGGTTCCAAATCGACAGTATCGGCGCGATGAATGATCAGAGCATGGCTGAGCAGTTGATCGGTGAGGCGACTGAGATTCCTGGACCGTTCGTGAATTCTCCCGACAATTCTGAGGGTTCGTTCCTGATCAGTTTCTTCGGCGGCAAGCTCCGCTTGTGCCCTGAGCGCTGCAATCGGCGTTCGGAGTTGGTGAGAGGCGTCAGCGATCAGCGTCCGCATTGCCTGGAGTTGTCGATCGATGCGGGCGATGAACCGGTTCAACGCATGCACCAGGCTACTGATTTCCTGCGGAACATTGACGTCCACGGGTGTCAGGTCCTTGCTTGATCTTGCAGCAATATCGCGTTCAATTCGTTGCAGGGGACTCAGTGCGGACTGAACCGCAACCGCGGCCAACGCTGACATGACAACACCAATTGCCGCAACCGCAATCAGCGCGTTTTGAGTGATCTGTTGCGCAAGTTCGCGCCGGGCCTCGGTGGTTTGGCCAATAATCACATCGACCGACCCCAGAAACGACCGCTCGGCGAACTGGCGGGTGACGCGCACGAACCGCGCGGTCTCGCCAGCGAAGCTACCGGTGAAAAAGGCGCTGTCGCCGTCCGGAGGCGACAAGATATCGTACCCGGTGATCAGCGTTCCGTCATCGCCGAACACGCCATAGACGACCCGATCGCGGGGGGCGAGCGACAAGAGTTCGAAGGCCGAGACGGGGATGTCGACGACGACCTCTCCATCACGGAGTCTCAGAGAGCCTGCAATCTGGTTTGCCGCACCGACGAGGAGGCGGTCAAATGACTGCTGGGCAGCGTTGCGACCGTATGCGAAAGCAGCGAATGCGACGGCGACTCCCCCGATCGCGAGAACAAGGAATATGCCAACAGCCAGACGAAATCGTAGAGATCTTGAGAATCGCGAACGCACCGCCAAGTCAGGCATCATTGACCAACTGATAGCCGAGTCCACGCAATGTCTTGATGGCAACCCGGCTTTCGCAGAGCTTTTTTCGCAAGCGGCCAACGTACAATTCGACGGCGTTCAAATTCACATCCCCGTCGTTGAACGAAAACATGCAATCATAGATTTTCTCTTTCGGCACCACTCTCTCGCGATTGGCCAAAAGGATTTCCAGCAGGTTGAACTCCCGTCGGGCAAGCGTGATGGGTTTGCCTGAGACCTCGACCGTAAGTCCCGCCGGGTCGAACACGATGTCGCCGAATTCGATGATGCCCGAACGGTCTTCGTCCTGGCGCCGCAGCATTGCGCGGACCCGCGCGTGAAGTTCGCGCAGATCGAAAGGCTTCACAAGGTAGTCATCCGCGCCCTTGTCCAGGGCGGCGACCCGGTCCTCGATTTCAGATCGGGCAGTCAGCATCAGGATCGGTGTCCGGCTGCCTCGGTCGCGTGCTGATCGGAGGACTTCGGTGCCCAAACCGTCGGGCAAACCGATATCCAGAAGCATGACATCGTATTCCTGAACCGCGATGGCGCTCTTTGCCTCGTCGACTGATGTCACCAGGTCAACCGCATCGCCCCGCCGCTCAAAGCTGGCAACAATTGCATCCGCGACGTCCTCGGTATCTTCAACCAATAACAGCCGCATGTTCGCGATGATCCTCCCGATCGCCAATCTGTCCCTTGAAAGACTCGAGACCGCCTTCAGGGCGAGCGTAGCCTTTGTAAATACCGGTTCGATCCCGGAATTCAATCCTGCGTGAATTGTTCGAGTCAACGGCCGAATCCCGGAGTCTGTCGCTGACAATCCGTCAGAAAACGAACCAACTCGATCAAATTCCTGCTTTTCGGGCACGCAGGTCCGGCCCGCTTCGTGCAGTTTGGCCTGGTTTCAGCCTGCCTTGGGAGGACGCCGCAGGCACGCGGGAGTCACGGCTGGCATGCGCGACCATGATCTCAGCCTGCGCTTCGCCCATTTGCGCTCCATGCGTCCGTCCCGCGAGATTTCCCCCGGGCAAGCCAGGCGCAAAGGCGCAGGAGAAAGTTGCATCGGCAATTCCGTCACACCAGGCAAGTTCCCATTCCTCGGGCCTTCGGTCGAAAAGTCACTCGCCCAACGGAAAAAGCCCGTTCAACCCGAGAGGTCTTGCAAGAGACTCTTGTGGTACGAAACACGTGAAGCGGCCGACAACCGGTTTTGGCGGATGACATCCGAACCTCGACCGACAGTTTCGCGACAGTTTCGGCAGCTATAGTACGTCCGTCTGCGGGCGAAGTCCGTCCTGCAGATGAACGACAACTCTTGGAGGAGAATATGACGACATTTAAACTGGGCCGCCGCGCCGTGATCGCAACTGTCGCCGCCTTTGGTCTTGCCGGACCAGTCGCGGCCGATGGTCATCAGGTCTTGGACAGCGTCCATTTCCTGATCCCCGGCGGCGCCGGCGGTGGCTGGGACGGTACCGCACGCGGCACTGGCGAAGCGTTGACCAAAGCAGGCTTGGTGGGAACCGCATCCTACGAAAACATGTCTGGTGGTGGTGGAGGCAAGGCCATTGGCTTCCTGATCGAGAATGCCGACAGCAACCACGGTACGCTCATGGTCAACTCGACCCCAATCGTGATTCGCTCGCTGACGGGTGTTTTCCCGCACAACTTCCGCGACCTGACGCTGGTGTCGGGCACGATCGGAGACTATGCTGCGCTCGTCGTCGGCAAGGACAGCCCGATCAACTCGATGGCTGACCTGGTTGCTGCCTTTGACGCTGACCCCAAAGCGACTGCCATCGGCGGCGGCTCGGTTCCGGGCGGCATGGACCACCTTGTGGCGGCCATGGTGATGGAAGCAGCCGGCAAAGATGCGCTTGCCGTGAAATACATCCCTTACGACGCCGGCGGTAAGGCCATGGCAGCCCTGCTGTCGGGCGAAATCACTGCCCTTTCGACCGGGTTCTCGGAAGCCGTCGACCTGGCGAATGCCGGCGAAGTGAAGATCATCGGCGTGACGTCGGAAGAACGTGTCGACGCAGCACCCGATGCGAAGACCATGACGGAACAGGGCATCGGCACCACGTTCGTCAATTGGCGCGGTTTTTTTGCAGCCCCCGGTCTGCCGGCCGACAAGCTGGCCATGTACCAGGACGCCATCGCCAAAATGTACGACACGCCCGAGTGGGAAGAAGTTCGCGCGCGCAACGGTTGGGTCAACATTCACAACTCCGGCGACGACTTCAAAGCCTTCCTGGAAGATCAGGAAAAGGTCATCGGTGACCTGATGAGAAAGCTCGGCTTCCTTTGACGGGCCAGGTGGCAGAGCGATAGCCCGCTCTGCCACACCACAGCATGGGGAGGGGACGACATGGCGCTGGATCGTTGGATCGCACTTGTTCTGTTGGGCATCTGTTTGGCCTATGGATACGCTGCCTGGTTTACCATGGATGCCGGTCTCGCCCCGTTCATGAAGCGGAACCCGATATGGCCCAGCACGTTTCCGAAAGTGCTGTCGGTCCTGGGGATCATCGCAACCTTCGTTATCCTTTTGGGCCTTGAGAAGGCCGAACCGAAAGACGCCGACATCGATTACCGCCGCCTGGGCGAATATCACATCGGCCAAGCAATCCTGCTTCTCGCGCTGATGACTGCCTATGCGCTCTGCCTGCGCCCCCTGGGTTTCCTGATCTCGACATCCAGCCTGCTGATCCTCGGCTCCTTCATCCTCGGCGAACGCAAATGGCACATCATGCTGCCCGTCGCCCTGATTGCCTCGGTTTCGGTCTGGTATCTGGTTCAAGAAGTCCTTGGCATCTACATGCGCCCGTTGCCGGGCATTTTCGGAGGCTGACATGCTTGAAGGACTTCTGATTGGCCTGCAAACGGCGCTTTCCATCCAGAACCTTTTGATGGTCATCGGCGGTTGCCTCATCGGCACGTTTATCGGCATGCTTCCGGGTCTTGGGCCGATGTCGATCATCGCCATCATGATTCCCGTCGCCATCTCGATGGGCGACCCTTCCGCGGCGCTGATCCTCTTGGCTGGAGTCTATTACGGTGCAATCTTCGGCGGTTCGACCTCATCAATCCTCTTGAACGCGCCGGGCGTCGCGGGAACAGTCGCCTCCAGTTTCGACGGCTATCCCATGGCACGCCAAGGGAAAGCGGGAAAGGCACTGACCATCGCCGCCATCGCGAGCTTCGCGGGCGGGACGATCGGCGCGCTGCTGCTCATGATCTTTGCGCCTGCCTTGTCTTCCGTGGCGCTCCTGTTCCATTCGGCTGAATATTTCGCGCTGATGGTTGTCGGTCTCTCTGCCATCGCAGCCTTCGCAGGCACTGGACAGGTTGCCAAGGCTTTGGTCATGACAATTCTCGGCCTGATCATGGCAACAGTCGGCGAAGGCGCCCTTTTCAACTTGCCGCGCTTTACCATGGGGATCATGGACCTGCAGTCGGGCTTCGGTTTCATCACGCTCGCCATGGCCATGTTCGCACTGCCCGAAGCGCTGTTCCTCGTCCTGAAGCCGAAGGACTTGAAGGGCGATGACGGTGAAATCAAGGAACTGAGAATCACCGGCAGCGAAGCAAAGGCCATCGCACCCGTCATCGGACGTCAATCCTTGCAAGGCTTCTTCATCGGCGTTCTGCCCGGTGCAGGCGCCACCATTGCGAGCTTTCTCGGCTATGCCGTGGAGCGCAATATCGCACCCAAGATTGAACAGGACAAATTCGGGAAAGGTTCCGTCAAGGGCCTCGCAGCTCCCGAAACGGCGAACAACGCCGCCTGCACGGGGTCGTTCGTACCGCTTCTGACCCTGGGCATTCCCGGTTCTGGCACGACGGCCATTCTCCTTGGTGCGCTCATCGCATTGAACGTGACACCCGGACCCCGCCTGATGCTGGACGATCCCCAGATCTTCTGGGCCGTCATCATGTCGATGTTTATCGGCAACCTGATCTTGCTGGTCCTCAACTTGCCGCTCATTCCTTACATCGCCAAGGTGTTGACGGTGCCGCGCAACTACCTGATCCCTTTCATTTTGTTCTTCACGTTGATGGGTGCGTATATCGGGCAGAACAATGCAACCGAGCTACTGATTCTGGTTGGCTTCGGAATTTGCGCGACCGCGCTGAAATTCGCGGACTACCCCCTCGCTCCGCTGCTGATCGGGTTCATCCTCGGCGCGATGATGGAAAACAACTTTGCGCGTTCGATGCAGCTCTACGACGGCATCTCGTTCATCTGGGAGCGACCGATGACACTGGGACTCTTGGCAATTGCCGTCATTCTTGTTGTCCTTCCAAGCTATCGTGCGCGTCGCGCAAAAGCGCGCAAGGATGGCATCGCGGACGGGGATTGACCGTCAGGGTTCGCACGATTGCGCGCCATCTCGCCGATCCTCGAACTCGGAAAGCCGCTTCTGAGCGGTCAAAGGACGTGTGATGAACTCAGCCAAGCCCCGCTCCGGCCGAGTGTCGGAACGCGACGTTCAGGAAATCGAAATCGATTGCGTGACAATGTCGATTGTATCGAGCATGCCGCTCGGCAGCGAGACCGACTGCAGGAGAGGCGGCGCTGGCAGACCTGCATCCCGCTGATCGACGTCCAGGCCGTGTTCAGGCTGCCGAAGTCCAGCCGCGGCACGGCCTGCGCCGATCCACCACCAGACGCCCGGGTGTTTTCGTAGACGGCGACGGATTTGTTGTATCTCCGGGGATTTGGATCGTATTCGACCCCGTTCAGAGCTTCGCTCATGGGGTACTGAAGCGCGGCGATACAGGTCGCACCGTCGGGCCGGGTCTCTGCGAGCACACGGGGTGTGCGGCCGGCATCCCCCCAGCGCTGCATGGCGGACATGGGTTTGCGACCACCAGAAAGAGGCACCTCTCCACAGCACGTGAAATTACTGGGCCTGGTATGCCTGAGACAAGCAGTGGTCGCCCGAATGCCGAAACTCGTGGCCGGATCATGTGCAGCAGAACCCGTGCTGAAATTGGCCTTTTCTTTCGCCGGGATCATGTTGAAACGCGGACTTCGCCATATGCGAACGACCGTCGCGAATTCTTGGCGGCTTGAAACCGTCACGTTCCGGCGTTATGATGTAATAACCATAAATATAAAAAATGATCGGAATATCATATTGACAATTCATGATTCGTTCGTCACATTCGCCCCTGAAGGCAAATATGAAACAACTGGCGCGAAGCCCCGGGGAAATCGGCCATGCGATCCGACTGGCGCGCAAGGATCAAGGATTGACGCAAAAAGAGCTCGCGTCGAAGAGTGGCGTTTGGCAAGAGACCATCTCCAAGATTGAAACCGGATCAAGTGGTGCCAAGCTTGAGACGATTTTCAACCTGCTTGCTGCGCTCGACCTTGAAATCACGATCGACATACGCAGCAAAGGCTCAGCAGATGCCTTTGACGACATCTTCTGATGGGGCGCAAGCGCAGCTATACGCCGCTGAACGTGTTTCTCAACACGCGTTGCGTCGGCCAGCTAATCCGCGAAAGCAGTGGTGCAATTGGCTTTACCTATGACCAGAACTGGCTGGCATGGGAACACCGCATGCCGGTGTCGCTTTCCCTGCCTCTGCGCCCGGACAGATATATGGGCGCGCCTGTCATCGCGTTGTTCGACAACCTTCTGCCGGATTACGAAACAAGCCGCCGCCGCGTTGCCAAACATGTTGGCGCGGAAGGCATTGATGCGTTCAGCCTGCTGTCAAAGATCGGGCGGGATTGTGCAGGGGCGTTGCAATTTCTTCCTGATGGAGAGTCTCCCGGTCCGACAGGTGTCTTGACTGGAGAACCCCTGAGCGAAGAGCAAATCGCTTCGACCCTGAAAAACCTGGAGATGACGCCGCTTGGGATTCGGAAAGAACGGAATTTCAGGATTTCGGTCGCTGGCGGGCAGGAAAAGACCGCCCTGCTTTTCAAAGACGGACAGTGGCTGGAGCCCACGGGCACAACCCCAACAACCCATATTCTCAAGCCGCAGATCGGGATCCTGCCAAATGGCATTGACCTTTCTGACAGTGTCGAGAACGAGTATTTTTGCCTGAAGATCATGGAAGGTTTCGGGTTGCGTGCAGCTCAGGCGCACATCGCGCGGTTTGGCGATCAAAAGGCTTTGGTGGTCAAGCGTTTCGATCGGCGCTGGACTGCGGATGGTCGCCTCATTCGCTTGCCTCAGGAAGATTGCTGCCAGGCGCTTTCCGTTCCGCCCACGCGGAAGTACCAAAACGAAGGCGGCCCTGGGATTGTCGAGATCATGAACCTGCTGCGTAGGAGTGACGATCCGGCACGAGATCGCCTGGATTTTTTCAAAGCCACAGTCTTGTTCTGGCTCGTGGGAGCAGCGTACGGGCACGCCAAGAACTTTAGTCTGGGCCTGCTCCCTGGTGGACGGTTTCGCATGACGCCGCTTTACGATGTGCTAACCGTGCAACCGAACTTTGACGCCAGGAAGATCAGTCAGCGCGACTACAGGCTCGCCATGCGCACAGGCAAGTCGAACCACGATAAGGTCACCAACATCCTCGGACGGCACTTCAAGGAAACCGGGGATCAATCGGGCTTGTCTGCCAAATGGATTTCCGACCTATTCGATGAAATCCGCGCCTCTGCCGAACGAGCGCTGAATACAACAATCGCCGCCCTGCCTGACGACTTCCCCGAGCCGATTGCGGAATCGACCTCCGCAGCCATCCGCAAACGAATGCTCTTGATGTGACGAAACAAACGCGACGTCTCCTGCCGTCGGACGGCACGCACGAAAGCGCCCCGATGTGCAGAGACTTGCCGGTCTCGTCGGGCCGCGCGCATCAACCTGGCACTCCCCGGCGGACGGGCCCGGAATCCATCCCGGAATCACCCTGAAGGAATGCCTCGGTGGAGCCATCCGCCGGAGCCGATTCCAGTTCCCGGAAGGGCAGGAAAAGACGGTTCACACCAGCCGCCAAGTTCCGGGACGCTGCCCCAATTTGCCTGACGTCCTCGACCACCGGCCCACGGTCAGGCAATCACTGCCGGCCGCCCTTGATCACGGGGCCGAAGCCGCGCGTCATTCGAATTCCTGATCGAATTCGTCCGCCCTCTCCCTGTCAACCGCTCCCTTCGCCGTGATGTCGCGATCGACAAGCTCGATGACCGCGACCGGTGCCATGTCCCCATACCGGTGACCGCCCCTCACGATCCTGACATAACCGCCTGTTCGATCCTGATAACGTGGCCCGATCTCGTCGAAAAGCTTGGCCACGTGACGTGGCTGGTTCAGCCTGGAGGCAGCAAGGCGTCGGGAATGAAGATCACCCCGCTTCGCCAGGGTGATCAGCTTCTCCACGATCGGGCGCAATTCCTTCGCTTTCGGAAGAGTTGTCGAGATCTGTTCATGTTCGATGAGCGAACCGGCCATGTTTGCGAACATGGCCTTTCTGTGTGCTTCCGTCCGGTTCAGGCGGCGATGGCTACGTCCATGTCTCACGGGCTCTCCTTTCCTGTTTCCGGTCTGCGCCTGTCGATAGCCGCATCAGAACTGGTCCTCGTATTTCTTGGCCAGTTCTTCGATCGTCTCCGGTGGCCAATCGGGGACATCCTGGCCAAGATGCATCCCCATGCTGTTCAGGACTTCCTTGATCTCGTTCAGGGACTTCCGGCCGAAATTGGGGGTTCTGAGCATTTCTGCTTCGGTCTTTTGAATCAGATCGCCGATGTACACGATATTGTCGTTCTTGAGGCAGTTCGCGGAACGAACCGACAACTCCAGTTCATCGACCTTCTTGAGCAGTAGCGGATTGAATTCCAGGGAATCGGATTCTTCTTCCTGCTCGATGGCTTCCGGCTCGTCGAAATTCACGAAGATCGACAATTGATCCTGGAGAATTCGTGCGGCAAGGGCAATCGAATCATCGGGCGAGACCGATCCGTCGGTCTCGACGTTCATCGTCAGCTTGTCGTAGTCCAGAACCCTTCCTTCGCGGGTTTTCTGGACATCGTAGGACACCCGCCGCACGGGAGAGAATAGGGCATCGATCGGAATCAGCCCGATCGGTGCGTCTTCCGGGACATTCTGGTCTGCAGCCACGTATCCCTTCCCGGTGTTGACCGTCATCTCGAAATAGACCGACGCACCCTCGTCAAGGTGGCAAATGACATGATCCTTGTTCAGGATGCTGATCCCCGCCGTCTCGTTGATGTCTCCTGCCGTGACAAGCCCGGGGCCCTTGGCGGAAATCGACACTTTTTTCGGCCCGTCGACCAGCATCGATACTGCCACGCCCTTCAGGTTGAGCACGATGTCGGTCACGTCTTCACGGACTCCGGGAACGGATGAAAACTCGTGGAGCACGTTGTCGATCTGGACAGAGGTAATGGCTGCTCCCCGCAGCGATGACAGGAGAATGCGCCTGAGAGCGTTTCCAAGCGTCAGGCCGAAGCTGCGTTCGAGCGGTTCGGCCACGATCGTGGCCTGCCGCGACGGGTCGGCACCTGGCTTGATGTCCAGTTGCATGGGTCGAATGAGTTGTTGCCAATTGTTCTGGATCATGACTGCCTCCATTCCTGTTCTCCGATTGATCCATGAACCGGAGAACGCCCGAGGTAATACTAGTCGTGGTTGCGCCGGGAATCCCGGCCGGGGTATCTAGACGCGACGGCGCTTCGGCGGCCTGCACCCGTTGTGTGCGATCGGGGTCACGTCCCGAATTGCCGTGATTGTGAATCCTATGGCTGCAAGGGCACGAAGCGCGGACTCGCGACCCGACCCAGGTCCCTGAACATGAACCTCAAGTGTCCGGACACCGTGCTCCTGGGCCTTTCTCCCGACGTCTTCGGCCGCCATTTGGGCTGCATACGGGGTCGACTTGCGGGATCCCTTGAATCCCATGGCCCCCGCCGATGACCAGGCAATGGCGTTACCCTGTGCATCGGCGATCAGGATCTTGGTGTTGTTGAAGCTGGAATTCACGTGCGCAACGCCGGTCGTGATGTTCTTGCGCTCCCGGCGCCTGACGCGAGTCCTGTCTCTTGCCATTCGAGGTGTTTCCTAATTTTTCTTGCCGGCAATCGGCCTGGCCGGTCCCTTGCGGGTTCGGGCATTTGTGTGGGTTCTTTGTCCGCGCACCGGCAGTCCACGCCTGTGTCGCAGGCCACGGTAACAGCCGAGATCCATCAGCCGTTTCACGTTCATCGCCACGTCGCGCCGAAGATCGCCCTCGACCATCAGGTTTCCGTCGATGTGCTCGCGAATTCTCATGACTTCCGTATCCGAAAGTTCATTGACCCGGCGCGACGGATTGATTCCGGTCGCTTCGCAGACTTGAGTTGCCGTTCCGAGACCAATGCCATGAATATAGGTCAACGCGATGGGGACCCGTTTCTGTGTTGGGATATTCACACCTGCAATGCGAGCCATTCATGTCTCCCTGTTGCGCAGATTGCCCGGGTCAAAGGCTTCGAACCGGCAGTCAATTCATTTGCCATTCTGCATCCCCGGCATCGTGACAACGAACCGGATTTCTTTCCTTCGAATAGCAGACAGCCGGAAAACGGGCACGAGCGAAACACTTCGCAGGCCGATTCCGGCGACGGCGGATCATTATCCCTGGTCGCCCGACAAGTCAAGAAAGGGATTCGGCCCGAATGTCCTTTTCTGAAAGTTCCAAGCATGCGTTCGAAGCGCTTGAACCCCGGCCAGCATCATCCCGAAATCACCTGAAATCAACCCGGGCGCCCGCAATTGAATGCCATGCAATGATAATTCATGCCGGAGCGGCGAATTCTCCGATGCAAACGGGCCCTTGCCGAAACACGGCACGCCGGATTGTGGTCCGTTCGACAACGCTGCCGGTACCAGGACGTGCACTCGTTCGGGAAAGCGGGTACCTGAATCCCGGGCGTTCCGTCGGCGGCATTCTCGCCGTGCCTTGTCGCCGAGACGCCCGACATTGGCGCCGCTATCACTGTCCGGACGGCGGCCCGGGATCGAAGGATTTCATGCCGGCCCCGGACGCGAGAATCAGCATCTCTTCCTCATGATAAGGCCGCAACAGCGGCGTCACATCGTCGCACGTCCCGCACAACCACGTCTCGTAGGCCTCCGGATCGAGAATGACCGGCATGCGTGCCGGATGAACCGTCGCGACCAGCGAATTGGGGGTCGTCGTGATAATCGTGTGAGTCGGAAAAGAACCCTGCTCGCCCCGAATGGACCCATGAAATGTTCTCCAGAGACCTGCAAAGGCGAATGGCGTGCTGCCGGATTCCCCGGCGACCCCGAACCAGAAATACGTCGCCGGGCGACGTCCTTTCATCTCGCAAAACGCGGAAGCCGGAACGAGGCATCGTCTCTCGACGAAACTTTCTCTCCAGAACGGAGACGACCGGAGTTTGTCCTGTCGGGCGTTGGCGACAAATTTCGGCTGAATGGGTTCGCCTGTCCTCTTTGACCTTTGGGGAAGCACGAATCCGAATCTGCTGGGGACCAGTTCGCGCACGCCTTTTTCCGACAATCGAACGACCGGAGCCGCATTCCCGGGGAAAACCGATGGCAAAGGTTCCGCGTTCCCGAGCATGTCATTCGAATGCGACACCTGGAACAGGTCCCTCATCGATTTCTGAGGGGTTGTGCTTGAATACAGGTTGCACATGAAGTCTTCTCCCCGCCAAACGCTTACGCGTCCGGAATTCTGCATCGGAACACCTGCATCGCCTGACACCGTCCAATCTTTGGCGGTCGACAAATGACCGCAGACCACTTCCGTGAACGTCGTCGCGATCGACCCTTCATTGGCGCGCAGCCGTTCGCATTGGCAAGATCGCCACGTTCGATTTCCGTCCGTGTGCCGTCCGACCATGATGGATCGTCGCGCGCAAGGTCTGGAAGCGTGCAGTATATCGCCAGCGGTAGTTGGCACGGCCTCCGACCAACGCGAATTTTTGTGCCGCTCGATGGCGAATCCAGTCCGTAGCTGGATGCGGACACGCTTTTGCAGCAGGCAGACAACACCGGACGGGGGCTCAAGTGAACACTCCATCGCATAAATGCGACGGCTTCTCGGCCAAGCCTCGCAGCAACCTGCCTGCTTCGCGACCGAAGGCCAGTTCCTGGCCCCATTGCCCGGAACATGCACTTTCCGGACACGCGTTGCAAAGGGGTGCGCGCATTCACCTGTCGCCTGAACGCGACAGTCCCCTGCGCGCAATTTCTATGGTTCCGTGATCCTTCCGGCGAAACAGCCCCTCCCGACATTTGGTCAGCTCTCCCGCGTCTTTTCGGCGAAATCCGAAGATGCGCTACCGTGTCCCGCCGTTGGCGCCGAAACTTCAGGCCATAGCGCATCAAGCGGGAAGCTGATCGCGCCAAACGGCGTCAGCGAAACCGCCGCGTCGTCTGAAAGGGTGTCAAGAAGCGCCCGGCGGACCTCGCGGAGTTCGAATGCCTCGAGCATCTTTGCACCGGGGCCAACGAACCAGAGATGACCGGCCGCCTCGCGGGCATAGACAGCGCGTTTCCTGCCGAGGTCGAACGCACGCATCCCGGGCGAGAGCACCTCACAGGCCCAGTCGGGCGTGATTTCGAGATATTCCGCATCAGGATACTCGCGCATCGTCTCGTGCCGCCAGCCTGCGATGTCCGGAACAACGATATCTGTTCCGTCCTCGCCGAAGTGCAGTTCGGGCTCGTCGATGATCCACCATCCGCCGGGGTCGCCGCGACCGCGGCCGAACGGACTGCCAACTTCGATGCCGAGAGAAGAACTCGCCCAGACATGCCTCGCAGATGGCCCCGGATTCAGGGTCAGCGTGCCATCAACCACCTCGGCAACCATGTGCCGCGGCGCGTCGAGCACATCCTGATAGGCGGACCGTCGGCGGGGTGCCTCGCCGGACTTGTGAAATGATTCGTTCAACAGATCACCCTTCCCTCGCTGCCCCACAGCATAGGCCGCCATTGCGGCCAGGGCATCCCAATCGCCTTGGCGGCCCATGTCGGCAATAGGCGCGGGTCGAATGATACAACCGCCACATCGGCCACACCCTGTCGCCGTCCAGCATTTCCGTGCCGAAGTTGACGGGCAATACCCGTACCGCCGCCGCTCTCGCTCCCGGAAACCACTCTCTTCATGCCTTGTGAATGGGTCGCCAGAGGCCGGGGAACGATGCCAAAGGCCAGCCCACAGACAGGGACGGCCTACTCCCCGTTTGACTGGTACATCCTTTGCAATTCTCGAGTCCGCCGGATGTCCTCCATCGTCGTTTCGTCCAACTTCGGTTCATCCCACCTCTTGGCCAGCATCTCTGCCCAGCCAAGTACGCCGTTCAAGCCGGGGTCATCGATATACAGGTGAGCGGTATAGAGCCGGTTGACGACCTGCCGCATCAGGTCTCGCATTTCGTCGTCGTCAATGCGCGATACCCTTGTCCAAGGAATCCGCCGTCCGGTCGCATCGATCACCACGACATCGGAATAGTCCCCGGTATGCGTAACCGGACAAATCCCCGCGTGGATGTCCTCCAGACTGGTATTGCGAACGCACATGACGGCCAGGGCTTTCGCCAGAGACTTCGCGATCCGCTCATAGAGTTCCTCAACCATCACCTTGAACCGTTCCCGTGCGATCATTTCCTTCAGGTCCGAAAATACGCGCCCACGCACGTGCCGACAACGGACAAGAATCGTCCGGGACGGGCCTAACCAGCAGACCCGCCCCGGAATTCCACTGTGCCAGCGAAAGTTTGTAGAGGCAAATGAATTGCCTGATCAATGAGGGTGCGGCAGAGAGAACGGCATCATCCCGGAATTTGTCCAAGGTCAATTCTTCACGATGGATCCGGGTTAGTCTTCCCTGCCCAGGAGTCCCTTCAATCCCCCGAAAAGATCGTCGACAAGTTCTTCCGCGTCTTCGGTAAATCCCTCGACAAGTTCTTCCGCGTCTTCGGCAATACCCTCGACAATGGCTTCCGGGATGAGCGAAAGCGGGGCCTCGGCTTGCGGACCCGAACCGGCGTCCCGGCTGGAAGCCGCGATCTCTATGCACGCGTTGTCTCCCGTGCCAAGTTCGCCAAGCCCCGCGATCGTGGCAGGCGGGAAAATGGCAAGCCCGAGCAGCCCCCCCAGTTTCTTCAACGTCGCCCCGGGGTCGGGTAGAAAAGTCGGACTTGCCAGCGATCCCCGGACGTGAACCGGTACAGCGACATTCAAGGTCGGGGATTTCGGCTTCGGTTCGAAAACCAGGTCGAGCGTCTCGTTGGCAAGATCGACCTTTCCAACGGCCGCGATGGTCGCGTATTCCGTATCGACCAGCGTGCCCTGGCTGGTGGCTATCCCGTCTTCGATCGTGATCGAGCTGGCGGCGCAGTTGACGATCGTCCACTGCTCCCTGCCGGAGAAGAGTGTCCCGAGCACCGCGCTGGCGCCTCCGACCCACGCATCGAAGGCCTGGGTCTTGAGGCGGCCGTCTTCGGCGAGCAACCTGATGTCGCCGTTCAGGTTTGACAGCAACGCCGCGATGGACCGCCCGGTGCCGCTGAGCTCGGCATGGATGTTCGCCTCTCCCTCGAACAGGTCGGATACACCGGCTTCCAGCATGAGGCGGCCAAGATCGAGTTTCGGTGCCTCGACCGCAACGTCCAGCGATGGCATGTCCGGACCGGCATCGAGCCGAAGCCGACCGCTGACCCTGCTCCGTGCCACGGTCGCCGTCAGCGGCTGAACCGTCATGGTGCCGTGATCGAGCAGTATTCGGGCTTTTACATCCATGAGGGGAAACGAAATGGTGACGAGCCGATTGACGAAGAGGTCCAGATCAAGGTCGACGGCCGCGAGTGCTGCCAGGGGAAGCGGATCATCGGGAAAGATCCGGCCATGTCCCGCCATCCCCGTTTCCCGATCTTCACCGGGGCCAGCGCCATGGCCGTCTTCAAGCCCCGAAATCAGCTCGGTGAGATCCAGGCTCGTCGACGTCAAATTTCCCGTGAACCGCGGGCGTTCCCCTGTCCGAAACAACGTCAATGCCCCGGTGGCATCACTGGATGCCAGCGTCATCCGCAGGTTGTCGATGTCAATCTCGTCAACACTTCCCCTGATGCCGGTTTCAAGATTGACAGGCCCCAACTGCGGAAGTCCTGGCCCTGCCAGGGGGGTCAGGGAAGCGAGGTTGGCGCCTGCGGCCTCGATCTGCAGATCCAGGCCATTGAACCCGTGAGGTTCTGCGACGCCGCCGCGGAACCCGACATTGAATCCGAACGCATTGAAGTCCCCGGCGAGCAAAAGGGGCTGCCCCGAAAAAATGTTGGCCAGGGGCTCGATCGATCCCGACGCAAAGAAATGTGCCTGGTTCCAGGCGCCCGTGACTTCAACGTTCACCGGCGCGGTCTTCGATACCGCGACGACCACGGCTTCCGTAAGGTCGAGGCGGGTCACACCGCCGGTTCTGCCGTTCCTGAACGTCAGTCTTCCGTCCCGGATTTCGACATGATCGAAAACAGGTATTCCGGATGCTCCGGATGCGGTAATCAGACCCGGTTCGTCGCCGCCGGCCGGCTGTTCATTGCCGGCATTGTCAGCTTTCAGCCCGCCATCCCCGGGCGATGATGTCCCGAATTTCCAGTTGGGATCGCCGTTGCCGTCGATCTCGAGAAAAATGTCGGGTTCAATGAGCAAGAGGCTGGAAACGCGGATTTCGCCCTTGATCAGCGGAATCAGTTCGACCCTGGCTTCGGCTCGCCTGATCGTCACCATCTCCGGGCGTGAACCCCAGCCCGTGTTGGCAACGGTGATGTCTTCGACCACGACAGCAGGGCTGAAGGACAGGGACAGATCGATCTCCCCTCCGATCGAAAGGTCCCGGCCGGTGAAATTCTTGAAGCCCGCCGCGAGGTCGTCGCGATAGTCATTGACATCGATCGTCAGGAGGATCGCGATGGCGGCCGCGGTTACGCCAGCAATCAGGACTCCCGCCCACTTGATGACCCTGAAGACCCACATGTCGGTCTCCGAACTGCGCACCGGCAACTCCTCGCGGCTACTGGACACGGCCGTGACGGTCAAGTCCGAAACTGCCGGGTAAATCGGCAAGGGGTGTGGCAATCCAGGGCATGGAACCGGGCATCGTCAGCCCTGGTCACGCGGCCCGGTTTTCGACTCGAAATCCGGGAATGATCGTCGGCCGCCGGGACTCTTCGACAAGGCACCGTTCGAGAAAACAGGCCGTGCGCACCGCACCGCGGTACCACGTCAAAAAACGGTCCGGATACGCCAGTGGTCTTTGCTCGGGCTGGGCAAGAAGGTCAGATCACTGCTTCCATGATACAGCCCGGTGTGTTCGCATCAATCCGCGCCTCGGTGAAACGGCGAAGCGCTGCACCTGGCGTAGCCCTTTTCCCGAAGGCGGGCACGCGCCCTGATGACGCCGTCGAGACCGGTGCCGAATCGGGCTCAAATTGGCCGAACCCGGTCTATGATCTGCCGAGAATCGACGCGATCTCACCCTGGATTTCGTCGATCGGTGCGAGACCATCGACCGAAACGAGCTTTCGATGCGCGTGGTAGTAGCCGATCAGGGGCGCCGTATCCCGGTAATAGGCCAGCAACCGCGTCCGGAACGAAACTTCATTGTCGTCCGCACGACGGGAAAAATCGCCACTGCCGCAGACGTCGCAGACACCCGCAACGACCGGTTTCCTGGTGTCGTCGTGATAGACCTCACCGCATTCGGCGCACGTAAATCGGCCCGTGACCCGACGAACGAGCGTCTCATCGTCCACCTTGATCTCGATCACCTTGTCAAGCCTTTGGCCAATGCGGTCCAGCAGCGCACCGAGGGCGTCCGCCTGTGCGAGCGTTCGCGGAAAACCGTCAAAGATTGCGCCACCCTTGATGTCTTCGCTCAATCGCTCTTCGATCAGGCTGATGACGATGTCGTCCGTGACCAGGTCCCCCCGGTCCATGACGGCGGCGACGACTTGCCCGATTCCGGTCGTCGCCTTGCGCGCCGACCGCAGCATGTCGCCTGTCGACAACTGCGTCATGTCGAATTCCTGCACCAGGCGCATGGCCTGGGTTCCCTTTCCGCAACCCGGCGGTCCAAGCAGGATGATGTTCATGCGTTCGTCGCCCCCGGTTTGCGCATCGCTCCGGAGATCCGAGCTTCACGGTCGTTGTCCGGCACGCACCGGGCAACCGGACAGTTGGTGCACGGGACGGTCCGGCAGGGACCGAATTCCGCGGAGTCCACGACTATCGCCGAACCGGACTTCGCGATCTGGAACGACTGCGCCCCCTCAGTTTCGACCGCTCGATCAGGCTCTCGTATTGGTGGGCAAGCAGGTGGGACTGAACCTGCGTGATCGTGTCCATCGTAACCGAGACCACGATCAACAGCGACGTTCCGCCGAAATAGAAGGGAATTGCCAACTCTGCCCTGAGGATCTCCGGCAACAGGCACACCGCCGACAGGTACGCCGAACCCAGAACCAGCAGCCTCGTGACGACGTAGTCCAGGTATTCGGCCGTCCGCTGTCCAGGGCGAATTCCCGGAACGAATCCGCTTTGCCGCTTGAGATTGTCGGCAATGTCCTCGGTCTTGAAGGCGACATTCGCCGTGTAGAAATAGGCGAAGAAGACGATCATCGCGACAAAGAAGGTCAGGTAGAGCGGCTGCCCCGGCCCGAAATACGCCAGAACCGTATTCATGAACGGCGAAGTCTGGGTACCGGAAAAGGTGCTAACCGTCGTCGGCAACAACAAGAGCGCCGAGGCGAAAATCGGCGGAATGACGCCGGACGGATTGAGCTTGATCGGCAAGTGCGAACTCTGCCCGCCATACATCCGGTTGTTTGCCGCCTGGCGCTTCGGATACTGTATGTGCACCTTTCGCAGGGCACGCTCCATGAAGACCACGAAGGCGATGACGACACCGACCATGACCATGACGCCGATGATCACTGCGGGAGACAGCACGCCGGATCGGCCCTGGCTGAAGAACTGGGCCAGGGCTGCCGGCAGTTCGGCAATGATGCCGACAAAGATGATCAGCGAGATTCCGTTGCCGATTCCGCGGGCCGTGATCTGCTCGCCAAGCCACATCAGGAACATTGTGCCGCCAACCAGGGTGATGACGCAGGGAAGCTGAAAACTCATGAACCCGGGATTGGTCACCAGTTCGCTGGCCTCGAGGCCCTTGGACAGGCCGAATGCCTGGAACGTCGCGAGGAAAACCGTCCCGTACCGGGTGTACTGGTTGATCTTCTTGCGGCCCTGTTCACCCTCTTTCTTCAATTGCTCCAGCTGGGGCACCATCGCCGCCAGCAGTTGCACGATGATCGACGACGAGATGTAGGGCATGATCCCCAGGGCGAATATGGCCATCCGGCCGATGGCGCCCCCTGAAAACATGTTGAGAATTCCGCCGATACCGCCTTGGGCCTGCTCGACGAACTGCTGCAGGGCGACCGAGTCGATCCCCGGAACCGGAATGAACGTCCCGATCCGGTAGACAATCAGAAGCGCCAACGCGAACAGAATCCGCTGCTGGAGTTCCTTGGCCTTGGCAAAGGTCCCCCAGGAAATGTTGGCAGCCATCTGTTCGGCGGCGGATGCCATACCCTATCCTTTCGACATTCCCGTTTGCGCAAACCGGCCGTTCGCCGGATCGACCTATTCGCTCACCTGTACGTCCGGATCGGCATTCTCCGCCGACACCAGCGTCAGCGATCCCTTGGCCGCCTCGACCATCTCGGTCGCCCGCCTGGAGGCGCCGCTGACCACGAGCTCGACACTGCTCGTCAGTTCGCCTTTGCCCAAGACACGGACCCCATCCCGAATCCGCCTGACCAGCCCGCTTTCGAGAAGCGTCTTTTCGGTGATCGGCTTTTCCGCGTCGATCTTGCCGGCGTCGATGAAGCCCTGAAGGACACCCAGGTTCACGACCGCGTGCCGTTTCTTGCTGAAATTCCGGAATCCCCGTTTCGGCAACCGTTGGTATAGCGGCATTTGCCCGCCTTCAAAACCCGCGAGCGACGTCCCCGAACGCGACTTCTGACCGTTCATGCCGCGTCCAGCCGTCTTGCCGGTTCCGGAACCCGGACCCCGGCCGACCCGTTTCCGTGGCTTGGTTGCCCCCGGATTGTCACGGAGTTCATTGAGTTTCACGACCGACTCCCCTGTTCACTGGTTGGTCCTGATCCTGGTACCGGTTCCGGTTCCGGTCCCGGCACCTTTTATCGGCCCGTGATCCGGGCCGGCGACATCACCGAGGATCCTTGCCCGGACCCTCGCGAACTTCAACGATCTCCACCAGATGCGGAATACTCCTGATCATGCCGCGAACCGATGGTGTATCCTCGAGTTCCCGCACGCGGTGCATCCGGTTCAATCCCAGGCCGATCAGCGTTTGCCGTTGCTTGGCAGGCCGCCGTATGGGAGATCCGATCTGCCGGATCACGATCGTTCCTGCCATCGTCCTTACGCCTCCACCGTCACGCTGGCCTGGGCCTGGATTTCAGCGACTTTCTTGCCCCTGCGGGCCGCCACCATGCGCGGGCTGCACTGGCGCTGCAGTCCATCGAACGTTGCCCGGATCATGTTGTACGGATTCGGGGACCCGAGCGACTTGGCGACGACGTCCTGCACGCCAAGCATTTCGAACACCGCACGCATGGGGCCGCCGGCGATGATCCCGGTCCCCTGTGCAGCGGTCCTGATCACGACCTTCCCGGCACCGTGACGTCCTTCGATATCGTGGTGCACGGTACGTGCTTCGCGCAGGGGAACCCGGATCATCCGGTGCCTGGCCTGTTCGGTCGCCTTGCGGATGGCCTCGGAGACCTCCCTCGCCTTCCCCTTGCCGAACCCGACCCGTCCTTTCTGGTCGCCAACCACGACCAGCGCGGCAAAACCGAATCGTTTGCCCCCCTTGACCGTCTTGGACACCCTGTTGATCGCGACCAGCCGGTCCGCGAACTCGGGCGCATCGTCCCGGTCGCGCGGCCGCTTGATATCCCGTGCCATCACCTGTCCCCCAGACCTAGAATTTCAGCCCGCCTTCGCGGGCCGCATCCGCGAGAGCCTTGATCTTGCCATGAAAAAGAAATCCGCCGCGGTCAAAGTAGCATTCTTCAACTCCGGCCGCTTTCGCCCGTTCCGCGATCACGGAACCGATCCTTGCCGCTGCATCGCGGTTGTTCTTGCCGACATGCCCGAGTTCCCGCTCAAGACTGGATGCCGCGGCGAGCGTAACTCCCCGCGCGTCATCGATGACCTGTACGGAAATGTTCTTCGATGACCGGTGTACGCACAACCGCAACCGGCCATTGGCTGTCCTGCGCAGCTTGTTGCGAACGCGGGTGCGTCGCTTGATGAACTGTTCTCGCCTGGTTCTTGCCATTGTTCCGGCTCTCCAGTTGTCCGAATTGCGTCGCTGCCCGTTCAGGCCGCGATCATTTCTTCTTGCCTTCCTTCCGGAAGATCCGTTCGCCGGCATAGCTGATCCCCTTGCCCTTGTAGGGTTCGGGTTTCCGCCAGGCCCGAATGTCGGCCGCGACCTGTCCCACCAACTGTTGATCGATTCCCTCGATGACAACCGACGTCTGTCTGGGAACCGAAATCGTCACGCCCTGCGGCGCCCTGACGCGAATGTCGCTCGAATATCCGAGCGAGAGTACCAGTTCCTCGCCCTGCAGCCGCGCTCGAAAGCCAACCCCCGATATGTTGAGTTCCTTGCGGAAACCCGAGGTCACCCCGGTCACCAGATTTGCGACCTGCGACCGGGTCATGCCCCATTGCTGCCGGGCGCGCTTCGACGACCCGCGTGGCGTGACCCTGACCACGTTGCCGTCCACCGCCATCGCGACATCGTCAGTCGCCGTAAACGACCGGACACCCCTGGGCCCCTGGACCTCGATGGTCCGCCCGGTGACCGCCGCCGTCACGCTGTCCGGAAGTTCAACCGCCTTTTTGCCGATTCGCGACATGCCGCCTCTCCTCAGAACACCGTACAGATGATTTCTCCGCCGACATTTGCCGACCGGGCCTTCATGTCCGACATCACGCCCTTCGACGTCGAGACGATGGCAATTCCAAGTCCCTGCCGCACCAACGGCAGGTCGCGCGCTCCTGAATATACCCTGCGCCCGGGCCTGGACACCCGCCGCAACTCCCGTATCACCGGGGTGCCGTCGTGATACTTCAGCGCAATCTCGAGGTGATGACGACCGTCTTCACCCGTAACGAGTTCGTAATCACGGATGAATCCCTCGTCCTTGAGGACATCCAGGACCCAACCCCGGAGTTTGGACGCCGGGCTGTGGACCGAGGACCGTCCCCGCGACTGAGCGTTCCGAATTCGCGTGAGCATGTCACCAACAGGATCGTTCACCGGCATGCCTGATCACTCCCTACCAGCTCGACTTGACCATGCCCGGGATCTGCCCCTCGCCGGCAAGTTCCCGGAGCGCGATCCTGGAAATCTTCAACTTACGGTAATAGGACTTGGGCCGCCCGGTCACCTGACAACGGTTGTGGAGCCGCGACTTGGCCGAATTGCGGGGAAGCTTGGCCAGCTTCAGCCGCGCCTTGAATCGTTCCTCCATCGGCAGGCTGCGGTCGTTGGCCACGTTTTTCAGGGCCTCGCGGCGCTCGCGATAGCGCTCGTGCAGCCTTTGCCGTTTCAGTTCCCGCTGTACCATTGCGGCCTTTGCCATCCAGTCTCTCCTTGTTCTCGTTCAGCCTTTCGTCACGAGACGAACGGCATGTTGAAACGCCTGAGCAGGCTCAGGCCTTCGGCGTCGGTCCCGGCGGTCGTGCATACCGCGATATCCATGCCCCGAATATCCTCGACCTTGTCGTAGTCGACCTCGGGGAAGACGATATGCTCCTTCAGCCCCATGTTGAAATTTCCCCGGCCATCAAAACTCGAGGACGAAAGTCCGCGGAAGTCACGAACACGCGGCAGGGCGACCGTAACCAGGCGGTCAAGGAACTCGTACATCCTGTTCCCGCGAAGGGTGACCTTGACGCCGACAGTCATGCCTTCGCGAACCCGAAAGCTCGCAACCGATTTCCGGGCTCTCATGATAACGGGCTGCTGGCCGGCGATGACCGCCATTTCCTCGACGGCCGACTTGATCTTCCGCGACTCCTTGACGGCCTCCCCGACACCCATGTTGAGCACGACCTTCTCGAGCTTCGGAATCTGCATGTCGTTCCGGTAGCCGAATTCCTCCTTGAGATCCCGGCAAACGGTCTCGCGGTAATGTCTCTTCAGGCGAGGCACGTAGTCAGCCATCGATCGTCTCCCCGGATTTCTTGGCAAACCGGACCTTCTTTCCGTCTTCAAAACGAAACCCGACCCGCGTTGCCTCACCCGACCTGGGATCCACGTAGGCAAGATTGCTCAACTGGATCGGCGCCGTTACCGCCACCCGGCCCCCGGGATTGCCCTGGTCAGGCTTTCTGTGCCGAACCCGGACATTGACACCTTCAACGATCGCCCGGCCGGTCTTTCGGTCGATCGAGTTGATCACCCCCTGCCGGCCCTTGTCGTTGCCCGAAAGGACGATGACCCGGTCGCCTCTTTTCAGTTTCGCAGCCATGTCAGAGAACCTCCGGCGCAAGCGAAATGATTTTCATGAATCGCTTCGACCGCAATTCTCGGACCACGGGCCCGAAAATTCGCGTTCCAACCGGCTCATTGTCCTTCCCGAGGATAACCGCGGCATTCCGGTCGAAACGGATCGCACTGCCATCGTCGCGACGCACCTCCTTTGCAGTACGAACGACGACCGCCCGGTGAATGTCCCCCTTGCGAACGCGGCCCCGCGGAATTGCTTCCTTGACCGAAACCACGATGATGTCACCGACAGAGGCGTATTTCCGCCTTGAACCTCCGATCACCTTGATGCAGCGCACCCGGCGGGCACCGGAATTGTCAGCCACATCCAGATCTGTCTGCATCTGGATCATTCGGTTTCTCCCGACCTATGGGCTCGTGCCCCATGGTTTCGCCGAAACCGGAAGGTGCGACCCGGTCTAGGCCGGATCCGCCACGACCTCCCAGCATTTTGTCTTCGAAATCGGCGCGCATTCGCGGATCCGGACAATGTCGCCGACCCGGCATTGGCCTCCTGCATCATGGGCATGGTACTTCTTCGTCTTGCGAACCGTCTTTTTCAGTACCGGATGGGTAAACCTCCGTTCGACCGATACCGTCACCGTCAGGTGAGACCGATCGCTGACAACCCTGCCCTGAAGTACGCGCCTCGGCATTCGAATTCTCCTAGTTCTCCGTCCTGGACATTTCGTTCAGGACGGTCTTGACCCGCGCCACATCCCGGCGGACGGCGCGCATGCGCGCCGGACTTTCAAGCTGCCCGGTTGCCCGCTGAAACCGCAGGTTGAACGCTTCTTTCTTCAACTGGACCAACTGTTCACGAAGCTGGTCCGGTTTCATCGTTCTGAGTTCGGACGCATCCATCACCGTCTTTCCTGCCTTGCGTGCCGTCGCCGCTACCAGTCTTCGCGCTGCACCACGCGCGACTTGACCGGAAGTTTCATGGCAGCGAGCCGAAGCGCCTCCCTTGCCACCGGCTCGGACACGCCGTCAATCTCAAACATGATCCGACCCGGTTTGACCCGGGCCGCCCAGTACTCCACCGCACCCTTGCCTTTTCCCATCCTGACCTCGGTCGGTTTTTTCGACACCGGAACGTCAGGAAAGATCCGAACCCAGACACGGCCCTGGCGTTTCATCTGCCGCGTCATCGCGCGCCGGGCTGCCTCGATCTGGCGCGCGGTGATCCGCTCCGGCTGTACAGCCTTCAGTCCCCATGAACCGAAGTTGAGCGCCGTCCCTCCCTTGGCATTGCCATGGATTCGGCCCTTGTGCTGTTTTCTGAATTTCGTGCGCTTCGGTGCCAGCATCGTAAATCTCCCGGGCCGCGATCAACCGCGATGCGGCGGCCGCATCGGCCCCCTGTCCTGAAACTCCTGGATTCGCCGGTCATGCGCCTGCGGATCATGTTCCATGATTTCGCCCTTGAAAATCCAGACCTTGACGCCAATGACACCGTAGGCCGTCATCGCTTCCGCCCGGGCATAGTCGATATCCGCGCGCAGCGTGTGCAGCGGAACGCGACCCTCCCGGTACCATTCCGTTCGGGCGATCTCAACGCCGCCGAGGCGGCCGGCGCAATTGATCCTGATACCGAGCGCCCCGATCCTCATCGACGACTGGACTGCCCGCTTCATCGCCCTGCGGAACGAAACGCGCCTCTCGAGCTGCTGGGCAACCGATTCGGCGACGAGCTGCGCATCCATTTCCGGCTTCCGGACCTCGACGATATTCACATGCAGTTCGGAGTTGGTGAGCTCGGTCAGCTTCCGGCGCAGTTTCTCGATGTCACTGCCCTTCTTGCCGATGATCATGCCCGGTCGCGCCGTGTGAATCGTAACCCTGCACTTCTTGTGGGGCCGCTCGATGATCACGCTCGAAATCCCTGCGGGTGCGCACTGCTTCTTGACGTACGCACGAATCCGCAGGTCTTCAAGAAGCAGGTCACCATACTCGCGGCTGCTCGCGTACCAGCGGCTGTCCCACGTCCGGTTGACCTGCAAACGAAGGCCGACGGCATTGATCTTCTGTCCCATCAGGCCATTTCCCTCTCGTCTTCATCTTCCCCCGGCGGATCGAAATCGACTTCGCGCACCTTGATCGTCAGCTGCGAAAACGGCTTCCTGATCGGACCGTAGCGGCCCCGCGCCCTGGGTCGGCCCCGCCTCATCGTCAGGTTCTTGCCGACCCAGGCCTCGGACACGACCAGCTGGTCGACATCGAGGGCGTGGTTGTTCTCCGCATTCGCCACGGCCGACATCAGCGTTTTCCACACTTCGTTCGCAATCCGCTTCTTCGAAAAAAGCAGTTCGTTGACAGCGTCATTCACGGGCTTGTTTCGAATCTGCCGTGCCAACAGGTTGAGCTTTTGCGGGCTCGTCCTGAGCATGCGGGTTACGGCGACGGCCTCGTTGTCCGAGACATACCGGAATGTCTTGCCTTTGCCCATCACTTACCGCCGCCTCGCCTTCTTGTCGGCCGCATGGCCGTAATAGGTCCGAGTCGGGGAAAATTCCCCGAATTTCTGGCCGATCATGTCCTCGGTGACCAGCACCGGAATGTGTTTCCGCCCGTTGTAGACACCGAAAGTCAATCCGACGAACTGGGGCAGGATCGTTGAACGCCGTGACCAGATCTTGATGACTTCCTTTCGTCCCGATTCCCGCGAACGTTCCGCCTTGCGCAAGACGTGCGAATCGACGAACGGGCCTTTCCAGACTGAACGTGGCATGACTAGCGTCCCTTCTTCCGCGCATGGCGCGAACGGATGATGTACTTGTCGGTCGTCCTGTTCGACCTGGTGCGTGCGCCCTTGGTCGGCTTGCCCCAGGGTGTTACCGGATGCCGGCCGCCCGACGATCTCCCTTCGCCTCCGCCATGCGGGTGATCGACCGGGTTCATTACAACGCCGCGGACGGAAGGTCGAATCCCGCGGTGACGGTTCCGCCCCGCCTTGCCGAGATTCTGGTTGCCGTTGTCCGGATTCGATACCGCGCCGACCGTGGCCATGCACTCCTGCCGTACCAGCCGCAATTCCCCGGATGACAGGCGGATCTGCGCATAACCGCCGTCCCGGCCGATGTATTGCCCGTAAGTACCGGCCGCACGTGCGAGTTGACCGCCCTTGCCCGCCTTGAGTTCGATGTTGTGAACGATCGTTCCGATTGGCAGACCCGTGAACGGCATCGCGTTGCCCGGCCTGATGTCGGCCTTTGCAGAGGACACGACCGTGTCTCCGGCAGCAAGACGCTGGGGCGCCAGAATATACGAAAACTCCCCGTCCTCGTATCGAATGAGGGCAATGAACGCTGTCCGGTTCGGATCATACTCGATGCGCACGACCTCGGCCGGGACGTCCATCCTGGAACGCTTGAAATCCACGATCCTGTAGCGGCGCTTGGCCCCGCCGCCCCTGCGGCGCATGGTTATGCGGCCGGTGTTGTTTCGCCCGCCGCAGGATTTCTGCCCCGTGGTCAGGGTCTTGACCGGCCTGCCTTTCCAGAGCGCGGAACGATCGACCAGAATGAGTCCGCGCCGGCCCGGCGTTGTCGGATTGTATGTCTTCAGTGCCATATCAGCAGTCTTCCCGCAGTCCTTTTCGTCCGACAGGGCCGAGCCCGGGAACGGGCCCGGACTGTCATAGGCCCGTGTTCACATCGATCTCGTCGCCCGCCCGGAGCGTCACGTAGGCTTTCTTCACGTCGCGTCTCCGGCCCGCACGCCCGCGATGCCGCGTCGTCTTGCCCCTCGTGATGACGGTATTCACTGCCGTGACCCTGACCTTGAACACCGCTTCGATCGCCTGCCGGATCAACGCCTTGTCGGCGCTCATCTCCACCTCGAACACATACGCGTTGTCCCCGATGACGCGGTTTGACTTTTCAGTGATGACCGGCCTGCGAATGACGTCGAAAAATCGGGTCGTGTCTGTCATGCGAGCCTCTCCACCAGGGCATCGAGTCCGGCGCGCGTGATCACGAGAGTCTTGCTGCGCAGGATGTCGTAGACGTTCGCGCCAATACCGGGCAGAACATCGATCCCGTCGAGATTGCGGGCGGCAAGAGCAAAGTTCGGATCGACGCTTGCGCCGTCAACGACAAGTGCACGCTGCCAGCCCAACCGGTCGACCGCCCGCGCCAGCTCGCGCGTTTTCGGCGAATCCAGCCGCGCATGATCCAGAATGACCGTCTCCCCGGCAAGGAACTTGGCAGACAACGCGTGACGGAGGCCCAGCTTGCGGAACTTCCGGTTCAGCTTGTGGGCGTGACTGCGCGGGGTCGGTCCCTTGTAGACGCCGCCCTTGCGGAAGATCGGGGCATTCCGGTCGCCGTGCCGGGCTCTCCCGGTTCCCTTCTGCCGGTAGATCTTCTGCCTCGAGTAATTCGTCATCGATCGGGTCCTGGTACTGTGCGAACCCTGCTGCCGCCCGGCCAGCTGGAAGCGGACCACCCGATGCAGGATATCGGCACGGGGCTCGAGCCCGAAAATCGACTCGGGAAGATCAACCGAACCGTCGCCCTCAGCCGCCAATGTAATCACATCGACTTTCACCGTTCCTCTCCTCCGTCCGCATCAGGGGCACCGTCGCCGACCGCGGCCTCCAGTTCAGGTTCGCGTTCAGGTTCAGGCTGGCGCCGCACTGCAGCCGGCAAGGGCAATCCCTCGGGCAACCGTGCCTTTGCGGCATCCTGCACGGTCACCCATCCGCCTCGCGCGCCCGGGACGGCGCCCTTGACCATGATCAGTCCACGTTCGGAATCCGTGCGGACGACCTCGAGGTTCTGGGTCGTCACCCGTACGGCTCCCATGTGTCCGGCCATCTTCTTTCCCTTGAAGACCTTGCCCGGTTCCTGGCACTGCCCGGTCGAGCCATGCGAGCGATGCGACACGGAAACGCCGTGCGACGCCCGCAGTCCGGCGAAATTGTGACGCTTCATCGCTCCGGCGAAACCCTTTCCGATCGACGTCCCGGCGACATCGACCTTCTGGCCTTCCAGGAAATGGTCGGCTGTGATTTCCTCGCCGACCTCGATCAGGTTTTCTTCCGATACGCGAAACTCGGCGAGCTTGCGCCTGGGCGCGGCATTGGCGACGGCGAAATGCCCGCGCATGGCCTTTGACACCCGGCGCGGCCGGGCAATCCCGGCTCCGAGCTGAACTGCCGTGTAACCGTCCTTCTCATTCGTTCGCTGGGCCACGACCTGGACGTTGTCCAGCTGCAGGACCGTCACGGGTATCTGCTTCCCATCCCCCATGAACAGCCTGGTCATGCCCAGCTTGCGTGCAATGATCCCGGAACGCATTTCCCCCGTCCCCCTAGAGCTTGATCTCGACATCGACCCCGGCCGCCAGGTCGAGCTTCATCAGCGCGTCCACCGTCTGAGGCGTCGGATCGACAATATCGAGCAGACGCTTGTGGGTTCTGATCTCGAACTGTTCGCGGGATTTCTTGTCGACATGCGGCCCCCGCAAGACAGTGAATTTCTCGATCTTGTTCGGCAGCGGGATCGGCCCGCGCACCCGGGCGCCGGTCCGCTTGGCCGTATTGACGATTTCCCGGGTCGACACGTCGAGAACCCGATAATCGAAAGCCCTCAACCTGATTCGGATGTTCTGGCTCTGCATTGACCTGCCTCGTCCTGTCCCTGTTTCCGCGGAAGTCCCGTCCGGAGGGTTCCGTGTCTACTCGATGATCCTTGAGACCACCCCGGCGCCGACGGTCTTGCCGCCCTCCCGGATGGCGAAACGGAGCTTCTCCTCCATGGCGATCGGGCTGATCAGCTCCACCAGGAACTTCAGGTTGTCCCCGGGCATCACCATCTCCGTCCCCTCGGGAAGCTGAACCGTCCCCGTCACATCCGTCGTCCGGAAGTAGAACTGCGGACGGTAATTGCCGAAAAACGGCGTGTGACGACCGCCTTCCTCCTTGTTCAGGATGTAAACCTCGGCCTCGAAACGCGTGTGCGGCGTCACCGAGCCGGGACGGCACAGAACCTGGCCGCGCTCGACACCGTCACGCGGAACACCGCGCAGCAACGCTCCGATGTTGTCCCCGGCCTCGCCGCTGTCCAGAAGCTTCCGGAACATCTCGACACCCGTGCAGGTCGTCTTCGAGGTCTCGCGAATGCCGACAATCTCGACCTCGTCGCCAACCGTGATCACCCCGCGCTCAACCCGACCCGTCACAACCGTGCCGCGGCCCGAAATCGAAAACACGTCCTCAATCGGCATCAGAAACGGCTGGTCCCGCGGACGCTCGGGCGTCGGAATGTACGCGTCAACCGCAGCCATCAACTCCGATACCTTCCGCGAGCCAATCTCCTCGTCACGGCCCTCAAGCGCCGCAAGCGCCGAACCCGAAACAATCGGAATGTCATCCCCGGGATACTCGTAGTCGGAAAGAAGCTCGCGAACCTCCATCTCAACAAGCTCGAGAAGCTCCTCGTCGTCAACCTGGTCAACCTTGTTCAGAAAAACAACCATGTGCGGAATGCCAACCTGGCGACCCAGGAGAATGTGCTCGCGCGTCTGAGGCATCGGACCATCCGCAGCACTCACAACAAGAACCGCACCGTCCATCTGCGCAGCACCCGTGATCATGTTCTTGATGTAGTCCGCATGACCAGGACAATCCACGTGCGCGTAGTGACGCGCTTCCGTCTCGTACTCGACATGCGCCGTCGAAATCGTGATCCCGCGCGCCTTCTCCTCGGGAGCACCGTCAATCTCGTCATACGCAACATAATCACCAAACTGACGCGTAATCGCCGCAGTCAACGTCGTCTTGCCGTGGTCAACATGGCCGATCGTGCCAATGTTCACATGTGGCTTCGTACGCTCAAATCTCTCCTTGGCCATGCCAGAAACCTCCAGTGCCTCGGGCGCACCTTGCGCCTTTCCTGTTTCCGCTCAGGCGTACTTCGCCTGAATTTCCTCCGAGATGTTCGTCGGGACCGTCTCGTAGTGATCGAACTGCATCGTGAAATTCGCCCGGCCCGACGAAATCGAGCGCAGGTTGTTGATATACCCGAACATGTTGGCGAGCGGGACCAGCGCATCGATGGCGGCGGCGTTTCCACGCGGTTCCTGCCCGCGGACCTGCCCCCTGCGCGATGTCAGGTCGCCAATGATCCCCCCCGTGTACTCCCTCGGAGTCACGACCTCGACCCTCATGATCGGCTCCAGCAGCCGGGCGCCCGCTTTCCTCAAGCCCTCCCGCATGGCCAACCGGGCTGCGATCTCGAAAGCCATGACGCTCGAATCAACATCGTGACTTGCGCCGTCGACCAGCCTCACCCTGAAATCGATGACCGGGAACCCGGCAAGCGGTCCGCTGCCCATGATGGACTCGATGCCCTTCTCGACCCCGGGGATGTATTCCTTCGGAACCGACCCTCCGACGACCGCCGATTCGAACGCGTATCCCTCTCCGGGCTCCGCCGGGATGATTTCCAGCTTGACCCGGGCAAACTGGCCGGCACCGCCGGTCTGTTTCTTGTGAATGTAGTCGATTTCCGCCGCGCGGGAGACCGTCTCGCGGTAGGCGACCTGTGGCGCCCCGACATTGGCCTCCACCCTGAATTCGCGCCTGAGTCGGTCGACCAGGATGTCGAGATGGAGCTCGCCCATTCCCTTCATGATCGTCTGGCCCGATTCCCTGTCGGTCTCGACGCGGAAGGACGGGTCCTCTGCCGCCAGCCGCTGCAAACCCTGTGACAGGCGTTCCTGGTCGTTCTTGGTCCGCGGCTCCACCGCGATCTCGATGACCGGCTGCGGAAAGGTCATCGTCTCCAGCACGACCGGTTTCCGCTCCGAGCACAGCGTATCGCCCGTCGTGGTTCCCTTGAGCCCCGCAAGGGCGATGATGTCTCCTGCAAAGGCCTCGTTGATGTCCTCCCGGTTGTTCGAGTGCATCATCATCATGCGGCCGACGCGTTCCTTCTTGCCCTTGGTGGCATTCAGCATCATGTCGCCTTTCCTGAGCGTCCCGGAATAGATCCGGACAAAGGTCAGCGATCCCACGAACGGGTCATTCATGATCTTGAACGCGAGAGCCGAGAACGGCAGCCCGTCGTCGGCACGGCGTGCGATATTGCGCTCTTCCAGCCTGTCCCCGGGCCTGAAGCCCATGTAGTCGGCAACGTCAAGCGGGCCGGGAAGATAGTCGATCACCGCGTTCAGCAGGGGCTGAACGCCCCTGTTCTTGAACGCGGAACCCGCGAGAACCGGCACGAAATCGAGGTTGAGCGTTCCCTTTCGAATCAGGTTCCGCAAGGTCGGGACGTCGACCTCCTCGCCCTCGAGGTATCGTTCCATCACTTCGTCGTCCTGTTCCACCGCGACCTCGATCACGTCGGCCAGCATCGATTCCGCCTGGTCGCGTAGCGCTGGCCGGACATCGCCGAGCGCCCAGGTCGCTCCCAGGTCATCGCCCGTCCAGACCCATTCCTTCATGGTCAGAAGATCGACGATCCCCGAGAAATCGCCTTCGACCCCGATCGGGAACTGCACGGGCAACGGGCGGGCGCCGGTCCGCTCCCGGATCATCCGTACGCAATTGGAAAAGTCCGCTCCGATCTTGTCCATCTTGTTGACGAACACGATTCTCGGAACCTGGTACCGGTCGGCCTGACGCCAGACCGTCTCTGTCTGCGGTTCCACCCCGGCATTGGCGTCGAGCACGCAGACCGCGCCGTCGAGCACCGCCAGGGATCGTTCGACCTCGATGGTGAAGTCGACATGGCCGGGCGTGTCAATGATGTTGAGCCGATACCGGTCCTCGTCCGAAGTATGGCCGTCATCGGTACGGGCCCAGAACGTGGTGGTCGCGGCCGAGGTGATGGTGATGCCGCGTTCCTGTTCCTGTTCCATCCAGTCCATGGTGGCCGCGCCATCGTGGACTTCTCCGATATTGTGCGACTTGCCCGTATAGTACAGGACCCGCTCGGTGCAGGTGGTCTTGCCCGCATCGATATGCGCCATGATCCCGAAATTCCGGTAGCGTTCGAGTGGGTAACTGCGGGCCATGGATCGAACTCCCGGAACCTGGAATCACCAGCGATAATGGCTGAAGGCCCGGTTGGCCTCCGCCATCTTGTGGGTGTCTTCCCGCCGCTTGACTGCTGAGCCGCGGGAGTTGACGGCGTCAACCAACTCGCCTGCGAGGCGTTCTTCCATCGTGTTTTCGTTGCGGCCGCGCGATGCCATAATCAGCCAGCGGATGGCCAGCGCATCCCGGCGTTCCGGGCGAACTTCCACGGGAACCTGGTAGGTTGCCCCGCCGACCCGTCGCGATCGGACTTCAACCGAGGGCTTGATATTCTCGAGGGCCTCCCTGAACACATCCAGGGGCGCGCGCTTTGTCCGTTCTTCAACCCTGTCGAGCGCACCGTAGACGATACGCTCGGCAACCGACTTCTTGCCGTCCTTCATCAGGTTGTTCATGAACTTGGAGAGCACCTGGTCGCCATACTTGGCGTCAGGCAGGATCTCCCGCTTTTCTGCGCGGTGCCGGCGGGACATGTCTCTGTCTCCCTGTCCTGAATGGCTCGTCGAGAAGTTCGGGGTTCAACCGGGTTATTTCGGCTTTTTCGCGCCGTACTTGGAACGCCGCTGGCGCCGGTCCTTGACACCCTGGGTGTCGTGAACACCGCGAAGGATGTGGTAGCGCACGCCCGGCAGGTCCTTCACGCGGCCGCCCCGGATCAGCACGACCGAGTGTTCCTGAAGATTGTGTCCTTCACCAGGGATGTAGGAAATCACCTCGTACCCCGTCGTGAGGCGAACCTTGGCCACTTTCCGCATCGCGGAATTCGGCTTTTTCGGGGTCGTGGTGTAGACCCGCGTGCAAACACCACGGCGTTGCGGACACGCCTTGAGATGCATCGATTTCTGGCGCTTCACCGGCGCCCGTCGAGGCTTGCGGATGAGCTGCTGGATCGTTGGCATGTGCGGCCCCGTCAGGTTTCCTTCGTCTTCGTTCGATCGGCAATGCACCGGCAGCCCGGTCTCAACACCTGGCCCGCTCCTGAAAGGCAATGCGTTCATCCGGGATCGCGACACTTTCGCCGAACCCGGCAACCACGCTTCAGAGGATCAGGGCGAAACCCGGATCTTGCCCACCAGAATTGGACAAAGACCCAAAAACCGCAGTGCGGTGATCGGGTCGCAGGCCGTATAGTCGCGGGCCGAACCCTTGTCAACGTGATTCGCGCGCGCAACATCGCCGGGCATCGCAGGATACCCGTTCTCCCGATCACCTGACATGCGTTCGTCTCGAGACGCGGAACTGCGGCAGCGGGGTGGCGGCCCCGCTTCCCGCGGTCCAGGAAAGAGCCGTCGCCCGGACCGATGACCCTGTCAAGCCGCCGACGACTCGCCCGCACCCGTCGAAAAGTCCGGCGGGAGGTTGTCGCCGATGATGGCGTCCGGAGCGTCGGCGAAGGCCTCGGCGTCGTCCAGATCCGAATCGGGCGCCATCAACCGCATTGCCGCCTCTTCCTCGTTCCGGCGCCTTTCCTCGATCACCGCCCTGTCGCGTTCGACGGCGATTCGCCTGACTTCCTGCGCCGCACGTCCCGTCCCCGCGGGGATCAGCCGCCCGACGATGACGTTTTCCTTCAGGCCGATCAGCTTGTCCCGCTTGCCCCTGACGGACGCCTCGGTCAGTACCCGGGTCGTCTCCTGGAACGACGCGGCCGAAATGAACGACCGCGTCTGCAAGGACGCCTTGGTGATCCCGAGCAGGACCGGTCCACCTGTCGCGGGCTGCCGCCCGTCCTCGATCGCCCGGACATTGATGTCGTCGAACTCGGACTTGTCGACCTGTTCACCCTTGAGCAACGTCGTCTCGCCCGAGTCATGGATCTCCCACTTCTGCAGCATCTGGCGAACGATCACCTCGATGTGCTTGTCGTTGATCTTCACGCCCTGGAGCCGGTAGACGTCCTGAACCTCGTTGATCAGGTAGTCGGCGAGCGCTTCGACGCCGAGGATCTGCAAGATGTCGTGCGGAGCGGGATTCCCCTCGATGATGTAGTCGCCCTTCTGGATGAAGTCTTCTTCCTGGACCGGAATATGCTTGCCCTTTGGAACCAGGTAGACCGCCGGTTCCTCGTTTTCGTCCAACGGGATAATCTTGATCTGGCGCTTGTTCTTGTAGTCCCGTCCAAAGGACACCTTGCCATCGATTTCAGCGATTATCGCGTGATCCTTCGGGCGCCGGGCTTCGAAAAGTTCCGCCACGCGAGGCAGTCCGCCCGTGATGTCCTTTGTCCGGACTTCACGTGGTATACGCGCGAGAACATCTCCAGCCTGAACCTCTGTTTCGTCCTCGATCGACAGAATTGCTCCGACCGACACGGCCCGGGTTTCCAGTACGCCAGTCTCGAGCACGGATATCGCGCCGGACACGGGCAAGGTCATATTGTCTGGCCGCTCAAACGCGACGTAGTTCGACTTGTCGGATTTAAGGGCAAGGCTGGCTTTCTCGCCCAGTTCCTGTCTCACGACTTTCCAGGCGTCGGGATCGATGATGGCGATTTCCGGCTTCAGGTCCTTGCCCCCAATCCCGGAACGCCAGTCCGTCACGATCTTGTGGGTAATGCCGGTGGTTTCATCAGTCTCGTCCCGAACGGAAACACCGGTCAAGAGATCAACGTACTTCACCATTCCCGACGTCTCTGCGATGATTGGCAGCGTATTCGGGTCCCACTCGAACAGGCGCGTACCGACCGCAACCTCCTCGCCATCGGCGACGAGCAACCGCGACCCGTAGGTCAGGCGATGCCGCGACCGTACGATCCCGTTGTCGTCGGTAATGGTCAGTTCCGTATTCCTGCCCATCACGATCTGGTCGCCATGACGATCCGTCAGCATCTTCGGGTTCGACACCGCCACCTTTCCGGCATGTCCGGCCTCGGCATATGATTGCTCGACCGTCTCGGCAATGCCGCCGATGTGGAACGTGCGCATGGTCAGCTGGGTGCCGGGTTCGCCAATCGACTGGGCCGCGATGATTCCCACGGCTTCTCCCGGATTGACCATGATCCCGCGCGCAAGGTCGCGCCCGTAGCACATGGCGCAGATCCCGTCTTCGGCATCGCAGGTCAGCGGCGACCGGATCTTGACCGACCTGACGCCGGCCTCCTCGATGGCGTCCGCCTTGCGCTCATCCACAAGCTCGCCGCACCTGCACATGACCTCGCCCGAAACGGGGTCGACAACGTCCTCCGCCGCGACCCGCCCAAGGATCCGTTCCTGCAGGGGCGACACGATCAGTCCGTCGCTGACGACGTCCTCGGCCGTGATCCCCTTGTCCGTCCCGCAATCATGGATCCGGACGATGCAGTCCTGGGCCACGTCGACGAGGCGGCGGGTCAGATAGCCCGAATTCGCGGTCTTGAGCGCGGTGTCCGCAAGCCCTTTCCGGGCGCCATGGGTCGAGTTGAAATACTCGAGCACGGTCAGCCCTTCCTTGAAGTTCGAGATGATCGGCGTCTCGATGATCTCGCCGCTCGGCTTGGCCATGAGCCCCCGCATTCCGCCCAGCTGTTTCATCTGCGCCGGGGACCCGCGCGCGCCGGAATGCGCCATCATGTAGACCGAGTTCGGCTCGGCTTCGGCCCCGTTTTCCTGCGTCCGCATGGCGGAAATCTGGTCCATCATCGCATCGGCCACGGTGTCCGAACATTTCGACCAGGCGTCGACCACCTTGTTGTACTTTTCGCCCTGGGTGATCAGGCCGTCCATGTACTGCTGTTCGAACTCCTTGACCTGATCGCGGGTTTCCGAGACGATCGACCACTTGGATTCCGGAATGACCATGTCATCCTTGCCGAATGAAATCCCGGCCCGGAACGCCTCCCTGAATCCGAGACTCATGATCTGGTCGCAGAAAATCACCGACTCCTTCTGTCCACAGTACCGATGGACGATGTCGATCACTTCGCCGACCTCCTTCTTCCGCAGCAGGCGGTTGACGATGTCGAACGGCGTCTTGTGGTTGAGCGGCAGGATGGACCCCAGGAGAACCCGGCCCGGCGTCGTCTCGAATCGCTGCCAGACCGTGGAGCCCAGCTCGTCGACCTGTTCGAGGCGGCAGGTTATCCTTGCATGCAGGTGGAGTATCGACTCCTCCGCGTCCAGTGCGTGACGAACCTCGTCGGGCGACGAGAAGATCATGCCTTCGCCCGGCATGCCGTCACGTTCCATGGAAATGTAGTACAGGCCGAGAATCATGTCCTGCGAAGGAACGATGATCGGTTTGCCATTGGCCGGCGACAGCACGTTGTTCGTCGACATCATCAGGACGCGGGCCTCGAGTTGCGCCTCGAGGCTGAGCGGCACGTGAACCGCCATCTGGTCGCCGTCAAAGTCAGCATTGAAGGCAGAACATACCAGCGGGTGCAACTGGATCGCCTTGCCTTCGATCAGAACGGGTTCGAATGCCTGGATCCCGAGGCGGTGCAGCGTCGGCGCCCTGTTCAGGAGAACAGGATGTTCCCTGATGACCCTGTCGAGTATGTCCCAGACCTCAGATCGCTCGGATTCGACGTATTTCTTTGCCTGCTTGACCGTGGTGGTCTGGCCCATCGCGTCAAGGCGCGCGTAGATGAACGGCTTGAACAGCTCCAGGGCCATTTTCTTTGGCAGACCGCACTGGTGCAACTTGAGTTCGGGCCCGGTCACGATCACGGATCGTCCCGAAAAATCGACGCGTTTGCCGAGCAGGTTCTGCCGGAACCGGCCCTGTTTGCCCTTCAGCATGTCGGAAAGCGATTTCAGGGGGCGCTTGTTGGTGCCGGTGATGACCCGTCCGCGCCGACCGTTATCGAAGAGGGCGTCGACCGATTCCTGCAGCATGCGCTTTTCGTTGCGCACGATGATGTCCGGCGCCCGCAGTTCGATCAGCCGCTTGAGCCGGTTGTTCCGGTTGATGACGCGACGGTAAAGGTCGTTCAGGTCGGACGTTGCGAACCGGCCGCCGTCGAGAGGCACCAGTGGCCTGAGTTCAGGCGGAATGACCGGAAGAACGGTCAGGATCATCCATTCCGGCCTGTTGCCGGATTCGATGAAACTCTCGACCACCTTCAGGCGTTTGACGATGGTCTTCTGCTTGAGTTCGCTGTTGGTCGCCGCAAGATCTTCCCGAAGTTCCCTGGCGTCCGCTTCCAGGTCGACATTGGCAAGCATTTCGCGGATCGCCTCGGCGCCGATATTTGCATTGAACGCGTCGGCGCCGTAGGTGTCCTGGGCCTCCAGGTATTCCTGCTCGCTCAACAGCTGCTGATATTCCAGGTCTGTCAGCCCGGGGTCGATCACCAGGTATTTCTCGAAATAGAGGACGCACTCCAGATCCCGGAGTTTCATGCCCAGCATCAGTCCGATGCGGGACGGCAGCGACTTCAGGAACCAGATATGTGCAACCGGAGCCGCCAGTTCGATATGACCCATGCGTTCCCTGCGAACCTTCTGCAGCGTGACCTCCACGCCGCATTTCTCGCAGGTCACGCCGCGATACTTCATTCGCTTGTACTTGCCGCACAGGCACTCGAAATCCTTGATCGGCCCGAAGATCCTGGCGCAGAACAGCCCGTCGCGCTCAGGCTTGAAGGTCCGGTAATTAATCGTCTCCGGTTTCTTGATTTCCCCGAAGGACCAACTCAGGATGCACTCGGGCGACGCCAGCGAGATCCGGATTTCGTCAAAGCTCCTTACCGGCTGGTTCGAACGGGACGGATTGTGGAAGATTTCCTGGTTCATGATCTGCTCCCGGATCCTCGAGATGTCAGGACCGCGCCGTCCTGAATCGGTGGGTTTGCGCTCTGTTCCTGCCCGCGGTTCCCGCGTCTAGGCAGGTTCGGATTCCATCAGCTGCACGTTGAGGCCCAGCGAACGGATCTCCTTGACGAGAACGTTGAAGGATTCCGGAACCCCGGCCTTGAAGTCATCCTCGCCCTTGACGATGGACTCGTAGACCTTCGTCCTCCCCGCAACATCGTCCGACTTGACGGTCAGCATTTCCTGCAAGGTGTACGCGGCGCCGTAGGCTTCCAGCGCCCACACTTCCATTTCGCCGAATCTCTGGCCGCCGAACTGGGCCTTCCCTCCGAGCGGCTGCTGGGTCACCAGGGAATACGGCCCGGTCGAACGTGCGTGAATCTTGTCATCGACCAGATGATGCAGCTTCATCAGGTATTTCATTCCCACCGTGACCGGTCGCGCGAACTCCTCGCCGGTGCGGCCGTCGAAGAGAACGGACTGCCCCGAGGTGTCGAATCCCGCGCGCAGCAGGGCGTCATCGACGTCGAGTTCCTTTGCGCCATCGAACACCGGCGTCGCAATCGGGACGCCATGGCGCACGGTTCGGGCCGCGTCCACGATGGATTCGTCGTCGAGGCCTTCGATCGCCTGATCGTAGGTCTGGTCCCCGTAGGCCACGCGCATGGAAGACCTGACAGGTTCGACATCGCCGGTGCGGTCAAAACCCTGCAGCGCTTCGTCGACCGCCCGCCCGAGACCGCGTGCTGCCCAGCCCATATGGGTCTCGAGAATCTGCCCGACATTCATCCGGCTCGGGACACCAAGCGGGTTGAGGACCACATCGACCGAGGTTCCGTCCGCCAGGAACGGCATATCCTCCTCGGGAACCACCTTGGAAATGACCCCCTTGTTGCCGTGCCGTCCGGCGACCTTGTCGCCGGGTTGCAGCTTTCGCTTGACCGCGACGAAGACCTTGACCAGCTTCATCACCGCCGGCGACAGGTCGTCTCCCTTGCGGACCTTCTCCACCTTGTCTTCGAAACGGGCGAGCAAGGCAGACTTCTGCGCCTTGTACTGGCGGTTCAGCGCCTCGACCGGTGCGGCATCGGCTTCATCCCCGAGCGCCAGTTGCCAGTACTGGCCCCTGCTCAGGGTCGCGAGCAGCTGTTCGTCGATGAGCGCACCGCGCTTGACCCCCTTGGGTCCCTTGACCGCCGTCTTGCCCAGGATCATCCCCCGCAGCCGCGAGTAGATGTTCCGCTCGAGAATCGCGAGTTCGTCGTCCCGGTCCCGGGCAAGGCGTTCGATTTCTTCCTGTTCGATCTGGAGCGCGCGCTCGTCCTTGTCGACACCGTGGCGATTGAAAACCCGGACCTCCACGACCGTGCCGAAGTCGCCCGGAGGAAGACGCAATGACGTATCCCGGACATCGGAAGCCTTCTCGCCGAAGATCGCTCTCAGGAGCTTTTCTTCCGGGGTCATCGGACTCTCGCCCTTCGGCGTGACCTTGCCCACGAGAATGTCGCCCGGGCCCACTTCCGCCCCGATATAGACAATGCCGGCCTCGTCGAGATTGCGCAGGGCCTCTTCGCCGACATTCGGAATATCCCGGGTGATTTCCTCCGGACCCTGCTTCGTATCGCGCGCCGAAATCTCGAATTCCTGGATGTGGATCGAGGTAAAGACATCGTCGCGCACGATGCGCTCGGAAATCAGGATCGAGTCCTCGTAGTTGTATCCGTTCCAGGGCATGAAGGCGACGAGCACGTTCTTGCCCAGCGCAAGCTCGCCGAGGTCGGTCGACGGCCCGTCCGCGATGACCTCGCCCTTGACCACGCGATCGCCGACCTTCACCAGCGGGCGCTGGTTGATGCAGGTATTCTGGTTGGAACGCTGGAACTTCCGCAGCCGGTAGATGTCGACGCCGGGATCTCCCGGATCAAGGTCGTCCGTTGCCCTGACGACGATCCTCATTGCGTCCACCTGGTCGATTACGCCCGAGCGGACGGCAGTGATGGCCGCTCCGGAATCCCGGGCGACGACCTGCTCGATTCCGGTGCCGACGAAGGGAGCCTCCGCCCTCAACAGGGGCACGGCCTGGCGTTGCATGTTGGATCCCATCAGCGCCCGGTTGGCATCGTCATTCTCGAGAAACGGAATCAGCGATGCCGCCACGGACACCAGCTGTTTCGGAGACACGTCGATGAAATCGATGTTTTCCGGCGCGTTGAGCATGAACTCGCCGCCCTTTCGCGTCGATGCCAGGTCGTTGATGAATCGTCCGTCTTCGTCGAGCTGTGCATTGGCCTGGGCCACCGTGTGCCGCATTTCCTCCGTCGCCGACATGTACTGGACATCATCGGTCACCTGGCTGTCCTTGACCCGCCGGTACGGGGTTTCGATGAAACCGTACTTGTTGACCCTGGCGTAGGAAGCCAGCGAGTTGATCAAGCCGATATTCGGACCCTCGGGCGTTTCGATCGGGCAAATCCTGCCGTAGTGGGTCGGGTGGACATCCCTGACCTCGAACCCGGCCCGTTCCCGCGTCAGCCCGCCCGGCCCCAGCGCCGACAGCCGGCGCTTGTGCGTCACTTCCGACAGCGGGTTGGTCTGGTCCATGAACTGGGACAACTGGGACGAGCCGAAAAACTCGCGAACGGCCCCCGCGGCCGGTTTGGAATTGATCAGGTCCTGGGGCATGACGGTATCGATATCGACGGAACTCATGCGTTCCTTGATCGCCCGTTCCATCCTCAGCAGCCCCAACCTGTATGCGTTTTCCATCAGTTCGCCGACGGAACGGACCCGCCTGTTTCCAAGGTGATCGATGTCGTCGGGTTCTCCCTTTCCGTCCCTCAGCTCGACCAGGGCCCTGACCACGCCAACGATGTCTTCCTTGCGGAGCGTGCGAACCGAGTCGTCGGCATCGAGATCCAGGCGCAGGTTCATCTTTGCGCGCCCGACCGCCGACAGGTCGTAACGCTCGGGATCGAAAAACAGGCTCTTGAACAGGCTCGATGCCGCTTCCGGCGTTGGCGGTTCGCCGGGCCGCAATACGCGGTAGATGTCCTCGAGCGCGGTTTCCTGGTTGAGGTTCTTGTCGACCGCCATCGTGTTCCGGATGTAGGCGCCGGTATTCACGTGGTCGATGTCGAGAGTCGGGATCTCGATGATCCCGTTGTCCATCAGCTTTTTCAGGGTGCCGCCGACGATTTCGCCGTCGTCACTTGTCTCGACGGTTATTTCGTCGCCGGCCTCGACCCAGATCTCGCCTGTGTCCTCATCGATGATATCCTTCGCCGAATACCGGCCGCTGATGGAAATGAACGGGTAGAATATCTCGGTGACAGCACCGGTCGAAAGCAGTTTCCTGACCGTGCGGGGAGTCACCTTTTCGCCCTTCGGGGCCACGATTTCGCCGGTCGCCGCATCAACGATGTCAAATGCCGGCTTCGTTCCCTGAATTCTCCTCGGGAAAAACGGGGCGGCCCAGCAGTTCTTCTCCTCGATGAACCGGTACGTGAGCGTCTTGTAGAACTTGTCGCAGATGTCCTCCTGATCCATGCCAAGCGCATAGAGGAGGGTCGTCACCGGGAGCTTCCGCTTTCGGTCGATCCGAGCGTTCACGAGGTCTTTCGCGTCGAACTCCAGGTCCAGCCAGGACCCCCGGTACGGAATGATCCTGGAGACGAACAGGAGTTTTCCCGAAGAGTGCGATTTCCCCTTGTCGTGGTCGAAGAAGACGCCCGGCGAGCGGTGCATCTGCGAGACGACAACGCGTTCGGTACCGTTGTAGACAAAGGTTCCGTTCTTCGTCATCAACGGGATCTCTCCCATGTAGACGTCCTGTTCCTTGATGTCCTTGACCGAGCGGGATTCCTTGTCGTCGTCCACGTCAAAGACGATCAGCCGCAACGTGACCTTCAGGGGCGCCGAATAGGTCATGTCGCGCTGCTGGCACTCATCGACATCGTACTTGGGCGGCTGGAGTTCGTAGCCGACGAATTCCAGGATCGCGTTTTCGTTGAAATCCCGGATCGGAAATACCGACTGGAACACGCCCTGGATGCCGTAGCCATCCGTGGGCTCGGGGTCATCGCCTGAATTCAGGAACAGGTCGTAACTGCTTTTCTGGACCTCGATGAGATTCGGCATGTCCAGGACTTCGCGGATCTTGCCGTAATACCGGCGTATCCGGTTCTGCCCGGTCAGCGCCTGGATCAACGGCGTCGCTCCGTTGGTTCCGGAGATCTGGCTGGAATTGCTGGATGGGGTCGATGCCATGTCTGTCGCTCGCTATTTTTGACGCGAATCTTGAACGGAGCCTGCCGGGATGGCGGCTCCGAACTGGAATCGTGATGTTCCGACGCCCTTTTCCGCCGAACGTGTCGTGTCCGGCTTGCGGCCCGGTAACAGTCTGCCCGGGGTCCTGGAAAATCCCCTGGCCATCTTGGCGGGACCCGGGTGCGGGCCGGGTCCCGGGCTCTTCGTCCCCGTTGGCCAGGTTTTCCCGGCCCGGGGCGTGCTCAGGTAAGTTCGACCTCTGCGCCGGCGGCCTCGAGCTTGGACTTGATTTCCTCGGCCTCCGCCTTTGTCGCACCTTCCTTGACGGTTTTTCCGCCCGCTTCCACCAGCTCCTTGGCCTCTTTCAGGCCAAGACCGGTAATGGCGCGGACTTCCTTGATCACATTGATCTTCTTTTCGCCGAACGACTTGAGGATGACGTCGAATGAATCCTTTTCTTCCGCGGCTTCCTCGGCGTCTCCGCCAGCGCCGGTACCAGCGACCATGACAGCGCCTGCGGCCGGCTCGATGCCGTATTCTTCCTTCAGGATCGTCTTGAGTTCCTGCGCTTCGAGAAGCGTCAGCCCCACGATTTCCTCTGCCATTTTCTTCAGATCAGCCATTTTCGTGTTCCGTTCGTTCTGGGTTTCTGTTCCTGGGTTCAGATCCTGTGTCCTGGCGCGGCCGCGCCGCCGTGTTCCGCGGGCCCTTCCGGCCGGTTTTCCCGCGGTCAACGGGTCTCGATCAGGCGGCTTCCCTCATCTCCTCCACCGCCGACAGGACACCCGCGATGCCTGACGCCGGTGCGCCTATTGCGGCTGCGACGCCCGACGCAGGCGCCGAGATGCAGGCCACGATGGATGCAATCAGCTCCTCGCGCGACGGCATCGACGCAACTGCCTTGACGCCTGAAGGATCAAGGGTCGTGCCACCCATGGACCCGCCGAGGACGACGAGCTTGCCATTGTCCCTGGCGTAGGATTCCGTAACCTTTGCCGCGGTGACAGGATCCTCCGAAAAGGCGAAAACCGTCATCCCGGACAGGAGGTCGGAAATGCCCTCGCACGGGGTGCCCCTGAGGGCGATCCTTGCGAGCCGGTTCTTGGCTACCCGGACGACTCCGCCCGAGTCACGCATGCGCCTTCGGTAATCCTGCATATCGGCGACAGACAGGCCTTGGTAATGGGCGACCACGACCACACCAGAGTCCGTAAAGATCCGGCCGAGATCCTCGACCACCTTTTCTTTCTGGGCTCTATCCACAGTCTTTCTCCAATTGGCGGGAGGAATTCCTCCCGGCCGGGTCTTGCCGTCGAGGCGGGCAACGCCCGCGATGCCGGCATCTTGGCAGTCCTCGGATACGGGTTCCTTCCAAAACCGCCCCGGAGTCGAAACCCCTGGCCAATTCGAACGTTTCCCGTCTCAGGCAGGAAATTAAGCCCCCGCGGGCACCCGCCGTCTCGGACAGTTTCGGGCAGGCTCCCTGCCCGCCCCCGCCGGCCGGCCCGCCGGGCCGACCGAACGTCTCAAGGACCCGTGGCATCCGCGATGTCGACGGATATTCCGGGCCCCATGGTGGTACTCAGCGAGATCTTCTTCAGATACGTTCCCTTTGCCGCCTGGGGCTTTGCGCGGCTGATTGCCGCGACAAACGCCCGGGCATTCTCGACCAGCTTGCCCTCGTCGAAGGAAGCCTTGCCGATGCCCGCGTGGACAACGCCTGCGCGCTCGACGCGAAACTGGACCTGGCCGGCCTTGGCGGACTTGACTGCACCCGCAACATCCTTGGTCACGGTACCGACCTTGGGATTCGGCATCAGGTTGCGCGGGCCAAGTATCCTCCCGAGCCGTCCGACCACCGGCATCATGTCGGGCGTCGCGACACACCGGTCAAATTCGATCGTGCCACCCTGAATCGTCTCCATCAGATCCTCGGCCCCGACAATGTCCGCACCGGCTTCCTTCGCTTCGTCGGCCTTCTCGCCGCGGGCGAAAACCGCCACGCGCACGTGTTTCCCGGTTCCGTTTGGCAACTCCACAACACCCCGGACCATCTGGTCCGCGTGCCGCGGGTCGACACCCAGATTCATGGCGATCTCGACGGTTTCATCGAACTTTGCGGTCGCATTGCCCCTGATCAGGGCCACGGCCTCGACCAGGGAAACGGAGCGTTTGTCCTTGACCTCGTTCCGGGCCGTGCGAATTCTCTTTCCGGGTTTTGCCAATGTCTCTACCCCCTGACCTCGATTCCCATGGATCGCGCCGAACCGAGCACGATCTGCATGGCCGATTCGACGTCGTACGCGTTCAGGTCCCGCATCTTCGCCTCGGCGATTTCCTGCACCTGCGCCCGGGTGACGTACCCCGTGATTTCCCGCCCCGGGGCATTTGCGGCCTTCTCCAGTCCGGCGGCCTTTTTCAGGAAGTGCGATGCGGGCGGGGTCCGGACCTCCATGCTGAATGACTTGTCGGCATAATAGGTGATGATCGTCGGGCATGGCGCGCCGGGCTCCATGCCCTGGGTCCTGGCATTGAACGCCTTGCAGAATTCCATGATGTTGATGCCGCGCTGGCCGAGCGCCGGGCCGACCGGCGGCGACGGGTTGGCCTGCCCTGCCGGCACCTGGAGCTTGACTTTTCCGACTACCTTCTTGGCCATGCCGGCCTCCCTTCACCCGGGTCCGGTTCTCCACGCGAACCCGTTCAATTCCAAATCCGGCCCGGTCCAGGGCCTCACGCCGGATTTCCCATGCCCGCGAGCCGGAGTTCAGCTCAGTTTCGACACCTGGGTGTATTCCAGGTCGACCGGGGTTGCGCGTCCGAAGATCGACACGCTGACCTTGAGGCGCGCATTGTCCTCGTCAACGTCCTCGACCATGCCGGAAAACCCTTCGAACGGCCCGTCGATGACGCTGACGCTTTCGCCGATATCGAAACTGATGCGCGCACGCGGCCGTTCGCTGCCTTCACGCGCCCTGTTCAGGATCCGGTCGACATCGGCGTCGGGCAACGGCGACGGCTTTCCGGGTTCGCCGAGAAATCCGGTGACCCGGTGAATGTTGTTGATCAGGTGGTATCCCCGTTCCGACATCTCCATTTTCACGAGAACGTAGCCCGGCATGAATCGTCGTTCGGTATTGACTTTCTTGCCCCGCCGGATCTCGATGACTTCTTCGGTCGGAACGCAGACCTCGACGATCGATTCTTCCATCCCCTCGTTGTTCACCACGTCCTGAATCGAATCGCGCACCCGTTTCTCGAAATTGGACAGCACGCTGACCGAGTACCAACGCTTAGCCATATCGCCAGACGTCCTGCCAAAAAACGGCGGCATTGCCGCAGAAATTTCTATTTTTCAAGGGGTTGCGGTTCCTGTGCCAACGAAAACACGACAAGCAGCCCGAATCGGCCAGCACCGCCGGGTATCGTTTCGCGAATTGTTAACAGAATCCGCCCGGTTGATCAAGTGGCCATGTCGAGGATTCCCGTCAAACCCAGCCGAACGACCTGGTCCACGAGAAAGAAGAACAATGCCGCGACCGTGGCCATGAGAAATACCATCACGGTCGTGATCGCCGTCTCCTTGCGCGTCGGCCAGACCACGCGGGCCACCTCGGCCCGGACCTGCTGCATGAATACGAACGGATTCATCATGGTGCTGTCTTCTCCTTGCCACCCGCAGTCGAGAGACCAAGGTCAAATCCCTGGCAGGGGCGGAGGGACTCGAACCCCCGGCCCTCGGTTTTGGAGACCGATGCTCTACCGACTGAGCTACACCCCTATCAGAACTGAACCCGAGTACCAGCCACCGCGTTTTTGCGCAAGCCATTGCACGAGATCGATCGTGATCCGGATCCTCGGGGACGGATCCCCCCGGGCCAACGCCCGGCATCGCGACGGATCAGCGCCCGGCGGGCGGAAGGGCCGGATGTGAATCCGGCTTTCCCCGGCCTCGTCCTGTCCCTGTTTCCGCGGAAGTCCCGTCCGGAGGGTTCCGTGTCTACTCGATGATCCTTGAGACCACCCCGGCGCCGACGGTCTTGCCGCCCTCCCGGATGGCGAAACGGAGCTTCTCCTCCATGGCGATCGGGCTGATCAGCTCCACCAGGAACTTCAGGTTGTCCCCGGGCATCACCATCTCCGTCCCCTCGGGAAGCTGAACCGTCCCCGTCACATCCGTCGTCCGGAAGTAGAACTGCGGACGGTAATTGCCGAAAAACGGCGTGTGACGACCGCCTTCCTCCTTGTTCAGGATGTAAACCTCGGCCTCGAAACGCGTGTGCGGCGTCACCGAGCCGGGACGGCACAGAACCTGGCCGCGCTCGACACCGTCACGCGGAACACCGCGCAGCAACGCTCCGATGTTGTCCCCGGCCTCGCCGCTGTCCAGAAGCTTCCGGAACATCTCGACACCCGTGCAGGTCGTCTTCGAGGTCTCGCGAATGCCGACAATCTCGACCTCGTCGCCAACCGTGATCACCCCGCGCTCAACCCGACCCGTCACAACCGTGCCGCGGCCCGAAATCGAAAACACGTCCTCAATCGGCATCAGAAACGGCTGGTCCCGCGGACGCTCGGGCGTCGGAATGTACGCGTCAACCGCAGCCATCAACTCCGATACCTTCCGCGAGCCAATCTCCTCGTCACGGCCCTCAAGCGCCGCAAGCGCCGAACCCGAAACAATCGGAATGTCATCCCCGGGATACTCGTAGTCGGAAAGAAGCTCGCGAACCTCCATCTCAACAAGCTCGAGAAGCTCCTCGTCGTCAACCTGGTCAACCTTGTTCAGAAAAACAACCATGTGCGGAATGCCAACCTGGCGACCCAGGAGAATGTGCTCGCGCGTCTGAGGCATCGGACCATCCGCAGCACTCACAACAAGAACCGCACCGTCCATCTGCGCAGCACCCGTGATCATGTTCTTGATGTAGTCCGCATGACCAGGACAATCCACGTGCGCGTAGTGACGCGCTTCCGTCTCGTACTCGACATGCGCCGTCGAAATCGTGATCCCGCGCGCCTTCTCCTCGGGAGCACCGTCAATCTCGTCATACGCAACATAATCACCAAACTGACGCGTAATCGCCGCAGTCAACGTCGTCTTGCCGTGGTCAACATGGCCGATCGTGCCAATGTTCACATGTGGCTTCGTACGCTCAAATCTCTCCTTGGCCATGCCAGAAACCTCCAGTGCCCGTCGTTCTTTGCCGTCTTTTTGCGCACCTTGTGCCCCATCCCGAACCGGTACACCACGTACCGACCGCCGAACGGAGCCGACCGCCTAATTGCTATCCCCCGTGAAATCAACATGGAATTTACCGCGTTGCCGGCCCTGGTCCCCGAACTGGCATGCGTGACCGCGCTCCGCTATGGTTGCGAACGCGAAGTGGTTGACGATGGACATTCACCTGCAGACAGACGGATCCTCCGCGCCGGGCATCCCCCCTGCCGCACGGCTCGTGACCGAGGTCTGGGGCCCGTTCAGAACGTTGCTTGCGGCCAGGAGAAACCTCCTCGAGATCATTCCCGAGGCCGTCACCAGGCGGCCGATCATTTCAGGCCGCACCGGTGGCGTCCGCTGGCACATGGTGGCCGAGCCGGAAGCGCTCCGGCACATCCTCAGGGACAGGCTCGACATTTATCCGAAATCCGAGGTCATCAAGAACATTCTCGAGCCGGCGATCGGCCAGAGCCTGTTCATCGCCGATGGCGACCACTGGCGATGGCAAAGGCGGGCCGCGGCCCCGGTTTTCAGGCGTCGCAGCGTCGACGGCCTCGCCCCGATCATGTCGGCCGCGGCCGACGCCGCGTGCGACAGGATTCTTGCAGGCAGCGGCCGCGCAGAACTGCATGGCGAGATGGTTCAAACGACCTTTGACGTCATCGGCGGCGTCTTGCTGGCAGGTGAGCGCAAACTGGACAAGGAATTCGTCCACGGGGCCATCGAGGCGTTCCTCGCTTCCGCCGCGAGGGTTTCCGTGCTGGACATCGCGGGACTGGCAACATGGATCCCGCGACCACGCCAGTTCTTCCGGCCGAGGTCACTCAAGGTCCTGCGTCGGATTGCCGACGACGTCATCGCCGATCGCCTGAAGCAGCGCGACCGGCCGGACCGGGACTTCCTCGACACGCTTCTGGACGGAATGGATCCGGAGTCGGGCCGCCGGATGACGCCCGGCGAACTCAGGGACAACCTGCTCGCATTCATCGTTGCCGGCCACGAGACGACCGCTCTTGCCCTTGCCTGGTCGTTTTTTCTCTGCGCCTTCGATGTCCAGGTCCAGGAACGGCTGAGAGCCGAAGCCGAAGCCGTACTCGGGGGCCGTACCGCAGGTGTCGGGGATGTCCCCAATCTGCCCTATACCCGCTCGGTGATCGAGGAAGCGCTCCGCCTCTATCCTCCCGCGGCGATCCTTTCGCGGACCGCCTGCGCGCATGACCAGATCTGCGGCCGGGAGATTCGCGCGGGCGATACGGTCATTCTTCCGATCTACGCGCTGCACAGGCATCGCGACCTCTGGGACTCGCCCGACAGTTTCGATCCCGGGAGATTCTCGGGGGATACCCAGATCGAGCGGTACGCCTATCTGCCTTTCGGCGACGGCCCCCGGGTATGCATAGGCGCAAGTTTCGCGATGCTCGAGGCAGTGATCGTCCTTGCGACCCTGATGTCGCGGTTCCGGTTTCGCAGGATCCGCGGGCTCGATCCGGAACCGGTCATGGTCCTGACGCTTCGCCCTCTGGGCGGGGTGCATCTGGCAGTGGAGCGAATCTAGCGGCTCCAGGATTGCGCCAGGCATGGTTCCAGGCCTGGCCGAAAGGCGGTTTCGCTTCGCCGTCTTTGCTGAACCTTCCTTGTCGTTCCCGATCCTGGACACAAGACCGGCCTTGGCCCCGGGGACGGTTTCCGTTCAGGACACGGACAAAAGAGGCGGAGACCAGCTTGTGCCAGACGATGTCTCCCCGGCTGATCGGTCGGCTTGAAGAACCCCGGCATTCCGGTCCAATAGTCCCATTCGGTCAAGGCGGGAATCAGGCACGGAAGATCACGGGACGTGCCGGCGCCGGCAGACCGCTTGAGAACTGACTGGAGAAATACATTGGAAGGCTTCCTATTCCAGGCCGTCATCTACCTGATCGCCGCCTTGGTGGCCGTCCCGCTGTCCGTACGGCTCGGCGTGGGGTCCGTTCTGGGGTACCTGATTGCCGGAATCCTTATCGGGCCGGCTCTCGGCCTGGTCGCGGACACCGGAGATCTACGGCATTTCGCCGAGTTCGGCGTCGTGATGCTGCTGTTCATGATCGGGCTGGAGCTGTCTCCGCGCGCGCTCTGGGACATGCGTCACCGGCTTCTCGGTCTCGGAGGACTTCAGGTATCGCTGACGACCCTTCTGCTCATGATGATCTGCCTGTGGGGCTTCGAGATGCCATGGACGACGGCGCTTGCGGTCGGCATGGTCCTCGCGCTCTCCTCGACCGCGATTGTCCTGCAGACGCTGACCGAAAAGAACCTGATTCAATCGAACGGGGGGAGGGCGAGTTTCTCGGTGCTGCTGATGCAGGACATTGCCGTCATTCCGATGCTGGCGATCCTGCCGCTTCTGGCAGCGCCGGGCTTCGCGGGCAGGAACGCCGGCGGTTCGGCCGGAACCGGTCATGCACCTGCGGCCGGTGAAGGTGCCGGGCAGATACACGGGGTCGAGGCGACCGTCGCCTTCATTCAGTCGTTTCCGGGCTGGGTCGTCACGCTTGCGACGGTCGCGGCCGTCATGATGGTCGTGCTGTTCGGCCTTTACGCGGTTCGGCCGCTTTTCCGGCTGGTGCATGTCGCCCGCCTCCGGGAACTCTACACGGCCCTGGCCCTCCTGATCGTCCTCGGTATCGCGTTCCTGATGACACTCGTCGGGCTTTCCCCCGCGCTCGGAGCCTTCATGGCAGGTGTCGTGCTCGCCAACAGCGAATTCAGGCACCAGCTGGAAAGCGATATTGCGCCCTTCAAGGGCCTGTTGCTCGGGCTTTTCTTCATTACGGTCGGTGCCGGAATCAACTTCGCCGTACTCTACCGCGATGCATTGCAAATCGTGGCGCTCGCGCTGTTGCTGATGCTCACGAAGGGAGCCGTCCTGCTGGCCCTGACCCAGGTCTTTCGCATCCGCGCCAGCGGGAGATGGTTGTTCACGCTCGGCCTCGCGCAGGCAGGCGAGTTCGGATTTGTGCTGATTTCGTTCGCGTCCCAACTCCTCGTTTTCGATTCGCGCCTCACCGAACGGATGTATCTTGTCGTCGCGATGTCGATGCTGCTGACTCCGCTCTTCTTCATCGCATGGGAAAAGCTGCGGCATCGCATGGGAGAGAGCCACGGCACGCCCGAAGCCGACGAAATCGACGAGCGGCAGGCCGTCATCATTGCCGGCATCGGACGCTTCGGACAGGTTGTGAGCCGACTGCTGATGCTGGCCGGTTTCCGCGCCGTCGTCCTCGACAGCAGCCTCGAGGCAATCGAAACCATGCGCCGGTTCGGAATGAAGGGCTTCTTTGGCGATCCGACACAGCCCAATCTCCTGCACGCGGCGAGACTGGAGGAAGCGCGCGTGCTCGTGGTGGCCCTCGACGACAAGGAGGCGACGACCAAGCTCGTGCGGTTTGCGCGCAGTCAGAATCCCGATCTGCACATCGTTGCCAGGGCATATGACAGGTTGCACGCCTACGAACTCTACGAGGTGGGCGCCGATGACATCGTCAGGGAACTGTTCGACAGCTCACTCAGGGCGGGCCGTTACGTGCTTGAGAACATGGGACTGGCAGACGTCGAGGCATCCAGGATCGAACATTTCTATTTCCGCAAGGACCGCGAGGCGATGCGCGAACTTGCGGAGTTGTGGGATCCGGAACTCAAGGTCAGCGAAAATCCTGCCTACATGGAGCGCGCGCGGGAGCTGGACGCCGCGCTTGAGACCGCCCTGGTTGCCCATCTCGGGCAGGGAATAACGGAGCCCCTCCCCGGTGAAGGCAGCACTGCCGAATCGCTGGCACCAGATGACGGGAACGGGAGTTATCGGGATGAAGGCGGAACAGGCTGAAACCCGGCGCCCTCCGGCTTTCGCCCGCTGGCCGAATCTGTACCTGGGCTCGTCCGGCCTCCCGGGTGCAGGCGGAAGCGTCGTTTGCGGGCGAATCCGCCGAAGGCGCCAGGGACGATGAATTCCCGACAGCAGGAAGTGAGAACGATTCATGGAAGCGCGGCAGATTGCCAAATTCCGCGCTTCATGATGACCGTCGCCGGCAGACTTGAGACTGAACCGGAGGCATCAGATCAAGTTCACGCCCTGTCGCCGGATTAGCTCTGCAAGCCGTGTCGGGCAGCATGATCTCACATGTGCCACCTCACCCGTCCGACCAAGTGTCAGAACGGTCCCACGCCACCTTTTCGGGCCGGAATCGAAGGCCCTGAGCGAAATGATTTGAGCGAGATGAGGCCGTTTGGGAGCGTGAACGGCGCACGCACGACACGATCGGGGGCGCAAATGAGGTGTTTCCGCCAACCTTGAACATCGACACGGCCAGCCTGGGATCGTCCTATGCCGGGTGGAACCGATCATTGTTATTCCGTTGTCAATTGCCAGTTGCGCACCCCAGCGAATGACGTCTGCCCAACGCCGGTTTTCAAGGGCTACAAGTCGCAAGGAAAAGGCGTCGGAATTCCGGTTTTCGGTCGTTTCCAGTTCGAAATCCCGCAAAAGACCGATGAACCATCCGCTTTCGCCCAACCCGTTCCTTCCGAATCACGCTGAAGAAATGCATTGGGATGGGTCCTGGAGGGGCCTGCAGCTAGAACAACACCAGAGCTGCGAAGCCGGAACGTTCGAAGAGCCGTCGCAGGCAACCAATTTCAAGGTGAAACTCGACCGGCAGTTTCGAGACCGGGGGATTCTCCTGGGGGGAGACCAGGTTGAACCGTGTGCCCATTTGCCTTTCGGCGAACCCCCCGGGATGTATTGGCACAAGATTTGCCTTGCCCGTGGCCGTGGTCATCATTGCAGGCGCGATGGCACCGTTTCGAATTCAAGAGATCCGCGAACCCGATCCGGAATCGGTCATGGTCCCGACGCTTCGCCCGCAAGGCGGGGTGCTCCTGGCGGTCGAACCCGTTCAATGACGCCAGGATCGTGCCTGGAAAGGCCAGGACCCGAGAGGCGCCGCCACGCGATTTCGCGTCATCGTCTTGCCCGCGCCTTCCTGGTCGTCCCCGATTCCGGACAAGAAGCCGGTCCGGAAACCGCGCTCAGGAGAAACGGTTGTCTCGGGGGAACCCGCGTGGAGGAGCCTGACCTTGCTTGGCTCTGCCACCGATCCATTTCGCGAGGTTCCTCTCTGTCCTCGTCCTCCCTGCCGGGTCCCGCCATTGCAGCCCCTTTTCCCGATCCAGCGTGATGACGTCACTTAATTGGTAATTCCGCCCTTTCACTTTCAGGCCCTGGATCCGTACGCCTTTTCCACGGACCATTTCGGGCAGCGTCTCGAGCGGAAAGATCAGCAGCCTGCGGGCGTCGCTGACCGCGGCAACGTCATTGCCTTCGACCACCCTGCACGCGATGGTTCTCGCGCCCTTGCCGAGAGTTTGAACCTGCTTGCCAAGCCGGGTCTGGGCCACCACGCCGTCCTCGTCGACGACAAATCCGTAGCCGTCGGAGGAGGCGAGAAGGAGCTTCCGTCCTCCCTGGTATACGAGGATGTCCACGGTATCTGCCTCGTTCTCGAGATTGATCATCAACCTGATGGGTTCTCCCATGCCCCTTCCGCTCGGAAGGTCGGAGCAGGCAATGGTGTAGAAGCGACCGTTTGACCCGACCACGATGAGCCTGTCGGTCGTCTGCGCGTGCAGGACAAACCGGCCTTCGTCGCCATCCCTGTACTTGAGCTGATGATCCGGGCCAAAGTGACCCTTGATCATGCGAATCCATCCCATCGAGGAGCAGACGACGGTCACCGGCTCGCGTTCGACCATGGTTTCCGGCAGCGAATCGTCGATCGCCGGCGCCTCGTCCAGGCCGGTCCGTCTTGCGCCACCGGGGGCATCCCCGCCGAATTTTCGTCTTGTTTCCCGGAGTTCCTCCGAGATCCGGCCCCATTGCAGCCCTTCATCGCCCATCAGGTCCTCGAGTTCGACGCGCTCGTCCATCAGGGCCTGCCGTTCGGCCCGAAGTTCAACCTCTTCCAGGCGCCGGAGCGACCGCAACCTCATGTTCAATATGGCCTCTGCCTGAACTTCGGTCAGAGCAAATGTTTCCATCAGCACGGGTTTCGGCTCTTCTTCCGTCCGGATAATCCTGATCACCTCGTCCAGATTGACGAACGCCGCCAGATACCCTTCAAGGACGTGCAGCCTGCGGTCGATCTGGTTGTAGCGGAAACGCGATCGTCGCAGCAGGACATCCCGGCGGTGATCGAGAAACGCCCTGAGAACCTCCTTCAGCGAACAGACTTTCGGGGTTCGCCCGTCGATCAGAACATTCATGTTCAGGCTGATCCGGACTTCCAGGTCGCACTGCCGGAAGAGCATTTCCATCATCAGCGTTGGGTCGGCCGACTTCGCGCGCGGCTCCAGTACCAGGCGGATTTCCTCGGTCGACTCGTCGCGAATGTCGGCGAGCAACGGAACCTTCTTGTTCTGGACGAGGTCCGCGATCTTCTCGATCAACCGACCTTTCTGGACCTGGTACGGAATTTCGGTGACGACGGCCTGCCATTGCCCGCGCGGCAGTTTCTCCACGTTCCAGCGCGCCCTGAGCCGGAACGATCCGCGGCCAGTGCTGTAGGCCGCCGCAATGCTCTCGGGCGGCTCGACCAGGATTCCGCCGGTCGGAAAGTCCGGGGCCGGGACAAACTGCAGCAGGGTGCTGTCGCGCGCGGCCGGCGTCTTGACCAGGTGAAGCGCGGCATCGCAGAGTTCACCAAGGTTGTGCGGGGGAATGCTGGTCGCCATCCCCACGGCGATTCCCGATGAACCATTGGCCAGAATGTTGGGAAACGACGCCGGCAGCACGTCGGGCTCGACCAGGGATCCGTCATAGTTCTCGCTGAAGTCGACCGCGTCTTCGGCGAGCCCTTCCATCAGAGCCACGGCGGGCTCTGTCAGTCGCGCCTCCGTGTACCGGGCGGCCGCGGGATTGTCGCCGTCAATGTTGCCGAAGTTGCCCTGGCCGTCCACCAGCGGATAGCGAATGGTAAAGCCCTGTGCAAGGCGCGCAAGCGCATCATAGATCGCCTGATCGCCGTGCGGGTGATAGTTGCCCATCACGTCGCCGGAAATCTTCGAGCACTTCCGGAACCGCCCGCCCGGATCGAGTTTCAGCTCGCGCATGGCGTAGAGAATGCGTCGGTGCACGGGCTTCAATCCGTCGCGCACATCGGGCAGAGCCCGGTTCATGATCGTTGACAGCGCGTACTGAAGGTAGCGTTCGCTGATCGCTTCGTGGAGCGGTTCGTCGACGGTGGTTCCGGGAACCACGCCGCTGGCGACCGGCGTATCTTCCGAACTTGTCATGAACACCCTGTATCCACGCAAACGTGCCGGGGTCAAGGAGGAGGACGTGGTCCAGCCACGCCGATGCGGACGATTTCACATACCGGATATGGGGCAAAACAAGACAGCGGACGCAAGATCAATCGTGGTAACGGGATGCTCTTCCGGCGCGGGCCGGGACGCGGCAATCGCCTTCCGACGCAGGAACTGCCGGGTCTTCGCGTCCTGTCTTACGCCACCGACTGCCGGGAACCCGAAGCCGGAGGCGTCGAGAACCTTGTCATCGACCACGTGGACGAAAGCTCGATCCAGCTGGCGGCAGAGACGATGCCCGAGCGCACGGGAGGAACGATCGACGCGCTGTTCGACAACGGCGCATATGCCATACCCGGTGCGGTCGAGGACCTGCCGGGAGGCCGCCCGCGTCGCGGGTGCAACCCCGAGGCGATCGTTCCGGAGTGGTCCCGTTTTCACTACCGCTTTCACGCCCGGTTCCGGCCCGTGACATACCGTCTCGTCCCCGCGCAGGCGGTCAAGCGTTCGAGGCCAGGGACATTCCGGTTTCCGCGTCAAAGACATGGAGGCGATCGCGGCTTGCACTCAACTGGACGTTTTCGCCGATATCGGGCGGATGCTGGCCATCGGCCTTGGCGATGACTTCGCCGCTTGGCGTGTCGACGTAAATCAGCGTGTCGGGTCCGAGCGGTTCGCGAACGGTCACGGTTCCCTTCAGGAACGGGTTTTCGCCGGACGGATGCAGGTCGTCCGGACGCACCCCGAGAATGACCGGCTGCCCTTGGGAAACGTCGATATCCAGCTGGATATCCGGCCCCGATGCGAGCCGGGCCACGCCGCCGTCCACCCTGCATTGCAGCATGTTCATGGACGGTGCCCCGATGAACCCGGCCACGAAGGTGTTCGCTGGCCTGTGGTAGACATCGGACGGTTTGCCGACCTGCAGGATGTGGCCGTCCTTCATGATGACGATCCTGTCGGCCAGCGTCATGGCTTCCACCTGGTCATGGGTCACGAAGATAATGGTGTTCCCGACACGCTGGTGGAGTTTCTTGATCTCGAGGCGCATCTGGGTGCGAAGCTGGGCATCGAGGTTCGACAGCGGTTCATCGAAAAGGAACACGGCAGGGTCGCGTACCATGGCCCGTCCGATCGCGACACGCTGCCGCTGGCCGCCCGAAAGCTGGGATGGCTTGCGATCGAGGAGTTCGGTCATTTCAAGGATTGCGGCGACGTCTTCGAGCCGGGCCGTTTTTTCGGCTTTCGCCAGTTTCGACGTCCTGAGCCCGAAGCCGATGTTCTTGCGAACCGTCATGTGCGGGTAGATCGCGTAGTTCTGGAACACCATGGCGATATTCCGTTCCTTCGGCTCCAGGTGATTCACGACCCGGCCTTCGATCTCGATCTCGCCCGCCGTCGTTTCTTCGAGCCCGGCGATGAGGCGGAGCGTCGTCGACTTTCCGCAACCGGACGGACCCACGAAAACGATGAACTCGCCATCCTCGACCTCCAGGCTGATCCCGTGCAGGACCGTGGTCTTGTCGAATGTCTTCACCAGGTTGCGAAGAACAAGGCTGGCCATGTGCTATTCCTCCAGGAGGGCGTTGAAGGCAGATTCGAGCTTGCCGGCCGCCCGGGCGCGACGGGCGGCGCGTGCCTCGAGCCGGCCGCGGCATTCCCGTGCCTTCCCTTCGTAGACCTCGATCGCCCGGTCCAGTGCCGTGGCTGCGGGACCGCCAGGCCGGTCACGGCGGAGGACGAAAGTCCCGGGCGAGACGGCAGTGGCGTACACTCCGGGCGTGAGCACCGTTGCACGGCCCGTTTCCGACTCGAACGCGTCGGCAAAGACGTCGAATCCCCGTGCCAGGCCCACGCCGCGCGCGACCACCGTACGTGCCGTCGTCGATGCGATTCCATGTGCACGCCGAAAATCCAGTCCCTCGTCCCGGACGAGGGTATCGGCAAGTTCCGTGATCGTGACACAGGCGGCGTCGCTGTTGGATTCGACCCGCGATGCGTTGATCGAACAGGACGGAAGGAACGCCGCGAACAGGGACAGTGCACGCGCGCCGCGTTCGAACACGGCGAAGCCGGCTTGCTGGACATCCGCCTCACTGTCGTTCATGTCGGCAAACGGCGTATTGTGCATCGTGTTGACGATCGCGTCGCACAGGCCAGCCGTGACGCTCGACAAATGCCGCAGATGTTCGATCGGAACCGGGTTCCGCTTTTGCGGCATGATCGAGGAAACCTGGACCAGGCTGTCGGGAACATGCAACTGGCCGACCTCGAAGGCGGACCATTGCGCCATGTCCTGCGCGACGCGTCCCAGATGCAGAAATACCAGCTTGATCGCGGAGTAGAGACCGGTCACGTAATCCACGGCTGCGATGCAGCCATAGGAATTCAGTTGCGGTTCTTCGAAACCGAGCAGGTCGGATACGCGGTGCCGGTCGATGGGGAATCCGGACGTGGTGATCGCTGCCGCCCCCATTGGGCAGAGGTCGAGCGAACCGAAGGCCAGGTCCAGGCGGTCTGCGTCCCGCAGGAGGCTCTCGACGACCGCCGAGAGATAGTGACCGAAGGTCGTCGGCTGCGCAGGCTGCCCGTGCGTATAGGCGACGACGAGCGTGTCGCGCTCGCAACGGGATTTCGCGATCAATGCATCGACGAGATGCAGGACCTGTTCCGTCAGACGTCCGGTTTTCTCGCGAAGAGCCATCTTGAACATGGTGTGGTCCATGTCGTTGCGCGAACGTCCCGCGTGCAGCATCCCGCCGGGTTCACCGATCCGCCGTTCAAGTTCGGCTTCTACCAGGAAAAAATAGTCCTCGTGCTCTCCCGTGTAGGACAGCGTGCCGGCGTCCGTGTCCCGCTCGATATCCTGCAGGGCCGCTGCGATCGTCTGGCCCTGGTCCGTTGAAATGATCCCGGTTTCGTGAAGCATCACCAGGTGCGCCCGGTTGATCGCGTTCAGGTGACCGGCGAAATGGTTCTTGAAGCCTTCGAAATGAGGGGTGAGAACCGTATCCCTGTAGGCCGGGTGCGGAAAGGCCGGGTTTTCCGTCATCCCTTGAGCCCCGCCATGACGACGCCCCGGATGATGAAGCGCTGGAACACCAGGAAGACGACGAGCGTCGGAATGGTTGAAATCGCCGCGCCGGTCATGATCAGCTCCCACTGGACGTCTGCCTCGTCGCCGAAGCTCGAGAGGCCCACGGGCAGCGTGTACATGTCAACCGAGTTTGTCACGATCAGCGGCCAGATGAAGGCTGTCCAGTTACCCAGGAAAACGAAAATCGCCAGTGCCGCCAGCGCGGGCCGGACCAGCGGCATCGCCACCGTCCACCAGATCGCCAGTTCGTTCAGCCCGTCGATCCTCGCGGCCTCGATGAAGTCATCGGGGACGGTCTCGAAGAACTGCTTCATCAGGAAGGTGCCGAAGGCGGTCATGAGGCCCGGAAACATGATGCCCCAGTAGGAATCGAGCCACCCGAACGCCTGCGACATCAGGTACCAGGGAATGACAAGCATCTCGGTCGGGATCATCAGCGTCGACAGGATTGCGATGAAGACGATGTAGCGGCCCGGGAAACGGAACTTGCACAGCGTGTAACCGACGAGGCTATCGAACAGGATATTTGAGATCGTGGTTATCGTGGCGATGATGATCGAATTGACGAACCAGCCGTAGAACCTGCCGTCTTCCAGTACGTAGGTGTAGTTTTCCAGGTGCGGTTCGTTCGGCACGAGGGCCAGGTTGTAGATCTCGTGCGGCCATTTCAGCGACGTCGAGATCATGTATGTGATCGGCATCACCATCAGGACACCGCCGGCAAACAGGATCAGCCAGCGGATGACCTGCCCGGTGCTGGCCGGTTTCCGCGGCGTCTCGGAGGCCAGGAGGGTCTTCGAGCTTGCCCTGATTTCCGCGACGGACGTTTCCACGTCAATTGTCCCTGAGTATGCGCAACTGCACGAGGCTGACGATCAGGAGGATCAGGAACAGCACGACGGTCTGCGCCGCGGCGTAACCCATGTTGAAATCGGTAAACGCGCTTTGATAAATCATCAGAACGAGCGGTTTCGTCGCGTTGAGCGGCCCGCCCGGGTCATTGGTGGTCATGTTGAACACGTGATCGAATATCCTGAGGAACCCGATCGAGGAGAAGACCACGATGAACACGATCGTGGGCTTGAGGAGGGGAAGCGTGATTTCCCAGAGAATCGTCCAGTTCGACACGCCGTCGATACGGGCGGCCTCGTAGTAGCTTCGCGGGATCGCCCGCAGGCCCGCCATGAATATGATGATCTGGAATCCGAGCCCGGCCCAGACGGCAGGTGCCAGGATGGCCGGTAGCGCAAGTGTCGTCGAGCGCAGGAATTCCACCTGGGGGATCCCGGCCGTGGCAAGGACATTGTTGAAAAGCCCGATCGGAACCGGCTGGTAGAACCAGCGCCAGACCCAGGCCATCGCGACGGCCGTCGTCATGAACGGCAGGAAATAGAGCATCCTGAGGAACCCGTGCATGAAGCGCAGCCTGTCGAGGTGATAGGCGATCACGAAGGAGATCACCAGGCTGACCGGCGTGCCGATCAGCAGGTACGCGAAGGTGTTGCGAAAGACCTTCCAGAAAACCGGATCGTTCCAGAGTTTCGCGTAGTTGGCCCAGCCGGCCCAGGTCCGGTCGCCAAGCAGGTTCCAGTTCTGGAACGAGATGGCCATGGCGTTTGCCGTGGGATAGAACCTGATCACCACGTAGAACACGATGGGCACGGCAAGGAACGCCCATGCCCAGACGATATGTTTTTGCCGGATTGAGAGCCTGTGGTACATATTCGTTGCGCTCGCGGGTCGGAAATCCTGGCCAGGGGTTCCGAGCGCGAATTGCGAGCCCCGGACGGCGTCCGGGACTCGCCTGAACCTAGTTGTGGTATTCGTTCAGCAGTTCCTGCTCGGCCTCGGCGGCGATGGCAATACTGTCTGCCACTGCCTGGCCTTCGATGTCGATGCGCTGAACCATGTCGATCAGGATCTGCCGCTGCGCGCTTTCATTGGCGAACTTTGTGGTGTTCGCGTAGGCAAGGCCACGGATGAAGGGCCCGAAAACCTCGTCGTTCGCATTGGCTTCGGTCAGGCCGACCGAGGGTTTCGCGGGCAGTTCGCCAACGACGTCGAGCCAGATCTGCATGGCCTCGTCCGACGTCACGTACTGCATGAACTTCACGGCGGCATCGTATTTCTCGCCTTCCGCCTTTGTCGTGATGGCGTTCACCCAGTAGGACGAGTAGTTCGAACGCATGCCGTCGGCATTCGCCGGCAGTTCCGTGACGCCCCACTTCAGGCCCCGCGTCTTGTTCAGTGAGCCGATGCGGAACGAGCCGTCGATATGCATGCCCGCACGACCGGCCTTGAAGGCGGCCTGGGGCTCGTCCATGAATCCGAAAGCAGACACCATGTGCTCGTTCACGAGACCGGTGTAGAACGAGGCTGCCGCGATCCCGGCATCGGAGTTGTAGTTGACGGTCCTGTAGTCGTCGAGGTAGGGCTCGCCGCCGAACTGGCGTACCAGGACTTCCCGGAACCAGTGATGGTCCTGAGCGTTCATGCCGGCCGTGATCCCGACCTGCGTGAGATTGCCCGCAGCATCCGTCTTCGTCAGCATCTTCGCGGTTTCGATGAGTTCGTCCAGCGTTTCCGGCGGACCGCTGATCCCGCCTTCGTCGAACAGGGTCTTGTTGTAGAACAAGGCGAGCGAGCGCACGGCGGTTGGAAGGGCCCAGTAGTTGTCACCTTCACGCATGGCGCCGACCATCGGGAAGAACTCGTCCTCGATCATCGACGGCGGAAAGGCGTCGTTGGGAAGCGGCTGGATCAGTTCGGCAGCCACGTAGTCGTTCAACCAGCCGTAGAAGAGTTGCACGACGTCGGGGCCCTCGCCCGCAGGAATTGCGGCAGCGACCTTCGTCCGGTAGTCCGCGTAGGGGAAATGGGTCATCGTGACCTTGATATCAGGATTCGCCGACTCGAAGTTCTCGATCAGCTGCTCCATTGCAGTGACGCGCGCGTCAAAGAAGTACTGCCAGTATTCGATTTCCACTTCGGCTTGCGCGGTTCCGGCCGCCAGCATCGCCGCGGCCGCGACGCCCGCGATCCTAGATTTCGTCAGTTTCACAAGCATTTTGATTGACGTCCTCCTTGTTGGTGTTGGTGTTCGTGAGTAATGCCCGGCCCGGTTTCATTGCCGGTTTCGAGCGTAGCGCGGCCAAGTTGAAATCACAAGCGGGATAAGCTAGCGGTGCGAACGATGGCAATTACCGGAACGACGGCGGATGAGGCAGTGAACGGACGCGGGACCGGTTGCGCGGAACGAGTTGTGTGCCCGGACACGGGCAGCCCGGGCGTCGGACACATGGCTGGATGGTCGACGGCCGCGAACCTTGCTCTTTTTCGGGACCCGTATCCCGCCGTTTGCCCGGGCCGGACGCCCACGGGACCAGGGTGAGGGCGATGCCGACGCCGGACCAGATCCGCATCGTTGCAGATCGCGCAAGGCCGCGCGTCATGGAACTCTGGTGGGCGCTCAGGCCGCTGACATCGGTGATCCGCTTCATGAACACCGGCGCCCATCCGGATGACGAGACGTCAGCCATGCTTGCTGCGCTTGGTGTCAGGGACGGGTTCAACCTGTCCTTCGCGTGCGCGACCCGGGGAGAGGGCGGACAGAACGACATCGGGAGCGAGCTTTCCGGCGACCTCGGCGCGCTGAGGACCGCCGAAATGGAAAAAGCCTGCGAAATCCTCGGCATGAGGATGTACTGGCTGTCCGAAAACCCGGAAGACCCGGTCGTCGATTTCGGATTCTCGAAGAGCGGAACCGAGACGCTTGCCCGGTGGGGTCCCGAACGCACGCTCGCGCGGTTCGTCGAGATCGTCAGGACCGAACGCCCAGACATCATCTGCCCGACCTTTCTTGACGTCCCCGGCCAGCATGGGCACCACAGGGCAATGACTGAAGCCGCGCGGCAGGTCATGGCCTCCGCGGCGGATCGGGACCATCCGAGCAACCTGGCGCCGTGGCAGGTCAGGAAGCTCTACCTCCCGGCGTGGTCCGGTGCGGGCCGCTCGTATGATGACGACGTCGGACCGCCGCCGGCCACGGTCGTCGTGTCCGGCAGGGGAGTCGATGCGGTCAGCGGCTGGAGCTGGGAACGGATCGGCCAGCAGTCGCGGTCGTTCCACCGGTCCCAGGGAATGGGCCGGTGGATCGCTGCGGGTGAGGAAAGGGACTGGCCGCTTCACCTGGCCGAGAGCCATGTCATGGGCCCGGACAGGGCACCGGCTTCAGGCCTTCCGGAGACGGTCAGCGACCTCGCGCACGTTGACGGCGCGGACCCGATCGCGGATCGCCTGCGATCGGCAGGACGGGCACTCGACGAAACCGTGTCCGCGTTTCCCGACTTCGATTCCGTGGCGCAGGCGTCCGCGCGGGCGCTCGAGTGCATCCGAGCGGCCCGGGATTCCTGTCCCGAGGACGCGCGTGGCGAAATCCTGCACCGCCTCGTTGCCAAGGAAACACAGCTTGGACATGTCAGGCGGATCGCGCTCGGCGTGGAAGCCCGTGCGCACCTCGGGGAAAGGTGGCTGCACCCTGGAAGCAGGACGGCGATTTCGCTCGAGCAACGGACGGGAACGGCGGGCGACGTTCACGCGGTGCTCGAACCCTCTCGGGGTTGCACGGTCGCAGGCGGGACCTTTCACGTCGGCCCGGAGGCGGCTTCGACCGATCCCTACCGGGACCGTTTCGATCCCTGCATGCCGGCCGCGCCGATGATTTCACTGGACATCGAGGCCCATGGCATGAGGTCGAACTGCCGTCTTCCCCTCGACGACCCGCCGGTCATCCTTCCGGGACGTTCCGCCCGGATCGAGCCGGACTCCGCGATCGTCAACCTTGCCGCGAAACCGAGGCGGATCGAGGTGGAGGTCACGGACGTGAATCCGGTATCGGCAGGCGCGGAACCTGGCCTGCCGCCGGGCTGGGATGTCGAGAGAACCGAAAGGGGATTCGCGTTCAAGACCCCGGAAAATGCCGACCAGGGGCTTTATTCGATCCCGCTGCGCCTGGATGGCGAACCCGCCGCCGCCGTCCGGCGGATTTCCTATCCCCATATCGCAGCGACAGCCAGTTTTCGGAGGGCGGAAATACGGGTTCGCATTCTCGCGGCTCGTGTTCCGGACGTTCGTGTCGGCTACGTCGGTTCCGGAAACGACAGGATCGACCGCTGGCTCGCCGCACTCGGAGCGGACGTCACGGCGGTGTGCGACGACGAATTGCCAAAGGCGGAAGCCTTCCGATCGTACGACACGATTGTTGTCGGAATTTTCGCGATGAAAATGCGCCCGGGCCTCGTCCGGGCCATGCCGGCCCTGCATCGCTGGATCCGGGATGGCGGGACGCTGGTGACTCTCTACCATCGGCCGTGGGACAACTGGGATCCCGAAACCGTTCCGCCGAAGAGGCTGGAAATCGGCCAGCCCTCGCTTCGCTGGCGCGTGACCGACGCGACATCGGACGTCGCCCATCTCGAGCCGGCACATCCGGTCCTGGTGCATCCCAACCGAATCGGGCCGGATGACTGGGCAGGTTGGCACAAGGAAAGGGGCCTTTATTTCGCGAAGTCCTGGGACCGGTCCTATCGACCCCTGATCGAGATGGCGGACCCGGGCGAACGTCCGCACCGCGGTGCGTTGCTGGCGGCGGACATCGGCCGGGGGCGGCATGTCCACACGTCGCTGGTCCTGCATCACCAGACGGAAAAACTCGTACCGGGCGCATTCCGGCTCCTGGCGAACATGATTCAGCGAAGACTGCCCGAATGACTGCGGTCGGGTTTCCTGCCGGAAGGGTTTGGCCGGGCGGAGTCCACCCGGTGAACGCGACGGGGCCAGGACGGAGCACGAGATCCAGGCATGCCCGCACGGACGATTTCACATACCGGATATGGGGTAAGACATGACGGCAAACGCACGATCAATCGTGGTAACGGGATGCTCGTCCGGCATAGGCCGGGACGCTGCATTCGCCTTGCGACGCCGGGACTGGCGGGTCTTCGCGACCTGCCGTTCCGCCTCCGACTGCCGGGCACTGGAAGCCGAAGGCTTCGAAAGCCTTGTCATCGACTACGAGGACGAAAACTCGATCGAGGCAGCGGCAGCGACGATACTTGAGCGCACGGGAGGAACGATCGACGCGCTGTTCAACAACGGTGCATATGCCATTCCCGGCGCGGTCGAGGACCTGCCGAGAGGCGCCATGCGGGCGATATTCGAGGCCAATGTCTTCGGTTATCTCGACCTCACCAACCGGCTCCTGCCGGCGATGAGGCGCCAGGGTCACGGCAGGATCGTCAACTGCTCCTCCGTCCTCGGCTTTACCGCCCTGCCGTTTCGCGGTGCGTATGTATCCACGAAGTTCGCGCTCGAGGGATTGACGGATACACTGCGTATCGAACTTCGCGGCACGCCGATCAGGGTCGTCCTGATTGAACCCGGCCCGATCACGACCGAGATTCGCCGCAATTCACGTCCTCATTTCGAAAAATGGATCAAGTGGGAAGACTCCGCTCTCCGCGACAAGTACGAGTCCCGCTTCATCCCGGCCCTCTACGACGATTCGCCATCGCGGGATCCCGGTGAACTTCCCCCCTCCAGCGTCACGGCGAAACTCATTCATGCCCTGGAATCGCCGAATCCCAAGCCACGCTATCTTGTCACGACGCCAACCTATATCTGTGCCGCGATCAAGCGCCTGTTGCCGACGCGGGTGAGCGACCGGATACTGGGCCGGTGATGGCGGGTCATCACGTTCAGCCGCACGGACCAGGCGCGTTGGCGCATGGGCACAACACGTGCCCGGGGAGGATCGGGTCTTGATCGACGTTTTGTATTACATCGTGGTCATTTCCGTGCTTGCCGTTGTCATCATCCTGATGATCGGGCTTGGCGGATTCATGCATGGGGGTGAATTCAATCGTCGATATGCCAACAAGATCATGCGCCTGCGCATTATCGGCCAGGCGATCGCCGTCGTATTGATTCTGCTCTATGTCGTTCTGAGGCAGCTTGAGGGATAAGGCCGTGGTTGTATTGAACAGGATCTACACGCGTACCGGAGATTCCGGCTCGACCGCCCTTGGTGACGGCCAGCGTGTTTCCAAGACTTCGCTGAGGGTTGGCGCCTATGGCACGGTTGACGAGACGAACGCGGCAGTCGGCCTTGCCAGGATGCATGCCTCCGAAGAACTCGATGCGGCCCTGATCCGGATCCAGAACGATCTGTTCGACCTCGGGGCCGATCTCTGCCGGCCCGTTTCCGAAAACGAGGCCGATTCCGGAAATCCACCTCTCAGGATCTGCCCCGACCAGACGCGGCGGCTGGAGCGCGAGATCGATGCCATGAACGAACGGCTGGCACCGCTCCGGAGTTTTGTCCTGCCCGGCGGTTCGCCTCTCGCCGCCTGCCTGCACCACTGCCGGACGGTCGCGCGGCGCGCAGAGAGACTGACGATCGCCCTTTCGGAGAATGAAACCATCAACCCGGACTCGGTGAAATACATGAACCGTCTGTCGGACTGGTTCTTCGTCGCGGCACGCACGGCGAACGATTGCGGGAAGGATGACGTTCTCTGGGTTCCGGGAGCCAATCGAACATAGCGTGACGACGCATGGTCCGGTGGCGCCAGCAGAAGGACGCCCGCGACGAAGCGAGACATGGCAGGCAACCTCACCAGATCCCTGACCCCGGCAGAGGCTCGCGGGTTTGCGGCCGGGCTTCGAATTCAGACCCCGCCCGCGTTCGATTTGGGCTACCTTATCGGCCGGAATTCGCTTAAATCCCGGCCCGAAATCCGATTCGCGCCGGCGGCCGGTTGGCCGGAGGGAAATCCAGCGGGAGAAGACACGGAATGAAGATACTTGTGCCGGTCAAGCGGGTCATTGACTACAATGTCAAGGTCCGGGTTCGCCGGGATGGTGAAGGTGTCGACCTTGCCAATGTGAAAATGTCGATGAATCCGTTCGACGAGATCGCTGTCGAGGAGGCCATCCGGCTCAAGGAGGCCCAAAAGGCCGACGAGGTCGTCGCCATCTCCATTGGCGTCAAGCAGAACCAGGAGACGCTCAGGACGGCGCTCGCCATGGGCGCCGACCGTGCGATCCTCATCGTCGCTGCCGACGATGTTCACACGGACATCGAACCCCTTGCCGTCGCCAAGCTGCTCAAGGCCGCGATCGACAGGGAGCAGCCCGGGCTGGTGATCTGTGGCAAGCAGGCAATCGACAACGACATGAACGCGACGGGGCAGATGCTGGCGGCGTTGTTGCGCTGGCCGCAGGCGACCTTTGCCTCCGGCCTCGACGTCGATGCCGGCGGCGCGTCCGTCACGCGGGAAGTCGATGGTGGACTCCAGGTCGTTCGCATCGGTCTGCCCGCAATCGTTACAGTCGACCTGCGGCTCAACGAACCCCGATACGCGTCGCTGCCCAACATCATGAGAGCCAAGAGAAAACCGATGGACGAACTGACGCCCGACGACCTTGGCGTCGACATCACGCCCCGGTTGAATATCCTCTCGACGCGTGAACCGGAGGGTCGCGCCGCAGGGGTCAAGGTTGCGAGTGTCGATGAACTTGTCGAGAAGCTTCGGGACGAAGCGGGAGTAATCTGATGGCTGTCCTCCTGATTGCTGAAATCGCCGGCGGTGAACTCTCGGTCGATCAGACCGCAAAGACCCTGACCGCCGTTTCGGTTCTTGAAGATGACGTCACGGTCCTGTGCGCATCCTCGGGGTGCAGTGGCGCAGCGTCGACGATCGCCGGGTTGGCGGGCGTGTCCAGGGTGCTCTGCGCAGACGATCCTGTTCTCAAGGATGGCCTTGCGGAACCCGTGGCCGATCTGATCGTGTCCCTGGCCGATCGTTTCGACCATGTCGTGGCGCCCGCAACCGCAAACGCGAAGAACGTCCTGCCGCGCGTCGCCGGACTGCTTGACGTCATGGTTGTCTCCGACATCACGGCGATCGTCGACGACAGCACTTTCGAGCGACCGATATACGCAGGAAACGCCATCCAGACAGTCGCATCTTCGGATTCCGTCAAGGTCGTGTCCGTCAGGACCGCCGGGTTCGAGGCCACGGGCGCCGGAACCGGCGACCCTGCACCGGTCGAGTCGATTTCGGCAACCGGTGATCCCGGTCTTTCCGAATGGGTCGAGGACAAGGTCCAGGACTCCGGCCGGCCAGAGCTGACTTCTGCCAAGATCGTGGTGTCCGGCGGTCGTGGCGTCGGTTCGGAAGATAGCTTCGCAATCATCGAGACGCTGGCGGACAAGCTCGGCGCGGCGGTCGGAGCGTCGCGTGCCGCCGTCGATTCGGGCTACGCACCGAATGACTGGCAGGTCGGGCAGACCGGCAAGGTTGTCGCGCCTGACCTTTACATTGCCTGTGGAATCTCGGGGGCGATCCAGCACCTCGCGGGCATGAAGGACTCGCGAGTCATCGTTGCAATCAACAAGGACGAGGAAGCGCCGATCTTCCAGGTCGCGGACTACGGTCTCGTCGCGGATCTGTTCGATGCCGTTCCCGCATTGACCGACGCACTCTAGGTGCCCGGACCTCGGGCAGGTCGCCGAAACCGACCAGGCGTGGCAACTGCGATCATCTCCAGGCCAATCCTTCCTCCTTGCGGGATCCATCGCTCGAACGCGTGGCACCACGCGGTCGGGATCGATTAGGAGAGGGTTGAAAGCCGGGATCATGCGGGTTTCGGCCGCCGGCATGCCAGGAACGGATTTCGAGGGACGCTGAACCGGCACCTGTTCCCACCGGGGCCGAACAGGTATAAGTCGCGATTGACGCGAGCCTGATGGGGACACTGCGGGGATTACCGATGGAGATCAAGTCAGTCGGAATTGTCGGCGCCGGCCAGATGGGGAACGGGATCGCCCATGTGTTCGGCCTGGCAGACTACGATGTGAAAATCTACGACATCTCCCCGGACGCGATCACGGTCGCGATCGGCACGATCGAGCGGAACCTTGGACGCCAGATGTCCCGTGGCGTCATCAAGGCCGCGGACAAGACCCGAACCCTTGGCAAAATCAACCCGGTCGAAAGACTCGCGGACATCGGCGATACGGACCTCGTGATCGAGGCCGCGACCGAACGTGAGACCATCAAGACCGCGATATTCGAGGATCTCCTCCCGCACCTTCGCCCGCACACGATCCTGACATCCAACACATCCTCGATTTCGATCACCCGCCTGGCATCCAGGACCGACCGGCCCGAGCGCTTCATGGGATTTCATTTCATGAACCCGGTACCGATGATGCAGTTGGTCGAGCTGATTCGAGGAATTGCCACCGACCGCGTGACCTACGATGTCCTGCATTCGGTCGTTGACAGCATCGGGAAGACCGCGACGACTGCGGAAGACTTCCCCGGCTTCATCGTCAACCGGATCCTGATGCCGATGATCAACGAGGCTGTCTATACGCTGTACGAGGGCGTCGGCTCGGTGCAGAGCATTGACACGTCACTCAAGCTCGGGACCAACCATCCGATGGGTCCACTGGAGCTTGCCGATTTCATCGGCCTCGATACGTGTCTTGCGATCATGAACGTTTTGCATGACGGCCTCGCCGACACCAAGTACCGGCCCTGCCCGTTGCTGACCAAATATGTCGAGGCGGGATGGCTTGGCCGAAAGACCCAGCGCGGATTCTACGACTATCGGGGAGATGTTCCGGTTCCGACCCGATAGCCCGGAGTTGGGTTTCGAGGGCAAGACCGTCTCACGCGACGGACATCTCTGATTCCGAAACACGAAAATGATCACTCACCCGGCGAGGCGTGCTGGGCGGTTTGAGGCGTCGGTGTGTCGACCAGTCTTGACCAGCCTCGCCTGCCGAGTGAAGCGATCCGGCCTGGCGTGCGGGCGAAGTCATTCCAAACCTCCTCGACCCTGTCTTTTACGACCTCGGCTGTGGCGAAGACCTGGTAGGCAAAATTGCCCTGCTTGAGAAACTGGAACACGGTCTCGACCGGGTTCAGTTCCGGACCGTACGGCGGCAGACGCAACAGTGACACGTTGTCCGGTATCTCCAGGCTCTTCGAACGGTGTCAGCCGGCGCCGTCGAGAACCTCCGGCGCGTGGCGGCCCATAGGCACGGCACTGCCAATGTCGACAAGGTGGCGGTTCATCTCGTCGGTGTTCGCCCGGTCACAGACATGGCCGGCCGAGATGCCGCTTTCCGGGCAGATCGCGCTGAACAGGTCGCGATGTCCGTAGCGATAGTCCCTCGGCACCCGGGGACGACTTCCCCGGCGCGCCCACACCCGGGTCAGCATCCCCTTTTGGCGCTTCATCTTCGCACCACACGTCCACGCTGGCCGGGTCCGTGCCCTCCTGCAGCGATGCGATCGCAATGCCACTGAAATCACTGCGGAATTTCTCCTGGGCCTCCCGTTCGTCCCCGGGATGAAGGGGCCGCGGCGAAAGCCGACGGAAACCCAGCGCCCGCATCAGGCGGCGAACCGCCTCACCGGACATCACAATGTCAAAGAAATCCTTGATCCTGTTCCTGATCAACCCGGCCAAACCCATGGCATTGTACCGGTTGACCCAGTCGCACAGCGTCTGCCTGGCCACTTCGCCTGTCGCGCAATCTCCCCACGGCTCCGTGCGCCTTCCATCGCCCGTGCAATCGCCCGCAGGCGTCGAGCCTCCGCCCGGTTCTTGCACTTTCGCGCCAATGCCCTAATCTCATCAGCCGTGTGGTCGGTGTTCGTGATCTCGATGCCAGCCGGCATGGCTTCCTCCTGTGATTTGTTTGCTTAACCACAAGATACAGGAAGCCGACACTGGCCACACTGGCCACACCCCACGCAATGTTCCGATGTTGTTCATGAGTCTTTAATCCGTGGATTGGCATTACTCGTCGGGCGCCACGAGGTTTTCCGGTATATGTCATGCGCAGACGACAAGGGGAGGGGGTGAAAATCGGCAAGCCCGAACACATCCAAAGTCAGAGATGAGGAGGAATTTCGTGGCCAAGACCAAATTCGGTACATTTGACGAATTGCTGGCGATCTCGGAAGAGGCTGTGCGCCCTGTTGCGCAAGCCCTGCGGCAAACCATCTACGAGGTCGATCCTGAAGCGTGTGAGGTGGTCCGCCTCGGCGACCGCGCCGCGACCTATGGGGTGGGACCGAGGAAGATGATCGACGGCTACGCCTATATTCTGCCCCACAAGGGTTGGGTCAACCTGGGATTCTACCAGGGTGCAAATCTGGCAGACCCGGAAGGCTTGGTGGAAGGGACCGGCCGCAAGATGCGTCACGTAAAGATTCGCTCGACCGACGAGGCAAACCGGCCAGCGGTTCGGGCATTGCTCGAGGCCGCACTGGAGCTAAGAACCAAGACCACCCGCTGAACGCCCGACAGGTGCCCTCCAGCAAGCTCGTCGCATGGCCGCACGTTGAAGATCTCGGCAAAGCCGCAGGCCAAGGGTATTGCCGCCGCCCAAGGCGGCCAGTCGGGATCGCGGTCCACATGGACGGTGTCGACGTGCTGCACTTGGACTTGGCCCGGCACCTTGAAGGGAACGGTGCCGGCAATGAAGGCGGGCTTGCCATCGCTGCACCATGAGCAGGAAACTCTTGATGAGCACGAGGCGGACCACATCGTGCCCAAAACCGATTCTGGCAACGAGCCGGTAGCCGAACGCACCACGTCGCTGATGAAGAACCCTGACGATCAGGATTTCCGGGACGCGCTTGAACAGGGCGTGAACCATGTCCTCGATCCCACGTTCCCCGTTTGCTCCTCGATTGCATCCGGTTCTGCCGAGCAGTCAAAACGGTCAACGGCCTTTCAGCAAGTTGCCGATTTCAGCGAATTGCTGAAATTACGCACATTGGTGAAAACACCCAAAGCCGAACGATGTGAACATCGTGGCAGATCGGGCCTCAATTACTTGCCTTCGCCGAATCGCCCTTCAACCAGTTCCCGCAACGCCCCAGCCAGTTCCGCCGCTTCCGGGCCGGTCGTTTCGACCTCGATCTCGCAACCGCTCGCAGCTGTCAGCATCAACAGCCCCATGATGGAATCACCGGGAACACTCAACCCGTCCCTCGTGACCGTCGCATCTGCATCGAATGCCTCGACCATTTCCACGAATCGCGCGGAAGCCCGGGCGTGCAGCCCTTTTTCATTGCGAACCGTCAGGACCTGTTTCACCGGGAAGGACAGGCCAGACCGCTGGTCATGCCCTGTTGGCCTCGCACACGTCGATGTATTTTCGGCCAGCGGCCATGCTTGCGGCAACCGCATCATCAAGTGGCATGTGACGCGACTTGAGCAATTTCAGGAGCATCGGAATATTCGCCCCGCAAAGGATCGTCCGGGCCGAGCAATTGCACGCAGCCATCGAGAGATTGCAGGGTGAACTGCCGATCAGGTCAATCGCAAAGACAACGCCACTCCCGCAATCGACCGAATCGGCCGCCTCGCTGATCTCCCGTTGCTTCGCTTCGCGGTCACAATCGGAATTTATCGAAACTGCGCAGATCCCGGGTTGTTCTCCGACGACGTGTTCGACCGCCTCAAGATAAGCCTTGGCGAGTTTGCCATGCCCGACGATCACCACGCCAATCATGTCCGGATCGTCTCCGGAACATTAGCATCAGCGCGTTTTGCGGACGGGCATCCGCCGCCATGCCGCCACAACCCGGCGCGGGCTGGCATTCCGTCGGAATTCGACAGTGAATACTCCGATTCGGGACAGTCCGATTCAGGCAATTTGACCAAACTCCCGTCTGAGCAGCATATGCTCAGGATGGTGTCGTGCAGACTGTGCGAAGCACGTCGTCGACATCGTTCTACGTTCCCGAACCATGCAAAACGCGTTTCGCTACGAATTGTTCGTTACAAAACTGCGCCCGGAAATGCAAAGCCTTTTCAGGGGGTCTTTCCCTGCGGTGCCGGAGGTCCCGTCATCGTGAAGACGGCCACAGTCTGGCCGCATGCAAGGCAGCCGATAACCCGAACCCGGCAATCCGCCTCCAGAGATTGCGATGTCGCCATGACCGCCATCAACGAATGTCGCGCCTGCCCCTGCTTCCATGGAAGTCCCGGCTCGGAGCGAGATTGGCGGATTCCGTGGCTCATTCGTCCTGGGACCTTGTCGAAGGCTGAAACCAAATCGTTCCAGCCATTCGATCGATTTCACAGGTCATTGGGATTGCCGGTGCAAATGTCACTCGCTGTGCAGTGCCAATCCCGGATGCCTTGTCCTGTCACGCCCGTTGGGTTTGGGCGTTGCGGCACGATCTTTGCCTCGCGCGCGTTCGATCCGGGTTCCGGCCGTCGTGCTGCCAAGCATGAAATCCCATTCCTTTTCTGCTCCTGCGCTTCCGGATACCGGCCGGGAGATGATTCGCAGCGCTGAAGCTTGCGGGGCCGGATTCGGCGTGCCAGTATTCGGAAAGATCGATTCAAAAAACTGAAAAAATACACGATGAAGAAACTCGTCTAGACGGTTGCGGAGATGGTCGCCGAGGCGCGCTCCAGGATTGAGGAAATCGATACGGAAGCTCTCCTGCTGACGTACGACGACCCCGAAGTGGTCGTCGTCGATATCCGCGACATACGCGAACGCCAGCGAAGCGGCTGGATTCCCGGCAGTTTCCATGCACCACGGGGCATGGTCGAGTTCTGGGTGGATCCCGGAAGTCCATATTTCGAGCCGATCTTCGGAGAAGATCGCAAGTTCATCTTCCACTGCGCGAGCGGCTGGAGGTCTTCGCTCACGGTTGCGACACTGCAGGACATGGGATTCGAAGCCGCGCATTTGACGGATGGGTACTCCGACTGGGTTCGAAAGGACGGTCCGGTCGAGCATGTCGATGACAGGGGACAAGACAAGGGTGCGGGAAGCAGGACCGTCAGGGAAAACGGCTGAAGGCCCGCCCGGCGGGCCACCCTCGCTCCGCAAGGCCGACGCCGGCCCGTCAAGGCGGACGCGGCCTGCCAATGCAACCGTTTCGATACGGCGCAGGGTGCGAGCCGAACGCGGGCACCGATCCGTTCGACTCCGCCTATCCCGAATTTGGTATCCGGCGCCGACACCCCCGGCGCGCCGCTGGTCTCGCCGTTCGGCAGCATGATGCCACTCCCGAGACTGTCGTCACATTCGTGGAATTCTCCCCGATCGACCGCATGACCGCGTCGCCTGGTCCTCTCCATGTCTGCCTCCAACACGGCAACCGGGGTGGTCGTCATCCCGGTGGAACCCGCGAGGCGGTTACTCACCTGCCCGCCCATGCGATCACACTCGGCGGCGAGGAATGCCTCGCAGGTTTCGACACGGCGAAGCAGCGGCATCCCGACGATCGTGTTCCATGACAGGATCAGCTTTCGGCATTCGATCCTGCCGGTGGAATCCACGTCCATGCCCTCCCGCACAGCAGGACAGATCGTCTCTACGGTCTCTTCGAACAGCGTCCGCATGTGTGGCGGTGCGATCCCGCGGAGACCCGGGATTCCCACAACCTTGCACCAGGCTTGCAGGGCCTTGAGGCGTGGCACCGTAGGTCCTGTCCGGAGTCTGTCTTGCGAATCCGGGATTCGTCAGCGATTGCCGCGGGCAGCGGACATTCCGAGTCGTCATTCCGGGATCGCGGGAAAGTCGCGGAATTCCCTGCCTCAACGACGATTTCGACAGGGCTTCAAGGATTGAACGGCCCTTCGACAGGGTTGAATCAACCCGTGCGCCCCCGCCTTCGGGAACTCGGGTCAAGGGAATCCCCGTGCTTGCTTGACCGCATGACAAAAGGTGGCGGCAAATGCGCCTCGACTCCGGGCAGTTCCCCTTCAAACTTCCGCATGTCTACCATCGCCGAATGAGCTGCCGGGCTCTGGCTGAACTCGGATGTCCGGAGATCATGGGTCAGGACATTGGGATTTCCATGCCGGTCACGATGTTCGGGGTGATCGAGATCCGGGTCGTACCAGGCACCGGTCCACAGAAACACAACCCCTTTCCTGACGTCCCCGCTCACGCGGGCACCCGCAAGGCAGCGGCCGCGATCGTTGAAAAGCTCGACGACGTCCCCGTCAGCGATCCCGCGTGCTCCCGCATCGTCCGGATGGACCAGGACAGGCTCCCGCCCGGCAATCTTTCGAGACATGCTGAGAGCACCGTTGTCATGCTGGCTGTGAAGCCTGGTGCCGGGTTGACCGGAGATCAAGGCCAGCGGGAACGCATCCCCGGCCGTCACGGACGCCCGGGAGCGCGGCTGGATCCAGAACGCGTGCCCGGGGCAATCCGGAAGGTCGAAGCCAGCGACGGTCTCCGAAAAAAGCTCGATCCTGCCGCTCGGCGTCGGACGCGGGCAGGCCTCGGGATCCGCCCTGAACTCCGAGAGAAAGACCCTGTCCGGCGAAGGATCGGGCAGTTCGACGATGTCGCCGGCCATGAAGGCTTTCCAGTCCGGAAGTTCGACTCCCGCGTTCCTTCCCGCATCGCGGGTCTCCTCCCAAAGACGCCCGAGCCAGCCATCGGCCGACAGGCCGCCGGTGAATTCGTCCCGCGAACCGAGCCGTTCCGACAACTCGGCGTAGATCTCGAATTCAACCCGCGCGTTTCCGGGAGGCCGGGTAATTCGGGGCATCGGAACGAGGATGTTGTCGGACTGGCCGGCACCGAAATCGGACCGCTCGAGCGGGGCCGCAACGGGCAGGACGATGTCCGCGTGCCGGGCGGTCGCGGTCCAGTTGACCTCGTTGACGATGATGGTCTCCGGTTTCTGGAACGCCCGGCGCAGGCGATTCAGATCCTGGTGATGGTGGAACGGATTGCCGCCAGCCCACCAGACCATGCGAATGTCCGGAAACCGGAGTGTCCCGCCTTCGTAGCGGTAACTGGCCAGAGGGTTGAGCAGCATCTCCGAGATCATCGCGACCGGAATGAAGGTCTCGACACGGTTTTCGCCCTGGGGGAACGATCCCCATCGAAAAGGTCGATTGACATTGCCGATGTGCCCATTGACACCATAGGCAATCGTGTACCCGCCTCCGGGAAGCCCGACCTGGCCCAGGACCGCCGCGAGGGTCACGGTCATCCACAACGGTTGCTCGCCATGATCGGCGCGTTGAAGGCCGGCGGCGCAACCGATCATCGTGCGCCCGCCAGCCATTTCCCGGGCCAGTCGACGGATCCTTTCGGCATCGATCCCCGACTGCCGCGAGGCCCATTCGGCATCCTTGGGCACGCCGTCGGATTCCCCGCAGAGATAGGCTGAAACCTTCTCGAATCCGACCGTGTAGCGATCGAGGAATTCCTGATCGTGCAGGCCTTCGGTGACCAGGGTATGCGCGACTCCCATCATGATCGCGGTATCGGTGCCCGGGCGTGGAGGAAGCCACTCGGCATCGAGCCGGGAATCGGCATCGCTCCTGAGCGGGCTGACGTTGACGAACCGGACGCCGTTCCGGACGCAGTCGTCGAGATTGCCCGCCATCCTGTGTCTCGATGCGCCCCCGTCGCAGATCTGCATGTTTCGCATCGGCAGGCCACCGAACAGCACCACGAGGTCGCTATGCCTGGAGATCACCGACCACCGGGTGGCGTCGGCAACATGCTGCCGAAAACCGTCACCGACGATGTGCGGAAGAGCGACCAGCGCTGCATTGAAGCTGTAGTTTCCTTTCGAGCCGACGAAACCGCCCTGGACATTCAGGAAGCGCTTGAGCTGGGACTGGGCATGATGAAAGCGTCCGGCGCTCGCCCACCCGTACGAGCCCGCGAAGATGGCCTCGTTGCCGTGCTGCGACCTGACCCGTTCCAGCTCTGCGGCAATCAGGTCCATGACCTCGTCCCACGAGACCTCGACGAAAGGGTCGCGCCCGCGCTCTCCGCCCCGGCCTTCGAGCCAACCGGCGCGAACCGCTGGGTTGAGTATCCGTGCGGTCCCGTTCAGGCTGCCGGCGATGTTGTCGTTCAGAGGGGAAGGATCCGGGTCGGACGGATGTCCCCGGACTGACGTCACCCGGCCGTTGACAGTTGTGACGAGCCCGATTCCCCAATGGCTCGATGTGAGCGCCTGTTCAACCGTTCCGTCCACGTCGGTCACCCCCGGTTTGTCCGTCGACGAAAACGCATGACATATCGCGCGCGAATTGTCATTGGCCTTGCCTGCCGGGGCATGGCTGTTCATGACGGCTTTCCCGGCCGGTCGCCCCCTGGCTGGCAGTGGCGAGACGTCCAGGCCCGGCCACACGCGCGCGATGCAACGGTGGCCGGAGGATTCCGCGAACCGGGGATCTGCAGCTCACGTCAGTATTCCCGCTGCCTCGACACGGTCGCGCGTCACCTCGTCGAGCCGGCGCCCGGATATTCTCCATACTGCCCGTGCGAAAAAACGACGGACCGGTGAGAGTGGAGTTACGAAGACCAGGGCTGTCGTGTCCTGCTGCGGGCTGAACTGCAGGCCGATTTCCGCATCGCGGCCCATGATCCAGCCCGTCACCTTGAAGATCGGTTGAAAACCAGACTTGCGCCTTGTCCTAGGCCAGTTCCCTGGGTGCCAGGTCACCGATCGAGGATTCTCCGGCCTCCGCCCTCCCGCGCCTCTCGGTCTGCGCCGTGGCCGGCAGGGGCGTGTCGAAAGTGTAATCCGGATCGGACTTCTGGCGCTCCCATATGTCGAGCATCTCGCGCCAGGCTTCACGCAGACTGCGCGGTTCGGGCATGTCGTCCTTGATCTCGGCTGCCAGCGCGGGAAGATTGTAGCAGGGGATGCCGGCATACATGTGATGCTCGGTGTGCCAGTTCATGTGCCAGTAGAGGAATTCCACGAACCTGGGCAGGTGCATCGACCGCGTGCTCTTGCGGAAGTCGGTCGTGTGCTCCATCAGCCCGCAATGCTGGGGCAGGCCGACGAAGTAACTGAGCCAATTCGCGATATAGCTGGGAACGGTGATGATGAGCGGCACGACCCAGAGGCCGGTCGGGACCGACACGACAAGCACCGCCCCGTGGAACGCCAGTTGCGTGCGCGACCACCACCTTGAGCGGCGGTGCTGGTCCGGCTGGTCGTCGTGGAGCGCCTGCAGCCACTCGTTGGCCGGGATCTCGGTCGTACCGACCTTGCCGAACGCATCGAGTATCGTGAGCCAGATCGCCGACAGAATCCCGCCCTTGCCGAAAGTGCGTCCCGGCTGGGTCAGCAGGTTGACCGTGAAAAGCTGCAGAAGGAAGGTTCGGCCCACGTTGGGGTGCAGCGGCAGCAGGACTTCACGGTCGCCCTCCGGGTGCAGCGTGTAGCGGTGGTGATGGGTGTGACTGGCCGCATAGTCGAACGGGTTCCACCAGCTGATCAGGCTGAAGAGATACAGGAAAAACCCGTTGAGCCGCTTGGATTTGAACACCGTTCCGTGGCCGAGTTCGTGGGGAGCGGTGCCGCTGAAGAAGCTTGCGACCGTACCGTGGGCGAACAGCGCCAACAGAAAGGCGATCCAGAGGCCCTGCGCCCAGGTCAGATAAACCGCCGCACCTGTGAGGCAGAAGAGGCCAAAGTGCCCGCCGGCCTGCATCCAGCCTTTCCGGTCGCTACGCTTGGAAAGCTCGCGAAACCGCGCCGGCGCCAACCTGGAGCGGTACCATTGGACGTTCAGGTTCCCCCGAACTTCAGAAAGCGGTTCGTATTCCATGTCTCACCGGTCAGTTTCTGCCGAAAATACCACCAATACTCTTGATGTCCATTGCGTGTACAACCTCGTCCTGTCCGAGCGAAACGACTGTCAGGCGAGCCTGCCCGCGCGGTCAGCCGACGACAATTGGCGAGGCATTGGCGGTCGTCGGAAAGAGCAATGGACAAACCGGCGACAGCCAATCCCAACCTGAACACTTCCCTTTCACGCTTCATGGAGTCAAAAGCACTGCAACGAAACACTATGTGAATCGGCACGAATTGTTGGCGCTCACGCGGTGTGTCAAGCAGTCGGCCCGGATCGACGCGGGAGGTGTGGACGATTCTCGACGTGCCTTACGGCCGCTTCCCGGATAAGCGGATGCCCGGGTTCGTGCCTTTCGTCCTGTTCGCGGTCGTCGGATCGGCGGAAACCGGATGGGCTGCCCGGTTCGGTGCCGGCCAGGGAGATCACACGCGACATGTTTCGTGAACCCTCGATCACGCTCCTCGCCATCGGCCAGACGCTGCAATGGGCCGGCATCTTCTACATATTCCCGGCCCTGCTACTACGCTGGGAGCAGGACCTGGGCTGGTCAAAGGCCGACCTCACCGCGGCCATCACGATCGCCGTGCTGGTCTCGGCGCTCGCCTCCCCGCTCGCCGGAAAGATCATCGATCGCGGGAAAGGCCCGAACCTGCTGGCGGGGTCCGCCATCCTCGGCGGCACCGGCCTCCTGATCCTGGCGGCTGTCGCAGCGCGGTGGCAGTTCTACGCAGTCTGGGTCCTCATCGGCATCGCCATGGCGGGATGCCTCTACGAGCCCTGTTTCGCGCTGGTGACCCGAGCCCGGGGGAAAGACGCCAAGAAGGGGATCATCCTGATCACCCTGGTGGCCGGCTTTGCTAGCACGATCAGCTTCCCGGTGAACTATGCGCTGGCAGAACACCTGGGCTGGCGCGGCGCATGCGTCACCTTCTCGGCCGTCGTTGTCCTGGTCGCCGCACCCATCACCTGGGTCGGGGCGTACCGGCTGGAACAGTCACGGAAGCTCCCCGATGCCCCTCCTTCGGCGGCGGCGGCAGGCAGGGGGTTCCTCGGCAGGCGGGCCTTCTGGTTCCTGGCCCTGGCTTTCAGTTGCACCGCGATGGCCCATGGCGCCGCCCTGCACCACCTTTTGCCCCTGCTGGACGAGCGGGAGGTTCCACCGCAGACCGCCGTCCTCGCCGCATCATTCATCGGCCCGATGCAGGTCGCGGGCAGGCTGGCCGTGATGGCCTCGGGAAGCTACCTCTCCCACAACGCCGTGGCGGTCCTGATTTTCTGCATGCTGGGCGTGGCCATGCTGATGCTGCTGATCAGCGGCATTTCCCCGGCCTTCCTTCTGGCGTTCGTGGTTTTCTTCGGCAGCGCCTGGGGCGCGGTGAGCATTCTACGGCCACTGCTCGCGCGCGACATTCTCGGTGAGGAGGATTTCGGTGCCAAGTTCGGCGCCCTGGCCCTGCCGTTCCTGGCCGGGGCCGCCCTGGCGCCATTCCTGGGATCGCTCATATGGGAAGCGGGTGGTTACGACGCGTTACTGATCGTCCTGATCGGAGTGAGCGGTGTCGGCCTTGGCCTGTATCTTGCTGCAAACCGCACGGCGCGAACCGGGAGGGACAGGGACGGATCGGCATAGGGGCCCCCGGTCGGGAGACCGATGAACTTCCGCGGGCCGACGTGACTGCAACCGAGGCTGATGAATTGATCGAGTGGCAAACACCGTGACGCGCACTTCGCGGTTGCGAGTTCGGACTCCAGGCAGAGTCGAGTGCCCCCTTTGTTCCAGTATCACCGACCAAGCAGTCAGCAGGTCACGCGCCCACTTCCGGAGGCTTCCTGACGGTTGCCCGACTGTGATCCACCAGCACGCACCGCATCAACTGCCGGCCGGCGCAATGGCCTGATCCCGGTCACCTGAACCACCTTGCGCCGGCAGCATTCCCGAACGCAGGATCAGGGCAACCGCAGGGCCGAGACCGTTGACACCCTGGCCGTGCAAAAGCGGAATGGGCGTTTCCCCGAGCAAGATCTTATGGGCTCCCGGCAACCGGGATGATTCCGGCCGGTCAAGATCGATCACGACCATCAGGGCAACCCGTTCACAGACAGGTGCCTCGAGGATACCGATCTGCCTCGCTTCGATTGCGCCCGGATTCGGTCCGGACGTTCGTGAAAGCGCCCGCGCAACGACGATGCCATCGTTTTCACTCAGGACGATCTGGTCGTCGCCGACCAGAGATGCGCCAAGTGAAACCAGCTCGATCGCGAGGCTGGACTTCCCTGCTCCCGATTTCCCGATCACGAGAGCTCCCCGGCCGCAGAGTTCCACGCAACTGCCGTGAACCGTCGGCGACAGCGACCGGGATGCAGACCCCTCTTCCGTCGCGCGGCCCTCGTCGAGTTGATCTGCTGTCCGGGATGCACGGGATGTTCGCGTATTCATTCTGGCTCGCTGTCAAATGTACCTTGTCGATATTCAGGCAATCGCGGGGCGGATGTACAGCGGATATCGAATAGCAGGTCATTTCATCAACTTTATCGTTAACGGATTTCCAAATCGACGCATTTGCCCGTGCCAAGCCGACACGGGGCTGTTATGACCTCTCCAGACGCAGTATTTTTGCGCGGGCGATCACCGGGGAATCCCCCATTGCGACTTGGGTGTCTGCCGGGTCACGGGACGCGACGGCAACCACCTGTAATCGAGGAGATTCTGAATGAGGTCGGGGCGCATCTTCCCTGAAATCGGCGAACTCCACCACAATCTCGCGAGCCCGGCGCTGGTGGAAATGGCTGTCCGAAGGGGCGAAGCCGACCTCGGGCCCGGCGGCTGCCTGTATGTCAAGACCGGAACGTGCACCGGACGCTCGCCGAAGGACAAGTTCATTGCCAGGGAGGCAGGATTCTCGGACCACGTGTGCTGGGAACGGAATTCCTCCATGGATCCGGTCGGATTTGCAGCGCTTTACGAGGATCTGCTCGATCATATCAGGCATCGTGCGGGATTTGTTCAGGACCTGTTCTGCGGCGCCGACCCCCGGTTCCGCACAGGTGTCAGGGTGGTCACGACACGGGCATGGCATTCACTCTTCATCAGGCATCTGCTGAGAATTCCGGGCCCGGGTGAGCTTCGCGATTTTGAACCCGGCTGCACGGTCATCAACTGTCCGGATTTCACGGCTGACCCCGGTCGGCACGATTGCCGGTCCGGTGTGGTCATTGCGACGTCCCTGCAACACCGGCTGATCCTGATCGCCGGCACCGAATACGGCGGTGAAAACAAGAAATCGGTCTTTTCCTTCCTGAACTACTTCCTGCCGGATCAGAACGTCATGCCCATGCATTGCTCGGCAAATCACGTCACGGGATTCCCTGACGATTCCGCGGTTGTCTTCGGACTGTCCGGCACGGGCAAGACGACACTTTCGGCGGACCCTGAACGCACACTCGTCGGTGATGATGAACACGGCTGGTCCGAGCACGGGATCTTCAACCTGGAAGGAGGATGTTACGCAAAGCTGATCGACCTGAATCCTGCCACCGAGCCCGAGATTCATGCAGCGTCGCGAATGTTCGGTACCGTGGTCGAAAACGTCGTCTTCGACCCTGACAGCAGGCTTCCGGACTATGGCGATGACAGCATCACCGCGAACACGCGGTCGGCATATCCCCTCGCCTCCATTCCCAATGCTTCTCCAACGGGGCTCGCGGGTCCGCCGAAGCACATCGTGATGCTGACCTGCGACGCTTACGGCGTATTGCCTCCGATCGCGAAGCTATCGCCCGACCAGGCCGTTTTTCACTTCCTGTCCGGATTCACGTCCAAGGTTTCCGGCACCGAGCGCGGCGTGACCGAGCCGAGACCGACATTTTCCGCCTGTTTCGGTGCGCCGTTCATGCCGCGCCGACCGGAAGACTACGGAAAGCTGCTGCGATCGCGCATGACCGAGGCAGGTTCAAGGTGCTGGCTGATCAACACCGGCTGGACGGGCGGGGCCTACGGGGCCGGTTCACGGTTCCCGCTCGAGGTCACCCGACGCCTGCTTTCCCTTGCGCTCAACGGTCAGCTCGAACGCTGCACCCTCCGCAGGGATGAGCATTTCGGGCTGGAAACTCCCGCATCGGCGCCGGGGATCGAGAAGACCCTATTCGTTCCGCGCGAAACCTGGCCGGACCCGAGAGCATACGATCAGGCAGCCACCATGCTCCGCACGATGTTTCTCAACAACTATGAAAAACTCGGAACGAGTGTCGGGCGCGCTGCCGTTACCGAACTTCGGGCAATCGGCTGATTCGGGCGGGTGACGGGAGACATCCCTCCGGAGCCAACGCCGACAGGCGGCCGTGCGTTGCCCTTTCATTTCCGTCCCGGCATCGCGGAAAAACTGCCGGAACTCCTGACATTGTCTCAATTCCCGACGGCCCGATCATGACACAGATTCCGACCACGATTCCCGATCTCCCTGCCCTCTGCACGGAGGCTGTCGTCAGCGCGACGCAAGTCAGGGACGCGCTGGTTCACCGCGTTCGCGGCACATGCCTCGCCGGAGGGCGGGTTGACGGCCATGCGCTCGAGGCGCAACAGACACTGGCTCATGGGTTGTCCTGGTTCGCGACATACGTCGACGTCCTCCAGCGGTTGGCCGACTGGTCGCGGGACCTGGAGGCCCGCGGCAGTCTCGGAGATCTCGAGCAGCTGATCCTTCAGATCGTCTTCGGCGAATACCTTGGCCAGCTCGTCGGCGGACTGCCGATGTCGCAAGGGGAATTCGTCAGGTTGCATGACTTCGGCCTCGACGCCGATGCCCTTGCGCCGCTAGAAAGCGGTGCCGCACGCGTGCTGATCGTGCATGGCAATTCGGACGCGGCGCGAAAGCGGCTTGCCGAACTGATCGAAGACCGCGTCGGCGTACCGGTATTCGGTTCCGACGGGCTTTCCGAGGACCTTGAAATCGTTCGTGACCAGTTCAGGCGTTTCGCCGGCGACAGGGTCGCGCCACATGCCCAGCAGTGGCACCTCGACGACAGCCTGATTCCCCTGGACGTCATTCGGGAAATGGCAGATCTCGGGGTGTTCGGTTTGACGATTCCGGAAGATCACGGTGGGGCGGGCATGTCGAAAACCGCCATGTGCGTGGTCTCGGAGGAACTTTCGAGAGCCTATATCGGCGTCGGTTCGCTTGCGACCCGCACGGAAATCGCCTCCGAACTGGTCCTTTGCGGCGGAACTGAAGCGCAGAAGACACGGTGGCTTCCCGAGCTGGCATCCGGCGCCTCCATCCCGACCGCGGTGTTCACCGAGCCTGGCACCGGGTCCGACTTGGGGTCGCTGACAACCCGCGCGGAACGATCCGGCGGTTTCTACCTGGTAACCGGAAACAAGACCTGGATCACGCACGGATCCAGGGCCGGAATGATGACCCTGCTCGCCCGAACCGACCCGTCAACGGCCGATCACTCGGGCCTGTCGATGTTCCTGGTCGAAAAGACCCCCGGAACACCGGACTCGCCCTTTCCGGACAAGGGAATATCCGGAAGCGAAATCGGGGTGATCGGATACCGTGGAATGAAGGAGTACGAAATCGCGTTTGACGGGTTCCCGGTTCCTGTCGGAAATCTTCTTGGCGGGCAGGAAGGCCGGGGATTCAGGCAACTGATGCGGACCTTCGAATCCGCGAGGATTCAGACCGCGGCACGTGCCGTGGGCGTTGCGCAATCGGCGCTGGACGTCGCGCTCGACTATGCGATCGGGCGGGTCCAGTTCGGAAAACCCATTATCCGGTTTCCGCGGGTTTATGCGAAACTCGCGATGATGGCCGCGGAGATCATGGCCGCCCGGCAACTGACCTATCACGCCGCCAGAAAGAAGGATTCCGGACAACGGTGCGATCTGGAAGCCGGAATGGCAAAGCTCCTTGCGGCGCGCGTCGCCTGGTCCTCTGCCGATAACGCGGTCCAGATTCACGGCGGAAACGGATTTGCAGAGGAATACGCCGCAAGCCGAATCCTGTGCGATGCGAGAATTCTCAACATATTCGAAGGGGCGGCCGAGATTCAGGCGCACATCATTGCGAGGCGGCTGCTGGAGGCGTGAAACCGGGGCGTCTCCCGGCTTCATCCCTGCACAGAATCGTTCCTGCCGCACGAGTCGAACTCGCGACGCAGACGTTCGACAAACCGGTTCCTTGCTGCGGGCGGCGGTCTATTCCCGATCGCCGGCACGAGCCGGGTCTCGATAAAGTGGCCGGTCGTCTTCAATCCTTGCAGGACTTCGTCCGGGGTTCCGGATACCGGCGACGCAGGCGCCAGGTTTCTTCCTTGACGCAACAGCGGCGGGAGGGGCAACAGCCGGTTCGCGTATTTCGCCCCGGCATCGCGAGAGACCGCCCGGCCGGTTTTCGGTGAGACGTAGACAAGATCCGAAGTCAGGCCGGTCGCGGCACATGTTTCGAGATCCAGCCCGTAGCCAAGCTCTTCAAGGAGCCGCTTTTCCCAAATGACATAGGCGGCCGGCCAATTGCCGCCGGATTCAAGCAGGTCCAGGAAGGCGACGGTTTCGTCATAGAGATCAGGCAGCGCCATTCTGTCCGGGAACGCAAAACTGACCAGGGAAGCGACCGAACCGAGGGCGCCCAGTCCCACGCGGTCCACGAGGATCCGGCTTCTGGAGCGTTTCAACTCGACCCGGTAGGTACCCAACTGGTCCTCGAGCCTCGCCCGCCACTCCAGTTCGACCTGAGTTCCGATCTGCAGGACCGGCGACAGCTTCGCGCGCGCGCCACCGTGCACCAATCCGGCGTGGCGACCGCGCGAACGCGTCAGGGCTTCGACGATCATGGCAGATTCGCCGTGCGCCCTCCTGGCCACGATCACGCCTTCGTCACGCCATTCCATGGCACCTGCGTCCTGGCCTGTTCAATTCCTGTCCTCGCTTCTGGAAATCCTCCGGCCGCGCTCCCGATCATCGAACAGTCTTCGCGTGCGGCAGACCTGCCGTTCAGGTCGACGAACAGCCCGGACCGACACGCACGGGGCACCCGTCGATGACGGGAGCACCCTCGTTCGCTTTCCGTTTCATCCTGTCGTTTCTCAGCGATCGAGACCCGGCGTGTCCAGGAGATGCCGTGCCTTCTTGTCCTCGACCTCGATGATCCAGAGATCGGGATCGATCTGTCTTTGTCGAGACAGCGAGGCATCGGCTGCCGTATCGTCACCTTCGAAAAAGACCGACCACATCCGTCCTCCATCTCCGGATACGGTACGCTGAAAGACCTGCGCCCTCCCGTCAAGCGTGCTCAACTTGACCATGACCGCTCCGGCGGTCCCGTCGCCTTTCGCGTTCACGAATGCGGGGACACCTTCGTGCTGCAGGCGCCGCAAGTACGCCCCCACCCAGAATTCGGTCGTCAGCCTTTCCACGTCCAGCCCCGAAACGGCTCACATCGCCATTTCCTGGCCCGGACCGCGTCCGACGCACGACTCCCGGTTCCGCTCGGGCCGAACCTGAACCCGGAGCAAAAGGTGGGCGTCGACTCCGAGCAGCTTCCGGAGTTCGGACCTCGCCGACGACCCGATCGTCCTGATCGTCCGGCCCCGGGAGCCCAACAGGATTCCCCGGTGACCCGCACGTTCCACGGAGACCTGCTGTTCGATTCGAACCGACCCGTCCTTCAGGACGTCCCAGGAAACCGGATCGACCCTCAGTCGGTAGGGCAGCTCCTGGTGAAGGTGCAGAAGAATGTGCTTGCGCGTCAACTCGGCAGCAAACCGTTCGGGGGAAAGGTCGGATGACTGGTCTTCCGCAAACAGCCAAGGGCCGGCGGGCGCCACCGACTCGAGCCAGTCCTGCAGCCGTTCGACGCCGGAACCGGACCGGGCCGAAACCATGAAAGTCATGGAGAACCCGGACAAGTCGTTGAGTTCGGCCGAGAGGCGAAGGAGCTCGGGTTTTTTCACCAGATCGATCTTGTTGATGACAAGTGCCGTTCCCGGCACACGCATCTGCCGGGGCTCCTCCGGATTACGGGTTCGAACCGATTCCAACTTCTCGGCGAGCCCCCGGACGATCATTCGTGCGCCCGCAGTGACACCCTTCCGGGCGTCGACGACGAAAAGGGCGACATCCGAGTCCCAGACGGCGGTCCAGGCATCCTGGACCATGGACCTGTCCGGTACGCGCCGCGCCCTGAACAGGCCGGGCGTGTCGATCAGCACGAGTTGGATTTCGCCGTGATTCCTGATCCCGCGAACGTTGAATCTCGTGGTTTGGGCCTTGTGAGTCACAACCGAAATCCTGGTGCCCACGACCCGGTTCATCAACGTCGATTTCCCGGCATTGGGCTCACCGACGAGGGCAAAGACTCCGCAACGTTCCCGGCTCACCCGCCCGTGTCCCTGTCCAGGGATGCAAGAACCTCCGCCGCCGCGGCGCGCTCGGCAGAACGGATGGTCGGGCCACGCGCCGAAGCAGCATGCCCGTCGGCAAGGCTCACCCGGACCACAAAAACCGGCGCGTGCGCTGGTCCGCTGCGGCCGGTTTCCTCGTACTTCGGCAACGGCAATCCACGGGCAAGCGCCCATTCCTGGAGCTCGCTCTTGAAATTGGCTACCGTCGAACCGATGCCGATGCCGGCATGGGTTTCCCAAAGCCGCAGCACCAGCGCTCGCGCGGCCTCGAAGCCGCCATCCCGGTAAACGGCCGCGACCAGTGCTTCAAGGGCATCTGCCAGGACAGACGAGGGGATCATGCCGTCGGGTTGTTTGATCGACTTGTTCACCCTGAGCACGGATTCGAGACCGATGCTTCGCGCAATGCGCACGCATGTTTCCCCGCACACGAGCGCGTTGAACCGTACCGCCAGTTGCCCTTCGCTCGCGGAGCGGTCGCCGTCATACACGGTTTCGGCAATGATCAGCGCAATGATCCGGTCACCAAGGAACTCCATTCGCTGAAAGCTTCGGGCCTCGTCACTCCCGATCGAAGGATGAGACAGGGCCTGGTCGAGCAGTTCCTGATTCCCGAATGAGTAACCGATGAGGTCCGAAAATCGCCGCAGCCTGTCCGCCTGACTCACTCGAGCCTCTTGAAGTACCGATCGGACCGCCACGACCAGAATGCCAGGATCCATGACCCTGCCGAGGAAAAGATGACCCTGTCGGCACGTCCGATCAGGTTTTCGAACGGGACGAATCCGACGCCACCCACGTTTTGCGGGAACCGCCCGTCCTGGGAATTGTCCCGGTTATCCCCGACGAAGAGATAGTGATTGTCCGGAACATGGTAAACGGGCGTATTGTCCGAATAGCTGTGACCGATATCGAGAACCGCATGACGGACCCCGTTGGGAAGCGTCTCCTCGTAAAGGTCCTTTTCGCAAATGGAGCCGTCGATGCCCGAGACTTCCTTGCAGCGGGGCAGGTTGCCGACCGGACCCTGCGGCGCCCTCAGTTCCTTGAAAACGCCATTCGGCTCCAGGTCAAGTTCGACATCATTGATGATCAGCCGCCCGTCGGACATCTTGACCTTGTCTCCGGGCACCCCGATCAGCCTCTTGATGAAGTCCCTGCCATCAACCGGATGCTTGAAGACGATGATGTCCCCGGGCTCCGGTTCGTCGCCGAGAATCCTTCCATCCAGGTCTTGAGCGAACCAGCACAGGTTAAAGCTGCCGAGATTGGGGCATGACGCCCAGGAATACCCGTAGGCCATCTTGTTCACGAACAGGAAATCGCCCACCAGCAGGGTCGGCTTCATCGAGCCCGAAGGTATCCAGAACGGCTGGAAGAAAACGGTCCGTATCACGCCGGCTATGAGCAATGCATAGACGATCGTCTTGGCGGATTCCCAAAGCCAACCGGATTCCCTTTCCGATGAGCGCGAAGTCCTGTTCGCCATTGCCGATCCCCGATTTGACGCCGCCTGCTAGATGGAGTCTTCAGGCGGTTTCGTCAACTGTTGCCGACCCTGCCGAATCGGTCGCGCAGAACATGTCGCCCTGTCGCCAGTCAGCCGCGATGCCCGGCCCACGGCCGGCAAGGTGTGTCCACGGCCCGGGCCTCTGAACCGGAAGCCCGGAGATCATCGAAACCCGGCTGGTCAAAAGCCATTCCGGACGGCCTCTACCGATCAGGCCACCTACGGTGCCCGAGTCCGACCTCCCTTCCGGAGATGTCCGCACGCGCAACGGCATGTCGCGACGAAAGAAGGAAAAGGACAAACAGGGTTCCGTTCTCGACTTCAGGGAACAGTCCACCTGGACGAGGTCATGCGACCCCTTCCCCGAGCGTCTCGGACCGTGCCTCCTGCATCAGCGCTCTCATCCTCCGGACGACGCTGTCGAGTCCCGAGAATATGGCTTCCCCGATCAGGAAATGACCGATGTTCAGTTCCTGGACCTCCGGCAGCGCGGCGACCGGCTTGACCGTATCGAACGTCAATCCGTGGCCGGCATGGATTTCCAGGCCGATCGACGCACCGAATCCCGCCATGGCCACAATCGCGTCCAACTCGCGGTCCCGGTCCGCGATCCGTCCTTCGTTATGCGCATCGCAATAGGCGCCAGCATGAAGTTCAACCACTTGTGCCCCGATGCGCGCTGCAGATTCCAATTGACGCCTTTCCGCCGCGACGAAGAACGAAACCCGGCATCCAGCGTCCTTGAGCGGCCCGATGAACCGGGCAAGGCGGTTTTCGTCACCGGCGACATCGAGACCTCCTTCCGTCGTCCGCTCCTCGCGTTTCTCGGGGACAATGCACACGGCATGCGGTCGATGGCGAAGCGCAATCTCGAGCATTTCCTCGGTTGCCGCCATTTCAAGGTTCAACGGTACGGACAGATTCTTCATGAGAAGATCGATATCCCGGTCGGTGATGTGCCTGCGGTCTTCCCTCAGGTGCGCGGTGATGCCGTCGGCTCCCGCGGCCTCTGCCAGCTTTGCCGACCTGACAGGATCCGGGTAGTCGCCCCCGCGCGCATTCCTGACCGTCGCGACGTGGTCGATGTTGACCCCGAGGCGCAGTCGGCGGGGTGTACTTCCGAGAAACAGTGTCATGTCAATCTCCCTTCAGCATTGTCCGCGGCCTGGTCATTGGACTCCGCCTCCGGCCGCACGTCCCGGCGTTTCGCGAACCTGAGCCTTCGCCGCCTCTGGTAGGCCTCGATCAACGGCCTGGAAACGAAATAAACCGCAATTGACGTCACGAGACCAGAGATCAATCCGCCGATGCCGTAGGGGAGCAATATTGACCCGGCCAACTCCTTGACGCCATCCCATGATGTCGGCTCGGATCCGAGCAGATTGAGCAGGTTGCGCTTGACATCGCTTGCAGCCTCATTGAACGCATGCCGAACTGCCTTGAGCGGAGTCTGGTCGTTGGCCGTTCCCAGAAGCGTATGCCCTATGTTGTAGCTCGCCGCGGCAATCACCGGGAATGTGATCGGGTTGCCGAAGAACGTCCCGATCAGGGATGCGAAAAGGTTGCCGCGCAACAGGAACGCCAGCAAGATGGCGAGCCCGATGTGCAACCCGAAAAAGGGGGAAAAACAGGCCAGGACCCCGCAGGAAAGCCCCAAAGCGATCCGGTGTGGCGTATCGGGCAAACGCAGGATTCTCCGGAGTGCATATGTCGTTGCGCGACGCCATCCTGACCTGGGATAGATCGATTCTGACACGCGCTCGCGAAAAGACAGCTGTGTACGCCTCTTGAACACCTTTTCCTGTTGTTCTCCTAATCCGAAAGCGTTGTTGTGCGCCAGTTACGCCGGCCTGGCAACAGCTGTTTTGGGTTTCGGCGATCGACCGTGAATTCGCTTGTGCACGACGACATCCGATTCCGCATCAAGGGCGCGCTGTATGTTGTACAGATGTTCGACATCGCGGACCTCGATTTCGAATTCCATACGGTAGACGTCGGACTTACGGTCGGTGAATTTCAGGTTCGAGATGTTTGAATTCTGTTCGCCGAACAGGGTGCAGACCCGCCCAAGGACCCCGGCGGAATTGGCCATCGTGACATCGAGGTAAGCCTTGTGGTTTCCGGTACTCTTGCCCTCGGTCCACCGCAAGTCGATCCACCGTTCCGGCTGGTTCTCGTATTCGGCGAGTTTTTCGCAGTGAATAACGTGGACCTTGACCCCGTTTCCCCGCTGGGAAATGCCCACGATCCGTTCGCCCGGCAGCGGACGGCAGCAAAAGGTCCTCAGCCTGCTCTGACCTTCCGGCAAGCCCGATATCTTGCAGGCCGTCTGGACCTTCTTTTCGACAGAATCGACCAACTCGGGATAAAGCACCTTGATCAGTCTTGCCCCGTTGATTTTCATTTGCCCCATTTTTGCAAGCAAATGCTGTGCATCCTTCTCTCCGAGCGCCGCGGCGGCAGTCGAAAGCGCCTTGTCGGTCAACCGCTTGTTGATGCGTTCCAGGGTTGACCGCGCCAGTTCCCTGCCCAGGCGGATGTCGCTTTCCATCTTCTCTGTCTTGACTGCCCTGCGAATCGCGGACTTCGCGCGCCCGGTAACCGCCATGTCTTCCCAGTTGGCGTTGGGCCTCTGGTTTTCGGCGGTCAGAATCTCGACGGTCTGCCCGGTTTTCAGGCGAGTGGACAAGGGAACCCGTTTGCCGTTCACCTTGGCGCCAACACAGGTCATCCCGACGGCCGTGTGCACCATATATGCAAAATCGACCGGCGTCGCGCCCTTGGGCAGCCTGATCACCCTCCCCTTCGGCGTGAAGCAGAAGACCTGGTCGCTGTACATCTCGAGCTTGACGAGTTCGACCAGGCTCTCGTGGGGTTCTTCGCCAAAGTTCTCCGTCAGGTTCCTGATCCAGTATCCGGGATCCTCGGTCGTCTTGAGTTCGACAGGCAGCCCGTCCCGGTACGACCAGTGGGCGGCGACCCCGATTTCCGCTTTCAGGTGCATGTCCCTGGTTCTGATCTGGATTTCGACGATATGCCCGTACTTGCCCGAAACCACGGTGTGAACGGAACTGTAGCCGTTTGATTTCGGATGGCTGACGTAATCCTTGAACCGGCCGGGGACGGCCTTCCACTTGAGATGGATCGCGCCGAGAGCCTTGTAGATGTCGTCCACATTGGTGGTTATGACCCGGAATCCCAGGACATCGCTCAGGGCCGAAAAGTCCCGTTTTTCCTCGTTCAGTTTCCGCCAGGCCGAATAGGGTTTCTTCGCGCGGCCTTCGACTCCGGCCTCGACCCCCATCTCTTCAAGCTTGTCCCTTATATCGCTGATGATCTCTTCCATGAGATTCGGATGTTCCCGCCTCATCTTGGCGAACCTGCCAAGAAGAGCCCGATGTTCATTGGGGTACAATTCCCTGAACGCCAGATTCTCCAGCTCTTCCCGCATCCACTGCATACCCATGCGCCCGGCAAGAGGGGCATAGACTTCCATTGTTTCCCTTGCCTTCCTGGTCCGTTTTTCGGCGGGCAGGTGCCTGATCGTCTTCATGTTGTGAAGGCGGTCCGCGAGTTTCACCACGATGACCCTCGGGTCCCTTGAAACCGCAAGCAGGAGTTTCCTGAAATTCTCCGCTTCCTTTGCCTCCATCGATACGGTCGAAATGTTCGTCAGTTTGGTCACGCCGTCGACAAGACCGGAGATCGTCGCACCAAACCGCGCGGACAGTTCCTCCTCGGTCGACCGGGTGTCCTCCAGCGTATCGTGAAGGAGGGCCGTCACGATCGTGGTGTCGTCCAACCTCTGGTCGGCAAGGATCGACGCAACGGCACACGGATGGGTGAAATACGGCTCACCCGACTGGCGCGACTGCGACGCATGCATTTGCTGGCTGTACAGATAGGCGGAGGTGATCAGCTCCGAATTGGAATTCGGATTATAGGACCTGACCCGCCCGGCCAGTTCCTCCGCACTGGTGCAGTACTTGAACTTCCGTTGCGCCATGACGCATGGATCCCTGTTCCTCCAGCGATCCCACGGTCACTCGCGGGACTGGGCCTCGATCAGTTTCCGAAGGATGCTGTCCTCCATCGCCGGGTCATCAGGCTCATCGTCCCGTTCTCCGGACAAGAGCAGAGACAACTGGTCTTCCTCGGGAACATCGACCTCGATTTCGGTCTGATGGGTTTCGATCGCGGATTCGCGAACCTGTTCAGCCGAGAGCGTTTCCTCCGCGATTTCCCTCAGTGCAATGACAGGGTTCTTGTCGTTGTCCTCCGGAACCGTGATTTCTGCACCGGAAGAGATTTCGCGAGCCCGGTGCGCGGCCAGAATGACCAGTTCGAACCTGTTGGGAATCTTGTCGACGCAATCCTCAACCGTTACCCGTGCCATGATTCACTCCAGTCAAGTTGTTGCGGAAAAGCAAGACCTAGTGTTTTTCGGCTCCGAGTGCAACCACCAAGCGACTCCCAGCCTGCGATCCTCGGTCGTTTCCCGGCTGGCAGAGCCAAGCGGGCCGGGGCAATGTGGAAACGTCTCCGATTTGCCTTGCGCCGCTTCGATTCGCAGTGTGTCCATCAAACCGAGTCGTCACACGCCAACCGGGATTGCTGACCTGATTCGATGTCGAGTTACCTGCCAATGCAGCCACCGTCCCTCCCGGCTTCCGGATCCGGAGAAAGGCAGCGTGGCGACGGGAAATCGAGTCTTTCACACCCGGATCAGGTAACCGGCACCAGGCGTTCGACTTTGATTCGGTGCGCCGTCTACTTCGCCTGGGCCAGTTCCCAGGCGGACTGGAGGCGGTACCAGGTATCCGCGCCGCCGCCGAATGCCTTGTCGAGGCGGATCGCCATCACCTGGGAAATCCCCGAACGGCAGTTGACGACATCCGAGAGTTGCTTGCGGCCGATCCCAAGCTTGTGCGCCGCTTCCGTCACGCTTGGCCCTGAAGGTCCCATGCAGTCGTGACGTACGGACAGGCCGGGATGAGGGGGATTCGTCATCGGCATGTTCGCTCCTTCTTGGTGATCGTCAATCAGGTCAACATCCCTGACATCGCCATCGGCGCGCAAGACGATACGCCAATCGCCCGACACCCGGACTGCCCAGTACTCCGCCAGATCGCCTTTCAGGGGGGCAAGTGGAATCCGGTAAGGTCCATGTCTGTCGGCGACCCGGTCTCGTCGAAACGCGCGAGAATTCTCTCGAACCCTCGATTGACCGAAACCGGGCAGTTCCCGATATTCCGTGACCGGTCACGAGTGGGCCTGCCGGGAGCGGCATGGTCCTTGAGCCCTGTCCGGGCATGCGCAATGAGTCGCACACCGGCAGCTACGGATCGACGACAAGTCCTTCTGAAAACGGTGTAATCAGCTCAAGACAGGGTGCGCGGTTCCGCGTGCCCACTACCCCAGGGAAAAAAACAAAACCGGTGAATGACATGACGACGTGCGGCCATTGCCTCTGCGGAAAGACGTGGTGGGAGTACGACGGCGAGGCGACCTGGGCCTGCTACTGTCATTGCAACGATTGCCGGCGAAACTGTGCCGCACCCGTGGTCGCGTGGATTGGAGTACCAGTCGAAAACTTCACATGGACAGGCAATGCACCGAAAACATTCGAAAGCTCCAAAGGTGTGTACCGCCATTTCTGTGAAGACTGCGGCACGCCCATGGGATTTGAAGCAGACCGTTACCAGGGAGAGATCCACGTTTACGCAGCCTCCCTGGCAAATCCGCTGGAATTCGAACCGGGTTTCCATGTGTACTACGAAAGCAGGCTTCCCTGGCTCCAAATGAACGACAATCTGGTGAAATACGAGGGCGCGCGGCCTCACGCGCCGGAAGCCCCGGGCGATCACAGTTCGTAGCATACGCGCCGGCAAAGAGACGCGACGCACTCCGGACGACGGTCCTGTCCGCCGCGCTGCCGGCCGGGATGTCAGATGCGCTTTGACAGTTTTGCCTGTTCCGCACGGACGGTGTCAGGCGGTTCCCCTGTCCGGGCGATCGTTCTCAATGTTGAACGTCATCCCGTCCAACAGTTCTTCCAGGTCCGGGTGCGCCGCAGGTCCGTTGGAAATATCCACGATCATGAGCGTTCCGTCCGGGCGAATTCCAAATGCGCCGGGGTCAGAAAACAGGCCCGTTGTTTCCGCCTCGAAGAGCGGTTCGGAAACATAGAGGCCAAGCGACCGCATTTGCGTTTCCGTCAAGCCGTGGCAAAGGTCGAAATTCCAGCCAAACTCGTTCTTGTCCGCCAGGGCCTCGTCCCGGGTGTCGGCCGAAGCGACAACGGCATCCATCTCACTGACCCATGAAGCCAGGGAGTCATTCAGCTTGTTGAGGAACTTCTTGCAGCGAGGGCAATGCCGGCCGCGGGAGACAAACAGCATCGTTCACCGGTCCTTGGGCTGGCCGACCGCTTTCGATGCCCCACCATCTACGGGCTGTAGGCTGACTTTCTCGACATGCGCACCAGCGCGGGGTCTATGAGAGGTCATCGGGTATCCCTTTGATGTTCACGGGCGGTTCAAGACATTGAGAGTCCGCGACTTACCGACAAGCTGGTCTTCCGTATGGCGATCAGGCAGCGAACCACGAAATGGAACCCGGTCAAGCCACGCGCGTCCTCAAAGACGGAGTTTGTCCAAAACGGCGGCCGATGCTGCAAATGCGGTCACCTCGTGCTTCGGGGAGGCCTGTCCGAAAAGTTGACGTGAAGGAAGGACGTATACGCGGCCGGTGCGAGGCCGGTCGTGATGCCTTCTCTGCTCTACTTTTCGAGATGGCGGATTTGGTTTCCTGTCCCGGAGTGCAGGTCACGGGAAACCCGAAGAATCAGGGATGGCATGAAAGGCGTCATGGTTTACTCCCTTCCAGCCAACAGCGCAGCCAACACGATGACGATGCAACCCGGCCAGAAAAGCCAGCTCGGCACTTCGCTGAAAACGAGCCATCCGGCGATGACTCCGAAAGGGACCGAAACGGAAAAAAACGGGGTAATCACCAAGGCTTCGGAATGGCGGAATGCTTGCACGATCAATGCCTGTGTTACGAGCAGGCAAATACTCATGACCGTTATGGCGGTGAAGACAGAAAACGAGACCGGTTGCCAATTCAGAATTGCCGGAAAAAAGAATACGACGCCCCCGACGATGGACGAGTAGAACAGGAACTCCAGGAGCTCATCCTTTTCCGCCATCGACTTCAGGATTACGGCGATTACGGCTCCAAGAAATGCCGCGCCAAGGGCCGCGATCCACCCCTTTGGAGAAAGTTGCAATTGCCCCGAGAAATCCTGAGACAATATGCAAATTGTTCCGAACAGCATCAGAAAGATGACCCAGGATCTCGAGCGAGTCAGCTTTTCGCGCAAGAAAAACACTGCCATCGGGATAACAAAGAGCGACTCCGTCAAAAGAAGCACGCTCACATCTGCGAGCGGTGCGGAATAAAGGGCGACAAACATCAGATAGACTGAAAAGCACCAAATGATTGAGCGAACCAGGTGAAGCCTGACCTGGTCGAGATTGACCAAGGCAGTGCGCTTTCTTGTGTGCCGAACATACATCAAGGCAAACACCATGACGAAACCCGACGCGCTCCTCAGGAACATCAGCTGCGCCTCGGAAACCGTTACAGACATGGATTTCGCAATGACGTCTGCCAGAGTCGCTACCAACATTGCCAATAATATCAATGAGATACCTATCAGCGAACGGTTTTTCGCCTTGCTCGACATTATAGAAAGAAACAGCCTACCGGACTCATGAATTTCACAACCAATCGTTTTCGAGCAGACACTTATGCGTTTGTTCATTCTTCCATGACAAGAGCGTGGCGAAGAGCGCCAAAACCACTGCCTGGAGACAACACCATCGCGTCGTCGCCGAAGGTGTCAAAGACCCGTTTCACGACACGGCCGGTTGAGAGGTGAACAATTTCGTTCCGAACGGCGCAAATGAGGTTCGCGATGTCACCGAATCCACCCTGTGAAACGGACCTTGAGCGCTTCGGCGGAGCAACCGAACATGGTCGTGTTCATGACATGAAGAACTTTCGACCAGAATGAGTCGCCCCCACAATTGGTTCTCCCAAGGGTCGGTCATCCCGACATGGGCGACAGCCAGGCGCTCACACCCGTCCATAAAAATCGCCAAGTCCGAATACAGGGGACGCACCCAAAACGCGTGGTCATCTCATGCAACCGGACGCTGTTCGGGCTCATGACATGAAGAATTCACCTACAGGAACCACGATCAGGTGCACGTCCCGGGGAGCCGTACTCCGCGGAATTCCGGAGCGCCTGACACAAATCGTGTTTGAATCAGATCCCCTTTGACTGGTAGCTCGAAACGATTCTCCGGATCGCGACAAAATACGCCGCCGTCCTCAGGTCCGCTATTTCATCACGTTCGTGCCAGGCCTCGCTCATGTACTGGTAGCCCTGCCGCATCGTATCTTCCAACCCGGACCTGACCAGTTCTATCTCCCCTGCCCCCTGCTTGTAGCGTTCAACGAACCTCTCCGACAGCTTCACGGGTACATGGGCTTCGGAAAACAGGCGATTCAGTTCTTCGACCAGGAGATTGCCATGCGCTTCTTCCTGCCGACGCTGCATGCGACCGAACCTGATGTGGCTTAGATTCTTCACCCATTCGAAATACGAAACCGTCACGCCACCGGCGTTCGCATACATGTCCGGAATGACGATCTTGCCCTTGGCGAGCAGCTTCTCATCGGCCTCCGCGGTCACCGGACCATTTGCTGCCTCGATAATGAGCGGCGCCTTGATGCGGTCCGCATTCGATCCCGTGATCACGCCTTCTATCGCCGCAGGGACCAGGATATCGCAATCCTCTTCGAGCAATTCCATGCCATCTTCCACGTACCTTCCCGACGGATATCCGCTTATTCCGCCATTTTCGGAAATGTACTGGCGTACATCGTCCACATCCAGACCGCCAGCGTCCGTGACCGCGCCATCCCTTTCGATGATCCGCTTTCCCTCCAGTGTCCCGTCCAAACCCGCTCTCCTGACATCTTCGGGATGGCGGAAAAATTCCTCGAGCGCGTACTGGACACCCCTCCCGGTCGCTTCGAGCCGTCCGGCGATACCCCCCGCGACCAGCGGTTTTCCGGTCACGCAAGCCCTTGAATTGATATCGGTTGTCGTCATCCGGGAATACTGGTCCGCAATCCAGGCCATTTCGCGTTCGCCGGTCCCCATGTCCGGGGCAGGCACGTTCTGTGCCGGGTTGATGAGATCGCGCTTGATCAGTTCGTAGGCGAACCGCCTGGTGATCTGCTCCATCTCGGTTTCACTGTATTTCCGCGGGTTTATCCGGAGGCCGCCTTTCGAGCCTCCAAACGGGACCTCCATCAGCGCGCATTTGTAGGTCATCAAGGCCGAAAGTGCCTCGACCTCATCCTGCGTGACGGCTTCGTCGAATCGAATGCCGCCCTTGACAGGCTCTATGTGCTCCGAATGATTGGACCGGTATCCTACGAAAGTCTCGACGCGGCCTCGGAGCCGAACGCCGAAACGCACGGTGTAGGTGCTGTTGCAGGACCGGATTTCCTCAAGCAGGCCGTCGGGCATTTCAACCAATGCCGCCGCCCTGTTGAACATTTTATCCACGGAATCACGAAAAGACAAACCGAACCCCTCCGTTCTTGAAGAACGCCCCGAACTCTGGCCAATTCCCTGAGTTACGACAGCCGGAATCCGGAACCTGAAACTGTTGGCCCGACCAGACGAATACTTCCACACGGTTCCGCCTGTCTGCGGGAGTGTTCCGACATTACCACTCCACCGGCCGGAACGCTATCGGATTTGCCCATCCCGGAGCTCTTTGGAGGAACGCCGATGCAGGCAATGGGACATGGACGATAGCTTGACAGTACCTGCCATTGCCCGGGGGTTCCCTTTGGACGCGTGAGGGGGAGAATGGGGCAGGGAATCCGGCTGCGCGTCATCGTCGGCGGCGACCCGTCGCAGTTGATCGAAATCCACACGCATGGCTTGAGGACCTCTGTGAGCAGCACGCTGACAACAAGCCGACGACGATATCGTGGACCAGTGCGGTTGGGACGTGCATCGGCGCGCCGGCCTTGCCGGCCAGTTGCTGATCGCGGCGATAATTCAAACCAAGCCGGCATCCGTCACCTGCCAGGCAACAAGGCTCATTTTCCGCCGCAATTGGCGACGACCGGTCTCGAACAGGATGCCTCCGTCAATGGTTGCGAACCGTTTCTCCGGAACACAATGCGCTTGAGTGCAGCGGGGCGTGCCGGCGACGAGACAGCCAACCTCTCCGCGCACAACCCTGCAACCGGGGGGCTCGGACGGATTTCACGGAAACCTGAAACAGGTAACCGGTTGAAGTTTCTTGACACTCCCGGCGTGCATCGGCGACTGTCGGGCACCTTGACGCATGATTAGAGAAAGGCAGGGATTGTGTGATGCCCAGGCTGAACGAGGATACCAGGGGCGTATTTGTCATTTCAGCAACTCCGTTCTGCCCCGACGGATCACTCGACCTGGAAGGAACGGAGCAACTCCTTGACTTCTACTTGGGGTGCGGGGTCTCCGGCATCACGATTCTGGGCGTCATGGGCGAAGCCAACAAGATGACCGATGCCGAGTCAGCCGATTTCGCGGAACGTGCCTTGCGATGTGCCGCACAGAAACTGCCGGTCATCGTGGGCGTGACACACTCCGCGCTGACGGCACTGAGGGACCTTTCACATTCGGTGATGGACCTGGGCGCATCGGGAGTCATGCTGCAGCCAATGGCCGGCCTGAAGAGCGATGACGCGGTTTTCCGCTACTTCGAACAGGTCTTCGAAGCAATCGGTGCCGATATTCCGGTCGTCTACCAGGACTTCCCGCAGGCGAGCAACGTCCACTTGTCGCCTGCTGCATGGTCCAGGATGGTGCATGAGTTTCCTGATCTCGTGATGCTGAAACATGAGGATTGTCCCGGACTTCCGAAACTCACGAAAATCAGGGAAATGGAACGTGAGGGTAGACAGCGCCGCGTGAGCATCCTGACCGGGAACAACGGACTGTATTTTCCGCAGGAGCTGCATCGAGGTGCCGACGGAGCCATGACCGGCTTTGCATTTCCCGACGTGCTGGTGCGGGTCTACGACCTCTTCACGGCAGGTCGCGCCGGTGAGGCAGAGGACCTCTTCGATCGGTACCTGCCGATAAACCGCCATGAACAGCAACTGGGGTTTGGGCTGCCGATACGCAAGGAAATCCTCCGGCGGCGCGGCGCACTGCGCCACGCAACCGCGCGCAAGCCCGTGTACGGGCTTACCGACGTCGATGTCGCGGAACTTGACCGGCTGTTGGAAAGGATCGAGCCGGACATCCTGGGATAGTACCGTCCGGCAGTCGGCGCGGCTGCGGCGGCACATCGATCGTTGCTCCGCCAAAAGGCGCGGACCGGGACGCACATTGCAGGATTTCACTGCCTTCCGGTCATCCCGGCATGCAGTGTCCGGGCAGACCTGACGGTTCCTGCCTGCGGGCGAACGGCTCAGGGGATGAGGCGGGCCACGGCAGGCTTGGCCTGGAACAGTGTTGCAACTTCCGGGAGAATTCCTTCCCGATTCCCCGTTTGTCGCAGCCTACTCCACCCCGCAGATATCGCAGATCGTCAGCATGTAGATTCGAATCATGTCGAGATAATCGTCGCGGTCGACGCGTTCATCCGGCATCGTGTTGTATCGTCCGCCAGGGCCGCAGACGATACCCTCCATACCGCCTTCAACATACAGGTGGCCGGCATCCGTACCGTAAAACCCGGGCGGCGTGATCGTTCCGGTGGGCTGTTCCGTACCTCGGACCGCGCGGTACGCAGCGTTGACGGCCTTGACGATTCCGGAGTCCCTGGACACTTCAAAAGCGGGCATGGACGGCTTGTCGTCGCGCGTCTCGGTCCAGACATGCGTCCTGAGCCCGGGCCATTCGGCTTCCACCTGGTCGAGGACATCCCGGATGTCGGCCACCGCCCGCTCCTCGGTTTGGCCGGGGCCGTAACGACCCGAACCCGACATGTGCACGAAATCGGCGACCTGCGGTGCGCGCCACTCGTGAAACTCGCGCGACAATGCGCCCCTGATCGTTCCGACATGCACCCTGTTGATCGAGCGGACTTCCTCGTTCGGGGCATCGGAAAAGGTCAGGCCCGTGAGCCTGGGCACCAGGTCACAGGCCGCCCGGATCGCGTCAACCGCTTCTTCCCGCTTCGACATGTGGCGGGTAATGCCCTCGAGTTCGATGTGAAAAACGAATGCCGCGGCGTGCATCGTCAGGGCCTGCAGGTCCGTTGGTTCGGAGTTGACGAAATAGTCCGCCCGCACGCCCTGTTTCACCGCGGCAAGAGTGCCGACTCCACCCTGCAATTCGCCCACGACATAGGTGAGGACCACGTCGCCCCCGGGCTTCAGACCGGCATTCATCAAGGAACGCACGGCACAAAGCGAGGCGGCATCGCCCGCCTTCATGTTCGACACGCCAATGCCGTAGATGAAATCTTCGTCCACGAGACCGCCCCACGGATCGACGCTCCAGCCCTCGGTAACCGGGTTGGTGTCGAGGTGGCCGTTGAACAGCAGGCTCCTGCCATTGCCCGTGCCGCGCCAGGTGCCGATGGCATTGACCCGGTTTCCCCCGACCGGCTGCAACGCGGCCTCCAGCCCCATCCCCCGCATGATTTCCACCATGCGTTCGGCAAGCCTTCTCTCTCCCTCGGTTTCCGAGTAGCTCTTGAAGCGCACCATTTCCGACAGCGTCTCCAGGCAGGCGGCCTCGTCGATGTTCCGGGCGGCTGCCAGGGGGTCCATCACGCGGCTCCCGCTGCCTCTTCGGGCTCGACCGGAACCGGAACCGCATCGAGCAGCTGTGTCGTGTAGGGATGGCGTCCCGGGGCACGCGCCTCGGACGAATCGAATAGATCCACGAGGTCGCCATTCTGCATGACCGCGATTCGGTGCGCGAGCTGGCGCACCAGGTTGAGATCATGGGTTATGAACAGGCAGGCGGTGCCGGTTTGCTGCTGCAATTCGACGAGCAACCGGGCTACGGACGCCTGCACCGAGACGTCGAGCGACGAGGTGATTTCGTCGCAGATCACCAGTTGCGGCTCGGCCGCAAAAGCACGGGCAATGGCAACGCGCTGCTTTTCGCCACCTGAAAGTTCATGCGGGTACCGCTTTGCGTAGTCTTCAGGCAGGAGCACGCTCTTAAGGAGTTCACGCACGCGCCGGTCCCATTCGGCGCGCGGCGCGAGATCATAGAGTTTCAGCGGGCGCGACAGGATCTTGCCGATGGTCTGGCGCGGGTTCAGGGACGCATCGGGATGCTGGAAGACGATCTGCACGGCGCGCCGGTAGGCGCGGTCGATCCTGCGACGGCCGGAATAGGATTTCGTTCCGAATGTGACCGCACCCTCGAAATCCTGCAATCCGACCAGCGCTTTTGCGATCGTCGATTTTCCGGAACCGGATTCGCCGACGATCCCGAGAATCTCCCCCGCCCGCAGGCCGAACGAGACATCCCGGGCACCGTGCACCACCTCACGCTTGGGCTGGAGAAAGTCCAGGACGTTTTTCCCCTTTCCATACCTGACGTTGACCCCGTCCAGCTTGAGCAGGTCGTCTCCACTGCCAGGCTCCGTTGTCACGATGCGGTGGTCGGGATGCGGCACGGCTGCAACAAGGTCCCGGGTATAGCGGTTGCGGGGACGGACGAACACGTGCTCGCACGGACCGAGTTCGACGATTTCGCCCTGGTTGATCACCGCCACGTCCTGGGCGATGCGTGAAACCAGCCCCAGATCGTGCGAAATGTAGAGCGCGGTGACTCCCGTCTCGTCGTGCAGGTCGTCGAACAGGTCGAGTATCTGGCGTGCGGTTATGATGTCCAATGCCGTCGTGGGTTCGTCAAAGATGATCATTTCGGGATTGCACGCAAAGGCCGTGGCAATCACGACTCGCTGCTTTTCCCCTCCAGAAGCCTCGTGTGGATAGCGGTTCATCATGTCGGACGGACGGCTGATGCCGGTTCGGGCCAGCCAAGCCTCACCTTCGTCTCGGGCCTCCTTCGGGGTCAGGGACCGGTGGCGCACAAGCACCTCGGCGACCTGGTCGCCGAGTTTCAGCACGGGATTCAGCGAGGTGCCGGGGTCCTGGAACACCATGCTGATCCGCCGGCCGCGCAAGTTCTGGATTTCCTCGAGCGACTTTGCGCGCAGGTCCTCTCCGAGAAGCACGAGCTTCCCCGAACGCTCGACGGCATTGGCGGGCAGGTACCGCATGATTGCCCAGGCCAGCGAGGTCTTGCCGGAGCCCGACTCGCCGACGAGACCCAGCGTCCGTCCGTGCCGGATCGACAGTGTCACGTTTCTCAGGGCGTCAACCGGCCCGGTCGGCGTACCGTAGGCGAGCGTATAGTCCCGGATTTCGAGCACGGGGTGGCGTCTCCCGGCTCCTTCCCCCTTCGTCATCAGCGACGCCTCCGCCTCGGGTCGAAGGCATCGCGCAGCGCATCCCCGAACAGGTTGAACCCGAGTGCCGCAACGGCGATCGCGATGCCGGGTACGGCGACAACCCAGGGTGAACGGTACATGTACTGGCGTGCCTCGGCGACCATCAGGCCCCACTCGGTGCTCGGGGGCTGTGCACCGAGGCCGAGGAAGCCGAGAGTCGCCCCGATCATGATCGCGAATGAAACCCGAATCGTCGCCTCGACGATGATCGGCCCGATGGCGTTGGGAATGACTTCCTGAACGATGATATAGGCCCGGCTCTCGTCGCGGGCGATGGCCGCGAGAATGTATTCCCTGGTTCGGATCGAAAGCACCGACGACCGGGCTATGCGCGCCATGCCTGGCGTGAATGCGACCGCAACGGCAAGCATGGCCTCTCCGATGCCGCCCCCGAGAATGGTGACGATGAGCAGGGTGAACAGAAGGTCCGGGACGGCAAGAAGACCATCGAGCGTGCGCATGATCACGCTGTCGACCCAACCACCGGCCACGGCTGCCGTGACTCCGATTATCGAGCCTGCCAATACTCCGAGAGCCGTCGCGCCGACGCCGAAGAGAATTGTCGGGCCTGCACCCGTCAACAGGCGCGACAGGATGTCCCTGCCGAACTGGTCGGTTCCGAGCCAGTGCGCCACGGACGGACCGGTCAACCGGACCGCCGGGTGGAAGGCCTGCGGGTCATAGGGAGCAAGAAACGGTCCGAGGATCACGGCAAGAGCGATTATCGTCAAAAGCCCAGCTCCGACCATGCCGGCCGGATGGCGGAACAACTCATTCATACCGCACCCTCGGGTCAAGGGCCGCGATCACGATATCCGACAGAAGGTTTGACAGTGCATAAACCATTGCCAGCAACAGCGTGATCGCCTGGATCACGGGCAGGTCGCGGTTCTCGAGGGCCAGGATCAGCAGCCGGCCGAGGCCCGGCCAGGCAAATATCTCCTCGACAACGATGATTCCGCCGAGAAGGTAACCGATGTCGAGTGAAATCACCGCGACTGCCGGCGCAAGCGAGTTCGGCAGGGCATGACCGCGGATGACGCGGCCCTCGTGCAGGCCCTTCAACCGGGCGGCGCGAATGTAGTCGCTTGACAGGACATCGGACATCTCGGAACGCACCTGCCGGGCGATATGCGCTGTCAGGATCAGCCCCAGCGCCCCTGCGGGCAGGATCACGTGGTTGAAGAAACCGGCCACGCTTTCGCCCGGCGGGATGAAACCGCCTGCCGGAAGAAGCGGGTTTCCCGGCGCCGCAAAGATCACCAGGAGCAGCGTCGCGGTGACGAATTCCGGCATCGCCGTACCGACATAGGCAACCAGGCTGATGCCGAGGTCGGCCTTGGTGCCACGCTTGACGGCAGCCAGCATCCCGATCGGCACGGCAACCACTGTAACCGTGACCAAGGCCGTTGCCGCCAGCATTGCAGAATTCCTGAACGCCGATCCGACGACCTCGGATACGGGAAGGGACAGCCGCAGGGACATTCCGAAATCCCCCTGCAGCAGGTTGAACAGCCATTCGAAGTACTGGATGGCTGCGGGACGGTTGAGGCCCAGCCTCTCTTCCATCGCCGCGACCTGGTCGGGCGTCGCGTACTCGCCCAGGATCATGATGGCGGCGTTGCCAGGCAGGATCATGGTGATCGCGAAAACCGCGATCGTCACGATCCAGAGCACGAGCGCCACCGCCAGAAGGCGGCGCAGCAGATAGGCTGGGCTCACTCGTCAGCCCCTGTCGAGCCAGACATCTTCCACGAAGAAGACCCGGTTCAGCGGATGAACCGTCCAGCCTTGCACCCAGTCACGGCTGGCGGTCAGGACATCCTGGTACATCGCAATGATGTAGGGCGTATCGCGGAACTGGATCTCCTGCGCCTCCGCGTAGATCGCGGCGCGTTCCGCCGGATCCGCCGTTGACCGTCCGCGGCGCACGAGTTCGTCGAACTCCTCGTTGAACCAGGCAGTGTCCTCGTATGACGCTGTCGAGGTCAGGAGCAGGTTGAAGGTCGCATCCTCGGTGGGCTGCATCCCCCAGTAGGCCATGTAGAAATTGCCCTTGCGCCAGACATTCGCGAGGTAGGTGTCGTGCGGCATCGCCTCGACTTCGATGTCGAAGCCAGCCGGGCGTGCCATCTCCTTGATCGCGATTGCAACCTGCCCGCGGATCGCCGGGCGGTTCGAGGCCACCATCGTGAGGCTGATTCCATCCGGATATCCCGCTTCGGCGAGAAGCGCCTTCGCGGCAGCCGGATCGTAGGGAATCTCGGGCGTGTCGATGGCGTACTGGAATTCCGGCGACAGGATGTTGTCGTAGGCTGGACGGCCAAGCCCCTCGAGCACCAGGTCCACGAGGAGCTGGCGATCGACGGAAAGTGCCAATGCCTTTCTCAACCGGACGTCGTCAAACGGCGGCTGGTCCTGGCGCATGACGACGTTGACGTAGCGGCCCGCCGGCACGCGCAGCGCGTTGCTGCCATCGGCCGCGGCAATACGTGCAAAGTCCGCCTGCTGGACGTTGAGCATCACGTCAACATTTCCGGACAGGTAGTTCGCGGTTTCCGCCGCCAGGTCGGGGAACAGGTGCATCTCGACAGCGTCGAGATATGGCTGGCCTTCCTTGTAGTAGTCGTCATTGCGGACCAGCCGGGTGATCCTGGCCGAATCATAGCTTTCCAGCTTGAACGGTCCTGTCCCGTTTGGCTTGGTCTCGAGATCGGCGAGGTCACCCGAAAGCGCCGCCGCCGATACGATCCGCGCATTGGCATGGGCAGTTGAAATCGGCAGGTCGGCGTAGGGCGCGTTGAGATTGAACCGGACGGTGTGATCGTCTACCGCCTCCACGGTCTCGATAACGTCAAGAACCGACCGGGCGGGCGAGCCGAAGTCCGCGTCGAGGATTGCTTCGAAGGTCGCCACGACATCTGCCGAAGTGAACGGTGTTCCGTCGTGGAACGTGACCCCCTGGCGCAGGTTGTATGTAAACTGCGTGGCATCCTCGTTGGCTTCCCAGCTCGTCGCGAGGTCGGGACCCGCCGAGTTCTTGCCGGGTTCGATCCGCGTCAGGCCGGAATAGAGCATGTCCACACAGGGATACTCTGCCGGTCCGGACAGTTGCATCACGTTCAGCGTGGCAATTCGGGTCGAATGGCTGATCTTCAGCGTTCCACCGTATTTCGGTGTCCCGGACTGCGCGAAACCGACTGTCGGGACAGCAGACGCCGCCGCCAGTCCGATCACCACCTGCCGGCGGTTGGCCATCAAGTTCTTCATGACATTTTCTCCTTTGTCGTCAATTCGCGGCGTCGTTGCCGCCTCAGGTTATTATTGTCAGCTCGCTGGGCAACCCGGTCAGCACCTCCGGTACACCTTCGGTAACCAAAAGGGTATGGCCCACCCCCATTCCAAATCCGGTTTCTGAATCGCCGATCATGACGTGATAAAACAGGGTCATTCCGGGCTCGCACACGGTCGGGTTGCCGGGATAGATCATCGGCGGAACATCCATGCTCGTCGGAGCAAACGTGCACCCGACGGAGTAGCCGGTGGCCCCGTAACGATGCCGGGCGTAGCCGGCAGAATCCAGCCCTTCCGCATGCGCATCGAAGATTTCTCCGAGCGTGCGTCCCGGTCGCGCGATTTCCGTCATCCGCTCCAGCGTCTCCCGCGCCGCGTCATACATGTGCACTTGCCGCGGATCCGGCGTTCCGAACAGGATCGTCCATTCCGTCTTCGCGTTGTAACGGCGGTAGGCGACCGGATATTCGACGAGCAACTGGTCCTGTTCCTGGATCACGCGCGGCGCGGAAACGCCCCGGCCATAGGTTGCGCGCGCGCCCGAATTGAACAGCGGGGCATTCGGCGGCATGTCGGCGCCATCGCAAAGAATCGAGCGCAGATACTCCGCCTTGATCTCGGAATCAAGGATGCCTGGGCGGGCGACGGCGATGACTGCAGTCAGCGAACGGTCGAGAATCTCGGCCGCCTTGCGGGTAAACGCGATCTCCGCCGGCGACTTGACCAGGCGAAGCTTCCGGATCAGGTGATCGTCGTCATCAAGCGTGCAGAAACCCTCAAGGGCGTTCTGAACCCGCCAAAGGTTCCACCCGGTCAATCCGTGGGTATTCAGCTCCACGGCAATCCTCTTGCCGCGAAGACCCAGCTCCTCGAGGATTCCGCGCAACTCCCGGGCCGGGTCGGCATCCTCTGCGTCCCACCAGATGCGGATGTCCTCGATCGTGCTGGTCACGCGCGCCTGGACAAGGTCCGGGCGGCGGGTCAGCAGGACAATTGGCTGTTCGTCAGCGGTGACCACGGCACACTGGAAAAAGACAAAGCCGCCCGTATCGTAGCCGGTCAGCCAGTAGTGGCTCTCCTGGGCAAAGACGAGCATTGCATCGAACCCGGCTTCCTGCAGCCGGCGGCGCATCCTTCCCTGACGGTCCAAATGCTCCTGCCGAGAGAAAGGCAGAGCGGACCCCGGTTCCGTGGTCATAGGCAATCTTGCAAACCCGGAGTCCGGGCTTTCCCCATCTTTGAATTTCAGGTTATATTTGGGTCCGCATTTCGTCAATTGGCTTAAACTCTTGCAAGGCGTCGGTGGTCGTCCGGTCCCGGAGGCACGGCAATTTGCGGTATCGACCGGAATGGAATCGGGCGCGGATGCCTTTGAATATTCGGCCGGCGAGGATACGGGCGGTTTCCGAAGAATGGCCTGCAGCATCAACGCATGATCGAGATAGTGCTTTTCATGACAGGCGATGCGTCTGCCTGCCCGTTGCCGGGCGGGCGGTCTCGGACCGGTCGCCCGGTGGGCCCGGTTCGCCGAACAGGCCCGGCGCCCGGCATGGGACACCGCGCCTGCGGCACGGACACGAGAGCGACCCTGGCCGGGCCGGGCCTTTCGACGGCTGAACCCGAACGGCACCGGGGAATCCAACCCGGCCCGGTGAAATCACGATTCGGAAAGGCGCCGGATTCCGTCCCGATCGTTTGCATGCGCATCGAGAGGTCGTGGCAATCCGGGACCGGGAGAACCTTGCTGCCCGGAACCCTGGCCGAATGGCGCCGCAAGGCTGACTGCGGCCTGTGGCAGTCGCCATGATTACCTCGAATGCCCGAGCTGAACCTGACATCGACCTGGCAGGCAGCCTCTTTTGTGAACTTGCCCTGCGAACCGGCGACGGGGATGGCATCACCCGTATCTCGTTCGGTGAGGGAGAGCAGTTCGCGCATGATTTGCTTCGACGCGAAGGCGGGAGGTTGGGACTTCGGGTGGAGTCCGATGCCGCATGCAATCTTTACCTGACCCTGGAGGGCAGAACGCCCGGGCACCGCGTCATCATCGGTTCGCATCTCGACTCCGTCCCGCATGGCGGGAACTTCGACGGAGCGGCAGGAGTGCTCTGCGGCCTTTCCGTCTTGTCCGGCCTGGCAAGGGCGGGCGTGCAGCCACCCCGCGACATCTCGGTGATGGCAATTCGCGCCGAAGAAAGCACGTGGTTTGCCGCTTCCTATATCGGAAGCCGCGCCGCGTTCGGGCAACTCGAATCCAGGGAATTGAACGAAGTGCGGCGTGCATCGGACGGCTTGCCGCTTGGAGTCGCGATTACTGCAGCGGGCGGTCATGTCGAGCAGCTTCATGCGGGGGAGGCCCAACTCGATCCCGCCGAAGTCGGCCTGTTCATCGAACCTCACATTGAACAGGGGCCGTGCCTGGTGACGGAAAACAAGCCGGTGGGAATTGTCACCGGTATCCGGGGATCCTTCAGATACCGATCGGCCAGTTGCACTGGCAGCTACGCACATTCGGGCGCAACGCCGCGTCACCTGAGGCATGATGCCGTGCGCGCAACAGCTGCGCTGGTAACGGAAATGGACGAGGTCTGGGATGAAGCCGAACTGAACGGAGATGACCTGGCGATCACATTTGGCAAGCTTGCCTCCGACCCTGGCGAGCACGCATTCAGCAAGGTAGCAGGCCGCGTGGATTTCTCACTCGACGTCCGGAGCCAGTCGTCAGCCAGACTTGAACAGGTCGCTTCCGAACTCTCCGGTCTGGTCGAGCGGCTGTCCCGGCAGTACTCGGTTCGCTTTGATCTCGGTCCGCGAACGGGGACATTCCCTGCCTTGATGGATCGCGGGGTCGTTGCGGCCCTGGAAACCGCGTGTTCCGTCGAAGGCGTGCCGGCGATCACCATGCCCAGCGGCGCAGGCCACGACGCGGCGGTCTTTGCCGGGATGGGCATTCCCACCGGCATGCTCTTTATCCGCAACGAAAACGGCAGTCACAATCCGGATGAATCCATGGACATTGAAGATTTTGCCGCTGCCGCACGGGTTCTCATGAGGATCTGCCTGGAGCCACCACAGTGACCGAATGCCTCGTGGTTCAGCCGATTGCCGAGCCGGGCCTGGAACTGCTGCGCGGCGCAGGGCTGGTGGTCGGCACTCCGGACACCACCGATTTCGCGGCGCTCGAGCCGCACCTGGCCACTGCCCGCGCCGTCATCACGCGCAATCACGGGCTGTCGGCAATCGAAATTGCAGCCGCACCGAACCTGGACGTGATCGTAAGCCACGGCGCCGGCACCGACGCGATCGACAAGTCCGCGGCCGTGGCAAGGGGAATCCGGGTTACCTCCACACCGGGTGCGAATACCATTGCCGTCGCGGAGCACACAATTGCCCTGATCCTCGCCTGTGCCCGGCAAATCCCCCAGGCAGACCTCGCCATGCGCAAAAGTGATTTCGGCTTCCGATACCGGCAGACCGGGTTCGAAATCGCCGGGAAGACGCTTGGACTCGTCGGCTACGGACGAATAGCCCGCAGCGTCGCTACCCTGGCGCGCGCCTTCAACATGCGCATCATCGCCGTCACCGCCCACGCCACGGATGCAGACCTTGCCAGCGACGGTGTCGAGCGGGTGGACATGGATACGCTTTGCGCCCGTTCCGATATCGTTTCGCTTCATTCCGTGCCCGGCAGGAGCCGTCGATTCGATGCCGCCCGGATCGACGCGCTGCGGCCGGGCGTCATTGTCATCAATACGGCGCGCGGCACGCTCCTCGACGAGACGGCGCTCGTCGCTGCCCTTCGGAACGGAAAGCTCTCAGGTGCAGCACTGGACGTCTTTTCGCCGGAACCTCCGCCGAAGGACAGCCCTCTCTTCGATTGCCCGAAATTGATTTTGACGCCCCATGTCGGGGGATCGGCGCTGGAGGCGCTGGATCGCACCGCCATCGCGGCTGCCGGAAAGGTGATCGAGGCCCTTGGGGCATCGTCGCAATGACCCTGGCCTACCCCCGTGTGGTTCCCTGTGGCGATTCAGCCATCGCGGTGGAGTTCGGTGCCAGGGTCGATGCCGATATCAATCAACGTGTCATTGCGCTTGACCATGCCGTACGGGTCGCCGCCCTTCCAGGCGTGGTCGAGTGCGTCCCGACCTACCGCTCGTTGCTCGTGCATCTCGATCCATTGATCGCCGAGCACGGGAAGTTGTCCTTGACCCTGGCAAGGCTCGCACGTGAGGCGCGTGCCGGAACAACAAGGCGCCGCCGCTGGCGGGTGCCCGTGGTCTACGGCGGCGACCATGGCGCGGACCTCGATGATTTGGCTGCACTGCACGGCCTGACTCCCGAAAAGGTTGTCGAAATCCATACCGGTTCGATCTACCGGGTCTACATGATCGGTTTCGTGCCGGGGTTTACATATCTCGGCGGGCTTGATTCACGGCTTGCAACGCCGCGACGGAATACGCCGCGCACGAGCATACCGGGCGGGTCGGTCTCGATCGGCGGCGCCCAGTCTGCAATCGGTTCGGTCCCTTCTCCGAGCGGCTGGCACCTGATCGGGCGCACGCCTGTGCTGTGCTTTCATCCCGGCCGCGATCCGGTGTTCCTATTTGAGGCCGGAGACGAAATCACGTTCGAGCGTGTGCATGCCGGGCGGTGGGAGCGCCTGGCGGCCCGATCGGAGGCAGGTGACATCATCGCCGCGTGCGAGTCGGAATGACGGGGCTTCGGGTCATCGACTGCGGGTCCGGCACCACGGTCCAAGACCGGGGGCGGTTTGGACTGCGCCGCTACGGCGTGTCCACGTCAGGCACGATGGACATCGATTCTGCCGCCCTGGCCAATGCACTGACCGGGAACCTGCCGGAGATGGCATGCATTGAATTCCAGATGGCAGGCGGGCGGTTCGTGGTGGAAGGCGGGCAAGCGGTCATGGCGCTGTCTGGCCCGGGTTGCATGCTCCGGATCGGAGGATATTCCGTCCCCGACGGCTGCTCGGCAAAAGGTGAACCCGGCGATGTGATCGAAGTGGGACCGGTCCGGGGCGGGGTCTTTGCCTACCTCGCTGCCGGAGGCGGTTTCGACTTGCCCGGGATGATGGGAAGTCTCTCGGTTCACCGCCGTTCCGGAATCGGCGGCCGGGCGCTTGCACCCGGCGACCTGCTGCCTTTCAAGTCTCCGGATCGCGGAAAACTGTCCAAGAGCGCACCTGCCAGCGCGATCGCCGGTCCGATCCGCCTTGTCCACGGGCCCCAGCACGATCACTTCGCAGCCGAAGCACTGGAAATCCTCTCCGGCAGTCCGTTCGCCGTCAGGCCGGACAGTGATCGCATGGCTTACCGGTTGGATGGCCCACCCCTGCTCCACAAGGGCGAAGCCAACATCGTATCGGACGGGGTTCTTGCCGGCAGTATCCAGGTACCGGGAGACGGCATACCGACCATCCTCCTGCGAGACTGCCAGACGACGGGCGGTTATCCCAAGATCGCCACGGTCATCAGCGCCGATCTCGGCCGCCTGGCGCAAGTCGCGCCCGGCGGAATCGTGCATTTTTCTGCTGTCACGCCCGAGGAAGCGGTCGAGGCGGCCCGTGAAGCAGCCGAACAGCTTCGCGCGCGGATCGCAGCCATCCACCGTGTACGAACCCAACCGACAACTGAGTCGCTACTCGGGACCAACCTCGTCGGCGGCGTGACCGACGGATCCTGAATCCGGAGGCGCAAATGGCGCCAGCGTCCAACCCTCGGCTTCAAGCGCCGCACGTATGCCGCGAGCCATTTCGACGCTGGCAGGGTTGTCGCCGTGCACACAGATCGAGTCGATCTCGACCTTCAGCGACTTCCCCGATTCGGACACGAGCCTGCCTTCCGACACCATTTCAAGCGCACGCCGGCTGGCCGCCGCAGCGTCATGGATCACCGTGCCCGGCCGGCTGCGGGGGGCCAGGTTGAAACTGTCTGCATAGGTCCGGTCGGCATAGATCTCGCGCGCAGGCCGCAGCCCGGCCCGTTCCGCGGCCCTTTCGGTCGGCGTACCGGGCATGACCAGCCAGACGAGGCCGGGATCCGCAGCAGAAATGCCCCGGGCTACCGCATCCGCCAATCCGTCATCATCATTGCAGGCATTTCCCAGTGCGCCGTGGGTCTTCACGTAGCTCATCCGATAGCCGGCGAGAGCGCAGACCGCCTGGAACGCACCGACCTGGTAGGCGACTAGCCGTTCGATCTCCCGCCCGGTGACTCCGGCCGCGGGGCGTCGGCCAAAGCCGATCAGGTCCCGGTAGCCGGGATGGGCGCCAACTGCCACCCGCCTTGCTTTTGCCTTCCTGGCCATGCTGTGCATGATTTCGGGATCGCCGGCATGGAATCCGCAGGCGACATTTGCCGATGTCACGATGTCCAGCATCGTGTCGTCATCGCCCATCTTCCAGGGCCCGAACCCTTCTCCCAGGTCTGAATTGAGATCGATACGCATAGCCATTGACTTTCCCGAGGCCGACGGTCGCAGGCCGGATTGCGAACAGGATACGCCGGGTGTACCAATTGTCAAAGACGCGGGATCGGCACGGCATGACAACACGTCTTCTTTATCTTTGCAACAGCCCCAGGCTGCAGTCGGTCGCGAGGCTCGATGAACGGTTCGAGAGTTGGGGCCTGGATGTCGAGCAGAGATGGGCCTATGGCGGCGATTTTCCAGACAGCCCGGCGGGTTATGACGGCGTGTTCCTCTCCGGCAGCCCCCATGGCGCTTACGAGGACATAGATTTCATCCACCGTGAGCATGACCTGATCGTCGAGGCCGAAGATCTCGGCATTCCCATGCTCGGCGTCTGTTTCGGAAGCCAGATACTCGCGTCGGCGCTGTGCGGGCGTGACCAGGTCTTTCGCCGGGACCGGTGCGAAATCGGCTACAAGGACTTGCCGGTTACGGCTGAAGCGGCAAATGACCCCATCTGTTTCGAACTGGGCAAGGCGGTTCACATGTTCGTCTGGCACAACGACGAAGTGCGTTCCGACCACGAGGACATGACGATTCTCGCCCATTCCGACGTATGCCCGAACCAGGTATGGCGCTACCGCGACCAGCCTGTCTGGGGCATTCAGGGGCATCCGGAGATTACCAGGGACCAGGCCCCGATCTGGTTCGAGGAAAACCGGGACCGGATGCAAAATGACGGTGCCGACGTCGATCAACTCAAGCTGCAAGCACATCCGGCCCTGTCCGCCAAGACCATGCTGACCCGTTTCGCGGCGTTGCTGAAGAAAAGCTCGTGACCTCGGCAAGAGCCGGATCGATGAACGGAATAGCGAGCCCATGGTTTGAAAAATCAGAGTACGAGGCGCGCCTGTGTCGCGTGCAGCGGTCGCTCGCCGAGAGCGCTCTCGACGGCATGGTTGCGTTCCAGCCGGAATCCGTGACCTGGCTGACCGGGTTTTTCACCCGCGGCTACGGCAGCTTCCAGTGTGCTCTTGTTCCCGTTGACGGGACTCCGGCGGTCATCTGCCGGGATGTCGAGAAGTACTATCTCGACTCGACCTGCGTCTTTGCGGATCACGCCATGTGGAGCGACGGGGATGATTCGATCGAGGTCGCATCCCGGGCCATCGCCCGGCGATTCGGCGCGTCCGCCAGGCTGGGGATCGAACTGTCGGCCTGGCCACTTTCGGCAGGTCGGTTCGAAAGCCTTCGAAAGCGCCTTCCCGGAATCTCTTGGGAGGACAACAGCCGTCTCCTCCCGACCATGCGCCTGATCAAGAGCGGGGCTGAAATTGCCTACCAGCGCCAGGCAGGCAGGGCCGCCGAAGCTGGAATGCAGGCTGCGATCGACAGTGTGGGAGTCGGCGTCAGCGAGCGTGAGATCGCCGCGGAAATCTGCGCCGCGATGATCAGGGCCGGCAGCGATCTTCCCGGGCCCGGAGTCCTATCATCCGGTGAACGCGCGTTTCACCTGCACGGTGGCTACTCTGACAGGATCCTGGAATCCGGCGACCTAGTCCAGGTCGAAACGACCCCGAACGTGCGCCACTACCATTCCCGTTTCATGCGGCCGTTCCGCGTCGGCAGAGCCAGCGACGAGGACCAACGTGTTGTCGAAACCCTGATCTCCATCCAGGACGCCGCACTCGACGAGGTACGGCCGGGAGTGGCAGCGGTGGTTCCTGACAGGGTCTACCGCGACGGCGTCTTGTCAGCCGGATTGCGAAGCACGTATACCAACAAGACATTCTACTCGGTGGGCCTTCTCCTGCATCCGTCGGGAGGCGAGTCACTCGAGGCCACGCCCCGGTCGAATTGGTCCTTCGAAGCCGGAATGACATTCCACACATATGTCCTGGCCCGCGGTTTCGGGATGTCAGAGACGATCGCTGTCACGGGCGACGGATACGAGCGGCTGACAAATTTCCCGCGACGCCTGTTTGCCGTGTGACGGTCCGGTGCCGCGAACCACGCGTGCAAAACAACATGCCAAAACGAATCTGAATTGAGTTGTCCTGATCCCGATTCCGGCAGTTGAACGGCCATCCGCGGATGTCGCGAATTGGCGACAGATTATAACAGTTCCAAATCGATCACTCCCAAACGATCAAGAACACGACAGGACCCGGGCGGCGTCCGGGCATCCGGGGCCTGGCTTCGGCCACGACACTCCGGCGCGGTTGATGGCCTGACCTCCTCAAAGCATCCGGCGATCGAGAACCTGATTGGTCACGGCACTACGGTGGTCCCGCCGGAGCATTTGTGATGACCGGGTACAGATGATCTGAACGGAAAACAGAAGCGCGGGACTCCACGGGCGATGTCAAATTTTCGGGCATGGGAATTTCCGCATGAAATCATCCCCTTGCACCCTACAGGCACCCCCAGGCGCCGCCTGGGGGATGATCGAAAAATTTGGGACTTATAAAGATGGGTTGACGGCGCGTCACGCCGCCAGCTTTCGATCAGTTTCACGGGTCACAGGGGTGGCCAGCGCCAACGCCCCTCGCCGTGCAGAATCCCCAGTCCCCGAGGTCAAGATGTTGCGGGCCGCATTCAGGTCCGCGTGATCGGCATGGCCGCACGCCACGCATTCGAACTTCCGGTCGTTCCGGTTTCCCGGATCAGTGAACCCGCAGGCGTTGCACGACTGGCTGGTATATGCAGGGTTGACCTCGATCAGATTTGAGCACTTGTAGCCGAGCTTCCCCTTCATGCCATGCCAGCCGGTGTTCAGGATCTCCCGGTTGAGACCGGACTTGGCCTTCACCTTCGTGCCTGGGTTCTCGAGCGTGCCCCTGGCCGATCGCGTCATCCCCGCCGTGTTGAGCTTCTCGACAATCACCGTACTCGCCCGGTTCGCGATCCGGCGGCTGACCTGGTGTTGCCAGTTCCTGCGTCTGTTGGCCCGCTTTCGCTGGAGCCTCTGCAACCTGAGCCTGGTTCTCATGCGCCGCCGTGACCCCTTGCGCTGGCGGGCAAGCCTGCGCTGGTTGCGCCCGATCTTCGCATCAAGCCGACCCGTATCGGGCGCGGGGATGATCTCGGCCCCTCCGGTCGTGTCCACCACCGCCACCTGCCGGACGTTCATGTCCACGCCCGCCAAGACCCCGGTGTCGGGACGTTCCTCAGCCTCGACCTCGTAGCAGACGGTGACATACCACTTGCCGGCGATCTTCCTGATCACGGCTTTCACCGGCTTGCCCTCGGGATACGGGTTCCCGCCCTTCCGACGGATGCGCATGGGACCAACCCTCGGGACGCTGATCATGTCGTCCCTGATGGTGACGGCTTCGGGAATGGTGAAGGACGGCGTCGACCCGTGGCGGGACTTGAAGCGTGGATGTCCTGCCTCGCCCCTGAAGAACGCCTTCCACGCATCGGCCTGGTACTTGAGTACGTACCGGGTGATGCTGAAGGAGTACGCGCAAAGCCACGGGATTTCGTTGCGGAGGCTGGTGAACTCCTTGCCGAGCGAGAAGAACGAAACCGACAGAGGTTTCTCCCCGTTGGCCTTCGCGTCCTCATAGGCGTCGTTGTGCTGCCCCAGTATCGTGTTCCAGACGAAGCGGCAGGCGCCCGCCTGTCCGGCCAGGCGCCGTGCGTTGGCCCTGGAGCCTGGCAGAAGCCGGTAGATGATGTTGCGGTATGTGGAGGTTTCGCTCACGCGGTCGGGCCTTCGGCACAAGGTTCGTCTGGTAACGGGAAAGGCTGGCTTCCCGTCACGCGAATACTACACGATCTGCCTGATTTGTCAAGGAATCATCCAGGGTCCGAATCAGATGTTCCCAATCCCTGCGACCAGTGAAATCGATCGGAAACTGGCAACGTAATCGCACTGTCAACCCATCCATATAAGCCCCAAAAATTACGCGCTCATCGCGTTCCCGTGTAATCGGCGAGTGTCATTACGGCCTCGCCATGCTCGGTCGGCGCTATGGCCGTGACGAATCGACGGTCCGCCGTCACCACCGTCGCGCCGATGCGGTGCGCCAGCGCGAGATACATGCAGTCGCAAACCGGGTGGTCGAGCGCCAGCGCCAGACGAACCGCATCCGCGCCGACAGTCTCGTCGTCGTTCCAGCGCATCGGCATGTCAGACACCGCGGCCATGGCGGCGCCAGCATCGGCGCGCGCGATCTGACCCTGCCGCGCCTTGCGCCACAGCGCATTGGCGACCTCGGAAACCAACAGGCGCGGCGCGTGCAGCTCCTGCCCGCTCGCCGCCAGTTCCCGCGCGGCATCCGAATCTGGCTCGTCGACCAACAACTTGACCGTCACACTGGCGTCAACAACAAGGCGCATCAGAAGTCGTCGCGGTGGCCGCGGTCGCGGTCTTCGCGGATCAGCACTTCCGCCGGGGTCTGCCTGCGGCCCCTGGTCTTCTCCCGCAGCCGGTCCGACGCCGCGAGGAACGCGGCCCGCTTCGCTGCCATATCGTCGTCTGCAGCGTGTTCGAGGATGTGGCGCACCTCGCCCTCCAGGGAGCGGTTGTTCGACGAGGCCCGGCGCTTGAGGCGGTCCACCACGTCGTCGTCGAGTTGCCGCACATTGATTGCCGCCATCAGCCTGCCTTCAAAACTGCTATCAAATTGATAGCGTATCGTGGCGATGCCCGCAAGCCCCTTGCCGGGAGGACATCGGATGACAATCGGCGCCATGCGGCGCCTGGCGAATGATGTTGTCCGTTCGGCCCTTGTTCCGCACCGTGCGGGCACAATTCTGGCCGGTTGAGACCTTAACCCGCGTCAGCGGATCCAGCGGATTGGCAGCTTCGACGGCGAGGAGACCGCGGACGGGAACCGGACGGACATTGGTGGCAGGGTGCTGACCGGCACGTTCGGCGCAGACACCGGATGGGGCCGCCTGCTCGCGGGCGTGGCGGTGTCGCTCAGCGAAGGCGAGAGGACGTTTGAGCAGCCGGGGGTGGACAAGGGCAGCGTCGCGAGCACGCTGACCACGGTGAGCCCTTTCGCGCGGTTCAGGGCATCGTTGCCACAACTGTGACAATTGCGGCTGTGATCGAACTGTCGTTACAGGAAGGCGGCGACAGAAGTGAAACACCAAGACGGACACAAGCACATACGATGGGAGAAAGTCATGGGAGCCCGAGATTTCCGCGCATCTTTGCTGGCTGCCCACGGACGATCGCAACCAGTCGGTCCTTCACTTCAGGAAATCTGCCTCAACCCGGAAGGAACCCCCGGAACCTGGAATTCCGGCATGTGTTCGAAGACGACAAAGGGATTCGCTACCCGGCGTCATCCGCAAGCCCGGCCGGTTCGAGAACGATAACGGTTGGTCGCAACGGAAGATCGCGAAGTCCGAGTTCGATCGCGGGTCCGTTTTCCCGACGGATGGCAAATTCGTCGGAAACTCTTCCAAGGAAGGATTCAAGTGAACTCCTGGAAAACCAGTGCATCGGAATCACGACCGAGGACCTCAGCCGTTCGACCAGGCGGACCATGTCACGCAACGGCAATGTCAAGCCGCCGTCCACGGGCGCCATCAAGACGTCGACACGCCCAAGCGCCGCAAACTGCTGCTCGGAAGGATACTGGTGCAGATGCCCGAGATGTCCGATGCACAGCCCGGCCACCTCGAAAATGAAGATCGAGTTTCCCTGGGTTTCCACGCCGCCATAGGGCGAGCGGATGTCGGTGGAGACATTGCGTACGAGCAAGTCTCCGAGAACGAGATGATGATCGATACCTTTCCCGAATTCTTCGCCCCAGCCTCGAAGAACATGGGGAATTGCCGGATCCGGATACGGCGTCCAATGGGATTCATGCGCGTGATTCATGGTCACCACGTCCGGAATCATGGCACTCGAACCGATGTAGCCGGTGTAATCCGTGACGACGTTCAATCCGCCATGGGTCCGGATCAGGAAACTGGAATGCGAAATGTAGTGAATGCGTACCGAAAACCTGGCTAGGGGCGCCGACCAGCTTGCCCTGTGAATGAAATTGACCCCCGGCGCCGCATCGGCGATCGCGATGCAGTGACTCGACCGTGGTTCCTGCGCGGCGAGCGGCCCTGCGCCCAGAACCAGGAACAAAAGACAGATCAACTGACGCATGGACAGGATACTATCAAAACAACTCGGGTCTGGGTAGATAAGAACCGCGAAAGCGAAAGAACCTTGGACAGCCAATTGAAGCCGGCCACTTCGCCGTCGGGAAGCGATGATTAGGAATTTCCGTAGGTTCGGTCGGACTATCCCCGGCCTGGAACGCACCGCAATGTTCTGATTTCGAACGGGCGCAAGTTGATCGTAATCCGGTTTCCGGTCACGTCGACTTCGCCGGTGCCGTTCTCCAAGAAATCGCAGTTGTCGACGCGGTCGACTACGACGCCAAAGTCCAGTGTCACGGGCCCCCGGATCCTCTCGGCCTCGTAAAGCCGGAGGACAAAACCTTCGGCGTCTTCGGCAGGTTTCAGCGTCTCGACAACCACATTGGGCGCATCGCAACTCACGAATGGTCGACCCGCTCCAGGACCTGAGGGATCCGAAACCCGGTGCGCAACCGGCGGATTGTTGAGGCCGTGAGCCTCGTTCCGAACGATTCTGCGGCCGTTGCCGGCATGCGGAAGCAGGCTGTAGGTGAAACGGTGGAGTCCCTGGTCCGATCTGGGGTCCGGCATGGTCGGTGAGCGGATCAGCGATATACGCATCGTGTCTCCGCAGACATCGTGGCCATACTTGCAGTCATTCAAAAGGGCGACACCATAGTTTCCGTCACTGAGATCGACCCACTTGTGCGCGGCAACCTCGAAACGGGCAAAGTCCCAGCTGGTGTTGCGGTGGGTCGGACGCTCGATCTCGCCCCACTGGATCTCGTATGTCGCGCTCGGCGCGCGTATGTCGACAGGAAACGCCGCTTTCAAAAGCGTGTGACGCTCTCGCCAATCAACGCAGGTCTCGAAATCCACCCGCCTGCTGTCACGCACGAGCGAAACCTTCTGGACGATCGTGCTGTTTCGGAATGGCCTGACCAGCCTGAAAGCAGCTCGCAGCGGTCCGTTTTCGACCGGCTCCATGGCCTGGAGTTCCCCGATGCGTTCCCCGCGGTCCTCCAGAAAGGCGTCAATGTCCCAGGCATCCCAGGAAACCGGACGGTCTTCGAAAGCCCAGAGTTCATTGCCGATCCCGCCCGGCTTGAGCACCTCTCGCCTGAGCAGTTTGTCGTGAACGCGCCGAACATGTGCTTGCACATCGAACTCGATCAGCAGGTGTTCGTTTTCCAGGATGAATCCCTCGGTCGTCGATCGGGCGATTGGCCCGGTTCGGGATGCAGGGACGGCATCACCGGTGCCGAGATACGCGCACGAATACGGCGGCATCTCGGGCAGTTCGACCAGCATACCGCTGCCGAGGGGCTGTGCACGTAGCGCCGAGCCGGTGACCAGGTCCACCAGCTGCTCGGTCCTGATACCCGGAGCATCGAGTTCGACGAACGCACGTTGCGTACACGGGGCCAGGTTGACAACAATCCAGCGCGCGCCCGCGGGTCCTCGCGCACCGATGCGTTCGAGGTTACGCCGTATTTCTGCAGAGGTCTGCCGGTCGATCTCGTCGAAATCCCCGCGCGCGTCCTCGAAAACGCCTGAAATCGCCGTACCCGCGAGAATGTCGTGAAACTGGTTGGCGCAGAGAAGCTCCCACGCCCGGCTCAGGTCATCGGGCATGCCGGACTGTCCGGCCATGACGCGCAGGGCTTCGGCGTTGTGCAGCGCGATTTCGGCCTTCCGATTGGCCCGCTTGATCCATCCCTGCGTCGTCAGGACACCGCGGTGCCCCTCCATGTAGAGCTCGCCGTCCCATTCCGGCAAGACGGGACCGGCAGCTTCCAGCGCTGCAAAGAACTCCCGCGCGCTGGAAAAACGAACCCGCGGCGCTCCCGGTATCCGGGAAAATGACTGGGCCTTGCGAACCAGTTCTTCGTTCGGACCGCCGCCGCCGTCGCCGTAACCGTAGCAGATCGGCAGTTCCCATATCGATTCCTTGGTCGAGCTGTTCGTCCAGGTGCCGAAGACTTCGGCAGCGCTCAGGTCCGACTTGTAGTTGGTCGGAAACGGAAGGTGCCGGACGGGGCGGGGCGTCGTCAGGAAGTGGGCGATCACTTCGCTTCCGTCCACTCCGCGCCAGCGCGTCGTGGACGACGGCATCCTGTTGTACTGGTTCCATCCGAGCTTGTTTGTGACAAAGTACCGCAGCCCGGCAAGCTTCATCAGCTGTGGAAGGGAGGCCGGATAACCGAAAGTGTCGGGAAGCCAGAGTACCGGGCTTTCCGTATCGCCGAATCTCTCTTGGAAGTACCGTCGGCCAAGCAGCAGTTGCCGTACCAGCGCTTCGCCACCGGGGATGTTGGCGTCCGGCTCAACCCACATCCCGCCGAGAATCTCCCACCGGCCTTCGGAGATGCGTTGCCTGATCTCCTCGAATATTCCCGGAAAGTCCTCCTCGGTGAATTTGTAGAGTTGCGGCTGCGAGTGCGAAAACCTGAATTCAGGAAAATCCTCCATCAGCCGCAGGACATTTGCGTAGGTTCGCGCGTTCTTCTGTCGGATTTCCGGGATGGGCCACAAATAGGCAATGTCCATGTGCGCATGCCCGATTGCGTGGAGAGTCACCGGGAGCGGAGGACCCGCCTTTGCCAATCCCGCCTCCAGCCTGGCGAGTGCCCGGGGAACGGATTCACGAAAGGCACTGCCAATCGGCTCGCGGGTATCGAGAGTCAGAAAGGCCGCGTCCAGCGCGTTGAGAATACGGTATTTTTCCGGGCGGTTCTCGTCGATCAGTTCCGATGATTCGAGCGCGACGCCCGCCAGTGTCACGAAACGCTCGAGGGTCTCGTCGAGTTTGACGATCGCGCAGGTCTCCAGCATGATCCTGGACTTGTCGTCCTGGTCCGGCGGCCAACCGGAAAGACCGGTCCAGCCATGCAGCGCGATGCGCCGTGTCCGTCCATCGCAGTACTTTGGATCGAGCCGGACGATCCGGTGAAAGCGGTTGGTCGACGCGATCGGGCGGCCGTCAACATAGAGCAGCGCTTCCGGGTGAAGGAATGCGTCCTTGCCTTCACCGATCGGCAGGTGCAGTCCGACAGGATCGCCGAAGGCCGCGGGAACGCGTATTTTCGATCGCAGGACGAAATGAGTGTCGCTGCCCGCCCAGTAGCTGTTCCAGTCCAGCCGAGGCCAGGACATGTCGTCACCGTCGAGATCGGGCTTCGATCCTGCATCCGGCAATCGCACGAACCGGAATTTCTCGATCGGCTCCCGCGACAGAAACCTGAACTGGCGAATCATCTCGATCCGGGAGCGGATCTTTTCGGCCGTAAGCCGAAGTTCGTGGTTCATGATCGCCCTGCTGCATCGTGCCCGGGCCCGTACAGGACGCAGGACACGCGGTGACCGCTGGTACCCACGGCGTGCATTGGCGGGAGTTCGTCCGAGCACGCCTTCATCGCGTACGGGCAGCGCGGGACGAACCGGCAACCGGTCAGGCGCGCCTTCTGCTGCATTGCCTCTTCCGGCAACTGGATCTCGCCTTCCCATCGCGCCCCGGGATCCGGCCGCGGGACCGATTCGATCAGCAACCGGACGTAGGGGTGTTTCGGACCAGAGAGAACCTCTGTAGCCCAACCCTCTTCGACCAGGGTTCCCTGATAGAACATCACGATGCGGTCGCCGACCTGGTAAGCGGTCGACAGGTCGTGGGTAACGTAGATGAACGAGATCCCGTCCTCGTCCCTCAGCCTGGTCATCACGTCGAGTATCGACGACCTGAGCGACACGTCGACCATTGACACGGGTTCATCGGCGACGATCAGGCGGGGTTTCACGAGATACGCACGCGCCATCATGATACGCTGGCGCTGACCCCCGGAAAGCTGGTGGGGGTATTTCCTGAGGACATCGACGCTTTTCAATCCGACGGCATTGAGTCCGTCCTCGACCATGTCGCGCGCCTTGGCCCGGTCCCCGGCGAGCCCGAAGTTCCGGATGACCGTGTCGAAGACGTGCCCGACCCGATAGAACGGGTTGTAGCTGCTGAACGGATCCTGGAACACCGCCTGGACATCACGGTAGTAGTCGCGGTGGTCCCCGGGCGAGGCCGCCACGATGTCCCGGCCATCGAAGCGGATCGTGCCACTCGTCGGTCGGACGAACCCGAGAACGAGGTTGGCGAGGGTCGACTTCCCGGACCCGGATTCGCCGGCCACGGTCACGATCTCCGGCTTGTCCCTGTCGATCGTCAGGCTGAAATCGTGCAATGCGACCACGCCGGTTTCCGGGTCGCCGTAGACCTTCGAAACATTGCGGAGTTCCAGCAGCGGGTCAGGCATCAGCGACCCCCGTCATCTCCCCGGCGCGTATGCACGCGACGTCCTGGCCTGGGCGAAGCTCCCGGCGAGACGGCCGCGCCTGGCTGCAGGCATCAACGGCGAGCGGACAGCGCAGCCTGAATATGCAGCCCTCGGGAGGGTCGCGCGGATCGTGGGTGATGCCGGCGGTTATCTTCAGCGGCTTACGGCCAGACAGTGTCGGGACCGAATCGATCAGTATTTTCGAATAGGGATGTCCCGGGTGCCGGAACAGCTGGTCGACCCTTGCGACTTCCACGACATGGCCAGAATACATGACGGCAATCCGGTCGGCCATTTGGGCCATCAGCCCCATGTCGTGTCCGATCATGATCATGCTGACACCCAGCCTGTCCCGCACCCGCGCCATCGTCTGGGCAACGACACGCTGCACCACCACATCGAGAGCCGATGTCGCTTCGTCGGCGATCACTACGCGCGCGTTGAGCGCCACCGCCATGGCGATGCAGACTCGCTGCTTCATCCCGCCCGACAATTGATGGGGGTACATGTCGCGGACTTTGGTGGACAGTCCCACCATCTGGAGAAGTTCCGCGATCCGGTCGGCGAGATTCCGCCGCCCGGTCCTGCCCTCATGGGTCACGATCACGTCGGCAATCTGGGCACCGACACGCATGGTCGGGTTGAGCGAATTCATCGCTCCCTGGGGGATCAGGGACAATTTTGTCCATCTCCGCCGCCGCAGTTCCGGCTCCGGCAACGCCAGAAGGTCTTCACCGTCCAGCCAGACTTCCCCGGTCACGACCCGGCCGGGTGGCGCGACAAGACTGAGGATTCCCATGACCGCAGTCGATTTTCCACAACCGGATTCCCCGACGAGTCCCAGGGTCTCGCCGGGCCGCAGGTCCAGGTCGATACCGTCGACCGCCCGGATGTCTCCGCGCGGCGTCTCGTAGAAAACCCGGAGATTCCGGGCCGAGAGCACGGGAGCACGGCCGGACCGCCGGACCGCCGCGTCCTGCTCCTCGAAATCACGGTTGCGCGCCATCGCCGTACCTCGCGAGGGCATGTTACCGGGACGCCCGTCGAAGACGGGGGTTCGACACTTCGTCGAGCCCGATGTTGATCAACAAGAGGCCGATGAACATGACTGCCAGAAGGATCGTCGGGGCGAGCCACCACCACCACATGTTGCGGAGCAGGGCAGCCGAGTTGATCGCGTCGTAGATGGTCCCTCCCAGTGTCGGTACCCGTTGCGGCCCGAGGCCGAGCGTTTCCAGGCCGACGGCGGCGAGGATCGCCCCGGTCGTGCCCGCGATGAAGCTCGCGAAAAGATAAGGGATCAGGTTCGGCAGCATTTCCCGGAACATGATCGCGATGTTCGAGGCGCCCGACAGCCGCGCCATGCGAACGTAGCCGGCCTCGCGCATCGAGAGCACCTGGGCGCGGATCAGGCGGGTCGGCGATGGCCAGATGAACAGGGCAATGAGCAAGGCCATCGTCATGATGTCGATCTGGCGAAGCAGCGCGTTGATGACCACGAGAATCATCAGCGCCGGGATCGTGATGGTTATGTCGGCCAGCAGTCGAACCACGTCGTCGAGCAGGCCGCCGATGAATCCGGAACTGAAACCGAGAACGATGCCGACCGCCATTCCGATCGACGCGGCGACGATCCCGATAAGGAACGTGTTCGGCGCACCGACCAGGATCAGTGCAAGCATGTCCCGGCCGCTGTTCTCGGTTCCCAGGGGGTGCTCGGCGACACCCGTCCGGCCGCGCAGGCCCTCGAATCCAAAGGGTGGAAGATTGAGAGGGGCCGATCCGGTATAGGCGAGATCTGTATCCCAGAAGATCTGCCCGACGAGCCCCATCAACAGGATGACGAGAATCAGGCCGGCGCCGGCCAGGAGCTTGGCGTTTATCCAGGGCGTGTCCCACTTGTTGAAGCGCCCCATCCCGCCTTCTTTGAGGACCGAACGCTCCACGATCACGCCCCGGAGCGATGGCTGATGCGCGGATCGATCAGCGGATAGGCCAGATCCACGATCAGGACCGAAAGCGCGGTCATCAGGATAATGATGTAGCAGGATCCCTGAAGGAGCGCGTAGTCGCGGCTGAGGATCGCGTCGTAGATGAGCAACCCCATGCCCTGGTAACCGAACACGATCTCGACCAGGATCTGTCCCGACAGCAGGGTTCCGATCTGGAAGGCAAAAGCCGTGACCTGGGGCAGAATCGCATTCCGGATCATGTAGCGGTACAGCAGGTACATGGGACGCAGGCCCTTGGCCCGGGCCAGGTTGGTGAAGTCTTCTCCTTCGATCGTGATCATCATGCCGCGCATGCCCAGGGCCCAGGCGCCGAAGCTGACGAGGATGATCGAAAGCGCCGGGAGCGTACCGTGATGGATGACGCTCGCAATGAATTCCCAGGAAATGCCGGCAGGAATGTCCTGGTCGTAGATGCCGCGCAGCGGGAACCACCGCAAGGTGAACGAAAAGATGTAGAGCAGGAACAGGCCCGCGAGGATCGTCGGGATCGACGTGAAGATCATTCCGACCGGAATCAGGTAACGCACGAAGGCAGGCGTTCCCGACCAGAACATCAGCGCCCCGAGCAGGTTGCCGATGACAAACGACAGGGTTACGGAAAGCAGGAGAAGCCCGAGCGTCCACGGAAGCTTGTAGGAAATCAGGTCCGCGACGGACGCCGGGAACGCCGAGTACGAATAGCCGAAATCAAGCGTCAGGCAGTTCCACAGGTATCGGAGATACTGGATCCAGAGCGCCTCGTCCAAGCCGAAACGCGCCCGCCACGCCTTGATGATGTCTTCCGCTCCGGACACATAGGCCGATGTCTCCATCATCTGCCCGACCATCGCGGAGACCGGATCTCCCGGAGTCAGGCGCGGAACGAGCCAGATGACCGTGGCCGCCAGCCAGATCGTGAGCCCGAACACGAGCAGGCGGCGCAGCAGGTACGATACCGGAATTCTCCCCAGGAGTAAGTGCGCCATTGATCGGAGTCCCGGAAAAGGACTGGTCAAGGCGGCAATGCCGCCTTGACCGTCAGGATGTGCGAAACCCTAGTTCGCCTTGGTCAGATTGTGAATGATCTGATGCGTATGCCCCCACCAGTGCGACGGATGGTTGTAAAAGTTGTCGGCGGTGGGCCAGCCGCTCCAGTACATCGTGTTGGTCGGGAGGATCTTGATGGCCTGGACCAGCGGGATGAACGGTTTCTCGTCGTGCAGGATCCTGTAGGCCTCGACCGTCAGTTCGACGAGCCTGGGGTCATCAAGGCTCAACGAACCCATTTCGGTGACCAGTGCCGTGTACTCCTCGTTGTCCCAGCGGGCAGCATTGTTGAAGATGCGCTCACCGACCGGCATGATGTGGGTGTTCGCGTACCGCGACATGGACCGCGTCGGCTCGTTGACGGAGCCGCAGGAAAGCCAACTGTACGAGAGTTCGAATTCACCTCTCGGGGTGACCTGCCAGAAAGCCCCGTATTCGACCGGCCTGGACACCGCGTCGAGACCGGCGCGCCGCAGTTGTTCGACGATCACATCGATGGTTTTCGTGGATTCGGTGCCGCTGGTGTGGGCCACGATGTCGACGGACAGGAGCTCGCCGTCCTTTTCGTACATGCCGTCGCCGTCGAGCGCGTAACCCTCCGCTTCGATCAGCGCGCGTGCCGCATCAACGTCGGCATTGACTGGAAGCGTCAGTCCGGCAGCCAGGACCGCGTCAATGTAGGGGTTCATCGTTCCGTATTCGACGAACATCGTGCGGGACACCGAGGTTGCGCCCTCGTAGGCCACGTTGATGATGGCCTCGCGGTCGATGAGCAGGTTGATTGCCTCGCGCATGTTCTTGTTGTCCCACGGCTCGACGGTCGCGTTGAACTCAATCTGGCGCGGGCAGAGGTCTTTCCAGCCGGGCAGGTCATCGCTCCACCCGATGATGGCCGGGTTCAGGGCCTGGGCGGCGTCGAAAGTGCCGTAGGAAACCGACTGGGCGATATCCAGCTCGTTGTTCACGATCAGCTGCGAACGCGCTTCCTCGCTCCCGGCATACACCCACACGAGTCGCGATGGCACGGGCAGGTCCTGAAATCCCGCCTCGGCTCCCCAGTAATCCGGGTTGAGATCGTAGACCAGGCGATCCGGCGCAGCGCTCGTCAGCGTGTACGGGCCGGTTCCGATCGGCGGGTTGAAGGCGAAGGTGTCCGGATCCTGGCCGACCCAGACGTGTTCGGGCATCATCAGCACCGAGCCGAAGTATCCCACCGAGAAATTCGCCGACTGGAATGTCGGCGTCGGAGAATTCAGGTTGAAGCGGACGGTCATGTCATCGACCTTTTCGATGCTTTCGACCGCGACCTGCATGCCGCCGGCGTCGCGCAGGCTCTTGTCCTCGTCGGAAAGCAGCATGTCGATGGTGAAGACAACATCGTCCGCGTTGAACGCCTCGCCGTCCGACCATTTCACGCCGTCGCGCAGGGTCAGGGTCCAGACATCGAGGGAATCGTTCGGTTCCATGCTCAGGCCGAGCCATGGCTCGACCTCGCCTGAGTTGTAGTTGAGGATGAACAGCGGTTCCAGAACGGCCTGGTGCAGCCCGACATCCCGGATTTCGTCAGGGCGGAAGATGTTGAAATTGGTCGGGTCCTTCATCGGGCGCGACGAGTCAAATATGACGGTATCCTCGCGCGCGACGTCCTGGCCGTGGACCATTCCTCCCGCCAGTATCGCCACCGCGGCGACCGTCAGGACAGACATTCTTGAATTCATCAGGATTTCCTCCTTATCTGATCTGGCGTTTTTCACGCCGGTTTGGCGGTTTGGGCGCCACTCCGCGACAGGCTATCGCCCGGCACGAACGCACGCTCCGCAACCGCGAAGTTCCTTGTCTCGCCACCCGGGGCAAACCGGGCAATCGGGCCGAACTTTCCGTGTCCGCGGAACGACCCGGACCCGCTTCCGACCCCGGGGATCCGCAAAGCAGGACACATGGTCACCGCACTCCCCTGACATCCCCTGGACATGCAAACCCCGCTCCCTGCCCGGATCAGTTGTTTCCGACCGTCAGCGGTGGCGACGTCCTGCGAAAGTCGTCATTGTCGGGACGCGGATGGTTGCGCCAGTGACCGGACGGGTCTCGCCCGCGGCAAATGATGGCCTCGACTCCGCCGGCCCAGACGGAGTCCACGATGCGGACATCGGGCGGACAGTAGCGGATCGTCAGGCCGCACCGGCGCCTGCCTGACCGGTTGGCGTGGGAGCCGTGGACGAGCATGTCGGCGTGCAGCGACACCTGTCCCGCGTCGAGGCAATTGATGTATGGCTCGCCCAGGTCATCCGCTCCTTCAGTCTCGATGTGGAACAGGGCGTCGCCGGACGAATTCCGGATCGGGAGGCTCCCGTTCCTGTGGGTGCCCGGGATGAACATCATGGCCGAATTCTCCTCGTCGACATCGTCGACTGCCAGCCAGACGGTAACCGTTCGCGCGGGAGACAGTTTCCAGAACGAGGCGTCCTGGTGCCACGGGATCTTCTTCGGGTCGAATGGCCTCTTCGACAGGATATGGCTTGCCCAGCACACGATGTCCGGACCCACGATGTCTTCGACGGGGTCGAGAATGCGCGGATCAGTCACGATGTCCCACAACCCTGCCAAACGGGCCTGGTAGCAGTTGATTCCGTAATCGCCGTCGGGCCCGTGCGCGGCCATCAACCCGTCGACATACGCGCGTATGTCCGCAATTTCCGGCGCGTCGAAAACCTGAACGGGGCCGACAAAGCCCAGGCGGTTGTAGTGTTTGAGCTGTCCGGGTGTCAGCCAGCGCGGCGATGTGTTCGCGACCGGCTTGAAAGCAAGGTCCAGTTGTTCGAGCATCGCGCCATCTGCCAGTGAATTTTCCACCATAGCGTGGAGCGGCCGTTACAAAAGACTTCTCGTTGACTTTTTCTTGTCTTTTCTTGATATCTGCAGGCCAAACCGGAGGTAATGCGGGTTGGGCATTCGACGCTTCCTCTTGCGGAACTACGTGCCGGAAGGCGAGCATTACCATTTTGCCCAGAAACGCATCGACGAAAAAACCCCGCCCTTCCTGCACGATCACGACTATTTCGAGATCTTCATTGTCACGCGGGGTACCATCGTTCACTGGTTGAGGTCCCGCAGCGCTCTGCTTGAGCAGGGCAGTATCGTTTTCATCCGCCCCGGCGACTGTCACTCCCTGAGCTCGACGGAGGGGGGGCCGGGGGCGGAGATCATTAACATCATCTTCGGCGACGACGTGGCGAACCACATCGGCGAGCGCTACCGCGAGGACTTCGCCGGGCGGTTCTACTGGCATGATCGCGCCGACCCCGACTCCTTTCTGCTCGCCGGGCCCAGGTTCGAACGGGCGGTCAACGTCGCGAGCGAGCTCAAGTTCGGACGGAATTCCCTTGCCAGAATCGAGGAATTCCTTCTGTCGGTGATGATCAGGGTTGTCGATTTTCCGGTCGACAATGACCCCTCGGTCCCGGCGTGGCTGGTGGCCGCATGCCATTCCGCCCGGCGTCCCGAGGTTTTCCGCAAGGGAGCCCGGGGCTTCGTCGAGGCGGCCGGCCGCGGCCATGAACACGTGTGCCGGACCGCCCGAAAACACCTCGGCATGTCTCCGTCGGCCTACACGAACGAGCGGCGGATGGAATATGCGGCGCTGATGCTGGGCAGCACCGACACGTCGATCGAAAACATCGCGCACGACTGCGGGATCGAAAACCTCAGCCATTTCTACCGCCTGTTCCGCGCCAGGTACGGCGTGACGCCGCGCCGGTACCGGCTCCACCACCTGAAAGACCCCGTTCGGGAAATGCAGTCACACCTGTGAGTCGGGCTCCGGTACCCTCCGACCAGGCGATCCCGAAACTAATCGGTCGAACGAAGCAGGACCGAACCCGCGCCCGCCACGCGCGATCCGATCGTGACGTGTATCAGGAGCCATGACCACATCAGCAGGGACGTGGCCGCGACCAGGACGATCAACGGCAGCGGGTGTGCGCCAACCGAATGAACATTCCACGTTCCGGGAATGGCGCAGATCTCGCGCTGGAAACGGGATTTCCCGGCCTGCGCTGCACCCGGTTGCGCAGCAGGGCGACGACTACGGGGGATCAAGAGTGTCCAAGACCGCGAGAACCGATCCAGGGGGTCGCGGCAACCGGACTTCCGGGTACTCTCCGACAATGATCGCGTGGGCGTGATGGCGGGAATGCCGACCGCGATCGCAATGACCTTCCGAAAGCGTGACAAATGTCACAACTCGACCAGCGTGTCGTTCAGCCAGCGCGTTCCGAATGGCGTTCCATGGCAAAGTTCATCACGCTGCCGGGCCGCCGCGCTCTGGCAGACAGTACTCGGGACGATCACGTAGATTATTCGCCGGACATACCCCGTGGGTCGCAGTGGTCAGTCCGCAGAACGGCGCGAATGCCCGGTCCGGAGGACAAAACCCCGGGTTTCTTGCGGGTTCGAGCACCTCGTCAGCCGGGTGAGGACTGAACGGGGACCGCAGGCGTGGACCATTCGCCTTCACCCGCAGCCCGATTCCATCCGCGGCGAGCCCGGTGAACCGTTCGCGTTCGGAAAAAGCAACGCCGACCGCTGCATGGCCTGCAAACAAGTGGTTTGACATTTTCTTGTTCTGTTTTGATTTTCCGAGTGTTGGTCAGACGCGGAATCCCCCTTGAAAAAAAGTCGAATTCGATTGTTACATGACGAGCCCTCAACACCGTCAAAGCAATCCGGCGGTACGGGACACGGCGTGGCCTTCGAAACCGTTCGCGACGGCCCCGGGGAATGCCTGGATGAACCACTCGGACGTGCCGGGGTGATCGCGAAACCCGGTCATCCGGACCGAGAAGAAGCCCTTCCAAGGCGTAAAGTTTTCAGCAATCTCATTGCCGCACGATGAATCCGGACCCCCACTACCGTCTCAAATGTTGAAAGATGGCAAGCGTTATTGTATCTAGCTATTTGTCTAGACTAATGGAGCACCACATGTTGTCGCTTCAAGACGCAAAGAACCGGTTCAGTGCCGTTGTAGACGCGGCCTTGGCCGGTCATCCGCAACGCGTGTCGCGCAGAGGCAAACCTGCCGTGGTCGTTGTTTCGGTTGAGGAATACGATCGCCTGACCGCTGAGGCAAAGGCGCATCGCAAGAGCTTTGCCGATCATGTGATGGCGTTTCCCGGCGCTGACGAGGACCGTGGATCGCTGCGGCCGCGGGATGTGGCGTTTTGAAGTACATCCTCGACACCAATGTGATCTCGGCGGTCCGACGGCCCGAGCGGGCTCCAAAGGTTGCTGCCTGGCTGGCAAACAAACGGAAAGGGACTTGATTCTGAGCGTGATCACCCTCGGCGAGATTGAGCGCGGCATTCACTTGCAGGAAAAACCCAACCCGGAGTTCGCCGAAGATCTGCATGTCTGGCTGAACCGCACAGTCACCCTGTTCGGCGACAGGTTGCTTTCGGTTACGGCGCAGGATGCGCGGATATGGGGCGAGTTGTCTGCCCGGATCGGGCATACCGGAGCCGACTTGATGATTGCTGCCCAAACCTTGGCACGGGACGCAACTGTTGTGACAGGAAACGCATCCGATTTTATCGCCACGGGCGTGCACATCGAGGACCCGTTTTGAACGGCGTTTTCCAGCCATTCCTGCCATTCGTCGTCGGAATCTGCACCAAATAGGCGAACCGAAAAGATGCGTGGACACGGTCGCAGCGAACACAAGTCCCGTGGCTGCAGGTATCTTCATTGTCGCCGGAAAAATTGCCTTAACCCTGAATCGGGGTTTGGGCGACGAATGCCGTTCGGATCATGGAAATCCTGGTTGAACCTGTCGTTCCATTGACCACTGCATCTGGTCTGCCAAGAACCTAGCAATTGGCCCAATGTCCTGAAATACGCTGGCGCGTTCGAGAGCAGCCAGATAGGCATCTCGATGCTCCAAGCGGATCACGGTCCACGGATAACCGCCGGAGGTCAGCATAGCGTTCATGAGAAAACGCGCCATCCGTCCGTTGCCGTCCGGAAAGGGATGAATGTAGCCGAAGAGCCGGTGGCCCAGTACGGCGCGCACTGACGTTTCCGTTTCTTTTTCAAGCAAGTCGAACAATGCAGGCACCGCATCACGCGCCGTTTCCCATCGGGGAGGTACGCGGCACCAACCGCGCAGGTTCACGGCGTCGTTACGGTAACCGGCAAGCGAGGCGGCACCGGTAATTCTTGCGGCGACACCGGGATGAAAAATCTCCCGGTACCAATCCCGATGAGCCATGCGGACCCTGTCACCCGGACTCGCACCGCCGATCACGCGTGATGATCGTGTTTTCGCGTGGATCATGAGCGATTGCTCAGGTGAGAGATGCCTAACCTCGCCAAACCGCGACGTGCAGTATGAAGCGCAAGACTTCCAGATCGAGGTAAACCAAGGCGTGGAGTCGCCCGGGTCGGAACCGGGCCTGGACGAGATCAGCCAACCCTTCATGACCGCACGCAGAAAACCGTTTTTGGGCAACCGTTCACGATGAGTACGCATCAACTTGGCGGAGCGAAAAATTCGTCTCACGCCTGTCTGGAGCTTTTGGTGCTACGCAAGGGATGCAGTCAGCTTTTCGTTGGGTGTTACCAAACCCTTCGCTCCGGCGATGCCGTCAATTTGGTGATCCGGGTAGCTGCAAGTACATTACGCCGATTCATTTCACGTCAATAGTGCCTTACGATTACACCAAGGCAAATCCGTTCTCTGGAATTTTCTCTTTTCTTTCATTGATATGACTATCGGAGGTGGACTCTCCCGCAGCACCGGTTTACAGTCAGCCGCGGGTGATTCGCGGCAAGGCGGTATGGATCGAAAGCGTGGTGGATCTTTCCCAAGTGTCATTGGACATGGTGACGAAGGTGGACGAGGCCCGCTTTCGCGCCTTGATGCAGGAGCATCATTTCCTCGGCGACGCCCAGCCGAGAGGCGAGACCATACGCTATGTCGCCCACTGTGGGGGACGCTGGCTGGCGCTGGCGATGTTTTCGGCATCAGCGTTGCTCTGCGCGGCGCGCGATGACTGGATCGGCTGGGAGCGTGGCAGCCAGTTCAGCCGCCTTCACCTTGTCACCAACAATTCGCGGTTCCTGGTTCTGCCCGGCGGGGTGCCGAACCTCGGCTCGCGGGTGCTGTCGCTGTGCGCGCGGCGCCTGGTGCGGGACTGGCCGCTCCGCTTCGGCCACGAAATCCTGCTCCTGGAGACGTTCGTGGACCCTGTGCGCCATCGGGGCACGGTCTACCGCGCGGCCAACTGGCTCTGTGTCGGGCACACCCGGGGCTTCGGCCGCTTGGGCAGTGGCTATATCACCCACGACCGGCCCAAGCTTGTCTTTCTCTATCCACTGTGCCGGGATGCGCGCCGCCGGCTGCGGACGGCGCACCTTGATCCCGGCCTGCACAAGGGAGTTCCGAAGATGACACTCACCGCTGCGCAGATGCGCTCCCTGCCCGATTACTTCAAGCAGGTGGAGGATCCGCGACGCCGGCAGGGGCGGCGGCACAACCTGCCATCGGTGCTCTCGCTCGCCACCGCCGCGACCCTTGCCGGCATGCGCGGCTACAAGGAGATCTCGGAGTGGGTCGAGGACCAGAGCCAGGCGGTTCTGGCGTATTTCAGGCCGCGCTTCGACCAGGGCCGGTACATCCCGCCGAGCAGGACGATCATCCGCGACGTGCTGGTCCGGGTGTGCCCGGACGAGTTCGACGCCGCCCTGCGGCAGTGGAACGAAGACCATGGCGGCCCGGACAGCGCCCTGGCCGTCGACGGCAAGACCATGCGCGGCGCCGTCGATGCCGATGGCGTGCAGACCCATGTCATGGGTGTTGTCGGCCACGACAGCAGGAAATCCTACGCCAAAAAAAAGTCGGAATGAGGCCGGGGGCGGACGACGAGGAAAAACGCACCAACGAAATCGGCACAGTCATCCCCCTGCTCGACATGCTGCCCGACATCAGCGGCCGCACCGTCACCGCCGATGCCATGTTGGCGCAGCGGAAACTGGCCACCTACCTCCTCGACCGCGGTGCCGACTACGCCTTCACCGTCAAGGGCAACCAGAAGACCCTGCTCTGCGATATCAGCCTGACGCTCGACGAGATCATGGCCAGCCGTGCGCCGGACTTCGTCGAACCCGAGTGCAAGCCCGACCACGGGCGCAAGGAGAAACGCTCCATATGGGTCTCCAGTGAATTGAACGATTACGCCGACTTTCCCGGCACAGGCCAGGTCTTCGCCGTCCACCGCGAAACCCTCGAGGTCAAGACTGGGGAACAGTCCAAAGAAACGGCTTACTGCATCACCAGCCTGACCGAGGACAGGGCAACACCCGAGCGCCTGCTCTGCCTCAATCGCGGGCACTGGGGGATCGAGGCCAACCACCACATCCTCGACATGACCTTCGATGAGGACCGAAGCCGCATCCGCACCGGCCACGGCCCGGCGAACGCCACCCTGCTCCGGCGCTTCGCCATCGGCCTGATCAAGACTCACAGCGACAATGTCGCCGAGACCACGCGCAGACTGGCCCGAAAACCCAGGCGGGTCCTGGACATGCTGAAACTGACAGGCAACACCCGCCCGCGCATGGCGTTCGGCTGAAGACCCACCACACTCGCGCCTGAGTTGCCAATCCTGTCTCCACCCTCGAAGACGGGGGTGAACAGGCATGTCCGGCAATCGCCAAATCGCCGGAAACGCCGCCGGGAAACAGCCCCGGGCGCAGAATCATGTGCCGTGGGGCCTTGTCCGGGGTCGATGTGACGTCACCTCACGTGGCAAAAGGCGCATCGGTGAAATGCGAAAGACAATCGCGTCAAACCCGTGTGCCGGCAAAAAAACAGAACAGATTCACCCTGACGATTACACGTTGTTGACGGCGCGCAAGATTACGTTTTTTTGGGTTGTGGCAGGTGTAGGCGGAGAGTTCCCGATAACCCGGCAGAGTGGCGGACACCCCGTCAATCTTCCCGGACAATTAGCAACTCTCAGGCAGCCGCGTCCCGCAGTCGAGGCCGACTATCATGCCTTTCTGGCAGCACGTGGATTCGCCAAGACGCGAGGAACGGACGAGGAGGGGTATGCCGATAACCTCATGGCGTCCTTCGATGCGTTGCCGCCCGATCTGCAGGTCGATTCCCGGGTCGGCGACGAAACGGTCCGGTTCATTCGCCGCCATGGCGGCCGCGGAGAGCCGTTCTTCGCAATGGTCGGCTTCCCGGGTCCCCACGATCCGTACAATCCGCCGAAAGACTGGGTGGAAGATTGGGATCCCTCATCCATGCCGGAATCTCGTCCGCCGACCCATGTCACGGAAACATTCCGCCAAGGCCAAATCAGGCAGAACAGACTGGGGTCGGCTGCCATCAACATGGAGCGTTTTCCCGAAGACTTGAAACGCCGCATTCGTGTCCACTATTCAGCGCTGACTTCAAACATCGATTCGGGCGTCAGCCGGAATCTCGCGGCCCTGGACGAGAGGGGATTGAGCCGGAACACGGTGGTCATCGCGACCTCGGACCACCGCGATCTTCTGGGCGACTTCGACCTTCTCGGAAAGAGCAACTTTCTGAAATCCTCCATTGGCATTCCACTTATCGTCAGGGCTCCCGGAACGGGACCGGCCGGGCGCAGCGACGCACTCGTCACCTTGACCGGTTTTTTTCCACCATCGCCATGTTTGCAGGCGCCGAAACCAGCGGGCGCGGCGATAGCATTGCGCTTCCGGAACTGGGTCTGGGATCACACCGATCGCGCGAGGTCGTTCTCGGGCCGCTCGGCTCCGGCCTCATCCTGATCGATGGAAGATACAAGCTGGCGCGCTATGCAAACGGTCTGGCAACGCTTTGTGGCAGGGTGGCCGATCCTTGGGAGCAGTCAAATCTGCTCGAAAGCCCCGATGCGGCGGATGTCGCCTCGCGGCTGGACGCGACGATGACCAGGGAATTGCTCGGCGCCCTTTTCGAAGGTAATGTCGAGAAGGGTTACGATTACGCGACGATGAATCCGGCCCACCCGTGGCACAAACGCGGCTGGTCCAGACCCTATCCGGTCACCGAGCCGCCGGTTCGAGAGGTCCAGCCCCTCTGATTCAGGCGAACTATCGATACTGACGGTAAGCACCATGGCAACTGAACGCATTGACTTGACCAAAATGAGCGCTTTCGATCGCCATCCCTGTCACGACGCCGAAACGCGTTCCGTGATTGTCTCTGATGGCCGCTCGGGCATGGCCGAGGAGAAATTTGCGATCATTGCAGGTTTCGTGCGCAAACTCGGAAAAGCGGCCTTTCCGGGCGTGGCCCTGGCTCCGGTTAGTTGCCCACAGAGGAGACCACGTTGTGCTCGGACAGACCCGGGAACCTGCCAGGACCAACGAGATCGCCGCAGTGCGAAAATCGTCTTCCTGTTGAAGCCGAGAGAGCAGACGATTAGTCGATCGACAAAGTGCGTAACCCGGCTACAAAACGTGCTGTCCAATCCGCCGCGCGACGCGTATCGAAACCGCATCTTCCAAATTGCGTTGACTTGGTAAGGAATAATCCTTACCTTTGTGTGCAATACAAGGAGAACCGGTCTTGTCAATCATCAACGAAGTCGCCACCGTGACCGCAAAAGGCCAGATCACGCTGCCCAAGTCAATCCGCCACGCTCTGGGGGTCGATGTTGGCACCAAGGTGGCGTTCGAACTCGACGAGGATGGACAGGTCGTCGTCAGCCGCGCCAAAGCGGAGCATGAAGACCCGGCGATTGGCGCATTCCTGGATTTGCTCGCCAGCGAGATTCAGGCCGGCCGACATGTTCAGGTGATCCCGGACGATCTGGCACAGGACATGCTCGAACATGCTCGGCGCGAAACAGGACCGGGCGAAGACATCGAAGGCGACGTCAACCTCTGATGCAGCGCCACGGATGGACGCTGCTCTTCCATGATTGTCTCATCGACCAGCTACGCAAGCTCCACCAAGCAGTCCAACGCGCACAACGACGCGACCCCGCAGGGTACGCATCCAATGCGAACGTCAAGCTGTTCCAGGGATTGAGCCGGCTGATGCTTGAAGTAATCCCTCTGGACCCTTCACGGAACGAGTACCGTCAGGGAAGCACACTGGGTCCGCGCTATCGCCATTGGCGGCGCGCCAAGATCGGCAGAAGGTTCCGTTTGTTCTTTCGCTATGACACCCGTGCGAAGGTGATCGTCTACGCGTGGGTTAATGACCAATCCACGTTGCGGTCCTCAGGAAGCAGGACCGACCCGTATACTGTCTTCGCCAGGATGCTCACACGGGGGAATCCGCCCGAAGACTGGGCCTCGCTGATGGCGGCTTCAAGGCAGGATTGGGGAGCAGGGAAGTAACCGCCCTCGGCGAGCGTCGGCGCCGTATCCTGTAATCCTGACCTGCCGTCGCTTGGTCTCACACGATTTTTCAGACTGCACCCATCCGCTAAAGTTGCTTGCAGGGCGCGATGGCCATCATTCGGTGTTTGAATTCTGCCGCCTGATATCCGGACTTTCAGACTTTGAAGAGGGGATGTTTGCCATCACTTTCCGTCGCACCAATGAAAGCATGCGCATCGGACCGCAGGACAAGTCGGGAATCACTTGTTTGCTCGTGCACGACATTATCAGCACGAATTGGCAAACGTGGGAATCCTGGAGATGCTGTCGCAACTGGCGATCCTGTAGGTCTGCACTGCCGTTGCCTGTCATCAATCTGCCCCATGTGTCTGCTCTGTCCACGTGTCGGTCACTTCCACGCCCAAAAACTCGAAAGTGCGACGATCCCGTGTCGCGACCCGACAACGATCTTGGCTGATTGCAATTGCTGCTATCATGCCATCCATGTCCGTTTCCGCATCCTTGCCGTGCTTCTGCCGAGCGGGTGCAATGTTCGTGCCGAACATCAGTGCAGTCCGCGAATCGAAAGGTAAAATGCGCCCGGAAAAATCGACTTCGAACAGGTCCGTGATTCCGCAAAGCAGTCGCACCCGCCGTTCACATTCCGGCATCGCCCACGGCCCGTATTCCATTTCCGCCTGATTGATCGTCGTCACAAACAGGTCATTTGGGATTTGCCGGTCCAGCCTGTTGACAACAGCAGGATCGGGCCGGGGCCTGAAGAGTTTCGAAAAAACCATTGTGTCGACAATGATCATTCGAACGTCACTGGATCGCTGGACGTCCGATCACGTTCAAACTGAAGTTCCTGATCAACGATACCGCGGTATTTGCTTACCAATTTCGATCCAAAGCCATCGCCTCCCTGAGCGCCGACATGCCGCGCGATCAAATGCCGTAATTCGGCTTCAGCGCTCCGGTTGTTGGATGCAGCCACACGTTTCAGAGCGGCGTATTGCGGATCGGGGATATTTCGAACAGTCATTTGACTCATAACAATGGCTTCATTCTTGATGCTAGCAAGGTAGCTAGCCAGCAGCATCGTGCGAGCGGATTAACACTATTGATAGCAATACATGAATCCCTGCCGAAGCGAGGCCAGTTGGTTCCCCGCCACAAGGAATACAGGATGGCCTAGATCGCGGACCACGCGCCAGTTCGCGTCCTGGGGAATGTCGCCAAGCGGGCGATTCAGGATCGCATCGCGGTTCTTCAGGGCGACAATGACTGCCGAAGTCGCGCGGTCGCCACGCTTGCCACGTTGAGGACATTCCATTCCGGTTGGTTCAGGTTCCTCAAGCATTTGTTCGAAACCGGCAGGATCGACCCTCTGGACCGGTTCCAGAGGCCGTGGCATGCCCAGATCGCCTTGAACGGTTTGATGCATGGCTTGTACGCGATCGCGATGTCAGCGCCGGGACCGTACACCGGTATGCCTCTTTGGTTACTGCGATCCTGCCCGCGTCCGGCGAGGATCCCGGTACCTATGATGCCACCCTGATCCGGCGCGTGTTTTTGTGCATATCGAGCATCGGACCCGATTCCACGATCGGCCGCCGACGTCTTCGATGCGCATGTACCTGCAATTCTCGGTGTCGGAGGGCTGGGTGACAACTGCACATTTCAGGACACGCTCTGCCCCGATGTCATGCTAATAGATTTCTGGCACTTAACTCAGCATTTGAAGGCCGCGGCCGACGCCGCCTTCGGTCCGGACAGTGCGGAAGGCACGGCCTGGTTCGAGAAATGGCGCCACGTCCTTCGCCACGATCCCAAGGGGGTCGGCAAGGTGATCGACGCACTCCGCTATCTGAAACGGAAGGGAAAGGGCTGCGCTGACATTGACCGGGAGCTGAATTTCATTCGGAACAATCGAAAACGCATGGCCTACAGTGAAGTCGCCGATGCGGGCTACCCGATCCGTTCGGGCGCGGTGGAAAGCGGGAATCGCATGCTCGTGACCCAGCGGCTGATGAGGTCCGGCCAGCGCTGGGGGCGTGACGGCGGCCAGGGCGTCCTGACATTCCGGGCACTGCTCAAGTCCGGTCGCTTCAACCGGGCATGGTCCACGCTTTCCAGGAGTTGGCAGCAATGGAAGCCGCCCGCACCGGTAAACGAAAATCATGCCCTGGCGGCGCTCGCCGCGTGATTCGTTTTTACAACCGCGATCTCCGAAAAATCGCGCCAAACCGGAATCACGCCATTCTCAAGGTGATCCCTGGCGGCTTCATGGGTGACGAAATCGGGCGGCGGAAAACTTGCCGCCATGTCCCAGTCATCCACGGTGGCATCCACGTGGGCGGCGATCAGCGCATCGAATGAATCCATCAGGGAATCGTGCACGGGACTGTCGGCAAGATTTTCGAGTTCATGTGGGTCGGCCTTCTGGTCAAAGAGGAATTTGCGACGGTTCGGCTGGCGGAAATGGAGCCACTCCCTGGTCCTGATACCGCGTTCCGGGGCCGGTGTGAATTCGCTCCAAATGCCATCGTTCATGCGGAAGGTCTGGTAGTGGATCATGTCACGGTGATCGTCACCTCCGTCCTGAACGGACAGGAAGCCCCGACCGTTTGCCTCATGAAAGGCGCGGCGCCGACGAGATCGATCAGGGTGACCGGCATATCGACGCCTACGTCGATCATCTCACTCGTGCGTCGTCCCGCCGCAACGCGGCCCAGGTAGCGGATCAGGAGCGGTACCTGCATCGCGGCGCGGTAGCCTTGCGGTTTGCAACCGCAGTCGTAAACGTGTTCACCCGGCATGTCACAGTGGTCGGAGAAAAACACGACCTTGGTATCGTCGGTGATACCGAGGCGGTCAAGGTCGTCGAGGATGCGACCGACGCTGTCATCGATACTCGAAATCATCGCGTAGAATTCGGCGATGAAGATGCGCTGTTCTTCCTCGGTCTCTGGCTCCAGCTGCTCCCTGGCCCCGTTAGCGCAGCGCGACCTGAGCGCAGACTTCTTGTTGCCATTGCAGTCGGTTTTAACCCGTTCGGTCTGTATGCGGACCTGTTCCTCGGGCGCAAGCGTTCCGACTGGAATCGGGACCTCGCCCGGTTCGTACATATTTCGCCAGGATCCGGGCATGTTGTTCCGCCGGCGGACGTGGCCGAAGCCTTGCTGCCACTTCGACCAACGGCGATTCCGGGACGCCTTTCCCCTGCTGTCCGAGGAACTTGAGGCACATTTGCCGAACACCCGAGAACGCATCGGCGGCCCCGGGAACTTCATCGCTCTCAACGAGAACTATCCAGGTGCCTGGCGTTGCACGATCCGGCGAATCGACGATTACGCCGATACCGAAATGACGGTGACGGAGATCAGCGACGGCGATTCCTCTTTTTCGCGGTGTCCTTCTTTGTGGTGCGGAACGGGCAGATTGTCAGGGCGGAGAGGTACTTCGCGGACAACGGTCCCCGGCCTCATGATCATTCGGCATTCGCCGAACGCCATTGATCAATCGTGCGGGCGTTTACAGTTCACTTGGGTGGAATCGGTTCAAGCCATGATGCGTTCCAAATCGGTTCCGATACCCGGTAGAGCACCATGACTTAAAGCCACCCACGACTTCCGGGGCCAGGCTCCCAGGAACTTGACGTCAGCACGTCTCGCCCGGGTCTCGAAATCTTCCGCATCGCGGATGTCGACGACTCCGAGCAGGCGACGGACCTGCATGTCACCCGGCAGCAATCCCATGAAGGTTTTGGCAGCCACCCAGGGGTCACCGAAGACAAGCCGACCGCGCATTCAGTTGGATAGTCGGCACGAGGCCGCGTGCAGCCAGGGCCATGCCTCAATGCCAACCTGATTGGTGCGCTTCACCACGATCCTGTCCGACAGTTTCCCGTCAATGGCACATGCAAGTATCGCCTGTTTGTCGCCAATGCTCCTGCGTCTCTCGGAGTCCCGCTCCCAGAGCAGTTCCTCGGCGCATGCCAGAAAGGCCGCACGCTCCGCCATGACTTCGGGGTGGGTGTTGAGCCAGCGCACGAATTCCACGGCCCCGGGCGTTTTGTCCCACAGGCCGCCGAACAAATCGATGTAGTCTATTGCAAATTCCGGCCCTGCCCAGCTTGTGCCGTGCCACATCGCAATCGGCAGCGGGTCAGGCGTTCCGCAGATTATCTCCGCGATATAGCCGTTTTCAATGAAACCGTGCCGCAGGCTTGTTGCCGCCGCCCGGTATTCTCCCTCGATCAGTTGCAGGAGCCCAAGTTCATACCGCAATGACGGCTCTTCGCCCCGGAACTCCTTCAGGTGCATGCGCGCCTCTTCCTTTCTGCCGGCTCGCAGAAAGGCCGACCCGAGCAGATAACGTATCCCCTGGTTGTCCCTCGGATTCCAAAGGTCCATTGCCTTCATCAGGTCGATGGCCTCGTTCCAGTGGCGGAGCCGCAAATGACACAGAACGATACCGTGCGCGGCACGAAAAAACGGCCGGTTTTCGAGCGGTTGCCACTCGATCAGGCCGCTGTACCCTGTGGGGATGGCCGCTTCGCCGAGCGAGAAGCCCTTCCGGTATGCATCAAGGGCTGTTTCGTCCTGCCGTTGTACAGCAACACGTTGCCGATATGTGCGTGCGCATCGATAAACCACGGATATCGTTTGGCGAGATCCTTTAATCTGTCGATGTAGCGTTTCTCGCCCACCCGGCCTGATTCGCGTTCGTCGAGAAGTCGGTCGAACTCCTCCACGCACGTATCGTACTCCGGAGGATAGCAGAAGTAGGCGGCGTCTTCGATGATTTCCAGGCTTACGTTCATGTTCTCTTCTGGCGGCTTTGTCGGCGACCGCGGTGATGATTCCCGGAATTCGCCGACTTCCGCAAGGACAAACAGGTGGAGAATTCGAACTTCGGGGGGCGAATTCACGATACGGAGGAATGACCGAGTCGTTCAGCGATCGTAGTCCCGAACCTCTCTGCCGCCGCCTTCATTTCCCTGCCCCAGAAACGGGTGTAGCGAAGGGTCATTGTCATCTGGCTGTGGTCAATAAGTTGTGCCACGATTGGCAGGGGGACGTCTTTCATGACAGCCTGTTATCGATAAGTGTAAAATCAGAAATCCAGTCCGACCCCGATGATAGCCGGAGGATGCGCTGCGCGGTCTGGATATTGCGGGTCAATCGGGAGGGTAGCGTTTGCAGGGTGCTGTCGATAACCCTGATCGGGCATGGCCAGGGCTGTCTTCCGGCCCCATCGTCGAAGAAAGAGTTGCAGGACGGAAGCCGAGTTCTTTGCACAATTCGGGAACCGGCATGTCGCAATCTGCCATAGCCGCCTGAACCGTTCGGACCCGGGCCTTCATCAGGGCGAGTTTCCGACCATAATTGCGACCACGGGTGCGGGCGGCCTGCGATCCCGTCAAATTGCGTTCCCGTATGACCTCGCTCTCAAACCCAGCCAACGCGGCGAAAATACCACACGACATGAGGAGCCAAAAAAACCGGGGCGCAAACGATCCTTGCCGTTTGTTCGCCCCCCTTTCCCTGCTCATGGCTCAATCGCCTTAAGCATCGCCTTCCTCAGAATGGCATTCATGCGTGACTGGTAACCTTTTCCTCCAGCCTTGAGCCATGCCAGTACATCCGCATCCACGCGAGCGGTGATCTGCTTTTTTTACAGGTCTGTAATGTTCAGGCCGCTTGAACTCGGCAAGCTGCTCTTCGGTCAGTTTGGGGATATCAACATAATTGATATGATCGCCAGGCATGGCTGCAAGCCGTTCCAGATTCTGGCGTTGCGCTTCGGTCAGGGGCGGAAAAGAGTCCGCGGTGTGTAGCTAACCTCTTTCTTCTTCATAGCGGTTCCTTTCCGACTTGTTGGCCTTACAGGCCGAGATGATCCCAATGGTCTCCAAATGCTACCCGTCCTTGTCTTCTTCGATGATCGCATTAGCCACCAGGAGAAGCGTGATGCCATGCACAACGCCGATGGTCTGCCAGCGTTCTTCATGGTCTTCAATCCTGTCCTGTCGGGTCAGGCGCAACGGATCACGGAACACCCGCAAGGCCAGTGCAAACGAAATGCCTTCGTGCTCAAGCTGATTGGAAAGATTCTTGTTCTCATCCCCTGTGAATCGGGTTTCCGCAATTACGAAAAAGACGTTATTCAAGTCGGATTCCAATTGACCGATCCTAGTTTATCGGAATGGACATTCACGAGCAATCTGCACTCAGGCTGTCATGAGGTTTAAGGGCAGTGTCTGCGAAGACGAGATGGGCTTCGCCCATTTTCTCGGCAAGCAAGCAATCTGGACCAGTTGTCGAAAACATCTTGATGAACATGTCCGTTTCCATTTGCGTCAGCCTAACATCGTCACCTGGGGAGCCAGGAGGGAATGCAACTTCCAACGGGCGGCCGCTACGGGCGCAGTGGCGACATTGTCTGGCAGTTAGGAAACCTGCTAAATCACGTCGCCGGAAGACAGAACGATCAGGTGCATTACCGGCAGCACGATGCGCATATATTGCCAAGGCCTGCCGGCAAGTGGGGGGAATCCTGATATTCAAATGCGGTGTGAAGAGTGATGCTGACGGCTGGCCGGAACCGGCGCAATACTGTATGGGGCTGATTTTCGGCAACAATTACGGGGCGTTGATAAAATCTCATTTCCTCGAAACAGCAGCGCACTAACAGACCGGCGAGCGACCCTGGAAATCTGTTCCGATCCCGGAATTGAAAAGACATTCGGTCCACCAAGCACGCCATCCCGGCAGATGGTCGTCGCGAACACACCGCCGTTGCCGGATACACACTCGAATCCCAAGTGGATGTTTGACATGCACGTGCCGACAGAAGCGGGGCGGCCGCCGGTATTTCAACCGCGCTTGATCACGCCACTGGACATGAATCCGCCGTCCACCGGAAGGGTCACGCCGGTGATGTAGCCCGATTGGGGAAGCGCAAGGTAGACGGCCGCCGCCGCGATCTCTTCCGGGACGCCGTACCTGTCCATCGGTATGCCCTGGAGATAGGCGCGGCGGGTTTCCGCGTCATGCATTTTCTGCACCAGCGCCGTGTCAGTGGCACCCGGTGCGAGCGTGTTGACCGTCACGCCTGACCCGGCCCATTCCAATGCCATGACACGGGTCAATGCAGCAACTCCGCCTTTGGAGGCGCCGTAGGCAGCGCGACCCGTCCCGCCCCGTTCGCCGGCAGTCGAGGACATCGAGACAATCCGGCCGTACCCTGCCTCGACCATGACCGCCCCTGCTGCCCGCATGACCAGGAAACTGCCCGTGAGATTCACGGCAATGATGAAGTTCCAGTCCTCGATGCTCGTGTCAAGCGCAGGCCGCTCCATGCCGACACCGGCGAAATGCATGAGGATCTCGAGAGATCCGAAACAGTCGGTCGCTGCCGTCACCAACGCGTTCGCATCGCCGGGGTCAGACACGTCTGTCCTGACGAAGAGCGAACCGGTTCCGTCTTCTGCCAGTCCATCCGCGGCCATGTGTCCCGCTTCCTCGTTGCAATCGGCGATAACCACGTTGGTGCCCATCCCGGCCAGCATCCGCGCGGTTGCGAGCCCGATACCGCTTGCGCCGCCGGTGACGATGGCAGTCTGTCCGTCTAGTGTGAACATCGGGCTGCGCCTCCTTGCATGTTCGGCAGATTACGTGATCACCCCCAGGGCACGTCCGACCTCGCCAAAGGCGGCGATCGCACGGTCTAGGTCCGCGATGTCGTGGGCGGCCGACATCTGCGTGCGGATGCGGTCCTGGCCGCGCGGCACGACCGGGAACGAAAAGGCAGCCACCAGAACGCCCTTTTCGCGGACCCTGTCGGCGAATTCCTGTGCAAGCGTGGGATCGCGCAGCATCACCGGCACGATCGGGTGGTCGCCGGGGAGCAGTTCGAACCCGAGGGCCGTCATCTCCTTGCGGAAATGCCTCGCGTTACGCCACAGCCGGCCGCGAAGTTCGGTCGAGTCTGCCAGAAGCTCGAGCGCACGCAGGCTGGTTCCGGCAATGACCGGTGCCAGAGTGTTTGAGAAAAGGTAAGGACGCGCCCGCTGGCGCAGCCACTCGACGATTTCCGACCGGGCCGAGATGTATCCGCCGGCCGCACCGCCGAGTGCCTTGCCCAGCGTCCCGGTCAGGATGTCCACGCGGCCGGAGACGCCGCAGTGCTCGGGCGTCCCCCGACCGGATCCGCCGGCGATGCCGACGGCGTGGCTGTCATCGACCATCACCATCGCGCCGTACTCCCCGGCGAGGTCGCAGATGGACCTGAGATCGGCGAAGGTGCCATCCATGGAAAACACGCCGTCGGTGGCGATCATGCGATACCGTGCATCCCGGGCTTCGACCAGCCTGGCCTGCAGTCCGGCCATGTCGTTGTTGGCGTAGCGCAATCGCCGTGCCTTGCAGAGCCGAATCCCGTCGATGATCGATGCATGGTTCAACGCATCGGAGATAATGGCATCTTCCGCACCGAGAAGGGTCTCGAACAGCCCCGCGTTCGCATCGAAGCAGCTCGGGAACAGGATGGTGTCCTCCATGCCCAGGAACTCGCTCAGGAATCCCTCGAGCTGCTTGTGAGGAAGCTGGGTGCCACAGATGAACCTGACCGAGGACATGCCAAACCCGTAAGTCCCCAGCGCAGCCTGGGCCGCTTCGACCAGTTGAGGGTGGTTCGCGAGACCCAGGTAGTTGTTGGCGCAGAGATTGATGCAGGAAGTCCCGTCCGAAAGGATGATCTCGCCCTGCTGTGGAGAGGCAATAACCTGCTCGCGCTTGTAAAGACCCCTCGATTTCAGGTCCTCGATCCGCGCCGCGAGATCGCCGGCAAATTCAAGCGTCATTTGTCCTCCCCCGGCATTCGGGATGCGACCGGCGGGACGGGCGGAGCCGGAATACTGTTGCCGGCAGCTGGATCCCCGACATCCGTCCGGCATGACCGGTTCGGTTCATTCCCTACATTGCGGCATTTGGTGCGGCTGGCAAGAAACTTCGTCATGAGACCGGCTGCTTCCCCGTGGGCGCCGGGATCCAGGGCAATCGTTAGACGGGGCCACGCGCTCGCGGGTACCGGCGTTACCGACCCAGGACGAATTCCGGCAGCCAGAGTGACAGTGACGGAACGAAGGTGGCAAGGAGAAGCGTCGGGATCCACGCGAACAGAATCATGATCATCGTCGGTTTGAGCATCGAGTTGACCGATGTGGATCCGACCCGGGCACCGAGGTACAGCAATGGCGCCGTTGGCGGGGTGATGTTGCCCATCCCCAGGTTAACGCCGATGATTGCGGCAAACTGGATCGGGTCGATGCCGATGTCCTGTACCATCGGCAACAGGAGAGGCGCGGACAACAGCACGCCGGACACGTCGTCCATCAGCATGCCGATCGCGACCAGCAGCAGGTTGATCATCAGCAGGATGACAATGGGGTTTTCCGATATGGAATACACGAACTCCTGGGCGAGCCTGGGGATGTCTTCGAACACGAGCAGCCGGCTCACGATCATCACCATGAAGAACATGACCATCACGGCACCGGTCGTAATCGATGCTTCGATGACCGCATCCTTGAAGGATTTCCAGTTGAGTCCCCGGTAAATCAGGAAGCCGATCGGGAGAGCACAGAGGACAGCAATTCCCGCTGATTCCGTGGGGGTCATAATCCCTCCGTATATTCCGCCGAGTATGATGACCGGCATCAGGAGGGCGGGTGTGGCGTAAACCGTGCGCTTTCTGACTTCGCGAACGAAGTTTTCCGGTTCAGGTTCCACTTCCACGCCTTTCTGGCGATGCATCATGATGAAATTCACGACAATGAGGAGGGTGATCAGGACCAGCCCCGGCACGACGGTCGCGAGGAAGCACTTCAGCACCGACTGGCGCGTGATCCACGCATAGATGATCTGGATCGAGCTTGGCGGGATCAGGAGGCCCAGGGGCGCCGCGTTCGAGATCAGGGCGGCGCTGAAACCCTTCGGGTAATTGGCTTTTTCCAGCCGGGGCAGCATGACGCCGCCGATGCAGGTCAGGGTCGCGGCCGCGCTGCCCGAAATCGAGCCGAACACGGCGCTCGCGAACACCGCGGAGGCCGAGAGTCCGCCCTTGATTCGCCCGAAAATGAGTGCAGCCATATCCACGAGCGGCTCCGCGATGCGGCCGCGGTTCATGATGCTTCCGGCGAGGATGAACAGGGGAATCGCCAGAAGAACAATGGAATTCATGCGCCAATGGCCACCGGAGAGGAACGTCGAGACTTCCGTGTCGGCAAAGTAGCCGAGATAGATCAGTGCGGCACCGAATGCGAAGGGTACCGGCAACCCGATGATCAGGCCGATGCAAAGAATCAGGAATACGGCCAGCAGCACCATGAGTTCACTCCCCGTTAACCGGCATCTCGCGCACAGCCCGGGTGTGACCATCGCGATAGGACCTGTAGAATTTGACTGCATGCAGCGCAGCATGGACGGTCATCAGGAAAAAACCGACCAGGATGAAGATCCGGGGCACCGCCAACGGAATCTTGTAGACAGGGGACGTCGGTATGTTCGGCCAGCGGACGAACTCGTTCATAACCATCAGCACCGCGTACCAGGTCAGGAACGCACCGATGATCGTCTCCAGGACCATCACGATGCACTGAAATCCGTTGCGTGATCTCTCCGAGCGGATGAGTTCGAGAACGATATCGGCCTTGATGTGCGCGTTTCCGGCAGTCGCTGCCGCGCCGCCAAGGAAATAGAGCAGGAACGCGATCGTCAGGATCCACTCCTCGTATGCGAAAAGGTCGGATTCGAAACCGTAGCGGAGCAGGACGACGAGGCAGAACGTGAACGCGATGATGACGCTGCAGGCAAAAATGATGGCATGTTCGAGCTGGATGATCCGCTTCAAGAAGATCATGGCTGGCCTGCATCGAACTCTACGTCCCGGTGCCGAACGGCACCGGGACGGAGTTCGCAAGGGTGGCCCCTGGTCGAAGGGACGAAGCCGGGGGCCACTCCCACGACGTGCCGGCTATTGGACATCCGCCTTCATCTGGTCGATGATGTCCTTGCCGAGCTTGTCCTCCATGGCCGGCCATACCGTTGCCCGGACGTGGTCAGCGATGGCGCTGATTTCCATGTCGGATACGGGAATGACCTGGATCCCGATTTCCGGAAGCCGCCGGATGTATTCCTCGTCGACGCGCTCGCTGAGGGCGAAGGAATCCCTCGAAGCTTCGGCAAACGCCTCCGAAAGGACTGCCTGCTGCTCCGGAGTGAGGGAGTCCCACCTGGCCCGACCGATGTAGAAGGCCGTGTTTTCCACGAAGGCCTTGTACGGGATGAAAAATTCGACCGCGTCGCCGAAGACCGTGTAGTTCGACTCCGCGGTACCGCCGATCACGCCTTCGATGACGCCCTGCTGGATCGCAGGAATCACGTCTCCCCAGTTCATCGTGGTGGTCCGGAATCCCATTTCCTGCGCCGTAAGCCGGCCGACCTCGGCGCTCCAGACCCGGATGTTCAGGCCCTTGTCGCCGATTACCGTCGGATTTGTCGGTTCTTCGGACGTACCCACGCCGATGAATCCTTCGGCGAAGACGCCAAGCAGTTTCAGACCCTGGTTGGCGAGGCTTTCTTCGTAGATCCGGTAGAAATTGGATCCCGGCGAGTAGACCTTCTGCATCTCTTCATACGTGCCGACGAGATAGGGCAGCGAATTGATCTCCAGGACCGGGTCATTGTGGCTGTAGATAAACGTGTGGCCGATATCGATGACACCCTGGGCCACGTCACCGAATACCTGCTCGCCGTTGCCGAGCTGGCCGGCAGGAAAAAGCCTGATCTCGATGTCGACACCGGCATCTTCGATCTTCTTGATCGTCTCCTTCAGCACCAGGGTGGCATTGTGATCGACCGGATGCTGTCCGGCGAGCCTCAGCTTTGTTGCGGCGGCGGACGGCGCGAAGGATGCCCCGACGAGCAGAACTGCAAGCGCCGCGGCCACCCAGAAACGGTAGACAGGTTGCATCTCCTATTCCTCCTATTCTCTTGGCGAGTTGATCGCAGGATGAAAACCACCGTCAGTTAATCCCAGTTTCTCCAGCAATTATTGAATGAATCGCGCAAAAACGTGTCGATTTTGGTCATAGCGGAAAATTTCAGCGGGTGTCGGATGCCGGGTGCCCGACAGGGGCGCGCGACCCTGCCGGCATTTCCGGCCGTTGCCGGCAAACTCCCTTGCCGGTATCGCAGGCACTCCCGGGTTCACGAGTTCAGCGGGGCGTGTCCTCTCCCCAGGTATCGGACAGGGTGAATCCCAGCGGGTAGGGATCCAGCGGGTGGGCACCGAGCTTCATGCTCCCGTAGACCCAGGCCCTCCCGGACAACGCCGGTTCGACGGCCCGGCGGTGACCGCACCTTGCAAGCCTGTCGATCCGGGTCCTGAATTCGCTGCCGATGATGGACCTGGAGGAGATGACCTCGCTGATGCCGATCTCGCCCCTTGCGTACATCACGGCCATCCGGGCCGCCGTACCCGTTCCGCAGGGCGAGCGGTCCAGGCGGCCCGGGTAGATCACCGTGGCGTTGACGATCGATTGTCCCTGCCGGGCCACGAACATGGGATACTCGATGCGATCGAATGCCGGAATCGTCGGGTGATTCACGGCGACCTGCTCGACGGCGGCCCTTTTGATCCTGTTGCCCATGTCCACCAGGTCACGGACTTCGTGCCGGGCAATCTCGAAACCGACCGACCCCGCGTCGATCAGGGCGAAGTAGCAGCCTCCGAATGCCACATCCACCTCGAGTGTTCCGACCCCCTCCACTTCCACCGGACAATCCAGGTGTTCGACGAAACTGGCGGGCATGGCGATCTCGACGCGTTCCACCTTGCCGTTCCTGCAGCTTGCACGGGCGCGTACCAAACCGGCCGGCGTGTCGAGTACCACGACCGTTTCCGGTTCCCGCATTGTCATGGCGCCGGTCTCGAGAAGTGCGGTCGCCACGCACATGGCATTTGACCCCGACATTGCGTGTGCACCGTCCGCCTGCATGGGAATGAATCCCATATCGGCATTCTCCGACGTCGGCGGCACCAGCAGGTTGATGGTCATTTGGGAGGCGCCGCGCGGTTCGTAGAGCGCCAGGCGCAGGATCTCGTCATCCTCGTCGTTGATGTAGTCCATTTTCTCGACCATCGTGGAGCCGGGTATCTCCGGCGCTCCCGACAGGATGACCCTTCCGATTTCTCCCTCCGCATGCACGCCGAGGACATCGAGTTCGCGAGCAAAGTTCAATTCACCTTCTCCCATTCGAACGCGCAGGTTTCGCGATCACCTGAAGACGCGGTTTCCCCGGATTTTACGGGAGGGCGCCCTTGCAAACTTGTACGTAACAAGCAATTACCTGCATGATTCGTGCACACGCCGCGTCGCCTCCAGCATTCGGAGTAAGCCGCATGACTGCGAAACCCGATCTCCAGTTTGCGCTGACAATGCGGCCGACATTCGCGATTCTCGCGCTCAGCGGGTTTGTCGACACGCTTCGCCACGCGGCTGACGACAACAATCGAAACGGGCAGATCTACTGCGGCTGGAACATCGTGGGGTCCGGCTTCGAACCCGTACCGTCGAGCGCCGGAATCAACGTGGAGCCCGATCTGCGGTTCGAAGATCTCCACGACCGCCTTCCCAACTACCTGGTCATCATTGGCGGCAACGTGATGTCGGAGATCGACGACACGCCAGCGCAAACGCTTGCCTTCATCAGGGACTTCCATGCGGCCGGCGGTTCGGTGGTCGGGCTCTGCACCGGCAGCTTCGTCGTTGCCCAGGCCGGGCTGACCGAAGGCCGGCGGGTCGTCGTGCATCAACGCCACAGGCGGGATTTTCTCGAACGCTACCCCAACGTGGACATCACGAGCCGGGAGATCTTCGTGGAAGACGGACGGGTCTTTACCAGCCCGGGAGGAACTGCGTCGATCGATCTCGCGATCGAGCTGTTGTCTCGCCATCTCGGCCGGGCGCGCGCCCTCAAGGGCCTCACGGAAATGAGCGTGGACCAGCACCGGAGTTCCTTCCACATGCCGCGAACCCCCGGGGACGACCTCGACAACTGCGGTGACTGGCGGGTCGAGGCGGCGGTCCAGTTGATGAGGGAGCGGTTGCCGAACTCGACAACGATTGCCGCGCTCGCGGACACGATCGGCATCAGTGTCTCGCAGCTCAACCGGCTGTTCATGCGTCACGCGAAACAGCCTCCGCTGGCATTCTGGATCAATCTGCGGCTGGACCACGCGCGATGGCAACTGCTCAACACCAAGAAGGCGATCACCCAGGTCGCCTTCGAGTGCGGCTTTTCGGACGCGGCCCATTTCAGCCGCCGTTTCAAGCAGAGGTTCGGGAAATCACCGAGAGCGTTCAAGGCCGGAATCATTCCCGACGAGCAGTCGAATTTCGACAGTTCGACATATCGGCGAAACAGGTAGTCCCCGAACGGACAGGGCCTATGACCGAGCGATCGAATCGCGCGGGCAATTGTGGGGCCACTCCCGTTCCGGCACTGCCGTCAAGACCGCGGTCAACCGGGTGGCAGGGATCATGCCTGCACATCTCCGTTGCGCGCGGCCCGTTGAACGGGATCTCGAGGTATTGCGGACGATCCGCCCGGGTGAAGCCCACCAGCCAGCATATGATGCAGCCATTGACGTAATTCAGGATTTACGGTCCTCGGCCCGACATCGATCTCCGGGGCGACGCCTCGGGCCATGGCGAAGCGGTGTTCCGGAAACGCCGTCCTGGAATCGACGGAAGTTCGACAAGGCATTGGCGTCGCCGTCGAACCCGTTGGAAAATGTAATGGAATCAAGACAGAAGTCCGCGAGCGAGCGGGTGTGGCTGACGCGCGGTGAGCGGATTTTGCGGGCCGGGCATTTCCTGTCGTTCGAATGGTGCGGCCCCCGGATGCCTGACGCATCGTTCAGGCGGGCATGTATCAAGAGAATGCGTAGCTGAAATCTTTTTCTTGATTGAAAATATTTTCAGTGTCATCATCCTTTCTGCGCACGATACCGGCGGCAGCGTGGCGACCGGGTCGTCAATCAAACGGAGGGGAAAGATGATTAACACCTTGACCAGGCACCAGGGATGGCGCCGAATCGCGGGCGGGCTCCTGCTGGCGCTCGGAGCGTTGTCCATCGTGTCTCCGTCCCACGCGGCAGGGGAGAGCGTCGTTCTCGTCGCCACCCAGAAGGCCGGTGACCGGGGACCGATTGACGGTTTGATCGACGGCCTCGAACAGGCCGAGGCAGAGTTCGGTGTCACAACCCGGTTCATCGAAGCGCTCGATCCGGCGACCTATGAAACGACCCTGCGGACCCTTGCAAATCGCGGGACCGACGTCGTGATCACGACATTCTTTGCCATGGGGGCGGCGGTGCAGAGCCTGGCTCCGGATTTCCCGGATACCAGGTTCGTTGTCATCGTCGCGGCGCCCCACGACCCGCCGGTGGCGAATGCACGTGTGGTCGGCTACAAGACACAGGAAAACGCGTACCTGAGCGGCACGTTCGCCGCACACATGTCCGAGACGGGCAAGATCGCCCTCATGGCAGGGGTGCCGCTGCCCTACGTCTGGGCGGACTACAATTCCTTCATCGATGCCGCGAGCTCCGTGAATCCCGAGATCGAAACCAGCGTGGCCTTCGTGCAGTCCTTCGAGGACCCGGTAAAGGGACGCGAGATCGCTGCCGGGCTGTATTCCCAGGGGGTTGACGCCATCTATACCGGAGCGGCGGCCAGCGACATCGGCGTCGTCGATGCGGCCATGGAATCGGGCAACCTCGTCATCGCGGCGTCACCGCCGCTCATAGACCAGGCACCTGAACACGTCGGCTTCATCGCGTCGTTCGAATGGGCAAGGACCCTGATGATCGAGGCGGAAAACGCACTTTCGCCGGACTTCCAGAGCGGGTTCAGGCTTGGAGGCGTGGACAGTGGAGAGATCGTCATGACCTTCCCCGAGACATTTGCCGGCGACGCTGCGCGCCGCGCGGCAGCGGTCGAGGCGACCACTGCAGCGCATGATGCCATGGCGAACGGTGAACTGGTCGTTCCCTACGACACCACGGAGCCCAATTGACACGCACTTGACCGGCCGGGAGAAATCCGTGAAGCCCGGCATGACCCCGGTTAGCGGAACCCGATGACGCCAGCGCTTTCCTGTGAAGGGGTCAGCGTCCGCTACGGAACGGTGGAGGCGCTGAGAAACGTGTCAATCCGTTTCGAACCCGGAAAGATACATGCGCTTCTCGGGCAGAACGGTGCCGGCAAGACCACGCTGGCGCGATTTTGTGCGGGCCTGGTCAGGGCCGACGCCGGGCGCCTTGCGATCGATGGCGACAGGATCGCGCCCGGAGATGTCTCGGAAGTGCGCTCGCGGGGACTGGACATCGTCCACCAACGACTGACGCTTCCGCCCGGGTTTACCGTTGCCGATGCGCTGGAGTTCAGCGCCACGAAAAAGAAGGGGCGGGCGATCTTCTCGACCTCCGCCGTCGCCCGGGCGTGGGGCGATGATATCCGGCAGGCCGGACTCAATGCATCTCCCTTCGCAAGGATCGGGACCCTTCCGATCGAGACGGTACAGTCGCTCGAGATACTTCGGGCCCTGTCCGGGCACGCGCGTATCCTCATTCTCGACGAGCCGACCGCGCTGCTGGCGCCGGGAGCGATCACCGCGCTCTTCGAACGGCTGCGCCGGCTGCGCGATACCGGCGTCTCCCTGGTGGTGATCCTGCACAAGCTGCAGGAAGTGCTGGAGGTCGCCGATACCGTCTCGGTCCTTCGCGAGGGCCGGTTGGTGGAGGGGCCGACGCCGGTCGCGGAAACCACGTCGGCCGGATTGAGCGATCTGATGATCGGCAGCAGCGACAGGCAGTCCAGCGGGCGGGACGCCCGGCGGGCGGTCACGACCGGAGCGCCGCGCCTGGTATTCGACAGGGTCACGACCGTGACCCGCAAGGCCGGCGAACCGGGGCTCCGGGACGTGTCGTTCCAGGTCGGCGCTTCCGAAATCCTCGGCGTCGCCGGAATAGAGGGCAACGGGCAGCGGCAGCTCGCCGACGTGACGTGCGGATTCGCCAGGCTGGCTTCCGGGCGAATCACCCTGGATGGCCAGGACCTTTCGGAACTGAGTGCAGAAGAACGGCGCCGGGCCGGCATGCGCGCTGTTCCATTCGATCGCATGAGCGAGGGCGCCAGCCTGGAAACGTCGCTTTGGGAAAACGTCACGACGTGGAGCGCGGAGACGTTTCGCGTCCGCCGTTCACCGTTCCTGTCCGTTCGCGCGATGCGGGACAGGGCGCGCCATCTCCTGAACGGGCTTGGCGTCCGGTTCAGCAACGTCGATCAGCTGGCGGTTTCGCTTTCGGGGGGCAACCTCCAGCGCCTGATCCTGTCGCGGGAACTGGCCGGAGGCGCGGCCCTGCTAGTCGCAGCACAGCCAACCCGGGGGCTGGATTTCGGCGCCGCGGAATTCGTCCTGGACTGCCTGGGACGGCTGCGCGACGATGGTTCCGCCATCATCATGCTGTCGTCGGACCTCGACGAGCTCTTCGAGGTCAGCGACCGGTTGATCGTTCTCAGGGCAGGACGCATCGCCGGAGAATTCACGGCGCCTTTTGACCGCCGATCCGTGGGTGACACGATGGTGGGGGCGTCCCGGTGAAGGCGGCCGGCCACGGCATGGTGCGGATCGGTGCGCCGGTCGTCGCGTCGTTCGCCATATGCTGCCTTTTCTTCTGGGTTGCCGGGTACGACGTGAGCGGGGCGATCCTCGGGATCCTCGAGGGCGCGGTGACCGGGCCGGGATCGTTCCGCCAGACGCTGCGCTGGTCGATTCCGATGCTCCTGATCGCCCTCGGCTTCATGATCTCGTTCCGGACCGGTGAATTCAACATTGGCGGACAGGGCCAGCTGATGCTCGGCGGGCTCGGCGCCGTGGCCGTCGCGCTTCTCGTCCCCGGACCGCCCGCCCTGATCCTCCCGATGGCCATCGCCGCCGGGATCATTGCCGGGGCGCTATGGTCGGCCATCGCGGGACTGCTCAAGCTCCTCTACGGCGCCGACGAAGTGATCACCACGCTCATGCTGAATTTCATTGCGGTGCTGTTCATCCAGTGGGTCACGGTCGGGCCGCTGAAGGACGCCGCGGTCCGCGGGGAGACAGCATCGACGCGGAAGGTGGACGCGGCGCTTCGCCTGACCGGGGGTGACGGGGTATCCCCTGCCATGCTTGCCGTCGTCGGGTTCGCGATAATCGCTGCCTGGCTGATCTCTGAGCGCACATCCTTCGGTCTCAAGTGCCGGCTGATCGGCGCCAATCCGGTGGCCGCGATGTGGCAGGGAATCCCTGTTCGCCGCCTGCGCTTCGGCGCCTACCTGCTTGCCGGCGGCTTTGCGGGACTCGCCGGCGCAATGGAAGTGCTCGGACCCAATGGCAGGCTCGTCACTGACGCCACGCCGACCATCGGGTTCACCGCGATCGTGGTCGCGATCGTCGGAATGTCCAACGTGCCCGGTATCGTTCTGGCGGCGCTCCTCTTCGGCGGTCTGCAGGCCGCGATCCTGTTCCTTCCGATCGTGAGCGATCTTCCGAGTTCCGGCCTGCGGATCGTCGAGGGGCTTGTCGCGGCAATCGTGACGGCGCGGTTCGTCCATCTGAAATGGAAGGCGCGTTCGCCGGCGTCGGCCGGGGGGACGGGCTGATGGAGGTCCTTGACCAGTTCGTCGTCACCATGCTGCGTTCTTCCACGCCGATCATCCTCGCCGCGGTGGCAGGACTGTTTGCCATTCGCGCCGGCGTTTTCCACCTCGGAATGGAAGGCCTCATGCTGGCCGCCGCCTTTACCGCGGTGGCGGCAGGGACGGTCACAGGATCGGTATGGGCCGGCCTGACCTGCGCTGTCCTTGCCTGCCTGGGGCTCTCCCTGCTCTACTGGGTCCTGGTCGACAGGCTCCGGGCAGACACGGTGATCGCCGGGCTCGGGCTGACCGCGATCTGCGTCGGCGGCACGGCTTTCCTGATGCAGGCGATCTTCGGTCAGCGCGGTTCGATGCAGTCCCCCGTGCGCCTCCCCCGACCTGTCACGGGGGCTCATGAGGGAGTTCTCGCGTTCGTGTCGGAACTCTCGGTCATGACCTGGTGCCTGCCCCTTCTCGTACTCGCTGGCTGGGTCCTCCTGACACGGTCACGGCTCGGCCTGCAGATTGCCGCGGTCGGAGCCTATCCCTACGGAGCGGAAGCGGCAGGCGTGAACCAGTCCCGTGTCCGCCTCCATGCCATCCTGATAACCGGTGTGGGCTGTGCTCTCGCCGGGGCGCAGCTTTCGGTCGGAGATCTCAGCAGTTTTTCCGAGAACATGACCAACGGGCGCGGGTTCATCGCGCTTGCCGCCATGCTGTTCGGTGCGCGATCACCGCTGCTCACCGCTCTCGCGGGGCTGTTCTTCGGTTTCGCCGACGCATTCGGGATTCTCATCCAGATCAACGCGGACGGGACTGTCCCGAGACAGTTCGTGCTGATGGCTCCGTTCGTGGTGACCATCGTCATCGTTGCGCTCAGCAGTTCCCTTGGCAAACGCCGCAGGCAAGACTAGGAAACAGGTCATGACAAGCCCTCAAGCGAAGGCAATCGAGAACCAGTTCCGCCTGATGCGCAGCCTGTCCGAGGCGGTGTTCGACCTTGAACAGGAACGCGAGAACACGTGCGACGCCCATGAACTGACCGGTCAGCCCGATGGCGTACGTTATGAACAGGATGAACTGGCGGGAATCGCGGTGCTGCGGGCGATCCCCGAACGGGACCCCGGGCGGTTCAGCGTGGTCTTCCTGCACGGTGGTGCGTTCTGCCTGATGAGTTCCCGCACCCATCATCGCTTTGCCGGTCACATCGCCTCGGCCTGCAAGGCACAGGTTATCCTGCCCGATTATGCGCTGGCGCCGGAACGGCCGTTTCCCGCGGCCCTGCAGGAATGCGTCGCCGTACTCGGTGCGGCTCAGGGCGAGCAATCGGAGGGGATGGCTGCCCTCATGGGGGATTCGGCCGGCGGCGGCCTTGCCCTCTCGGTTTTGCTGCAGATCCGCGATGCGGGAGCCACGCCGCCGTTCGCGGCCGTGCTGATGGCGCCCTGGCTGGACCTGACCCTTTCATCGCCTTCCATCAGGTCCGCAGCGGGATCGGACGTGATCCTGGCCGAAGCCAACCTCAGAAAGATGGCCGAGCTTTACCTGAACGGCGCGAACCCGGATGATCCCCTGGCCTCACCCCTCTTCGGATGTTTCAGGGACCTTCCGCCCCTCTACGTGCAGGCGTCCGGCCGGGATCTCCTGCGAGACGACTGCACGCGCCTTCGGGACGCCTTCTCGGAACAGGGGCTCACCCTGGAATTCGAGTTCTTTGCCGACATGCTGCACAGTTTCCAGTTCTTTGCCGGGAACATGCCGGAGGCAGAAGACGCCATCCGCAGGGCGGCCGCATTCCTGGAAGGCAAGTACAGCGCGCGTCGGCATGAAAACACGGAAGCAGGCTGATCATGGGCGTCTCGCCACTGGGAAAGGACAGCGTCTGGGAAATCAATCTCGCCGCGCGGGTCGCCTGGATGTCCTTTCTCGGAGACCTCACGCAAAGCGAAATCGGAAAGCGCCTGGGCCTTTCCCCGGCACGTGTCCACCGGCTGATCCTGCTGGCGCGGGAAAAGGGTCTGGTCCGGATTTCGATCGAGGGCCGCCCGGCCGAGTGCCTTGACATGGAGGCCGAACTTGCCGCGCGCTTCGGGCTGCGCAGCTGCACGGTTTCCCCGTACCTGCGCGAGAACACCACCAACGAAGACATCGCGATCGCGTCGGTGGGCCAGACGGCCGGGCAGCTCCTCGGCCAGCACCTCCTGATGCATTCGACGCGGTCGATTGCGGTGGGGACCGGACGCACGATGCTCGCTGCAGTGACCGCGATGCCCAAGGTGCCTCGTCCGGATCTTGCCATATATGCCCTGAACGGCAGCCTTGCGGACCGGCTGGCGATCAATCTCTACGATGTCGTGACGAAATTCGCGGAACGAACCGGAGGCAAGGCGTATCTGCTGCCGATCCCCTATTTTGCCCGGTCCGCGAATGAGGAGGCGATCTACCTCGAACAGCCGTCCGTCGCCGCAGTCCGCGATGCTGCGGCGCGGGCAGACATCTTCATTTCGGGAGTGGGAGCCGTGGAAGCCGAAGACGGCGTGCTGGTGTCGGAACTCCTCTCCGGTTCGGAAGCGGAACGGCTTGCAGCACGGGGCGCGGTCGCGGAATTCGCCGGCCGTTTCCTCGACGAGTCAGGAGGGGATGTGGCGCAGGAAGTCGTATTCCCGCTGAGCGTTCGCACCGAACCGGGATCCCGGGCAGGACCGGGGCCTTCGCCGCGTTTCTTCGCGCTTGCGGCCGGAAGGCGAAAACTCTCCGCGACCCTTGCCGTTCTTCGTTCGGGTGCGGCAAGCGACCTGGTCGTCGACGAAACACTTGCAGAAGTCCTGAGCGCTGCCGACCGATGACCGGGATCACGAATTGGCGTCATATCTCCACGTAGGCCCGTTGATCCACATGCGCCGGGATCATCCTGCTCGGCGCGTGTTCTACTCGTCCTTCTCATCATACTCATCATACACACCTTTGGCGGACCGTGGCGAGCCGGGGCTGCTCGGCGCGGGGACGGCCGGGCGGGCGGTAGTCGTGGCAAAGCTCGATGAAACCCGCGCCGGTGGCGATGGCGCGCCAGGTTTCGAGATCACAGAAACAGCCGTAGCGGCTGCAGGCCCAACCTACCTCGTTCCTGCGTCGCGGATTGGAAGAAAAGAGCTGTCGACGGTCATTTGCAAGCTCAAAATTCCGGCGATTCTCCGCGCTTCGGATTGAACGTGGTGGAGATTTGGCACGACGAACTGAATCGTAAACCATCACCGCCTGTCCCTGTACTTTCCGCAATGCCTGATCCTGATCGGCTACCTGTTCCGGCCCCAAAGGAGTTCAACCCATGAGCCTGTCCGACTGTTTCTCAGCTACCATCATTGTTGGACAATGCAGGTTACCGCTGGTCATCGTTGGAAAGACAGGGGCGTCGACAACCCGAAGGCCCTCAAGTTCATGCACCCGACCATCGACGTCGACGACAGAGTTTTCGTCCTTGCCCATTTTGCAAGTTGCGCACGGATGGCATTGCGTTCCAATGTGGGCGTTCATCCACGCGCCCAGGTCGTCATCGGTCATATCACGCAGTCCGGGAACAACCGCTTTCCCCCGCATATCGTCCCATGCCTTTTGCTGCAAAATCCCGTCTGTGTGTCGGGTCGCGGCATATTGTCGAAGCAGAGTTCAAATCAAGGCTAATCGAAGAGCTTTCCCGCGTAAGATTCAGAGATCCTTTGGGCCCTGACATGCAGATGGGCGCAATTGTTTCGGCACAGCACCATGACAAGATCCTGGATTACATCGAACCAGGCAAGTCGGACGGCGCCGTGCTTGATGCGGGTGGGGATTCGGTTTCCCCGCCTGATGGTGTATTCATTGTTCCAACGGTATTTTCCGGCGTCGCCCGTCACATGGCCATTGCGCAGGACGAGAATTTTGGACCGGTCGTTTCTATCATAGCTTTCGAGACCGCCGAAGAGGCGATCTCGATGGCATTCGATACGGACTACGGGTTGGTTGCCTCTGTTTGGAGCAAGAATATCGGCAAGGCTCTGGATTTGATCCCCAAGATACGCGCCGGGCGACGTTGGAAAAATGCGACAATTGTTGGCGGGCCGGAACGCCAAATGGGCGATTTCAAGCGATCCGGCACTGGCCGCGAATGTGGAAAGATGGGCGTCGGAGAGCATATGGAAACCAAGTCCATACATGTCGCCTTGGGTGATCGCGAACATCAGGTTGGTTGAAATGACACAAACAAATTTGAGCGAAACTGACGGCGTATTCGTAGGTCGAGTCTGGGTGCCGGACACGGGGCCGGTTCTGGTTAAACTGTGCGACGGGGACCTAATCGATATAACCTCGCGAGACATCCCAACCATGCGGGACCTGCTGGAACTGGAAAACCCGGCGGGCCATATAGCAAATATTTCGGGTAGTCGGATTGCAGCGCTGGCCGATCTTGAATCCGACAGTTTGGATGCGCAGTCTGATCCGGACAAGCGGCATTTCCTCGCCCCAAATGATCTGCAATCGGTCAAAGCCGCGGGTGTGACATTTGCCCGGTCAATGGTCGAACGCGTGATCGAAGAGCGCGCTGCGGGCGATCCACAGGCGGCCGAAGCGATACGTGCGCGAATAGGTGACCAGATCGGCGCCAGCCTTTCAGACATAGTGCCCGGTTCGGCAAAATCGGAACAGGTCAAAGAGGCGCTGATCGCAGAAGGTCTGTGGTCGCAATACCTGGAAGTCGGAATCGGCCCTGATGCCGAAGTGTTTTCCAAGGCACAGGCGCTTTCCGCCGTCGGTTGGGGCGCGCCGGTCGGCCTGCATCCCAAATCAGTATGGAACAACCCGGAATCCGAGATCGTCCTTGCAGTAAACAGCAAAGGCGAGATCCAGGGATCGACGATCGGTAACGATGTGAACTTACGGGATTTCGAAGGCCGTTCGGCACTTCTTCTATCTAAAGCAAAGGACAACAACGCCTCGGCATCGATAGGCCCCTTCATCCGTTTGTTTGATGCGGATTATGGAATGGATGACGTTCGCAACGCGGAACTGACAATGACCGTGACAGGTCCCGACGGTTATTTTCTGAAAGGTAATTCAGCCATGGCCGAAATCAGCCGGGACCCTGCCGACATCGTTTCCCAGACGATCAACGAAAACCACCAATATCCCGACGGATTCATGCTCTATTTGGGAACTCTGTTCGCGCCCACAGAAGATCGCGATGTGCCCGGCGAAGGATTTACCCACAAGGTAGGCGATATGGTGGAGATAACGGCGTCCGGGTTGGGTACCTTGACCAATTTTGTCCGCAAGAGCGGCGAGTGCCCGCCGTGGACTTTCGGAACGTCCGCTTTCATGCGCAATCTGGTCCAACGCCAACTGATTTAAGGAATGGGTCTTGTTTGCCGGCCAAAATTGCATCGCAGGTGAATGGGCTGCAAGCGACGGAAAATACTCCTCACAACCTTTCACGGGAAAGGCCAGGACTTTCCAACGCTGTTTTTCGGGATGAATTGGCGGTCCTCGGCCAGCGGATGGGAGCAATTCGGACGGACGTCCACGTCGCCTGGCCCGCCCGGGCAGGGCGATGGTCAACAGAGGTGGTCGTTTGCTCGATCGAGGCGGCGATTTTGCAAGGTTATGATGGGATCGTGGTGTGTCCCGTGTTTGACCGGACTGCAGGCATCATTGACGATGCCGTGGCCACCGGTTTCCCGGTCATCACGATGATCGCGGAATGTCAGGCACCGTCCAAACGGATGACCCACGTTGGCCAGAACAACCGCGCTGCCGCCGGTGAGCTTGGCAAACTGGTGGCTGAAAAGTGGGCGGTTCGGGCAAGTTGGGCGTAATCACGGGTTACTTCGGTGCTGGCCGGAACCAGGAACGCATGGGTGGCACGGTCGATTGTCTGAAAGACAACCACCCGGATATAGAGATCATCGGCCCGTTCGAGAACAAGGACACCGGTGAACTGGCATTCTCGCTTACGCAAGACATGCCGATCCGCCATCCCGATCCGGGCGCCGCGTATGTTGTCGCGGGTGTTCCCTCCGGTGCCGCGCAGGCCATCCAGGTTCAAGGCCTGACTGGTGAAGTCTGCGTTGTTGCCTTCGATCATACTCCGGAAAATGAGGCCTACCTGCAGAGCGGCGAGGTCTGGGGATTGACGGATCAGGAGCCGTTCCGTCAGTCATGGGATGCCACCGTGATCATGCACAACTACTTCGTGACCGGTGAAACCGGTATGGGGAGTGGTATCAGATCCCCGGTCGTCCCGAGCACGCTGCGGGATTTGAGCGCTGCCGCGAGATCTGCGAGAATGCGCCCTATCTGACTGCCGGGCACATGGAAAAGCGCGGCGTAGGCGAAGATGCCGTCGAAACGGGCGGTTGGCAGGTCGAGGTCAAGAATGTCCTGGTGCAGGACAGGGCGGTTGGACGCGGCGCTGGCGAGCGCGACCAACTCCGTGGATCCGTCCAGGCCCGTGACCTGGTGCCCGAGTGGGGAAAGGCACGGAGGTCCCTGCCTGGTCCACATCCGAGGTCGGGGACGGCGTAGTGCGGCGCGCCTTCGATGGCGTCCAGTAGCGCCGCAACGTTCTGGCTCACGTTGCGGATTTCGGCACCGCGACGGTAAGCCGCTGCCACGCGATCGTTTTCTGCGAGCGTGATGGCGGCAGCACTTCGGGCCGATGCGTCGGCGTCGAGCAAACCATCGCTCATCGGGCTGTCCCGATTTCCGACCCTGAGCGGTGAAGGTCAAGGCGACCGGATTGCACCGGACGTTTCCTCGGAAGAACCACATGAGCCAGCCTGCGAACAGGGTGGCCCGCATGCCGGACATGCCCGACCGACATGGTGCGTTCGGGCGCTGAGTGTCGTGAAGGATGCATGATGCCGACTGACTACGTCCGGCTTCGGCCCGGCTCAAGTGAGAGGCCCCAACCGGCTCCGTCGCGTCCCGGTCGAGTCGCGGACTCGTGACTTCAAGAGGTCCTCGATTGAACTTTGTCCGAGCCGAGCCGCGGAAGCGCGAATGCGTCAGGTTGCCCTTGTGCCGGGATCACTCTGATCCATGCGTCCCGCGAGTAGACCCTATATGGAGAAATCTTCATCAAGTTCATCCCAGTGCAGACTTTCACCGCGCCCGATCAGTTCCCATTTCAGGTGCTTGTCAGGCATGCCGTGCAGCAGGCGCGTGAACCATGCCAACGGGACGACAATTCCCGCCCGTCATCCAGAAAAACACGGAATGAGTCCGACGAAAACACAACATCAACGACCTGAGGTTCCGTCTCGTGTTAAATTGTGCATGCCATGCTTCCAGGAATTTCTTCCGATGTCGTTCCACGCCGCCGCGAAGACTGGCGATTTCGGCGGCGCGCAGGCGTTTGCCTGAAACCGGTTTCACAGGCTCTAACCAGAACTTCGCTACCCGTTCCTCAGCGGTTACATGCACATGCGGAGTTCTCTGGGATCACCTTCGTTGCTGAAGAAGAAAAACCGGTTAGTGCTTTCTTTCAAGAGGGTCGGCGACGGGTTCTCCACGTTCCCGAAGCGCGGATGTCGGGCACTGCCTTCGGCACGATCGTCCTCCATGTTTCTCCCGAAGCGGCCTTAGGTGGGCGCGCCGGCGCTGCTGCAAACCAGCGACCGGATCCGGCTTTCAGTCCGTGACAAGATCATAGGGCTTCCGGTCGATGGCGCCGAGCTTGAGCGCCACAGGGCCGCGTGGTCTTCAACCGTCGTCGCGCCCCGGGGATGTCGCGGCCAAGATCGTCTCTATGCCGCTGAAGTCACGCAAGCCCAAGAGGGCTGCGATCTCGAGATGTTGAAACCATTTCGGATTAACAATGACCCGCTTGAAAATCCGACCCCAGGTGTTCAAGGTCCATTGGAGAAGAAACAGGGTCCCTGGTACGCATGGTTTGCGGACAACCGGAATATCGCGGTGTTGTGCAAGTCCGTGACCTTGTGACGAGGCAAGTACCGGGCATCGACGCAAACTCGCAGGGTGCACGACGGATTCGGTCCCACAATCGGCAAGTCCTGCGCCCTGGCACCGAGGGAATAGTATGAGCAAGATCAATTACGCCGTTGTCGGGGCAGGCTGGATATCGCAGGAGGCCTTCATGCCAGCCGTCGCCCAGACCGGCAATTCGGCTATCTCCGCTATCGTTACCGGCAACAAGGAAGCCGCATCAAGACTGGCGGCCTTCCATGGCGTGGAACATGTCTTCGGCTATGATGACTACGACACCGCCCTGCGGTCCGGTCTGTTCGATGCGGTCTATATCGCGCTGCCCAACTCGCTGCATGCCGACTACACGATCCGCGCTGCGCGGGCAGGCATTCACGCGCTGGTGGAAAAACCGCTGGCGGTGAGTGTGGCCGAATGCGAAGCGATGATCGCAGCTTCGCGGGAAAACGGTACGATGTTGATGACCGCCTACCGCCTGCATTGCGAACAGGGCACGGTTGAGGCCGTCCGCCTCATCCGCGATGGTGCAATTGGCAGGCCTCGCTATTTCACGGCCGCCTTTTCGTCCCAGGTCGACGCTGACAACCATCGATTGAAATCCGGTCATTGGGGCGGCCCACTACAGGATATCGGTGTCTATTGCCTGAATGCCGCGCGTCATTGCCTGGGCTCGGAACCTACCGATGTCATTGCCATGAAAGGGCTCGGCGACGACCCCCGCTTTGCGGAGGTCGAGGAAACGATTTCGGCGATCATGCGCTTTCCCGGCGACGCCATCGCGACCTTCACCGTCAGCTTCAACGCAGAGGAGATTGACGCCTACCGGGTCGTCGGAACCAAAGGGATCATCGAGATGAACCCGGGTTTCCGTTTTGAGACCCCGACAAGAATGCGCCTCGTCCGCGATGGCGAGGTGACGGAAAAGACCTTCCCCGACATAGACCATTTCGGCGCACAGACCGCCTATTTCTCAGATTGCATCCGGGACGGTGTCCAGCCCGAACCCGACGGGGCCGAGGGCCTTGCGGATGTCCGTGCGCTGCTTGCGATCGAGGCAGCAGCGAAGACCGGAGTGTTACAGAAAGTCAGCTCGCCGTCGCGCGACCGATTCCCGAGCGAAGATATGGTAAGACTGATCGACCGGACCGATCACCGGCTAGTACTGTGATCCGCTGAGCGCTTTTCCTTGTTCGTGGTTGCGGACAACGCCGTCTTCGGCCCTACAGGTGTGGAATCGCGTTGAAAATTGACCCACCCCTGATCCGATGGAAACGACTGCCTCGCGACAATTCAGCGAGGCAGGAGAGATGGTGTCAGTGGAGACGATCGGCAAGATTCGGCGTGCATGGCACGTTCAAGGGAAGTCCATTCGATCGATCGCGAAGTCGATGGGCGTGTCGCGCAACACGGTTCGCAAGGTGTTGCGCTCCGGGGAGTCGGCACCGAAGTATCGGCGTCCGGACCGGGGTCATCCGAAGCTCTGTGACTTCATCCCTGAGCTCGAGCGGAAGCTGGAAGACAACAGGGAGAAGAAGCGGCGTGACCGCCTGCGCATGAAACGGTCCTGGGGGCAGCTCGCGGACCAGGCATGCGATGCGAGCAACAGTGCCGTCTCCCGTGACGCGGCCGCGTGGAACCGGCGCCAGGGCAGCGGCGTGTCGGGCGCCCACGTTCCTCTGGTGTTCGATCCCGGCGAGGCCTACCAGAGTTCGACTGGAGCCATTAATCTGAAGTTCTGGAGCTGGTAAGAGATTAATTGAATCGTATCAACATGATACGTGGATCGGGATTGTCACTGTCTGCCTACAAACGGCGATTCCGGCCGGATCCGCCGTCACATGGCTGTGATATCCTTCAACAGTTTCAGTGCCCTCTCCTGGCCGGCGTCGGGCCGGGTCGTCACCTCGATCGTGGTCTCTTCCTTTCCGCCGCCCGTGCGTGGAACCGCGTGGGAGGAGCGGACGATGGTTGACAGGCTGTCGAGAAGGGTACGAAAGCTGTGGGCGCCGCTGCCGTCCGGCAGGGTGTGGGTATGAACCTTGGTCAGTGCCGGCTCCGAACGCCGGGCGGGCAGGACCGGATCCCCGGTCTCGTCGGGTTCGGTGTCGGTGTAGCACAGGGGAGCCCATGCCCTGCGCATGTGCCATTCGACGAGATAGGCGAGCATGCAGATGAAGAAATGGGCGCGGACCCGGTGCTCGAGGCGGTGGAATATGGGCCGGACCTGGAGGTCGCTCAATTTGAGGCAGCGGAATGCACGCTCCACGCGGGTCAACCGCTTGTAGTTCCGGACGCATTCGGGGGCGGCCATGTCTTCGGAGCCGAGCGAGGTGCGGATGATGTAGATTCCGTCGAGGGCGGCCTCGGCGTCGATGGACTGCTGCTTGCGGCGGAAGCTGAAGCTGGTCGCGGTGATGTCGACGTGGAAGTGCTTCTTGACCTTTTTCCTGTTGATGACCTCGCCGACGGCGAGACCGATGTCGGCCTCGCCCTCGAGGGTTCCGCCCTCGACCCGGGTGACGATCTCCGCGAGCGCCTTCTCGGTGGCCTTGAGCAGCTCCTGCCGCACCCGGTCACGATGCCCGGCAAGGCGGGGATTGCGGCAGGCGACGAGGCGCTCCTTCGGGAAGTCGGGATGGTCCCGGATCTCGAACAGGGTCTGCTGGTGTTCGGGGTCCTGGAAACGGTCGAGATGGCCCTGGCGGGCGAGCTTGCGGATGGTCTGGCTCTTGAGGGCGGTGATCCACGCGACGCCGTCGCGGTCGCGCAGGGCCGCGATGGTGGCCTTGATGATCATGCCGCGGTCCCCGACCATCACCACCCGGGAGAGGTTGAAGCGGCGCTGGAGGCGGTCGAGCTCGGGCAGGAGGGTTTCCTTGTCGGCGATGTTTCCCGGGTAGACCGAGACCGCGACCGGGCGCCCGTCGCGGTCGCAGAGGAGGCCGAAATTGATCTGCGGGAGGCCCCGCTTGCGGTCGCGGCTGTAGCCGAAGCGTGCGAGCGGACAGTGGCTCCCCTCGTACCAGGTCGAGGACAGGTCCCAGAGGACGAGATCGTCGTGCGTGATCCAGCGTCGTGCCAGGCGTCCCTGGATGCCCTCCTGTCGCTCGTCGAGCCAGTCCATCGCCGCGTAGAGGTCATCGGCGGTGACGTCATCGGCGATGGCGAACTCCTGCGGCAGGGTGGTGTTCCGCCACCATCGGTTGGTGGCGAGTTTGGAATTCGGCCTGAGGATGCGGCCGGCGACCATGGCGAGGACAAGGTCGCGTTCCGGGCACCGCTCGCGGGCGACGAGACGGGGAATGCCGATGGCATTCATGGCCGTCTGCACCGCCTGCACCGCCCCGTGGTGGCGGGAGCGGACCGGGTCCCCGAGCACGTCGCCGACTTCTGCGTACTGCTTACCCGCCAGTGCGCCGCGCAGCAGCGGGATGGTGTGCGGCGGCAGGTGGGAGAGATTGGCGAGGGTTCGCTTCTGCACCCGGTTGTTGTGGTCGCGGTAGCTCTGCCGGAGGAGGACCGAGGTGTATGTCTTTCCGTTCTGGTGTTTTTTGAGGACGGCGACATGCATTCCTGCGGATTTGGGCATGGCGGGATCCTGACGTGCCTACAGATTCGGGCGGACCATGGGGTATCATTGCTATGGTGTCAAGGGGAAATCGGGGATACCGGGCAATTTTTCCCATATTCTGTGGGAACACTGCCGGTGAGGTCTATGGCTTGATGGTGCCAGTCGTGCCTACGGGAATCCGTTTCGCGACGCGCCCCGGGTTCACAACCCCCTGTAAAAAAGGAATAAATCGGAAAAACTGCGCCAAAAAACGCTAGAACTTCAGATTAATGGGCGGTCATAGGCGGCACGCCGGTGCGGCTCAGGGTGGCGCACATGCGCCTGTGCCACAGCCGCATGAGCTTTGTTCATGCGTATCCGTGCGAGATTCAGGAGAAGGTTTTCGACGCCCACAACCGGGCGTTCCGGCTGTTCGGAGGTTCCTGCCAGCGCGGCATCTACGACAACATGAAGACGATGGTCGACGTCATCTTCGCGGGGCGGACGCGCAAGTTCAACGCCCGATTCCTGGAGATGTGCGGGCACTTGTTCGTGGATCCGGGTGGCATGGCTGCACGCCGAAGGCGGCGTGGGAGAAGGGCCAGGTCGAGGACCAGGTCCGCGACAATCGCGAGCGGCTGTTCCGCGAGCCTCCGCGCTTTGACAGCCTCGACGACCTGAACGACTGGCTCGAGGAGAGCTGTCGCAGGCATGCGCGGATTCATTCTCTCCGGCTTCTTCTTCCCTTGATTGTCCCTCTTTCCTGGGTCCGCCCCCACCAGCTCTTCCACCAACGCTTGATCAGGTTCCTGCTGCTTTGCCGGTAGATGCATGTCACCGGGGCCCACATCGCGACTGCTGCCGGCTTCCTCTGCCGAGCGACCCCTATCGACTCTTTCCGCTTGCCTGGCCAACTTTCCAGCCGTATGGCCTTCTCGTTCGCCCCACACATCCTCCCGGCATTTCTCTTTTCCGTCACTGCCCTGGTGACGCCGCACCACGTCTCCTGCGGCATCTTCCGGCATCGCGTACCGCGACTGCATCCTGCGTAACGACCACCACGCGGATCGGAAGAGTTTCCAAACGTTCGGCAGCAGTTTGCCCGTCACGCCGTCTTGGCATGTCTTCTACTCAGGCCCGTTCGGGCGCTCCAGGAGGCCGGGTGACTTGACCGCTCGCCGGTTCTCGAGAATTCGGCAAACACCCTTTCGTTGAAACAGACGTCAATTCCAACGGGTGCCTTGAGCCTGGCGACAAGTTTGCCAATCGCCGAACCCTGCATCCTCACGCTCACTACCGCCCCCCGAATTCGGCAACCACCATCAAGCTGACCACCCGGGTCATCCACTTCCTCGTGTACGCCGGCCTCAATCCGCGCTTTGGACTGTGTCCTGCCTTTTCGAGAAGTTCTTCCAGCGACACCAATCGCTCGCGCAATCCAAGCCGGACTGCCACGCGGAGACTCGCCCGATCCGGGCCGGAAAGTAACCACGTACCCGCTCGCCCGAGCGCATGCGCCCACAGGGATTCCTCGCCGTGGTCCAGTGCGATGTCGCTTATGCGCACGGCCAATTCCGCGCGTTCGCTGTCGGTGACATCATGCACCGCGGTCAGCGACGCCCTCAAGTCGGGGGCATCGATCAACTGCTCATGGGTTCGACGGTGGTATCCCGTCTGTGTTTCGATCACGCAGTCCTCAACCGTCTCGACGCCGTAGGTACCGACTAACGCTGCCCAAGCTCCCGTCCGGTGCGTCTCCATTATCACATTCGTGTCCACCAGCACGACCGCATGCGGTCTGGTCATTGCGTTCACAGCTCAACTTCATAATCGACGCCATGCGCCGCCAATAGTTCCGGCAGGTCATCGACCGACACATCGACCAATGCCGCGGCCCGGCGCGCAGATACGCGCCCCTGCTCCAGCGCCATTTTCAGGACCTCGGCGAAAGGCTTCGAAAACAACGGAGGCGGCGCTGACTTGACCTCCATACGGCCGTTGTTCCGCAGTAATGCTTCCGGAATCTCTCGCGCTCTCTTGGCAGGCAACTCTCCGAGTGCCACGAGCCGCCACCTGAGGGCTGACGACGTCACCTGGAGTACCGACGCAACCAGATTCAGCCGCGCAACCAAAGCGTCCGTATCCAATTTCTCCCACGAACCCGACCGCGCCACCTCCGCCGAAGGCATCAACACTGCCGCGGCGAAGATGTTCGCCAGCTGCTCGACGCGGCCGCCGCCGCTTTCGACCGCCTCTTCGATATGTTTGGGCGGCATCGCCTCCCACGTCAGAATGTGAAACAGCTCGTGCGCCAGGTCGAAGTGACGCCGTCCCGCGATTTCGCGGCGGGGAATGAGCACTGCGTCCAGGTCCGGAAGGCGGCATGCGGCACCGGAGATTCCCGCCTCTAAGTCAACCATGAGCACCAGGATGCCAGGGCTATTCTTTTGTTCGCAAGGTGATGGGTTTGGCCTGATATAGGTACTGGCCATTCTGTTTTCGCTATGGCACAGTGCGGGTCATGGAGACGCTGCCGGCCCCTGATTCGTTGATTGACTTGCGTTCTGTTTCGGTGCGCCCGACCTGGGGTGATCGGGAGCACCGGCGCTGGGACCGTTTGGTGGAGGAGCACCATTACCTGTCGTTCCATGGCGTGTTCGGCAAGGGCCTGCGCCATGTCGCGGTGCATGGTGAGACCTGGCTCGCACTGATCGGCTGGCAATCCGGCGCCTTCAAGCTGGCTGCGCGCGACCGCTGGATCGGCTGGACGTCCGAGCAGCAGTTCCGTCGTCTGCACCTGATCGCCAACAATTCCCGTTTCGTCATCCTCACGCCTGAACGGGTGCGCAACCTGGCCTCGCGGGTTCTGGGGCTGAGCCTGCGGCGGCTGTCTGCGGACATGCAGGCGGTTCACGGCTTTCCGGTGTTTCTGGCGGAAACCTTCGTGGACCCGGCGCTCTTTGCCGGGACCTGCTACCGCGCGTCGAACTGGCGCTCCCTGGGCTTCACGCGCGGCTTTGCCCGCGAACCCGGCGGCGCGGCGCGCTGGCGCCATCACGGCCAACCCAAGGAGATCTTCGTGTACGAACTGACAGAGGGCGCCACAGAGGCGCTGGGCCGGAGCGAGACACCGCCACACTGGGGGGCCGGGCAACACGGCGAACCGATGGCGACGCCGCGGCTGCGCAGCCTGTTCGAATGCCTGGGCGACGTGCCCGAGTGCCGCCATGCCCGGGGCAAGCGTTATCCGCTCAGGACCATTCTGGCGATCGCGGTCGCGGCCCGGCTTGCCGGCTACCGGGGCGTGACCGCCTTCGCCCAGTTCGCCGCCCTGCTCGCGCAGGAGCAACTCGAGGCCGTGGGCGCGTTCTGGAGCGAGAGCAAGCAACGCTACACCGCGCCGACCACCACCACCTTCCACACCATCCTCGCTCAGCTGCCGCCCGACACGCTGGACAACGCCATCAGCCAATGGACCGCCCAGCACGGCGACGCACATGCCCCCGTGGCCATGGACGGAAAGGACATCCGGGGCGCCTCGAAGCAGACCGAAGACGGACGGCGCATGATGGTCGCCGCGGTCGAGCACGGGACCGGACTGGTCCTCAAGCAGGTCGAGGTCGATGCCAGGAGCAACGAAATCCCGGCCGTGCGCAAACTCACCAGCGGGCTCGGTCTCGCCGGGCGCACCGTCACCCTCGACGCGATGCATGCCCAGCACGAGACCGCGCGTTACCTGCTCGAGAGCGATGCCGATTATGTGCTCAGCGCCATCAAGGACAACCAGGAAACCATCCACAACGAGCTCAAGGCGATCGACTTCACCAACGCGCCCTGGCACGAAACCATCGACAAGGGCCATGGCCGGATCGAGCGACGCCGCTGTGCCGTCGTCGACCTCTCCGGCGCCGAATGGGACGGATACGCCGCTCTCCACGGGCGCCAGCAGGCACTGTGCATCGCGCGCGAGCGTGAGGTCATCAAGACCGGCGCGCGCAGCACCGAAGTGATCTGGAGCCTGACCTCGCTCGACGCCGCGCGCGCCGGACCCGAGGAATTGCTGGCCCTGGTGCGCAACCACTGGCACATCGAGAACCGGGTCCACTACGTTCGAGACTTCACCTACGACGAAGACCGATGCCGGGCGTATGTGCGGCACATGCCACGCAATCTCGCCTGCCTGACCAACGCGGCCATCGCCATCGTGCGCTGTGGCGGCCGCTTCCGTTTCATGCCCGAGGCCAATCGCCATTATGCCGCACGGGCGCAGGAGGCCCTCGACGCGATCCTGATCGCGCCAACCGCATAATCCCGCAGACCCAAACCTGGAGCAGAAAGCGCCCGGACGCGCCGTCGAGCGGCGCGGTGCGAACACCTGTGCCCGACAGGACCGAAAACCCCATCAGCGGACCCGGGCAGAGCCATGACAGCCGTCCACGGCAAGCGAACATTCCCCAGACCACGCAAATGACAAACAATGTCACGGCCGGATCCAGCTTGAATGCCGGCTCAAGGCAAAATCTCCATCACCTCACACAACTCAGTCAGAACAAAAGAATGTTCCTGACCAGGATGCCCAATGCGTCCTCCATTACCTCGACAAGATGCTCTGACGGAACCGCTCCCAACTCGAACTCGGCGGCGAAACGCTCGCCTGCCTCGATCGCGTCCTCGTACCGCGACTGCTTTGTCAAACCCAATGATGGTCTCACCAATCGCGTCTTGCGACCGACCAGAGGCATCAAGGTTCGATAGGCTCCGATCCACCGGCTCGCGCAAGTCTCGTATTCTCCAAGCCGCTCCCGAGGCACACCACTCTGTCGCCACGAGAATCGCGCTTCGCCTTCCAGGCGGAAAGGGTCTGTGAAATACTCGATCGGGGCACCCAGCTTTTCAACTGCGAGCAGTAGTTCCTGCGCCGTCACCCGCCGCGTACCTGTCTCGATGGTCGAGACAGTCTGCCTGTCGTTAAATCCCAGCAACTGCGCTACGTCGTCCTGCGACAGGCCTTTCGCTTGACGAAGTGCCTTGATCCGGCTTCCGATGAGGTCTCTGGTCACGTCAGTTGCTTGATTATCGAGGATCCTTGCAATTTTATATTTGCAAGATTTTTATGCAAATTGGAATTTATTTTCAAGACGGTTATTCTCGTCAGGACGCCAGTCATACGCCAGCCTCACAGCGCTCAAGACCTTCGGTCACGCTGATGCCAGGACAGGCTCCGCACACACGTGCGGAACATATGATCGACACCAACGCGGTTTGGCCACGTATTCACGTCTGCCCATGTCGGGCAGAGATCGTCCATGGCAGCGAATCTGGATTGCATCGGCGGTCGCATGCGATCCGGCCATGCTGCCTGCCGATGGATCCGCGACCGAAATCGACGTTTCAGTGCAGGCGCCAGTCATCAAATTCCTGAAAGATTTGCACGATGAATCAGTCGGTTACCCTGCTGTTCATTTCCCATGATCTCGCGGTGGTTGATGCAGCGCGACAATCAAGATGGCAGTCTGGTGTGAGTGGGTTGGTCTGGCGGCGGTTCCCCGGCCAAGCCCTGTCGACCCACCGTCCGGTGGTGCGTTTCATCCCCTTTTCCTTTCGGCCAGGGAAAGGTGTCGCGTCGAGCGGCCCGGATCGACCGTGCGCACGGACGATCGCGGTATCGCCTGCCACTTTCGGTGAGTTTCCGTCCTGGGAATTCTGCCTGTTGGACATGGACCGAAGTCCAGCACGGTTGCTTACGCCAGCGGCACAAAGCTCGCCCGGCGGTACCGGAAAAGGGCGCTTGCCCCGCTCCGCGACGGCGACACGCTGGTGGTCCGGAAGTTGGACCGACTGGGCCGATCCATGCCGCATCTCATGGAGACGGTGCATTCCCTCCTTTGGTCAAGCCCGATTCCTGATGGAATATCCCACTGGGTGCAGTTTCGTTTCTCCCCTTTGAACAGGGGCGCCCGCGAGCGCCCCTCAATTTTCCCAATGGTTCCGATCAGCCTGCCAGTGCCCAGTTGTGACTGTCATCGCCCGAAAGCCTGAATACCAGTTCCTTTTCACGATCAATCCCGTCTTCGAGGTCCGCGATGCGCCTGAGAGACGCCCTGATCTTGCGCGCCCGACTCTTGATCTGTTCCAGGTAAAGGAACCTGATCAGGGCTTCCGCCGTTTTTGGAGCACTGTTTTTTCCGGTCTCCCACCGATGAACGGTTAGCTCTTTCACATCGAGCAGATCTGCAAGAACAGCTTGGGACATCAGCATCTCCTGTCGCAGAAAGCGGATTTCCGCCCCGGTCAGATCCCGCTTGTTCCGGCTAAGATGCTCACCGATCGCCTGGTGGAGAGCATCGATGTCCTTGATCGATATGCTTTGCCCGCGCGGGGAATCGTGACGCTCGAACCCGTTCATCAGCCAGACATCGTCCAGGCCGCATTCGACATAGTGATACATTTCATTTGACATCTCCCTTTCTCCGTTGCTCAAGTTTCACCACGTGGTGATGCACTCGATGTCGTCTTTGCAAACAGCCACCACCACGTGTACCCGTCGCCCTGCAACCTTGCGACGCATCGTTATCCGCCAATCTCCGAACTCATCAAATTCGGGGTTGCCCGTGCCATTGCCATGTCGCAGGACTTCCAGAACAAGCCGCATGGTGATACCCCGTTCCCTCATTCTCTCCTGGAAATGCGGCACCGACACACGGATATTCCGACTGTCCGCCTGTGCCAATGTTTGGACACGGATTGCCAAGTCGGCAAGCGATGGCCCTTTCGGTCGAGCCTTGGGAAACGGGATTACCTTGCGGCTGGTCACAAACCTATCAATATGATAGGTTGCACAGAATATCAAGAGAGCTGGATGATATCCGGAGGTGGGTCACCATTTTGCAACGGAGTTTGGAATTTTGCCAACAGACAACTAACGTTCACTGTCTGGGATGTCGGCCACGGCATTTCGTTCTGGAAATAATGTTGTCATGACGAGGGAAATCCTCATCCTTGCTCAGCCTTCACACCTGCGCCAGACCGTGGCGAGCCAGGGCTGCTCGGCGCGGGGGCGGCCGGGCGGGCGGTAGTAGTGGCACAACTCGATGAATCCCGCGCCGGTGGCGATGGCACGCCAAGTTTCAAGATCATAGAAACAGCCGAAGCGGCCGCCGACCCAACCTTCCTCGTTCCTGCCTCGCGGATTGGAAGAAAAGAGCACGCCGCGGGGTTTTAGGGCTGCCGCGAGATCTGCGAGAACGCGCCCGATCTGGCTGCTGGGCACATGGAAAAGCACGGCATTGGCGAAGATGCCGTCGAAACGGGCGGATGGCAGGTCGAGGTCAAGAAAGTCCTGGTGCAAGACAGGGCGACCGGACGCGGCGCGGGCGAGCGCGACCAACTCCGCGGACCCGTCCAGACCCGTGACCTCGTGCCCGAGTGCGGAGAAGGCACGGAGGTCCCTGCCCGGTCCACATCCAATATCGAGGATGGTGTAGGGCGGTGTGCCTTCGATGGCGTTCAGCAGTGCGTCGATATTCTGGCTCACGTCGTGGTCTTCGGTGCCGCGACGGTAAGCCGCTGCCACGCGATCGTATTCCGCAAGCGTAATGGCGACTGCCCTTCGTGCCGATGCGTCTGCGTCGAACTCGCTATCGCTCATCGAACTGTCCCGATGACCGGCCCGGGGCGGTGAAGGTCAAGGCGACCGGATTGCGCCGGACAATTCCCCGGCAGAACCACATGGGGCGGACTGCATGCCGGGCATGGCCGACCGACAAGGTGCGTTCAGGCGACGAGTGTCGTGGACGATGCATGACGCCGACTGTCTACGCCCGGCTCCGGTCCGGCTCAAGCAGGAGATGCCATCCCGGCTCCATTGCGCCTGTTCACATCTCGGACAAGCGCCGTCTTCGCATCGCCGGCACAGGAAGTTCCGCTTCAGGCCTGTCCGCCATGGGGTGTCGGGCCATTCTCGATCTGGTCGCACCACTGGGTCGCGACCAGTTTGGCGTACGTGTCCGGCAGGATCAGCATTGTCCGACCGACCCAGTCATGGTGTGCAGAGACAAATCGGTTGGAAATATCGCCTGGCAGGAGGCCGTGGTCGAAGTTCAGCGAAAAATCATCGGCGGCGCTTTCTGGGTTCCTCTCCAATTTGCGTATCAACATCGGGCACCCGACGGCCGCCCTATGTCAAACCGAGTGGAAGCAGGCATGCTGGCGCCCGCTACCGAGGTCTGTCAATTCATCACTCTTAACTCCGGGTTCTGGTCCCTTTTTCGGTTTTCCCTGTGCCATTCTTCCTTGGCATTGATGCCGATGACAGCAGAAGACAGAAACCTCACGCCCTCCCAGAACTTCTGCGTGCCGGTTAACGGCGGGCGCCTTGAGGGTTGAAAGCCCGTCAGGCCTGCCGTCAGCACGACGGAGCCAGCGATGGTCATCTCCGGCGGTCCGGGGCCTCTTGAAACCATGGTGAAAGTCGAGAGCACAGAGCAACCAGATGTCGTCCTCGGTGACATATCGGTAACGGAACTTCCTGTTACCGATAGGTTGCTCATGGAACCACGTTAAGGGGGAAATCTCGCGCGAACAATCAGATCTTTTTGCCTCCGGCGGCCCACCTTCTGCCCATGCCGAGGCACAATGGACACGCGATCCTGCGCTCGGCTTCACCAGGATGCCAGTCCGAATTGCCCGTCAAGAAGATGCGGCCCCGGCAGTGTGGCGAGGTGAAGGGCAACAGGCCTGACTCGGGCGCCTGGCCGGTTTTTTCGAGATAGTCTGTCGCCTTGTCCCGGTAGGGCGTGTTCCAGGATTTGATGGCGGCGATGACGAGGTTGAGAGCCATGGCGCGTTACTGTGGTGCGGCGTCCGATCGTTCATGGATGCGGCCCTGCAAATGCGCGAAGTGCTGACTATGGGTGTCGTTTGCGGAAGGAGGTTGTAAATGAAACGAGAGAGTCCTGAGTCTTGACAAGGTCAATCCATAACAGCGTATGATTCCGCACCCGGAAGCGATCCCAACCTTGATGTGCGTATCATGATGTGATACACGCTGTTCGTGATCCAAAGCACCAAAGGAAAACTGGCCGGGCATGTGATAAGAGGGCATCCAGGTAAGGGGTTCCCGGCAGATCTGTTCAAGGCTGCGGCCCGAAAGATGACAATGCTGGATGCTGCCACTGAACTTGGCGATCTGCGAGTTCCTCCAGCCAACCGTCTTGAGGCTCTGAAAGGCAATCGAGAGGGCCAGTATTCAGTGCGCATTAACGACCAATGGCGCATTTGCTTTGTCTGGACTGAACAAGGACCAGCTGACGTTGAGATCACAGACTATCACTGAAAGCAGAGGGAGTTCTGCAAATGTCGTCAATGAAGAACCCGTGTCATCCAGGTGAGATTTTGAAACACGAGTTCCTGATCCCGCTCGATATGAGCGAGGGTCAACTTGCCAGGCGGCTCAATGTGCCTCGCACCCGTATTGAGAGGCTGGCCAATGAAGTGACTGGTGTATCTGTGGATACTGCCCTGCGCCTTGCCCGTTTCTTCGGAACCACCCCCGAGTTCTGGTTGAATATGCAGCGGAACTACGATCTCGCCCACACCAATATCGATGTGTCCAGCATTGAACCCTTGAAAGCCGCCTGAACCTGCTCTTCTCCCACTTTCCGGAAAGGACCGTCCGGCGAACGATGAACCGGCGAAAGAGTCCTTGAAGTGTCATTTTCTACTCAGCCGGAACCGACCCGATAATGGAAGGACGATGAATTCCGAGCGAAACGGCAGTTGATCGTCCGGTCGCACCCTACCAAACATGTCCTTGTGCGCTTGGATGGCCCTATGCGCCTTTCCAGGGCAGTGATCGATAGAATGTTGCCACCCGCTCATAACAGTCCTCGAAAAACGGCAAATCATCGAGTTCCAGTTTCATTGTATTCCAATCCCTGCTTGCTCTGTTCTTGATCTCCGTATTGTCGAGAGATCGACGGTTCGGCACGTGACGACGTGCGGAGCATTTCCTTACGAGAGCTTCCAGAATATCCGCTGGAGCAATATCGTCCGCATGAATGCCGGGAAGGAGAACATCGAGATCATAGACGTCCTGGCGTCGATAACGATTACGTGGAATCTGCTGGAGCAAGGCACGGTATTTCTCTGCCACAAGATCGATGACTCCATAAGCGAAGAGTTCCCGGCCGCCTGTCAATTCCAGGACCTGAACATGGTTCAGCGGCTCGTTGAATGAGATATCGACATCGATCACGCAGGAGGCAGTTTTTTCTTTTGGCGCGCTCTCCTCGCTCGTGCCGCGGCGCGCGTAGGCGATCTTGAGTTTCAAGGCGGGAAATTCGGCTTCCGGGAAAACGTGGCTCGGACGGCCTTTCGCGGACTGCGTACGGAGAACAAGGTCTGCGTAGCCGAGACTGGCCGCGGTGCGGGGGAAGGCAGAATTCAGCAATGATCTGATCCTGTCGTCGATTTTGCATCAGCCATCAGCGACGAACGCAGCGGTCAGATCAATGTCCGTGGTCTGCCTCGGGCTGCCATAGACAAGACCCGGCAGAATACCACCCTTGAGGATCAATTCGGTATTGAGCGGCCCCGTCGTGGCGATGGCGTTGAGGATGATCTCCTCCGCTTGGCGTTGTCGATGCGCGACGGGGTCTTGCGCCGCACGCGCGACCCAGGCGGCGCCGTCGACCGGGTGCGGAGGCTCAGACATTCAGTGAGATCATCCAGGTTTCCGAAAAAACAGGGGCGAAGTCACGGGCGGGATCCAGTCTTCGGCTGCCTCCCCTTTGCCCGAAAGCCTTCCAGCTTTCTACGCATGGATGATGGAGGCCCAGACGCTCTTCGAGTATGTAGCCGGCCCTGCTCTTGATAAGCGCCTTGGGTGTCAAGTCCAGTTCAAAACTGACCCAGGATTCGCGTTCAAAACTGACCCACATTTCAGAGATGGCGTTCTCGAAGGCATGGACGAAAACACAAACCAGCGCCGGGCACCATACTTTCCGCAAAGGCGTTTTCCGCCGCCGCCACAAGCGCCAGTTTTCAAAGAACGCCCGGTTCAGAGCGTTTCGTGGATATCCGCGGCCGCAACCAGGCCGTACTTGTGAGCGCCCGCGACTGTTGCCCAGTCTTCCCGGCTCAACGCTTCGCCCGCGAACCACAGGCGATCCGCTTCCTGCCTGCGCAACTCTCCGCGCGACCAGGCGCCCCCCGGTTCGGCAGAGGAGTACGCCCCATAGGTATAGGGGTTCGAGGTCCAGTCGAAAATGTCGCTGTTTTCGATAGCAACTTCAACCTTTGACCCAAACGCCTTTTTCAGCTCGGCCACCACGAAGTCATACGCTGCGCCAAGGCCCTCATTCGACATCTGGCGCGCGAAATCGCCGCCCAGGTCGCAATAGGTGATCCCATGGCCGCCAGCATCCACCAGCGCGCCGAAGCCCTTGGGGGCACCGTTCATCTTTTCGGTGATCTTGTAGCCGAAATAGCCATCTTCGCCGACACCAAAGAAGTTTTCGTTCAACTGCAGCGCCACATGCATCATATGGCCCATGGTCAGAGCGTCGATCGCCTCTTGCTTTTTCACCGGCAGGGGCGGATCGAACTTGATGTTACCGTTGGCCAGTACGCCCATTGAAACCGTCACGACCACAGCGCGCGCCTTGATCGTGCCGTTGTCGGTCACCACTTCGACGCCGGGACCGCCCCAACGCACCTCGAACGCCGCAGTTTCCAGCGTGACCGGAACGTCACGGGCGCTGTGAGCAAACAGCGTGCCGAATCCTTCGCGGCAGTACCAGTCGGTGCCATCTTCGCCTGAGTACCAGTCCGCGCAGGAAATGCTGTCGAAATCCGCCGCCATTTCATATGCGCCCGCATAGAGATCAACCGTCAGCCCCCATTCTCCCAGATCGGGGACAACCTCGCTGGCAGCCACATCCAGACCTTTACGTCCCGCCCTGGACATTGCGCTTATTGCGGAGCGAAAGGCATTTTCGTACGCCGCGTATTCTTCGTCTGTGGCCAACCGATCACCCACATAGAAAACGCCTTCATCGGGCGATTCATACATGTCGAAACCGTGCCTGAGGCCATAATCGACAAACGGGTTGGCTTCGCGGTAATGCAGCCAGTGGGCACCTGTGTCATATGGCACGCCGAACGCTTCGGTGTCGGTATGGACGCGCCCGCCGATGCGGCTGTCCGCTTCGATCACCGTCACAGTCAGGCCGCGCCTGGTCAACTCGCGCGCGGCCGAGATACCGGCCGCACCGGCCCCGATCACGACAACATCAACATCGGCGGCGTGGGCTCGCCGGACAAACATCGGAGTCGCAAGCGCTGCCGCGCCGGTCAGCAGCACATTTCTTCTGGAAAGCAGGGGCATCGGTTACCTCACATAATTTCTGGTTTGAATTCAGTAGTCAGTGCGCCGGATCCGTATCTTCCCGGCAGATGGAGCATTTGGACGAGAACGTGATGAACAACGCCAGATGTGCCTTGTTCGCCACCCAAGCGTTTTGTCGCAAATGGACATACGACGCATCCAGCCGTGCCAGATCGCGAGACCGCATGGTCAAGACATACCGCTCATCCCGGTCTTCATCGGTGTCCATTGGCATGCCAATAACCCGTTTACCTAAAGGGGAACAAGAGATGAGCGGATCAGCGACAGGTTCGTATCTGGCCAGCTTTCCCGTTCGTGGGCGCATTTGTACCCCGGACAGGCCGCATTTGCGACCAGAGAGGGCGCGCGGCTGCATGTCGGGCATATCGTGGACCGCGACCATGGCGGCAACGACGAAGCGTCGAGCGTCGAGCGTTCGCTCCTTGCGCGGCGCCTGCAGGCAGGGCGCGAAGAACCATGACCGGGAACCGCCTGCCTGGATCCGGCTGCCAGGCCAGTCGCGGCGTGCGACACAAGACGGCCGGCGGGAGGCGCTCGACCGGATCAGACACACATTCGGGGAGGACTGACGATGGCGGAAAGCCGGACAGTGCGGGTGAAACTGCACGGCCAACAGCCGACGAAAGCGGAGATGGAAGAGACCGTTGAGCAGTTCAAGCCGGACGGCACGCGCCGGACGCCGGAGGAATCCGCCCGCGCGTTGCTCCGCCCCGTCAATGTCGTGGAAGATCCGGAGGCTTAGCGGCTCCCGGTGACTTTCGTTTACGAGCCCCCTTTTTTGCCAGACGCTGGTGGCCAGGCGGTGGAGATACTGTCAACCGGGCCGGGAAGTCAAAAATGACAGGTGGTGGCACATCGAAATATCTGATTTCACGAACAGTATTTCAAAATGCAACCATGAGCATGGCGCTGCAAAACGTCCGTGACCAGGGCCACGAAACACGTGGAGACAGGAAGATCAACCGCACACGAAGTGACCCGCGAAAAAGGTTCATAGCGACCGTTCCTGCCCCGTTTTTCCGTAACGTGGTTCCGCGAGCAACCTACGATGGGGCCTTTTTTGATCTGGTGTTCTTGTTTTGCTCTGTCGAAGCCAATTCCGCGAGCCAATTCGATACAACCTTGCAGGCGTACCGGCCACCGGCCGGTGGCTGTTGGCGCAGCCAATAGTTGGCATGAAGGTGGAAAGGTTCGGCAAAGGCTTCGACAAGCGTGCCGGACCTTAGATGATTGTCGATGAAGGGTCGCCTTCCCAGCATGACACCATCTTCACGTTTGGCGGCCTCTAATGCAATCAGCGATCCGTCCACCACCAGTCCGCGGGGTACCGCGTCATGGTGAAGCCCGTGCCTGCGAAGCCACCGGTGCCAGTCGTCGTCGTAGCCGATAACATGGATCAAATCGAATTTCAGCACATCGGCTGGTGTCGCTGGCCTCTGCTCGGAAGAGAACAGGTTTGGCGAGCACACAGGCGTAATCGTCGAAGTCAGGAGCTTGCGCGCATCCGGCCTTTCGCTGCCCTCGCTCGCAGTGAAGATCTCGAGATTCGCCTTGAATGGCCCGCAGTCGCCTTGGTCCTGGTCAAGGGTCCTGATGCGCAGTTCGATACCGGGATTCTGTTTGTGAAAGGTGCTGAGGTGCGGAGCCAGCCACAGCGTCGCGACGCTGGAGGCGCACAGCAGCGTGACGGCCTGATCCGGTCTGTCCGGGAACAACTGGTCGGTGACCGAATCCAGACGATCCAACGCCTCGTACACCGCGTTCAGATAGGCCCGTCCGGTACCGGTCAACGACAGCCGTCGATGGTGCCTGATAAACAATGCCTCGCCCAGATAGTTCTCCAACTGTCGCATTTGCTGACTGACTGCGGCTTGCGAAACGTTGAGTTCGTCCGCCGCCTGCGAAAAACTCAGCCTGCGGCCGGCCGCTTCGAAAGTCCGCAAGGTGTTCAGGCGTGGACGTCTCATTGCTTCGTTCCTGGATAAGTTTTACTTATGCTTTGTGACGGTAAATGTCGTTTGAGGCAAGTCTCCGAGCCGTCTAAAGATTCCACGGTGTCACGGACTTCGGGATTGACGAGGCTGTACGGTGGAGTTTTTCTCATATCTGACACCTGATGATATCCGCTATGTGCACGATGCCTCTCTTGAGATCCTCGAGGAGGCCGGTCTTCTTGTCCGCAACGAAAAGGCGCGAAAGAGGTTCGCCGAGCACGGCGCCCGGGTCGATCACGAAACGGAGATCGTCCGCATTCCCGCCTCCGTTGTGGAGGCATGCCGGGCCGTGGTGCCGGCAACGATAACCCTGCGCGGCCGCGATCCCGACCGCGACGTGACCTTTCCCCGCAAGCTGCCGGTCGTTGCCACGGCAAGTTCGGCGCCGGACATTGCCGATCCAGTGACCGGAACCACGCGGCGGGCAACTTCGGATGACATCGCGCGCATCGCCCATCTGGTAAACGAGCTTCCCGGTTACGACGTGTTCTCGATCTCGACCCTTGCCAACGACGCGCCCGGAGACCAGTTCAGCCTCTCGCGTTTCTATCCGGCACTGAAGAATTGTCTGAAACCCTGCCGCACCTCGGTCTACAATTTCCGCGAAGCCAACCAGGTGCTCAAGCTCGGCGAACTCATCGCCGGGTCCAAAGAGGCGTACTGGGAACGGCCGTTCATCAACTTTGGCTACTGTTCGATCGTCTCGCCCCTGACCATGGATTTCGACAGCACCGAGATGCTGATGTTCTTTGCCGAAAACGGCATCACCGCCTACGGCACGATCGCACCGATGGGAGGCCTGAGCACGCCGTTTTCGCTTTCCGGCATGCTGACCCTGATGAACGCCGAGTGGCTGGCGGCGGCGACGCTGGCGCAGCTGTCCAGGCCGGGCACCGCCCAGATCTACAATTTCCTGCCTGTCTTTGCCGACATGCGCGATGGCGCATATGCCCCCGGTGCGATCGAGATCGGCATAATGAATTCCGCCGTCTGCCAGATGGCTCGTTTCTACAACGTTCCCGCCGGTGGAGTTCTCGGCGTGACCGATTCCAAGGTCGCCGATGCCCAGGCTGGATTCGAAAAAGGCATGTCTCCCCTTCTCGGGGCCGTGTCAGGGGTCCACTTCATTATCATGGGCGGCCTGAAAGACTCCTTGATGTCGTTCGATTTCGGCCAGGCGGTGATCGACAACGAGATCGCGCTGATGATCAAGCGGGTGTGCGACGGTTTCGGCTTTTCGGAAGAAAGCGCGTCGCTGCAGGAGATCAAGGACACAGGCCCGGCCGGTATGTTTGCCGACAACCCAGCAACGCTGGAACGCATGCGCACGGCGACTTTCATGCCCGAACTTGCTGACAGGAAGCTGCGCGAGCAGTGGGAACGGGAGGGAGCTTCCAACATTCATCAGCGTGCGTTGAACCGGGCACTGGACATCCTTTCGGCGCCAAATTCCGCCGCGCTGGATCCCGCGGTCGACGCCCGCATCAGGGCGGAGTTCGATGGGCTGGTCGCGGGCGATTCAGTCCTGCCGGAAGGCTGGAAACGCTGTGACGTCGGCCCCACCGGGCCGCTGCGCGCGCGGCGCGCGACCCGACGCCGCGTCAGGACAAGAACATGACCGCACCGTTTCCGGCCACCGCCCGAATTGTCGTCATCGGCGGGGGCGTCATCGGAACATCGATTGCGTTTCATCTTGCCCGATCAGGCGCGAAGGATGTGCTGCTGCTTGAAAAGTCCAAACTGACAGAGGGCGCAACCTGGCATGCGGCCGGCCTGGTCGGTCAATTCCGCTCGCAGCAGAACCTGATGAAGCTGATGAACGACAGCGTAAGGCTGTTCGACACCCTGCTCGAAGACACCGGCCAGGACCCTGGCTGGCGCAAGGTCGGCAGCATGCGCATAGCGAGCAGCGCGGACCGCTGGAAAGAGCTGCAAAAATCCCATTCCTCGGCCCAGGCAGTCGGGTTCGAGTTGAACATGATGACCCCGGCCGAGGCCAAGTCGATCTATCCATTGATGAGAACAGATGATCTTGTCGGTGCTGCATTCATTCCCGATGACGGCCATATCGACCCCAACAGCCTGACCCAGGCCTACGCCAGGGGCATCCGCAAGCATGGCGGGCGGATCATCGAAGATACGATGGTCCAGGAACTGGTGCGGAAGGGTGACCGCGTCACCCACGTCGTGACAGGCCGGGGCACCATCGAGGTGGAAACAGTCGTCAACGCCGCCGGGCTTTGGGCACGGCAGGTCGGCTGGATGGCGGGCGTCGAAATTCCTGCGGCGGTGGTCAAGCACCAGTATCTTGTGACGGAAAAGGCTGCTGACATACCGGAGGGCCTGCCGGTGTTCCGCGACCCTGACGGACGCTACTATGCCAAGCCCGAACCGGGCGCGCTGGCCATCGGGGGCTGGGAGCAAAACACCGCCAGGGTGAACCCAAAGGGGGGATTCCCCTGGGCCAACGAGCGACATCTCTTCGACGCCGACCTGGATCGGCTGGAGGAATTTCTTGAGCCCGCGATGCGCCGTCTGCCGATCCTGCGAGAGCTCGGCATACGCAACATCATCAACGGCCCCATACCGATATCACCGGACGGCGAACCGGTCATGGGGCCGGTGCCGGGGCTGGAAAACCTCTTTGCGGCGTGCGCGTTTACATCGGGTATCGCGGCCTCCGGAGGCGCGGGCAAGGCCGCGGCCAACTGGATTCTGCACGGCGATCCAGGGCTCGATCTGTGGGCATTCGACATCCGCCGTTTCGGTTCCCTGCACGCCGGACAGAGGTTTCTTCACGACCGCGCGGTTGAAAGCGCCGGCAAATACTATGCAATCCACTGGCCTGGAGAGGAACTTGAGTCGGCCCGCGGCGTGCGCCGCAGTCCACTCCATCAAACTCTGAAAGACCAGGGCGCCATGTTCGGCTCCAAGTTCGGCTGGGAACGCGCCAACTGGTTCGCCCGCGGCGATGTCCCGCAGCAGGACGAATTCGGCTGGGACCGCCCGGGACAGGCCGAAACCGTCGGGCGGGAACACGAGGCCGCCCGCGAGCGTGTCGTGCTGGCCGACATGTCCTCGTTCACCAAGTTCGAGATTTCGGGCCGCGACGCCTGCCGGTTCCTGCAACATCTCGTGGTGGCGAACGTCGACAAGGACGCCGGCGGAGCCGCCTACACGCAGTTGTGCAATGCCCGTGGCGGCATCGAGGCCGACGTCACCATTGTCCGCCGCTCCGGGGAGTGCTTCTGGCTGATCACCGGCTCCGGGCTCGGTGTGCGCGACCGGGACTGGATCGAGCGCAACCTCAAGAACTTTGGTGCCAATGAGGTGGCCCTGTGCGATGTCACGTCCGCCTACGGCGTGATCAACCTGGCCGGACCGCGCGCCCGCGATGTGCTGGAGAAGGTCTGCGACGCGGATGTCAGCCACGAAGGCTTCCCGTTCATGACCACCTGCGACATCCGCATCGGCCATGCCCCCGCCACCGCCTTCCGGGTGACCTATATCGGTGAGCTGGGCTGGGAACTCTACATCCCGTCGGAATACATGCACCATGCCTATGAGGTTCTGTGGGAGGCGGGCGCGGAATTCGGCATCGCAAATTTGGGCTATCGCGCCATCGACAGCCTGCGCCTGGAAAAGCGCTGCCTTGCATGGGGTGCCGATATCACCCCCGATTACAACCCTTTTGAAGCCGGCCTGCAATTCCTGATCGATTGGGACAAAGGCGATTTCATTGGCGCCGAGGCGCTTGCAAACATCAGGAAAGAAGGCGTTCGGCAAAAGATGGCCTGCCTGACTTTGGATGATCCGTTGCCGGTGTTTGGCGGTGAGGCAATATTCGCCGGCGACACGGCAGTTGCCCAGACGACCAGCGGAAATTTCGGTTACTCGATCGGCAAGAGCCTGGTGCTGGGATATGTGCCGGTGGACTGTCTCGACCGAAATGATTTTTCGGTAGAGGCCTTCGGCCAGCGGTCTGCTGCCACGCTGATCGAAGGAGCAGCCTACGACCCTGGCCGGAGAAAAATCCTGATCTAGGCAAATCGACTTCGCGATCGATCGAATGGACTTCACTTGAACGTGCCATGCACGCCGAATCTTGCCGATCGGCTCCACTGACACCATCTCTTCTGCCTCGCTGAATCGTTGCGAGGCAGTCGTTTCCATCGGATCAGGGGTGGGTCAATTTTGAACGCGATTCCACACCTGGGCCGTCAAATACGTACGAATCTGCAGTTAGGCATCTCCTCATCCCGCGGGACCCAACCGGTTACCTGAGCCACGAATTTGAGGGCCCAAGAGGATGACTGCAATGTGCTTGGCCGAGCTGTTGGAAACAGTGCCCACTATCATGTTATCAGGCAGATTGGCTTGATAATCAGTGCTGTGTCGCTTGATGGCTGTTCACCGCGCCTTGACAACTCATTGTAATCTGTCGTTGTTCCGTCTCGAGGTCGCGATGGAAGTAATTTCGCTCGATCATTGGCAGGAATGAACAAACAAATGGAGAAGTGTTGTCAGTGAACACGCGAGGGCATTGCTTGTGCCGAGAAACGGGCTGGAAGTTTCGCGGCGAGGTGACATGGGCCTGCTATTGCCACTGCGATGACTGCCGTCGCAACTGTGCGGCACCCGTCGTGGCATGGCTTGGGGTGCCGCTCAGGAACTTCAGGTGGATAGGATTGCCTCCAAGAACGTTTGAGAGTTCCAAGGGTGTTCGGAGACACTTCTGCGAGAACTGTGGTTCGCCCCTAGGATTTGAGGCAGACCACTACTCAGGCGGTATGCACCTTTACGCTGCATCATTGGATGATCCGCGGCAGTTTGAGCCAAGATTTCATGTCAATTTTGAAAGCAAGCTACCTTGGCTTGAAATGAACGATAACCTTCCGAAATACGAAGGGACCCTTCTACATGCACCTGAAGACTTGAGCGACTACCAATGAGTGGGCAGCCGTTAGACCCATCTTGAACAGCAGATTTGGACGAATGGGGAACACATCCAGATAAGCCCTTTTTTCCAATGGAGTATGTGTCCGGCCTGACCGCCTGAGCGGGAGCAGGCGCCAGCTTGCCGATCTTCAGCCGACGGGTAATTCCAAGGCAGCAGATCGTCGACGCGGTTGATCCTGCTCATTGACCGTTGGCTGGATTCCCACGATCGCACTGTGGAATGACCAACGGCAGCGCCATCGCCGAGGCGATGCGCCTCGCGCGGCAGCATCATGACAAGCGGATCGGCCTTGCGGCACCGGGAACGGGCCGCCCTTCGCTCCACCTCATGAGGCACATGGATTTCGCGAGGCATATCCGGCCGAATGCCTTGCGGCGACCTCAGCTGGTGCGAACATGGCGCCGGTACTTCGCGGAAGAGAATCCTGTTTTCCGCGGTACGGAATCTGGTACAAAATACATCTTTCGGGCGTGCGGGTGCCGTGCGGGAATGTCGACGGACGCTGCAGCCGCGGGCCGTTGCCAACCGGAGCCGCCCTTCGCGCCGGACTGGAAAGTGGAGGAATCATGAAACCCGGGCTGATGGTACTGAATGTGTTTCTGAGTCTCGCGCTTCTTGCCGGATGCGCGACGCCCGTGCTCGAGATTGAGGACGTCGAGGACAGGCATCGTGAGGCGGCAGTCGTTGCGCTGGAACGCGAAGAGATCGCCGTGGCGCGCGATACGCGGCAGGAGGAGATGTCCGCCGTAGTCGACCGCGTGCTTCCCCGGGTCAGGAACTCGGCCCATGCAGTCTGCCGGGAACTCGGAAGGCCGCAGGCCAACTGTAACCTGATGCTGACCGCGACGGTGCATGTGTTTCCGGAAGAACCGGACATTAACGCATTCGCCGACCAGAACAATGATATCGGCATTTACGGGGGCCTGATCGCGAACGCGGGGAGCGACGAGGAAATCGCAGCTGTTCTCTCGCACGAGTTTGCGCATGTCATGTATGACCACGTATCGTTGAAGATGACCAACGCAGTGATCGGCATGCTCGTTGCCGGCGGCCTCGCGCTGGCAGCAACCGGAGACAGCCACTCCCCGGCCGACCAGCAGGCCGTGCAAGGCATGATGGAGTTCGGCGCGGCGGTCGGCGCCACCGCATACAGTCCGGAAATGGAATTGGAGGCGGATCGGACTGCCGTCTACATCCTTGCGGGCGCAGGTTACGATACCGACTCGATGAAGGACATTATCGTTCGAATGCACCGATTGGACGCGAGGCAAAGGAGCGGCGCTTCCGCTCAGACCGTGGGGTTCCTTCAGACGCATCCGAGCGACAACCGCCGCGTAGCACATATCATTTCGTCGATTGAGGATGCGAACTCGGGCGTGCCGCTGGTCGTGGCCGAATAACCGGCCGCCCGCCGCATTTTTCGTCGGGGCCCGGGGCGCCCCAAGCCCGCGGACTTGGGGCACCGCTTCCAGAAGCAATCTGTCGAACATGCGGCAACCCGGGCTTTTCGCATCTGGCCCGTACCGCAGATCGGGTCGACTTGGCCCACACCAACGATGGTCGACAATTCCGCCGAGTGTGGCCTGACCTTGTCCATCATGCCATTTAACCAGAATTTGAAATTTGGTGGATCGCCAGATTCGAAGATCGCGCCAAAGCCTTCCCTGTCATGGCGTCGGTGAATACAGCAACTGGTCTCAATTCGCGCGTTCTGCGAACTGCACGGAATCCATCGTGCGATCGCCTTGCTGTCGCCGGGAGCTGATATCGACGGGCTTCCGTGGCGAGTGGAACCACAGCTTCACGCCACGCAACTGATTGGACAGGTAATTTTAGCGAGACTCCTCAGTAGCTCGAGAGAGGCCGTTTAGGCCGTCCTTCAGGCCCGGAAACCGGCCGAATTTGGCGGTTGCGTTCCGGACGCCAAAAGGTAATCCCGCCAGCAAAAGATAAGGCGGCTTGCGCCGCCTTTCTATCTGGATCTCCCCCAGGAGAACTCGGTGATCGAAGTCCTGAACTGATTTAGAGGTAATCGAATGCCGTCAGATCATTAACGGCATGTTGAGCAAGGCAAGGCATGTGAAAACTTGCAGAATGAATAGTTGAAAACCGGGATGCACAGGAGAAAATACATGACGAAGGGATGGCAAGAGCAAGCCTTGGCCGACGCCATGGCGGCCAACAAGGGGAAGTTCTCGAGCGAGCGGATGACCTTGAGACTTGCCAATCCGGACGAGGAGACGCGGCTCGACGACATTATCCTGTCATACCTCTGGCCAGGAGCGGAAAGAGGGCTGCTCGGGACGCAGTGGATGTTATGGGACGGAACGGAAGAGAAGCTCCGGGACAGGATCACGACGAGATTTGAGGGACATACGAAACGGCGCATCACCGCGGTCATCACCGATCCGCAACGCCCTGTCCCCGGACTTCAGTTACCGCCGTGGTTTTGTCGGATCGAGATCGATGTCCAGACCCACGGATACTATCTGCATCGGGATACGATCCTGTCATTCCCCGACGGCTTCAATTGGACGAAACTCCAGCAGCTGCTCAAGGAGCCCGAACTGCAGGGATGTCCTCCGGATTTGTCGTGGTCGAGCCCCCAAGTGACCGGGCAAGGGGTGTTCACTGTGAGCTTTTCAGGCGGGTGGGGACTAAGCTGGCTTCCTGCCGACCACGACGTCGCCGAACAACATGATGGAATACCGACGGCGTACGTCCACGAGGACTACGCGCACCTGTTCGAGTGGAACACGGAGCGCATGGTGCGAGCCGCCGATGAGACCGAGAGGCTTGTGCGCGGACATGTGAAAATCGCGCAGGCAATGGATGCTCTCTCGACAGCGTGGCAGAGTACGGCGCGGTTCGGTGCCGTGTACGACGCAGTGCTTGCGGTGTACGAAGCGTGGTGACTCCCTGAGAACGGTCAGTCGGGAGGGGCGGTTCGCTTTTCTTTCGGGGTGTGGAGGTGCGGGTCGGCAGGCAAAATGCTGAGCTCAACATTCTGCACGCCTATTGACCGCAGTCCCGAAGAGATGGTCGGCGCCGCGGTCTTCCTGTTCTCGGAAGCATGCAGTTTCATGACGGGAGAAACGGTGTTTGATACGTGCGGGTACTGGCATGCGGCCGGTTCGGCCAGATTTCAGTTGAGTTGGACTATTCCGCTAGACCAGCGCCGGCCCGCACCTCCACTCCATCCAGCCCGATGCCGGCATGGCGCTGTGCACCGGCCGCAGGTGCGTCCTCAAGATCAGAGCATCGTACCGATTGAAGATGGTTTCAAAATGGAAGAGATGACCATACCTGTTGCCGTCGATCAGGATGAGTTCAATTTGTCCGAATAGACCCTGCCCTGGGTGCCGCAGTAGCCGGACACGTCCCTGAGGAGCCGCGGCTCCAGGATCATCCCGAAGTATCGCCCGAATGCCGGCGACCGGATGAAATGCCGACACGGACTGCACGGATCGATATCGCTGCCTCTCATTTGTCGGATGGGGTTGCCGGCATGTTGAGGATCGCCAGCGAGCAACATTTCACCGCCAGTTCTTTTTCCCGCAACACGGGAAATCGTCTTTCCCGTGTTGTCGTTAGGATGGACGGAAAACGGTCGTGGTCGAACAAGTCTATTCGACAGTTTTCGGGGTAACATGGTTGGGAGATTTTCAACTCCAAATGTTGGGCCTCCCTAGCCAATTGGCATACGGAATCGGGGCGGGTACCAGTCATTTGCGTCTGGGGCTAAAGCCTTACTGGTTCGTCCGCCTTCGCTGGATTCTGGGTGGTTGGTCCTAATTTGCCAGACGCTGGCGGCAAGGCGGTGGAGACATTTTCAACCGGGCCGGGAAGTCGGAAGTGACAGGTGTGGCACATCGAAATATCTGATTTCACGAACGAAATTTTTTGAACTGAATTCAGAAAACGGAGTGGATTATCGCATGCCGGGCGAAATCACCAACAGGAACGTTGTCCGGCTCCGGTCTCCCAAACCTGGCAGGGCCTCGGGGAAAAATGGGGCAAGAAGGTCTTGGACCTTGGTTTTTGTATTTTTCCGTCCCCGCTCCTCGGGGCTCGGCAAAGAATCGGCTTGAACCCAACTCAGTTCGCCGTCCTCATGCAACTCTGTGAATTCGGGTGGGAGGATGCCCGCAAACCTCACCCGGGAAAGAAACTTCTGGCAGAACGGCCTGGACTGAGTGAAAGACAGGAACAACGCTCCATCGCTGAGTTGGAGCAGGCCGGTTTGGTCACACGGGTTGAACGCTATGCAGTGCATGGCGGAAGAATGATCAACACATATGATCTGACCGGGCTTGTCGGGCGTCTCAGGAAACTGGAACCAGAGTTCCGCAAGATCGAAGAAGACGTTAAAAACGAACGCAAGAATGTCGCAAAGTGAGGTCACAAGCCGAAGCGCAAGCCGTCTGAAAGTGCAAGCTAAACAACTGCAATGTCCTGAAAAGCTGAGCCCCGGGCGCATACCTGAGGCAGAGGCTGGTCCGGGGCTGACGAGACGCACATGGCCAGTCCCACTCCAAATGTCAAGGAATTTGACCCGAATGACGAGATACTTGATGAGTTGGAGATCTCGCTTTCGGCATATTGGTTTGGAACATTTCTGACCGCAACAGGCGGGGACCGAACCAATGCGGTCAATCTCTGCACGTGGAACACGGCCATCAGCGCCGCCTTCTTTGGTCCGCTGCAAGCTTTGGAGATTGCGCTCCGCAATGCGATGAACCGTGAACTGGCAGCCGTGCATGGGAAGGCGTGGTACGACAAAAGCAAGACGGGCAATCCTGCGCTTTGACCCGCCATTGAATCCGAAGCTCACCTGCCGCCGAGAAGATCCATCAAGCTGCATCACTATCAAGCAACATACGTAACATCAGGGCTTGAGTCCACCGGGATTGTTGCGTATGTTGCAGTATGTGGATGACGACGACACGCCTTGCGAGACGCGAGAAGGTCACAACGCAAACCGTCCGCCGCTGGATCGAGGGAGGGCGATATCAACGATTTGAGCGGACACCTGGAGGACATTACAGGGTCTGGGTTCCTGTCGATCCCGACACCATCCTCTACGCTCGCGTGTCCAGCGCCAAGCAGGGGTCATCCCTTGACACGCAGGAGCGACTCTTGCGTGATCGATATCCCGATGGACAGGTTGTCCGTGACACTGGATCCGGATTCAATTTCAAGCGACGAGGCTTTGTCGCCCTACTGGAACGAGCTTTGCGCGGAGAGGCAGTCCATGTGGTGGCTGCCACATCGGACCGCATCACCCGCTCGGGCTACCCACTCATCAGGCACGTCATCGAACTTTCGGGAGGAAGCATCGAACTTCTGGAAGAGGACGATCTTTCCGACCGGTTCGACGTCCGTTGCCTCGTTGCGTCTATCACTTCCTTCTGCAACTCCCACCATGGGAAGCGTTCTGGTCAAGGGCACAAGAAAGATCAGGGCCTACCCGAAGGACCCTGAGCTGCTGCATGAGCTGGTCCGCCAGCAGCGCCGCGCCTACAACCTTGCCATCGCCTGCTTCATCGAGGCCGACCGCGGCCTCGTGGATCCCGGGGGGCCGGATCTGAAGCAGACCGCGCTGCGCGCCACGATCCGCGCCTTCGTGCGCTCCGAGGTTGAGGAGCGCGGCGGCACGTTCCGCTCCGCCGACTGCGACGAGGCGGTCAATGCGGCATTCCGAACCCGCGACGCCGTGATCCGGAGACGGAAGGACGGAGAACGCTGCGGCTTTTCCTTTCGCAGCATCAAGGACATACGGCAGCGCATTGCCGTCCAGAAGCTGTCAGGCGCGTTCGTCGCGCATAACTTCGACCTGGCGGAACCCATGACCGACGAGGCATGGAGGAAGCTCACGACCATCGTGCTTGAGCGGGGGCAGTGGTTCATTTGCGCTCAGAAGCACATTGTCACGGTTGGGCAGGACGAAATCCAAGTCCGCTCCGTCGTGGCCCTCGACCCCGGCGTGCGGACATTCGTGACCGCATACTCGGTGAACCACGCCGCCAGCTACGGCGCCGGCTTCCATGCCGAAAAGGTGTTTCCGCTCCTGCTGAAGCTCGACCGCCTGGTCGGGCTCCGCGCGAAGGCAAGGCACGGGGAATGGAAGCGCCACTTCGAGAAGCGGATCGACAGGCTCGCGATCCGCGTCCGCAACCTGGTCGACGACCTGCACCGCCGGGTTGCCTATGACCTCGTGCAGGCGTTCGACGTGATCCTGCTGCCGTCCTTCGAGACGAAGGACATGAGTGCAAAGGAGGATCGCCGGATCAGGACGAAGACCGTGCGCTCGATGCTGGGCCTTGGCCACTACCGGTTCAGGCAGAAGCTGGCCTGGATGTGCCGGAAATACGGCAAACGGCTGATCGTCGTGAACGAGGCGTACACGAGTAAGACACGCTCATGGGACGGCTTCGTGAACGAGCACCTTGGCGGCGCGAAGACGGTTTCGGACGGCATCATCGTCGTCGACCGGGACATGAACGGCGCACGGGGCATCATGCTTCGTGCGCTCTACGGCAACCTGGGCCGTTTCCAGGCGGCGGGCGTGGATGTTGCGCTCGTTGCGGAATAAATCAAGTGTCCCTGACTCAATGAAAGTCCCTGGGCCTGATGGACGGTAGTGTGCTGGTTTCAAGGATCTTCAGATTTTCGGCCTGACTGGCGTGAAGGTACGTTCCGGTGGTCGTAAGTCCACCATGACCAAGCCGGAGACTTGCTTTTCGAACGTCCCTGGTAACCCCATCCCCGCGCAGCGTCGGCCCTGTCGGGAACGTAAAATGGCGCTTGCCGCGGCAGTTTCGAAGAGGCCGTGATCTGGCGGCAGGTCGGTGCAGTCGTGGTCCAAAGTGCAATGGCGTGTTCAGTCACCCGTACTGTAGCTTGACCCGAACCATGAACGGCGTCTGTCACTGATGGCGCGGTTCTGCCGCGACCCCGTTCAAGAGATTGAAGTTTCGCTGTGGTTCCTCCCTGACCAGGGTGAAGCGTGGCCGTCAGGGGAGGAATTCTCATGCCGCGCCAGCGAAGAAGAAAAACGGGGATCGTTCCGGGATCGACGTCGGCAAGGAAGTTCATGACGTCGCAGCCGATTTGGAGCAGTGTGCGTATGCGTATCCGGTCCGGTCCCTCGATGCGGTCACGCAGAACCTTGAGCATATGGCGTCATGAAGAGTCAACGAAGCAGAGCACGCGAACGATTTCACCCAGGCCTCCGCTGGCGGAAACCCTCGCAGTTGCGAACATGCCGGCACGGGTCGAACAGGAGATTACCGAGAGTTGCAACCGGCTCGTCAAGAACAGCATCGTCTGCAGGAATTATCTCTGCATGACCCGTCGGCTTGAGGCCTTCGGGTCTCTGGAACAGGGGGACAGGCTGCTCAATTTTGCTTTTGCGGTCCACTCACCCCGGTCATTGGGGCGGGGTCAAGCTGCTCGGGAAGCATGACACTTTCCTACGAGAAGCTACAGGACGATTCTGGCGTACTTCCCCCATAATCGGCTCCCGGGATCGTCCCCTGTATTTGGGAGCAGCCAGGTGCAACGCATCCGCTGCTCTACCGATGCTGCCGTCACGAACGGCCGTCAGAAAAGTGTCGGGTTGTTCGAGCTTGAGTTACGGTATCATTGCTTGCCATGTGCGAACTTGATCAAAAAACAGTCAGCTGCATTCGATCTGACGAGTTTGGCTCGGTTCTTCCGTCGGGCCGGCGTGATGTACGCAACGCAAGTCAGGCGTAATCGCACGTATTGCGCATAATGGCTTGAACACCGACCCACCGACTGTGAAATCCGGCCTCATTTGCGCACTTGGCCATGGTATGAGCAGGGGAAGATGCGCCTGTTGGAACGCATGTTGCCGCGAAGGGATGTTTGCAAAGAACGGGTCAAGGTGTTACTTTGTGATACCCGCTGTTGTTCCCAGGGGCCCGCGCAATGACCGTGAAAACCGCCGTAAGCTTTACCGAACGCCACCACCAGTACGCCAAGCGAAAGGTTCAGGAAGGTGCTTGCGCTTCTGTTAGCAGCCTGGTCGCCCAAGGAATCGAAAAACTGATGCAGGAAGAAGAGGAACGCGAAGCTGCCCTTTCAGGCATGGCTGCGGCAATTCGCGAACGCATGGCGACACCTCGATCAGATTTCGTCGAGATGGGCAAGCGCGATGTTGTGTTTGACGATATACGGGAACGGATACGTTCTCGCTGATGCCGCCATTTCGCGTCGTTCGTCATCCCCTTGTCGCTGATGATCTGCTTTCGATCGCCTTGTTGATTTCTGGTTATGCCGGCGCTGAAATCGCCTTGCGCAAAATTGATGAGATTGAGGCAGCCATACAAAAGCTCTCTGCGATGCCTCATGCCGGTACACTTCGACATGAAATTGCGAATGGGTTACGGGCAATTCCAGCTGCTGGCAAGGCAGTGATTTGCTTTGTTGTGGATGACGATCACCGTGAGGTACGGATCATGGCTGTCGGTTACGCCGGGTCGGATTGGATAGCGTCCACCCGGAGCAGAATTTGAAACAATCGTCTTTGGGGGCGAAGGATGAGCACAGGGATGGTGTAGGGGACGATGTCCGTCTGAATGTTCGCGATCATCTTGTGAAAGGCAGTGCCTCTTCACAGAGTGGCACCTCGAGTCAACGGATTGAAATTCCTTGCCTGCAATCTGATCGTGTCAATCCTACGCCGGTTTCCATTCGAAGACTGCTGGCAATTCAAGGCCGCACGATGACAACGGTCGACCCGCTTACTTGCCGTTCGCCCGCACTATGCCGTTAACGGCATAGTGCGGGCGAACTCCTCGAACGGAGTCTCTGCCGAGGCCTCCTCTGAACAGGACGGCCCGCCCGTCCGAAGTGCCGCGAGATGCGATCGGGCATGCTTCCGGCCATCGGTCACGGGCATCTTGCCAGCGTCGACGATGTTTGTTCACACGCACTGCCCGTCGCTCCGGGTATGAACGAAGAAGCGCTTGCGGCCGGACGGCAGGATCTGAACACAGAATCCGCGGAGTTCCGTGTCGCGGACTTCGTAAATGAACTTTCAGGGCTTGAGGGAATCGATCAGACGTTGGTCGGGCGACGATTGGCTGTTGGTTCTCACAAGATTCAGTTGCACAGGCGAACCGGAAAGCGGCCGAATGGTCGTTTCCGATTCCTGGCAAAAAAGAGCTTTAATTCAGATCTTCGAGGTCGTGTCAGTACTGACGGTGCGACGACGGGTGTTTTCCACGATGAAGGGCCTGCATGAGGCATTCAAGGCCGCCAACTCAATGTGGCCCTCGGATTTTGCCGGTTCCCAATTGAGAATCTCTGCTCATCCGACCAATTTTTTACCTGATACCTCCCGATGTGTATGCTTGGTGAATAATGGCTCGCACGAATCAGGATATCGACGAAGAGGCCTGCACAGCGGTCATGCGCCGCTACCGCCTGAAGACAAAGCGTGACGCCGTCAATTTTGCGTTGCGCGCAATGGCGGCAGGGCCGCACAACCTCGACGAGGCCCGCAGCCTGCGCGGGTGTGGCTGGGAAGGTGATCTCGAAGAGATGCGAACTGGACGCACGGTGTGATACCGGTCGACACGTCGGCATGGATCGAATTCCTCCGCGGCACGGGTTCGCCCATTTGTGATCGCGTCTGAAATGCACTTCGTGACGAAACTGCCGTTTGCGACGCCGTCTGCATGGAGGTTCTTTCCGGTACCAGGGGCGGGGAGCATCTGCGCAATCTTCGCCGCCTGCTTGCGCGGGCAAGAACTGTTCCAACGGGACGGGTGATTATGAGGAAGCTGCTGCCCTCTTCCGACTTTGCCGCCGCAAGGGAAAAACCGTTCGCAAGTTGATTGACTGTCTCATTGGTGCGGTTGCGATACGCGTGGGCGCGCCTGTGCTTCACCTTGACTGCGATTTTGACGTGTTGGCACGACATACGGCGTTTCGCATTGACCGTTTCGGTAGTGTGAAAATTCATTGAAGCCGGAATGATGCCCGATAGGCTACACAGCAGCCCGACACTGCAACCACCGAAATCCCTGGCGCGCACCAGGTAATTGGTGCGTCCGGCGCGAGCGCACGAGCCACACGGGAAGACCGACCCCCGGAACGCTTCGGAAGCACCAAATAGCTGGGAATGAAGCGGACGCCATCTCGATTTCTCGATCCGTGCTTGTCGCGTAGTAGAGCCTGGGGTCCCTGGATAAATGATACGCTCGCCACACTGCATGAAGTAAACCCAGCATACTGGCCCATGATGGATACGCAGTTCGCAGACGCCGTCACCATGGCCCTTGACATTGCCCAAGTTGCACAAGGCGAGCCTCTTGATACGTACGTCGATGTAGGAGACGGCACGATCGTCCTTCAGTCCTTTAAGCCTGCGTGAAATCTCCAGGGCCTGTGGAACTTCCAGCATGTGCATTGAAAATTGCACAAAGAAGAAGCTTCGACGGAATGGTGCGTGGAGCTGATGGATGATCGTATTCCACTCGCTTCACGCATGATGGGCTATCAGCATGCCCGGCGAGCAGGGTCGTACCAAAACCCCGGGGGTCAAGTGGTGGCCAGACGCGATCCCCAGCTTGCGATTCGTCGATGAACTCGGGCGTGGCACGGGAACGACGGAATGCTCGTGCTCGGCACAGGCTTCACATTCCCCGATATCATGGAAACCGGGATAGCATTGCCAAAGCTGGCATTGGCCCAGGTTGAACATATTATCGGTTCGCCATGAATCCGGAACACGGGAACCATTGGCAGCGACGTCGCAACCGCATCTTTTGCCGGGGATACACTTCCTGTCCCGTCGGCGCTGGATGCCGCGGTGAATCTCTGAAAAGAGCACGCCGGGCGGCAGATGAAACGCCCGCAAAATCACGGCAAGTGAATTACACAAAAGAGATTTGCCGTCTCTCGAATCCATCCAGCGGCAGATGAAACGCATGTTGGAGGTCGACGAGCAATGATCGGTGAGATCGCATGTCAGTCGGCATCCTCGGCCAATGAATAGCTGGTGCTGCGTCCTCCGCCAGGGTTCTTTTGAAGCACGCCCTGATCGATCAGTTCATTGATGTCCCGCAATGCCGTATCCGGGGAGCATTTCTCGATCTTTGCCCATTTTGTTGAGGTAAGCTTGCCTTCAAAGCCATGGAGAAGACGACCCAGCATGTCGCGCTGACGCGGATTGAAGGGAGCCTGCGCGTGCCTTTCCCAAAATCGCGCTTTAAGGAACACGTTGGCAAGGACCGCTTCCGCACCGTCGAAGGCGCGGTCGAGACAACTCAAGAACCAGTCCAGCCAGGGCGTGATATCGAGACCACCCTTCTGCGTTGCTTCCAACCGATCGTAGTAGGCGTTGCGCTCCTGCCGGATTTGCGTGGACATGCTGTAGAAGCGCCTTGAGCTTTCTTCGGAGCGCGCCAGAGCCATGTCGGCAATGGCGCGTGCGATACGGCCATTGCCATCTTCGAACGGGTGAATGGTGACAAACCAGAGATGCGCGGTCGCGGCCTTCTGCACCGGATCGATATCCGATTTGCGATCAAACCACTCCAGGAAAACGGCCATCTCCGCATCGACGCGTTCGGCGGCCGGTGCCCGAAAGTGAACGCGCTCACGCCCGATCGGTCCGGACACGACCTGCATCGGAACTGATCGGACGTCCCGCCACGCGCCAACGATAATCCGGCTCATCCCGCTGCGCCCGGTCGGAAACAAGGCGGCGTGCCAGTCGAAGAGGCGCTCTGCGGTCAGGGGTTTGTCGTAATTGCGCGTTGCGTCGAGCGTCATTTCGACCACGCCGTCAACTTCCTGGTCCGCTGGCGTCAAAGCACCGATATCGATGCCGAGCCGCCGCGCAATCGATGAACGGACCTGATTGGCATTGAGAGTTTCACCTTCGATTTCACTGGACTTGACGACATCCTGCGTCAGGGTGCGGAGCATCGCTTCGTTGCGCAGATCAAGGCCAATCCCTTCCATCCTCCCCAGCAATCGGCCCTGGCGGTAACGCACGGCAGCCAGCTTTGCTGCGGTCTTGGCTTCGTCCCAACGGAAGGCGGGCCAGTCGGCTCTTTCATGAATGTATTGCATGATATCCGCATCTCCTGCGGAGATTATACTTGCCATTCACCGCAAATTCAAGATTTTTCACCGCACAACATGCGGAAAATAGGGCCTCTATTCTCCGCATGATGACGACGTCCCCGATAGAGGATCCGCAAGCCGTCGCGGTGTCCCCGTTTCCGTCTCGGACGGTTTGCTACCGGCCGGCGCGCACCAACATGGATCCTGTCCTCACGTTGCGGCCTTACCCGCCTGCGAATCGTACGACCAGCAAGCGATCCCGCGCCATCGCTGGGCTCCGCATCAAGGACTGGCTCGCGGCCGCCGTACCGCTCATCAAGAATAAATTGGCGGCAGGTCTGGGGGCGCACCCAGTGAACTGCGGAACATCTGACGTACAACGCTTCCGAGCCGGGAACCGCCCTGTGTTCGTGGCCAAATCCTCCACGGCATCGGGTCCGGCCCGGTTATTCACACGGTTCTCCGGACGCGAGCGACTGCCGGTTCGCATTCGCACCGTCTCGTGCAATCCGGGTGACGGGACCAGATCGTCTCCGGTCTCGCCAGAATGTCTGGTCCTCGACAGCGGCAATGGTCCCCTTTTGTTGCCGGCCCCAGGTACAAGCGGTACCCGATTCCGACTTCAGGAGTCGGCTTACGATGAATTCCCGGTCGGTTCACTTAAATCATGATTCAAATTACAGTAACCGGAACGAGGCAAACCGGACATCTGAACGGAGTGGGGCAATGAAAGACCCTGTTGGCGCTGGTATTTCCGCAAGATTGCATACCAGTACCGGAGAGGCCGTGACGAAACAGATACGCAGCGACCTTCTGGACGGGACGATTCCGGCAGGGTCACGCGTTCTTGCAAAGTCTCTGGCAGAGCGATTCCGGGTCAGTATCGTGCCGGTACGCGAGGCGATCAAACGACTTGAGGCCGAAGGTTTGCTCGTTTCTTCTCCGCAGCGCGCAACGTTTGCCGCAGAAATCGGGCTCGCTGATATTGCCGGAGTATACGATGTGAGACAGATCCTGGAAGTCGAACTGGCTCGTCGTGCAGTACCGCGTGCAGACAACGCGGCATTGAAAAAATGCGACGATGCGCTCGCTTCCCTGCTGTCCGCGAAACTGTGTTCGCCGGAGTTTTTTGAAGCACACCGTTGGTTCCACTGGTGCCTGATCGAGCCTGCGTCCGGCAAGGCCGCCCAGGCAGTGCTTGAACGGCTTTGGACAAACGTGGACCGGTTCATGGCCATCGCCATCAAATCAATGAACGATGAACAAGAACAGGAATACAAGGAACAATTCAGGAAAATCCATACGCGGCTTGCCCGGACATTCGGAGCGCGTGACGAGGAGGGCTTGCGCCATCTGTTGAAAACCCATCTTCACGAAACCGAGGAGAGCCTCAAGGCAGCATTTTCGAATCCTGCCTGGCAGGCCAAGGAATGAAAATTCGATGTTGGGCACCTTTTGAAATTAATCCCGTGCCGGAGGCAAACGCAGTTGACGAAATCAAATCGAATTATAATTTATAATGATGGAAGGTAGCATACATCTCGTTACTTCCGGTCTCCTCACGGCAGATACCATCACCAATTTTTCGACACCGGGACATCGTCTCGGAGTTGGTGGCGACATCGCCAGCAAGAAAACAATGGGCCGGTACGAGGCAAGAGTAGTTTCGGGCGTCACCAGGCTACAAGTCGTCCGAAGGTTGATCCACGGAGAGACCGGAGATGAGGATGTCATCGAGGTTTTCCATCCCGCCATGCCGGGTAAAAAGTGCCGTCCGGCCCCAAGCAGCAAAGGAGCTGTCGCCAACAAACGATTTCATCCGGAAGACGTACCCGCGGGCACCTCTGATGTTGACCGGATTTCAACCTGCGCACCAGGTGATATGAGAATATCCTTGTGCGCAATTGGCGAGCCGTTTTCCACCTGCGCGTACACTCCCGTCGAATTCGCCTGGATGAACGCGGTCGGTTCGGAAGCGGATTCGCCATCGTGAGTCGTGACGGTCGCGAGCACCGCGCATCGCGGAAACAGGGAGTTGTGGACGAACAGCGACGGGAATCGCGGGGAAGATGCTGCGAGGACGCCTACATGAATGTTGTGACGAACAACTGACGACGATCATTGCGAAGGAAACGGGATGTTCGTATCGACTGAGAAAACTCCGTATTCGGAACTACCTCGAAACTGTACTTTTTCCGAGAGCGACTGGCACGTGTTGGCCGGCTTCTGGCACCCGATCGCGTTCTCGGACGACGTTGTTGACAAACCGGTGCGGGCCACCCTTCTGGATATCGATATTGTCCTCTACCGCACCAACAACGGACTGACCGCGGCAAAAGACATTTGCATGCATCGCGGCGCGGCAATGAGCCTGGGTTGGCTGGACGCGGAACGCAACAATATCATCTGCCCGTTTCATGGGCTGCACTATGACCATTCAGGGCAATGCACCAGGATTCCTTCAATTGACGATCAGACCAGGCCGATACCGAAATCCATCAGGCTGATCTGCTATCAGTGCCGTGAACGCTATGGCCTGATCTGGGTTTGCCTGAAGGACGAAGCCATATGCGCGATGCCGGACTGGCCAATCCTCGAGGACAGGAAAACCGGCTGGACGATAACCAGGCCGCCTCAGGGCACCTGGGAAACGTCGGCACCCCGCCATGTGGAGAATTTCAACGACGTGGCGCATTTTTCCTTTGTCCACAAAGGGACATTCGGCAACATGGATGATTTCAGCATTCCGAATTACGAGATGTGGAAGACCGGCGTCGGTCTCAGCCTCCGCATGCCGTACAAGGAAGGCGTTCGCGAGAGACTGGGCGACACGGACACCATCGCCGAACGCGGCGTGGTCTACACCAAGAATCTCACCTATCCGTTCTCGATGGAACTTGTCATGGAGTACGAAGGTGAGGACGAGGGCGAGGGTTTTACCTTGATCGCCTACGACATCGCTTCGCCCGTCAGTTCACGAAAAACGGCTGTCTTCCAGGCTCTGGCCACAAACAGGCCCGGCATCAGCCCGGATGACCTCATCACGTTCCAGAATTTCGTGAACAGTGAGGACATTCCCATCGTTGAAAGCCAGAGGCCAGAGGAACTCCCCCTGGATATCTCGGCAGAGGTTCACATTCCGGCCGACAAGTTTTCGATCCAGTATCGCAAGGACCTGGTGGCAAAGTTCGGACTTGGATCGCCGGAATTGACTGCCTGAGCGGAAACGGATGTCGACCGGGCGGGCAGTCTGGAAACGGTCCGGTCACAAGAAATGGCAGACTGGATGAACACGGGTGACGAGTCGGTGACTCCCGGCAGAACGGGTTCTCTCGAAGATCGCGAAGCGCGGCTGCGGAATTCGGCCCTGGCAGCGCGCGGGATTACCAAGGCCTTTCCCGGGGTCATTGCCAACGATCATGTCGACTTCGAGGTGCTCAAGGGCGAGGTGCACGCGCTCCTGGGGGAAAACGGGTCCGGAAAAACCACCCTGTGCAAGGTCCTGACCGGTTTTCACCAGCCGGACGAGGGACAGATCTATGCCGATGGAAGCCCTGTCGTCTTCCCGACACCGGCTTCGGCATTCGAAGCCGGGATTTTCATGGTGCATCAACACTTCAGTCTCGTCGGACCCCTGACAGTCGCCGAGAATGTTGTCCTGGGCTGGACACAGGATCCGACCTGGCGCTTCGACCGTCGGTCAGTTGAAGAGCAGGTCGCCGCCGAGGCAGAGAAGTTCGGGATAACGATCGATCCGCGTGCAATGGTTGCGACGCTCTCAGTTGGAGAGAAGCAACGGGTGGAGCTGCTCAAGGCGCTCTACAGGGGCGCCAGGACACTGATACTCGATGAGCCGACGTCGGTTCTGACTCCGCAGGAAGCCAGGCAGCTGTTCGTCACGCTCAGGCGCATGGCCGAAGAGGGCGAGGCAGTCGTTTTCATCTCCCACAAACTGGACGAGGTTACAGAGGTCTGTGACCACGTATCCGTGTTGCGGCAGGGCCGGTCGGCCGGCATGGCCGATCTCCGCAAGCAAAGGGTCGATGCCAAGGGCCTTGCCAACCTCATGGTCGGGCGCGACATCCACCTTCAGAGAAAGGCGGCATCCGGTCGCGGGCCGGACGCGGGGACCGTCCTTGAGATCCGCAACCTCCAGGCGCACGACAGCAATGGATCCGCGTTGCTGAAGGGCGTTTCACTGGACGTGCACGCGGGAGAAATCCTCGGGGTCGCCGGGATCGCAGGCAACGGTCAACGGGCCTTGGCAGAAGCCATCGCCGGGCTGCAGCCCTACAGCGGCGGCGAAATTCGCGTCAACGGAACAGCCCTGCCCTCGGGCAACGTTCGCAGGAAGATCGAAGCCGGTGTCGCTTACGTTCCGGAAGACCGGCTGGGAACTGGCCTCGCGCCGGGCATGATGGTGTCGGAGAACATTTCCCTGAAATCCTATCGCGGGCCATCGCACAGCATCGGACCGATCCTGCGCAAACGGGCGATACGCGAAGACACGCGGCGACTCCTGGCCGACTTCGACATCAAGGGGCAGGTGTCTTCCCTTGTCCGGCAGCTTTCGGGCGGCAACGCGCAGAAGGTACTCCTGGCCCGCGAACTGACATCGGATCCAAGTCTAATCGTCGTGGCGACGCCGACGCGGGGCCTCGATGTTTCCGCAATGGAAACGGTCCGCGACCTGCTGACCGAGGCAGCCGTGAGGGGCGTGGCCGTCCTCCTGATATCGGAAGACCTTGGCGAGATACTCGATCTTGCAGATCGGATCGCGGTGATCTGCGCCGGCGAAATCCAGGGAATCGTGGAAGCTGAAGGTGCCGAACTGGACGAGATCGGCATGATGTTGATGGGTCAGGGCAAAAACGGAACCAGCCATGCTGCCGCTTGAGCTTAGATTTGAACGAAGGCTCCAAGTCGCACCCTGGCTTGGCCCGAGCCTCCCGATCACGGCGATCTTCGTGGCCCTGTTCGCCGGAGCGCTGATCCTGTGGGCGACGGGCCGTGATCCCGCCACCGGTTACATCGATATCTTTCAGACCGCATTCACGAAGCCGGGCGCCCTGACGGCGACGGCCTTGTCTGCAACACCGCTCGTGTTCACCGGTCTCACGGCCTCTCTCGCGTTCCGGATCGGAATCTGGAACATCGGCGGCGATGGTCAGCTCATGATCGGCGCTCTCGCGGCTGCAACTGCCGGTGTGGCGCTCGGAAACCTTGGTTTATGGATAAGCCTTCCGGCAATGATCCTGGCCGGAGCCGCGGGCGGGGCCCTGTGGGGTCTTGTTCCTGCGTATTTCCGCGCGCGGTCCGGCACCAACGAAGTTCTGACGACGCTCATGTTGAACTACCTGGCACCGCTTCTCCTGGGCTACCTGATCTTCAGTTCCAAGTCGTGGTGGCGTGATCTGACCAGCCCCGGCGCCAAGGTATTCCCGCAGGCCAAGTCACTCCCATTCGAGGCGATTTGGCCCAGTCTGGGAACCGACGTGGTCATACCGTTCGGATTCCTGCTCGGAGTTTTCGTGGCCGTGGTGATGCAGGCCGTCCTGCATTCAACGAAATACGGTTTCGAAGTGCTGGTGACGGCAGATAGCCCATCCGCGGGCAATTACGCCGGAATCCGCACAAAACGGGTGTTCATCACCGTGTTCCTGTTGTCGGCCGCGCTTGCGGGAATCGGAGGAGCAAGCCAGGTTGGGGACTTCACCTACAGGCTCGAACCCCGAACCCTCCAGTTTGCGGCCTACGGCTATACCGGGATCGCCGTTGCGGCGCTCGCCCGCTACAATCCCATTGCCGTTGTCGTCGGCGCGCTGTTCATCGGTGGCCTGGTCAACGCGAACCTCAGTCTTCAAGGGCCGGAATTACCACTCGGATTGCTTGGCGTCATCCAGGGTCTGATCCTCCTGTTCGTGGCGGCCAGTGAAATCAGCGCGCGCTACCGGATCGTGGTGCGTTACAGGAAGAAAGCCATTCTCACCGCGCCTTTTGCAAATGCCGGCAAGCGGGAGACACCACCATGAATGACCTGATGGTCGTGACGTTGCTGGCGTCCGGGATCCTGTACGGAACGCCGCTCATCATCGCCGGAATTGGCGAACTTCTTGCCGAGCGCAGCGGCGTCCTCAACCTCAGCGTCGAGGGCATCATGTTGATGGGGGCGGCAACCGCGTTCTGGACTTCGCAATCATTTACTGGCGGTCCGGACTGGCTGGCAATTACGGCCGCAATACTGGTCGGTGCCGGTGTGGGTGTTCTCGTGGCGCTGATCTTGGCGTTCTCGGTTGTCACCATGCAGGCGAACCAGGTCGTATCCGGCCTGGCACTACTGATATTTTGCGGTCCCCTGGGCCTGTCGAACTACCTGGGAGCCGTGGGAAACCTGACGTCGACGACGGGCCTGCATCGGTTGCCGAAACTCGATCTCCTTGGATTGGGAGATCTCCCGATCGTCGGACCGTTGGTCTTCGACCAGGACTTGCTGGTCTATTTTTCCTGGGCCCTCGTGGTTGGCGTCTGGTTTTACCTGACCAGGACCCGGGCCGGACTCCATCTGCGCGCCGTGGGAGAGGAGCCGAACGCGGCCGATGCCATGGGCGTGAACGTCGTGGCGTACCGTTACGTCCACACGTTGATCGGCGGTGCGCTCGCCGGGGTTGCGGGAGCGTATTACTCGCTGATCATATCCGTGAACTGGGTGAACAATATCACGGCCGGTGCGGGCTGGATCGCCATCGCGCTCGTGATCCTGGCGTTCTGGCGACCGCTCTTCGTGCTGATCGGTGCCTACCTGTTCGGGGTCGTGACCAGTCTGGGCTTCACCCTGCAGGCGCTCGGCTACACCCTGCCCGCCGAACTGTTCAGTTCGCTGCCGTATCTCCTGACGCTGCTCGCGGTCATACTCGCTTCGGGCCGCCTCAGCAGGTTTCACCTCAAGGCGCCAGCGGCATTGGGGTTGCCCTTTCGCCGCTGATCCCTGCCGAATCGATCCTGCGGGCGATCCGAACGTGACGCAGGTTTTCAGAGGAATGCGATGATGACAAACGTGACACGGGAATTTGTGGAAGGACTTCCAAAGGTTGAGCTGCACGTGCATGTCGAGGCGTGCATCAGTGGCGATACGATCGAGAAACTGGCCGGCGAACTGGGCGTCCCGATGATCCGGCCCAAGTCGGAATTGTTCCGATACAGCAGCCTGGCCGAGTTCCTGTCGATATACGAATGGTGGGTCGATCTCCTGAGATCGGAGGAGATCGCCGAGCAGGTTGCGTACGTGGCCGCAAGGCAAATGCATGACGACGGGATCGTCTATGCGGAGGTCTTTACCGGTCCACGCTACTGGGCGTGGCTGCACGATCATGTGCAGATCGAGGCGCTGTGCCGGGGTTTTGCGCGAGCGCACCGGGACGGGTTTACCGATTGCTGCCTGATCCCGTCGATCAGCCGCGAACAGTCGCCAGAATGGGCGATGGACATGGTCGACTGGATGGTCGGCGTCGATCGGGTGGTCGGCCTGGGTCTCGATGGAAATGAAGAGGTGTTGGGCCGGACGAGCGAAAAGTTCGCAAGGGTTTTCGAACGCGCCGCCGATCTCGGCATGGGCCGAAGCGCACACTGCGGCGAATCCTCGGATCCATTGGGGGTATGGGACGGCCTGAACTTTCTTGACCTCGATCGTATCGACCATGGCGTACGTGCAATCGAAGACCCCGAACTCGTGGAGCACCTGGCGGAAAAAAGGGTGCCGTTGACCATCTGCCCGACCTCGAACGTGATCACCGGATTGCACGATTCAATTGCCGACGGTCCGATCGATGCCCTTTACAGGGCAGGTGTGCCGGTCACGGTCAATTCAGATGATCCGATGGCCATGAACGTTTCGATCAATGATGAGTTCATGAACATGGTGGAGGCATTTGATTGGACGACCGGCGATGTCCTGACGGTTCAGGACCACGCGATCGAGGCGGCCTACTGCGATGACGAGAAGAAGGCAATGCTGCGCGAGCTGCAAGGCGACTACACTGCAGCCGCCGGGCGTTGGCCTGAACCCGGCGAATGTACGTAACATAAGGGAAGCGACCCTGATGCTACGGTTTTTCGGACGCCCTGTATGCCTGCAACCAGGCGGCCGGCCCTGGCGTTGTCGCTCGTTTGCGGCAAGGCGCCCACAATCAGAAACAACAAAGGAGACCCTCATGGCCACAACGGTCTTCGACACCCGCACAGCTGCAGCATTGCAAGATTAGCAAGCTCTACCGTGCTCCCTGAATTCAGGGTGCAGGAATCATTGCTATCCTGACTGCAGTCCGCTTGCCGCCCATTTGACTGGAAAACACACTGACGCGCAGGACAATGTTCTGTTATACTGGTGGTATTCCGAGAAAACCCGTATCCCTCTCCACCCCCATCGCCAATTGTTTCGGATGGTCCGGCATCAAGAGGAATGACATGCCCAAATCGTCGATCGAAGAACTTGTCGAAGCCGCTCTGGACCGCCTGCCTTCGGTATCCAAGGAGGAAGTGACGCATGAACTGTTCGAAATCATCGAGAACGATCCGGCCCTGTTTCATGAATACGGCACTCTCCGCGAGCACCATGGGTCATCCCGCCTGCCCGGACGCGCCATTGTCAACCGATCCATCGGGTCCTGGGTTAAGAAGAAGACGGGTCGATCGACGCTTTCCAGCGGTCATCCCAGCACCCGGAGCAGTCTCATAAAGACCTTCTCCAAACTGGGTTGAGCCTCACGCCCGGCAAGCATCGGCGGCAGCACCTTTCTGCAACTCCTTGCGGATCGTGAAATGTCGGATGTGGTGCCGCGAGATGAATTTCTTCAGATCGCCGGGAACATTCGCCCGGATCACCAGCACAGGTTCGACACACGCGTTTAGTCGGACATCCATGGCCTTCATCCGGGCGCAATACTTGATGCAATGAAAGGCACGCCGCCCCAAGTCAGCCTCATCGGAATCCCAGAACTTCACCTCGATCACTTTCGTTGAGCCCTCACCGAAAAACGGATCATCGAAACTGCGCCAAGATGTGGGTCGGCATAGGACGCCCTTGGGATTCCGCTGGGCACGCGAAACAGGGCTCGGCATGGCAAAAAATCAGCTCACACGGGGGCTTTCCGGGCGCGCGCCCGTGCTGCTGTTGGCGGCTGGCAAAAGGCGCGGCATTCCGGGTGGTTTGCCGTGTTTTTTCCAATTTCGGCAATCCTGTTGTGTCGGCTCTATCGAAGCGATTCCATTGTTGCAGGGTCCTGTTGCCCCTGGTTTGCGATGACGCTCGGCCTTCTGCGGGAGCTTTGACACCGGCCACGACGCTGGGCGAAGGAGGAACGCCGTCGCCGGATGCACCCTGTTGAACGGGATGTCGCCACCAAGGTCCGCCGCGACCCGGCCTTCGTTCCGCCGGGACTTTTGCCAAGGACAACCCGGGCGCCTGAAGGAGAGTTTCCGCTTCCCAGACGCGTAGGGTGGCACCACGAGCGATGCAGTTAGAACAGGATCTGCACGAGTGCATCCACGACTCGATTATCAGGGCCGGCTACGACCCTCCCGATTTTTTCGATGAGGACTGGCTTCTGGACGACCCTGGCCCTCCTTCCTTTCCTGCGCCCGCTAACGATCGGAACTGCCAAACCAAGAAACCCGTGAACCGGTCCCACCTGACCCACCCAAACTTCCGGGCCCCGAAAAGGGAGGAACACCGGCTATGGATGCAATGGCCCGTTCGCGCTGGGTTTCGGCCACGGCCTCCAGGCATTGCCGGCAGCATGAACCAATTTTTCTGGTGTGAGCACCGCCTTCGATACGGTCGCCATTGTCCGCAAGTTAGAAGCTGCCGGTATAGACCGGGACCAGGCCGAAGTGGTCGCCGCCGCTTGCCGCAAGGCGTCGGAGGCCGGTGAGCCTGTTTCGCGCCCCGAACTGGACGCCGCACTGGCACAACTGGAAGTCCGCCCGGTGCAGTGCGTGCTCGCCATCGGAGTTACCATAGTGGCGTCCGTCAAACAGTTTCCGGCTGTAAGGGGGGGGGGGCGATCCGGAAGAATCGCCATCTCAGGAGTTCGCATGCCTGAGTTCCCGGATACGTTCCGGCGAAAGTGGCGATAGAGTGTTGGTTTCCCGATCCTGAGCTGCTTGATGAAATCGCTGACGAACGGTTAGTTTTCGGCGTCTCGGAACAGCGCAAAATCAGTTGTGTGGAGGAACTTGACTCGAGAGCCTGTCCGGCATCATTCCGGCTTCAATGAATGTCCGCGCCACCGAAACGGTCAATTCGAAGCGCCGTATGGCGTGCCAACACGTCAAAATCGCTGTCAAAGTGAAGCACTGATGCGCCCGCGCGTATCGCAACCGCAGCGATAAGGCAGTCAATTAACTTGCGAACGGTTTCACCCCTGCGGCGGCAAAGCCGGTAAAGGGCAGCAGCTTCCTCATAGTCCCCCGGTTCCGTTGGAACAGTTCTTGCACGCGCAAGCAGGCGGCGAAGATTGCGCAGATGCTCCTCGTCCCTGGCACCGGCAAGAACCTCCATGCAAATGGCGTCGCAAACGGCAATTTCGTCGCCAAGTACATTCCAGACACGATCACATACGGGTGAATCCGTGCCGCGGAGATATTCAATCCATGCGGACGTGTCGATCAGTATCACGCTTTGCGGCCAATTCGCATCTCTTCGAGATCACCTTCCCAGCCACACCCGCGCAAGCCGCGGGCCTCGTCGAGGCTGAGCGGCTCTGCCGCCATTGTGCGCAACGCGAAATTGACGGCGTCGCGCTTTGTCTTCAGGCAGTAGCGGTGCATGACTTTTGTGCAGGCTTCTTCGTCGATATCGATATTTGTGCGAACCATGTGCCAAGCATACACATCATCAGGAACAAGGCAAGAGACTGACTGGATGGCCAGCAATTCTTTATTGGGAACCACAAAAATCGGGGATCATATGCATTCTAACTCCGCGCCTGACATTCCGGCCGCGATTTCCACCGGGCTAATGAGCGCTTTGGCGAGATCGTCCGCCATCGTTGTTTCCGGGAAAGAGATCGGTTCTCCAGGTTCGGTTTTGGTCGGCTGACAAGATGATATTGCGAGCGTTACCTCGCGCTTTTCGTCCTCGGTCATGTCCCGCAGCATAGAACAGAATTACATCATGCGCCTGCCCGAATTGGAGACCCTCTTGCGCCCCTTCGATCTGTTGGCGGCTGGCAAAAGGCGCAGCATGATCGCGGTTCGCGTTGAACGCCGGGTCGAGACGGGATCAAGTCGGCAGCTTCCGGGTTCATCCCCCACAGGACGCCGGGATTATCGTCCGTCTACAACATGCAGTTCAACCGGTCGGGTTCCATACCCGAACAATGAACCGGGCTTTCATAAAATCCATTGACGGGGAGGAATGGCCCTACGGGAAATGGACGGCTGCGTTGTCGGAGCAGGACAGGACGCCGTAACGACGCATTTTTTCAGCGCGGAACCTACGACGGCATTTTCCATCACCGCCGGGCGCAGTCCAGACTGCGTCGTGTGGGATCAGCCTTTGGCCGGTCACTCAACCCGAAAGGAGACATCAACACCTGGGGCCCTGAACCCGCACGAAACCGCGAACTTAGTGCGTTCAAGTCCGGTCGGAATCCCGTTCAAATCCCGTCGTACTCGCGTTCATTTGGGATCAATGCATACAGATAGAAGAAATGTGAAAATTTCACTGCCAAAGGCGGAATTACATGTTCATCTAGAATGTTCGATTAATCCAAATCGCGCCTGTCGTCTGGCGGCCAAGAACAAGATTGAAATTCCTTCGAGTGTTTTTGATGCAGATGGAAACTATCATACCAAGACACGAAAATAATCACCCACCCGGCCACCCGGCGAGGCGTGCTGGACGGGTTGAGCCGTCGGTGTGGTGACCAGTTTTGCCCAGCTTCGCTATCTCTACAAGGCTCGGCAGCTTACCGATATCCGAGAGTTTTTTCTGACGCTCACGGCCCCGGTCCGTCCCCACGGCGCAACCGCGATATAAAGCGTCGTGCGAAGCCGCATGAAGCGTTGCGGCAAAAATTGCCCTCGACGGGGAGCGCACGCCTCACGTCACGCATTTGCCCAACGCTTGCTTGACGAGGGGTTCTCGATGCAGGAGATCGGGGACTGCCTCGGGCACCGAAATCTGGACTCGACCGCGATGTACGCCAAAGTGGACCTCACCGGTTTGCGCCAAGTGGCCCACTTCGATCTGGAGGGGTTGGTATGAGACTCGGCGAGGCGGTTGACCGATGCACCAACTGGAGGCGGGCGCAGGGTGCTCACTTCGAGTCCCAAGCGTACGCACTACGCCACTTCTGCCGTTGCGTCGGCGAAGCGGTCGACTGTGACGAGGTTACCGGCGATCCGGTGAGCGCCTTTTTCGCTGGCGCCGCGCCCGCCTCGGGCAACCGGGCCTTTCTTCATAGCACCTTGGCAGGCTTTTTCCGCTACGCGATCACGTATGGCTTTGCCACTCGCTCGCCACTGCCGGCTGAGACTCCGAAGGCGCCCAAGTCCACGCCTCCTTACATCTATTCACGTGAGGAGTTGCGCTGCCTTCTCAACGCCGTGACGACTTATCGCAAGCGGATCAATCAGTTGGAGCCGCATACCTTCCGCGCGCAACTGCTCCTGCTGTAAGGCGCCGGATTGCGGCGCGGGGAAGCGCTCACTCTCACCGTGGCCGATGTTGACCTGGGAGCCGCCGTGCTGACGATACGCAATACGAAGTTCGGAAAAACCCGTTTGGTCCCCAACACAAGCGCCATATCTCCGATGCTCTCGCATCCGGATCGGGTTGTTCCAGCACGCTGCACTTGACGGTCGCCCGATGAAAGGCAAATGGCAGATCATCACCTGCACGGCGGGGAGTGGCTGTTTACGCCGGCGCCAGCAGTCCCAGTTCAAGTTGGCCGGCAAAGTGGCAAGCAGCAAGGTGACCGTCGCCAGCGGGCTGCGCTACTGGACGCTCTCGCCGACATATGTCCTGCGCAAACTGGCAGCGAGGGTGGAGCAGACAGCCATGAGGTGGATTGATTGGACTGGGGATATAGCCCTTCAGTTTCACGCGTGCTTCATGGCGGCTGCTGCCGCGTCGAGGGAGCGCATCAACAAGCGCTCGTGAATAGGGGTGTGCTGGCGCGCAAAAGATCTTGCGCGTGTTGCCGGTTTCAACAACGTGCCCCAAGTACATGACCATCACGTCGTCCGAAATGAATTCCACCACCCCCAGATCGTGCGAGATGAAGAGCATGGACAAATCCAGATGGCGTTGCAGTTCCGCCAAAAGGTCAAGGATCTGGCATTGAATTGAAACATCAAGCGCCGAGGTCGGCTCATCTGCAATGATGAGGCTTGGCTCAACTGCGAGGGCTCGTGCAATCGATATTCGCTGTCTCTGCCCGCCCGAGAATTCGTGTGGGTAGCGCATGGATTGTGACATGGCAATTCCCGTCATGCCTAGCAACTGCAGTGCGCGACGGTCACGTTGCGACTTGTCATGCAGCCCAAATATGTCCATCGGTCTGCGTACGATTTCCAGAGCCGTGGCTTTTGGATTCAGGGAGGCGTATGGATTCTGAAAGATGTACTGAATTTCCTTGCGCAGCGCTCCATCTTTCCATGCCGCAGCCTGAGAAATGTCTTGGCCGCGGAAATAGATCCGACCGTTTACAGGATTGATCAGCCGTACAATTGATCTGCCTAATGTTGTCTTGCCGCAGCCGCTCTCGCCAACAACAGCCAGGGTCTTTCCCTTTTGCACCGAGAAACTCACTCCATCTACAGCGCGAACATACTGTGGCTTCTTTCGGGCAATGATGTCGGGCACCGATTGCTTCAGAGGGAAGTGGACCTTCAGGTTTTCCACGCGAAGCAGCACACTATCTTCCACCGGATTTCACTCCTGAATTCTCGCTGCTGAACAGGTGGCATCGACAAACGTGTCTCGGTTCAACCTCAATCAACACGGGAGCGACATGTTCACATACCTCCATCGCTTTCTTGCAGCGAGGTTGGAATACGCAGCCGCCGCGCGTCAGCGTAAGGTCGGGCATTTCACCTGGAATTGCCGTAATCTTTTGATCTTCAACCTCAATATCGGGAACGGAGTCCATCAGCCCGATCGTGTACGGATGAAGGGGATGCTCAGCGATGCGCGCGCTCGGCCCCATCTCCATCAGTTGGCTTGCGTAGAGCACCATAATTTGGTCGCTACGCTCGGCGACGAGGTTCAAATTGTGTGAGATCAACAGGATTGCCAGTCCTGTCTCTTCACGCATCTCATGCAGAAGATCCATGATGTCGGCCTGAACGGTTACATCCAACGCCGTGGTTGGTTCATCGGCAATCAAAAGCTTTGGATCGCAGGCAAGTGCAATTGCAATAAGCACTCGTTGCTGCATGCCACCGGAAAACTGATGCGGGTACTCCTTGATTCGTCGTTCAGGATCAGGAATGCTCACCTTGCGGAGTAGTTCAACCGCCATTTGGCGGCGAGTGTTTCTGTCGTGCTCTCTATGCAGTTTGAAGACTTCTTCGATCTGCCACCCGACCGAAAACGACGGGTTCAGTGCGGAAAGAGGCTCCTGAAAGATCATGGAAACCTCCGTGCCACGAACGCGCTTCCGCATCTCTTCGTCGGAATATTGCAGGACATCCACGCCGTCGATCAGGATGCTGCCTTGTTCAATTTTCCCTGGTGGCGGAACGAGTTGCAGGATGGACTTTGCCAGTATGGTTTTGCCGGAGCCCGATTCTCCAACGATGCCCAGGATTTCGCCGCGATTGATTTCAAAGCTGACGTCATCGACCGCAACCAGCTTGCGCCCGCCGGAAAGCTCGAATTCAATCGTTACATTCTTTGCAGCGATATAGGGATCGGACTGATGGGATGGCTGAGTCAATGCAGGCTCCCCCTGAACTTCGGGTCCAGAAGGTCGCGCAGTCCATCACCCAACAAGTTTCCGGCCAAAACAAGCAGTACAAGTGCAAGACCGGGGAATACAGCCAGCAACGGCGCCTGCCACATGTAGACTTGGCTGTCCGCCAGCATCAGGCCCCAACTCGGTGTTGGAGCCTGCGTCCCATAGCCGAGATAGCTGATAGTCGCCTCCGCCAGCACGGCAGCAGAGAGTCGCAAGGTTGCCTGCACAATGATGGGCGCTACGATGTTTGGGAATATGTAGCGAAGCAAGGTCTGCGTTCGCCGCTCACCAATTACCTGTGCGGCGGCCACGTATTCGCGCTCCTTGACCGAATAGACCATACCGCGCGCAAGGCGTGCGCCGCCCGGGATGAACACAAGCGCGAGCGTTAGTATCACGACCTGAAGCCCCGAGCCGATCATCGCTGTCACCGCTACGGCCATCAGAATGGTTGGAATGGACATCACCGCGTCCGAAAAGCGCATCACCAACGAGTCAAACCACCCGCCGACGTAACCGGCCAACATTCCCAGCGGTACACCCAGTAGCGTTCCAAAGAATACGCTTACGAGCGCCACACCCAACGAGATGCGCGAACCAAAGACAACTCGGCTAAAGACATCGCGCCCGAAATTGTCGGTTCCGAAAAGATGACTCGCGCTCGGACGCGCAAACGGACGTCCGCTCGTCATCATTTCGTTGTAGCTGTACGGGGCGATGAGTGGTGCAAACACCGCCACGATGACGATCAGCAACATCAAGGTTGCACCAATCATCATCATCTTGTTTCCGCGCATAAAGTGCAGCCACACCCTCACGGCATCGACCTTCGTACGACGAGGCCGTATCAGCGCGGGACCATCATCGAAAGTTGAACCTGCCGGATCGGTATTGGAGTTCATGGAACTCGTTTCCTCAATTGAGGAGTAAGATTTCTGTAAGCCGCACATCGATTCGAGGCGGTCAAAATCTTCCAGGGCCCGCCATCCATCGGCCGCCGAAGCCCCCAGGAACATTCTTTTGTTCTGACTGAGTTGTGTGAGGTGATGGAGATTTTGCCTTGAGCCGGCATTCAAGCTGGATCCGGCCGTGACATTGTTTGTCATTTGCGTGGTCTGGGGAATGTTCGCTTGCCGTGGACGGCTGTCATGGCTCTGCCCGGGTCCGCTGATGGGGTTTTCGGTCCTGTCGGGCACAGGTGTTCGCACCGCGCCGCTCGACGGCGCGTCCGGGCGCTTTCTGCTCCAGGTTTGGGTCTGCGGGATTATGCGGTTGGCGCGATCAGGATCGCGTCGAGGGCCTCCTGCGCCCGTGCGGCATAATGGCGATTGGCCTCGGGCATGAAACGGAAGCGGCCGCCACAGCGCACGATGGCGATGGCCGCGTTGGTCAGGCAGGCGAGATTGCGTGGCATGTGCCGCACATACGCCCGGCATCGGTCTTCGTCGTAGGTGAAGTCTCGAACGTAGTGGACCCGGTTCTCGATGTGCCAGTGGTTGCGCACCAGGGCCAGCAATTCCTCGGGTCCGGCGCGCGCGGCGTCGAGCGAGGTCAGGCTCCAGATCACTTCGGTGCTGCGCGCGCCGGTCTTGATGACCTCACGCTCGCGCGCGATGCACAGTGCCTGCTGGCGCCCGTGGAGAGCGGCGTATCCGTCCCATTCGGCGCCGGAGAGGTCGACGACGGCACAGCGGCGTCGCTCGATCCGGCCATGGCCCTTGTCGATGGTTTCGTGCCAGGGCGCGTTGGTGAAGTCGATCGCCTTGAGCTCGTTGTGGATGGTTTCCTGGTTGTCCTTGATGGCGCTGAGCACATAATCGGCATCGCTCTCGAGCAGGTAACGCGCGGTCTCGTGCTGGGCATGCATCGCGTCGAGGGTGACGGTGCGCCCGGCGAGACCGAGCCCGCTGGTGAGTTTGCGCACGGCCGGGATTTCGTTGCTCCTGGCATCGACCTCGACCTGCTTGAGGACCAGTCCGGTCCCGTGCTCGACCGCGGCGACCATCATGCGCCGTCCGTCTTCGGTCTGCTTCGAGGCGCCCCGGATGTCCTTTCCGTCCATGGCCACGGGGGCATGTGCGTCGCCGTGCTGGGCGGTCCATTGGCTGATGGCGTTGTCCAGCGTGTCGGGCGGCAGCTGAGCGAGGATGGTGTGGAAGGTGGTGGTGGTCGGCGCGGTGTAGCGTTGCTTGCTCTCGCTCCAGAACGCGCCCACGGCCTCGAGTTGCTCCTGCGCGAGCAGGGCGGCGAACTGGGCGAAGGCGGTCACGCCCCGGTAGCCGGCAAGCCGGGCCGCGACCGCGATCGCCAGAATGGTCCTGAGCGGATAACGCTTGCCCCGGGCATGGCGGCACTCGGGCACGTCGCCCAGGCATTCGAACAGGCTGCGCAGCCGCGGCGTCGCCATCGGTTCGCCGTGTTGCCCGGCCCCCCAGTGTGGCGGTGTCTCGCTCCGGCCCAGCGCCTCTGTGGCGCCCTCTGTCAGTTCGTACACGAAGATCTCCTTGGGTTGGCCGTGATGGCGCCAGCGCGCCGCGCCGCCGGGTTCGCGGGCAAAGCCGCGCGTGAAGCCCAGGGAGCGCCAGTTCGACGCGCGGTAGCAGGTCCCGGCAAAGAGCGCCGGGTCCACGAAGGTTTCCGCCAGAAACACCGGAAAGCCGTGAACCGCCTGCATGTCCGCAGACAGCCGCCGCAGGCTCAGCCCCAGAACCCGCGAGGCCAGGTTGCGCACCCGTTCAGGCGTGAGGATGACGAAACGGGAATTGTTGGCGATCAGGTGCAGACGACGGAACTGCTGCTCGGACGTCCAGCCGATCCAGCGGTCGCGCGCAGCCAGCTTGAAGGCGCCGGATTGCCAGCCGATCAGTGCGAGCCAGGTCTCACCATGCACCGCGACATGGCGCAGGCCCTTGCCGAACACGCCATGGAACGACAGGTAATGGTGCTCCTCCACCAAACGGTCCCAGCGCCGGTGCTCCCGATCACCCCAGGTCGGGCGCACCGAAACAGAACGCAAGTCAATCAACGAATCAGGGGCCGGCAGCGTCTCCATGACCCGCACTGTGCCATAGCGAAAACAGAATGGCCAGTACCTATATCAGGCCAAACCCATCACCTTGCGAACAAAAGAATAGCCCTGCCGAAGCCCCCATGTGCGCATTGCAGGTCGCCTATGCCGTGCCGAGGGTGAATCCTCGGGGATGATTTGTCAATGGCGGCGCAAAAACCCTAAAAAACCGACCATTTGGTGGAGTGCGCCCTTGAGGCTGCAAAGTACATGACGCACTTGCATTGAGAGGCGAAAAGGATTCGAATTGAGGATTCTTGCAACGTCTTCAACACGAAGGATCTTCGCGTTGCTCGGATTTCTCATCGCCCTTCTGGTGGACACTCTACGACCGCACTTCGCCTTGAGCAAGACGAGGCTCGCGACGCTGTCGGTCCTGCCCGTTGGTCTGGCAAACTGTCGGACTGTGAAATTGAGCCACCTTGCGAGCCAGTTCCCGGGATCGACCCTGCATGCGTCGAACTATCGACGGCTGCAGCGGCTCCGCGTGCCATTGATGTGGAGCCTGCTCGACCACGGGGGCAACTCGTCAACAGCGCAACGCATTGAACGGGGATTATATCGAAAAGTCACATTCCGGCTGCCAACTCGGTATAATCCCTTGACAATTCAGGCAGATAGTATAGTGATCGCGTGATGGGAAGCCAGCCTTTCCCGTCACCAGACGAACCTTGTGCCGAAGGCCCGACCGCATGAGCGAGACCTCCACATACCGCAACATCATCTACCGGCTTCTGCCAGGCTCCGGGGCCAACGCACGGCGCCTGGCCGGACAGGCGGGCGCCTGCCGCTTCGTCTGGAACACGATACTGGGACAGCACAATGACGCCTTTGAGGAGGCGAAGGCCAACGGGGAGAAACCACCGTCGGTTTCGTTCTTCTCGCTCGGCAAGGAGTTCACCAGCCTCCGCGACGAAATCCCGTGGCTTTCGGAATACTCCTTCAGCATCACCCGGTACGTGCTCAAGTACCAGGCCGATGCGTGGAAGGCGTTCTTCAGGGGCGAGGCAGGACATCCACGCTTCAAGTCCCGCCACGGGTCGACGCCGTCCTTCACCATTCCCGAAGCCGTCACCATCAGGGACGACATGATCTCCATCCCGAGGGTTGGTCCCATGCGCATCCGGCGGAAGGGCGGGAACCCGTATCCCGAGGGCAAGCCGGTCAAGGCCGTGGTCAGGAAGATCGCCGGCAAGTGGTACGTCACCGTCTGCTACGAGGTCGAGGCTGAGGAGCGTCCCGACACCGGGGTCACGGCGGGCGTGGACATGAACGTCCGGCAGGTGGCGGTGGTGGACACGACCGGAGAGGCCGAGATCATCCCCGCGCCCGATACGGGCCGGCTTGATGCGAAGATCAGGCGCAACCAGCGCAGGCTTGCCCGCCAGCGCAAGGGGTCACGGCGGCGCATGAGATCCAGGCTCAGGCTGCAGAGGCTCCAGCGAAAGCGCGCCAACAGGAGCAGGAACTGGCAACACCAGATCAGCCGCCGGATCGCGAACCGGGCGAGCACGGTGATTGTCGAGAAGCTCAACACGGCGGGGATGACGCGATCGGCCAGGGGCACGCTCGAGAACCCCGGCACGAAGGTGAAGGCCAAGTCCGGTCTCAACCGGGAGATCCTGAGCACTGGCTGGCATGGCATGAAGGAGAAGCTCGGCTACAAGTGCGCATTGGTGGAGATCGATCCTGCCTTTACGTCACAGGCCTGCAATGCGTGCGGATGGGTGGACAAGGCCTCCCGCCCGTCGCAGGCTGAATTCACGTGCGTGGCCTGTGGCCACGCGGATCATGCGGACCTGAACGCGGCCCGCAACATCATGGCGTCAGGGATTGGCGCTTCTGCACGGCGAGGGGCGTTTGCGTTGGCAACCCCTGTGACCCGTGAAATCGATCGAATGGTCGCTTAAATGTGACTTATCGATATAGTTCCCCATTGAACTGATGAAACACTACCAGCGCCTGGTCGAGGCATCCTCGATTGACGCCCTGCTCGCCGACCGGGAGTTCGTCGGTGTACGATGGCTGGAATTCCTCAATGAAAACAACGTCCCGTTCGTCGTCAGGTTGCGTGAGAACCTGCAGGTCCGCACCGAAGACGACGGAATGCCGATGCTGTTCCGCACGCTGGTGCACAAGAGCCGCAGAGGCAGCAAACGCGCCTCGACCGGTTGGCTGAGCACCATGGCGGTGGAACCGGAAAACCGGCTGAAGTTCGCGGCGAAGCGGATCCGGGGAAAGGAGAGCCTCGTCATCGCGACAAACCCGCGACCCTCCCTGGAATCGTCACCCTCGCCGTGATGTGGGCGCACCGCTGCGCGACCCGGGTGATGGGGCGCAAGCCAATCCGCCGGAAGACGCACGCCTGGCATGGCAAACGACCATCCCGAAAAGATCGGTCAAACTACCCGCAATCCGGTGAGTCATGTACTGTGCCCATGGGTAGGGAGCGCCCGGTACGCCGTGTCCCGCCACCGGCGGACCCTGCAGCGATATTGCTTTGTCGGGTCCATGAGCCGGAGAGGAAATCCCCGTGACAATCCGCAAGCCGAGAGCTTCATAGAGACGCCGAAGGTCAAGGCGGTCAATGTCACAGAATACGAGACCTTCGACGATGTCGCCGCGGACTTGCCGACTTTCATCGACAACGTCTACAACACCATCGGGCCGCACTCGGCGCTGAACTGAGACACGCCCACAGATGCGCGCCGCGCGCTTGAACTTTTTGAGGGCTCCGCGCCCGGCGCACGTGCGTTCCCACCGACGATGCGCTATGCAGAACCAGGACTCTCCTTATGAGTAAGGGAGCCAAGGGGCTCGGGTCACGATCGCTGAGCCCATCGCGCATCGCAGCGCGCCGAACCTGACAGCACCAGACCATACAACTCCACGCCGTACATTCTCCTGCCTCCGGATCGGTTTGATCCGGAGATTTACAGATGACGGATTTTTACGCCGCCCGCCCGAGACAATCTCAGGCGTCAACATGGCCGATTATTGCGCCGTCCTTCTCACTCGGGGATACAAGGCGAGTTCGATGTATACGAAGATCGTGAAGTCTTTGGGGTGCGTCCTCTGCTCGTTGTGCACCTCAAGTGCGTTGGCCCCGGTTCGGAGGACACTGACGGGCACCCGAAAATACCGCAGACTCTCGAGTGACGCCAAACCTTCGGTGGAAAGGGGCGGGAACAACTCTCCCGTACCTTCGAATTGTTCCAGTTCGTGACCATTAATGTAGGAAGCGATCGGCAAGTGACGGCTGGGATCTTCTGTTTCGACCCGCAGCACGGCATCGCCATAGGTTTTCGTCAATTCTTCCTCGAAAAGTTCGATTTCAGTTACAAGGTCATCCTGCGCGGGCACGGCGCAGACGCGGTATTCACGTCCGTCTACAATCATCCGGTTGATGACGTAGTGTTTGGGGCACGTCTCCAGGTATTCGCAATCTCCCAGGTGGTCTAATGCCTTCAGGGGTGGCTCCGTACCAGGGTACGCTAGTGCCCGCGGGTCATTGAATTCATGCTGCCGACTGGACACGAAATTGAAGAGCGAAACTCCGTCGGCCCCCCGTTTCATCAGGTAGTAGGCCGTCGTCTCGTACTGTTGCACGGTTGTCTGGCGCAGGAATCTGCGACCGTAGTTGGGATATTTCTTTCCGTATGCGATCGTGCCGTGCATCTCCCCATAAACGCGCGCATTCTTGAGCTCATTGCGGAAGCCGCGAATATCGAGGGCAAAAATATTGGTCAAGAAACTGGTTGAGACATTCACCATCTGTACCAGTTCCTCAACGTCCCACCGAACAATATCCATTGCCAGGTCGTAGCAGGAATGGACGGTGTGTGGCACACGCACACACAACGGCAAATCCTTGCCACGCTCCGCGCCATAGCGGTCGAGCAGGTTTCTGACATCACGCACAAAGCCAGTCATGACTTCGCGCCCTTCTTCAACTTTTGGCAAGGGAACGAAGCAGGGCTTGCGCATGAGATCCAATTCGAGCCCATCCACATCAAAGTTGACGAGCAGTTCTTCCAGAATCTGCAGGTAGTGTTGGCGAACTTCGGGATGCATGTAGTTCTGCAGCAAATTTACCAGTTGCGGGTGCATATTGGGGTGAACGCCGCCGTAGTCATTGATGCGGAATTCGGGGTGGTCGCGCCAGAACTTGTCCAAAACCGGAGATGACGCCTTTTCGAGGTAGTGGCAATCGTTCATTCGACATGAAAAAAAGAAGCTCAGGCCTTCCCGACGCGATGCATCATACAACTCGTGGATTGGCTTGCCTCCCGAGAGCATGTAGTGACGCATGCGAAAGTAAAGCTTATCGTCCCACTCCCAGTTGTATGGGTTTGGCGGCTCCTCAAGATTAGGTGCCTCGTCTTCCCAGTGCGCGTCGATCTTCGAGAGCCACAGCTGCCTGCGTAGCATGGATGGACAGCAGAACAACGCGTCTACGTCTCGGTGCGCTACTTCGGTAACGAAACTCTCTACATGTTCACGCGTAATCGGCCGTGCATAGCCGCCGTCGCGGGGCGGAACCGCCGAAATGAATGATGGGTCGAAATTGTAGATGACGCGGGGTGTCGTATTCACTCTTGATCTCTCCTGCGAATGGCGTCCTCGTCGGTCACGAGGCCGATGGTTTCAACTCTCGAACGCGATAGGTCTGAGAGATTTCGCCGATGTGGCCAAGATGGGTATGGCGCAGAGCGCCTGAAGCCCTTTCGGATCCATGTACCGGGATTGCCGGTTTTGGCGTTTCTCGCGCCATAACCTTCTTCACGGCAACGCCAATTCGTTCTGCTGCTTCCTGCAGCAGATCTTCGGAGGTGGCGAGAGAGAATCGGACGCAATGAGCTCCTCCGAGGCCATATGCTTCACCAGGAACACTCGCAACCCGCGCTTCTTCAAGCAGAAAATCGCAGATTTGCGCCGAGGTCATTGCGGGATGGTCGAAGTATGCCCAGGAGTAGAAGGTTCCCTCGGGCACGCGGCAGACAACGCCAGGCACATTTCTCAAGGATTCAACAAACAGTTTCCGGCGCCTTTCATAAGCGGCGCGCATTGCTTCAATTTCGCCGGCACAGTCGAAGGCGACAACTGCCGCTTCCTGGGCGAAACCGCTGATACAGGTCAACATATGCTGGTAGAGCATATACATCTTGTCTACCAGCTCCGCATCGGCACAAAGGTATCCAACCCGCCAGCCCGTCATTGCTGCGGACTTGGAGAAACCGTTGACGGTAATGACGCGGTCGGCAATCTCGGGGATAGCCCCAAGGCTGATATGCGGACGCCCGTCGAACGCAATCTTCTCGTAAATTTCATCGGCAACGACGTACAGTTTGTGTCGTGAGGCGAAGTCCGCAATCGCCTGCGCCTCATCCGAGTCGAGCATTCTCCCCGTTGGGTTGTTGGGAGAATTGACGATCAGAAGCCGGCAGCGGTCTGATCGGGCTGCCTCCAGTTTGGTCAGTGTAATGCGGTGACCATCGTCGTACAGAAGTTCGACACTGCGCAAGATGCCGCCCGATGCCTGAATGATCGACGCATATGAAACCCAGCTCGGATCAAGAACAATCGCCTCATCCCCGGCGCCTATCAGCGTGCGCACGGCGACATAGATCGCGGACTTGGCGCCCGGAGTCACCAGGATGTTCTCAGGCGCGCAGGCAATGCCGTTTTCCTCGCGCAATTTGGCGGCGATCCGCTCGCGGAGCGGCAAAATACCTCGTCCATTGACGTAATGAGTATTGTTTCTGGCGATTGCGCGTATCGCCGCCTCCTTGATGGACGCCGGCGTGTCGAAATCCGGTTCGCCGATCGTCAGGTCAAATATGGTTTGGCCAGCGGCAGCCAACGTCTTTGCTTTCTCCGCAAGTTGAATGGAAGCAGCAGGCGCGAGCGCATCGATATATGGATTGAAATTGTATTTTGGATTTGTCCTCAAGAGCTTCGTACCAACTGGACTTGAGTGGCGGATTCGCGTCATTCGAATCGAATTCTTGGGTCGATCGCGGCGTACACGATGTCGGTGAGCATGTTTATGACCACAACAATGACCGAAAAAATTAGGATGCACGCCTGGATCATCGGATAGTCTCGCACATGGATCGCATTGAGAAGGAGAAGTCCTATGCCCGGAAACTGAAAGACTTTCTCAATCACGATGACGCCGGCCATGAGAGAAGTCACAAGAAGGGAGATGGTCGTCGCGATTGGGATCAGCGAGTTCCTCAGAGCGTGCACGAAGTAGACGCGCCCGGGAGAGTTGCCCTTCGTCAGAGCAAGCGTAATGTAGTCTTCGCGCAAAACTTCAAGCATGCTGCTGCGCACCAGCCGGATCATTGGAGGAATGTTATGGATTGTGAGAGTTGCGACTGGCAATATCATTGAAAGCACGAATTTGCCGAAGTCGACATCAGGTTTTACATAACCACCCGCGGGCAAGATCGGGATCGTCACCGCAAATAGCAGCATGAAGAGCACGCCCATCCAGAATTCCGGGACGGAAAGCAGCACGAGCGATCCAACCGATATGCCGAGGTCCGTGTTGGAGTTGTGCTTGGCGGCCGACACCACGCCAAAAAAAATCGCAACTATTAACGCAAGCGCCGTAGAAACCGAACCCAACAATAGCGTGCGGGGCAAACGCTCGAGCACAAGCGGCATGACAGGGGCCCGGTTCGCAAAAGAGACCCCCCAATCCCCGCGCAAGACGTTCGTCAGCCACGCCACGTATTGGTTCGGCAATGGTTCATCAAGATTGTATTTCGCCCGCACCGCCTCAATCTGTTCGGGAGTCCCTTCAGCGCCCAACATGATCGTCGCAGTATCGCCCGGCAGGAGCCGCACCATCAGGAAAATGATGATCGTAAGTACGAAGATCACGGCAAGGGCCGAGAGGACTTTTCCAAGGATGAACGTCTTCATCGATTGCCCCTGGCTTCACGGGCCATCGCGCTGCGAGCGTGCAATCCTGCTCTTTGGCAATTTGCACACCATTGTGAACGACGGGTTGTAGATGTTCGCCAGCTCGTATTCAGCGCAATGGCCGAGCAGAAGGTGCGCTCCCACCGGGTCCAGTTCAAAGTCTTCCTGAATCCAGCGAAGCATTTCCGTTGTTGCATGTTGAGTCGCGTGATCCAGTGGACGAGCATTTCCGACCGTAAAGACATAGCCGTCGTTCTCACCGCGCGGCCAGCAAATACCCTTGCCTTTCTGCAAGTTCACAGTGAATTCGACGTCAAGCGAAATTTCAATGCCGGTCCCCATGATCTCGCCCTGTCCTTGCCAGGCGTGACCATCGCCCAGGTGGAATAGCGCGCCCGCGACAAAGACGGGCAGATAAATCGTCGCCCCCTCGCAAAAGCCACGGTAGTCCATATTGCCGCCGTGGTTCGAGCAGGTTCGGGTGGATATCACTTGTTCGCGTACCGGAGCAACGCCAAGGCAACCCACCATCGGCGCGGTTGGCAGGACAAGCGCTCCCAAACTGGTGTCCGAGGGACGCACCAGTTCGACCGTGCCGGCCTCTGCATTGACCTCCCAGGTCGCCAACCGATCACTCTCGTCGGGCCACGGCAGATGGCGCACATACTCGGGTTCAACGGCCGTTGGCCATACCATCTTGAATGACCATCCTCGCCGGCGACTTGGCCTTAGTTTGTCGATGCTCACCACCAACGTGTCGCCCGGTTCCGCTCCCTCGATATAGAATGGGCCCGTAACCGGGTTTCCGGATTGGGTAACCTGATTGTCCTGAGCATCAAAACCGCGGCCATCGACCGTTGTAGTTGCCACGGTATCGCCAGGCGCGATCGTCAGTGCGGGCGAATGAGAACCGATTGAGTTGAAATAGCGTGCCGGTGCAAATGTGTGTCGGGCCATTCTGGTCTGTCTACATGAGGCAGGAAAGGTCTGGTTGCACATCCGCCAACAAACACACATCCGAGAGGACGTTAGTGGGATACGAGAGAGAACGTCTTCTCTCTCGTATCCCTTCCTTGCGACCCATCGAGTTTAATCGCTACTCGTCGAATGTAATTTTGGTGAAGTCCGAATTGCCGCTGCTACGATAGATAAGGCCACGCACCGAATTCTTCACAGCTGCATTGCCGGTTGAGCTGAAGAGCATGAAGAAGCCAGCTTCGTCGATGGCCTTTCTCCCCATCTGCGTGTAAATCGCCTTGCGCGCCTCCGGATCGGTTTCTGCAAGGCCCTGAGCATAGAGGTCGTCGTATTCTGCGTTTTGGTAGCCATAACGCTTCCAGACCGTTGTTGTGCCAAGGATGAAGGTGGTGCGGAGACCAGGATCGGCGTAAAAGCCGAATCCACCGGTGGCAAGCTCGTATTTGCCCTCATTAAATCCGGCAAAGAACGAACCAGAATCGTGCACTTCCGTATCAATTCGGAAACCGACTTCCTCTAGCTGTTCTTTCAACACGACTCCGATGTCACGGTTCACAACCTGATCCGCCGAACTGATTTTCAGCTCGAGACCGTCCGGATGTCCGGCATCGATCAATGCCTGGCGAGCACGTTCCACGTCCCGTTCCCAGTCGAGCGAGTCGTTGTAATACGGGTTTGTCCTTACAACGAGCTGGGAGACAGGCGTACCGGACCCAGCGACGAGAAGGTTGACGAGCGTTTCTTTGTCAAGTGCGTACTTGATAGCCTCGCGTACCTTCGGATTCGCGAGTACTTCTTTCTTTGTGTTGGTGCTCAGGTAGTAGCCATAGTCGTCGATGCTCTGGACATAGAACTGGTCAGAGCGTGCTTCAATGGTCGGGATATCGACGCTTGAAAGAAACTGGAAGATATCGACCTCGCCAGCCAGGAACGCTGTCATTTCGGCATTGTAATCCTGGAAGACACGAAGAACGAGCTCATCGAAGGCAATGGGACCGCCGTAATACTCCTTGTTCGTCTCGAACAGGATCTGCTGGTCACGATCCCAGCGAACGAACTTGAACGGTCCGCAGCCGACTGGCGCGGTGTCGAGCGTGTCGATGGTGTCCTCGGCGACGACGGGCAGGTATGCCAGCAACTCAATCAGAGGAGGATATGGTGACTTCAGATGAACCGTGACGGCGTATTCACCAGACTTTTCCGCCCTGTCGATCAGTAGGCTCTTGTTCCTGTGGATTGAGCCATTGTCCACATTTTGGGTCCAGTTGATTGTAAAGACAATGTCGTCGGCCGTTAGTTGCCGGCCATTGTGGAACTTCACATCGTCGCGCAGGTGGAAGAGTACCTCAGTGGGAGATACGAACTCCCAGGAGGTCGCCACACCAGGCTGAACGGGCCCACCGTTTATGTCGTTCAGCGTCGTTAAGAAGCAGGTCGTTAGGTGCCCGATCTGGAGCGCCTTTGCTTCAGAATTCGCGTGCGCATTGAGCGTAATTGGTTCCGAGTCAATGCCGACGACGAGCCTCTTGGGTGAGCCACTTTGACCTACCGCGTCGGCACTAGCGAAAAACATCGCTAAAAAGGCCACTGCGCCTGCAGCGAACCCGGTACGAACGTGTGTCATGATTCACCTCCCTTATGATCTGACGTGGATGAAGAAGAAGTTCACATCTTCGCAACGTCACGCCTTTAACACTCGCCGATTGGAGTGCCTCCCGAGAGCATAACAAATACGAAGCATTCCTAAAATTGAAAAATAGTTGTCGTTATAAGTGACTTTTTGGCATCGATCGCTCAAGCAGCGAATGGCGACGTACAGGATCGCCAACCTTGGACTTCTGTAGGCGCGACGTTGCCTACTGAAGCACCTCGGTATGATTTGGACTGCGTCGAACAAGGAGACGGATCTATGGACACCCCCTGCGCAAGGTGTATTCAAGGTCGTGTCTATCGCATTGGATGCATGAATCTATCCCGCCTTTGATTGAAGCAATCAGGCTTCTGGTCTCGATGGGATCCGCTTGTTTCAGTGCCTTCCAAGATGACCGGCCTTTCCTGGCTATCGCTCCTTACAGGCTGTGAATTGGCGGCCCTTGCCGTTACACCATCGATTTCTCACCTCGCAGGCTCATGCGCTCAAACCTCGGAAGGGGCTTCGGCCGTGCGCTAGGCCGCTTTGTCGTTTTCTCCATTGCGTAACGTCGCCCACGCAATACGCGCTGCTTTGATTGCCATCGTCACAAGCGTCTAATTGTGGCCCGCGCGCGCAAGCAGGTCATGAGCCCATTTGGAGTGCTGATCACTATGTCTGGCAATCGTGAAAAAAACGGATCGAGCGCCGTGTATGAGCCGGCGGCGCAAATATTGGTTTACTCGTTTCCCTATTCCGCCAAGCCGGGGCTTTCCACCGGTCGTGTATTGCCGAGGGACAAGCCCAATCCAGGCCGCGAATGCCGACCAGACGTGAAGTGCCGACCGCCATCGACTGCGGCAATCAGAGCAGTGGCAACCACCGGTCCCACACCAGGCAGCGTTGCCAAGCGCTTGCACCGTTCGTCCTTCCGGCAGATTTCATCAAGCTTACGGTCGATTGCGACTATGCGCGTATCCAACATTTGGAATTCGGCGATGAGCACTTAGAAGTTTTCGTTGCTAATTCAGGTAGCGGGGAATCAGCGACCGCGCCATCGATGTCTTTACGAAATCGAAAAGGGCCGACAGGCATGACAACACCGTACTCTCCCAGAAGGCCGCGAATATGATCAATCAGTCCCTTGCGTTGTGTTATGAGCCGATCGCGCGTTCTATGAAGCATCTGCAAGTCTTGCTGCTCGATCGTATTTTGCCGGCACAAATCGCATTGTCGGACGAAGTGCAGACTCATATATCGCTTTGGCATTAATCGCGTCATTCGTGGAACCTTTGACAAAGGGTTTGACGAAACGGGGATGAATGAGACGAACGCCGCACCCCACAGTTTCGAACTGCCGACACCAATGATGCGCGCTGGCGCAGGTTTCCATGGCCAGGGTTTCCGGTGCCAATTTCAAGACGGTGCCTTCCAATCTTGATCGGCTGACCTTCTTTAAAATCACTTCTCCGTCATCAGTAATCCCTTGGATGTGAAATGACTGCTTGCCTAGATCAATCGCCAGCAACTGCATTTCATGAACTCCTCTTAATTGAATTGGTTGACCAAAGAACTATCGGTTTGGGTGCAAGGGGCGTCCATTCCATTAGATGAAGACGAGCCGCGACACCCAGGAGCAGTTCATCTCGGCGCTGAAGCAGCATCGGGCCGGGCTTTCGACAGCAGATCAGCAAAGCGACGTTTACATCTATCGACGGCTCTCCCGGCGCGAAGGCGAATTGAGATGAACCGCGTGGGTTCGTTGCAAACAGCTATCCGGCGTCATCTGACCAAGGTGGGGCGCCCAAATGGGGATTCCGCTCGGCAGGCCTCAACAATGGCAGGCCTCGGAGGCCATTGTCTGTGTCATACAAGATGGGCTTGGCCAGGGAAGCCGCCATGGGAGCCTCGAAGAGGCGAAGGCGGCCGCAGTCTTCGGCAATTCGAAACGCCAGAGGTCGAAGCAAATCCTGTCGGATCCACGTCGCTGAGAGCTTTGCTCAGAGCTGGTACTGCGACGAGAAGTCGCAAGACTTCTCCATGAGCAGCACTATCTCGTCGCAGGCATTGTCCTTGCGGGCGTTCGACGTCATTGCAGCGTAGGGAACGGGCGGAAGGACGAGCTTGGTCGGCACGATCATCAGCTTTCCCTCGTCAACCATGCGCGAAAAGCTAAGCGTCGGCAGATAGGTAATCCCCAATCCGGCCACCACCAAACCGACTAAGGCGATAAGGCTGTTGCTCGACAACACGCGTTCGAAGGTGGCACCGGTTCTTTTCAGCCAACGGTCATAGTAGGCGCCGGAACCGGAGTCCAAGCCCTGGAGCAGGACCGTCAAGGCGCGGAGTTCATCCAGCGAATACGTTTTTTGCTTTGCGACCAGCTGCGGGCTGGCCATCCAAGCATTGTGGACCTCGGCAAGGCGTATTGACGACACGGCCGGATCCGAAAAAACTTCCGGAATCACGATCAGGTCGAGGTTGCCGTTCACGAGCCCGCGGAAGAGGTGGCGGGAGAGGCCGACCTCTGGCTTGATATCAATGTTGGCGGATCCGGATGCGCGCAGGGCGCCCATTAGGCGCGGCAACCAGGTGAGCGCGGTCAGCTCGGTTATCCCGAGGCGGACGAGACGCCGCGGCCGGGAGGTCTGCGTGCCAATCTGCACGATCCTCTCCCGCATCGAAAGCATCTCCCGCCCCATCGCCAGCACGCGTCCCCCTTCGGGCGTGAGGTAAGCTCCGCGTCCGCTGCGATCGAAGAGCGTGATGCCTGTCGCCGCCTCGAGCTCATGAATCCGCTTCGAGATGGCGGACTGGGTGAGCCCCAGCCGCCTTGCGGCCCGGTCGAACGTTCCGAGCATTACGATCCACTGCAAAGCTTCAATCTGGCGCAACGTGATCATGCTGCCGAAATCATTCCAAAAATACATGAAACAGAATCATAAATATCTCTTTTCTTTCACAAACCGCAACAGTTACACAGGTGTGCGTTCGTGGCTATGCCATTTCTTTGCCTTGGGTGACCAGGAAGCACACTATGTCGTCCAAGTATGATGCGATCATTGTCGGTGGCGGCATCGTCGGGGCCAGTACGGCCTATTATCTCGCACGGCTGGGCGTTCGCCGCGTTCTCCTGGTTGAGAAAAACGCACCTGCGGCGGGCGGTACTGGCAAGAGCGCGGCTATTGTCCGCCAACACTACTCGACCCGGCTGATGGCTCGGCTCGCGCTGCAGAGTGTCGAGATATTTGAGACGATGAAAAGCGAGTTCGAGGCGCCGAACGTCTTCTTCCAGACCGGCTACCACATGCTCCTTCCGCCTGAACTGTTGAAAGCGGCGAAAAAGAACGTCGAGTGCCAGCAGGAAGTCGGCGTCGACACCGAATGGGTCGACGAGACGACGTGGGCCGAGCACTGGCCTTGGCTCAATCCGCGTGGCATCGCCGGCGTTGTTTACGAGCCGCGCGGCGGACATGCCGATCCGATACGCTCGACCGAACTGTTCCTCAAGCAATTCCGCCGTCTCGGCGGCGAAGTGCGGCTGAAGACCGCTGCCCGCGGCCTGCTGCGTGACGGCGACCGCGTGACGGGCGTCGTGCTGGACAGCGGCGATGTTTATGCGGGAACGGTAGTAAACGCGGCCGGACCGTGGTCGAAGAACCTCGCCGAAGGCGCCGGCATCGAGCTGAACATGCGCATCGTTCGCGAACAGGATTCGATCTGGGAGCCGCGCGAGGGCCGTCCGGTGCCGCAGAACCCGATCTCCAACGCGGTCGACGCCATCTACAGCGTACCGCAGGAAGGTGGACGCATCCTGATAGGCCAAGGCTTCCCGAAGGACTATTTCGACGTCGATCCGAACAACTACAAGGAGACCGGCGAAGACGCCTTCGCCTCGCTGATTTCCGACCGTGCGGAGTATCGCTACCCGGGCTTGCAGGGCATGCGCCTCATCCATTGCTATGCCGCGCTCTACGACGTGGCCGTGGACTGGTATCCCTATGTCGGCCCCCGCGCGGGTCTTGATGGATATGTCGATGCCAATGGCGGCAGTGGTCATGGCTTCAAGATCGCGCCAGCGATCGGCCGCGAACTAGCGAACTGGATCGTCACCGGGGCTCCCGCCGATGACTTCCGCCAGCTCTCCCATGATCGTATCGCGGCGGGGATGCTGTTCAGCGGCGCCTATGGCGGCAATCGCGGATGACGGGCTGCAAACCGAAGTGACTGCCACCTTCGACGCCATGGAAATTTTCGCGAACAAGCTCCGGGATGTTCCGCTGTCGGCCGCAGAAAATCCCCAGTGCGGCGGAAGCGGTCCCGTGGAGCGGCCAGACCTGCTGTGCTCCACCTCCGAATTTGCGAAAGGCGATCTGCCAGGACCTGACGCGGCAATCTTGACCACGCCGCCGAGGCGATATCCGTCGGTTGCGGTGCCAATCAGTCGATATGCGTCCAGCTACGACGAACGCCTCACGGCGTGCCGGTAGATCCGGTAGATTTTGGCGCGCGGCTGGGTTCACGCCTCCGCCAACCGGAAACAGCCACAAAAGGAAACATCATGGCGCTTCACATCAACGCGTTCCCCGAACAAGCGCTGACCCATGCCGAACTCGAGGCGTGGCGGGCGATCCCCGCGTCCATCGCCAGCGACGAACTCAACCGGACGAGCACACCGGATGCTGGTCTGAAGAAGTTTTCGTCGAACACTCCGCTGGTCGGGCTGGCATTCACGGTTCGAACCATGGCGGGCGACAATCTGGCGCTCCACCATGCGGTGTCGCGGGCCGTGCCGGGGTCGATTCTGATGATCGATGCCGGAGGCTACGACCGCAACGCAGTCTGGGGCGGTATCCTTCACACGGCTGCGCGGCTGCGCGGTGTCGTTGGTGTCGTGGTCGATGGGTGCATCCGAGACGTCGCTGAGATCAGATCATCTCCCATCGCCTGCTATGCGAGGGGTCACGTACCGGCGGGTCCTCACAAGGGCTGGGGAGGCGAGATCAACGTCACCGTCCAGATCGGCAGAGCGGCGGTCAAGGCGGGCGATCTTGTGATCGGCGACGAAGACGGCCTGACGTTCATACCGTTCGAGGACCGAGCGGCTGTGCTCGAACGATGCCGCAAGCGCATCGCCGCGGAGGCAGAGGTCGTGCGGCGGATCGAGGCCGGTGAAACGACCGTCGAGATCATGAAGCTGGCCGTCTAGCTTCACCCGCAAGGCTGACGTCGCTCAAGATCGGTCAAGTCAGCTACCACGCACGAAGACGGGTCCGTTTTCCCCCGGGTTCCGGCGCCCGGCACCTCCCGGCATCGTTTTCGGGACGTTTGACAGACACGGCCGGAATCCCGGGCATGCTGCATCATCCGGCGTCTGGTCCGGCGCACAATCCCGGCTGTCGGGATACGGGCCTCGGGCGGCCTTCGGGCAGGGGCCCCTGACGAGCGAGCTTATCATCTCCGTCCGGCCGCCCCGGACATGACCGAGCGCCATCGCCATCTTCGTCCGGCCGCAGATGAAGTGCCTTTCCATGTTGTAGACCCTCTCAATGCGGGAATTGATGCGTTCCAGTGGACTGCCACGGTTGTCGCCGCTCTGCCAGGAGGGGCTTCCCCAGGGCGTCGGCTTGAAGATCTGGCGGTCCGTCTCCCGAAGCGGGATCCGCACGACCCGTCCGTAGGTCCCGGCTTGGCATCCGCCCATGCGGTGACAGGCCGCACGGCCCGCGCAGTCCAAGCCGTAGGCCGCCGCCGGGCGGCGATACTTGAGGGTCCCACAACGGGTTCACCGACTGCTACCTGATCCCGTCAATCAGCCGCGAACAGTCGCTGGAATGGGCAATGGACCTGGTCGACCGGGTGGTCGGCCTGAGTCTCGACGGCAACGAAGAAGTGTTGGGCTGCACGATGTTGTTTCTCAAACCAAGTCGCCGGTCAGCGCGGTAGCATTCCCGGTTTGGGCTGGCATCGGATTTCCTGAAATTCGGAATGACCCGGGAACCCCTCGGCCCCTTCTTTCCCAAGCAGTTTTTTCCGGCGGTCGATCCCGGGCAGGCTGATCTCTGTCTGCCTGCGCTTCGCCGGAAGCGGGTTCCGGGATCTTCCGATTGCCGTTCCGGCAGCTGCCGTCTACTCCTTCGGGTTCAGGTCAGTAAAAGAAGTCGTGGCCCGCGCGGATTGGCCTCCGCCGGGCCGTGGGCGGTCGCGTGCAACTCATCCACGAGACAGACCTTTCCGCCGAGGAATACGTTGGCACGCAAGCGTGGCGTGACGCAAAGCTTGAGCGCTGTCCGAACCACCCCGACGGGGGTTGCCGGTTTGCCCGTCACGGCACCTACGAACGCAAGACGCCGGTCGGGCTCAAGATTGCCCGATACTACTGTCCGGATTCGCCGATGGCGTTCAGCCTGCTGCCTCAGTCCATGGCGGCGGGGATGGCGGACACGCTGCCCGATACGACATCCAAAGCCTCAGCCCAATGCTACAGATCACTCACACTAAACGCCTGAGCCAAAAATGATACAGACTTGTAAATTCATGGGCTTTGACCTAAAAAGCTACAAGGCGGTATCATCACCCGTCAATTCTCAGCCGAGATACCGAATTGTAACGGGAGCGAATTTGCAATGGACATCAAGTTGGCAGAGCAACGCCTCGCGCGGGAATTCGGAGCCAGCCTTCGGCACCGTCGAAAGACGCTAGGATACACGCAGGAGGATCTGGCGTCGATGATCGGCACCAACAGGCGTTTCATCAGCGAACTCGAACGGGGCAAGGGAACCAGTTATCTCGGGCCCGCGCTTGCCGCGGCCGAAGCCCTGGGCATCAACATCTCAATGCTCTTCGAAGACCACCGCGGCGCGCGACCAGCACTGCCCAAGGCGTAACCGGACATGGACATCTTTTTCGAGCGATATCTGGTCGGTTCGATCCAAACCGCAGCCGAACCGGCGCCGGTCTTCCGATATGAACCGGAGTGGTTGGCTTTGCCCGGCGCCTTTCCCGTATCGACAACGGTGCCCCTCGCGGACCGGACATTCGACTGGCACAGTCTCGCGCCATGGCTAATCAATCTACTACCTGAAAACATGGACGAGTTGCGGATGATGGCGCGCATTCTCGATGTACCGCACACCGACGTGCTCGCACTGTTGGAAAAGGTCGGTCGGGACACCTCAGGCGCTTTGTCGTTTTCCGAGCGCGGTACGACCGGACGGAAAGTCCTGCCGGTTGCGACCGAGACCGAGCTTGAACGGATTCTGAACGAGCTGCCGGCAAAACCGTTTCTGGTGGGCGAAGAGGGCGTGTCGATGTCGCTCGCAGGGGTCCAGTCAAAGCTGCCGGTGCGTCTGCTGGAGGACGGGCAGATCGGCATACCTGTAGACGGGACGCCGTCGAGCCACATCTTGAAGCCGGACAGCCCGGATCGCCTTCGCGGCAGCGTGCAGAACGAGGCCTTCTGCATGACACTTGCGCGCCGGGTCGGCCTGCCTGCGGCCGCGGTGACCACGCGCCGTGCGGGGCAGCGCTGCTTTCTCTTGGTAGAACGATACGATCGGGTGCAGGAAGGCGACCTGTTGCGCCGGCGGCACCAGGAGGACTTCTGCCAAGCGCTTGGGCTACCGCCAGCCGGCAAATACCAGCATTCACAGTATCGCGGTCAAAAGGGCAGCTTTTCGAAGATGATGGATCGGCTGCGGCAAGTGGGCGGCGGCACAGAGGTCATGCAGCTATGGGACATGCTGGTCTTCAATGTCCTGTGCTGCAACACGGACGCACATATGAAGAACCATTCACTCATGCTGACCGCGCATGGCGCACGGCTGGCACCTCTCTACGACGTGATTTGCGCCACCGTATGGCCTAATATTACGCGCAACCTTGCGCTCGACATTGGCGGCAAGCGCGATGGCGCCTACATCGAGGGACGCCACTGGGCGCGCGAGGCCAAGGCCTGCGGACTTGCGCCGCGCCGCGCAATCGCCCGCGTGGATCAGCTGGCCGGCCGCATGAGAGCAGAGTTGGTGACGACGGCCGACGACATCGCCGCCATGCCGGCGGGTCCGCATGGTGTGATCAACGACGTGATCGAAGCCATCGACGCGCGGTGTCGAGCCATCCAGGGAACGCTGGCCAAATGACCATGACTGCTGTCTGGCGCTCCTGCGACGCCCGGACGACCCGGTGCTCGCCGGATAGCCTTTGGCGTGCCTTGGCACCCGTTCAAGAGAGTGGCCCGAACCACAAGCGGCATGTGTCATTGATGGCGCGGGTTCGACCGTGACCTCGTTCAGGAGAATACGCGTTGGCCGCGGTTCCACACCGATCGGAGTGCAGCGAGAGGGTGAAGGGAAGGGGAATACGGCGCAGACATTGCTATACAATTCATTTTACTCAGGAGGATTCTGGCCGGCGTCATTCCGGTTTCAATGAATGTCCGCGCCACCGAATCGGTCAATGCGAAGCTCGTACGGCGTGCCATTACGTCAAAGTCGCTGTCAAAGTGAAGCACCGATGCGCCCACGCGTACCGCAACCGCAGCGATAAGACAGTCAATCAACTTGCGAACGTTTTTCCCGCTTCGGCGGCAAAGCCGGTAGCTTCAGGACGATACCGGCGAACTACCCCCAAAATCGGCTCCCGGAATCGTCCCCGAGAATTCGGAGCCGCCACCCAGATCAAAAGGACGGCACATCGGCGAGATACAGAAAAGGCAATGTTTCCTTACGTACCCTTGTCGGGTTTTGGCCGATGTTGACACGATGGTTCGGAAACGGCAGGCGCGGGGGTTGCCTCCGCGCAAATCGTCGGGAAACTCGGTCCGGAGCCACCTGATATCGATTCTGGCATAAGCAGAATCTTATACGATGCAAGTATCAATCAACTTTGACAAATACACATCTGGCCAATACCGTTTTCACATCAACACAAGACGCCAAGATACAGAACTGGCGACGCGTCTCGCTGGAACAGGAGAGCGGAGGAAGACATGTCAGAAAGCAAGAGACCAACAAGGCGAACCATGTTTCGGAGTTTGGCTACGGTAGCGGTCGTCGCGGCCGCATTGCCATGCATGTCCGCATCGACAGCAATTGCTTCCGATAGCGGAGATCCGTTGAAAGTCACGTTGATTTATACCGGCGTGGCCCGCGACGGCGGCTGGTACCAGGCATTCGACGACGGGCGTTTGCACCTGATCGATACCTTCGGTGACAAGATCGACATCGATTACAGGGAAAACGTCCCGGAGGGGCCGCAGTCGTTTCGGGTCATCGAAAGTGCGATCCAGAACGGGTCCAACGTGATCATCAGCACGAGTTACGGATTTGGCCAGTCGATGCTTGAAGCGGCTGCCAAGTACGGTGATGTTCACTTCATCACGAGCCAGTGGGACAATCCGGGCGATCTGGACAACTTCGTCGGTTTCGTGAACGCGCCCGAGGACGGCGCGTATATCGGTGGCGTGGCTGCCGGTCACATCATCAAGGAAGGTGGTACGGTCGGTTGGGTCGACGCGTTCCCCATTCCGTATGACATCCGGACGATCAACGGATTTGCCCATGGCCTGGCACATTCGAATCCCACAGCGACGGTCCAGGTCGTTTTCACAAATGACTGGATCGATACGAACAAGCAGGCGCGCGCAGTGCGCAGCCTGATCGATGCGGGTGTTGACTTCATTGCATCCAGCCTGACGAGTTCGGTCAGTGCAGAGGTGGCGGAAGCATCGAACATCCCGGTCGTCTCACCGGCGCTGGACGGGCGCCAGTATGCACCGAACATGTCGGTCACGAGCTTCGAGTATCGATGGGGCTACGCCCTCGCCGAAATCCTTCAGTCCATCATGGACGGAAACTTCAGCACCGAGTTCAACTATTCCGGCATGAAGATCGGTGCGATCGACATGGCGGGGTGGGGCGGTGCGTACAACGATCTGTCCGACGCTGCCAAGGCCGACATTCAGGCCGAATACGATCGAATCCGCAGCGGAGCGGGAGAAGTCTTCACTGGTCCCCTGTTCGACAAGGACGGCAACCAGGTTCTGGCCGACGGTGAAGTGATGCCGATCGCGGGATTGCGTAGCATGGCCTTCGTGCTTCCGAACGTGAATGGCGTCGAATTCTGACGTCGGACCACACAACTCCTTGACCGGGACAGATTCGACCTGCCCCGGTCCTTTTCATGCGGATCACCCCGCAGGAAAGTCTTGGTGATCGTGCCATTTGGTGGGCAGGCCCGCGAAGAGATTTCGTCAGCGACCATCCAGCATCAAGTGCTCGGACACATCCGCGATGACATGCGCACAGTCAACCAGTTGGCGCAATTCGACCCGTTCGTCGGCACAATGGCACTCGGCCACGTTACCCGGTCCGAAATTCACCGCCTCAATTCCCGCATCGTTGACGAGGTTGCGAACATCGCTCGCATAGGGTGCGCCAAAGATTGACGCAGGCTTGCCGAGCACGCGTTCGGTGCTGTCGAGCAGATAACCGACCACGGGTGCTTCGGAAGAAATTTCAGCCGGTTCGAACCGGTTGAATGCAGCTTCGACCTCGACCTCCACTTCTGAATCGGCCGGTCGTGCCTCGTTCAGCCTGGCCGTGACGTCGGCGAGTTCGGCATCGACCGATTCACCCGGAATCAGCCGTCGGTCGACGTACAGGTCGATGGAGTCCGAAACGGCATTGGGGACCACGCCGCCACGAATCACGGTCGGCGTGCAGGACCCGTGCGAAAGCAGCGCATGAGATCGTTCCCGGATGTCGGCCTCGTATTCCCGAAGCGCTTCCAGCACCCATTGCAGCGCCCAGGCGGGATTGATTCCCAGATCCGCGCGGCTCGCATGAATGGACCGGCCCTTCAAGCGGATGTGCAACGGAACGAGGCCCCGCGTTGCCGTCGCGATCTTCAGTTCCGTGGGTTCGGTCACGATGCCGAAATCACCTGTGTACCCGGCATCCAGGAGCGAAAGCGTCCCGGGTTCCGCACGTTCTTCACCGACGGCGAAATGCAGGACCAATGATCCCTCGAGGCGGTCAACATGCCTGCTCAGGTGATGCGCCACGCCGATCTGAACCGCCAACCCCGCCTTCATGTCGCAGGCGCCCCGGCCATAAAGGAAACCGTCCCTGACGTTTGCTCCGAAAGGATCGGTCGTCCAGAGATCCGCATCATCCACCGGAACCGTGTCCATGTGCCCGTTCAGAACGAGGCGCGGACCGTCCGAACGTCCCCGCAGGACAGCCCCGACAGAATACCGATCCGGCATGGATTCAACGAGTTGCGTCTCAACCGGGATGCTGGCCAGCCAACTTAGAATGCGATGGGCAACATCGTGCTCGTAGGCTCCCGGATTCGTGCTCGGCGTCTGAACGAGGTCCGCAAGTACGTGGCCGATAAACCCCCCTGAGAGTGGATCAGCACTCCCGGTCGAAATGTCTGGTTTGCGCATGTGCCAGGAATTATAATTTATCATGCGTGAGGCGTGCAAGCCGCGTTCCCGATCAAGTCCGTTCAGATCGGCGTCGAAAAGGCTTGATTTCGGAGATCACACAACCTGCTTCGGAGGCCTCCCCATGGCGGCGGACTGGTGGATTGCCGGGTCCGCAATGAGACGTTTCCGGTCGTCGATGTCGCACACCAGAAGCTGCTTCGCCTCCCTCGCAATGCGGGAACCAGGAAAATCATGGCATGCGTGTCGGGTTCCTATGCCCGTCCGGCCCGTAGACGCAGCCAGTACGCGTTCGGAGCCAATACGAGTTCGCGGATCGGCAACGGGTAGCGGCTGCGTGCCCCGGTCGGCCGCAGCCTGACGGCGCGCACCGTGGAGTTTCGAGCCGCCGTTCACGACGGAACGCCGGGAACGGATCCCGGTGACGGATCCCGGACGCCGGCACACTCGCGCGCTCGGCAGGAAACCGGACGGGACCACGTAACGTGGAACACGCCTGCCCGCTCGAGGGGCATGAAAACTCCCCTGCCTTGGATTTCCGCATCTTTCCGACCTGCACCGTTGCGTCCCCAGATGGATTCATTGCATCCATTGGCCGGGCGGCATTCTTGACCAAAACGGGCAATAGCATGGACAATGATGCGAAAACGGAGCGATGGCGCCAGCTGCGCAGACTAGGTAAGCCCCACACGAAAGGACCGATCTCATGAACACACTGACCAAGGCTGAGATTGACAGTCTTGACCACGAAAAACTGATGTCGCGCGCAATCGAACTTGCGTCGAATGCGCGCAAGAAAGGCAACAAGCCTTTTGCCGCCCTGCTTGCCGACCGGCATGGCAACATCGTGCTGGAGGCAGAAAACACCGAGTTCACGGAAAACGATTTCACCCGCCATTCCGAGATCAACCTCATGAGCGCGGCAAGCCGGAGGTTTCACACGCGGGAACTTTCCGAACTCGTCATGTTTGTCAGTGCGGAACCCTGCGCCATGTGCGCCGGAGCAACATTCTTTGCCGGCGTTCGCGCGGTCGTTTTCGGCCTCTCCGCAGATTCACTCGCCGAACTCTGGGCCGTCGAGAACCCCAATCCCCATGTTCTCGACATGAGTTGCCGTCAGGTATTCCATTCGTCCGCAACGCATCCGATCACGGTGCTGGGGCCGATCATGGAAGAAGAAGCAGCCGTACCGCACCTGGGTTACGTCATTCCCGACAAGTAACCGGCCCGGCGCCAGGCAGTCATTTTTGGAATCCCGTGCCAGAGAACCGAGGATCATGTTCGATTTTCCATCACCGTAACTGCAAGAGCCTGACAATATCCGCGCATCCCGGAGTTGTGTGCCATGCCCGCCAGAGGGCTGCGGGATTGGCCGAAGCTTTCAACGAACACACACGAGTTCGCGGATGTCTTGGGCAACATTTCAAGTCACCTGCCGCATGGGCAGTGTCTCACTTTGATGAGATTGAGGGTTGGCAGGGGGCACTTTGTGAGAAACATATGAATTGCCCTTGCAAAAGAAAACGATTTTCAGGGGTAACCAGATGCGGATGAAGGAGGATTCCCTTGAGGGTTTCTCGTATCTGGAGGCGCTGCAAGTTCATTTGGCGCGCTCTTGACTGATGCCTATTGGCCCGAATGGGAGACCATTGCTTCTCGCTGAATTGCCGAGCGGGCAGAGTTTGGGAAAGACCCATCCGTGTTCAAAGAAGAAAACACCTTCTGTTGTGATGAAAAGGTAAGCCCTTGTTGATTGCTCAGGTCATACCTGACAGACTGTTTGCAATCAGTTATTCTTCCGCCGAACTAGCCGATGACAGAGAGATGAGCAGAGCACAACGCATTGCGAGGGCGCCCCGGAAGGCAACCTATCAGGACGTTCTGGATGCTCCGCCTCACATGGTGGCCGAAGTGGTCGCTGGCACACTGCATACGCAACCAAGGCCAGCCAAGCGCCACGCCTGGGCAAGCTCGGGAATCGGGATGAAAATCGGCCCTCCATTCAACTATGGCGATGGCGGACCCGGCGGCTGGATGATCATTGACGAGCCGGAATTGCACTTTGGCGAGGACATTGTCGTACCAGACATCACTGGCTGGCGGCGCGAGACCATGACCGAGGACATGGAAGGAGCTTTTTTCACGCAGGCGCCGGACTGGGTCTGCGAGGTTCTGTCGCCATCGACCAGACGATTTGATCAGGGGGAGAAGCGTTCGGTCTATGCTCGCGAGAGAATTCCCCATCTCTGGTTCGTAGATCCCGATGTGCGGACACTGGAGGCCTTCGAGCTTCGCGATGGCCTGTGGGTATTGCTTGCAACGCTTGTCGATGATGCACCGGTTTCGCTTCCACCCTTCGATGCCATCTCCTTCCCTCTCGGCGCTCTTTGGCCGGAGATTGTGGAAACCGATGCCAAGGACAGCAAGGGCACCTGACAATACGTTCCAGACTATGCTCTGGATCGGCAGGCATGGACCAGCAGGGTCTGAAAGGATGGTCAGGCGGCCGAAACGGTGATCGGCGACAGGGCTTACGACACTGATGCCGTTCTCGGCGTGATCGAGACAGCGGGAGTCACCGCGGGCATTCCGTCGAAATCCAACCGGAAGTCACCACGGTCACTTCGTCGCGAAACCTACAAAACGCTCAATCTTGTCGAGCGTTTTTCGGACGAAAGAAGGAGTTCCACAGGGTCGCCACGCGTAATGACAGGGCTGCCCGCAACTTCCTTTCCGTCGTGCGTCTGGCCATCAGCCGTTTTCTGCTCCGGAAGATTGCAGTCCAGTCATTTGGGTCAATAGACAAATCAAAGATCGTGGACATGGGGGAATTCTTGGAGAGACCTCCTGCGGGAACCGCCCGCGCGTGTGGCTTCATGCTGTCCACTCGAATTCGAATTCCGCCCCAACTTTTACGGGCGTGGTGTCGGCATATCAAGGAGCACACGGAAGTGCCGAAAAAATCGATGATGACCTTGAGTACATCCAGAACCCGTTTCGCTCGTCTGGCGGCTTCTGGCGAGTTTGACAGGCGGACAGAGAACGACAAAGCAAACTCTACAAATGTTGCGCGCAACATTTTTAGAGTTTCCCGCGCTGGGCACGGAGGCAGGTTTCGATGTCGCGCAGACTGGTCCTGTAGGTGAGTTGGGCGAAGGCCATGCACCGGAACTGATCGGCACAGGTGAACGCCTTGACGTAGCGATTTCCGTCGTATCGAGAGACACAGCGGCGGAAGGTGTGCCATGGCAGGTGTTCCATGATCTGAGCGAAAACCAGGCTGCCGGAGTCCATTGCATTCTTCCTCTTGACGGTGCAGGACAGTGAGGAAGTGTGACGAGCGTGTGCGGCGGGTTCAAGTCGGTAACAGCCGAGATGTCCAATTTATGCATTTACGTCAGAGCTTTAGAGTGTGGTGAGAGAATTTTACTGGGACAGTAGTGGATGAATGTAGTACTTGAAAAATGGGTTTTCAGCCTTTGCCCAAGCTGTCATAGTATTCCGTACATAACAACTTTTTCCGCATCCACAAAAGCCTCCGTATGTCTCCCGCAATGGTCGCTGGCGTTTCCGACACATTGCACGACATATAGTGGATTGTTAGCCTGATTGATGCTCGTGCTGCACCGAAACCCAACCGGCTCAAGGCTTTTCGCAAACATATTTCAAAGTGAGACACTACCGCCACACGGCGTACGCGTGTGCCGGGTCCGAGAAATTGCGATCAATGCTTCGGCAGCACCGGCCGTCGCCCGTGCCAGTCGACCCGGTCCTGGAACGCCTTTGCGAGTGCCAGAAGCCGGAAATCGTAGTAGCGTCTTGCGACCATCTGCAATCCTATCGGCAGCCCGCCAGAAGAAACCCCGCATGGCAGGCTGACGGCAGGATGCCCGGTCAGGTTGAATCCGCAGGTGTAGGGAATCAGCGTCCCGAGTTCCTCTCCCGGATCGAATTCGGAGAGTGCCATTGCCACCCGCGGCACGGTTGGTGTCAACAGGCACTCAGCACGAGAAGGAGCGAGAACGTCATCCATCGCGACCCGAAGTCTTTGGCGGACCATGATTGCATCCTCGAGGCGTTCCTTCGGAATGTCGAAGGATGACCTGAGCATTTCCGCGACACTTGCGTGGTAGTATTCCTGCTTCCCTTCGAACACGCCCCGATGCGCGGCGGCCAGTTCGGCAGAGAAAAACGTCACGACGGCACCGATTGCCGCAGGCAATTCCGGCAATTCTATCGTGGAAATCCGGGCCCCGGCATCACGGAGCAACGCGCAGGCCGACTCGAACGCCCTGTCGACATCAGGATCAATCGCATGGACTTCGTCGAGGGCGGAACGTGTTTCCGGGCCGAGCACTGCAAACCTGGTGCCGTTGATTGGCGGCGCATCCGGCGGCATGGCCGCAGCCGCCTGCAGGGTTTTTTGGTCCAGCGGGTCCGGACCGGCGATGACACGGAGGATCTCGGCAATCTCGGCAGCAGTCCCGGCTATGATTCCGACATTGTCGATCGAGGGTGCAGTTGCCCGGCGAATCACACCTGTGGTGCTGATCAGGCCGGCAGTGGGCTTCAGGCCCGTGGTTCCCGTCATGGCCGCAGGAATGCGGACTGAACCTGCGGCATCGGTGCCGAGCGCGAATTCCGCGGATCCGACTGCCACGGAAACCCCTGCGCCCGCGCTGGACCCGCCCGGATAGTGCGAAATGTTCCAGGGGTTGCGGGTGGGCGGCTGGTCCAGCCCGCAGGTCAGTTCGTGGGACACCTGCGTTCCGACGAGGACGGCCCCGGCGTCCCGAAGACGGGCGACAACCGTCGCGTCCGAGTTTGCCACGTTGTCGGCAAGTGCCCGACAGCCGCCGGACGTCACGACCCCCGCAACTTCGAAAACCTCCTTTACGGCAAAGGGGCAGCCGTGAAGGGGTGACCGCGGTTCCTGCGCATCCACCCGCCCCGCTTCATCGCGCGCCTCGTCTTCGCGTACGTGGACGTATGCCCTGACGTAGGGTTCGCTGGATCCGAGAACGTCCAGGACCTGCTGGAGCCGGGCACCTGCCTTGTCAGCCACGCGCACCTCCCCGTATTGCCGCCGATGCGCCGCCGTCGATTCGCAGTGTCGCGCCGGCGACGTGCGACGCCTTTTCGGATGCTAGCCACAGCACGGCCTCGCCGATGTCCGTGCCCCTGCCATGCCGCCCCGACGGCGCGTCGGCCCAGTTGGAGTCGTCCTCGGCGTGATGCTCGTAACCTCGCGGCGTCGACTGTACCCCCGGGTGGACGGCGCCCGGACAAATGGCATTGACGCGCACGCCGTGCATCACCGCTTCAGCGGCCAGCGCTTCCGACATGGCGAGGAGACCTGCCTTCGAAACGGAATACACGGGCAAGTGGTGGATCCCCACCAGGGCGGCATCGGACACGATGTGCACGATCACCCCGTGTCCGCGGTCCTTCATGGCCGCGAAGCACGCGCGCGAATACCGGAACGACGACGTCAGGTTGACCTCGATGATCTCGCGGAAAATCTCGTCCGGCGTATCTGCCAGTGACGATTCGAAGACGATGGCCGCGCAGGAAACGAAGAGGTCCGGCGCGCCTCCGCAATGCGCGAACACCGCCTCGACGGCCGCATCGCATGCCCCGCGGTCGGTAGCATCGGCCGCGATGAACCGTGCACCGGTCGAGGCAGCGACGGCCGCCCCCCGCGCTTCATTCCGTCCGGTGAAGACGACCCGCATGCCCGAAGCGGCGAGTTGTTCGACGATCGTACGACCAATTCCCGACGTGCCGCCCGTCACGAATGCATGCTGCCGGTCTGTACCTGTCATCCTTGGTGTACCTTGTTTGCACGCAACGCCGCACGCAACCCGCCGTCGATCGTGAGCGACGCCCCCGTGCACGTCCCGAAGCTCTCCTGCATGAAGAATTCAACGGCCCTGGCCACATCCCCGGGTGATGCCAGCCGCCCCGCCGGTGGCACGAATGGCGGGCCGAGATCACGCAATTGCGGTTCATTTGAGATCGGACCGGCAGGCACGGCGACGTCTCCCAGGCAGATCGTGTTCGCAGAGACGCCGCGCGGTCCTCCCTCGACAGCCAGCATGTTGGCCAGCCAGAGCAGCGCCTTTCCGGCAACCGAACAGGCCCCGAGTTCCATCTCCGTGCGGACAGCCGTGCCGGAAGCCACGAACACGATGCTTCCGCCGCCATCGGAAAGCGCCGGCATGCAGGACTTGGCAAACCTGAACGGAACCACGAGATTGTCTTCGAGGATGGAATCCCACGCGGAATCGGTTGTCTCCGATATGCGCGCCGTGTGTCGGGAACCATCTGTCCAGACCAGACCGTCGAGACCGCCCAGCGCACCGACGGCATCCGTCACGATCCGTTCGACTCCGCCTTCCCGCCGAAAATCACCCGGTATGAACCTTGCTGCCGTTTCATCGGCAAGTGCAATTCCGCGCCGCCGGCGGCCGCCGGAAAAAGCGACCATGTAGCCGCTGCCGGCGAGGTGTTGGACGACTGCCTGACCCGGCGACGCCATGCCGCCCGTGACAAGGACACGCCTTCCGACAGCTGGTTTCAATCGCCGCCCTTCGCCATTGACGGAAGAACGCGGATCGACCCGTCGCCTGCAAGTTCGGGATTTTGTTTCCGCCACTCTTCGCGCGGGTTTTCCTCCCGCCACAGGTCGACGTACTCGGATTGTTTCATGAAGGTGATTTCGGGGTGATCGGCGGCATGCTGCAACAGCCGTTCAAGCACGCGGATGCGGGCTCCGCGCGCAATGGATTGCGGATGAACCGTCAGGTTGAACACCCCTCCCGGGCAGTTCCCGACGGCATAATCCAGTTCCCCCATCCACATTTCCTCGGCCTGTGACGGCGCCTTCAGGCCGGGGATTTCACCCCAGGCGAATTCGAACATCGGGACATCGTCCATGATCCAGGCGACGGGCAGGCCGACGATGTCCGTCAACGTGCCGAACTGGAACGGGGCATCCCGGGTCCAGGTATCACCCTTGCGGACGTAGACCGGCAAATGGTCGGTTGCCATTCGGCTGCCGTCGAACTCGAAGCCGAACTCGTCAAGCAGGTCGATGGTATCGACGCTCATGTTCCATGCCGGGGCGACATGCCCGCGGGGACGGATACCCGCGACGTGATCCAGCGCCTCCAGGCCACGTTCGATGATCAGCCGTTGCTCGTCCTTCGGAAAGTCTCGCGGATCCTCGTGCATCCATCCGTGATAGGCGAATTCATGCCCCCGGCCCGCGATCTCCCTGATCAGGTCGGGATAGGCCAGGGCGGTATGACCCGGGACCAGGAACGTGGACCTGATGTCATGGCGATTCAGGATCTCCAGCACCCGGCGGCAACCCGTCACGTCCAGTTCTCCGCGCGAGAGCATGCTCGGGTTGTTCGTATGGAACGACGAGATCCACAGGGACATCGCATCCAGGCCTATCGTCATGCAATAGGTCAACCGAGGCAGCTTGCTCATGAGCTAGTCCCGCCCGTGCCTGGAACGGTCGAATCCCTTTGGCGGATGGACTTCGCAGAGGTGCGTGACATTGCCTTCAGGATCATAAAACGACCGGAACCGGTACCACATTCCGTCGAAGTCCCCTTCGGGCGCACGCGGCAGAAACTCGCCCGCCCCGTAGTGCATCATCTTGTCGGCCCACTCGACGTTGTGCCTGTCGAGTTCCGCGACCGCCTCGTCCAGGTCGGCGACCTGTATGGCAAAGGAATGCACACCTGCCGGATCGTTCACGTAGTTGCCGGTACGCTGGTGCTTGTCACGCGGGGCATCCGGCACCGACAACAGGACAAGGTCGGTATCGCCGCACATGAACATGGCCCAGCCCTTGTCCGGTTCGTATCCATGGGGGTGCAGCTTCAGACCGAGGACGTTCTGGTAAAACTCGACCATCGCCGGAAAGTCCCTGACGACGATGTCCATGTTGTCGAGGCGAAGTGGTTTCAGCATTTTCAGTCCCTCAGTGGAATTGCGACGGATGGCATCGGTGCAGCGGTCGCGCCGAAGATCTTCATCGGGAATCCCATGAAGGCGAACTCGTAGAGTTTTTCCGCCGCAATCTCTTCCATGTTGACCACTTCGATGATCTGGGCACCGGCGGTGGTGAACATGTAGCAATGCACCGGCGCGTACTGGCCGTAGTACGGTTGCGGCTCAAGCCCGATATTGTCGCCGGCAATGCACATGGTGCCCGCCTGTTCGCAAAGCCAGCGCGCGGTATCCACGTTGATTCCCGGAGAGCCGTCCAGGTATTCCTTGTTTGGCCACATGCGCATTCGCCCGGTGCGCACGAGCACGACATCGCCTTTGCGGAATCTCACGCCCTGCCGCTTGGCCGTGTCCCGGACATCCTTCGGCGTGATCTCGTAATGCGGTGGCAGAATGTCCACACCGTGCATTCCGGCCACGTCCAGGAGGACACCTCGTGCGATGACCGGCGGATAGCGATCGCTGCCACCCTTGGTCCAGACCATCGAACCCAGGTGTTCATCCTGTGTCCAGCCGTTCCATTGCATTCCCCAGTAACCCATGTGGTTCAACGTATCTATGTGGGTGCCGCAATGCGTGTACATCGATATCGCATCACCGGAATAGCTGTATTCCTTGTGGATTTCGCCGCTGTAGCCGGACCGGCCGTACGCAATTTCGCCTTTCGGGGTATGGGTCATCCAGATGCTGAACGGCGGGTCTCCGGCCTCGGTCCATGATGGCATGCTGGATTCGTAAACCACGTTCAGATCGAACACCTTGCGTCCGTCCATGCGCGCCATGATCGTCGCCACGGATTCGGGAGTGATCCAGTTCAACCGGCCGATTTCGTCCGCGGGTCCCCAGGGACTCTTCGACACCTTGTGGCCGCCCTTGTCCAGCAACGGCTCGGGTTGCAGCTCAGCTTTGAGTTTTTCCAGTTCTTCAACGGACAGTCCGCACATTCGACCACCTCCGACTTGATGCCTTCCCGACATGGATCGCGGAAAGCGTGAACGCGAACTTGACATATGTCAATGACGTGATTTCAATGACTGTCAAAAGGATTCACTTATGGTCGAAAAACTGCACGTGGAAGCCCTGAATCTCCGGCACCTGAAAGCATGGGTCACGGTCGTGGAGGAAGGGTCCGTGACCGCCGGTGCACGAAAGCTCGGAATTTCCCAGCCCGCGCTCTCGCAGCAGTTGAAGTCCCTGGAACAGTTCTTCGGCAGCCGGCTCGTGGAGCGATTGCAGCGGGGGACACGGCCAACGCCTTTCGGCCGTACGTTGTTGCCCGACGCGAACAAGACGCTGGCGACGGCGGAGCGGCTGATGCGGCAGACGCGACGCGCCATCGACCTGGAGGCCGGCGTCCTGGAAATCGCGACGCTTCCGACCCTGGTCGATGCCGTCATGATCGTACCCATCAAGCGCTGGCAGGAACGGCATCCGAAAGTTTCGATCCGGATCAAGGAATTCGCGCTGCAGTCATCCATGGTGGAGGCCGTGGCCTCGGGTCTGGGTGATCTTGCGATCGGCGTGCGTCCACCGAAATGGCCGGGCACATCGATTCCGCTGGGTTGGGAACAATTCTCGGTCGTCCTGCCGCAGCACGACCCGAAACTGGACGACGCGGGGCCGGTGGACCTGCCGGAATTGTCCGACCACAGCTGGGTTCTTTACAGCAGATCCAACGGACTCGCGGACTACGTTGCCGCGGCCTGCGCGATGTCCGGCTTTCGGCCACGCGAAGCCGTCCGGACTTCACAGGTCCAGGTGGCCCTGCAACTGGTGTCCGCGGGCCTCGGCGCCGCACTGGTCCCCTCGGCCAACGTGCCGCCCGAGATGGCGGCGCAGACCCGCACCCTGAACCCTCCGATCGCGTGGGAACTTGCGGCATTTGCAAGGTCGGAGCTTTCGCGACCCGCGGATGAGTTCGTTGCCCTTCTCCAGGAACTCGAATGGCAGGAAAAGCCGGAAAATTCCATCGGGCTTCCGGGCAACTAGACCCTGACTTCATTAAATCGATGGAAACAGTGACTTCAACTTGATGCGGGCGTCTTCGTTCCGATACCACCAGTTGACGGGTTTCGCGGAAGCGTTGCGGTGATCCTGCCATGCACCAACTTCGCTGATCATGGTTTCCCGATCGGGGATACGGAAGAAGAACAGAACCAAGAAATCCAAGGCAGAAATTCTCGTGGCGGAACCTGACGTGGCCTGCAATCAATTTCGGCCCTGCTTCCGATCATCGTGGTTTCCTGCCCGAATTGAGTCTGTCGAAGGGGTAAGACCCGAATATTTGCGAATGAACCCGGGGTTGCCTGCAATCAGGCTGCAACCATCGGGTTGAACCCAATTTGTTTGCGGACGGATCGCGGGATGCGCCCTGGTTTGCCGAGAGTGGAACAGTTTCACACGTTGGCCCGTGCTGTCCATGATGGTCTACCCGGTCGTATCGCCCGCGAGGTTCACGACCGGATGCGAGCATTTTCATGCCCGACGCCCATTCTGGCAGGGACCAACAGAATCTGTGGGGCCAGCGGCGGTTGGCCTTGTGTTTCATCGGTGTTTGCCACGTTGAAGATCCTGCGAGGAGCATACCAGGCCGCCAGCCAACGGCAGTACGACCCTGCGGGGTGGTTCCGCCTATCGACCTGCCTGCGGAATCAGACTGGCCACAGTGGGAAAACCGATCATGCATAAAGCCGGTAGCCACCTTCCGGAGGTCGGCGTCGGGTCGATTCCGGGAGCAGCCGTGAAATCGTAGAGGATCGATCGGGACACGCCTGCAATCCTGGCAATCGCGGTACGGGAAACGCCGGGGTCGTTGAACTGGCGCGTTTCGTCTTCGGGCCTCGGCCTTCGCCGCCGCGCAGGTTCGTCTTCAGGATCAGGGTCGCCAGCCTAACTGTCGTCCCCGAACAGTCGTCGGCAGGCAGCTTCGGCATGGGCAAGTCCCTCGTCGGTCAGGTAGACGGATTTCGCCTTGCTCGCCGGATCGGAGATAAGGTCCTTGTCGTGAAGCCTGTCCATGGCATCCCAGTCGAGGGACTTCCACGCGCGTGCGCCGCCGAAGCGAGAGCGCTCGCAAATGTTGAGATAGAGCAATGCCAGGACCGCTTCATCGATCCTGTCATTCGCAAGGTCGTCGCTCATCCTCCGGGCACTCCCTCTATTTCAGATCGAGCGTACTGCTGCCTCCCGATCCCATGGCACGCGAGATCAGGTGGTCAGCCACGTCGTTGAAGTATGCGTTCAATTCGGACTGAAGTTGAAGATACTCCGGCCACACCTCCCGATCGAACTGCCGTTCGCGAACGCGCACCATGACGGTCGTGTGGCGCTGCCGCTTGTAACGGTAGGGCCGCACGCCGTGCTTGCGGCACACCGCGCAGAACAGATTGACGCACCAAAAGTCGGGAAACGTATACTTGAGTTCGACCTCGGGTTCCTGCTGCCTGCCCGCCCCCGCCAAATGCCCCTGCAACCGTTCGATCGCGACACCGGCAGCCCACTTCTCTCCCGCACTGCCCGCTCGCCGGAACAGCGCCTCCAGCTTGGCAAGCTTATCCCTGAGTTTCCTGTCTCCGTTCATGGCACACCGCAGGATTGATACGTATCTGGCGAAGAATGATCGAATGTCATCCCAAATCCTCCTTTTCAGCGCCTGCGATCATCTCGGGCCAGAGGGCATCGAGCGGGAAGTTGATGGCATCGAAGGGAGGAAGCGAAACCGCCGCGTCATCGACGAGCGTCGCCAGCAGCAGCCAATGTTCCTCGCGCAATTCGAAGGCCTCGAGCACCCGTGAATCGGGATCGACGAACCAGAGATGGCGGACGCCCTCGCGGGCATAGAGATCCCGCTTCTCGCACTTGTCCAGCCGCCGCGTGGAGGGCGAGAGAACCTCGCAGACCCAGTCCGGAGCAACTGTGAAATAAGCCGCGTCCGGATATTCGGGCATCGTCCCGCGCCGCCAGCCGGCGAGGTTCGGCACCACGATGTCTTCGCCCAGGTGAAGTTCGGGCTCGAAAACGATCCACCAGCCGCCGGGACCGCCATCGCCATAGTTGAATGGCGGACCGATCTTGGCGCCCATGCCGGAAGTCGCCCAGGCATGACGGGTTGGCGGCCTCGGGTGGGTATGGAGGGTTCCGGCAATCACCTCGGCGACCTTGTGGGGCGGGGCGTCGAGCACGTCCTGGTAGGTGGCCCGGCGGGTTTCCTTGCGTTCGGTCCGTGTCGTCATGGTCTTCGGTCCTCCCGTGCCGCTACTATCCTGACAGCATTGGGATGATGGTGTCTCGATTGTAGCCTGAGGTGGTTTCCCTGTCAGCCTGGCCGTGTATATTTTCTGCAACAATGACGAACAACCAACCTTCCGGTCAGGCGGGCAGCAGCTGCGGACGGCGTTTCAGCGGCAAATTCAGTGCTGGTCCCGGGAGCATTCAGGGGCAGCAGGCAATGAATTCGACAGGCAACAAAACCTACGAGGTCCGGCTTGAGAAGGATGAACGCAAGCATTTGGTTCCCATTTCATTTAAGGAGATACTGGACGGCGGCAAGGGCTCCAAAGAGCGCTGCCGCCGGGCGCACATTCTGCTTCTGTCTGACGAGAGCCGCCCTGACGGTGACCTCAGCGACGAGGAGACCGCCGAGGTTCTCGAGATCGGGACCGCAACGGCAGAAGAGCACAGGTGCGCCAGCAATGCGTAATGGCGGGACTGGAGGCAGCACTGGAACGCAAGTTCCAGGTGAACCGGAAGAAGCGACTTCTTGACGGTGATGGCAAGGCCAGGCTGACCATGCTGGCCAGTTCGAAGCCGCCCCATGGCAGGCACATTGAAACGCTTCCGCAAAACCTGTCAACTGGCGTTCCGGAACGAGGTCGCCCGCATCAAGCTGAAGTCACTATATCCCTCAATTCAATGATGTCACGATACTGGCCGGGATAGGCCGTCGGGTAATCGTCCCGACCGGGTCGTTCACGTGTCCGTCGTCACAGAATTTTGGCAATGCGGCGGCACCATACGGATTTCATCCGTTCGCAATTCATGGCCGGGTTCCGGTTGTCCCGGCATCGAAAGTTGATCAGATAAAATTTATAAATTATAAAAATTGGTGGCATAGCCTGCGTGCCCTTGCCCAGGTTTGGCGTCAGGTCGTGTTCAGCCCCTTTTCTGCAATAGAATGAAATCGGAACTGGGGCCGCAATCCGGTGCTTCTGCCGGAAGAAGTATCATCGAAAGGAGGATTCAATGATGACGATCAAGTCTGTATCGCGATGGGTTGCAGGAATATTGTGGATGTCACTGCTGGTCGCATGGCCGTTCGGTACCATCACTGCTGCGGACAAACCGGAAAAGGTCAGCATCGCCCTGATGTACTCCGTTGGTCCCGAAGCCGTCTGGGACAAGCTCGTCCAGGAAACGCTGGACAAGCTGGCCGGAGACAAGCCGCATGGTTTGAGCATAGAGTATGATGAACAGGATGCGGTCTACGGTGAACAGGCGGAATCGGTCATGCGCTTGCTTGCCAAGTCGGGAAAGTACGACATCATACTCAGTGCGTCTGCTCACAGCGACCAGATCAAGAATCTTCAATCCGTGTATCCGGAAATCATGTGGGTTTCGCTCGGAAGCGGCAATTACAATGCAGGTGAAAACCACTACCTGGTCTACGGTCGGGTTCATGAAGCCGCGTACCTGCTGGGAATCCTCGCCGCCGGAATCTCGAAGACCGGCGTCATCGGAGCAGTCGGGAGTTTTCCGGCGGATGACATCAATGACCAGCTGAATGCCTTCCGGGCCGGCGCGAGAACGGTCAATCCGGACGTCAAGATGAAGTTGACGTTCATTGAATCCTGGTACGATCCGCCCAAGGCGATCGAGGCAACCTACGCCCAGGTCGCGGCCGGCGCCGATGTCGTCTATCAGATGGCCGGTGAGGTCTACGAAGCGTGCGAAGACAGGCAGATTTATTGCCTGAGCAAGTACAAGGACACGTCAAGCATGGCGCCGGACGTCGTCCTCAGCGGCACGCAGTTGCTCTGGGAACCCGGCCTTCGCTGGATTCTCGACGAATGGTACATGCACAAGACAACCGGTCAGCCACTTGCCGGAAACATGGAACCCGTGTGGTTCTCGATGGCCGAGGGAGGCAGCGACATTTCTCCCTACCACGGTCTGGCCGACATGGTTCCGGACGAACTCAAGAAACGCGTTGCCGACGCGAGGGCAGCCATTGTTTCAGGTGCGTTGGAAGTCCCCGTGATCATAGATGTTCCCAAGCCCGACTGAATTCATTTCAGCAATGCCCGGCGCGGCGAAGAGACTTTTCAGACGCATCTCTTCGCCGCGACTTCCCATTTCCCAAGCACACCGTTTGTCATAGTCTTGCACCTTGACGGAGGGTGACATTTGAGCGCCGTCACGCACTTGAAGGTGGAACAGATCACGAAGCGCTTCGGCGATGTGGTCGCCGTCGACTCCGCCTCATTCGATGTGCGCCGCGGCGAGATCCACTGCCTGCTGGGAGAAAACGGGGCCGGCAAGTCCACGCTCTCGGAATGCCTCTACGGTTTCTTCCGACCCGATGCCGGGACGATACATCTCGATGGAACGGAGGTATCCTACGCATCGCCGCGCGATGCGATTTCCCGCGGGGTCGGCATGGTGCATCAGCACTTCGTTCTCGTTCCGACATTTTCGGTCATCGAGAACATCGTTCTCGGAACACATGCAACGGGTTGGTCGCTGGACCTGGCCGACGCCCGGAGGCGCCTGACGGATATCTGTGACAGCTACGAGATCGATGTCGACTTCGACGCGGAGGTCTGGCGGCTGTCCGTCGGCGAACAGCAATGGGTCGAAATCCTCAAGGCGCTTTATCTCGGTGTCGAGTTGCTCATACTCGACGAACCGACTGCGACGCTGACACCGCAGGAATCGGAAAAGCTGTTCCGCATCGTGCGCCGCATGACTTCAAACGGTCTCTCGGTCATCCTGATTACCCACAAGCTGAATGAAGTCATGCTGTCGGACAGGGTTACCGTATTGCGCAAGGGACGCGTCGTCTCGACCCTCGAGACCGCCGGCACGTCAAGGACGGAACTCACGAACCTGATGGTCGGGCGGACCGTCATGTTCCGGCTGCAGAGAGAAAAGCTCGAACACGGGAAAAAGATCCTCGAAGCGCGGGGGTTGAAGGTCAGGGACGACAAGGGACTTCCGGCGCTCAACGGGATTTCCTTCGACCTGCATGCAAACGAGATTCTCGGCATCGCCGGCGTCGCCGGCAACGGCCAAAAGGAACTGTTTGAAGCCCTGGTCGGCGCGCGCAGGGTCGAAGACGGGAATGTCCTTCTGAACGACGAAAACATCACCAACCAGACGCCGCGATCGGCCATCGACCGCGGAATCGGCTACATCCCCGATGACCGGTACGGCGCCGGTCTCGTCAGCGACTTCACCGTCGAGGAAAACATGATCCTCGGCCTGCAGAAGAAACCGGACTTCTCCCGCCTTGCGCTCCTGGACTATTCCAGGGTCGGGAGGTTCGCCGAGAACGGTATCGCCGATTTCGAGATCGTCACGCCGTCGACCCGGGCCAGGACAAGCACGCTTTCCGGCGGCAATGCGCAGAAAATCATACTCGCACGCGAGTTGTGGTCGAGCTCGTGCTGCCTTCTTGCCAACCAGCCGACCCGGGGACTGGACGTCGGCGTGATCGAGTATGTCCACGGATTGCTGCTCCGGAAACGCAAGGAAGGGTTTGCCATCCTCCTGGCGTCGGAAGAACTGGACGACATCATCGCTTTGTCCGATCGGATCGGCGTGATGTTCAAGGGCGAAATCATGGGCATCTTCGATGCGGGCACGGTAACCCTGGAGCAGCTCGGCCTGTTGATGGCTGGCCAGAGGATCATGGATTCCGACCGGCCGACGACCGCTGGCAGCGCCTAGATGAGGACGCCGATCAAGTTCGAAAAACGCCCGGCGCATGGTTGGCTGGCTTCGGTCTTTTCCACATGTGTCGCGATCCTCCTGGCACTCCTGGCGTCCTCCGTGCTTCTCTGGATCGTGGACGTGGACATCTACGGGGCATTTCACGCCCTGGTGCTCGGCGCCTTCGGCGATCTCGAAAGCATCTACGGAACCTGCGTGAAGGCCATTCCGCTCGCGTTTACCGGCCTTGCCACAGGGATCGCGTTCCGGGCGAGGATCTGGAACATCGGCCAGGAAGGCCAGGTTTTCGCGGGGGCGATGCTCGGTTACTGGCTGAGCATAACGGTCGACTTGCCCGGCATTGTCTTTTTTCCCCTCCTCATCGTTGCCGGATTTGCCGGCGGGGCCGCGCTTGGCGGGCTCGCGGGCGTCCTGAAAACCAGGTTCAGCGTCGACGAGATCGTCTCGACGGTGATGATGAACTACATCATCGTGTTCGTCTTGTCGTATCTCCTGACCAGCCGCCTGTGGATGGCTCCCGGCGAATACTATCTCCAGACCGCGCAGATACCCGAAGCGCAAAGAATCCCGATCCTGGTTGAAGGCACGAAGCTGTCATTGGCTTTCCCGCTGGCAATCGCGGCCGTACTTGGCGTTCATGTCCTCCTGTCACGGACCACGTTCGGGTACGAGCTGCGCGCCTTCGGTTCGAACCCGAACGCCGCCCGTTTCAAGGGTACCGACCCCGGGCGCATGCTGGTGACGGTCATGCTTGTTTCCGGAGGCCTCGCGGGCCTGGGGGGCGTGAGCCAGACGTTCGGCGTGGACTTCAGGATCAGCCAGGCATTCCTGCTGGGATTGGGATCGACCGGGATCATCGTCGGTGTCATTGCCGGGTTGCGCCCCCTCGGAATCGGTGTGGCGGCAATCCTGTTCGGCGGGATGGCCCAGGGCGGACTCTTCATGCAGGTCATCGCGGACGTGTCATCGGCGGTCGTTGCGGCCATGCAAGCGATCATCCTGATCTTTTTCCTGTGTTCTTCGGTTCTGTCCCGCTACCGCGTGGTCCGGAGTCACTGACGTGTTCGACATTTTCCAGGAAGCCATCGTCATTTCGATGCTGGCCGCGACTCTCAGGATCGCGACACCCTTGCTCCTGGCATCGATCGGCGAACTCGTCGTGCAGCGTGCCGGCATCTGGAACCTCGGCGTCGAGGGCACGATGCTCATGGCGACGTACGTGGCCTATACGACGGCACTGGCGTCGGATTCACTCGTGCTCGGAGTCCTTGCCGCCATCGTTGCGGGCATCTGCATGAACATGGTCATGGCGCTCGCGGCCACGACGTTCAAGGTCAACCAGTTCGTGACCGGACTGGGATTGAACCTGTTCGCCGCGGGCACGACGTTGTTCCTGTATCGCGAGGCCCTGACCCTGTATGGCTCGGGCAATGTCCCGACGATCGATCCTTTCGACAGCCTCGACATTCCCCTGCTGTCAGAGCTGCCGTATCTCGGGCCGATCCTGTTTTCGCAGCAGTTCCTGACCTATTTCGCCTTCATGATGGTGCCGGTGATCTGGTTTTTCCTGTACCGGACCCGCTACGGCCTGGAGATACGCAGCCTCGGCGAAAACCCCAAGGCCCTCGACACCAAGGGATTGAGCGTCTCCGCCAGGCAATACTCCGCGCTCGCATTCGGAGGAGCGATGACAGGGCTGGCCGGCGCCTTCCTGGTCCTGGCCCTGACCGACCGCTTTGTTCCGGGCATGACCGGCGGGCGAGGATGGCTGGCCGTGGTCATCATCATTGCCGGAAACTGGAAACCGGTCCCGATCACGCTTGCGGTGCTGGCATTCGCGTTTCTCGAGGCGTTCCAGCTTCAGGCACAGGGCATCGGAGTCCAGATACCGTACCAGGTGTTGCTGGCGCTTCCTTACGTGGTCGCGATCATTGCGATGATGGGCTTTCGAATGAGATCCGAACAGCCGGAACGCCTGGGTGTCCCCTATCATCGTGAATAAGAATTCGGGAATGCCTGTGACCGATCCTGTTCCATGAACACGATCGCCCCGTCCGGACAACGCCCCGGGCGGGCAAGACTGAGTTTCCCCGGGGCCGCCCGTTGACGGTCCGGAACGGTAATGCGGGATGGTCCCTCGTATCTAGTTTCAGGATCCGTTCGGGGTGTCTCATGGATCAGGCCGCCATGTCTGATGCAGTCTTGATTCCACCCGTCACGAATGATCCGGACTGCTGTGCAAGACCGGACCGCAGAGGTTCACCCGAGTGTTGATCGCCGTTCTTCGTCAAGGAATGTTCGGAAGCAACTGGCATGTCTGCCATCCGAAACCATGCCGGCCGGTGCGCCCGGGAGCGGTGACCGGACCGGCGAATTGCTTGTGAGCCCGGTCGCCATAAATTATAATTTCTGCGCATTGGATAACTGAAAAGCCGATTTGCGTGATCGTCTCATTGCCAACCTCCCTGAATGAAGCTCTCGGCGTGCTTTTCCTCGAACCGGACATGCATGTGCTCGCCGGCGGGACCGATTTCATGGTCGAGATGAATTACAATCAGCGGCGGCCTGAAGCGATTCTCAGCTTGCGATACGTCGATGAACTCCGCGAGTGGCACAGGCACGACGGAATGCTCGTGCTCGGCGCAGGCGTCCGATTCTCCGATATCATGGAAACCGAAATCGCGATGCTGGCGCCGGCATTGGCCCAGGCCGCACGTACGGTCGGTTCGCCGCAAATCCGGAATACGGGGACCATTGGCGGAAACGTCGCGACCGCATCTCCTGCCGGGGATACACTTCCTGTCCTGTCGGCCCTGGATGCCGTTGTAAACCTGACCAGTGTACGCCGGGCAAGGTCGATACCTATTTCCGAATTTGTCACCGGCGTGAAAAAGACCCGGCTCACCCGGGATGAACTGATCACGTCGATCAGCATTCCGATCACGGACGGTCCGCAAGAATTCCTGAAAGTCGGGAAGCGCAACGCGATGGTGATTGCGGTGGCGAACCTGGCTTTCGTCTGCAACCCTGAACGGCGCCATGTCGCATGTGCACTCGGGGCAGTCGGGCCAACGATCATCCGCTGCACCGATGCAGAAAACTTCATTCGTGAACGAGTTGACTGGAGGCGACAACGGGTCCGAGACAAGGAGGACCTCGTTAGGTTCGGAGACATGTGTTCCGCAGCAGCGATGCCGATCGATGACCACAGATCGACATCACGATACCGCCGCCACGCGATCTCGGTCATGGCCCAAAGGGCCGCCGCGCGCGCATTCTGAGAGCGGGTCCATTGCTGATCAAGCAAAATTACGAACTCCAGGTCAACGGACGGAAGCACCAGATCGAGGCGTCCTGGCTCGGCGAGAGCCTGTTGTACGTGCTGCGCGAACGGCTCGGTTTGTGGGGAACCAAGAATGCCTGCGAACAAGGCGAATGCGGGTCCTGCTCGGTGCTGATGGACGGAAGGCTCGCGTGTTCCTGCCTCGAGCTGGCGGCGGGGGCCGTCGGCGTGGACATCGTGACGGTCGAAGGACTCGGAACACCCGGCGAAATGACGGACATCCAGAAGTCCTTCATCGATGAAGGCGCTGTCCAATGCGGGTTCTGCACCCCCGGTTTCATCGTGGCCGTGCATGACCTGCTTCAGTCGAATCCCTCGCCCAGCAGCCAGGAAATCAGGGAAGCCCTCGCCGGCAACCTGTGCCGATGCACAGGCTACGGCAGGGTGGAAGCTGCGGTGACAAAGGTGGCCCAGCAAAGGCAAAGGTAACACAATGCCCGACACCGCCAAGGCGATCTCCGGAGTTGCGACGTCGATGCAACGGCCGGACGCGGCAGACAAGGTCTGCGGCACGTTTGAATTCTCTTCGGACCTGGTTGCCGACAACATGCTCTGGGGCGCGACGCTGCGCTCTCCGCATCCCTCTGCCAGAATTGAACGGATCGATGTTTCGAAAGCATGTCGAATCGAGGGCGTCGCGGCGGTGCTTACTGCTGCGGACCTGCCTGGTAAACCGACTTACGGGCTCCTGATTTCCGACCAGCCGATTCTGGCCGACGACATCGTCCGTTTCGAAGGTGAACCCGTGGCCCTGATCGCCGCAACGGACATGGAAACCTGCCGCCGTGCGCTTGCCTCCATCGATGTGTCCTACGAAGTGCTCGCGCCCCTGACGGATCCCGAACGTGCCCAAACATCACCGCCCGTTCACCCGGAGGGCAACATCGTCCGGCGCGTGCCGATCAAACGCGGCAACCCTGAAGCGGAAGGTGATGTCGTCGTCGAAGGTGTCTACGAAGTCGGCATGCAGGACCAGGCGTTCCTGGGTCCGGAGTCCGGTCTGGCCGTCCCGGCCGACGATGGCGGGGTGGATCTTTACGTCGCGACGCAGGGCCTCCACCAGGACCATGTGCAGCTGGCGCCCTGTCTTGGACTTCCGGGCGAAAAGGTCAGGATCCACCTGGCCGGCGTTGGCGGTGCATTCGGAGGGCGGGAAGACTTTTCCGTGCATGCCCATGCCTGCATCCTGGCGCTTCGCACGCAACGGCCTGTCAAGATGAGCTACCTGCGGGATGAATCCTTTCGCGGCCACCTGCACCGCCATCCGGCAAGGATGTGGTACCGCCACCACGCGAAAAAGTCCGGTGAGCTCGTGAAAGTCGAGGCGAAAATCCTGCTGGACGGCGGCGCATATGCCTCGACGTCGTCGGCCGTTGCCGCAAACGCGGCCCGCTTTGCCTGCGGCCCTTATCGCGTTCCCAATGTTTCGATCGAGGCCGTCTCAGTCCGGACGAACAATCACCCGTGCGGCGCCATGCGGGGTTTCGGCGCCGTTCAGGCCTGTTTCGGGCACGAAAGCCAGATGGACAAGCTCGCCGCGGCACTTGGCATGGATCCCCTCCAGCTTCGCCTGATGAACGCGCTAAAGACGGGCGACAGGTTGCCGACGGGCCAGAAGGTGCACGTCCCGGCCCCCGTCCGCGAATGTCTGGAAGCCGCGGCAGCGGTTCCCCTGCCCGGCGAGACCGGCGACAATGTCGCCGGATACGGCCTGCCGGGAGGCGCGGGGCGCACGGCTGACCGTTCGCGCATTCGCAGGGGCATCGGGTTTGCCGTCGGCTACAAGAATCTAGCCTACTCCGAGGGATATGACGATGACACGCGTGCGCGATGCCGTCTCGAATGCGGCAGGTTGATCATAACCAGCGCCGCGGCGGAGATCGGCCAGGGATTCGTCACGATCGCCCGTCAGATCGCGCACGAGGTCCTGGGCGTGACGGAAGTCCTGCTCGAACCGGCGAACACGTCGGATATCGGTTCGGCCGGTTCGTCGGCGGCGAGTCGTCAAACCTACATGTCGGGCAAGGCGATCGAGATGGCCAGCAGGAAGATTGCCGAGCAGATTCGCGAAAATTGCGCTGAGCGCTGGGGCGTGGATGCTGGAAATCTGTCCCTGCAAGGCGATCGGGTGCGCTCCGATGACGGACGTATCGATGTGGCGATCGCGGACGCCTGTGGCGAACCGATCGAGGTGGAGGTGCAGTACAGTCACCGGCAAACGACCGGATTGGACGAGGAAACGGGCCAGGGAGACGCCGACGTTTCCTGGATATTCGGTGCGCAAAGGGCTGTCGTCGATGTCGACCTTGACCTCGGACTTGTTCGAGTCGTTCAGATCACAACCGGACAGGATGTCGGCAGGGCGATCAACCCCTTGTCGGTGATCGGTCAGATCGAAGGCGGGGTTTCGCAGGGGCTGGGACTCGCGGTTATGGAAGAGATCCTGTCGGAGGATGGAGTTGTCCAGAACGGGTCATTCACCGACTACCTCGTTCCGACCTTCGCGGACATGCCGCCGGTCGAGATTGCGCTGATCGAAAAGCCAGAAGACGGCGCACCATTTGGCGCCAAGGGAGTTGGCGAAACCCCGAGCCTGTCGTCGACACCGGCCGTTGCCGCGGCGATTCGGGCAGCAACGGGACTTGAACTGCCCCGTGTGCCGGTCCGGCCGGAGTATATCGCGCTGGCGTAACCCGGCGCCTCGCGTTGCGCGGGGGCGCGATCGATTGAGCAGTTGTTGTTATCCTATCGCGTACAGCGTTTCCCGTCCGAACACGACCGGTGCGGGTCGTCCAAAGAACAGGTCCTCTCGTTCCCGACAGCGCCCCCTGGAGGTGGCAGGCTGGGTCTCCAGAGTACGACAATCCCTAACTGAACTTATTGAAGGCCACCTGGCCCCGCTGGACGTTTGTCGTGCGGTCATGCAGCTGGCGACCCGGCCTTTTGAAGATGTCGACTTTTGTCTCCAGACACTTCCGCAGGCTGAGATCATTAGCGCCGATCTCAAACCAGCTGCCGGGCCTCTGATAGAAGTCAAGGCCTCGACCGATTTTGATCACCCATCCATTGTCAAAGCGAATTTCACGATCATGCAAATTAGGGTTCAATTTCACGTCGAGCACAATATCCATCTCTAGCAAGCTCTGCTTGAGGTCTTCTAGCTTTTCGGAAATTTCCGTAGGTTGCGTTGTGTCATCATGACCCGTGACAAGCTGGATTGCCTTGACCGTACCTGCCTTTAGGCAGGTTTCACAAAAACGGACGAAGTTCTGGATCTGGTGAGGAAGGCGAATGTAAGGATCCTCTATAACAACGGCGTTTACGCCTCGCAAATAGGGACCCATAATCGACTCGTAGCTATGGCCGGTGTCACCATAAAGAATAGTGAAATTCTTCTCTTCGAGATTTGAGTTAGCGTCCCGAAATTTTATAAGGCTACCGTTTTCAAACGGTTTTGAGGGATCAACTGGCTTCTCCACCTCGATCGGGTCGAATTGCTTTGATTCTGAGACGGCCTCGTCAACTACTCTCTTTTCATTTAGCTGACGCCGGACCGGGTATTGTGTCGCATCGGCATTCTTTGACTCGGGGCAAAAGACGACGGTCTCACGTCCACCTTCCGTAAGATAAGAGAGGTTTATCTGTGCAAATTCTTCATCCGGCTTACGCTTGTTCATTTGTTCTTTTACACGGCGGCGAGATTCGACGGCGTACGCAACATACTCGTCGAATTGCTCATTGCTAGCAGGTCCATCCGGATGAAGTATCTTTATAAAGGCTGCCACTGTCTTTTTGATGCCCTTTTCGTCTCGTCCTTCGACTGCCTTTCCCAGCTTAATCCTACGATTGACTTCTTCGTACCTGTTCGTGTGCTTGAACTGATAGTGGAAAGCCTCCGCTAGATAATCGGTGATGAAGCCATAGCGGTTCGTTAAAGACTCGCTGCTGTTTTTTGGCATTTCCCAGCCCGGGATATAGGCAGCGAAACGATCCATCACAGCAAGATCTAATTCTGAAGGAAGTGGTTGGAAGAGGTCGTACGCGGTGGAATTGACCACCTGTTGAACTGAAAGGTCGATGTTTCCGACAAAACTCAAGCTCGCATCAGCGACTACCTCGACGCCCCGCGAAAAGCGCCCATTGGCCATAAAGTCCTTCATGATCTGGATCGTGTCAGGATCACGAACCTTGACCCCCCCCACCTCATCGAAGGCAACTGTGTCCCAATAGCCAACAAGGCCAACTTTTCTTCGTGCATTATTGTAGAACAAAGTCGCCTTAGTCGCCTGACCTCCTGAAATTAGAGTTGCGTACGGCGAGAACTCGCTGAAAAAGTAAGATTTTCCGGTCCCGCGGGGGCCGAGTTCGATGTAGTTGTAGTTTGGTTCAACGAGTGGCGCCAAGCGAGCTATGTAATGCAGTTTCATACGGTCGGACAGCTTGGCCGGCTCTAGGCCGACCGAACGCATGATGGCATCGAGCCATTCGTCTCGCGAAAAGGCCTTTCGACCGTTGACATACTGGTCGAAGTTGAAGCGGGAAAGTTGAATCGGGCGCAGGTCTTCGATGTAAAAGGCGTAATCGTCTTCCTCGATAGCATTGTACACCAGTGTGACTTCCGCCCAAATCCCACCCTCCAGCAAGCGATCGTTGTCGCGATAGAACTTCTCACCGACTGCTATGCGCTGAGAGTTGAAATTTTCAAGTGATGCCCAGTGGCGTTTCTCTTTCTCGACATATCGCACATGCACTTTATCGATGAATCTGTGCTTACCCTTGGTCGCAACGATCGACTGAGCCGCATTCGCCTCGTCGGGACGAACATAGTTTTCTTGCAGCGTAGCAAGGACAGCTTCCATGCCGACTTGAATCTCAGCCGGATCGTCACTCGCACAGAACCTGGCAAGCAAGAATTCCAAAACAAAAGTAGGAACATTCGTACCCTTTTTTATTCGATGCAGAAGATCCTTACGGACGACCTTGCCTACGAAGGTAGACGTAAGCTGCAAATCAAGTGCATCGAGTTCACTCATACTGTGTAGTCCGTTTCCAGCGCGAGGGTACTAAAGCTCGCGAGAGTTGTGGGATTGAGCGCCTTGACGGAGAACTTCCCCTCGAAATCAGGATGCATCCGCAGCGCAATCTGCTTGGTCAGTCCAGACATCAGAGTGAGAGTGCGGGTAGCCGGATTCACATCCACTCCTGGCCGAGGCTCACCTATGACATTGCCATCGGAATCCTGCGCCTCAATGAGGACCTCGACTGCCAAGTTTCGCGAGAACAAGTCGTCTGGCCAGACCTGAATTTCGATCACGGGGACGCGCGTCGTTATGCGTTTAGCTCCTTTCTTGTAGGAAAGCGCCACGGTTACCTTGCCACCCAAAACATGCCCCGCAGTATCCAAGCGCGCCACCAGAACGGGAACTACAGCCTCAGCAAGTGAGGCACCGCCATGAAGGTAGAGACGCCCCGCGCGGTAAGGTGCCATGCTATAGGGCAACGCCACACGCGCGGCGTCCCCATGTATGCCGAACCTTTCCGCACTCATGACCATACTGTGGGAATCGGCGTTTCCATCACCAAGCATCATGCGATCATGGGCATTGATCAGCCAATTACCTGGAGGCCTGACACATATGTCACCAGCTTCGGCCTGCACATTCAAGAAGAAGCCGTGGTCAGTAACGATGATCGCTTCGTTGAATTTCATCCCCCGGAGCTTGTGCAAAGCCGCGCGAATGCGATTCAGCGTTTTTGGAATGAGGCCTAAAGTGGTTTCGGGGTTATTTTCGAGTTGGCTGTCGATCTCTGTCGAGCGTAGCACCAAGAGATCGACTGTTTCGGAGATCTTTGGTTTGCCGCCAACGAAGCCATTCAGCGACATTTCATGGAACCGATCGCCCAGTCGCTTTCTCAGAACGTCCATGCGCTGTGGAACATTGGTGACGCGAACATCTCCCAACATCGGCACTAGGTCGCCAGCCTCGATGTTGAGTGACAGCGCCGATCGAGCGCCCGGGAGAAGGCTCGCCATTCCGACCAGTGTGATCGTCGGAAGCTGCGCGTATGCGGCCTGCAACTCCACGGGACCGTCCTCGGCCAGCATCTTCTCCAGCGCCACGCCAAGCTCGTATCGCAACGCATCGACCATAAAATAGGCCACCTTGCGCCCGCTCTCCTTAAGGCGACCTGCAACCAGCCGGTCGAAGACGTCGGCATTCGCCAGCCGACCCTGGGGCGGCCACCCCCCCGTTTCTAGGTGCTTCATGAAGGTGGATTGAATCTTCTCGCAAAGCCGACGATACCGAGCGCGCGTCTGATCAATCACCTCGTGCATAAGGCCATGGACGTCCACGAACTCTCCCACCGCCTGCTCGAACTCACGCTGCAGACGATCGACCTCTCGTAAACTGTCCAGATAGTAGTCAATGAGATTGGCCTGCGAACGTACATGGTCGGGTAGTTGCCGCTCGTGGTCTTCACAGGCTTCCACGAGGCTCAGGCCAGCCCGCACGAGTTCCCACTGAGCCTGGCTTTCACCTTTGCCGAGCCATACCGAGTTTCGTTGACGTGCCAAGACTTTGCGGGTTACGTCAGGATCGCTCGTCGTGATGCCCTTGATAGCCGTCTTGAGGACCGACCGCTCCTCGAAGGGAAAGGTGTCTCGTTCGCCGAGATCGTCGATCGCTTGACAGAGGCTAGGCAGATCGAGGTCACTTTCGATCGTTTCTGCGCGTTCGATGTAAGCGCTGCGGCAGTCGGGCGAATTTCGCAAGCGGTCACAAACATCCTCGACGATCGGGCGCGCTACCTCTGGTGCCCGGGGCACGCCCTTCAGGGCCTCTGGCAGCGCCACAGGCAGGTCGAAGGCGAATTCGCTGAAAAGCACATAGCGCCAAAGTTCGTCAGCGACTGCGTTCCAAGTCCTGCCTCTGGTCTTGACGCTCATGGCCAGAGTCGCCTTCAAAAACTCGCGGGCTTCCTCGCTCCATCCTTCCTCCGCTCTGAGCGCCTCCGTCTGGGCGGCACTAGGGGAGAGCAATGCGACCAGGATCTCCCGTCCGGACTCGACCTTCAAAGCGGTGCGTAACTGCGGCCAACTGGCACCGCCGCCGATCGCGTCGATGACCGAAAACGCCGGGCCTGAGGACGAAACGGCAAAAACGCGGCGAACCTCGGTCGAATCATCGGGCTTCGCCCGAAGGCACAGGCTCTGATAATCGTCGCCGTCATCCCGCGGGAACATGGCGCCGCTGACAGCATAGATCGAGAACGGATCGACCTGTTGTTCTTCCTCCGTCTCAGATCGCCGCTTGGGCACGTAGACCAGAACCGCATCAAGGTCGCTCCTTGGCCGGCCAATCTCGCGCAGGGCTTCAATCGCCGCTTGTCGGCTCTCAATGCTGCTCTCGGAGGCATCCACGACCCGAACGCGATCCTCTGCGAGGCTGGCACAAACTGCGTGATAGCGACGGTCCGGGTCATAGACTACCATGCAGCCTGCCTTGAGCAGGCGGGGGCGCAGGATCGTGTCGCGGATGAAGGCGGCGATGCTCATGCGCCACTTAGTTTCTTGCGGCCGCAGGTCATTGCAGCCTTGGGTTCGTGTTCAACGTGGAGGTGCTCAAGGTCGTGGGCGATGGCCAGCGACTTGTCAGTCTTGCACTTCTCGCGCACGCGTTCTGGCCAATAGGCCATGGCCAGATGCGCCCAATCGTAGCCACCATTTTCCAGCTTGGTCCAGGTTTTCTTCAAGATCTTCTGCCAGGGTTTATGGCGGAAGAGTTGCCAGAGCGGGGCTGCAGTGATCTGTACGCCGTCGTCATGGTTCGGACGATAAGTCGGGGCGATCTGCAGCAAGGTGTCGCACAGCTCTATGAGTTCCATTTCAAGGGCTTGGATCGTCTCAAACGCCCTTTCGTCATCACGCGAGCGGGCCGTACCCTTATCGCGTAGCGTAGCCGTATCGCGACTGACCTGTTTCAGCTTCGGCTCCACAAAGTCGTTGACCGCGGTGTAGAGTGTCTGACTGGTCAGACTGGGATAGTAGAGCCAAAGCGTGTAGCTGCACGAGGTGGTAGAGAGCGGCCAATAGATCGGGGCCGCGCGCCTACTCTTGCTATAGAGAGATAGATGGTCGGAGAAGAAACCGTTTGCAGACCTGACGTATGCCCGAAATGATTTTGCCCCAATTTTAGCACAAATGAACGAATCAACGTCGATGTGTCCAGCGAACCCGATTTCATCGATGACTTTCTCGATCAACCCAATAATGTCGTCAAAATGGGTGGGATCATCCACTAACAGTTCAGCAGCACTATTCTCGTTGATCCCAGGTTGAAACTTAGGAAGTAGCGAAAAAGGATCACTTCGCACTTCTGATGTACTCTTTTTTTGGCGAAATGGCTTCCATCTCCCAAACGCAACGCCAAAGAAGTACGAAAAGATGGAACGAACCTGACGCCGATCCCAATCAGGATCAATGAGTTCGAGCGCCCCTTCTGTGCTCATGACCGAATTGGGATGCGCTTCAAGAATATGTGCGACAATCTCCAAATCTCGATGAGCAAAATAACTTTTCTTTGTAAGTTCCCGCCTGGCCTCTGAGGTGCCAGAGGATCTTTCAACTGATGGTGCCTTTGCCTTTTTAAGTGCGAAGACGAGATCATCTCGAGACAATTCTCGAGCAGGATACTCATTCGGGTGGACGCCAAACGCAGCACGAACGGATCTCTTTGCGTCATCGTCAAGACAATAACCCTTTTCTATTATAATTTCCGATTCATGGGATTTATTCAAAATACCGAGGTAACGCTCGAATTCGCGACGCTTTGCTGAAATTAGGGCATCAACTAGGTTCTTGTGCGTCTCGACAAGCGGGGCTGGGGCCAGGAAGTTTCTGTCAATTTCGCTATGGGCGGCATTGCTGCTTGCCAATTGCCAAACATCACGACCAATTCCCTTCAGTACAATAAAATTGTCGTCATTTAGGTTTGGCATAGGCAATTCGGAAACAGACCTCGGAGTGTAATCCCTAGCCGCACTGCCTGAGAACACGACATCCGCAGAACCAGTCATAAAGTCAAGCATGTAGGCCGCAGTCCTGGACATGAAAATTGCCATGTCCGCTAAATCACGATTTCTGTTCTCACTGCTGATTCTTGGCCCTTTAGTGTCAAAGCATACTCCTTGAGGCAACACACGTACGCTAATGTTGCTAGTGGTTCGGGAGCTATAGGTTAGGCCAGAAAGAAAATATTTTGGCTCGTTTCTAGGATACGAAATTATTTTTCCTTTTTCGTTGGTGAAATTCTTAACTTCGTATCCTGCCCTTTTCCAGTTAAGAACTAGGTGAATGTCTGAATAGTAAACCGCATATTCTCCACCCTTGGCGTAAAATGCCCACTTGCGATTTTTTGCTTCGTCTAGTGTTGAAGCGATATCAGACCCAATCACTTCCCAAGCGAGGCGAAGGAATCGAAAATTGTCTGATGTTTGAAGTCCGACTTGGACACCTCCATGATCACGGTAGCGTGGAAACCGCGAAAAAGATCGAATGACATCTTCGGGCAACCAAAACGCGATACGGAAGGAGGGAACGTTTCGAAAAAGCTCAAGCGGCATCGGGTTTGATGCAGGAACCCCGAAGCGAACATCCGATGCCCATTCCGAAACGGCCGTTTCTTTTTTTTGCGAACTTGTTGCAGACTTGAAGTATGTAGCGGTGGTGTGACTGTCCTTAGCAATGGTGTAAGCTGAAGTCTCTACTAGCGCGTCGAGAACGCCGTATCCGAGGTCAATAAGTGTCTCCAGCCGCGACGTTTCCAGAAGGACTTCTTCGCGCCACGTCTCCTGGCTCACAGCAAAGAATGCAGTTCGGTTTGTTATTGCTCCAAAGCGACCGCCATACGTAAGTAACTCGACTCCTCGACCAACAAAATATGGGAACACGTCGGTGCCGAACGCTGGGTAGGCAGTTTTGATGTAAGGTTTAGTGGATTGCGTTGGTGACCCGAACGGCGGGTTCATCACAACGGCATCGAACTTTTCACGACAAAGGTCGATCATCCGAAGTCCTTGAAGCGCATCCTCCGCGAAAAGCCGCCCCTGATAGGTGGACCGCGCTGTACGCGCAAACTCGGTCAGTGCCTCACGCAAACGAACCTCAGCTATCTGCCACTGCGCCATGTCCTGTTTGCGGAAGAGGTCTCCATGTTCACTGAACACTGCACGTACGAGGGCGGGCAATTCCTTCTCGACCTGCAACAGAACCCCAAGCTCTGGCAGGCCCTTTAGCAGGAACAACGTCTGCTCGAACAATTCGGCATCCAGGGGATTGAGTTCTTCCATAAACCGCTTACGTAGATCCACTTCTGCCGGGGGCGCCAAAGCCGCCACCACATGCCCATGACCAACCTGAGGTCGGTCCTTGGCTTTCACCCCCGCCTCATGCCAGGCCCGCTGCGCGCGCAGCCACAGCGCCAGCGATGCGATCTGCGCCGCTCGCGGGTCGATATCGACGCCATAGATGTTGTGTTCGATCGCCAGTCGCGGAACATCACGCAAGAAGGCATCTTTGTCCCCATAGGTTTCTGACAACGGCCTCAGATCGGGACTGCCGCCGGTTTCCCTATCCAACGCGTCGGGCCCACGTCGCTGCTCCCACTCCCAAGCCTCGTGGTAGATCACCTGGAACACGTCGAAGGCGTAGAGCCCGAAATGCATTGAGCCGCAGGCGGGATCGAGCAACTTGATCGTCCTCGGGTCACGCAAGCGTTTTACGGCCTCGGGTTGCTCATCCGGTTTCACCAACAGGTACTGGCAGAGGTCACGCAGCTTCGTCTGCCCGCCTGTCCAGTTGAACCAGAGCCGCCCAAGCGTATTGTCGACCAAGAACTCTACTATATAGCGCGGGGTGAAGAACTGGTTGCGGACGGCAAGCTCGCGGCTGTTGCGCGGCGCCTGGGACGCATCGCGCATCGCTTTGCGCTCTTCTTTCGAGTTGAAATACTGGTAGATCCAGCCGATTGTTTCGTCTTCGACCCAAAGCAGTTCAATCTCGCCGTGGTTGATAAGTGCCAAGACATGAAGCAGCGCGGCCTCGCGGGGAAAGAGTCGCCCCTGAGGCGAGAAGCGGTCGAATAGGCCGGGCAAATCCAATGCGAATTCGTCGAAGATGCTTTGAAGATAGACACGGTAAGCGTCGCCGGTCTCTCCCAAACCAGTACCGGCCAAGTGAGCATAGAGCTGGAAGCCCTTAGATTGGTAACCATTGCTGACTGACTCGATCAGCAGACCACGCGCCTCGGCCATGCGCAGCGCCGCCAAACGGTTGAGGACGGTGAAGGCCTGTTCGCGCACTATCCGATCATGACCCGCTTGGGTGTCCGCGTCGGAGCTGGCGCAATAGTGAGCCAGCGTATCGCGCAGGATCCGTGCAGTTTCGCGCTGTTGATCGTTGATGTGGCGGAGGCTCTCAAGCGGTGATGCCGTACCCGACACGGGGTCCAAACCATAGTCGTTCTGAAGCTGCCGGGTGAACTCCTCTTCCAGCGTGTGTCGCGCGTCGGTGACGAAGCGTTGCAGGCGGTTTCGGGTAGTCTGATCGAAGGTCATCGCTACTCGTCCCCGTCTATGACGAGTGAAACTTCGATCTCTTCATAGAGGGCGAGCTGGTTCCTTAATCCGTTGAGCTTGCCGATGAGTGCGTCGAGATCGCCAGCCGAGGACAATTTGGACGGGACCGCAATAGACCGCGCAAGCCTGCGGTTTCCTTCTCCCTTGTACCTGGCCGCATCCTCATCGAGTTCCTGCCGGAGTCGCTCCTGCATCTGTTTATAGATTGACCGCTTGATGTCATCAATCGTAGTGCTGACGTCGTAGTCGCAAGCGAGCAATCTCTTTAGGCCAGCTAAGTTCTGGGAAACTGTGACGGCGAGCGCTTCGAGGCGGCTGATGGCATTGCCACGCTCTTCCTGGGTGAGTTCTGACCATTCGGGCAAACGCCGAAGATCCTCTACGCTCTCCTTGATCCGCCGCTTCTGCTGATCCGACAGTGCAGCGACGGAGTCACGGACGCGGCCCTTGAAGTGAGTAAGAAGCGAGTTGAAGTCCGCGAAATGCTTGTGGAAGTCATCCTTCTTGAGGCGTTCGGAGAGCGATGAGATGTCTTCAGTGAGCTCTTTCTGTAGATCGCCCGGTATACCTGTGTCGGGAAGCACCTCGATATTCTGACGATGGGATTGCAGGTCGCGCAAGGTGTCATCCAGGCCGTTGTCGAGCGTCCGCTTCACCTCCAAGGCCCATTTCAGATTGTCATAGAGCGCAGATGTTTCCGCGCCGAGGCGCTGTGGCGCGTCTGAAGCATCCGAAAAAAGGACATCGGCCAACTCTTGGTTCATCGCTTGGATGCGATCACTGCCAGCAAGCCCCAACCCTATCAGCCTCTCCCCCAGCGACCCGTAATGGTGTTGAAAACGGGAGAAGTGCTTGGCAGCCGCCTTGCTGATTTCCTGTTCAAGTGGGATGACGGTTTCTCCCACCAATTCGGTCAACCGCTTGGCGGCACGTCCTAGCGTCTCGATTGAAGGGCGCTCGTCCCGAAGCGCCACGCCAATCGGTTTGAACGAATTGTTCGTCTTGAGCGCATCGATCGCCTGCTGCCCGGCAGCCGTCACTTCGCGCCCCGAGACCTTCAGCTTGATTTCGCTCGCCATAAGCATTGCGGCCAGAATGTACCGCGTGGTGTCGGGCGACCAGCCAAAGGGGTCACTGCTAAAGTCTTCCAGCAATCGCTTTCCATCAACGGTTCCCCGCTTGTCGACGTAATCACGAATGCTGATCATCGCTTTGTGATCATTGCGAAAAGTGGCACACCCGGCAACCGTACGCACCAAGCTTAACGGATCCTGAGCACTGCTAATGGCAGAGGGATTAGCGATTTTTAGAAACTTCTCGGCGGTATCCGTTGACGCACGAACTGGCGCTTCGACGTAACGGTCGAAAACCTGTTCGGCGACATCCTTGAGAAGCTTCTTTGCTGCGTCCAGAAGATCGACATTCAGCGCATAAACGGCAGTGGCTTGCCCACGGAAAACGAAGGATCCTCCTTGCAGGGTCCGTTTGATTTTGTTCCGCAGTTGAGAGGCGAGCTTGGCGGCACGATCCAGCTGTCCGGAGCAATAGTCCCTGATCTCCTGATCCGGTTCGTTGCGATGCAGTTCAGCAATTCTCTGACTACGGTAGATTTCATTCGCCAGATCATTCAATTCCGGGTTTGTCCGTGCCAACAGGCCAATGATGTTTCGACAATTGCGGCTGCGCGAGTCGTCGAGAATTCGGTTTCGTGCTACGTCGTAATCTGCAGGGGAGACGAACTCGACGACCATCTGGACCGGATTCTGGGCGCCAGCGAGACTGGCGATCGTGCTCCCCGTTTGCACCTTGAGGCCAGATGAGACGGCCAATGTCCCATGAAGGTTTACCCTAGGCAAGGTACCGAAAACGTCGCGCAAAGCTTCGTTGAATGCCCGTCGAACATCCACCGAACGCACCACCAGAGCACCACGCTCCTGCTCAATGTCCCGAAGCTTCTCGCTGAGAAAGACGAGGCTGCCATCCCTTTCAGTGCCCAATGGTATGTCCACTTCGGCGAGCAATTCATCAACAGCCGTCTTTACGGCTTCAAGCCGCGAGGCCCCTGTCACCGAGGCTTGCATCAAGCTCGCAACGTTTTGAACGGTGATCGGTAGGTTGCCGAGGATCTGTAGGACACCCACAGACTTAGCGACTTCCTGATGCAGTTGCCCAAAGTCGCGGTGCGACAGTACTTTGCCGACAGCTTGATGAATCGACGGAAATGCCCGCCGAATGTCCTTCTCTAGTTCATCGTAAAGGGTAACCGTTGTCGCGAGCCAGCCAATTGGCTGTTCGGCCATCGCCATCGTCCCGCCTTCTCCTTTGAGAACATCCTGGACAACCTTAATGGCTGATCGGAGACCGACACCTCCGGTCGACTTGGCCAAAGCGCCGAGAAGGTGCAGAAGGATGTCAAAATGAGCGGTCATGAACGGATAGAGGTTGATAAAAGTTTCACGGTCAAAGTCCGCGTCGTAATACTTGGCATTTTGCAGCTTGGCATTATGGCGAAGCACCTGTCCGTGCGTGTCGTACATCTGCGCCAATGTCTTTTCGCCTTCTGGGGATTTACCCAGCAACCGGCGGTAGCAGATCTCCTTGATATCGTTCGATTCAAGGTCGATCTGGATCGGGAAGCGATCCTTGAGTTTATATAGCTTGTCGGAATTCAAGGCCGCCCGCGGATCATCCTCGGTGAGAGTCTGCTGAGCGGTTGATATGATCCAAACCTTGCCGTCGCCAAGTCGCTTAAGGTTCTTGGCCAAGCCATCGAGGTTTAGGATCAAGTTGTCACGTGAAGCGACATACTGGCCAACCTCATCGATGATGAAGATGATGTTTCCCTTGCCGCTTTTTGTGCGGACAATGTCGATCATCTCCTCGACACGTTTATCCTCGAACTGGAAAAAGCCTTCGGTGCTTGATGAAAACGACTTCGCTTCCGGGAACAGACCAGGATACATCTCATGAGCGATCTTCGGAATGAGTCCATCGATCGCAAGAGGGTTATTCTGAACACGAACCCAAGTGGCGCCCGCCAGAGCTTCTGCAACACGCTGATGCAGCTCGTGTGAACGTTTATCCTTCTCGACCATTCGCTCAAGCGCTGCAACCTTGAGATTGCGCGAGTAACCGGCCCACTGGAGAACCTTAAAGTAGAGAACCGTGGAAACATCTTCCATGGTTGCTCCCGCCAGCATTTCGCTTGCCAAGTCAAGCAGCACGACAGCCGCCGGAAAACGCTGCGCAACTGTGCTAAGCAGTGCTTTAGTCTGCGGCTTATGCAGACGATCTTGGAGATGCTTGATGAAAGGAGATCCGTCGATCGTGCACTGGCTGTCGAATGCGAGACCCAGATATTTGGTGAACGAACTCTTTCCCGAGCCATAAAAACCAGACACCCAGACGCCTATTTCGTTCTCTCCGCCAGCCTCCATAGCAAGCTGCATGCGATCAAGAAGTTTCAGAAGCTGGTCCTCAATGCTGTCCGTAACGACGTATTCAGAGATTTCTGCCCGCAGCCTCTGCTCTTGCGCTGCATCATAAGTGATGACCTTCTCTATATTCCGATAAATGTCTTTAGAAGGATCAAATAATTCCCGAATGTTCACAGCATATCCTCCCAAGTTTCCGTTTTAGCCGCCAACGTGAACCGAACGGTAGTTGCCGTCCTCCGGGTAGAAGCCCAAAAATTTAAGCTGGCTTTTCCCGGTTCGAGTTCCTGGATAAAGGAAAACTGTCGGCACGTGGAATTTGCCTTGTAGCTGACTTTCAATAGCCCCAATGCGCAGGAACGGATGAAGGGCCTCAAGGTCCGTCACCAGGAGCAGTGCATTTGAATTGCCTTCCAAGGGCATAAGGGCATCCTCCAAACTGCGAAGTAAGCCCCCTCCCGAAGTCGCTATGTCGGCTAGCGCTCTATTTGTTCGTGACCAATCCAGGGGGGACGCTTTGTCCTCCGCTAAACAAAGGGGCCAGAAAGGATCGTCCATGAGGAGACGCCAAAGGTTTTCTGCGATTGAAAAATTGTGGACATCCCATCCTTCCTGATGAAGTTTTGCCAACCACGCTGGTGTTTGCCGTTTCACTTCGAGGATTCTCTCTGGCGAAAAGATTAGATAGAAAATAGGTTCAAAACTCGCGTGACCGAGCTTGCGCCCGCTCCGAATGCGCTCTCGTAACTCATCAAATTCAGCCCAGAGATAGGACATCACAAAGCGCCTCCATATTCGGTTGTTTCCAGCTAATCCGAACAACATCGCCAGCGGCCTGCAAAATGAGAACGCCCTTGAGAGAGAGTCTTTTGAGCTCTTCCAACACATCCTCTCGTCCCAATCCGAACAATTGCCAGTCGGGATGCACTAAAAGTGAATTGTCGCCAATGTTTGAGAAATGCAGATTGTGTGCGAGGTATGCGACAGTATTGCTTGAGATACGAAGCGCCAAGATTCGCCTGTTTGATTTTTTGCCACGCTCAAGCAAGCCGTAGTCTGCGCAGCACCCCGTCAGGTAGGCGGACACCCTTCGGATTGTAGATTCCGACCAACGATCATGTGTCTTTCCGTCGTCAATAGCCCGCTCCACGAAAACTCGCGAATCAAGATTCGATATTTCAGAATAACCCCCAAAATACCTGACCCAATAAACCTCTCGAATAAAATCGCCCAAGATTGGATTTGCGTGACTCGTAAAGATCAGCATAAGCTGTGAAAGGTCATTGTTCGATATGGATCCAGCCAATTGCTTTAAGTCATCTGCAGGAACACGCTCAGCCTCTGCGATGAGATATCGGGGAGCGAAGCACTCGATGACGACATTCCGAAGGCGGCGTGCCGTGACATTAGGGAACCGCCCGGACTGCAACGCTACTTGATAGAGCTGGGGCGCGGACTTCCCAGGCGACCACAATTCCAACAATTCCTTTGTCTCATTTACGAGCCCCAAGCCAGCCTGCAATTGGGTAGTATATCTCTTGTCTGCGCCCATGCCTATTTCACCAAATAGGGATATGAGCAGGCACCGGAATTGAATGCAGATTGGTATACTGCGGAAATTTTCGGAATGTGATTGTCGAGTTCCTCCACCCTACCGATCAAGACGGGCCCTGCATCGTTAGTCTTTAAGTTACTTGCTACGTTGCTGAGTTCATCAAGGGCGACTGATTTATCCTGACAAAAGCCCGCCGAAAAAAGATGCACTGGCCCAGCCTGCAATAGCGCATGAAGGTCCTGCTCCATCTCTTCCGGGAGACGAAAAAGATGAAATGAGCCAACACTTAAGTGCTCGTCATGAACTCGGCGAGCGGCTTCAATAACTCCATGATATTGGGTAAGCTGTATCGTTTTCGGGAATGCTGGTTCAAGGAATTGATGCCCCGACGACCCGTAGAAAGCGGTTGGCCACCATCCGAATTGCGCCCGCTCGCCCAGAAAGCCTACAAGCATGCGGACTTTAAGTAGCGACGCAAGTGAAGGTGCAAAGCCTACAACAATTTGGCCCGCCTCTTTTTGGAAATTGTTTGCATTTATCATTAAAGTTCCCTTCCGATTTGAGTGGACTAGCAATCCAAATCTGTGGGAGCAAGAAGAACAAACTGTTGTTCTTTGGGACGGCGCTTGGCCGGGCCAGAGTCAAGACCAAGACACTTGAACGCTTAACTCGAAACGCCTTTCGAGCTGAGGTCTTGGCCTTCCCGTCGCGCATGTCGTATCTGATCGAAAACCTAGTCAGTAAGGGTCACTCCACGAACGACTAGGCGTAGGAGATGTCGTGCCATGTCGGTCTTGCCGCCAACCAGTGAACAATTTCCTGATCTAAACGGAATTTCACAGACGGACTTTACATTTTTCTATTTTCCAACAACAACTTAGTCAGAGCCAAACGGGACTTGTACTGGGAACAATTTTTCCGAATTATCTCAAAAATCCGACGATCTCTATGCGAAAATCGGTCACCGGAGGGATAAATCGTCAACAGGTTTTTTTTAATTTGCGTGATTTACATGGGAACATTTGGCCGCGACGTAAGTGTTCGGTTAGGGTGTGATGGCCTTTATTTTCGGCGTTTGATGGCTGATTTTCCGGGTTTCATTTTACTCTGGCAACAGTTCCCGACATCTGTTAATCCGGCCGCATGTTGGATTCCGGAGGCCCTGTTTGCGATGTTGTCGATCCATCGGCCCTGCCGCCGGAGGAGTTGAAACGTGTGTACGAACGGGAGCATGCACGTGCCGAGGCAGCGGAAGCCGAGATCACGGCACTGAAAGACAGGCTCGGCGAAGCGGAAGCCCGTGCCGAGGATTGGAGGCAAGAATCGGTCCGGGCCCGTAGCGAACTCAACGGACTGCGCAGGGTCTTCGAGAGCAACCGCGAGAAGCTTGCCGCGGCGCGCGCGGAGCTGAAGGAGCTTGGCCGTAGTCAGAGTGCGCGGAACCTGCGCAAGATGGAAAAGAAGCTGGCACGGTTTCAGGGGCTCCTGAACGCCGCCGGTATCGACAGCGGCCCGCACACGATTGTGGGCATGCGCAAGGAGATTTCCCGTCTGAAAGCTGTGATTGCGCAACAGGCGGAGACCGTGGCGGAACTCGAGGCCGAGAACGAAAGGCTCCGCTCGGCGCGTGCGACCCATGAGAAGGCACGTTTCGGGAGCGCCAGCGAGAAGAAGAGCAGCAAGACGTCCGGATCCGGCAGCAGCCGGAAACGTGGCCAGCAGGCGGACAAGCCCGGGCACGGCCGGACGCCGCGTGCGGACATGGAGCGCAAACCCGAGGTTCACGACCCGCCGGAGGAGGAGCGTGTCTGTTCCTGCTGCGGCCTTCCTTACGTGAAGAACGGCAGCCATGAATCCGAGGTCATCGAGATCGAGGTCAAGGCGCATGTCCGCACCATCAATCGGAACCGTTGGCGGCGCAGTTGCACCTGTTCGTCGGCACCGAAGGAAGTGGTGGCGCCCCCGGTTCCCCGGTTGTTTCCCCACACGCTCTTCGGGATCAGCTTCTGGGTCTGTTTCCTGCTCGAGCGTTACGCCTTCCACCGTCCGCTGAACCGGGTGGCGGCATGGATGCGCGACCAGGGGCTGCCCATCTCGGCCGGAACCCTGGGTGACAGCATTCACCGGCTGATCCCGCTGTTCGAACCGCTGTCGCAGGCGATCCTCGCGCAGCTGAACACGGCCACGATGCTGCACGGTGACGAGACCGGTTGGCGGGTTCAGTCTCTCAAGGCCATCCGCGGCACCAGCCGGGCCTGGCTGTGGAGTGCGGTCTCCCGGGACGCGGTGTGGTTCCACATTGACGCGCGGCGCAGTGCCGAGGCTGCCGGCAAGCTGTTCGCCAACGTCGGTGCCGGCACCATCCTGGTGTGTGACGCCTACTCGGCCTACAAGAAATTGGCGCGTTCCCTGGCCGGCGGGCTGATCCTGGCATGGTGCTGGGCTCACCTGCGCCGGAAATTCATCCAGGCTGCGGCCGGCAATGACGCGCTGGAGAAATGGGAGGATCGCTGGCTGGAGCGGATCGGGCGGATCTACCACCTGAACGCGGTCCGGCTGAAGCATTACGACCCGGAAGTGGGGATGGACCAGCAGTCGCGACGGTTCGGGGTCGTGCATCGCCAACTGAAGCGCGCACTCGACAAGCTGTTCGCGACCGCCGAACGGGAACTGGCGGGGCGTGCCGGTTCGGACCGGCGCGGCAAGCCGCTTCGCTCGCTGTTGAGGCATCGTGACGGGCTCTGCGTGTTCGTCGACAGGCCCGACGTGCCCATGGACAACAACCTCATCGAACGGATCCTCCGGGATCCCGTGATCGAACGGAAGCTGTCATTCGGCTCCGACAGCCTGGAAGGCGCCCGGTATTCCGCCATGATGTACGGGATCTTCGAGACCCTGCGGATGAACGGGATCGATGTCCGCAAGTGGCTCGACGACTGGCTCTCGGCCTGTGCAGGAAACGGTGGCCAGCCTCCGGCCGACCTCTCACCCTGGCTGCCCTGGTCGATGGACGAAGACAGGCGCCGACACCTCAAGGCCACACGATGACGACGGATGACACGATCGAGTGTCGTTATCACGGGCGTGACTTCACCACCGGCGAGATGGCGCTGATGCGGGAGGTGATCGCATCCTCCCCGCAGCAGACCCGTGCCGGGCTGGCGCGCGCGTTCTGCCGCGCCATCGGCTGGGTCAAGCCCGACGGCGGGCTGAAGGCGATGATGGCCCGGCTCACCATGCTGAAGATGCACCGGGACGGGATCATCACACTGCCGCCGCCGCGACGGGTACGTTCGCCCCCCCGTCCTCCGAGCTTCGGCCCGGAAACGGAACCGCCGACATCACCGCCGCTCACACTGGAGGCCGCCCGTCCGCTCCGTTTGATCAAGGTCACCGGTGCCGGCCGTGGGGCCAGCCGCCTCTGGAATGAGTTCATCGCCCGCTATCACTATCTCGGCTACAAGACCCTCGTCGGTGCACAGATGCGCTACGCGGTGCATGACCGCGACGGCTGCCCACTGGCCATGCTCGGCTTCTCGGCCGCGGCCTGGAAGGTCGCGCCGCGCGACGACTTCATCGGATGGACGCCGGAAACCCGCGAGAGAAACCTCCCCCTCATGGTCGACAACTCCCGCTACCTCATCATGCCATGGGTCCGGATTCCGAACCTGGCCTCCCACATCCTTTCAACCGTGCGCCGCCAGTTGCCGCTGGACTGGTACATCCAGTACAGGGTGACACCGGTCCTGATGGAAACCTTCGTCGAAACCCCGCGCTTCTCCGGGATCACCTACAAGGCTTCAGGATGGATCCATGTCGGAACCACGCAGGGACGCGGGAAGTACGACACAAAGAGGAAATTCGCCAAACCGAAAAAGGACGTCTGGCTCTGTCCGCTCAGAAAAGATTGGAAAAGAACGCTCAATCGATGACAGCCAGTAAGGCCATCACACCCTAACCGAACGCTTACGCCGCGACTGCATCTCTTCGAAAGCAAACAAGCGACTCTATTTCAACGATTTTTAATCAAATGATTCCGTTTTGTTCCGCTGGAAGTTCCGTCGGAATCCGTACGTCTAACGCCATGATGCCGAAAGCCCCGGACTCCGATCACGATCATGCACGTCATGTGCGTGTGTCAGAGAGAAGCGACACGCTCCACCAGGATTTCGGCGACAGGCGCATTGCAACGCAAGCTACCTGTTGCCGCGGGCCATTTATGTGTTTGTAACAAGATATCCGAAACTTTGCTTTCACAAGATTATCCGGGCCGGAGTTCTTGTCGCCGTCATTCATACCGGCGGCAAGGTTAGCCAAGCGATGAAAGCCGTGCCACCCGGAATCGTCCCGCCTCTAGCTGTTGACCGTTCCCGGCCGCTCGATCGCGCCGAGTGGCGCGTGGACGGTCGAACATGTCAGGGCGACCTTTCTCGAACACGTGCCGTCGATCCTGAACCCGTCTCGTCCGGCAAGTCGCTACTCGAAAGCAACGAGGAACGAGGCCGTTTCCCTCGCCATCGATCCGCTGGCACACGAGTTTGCGATCTATTCCCGTGGCGAAAGGGTCCTCAAACTGACTCGTCAAGACCGTACGGAATCGCAGAACCCTCGAGCAGTTACCTACGGCGACCGAGACAGCGAGGGTTCTGGCTAGACCGTCAATGTCCAAAAATCTTTCGCTTGGAGCTGTCTTTCAAAGCCGCCCAAATTCGCTCCTCAAGTTCGTTTTCAAGCACCCATTGCGGGTGGGGTGGACTGAGCGGCGCGTTAGAGACAGTTGCTACGGACGAGCAGTGAGCCCTTACTGCCATGTCTGCCAGAAAGTACCCGTGGTTCTCTAGTACAGCAGCTTCGGCATTTGAGAAGCCGTCCAAGTCTGTCCGGATCCCCGAAATCACTTCTTTGGCAAGTGTCTTGGGGTATCCGAGAGCGTCACCAGTACCGTACCGGCTGCGGGAGCTGCTCGTGCCCCAATAGGCGCCACTTATAGTACCCCGCATGAAGCTGGCCATAAGCCATCGCTTTCGAAGGGCACGAGTCTGGAGTTCCTGAATCGACTGATAGCGCTTTACACGCCAGGGCAAGAGGCCCTTGTCTGCTTGAAAGTCGAAGATACCGCCCGCGTCGGATACGAGTACATACTCGTGATCCTTCCACACAGGTTCGAGCCCCATGTTGTCGTATACCCCTCCATCTGTGAGACGGAGATCCTGCATCGCCGTCGCCCATTTTTCCGGTGATTCACGCTTCGCATTTCCGCCTCGCCATGATTCCGGGGCGCAACGCACCTTCAGCGGTTGGAAAACTGGTGGAAAGCAAGAAGAAGCCGCCACCGCCAGACCGATCGACCAAGTTGGTGGCGGCTTGACGTAGCCGGCTTGATAGTCGCCGATACGCTCGTTCTTGAATTCCCAGTTAACTCCGAAGGCAAGATCCGTAGCGCATAGGACGAACGGGTCGGGGAGCATAAATAGAGGACGGGCCCCTCCCAGGGCTCGGTCGTAGCGCTTTGCGAGTTCCCGCACCGCGCTGACCCCCGGAAAAAGGCTCCGAGCGATTGTGCAGGTTCTGATATCTTCGCGTGTCAGTGCCCGGAGAGGGTCAGCGAATCGACGGTTCCATTCGTCCTTACGTGGCACATTTCGAAGAGGCCATTCGAAGGCTTGAGCGAGAAATGCCGCTGCGATGCTGCCTCCAGACACCGACGAGATCGTGCGGAACTCCGGATGCGAAAGTACACCTAGTTCAGCAAGTCGTCTTAGCGCTCCAGCGTGGAAGATTGTGGCACGATAGCCGCCTCCAGACAGGCAAAGCCCGATTCCACGACGGTGCGTGCCGGTTTCCGCTAGCATAGGTTACTCCCTGCGATTTTGAAGAAAAGCTTCGTATTGGTCTAACCGCTGCTTTTCGAGAGCAAGCCCCCACTCACAATATTTTTCTTCGGCATTTATGCAATTGAGCAGCCAATCTTTCTCCCTGCACTATACAAACAGTCTTTTTTTGCCTGCGTCGCAACTTCTCTCGCAACTTTCCGTACTTCTTCCAGTATTCCACTGTCATTGGACATCCTGAATCCTGTCTTTTGAGAATAAACTGACAATCGTAAAGCATCTCGCAACACATACTCGGCGAAACATCCTGTACCCAAACGACGTTGAAAGGATCAGTCCCCGAGAACATGGAGCCTTCCTATCAAAGATGCGTTATCTTGATCTGTTTACTTAGGCCGACCAAACTAAATTTGAGTTGTTCGAAATTCCCGACGATCTTGAGCAAGTCGTTCAAGGATCGAGAAAGGCGATCGAGTCAAGTGATGTACATGCATTCGCCGGGCTGCGCATGGTTGATTGGCTCGGTCAGGCCCAAGTGCTCGACGTAGTACGGTCAACCAAGATCAAGTCTGTGACACGTGAACGGCATTGAACGCAACGAGGCGATCCTCCTTCCCGGATGCGTCCCGATCTCGCAACTCAACTCGTCGAATCCTCGATTTCTTCAACTACTCCGCGCTTCATACGTGATGGGCGGGGTAGAATGACCACCTTCTCGATGCCTTCCATGCCTTCGAGACCCTTCTTGAGTGTCTGATACTCTTCTGTTTGACGGCACTCGTCCCAGATGAACGCGATCAACCTTGAGAACCCGGTTTCGGCTCCGAGGTAGAGCGACCTATCAGCCGCGATTTCTTCCGTAACCTTGCGGCATTCCGCCGAACCTGGTTTGCGCATAAACTTCACCTCTATAATCGTGCCAAGCGACGGGACGCCAAGATCATATCGCGGAGTTTTGTGTCCCACCTTGGGCAAAGCCTGCTCATCCACAAGGTCTGAGAATACAGGCCGAAGTAGTGTCCAAAGCAGGTTCTGCACATGGTATTCGTGATCAATTTCCCACTGTTGAGGCGTGATGCCCCTGACCCTGACTCTCGATTCGTAGGTCCAGTGCGACATCGATTGCGCAAGTCCCTCAAGGATTGAGATCAGTCCCTCAACGCCTGTCCCCGCAATCGGCATGGCGGCGAGCGACGCAGCACACAGTTCGAAGACCGATCGATTTACCGCAATTTGAACAGCGTCCATTTCTCCGCAATGGGTGACCATTTCGGCCCACGCGGCCTGAAGCTCATTTTCGTGGAGCGAATCTGAGAATGCAGTCTTTAGTCTCTTGTCCCTGATTGATGGTTCATGCTTCTTATCGATGATGCCACGCGCAATCTCCACCACATCATGTTGCCAAAGATCCCCTTGCAGGATTCCCAAAGAGCGCACCAGTAGATTGTAGAGCCATCCAACGCTCGCCTCCGGGATCTCAGCAGCGCTGGCACCAAACGCAACGCCGAGAAGAGCTATACTGTCGACCTCAAAACGCGGCGTGCGGCCTTCGGCAAAATAAGTCCGACCCGACAGATGCTCAAACGCATCTATGAACCCGGCAACGAGGCTGGCCCTAGACGGGTCTCTAGCCAGTGCATAACCGGCCGCGGCCGTTCGCTGGTAGGACTGATTGTCTCCGGAAAGCGACGCATGTTCATTCAACCGCTCGTAATCACCCGGAATCAGATAGCTACAAAACGCCGCGACATGAGGTGGAAGGACCCGGTAGGTATCCGGTTTAATCACAAGCGTGGCGTCGAGATCACCAAGATTCATTTACAGAAACCACGGAGTACGGCCGATCTCGCGGAATTTCACCGCATCATCATCCCAGCCAGGTACTTGTTTCAGGCCTGTCAGGCGTTCGGCAATCAAATCGGAATACTTGATCGTTATAGGAAACGGCTCCGGCGACATGATGCGCCAGGAATGCGCGGTGAAGTCAAACGCCTGCCTCGCGAGATACGTCATGTCTTTGAACGTCGAGTTCCGGTGAAGTTTCAGAAGACAAGCTCGGGGCATTCCATCGGTTTCCTGTTTGAGTTCCGACACACCGGAAAACACAACGAGCGACTCGTAATCTCCAAGCTTAAGATGCACGCCGCGCGTCGGGCCGAGGATGCCCTTTTTCGGCGCATAGAATGGTTGGCCTTTCTGATTCTTGTCGAAAATGACGAAGGGGTGACTCGGCGCAATGTGGAGAAACGCATATGTGACATTGTCGAGATCAAGTGCTTCTACTGCCGCTTTAATTGCGTCTGCTTCAACGTCCTTGGCTGGTTTGAACATATGAAAGATCAGTCGAACCCGATCAGTACTCTTCCAATTGTCCTCATCCCGTACTCGGGTGATGGTTCCTTTCAGCGTCTCTGCGAGCGCAGCCGAATAGTCTTCGAATGGAACCACGTTCGTCCGCTCGCTGAGATGGTATCCGCCATCGCTAGAGAACACTGTGGTGATGCCTACATGCCGTGTGCCTCCGCCAATCCTGCTATCCGACGCCACATGACTGCCAACCCCAATCACCAGTTCATGAGCCACCGTCTGCTCCGAGCCGAGAAGCCAAGGCCGGCCACCCAGCTTGGCGTAAGAGGCGAGGCTCATCTGGTTCATCGTGAAAACCAGAAACTTTGGGTCCTGTCGCATGGTTTCAAGCCGAAAGTTCTGAACTGCCACGTGGTTCTTCAGCAGTATCGCCTTTGTGCCATAGTAGGGATTCAGGTCACCCGGCAGCGATTTGAATTCCTCTTCAATCTGCACGAGAGCGAGGTCCCATTGGATTCCTAGACTGGCGGCATACTCCAGTCCCTTCCTACACGCCTCCTGATAGCCGGAGATGCTGGGGTTGGTAGTCGTAAACGCCTGGACATTTGGCCGTTCAAGCCGAAAGCGGCGCAAAAAACCATCGCCATAACGGGCCGTCTCACGACCTTGTTTCCCCGTCTTCACATCCGGCATTCCATCGAGAAACTTTGCCACGAACACTTCGACCTGGCCTTCATGCCGTGCCTGACAGATGACGGCGATGTTAAGTTTCTTGGGTGTGAACGTGCGCTGATCGTACGGCCCGTTGGTCTTGATCCCGCGCTCGCTCCAGTAATCTGTTCGCATCCCTGAAGGATCGAAGACCAATGACGGCTTTTCGATCTTCTCCGACGTCGGGAAACCATCTCGTTTCGACTCTAGAAGCGTCCCGATCTTGAATACTACACCTGGCACCGCCTCAAGCGTTTGTTTCCGAAGAAATGCCAGTGTCTCCTCAATCATCTTCAGACGGCCCGGGCCACCATGTAACTCCGCCACCCTCGAGAGTGCATCATCAAGAACTTTCTCAGCTGCTGACCCGAGGAGTTGGGCAACGCACCAGTCAAAATCGGCCCGGCTGGCGCTGAGCCGGGCGTCTGTTGCTGCTACCGCCTCAAAACCCTCGCGATGATCTTCGAGGATCAGCGTATCGGCCTCGACCGCGCGAACTCTGCCCACATTCATCGCAAAATCGGTCACGCGGGAGTCTCGCGCGGGACGGTCGACCAGCACATAGCGCCCAACGGGCGATATTCCCGCCGTTATTAGCTCCGAACAGGGAGCCAGCAACAGGTTTCGCGACCGGGCATCGCAAACTAGCCCGAAGAGTGGGCGTCCTTTCGGGCCATAAATCGTACGTGGAACAAATTGTAGGAGTGAACGTTTTTGCACCCAGTCAGGCAATCTCTCATGCTTGATAAAGTTCTTCTTCTTCCTTCCCAAAACCTCAACCGGATAGTCGCTGGCGACTTCACGCTTCCCGTGAAACAAGCGCACCAGTGCCGCATTCAACAGGGGTGCCCAATACCACCAGGTCTCTCCGAGATCGACTTCCATGCTGGTGTTGCTAAGCGGTTCGGCACCCACTACGACCGGAATTTCGATGATCCTGTCATCTTTGCTATCCCGCTTAAACACGTGCGTTTGCGCGAACTCCGAGCGTAAATCATTCAGCAGTTCTTTCTCGAAAGGGCGGTAACCCACGTTCAGCGTCATCTCCCCCGACAGCGTAATCGGCGCAAAATTGAGAATCAGGTTGGAAAAAGGCATTGCAGACGAAACTCCAAAGAAAAAAAGACGGCAATCTATACGTCGATTCTAGATGCCTCCGAAAGCCTTCCTCGATCGCGGCTCAGCACAAACCACCGCCCCGGCCTCGAAGGTGATTAAAGTACTTCATGCCTGTCACGCTGAGCACCGAGCCGTCCTGTCGTCAGCGCGAGCGGTCGGTCGGATCCCTGACATTACCCAGGAACGGTGCCACTTCTTCCGGTGATCGCAATGGAACCGCATCCGCCAGATCCCGAAGTTCAGTTCGTCCTCTTCCCGCCATCACGCGCCCTCCCGCCGATTTCCGAAAAAAACTACTCGGAAAAGAAGGCGGGAAAATGCGGGTCAATTTTGAACGCCAATGGTGGGTCAATTGTCAACGCCTTTTTGCAGGCGAGGGTCCCGTTCAGTCGTCTCGTTGCCTGCGCTTCGCACGTTCATCTACCGGTTCCCCGTGTTTCAACAGGGCGCGTTCCAGGAGGTGGGACAGTCCCCGATTGGGGCTAGGCGGATTTTCCAATGACGACCATTGGAAACTCTTTTCGGCAACCCGTTCAGGAACGGCCTGCCCTGTCCGCCGCGATTCTTCGTTTGGAAGGACCGACCTCTTAAGGACGCTGGTGCCCGGCCCGCTCTTCATCCTTAGCAAGCCGGGATCGGAAAATGAAATGCCGCTCGAGGCGATATTCATGCCCGCCTTGTCTTCCATGCGCCGGAAGCCGGCCGGGACTGCGATTGCGCATTGCGGCCCGCAGAGATAAGGGTGCCCCCCTTGCTCCGCTGGCTGCGTCAAGGTGTGATCAGTGGGTTTCGCTCTGCTTGCTCCACGTCGTGACCTCAGCCATCTTCGACCACATCGTTAACCTGCCGCTGAACTTCCGACTATCCAAATGCAATTTCGACGCGACCTTCCTGAGTTATTTCGACCGTCTTTACACGACGCCGTTGTGTCACGTTCGGTTTCCAATTTTCTCGCTGCGGTGATCGCAAGAATACTTGCAGAAAAGCGCTGAAATGCCGATTTCCTTTTCACCAATCAGTAACGGCAAATACTGGACTGGTTACGACTGGTCGATAGGCAGCGACCACGAACTGGCGAAACTTGTCGCTCGAATCGCTCTTGGGCAGTACCGCCATGTTCTACATATACTCGATCAAACTGATTTCGTCGGGTCCGTCCCCGCAAACACAGCGCTCAAAGGTGCTCGCCAGCTCCTTACCACGCCTGATGGCGGTGATCCCTTCCACCGAGACGGTTGGCTTTTTCAGACGATCTCATGGATTGCCGCACACATCCAAGACAACGCGTCCCTAATCGCGCCACCACATATGCAGCACGCTCACAAAGGATTCGATGGCCTTCACGTGGAGATCGACAAAGAGAAACAGATAGTCCGATCCGTCATTATCTGCGAAGACAAAGCTACCTCCAACCCCAGACGTACAATCCGTGACCTGGTCTGGGAGGAGTTTTCAGACCTGGAGGCTGGCAACAGGGACAATCTTCTGGCGGCAGAGGTCAGCACGTTGCTGTCAACAAGGCCTGAACTCGATCCAGATCAGGCAATTCAACAAATACTTTGGAAGAAAGTGCGGGCATATCGCGTCGCGATAACCGTCGGCAATCCCCATAGTAGCGCGGATGGCCGCAAACGTCTTTTCAAAGGCTACTCGAGTGTAGTGACGGGCAAAGTTACGCGCAGACGTGCGGAAACTCTTTATCTGAACGATTTGCGTTCGTGGATGAAATGTCTAGCCAAAAAAGCCCTGAAAGCAGCAGAGAAGGTGACAGCGTCAGATGTTTGATCCGTCAACCGCCACGCTTATCCGAAGCGCACCGCCACTCGACGATCTGGACAGGGATAATCTGCCGGATCAACTGTCGGAGACTTACTCCAAGATCGTCACGACACGCTTGCGACTACGGTCCGGTGAAGGTGTAGATACCGACGAACTTGAGACGATGATCGCAGATACTCGCCGCCTTGCGTTCACCAACGAAGCCTTTGTATCCGCGTCCCCGGACCGTGATGACCGGGCCGCAGCGGCGTTCGTCGCGGCAACTGCGCACCAACTTGTGTTCAATGCACAACGCATCCTTACTCCAGACACCCCGTTTTCTTCTCTCGATGCGAGAGGCGTTTCGCCGGACATCTCGGCTATGCTCTTGTTTCTTGTCGCCGAAGCGTCGGCCGACGCCGGGGAAATGGCGCAATGGGTGAGTCCGGAACAGGAAGCTGACAACCCCGTAGAGAACGCTCTTATCTTGGCCCTGCGAAATCTCTCATTTGGCCGCCTCAGGGCCATAACCCGATCGGATCTGCCGCCGAAGAGTGCGGTTCGGCGACCAAACCCTGCTGATGCCGCCTCCTCAGCGCTCTACTTTACTCTACTCGTAACTACTCACCCCTTTTGGTCCCTTTCGGTTTTTCGTTGTTGACAACATAGGTTTGACGTCCTATCGAGGCTGCGTCCGGTTTTGACGCGGGGTTGGTTCGGTCGATGGCAATGTGGTTTGGTTCGAAGGGGACCTCTGGTCTTTGCCAGGCGATTGTAGCGTCTCAGCCGCCGCACGATGTGTATATCGAGCCATTCCTTGGGGGCGGCGCGATCATGAAGCGGAAGCTTCCCGCACAGCGCAACATCGGCATCGATCTTGATCGGCGCGCCATTGACGGCTTCACCTGCGACTACCCGGTAGAGTTGCATCAGGGGTGCGCGTTCAGTTTCCTTGAAACCTTCCCCTTCCAGGGCCGCGAACTGGTTTACTGCGATCCACCCTACGTTCAGGCAACCCGGCGCTCCGAACGCCGTTACCGTCACGATCTTGACGACGCGTCGCATGTGGCACTTCTGGACTTGCTGAAGTCGCTGGACTGCCAGGTCATGATCTCCGGTTACCCGTCCCGGCTCTACGACAAGCATCTTTGCGACTGGCGTTCGCTGGAGATCCAGGTCAACAACCATGCGGCGGTGGTCACCGAGTCGATCTGGTTCAACTTCGCGCCCGACCGGGTTCACTGGGCCCGGTTTGCCGGGCGGAACTTCACCCATCGCCAGACGGTCAAGCGCAAGGCCGAGAACTGGGCGCGGCGCTATGCGGCGATGCCGCCGGGCGAGCGCCTGGCGGTGCTGGCGGCGGTCATGGCGGTCGAGGACGGGTCATGGCGACGGTGAACGGGAAGTCGCTACGCGACGAGTTCGAGGTCGCGCGGGCCGACGTCGAGGCCTTGCGTGCGGCCGGCAAGCTGTCCGGCGAAGTCGACGCCGTGATCCGGGTCCTGATGACCCTGCTGAGCATCCTGATCTCCATCCTGCTGGAAAGGACCACCCCGAAAACCAGCCGGAACTCCGGCATCCCTCCATCGCAGATGGATGACAAGGACGAGACCGCGGCGCGTTCCAGGCGCAGAGCCAACGCGAAGGAACAAGGTCACGAGACCGGAGCCAATCTCCGGAAAATCACCACCAGGGAGACGATCACAGTCGAGACCTGCGAAGCCTGCGGCGCCGACCTGTCCGGCGTCACGCCCACGGCACACGAACGGCGCATCAGCTTCGATATCATCTTCGAGGTCGTCGAGCACAAGGTCGATGCCGAGATCAAGGACTGCCCCGAGTGCCGGGCCCGAACCCGGGGACAGTTCCCCGACACCATGCCGGGGCCGCGGCAATACGGCGTCGGCTTCATGGCCTTCATCATCAACCTGCTGGTCGCCCACATGCTCTCGCTGCGGCGCACCGTCGCGCTGGTGCAGGCGATCTCCGGACGCAGGATATCCGAAGCCACCTGCCTCAATTACATCCGGCGCCTCCATGATGCACTCGAAGCGTGGGAACAGGCCGCCATCGAACGCCTGCTGACGCGGCCGGCCCTGCATGCCGACGAAACCGGCATGCGGGTCGACGGAAAGAACCACTGGCTACATATCGTCACCGATGGATCGCTGACCCTGAAGTTCCTGCATCGAAAGCGCGGGGCGGAAGCGATCGATGACATCGGCATCATTCCCCGCTTCACCGGCACACTGATCCACGACTGCTGGGCATCATACTTCTCCTACGACACATGCAGGCACGGCCTCTGTGGCTCTCATTTGCTGCGTGAACTGGCCTTCGTTTTCGAGTCCAACGGTTACCGCTGGGCACGCCTGATGAAGAAACTGCTGTGCGAGGCCTGCCACAGGGTCAACACAAGCGAAACCAAGACCCTGAACGAGGCCGAATACCGCGCCATACGCAAGCGATACCGAACCATCCTCACACGGGGAGCAGAGGAACTGCCCGAAATCCCCAAGCGCAAGAAAGGCCAGCGCGGACGCATCGCAAAGTCCGACGCCCACAACCTGCACGAGCGGCTCAAGAAATACGAAGACGCCGTGCTGCGCTTCATACACGACCCCGATGTCAGCTTTACGAACAATGCGGCAGAACGCGGCTTCAGGATGGCAAAGGTCAAGATGAAGGTCTCCGGATGCTTCCGAACCCGCATCTATGCAGAGTACTGGTGCCGAATCTCAAGCTACCTGCAATCCATGGCTGCAATGGGTTACAATCCACTCGTCGCCATCCAGATCGCGCTCGCAGGACGGGCCGCCGAAATGGTCAAGTAAACACAGAACCCCAATCTCCATCGTGAACGGGTGAGTAGTTACCTCTACTCAAAGGTGTACGGGCACTCGCATTTCAAATGCTAAAGGCAGGCGAGGCTGGAGCATACGGCAATCCGCTAGATTACTTTCGGCAGGTCAAGTCCCTCTCCACCTCCGACGTTGACCATGAGGTCATCGATCTGCCTCATGGTCCGGTTAGTATCTTTCCCGGTCCCTGCCATTTGGCATCGCTACTGATCGCAGTTGCTCGCGATATGTCGCGCCGCGCTGTGGTGTCTCTCCCTCCTCCAAGCGGTGTCGACCCCGTGCGTTGGCATACTTATCTTGAGAGGCTTGCCAGACGGCGGCCCGTACTTTGGCGCAATCATCGTGAAGCCATCGAGTCCCGCTATCTGGATCTCGGTGTTTCCGCTGCCGTTGGCTTTCCTACCGGAGCCGGAAAGTCTGCCCTCGCGGAATTGAAAATTGCCACGGCCCTGCTTGCAGATCGATCTGTGATCTTTCTCGCCCCCACCCACGCCCTAGTCGACCAAACACGAAATTCTTTGGCACGCGCCTTCCCTCGCGCGAATGTCCGACACGAGTATCTCGACGACGGCAGTTTTGCTCCAGATGAAAACGCTCCGCCAAACGTCTTGATTATGACACCCGAAGCTTGCTTGGCGCGAATGAGCTTCGACGCTTCGTTTTTCGAAGACACCGGCTTACTTGTTTTCGATGAGTGTCATCTTCTTCATCCGAGTGCGCCTGCCGCGGACCGCCGAGCGTTGGATGCCATGCTGTGCGTACTTAACTTCGCCCGTCTGGCAAGAGAAGCAGATTTCCTTTTGCTTTCGGCGATGATGAAAAACACTACTGAAATCGCTGAGTGGATCGAAGATCTTACGGCACGTCATTGCCTTGTCATTGTCATGGAAGCCCACTCGGCAACTTCGCGGCAGCGTTGTGTATCAAGACGAAGAGATATCCGATCTTAATTCCAACCTTCAACGACGACGCCACCAAGCGACGACCAAGACCATCCCGAGTTCGGTCAAACGGGAAGTGCCAGCCCAACCATTTGCATTGTTCAGTCTGAAGCAAACCTGGGAGACACGATCGCGCGACGATTACTCATTTTCGCCGCTGCTGGAAGAAAAGCCGTTACTTGGAATCAACCCATCGTGGTGCCTAACTCCCAACTCCGGCGAAGTATCTTCGGCGATCGCCGCGGCTGCGGCAAAGTCTGGTATCAAGAGCTTGATCTTTTTTCAGTCTATTCGAAACGCAGCCAGCGCTGCCAAGAAGATTTCGCAGCGCACTGTTTCAACGCCAGTCCGTCTCAACAACGAAGAAAAGAACTTGTTTCGCATCGCAAAGCAGGAGCTCGGCGGATCAGCGCATCTATATCTTGGCGTATCGAAAAATCGTGTTGAAAACTCTGCCGCTGTCCATCATGGACTGTTATTGCCGGAGGAGCGTCGACTTGTAGAGTCTCTGTATCGGCGCAAGGATGGAATCACGGTCTTGACGGCAACTTCGACCGTTGCCCAAGGTATGAATCTTTCCTGTGAGCTGGTCATCATCGCAGAAGACAGTCGGTACGACAGAGAATTGAATCGACGCGAAATTCTCCAAGCCCAGGAACTGCTCAATGCGGCTGGGCGAGCCGGTCGTGCAGGATACAACCCGAATGGGATCGTTCTCGTGGTCCCGGGCAAGGTTGTACGGTTCGACTACGACGATGCGACAATAGGAGCCTACTGGACGGAACTGCATCAAATTTTCGGGCAGTCAGACCAGTGCCTCAAAATCGACGACCCATTAACAACTGTTCTCGATCGTATCCACACAGACCTCATCGCGCCAGGCGCTTTGGAGCGGTACTGCATCAACAAACTGACTGGCGGAGGAGCCGTGGACGATTCCGGCGAGCGTCTGACATGGGCAGTCAATAGATCCCTCGCTGGATTCAGAGCGCGCCGACAGGACGATCTTGATTGGATCAATTCACGAATTCAGGCAGCGACGGATCTCTTGGAGGACCATGCTTCGGAAACTGACGATGATGACACCGCCTCCCAAGAGATCGCAGCCGCTCTTGGCCTTTCGGTCGATATGGTCGAAAACCTCGCCAGCCACTTGGCATCAGCACCACCCGCAGCCCGTGCATCAATCTCCAAATGGCGACGTTGGTTATTCGGTTGGTTCGCTGATAATCCCGGTTTTCTAGATCAAGTTATTCGGCGTGACGATCTCGACTCCATGTTCGGCAGCGCCTTCAAGAATCTGGGGACAGAACAAGAGCGCGCCAACTACGCTATTCCACGATTGAAAAAGCTCACCCGACTATGGATGAAGGGACGTCCGCTGCGAGACCTTGAAATCGCACTCGGCATAGATGGTAAGAAGCTCAAGACTTGCGATGGCGCGCGCAAATTCGTTATCAGAATTGTTCCCAGCATTGCCCATGCAAGCAGCTTACTAGCCCTGTTGAAACATCATCTTGAGCCGACCGACGAGAACGATGGAGGTCCAATTGAACCGCAACTCTCTCAGTTCGCCTTTTGCGTCAGGCACGGTTTCGACAATCACGAAAAGGCAGCGCTGTACGTTGAACATCGTGACCAGCGCCTTTCCCGAGTGAGGGTGCACAAGCGATTCAAAGTGGTGCTGCCACATCTCACTTCAGCGGTCCCTGATGAAACTTGGGAAGACACCCTCGGACGAGTGAAGGCCGCCCTGGAGGCGACCTAGGGCGCCCTCCCGGGCGTTGGCAATCGCGATGCTGCTAGGAGTGGCAAGCATGACGCTCACCCGCGCGACGGCAGCGCGGGCGGACGACCCCGGCGCGTTCAAAGTCGGATTGCCGATGGACTTCGGCAGCGGCTCGTGGGAGTTCCACAGGGACAGGCGGCGGCCGTTCCCGCACGATCAAGCATGTCAACAAAAGCGGCGGCGTGTTCGGCTTACCTGTAACGATCGTGGTGGGCGACCCAACGGCGGGCACGGATAAGGTTGTCGCGGCAGCACGGCGTCTTTTGGAGATCAAGGGCGTGCATGCCATCGTCGGCCTGCTCTATGTCGACGAACCCAAGGGGCGAGGCCTTGCCGGCGCCTTCGAAGCAACCTGGAACGGTCCCATCAAGGTCGTCTCAATCGACGGCGGTCAGACCGTTTTCCTGACTGCGCTACGTGAGTCCGCAAGAACGGGCGCGCAAGCTCTGGTGGTGATCGCCTTCGAGTCGGCGACCCTAACCTAACCATGGTTCGCGAGGCGATCGACAACAGCCTGTGTGGCAAATTCGTCTTCGGCGATACGGCCAAGCGACCGAGCCTCTGGGTGGTACCCGCCCCGGCAACATGTAAGGCACCGGGCCCGCCTCGGCGTCACCGACGCGCTTCGCATTCTCGCCAACGGCGGGCAGATCGACTATGAGGGCGTCTCCGGCAGCATGGACCGGGACGAGAACGGCGATCTGCGCCGCGGCCATATCGGCACCTGGCGTTTCACCGAGGAAGAGCGGATCGAAACTGATCGGTGGGGGATGGTCGGCCTGACACGTCCGTCGCGGTCCATGGGGACCACTGACGATCATGAGGAACCAGAGAATGAACACCTAGATTACGCAAGTGGTGTCGCACCTGCCCATGCGTTGCGCAGCGTTTCCAAGAGCGTTTCGGCATTTCGGGAGTCCTCGATCTTGCTCACCATAAACGCCTTGTTGCCGACGTCCTTTATCGAACATCCAATGTGCCAGCACGCTGTGTCGTCGATGACAATAAACCGGTCATGGAAATCCCGCGAGCGCCGCGTCTCGACCTGAATCCGTGGGTGCTGTTCGCGGAACCGTTCTGTTTCAAGCGGAAAATCCGCTGGCGGCTTCGCACAGAGCAGTTCAACCGTCAGCGGTCTCTGAACGTCGCTGAGAATCGTGAACACGGTTCCGTCGAGATATGGATCGATTATGCGAAGCGACCGGCGGGCGTGGCGAATGATCTCCCTGATATGCACGTAGGCGTCATGCTGCGAGCCCAGCGGGAAGAACAGTTCGCGGACAGTTTCATTTGCGGGCACCAGCCCGCCTTCGTCAACGCGCCATCCAATCCGTCGCAATCCGGCATCGAGTTGATCGGCCATCCCTCTGCGAGCAAGTTCGTCGCAAACGATGAAGGCGACACGAAGCTGATCGTCCCCGTTCAGAGCTTCGTAAGCCGTGTTGATCCGGGGCCGATAGGCCGCCTTGCGATACTTGTGGGAGTAGTCTTCTCGTTCAGTGAGCCCCCAATCGACTGCCAAACCTGACGCATCGACGACGCCCGGTATCTCATGGCTATCAAACTCGAAGAGGCAGGCCAGAATGACCCGCCATGGATCGAGTTCACTTCGGGAGCTATCCTCACCATCAGAAAACTTCATGCCAGCACCCCAGAATGCTCTTCTACATGAAGCTCGACTGCGCGTTTTAGCGCTTTGTTGGCGTGGATGAAGTTCTCAAGCTGTCCCTGTAGCTCGTACGACCATTTCTGTCCGTGGAAGAGGTTGTTCCGAAACCGGTATACGATGATCAACACGGTGGCTGCGATGTTCGCCAGCGTCCAATCCTCGCCAACGAGCACTCTCCGCACAAGTTCTTCTTCATCGTTGGCACGAAGGCGCAGATGATCGAAGCGATAACTGAGTTGACCGTCCGCAACGTACCGATCGCGAAAGTAGGCGAGTTGCTGACCAAACGTCTCCGCGGTCAACAGACCGTCGCTGGCCCATCGCGCCGAAGATGCGACAATCTGATTTGCACAGCCATGCTCGTTTAGTACTTTGGCTTCGAACAGGCTCCACAAGAACAGGAACTCTGCAAATGCCCGGAGCTCCGCCTTTGACAACTGCCGAAAGCCGGGGGAATAGTCTTGTAGCCAATCGAACGTATCCATGCGGTAAATCCAGTTCGTGTTTCTCTAGCGATGGGTCAATGGCCGAAGCTCAGCATCCTTCCCCTTAGGTCTTCAGCCCACGTTCCTTAAACCGAGTTGCCCTGCCTTGACGGCAGGACGCCGACCGGCATCGACGTTGCTCCACCGCTTGCGCTTGCCGCAGTCCCTCGAAGCGCCCTCCCCAGGCACACAAGTCCTGCGGCGCAATAAGCATTAATGTCGGTCGGAGCCGGTCAGGGATGCTTCCCACGAATCGGCCCGCCAGCCAACCTCTTCCATGAGTCTACGGCGGGCGTCCCTCGACAAGTGGCCATGCAAGACATGGATTCCGAACACCAGTCCGTCACGGTCATGCAGGTCCAGATATCCCAACGGGAGTTCATTGTTGGCGTCCAGAATCCACTCCTTTACGTCCTCTGGTGACGGCAGTCGAGCCCATCCGGTTCGGTGTCCGAGTCTATCGGGCGTTGCCGAGACCACGCTCACGGCACGTACGCTTCCCTCGTAGGCATAGACCGTCACGCGTTGGGCTCGCTCGCCGCGCCGAACCGTCAGCCTTGCCTTGTGATTAGATTCCCAATCAACGGCGTCAGGCGAGAGGGCCGCAAACGCTTCACCCCAGAACGTGTGGGCGCCAGCGTTCGTTTTGGGCGCGATGCCCCCCAAGACGTCGATCAGGCCCGCAATCACGGTTTCGTCCGCTCCCTCATCAGGCGTGGGCACGAGCAGACGTACGAAGCTCTGGCGCAGGCGCTCACGGCCCACGATACGGCGGCGTTCGCCGCCGCTGAACATTAAGTCAGAGGGCCACGGCGGGCTCGCCAACGTCATGACGTAGCGTCTCAGCGCCGCGTCGAAATTCCACTCGATTTCGTGTTGGCGCTCCTCGCGTTCAAGCAGGAGCGTCGAACGGCGAGCAGGCTGGGCGACATCCCCGGCCATGTTCCCATCACCCCTGACGCGCCAACGCCGCTCGGCGAGCTTTCGGCGAAGCGCTCCGTACCAACTCAGGTAGTGCTCCCTTTCGGCCCGGGCGGCGCGGTTCGAAACGGCAGCGATGCTCCGCCGCTGGTTCGGGAAGCGCAACTCGCCAAACGGCTGCATGTTCTGTCGGTCGTTCGGCGGACGAACACTCGCATCTTCCCCTAGTTCACGTTCGTCGTCTCCTGTACCGGCAAGCGGTGAGTCCATCAGCGCTTCCACGTCTCTCTGCCGCTGGATGACACGCTCGACCTGCCCCCGTTCCAGGGATGCGACGACATGGGGATAGCCAACGTGCAACTTCACGTCCGGCGGCGGACCTTCACCGGCCAATCGACGCTCGATCTGCGAAAAGTAGCGATCCACGCGCCCGACCCGCTGCTCCATGTCTCCCGAGGTCCAAGCGACTCCGTAGTGCAGGACATGGTCGCAGAACAGATGCAGGTCGACGCCTTCCTTCAGTGTGTCCGTGCAGACGATCACACGGGGTAGCGACGGCGTCCTGAACTGGCGGACCGCCCTGCGATGTCCTCCGGAGCCGCCGGTGACGCCAACTATTGGCCCGGGTTCGAAGAGCTGTGCCCAGGTCTCTTCCTGTTCATGGACCAGCTCGTGCCAGGGTCGACCGGCTCCGTCCAGGCAACCATCCACGATGAGGCGAAGATGTTCGAGCCATTGTGCACAGTCGTTGCGGATTTGCGCCGCGCCGGGGTCGTCAGAATTCAACCAACGCAGGAAACGTTCGGCCAGCTTTTCGCTCGACTTTCCAACGGCTTGGTCCGCAAAGTAGAGGTCGAGCAGCGTGTCGGTGAGCCGGAAGGTCTGCCCGAGGATCGTCCGCGCTGCCTGTCGACGGCAAAGCTCGTCGCGCCCGGCGTCGCCCTGGACGCAGGCTGGATCGTCCGCGGGAAGGGCCAGGGGCTTGCCGGCGAAAGTAGAATCCCACCTTGCCCATAGCGTGGGCCAGTTGAACAGATCGTGGGCGCGGTGCGGTTCGGCATCGGGCTTCGCCCGCTCCAGATGATTATGAAGGCAGGTCTCGTACGCGACTCGCCATGGCTCGGCATCCTCCTTGCTCAGTCCAAACACCTCGGGTACCCGCCGAAGGCCTTGTACTGCAAGATACCGCAGCCTGTTTGCCCGGTACTGACGTCCGCCACCCGCAGCCTTGGCCGCATGAGTCCAGCTTTCTGCCCATAGGTCGTCGGGTACTGCCGCCGCGGCGGCCATTGGGTCCACATCGCCAGCCCGGCACAGGCGTTCCAGCCAGCCGTCTTCGAAGAACAGCGAGTTTCGGCCGGTTGCCCGGAAGGTCTGCCGATAGCGGTGGAGCCAGCCCCCCTTCGCCGTCGCTCGTCGGAGAGGATCGTCTCCCGGCTCGTCTTCGTGCGCCTCGCCATCCGCAAAGTCGTCGTCGTCGATTGCGTCTTCGTGACCCACGTTGCCCCCGGCCCAGTCGAACTCCCGAGCGTTCCAGCACCGGCGCATTCTCCCCTCGACGGCCAACCGGTGTCGTCGGGCAAGATGATCGCGCAACGCATGGACGGTACTCACGCGGCGGGCGAAGATCAGAAACTTGCGACCACCTACCTCTTCGTCCGAACCGAACGCGAGAGGCGCTATCCGATCTACCACGGAGTCGACCTTGACGTGAGGCAACGGCATTTCGAACCGCCTCTGGAAGTCTGCCGTCAATTCGTCGATGAAGCCCGCATCCGGTGCATCTCGCTCAACGCTTCCGTCCGCACCGTGACGCAACGATCCCAAGGTGGGGTCGCTTTCAAAGTCTGCAGCACTTTCGACAGGCCGAATCGAACTTTGCAGACTCTCGAACGACGACAGGAACCCGATTCGGTAACGGTTGTTGCGGCTCGCGAGAACATCGACCAGACCTTTCTGGACCAGGCCCATGGCCAATGTGCTCAAAGCGGACATGTCGGCACCTTCGACGGCCCACCGCTTTCTGTCGTGGTCCCGGTATTCGTCCTTACCGACCATGGTCGGCCGATCCTTCGCGAGATACCGCCGCTGGCGGCGGACCATGAAGTCACCCAGCGCCTTCTGCATTTCTCCGAGGTCGCCGACAAGCCCACAATCAAGGATTTCCCCGCAATTCGGGTACTTGTTGACGATCCTAGGGATATCGCCCGGACCGCCGTGGGCCGGGGTTGCACTCATGAACAGCCACTTGGCGACCTGACACTTCAGTGCCTCGTAGAGCACACTATTGGTCTGGTTGTCCGGATTGCGAAGACATTGGGCTTCGTCCACGACGACAAGGTCGAAATAGGGTTCGCCGCATGGCGCCTCCGTAGCGAGCTTTGCGTTCAGAGCTCGCGCGAACGCGAGATTCAGTTCGCGGGATTGGTTGTCCCTCGACAGACCTCTCGGTTGCCGTGACTTAAAGAGCGCCCAGCTGCGGAATTGGTTCCGCCAGTAGCGCCATAGTTGGTCCACTTCTTTGGTCGGGTTGACTGACCTGATAAACACAGGTCGCATGAAGCTGGTGTGGCGTAGAAACGGAGCAATTTGTTCCGGCATGCCGATTGTCGGCGTCCAGCTCCTCAGGTTGTCGAAGGCGACGGGGCGGTGGACCGGCTCCCCGAACAATACGGACGTGACACGGTCATCGCCCAACTTTTGCTGGCGACGGTAGTTAGAGGCGAAGAACCCCTTGTAGTCGTCGACCCATTTCTCCTGCAGGTTCTGACGTGGGCTGACGAACAGAATGCGTGCGCCCGGCTTCTGATTCCACGTCAGCACGGCGAGTCCCAGCGCCTGGTATGTCTTGCCCATGCCGACCTCATCGGCAAGGTAGGCGCCCGGACCCTTGCACAGGATGTTGTGGAGCGCTGCAACGCCTTCGCACTGCATCCTGGCCATCGATGCCGTTTCCGGATTGTCGGCAACCGTGAAGTCGATCAGTTCCGCAACGTCATCGGGGGTGATTGGATCGGTGAATGGCGTCATTTCCGAGCGGGATCCATTTTCGCAAGTCGCCTCTCGAACCACTTCAGCATCTTCTGCGCTTTCTTCCGGTCGCCTTTCAATTCGCAAGCAAGCTGTCTCAGTGTTGTCGCCTTCGCTCGGCGTTTCATCTCGTGCACACGGCGCAAGGGGTCGCCGCGCAATGAGGATACCTTGCAGTCCGCAACGATGCTGGACAACTCTCGCAGCACCAGGTACCGGACAACCGGGGCTTCGCCATCGCCATCGGCGAGGCGAGCAAGCGCCATGACACTGTCGGATCGTCCCACCAGCAACGCCCGCTGCGCCTGCGGCTCTGGCTCAAGATCGCCAAGTCGCGTCCGCAAGGCTCGCATGGCGCGATATAGGTCATAGAGGTTCACTACATCAAATGCCGCCGGAACCTCGGCTTGCACATCGTCGCCGTCATCGTCGCCATCGCCCCCACCGTTCCGAGGTCCGGTTCCTCCAGTCTTCACGTGGACGCGCCAGCTTTCGAGAATGTCGCTTGCGGAGAGGGGTTTGCCGTAGGTTCGTCGCGCATGGTCCAGGTGGAGTTCCACGACCTGCCCTTGCCACTCCCTGCGTTCCGCGTGCTGAGTGTAGGTGACTTGGAATTGTGCGGGAAACTCCGGTGCGTTGCCCCGGCGCTCTCCAGAACCGGGAACGATTCGGAATGCAGCGAGGCCAATGGGCAGCGACAGGCGGAAGTCGCTCTGCGAGTCGTCCGCGTCCAAGAACCAGCGCCAGCTTCCCGACCGCCAGTCGTAGGCAACGACGATGACCACGGGAACGGGCTGAGGCGCCTCCTCCTCATCCACCGGTTGTTCGGGAAAATTTTCCGGGCAGGCGGTGTCACTTTCCTCGGGCCAATTGAGCTCGATGTTCTCGAACACCAGCATGGCTTCGACGTTGCCGTCAGCGCCAGCGAGTCCGGCCTCCGTGAAATTGCAGCTTCCAACGGCTATGAAGATGCGCGCCCCATGCCAAATCCAGTACGCCTTCATGTGCCAGAAGCGATCATCCTGCTTTTCACTTTCATTGCGCCACACTTTCGCGATGTCTGTGAGGGCGTCGTACTGGCTCTTCGACATCCCGAGCGCCTTGCGGTCGGCGCGCATGGCGGGAACGAGAGACGTCTTCTTCGCGCCGAATTTGCCGATAATTTCCGAGACGCTTCCCCAATATGGGCTGTACACCCACATCTCCTCCGGCTGGCGGGAACGGCCCATCATGAGAAATGACGGAAAGCCCTCCGTGTCGACCACGGAAGAGTAGAAGTGCGCCCTCAAGGTGCCGGACCAAGGTTTCGTGTCATCGTCGCGGAAGCGGTAACCGCCCGGCATCCGGGCAAGCGCAGCTCGCACAACCGCCACGGCATCTCGGCCGTCGGGCTGTTGGGTCCCGGAATATTCAGGCTTGAAACGGCGGGTTTGTCCCACGTTCCCTGCTGACGGTTTTTTTCAGTGATTCAGTGACAATCCGGGACGGATTTTCTTCCCCAGGCAGAGCTTTTCAAGTAGCCACTCTGTCAGTTTGAAACCATATCAAGCAGCCTTTTGGCGCGGGCCGTTGCGGTCCGGTTGCCCTCCGGCTTGATTGGCCGGAGGGCCTGCCGCCAATGGCCTGGGACAGAAAAGGGTGGCCCGCGCGAATTGCCCTTCGCCGGGCCATGGGCGGCCCGTACAGCTAAGATTCGAAACAGAACTGACCGCCGAGGAATACGTTAGCCGGGAGGAGTGGAGGAACGCAAGCTTTCCTCCCTGCCTGAAAGGCCGGGACGCGTGCGATTGCGGGCTGATGCGTCACGGGACCTACGGGCGGAAGACGCCGATCCCGATGCGCGTTGCCCGCTTCGACTGCCGTGACTGCCAGACCACGATCAGCCGTCTTCCGGATTTCGCCGCGGCCCGGCGGCGCGGTTCGCTGCAGGAGATCGAGGACGCCATGATGGTTCTCGCCACCGCCCCGAGCCGTTGGGCGGCGGCCCGGTGCCTGTTTCCCGACCGCGATGAGTTGGCGAACGCGATCCGCGATCTACTTGGCGCATTCATGGCGGTTTCGCTCTTCCTGGAGGCCGTCGTCACGCTGCGCCCCGACCTGTTCAGGGGAACTCCGGCGAACCTGGTGCCGATGCGCGCCGCGCTCGGCACCGAAACGCTGCTGGTTGACCTGCGCCAGGAGATGACGGCCCAGCTGCAGTTCCTGCCGCCACCGGTCGGATTCCAGCCTCCCGGGACGGGTGGGAAATCCCCGACCGGGCCTCCAACACTATTCGAACCCTGTTCCGGGGCCGCCGATCACGGCAGATGGGGCCGACCGGCGCATCGGAGCCCGGAATGACGGAGGGAATCACCATGAAAGACACGATCAACGACGGCCGGAAGGACGTCGCCCTGTTTCGCTTTGCCATGATCTCGGAGGCCCTGCACCTTCCGCCGGAGGAGGTGGCGCCGTACCTGAAGCGGCAAGCGCAACGGGAGGTGACGATCCCGGGGTCGGGCCGGCGCAAGGTTGCGGCAACGACGATGCGGAGCTGGATCCGCGCCTACCGCAAGTCGGGTTTCGACGGGCTGATGCCGAAGCGCCGCAAGGACCGCGGCCTGCTTCGGCACATGCCGGGCGATGTTGTCGAGACCCTGCTGGCGATCCGCCGGGAGAACATGGACCTCAGCGTCCGGCAGGTCATCGCGCGGGCGCGGGCCACGGACGCCGTCCCCGACGATGTCATCGTCGCCCCCTCGACGCTCCACCGGCTGTTCACCCGGGAGGGGTTGATGAAGCGCCGCGCGGACGCGCCGTCCGGGGACCTGCGCCGCTTCGCCACCGAGGCGGCCGGCCAGCTCTGGCAGTCGGACGTCATGCACGGCCCGAAGGTCAGGGACACGCGGGGGCGGAAGAGAAAGACCTACCTGATTGCCCTGCTCGACGACGCGACCCGGGTTGTCCCGTATGCGCATTTCGCCCTCGGCGAGACCGCGGCCGACTACCTGGTCGTGCTGAAGGAGGCGATCCTGCGGCGCGGATTGCCAGAGAGACTGTTCTGCGACAACGGTGCGAACTTCCGCTCCCGGCAATTGATGATGATCTGCGGCAGGATGGGCATCTCGCTGCTGCATGCACGGCCATACCATCCCGCGGGACGGGGAAAGATAGAACGCTGGTTCAGAACTGTTCGCGGGCAATTCCTCGCCCCGCTCGACCCGCAGGACATTCCCGACCTGGAGACCCTCAACCGACGGTTCCGCACCTGGGTCGAGGCTGAGTATCACATGACGCCTCATCGCGGCCTCGAAGGGCAACGCACCCCTCTCGACCAGTGGGCCCTCACCTGCGGCAGGGTCCGCCGGCCCGACCCCGGCGTCGATCTCGACGACATGTTCCTGTTCGAGGCGACCCGGCGGGTCTCCAGGGCCCGAACCGTCAGCCTCGACGCCCGCATCTACGAGGTCGAGGCGGGGATGAACGGCGCGAAGGTCACGCTCCGCTACGATCCATCCGCCCCGCCGGACCGCCCGATCAAGGTGGTGCACGAGGGCAAGCCGCGCGGCTTCGCGCGTCTGCTCGACCTGTACGCCAATGCCCGGATCAAGCGCCCCGCCGGACAACCGACCGTGACCTTCCGGGCGCTTGTCCGCAACAGAAAGAAGGAGGACTGACCATGTACCTGTCACACTTCGGGCTCAGGAATTATCCCTTCGAGAAGACGCTCAAGTCCGACGAACTTCTCGACACCGAGACACAGGCCGAGGCACGCGCCCGTATCGGCCATCTCATCGAGTTGCGCGGCATCGGCCTGCTCACCGGCGAATCCGGCGTCGGCAAGACCGCGCTCTGCCGACAGGTGCTCGACACCCTGCACGAGGGCCTCCACCAGGTTCGCTACGTCGCCTTCTCGACCGGGAATGTCCGCGACACCTACAACGCCATCGCAACCGCCTTCGGCCTGGCGGAGAGCCAGTCCCGCGCCGCGGTCTGCCGGGCGATCCGCGCGGAGATGAGCCGCCTCGTCGCCGAGGCCGGGAAGCTGCCGGTGCTGGTCTTCGACGAAGCGCACCATCTCGGCAACGATGTTCTCGCCGAGTTCAAGATGCTCACCAACTACCGGATGGATTCCAGCAACCGGCTCTGCCTGCTGCTGGTCGGCCTCACCGAGTTGCGCAACCGGCTCAGGATGGCGGTGCACGAACCGCTGGCCCAGAGAATCATCGTCAACTGCCACATCCCCGCGCTCCGCCACGAGGAGGTCGGCGCCTACATCGAACACCGCATGCGCCTGGCCGGCGCCGATGTGCCGGTCTTCGAGCCGGCGGCAATCGAGGCGGTGGCACTGGCAAGCAACCGCATCCCGCGGCAGATCAACCGCATCGCCCATCATGCGCTGATCGCCGCCGCCGCCGACAGGGCGCGCACCGTCACCGACAGTCACGTCAACCGGGCCGCCGACGAAGTCGTGCTGTGAGCAACCGCAGGGCGCGGGCCGACGCGGTCCGGGCAATCCCGCTGACAGCCGTCGCCGCCGGGCTCGGGTACCGGAAGGACCCCGCCGACAGGGCCCGCTGGAAACGCCCGGGATCCGTGATCAGCATCAACGGGACGAAATACTTCGACCATATCACGGGCCGCGGTGGCGGCGGTGCAATCGACCTGGTCATCCAGGCCGAGGGATGCAGCTTCCGTCAGGCTCTCCGGCACCTCGAAGGCTTCCCGTCCCGCAACCCATGCACCGGAGACGAAACCCCGATCCTCTCCGAAGACCGGGCATGGGCACGGGTGCGCCGCTACCTGTGCCGGAACCGGGGGCTCGATCCACGCCTGGTCGAACACTGCAGGCGCATCGGCATTCTCGGCACCGACAACCGCGCCAATGCCGTCTTCACCTGCCGTGACCGGGAGCGCAGGAAAACCGGCGCCGAGCTGGTCGGTACCCGCCCCGACCGGCCCTTCAGGGCCATGGCCACGGGAAGCCGCAAAGCCAACGGCGGCTTCTGGATCGCGCGACAGACAGAACCGAAAACCGCGCTCCTCGTCGAGGGAGCCATCGACGCCCTCTCGGCATGGACCCTCGACGAGGGAAAACGGATCGACATCATCATCTCCACTGCCGGAGCCACCGGCAGAATGCCGGAATGGATCAACAGGTTCCAGCTCGAGACCGTCTTCTGCGGATATGACGCCGACCAGGCCGGAGACCTGGCCGCCGCAATGCTCCAGGCGAAAACCCCCGCGGTCCGGCGCATGCGGCCAGACAGCGACGATTGGAATGAAATCCTCCAGAGGCAGAAAAACAAATCCGAACCCGACACCGAGCCGAAACAGTGAAGGTCGGGAAGGACTCCAGTCAGGTCAACGCAACGCGGGAAGAACCGTCCCAAACCGGATCAAATACCTCGGGAAATCCGAGCCAATCCAAATCGGAAAACAACACGGGCTCTTCTCCGAGGTTTGCATAGTCCTGCAGCCACGCGAGGAACCTGTCCAGGCCACGCCAAGCCTGTTGAGTTCTGGTGTGGATCCATGTCTCGCCGAAAGATTCAGCATTGCGTCCCCAGCCGGACAACGTGAGGTTCGCCGACGAAACGGCGAGATAGACCCAGGTCGTCCCGTTCGCAGAACGTCCTGCGATAATCACCAGTTTCGGGTGGAACAGACGAGCGCGCAGCGGAACGGGCCGGGCCATATAGCGGAACTTACCAGATAAACCGGACGCCACCGTGGGGTCGTAGAAGACCGTGCAGGCCGTCTCCGCCAATTGTCCATGCAGGCCGGCGTGTTGCGCGTCGGCAGTCGTGGCTTCGACGCCGAGAATCGCTGGCAGCGCCTGCTCTTCGAGGAATTGGCCGTTGAGGTTGAATGTGGTGAGTACGGCACCTTCTCGACTCGCGAAGTAACCCGTTGCTCGCTCGATGCGCTCGCGGATAGTGCCCAGGCCGTTCAAGTGCCGAGTTCCTCGAGTTGTCTGGCGATGCTGGACAGCGGTCGCAGGTAGTAGTCGTTGCACCACGCCACACCGACTTTCAGATCGGCTTCATCCGACTCGGCAATGTCAACGTCACTCCGCAATGTTCCTTGCTCTTCCCACACCCAGGCAGCGCGTTGACGTTCTTTGCATACCGCCTGGTGTAGCGACAACACGGAGCGTGCGAGCTTCGTGGCGCTGGATGTGTCGACGGTATCGTATAACCGGACCTCTCTGTTCCTTGCCGCCTGTCCCGTGTACATGCCCGAACCTGCAAACGCCTCCCGGGCCTTCCGGATCTTTCCCAGATGCACGGGCAGGTCGTCCTCTAGCGCATCGAGCGACTCGCCCCTCGCGCGACACAGACGGTAGAAAATGCCCTCCAGGACAGCGAGCAGGTTTTCGCAGTCGATCACCCGCCTCAGTACCGGTCCATGTTCCCCGAGCTCCAACGCGGCCTGTTCAAAGAACCTCCGGTGGTCCAGATGCGCCAAAGGAACCAGTCTGTTCGCGAGTGCCCGATTCAAGTCGTGACTCTCGATGAGCTTTTCACGGAGATGACTCCTGAGTGGAACTTCTTCAAACGTCCGACGCAACGCGCTTGGGAGCGTATTCCTTCCGTCGGTGGGCAAATTGACGGTTTCGCCGTCCATTGCTCGCCCGATCAATCCGAGCAGCCGTTCGAGAGCGGCGTCGCGCAAGCAGGAAGTCGCACAGGCTGTCTCCCAAGTGTCGTCGGATAGCCAGGCCATGTTGGCGTCGAGCAGCCCTGCCCGTCTGGCCGCGCCTCGATAGAGACCCCAGATGCCATTGGTCAACTGACCTCCAAGCAGGTGCCATCCCGCATCCGCCACCGAGATGCGAGGGATTTCGTCCTGGCGGGACATCACGCGTCGCGCGCCCGGTAGCGGCCAGTCGCCATCTCGGTAACCGACCGTGCGGGCGAACGCCTGCTCGACGAGCAGGAAGAACTGCATGAGCCGCTCAGGGGTTTGCGGCGCCCGGTTCGCGAAGATGGTCCAAAGCCGGAACGCCTCAACCAGAATCTGAAATCCGCGCACCTCTGTCGTTTGTTCCGTCAGGTGGGGCACCGCCTCACGGGCGCGGGCGGACCACAACGCGAGCAACCCCAACGGGTCGGAGCGACGGGCGACACCGACGAGGTCATCGTCCTTTGTGCTGATCATTAAAGGTTCAGTCATCGACGATTATCGCACACGCCTGCCGTTTCCCCCATCCGTGGCGGCCCATAGCCTCAACTCATACGTAAACGATACAAGCAAAAAATGGTCTCAACACTCGTGCCCGCTAGGCACCATGCCGATCGCGACCACCCGTAGTTATGCTCACAGATTTAGTGTTTTTTTATTTCCAATAGTTCGTTAGTTCGCCGAATCAATTGTCTCAAAACACAAAACTCCCAGAAAAAATCAATGTTTCCAAGGGCTTGATTTGGTTGCGGGGGTAGGATTTGAACCTACGACCTTCAGGTTATGAGCCTGATGAGCTACCGGACTGCTCCACCCCGCGACAACTCGGGCTGCGTTTCGGTTTCCGGCGGTGCAGAAGCTGTGCCGCAGCAAACATCCACCGTTCTTCATTCAGAGAGACGTATCCAGCCCTTTCCAGGTTTGGCAATGACCTACTCTCCCACGCCTTGAGACGCAGTACCATCGGCGCGACGGTGCTTAACGGCCGAGTTCGGGATGGGATCGGGTGTTTCACGCGTGCTATGATCACCAAACCAGGAAAGAACTGGATATGATACACGAGACTTGGGTTCGGGGTTCGTCTTCCCGAACCGTCTTTCCCTTCTCTTCCATTCCATACCAGCCTGCCGGCCGCCGTCACCGCCCCGGAAACAAGGGCGAAAACCTGGCCTTTACTGGATCGAAATCAAGCCATTCGGGCAATTAGTACCGGTCAACTGAACGCCTTGCAGCGCTTACATTCCCGGCCTATCGACGTGGTCGTCTTCCACGGCCCTCATGGGAGACCTTGTTTCGAGGGGGGCTTCCCGCTTAGATGCTTTCAGCGGTTATCCTGTCCGATCATAGCTACCCTGCACTGCCGTTGGCACGACAACAGGTCCACCAGTGGATCGTTCACCCCGGTCCTCTCGTACTAGGGGCAACTCCTCTCAAGTCTCCGACACCCACGGCAGATAGGGACCGAACTGTCTCACGACGTTCTAAACCCAGCTCACGTACCTCTTTAAACGGCGAACAGCCGTACCCTTGGGACCTGCTTCAGCCCCAGGATGAGATGAGCCGACATCGAGGTGCCAAACACTGCCGTCGATATGGACTCTTGGGCAGTATCAGCCTGTTATCCCCGGCGTACCTTTTATCCGTTGAGCGATGGCCCTTCCACTCGGGACCACCGGATCACTATGGCCGACTTTCGTCTCTGCTCGACCCGTCAGTCTCGCAGTCAGGCGGGCTTCTGCCATTCCACTCAACGAGCGATTTCCGACCGCTCTGAGCCCACCTTCGCGCGCCTCCGTTACTCTTTGGGAGGCGACCGCCCCAGTCAAACTACCCACCACACAGGGTCCCGGATCCGGATGACGGACCGCGGTTAGACACCAAGCAGGCCAAGGGTGGTATTTCAAGGGTGACTCCACCGGGACTTGCGTCCCGACTTCGACGTCTCCCACCTATCCTGCACATGGTATGCCTGATGCCAGTGTGAAGCTGTAGTAAAGGTGCACGGGGTCTTTCCGTCTAACCGCGGGAAGCCTGCATCTTAACAGGCAATTCAATTTCGCTGAGTCTGCATTGGAGACAGCGGGGAAGTCGTTACGCCATTCGTGCAGGTCGGAACTTACCCGACAAGGAATTTCGCTACCTTAGGACCGTTATAGTTACGGCCGCCGTTTACTGGGGCTTCAATTCAGAGCTCTCACCCCTCCTCTTAACCTTCCAGCACCGGGCAGGCGTCAGACCCTATACATCGTCTTGCGACTTCGCAGAGCCCTGTGTTTTTAGTAAACAGTCGCTACCCCCTGGTCTGTGCCCCCGACCCGAAGTTGCCTTCGGGCCGGGCCTCCTTCTCGCGAACTTACGGAGGCATTTTGCCGAGTTCCTTCAATGCAGTTCTCTCAAGCGCCTTGGTATGCTCTACCTGTCCACCTGTGTCGGTTTAGGGTACGATCTTGATGGAGGGCTATTTCCAGGAACCGTCCGGCTGCACCACCAATCCGTTAAGGCGGTACAACGTCTCCGGTCCGTCACATCCTCCAGGCCCAGGAATATTAACCTGGTTCCCATCGACTACGCCTTTCGGCCTCGCCTTAGGGGTCGGCTCACCCTGCTCAGATTAGCTTTAAGCAGGAACCCTTGGACTTCCGGCGAGAGTGATTCTCACACTCTTTATCGCTACTCATGTCAACATTCTCACTTCTGATCGCTCCACCGGTGCCTCACGGCCCGGCTTCGAAGCCACAGGTCACAATGCATCCAGTTTGATCCGAAGGCACCGAAGTGCGACGTCTCGCAAAGGATACATCTCCTTCCCGCCGCAAGCGGCGGTCCGGAACGTGATCCGTGTGTTCACAGAACGCTCTGCTACCATGCGCCCCGAAGGACGCATCCCAAGCTTCGGCTCGTGGCTTGAGCCCCGTTACATCTTCGCCGCAGGATATCTTGATTAGACCAGTGAGCTGTTACGCTATCTTTAAAGGATGGCTGCTTCTAAGCCAACCTCCTGGTTGTTTTGGACGTCCCACCTGCTTTCCCACTTAGCCACGAATTGGGGGCCTTAGCTGTAGGTCAGGGTTGTTTCCCTTTCCACCACGGGCGTTAGCACCCGCAGTGTGACTGCCATCCATTACTCCCGGGTATTCGGAGTTTGGTTAGGATCAGTAAGCCTGTGGGGCCCCATTACCCATCCAGTGCTCTACCCCCCGGGGTATTCAGATGACGCTCTACCTAAATAGATTTCGCAGAGAACCAGCTATCTCCGAGTTTGATTGGCCTTTCACCCCTAGGCACAGCTCATCCCGTGATTTTTCAACATCAGTGGGTTCGGCCCTCCAGCAAGTGTTACCTT